>CBDEGU010000012.1:0-2863158 GCA_965238045.1 Bryobacterales bacterium | reverse complement strand
ATGCTTTCGATCATCGGGGTCGAGTTGCCCGACTACTGTTATCTGATCTCCGATCTGGTGTCGCTGGAGAGGAAACTCCACTTTGCCGAGACCTTCCTGCCCGAGCTGGAGTCCAGGGCGGCGGCATTCCTGCAGTCCGGGACAACCAGCCCCGGGACAACCAGCGCTGCCGTCGGCGCCTGGATCGACGCCGAACTCGGCACCTATGGCCCCGACGCCCGGCTGCTGGTCGATCGGGCATTTCGCTCCTACGTGAAGAGCGAAGCGGATCGCGAACCAGCGAAACGGGAAGTCGTTCAAGCGGCGGGAAAACTTTTCACCGCGCCCCGCCAGTAGGGGCGACCCAGCGGTTCGCCCGCCGCCGGTGCTGGAGCGCGGCATAGGGGGCCGGCATTTCTCGTGACTCAATCCTCCGGCCGCGGCGGATCCATGGACAGACAGGGGAAGCGCTCTGGCCGCGCCGGACCAGTCCCATGATTGGGTGGGGCAAAACTCTCTCCCCGCGATTTTAGACCTATGTCAGCCGCCCGCCGCACGGGCGACAAACACCACATGCGCGTTGGGGGCAGGCGCACAACCAGACGGAACACGCAGTCAGCGGCCTTGCCTCCTACGTGGCTAACTATATTTGTTTCACGACCATACAAACTAGATGCGACTCGCCTCCGCCCCAAGAGCCGGTTTCTTCGCGGCAGCGGTTCCGCACGCCGGCTGGTGGAAGCTGAATTGCTCTACTCAAGATTCCGCAGTCAAGTTTTGATGGCGGGCGTGAGTGATCGAAAGAGAAATTGCTGTATGCCTGTTTCGGGTCTGATTCTGAGTTGCCGCCGGGAGAAAGTTCATCTCGTTAAGAAAGCAGTCTCCCGCCTGCCTTTTTCGAAAGTCCGGCTGTGCGAGGGCGGCGCCGTGTTCGTGGTCAGCGACACGCAGACAGTCGCGCAAGGCCGTCAGGAGATCGAGGCCCTCGCGGCCCTGCCATGGGTCTTGACCAGTCAGGTCGTCTATCCCCCCGCGGATGAGGATTTTCCGGCTGGCGGCGGGCGTGGTTCGTGCGAAGTCTCCCATTCCGGCGAGACCGGCGAGACCATATCACGCCACGACGACGAGCACGCCCACATTTGATTCCCGGCCTCTGTGTCGAAGGAGATTTGAGGAGTGATCCGCCACCAGGCAGGCCGAAAAAATGCGTCCGGCGTTAGAGTGGCCGGGCCGTCGCGGCGTTGGCTGCTGCTGCCGCGCGAGCACGGTTCGTGGGCGATGCTGCTGTTCCCGTTTGTCTCGGCCATGGTTCTCACCCGCGGCTGGGATTGGGCGCTGATTCCCGCGGCCGTAGCGGTCCTGGCGGTCTTCCTTACCCGAGAGCCGCTGCTGGCACTCTGCCGGCAGAGATGGCTATGGACCGAACCACGGCCGGAAGCCATCACCGCGCGGCGCACCCTGTGGCTGATCACGCCCGTGCTTGCCACCACCGGTCTTTGGCTTCTCGCCGTGGCGCCGCTTTCCTGGATCGTCGCTCTTGCCGCGGCGGCGACGGTCTTGACGACCGTGTACATTCACGCGGCCCTCCACAACCGGCAGCGCTCGGTTTATCTTCAGCTCGCCGGTTCGATGGGCCTGAGCGCGTCTTGCTTCATGCCCTGCCTGGCGCTGGGCCGGCAGCCCGATGCCGGGTTACTGCTGCTCTGGCTCGCCTACGTCGTCCACAGCACCGGGTCGGTCCTGGTCGTTCACTCGGAAATCGAAGCGCGATGGGAGCGGAAGGCGGCCGCGTCGGCCCATCCGCCGGCCCATGCAAGGAAGCGCGCCGCGCTGCTCTGGCAAGTTATACATGGCTTCGTGGCCGGGGTGCTATTACTCGCCTCACAGCCCGAGCTGGCCTTCATCCTTCTGGCAAGCCTGTCGATGCACACCTTCGTGCTACTGAGAAGACAACAGCCCGCGGCCCTCATCGCCCCGCTTCGAGCGATCGGCTACCGCGAGCTGGGAATCAGCACCGTCTTCTCGGCGCTGCTGCTCACCTCTCTCTGGTAGGTTCTCTGTCCAGCGCGGGCTCATTCGCACCGCGGGGACACTCACGATCCACGTTCCGATCATGCGACACTGCTGATTGAGGAAAGGCGGTTGCGCCTCTCCCCGTTTCCGGGCGTTGGGGCTTCTGGGCGTTGGCGCTTCCGGGCGTTGGCGCCGCCCGCGCTGGAACCAGTCCATGCTCAGCAACCCGGCCACCATCCTATTGAGCGTTCTCACGCTGCTCGTGCTGCTTGGCATCGTGCTGCAGCAGAGGAAACTGCGCGCGCTTGGCGGCTTGGTGGACCGGCTCGACGCCCGGCTCGACGAGCAGGGCAAGCATTCCGAAGTTCTCTCGAATCGCTTGGGCAAACAAGCCCGCGAGACGACAGAAATCGTGCGTTCGCTCGACCGGGACTTGCGCCAGCGCCAAAGCGATTCCCGGCGTGAGCTAACCGAGCAACTCGCCGAAGCGCGCCAGAAGCAGCAAGAGGCGATCCACAAAGTCGAAACCGGCCTCGTCGAAAGTTTCGGTGAGTTGCGGCGAGTGCTCGAACAGCGTCATTCCGAAGCACTCAAGACCTTGCAGGGCACGCTCGAAACAGGCGTGGACCGTGTTCAGGAACAAGTCGCCGGCGCACTGAAGCGCAGCAGCGAAGAACTCGGCAAGAGAATGTCGGCACTGACCGAGTCGACCGATCGCAAGCTGCTGGAAATCAGCGGCCAGGTCGAGAAACGTTTGTCCGAGGGTTTCGAGAAAACGACCTCGACTTTTACCGATGTGGTCAAGCGGCTGGTGCTGATCGACGAGGCACAGAAGAAAATCACGGAACTCTCAACCAATGTCGTCAGTCTGCAAGAGGTGCTGGCCGACCGCACCTCCCGCGGCGCGTTCGGCGAAGTGCAGCTTCACGACTTGGTCCAGAACCTCTTACCCAAAGCGAACTACGCCATGCAGCACACGCTCGCCAATGGCAAGGTTGTCGACTGCATGCTCTTTCTGCCCCCGCCGACCGGCCATGTGCCGGTCGACTCCAAGTTTCCGCTCGACAACTACCGCCGCCAGATGAACCCGAATCTCGCGCCCGAAGAACGGAAACTTGCCCAGTCAGCCTTCTCGCGTGACGTGCGGAAACACATCGAAGACATCTCATCAAAATACGTTCACCCGCCGGAGACCTCCGACGGCGCGATCATGTTTATCCCCGCCGAGGCGGTGTTCGCCGAGATTCATGGCAACCATCCCGACCTGGTCGAGATCGCCCACCGGCAACGGGTCTGGATGACCTCGCCGACGACCCTCATGGCGATCGTGACCACCGCGCGCGCCGTCCTCAAGGACGAGGCGACCCGCAAGCAGGTCCACATCATTCGCGATCATCTGAGCAAGCTCTCGGGTGATTTCGGACGTTTTCAAACCCGCATGGATCAGCTTGCCAAGCACATTCACCAAGCCGATGAAGACGTCAGCGGCGTCAACATCTCCGCCCGCAAGATCAGCAGCCGGTTTGAAAAGATCGAGAGTCTCGAGATCGACAACGGCGAGCCCGCGTCCCTGATCGAAAGCGAGCAAGCCGAACCCGAAACCGGCGACTCCGCTGAGTGAGCGCGGCTCCCGGCCGGCTTTGAGAGAGCGTTGGTGAGTCGCGTGAAACGCCACATTGACATCTAAATATCAAGTCAAGAACGTTGTCAAACAACGTGCCAACTTGAGCCGCTGGCACAGTGTTGACATTCAATGAAATCAAGCTATATCATAGACTTACCAGACATTTTTCAGTGTCGAAAACTATGTCAAGTAAGGTGTCAAGGATGTGGATTGGCGGAGAGTGTCCCAATCGTAGTTGAGGGTTTGTAGGGCGGCGGCGTAAAAGAGCATTGTACTAGGCAGCCTTTGCTGCTGTGGCCTTGGCCGGATTGAGGATGGCGTCGAGCATCCACAGATCCTTGTAACCCATGATCTTGCGGAAGCTTTTCTCGGTATCGAGGAATGCAGCCGTGGCCCAGCGACACACCATGGCCGCGTCCTTCCAGCGGGTCACTCGCCGCGTTCTCCGCCGCACCCCGGCGTTAGGAGACTCGACGATGTTCGTCGTCGCCAGGCAGCGATGCAGCGACGGCGGCGCACCCAGGCGGTTGATGGTGAAACACTCCTCCATGCCTTCGCGCAAACTCACCGCCGCCTCGGGCCAGTCACCCTCGTACCACTGGGCTAGCTTCTCCAGCCGCGCTTGTCCATCTTGGGCTCCCAGCCGCCAGGCGGCCCGGATCGCCGCTTTGGCCTGATCGCGCTCGGCCTTAGGCAGCCGCTCGACGACATTGCGCAGCTTGTGAGCACGGCAGCGCTGCACCGGAACTTTGCCGAAGACCCGCCGCACCGCCGCCCGCAGGGCCTTCGATCCATCGAGCACGAAGAGCCTGTTTTTCTCCGTCGATACTCCCCGCTCGACCATGCCCCTCAGCAAGTCTTCGGCGGCGGCTGTGCTCTCAGTGGCGGCGTGCTGCAATCCCAGCACATGTTTGTTGCCCTGACGGTCTACGCCCACCGCTGCAAGCACTACATGATCTGCGAAGATCAAACCGTCCACGTAGATCACCAGCAGATCCAACTCATCCAGGCGCCGCGTGAGCACTTCGTCGATGCTCTTTTCGGCGGCCTCGACTGCCTCCCGGCTGACGGCGGATTTCGACACCCCGGCCGTGCCGGCCATTGCGCCAATCACCCCGGCATAGTTGCGCGTCGAGACGCCCTTCATCAGAATGTCGAGCATGCGCGCGCCGAGGCGTTCGTCGTCCTGCATCGCTTCGTAAGCGGGCACTTTGACCTCGCCGCCGGAGCGTTTGCGCAGTCTGGGTTTGCTGACGCGCAGTTTGCGGTTGCTGAGCTTGACGCGACCGGGCTGGCGGCCCCAGCGGACCACATCGCCGCGGCGCTTCTTGCCGGGCTGGGAAAGTTTTCCACCGGTAACTTGCTGCGCCGACAGTTCCAGCACGGCTTGAATGGCGGCGCGGCCGGTGACGTCGATAACCTCGTCGACGGCTCCGCGGCACTGCTCGACCAGTTCAACCAAGGGCAGCATGAGTTGGGAGTTTTGGCTGAGCAGGCGGGTGAGGTCGTTGGGGCTGACTGGCTGTTGCTTCGCGGAATCCAGAATGTGATATCGTTTCTTCACGGCGGTTCTCCTTTGTGGTGAAAGGTTTGCTCGATTCTCTCAGAGAACCGGGCTTGAGAACCGCCGCCCTTCCACCTTCAACTAGATTCGGGACAATCTCGATTGGCGTCGTTTCACGTTTGACTTTCACCTGGACTCCAGTGAGTTTCTGGATAGCCTGATCACGATTGAGGCTTACAAGCGAGCTATGCTCAATACCGCCGGGCCGGATGCCACCGCGTCCGGCGAGGAGAAATCAATGCGACGTTCTGTATACCGCTGGGCTGTGTTGCCCGTTCTGTTTTGTCTTTCGCTGCCAAGCGCGCCAGCCAAGGACATCGCGATTGTCATCGACGAGCCCATGCCGCCTCCCGCCTGGGCCCTGATGGAGCGCGAGCTGCTGCGCGCCAATTCCCGGGCAGTCGAAGCGTTTGCCGCCAAGTACATTGATGAGCGCGGCTATCTGCTGCACACGCCGCGCTGGGGCACGCTCGATGGTCCCGACGACGCCATTGAAACCTACTTCAATTGGACGCTGCTCCACGCCCTGGGCGGTTCCGACTCCGTTCTGCGGCTCTTCAAGAAAGCGCTCGAAGGCCACCTGCGGCAATACAACGAACTGCGCACGGTCAAGACTAAGATTTCCGCGAACGGATCCTACCCCAACGAATTCATCTCGCAATCAGACTGGTTTCATACCGGCGAGGGAATGCGCGGCTTCATGTTCCAGGGGCTCTCCGACCCCGCCGACCCGGTTCTGCGCAACCGCATGAAGCGATTCGCCGGGCTCTACATGAACGAAGATCCATCCGCGCCCAACTACGACCCGAAACATAAGCTCATTCGCAGCACCTGGACCGGCAGCCTGGGGCCGATGATGCACAAGGCTACTGTCTATGACTGGGTCGGAGATGCCGTGCCCGGACGTTTCCACATTCTCCACAGTCCCCACGGCCGCAACCAGATGATCGATTTGATGTCGGTCTACGACAAGATGCTTGCCCACTGCACCGAATACGTAGACAGCGTTGGCGATTCGTGGCTCAATCTGGCGGCGACCAACCTCAGCCTGAATGCCTACATGCTGACGCACGAAGATAAATACCGTGACTGGCTGCTTGGGTATGTCGATACCTGGGCCGGGTACACGGAAAAAAACGGCGGAATGATCCCGTCCACGATCGGACTCGATGGCGTGCCGGGAAGTAATTTCGACGGTCAATGGTGGAAGAGCACTTACGGATGGAATTTCACCATCTTTGACGGCGAGATCGAGAAAATCGCCCACCGCAACTACTTCACCACCGGCCCCTTTCCCGGTTTCAGCAATGCCTATCTGCTGACCGGCGACACCAAGTACATCGACGTGCTGCGCCGCCAGATGGACCTGTTCTACGAGCAGAAGAAGGTTGTCAATGGTCAGGAGATGCTGCCGCAGATGTACGGCGACCCGCGCGGCTACAAGTACAAGGGCAAGCCCGAGTGGTATCTCTGGCAGCCGAAGCTGCATCAGGACCGGCTGCTGGAAATCTACCTCTGGTCGATGGACCGCAAGGATCTCGAGCGAGTTCCGGTCGAGGGCTGGCTGGCGTTTCTCGAAGGCAAGAATCCCGGTTATCCCGAAAAAGCGGCGCTGTTGCATGATTCAACTGCGGCGCGAGTGGGGGCGCTTTTCCAACTTCTCGTTCAGGACACCACAGCGCAGGATTTCGGCCTACCCAGCTCGGCCATCCGGTTGAGGATGTGACACCCGATCGCAACTTCTCTCCTTTGTGCCTTGCCGTGCCTCGCCTTCAATCCGCCTCCGAGCACGGACTTGTATCGGAAGAAGCTGTTTTCAACGCGCGCCTGCTGTCGGTAGCCCGACTCCTTCTGCCACTCTCGTCGCCCGACCTGGCGAATCCTCTCAAGAGCCGTGTCACGCTGCGCCCATGGGCCGTCCGTTGGCCCCGCCGACACCGCGGAGCGACGAGGGGGAATCACAATCACGACGTTCTCTGTACCGGCCGCGCTGAGTTGATCGTAGACTGACCTGTGGTCGTAGGCTCCGTCTGCGGTGAAACGCCGGATGGGAACCTCGATTGTGTCGAGAAGAGCAGGGAGTGTGGAGGCGTCGTCCCGGCTGCTCGCTGTGAGTTCGGCCGCCACAATGAACCCCTCGGCATCCACCCCGATGTGCAGCTTCCGCCAATCCCGGCGTTTCTTTGATGCCTTGTGCTTGTGCGCGTTCCATTCGCCGCAACCCAGAATCTTCAGCCCTGTGGAATCGACGATCAAGTCGATCGGGCCGTCATAGGATCGGGTCAGGGGCGGCACCGCAACGATTTGGTTCCGGCGCGAGAGTGTGGTGTGGTCCGGGGCCTTGAGGTTGAGGCCCATCAAGCGGAGCAGCGAGTCCAGGAACCCCTCGGTCTGGCGGAGCGGCAGGCTGAAGACGACCCGCAGCGTCAACGCGGTCCGGACCGCGAGGTTCGAGTACCGCCGCTGGCCTCCGCGAAGACCGTTCTTCGGTGGTACCCACGCGGCAATTGCATCCTCGCTCAGCCAGATCGTGACGTCGCCGCGGCTCCTGAGGCCACGCTCGTACTCCCTCCAGTTCCGGATTCTGTACTTCTTCTTATACTGGCGGTTGACTCGGCTCGACTTCGCTGCGACCATGACGTTACCCCCGATCTCTATGATGGACTGGACCCCACCCCCGCCGCTAGCGTGCTCGCTTACACCGATTCATGCACCAACGCCCGAATTCGGCGTAAGTTCGGGTTCAACAACCTGGGGTTCTCGCTCGATTGTGAGAGTGGCGCTCCGAAAATTTCGCCCGGGCTGGGAGGGTCAGGTTCGCATTATGGACGTTGAGCAGATGGGCGGCCTCGGAGAGGGCGAACTCCTCATTGACATGCGGGAATTGGTTCCTTCGGCGCTGCGCTGAAGTTCGATTTGGAGTCGTGATCCTTTCTTTCCCTCCGTTCATCCAGTTCGCGAATGAGAATCAGCCAGCCGTCGGAGGCGACTCGCGAACCGTGAACCGGCGCCGCGAGATTCGTTCATTTGGCATCGCATTTGCAGGGGGTGCGTCGGCGAGACAGTTGCGCGGCCCAACGTAAGAGACCACAATGACGTTCTTGGCCCTTCTGCGAGATGTCCTGCTTGTTTACCCTCTTCTGGCACTCTACGTCGTAGTCGTCGCGGCGGTTTTCGTCCCTCTGACGTTGATGATCGGTGACATCGGCCCCATCTACGCGATGGCCCGATTCGGTGCCGGCGCGGCAGTTCGGCTCGCTGGCCTGCGGGTCAACAAGGTTCATGAAGAACGTGCGCTGGAGCACCCGACTTGCGTCTTCGTCTGTAATCACGTCAGCAATGTCGACCCGCCCGTGCTGTTTTCATCGCTGCCGCGGGTTGCGGTGATTCTGAAACAATCGCTGGGGAGAATTCCCGTGCTGGGTTACGTCATGGGCATGGGAGGGTTCATCTATGTCGACCGGCGTGACCGCGAGTCGCGGCGCAAGGCCCTGGAGACGAGTGTCGCTACGCTCCTTGCCGGAACTTCGCTGCTGATCTTTCCCGAAGGCACGCGCGGCCCCGGAGGCGAACTGCTCGCTTTCCGCCCGGGACCGTTTTCCATCGCCATCGACGCCCAAGTCCCCGTGGTGCCGATAACGATACACGGTACGCGTGACCTGATGACCAAAGGCAGTCTCGCCATCCAGCCCGGCGAGGTGAGGCTCGTGTTTCACCCCCCGGTTCCGACCACCGGAATGACCTTGCAAGATCGCACCCAACTCATGGCCGAAGTGCGAAAAGTCATGACTCAAGCGCTGGAGGATCACCCGGGCTAAGGCGAGTGTCTTTGCTGGCGAGATCGCTGTTCCGTCGCCGCGCGGAGGCCCGGCGGAGACTCGGAACTCAAGCCTTCTCGATGGCCGCCAGCAAACCCTTCATCGAAAACTCACTCGCCTTCATCTTGCTGCCGTCGATTTTGAAATGTGTCTCGAGCGAGAGGGTTTCCTTGTAGCCGTCGGTGAGCAGCGCCCGGAATTGGCCGGCGTGGTCGAACTCTCCCTCACCGACGCCGCACCACTCCAGCCCGCCGGAAGACACGCGGCAATAGTCACGCAGATGCACGTGGAAGATCCGCGCCGGGTCGATCATCCGGTACCCTTCCGGAAAGGCGGCGCCGCCTGAGCGGGCCGAGTTGTTCGGCTCCCAGATGGCGCCGAACGAATCGTCGGGAACGGCGGCGAGGATATCTCGCAGCTCCGACGCTCTCGACACGTAGCTTCCGCCCACGTTTTCGAGCGCCAGCCGCAACTTCGCCGCCTTGACGCGCTGAGTCGCTTCCCGCAAGAGTTCGGCGATGCGAGGATAGTGCTTCTTGTCCGGCTCGCCGTCCTTAGAAAAGGTAAAAGCAAAGGCCCGAACCTTATCCGTCCCCAGGATCCGCGCGCGCTCGATCGCCCGGTCGAGCAGCGCCCATTGTACATCGAGCCTGCGGTTGCCCTCGGCGTCCTCGGCCGGCAGCGGCACCTTGAAAAAGCCGGTGTCGAGGATCGCGGTTTTCAGCCCATGCTCGTCAAGAAGCCGGCGCGCTTCCCGCACCTTCTCCACCGGCTGTGAAGTGTTGTACTTGCCCCACAACCCGCGAATCTCGGCGTAGCGCAGGCCGAACCGCTTGATGAATTTGATGGCCGTCAGCAGATCGTCGTCGATCTCATCGGTCGTAATGCCCAGCCGAAATTGCGAGAGCTGGGCGGCGGGAAGTTTCGTCGCCGCTCCCGCCATGGCTGCCCAGCAAAGCAGTTCACGCCGCGTCGAGTTGATCATAGCCGGATGATAAGCCTCCTTCCGCTAGTCCCTGTGTTCCTGCTCCGCAAAGGCCGCGTCAAAGGCAAGCGAGGAGGGCGCAAAATCCACCTTTTTGGTGAACTCACACGCTTCCTTGGCGCCGTGCTCGCGATCCATCCCGCTGTCTTCCCACTCGATCGAGAGCGGTCCCCGATAACCGATATGGTTCAGCGCCCGGATGATCTCCTCGAAGTTCACGCCGCCATGACCCAGCGACCGGAAGTCCCAGCCGCGGCCGGGATGGCCGAAGTTCAGGTGTGAGCCGAGAATCCCTGTCCGCCCATTCAACTGCAAGGCGGCATCTTTCATGTGAACGTGATAGATGCGATCGGAAAACTCCCGCAAGAATACAACCGGATCGACCATTTGCCAATGCAGGTGGCTCGGATCGAAATTGAAACCAAACGCTTCGCGCCCGCCGACTGCCTCGATCGCCCGCTTGGCCGTAACGATATCGAAGGCGATTTCGGTCGGGTGCACCTCCAGTCCGAACCGCACGCCGCACTCGTCGTAGACATCGAGAATCGGGTTCCACATCTCGGCGAAATAGGCGAAGCCTTCGTCGATCGTCGAATCCGCCACCGGAGGAAAGCTGTAGAGCATATGCCAGATGGAAGAGCCCGTGAAGCCATTGGCGACCTTGAGACCGAGGTTCCGCGCCGCGTGCGCCGTGGCTTTCACGGCCTTGACGGCCCAGGCGCGCTTCTTCTCCGGGTCGCCGGCGCAGTCGGCTGGCGCAAAGCCGTCGGAGCGGCTGTCGTTATTGGGATCGCAAACAAGCTGGCCCGCCAGGTGGTTGGAAATGGCAAAGAGCCGCAGACCGTGCTTGTCGAGAATCGCTTTCCGCTGCGTGCAATATTCGAGGTCATCGGCGGCCCGGAAGACGTCCATATGGTCGCCCCAGCAGGCCAGTTCCAGACCGTCGTATCCCCAGGAGGCGGCCTTTTCGGCCAGTACCTCCAAGGGCAGGTCCGCCCACTGTCCCGTGAAAAGAGTTACCGGCCGGCTCATTGCGTATCTCCTTTCGATGGCCCCCGCAAACAGGGAGTTTATCAAACCCAAACGGCGCCGCGGCCGTCAGGGGTTGTAAAGAGATCGGGGACGGCGCCAAGCACGGTCCCCGGCCTCTCGCCGGCACGCGGAAATCCGCGCGTCTACCTGCTGCCCATGCCCTTAAGGTCGATGAACGGAGTCGCCCCGCCGGTGACTTGCGGCAAAATACCGTTCCACTTCTCGATCGCGCGCAATTGCAGGAGTGCCGGGGTGATGGTTTCCCGCTGCAACCGCTGACCTTCGGCCTCCGCGCGCGCGGCGGTGATCTGCTGCTCTGCTTCCACCTTGATGCGGTCCAGGTCTCTCTCCGCTTTCAGCGCGGCCTGCTCGGCGCTCTGCTTGGCTTCGATCGCCTCATTGAATACTGGCGAAAAATTGAAGTCGATGATACTGAATTCGTCAACGATGATGTTGCGCGCCAGCAGTTGCTCGCTGAGCCTCTCCTTGATCCGCAAGGACACTTCGTTGCGGCGGGTAATCAATTCCTCCGCGGTGAATTCAGCGGTCGCCGCCTTCATGGACTCTTGCACGGCTGGGTCGATGATTCGTGTCTTGTACGCCAGTCCCACGTCCTGATACACGCTGCTGGCCTGGTCCGGTTCGACGTGATAGTTCAGCGCGATCCGGGACGAGACCATCTGCAAATCCTTGGAAGAGGCCGGGGCGTCGGTCTCGGCCTTTTGGATCTTGACGTCGATCTGAATGATGTCTTCAATCAGGGGAATCTTGAACTGCAGACCTTCGCTGAGAACGACCTGTTGCACGCCTCCGAACTTGCTGAAGACGACCCCGCGCTCGCCGGCGCCGACCGTTTCAAAAGAATTCATCAATACGATGACGAGCACAACCACAATGGCGATCTTGATGAAGCCCTTCCTGCCACCGGCGAAACCTCGAAACATCTCTAAAGCGTCGTCAAGTTCACCCTGCCTTCCGTAATCTCGTGCCATTGTCATACCTCCTAAGAATGTAGCGGGCCCAAAGAGAAGCATACGCACCGCGGGCCGCCAGATTCCATCTTACCGTTAGCCGCGGGGCGCCGACTTTTTGCTACATTGGCGGCAATGCCGCGCCGCGCCGTTCCTCTCCTGCTGCTCGCTCTTTTGTCTTGCCAGAATCGCCCCGAATCTTACGATCGCTGGGGGAAGATCGAACTCGCCTTTCAGGGACCAGCCTCCGAGTCGCTGGGCGCCCGGAATCCTTTCGGCATCCATCTGGACGTCACCTTCCGCTCGCCCGACGGCCGAAGGTTCGCAGTGCCTGGTTTTTACGCCGGCGACGGTCATCTCTCGCCTGACGGAGACGTCTGGAAGGTTCGCTTTTCCGCCGATCAGAATGGTGAATGGACCTGGCGTTGGTGCATGAATCGGTGTAAGCGAGCACGCTAGCGGCGGGGGTGGGGTCCAGTCCATCATAGAGATCGGGGGTAACGTCATGGTCGCAGCGAAGTCGAGCCGAGTCAACCGCCAGTATAAGAAGAAGTACAGAATCCGGAACTGGAGGGAGTACGAGCGTGGCCTCAGGAGCCGCGGCGACGTCACGATCTGGCTGAGCGAGGATGCAATTGCCGCGTGGGTACCACCGAAGAACGGTCTTCGCGGAGGCCAGCGGCGGTACTCGAACCTCGCGGTCCGGACCGCGTTGACGCTGCGGGTCGTCTTCAGCCTGCCGCTCCGCCAGACCGAGGGGTTCCTGGACTCGCTGCTCCGCTTGATGGGCCTCAACCTCAAGGCCCCGGACCACACCACACTCTCGCGCCGGAACCAAATCGTTGCGGTGCCGCCCCTGACCCGATCCTATGACGGCCCGATCGACTTGATCGTCGATTCCACAGGGCTGAAGATTCTGGGTTGCGGCGAATGGAACGCGCACAAGCACAAGGCATCAAAGAAACGCCGGGATTGGCGGAAGCTGCACATCGGGGTGGATGCCGAGGGGTTCATTGTGGCGGCCGAACTCACAGCGAGCAGCCGGGACGACGCCTCCACACTCCCTGCTCTTCTCGACACAATCGAGGTTCCCATCCGGCGTTTCACCGCAGACGGAGCCTACGACCACAGGTCAGTCTACGATCAACTCAGCGCGGCCGGTACAGAGAACGTCGTGATTGTGATTCCCCCTCGTCGCTCCGCGGTGTCGGCGGGGCCAACGGACGGCCCATGGGCGCAGCGTGACACGGCTCTTGAGAGGATTCGCCAGGTCGGGCGACGAGAGTGGCAGAAGGAGTCGGGCTACCGACAGCAGGCGCGCGTTGAAAACAGCTTCTTCCGATACAAGTCCGTGCTCGGAGGCGGATTGAAGGCGAGGCACGGCAAGGCACAAAGGAGAGAAGTTGCGATCGGGTGTCACATCCTCAACCGGATGGCCGAGCTGGGTAGGCCGAAATCCTGCGCTGTGGTGTCCTGAACGAGAAGTTGGAAAAGCGCCCCCACTCGCGCCGCAGTTGAATCATGCAACAGCGCCCCGAATTCGTCATAGTAAACACCCGGAGCGCGGCTGATCGACCAGTGTCCCGGCACCACCGCTACAGTGGTCGTTGAGTCGATCGGTTGGGCCAACAGACGGTATTCGACATATGCGGCCTCGATCTCCTGCGGGACAACAAAATAAGTGGCAAGGTTCGTTGACGCCAGGACCGCACTGCCTACTAGCAAGCACACGAGCACGGCGTGCCATACGCGTTCAGATATCGAGGGTGGGACAACCTTGCTGAGCCACCCCTGCAAAGCAAGAAACGACAGGATGCAGCAGATCGCCCAGAGCGCACTTATGGAACGACAGGATGCCCAGCTCTCGGCAGTGGCCAAATTAGGCGCTGCGGCCAGGATCAATGTTATCAACGCAGTACCCAACAGGAGGAACCGGGAACGGGGCAACAGCCGCCCGAGATAAAACCACAGGCCAGCCACCGTCGCTGCCGCGATGAGCGCGCTGGCCCAGGCCGGACTATTGATAAGATGGAGTCCCGCCGCTCTCCGAAGCATCTCTTCAAAAAACCACTGCATTTTGGCCGCATAGTCGGTAGCGAGATGAGCCCGTTCCGACTCATACGCCAACTGCGTGACAGCAATGCGGTGCACCAGGTAGAGACCGGCATTTCCGGCTGCCCCAACCAGGAGAAATCGTCCGCCGTCTCCCAGGAGGCGGCCGGGAACCTTGGCGCGAACCACATAATAGACGCACACCCACACCCAATAGAACATCGCGGCCGGTTGATAAAGGGTTCCGCTCATAACAAATATGAGAGACGCCAAGGCAGCGAGGCCATAGCGAGGCAACGTTGATTCGAAACGACCGGACCTCGACGAAGTGCTCACGCGGCGCCTCGATGAGCTGGATCTGCTGGTGATCTACGTGGACGGTTTGATCTTCGCAGATCATGTAGTGCTTGCAGCGGTGGGCGTAGACCGTCGGGGCAACAAACATGTGCTGGGATTGCAGCACGCCGCCACTGAGAGCACAGCCGCCGCCGAAGACTTGCCGGTCGCCAAAAAAGCCGCCAGCATCGCGGCGGCCATGGCGAATCCGGCTGTAACATAACAAGCCCAGGCCGCGAAAACCTGGAAGGGCGGCATTAGAAAAACGGTTGTGCTAAGCACAGCGGCGGCAGTTCGGTCACAATCCGATGCCGCAAGAGTCCGATACAGACAGAGGGCGGCTAGGATGAGTCCGAGCAGTCCGAGGAACCGCACACGGGAGAGACCAGCCACATCCTCGGCATGAGTGTATGCGGCGGATGCAAGCAGGCCACCGAGTGGTCGTCCAGATACGGTGTAGTCGATCAGAGTTTGAGAAGTCTTCGTTTGAGCATAGTCGAGAAAGACATAATCATCACGAAAACCGTAGTTGCCCGATATCACCACACTGTAGGAGATCATCAATGTTGAGACGATGAGGATGTAGTATCTTGTATGTTCTTTCATTCGGCCAGAGAGTGTCCCAATCGTAGTTGAGGGTTTGTAGGGCGGCGGCGTAAAAGAGCATTGTACTAGGCAGCCTTTGCTGCTGTGGCCTTGGCCGGATTGAGGATGGCGTCGAGCATCCACAGATCCTTGTAACCCATGATCTTGCGGAAGCTTTTCTCGGTATCGAGGAATGCAGCCGTGGCCCAGCGACACACCATGGCCGCGTCCTTCCAGCGGGTCACTCGCCGCGTTCTCCGCCGCACCCCGGCGTTAGGAGACTCGACGATGTTCGTCGTCGCCAGGCAGCGATGCAGCGACGGCGGCGCACCCAGGCGGTTGATGGTGAAACACTCCTCCATGCCTTCGCGCAAACTCACCGCCGCCTCGGGCCAGTCACCCTCGTACCACTGGGCTAGCTTCTCCAGCCGCGCTTGTCCATCTTGGGCTCCCAGCCGCCAGGCGGCCCGGATCGCCGCTTTGGCCTGATCGCGCTCGGCCTTAGGCAGCCGCTCGACGACATTGCGCAGCTTGTGAGCACGGCAGCGCTGCACCGGAACTTTGCCGAAGACCCGCCGCACCGCCGCCCGCAGGGCCTTCGATCCATCGAGCACGAAGAGCCTGTTTTTCTCCGTCGATACTCCCCGCTCGACCATGCCCCTCAGCAAGTCTTCGGCGGCGGCTGTGCTCTCAGTGGCGGCGTGCTGCAATCCCAGCACATGTTTGTTGCCCCGACGGTCTACGCCCACCGCTGCAAGCACTACATGATCTGCGAAGATCAAACCGTCCACGTAGATCACCAGCAGATCCAGCTCATCGAGGCGCCGCGTGAGCACTTCGTCGATGCTCTTTTCGGCGGCCTCGACTGCCTCCCGGCTGACGGCGGATTTCGACACCCCGGCCGTGCCGGCCATTGCGCCAATCACCCCGGCATAGTTGCGCGTCGAGACGCCCTTCATCAGAATGTCGAGCATGCGCGCGCCGAGGCGTTCGTCGTCCTGCATCGCTTCGTAAGCGGGCACTTTGACCTCGCCGCCGGAGCGTTTGCGCAGTCTGGGTTTGCTGACGCGCAGTTTGCGGTTGCTGAGCTTGACGCGACCGGGCTGGCGGCCCCAGCGGACCACATCGCCGCGGCGCTTCTTGCCGGGCTGGGAAAGTTTTCCACCGGTAACTTGCTGCGCCGACAGTTCCAGCACGGCTTGAATGGCGGCGCGGCCGGTGACGTCGATAACCTCGTCGACGGCTCCGCGGCACTGCTCGACCAGTTCAACCAAGGGCAGCATGAGTTGGGAGTTTTGGCTGAGCAGGCGGGTGAGGTCGTTGGGGCTGACTGGCTGTTGCTTCGCGGAATCCAGAATGTGATATCGTTTCTTCACGGCGGTTCTCCTTTGTGGTGAAAGGTTTGCTCGATTCTCTCAGAGAACCGGGCTTGAGAACCGCCGCCCTTCCACCTTCAACTAGATTCGGGACAATCTCTTCGGCCATTCCGACGCCCATAGGATAGTCGAAGCCATGGTCCCGGCGCAAATTACCGGGGCGGTCCGCCTGCTGAGTCAACTCTATTATTGTCCTCGTTTGGGGCGGCCTCGAAACTGCGTGCCTGGTCGAGGTGACAGAGAAACTCACGCCGGTCCGGAAAAGCCCAGGGGAATGTGCGTACATCGTCCATCTTTTCTCGTGCGACGAAGAGCCCGTGACGATCCTCCCGCCGGCGTTCAGTGTTCCTGAGCCACCGCGGCCGGCTTGGAAGACAAGACGGATAGCTGCGATTCGAAGATAGGCGACTTGACTAAGTTTCTGAGCTTTTTCCAGCAGCAAGCAAAGCAAGCAACAAGTCCCTTTCGGGTGAATCGTGCTGCGCTATGAATCGCAATCGAATGAACCGAACGACACCCCGCCGACTTCTTCTCCAGATCTTCTTCGCCGGCTCTGCCCCACGTCAACTTGACAATGCCATTCAGTTGAGAATGCCCTTGGCTTGAGTATGCTCCCCGATTCTCGTATAATTCTCACGGACTCGCCCTTACTGCCATTCCGCGAAGGAGCGCCACCATGAAACGACGCGACTTTCTCTCGACCCTTGGCCTTGCCGCCAGCGGGACGGCCCTTGCGCCCGCCCAACAGGTCGGCGATGTAGTCAAGTTCGATGCGCCGCATCTCGAAGGCACCGCGCACCGCGTCGTCTGGGGACGCAACGGGGCGGTCTCCACGGCCGATCAACACGGCTCGCTCGCGGGCCTGCGCATGTTGATGAAGGGCGGGAACGCGATCGACGCCATCGTCGCCGCCGCGGCCGCGCTGAACGTGACCGAACCCTATATGTCGGGGATGGGCGGCTTCGGCGGCTTCATGCTGATCTACTTGGCCGCGGAGCACAAGGTAGTCGCGCTCGACATGATGGGCGTCAGCCCGGCGGTGGCCTCGCCCGGCAGGCTCACCGAGAAGGACTGCGACCAGGGTTACCTCGCGCCCATCGTCCCCGGTGCGCTGAAAGGCTGGGCCGAGGCGCTTTCCCGCCACGGCACGATGAGCCTCGGCGATGTGTTCGAACCGGCGATCGAGTTGGCCGAGCGCGGGTTCGTGATCTCGAAATACGACGAGATGTCGATTCGCGGCATGGCCAAGAAACTACAGCCATTCCCGACCTCGGCGCGGGTCTTTCTGCCGAACGGCAGGCCCCCGCGGATGGCCGAGATCATCAAGCAGAAGGACCTCGCGCGCAGCTTCCGGCGTGTTGCCCTCCACGGCGCCGACCTGTTCTACAAGGGTGAACTCGGGAGCGAGATCATCCGCTTCTTGCAGCGCAACGGTGGCATCCTCACCAAAGGTGATTTCGAAAACTTCGAGGTGCGCTGGCGTGAACCCATCCGCGCCACTTTCCATGGACACACGCTCTACGCCCTGCCGCCCGGCTCTTGCGGCATGAGCATGTTCCAGGCGCTCAACATCATGGAAGGCTTCGACTTGCCGAGCCTCGAGCTCTACGGCAGCGACTTCGCCCACCGCTGGCTCGAAGCCATGAAGCTGGCTCTCGCCGACGACGACCGCTACAACACCGGCAAGGATGTCGATATCCCGGTCGACCGCCTCATTTCGAAAGAGTATGCCGCTCAGCAACGGGCCAAGATCGACCCGAAGAAGGTCGCCGCGTTTCACGGGCCGCTGTTGCCGACGGTCGGGACAACGAGCCTCGCCGCGGCCGACCGCTGGGGCAATGCAGTTGCTTTCACGCAGTCGCTTGTGAGCGGATTTGGCAGCGGGGTGATCGCCGGTGATACGGGCATCTTTTTGAACAACGGCCATCGCTACGGCTTTGTCCTCAGCCCGCCCGGCCACGTCAATCTGCTCGAAGGCGGGCAGCGCGCGAAAGGGGTCATGACGCCGGCGCTCGTGATGAAGGGCGACAAACTGTTGATGGCCGTCGGGGCGGCCGGCGGCTACACCATCCCGCAGACGGTGGGGCAGGTGATCACCAAAGTGCTGGTCCACGGCATGGACATCCAGCAGGCCATCGCCTCGCCGCGCATGATGATCAACCGCGCCGGGGGCCGCGCGCCCATCAAGACCGATTCGAACACCTACCTCGATTACGGCTTTCCACCGAAGGTCTACGAAGAGCTGCGGGCCCTGGGCCATCACCTTGTCAAACCGGGCAACGCGGGCGGTGTCCAGGGTGTCTACATCGATCCTGAAACCGGCGCTCTCGCCGGGGGCGCGGACCCCCGCCGGGACGGGCACGCAATCACCTGGTAGGAAAGGCTTCGCTCAAACTTGCCCGCTGGAATCCTGCCTCGACCAAGCCCTCGCCGCCGCCACTGCCCGGGCCGTTCAGGCTTGCTTTCGCCATTGCGGATACGGTCTGTGACAGGTATGAAACTGCTCCAGTGCCATGGGGCCCCTATCCCGCCGCCACCATGCGCAGCAAACGCCCCACGCCTTGGGCAAAACTCTCCTGGCCGGCAATCAAACTGAGCACCAGGTATGCCCCGCCGCTGAAATGAAACAAATGCCCCGGATGCACATAGACTCCTTCTTCTTCCATCAAGCGCACCGCCCACTCCTCGTCATCTAGAGTTTCCGGCACGCGCAACACCGCGTACCATCCTCCTTCAGCGGGCAACCGGCTGCATGCGGAGCCCTCGGCACATTGATCCAAGTGCTCCAGGTTGGCCCGAATCCGCTCGAGCAACTCCTGCTGGATCGCCGGCCGCTGAGCGAGCAGGACCGGGGCGGCATGCTGCACCGCCGTGCCGACCGGTAAATAGGTATCCGCCAAAACCTCCAGCCGCTCCAGCGCCGGACGCACAAGTTCCTCCGGACCGTTAACAACCATCCAGCCGAGTTTCATCTGCGGAAGCGCGCAGAGCTTCGAGAGCCCATTCAAAGTACATGTCAGGCAGTCCGTCACCCCGGCGACGCTCTCGGCCCGCCCAGTGCTCCCAGCCCGCCCAGTGCTCCCAGCCCGCCCAGTGCTCCCGGCCAGCCCAGGGCCACCGGCACTTGCAACATCCCCACTCCAGGCGAAGTCGCGAAAGACTTCGTCGGCGATCAGCGCCATCCGCCGCCGCAAAGCAAGTTGTACAAGCAAATCCTGTTCCGCCTGCCGCACATAGCACCCCGTCGGATTGTTCGGAGACACCGTAACAACCGCCCGCGTCCGCCGAGTCATGCGTGCCTCTAACTCCTCGAGATCGATCCACCAGCCGAGATCCGCACCGTACTCATTGCCGAGCGGATACCGCATCGCCTTGACATCATTGATGTCGGCCAAAAAGTCAAACAGCGGATAACTCGGCGAGGGGACCAGAACCTCGTCCCCAGGGTCGGCTAGCAAGCGAAAGGCGAACGAATAGGCTTCACTGCTCCCGGTGGTCAGAACAATCTGAGCGGGCGAAATCGAAACGCCACTCTCGGCGTAGTAGTCCGCCACCGCTTCCCGCGCCGAAAGCAGCCCCAGCGGATCAGGCGCATAGGGTGCGGCGGCGCCTTCCGCCAGCGCGGCCGCGATCATCCGCTGGTCGAACTGAAACCCGCACCGCGTGGGATTCGATTCGGTCAAGTCGATCACCGGCGCACCGCTCGCGCGCCGCCGGGCCAGTGCCCGCGTGAGGCGGTTCGGAGATGTGTTCCATCCCGTTCGTTGGGAAAACATGGCTAAGTTCGGTTCTCGATCCGAGGCGCACGGAATCCGCCCGGACCCGCAAGATGGACTTCTAGACGGCCCCAGAATCCATTCTAGGGTGCCAGCCTATTGGGCGACGATGACGGGGAAAACCGGATCGGGGGAGTTCGGGGGGGAGAGCCAGCCGCGCATCACCTATAGTTCTTGCGAATCAGAGGACGTTTCGCCATCGCTTGTGGCAGTCCCGATTTTTTCACAGCTTCCCGTCCCCGATCCCCCCTGGGCACATCAGTTTTCTTCCCAGACCTAGCATGGTTGACTTGCCAATTGCTATACTCCCGCACTGTTCTGCTTGCGAATCCCTATGCTTCCGCGATTCGCTACCCTGTGGGACGATGGAGAACTTCTCATGAGCAACCACCTCAACAAATTGCTCCATCTCTTCGGTGACCCCTCGCGGCGCGAACTGCTCCGCCTCGCCGGCCTAGGCGCACTCGGTCTGCCCTGGACCGGCTCCCTCGTCACAACGCCGCTAGACGCCGCGCCGCCTCCGCCCGCCGCCGAAATCCCCGTTTTCAACCGCTTCCCCCGCATGGTCCAGGAATGGTTCGTCGACCGTCTCCGCGAGATCGAAAAACAGTCCCTCGCGGTGAAGATGAGGCTGAACACCAAGCAGGACGCCGAAGCCTACGTCCGCTCGGTTCAGCAAAGGATACGGCTGTGTTTCGGCCCCGATCCGCGAAAGACTCCGCTCAAGCCTCGTATCACCGGCACGGTGGAACGCGACGCCTACAAGATCGAGAAAGTGATTTTCGAGAGCCGCCCGAATTTTCTCGTCACCGCCAATCTCTACATCCCCAAGGGCCGCGCCTTCCCCCTGCCCGGCGTCGTTGGGACTTGCGGCCACTCCGCCAACGGCAAGGCCGCCGGTGTCTACCAGTCCTTCGCGCAGGGACTCGCGCGGCTAGGCTACGTCGTTCTGCTCTACGATCCGCTCGGCCAGGGAGAGCGTCTGCAGTACACCGACGAGAACCTTCAGCCGAAGGTCGGCATCGGGACCAGGGAACATCTTTATGCCGGCAATCAGCAGTTCCTGGTCGGCGAATTCGTCGGCGCGTGGCGCGCCTGGGACGGCGTCCGCGCCCTCGACTATCTGCTCACTCGCGGCGAGGTCGACCCCAAGCACGTCGGTGTGACCGGCAATTCCGGCGGCGGCACCATGACGACCTGGCTTTGCGGCCTCGACCGCCGCTACACGATGGCCGCTCCGAGCTGCTTTGTTACGACGTTTCGGCGAAACCTTGAAAACGAACTGCCCGCCGACACCGAACAGTGCCCTCCGCGAGCGCTCGGTCTCGGTCTCGATCACGATGACTTCATTGCCGCGATGGCGCCGAAACCGGTCATTCTCCTGGGCAAGGAGAAAGACTACTTCGATGCCCGCGGCAACGAGGAAGCCTATCTGCGGCTCAAGCGCCTCTATACGCTGCTCGGCGCCGAAGACAACATCGCCCGCTTCCGCGGACCGACCTATCACGGCTATTCCCAAGAAAACCGCGAAGCCATGTACCAGTGGTTCAACCGGGCGACCGGGATTTCCGATGCGCGAAACGAACCCAATCTGGTCATGGAAGAGGACGCCACGCTCTACTGTACGCCGCGAGGGCAGGTGGCCGGACTCGATTCCCGCCCCATATTCTCATTCACCAAAGCGAAATCCAAGAAACTGAGCCGCGCCCGGCGGCGATTGCGCGGCGACGGCTTGGCCGCGGCCCTCGAGGCCGCGCTGAAGATGCCCGAACGAAGGGGAATCGCCGACTACCGCATCCTGCGAACGAGAAAATCCAGAAATTACCCCACCCAGTACTCGATCACCTACGCGGTCGAGACCGAGCCCGGCATTCACGCGTTGGTCTGCCGGCTCTCGACCGAGCCGCTCCACTCGCGTCCGCCGCGTGGAGCCAAACGGGCCATTCTCTATGTTTCGCACCACTCCGCCGACGCCGAACTGCGGGACGAGCCGTTGATCCAAGACCTGCTCGCCGCCGAGCCCGGCGCGGCTTTCTTTGCCTGTGACGTCAGAGGCATTGGTGATTCACGCCCCGACACTTGCGGCGTAGACAGCTTCCTCAACCCCTATGGCAGTGACTATTTCTACGCCATCCACTCGATCATGCTCGACTACCCCTACGCAGGGCAGAAGACCTTCGATCTGCTAAGGGTCCTGGACTGGCTGCGCACCTTCGGCCATCACGAAATCCACCTCGCGGCCAAGGGCTGGGGAGCGATTCCGGCTACATTCGCCGCTCTGCTGGCCGATGGCGTAAGCCAGGTGACGCTCAAGAATGCGCTTTCCTCCTACGCCGATGTCGCCGAGTCGGAAACCTACACCTGGCCGCTGTCCTCGTTCGTGCCCGGTGTGCTCGCCAAATTCGATCTCCCCGACTGCTACCGGGAGTTGGAGGCCAAGAAGCTGCGTCAAATCGAACCTCTGGGCCCGGCCGGAAAGGCGTAATCAAGCGACAGACCGCTCGCCCCCGCGGTTCGTCGCCTCCTCGAATCACAGAGGAGACGATGACCGCAAAGGCGGGTCTTCGGACGGCTCTCGAAGTGGACATCCACCGCGAAGGGCTACGAGCGCAGTCGTGCACTATCGTCGCGCGAGATAGAGGGCGGCATGACCCGGCCCCAAAATCTCCGAAAAACCGGGCGAAACTGGACAAAGCAGGACGAAGGACCGGCCAGGCGGCGCCGTTTGGCCGGCTCTCAACTTGCCGGCAAATCTTCCACTAGATCGGCGACTTCTACGCGGTAGATGGCCGGCTGGCCTTCACGGTCGCTGACAAAGAAAACGCAGCGGCTGTCGGGCGAGAAAACCGGTTCGGGCCAGGCGGCGAACGGATCGAGCACACTGGTTCCGCCCAGCGGATAGGGCTCGGCGCTGCTGGCGTGCTCGGCGATCGTAACCTCTCGGCGCAGACGCGGAAACAAGACATACAGATTCGGCCCGGCCAGGCTGCGGCTCGCGCCGACAATCGCCGAATTGTCGTGATTGCCCATGAGCCACCCGAACTTCGAGCATTTCGCCAAGATGCGCTCCTTGCCCGTCGTCACATTGAAACAGCGGAGGGTCGCTCCCCGGCCGGTTGCATCCGGGTAGAAGGCGTAGCAAATCTCATTACCGAAGCGGGTCCAATACGCGTGGCCCAATGCCTCGGACCCCTGCCGGGGCCGCAGATTCTTGATCCTGCGGCCGTCGAGACTGACCAGCCAGAGGCGTCCGTTGACCTTCTCCCAAGGGCCCTCGCGGCAGAACAACAAGTCGCTGCCCCGCGGACGAAACCGCGGATGCGCCAGCCAGTTTGGTTCCTCTACCAGCGTCCGTGCCCCTCCCTTCTTCAAATCGACGATCCGAATTCGGCAGCGGGGACGGCGGGCGAACTGCTCTTCAAAACCCTCGACCCAATCCTCGGACGCCATTTCGATGATGGCGGCATGACGAGCGTGATCCGGCACGGCGAGATGTCCAGTCATGCGCCAGCCGCTCTCGGTCTGGTAGATGCGGCGCTCGCCGCGGCCTTTGACCGAGAGCCTCTTCAGGGTATTGCTCTGCAAGTAGTAGAACCGGCGCTCCTTGGAGCACAGTGTGGGCGAATAGGGATGAATGCCGGGACCGCTGGTAAGCTGAGTCAGGTCGCCACCGGGCAGCTTCATCCGATAGATCTGCCGCGAGCCAGAGTGCTCGCCCGCCACGAGCATGAACTTGCTGTTGGCGGCAATGAAGCGGTGATGATAGTGCGGCATGTGGTGCAGCACGGCCGGATCGGTCAGCCTCCAGGTCCGTCGTCCAGTGAGCTCATCCGGACTGGCCGCCGCACGCGCCTCGATGCGGGACCCCTTGCCTGCCGCGCGCCCGGAAGCGGAGCTCAGAGAATGGGCGGAGATGGGTGAGAACAGCCCCGCCAAGAAGGTTCTGCGGCCGAGTAAGGTCCCACCCATAGACTAGTCATCCTATCATTGGGGTTGGCCCTGCCCGGTTCGCGGCCGCGACACAGCAAGGCGGACCCCCACGCCGGACCTGGCCGGCGGACAATTTAGCTGGCGATCCTGCCTTTCGGAGAACCGCATTCGGCGCCTGTTGTATGATGAACCAAAGACGGGTTGCCAGCCGTTCCGCGGCCTGTCATCCCGCTGACTCACGAACCAGCGGTCTGGTCGGTCAGAGCGGAAAAAGAGGTTCTCATGAAGTTTTTTCTCGATACAGCAAATTTGGATGAGCTTCGCAAATCCGCCGCCTTCGGCATTATCGATGGGGTTACAACCAACCCGACGCTGATTGCACGGGAAGGCCGGCCGAGGGCCGAGCAGATTCGCGCGATCTGCGATATCGTCGATGGGGATATCAGCGCCGAAGTCGTCTCGGTCGAATCCGGCGAGATGATCCGCGAGGGCAAGGAACTCGCCGCCATTCACCCGAATGTGGTCGTGAAGTGCCCGCTGATTCCCGAGGGAATCAAGGCGACCAAAGCACTCTCTTCGGAAGGAATTCGCGTCAACGTGACCTTGTGCTTTACGTCCGTGCAAGCCTTGCTGGCAGCCAAGGCCGGAGCCTATATCGTCAGCCCTTTCATGGGCCGCCTGGATGACATCAATATCGACGGAACCGAACTCATCCGCGAGATCACGGCCATCTATGAGAACTATGGCTTTTCGACTCAGGTACTCGCGGCGTCGATTCGCGGTCCGCTGCACGTGAAGGAATCCGCTCTGGCGGGGGCGGACATCGCGACCATGCCGGCGAAGGTTCTCGATCAGCTCTTCAAGCATCCGCTGACCGACGCGGGCCTTGAGAGCTTCCTTGCCGACTACCGCAAGGTCATGCAGGAAGTCTCCGTCGGCTGAGCATCCCCGACACAGGAAGCAACGGCGACGAGCGAGCGTTACCCTCCGCCCAGTCGCGCCCTGTCCTTGCTTCCGCCGTGGATGGGATAGACAGAAATACTAAAGTTCGAGTAGGCTCGCAGAACTTCGCTGGTGGGACCATCCATTTCGATCCGGCCCTCATGCAGCCAGATGGCGCGGGGGCATAAGGCCCGGACCGCCTCTTGCTGGTGGGATACGAAGAGAATGGTTTTTTCGCCATCGGCGAGTTCGGCGATCTTAGCCTGACACTTCCGCTGAAACACCTGGTCACCGACCGACAGAATCTCATCCAGGATCAGGATATCCGGGTCTACGTGGATCGCGACGGAAAACGCCAGACGAGCGATCATCCCGCTGGAATAGGTTCTGACCGATTCGTCGATGAACCTTTCCAGACCGGCGAACTCCACAATCGAATCGAATTCACGGATCACATCCGCTCGCCGAAAGCCCAGCAGCGACGCTTCCAGATGCACGTTCTCCCGGCCCGTAAGATCAGGGTGCAGGCCGGTGCCGAGTCCCAACAGAGCGCCGATGCGGCCCCTTTGCTCCACTCGTCCCGCCGTCGGGCCAATCACTCCGCTGATGATGCCCAGCAGCGTGCTCTTGCCTGCCCCGTTGCCGCCGACAATGCCCACCCGTTCACCGCCGCGGACCTGGAATGACACATCGCGCAGCGCCCAAAACTCTTCCGGGTGGCGCACCGCCGCTTGAGATGAGCCTCGCGCAATGAGACGCCGCCTGGGGTGCAAGAAGAATCGCTTGCTGATGTCATGGATGTCGAGAACGTTCATCGCAAGGCCGCCGGCTGACTAAAGATAATCAGTGAAATTCCTCTTCACTCCGCGAAAGACATACGCCCCCAGCCCAAGGGCGGCGAACGATACGACCATCAGCTTCACCATAGTCAAGGCATCGGAGCCCAAGCCGTGAAGCAAGATCTTCCGCATCAGAAATATGACCGCCGCGATCGGGTTCAACTGATAGATCCATTGGTATTCTCGGGGGACCATGGTTAGCGGGTAGAAAATCGGCACCATCCAGAAGAGCACCAAGTTCGCCGATTCCACCACATAACGCATGTCCCGGTAGTGGACATTTAGGCCCGAGGTGAGCAGTGACAATCCGCCAACGAAAACGACCTCCAGCGCAATGATCACCGGCAGCCACAGCCAGTAGGGGTTCACGCCCACCCAAATCGCCACCGCCAGCAGCAGCAGCGCCATCTGAATCAGGAAGTGGAGCGCATTGCCCAGCACGACCGATATGGGAAGCAATTCCCGCCACAGGGGTACGTGCTTGACGAGCGAGCCGTTCTCCACCACCGAGTTCGTCCCTGTCGACCAGCCCTGCGAGAAGAAGTTAAACGGAAGGAGTCCGATCAGCAGAAACAGCGGGTAGAAGCGCCGCTTGTCTCCGAAGATCATCGTGAAGACGAAACTCAGCACGCCCATCATCACCAGCGGGTTGACTAACGACCACAAGATCCCCAGCGACATATTCTGGTAGCGAACCTTGAAGTCCTTGGCTACCAAGTTGCGCAGAATAAACAGATGATCGTGTGTAGGGGCGTGTGCTGCCATGAATCGAGACGGCCGGGGAACGGGCGGAGGCCTGTTGAAGACTGGAGATGAGGGCGAACTCCTACTGTACTAAAGTCGCTTCCGCCCAGGGCGGCAGGGACCAGGAATTTGCCGGCCCTCAATACGGCCATGCCAGAAAACGCTGGAGAGCGGGTAGTGCCAGCCGTTTCTCAGTTGATCTTGGTGGGCGGAACGGCCACCTGGCTCAGCATGATGAGGTCGGCGGGACGAAATCGCATCCTGGACAGATTCCGAACACCGTCGACTTCATCCAAGACGTGGCGGATCAACAATGAGCGGATCTCGCCCGAGGTGATGCCAAGCATGCGCGCGGCCTCATTGATGTTGTAGTCGTTCTTCTCTGTTGAAAGGTCTAGCTGCATGAGTGCCCTGTCAAACTCGCATATCCAAAGGATCTTCGATTAGTCTCATTGTAGGTTCGCATCCCGGCCCGAGCCATTGGCGAAAGCGCCTAGATCCCAGAGCTTGTTACCCGATATTCTTCATGAGTGGCGCTGTATGCCAAATTGGTACTGGAAGACCCCCGAAGGGCTGTAGGAACAGGGTCTAAGCAAACTTTATGATTCCGACGGACTCTATCGTTTTGGTCTGGTCGAGACCCGACACGGATGTCGGCATATTGCTACATATCGGAACACAGCTTACACCTGAGGGAACAAAAACTTGTGCGTCACAACCACCAGGGTGTGCGTCACCGCCGAGGCCACAACGCTATGGTTTTCTGAGTAGGCACGACCGTAGAACCAGCCCGCTACAGCCGCGACGACGGCGTATCGCCAATTGGGAAACCCGGGTGAGAGGTGGGCCAGCCCGAATAGCAGGCTGGCAATCAGCCGCGCCAGGACCAGACCCCGGAGGGAACCAGAGAGAAGGTTCTCCAATATGCCTCGGAAGTACAGTTCCTCCGACAAGGCTACGGTTGCATAGATGCCAACCACGCTGCCGAGAAGCCGGACTGGGCCGGCCCACGAGTCGAGAAGCTTTGGATCCCAATGCGAGAATCCGATGATCATCGCCAGTGGGACGCCGATGGGCAGAAACCACAGGTAGTTCTTGATCCCCGTCCATAGATCCACTCTTGATATCGCCAAGCGGAAACCGGTGCGGTCCAGCCGCCGGATCGACAGATAGACGAGCGCCCCGAGCGGAATGAGCATGATCTTGCCCAAGATGTCCAGCCTCTGTACATTCCCCCCAGGACTAAGGTAAATATCCCGGAACAATGTGGTCGCGCCGCTGACCATCGGCAGGGCCAGCAGCGTGAGCACCAGCCCGTCCCTCCAGCAAAGCCGGTCCCGCGGCGCGGGTGAGGGAACGAAAGCCCACGCCACGGCGGAACAGTAGGCCGCTAGAAACAGCAGTGACCTCCATGAAAACACCCCGGTTGGAATGCTGTAGATGAGATAGGGGGCAAGCGATGCCGCCGTCAGCAAGCCGGCCAATTCGCGCGAAGAAAAACGCCGCTCCATACGCCTCCGCGCAGCCGGAAAACCGGGCACGAGGAAAACGGTTGCCTGCACCAGAAACGCGGCGACGATGGGAACCGCCAGCGATGCCGCAACGTCTGACCGAAGGGCGAAAAGGATGCCCGCTATGATAAGCGCCAGATTGAGCACGACCACAGCCGACCAATAGGGCCGGAGCGAGGTCCGGTCGCCGCGTTCACCATGCCGAGTCACGCCCCCATCTTATCCAAGTGCCTTGCCGGCCAAGGTTCGGCCGGCAAGGGATCGGTTGGCGGCCGCGCCAGCCCAGGCAGTTTGACACGGCTTCCCGCGCATAGGCCGCCCGCCCGGCCATCGCGCCGACTGGTGCGAAATGCCGGCCATGCGCGCTCACCTTGACCTGGTCACGTCGTGCAACCCATGTAACGACCCGTACAACTCTCTTGCTCTCACATCTTAGTTCGGTAAAATTAAATGAGTCTCCGCCTTCCGTTGAGACTTTCTTGCCCATGAGCGCTCCCGCCGCATCCGGTCAGGTCACCTCGCAAGCCGCTGCCGCGGACCTGTACCGCCAAATTCGGGGCAATTCGAGAGATATTTGCACACCGCTCGAAACCGAGGACTACGTCATCCAAACCATGAACGACGTAAGCCCTCCGAAGTGGCATCTGGCACACACGAGCTGGTTCTTCGAGACGTTCTTGCTTCGCGCGTTTTTGCCCGCTTATCGTGGATTTCATGCGCGCTTTCCCTACCTTTTCAATTCCTATTACATAGCAGCGGGCGAGCGGCATCCGCGTCCCGAGCGGGGATTGCAGTCGCGGCCGACGGTGGAGGAGGTTTACGCCTACCGGACGCATGTCGACCGCTTCATGGAGGAACTCCTTCTCGGTGCGAGCGACGCCTCCTGGGGGGAGATGGAGCCGATGTTTCTGCTGGGTCTAGCCCACGAAGAACAGCACCAAGAACTGCTCCTCACCGATATCAAGCACATTTTCGCGACAAGTGTGCTGCGGCCGGCGTACCAGCCCAATGCCGCAGACCAGCCTGCCCCGGACGGTTCTACCCCGGCGGCCGGGAGCGAATGGATCGCTTTTCCCGGCGGAGTGGAGGAGACGGGATTCACGGGTGCCGGTTTCAGCTACGACAATGAACGCCCGCGCCATCGGGTTTATCTCGAGCCCTTTCAGTTGGCCTCCCGACTGGTGACCAACCGTGATTATCTGGCCTTTATCGGCGACGGCGGTTACGAGCGGGCCGATCTCTGGCTCTCGGAAGGCTGGGCGGCGGTTGAAGAGCAGGCCTGGCGGGCGCCGCTCTATTGGGAGGGGTCTGGAGAAGACTGGTCGTTGATGACGCTCTCGGGTATGCGAGAAGTCGGCGAAGACGAGCCGGTCTGCCATGTGAGCTACTTCGAGGCGGATGCTTTTGCCCGCTGGAGCGAGCGGCGCCTCCCGAGGGAAGCAGAGTGGGAGTGCGCCGCGGCGAGCCACGAGGTCGCGGGTCATTTCTACGAGTCGGCCCGCTACCACCCGGCCCCGGCGGCCGCTGCTGGAGCCGGCCGGCTCCAGCAGCTCTTTGGCGATGCCTGGGAATGGACCAGCAGCCCCTATATCGGCTATCCCGGTTATGAGTCTGCTCCTGGCGCGGTCGGCGAATACAACGGCAAATTCATGTGCAACCAATACGTACTGCGCGGCGGCTCATGTGCCACGTCGCGTCGCCACATCCGGCCCACGTACCGCAACTTCTTTCCTGCCTCCGCCCGCTGGCAGTTCAGCGGGATTCGGCTGGCATCGGATTAGTTCTTCCCCTGGATCTCTTCCATGGAAAAACCGAGCGAGATCGAATTCCACGATCACCACCCCGAAGTTCAGGACTTCCAGCAGGAAATCCTCGAAGGGCTTACGCAGTCTCAGAAGCGCATCTCGCCAAAATACTTCTACGACAAGCGGGGCTCGGAACTCTTCGATCGGATTTGCCAGCTCGATGAGTATTACCCGACGCGAACCGAGATTTCGATTCTCAAGCGAAACGCTAGCGAGATCGCATCTCTCCTTGGCAAGCAGTGCCTCCTGATTGAATATGGCAGCGGCGCGAGCCAGAAGGTTCGCATCCTGATCGAGGCGCTGGAGAGACGTCTGAGCTATGTGGCCGTCGATATTTCGAAGCAGCATCTCATCGAAGCCACATTGCGACTCGCCCGTTCGTTTCCGGAACTGGAAGTCACCGCCGTCTGCGCCGACTACACCAAGCCCTTCCCGGTGCCGCAATCGAAACGGTATCCGGCCAGTCACCGGGCCGTGTTTTTTTCCGGTTCCACGATTGGGAACCTCAACCCGGCCGAGGCCAGAGCGCTACTGCGGACAACCGCCACGGTCGCCGGCAAGGGCGGATCGTTGCTTATCGGGGTGGATCTCAAGAAAGACAAAGAGATCTTGCATGCCGCCTACAATGACTCTTCGGAAGTGACGGCGGCTTTCAATCTCAATCTGCTCACCCGCATCAATCGTGACCTCCAGACTGATTTCGACCTGTCGCAATTTCGTCACCGCGCTTTCTACAACTCCGACCAGGGGCGAGTCGAGATGCACCTGGAAAGCCTCGCGCCGCAAACCGTGAAGCTGAACGGGGCACGAATCCGTTTCGAGGCCGGCGAAACGATCCATACGGAAAACTCCTACAAGTTCACCGTGAGGGAGTTTCAGGAGCTAGCCAAGACGGCCGGCTACGCACCAAAGCGTGCTTGGACCGACCCGCGCCAACTCTTCAGCCTGCACTATCTGACGGCAGAGAAACTGCCCGCGACGCTCTGAGGGCTCAATCAGGCGTTTCTGGGCCGGGCTTCGGCCCGCGAATCGGGCCCCGCGCCAAGCCCGGCCTCTCCGCGGTTGTTTGTCATGAGTGATTCGGCGACTCGATTTTCGAGAGAAAAACCACCTGAGAACGTGCAAGACTGATCTTAACCGTCTCAGCCATGAGCCGACTCACTTCACAAATTCTTCTCGCGTTTGGGATCATGACGACGGTCCTGCTTGGAGGCATGATCGGTTTTCATACCATAGAGGGATGGAGTCTGTTCGACAGTTTTTACATGGCTCTGATTACGCTGGCGACGGTCGGCTACATGGAGATCCACACGCTGAGCACGGCGGGCCGGATTAACTCGATTCTGATGCTGATTGGCGTGACGGCGATTTTCGCCTCCATCGCCATCGTGGGCGACGCAATCATCAAGCTGGAGCTAGCTGACTTTTTCGGTCGCCGCCGGAGACAGAAAATGGTACAAAAACTCTCGGATCACTACATCGTCTGCGGGGCCGGGCGCGTGGGCCGCGGCGTCATCGCGGAACTGCTCCGAAACCAAGCCCCCGTGGTGCTGATCGACATCGAACCGGAGTGCTTGCAGTGGGCTTCGGAGCAGGGCATTCCCACGGTGATCGCCGACGCCACCCAAGATGCAACTCTGCGTGAGGCGCGCATCGCATCCGCCAAAGGCCTGGTTTCCGCGATGCCTTCCGACGCACAGAACGTCTATGTAACGCTCTCGGCGCGAGTGCTGAATCCCAAGATCTTGATCTCCTCGCGGGCCAGCGATGAAGAAGCGGAAGAGAAACTGCGCCGTGCCGGAGCCACGACGGTCTTCACACCCTACACATTTATCGGACACAGGCTGGCTCAATCGATGTTGCGGCCGCATGTAGTAAGCTTCCTCGATGTCGCTTCGGCTTTCGGCCGCGCGGCGGGCCTTGACATCGAAGTCGAAGAGGTCTTGGTTTCTGAATCCAGCTCCATAGCCGCCAAGACGCTCGAGCGGTCCCGCATACGCCAGGATTTCGGCGTGATCGTGCTGGCAATCACAAAGTCGAAGGGTGAGATGACATTCAATTCTCCCGGCGACATGACCCTCGGCGCGGGCGACGTTCTGATCGTTATGGGAGAGCGATCGAACTTGAAACGGCTCGAAACGGAACTGGAGACCTGATTTGCAGCGGATTCTCACAGCCCGGCAGATGCGGGAGGCCGACCGGCTCACCATCGAAGAGCACGGCGTGCCGGGGATGACTCTGATGGAGAATGCCGGCGGGCGAGTCTATGAACTGCTCGTTCATCATTTCGCTCCACTCAGCAAACATCACGTAGTGATCCTCTGCGGCAAGGGGAACAATGGCGGCGACGGCATGCTCGTGGCGCGCAAGATCGCCACCGGGCACGCCAGCTCGCGGCTAGATGTGGTTCTTTTCGGCGAACCGGGCCGGCTCCGCCCCGACGCGGCGGCAAACTACCAGGCGCTGCTTGGTATCGATATCCAGCCCACGATTGTGACCGATTCGGAGAAGTGGCGAGAACTGCTGCCCCGGCTCGCGGGGTCCACGCTGGTGGTCGACGCCCTGCTCGGCACCGGCATGCGCGGAGCGGCCGAAGGGCTCTGCGCCGATGTCATCGGTGACCTCAACACGCGGTTCCCGTGCGCCCAAGTGGTCGCTGTCGACATGCCGTCGGGCATGCCGCCGGATACGGGCGAGCCCGCGGGCCTGTCGGTTCGCGCCGACCACACCGTCACGTTTACCGCGCCCAAACCGAGCCAGGTCTTTCCTCCCAATTGCTTCCAGGCCGGCACCCTCACCGTCGCGCACATCGGAACCGCGGCGAGCGTCATCGAGTCGATCCCAAATCTCCAGCTTGGTTTGGTTGAAGCGCGGGATTTCGCCTCCTTGTTCGTTCCCCGTCCGCCCGCCTCGCACAAAGGGGACTACGGTCATCTGCTGGTGATCGGCGGTTCGCGCGCGAAGCCCGGGGCCGTGCTGATGGCCGGCGCGGCCGCTCTGCGCGCCGGGGCGGGACTCGTCACCGTCGCCACGGCCGCTGGCGCGGCGGGAACGGTAGTCGCTCATACGCCCGAGCTGATGACCTTGCCCGCCCGGGAAGCCGCCGACGGATCGATCGATGCGAGTGCGTTTGAGGAAAGCTGGCTGGATCGAAAAACTGTCGTCGCGATTGGACCCGGGCTTGGCGTGTCGCCCGAAAATCAGCTCCTGACTCGCCGAATCATTGAGGCGGCGGACGTCCCGCTGGTCATCGACGCCGACGGGTTGCGGGCGCTGGAACTTGGCGCGCCCCTGCGCTCACGCTTTGGCCGGAGGCTGACCGTGTTGACGCCGCATCCTGGCGAGATGGGCATTTTGACCGGCCTCTCGGCCGCCGACGTGCAAGGCCGCCGCGTCGAGCTGGCTCGCTCTTTCGCCCAGGAATACGGCGTGCACCTCGTGCTGAAGGGGTTTCGCACTCTGATCGCAACACCGGACGGCCAAGTTCTCGTCAACCCAACCGGCACGCCGGCGATGGCCAAGGCGGGGTCGGGAGACATCCTCACCGGCATGATCGGCGGCTTTCTTGCGCAGTTTGCCGAGGAAGAGCCGGCGAGTGTCATCGCCGCCGCTGTATATCTCCACGGACTCGCCGGTGAACTTGCCGTCAAAGATACCGGCGAACTGGGTCTGCTCGCGAGCGACCTGCCGCGATACCTGCCAGCGGCGATCGATGAAGTCAAGACCAGGGACCGCGGAGGAACGCAGTTCCAACCCTTATGAGTATCGCCACCAGCACTTACCACACCCACTCCGCCGAAGAGACGATCGAACTGGGGCAGCGTCTTGCCGCCGAGATTCAGCCTCCGCGATGGATCCTGCTTGTCGGCGATCTGGGCGCGGGCAAGACGACCCTCGCCAAGGGACTGATCAGCGGCTTCGGCGCGGCCCCGGCCGAAGAGATCCTCAGTCCCACCTTCTCTCTGATCCACGAGTACGAGGGCCCGCCCAAGCTCTATCACATCGATCTCTACCGCCTCGACCGCGTTGCGGAACTAGAGACGCTGGGATTGGATGAGCTGGAGGATCAGCCCGCGATCGTCCTTATCGAGTGGGGAGAAAAATTCGAGAGTCATCTGCCGGGCAAACCCATGAAAATCCGGCTGACGGATCTGGGCGGAGACCACCGCGGAATCACGCTGGAAGCCGGATAGCGATCCGCCGTTCAGCGGCGATTTGTGTTGTAGCGAAACCCAAACTGGATGCGGACGTCTTTGCCGGTGTATTCGCTCGGTGGCGGAGGAAATGGATTCGACGCGCTAATGCCGGCCACCGCCGCCCGGTCGAGCGAGTTTACGCCCGATGAACTAGCGATGACCAGTTTCGCTACCGTCCCATCTCGAACAATGGCGAGCTGAATCAGTACCTGCCCTCTGGTCATGCCCAGACGCGCACTTTCCGGAATCACCGCATACCAGTTGCGCCGTACCGACAAAAGTACCTGCCGCAGGTACGGACGGAAATCCACGCCCTTCGGGTCGCTGAGCAACTCAAGCTTACTGCCCGCGTTGCCAGGGGAAGGCCGCATGTAGCCGCTCGGGATGCCAGTATTGAAATCATCGCCAACCGCTTGCCTCGCTCTCGTGCGTCCAGAAGAGAGGTTCCTGACAGCGGCTTCGACCACGCTTCCGGCTCCGGCATTGAGAGCCAGGTCGCCCATCTTGAACTCACCCGGCCGGCCGGGCGAAGCGCTTTTAGGTCGCTCCAGCACGAGTTGCGGCCGACGAGATGGTCGTCGGGGCATGGGCAGTTCCGCCGGGTTTCCGGGACGCCCAATACGGTTGCCCGGAGTGAACTCACCAGGCTTGGGGCTTTGCGCGGCGGGCTGCGACACAACCTCGGCTGGAGCTGGTTCGGGGGCCGCCGGAGCGGGAGACTCTTCGGCGACGGGAGGTTCCGGCTCCGGTTCGGGCGGCTCGGCGCGCGGCGGCTCGGGTTCAGGCTCAAGGATCACCGGGGCCCCAGGCGCAATCTCTTCGGGAGGCGCAACGACCGGAGCGGCGGCCTCCATTCTGCCCTCGAACGCCACGGTGACGGGCCCTTCCCGCGGCGCCGGCTGGGTCAACTGCCGAAGCAGATCCGGCGGGGGCGCCAGCAGCGTGATCGTCATCCGCTCGGCGCGATCATCCTGTCGCCGGGGCAGGTGCGGAAATACACGCGCTTGCACGATCAGAAAGCCGATCATCAGCGCGTGGATCGCCAGCGACCACCGGCTCGCCGCGCGCCAGCGCGATGAGGCGTACTCGTCCCGCCAGTGGAGCAGCAGATCCAGCGGCGGGTCTTGCCCCGCGCGTGCGGGCGCCGCCCCGGAATCGTTTGTCAGCCAACGGTTTACCAACGCACGAGGTCCACCCTCGGTCAAGACCTTCCATCCGCTGAGGGTCCTCTCGAGCAGTCCGTCGCTTTCCGTAAGCAGAGTGAGATCGCGCTGACCCGGCGCCTGGCGCGGCAGGCGGGGCGGCTTCTCGGGGTCGAAACCGTCCCACCAGTCCTTCGCGCGCAGCGGGAAATCTTCGACAAGCAGATGCAGATTCTGCCGCGGGCCGGCTGGGATGGCGGCGGATCTCGGGCTGCGCTCGCCGGCCTTGCCGCCGGGCGCGGCCGGGACGAGCAGCGACCGCCGCCGGACGGAGTAGTCCGTGAGCAGCAGTTTGAGGTCAGCGTCAGGATTCGGGTTCGGCTTTTTCACTTGCCGCACCTTTACCGTGGTGTCTCTCCACCCTGATATTCACCGGGATGTCTTGCCATCGTAGACTTCACGATGCGCGCATGGCGTTCCATCTCCACTATTATTCTAAGCGCAACCTCAAGCACTTCCCGGGCATCTTCGCCGGTCACGCGCGGAGTGGATCGGCTCGCGACCGACTCGAGGAAGGATTCGGCCTGGCGAGCCAGCGGCTCTCCTTTCGATTTCGCCATGCGACGGAATTGGATCTCATTGTTCTTGTCCACGGTGAAGACGACCCCGTCCTGGCGCGAGTAGTCAATGGAAATATATTGACGAGGCTGAAAGAAACGAAGTTTCCGAATCTTTTCGGTCGAAACACGGCTAGCGGTGAGGTTCGCGACACAGCCGTTTTCAAAGACCAACCGGACGCTGGCGATATCGGCCTTCTCGGAAAGAACCGGCAAGCCCGAGGCCTCAAAGCGGTCGAGCGGGCTGTCGACAAGCTGGAGCACGATGTCAAGATCGTGAATCATCAGATCCAGCACCACGTCCACATCCAAGCTGCGCGGTGAGAATGGGCTCATCCGGTGCACTTCAAAAAACAACGGAAGCGAGACAACCTCTTGCATCGCCTCCACGATGGGATTGAAGCGTTCGAGGTGACCCACCTGCAGGATGCGGCCGTTCTGCTTGGCGGCCTCGACCAGCCTTTCGGCCGAGGCCAGGTCCGGCGCGATCGGCTTTTCGACCAGCACGTCGATGCCGCTCTCAAGCAGCGCCACGCCCACCTCGGCGTGGGCCGCGGTCGGCACCGCCACCACCGCCGCCTTCACGCGGCCGGCCAGCGCACGATGATCCGCAAGCCCTTCACCGCCGTATTCTCCGGCGATCGCGCGCGCACGATCAAGATCCCGGTCGACCACGGCCACTAGTTGAGCGGAAGGCAAAGAGCCCAGCACGCGAGCATGCTGCTTGCCGAAAGCGCCCACGCCAACAACCGCGACGGGAGTGGGTTTCGAATCGTTCACACTACTCATAAGCGAGATCTAGTCTAGCCGCCAGAGCCAGCCTCATCCCCGCGGCCGCGACGCCACGACGACGCTCTATCGTTCGCGCCGGGTCACGGCGCCCGGGTCGCGCCCGGCCAGCTGGCTCTTGACCCGTTTCACACCGGCTCTGTGAGCTTCCACCCGTCGATTGATCTTGGCGATTACCTCCGGGTGCTCAGCGGCCAGGTTCCATTCCTCGCTTGGATCGTGAGCCAACTGATAGAGCAGCGGCGGATTGTGAGCTTCCTCGGGCTCCGGATTGCGGTACCGAGAGCGGGTGAGATAGTGCGCCTTGTAGTCGCCGACGCGGGCCGCCCAGATGCGGTCGTCGCGGTAGAAGAACATCTCCCGCCGGGGGCTGCCGCCCGAGCCGAAAAGCGCGGGCGAGAGGTCATAGCCGTCCATAATCCGGTCCTTCGGAGTCTCCGCGCCGGTGATCTTGGCTATCGTCGGCAGCAGGTCGAGCGTGCTTCCCATATCGAGAACGGCTCCCGCCTTGATCTTGCCGGGCCACCAAAAGATGGCCGGCTCTCGCATGCCGCCTTCCCACGTCGTGCCCTTGCCTTCACGCAGCAAACCGGCCGAGCCGCCTTGCTCGCCGAAGACCAGCCACGGTCCGTTGTCCGAGGTGAAAACGACCAGTGTATTCTCGGCCACACCGCTCCGCCGCAATGCCTGAAGGATCTCACCGACGCTCCAGTCGATCTCTTCGATCACATCGCCGTAGAGACCGCGGCGACTCACGCCCGCGAACTTCTTCGACCGGAACAGCGGCACATGAGGAAGGTTGTGGGCCAGATACAAGAAAAACGATCCGTTCTTATGGGACTCAATAAAACGGACGGCTTCCTCGGTATAGCGCTTCGTAAGCGTATGCTGATTCGCCGGGCGCTCGATGATCTTGTCATTCCGCATCAGCGGAACATCGAAGTTCTTGATGTTGGGATCTCCCCAGAGGGCGTCGTCCCGCGGCGCGCCGGCGGGCCTGTCCATGTCGTTGGAGTAAGGGATGCCGAAGTAGGAGTCGAACCCTTGCTTGGTTGGCAGGTACTGGGGCCGATGGCCCAGATGCCACTTCCCGATCGCCGCCGTTGCGTAACCTCGCGGCTTGAGGATCTCGGCGATGGTGATCTCACCCGGCGGCAATCCGCCGAGGGAATCCGGAAAAAGAACAGCGCCTTTGGAGTGCTCGTTCATCCCGCTGCGAATGGGCAGACGCCCGGTCAGCAGGGCCGCCCGGCTCGGAGTGCAAACACTCGACGCGGAATAGAAGTTCGTCCACCGCTGGCCCTCGCTCGCCATGCGGTCCAGATTCGGCGTCCGGATCGTGGGATGACCGTAACAGCCGAGATCGCCGTATCCGAGATCGTCCGCGAAGATCACCACGACGTTCGGGGGAGCGGCCCCGGCCCTCGCGCCGGTCGCGGCCAAGAGCACGAACAACAGAAATAGTCTGTTGATTTCCCTTTTCATTTCAGATCCCCCAAAGACACAGCGGCTCCACAATTCACTTGCAACGCCGGGATGGAAAAGACCCGCTGCTCCTGCTGCCCGGGGTTTCTTCTCGCGCCTCTCACCGCCGCACATAACCCACCATCGCAATCTTTGCCGCCTCGGCCGCCCGCAGCAACTCTTCCGGATCGATCAACAGCGTCTTGGCGGCCTCGACCGCCAAAGCCGTCGCGTTCACCTGCCGCATTTTCTCGATCGTAGTGGGCCCGACGACGGGAACGTCAAAGCGCATGTCCTGGTTCGGTTTCGCCGTTTTCACAACCGTCAGCGGACGGTGATTGCTCAACGCACCGGCGCGCAGGATCACGTCGTTGGTGCCTTCCATCGCCTCGACCGCGACACAGGCCCGCTCGCAGATGACCACCGTCTGGCCAATATCGTATCCCGCCAGCGCGGCGGCCACCTCGCGGCCAACCTCGATATCGGCGAGTTCGCTCTCTGTGGGTGATCGCTTGGTCAGGACTCCCTCGGCCGCCATGTCGGGCGTGAGGAATTTCGTGGAATCGATCAGCGCAATGCCTTCGCCGGCGAGTACATCGCCCACCGCGCCGATCAGCGAATCGGTGTTCTTGCGCTTGAGCGACCGCAAGAGTTGCAACAGCTTCCAGTCGGGACGAATCGAGGAGTAGATTCGTGAATGCCGCACGCGTCCGGCCATGACTGCTTCGGTAATCCCCTCCTGCTTGAGTATGCGAATCAGTTTCGTCAGTTCGCCCAGGGAAATCCAATGGCAGTTGCCGGCGAGTTCTTCGATCTCGGGCGCGGTCTCTTCCTTGATCGCCACGACCACGAATTCATGTCCCTGACGCCGGGCCGAAGAAAGAAGCTGCAACGGAAAGCGCCCCCCTCCCGCGATCAGTCCGTACTTCACTTCACAAGACCTCGCTCGGATGTTTCGATGAACCGCAGCAGTCGCGCCAGCCGCTCGTCGCCGCCGGCCTCTTGGCGAATCTTTTCCAGGGCCTGAGCGGTGTTGAGACCTTCCTTGGTCAGCGACCGGAAGGCCCGGTGAAGTGCCTGAATCGATTCTTTGGAAAAGCCTCTCCGCTCCAGCCCGATCTTGTTGACGCCGAAAACGCGCGCGCCGCGTTCGGTCACCACCAGCGAGTAGGGCATCACGTCTTGCGTAATCACACTGTAGCCGCCAATGTAGCTGTGAGCGCCAATGCGGCAGAACTGATGCACGCCGCAGTGCGCGCCGACCACGGCGTGATCCTCGATCGTCACATGACCGGCTAGCGTCGCGCTATGCGACAGAATCGTGTTGGAGCCGACCTGGCAGTCATGGGCCACATGGGCGTAAGCCTGCAAGAGATTATCGTCGCCGATCGAGGTCAGGCCGCCGCCCCCGCCGGTGCCGCGATGAATCGTTACCAATTCGCGGATCAGGTTGCGGCTGCCGATGCGCGTCGCGCTGCGCTCGCCGTGATACTTGAGATCCTGCGGCGCGGCGCCGATCGTGGAGTAGGGGTAGAAGAGGTTCTCCTCACCCACCACGATCGGCCCTTCCATGAAGATATGCGCCATCAGGCGCGATCGGGCGCCGATCTCAACATCTTCTCCGATGACGCAAAAGGGACCGATCTCGGCTGACTCGTCGACGCGGGCGCCCGGATGGATCACCGCGCTAGGGTGGATGGCCATGGGAGGCTACGATTCGCCGGACTTGGCCGGCGCCCGGGCAGCGGGGCTGTCGGGGCCCTCGAGCGAGGACCTCTCGGCGACGTGGCACATCAGAATGGCCTCGGCCGCCAGCTTCCCTGCCACTAGAGCGCGGGCGCGGACCTTCCAGATACTGCCCTTATGTTTGAGCACCTTCAGCTCAATGCGCAACTGGTCGCCTGGCACTACCGGTTTGCGGAATTTCGCGTGGTCGATGGATGTGAACAGAACGACCTTATCGTCGAAGTTCTCGCCGTTCTCGGTGGCGTTGGTCAACAGCAGCACAGCGCCGACTTGCGCCATCGACTCAATGATCAGCACGCCCGGCATGACAGGCAAGCCAGGGAAGTGCCCCTGAAAGAAGGGCTCGTTGACCGTAACGTTCTTGATGCCGACAATCCAGTCGGGTTTGAGTTCCAGGATGCGGTCCACCATCAACAGCGGGTAGCGGTGGGGAAGTATGGACAGAATGTGCTGAATGTCGAACATGGGGCGAACCAAGGTGTCGCTTGTCTGCGTCAAGCGTGAAAAATGCGATTATACCAAAGGGATCGTTTCACCCTTTTGCCCGCCGGCCGCCATGGACCCCTTTCTCAGCCACACCACGCGGAAACTTCCACAGATTATCGACTCGATCTCTCAGCTGGTGAAGATCGAATCGCCGAGTCACGATCGCGAAGCGGTGAATCGCGCCGTTGAGTTTGTGGCCGACACGGTCGCCCCGGTCGCCAAGGTCAAGCGATATCGGCAGCGGGAATTCGGCGACCACTTACGCATTGAGTTTTCGCTGCCCGGCCGCCGCAAGAGCGGCCAAGTCCTCGGCTTGGGCCATCTCGACACGGTCTATGCGCTGGGAATCTTGGGGCAGATGCCTTGCAAGCGATCGAAAGGGCGCTTGTGGGGACCTGGAGTCTTCGACATGAAGTCCGGTGTCGTCTACTTCCTGTTTGCTTGCGAGGCATTGCGGGAACTCGACGTCGAGGTGTCGCGGCGGTTCGTGCTGCGGCTGGTTTCCGACGAGGAGATCGGCAGCCCCTCCTCGCGGCCGGGCACCGAGCAAGAAGCGCGCAAGAGCGCCGCGGTGCTCGTTGCCGAACCCAGCGCCGGGCTCGAAGGGGATGCGAAGACGGCCCGCAAGGGCGGCGGCGGGTACACCGTGCGGGTGAAAGGCATCAGCTCTCATGCGGGACTCGATTTTGCCTCCGGCGCCAACGCGATCGTCGAACTGTCCCGGCAACTGGCGCGCATCGCCGAGTGGACCGATCTCGACAAGGGCATCACCGTGAACGCCGGAGTCATCGAAGGCGGAACCCTGCCGAACGTCGTCGCCGAACATGCCTCGGCTGACATTGACGTACGTGTTCCCCGCAAGTCCGACGCCCTGCGCTTGGAGAAGAAGTTTGCCGCCCTGAAGCCCTTCGACCGAAGAACTACGCTGGAGGTCGAAGGTTCGATCCGGCGTCCGCCGATGGTGCGCAATCCGGGAACGAACCGGCTTTATCTGCGGGCCCGCAAGCTTTCACGCGAGATGGGTGTGGAACTGGGACAAGCCTGCGTCGGCGGCGGCTCGGATGGCAATTTTACCGCGGCGCTAGGCATTCCGACGCTGGACGGGCTGGGCGGGATCGGTGAAGGCGCCCACTCGGCTCATGAAAGCATCCTGGTCAGTCGAATCGCTGACCGAACCGCTCTGCTGGCCAAACTGATCGCCGCGAGCTAACCTCGATCACGGGCTGGGTGGCCGGCAACGGATCGCCAGGAATAATGTTGGGCGAGAGAGCAGCCTGCCGGGGGCAGGCCATGCAGAGCCCGAATCGGTTGGAACGCCGGGGTCAGCCACTGTCGTCCCTCAGCGCGGAGGGAATCCCCGTCCTGTAGGACGGATACCGCAACTCCACTCCCAGCAATCGCCGAATAGCCCGCCCATCGACGCGGCGATTGGAATGTCTGGTTTCGTTTCCGCTTTCGCGAGACGCCATCTTCGGCATCGGAACTCCCAGCAGCCGCGAACAAAACAAGGCAATTTCGCGCGACGTACAAGCTTCGTCGTCGGTCACCGGGTAGACTCCGCTGATGTCACCGAGCAGGCCTTCCACCGTCAGTGCCGCTAAATCTTCGACGTGAATCCTCGACACGAGGTTCGACCCATCGCCAATGAGATTGCAGGTTCCCTCGATCATTGCTTGATGCACGCCCCGCCCCGGCCCATAGATCGCCGCGGGCCGCAGAATCAGGTGAGACCACTCTCGGGCGATGACCGAGCGCTCGGCCTCAAGGCGAAGCCGCTGGCGGCGAGTGACCGGCAGCGCGGCTGTATGCTCGTCCACCACCGCTGTGCGGCCATACACAGCGGTCGTCGAAAGATACATCACCCGCGAGGGACGGTCGCCGAGCGCTTCGACGATTCGCGGTGTCGGGTCGAACAGCTCGCGGGCAGTCTGAATCGTCGGCACGGAAATCAGAACCCGGCAGCCTCCCGCCGCGAGGTCATGAACTCTCTCGAACGATCCGGGCTTGCAAAAATCAACCCCCGTGACTTTCGCCCCCAGCCGCTCCAAGTCCTCGAGTCCGTTCGGTTTCCGGCTGGTGGCGACTACCGGCAGGCCGCGCCGCAGTAACCGCCGCGCGACCCGCGAGCCCGTGTACCCGCAACCGACAATCAAGATCGAAACCATCGAATCATCAGATAACCACAAATGCCTCTGCCAGCGCCGCGGCAATACGATGAACTGGCTCGCGTACTTCTCGCGCCGAGGTCTTATACCCGCTTTCGCTCAGCCATCCTGGAGCACGGCAGGTCCTGCGCGCAGGCGGCCGCTGTGCGGCTCTCATGCGGCGCTCCGCCGCCGAACACGCTAGGTTTTTAGATTCGAGGCGGCGATCCCGACGGTGTGTTTTGACCTCGGTTCCGCTTCGCATTCACCAACAGGAGACCCGTCATGGACCGGGAAGCCGCCGCCTGGATGCCGGGGTCGAAATGGGACTGCCCCGAGCACTTCAAAGCCGGCCTGGAGGCTCACACCATCCAGGACCGGTCTATTTCTCGCGGGGGCCGCGGCCAACCAACCACGTTGTCGACATCAGCGACTACATGGACCAAAAGGTCCACGCAAATATCGCGAACGTAACTCAGGGACCAGCCGGACATACCGGAGCCCGCTTGCGCGCCAAGCTGGCACCGGAAGGTAAGGAGCTCCCGTTGCCAGGAGACGACGATGACACCGCCAACCGGCAGTACACCAGGCACATCGGCCCGCGCCACGATCGGGAGCGAGGACAGAAGCATGGACTGGAATATGGCGAGTATTTCCACTACATTCCGCCGTCCCGGTCCTACGCCGACTACTACGTGGAAGAAAATGCGGTGCCGCTCTAGCTGGGCTCCTAGCAGCCCGCGGTAACGCTGAGAGGCAGTTCGTACGATGGGAAAGTGCGAATAAGGAGGGGCGCTCTTGGAAAGTGCCCCGTGGCGGAGCGGGGAACGCGTTGTCTGCTCCATCGCGATCGCTCAAGGCGTCGCTACCTTCGCGGGAAGGATAAGTCGGCCCCCCCTAACCGCGACTGCCGACGATTCGCGACTCCTTCCCGCTCCCGCGCCACGGACGACGTTCCCACTAAAGTCGGGTGGTGTTCTGCCGATTCGGGTCTGACTGAGCATTCAGGGCTGAGCGCATCACTCTAAATACAAGCCCTTCCAGTAAGGGTGCCAGCAATATCACAATCGTCGCGACTATCAGAATGGTAGTCAGATCCATGTCCGTTTTCCTTACGCTTCCTGCGATTTCTCAGATTCGAGTTTATGTAACTAAAGTACCAATAGATTGGTACCATTAGAATAGACCATAGACCTTATTATCATACAAAAAGATACTTATTTTGTTGGACTCCTACCCTCCGATCGCTTTCAGTGGGGTGTTTTCCCGGGATTGTCGCCGCGAACGTGATCCAACGGCGATAGCTGTATGCGGACGAAGACACATGCGGTTACCGATTATCCATGGCTCAACGAAGGGGATGCCCTTCTTAGCGCGATACTACGATTCCGGGCGGCTGGAGAGGGCCGGATCAGCGATATCGAACTGGGGGCCATTGCGGTTCCAATCCTCGGCTCGAAACATACGTCCTTCGCCCATTGCGCCTCCGATTTCCTTGACGGTCAACGAGACCCTCGAACCCTTCACGTGCACCCAAATCCAGTGATAGAAGCGTCCGTCGACGAAGCCTTCCCCGCGCTTGAAGCCTCCGTCCATGGTGCCACCCGAACTGCCGACCTCCATGTATGGAATACCGTCATGGACGCGGCGCACAAATTTGTGGCCGTGGCCGCTAATGACGTGATCGACTCCATATCGTTTCGCAAGCCGGTGGAGCAGAAAATCGCCGCCGCCTTCATCCAGGCGCTGGATCCAATAAGGGTGGTGGAAGATAACGAATTTGGGGTCCCGGTCTTCATTCGCCTGGAGGTCTTTCTCCAAGAACTCTAGTTGTTCGGGCAGGAGCCGCCGGTCGCGGGCCGTATCGAGAATGGTGAAGTGAGCATCCTGGTAGTTGAAACTGTAGAACGACGAGCGGCGCGACTCCTTTTCATAGAGTTTCCTGGAGAAGTCCGACCACACGTCGTGATTGCCCGGCGTGAAATAGAGGGGGTAATGGCTGTAGCGGGCCCAGACCGGCCGCAGCTCCATCCACTGTGATTCGGCCGTTTGATCGTCTTTGCCTTGAATCGTGTCGCCGACGTTAACGACGAACTCGGGATGCAGCAGGTCGATCTCGCGCCAGACGCGGCCATAGATCTGCGGCTTGGCGCCGCCGGTGCGATCCCCAAGCAGCGCGAAATGAAAATCATTTTGCGGCTCTCCGAGCGCCCGAAGGCCAATCACGGCGAACGTCGTCAGAACGATCGTGTTGACGATCCAGGTACGTTTGCGCATTGGAAGTTGTCGCGACGGAACATTTCGCATGGGTCGATTCTACCATCTTCGGGGCCACCGTCCCTTAGGCCATTGTCCTCTTGGAAGCGATACTCTTGTTAGCTCGGCCCGGGACGAATCTATACTGAACAGATGCCGAGGCAGCTACCGCGTCCGCCAGAGTGGATCGCGTTGTTCGCGGCGGTGGTCGCCCTCGGGCACCTGGCGTGCCGGTCCGCGCCGGTTGATCCGCTGGAGGACCTTTTTGGGCGGCTTCCTAGAGATCAGGCCGTCTATCTCTATGTGGATATCGCGCGGATGCGGTCCCGTCCGCAGCTTGAGGCACTGTGGAGAACCCAGCCAGGGTCTCCGAACCGCCTCGGGCGGCTGTTCGAGCAGGCCTCGTTTCTGCTTACCTCCGATCTGGAGGAAGCGGTTCTGGCAGCGGGGGAGAAACAGATGTATGTGCTGCTGCGAGGCCGATTTCATGGCGACGAAATCCGCCGCTACGCGAACGAGCGCGGAGGGGAGTGTGAAAAGCCGCTGGATGCGCTGGCGTGCACGTTTTCCGTTGGCGAAATGGCAAGACCGGTGACTCTAACCTTGCTGTCGCCGAGTTTACTCTCGGTGGTCGATCGTCCCTTAGCAGCGGCGAACGCCTCGCCGCAAAGCTTCCGAGGCCCGAAGCATCTGGCGCCGAGAGTGCATGAGCGCCGCGGCCACGGCGTTTTCCTGTGGCTGGCCGTGCATACTGCCGGCCTCGACGTCCTCCAGCCGGCCTTCGCCGAGAGTCCCGTCAATCTAGCGTTCTTTGCGAGAGTGCTTGCCCGCACAGATTGGAACTACCTCTCGCTGGAGGAGGCCGGCTCAGACGCGAGCCTGCTGCTTCGCCTGGAGGCGGTCTGCAAGAGTCCGCAGGAGGCCGAAGACCTGGAGCGGTCGCTGCGCGGACTCAATTCGCTGGCTGTATCGATAGCGGGCGCGGCCAGCGGCCCGGATGACCCTGGCGCATGGGCAGGGATGCTGCGTTCGGCCAGGTTCGAGGTTCAAGCTGCTAGCGTTGTCGGCGTTTGGAGTGTAGACCCAGCCCTGCTCTCTGGCTCTATTGGCTAATCCCCAGACGACCCACCGTGGTGTTCACTTCTCGGTGACTTGGCGGAACACGCGCAGCAAGTTTCCGCCAAGAAACTTGCGGATCCGGCGGTCGGACCAGCCGCGGCCGAGCATGGCTTCGGTAAGCAGCGGCATGTCGCGGATGTCGCGCATGCCTCTTGGCGGCGTGGGGCCGCCATCGAAATCCGAACCGATCGCCACGTGATCTTCGCCCACCAGATCGATAGCGTATTCCACAACCGCGAGCCAGTCGCCGATCGACTTGCGAACCTCGTCTGGCGCGTCCGGGCCGACCATCGGATAATCCTGGCCTGCAATCTTATCGATCTCAAAGATGGAGAGATGGGCACTTCTCTTGCGAATGGCCGACGTATCCCAAAACACCTTGCCGGCCTGTTGGGTGCGCCAAGCATGGTAGTCGGGAAAGTGGAACGAATGTCCGATGTGGAAGCCGATCACACCACCGTTGGCGGCGAGTTTCTTGAGCAGATGATTGGGCATCACGCGGGGAATATCGTTGAAGTGCCGCAGCCCATGGTGAGTTGCGACAACGGGATCGCTGCTGACCCTGATGGCCTGCTCAAGCGTTTCGTCGGAAGAATGCGAGACATTGATTACCATTCCCAGGCGATTCATCTCGCGAATCACCTCGCGGCCGTGCTCGTTGAGCCCATCCCATTTGTGTTCGGCGCAGCAGGAGTCGGCAAACTCGTTGGCCCAGTTATGAGCCGGGAGTTGCACGACGCGCAGCCCGAGCCGGTGCAGGCTGCGCAGAACGCCTAAATCGCCGTCGAGATCGAATCCTCCCTCGAGATCAAGTACCGCCGCGACCTTACCGCGGAGGTTGATCTGTTCAATGTCGGTGGCATTGCGCGCTAACTCGATCTGGCCGTGATTCTCGCGAATCTGCTCAAGCGCGCGGTCGATTAGGCGCAGGGCCTGCTTGGATTCCAGCCGCTGGGGGTAATATTCTTCGGAAACGAAGAGGGTGAAGAACAAGGCGTCGAGTCCGCCTTCGCGGATGCGCGGAAGATCGACTTGGCCGTCGCTGTAGCGGTCGCCGAGATCGCCTCCCTGGTAGAACTGGCGGTTGATGACATGTACATGTCCGTCGAATACGAACACGTCGTCGTGCAGGATCTTCGCTCTTTCGCTCTCGCCGCCAAGAAGAGGAGAACACAACAATTCGAAAAGCAGAGCGACAACAGATATCCAGACCAGCATTGGCTTTGACTCCCGGTACCAGCCTAGCCCATTTTTGCGGAGAGAATCGGGGGAGAAACACTGCAGGGCGGCCTGGCTCAGCCCTTGGTTTCGTCTTCGCGCAATGGAATCATGGCGATCAGTCCGAAAAGCCGCTCCCAGGTGTAGAGGCCGGTCCGATGGCCGTCGCTCCAGAAGATCTGAATGGCGTAGCGGCCAACGGGGTCGATTCCCACCGGGTGAACGTCTTCGGCGATCACAGATTCTTGCAGCAGATGCCGGCCTGTTAGTTCATCGACGCAGTGCGCGCAGGGGCACTGGAGCCGCAGCAGCCGGGCCGGATAGACAACCTCCGGGCCGTCCTTCCAGAGGATCTTGATGTCGTGCTGGTTCGCCCGGCCGATTTCGACTGGACGGGGGGCCTCGGATTTCGTAGTCATACTCTTGCTGGACTGGGCTAGCATCCTCGCTCGCAGCTCAGAAGGTGATTTTGACGAGTCCTTCGGCTTCTTCCTGCAGGTTACGGATGCTCACTCTCGCGGCGAGCGCCTTGGCCATTTCGACGAAAGCGATGGCGGCGGGTGATTCCGGCTCCTCGATGACAATCGGCCGGCCGCTGTCGGAGGTCTCCCGGACGCTCGTCGCCAGCGGAATCTTGCCGAGCACCGGGAAGTCCCATTTCTTGGACAACTCGTCGGCTCCGCCCGAGCCGAAGATATATTCCCGTTCGCCGGTCTTAGGCGACTCCCAATAGCTCATATTCTCGACCACGCCCAGCACGGGTGTCTTGAGCTGGTTAAACATCACGACCGCTTTTTCGGCGACGTTGACCGCCACCGGCTGCGGAGTAGTGACGATCACGGCGCCGGTCAGCGGTATCTTCTGGCAAAGCGTCAATTGGACGTCGCCGGTGCCGGGCGGCAGATCGATGATCAGATAGTCCAGTTCGCCCCAATCCACGCCACCGATCAACTGCTCGACCATCTTCGAGAGCATCGGCCCGCGCCAGACAACGGCCTGCCCAGGCTGAATGAAGAAGCCAGAAGAAATCACCGGTACGCCATGGGCTAATACCGGCTGGATCTTGCCCGGGCCCGGCTTGGGCAGCTCGGTCGTGCCCATGATGGTGGGGATGCTGGGACCGTAGACATCGGCATCGAGCAGGCCGACGCTGGCGCCCTCTCGCTGTAACACGACGGCCAGATTGGCCGAGACCGTGGACTTGCCGACGCCGCCCTTGCCCGAGGCGATCGGAATGATATTTTTCACACCGGGAATCATCGCCTTGCCGGTGGCGCTGGGGTTGGGACGTACCTCGGCCGTCATGCGGACTTCGACCGCCTCGATGCCGGGCAGTGCCTTGACGGCGTCCTCGGCCTGCTGCTTCAACTGGTCCTTCACCGGACACGCCGGCGTCGTTAGCTGAAGGGTGAAGGCGACCCGGTTTTCGTGAACTTTTAGATTCTTAATGAATCCGAGCGAGACGATATCGCGCCCCAAATCGGGATCGATCACGACGCGCAGGGCGTCTTGCACTGTTTCTTGATTCACCATTGCCGTGATTCCTAATTTTCCTGTCCGAGCCCGCCGCGTCTTAGTCCTTCCCCCGTATCCGCGATGGAGGCGAGCACAACCAGATCGCTGACAAAGACGTCCATTTGCTTTTCTTCACGGGCCAGATCCCGGATCGTCGTGCGGCTCAGCAGCTTATCCACCACGAGTTGCACGCCGCGCCACAGCGACCGAATGGAACAGTTGATCGAATGCGTACAGACATCCTCCTGGCCGCTGTGCTTGTCACAGAACTCCCCTTCAAACAGGGGACTTCCCAGCGCAGCCAGTGCCTGGGTGACGCTAATCTGGTCGGCGGGGCGCGCCAGACGGTAGCCGCCGGCCTGGCCGCGAACACTCTTGACCAACCCACCGGAACGCAGAATTCGCATCATCTTGGCGGTGTAGGGAATCGAGATTCCCTCGGCCCGGCTAATTTCGTTGATGGTCCTGCTCTGGTCGGGAGCGGCGAGCGCCAGCCGCAGCAGACACCGCAGACCGTATTCTTCTTGTGCGCTAAAGTGCATGGATCACCGCCCTGTCAGATATGGCCGCGCTTACAAAATATTCATGGCCAGTTTCGCCGCGTCGTTCATCTTATCGGGTGTCCACGGCGGGTCGAACACAACTTCCACCTCGACCGACTTCACGCCCTCGACGGCTTCGACACGACATTGCACGTCCAGAGGCAGAGACTGCGCCGCTGGGCAATTCGGGGCAGTGAGTGTCATGGTGACCTTTACGTGCCCCTCAGGGGAAATGTCGACGCCATAGATCAAACCGAGATCATGGATATTGACCGGGATCTCCGGGTCGTAACACTCCTTGATGGCAGCTACGGCCCGTTCTTCCAAGGTCCCCGAAGGGGCTGGAGCCGGTGCGGGCCCGCCGGAGGCGGGTCCAGCCGTGCCCGCTTGCGGTTCGACTTCCGGCGCCGGGGGACTTTCAACCATGGAATCGTCCTTCGTCGTCTGTTTCCAAATCTTCTCGAACATCATCCGCCTCTCGTCCCGCTACTCCGTGCTTACCGCGTCCCCTGCGTTCGACAACGCACTCCTGAGTGTGTGCCAGGCCAGCGTGGCGCATTTCACGCGCGCCGGATAGTCGCTCACCCCGGCGAAGACGGCCAGCTTGCCCAGATGCTCCCGCGCCTGTTGCGGACCCTTCGGCCCGGTCAGCATGAAGTGAAACGTTTCAAACAGGGCCTCGGCCTGCGCCAGTGTCTGGCCTTTGATGGTCTGGCACATGATCGAAGCCGAGGCCGTCGAGATCGCGCATCCCGAACCCTCGAACCGAACATCGTCGATCACATCGCCATTGAGTTTCAAGAATAGCTTTAGCTTGTCGCCGCAGAGCGGATTGAAACCCCTGGCCGTCCGGTCGGCGTCGTTGATCGAGCCAAAGTTGCGGGGGTTCTTACTGTGATCGACGATCAGCTCTTGATAGAGGTCGCGCAATTGCAGCATCAGCCGAAGATCTCCTTGGCACGCCGCACGGCCGCTTCCAGAGCGGCGATGTCCGCGCTCGTGTTGTAGAAGGCGAAGGAGGCGCGGGTCGTCGCCGGAACGTTGAAGCGGTCCATCACCGGCTGGGCGCAGTGGTGTCCGGCGCGCACGGCGACGCCTTCGCTGTCGAGAATCGTTCCCACGTCATGCGGGTGGATGCCATCAATGACGAACGACAGCACGCTGGCTTTCCGGCGGGCGGTTCCTATCAGCCGTACGCCCTCGATACCGCTGATTCTTTCGGTGGCCTGGTCGAGCAGTTCTTGCTCCCAGGCGGCGATGCGGTCCAGTCCGACGCCGTTGACGTATCGAATGGCCGCCCCGAGGCCGATTGCCCCGGCGATATTCGGCGTGCCGGCCTCGAACTTGTAGGGCAGATCGTTGAAGATCGTTTCCTCGAAGGTGACCGACTTGATCATGTCGCCGCCGCCCTGATAGGGCTGCATCTGTTCGAGCACTTCCCGCTTGCCGTAGAGTATGCCGACGCCTGTCGGCCCGAACAGCTTGTGGCTCGAAAAGGCGTAGAACTCGCAGCCTAGCTCTTGCACATCCACTTTCATGTGCGCCACGGCCTGGGCGCCGTCAATGAGGACGGCCGCCCCGCGCCCGTGCGCGGCCGCGATGATCTCCCGCACCGGGTTGATGCTTCCGAGCGCGTTGGACACATGGTTTACCGCTACGATGCGCGTGCGCCCGGAGAGCAGCTTCTCGTATTCGTCGAACAGGAACTCGCCGCTGTCGTTGATCGGCACAACCCGCAAATGAGCGGCTTTCTCCTGGCAAAGACTCTGCCAGGGGACGATGTTCGAGTGGTGCTCCATGGTCGAGATGATGACTTCGTCACCGGCGCCGACATGGGCGCGGCCCCAGCTCGACGCCACCAGATTGATCGCCTCGGTCGTGCCGCGCGTATAGATGATCTCGCTGTTCTCGGCCGCCCCGAGGTAGCGCCGCACATCGAGCCGGGCGTCTTCGTAGGCATTGGTCGCGCGCTGACTCAGTTCATGAACGCCGCGATGGATATTCGCGTTGTCGCGGGTGTAATAGCTGGTCAGCGCATCGATCACCGCTTGCGGCTTCTGTGTCGTGGCGGCGTTGTCGAGATAGACCAGCGGCTTACCGTGAACCTTCTGATGCAGGATAGGGAAATCTTGCCGCAGCGTTTCCACATCTTGGGCCGAGAGACCGGCGGCGACCGCGGTTCCAGAGGCCGTCCCTTCCGCTGGCGTGGATTGCGTTGTCATGGCTTACTCCCCGCCTCCCTGAGACTGCTTGCCGTTGACAAGCCAGCTCATCAGTTGCCCCTCGAATCGTTCGCGAATCGCGCCGAAGCGAATTTTCTCGAGACCGTCCGCCGCGAAGGCATAGGTGAGCAAGCCGCGGGCGTCCGCTTCGCCGATGCCGCGCGCCCGCAGATAGAAGACCGCGTCCTCGTCGATTTGTCCTATGGTGGCTCCGTGCGAACACTTCACGTCGTTGGCGTCAATGACGAGCTGCGGTTTCGTGTCGACCTCGGCGTGATTCGACAGCAGGAGGTTCTTGTTGCTTTGGAAAGCATCGGTCTTCTGAGCGCCCTCGCGGACGATGATCTTGCCGTTGAATACGCCCCGCGAGTATCCGTCGAGCACTCCCTTGTAGAGCTGATGACTGCTGCAATGGGGCTGGCGGTGATCGATGCAGGTGCGGTTGTCGACATGCTGGCGGCCGTTGATGGCGTAGAGGCCGTTCATCGTTGATTCGCAGCCTTCGCCGTCGAGCACGGCCTCGATATCGTTGCGCACGAGCAAGCCGCCCTGCGCAATCGAGTGCGTCGTGACATTGCTGTCACGTTCTTGCCGCATTTCGATCAGGCTTGTATGAATCGCTTGCGGACCCTCCTGCTGCAAACGATAGTGATCGACCCGGGCGTTGGCGGCGGCGACAATTTCAGTGACGCCATTCGACCAATATCTTTGGTCTCCGTTACCGTCACCGAGACCGGCATGCGTCTCAATCACGCTCGCCTCGCTGTCGCGGCCCGCAAGAATGAGCACTCGCGGATGGGAGAGGGTATCGGGCTCCCGCGCCGAGGAGAGGAACAGCAGATGCACCGGCTTGCTCGCTATCACCCGGTCAGGGATTCGCACCAGCGCGCCGTCGCCGAACAGAGCCGTGTTCAGCTCGGCCAGCACTTGACCGCTCTCGGCCGTGCGGCGGTCCAGGGCCATCTCGACTTCCCCGGCATTCGAGCGGAGGGCTTCGGAGAGGCTTTGCACGATCACGCCTTCGCCGCTGTCCTCGCCGCGGGAGAGATGCGGCGCGTATCGTCCATCGACGAAAACCAGCCGCGCGCCGGTGATCTCGGTGATCTCGTCGAAGAGCCATGGCGCCAGGTCGTCGAGCGAGACCGCCGCCGCGGCATCCGGCGCCGCGCGAAAGTCCGTTTCCGCGAGGACGCTCAAATCGGTATAGCGATACTCTTCTTGCTTCAGGGTCGGCAAACCCAGGCTGGCGAATTTCGCCAGCGCACTCGCTCGCCGTTCACTCAGCCAGCCGGGCTCGCCGGTACGCCGCCCGGCCGCCTGCTCGAAAATCTCGAGGTAGGTGCTCATCTTTTCCGTCGTGGCTACCATGACTGGCCGTTCTTGCGTCCTAGGAATGCGCCAACTCGGCGGTCGCTGTGTCGCCGATCCAGCCGTAGCCCTTTTTCTCAAGTTCCAGGGCGAGACTCTTGTCTCCCGACTTCACCACCCGGCCGTCGCCAAGCACATGAACGAAGTCCGGAATAATGTAGTCGAGCAACCGCTGATAGTGCGTTATGACGATCGTCGCGCGCTCGGGATCGCGCAGCGCGTTGACGCCGTCGGCGACGGTCTTCAATGCATCGATATCGAGGCCCGAGTCGGTTTCGTCCAGAATGGCGAGCGTGGGTTCGAGCATCGCCATCTGGAAGATCTCGTTGCGCTTCTTCTCGCCGCCCGAGAATCCGACATTCACCGGACGGGAGACCATCTTGTCGTCCATGCCCAGAGCCGCCATCTTGTCCTTGGCGGCGGTCATGAAGTCCATCGCATCGAGTTCGTCCTGGCCGCGGTGGACTCGGGCGGCGTTGACGGCGGCTCGCAGAAAATAGAGGTTGCTGACGCCAGGAATCTCCACCGGGTACTGAAAGGCCAGGAAAATCCCCTCGCGGGCGCGCTCTTCCGGGGGCAGTTCCAGCAGGTCGTTGCCCTGGTAGGTGATCGAGCCCGAGGTCACCTCATAGGCGCTATGCCCGGCAATCACCTGGGCCAGCGTGCTCTTACCCGAGCCGTTGGGTCCCATGATGGCGTGTACCTCTCCCTTGTTGACCGAGAGATTGACGCCCTTGAGGATTTGCTGATCCTCGACGTTGACGTTAAGATCCTTAATTTCCAGCATGTCTTTTCCGCTACCGTTCCTGGTGTTGGTATGCCAGCCCGCCCCCGCTGCCCGCTGGCGTATTACCCGACGCTGCCTTCCAAACTCACGCCGAGCAGCTTCTGGGCTTCGACCGCGAACTCCATGGGAAGCTCGCGGAAGACCTCTTTACAGAAGCCATTGACGATCATCGACACTGCGTCCTCGGTCGAAATGCCGCGCTGGTTGCAGTAGAAGATCTGGTCCTCGCCAATCTTCGATGTGGTCGCCTCGTGCTCGACCTGCGCACTGGGATTCTTGACTTCCAGGTACGGGAAGGTATGCGCGCCGCACTCGTCGCCCATCAGCATGGAGTCGCATTGCGAAAAATTGCGCGCGCCCGCGGCCCCTTTCTGGATCTTGACCAATCCGCGATAGGTGTTGGAGCTATGACCGGCCGAGATGCCCTTCGAGATGATCGTGCTGCTGGTGTTCTTGCCGATGTGGATCATCTTCGTTCCGGTATCGGCCTGCTGGTAGTTGTTGGTCACCGCGACCGAGTAGAACTCGCCCACCGAGTTGTCGCCTATCAAGAGGCAGCTTGGATACTTCCAGGTGATCGCCGAGCCGGTCTCGACCTGGGTCCACGAAATTTTCGAATTCACGCCGCGGCAGGCCCCGCGCTTGGTCACGAAGTTATAGATGCCGCCCTTGCCGTTCTTGTCGCCCGGATACCAATTCTGCACCGTCGAGTACTTGATCCGTGCGTTGTCGAGCGCCACCAGTTCGACTACGGCGGCATGAAGCTGGTTTTCGTCCCGCATCGGCGCCGTGCAGCCTTCCAGATAGCTGACATGGCTGCCCTCGTCGGCGACAATCAGCGTCCGCTCGAACTGCCCCGTATTGGCGGCGTTGATTCGAAAATAGGTTGACAGCTCCATCGGACAACGCACGCCCTTGGGGATGTAGCAGAACGACCCATCGCTAAACACGGCCGAATTGAGCGCCGCGAAGAAATTGTCCGTAGAGGGAACCACCGAGCCCAGATACTTCTCGATCAGTTCGGGATGGTCCCGGACCGCTTCCGAGAACGACGAGAAGATCACGCCCATCTCCTCGAGCTTGCCCTTGAACGTGGTGGCGACCGAGACACTGTCAAACACCGCGTCCACCGCGACCCCGGCCAGCGCCGCGCGCTCTTGCAGCGGGATGCCGAGCTTTTCGTAGGTCGCCAGCAGCTCGGGATCAACCTCGTCGAGGCTCTTGGGGCCGTCTTTTTTCGACTTCGGGGCTGAGTAGTAGATGATGTCTTGATAATTGATCTTGTTGTAGGTTACGTTCGGCCAGTCAGGCTCGCTCATCTTGAGCCAGTGCTGATAGGCCTTCAGCCGCCACTTGAGCAAGAACTCAGGCTCTTGCTTCTTGGCCGAAATCCAGCGAATGACGTCTTCATTGAGGCCCGGCGGGATCGATTCCGTCTCGATGTCAGTGACGAAGCCGTACTTATAGTCTTGATTCGTCAGTACATCGAGATCACTAGATGGCGTACTCATCGGAACTCCTTGAAGACTCTGAAAGCCGCAATGGCTAGAGCAGATCGCATGACCGCGGGGAGTATAGTCACCCCTCGGCGAGCTGGATTTGGAAACTATACCAATTAGTATGGATTGCTAGATCTCACAATATCAATACTATACTTCTGTGTCAACATTGAAGAGCGCCGTGGCCAGGGCCGCGGATCTCAGCGGCGAGATTCGCGTTGGGATTCGCTTAGGACCGTGGCGGATACATCTTCGGACGAGGCGCCGCTCAGGCCACGCTCAGGCCGACGGATCTGGAATTCCCAGCTTGCGGCGGCCTTGGTCGGTGAGGCGGTTAGCGTCCCAGGGAGGCTGCCAGGTCTGTTCAACGACGACCCGGGCGACGCCGGGGACTTTCAGCAGTTGGGTGCGTACCGGGGTCGAGTTGCCGCCCGAGCCGTAGGAGAAGTAGCCCAGCCGGGGCCGTCCGCGATGAGGCATCGCCATCTGAACGTAGACAACATCGCCGCGCACCCGCAGGTCATAGACCAGCCCGAGATCAACGACGCTCGGGCGCACGGCGTAGAGTTGCTCGTCCTGACAGGTGGCCAGCGCTTCCCACAACAGCCGTTTCGAGATGGGGCTGTCGCCGGCCTCGCCCGGGCGGGCGAGACGGCCCGGGGGGACGGCCAGATTGAGGCCCGGGGGCAGCTCCGCCACCGAGGGCGCGAGCGGATGCAGCAACCGCTGCCGCATCCCCTCGACCATGGGCGGACCGCCTTCGGGCGTAAACGGCATCGTCAGGTAGGCGTTTTTCTGCCGCAGCACGGTCCCGGCTTTCAGGGTTTCGCCGTGATAGAGCGCGCGGCTCCAGACGTGGCCGTGCCACTTGTAATAGAGCTGGGGCGCGCCGGTGTGCCTGAGATCGTCGCGGTTTTCGACTTCATGTTCGAGAAAGAGCCCGATGAAGGCGTCTTGCGTTTGCGGATTGATGAAGCCGGCCGCCCAGAGATTCTCCCGCTCCCCGCGGGGGACTTCGCCCTGTCGGAGCTTGCCGTCCGGGCCCATCCAGACCGTATCGGTGAACGACATACCGGAGAAGACCCATTCGTCGTCGCGCAGATAGCCGATCTCGATATCCTTGATGACCTGCATGTGGCCCACCTTCACGAACCAGGGCGTGCCGGCATAGAAGCGGTATTCGACGAATATGTTCATGCGCGCGGGCGTAAAGAGAGGATGCACGGTCGAGCAGGGAAAACCCCAGCGGCGGACGGTCAGCGACAGAGGGCCGCGCAGGACTTCGTAGTCGGGGACCTCGGGCCAGTTGGTACAGCGCAGCTTTTGGAAATTTCCCGACGTGACGTAGTCGTGCGCCCAGTCGATGCCGGGCGGCTCACCGTGTCCCTCGCCGCCGGCGAAGAGCTCTTGGCCGTGCTCGCGCTTGTAGGTGAGGCGCTCGAGCTGGCCCATTCGTTGGGAGAGCTTGCCGCGAAAGTACTCATTCTCGAAATCGAGCTGAAAGCCTTCGCCGCGCACTTCGAGGTCGCTGGGGTAGCCGGGCAGTTCGGCGTCGGGGTTGCCGTAGAAGAGAATCCAGTAGGAGCGCTGATGTGCGGGGGCGCTGGCGAAAAACGTCAGGCGGCAGTGGCGCTGCCGTCCGCGCCGGACTTCTTCGGTCACCTGGGAGCGAACTTCACGCAGTATCGAACCGTCGACGCGGGCCAGGCGCACCTCGCGCCGCAGTGAGTGGACGCGGTCCTCGGGAAAAGCGGCGACCAGTTCGACCGGCTCGCCGGTGCGGACGAGGTTGGCCGTCTCATCGAGCCCCAAAATCCGCGCGTGGGACCAGCCGCGCGCCCAGTCACGCCAAGCGGCGGGCAGCTCGGCGACGGGCAAATCGTACTCGGGGCCGATGATGTCGCCGGAGAGCGGAGCCTGCTGTTGCTGATCGAGGGTGATCGAGTGGCGCAGCGAGTCGCCGATCGAGCGCGCCAGACGGTAGTCCTTCTTGCGATAGGCTGCGCGAAGAAGGCGTATCTTTTCGTCGAAGGAGTCGGTTCGCTGCCAGTAGGTTGTTTCTTTCATGGTGATTCACGGTGACGAATGCACTGATAGGGTAGCGCAGCTCCACGGAGCAGCGGGCGCGTTCTTGCCGCCGCGGCGGCTCTTTACTTGATTTTTCAGTTCGTCAAGACGCCGAAACAGAGGGCCCATCCGCTTTACGGAGTTGCTGCGCGTGGAAGTGCGGAGCCGAGTGAAACGAGGCGAGCGGAAGTTGGCCGAAGCGGCCGAGCCGCTGGGGGTCAGCTACCGCCAGGCAAAACGGCTCAAGAAGTGGCCCAGCGCGGCCGGAAGCTAGGCTTTGGTGCGCAGCAATGTCGGCCGCGCTTCGAACCGAGCCGATGACAAGCGGCGTGAGCAGGGTTCGAACGGCAACGAGAGGTTTCCCACCCTTCCCTTGGAAATCGCTCCCGCGATTCCCACATTTCCACAGCCCCAGCGACGCCTCGCCCTTACGAGCCAGGGGACATTTCTATTGGGCCTTGACCTACATGACGGCGCGGCATGAAGTGCAAGGATCTCCAGATGCAGTAACCTATAGCTCTGCTATCGCGCCCTACCAAATGGAGGCCCCTGTCAGAGGAGTCGTCTGGACGGAAATCACGTGCCGGAGTCCGGCAGCCGCGGGGAGGCGATGCGGGCTATTCACTTCCAAGCAGAAGATATCGTTCCGTATGCTCGTCGAACTAGAGACGATCCAGCGCGCGCAGTCCGGCGACGAAGCTGCGTTCAATCAGATTGTTTATGCGTATCGAAAGCGAATCCTGGGAACCGTCTATCGGCTGATCGGACACCCTGGCGACGTCGAGGATGTGTCGCAAGACGTTTTCGTGCGGCTGTATCATTCGCTGAGCCAGTTGCGCTCGCTCGAGGTATTCGAGCGCTGGCTGCACCGGCTGACGGTCAATACGACTTACGACTATCTGAGAAAGAAACGGCGCTCCGCCGCCATCACCATGGCCGATCTGAGCGACGAGCAGGTGGTCGTGGCCGACGCGGTCGAAGGAGGCAAGCAGCACAGCGAAGAATTGCGCCAACGGGAGGCCCGGGCGACGGTGCAAGCTTTGCTGGGCCGAATTTCCGAGGAAGACAGGATTCTGCTGCTGCTCAGGGAAGTAGAAGGACTGTCGCTGAAGGAACTGCACGAAATTTATGACATCAAGGAAAACGCTCTGAAAGTCAGGCTGTTTCGGGCTCGCAAGCGCGCGCTCAAGGAGCTAGAACGTTTGAGAGCCAGCGGTGAAATCTGATAAACTGCGCCACGAGGAAGCGATGATTCCGGATCAGGAGCACAAACTCGACCAACTCTTCAAGGCCTATAGGCAAGCGTGCGCCGATTTTGAGCCATCGGCGGATTTCATGCCCGAGCTGTGGGCGAAGATCGAAGCCGCCGGAACGATGAGCTGGCTGATCCCGATGCGAATCTGGGCGACACGGCTCGCCGCGGCGGCGAGTCTCGCGGCCGCGTTATTGATCGTCTCGCTGGGATTCGTGCAGCGGGCGCCCGAGGATCTGCTCGAGGCCGGCTATATTGACGTGCTCGTCGAGGACGCGGTTCTTGCCTCGGACGGAGATCTTTGGTTGTTAGGTGAGAACAGACAGTGACCAGGCCTTCCACCAGAGCGGCTTTCTTCTACCTCGGCTTGGTATTCGTCGCCGGAGCGCTTTTCGGTGCGGCGGCGAACCATTTTTACTGGGTCCAAAGCGCCGCCGCCTCCTCGAGGCCCTATGGCAGGGATCCGGGTCTGTACCGCCAGCAATTGATCCATCGGCTGACCACCGATCTGTCGCTGGACAGCAAGCAAATCCAGCAGATCGACCGGATCTACGACGACATCGGCAAGCGCTATCACGATGCGCGGAAGATCATCGAGCCGGAGATCAAAATCCTTCGAGAAGAACGAATGGCCCAGATCATGGCCGTGCTCGGTCCCGAGCAGCAGGTCAAGTACCAGCAGATCATCGAGGAACGCAAACAGGCGCGCAAGAAACGAAAACAGAAAAGCGCCGCAAGCTGCCCGTAGTATCCCGCCCCTGAAATGTCGCTGGGGCCGGCCGGTGGATCGAATGAGCTGGCGGCCGCGGATTTTCACTTCCCCCGTCTCGCCCTCGACCGCCGGGTCCGCGGCCGAAACACCAGCTAGATGGGGCGTCCCGCCGTGTGGACGCTGCCGTTCCTCAGTGCGCGCGCGTTTAAATCCTTCCAGTCCCGGCTACCGTCGTCGGGGATCTGCTCCATATAGACGCCTCGGGCAAAGACCGGAAGCTTGCCAGCAAGAAAGTCGGCCCGGTAGAGACGAGCGCTGACATAGTACGTCGTGCCGCCGGACGGCCAGCGAATCGCCAGCAAGATATCGGTCGGCGGCACGCGGCGCTTGGTGAGAGGCTCGATGCGGTATCGTTCCACCGCGTCCTCGTCGAGTTCCACGCCCAGGCCGGGACCGTCGGGAATCCTCGCCGAACCGTTCTCCACCTTGATGCCCGGTGTCACTAGACCCGCTTCGTACAGATTGTTGCAGTTGATCGACGGCCATCGCGCATGCGTCAGCACCGCCGCCAGGTGCATGGCCCATGTGGCCGTGATTCCGGTCCCGACCAACTGCAGCCAGAACGGCTTGTTCGCTATCGCCGCGATCGTTCCATTGTTGATCACCCGGCTCGCGCCGCCGCCGATCACGAACCCGTCGCAGACCTCCTCCCTCAGGGCGGTCATGATCGGAGGATTGCCGAAATGCATCGCGATCGGAATTCGCGTCTTGCGGCGCAGAAGCTTGTTGCCTTCGACATCGGCCTGAGGAATGGGCGATTCGTAGATCGCGAGATGCTTGTACTTTTCCAGCTCCACCAGGTAGGGGCCCGCGTGGCCTGAGTCGAGCAATAGCGAATTGAAATCAAAATCGATCTTGAAATGTGGCGGCAGCGTCGCCGTCAGCACGCGGCACTGCTCATCAAGATCAAACCATGAGCGCGCCTTGGCTTTGAACGCCGTGTAACCCCGCTCCGTGGCGTCTTTGCATTCCTGGACCCAGTCCTGCGCCGGCTGATCGCAGGCCCACCAGCTCATGAACGCGCGATCGCGCACCTGGCGTCCCATCAGGCTGTGAATCGGAACGCCGTTCGTCTTGCCCACCGCGTCGAACAACGCCATCTGCAGGCCATGTCCGATCGAGTCATCCCACATCGACTCCGCCGCCGGTCGTCCGCTTACCCGCCCGATCGTCGCGTCGTCGAGCGGACGGCCGCCATACTGCACCATCGCCTCGCCGAATCCCACTACGCCGTTGGCTAGCGTCGTCTTGGTCACTTCGAAAAGTGTCCAGCCGGGGCGCTCCCGATGCATATGTTTTTTCGGTATCGGACGAAACGGCACATCGACCCAGATACGCTCGACCGTCTGGACATCGGTGTTCGACCCGCCCACGACCGCCGGGGCCGCCCCGAACACGGGACGCGACTCCGCCACCGCCAGAGCGCTCGCCGCCCCGAGCCCCGATTGCAAGAAAAAATTCCGCCGCGAAGTCCTCTTGTCCATAGCGAGGCAATCATACCAAATTGGCGAATCAGCCAAGTCTCGATCCCGCGCCGCTGTACCGGGGCAACTCTCTCGGGTGCATTTCGATTCTCGGATCACTATGATCTTTTATGGGGGATACCGCGCCATGCCGAATGCATTGATGAAGACTCCGGGCGGATGGGGAGCCAGCCGCCGAAATTTCTTGCGTACCCTGGGTGGCGCCGGACTTGGCTGGTGTTTGTTCGACAGTATGGCCTGCTCGGCCAATGCCGTCGATGCGAAGAAGTTTCGCGGCATCTTTCCGATTGTCCAGACGCCGTATACGAAAGATAATCAGATCGCTTTCGATGAACTCGAAAAGCAAGTGGCGTTCCTCGACCACACCGGCGTCCACGGCATAGTCTGGCCGCAGCGTGCCAGCGAGTATCAGTACCTCAGTTACGACGAACGCATTGAGGGCGCCGAACGCATCGTCAAGGCCAACAAGAACCTTCGTCCGGTTACCGTAATCGGCGTTCAGGCTTCCGATACCGAGACGGCCGTTAAGTACGCCAAGCACGCGGAAAAACTTCAGCCCGACGCGATTATCGCCCTGCCGACACGCGATCGCGGTGAGTTCGACCTCGACGAAGTCGCCAAATATTATGCGGCGATCGGCAAGGTCTGCGGCCTTCCGATGTTTGTGCAGACGACGGGGAACATGAGCGTGGAATTCGTCCTGCAAATGGCGAAACAGGTGCCGACGCTACGTTTCGTTAAAGACGAAGCTGGCCATTCGATGTCACGCATCAAGGAGTTCAACGCCAAGAGCGGGGGGCGCATCGTTCCGTTCACCGGGAGTCATGGCCGCAACTTGCCCGATGAGATGTCGCTGGGAATCGGCGGCAACATGCCTGCCGCCGGGTGGGTCGATCTCTATGTAAAGGTGTGGGATCTCTGGAACCAGGGCAAGGAAAACGAAGCGCTCGATTACTTCTCAAAGGCGATGCTTTTTGTCACCCAAGCGGTCGCTTACGGATTTCCGTCGCTGCTCTATGTGCTGCATCTGCGGGGCGTCGTCTCGAACTGGAAGGTTCGCAACCCCGACGCCCGCCCGCTGGATGAAGACGCCATGGCGGCGTTTCGAAAAACTTACGAGTTTGTCAAGCCGCACTTCACGGCATAGCCGCGCGTCGCCATAATCCCGCGTTGGCATAGCGCCGCGGGCCGCGTTCGGAGGCAGAACAGACATGCAGGTACGTCCACTATCGGGAGCGCTCGGCGCCGAAATCACCGGCGTCGACTTGTCCAAGCCCTTCGACACCGCGCAGAGCGATGCCGTGCGGCGGGTTTTTCGTGAACATCTGGTGCTGCTCTTTCGTGGCCAGAACATCCAGCCCGCCGACCAGATCGCTTTCACAACCATCTTCGGGCCGGTCGAGGGGCATCCGCTTCAGTCCCGCCGGGGGCTCGACGATCATCCAGAAGTTCTCATTCTCGAAAACAAGCTGCAAACACCGGGGGGGCGCAATAATTTCTGGCATTCCGATATTTCATTCGCCGAAAAGCCGCCCGCCTGCTCGGTCCTCCACGGACGGACGATCACCGAGGGCTATGGCGACACCATGTTCTGCAATATGTACGCCGTCTACGACGAACTCTCCGATGGCATGAAACAGGTGCTCGGCCCCCTGACCGCTATGCATTCGAGTGAGCCATTGATCGAGCGGAACAGCAGGCCCGGCAGCGACACGCTTCCGATCAGCGACGTGCCTCCACCAGTCGGCCATCCCGTGGTCCGCACCCATCCCGAGACCGGACGCAAGGCGATCTTCGTCAATCCCTATTTCACGTCTCACTTCCGCGATATGACCGCCGATGAGAGTCGTCCGCTCCTCGACTATTTGCAGCAACGCGCCTCGCGGCCGGAAAATGTGTACCGGCATCACTGGCGCGAGAAGGATGTTCTTCTCTGGGACAACCGCTGCGTGATGCACTACGCCGTCTATGATTACGACCAGACCCGTCCCCGGTTGATGCATCGCACCACCGCCGGCGGAGACCGGCCGCGCTAGCAATCGGTCTCCGGCCGCGAGCCCCTAAGGCCTATCCAGCGCTTCACGCGCCGAGCGGTCGTTTGCCTTGCCGCGGAGCCTTGTGCTATCTGTGGACCACGATCGGCTTTGGCGCAGGACTGGCTAGTGCCGCCAGGAGAGAATATGAAACGGAAAGTGACTCGCCGTAACGCCTTACGAACCGCCGCCGCGGGGGCTTTCGCCGCCGCGCTGCCCTCTCCGCCGCCAGTCGCGGCTGCCTCACCACCAGCCGCCTCCGCAATGCCGGCCGCGTCTCCGCCGCCCGCCCTCAACGGGCTGCTCGACACATCCATCAAGAAGGTCGATCGCACTTGGGTCGAGGTGCCCTTCCGGCCCGTACCCGATCGCAACATGAAGCGCGAGCTCTACCACTGGCGCTATTTCGAAATCTGTGAAATCGAGCTTGCATGCGGCGTGAAAGGATTCGGCGAGGCGATGGTCTACTACGGGGGCCGTCCGCTGGAAGATGCCACCATCGCTCGCGTCATGGGCAAGAGAGCCGCCGAAGTGATGTGGGATGACTCGCTCGGCCACGGCCTGCAGCAGGCGCTATTCGACGCCGCCGCGAAGGTTCAGGGCGTGCCGATCCATCGGCTCTTCGGGCGCCAGCATCGCGACCGTGCGTTCCTGAGCTGGTGGGCGATCGACATGCCGGGCCGGGACTGGGTTTCCGAATGCAAGGACGCCGCCGCGGCCGGCTATACCGATTTCAAAACGAAAGCCCGTCCTTGGTTCGATCTCGACGACCAGTGCCGCGTGCTCACGGCCACCCTGCCCAAGCATTTCAAGATCGACTTCGACTACAACGCCACCTTAATGGATTCCGCCCACGCCATCCCCTACTGCACCGGGCTTGAGAAGTATCACCATATCGCGATCTGGGAGACGCCCATCCCGCAAGGCGATGTCGAGGGCAATAAGCTGCTTCGCAAGCGGACGAGTATTCCCATCGCGCATCACTTCGGAAATCCTCCGATCATGACCGCGCTCAGAGAAGAGGTCTGCGACGGATTCGTCATCGGCGGCGCCGCCGGACGCGTCATGAACAACGCGACAGTCGCCGCCGCCGCTTCGAAACCCTTCTGGCTGCAGCTTGTCGGCACCGGGATCACCGCGAATTTCGCCCTGCATTTCGGAGCCGTGCTCAGCCATGCACGCTGGCCGGCGGTGAACTGTCACCAGCTCTACACGCACCAGATGATCACGCCCGGCATTGAGGTCGCCAACGGCATGGCCGCGATTCCCGAAAAGCCCGGCATGGGCGTCGAACTCGACAGAGACGCCATCGAACGCTTCCGCATCGAACCGCTCAGCAAGCGGCCCTATCCCTATCCGGGACAGTTACTGGCGATCCGCTGGCCTTCGGGTGCGACCAGTTACTACACTCACATGCACCAGTATTTTGACGCCTTCCGGGCCGGCAAGCTCCCGGTCTATCCGCGGGGAGTCTACCTCGAAAGCATCCCAGACAACGGCAGCCGGGAATGGAAGGACCTGCAAGCTCGCGCCGTCAAGGAAAAAGAAGGGGTATTCTCCACCGGCAGACCGCTCTAGGTCTGGCGCTCGCCCGCCCGCCTGGCGCTTAGCCCAGACGCAGACGGTTGGCGCGGATTTCGTCCTCGTTGACCGTAATCCCCAAACCGGGCGTGTCGGGGACCGTGATCGTCACGCCTTTTTGCTGGATGCCGTCGGCCATCATGGTGGTGAGGAATTGTGGTCCGTTGAGTTCCGGCGGCAAGAGCAGATCGAGCGTCGAATACAGGTGGATGGCCGCCATGAAGCTCACCCCAGCATCGGTCAGCCCGCTGCCAAGCAGGCCGATGCCGTTGGCCTCGGACACCACGGCGCTCTTGGCGCAATTGGTAACACCGCCACTTTTGGGCACCTTCAGCACAACCAAATCGGCGACATCCATGCGCGCCATGCGAGCAACATCGAAGGACGAAAAACAGCCTTCGTCGATCGCTACCGGGTAGGGGCTCTTTTCCCGGGCCCGTTTCAGCCCCAGCCAGTCCTCGCTGCGGACGGGCTGCTCGAAACAGCGAATCATCTTGAATTCTGGAAGAGCTCGCAGGAACCGCCTGAGAGCTATCGGCTGATAGGACTGATTGGCGTCGAGCCAGATCTCGGCGTCGGGCCGGGCGTCGGTGATGGCGCGAAGACGCGTCAGGTCGAGATCAGCGTCGCCGGAAACCTTGACCTTGAAACACTTGCAGGCGGGCCAGCGGGAGACTTCCGCCGCCATGGCCTCGGGCTCGTCGATACTCACCGCGTAACAGAGATCGATCGTGTCACGAAGCTTCCCGCCCAGCAGCCGGTGCAAGGGCTGTCCGGCGATCTGACCGGCGAGATCGAGAAACGCGATTTCCAGGGCGCTCTTGGCGAACGGCGCGCCATTGCTCACCGCCGGCCGCACTGCCCTGTCCATCGCCTTCTTCAAGGCGTTCCATTCAAATGGCGAGCGGCCGAGCGCCAAGGGCGCTAAATAGTGCTCAAGGGTTCCCACAACGGCTTCGGCAGTCTCGTAGCTCCAATTCGGAACCGTGGTTGTCGCCCCCCAGCCAACGCGGCCGTCATCGGTGCTGGCCTTGACGAAAACATATTTGGCCGGCTCGCCCTTGCCGCCTACTTTGCCAACTCCAATATTGAAGGTCGTCCGAAACTCGATCCCGACCGGGATGACTTCGATCTTGCCGATCCGGGAGCCCTTCGATGGAGCAGCGGATGCCGAGGCGCCGAAGGCCGAAGAAAGGGCCAGGCCGCTGCCGGTCAGAGCGCGGGCAAAGCCACGCCGGTTTGTTTTCATCTTGTGGACTTCCCTGAAACAGAAAGGATGATCATAGCGAGGTGCTGGCCCGCGCCAGAGAGGGTGCCGTTTCGGCCTGCTCACGGACGCCCGGCTCCGGCGGCCCTAGAAACTGTACGCCATGGACTGTCAGCAGCAGCCGCCGGACCTGCCCCAGTGAGCCAATCGGCGGCAACGGCTCGCCATTCAGCGACAGCGAAACGCCGCCGGCATTGCCGACCAAGAGATGGACCTTCTCATCGGCCTCGATCGTCTCGGCATCGCCGGCCTGGAACGTCCGCTGGAAAACCGTGGCTCCGTCAGCGGTGGCCTTTACCCATACCGTTTTCGAGGCTCGCAGGACGACCATGACAGGCTTGACCGGAGCGGCTGGTTTGCTGCCTTCCTCCGATGCAGCAGGCGACTCACCCCCGGGCCGGCTTCGTTCGAGGCCAATCTCCGGAACCCCCTCGGCGCGGCCGGCTCGCGGCGCGGCCGCCTGCCCGGCTGGCGCGGGAGAAAAGAAAGTGTACGCCTTGTTCCAGTCCCAGTTGGTGAGCAGTACGCCTGCCGCGATCAGTCCAAGCAACGCCGTAAGAACGATGGGACCGGTGACCTGATAGCGCCCGGCGTGCTCCGCGATCCTCTCGGCGAGAGTCGTGCTGGCCGACCGGACGGCGTCATCCGGCGTCTGGAAGAACTGCGACTCGGCCGGCGTCGCGATGCTCTTGAAATCCGCTACAATCGCTTCTTCATCAAGGCTCGCATGGCGCGCATACTGGCGTACGAAGCTGATGTTGAAGACGCCTCCAGGCAACAGACTGAAATTCTCTTCTTCGATCGCGCGAAGCTGGCGAACGCTGATGTGAGTTTTCTCCGAGATCTGCTCAAGCGTAATGCCACGAGTTTCTCTCTCGGCACGAATTCGCTCTCCGAATCCTGAACTAGCACGACCCATCGCAGTATAATATTATAATATTCGGCTAGCCGACACAAGGGGTTTTTCTTCATTTTTTTGCTGCCTTGGCCTGTCTGGATCGGCCGGAACAACAAGCGTGCCACATCACCCGAGCGGCCGCGGCCCGAGGGAAGCGCGGCCGGAAACAGAGGTGATATTTCCCGGCTCCGCGTTTCCGGCGCGAGACCGTGTCCCCACTTTGCTTCTGATGCCTTCCGATCCGCCACTGGTTTCGGTCATTGTCGTAAACCACAACCAGCGCCAGTTGCTGCGGCGCTGCCTGCTATCCCTCGGCGCACAGTCGTTCACGAATTTCGAAATCCTGGTCGTCGATAACGGTTCTACCGACGGGTCGAGGGATCTAGCGAACGATCAGAGCCTTCTTCGCGCCCAGTGGATTCGGAACCCAGGGAACGCCGGCTTCTGCGCGGCGGTGAATCAGGGTATCAAGATCGCCCGCGGATCTTACATCGCTCTGCTCAACAACGACGCCGAGGCGCGGCCCGATTGGTTGCGGGCCCTGGTGGAAAGTCTCGAGCGGCGGCCGGCGGCCGGCATGGCGGCGTCGAAAATCCTCAACGGGCGCGATCCGGCGATTCTCGACAAGGCCGGACATCTGATCTACGCCGATGGACAAAATCGCGGTCGCGGCAGCGGAGAGCGCGACCGGGGCCAGTATGATCGCGTCGAGGAGGTGGCCTGGCCCGACGGCTGCGCCGCCTTGTATCGCCGAGAACTATTCGACCACGTCGGGGGGTTTGACGAAGACTTCTTCGCCTATGGAGACGACGCCGAACTCGGATTGCGCGCGCGAATCGGGGGCTGGAAGTGCGTCTACGCGCCCGGCGCGATCGTTCATCATCGCCTGGGTTCTACTCTGGGCCAGTACTCCGAACAGCGAATCTTCTTGATCGAACGCAATCGTGTCTGGCTGGCGGCCAAACTATTTCCGTGGCGGCTGCTGTGGCTGAACCCCTTCTACTTCTTGCTCCGGCTCGTGCTGACGGCCCTTGCGGCGCTGGCCGGCCGGGGAGACGCGGGCGCGGCGAAGCGCTCGATCGGAATCTGGGGGCTGCTAAAATGCATCATCAAGGCCGAGGTGGCCGCTCTGGCCGGCCTCCCGGCCATGCTTCGAAAGAGACGGGAGATACGCTCGTTTCGGCGCCTCACCCCAGCCGAAGTCGCGGAGGTGATTCACCGATTTCGGTTGCCGCTTGCAGACCTTGCCCGTATCGAGCGGTAGAGATCGAGCCGTAGAGGCGTCGCAGTTCGGTATGCTTCACCAAGACAGCGCGCCCATGAGGGCCTGTCCGCGTTGCGGAGACGAGTCTTATTGGACCCTCTTCCGCGGCCCCGATCGCTTCGGGCCCCCGGGCGGGAAACGGTTCAGCGTCGTCGAATGCGGCGAGTGCGCCCTGATCCGGCTCGACCCGATGCCAACGCCCGCCGAACTGGCGGCCTTCTACCCCGATACCTACTGGTGGGAGGCCGACGCCACGGCGTCGGGCCGGCTGAGCGAAATCTATCGGCAGCTCGTTCTGGCCGATCACGTGCATTTCGTGAGCCACTCGCTCGAGAGCGGAAGCCTGCTGCTCGACATCGGCTGCGGGGGCGGCTCGTTCGCCCGCGCGATTGGCAAGCGGGGAATCACTGCCGTGGGAGTCGATGCGGCCCGGCGGGCGGCGGCTCAGGCGCTCCGGCGGCACAACGTCGAGGCGGTCCAGGGGGCGGCTCCGAACTTGCCCTTTGTCCCTCATTCGTTTGAGGCCGTAACGATGTTTCACGTCTTGGAACATGTCGAGGACCCGGTCGAATGCTTGCGGGCCGCGCGCGCGATGCTCAAACCCGGAGGCAGGCTCTACGTCCAGGTCCCCAATGCGGCCTGCTGGCAGTTCCTGCTGCTGGGCAAGCACTGGAGTGGCCTCGATATTCCGCGCCACCTGATTCACTTTCGGACCGAGGATCTCGAACAGGTGCTGGGCGCGGCGGACTTTCAAGTCCAGCGGCGCAAGTTTTTTTCGCTGCGCGATAATCCGGCCGGACTGGCGACGAGCCTCTGTCCGCGGCTCGATCCGGTGCTGCGCCGGGTGCGGCGCGTGCGCGAGTCCCCGAACCTGCGGCTTGTGAAAGATCTCCTCTACCTTGCGATTGTCGCCGCCTGCGTTCCCTTTACGCTCCTCGAGGCCGCGGGCGCGGCCGGTTCCACGGTGATGATGGAGGCCGTGGCCCGGGGAGAGCGCTAGGTGCTCGAAGGCCGCATCGGTCCCTGGCTGCCCAGCCTGTTGCGCAGGCGTCTGCTGCGGCCCGAGGCTGAGATCGAAGACGCGGTCCGCGCCTTGGCCGCCTTGCTGCCCCGCGGCTCGCGCGTCCTCGACGCCGGTGCCGGAGAAGGCCGCTACCGCGCGCTCTTCGCTCACTGCCGTTACAGCGGCGTCGATCGCGCCATCGGCGATCCGCGCTGGGACTATTCCCAACTCGATTCGATCGCGGACCTGAGTGAGTTGCCTTTTGCGGATGAATCGTTCGACGCGCTGATCAACCTAGTCGTGCTCGAGCACGTCTTCGAACCGGACCGCGTATTGAAGGAATTCGCGCGGGTACTCAAACCAGGGGCAAGAGTTTTGATCGCCGTGCCGCTGGCCTGGGAAGTCCACCAGGCGCCCCACGACTACTTTCGCTACACTTGCCATGGCCTTCGGCGGCTGCTAACCGAGGCCGGTTTGCGTGTCGAAACGATCCGGCCCATGGGCGGCTTCTTTACCTTGCTGGCTCGCCGACTGCTCAATTCCATGATCTTCTTCCAGCGCGGACTCTTGTGGGTGCTCTTTCCCGTGGTTGCGGCCGTGACTGGCGCCATCGCGCTGATCTTGCCGGCGCTCGACGTGCTCGATCGCGGCAAAAATTTTACGTTGGGGTACGTGTGTCTAGCCGAGAGACCGCCGTCAGCCCCCGAAGGTTCCTCCCAGTGAGATTTGGCCAGTGAGGTCTGGGACACGGTCCTGGCCGCACTGCCGGCGGCGGATCCTAGCAGGCGCGCGGGCCATGGAGCGGCTGTGCTGGCTGGTCGTTTGCTTGGCCCTCATGGCGCGGCCGGGCTTCGCGCAGGATGCCTCGGATGGGTACCGCCTAGCTGGCGAGAAGGCTCTGCGGCGGACGGCGGAAATCGTGGCGCTGGGACCCCGGCCCCCTGCCTCGCAAGCCCATCGGCGTCAGCGGCGGATGATTCGCCAGATTCTCGGCAAGTTCGGCTCTGAGATCGAAGCCGAGACATTTACCGCCTCCACTCCCCTGGGCGATCTGCCCATGGTCAACCTCATCGCGAAATTCCCCCCCACTCCGCCTCGAGCCGCCTCGGGCCGCCTGGTGATTGTTTCCGGCCACTACGACACCTACTCTCGTGAAGGACTGCATTTTGTCGGCGCCAACGACGGGGGCTCGTCGACCGGATTTCTCCTGACGATGGCTGAACTTATCGCCGGCAGACGGCATCGCGACGAAATCTGGATCGTCTTTTTTGACGGCGAAGAGTCGATTCGCCGCTGGACCAAACTCGATCACACCTATGGCAGCCGCCACCAGGCGGCCCGCTGGCAAGCCGATGGAACCTCCCAGCGCATCAAGGCGCTCATCAACGTGGACATGATCGGCGACGCCGACCTGCAGCTGGTCTATGAGCAGAATTCCACGCCCTGGCTGCGAGACCTGATATGGATGACCGGACGTCGTTTGGGCTATCAGGATGTTTTTGCGAGCCGCTCACCCATCGCCATCGCCGACGACCACGTCGCCTTTGTCCGCGCGGGAATTCCAGCCGTAGATCTAATCGACTTCAACTACGGGCTCTTCCACCGCAACTGGCACAGCGAGCGCGACACGATGGACAAGCTTTCCGCGGCCAGCTTCGCCGCCATGTTGCATGTCGTCAACGAGGTCATCAGCGAACTTGAACATCTCCCCTGACAAACCGTCCGGCTGATCTTCGTGGCGAAGAGCCCTGACTCGGCGTGACTCGGTGCTGACGCAGTGAAAGCGAGGGGATGCGTGGCAGCGCCCTAACCAGGAGATGGTGCTCTTGCCGCGGCTGGTTTAGACGCCGCGCACCTCGGCGCCCCAGATCAGCTTGTGCAGCTGATAGCTGAATCGAACTCCTTCCAGCCGGTCTTCAAGGATCCATGCGGCCAGACGCGGCAGTTCCGCTTCGCCATGGACGGGTGAGAAATGGATGCCGTTCACGCGCCCCCCTAGTTCCTGCCCGCGGGTGAAGTCGCGCGCGAATTCGTAGTCGCGGCGGTTCGCAATCACGAACTTCACCTCATCGCGCGCCGTCAGCAGGGCCAGATTTTCCATGCGAAAGCAGTCAGGCTCGCCCGAGTCCGGACATTTCACGTCGACGATCTTGACGACTTCCGGCGGCACGCGATCCAGAGGCTGCTCGCCGCTGGTTTCGAGCAGCACCTGGTAACCTTTCGCCAGTAGCCGCTCCATCAGCGGGTACACCTTATCTTGCAGCAGCGGCTCGCCGCCGGTAATCTCGGCCAGTTTTCCGCCCAGCTCTCCGACCCTGTCCATCACCGCGTCGAGGGTCATGGTCTCGCCGCCGTGGAACGAGTACTCGGTATCACACCACCGGCAGCGGAGATTGCAGCCCGTCAACCGGATGAAGACACACGGCAGTCCCTGGAAAGTTGACTCCCCCTGGATCGACTCGAAGATTTCCGTAATCCGCATCGCTAATCATCCATTCCCCGCCAGCCAAGGTCTTAGTGCTATGTTCGGCGTGTCACGACGGAGCAAACAGCGGCCAGCCACACCGTGCCGGCCTCCGTGACGACGGGCCGCGCCAGGCTTCGAGATCCCCAACAGCACGAGATCAGCAGGCATTGCGCACTACGTCCAGTTTACCTGGGCGGCAAGGATGTCCGGCTCGCTACCGTCCGTTCTCCGGAGCTCTTTCCCTATCGAAGAACCGCGCAACATCTTCGATACGTGTCGTAAATGTGTAGTCCGGAAGGCTGTCAAGGAAGATCTTTCCGTAGCCAGCGTGAAGGATTCGGTTGTCCAGCAGGACGAGCGCGCCGCGATCCTTCTTGTGCCGAATCAATCGCCCGAAACCCTGCTTGAGAGCGATCACCGCCTGCGGGACCTGGTACTCGCGGAAAGCATCTTCCCCTGCGGCTCGAAGATTGCGAATGCGCGCTTCGACGATCGGATCCGAGGGCACCTCGAAGGGCAGTTTGTCAATGATCACCATGCTCAACTGCTCGCCGGGGACGTCGACACCCTGCCAGAAGCTCGACGTCCCAAAGAGAACACAATTCTCGGTCTCGCGAAATTCGTCCAGTAGCGCCGAGTTCGGCGCCGTCCCCTGAAGCAAGGCCGTATAGGGAGTCGCGAAGGAGACAAGATCGTGAACCGCTCTCATCTGCTGGTAGCTGGTAAAGAGCACGAAGGCTCGGCCGCGGCTGTGTTCCAGCAGCCGCAGGATCTCGCTGGCGGCGCGGCCGGCGAAATCGGGCGCGCGCGGACCTGGAAGATCCGCCGGCACGTAGAAGATGACTTGTTCGCGCCAGTGGAAGTGACCCGGAACGACGAGTTCGTCGGACCGCGCCACGCCCAGCCGCCCCCGGATGTAATCGAACTTCTCCTGGACTGCCAGGGTGGCCGAGGTCAAGATGACCGAGGGCACTTGGTCAAAGAGTTTCTCGGCCAAGATTTCCGAAACATCGATCGGCGTGGCCTGCAAGAAAATGCCACGGCCGCGACGCTCGATCCAGTAGACGAAACGCTCGTCCTCGCCTTCGAGGAGAAAGCGCAGCTCGCGGTCTAGCTCGGCGGTCCGGCGCTCCAAGGGGATGATCTCGTCGGTCTGGCGTTTGACCAGCTTGAGCTGGGTCGCGAGAAGTTCCAGCGCGTTCCTGAGCATCGAGTATTGCTGCTCGTGCTCTTGGACGAACCCCTGGCGATGGGCAAAGCCGGTCCGCCCCTGGTAATTCTCAAACAGAGTGAAGAAGGCCATCGAACGGATGCGCAGGGCCTCGAGCGCACGATCGAGTCCGCGGGAACCGGCCTCCATCCGCCGCGCCACATTCTGGACGTCGCGGGCAAGCTCGTCGAAGCGGTAGTTGCTGATCTGCACGCCGAAGTGCTGCCCGGCCACGTCTTCGACCTCGTGGGCTTCGTCGAAGATCACCGCGTCGTAGTCGGGAATGATCGATGCGTAGTCGCCTTCCCGCAGTGAGAGATCAGCGAAAAAGAGGTGGTGGTTGACGATAATGATGTCGGCTTCGCGAGCCCGCTGATGCATCAGCGTGAGGAAGCAGCGTTCGAACTCATCGCACTTCTGACCGGAGCAGAGTTCGCGGCGGGCATCGTGACTAGCCCAGAGAGAACTGTCCTCGGGGAGCTTCTTCAACTCGGCCCGGTCGCCGGTTTCCGTCGCCGGCTCCCACTCGCTGAGCATGCGGAAGTCCTCGATTTCGAGCAGTCCGGTGAGCGTGGGGCGCTTTCTGGTTTCGTAGAGTTTCTGCCGGCAGAGGTAGTTGTTGCGGCCCTTCATGTAAGCGACCGCCAGAGGACGCTCCAGGTGCTCTTCCAGGAAGGGGATGTCCTTGTAGTAGAGCTGCTCCTGGAGGTTCTTCGTTCCAGTGGAAATAATCACTCTCTTGCCACTGGCGATCACCGGGATCAGATAGGCGAGCGTCTTGCCCGTGCCAGTGCCAGCCTCCACCAACAAATGCCGCCGCTCGGCCAGAGCGACTTCGACCTGTTCGGCCATCCGCAGCTGGCCTGGACGGAACTCGTAGTCCGCGTGCCATTGGGCCAATAGCCCGCGCCGGCCGAAAAAGTGGCGAGCGTGCTCGGTTTGCCTGGCGGGCGCTCTACCGGGCTGGAGGGCGGAATTCATCGGAACGGAAGCAAAAGGATCGGCGGGCCTTTCGGCTAGGGTACCATGCGACCGGGGCGAAACACTCGGGCGGAATCGGGCGCGGGACGATTCCAGGGCGGCGAGGCACCTTGCCGCCCCGGCGCGGTTCACCGAAAACGCCTCTGGGTTCTTGCCCAACCGGCCCCTAGCGGGCTTCCGAATCTGGTTCTTCGTCCGAGGCGAGACGGGAATCCTCTTCGGGGAGGAATTCGTCGCGCGCGCGATAGGTCACCCAGCCGATGCCGAGCATGATGGCGGCGGGGGGAACGGCGAGAATGATGATTCCGCGATTGAGGGACTCTATCGCTTCCGCGCGCTGGTACTTCGCCGACTCGCGGCACATCACGCACTGACCCCACAGCGGGGCTGATAGCGCGAGACCTAGAACACCCAGCCCTAGCAGGCCGCGCGATCTTTTCAAGGTAATGGAGAACCGATGCATATGCGTACTCCCGCCGCTACTTCCAGCCGGCGAAACCAAACTCCAGCACCCGGTAGCCATCCGGAAAGAAGTATCCGATCATAATCAGGACGCAGACGACCATCGGCACGACGACGGTCCACGACAATCCAGGCGCGTCAAACCGCAAGTGCATGAAGTAGCTCATGATCATGCCGGCCTTGACGAGCGAGAGCCCCATCAGCAGCGTCAGCATGACGAATACGCCGAACTGTATATAGCCCAAGAATACCTCGAGTAGCGTAAGCACGAGGAGGCCGATCCAGACCTTGATGAATAGTGATTTGTGTGACTGTACTTGGGTTGCCATCTTTCTCGTCTCCCTGCTAAGCGCTCACCGACATCAGATAGACCAAGGGGAAAATGAACATCCAGACCAGATCGACAAAATGCCAATACAAGCCGCAGACTTCGACATCCTCGGCGTCGTACTTGCCCTTGCCATGTCCCCAGGCCACGACGCTCAAGTAGATCACGCCGATAAGCACGTGGGTCATATGCAGGCCCGTGAGGGTAAAGAAGGTCCCTCCGAACAGTGGCGTGCCCCAAGGGTTCGCCATCGGAGTGACGCCTTCGTGAATGAGATGCATCCATTCGGTGGCATGGAGCACGATGAAGAGCACGCCCCCCAGGGCAGTGGCCAAGATCCATTTCACCGCACTCTTGTGATCGCCTCTATGGGCGGCATCGACGCCGAAAACCATCGTCAAACTGCTCGAGAGCAGGACCAAAGTCATCACCGAGGCGAAGATGATCCCCGGATAAAACTCAAACGGTTTGGGCCATTCGTTGGCGATGCGAACGTAACAATAGGCCACGATCAGAGTGGAAAACGTGAGCGCGTCGGAAACAATAAAAAGCCACATTCCGAGTTTCTTATCACCGACCGCGAAGGGCGAAACGCCCCCGCCCCAGCCCGGTTTCGCTGTGGCAACTGCCGCGTAAGAATCCGACATCGAACGACTACCTCCAAATCAAGAGCAACAAAAACAAATAGACCCAAAGCCCATCCATGAAATGCCAGTAAAGCGCCGTCGCTTCGATCGCCGCCGGCTGCGTAATCCAATCGGCCGGCGCCCAGACGCGGTACACCGCGTACGACAGAGCCAAGACGCCTCCGAAGATGTGCAAGCCGTGGGCGGCGGTCAGCACATAGAAAAACGAACTGCTTGGATTCGTGGACAAGTACATGCCCTGGGCCGCGAGATCCCGCCATCCCCAATACTGTGTCCCCAAGAACAGACCGCCGAGAACCAGCGTGAAGCTCAGCCACTGCCGAACCCCCGGATCGGTCCGTTCGCGCTGCCGTCTCCTGGCGATCTCGATGGTGAAACTGCTGACAAGCAGCAAGACCGTGCTGAACCAGAGGATGCGCGGCAAATCCAGTGACACCCAATCGTCACCCATCCCTTTGCGGACAACCAGTGCGCTGGTAAAGGCAGCGAAGATCATGACAATGCCGCCAATGCCGACCCAAGTACCCAGCTTGTAGCGTTGAATCACCCGCTGGATTGAATCCGACCCGCCCGAGCGCCCGCCCCCGCCCGGATCGCCCTTGCCGCCACCGGGCCCAGAACCGCCTCCCCTAGTTGAGGGGCCGGTTTGGGGTTTTTCACCCTCGCCGAGTGCGGGGGGAGGTATTAGCGTCGTAGACATCGATTAGTCCCCCGGCGAGGATTCAAAAGCCATCTCGTCGGAATTGCACTGCATAATGTAGTCGCGCTTTGCCTTTGGCACACTGTACTCATAGGCTCCGCGGTAAACCGTCGGGAGCTTACCTGCAAAATTGTCATGCGGCGGCGGGCTAGGGATCGTCCATTCCAGAGTCGTTGCCTCCCAGGGGTTATCGCTAGCAACTCGCTTGCCTGTCCAAAGGGTCCAGACAAGATTGAAGAGGAACAGGAACTGCGCCGCGATCGTAACCATCGCGGCCATGGTGATGAAGTAGTGAAGCTCGGCCGCTCCGCTGGTGGCGAGATAGTCGACTCCGCTGATTTCAGCGTAACGCCGCGGATGAGGCAGCAAGCCGAGGTAGTGCATCGGGCCGAAGATCGAGTAGACGCCGATGAAAGTGATCCAGAAGTGCAGCTTCGCGATCGGCTCGCTCATCATCTTGCCAAACATCTTGGGGAACCAGAACGTCAGCCCCGCGAACATGGCGAAGATCGCCGCCACGCCCATGATCAGATGGAAGTGGGCCACCACGAAGTAGGTGTCGTGGAAGAACAAGTCGATGGTGGGCTGGCCGAGGAAGATACCGCTGAGTCCTCCGGTCACGAACAGCGACACGAAACCGATGGAATAGAGCATCGGGGACGTGAGACGAATCTTGCCGCCCCACAGCGTGCCGATCCAGTTGAACGTCTTGATGGCCGAAGGCACTCCAATGGCCATCGTGAGCACCGAGAAGACAAACGCGGAGTAGGGACTCATGCCGCTCATGAACATGTGGTGGCCCCACACGACGAATCCCAAAATTGCGATCGCCAAGATCGCATACACCATGGCGCGGTAACCGAAGACTGGCTTGCGGGCGAACACCGCCAGCAGATGAGACGTCACGCCCATGCCGGGAAGAATCGCGATGTATACTTCCGGGTGGCCGAAGAACCAGAACAGATGCTGCCAAAGAATCGGCGATCCGCCGCTGTGGTTCACGAGCTGATCGTTCACCACCAAGCCGGCGGGAATGAAGAAGCTGGTCCCCAGGTTCCGGTCGAGCAGCAAGAGTATGCCGGCCGCCAGCAAAACGCCGAAGGCCAGCAGGCCGAGGATCGCCGTGATGAACCAGGTCCAGACGGTGAGCGGCAGCCGCATCATCGTGAGGCCCTTGGCGCGCATTTGCACGGTCGTAACGATGAAGTTCAGCGCACCCAGCAGCGCGCCAATGCAGAAGAGCGCGATGCTGATGATCCACCAGTCTTGGCCAGTGCCGGGGATCCCGGCCGCGTCGAGCGCGCTGAGCGGAGGGTAGGCCGTCCAGCCAGAAATCGGTGCGCCGCCTTCGACCAGGAAAGCCATGATGAGCGCGCAGAACGATAGGAAGGTTGTCCAGAACGACAGCATGTTCAGTCTTGGGAAGGCCATGTCGGCCGCTCCGATCTGAATCGGCAGCATGTAGTTTCCAAAGCCCCCCTGCGGCGCCGTGGTCAGCACCATGAAGACCATGATCGTTCCATGCATCGTCATCATGGCCAGATAGAACTCCGGCGTCATGACGCCGTCGGGAGCGCCCACCGGAAACAGCGAGCCCAGCAGCGGGAACGCCTTTCCGGGCCAAACGAGCCGCAGACGCACGAGCATGGACAGGCCCATGCCCAAGAACGCCGCCACGAGGGCCAGCGCCAGGTACTGGATCCCGATGACCTTATGGTCGAGGCTGAAGACATACTTCCAGATGAAACTTGTCGGTTCGGGATGACGATGAACTTCTACGTATTCGGCTACTTCTGACATACACTTGCTCTCCCGCGAACGGATCGATTCCTGACGGTTCCCATCTGACTATTCCAAGTACGAAGCCTGCTCGGCTAGCCATTTCTCATAATCGGCAAGTTCCATGACATCCAGATAGCTGCGCATTTTGTAGTGCCCTAGTCCGCATAGCTCGGAACAGACGATTTCATAGGTCCCGACTTTCTCCGGTTTGAAGTGGAGCTTGCCGTCCAGGCCAGGGACCGTGTCCAGCTTGAGGCGCAACTCGGGAACAAAAAAGTTGTGCAACACGTCCTTACTGCGAAGGATGACCTCAATCTCTTCGTTTACCGGAACGGCCATGCGCGGCACGATGATGTCGTCCTTGCCGTCGGCGTGATCGCGGTCGACGCCGAGTGGATTACCCAGCGAGTCGTCGATGAGTTCCAATTTCAGCGGCCCGAACTTGTTGTCCTCTCCCGGGTAGCGCATGTTCCAGACAAATTGCTGTCCGGTGACTTCGACGATCACGCGGGCGGCCGATGCCGGTTCGCTCTGCGCCCTTGCGAAGCGCGCTTCCGCCCAGACCGTGTAGCTCGTTAGCGTGATGCCGATGAATAAGACCGCGGACGCGATGGCCCAGAGAATCTCCCAGCGCTCGTTGCCAGTGCGATAGTCGGCGGCCTCGGAGCGCGGGCGGCCGAATTTCCAAACGGCGTAGCCGAGGGCGATGTGCGCCAGGATAAACGCGACACCCGTACCGATAAGAGTCATCATGAACTGGCTGTCGACCATCCGGGCATGCGCGGTGATGGCTTCGGGAAACCACCAGGTTCGGGTGAAAAACGGAACGCTTATCGCAAGACAAACGAGCCATATCAAGATCGCAAGAAGGGGTGCCATACGTTTATACTCTCGGTTCGGGAAAGCCCGCGAGGCGGGCGGGCCACGACGGTAGTGTGGGATCACTCCAGTACAGGACCATTTAGTGTAGCAACATGCGAATTCTGTTTCCAAGTGGAGAGTTGTCCGTGTCAAGAGGCAATAGAAATGTCCCCTGGTTCGTAGAAGATAATCGTCGTCGGGGCTGTGAAAATGTGGGAATCGCGTTGGCGATTTCCAATTACGTGGTACATCTCCTTTCCGGCCATGAAACCTCACGAGAGTCGCGGCAGGTGATCCTTCGCGGGGCCAGGAGTACTCGCCGCGCGTCAAACGGACCGGGCAGGGTGGTTCACTCTCAGCGAGTCGCCGCGAACCGCTATCGCGCCGGCATCTCTTTCACGCAGGTTGGTTGCCAGCGGCTGGATGCGGTCCAACCAAAATAGGCGGTGCGCCGGGCTCACCATGAGGTGTCCCGCCCGGCATTTTCTTTCTTGAGATATTCCATCAGCGGGCCGAAATACTCAAGCATCGCCCGCGTGCCGACCTCTTCGCCGGTCTTCTCGCGGATCACCTCGCGCCAGTCTCTTGTCGCGCCGAGTTCGAGCAGTCCGAGGAGAAACTTCCCCACTTCCTTGTTGCCGAAATAGTTGCAATCGCGCGGATCTTGCTTGAGGATGTGCTTGGCGATGTAGGTGTGCAGTTGATACTTCAGCACAAACGCCATGGCGTAGTCGTAGTATTGCGCCGGATCGTCGCTGATGTGGGTCTTGGTGCAGGCGTCGCAGAACTCCTCGCCCCTCTCCGACGGCGGCGCCACGCCCTGATAGCGGCCAACATATTCCCACCAGCGCCGGTTGAACTCATCTGGAGAGAGATCGTTCTCATACAGATCGTGTTCCCAGAACGACATCGTTCCGGCCGAGAACGGAAGGAAAACGACCGCCTGGTTGAGAGCTTCGTCGAGTTGCCATTGCACCGGATCGATCTCCGCGTCTTTTTCGAGAACTCCGATTTCCTTCAAATAAGCCGCCTGCCGGGCGGCCATGCCGATCAAATCACCGATCGCCTCGTGAAACGCCCGGTTGGCCCCGCCGCGCAATGTCAGCGGAACACGCGGGTTTGTGTAAGCGATGTAGTAGTAAATGTGCCCCAGTTCATGATGCGCCGTCTGGAACCAGCGGAAATTCGGCTCGACGCTCATCAGAGAGCGCACATCGGCGCCGAGATCCATGTGCCAGGCCGAGGCATGCGTGTTCTTCTTGCGCTTGGCATGGGGAGGAAGCTGGTAGAGGTCGGATTTTTCCCAAAAGGACGCGGGCAACTCCTCCATGCCGAGCGAACGGTAGAAGGCCTCGGCCTGTTGTACGATCCACTCAGGCTCCTTGCCGCGCATCAGCTTGTCGAGATCGGTGGCCGAGGTCAGCCCGGGCCAGGCCTGCGCCCAGCGGTTGCCGATCCAGTGGGCGGGAATCTTCTTGGGCGCTTTTACGCCGTAGCGTTCGGCCATGCGGTACTTCGCCCAGCAATGTACTTGTTCATAGAGCGGCCGCAGATCGGTCTGAAAGCTTTCCATCATGCGCATCATCTCGCCGACGCTCATGCCGTAATCGGCGACTTGGAGCGCGAAGAAGGAGCTAAATCCCATCTCGGCCGCAAGTTCGTTTCTCAGGCGCCGCAGTTCGATCAGACCCGGTTTCAGCGCCGGGCCGATCTGCTTGGAGACTTCCCAGGTATGCCGCCGCTGCTTCTCGTCCCGCGAGTCGCGCAGTATGTTGTCGATCTGGTTCGGCGTGATCGTCTTGACGCACGTTCCGCCCCGCTCCTCGGCGCAAAACTCGAACGAGTCGAGGAGCGCGCTTTGCCGCGCCTCCTGCCCGACGCGCTCTTCGACAACCTTGGGAATCGTGCCCGGGTACTCCGCCGCGCTGAGCAGAATCTTGTCGAGCTGGCGTGCCGTCAAATCGTCGAGTTCGGGCCGGCTGGCGAGCAGATCCTTGGTCGTCTCGATCACGTAACGGCTGCCGGTGAAGGCGGCCATGGATTTCTCCGCGCCGACGCGCTCGCCGACATGCTGGTCGGTCACGTCGGTCGCCGCCTTCCAGTAGGCCTCGGCGGTGATGGTGTAGAGCTTTCGCGCGATGTCGTCATACAAGTGGAGAAAGTCATCCGCCTTCTGCTGCGCGGTTCTGGCGCCGGGACCGCAGGAGAGAGCGATAGCGGCAAGCAAACCGGCGATGATCCAATGCGTGGGTTTCATAAGCGCCATTCTACACGGCGGCCGTTGGGCTGGGCTGGGGGGTCGGGCTTTCTATGGCGCCGGAACTTTCCTCTCCGCGAGCCCATCGCGATAGGTTCGGGTCCAAACCCGCCAGCCGTCGGTGGCGACCGCAACCAGCCCGTCCTGGTCAGTGCGCAAGATCTTCGCACCGCTTCTTTCAAGCCGCTCGATGACGCTCGCATGAGGATGTCCGAACGGATTGCGATACCCAGACGAAACGACGGCGAAGGCGGGGCGCGTTCGGGCCAGAAATCGTTCCCCGGTCGAGGTTTTGCTGCCGTGGTGCGCGATCTTGAGGACCGTATCGGCGGAAGCTAAGTTTCTTTCGAGCAGGTCCAGCTCGCCCCCCGCTTCGATGTCGCCGGTCAGCAGGAAGCTCCGCCGGCCGAAGCGGGCTCGCAAGACCAGCGACTGATCGTTTCGCGTCCCTCGGCACCCGGGTGCCGCCGAGGGGCCGAGGACCTCGAAACGAACCTCGCCGATGCGGCGCCGGTCTCCGCGCCGCAGCGGCGTCATCTTTATGCCCCGCCGCCTCGCGACCACGCTGATGAGACCGGCGAACTCCGCCGGCAAGGTATCGGCGGCGAACCACAACTCGCCCACCTCGAAGTTCTCCAATAGGGCGGGGACGCCCCCGGCGTGATCGGCGTCGGCATGAGAAATCACAAGCGTGTCCAGGCGCTGAATGGATCGCGACCAAAGGTAGGGCGAGACGACGGCGTCGCCGATGTCGATGCCGGGGCGCGATCGGCCTCCGTAGCTTGGCAGCCCGCCACCGTCGATCAGCATGGTCTCGCCGCCGGGCAGGGTCAGAAGCAAAGACTCGCCCTGTCCCACATCGAGGGCCGTCAACTCCAGACGTCCCTCTGGAAAGCGGTGCGGGAAAGGGTGCACAACCAGCAGCACCAAAGCGATCAGCGCCGCCGTCCAAGCGCCCGCTTGCAGCCATCGCCGCCGTCCGAAGGTGAGTGCCACCGCCGCCAACGACACCCCGAAGGCAATCCCCAGCCACTGGGGCGGGGGAGGAACCCGCCAGTCGCCCGGCAAATAGAGCAGGTGCCACTCGACGACATCGGCCATCGCGCGGGCGCCCGCGATCGCTCCCGCCGCCGCCCCCTGCCACCCGGTCACAAGGGCCAGCAGTCCCAGCGGCACGGTGATCATCAGGATGGGCATGATGAGCAGGTTCGCCGTGATTCCGGCCCAGCTCACGCGCTGAAAATGAGCCGCCATCGGCAACGACAAGCCGGCCTGAATCACCGCCGAGACAAGACACAACGCCCCGGCCCAGACTAGTATCCGAAGAGGCACTCCGATCAGCGCCGTTGTCACACCCCGCGATAGCCCCGAAATCACCGCCAAAGGCTCGATCCACATCCGCAGGCGCACGCGAAGTTCGGCGACCCGAATCTCAGCGCCCGGGGGCTCGGCGGCCAGGTCGCGATCAAGATTCCACAAATCCGTGAGCGCCCGTCGGCAGGGTTCGATCGTTCGCTCCAGGAGCGGCGCGGCCACGCCCGCGATCAGCGCCACGGCAAGGAACGACATCTGAAATCCCGCGTCGAAAAGCAGTTCTGGATCCGCCGCCAAGAACAAGAAGGCGGTCGCCGCGACCACATTCAAGGCACGCCGCTGCCGAAAGACAAGGCTCGTCAGCATGTAAACCGTCAGCATCCAGGCAGCTCTTGAAACCGGCAGCGTCGCGCCGACCAGTAGCGCATAGGCGCCCAACAGCACGAGCACGACCAGCACGCGCCCGGCCAAGGGAACCATCGCCAGCCGCAGTCCCCAGCTCAGCGCCAGGGCCAGCACCCCGACGTGAAGCCCCGAGATGACCAGCGCGTGGTAGGCGCCGGCGCGCTGAAATCCGGTCGTGGTTTCGCGGTCGAGCGACGCCCGCTCGCCCAACAAGAGTGCCCACAGGATGGATGCCTCTGTCGTTCCGTCCGCGCCGGCGCCGGCCAGCAGGGCTTCCAGACGGCGATGGGCCGCCCGGCGCGCCGTCCACAGCCATGCTTCCCAGTGGCTGCCGCGCCGGCCCGGCAGCCGGTGAAAGGGCACACCGGGACGCACCACCGCCGTCATCACGATGCCCCGGCGATTCAGATACCGGACACGGTCGAAGCTCCCGGGGTTCTGGAAATTGCGAAGCTGACGCGTGCGCGCGAGGAACTCCAGCCGCTCTCCGTAGCGGAGCCGAAGCACTGGCTCGTTGGGCCGCCGATAGGCCGTGACCCGATCGCGCCCCGCGCCGGTGTGGCGGCGAAGACCGACTCGACCTCCAGCACAAAGCGCTCGGCGTCTTCAAAAACCTCGGGGGGCTCGCGGACCCAGCCCCTCAGACGAACCGGATCATCCAAAGGGCCGGCGTCAGCGCCGAGAAGACGATCAACACGAAGCGGATCGGGAGGATGCGGCCGCGAACCGATCATCACTCCCGCGACCAGGAAGCCCGCCAGGCAGGCCGCGATCGCGGCGCGAGGCGCGAACCGCAGCCCCAGGCCGGCCAGGCCGGCGAGCAATAGAGTGGAAATCAGCGTTTCGAGGAAGGAGAATCTAGCCCATTGCGCCGCCGCGATGCCCAATGCCAGGGCCGCACATGGCGCAACCAGCGGCTGCCTGATAGCGATGGTTCTTATCATACCCTCCGCACCCCCGCCACGGGCTGCTAGCCCGGAGTTCGAAGCGGGGTTCGAAGAAAACCGCGGTCTTCTCTGGCCGGCGACATCTTCAGGAACCGCTCTCGGCCCGTTGCGCGAGACGCCTTTCGATACACTGATGGAGGAACGTGAAAATCCTTGTCTCAGCCGGCGAAGCGTCAGGGGATCGCTACGCCGCCGAGGTTGTCGAACAGCTCCGCCGCCGTATTCCCAACGCTGAGTTTTTCGGCTGCGCCGGGCCCCGGCTGCGAGCCGCCGGCGTGCGAGCCGTGGTGCCGGCGGAAGATCTGGCGGTCGTCGGCCTTGTCGAAGTCCTCTCACACGCGCCGCGCATCTATCAAGATCTCTGGAAACTGGTTCGCGAGGCCAAGGCCGAGCGGCCCGACTTTGCTTTGCTGACCGATGCCCCGGGGTTCCATCTCGACCTGGCCAAGCGGCTTCACCGAGCCGGGATTCCCGTCTTTTACTTTGTCGCCCCGCAAGTGTGGGCATGGCGCAAGGGCCGGATTCGCTCGATTCGAAAGTTCGTCGATCACATGCTGTGCATCTTCCCCTTCGAGGAGGACTTCTTCCGCCAGCATCGGGTACCGGTCACCTACGTCGGCCACCCCTTGAGCGGCTCGGTCGGCGCGACGCTTTTACGAAGCGAGTTCCACGCCCGTTACGGGCTCGCCGAGGACCGCCCATTGATCGCCCTGCTGCCGGGCAGCCGCAGGGCCGAAGCCACCCGTCACCTGCCCGCCCTGCTCGGCGCGGCCGAGCGGCTCGGTTCCTGGCGGGAGATGAATTTTGTCCTGCCGGCTTCCTCGACGACGGGAAAAGCGTTTTTCTCGGAACGGATTGACAATTCGAGCGTCCTTATAGTGGAAGAGGATCTCCACAACGCCGTGGCGAACGCCGATTTGGCGCTGGTTGCCAGCGGGACGGCGACCGTCGAGACCGCCCTGCTGGGAACACCGATGGTGACCTTCTATCGCGTTGCGGCGCTGTCGTGGCTGATCGGAAAGTTTCTGGTGGATGTCCCTTTTTACAGCATGGTCAACTTGCTGGCCGGGCGGCGGATCGTCAGCGAGCTGATCCAGGGCGACTGCACGGCCGAGAAACTCGCCGCGGAGGCCAAGAAACTATTGAGCGACGGCGACGCGCTCGAGCACATGCGGCGAGAACTTTCCGGCTTGGCGGAGATTCTCCGCGGGGACACGCCCGCCGCCCAGCGCGTCGCGGAGGTAATATGCGAAAAATTGCAATGGTCCAGCAACGCAACGAGCACGAGTTCGGAATCACTCGCCGCTTCCTGAGTGGAGGCGGAACAGCGGCAAGGCAGGGCGTTCGGGCCCCGGCCACGCGGCCCAGCGCGGCGCGGCCTCGGGCCAGGCTCTTCCTTCTTGCCGCCGCGTTGCTGGCCATCTTCGCCGCCGCGCCGGCGGCGCGCGCGCAGGAATCACGTCCGCTGATCGATGTCGAGTTCTACCGCATCCACGCCGACCTCGACCTGCTCGGCCAGTCGATGGAAGCGCTCGTGGAAGTCCGCTTCCTTCCCCGCGAACAGACCAGCCTGGTCGTCTTCGATCTTCACAACGGACTGAACGTGAACGCCGTCGTCTCCGAGGACGGAGCGGATATTTCCATCGACCGGATCCGTCAGGACAGCACCGTCCGGCTCACGTTTCCTGAAGAGTTACCGCCCAATCAGCCCGTCACGGTGACCTTTCAATACGAAGGCCAGTTGATCGGCGCCGAGAATTCTCCCGTCGAGGGTGTCAGTCTTGCATCGATTGAATCCAATCGCGCCTATCTGCTCTACCCAGCTCGCTGGTTCCCGGTCAACGGCTACGCAGCCGACCGTTTCGCGGCCGAGATCAGCATAACCGTCCCGGCCAATTACAACGTGATCGCCAGCGGCATCGGCACGAGAGAAGATATCGAGGGCCGCGTGAAGCACACCTTCACTTTCAGCCAGCCGTCGTTTCCGGGCAGCTTGGCCGTGGTCGCCGAGGATCCGATTCGTGCCGACTCCGGGGGCGTCTCGACCCAGGTCTACTTCAACACCGCATCCTCCGAACTTGCCCAGATCTATGGCGAATCGGTCGGCGGAATGGTGAGCTATTTTGCCGAAGTCTTCGGATCGCCGTATACGGCCACACTGGCCGTCGTCGAGACGGGTAGATTCGCGCCCACAGCCTACTCGGCGCCCGGCATCGTCTTCCTGAGTCCTTTCGGCATCGGCGAGGAACTCAATCGCACGCTTCTCGGCGCGGAAGTCGCGCACCAATGGTGGCGCGTGATGGTTTCGCCCGGCAACCGCGATCATTCCTGGCTCGATCTCGGACTCGCGAAATACGCCAGTTTGATGGAGGTCGAGACGAACGAAGGAGAAACCGAGTTCGCCGATCTGTTGTCCGGCCTGCAGGTCGACGCGCTGACCTACGACGAGAGCCCGCTGCTGCAGGCAGGGCGGTTGCCTGATTTTTCCAACGAGTTCTATGCGCTGGCGGGTTCGAAAGGGGCCATGATCTTTCACATGCTCCGCTGGAAGATCGGCGATGAGGCCTTCGTCAAGACCCTGGGCCAATTCATGGCGGAGAAGGCCTGGCAGTCGGCGACCACCGATGACCTGGTCGCCGTGGCGGAGTCGGTCACGGGCGAGAGCCTGCGGCCCTTCTTCATCCAGTGGACCGAGAATACGGGTACGCCAGAGTTCGCTCAGGAGTACACCATTTTTCGGCGCGGCGGCGGCAAGGGTTTCCGCATCATGGGCAAGGTCACCCAAGACATGGATACCTTTAGCATGCCCGTCGAACTGAAGGTCGAAACCGAAGGAGAACCCGAGTTCCAGATCGTCGACGTGCAGGGCCGATCCTCGGACTACATCATCGATACATTCGGAAAGCCCAAGCGCGTGATTCTCGATCCGAACAACCGCATCCTGCGCTACGACAAGGACACGCACGTCAAGGTAGCCATCCGCAAGGGGGAGCAACTTGTCGAACTCGGCTACTACAACGAGGCCCTCAGCGCCTACCAACGGGCGCTCGACATCAACCGCTTTAGCTCGCTAGCGCACTATCGTATCGGCGAAGTTTTCTTCCTCCAGAACAACATCCAGTCGGCGGCGAACGAATTTCGCGAGTCGCTCAACGGTGACCAGGAACCGGCATGGACCGAGGTGTGGGCCCACGTCAGTCTGGGCAAGGTCTTTGACATTTCCGGCCAGCGGGAGCGCGCCGTCAACGAGTATCAGCTCGCCGTGCGCACGAGCGACAACACGCAGGGAGCGCTCGAGGAAGCCCGCAAGTATCTCGAGAAGCCCTATCGCCGCCCCCGCCGCCAGGAGCGGATTTACTGACGATCCGGGCCCGGGAAGTCAGAGTCGCTGGTTTTCGTCCCGCGGGCGCGGGCCCTCGCCGCGGGTGTATCAGGGGCCGGAGCTGGGCCTGCGGGGTAAAATCAGTGCTTGCTCCGCGCCAGTACAGCAGTTCGTGCACGCGGGCTGACACTGGAAGCGGAAGTTAAAATTCCCGAGTTGGACCGCTTGGCTCATTCTCTTTGCTTCCGCTCATGACTCGAAAAGCTCGACGCGGGTCCGCACTTCCTCTCTCGGCAGAAGTGACGACCAGTAGGCAACCACCTCGCGGACCGGCGGACGACCTTCCCCGAAACCCGTTGCCGTCGGCGGACCATTGAGGACGAGCGGAATGAGTTCTCGCGTGAAGCGGTCGACCGCTTCACGGTCCGTTCCTCGCACGCCGACCCGGAGCTGCAGCTCGGGCGGATCGGGATTGGGCGCCGCGGCCGGGCCATGGCAGGCGTCATAGCCGACAAATTCGGTGTGGATTTCATCGAAGGCGAGGCCGAGGTCCTCTAGGCGCCGCCGAACGATCTGATCGGCGGTTTTTGCCTTCTCGAGCGCTTCGGGCCAGCTATAGACGAGCGTGCCGATGGCTTTCCAGCCCGCCGAATAGGTGATCGAGGTTTTCAGCGTCGGCGGTCGCTGGCGACCCCGGATTCCGCTGACCCGAACGCGGTCCGGGCCGTCGCCGGAAACCTGAATCGTCGTAAAGTCGGCCACGCAGTCGGGTGTCTTGTAGTCGGCCGGGTCGCCCAGTTCGTAGAGCAACTGCTCTTTGATGACGCCCGTGTCGATGCGTCCGCCCGTGCCCTCGTGCTTGGTGACATGGAAGTCCCCATTCGGGCGGGCCTTGATGATCGGGAAGCCGATGTTCGCCAAATCAGGAATCGACTGCCAGTCAAGCTGGCAATTGCCGCCGCTGGCCTGCGCTCCGCATTCGATGATGTGACCGGCGACGGTCCCGGCGGCCAGGCGGTCGAAGTCGCCGGGTCCCCAGCCGAACTCGTGAATCATGGGGGCCAGGGTCAGCGCGGTGTCGGTCGAGCGGCCCGCGATGACGATCCTCGCGCCGGCGGAGAGAGCCTCGGCGAGGGGGAAGGCGCCGAGATAAACGTTGGCGCTTTGAACACGCTCGCGCACGGTCTCAATCGGCTGGCCCGAATCGATATCGTCGAAGCGAACGCCCCGGGCGATCATCTCGTCCAGCCGCGGATAAATGTCGTCGCCCGAGATGACGGCGACCTTGGCCCCGGTGATGCCGTGGCGGCGGGCCTCGCCGGCCACCGCGCGGGCACAGGCCGCCGGATTCACACCACCGGCATTGGTGACCACGGCAACGTTTTTCTCGATCAGTTGGGGCCAGAGACGCCCGCTGAGAGGAACGAAGTCGCGCGCGTATCCCAGCGCCGGGTCGCGCGCGCGCTGTTTTTGCAGAATCGACATCGTCACCTCGGCCAAGTAGTCAAGCACGAGGTAGTCGATGGGGCCCTGTTCGACCTGCCGCAGCGGGGCTTCGAGCCAGTCGCCCCAGAAGCCTTGTCCGTTGGCGATGCGGATGACGGGTTTCATCGCTGTGCCGAGGTGCGCGGGGCTGTCCTCAGGCTCGGAGCCGGGCGGGATCCATCCCAGCGGGCGCGAGTGCCGCAAGCGGCTGGCGCTTGCAACGGCCCTCGCGCCGCCGGTGACTAGTTGCCGAGAATGTCGAAGGTCGACGTTCCAGGTTGGCGAACTTTTCCATAGACCTTTACCCACTCGCTATGAGCCGGGTGATCGGCATACACGCCCAGAGCCGCCTGGTCATCGAACGACATGCACACGCCGTGTTCACGGACGCTTTTGTCCCCGGAAGAATTGTAATTGTTGTAGGGACGGCGGAGTTTGCCGTGCCAGACCTTGTTGAACCCCGGAATCTTGCCCGGTAGCTCATCGGTGGCCTTCTTGAATGCGTCCCAGTCGGCTTCGCTGGCGTCTTGGATGACGGTGAAGTAGAAGCAGTGCATAAGCGCTTTTTCGCCGGCCGAGGCCGCGCCGGCAAAGAGCATGAGGCCCAGCAGAAGGGAGGTGAGGTGCAGGGTTCGTCGATGCATGATCCAATGGCTCCTGAATTCGAGAGTGAGGCCCGGGCGCGGGGCCGCATAGGCCGCGAAAATCGTATCGAACTTGAGTACTGGCTTGATCCGGATCGGGGACTCCTTGCGTCCGGCAGCCAACGATCACCCGGAGTTTCGATTCTAGCAGTTTAAGGCGTGAGCAGAATGGCCGTCAGACCTGTTCGGCGAGCCAGCGCTCGGCGTCGATCGCCGCCATGCAGCCGGTTCCGGCGGCGGTAACGGCCTGGCGATAAACGTGGTCTTGGGCGTCGCCGCAGGCGAAGACGCCTTCCACGCTGGTGTAGGTTGAATCGGGCTTGGTCTGGATGTAGCCGACTTCGTTCATATCGAGCCACCCCTGAAAGATGCCGGTGTTGGGTTTGTGGCCGATGGCGACAAAGAGTCCGCCGACCGCGAGAGTCGAGGTTTCGCCGGTCTGAACATTCCTGAGCGCGATGCTCTCGACTTTCTCGTCTCCATCCACGTCCTCGACAACGCTATTCCAGATAAATTCGATCTTTTCGTTCGCCTTGGCGCGGTCTTGCATGATCTTCGAGGCGCGCAGCTGATCCCGCCGGTGGATGACGTGGACTTTCGTGGCGAAGCGCGTCAGGAAATTCGACTCTTCCATGGCCGTATCGCCTCCGCCGACCACGGCGAGAACTTCGTCGCGGAAGAAGGCGCCGTCACAGGTCGCGCAAGCGGAAACGCCGTGCCCCAGCAAACGGCGTTCATTTTCCAAGCCGATGTAACGCGCCGACGCTCCGGTGGAGACGATCACCGCGTCGGCCGTGAAAGGCTTTGCGCCATCGACAAGCAGGCGAAACGGCCGCTGGGAGAAGTCGACCGCCGACACGGTGCCAAAACGCACATCCGTGCCGAATCGCTTGGCCTGAGCCTCGAATTTCATCATCATGTCCGGGCCCATGATGCCATCGGGGAAACCCGGGTAATTCTCGACATCCGTCGTAGTGACCAGTTGGCCTCCCCCTTCGGGGCCTTGAAACAGCAAGGGGGCGAGGTTGGCTCGGGCGGCATAAATCGCGGCCGTGAACCCGGCCGGCCCGGACCCGATGATAAGGACACCGCGATGCTCGGCGGCCGAGAAATCAACGTTTTCAAACGCCGCGAGATCCCGTGCGTTCGCGCCGGATGGATTGCTTGCTTCTGACATCGATCGGTCTCCAACTTCCGCCCGGACCGCCATGGGCCGGATGCGGCCCCTTGGTCCAGCTCATCTCATTGTGCAAGATTTCTTCAATCGAGGTTCGGCCGCGCCGTTTCCGTGATCCCTTGAGCACGTCAGGTCCCGGCTCTGCCGGGCCCGGGGTTCCGAATCCTTGCCGCGCGCCCGGGCGGACTCCCGCCACGGGACGCTAGGTGAGGCCCACGAGAGCGGCCAGTTCGGCGATCGGCGGATTCGCATGGAAAACACCGTCAATCTCGATGGCCGGTACCGATCGCTTTCCGTTGTTCTTGCTCATCACCATATCGGCGGCCTCGGGGCTGTCGTCGATGTTGATTTCCTCGAAAGGGACTTGGTTGGCTTCAAGAAACCGCTTCGCTCTTAAGCAATCAGAACACGTCGTGGTTGTGAAGACGCGGATTTTCATCAAACAAAACCTCGGCTCTCTATTGGATGACCAACAGGCGGAAGTCGATGCGTGGTCCGGGCCGCCCTAGCCGGGCGATTCACAGTCCCAGATTGTCGCGCGCGTAGGCTTGTGATTTTCGGACATTATCGTCTTCCACCTTTACCCGTTCGGCCATGCTGAGTTGGCTGACTCGGGGCAGAGGAACCGGATGCTTGCGTTCACGTACCATGACGAGCGTGCGGGCGAGATCGCCGCCGGGCAAGTTCGAAAACGTCGTCCAGTAGTTTTCGGTCAGGCAGGGAATCGTGAGCGGATCGCGGGTAATCATCTCTAGAGTGAAGTGAATGCGCGGACGCGCCTGGCGAAGGGTTTGCACAATGCGCGGCAAGTCGAGCATGCCCCGTCCCAGGGGCACTTCCGAGAGGAGGAAGCCGTCTTGATAAGGCTCCACCGCCATGTCCTTCAGATGAACCGAATAGGCGTAAGGCGCAAAAGCCTCGGCCACGGCGTTGGGATCTTCGAGCAGCGCGATGTTGTTGCCCGTATCGACGCAGATGCCGATGTACTCACTGCTGATGCGCTTCATCAGTCCCAGCAAGTCGCCGATGCGCCAGTCCTTATGGTTTTCGATGGCGAGCTTCATCTGCCGCTGGCGAACGATCGGTTCGGCCAGGGTCAGCGAAGTCCACGCCCCTCTGGCGAATTCGTCGAATGCTTCCTGGCTGTGGAAGGTCTCATAACGGCGGCCGCCGAGCATGACAGTGCGGATGACGCGCGCTCCCGCGTTCTTTGCCGTGCGAACCGCCCGTTTGAACGCCGCTAAATCCGAGGGATCCCTCGGCAGCGCGACCGAGGCCTCGACGTACATGCCGTACTCCTCGGCCTTCTTGCGAAGTCTTCGGGCCGAACTCGGATCATATGCCGACAGACTCGTCTGTATTCCGCCCGTCCCAAGGCTATGGCAATAGTCCAGGAAGGCCCCGGCGTGGTTGATCGGATTTGCAGCGCCGGTTTCCCGGTCATGCCGGCGCCGGATGCCATAAGAGGAAGCGCCGATTCCCAGCCGTTCGTCAAGATCCTGGGAAGGGGCCGTTCTAGGTCCGGCGAGGCCCGCCGCCACGCCTGCCAACTGAAGAATGTTTCGCCGGGTCACGGCTACCTTTGTACCATGTATCGATAGCACGGGGGATGGACACAACACGGGGCGGACACAACGCGGGTTCGCCTGCTTGACCGGTGCCCCGCGGCACTTCAGCTCAGCACTTTACGCTAGCACCTTATCCCACCCCAAGCGCCCGCAGCTCCCGGTCCCACGGTTTTCGGTAGGGCCGCACGAGCATGCTCGAGGCTTCGGTCTCGTCGACGATGTCTTCCTTTTCCGCATCCCAGACCAGACGGCGCCCTCCCAACCGCAGGGATATGGTCGCCAGGTGGCATGCGCTCACCACCCGATGGCCGCTTTCAAGATCTGAACTCGACTGACGGCGCGAGCGGATCGAATCGAGGAAGTTCGCCACGTGCAGCTTGAATTGCGTCCGGGAGTCCCCGGTCGCGTCCTTGAGGGGCTCGGTCCAGTACTCGGGTGGATCGGCTTCCTTCACCCTCGGCGGACCGCCCGTCGGATGCGCCCCGGTGAATTGCGGGACAGTGTTCGTCGGCACGACCTTGCGATCGGCGGCGGTTTCGAAACCGCCCCGGCCGATTCGCAGACTGCCCTTATGACCATAGAAACGCAGACCGCGGCCGCCGTCGCCTCGGCTGGCTTCGCGATGCGACCAAGAAAGAGTCCAGTCCGGAAACTCGAAGAGCGCCTCCTGGGTGTCGGGCGTTTCGCCGTTGTCCTTTAGACTGTAACGTCCGCCGATACTGGTGACGGCCGCGGGCCCCTTGACGCCTAAGAACCAGAAAACGATATCGAGAGAGTGCTGTCCGAGATTAGTCATCTGGCCGCCGGAAGAGTCCCAGAACCAGCGGAAATGATAGATGCTCCGATTGAGGTTGTAAGGGCGGTAGGGCGCCGGGCCGAGCATCATTTCCCAGTCGAGATACGGCGGGGGCGAACGGTCGGCCGGTGCGCCGTAGCCCGGCATGATGTTGCGCGCGCCACTGACCCGCACGGAGGTGATCTTTCCGAGATGGCCTTTGCGGATGAGATCTCTGGCTCGCTGGTAGTGGGGCCCCGAACGTTGCTGCGTGCCGACCTGAACAATGCGTTTGTGACGGTGCGCGACATCCGCCATCCAGCGGCCTTCACGCACGAAGAGGGTCAGCGGTTTTTCGACGTAGACGTCCTTGCCGGCGGCCCACGCCATCATCGTGATCAGCGCGTGCCAGTGGTCGGCGGTGGAAACGCATACCGCGTCTACATCTGGATTCTCGAGCATTCGCCGGAAATCTTTGTAGGCCTTGACCGGCCCTCCGATGGACGATGCGGCTTCATCGAGCCTTCCATGATGGACTTCGGCGATGGCGGCCATGTTGACATCGGCGCGCTCCTTGAAGTCGATGACATGACGCTTTCCGATCAGTCCATAGCCGACAAAGCCGAGACCGATGCGGTTGTTGGCACCGTGAACGCGATCCCGCGAAGCGGCTGTCCATGCCAAAGCGGCGGTTGTGGCTGCGGTTTTGACGAAGCGTCGCCGCTGGGGTGATTCTGCAAGCGATGCATCGGGTCTGCTTGGCGGTGTCGAGTTCATGGCGGATCTCCCGCAAGATGTTTGTGGGGGTTTGGTAGCAGGCGGGCGATCTCTTTAGCCCCCCTCATCAGCTCGCATTTCTCACCGCCCGACACCTGAAGCAGTGGCGGTGGGAAGGCCTTTTTCAGCGCTATATACTTGAAAGTGTCGCTGCCGAAGCCCCTTGGGTGGTACGCCGCTGTTGGCGCGGCCAGTATCGGCCTGGGCGTCCTGTTGGGCTGGAGCGCGGCCGGCGGGCAGATCGACCGCTGGTGTTATGACTTCTGCCTTCGTCTCAGTGAGCCTGCCGCGGGCCCGTCCCGTGCGGTTCTGCTGACGATCGACGAAGAAACGCTCGCCCAAACCGGCGGTATCGGGCGCCTGCGCGAGCCGCTTGCCAGAGCACTGCGCATTATCTCGGCATACGAGCCGGCCGCGGTCGCGGTGGATATCGTCTTCTCCGAGCCCGGAGAAGACGACGAGAATCAGGCTCTCGAAGAGGCCTTCGCCGAAACACCGAATCTCGTCCTGGCCGTGCATCTGGCGTCGTTCTCTGGACCCGGCTCGGGGCGCTGGGAGGAGCCGATCGCGCGCTTCGAGAACACGGCCGCGGCGCTCGGGCACACCCATGCCGATCCGGACGACGACGGGATTTGCCGCCGTATGTTGCTGGCCAAGGCCGCCGGTTCCACCCGGCGCTGGGCGTTGCCGCTCGAAGTCTATCGGCTGGTCTCGGGAGGCGGCCGCATCGTCGAAACCGGGGAGGGGCTGGAAGTCGGGGGCCGATTCATTCCGGCGTCTTACCGCGACGGCCGGCCGCTCTGGATTCGCTACGCTAGCAGGGCTTCGCCGATCGAGCGCATCTCGCTGCACGAAGTCCTCGAACGTCCCGAGACGGCTTCGATCGCGCGCGGACGAGCGGTATTCGTCGGTGTGGTCGTGCTGGCCGGGCTCGACCGCTACTTGATGACTCCCTATTCCTACGGCGAGGCGCTGCCGGGAGTGGAGATCAACGCGAACGTCTATGAAACGCTCGCAAGGGGTAAGTTCTTTGAAGTGCCGCCGGATTCCGCTGTTCTGGTGCTTGCGGTGCTCGTCGCTCTGTCTCTCACCGCGAGCTTTGTCTTGCTTGGCGGCAGGCGCATGCTGGCTGTTTCCGCGGCGGTGCTCGCGGCAGCTCACCTGGCGGTGCCGGCGCTGTTCAGCCTCGGCTGGGTCCCGGCATTCAGCCCCGTGCTGGCGGCGGGCTGGCTGAGTTTTCTTGGCGGCGGCGGATGCCACTACCTGGGCGTGCGCCGGGGTCTGCGCAAGGCCGAGTCCGACCGGGACCGTTATCAGCGCGCGATCCACTACGTGACGCACGAAATGCGGACGCCGCTGACCAGCATCCAGGGCTCGAGTGAACTGATCTCGCGGTACTCGCTGACGGAGGAGAAACGCAAGCAAGTCGCCGAGACGATTCACCGCGAGTCGGTGCGTCTGGGCCGCGTGGTGGAAATGTTTCTCGGCGTCGAGCGGCTCTCGGCCGGACAGCTCGGCCTGGACCGCAAGCCCGTCTTGGCCAGCGATGTTCTCGGCGTCTGCCTCGAGCGATGCGCTCCGCTAGCGGAGCGCAAGCAAATCCGCATGGACTGCCAGTCCGAGGGGGAGCCGTGCATCTGGGGTGACCGCGAGTTTCTCGAATATGCCTGTTATAATCTGCTTACCAACGCCATCAAGTATTCGCCCGCGCAGTCCCCTATCATCGTCCGCGCCGGACGCGACGGCAACTGGGTTCGCATCTCGGTCGCCGATCACGGCTACGGCATGGATGCATCCGAGTTGAAGAGCATCTTCCGGCGGTTTTACCGCACCGAGAGAGCCTGCGACTCGGGGGAAACTGGGTCCGGCCTGGGGCTGGCCCTCGTTGAGGAAATCGTCATTCAGCATGGCGGTTCCATTGAGGCGGATAGCCGGCCGGGCGAAGGGTCCTGTTTTACGCTTCTGTTGCCGAGCCACGGAGAGTGTCCCAATCGTAGTTGAGGGTTTGTAGGGCGGCGGCGTAAAAGAGCATTGTACTAGGCAGCCTTTGCTGCTGTGGCCTTGGCCGGATTGAGGATGGCGTCGAGCATCCACAGATCCTTGTAACCCATGATCTTGCGGAAGCTTTTCTCGGTATCGAGGAATGCAGCCGTGGCCCAGCGACACACCATGGCCGCGTCCTTCCAGCGGGTCACTCGCCGCGTTCTCCGCCGCACCCCGGCGTTAGGAGACTCGACGATGTTCGTCGTCGCCAGGCAGCGATGCAGCGACGGCGGCGCACCCAGGCGGTTGATGGTGAAACACTCCTCCATGCCTTCGCGCAAACTCACCGCCGCCTCGGGCCAGTCACCCTCGTACCACTGGGCTAGCTTCTCCAGCCGCGCTTGTCCATCTTGGGCTCCCAGCCGCCAGGCGGCCCGGATCGCCGCTTTGGCCTGATCGCGCTCGGCCTTAGGCAGCCGCTCGACGACATTGCGCAGCTTGTGAGCGCGGCAGCGCTGCACCGGAACTTTGCCGAAGACGCGGCGCACCGCCGCCCGCAGGGCCTTCGATCCATCGAGCACGAAGAGCCTGTTTTTCTCCGTCGATACTCCCCGCTCGACCATGCCCCTCAGCAAGTCTTCGGCGGCGGCTGTGCTCTCAGTGGCGGCGTGCTGCAATCCCAGCACATGTTTGTTGCCCTGACGGTCTACGCCCACCGCTGCAAGCACTACATGATCTGCGAAGATCAAACCGTCCACGTAGATCACCAGCAGATCCAACTCATCCAGGCGCCGCGTGAGCACTTCGTCGATGCTCTTTTCGGCGGCCTCGACTGCCTCCCGGCTGACGGCGGATTTCGACACCCCGGCCGTGCCGGCCATTGCGCCAATCACCCCGGCATAGTTGCGCGTCGAGACGCCCTTCATCAGAATGTCGAGCATGCGCGCGCCGAGGCGTTCGTCGTCCTGCATCGCTTCGTAAGCGGGCACTTTGACCTCGCCGCCGGAGCGTTTGCGCAGTCTGGGTTTGCTGACGCGCAGTTTGCGGTTGCTGAGCTTGACGCGACCGGGCTGGCGGCCCCAGCGGACCACATCGCCGCGGCGCTTCTTGCCGGGCTGGGAAAGTTTTCCACCGGTAACTTGCTGCGCCGACAGTTCCAGCACGGCTTGAATGGCGGCGCGGCCGGTGACGTCGATAACCTCGTCGACGGCTCCGCGGCACTGCTCGACCAGTTCAACCAAGGGCAGCATGAGTTGGGAGTTTTGGCTGAGCAGGCGGGTGAGGTCGTTGGGGCTGACTGGCTGTTGCTTCGCGGAATCCAGAATGTGATATCGTTTCTTCACGGCGGTTCTCCTTTGTGGTGAAAGGTTTGCTCGATTCTCTCAGAGAACCGGGCTTGAGAACCGCCGCCCTTCCACCTTCAACTAGATTCGGGACAATCTCGAGCCACGCGCCACGTCACGCGCCGAGCCCCGAGCCAAGCCCCGTGCCGAGCCCCGAGCCGAGCCATGGAGAGACCACCGATTCGTTGCCGTGAGGAGTGCCCATGCGGGAGGATTTCGCCATGAGCGTCTCAACAAGAATTCTCTTCGTCGAAGACGACTCCTCGCTGGCCGATACCTTCTCGCTGGGTCTGGAAGCCGAAGGGTATCAGGTCGATGTCGCTTCGACGAGCGGCGAGGCGCTAGCCCTGCTGGCGAGGGGCGCTTACCCGGTCGTCATCACCGACATCTATTTGGACGAGAGAAGCGGTCTGGACGTCTTGCGCGCGGCGCGCGACAACAATCCTGATTCGGCCGTGATCGTCATCACCGGCCAGGGCACGATGGAGACCGTGATGGAGGCCAGCGAGCGCGGCGCGTTCGACTATCTGGCCAAGCCGTTTGATCTGAGCCGGCTGCTCGAGGTGGTGCGGCGGGCCGAGCGTCACTTGCGAGAGCGTTCGGTCCCGGCCGCCATCACGCCCGAGCTGCCCCAGACCGAGTTGATCGGGTTTTCGGCTCCCATGGTGGATGTCTACAAGACGATCTCGCGCGCCGCGCCGACCGAAGTGCCTGTGTTGATCGAAGGAGAATCGGGAACCGGCAAGGAGCTGATCGCGCGGCTGATTCACCGCCACAGCTCGAGAGCCGATGGTCCGTTCGTGCCCGTCGATTGTGGATCGATCGCTCCCTCGATTATGGAAAGCGAGCTGTTCGGCAGCGTCCGTGGCGCGTTTACAGGAGCGGACCGCGACCGCGCCGGTTTGCTCGAATCCGCCAGCGGCGGCACGGTGTTTCTCGATGAGATCGCTGAGGTCGAGGGAGCCTTTCAGCTCAAGCTTCTGCGGTTTCTGCAAGAGAAAGAGATCCGGCCGCTGGGATCATCGAAGAGCCGCAAGGTGGATGTGCGCATCGTCGCGGCAACCAACCGCAACCTCCAGGCGATGGTCGACAAAGGCGACTTCCGGCAAGACTTGTGGTTCCGGCTGAACGTGATCCACATCCGGCTGCCTCCACTGCGCGAGAGGCGAAGCGATATTCGGCCGCTCGCGCAACACTTCTTGGAGCGGTTCCGGCAGCGCTATCAGCGCGAGTCTCGGCTAACGCCGGGTGCGCTGAAACGGCTCGAAGAGTACGATTGGCCCGGGAATGTGCGCCAGCTCGAACACCTGCTCGAGCGGCTCGTGATTCTCAGTCCGGCGGATACCCTCGGCGCGGAACAAGTGCGAGACGTCCTTGATGACTCCCAGCCCCGCGAGCGGGCCGTGCGATCGCTGGCCGACGCCGAGGAAGAGCAAATCCGCAAGGTGCTCTCCGCCACCGGGGGCAACAAGACCCGGGCGGCCGAAATTCTCAATATTGAACGCAAGACGCTCTATCGCAAACTGGAGCGGATGAAGTTGTAAACATGCGCGATCGGCAGGCCGACGACGTTGAAATAGCATCCTTCGATTCGATGGACGAATTTCGACGCGCCTCCCTGAATCGCATAGGCGCCCGCCTTGTCGAAAGGCTCGCCGCTGGAGACATAGCCGGCGATCTCCTGCTCGCTTAGCTTCAGAAAATGCACACGGGTTTCCTCGACCGCCGATTGAGCCTCCTCGCCGTCAAAGAAACAGACCGCCGTCAGTACCGAGTGCGCGCGGCCCGAGAGCAGCCGCAGCATGCGCCGGGCGTCTTCGGCGTCCGCGGGCTTGCCCAGGATCTGCCCGCCGGTGACGACAACCGTGTCGGCCCCAAGCGTCGTTTCCCCGGCGCGCCATACCGCCCGGGCTTTTGCTTCGGCGAGCCGCTGAACCTGCTCTTGGGGTGACTCCCCCGGGCGGGGAGATTCATCCATCTCGGACGGACGGACGAGGAACGCAATTCCCGCGCTAGTGAGAATGTCCCGGCGGCGGGGCGAGGCGGAAGCAAGAATCAGCACGGCTTCGGAGGCGTTTCTTATCTGGCGGCGCGCCCGCGGGCGCATGGCGCGTCGCGTGAAGGGACAGACCCGCCGGTCTGATTCTAACACCCGGACCGGAGGCCGAAACCCTCCATCCCGCGTCCCGCACGGGCAACGCCCGAGGGGGACGAAACATTGTATAGTGCTGTATTCACACGCCGTTGAGGCTCCATCCCGGCGTGTTCTCTCCCGCTAGAAGCGGGCTGTCGTTTTTCTGAGTTGTTTCTGGACGAAATCTCATGCCAAATGGTGCGGAACTCTTCATCGCAAGTCTCAAGAAACTGGGCACGACCCATATTTTCACTCTTGTCGGCGATCATCTGAACGAAATCCTTCGGGTCGCTCAGCGCGAAGGGCTGGAGATCGTCGATACCCGCCACGAATCGGCGGCCGTGCATATGGCCGACGGCTGGGGACGAATTACCCGCACGCCCGGTGTCTCGATGGTCACCGGCGGACCGGGCCACACCAACTCGCTCAGCGGCATCGCCACGGCCCACACCACCGGCTCTCCCATCCTGGCCGTCAGCGGCATGAGCAGTTCGAAGCTGCGCGATCGTTTCGCTTTCCAAGACATGGAACAGCTCTCGATGGTGCAGTCGATCACCAAGTACGCGGCGCTGCCAACCGAGGCCAGCCAGATCCCATTCTACGTTCGCAAGTCCTTTCTTGAAGCGCTCTCCGGGCGCAACGGCGCCGCGCACCTCAGTGTCCCGGTCGATCTGCTGACGGCTCAGGCCGAGAATCACTACCCTCTGCCTGACGGTCCGGTCGAGGTGAGCCGTCCGGGACCGGATTCGGCTTCGGTCGGCCGGTGGATCGACTTGCTCGATCAGGCCCAGCGCCCGATCGTCATCGCCGGCAGCGGCGCCTGGTGGGCCGATGCGGGAGAGGAACTCCAGAGCTTTGTTGAAAAGGCTTCTCTGCCCTTGTTCACGGTCTGCCTGGCCCGCGGCATCGTCTCCGACGATCACCCGCTGTGCTTTGGCTACGCCGACCCCACGCTGAGCCGCGCCGCCGCCAAGGCGTTTAAGGAGTCGGATCTGGTGGTCGTGCTGGGCAAGAAGCTCGACTACCGGGTGCGCTTGGGCGGCGCTCAGCTTTTCTCGCCGGAAGCGAAATTCGTGCAAGTCGACATTCACGCCGAGGAACTGGGGCTGAACCGGCGTCTCGAAGTCAGCATGCACTCGGATTTGAAACTGGCGCTGGCCGCCATCAACGATGCGCTGGAAGGCCGCGCCGTTCCCGACCGCTCGGCTTGGCTCTCGGATGTCAAACAAACCGGCGAGGCCTGGGACCAGGAACTGCAATCGATCGCCGAGAAGCCCTGCGAGCCGATGCATCCTCTGCATCTCTACACGCAGATGCGGGACTGGCTGCCCGAGGATACGACGCTCTGCTGGGATGGCGGTGATTTCGTCCACTGGGGACGCTGCAGCATTCCCGCCCGGCGGCCGATGCACTGGCTGCGGCTGGGCGCGCTGGCCGGGCTGGGCGCCTGTTTCCCGATTGGGCTCACAGCCCAGATCTTGCGGCCCAATTCCCGTACCGTCATCATCAGCGGGGACGGCTCGCTGGGATTCTACGCGGCGGAAATGGATACCGCCGTACGCCTGGGCCTGCCAGTGATCATTATCGTCGGCAATGACGCCTGCTGGGGGATCGAGCGCGAGTTGCAACTGGGAACTTATGGTGGTGACAAGACCGTCGCTTGCGACCTCCTCCCAACGCGGTACGACCTTGTCATGAAGGGCTTCGGCGGCGACGGCGAACTCGTCGAACGTCCCGAGCAAGTGCGTCCGGCCCTCGACCGGGCGCTGAAAAGCGACAAGCCCTACTTGATCAACGTGAGCATCACGGGCGCGCGTTCGCCGTTTACGCAATACCAACTGGCGGGGAAGAAGAAATAGCTCATCGGCAGGGACGAGCGCGGGGCGGGGCATCGCCGAGCGATCAGGCGCCGGGCGCCGTCCGCCTTGCTTGTCTGGAAGAGGACTCGAACCTAGAATAAGATGCAGAGAAAGAAACGTCTGTAGGAGGAGCTGACAATGTTCTTTGATCCGATGTACCTTCTATTCATGCTGCCCGGGTTGGCCCTGTCGATATGGGCGAGTTATCGGACCAAGTCCGCCTTCAAAAAGTATTCTCGCGTGCATCCGATGAACGGCTTGACCGGAGCGCGCGCGGCCCGCATGATGCTCGACCGCGCCGGCTTGCATGAGGTAAAGGTGAACCGCTCGCAAGGGTTCCTCTCCGACCATTACAATCCGGCGAGCCGGAGCCTGGCGCTCTCGGAGAGTGTGCACGATTCGGCCTCGATCGCGGCCATCGGGGTGGCCACCCACGAGGCGGGTCACGCGATTCAGCACGCGCGAAACTACGCGCCGCTCTGGGTGCGCTCGATGCTGGTTCCGACGGCGAGCATCGGCTCCTCGGTCGGCTACTTCGTGATGCTGGGCGGCTTGTTCTTCGCTTCCCAAAACATGGTGTTCGTTGGCGCGGTTCTCTTCTCGATGGTGCTGCTGTTCCAAATCGTGACCTTGCCGGTTGAATTCGACGCCACCGCGCGCGCCAAGAATCTCATCGTCGAGTATGGAATCATCTCGCCTACCGAGCGCGAAGGCGTGGACCGGGTGCTCAACGCGGCCGCGCTCACTTACGTAGCCGCGGCGGTGAGCACGCTGTTTACACTGTTCTACTTCCTGCTGCGCTCGGGTCTGCTGGGCGGCAGCGACGACTAGAGGGAGTGCGCCGGCCCCGTCTCGTCCTATGCGTCATGGATGTAAGTCATGTAAACTGTGCTCCCAAAACAGCGCGGGGGCTTGACTTCGCTGCTTGCCCGGCTTAGTGTCCGAAGTAGTATGGTTACCCAGACATCGCTCCTGGAACGATCGCCGGAAGTCGAGGAGCTTCGCGAGCATCTGCGTTTTTACTACGGCCGCCATCTCAAGAAGAGTTCTGATCTCAGCCAAAAGGCCTGCTGTACCGGCGAGACGCAAGAGCGGCATTCCAAGATTCTGGAACTCATTCCGCAAGCGGTCAAGGACCGGCACTACGGCTGCGGGTGTCCGATTCCCGGCGATGACCTGAGCGGTATCACCGTACTGGATCTGGGTTCGGGCGCCGGTGTCGATGCCTTCATCGCCTCTTATAAGGTCGGCCGGGCGGGCTTCGTTCACGGCATCGACATGACCGACGAGCAACTCGAAGTCGCCAGCGGCCACTCGGCCGAAGTAGCGAGTGCTTTCGGCTTTGACCAGCCGAACACAGAGTTCCACAAAGACTTCATTGAGGTTGCCGATTCTATCCCCGACGACAGCATCGACCTGGTAATTTCCGATTGCGTCATCAACCTGTCGCCGCGCAAGGATCTGGTATTTGCGACGATCCACCGCGTGCTGCGCGAGGGCGGAGAGTTTTTCATCTCCGACATTGCCGCCGACCGCAGAATGCCAGACTCGATTCGCAACGACCCGGAAATGATCGCGGAATGTCTTGGCGGGGCAATGTACGAGCACGACTGGTTTGACGCTATGAAAGAGAGTGGTTTCCGCGACCCTCGCGTGTTCAGCCGGCGTGTCGTGCAGACCGAGGCCAAAGGCGAACCGATTATCTTCTCTTCGCTCAATGTGCGCGGCTTCAAGTTCACCGAGCCTCTCGACAAACGCTGCGAGGACTACGGGCAGGTGGCCCTCTACCGGGGCAACTCGCCAGGATCGGCGGCGCGTTTCGTCTTCGATGATCACCATGTGTTCGAGGCTCATCGGCCGACTGCGGTGTGCCGCAATACGGCCCGCATGCTGGGCGAGACAAGGCTCGGCCGCTACTTCGAGGTGACCGCGCCGGTGAAGCACTTCGGACTCTTCCCTTGCGGCCCCGACCCCAGTTCAGCCGAGGCGGCCAGTGGCGAGAGTTGCTGTTAGTTCCGAATTACCGTTGGTTCCGAACAAGACGCTGAACGGCATGGCATGCCGCACCCGCTACGGCTTTCCACCCCGTTCCTCGGTGTCGCCTAACCTGCTGGGTCTGCCGGAATTTCTGAGATAAAAAGATTTCTGAGATAATCAGAACCTTTATGGCATTCGGCTGTTCCAGCTTGCCTCCGCTGCCGTGGGCCGTTTTGCTGGCGTTGCTCTCTCTGGCGTTGCTAAGCCCAGAGCGTGTCTGGCCACGGACTCCGTGGCCCGGCGAGCGCTGGGAAACCACCTCGCCTCCTGAAGCTGGCATGGATGAAAAGCTTCTCTTCGCGGCTCGAGAGTACGCGCTGAGCGGCGGCGGGTCGGGCTACATCACTCGCGGTGGCAAGCTCGTCCTTTCCTGGGGAGATCCCCGCAAACGTTATGACCTGAAATCCAGCAGCAAGTCGATCGGCTTCACAGCCGTGGGGCTTGCATAGCTGGATGGAAAGGTGAAGTTGAGCGACCGGGCCGCGAAGCATCATCCCCGTTTCGGCGTGCCGCCGGAATCGAATCGGGCGCAAGGCTGGGCCGGCAAGGTTACGCTCTTCCAGCTAGCGACGCAGACCGCCGGGTTCGACAAAGACGGCGGCTACACGAAGCTCCTGTTCGCGCCGGGCACAAAATGGTCCTACAGCGACGGCGGTCCGAACTGGCTGGCTGAGTGCGTCACGCTCGCCTACGGCGAAGACTTGCAGTCGGTGCTATACCGCCGTGTCTTCGCGCCGCTGGGCATTCAGCCCGCCGACCTGCGATGGAGAAAGAACGCCTATCGCGAGGAAACCATCGCGGGGGTCCAGCGCCGGGAGTTCGGCTCAGGCGTTCACGCCAATGTCGACGCCATGGCGAGGATTGGGCTGCTGTATCTGCGTGGCGGAAAGTGGCGGGACCGGCAGTTGCTCCCGGCTGATTTTCCGGGTGCGGTCTCCCGCGTTCCGCGAGAAACCGGCGGTCTTGCGGTGCATCGCCCCGACCGCTATCCCAACGCCTCTTCCCACTACGGGCTGCTTTGGTGGAATAACGCCGATGGCACGCTGGCCGGCGTGCCGCGTGACGCCTTTTGGTCCTGGGGACTCTACGACAGCTTGATCGTCGTGATCCCGAGCCTCGATATCGTTGTAGCAAGGGCCGGCGGGAGCTGGACGGACCAGCGCGGTTCGGCGTACGGGAAACTCGAACCGTTCCTGGAGCCGATCGCGGCCTCGGTCACCGGTCCGCCTGCGCACGGGCAGGCGCCGTATCCGTCGAGCCCGGTGATCGGCGCCATTCATTGGGCGCCGAAAGCGTCCATCGTGCGCCGGGCCGATGGAGGTGATAACTGGCCGCTGACCTGGGCCGGCGACGGCGAGCAGTACACCGCCTACGGCGACGGATGGGGTTTCGAGCCGAAGGTAGAGACGAAGCTGAGCCTGGGACTGGCCAAGGTCGCTGGCGGGCCAGACGATTTCCGCGGATTCAATATCCGCTCAGACACGGGGGAAAGAGTGGGCCAGAGCCCGGCGGGCGAAAAGGCCAGCGGCATGTTGATGGTCGGCGGCACGCTCTACATGTGGGTGCGCAATGCCGCGAACTCGAAACTGGCCTGGTCGGCCGATCACGGCCGCAACTGGACCTGGAGCGGCTGGAAATTCACCCAGAGCTTTGGCGCCCCGACGTTCCTCAACTTCGGAAAGAACTATTCCGGGGCCCGCGATGACTACGTGTATGTTTACTCGCACGACGACGACAGCGCCTATCGGCCCGCCGACGGCATGGTGCTGGCGCGCGTGCCCAAGAGCGCCATTGCCAGCCAAAATGCCTATGAATTCTTCGCTGGCCTCCTGCCCGGCGGCGAGCCGCTGTGGAAGCCGGCCGTGCGGGACCGGGCGTTGGTGTTTCGACACCCCGGGCGGGCCTACCGTTCCGGGATTAGCTACAACGCCGGACTGGGGCGCTATCTCTGGTGCCAGATTACCCCCGGCGGGGACACGCGCTTTGAGGGCGGCTTCGGCGTCTATGACGCTCCCGAGCCATGGGGCCCCTGGACGACGGTTTACATCTCGGAGAAATGGGATACCGGGCCAGGGGAAACATGCAGTTTTCCCGCCAAGTGGATGAGCCGAGACGGCAAGACCGTCCACATGGTGTTCTCTGGAGAAGACGCTTTTTCGGTGCGAAAAGCGACCCTCATGGTGGGCCAGTCGCGATAGACCCTGACTTCCGGTCGATACTTCGCCTGTCGAGCGGGGGATCTGGCGTGATATTCTGGATGTCGCCGGTTCGAAACTGAAGATACCCGCCACCTCCGATGTCGTCGATGTCATCGCAAGTCACCGAACACCTTCGCGGGGTATTCGCGACTCCGGATCACCGTATCGAGATCGGACGCGCCGCCTTAGTGATCGCGCAACTGGAATACCCGGAGTTGGATGTCGAGGCCTGGCTCAAACAACTGGAGCGGTTCGCCATGGAGGCGAAAGAGCGTTTGGGCGAGGAAGTGGATCCGCGGCGGATCATTGAAATCTTGAACGGCTATGTCTTCGATCATCTGGGTTTTCACGGCAATCACGACGACTACTACGATCCAAGAAATAGTTTTCTCAACGATGTGATCCAGCGGCGCGCCGGCATCCCCATCACCCTGTCGGTAATCTATCTTGAAATCACGCGGAAATTGAATCTTCCCTTCTATGGGGTCGGGTTGCCCGGACATTTCGTGCTCAAGTACGACGACGGGCGGCAGGTGCACTACCTGGACCCCTTCCGGCGGGGCCGGGTGTTGAGCGAGGAGGATTGCCAGGAGATGGTGTATTCGGTTCGCGGTCACGACGCCGTGCTCAGAGAGCACAGCTTCCGTGGGGTCGACAACCGCTACATGGTCGTCCGAATGCTCAACAACCTGCTGGCGATCTATCTCCGAAGGCGGCGCCTCGCGAAGGCCGTCGGCGTGCTGGACATGATTCTCGCTCTGGTCCCGGCGGCGGCCAACGAGGTCAAGCAGCGCGGACGGCTGCATTACGAACTGCGGCGCTGGAGCCGGGCGCGCGAGGATTTTGAAACCTACTTGACCCTGCATCCCGATGCCGCCGACGCCGCCGAGGTGCGCAAGTGGATCGAGAGAACTTGGCGCCATCAAACAGCGCTGAATTAGCATCATGCCCGTCCGTGCTCTCGTGGTCTTCGGCACCAGGCCGGAGGCAATCAAGCTGTGTCCCCTGGTCGCGCATCTGCGCTCGGCGCCGCGCAAGTTTGACGTGCGTACCTGCGTGACGGCGCAGCACCGTTCGATGCTCGACCAGGTACTGACCGCCTTTGATGTCCGGCCGGACTATGACTTGGACCTGATGAGGCCGGACCAAACCCTCTGCCAGACCACCGCCGGCGTGCTGACGGGGCTTGCGGCGGTACTGAAGGACGCCGAGCCCCATGTCGTCATTGTTCAGGGCGATACGACGACGACATTCGCCGCGGCGCTGGCGGCCTTCTACGCTAAGACGCCCGTCGGTCACGTCGAAGCGGGGCTGAGAACCGGGGACCGCTTCAGCCCGTTTCCCGAAGAGATGAACCGCGTACTGGCAACGCGGCTGAGCGATCTGCATTTCGCCGCTACCGAGCGGGCGGCTGAAAATCTCCGCCGCGAGGGAGTGCCGGGCGACAGAATCATGGTGACCGGCAATACCGTGATCGACGCCGTCGTGTCGGTCAGAGATCGCTTGCTGAGCGGAGAGTTGCCCCGAAAGGACTGGCCGTTTCTGGACGAGGGCCGCAAGCTCATTCTCGTGACCGCGCACCGGCGTGAAAGCTTCGGCGCGGGATTCGAGCGGATCTGCATGGCGCTGCGGCGGCTGGCCCAGCGGCCCGATGTCCAGATTGTCTATCCGGTGCACCGGAATCCCAATGTGCTAGAACCCGTTCGGCGCTTGCTCGGCGGGACGGCACATGTTGAGCTGATGGAGCCTCTTGAGTACGTGCCGTTCGTCGATCTCATGATGAGGAGCCACATCATCTTGACCGATTCGGGAGGCATTCAGGAAGAAGCCCCGTCCCTTGGTAAGCCGGTCCTCGTGATGAGAGAGAAGTCCGAGCGCCAGGAGGCCATTGACGCCGGGACGGCCATCCTGGTCGGCGCCGAAATCGACGTGATCGTCACCGAGACGGCGAGACTGCTAGACGACGAAACGCACTACAAGCACATGGCGAGGGCCCATAACCCCTATGGGGACGGCCACGCTTGCGAGCGGATCGCGGACGGACTGCTAGGCCTTGGGATGGGAACGATCGTAGACCGCCATGAGCTCATTCAGTGAGAGCTGGGTGTATTTTTGAGTTGTCGAAAGACTGGCGTGACCCAGTAATTCCTGAATCGCCCGCAGGTCGGCGCCGTCGCCGAGCAGATGAGTCGCGAAGGCGTGGCGTAACGAGTGCGGATGCAAGCCCGGATCACCGGAGAATAACAGGGCGTAGTGCTTGACGATGCGTTCGACGCTGCGCGCGCTCAGCCGTCCTCCTCGCGCGTTGAGCAGCAGGGCTGGCTCATCGGTAGGGTCCCGAGTGGCCAAACATCGTTCCAGCGCCTCGGCGGCGCACGCGCCGAAAGGTGTCAGACGCTCCTTACGGCCTTTGCCCCGCACCCGTATCCAGCGCTCGTCGCGGTCCATGTCGTCGCGATTGAGCCCTACAAGTTCGCTCACCCGCAGACCCGAGCCGTAGAGCAGCTCAAAGATCAGCCGGTCGCGCAATCGTCTCACGACGGCGGCCTTCTCCTTGGGTGTTGACGGAGTTTCGCCGCCGCCGCTCTGACTCGAAGCGGGAATGGAATCAATCAGATCGTTGGTCTGCTGGGGCGTCATGACCACCGGGAGCGTCTTGGGCGTCTTGGGCATCGAGACCAGCTTCGCCGGGTTCGCGGCCACGATTCCTTCTCGCACCAAGAACTTGAAGAAAGCGCGCAAGGCCGAGAGTTTTCGCGAAACCGACCGGTTCGTATTGCCGCGGCGGAAGCAGTCGGCCATGAACTCGCGGATCAGCAGGACGTCGATCGAGGCCAGCGCGGGCGGGGACTCGCCGGGGGGCGAGCAATACTCGGCGAACTGTTTGAGGTCGGAGCGGTAGCTGCGGATCGTGTGAGCGGAGAGATTGGCGCGCCGAAGCGACTGCAAGAAACCTTCCCGCTGCTCGGCCAGCTCGCTAGAGGGCATCCTTCCCCTCCCAATGGCCGCGGCGCGCGTGCGGCCCTCGATCCAAGGGCGGAAGCGGGCTAGGCGGCGAAGGCATGGGATTCGAGAAAGTCATCGAGTTTCTCTAGGCCAAGTTCACACTGCCGGCGGCGGCGTTCCTTGCGGTCGCGCCGCAACCGCTGGTGTTGCTCAGGCGGCAGCATCGGCAGCAGATCGAAAGTTATATTCGCCGGCTGATAGTTGTCCGGGCTCGCGCCGGAGATGTAATGGGCGAGCGAGCCGTGCGCGGTTTCGCGCGGCCAGGTCAGCGGCTCGGCGCCCTCGGCTCGCCGTACGGCATTGCGGCCCGCCATTAGCCCTGTCGCCATCGCTTCCACATATCCCTCAATGCCCGAGATCTGCCCGGCGAAGAAAACGCCTGGATGCGAGCGCAGGTGAAGCGCCGGCGTGAGCAGCGCGGGCGCGTTGATGTACGTGTTGCGGTGGATTTGCCCATAGCGCAGGAACTCGGCGTTTTCCAGCCCCGGGATCATTCGCAGGATGCGCTTCTGCTCGCCGTATTTGAGGTGATTTTGAAAGCCGACGATGTTGTAGGACCCCGCCCGCAGGTCCTCCTGACGAAGCTGCACCACGGCGCGGAAAGATTCGCCCGTTTCCGGGTGACGCAGTCCGACCGGCTTCATCGGTCCGAAGCGCAACGTATCGAAGCCCCGGCGGGCGAGTTCTTCGATCGGCAGGCAGGCCTCGAAGTAGTTCAGGTTGTCGAAGTCATGGCCGCGATGCTGCTGGGCCGCGATCAGGGCTTCGTGGAAACGAGCGTACTGTTCCCGGTTGAAAGGGCAATTGATGTAGTCGCCGGTGCCGTCGATTGATTTGCCGTAACGCGAGGCCCGGAAGGCGATGCTCATGTCGATCGTTTCAGCGTCCACGATCGGGCTAATCGCGTCGTGGAAGAACAGACCTTCGCTGCCGGTCAGCCCGGCGATCGAGGCGGCCAGCCGGTCGCTGGTCAGGGGTCCGGTGGCGACAATGACTACCTGGCCGCTCGGGATGTCGGCGACTTCCTGGCGGCGCAACTCAATCAGCGGCTCCCGCTCGATCGCCTCTCCGATGGCCTCGGAAAACCGTGCGCGATCCACCGTCAGCGCGTTGCCGCCCGGCACGCGAGCCTCGGCCGCGGCCCGCATCGAGAGGGAATCCATCCGGCGCAGCTCCTGCTTGAGCAGCCAGGAGGCCGCATGAGGCGTTTCCGACTTCAGCGAATTGCTGCAGACCAGTTCCGCCAGTCCGCCGGTTTGATGCGCCGGCGTGGCGCGATGGGGACGCATCTCATAGAGCTTGACCTGGCAGCCGAGGCGGGCGGCCTGATAGGCCGCTTCCGAGCCGGCAAGGCCCCCGCCGAGGATGTGAATTTCGGGTCTGCTCATCAGGCAACCTAGCCTGCCATCCATTATACGGAGCCCAGATTACACGAACCTAGTTCGGCTGAGCGCTCAGAGCCGCGGCTCACTCACGAACGGCGGCGATTCAGGATTGAAGCGCCTCAAGGTCTTGGAACAGATCGAGGGCCTCGGGATTGGCGAGCGCGTCGCGGTTGGTGACGGGACGGTTCTCGATCACGTGTCTGACCGCCAATTCGGCGATCTTGCCGTTGAGCGTGCGGGGAATGTCGGCGACCGCGAGAATTTTCGCCGGAACATGCCTCGGACTAGCCTCGGCGCGAATGCGCTGGCGGATGCGAGTCTCGAGCGCCTCGTCGAGTGCCGCGTCCTCGCGCAGCCTGACAAACAGGACCACCCGCAGGTCGCCTTCCCAGCTCTGGCCGACAACGACGGCTTCGAGCACTTCGGGGATTCTTTCCACCGGCCTGTAGATCTCCGCCGTGCCGATGCGCACACCGCCCGGATTGAGCACGGTGTCCGAGCGCCCGTGGATGATCATGCCGCTGCTGGGCGTGCGTTCGCAGTAGTCGCCATGATGCCAGACGCCGGGGAAGGTTGCAAAGTAGGTGGCGCGGTATTTGCTTCCACCCGGGTCGTTCCAAAAACCCGCCGGCATCGACGGGAACGGCTGCGTGCAGACGAGTTCTCCTTTTTCGCCTGGCGGCAGCGAGCGGCCTTGGTCGTCAAAGACTTCGACCTTCATGCCCAAGCCGCGCGTCTGGATTTCGCCCCGATAGACCGGAGCGATCGGATTGCCCAGAGCAAAGCAAGAAATGAGGTCCGTTCCGCCGGAAATGGACGAAAGCCGCACATCGGCCTTGACCTTGGCGTAGACGAAATCGAAGCTCTCGTCCATGAGAGGCGAGCCGGTCGAGAGGATGGCCCGAAGCGATTGCAAATCATGGGTTCGGGCCGGTTCGAGCCCCGCCTTCTGGGCGGCGGCCAGATATTTGGCGCTGGCTCCGAAGATGGTCAGGCGCTCTTGCTCGGCGAGGTCAAAGAGCTGGCTGGGCGCCGGATGAAACGGCGAACCGTCATAGAGCACCACGGTGGCGCCGGCGGCGAGGCTGCTGACAAGCCAGTTCCACATCATCCATCCGCAGGTGGTGAAGTAGAAAATACGGTCCTCCCGGCCCAAATCGTTGTGCAGCTTCAGCTCCTTGAGATGCTGCACGAGCGTGCCGCCGGCCCGGTGAACGATGCACTTCGGCGGGCCGGTCGTTCCCGACGAATACATGATGTAAATCGGATGGTCAAACGGCAGCGAGACGAACTCGGGCTCGGCCGCTGACTCGCCTTCCAGCAGGTCCTGATAGAGAATGCTTCTGGGAACGTCGCTGATGCGAGGCTCGTCCGAGGCGCAGGGAACGACGACTACCTGCTCGATGGACGCGACCCGCGAGGCGATCTTCCCCGCGCGGTCAAGACAGTCGAACGCTTTCCCGTTGTACTGGTAGCCGTCGGCTGTGAAGAGCACCTTGGGTTCAATCTGCTCGAAGCGGTCGAGCACGCCTTGCAGGCCGAAGTCGGGGGAACACGAGGACCACAGAGCGCCCAAACTCGTCGCCCCAAGCATGGCGATCACGGTCTCGGGCATGTTGGGCATGAACCCCGCGACGCGATCTCCCGGCCGCACGCCCAAGCGCGCCAGAGCTCGCGAGAGCCGCCCGACTTCAGCGCCGAGTTCAGCGTAGGTAAGCGATCGCTGGCGGCCCGACTCGTTCCAAAAAACGAGCGCCTCGCTCTCGTCACCGTAGCGCAGCAGATTGCGCGCGAAATTCAACCGGGCGCCCGGAAACCACTCCGCGCCGGGCATGCGGTCGAAATGCCGTACGACTTCGCCGGCCGTCTGTTCGGCCTTCACGTCACCGAACTCCCAAATCGATTGCCAGAATTCTCGAGGCTGTTCAATCGACCATCGATAAAGCTCTGCGTATCCGCTGAAAGGACCGAGGTTGTGACGCCGCTCGGCGGCGCGCATGAAGGCCGTCAGGTTCGAGCGCTCAACATCCGCGGCTGAGGGTTTCCAGAGAAGCTCGGGCATGGCGCTTGTTCAGCGGGCGTAGGGATGATTGCCGAGGATCGCAAACGCCCGGTAGATCTGCTCGGCCAGAACGACTCGCGCTAGTTCATGGGGCAGCGTCATCCTCGAAAGTGACAGTACACGATCGGCGCCGTCGCGAAAGGAGCTGGAGAAGCCGTCCGCGCCGCCGACAAAGAAGGCGATCTCGCCGGAGCTGGTTTCGATAAATTTCGCGAACTACCGGGAACTGAGCGTCTCGCCGCCGGGATCGAGAACGACCTTGACGGCCCGGCCGTAGGCCTCGGCCGCCTTCTCGTTCTTAATCTCGGCCATCCGAAACGTGCAGTAGCGCCCAATGCGCCTGGCGTAGTCCTCGGCAAGCAGATTCGCCTCCCGGCTGCGCCGTTTGCCGATGTAGAGAAGATGGATTTTCACGCCTGCCGGAAAAACTTGTCCGAGCCCGTCTAGGCCGCCTCGGAAATCGGGACGCGGGGGGCCTTCCGCCAGAGACGCTCGAGGTCATAGAACTTACGGGCCGCGGGCGAGAAAATATGAACCAGGAAGTCGCCGTAGTCCATCAGGATCCACTGACCGTTTTGACGGCCCTCGACGCCCAGCGGGCGGTAGCCCTCTTGCTTGAGATCTTGCTCAATGGCGTCGGATATGGCCCGGGACTGACGCGTATTGGTCCCCGTGCAGATAATGAACTTCTCGGTGAACGAACTCACCTCGATAATATTGAGCACCACGATTGTTTCGGCCTTGCGCGACTGCGCCGCCTGAATTGCTGCTTCCCAAGCTTCCATGCCTATTCCCGATCCCTTACTGTTTCTATCTTAACTCGCTTCTCTCATCACTGACGAGGCGAAGTGCGTGGGCTGCCCGTAAGCCTTGAGAAGCCCGCCGGCAAGACGCCGGCGTCAGCCGCTCTCGTCGGATTTCTTCTGCTGGATCAGGGCGGTGAGTTCGCTGAGAAACTCTTCTTCATCTTGGAAGTCTCGATAGACCGAGGCAAAGCGCACGTAGGCAACCTTGTCGATCTGCCGGATGCGTTCCAAGAGGCGCTCGCCGATCGCCACCGTGGAGCACTCACGATCCGGGGATTCGGCGACCATGGATTCAGCTTCGTTCACAAGTTTTTCGAGCCGTCCCATGCTCACGGGACGTTTTTCGCAGGCGTGCAGCAGCCCGTTGAGCACCTTCTGGCGATCGAACTTTTCCCGGCGGCCGTCTTTCTTAATCACCATGTAGGGGACTTGGTCAATCCGCTCGTACGTGGTGAAGCGCCGCCCGCACTGAAGACATTCTCTGCGCCGGCGGATCGCGGACCCTTCCCTGCTTTCCCGCGAGTCAACGACCTTGTCGTCTACATTTGAGCAAAAAGGACAGGTCATGCGAACGATCTTGCCAGCCAGCCCGTTTTTCTCACCACGTGGCGAAGCGAAGTGCGTGAGAGGCGCGCCAGTACGAGGCGCGCGCCGCTTGACGAGCGCAGGCGTACTTGACAGTACGTTGAGCACGGCAAGCAAGCACAACGAAGTAGTGGCGGGCCTGTCATGTGCTTCGGTCGTCAGGTGGTGAGAAATGCGGGCTAGTCCTTAGATTCTATCTTACGAAGATGACAGGCGTGCGCGTCCTGGCTCGCCATCAAGAATGAGGCGATGACGAACGCGGGCAACCCCGCCATTTCAAACCCCGGCGATTGTGTCTACACTGTATGCAGAGCATGGCGGGAGACCGGCAAGAGCCGGGTGAAAGAAAACGGGCGCAAGAAAGATGGAACTTTGGCGCCTGCAACCTCGTTTGGTAGGCTAGGGATCACGACCATGGCTTCGAACGTACTTGTCCACCCATGGCCTGCCGCCTGGGGCACAGACCGTGCCGACGGAACGCTGTCCGAGCAGGTGGCGCGCGAGGACTTCGAGCGGTGGGCGGAACTGGTTCGCCGTTGCTTGACAGGAGACGGGGGCGCCTGGGAGCAACTGGTCCGCTCCCACACCCGTCTGGTCTACGCCACATGTTACCGGTTCACGGGCCGCGCCGAGGACTCCAGCGACCTGACGCAGGAGGTTTTCCTCCGTGTCTACCGCGGACTAGACAGCTACGATCCAACAGCAGGTTCGTTCCGCACCTGGCTCCTTCGGCTGACCCGCAACCTGCTGATCGACCATTACCGCAAGAACCGCAAACATAGAGTACTGGAATCGATCGAGGATCACCCGCCCACGCTGCGGGAGACGACAGTGAGCGGCGGCAGAGCCGACCACTTGCTGGCCGCCCGCGAGGCCGGTGACGTGTTGCGGCTGGCGCTGGGACGGATGAAGCTGGAACTGCGCGAGGCCGTGATCCTGAGAGACCTGCACGAAATGGAGTACCAGGAAATCGCCGGCGTGCTGCGAATACCCCAGGGTACGGTGAAATCCCGCCTCCATCGCGGACGACGAGATCTAGCTAAACACCTCAGGGCGCTGGGGGTGGTCCCATGAGGTGCCGCGGCTTCCAGGAGCGGGTCGGCGAGTACCTGGACGGGGTGCTCGGCTCGGATGAGCAGATCCGGTTCGAGCGCCATGCCGCCGATTGCCAGGAGTGCAAGCGATCGCTTGAGGATGCCGAGCTGGCGCTGCGCGTTCTGCGGCAAGCGCCGAGCGTGGAGCCGCCGCCGGATCTGGTCGCGGCCATCCTCGGCGATACGCTGGGCTCGCCCGCCGGCGCGGGCCAGCGGGCCGTGGCCGGTGCTGGAGGCGCGGCGGCGGGAGCTGGAATTTTCGGCCGGATGAGACCGCTCCTTCATCCCTTGCTCGAACCGCGCTTCGCCATGAGTATCGCGTTGTCGCTGGTTTCGTTCTCCTTGATGACTTTGTCCGGGCAGAAAATGGCCCAGAGATGGAAAGCGGGCGAGGATCCGTTGGCGATCGTGCGGCAAGTGAGAGGAAGCTTCGGCGATGCTTGGGTCCAGGGAGTTCAGGTGTACGAGAGCGTTTCGGCGTGGACCGCCGCCGTCGGCGCTGGTGAAGAACCTGGCCGAGCCGATGCACCACAGAAACCGGAATCGCCCTCTCCGGCGGAGGGAACGCCATGAACTGTGCAGTCCATCCAGAAGTGCCGGCCTCGGGCTTTTGCCGCGAGTGCGGCGCGGCGCTTTGCGTGGATTGCAGGCAGGAGTGGCGCGGCATTGTCCACTGTATGAATTGCATGGCGAAGTTTCATGAAATGGAAGGCAGCGGGCGTCCCGGCGAAGCGCCACCGGAAGACGCGCCGCGCTTGGCCGGCGGCGGGCCGGCCGGCTCCGCCGGCCAAGCGCCGAGCCGAGCCGCTGTCGCCGAGGCGCCGTCAAGGGTCTTGGCGCTCCTGCTGGGATTGATCCCGGGCGTGGGAGCGGTCTACAACGGTCAATACGCCAAGGCCGTTGTGCACGTCGTGATCTTCGGCGGCCTCGTGGCGCTGCTCGCCGGCGGCGGCCTTCGCGCTTTGACGCCTCTCTTAGCTATGTTCACGGCGCTGGTCTATTTCTACATGCCGATCGAGGCCTTTCGTACCGCCAGTGCGCTACAACGAGGCGAGCAAGTCGATGAGTTTAGCGGCCTGGCTGGTTTCGCGCGCCAGGCCGCGCGCGGGCCGGCCGCCGGCGTGGTCTTGATCGTCACCGGTGTGTTGTTCCTTCTCGAATCTCTGGGTTATTGGAGAATCCGAAGTCTGGCGCCCTATTGGCCCGTCCTGCTCATCGTTTTCGGCGTCTATCTGCTGTACCAAACGATCACCGACAATGCCCGGCGCAATGAAGGGACGATGTCGCGCGGCTTCCGCCAGACTCCGCCGCCGAGTCCGCTTCCCGCACCCGATGCGACAACCACCGCGACGACGGCCGCGTTGCCCGGCCCCGCATCCGGCCCCGCATCCGAATCCGAAGAAACCGGGCGCGACGAGAGCATCACGGCCCCCGGCGCCGGTTAGCCAAGAGAGAACCCAGGCAAGGAATTCTAGGAATTCATCATGACCGGCGATTCGCGAACCTCGAACGCGTTGTATATGATTCGGGTGATATGGGGCTCGCTGTTGCTGATTCTCTGCGGTTCACTGTTCCTGCTTGAATACTCGGGCGGATACGCCGTCGTGGCGACCTGGCCGTTGTTGCTGATTCTGGCCGGCGCCGGCAAGCTCGCCGAATACGGGGCCGAGCGCCGGAAAGGTTCCCGGTGGCGGAACGGCGCCGGGCGGTGAACAGTACCAAGTGATCCGGGAAGGGATTCGGCCGCGGGCCTTCTTTCCTCCGCCCCGAATGTAGCACCTGTAAGGCTGGCACACATGACGCGCAAATCCCTGGCCGGTCCCATCTTTCTCATTGTTCTTGGCGTTGTCTTTCTGTACAGGAATTTCCATCCGAATTTCTCGCTTCCGGCGCTGCTCGCCGACACCTGGCCGTGGATACTCATCGCCTGGGGCGGCTTGCGCCTCGCGGAATTGGGCACCGCGGCGTGGATGCGGCGGCCCGCGCCGGCAGCCTTCGGCGCAACCACGTTCCTCGTCGCGGCGCTGATCTGCCTGCTCGGTTCGGCCATTCATGCACTCGAGCACGGCGATGCGTATTTCATCGAGTGGGGCAACCGGTTTCGCTGCTCTCTGAGCGAGGATCTGAGCGGGGATGCGAGGGAACTTCGCTGGCCTCACACCGCGGAACTTCCGTTGCGCTTTCGATCCTTCCAATCACTCGGCCACTCGATCCGTCCTGATTCGTAACGCGCGAACTCCCATGCGGGCCAAGATCTTCCAGTCGCCGCCGGCGGTGTCGCGGCCGCCATCTGAAGCCATTGTCTTCGGGTCAACGGGATTCTCCTGCCTGGCGACTCATCTTGTCTGGGGGGTCGCGTCACGATTCCCACAGCCCCGACGACGACTCTCTCCTACGAACCAAGGGACATTTCTATTGGGTCTGAAAAAAAATCCGCCGAAAAATTGACGTTAGGATGCGGAACCGACGATACTATAAATTAGACAGTCCGTGTGCGGATGCAGGCTTCGCGGCGGCGGCCGAATCGCGGGTCGCCGGCCGGGCTCCGACCCTGTTTCCTGGCCCGGGAACTTCCCAAGAAGGAGTTGTTTTGGGGACGAAATGGAAAACTCATTGGCCCTAGTGGTCATGCCAGAAGAGCGCCGTCGGCCGCTTCTTCACTCACTTGAATCGCTGAATTTCGAAATCCTCTTAGTTGGAAATTGCACCGAGGCACGGCGGCTATTAAAGACGGCTCCTCCGGTGCAAGTCGTCATCACGCAGGTTTCGCTGCCGGATGGAAACTGGTGTGACGTGTTGCGCTTCCTGGTGGACAGCGGCATGAAAGCGAGCGTTGTAGTCACTTCGCCGCAAGCGGACGAAAATCTATGGTCTGAAGTCCTATGGCGCGGCGCCTACGATCTGCTGATCGAGCCGTTTAAGACGGATGAAGTGCGCCGAACGATGGAAGGGGCGCTGCGGGCTCGGCATGCGCGCGAGAATAACTATTCAGATTGGGCGGCGGCGGGTCGCAGTCAGTAATAAGAAGGCGGGTCGGCGCGCGAAGCGGGCCGACGGCTACCGCCAGAGCACGACCCGCGCGCGTCGTGCTCTGGCCACCCGGGCTGTTTCTTGACGGCCTCGAAACAAAGTCTCGAGGCTGGCGCCCATCTACGCCGGCCCGGCCTGTCGGCAACTCAGCCTGACGACCGTCTCGATATGGAAGGTCTGGGGGAACAGGTCGATCAGCGTCAGCGAGTCGATCTGGTAGCCACCGGCGAGGAGCGGAGCCAGATCGCGGGCCAATGTCGCGGGATCGCATGAGACTAGGGCTAGCCGTGCGGCTTGGAGACGCACAAGTTCCCTCGTCACCGCCGCGCCCAAGCCGGATCGGGGTGGATCGGCGATGACGAAATCCGGCGCTTGGCCGGCCTCCATCAGATAGTTGGCGACGTTGAGATTCACAACGCGCGCCCGCGCCCCGGCGCGTTCGAGGTTGTGACGCAAATCCCCACTCGCGCCGCGGCTTGTATCCACCGCGACGACCCGCTCGAAGGCTCGAGCCAGCGGCAAGGTGAATAAACCCACGCCCGCGAAAAGGTCGAGCGCGACGGCTCCGGAAGCACCACCGACCGCCTCGCGGACGAGATCCTCAATGAGAAAACGATTCACTTGAAAAAACGACCGGTTCGTGACACGGAAGACGTCTTCGCCGACCCGGTAGTCGATCGAATCCCCGGTGGAGAATCCGGGAATCACTTCCTCGCACCAAGAGAAAAAGCGCTTGACCGATGGCGGGTCGCTTTCGAGAATGTTCACCTGCAGGTCGGTATCGTTGGTGAAGAATTCAATCTCTCGCAGAGACTTCGGGAAGCGGCGATCCTCGCTCATTCTCAGCAAGGCCTCGTGAGCCTGGTCGAGCAGCGGCGCGTTGATCGGGCAGGCGCCGGCGGCGACGAGACGATGGGAGGCCGGAGCCATGAATCCGACGGCCGCGTTCTGACGGTCTTTCTTGGCAACGCGCAATTGGGTGCGGTTGCGATAGCCCCAGGGCTCGCTGGAGACGATCTTGACCTCGCCGCTCCACTTGATCTTACCGACTCGGGCCAAGGTTTCGATAAGGATTTGGCGCTTGTAGTCGAGTTGATCGGCGTAGGGGATGTGCTGGTAGTGACAGCCGCCGCACTGCCCGAAGACGGGGCACTCGGGCGGAACTCTCGACGGCGACCGCTGCTGCCATTCCATGGCCCGGGCATGGACCAGACCGCGCGTTTCGCGAACCGTTTCTATTTCGACTTCCTCGCCCGGCAGCACAAACGGCACGAGCACCACGCGTCCGTCCGCGCGCCCGAGGCCACTGCCCCCGTAGACTAGTTTTTCAATCTTGATCAGCATCGCTTGAACAGATTCTCCGCGGCTGACACCAGCCAGGTGCGCGCGTGGTGCTGCAGAGAAGGGGTGCTGCAAAGATATGGTGTCGCAAAGAAGCAGGGGCGCGACATGTCGCGCCCCTGCAACCATTCGTTTATCGCAACCTGCGTTACTCCCGAGACCCCGCCGGCGCCTTCCCGCCGGCGGCGTCTCGGGCAGGCTAGACGTTCTTGACGGGCCGGAAAACGGGACCCGGCCGGCCATAGTTGTGTCGCGTCGCCTTCCATTTCACTGGGCCGTAGGGACTGTATTCGCCGAGTTCCGCCTCGCCCTCGATCGTATCGCCGACGAGCTTGCCTTCAAAGGTGTAGCTGAATCCGGAACCTTCGTAGCGGTGGCGGCTTGAGATGTGGACTTCGTTTCCTTCCACCCAGCCCCGGATGTCGGCCGCGGTGGCCTCGCCGACATGCGTGCCGCTTAGGTTGTCGGCCTTCTGCTCGAGGAACAGGGCGTTGTCGGCGCTGCCCACGACGAAGTCGAGATGCAGATCCCACTGCCCGCTGATATCGACCGGCGACCCGCTCGGCTTAGCGCGCTTCTCGCTCTTGGGCGGATTCGAGAGAACGCGATAGAGTTCGGCGGCGACGATGCTGGCACTGCCGGGCTTCATCTGCCAGGGCATTACCGTGATCGCGCTCTCGGTGCTTCCCCTCCGCCGGCGTCCGCTGGAAGCCAGCGCGATGCGCGGGTTGCCGTTGTAGAAGAGCTTGAAAACTTCGTCGCTGCTGATGCCGACTTTCGAGCTGTCCCATTTGACCACCAGGCGGGGCGAGTAGTTGGAACGTCCGCGGGGCTGGAGTACCTCGCTGGTCACGCCAGGGACGCGTTCGGCGCTGGTGGCGATTTCTCCCAGCCAGCTCTCCCAGGTCTTCCACTCGGCCTTGTGGTCGCGCTTGACCCACATTTCCACCGCCGCCAGCATGCCCATGGTGTCTTCCTTGGCAACCTTCATGGGACGGCCAAAAGAGTGATGGGGTGCGCTGTTGAGCCACGCGGCGGCGATCAAGTCCTTGCGGCCGATCAGCAACCCGGCGCTTTGCGGGCCCCGCAGGGCCTTGCCGCCGGAGTAGGCCACCAGGTCGGCTCCGCGGCCGAGGTGGACATTGGGGATCGTGAGGCCTTCCGCCGCCGCGTCGACTAGCACCGGCACACTGTACTCATGGGCGACGGCGGCGATTTCCTTGAGGCCAAACGGACCTTCGGCCCGCGAGGTCGCCAGCACCATCACCATGGGCGTGCGCGCGCCGACGGCCCGCCGCATCTCCTGCTCGTTTTCTACTTCGATGAACTTGACGCCGAGCATGCGGACCGCGTGATCGTAGGTATTGCGTGACCAGCGCGGGGCGATCACTTCATTCTTGAGCCCGTCGAGATTAGGCAGGCGGGCGATACGCTCGGGGTTGGCCCCGGCAATGCACGCCGAGGTCGCGTGGACCAGCGCCGCGGCGCATCCCGAGGTCACGATCGCCGATTCCGCGCCCGTAATCTCGGCAATGCGCTTGCCGACGGCTTCCATGAGTTCATCCATGTGGACGAAGTTTTGGGAGGCCTGTTGCATGGCCCTGGAGCACTCGGGCAGCATCATCGACCCGCTTAGGATCGTGAACGTGCCCTTGCAGTTAATCACCGGACGGACGCCGATCGACTGGTACATATCCGAACCAAACGTCATGGCGGCGCGGGCCTCGGTAGAAGCGGCGGGGACGAGCCCGGCGGCGGCCATCAGGCCTCCGTTACGGAACAGCTCCCGGCGGCTCAACCCCGAAGATTTCACCCGGCGCAATGTTTCTAGAAACGACATAATTAGACTCCTGGAACCGGCTTCCTAGCGGTGGCTCTCAGCCTAGCTCCTGCGGTTCGGAAATGCAAACCCGGGCACCGAAAAACGGCGCCTGCCGGCCCCGGACCTTGCCTATCGGCGTGTATCTGTGTTCCTCTTATCTGTGTTCCTCTGGGGTTCCAAACCCTTGACCGAGCAACCGCCGAGCCGGCAACAGGGAACCAGCACAAGGAGCCCGCCATGAAAATCACCAGCCTGGAAACTCTTCGCCTGGGTGAATTCCCCAACATCCTATGGGTTCGCGTTCATACCGACGAAGGCCTTGTCGGGTTGGGTGAGACGTTCTGGGGCGCGGAAACCGTGGAAGCCTACATCCACAGCGAAGCAGCGCCGTTGGTGCTGGGCGAAGACGCCTTGGCGATTGATAAGATTTCTCGGAAGCTCACCGGCTATCTGGGATTTCGCGGCACCGGGGCCGAGACCCGCGGCAAGTCGGCCATTGACATCGCCCTTTGGGACCTGTTCGGCAAAGTGGCCAATCAACCGGTCTGCCAATTGCTGGGCGGGCGGGCGCGGGACGACATTCGGACCTACAACACCTGCGCTGGCTACAAGTATGTTCGCGCCGATCATCAGGTGATCATGAATTGGGGTTTGGAGAACAAGGACGAGGGGCCGTATGAAGACCTCGACGCCTTTCTCCACCGCGCCGACGAGCTGGCGCTGAGCCTTCTCGACCAGGGCGTCACGGGCATGAAGATCTGGCCCTTCGATCCGTATGCGGAAGCCTCGGGCGGGCTCTATATCTCGCCGCAAGAGATGGAAACGGCGCTCGAACCCTTCGTCAAGATTCGCGAGGCGGTGGGCAACAAGATGGACATCATGGTCGAGTTCCACTCGTTGTGGAACCTGCCGATGGCGATCCGCATCGCCGAAGCGCTGGAGCGTTTTGACACCTTCTGGCATGAAGATCCGATCAAGATGGACTCTCTGGGCAGCTTGAAAGCCTACGCTGCCCGCAGCAAGGCGCCGATTTGCGCTTCCGAAACCCTGGGCGGGCGCTGGGCGTTCCGTGATCTGCTCGAGACCCAAGCCGCCGGAGTGGTGATGCTGGATCTGTCCTGGTGCGGAGGGCTCTCGGAAGCACGGAAGATCGCGGCGATGGCCGAGACCTGGCATCTGCCGGTGGCTCCGCATGACTGCACGGGTCCGGTCGTGCTGGCGGCTTCGACGCATCTCTCCGTTCACGCGACCAATGCGCTGATTCAAGAGACCGTGCGAGCCTTCTACTATGGCTGGTACGGAGATCTTGTGACCCAGTTGCCGCCGATTGAGAATGGACGCATTCGTCCGCCCGATGGACCTGGGCTGGGGATGGAGCTGCTGCCGGATCTCGAAAAGCGGCCGGATGCGACGGTGCGGAAAAGCCCGGCGTGATGCGAGATGCGAGGCGGAATGGCCCGGAGGGCGGGCAGGCTGAGCGGCTTGGAGTGGGGGCTTTTTGTCCGGTAATGCCCGGTTTTTGGCGATTTTTTTAGTTTTTTTTGTGAAGGAAGCGGCTGAGGTTGGGTCGGAGAAAGGCTCTTGGGCGTCGTTTTTGTCCGGATTTGCCCGGTTTTTCGGATGTTTGGTGGCTATGGGCGGGTTGAGGGGCTCGACGGTGTCTCGCCCCTGGCTCCGCTGCATGGGTTGGGTGGGTGGCTGGGGTTGCTGGCTGGCTGGGCTTGCTAGCTTCGTTCTTCGCGGTGCTTCTTTTTCAGATTCAAAACAATTTCAAAAAAGTGAGAGACGCCTCTCGTTCCGACTATGTGATCCCGGCGAGCCGCCCCAGCCGGAAGTTGCAGGCGGTTCCGGGCGAGGGGTTCTCTCGCGCCGTCCTGCCGCGCAGTGATCTTGCGCGGTGATGGTGCACGACCGCGCTCGTAGCCCTTCGCGGTGGATGTCCACTTTCGAGAGCCGTCCGAAGACCCGCCTTTGCGGTCACCCTCTCCTCTGTGATTCGAGGAGGTTATGAATCGCGGGGCGAGCTTTCTGTCCTGGCCAGGAAACGGTCGGGGGATCGCGGTGATCTATCCTTTCCGGTCGTTACGGGTATAGGCTAGCACGGGGTGTCAAGTGTTTTGGGGTGTTTTTCGGGTATGTTGTTGATTTGGCGGGGGTGGTTTGTTGTGACAGGAGGGTCGGGGGATTTGGGGTTTCGGTACCGGGGATTCCAGCGGGGAATTCCAGCGGTGGATTCCGCGGCCCGATGAGCGGTATTTGTGGTGAAGGGGGGTGTGCCGCCCCTGCCGGGGCTGACTGTTTTCGGCCTGTGGTCCTGGGGCTCACGCCCCAGGCTGTTCGATGTGTCGCTCCTACGGAGCTTGGCGGGCGCGGGGGATTGGGGGATCAATCGCTCGGCAGGCTAGGAAAAGCCGCGGGTCTCTTCGATCTCCGCGCTACGGTGGTTTTCGATTGCCGCGGCCGCGGGGGAGATCCGCGATGCGGTCCGGGGCAGGTGGCCGTGAGATGCGGGTCTGGATTGGTTTTGGGGAATTGGGTTTGTTTGGCATACCGGTTTGGCGACTGGCGGCGGGTGCAAGGTCGAGAGATTATGCGGTTGTGCGGGTAAGATATGTCGCCAGGAATGGCGACACGGCACGCCTGGAGGCGCGGAGGATTCACAGAGGATTCATGGTTCCTGGGGTGGGAAAAGCCGCGGATCTCAAAACCGAGATCCACGCTACGGGTGCTCGGAGATCGTGGGCCGGCAAGTTGGTGATTTAGATGGGTTCGGCGAGATTGGGTCTGTTTGGTAGTTCGATTCTGGCGGTTTTGGAGCTGGGGCTGGGTTGGGGGTTGGCGGCAGGCCGGGCGGGAGCGGGGGGATTGATGGTTTGTTGGACCGGGAGAAGCCGCGGGTCTCTTCGAGGCCGGCGCTACGGAAGCCGGACGCCATGCCTCGCCCTGGGATCTCGGCGGCGCTGCTGGGGGCGGGGCCGGGACTGCGTTGTAAGATACTGATTTGACTGCGGTTCGGAAAGATTGGGTGTGTTTGGTAGTTTTGTCTTGCCGGTTGCGCTGGGCTGGTTGCTTGGTGGTGAGCTGGGGGTCGGCTGATTTTTTCGCGTTTTCGCAGTTGGCTCGTATTTGAGCTTTTGTTGCTTTCCTTGTCATAGCTTTTTCTCCTTTTGTTCTGGGAATGCCGGGGGCGAGGCGGGGTCTGGGCTACCGGCCGAAATGTGACTGCGCCTTGCGGCGCGGGTGCTCGGAGGCGGGCGGCGATCCCGCGGGGTGTTGCGGTTATAGGATACCTTGGATGTGCCGGGGCAGGTGAGGCGTCTGGATGTTAAGTTGTTTGGAATGAGGGAGATGAATTATTTAGAATGCCGTGACTCCCATGGACGGCGGGGCGGGTTAGCGGGCGGGAGTGGGGTTCGGGAGCTGGAAGCTGTGAAAAAATCAACTTGCCGCAGAATCCAGTGCGGCAAACAAAGGCCTTAGCTCGGTGAAAAGAGGTCGAAAGGCAATCAATTCACAGCTTCCCCGATCTCCCGTGCAGTCCGCGCAAAGTTATTTCGCGTGGAGTCACTCAGAGGGCACCTCTCACTGGACCCTGCCCCGGCCTGCCACCGGCCACACCGCCTCGATGATGCCCTTTCGAACGGCGCAGACTTCATCGTGATGGTTGATGGTGATTCCCTGATGTGCCGGCACGACCGACAGTCTCTCTCCGACTCGAAACTTGTGGCTCAAAGCGCTGACGTTAACGTGGCCGTGCTCGACCGACATACCGTAGATGCGAGCGTCGGGATGCTCGACGATATATCCGTAGGGGTCGGGAGGACGCCTTTCGAACGTCTTTTGTCCCCCGTCAATGATGATTCGATCCGCGGTGGGAGTGCTGACGACCGTGACGATCATCCGTGTGGCGCAGGTAACGGGATTGGGCGGGTTGGACGAGGAATTGATGCGCCGCAGTCCCTCGAATACATACGAACCGCTGCGGGTCACTGTACATCCGATCTGTTTCGAGACCGCCTCGGCGCCCGTTCCGCCGCCACTGATCTCATCGATGGGCAAGCCGGCCTTGCGGAAGAGATCGACGGTCTCTTGGATGAAGGGCCGTGCTTGGAGCCGGCTCGGATAGGTCATGACTCCGCGCAGTTCGAGACCCGGCATCCGGGAGACCTTTTGCGCCAGTTCGAGGGCGGCCCGAGGCGATTGGACGCCGGTTCGATGGCCTCCCGTGTCGAGTTCGATCAGGACGCGGACCGATCCGCCGTCCTTTTGGAGTTGTTCGGAGATGCCCCGTGCCGTGATCTCGGAATCGACGGCGACCGTCATGCGGGCTCGCTTAGAGAGCCGAGCCAGCCGAATCAGCTTGTGCTCCCCGACGATGTTGTAAGGAATGAGGATGTTCTCCCGAACTCCTCCGGTCACCATGACCTCGGCCTCGCCGAGTTTCTGGCAGCAAATGCCGACCGCGCCCGCCCGCAGTTGCAGGTGAGCGATTTCGGGGATCTTGTGGGTCTTGATGTGGACTTGAAGATGGATGTCCTCTTTACGGCAGACCTCCTGCATCTGCCGGATGTTTTTTTCCAGGATATCGAGGTCGATGACCATGGCCGGTGTATCGAGGTCATCGACGCTGCGAACGTTGCCGAGGCGGGAACTCGCCGCGCCTACGGCTGCCGCGACCGGCGATAGTCCGGCCGTGGTCAGAAGACCCATCGATCGAAAGCAGCTGCGGCGACTGATCCGATCGAGCACTCCGGTCAAATGGCTTTTCATGGTATCGATCTCCTTATCAAGATTTTCGAGAAAACCCTGAGAACTCCGGCACGCCGGCCGAGTGATCTTCCGGATCGGTCGTGATCTTGCCCTCTTCCGCTGCGTGGCTGATCCGGTCACAGGCCTCACCCGGAATTTTCGATTTGGGCTCCGTCGAATAATGTCTTCACGCTGTCTCTGGCCTTGTCTAGATCCATAGCGCCTGCGCGGTACACAACGGGGCGCCTAGCCACCCCACTTTATCCCACTCTATATAATAAGGCTCCTCTCCCAAAAGTGTGATCAGCTTTCCAGGTCAAGAGGCTGGAGTGGACCCCCTGAGGCGAGGCCAAGAAATTGGGGACGCGTTACCGGTGACTGAAAAAGCATCGCGTATCCAGCCGCATGGAGGCATGATCAAGTCCGCCGGGGAAGCGGAGGCGGACTCTGCTGGAGAGCACCCCCCAAGCAATACCCGGTGCCGCGGACTCATCGAAACGATCAGCGCGGTGTCAAGGGCGGAGTAAAATTGGACCACTTCGGCGGAGCAAAAGTAGACCAGTTGGTGAAGGGCTAGCGGTTTTCGTGGGACGGCTGGAACGGAGCCTGAGGTCGCCCTTTAGGGCGGCCCAGGCGTAGTGGAAGCCGTCTCACGAAAACCGTGCGAGCGGCCGGTGGGTCAGTCCGAAGAGTGAGCCCGCTTCTTCTTGCTCTGGGTGAGGCGGAAGCTTTCGCCGTTCATCTCCAGAATATGAACGTGGTGCGTGAGCCGATCCAGCAAGGCGCCCGTCAGCCGCTCGGAGCCAAAGACCTCTGTCCATTCGTTGAACGGCAGGTTTGAGGTGACCAGCGTCGAACCCTGTTCATAGCGCTGGGAAAACACTTCGAACAATAACTCCGCTCCGGTCTTCGACAACGGCACGTAGCCCAGTTCATCGACGATCAGCAGATCCTGCTTGGCCAACTGCTTTTGACACCGCAGCAAGCGCCGTTCATCCCGGGCTTCGAGCAGCTCATTGACCAGAGCCGCCGCTGTTGTGAAACGTGTTCGATAGCCGCGCTGACAAGCCGCCAGTCCCAACGCCAAGCCGATGTGCGTCTTGCCCGTGCCGGAATTACCCAGTGCCAGCACGTTCTCGCGGCGGTCGATGAACTCGCAGCGCGCCAGTTCCAACACCAGCTTCTTGTTCAACGCCGGCAGGGACAGGAAGTCGAAAGTGTCCAGACTCTTGGTCACGGGAAACTTCGCGGCCTTGATGCGACGCTCGGCGGCCCGCTGTTCACGGTCGAGCAGTTCCAGTTCGCAGAGTTGTTGCAGGAAGCTCCTCGAGTCCAGGCTCTCGGCGGCGCATTGCCGCGCCAGCTTGTCGTACTCTCGCAGGAAGGTGGGCAGCCGCAACGCTTTCAAATGCGCTTCGAGCAGAAGTTTCGATCTCGCCATCATCCCCCTCCTTGCGCCAGCAGCGCCAGATAGTCCGCGGCGGAGGTTTGCTCCACTTGGGCTGCCGGCAGATGCGGATACTTCGTCAGGTCCAAGCGCGGCGGCCGTTGCTCGATGCGGCACAGCACCAAGTGCCTGACAGCACCCAAGCCGATCGCTCCCAACTCGCAGGCTTGGCGCACCGCCGCGGCAACGTGCTCGAATCGGAAGTCCTCCAGCAATCGCAATACCTGCACGTACTCGCGCTTGCCCGGCTTGCCCAACCGCGCTTCGAGTAAACGTCTCAAGCACGCGAACTGTTCGGGCAGTTCCCAGCCCGCCAGTGGGGCCGCTTGATCGAGCGCGTTGGTCTTGCGTTCCAGCAGCGCCAGGTAATGCAGCGGATCGAAGATCAACTCTTCGCGTTCGTAACTGCGCCGGTGGCGCGCGATCTCTTCACTGCCACAACAGATCACGATTTCATCGACGTAGCCTTTCAGCAACACCTGGCGATGTCCGTAGCGTGTGGGTACCGAGTAGTCGTTGGTGCGATAGCGCACCAATGACAGCGATGTAACCCGCGTGGTGCGTTTGTCGCAGGCGTCATAGGGCGTGGGCGGCAAGGGCAGCAATGCTTGGCGGTCACGCTCGCAACGTTCATCAATCGTTTCGGTATGCCGCCGCAAGCGCCGCTCACGATTGTTGAGGCACTGGGCTTCGAGCTTCTGGTTGAACGCTTCCCAGCTTGGAAACCTCGGGATCGGCACCATGAAATTCCGCCGTGCATAACCGACCAGCCCTTCCACCTTTCCTTTGTCGTTGCCCTTGCCCGGCCGCCCGAAACGATCGGCGAATAAATAGTGCGACTGCAACTCGCTGAACACCCTGGTCCGCTTGCGCCTGCCGTCGCCCAGGATCCTCGCCACCGCCAAGGTCGTGTTGTCGTAGAGGATGCTGCGTGGCACGCCGCCGAAGTACCGGAACGCTGCGTTGTGCCCTTCGCAAAAGGCTTCCGTCGTCTCGGCGGGGAAAGCTTTTACGAAAGCGTCATCGCTGTGCGGCAGATCGACAACCAAGTAGTGCGCCTTGCGCTGTACGCCGTCAATGACCACCAGTGCTTCGCCGAAGTCGGCCTGGGCATCGCCCGGCGGATGCACCAGCGGCACGAACATCTCTTGCCCGCCCAGCTTCTTGTCGCGAACGTAATCCTTGACGATCGTATAGCCGCCGGTGAAATCGTACTCGTCGCGCAAGCGGTCGAAGATGCGTTTCGCAGTGTGGCGTTGCTTCTTCAGGCGTTCCTGATCGTCGATGAGGATCTGATCGACGATTCCGGCGAAGCGATCCAGCTTCGGTCTCCTCGCTGGTTGGCGCCGCCGATAGCCTGGTGGAGTGGCGTAGCGCAACATCTTGCGCACCGTCCCTCGCGCCAAGTCAAACCGTTTGGCGGCCTCGCGTTCACTCAGACCTTCGACAAAGACACTGCGCCGTACTTGAGCGTATAGCTCCACGCGATACATCCCTCTCGTGTCCCACAAACACCACAGGAATGTTCGCTGGACCACTCGGGCGGTCTACTTTTACTCCGCCCAAAAGCGGCTTCGAATCGCCGCTCTATGGTCTAGTTTCGCTCCGCCGTTCTCTCTTTCCCCGCCGGCTTGTTGATAGACGATCGGCTTTTGCTGCCGCGCCTCGCCGGCCGCCGTGTGCAGGACCAGGTCCCCCGCCTCATCGATCTCTAAACGCTCGACCCCCTCGTACTCGACGCGAATGGTTGCCGGGTCGGCCCCGGGCATGACGATGAAGTCGTGCTCCAAGCGCTTCCCGTCGCCGTAATAGACGACATCGATGCCCGGGTAAACCTGTGCGTAGCGGACCTTGGCGTAATGGCGAACGTTGGTGCGCCACTTCGAGCGGTCGTTTCCGACAAAGTAGTTCGAGCGCCCCGGCAAGGGCTCGACTCCCTCGAGACGCACATTCGGGTTCGCGCCGAGGAACTTCATGCGCAGGACGGAATAGCTTGGGCCAGTGTTCGCGGGCCCAGGACCGCGGACCTCGTGGCTCGCTAGCGCCTTCCCGGCCGCGGCTCTCAGCCCATCGTCCCTGAGACGCCGCGGGCGGAATCCGCCTGGAGCGTGATCACGACTTCCGGCACCGTCAGATGGACCGCATAACCGGCGCCACGGGCCAGGAACTTGACCCGCGGATCGGTCTGGCCCTGATTGGCCTCGAAGTGAAGGGGGAGCTGCGTCAGCGTTTGGATCGCTCTGGCGTTGAGGGCGTCATCCTGGCTGCCGCGCCCGGGTTCAGGCGCAGGCGCTGCTTGAGACACACCGAGAAACAGCGAAGCTGTGACCAGAACGAAAACAGAGAGCGGCATCCAGGATTCTTTTCGAGGCGACATTGGCATAAGCCCTTCCGAGTTGGAGTGGCGCCAGAGCCATGATTTCCATTTAGGCGCGGGCACCGTCACAGTATATATCAGGATTTCCATTTGGGCGCTGGCACGGTCAGAGTATACGCCCGCGCTGCCCCGCATATGAGGTCTTTTCGCGCTGAACCCCGTGCATCATCTCCGCCGGTCCGGGTCAATTCGGCTCGTTCTCTCTCGCCAGACAGTGCGCAGCCGCGCTTGCAGCTCGTGCAAAGTCAGGTCGGGTCGTTCGCCGATCCGCTGCCACGGTTGTTGCTGGATTGCGGGCCCAAACCGGCCGCGGCGTCCGGGCGGAGAGGCCGGTGGGCGCACCGCGCTGCCTGTCCGCCGGAAAGTCGCACACACCTTCTTGGTCCAGCCGGCGCTGACGTGGAACCGCTCTAGCGGCGAACAAAGGTACAGCCACCGAATTTCGCGTGTCGCTCGTGCTGGGAACACGTCAGTTCGGCGCGCGAAATTGGGATGGCAGTCCCCCATTTCCGCCTGAGTTCGTTGCCGCCACGGATTGATGCTGATTGGGTTATTCGGTCTCGCGGTCTTTGCCGGCGAGTTTTCCGCTTTTTTCGTAAACCAGGAAAGCGTGCATGAACGAATCGAGATCGCCGTCGAGGACGCGGTCCACATTGCCGGCTTCGAGTTTTGTCCGCAAGTCTTTAACTAACTGATAGGGCGCCAGCACGTAGTTGCGAATCTGGCTGCCGAAATTGATGTCCGCCTTCGAGGCTTCGATTTTGTCGGACTCTTGGCGCTTCTTTTGCATCTCGTAGTCGTAGAGGCGGGCGCGCAGCATCTTCATCGCGGTCGCTTTGTTCTTGTGCTGCGAGCGCTGGCTCTGACACTGCACGACGATGTTGGTGGGCTCGTGGGTGATGCGCACGGCGGAGTCGGTCCTGTTGACGTGCTGACCTCCGGCGCCTCCGGCCCGATAGGTGTCGATGCGAAGGTCCTCGGGGCGAAGGTCAATCTCAATCGCTTCGTCGATGTCCGGGTACACAAAGACGGAGGCGAACGAAGTGTGGCGCCGGGCGGCGGCGTCAAACGGCGAGATGCGAACGAGCCGGTGCACTCCGATCTCCGAGCGCAGCAAACCGTAGGCTTTCTCTCCCTCGACGGTGAAGGTGACGGACTTGAATCCCGCTTCTTCCGCGGGCAGAGAATCCGTTACCTCGGTCTTGAAGGCGCGCCGCTCGGCCCAGCGCAGGTACATGCGCAGGAGCATCTCGGTCCAGTCTTGGGATTCGGTGCCGCCCGCGCCGGAATGCAAGACGACAATCGCGTCGCGGTGGTCGTGTTCGCCCGAGAGCAGGGCGCCGGTTTCGATCGCCTCGGCCCGTTCTTCAAGCGTCAGCAACTCAGGTTCAATTTCGTCTTCGACGCTCTCACCCTCACGGGCCAGTTCAAAGAAAGCCTCCAGGTCCGAGACGCGACGGGTCAGCTCGCCGGAGGACTCAATGGCCTCGACCAGGCGTTTGCGCTGCTGCATGACGAGCTGGCTCGCCGCCGAGTCGTTCCAGAAACCGGGCTGGGCGATTTTTTCTTCTATGGTTTGCAGCTCGGATGACTTGCCCGCCGCGTCAAAGATACCCCCGAATGCCCTCGATGCGGTCACGAAGGGTGTTGAAGCGGCGGTCCAGTTCTTCAATCGTCATTAGGTTCCTCTGCCTGCGATCCTCTACTTACCAAGATAACCTACCGGCCCCTGGAAGGTGTGAAAAAATGAAGATAACCTACCGGCGCGGGCCCCGGCTCCGCCAAAGGAGCAGGGTGCTGGCAAGGACCGTCAGCCACCAGAACCATTCGCCGAAACGGGTGAACCAAGTGATGCGTGACGAGTAGTCGAACTTCGCCGCCAGCACGCCCTGCTCGAATGAGGGCAGCCAAGCGGTGATGCGGCCCGCCGGATCAATCACCGAAGTGATGCCGTCGTTGGTAGCCCGCAGAATCCAGCGAGCGTTTTCGATCGCCCTCATGCGGGCAATCAAGAGGTGCTGGTAGCGAGCCGCTGTCGTGCCATACCAGCTATCGTTGGAGATGTTCACAAGCACTTCGGCGCCCTGCCTGGCGAACTCCCGGACGCCGCGAGCAAATACCGACTCATAACAAATGAAGGTTCCGACGCGGCGCCCATCGAGCAGGGTCACAACGACGCGCTCACCGGGGGCGAAGTCACCCGCCACCATGGTCACCTTGTCGATGAACAGAGAAAAGGGCCAGGGCACAAATTCGCCGAATGGCACGAGGAAGATCTTGTCGTATTGGGAGACCAGCGTTCCCCGCGCGTCAAGGGTCATGGCGCTGTTCAGCGGACGGGGCTGTGCTCCTGGCAGGACTTCGATGGAATTGAAGATCAGCGGCGCAGCGAGGCGCGCGGAGAGATTCTTCATATAGTCGCGAAACGAGGCATCGCGCGAGTAGTAGGCCGGGACGGGATACTCCGGCCAAATAACGAGGCCGGGGCGGGCGGGGTCGAGAGCGGCGGCGCCCTCGGTCGAGAGAAACGCCATCCGCCGCAAGTGCCGCGCTTGACGCTCAGGCGTCCAGTTCCCGGACCTGAGCTCATCGGGATGGATATTAGGCTGCAGAAGCCGCGCGGTTTGGCGGCCCTCGACCTGGTCTGGCAAAGCCGGCAGCAGGCAGGGCGCCAAGAGCAGTCCCAGCCAGGCAAGTTGCCGCCGCGGACGCCGCAGGACGGCCATGGCCAGAGCCACGTTCATCATCGCCAGGGCGAAGGAGAGGCCGTAGATGCCCGCGACGGGCGCGATACGCGCGAGCAGCGCTATGCCGGCACCGGCGTTGCCCAGCTGCAGCCAGGTAAAGGCCAGGTACTGATGGCTTCCTTCGATCGCCACCCAGAGGGCGGCAACGGCGGGGATCGCCCAGGGGGTCAGCAGTAAGGATCGCGCCAAGACGGCGAACAGGGCCAGGTGCAATCCCTTGACGATGAAAAACCCGGAGAAGATGGCGGCCGCCGCCGGCGCGGAAAGACCGGCGTAACGGTGCATCACGTCATAAATCCAGTAGCATGTTCCCGCCCAGAAGATCATGCCGGTGAGCCAGCCGAGCAGAAATCTCGATCGCGGGCTCTGGGTTACGGCAACGGCGATCAAAAGGGGAGTGAGCGCCGCCGGGGCGAGAAAAGGGCAGTCGAAGCTGGGGAAGATCAGGACTTGCAAAATACCGCTGGCCGCCGCCAGGAGGCAGGCCACCAGAGGTCCGCCGCGAGGCACGGCTAGGCTCCAGGATGTCCGGCCGCGGTGGCTCGCCGCTGCACGACTTCAGCCATGTAGGAGCTGCGCACCAGCGGGCCGCTGAATACGGCTCGGAATCCGATCGACTCGCCGAATGCGCTGTAACTCTCGAAGACATCGGGATGGACATACTCTTCGACCGCGAGCCGGCGGCGGGTCGGCTGCAAGTACTGGCCGATGGTTGCAATTTCGGCGCCGGCCGCCCGCAAGTCTTCTAGCAGACGCCTGACTTCGGAAGCGGATTCACCGAGGCCGACCATGAACCCCGACTTGGGCGTAATGCGAGGAGCGTGACGGCGGGCAAAGGCGAGTACCGCCAACGACTGCCGATAGTCCGCCTGGGGACGCACCCGCCGGTATAACCGCTCGATCGTTTCCATGTTGTGATTGAATACATGCGGCCCGGCGTCCAGGACGCGTCGCAGCGCCGCCGGGTCGCCCATGAAATCGGGTGTGAGTACTTCGATCCTGGCCGCGGGCAGCGCTTGCCGCACCTCACGAATAGTTTCGGCAAAATGGCGCGAACCGCCATCGGGCAGATCATCCCGGTTCACGCTCGTGATGACAACATAGCGCAGGTTCATGCGGGCGGCCATTTCGGCGACGCGGGCGGGCTCGGCTGAGTTGAGCGGCCCGGGGACACCTTGCGGCACGGCGCAGAACCCGCAGCGGCGCGTACAGATGTTGCCCAGGATCATGAAGGTCGCCGCCTGACGGCCGAAGCACTCGTGAATGTTGGGGCAACGAGCCGACTCGCAAACGGTGTGCAATCCTCGCCGCCGAAGTTCGACTTTCAACTCATGAAGAGCCAAGTGGCCGGTGGGGCGGCCGCGAAGCCACTCGGGCAAGCGAGGCCGGGGAGAGGCGGGCGGGGCTGAGATCTGTACGAAATCCATCGCTTAGCAGCGAGAACGCTACATCGTCACGACCGCGGCGGCCGCCTGGCGTGGGACGCTCACTTGCGCAAAATCGTGTCGAACCCGTCGCCCTTCAAACGTTGTTGCTGCTTTTTGGCGGTGGCCACGTCGGGAAACGGTCCTACCAAGACACGGTACCAGCCATCACCGCCTTGGTCATGCAAAGTTACCGGGTACTGTCTGGAGCGCAGCTTATTGACCATCATCCGGGCATCGGAACGGACTCGAATGGCCGCCACTTGAATGTGGATCGAACGCGCGACCTGGGCCCCGGTGGGCGCGTTACGCGGAGCCGGTTTGCGGGCGGTTGGTTGAACGGCGGCTTTCCGGCGAGCCGAGGGCGCGGCCGCCCGTGGCCGCAGCGGCGGCTTGGACACTTTGACCCGGGGCGGAGCGGTGCTGGGCCCCTCGCTGAGGGCAGTTTGCGGCCCGTTTTCGAGTAAGGCGTCGGGAATGCGTGGCTCCGGCTCGGGTGGCGTCTCCGTCTTCGCGATCGTCTCGACGCGTTCCTGCTGGCCACGGTCGAACCCCACCGTGTACCCGAAGGCAAAAAAGACGGCAAAGAGCACCACGACGAAAAAGAAGAGGCTCAGAAGCTGTTTATTGCCGAGGACGAGTTCAAAATCATCTTGGTCGCGCGAAGGCATCGATAATAGTTTAGCTTAGCGGCTTTAGCTTGCCGGGAATCATGCCTCTTTCTTCTAAGTTTTTCCCCGGTTAGGCATCCGTTCTATTGTCCCCTCCGCCGGAACCCTCCCCGGACGGCCGCGGGGCTTTCGCTTCGAGGCCTATCTTGTCCACCCAGCCCTGCAGGCCGCGGAAAAGATCGATCGGCAGCGGGAACACGACCGTCGTATTCTTCTCGGTTCCGATTTCCGTGAGCGTCTGCAGGTAACGCAGTGTGATCGAGGCTGGCTGACTGGAGAGCACTTGCGCCGCGTCGGTGAGTTTCTGGGCGGCCTGAAATTCTCCCGTGGCATGAATGACTTTCGCCCGCCGTTCACGTTCGGCTTCGGCCTGGCGCGCGATGGCGCGAATCATCTGTTCGGGCAGGTCGACGTTCTTGACTTCGACCGCCTGCACCTTGATGCCCCAGGGTTCGGTATGCAGGTCGAGCGTCTCCTGGATGCGGGCGTTGAGTTTCTCGCGCTCGCTGAGCAGTTCATCAAGATCGGCCTCGCCCAGTATCGCCCGTAATCTTGTCTGAGCGAGCTGCGAGGTGGCAAGAACGTAATTAGCCACCTCGACGACCGCCTTCGACGGATCAATCACTCGGAAAAAAATGACGGCGCTGACCTTGACGGTCACATTGTCGCGCGTGACGACATCCTGCGGCGGCACATCCATCGTTTCCACTCGCAACGAGATGCGGACGATACGATCAATGGGAGCGAAGACCAGCACCAGCCCCGGCCCCTTCGGCTTGGGCAGCAAACGCCCCAGCCGGAAGATCACGCCCCGTTCGTATTCATGCAGAATCTTAATACTGTTGATCAAATACAGGACGAGGATGAAAACGAACATCAAACCTAGATTCTCCATCGTGATCTCCTTTCAAAACAACAGATCGGACGGGCGAACTCCCGGCATAGCAGCGCGTGGCGGGAGTCCGGCCAACTGACTTGCATTATGACTCAGCCCGCTACCGCGAACAAGGGCCGCCGACGGCGAGGGCCAGCGCCGCCAAGGTCCAAATTCTACTCCGGTTCCGCGGCGCCGGCGCCATCTTCCTCGTCTACGCGAAGGGTCAGCCCCTCCACCTCAAGCACTCGCACAGCCGCACCCAAGGCAATGGGCTGTTCTGATTTCGCGTTCCACAGCTCGCCGTGCACGAATACGCGGCCTTCGTGGTGGACATCGGTTTTCGCGATTCCAATTTCGCCCCGCATCCCTTCCCTGCCGGTCGATACTTTGTGGCGAAACGACCGTACCGCGAGCTGCATCAAAAAAATCGTAATCGCGGCGAATGGCAAGGTGACAGCGATAGCGGTGATCCAGCTAATGGTCAGCTCAGGTATGCCGGTATCGACGAGCATCACCGCGCCCAAAACCATGGCGACGGCTCCGCCCGCGCCCAGGATGCCGCCCGATGTCATCGTCGCTTCCAAGACGAAACAGGTCAACCCGATGAGAATCAATGCCGCGCCAGCCCAGTTGATGGGCAGCAAGGTAAGCGCCATGGCCCCAATGATGACCAGTATGGCGCCGGCGACGCCCGGCACGATCAGTCCCGGATTGGTGAACTCGACGTAGATCCCGACAAGTCCCAGGATGAGCAAGACGAAAGCCAGATTGGGATCAATCAACGCGCTCAGAACCGACTCCCGATAGGTGAGTTCATAGGGCACGATTCGCGCGTCCGCAACCAGGAGGGTCTGCACTTGGCCATCGAAGCGAGTGACCGGTTTGCCGCTTACCAGCCGAAGAAGCTCGGGCAGGTCACTCGCGATCCAGTCGATGAGTCCGGCCTCGAGAGCTTCCTTTTCCGTGAACGCCTTGCTTTCGAGGACCGCTTTCTCGGCCAACTCGGGGTTGCGGCCTCGTTTGGCCGTCACCGAACGCACGGCCGCGGCAGCGTCGTTCTCGACTTTCTGTTTCATGATCTCGTCCATCTCGCCGCCCAGCAGCACGGGATGAGCGGCGCCGGTGTTCGTTCCTGGAGCCATGGCCGCGATATCCCCCGCCACCAGAATCATGAAACCGGCCGAGGCCGCGCGGCCTCCGCTGGGCGCTACGTAGGTGATGACCGGAACCTTAGAAGCGATGATCTTCTGAATGATCTGCTGGGTAGCCGAAAGCAGACCGCCCGGCGTATTGAGACGAACCACGACAGCCGCCGCGCCTTCGTCTTCAGCCTGTTTGAGAGCGTTGGTGAGAATTTCAACGGTAAGAGGGTGGACGATACGATCGATGTCAACGCGGATCACCAGGGGCGAATCCGCCCTAGCCGGCAAAACGCCCGCGGCCGCCACGATGAGCAGCAAGGGAGAAAGCCAACCTGCATGGCAGCGTTTCATGGCTACTTCAATCGTATCCCAATTTTCATGACTCCGGCGCGGATATGCACTTGGCGCTGGACCCCGCGACGCCGCCGTTGCGGCTGGAGTTGTGGCTGGGGGTTGTGGCCGCGCTGGGAATTCACGACACTAGATTGAGGTATTCACCCATGGAGGATTCATCTTGAAAATAGGAAACAAAGCTCCCGATTTCACCGCGCTCACCGATAGCGGAGAGAAAGTCAAGCTGAAGGACTTTCGAGGCAAGAAGGTCGTCCTCTATTTCTATCCCAAAGACAATACACCCGGCTGCACACAGCAGGCTTGTGATTTCCGGGATTCGATCACCGCATTCGGGAAGAAGAACACGGTCGTGCTCGGCGTCAGTCCCGATAGCGTGGCATCGCATCAAAAGTTCAAAGCCAAGTTCGACTTGCCTTTCCCGCTGCTGAGCGACCCCGACCACAAGCTCGCCGAGAAGTACGGCGTCTGGCAAGAAAAATCCCTCTATGGCCGCAAATTCATGGGGATCGTACGTTCGACCTTCATCATCGACGAGAACGGCAAACTCGCCGAGGCCCACAATAAAGTCCGCGTCAAGGGTCACGTCGAGAAAATGCTCGAAGAGGTATGAACGGGTCTTGACGAGGCTGTCATTCGGTCCCAGATTTCTCGGGAAAGATTTCTCTTGACTCTATAGCCGACTATAGAGTACATACTATGGGCATGAGGTCAGATGCCAACGGACGGCCACCGGCGCAACTCTTCAAGATCGGCGAGGTTGCGAAGCGCTCGGGCGTGAGCGTTGAGAGTCTGCGATTTTATGAAAATCGCGGGCTGCTTGAGCCGACCGGGCGCACCGCTTCGGGCTACCGGCTCTACGACGGGGCCGTCTTCGACCGGCTGAGGTTCGTCAAGAAAGCGCAAGCCGTGGGATTCACACTCGGGGAAACGGCCTCGATCATTGCCGAAGCCAAGCAGGGCAAACGGCCTTGCGCGGAAGTTCGGCGCATGGCCGAGGAGCGTCTGCGCGCCCTGGACGTCAAGCTCGGCGAACTCAAACGCTATCGCCGCGAGCTGAAGCGAACCCTCGATGCTTGGCAAGGCGAGGGCGAGAAAGACGGCGTCATCTGCGGTCTGATCGAAGGGCTTGGGGTGGACGCACCGCATCGCCCTGACGGACCAGGCTTCGCCGTGGCGCGAGCCGCGCGGCGAGTGAACAGCGGGCGAGCGAAAACCGGGCGAGCCAAATGGAGTTCCCGTGGTGACCGATAAATCAACAGTTCAGGACGGGGCGGAAGCCGGCGTGATCCACTTGCAGGTAACCGGAATGACTTGCGACGGTTGCGTGCATTCCGTTCAGCGGAGCCTCGCGGCGGTGCCGGGCGTGCGGGAGGCGGTGGTCGAGCTGCGAACGCGCCACGCGACGGTTCGCATCGATCCAGGCGCCGTGGAGCTTGCCACACTCGAGGAGGCCGTGGTGGGGGCCGGATTCGGGATTGGTGACGAACAGAAGAGGAATGATCTTGTCACATCCATCGCCGCTTCTCCCGCCGCGCCGGCGTCGTCTGAGCCCGGCCCGGCATCGCCCGCCCTCGCCGGCGGGGCGGTCCATCCACCAGGGAGGGCTGGCTTCAGGCCACAACATGCACCGCTGGAACAGGACTTGCGCGGGTCGCGCTTGGCAGAGCCCCCCATTACCGACAGCTCGAGCGCGATCGAGCAGGTTGAATTGGTGATTTCGGGAATGACCTGCGCCGGCTGCGTTCGCACGATTGAACAGAGCGTTGAGAGGGTCGCCGGAGTAGTGCGCGCCGAAGTCAATCTCGCTACCGGTACGGCTCGGGTCCGCTTCGACCCGGGGCTCGTTGATGCCGGGCGCATTCGTAAGGCGGTGGATGAGGCGGGTTACGGTGCTCGAGAGTCGAAAGGCGCCTTGCTGGAAGAGGCGGGCCGTGCCGAAGCGGATGAATCTGAGCGGTGGAAGCGCAAACTGATCGTCTCGGTTGTGTTTACCATCCCCCTGCTGATTTTGGCGATGTCGCACGGCGCGATTTCGTTTGCGGGGAGCCATTGGGTTCAGCTTGGACTGGCTCTGCCGGTGGTCGTCTATGGCGGGCGGCAGTTCTACGTTTTGGCGTGGAAGGCCCTGGTTCGCGGCGCGGCGGATATGAACACGCTGATCGCTGTCGGTACCGGCTCAGCCTTTCTCTACTCTCTGGCGGCGACGGTCCAGCCTCGCTGGGTGGATCCGCGGGCGTTGTCGGCCGAGGCCCTGCCGGTCTACTTCGAGACCGCGGCCGCGATCATCACATTGATCCTGCTGGGCCGGCTCCTGGAGGCGCGGGCTCGGGGGCGGACATCGTCGGCGATTGGCCGGCTGCTGGGCCTGCAAGCCCGAACCGCGCGCGTTGTCAGGGACGGCAACGAAACCGACATCCCCATCGAAGAGGTTGCGGTCGGCGACACGGTCATCGTCAGACCGGGAGAGAAGATTCCCGTCGATGGCGAGGTCACTGCCGGCGATTCCGCGATCGACGAATCGGCGCTGACCGGCGAAAGCATCCCGGTCGAGAAGTCGGCCGGCGACCGCGTACTGGCGGGGACGATGAATACATCGGGAAGTTTTCGCTTTCGCGCTGAAACGGTAGGGGGCGAGACCGTGCTGGCGCGCATCATCGAGCTGGTTCGCAGCGCCCAGGGATCGAAAGCGCCCATCGCGCGTTTGGCCGACGTGATTAGCGGCTACTTTACTCCGGTAGTGATCGCGGCCGCGGCGATGACCTTTGCCGGCTGGTATTGGCTCGCGCCGCCCGATGTGGCTCTGCGTTTCGCGGTGCTCAATGCCGTGGCCGTGCTGATTATCGCCTGCCCCTGCGCGATGGGCTTGGCGACGCCCACCGCCGTGATGGTCGGGATTGGCCGGGGCGCCGAGAACGGCATTCTCATCAAGAGCGGCGAGGCGCTCGAGATTGCGCACAAGGTTCGCATGGTCGTCTTCGATAAGACCGGTACGCTTACCGAAGGGAAACCACGCGTCACCGATGTCGTCGCCTATGCGCCACAGCCGGCGACCGCACTATCGCAAGACGATTTCCTCGCGGCCGTTGCGTCGGCGGAGCGAAATTCAGAGCATCCGCTGGCCGAGGCGCTGGTCGAAGAGGCGCGGCGGAGAGGACTTTCCCTCGCCGAGCCCGAGAGCTTTCGTTCTTTTCCAGGGATCGGGGTTTCCGCCCGTGCCGGGGGACAGGACTGGCTGGTGGGCCGCGAGGCCATGCTGCAAGAGCAGGGCGTCGACACAACGCCCGCCGCGGAGGATCGCGCGCGGCTGGAGGCCGATGGCAAGACCATCGTTTTCGCCGCCAGCGGCGGCAAGCTCGCCGGACTGGTTGGGCTCGCCGATACGATCAGGCCGGAAGCCCCCGCAACGATCGCCCGGCTGCGGGCGATGGGACTCGACGTGGCGCTGCTTACCGGCGATCATCAGCCAACCGCCGAGGCCGTGGCTCGCCAGGCCGGTATTACGCGGGTGGTGGCCGGAGTGCTGCCCGATCGCAAGGCCGAGGAGATTCGGCGGCTGCGTTCGGGCGGGCAAGTAGTGGCCATGGTCGGTGACGGGATCAACGACGCTCCGGCGCTGGCCGAAGCCGATCTCGGAATCGCCATCGGAACCGGAACCGACGCAGCGATTGAGGCGGGTGATATTGTTCTCGTTCGAAATGATCTGAAGAGTTTGCCGGCCGCGATCGAACTCTCGTGCAAGACGATGGCGACGATCCGGCTGAATTTGTTTTGGGCGTTTGCTTACAACGCCGTCGGCATCCCGCTGGCGGCCGGGCTGTTCTACCCCTGGACGGGCTGGCTGCTCTCGCCCATCATCGCGTCGGGCGCTATGGCGTTCTCGAGCGTGTCGGTCGTACTGAATAGTCTGCGGTTGAAGAGATTCCGCGCCACAGCGTGACACCGAAGCTGGTTCGGCCTTTAGCAGCAGCGCGGGCCGGAGGGCACGGCTTCTAAGCGAGATCGATTCGCTTGACCCGGATCTTCTCGTCGTCGAAGACGCCCAGTCCGAAGTTGCCGGCAATCTCGATGTGCTCGACGTGACAGTTGAGCCAGCGGCTATCGGCGTCGGGTTTGAGCAGCGCGATCGGCGCGACGCCGACTTCGGCGCGTTTTTCGTCAATCGCCTTCCAGCCGGTCTTGTCCATCGCCACCGGGTCGGTGCCGAAATACATCGTCTGGTGCTCCCAAGAGTACTTGCCGACCGAGCCGCCGGGTCCGCCATGGTAGGCGGCCTTGACGCCGTCGAGAATGTTGAGCACGACTTTTTCGCGCACGATGGGCAGGTCGACCACGGCCGGAATAAAGAGGCCGCAGGCGTTGGCGGTCGTCGAGGCATGGCTGCGATTGACGTTGTTCACCAGTCCGTGGGAGAGGTTCTTGAGCGCCAGGGTTACGCCGGCCGACTGATGGTGCTTCAGCACGCAAAGGTTCACCATCTTGTTGACTTCCTTGGTGAAAAACTTCGACACGTAGGAGCGGCGAATGTGGGGATCGTCGAGACTGTAATCCTTCTTGTATTCCGGATTGACCAGCGGTATCTCCATGTAGACATCCGCATCGTAGCCTTCCATATCCATCTGGACATCGAGGTACTTCTCCGACGCCGACATCCAGCGCACGCCTTCGGGCAGCCATTTGTCGAAACCGGCGTTGAGGAACTGGTCGTGGTAGCGGTCGTAGACCACGATGTCTTGGCGCTTCACTCCGGCCTGTTCGATGCCGTCGATAATATTGCGCACGACTTCGGCGGAAGAGATCACGTGTGGCTGGCCGACCGGGTTGAGCTTTACGCCCACCACATCGCCCGGCTGGACGAACACGCGCCAGGCATCGGCCCAGTTTTCGGCATGGGTCAGCTCAAGCATGCCGCGCTCCATGGTCTGGCGTATCGGTTCGGCTTGATACTTGTCGTTAACGATATTGCCCGGGTGCCGGACCGCGACCACGCGGCCGGGGTAGGGGCCGGGGATGCCGAGATTACTTCCAGAACCTGAAGAGGGAGTCGAACTGCTCGACGCTTTCTTGTCGGTTACCGTGTTCCCGCAAGCTACGGTGGCGGCGGCCAGCGAGGCAGCCAGGAACTCTCTGCGATCAAACGACATAGGACCTCCGTGAATAGTACGGCTTTAGTTTAGCAATGCCGGCCGGTTTTCCGCGACGGGCAACGGAATCGGATTCGGGTCCCAAAAGACATATTCCCATGCATCATATTTCCGTCCATCGACCATATATACATATATAATAGGCGTTACCTTTGCCAGTGACACAGGGCAGCTCATGATTGGCCAGAAAATCTCTCACTACCGCATTGTTGAAAAGCTCGGCGAGGGCGGTATGGGCGTGGTCTACCGGGCCGAAGACCTTGTTCTCAAGCGCAGCGTGGCTTTGAAGTTTCTGTCCTCGGAGGCGCTGGGCGACGAGACCGAAAAAGCCCGCTTTCTGCGCGAGGCCCAGGCCGCGGCGGCGCTCGATCACCCGAACATCTGCACGGTGTACGAAGTCGGCGAGGACGCCGGGCGGACATTTCTGGCGATGGCCTATCTCGAAGGCGAAACACTCCAGGCGAAGATCGCCAAAGGGCCGTTGCGGCTCAACGAGGCGCTCGACTGGACGGTGCAGATACTCGAAGGGCTTCAGGAGGCCCACGAGGAAGAGATCTTCCACCGCGACATCAAGCCGTCCAACGTCATGGTGACGAAGAAGGGCCGGGCGAAGATTCTGGACTTCGGGCTGGCGCGGCTGCCCGGCGCGGCGCGGATCACGCAACTGGGGACGACGCTGGGGACCGCCGCCTACATGTCGCCGCAACAGGCGGAGGGAATCGAGGTCGATCACCGCTCGGATCTTTGGTCGGCGGGCGTTGTATGTTACGAAATGCTTTCCGGCACTCTTCCGTTTTCCGGCGAGTACATTCCGGCCTTGATGTATTCGATTGTCCACGAGCAACCCGCTCCCCTGGCTGGGGTGGAGGAGCGTTACCGGGAAGATCTCGACAAGATTTTCGCGAAGGCGCTGGCCAAGGACCCCGCGGGGCGTTACCAGCAGGCTGGCGAGATGATCGCCGACCTGGCTGAATTTCGGCGCAAGCACGGACTGGGGGATCCTTCGCGGGTGGGTATCTCGGCGTTTAGCGAGGACGCTGTGGCGCGGCCGATGGCCGCCGATTCCTCGGTGAGTCAGGCGGCACGTGCCAGTGAGGTTGGCGGTGAGGTCACCGGGCAGTCCCTGGGCGGGCGGATGGCTCCCACGATTGCAACGGCGGCGATCACGGCCGCGGTGGTCGGACTCGGCTTGTGGTGGGTGCAGCGGCAGGAGCCGGTTTCGGGCGGGGGGACAGCGCCCAGTGTGACGGTGGCGCAGGTGGAGGAGACGCTGCCGCCAGCGACCGATGCACCATCGCCTGAGACACCGAACACAACATTCTCGGCGGCGGAGCGGAGTGTCCCGCCGCCAGTCGCAGCCCCGGCGCCTGAGCCCGCAGCGCCACGGCCTGCTGAGGCTCAGCCAGTTGAGGCTAGTCCGGCGGAGCAGTTTCCGGCCGACGGCGCCGCCGCCGCACGAGAGGGAGCGGGCCCGAGATTCCGCGATGCAGAGCGCGTCTTTGGCCTGATCGACAGCCGTTCCGCTCAGGATCTCGCCGCGGCCAGGCGCATGCTCGAGCAGGCTTCGCGCACGGCTCCGGATGCGCCCAAGGTCCACGGCAATCTGGCAAAAGTTTATGCGCTTCAGGCCTGGCTGGGATACGTGAAACCGAACTCAGTGCTTCCGCTGGCGGATCAGTCGGCCGGCAAGGCGCTGGAACTCAACGAGGCGGTCCCGTCCGCTCACCTGGCCAAGGGCATCGTGGAAGCTCTCTTCCGCTGGGACTGGGAGGCGGCCGAAACCTCGTTCGCCCGCGCCAGCGAACTGACCCCCGATCGCGTGGATTCGCATGAGTTCCAGGCCGCGGCGGTTCTCATACCCCTCGAGCGATTCGATCAGGCCGAGCAGGAGCTTCGCCGCGCCCTGGAACTCGACTCTTCGCATCTGGGAGCAAGAACCTTGCTGGCCAGGCTGCTCGTTCTAAGAGACCAGCCCCGCCGGGCGCTGGAAGAATACAACGAGGTGATTACGATCGAAGGTTCCCATGCCGCGGCCTACTCCGGGCGCGGTTTCGCCTACGCGCAACTCGGCGAACTGGGGATGGCGCGCGCCGACATGAGAACGGCGGTCGAGATGGCCCAAGGGACGCCATATGCGATGGCCGGCATGTTGTATGTGGAGGCCAGGCTGTCGGCAAAGCCCGGCCGCCGCGGCAAAGGCTCGCGTCTCAAGGAGCTTCTGCGCCGCAGGGGACAGGGTCCGGGCGGACGCCGGGGAGCCGCGGGCAAACGAGGCAGCTATGTATCCCCCTACTGGCGGGCGCTCGGCGCGGTGGGCATGCGCGATACGCCATATGCGCTTTCGTCCCTCGAAGCGGCCGTGAACGAACACGATCCGATGGTGACGTGGCTAAACGTGACGCCGGAAATGATTCCGCTGCGCGGCAGTCCAAGGTTTCAGGCTCTTTTGAAGAAGATGAATCTGGCGCGGTGATCGCGGCCGGCGGCGGGTCGAGCGGCCGGAGCGGGAGTCCGCGAAAAAAGCGTATAGCCTCAATCTCGCGTTTCTTTGGCACCGCGGTTGCTCGGTTTCGGTTTCGCTGATTTGGACGGCGGTGGTGGCTGGTTCCTGGTTTTTCGAGTTTCGAGACGGTTATGTGGCTGGACCGCTTACTGAGAAGCTGTGAAAAATGCTGGGACAGTCAGCCGCGCATGGCCTAAGTCCTTGCGAATCAGAGAGCGTTTCGCCAGTGCTTGTGACAATCCCGATTTTTTCACAGCTTCTGACGTGCGCGGCTCCGCGAGCGAAAATCGGATGGCAGTCCCCCATTTTCGCTTGGGCGTGTCTAGAATGTGCGCGTGCCGGGCACTTGCGTGGGCACGTAGTAGACTGACTTCCTGGCGGTGATGTAGAGCCCTCGGAAACCGCGTCCCCAGTTGCAATTGCTCGGTCTTTCGGGGGGTACGATCGTTCCGAGGTGCTTTCCCGCGGGACTGAATACCCAGACGCCTTCCGGCCCGGTGCAATAGACATTGCCGCTCTCGTCGGTCTTGAGGCCGTCGGGGCTGCCGGCCTCCTCGGAGGCGAGATCGGCGAAGACGCGCCCCTTCGCCCGTGCGCCGTCGTCGCGGATGGCGTGAACCCGGATGTTGCGGCTGGCGCTGTCGGCGATGTAGAGCTGGCGCTGTTTCGGACCGAGGGCCACGCCGTTGGGCCGTTTGTATTCCTCCGAGAGCCGCTCGATCTTGTATGCGGCGGCGGGGACTTGGGTGCGGATGATGCGGTAGACCGCTGCCACATTGGTCCGCTCGCTCGCGTCGGGGAGGTTGCGCCGCGGCATGTCGCTGAAGTAGACCGACCCGTCGATGTTGTAGACCAGATCGTTGGGCGAACTGAGCCGCTTGGAGCCATAGCGGTCAGCCAGAACGGTGATCGAGCCGTCTTTTTCGGTGCGCGTCACCCGGCCCGGCCCGGTTTCGCAGCTCAGCAGCCGTCCCTGATGGTCGAACGTCAATCCATTGGCGCGATTCGAGTTCTCGCGAAACACCGAGATCTTGCCGCTCGCCGGCGAGCCCCCCGAGGAGGAAATCGTGTACTTGAGGATTCGCTCGCTCGGCAGGTCGCTAAAGAGCATGAAGCCCGTGCGGTGAAAGACCGGACCCTCGGTGAATTCGTAGCCGCTGGCTACTTTGAGGATCTTCGCCCCCCGGCCGACTAGATCGAACATGTCCGTATGGTTGGCGTAAATTCCTGCTGCTCTCATGACTACGACCCCATCCCATGCCCGAAGTAGGATTGCTCCGGCCCCTTGTAGCGAATGTTGAGCATCGGAGTTTCGATCCGTTTCTGCCCCCGGTACCACGACTCCATCAGGAACGAAAGCGCTCCGCTGGTCAGCAGCGTACGCTCCACTGCGTAGTCGAGCGTGCCGGCGGTAAACATCCGGCCGATTGAATCAACCAGCGGACTGAAATTATTCGAGTTTTCGGTCGGGATGTAACACAGTGTCGACAACGGCTCCCGCTGGCCCTTGATCTTTACAGCCGCCAGATACTCACCGACCTTGCCTCCCAGCGCGAGCGCGGTTCCGCGGAAACCGTCGTTGTACTCCAGCAAACAAGCGACCGGCTGTTTGGCGACCCTTTTGAGAGCACCCGGAGTCACCTTGCGGCCGCGACCGAGCGCGGCGGACAGCAAGCCGCGACTCCAGCGCCCCTGCCCCGCCGCCTCCCAGACGGCGTCGCCCTCGAGCAGTTGAACGGACTTGACACCGGTCTCGCCGCCCTTGCGCCGCTCGGCGAAACATTGCATCGTCTCAAGGATGTGAAACAAGCCGCCGTCGCCGACCCAGCCGCCCCCCACCGCCAAGACCTCTTCCAGTTCGGTCTCGAGCGGAAAATCCATCTCGGGACGCCGGAACGTGACCGAGACTGAGGAGCCAGACATCAGAGGAAAATCCAGTTCCCGCGACCAGTCGTACATCTGCTTCGACTTGGCCCAGTCATAGGAGAGATGCTTGTCGTTGAAAAGCGCCGCCGAGCGACCCGACTGCCTGTAGACGCCGACCACCTCGCTCATGAAGCGGTGCCGCGGATAGAGTTTCTGATTCTTGACGTTGGTCGGATAATTGCCGTGCTCGCCGATCAGCAGCACGCCATCCACCGCAAGTTCCCCGCCGCCTAAGGTGAGCGCTTCGCGAATCGTCGGAAACTTCGGTACGCCCCAGGTCTTCGCCAGCCGCGTACTGATGTCGGCTGGATGCTCCTGCTCGACGAATAGTGACACGACATCGGCCGGCGGCTCGTGATACTTATCGCCGATCCAGTAGCCTTCGAGAAAACGCGTGATGAAGTTGTCGCTGTGAGAGCGGACGTGGTAGATCGTCGAGAGCGCGGCGATCTTCTTGCGTCCCGAAGCCCCATGGAGCGGCCGCGGGCCGGGCAAGATCGCGGCCAGAGCAGCGGCGGCGCTTGAGGAGAGGAAGGTTCTTCGGTTGATGGGCTTGATAGGGAGCGTCATGGAGTCTGGTTGCCTGAGCGGGTGATAACGGGGGGGCTGGACGGCGCGGGAAAATGCCGGGTCAATGGGCCGCGCATGGCTTAAGTTATCGCAAATTGGAGAGCGCTTCGCCAGTGCTCGTGACGGTCTCGGTTTTTTGATTGGCGTGAACCTCTTGGGTGAGACAGCTTCATTGGGGCAGTGGGTGGTTTCTGGTTTTTAGCGTTTCGGGTTTCGAGACGGTTAGTGGTTGTGGTTGTGGTTTTGTGGCTGGACAGCTTACTTGCGTGCGCGGCTCGGTTTGCGGGTTGGCGGGCGTTGTCCGCGGTGCTTACTCAGCGCGCAAGACTTCGATCGGTTTTCTGTCGAGAAGGCGGAAACTTGCCAGGTGGCCGGCAAGGTTGACGACCGCCGCGGCGCCCAGGATCGCGACCAGATGCGGCGTGAGATCGGAGTGGAACTCACTGTCGAAGAGCCCCTCGAGCAGCAATTTCGAAAACGCCGCCGCCAGCAGGCTTCCCAGTAAGCCGGCCGAGAGGCCGAGAATCAGGAACTCGACCGAGAAGATGCTTCGCACGCGGCGCCGGGTCGCGCCCAGGGTCTTCAAGATGGCGATCTCGCGCACGCGCCGGAAGCGAGTCGCCATGACGGCCGACATCAGAATCACAACTCCCGCCAAGATGGTCAGCGCCGAGACGAATCGAATCACCACGCCGATTTGATTGACCACTCCCTGAACGATTTCGAGCACGTCGGCGACGTTGATCGCCGTCACGGAGGGGAACTGCTCAAAGATCGCCCGCTGAAGTTGTGGCGCCTGCCCACTGGCGATACGAACCGAGCCATAGTAGATGACCGGAAGCCCTTCGAGAGCCTTCGGCGAGAGCACGAAGTCCATGGTCGAGCGCGGGCGAATGGCCTCACTGCGGTGGATCGCGGCCACTCGGGCCGCCACGCTCTGAGCGCCAACCGTCCACTCGAGCGATGAGCCGACATGGAGATCGAGAGTTTCAGCCGCGGATTCGCGCACCGAGACGAAATGCGGCGGCGCGCTGGCGGCGTCTTCAGCGGTCCACCACCTGCCGCGAACGATCTCGATGTCCTCAGGCTGCTCGTCCTGCCAAGTGATGCCGCGTGTCGCGCGAAACCGGCGGGCACCCTGTTGCTCTTGGATTCGATCGAGGGACACGCCGTCGACCTGTACCAGCCGCGCGGTGACCGAAGGGTAGAGCTGTGGCGTTCCCTCGACTTCGGGATGACTAGCGAGGAGCGCCAGCAGCTCGTCGCGTTCCTGCTCGGCGATATTCACCATGAAGAGGTTCGGCATGCCAGCGGGTGCGCTCTTCATCAATTGCGCGACAACCGATGCCTGAACGATATAGGCGGTGAGAGTTAATGTAACGCCGACACCCAGCGCGACGAGGATGGGCGTGGTGTGCGCGCCGGGCCGGTAAAGATTGGCCACGCCGTGGCGAACCGACGGAGAGAGTTTCCACCACGGCAGGTCCGTCGCGGCGCGCAGCAAGCGCAGGAGTCCCTTCGCGGCCAGCGCCAGCAGCAGCACGCTCAGCGCGAGGCCGCCGCCAAACCAGGCGCCCACGCGCAGCGAGTCGCCGAGCCAGGCCGCCAGGCAGATGATGCCGGCCAGGATGGCGGCCGCGGCTCGAATCGACTCCATGCGCTGGCGCCGGCTGGCGGCGTGGCGGCGTGTGCCTCCCGGGCCGTCTGCGGCCATGTCCCGGCGGAAAACAAGGGCCGGACGGACGCCGCGCACCGCGAGCAAGGCGGGGAGCGTGAACAGGAGCGTCGTGAGCATGCCCATGGCAAAGGCCTGCAAGCCGACGATGGGCTGCCAGGCCAGCTCCGCGGCGAAGGGAAAGTATTGGGCGATCAAGCGTGGCAACCAGCTTTGCACCAGGTACCCGACCGCGATGCCAAGCAGACTGCCGACCGCGCCCAGGCCGGCTGTCTGAAGAACATAGATGCGGATGATCTGAGACGATCGTGCTCCGAGGCATTTCATGATCGCGATCACGTCGAGCTTCTGCTGGAGGTGAGAATGCATCGCCATGGCTACGCCCAGCGATCCGACGATCAGTGCGACGAGACTGACCAGGCCCAGAAAATTCGTTGCCCGGTCGAGCCCCCGGCGAATCGTCGGATGCGTCTCGCGGTAGTCGGCGATCAGGGCATGGTCGAATACCTGCTTGAGCTGCCGGCGGGCTTGCTCGATGCCGAGGCCCTGGGCCGGCAGACGGAACAGGTAACGCTGCGCGGCCCGGCTGCCCGGTTGGATTAACCGGCTGCGTTCGAGCCCCTCACGGCTGACGATGACCCGCGGCCCGATATTCAGCGTGCCGGTCATGCGATCGGGTTCCACCAGCACCACGGCCGCGAGCCGAAACAGCGCGTCGCCAAGACGCAGGCTGTCGCCGATCTTCGCATTCAGCCGTATGAGCAGGTCCGCTGAGATGAGCATCGTTTCGGCGGTCAGCGCGCCGGCCAGCTCGCCCGGCGGATCGAGTTCCAGTTCACCGTAGAAGGGATACCTCGACGGATCGACCGCTTTGACCGAAACCAGCGACGGCCGGCTGGCGTTTTCCGACGACATCGCCGAAACCGTTTCGGTGACCCAGGTGTGCTCCAAGCCCTGGCTTTCGAAACGCTCAAGAGCGGCTTCTTCCCGCGGCGTCGGCATGTGAAAAACCCGCACCGAGAGATCGGCGGCCATCAGGGTACGGGCGTCTTCAAGCAGCATCTTGCGAAACGCCGCGCTGAAGCCCCGTACGCCGGCTACCGCGCCGACACCGATCGCCACGGCGATAAGGATGAAGACAAAACGGCCCGACGAGGCGCGGGCCTCACGCCAGGCGATGGTAGCGGCTGTGCGCCAGGAAAGATTACCCATTGTTACGAGGCAGCCTCTTGGCCGGGCGGGAAAGGCGAACTTGTGTAGAAGCCATTGCGTCGTTCACCGCGACTCATCGGATACGATGCGCCCGTCGCGGAGGCAAATCAGGCGGCCGGCCTGATGGGCCAGTTCCCGGTTGTGCGTGACTAGCACGAGCGTGGTCCCCTGCCGGCGATTCAACTCGGTGAGCATCTCCAGTACATGACGGCCGTTGACGCTATCGAGGTTGCCCGTCGGTTCGTCGGCGAGCACGAGCGGCGGAGAGTTGACGAAGGCCCGGGCGAGCGCGACGCGCTGCTGTTCCCCGCCGGAAAGCTGAACCGGGTAGTGATCTCGCCGATCGGCCAATCCGACCTGATCGAGCAGCTCTGCGGCGCGCTGGGCATCGAAGCGCCGGGCATCGAAGCGGCCATTGCCGGCGAGTTCGAGCGGCAAGAGAACATTTTCCTCGGCGGTCAGCGTAGGCACAAGCTGGCAACTCTGGAATATGAAACCGATCTTGCGCCCTCGCAGCAGAGCCATGGCATCCTCGTCGAGGTTTTGAATTTCATCGCCGTCGAAGAGAAGAGTTCCCGTGGAAGGGCTATCGAGCCCGCCGAGGAGTCCGAGTAAAGTACTCTTGCCGCTGCCCGACGGCCCCATGATGGCCACGAACTCGCCTCTGGGCACGGCGAAGTCGATATCACGAAGGATCTCGACGACGTGAGAACCGCTATCGATCGTTTTTCCGATGCCGCGCATTTCAATGATGGGATGGGCGTTCGACATTTAGATACTCGAAAAATTATTATGGCACTAGATGCTTCGAGTGTTTCTCAGCGCCTTGCTGCTCACCGGCGCGGCTCACGGTTCCGCATCGTGGCTGCTGGGTCAAAGTTCGGCCGGAAACGGAAACCGCGGCGGCGCGCGCGGCGTGATCGTGGCCTTTGGCGACAGCCTGACGGCGGGATACCGCACACCCCGGGATAAGAGTTATCCAGCCTTCCTGCAACGCGAACTCAACCGCCGGGGCTATGCCTACTTGGTGATCAACGAAGGCATCAGCGGCAACACGAGCGGGAACGGCCTGGCGCGGATCGAGAGCGTCCTGCGGCTCAAGCCCGATATTGTCGTGGTTGCCTTCGGCGGAAACGACGGCCTGCGGGTGCTTCCGGTCGATCGCATGCGCTTGAATCTGCGGGAGATGATTGCCCGTTTTCAAAGCGAAGCCATACAGGTGGTGCTGGCCGGAATCAAGCTGCCGCCAAACTACGGGAGCCAATACGGCCGAGCTTTCGAGAACACGTTTTCGGATCTCGCCGCTGAACTCAAACTTCCTTTCTTGCCCTTCCTCATGGAAGGAGTGGCGCTGAACCCGGCGCTCATGCAGAGCGACGGTATTCACCCCGCGGCGGAAGGCAACCGGCGCCTGGCGATGAATGTGCTGGAAGTGCTCGAGCCGCTGCTTCGACAACCGTAGTTGACCCGCATTTCTCACCGCCTGAGGACCGCAGCCCGCGAGAGGGCCGCCGAAGGAGAGAAGCTGAGACAGGGCCAAAATACGGCTAGCGAGATCTCGCCCGCATACTCGATATGCTGGCTTGGTCCCTCGACTGCCAGTTCACTGGAGAATGCCGTCGCGCGGGGGAACTCAGTCCCCATCCGCGGCAGCAGAAATCATTCCCGAGTCGCCTTCGTCTTTCCGAAATCGCAGGTATGCCTCGACCACGAGCCAGATGCTGAGGATGAAGATGGATAGGGCTACCAGGAAGAGCAGGCTCTGGCCGCCGGACCAGTATTTCGTCAGATCGATGGTCATCGCGGATATGGTGACGACCAGCATGAAGACCATCGGAACAAAGGTATACCAGTAGTTCGAACGCTGCTGGCGGAGATAAATGGTGATGGTGAGCAAGGTCAGCGCGCCGAGAACTTGATTGGTGCTGCCAAACAGGCCCCAGAGCGCCAGTCCCGCCGGCTGGCCTTGCAGCTCATAGAAGGCAAAGAATCCGATCAGCGCGACCGCGATCACCGAAGCAACATAACGATTGCCGAGCTTGGGGATTCCGGCGGATTCGGCGATCTCGGCGATGTTGTAGCGCAGCAGGCGCGTGCCGGAGTCGAGCGAGGTCAGGGCGAAGGAGACCGTCACCAGAGCGATCAAAGCCCGGGCGCCTTCGTAGGGAATGCCGGTGCTGCTGATAAAGAGGCCCGCGCCGTCGATGAAGGCCCGCAGTTTTTCCGGCAGCGAACTCGCCGCGCCCCAGCTTGCATAATGCTGGCTCCAGGTCTCGGTGGAGGCAAAGCCGGCCGTGCAGGCGAGCACCGCTAGCAGGCCGAGCAGAGATTCGCCCACCATTCCTCCATAGCCGATCAGAACGGCGTCGGTTTCGCGGTCGATCTGCTTCGAGGTTGTGCCCGAGGAGACGAGTCCGTGAAATCCTGAAATCGCGCCGCAGGCGATGACGATGAACACGAATGGAAACAGCGGCGGTGCTTGCGCCGGGTGGATATTCAAGGCCGGAGCGGCGAAAGCCGGCCGCAGAAGGAAAAACCCGCAATAGGCCAAGCCCAGGCCCAGGTACAACAGCATCGAGTTGAGGTGGTCCCGCGGTTGCAGCAAAGCCCATACTGGCAAGGTAGAAGCGGCAAAGGCGTAGCACAGCAAGATGAGAATCCAGGTGTCGATTGGCAAAGAGGGCTGAGCTATATACAGACCGGCCCCGATCGAGGAGAGCATCAGCACAAAGCCAATGGCCGAGGACTTGGCGACGCTCACCGAGCGCTTATAGACGAGCCACCCGATGACCATCGCCACCGCCATCAGGAAGAAGGTCGGGAAGACAGAGGATGGATAGAATTCAGGCGTAAAGAGGCCGGCAACGACTCGAACGAAGACTCCCATGACCAGGCAAACCAGGAACAGGATAATCAGAAGGAAAATAGCCTTCGCTCGCCGTCCGATCAGGTCCTCGGCGACTTTGCCGACGCTGACTCCCTTGTGGCGCATGGAGATGACCAAGGCTCCGAAGTCATGCACGGCTCCAATGAATAGCGTGCCCAGCACGACCCACAACATGGCCGGCAGCCAGCCCCAGATGACGGCAATCGCCGGGCCCAGCATGGGCGCAAGTCCGGCGATCGATGCGTAGTGGTGACCGAAGAGAACCGCGCGGCGGCAGGGAACGTAGTCCACGCCGTCGGTCATCGTGTGGGCAGGGGTCTTACGGCTAGGGTCGAGACGGAAAATCCGCGAGCCCAGGCGCCGCGCATAGAAGCGGTACCCCAAGAAATAAATTAAGAAGCAGCCGACCGCCGCCAATACCGGTTGCATGTTCGAAGCCTCCCTCCCCCATCAGCGCGCCCGGTGTCCGGCCGGAGCGGACCCGGGCCGGGCGCGGCACCTCGGGCAGGAGTCGATCGCGGGTGACGCGGCTGGACCTCTTGCGGGCGGCTGAGCCACCTGCTCAAGGGCATTAGGTATTGTAGAACTTCGGCCGGCGGAAGTGAGCGCCTATAATATTTCGCAGGAGGGTTTCTGACATGAAAACATCTCGCCGCGGCATTCTTCAAGGAGCCGGACTCGGATCGGCATTAGCGCTTTGGCCGTTTTCCTCGCTGCCCGCGGCGGGCCCAAAGCGGCGGGATGTCTATCGAGAACTGGGACTTCGGCCGATCGTCAACTTTCAAGGCACCTATACATCGATCGGGGCTTCGAAGCAGGCTCAGGAGGTGTTTGAGGCCCAGGCGGCGGCTAGCGAATACGTCGTGATCGAGGAGCTGCAGGAAAAGATCGGCGAGCGCATCTCGAAGTTGATCGGTTCCGAACACGCCATGGTCAGGTCGCCGGCGACGACCCAAAGAAGATCAGGCAGCTTCCGGATGTGACGGGAATGAAGTCCGAGGTCGTGATCCAGAAGGTTCATCGCAACGGATACGACCACGCCATTCGAAGCGCAGGCGTCAAGATCGTCGAAGTGGAGGGACTGGAGGAGCTGGCAAACTCACTGACCGAGAAGACGGCGATGATCTATCACCTGGGAGGCACGACCGGCGACTGGGCCTGGAAGGGACACGCCGAACTCGAGGACGTGCTGCGGGTGGCGAAGAAGGCCGGCGTGCCCGTGATGGTCGACGCGGCGAACATGCTTCCGCCCTGGAAGAACATCCGCAAGCTGGCGTCGATGGGAACCGACCTGATCTGCGTCAGCGGCGGAAAGCACATGCACGGCCCGCAGTGCTCGGGCATCCTGGCCGGACGCAAGGACTTGATTCATTCGGCGTGGATGAACTCGAACCCCCACTCGGACTCGAGCGGACGGCCCATGAAAGTCGGACGCGAAGAGATGGTCGCCTTGTGGATCGCCGTCGAGAACTACGCTCGCCAGGATTTCGGCGCCATCGATCGCGCCTCGCGGCAAGAAGCCGACTGGCTTCAAAAGGAACTGGCCAAGATTCGCGGGCTTCGCTTGGGCCGCGTCCCCTTCGAGCGGACCCGCCGCGTACACCGCGTTATCGTCGAGTGGGATGAGTCCGCCCTGGGAGTGACGACGAAGCAGCTAAAGCAGCAGCTTTTCATGGGAGAGCCCCGCATTGCCGTCGCGGGCAACCCCAATCAGGGAATTCAGCTTACCGTTTTCATGAACGAGGCGGGCGAGGAGAGAGTGGTCGCGCGCCGAATGACGGAGATTTTCCAGGCCGCGGGCTAGGCCCGCATTTCTCACCACCCGACGGCCGAAGCACGCGACAGGCCCGCCATCCCTTCGTTGCGCTTGCTCGCCGTGCTCAACGTACTCTCAAGTACGCCTGCGCTCGTCAAGCGGCGCGCGCCTCGTACTGAAGGGCCTCTCACGCACTTCGCTTCGCCACGTGGTGAGAAAAGCGGGCTAGCTAAAAAGCGTCGTCGCGCGGCTGGAGATTCTTGACCGGAATCGAAACGACGTTGCTGACAAAGAAGATCTGCGCGATGGTCAGGGCCGAATTCGGGTTATCTTGGAGGCCATCGTTGATCAGGAGGTTCACCTGGTAGACGCCCACCTGACCTGGCATGAGACCAACGAATTGTACGGTGGCCCCGCGGTCCTCGAGTAGTGAAGAGACGAAATCGTCGGCGACAAAGGGCACGTTAAACAGAGGCGTCAAGGGTATGGGCTGCCCGGAACGCACGCCTTGGGTAATCGGCAACGGCGCGGGCAGACCCAAACCGGTGGCGAACACGACGATGGATTCGCCGGGCACGGCCGGATTCTCGTCCGTGATGAGAGAGAACGGCACGTTGCCGCAACAGAGCGTCGGCCGGCGCGAAACGACGTTTACCTTCGCGGTATCGGCACTTGAGGCGGAGAACTGGATCTTGTTGCCTTCGCGGCCGCCGACTCTGGCCGTCAAGAGGACGACGGGCGGCGTCTGGCCGCCGATGAGAAAACCTTCCGTCACATTGGTCTCGGCGGTAATCAGGGCTCCCTCGTTGACGGTGACCGCGAAGGGAATCTCGTTACCGTCGTCGCCGAGTGAACGGGCGACGACCTGCATGATCGGCGCCGCGGGGTCGAAGCCGCCGAGCCGGCGCGCGGTAACCTCCGGGTCGCCCTGGCCGAAACTGATTTCGTCAACCAGCTTGTTCCGAACGCTGGCGACCGTATCGCCTTCCTGAACGACCACCAAGTAGGAGCGATCACGGACCGTGATCGTAATAATATCTCCAACCTGGATTTCGCCGCTGATGGTGATCGTGGCGCGCGCGGAGAAGAATCCCTGCATGCCGGCCGAGGCGATGACCTCGGGATCGCCCTCACCGGCGTTGATAATTTCCACCAGCCGATCGCGAACCGTGATGGCCGTATCGGTATCGACGGTCGTATAGGCGTACTCACGGCCGTTGACGCTGATGGTCACCAGGATGCCGGCGTCGATCGTCGAACCCTGCGAACCGGTCTGAACCGTCGAGACGGCGACGGCTCCTTGGGCGAGACCTGTCGCGTGGACGGCGACGGCGCGCCGAGGTTCGGGGCCGGGATAGGCGAAGATTCCCGGAGAGGCGCGGCTGACCCGGGCGGCGCGCGGCACCGAAACCGTCGCGGGGCCATCTTCGTTGCGCTTCCACACAAACACGCTCATGCTGGTGCCGACGGTTTCAAACGGCACCTGGAAGTTCACTTGCGCGGGAGTGACTGAGAACAGCGGCGCCAATACGCCGTTGGTGTAAACCCGCAGGCCGCCGAGTTCGGTGGGCAGTTGCGGCTCGCCGGGGACGGCCGAGTATTCGCCGTCGCTGAGGTTCTCTCCGAACAAGGAGACCAAGGTGCCCGCGGGCAGTTCCCGCGCCTCGCTGCCCCCGGTCAGAGTGCTGCCCAGGAGGGCCGGACGCGAGCCGGTGTCGGAAGAGTTACTCGAGCCGAGGGTGATGCCGAGGGTGATCGTGTTGCCAGCCGTGCCATTCTCGACGGCGTAGAGCCGCAGGCCGTAGGTGAGTTCTCCGCCTTCCAGGGTCTCGGACTGAGCTTCGGCCACGATCAGCGCCCCAGGCGAGACGCTGACCGAAAACGCAACGTCGTTGCCGTGCCGGCCAACATCATGGGCAATCAAGCGGAGACGTTCGAGTTCGGGAAGGTCTCTTTCGGCGAATACGTCCGGGTCGGCGGCTTGGTTAATGAAGAAGGCGAACTTGTCGACCATCAGGAAAACTTCATCCCCTTCCTCGACAGTCACCTGATAGGTGCGGCCGGCGATCTGCATCGTGAGCAGATCGCCGGGCTGAATCTCGCCCGAAAAGGTCACCCGCCCCACTGCGTGAGAGCCCGTTCCGACGATCGGGACCGCGGTGACCTGGGCGTCTGGATCGACCTGGATCTGCTCGATCATGCCCAGGACGGCGTCTTCGGCGTTTTCCCCGTCTGAACCGACATGAATGTATTCCACTCCATCGACGACGACCCCAATCTCCTGGCCTTCTTCAATATCACCTTGAAACAAGAGCGTCCCCGTCGCGGGAATACGGAACGAGGCGGCGTTGACCAGGCCGTCTTGTTCGATCAGGTTCTCCGCCGGAGTAAACACGAGCACGCGCCGCGAGAAGGGCTCGGCGACATAGAGATTCGTGCCGTCCCAGGCCAGCGACGAGGGCGCGCGCAGGCTGCCGGCGCCGTCGGACTCTTCGAGATCCCGGAAATTGGGCTGCCCAAGAACGTGGCCGGCGGCGGTGCCATTTTCGGCGGGGATTTCATCGTAAATCAGAATACGGTCGTTGCCGCCATCGGCGATATAGAGCCGCGTCCCATCGGAAAGGGCATAGCGGGGGAAGCTCAGTGTCTTGTCGCAGCGCGCCGGAAATATCGGTCCGTCATCTTCCCCGTCGCCATCCAGGTCGCCGCTGGTTTCCGCGATCGGCTCACAGAGCTGCAGCGTATCGTTCGAGAGCGCAGTATCGAAGTCAGGCTGTCCGACGACGACATCCGCCGGAAAAGCGTTGGAGGTGGGGATCGTAAAAAAAATCAGAACGCGGTTGAACCCAAGATCGGTGACAAAGAGCCGGCCATTGTTCACCGAAACCGAGACCGGGTCGAGCATGGAAGTGGTACTTGGAGTCACGTTCGACTGGGTCAAGTCGGGTTCGGGCCGGGTATTGAAATCGGGCTGGCCGAGAACGATGTCGGCGCCCGCGCCGCTGGCCGCGGGGATCGAGTTATAGATCAGCACCCGCGAGTTCTGTGTATCGGCGACGAACAGGCGGCCGTTATCGATCCAAACGCCCTGCGGACCGCGCATGCCCTCTTGGCTGGTCGCGGGCGACTGCGAGGTGAAATCGGGCTGGCCGAGAACGATATCGGGCGGCGTACCGTTGGAGGCGGGAATGCCGAGCCAGATCAGAACACGATTGTTATCGGCGTCGGCGACGGCGAGGTGAAAGCCGTCCGAGGCAACCGCCACGGGATTCTGGAAGCCATCGGCGAGCGAAGGGTTGGAACTATCGAAATCGCTTTGGCCGACAACCACATCGGCAAGTCCGACGCAGACCGGGCAGAAGTCGTCCTCGGACTGGGGCAGCTCAGCGTCGAGGTCGTGGATAAAACTCGAGAGATCGTTGTAGATTAAGACGCGATGGTTGACCGGCGTGGCGCTCATCTCATTGCCGTCGGCGACGAACAAGCGCCCATCGGCGATCGCGATGCCGCTGGTGGCGCCGATGGTCTCGCGGCTGGTGGCCGGATCCTGGCGGGTAAAGCTCGTCTGGCCGATCACGAGCCGGGCAGCCTGGTTGCTGACCCATACCGGTTCGGCTTGGGCGAAGCCAGCGAACGCGGCCGCGAGACAGAGAAGCGCAAAAAAGCCGGACGGCTTCGCCCGGGCGCTCACCATCATGCTGGCGCTCGCTATCATGCCAGCGCTCACCGCGTGGCGGGCGCCGCGCGGGTGCTGCTGACCGGCGGTTTGCGAACAGAACAATCTTGTCATACCTTTTTTCGAGGATATCGCTTGGCGATCTCCCTTGTGCTTTCTCCGATGTCCCGAGAATCAAACGAAGGTTGCGGTCAACCCCTTGTCGAGGCTGCAAGTACCCGCGGACTTACAGTTAAATACGTTAGGACTCTCCGGAAGGTTTTCTCAAATACGCGTCGTCACCCCGCAACCAGTCGTCTCGAACGGGCTGAAAGATATCGAGAGCGACCGAATCCTCCAGCGCCTCGACCAAATGCGGCTGATGAGAAGGAATCTGCATCATCTCGCCGGCCGAAACCACTGACTCCCGATCGTCGAACTCAAATCGCAGACGCCCTTCCAATACATAGCTTACCTGTTCGTGTTCGTGGGAATGCCTGGGAACAACGCCGCCCTTCTTCACATAGATGCGGGCCAGGGTCATGCGCTCGGCATGAACGACCCGGCGCGCGATATGGGGCGAGAGCTGCTCATGCTCGATACTGTCCCAGCGATGGATCTTCATGGCAAAGAGGACGTCTCCGGAAGCGGCTCGCCAGTCCACGTCCAGCCGCGTCGCGCCGAACTGGGCCGCGCCTAGCCGGGGCTTGACCCAGCCACACTCTCAAGGAAGATGGCGGAACTCAGCCCCGATCGGGCCGCCGGACGAATTCCCCATTATACCCCCTCCTACGGTGCTCCAGCGGCCGGAAGATTCACCCTCGCTGGGGAAATGCTGCTGGGCAGCCACTCTGACAGGGTACAGGGGGCAAGAAAATCCGCGGCTATCTTCGAACTCCGCGCCAGCGGGGTGTTAAGGGGCGGGGCGAGGTGGGCGCAATGGGCTGGGATCGGGCGTCATGTTAAGCTAGAGTTCTCTAAGCTGGCCGGTCGTCCAATGGCAGGACACGGGTTTTTGGAGCCTGGAATGGAGGTTCGAATCCTCCCCGGCCAGCCAGTGACTCATCCGTCTGGGCGAGTCTTTCTTCCTGCTGACTTCAGCGAGTTTCGACGAGATCGTTTGGCCCGCCACTTGCGGCGAGGAGCGGGTGAAAATTTACAAACGCTCCCGCTTCCGAGCGCTATTTCGAGCCGGCGGCGGGGTTCCAAGACCGCGCCGAAATCACGCCCGTATTGAGGCCGAGCAAGTGGAGGCCGCCAAAAAATCGCGCGTGTTCCACTTTGACGCAATGATCCATCACGACTTGCAGGCCCGCGTCCCTGGCGCGCTTGGCCGCCTCCAGGTGAATCACGCCTAGTTGCATCCAGACGACTTTCGCCCCTATGCCGATTGCTTCTTCGACAATGGGCGGCACGTCGCGGGGCGACCGGAAGATGTCGACGATCTCGACGGGCGCCCCAATTTCGGTCAGCGACCCGTAGCACGACCGGCCGAGGATCTGTTTCTCGCGCGGATTGACCGGGATGATATGGAAGCCTTTCGAGAGCATGTACTTGGCCGCGAAATGGCTCGGCCGGTAGGGGTTCGCTGACAGCCCAACCATCGCAATCGTGGAATAGCGTTCCAGGATACGATAGCGATCCATCGCCGAGGTGGCGAACTCGGTCGACGCTACCGGCGAGGTGGAACCAACCACGCCGTGGCCCAGACTACAAACCGGCGAGCGGTCAGACACCAGCCTCAGCCTCCTCGCCGAGCCCATGGCTAGCGGGCCTGCGTACTTGCGTCACCTTGGCAACACCATCTTACTGAGAAGCTTCGAGCGCCTGATCAAGATCCCAAACGATGTCGCCGGCATCTTCGAGACCGACGGACAATCGCACCATGTCGGGCGTTACACCGGCCGCGGCCAAGTCACTTTCGCTGAGCTGCTGGTGGGTCGTGCTGGCCGGGTGAATGACAAGGCTCTTGGCGTCGCCGACATTGGCGAGATGGGAGAAGATCTGAAGAGCGTCGATGAATTTCTTTCCCGCTTCCAGACCGCCCTTGATGCCAAATGTGAAGATGGCGCCGCGGCCCTTCGGTAAATACTTCTGGCCGAGTTCGTAGTAGGGGCTTGATGCGAGCCCGGGATGCTGAACCCAGGTGACCAAAGCGTGCTTGTCGAGATGTTCGGCCACCGTCTGGGCATTGGCACAGTGACGGTCCATCCTCAAGCCAAGGGTTTCGATACCCTGCAGAAACTGGAAGGCGTTGAAGGGGCTCATGCAGGGGCCGAAATCGCGCAGGCCTTCGACGCGGCACTTGATGATGAAGGCCATTTCGCCGAAAGTTTCCGAGAACTTCATGCCATGATAGCCGGGGCTGGGTTCGGTGATCTGAGGAAACTTTCCGTTGTTCCAGTCGAACTTGCCGCTGTCGATGATCAGGCCGCCGATGCTCGTGCCGTGCCCGCCAATGAACTTCGTCGCCGAATGAACCACGAGATCCGCGCCGTGCTCGATCGGGCGGCAGAGATAGGGCGATGCAAACGTGTTGTCGACCACCAGCGGCAGGCCGGCGTCATGGGCCACCTTCGCCACGGCCTCAATATCGACGATGTTCATACGCGGGTTACCAATGGTTTCGATATAGACGAGCTTGGTTTTAGCGGTGATCGCTTCGCGAAAGTTGTCCGGATTGTCGGGGTCGACAAAGGTAGTGTCGAAGCCAAGGCGGCGAAAGGTGGTGTCGAACTGCGTGTAGGTGCCGCCGTAGAGCGTGGAGGCCGAAACCAGATGATCGCCCGACTGACAGAGGCTGCTGACGGTGAGGAACTGAGCCGCCTGTCCGCTGGCCAGCGCCAGCGCCCCGATGCCTCCCTCGAGTGAAGCGATGCGTTCCTCGAGCACGGCGTTGGTCGGATTCATGATCCGCGTATAGATATTGCCGAACTGTTGCAGGGCGAACAGGGCCGCGGCGTGATCGGAGTCATCGAACACGTAGGACGTCGTCTGGTAGATCGGCACGGCGCGCGCGTTGGTGGCCGGGTCGGGACGCTGACCGGCGTGCAGCGATCACGTATGGAAACCAAAGGAGCGTTCTTCGTCTTGAGGCATGCAGAATATCGTATCGCGAAAGCGGCGCTGGATGCCAGTGGCAAAGGGGCGGCAGCGGAAAATGGGCGCCGGTAGAAAAGGAAGCGGGGCAGGAGGGCCCGCCGGCGATCAGTCTGAGTACTGGCGCGCGAGGTCTCTCAGCCGCCGCAGATGCCGGGGGACAGCGGCCTTGGCGGGCTCTTCCGCCGAATATTCCAGGGAAATGTAACCCCGGTAACCGGCCTCGGCAAATGTCGTGGTGATGCGCTCCCAGTCGCAGTCTTCCTGGCGGCCGTCCTCGAAACGAATCCGAGTCTTGTATTGGGAGTTCACCGCGTAGGGAACGCACATTTCGATTTCCCGGTAGGGATCGCGCTGGAAATTGCCCGTGTCGAGATTGATTCCCACCCAGGGATTGCCGACCGCCCGCACCATGGCAACCACCCGCTCGGCGTACATCGTGATGCCGCCGTGGTTTTCGAGGCCAAAAATCACGCCCTTCTTGCCGGCGTACTCGGCCGCTCGCTTCAAGATTTCGACGACCCATCGGGCGGCCTGGTCCTCGGTCGCTCCTTTGGGGACCGTGCCGCCGAAAACGCGGATGTGGCTCGCGCCGAGCCGGTTGGCCACATCGACCCAGTAGCTGAGCCAGGCGACTTCGATCTCGCGGTCCGAGGCCTCGGACTTGCACAGATTGGAGCGAATGGCGATGGCGGGAATCTCAACCGCCGAGAGAAAGGCCTTGCGGCGAAGACCGGCGAGATACTTGTCGAGTCCTGTCTTGGGAAACCAGTAGACGGTGAGGTCGAGCCCGTCAATATCATTTTCGACGGCGATATCGACGAGATCTCCATAGCTCATCTCGCCGCTGCCGAGAGCCTCGCGATAAGAGTAGGCGCAGAGGGCCGACTTGATGCGCGCCCGTCTGGCTGGCGGGGCTGCCGGGGCGGCGGCGGGCAGCGCCGCGAGAGCCGCCGCGGGAATAGTTTTTAATAGATCTCGCCGGTTCATGATCGTCTCCTGGAGAACGCTTCCCCGGCCTCGGGGGACATGGCCGACCATGCACCCGACCGCCAGGCGTTCTTTCCGCGATTATAGTGCAGCGCGCCGCGATGGCGAAGATCATCGCCGCCGCGAAGCGGCACAACAAGTTTGTCGGCCGCCCGGGGGGCGGTCCCGAACAGATTCGGAAGTATATGGACCAGGGGTTCCTCTTCTTTCAAGAAACCAGCGCACTGGGCCTGATGACGAACGGAGCCAAGTCACTGCTCGAGCCTTTCGGCAAACCGGGATACGATGCGACCGAGAGAATGCTGTATTAAATGCCTCTGGGAAATTCAGACCGGCGAGCTGGGCTGGGTGGCCGCTTCGCCGGCTAGCCCCCGCAGTTCCATCTCTTTCTGACGGATCAGAAACTTTTGTACTTTCCCGGTGACGGTCATCGGGAATTCGTCGACGAAGCGAATGAACTCGGGGATCTTGAAGTGAGCGATTTCCCCGCGGCAGAATTCGCGGATTTCGTCCTCGCTAGCCGACTCGCCCGGATGCAGCCGAATCCAGGCCAGGACGCACTCGCCGAGCCGGGCGTCGGGAAGACCCGTGACATACACATCGGCGATCTTCGGGTGGCTGTAGAGGAACTCCTCGATCTCGCGCGGGTAGATATTCTCGCCGCCGCGAATGATCATCTCCTTGAGGCGTCCCGTGATCTTGAAATATCCGTCCTCGCGCATGGTCGCCAGATCGCCGGTATGCAGCCATCCGTCCTCGTCGATGGCGCGGGCGGTGGCGGCCGGGTCGGCATCGTAACCCTTCATGATGAGGTAGCCGCGGGAGCAGAGTTCGCCTTGTTTGCCGACTTCGACGGTCGCGCCGGTTTCCGGGTCGATGATCTTGACCTCGGTCTCGGGCATCACCTTGCCAACGGTGGAAACGCGCATGTCGATCGTGTCATCGACCGAGGACTGCGTGATGACCGGGGAGGCTTCGGTCTGCCCATAGGCGATCGTCATCTGGCTGCAGTGCATCTCGCTGACGACGCGCTTCATGACTTCGACCGGGCAGGGTGCGCCGGCCATGATGCCGGTGCGAAGCGAGCGCATATCGTATTTGGAGAAATCGGGATGATCGAGTTCGGCGATGAACATCGTCGGAACGCCGTAGATCGTAGTGCAGCGCTCTTGCTCGACCGCTTCCAGCACGGCCCTGGGCTTGAATTGCGCCGAGGGCAGCACCAGCGTGGCGCCAAAGACGAGGCAGGCCAGCGATCCCATCACGCAGCCGAAACAGTGATACATCGGCACCGCCAGCGCCAGCCGGTCGTCGGCGCTCCAGTGCATCGAGCGACCCGCCAAATAGGCGTTATTGACAATGTTGTGGTGGGTGAGCAGAACGCCCTTGGGCTTGCCGGTCGTCCCGGAGGTGTACTGGATGTTGACCACTTCATGAGGGCTGGCTTCGCGCCCGGGAGGCTCGACGCCTTGCGCGATCATGCGGTCCCAGGACTGCTCACCTAAGACGATGGCGTGCCGCAGCGGCAGTTCGGCGCCATCGCGAGCCTGCTCGAGAATCTCCGCATAGTTGGCGCGGCTGTCTTGCTCGTGGAAAAAGATCGCCTTCATGCCGGACGTTTCGAGAATGTAGCGCAGATCGTGGATGCGGTAGGCCGGGTTGACGTTCACCAGGATGGCTCCGACCTTGGCTGTCGCCACTTGCAGATAGACCCATTCGGCACAACTCGAGGCCCACATTCCGACGCGGTCGCCGGGGCCGATGCCCAGGCCCGCCAGCCCGGCCGCCGTCCGGGCTACTTCCTCGGAGAGTTGCTGGTAGCTGAGCCGCAGGTTTTGATGCCGCGAAATGAGCGCCTCGCGGCCAGGTTCGCGAGCGGCGGCATCATCGAATACTTGATCGATGGTCTTCTCAATAAGCGAGATCGATGGCCCGGCGACGTAGCTCTGCATGGCGAGTGCATTGTACACCAGACGAGGTCAACCTCATGCGCTGGACGCCGAGGATCATTGGCTGGCCATCGTCAGCCAAGTCATCCGAAAGCCGGGGGGAATACGAAACCGCGAACCTTGAACCGGAACGACATCGACTCCGGGGAGCTCAAGATCGGTGAATGTCTCGGTCTGCTTTGTCTGCAGACGGCTGGGAACCCGCCCGAGGGGGAGCGCAGTCGATCGGGCGCCCGTTCGACTGGAAGGCCCCGCAAAAACGATACCAGGGACCGGAATAAAGCGCTCCATGAAGGCTAGGAATCGCGCCCTTGTTCCGTCGAAGCGGACCTCGGAAATCTCGATGCCGACGAGATAGAAGGGCCCGTTTTCGTCATAGTGCTCAAGACGGCGGAGACGGCCTAGCACTGCCGCTCCCTTGGGAAAGAGAACTCGTCCTTTGTATTTCGCGTCCAACTCCAAGGTCCCTTCCAAGCGGTGTCCGACCTTGGAATTTGCCGAACTGATCTCGGTTGACAGCCGTATGCTCAGGGACACGCCTGGCGGCATCGAGACATCACGCCAGTCAGCTTCCGGCTCAGCCTCGGGAGGAGCGTCGTCGAAGGATATGGTCGAACTCGCTCCGAAGCGGCGGCACCGTGTAAATTCGGTACGGTTGTGGTTTTCAGCTCCAGACCAAAAACTCGTCGCGTCCCGGGCGCTTTGCGGCAGCAGAAAAACGTTGCCGTCGAGCGTAACCGGCGCGTAGTCCACTCTTGTGATTGCCTTCGAGATTTCTAGTTCGGGCGGTATGTCGACTGCCTCGGTCTCGAGACGCACCAGATCGAATGTTTCCGGGTCCACCCAGCACGAGCCTTTATGGGGGACTTCGATCTCCTGGCGGGAATCACGGAGGGTGAACCCGCTCTGGAACAGGGAAACCTGAAAATCATACCGGAGCAGGCTCTTTCCCTCTATCACTTCCCGGCCGCGAAAGTTGAATCGGGCCGCGTCGGTGAGGAACACATTGTGGGCCGTCACGGAGATTGTCCCGAATCTAGTTGAAGGTGGAAGGGCGGCGGTTCTCAAGCCCGGTTCTCTGAGAGAATCGAGCAAACCTTTCACCACAAAGGAGAACCGCCGTGAAGAAACGATATCACATTCTGGATTCCGCGAAGCAACAGCCAGTCAGCCCCAACGACCTCACCCGCCTGCTCAGCCAAAACTCCCAACTCATGCTGCCCTTGGTTGAACTGGTCGAGCAGTGCCGCGGAGCCGTCGACGAGGTTATCGACGTCACCGGCCGCGCCGCCATTCAAGCCGTGCTGGAACTGTCGGCGCAGCAAGTTACCGGTGGAAAACTTTCCCAGCCCGGCAAGAAGCGCCGCGGCGATGTGGTCCGCTGGGGCCGCCAGCCCGGTCGCGTCAAGCTCAGCAACCGCAAACTGCGCGTCAGCAAACCCAGACTGCGCAAACGCTCCGGCGGCGAGGTCAAAGTGCCCGCTTACGAAGCGATGCAGGACGACGAACGCCTCGGCGCGCGCATGCTCGACATTCTGATGAAGGGCGTCTCGACGCGCAACTATGCCGGGGTGATTGGCGCAATGGCCGGCACGGCCGGGGTGTCGAAATCCGCCGTCAGCCGGGAGGCAGTCGAGGCCGCCGAAAAGAGCATCGACGAAGTGCTCACGCGGCGCCTGGATGAGTTGGATCTGCTGGTGATCTACGTGGACGGTTTGATCTTCGCAGATCATGTAGTGCTTGCAGCGGTGGGCGTAGACCGTCAGGGCAACAAACATGTGCTGGGATTGCAGCACGCCGCCACTGAGAGCACAGCCGCCGCCGAAGACTTGCTGAGGGGCATGGTCGAGCGGGGAGTATCGACGGAGAAAAACAGGCGCTTCGTGCTCGATGGATCGAAGGCCCTGCGGGCGGCGGTGCGGCGGGTCTTCGGCAAAGTTCCGGTGCAGCGCTGCCGTGCTCACAAGCTGCGCAATGTCGTCGAGCGGCTGCCTAAGGCCGAGCGCGATCAGGCCAAAGCGGCGATCCGGGCCGCCTGGCGGCTGGGAGCCCAAGATGGACAAGCGCGGCTGGAGAAGCTAGCCCAGTGGTACGAGGGTGACTGGCCCGAGGCGGCGGTGAGTTTGCGCGAAGGCATGGAGGAGTGTTTCACCATCAACCGCCTGGGTGCGCCGCCGTCTCTGCATCGCTGCCTGGCGACGACGAACATCGTCGAGTCTCCTAACGCCGGGGTGCGGCGGAGAACGCGGCGAGTGACCCGCTGGAAGGACGCGGCCATGGTGTGTCGCTGGGCCACGGCTGCATTCCTCGATACCGAGAAAAGCTTCCGCAAGATCATGGGTTACAAGGATCTGTGGATGCTCGACGCCATCCTCAATCCGGCCAAGGCCACAGCAGCAAAGGCTGCCTAGTACAATGCTCTTTTACGCCGCCGCCCTACAAACCCTCAACTACGATTGGGACACTCTCCCGTCACGGCGAACGACCCGGTCGAGAGGCTGCCAAAGCCGACCATTTCCCCCAGCGACCTCTCTTCGAAACCGTCCGCGCCGGGCCAGGAATAGAGTTCCCTGCCGGCAACGTAGGCGACTTCGATTTCGAGAGTGTCGGTGGAGCTGACGGGAAGGTTCAGGTTGATGGACCTTCGCCGACTATCGATGAGCTTACGCTCCAGGCGGCGGCGTGCTTTCTTGGTCAGCCGAGCCCGGTGGATCGTTTGAAAACAGGTGTAGTTGGGCGCCCGGTCGAGGCTCGCCCTCATTCGGTCCTTAACGCGAGCGAGAGCAATCACCTCGAAGGGAAGCTGCGACTGGGCAGCAAGCGCGACCGGAAGCAGAAAAAGGACCAGCAAGCGCGGTGGCATGGCTGACCGCATTATCGTGGACTGGCGAGGTTCCGCACAAGCTCCTCACAAGCGCTGTTGCTTGGCTTGTGTGTCTTACCACACGAAACAATAGAGCCGCGCCAATGAGCGGTCTTTCCCGTGAGTGAACGACAACGAGCTCAACTGCCTCGACACCCGAACACTTTGAGATGCATTGGCCATCGGCCGGGCCCGGCGGCGACAGTTAGTCCTGTTTTGGCGCCGTGCTAACCTGAGTTCTTGATTTCGGCGGCGGCAATAGAGCGCAGAGAATGTCAAAGATTACAGACCTTCAAGCACTAGAAATTCTTGATTCGCGCGGCAATCCTACCCTGCAGGTGACGGCTCTGCTCGCATCCGGCGCACGTGGCTCGGCCGGCGTACCTTCGGGCGCTTCCACCGGCAGAAACGAGGCCGTGGAGCTGCGCGACAAGGACAAGAAACGATACTTGGGCAAGGGCGTCCTCAAGGCCGCGGGCCACGTCGGTGGCGAGATTCTGGAGGCGGTGAAGGGCTTCGAAGCCGCGGATCAGCAAAGCCTCGACGAAGAACTGAGGCAGCTCGACGGGACCAAGAATAAGGGCCGTCTGGGAGCCAACGCGATCTTAGGCGTATCGATGGCGGTGGCGCGCGCCGCGGCGGCGGAGAAGGAACTGCCGTTTTACCGCTATCTGAGCGATCAAGACAGCTACGTTCTGCCGGTACCGATGGTGAATGTGCTCAATGGCGGCGAGCATGCCGACAACAACGTGGACATCCAGGAGTTCATGCTCGTACCACTGGGCTTGCCGAGCTTCCGCGAAGCCCTGCGGGCGGTGGCCGAGACGTTTCATGCCCTTAAGGCGATCCTCACCAAGAAGGGATATTCGACTTCGGTGGGAGACGAGGGCGGTTTCGCGCCGCGGCTCAAGTCCAACGAAGAGCCGATGGAACTGCTGGTCAAGGCGATTAAGAAGGCCGGCTACAAGCCCGGCGCGGAGATCGCCATCGCTGTCGACGCGGCGGCGAGCGAGTTCTGCCGAGGGGACGAGTACGTTTTCTCGCAATCGGATGGCAGCCGGCTTTCGTCGGGCGACATGCGCAAGATGTGGGCCGACTGGATCAAGCGCTATCCGCTGATTTCGATCGAGGACGCGTTTTCGGAAGAAGATCAGCTGGGCTGGCAGAAGGGAACGGCGAAGCTTGGCAAGAAGATTCAGCTCATCGGCGACGATCTATTCGTGACCAACCCCGATATCTTCAAGCAGGGCATCGCCGAAGGGCTGGCCAATTCGATTCTGATCAAACTCAATCAGATCGGAACCCTGAGCGAAACCCTCGAGTGCATCGAGATCGCCCGCACCAACGATTACACCTTCATCATTTCGCACCGCTCGGGCGAGACCTCCGACACGACGATCGCCGACCTGGCGGTGGCGACCGGCAGCGGGCAGATTAAGACCGGGTCCACGTGCCGAGGCGAGCGCATGGCGAAGTACAACCGGCTTCTCGAGATCGAGGCCGAACTGGGCGACAAGGCGCGCTACGCGGGCCAGGAGGCCTTTGCCAACTGGTTATGATGGGCTGGCTGTGATGGGCTGGCTATGACGGGATTCGTCTTTTGGGATGCATCGCCGCCCGGAAACGTAATCTTTCCATCGCTCGCACGGTCGGTTGAGGCCGGTATCAGACATCAGCGGGCGCGGGGTGGCTCCACGACATGAGAAAAACGTTCGCGGCGCTGTTGGCTGGTCTGTGGCTGCTGGGGACCCCGCCGGCGAGCGGGCAACCCTCCGAGGGCGACCAGCTGATCTCGGACATTCGCCTCTTCACGGTTCTCACCGCGATCAATGTCGCCGGATATGACGCGGGGTATCTTTCGCCCTCCGACCACCCGGTCCGCCGGGTCGTGCGAGACGATCTGAAGGATTTCCAAGGCCCGACCCTAGAGCGGCTCAAGAACTTCTTCCAGCAATTCAAGCAGCCCGGCGCGGGAGAAACTCTCTCGCAGTATCTTGCCTTCGCCCTGCAATGCGAAGACCCTCCAACGTTCGCGCCGCGGGCGAGCTTGCCGACGGACTTGCCTCCCGATGTGCGGCGGATTCGCGCGCTCAGCTCGATTCTGTCGGAGTTCTACCACGAGGCGGAGATCGAAAAGCTCTGGGTGCGCTATCAACCGGCCTACGAAAAGCAGATCGAACGCTACCAGGGGCCGCTCATCAAGGCACTGCTGGGAGCGGCCGCCTACCTGAGGTTTTCGCCAACCAGCCGCCAGACGCAGAGCTTCAAGGTTTACTTTTCTCTGCTGGGCGCGCCGAACCAGGTCTATGCGCGGAGCTATCAGGGGGCGATCCACGTCGTTGTACAGGCCTCGAAGAAACCTCGCATCGACGAAGTGCGCCACGCGTTTCTGATGCATCTGCTCGATCCGCTCTCGATTCGCTTCGCGGAGGAAATCGGAAAGAAAGACGTGCTTGCGCGTTTCGCGCTGTTTGCTCCGGCGCTGGGAGAAGTCTACAAGTCGAACTTCCAGCTCTTGGTCACCAAGTCGCTAGTCAAGGCGGTCGAGACACGGCTGGACTCTCTACCCGAGGCCGAAAGCCAGTCAAGAATTAAACAGGCGTTGCGTGAAGGCTATATTCTGACGCCCTACTTTTACGGCGCGCTCGCGGAATATGAAAAACAGCCTAGTTCGTTCAGGCTTTATTACAAGGACATGATTCGAGGGATCCAACTCAGGCGCGAGGCCGCGCGGCTGCAAGCGACCAAGTTTGCCCCGGCGGCCGCGCGGCCCGAGCCGGCTCCGGCGCGGCCCAGACTCTCGAAAACCGACAAGTTGTTGAACGAAGGCGAAGGATTGCTGCAGTTGCAGGAGCTAGCACAGGCTCGAGGAAAGTTTATCGAGGCGCTTGAAAAGTCTGGAGGCCGCAACGCACAGGCGCAATACGGACTTGGCCGAGTGGCGATACTGGAGGGAGATCCGGATTTGTCACGGGAGCATTTCCGGCAGGCGCTCGAATCCGGGGCCGACACTTACATTCGCGCCATGGCGGAAGTCTATATGGGCCGCATTGAAGATGTTGTCGGAAATCGAGAGCAGGCGCTGGTGCACTACCGCCGAGCGCTTGCATCGGGTGAGCCAACCACGCGTGTGCTGGAACTGGCCCGGCAAGGCCTCGCCGAACCCTTCGGACGCCCGGACGACGAGGAAGAGAGCGAGGAGGAAGAGAGCGAGAGAGAGGACGAGGAAGACGACGACGAAGACACCGAGGAAGACGAGGAAGACCCCTAGACGGCGCGGCCAATATCTCACCCACTTCCCGCCGTTGCTCGCTTTCGCCCAGCCTTTGCCAACTCAGCGCTTGTGCGGAAAGGTAGAGGCGGCAGGTTTTTTTCCATAAATCGTAACCGCCCACTTGTGTTTTTTTCCAAAGAACAAAATGACGAATACTCGGACAGACTCCTAGCCCGAGTGGGTAGAATAATTAGACAAAGGGCCTCTCTGTCAGATCACCGGAAATCGGCCTTGGAGACCGGTATGACCAAGTGCATCGTTTCAGCGTTTCTCATCATCCCTCTGTTTACCTCCCTGGCTGCTCAGCCACCGCAGGGCCAGCCCAGCGGTCCGCAGGCGAAGTCGCAGGAAGAAGTCAATGGTCTGAACCTGTGCATGGCGGCACCTGATCACGATTCCCGTATCGAGTTTTGCGAGCAGTTTCTGTCCGATTTCGAGAAGACGGAATTCAAGGAAGCGGCCTACCAGTTGATCTTCGGCGCGTATCAGCAGAACAACGACTTCGAGAACGTTCTGATCTACGGCGAAAAGACGCTTGAGGTGAATCCAGACAATGCCTACGTGCTGGTGACCATGGGTTGGGTGATCCCGCTGCGCACGCGTCAGTTTGATCTCGACAAGGATGAGAAACTCAGCCGGGCGGAGGGCTACGCCAAGCGGGCGCTGACTATCGTTCCGACGCTGCCGCTTCCCAATCCGAGCGTGACCGAAGACGAGTGGCTGTTGGCCAAGAAGGACCTCATGTCGCAGGCGCATGAAGCGCTTGGAACGATTGCGTTGAAGCGAAGGGACTACGTCGAGGCCGAAAAGTCATATCGGCAGTCCCTCGCGGTCTCGACCAAGCAGACCGGCACGATGTTCTACCAAATTGCCGAGGCCCTCAAGGGGCAGAAAAAGTACGACGAGGCCTTGAGCATGCTCGATCAGTCGATTGCACGCGGGGGACGCAAGCTTCCCGGCGGCGGGGATGCCGCCGAGGCCATGAAGGCCGAGCTGACGAAACTCAAGACATCCGGCGCGACCCCCCAGCAGTAGCCAGGCCGCGGGGCGGGGACCGGCCTTGGAATGGCTCCGACTGGGTTTGCCAAGATAAAGCTCCGCCGGAGCCAGGCGCCGGCGAAGAACGCGATGAAGAAGCACGCTCGGCCCATCGAAGACAGAATCGGGTACCGCTTTCGGAATCCTGCCCACCTTGACGAGGCGCTGACGCATCGCTCTCGCGTCCAGGAAACACCCGAGGGGCCTGCCTGCAACGAGCGCTACGAATTCCTGGGCGACTCCGTGCTTGGATTCGTGGTTAGCGAGCACCTCACACTCGGCTATCCGTCCTATTCCGAGGGCCAGCTCTCGAAGCTGAGAGCCTACCTCGTGAGCGGCGCCTACCTAGTGAAAGTGGCGCGCCGCCTGGGGCTGGGAGAGGCTCTGTATCTGGGCCGCGGCGAGGAGCGCACCGGCGGACGCGACAAGAAAACTCTTCTGGTGGACGGTCTCGAAGCGCTGATCGCGGCGATCTACCTTGATGGCGGCCTCGAACCGGCCAAGGAGTTCATTCGCGCGCTCGTTCTTACGCCCGAGGCGCTGGGCGAGGCCATCGGCAACCTCAGCCTCGACAATTTCAAATCCGCGTTGCAGGAGCAGCTACAGGGGCGCCAGCTGCCCGTGCCGGAGTATACCGTTGTCAGCGAAAGCGGTCCGCCTCACAACAGGCGCTTTCTGGTGCAACTGCGGGCCGGTGATCTCTACACGACGCAGGCCGAGGGCTCGACGAAGAAAGCCGCCGAGCAGGAGGCCGCTCGCCTGGCGCTGGCCGGTCTGCCAGCGCCGAAATCGAAGCCGCCATCGGCGGACAGCGAAACGCCGTGAGTGGCGCATCCGTAGAATAAGCAGGGCCTCTGGCGGGAATCAAGCCCGGCGGCGGAAACCGAAATGGTTTCATTAGGTGGCTACGAACATGAGCGTTCGAGAGATTCTCATCCTGGGACTGGCCGCGGGCGGCGCGGCGCTCTCGGCCCCCGGCGGTCTCACTCCGGAGCTGGGCTATGCCGCGCGGGTGAAAATCGAGCGCATCGAACAATCGAAGATGAAACCGGGCAAGAAGGTGAGTTGGAGCGAGGAAGAGCTGAATTCGCTGCTCAAGTTTGAATATGGTCCCCGACTGCCGCCGGGCGTGCGGGAGCCAGCCTTGCGCCTCTACGACCAGCGGGTCGAGGTCCACGCGCTGATCGACATCGCGAAGCTGGCGGGAGGTTCAGGGGGGTCGCTGGGCTTGTGGGCGATGTTATTTGGCGGTGAGCAGCCGCTGAAGGCTGTCTGCAGGCCGATTTCGGGCAACGGCCGCGCGAAGATCGAGGTCGTATCGGTCGAACTCGGAGGGAGGGTAATTTCGGGCTCGCTTCTCTCCTGGATCCTCGCCGCGACGATCCCTCTGCCCGGTTCGGATAGCGTCGCCGGAAATGTCGTATCTCTGCCGGATACGATTCGGGACCTGCGAATGGAACCCGGCCGCGCGACCATCGTCACCAAGTGAACCGTCACCAAGTGAACCGTAGCGAACCGAACGCTGCGGTCCAGGCCCGCGGCTGGCACGCATTTCTACCACTCAAAAGGCACGCCGGCTTCGAGGACGGTCACTTGAGTTTCGGGCTGATCCCTTAAGAGTTTTTCCAACTGCGCGGGCGTGCCGGTCAGTGGCGGGAACGTGCCGTAGTGAGTGGGGATCACGCGGGACGGCTTGAGCAGCTTGCAAGCGAGCGCGGCTTCTTTCGGATCCATTGTAAAGAGATCCCCGATGGGCAGCATGGCCAGTTCGGGCTTGTAGAGCTCGTGGATCAACCGCATGTCGCTGAACACCGCGGTGTCGCCGGCGTGATAGAAGGCACGTCCGTCCGGCAGGCGCACGACGAAACCGGCTGCCTCCCCGGCGCAGATGAACTGTCCGTCGTCCTGGATCATGCTGCTATGCAGAGCGTGAGTCATCGTAACGGTGACGCCTTTTTGAGCCTGACTGCCGCCCTTGTTCATCGGGGCGAGATTCTTGACACCCTTGGTCTCAAGCCATTGACAGATCTCGTAGATTGCCACGGTAACAGGCCCGAAGCGCTTGGCCACCGCGACGGCGTCGGCGATGTGGTCGAAGTGCCCGTGGGTGATGAGCATCAGGTCGACGCGTTCGAGCTGATATCCCTTCGGATGAGCCGGGTTGCCCTCCAGCCAAGGGTCGATCAGAATGACCGTCCCATCGGAAAGTTCTACCGTGAAGGTGGAGTGTCCTAACCAGGTGATCTTAACCGTTGGCATGGATGCGGGCCGACCCCTTTTGTACGCTAGCAGCCCGTGGCGGAAGTCGCGCCGGATCTGGCGGTGATCGGGTCAGCCAGCGTTGCCGGCCGTGCGCGACTTGCGGCTGGAACTCTTCTGCGAGCGCGGCTTTTTTCTAAGCAGCCGGGCGATCGCGCGGGACAGGTCGCGGCCTTCGGTGGGACCCTTCTTGAGAACCGCGTCGGCACCGGTGGACTCCTTCGACAGGCCCAGTTTTTCGACCAGTCCAGAGAGAATGACGATCGGAACGCCCGGGCTGCTCTTGCGAATCTGGCGCACGATCCGCAACCCGCGCATGTCCGGAATCCGGCAGCCAGTGACGACCACGTCGAAACGATGGCGCTCTAGTTTGAGGACCGCCGTCTTTCCCTTGCTGGCGGTCTCAACCTCATACCCCAACTCTTCGAGCATGGTCCGGTGGGCGCTTAGGCCGTGCCGGTTTTCATCAATCAAAAGAATCCGAACTGAATCTTGTCGCATCTTCGGTGAAAGGACCTCTTTCAATCCGCTTCTGGTTTTGCAGGGCGGACAAAGGTTAACAAGCAGGCGTGATGACTGTCAACGCTTCCCGATCTGCTTGGAAACGCGAAAGATTCAGTTCTTGACAATCACCCGGATTTGCGCGTTCCCCCTGCCCTCGACGAATGGTTCCGGCGGCAGGCCGGCTGTATCAGGGGAGCAGGCCTGCGCGGATGGACCGGGCCGAGGCCCGCATGAGGCCAGCAGCCAGATCAGCGGCGGCATGAGGGTCCCAACGATGGAAGACGAGAGTCTACTCCACTTCCCGCGGGGCGCGATAGCCGGCCTTGGCGACGATCTGGTATTTGACGCGCTTGTTCTTCTTGCCCGAGACAATGCGCAGGTCTTTCTTGGGGTTCTTGGGGTCGATCAGCCTGACCTTGATCTTTCGCCAGGAGCCGTCTTTCTTGCGGTTCGTCGATGAGTAGGTCAACGTGTACTGGTTTCTCATCGAGAAGTGGATATTCTGGTAGACCGAAGGGAATTCGCCATAGAACTTCGGGAAGAAGGCCATGCCGCCGGTCTCTCGGGCGAAGGTTTTCATCTGGTTATCGGCTTGAAGAAAATCCAGCCGCGCGGCCCCGCCCCAGGGTCCATCGAAGGCGCCATAGGCGTCCGCCCGCATGCGCATCAGTTGCATCATACCGATGGCGTAGATGGTGACGTCGTTATCCTGGATGATGCGCCTGGCCTTACCATAGGTGAGCCTGCTGAACGTATCCACGCCGGTCGAGATGAGGACGATCGACTTGCGGCCCTCGATGTCCTTCATCCGCGTCGTCATGTCGGCTAAGGCGTCGAAAAGGTTGGCTTCGGCGAACCCGGTCGTCCGCAGCCGCTGCAATGCCTGGTAAGTCTTGCGGCGGTCTTGCGTGAAGTCCGAGAGAATCTCGGGGCGAAGATCATAGGCCACCACCGCCACCCAGTCTTCCTTCCGCAGCGTCTCGACGAAACCGTAAGAGGCCATGATCGTCTGATACCAGGTCTCGGTGTAGTACTGCTGGAAACGCGCATTGAACTCGATGAGCAGGCAGACCGTCATCGGAGCCTGAGAGACACCGAAGCTCAGCACCTTCTGCGGCACGCCGTCCTCCATCACCATGAAATTACCCTGAGGAAGACCGGGGATGAACCTCCCTTTGTTGTCGAGCACGCCCACGTCCACGCTGACGACATTGGTCTCTGACGTAAACAGCGCAAGGTCTTCGGCCACTTCCTGTTTCTTGCGGGTCTCGATCGGCGGCAGATCAGCGGGCTTTTCCTCTCGCGAAACGGTCGGGCCGGCGGTTCGCCGCGGCCCGCTGAGGGGGCCGGCCTTCTGCCCGAACAGGGCCAAAGCGCCGCTCAGTACGAGACAAACTGCTAGAACCAACCACAACCGTGTTTCTTTCATGAGACGTTCCATTCGTGCCCCCCGGCGGAAAGCGTCCGCCGCGAAATTCGCCCCGCCGATCGCTGTCTCCCGGACGCCTGCCTCGGTCGTCCGGCGACCGTTTACCGGCGTCCATCTTATGTTACTGCGTTGGCCGGCCGCAAGGTGTTAAATTTCGCACATTCGCCCGCCGGTTGCCCGACCCTCGCCGCGGGCAGTGGGTTATCATGATGACGTTCGGAATGGATGTCTTGCGAGTGATTTCACGTTCCACCGGAGATAGAACATTGTCGACAAGACGGATGGCGGTTTTAGTCAGCCTTGTTTTAGCGCTGGGAGGCATGCTTCTGGCGGCGGATGCCGCGGGTGAGTGGCCGCAGTGGCGTGGGCCGCACTTGAACGGCACAAGCAGCACGGCGAAGAACCTGCCGGTGACCTGGAGCCAGACCGAAAACGTCAAATGGCGGCTGGAGCTGCCGCAGAAGAGCGCCGCGACTCCGATCGTTTGGGGCGACATCGTGCTGATCACCTCAGCGGAGAAAGAGTTCGCCCGGCCGCTAAAACAACTTGGTTTTGGCGTGGAGGCCCGGAGACGGGAACGGGCGGCCCGCAAACGATCCTACGGCAGCAATCACATGCTGCTCGTGGCGATCAGCCGCCGTGACGGGACGGTGAAGTGGACCCAGCGGGTCGGCAGCGGCAATCGTGTTCATCGCAAGCACAATCTGACCTCGCCGTCTCCGGTAACCGATGGAAACCATATATGGGTGCTGACCGGAGCCGGTACGCTGAGCTGTCTGGACCTTGAGGGCAATCAGGTCTGGCAGCGTGAAATTCAGCAAGAATACGGCTACTTTGGCCTCAACCATGGCTATGCTTCCTCGCCCCTGCTGCTGAACGATCGTCTCTATCTCCAGGTTCTCCACGGAATGAAAACCGATGATCCGTCGTACGTATTCGCGGTCGACAAGGCGACCGGTAAAACGATCTGGAAAGTCGAACGGCCGACCGACGCAGAGAGCGAATCCCCCGACAACTACTCGACTCCCATCGTGGTGGAAGTGAAAGGCAAGCAGCAACTCGTGATTTCCGGCGGCGACTACGTTACCGGCCATGATCTTGCCAGCGGCAGGGAAATTTGGAGAATGGGCGGGCTGAACCCAAACAACAATCCGGCGTATCGGACCATCGCGTCGTCGATCACCACCGGCGGTCTGGTCTTCACTTCAAGCACCAGGGGCAGGCCCTTCATTGCTTTTCGTCCTGGCGGCAGCGGAGATATTACCCAAACGAATCTGGTTTGGAAGAACAATCTGGGCGCCGACGTTCCCACGCCAACGACCGACGGCAAGCGAATCTATATCGTCAGAGACAACGGCGTCATCGGCAGTTTCGATGCCAAAACAGGGCAACCAATATGGAAGCAGCAGCGGATCGAGCCCGGCACCTATAGCGCATCGCCGATCCTGGCCGACGGCAAGCTCTACGTCTCAAATGAAGACGGCACGACGACCGTTATCAAGCAGAGCGACGAGTTCGAGGTTCTGGCGGTGAATAAGCTCGGCGACTATCTGCTGGCGACGCCTGCTCCAGCGGGTGACGAGATTTTCATCCGAACCAGGCAGTACCTGTACTGTATCCGCAATAAGTAAAGACGGCGCCGCGCGCGCTCCCCGCGAGCTTTGGCGTCGTTCCCTTGGCTTCGCTCCTTGGTGCGGGCGAGCTGCGTTGGGTCATACTGCTAGGAATGGCCAGTGATCTGTTTGCATCCGCGGACTCATCGATCTACGAAATCCGCACCCGCGCGCCCGGCCCCGAGGGGTCGCTGCCTCTGACCGAACAGATGCTGCGGTCGAGACCCAGCGGAGATATTTTCGGCTGGACTCAGAACGCCGGCATGGGCTGGGAGCCGGCCTCACTCGGCGGCAAGGAAGTTCTGATTCTCAGCACCCAAGGCGGCATCCGCGCCCCCGATGGCCGCCCCATCGCGCTTGGTTACCACACCGGGCACTACGAGGTCGGTCTGCTGATGGAAGAAGCCGCGCGGCGAGTGCGGTCGCTGGGCGGAATACCCTTTGCCGGTTTTTGCACCGATCCCTGTGACGGCCGTTCGCAGGGCACCAGCGGCATGATGGATAGCCTGCCTTACCGCAACGACGCGGCGCAGGTTTTTCGGCGGCTGATCCGCTCGCTGCCCACCCGCAGCGGCGTCATCGGGGTCGCCACCTGCGACAAAGGCCTTCCGGCCATGATGATGGCGCTGGCGTCGATGCATGAACTGCCGACCGTGCTGGTTCCCGGAGGTGTTACTTTGCCGGCTTCCGATGGAGAAGACGCCGGCAAAGTGCAGTCGATTGGAGTGCGATTTTCCCGAGGCGAGCTGAGCCTGCGGGAGGCCTCGGATCTTGGCTGCCGCGCTTGCGGCTCGCCTGGCGGCGGTTGCCAGTTCCTCGGCACCGCCGCGACGGCGCAGGTCGTCGGCGAGGCGCTGGGCTTGTCGTTGCCACACACGGCGCTGGCTCCGTCGGGCCAGCGGATTTGGAAGCAGGCGGCCTCGCGCTCAGCCGACGCGGTGATGGAACTCGGACGGCGGGGCGTTACGACCGGCGATGTTCTCAGCGACGCGTCGGTTCGCAATGCCATGACGGTGCACGCCGCCTTCGGAGGATCGACGAATCTGCTGTTGCACCTGCCGGCCGTCGCTCACGCGGCGGGTCTGCGGCGGCCGCGGGCAGAGGATTGGGCCGAGGTCAACCGGCGCGTGCCGCGCCTGGTCGACGTCCTGCCCAATGGTCCCCGAATGCATCCCACCGTACGCGTGTTTCTCGCCGGAGGCGTACCGGAAGTGATGCTGCACCTGCGGCGGCTCAAGTTGCTCGAGCTTGGGGTTCTGACCGTGACGGGAGAGACGCTCGGGACGGTACTCGACGCCTGGGAAGTTTCCGAGCGGCGCGCGGTTCTGCGCCGCCGGCTGCTGGAACAGGACGGCGTCGATCCTGACGATGTCATCATGGACCCCGAAACGGCGCGCTCGCGGGGGCTCACGAGCACGATCACCTTCTGCGGCGGGAATTTGGCGCCGGAAGGGTCGTTGGTCAAGAGCACGTCGATCGATCCGAGCGTCGTCGGTCCCGATGGCGTCTACCGTAAGAGAGGCCCGGCGCGAGTATTCTTGCGGGAATCCGAAGCCATGGAGGCGATCAAGGCGGGACGGATCCAGCCCGGCGATGTGATGGTGCTCATCTGCTGCGGTCCGATGGGCTCGGGGATGGAGGAGATTTACCAGATCACGGCAGCGCTCAAATATCTGCCATTGGGAAAAGAGATCGCGGTGATTACCGACGCGAGGTTCTCTGGCGTGTCGACGGGCGCCTGTATCGGCCACACGAGTCCGGAAGCGCTGGCAGGCGGTCCGATCGGAAAGCTGCGAGAAGGAGATCACATTCAGATCGTCATCGACCGAAACAAGCTGGAAGGCTCGATCGATCTCGTGGGACGGAACGGCAAGATCTTCGGGCCGGCGGAAGGCGTTCAAATTCTGGCCGAATCCCCACCGAGGGATGATCTCTCGCCGCATCCGGATCTGCCCGAAGATACCCGCTTGTGGGCGGCGCTTCAACAGACCGGAGGTGGCGCCTGGGGCGGCTGCGTCTTCGATGTGGACGCGATTGTGGAAGCGCTAGGCGGCGAACGGAGCGCCGCGAACGGCTGAAAGTGTCTTAGGAAAGTCCGGTCAATTGGAACGGCTCAATTCCTCGTCGATCACTTCCGAGAAAGCCTCTACCGGCTGGGCTCCCTTCAATTGAATCCCGTTGACATAGAACAGTGGCGTGGACCTTGCCCCGACCGAAAGAGCCAGCGCCAGATCCGCGTCAACCGCCGCCCTATATTTGTCTGAGTCCAGGCAGCCGGAAAAGGCCACTGTGTCCAGTTCCAGTTCGTCGGCGATTTTCGGAATCAAATCCGCGGAGATGCGCGGCACCGCGAAGAGCTTGTCGTGATACTCCCAGAACTTGCCCTGGTCGCCGGCGCAGCGAGCTGCTTCGGCGGCCTTTTGCGCCTGGGGATGGATTTCGCGAAGAGGCAGGTCCTTGTACACCAGGCTGAGCTTTCCCTTGTACTTGTCGAGCAATTCCAGCAGCGCCGGCTGCGCTCGCCGGCAAAACGGACACTGATAGTCTGAGAATTCAACGATCGTGACCGGTGCGTCCTCGGGACCACGCCGGTGTGAATCACCGATCTCGATCGGCACGCGGGGAGGACTGATGAGGATCTCGACTTCACTTTCGGCCAGCAAGCGGTCGATCACTTCCGTCCTCTGTTCGTCCTGCTTTGAGGATTTCAAATACTGAACAATGCTGGCGCGAACCCGTTCCAGCGGCTGCTTGAGGCGTCCTTTCCGCGCTTGGTAGAACGCCTCGACTTCAGCCGGCGGTGGATCGGAAATTTTGTCGGTGATTTCGCGAGCCTCGTATTCTTCGGCCGTGATGTTCTCCTTGGCGGCGGCTTTCTCGAAGAGCCGTTGCGCAATGACTTCATGAATGGCCTCAATGCGGATCTCGTAGGCCTGCTGATCGAGGTCCCGAAGCTTTGCTTCGATCGAAAGGTCTTTGTCGGTAATGGGCTCGCCGTCGATCGTGGCCAGCGTGTCTTTCGCTTGTGTGCCGCCTTCGGCCTGGTTCGTTTGGCAAGCCGCCGGCAGAGCTAGAAGCAGCACGGCCAAGAGCGCGATCGAAGGACGGTTCGAGAGTAGCCGGTTCATGAAGTCTCCTGACATCTGGCGCCGTCAGACGACGTGTGTGTCATCGTATCAGCGCAATAACCACGAATGGACTTCTATTCATTTTACCTGCATTCCCGCCGCCCGGCTGGGAAAGCGTATCCCTGGGCGCGGTGTTTCCCCATCACAACGGGAGACCTTATCGAGACGGCGGACAACGCTCGAACGGCTTGCAATTCACTACAATGAAGCTGTCTTAGGCTTGTGATGTCCCTCTTGGGCCTCGGGCTGGTCCTCTGGCTGGCCGCGGCGTCGTCGTTGCCGGGCGCCGAAACCGGGCGCCGTTATGCGCCCACAATCGAAGTCGGCGGTGTCGTTAACGCCGCCAGCTTCAAATCCGCTCCCGACAACTTCCTCGTCGCGAACGGGATCATCTCCATTTTTGGAGTCGACTTGTCCCTGGGGACCGCGACGGCTGCAACGGCTGGAGCGGGTCGCCTGCCGACTTCACTCGGCTCGGTGACGGTTTCGATAGCGAATCAGCCGGCGCCACTCTATTTCGTCTCGCCGGGCCAGATCAACGCGCAGGCGCCGACAGCTCTTCCCGCGGGCCAGGCCGAGATCTTGATTAATCGCGAAGGGCTGCTCAGCAATAGGGTTTGGGTGAAAGTTCGTGAGGAAGATCCGGGACTGTTCATGTTCGTGGGCCGTCCCGTGGCCACGCACCTGGACTACACTCTGGTCGGCCGGGGCGAGGTGGAAGGTTCCACCCCGGCGTGCCCTGGCGAATTCGTCGTACTGTTTGGAACGGGCATGGGCCAGACGAATCCATCTTTTTTTCAGGGAGTACTGCCCCCGGTCGGAGCGCCTTTGGTCAAGCCGGTCCAAGTCCTGCTGCGAGGTCAGCCTCTCTCTGAGGAATTCGTTCCCTACGCGGGACAGGCGCCGGGACTGGCCGGAGTTTATCAGGTGAACATATTGTTGCCGCTGGATCTGGCCCCGGGGGAGGCGGAGGTGATTGTCGAAATCGACGGCGCGAGATCGCAGGCCGGCATGACGCTGGCGATTGATCCTCTCGCCGGCCCATGACGACATATTCAGCCTCTGGCGACATTTCACGAAACCTTTTTGCGAGCGCGCGAGTTTATATACAGTAGGCCCGCCGCGGCGGGCCAGAACGATGACTCAGGCGTCGCGGTGTTCCCAGATCGGCGCTAGAATGGGTTGGGAGCGAATCCAATGAACAGAGGGCTAAACGCTGGACTCACCGCTATTCTCATGGCGGGGACGCTTGTTGGTCAGGACCCGCCGCCGCTGGAACATCGACCGAAAGGTCTCAAGCAGCGGGAGGAGTCCGCGGCCGGGAGCGTCAGCGTTCCGCGCGGCACCCGCGTGCCGCTGGTGCTGATTAATAGCGTCAGCACGAAACACGCCGCGCCGGGCGACCGCGTCTATCTGGAGTCGGTCTATCCGGTAGTCATCGGCGGACGCATCCTGATCCCGGTGGGAACGTATGTTTCCGGCAGCGTAACGCATGTGAAACGCCCGGCCGCATCAAGGGCAAAGGAGAGCTGTTCGTCCGCTTTGAGCAGATGATATTGCCGAACGGAACGATCCGCGACTTCACCGGCCGAATCGGCGCGCTCGACGGGCGCTCGCCCGAGGGACTGGAACGGGACGAAGGCAGTGTTTCGAGCGAGGGCAACAAGGGAGGCGACGCGGGCACGATTGCCCAGACTACCGCGGCCGGAGCCTCGATCGGCGCCATCGCGGGAGCCGCTGGCGGGCGCATGGGTCTCGGACTGGGCATCGGCAGCGCCGCGGGCGCCGCGGCCGGACTTGCCGGCGTGCTGGTTTCGCGCGGGCCGGAGGCGATCTTGGAAAGAGGAACGCACCTTGACATGGTCTTGGACCGCGATCTCTTCTTCACTGAACAAGAAGTGACCTTCGAGAATGCCCTGGCCAGACCGGGAGCCAACATCGGCGGCGGACCAAGCCCCGAGCGCAATCGAGCCAGCCGCAACAGAGGCGGCCTCGGGCGTCTGGGGCGCTTCTAGCCTCGCCCAGAGACTCCCATATCGCGGTTTCGGGCGGGCCCTGGGGGCCGTTTCCGCTGCCCCCTGCTAAGTACCATTGTTATAATCAGTTCCAACCGCGTCCGGGAGCGCCTCTTCCACGGTGGAACGCCGCAGCCAGCAAGTTTCTCTGATCGCTTCTAGCATACTGCTGCTGGTGCTGGTGCTGGCGGCCTTTTGGCAGACCTCTTTAGACTTCGGAGATTTTCGGCCCGGCGGAACGACCGAGACCATCGTCCTGTGGGGTATTTCGACGCTCGTTCCCATCGGTGTCCTCGCTCTGGGGTTCATCGTTTTCCGGAGTCTGCTGAAACTCTATATCGAGCGGCAGAAAAACCTGGCCGGCGCCAAGATCAAAACCAAATTGGTCGTCGGAGCCTTGGCGCTTTCGATCCTGCCGGTTGTTTGCCTGGTGATTTTCTCGTTCGCCTTCTTGAATCGGACGCTCGATAAGTGGTTCACCCAGCCGACCCAGGAGATTCTTCGGGAGGCGAAGGGAATATCCAATCTCCTGATTCGCAACAAGTCGGAAACCGACGCGCGCGAGATCGCGGCACTGCCCGATACGATCGCACTGCTGAAAGACGAAGATGGCGCTGAAACCGCGAAACAGCGGTTTCGCGCGTTCGCCGACGGCGCCACGGCGCACTACGTTGCCCTGCTGGGGCCTGGCGAGCGCGAACCGCGTCTCGAATTCCATCATGGGGATTTCTTTCGTGGTCCGGTGGCCTGGAGGCGGACGAACCAGTGGGACGAGTACTCGTCCATCACCGGCGTTGTCTCGCGCATGCACGAAGACTACGTCTACTCGCTGGCGGCGGTCACCGACAACGGCGAGACGCTGGGCCACGTGCTCGTCGCATGGCAATTTCCGCAAGACCTTCTCGACCGGCTGGCGTCCATGCAGGGAGCCTACGATACCTACGCGGCGCTGAATAGCGACGCCCGGCATTTCCGCTATTTCTATTCCGGCATGCTGGCGCTGATCGCGCTCTTCGTCCTTTTCGTGGCGACCTGGCTGGCGCTGTTTCTCTCCAAGCAGATCAGCGGTCCAATCGAGGCGCTGGTCGAGGCCACGGGAGAGCTTTCCAGTGGCCACCTGGATTACCGCGTGCAAGCGGCGGCCGGCGATGAGCTGGGCGGGCTGGTTGAGTCGTTCAATAGCATGACGCAGCAGCTCGAAGCCCAAACACACCAGCTCAAGCTAAGCAACGAGAGTCTGGCACAAGCCAATGTTGAGCTAGACTCGCGGAGCCAGTTCATTGACGCGATTCTTGAGAGCGTGACGCCCGGAGTCATCTCCGTCGCGGCAAGCGGCGAGATCTCGAAGGTGAATTCCTCGCTACGGAAGATGTTCCAGCTCGAGGCCTCGAGCACGCCGGGGCATCTGCGGGAAGTGTTCTCCCAAGACGACGTCAGGGACTTGCTCCACATGATGAAGCGGGCCCAGCGCACCGGCCTGGCGACGCGGGAGTTTGAAATCGAGAAGGCCGGCCAGATTCGCCATCTCTCGGTTACCGTGTCTTCGCTGGAACGCCACGACGAGCGGGGCGAGGGCGAGCCAGCCGATTCCGTTGTGGTTCTCGAAGATACGACCGAGTTGCTGCGAGCCCAAAAATCATCGGCTTGGGACGAAGTCGCCCGCCGGGTGGCCCACGAGATCAAGAACCCGCTCACGCCGATCGCGCTGTCGGCCGAGAGGATGAGCCGCCTTCTCCGCCGCTTCAGCGGCATGGAAGATGAGACGCCGGAGAGACGAAAACTCCGCCAGCGCTTCGAACAATGTACTGAGCTGATTGTTCGCGAGGTGGAGACCTTGCGCACCCTTGTGGATGAGTTCTCGCAGTTCGCCCGGTTTCCGGGCGCCAAGCTCGAGCCGGCCGACTTGAACCGAGTCGTCAACGATGCACTGGATGTCTTTCAGGGGCGCTTGCAAGGCGTGACGATCAAGACAGACCTTACCGAGGACCTGCCGCAGGTTTTCATCGATCCCGATCAGTTCAAGCGGGTTGTCGTGAATCTGATCGACAATGCCGCCGAAGCAGTGCAAAGTTCCTGGGTCAAGGAGATCCGCGTGACAAGCGGTCCTGGCGCCATGCCGGACACCGTCGAGTTGATTGTCGCCGATTCAGGTCCTGGTATTTCCCCGGAAGACAAGGAGAAGCTGTTCCTGCCGTATTTTTCGACCAAGAAACGGGGTACGGGTCTGGGACTCGCGATCGTGAGCCGTATACTCGCCGAGCACCAGGCCGTCGTCCGCGTCGAAGACAACCGGCCTTCGGGGTGCCGCTTCCTGATCGATGTGCCCACGGCGGCTAGCCGCGCCCCGGCCGAGTTGGGAGTCAATGCGTGAGGAGGAGCCGCATACTGATCGTCGACGACGAACCGGGGATTCGCGAGTCGCTCAGCGGGGTGCTTGAAGACGAGGGGTATTCCTGCGATGCGGTCGCGACGGGCGAGCAATGCCTCACCCAGCTCCAGGAAGAGACCTATCAGGTCGTTCTGCTGGACATCTGGCTTCCCAAGATGGATGGGCTGGAAACTCTTGACCGCATCCAGCAGCTCGCTGACACGCGCCAGCCGGTTGTGATCGTGATCTCGGGGCACGGCACGATCGAGACGGCTGTGCGCGCGACAAAACTCGGGGCGTTTGACTTTCTCGAAAAACCTCTCTCGCTCGAAAAGGTCACCGTCCGCGTCAAGAACGCGCTCGATCACTACCGCCTGGTCCGGGAAAACCGTTCGCTGCGCGATCAAGTCGCATCGCGGCATGCCATCATCGGCGACAGCGTTCCCATGAAAGCGCTGCGTCAGCAACTTGCCTTGATGGCCCCGACCAATGGCCGCGTGCTCATCTATGGCGAGAGTGGTACCGGCAAGGAGCTGGTCGCGCATGCGATCCACGCCCATAGTCAGCGAGCCGAGAGGGCTTTTGTCGAAGTGAATTGCGCCGCTATCCCGGAAGAGCTGATTGAGAGCGAACTTTTTGGGCATGTCAAGGGATCGTTCACCGGCGCCCACGAGGACAAGGTCGGCAAATTCGAGAAAGCCGACGGCGGGACGCTGTTTCTCGACGAAGTCGGCGATATGAGCCTCAACACGCAGGCCAAGGTCTTGCGCGTGCTCGAAGAGCAACGTTTCGAGCCCGTCGGCTCGGGCAAGACGGTACAGGTGGATACGCGGGTGATCGCCGCGACGAACAAGAACCTTGAGGATGAGATTGCCGGAGGCAACTTCCGGGAAGATCTCTTCTACCGCCTCAACGTCATCCCGTTTGCCGTACCGCCGCTGCGAGATCGCTCGGAGGATATTCCCGCGCTGGCGGATTTTTTCCTGCGGGAGTTTACCTCGGCCTACGGGCGAAAACCCAAGCAACTCACCGGCGCCTCGCACGAGGCTCTGCGCAAGTACCGGTGGCCGGGCAATGTCCGGGAGTTGAGGAACTTGATGGAACGCATCGTCATCATGGATCCCAGCGAGACGATCGGCCCAGATCGTCTGCCGCTACCGGGCGAACATGCGTCGCGTGGCAGAGGACGCTTGCGCCAGCCGCGATTCGAGACGCTCGAGGAAGCTCGCAAGGCCTATGAACGCGACTACGTTTTACGGACTCTGGAAAATCTCAAAGGAAATATGACCCGGACCGCCAGCGCGCTTGGCCTGGAGCGGAGTCACCTCTACCGGAAGATGAAAGCCCTGGGGATTTCACCACGAGAGTAGATCGCCGCGGGCGTGCGCGCTAGCCCGTCGCAGACCGTCCGGCTGGGCGCCTGAGCCCAAGCCCGCCACCGTCAGAGCTGGCCAGCCAGCATCGGGCTAGCTTTTTCCTCTGATTTCCGTGCAGTCGCGCGCACCGAGGCTGGAAATGCGGAGATCTTGCGATAGACGGCGCCGGAATTCGTTAGGCTGCTTTCATACAGCACGAAACGATCCGGCGTGATTACGCCGAACTCGCGGCTGGGCAGATCCTCAATGGCCAGGTGCAACTCATCGAGAGGATCTCCTTCCAAGACTCTCGCCAGCGTGACATGAGGAAAGTAAGGCCGCACTTCCGGCGCGATTCCCAGGGTCTGCAGTTCGGCGTCCACACCGCTTCCGAGCTGCCGCAGGGCTGGGATGTTCTCGACACCGACCCAAAATACACGGGGGTGCCGGCTGTTCGGGAAAAACCCCATCCCGGCGAGCGGAACGTTCAGAGACGCCGGCATGCGGACCCGGTTCAGCGCCCGCACTACTTCGTCGACTCGATGAACTTTCCATTCTCCGATGTATTTCAGCGAGACGTGCATGTTCGGCGGATGCACCCAGCCAACGCGTCCAAACGGACGCAATCGGCGCACCAATTCCGTCAGATTCTCAATGACCTTCGTATTTAGTTCCAGCGCGATAAATAGACGCATACAATGTTTCTCTTGACCTCTTGACGCCGGCGGATAAGCCTCACCGCCGGCTATTTCGTGACGGAAAATTGAGTCTGGGGAGGCTTCAGCGTGATCGTCAGTGTCTGCTCCGGTTCATTGAGCACAACCTTACCTCCAAAGGTCTGGAACCCTTCGGCGTGCACTTGCACAAGGACGTACCCTTGCCGCAGAGGAGGCAGCAGCGCCGTGCCTTGCTGGCTCGTTCTCAATTGGTAGGTCTCGCCTAGCTTTCTGTATCTCTTCCCCTTAAGTATCCTGACGATCACGCTGGCCGAGGGAACGGGTTCGCCCTCCGCGCTCTTCACCACGAGCTGAAGAAGCGTTTCCGGCTTCTTGGCCCAGCCGCTTGGCGACAGCAACAGGGCCAGCAGCAGCGTGCTCAGAATACTCCTCATTGCTTGTACTTCTTCCTTTGTCTCCGCGGGAACCGGACCCCGGCTAGAAAATAATACTCAGAGCGCCCCGATAGCTGCGCACCGCCTGAAATAGGTAGACGCGCTGGCCGCCGATGGTTTGCAGCGGGATATACCCGGATTTGAGCAGATTGCTCAGACGCGCCGTCGCCTCGAGCTTGCCTGGCAGACCGCCGGAAAACGGCAGCGGCTGGCGTATGACAAGATTGAGTCCGGGGTCGGACCGAGAGGCAAAATCGTTATACAGATCAGGGGCGATCACGGCTTTCCGGCTCAGCCACTGGTAGCTTCCATGCAGCCGCGTGTCCGCCTTGGGCAGGCTCGTCGTCAGGGAAGCGGTCAGCATTCGCGCCCGGCGAGCGGAGAGGGACCGGCGAAGATCGCTGATCGCCGGGCCGCCAAGCGCCGAAGTTTCCGGGGAGATCACTTCCACCGATCCAACTCCGATCGCCGCCTGCAGCCGGTCTCTGATCTGGTGGGCGTAAGAGACACGATATCCTGACGACCGGAAGTTGCCCGCGTTGAGCGTCGAACTGTCCGAGAATAGATCCGGCAACAGCTCGCCCTTGCCGAAGGCTCCGGCCGGCGCTACCGCCGAAAGCGCCGCGTTGTTGACCGAATCCTTATACGCCGCGACTTCCAGCAATCCCTTCCCCATCTTCTCCCGGTAGGAGATCTCGACGTGTTCGGTCCTCTGGACGGTCGGACGTCCGTCACGCAGGGACAATCTTGGGAACATTCCGAGGCTCGATACTTGCTGGCGCAACACTCCAGGCGAGGCTTCTCCCTCGCGGGCCGGAACTCGATCATTCGGCACCCCCGAAGCGTAGCGAAGATGAATTTCGCGGTTCTTGTCTAGTTGGTAGATCAGCCTCCCATAGGGGCTCACGAAATTCAGGCGGTCGAGAAAACGGACCGACTCGTAGAGAAAGCCGTACTGGAATCGAATCGCCTCTCCGAGCCTGACGTGATCGGCGAAGCCCAGCGTGAACGTCTCGATCGCCGGTCCGCTGTGCTCATTCTCCGGTCCGTAGATTGCCTGGCTTGCCGCCACCGGCATATGCAATTGACGAACGGTGACGGAGACCTCCGGCTTGCTGCCGCCCACATTCCGGCTATAACTGGTGCGGAACGCCGTCGCCGGCACCCCGCTCGTCGATCCATAGCCGAGGTTGCCGCTGACAATCAGGTCGTTCTCGCCGAACATCGAAGTGGCGACCGCGAACGCGGTACCCAAGTCCGACTCGGTGGCCAGACCCGTCTGCCGCGCGCCCGCCCCACCGCTGAGTTGGGCGTATCCTCTGGTATCGCTAAACCTTCCCGAAGCCTTGCGAAGAACCGCCCTGGTCTCTCGCCGCTGGGCCAGCCGGAACCGCAGCACCGGACGCGTCGCCATCGAGGTGCGCAACATCCATTTCCAGTTGTCGCTCATGTCGCGAATCTCGCTGCCGGCATGAACCATTTGAAGCGCCGAAAACAGCCCGCGCAGATTCACGTCGAGGAGCGTGTTCCCGCCGGGTAAAACCTTGATGTTGTCCTTGGTGATGGGCAAGAAATGGTCGAGCGCAACACGCAGAGAATAGTCGCCCGGAATCAGGTCTTTCAGCACGAAAGCGCCGCTGAAGTCGCTGTGAACCCGCGTGGATTCACCACTCCGCGCCGTCAGCAGGGTGATGGCCGCGCCCACCTGCGGGATGCCCCGGTCGTCCCGCACCAAGCCGCGGATCGTTCCCAGTATTTGACCCTGCGCGACCGCGGCCCCCGCCAAGGCCGTCAGCGGCAGCATCACCGCCAGGAAGCGGCTCCCTCCGCGACGTCTATGTGCGTTTCTCGTCATGTGGCACTCGCTTCACCACGTACCCTTCGGCCGCCTGCGCGGATCGCCAACCTACTTCACCTTGAACGTCGTCGTAGGCTCCAAGACTTCGTTCTTCACGCTGTCGGTTACCTTCAGCCGAAGCTGATACTCCCCCGGCTCCAGCGATTTGAGGGGCAACAGCTTTTCGACCACGACCTGCTTGGTCGTCGCACCCCGGATCGCACCGATCTGTTCGGTGAAGTCGAGCAGCAACTCATCGGGCTGGCCGGCCCGCGCCACTTGATAGGTAACCGTACCCCTGGGCTGATTGGTTGTTTCATCCGCGCCCAGGTTGTAAACCTGCAAGTAGATGCCCAACCGTTCGTTCTGCCTAAACTCGTCGCTGATGCGCGGGCGAACTTTCGAGCCGCCGATCACGAACTGGCCCGTGCCCAGGGAGCGCAGCGGAACCCGCTCAATTCTGTCGGCCAAGATCAGGCTGCTGCTGGCCAGCCTGTCCTCTTCGAACTTCGGAACCGTCATAGCCGTGCGGTAGGTGCTCATCGTCTCACCCACTACGTCCTTGACGATCACCTCCAGACGGTACCTGCCCGAGGGAAGCACCAGCGGTTTCTGATAGATGGACGACCGCTCTGTTTCAAACGGCAGTCGCTCGGCGGTTGTATCCACCGTGACAACATCCTCGAACACCGCCACAACCCGCCGCGTCATCGTCGTCACCCGGCCATAGATGTTCACCGTCGCCTTGTGGCGGCCATCGTCCTCCTCAAACATCAGATCCTTATTGGCCAACTGCACCGTGACGCCAGCCAGGACCTGATCCTCGGTGATGCGCGTGAACTGTACCCTGACCTGAACCGGCAGCGTGTTGTACTCAATCTTCGAGTCCACCGCCGCTTCCAGATCCTTGAACTTGATCACAGGCGGCTTCTGAAGCGCCGAGAAACGCTGCAACCGCTCGAAAATGTTGTAGCGCATGCTGCTCTGGCCGCCTCCCAGCGGATCGCCCATGCGGGTACCATCGGTTCGCATAAAACGATCGCGCTTCTCCGACAGGCCCATTTGCTCTGACAGCGTCAGGCCCGCGCCGGGAACATTCAACAGGGCGTCCTTGTCTGATGGATCTATCGTCATGCGGTACTCGCCGGTCATGGTCGGATCCACGAACTCGATCAGCACCTCCTGCCCTACGCCCTCGATCCAGCGGTATCGCCAAATCTCAAACGGGTAGGTGGAAGTGAACCCACCGCCCTCGAAATAGGGCCGCTGATAGCTTCCCCCCGAGGGATGGGATTCGATTTCATCCGGAGGCCCGAAGGTAATGTAGATGCGCCCCCGGTCGGTCTTCCATCCCGGCCATCCCGACTGGTAGCGCTCGTTGGCGTAGGCGATGCGCCGGTAATGCTCTTCCTTATACTCGTTTTCCATCGTGTCGGGAGTCGGGTCTCGCCGCAGCCAAAACCCCTCGATGAAGTTCTCGCGCTCCTCGCCGGTGGCGAGCTGCACGAAAGCCTTCCTCTCGTCGCCGGTGAGAATGTAGCGGACATCGATTTTCATCCACTTCTCGAAAGGCCCGGCCAACTCCTTGCGGAGCCTCTTCAGCCGCTTCTTTTCTTGCTTGCGGGTCAGCTTGCGAGGAGCAGTGTCCTCCGCGGCCGGGAGAGGAACCGGCGGGAAAATCAGCGCCATCACACACGCCATCAATCCTCCCAGAAGCATCTTCTTCATGACGATCACCACTCCTTCCAAAGACACCGTTCCCGCGCGCGCGGAACACACTCCGACCACGAGGTACGCCAGTCTCGATTCTAGGCTGTCGAGGAGCACAGCGTCAAGTATTTGGCGTAAATAATGCGGCCCAAGCGCTTTGCCCGGCCACGCGGCGAGAACGGAAACGAGAACCCCTCTAGCTCGTCCGCCTCGGCCGGGAAACCACCGGCGATACCCCTATGTTTGTTTATTACGCCTCATGGCCCTGGCAAGTTTCGCCCGCGGGCCGTGAATCTCGCGCCGAGATGAAGCCAGGCATTCCATCGTAGTACCTCTAGTACGGGTATTTCCAGCGTGGGCCAATCTCGCCGGCGGGCCGCGAACCCCGTGTCCGCGAACCCCGTGGCCGCGGCTCGGATGACTCGGATACAATGGGAACGTTCTCTCTCGACTCCCCGCCGTCGCCTCAATGGAAGCCCCCCAGGCCACAGATCCCGCGTTTCGCCTGCGCCGCAACGTCCGGCTCAACAGGTTCACCCGTTTTAACATCGGAGGCCCCGCCGACCTGCTCATCGAGACCTCCGACCCGGACCGTTTCGCGGCTTTGGTGCAATCGTGCCGGAGCTGGGAGGCGGATTTCTATGTTCTCGGCGAAGGCAGCAACGTTCTGGTTTCCGACAAAGGATATCGAGGCGTGATTCTGCGCTTCCTGGGAGCCGAAATCAAGCGCGAGGGCCATTCCGTAACAGCCGGGGCGGGCGCTTCGCTGCAAGCGCTTGTCGACTTTTCGATCGACGCCGGACTCGGGGGCCTCGAAACGCTGGCGCGTATTCCGGGATCGGTCGGCGGGGCCGTATATGGCAACGCCGGCGCCTACGGACACTCGATTGCCGAGCGGGCCGAGTGGGTGCGGTTTTACGATGGTAACAAGGTGCGTGAACTCGGCAACGCCGGTTGTGAATTCAGCTACCGCGAAAGCGCCTTCAAACGCCACAAAGACTGGACGATCTTCTCGGCGCGATTCACACTCGAACCCGGCGACACGGATGAGCTGCGAGCCAGGGCCGATGAGATCACAAAGATCCGCGATGAGAAATTTCCGCCCGCCATGCAATGCGCCGGAAGCATCTTCAAGAATCTGTATCTAAAGGACTTGCCGCCGTCGGTCGCCGCCCAAGTGCCCGCCTCGGCCGTGCGGGAGGGCAAGGTCGCCTCGGCCTATTTCTTGGAACAGGTGGGCGCGAAAAAAATGCGCCGCGGAGGCATCGAAATCACCTCCTATCACGCCAACCTGATCTATAACACCGGAACGGGCAGGGCCTCGGAAGTGAAGCTGCTGATCGATGAACTGAAGAAGCGAATCCGCGAGCGTTTCGGCTTCGAGGTCGAGGAAGAAATCCAGTTCGTAGGCGAGTTCTAGGCGCCGCTGGCCATGGCGTGCCTGTAGACCACCGGTTGCGCCGCGTCCGCTCCCCGGTCCGCCGGAAAGTAAGGCCGCTGGAGCCTCTGGTATTTGATATTCGAAAGGATGGCCGTCGTGGGCCCGGGCGTATCGAGCACAATCTCGCCCTTGGACCGCCCGGCGTAGCCGACCTGGTAGTTCATCGGATTCTTCACCACGACGAACTTCGCCTGGCCCGCATCCATTCCCAGCGACGCATATTGCTCGTCGGCCCAATCGTAGGTCCCGTGGGTGGTGATCAGAATTTCGACCGCTCCGGTGGTGACCTTCGCCGAAGGTCCCATCTCGCCCCGCTGACCGCCCCAGATCCCTCCTGAATAGAGAAATCCGCCGTCGCTGAGTCTTTCGACCCGGCCGGTCACCTCGATGGGCCGTCCCCAGCGAGGATCGATCTTGTGTCCCAGCCGCAGCGTCACCTCGCGGCCCTCTCCGGCCTGATGACACGCCGCGGCCGCTTCCGGGTCGGCCACCATCGCGAGGCAAGGCTCCCGGATGCCGCTTCCCAGCAACGTGGCAAGGGCCGCCACGCTGTCGCCCGCCGCGCCGCCGCCGACGCAATCGGAGAGTTCCAACAAGAGCACCGGGCCGCCGGCGATCTTCATTCCCTGCCCGATGGCTTCGGCGGGTTTCAGGCCGGTCGTCTCCAGATCGAAACGGCGGTCCCAGTGCATCAAGGCGATTTCGGCCGCGAGCTTCTCCGCCGTCTCGAGATCCCCGTCGGTGATGACCAGGCCCCCGCCGCCCATCTCGGGCAAGTCCAGATGAGGATGGACCAATAACGCGCTCGTTGAAACAACGTCGTCCCGGCTTTCCAGCGACTTAGCAAAGCCCATGACGCCGGCGAAGGGCCCCGGAGGATCGGTGCCGCCCTTGAAGCCGCTCACAATCACCGGAACCTTCGCCAGCGCCATCGCCGGCCGGATCTTGCCATCGAGCATGTCGAAAAGTAGCCGTGCCCCGCGCGCGCCCGTCTCGAACGTGTCCCGGTGAGGGTAGGTCTCCCAGGCCAGCAGGGCATCGGCATGCGCAACCATCTCGCCAGTGACGTGCGCGTGACAGTCCAGCGTAGCCACCAACGGCACATCGGGACCGCAGCGCTGGCGAACCGCCGCCAGCAGATCGCCCTCGACATCGCCAGTCCGCTCCGCTGCCGCCGCCCCATGCAGCGGCATGATTACGCCATCGAGGGGGAGAGCCCTCTCGAGCCGCCCGATGAGATCGTGCTTGAGTTCGAGATAGCAATCCTCGGCAAGAATCCCGCCTGGAAACGCGCTCGCGGCCAGCAGCGGCTCGATCGTGGCCGCGCGTTCGCCGAGCACGCTCAGCACACCGCCGATCACTCCATCGGTAACCTTGAGGATTTCCGAGCCCCGGCGAAGCTCGGTGCGCTTGAAATCAGCCAGCGTCGTTCTCGAACTGGCGAGATGATTCGACTCGGTGAAAATGCTACCGACAGCGATACGGCGTGAACGATTCATGCTCTCTCCCAGGGTGCGCGCTGGCACACCCGGTTGGCCCGCGGAACATGCTCTCCGAGCTACTCATTGCAAGCTACTCATAGGGACCCGCCGGGGCGTAGGCCGCGCGTCCAAACACCATGTCCGAATAGTTGCCCTCTGGAACCGGCTCGCCGGGAGGTAAAGTGTAGCGCTCGACAACCGCGTCATTCAGTTCGATTCCCAAACCAGGGCCTTGAGGCATCGCGACCTCTCCTTCCCGCACCTGAAACGGCTCGCTCAGCAGTTCCTCGATTAAGGGGTTGCCCGTCTGGTCCATCTCGACCGTGATGCTGTTGGGCAGCGATGCTACCACGTGCATATTGCCCGCCAGCGCGACGGCGTCGCTCCAGGTGTGGGGCGCGACGCGCAGTCCAGCCTTGGCGGCCAGATCGGCGGCCCGGCGGCACTCGCTGATCCCTCCGGCGCGGCAGCAGTCGGGTTGAATGATATCCACCATTTTGCGATCGATTAATTCCCGGAAGCCCTGTTCGCCGAATTCGTTCTCGCCCGCCGCCAGCGGGATACCGCCGAGATCCGGACGCAGCGCCAGATAGTTGTCGACATCCTCGGGCGGAAACGGTTCTTCGAGCCAAAAGATATTCGCCGCCTGAAACTCGGGCAGCAGGCGCCGTGCCTGAGCGAGCGAATAGCGCGCATTGCCATCGACATGCAGCCGGATATCCGAACCGATCGCTTCGCGAAGTATCCGCAGCGCGGCCGAATCATAGTCGTAGTTCCGGCCCAGGCGGGTCTTCATCGCTCGAAAGCCGTTGGCGATATGCCTCTTGGCTTCTGCCGCAAGCTCGGCCGGGTCGTCCTTCCATAGCAGCGCGCTGGCATAGGCCGGCACGCGGTCGCGATGCGCGCCGAGCAATTGATAGAGTGGCTTTCCCGCCGCCTTGCCGCGCAGGTCCCAGAGCGCCATATCGACGCCGCCCAGCGCGGACATCGCGGCGCCCTTGCGCCCGTACCAGCGCGTCACCGAATACATTCGCGCCCAGAGGCTCTCGACCTCGGTCGGGTCTTCGCCAACGAGCAAGCCGCGCAACTGACCCTCGACGACCGTGCGCACCAAGTCCGGATGCGAGTAGACCGAGCCGAGTCCGGTCTCGGCGGTATCGGTATGAACCTTGATGAGGCAACTGAGCCGCCCGCCGCAGCGCCCGCCCGCGAAATCGAACGCGCGGCCGGCGGGATAACGGTAACAAAGCGTAATGACCTCTATGTCTTGAATTTTCATGGGACCAGTTGCGGCCAGTCTAGCAGGACGCGGCCATTCAGATGCGCCCGTTCAGGTGCTGAGAAATCCGCCGAAGTATGCCACGATAGAACCCGTGCCCGCGAAACGATTTCTAGGTGTTACCGTCTTGCCCGAGTACATCCAGAGCGAGGGCATTGACGGCGTTCTCGATAATCTTGTCCACAAGGCCGGCGCCAATGCCGTCGCGACGTCTCCTTATCTCATGGAGGAGGCCGGACCCGAGACCGGCCAGCGCGAGCCCCCGGCCGATGCCGGCGCCGGGGCGGTGCGGTTGCTGGAGCGTCTTCTCTTTGGCAAGCGCGAAGTATGGGTTCGCACCGCGCCGAGTTTTGTTCCAGACCGCGAGATCTACAAGGGGCTGCGTTATCAGCCGTCCGAGCCCACTGGCCTCACGCAACGCGAAGGGCACGTACTCCACGACTTCATCCGCGCGGCGCATGCCCGCCACCTCAAGGTCTACTTTCAAGTGCAGGCGGCGATTCCACCCGGCTACCGCGTGCAGTTCGGCGGCCCGGTCGAAGACGACCGCGCGCGCCTGCCCGACGGACGCATCCCGCCCCGCCGACTGGCCAAGAATGGCAGCCTCGCCAGCCCGCACATCCTGGCCTACGAACACGCTCTGATTCGCGACCTGATCAAGAACTATCCCGACCTTGATGGCCTGCGATTCGACTGGCCCGAGTATCCGCCGTATTTTCTGGACTCGATTTTCCTCGACTTCAGCGATCACGCCGCCGCCGCGGCGCAACGGCTGGGATTCGATTTCGACCGCATGCGCGCGGACGTCGGCGCGCTCTACGACAAGCTCCACGGCGGACTCAGCGATGATGATCTGAAACCCTGGACCGAGGCCGATCGGGGACGCTACACTCTCCTGCGGCTATTGTCGGACCACCCCGGCGTAGCCGACTTCCTGCGCTTCAAGGCGACGCTGGTCGAGGGCATGCTGGCCGGTTTCCGCAAGACGATGAACGAGGCCGGCGCCGAGCGCATGGAGATGCTGCCCAACGCCTTCCCCCCTCCCTGGACCATCCCCTCGGGCATGGATTTCCGCCGCGTCGCCAAGCACTCGACCGCGATCAGCGTCAAGCTCTACACCATGCACTGGCCGATGATGCTGCGTTTCTACGGGGACCAGATCCGCGAGGCCAACTCGAATCTGTCGTCCACCGTGCTCGTCCGCGCGCTGGTAAGCTGGCTCGATATCGCCGACGACGGGGGCCTGCCGCGCCTCGACGATTACAGCTACCCGCCGCCAGACGTTCCCCATCCGGTCGGCGAGAAAGCGCAAGCCCGCAAGATCGCCCAAGCCCAAAGGGACGCCGGATCGACACCGGTCTATGCGCTGGCCCACGGCTACGGCCCGCTGGCGGACTTCCGCAAACGAATCGAGGTCGCCCACCGGGCCAGTCCCCACGGCATGTGGGTCAACCGCTACGCTTACCTGAGCGATGAGAAGCTGCGAGCGATCGGCGAAGTTACGCGGCTGTAAGGGGATCACTCCCCCGGCAGAGCAAACGCCAGAACATTGCCCCCCGCCGCGATCGCGACGTATTGCCGGCCGTTTATCCTGTAGGTCATCGGGGAGCCTTTCCAGATTTCGTTTGTTTCGAAATGCCAGAGCGTTTTGCCGGTTTTCGCGTCCACGGCGGCGAAGCCTCCGCCGGTCTCGCCATAGAAAACCAGTCCGCCCGCGGTCGAGAGAACGCCTGAGTAGTTTGCCGCCGGCGGGCCGACCTGCTCTATTTCCCAGACCGTCTTGCCGGTTTCGACGTCGAGCGCGCGCAGAAACTTGGCCGGAGGGTTGGCCGGGTCGCGGTGGGGCGCGTATCCGCCGAGCTGAGCCTGTTGGTAAATCGTACAGTCTTCCACGGCCATCACGTAGAGCAGACGGGTTGCCGGGTGAAAGGCCGTGGAATACCAGTTCGTCGCCCCTCGCACGGCCGGACAGGAAACCACGCCGAGCGGAGTGGGCCGGTTGCCGTCCTTCAATTGAGGTACTCCTTTCGAGTCGATGCCGCTCGCCCAGGTCAGCCGTTTTACAAACGGTTCCCCCAGCAAAAATTCTCCCGTCACGCGGTCGAGCACGTAATAGAATCCATTCCGGTTCGCTTGCAGCAGCAGCTTCCGGTCGCGCCCTTGGAAGCGTGTATTGACGACCAGCAATGGTTCGGTGGCATCCCAATCGTGGAGATCATGAGGCGTGTACTGGAAATGCCAGCGCAGTTTGCCCGTCCTCGCCTCTAGCGCGACCACGGAATTGGTGTAGAGATTGTCGCCCCCGCGTTCGGCGCCGTCGGTGTCGGGGAAGGGGTTGCCGGTCGGCCAGTAGAGCAGGCCAGTTTCGGCATCGTAGGAGCCGGTCAGCCAGGTGGCTCCTCCGCCAACGGGCAGGGCAGATCCGGCCCAGGTTTCCGAGCCCGGCTCGCCGGGTTTCGGAATCGTCCAGAAACGCCAGGCACGCTCGCCGGTCGTGGCCTTGTAGGCATCAAGAAAGCCGCGAATGCCCTGGTCGCCTCCGCCAATGCCGGTGATGACCAGGTCGCCGACGACGAGCGGAGCCGCGGTCGCCCCGTAAGGCCCGGGCTGGTCGGCCATAAGCACGTCCCACATCAGGGCGCCGGTGATCCGATTGAGGCAGATCAGGCGCGCGTCGTCGGTATGGAAGAAGACGCGATCGCCCAGGATCGCGACACCCCGGTTCGCGCCCAGCGCGGCGTCACCGGAGATACCGCCGGCCGGTGTGCGGGGCCTGCTGTAGCACCAGATCTGGTGTCCGGTTCTCGAGTCGAGCGCGCAGACGCGGTTCGGCCCGGTGACGAACATCATTCCGCCGCTCACAAGCGGAGTCATCTCCAGCGGTGTGTAGGGAATCGAGTATGTCCACTGAAGCTGCAGGCGGGCCACGTTTTCGGTGTTGATTTGATCGAGCTGGCTGTGGCGATTGCCGCTCGGGAGGCCGTTATATGTGGGCCATTCGCCGGCTTGGGGCTCCATGACGCGGAGAATTTCAGCGGCCGAGACCTCTTGCGGGTCGCCGGTCAGAGGACCCGCGACGATGCCTCCCCGGCGGCTGAGATAGCTCAGCAGATCGCGGCGCTGTTCCGGCGAGGCGTCCAGGGGCGGCATCAGCGGGGTTTCCTCGGCGATGATTTCGTCGTACTCATCGTCGAGTAAGAAGTGGAACCGGCCATCGAGGGTTTGCAACTGCAAGTCGTGCTTTCCGCGTCCGCGAGCAAAGCCGCGCAGGCGCGAACCGTCACGCAGACGAACACTGACCACTTCCCACGGATTTTCAGGGCACCAGGCCCAGCCCGGGCACGACGACGACGACCGATTCTCTGCCCTCGAGGCCGGGTCGTCGAGCGCCTGCTCGAGTTCGCTTGTTGTGAACTGACGTCCGATGCCCGAGAGGTCGGGGCCTTTCGTGCCGCCTCGCCCGGCGATCATGTGACACGAGGCGCACTGGCCTTGACCGAAGAAAAATCGCTCCCCAGCCGCCGTGTCCATGGGTGGGACGACATCGTAGGCCGAGGCATTGAGCGCGTGTACCCATTGCGCCAGCCGTCGCAGTCGCCCTTCGGGCAGCTTGAAGGCAGGCATGCCTCCCTGGGCGCCGTCGCGGATGATGCCGAGGATGTCGTTCTCCGAGAGTTTTCGCAGTTTACGGCTATCGGCTAGCGCGGGGCCGCGATCACTGCCGCCCGCCGCTGGTCCGTGGCAGCCGGCACAGAGGGCGGCGTACTGTTCATCGACCCCAGCCTGTTTGCCGCCGGGGCTGGGCCGGTCCTGAGCGGCGACATCCACCGCTGGCCACAGCAGGATGGCCGCAACCCCTGCGGCACAGGGCAGGAACGAATTCCAGTACTCGATAAATTTCACATTTGCCTCATGACTCGGCGCCCGGGGGCTAGAACCCTAGAGCTTGGCGGCCCTTGGGCGTCATGCGATTGGCGTCCCAGGGTGGGTCCCAGATGGGCTCAATCCTTACCTCGCGGACGCCATCTAGCCGCCGGAGCCGCTTGCGAATCGGCTCGCCGATAAACCCGTACTTGGGCCGGCCTCGGTGCGGCATCGTCAGCAGCACAAGCACGACATCGTCGCGAATACGCACGTCGTAGACGTATCCCATGTCAACCACATTGGCGTCGACCTTATATAACTGATCATCTCGAACCTCCCGCAGCGCGTCCCACACCGCGCGTTTCGGAATGGACGTATCGCCGGCTTCTCCCCGCCGCGCCAGTCTTCCGGTGGATTCCCGGGCGCGTCCGACATCGGCTCGCTCGCCCTGGGAAACAGCCAGGGGGTTGAGCAACTGGTGGCGGAAGTTCTCGACCATTCTCGGTCCGTCGTTTTCATCGAAGGGCAGAACCAGATAGGCGTTCTTTTGTCTTAGCCTCGTTCCCGCCGGCAGATGGGGATTGTCCCGCGCGGCCCAGCGGCTCCAGATCTGGCCGTGATTCTGGTAATTTAGCGTCGGCGCCCCGGCATGCTTGAGTCCGTCGAAGTTCTCCGCCTCGTGGACGAGAAACAGCGCGATGAAGGCGTTGCGGCTTTGGCGGTTGAAGAAACCGATCGACCAGAGATCATCCTTGGAGCGCTCCTCGACTGGCCCGATACGCAGCTTGCCGTCGCTCGCCATCCAGACCAGGCCGGTAAAGGGATGCCCTGAGAACACCCACTCATCGTCGCGCAAGTAAGTGATGTCGAGATCCTTGATCACCTCCATCGCGCCCTGCTTCATCAGATACGGCACGCCCGCGTAGAAGCGGTATTCCACGTCGATATGCATTCGGCTCGGCGTGAACAGGGGATGGACCGTCGAATGAGGAAATCCCCAGCGCCGAACCACCGCGCAAAGCGGACCTCGAATCACTTCGTAGTTTGGGCACTCGGCCCAATTGGTGACTCGCATCTTCTGATAGGCGCCGCTGGTCACGTAGTCATGGGCCCAGTCGATTCCAGGAGGCTCGCCATGTCCGTTGCCAGCCGAGAAGAGTTCCAGGCCATGGTCGTGCTTCAAGGTCAAACGCTCGAGCTGTCCCATTTGCCGCGACAGGGAAGCGCGATAGTAGTCGTTTTCGATGTCGAGCTTGTAGCCTTCGCCGCTGATTTCCAGGTCCGTGACATATGCAGGCATCTCGGCGCCGGGGTTGCCGTGGAAGACAAGATACTGGCTCCGGACATGCGCCCTCGTGTCGGCGAGAAACAGCAGCCGGCAATGCCGCCGTTCGCCTCGAAGGGTCTCTTTCATCACCTGGCAGGGGATCTCATGCAAGGTTCCGCGCTCGGGATCGATCCGCGCCACGCGCAGTTCGCGGGCGAGCATCGAAGTTTCGTCCACTGGAAAGGCCGCTCGCAGCTCGACCGGCTCACGCCGCCGCGCGAGCCCAACCGTCTCGTCGAGTGTCACGACGCCGTAGTAGGTCCAGCCCCGCGCCCATCGCCGCCAGGGATCGGGGAGTTCCTCAACCCGGCGCGACGCTCCGGCGCCGAAGTCGGCGGGCCCGGGGTCTTGGTTCACCTGCTGGGAAAACGTAATCGTGTCTTTGATCGACTCGGCCAGTGACCGGGCGAGGTCATAGTTCGCCGAGCCTAGTGCTAAACGAAGAAGGCGAATTTTTTCATTGACATCGTCGGTACGGTGGGAATACATTGTTTCGCGCATAGCCCTAGAGTACTCCCTGGCACGCGCGCGGGACACCGCCTTGCGCTACTGCATCCATGCGGTGTCGTTGAAGCCCGGCGCGAGCGAGTGAGCGTGGCCGCCCGCGTCCATCAGGCGAGCAGACCCTGGACGACGTTGCCCTCGACATCGGTGAGCCGGTAGTCTCGCCCGCTATGGCGGTAGGTCAACCGCTTGTGGTCGAAGCCCATGAGATGCAAGATCGTCGCGTGGAGGTCGTGCGGGTGCACGGGGTTGAGTTCGGCCTTGAATCCGAAATCATCGCTGGAGCCGTAGGCGAAACCGCGGCGGAAGCCCCCTCCGGCCACAACGGTCGAAAACCCGTGACTGTTGTGGTCGCGCCCATTTTGCACCTGGATGCGTCCGCTGACCTCGACCGTGGGGGTGCGGCCAAACTCGCCGCCGATCATGACGATCGTCTCATCGAGCAGACCCGAGGCTTTCAGATCGTGCAGAAGCGCCGCCATCGGCTGGTCGGAATCGCCCGCCAGCTTGCGCATGCGCTGGATGTCTTGATGCGTATCCCATGGCTGGCTATTGCCATAGTAGACCTGCACCATGCGGACGCCGCGCTCGACCAGCCGCCGGGCGATGAGGCAGCCGCGCGCGAAATCGCCTTCGCCATAGCGCTCCCGCGTCTTGTCGTTCTCCTTGCGAACGTCGAACGCATCGAGAGCCTCGACCTGCATGCGAAAGGCCACTTCCATCGACTGTATGGTGGCTTCGAGTTGAGGCGCGGGGCCTTGCTCTCGCAGGTGCCGCCGGTTCAACTGCCCGAGCAGTTCCATCTGGCGGCGCTGCCGCGGCTGGCCAATCCTCCCGTTGCGCACGTAGGAGACGAGCTTCTCGGGTTCGATCTCGCTGTTCTGGATGTAGGCGCCCTGGTAGGCTCCGGGCAAGAAAGCCGACGACCACAATTGCGGGCCGACGACCGGCAGCCCCGGGCACATCACGATGTAGCCGGGCAGATTCTGATTCGCGGTACCGAGCCCGTAAGTGAGCCAGGCGCCCATCGAAGGATGCCCTGGCAAGCGGTGACCGCAGTTCAGCATGAAAAGCGACGGCTCGTGGAAGGGCACGTCGGTGTACATCGACTTGATGATGCACAGGTCGTCGGCGCAACTAGCGAGGCCGGGAAAGATTTCGCTGATTTCAAGACCGCTCTGGCCGTGCCGGCGGAATTCGAAAGGAGAGCGCATCAGAACGCCCGTCTTGCGCTCGGTCTTGAGATTGCCACCCGGATAAGGCTTGCCGTCGTAGGTGGCCAGCATCGGCTTGTGATCGAAGCTGTCGACATGCGAAGGGCCGCCGTTGAGAAACAGGTGAATCACGTGCTTGGCCTTGGCTGGAAATTGCGGCGCTTTCGGCGCCAGCGGATCACTCGACGACGAGGCAAGCAGACGGTGCATGCCAAGGAGTCCGAGACCCGTCCCCACTCTCCGCAGCAGGTCTCGCCGATAGATCTGGGGTATGCCGGTCGTCATGCGAAATGTCCTCTTTAGGGGATATACAAAAACTCGTTCGAACTCATCAGTACCTGCGTGAAGCGGGGCCAGGCTTCGGCATCGGCGGCGAGAAATCGCCGAGCCAGCTTCATCTCGGCGCTTTCGGGCCGGCGTCCGAAAAGTAAGCGATAGAGGTACGCGACTCTGTCCTTTTGGGAACCTGCCGCGCCGAACTCTTGTTCCAGACGATCGGTCAATCGCTCGGCCTGGCGCATCATAAACTCGCTGTTCAAGAAAAACAAGCCCTGCAAGGCTGTGTTGGTGCCGATGCGCCGGGGGCTGGTCTTGTTCGGGTTGGGGAAGTCAAAAAGCCCCAGCATTTTGTCGAGTTTTCGGCGGCTGATATAGCTGTATACAGTTCTCCGGCGATTCGCTGGATCGCTCAGCGGCACGGGTTCGCCGCCCGAGGAGAGGTCGAGATTGCCCGAGACAGCGAGCAGGAAATCGCGTATCGCTTCGGCGTCGAGCCGGCGGCGGTTGGCGCGCCATAGAAGACGATTTGAAGGGTCCACTTCCATGTTGCCGGCGACCGGCTTGTTGCCGAGAGCGTAGGTCGCCGAGAGCATGATCTCGCGATGCATCGCCTTGACCGACCAGCCGCTTTCGACAAAGCGGGATGCCAAATAATCGAGCAGTTTCGGATGGCTCGGCCGCTCGCCCATGCGGCCGAAGTTACTCGGCGTATGTACGATCCCCGCGCCGAAATGGTGGAGCCAAATTCGATTAGCCGTCACGCGGGCGGTCAGCGGGTTGTCCGGGTTCGCGATCGCCTCGGCCAGCTCCAGCCGGCCGCTGCCACTGGTAATGGGTTCGCCGCCGCCGAGAATGGTGAGAAACCCTCTGGGCACCTCCGCGCCTAGATTGTTCTTGCTGCCGCGGATGTGAACGCGCTCATTGCGTGGTTCGGCTTTGTCGCCGATCACGTGAAGAAACGGATACTTCTCCGGAAGCCGGGCCCGGGCTTGCTTGACCTTCGCCCGCAAACGCTCGGCGTGATCTCGCCACACCAGCGAAAGAAAACGACCGATCTCGCCGCCGCGATAGTAGAGGATGCCGGAACTGAATTCCGCGGGGGTTTTGAAGCCCTGCGCCGAGCCAATGTCGCGCCATAGGAAATAGCGGTCGCGCTCGAGCGAAAGCAGCTCGACCTCGTTGCGCTTGGCTGAGCCGGCCTCGCCGCCGAGACGAACGTTGTTCTCCGCATCGACTTTCTTCTTCTCTTCGAGAACAGAGACGACCAGCTCCTCCAGCTCCTGGCCCCAGCGTCGCACGCCGGCGGGCGCGGTTTCCCTGCTAAGCAGCGCCTCGAAGCCATCGAGCAGAGGATGTTCCCTCGGCGCGGAATCCAGGTATCTCACCCAGCGCTCAAGGGTTTCTTGATCCAGCAAATGATCCCCGGCGGCGTCCTCGGCTCTGCGTCCGCGAGGGCCCAAAACCTCCCAGGCGGCAAAGAGATACGAGGCCGTCCTGCCGGCCAGGACGCTGCTGAGCTGCTGGCTCTGGTTGTGCAGGAAATCACCGAAAACCTTCTCTGCCTTCTCCAAGTCTTTCCGCTTCCCTTCGTAGTTCTCCACGATTTCCGGCGACGCCAGCGGAAACTCATCTATCTTCGTGCTGTTAAAAATGCCCAGCAGCGCGTAGAAGTCCTCGGTTGGGATGGGGTCGAACTTATGATCGTGGCATTGCGCGCAGCCGACGGTCATCGCCTGGAAACCGCGCATCGTGGCGTCGATGCGGTCGTCTTGAAACTGCGGGCTCAGTGCGTAGAACCCCAAACCGGCGATAAGTTCAGCGTCCCCGCCGCCTGAAATCAAGTCGCCGGCGATCTGGGCTTTGACGAAACGATCAAACGGCATGTCGTCGTTGAACGCGCCAATCACCCAGTCGCGATAGCGATAGGCATGGGGATAGGGTTCCATCTGCGTCGAGTTCAACTTGTCGTCGGAATAGCGGGCGACATCGAGCCAGTGGCGTCCCCAGCGCTCTCCGTAACGGGGCGATGCCAGCAGGCGATCGACGACCTTCTCGAACGCGCCGCGCGAGCGGTCTTCGGCGAAGGCGTCCACCTCTTCGGGAGACGGCGGAAGTCCGATCAGATCGAAATAGGCGCGCCGCAGCAGCGTTCGCTTGTCGGCCGCCGCGACGGGTCGAAGGCCCTTCTCCTCAAGCCCCGCCAGAATGAAACGATCGATCGGCCCGCGTGGCCAGGCCTTGTTCCGAACCTCGGGCGGCGCGGGTTTCTCGACAGGCTGGAAGGCCCAAAAATTCCGCTCTTCTGGACGGATCACAAACTCATCCGCGCCGCTTGGACCGGCCGCCGCCGCCGGGGTTTGCGGCCACACGGCCCCGTCACCAATCCATCGCGCGATGTCGGCGATTTGCTCATCGGCGAGCTTGCCCTCGGGCGGCATCTTCAGACGATCGTGGGTGTGGCGGACGGCCTGCAAGAGCAAACTGCTTGCGGGCTTAGCGGGGTCGATGGCCGGTCCGGAGTTGCCTCCCCTCAGCAGAGCGTCTCGCGAGGTCATCTCGAGCCCCCCGAGCCGCGCCGAGGTGTGACATGCGAAACAATGGTCCGCTAGCAGGGGCCGAATCTTCATCTCGAAAAATTCGGCTGCCTCGCCGCCCTGAGCCAGCACCGGCAGGCAAGCGAGCACCGCCGCCACGGCCCACCGCGGGGCGCGGGCTGTAAGTCTTCCGGGATGGAAATAGGCCAACATTATCAAAACGGCTTGGTTGCAGTATATCGCCTTGTTGCAGCATGCCGGTGGCACGAGTCTCATCACAAGATGGCGGGCCTGGCGGACTGCGTCATGTCATACTGAGGCATCGTCATATTGAGACACCATTGATACTAAGACATCATTGATGACGGCATCCCCCGAACCGTTTGGCTTCGTCCCTCTGCCCCCGGAGCGATCCCGCCGAAAACCCCGCCAGAAGGGATTGACCATGGTGATCGATTGGGGGCTCGGACCCGCCCGGCAGAGCGACCTTCTCGGGTTCGCGGGCTCCTATATCGACCTGGCGAAGATTGCCACCGGCACGTCCCGTCTTTACTCGGAGGACCAGCTTCGGGCCAAGCTCGATCTCTACAAACAGCACGAGGTTCGCCCGTTTCTCGGCGGACAGTTTCAAGAATACGTTTACGCTACACAGGGACCCGGCGCGCTGCCGATCTTCCTGGACGAGGCCGTCCGGGTGGGTTTCGAGGTCGTTGAAATCTCCGATAACTGCGTCCCCCTTTCACCCACCGAGCGCCGGGCGCAGATCTCGATGGCGCGCGATCGGGGGCTGACGGTTTTCGGAGAGTGTCCCAATCGTAGTTGAGGGTTTGTAGGGCGGCGGCGTAAAAGAGCATTGTACTAGGCAGCCTTTGCTGCTGTGGCCTTGGCCGGATTGAGGATGGCGTCGAGCATCCACAGATCCTTGTAACCCATGATCTTGCGGAAGCTTTTCTCGGTATCGAGGAATGCAGCCGTGGCCCAGCGACACACCATGGCCGCGTCCTTCCAGCGGGTCACTCGCCGCGTTCTCCGCCGCACCCCGGCGTTAGGAGACTCGACGATGTTCGTCGTCGCCAGGCAGCGATGCAGCGACGGCGGCGCACCCAGGCGGTTGATGGTGAAACACTCCTCCATGCCTTCGCGCAAACTCACCGCCGCCTCGGGCCAGTCACCCTCGTACCACTGGGCTAGCTTCTCCAGCCGCGCTTGTCCATCTTGGGCTCCCAGCCGCCAGGCGGCCCGGATCGCCGCTTTGGCCTGATCGCGCTCGGCCTTAGGCAGCCGCTCGACGACATTGCGCAGCTTGTGAGCACGGCAGCGCTGCACCGGAACTTTGCCGAAGACCCGCCGCACCGCCGCCCGCAGGGCCTTCGATCCATCGAGCACGAAGAGCCTGTTTTTCTCCGTCGATACTCCCCGCTCGACCATGCCCCTCAGCAAGTCTTCGGCGGCGGCTGTGCTCTCAGTGGCGGCGTGCTGCAATCCCAGCACATGTTTGTTGCCCTGACGGTCTACGCCCACCGCTGCAAGCACTACATGATCTGCGAAGATCAAACCGTCCACGTAGATCACCAGCAGATCCAACTCATCCAGGCGCCGCGTGAGCACTTCGTCGATGCTCTTTTCGGCGGCCTCGACTGCCTCCCGGCTGACGGCGGATTTCGACACCCCGGCCGTGCCGGCCATTGCGCCAATCACCCCGGCATAGTTGCGCGTCGAGACGCCCTTCATCAGAATGTCGAGCATGCGCGCGCCGAGGCGTTCGTCGTCCTGCATCGCTTCGTAAGCGGGCACTTTGACCTCGCCGCCGGAGCGTTTGCGCAGTCTGGGTTTGCTGACGCGCAGTTTGCGGTTGCTGAGCTTGACGCGACCGGGCTGGCGGCCCCAGCGGACCACATCGCCGCGGCGCTTCTTGCCGGGCTGGGAAAGTTTTCCACCGGTAACTTGCTGCGCCGACAGTTCCAGCACGGCTTGAATGGCGGCGCGGCCGGTGACGTCGATAACCTCGTCGACGGCTCCGCGGCACTGCTCGACCAGTTCAACCAAGGGCAGCATGAGTTGGGAGTTTTGGCTGAGCAGGCGGGTGAGGTCGTTGGGGCTGACTGGCTGTTGCTTCGCGGAATCCAGAATGTGATATCGTTTCTTCACGGCGGTTCTCCTTTGTGGTGAAAGGTTTGCTCGATTCTCTCAGAGAACCGGGCTTGAGAACCGCCGCCCTTCCACCTTCAACTAGATTCGGGACAATCTCGGTTTTCGGCGAGGTTGGCTCGAAAACAGATCAGAGCGACCCGGCCAGCTTAGTTAGCCAGGCAGGTGATTGTTACCAGGCGGGCGCCGAGCTGGTTCTTGTCGAAGGAGCCGAAATCGCCCCAGGCGGGAGGGCCAACATGGCCTTGATTTCCGCGTTGCGCGACGGCCTCGATCTGGGACGCGTTCTTTTCGAGCTGCCCGGCCCTTGGATCAGCGATATGTCGATGGCCAGCATCCACGATCTGAAGAAGTTCCTCGTCGAGCAGTTCGGCCCCGACGTAAACCTGGCCAACATCATGCCCGACGACATCATCGAGACCGAAGCGCTGAGAGTCGGGTTGGGAGTCGTCGGACCGAAGCCCTAGCTCGCATCGAACTTCACTCGTCCAACGGCAGCATGACGACTTGCCCCGTGCTTGCTGATTTGTAGGCCGCGAGCATCGCTTCGGAGGCTTTGGCGGCGTCGGCGAGTGTAACCTCGGGCTCTTTTTCCTGCTCGAGACAATCAAGAAACATCGACTGATCCGAAAGCGCCGGAATCACGGGCGGGACGTACCAGCCAGGCTTGGGCCGCGCGCCGGTCCGCTCCATCGTGCTCGACCAGAAACCCATCGGGTCCGCGGGGTCTTCGGGCGGAGGCTCCCAAAGATCCACGGCCGAGGAGATCTCGAATCGCGGCCTGTGCGCATCGATCAGAACATTGCCCTTGGTTCCGATCAGCTTCGTGAAGTTGGGCCCGGCGCCGGGATGACTGTGCCAGCCGATGCGTGCCGCCGTCAGAGTCGCGGTCATGCCGTCATCAAGGGTCAGGGCGAGCGCGCCGAAATCCTCGACGTTCCGGCGGTAGTGGCGATCAAAAAAGTAGTTGGCGCTGGCGGCGTAGACGGACCGAAAATCCGCTCCTCCCAGCAGCCAGCGGATCATAGTCAGCGAATACACGGCCGTCGTCCAGATCTCGCGTTTGGCGTCCGGGAAAGTGAATCGCGCTGGCGGATAGTGTTCCTTGCGGGGTTTGCCGAGCGGCGCGCCGCCGGGGAAACCCTTCGAAAACATTAGGTCGCAGTGAATGGCCCGAATGTCGCCGAGAGCTCCGGATCTGACGATGCGTTGCAAACGGCGCGCGTAGGGCTGCCCGACTTGGGTGAACATCTGTCCGCGCAGACCTTTGCTTCTCACGGCCTCGACAAGCCGGCGGGCGTCGGTCGTATTGGTCGCCATTGGCTTGTCGATGTAAAGGTGCTTGCCGGCCTCGGCGCACTTGGTTGCCACCCGGGCGCGCCGCTCGAATTCCGAGCAGACCGAGACCAGATCGACGTCCGCCCGTTGCAGGGCTTGATCGAGGTCGGGCAGAAAAGGGATTTTCATCTCGCCGGCCAGGCGGCGGTTGAGCCCGCGGCGGCGGCTGTCGACATCGGCCTCGTCGGTGAGCCCGACAATGCGGCAACGAGGATCGCTCTGGAAGCCCCGCCCATAGTTCTCCTGGTGAGTCATGCCGCCGGTTACGAGCAGGACTCCGAAGGGAGGCTTAGCCAAGTTGGTTCTCCGAAATCTGGTTGTCCGGCATGCTCACCGGACTGTGCAAGCTAGATGTCCGCGTCATGGTTTGCTTTCGGGTTCTCTTCCGCGATCCGGAACTCGCCGTCGTGCCTCAAATCATCAGCCGGACCGGTTCGCCCAGGCCCAGGGACTGCGCAATGGCGGCTTCGATCGGGCCCTGTTGTTCGTCGCGCACCGGCGCGAGACCGGCATCGAGAGTGTTGTCGCCGGGCTCATCCTCAAAGCGCCCGGGCTCATCCTCAAAGCGCATTGTGCCGAGATTGCCCACCAGCAGCAGCATCACCGAAGGCGGCCGGGCTATGTCGCTGGTTTGAGTCAGTGCAGACCCTAGCAGCGCTGTCTGGCCGCCGTCGAACCTCGCCAGCACATTCACGTAACCCTGACTGGCGCCGCCCTGAGCATAGAGGCTGAGCTCGTTGCTCTTGAACCACCCAACCGCCAGCGACACGCCAGTGGCCGTCGTGGGCGTCAACAGGCCGTGATCGCCGGAAAGCTCGAAGTGACCACGCAAGGCCACGGGCTCCCCGATGGCTTTCGCTTGGAGTTTCAGGCGAACAGATTCGGCCAGCCAAGTCAGGTATGCCACGGCGCCAACAATTATACCCCCTTCGCGCAGTTACGGCGTTTGTCCGGTAATGCCCGGTTTTTGGGGATTTTTTGGTTTTTTTTTGGAGGGGCGGTTGGGGTTGGGTCGGGGAATGGTTCTTGGGCGATGGAGGGATGGGTTGGAGCGGTGGTTTTGTGACGTCGTTTTGTCCGGATTTGCCCGGATTTTCGGATATTTGGTGGCTGCGGGCGGGTTGAGGGGGGCGACGGTGTCTCGCCCCTACCGCCGCTGCATGGTTTGGCGGATGGGTTGGGTGGGTGGCTGGGGTTGCCGGCTGGCTGGGGTTGCTGGCTTGGTTCTTCGTGGTGCTTCTTTTTCAAATTCAAAAAAACTTCAAAGAAGTGAGAGACGCCTCTCGTTCCGACTATGTGATCCCGGCGAGCCGCCCCAGCTGGAAGTTGCAGGCGGTTCCGGGCGAAGGGTTCTCTCGCGCGGTCTTGCCGCCCAATTATCGCGCGCGGCGATGGTGCATGACTGCGCTCGTAGCCCTTCGCGGTGGATGTCCACTTCGAGAGCCGTCCGAAGACTCGCCTCTGCGGTTACCCTCTCCTCTGTGATTCGAGGAGGTGATGAACCGCGGGGCGAGCTTTCTGTCCTGGCCAGGAAACGGTCGGGGGATCGCGGTGATCTATCCTTTCCGGTCGTTACGGGTATAGGCTAGCACGGGGTGTCAAGTGTTTTGGGGTGTTTTGTGCGTATGTTGTTGATTTGGTGGGAGAGGAATCTCGTGACACGGGGGGTCGGGGGATTTGGGGTATCGGTGCTGTGGATTCCAGCGGTGGATTCCGCGGCCCGATGAGCAGTATTTGTGGTGAAGGGGGGTGTGCCGCCCCTGCCGGGGCTGACTGTTTTCGGCCTGTGGTCCTGGGGCTCACGCCCCAGGCTGTTCGATGTGTCGCTCCTACGGAGCTTGGCGGGCGCAGGAGGTTCATGGTTTGCTGGGGTGGGAAAAGCCGCGGATCTCAAAACCGAGATCCGCTACGGATGCTCGGAGATCGTGGGCCGGTGAGTTGGTGATTTAGATGGGTTCGGCGAGATTGGGTCTGTTTGGTAGTTCGATTTTCGGCGGTTTGGGGCTGGGTTGGGGTTGGCGGCAGGCCGGGCGGGAGCGGAGGGATTAGTGGTTTGCCGGGCCGGGAGAAGCCGCAGGTCTCTTCGAGGCCCTCGCTACGGAAGCCGGACGCCATGCCGCGCCCTGGGATCTCGGTGGCGCTGCTGGGGGCGGGATCGGGACTGCGTTGTAAGATACTGATTTGACTGTGGTTCGGAGAGGTTGGGTCTGTTTGGTAGTTTTTGTTTTGCTGGTTGCGCTGGGCTGGTTGCTTGGTGGTGGGGCGCGGGGGCAGCGATGGACGGCTGGCCGGCGCAGTGTATTTCGTGCAGTATATTTCGTATGTGGGCATTCTGGCGGCGGACGTTCGTATCCAGCTTACCGCAGGGGGATGGGCTTGGCGGGGGCTTGCCGGTGGATGTTGTTGTGAGGACGTCGTTTAGTTTCTTTGTGATCTCGTGAGACTGATGGAAAAGCGGGCTAGCCTCAGTTTTCTATTGACATTAGTATATACAAAATATATATTTTAACATAGGGCGTACTAGGATGGCGACAAGGAACCGATGCCGACGCGGTTTGAATGGGACGAGGAGAAGAACCGGGGCAATCGAGCGAAACATGGCATCGGTTTTGAGGAAGCCAAGGCCATCTTCGACGGCCCGGTGCTGACAGCCCCGGATCAGCGTCAGGATTACGGCGAGGAGCGCTCTATCAGCTATGGGCAACTCGGCAGGCTGGTCGTGGTCGTCGTGGTGCATACAAGTCGGGGCGAGCGTATCCGGCTGATTTCAGCCCGTAGGGCGAATCGCGGGGAGAGGCAGGCTTATTATGAGTATCTCCAAGAAACGACTTACCGAAATTGAGGCGATCCGGGACGAGGATATCGACTATTCGGATATTCCCGAAGCCGATGAAAGCTTCTGGCGGCGGGCGGAGTTGCAGATGCCGCGGGCGAAGAAAGGCATCTACGTGCGGCTTGACGCCGATGTTATCGAGTGGCTCAAATCCAAGGGGAGGGGCTACCAGACCCGCATGAATGCCATGCTGCGTGTGTTGATGGAAAGCGACCGGTTGCGGCGATGAAGCACACCGAGCCTGCGCTTTGGCTGTGAAGAACCCGCCGCAGCCGGCGGTGTAGGGATGGATGGGCGATCGGGGAGTATCCCTGACCGGTGCTACGATGGTGGCCAGCCCACTCCGAGCAATGGCTAAGGTACTGTATAATAATGACTTATTGGAAATAAATAGGGTGCCTGCCCCTACTTTTTTCGCTTGGGGGCGGTCGGCCTTTTTGTGCCCCTGCTGAATCGATGAGTAGCGCTCTGTGACTCACTGCCGTTCGTGCGGCGAGAGTTAGGGTGCCTGTCCCTCGAACCTCCTCGAACCCCTCGAACCCCTGTCCCTCGAACCCTTGTCCCTCGAACCCCTCGAACCCGTCCCTCGAACCCTTTCCCTCGAACCTTTGGTGGTTTGAAGTGCACCAACTGAATCCACAACGGACGTCCCATAGCAGGTCCGCAGGTCTCTTCGAGCCCTGAGCTGCGCAACTTGGTCCACCGAACCCAATTTGGGTTTTGATGGGTATTCACTTGACTCAGGTATTTTGAAATAGCCCCTACATGTTGTGGTTGTCCGTAGCATGTGTTGCGGTGCCTCCGACCAGCGACTTGTAGGGCACCGGTTGGACGGCGACGGCCTGCTGCACCAGGCGGTAGAAGAGCTTGCCTCGACTTCTGGACTTGCGGCGGTTGAAGCGGAAGGTGAATTCGTCGAGGTAGGAGTCGAGATGCTCGTGGCTGACGGCTCCTTGATGCGTACCCAGTATCCAGCGCTTCAGCAACGACACCACGCGATGAACGCGGGGGAGCAGTTCCGAGGCCCACGCCGGTTGCCCGTCCAGGTAGCTCACCTCGTGGCGATAGCCGTCGCTTTCGAGTGGCCCGTAACCCAGCCAACCGTCGGTGTGGACCACGCTGCCGGGTTCGACCGACTCGCCAACGAAGGCCATCAAGCTGTCCCCGGAGGCGTTCGGAATCGTGCGCATCCGAATTCGTCCGATGCCTGCGCCATCTTCCTCGGCCGCTACTGCAATCAGCGCTTTCGCGTCGGTTTGGCGGCCCCGCACGCCCTCCTCCAGGGCTCCTAAGTAGGTCTCGTCAACCTCAACGCGCCCGCTGAGCCGGTCGCGTCCGGGCCGTACCATAGCGCGCCGGAGCTTGTGCAACCAAGTCCAGGCCGTCTTGTAGCTGCCCAGGCCCAACGCTCGTTGCAATCCCAGTGCGCTGGCCCCGTTCTTCTGGCTGGTGAGCCACCACATGGCTCGAAACCAGCTCTGGAGCGGTTTGCGGGTGTCTTGAAATAAGCAGCACCGTGCGTACCGCCCAGGTTTTGTCATGCCCGCATCGCGGACAACGAAAACCCTCCGGCCAGCGGAGTTGACACAGATACTCCCGACAGGCCTGCTCGTTGGCGAAACGCGCCTCGACCTCGGCCAGATTCCGCGGATAATCTTCCATTTTCCAAGATCCTACATCTTGTGGTCACCTGAGTCAAGTGAATACCCATCTGGGTTTTATTCCAAAAGAGGTTTACAACATGGTGTGACACGTTCCGTCTTCACTGGTGAGTACGACCGTTTCCGAGAACTCCTGGTAGAGGCCCGGAAGCACTCGGGCCTCAGCCAAGCAGCCCTCGCCAAGAAACTTTCCCGCCCTCAGTCTTTCGTCTCCAAGTTTGAGCGTGGCGAACGACGGCTTGATTTCATCGAATTTGGGGAAGTAGCACGCGCGCTCAATGTTGACCCGCTTGAGTTTCTCCGGCAAGTCTACGAAGACAACAGTGAGGGTTCCACATGAAGATCCTTCGTGTGGAGACTCTGATAGCTTGTGGGCAGTTTGCCGACTCCGCGGAGTGGAGGAAAGTTCGCGAAGACCTTCATCTCGGAATACGGGGCGTTGTGTGGCCCACCGGAAGCGACAAGTTCACCATCTACCCACAAAGTGGTAAGAAGCGCGGTGAGGGCAACGGTGTCAAGCCCATCAAAGAAGGTCTGATGCTCCATCTGGAAGACCTAGGATGGGGCCTGGAAGTCCCTTTGGACATATCCTCGCTCAAGAAGCCCGGCAAGCTTGACGCCGTTCTCTACACTCTCCGCGGCCCGGTCGCAGTCGAATGGGAGACTGGCAATATATCGTCCAGTCACCGTGCCTTAAACAAGATGGCCCTGGGCCTGCTTAAGGGGAAGCTGGCGTGCGGAACGCTGATCGTTCCGTCTCGCAAGTTCTACAAGTTCTTGACCGATCGGATCGCAATTTTGACGAGCTAGAGCCATACTGGGACCTGTGGCGATCACTTCCATGCGAGGAAGGCGTCTTGGAGATTGTCGAAGTGGAGCACGACGCCGAGAGCTTCGATGTCCCCAGAATTCCCAAGGGCACCGACGGGCGCGCATTGCAGTGAGCGAGTTCAACCTTCCACGAAATCGTCATTGCGGTGTCCTGCAATGTCATGGTCTTCGAGTCGCTCCGCTATCTCTTTGAAAAAGTCAATTTCCATCCCGAGCCAGCGGCGGTCCTTCTTCTCGCATACGGAGAACGTGGTGCCACTGCCGCCAAATGGGTCCATAACCATTTCGCCTGGTACCGTCGATATCTCAATAACCCGATCAAGAATCTTGGTGGATAGAGCGTTTGCGCGCCGGTTTTTGGACTTGAATTTCCAGTGCCGGACCGGCGGGATGTCTGTCCAAACATCCTTCAGGTTGACGCCATTCGGATTCATCGCCCCACGATGCCCGCCGTAGTCCTTGACTTCGCCTCCGCAATGACGGCAGAGCTGAATAGGGATCCTGACGCGGCGGAACGTCTTTGGCTTCCCCTTGGTGTAGTAAAGCAGGCTGTAGTGGCTAGGGTGCAGACGTCCGGGGATCGGAAGAGACGCGCTGATCTCGATGGCGATCCAGTGCCGGAACGTTAGGCCAAGCTCAGTGAGGTACGCCCCCAGAAGGACGTTCCACTTCGGCAGATTGTAGAGGAAGAACGCCCCGCCTGGTTTGAGTGCGCGCGCTGACTCAGCAACCCACTTTCGGCACCAGTCCATGTACCCCGAGTCAGACCGATTATCGTTCGACCGCCCCCCGTACTTCTTGCCCAGGTTAAACGGGGGGTCGGCGAAAACCGTATCGACCGACTCGTCAGCAACGAACGGGAGGACGGTCAGGCAGTCGTCGGCGAAGAGTGCGCCGACAGCCGAGACGTAGTAGGGCGCCGGCGCACCCGTCTTCAGGTACGGGCCTGGATTGAACCGCGTTGTGTCCCACTTAAGTGCTGACTGTCGAGCGACTCCCATCTGATCCTCCTAGTCTAGTCTAGCCTTGTTCAGGCACCAGCCGAGCACACGCAGGCTGGGCCGCTCGGCATGATGCCGCGGGAGCGTTAGGCAGAGCGACGGTCCCGATCGCTGGAGCAGAGTTGTCGGTGGTTGTTGCCCCGCTGCGGGAGGTGGTGCGGGACGCCGGCCGAGACCACGCGCGTGATGCGTGGCTCGTCGAGGATTGCGGCAGATCGTGGGGTCGGGGGTCAAGGATTAGGGTGACGGCCCCTCGTTGAGCCTCTTTAATTCTCGTTGACCAAGCACTATTTGACGGCAAGCATTAGGTAAGCCCGGAGGATCTCTTCATGTGCCTCTTTCATTGCGTTTTCGTAAGGATGCCGCCGAAGACCGTCTTCCGCGATTCGCTTCAATTGCTCGAGGTCAGCGTTAAGGGAGTTGGAGCCCTTCTTTTGGAGGAAGCGCAACTTGTACGTGACCAGCGCGGCGTAGGGGTACGCATCTTCACGTCCTCTTTCCTTGATCTGCACGACCAGAATGTCTTCTCCAGCTTTCAGATCCTCGTAGGCCACACTGGATTCTTCTTGCGTTGCTGCGCGCTTCAGATAGAGTACACCGAGGTGATGATACGCTTGAAAGTTCCCTTCTGACCGAATGGATAGCGATGCATTTAGATAGTTCTCGGCGAACTCAAAGTTGTCGAAGTATAGCTCACTACGACCGCGTTGTAACCAGAAGAGACAATCTTCTCGATAAGCGTCCTGCAACTCACTGTAAATGGCACGAATGACGTCCGCTTGCTCGCCAAACAAGTCTAGAAGGTTGTCAAAATTGACGATTCCCCGATAGGCAACGTACTCCGGTGCTCTCCGCCTGATCGACTCCGGATAGATGTCCCCTCTGATGCGGCTTAAGAGCGTGACTACCGCCACCCTTCTCATCTGACGGTCTGCGGTTTCGGTAGCTATCTGCTTCGCGATCACACGGTGACGAGGACAGAAAAACTCCTCTCCACCGCCCCAGCCGACGATAACCTCCCGGCGATCCTCATTAAGGATCCGCGCCTTTTGCACATCAGTTCCACCGAGGCTCGCAACGAGATGACGCCTCCTGACGGGAGCGCCGTGCATATAAGCGAGCGAAGTAATGGTGTAGGCCAACTTAGCGTCGTGACCCGCCAGGCTTTCAAATTCATTTCGAAGAATGATGTCGAAGCCCTTGCCAGAGGTAGCCTCTTTCAATGCCACCAACAGTTGTTTGCGCGAACGCGAAAGAAATTCAATACGTTGTCTGTTCCGGGGAAGACCGGTCAGCACGCCCAGGACCCCCGCATCAGTCAGTTTATCCAGTATGTTGTCACAGTCAGGCCTGTTTACCAAAGGCATCACAACAACCGTTGGTTCTAGAGGTTCGAAACGTCGTAATCGGGGATGAACGATGTGTGGCCTGTCCGCAGAAACGATCGTACATTGGGTCGTCGCCTGGAAAACCTTGGCTAGGCTCGAAAGGGACCGTTCATGTACTTGAAGATTGTCAACAAAGATGTATAGTCGGTGATCTTGCGTGTGGGTAAGAAGGTCCAAGAGAGGTTCGACATCGAAAGCTGCGACAGATTTGCAAAAGTAGACGACCTGGCTGCGCCGCGCCAACTCAAAAGCGACCCGGCGAAGCAACGTCGATTTTCCGGAACCAGCCTGACCGGAGACGAACAGGAGCCTAGGACCTTCGACCGGCTGCTCTAGCTGCTCGGTTAGAGAGCCTGTTATCTCTCGTTCCGCATCCAAGTTCCCGTGGATATCCGACCACGTGGGCTCAGCACCTTGGTAGAAACCTGACCGCTGCGAGACGGAAGGCTGAGCCTGCATGAGATCAGAGACCAGGTCAAACTGTCGCAGCAATTCCTTTTGCGTGCTGAATTGGGGCGCCCGCAATGTTGCGATCTGGTGCGGATAGCGGTTCTCCAGCAGCTTGATCCGGTCGGGCACCCTCGATAAGATCTCTCCCGCAGCTTGCTCGAAGAACTCAGCTGCGGAAACTTCGAAGACAACAATGTTTTGCCCGCGCAGTTGACGTAACTTGATTGGGCTAATGCTCTTGATTACGAGGTACGCCTTTGCTCTTGGCTCGGACACACCGGGATCACGCTTGGACCGCATCCGTAGGTAGTGGTACAAGGCCGGCTCATTCAGTTGTGAACCTACGAACAAGACTGTCTTTACCTGCATATCGTCAGCTAGCGCCTGATACCACGGACTGGATGACGCTGTTTGGTCTGCGTAGTCCTCCTGAGAGAAAGTGAACCTAGCGTCGGTTCTCTTTATCGACCCATGAAGATGGACGCACTGAAGTGTCTCGTACCACTGATCGTGGTCTTGGACCGGATCCGTACTGACACGCAAAATCAGTTTTTGCTTGCAGGCGCCTCGATATGAGTTCTCAAGAACGTCATCGATGTTCGTGGTATATGTCCGATACCAGATCAATTGAGCGATCTGCTGTTGCCAAGTGGCAGGCGTGCAGTCTTCGTAAAGCAGTCGGAGCAGCTCTGTGAGCCCGGCAATTCCGAGATGTTTTTGGGCCACGTCGTAAACGGTGCCGAGATCCTCACCGCTGTAAGACCAGCCACATCGGTCGCAGAGCGCCTCACAAAGGCCTCGGGTCAGCGGCGGCGGTTGGTTTCGGCGGTTCTTAGCGTCGGTAGAAAAACCAGCACCGGCAAACAGAATCACATTGCCGCTTTCGAATTGACGGAGGATGGGTATTTACTTGACTCAGGTGACCCCAAGATGTAGGATCTTGGGCGATGGAAGATTATCCCCGGAATTTGGCCGAGTTCGAGGCGCGTTTCGCTAGCGAGCAGGCCTGTCGGGAGTATCTGTGTCAACTCCGCTGGCCGGAGGGTTTTCGTTGTCCGCGATGCGGGCATGACAAAACCTGGGCGGTGCGCACGGTGCTGCTGCAGTGTGCAAGCTGCGGGCATCAAGCTTCGGCGACAGCAGGCACAATCTTTCAAGACACCCGCAAGCCGCTCCAGAGTTGGTTTCGAGCAATGTGGTGGCTCACCAGCCAGAAGAACGGGGCGAGTGCATTGGGATTGCAGCGGGTGTTGGGCCTGGGCAGCTACAAGACGGCCTGGACTTGGTTGCACAAGCTTCGGCGCGCTATGGTGCGGCCCGGACGTGATCGCCTCAGCGGGCGCGTTGAGGTTGACGAGACTTACTTAGGAGCCCTGGAGGAGGGCGTGCGGGGCCGCCAAACCGACGCGAAAGCGCTGATTGTAGTAGCGGCCGAGGAAGATGGCGCCGGCATCGGACGAGTTCGGATGCGCACGATTCCGAACGCCTCTGGGGACAGCTTGATGGCCTTCGTCGGCGAGTCGGTCGAACCCGGCAGCGTGGTCCACACGGACGGCTGGCTGGGATACGAGCCACTCGAAAGCGACGGCTATCGCCACGAGGTGAGCTACCTGGACGGGCAACCGGCACGAGCCTCTCAACTGCTCCCCCGCGTGCATCGCGTGGTGTCGTTACTGAAGCGTTGGATACTGGGTACGCATCAAGGAGCCGTCAGCCACGAGCATCTCGACTACTACCTCGACGAATTCACCTTCCGCTTCAACCGCCGCAAGTCCAGAAGCCGAGGCAAGCTCTTCTACCGCCTGGTTCAGCAGGCCGTCGCCGTCCAACCGGCGCCCTACAAGTCGCTGGTCGGAGGCACCGCAACACGCGCTACGGACAACCACAACATGTAGGGGCCATTTCAAAATACCTGAGTCAAGTGAATACCCATCTGACGGAGAAGAAACTGGAATTCGTATGATTGAAGATCTAAGTTCAAGGTACCCTGAGCCGACTTGAACCTATTGTACGCTCTTCCTGGGGAAAAGGGGACATCCTTAATTGACCGCAGCGGCGATCAACGAATCGCCGGCATTCGTGACCGATTCTGCGGTTTTGGTGCAAGAGGCGCCGGAATGCAGAGGCGTCCGCCGGATTCCAGAGCGTAGCGCAGGGCTCGAAGAGACCCGCGGCTTTCGGATCCGTTGCAGGCGACGGGCGGAATTGCCATGCTAGGCAACGATGTCACGCCTTCGGCGGCCCATTCTTCATTCACGGTTCTTTTTCGTAACGACAAATCTGAGCAAGGGGCTGCGACCGTTCAACGAAACGGAGTTCGGTTTGCTTGCGGAAGCGCTTGTTCGCACTCGCGAGAATGCGCCGGCCGCAGTCTGCGCTTACTGTTTCATGCCCGATCACGTCCACGCCATCCTCTTTCTTCACAAAGAATACGACGATTTCCAGCGTGATGATGCGGTTCACGGTCGCTGCTTCCCGGTCCGTCCAGCCGATTCGTGGCCGGGCATTCTGGCAGGCGAGATTTCATGACCGGGTTTTGCGGACCCGGGCTGAATATGATGAGACGATCAAGTATATTCACGTGAATCCGGTGGATCGCCGACTGGTGGAGGACCCATTGGAGCGGGAGTGGTCCAGTGCGCGATGGCTCGCCGAGCAGGCTGGACCGATTGCGATGGACGATGTTGGGTTGCCGTTGAACGCCGGGGACAGGATTTGGGGAAGGGACGCGGGTCTGTTGGAGTGCTTCGGTGGGGGATTTCGGGTGAGTTTTGGGGCCTGAAAAGGCCGCGGGTCTCTTCGAGCCCCGCGCTACGGAGGTGAGGAACGGCCACAGGTCTCTTCTCGGCAAGAGGCCTAACCATTCGCTACAGCAGCGCTGGAGAAGTGTGGATGGCAGCAGGGGTGCGGTGTCCTAACCCGCATTTCTCACCACCTGACGGCCGAAGCACATGACAGGCCCGCCATTACTTCGTTGCGCTTGCTTGCCGTGCTCAACGTACTGTCAAGTACGCCTGCGCTCGTCAAGCGGCGCGCGCCTCGTATTGACGCGCCTCTCACGCACTTCGCTTCGCCACGTGGTGAGAAAAGCGGGCTAACAGACCGCTCTGCTGGAGACCGGCGAAACGCAGAAGAAGAGGATCAGCGCGGCCAAGAAGATGATCCAGGCAAGAACGAGAGTGACTTTTCTCCAGGTCCCTCTCACGGGAACCTCCAGGGCTGCCGAGCTATCCGGCGCTGAGCTGGCGAGCCGCCAATCGGTTATAGAGCCAAGCGACGACCGCGCCGCCGACGGTGCCGTCGAGCAGTCCGTACAGTGTGCCGATCATCACCTGGCCGAAACTGGCCGTGGCGTCGTAGCCGGGGTAGACCGAGGCCATCAGGTCCAGAAAGTCCTCGCCGTAGCCGTCCGAGACGAGGTTGGCGGTTCCGGTCAGGAACATCGCCGCTCCCCAGAGCAGACCTATGGTTAAGGCCATGGCTTTGACATCGAGTTTCATCGGAAAAGTACCTCCGATTGACACTCTATCAGGATGGCAGGTGGGGGGGGTTGCGTCATTGGGGGTGATCGTACTACAATGGGGAGACCGATCAAAAAGCTAGCGCACCTTGCGCTGGTACGGGCGCCAGGACCGAAATAGCCTGGCGCCCGTTTTGCGTTTGGGCCGGCTGGGGCTACATGACGCCGTATTTGGCGAAGGCGTCGGTGGCGGACATGCCATCTTGGATGGCCTGCGCGACGAGTTTCTCTCCCCGGGACTTGGCTAGCGCCTTGGTGAAAACTTCTTCCTCGGCGTCGCGGGGAACGACGCATACCCCGTCCATGTCGCCGACGACGATGTCGCCGGGGTTGACGCGGACGCCTTCGATGTCGAGCGGGCAACGGAAGTCGATGACCTTGGCGCGGGCGGCAAAATCCTGGGCGTAGGGTCCCCAAGAAAAGGTTGGGAATTTTAGATCGAGGATGCCCGGGGTGTCGCGGGAATAGCCGTTCATGACCGCTCCGACGGCTCCGAGTTTCATGGCGCGCATGGCCATCAGTTCGCCCCAGAGCGCGTAGCGCGGCGAGCCGCCGGCGGCGAAGTATACCTCGTTGGGCTTGAGATCATCGAGCGCGCGCAGCATCAAGCCGAACGGCTGCTCGTGAACAGGATTGTTGCGGTCCACCTCGGGCGGCGTGTCGACGCAATCGGCGCCCAGGACGGTCATGGCTCTCCCGATGACGCACATCGTGGACTGCACGGGCCGTACCTGGGCGGGCAGGAATTGATGCAGCAGGCCCATCTTGTCCATGGCGTCGCCAAGGAGGGCCGGAAAGAGTTCCGCGCTGGCGAGATCGAAAAGTTCCTGATCCGAGTTCCATTCAACTGACATAATATTCCTGGGGAGCATGGTGATGCTGATTTGGGAAGTGTGATTTGCAGAGTGATTGTGAGTCGCGGCGCCTTGGGGGCTGTGCGCGGGTCAGGGCACCGGGCCGCGGGCGGCTCAGGGCGCCGGCGAGAGACCGGCCAAGGCCCAAGTTTTTTTCAGGAACGCAGCCCCTTCAAAGGCGATGTCGCCGGTTGACGGCGCTAAGTCGCGCCAAATGGCGGTGGCGGCGGCAAGTTGTGGAATGGTCCCATTAAATGATTCGATTGTCAACCAGCCGTCGTAGCCGATCTCGATGAGGGCGGCGAAGACTTCCTCCCATGCGATGTGTCCGGTGCCGGGCACGCCGCGGTCGTTCTCGCAGGCGTGGACGTGTTTCAGACGCGGGCCGCAGAGGCGGTAGCCGTCGGCGATGTTCTTCTCCTCAATGTTGGCATGGAATGTATCAAAGAGTATACCGACGCGGGGGCTGCCGATTTCGTCGACGAAGCGGGCCGTGTCTTGGGCCGTGTTGAGGAAGTAGGTCTCGAAACGATTGAGGGGTTCGACCGCGATGGTAACGTCCGCGGCCGCGAGGTCTTCGCCGAGTTGCTGGTGGAACTCGACGGCCCACTTCCATTCGTCGGGGTTGCGGCGGCGGCCAGGCAGATAGCCTACGGGCGCATAGGTCGGGCCGGCGATGAGCTGGGCGTCCACCTCGGCGGCGGCGGCGATGATGCGCTTCCAGTGCTCGAGGGTGCCGGCGCGGATGGAAGCGTCCTCGCTGATGGGGTTTTTGCCCGGGGGGTTGACCGAGCAGAAGGTGCAGCCGAGGCCGTGATCGGCGAGGGCGCGACGAAGCGCGGCGGCGTCGAGATCGGCGGCGTCAAAGACAGGGACTTCGATGCCGTCGATGCCGGCTTGGCGGATGGCCTCGAGCGGGATCGAGCTGTCGAAGGCCCCGGACCAGATCATGGTGTTGACGCCGATTCTCATGGTTGGGGTCCAGAGGGCATCCGGCGGGCGTGGATTCCTTGTCCGCCATTATAGACAGGGCGGCGGGGGTGGGGCAGATGATTGGTCTGACAACGAAAGCGGGGTGATCTAGAAACGACAGCAGGATTGCCCGGGGGAACGGGACACTCAGAAGTCAGCAGCGGGGCCGGTGTTCACGGCCAATTCGCAACCGTGGGGGACAGCAAACTGACCAGCTACCGTCCCGTGCGGTTTCGTGACGCGAAGTCGAGGAAAAAGATGTACAAAACGACCTACATACCGCTCCGAGTCCGAGCTTTCCCATTAAGATAGGTTTCAGAGTATTTCAGCAGATTGTTCGATATTCTTGCGAGAGGGAGGCGAGCGGTGGACGCCAAACGAGTCATCCTGCCAGTGTTGGTGGGCTTGCTAGCGGCGTTCCTCACCCTGGAAGCCGAGGCTGGGGCAGACCTGATCAGCGCAGTAGCCAGAGGTGATACCGCGACTGTGCAAGGCTTGCTAGCAAAAGGTGCGGACGCGAACACTTCCGCTGCGAACGGGAGCACTGCCTTGATGCTCGCGGCGAGTATCGGCCACGAAGACATCTTGAAAGCCTTGCTGGCTGGGGGCGCCTCTGTGGATTCCAGAGCTCAGAATGGCGTAACTGCGTTGATGTTGGCGGCGGTGAAGGGCCACACAGGGATTGTGCGAGCCTTGCTAACCAGACGTGCGGAGGTGAACGCCAAACAGGAACGTGGATGGACCGCCCTGATGTTCGCCTCTGAGCACGGGAACACCGAGTCGGCGCTAGCCCTGCTCGCGAACGGGGCACGAGTAAATGCGAATAACAAGGATAAGGAAAGCGCATTGATGCTGGCGGCGAGTCAGGGACATACCGAGATTGTGCAGGCTTTGCTCGCGAACGGCGCTGACCCCAATGCAGACGATAGCCATGGATGGTCAGCCTTGGTACGCGCAACATGGGAGGGCCACACCGGCACAAAGCGGGCATTGCTGACCACGAGCCTCTTGAAGCCCGCCGCGGGAAGCAGTGACGCGGGGGCCGATGAGGTCTTGCCAGCACAGCATTCGGCGATGAACGCGAAAGGTGCGCGATCGGGAGGTGCCCAACCGGTCGTTCTGCGCGTCACGGTCACAGGTAAAGGGGGGCGGCTTATCACCAATCTTTCCGCGAGATCCTTCGAGGTGTACGAGGACAACGGGCTACAGCATCTGATGCGCTTCGAACGTGAAGAGGCTCCTGTCTCACTCGGCATTCTGGTGGACCACAGCCGCAGTATGCGCTATGGACTCCAGAAGCTCGCCGATCTGAACGCCGCTGTAGCAGCGTTTCTTAAGGTCGCGAATCCAGAGGATGAGTTCTTTTCGATGTCGTTCAACACTCGTCCCCAACTGCTGACTAGGTTCACGAGAGACCGAGCTGAGATCCTGCGCTCCCTGGCTTCCACGCAACTTCAGGGGCGAACGGCATTGCGCGATGGGATCTACCTGGCAATCAACAGAATGCGGAAAGCGGAGCATTCCAAGCGGGCCTTGCTGGTGATTTCCGACGGTGACGATACTAGCAGTCACTATAGCGAACGGGAGGTAACGCGACTCGTTCGAGAGGCGGACGTGCAGATCTACATCATTCGGATCTTGTACCGCATGTACGGCCGCGGCAGCACTCGGAGGGCTTTCGAGGAGTCCAGCCCGCCGAACCTGTTAAGCGAAGTCGCCGAGCGGACCGGTGGGAGGCATTTCCGGATTGCGAATATTAATGAGCTGCCCTATGTGGCCGCTAAGATTGGCGTTGAGCTGCGCAACCAGTATGCTCTGACTTATGTGCCCGCGAACCAGGAGAACAAGAAGTGGCGGCGGGTGGAGGTCAAGCTAATGAGAATTGAGGGTCTGCCTCCAATGCGAGCCCACGTTCGCAGAGGATACTATACTTCCCACCCGTGATCGACTGTACCCGGCAAGGAGTCGAAAGACGGGCGTGGGAGGGGCTTGCTTGTGATAGACTCGCCAGCAGTTGCTGGCGTTGCGCCCAGCGCCGGCTAACACTTAGAGGTGTTTATGGCTACGACGATCGAGCGTCCTCGCGAAGCGCAGTTGGAAGACCAGTCGATTGAGACGAAGACTCCCGAGGTTGGCGGTCCGGCGACGGAAGGATCGCGGTCGGCCAAGTCCGAGCGGCTGGTCTCGCTGGATGCGTTTCGCGGGTTCATTATGATGACGCTTGCCGCGGGCGGCTTTGGCTTCGCGACGCTGGCCGATACGCCGGGCTGGGGCTGGCTGGCCGCGCAGTTCCGCCACGTGTCCTGGGAAGGGATGGTCTATTGGGATTTGATTCAGCCCGCGTTCATGTTTATGGTCGGGCTGGCGATGCCTTATTCGGTGGCGCACCGGCGGGGGCAACCGGCGAGTGTGATGTTCCGGCACGTGCTGTGGCGGGCCTTCGTGCTGATCGTGCTCAGTCAAGTGTTGATCTCGATCGGCCGCGGTGCGCTCTCGTTCCAGCTCATCAACGTGCTGGCGCAGATTGGGCTGGCGTACTTGATGTGTTACGCGATCATGCAGTTGCCGTTCCGCCGGCAGGCGATGGCCGCCGGTGGGCTGCTGGCGTTCCATTGGGCGCTGTTTGCCCTCTTCCCCGGACCCGAGGGCGCTTCCTCGAAAGAGGGCAATATCGGCGCGGTGATCGACGGTTTCCTCGGGCTCCACTACAGCGGCTACTACGTGACGGTTAACTTCATTAGCAGCGGCGTGACCATGCTGTTCGGCGTCTGGGCCGGGTACTTGATGCGCGCACAGCATCCGCACGCCTACCGTATGAAGGTGCTGGCGGGGGCGATCGCGGGATGTTTCATCGCCGGCTGGGGGCTTACGCTCTTCAACCCCTTGGTGAAGCGCATCTGGACGGCCTCGTTTACCTTTGCCAGCGGGGGCTGCGTGCTGGCGATTCTGCTGGGGTTCTATTGGCTGGTCGAAGTGAAGGGCTATCGGAAGCTGGCGTTTCCGCTGGTGGTGGTGGGGATGAACTCGATCTTCGTCTACTGCGTGCACCAGGTGCAACAGGGCTGGCTGGACCGGGCCGTGGGAGTGTTCACCGGCAAGTATGAATTTCTCGGCGCGGGCGGGCCCATCGCGCAGAACCTTACCGTTTTCCTGGTGATCTGGTATCTCTGCTACTGGCTCTACCAGCGGCGCATCTTCCTTCGTATCTAGTGGGGCCTGGCGGGCGCCCGGCTGGGTAAAGCACGGACCGGAAATCTCTGGAACCTCGACGCCGGCCGTTGACCGGCGGACCATTCACCTGAAACTTGGGCTGACGATGCTGGTACGCTGGGGTAGGGTCCGCCCGTCAGCGGCAACGCAGGCGGTAACGCGGTAACGCAGTCCAGGGGCGTGGGTCGTTTCGGGAACGCGTCTCGGCGGCGAGCCTGTTGGATCTTCTGTATCCATTTGACCTTCAATATTCGCCTGCTCTTGTATACCCATGCCTGAAACTGGTCTTGTTCGCCGGCTGGGCGTCGTCAGCGCCACGGCCATCGTCGTCTCGAATATGATCGGGGTCGGCATCTTTACGATTCCGGCCTATTTGGCGGGAGATCTCGGAGATCCGAAGCTGATTATCGGCATCTGGCTGGTTGGCGCTCTGCTGGCTCTGATCGGGGCGGTTTGTTATTCGGAATTGGGGATGAACTTTCCGCGCTCGGGCGGAGAGTACGTCTACTTGACCGAAGCCTGGGGGCCGGCCTGGGGGTTTGTCGACGGCTGGGTCACCTTCTTCGCCGGGTTTTCCGCGCCCATCGCGACAGCGACCCTGGCGCTGACAGCCTACATCGGTTACTTCATGCCGGGCGTCAGTCCGGACCAGGCGGGCGAACCGCTGCTGGACCTGGGAATCCTGTCGATTCAGTTCGGAGGCACGCAGGTGCTTGCGTGCGGGATCATCTTGCTCTTTACCGTGCTGAACGTGCTGAATGTGTCGCTCGTCGCAAAAATTCAGAACGCGCTCACGGCAACGAAGCTCCTTGTGCTGGCGCTGTTTCTGGTCCTCGGCTTCGCGGTTGGCGACGGCGACTGGGCGCATTTTTCCCAGGTGGCCGAAAGAACGTCGCCGGTTTCGCTGAGCACGCAGTTTGCCATCAGCTTAGTATTCATCTATCTGGGCTACAGCGGCTGGAACGCGGCGATTTATGTAGCCGGAGAGATTCGCGATCCCGAGAAGACACTGCCCCGCGCGCTGCTGTTCGGCACGATCCTGGTGACGGTGTTCTTCGTGGCCTTGAATTGCCTCTATATCTACGCCAACCCGCTGGAGGAAATGGCGGGCAAGCTGGCCGTCGGCGCGACGGCGGCGGCGGCGTTGTTCGGCCCCGAGGGGGCGAGCTTTTTCGCGGCCGCGATGGCGGTTTCTCTGCTGGCGACCATCAACGTGATGTGCATGGTCGGCCCGCGGGTATACTTCGCGATGGCGCAAAATCGCGCCTTCCTGCGATCGGCGGCCAAGGTGCATCCGAGGTGGAACAGCCCCTGGGTGGCGGTGCTGGCACAGGGCGCCTGCTGCTGCGTGCTGATTATTACCGGCACGTTCGAGAGCCTGGCCTACTACATCGGGTTCATGCTGAACCTGTTCTCGGCTCTTTCGGTTTTGGCGCTGTTCAAGTTCCGCAAGCGGGCTGCGTGGAAGAAGTCCCGCTGGGTTAGCTTCGGCTATCCGCTGATCCCGGCGCTGTATGTGAGCGTCAATGTGCTGATCTTCGGTTATTTCGCGGGGAATCAGATACGACAGGCGGTCTGGGCCTTGTTAACCATTTTGGCCGGCGCGCTGGTCTATCACTTCTACATCATGCGGCGTCCCGAGAACGCTTAACCCCCGGCTCTCACCACCTGAGGACCGCGGCAGGTGATGAGAACCGAGGGTTAACAGCCGGTGAGAGGAGTCGGGCCGGGCGCGGGGCAAAGAGGGGCGCGCTGGAGTAGTTTTGGGCGAGGCCCGCGGTCGCTATCGATCTGACCGCGGGCGGAATCCGGGTCGCTCGCGCGAGTGTCGCTTGTGCGACCGGAAATCGAACTGCGATGATGAGAGCAGTTCGGGGCGAGGTATTTCCTGCTGAGGTTCCGGCCGCCACCCGCTGGTTGAGGGGTTCAGGGGCCCAGGGGGGGAGGGCTTCTCATCATGAATAGTTTTGGCGCGCGCGGCGCTCTTTCGGTATCCGGCAGGGAGTATGAAATTTTTCGGCTCGACGCCCTGGGCAGCGGCATGGTCGGGCGGCTGCCGTTTTGTTTGAAAATCCTGCTGGAAAATCTGATCCGCTGCGAGGATGGCACGACGGTCACCCGCGAGGACATCGAGGCGCTGGCGGCGTGGGATCCCTCGGCGGCGCCCAGCCGGGAAATCGCTTATCGTCCGGCGCGGGTGCTGATGCAGGATTTCACCGGCGTGCCGGCGGTGGTGGACCTGGCCGCGATGCGCAACGCCATGAAGGCGCTGGGCGGCGATCCGGGGCGCATCAATCCCTTGCAGCCAGCCGAGTTGGTGATCGACCACTCGGTGCAGGTCGACCGATCGGGCAACGCCGGGGCGTTGCAGTTCAACAGCAAGCTCGAATATCTGCGCAACAAGGAGCGCTATCAGTTCCTCAAATGGGGCCAGAAGGCGTTCGACAATTTCAGGGTCGTGCCTCCGGAGACGGGCATCGTCCACCAGGTGAATCTTGAATATCTGGCGAGAGTTGTTTTCACAAAGCAAGTGAATGGCAAGACGCAGGCGATGCCCGATACGCTGGTGGGCACCGACTCCCACACGACGATGATTAACGGACTGGGCGTGCTCGGCTGGGGCGTCGGCGGCATCGAAGCCGAAGCGGCCATGCTGGGTCAGCCGATTTCGATGCTCATCCCGCAGGTCGTCGGGTTCAAGCTCACCGGACGGCTGGCGGAAGGCGCGACCACGACGGACCTGGTTCTGAGAGTCGTCGAGATGCTGCGCCAGAGAGGTGTCGTGGGCAAGTTCGTGGAATTCCATGGCCAGGGTCTGGACCAGTTGCCGCTCGCCGACAGAGCCACGCTGGCGAACATGGCTCCGGAATACGGCGCCACTTGCGGCATCTTCCCGATCGACGATGAGACGCTCGCCTACCTGCGGCTGACCTGCCGCTCGGACGAGCAAGTCGCGCTGACCGAAGCCTACGCCAAAGAACAGGGCATGTTCCGCGAGGCGGGCGAGGCGGGCGACGGGATTCGCTACAGCGACACTCTGGAGCTTGCCATGGGCAGTGTCGAGCCCAGTCTGGCGGGCCCCAAGCGGCCGCAGGATCGCGTTCCACTCGCTGGCGCCAAGCAGGCCTACGAGACCGCGCTCTCGTCGATGCTGGAGGAGCGTACCGAGCGTACCGGGGGAGCCGCGGCCGTGGCGGCCGCAGCTCCCAAAGTCACTCTCCAAGGCGGCGAGTACGAATTGCCTCACGGATCGGTCGTCATCGCGGCCATTACAAGCTGCACCAACACGTCGAACCCGACCGTGATGGTCGCCGCCGGGTTGGTGGCGAAAAAGGCCGTGGAACGCGGACTACAGACCAAACCCTGGGTGAAGACGAGCCTGGCGCCGGGCTCGAAAGTTGTTACAGAGTATCTCCAGAAAGCTGGTCTCTCCGAATATCTCGACAAGATTGGCTTCCACCTTGTCGGCTATGGCTGCACGACTTGTATTGGCAATTCGGGGCCGCTGGCACCCGAAATCTCCCGCGCGATCAAGGACGCGGATCTCGTAGTTGCCGCGGTACTCTCTGGCAACCGCAATTTCGAGGGCCGGGTGCATCCGGAGGTCCGCATGAATTATTTAGCGTCGCCGCCTTTGGTCGTCGCCTACGCTCTGGCCGGCTCGCTGGACTGCGACATTTCCAGCGGCCCGCTGGGTGATGACCTCGAGGGCAATCCTGTCTACCTGCGGGACCTTTGGCCTTCGCAAAAAGAGGTGCGGGAGGCGATCGCCGCGGCCGTGGATGCAGAGATGTTCCGCGAGAGCTATGGCGACGTTTTCACCGGCGACAAGCAGTGGCAAGGCCTGGAGGCGACGGCCAGCGATCTGTTCCCGTGGGACGCGGACTCGACCTATATTCGGCATCCTCCGTTCTTTGAAAACATGGGCCTGGAACCGGCGCCGGTCAGCGACATCAAGAACGCCCGCGTTCTGGCTCTGCTCGGAGACAGTGTGACGACCGATCACATCTCGCCGGCCGGGGCGATCAAGGCCGATAGTCCGGCGGGCGCCTATCTCATCGGGCGGGGCGTCGAGCCGAAAGATTTCAACTCCTACGGCTCTCGGCGGGGCAACCACGAAGTGATGATGCGCGGCACGTTCGCCAATGTCCGTTTGCGCAATCAGCTTGCTCCGGGCACCGAAGGCGGCTGGACCGAGCACCTGCCGGGCGGGGAGCAGATGACGATTTTCGATGCTTCCGAGAAATACCGGGCCGGCGGGGCGCCGCTGATGATTCTGGCGGGCAAGGAGTATGGCGCGGGCTCGTCGCGGGACTGGGCGGCCAAGGGGCCGAGGCTGCTCGGCGTGCGCGCGGTCCTGGCCGAGAGCTACGAGCGGATTCATCGATCGAACCTGATCGGCATGGGCGTCGTGCCTTTGCAGTTTCAGGCCGGCCAGAGCGCCGCATCACTGGGGCTGAGCGGGCGGGAGTCCTATGACATCGAGGGACTCGGTGACGGATCGGCGAAGCAAGTCACGGTCACGGCTACGCCCGACGGCGGCGGCGACGGGATCCGCTTCCAGGCGCTGGTGCGGATCGACACTCCACAGGAAGTGCTTTACTACCAGAATGGCGGGATCTTGCGCTATGTGCTGCGGCAGATGGTGCGAGGCTAGCCAGCAGTGGCATCGTCGTTCCAGATGAATCGCGACCGGCGGCGGAATCGCGACTGCCGGCGCGAACGGAAGTTCAAGACCAGGGAGTATATATGGCCAGACAAATCGGTCGGAACAAACTGATCGGCATGGGGGCAATCGTGCTGCTCATCATCGTGGTACTATCGTGGCTGCGGCACAAGCTGGACTTGCTGTTTGGCCAGGTCTAGCATACCCGAAATCGTTATGCTCGAAATCACTGCCCAGGGAGTTCTTACGCGCGACGCGGGCAGGGGAGCCTACATGCCGTCGATCACCCAGTTGGCCGACGGTTCGCTCGTCGCCTGCCAGCACGCGGGGGAAGGGCTCGCCTCCGCTGACAATTGCGTCGAGTTGCTGCGCACGGCTGATGGCGGCCAGACCTGGCGGAACGACGGCAATATCCACGGCGATGCCGGCGAAGAGGGATGGGCGTATCGCGGTCCCGACATCCATGAAACGCCCGATGGCCGCTGGCTGCTGACCGCCACGCGCTTCGAAACGGGTGAAGGCCCGCTGTTTGACCCCGATTCCGAAGCTTTGCAGAGACCCGAGATGGTCGTGTTCTGGTCGGAAGATCAGGGCCAGACCTGGGGGCCTCCGCTGATCGTGCCTGTCGAGTTGCCCCGGGAAAAATACACCTGGAACAAGGCTGGCAACCTGATGCAACTCGCGCCGTCGCGATGGATGTACCCGCTGGAAACCTGGAAGCCCGCCGGTTTTGAAGGCCCGCCGGATCAAAAGGCGGCGGCTGTTTTCTCAAGCGATCAGGGCAAGACATGGGGTGAGTTCACGGTCGTGGCGGATGACCGCTCCGGCAACGTGCTGTGGTGGGATCAGATGAATGCCCGGCTCGCCGATGGCCGCATCTATACGCTGCTGTGGACCCACATCTACGGAACGTCGCAGGATCTGCCCAACCACTGGGTCGTATCCCAAGACGAGGGACGAAGCTGGTCCGAGCCCTGTCCGACGAACCTTCGCGGACAAGTCGCCACGCCCATTCCGCTGCCCGACGGGCGCGTGGCGGTGATTTACAATTATCGGCACGAGCCGCAGGGCATCCGCGTGGCGGTGAGCGAAGACCTGTCGCATTTCGATCTCGACAACCAGTTGGTTGTGTTTGACGCCGGAGCGGAAGCGACGCTTGGCGAAACGAGTCACGAGAATTTTCTCGCCGAGCACATGCTGATTGCTTTCGGCAAACCCAGAGGCTGGGTTCTCGCCGACGGAACCATCTTGACGTGTTTCTGGTGCACTTCCGGCGGCGTGACGCACACACGATGGGTTCGCCTGTCGGTTTGAAGCGGAGAAGGTCTTGATGAAACCTCGCTGTATTGTTCGTTGTCTGTTCATCCCGTCGCTGGTCGTGACGCTCATGACGTTGCTGGCGGCGTGCGGGCCGTCGCCCCAGGGGGACGAACCGTTCGATCTGCTGATCACCAACGGGCGCGTCATCGATGGCATGGGCAATCCCTGGTACCGGGCCGATGTTGGCATCCGCGGCGGCGTGATCGCCGAGATCGGCTCTCTGGCGGGCCGCCCGGCGGGCCAGACCATCGACGCCGGCGAGAGGGTCGTCTCCCCCGGCTTCATCGATATGATGGGCGGCCGCACCTACCCGTTGCTCGAGGACACGGATGCGGCCGAGAGCAAGCTGCGTCAGGGAATTACGACCATGCTGGCGGGCGAGGGGACTTCGCCGGCGCCGCAAAATGAAGAGACCATCAAGAACGTGGAGCAAGCCGTCCGCGGCGGGCTGAGCTGGAAGACATACGCCGAGTACCACCGCCTGCTCGAAGAGAAGGGTTTGCGCCTGAATGTTGTCCACAATGTGGGCGCGGCGCAAATTCGCCGGATCGTGCTTGGCAATAAAGACGTTGAGCCGGACGCCGAGCAACTGGCGGAAATGAAAAGGCTGGTTGCCGAGGCCATGGAGGACGGCGCGGTGGGTCTTTCGACGGCCCTGATTTATCCGCCCGGCACCTATGCCAAGACCGCGGAGCTGGTCGAGATGGCTAAGGTCGCCGCCCGCTACGGCGGGGTCTATTTCACTCACATGCGCAACGAAAGCAGCCAAGTGCTCGACGCCATTCGCGAAACCATTGAGATCGGCGAGAAGGCCGGCATTCCCGCGCATATCTATCACCTCAAGGCGGCGGGCGAGGAGAACTGGCCGCTGATGAGCGAGGCGATCGCGCTGATCAAAGCCGCCCGCGCGCGGAGCCTGGACGTGACCGCCGACATTTATCCCTACGTCCGCAACGGCATCGGGTTGGGTTCGTTTCTGCATCCGCGGCACTATGCCGAGGGGCCGGCGAAATTCCTGGCGACGCTCTCAGACCCGGCGACGCGGGAGCAGTTGCGGCGTGAAGTGGAAACAACCTCGGACTGGGAAAACTGGTACCGTCACGTCGGCAAGGACTGGGAGAACGTTCTGGTCGCCAAGGTTTCCAGTTCGCTAGAGAAGAGTTACGAGGGCCAGTCGCTGGCCGCCATCGCCCGGCTGCGAGACAGCGACGAGTGGACAACGTTCTTCGACCTGGTCGAGGCCGGCGGTGTGAGCGTGAACCCAAAGAGCATGAACGAAGAGCAGAAGCACCTCGCGCTGCGGGCGGAGTTTGTCAGCATCGACACCGATGCCTGGCCCATGAACGCCGCAACAACCACGAGCGCTCATCCGCGAGCCTTCGGCGCCTTTGCCCGCGTACTGGCGAAATACGTGCGGGAGGATAAGGTGATCACGCTGGAAGACGCCATCCGGAGGATGACTTCACTGGCGGCGAACCGGCTGCGGTTGCTCGATCGCGGCCGGATATCGCCAGGCATGAAGGCAGACCTTTTGATCTTCGACCCAGAGAAGGTGCAGGACCGGGCTACCTTCCAGGCGCCGGTCGCCTACTCGACCGGTTTTGACTGGGTGATCGTCAACGGGGAGCCGGTGATTGCCAATGGAAGCTCGACCAGCGCGAAGCCGGGCCGCGTTCTGCGCGCGAATCGCTAGTACTGCGTGGCGGGAGCCGGGCCGGGTCCGGCGGCGCGGACAGATCCCGAACGGATGGTACGGACGGAGTGTGGTCGACTGCCAAGGGAAACGATTGCTAGAATCGTTATGACCCGCCGCCGACCGTGGCGACGAGTCGAGGTTTCGGCACCGGAGGCGATCGTTGTGAGTTTCGACCCAAACGAGAAATTCTACCCGTTTACACTCAACCTTCTTCGGATCGTGTCCGGGTTTATGATCGCGCAGCATGGAGCACAGAAGCTCTTTGGCGTGCTTGGCGCGCAGGCGAGGCCCTTGTTCTCGCTCAGTGGCTTTGGCGGGGTGCTGGAGCTCGTCGGCGGTTTTGCGATTCTGATCGGGCTATTCGTGCGGCCGGCCGCCTTCGTCCTCTGCGGCATGATGGCCACGGCGTATTGGATGGTCCACGGCACGCAGTCGTTCTGGCCTATTGTCAACCAGGGAGAAAAGGCCGCGCTCTATTGCTTTGTGTTCCTGACTTTGTGGGGTCTCGGGGGAGGCGACTTCTCCATCGAGGGGTGGCTGAAACGGCGCCGCTAGCCGGGAGATTCTTCCTCTTGTGCGTGTTCCGAGAAAAAGCTCAGGCAGTTCTTCCCTTGCGTGATTGTGCGGGAGCGGGTCAGGCCGCCGTATTGCTCGCCGAGCGTGAGGGACGACGGGTGCTGAGCAATAACCAGCCCGGGCGGCGATTGCCCTAGCGTCGCGAGCGTCGTCTCATACTCCCGGGTCAGCGCATAGGGAGGACCCAGGAAAACAATATCACCGCCGAGGCCGCCGAGCACTTCAGAGACCTTCGAGCAGCGGATCAAGCCGTCGCCGCGGGCGCCCAGGCTGGCGAGGTTCTCTTCGATCACCGTGGCCGCCCGCGGATCCGATTCCACGAAGATGACTTGCCTGGCGCCGCGGCTCAGAGCTTCGATGCCCACCGCCCCGGTTCCCGCGTACAGATCCACGAACAGGGCTCCGACGATCTGGTTCCGCAAGACATCGAACAGGGTCTGGCGCATGCGGTCGAGCATGGGCCGCGTCTGGTTGCCCTCAAGAGCCGTCAGGCGGCGGTGCCGATAACGACCTCCGATCACCCGCAGCGTGGAGGGCTTCGGGGGGCGGCCGCTTGTTTCTTTTCGCTGCGTCATCTCTATCCCGCCCGCGCCATCCCACCTGGGCTATCCAACTTGCACGAGGCCGTAGCGGCGCTGCCATTTGCCGCGAATATAGGTCACCAATGATCGAAGCTCCTCGCGGCTGGCGGGGTTCTCGACATAGGCAGTCGCCTCCGAGCGCGCCAGCTCAAGCATGTCGCGGTCGCGGATCAGGTCGGCTACCCGGAACGCCGGCAGCCCCGATTGCTTGGTTCCGAAAAACTCGCCGGGCCCGCGCAGCCGCAGGTCGATGTCGGCAATACGAAAACCGTCTTGGGTATCCACCATCGTTTGGATGCGCTCGGTGGCCGTCTCGTTCAATTTCCCGCACATGAGAATGCAGTAGCTTTTCTGGGCGCCCCGCCCGACGCGTCCGCGGAGCTGGTGCAACTGCGCCAGGCCGAAGCACTCGGCGTGTTCGATCAGCATCACAGTCGCGTTGGGAACATCCACGCCAACCTCGATTACGGTCGTTGAGACCAAGATCGAGATTTTGCCTTTCCTGAACTCGCTCATCACGGCGTCTTTTTCCGCTGTCGAGAGCCGGCCGTGCAATAAAGCGACCTGAAGATCCGGAAAAACTACTTTCGACAAGTGCTCGTATGTTTCGACCGCCGCCTTGACGGCCTTGGTCTCGGATTCCTCAATGACCGGACAAACGACATAGACCTGGCGGCCGGCGCGAACCTGGCGGGCGATGAAACCGTAAACCCTGCCGGCCGCGTCTGCGCCGGTTTGCTTGGTGAGGATGGGGCTGCGTCCGGGCGGCAGTTCGTCGATGATCGAAACGTCGAGTTCACCGTAAACGGTGAGCGCCAGCGTGCGCGGAATCGGCGTCGCCGTCATCACCAGCACATCGGGATGCGTGCCCTTTTGCAACAGGAGCCAGCGCTGCATCACGCCAAAACGGTGCTGCTCGTCGATCACGATCAGTCCCAATTGTTCAAACTTCACGTCCTTCGAGATTACGGCCTGGGTGCCGATCACTACGTGGATCTCGCCGGCGGCGATACTTTTCTTCAGCGCCGTCTTGTCCCGGCCTTTCACCGAACCGGTGAGCAGCGCCACCGCGTAGCCAGCCGGTTCGAGCAGATGCTTGAAGTAGAGGTAGTGCTGGGTCACGAGAATTTCGGTCGGAGCCATGATGGCGACCTGATAGTCGTTCTCGAGCGCGATCACGGCCGCCTGGAGCGCCACGATCGTCTTGCCGCTGCCGACATCGCCTTGCAGCAAGCGGTTCATGGGAGTGGGCTGCGACATATCGGTCGCGATTTCCTTCAACACTCGCTTCTGAGCCGCCGTTGGTTTGAAGGGCAAGATGCTCTTAATCTTCTGGCGGGCACGATCATTGAGCTTGAAGCCGATGCCCGCCAGCGAGCGCGCCTTGCGGCGTTTGAGTGCCAGCCCGCATTCGAGGTAGAAGAATTCCTCGAAGATGAGGCGAAACTGCTCGGGGGTTCGGAAGGAGTTCAGCAACCGGATGTCGGCACGGGGAGGCGGAAAGTGCGTCCGCCCGAGCGCCTGCTTGCGATCGGGCAAGCGCAGGCGGCGTCTCAGGTCCGGGGGCAAGGGATCTTCGATGTCGCCGGCCTCTTCCAGGCAGCGGTGCATCCATGTACGCAGCACGCGCGCGGTGACCCGTCCCATGGCTCTGTAGACCGGGACGATGCGGCCTAGGTGCAGGTGTGCATCTTCGTCTGGCCCCGAGAGAACCTCGTAGTCGGGATGCAAGATCGAAATTTCCCGGGAATACTCATCCCATTCCACCTTGCCGAAAAAGGCCGCTCGCCCGCCGTTCACGAGAATCGACTTGAGGTAGTCGCCGTGAAACCACTTGCCTACAAGCACCTGGCCGGAGCCATCGCGGATGCGGGCTTCAAACATCCGCAACCGGCTGGCTCGCGGCCGAAACAACTGCGTGGCGAAAATCTGGCCCTGAACGGTCGCGGTTTCTCCGGGCGAGAGCTGCGAGATGAGTTTGACATTGGAGCGGTCCTCGTACCGGAACGGCATGTAGTAGAGAAGGTCCTCGAGTGTAAGGAGTCCGCGGGAAGCGAGGAATTTTGCCCGCCGTGCTCCGATGCCGGGGAGGCTTTCGACAGGAGTATCAAGATCCATATCGTTTCGGAAGGCAAGCGCGGGCGAGGAAGCGGTGGGGGGGCGGGCGCGCCAAACTCTCCGATTGTATAACGGCGGCCGGAAGCTGTGAAAAAATGCTGGGACAGTCAGCCGCGCATGACCTAAGTCCTTGCGAATCAGAGAACGTTTCGGCGGCGCTTGTGACAGTCCCGATTTTTTCACAGCTTCCCGGCGCGGGGCTGGCCAGCCCCTTTCGTGGCCGGCATTGTGGCCGAAGCGCTTGTGAGTGAAAAGACGCCCCGATAGAATGGGACATACGCCTTCCCGCTCCCCTCCCATGAAACGACGCATTTTTTCGGGCATGCAGCCCACGGGCCATCTGCACATCGGCAACTACGTCGGCGCGCTCAAGAACTGGGCCCATCTACAGTATGACTACGAGCCGATCTTCGGCATCGTCGATCATCACGCCATCACGGTCTATCAGGACCCGGCCCAGCTCCAGGAGAGCATCGAGAACGTGGCCGCTCTCTATGTGGCGTCGGGTATTGACCCGCAACACTCGTCGATCTTCGCGCAGTCGGCCATTCCCGGACATGTCGAGCTGGCCTGGGTATTTACCTGCCTGACGCCGATGGGCTGGCTAAGCCGCATGACGCAGTTCAAGGCCAAGTCCGGACAGCAGGACTCGGTCACCGCCGGGCTGTTCTGCTATCCCGTGCTGATGGCCTCGGACATCTTGCTCTATCACGCCTCGATCGTCCCGGTAGGCGAGGATCAAGCACAGCACCTGGAACTGACGCGCGACATCGCCCAGCGTTTCAACAGCGTCTACGGTGAGACGTTCGTGATGCCCGAAACCAAGTTGCCCTCGGTGGGCTCGCGCATCATGGGACTCGACGACCCCACCGAGAAGATGAGCAAGTCGGCGCCCGGGGCCAACCACGCCATCGGGTTGCTGGACACGCCGGCCCAAGTCAAGAAAGTGATCGCCCGCGCGGTGACCGATTCCCAACCCGGCGTCGATGCCGGCAAGCCGGGGCCCGGCGTGGGGAATCTGCTCAATATCTTTCAGGCCTTCACCGAATGGCCCCTCGAGAGGGTACAATCCCACTTCGCCGGCATGCGCTATGGTGACTTCAAGAAGCAAGTCGCCGAAGCAGTCATCTCTCACCTCGAACCGATCCAAGAGAAATACCGGCAACTCACCAGCGAGCGGGGCGCCCTTCGAGAACTGCTGGCCGATGGCGCGCGCCGCGTGCGGCCCATCGCTGAATCCACGATGGTGGAAGTCAGGGCGAAAACGGGACTGTACCGGGGGTAGTCTCTATCGCGGCTCCTCTGTATCGGGGCGAACCCCGGCGCGTCTCGCGCTGTGCTGAAAAGATCATGATTCACGGGACCGGCATCGGAGCAACGTCCGCCGCGGATCCGCGCTCGAGATACTCGGCGGCGGGACCGGCGTGAGCACCAGCCCGCTTTTCTCACCACGTGGCGAAGCGAAGTGCGTGAGAGGCCCCTCAGTACGAGGCGCGCGCCGCTTGACGAGCGCAAGCGTACTTGATCGTACGTTGAGCACGGCGAGCAAGCGCAACGAAGTAATGAGGGGCATATCGCGTGCTTCGGTCGCCAGGTGGTGAGAAATGCGGGCTAGTACGGGCATCTCTGTCTCGGGCTACTCCCGGCTGCTTCGGGAGAACGCCGAGTTTCGGCACCTCTGGCTCGCCCAACTCATCAGCGGCATGGGCGACTGGTTTTACTCCGTCGCGATCTACAGCTTGCTGCTGCAGCTCACCGGCTCGGCCGAGACCGTGGCGCTGGCGGCGGTGCTTCAGATTCTGCCGATGTTCTTTGCCGGGCCCACCGCCGGCGCGGTGAATGATCGTGTCAGCCGGCGAAAGGTCATGCTGGCGACCGATGTCGTGCGAGCGGTGCTCGTCCTCGGCATGGTCGTCGTTCACACGCGGGAGCAGATCTGGATTCTCTATGTGCTGCTGGCAATGGAAGTGATGGCCGCCGCGTTTTTTGAGTCGGCGCGCAACGCTGTCTTGCCGAGCGTTGTCGATGAAAGCGACATCGCGACGGCTAATGCCCTCTCATCCACCACCTGGTCGGTGACCGTTACCGCCGGGGCGGCCATCGGCGGCTTCGCGGTTGTTTTCCTGGGACGCGAGATGGTGTTCTTGATGAATTCGGCGTCGTTTCTGTTGTCGGCGTATTTTATCCGCGCTACCACGATTCACGAACCCCATCTGGAACAACACGGCAAGCTGCGCTGGCGAGAGATTCTGGGCTTCGGGCCCATCGTCGAAGGTTTCCGCTACGTGAGCCGCGATGCGCGGCTGGTTTCGCTGCTGACCCTGAAATTCGGTCTGGGCATTCTCGGCGCGCGCACCGTACTGGTGACCATCATCGGCAGCGAGGAGTTCGCCGTGCAAGGCCAGGCGGCGCTGGGCATGAGCCTCTTGTTCATGTTTCAAGGCTTGGGCTCGATCATCGGTCCGCTGCTGGCGGGCCCGCGCGTAGGGGAGAGTCGCTCACGAATGCGCTGGTCGGTTCTGGCCGGGTATCTGGCGGTGAGCGTGAGCTACATGCTCTTCAGCCAGGCCAAGAACCTGCCGCTTGCCGGACTGACCATGGTGGCCGCCCATGCCGGAGGCTCGCTCGTCTGGGTCTTCTCGACCACTCTGCTTCACATGAACACCGAGGACCGCTTCCGCGGACGCGTCTTCGCCGCCGACCTGGCCCTGTTCATGGTCACCGCGTCGGTATCGGCCTATTCCGCCGGCTGGGCCATCGACCACGGAATCACGGCCCGCGCCACGGCCCTGGGCGTAGGCCTGGCCATGCTGCTGCCCGCGCTAGCCTGGACGCTCAGTCTCAGAACCTTATGGCGGGAGCGGCGCGGGGACCGGAAGGAGTGAAAAAATGCTGGGACAGCCAACCGCGCATCAGCTAAGTCCTTACGAATTAGAGAGCGTTTCGCCGGCGCTTGTGGCAGTCCCGATTTTTTCACACCTTCCGGTCCCCAGACAGCGTCCTGAGGAAGGTGGCCGGTGGCCGCACCAGGATGGCGGCGCCCGCACTAGGATGAAAGATGCCCGACGACTGGAAAGTATCGCTGCACGGCGGCCATAGCGGTGAATTCTGCGAGCACGCCGAGGCAACGCTGCGCGAGGTGCTCGAAGCGGCGGTGGCGGCCGGCTACCACACCTTCGGCGTCAGTGAACACGCGCCCCGCGGCGAGGAGCGCTTCGTCTATACGAGCGAAAAGGAGAAGGGTTACGACCTCGCCCGGCTGCGCCGCGAGTTTGACGAGTATGCCCGGACGGTTTTTCAGCTTGCCGAAGAATTCGCGGATCGTCTGGTTGTGCTGCGCGGCTTCGAGGCCGAGGTCGTCCCTCGAGCGCGATACCGCGACGAGATGCTGGGCCATCGCGCGAAGTACGGATTCGACTACATGGTGGGGTCGGTTCACTATGTTGGCGAGATTCCCATCGACGGCGAAAAGAGCGATTTCCGCGTTGCTCTCGAGCGTGCCGGCGGACTGGAGCCACTCGCCATTCGCTACTACGACGATGTCGCCGAGATGGCCGAGGCCTTGCGTCCGGAAGTGGTCGGACATCTTGACTTGATTCGCAAGAACGCCGGCCCCGGCGCGGTGCTCGACACGGAGGCGATCCGCAAGGCGGCCGATCGCGCGCTGGAAGCGGTTCGGGCCTGTGGAGGTATTCTGGATCTCAACACGGCCGGTTACCGCAAGGGGCTCGGCTCACCCTATCCCGAACCTTGGCTGGTGAAGCGCGCCCACGCGATGGGTATCGGATTCTGCTTCGGAGACGACAGCCACGGCCCCGCGCAGGTCGGCATGGGCCTGGACCAAGCGCGGACCTACCTGCTGGAAAACGGCGTGGGCGAGATTACGATTCTGACCCGGCGGGACGATGAGATCGCGAGGCGGCGGGTTCCGCTGGGCTAAGGCCGCGGAGCTGTTGGCCGAATTCGGCGGGGTCTTCTATTTGGGGAGGACGGCTGCGCGGGCCAGGAGTCCGCGCTTGAGGGTGTTCTCGGCGGTACGGGCTTTGCCTTCGGGGGTGCGGGGGCCGGTGGATTTTTTGGCGTTCTCGCGGTTGGCCTTGATCTGAGCTTGTTCTTGATTTCCCGGACGGTGTTTGGAGGGCCTCAGACAGCCGTTACTTGGTGGGAAGGCGATTTCCCGACAGTAATCCCGCGGACAAGTACTATGTAGTTCGTTTCAGGGGGCTTAGCCCGATTACGAGCAGGAGTCTCCTCTGTCCCGCAAAATCCAAACTCGGTGCGTGCGGACCCCTCCTTGCTCCAATCTGCGCTGAACTCTACTCGTAGTTCTCGATCAGCAGAACGTCGCCGTAGTCCTCGTCGCGGTCGTAAACGAACGACGACCCATCCGGAGAGAACGCGCCGCCGTGGACGTGCCACAGGCCACGGCCCTCCGTCAGGGGCTCGGCAGGTCCTGCGACGCTAGGCAGGTCGCCCGTCTGGGTCGGCGGCGCTAGAGGCAACAGGGAGTACTGCTGACCCGTGTGGCTGTTTGTATTGACGTAGGCCACAGACGCCCCGTCGGGCGCGCCGGTGCATTCGACACAGACGCCGACGATCCGGATGTCGAGCCCGCGAGGGACGACAGCCGGAACGCTACCATCTCCTGGCCGTTGCGAACCAGCAGGACGTCGCCGACCAGCACTGGGTGGTTCCAGGTCTTGCCCTCGATCGCCGGGAACCGCGCGAGCTCCGTGAACTGGTCGGGGGCCGCCGCGACCAACGCCAGCTCACCTTTCTCCGACAGCACCAGCAGCAAGTCCTGGTCGGCCAACAGGACCAGCTGGCCGCTGCCGTAGCGTCCGCCCTTCCACTTGCGCTTGCCGTCCTCGACGTCGATGCACGCGAGGATGCTGCCGTCGAAGCCGAAGGCATGGCCATCATGAACGACGAAGTCGCTGAAGTAGGGCTTCAGCCGGATCGAGGTCCAGCGCTCTTCGATGGTCCATCCGCCGGGTCCGTGCGCGACCGCGATGCGGCGCATGCCGGTTTTCTCGCCGCGGCTGATCAAGATGTCACCGTCCGCGGTCAGGGCCGGCTGCACGATGCGGGTGCCGCCCGGCCAGGGGTGCTCCCAGAGCAGCGTGCCATCGGCCGGCGCGACGCTGGTAGCGCCGGTTTTGCTCATCAGCAGGATCTGTGCGACTCCGTCGATCCTCAATAGATGTGGCGAGCTGTAGCTATCGCCGCCGGCCGGGCCGAACCAGCGCGGATCGCCGGTGGCGAGGTCGTAGGCGACGAGCGCGCCTTCGACGGCGACGATGACGACGTCGTCGACCACCAACGGCGAGCTCGCGAAGCCCCAGCCCGGGACCTTCGCGTCGGTGTCGGACGCCGCGTTGCGCGACCACACGACAGCACCGTCACCAGCGTCGAGGACGTTCAGGATTCCGGTCGCACCGAATGTGTATACTCGACCGTCGCTGATGGTCGGCGTCCCGCGCGGACCGGCGCCAGCATTCGACTCCCAGAACCGGGCCGCGTCGCGGTGTCTCCACACCGGCTCGCCGGTGGTCACTTTGTAGCAGGCGACGACCTCGTCGTCACCGCGCTGCTCCTGGGTGTAGAGGAGGTCGCCGTGGACCGCGAAGGACGACCAGCCCGGTCCGATCGGCCGTCGCCACAGCTCGACCGGTGGCGACGCAGACCAGTCGGTCGCGATCCGCACACCAGGGATGATGCCGTCGCGATCGGGTCCGCGAAAGCCGGGCCAGTCGGCTCCTGTCTCCATTGCTGCCGGAGCCGACGGGAGCGCCATCGGCTCGTCGCCGGCTTGGGCCAGGAGCCGCTCCTCGGGAGTCTCCGCCCACCGCCACGCGAAATCGTGATCGAGGTCGCCGGTAAAGCCACCGGTCTGGACGAGCGTCCACACTCCGCACGCGAGCAGGATGGTCGCGACCATCGCCGCGCGCCGAGGTCCGTCAGAGAGGCGACGGCTAGCCACCGCCCAGGCGACGAAGGCGAGGCTCAGGACCGGGATGGCGTAGATGACGAACATCAACCCCATCATCCCCGTCGCAATCGACTCGTGGATGATGCGCGATGTCGCGACCAGCGCGACTATCATCAGGACGACGGCGCCCCAGCGCTCGGACCGAGGCGCCCGGCTCAAGAACGCCCACCACACGACGACAGCCAACCCGCCGAGGAGTCCGCCTATCACCCCGAAGGCCGTGGCCTCGGGCAAGAAGATGGGGACGCCAAACCTGGCCAGCCACTGCAGCATCACGGCGACCACGCCGGGCCACAGCCGGAGCGGCTTCTGCCGAGTCGGTTCGTCGGTCTGCGCGATGGCCATATCAGACTCTCCCATCAGTTGCTCCGGGAGGGGTAGACTCGCGCGCCGAGTTTCTCGGTGACGCTGTAGTGCGAGATGTTTTGACCGACCACGACGGTCCAATTCTACCCTTTTCCGGATAGGCGGTGGTAACAACCGATGCCACAAACTATGACATTTTTTCGTCCCCAGGTGCTTGAGACGGCTTGGGTTGCCTTCAGACGGGCCTCTTGCCGAGGGATCCTTCACCGCCTATTGTCGAGTGGGAAATCATTTCTCGACAGCGATCAACCGCGACACTTCCGGTTCGAAAGATTCTAGCTTGGGCGGGCGGCATAAGGAGGCCGCTTAGCTATGAATCGATCGAATCATCGTCGTACTCGTCGTCGGAGGAAATCTCCCACCTTGCCCGAACTTGAGCAAGCCAAGGTCGGCGTCCTCAATAGCCTCAGGTCCCTGCAGTCCCGCCGTTCCTACGGTCGTGCGATCGAGGAGTTTATCCTCTGGTATTGCTCCGAGCCTCGTTTGGCCCTGAATCGTACCGTCGTTCTCCGCTACCGCCTGCGGCTCGAGAATATGCGTCTGGCCGCATCTACGATCAACGTTCGTTTGGCCGCCGTTCGCCGTCTCGCTACCGAAGCCGCCGACAGCGGAATGCTCAGCCCGGATCTCATCGCGGGCATTTGACGGGTGCGCGGCGTCAAGCAGTTAGGTCGCCGTCTGGGCAACTGGCTAACCCCTAAAGAGGGCCAGCGCCTGCTCAGTGCCGTCACGACGGATACGCTCCGGGGCAAGAGGGACCTCGCCATGCTGGGTCTGCTGCTCGGCTGCGGACTGCGACGCTCCGAGCTGGTCGAATTGGATGTGGATCAGATCCAACAGCGGGAACAACACTTGCAGTGGCTGGCCAGGTTTGGCGTCCCCATCTTCTTGCCCGAGGCCACGGCCTTCGGGGTGATAGGCGGACTCCTCGGCGGGTTGGCTGTCGTCGTGTGGTGGGCGTTCTTGAGCCGGGCGCCTCGGTCCGAGCGCTGGGGCGCCGTCGTCCTGATGATAGTCGCGCTGGTCGCGACATCGCGCATCATCCACGAGTCGATTGCGACGGGGATGATGGGGTTGATGTTCGTCATCTACGCCATCCCGGTCCTGAGCCTCGCCTTCGTCGCCTGGGCGGTGGCTAGCCGTCGCCTCTCTGACGGACCTCGGCGCGCGGCGATGGTCGCGACCATCCTGCTCGGCTGATCCTGGACCTGATCGGCAAAGGAGGTCGTCTGCGCACGGTGCCCATGCCGGACTGGGTCAAAGAGGCTCTGGATGAGTGGATCTGCTCGGCGGAGATCACCGAAGGTCGGCTGTTCAGGGCGATCCGCAAGAATGGGGTGTTGTGGGGGCATGGGTTAACGCAGAACGTGGTCTGGTATGTCGTCAGAGAATGCGCCCGGAGAGCGGGGATTCAAAAGCTTTCTCCTCATGATCTGCGGCGGAGTTGCGCTCGGATGTGTCATGAAGCGGGCGGCGAGTTGGAGCAGATCCAGTTTCTGCTCGGCCACGCCTCGGTGCTGACGGCGGAACGTTACATTGGCTGCAAACAACGGCTCAGCCGAGCTGTGAATGACCGGATTGCGTTCCGTGTTGTGAAGCCTTCCAACATAGATCTGCCTGCGCCCGTCGGACTCCACAATGGCATGCCCTGATGGGGAGGACTCCGGAAATGGTCACATCCACGCTCGGACAGTCTTTTGCGAACAAACCGTCGATTCGACGAAACTAGATGTCGCAGAGAGCGGAGATGCCGCCGGGATTTCTGATGCCAGGGCGATTTGCCATTAGATGTCTGCTGGGCAGATTAGAGCGACTGTAGAGCCTTGCCAGGCTTGAACCGGACCGCTTTGCCGGGGAGAAGGATCACTTCTTCGCCGGTTCTCGGATTGCGACCGATACCGGTCTTGCGCGGGCGAATGTTGAAGACACCGAACCCCCGCAATTCGATTCGCTCGCCTCGCTCCATCGCCCGCTTCATGGTTTCGAAAACCGCCTCCACCGCGATTTCGGCATTCGTCTTGCTCAGGCCTGTGCGATGGACCACTTCCTCTACGATGTCCTGTTTTATCATGCGGGTGTCTTTGAGGGCTTGGCCACCTCGTCTCGGTCCTTGCCTTGATGGAGACCCCCCACCTGCTTCCAATCAAGCTTCCGTGCAGGCTCTTGTGGATTTTGGAGGTGGTTCTCACAGTGATCTTTACCTGCTTGGGCACTTTGCACACAGCTTGGGGGCACTTCCCAGTTGCGGGTGTCGTCGTTGAAAATGCCTCTGTGCCAACCGTCTTTTCTCAGTTCGACGATCGCTTCATGCCGCCCCACGCTGGCGATATACCGCGTGCCGATTATGGTCGGTTCGTCCATAAGCATGAGTCCATCCTGGCACCTCTTCTTCTCAGCCAGAATCTCCGTTGTGCGTTCTCGGTACGGACAGCATAGCCGATCCACGGTTGCGGTGCTCGCTTTTCGTACTGCCTGTTAGGGCAAGACCTTTGTGGCTCTTCCAGGTTTTTAGTGGGTCAAGGGGCGAGCTCCAGGCCGCCGCAGTGGAAGTTGGTGCGAAGGCGATTTCGCAACACTAAAGTGCATAAGGGGCCATAAGTCTATTGCTGTGAGTGGCTTAGGCCGGCTCGCGGTCGAGGAACCCGTCATGCCAGTTTTCAGTGACATGGATAACGGGTTTGCGGAGACCTCGCCAGTCGCCGAAGACCTGCTTGAGCACGACGAAACGGACGTCCCAGGAGACTCGTAGTCCAAGGTGGTTGCGGGGAAGTTTGGGGTTGGACAACAACCCCTCGGACTTGCCGATCCAGAACTCTGTGTCCCGTTCTGACCTAGACTGCAGTCAGCCTTCGACGTCGAAGAGCTTTTTGCCGTCCTAACGCCCTTGGTCATCTCCGCTGGTTGAAACCGTTCGACGGCCCGCGCCGGACGGCAACTCGCGTATACTTCCCGGACGTCGGAATCCTCCAAGGCGGTCATCAAAATCAATCATGGCCGCAAGCGTTTTATCCGTTGCAGCAATAGCGGTTCTCGTTTAGAATGAAGTCGCCAATGGGTGCTTTAGGCCAGGACGTAAAGGCCCGCATGGGTGACTTCACCCGGCGATGCAAAGAGGCTGGCTTGACGACCACTCACCAGAGAGCGGTCATCTATCGAGTGCCTGTTGAGAGCCGCGACCACCCGAGTCCCGAGCTTGTTTACGAACGTGTCAGCCGGGAAATCCCAGAGATCTCCCGGGCGACTGTTTACAAGAACATCCACACGTTCATCGACGCGGGAATGCTACGGGAGGTGAGCGAGTTGCATCAAACCAATCGGCTCGACGCAAACCTCGAGCGCCATCATCACTTGATCTGTACACGTTGCAGGAAGGTGGTGGATTATCAAGACGATCAACTGGACAGCGTCCGGGCGATCAAACCGGAGCCGCACGGGTTTCAGGTCACCGAGTACCGAGTTGAGGCTCGCGGGCTCTGCCCCGAGTGCAAGTCATAAGTCAAGACAAGAGACGGAGGATTCCATGGCGAGAGTAGAGAGCGAAACGGTCGAGAAGACCGGCATCAACGGAGACGGAAGCAAGTGCCCGGTAATGGGCGCCTTTCACAGACATACGGCGGCTGGAGCCCAGTCGAACGCAAGCTGGTGGCCGGACCAGTTGAACCTGAAGATTCTCCACCAGAACTCTTCCCTGTCCGATCCCATGGGCGAGGATTTCAACTACGCCGAGGAGTTCAAGACGCTTGACCTGGATGCCCTGCAGAAGGACCTCGATGCGTTGATGACGACGTCGCAGGACTGGTGGCCAGCCGACTACGGCCACTATGGGGGGCTCTTCATTCGGATGGCGTGGCACAGCGCGGGCACGTACCGCATCGGCGACGGCCGCGGCGGCGCGGCCTCCGGCACAATCCGCTTGGCGCCCCTCAACAGTTGGCCCGACAATGTGAGCCTCGACAAGGCGCGCAGGTTGCTCTGGCCGATCAAGCAGAAATACGGCCGGAAAATCTCGTGGGCCGACCTGATGATCTTGGCGGGCAACCGTGCGTTGGAGACGATGGGATTCAAGACGCTCGGTTTCGCCGGCGGGCGCGAGGACACCTGGGAGCCCGAAGAGGACATTAACTGGGGGCCTGAGGCCACTTGGCTTGGAGACGAGCGCTATAGCGGCGACAGGGATCTCCAGAATCCTCTCGGCGCCACCCAGATGGGCCTGATCTATGTGAATCCGCAGGGCCCGAACGCCAACCCGGATCCGATCGCCGCGGCCAGGGATATTAAAGAGACCTTCACTCGCATGGCAATGAACCATGAGGAGACGGTGGCCCTCATCGCCGGCGGGCACACCTTCGGCAAGGCCCACGGCCCTTGCCCTGAGGACCCCCACATCGGTCTGGAGCCGGAAGGCGCCGGCCTCGAGGAGCAAGGTCTCGGTTGGAAGAACAGCTTTGGCAGCGGCAAAGGCGCCGACGCCTGGACCAGCGGGCTGGAGGGCACCTGGACCACCAACCCGGTCAAGTGGGACAACAACTACTTCGACAACTTGTTCGGCTACGAGTGGGAGCTGGGGAAGGGTTCCGGCGGCTCGCACCAGTGGGCTCCCAAGAACGGAGCCGCAGCCGGCACGGTGCCGGACGCTCACGATCCGTCGAAGAAGCACGCCCCCATGATGTTCACGACGGACCTCTCACTGAAGGTGGACCCCGACTTTGCGCCGATTTCGAAGCGGTTCCACGAGAACCCGGACGAGTTTGCCGACGCCTTCGCCAGGGCGTGGTACAAGCTGACGCACCGCGACATGGGGCCCCGCACGCGATGTCTCGGCCCGCTCGTCCCCGAAGAGGCGCTGCTGTGGCAAGACCCCATCCCCGCAGTCGATCACGAATTGATTGACGCGGATGACATCGCTGCCCTTAAGGGCAAGATCATCGCATCAGGACTGTCCGTGTCCCAACTGGTCGCGACCGCTTGGGCGTCGGCGGCGACGTTTCGCGGCACTGATAAGCGCGGTGGGGCGAATGGGGCGCGGATTCGCCTCGCGCCGCAGAAAGATTGGAACGTCAACCAGCCGGCCGAACTGGCAGGGGTCCTCCAGACGCTGGAGGCGATCCAAAACGATTTCAACAGTTCGCAGTCCGGCGGGAAAGCGGTCTCGCTTGCTGACCTGATCGTTCTGGGCGGGTGCGCAGCCGTCGAGGAAGCCGCGAAGAAGGCCGGTCACGATATGACGGTTCCCTTCACGCCTGGACGCATGGATGCGTCGCAGGAGCAAACTGACGTGGACTCCTTCGCCGTGCTCGAACCGACCGCAGACGGGTTCCGCAACTACCTCGGGAACGGGCACAACAGATCAGCTGAAGAGCTGCTGCTGGATCGGGCGCACTTGTTGACGCTGACCGCTCCCGAGATGACCGTTCTCGTCGGCGGCATGCGCGCCCTGAATGCAAACGTCGGGCAGTCCCAGAACGGCGTCTTCACCAAGCGGCCCGAGACGTTGAGCAATGATTTCTTCGTCAACCTGCTCGACATGAACACGAAGTGGCAGGCCTCCTCCACATCCGAAGGCGTGTTCGAGGGGCGCGATAGCGGGACGGGCGAGCTCAAGTGGACCGGCGCCCGCGTCGATCTCGTCTTCGGTTCGAACTCCCTGCTCCGAGCCATCGCGGAAGTCTACGGATGTGACGACTCGCAGCAGGCGTTTGTACGTGATTTCGTGGCTGCGTGGGACAAAGTGATGAATCTTGATCGCTTCGACGTTGCCTGATCTCATTGGAACCGTCGTCATTCGAGGGCTTCTATAGCGCAGCCGCGGGCTCTTCCGTCATCGAGTGTTGCTAGGCCGCAAGCTGCGCTGGCCTATCGTCCACAATGACCAAGATCGTCCAGCGGGCGAACACCGACTTGCATCGGAGCTTCGAGAAAGGAAAGGTCGGCGCCTAGCGTGAAGGTCAAACTGTGGCTGCGGCGTTAGGCGCCACCGCCTTGCACTCGCAGCAGTCGTCCTACATCCTCCAGCGAGTACGGCGGGTTCTGACGGTGCAACACGACAAGGCTGGGAAGTGTTTCCGTTGAACTCCGCGTGGGCAGCATCACATCTCCTCCGGTGCAAGTAATCGTCGGGGAATGAGTCTGTCTCTGGAATACGACTTGCTGGAGTCGGCCCTTCCGGATTGGCTTCCCTTAGCTGGTGGAAACAAAGGTGATCTCAATGGGTCGATGCAACACCCTTCCTGGAAGGAAAGGTGAAATGTAAGCCTAAGAAACTAAAAGGGTAACGATGAGGATACAGCGCTTCCCTCTGGATCCTGTTGAAGTACAAGAAGTTACGTGGTTGCGGTTGGGGGCTTCGGATGATGGGTAAGCCACTTGTCCCTCTCGGCGTTCGGATACTCCAGCTAAAGGACTTAACGCGGGTGTTGCGTTGACCGGTTGAGCCGGCAAACGATGCCGCAAACTATCCGCCGGAGAGCCTCCGAAACCCCTGCGCAGAGCGCTTCAAGGCCCTGTTCAAGGGGCTACGAGCGGTTTCAAGGGGTCGTTGGCTCGCGTGAAAATAACTTACGGTATCTATGCGCAGACGGCTGAATCGCTGCCGCACAGCGCCCAAACGCCCACCGGAAGGCGACCCGAGCGTCGTCCCACGGGCTAGATCCTGCCTTGTCGGCAAGGATTGATTCAGCCCCCGATCCCGCGCGTTCGGACGCCTTTATGGTTACCTGGCGGGAACACCTTAGGACCGTATCGACCGTGCGGCGGGCGAAGGGCGGTGGAGAGAGGCAGTGGCAGCGTGGGCCGCCGCATTGTCGATAGGGGTTGTTGGAGGATGCCGGGCTCAGGATCGGCTATGTGGATTGTAGGGATTGGCTTGGTCGTTGGGCAGGAGGAGTAGGACCTTTCGGGAGTAGAACGTGGCTTGGATCGCCCGGATTGCTTTGATGTATGGAAGCCGCGAAGTCCTCGCAGGCGGGCGAATCAGCTCCGCGGAAAGACCCAGGCGCAGGAGTGCGAAGCACCCCCTGGCGACGGCGCGTCGCAGCGTTGCGTTGGCGAAGAGACGGTGAGGGGTCATGAGGAGTCGATAGCCTCGGGCAGGGCCATGTCCCCGGCGCGTAGCGCCAGTTCCAGCGCCGAAAGCCATGCGACCACGCGCAGCCTTCCCTCGCCGCACAGCGGGCAGCGGCGCTCCACGGCTCGCCGTTGCTCCTTGCTCAACAAGGCAGGGGAAACTTCCCTCGTCGCGGACGCCTGGAGGAGTTCCCGGCAGCGGGCCAAGCCCGCCGCGCGTCTGCGATGAGCCAAGAAACCGTAGTAGCGGATCTTGACAAAACCCCTCGGCAGCACGTGCAGCAGAAAGCGCCGCAGGAACTCGACCGCGTCGAGCGTCATCGTCTCGATACGGTGGTTGTTCTTCGCGTTGCGAAAACGCAAGCGCAGGCGGCCGTCGTGGAGAGACCGCAAGCGACCGTTGGAGATGGCGACGCGATGGGTATAACGAGCCAGATACTTGAGCACTTGTTCGGGTCCGGCCATGGGCGGCTTGAGGTAGACCACCCACTCGGTTGTTCTCAGTTCTCGCAGCCAAGAGTGAAAACGTTCGGGCTTCGTCAGCGGGGCCAGCTGCCGGTCGAGTTCCAGCTCGCCGTGTTCGAACGCCCGCCGCAAACCGTCTAAGAGCTTGCCGCGAAACAAGCGGCTCAGAGGCCGTACGGGCAGGAAAAACTTCTTGCGGCAGCGGATCCATCGGCTGCCGTCGAGCGCCATTCCTCCCGCCGGTACGACGCAGTGCAGGTGCGGATGAGGCAGCAGTATCTGGTTCCAGGTATGCAATACGGCGAAGAAGCCGATCTGGGCGCCCAAACGCTTGGGGTCGCGAGCGAGTTGTTGCAAGCTTTGAGAGGCCGCCTCGAACAGCAGACGGTAGAAGAGTCGCTGATTCTGGAGGGCCAACATTGCCAGGGCCCCTGGCACGGTGAACACAACATGGCAGTAGTGCACCGGAAGTAGTTCCTGCGCCCGTGCCCCCAGCCAGCGGTCACGCGCCGCCGACTGGCACTTCGGACAGTGCCGGTTCGAGCACGAGTTGTACGCGATCCGTTCCTGCGAGCAAGAATCGCACTGTTCGATGTGAGCGCCCTGGGCGGCGCTGCGACACGAACCGATGTCGCGAAGGGCCTTGCGTTGACGAGCGGAGAGGCGGTGTCCCCAGCGCTCGAGCAACTCCCCTTCGTGTTGGCGAATGACATCGGCCACTTCCAGCCGATGCCGGCTCATCGCCGGCGCCGGTCCCCGTCGTCGGTGAGCGCTTCGCGAATCTCGAGTGCTTCGAGTGGGCTCTGCGTCGTGCGCAGGCGCAATTCCGAGACATGCAGATAGCGCGCCGTCGTCTTGAGACTGACGTGCCCCAGCAAGACCTGGATGGTGCGCAGATCCGTCCCCGCTTCCAGCAAGTGCGTGGCAAAGGAATGCCGCAGCACGTGCGGGCTCACCGGTTTGCGGATGCCTGCCTGGCGACCAAGCTTTTGGCAGATCTGCCGTACCCCCGAGGGCCGCAGCTGGGCGCCGTGGATACGGCCGGGAAACAGCAACTCGTTCGGCTTCGCCCAGCGCCAGTACAGACGCAGCAACTCCAGTAGCTTGGGAGACAACATCACCTGGCGTGGCTTCTCTCCTTTGCCGCGGCGCACCAGGATCACCATCCGCTGCGAGTCAATGTCCCCCGCTTCGAGTTGCAACACTTCGTCGAGACGCAACCCGGCTCCGTAGAGCGTCGCGAGGATCGCGCGATGCTTCAGGTTCACCGCGGCGTCCAACAGCGCCGTCACTTCTTCACGGCTCAGCACGACCGGTAGGCGACGCCGGACCTTGGGCCGTGCGATGCGTTCGACAACCCAGGGTCGCTCGAGTGTCTGGCTGTAGAAGAACTTCAGCCCCGCCGTGCGCACCCCGAACGTCGCACCGGCCAGCTTACGCCGCTCGATCAAGTCAAGCTGATACTCGCGAATCTGCTTCGGGCCCAGTTGCTCCGGCGACTTGCCGAAGTAGCGGGCGAGATCCTCGACGGCCTTGGTATAACTCCGAATCGTCTGCGGCGAATAGCTGCGCAGCCGCAGGTCTTGGATCATCTTCTGACGTAGCTTGGTCATGAACGACCTCCTCTCGGTCGCTCATTATTCCTCTACCTCAACAAAGTTTCAATCCTTCCCCACTCGCCGGCCTCCCCTTCACCTCTGCCGCGCCAGCGGCTTCGTCCAACAACCGTTCCGTTGATCTTTCCGATCGTAGCACCGCCAGGCCCTTGATCTGAGCTGGTTTCGATCCCTGCGACGGTCGTGTGAGGGCCTCAGTCAGCGGATTGTTGGTGCGAAGGAGATTTCGCAACAGCTTTCCTAGGACGAGCGCTATGTGCTTCGTTCCGGGCGACTTAGTCCTGTTCGCGGTCTTTGAACTCGGCGAACCAGTTTTGGACGATGTGAATGGTCCGAGGCTTGCCGGCTTCGACTCCCAATCGCTCCGGCAGAACAAACTTCTGTCCGTCCGCTGACACGTCATACCGTGCCGTACCCCCCCCCGTTTGAGCCAGCAGACCTGGATCGTCAAACAGCCGCTCCGGCTGGCCCGCTGTAAAGCCTCCGCCCGTCCGCGCTGGCGTGTGTTGCGAATCCCGGCCGGCACCTTACGCCAGCGCGTTGCCGATTGCCTCGGACTTGAGAAACGTCTCGCGAGCGTTGCCCTCGGTAATGGAGTCCGCCAGAGAATGAATCACTTGGCGGCATTGGCCGCGATAGCGTTCGGCGAGCGCGGCGTCGCCGAAGGCGGAAGCCATCTCAGCGGCACCGAGCAGGATCTTCCACTCAATGGTGGGACAGCGATGGTTGCGCAGCGTCTCAAGCGCCGCATTGTACTCGCTTCGGCCCTCGTCGAAGCGCTCTTGCATGACGGCGACATCGCCCAGGACCTTGTGAGCCCAGGCCACGTGCTTGCGCGCGCCGCGAGGCCGCGCCTCTTCGAGGGACTCGGACGCGCAAACCAGGGCCTGCCCGGCATCGTGGCACCCTAACCAGTAGCGGGCCAACTCGGCATTGAGCCGAATGTGGTAACGCCAGCGGAACCAATGGTCTTTCTCAAAGAGTGTTTCCGCTCGTTCCAGGTGTTCCTTGGCCTTTTGTGGTTCGTCCAGCTCGAGATAAATGTTGACGAGGTTGAGGTGCGCGTTGGCCTCGGGCTTGGCGAAACCGCATCCGCTGGCAACGGCGGCGCCCTCACTATTCCACTTCAGGGCCGCATCGAAGTCTTGCAGCTCCCGGTAAGCCCAGCCGAGAGTGTTCGGGTAACGGGACAGCCAGTAGCGCTCGTTGTTCTCCTCGGCCAGCCGCATGCCCTCGTGCAAATCGCTCAATCCCTCCGAGAGGTGGCCCTTGTTGAACCGCAGCATGCCGCGGACGAACAGGTTCATGATGATGTGGTAGGTCGTTCCGAGGTCGCGCGATCTCTTCAGGGTCCAGCCGACGGACCGCTCCGCGGCCTCATGGTCGAGATACCAGGCCTGTAGCAACCCGGCGAAGCCGATCGCTTCGAGCGCGTGAAGCGGAGCTCCTTTTTCCTGGAAAACCGGCACGGCACGATTGAAGCTCTTTTCGGCGGCGGTGATTTCTCCCATCGCCATCTGGACCAGTCCTAGAACGGCTTCGCCCCCGGCGGCCCCGAGATCCGAGCCCGACTTCCGCGCGATTTCGAGAACACGGCGGGCTTGCGCCTTGGTTTCATCGGTGCGCCGCAGATTGAACAGGGCGACCGCGCCGGCGCATAGCGCATTGATCTGGCCTTCGGTATCCCCCAGCTCGGCGGCTGTCTTCTCGGCCAGTTCGAAATCAGCGACCGCGTCTTCCATTTTTGACAGCGCCAGGTGGAGCTGGCCCAGCAGCCGACTGGCCTTAAGGATGCGGGTCAGCCTCGCTTGATCGGACAATTTCTCCGCCTCGCTGACAGCCCGCTCCGCCAGTGCGACCGCTTCCTGATTGGCGTAGACCGAGGTAGCGTGCTGGGCCGCGAGCAGAAAATAGTCCGATGCCCGCTCGTGCTGGCGGGCGGCTTCGAACAAGTAGGCCAGGTCGGAGGCGATGGCCGTTGTAGTCTCACCGAAGGATTCGAGCAGAGCCTCGGCCACGGCTCCGCTGGCGCGGACCCTTTGGCGAGGACGCAGTCTCGCGTAGAGATCGTTTTGGTAGAGCGCGTGGATAAAGCTGTAACGCTGGGTCAGGGTTCCGTCGGGGAATTCTGTTTCATCGAGCGCCCGCACGAAGCGGTGCAGCTTGCCCAGCTCTTCGAGCCGGTCTTCGACTTCGGCGACATCGCGGTCAAGCACCTTGGCGAGGGTGATCGAGTCGAACTGCTGTCCCTGGACCGACGCCATGACGAGAACGTGGCGGTCGTCATCCGAGAGCCGCTCTACTTTTTTCTCGATCATTCCCCGGATCGATTCCGGCAGGTCGCGCTGGATCTCTGGCACCGACTGCGCCAGAACCCAGCTTTCTCCCTCTTGGGCAATGACGCCCCGGTTTCGAAGATCCCGCAGAAGATCCACCATGAAGAGAGGACTTCCCTCCGTGCGGGTGTGGATGAGCGAAGCGAAATACGCGGGGAACTCATGGCCGGGGAATTCCAGATCGAGATACCGCACGAGGTGGGATTCGTCGAGGAAGCTGACCTGGACGGCCCGGCAGAAGCCGCGCCCTTGCAGTTCACGCTCGACCTGAATGAATGGATGCTTGGCCAGCAGCAGGTCCGGCGCCGCGCCACGTGCCGAGTGGAACAACGGTTCTGGACGTTCTCGAGAATCCGGACTCGGCAACGTCGCGTGATTTCTCGCTAGTCTTCGTGACTACCGAAGGCAGTGCGCTTTTTGCCTTCGAGGTCGGGAAAGACAACACCGCGTTCCGCGGGAGATGGGGCAGTGAAATCTCTGTTCCAAACCGTGACCTCTTCGGTGAGCTTGAATAGCGTGAAGCTGGTGTTTGCTCGACTCAGGCACGCCGTGTATGCAGCGCGCACAGCCACGTCGTTCCCGTCGGCGCGTGAAACAGGTAAACCCGACAAGGTTGATTGGGGCCAAGGGAGAGGCCATAACGAATACCGGTGAAGCCGCATAAAATGAGCAACTTGAACTGTCCTGAGGCCTCGTAGATCGTACGTGAACTTTCGCAACTAAGTACTAGCACAGCAGCGGCCCAAAGGAGCATCTCTCGCATGGACCATAACTGCCAATCAAAGAACACGTTCGAGTTCTTGACACTACGCGGTCGTGAGGCCGGTTAGGCGAGGTTGTTCGTGAGCTTCCTGCACCGTATAGCCGATGGCACTGTAGCCTTTCAGCCGGCGTTCGTACATTCGGGCCAGCATCAGAACGTGGGTGTCCACGTAGTCGTAGACCTGGACAACCCGCTTGTTGTCGTGAAGCCTGTGCAGGCGACCGACGTACTGCTGGAGTGTTCCCTTCCACGAGATCGGCATCGCCAGAAACAGAGTGTCCAGGCGTGAATCGTCAAAACCTTCGCCTATGTAACTGCCGGTCGCGAGAATCACTCTTTGCTCTCCTTCCGGCACCGATGCCAGCGCTTCGGCAGTGTCCCGTCGCTGCTTTCTGCCCATTCCGCCCTTCAGGACAAATACGTTCTTCACCAAACCAGGGAGCTTCGCCGCAAAATACTTCAGGTGTTCGGTTCGCCCGGTAAGTAGCAGTGGTGAACGCCCGGCTTCCACAGCCCGCATGAGATCCTCCACGATCATCTCGTTGCGCGCACGATCCTGCACAAGTGCCGCGTACACATCGTGGATCGTCACGTCGGACGAATCCGGCTCTAGCCGGAAGTTTGTCTGCCGCGGGATCACCCTATGTTCAAACGGCGCCGCTTCAGTCATAGAGCGAGCGCTGAGGCTGAACTGGATCGGGCCGCATTGCATCCAAATGATAGGGTGGTGGCCATCCTTCCGTGTCGGCGTCGCTGTCAAGCCGACGACATGTTTGGCTTTCACCTGTCTCATTACCTGCTCGAAGGTGAAGGCTGAAATATGATGGCACTCGTCGACAATAACCTGACCGTACTCGGCGACCAAGTCCCCAACTTCTCCTTTGCGGTGGAGACTCTGAATGACGGCGATGTCTACTTGACCGCGCGGATCCCTCTTTCCGCCCCCGATCTGACCGATCGACTTCCGCGGCAAATCCAGAAACATCGCCAACCGCTCTCGCCACTGGTCCAGCAACTGCTGGCGATGCACCAGAATTAGAGTATTTACCTTTCGCTCGGCGATGAGCCATGCCGCAATAGCCGTTTTGCCGAAGGCTGTCGGAGCGCAGAGGATTCCTTCCTCGCAGGAGCTGATCTTTGAAGCAGCCTCTTGCTGGAGCGGCCGCAACTGGCCGTGGAACTCGACGTCAAGTGGGGTGCCTTCGAATCGCTCGTCCCTGACACTAGTTTCGATTCCGTGTGCATCGAGCAACGCCACTGCTTCTGGCAGACACCCGCGAGGTAGTGCGATATGATTGGCAAGGTCTTCCCCGCACGCAATCACCCGTGGCTTGCCAAAGGTGGAGAGCCGCATCGCTTGGGCTTTGTAGAACTCGGGGTTCTGGAAGGCCGCCAGCCGAAGCAAGCGATTCAGCATGCCAGAGGGCAGACCCTTCTTCTCGATATAGAGAAGGTTGGCGCGGACAACTTGAACTCGTTCAGGAAGGGGTCCCACAATGGGGAACTCCCGCCGCTTTTGGGACGGCGGTAAGGTCCATGGTTCCTGCCCACTTTCGTCATCGGCGACGCTGATCCTGACCCCAACCAGGTCACCCTTCCGCTGGGCCTCCAAAACCAGCGCTTGGGCGGCATCTGTCGACATCTTTGGTAGCGCTGAGAGAAAGCCCCATTGGTCCGAGTAGGGTCGAAACTCAGAATCGACGAAAACGGCGTTGCCCACCTCACGTGGAGCCTTTTGCAGGGGCAGCGCGATGAGGTTTCCCAGACCGCCCTTCGGAATTGTATCCTGATTCGGAAAGAACCTGTCGTAGGAATCAAGTCCCACCTGATGGCGGCGCTCCATCGTGCGTGTGAGAATTGCACAGCCGAGTTTCCTCGCCGTGGCCGCTGGAACTGCGCGATCGAAGAAAATCCAAACGTGTCCGCCGTTGCCCGACCTCGAGCGCTCCAGTGCAGCGGGCCCGCTCAGTTCCTGGCAGGTGGCGAGAAACGCAACGGCATCTTGCTGCCAGGCCTTTTTGTCGAAATCGACAGCCAGGAACCAGCAGGTCTCGTCCAGCAGCAATGGGTAGATGCCGATAGTGTGCTTGCCCATCAGGTGGCCTCGCACAACCTCGTCCGTCAGAGGTCGCAACCTCCGCGTCTGGCGGTCCACCTTCTTTCGGTCCGCGTCGTTGGCACCGAGATACGCTTTCCAGTCTCGATCCGCCTTGGGTGCGTATCCAGAACGCCCGTCCGGGCTCTCCCAACGCACCGCATAGACATCTTCCCTGCCTCGGAACAGCTTTCGAAACAGAGCGATTCGCTGCTCGGCTTAGCTTGAGACAGTTGTTCGGTCACCCAGCGGTTCGCCCGTCGGCGCCGGAGCCCTATTGTCCAGTGAAATTTCGGAGATCGGAATGCTGTGTTTGGCTAAGAGACGCCGCAGCCGGGCGTTTTCCTCTCGCAAGCGCCTTGATTCCGCCAGGACCGGCTCTAGCCGCGGGTCTCTTTCATTCACATTCACAACTCGCCTCGGACTGGCCCGCGCTCGTTAGCCAGCATTCGAAACCGTGCCTCCCGCTACACCGGGAGCGCCATTGTCACTACAGATAGAGCCGCTTGCTCCGCCGGTCCAGCCGTTTGACGAAATTGCGCTTGATCCTGTATTGCTCGCGCAGCGATTCCATCTGCTCCACGAATTCTTGGCTGCGGCCCATCCGTTTCATTAGCACGGCCGCCTTTTCCAGCAAGTCGACCGCGGGGTCGTAAACCGACTTCCGTGCCGTCCTCACCTCCACCTCGGCCTGCTTGAAGTAGATGGGAACCGCATCCTCTGGATGGTCGCGTTTGCGAGCGGCTGCGAGCACCCGCCTGCCTGAGCTTCACGCCAGGCAGCTTCGGCATCGCGCTCGTACAGGAAAATCTCGACCAATGTTGAGTGGTCGCCAGCCAGCCGTGCCCAGTACGGTGGAGCATGCTTGCGATTCTTCTGAGAGGCGGCCTTGATGCGGTGCCGGATTTCCGCCAGTGCGCGTTCCCGCCAGTCGGTCCAGCTCCGTGCTTTCTTGGCGTGCCGTTGCAGCGAGCGGTAGCTCCCCAGCCACGGCTGCTCCACGTACTCGGCCCAGATCAGGTTCATGGCCTCGTCATGGCGCCCGCGGCGGTGATACTGATTGGCCGCGAACTCCCGAAGCCGTCCGTCGGCCCTTTCGGGGAAGGCCGCAAGGCCCTTCTCGGCCCACTCCAGCGCCATGTCGTGCTGCTTGGCGTCTCGGCAGACTTCAGCAATTTTCAGGTACTTGTAGGGGTGCGAGAGGTCGCGGCTCATGACCGCGACAAGGGCCTCGGCATCGCCGGAGAGCAGGGCGAGCGCCTCCATAATATGAGTGATCTGGAAATCCTTTCCCCAGTCATGCGTCTGGTCGTCCGCGGTTCGCTCGGGAACCTTTCTCCACTCCGCCGCCGCCAGCTTCCGGTATGCCCCCACTCCCTTCGGTCCCAGGATCTTGGCATAGCGAGAGATCGCGCCGTGAAACAGATCGAACTCCCCGTGCAGCTCCCAATGAAATAATCTGCCCGCCAGCGCCACCGGCTCCGGCTTTCCTTCTTTGCAAGCCTGATAGTGGATGTCCTGCAAGCGATCCCGCAGCTCGCCCATGTAGCCGCCGGAATCGTCGGCCTGTTCCATTGCCTCAATCAGCGACCCAAGAGCTGATTCACAAAGTTCGATCACGGCGCTGGCCTGCCCATCCCTGAGTAGCTGCTCGATCGAATCGATGGCTTCGTCCACGCCGCGCGCGTAAGATGCCATTTCGCGATAGTAAACGAACCCGCCGGTCTCAACCGCCTTTCGGAACATCTTTTCGACGGCCGCCACGCTGGCCTCGGCTCCAGAGCGCCGGGCCGCATAGAGGATCAATCGCTCCTGGAGCCGCTCGTCGGTCCTTGCCCATTCGAGCAAGGTCGCGACGATTTCTTCTTTCTTCTCCGCCAGCAGGATCTTTCTGGCGTCGGCAAGGGTGATGTTCTCAACCTTTGTGCGTCGCTTGATCTTCCCCGGCCGAGCCAAGCAATTCAGCCAAGCCAGAGCCGTGGCCACGCAATGCTTGCAGAAGATGCCCCCGCTTGCGTAAGGGCAATCACAGGAATGATCAACGATGCCGCCGCTGGAGGAAAGCTCCACCCTGTAATCGTCGTTGCCGCGCACCACGGCCCGGACCCCGTCCGCATGCTCTTCGAGGGACTCGACCTGTCCGTGGAGGTAATAGTCCAAGCCCCGCTGATACGAACGATCTCCCGCTAACCGGCGGATCACCGCATCGTTCATCGCGGGTAAGAAATCGCTTGCCACAGGTAGATTATCGTTGACGGCGCAGCCGAAGCACAATTCGGCGGAGTCACTCATATGATGAACTCCAGGATCGCCAATGGCGCGGGTGCTGACGACGCCATCGGGCCAGCGCCGGGTTCGCCACCCGTCACCGCTCACCAGGATCACCCGTCGAGGGGATGAAAGCGGATCATGCCACGACGATCAACGGCCCGATTGCCGCCGTGAGGGATCAGCACGGAACCGATGTGACCCCATATCCGCGAGCACATTTCTGCGGCGCACTATTGCTATTGACAAATGGCTGTGACAAATGGCTGTGCCGTGCCAAGATACTATCGCTTTGACAACCTGTTGAACCTGCCTCCCTTCGCCGAGCGCGACCATGGAGATATCTGAAATACTGCGGCAAATGGAAAACAGCGACGGTGCCTTCGCACGCGCCGCCGTGACAGAAGCAGTGGCCCGCCGAGACGAAGCCGTCCCGTCTCTACTCCACATTCTAGAGAGAGTCGCAGACGATTCAGATCGGTTCGCTCCAGGCCCTGTCCCTATCGTAAATTCCGTCTGCGTTGGAAAACATTGAGGTGGTCGGAGAAGACTGCGAGGCCGGCCCGCCATTCATCTGGCCGGCATTTCAGTGCGGATGGGGTCGCAGTCGAACCACAGAAGGCGCACCAGGCTGGAAGGGGACTGTAGTTAATTTTGTAGCTGTTCAAAGCCTCACAGATCTACACATTTCAACAGGTTGCAACACGCTACGGGTAAGTCATTGAATTATAAGTACTTGAAAACAGGGACTTAAGGCCTAAGGGTGGCATCTGTTTTGGGAGCAGGAAGTCGGGGGTTCAAATCCCTCCGCCCCGACCATTGTTTTCAGTTACTTACGGCCTATTTCCCTGCTTCCAGAAAACCCACTGTAGATAATTTTGTAGCTGTTCAAAGCCTCACAGATCAACAACCCGTAGTGTCCAAAAACTCGAACGTGTTCTGTTGTTGAGAGTTATGGTCCATGCGAGAGATGCTCAATGGGGCCGCTGCTGTTCTAGCCTGCGCTCCATGCAGCAGGTTCTGGACCCGTTCCGGTTCATTCTCATCGTTCTGGCGGGATGGATCAACCAACAGCAACAGGACATCAACGACTATCTCAAGGAAGAGAACCGCGTGCTGCGGGAGCAACTGGGGAACAAGCGGCTGCGACTCAACGACGAGCAGCGCCGCCGTTTGGCGGTTCGGGCCAAGAAGCTGGGCCGCCGGGTGCTCGATGATGTGGCCTCGATCGTGACGCCGGAAACCTTGCTGACTTGGCACCGCAAGCTCATTGCCCGCAAGTACGACGGCAGCAAGCGACGAAACCCTGGACGGCCTCGTGTGATGGAACAGATCCGCAGCTTGGTCGTCCGCATGGCGGCGGAGAACCACGATTGGGGCTACACCCGCATCCGGGGAGCGCTGGCCAATCTGGGTCATCGGGTCGCACGCGGCACGATCGCGAACATCCTCAAACAGCACGGTATCGAGCTTGCACCGGAGCGCTTGAAGAAGACCACTTGGCGGGAGTTCTTGCAGATGCACTGGGAGGTTCTGGCTGCCGCGGATTTCTTCACCGTCGAGGGGTGGACGCGTTCCGGTCTGGTCCGAGTCGTGGTGCTGTTTGTGATCGAGCTGTCGACCCGTCGAGTCGAGATCGCCGGGATTACGACCCAGCCCGATGGGGCTTGGATGACTCAGATCGCTCGCAACTTGACCGACGACGGCGATGGTTTTCTAGTCGGCAAGAAGTATCTGATCCACGATCGGGACCCCTTGTTTACGCAGGAGTTTCAAGAGACGCTGGCGGCGGCGGGAGTGAGTGTCGTCCGCCTACCGGCACGATCCCCGAACCTGAGCGCCTACGCCGAGCGCTTCGTGCGCAACCCCAAAGAATCCTGCTCGGATCGCATGATTCTTTTCGGAGAGCGATCGCTGGACCGGGCGGTCCAAGAGTTCGTCGCCCATTATCATTTCGAACGCAATCACCAGGGGCTCGGCAATCAACTGATCTTCCCCGAAGCTTCGGTGAGCGACCAGGCTCCCCGATTGAATGTCGGCGGCGTTTGGGCGGGATGCTGAAGTATTACCACCGACAGGCTGCCTGAAGGATCCCCCAGAAACAAAAACCGCCGCTGCTATGTGCAGCAGCGGCGTTTGTGAGCTTCGTGTGCCAGCCTCTTTCTAACGTGGCCGGCTCTGCTCAGCGTCAGTCCACCGACACAAGAAGACGAAAATCGCAGTTCCGAACAAGCATCCCCCGTCACGACATCTGTCGGAATAAGCCGATCGAGTTTTTGGACACCACGACCTTCATCAAAACACCCGCTCTGCGGGTGGTACCTGATTGAACAGACACGGATCCTTAGCCAGTTCCAGCCTGTTCGTCGCCTTGCGGCTGATAAGACTGGACACGATGGACGACATTGGCTATCGCCTGATCACGTCCTTCCTGCACTTCCCAGATCGAAACGATCGGGAAGAACCTGGTGAACAACATGTACAGAAAAAGGAAGCTAGCACCGAACCCGAAGGTAATGGCCATCTCGACCCAGGTGGGAGAGTATATGCCTTCAGCCCAGGCCAAGCGGGGCCGGGAAAGCGTCGGAACAACGATTAGGTAGCGCTCAAGCCACATCCCGATGATGACGGAGACGGACGCCACAACCGTCCCGCCTACTCCGCGCGTTCGGGCGCGCGAGAGCAGGCCGACGGGGATAACAAAGCACATCAGGACCATCGCCCAGAACAGACCAGAAAACTCACCGCTCACCTTAGAGTAGAACACGGTCATGTGAATCGGTTCACCGCCGTAGAACGTCGTTATGTATTCCGCGAATGTGAAATAGAACCACAAGCACGCCATCACAAGCAGCAGCCCTCGGTTGTTGAAATGGACCTCCTTGAGGTAATCCTGGAGAAAGTAGATGCGGCGGATCAACGCCATGGCGACGATAAGGGAAGCAATGCCGGAGAAGATCGCGCCGACGACGAAGTACGGCCCAAAGATTGTCGAGTGCCACATCGGCTGAACTGTCATGCCAAACACCCAGGAGACCACGGTGTGTACGGAAACGGCGATCGGGATGACAAGGATAGCCATGACCGATATGGCGCGTTCCAAACGGTGCTTCTGCTCGTCCGTACCCTGCCAGCCGATAGCCAACAACCGATAGAATCGCTTGTACTTGTGCCCACGATCCCGTAAAAGGGCGAGATGGGTATTTACTTGACTCAGGTGACCCCAAGATGTAGGATCTTGGGCGATGGAAGATTATCCCCGGAATTTGGCCGAGTTCGAGGCGCGTTTCGCTAGCGAGCAGGCCTGTCGGGAGTATCTGTGTCAACTCCGCTGGCCGGAGGGTTTTCGTTGTCCGCGATGCGGGCATGACAAAACCTGGGCGGTGCGCACGGTGCTGCTGCAGTGTGCAAGCTGCGGGCATCAAGCTTCGGCGACAGCAGGCACAATCTTTCAAGACACCCGCAAGCCGCTCCAGAGTTGGTTTCGAGCAATGTGGTGGCTCACCAGCCAGAAGAACGGGGCGAGTGCATTGGGATTGCAGCGGGTGTTGGGCCTGGGCAGCTACAAGACGGCCTGGACTTGGTTGCACAAGCTTCGGCGCGCTATGGTGCGGCCCGGACGTGATCGCCTCAGCGGGCGCGTTGAGGTTGACGAGACTTACTTAGGAGCCCTGGAGGAGGGCGTGCGGGGCCGCCAAACCGACGCGAAAGCGCTGATTGTAGTAGCGGCCGAGGAAGATGGCGCCGGCATCGGACGAGTTCGGATGCGCACGATTCCGAACGCCTCTGGGGACAGCTTGATGGCCTTCGTCGGCGAGTCGGTCGAACCCGGCAGCGTGGTCCACACGGACGGCTGGCTGGGATACGAGCCACTCGAAAGCGACGGCTATCGCCACGAGGTGAGCTACCTGGACGGGCAACCGGCACGAGCCTCTCAACTGCTCCCCCGCGTGCATCGCGTGGTGTCGTTACTGAAGCGTTGGATACTGGGTACGCATCAAGGAGCCGTCAGCCACGAGCATCTCGACTACTACCTCGACGAATTCACCTTCCGCTTCAACCGCCGCAAGTCCAGAAGCCGAGGCAAGCTCTTCTACCGCCTGGTTCAGCAGGCCGTCGCCGTCCAACCGGCGCCCTACAAGTCGCTGGTCGGAGGCACCGCAACACGCGCTACGGACAACCACAACATGTAGGGGCCATTTCAAAATACCTGAGTCAAGTGAATACCCATCAAGGGCGATATCGGGGATCAGGGGCAAATAGAGATAGATGGTGCTGGCAGTCAAGTAAACCGAGATGCTGCACACGTCCCACAGCAGAGGCGAACTGAAATTGGGATACCACAACACGTTGAGCATCCGGTCGGGCCGCCCCATGTCGACGATGATGCTCGCGACTCCGAAAAAAAGGACCAGCACTGTGATGACTTCGGCTGAGCGGGTAATGGAACGCCGCCATTCGGCATGGCAAAGCCGCAGGATGGCGGAGATCAAAGTTCCCGCGTGACTGATGCCGATGAAGAAAACAAAGTTAGTGATATAAACTCCCCAATAAAGGGGTACGTTGAGGTCCGTGACGGCTAGGCCCTGGCGGATCTGCCAATACCAGGCGAAGAAACCAATGGAACCTAAGCCCAGTAGTGTGAACGCGACATAGTAAAAAGAACTCTTTGGCGCCAAGATGGGCTGCAACAGGATGTCGTCCCGCATGTTGTCCAGCGGTTTAGTCATGGTGCCCACGAGTTCATTCTCCCCGGGAGAGATAGGTCACTTTCGGCTCGGTTCCCAATTCTTCGAGTAGGTGGTACGCACGGGGGCTCCGTGCCAGCTCGGACACCGTACTTGCCGGATCATTGAGGTCCCCGAAATACATGGCATTGGCCGGGCACACTTCGACGCATGCGGGCAAGTACTCGCCCTCATTTAGGTTCCGCTCCTCCGCCCAAACCTGCTCTCGCGCTTTGATGAGACGGTGGTGGCAGAAGGTGCACTTCTCGACCACGCCTTTCGGACGTACCGAAACATCCGGACTCAGCGATTCCGAGAAGTCGCCCTGGAATTCAGGTTTGCTCCAATTGAAGACACGCCGAGTATAGGGACACGCGGCGGTGCAATAGCGGCAACCGATACAGCGCGCGTACGTCTGCCGCACGATTCGCTCCGGGCCGACGCCGGTCGCGGAAACGGGGCAGACGACCGTGCAGGGAGCGTGCTCGCAGTGCACGCAGGGAAGAGGGGTCTGCCGCATCGTCACTCTGGGGTATTCGCCTTCGAGTTCCGGCAGAATGTTGATCCACGCCATCGTGCGTCCCCGTTTTGCCTCCTCGGGGGAAACACACGGGATATTGTTCTCGGTCTGACAGGCGACGACGCACGCCTGGCATCCCGTACATTTGGCTAAATCGATCACCATTCCCCAACGAGCCATTGTTGTCTCCTCAAGTTTGATAGATTCGGACGTAAGTTCTGCCGACTTGCGGCAGGCCCGCAAGAGGTTCGCGGGATTCCTCGAGAAGATCCAGAGGATTTACACCTTGCCGGCCCCATGCACTGCCTTCGGTGTGGCCGTATCCAAGAGGCAAGCACACGACATTGGGCGGAGCCCCCTCATAGAGCTTGGCCCGCACCTGAGCTCGGCCTCGGTGGGATTCCAGCCAGACGGTTTCTTCGTCGGAGATGCCGAGCCTGTGAGCTGTCTCGGGATGGATTTCGAGCCAGCTATCCCACTGCGAGAACATGTGGGACCCTGCGATCTGTTGCAAATAGGGCAGATGTCCGCCTTCTCCACCCGACAGGGCCAACACTTCCACCGGCAACAGAAGCAAAGGGTAGTCTTCGGTCGGCTCCTCGAGCTTTGGCTGGTGGGGCAGAAACAGGCGGTCGTCATCCTCGGCGAGACCGGCCTTCGCGGCAAAACCAGGTTGCTGTTTGGCCCAACCCGCCAATGTCTGAGAGAAAAACTCGAATCGCTTCGAAGGCGTGGCGTAGCTGCCGCCGTAGTAGAGAGCGGGTTCCCACCAGCCTCCCCGCTCAGTCATCTGTTCCCACAGCTCCTCTTCGCTTGCGTAGGTGGGCGCCCACCAGCCGGAGCGTTCCATCAACTTGTACCAGGTATCCTCGAGATGGGTCGCGAATACCGAGCCAGTATGGGCGGCGAAAATCTCTGCGGCCTGCTGGCGCAGATACTGTTCAAAGTCGGCGAACGGCAGGGTCTCCGCTGTGGACCCGCCCAGCGAGCGGGCGATTTCCAGCACGATGTCCGCCGCGTCGCGAGTGTTGTGGCGTGGCTCGACGACAGGTGGCGAAATCGATTGGGTGACGTATGGAAAGCCGGGCGGAGAACCGGCGTCTTGCCACCTTTCCCAACCGGTCGGAACGGGAAGCACCAAATCCGCCGCCGCGGAGCTTTCGTCGAGAAAGGGTGCGAAGCTTGCAATGAACGGAACCTCGTCGAACGCCTTCCGAAAAGCCTCCCCATTCGGCATGGAGTACAAAGGATTCACCTCATTCAGCAGCAGAACCTGCAACCGATAGGGTTTCCCCGACAGAATCGTTTGGGGCAACCGCCACAGAGCGGGACCCGGGTACGGTTGGTCCGGCTGAGTATCGAGTCGAGGCGGCAACTCTTGGTTCGCCTTCGCGGGGGCGTTGGAGAAAAACGGTGTTTCCGCCTGGCTCATAACCCCGCCGGCTGTATTGACGCTGCCGACGAGAGCGTTAAGGCTATGCACGGCCATGGCCGCGTACGGGTCGCCCGACAGAGTGCTGGTCTGAAAGTCGCCGAGGGCCAGCGCCGGACGATTACCGCCAAACTGGCGGGCCAGACGAAGAATCGTCTCGGACGGCACGCCGGTCGCCTGGCTCACGTCATTGAGACGGTATTCGCTGAGAACGAGAGTCCGGAATCCCATGTGCGATTTGCCTGTGGAGTCGCGCCAGTCATCGAACCCGAACGTGTGTTCGCTCACGAAATCGGTATCGTATAGGCCTTCGGTGATCAGGCCGTAGGCAATGCCGAGCGCCAAGGTTGCTTCCATGCCGGGCTTCACTGCCACCCATTCGTCGGCGCTCGCCGCCGTGACAGACAGCCTTGGTTCGATCTGAACGAAGCGGGCGCGTTCCCCCGCGGCCGAGTCACGCCATCGTCCAAAGGAGCGCATCAATGCAGCTGGGGAACCCCATCCTTCCAGGAAATCGACTCCAAAATTCAGCACGCTTCGAGTGTGCTCGAAGTCGAAAGCCAGGGGTTCGGTAAGGCCCTGTTGGAAAAATGCCGCCGTCTGAAGAGCGTCACGCCCGGACGGCATCACAAGATAGTTGGGGACCCAAAAGCCGTCATGAATCGCCGCAGTAAACTGCCCCGCAGGCTTCGCTGACCGCGATCCACCAGTGTCGCGGCGTGGGGCTCACCCTTCTGTTTGAGTTGCTTCAACTGTCCCCCGAGGACGCTGACTGCCTCCTCCCAGGAGATCTCTTGCCAGCGGGGCGAGCGCCGTGTGCCAACGTTCTTGAGCGGAGTCGTCAGCCGGTCCGGATGATAGAGTTGCTGCAGGCCGGCGAGTCCCTTAGGGCACATTCCGGCGCCGTTCACCGGGTGCAAGGGATTACCTTGGATCTTCGCGGCCCGCTCGCCGATTTTGCGAACGCGCACGCCGCATGCTCCCGGACACAGCGTGCACACGCTCAGCGCCTAACTTTCCGGGCCGTCCGGGACCTCGATTTCATCGGTCGTGAGCTCGGCGTTGATCAAGCTCACGTCTCGAAGACTGATTCCGGAAGCCGCGGTCCCGAGAACGCCGCCGGCGGCGAAGCGGAAAAGTCTCACCGGACTCACTTGGTTTTCATTCGCGCTCTCCTGTTCTTTTTGACGGTCTGCCGCGGCTTAGAAACTCCATCAGATCCGACATTTCTCCAGCTCGAAATCGAGGCCAGGGCACATTTCGCTGCTGCATGTTGGCAAGCATCACCGGCCCGTGATTCCATAGCGCCGCGGCGAAGGAGAGAGGGGAAGCGCGTCCCCGCCAACCTTCCAAAGACACCGCTGGTGGTTCTGCGTTGGCCGCCGGCCCGTGGCAACTCGAGCAGCCTTTGTCCTCGAAGCTGCGCGCGCCTTTCGCTGCACTGCCTCTGAGTTCGAAGTATCGTTCGGAAAAAAGGTAGGCGATCAGATCGGCCATTTCCTGGTTGGTGAACTGGGCGGGGCGGACATGCTCAGCGGCCATGACCCGGGTCATCGCGGGCGCGTGATTCCACATCAAGGTCGCAAATTGACCCAGCGTGCGGGGAAGAGATCGCAGGCCCAGGTCTGGTCCCCGCCGGCCTCCGGCGCCCCGGATGGCGTGGCAGGCGGCGCAACCTTTGCTCCGAAACAGCCTCCGGCCACTATCGGGTTCCGCCGGCCCCAGATAGACCCGGTCTCCCGGACCCGTGGCCATCGTTCTCAAGTAGGCCATCAAATTGGCCATGTCGTCGCTGGCTAGTTGCGGCCAGTCCAGGCCGCGCCGCGCCATGGCGGCTTGCATCGGGAGCGCGTGGTTCCACATTGCCTGAATCCAGCTCACGGGGTTTCGATAGCGAACCCATTCCCTCAGATCGGGTCCCAGACGCCCCCCGCTTCCCTCCACGCTGTGGCACGCCAGGCACTTCCGTCTCAGGAACTGCCGGCCCAAGTCCGGGTCGCCCGGTTCATCCAGTGATCGCACCGAGTACAGAAAAGCGAACAAGTCCGTCATTTCGTCCGGGCTGAACTCGGGCGCCGTCACGTGCTCGAGCGTCATCTTCTCCCACATCGCCGGTGCGTGATTCCACATCGCCGCCACCAGCTCGGCGGCTCCCAAATGGCCGGCCGGACTACGAGCAAGGTCTGGAGCGGTCCGCCCGCCTTCGCCGAGGATGGAGTGGCAGCGAATGCACCCTTTCTCAAAGAAGATTTTGATACCCGACTTTGGATCGCCCGGAATGAAAAACGCTCCCTCACGCCGTTGCTGGGCGCCGAGCCTGGGGCCGCCAAGGAATAGCCCGGCAAGCAACAGCCCGCCCAGGGTCGCTATCACAGTGACGGCGGTGTAAGGCAGGAGACGCCTTCTAGAGACACGATCAGATATGACAGTCATTGCAATCCGTCCTCGCCTCATTTTCCAGATGGCACGCAATGCAACCGTCCATCGTCAATTTTTCTCCCGCCAGAGGCTTGAGCGGCGGCACAATCATCTCCTGCATAGGCCCATGGCAGGTCAAGCATTCCAGCTGTCCCGAACTAACATGCCGGCGATGAGAAAAATACACGTGCCGCGGAACGCGGGTATGTTTCACCCAGTCGAGCTCTCTTCCTTCCTCAACAAACGCCAGCAGTTTCGCCTCCTCGGGACTTTCCGTCAGCAGCGCTGCGCGGCAGAGCGAACACGTTTCGAGTGTCGGCAGAGTCGCGTGCTGCTGGTCTTCCGCTCCAACGTGGCAAGTCGTGCACTCCAGTCCCGATTCAATATGCGTGGCATGGTTGAAGGCAATCGGCTGCAGGCTGGACGCTCGCGGCATGTCGGTAAAGAAAACGAAGGTCCCCAGCAAGAAGAAGAGGCCAAACCCCATCAGAAAAAGCCGGTTTCTGGACGCAATTCTGAGCGCAGTGTCGGCAAGCTGCATCATTCATCCTCCGGTACGGCGGTGTTCAGAAAGACAAGCAGGTCGCCGATATCGTCCTCGGCCAGACTAGGCCAGTCGCGGCCAAGCTCTCGGGTTTGGCGATACATTTTCGGCCCATGGTTCCACAGTGCTTCGGCGAAGGTGACCAGGGTGTAGCTCCTGCTTTGCCCTCTCAGTGCGGGCCCGCCGGACGCGCCCTCGGCGCGTTGTCCGTGACAGGGGGCGCAGCCTCGTTCGGTGATCAAGCTCTGCCCGGTCAGGGGCGAGCCCCCGGGTTCGAAGCAGCGCAGACTTGCAAGAAAAGCCATGATGTCCGCCATCTCTTGCCCTTCGAAGGTGGGCCGTGGCACGCCCTCGAGATCCATGGCGCGCCACATCCCGGGAGAGTGATTCCACATCACTCCTGCAAATTGGATAAGCGTCAGCGGGCTCCCTTGTCGCGGTCCGAGGTCGGGCGCTCTACCCGTTCCTTTTCCACCGACTGAGTGGCACGACGTGCAACCTTTGTTGCGGAACAGCGTTAGGCCCTGGATGGGATCGGCCGGCAGGAACTCTCGTTCCCTGCGCAGTCCGCCCGATCTTCTCCGAATGTAGGCCAGCAGGTCGTTCATCTCGCGGTCTTCGAATGTCGGCCACGCCAAGCCGAGCTGCTCCATCGCCTTCTCCATGGCCGGAGCATGATTCCACATCGCCTCCGCCCACACGATCGGCGTGTCCAGGCCGCCCATGGCCCCCAAGTTCGGTCCGACGCGATCCTTCCGGCCGCGTTGTTCGTGGCAGCGTCTGCACTGTTTGGAGACGAACAGGCTCTCACCCCGGCCTTCCTCGCCAGGTTCGTCGAAGTAGCCCGATAGATAGAAGAAGGCGAACAGATCCGCCATTTGCCGCCGGGTCAAGGCAGGGTATTTGATCTTGTTCGCTTGCATGTGCTCCCACATCTGGGGGGCGTGGTTCCACATGGCAGTCACCAGGTCGCTCAGCCTGGCTCCGGATGAACTCTGCATACCAAGGTCGGGCGCCAAGTCCGCTCCCCACCCGTTGACGGCGTGACATTGGACGCATCCCTTCCTCTCAAACAATCGGACGCCTCTTTTTGGGCTGCCGGCCAGGAACACGCTCCAGCGGCTCTGTGCTGTTTCGTACTGCCGGGTGAGTAAGCTCGCCAGCAGCCCCAAAACAGCGATGGCTATCACCAGCCGCAGCGAAAGGCTCTGTTTTCGACTCACGTTGCTCCCTCCGGGATTTGGTTTGGGAGGGACTCCCACCCAGCTGTCATGGCACGCAGGTGGCCTTTCGACCCCGCTGGTTCGTTTGCAGTGCGATCCAATTCAAATGCCGGAAAGACACAGAAAACTCAGTACTTCGGCCGACAGGGACCTAAGCCTGAAGCCGTGAAGGCGCGACACGGAGAGAAAGCTAGGCGCATCCGAAAAACGGTCAGTGTCAGAAAATCGTACGATTCCGAGAGCGTTCCGGGGAGTGTCGCCGAATTGTGCAGCTTCCGATACAGCCTGTCGCGGGAAACTCCAAGCTGCGAAGCGGCTCTGCCGCGATTACCGTGGCAGGGGCGAATGGCGCAACACCCCGGTCCTGTCTTGGGATTGCGGTCCTGCGAACAGTTGGCTCGCGGCGTCGGACCACTATCGGAAAACCGGGCAAGTTCAGAATACCGTCGCCGGGGGAAAGCGAGCTAGCCTTCGTGGCGAAACTGGCGAAGCCGGCGATAGAGGGTGTCACGCGAGATGCCAAGCTGGGATGCTGCCTTGGTACGATTGCCGTGGCACATCCTCAAAGCGGGCTGAATCGCCAAGCGTTCCAGCTCTTCCAAGGCAAGCGGGGGCTCACCCTCAGCGCCTGCACTCTCCAAGACGCTTTCGGTTAGAAGCGGTTTCAGGTCTTTTTCCGTGATGGCCTGCGGATTGTCCCGCGACAAGGCCGTGGCGCCTCCCAGAAGGTATTCCAGCTCGCGCACGTTCCCGGGGAAAGGATATCGGAGCAGCAGCTCGAGAGCCGGACGGGTCAGGGTGATCTCGCACCCGCAACGGCGCGAGAGCCGCTCACAGAAGTGTTGGGCAAGCACAAGGATATCTTCCGACCGCGACCGCAAAGGTGGAACCTCAACGATCACTGTCGCGATCCGGTAATAGAAATCTTCTCGAAGACACTCCGTCCGGAGCTCGCTCAGCCGCCGGTTGGACGCGGCGAGGATACGCACGTCGACCTGGACAGATTTCGTCTCGCCCACCGGCCGCAATTCACCTTTCTGTAAGAAACGCAGCAACTTCACCTGCGCCCCTTTCGGCATCTCACCGATCTCGTCGAGAAACACCGTTCCTCCAGAGGCGGCCGGGAAGATTCCTGGCGTGCTGTCATGAGCACCGGTGAAAGCACTGCGCCTGTGCCCGAACAGCTCGCTTTCCATCAAATCTGGCGGCAGAGCGCCGCAGTTTACCGGCAGAAAGGGGCGCCGGCTGCGCGATCCCGCTTCATGGATGGCGCGAGCCATCAGTTCCTTACCGGTGCCCGTTTCCCCCAGCACGAGAATCGAGGCGTCGCTGTCGGCCGCAGTGCGCGCTCGCTCGATCACGCGTTGCATAAGAGGAGAAGCATAAACGAAGCTTTCGAACGATGAATATCACTCAAGATTCGCCTCCAGGTGGGCCACCCTCTCCCGCAATTCGAATACTTCCGCGAGACGGGCGACTTTCTTCCTGATGGATTCTTGATCAAGGGGTTTCGTGATGTAATCCTCGGCGCCCTTCTTCATCGCCTCCACGGCGGTTTCGATCGTTCCGTAGCCGGTCATGATAATAACCGCCAACTCAGGATTACGTTCGCGCAGTTGCTCCATCAGCGCCAGGCCCCCGGTGCCCGGCATCACGAGGTCGACGAGAGCGATGGCGAAATCGGAGCGATGTTGTTGCAGCGCGAGCGCTTCGGTTGCCGAAACCGCCACTTCCACATCGTATCCTTCCTGCCGCAGCAGCTCCTGCAGCGTCTCGGCCAACCCCGCATCGTCGTCTACCACGAGAACGGCGCAGGTCTTGGGCAAGGATACGAGTGTCACGACTCCATCTCCGAATGGCGATCCACGGGTCGATGCACTGGAAGCTTGACCCGCGCGGTCGTGCCTCGTCCCGGACCGGTATCAAGCCGGATGGACCCGCCGTGGTCAGCAACAATGTTTCTCGCTATCGCCAGTCCGAGGCCCGTGCCCTGGCCGGGTGCCTTCGTTGTGAAAAACGGCTCGAAAATGTGTGGCAGATCGCTGGGGTCAATTCCCGGTCCGTCGTCAGCGATTTCGATCTCGACCGAATCCGTTTCCAGCCGCCTGCAGCGGACATTGATCGCGCCACGCTGGCCGGTTGCATCGAGAGCGTTGCTGATAAGAATGGAGATCAGCGCCTCTAGCAGGTTCGTGTCCGCCATCACCTTCTCTCCATGCAACCCGCTCAGATCGGTCAAAATCCGGGTCTGCTTTGCCGCCAAGGTCGGCGCGAGAAAATTCATGATCGACTCGATCGAGAGGGCCAGATCGACTGGCTGTTTTTCCACCAGGGCAGGGCGGCTGAACTCTAGCATCCGCCGCACGAACTGCAGACAAGAGTGTATGCCTGTTTCCAGCCGTTCCAGATCGGCCGCCGTGACGCCCGGATGACAGCGTTCGCGCATCATCTGTGCGCGAAGAAGCATCGCCGTTAGGGGCGTGTTGAGATGATGGGCCGTGCCCGCCGCCATCCTGCCCATGGACGTAAGCCTTTCGACCTCCAGCAGTTTTCGCTGCAGGCGCAAGCGACCGTGAATGTCGGTCGTAACTTCCAGGTGATAGTCCATCCCCGCGGACTGGCGAAACGGCAGCAGGCTGAGCTGCACGTCGAGCCGCCTGCCGTTTCGGTCCATGCGGAGTGTTTCGGCGTCCGTGACAGACTCCCCTCGGCTGACTTGTTCCAGAAAGCGCGTGAGCTCCTCCGAAGTCTCGGGTGGCACCGTCGGCAGAGGCCTTGCAAGCACTTCGGCTTTGCTGTAGCCGTACAAGCGTTCCGCGGATGCGTTCCATTCCCTTACCCGCAGAGTCGAATCATACAGAGCGACGGCCCCGGGCGAAGCTTCGAGAAGGCCCCGGTAGTGCTCGCGCGAGCGATGCAGCACCTCGGCGTCCCGCCGCTGCTGTCGCAAAACGTACCAGGCCGCCCAAAACGCCAACAGCAAGGACGAGACAATGCCTCGGGTGACATAGAGGTAGTGCAACGCAACGTAGTCCAACTCGCGGAAGAATTGGTATTCGACCAGTTCCCACGCCGAGAATACAACAGCGACAACGCTAATGCTCGACAGGGTCAGAGTGACCCAAAACCACCGCCACTCCTCGTTAGCGGAACCCGTGGAATCCTTTGTTCTGACCGAGCAATGCACGCCGCGGCTTCCTCCGCCTCGATCGGAGCCATCCCTCCCCTGAGCCAGAGCGGCTCTCAAGCGCGAACCAACAAGAGCCCCCCTGGCGATGGCTGAATCATCCAGGCGTCAATTTCGGGAGCACGTGAAATGCCATAATAGCCAGCCGTCCCCTTGGCCCGCCCCTGACGACGCCATTGTGGCCAAAAACTCGATCGGGCGCTATTGCACGATTCAACCCCGGCGCGAGTCGGGCCGCTTTCCCAACCCCTCGTTCACGACACCACGGCGTAGGACTTCGGCCTGCCGAACTCGGCCATCCGGTTGAGGATGTGGCACCCGATCGTGGCCTCTCTCCTTTGCGCGTTGCTGTTCCTCGCCTTTAGGCTTCCTCCGAACACTGACTTGTATCGGAAGAACCCGTTCTCAACGCGCGCCTGTCGTCGGTAGCCCGACTCCTTCTGCCACTCTCGTCGTCCGACCTTACGAATCCTCTGACGAGCCGCTTCTCGCTGCGCCCAAGGGCCGTCCGTGGGCCCCGCGGACACCGCGCAGCGACGAGGAGGGATCACGATCACGACGTCCTCTGTACCGGCCGCGCCGACCCGATCGTAGATCGACCTGTGGTCGTAGGCCCCGTCCGCCGTGAAACGCCGGAGGGGAACCTCGATCTGGTCGAGGAGATCAGGCAGGGCGGAGGCGTCGTCCCCGCTGCTCGTCGTAAGCTTGGCGGCCACAATGAACTCCTCGTCATCCACTCCGATGTGCAGCTTCCGCCAGTCCCGGCGTCTCTTCGATGCTTTGTACTTGTGCGCGTTCCATTCGCCGCAACCCAGGATCTTGAGCCCCGTGGCATCAACGATCAGGTGGATCGGGCCGTCGTGGGCTCGCGTTAGCGGCGGCACCGCAACGATTTGTCTCCGGCGCGAGAGTGTGGTGTGGTCCGGGGCCTTGAGGTCGAGGCCCATCAAGCTGAGCAGCGAGTCCAGGAAACCCTCGCTCTGGCGAAGCGGCAGGCGGAAGACGACTCGCAGAGTCAACGCGGTCAAGATGGTGAGGTTCGAGTACCGCCGCTGGCCTCCCCGGAGACCATTCTTCGGTGGTGTCCACGCGGCGATGGCCTCCTCGCTCAGCCAGATCGTGACGTCGCCGCGGCTCCTAAGGCCACGCTCGTACTCCCTCCAGCTCCGGATTCTGTACTTCGTCTTGTACTTGCGGTTGACTCGACTCGACTTCCCTGCGGCCATGACGTCGCTCCCTCGATCTCCATGACGGATCGGGAGCCCGAGCCGATGCTAGCGTGGGAGCCGACGCCGATTCATGCACCAACGCCCCTTGTTGATATACTTACGAATATAGTCTGGAATGGTCGGAGGACGGCTCTCGATGCCCTGGATGAGACGCGTCTGGGTGAGACGGCTTGGCTGGCTGGCTTGGATCCAGGGCTTGCGCCTCAGCGCCGCGCGCCGGCTCCCCGGGGCGGCGCCAGCGCTACGGATACTGAAAAATGTTTGAAGGGAGCGGCTGAAGTCTGCCTCCCTGGTTGCACTCATGCCTCTCTACGAATACGAATGCCGGAAGTGCGGCGGACGCTTCGAGGAAATTCGGAAGTTCTCCGACGATCCGTTGACCGTACACGACGACTGCGGCGGAGAGTTGCGCAAGCTGATTTCGGCGCCGGCGATTCAGTTCAAGGGCAGCGGCTTTTACATTAATGATTACGCTCGCGCCGGAAAGTCGGAGTGGAAGGACGACGGCGGGAAGAAGGACGACGGCGGGAAGAAGGACGACGGCGGGAAGAAGGACGACGGAGAGAAAAAGAGCGCCAAATCCAGCGACTCGAAAGACACGTCGAAATCGAAGTCCGAATCTAGCAGCGGCTCCAAAACCGAGTCCTCGACCACGAAGAGTTCCGCCTCGAAAGACTAATCGTCTAACCTCCAATCCAGGCCCGTCCTGTACCGAAGTCTTCTCTCCCATGGACACGATTCAAGTCACTTTGCCGGACGGAACCCGGCAGCAACTCGCCCGCGGTGTTACGCCGCTTGAAATCGCCGAATCCATCAGCCCCCGGCTGGCGAAAGCCGCCCTGGCGGCCCAGGCCGATGGCCAGACAGTCGATCTAACCCAGCCGCTGACCAGCGACGCCGAATTGCGCATCCTCACCGACCGCGACCCCGAGGCGCTGGTAGTCTACCGGCATTCTTCCGCCCATTTGCTCGCCGCGGCCGTGCTCGAACTCTATCCCGATACGAAATTGGGCATCGGACCGCCGACCGGGCAGGGGTTCTACTACGACTTTCAGCGCGACGAGCCTTTCACTCCAGAGGACCTCGAAAAAATCGAGGCGCGCATGCAAGAGATCGTCAAGCGCGATCCGCCCAACGAGCGCGTCTGGCTTCCGCGCGAGGAAACTCTCGCTGAATACCGGAAGCTCGGCGACTGGATGAAGTGTGAGCTGATCGAGGACAAGACCGAATCGGGCAAGATCTCGATCTACAAGACCGGCGACGTCTTCAATGATTTTTGCCGCGGTCCGCACATCCCCAGCATGGGCCGCATCAAGGCCTTCAAGCTTCTCTCGGTGGCCGGCGCCTACTGGAAGGGCAACGAGAAGAACGCCAGCCTGCAGCGCATCTACGGAACGTCGTTCTTCTCAAGAAAGGAGCTGGCCCAGCATCTTCACCGCCTCGAAGAAGCCAAGAAACGCGACCACCGCAAGCTCGGCAAGGAACTCGATCTGTTTAGCATTCAGGAGTCGGCTGGTCCGGGCTTGATTTTCTGGCATCCCAAGGGCGGAACCATCCGCCGCCTGATGGAGGACTGGCTTTGCGACCAGTACGTCAAGCGCGGCTATGGGCTGGTCTATACGCCTCACATCGCCCGCTACGATCTGTGGAAAACCTCCGGACACGCGGACTTCTATTCCGAGGCCATGTTCTCGCGCATGAAGCTGGACGACGCCGAATACCAGCTCAGGCCGATGAACTGTCCCTTCCACATCCTGATCTACAAGAACAAGCTGCGAAGCTACCGCGATCTGCCGGTCCGGCTCGGAGAACTGGGCACGGTCTATCGCTACGAACGCTCGGGCGTGATGCATGGACTGCTGCGCGTGCGCGGATTCACGCAAGACGACGCCCACATTTTTTGCACTCCCGGCCAGGTGAAGGACGAAATTCTCGGCTGCATCGATTTCGGACTCGATGTGCTCAGTACCTTTGGATTCGACAAATTCGAGATCGAACTTTCGACCTGGGACGGCGGCAAAAACGACAAATACGCCGGCTCGGCCGAAGAATGGAAAATGGCCGAGGACGGACTCTTCAGCGCGCTCAAAGAACGCGAAATCGAGGCTAAGTTCATGCCCGACGAGGCTGCTTTCTACGGGCCGAAAATCGATATCAAGCTGGTCGACGCGATTGGACGGCCCTGGCAGCTTTCCACCGTGCAGTTTGACTTCAACCTCCCGCGCCGCTTTGAGCTCGAGTACATCGGCGAAGATGGCAAGGCCCATCGCCCGGTCATGGTGCATCGGGCGCTGTGGGGTTCCGTCGAACGCTTCTTCGGCGTGCTGATTGAGCACTATGCCGGGGCGTTCCCGCTCTGGCTGGCTCCGGTGCAGGCGGTGGTACTGCCGATTACCGACCGGCAGAACGACTACGCCCGTCAAGTCGTTGCGCAGCTAGAGGCCGCCGGAGTGCGGGTTGAGATCGATGAGCGCAGCGAGAAGGTGAATTTCAAGATTCGCGAGGCGCAGCTCCAGAAAGTACCCTACATGCTCGTGATCGGGGGCCGCGAAGAGGAATCCGGCACGGTCGCCGTGCGCCACCGCAAGCAAGGCGACCAGGGTGCCAAGCCTGTTGACGAATTTCTCGATCACATCAGGGCACGGATCGACTCGAAAGACTGTTCGGACTAACCGGCCTGCCAGGTCCAGGCCCCGCCGAAAACCCCTGTTTCGGCCATAGGCTATACCGGGCTCGGCTATAATAGTCTTCTTGCAAGGTCGAGGGAGAAATTTCCATTCATGAAAAGTATCGTTTCCATTTGCGTTCTTGCGTTGGGCATCGCCGGTTGGGCCTACGCCGGGCATTCCTACGAAAAAATAGCCTCGGTGCATGACATCATGGAGGCCGTGCAGGGACCGAACATGAAGGCCCTCTCCGCGATGATGAAAGCCGGAGGACCCAGCTCCGATGATGACTGGAAGGCGGCCAAGAAGCGCATTTCGCTCATCGGCGAGTCAACGCAGCTCATGCTGATGGCCGGCCGGGTCAAGGACGAGCCCTGGACCAAGGGCGCCGTTAAGGTAGTCGAAGGCTCCAAACAAGGCATCGCCGCCGCCAAGGCGCAAGATGCCGAGGCCTTCCGCGCTGCCATGGGCGGAGTCGGCGGCGGCTGCCGCAGCTGCCACAAGGTCCACAAGAAAAAAAAGAAGTAGGCCCCACCGCCCCTCGGCCGAATCAGCGACGCAAGCGGCGGACCGCACTGCCCGCGGTGCTGGCCTACAGTATCCGGAAGTTGATCTCCAGACTGGCCTGGAAGTTGAGATCCGTCTTGCCCCTGCGCGCCGGCTCGAAGCGCCAGCGGGTGAGCGCTTCCACGGCCTTCTCATCCAGCCCCAGCCCGAGGCTGCGGACGAGCCGCACATTGCCGATGCGGCCGTCGGGCATGATCACGCCTTGCAGCACGACGGTTCCTTCGTGCCGGGCGATGCGGGCCTCTTCGGTATATTCGGGTTCGGTTCTCTCGCTAAGAGTTGGCGGCCGAATCCCCGGGGCACGCCGATGAATCTCACCCGAGACCGTTCGCTCAAGCGCGGCGGCGACTCTTCGCGCCCGCACCGCTGTCGTCCTCTGCTGCATCGGCCGCGCTTCGGCCGCGCGATTCATCTTGTGCAGCAGGCGTGCCAGGTGCTCGAGCGTCGTGATCGTCTCGATGTGCTCCGGGCCTAACTGTTTTTCCCGAATCTCCAGGCAGTGACGGTAGTAGACTTCCGCCTTCGCGTAACGCGCCTGGTTTTCGTAGAGTATCGCCAAGTTGCCGATGCCTTCGGCGACATCGGGATGCTCCTTGCCCAGCAATTCCAGCCGAATCGAGAACGACTTTCGATAAAGCTCCTCGGCCCGGGAATACTTGCGGCGCGAGTGGAAGTACCTGCCGATCTCGTTCAGGTATCGCGCATACTCGGCCGAACGCGGGCCATGAGCTTGCGCGGCGATTTCCAGCACCCGGTCGTAGAGCTGCTCGGGTTTCGCGAAATCGCCTTGTGCCCGGTAGGCCCGGGCGAGCCTTGTCAGCGTCTGAGCGCCCCGCCCGTCGCTGGCGTCGAACGCCACCGCGATTCTTTGTGCCCGCCGGTATTGCCTGCGCGCGGTGCGGTAGTCGCGAGCCTCGAGAGCTTCGTCACCGGCCTCGATCGCCGCGGCCCAGCCGTCCTGCTGCGCGGCCGATGGCAGGGGGAAGACCACCAGCGTCAGCACGGCCCAGAGCCCGGCAAAAAGGAAAGTTAGCGCAACCATCCTCCGTGAAACACAGTTGAGTCTTTGCCAATCCAACGCCCGCACCAATCAGCCGCTCTCATCCGGGAGCCGCAACCCCTAAGTGTTTTCAGTCTATCAAGCCAGCCGCGGGCGGATTTCAGCCGGCGCCCGGAAAGCAACCAGCCCCTCGGGAGAAGCGCCAACCCTCGTGGCGCGGGTTCAAAACCGAAGGACGGAAACCCGCGGCTTCTCTGCTCGCCCGCCGGGCCGGCGAGGCTCGCATCCTTGACGGGCACGCTCCCTCCATGCCGCCAAGCTCGTCTGAAACGCGAACCCAGCCCTCAGCGGCCGCCCGGTTTCCGAGACCGGGCCTCGGCACGTTCCGCCTCTTCGCTTCGCCCCAGCCCTCGCAGCGTGCGGGCGTAGGTCGCCAGCACGACAGCCAGCGCCTTGTCGCCGGGTTCCAGGTGATGTTCCAGCACCGCGATCGCGCGCTCGAGCAGCACGCGGGACTCGTCGAACCGTTGCTGGTCGGCATACACCGCCGCAAGGTTATGCTGCGTCGTCGCGATCCGCGGATGATCCTCTCCCACCAGCCCGTGCCAGAGCGCCAGCGAACGGTCAAGAAACCTTTCGGCGAGATCCAGTTCCCGCTGTTCCCGATAGATCTCGGCCAGGTTGTTCCATCCGGTCGCCAGACTCCACTCGGCCTCCTCGCCCTGTTCTTCTTGTGCCGATAGAGCTTCTTGCATCGACAGGGCGCGTTCGAGGGCTTCCTCGGCCTGGGCGAAGTTCAGTCGCGCCCGATAAACCACCGAGAGAGCCGTGAGTGTCTCGGCTACGGCGGGATGTTCCTCTCCCAGGCTGTTACGGCGAATCCGCAGGGATCTTTCCAGCTGCCGCTCGGCGAGTGCCGGCTTCTCGTTCCGCTGATACACGACGCCCAAATCATTTAGCACCTTGGCCAGCGCCGGATCCTCGCCGCCGAGATGGTTTTCCGTAAGACGGACCAGCCGTCGCAGGGTTTGCTCGGCCCGCTCAAGTTCCTCTTCGAAAAAGTAGATCTTCGCCAGCTTGCCCAGCGGTTCTCGAAGCCGCTCGTCGTCACCGCCGTAGGCTTTCTGCAGGATGGAAACGATCCGGCGATACAATGGCTCAGCTTCCCGCCGCCGTCCTTGCACGCTGTAGACCTCGGCAAGGTTGTCCAGTACAACGACCAATTCTGGATGATCGGCCCCGAAATTCTTCTCAAGCATCCTCAGAGAGCGCCGGTACAATGGCGCCGCCAGCGTGTACTTGCGCTGTACAAAGTAGAGCAGCGCCAGGCTGTGCAAGCTCGCCGCCACTCGCGGGTCGTGCGCGCCATGAGCCTCGGCGACCTTTAGCGAAGCCGCATAGGCGTCCTCTGACTCCCGAAACCGGCGCTCATCGCGAAGCCGGTCGCCCAACTTGCGGAACGCCGCCCACCTGTCCACTTGAGCGGCGCCCAGGGAGGTCATCGCAACGATTCCCGCCGCCAGCGTCACCCGGATCCAAGCTTGCAAGTGCATCCTTATCGCTGGCCTTTTCCGCAAGGGCCTTCCGTCTTCCCTCGAATCGTAATACACTTTGATGACAAGATGTTTTTTCGCGCGGTTTGTGCATTCGTCGGGCTGTCTCTGTTGGGCTCCACTGGAGCGCCTCTCCATTCTCAGACTCCGATGCCGGAACTCGCCCGCATTTCAGCGGGCCCCTTCGCCATGGGCGCCGAGGCCGGAGCCACCTGGGAGAGGCCCGTGCATCAGGTTCACGTTTCGGAATTCTGGATTACGACAAGGCCGATTACCTACCAGCAGTACCGGGCCTTCCGCCCGAGTCACCAGGCTGAAAACGATGTCCGCGGCGACGCGCCGGTCACCGGGATCGACTGGAACGACGCCTCCGCCTACTGCCGCTGGCTCGGCGAGCGGACCGGCAAGAATTTTCGCCTGCCGACGGAAGCCGAGTGGGAAAAAGCCGTCCGCGGCGGCCTGGAGGGGAAAAAATACCCTTGGGGCGACGAACCACCCGTTCCAGAGAAAAGCGCCGGCGACGCGGATTACAAAATCCCTGAGCGCGCCAACGGCTTCGGCGTGACCGCTGGCGTCTACAATCTCTGGGAGTGGGTCGCCGACCCATACGCTTCCGACTATTACAAGGTTTCACCCGGGGCTGACCCGCAAGGTCCGGAAACCTCCCGCTATCGCGTCCTCCGGGGAGGCGGTTATCGCGACGACCCCAACAGCATGCGTTGTTCCAATCGAGGCAGCGCCCGGCCGGCAACTTTGTCGAACGTCATTACCTTCCGCGTGGTAAGCACCGACACCCCGCCCTCGTCCCAAGTAACGGAGGCGCCTCGGCCCGATCGAGCCCAGCCGCCAGTTCCTACCGCGCCCGCCCCGCGCCCAGTCCCGCGCCCGGCCCCGCGCCCAGCCCCGAGCCCGGCCCCGAGCCCAGTGCCGAGCCCAGTGCCGAGCACTGCAACCGCGCCCCCCATTCCTGTGCCGTCTGCTCCCAAGCCGCCTGCTCCCGTACCATCACCGCCGGTCCCATCCCCCGCGCCATCCCCCGCGCCATCTCCCTGGCCGAGCACCCCGGCCCGGGTGGCCGACAAGGTGACCCGCCTCGAAATAGCGGCCGAGGGCAATGATCTCATCGTCACGCTGCACGCCAACGGACGGCCCAACTACAAGACGCTGAGGCTGAGCAACCCCGACCGGCTCGTCATCGACATCATCGGTGCACGCATGCTGGCGCCGCGCGCCAACCGCCCCATCGCCGTGGGCCGGCTTGGCGTTCACCGCGTGCGTCTGGCACAATTTCGTTCGCGGCCTCCGGTCGCGCGTACCGTGATCGACCTCGAAGCCCCGCGCGGCTTCCACGTGGAAGTGCTCGACGACGGTCTTCGCATTCGCGTGAAAACCCTCCCCTAGCGGCCCGTGGCAGGAGTCCGGCTGGCCGCGGAAGTTTGACGCCGACGCGGCACTCTGTCACCGTAAATACTTACGCCGCAAGACCTGCTCCTCACGAGCACCTGGCGCCAGTCGCGCCAACACGACAAGCCAGCACTGCAACGAGGTCGCGCCCGAAAATGTTCCTGCCACTCACACCGATCCGCTTCTTGCTTTGGACCGCCGAGGAATACGGCAAGAAGATAGGCGTGGTCGACGGCCAGAAGCGCTTCACCTATAGCGAACTCCTGGATCGCGCCCGCCGTCTGGCGGCCGTGCTCAAGGACCTCGGCGTGCAAGACGGCGAGCGGGTCGCCTCGCTGAGTTTCAATTCTCATCCGCTGCTGGAAGCCTATTACGGCGTGCCCATGGCGCGCGCCGTGCTTCTCTCGCTCAATGTCCGCCTTGCCGCTGAAGAGCAAACCTACATTCTGAAGAACTCCGGCGCGCGCACGATCCTCTTTGATCCCGAATTCCTTCCTCTTGTCCGTCAACTGCACGACGAGCTGCCCGGACTGCGGTGGATCTCGTTCGAGGCGCGCGCGGACTTGCCGCCTTGGGTTCACCCGCGGACCTACGAGGATCTTCTCGCCGCCGCCTCGCCCTTGGCGGTCGATTTCACTGCGTACGACGAAAACGCCCTCGCCGAATTGTTCTACACCAGCGGCAGCACCGGTCTGCCCAAGGGCGTGATGCTCAGCCACCGCACGCTCTATCTCCATGCGCTTACCGCGATCATCGGAGTCTACCGGCGCGGTGAGCGGCGAGCCTTCGACCAGCAGGTGGCGCTTCATACCATCCCGCTCTTTCACGCCAATGGCTGGGGGCTTCCTCATACGATTACCCTCACCGGCGGACGCCACGTCATGCTCAAACGCTTTGAGCCGGCGAGTGTTCTCGAATGGATCGAGCGCGAACATGTCACGCAGTTCTCCATGGTTCCCACCATGGCAACCGCGCTGTTGCACAGCCCCGAGCTGGGCCGGCACGACATTTCCAGTCTCGAGGAGATCATGCTTGGAGGCGCCGCCTCTTCTCCCTCGCTGGTGCGGCTCGTCGAAGAGACGCTCGACTGCCGCTGCTTTGCCGGCTACGGCCTCACCGAAACTTCCCCGGTGGCGATGCTCGCCCAACTCAAAGACACGCTCGGCCAGGTCAGCGAGGAAGAACGCATCCGGCGGCAGGCCATGACCGGATTCTCCTTTCCGGGCGTTGAAACCCGCGTCGCCGCGCCGAACGGTGAAAACGTCCCCAAGGATTCCTCCACCATGGGCGAGATTCTCTTTCGCGGCGATATCGTCATGGACGGTTACTGGAACGACCCGCAAGCAACCGCCGAAGCCGTTCGCGACAACTGGCTCCACACCGGCGACGTCGCTGTATGGGACAAGGACAACTACTTTCTCATTGTCGACCGCCAGAAAGACGTCATCATCAGCGGAGGCGAGAACATCTCGTCATTGGAAATCGAAAAGGCCATCGTCACCCATCCGGCGGTGTATGAAACGGCTGTGATCGCGGTGCCGGACGAAAAATGGGGGGAAGCCCCCAAGGCCTTCGTCGTATGCAAACCCGGGACCTCTGCTACCGAGGAAGAGATCCGCTCCCACGTGCGAGAGCACCTGGCCGGATTCAAAGTTCCCCAGTCGGTGGAATTCCGCGACGAGCTGCCCAAGGGCAGCACCGGCAAAATCTTGAAGCGGGAACTGCGAGACCCGTTCTGGAAGGGAATGGATAAGCGCGTTCACGGAAGCGGAACGGCCTGAGGCGTCTGGGCCACCCGCCAACCGAGATTTCTCATGTCCAGTCAGCCGCCAACGCGCGACCCGCTAACTCCCGGCGCCGTAACCCCCGACCCCCTGCTCGACGCCTTCTGGGAACGAGGGCTCATCCTTTTCGGCGATCGCGTGCGCGAGGAATACGCCCTACGCACGCCGGTCTTCATTGACCTGCGGCATAAACTCTACGATGACCTCGACCTGCTGTGCGAACTTGGCCGCGCCCTTCACGACAGGCTGCGGGGGATCGTCGCCGCGGAGAGCAGTTCCCAGATCGCTCCGCAGCAGGTGATCGGCATCCCCGACACGGCGACCCCCATCGCCTTGTCGATGGCGCTGGCCTCGCGAACGACTTCTTTTCCTCTATCGTACGGCCAGCTCCGCAAGCATCCCGCGGACTATCCCGGCGGTCGTTCCGGCTCGAGTTCCTACATGGGAACCCACGACCCCGGCCGCGAGATCACCCTCATCGATGACGTGATGGCTTCGGGTCGAACCAAACGCTGGGCGCTCCAGCAGTTGCAAGAGAACAAGCTCAAAGTCACCCGAATTCTCGTGGCCGTCGATCGCCAGCAGGGCGGAGACGAAATCGTGAAGACCGCGGGCTGCCAGCTCCACAGCCTCTACACAGTATCCGCGCTGATCGACTACTACCAGGCCATCGCCAAAATCGACGAACCCACCGCCCGCTCCGCTCGAGAACACATCCAATCCAAAACCACCCAGCAGCCCACCCCCGGCCACGCCTAGCCCCACAACTGCGGAAATTACTCCCTGCCCGTTATCCGGCCCCCCTTGGCTGCTTTCCACATGTACATCTGGCGACCATATGGACGCGATTCGGTTCTATATTAACCGCTGTCGACCATATGGACACGATTCGGCTCTATATTAAGTGCTACCGATAATATGGGTGTCCGTATCGTGCTATATGTAAGGCTCGCGATAATATGGATCAGGTTTCCTCAGCCTCGGAGCACCGAGCGGGCTACTACCAGCGCCAGTCCACCGGCTATCGCGCCTTCATTCCCGCGCCTTTGCCGCCCGACCCACCGGTGCGGCTTGAAGGCGACCTTGCGGCGCTTCTCTCTCAAGCAGACCTTGCGCTCGGCCGTCTAGACGGCTCTGTCCAAACGCTGCCCAATCCCGATCTATTTGTGTTCATGTACGTCCGCAAAGAGGCCGTACTGTCAAGCCAAATCGAAGGCACGCAAAGTTCCTTGCAGGACCTTCTGGCCGCCGAGGCCAATCTGTTCGGCGCCGACACGCGGCCACTCGATGTGCATGAACTGGTCAACTACGTTGACGCCATGAACTATGGACTGAAGCAGCTCGCCGAGCTGCCAGTTTCAGTGCGCCTGATCCGGGCGATCCATAAACGGCTCCTTAAAGATGCGCGGGGCGCGCATCTTCAGCCGGGAGAACTTCGTCGCAGCCAGAACTGGATCGGTCCCGCCGACTGTACGCTGGCCGAAGCCACGTTCGTACCTCCACCACCGGAAAACGTCGCCGAATCGTTCGGCAACCTCGAACGTTTTCTGCATGCCGATGACGCGCTGCCTCTGCTCATCAAGATTGGCCTCGCCCATGCACAATTCGAGACCATCCACCCCTTTCTGGACGGCAATGGCCGCGTCGGCCGTCTGTTAATCACCTTTCTGCTCTGCGAACGCGAGGTGCTAAAGAAGCCGGTGCTCTATTTGTCACACCACTTCAAGCGCCACCGGGCCGAATATTACGATCGGCTCCAGGCGGTGCGGGATACCGGCGACTGGGAAGGCTGGCTATCCTTCTTCCTGCGGGGCGTGAGCGAGGTCAGCGCCGAGGCCACCGACACTGCCCGCCGCATTCTCGCCCTTCGCGAAGACCACCGCAGTGCCATTGCGGCGCACCTGGGGCGGACTGCTGGTAACGGCCACAGGGTTCTGGAGGCGCTATTCGACCGGCCGATCGTGTCGGTTGGCGATGTTCAATCCATGATTGACGTCACCTATCCGGTCGCCAATAAGCTGGTCGGCCGCTTGGCCGATCTGGGCATTCTGGAGGAGATCACTGGGCACGCGCGCAACCGGCGCTTCCGGTACGAACCCTACGTGGATTTGTTCAGCGACTAGCCGTCAAAGGCTAGCCTCGTGCGAGCGGGGGACGAAGGGGCACCGGCTAGTGTGACTGCTGTTCGAGCCAATGGAGATGCGCGCGCCAGCCCCGTAAGAAAGCATCGGTCATATCGAAGAAATCGTCGGCGGCTCTGCGCAGATCATCGCTAAGACCGTTCTCCGCAAAAAAGGCGACTTGAACTCGCTTCCCCAATCGCTGGACTTCCTGGACCAGAGGCAGGTAGTCGCCATCGCCCGCCACGAGAACCGCTACGTCAAAGTTGTTGCGAAAGGCGTGAGTAAGCATGTCGGTCGCGAGAGCGATGTCAACGGCTTTCGACGCGCGGTTCCTAGCCTTCACGAATACCTTCGGCAGAAAGCCGATCTTCAGAAGTCTCTCGGTCGTTTCATCGACGGCTGAGTGGGGCACGCCAGTGTAGTAGGTGGCACGAAAGCAATCCTGTTCCATTCCAGACGGTCTAGCAAAGCGGTAGTACCACGCAGAACGAGATAGCCTGTGGGCGGTATGCGGGAGAACGGTGCCCGGGCCGGTAGGAGAATTGGCCCAAAGGAACCGGTCTTTTTGCCAAAGGTCAGGGCCCTGTAATCGCACACCAGCCGCTCCGGCGACTTTCTGGCCGCGGATCGTAAAGTTCTCACCGTCGACGAAGGTCATCCAGCGGAGAGCCATGGCCTCTATCCTAGCCGGAAAAATGGAAATAGTCATCCTACTTCTTGCCCCCCAAATTTGCAGTTGACCAGAAACTCCTTTGGAGGTATACTCGAATAAAAGGCGAACACACATAGCAGAGGTAGCAAAGTCATGAGAACCAATATCCGCGTCGGCCCCGCTGGCTGGTCCTATCAAGACTGGAAGGGAATCGTATACCCGCGTCTCCGGCCTAAAGGCTTTCACGAAGCCGCCTATCTGGCCCAGTATTTCCCCCTGATCGAGATCAACACCTCGTTCTACCGGCCCATCCGCCCGGAGCTAGCTCGCGTCTGGACGGCGAAAGTCGAGCCGTATCCGGCCTTCCAGTTCACGGCGAAACTCTATCGCGGCTTCACGCACGAGCGCAAGTTGCTGCGTGACGACATCCGGCAGTTCAATGCCGGTCTTGCCCCTCTCGCCGATGCTGGCCGCCTGGGTTGCCTGCTGATGCAGTTCCCCTGGTCCTTCCGCTTCAATCGGGAGAACCGCGACTATCTGATCGAACTCAAACGCGCCTTCGGGCATCACTCATTGGTCGCCGAGTTCCGTCACGCGAGCTGGAATTGCGACCCGGGGCTCGACATCCTGATCGACCATCAGATCGGCTTCTGCAATATCGACCAGCCGCAACTGCCTCAGTGCCTGCCACCGACCACCCACGCCACCTCTCCAATCGGCTATGTCAGGCTGCACGGCCGCAACTATCAGCAATGGTTCGACTTCGCCGGTGGCCGAACCGCTGAGCCTGGCCAGGCCGTCCGGGCCGTCGACGCCCGCTATAACTATCTCTACAGCTGCAAGCAGCTCGGCCGTTGGAAGACTCGTATCGACAAGCTTGCCAGCCAAACCCGAACGACCTATGTGGTGGCGAACAACCACTTCCAGGGCAAGGCCATCGTCAACGCTTTGCAACTGATCGAAATGATCAGCGAAGAACCCGTCGATGTACCGGCCTCATTGCTGTCACATTACCCGGAACTCCACCCGGTCGCCGGCAAACGGCCGCTCCAGACGACTCTGTTCATGCCACCACCACCGCCAAGGCGCCAGCAACGAGTCGCAGCCGCCGAGGGCGGCGGCCCCATGCTGATTCAGTGACCTTCGCGGGCTTGCCCTCGCGGCCCGTGGCGGAAGTCCGCGGATCTCCATCCGGGGCTTTCAGTAAGGGATGGGCTCGCCGTCCCCTACCGCCCAACCCAGTCGGCCACGAAAATATTGAACTCGTAGCGCTGTTTCGCCTTCCAAGACGAAGTGAAAACCAGCTTCGTGCCGTCGGGGGAGAACTCTGGAAAAGACGTGAACTCCCCGAAGTCGGTCAATTGTTCGAGGTTCGATCCGTCGATGTCCATCAGGAACAACTCGAAATAGCGGCTGTCGCACTTGTGTTTGTTCGAGGCGAAAAGGATGCGCTGGCCGTCGGGAGTAAATTGCGGAGCGAAACTAGCGCAACCGAAGTTGGTAATCTGCCGGGTGCCGCTCCCGTCCGCGTTGCCTACGAAGATTTCCATCTTCATGGGCGCGGTCAAATCTTGCCGCAAGAGGTCGTTGTACCTCTGAATATTCTCTTTCTCCCGGGGGTGATACGCCCGCCAAACGAGCTTCGTCCCATCGGGTGAAAAGAAGGCTCCGCCGTCATAGCCGTGGCTCGCCGTCAGTCTCTGCTTGCCGCTGCCATCCATTTCCATCGACCAAAGATCCAAATCACCCGACGCCTTCGAGGTGTAGACGATCTTCTTGGTCCGGTAGTTAATCGTCGCTTCGGCGTCGTACCCCTCGGCGCGGGTCAGACTTCGAAGGTTCCCGCCCTCGAGAGACACCGCGTAAATGTCATAGCTCGGATACACGGCCCACACATACCCCTTCGTCCGGTCCGGTCTCGGCGGACAGTTCGGCGAACCCCTGTGAGTCGACGCGAAGATAATCTCCGCGCCATCGGGCGAGAAATAGCCGCAGGTCGTTGCCCCCTTGCCGCTGGAGACCATCCGCGCCTCCCCTCCGTCGGCGCCCATGACGTAGATCTGATCACACTGGCGGCCGTCACGGGTGGACTGAAAAACAAGCTGCTTGCCGTCAGGCGACCAGTACGCCTCGGCGTTCTGACCGCCGAAGGTAAGCTGACGGATCCTCGTCAGGCGGTCGGCCCCGCTCAGCGAACCTCCAGCCAGCAACAGCAGCACAGAAATCGTTTGGAATCTTACGGCTAAAGTCATCCTTGAAGCTACGATTATATCCCATTGATAGCAGAGAAAATATCGTCAACTCATATTCTATATTTCGTAGCAGGAAACCAACATACCCCTAGATATTGTTGTCAAACCCCTTTACAAGCGGTGCCAAGGAGAGTACTCTAAACAGGCGACAGAGAGTGAGATCGGCCGTGCCGCGCTAGTTCACGCCGCGTCGGTCGTCTGCGGGTAGAATGAGGAAAACCGGTGGCCATGAAACGGGTCCGCCGCCGTTGGGAAAGGTGATCTCTTGCTCAAGCTGAAGAAACTCGAACTGCTTGGTTTCAAGTCCTTCTGCGACCGCCAGTACCTGGATTTCAACGGTGGGGGCATCTCGGCGATCGTGGGGCCAAACGGCTGCGGCAAGTCGAACATCAGCGACTCGATCAGTTGGGTGCTGGGCGAGCGCTCGGCCAAGACGTTGCGCGGCACGCGGATGCAGGACGTGATCTTCAGCGGATCGCGCGACCGCAAGCCTTCCGGGATGGCTTCGGTCAGCATGACGCTGCTCGACGCTGATGCCTATTTGGATGCCAAGCCGTCGAACGGAAACGGTCATGGCGCGGGCGGAACGAACAAGCCCGCCGAGATCGTCGTCACCCGCAAGCTGTTCCGCTCGGGAGAGAGCCAGTATCTGCTCAACGGCAAGATCTGCCGCCTGCGAGATATTCAAGACGTTTTCATGGGCACGGGTTTGGGGCCCGAGCACTACGCGATTATCGAGCAGGGGCGGGTGGGGCAGATCCTGAGTTCGCGGCCTCTTGACCGCCGCGCGATTCTCGAAGAGGCGGCTGGCATCACGCGATTCAAGTCGCGGCGGCGGCTCGCTGAGTTCAAGCTCGAAAGCGCCAAGCGGAACCTGCACCGCGTCAACGACATCCTCCAGGAAGTCATTCGGCAAGTCAACTCGCTCAAGCGTCAGGCTTCGCGGGCCAGGCGCTATGCCGAACTCAAGAAACAGCGCGACGACAACCTCGCGGGCCTGCTCGCGGGCCGCTGCCAGAAGCTCGACCGGCGCATTGCCGAGGCAACCGGGCAGATGGAGGCGATCGAAACCCAGTATCGTCAATTTTCCGCCCGCGTCGAGGAACTCGAGAACACCCTCGGCACGAGCCGCCGTCAGGAGCAAGAGGACGAGCAGACCCTCGAGGCCAAGAGGGCGGATCTCTCTCGCCTTACCGTTGGCATGGAACGCTTGCGCTCTCGGCTGGAGCAGCAGGCCCGCACGGCCCAGGAGACCGAGGCGCGAAAGGTTCAGGCCGAGGCCGAAATCGTTCAGCTCAATCAGCGGATAGAGGACCTCGAACTCCAGCTCGACCGGGAAGAGACCGCCTTCGGAGATGTCGAAGGCCGCATTGAAGAACTCCGCAAACAGCTCACCGTCAAGACAACCGCGCTCGAAGGACGACAGTCGGCGGTACGCCAAGGCGAACAGGAGCGGGAGCAACTCCGCCAGAGCGTGTTGCGCCTGCTCAGCGAAGTCGCCGAGCTCAAGAATCAGCAGGCCAAGATCGAAGAATTCCTGGCCGGTAACGAGCGGCGGCTGGCCCGTGTCCGCGAAGAGCACGCGGCCTCGGAAGCCGAACTGGAGCAGTTAGCCGGCAAGCGCTCCGAGGCCGAAACTCAGATCGACAAGCACCAGGCCCTGCTCGATTCCCTGGCCGCGGACAAGCAAAGGCTCCAAGACGAGATTACTCAGCGCAAGGAGCAAGCGCGCCAGCGGCGCGAAGAGGCCGACCGCCTGCGGCATGAGCTGTCTCGGCTGCGCGCCCGCCATGAATCGCTCGAAGAGATCCTCTCCCACCATGCTTACACCACCGAAACGGTGAAGAATCTGTTCGCGGCGCTTCAGAGCCGCCCCCGCGGCGACTTCCGCCCGTCGGGGATCCTCGCCGATTTCGTGGAGGTGGACGCGGAGTTCGAAAAAGCCGCCGAAGAGTTCCTTCGCGAAGAGCTCGAATACGTGGTGGTCAAGGATTGGGGAGAGGCGCAATCGGGCATTGCGCTGCTGCGAGCCGAGCTGCAAGGCTGCGCCACGTTTCTGATCCATCCAGAAACGCCGGCTCCTCTGGAAGAGCCGGCGCTGGGGCCCGAGACCGGTGTTCGGGGGCGTCTGGCCGATGCCGTGCGCCTGACCAATGGGCTCTCGGGATCGGCCTCGACCCTGTTGCCGAAGCTGCGTTCCTGCTATTTGGTCGAGACAGAAGACGACGCCCGGCGGCTGGCCGTGCAGTATCCGGACTTGTTCTTCTTGTTGCCCGGCGGGCTCTGTTTTCGCGGCTATACCGTGAGCGGCGGCAAGAAGAACACAGCCGGCCCGCTGGCCCTCAAGCGCGAGTTGCGCGAGCTTCGGCCCCGGCTCGAGGCAGCCGAGCAGCAGCTCGCGTCTCTCGAAACCTCGATCGAGACCGGCGAACGAGAACTTGCCGGGAAAGGGGAAGAACTCGAGCGCTTGCAGGAGCGGCTGCGGGAATCGGAAAGAGAGACGATTGCCGCCGAGCTTGGTCTTCGGCAGTTGAAAGATCAGGCCGAGCGAGCCGGCCGGGCCGCCGGCATATCGCGCTCCGAGATCGAACGGCTGACCCGCGATGCCGCCGACGCGAAGTCGAAATTCGGCGCGCGCCAGACCGCCATTGAGCAGTCGGAAAGCGGGCGCCGCGAGGCCGAGCAGACGCAGGCGGCTCTCACCCTCCGCATGGAAGGAGAGCAAATCGAACGCGACCGTCTGGCCGAGGAGCAGACTAAGCTGCTCGCCGGCCTGGCCGGTTTCGAAGAGCGGCGCCGTTCGGCCGCCGCGGCTCTTGAACACATCAGCGAGTCGAGCCGCGAGCACACCGAACGGCGCGACCGCTTGGCCGCTCAGGTCGCCGAGTGGGCCAGCCAACGGACCCGCCTGCTCGCTGACAATACCGACCTCGGCGGCCGCATCGAAAATGAGACCACGGGCCGGCTCACGCTCGAAGCCGAGGTGAACGACCGAGCCACGCACCTGCGGGCCGCCCGCGACCGGCACACCTCGCTCGAGGAGGAGCTCAAGAAGAAGCGCGCCGAGTGGGAGGTCGTCCGCGACCGCCGCTCCGCGATTGAGTTGCGCCGTGCCGAGTTACGCTCGGATCTCAAGCATCTTGATGAGCATTCCCGGCGCGAGCTCTCACGCCCGGCCGGGGATCTGATCCAAGACTGGGACGGAGACTACGACCCAGATAAGCTCGATCAAGCCGAGGCACTTCACCAGCAGCTTGAGACCAAGATTGAGAACCTCGGGCCGGTCAACATCCTGGCGCTCGGCGAGTTCGAGGAAGCGCAGCAGCGGCTGGAGTTTCTCGATACCCAGCGGCAGGACCTGCTCGACTCGATCCGCCATACGCAGAAGGCCATCACGAAAATCGAGACGGTCTCGCACCGGCAGTTTCAAGAGGCCTTCGAGGCGATCAATCAGAACTTCCACTCGACGTTTCGGACCCTGTTCGGCGGCGGCGTCGGCGAGATGCGGCTCATCGAGATGGAGGATTCGAGGGACGCCGGCGTCGATATCGTCGCCCAGCCTCCCGGAAAGCGCCTCCAGAATCTCGCCCTGCTCTCGGGCGGCGAGAAGTCGCTCACCGCCATCGCGCTGCTCATGGCCATCTTCCAATACAAGCCCAGTCCGTTCTGTGTGCTGGACGAGGTGGACGCCGCGCTCGACGAGGCGAACCTGATCCGCCTGCGGCGCTTGATTCAGCAGATGGGGGACGAAACGCAGTTCATCGTCATCACCCACGCCAAGACGACCATGGAGGCGGCCCAAACCCTCTACGGCGTCACCATGCAGGAGCCGGGAGTCTCCAAGCTGGTTTCGGTCAAGATCGGCGACTACGAATTCCCCGCCGGTCCGCGATCCAAGTCCAAGCCGCGCGAGAGGCAACTCGCCGGCGCGGGCCGTCTGGCGTGAGCCGCGGTGCGTGAGCGACCCTGCCGCCGCATACGACGCGGCCTCTGGCCGACGGCAATTAGGCGGTCGAGACGGCGGATTTGGGAGTGACCTTTTGTCCGGTAATGCCCGGTTTTTGGGGATTTATTTTGGTTTTTTTTGTGAGGGAAGCGGCTGAGGACGGGTCGGGGAAGGGTTCTTGGGCGATGGATGGTGGGGTTGGTTTCGCGGCTTCGTTTTGTCCGGATTTGCCCGGTTTTTCGGATATTTGGACGGCCGCGGGCGGGTTGAGGGGCTCGACGGTGTCTCGCCCCTGGCGCCGGTGCATCGTTTGGCGGATGGGTTGGGTGGGTGGCTGAGGTTGCTGGCTTCGTTCTTCGTGGTGCTTCTTTTTCAAATTCAGAAAATTTCAAAAAAGTGAGAGACGCCTCTCGTTCCGACTATGTGATCCCGGCGAGCCGCCCCAGCCGGAAGTTGCAGGCGGTTCCGGGCGAGGGGTTCTCGCGCGCCGTCCTGCCGCGCGGTGATCTTGCGCGGTGATGGTGCACGACTGCGCTCGTAGCCCTTCGCGGTGGATGTCCACCTTCGAGAGCCGTCCGAAGACCCGCCTTTGCGGTCACCCTCTCCTCTGTGATTCGAGGAGGTTATGAATCGCGGGGCGAGCTTTCTGTCCTGGCCAGGAAACGGTCGGGGGATCGCGGTGATCTATCCTTTCCGGTCGTTACGGGTATAGGCTAACACGGGCTGTCAAGTGTTTTGGGGTGTTTTTGGCGTATGTTGTTGATTTGGTGGGATTGAATTGTTGTGACTCGCCTGTTGGAGAGGGGGACTCAACGGCAGGTGGCGGGCGCGGGGGATTCATGGTTTGCTGGGGCGGGAAAAGCCGCGGATCTCAAAACCGAGATCCTACGCTACGGGTCCGCGGTGATTGCGGGCCGGCAAGTTGTTGATTTAGATGGGGCTCGGCAAGATTGGGTCTGTTTGGTAGTTCTTGGGTTGCTGGTTGCGCTGATTCGCTTGCCGGCTGGCTGGGCGCAGGGGGGCAACGATGGACGGCTGGCTGGCACAGTATATTCATGATTTGGAATGGACCCCAAAAGCGAGACCAGTAAAGAAGGGACAATGAACCAGAGAACGGCAAGGAGGTTCAATTGTCTCGAAGACGATTCAGCAAGGAGTTCAAGCTGGCGGCCGTCAGGCGGCTCGAAGCCGGCGAGTCGGGCTCGGCTCTAGCGCGCGAGCTCGAGGTGAAACGCGAAAAGCTCTACCACTGGCTGGCCCAAGTCGAGCGCTATGGCGTCGAGGGAGCCTTTCCCGGCCCAGGACGCCGCCCCGACGGCAGCGCCCGTGTCGAGCCCAGCCGCGAGGCCGAGGCCCGCCTGGCCGAGCTGGAACCCAAAGTCGGCCGCCAGGCCATGGAGATTGATTTTTTGTCCGCAGCCTTGCGGCGTGCCGGGGATCTGCGCCGGCCCAGCATCGTCAGTGGAACCGGCGCCTCATCGACCAAGTACGCGCCGCAAGGCAGCAAGACAACAGTGCCCACAGCAACAAGCAGCACGGCGACAGGGAGCTAAGGCGAAATGAGCGCACGCGATCTGTGCCAGTTGAGCGGACTGGCTCGCTCGAGCCTCTACCGCAAGCCGAAACCCCGGCAGCGAGCACGCCCGGCAACTGCGCCAGGCGATCGTCCAGGTGGCCTTGGACCATCCGGCCTACGGCACGCGGCGGACGACCCATCAAGTGCGCCGTCAAAAGCTGAGCGTCAACCGCAAGCGCGTACAGCGGGTGATGCGCGAAGAGAATCTATTGCGCCGGAGTCGCCGGAGGGTTCCGCAAACGACCGACTCGAAACACTCGCCGCGGCGTTACGAGAACCTGACGCGCGAGTTGCGGCCCACGGGTCCGAACCAGTTGTGGGGCTCCGCTATCCGCTATGTGCAATTGAGAAACCGCTTCGTCTATGTGGCCGTGGTGTTAGACGTATTTTCGCGGCGGGTGGTGGGTTGGGCCGTGGGTTCGACTATGAAAACTGAGTTGCCGATGGCGGCGCTGGAACAGGCTCTAAGCAGCCGCCGGCCGGCGCCGGGTTGGATACACCATTCCGACCAGGGCTGGCAGTACGCTTCGGAGGCCTATGTGGCAACACTGCGCAAAGCCGGCGCGAGGATCTCGATGAACCGCAAGGGCCGGCCGCGGGATAACGCTCATGTGGAAAGCTTTTTCAAGACTTTGAAAACGGAGGAAGTCGCATGCAACGAATATGAAAGTTTGGCCGAGGCGCAGGCCGAGATCGGCGCTTATATTGAGCGGGAATACAATCGCAGGCGATTGCATTCGTCGCTGGGGTATCGGCCGCCGGAAGAGTATGAGCGGCTGCTGGAAGAGGCGGCTGAGGCCGCCTGAGTTTTCTTAAGGCATGAGCAGATCTATCGATCCGATGGTGAAGCAGAAGGCGGGATGCGGCCTCGCTGGGTGCGCACCCCGCGCTCATCGTTTGGATGAGTTTGCGGCCGGGTATTCCTTGGCGGGATGCTCTCCAGCAGAGCCCGCCTCCGCTTCCCCGGCTGACTCGATCATGCCTCTATTGGGCTGGATGCGCTATGCTTTTTCAGTCAACCGCAACACGTCCCTTATTTCTTGGCCTCGCCTCAGGGGTCCACTCCAAACCGTTTCCAAGTGTCTGGGTCACTCGAGCGTGAATGTCACCGCGAAGGTTTACAGCCACTCATTCAGCGCCGGCGAAATCAGAGCTGCCGAGGTCATCGATCCCGTACTGTCCAAAAACTCGAACGTGTTCTGCTGTTGAGAGTTATGGTTCCTGCGAGAGACGTTTAATTGGGACGTTGCCGTGGTAACCTTCGCTCCATACAGCTAGAATGTTCGACGAAAGGGCGTCAACGTCGGATAGATGTCGAGAAATAATTTCCCGTTGAGCAATCAGGCATCAGAGTCTCCGCAACCCGTGGTCGATCTGGCCCGAATCGAGTCCCATCAGGCGGCTAGCGAGAATCTCGGCGGATAGCGAGTGCGAACGGTTGTTGGACGAAGCCGCTGGCGCGGCAGAGGTGAAGGGGAGGCCGGCGAGTGGGGAAGGATTGAAACTTTGTTGAGGTAGAGGAATAATGAGCGACCGAGAGGAGGTCGTTCATGACCAAGCTACGTCAGAAGATGATCCAAGACCTGCGGCTGCGCAGCTATTCGCCGCAGACGATTCGGAGTTATACCAAGGCCGTCGAGGATCTCGCCCGCTACTTCGGCAAGTCGCCGGAGCAACTGGGCCCGAAGCAGATTCGCGAGTATCAGCTTGACTTGATCGAGCGGCGTAAGCTGGCCGGTGCGACGTTCGGGGTGCGCACGGCGGGGCTGAAGTTCTTCTACAGCCAGACACTCGAGCGACCCTGGGTTGTCGAACGCATCGCACGGCCCAAGGTCCGGCGTCGCCTACCGGTCGTGCTGAGCCGTGAAGAAGTGACGGCGCTGTTGGACGCCGCGGTGAACCTGAAGCATCGCGCGATCCTCGCGACGCTCTACGGAGCCGGGTTGCGTCTCGACGAAGTGTTGCAACTCGAAGCGGGGGACATTGACTCGCAGCGGATGGTGATCCTGGTGCGCCGCGGCAAAGGAGAGAAGCCACGCCAGGTGATGTTGTCTCCCAAGCTACTGGAGTTGCTGCGTCTGTACTGGCGCTGGGCGAAGCCGAACGAGTTGCTGTTTCCCGGCCGTATCCACGGCGCCCAGCTGCGGCCCTCGGGGGTACGGCAGATCTGCCAAAAGCTTGGTCGCCAGGCAGGCATCCGCAAACCGGTGAGCCCGCACGTGCTGCGGCATTCCTTTGCCACGCACTTGCTGGAAGCGGGGACGGATCTGCGCACCATCCAGGTCTTGCTGGGGCACGTCAGCCTCAAGACGACGGCGCGCTATCTGCATGTCTCGGAATTGCGCCTGCGCACGACGCAGAGCCCACTCGAAGCACTCGAGATTCGCGAAGCGCTCACCGACGACGGGGACCGGCGCCGGCGATGAGCCGGCATCGGCTGGAAGTGGCCGATGTCATTCGCCAACACGAAGGGGAGTTGCTCGAGCGCTGGGGACACCGCCTCTCCGCTCGTCAACGCAAGGCCCTTCGCGACATCGGTTCGTGTCGCAGCGCCGCCCAGGGCGCTCACATCGAACAGTGCGATTCTTGCTCGCAGGAACGGATCGCGTACAACTCGTGCTCGAACCGGCACTGTCCGAAGTGCCAGTCGGCGGCGCGTGACCGCTGGCTGGGGGCACGGGCGCAGGAACTACTTCCGGTGCACTACTGCCATGTTGTGTTCACCGTGCCAGGGGCCCTGGCAATGTTGGCCCTCCAGAATCAGCGACTCTTCTACCGTCTGCTGTTCGAGGCGGCCTCTCAAAGCTTGCAACAACTCGCTCGCGACCCCAAGCGTTTGGGCGCCCAGATCGGCTTCTTCGCCGTATTGCATACCTGGAACCAGATACTGCTGCCTCATCCGCACCTGCACTGCGTCGTGCCGGCGGGAGGGATGGCGCTCGACGGCAGCCGATGGATCCGCTGCCGCAAGAAGTTTTTCCTGCCCGTACGGCCTCTGAGCCGCTTGTTTCGCGGCAAGCTCTTAGACGGTTTGCGGCGGGCGTTCGAACACGGCGAGCTGGAACTCGACCGGCAGCTGGCCCCGCTGACGAAGCCCGAACGTTTTCACTCTTGGCTGCGAAAACTGAGAACAACCGAGTGGGTGGTCTACGTCAAGCCGCCCATGGCCGGACCCGAACAGGTGCTCAAGTATCTGGCTCGTTATACCCATCGCGTCGCCATCTCTAACGGTCGCTTGCGCTCGCTCCATGACGGCCGCCTGCGCTTGCGTTTTCGCAACGCCAAGAACAACCACCGCATCGAGACGATGACGCTCGACGCGGTCGAGTTTTTGCGGCGCTTCTTGCTGCATGTGCTGCCGCGTGGCTTCGTCAAGATCCGCTACTACGGTTTCTTGGCTCATCGCAGACGCGCGGTGGGCTTGGCCCGCTGCCGGGAACTCCTCCAGGCGTCCGCGACGAGGGAAGTTTCCCCTGCCTTGTTGAGCAAGGAGCAACGGCAAGCTGTGGAGCGCCGCTGCCCGCTCTGCCGCGAGGGAAGGCTGCGCGTGGTCGCATGGCTCTCGGCGCTGGAACTGGCGCTGCGCGCCGGGGCCATGGCCCTGCCCGAGGCTATCGACTCCTCATGACCCCTCACCGTCTCTTCGCCAACGCAACGCTGCGACGCGCCGTCGCCAGGGGGTGCTTCGCACTCCTGCGCCTGGGTCTTTCCGCGGAGCTGATTCGCCCGCCTGCGAGGACTTCGCGGCTTCCATACATCAAAGCAATCCGGGCGATCCAAGCCACGTTCTACTCCCGAAAGGTCCTACTCCTCCTGCCCAACGACCAAGCCAATCCCTACAATCCACATAGCCGGGCCTGAGCTCGGCTTCCTCCAACAACCCCTATCGACAATGCGGCGGCCCACCTTGCCACCGCCTCTCTCCACCCCCCTTCGCCCGCCGCACGGTCGATACGGTCCTAAGGTGTTCTCACCATCTATCTTTTTAGGGTAGAATCGGACCGGTATGATCGGCCGAACGATCTCTCATTACAAGATCACCGAGAAGCTCGGTGAAGGCGGCATGGGCGTGGTCTACGGGGCTGAGGCTGCTATCATCACACGGTGGAACCGAACCGGGTCCCCCGGAGACAGGTTCCGTGACTACTCGAAATCAACCGATCGAGACGCGGTCGAACACGACGCCGAAGAGGACACCCGATGGCCAAAATCACCCTTGCTTTGGCGGTTCTCGTAACATTGCTCGGCTGCCAGTCAGTCGAGCCGGTCCGTGAAGTCCAAAAGTACAGCATCGAGCAGTTCCTCGACACTGAATCACTGAATCGATCCGCGGCGGCTCGTTTTCGCCGGACGAATCGAAGATCCTTTACGGCAGCGATCGCTCGGGCGTCTACAACGCCTACGTCGTTCCCGTGGCTGGAGGCGAGCTCTCGTACTTCCCGAACGACGAACGCATCCTCTACGGCGGTGACAAGGGCGGCAACGAGCTGTACCACATCTATCTGCGGGAGTTCGACGGGACTTCTCGCGACCTGACCCCAGGGGAGGAGAACCGCGCCACCTTCCAAGGCTGGGCCTACGACGAGAAGAGTTTCTTCTACCAGTCCAACGAGCGCGACCCGCGCTATATGGACCTGTACGAGATGGACATCGAGACGTTCGAGTCCAAAATGCTGTTTCGCAACGAGGGCTACGGAGTCGGTGCGATCTCGCGCGACAAGTGCTACATCGCCCTCGGAAAGCCCGTGACCAATCACGACTCAGATATCTTTCTCTACGACTCAAAGACCAAAACGACGAAACACCTCACTCCTCACGAAGGAGACATCCAGCATTCGGCGCTCGCCTTCACGCCCGATTCCAAGAGCCTCTACTTCGTTACGAACGAGGACAGCGAGTTTCGCTACCTCAAAAAACTGGACCTCGAATCAGGCGAGTCCGAGACAGTCGAGAAGGCCGATTGGGACGTCATGTACGGCGGACTCTCGCGCGAGGGCAAATACTTCATGACCGCGATCAATAACGACGCGCGGACCCAGATCAAGATCATCGAGACGGCGACCGGCCAGCCCGTCGAGTTGCCGGATCTTCCCGACGGGGACATCGTTGGGGTGCGTTTCTCCAAGAGCGAAACGAAGATGACGTTCTTCCACAGCGGAGCGCGGTCGCCGAGCAATCTCTACGTCTACGACCTGACGACGAAGACGCACACGCAGATCACGAACACGCTCAATCCCGAAATCAACCCCGAAGATCTCGTCGAAACCGAAGTCGTCCGTTTCAAGTCGTACGACGGTCTCGAGATTCCCTCGATTCTGATGAAGCCGCATGTTGCCCCGGGCCAGAAGCTCCCGGCGATCGTGCAGGTACACGGCGGTCCCGGCGGCCAGTCGCGCACGGGCTACAACGAGATCTATCAGTACTTGGTCAACCACGGTTACGTCGTCCTGCGCGTCAACAACCGCGGAAGCTCGGGCTACGGCAAGACTTTCAACAAGCTCGACGACCTCAAGCACGGCGAAGACGACCTGATGGACTGCGTCGAAGCCAAGAACTACTTGAAGACGCTCGATTACGTGGACCCCGACCGCATCGGCATCTTGGGCGGTAGCTACGGCGGCTACATGGTGCTCGCGGCCCTTGCTTTCCAACCGGACGAATTCGCCGTTGGCGTCGACATCTTCGGCGTCGCCAACTGGTTGCGAACGCTCAAGAACACTCCGCCATGGTGGACGTCCTTTCGGGTTGCGCTGTTCAAAGAAATGGGGAATCCCGAGACCGACGAAGATTATCTGAAACGCATCTCACCCCTGTTCCACGCGGACAAGATCGTCAAGCCGCTCATCGTGTTGCAGGGCGCCAACGACCCGCGCGTTATGAAGGTTGAGTCAGACGAGATCGTCGAAGCTGTTCGCAAGAACGGCGTGCCGGTCGAGTACGTTGTCTTCGATGACGAAGGCCACGGCTTTACGAAAAAGAAGAATCGGATCGCGGGATATCGCGCGATTCGGGAATTCCTGGACGAGCACCTAGCTGGAAGCCCTGGAGCCTAGCGCCGACGCAGTGTGCCCGACTCTTGGGAACACCTTCAGCGCAGCGAAACTCGCGAGCAACAGCATCAGAGCCCCAGCTCTGATTCCGACCCATGGAAAGAGCGGAATCGTTTCCAAGGTTTGGGCCTAGCCACCGTCCTTTCTACGCGGCGAGCGGCCATCTGATCTACCAAGGGAACGGGGTCTACACGAGCTAGCTCTGGGCCGTGCCGTTCTCTACCGCGACGTTGGCGACCACGCATCGCTCAAAACTGGTACGAAAAGTTCCGCGACCGCGAGCAGGACTAAGTCGCCCGAAACGAACTACATAGGGGCTTGGTCGTCGTTAAGTGTTGCGATATCGCCTTCGCACCAACAATCCGCGGTTGTTGGTTCGTAACGTACTCCAACCAAGCCACTTAGACTGATTTCGTCGGCTGGGGAATGAAAAGGTCCCCTTCTCTTCCATTGGCTCGACGAGCGTGGGGCCCTGATCGGGATAGATCCACCCTAGCGGCGAAGCGCTTACCGATCCCGTCCACATGGACGTATCGTTGCCTATTTGGACAAGTGTACGGGCCCCGGCGCCGAACGAAGCTGCAGCAAGTGTGCGCTATGACCCAGCCACGATAGGTGCCACAAACCGTGGGATGTGCAACAATTTCGAAGATGGAGATGATTGGGTGGAAGAGGAGACACCTGTCGCGGAGATATCAATGACCAGAAGAAAGCTTCTTCAAGCCGGAGCCGGGTTGGCGGCGTGCGAAGCCGGAGTGAGCCGCCTGTCGGCGAGTCCGCCGCAAGGACGCGAGTTTCGGCCGTATACGCCGCCGAGTCTGCGGAAAGGCCGCATCATTGACATGCACGTCCACCCCTGGTTTCAGGATGAGAAAGCGTCCGAGCCGAAGTTTTCGAAAAGGGCGTGGAACAGCTCGCGCCCTGACGGCGATTTCCAAATGGATGCTTCGTGGGAGCAGTTTCAGTACGACATGGGCGCGGTCGACAAGGCCGTGATTCTGCATGTCGCGCGCGATCTAGGCACGAAGGGGAATGACGAAATGGCGGCCATCGCCAAGAGGTGGCCCGAGAAGCTGGTTCCGTTTGGATCTGTGAATCCGACTCTGCCTGGGGCGCTGGAAGAGTTGCAGCGGGGCGTCAAGGAACTTGGGCTGAAGGGGTTCAAGCTCAGTCCGATTTATCAGAAGTTCGACCCGATGTCGTCTGAGGCGGCGCGCATCTACAGCCAGGCTCAGGAGTGGGGCATTCCGTTGATCTTTCACACGGCGACGGCGCAGGCTTCGGACGTGCCGCTCAAGTACGCGAATCCGCTTCTCTTCGACGAAGTCGCCTACGCTTTCCCGCGGTTGAAGATTATCATGGCTCACTTCGGGCATCCCTGGCAGCGCGAGTGTATCGTGATGGCGCGTAAGCATCCCAATGTGTATATGGAACTGTCAGCTAATTTTTATCGGCCATGGGAGCTGTACCAAGCATTGCAACTCGCGATGGGATGGGGACAAACGGGAAAGATTTTCTTAGGAACGGACTGGCCTGTTACGACCGCGCGAGAAACGATGAACGGCCTGAGAGGTTTGAATCAATTCGCTAAGGGCGGCAACCCACGCATCCCGGATGAAGTGATCGAGGGGATCATTCACCGCGACGCGCTTCGGATACTGGAGATTGACAGTTAGTCATCTCCCCACTGAACCGAAACACCAGGTCGCCGACGAATGCAACGAGGCGTGGCTCTCGATCGATGAGGCTCCTCATGTGGCCGTCATTCCTGCCGAATTCGATCAGCAGTCGGTGGACCGGATTGGGCGGTTAAACTCTGCCGCGATCTAACCTCCGCCAAAGGTTCTTCAGAAGCCCGTCGGTTCGGTAGAACACTGCTCTTACCAGCTTTCACTCGCGGGGTCGCACGTGGTGTCGCGCCCTTTCGGCGTCGCGCGGGACGCGCCCGGCAGGGGCGCCCGACTCCTAGCCCCGCACTCATCCTCACGGCTCAACCATCCGCATGCATTCGAGTTCATCTGCGGTTCGAAACGCCTCCAAGTCCGCTAAGCGGACGTCGGCTCTGAGGCCACGGCTTCAGCCGTGGGTGTGGGATCGGGAACAGACGATGCCGGTTCCCAGTGCTCAAGACTCAGGAGAAAAGGTGTAGCACCACGCTTCTCCTTCGAGAACGGTCTCCCCGGTCTGGCGAGTCACCTTGATCTTCAGCTGTGTGACCGGCTTGGTTTCGTGAATGCTCAAGACCTCGGCCTCGCCCGTGATCGTGTCTCCCACGAAAACTGGGGCCGTGAACTTCCAGTCATGGCTTAGGAATACTGTACCGGGGCCGGGCATGTCGGTGGCCACCAGAGCATTCAAGATCCCCGTTGTGAGTCCTCCTTGCACGACCAGGCGCTGGAATTTCGTCTTTGCAGTAAACGCTTCGTCAAAATGCAGGGGATTGTAATCGCCTGTGATCTCTGCATATTTCTGTACATGCTCTTTGGTGAGTGTCAGGCTGCGTGCAGCCTTCTGTCCGACAACTAGATCCATGAGGACCTCCAACTACGCTCTGTTCTGTCTAGTCTATAGGAGGAATCAGACAGGCCCTGCCTCTGTCGCTGGCCGGACAGAAATGTTGACAACTTCCGGTCTGCACTAGAACCGATGGCTACCCAACCGGCTCAATCTCTCCGCACGCTTCTGTTGACTTCTGTGACGATGATTTTCTTCGCGGCCAACTCCGTGCTGGCTCGCCTCGCATTACGTGAGGATGAGATCGACGGCGGGAGTTTCACTGTAGTACGGATCTGCTCCGGTGCCGTAGCACTGGCGCTGCTCGTCAGCTCACGCGGAGGAGGACTTGCCGCCCTAAAGGAGAACGGCTCTTGGGGGGCTGCCTTTGCGCTGTTCGGCTATGCGGCTGCCTTTTCCTTCGCCTACCGGTCGCTGGACGCCGGTGTGGGGGCGTTGATTCTGTTCGGTGCGGTGCAGATAACGATGATTGCCGTGGGGATGCATCGTGGCGAGCGGCCACGCTCTTCCGAGTGGTTTGGCCTGGCGCTGGCGCTTTTCGGATTGGGATATCTGGTCTCGCCGGGTCTGAGGGCGCCTTCGTTGGTTGGAGCAACCTTAATGGCGACATCCGGTGTGGCCTGGGGATGCTACTCACTGGCCGCGAAGGGCATTCGTTCGCCAACCGCCGCAACAGCGGGAAACTCCGGTGTGGCCTGGGGATGCTACTCACTGGCCGCGAAGGGCATTCGTTCGCCAACCGCCGCAACAGCGGGAACTTCGTTCGCGCCGCCCCGATGGCCACCTTGATGGTGCTTGTGGTTTGGGCGACCGGTCAGCCCCATGCGAGTTGGTCTGGCCTGGAACTGGCGATGATATCGGGTGCGATCACATCCGGTCTGGGGTACGCGATCTGGTACACGGCGTTGAAAGACCTGAGCACGAGTCGAGCCGCAATTGTCCAACTTACTGTGCCGGTCATCACGGCTGTCGCCGGCGTTATCTTCCTCGGTGAGCAGATGACTTGGCGCCTAGTGCTAGCAGCCGTATCGATCCTCGGAGGCGTAGCGTTGGCCTTACTGGGAAACCGCCAGGCCGTTTCCCCTCCCAAGGAGTGATCTGTCCCGCTGCTGCCCCAGATCGAAGCTGCGCCGCTGTTTTCAGATTACTGTTGCGAAATCGCCTTCGCACCAACTATCCGCCGTCCTCAGTTCTTGACTTATTCCAACAAAGGCACTTAGGCCGATCGCAGCGTCACTTGGCTGTACGGTTGGCAACCCGGACGAGGGCGCCCATTCGTCCACCACTTCGCAAACTACGAAGGGCAGCTAGATCCGCCCTCGTCGGCAAGGGTTTAGCTAGGCTGGCACCCGCCCACCCTCTCGCGCATAGCGGCCCGCCCGGGCGCAGAACGTCATCCCAGCTTCTTGAATTTATTCTCGACCTTGGTTGCTGGCACGGCGTGGATACCCGTTCGCGCGCTCGGCGTTAGGCCGAAGGCCGAACCGAAACGATGCATGTCAAGAAGCGCCGCCTGTGCGGTAATCGCTTGCGGTACGCGCCTTTCGAGTCCCGTCCCTTCCACGACCGTTTTCTCGTGCTTGCTCATCCACTCTTCCGCCGCCCGCCAATGCGCGTAGCTTTGGCAATACGCCGCGAACGCTGTCAGATCCACCGCCGTAAGCAGTCCCATACGGTGTAGTTCCGGCGCTACAACGCCCCATTCGTCCTTGGCGTAGGGCTCGATCCAGTCCGGCGGCTCCGGTACGCCCGGCGGGACAAGCGGCTTCGGCTCATCGTTGCTGATCGGCCGACGGCCAGGGTTGCCCTTGAGCCGCTTGATCTCCGACGCTACTGGTTGCGGTCCTGGTTTGGCCATGAGGAATGCTCTTTTTGCTTGGCATCGAAGGAAGCAGAAGGCACACTACGCGCGCGCGCGAAGCCGGTCTAACCTGCGACCATAAAATCCTACCTAGGCGAACGGTTCCGGCCGCGCAGGCCCTAGAAATCGCACCCGCCCCTACCCTCTATGTGGCTGTGTACTAGCGCCTTAGCCGCCGCTCAGCACGTCTCCCCACTCGTCTCTAGCCGTGACATCTTTCACGGCCAGGGACCGCCGCGCATAGGGCCAGGGCTGCCCCCCCGGCCTCAGGTTTCTTCTGAATCTTCATAGGCATCACGTATGGCTAGATCCAGCGCTAACGTCGAGATCCGCGCATCCGTAAGTGTCAGATCGCCGTGCGCGCTGCGGTATTCGTTGAAAGTTCGGCACAGCGCTTGTACTAGGTGGTAACTACTTGCAGGTTTACTCTGTCCGGGGCGTCTCCATTGCCGGATCATATTGGCGGCTTGTCGTGCCTGCGGCTTTAGTTCGCAGATGAGATCAGCCGCGCTCTCCATGGCCCCCAGATCATCTAAGCGCCCAATTTCGGCGACGATCATGTGACGCCACCGCTCGCATGATCCCGTTCCGAGGGTGTTGTAGTGGAGCCAGCCCCAGCGCTTCATGCGCTTCGCGTCAAGTTCTCCACCATCGCCTTTGAATAGGCCAATACCCAACAAGAAATAGTATTCGTTCAGGCGCCCGCGCCTGGTGCCCTGCCGATAGCCGCCATGGCCGCGAATTGTGGTTTCCATCTGTTGCGACAGAACCTTAGGCCTGCCCCGCTTCTTTTCGGAAGAATTTTCCGAAATGATACCGGGTGCCGCCCCTGTGGTTTTGGTTTCAGTGGTAGGCACTAGGCCACCCCCTGTAACGGCAAGTGCTGCTGGCAGGCCTGGATACTCTGCTTTGCCGCCTTCTTGTCGCGCTGGCGGCGCTCGTATTGAGCGATCTTGTTCTGGCCTATCATCGGTTGTTCCTGTAGGGCTCCGTCACAGGTGTCACAGGCACTTTGTTATTTTCTTCTTTACCTTCTATTCTTCTTACGCGTGCAAAATAAGGAATAACCTGTGACACCTGTGACACTCACTCAGATCAGTCCGATGCCCGTGTAAAGTCTCACAACCTTGAATCCTTCCCGACGTTGGCGAACTCCGATCATCGGCACCACTGCTCGTAGATCCCGGCCAAACGTCTCTCGCGCGGTCACGTACTTGTGTCCTTGCGCGGAACAGAAAGCGGACCACGCGCTGTAGAGATCATCTGTGGAAACCTCAGCACCCGGTTCGGTCAGGCATCGTTCCCGGACGAAGGCTCCCACCGGCGAACCCAGGTCTTCGACTTCCCTTAGTGCGTCTGCCGACGCAGCTGGTTGGATGAAGCGTCCGCGTTCATGGAGCCTGCGGCGGCCTTGGATAGTCCAGCTCAAAATGCTGTTGCGTTCGGCGAGAAGCTTTCCCGTCAAGCCGGTATCCTCAGTGCCGTAGAAACTCTTGGTTAGTACCAGGACGATGAGACGGCCAGCGAGCGCGCCGGACGCATCGGCAAGGCGCGGCAGCTCGTTTGTCAGCAGAAGAAAGCGCGTCGGCAGCGTCCCGGTCCACGGGGTTTGATGCTTCCGATCGACCGTGCGGGCGTCTTCCCCGGAGATGTTGAGCAAGTTTTCAACTACGGTCGCCTGGTCTGTCCGGCCGCCGATACGGGCATCAGCGATGACGGCGAGTGGCTTGCCGATCAGCGGAGCGAGTCCGAAATTATTACTGAGCGATGCGAGCGTGGGGGATGCCACGTTCTGTTTGCCCAGCAGCGCGGTTATCACCCGCGCGATCGTGCCTTTTCCTGAGCGCTTCGGGCCGACGAGAAGAAAGATCTTCTGTTGCGCGGTGTCCGGGGTCAACAGGTAACCCATGATCTCTTGCAAGGTCGAAACAGACTCACTGTCATTCGCCCACAGTTGGCGAAGAAACGGCAGCCACAGCGTCGGCTCCGGCGCATCGGGATCGAATGCCGCGTCCAGCGCCGAAGTATTGAAGAAGTCCTGATCGTGGCCGAGCAGACGGTTTTCGGGCAGGTGAACCAGCCCGTTGCCACACGGCAGTAAGTCGCGCGGCTCCAGGTCACAAACCTGCTCAAGCCAGCAAGGCGCGGCGTATTCATCGGCGAGATGAACAGCACTACGCAGGGCATCGAGTATTTCACCGATCCGCCGCTGGCTCGGCTTGAATGGGTCCAGTTTCTCACCTGTCGCCTGCCTTTTGGCAGACTCGCAGAACTCGTAGATTTGCGCGCGCAATTCGGTCTCACTCACGACGGTATAGTGGGAGCGAACCCATCGGAAAAAGTCACCATTGTGACGAAATAGAATTGGGCGGTTGCCTCGTGTGTACTTTTCCGCTACAAAGCGCCGCGCTGTCGCCAGCGGGTCGCTCGGGTCGAGAATGCGGGGCATCTCGGCGGGTTCAGCCGGTGAAGACGACGGCTCCGCCTGCGCTTGGAACTCGCGCTCGGCTTGGCGTTGGAATTCTGCTACCTTCACGCTGCGAGCGCCTCCCTGGCGGCCATCCGGCCGCGTAGCTCGATCAGTTCGGCAGGTGTCATATCTTCGATTTTGGCTACCCAATTATCGAGCCGATCGCCTTCTTTCTCTTCGGCGATGCACTCAAAAGCGAAGTTCCACAGATCGTCGCGGCCAGGTTCACCCACGAAAGCCTTGCCGAAGCGCTCCGCGGCGCGGACGCACTCCCATATTGCGTCTCGACGTTGGCGAAGCTCGAACAGAAGGTCCTCCCGCCACCGCACCAAGTCGGATGCACGCGCCTCGGCTTTGCGGCGTTTCCACTGCCACACGCGGCGCCGCTCGATGGATAGCGGCCTATCGTCAAGGCTGACGTTGCAGAACGCCGCGAGCCAGTCCACCGCCTCGCGCCTGTCACAGCCCAGCGCTGTCTCGATGAGCCGGAGCACGCCGCCGCCCTCGCCGGGCCCGAAGTCGAAAAAGACGTTCCGTTCACACGAGATCGAAACGGAAAAGGATTCGGAACCTCGCCAAAAAGCGCACGCCCGATTCCGCCGCAGTGGAGCGCCGCCGAGCCCTGCCCACACGTTCCCGATGGACGCGCGGCCGAGCAATTCGCGCGGCGTCACGAGGCCTCTGTTGACACTTGGGAACCACGGCGGAGCCAAGTGTCGATCATCGGTCGCGGCAAGATGTAGCGACCGCCCACCTTCAAACTCGGAATTTGGCGACAGCGGATACCCCTGTACACAGAGTTCCGAGAAAGGCCGGTCGCCGCACAAACGTCCGCAACCGAATACACCTGCTGTTCACGGTTGCCTTTCTCTGTCGAGACGGGTATCATAGTGGTAGGTGTCTCTTTCATGTACCGGATTCTATCAAATATTCCCAGACATTCAAGATGCTTTGTGCTAACATAGCCGTAACGCATGAAAAACAACAAAACCATCGACTGGACACAGACAGTTGACGCTGGCGGCTATCATATTCGGAAAGCCGATCCCCTAGGCAGCCAACTGGGGAATCCGAAGACAGGTCGCTATCTCATAGCAACGACGGCTACCCCAGAGATGGACGCGTTCCGCAAATACGATCCGATGGAAAAACCTGCGCTCTTCTGGCGGTTCGCCGACGCGCACCCGGCCAATGAGGAGAGGATCATATCCCTTGCTACCGAATTTGGGTTTCTGTTCGCGGATCAGGTCGGCCTCGCCCCCTTTTTCGCGGGAGGCGAGCAGGTGTACCGATGGCGGGGAGAGATCAAAGCCCTTCATGACACGGTGACGTTGTGGGAGGCGACGGCAAGAACGCTCAAGAAATGGTTTCGCGTTGAGCAGGTGTTAATGAGCTACAGTGGCCCCCTGGGGAACTACGTCGTTCATCACGAACACATCCTGGACCCTAGTAGTCTATTCGGACGGCCAACGAGCAAGCTTTCCGAGGGGGTCTCGTTCGTACTCCAGCGGTTCATAGATGCCAAGTTGCGAGAGCATAACGTGTCCGCGCGGTTTGTGTGGGACTCGACGCATTTTTCGTCGAAGCTCTGTTTCCAACCGTCCTCACTAGCATCGGCGCTCTGGCTCCAGGTCGCCGAGACAATCGACGGCGAGAAATCTTTCGGCCGATGCGAGTTATGCGGGAAGGTCTTCACGGTGACAGAAGAAAAGCGCGCCGACTCGACCTTCTGCGGTAACGCTTGCCGCCAGCGTACCTACCGGGCGCGGCAGAAGCGCGCTCGCGAACTTCGCGGCGGCGGGGCGTCACTTCGAGACATCGCGCGAGAACTCAACTCCAGCATCACGACCATTAAGCGATGGGTGGCGATATGAAAGGGACAACATTCAAGCGAAGACTTTCCTCGGGTAAGACCTGTTGGTGCTTTCAGGTTGACGCGGAACACAACGCTGCCGGCAAGCGCGTAAGGATCTCCCGAAGCGGCTTCACGCGCAAGGCGGATGCTGACCGGGAACTCGCCCGCGTGTTGCGAGACGCCACCACGGGATTGCTGGCGAAACCTGACCCGCGCACGCTGGCCGACTTCATGGAAGAATGGCTCCAGCAGCACGCCGAGCAAAATTGCTCGCCCAAGACGAGCGAAAGATACCGCGAGCTTGCCAACAGCTACCTGCTGCCTCACCTTGGCACCGTAAAATTGAGCGACCTATCAACGCTCAAGCTGGAGCGGCTCTACACGAAGCTCAGGAGATGCGGCGGCAGAAAAGGGCGTCCGTTGTCGCCGAAGACCGTACGGCATGTCGCGGGGCTTGTGCATTGCGCCTTGAACGCCGCCGTTCGCTGGAAGCTGCTCCGCATCAACCCTGCCACTGCTTGCCAGTTGCCGAAAGCCGAGACGAAAGAGCGGAAGATTGCGGAGCGACAACAACTCGAATGGCTGTTCGACGCCGCGCGCGGCCACCCCTGGCTTCATGCGCTGCTTGTGACCGCCGCCGCTACCGGATGCCGCCGAGGCGAGTTATTGGCTCTCACCTGGGCTGATGTCAGCCCCACGGACGGCTTGGTTGTGATCTCGAAGTCGCTAGAGCAAACGGTAGTGTCTCAGTTTGACTTTGGCTTCGGTCCGGGCTTTGCTGGTGTCGGCGCCGCGGCGTCGACCAGTCCCACGATCCACTCTGCATCGCGGCGCACCGAGGCTAATCCGGCTTCCATGGCGGGCGTCACGCGAAGGGTCTTGTGAGTCCGGCAGTAATTGTAGTGGACAAAGTATAGCGCAAGGGCGGCGGCGTGGTTGCGGAGTTTTTTCGAGAACGCATTGGTGAGGCGGGTGAAGCGGCGCATCGACATCCGCATGGTAAGATTGTGCCGCTCGACATAGGAAGTGGAGACGTGGTCGGGGTCGGGGTTGCCCATCACGGCGGATCGCTTGGTGCCCTTGCAGGTGGCGGGGCTGTAGCGTTTCTCTCCCTCGACGGGCGCACCGAAAATCTTCACGAGCTGGGCGTAGTCGACGTCCGATCCGAACACCCACTCCACGGCCCACCTGTAGAGGCCGAGGCCGTCTGAGGTGAGTTGCACGCGATCGGTGAGCCGCTCGGCCAGGTCCGCAATGAAGCGATAGGCGGAGCGGCTGTCGCGCTCTCCCAGCAACCATGAAACGATCAGCTTGGAATCGGCGTCAATCGCTGTCCAGGTCCAGGTGTCGCCCGATCCCTCCGGCGCGGCCTTGGCCCTCCCCAGGTTCTTTTCCTTGGCATAGCAGAACTGCCATATCTCATCAACCTGCACACGCTTGGAGCGCACGCCGCGGACATGGGAGTTGTGGTAGTTGACGCACGCCTCACCCGCTTCGATCAGCAGCTTCGAGACGGTGTTGATCGACACGTCCTCAACGCGGCTGATGGAACGGAGTGAAGTACCCTCTACCAGTAGCCTGATGATCTTTGCCCGCTTCTCTGTCGTTAACCTGTGCATATCTATATGATACACCAAGCAAGCAGAGATGTCAAGTTTTGGCGCGAGGAACTTGTAATGTGGTTCCACTCGTGATACACTACCGGGTAGACAGAAGGGCCGCGCACCCTAGATTTTGACCGATCACGGTGCGCGGCCCAGGAAAGGCAGGTGATGCCTATGAGATAGACAACACCCTTCGCGGGTGAAAGGGGGGTCGGGAAACCGACCCCCCCCCCCCCCACAAAACTACCAAAACTATTTTATCACAGAAGGGGAGGTTTGTGCAAAATGACCGACTACAGGGCATCCATAAAATCGAAGCTAGCTGAGCTTGACAAGCAACGCGAATCGCTTCTGTCGGCACTCGAGGTTATCGATGGAATCGACTCTGAATCTATCCGAGAAAAGATTTCACCTAAGAAACCCATAGCCACGAATGGCGTAACACTGGCTGATACCCTTGTCCATGTCTTGGGTGAACGGCCAATGAAGACGAACGAGATTTATGAGCGCGTTGTGCGACAACACGAAACATCTAGGCATACAATGGCTGCGGCCTTATATCGTCTGCGGAAGCGTGGAAAGGTTGTCGGGAAAGGGGGGGTGTGGCGATTGCCGGGATCTACGGATTCCACCGAGCCGCCGCAGCAGCCTTAGCGATCTCTCTTCGGCGTTCTGGCGTGAGAGATTCAGTGCGAGCTTTCCCGCCCAGCTTGGCCCGTTCGCGCTTGTAATCTGGGGGGTCTGGCCTCAACTCATGGTCGTCGTCTTCGATCTCTCCAGTTGCAATGCGTCCGACGTGAACGGCACACGCTACGTCGCCGGTGGGTCTCCATTCTCCGTTCGGTCCTCTAGCCACGTAGAGAGTCTAACACATCCTACAGATCCGACACAATGGCCCGAATAATCAAACTGAGACACTACCGAGCAAACCAGGGTCGGGTTGCGCGTCAAGAGCCCCAAGAACGGCAGGACTCGACGAGTCCCCTTGCCAGCCTCGGCAATCGCAGTCCTGGAGGAGCACCGCCGGAATCAACAACAGTTGCGGGAAGCGTTCCGAGAAGCCTATCGCTCCGATCTTGACCTGGTGTTCGCCGCACCGGAAGGCGGCTACCTGAAACCCGGCTCTGTCACCGCCAAAGTCTGCCTGCTTGCCAGCACATGCGGACTGAGGGGCATCGGACTTCATTCGTTGCGGCACAGCCACGGAAGCGAACTCCTGTCCGCTGGAGTACCCCTCCCGACCGTCTCGAAGAGGCTAGGCCACACCAACACCCACGTCACCGCGTCTATCTACGCGCACGCTCTTTCCACCGACGAAATCGCCGCCGCCGAGGCCTGGGATGCCCGAATGGCAAGCACGGTACAAAGCAAAGCCGTTCGACAGTGAAAAAGCTGGCGCGGAGCGCATGGCAGCATATGGCAGCACGTTGGGGCTCTTCACGTGGTTAAGTTACTGAAAACAAAAGGAAGCGATGGCAGCGCTAACGGGATTCGAACCCGTATCTGAGCCTTGAGAGGGCCCTGTCCTAACCCTTAGACGATAGCGCCACGAACTTCATTTCATTCTAGGCAAGTTCGCGGATCTGGTCAACACTGGGCCGCCGGTTTGTCGGCGCAAAGTGAGAAAATCCTATCGGAGCAAAGTAGAAAGATCCTCTGGAAGGCGGAAAGCTAGAGAGGTGGACGGGATCTTGCGGACCGAGACGGATCGGAAACGATCGCTTTCGATGCGAACTCCGGCTCGTTTCCGGGCGGGATCCAGCGTGGGAACGCCTGACCAAATGACGGCACCTAGTGCGGTCCGCGGTGCTCGTTCCGGCTCGATGGCCAGGGGCTTTGGACGCGCTCACAACTCCTACAGCCATTACTTCAACACCGTCCGCCGGCGCTCCGGCCATCTCTGGCAGAACCGTTTTTACTCAGCCCCGCTGGGCCGCGAGCATCTGACGCGAGCCCTTTGTTACGCCGGCTTAAATCCGGTGCGCGCGAACCTGGCCGAACAAGCCCCAGACTACGCCTGGTCGAGCGCACGGGCTCACCTGACCGGCCGCGATCCGGCTGGCCTGCTCGATCTGGATCTCTGGCGCGAGGTCTGCCCGCTCGACGACTGGGAAGGGGTATTGCACCAGGGATGGGCCGCCGACGGCGATTGGGCCGAGCAGTTGCGAACGGCGACACATTCCGGTAAACCAATGGCAAATCAAGAGGTTATCAGCGAACTGGAGGCCGAGACAGGGAACGATCTGCGCCTGCGTCCCCCCGATCGGCCCCCGAAGAAATCCCCAGTCACGCTAGCTCTGCACGCGTCTCAGGCGTCATAATTGAGGCTGTCCCGGTTTCCGCCGGTTTCCCCCGGTTTCCCCCGGTTTCCCCCGGTTTCCCCCTCCGCCGGTTTCCGGTTTATCAGCGTCGTCAGTTGGATAGGTAGTGGTACTACCCCAGACGTTGGTCGATATATGGTATACTTGTTGAAAATCGTAAGGGAGATGTGGTAGTAGGTACGGTGACCGAGGGGGGGGCGCGAAAACCTATGTCGGCTGCGGCAGTAAGCATCACGGGGAGGGACGAATCCTCGAACATGAGCGGGTCCCAGCGCGGTGACCAGCTGGCCATTCGACGTTCAGCACTGCTGTCCGCGCGCCTTCGGTTCTCTCCGGAGACCCAACCCTTGCGGGATACCGCAATCGACAACATAGTACAGCAGAACCTGTTGCTGGAGGAGTCGGAAGGAGGCTTGACCGTCCTGGAGATTGAGCGCCAGGGGGTTGTCTCGTTTTCAGGTGATCGTCCAGTCATCATGCGCGGGGACCTCAAGGGCTCCCTGGAACGGCTCGTATCGCAAGGGCGTGTTGCGAGGTCAGGTGAGGGTCGCGGGGCGCGATACAAGCTTACGCAGTCTGCTGAGCAAGAGCTGTGGGCTAGCCAGCAAGAGGCTGAGAACCGTCTCAGGGATACGGTCCGTCGAGGTCTTAAGTATGAGCCCACAGAGATCGGTAGTTATGAAGCTGCTTTTTTGTACTGTGTTTCGTTGCTCTTCTCTTCACTGAGCGAGACTTACGTTAGGCACCTAAAAGGCGAGGTCCGGGCTACTGATCTCGCTTGTGAGACCACGGTAGGGGCGGCCATCGCGCGCACGAAGAGCAATTATCCTGAAATTGACCCCTCGGTCCTTGAAAGCGCGGTTATAGCTTTTCTCAGCGAAAAACATCCTCAGTCAGACGCGATCAAGTGGAACCTGGCTCAGAGCTACTTCTTGGCAAATGCCATCGGACTAGTATATTGTTTCATTAAACTGTACTCAGCTCAGACGCGCTCTCCAGCGGCTCGAACTTCCTCCAGCGGTGAACGACGGGGGCGGCGTTGATCTCCGCGATCCCCTGCAGGATTCGTTCTCGAAGTTCCTCCCAGGACTCCACCCGGATTCGCTTCAAAAAAGTGCGCGCCATCTTCCCGAACAGCGTCTCGACAATGTTCAGCCAGGACCCGTGGGTCGGCGTATGCACGTATTTGAAGCGGTTCGGACGCGTCGCCAAATAGTCCTTCGTCTCCTTGGAAACGTGGGAGGAATGATTATCCAAGATCAATCGGATCGTGCAGTGGGCCGGGTAGGATTGGTCCAGATCCTTGAGCAGTAAGATGAATTCCCGGCTGCGGTGGCGCCGCTCCACCCGCGCTGTCACCCGACCGTCGTGCAAGTCCAGCGCCGCCAGAATCGAGCAAGTTCCCAGACGTTTGTATTCGTAATCTCGAGCCACGCAGGGATGCCGCCCCGCAGTCGGCGGCAGGTCCGGAGCGGTGTTGGCGATCGCTTGCACGCCGGGCTTTTCGTCGACCGAAACCGTAATCACGCCCGGCGATGGGCCGCCCTCGCCCGCGCTTTCATTCTGCAAGGCCACCTCGCGGTAGACCAGCAGCACCTGCCGCATCTTGGACTCAAAATCCGGGTCGCGGCGCTGCAAGTAGTACTTCACCTTCTCCGGGTGAAGAGGTTGCTCGGCCAGAATCCGATGGACGGTCGCCTTGGCCGCTTGGGCCAAGGCCGGATAGCCCGCTTCCACGGCATGCTGGCGCACGTGCCGGGCGAGCGCGCCGCGGGTCCAGAGCTCGGCGGCGTAACCGAGTTGCTTGGGTTTGCTACAGGCCAAGTGCACCACCCAGGCCTTGGCCTCTTCGCTGATGCGGGGTTCCCGGGGACGATGATAGGCATCCTTGAGCGCCGCTTCCACCCCCATGGCCAGGGCTCGCTCGATCCATTTGCCAACGCTTTTGCGCGTCATCTTCACGGCCCGCATAATCTCGGCGATCGTCTCGCCGCAATGATAGCGCCACAGAATCTCGGCTCTCTGCACCTCCCGAGCCGGAGCCTTACGCGAACGACGCAGCCGCTGCAGATGTTGCGACTCTTCGGGCGTGAGAAGCAGTTGGGGACGCTTCGATTTTCCTGCCATGCATCCAGCCTAGCAGGAAACATCCTCGTATCGATATGTTTTAATGAAACGCTATACTAGATACCAGTGGCCGCCTTCTCTCGAAGGAACTCTTCGGTGGCGCCACCTTCTATTTGGATACGAACGTAATCATTCAGGCGCTGTTGCCCCATGCGCAACATCACGAGACCTTCCGGGTCTTGATCAAGGCGTGTAACGAGCTGGGCATACCGGTCCGTGTATGCCAAATTTCACTCGACGAGTTGCGAAGGGTTTATAGACACGAGCGCAACCTATTCGAGCGGGTACGCGAGCAAATCCCGCGGACCACAGCGCCCAAAGTAAGGAGCTTTCTCTGTCAAGTAGATGATGACACTACGACGTCTGCGTCGCTTGAAGACAGCCTAGCCGACTTTGAGCGCCCTTCGGATGCCCTGAAAGAGCGCTATGGCATTAGCCGCATTGACGACCGCTGGTTCGTGGAGGCCGACTCCAACTCGGAAGTGCAGGGTCTCTGCCATCGCGTGGAGGCCGCCTCCGGTTCACGCAGGCGCAGACCGAAAAGACCAGCCGCAGTACTGCACGATGCCATGCTCCTGCACTGGATGATGATGGAAAGGGAAGAGGGTAGGTCCCAACCATTTCTCATCACGCTCGATACTAGTCTAACGCGCCTTGAGGGCTTCAGCGAAGGGACTTGTGGTTCGACTCCTGTGGTGACGCTGGACGCGCTCCTTCAATGGATTGCCCCCATCGTTCTACACGACGGCGAGCAGACAGATGTAGCGTCGGTTTTCGCGGAGGCCGTGCGGTATCAGCTATTGCCTCAGAGTAACTTCTTCGAACTGAACGATTTTGTTGTCTTCCAGGAAATGAGCTGGGAATGTCGAAACCTACCGGCGGAGGATGTGGAAAACTGTATTGGCTACTACAAGAGTCGGCTCGGAAACTGCGATCCAAGCGATCCTCGTGCTCGGGAATCTATGGCGTATCATGTCCGTAAGTATTTTACGGACCCAACACGCAAGTACAAGAGCGAGCTTCAGAGACTTGAAAACAAGAACAAGGATCAAGCGATCGGGTTCGAAGCTGAACTCGCCAGGAACCAACGTTCGCTTGAGCAGAAGGACGGTACATTGAACGATCTCAAAGCCCAGAATATCCGGCTCATGTTGATCCATTCTGCTGGAGTGCGGGCGGGGCTGGCCGGTTTGCTAGCGTTATTTCTTCAGACTGGGGTCGCGGCACTAGCATCGTACTTTGCTACCGGAGCGAACCTCTTTCAGAAGTACCTTACAGCGTGGCCCTATGCGACGGCCTGCTTTGCCTGCTCGGTGCTTTTCTTCTGCTGGTTCCTGGACAAGGAGCGAGTTCAAGCTCTTGGATGGCCGTTCACGAGACTTCTGTGAGAACCTTAGGGCCTCTAGTGGCTCAGGCGATCCGCTGACCGCCAGACGACTTTCTTGGCAGACCTGTAGCGTGGATCCCGGTTCTGAGATCCGCGACCTTTCCCGCCCCGATTCGCAACCAGAATCCACGCGCTGAACCACATCCATATGAATGCCGTTCGCCGGGGATGGGTGAGCGGGGGCAAACCGGGACAGCCTCAGTTTCGACGGTGGGAAGAGTGGCATGTTAAGCTAACGGCGTGCCGCGAATCGCTCGCGTGGTAGCGGTCGGCGCACCGCACCACGTCACCCAGCGGGGCGATAACCGCCAACAAGTCTTCTTTTCCAACGCTCAGCGACGCACTTATCTGACCTTGCTTGCTGAGTACGCCGCCCGTCACCGCCTGCGCATCTTAGGCTATTGCCTGATGCCGAATCACGTCCATGCGGTGGTCGTGCCCGAGCGTTCCGACTCGATGGCCAGGGGCTTTGGACGCGCTCACAACTCCTACAGCCATTACTTCAACACCGTCCGCCGGCGCTCCGGCCATCTCTGGCAGAACCGTTTTTACTCAGCCCCGCTGGGCCGCGAGCATCTGACCCGAGCCCTTTGTTACGCCGGCTTAAATCCGGTGCGCGCGAACCTGGCCGGACAAGCCCCGGACTACGCCTGGTCGAGCGCGCGGGCTCACCTGACTGGCCGCGACCCGGCTGGCCTGCTCGATCTGGATCTGTGGCGCGAGGTCTGCCCGCTCGGCGACTGGGAAGGGGTATTGCACCAGGGATGGGCCGCCGACGGCGATTGGGCCGAGCAGTTGCGAGCGGCGACACATTCCGGTAAACCATTGGCAAATCAAGAGGTTATCAACGAACTGGAAGCCGAGACAGGGAACGATCCGCGCCTGCGTCCCCCCGGCCGGCCCCCGAAAAAATCCCCCGTCACGCTAGCTCTGCACGCGTCTCAGGCGTCATAATTGAGGCTGTCCCGGTTTCCCCGGTTTCCGGTTCCCCCCCGGTTCCCCCGGTTTCCCGGTCGACTTTCCTCATCTCCAGTTGTTGGCAGATCGAAGTCGGATGCCAGAAAGATGTGAAAAAAATGCTGAGACATCCATGATAGGTACATGTCAAGGATGGATGCAGGCATCACGCCCGGCACCCCGGTCGTTCTTACGCCGAAGCGGGCTAACGAGCCACGGACTGCTAGCTCAAGATGTCGTTCATGAGGGTTTCGATGCGGCCCAGTGCTTCTTCTATTTGATCCAGCGCCGCCGCGTAGCTGAAGCGCAGATAACCTTCGCCATATTCACCAAAACTGGCGCCGGTCAGGCAAGCAACGCCGGCTTCGTTGAGAATGCGATCGGCGAGCAGGTCAGAAGAGATGCCGGTTTTGGAAATATTGGGAAAGACATAAAATGCTCCGCCGGGCCTGGCGCACGAGAAACCAGGGATGCGGTTCAAGCCCTCGACGATGACATCGCGCCGGCGTTTGAATTCCCCAACCATGGTGGTGACGCTGTCCTGCGGTCCGGTGAGCGCCTCGATGCCGGCACGCTGCGTAAAACTCGCCGTGTGGGATACGCAATTGACCATCAGCAAGCAGACGGCTTCGACGATCTGCTTCGGCATCACGCCGTAGCCCATGCGCCATCCGGTCATGGCATAGGTTTTCGAGAATCCGTCAAGAATGATGGTTTTTTCCGCCATGCCCTCGATTGAGGCTATCGAGAACGGCTTCTCATCGAAGCAGATGCGGCTATAGATCTCGTCGGAGAGAACGATGAGGTCGTAGTCGCGCACGATCTCCGCAATCTCGCGAATATCGGTTTCCGGGATCAGCCCCCCGGTCGGATTCTGCGGCGAGTTGAGCATCAAGATCTTGGTGCGAGGCGAAATTTTCTTTCGCAGCTCTCCGACATCCAGCGTAAAACCCCGCTCTTCGATCAGCGGCAAAGGTACGGGCGTCGCCCCACAGAATCGGATCACCGATTCATAGATCGGAAAACTAGGGTTCTGGTAGAGGACTTCGTCTCCCGGCTCGAGCAGCGCCAAGAGGGGGAAGAAGAGGATGGGCTTGCCGCCGGGCGTAATGACGACTTGTTCCTCGCTGACAGGAATGCCGCGGGTTTCGGAAACGTGCCGTGCGATGACCTCGCGCAGTTCCGGATCGCCCTGGGTCGGGCCGTACTTGGTGTGACCGGCGGCGAGCGCCCGGCGGCCCGCCTCGACGATGTTCGAGGGCGTCGGGAAATCAGGCTCGCCGATCTCCATGTGGATGATGGAGCGGCCCTGAGCTTCCAGGGCCCGCGCCTTGACGAGTACGTCGAACGCGCCTTCTCCTCGAACGCCTTGCAGCCTGCTGGATAGTTTCATAGTTGTGTTCCTCCGTTGGAAGGCGTGAAAAAATGCCGGGACAGCCAGCCGCGCATCACCTAAGTCCTCGCGAATCAGAGAGCATTTCGCCAGCGCTTGTGGCGGTCCCGATTTTTTCACACCTTCCTGGTCCCATTATTTCAAGTTATGGAGAGGGGCCGTTTGGCGGCCGGGCGACGGGCAGCGGTGACTTGCTACATTTTAGGGTCGGCGCTGGCGCGGGATTCGAGATGCCTGCCTTTCTCCGGGCCTTTCGCCGGGCCTGTTTCCGGGCCTGTTTCCGGCACCTCTCACTTATGCCATCTGAAGCGGAATGGGATGAACGATTTCGGCGTGGCGATCATGCCAGCACCGATCCCGATCCCTTTCTGGAAGAGTCGCGGGCCTATTGGCCGTTGCTGCGCGAAGGGCCGCGGGGCTGCTCTTCCAGTCAATTTTCCGCCCGCAGTCTTCGAGCGCTCGATGTCGCCTGCGGGGCGGGCCGGCACGCGGTGTATCTCGCCGAGGCAGGCTTCGAGACAACGGCCGTCGGTTTTTCCTTTGAGGCACTGGAGCGCGCGGATGGCCTGGCGAAATCACGCGGCGCCCCTATCGAAACATGCCAAGAGGACCTGGAAGCAGAGGCCACGGATCTCGGTGAGGGCGTCTACGATTTGGTTGCCGTCTTCTTCTACCTTCATGGCCCTCTTTTTCCCCGCCTGGCCAGGGCAATTCGTCCCGGCGGACTGCTGGTCTACAAGACCTACAGCGTCGATCAGTCGCTGTTTCCGGGGCGGCCGCGCCACCGCGAGCACATGCTCGAACACAACGAACTGCTGCGAAAGTTTGCGGATTTTCGCGTGCTACGCTACGAAGAGCAGTGGGAGGACAGGGGCACCGCTGCATTGATTGCACGGAAACCATGAAGCTCGCTCTCGGTCAAATCAACCCCACGGTCGGCGATTTGAGCGGCAATACCGATCGCATGATCGAGATTGCGGAACAGGCCGCGAAGCAGGGCGCCGAACTGGTGATTTTCCCCGAACTCGCCGTCAGCGGATATCCGCCGCTGGACCTGGTCGAAGTTCCCGCCTATCTGCGGGCGAACGAAGAAGAAATCCAGCGCCTGGCCCGCGCGACACGAAATCTCGACCTGGATATCATCGCCGGCTACGCGGGCCGCGCGGGGGCCGAAGCCCGCCGGCTGGCCGCCAATCGCGCGGCTCACATCTCGGGCGGCGAGATTCTCCACACCCAGCAGAAGATGCTTCTGCCGACCTACGATGTCTTCGACGAGTGGCGCTACTTCGAGCCCGCCGAACGCCAAGATGTCTGGAACATCCGGGGTTGCCGGGTTGGTGTCACGATTTGCGAGGACGTCTGGAACGACAAGCGGTTCTGGGACCGTCAGCGATACGAGCGCGATCCGGTCGAGGAATTGGTGGCCCAGGGCATGGACTGCCTCATCAATATCGCCTCTTCGCCCTACCACATGGGCAAGCGCCGGCTACGGACGGAAATGATCACCGCCGTCGCCAGCCGGCACCGGCTGCCCGTGGTGATGGTCAACCAGACAGGCGGCAACGATCAGCTTGTCTTCGACGGATCGAGTTTCGTCGCCGGAGCGGATGGCGCGATCCGGGCGCAAGCCAGGTCGTTCGTTGAGGACCTGATTTTCTACGACACTGGCACTGACACCGGCACTGGCAGCGATGGCGGGAGCGGACCGGGCGACAGGCATGCCCAGCCGGACGATGAATTGGGGGCCGTCTACGAAGCTGTCGTGCTCGGCACGGGCGACTACATTCGCAAATGCGGATTCAAGACCGCCCTGTTAGGCCTCAGCGGAGGGATCGACTCGGCGCTGACCGCCGTGATTGCCGCCGAAGCGATCGGAGCCGGCAACGTGACGGGCGTCGCGATGCCGGGACCGTATTCATCGGAAGGCAGTGTGAGAGACGCGCGGCTGCTGGCCGAGAGGCTCGGGATCGGGTTCGAGATCATCAGCATCCAGGACGCCTATGAGGCGATGACGCGAACTCTTGCGCCGCTCTTTGAAGGGTTGCCCAGCGATACGACCGAGGAGAATCTGCAAGCGCGGCTGCGGGGCGTTACGCTGATGGCGCTGTCGAATAAGCTGGGCGCGATCGTTCTGGCGACGGGGAACAAGAGCGAACTGGCGGTGGGTTACTGCACTCTTTACGGTGACATGGCGGGCGGGCTGGCGGTAATCAGCGACATTCCCAAGGTGATGGTGTATGAACTCTGCCGCCTGGCGAACCGCCGCCACGGTGACGCGATCCCGGAGGCGGTGTTCACAAAACCGCCTTCGGCCGAATTGCGGCCGGATCAGAAGGATACCGATTCGCTGCCCGACTACGACGTTCTCGATCCGATTCTGCGGCTCTGTGTCGAGCAGTATATGGAACCCTCGGCGATCGCCGAGCAACTCGACCTACCGCTCGATCTGGTGCGAAACATCACGCGCATGGTCGAGCGCAATGAGTATAAACGGCAGCAGGCGGCGCCCGGCCCGCGGGTCACCTCGAAGGCCTTTGGGATCGGCCGCCGGTTCCCGATCGCGCAGCGTTTCTCGCCCTAAACGGAGCACGGCCAAAGGCAGGCGGCGCGTGCCCGGCCCAGTTCTGCGACAAGTTCCCATGACTTCCATCCCTCGCCTGGCTCGTGCCGCTCTGGTGGTTTCTCTCGCGCTCACCTTGCTCCAGGGAACGCGGAGTTTCGCCCAGCCATCCCTCTTGCCCAATGGCTGGGGCATCGACCCGGCAGGCAAGCAAATTTCGCTCAGCACGCTTCCGATGTCGATGGCGGTGTCGCCAGACGGGCGGTACCTTCTGGTGCTCAACGGCGGATTTCTCCCTCCGTCGGTGAGCGTGATTGACCTCGGCGCCGAGAAGGAAATTCAGCGCCTGCCGGTCGATGACGGCTGGCTGGGGCTTGCCTTCCATCCGGCGGGCGACAGAGTCTACGTTGGCGGCGGGTCGAAGGTGAGCGTTTTTGAATTCACTTTCCATCAGGGCCGCTTGACCCCGGCGCGCACTTTTCCCCTGCTGGCGCCCGACAAGCGGAAGGTTTCCGATCACGCGGGCGACGTGGCCGTGTCACCGGATGGCCGGTTTCTCTATGCTGCGAATCTGTTCGCGGACACGGTGACGGTGATGAACACTCAGAGCGGGTTCATTATGCGAACGATCCAGACCGGCCGGCGGCCGTATCGGCTGCTGCTTGGGCTGGACGGCAAGACGCTCCTGGTCAGCCATTGGGCGGAAGCATCGGTGGGTCTGTACCGGCTGGCCGACGGCCAACGGATCGAGCGGATCGCGGCCGGAGAGCATCCGACCGATATGCTGCTGAGGCCTGGGGGAGTGGAACTTCCCAACGAGGAACTGCCCTTCACGGCCCGACTCTTTGTCGCCTCCGCTCATACGAACAGCGTTTTCGTTTTCGGTATCAGCGGGGACAACCGGTTGCGGCTTCTCGAACGCATCAGCGTCTCGCCGACGCCCAACGCTCCCGTCGGGTCGATGCCCACCGCGATGGCGCTCAGCGCCGACAAGCGATACCTCTATACGGTCGCTTCGGGCAATAACACGATCGTCGTGGCCGATGTGTCGGAAGCGCGCGCGCGACTGATGGGCGTGATTCCCACCGGCTGGTTTCCGACCGCGGTCACCGCCCTCGGCGATGGCCGTATCGCCTACCTCAACGGCAAGGGCGCTGGACCGGTTCCCAACCCCGGCGGACCCGACCCGACGAGGCGCGGGCTCGGTGGCGACTACGTCGCGGCGCTCGAAACAGGTTCGCTCGGCATCGTGCCGCCCCCGGACGAGGATGATTATTTTCGGTATGCCCAGCGCGCCGTTCGCACCATTCCCTATAACGACGCGCTGCTCGGAGACGCAGGAACCGGTTCGGAGAGCCCGATCCCGGCCCGGCCCGGACAACCTTCACCGATCCAGCACGTTATCTACGTCGTCAAGGAGAATCGCTCCTACGATCAGGTGTTGGGCGACATTGAAGGAGGCAACGGCGACCCCGATCTGGTTGTATTCGGGCGCCAGATCACGCCCAATCACCACAAGCTCGCCGAAGAGTTTGTGCTGCTGGACAATTTCCGGACCGACGGCACGGTAAGCGCCGACGGCCAGAATTGGTCGTTCGCCGCTCTTGCCAACGACTACGTTCAAAAGCTGTGGCCCAGCTACTACGGCCAGCGAAAGCGTGTTTACGATTTCGAGGGAGAAGAGCCCGCCTCGATTCCGCCCGCCGGATACCTCTGGTCGAACGCGCTGGCGCGCGGACTCTCTGTGCGCGGCTACGGCGTCTGGGCGAAGAGGGGCGCGCGGCCCGGTGACACGGTGCGCGTGACCGACCCGCGTCTGGCGCCGCACACGAATCCGAACTACCAGCCGTTTGACCTGAACGTGACCGACGGAGAGCGGGTCGACGAGTTCCTCCGGGAGTACGCCGAGCTGGAATCGGCCGGTGAGTTGCCGCGGCTGATGATGATCCGCCTGCCAGGCGATCACACCGCCGGCCGCGAGCCAGGTAAGCCGACCGCATCGGCGATGATGGCCGAACACGATTTTGCGCTTGGCAGGCTGGTCGACGCGGTGAGCCACAGTTCCACCTGGCCTCGCACGGCCATCTTCGTCGTGGAAGACGATGCCCAAGACGGCGCCGATCACGCGGACGCGCACCGCGCGCCGGCCTTCGTCGCGAGTCCCTACGTGCGGCGCCGGTTCCGGGACAGTACGCGCTACTCTTCGGTGTCGGTGCTGCGCACGATCGAACTGATTCTGGGCCTGCGGCCCATGACGCAATTCGACGCCGCGGCGAAACCCCTGTCCCGCGCGTTTCAGACGAAACCCGACCCGAGACCCTACACGGCGGTGAAGCCCGGCATCGATTTCGGCGAGCGAAATCCGCCCGGGCCGGGAGGGCGTGCCCGCCGCGTGGAACTGCGCATTCCGTCGCCGGGCAGCTCGGGCGTGCCCGCGCCGGGCGCCTGAGCCCACATTTCTCAACACGTGACGACCGAAGTGCGCGATAGGCCCGCCATTACTTCGTTGCGCTTGCTCGCCGTGCTCAATGTACTCTCAAGTACGCCTGCGCTCGTCAAGCTGCGCGCGCCTCGTACTGACGGGCCTCTCACGCACTTCGCTTCGCCACGTGTTGAGAAAAGCGGGCTGGGCGTCATCGCGGGGCGATCGTCAGGCCATCACTTATAATGGGTCTCGTGCCTGCTGTAAACGTAGGAATCATTGGTCTTGGCAATGTTGGGCAAGGTACGCTGCGCATCCTCGCCGATAATGCTTCTTTGATCGAGCGCAAGCTCGGTTTTCCCCTGCGAGTGAAAGCGATCTGTTCGCGGTCGGTGCTTGAGAGTCCTCCGGCGGAAGCCGATCTGTTCCCTGATGCGCTGCGCACCGCGGACTGGAGAGAGGTCGTCGATCATCCCGAGGTGCAGATCGTCGCCGAGCTCGTCGGCGGTGTGACCGTGGCCCGCGAAATACTCGATACCGCGCTGGGGCGGGGCAAGCCGGTTGTCACCGCGAACAAAGAACTCATGGCGGCCATGGGCGCCAAGATATGGGAAAAGGCAAGCCGCGGCGGCGCGAGCCTGGCCATGGAGGCCAGTGTCGCCGGCGGGATCCCGATCCATTCGGTACTCCGCGAGGGCATCTCGGGCGACCGGGTGGGGGCATTGATCGGCATCCTCAACGGCACCTGCAACTATATTCTGACCGAGATCGAGAAACGCGGCGAGCCGCTTGAGGCGATTCTGAAGGAGGCGCAGGATCTGGGGTACGCCGAGGCCGACCCCAGCGCCGATGTCGACGGGTACGACGCCCGCTCGAAGCTGGCGCTGCTGGCGGCCCTGGCCTTCGGCGTGCGAGTTGCGCCGGAGGAGATTTATGTCGAGGGCATTCGCCGCATCCGGCCGATCGACTTCACCTATGCCGCCCAATTGGGCCAGACGGTACGTCTGATCGCTTTGGCGGAGCAAAATGACGACGGCCTGCTGCTGTCGGTTCGCCCGGCGCTGGTGCCAACGGCGACGATCTTGGCTCACGTGCAGGGGTCTTACAACGCGATCTGGGTGCGCGGTATTCATGGAGAGGACACGTTCTACTACGGTCGCGGAGCCGGTTCCACGCCGACGGGCGTCGCCGTGGTGAGCGACCTGATGCATCTGGCCCGCCAGACGGCCAGCGGTTACCGCGAACGAGTCTCGCCTTTCGCACATTCCGAGCTGACCGATAATGCTCCGGCCGCGGTGGAAAATCAGGTTCGCCGCCGTTACTTGCGATTTCGCGTCCGGGACCAGCCTGGAATTATCGCCGCCTTGGCGGGCATTCTCTCGGATTCGAAGATCAGCGTGGACGCCGTTTTGCAGGAGCCCGCGCTGGATCACGGCGACCTGCCGTTCGTCATTACCCTCGAGCCCACGGCGGAAGGTGCGTTGCGCAAGGCTTTGGAACGCATGACAGCGCTCTCTTTCTTGGTCGATGAGCCGCTTGCCCTGCCTCTAGAGCCTGGACTGGAAGCCGCCGCGGACCAGAACTGACTGGCTCGTCCATCTCCTCCAGCGGAGAAGCGTGAGGATCGATGCAATCTGTTGTCTAGCGAATTCCTCGAATGATTTTATAAACCAACAACGAATTTCCCCTTTACTCTTTGTGGGTGAGGTTATAATATTCAAGTAATGGCTATTGGCAAGCAGCTTCGTTTGCGCCGGTTCATGGGCAGTGGCCGCTCGGTCATTGTCGCCGTGGACCATGGAAACACGGCAGGGGTTGTCCCGGGCCTAGAAAATCCCGTCGAAGTAGTAAAAATGGTTGCCCATAATGGGGCGGACGGGATTCTGGTGTCAGCGGGCATACTCGAACAGGTGGTCGATGTTGTCGAAAGCCTGGCCATCGTGCTGCGGATCGACGGTTGCGTGAGCATGCGGGGCGGCGGGCCCATGCGGCTCTATGTCGATGTGGAGCAGGCCTGCCGCCTTGGCGTGGACGGGGTCGTCGTCAATGCCACGATTGGCTCTCCCTATGAGAGTGAGGAGCTTAAGAAACTCGGCGAAGTCTGCGCTGTTGGCCGCGACCGCGGGATGCCCGTTCTCGCCGAAATGCGGAGCCAGCGGATGCTAAGCGATCCCCGGGACTTTAGCGGAAAGGGCGATTCGAGTTCGCCCCCGGATCTTGCCGGCGAAGTGGCCATGGCCAGCCGCATGGGAGCCGAGCTTGGCGCCGACGCGATCGAGACAAGATACTCGGGTGATATCGAAAGTTTCCGCAAGGTCGTTCTCTCGACGGGACGCCCGGTGCTCGTCGCCGGCGGCCCGTTCCGCGGGGAGGGTCTTGCCGACACGCTCCATCTCGTCGATGAGGTCCTCGAAGCCGGCGCTGCCGGCGTCGTTTTCGGACGCAATATCTGGCAACAGCCAGACCCCGCCGGGGCGCTACGGGCGGTGTCGGCCATGGTCCACGAAGACGCCACGATTGATGAGGCCCTAGCCGTGGCAAGCCTGTAATTCTGAGATGGGCCGCGATCCCCGCGGCGCATTCGGCGCTATTGCTCTCTCGGCGACCGGCCGCCTTTGCCAGCCATCCGCCCGATGCTATATGCTAGGCATCGTATCTCCGAGGCCGACCCTCATGACCAAACCAGACCGACGAGCACTTCTCAAATCTATCGCCGCCGCCGCGATCGCGCCATCGGTCGCACGCCCTCTCGCGGCTGCCTCGGCGGCCACGCCGGCATCGGCGCTGACCACGCGGATCAGCCGTTACGAGGTGATTCCCACCAAGATCCCGATGTACGAGCCGGTTCGTGAAGCATGGCAGGCGAGCTTCTTTCGCCAGAACCGCTTCCAGACGCATTACCACCCGATCATGGTGAAACTCCACACTGACGAGGGGCTGACCGGCGTTGCCAACGCCATGATGCCCAACCGTGAGCGGGTCGAAGCAACGCTCAAGCGCATGGTTGGACATTCCCCCTGGGAGTTCCTGCTCGATGACAGCCTGGGCGGGATTCTGGTTGCTGTGTATGATCTGGCCGGGCAGGCCTCTGGGTTGCCGGTATCGCGATTATTCTCAGCGAGTCCGAAACCGCGTATCGTTCAAACTTGGTGGAGCCAGTGCTATCCGCCGGAGCTGATGGCCGCCGAAGCGCGGCGCGGCGAAGGCCTGGGATACAAGGTTCACAAAGTCAAGGCGCGCCCGTGGGAGGACCCGGTCGAACAGGCCGAAGCGATTAGCTCGGTCGTCGGCAAGGACTTTCGGGTCTGGGCCGACGCCAACGCCTGGTGGGGATCCATAGGCCGGACGATCGACTTCTGCCAGCAGATGGCGAAGGTCCACAACTATTTCGGCATCGAGTCGCCGATTGCGCGTCCTGGCATCGCGGGCTACCGCGCGCTAAAGGGAAAACTGCCGCTGCAGCTCGCCGAACACATGACGGCCGACCCGATGCCGTATGTCCGCGAAGGGCTGCTCGACGCATTCGTTGTTGGAGGGCCGCTGGGCCAAGCATCGAAGACGGCATCAACCAGGTTTTCCAGGCACATCAAGCGGCGGCATTCCCCGGAATCCAGTACTGCATCAGCGTGACCCACGTGCTGGAAGATGACCTGATGAAGGAACCGTTTACGATGAAAGACGGCTTTTATCAGGTGCCGACCCAGCCCGGTCTCGGCGTCCACCTGGACGAAGACGCGCTGGAGAAATACCGCATCGCATGAGGCGCGGCGTCTGAGGGTTAGCATCCAGACGTTAAGCTAGAGATCTATGCGCGGCAGGCGATGTTGGAAGGTGTTGCGAGTTGGACTGGCCGCGCTCGCGCTGCTGACTGGGACCGCCTGGGCCCAGGACTACTTGCGGACCGCCTCGCAGCTTTACCAGAAGCGGGATTTTCTCGGGGCCGCCGATAATTTCGAGAAACACCTGCGCTCGAAACCCGGTGACGCGCAGGCGAGAATGATGCTGGGCGTCTGCCGGCAGCAGTCGGGCGATTTCAACGCGGCGGCGGCGGCTTTTCAGCGAGTCGCCGATCATCAGCCGAAGAATACGGAGGCTCGTTTCTTTCTCGCCCTGGCACGGTTTTCCTCCGGACGCTATGACGAGGCTGGGACCAACGCGCGGTCGGCGATTCAACTGGGAGGCGCCACCGCGCCGGCTCATCATTTGCTCGGCATGGTTCTCGAGGAACTCAATGACCCCGAGCAGGCGCTTGCCCAGTATCAGAGGGCGTTGCGGGCGGATGAGACGCTCATCGACGCCGATCTCAGCGCCGGGAATGTCCTCCTGAAACTGGGCCGGCCGGCCGAGGGGCTCGATCACTTCCGAGCCGTGGTCAAGAGGAACCCGAGTCTCGCCGAAGCGCATTACCATTTGGCGCGCGCCCAGGCCGATCTCGGCCAATGGACGGAAGCCGAAAGCAGTCTCGAGAAAACACTGACCTTGCGCGATCACCCGCAGGCGTGAAGCCTGCTGGCGCGCGTGCGGTCGGGGGAATTGACGGCGGCGGCGGCGCAACCCAAAAGCGCGGCGGACAGGGTGCCGGAGATTCGGTTTCGCAATGTGGCTCGCCAGGCGGGGCTGGACTTCGTGCTCGCGAATCACCCGACGCCGCAAAAGTTTCTCGTCGAGACGATGGCCGGCGGCGTCGCCGCTTTCGACTATGACGGCGACGGGCGGACCGACATTTTTTTTACCAATGGCGCCGAGACACCTTCGCTTGCCAAGCGGGGGGCAAAATACTCGAACCGCCTCTACCGCAATTTGGGCGGGATGCGCTTTGGCGACGTCACCGCGCAAGCTGGACTCGGCGGCGAGCGATTCTCGATCGGCGCCGCCGCGGCCGACTATGACAACGACGGCGATGCCGACCTCTTCGTGGCCGGGGTTCGAGGCAATCAGCTTTACCGCAACAACGGGGACGGGACGTTTGAAGACGTCACGGCCGAAGCCGGCGTCGCGGGCGGAGAGTGGTCGGTCGCCGCCGGATGGCTGGACTACGACCGCGACGGTTTGCTCGATCTCTTTGTCGTTAATTATCTCGACTGGTCCCCTTCGCTGGACCGCTATTGTGGCGACAACGAGGCCAAGGTGCGCACCTACTGCCATCCGAAATACTTCCAGGGTCTGCCGAATCGCTTGTATCGCAATCTGGGAGATGGGCGATTTGAAGACGTATCGGAGTCGTCGGGTATTGCCACCCACATCGGCAAGGGCATGAGCGTGGCGCTGGCCGATTACGATCACGACGGGTTCGTGAACATTTTTGTCACCAACGACACCGAGCCGAATTTCCTGTTTCACAATCTAGGCAACCGGCGGTTCGAAGAAGCCGGACTCGAAGCCGGTGTCGCGCTCACCGCCGACGGCAAAACGGTATCCGCCATGGGGACCGATTTTCGCGACTATGACAACGACGGACTGGAGGACCTGATCTTCACGGCCTTGGCCGGCGAGACGTTTCCGGTTTTCCGCAACCAAGGCGGAGGCGTATTTCAGGACGCCACCTACGCCAGCCAAGTCGGACGGCTCAGCGCCCGGCTCAGCGGCTGGAGCATCGGTCTGTTCGACTTCAACAACGACGGCTGGAAGGATCTCTTCACCGCGAATGCTCACGTGACCGACAACATCGAAGAGTTCTCGAGCGACACCTACCGGCAGCCGAACGCGGTGTGGGCCAATACCGGATCGGGCGGATTCAAGGACGTCTCGGCCGCGTCGGGAGCGGACTTCCGAACGCCGCGCGCGCATCGCGGCGGCGCCTTCGCCGATTTCAATAACGACGGCAAGATCGATGTTGTCGTCACCTCGCTGGGCGAAGCGGCGGAGCTTTGGGAGAACGTGAGTCCCGGCCAGGCGCACTGGCTTCGTCTGCGGCTCGCGGGTGCCACGAGCAATCGCGACGGCATCGGCGCGCGGATCACGATCGGCGATCAGCACAACCAGATGACGACGGCTGTCGGGTATGCTTCCTCGAGCCATGCGGGAGTCCATTTCGGTCTGGGCGAAACACGAGTCATACCGAAGATAGAAATCGTTTGGCCCAGCGGCGTACGGCAGGTGCTTGAGCAAGTCGAGGCCGATCGCGTGCTCACAGTCAAGGAGCCATCGGAAACACCGTAACGGCGGGCGAGCAATGGGCGCTAGAACTCGGGCAAGTTCTTAAGCATTGCGGCGGTGGTTCCGCCGTCGGACAGCCTGACGGTGTCGAGGATCTTTCGCGATGGCAGATGCAGGGCGCCGATATAGCGCGCGTCGTCGCGGCTGGCGCCCATCAGGACGAGCGCGTAGGAGCGCCTGGTGTAGAACAGGATTTCAAACTGAATCGAGGCTTCCGCGCCGGTGAGCCATTGTACGGATTCGGGCGGGTCCGCCTTCAGGACAACGTCGCTGTAGTTGTCCGACGCGGTCAAACTCAAATAGCGCTGGTCCGCCGTGCTCGTGTCGGCGGGGAACAACATATGCCAGGGATTGCGAAGAGCATCGAAGGCGAAGAGAATGGTCAACAAACATGCGATCAGGCCGAAGGCGAGCGCTCCGGCGATGAACCGTCCGATGCGCGGCTCGGTTCCCGGTCCGGATCCTCGCCGGCGCGGGGGCGCCGGAGCGGCTGAGAGGCCAGAAGATCTCCACGCGGCAGGGGGGTCTGGCATCTCGAGCATCTGTTTGCGATGAGGCCAGACCTTGCCGGCCTTCCATTCCAGTTCCTGTGCGAGCCCGACAATCAGCACCGGCGAATCCGAACTGCTGATGGCCCCGATGTAACCGCTGGGTATCCAAATTTCAAGATCCGTCCCGGCATTCGATACCAGCACCTCGGACCAAGTCTGGCGTACTACGGTCCATTCGTTGTGCTCGATGTTGAGGATCGCCGGATAGAAAGAGAAATGGCGGCCTTCGAGCTGATCGAGCCCGATCTGTGACAAGGGAGCAGCCATAGCCTGCATGGAGTATAACTCTATTTTTTCTGTACTAAAACCTGGAAGGTCTCACCCAGCCCGAACAGCAGCGACTTGAGTTGCCGGCGGAGCTGGACCTGTTCGCGCTCGCTTTCCGCGGCCAGCGCGGAGGCGAACTCGTCTGCTTGCCCGAGGGCCATCAAGAATTGGGTTTGCGTCTGAAGAGTGGACGCGTCGAGGCCGAGCTGGGCGCCTCTCTGCTCGAGCGCCGTGAAATTGACATGCGAGGTGATGTCACGGCCGCCCGGATCGGCGAGAACATCGGGGTCGGCTTGATGATTGGCGTAACTCATCAGCGAACCGCCGGCGAAACGCCCCCCGGCCGTTAGCGTCTCGCGCGTGTAGCCGTAGTCAATAGTGAGAATGTAGCCGCGATCGAGCGAGGCCGCCATTCTTTCGATTTGATCGATGGCTTCGAGATTCACTTCGATCTTTTGTCCTTCTTCGAGTTCCGGCGCATATCGCCTCTGGTAGGCAAAGATACTCTCGCTGGAAACCGGGCCTGCCTTCCACCGGAATCCCGCCGGGGCTGCGTCAACGTAGAGTTCGACAAGGGCGCCGCCTTGTTGCTGGACCAGATGAACAGGCAGCGCGTCAAAGAACTCATTCGAATAGATCACCCCTCGAAAGCGATCGGGAAGACGGCCCGCGCCACGGTCCAGCGCAAGGCAGCGAATTTGGGGCAGGACCCGCCGAACAACGCCGAGCGTTTCACCGCGCCCGGCGCCTACTTCTACGACGGCGAACCCGGCCGGGCGGCCCATCTCCTCATACCAGCACCCGATTTGGCGGGCGAGGAGCCGGCCGAAGACCGGCTGCAACTGGGAGTTCGTGAAGAAGTCGCCCGCGGCTCCGAACGGGTCGCGACCCTGAACGTAGTAACCGTGTTCGGGCTGGTAGAGCGCCAGTTCCATGAAGCGCCGAAACGGGATGGGGCCGGCCTGAGCGACCTCATCCCGAATCAGCGTTGCAAGCGCCGTCATAGGGGTGGGACAGGGTTGTCGAGACTTTGCGGCGTATAGACGAACATCTCGATGAAATAGTCATGGAGTCCGTCGAAGATCATGCGCTGCAGGGTCCATGGGAACTGCGTGTTGGCGAGGTCGCGGGGATGGATCTCAAGATAGTACGTATGGATGCCGCCGGGCTTGTTCTTCAACTCGATGATCAGTTCCAGCGCGTCCTCGCGTTCACGCGCGGAAAAGTCCAGCAAAGGGTGGCTGTAGCGTTCGAGTTCGCGCCGTACTTTTTCGAGTCCGCTCACGACTTCGAGCATAGCAAGGGGTCGCGCGCCCGGAGCGGCCCGTCCGTTCGCGCCGAGGTTTACAGCCGACAAGGGTCGCGGCGGCGTCTAGGTCGCGGCGGCATCTCGCAGGAGAAGAGGCTCGCCGCCGCCCGCGGGAAGCTCTGAACCCGGCGCGCTGGGCCCGGCCTTGTGCCGCGGGCTGGGTGGATCCGCTACGTGCCGGCGAGTTAAGGCGATCTTCTTTTCAAACTCGTCGGCGCTGATGATGCGAAATGGGTACTCCTGCCCCAGGGTCAGCCCCGCACCCTTTTTGTTAGCGCCGGTCTTCTTAGCGCTGGTCTTGGGAAGCTCCGAATTGTGGCAGAGAGCTTCGATCCCGGGAGCCAGCTCGACAAAAAAGCCGAATTTCGCTCGGCGTTTCACAATGCCGCTGATGGTTTCTCCCACCATATGCTCGCTAAAGTAGCTCTCCCAAACGTCGGGTTCGAGTTGTTTGATGCCGAGTGCAAGACGGCGGTTCTCGGGATCGGCCCGCAGCACGGCGGCCTGAATCCGCTGCCCCTTCTTGAGGACATTCTTGGGATTATTGACGGTCCGGTCCCAGGAAAGATCCGACACATGCACGAGGCCCTCAATGCCCTCTTCGATTTCGACAAACGCTCCATAGGTGGTCAGACTGCGCACCGTGCCGCGCACGACCGAGCCAACCCCATACCGTTCGCCAATCGTGGACCAAGGGTCGGGATGGAGTTGCTTGACGCTAAGCGATACCCGCCGTTCCTTGGTGTCAAGCCGAAGGAGCTTGACTTCGATCGCATCCCCGATCTTGAACATCTTCGCCGGACTGCGTTTCCTCCTGGACCAGCTCAGTTCGGAAACATGAACCAGGCCCTCGATCCCGGAGTCCAGCTCCACGAACACGCCGAAGTCGCTCAGGCTGACGACTGTTCCGGTGGCGTGATCCCCAGCCTGACAGCGTTCTTCGATGTTTTTCCAGGGGTCCGGGCTGAGATGTTTCAGGCTAAGCGAAACGCGATGCTTCTGGCGGTCGAAACGCAGCACCTTGGCGGTGATTTCGTCGCCCTTGGACACAACATCCTCGGGCGATCGCACGCGGCCCCAAGACAGATCGGTGACGTGGATCAAGCCGTCCATGCCGCTCAGATCTACGAAAACACCATAGGAATTGACGTTCTTCACCACACCGGTGATCACGCCGGACTCCTCTAGTTTGGCGAGAGTCACCTCTCTGAGCTTGTTTCTTTCTTCCTCGAGGATATCCCGGCGCGAGACAACCACGTTGCCCCGCTTCCTGTTGATCTTGAGGATGCGAACCGAGGGTTCGCGGCCAACCCAGGAATCAAGATCGCTCACCGGCCTCAGGCCAATGTGAGAGCCCGGCAGGAAAGCCGGCACGCCAATATCGACGGAAAGCCCGCCCTTCACCCGGCCCGTCACCTTGCATGAAAGAATCTCGCGCGTTTCGCGGGCACTCTCGAGCCTCTCCCACAGACGGGACTGCAATGCCTTGCGGCGGGAAAGGGAGGCGTACTCTCCGGCCGCGCCAACCTCCTCGAAAAGGACATCGACTTCGTCTCCCACGCTGGCTCGCAGCTCGCCCGCTTCGTCGCGGAAGTCATCCAGCGGCGCGATGCCCTCGGTTTTGGCGCCAATATCGATGATCACGCCCTCGGCGTCGATACCGACAATTTGGCCCCGGCAGATGGCGCCGGGACCGGCAGAGGCCGGCAGAGCGGCCGATTGCGGAAATGAGTCGTCCTCGATCCCGCTGGGCAGTTCGATTTCGCTGTCGTCCGCGGCGGGGTCGTCCACTGGAATCCCGGGCATACCCGGGGTTCCAACCGAGAGGCCATTGACCGGGGGGGCGGAATGTACCTTGTCGCTGGCCATGGTCACGGCGGCCGGGTCCGCAAGCCCGCTCTCGCTCTCGCCCGATGCGGGTCTGGCGGGCACGGGCCTGGCAGAGAGGACGTCCCCTTCCGAACCTGGTGGTAATTCCCTCGGAATTCCGTTCGGCGACCGTTCGTCCCCGGCGGTTCGGTCGGATCGGAGTGTGTCCAGCTCGCCGGCCATGTTTTGTACCTCGAAAAACTGATCTAAATGCCTATAAACAGGGCACTACCAATCGTCCCCGATCGCTTCGCGACAGTACTCCGGCGAGGCGATCGAGCGAACCGCTCGTTCCCAATCAGTCCAGCACTTGCCGATCTTTCGGTCCTGCTGCATGTATTCACAGGCACGGCGTTCCGCGTTCCCCTTTGCGGGCGCCGGCCTTCAGCGTTGCTAACCTCTAACGGTCTCTCGACCGCCAGTTGTGTTCACTATAGCCAACACTTTGGCGGTTGTCAACGGGAGGCCGGGCTGCTTTGATGCCTGTAACCGGCGCGCCCAACTTCGGTCTCGATGCAACCTCGCCACGTGGCTCGTTGGGCCCCAATCCGCCCCCGGAATCAGAGGCTGCCCCCGCGAAACCACCGCTCCAACTCATCGCTCCATCGCCCAAGAACTACCGTAGGCTATAATGTCAGGTTTTATGCCGAATGCTCAAACTATTCGCGTGCCCGCGTCGAGCGCGAATCTGGGATCTGGTTTCGACACCTTGGGCTTGGCGCTTGCTCTCTATCTTCATTGCGAGTTTCAGCGATCCGAGCGGCTCGAAATCAGCGCCGAAGGCAGGGACACGGAGTTAATTCCGCTCGATGAGACGAACCTCATCTGGCAGACGGCGCTGGGAGTGGCTGAGAGGCAGGGGCTGGCTATGCCGCCGATCAGGCTGCGGATCGAGAATGAAATCCCAGTCGGAAAGGGGCTGGGCTCGAGCGCGGCGGCTCTGATCGCCGGCATTGCCATTGCGGACCGCGTGCTGGAGATGGGCTGGGACGCGCACCGGATTCTGGACGAAGCCGCCCGGCTGGAAGGCCATCCAGACAATGTCGCCGCCGCGGTCCTGGGTTCGGTGGTGACGGCGACCATCGGCTCGGACGGTGTGACGCGCGCGGTGCGGCTCGATATTCCAGACCGATTCGCCCTGGCGGTCGTTTGTCCCGACCTGGTCCTCTCTACCAGCCACATGCGAACCGTGCTGCCTGACTGCTACTCGAAGGAGGAAGCCGTCTTCAACCTGCAGCGCGCCACTTTGCTGGTGGCCGCGCTGGCGACAGGCAATCCAGACGTGTTTCCAGAAGCTCTCGAAGACCGCTTGCATCAGCCCTACCGCATGTCGCTGGTTCCGGGCATGGAAGCGATCTTGAAGCTGCGCGCGCCGGGTCTGCTCGGCTGTGCGCTGAGCGGCGCCGGACCGGCCATGCTGGTGTTCTATCAACGGGGTTCGGAAGCGGTACTTGAGTTGGTGCGGGAGGAGTTTCAGCGCGCCGGGCACTCGAGCGAAATCGTGGTACGCGACGCGGACCGGGAAGGGCTACGCATCTCTTGAATGACCGAGCGGGGGATCTCAGATGAAACAGACACGCCAGTGGCTTGAGGCAAACGGCTGGCCGGGCGAGGACCCGCGTGATTGTCCTTCATCGGCAAAACGTTTCGGCGACCAGTCGCGCTACCGCATCGAGATTCCAAGCACGGAAGGACCGCGGGCACTGCGAGCGGTTGTTGACGAGGCCGCCAAGCGCTCGGTGCCTGTGCACCGCGTCAGCCAGGGCAGCGGGATCATGCTGCTGACCGACGACGAGATCCGCGAGATGGTTTCGATCGGGGGCGAGAACCGCATCGAGGTGAATCTCTTCATCGGGCCGCGGGCGACGTACGACATTGGAGCCCAAGTGCGAACTGAAGGGGGCCGGCCCCTCGGGCTGAGCCTGCGCGGGGCCGATCAGATCGTCTTTGCGCTCGAGGATGTGCGCCGCGCGGTCGGGCTGGGAGTCAGCAGTATTCTGGTGTCCGACATCGGATTGCTGGCGATTATGGGAAAGATGAAGGCGGGCGGAGAGCTGCCCGGCGATCTGATCATCAAGACGTCGGTCATGATGGCCCCGGCGAATCCGGCTTCGGCGCGGGTGCTCGAGGATCTCGGAGCGACGACCATCAATGTTCCCTCGGATTTGACTCTCCCGCAGCTAGCGGCGATTCGCGCGGCGATCGACGCTCCGATCGATTTCTATGTCGAGGCTCCGGACAACATCGGGGGCTTCATCCGGCATTATGAAGTTCCCGAGCTCATTCGCGTGGGGGCGCCGCTGTATGTGAAGCTCGGCCTTCGCAACTCGCCGGACATCTACCCGAGCGGATCGCACATTGAAGATCTCGTCGAGAAGCTCTCGCGGGAGCGTGTTCGCCGCGCCCAACTGGTATGTGACATGATCAGGCGCTATGATCCGGATGGAAGCGAGCTTGGTTAGCAGTGGGTGGCGGAAGCCGGGCTGGGGCGCGCGGCAAGTGGGCGCGGGCGACCGGCGGCGGACAACGGGAACCGCCGGGGCGAGGTTTCCGCCGTGGGGCAATGCACTCCCCGGGGATTTCGCTCACGGCCTGTAATAATGACACTATGGCGAAGAAGACCGAAAAGGCGCCGTCGTTTGAGCAGGGGCTTGGCGAGTTGGAAGAGATTGTCGGTCAGCTTGAGGGCGGCGATCTTCCCTTGGAGCGATCACTGACTCTCTTTGAGAAGGGAGTCAAGTTGAGTACGTCTTGCCGCAAGCAGCTCCAGGAAGCCGAATCGAGAGTCGAGATTCTGCTCGAGAAAGAGGGTAAAATCGAAGCCGAGCCGTTTTCTCTTAAGGATGACGAGTCCGGCGCGTGACCCTCGACGGCTATCTCGCGGACCAGCGCCGGCGGATTGACGCCGCTCTCGAGCAGGTTCTGCCGCCCGAGGACCGGTATCCGGAAACGATCCACCGCGCGATGCGCTACAGCCTGTTCGCCGGCGGCAAGCGCATCCGGCCGATTCTGTGCATCGCGGCCGCGGAAACCGCCGCCGGGGAGGCGTCGGGAGTCGAACGGTTTGCCTGCGCGCTGGAACTGGTCCATACGTACTCGCTGATTCACGACGATCTGCCGGCGCTCGACAATGACGACTACCGGCGCGGGCGGCCGACCTGTCACAAGAAGTTCGGTGAGGCCATGGCAGTTCTCGCCGGTGATGCCCTGCTTACGCTGGCGATCCAGGTCCTCTCCGATACAGCGGCACACTCGCAGTGCGGCGCCGCGCGGCGGGTCCGCATGCTCAGTGAGCTGGCGGCGGCCGCGGGAACCCTAGACGGGATGATCGGCGGGCAGGTCGCCGACCTCGAGGCCGAGGGCAAAAGGGTCGATGCGGCGCATCTGGACTATATTCATCGATCGAAAACCGGTGCGCTGATCGCGGCGTCGGTCCGCATGGGCGCGATCTGCGCCGGGGCGGCGGAAGAGGCCTTCGACGCACTGAACCGCTACGGCCAGCGAATCGGGCTGGCGTTCCAGATTGTCGACGACATTCTGGACGTGGTCGGATCGTCGGAAGAGTTGGGCAAGACGGCGGGCAAGGACGCCGCGCAACGGAAGGCGACCTATCCGTCTCTCTACGGCCTGGAAGCGTCGCGCGAAAAGGCGAATGAGCATCTCCAGGCGGCTTGCGAGGCGCTGAAGATGTTCGGATCCCGGTCGATTCGGTTGCGGGAGATCGCGGAGAGAATTGTCCAGCGTACGGCATGAAACAGCGCGTTCGTATCGATCAATTGCTGGTGGAGCGCGGGTTGGCGGAATCGCGCGAGAAAGCCCAGGCGATGGTGCTGGCCGGGGAGGTTCTGGCCGATGACCAGAAGATCACCAAGGCGGGACGCAAGGTCGTTCCCGGCGCCGAGATCAGGCTCCTGGGTGAGAGGCCGAAGTATGTCAGCCGCGCGGGACGAAAGCTCGAGGCTGCGCTCGATCGCTTCTCCATCAATGTGAAGGGCGGGATGTGTCTCGATGTGGGCTCGTCGACCGGCGGCTTCACCGATTGTCTGTTACAGCACGGAGCGGGAAAGGTTTATGCTGTGGACGTAGGCGCCAACCAATTGCACTGGAAGCTGCGGCGAGACCCTAGAGTCGTCGTCCACGAGCGCGTCAATGCACGCTATTTGACGAAAGAGACGGTCCGGGAAGCCGCGGATTTTGTGTGCTGCGATGTCAGCTTTATCTCGGTGACACGGATCCTTCCGGCTCTCTCGGCGCTGATGAAACCTGAGGCGGAGATGGTCGTGCTCGCCAAGCCGCAGTTTGAAGCCGGCAAGGGACAGGTGGGCAAAGGAGGCATCGTCCGCGACGCCGCTCTGCACCGCAAGGCGGTGGAGGATGTGAGCGCGGCCGTGGAGCAACTCCGGTTCGAGAAAGTCCAGGTGATGGAAAGCCCGCTTCGCGGCGCCGAAGGCAACAAGGAATTCCTAATTTATGGCTCGCACCGAAAAATCTAGCGCCATGCGCACGATCGGAATCGTTGCCAAGCCGGAGCGGGACGACATTCCTGAAATTGTGACGCGAGTGATGGGCTGGCTGCGGGATCGCGGCATCGCGGCACGCTGCGACAAGGTGACGGCAGCCTACCTGGGACTCGAGGATGGATTCGACCGCGAGCGGCTGCCTCCGGATCTCGACCTCCTCGTAGTGCTCGGCGGCGACGGCACGCTGCTCTCGGTGGCGAGAGGGGTAGGGGCGGCGGAAACTCCGATCTTGGCGGTAAATCTGGGCGGCCTGGGGTTCATGATGACCACCGGACCCGATGAGATCGTGGCCGCGCTCGAGCGGGTCGTTCGGGGCGACTTCGATGTCATGGACCGGTCGGTTCTCTCGGCCGAAATCATCCGCGGCGGCAAGCCCTTGGCGCGCTTCGACGCGCTCAATGACGTGGTGATCAACAAGGCCGCCGTGGCGCGGCTGATCCAGCTCGACGCCTGTGTGGATGACGATTTCGTTTGCAGCTATCGCGCCGACGGCCTGATTATCTCCACGCCGACGGGCTCGACGGCCTACTCGCTCTCGGCCGGCGGTCCGGTGATCTATCCTTCGGTGGCGGCGATCTGTCTGACTCCGATTTGTCCGCATACCCTAACCAACCGTCCCGTTGTTCTGCCTGACACCTCAACGGTCGAGGTCGTGGTGCGCAGCGGAGACGCTCAGGCCTATCTCACGATCGACGGCCAGACCGGTCTGGAGCTCAAAAGGCTCGACCGCATTCGCGTGAGGCTGGCCCGCCACGGCGTGCGGATCATTCAGCCCACTCAGATGCCGTTCTTCGAGGTACTGCGCAACAAGATGAAGTGGGGCTGAGCGCGAAGCGAAAGGTTGCAGCGGCCGGGCGAGGTGTTCTCTCTCACGTGGTCGCACCCCTTTGGGCGCCCAGCCGAACTTCTACCAAGGGCCGGCTAGGTTTCGAGAATGACCGGCAAGACCAGCGGCCGGGACGAAGTCTTGCGGTTTAGGTAGCGGCGCAGGTCGGCTCGGATCTTTTCTTCCATCACTCCCCAGTCGGTTTTCTCCTCGGCCGAGGAACCCTCCAGCGTTTTCACGACCACGTCCCGCGCGCCATCGAGCAGCTCGGCGTCTTCGCGAACGACGAACCCGCGGGTGATGATCTCGGGACCGCTTTCGAGTTCCCCCGTGCGCCGGTTCAGGGCCACGATCGGAATCACGACGCCGAATTCAGAAATGTGCCGCCGGTCGCGAATCACAAGCTCTTCGATGATTTCGTCGCCGGTTCCCGAGTCGATACAAACGCGCCCGACCGGCACCGAATCCCCGCGGCGCGCTCCCTGAGCGTCGATTTCCAGCACCTCGCCGCTTTGCATCAAGAACGATTCCTCGAGTCCGGCGCCGCGCAGGTTTTCCGCCAACTGGATGTGCTGCCTGAGCTGCCGGTATTCTCCGTGAATCGGAACGAAATACTTCGGACGCACCAGGTTGAGCATCATCAGAAGCTCTTGCCTGCTGGAGTGTCCCGAGACATGAAGCGGCGGATTCATCTCTCCGTAAGAAACCTTCGCGTCTCTGCGGTAGAGGTGGTCGATCATGCGATAGATGGCCTTTTCATTGCCTGGAATCAGCCGGGCGCTGAGAACGACCCGGTCGCCCGATTCGATCGTGGCGTGCCGGTGCTTGCCGACCGCGGCGCGCGAAAGCGACGAGAGCGGCTCGCCCTGGCTGCCCGCGATCAAAATCGTCCGCTGGGAACGCGGCAGCTGCTTCAGATCCTGCGGCCGCACCAGCAGCCCGTTCGGAATCCGCAGCAGGCCTAGTTCCAGCGCCCGCTCCGAGGCCGTCTGCATGCTGCGGCCCATGATGGCGACCTTCCGGCCGCATTCGGCCGACAAGTCGAGAATCTGCTGAATCCGGTGCGTCGACGAGGAGAAACAGCTCACGAACACGCTTCCGTCCGTGCCCGAGAGAAAGTCTTCCAGACGCGGACGCACGGCCAGTTCCGAGGGCGTGAAACCTTCGCGTTCAATATTGGTCGAATCCGACAACAGCAGCAGAACGCCGCGCTTGCCGTATTCGGCGAAGCGGTGAAGATCGAACAGCCGCCCATCCACCGGGGTGAGGTCGATCTTGAAATCACCGGTATGAATCACGGTTCCTATCGGAGTCTCAATGGCCAGCGCCGCCGAATCGGTCGTGCTATGGGTTACCCGGATAAATTCGATCTCGAACGGTCCGATCTTGACTCGCTCGCCCGCGGCGACCGCGTTGATCTCCGGCTCGTAACCCAGTTCGTGTTCCTCAAGCCGCCGCTCGACCAGCGCCTTGGCAAAACGGGTCGTATGAATCGGCAACGGGAGTTGCGAAAGAACGTAAGGCACCGCGCCGATGTGGTCTTCATGACAATGCGTCAGAATCAGCGCGCGAACCTTGTCGGGATGATCGAGCAGGTAGGTGATATCGGGAACAACGATATCGACGCCCAGAAGCTCGACGCCGGGGAACATCAGCCCGGCGTCAATGACAATAATGTCGTCCCCATAACGCAGGGCGAGCATGTTCATGCCGAACTCGCCCAGCCCTCCGAGCGGTACGATCTGCAACTTTGAATCTGGCAGCGGAATTTCCCCCTAAGGAGCCAGCGTATCATACGCTTGGAGGATGGCCGCTTAGTTGTAAGCGGCGAGGAGGAGGGCGCTCTGGCCGGGTCGCCCGGACTTCGGGACGAGGAGATTGGCCGGCCCCTACCTCAGGCGGCGGTTCTCGTACCAGACCACGTTCTTGCTTTCCTGACCGGCAATGAGAACGTCGAGATCGCCGTCGTTATCCATGTCGATCAGGCGAATGTCGTAGGCGGCCTGATCTTCATTGATGTGGTGGGTGGTGAAGCCGCCCTTGCCGTCGTTTTCAAACCAGGCGGCGATGCGACTGTCCTTCGCGCAGGTCGTCGCGTCGATATCTCCGTCGCCATCAACGTCGCCGATGGCCAGACTGTGGGGACCTTCCAGATCGGGGTTGATCTCATGCATCGTGAACTCGGGCGCCTCGAACCACAGTACGCCCTTACTGTGCCCCCGGGTGGCAATGAAGTCGGTCTTGCCGTCGCCATTTAACTCGGCCATGAGGATATTGGTGGCTCCGTCCTGCTCGGTCGCCAGCACGTGCTTCTCCCATGGCTCGCCGCCCTCGGCGGGCTGCTCCCACCACGCGAACCAGTTGCCGCCCTCGGCGATCTTCGCCGCCGCCGCCGCGTCGGTCTTGCCGTCGCCATTCACATCGCCAAAACCCAGGTAATGACTCAGCCCCGGCGCGTCGTGCGGGGCGAATACATGCCGCGTCCACTGCTTGGCCTCACGCGGGTTGGCCGGCACTTCGAGCCATACCAGCGAATCGTGATAAGAGCCCTTGGGTTGGCCGCTGTTGGCAAGCAAGTCAGGCTTGCCGTCGCCGTTCATGTCGCCGACGATCACTCCGTGCGTGCCGTCAATGTCGTTATCGATGATATGGTACGGCCAGGCATCGGTCAGAGGATTCTCGGGGCGTTCGAGCCAAAACACCGGGCCGGGGCTATAAACCGCTCCGATATAGTCCGGGTCCCCGTCGCCGTCCACGTCCATCACTTCGCTGTGGATCGCGCCGCGCTCGGGCTTCTCGCCGATGATGATCTCCTTCCAGTCCGGCGCCACATAGAGCCGGCTCTTGGCCTCGCCGTTGACGATGACATCGGGCAATCCGTCGCCGGTGAAATCCGCCGCGACAGCGGTCTGGTTGGGATAGCCCTCGGCGATGACGTGGCGCGGCCAGGCAGTCTTCCAGTCCCCGCCGCTGTCGTTCTCCGCGGCGGTTTCCGTAACAGGCGAACCGCAGGCGGTGATCGCCAGCGCCGCGGCGAACGCGAGACATGGTCGTGCTGTTCGGAATTTCATGGTCGGGACCTCGGAGGCAGTGCTGTCGATACAGTAGCCTATCATGGCGTCCAAAGGAAATCACACGCCACTGAGAAAGACCACTGCGCACGGGTAAAGCTAAACTGATGGCATCGACCCGATGGCCATCTCTAGTATTCCCGGAGCATTCTAGATGAGCGACCACCCGACTCCAGAGCGCATCATGCAAGTCGGCCTTGGCTTTTGGGCCTCGAAGACCCTGTTGAGCGCTGTCGAGATGGAGCTCTTTACCGAACTGGCGAAACACCCAGAAGATCTCGACCATCTGCGGGCACGGCTCGGACTGCACCCGCGTTCGGCGGGTGACTTTCTCGATACTCTCGTGGCACTAGGATTTCTGACACGAATCGACGGCATCTACCACAACACCGGGGAGACGGATTTCTTTCTCGACAAGGCCAAACCGTCTTACCTCGGCGGGATGCTCGAGATGGCCAATCATCGCCTTTACGGCTTTTGGAGCCATCTCACCGAAGCCCTCCGCACCGGAGAGCTGCAGAACGAGGCCAAAGGCGGCGGGACGCCGTTTTTTGAAGCGCTCTACGCTGACCCGGCCCGCTTGAAGGGGTTCCTCTCGGCGATGACCGGGCTGAGCCGGAGCGCGAGCCTCGCGATCGCACAAAAATTTCCGTGGGAAAACTACAAGACCTTCGTCGATGTCGGCGCGGCCCAGGGAGATCTTGCCGTGCAGGTCGCGCTGGCTCATTCGCACCTGTCGGGCGTCGGATTCGATCTGCCGGAAGTGGCGCCGATCTTTGAAGAATACGTTGAACACAATGTCCTCTCGGGCCGACTCCGTTTTCAAGGCGGCAGCTTCTTTGAAGAGCCGCTCCCGAAGGCCGATGTCGTAACGATGGGCCACATCCTCCATGATTGGGATCTCGATCAGAAGCGCATGCTCGTCGGGAAGGCCTGCGAGGCGCTCCCCGATGGCGGGGCGTTCATTGCGTTCGACGCGGTGATTGACGATGACCGTTCAAAGTGCTGATCGAGACGCCCGGCGGGTTCGACTACACCGGCGCCGATTGCCAGGGCTGGATGGAAGAGGCTGGTTTCAGGGAAACGAAGGTTGTCCCGCTGGTCGGGCCCGATTCGATGGTCATTGGCATCAAGTAACTGCGTCTCGATCAGGACAACCGAAGACAGCCATCGCATTGACAGCCGCCGGGTCTCTTGTTAGATTGACGGCGGGGGGGATCGTGGTGAAGAAACTGTTGTTTGTGGCGGGATGCTTGCTGCCGCTGGCGGCCTTGCAGGCCGCGCCTGCCGATCGAGCCGATCAGACCACCGGCGCCGATCCGGCGAAGCTCGAACATTTCGAGACCAGCGTTCGGCCGTTGCTGGCGAACAAGTGCTACGCCTGCCATACGGAGTCGAAACTGGGCGGGCTGCGCCTGGATTCGCGCGCGACGATCCTGCGCGGCGGCAGCTCGGGCCCCGCCGTTCGCCCCGGCAACCCGAAGGGCAGTATTCTGATCCAGGCGGTGACCCACACCCACGACCGGCTGAAGATGCCGCCTACAGGGGGCAAGCTTTCGGAAAAAGAGATCGCCGCCCTTCGCGCCTGGGTGCGGGACGGCGCCGTCTGGCCCGATGAGGACATCCAGCCCCTCGCAACCGAGTCGAGCCAGTACACCATCACGCCTCAACAGCGCGCCTTCTGGTCGTTTCAGCGCGTCTCGAAACCGGCTCCTCCCGAGGTCCGCAATGCCTCCTGGGCGCGCACGGCGACGGACCGTTTCATCCTCGCGAAACTCGAGGCCAGCGGTCTCGAACCCGCGCCTGCGGCGGATAAGCGGAGTTTGATCCGCCGCGCTACGCTCGATCTCACTGGGCTTCCTCCCACGCCCGAGCATGTCGATGCCTTTGTCGCCGACGATGCGCCAGATGCATTCGAGAAAATTGTCGACCGGCTGTTGGCCTCGCCCCGCTATGGCGAGCGCTGGGGCCGTTACTGGCTCGACTTGGCGCGCTATTCCGACGGTAAGATCGGCACCAGGGTCGACGCACCCTACCCGAACGCATTCCGTTACCGCGACTGGGTGATTCAGGCTTTCAACGACGATCTGCCCTACGACGAGTTCGTTCGTGCTCAGTTGGCCGCCGACCTGCTTGACCCAGCGGAACGCCAGCGACACCTGCCGGCGCTGGGCTTTCTCGCCTTCACTCCGAGAGGTGACGACCGCGTCGATGTAGCGACCCGGACCTTCCTGGGCCTGACGGTCGGCTGCGCGCAGTGTCACGACCACAAGTACGACCCGATTCCGACCAAGGACTTCTACTCGCTGCAAGGCGTCTTCACCAGCAGCGCGTATCACGAGTACCCGCTGGCCCCCGGCGACCAGGTCAAGGCTTACCAGGATGCTCAGAAGGCGATCACCGCCAAGAAGGCCGCCATCAAGAAGTATATTGACGAGCAGACCAAGCAGCTCCGGGAGATCTTCTTTCACCAGAGCGCCGACTACTTCGTCGCCGCCTGGAAGGTCATCAGCAAGACCGAGCCCTATGTGGCGGCGGCAGCGGTCAAGGCCAATCTGGAACCCGAGGTCCTCGAGCGCTGCATCAACTACATCACGGGCAATAAGGAGCACCAGTATCTCGAGGAATGGGACGCCATGATGGCGCGAGGCGGCTCGCTCGAAGAGGCGCGCACGCTGGCCGCCAAGGTGCAACAGATTGTCGTGGACATCGACCGGGAAAAGAAGGAAATTGAAGACCGCAACTACGTCAAGCTGGGCGGGGCCAAAGGCGTCGCCGACGAGAAGACGCGCCAGTACACCAACCTCGAATTTCTGGACCTGAAGAAGTGGTACTTCTGGCGTGACCTGGCTTCCGACCCTCATACCCGCAGCGGCTTCCGGTTCGATGGCGGCGTGTTCTATTACGGCTCGAAAGAGGGCATGGAGATCGACCGCTTCCTCCGCGGTTCCTGGCGGCGGCACCTGGACCGGCTCCGCGCCGAGCTGAAAGAGCTGAAAGCGGCTTCGCCCGAGCCGTTCCCTTTCATTCACGGATACAAGGAAGCCGATAAGATCGCCGATCTGCAGGTTCACATTCGCGGCGAGAAAGATAATCTGGGCGAACTGGCGCCGCGGCGGTTTCTGCACATCTTGAGCGACGGGCAGCCGGAGCGTTTCGAGCAAGGCAGCGGCCGGCTCGAACTCGCCAATCGCATGGCGGCGCCCGGCAATCCGCTGACCGCCCGCGTGATGGTCAACCGCGTTTGGCGGAATCACTTCGGCCGGGGATTTGTCGAGACGCCGGGGAATTTCGGCCTGCTGGGTGACCGGCCCAGCCACCCCAAGCTGCTGGACTATCTCGCCGCGGAGTTTGTCGCCGGCGGCTGGTCGGTTAAGGCGCTGCACCGCGAAATCATGCTCTCGTCGGTCTACCGTCTCAGCGTGGCGCATATCGCGGCGAACTTCGACAAGGACCCGGCGAACAAGCTGCTGTGGCGATTCCATCCGCGGCTGCGGCTCGACGCCGAATCGATGAGGGACTCGATCCTCGCCGTCGCCGGCAGTCTCGATGAATCCGTCGGAGGCCCGCCGAAGCCTTTCACCGATGACAATCTCCGCCGCAGCGTCTATGGCACGGTCAGCCGCACGCAGACCGACCGCACGATGACGCTGTTCGACTTCCCCGATCCCAACGCCACCAGCCAGACGCGCGCGGTCACCGTCGGACCGATGCTAAGGCTTTATTTCATGAACAGCTCGTTCGTCATCGGGCAGTCGAAGGTGCTCGCCCGGCGCCTGGCCACCGACGCGGGCGGCGACGACCGCGCCAGAATCCGCCGCGCCTATGCGCTGCTCTATGCGCGCCCGCCGTCGGAATCTGAAATCAAGATGGGTCTGGAGTTCGTGAGGACGAACGCCGACCCCTGGTCCAAGTACGCGCAGGCGCTGCTGGCATCGAGCGAGTTCAGTTCGGTGAACTGAGCGCCCCTTCGCGGCTGCCGATATGTCTTCGCATGCCGGGTGACGAAGTCCCCTGCACGGTGTAAGATGTAAGTGATTGCAGGCTTCGGCGGGAAGGCCTGTAGCATGGTTTGAGCTGTTCGAAAAAGATCGCGAGAGGCTGCTGATGACACGACGCGACGCATTACGCATGATGGGCGCCGGATTCGGCACAGTTGGCTTTGCCGGCATGGCGGGCGCGGCCGCCGGCGAGCGCGTGCTCGCGCCGCAGCAGCCTCACTTCCCGGCGAAAGCCAAGAACGTCATCTACCTGTTTCTCAACGGCGGGCTCTCGCAAGTCGACTCGTTCGATCCCAAGCCGATGCTTGACAAGCACGACGGCGAGCCGCTGCCAGGTCCGAAGATCAAGACCGACCGGGCGTCGGGCAACATGATGAAATCGCCGTTCCGCTTCACCAAGCGCGGGCAGAGTGGCATTGAGGTGAGCGAGATCTTTCCAAAGCTCGGCGATCAGATCGACGACTTCTGCGTGATCCGATCCTGCTATGCCGACAACGGCAATCATGGCCCCTCGCTCTATCTGATGAATTGCGGCCACCAGTTGCCCGGACGGCCGTCGATGGGTTCCTGGGTGACCTACGGGCTGGGAAGCGAGAACGAGAATCTGCCCGGCTTCGTCGTGCTGTGCCCGGGCTATCCGGTGATGGGACCGTCGCTATGGTCCTCGGCGTTTCTGCCCAATCCCTACCAGGGCGCGTACGTTCGCAACAGTGAGACCGACCCGGAAAAGCTCATCCAGAACATTCGCAACAAGGTGCTCAGCGACGGCGAACAGCGCCGCCAGCTCGATCTGCTCGGCAAGATGAACGACTCGTATTTGAAGCGCCTCGGCTACCAGCCCGAAATGGAGTCGGCGATTCGCTCGATGGAAGTCGCCTACCACATGCAGACCGAGGCGCCGAAGGTTTTCGACATCACGAAGGAAAGCGAGGCGACGCGGTCGCGATACGGCGAGAGCGACTTCGGCAAGGGGTGCCTGATGGCGCTGCGGCTGGTCGAGCACGGCGTCCGCATGGTGCAGGTCTATTACGGCAACTTCCAGCCCTGGGACAGCCACGACGACATCTTCGTGCACGGCAAGCTCGCCCGCGAGGCCGACGATCCGATCTCGGCGCTGATTCAGGACTTGAAGTCACGGGGACTCTTCGACGAGACCCTCGTCATCATCGGAAGCGAGTTCGGCCGCACGCCGATGATTCAAAACTCCGGACTCGAGAAGATCGGCAAAGGCCGCGACCACAACGTGCCCGGCTACACGACCCTGCTGGCCGGCGGCGGCGTCAAGCGCGGCATCACCTACGGCGCGACCGACGATTTCGGCTTCAAGGCCGTGGAAAACCGGGTGCATCCGCACGACCTGCAAGCCACGATTCTGCACCTGCTGGGTCTGGACCACAAGCGGCTCACATACCGCTACAGCGGCCGCGACTTCCGCCTGACCGATGTCGGCGGTGAGGTGATCCACGACATCATTGCCTGACCGCTAGCGCAGCGAGTTGTAGAAACCTCGCAGCCGCTCAATGTACTCGGCGCCCCCGGAAGGAACGAGGTTGTTGTGGCCGGCGCCGGGGATGGTCCATAGCTGTTTGGGCTCATTGGCGGCTTCGAAGACTTGCACTCCCAGTTTGTAATCAATCACGTTGTCCCGGTCGCCGTGGATGATCAGCACAGGGACATGGACATCACGGATCTTCCTGCCCGTCTCGAGGCCGGAGATGATATACCGGCCGATTCCCGGCAGTATCGTATCGGCGACCGCCGAGGCGGAGGGAAACGGTGCTTCGAGCACCAGTCCGGCGCAGTCGCGCCGCGAAGCCAGATCCGCCGCGGGTGCCGTTCCGAGCGATTCACCGTGAACGATGATGCGGTTCGCGCTGACTCCCTGGGCGAGCAGATAGTCGTAGGCGGCATCGGCGTCTCGGTAGATGCCCTCTTCCGACGGACTGCCTTCACTCTTGCCGTAGCCGCGGTAGCTAACGATCAGCACGCCTGAGCCGGCCGCGCGAATGGCGGCCAGATGATCGCCCCGGTAGGTGATGTTCCCGCCGTTGCCGTGGAGGTAGAGCGTCAGCCACTGCGATGCCGGCCACTGGGCGTCGCCTGTCGCGGGAATCATCCAGCCGTGAATGCGGACCCGGTCAGAGGTCTCAAACCATACATCCTCGGCTTGAAGCTGCTGCTGCACCTCCCAGAATCCGCCCGGATACGGCAGGGGGTGGAACACCGCGCGGTTCGCAAAAAACGTGAGCACAACATACGTCCAAAGCAGCAGCAGCGGCCAGCCGATCCAGCGAGGTATTCGGGGCTGGCTCATTTCGGCGCAAGGTCCATCGGGTATCTAGCGCGGTACGAATTTCTGGGCGCGCCAGTTGGTGATCTCGCTTACATAGAGGCGCTGTTGCATGATTCAACTGCGGCGCGAGTGGGGGCGCTTTTCCAACTTCTCGTTCAGGACACCACAGCGCAGGATTTCGGCCTACCCAGCTCGGCCATCCGGTTGAGGATGTGACACCCGATCGCAACTTCTCTCCTTTGTGCCTTGCCGTGCCTCGCCTTCAATCCGCCTCCGAGCACGGACTTGTATCGGAAGAAGCTGTTTTCAACGCGCGCCTGCTGTCGGTAGCCCGACTCCTTCTGCCACTCTCGTCGCCCGACCTGGCGAATCCTCTCAAGAGCCGTGTCACGCTGCGCCCAGGGGCCGTCCGTTGGCCCCGCCGACACCGCGGAGCGACGAGGGGGAATCACAATCACGACGTTCTCTGTACCGGCCGCGCTGAGTTGATCGTAGACTGACCTGTGGTCGTAGGCTCCGTCTGCGGTGAAACGCCGGATGGGAACCTCGATTGTGTCGAGAAGAGCAGGGAGTGTGGAGGCGTCGTCCCGGCTGCTGGCTGTGAGTTCGGCCGCCACAATGAACCCCTCGGCATCCACCCCGATGTGCAGCTTCCGCCAATCCCGGCGTTTCTTTGATGCCTTGTGCTTGTGCGCGTTCCATTCGCCGCAACCCAGAATCTTCAGCCCTGTGGAATCGACGATCAAGTCGATCGGGCCGTCATAGGATCGGGTCAGGGGCGGCACCGCAACGATTTGGTTCCGGCGCGAGAGTGTGGTGTGGTCCGGGGCCTTGAGGTTGAGGCCCATCAAGCGGAGCAGCGAGTCCAGGAACCCCTCGGTCTGGCGGAGCGGCAGGCTGAAGACGACCCGCAGCGTCAACGCGGTCCGGACCGCGAGGTTCGAGTACCGCCGCTGGCCTCCGCGAAGACCGTTCTTCGGTGGTACCCACGCGGCAATTGCATCCTCGCTCAGCCAGATCGTGACGTCGCCGCGGCTCCTGAGGCCACGCTCGTACTCCCTCCAGTTCCGGATTCTGTACTTCTTCTTATACTGGCGGTTGACTCGGCTCGACTTCGCTGCGACCATGACGTTACCCCCGATCTCTATGATGGACTGGACCCCACCCCCGCCGCTAGCGTGCTCGCTTACACCGATTCATGCACCAACGCCCGAAAAAGCCCTCAAGGCCGCTTTCTCGGAACTGCGCAAGAGAGTCGAGCGGATGCGCACCGACCCTACCTCCCCCGATACGCGTCTCGCCGACTGGCTGCTAGGCTTTAGTCCCGCTCAGACCAATGCGCTGACGAATCTCACGCTGGGGGGGTATTTCGCCAACGGGCGCATCTGGACTCTTCACAGCCGCCTCCGTTACTTCGACCCCGACACGCGCCGTTCCGGCCTGCCCGACGGCGTCGCGGCGCTGGTGGAAAAGCTCACCGGCGACTCGGTGACGGTCACGCTCGTGAATACGAACCAGGTCGAGCCTCGCACCGTGGCTGTGCAGGCTGGCGGCTACGCCGAACACCGGTTCATCTCGGTGACCCAGGGCGGAGAGACAACCGCCATCGACCATCCCTACGTCACGGTTCGCATGGAACCCGGAGCCGGGAACCGCCTTACGTTCAAGATGAAGCGCTATGCCAATCGTCCCACTCTGGCGCAGCCCTGGCAGCGAGGCTGGATGGTGAAACACTAGCCCGCAACAACCTCGAGTCGCGCCGGCAAGGACGACGTTCCAGCGCAGACCACCCGGACCGAGTAATCGCCGGGGACAGTGCTTTCCGGGAGCCGAACGTTGAGTTGCCGCATCTGTTTGTCGTCCTGCTCGGAGACGTAATCGACCGGCAACGGCGCCTCGCCCAGACGAACGCGGACGTGTTCGCGCTTGGTTCCTTCCCGCAGACCTTCGACCCAGAGGGATACCCAAGTTTCACCCGCGAGCCGCACGCTGCCTGTCTTGTAGCCGTCCGCGTCCGTCACGCTTACGATCGTTAGGCGACGGGGCTTCGGCACATCTTGTTCGAGATCGACAGCAATTTCCACAGGTTCGCTGAAGGCGCTCTCGCGGGTTCGCAACCGGACGGGATGGCGTCCTTTTCCGAGTCCGGGCGGCAGCTTGAAGTTCACTTGCCAGGTCTTGCCGCTTCGATGACCGACGTAGATCGGCTGCACTCCGTAACCGGCAACCTCGGGCAGAACCGTCGAAACCGTCAGGTCCGGAGCCTCGGAATCAAACCACGACATGAGATACTCATCACGGCTCGAGTCAGCGTAACGGTCGGTGGTTCGAATGTTGATCGTCTCGTGAATCCGGGGCGGGCCGTGCGAAGGTTTCCCGGGTTCGGCATCCCAATGGCGGCGGCAGACAACATGCGCGCGCTGGCTGAGGGTTTCCACCAGTTCGACTCGCGCGAATCCGGCGGTCCGGCAGAACGCCAGCAGGCACCGGGTGTTCGGGCCCACCCAGTTGTCGAGCCGCCCGCAAAGCTCACCCGTCTCGTAGAACTCCATACTGGGCCGCTGCTGCTCACCTTCAGCCAGAAGCTCGCCGCCGGTGACAAACGATTCGACCAGTGCCAGATCTTTGGTAATCTCGCAGACCTTTTCCAGCGCCAGCAGCGGGTGCTTCAGGTGATAAAGAACGCCGAAGAACAGCACGATGTCGAACCGTCCGGCGCGTTCCACCGACAGGTCCGCCACGTCCATGACGCGGTAATCCACTTTCGACCCGAGCAGGTCGTAAGCAAGATGGAACGCCGGCTGTTCGACGCAGTCGATCGCCATGACCTCGGCCCCGCGGCGTTCCATTTCGAAGGCGAACCAGCCGTCCCAGGTCCCAATGTCGAGGACGCGCTTTCCCGTCAGGTCTTCGGGAATAGGAAATTTCTCGAGACGCCTTTTCTGCTGCTCCAGGCTCTGAAGTCCCTCAATGACGCGGCCATCGGGCAGTTCGATACTGTGATACCAGCCGTTCTCGGCGAACTCTTCGGCGAGGCGCTCCCAATGACACAGTTCCTCGGGGGCGCTAGCTCGGGGCGAATCCATAGGTTCAAGCTAGCAGAGGTCCGCCAGCCTGGCAATCGGAACAGCGCGAATCAGGGGCAGCGACCTTGCTTCCCTTCTACAATTGGAAACGAGCATGCATCATGTTGCCTAGGGAACGGCCGCATAGAAACCGCCGGTGCCTGCTCGCCGCCGCCGGCACGATCCTCTGCCTGTCGGTAGCGCTCGGCGGTTGCCGCTCCGGCCATCTCGTGCGCACCGAAGAGGCTCTCCGAGAGGCGCTGTCGAAAGGGACGGGCACGGTGGAACTCGCGCCGGGCACGATCGAGATCACTTCGGAAATCGAGATCCCCCCTGATGCTCACGACCTTCGCATCATCGGCGCCGAGGCCGGTTCGCGTCTTCACCTCACGACGAACTTCGAGGGCCGCGCGGCGCTTGTTTTCCGCTCGGCCAGCAATGTCGAGCTTTCCGGCTTCTCGGTTTACGGCCATCGCGAATTCGTTGACGAGCGGGTTGGGCTTCCTCCCTCGAACGAAACCTTCGCGTCGTTCTATCGAAACAATGGCTTGGTCTTTGAAAACGTCGAGCACCTCACGATCACGAATGTCGCCTTCGCCCAGATCGCGAATTATCCGCTGATCATCAGCCGGGCAACGGGCGTCCTCGTCGAAGGCGTGACCATCCGCGATTCCGGCTCGCTCAACGAGCGGGGCCGCAATAACGCCTCCGGCGGCATCTTGCTTGAGGATGGCGTGGCGGACTTCGTCGTCCGCCGGTGCAAGATCGAGAACGTCTCGGGCAATGGCGTCTGGACGCACTCCCGCGCCGGCTCGCCACGGGCGCGAGACGGGGTCATCGCCGAAAATGAGTTCCGCGATATCGGCCGCGACGCAATCCAAATCGGCCACGCCACCCGCATTCTGGTCGAGAACAATCACGGATCGAGGATCGGCTATCCGGCAAATATCGTCGACATCGAAGGCCGCGCGTACCCGGTTGGAATCGACACCGCCGGTAATACCGATGAGAGCGCCTATCTCAACAACCGCTTCGAGGAAATCAACGGCAAATGCATTGACCTCGACGGCTTCCATCACGGCACGGTGCGCGGCAACCGCTGCGTGAACCAAGGGAAGGCGAGCGACTACCCGCTGGGGCATTTCGGGATCATCATGAATAATACGAATCCCGCCATGATTTCTGAAAAGATCGTGATTGAGGACAATGTCGTGGACGGCGCGGTCTACGGCGGCCTGTTTCTGATCGGCAACGGGCACACGGTGCGCGGGAATCGCTTTGTCCGCCTCAATCTCGCTGGCTGTCGGGTAGGCTCTTCGGACCCTCGCTGCGACTTCTCAAGCTGGCCCGGCGAGCCGCTGTTGCTTCGCACGGGAATCTATCTCGGCCGGAGGGCCGAGCGCCCGGTCGTCACGCGGGACAATGTGATTGAGAATAATGTCGTCAGCGGGCTAGGGATGGAGGCGTCCTGCATCGCCGCCTCGCCGGGACTTGCTCTTTCCCAGAACCGCGTCCGAGATAACCGCTGCGCCGGGGAGAACGCGCCGGCAGGCCGCTAGTCTTCCGGTCGCGGTCAACCGGTTGCGGCTGAGGGCGCCCCATCACGTAAGATATAAGCGAAGCGTCCTGCCTCCGGGTCATCGTCTGTCCATGTCATCGGCACCGGCCGGCCGGTGCCGACTTGCTGCCGGTATCGCGCTACTCCTTTCGTCCATCTTCGCTAATCATGTCCCGCCAACAGAAACCTAGGTCCGCGCGCCCCAGTCACGTTAGCAGGGAGAGAGCCGTCCTGATGGCGGACTCCGCCCGCGGCGAATCCACGGCGGCCGGCGTCATTGAGACGCCGGCCGCCGTGGAAGAGCTGGCTCGGCGATTGCTCGGCCAGTCCATCATTGCCTTCGATACCGAATTCATCCGTGAGAAGACATTTTATCCGCAGCTCGCCTTGATCCAGATCGCCGACCGTAGTGAGTCATGGCTGATCGATCCGCTAGCTGTTTCCAAGGCAGACATGGCCCCATTGCTGGAGATCTTCGGCGACCCGGAGATTCTCAAAATCGGGCATGCCCTCGAGCAGGACCAGGAATGTCTGCACCACGCGTTCGGTATCGTGGCCAAGCCGATTCTCGACACCGCGATCGCGGCGGCGCTCACCGGACGGGGCGACCAGCTTGGCCTGGCGGTGCTGCTCAGAAAACTGCTGAAAATCAAGCTGCCCAAGGGCCATACCCGCGCCGACTGGCTGAGACGCCCTCTTCCGGCGGCCATGGCCACCTATGCCCGCGGCGATGTGGATCACCTGGTCGAGGCCGCCGAAATCTTGCTCCGCGATCTTGAGACCGAGGGACGGCGCGAATGGGCGATGGCGCTGTCGGCTCTGTGGGCCGACGCCTCGCGGTTTGAGCCCAATCCCGATGCGATCGCCACCCGTCTGGCCAATGGGAAAAACCTCGACAGTGAAGAGTTCGCCGTGCTGCGCGAACTGCTCTCGTGGCGGGAGCGGCGCGTACGCAAGGCCGATCTGCCCCGCCGCTGGCTCGCCGAAGACGCTCTGCTCGTGAAACTCTCGATGGTGCGCCCGGCCTCAAAGGTTGAGCTGTCGCACTTCCGGGGCCTGGGCGCCAAGCTGATCGAGCGGGAGGGCGACGACATCCTGGCGGCCATCCGCCGGGGTGTCGAACTGCCCGCCGAGCAGCGGCCCGAGCCGCCCAGGGGTTCACAGCCCGACCAGGACGAAGCCGCCGCGATTTCGGTTCTGCGCTGTTTCTTGAATTTGGTGGCCCGCGAGCACCGTGTTCCGTCGCGGTATCTGATCGAGCCCAACGACGTGATCCACCTGCTGCGGGGACGTTTTCACAGCATCGCCGATCTGGAAGCATCGGGACTGTTGAAGGCGGGTTCGGCCGCCTGGGTGGGCGAAGAGTTGATCGCGATTCTGGCCGGCCGGCGAGCCTTGAAAGTCGAGGACGGGCGGGTCCGCCATTTCGAGCTGGCGGAAGAGGAAATGGCATAACCTGGCAGCGCTTGCTAGAGTCGTTCGGAGGTGGAGCAACCATGAGGCCGCATACGAGACGACCCTGGCGGGCGACGAGCCTCGCTGGCCCATTGTCCTGCTTTCTATTGTGCGCCCTGTTGTTTGCCCTGCTATTTATCGGGGGCTGTTCGGCGACTTCCGCGCCGCGCCAGGAACTCGAGAAGCAGTTCACCGAGACCATGACGGGCGCCGTACTCGAGGGGTCTTTCACCGTCGACGGGCGCGAGTCGGCGGCGCCGCGCAAAGAGAAGTACACCATCGAGAGCGTCCAGAAACTGGCTGGCGACGTCTGGATGATTCATGCCCGCATTGAGTACGGCGGCCACGACGTCACCGTGCCCATACCGGTGCGGATCGAGTGGGCCGGCGACACGCCGGTGATTTCCCTGACCGATGTCGAAGTGCCCGGCCTGGGAACCTTCACCGCCCGGGTGCTGTTTTATCGGGGACGCTACGCCGGGACGTGGCAGCATGGCGAGACCGGGGGAAGCCAGTTCGGCCGGATCCTTCCCGCCCAGCAAGACAACCCCTGACGGGCGCTCGCCCGAGCGCGGCCCGCGGGCCCATCAGGCGGGGAACGCATCAGGCGGGTACAAGCAGGATCGTTGTTTCCTCGTCTTCGATCTTCATTTCACGCCGCTCCGCTCGATCCCAGCCGGGCTCGTCGTGGCGGATTTCCACACAGAGGGTTTCGGCCCGCAGGTGGGCTTGGTTCGCCGAGATGATGCGCTGGAGGCGCTCCGAGCATTGGATCGACAGCCGGATGCGCTGGGTATAGTCGACGTCGAGTTCCTTGCGCAGGTTTTGAACCCGGTGGAGCAGCTCGCGGTAAAGGCCTTCTTCGCGCAGTTTGTCGTCGATATCGGTGTTGAGAACGACGACGGTCGTGTGGTCGCCGGCGGCGGCGAAATGTTCGGCGGCCTCGACGAGCACCTCCACGTCATCGGGTTCGACGACGATCTGCTCGCCTCCGACGTCGATCTCGCCCTTGCCGGTCTCAAGCAACTGAGCGCGCAGCCGGGAGCCGTCGGCGGCGGCGAATGCTTTCTTCGCCAGCGGCATTTTCCTGCCCAGACGCGGGCCCAGCCTTCGGAAGTTCGGGCGCACGACATAGCGCACATGCCCTTCGCCGCCGTGAACCAAGACCACCTCGTGGACGTTGAGCTCTTCCTCGATCAGGCGGGCGTAGGGCGCGACGCGCCGGCGCAAGCTGGCGTCGGGCAGGACGATCTCGGCGCGCGCGAGCGGCTGACGAACCTTGAGGCGATGTTCGGTTCGGACGCGCAGCCCCAGCGAGACGATATCGCGCACGGCGGCCATTTCTTCCGACAACGCGCGGTCGATCCTCTGGGTCTTCGCCTTCGGATAATCGCGGAGGTGGATACTCTCCGCCGTCTGGTCGCCGAGCGGACGGCGGACGAGATTCTGATACATCTCCTCGGTCATGAAGGGCACAAACGGCGCGGCGAGATGAATCACGGTCACGAGCGCTTCGTATAGCGTGGCGTAGGCGTCCTGCTTGTCGTCGTCGAATTCGCTTTTCCAGTAGCGGCGGCGGCTCCGGCGCAGATACCAGTTGGAGAGTCCGTCGACGAACCCGGCCAGCGCTCCGGCGGCTTCGTAGGCGTGGAAGGCGTCCATGTGGCGGGGAACTTTCTCGGCGAGGATGGCGAGTTCGGACAAGATCCAGCGGTCGAGCAGAGAACGTTCCGCCACCGGGCGGCCCTTCATCGTCCGCGGATCGAAGCCATCGATGTTGGCGTAGATGGTGAAGAACGCATAGACATTGCGCAGCTTGAGCGGAAAATCCTTCTGGAGCGTGCGCACATTCCCCAACGAATGCCGCGTCGACGACCAGGGGGGATTCGCGGCGAAGAAGAACCAGCGAAAAGCGTCGGCTCCGGGCGCGGAGGCCGCGGGATTTTCGAGCGTGACTTTCTCGCTTTCAGGGAGAAATTGCACGTTGTTGGGCGGCGTCTCGAGGCCTTTCGCCGCCGGCTGAACGCCGAGTGCTTCCCGATCGGCCTGGGATAGCGCGACGAGGCGGCGGGAAAGTTTCTTGGCCTGCCGGAGCTTCACGGTGAGGGCCTGGCCGGCTCGATCCGGGCCGCGCATTTGCATCTCGGCGCCGGGAAGCATGCCGAGGGCCTCAAGGTCCTCGCGCGCGATGAGCGCCTCGCCGGGCTTGACGCCGAATCCGGCGGTTTCACCCTCTATCACGGCGAACTCTTGCGCGATGCGGTCGAAGATGACCTCCGGCGGCGTGTAGTTGCCTTTGGATTTCGATTCCTTCTTGCCCTCCGTATCGGTGACATGGCCGAGCACCATGCAGGTCTTGAAGGGGTGGGGATACTCGCGCGGTTCGAGGCCCAGGCGCTTCTGCGTCTCTTTGCTGAAAAGCAGCGTCGAGATCATGAGCTGCGAGTAGAACCAGCCCCGGGTTTGATCGATGGCCTCGGTGATGTAGTCGGCCGGAAAGGCGGCGGCGAACTTCTCCTGGTTCTGGTGCGGGTAACCCCATTGCGCGAAGGGCATGCAGCCGGAATCAAACCAGCAGTCGATGACTTCCGGCACGCGGCGATAGACGCCCGGCTCGCCTTCCTCCTCCCAGGTGACCTCGTCAATCCAGGGCTTGTGAACCATCAAGTGTTCGGAAAGCCCGGGTTCGGCCTCGCGGTCGCGGTGGAAGTGGTCGAAGGCCTGGGGGTTCTTGGCGAGGATCTCGGCGGCCGATGACGGCGCTTGCATCTTGCCGCTCACATCGTTGATCCAGATATTGAGCGGCGTTCCCCAGTAGCGTTCGCGGGAGAGAGCCCAATCGACGTTGTTGGCGAGGAAGTCGCCAAAGCGGCCGGTTCCGATGTGCGAGGGCAGCCAGTGGACCTTTTCGTTGTTGCGAATCGCTTCGCCGATGCGGGCGGTGGTGCGAATGAACCAGGCCGGGCGGGCGTACTGAATGAGCGGGTCGTCGTCGGCCCGCCAGCAGAAGGGATATTCGTGACGGCAGGTCTCCCGGTGCAGCAGGATGCCCTTCTGCTTGAGGGCGCGGATGACCTGAGCGTCGGCGTCCTTGACCCAGGAACCGGCCAGATCCGGCGTCTCATCGTTGAAGGTGCCGTCGGGCTTGACCGGACATAGCAGCGGCACCTGCGAGGGGTCTTTGAAACGCGCCTGGTGAGAGCGGAAGAGATCGAAATCGACTTCGCCGAAGGCCGGGGCTTCGTGGACCAGGCCCGTTCCGGCGTCGAGTTCGACGAAATCGGCGGCGACAACGCGCCAGAGCACGTGCTCTTGGCCGCCAGCGGTGAGTTCGGCCTGCTTGTCACCATATTGGGCGTAGTAGTAATCGAGTGGCGGGCGGTAGCGTTTGCCGAGCAGTTCGGCGCCCTTGAACTCGCGCTCGACCGGCAGATCGCGTCCGATCTTGGCGGCGACGGTCGCCCGCAGCGCCGCGGCGATGATGAGCTTGTGGTCGCCGTCGCGGACCAGCACATAGTCGTAGTCGGGGCGGACGGCGGTGTACTGGTTCGACGGCAGAGTCCAGGGCGTGGTGGTCCAGATCAACAGATAGGCGCCGGGCTCGTCAACGAGTTCGAGCGCCACGTAGACCGAGGGGTCGTCGACGCTCTTGTATCCGAGGCCGACCTCGCCCGCCGAGAGCGCCGTTCCCCCTTGCGGCCACCACCAGACGATCTTGTGTCCCTGGTAGAGCAGACCTTGCCGAAAGAGCTCGGACAAGGCCCACCAGACGCTCTCGACATAGCTCTTGTGATAGGTGACGTAGGCGTCGGAGAGATCGACCCAGAAGCCCGCCCGCTTGGTCATCCGCTCCCACTCGGCGGTGTAGCGAAAGACCGAGCGCATGCAGTGCAGGATGAAGCCCTTGACGCCGTACTCTTCGATGGCCTGCTTGCCGTGGATGCCGAGTTCCTTTTCGACCTCGACTTCGACCGGCAGGCCGTGGGTGTCCCAACCGGCCTTGCGCGGCACGTCGAAGCCCTGCATGGTGCGGTAGCGCAGGAAGATGTCTTTGAAAACGCGCGTGAGGACGTGGCCGTTGTGGGGCAGCCCGTTGGCGGTCGGAGGGCCTTCGTAGAAGGTGAAGCGAGGGCCGCCCTGGCGGAGCCGGAGGCTCTTCTCGAAGATGGAGTTGTTGTCCCAAAACTCCTGAATGGTGGCCTCCGCCTCGGGGAAGTTCACGATCGGTTTCGCTTTCAGAAACTTCGGTTCGCTCATGGGAAGCTCAGTGGGAGAGGGGCGGGAGGCAAAACGATTAGTTTAGCGAGTCTTGAATCGGGGCCGCCGACGGGCTGGGGTCTCGCGGCTTGCGTGGCCGCAACCCCGCGGGGTGTTGCAGTTATAGGATACCTTGGAGGTACCGGGGTCGGTGCGGGGGCGGGATGTTAAGTTGTTTGGAATGAAGGAGATGACTTTTTGAAAATGCCGTGACTCCCATGGACGGCGGGGCGGGTTTGCGGCCGGGAGTGGGGTTCGGGAGCTGTCCCCCCCCGTCCCCGGTCCCCCCGGTCCCCCCGATCTCCTCCTCGTCTGCTCAATCAACGTCTGTGAGTCGATGGACGAGCCCTGGCTCCCACCGGCGGAGGTGATGTACAGGGTGCAGCGCAAAAAGGAGTGCTCCGCGGGGCAGCATGGTTGTATGGGGCAGCATGGTTGTATACTGTGACGTGGCCAGGGCCAAAATGGAAATCCTGGGCCAATCCCGCGGGCCCAACAGCATCAAGGAGCGTACATGCCAAAAGTAGAGAGTGTCCCAATCGTAGTTGAGGGTTTGTAGGGCGGCGGCGTAAAAGAGCATTGTACTAGGCAGCCTTTGCTGCTGTGGCCTTGGCCGGATTGAGGATGGCGTCGAGCATCCACAGATCCTTGTAACCCATGATCTTGCGGAAGCTTTTCTCGGTATCGAGGAATGCAGCCGTGGCCCAGCGACACACCATGGCCGCGTCCTTCCAGCGGGTCACTCGCCGCGTTCTCCGCCGCACCCCGGCGTTAGGAGACTCGACGATGTTCGTCGTCGCCAGGCAGCGATGCAGCGACGGCGGCGCACCCAGGCGGTTGATGGTGAAACACTTCTCCATGCCTTCGCGCAAACTCACCGCCGCCTCGGGCCAGTCACCCTCGTACCACTGGGCTAGCTTCTCCAGCCGCGCTTGTCCATCTTGGGCTCCCAGCCGCCAGGCGGCCCGGATCGCCGCTTTGGCCTGATCGCGCTCGGCCTTAGGCAGCCGCTCGACGACATTGCGCAGCTTGTGAGCACGGCAGCGCTGCACCGGAACTTTGCCGAAGACCCGCCGCACCGCCGCCCGCAGGGCCTTCGATCCATCGAGCACGAAGAGCCTGTTTTTCTCCGTCGATACTCCCCGCTCGACCATGCCCCTCAGCAAGTCTTCGGCGGCGGCTGTGCTCTCAGTGGCGGCGTGCTGCAATCCCAGCACATGTTTGTTGCCCTGACGGTCTACGCCCACCGCTGCAAGCACTACATGATCTGCGAAGATCAAACCGTCCACGTAGATCACCAGCAGATCCAACTCATCCAGGCGCCGCGTGAGCACTTCGTCGATGCTCTTTTCGGCGGCCTCGACTGCCTCCCGGCTGACGGCGGATTTCGACACCCCGGCCGTGCCGGCCATTGCGCCAATCACCCCGGCATAGTTGCGCGTCGAGACGCCCTTCATCAGAATGTCGAGCATGCGCGCGCCGAGGCGTTCGTCGTCCTGCATCGCTTCGTAAGCGGGCACTTTGACCTCGCCGCCGGAGCGTTTGCGCAGTCTGGGTTTGCTGACGCGCAGTTTGCGGTTGCTGAGCTTGACGCGACCGGGCTGGCGGCCCCAGCGGACCACATCGCCGCGGCGCTTCTTGCCGGGCTGGGAAAGTTTTCCACCGGTAACTTGCTGCGCCGACAGTTCCAGCACGGCTTGAATGGCGGCGCGGCCGGTGACGTCGATAACCTCGTCGACGGCTCCGCGGCACTGCTCGACCAGTTCAACCAAGGGCAGCATGAGTTGGGAGTTTTGGCTGAGCAGGCGGGTGAGGTCGTTGGGGCTGACTGGCTGTTGCTTCGCGGAATCCAGAATGTGATATCGTTTCTTCACGGCGGTTCTCCTTTGTGGTGAAAGGTTTGCTCGATTCTCTCAGAGAACCGGGCTTGAGAACCGCCGCCCTTCCACCTTCAACTAGATTCGGGACAATCTCCAAAAGTAGAAAGAGAACTTCACAAGGATGGAGACTTCCTCGTCGACTACGAGGAGAAAGTTTTCGAGGACGTCAAAGCCGAGGCCGGACAGAAGGCGCTTGTCACCTTCCACACCATTGCTTTCGAAGGATCGATCTCGATCGTGAACACCCTCACCGCGACCAGGCTGCAGCGAAAGGGCTTCGAAACCTCGATCTTGCTCTACGGCCCCGGCGTTACGATGGGCTTCCAGCGCGGATTCCCGACACTGGGCGACGAAGCCTTTCCGGGCCACCTGTTTGTAAACCAGCGGCTCGCCAAGTTCATGGAAGAGGGCGGCAAGATCTACGCCTGCCGCTTCTCGACCCAGGCGCTGTACGGCCAAACCGAGAAGGCGTTTATACCCGGCATTGTGCCGATCAACCCGCTCGACGTGCTCGACATCATCCTGCTGCACAAGCGGGACGACGCCGTCATCATTAATTCCTGGACGGTCTAGCGCCATGCGGCGGATCAAAGCAGCAGCCATTCAGATCGCGCCTGATTTGAATAGCTGCGCCGGAACCGTCGGCAAGGTTGTGGCCGCGTCCGCGGAGGCCGCCGGACAGGGCGTTGGGATCGCGGTGTTCCCTGAAACCTTTGTTCCCTACTATCCTTACTTCTCGTTTGTCCTGCCGCCGGTTCTGGCTGGCAAGGAACACATGCGTCTCTACGAAGAGGCCGTAGAAGTCCCGGGTCCAGAGACGGAGGAGTTTTCCGCCGTCGCCCGGCGTCACGGCATTGTACTGGTGATCGGAGTCAACGAGCGCGACGGCGGATCGATCTACAATACCCAACTGGTGTTTGACGCCGACGGAACGCTGGTGCTCAAGCGGCGCAAGATTACGCCGTCATACCACGAGCGCATGATTTGGGGACAGGGAGACGGCAGCGGGCTGACCGTCGTGCCGACGGCAGCCGGCCGGGTGGGTGCGCTGGCCTGCTGGGAACATTACAATCCGCTGGCCCGGTTTGCGCTGATGGACCAGCACGAGGAGATCCATTGCGCGCACTTTCCGGGGTCGATGGCGGGACCGATTTTCGCCGAGCAGATCGAGGTGACGATTCGTCATCACGCTCTTGAATCAGGCTGTTTCGTAATCAACGCCACCGGCTGGCTAACGCCGGAACAAATCGCTTCCATCACGCCCGACCCGAAACTTCAGAAGACACTGCGGGGCGGCTGCTGCACTGCGATCATATCGCCCGAGGGCGCCCATCTCTGCGAACCGATCAAAGAAGGCGAAGGGATGGCTATCGCCGAGCTTGATTTTGGTTTGATCACAAAACGAAAACGGATGCTCGATTCGGTCGGGCACTACGCCAGACCGGACCTGTTCCATTTGCGAATCGACCGCTCGGCGCGGACGCACACGAGTTCACGTGAAGACAGTGTCTTGCGCCAAGACACTGGGCTGGACAGTCCCGCACAGAGCGCTTCGGCGGAAGGAGGGGAGATAGATGCTAACGGCGGACAACCTGAAGTCAGCGCCGGAGGGCCAGCAGCACAGGCAGCAGCAGAACCTCGTCTCTGAGATCCAGTCACAGGGATTCAGGCTGGAGCCGGGCGCCGACGCCTCGCCGAGCCGCAAAGGAGGCGCCGGACCCTCGGACCATCGGGCCGTCACCATCGCCGGCACGACTGTGATGGCTCCGGTTCACACTTATTCAGCTCAGAGTTCTCCCCTGGTAGCGCGCCCGCGGCGGGACGGCCAATCCGCGGTCCTGTTTCGGAACGGGGAGCAGGTTGGATTGGTCACGTTCCCCCCGCAGCCGAAATTTTACGCGCTCAAGACCGCGGACGGCATTCCGTATTCGAAGATCGCGCAGTTGCATGCTCGGGACGTACTGGCGACCACGGTCCTGCAACACTGCATCCGGTACCCGGATACCCGAACGCGCTGCCAATTTTGCGCGATTGGCGAGTCGCTTCGGGGCGGACGTACGATCGCCAGCAAGACGCCTGAGCAACTCGCCGAGGTAACGGCCGCCGCCCGGCGGCTGGATGGCATAACCCAGGTCGTGATGACGACGGGAACGCCGGACACACCTGACCGCGGGGCGGCGATCTTGAGTGAATGCGCCCTGGCCATCACAAAGCGGACAGCCATTCCCATCCAGGGGCAGTGCGAACCGCCGGCGAGCTATGACTGGTTCGCCCGCATGCACGGTTCGGGAATCACCTCCCTGGGCATGCATCTGGAAGCGTGGGACCCGCGGGTCCGCGCCCGTATCATGCCGGGGAAGGCGGAAATACCTGTCGAGGAATACCTGAAGGCCTACCGGGCAGCGGTGCTTGTTTTCGGACGCGGAGAGGTGAGCACCTATCTTCTGGCGGGGCTGGGCGATTCTCGCGAATCGCTGCTGGCGGGTTGCCGCGAGTTGATCGACATTGGCGTGTATCCGTTTGTCGTGCCCTTTGTGCCGATCACCGGCACCCGGCTTGAGCGCCACGCGCCGCCCAGCCCCGAGTTCATGGTATCCGTCTTGGAACCGCTGGGTGAAATGCTGCGCGTGGCCGGGATGACTTCCGACACCTTGCAGGCGGGTTGCGCCAAATGCGGAGCCTGCTCATCGCTCTCGGCGTTTGAACAGAGCGGCGAGCAGAGCAGCGAGCAGAAGAGGAAGGCCAAGCAATCATGACCGAGAACGAATTCTGCATCCGCCCCAAACCATACCAGCCAAATGATTTCGTTTACAAGATCGCCCGCGGACAAGAGGAACTCGGCGGGTTCTGGCGGCTCAGGCGTGACATCTTCTGCAGTGAACAAGGCATCTTTGAGGGATCGGATGTGGACGACATCGATGATGGCATGATCCCGATCATCGCGAAATCACTGCTCATGGGGATGGACGATGAAGTCATTGGCGTTGTCCGCATTGATGAGCGCGAACCCGGTGTCTGGTGGGGCAGCCGGTTGGGAGTGCGCAGTGATTTGCGGCGGTTGCGGAGCATGGCCGACAGCGTGGTTGTTCGAAACCGGCAGCCGGATTTCTGCAAGAAACGTTCGATCGGAGCGGGCCTGATTTACAAGGCTGTCTCGACGGCGCAGGCGCTGGGTTGTCGCGTGTTCTTGGCTCACGTGCAGCATCAAAACGCTGCCTTCTTTCAGCGATTGCATTGGGAGCCGATGGGTGAGATCGAGATGCACGGTGTCCGCCATGTGAAGATGAGGGCCGAGCTTGACTTCTATCCGCCGGCACGGCACGATGTCGCCGGATTACGGGCGGCCTAGCCCGCATTTCCCGTCACCTGACGACCGAAGCACATGAGAGGCCCGCCACTACTTCGTTGCGCCTGCTTGCCGTGCTCAACGTACAATCAAGTACGCCTGCGCTCGTCAAGCGGCGCGCGTCTCGTACTGACGCGCCTCGCACGCACTTCGCTTCGCCACGTGGCGGGAAAAGAGGGCTAATGCATGGCCGGGGAACTTGCGGACATCACGGCGTTTTTGAACCGCTCGGCCGCGATTCAGGAGAAGGCCACGATTCGCGAGGCCTTTGCTCCGGCCCTCGACGTATCGTTCTCGGCGGCGGCGATCGGTGATGATTGCGCGGCCATTCCCGACGGCGCCGGCGGCTATCTTCTGCTGGCGGCCGAGGGGCTGCTGCCTGGCTTTGTCGCCGATGATCCGTGATTTGCGGGTTACAGCGCCGTGATGGTCAATATCAGCGATATCTGCGCGATGGGCGGCCGTCCGACGGCCCTGGTTGACGTGCTATGGGCCCCGAACCGCCAGAGGACCGAGCAGGTCTGGGACGGCATGAGGACGGCGGCTCGAGATTACGGTCTGCCGATCGTAGGCGGTCACACAACGACTGTGAGTGAGGGCCAGCCCGTCTATCTGGCGGCCGCGATTCTTGGCCGGGCCCAAACGCTGCTGACGAGCTTTGACGCGCGTCCAGGAGACGTCCTGCTGATGGCGGTGGACCTCAATGGAGCGTATCGGCGGGATAAACCGTTTTGGAACGCCAGCGTGGGAACGGATGCGGCGAGGCTGCGAACGCTCATCGATCTGCTGCCGCGAATCGCCGAAGCGGGCTGGTGCCGCGCCGCCAAGGACATTAGCAACGGCGGTATCGTCGGGACGCTAATCATGCTGCTGGAATGTTCGCGGGTGGGGGCGGTAGTTGAACTGGCGGCGCTTCCCGCCCCGGAGGGCGCGGATTTGAAGAAGTGGCTGATCTCGTTTCCGAGCTATGGCTACCTGCTGAGCACTCGCCCCGAGTGGTGTGAGCGAATCATCGGTCTGTTCTCAGAGCATCGGATCTGCTGTCAGGCCATAGGAGAGATTCGCGAGGAGCCTTCGCTAGAGATCCGGCTGGGGGGCGATTCGTCGGTATTTTGGCGCCATGACGGTCACGGAGACAGCGATGCCTGAGGTGCATTTTCGCGTGGAATGGCCGGACGGGGAAGTGAGCCACTGCTACTCGCCTTCCACCGTGATTCTGAAGTATTTCCAGGCAGGCATGGAGCTGACGATCGAGGAGCTGTCGGCGCGAAGCATCGAAGCTTTCGAAAAAGCCAGCGAGAGGGTCGAGGCAGTGTACGGCTATCGCTGTTCGAGCGCGGCGACTCAGCGCGAGCAGATTCTCGCGGCGGCAAGCAAGTTTCAGAACAGTGACAAAGTGAAGATCCTGAGCATGGAAATCGGGCCGTAGTGGAGAGCATTCTTCTCGGTGAAGGCGGTTGACCGTGGAGGCCGGCTCGCCAGAGTTTGTCGAGTGATGCATGATCCGCTATTTCGATTCGCTCTAGAGAGGACCATAACTTATGAAGGATTACTATCCGGTAATTGTGGTCGGTGGCGGACAGACGGGGCTGTCGATCAGCTACTACCTCAAGCAAAGAGAGATCGAGCACGTTGTGCTTGAGAAAAACAGGGTCGCCCATGCTTGGCGGTCCGAACGCTGGGATTCGTTCTGTCTCATCACGCCGAATTGGCAGTGCCGGCTGCCAGGTTTCCCCTACCAGGGCAGTGACCCGGACGGCTTCATGCAGAAAGACGAGATCGTCAAGTACGTCGAGGACTATGCCCGGTCGTTCGATGCGCCGGTCCAAGAAGATGTTTCGGTCAGGCGCGTCCGTCCCGCCGAGAGCGGCAACGGCTTCGAGGTTACGACTTCGGATGGGGTCCTCGCGGCCGGTCAGGTTGTCATCGCGACCGGTGGCTACCAGCGGCCGCACATTCCGCGCCTGTCCGAACGGCTTCCTCAGAGCATCGTGCAAGTCCACTCGCGCGACTACCGCAATTCGGCATCGCTTCCCGCCGGAGAGGTCTTGGTCGTGGGTACGGGGCAGTCCGGTTGTCAGATTGCCGAGGATCTGCATTTTGACGGCAGGAAAGTACATCTCTGCGTCGGTACGGCGCCGCGATCCCCACGCATGTATCGGGGGAAGGACGTCGTCACCTGGCTCGAAGAGATGGGTTACTACGATCTGCCGATTGACGACCATCCCAAGAAAGACACCGTACGCACCAAGACCAATCACTACCTCACCGGGAGGGACGGAGGCCGCGAGATTGACCTGCGGAAGCTGGCGTTAGACGGGATGCGGCTCTATGGGCGCCTGAGGGATATCCGGGGAGCTTGGCTAGAATTCGACGATGACCTGAAAGCGAATCTCGATCACGCCGACGAAGTCGCCGCGAGCATCAAGACCAGCATTGACGCCTATATCGCCGAAAAAGGAATGGAGGCTCCCGTCGAAGCCAGCTATCGGCCGCCTTGGGAACCGGGTGAGCCGGTTCTTGGCCTGGACTGCGACGCCGCCGGCATCACCTCCATCATCTGGTCCATCGGGTTTGATGTTGATTTCCGCTGGGTTGAGGTCCCGGTGTTTGACGGACGAGGTTACCCAGGTCACAAGCGAGGCGTAACAGCGGTGCGGGGCCTCTATTTTCTGGGCTTGCCCTGGCTCTATACCTGGGGCTCGGGCAGATTTTCTCATGTCGGGCAGGATGCACTGTACTTGGCGGAGGTGATTGCTTCCAGCGCGCGGTCGTTGCGGCCGCCGTCCCAGGATGGCGCCGCGGATGGCATGAACGTCAGCGCTTTGGGTTCTTGACGGCCACGCGGCAGCACAGAGGCGGGCGTGCGGAGGGGGTATGGCGATGACTTACGAATTCCTTTGGCAGACCTATGAAACCGAGCGGATCAAGGTCCTCGGCGTGTGGAGCATGTTCCAAGATGAGGATCTGGATTTTCGCCCGCACCCGGAGGACAAACGCGGGCGAAGCGTGCGGGAGCAGATGGTGCATCAGTGCGTGAGCGAGAACCTGTGGTTCCTGAACATGTTCTCGATCGACGTCGGGGCGCCTCCTCTGCCGCGGGAAGAGGCACGGCTGGAGTTCATCCGGCGTTACGCGGAAGACTCCGCCAAGCGATTGGGCGTACTGCGCCAGAAAGAGGCGTCCTGGTGGGAAGAGGAAGTTTCGTTCTTCGGCGTGCCGCGCTCGAGGGCCTGGGTAGCGGTTCGCCGTATCGCCCACACAGCCCACCACCGGGGGCAGCAGGCGGCTTTGCTGCGGATGCTCGGCCGCGAATTGCACAGCACCTACGGCCCGACAGCGGATACGGGCGGACTGATGCAGAATCAGGCGCCGACGATCTATGCGTATGAGGGTATCGACGAACTTCTGCGAGGCGAGGCCGCCGGAGGTAGCAAAGCTGTCTTGCCACCGGCGAGCGGCAAACCGGTGACAGAACGTTCCTGATTGGCGGGGCGGCCCGCCCGGAGGCGACGAGGTAGCGTTTCTGTCCCTTCGGGCGGGCAATCCCGATATCTATCTCCGGCAAGCCGATGGCGGCGGGGAGGAGCAGGCGGTGGCGGCCACATCCCGAAACGAGTGGTCATCCGACTGGTCCAGGGATGGGAAGTATCTTCTTTACAGTCAATCCGACCGCGAAACCGGCTCGGATCTCTGGTACCTCAAGTCCAAAGCAGGCGGGGAGGGATATGAGCCGACCCCGTATCTGAGGACCGCGGCTGACGAAAGAATCCCGGTCTTCTCGCCCGACGACCGATTCGTTGCCTACGTGTCGAGTGAATCGGGCCGAAGCGAGATCTACGTCCGGCCTTTTCCCGAGGGTAGGGGCAAGTGGCAGGTTTCGATCAACGGGGGCACGCAACCCCGCTGGAGCAGGGACGGCAAGGAACTGTTCTACGTCGAAGGGGACCAACTCATGGCTGTCTCGGTTTCGACGGCCCAAGGCTTCTCGCCGGGAACACCGAAGCTGCTGTTTCGCGATCGCTGGTTGCGGTCGTCCTACCCCAAACAGCGGTACGACGTTTCAGCGGACGGCCGGCGCTTTGTCCTCAGGGAGGCAGTTGAGGGCGCGTCCGACAAGCCACCCGCCATCCGCGTCGTCATGAACTGGTACGAAGAGTTCCGCGACCGCGAGCAGGATTAAGTCCCCGGAAACAAACAACATAGCGCCCTGCGGCGGAAAGGTGTTGGTATATCGCCTTCGCACGGCGTTGGTGCATGAATCGGTGTAAGCGAGCACGCTAGCGGCGGGGGTGGGGTCCAGTCCATCATAGAGATCGGGGGTAACGTCATGGTCGCAGCGAAGTCGAGCCGAGTCAACCGCCAGTATAAGAAGAAGTACAGAATCCGGAACTGGAGGGAGTACGAGCGTGGCCTCAGGAGCCGCGGCGACGTCACGATCTGGCTGAGCGAGGATGCAATTGCCGCGTGGGTACCACCGAAGAACGGTCTTCGCGGAGGCCAGCGGCGGTACTCGAACCTCGCGGTCCGGACCGCGTTGACGCTGCGGGTCGTCTTCAGCCTGCCGCTCCGCCAGACCGAGGGGTTCCTGGACTCGCTGCTCCGCTTGATGGGCCTCAACCTCAAGGCCCCGGACCACACCACACTCTCGCGCCGGAACCAAATCGTTGCGGTGCCGCCCCTGACCCGATCCTATGACGGCCCGATCGACTTGATCGTCGATTCCACAGGGCTGAAGATTCTGGGTTGCGGCGAATGGAACGCGCACAAGCACAAGGCATCAAAGAAACGCCGGGATTGGCGGAAGCTGCACATCGGGGTGGATGCCGAGGGGTTCATTGTGGCGGCCGAACTCACAGCGAGCAGCCGGGACGACGCCTCCACACTCCCTGCTCTTCTCGACACAATCGAGGTTCCCATCCGGCGTTTCACCGCAGACGGAGCCTACGACCACAGGTCAGTCTACGATCAACTCAGCGCGGCCGGTACAGAGAACGTCGTGATTGTGATTCCCCCTCGTCGCTCCGCGGTGTCGGCGGGGCCAACGGACGGCCCATGGGCGCAGCGTGACACGGCTCTTGAGAGGATTCGCCAGGTCGGGCGACGAGAGTGGCAGAAGGAGTCGGGCTACCGACAGCAGGCGCGCGTTGAAAACAGCTTCTTCCGATACAAGTCCGTGCTCGGAGGCGGATTGAAGGCGAGGCACGGCAAGGCACAAAGGAGAGAAGTTGCGATCGGGTGTCACATCCTCAACCGGATGGCCGAGCTGGGTAGGCCGAAATCCTGCGCTGTGGTGTCCTGAACGAGAAGTTGGAAAAGCGCCCCCACTCGCGCCACAGTTGAATCATGCAACAGCGCCGTTACCACCTAGTGACCGATCCCGCTTGTTTGTCCGAGGCAGCTCTTCGATAGTCTGCTCCAGTACTCAGGAGAGCCACAGTAGCATATCTTGTATCCGGCAACGACAGCGGGCGTCCGGAGGTCCAAAAGTGGGATCAGGAGCTGGCTGATTCCGATAGTCTGGCCGACGGCTCTATCCAGGCCGGCGACGGCGCGGGCTGGATTCGCGAAGCGAGATCTTGGATGTCAAAATGCAAGTTCAGAGCGTTTTTGATACACGATATAGTGTAGAGAGACAACACATAGGCGACTATATATGGGGTAATAAGAAGTGTTGTTTTTGCTTGATTCGCGTCGCCCGGGGTAGGCCTCGAGGGCCACCGGAGTGGTTAGCGGGACTCTTACACACCAGCGCAGCCGACCCAAGCCCGGAGCGGTGGAGAGAGGGGCTTTCAGCTTCCGGCGCACGCCAGGGCGTCAAAAAACTGGCCGGAGATCCGCAATTTCGAGTTGACGGGGCTGTCAGGGAAGCCCGAATCCGGGCCAGCCCGGGCAAGGGAGGCTCCTCTGGCGGAGGGACCTTCTCAAAACGGGGCCCGGCACGGGACTACTCGGCCGCGGAAGGCGTTATTTGATCGATTCTCGAAAAAAAAGCCGCTCTTTCCAGCGACGACGAGATCGAGGTCGCCGTCTGGATCGGTGTCGATGACGGGAATCTGCATACCGCTGTCCACTCGTCCGCCGTAGTAGATCATGTGCCTGACCCACTCCCAGCCGGTTTCCAAACAGGCCCAGCCCGCGTCTCCATCCTATATGCCGCGTCTGGTCTTTATGCAGCGTCCGGGCGATGACGATAGAATAGGCCGTTGGGAAGTTTTCCGCGAGAGTCGCACCGACTGGAGCGGAGAGAGAGTCTGCGAGTACGAGAGTCATCCCGTTATGCAGCCACAGTTCATTCGCGTCCGGCACCGCATCATTAATCTTGCGGCGATCGCCTATTTCCGTGTCTATGAGGATTCCGACCGGATCGATATCCGGCTGACCGGGCCGTCGGCCGATGTTTTGCTGACGGTAAGCGTCGAGGGGGAGGAGGCGGTTCCCGTCCGCGCGTTTCTCAAGGAGTCGGGGCTGATCAAGGACTTGCGGCCGGGCGCGTAGCGACCCCTCCGCGGATTTTCGAGGTTCTCAACCTTGGAACCTCTGGCTCAACTCCTCTCCTGGACGAGGATCTTCTCGGCGCCGCCGCCATGCGCATCGGTCAGGCGGCAAGGGCGGCCGGACGGAAAATCTTCGCTTCGGGGTGGCCACCCGTTTTCGTGCTCCTCCTGAATCCATGACCCGTGCTCCATGACTTCCCACCGTTCATCGCAGGAAGAATTACGGAGTTCGGGGGCTGGATGGAGTGGACCCCTGAGGCGAGGCCAAGAAATAAGGGACGTGTTGCGGTTGACTGAAAAAGCATAGCGTATCCAGCCGCATCGAGGCATGATCGAGTCAGCCGGGGAAGCGGAGGCGGGCTCTGCTGGAGAGCATCCCGCCAAGGAATACCCGGTCGCGGACTCATCGAAACGATGAGTGCGGGGTGCGCGCCCACTGAGGCCGCATCCCGCCTTCTGCTGCGCCATCGGATCGATAGATCTGCTCATGCCTTAAGAAAACTCAGGCGGCCTCAGCCGCCTCTTCTAACAGCCGCTCATACTCTTCCGGCGGCCGATACCCCAGCGACGAATGCAATCGCCTGCGATTGTATTCCCGCTCAATATAAGCGCCGATCTCGGCCTGCGCCTCGGCCAAACTTTCATACTCGTTGCATGCGACTTCCTCCGTTTTCAAAGTCTTGAAAAAGCTTTCCACATGAGCGTTATCCCGCGGCCGGCCCTTGCGGCTCATCGATATCCTCGCGCCGGCTTGCCGCAGTGTTGCCACATAGGCCTCCGAAGCGTACTGCGAACCTTGGTCGGCATGGTGCATCCAGCCCGGCGCCGGACAGCGGCTGCTCAACGCTTGTTGCAGCGCCACCATCGGTAACTCAGTTTTCAGGTTCGGGCCCACGGCCCAACCCACCACCCGCCGCGAAAACACATCTAACACCACGGCCACATAGACGAAGCGGTTTCTCAATCGCACATAGCTGATATCGGACCCCCACAACTGGTTCGGACCCGCGGGCCGCAACTCGCGCGTCAGGTTCTCATAACGCCGCGGCGCGTGCTTCGAATCGGTCGTTCGTGGAGTCGTTCGGCGACGCCGGCGCAATAGATTCTCTTCGCGCATCACCCGCTGTACGCGCTTGCGGTTGACGCTCAGCTTTTGACGGCGCACCTGATGGGTCGTCCGCCGGGTGCCGTAGGCCGGGTGATCCAAGGCGGCGCGGACGATTGCCTGGCGCAGTTGCTGGCCGTGTTCGCTGGCTGGCTTGAGCTTGCGGTAGAGGCTCGAGCGAGCCAGCCCACTCAAGCGGCACAAATCGCGTGTGCTCATTTTGCCTCGTTTGCCTTGCCGCCTGGCGGCCCGTACTTAGTCAGCGAGGCGCCGGTTCCACTGACGATGCTCGGCCGGCGCAGACCCTCGGCATGCCGCAAGGCTGCGGACAAAAAATCAATCTCCATGGCCTGGCGGCCGACTTTGGGTTCCAGCTCGGCCAGGCGGGCTTGGGCCTCGCGGCCGGGCTCGACGCGGGCCGGTAATTCGAACACCGGCGCTCCTGGAACAAAAGCATCTCCCGGCCGGTCCTGGATAGAATGGACTTGCCATGCCGTTTGCCAACTGGAAGTCGCAGGTCTACAATGTCGTTCAAAGTCTGCTTTTCAATAACCCGCATCGCGTGATTGACTATCGCGTTCGGGATGACGCGGGCCGCTGGCGCAGCCGCTCGGAGATGCCGGCGCCGGTTCGGCGGCTTTTTGAGACCGAGGCTTCGCCGGAGCGGACCTGCCTTCAGACGATTCAGTTCGTGCACCACATGCTGATTCCTCCCGGAGGCCGCCATGTCGCCGAGTTGCACATCCACCCCGACGCCGAGGAACTGGTCGTGATCACGCGAGGCCGGGGCACGGCGACCATCGGGGACCAGACCCACGCTGTCAAGCAAGAGGACGTACTCTATATCCCTCCGAACGCCGCGCATGAACTCGTCAATACAGGCGATGACCTGCTGGGTGTATTGTTCATCAACGTCCCCACGGGCGGGGGTCTGGAAAAACTGCGGGCGGCGGGGGGCGGACAACATTCATCGGTCGAAGGCTAAACGATCCCATGCCAGACACGGCGGATATCGTCATCATCGGCGGGGGCGTCATCGGCTGCGCCTGCGCTTATGAACTGAGCAAGCGCGGGGCCTCGGTGATCGTCGTTGAGAGGGGCCAGGCCGGCTATGGGTGCTCGTACGGCAACGGCGGCTGGATCGTTCCCAGCCACGCGCTGCCGCTGCCGATGCCGGGCGCTCTGGGGAAGGCGGCGCGCTGGATGCTCGACGGCACGAGTCCGCTCTACATCAAGCCCCGTCCTAGTCTGGAGCTGGCTCGCTGGCTGCTGGAGTTCCTCTCGCACGCGAACGAGAAACATCTGCGCTACGCCGCGCCGATTCTTGTTCGCCTGGCGGTGAGAAGTCTCGAACGATTCGAAGAGTTCGTGGCCGAGCATGGGGCCGCTTCGATCGGCTACCAGCAACTGGGTTTGATCTATGCCTGCAACAGTGAAAAGGGGATCGAGGGAGCGCTGCGCGAGATGACTCTGATCCGCGAACTGGGCGTGCCGGCGAAGGAGCTTTCCGCTTCGGAGGTTCGAGAGCTGCAGCCGGCTCTGACGGGTCCGCTGACCGGAGGCGTTTTCTACGAGAAGGAAGCCCAGGCCGAGCCGCTGCGGGCGGTAGCGGCCATGGCGCGGCTGGCGCGGGAACAGGGCGTGACGATCCGCGAGCACGATGAGGCATTTGACATGGCCGCCTCGGAGGGAGAGATCACTTCGCTCAACACCACACAGGGGCGAATCCTCGCCGGCCAATACGTGCTGGCGGCCGGTTCCTGGACGCCGCTGCTGACCGAGAAGCTCGGAATCCGGGCACCGATTCAGGCCGGCAAGGGCTATTCGCTGATCGTCGGCGGATTCTCGCCCGCGGTTCGGTTGCCTACCGCGCTTGTCGAGCGGAAGGTGGGCGTTACGCCGCGCGCCGACGGCACGGTTCGGCTGGCCGGTACGATGGAGCTGGCCGGACTCAATGAGTCGATCAACACCCGGCGAGTCGAGGCAATCGTCCAAGGCGCGCGCGCGTTCTTCCAGATGCCCGGCTCGCTCCAGGTGCATGAGACCTGGCGCGGCTTGCGTCCCTGCACGCCCGATGGTCTCCCGATGATCGGCCGGCCCGACGGCTGGAAGAATCTAGTGATCGCGGCGGGACACGCGATGCTGGGGCTGACGCTTTCGACCGGCACGGCGGAGATGGTCGCCGAGCTGATCGCGGGCGCGACGCCGCGTATCGATCCCGAACCGTTTCGCCCGTCCCGCTTTTGACGGCCCGGCCCGCCCGGCGTGCATCGCCCGGCGGAAAATCTGTACACTATTGCCGTGACGAAAGAAACGAACTCGACTGTCATACCCCGGCCTGCCATGACCCGGCGCGATGCGCTTCGGGGACTGGGCGCCGCCGGAGCCGGACTGCTCTCGGGCTGCGGCTCGAAACCCGCCCATCGCCGCCCCAACATTCTGTTCGTGATGACCGATGACCAGACGGCGGATCAGATGAGCTGCGCCGGCCACCCGCTGCTGCAAACACCCAACATGGACCGCCTGGCCAGCGAGGGCGTGCGCTTCTCGAACGCCTTCTGTACGAACTCACTCTGCGCGCCGAGCCGGGCGACGATCCTGACCGGCTGCTACTCGCACGTCCATGGCATACGCGGCAATTCGGAGAAGCGAGACGCCATCGAGCGGATCGATCCCAATCTGCCCACCTTCCCCGAGCTTCTCCAGCAAGCCGGATATCACACGGGCCTGGTGGGGAAATGGCACATTCGTCAGGATCCGGCCGGATTCGATGAATGGAAAGTTCTCCCCGGACAGGGAGTCTATACCGATCCGGACTTCATCCACAATGGGCGGCGGGCCTCCGAACATGGTTACGCCACCGACATTACCACCGATTTCGCTCTCGACTTTCTTCGCAAGGCCGGCAATCGGCCCTTCTGTCTGGTCTACCAGCACAAGGCGCCGCACCGTCCGTTCACGCCCGCGCCTCGTCACGCCAAGCTCTTCGACGACATCGAATGGCCGTACCCTGAGACCTACGACGACGACTACGCCACGCGCACTCTCGCCAAAGAAGCCGAGGACATGCGGTTTGAAGTTAGCCTCGCCGGCGACTACGACGACATCCCCAAGGGATTGAGCCGGAAGCAGAAGCGCGACTGGATCTACCAGCGGTTTGTGAAGGATCACCACCGCTCCGTCTACGGCGTGGATGAAAACCTGGGCCGCGTGCTGGAGCATCTTGATGCCAGCGGGAAGGCCGAAGATACGGCGGTGATCTATACCACTGATAATGGGTACTTCCTCGGCGAGCATGGCTGGTACGACAAGCGATTCATGTATGAGCCCTCGCTGCGCATTCCGATGCTGATTCGCTATCCGCGTCTGCCGGTATCGGGGAAGGTCGTAGAGCAAATGGCGCTGAATATCGACGTGGCTCCTACGATTCTTGACCTGGCGGGCCTTCCCGTTCCCGAGGTGATGCAGGGGCGCAGCTTGCTCCCGCTGCTGCAAGGCGATGCTCCAGAGGATTGGCGCACGTCGATGCTCTACTGCTACTACGACAATTCGTGGGCGATGAAGGATCTGCCCCGCGACGCCCGCACCGATCCGTCGTTCAGATACTTCACCGCGCACCGGGTGAGTCCCCATCGCGGCGTGCGCAACGAGCGCTACAAGCTGATCGAGTACTACAAGGAAGATGGCTATTGGGAGATGTTTGATCTGCGGCAGGATCCGAACGAACTAAACAATGTCGCCGAGCAGGCCGAGTATAGAGTGATGCGCGCGGAACTGACCCAGGAGTTGCGACGGCTGCAAGAAGAATACCGTGAGCGGGGGTAGCGGCTCGCGTGGTGATGGAAAGGGATAGACCGCCAAAGGAGACTTATGAGTGAATCGGGAAATTTGAGACCGTCGGGCGGGGCCAAATTCGGGAGCATGACGATCCGTGAGGAAGACGAGTTGGGGTTGCAACTGGTCCGGGTAGTGGAACAGGCGGCGATCGCAGCGGCTCGAACGATGGGCAACGGAGACCGCAAGGAATCGGACCGCGTCGCGACCGAGGCGATGCGGCACGCTTTCGAGGAAGTTCCCATCGACGGAACCATCGTCATCGGGGAGGGCGAGCGGGACCAAGCCCCGATGCTCTATATCGGCGAGAAGGTGGGCGAAGGAGCCTCGGGCAAGGGCGCCTATCGGGGGATGGATATCGCGGTCGATCCGTTGGAGGGCACGAATCTCTGCGCGTTCGGAGCGCCCGGCGCGCTGGCGGTGATGGCGGTATCGGAAAAGGGCGGGCTACTGCACGCGCCGGACTGCTACATGGAAAAGATCATCGTCGGACCGGCCTGCCGCGGAAAGGTCGACCTCGACCTGCCTGTCGCCGAAAACCTGAAGCGCATCGCCCGGGCCCTGGACCGCGACGTGGATGACCTGGTCATTGTCGTCCTGAACCGGACCCGGCATGAAAAGCTCATCAGCGACATTCGCGCCGCCGGAGCCCGCATCCGGCTCATCGGCGACGGAGATCTCTCGGCCGGAGTTTCGGTCGCTATTCGAGGTTCGAACGTGCACGCGGTGATGGGCACCGGCGGCGCTCCCGAGGGTGTCATCTCCGCCGCGGCCATGCGTTGTTTGCGGGGAGAAATGCTGGGAAGGCTGGTCGTGGATACTCCCGAGCTGGAAGAACGCGTCGAGCGCATGGGCATCAGCGATCCCCGCCGCATCTATAGCGCCGAGGATCTTGCGCCGGGAAATACGATCATCTTCGCGGCCACGGGCGTGACCGGAGGCATGGCCGACGGCGGCATCCTGCGCGGTGTTCGTTTCTTCAGCGAAGGCACCCGCACTCAGACGCTGGTGATGTCGCGCGCGTCGATGAAGGTGAGCTTCATCGATTCGATTCACATGGAAATGTCGCCCGGGCCGCGTGGCGTCCGGTTGTATTAACCCGCAAGTGCCGGCCAGCAGCCCGTGGTAGAAATCGGACTGGCGCGTTGCGAGCGGCGAGGGCCGAAAGTGAGGCGTGACGAGGGCAAGGATGTGGTTCATCCCAACCGAGTCGCAACGAAGCTGCCGGGTCCGCGCCGCTCGCAACGCTTTGGGCGGCAAGGCCTTGCGACCTCAGGCGTTGTCGTTCGTCGTCGATGATGTCCCGCATCATCCTCCTCCTCTCTCCTAGCCCGCGGCCGCAAATCCTCGCCGCGCGTCCAGCCGGACTTCTACCACGGGCTGCCAGCTTCTCGGCGCCAGGCCCTACACGACATGAAAGCAGCCGTCGCGCTCGATCAGCTCCAGCGGCATGTCAAACAACTCCGAGAGGCTTTCCGAGGAAAGAATCACGTCCTTGGCCCCGTCGCGGTACACTTTGCCGTCCTTCATCAAGATCACACGCTGAATGTCGGGGATGATCTCGGGCAGATGATGAGTCACCAGGATGATGCTCACGCCCGATTGCGCTATGCGGCGAAGCATGCCCCGCAATGCGGCTACGGCTCGCGGATCGAGGCTGGCTGCCGGTTCGTCGAGAATCAGCGCTTTGGGGTCGTGAACCAGGGCGCGCGCGATGACGACTCGTCTCGATTCGCCCGAGGACATCTCCGACATGAGGTGTCCGGAGAGATGGCCGATCTCGAGCTGCTCCATCAACTGGTCCGCTCTTTGTTCCATCGCGGGCGTGACTTGATTGTGCGGCCAAATCTCGGTGGAGCAGAAGAACCCCGACAGGACCGCCTCGCGGCCGCTGATCGGCCGGGTACACATCTCCACCCAGTCGGGCGAGACCACGCCGAACTGGGGACGGAGGTGAAAAATATTCCAGCGATCCTTGCCGAGAATTTTCAGCCAGGAGCCCGGCCCCGATTCGAGCGGATGTAACTCGCGGGCGATCGTCTTGATCAGCGAAGATTTCCCCGACCCGTTGGGACCGAGGATCGCGACGTGCTCGCCGAGCGAGACCGACAACGTCACGCGGTCCAGCACCGTGCGAGCGCCCCGCATGACGGAAACATTTCTGAAGTCGATGAGCGAAGAATTCGAGTTGGCTTCGGGCACGGATGAGAATGGGAACCGGGGGCGACGCCTAGCGTGACACCGGCTCGGGCGGCGCGTCAAAGGCGACGCCGATCACGAAACGCCGGCCGGCACGGTTACAGTAGCGGGCGATTCCAATACAGCGGTAGTCATCGCTGGTGACAACAACCCGCTCTCCGACCTGGAAGGCCCGGTCCGACTCCATGCACAGTCCTTTGGCGGTGATGTCACGGATCTCCACGGCCTGCGAGGCGTCGGTCCCCAAGGCGCCGCGAAACTTGGCCGTGGCCTTGCCTTGGGTCAAAGTGCGGCGCTGCCCCCGGCGGTCTTTCGAGACACGGTCGAGCGTGGCGATATGGCGGCTCTGCTCGCGGCGGCAGTTCCGAACTATCGCCGTGTAACTCAGCGTGCCCGAGATTCTGAGAGTCTGTTGCATGGGTATCGGTTCGGCGAGGGCGATGACGGCTCCTTGCGGGGCGCTGTCAAGCACCTCGCCCGTCACCGCGTGCGTCTCGTTTTCCTGATCCCGCCAGACCAGCTTCACTTCGCCGGGGCGCGGCTGGGGTGCGTTCTCCGCCGTGCTATCTCTGGAAGGTTCGCTCGCGGCGTCGTTCGCCTCGGCTGTTTTTCGCTCCCCGGATCCCGGCCGCTGGTCCTCCCGCCGCATGGGCTGAGTCGTCACAATACTAAGATAGCGTGTTGCCGGTGCCTTGGCTACCGTCGAATCGCCGCCCGGACACGGGCAGAGACGGGGAGGTGTTTGGGTGATGCAAAACATGCTCGGTGCGTATGGGGAGTGGGCGGCGAACCTTGTCGGCGAAGAGCCTGCTCGTCTTTCTTTCCGGCGGCCGGAGCGCGGCGACCTGGACGCCTGGCGTCGCAGGGCCCGTCAGCGATATCAGGATTTCCTGCTGGCTCCGGACTCGGGACCGCCTCCGCGGTGCTCGTTCATGATGCGTTCACTTTTGCCAGCCGCGGGGTGAGGGCGGGGGATCTGCCGAAGGGGATCAGGAAAGACCTCGAGGAGCGCAGGCCGGAGTCGGAAGAGGAGATCGAGCGCTACAACCGTTTCGCCGGAGGCCACGAGCACTTGGTCGCCAAGAGCCTGTTTTGCGCCGGGACCACCTGGCTTGGGGTTTTCAGCGGTGAGGACCGGCGTGCGCTGGACTACCTTTGTTCACGGCCCGAGGTCGACCCGGAGCGGGTGGGCTGCCGCGGACTCTCGGGGGGAGGCCCGCGGACCGTCTATCTGACCGGGCTCGATGAACGCATTCGTTGCGCCCGCGCCGTGGGGATGATGACGACCTGGCGCGACTATTTGCTCAATAAATCCTATACGCACACTTGGATGATCTATATTCCGGGCCTGCCGTGCTATCTCGATTACCCGGAAATTCTGGGCTCGCCGTTCCGAACCCGGTGCTGGTGCTCAACAATCGTGAGGACGCGCTCTTTACCATGCCCGAGATGGAGCGCGCCGATCGTATTCTCGGCGAAGTATACGCCAGGGCCGGAGTGCCGGATCGCTACCGCGCCACCTTCTACGATGGGCCGCACAAGTTCGACCTCGACATGCAACGGGACGCCTTTGCGTGGTTTGACCGCTGGCTTAAGGGGTGAGGGAAACTCTGCTTGCGGCTCTATCCCGGCGCGATCGGCCAGGGGGGATCGACTCTCTCAAAGCGCTGGCGCTTCCAGATCGAGTGTCTCCGGCCCCAGCGTGATCTGCGCCTTGTGCGGCAGGTTGCTGGGGTCGGAAACGATCCGTCGTTGGTGCGCGGGGTCCTTGTGGAAGAAATCTGTCGATTTGCCGATGATCTCGTCGACCCGGCACGGCAGATACTTTTCGAGTTTGCGCAACGTCTCAGCGGAGGCTGCCAACCCGCCCGGCGCCGACAACGCCCGCTGAATGTGCCACAACTCCGGCTGAATCCTCTCGAGTGCGGCGCCTTCGCGCAGCATCCTCAAGATCTTCCCGCAGCGTGGCGCCAGCAGTGCCGTTTCGCTGAGCGCGGCGCGCTCGATTTGCCCAATCAGCTCCGGCGTCAGTGCGCTCGGGCTGAGGGTTTCCACAGCGTTCACACTATTGTTCTCCATGGATCTCTCCTTCTCGGCAGGCGTTGCCGCGTGACGCAAGGTGTCGCGCGGCTCTCGCCAGCCCGCTTGGAGCAATAGGCTTAAACCGGCCGTGACTGTAGCCTCGGGGTCGAGCTTGGTTTGATCGTCGTCACAATTCGAGCCCGTCTCGGAAAGCATCGGCGTTTGCCGGCCCGCCTCGAGTCAAGCCGGAAACCGCGGGGGCGGCTTGGTTGCGAGACCAAGGCTTCCGGCGCCCGTGCTGTGAACCTGAGCCGTGAACCCGTGCCGTGAACGGTCCTCTTCCCTGAAGCAGGCCCGTAAACTAGGTTTTTACACGGATTTAACATTCTCTTCCAAGCACTTCGTAACGCCCGGCACAACGGCAGCGCCTATTCCTTTTGAGTCTGATGAGAGTCACGCGAGCGGCGGCATTCCTATTTTTCTTGGTTTCCATTCTCAGCGCGGCGGAGCACCGCGGGCGAGTGCGGTCCGGGGGGCTGCCGATTCCCGGCGCGACGGTGACCGCGCAATCGGGCACGGCGAGGCTGGCAACCTCGACCGGCGAGGCGGGGTTCTATCATTTCCAAAATCTTGCAGCGGGCGAGTGGTCCATCGAGGTGCGGATCTTCGGTTTCGAACCCGCGCGGCGCGAGGTGACAATCAACGGCCGGAATGCGCTGATCGAGTGGGAGTTGGCCCTCACGGCCGCCGCCCCGCCGCCGGCGCGGAACCGCCGCGGCCGCGGCCGCGCAAACGGCGGGCGCGCGCGGTTTCAGCGGCTAGCGGTCAATCAGACCGAACAGGACCGGACATTCGAAGAACTCTCGGCCATGCCAGCGGCTCTGGTAACAAGTGACCTCTCCCAAGACGCGACGGAGTCCTTCTTGGTAACCGGGAGTTTGAGTCAGGGGCTGCGGACGCGACAGGGGCAGGGCGGGTTTGGACGCGGCGCGGGATTCGGATTCGGCGGCCAGGCCGGTCCGGCCGGGAATCCCTTCGGCGGTCAAACCGGCGCCACCGCTTCCACTGCCGGGAGATTTGGCCGGGGTCCGGGGGGCGGCGGTTTTGGAGCGGGCCGTGGCGGGCGACGCGGAGGGGGAGGACGCGGCGGACCCGGCGGGCGAGGCGCCAGAGGCGGCCGGGGCGGCGGACCGGGCCGGGGCCGAGGCAACCTCTCACCCGAGCGCCGGGCACGCATCGCCGAATGGATGCGGCGGCGCGGCGCCACGCAATTCGGCAATCGCATCGGCGCGGGCCGCAACCGGATGCGTATGATGGCCTACTTTACGCTGCGCAACTCGGCCTTCGACGCCCGCCCGTATTCGCTCACCGGACAGACGGTCGAAAAACCATCCTACGGCCAGGGTCAGTTTGGCGGCCTGCTTGGCGGACCGTTGAAAATCCCAAAGATTTTCAGTGATGACAAGACGTTCTTCTTCCTGAATTATCGCGGCTCGCGCAGCCGCAATCCCTACAATGCGACGGCCACGGTGCCTTCGTCTCTGGAACGCGCGGGGGACTTTTCTCAATCGATCGCGCAGCAGAGGGTGACCATCTACGACGCGGCAACCGGGCAGCCTTTCGCTGGCAATCGGGTTCCGCTCTCTCGGATCGACCCGGCCGCGAACGGGCTGCTGCCGTTTCTGCCGCTGCCGAACCAGAACGGCAGAGTGCAGAACTACCAGTTCGTCAGTTCGGCGGCGAGCGACAGCGACAGCATCTCGCTGCGGGTGAATCGAAATGTCAGCGGCGCCGACCGGCTCTCGTTCAGCTACAGCCTGCGGTCGAGCCAATCCAACGCCCTGCAGACGTTCGGCTTCGTGGATGCCAGGGGCGGACGGGCCCAGAGCGCCCGTTTGGGGTGGACGCGCAATCTTCGGCCCGATGTGATCAACAGCTTGCAGCTCCGCTATACCAGGAATCGCAACCAGACGCTGCCCTATTTTGCCTTTGGCCAGGATGTGGCGGGGGAACTCGGCATCACGGGCACCTCGGACGATCCGATCAACTACGGCCCGCCGAATCTGACGTTCACGAATTTCGGTAATTTGACCGACGCGAGTCCGTCGCTACGGCGGGATCAGACGTTTCAGATCAGCGAAGGGGTGACGCTGGTGCGCGGCAGCCATAATCTGTCGCTGGGCGGCGACTACCGAAAGATTCAGCTCAACAACATTAGCGACCAAAACGCGCGCGGCACACTGACATTCAGCGGTCTGGGGACGAGCGCGTTCGACGATCGCGGGCTGCCGCTAGCGGCGACCGGTTTCGACTTCGCGGACTTTCTGCTCGGAAAGCCGCAGTCGAGTTCGATTCGTTTCGGGAATCCGGACACGTATTTTCGAAGCAGCGCCTTTAGTCTCTACGTGCAGGACGACTGGCGGGTGAGCGCGAACTTCACCATCAATGCCGGACTGCGTTACGAGTTTCTCCAGCCGTTTCACGAGAAGTATGACCGCCTCGTGAACCTGGACATCGCGCCGGGATTTACGGCCGTGGCTCCGGTGCTGCCTGGGGCGGCCGGCCCCTACAGCGGAGCGTTTCCCAGGGGGCTGATCCAGCCGGACCGCAACAATATCGGCCCCCGGCTGGGACTGGCCTGGAAGCCATTCCCGAAGCAGTCGACGCTGGTGCGCGCCGGCTATGGCTGGTACTACAACGGCTCGGTCTACAACCAGGCCGCAGCGCTGCTGGGCCAGCAGCCGCCGTTCGCAACCACCGGTACGGTGACGACGAGCCTGGATCGTGTTCTTTCCATCCAAAACGGTTTCGCGACCGCGCCCTCACAGGACATCACCAACACCTTCGCGGTGGACCGACGTTATCTGGTGGGCTACGCGCAGACGTGGAACTTTGCCGTGCAGCAGAATCTGCCGCGCTCGTTGGTGCTGGAAGTCGGATACTTGGGCACCAAGGGAACCCGGCTCGACACACAGCGCTCGCCGAACCGGGCCGCGCCCGGCTCTCCGCTGACCGCCGAGGAGAGGCGCCGAATCGGCAACGCCGTCGGGTTCACCTTCGATAGTTCGGAAGGCAATTCCATCTATCACGCCGGCCAAGTTCGGCTATCGCGGCGGTTCCAGAGCGGGGTGTCGGCGAACCTGTTCTACACCTGGGCGAAATCGATTGATAATGTCTCGACCTTTGGCGGCGGCGCGGCGGTGGTGGCGCAGGACGACACCGACCTGCGGGCCGAGCGCGGACTTTCGAGCTTCGACCAGCGGCATGCGCTGACGACGCAGTTCGTGCTCTCGTCGCCGGTCGCCCGCCGGGCCAGCGGCGCGCCGTCGCGCAACTTGTTCGAGACGATTTTCCGCGACTGGACCTTGACCGGAGGCCTGACGGCCAATTCCGGAACGCCTTTCACTGCGACGATTCTTGGCAATCAGGCCAATACCGGCGGCACGGGAGCAGTTGGTTCGGGGCGCGCCGACTCGACCGGGCTGAGCGTAACGGCGGGAGCGGGTTTTTTCAATCCGGCGGCGTTTACGACCCCGCCCGCGGATCGTTTCGGAAACGCTTCGCGCAATACGATTCCGGGGCCCGGTTTGTTCTCGCTAAATTTCGGCATCGGGCGCGACTTCCGCCTGGGCGAGGAACGGCGGCGGATGAATGTCCGGCTCGAGAGCACGAACGTGACCAATACGGTCAGCTACAGCCGGTTGGGAACGACCGTGAACGCCTCGAATTTCGGTCTCGCCACCAATACGGCGGCGATGCGCACGATGCGTTTGAATGTGAGGTTCCGGTTCTAGCAGGAAAAGGGCATCATGTTGTTGAGGTTTTCTTACATGCTATTTGAGCGGCGGAAGGCGAGTTTTCCGGTGGCGATTGGCTGGCCGCTCAGATCCGCGGCGCCCGGACGGGCGATGATGCTGGCTCTGATGCTGGCAGCAGTACTGGCAACAGTGCTGGCGCTGCCGGCTCAGGAACCCGAAGCCACCGTGAAGTTTACGTCTACGACCAATCTGGTTGTCTTTAACGTCGAGGTGCGTGACGGCAAGGGAAACCCGGTCGAGGGTCTAACGGCCGCGGCCTTCGAGCTAGCGGAGGACGGCAAGCGGCAAAACATATCCATCTTCGAATTTCAGAGACTCGACCTGACGCCGCGCGCGGAAGCAGCCAGGCCGAAAACGGCCGCTGCGCCGGAGGAGACCCCAGACGAGACCCCGCGGGAGACCGCCGCCGGCGGGAGGGCCGAGGGCGAGACTCTCCGCCGGCGGGATATCTCTCGTTCGGCCCCCGGCAAGGTGCGCTATCGCGACCGCCGACTGCTGGTACTTTACTTCGACTTTTCGTCGATGCCGCCGGCCGATCAGATTCGCGCGCAAAAATCCTCGCTGCGATTTCTCGACGAGCACATGGCTCCGGCGGACCTGGTCGCGGTGATGAGTTTTTCGACCCGGCTCCGGGTGTTGCAGGATTTCACCGATGACCGCGAGCTGCTCCGTGAGGTAATCGGCGCGTTTCGCATGGGTGAGGCCAGTGAGCTGGCCGGCGAGGCCGATACGGACGAGGAATCCGCCGTGGACGACGGCTCGGCGTTCGTCTCCGACGAGACCGAGTTCAACGTTTTCAATACCGATCAGAAGCTCAGCGCTCTCGAATCGGCGGCTAACATGCTGGCGTCGCTGCCGGAAAAGAAAGCGCTGGTCTACTTCGCCAGCGGCGTGGGGAAAACCGGCGTCGAGAATCATTCGCAGTTGCGATCCACCATCAACGCCGCGTTGCGGGCCAATATGGCGTTCTATCCAGTGGATGCGCGCGGCCTGGTGGCCGAGGCCCCGGCGGGCGACGCGCGGCAGGGTTCGGCCCGCGGCTCGCGCACGTTTTCAGGCCAGGCGCAGCGCCAGCGGCGCGACCGCTTCAACGATCAGCAGGAGACTCTCTTCACGCTGGCCAGCGACACGGGCGGCAAGGCGCTGCTTGACAGCAACGACCTGACGCTCGGCATCACCCAGGCACAGAAGGATATTTCGAGCTACTACATCCTCGGTTACTACAGTACGAACGATAAGACCGACGGCCGTTTCCGGCGCGTCAAGCTGCGCATTCCCGGCCGGCGCGGGCTTAAGATCGACTATCGCTCGGGTTACTTCGGGCCGAAGGAATTTCGCAACTTCAGCTCCGCCGACAAGGAGCGTCAGTTAGAGGAAGCTTTGCTGCTCGGCGATCCGGTAACGGATCTGAGCCTGGCGCTGGAAGTCAATTATTTCAGGCTCGGGCGGGACCGTTATTTCATACCTCTGGCGGTCAAGATACCCGGCTCGGAGTTCGAGCTGGCCCGCAAGGGCGGCAGGGAAAAAACAACGCTCGACTTCATCGCGCAGGTGCGCGACGGCAAGCGAAAACTCATCGCCAGTCTGCGGGACCACATCGAAGTGAAACTGCAAGGCGAGAACGCCGGACGCCTCGCCCGCCGCCAGTTGCAGTATGACTCCGGCTTTACGCTGCCGCCGGGCGACTATCAGTTGAAGTTCCTCACGCGGGAAAACCAGAGCGGCAAGATGGGGACGTTCGAGACGAAATTCAGCGTGCCTGATCTCGATGACGAGGAGTCTTACGCGAAGATGAGTTCGGTGGTCTGGTCGAATCAGCGCGAGTCGCTCTCCTCGGCCGTGGGCGTCGCCGAGCGCAACAAGAAACTCCTGGCCGCGCACCCGCTCATTCATGACGGACAGAAACTGATCCCCAGCATCACGCGAGTCTTCCGTAAGGATCAGAGCTTATACGTTTACTTCGAGGTCTACGCACGCAATGGAGGACGAGAGCGCGAAGGCCCCAGCGTGGCCGCGAGTCTGAGCTTCTTCCGCGGCGGCGTGAAGGTGTTCGAATCCGAACCGGTGCGGCTGCGAGAAGCGGACGAAAAACGAAAACAGGCGATTCCGGTAGAGTTTCAGATTCCGCTCGACAGCTTGGCGCCGGGCGCCTATACCTACCAGCTAAATGTAGTGGAGGAGACGGGACGGAAGTTCGCGTTTCGGCGCGCCGCGATTATTTTGCTCGATGCCAGACCAGAGCGGCGAGAAGTCGTCTCGGAGAGGTGAGCGCCGCGGAACTGAAACTCTTTTGTATGAGATTTACCAGCAGCGGGTGACGAGGCAAACACCCGCTCTAGGAGGAAGAGACGGTGAAGCATCTTCTAATGACAGGCACCATCGGCGCCATCCTGCTGGCGCCCGCGGCGTTCGGCTCCGACGTAACCGGAAAATGGACGGCGGAGTTTGAAACGCCGCGCGGCGCGAGTGAACTTGAGTTCAACCTGAAAGTCGAGGGCGACAAGGTCACCGGCACGGTCGCGACTGCGAGGGGCGAATCCGACATTCAGGACGGCAAGATCACCGGCGACGAAATTTCTTTCAAACAAGTCATGAATTTCGGCCGCGAAATCACGATCCTCTACACGGGCAAAATTTCCGGCGACGAGATTGAGTTTGAACGAACCTTCCAGCGTCCCGCGGGCCGGGGAGGGCCAGGAGGGCGAAGACGGGGCGGACCCGGCGCTGGAGGCCCCGGAGGCCCCGATCGGGAGTCACAAGCCGAAGGAGACAGACCCCCGCCCGATGGCGGCCCGAGAGCCGAGGGCGGCGAGGGACGCCGGGGACGCCGCCCGGGCGGCCGCGGACGGCGCGGTCCGGTGAAATTCACCGCCAAGAGAGTTTCGAACTAAGAGCCTCTGGCGGCGGGCCGGCGTCAAGGTCCAACGGCATGGCGGATCACTTACGATCGAAGTCGCCGGTCACGAATTCCGACAGTTCCGACGAAACCCGCGCCAGACAATCGGCCGAGATGAGTTGATACGCGAACGCGAAGGTGTTGACGCAGGCTGCATCCCGTGCCGGGCCGAGCATTGGGACACTTAAGAATGTGTCACGTTCGGCGCCCTGAACTGCTTCTAGTGGACTGTCCCAGAGTAACCTTCTTAGTGAAAGCGGCGTCTATACAGTATGCCCTTTCAAGCCGAACCAATCGCTTTGGACGAGAAAGAACGGTCTGAGTTGGAAGAGATCGGCGGCTCGCAGTCGCTGCCGGCCGGGTTCGTGCTACGAGCCAAGATCGTGTTGTTGTTGAGCGGCGGCTGGTCGTATGCACGCCTAGCCGACAAACTCGACACCTCGGCGCGTACCGTGGGGAAATGGAAGCGCCGCTTTCTCCAAGCCCGACTCGATGGGCTCGAAACCGAGCGGCCCGGTCAAGCGCCCTCCAAGCTGAGCGTCAAGCTGCGCGCTCGGATACTCAACGCCACGCGCCGCAAACCCCGAGACGGTTCCACCCACTGGTCCTGCCGCAAACTCGCCCGTCAGCTCGCGCTAAGCAAGACGATGATTCATCGCGTTTGGCGGGAAGCCGGCCTGCAACCGCATCGTTTGGAACGCTACATGGCCTCCAACGACCCGGACTTCGAGCGCAAGGCGGCCGACATCATCGGGCTCTATCTCGACCCGCCCCGGCACGCCGCCATATTCTGCGTTGACGAAAAGACCGCCATTGAGGCCCTGGATCGCCGCGACCGTGTGCTGCCGCTCTCGCCCGGCCGGGCGGAACGGCACGGCTTCGAATACAAGCGCAACGGCACACTCTCGCTCTACGCCGCTCTGAACACCAAAACCGGCAAGGTGCAGGGCAAGACCGCTCGGCGACACACCAGCAAGGAGTTCGTGAGCTTTCTCGCCGACATCGTCGCGCCCTACGAGGCCGAGCAGGAGATTCACATCATCCGCGACAATCTCTCCGCGCACAAGACGAAGAAGGTGGCCGAGTTCCTGCGAGCCAATCCCAACGTGCAGTTACACTTCACCCCGACCTATTCGTCGTGGCTGAATCAAGTCGAATTGTGGTTTTCCAAGCTGCAGAGGGATGTGATCACGCGCGGCATCTTCACCTCCACGGCGGACCTGGCCCGCAAGTTACGCCGCTACATCAACGCCTATTCCAAAGACGCCAAGCCCTTCCGCTGGAAATACTCCAACCCCGCGCGCCGCATCCGTCATGGTGTATCTTTCTCTGGGACAGTCCACTAGGTCGGATTTTCCTCTCATCACTATTCGGATTGACTCTCTTGAAGTATTTGTATATCTCGGTTGAGGTTTAGTAGACCGTTCACGATTTGGGGATCTTCGATGGTCAGTGTCTTGCCACCGAGGGAGGCTTTAGAAGCCAGGATCGAGACGCCGTTATTGAGCCACCAGAAATCCTCGCGGTTGTCCTCCTGAAGAGACTTCTGAATCTCATCGTTCACTTCAGTAGGTCCTTGGTAGTCGCGCACGTTCGCTTCGAAAATCTGACGGCGAAGTGCCCCGTGCTCGTCTGTTATGAAGTCATAGAAGTCCCGTAGCCTTACCAGACATGCAAAGCCAACCTGTCCCTCCGACGAGATGGGATTCTCTGCGAGCGCCAGAGTGTGCGTCGTTTGCGGTGCACGCCTAGCGAGAGCAAGCAGTTCTGAGGCACCCAGGAACGCAAACTTGAACTCCGCTGAGGGGAAGTGCTGCGCGACGACTTCTCGGAGCTTTTTGACCTTTCGGTTGACGTTTTCGTCTGGTGCCGCTCCTTTGCATGCGTAGTTGTAGCGAAAGCGAAGTGTTGGGAATCTTGCTACGACCTGTTGGTGTAGCTTCCGAAATCGCTTGATTGCCTCAACAAGTCCTTCATTGTAAATCTCGGAAAACTCGTTGGGGTCCTTCGACAGATCGAGAATATCGTCACTGATGGTAAGAAAACGTTCGACGGGTGTTTCCTGAAAGCCGCTCCTCATTTTTGACTGGATGACGATTAGGTCAACTGTAATATCTTTCCTGAGATGGCCGTAAGCAGGGTCTTCTTGAACGAATTCGTCATTAACGAACAAATAGATTCCGTCGATTCCGCCGTCACCCCCGTCCCCGATGAGGCCAGATTCGATCTCGTCATAGGACAGATCGAAGTCCTTGAGAACCTGCTCAGCGGTGAAGAGTTCGAAGAATTCGCTCGGGCTGGCGTCAGAGGCGACTTCGCTCTGGCGTTGGCTCAGAATTTCGTCTAGTATGATTCGATCGTTCGAGGGCACTATTGCCTCCTCGCGGCCGTCCTAGTTGTTCTAGGGTTTGCTAGGTTAAACTGGGTCCCGACCCAGATGATCCCACCGCTCTCGCCGGAGTAAGATACAGATCCATCAATTGCGGGCTAGTCGGCGCTTGAATGCGGACCACGGTTTCGCCCGTCTGTTCGAGGATTCCGTGTTTCGCTACAGTAATGAATCAATTATCCCAGATGAGTACAGGAGATCGGAGGTCGGATCGGGGGATACAGGGGACGAAGCCCTTTGGCGGAGCCCTTTGGCGTTCTCAGTGCTGCACAATCCCTGCGCCACGACCATTCTCACGATCTGGAAAGAGACGCGCAGCGGGAAATGGACCGCGATCGGCGCGTTGATGCCGCTGGCCTTTGCCTTCGCCGTAACCTTCGCGGTGGCGACGCTGGTCAGGATGTGGCCCCGTTGTAGGCGACGATTGCAAGTCCGTGTTGCAGGCGAGCGCCGCCGGTCACGGCAAAGGGTGCTTCAACACAAGGTGCTTCAGTATTGCACCAGGCCGTTTTCCCGTCGGCCGTCCGTTTTCGACAACCGGGATGCCGTTCACCAGCACTAAGTCGAACCCGCTGGAGTACTGATGCGGCTTCTGGAACGTCGCGTTGTCGGTGACCTTCGCCGGATCAAACATCACCATGTCGGCGGCGAACCCCTCGCGCAGCAATCCGCGATCACGCAGGCCGAAGGTACGCGCCGGCAGGGACGTCATCTTGCGAATGGCGTCTTCGAGGGTCAGCACCTTGCGCTCCCGCACGAATTCGCCCAGCACCCGCGCGTAGGTGCCGTAAGAGCGCGGGTGCGGCACGCCACTGCCGAATTCGACAATGTAACCGTCACTTGCGATCGCCGTGTTCGGGTACTTCATGATCCGCTCGACGTCTTCCTCGCTCATCGAGTGATAGACCATCTGCATCGGTCCCTGGACGACTAGCTCCAGGATGGTCTCGATTTCTTCCGGCACGCTGGCCGCCCGGCCGCGCATCCGGTTGACTTCGCTGATCGTCTTGCCGGCCAGCGCGGGCTCGAAATCACAGCTCGCGATCATGGCGTAGGAGTAGTCGCCGAAGCCCTTGCTGTTGAGAATCTCCTCCATTTCCTTGACGATCCGCTCGCGGGTCGCGCCCGTCGCCAGGCGCTCGCGAATCGCATTCTGCCCGTCGGCCAGCGCCCAGGTGGGCAGGGTCACCCCGAGGCTGGTGATCGAGCGGTCATAGGGATACTGATCCACCACCACGTCGACGCCCTCGCGCCGGAACTGCTCGACCAGCGCGATCGAATCGCCGGTCTTTCCCCAGTGATGTCTATTGCTGATCTTGAAGTGGGAAATCTGAACCGGCGTGCCGGCCTGCTTGCCGATGTGGACCGCTTCGCGAATCGCCTCGAGCACGTCTTTGCCTTCATTCCTCATATGGGTCGCGTAGACGCCATGATGGCGGCCCGCCACCTTGGCCAGCGCGGTCACCTCTTCGGTGTCGGCGTAGGTGCCGGGCACATAGATGAGCCCGGTCGAGAATCCAACGGCACCGTCGCGCATGGCGCGCTCGACCAGCCCGCGCATCTTGCCCATCTGCTCGGCGGTGGCCGCGCGGCGGGCCGTCCCCATGACCTCGCGCCGAACCGAGTTGTGGCCGATCAGCGTCGCCAGATTCAGCCCCAGGCCGCTCTTCTCGAGTTGAGAGAACCAGGCCGGCAGATCGACCTTCGACGAACCGCAGTTGCCGGTGATCATGGTCGTTTTGCCATCAGTGATGTAGTTCGCGGCATCGGGGAAATCGACGATGCCGGGGCGGTAGGACCGCTTTTCGATGTGGGCATGCACGTCGATAAACCCCGGGGCAACCACTCGTGATGCGGCGTCGATGACCCGATCGGCCGTCGCCTCGGGCAGGGCGCCCACGGCGGCAATGCGCCCGTCCTTGACGGCCACGCCGGCGGCGAACCAGGGATTGCCGGTGCCGTCGACCACACGGGCGTTCCGAATCAGGAGATCGTAATCAGCGCCATGGAGACCGGCGGCCAGCAACCGATGTGGGCATGCACGTCGATAAACCCCGGGGCAACCACTCGTGATGCGGCGTCGATGACCCGATCGGCCGTCGCCTCGGGCAGGGCGCCCACGGCGGCAATGCGCCCGTCCTTGACGGCCACGCCGGCGGCGAACCAGGGATTGCCGGTGCCGTCGACCACACGGGCGTTCCGAATCAGGAGATCGTAATCAGCGCCATGGAGACCGGCGGCCAGCAACAGCAGCAAGCAAGCGATACGCATAGGTTTTCTCCGTCCTCAAAGTGTAGTGGAAGATCATGTGCGGGGGGAAAACAGGGACCGACGGGGCGGGACCTCAATGCATCGCCAACTCGAACCCGCTGACCCAGTTTCTTGCACCAACACGAGGAATTTACTTCTGAGAGAATAACCTTTTCCGCCGAGCCGACGCCAGAGTCATGAGGGATGGCGGAACGGACTGGGCGATCAGGCGATTAGGCCATGATGTATTCCCGTATTCTGATGATGGCGCCGGCAGTGCTGGCCGGAGCGATACTCGGCGCCCCGGCGGGCTGGGGCGCCGAGATCGACGGCAAGTGGCAGGGCTCGCATCCCGGTCCCGGAGGAGTGGTCCGCGTGCTGTTCGACCTGCGCACCGAAGGCGAGAGTGTCAGCGGCACGGTGACCAACGAGCTGCTTGGCGAGTCCGAGATCCAGGACGGCATGATCCGTGGCGACGAGATTACGTTCCTGCGGGTCGTTCAGCGCGGGCGCCGCGAGATCACCTTCCACTATAGGGGCCGCATCGAGGACGGAGAGATCCTCTTTACCCGCACGGCCGAAGGAGCGGGAAGACGAAGCTCGCGAGGCGGGGGGACGGCGCGCGGCGCGGAGACCGGCCGGGGAATGATGGGTGAGGTGGAGTTCACGGCTGTGCGCGCACCGCAAGACGCTACCCTGAAAGTGCGAGAGCGCCGCCCCATGTCACGCCGATCGTCGGAGCCGCGAGGTCAAGCCGAACTTCCCGAACCCAGCGCCGAGGGCTTCACTCCGCGCCGGTTGATGGGACCCCAGAAGCCAATCACCGATGCCGAGGTCTTGCGACCGGAAGAAGTCGGCGATCAGGTTTTGGGAGGGGAACTCGTCTTGGGCGTGGTCGTCAACGGAGAGGCGCGGGCCTATCCGATCAATATGCTCAGCGGCGCGCGGCGCGAGATCATCAACGACCGGTTAGGCGGCGCGCCGATCGCCGCCACCTGGTGACACCTCTGCTATAACGGCGTAGTTTACGACCGTCAAGCAGGAGACCGGACGCTGACCTTCGGTGTATCGGGCATGCTGTGGAACCGCAGCCTGGTGATGTATGACGCGGAGACGAATTCTCACTGGAGTCACATCCGCGGCGAAGCCATGCAGGGCGAGATGCTGGGAACGAAGCTGCGCATGCTGCCCGGCGAGATGACGACCTGGCGCGCCTGGCTCGGCGAGCACCCCGAGACGACCGTGCTCAACATGCCTCGCACGCACGAAGAATTCACCGCGGACTTCTACAGAAACCCAGAAGAGTTCGTTTACGGCTGGGCGATCGGACGGCAGCGCTATCACATCGGATTGGACGCGCTGCAACGGGAGCCGGTGAAGAATCTCGACTTGGCCGGACAGGCGCTCGTGCTGGCCTATGAAAAGGCGGCGACCAGCGCGAGGCTGTTCTCAAGAAAGCTCGGCGGCCAGAGGCTCACCTTCGTTGCGGCCGCGCCGGGCCAGATGACCGACGAGCAGACGGGCTCCGGCTGGGATGTGACCAGCGGCCGGGCCGTCAGCGGTCCGCTCGCCGGCGAGCAGCTCGAACCGATGGTCGGCATGTTCTCCTACCGCGAGGCCTGGGCGGAGTTCTTCCCCCGCAGCCAAGAGGTCGCGCGATAGCGGCTTGCGGCAGGGGCGCGGAGACGCCGTTCCGGCTGCAAATAAGTGGTACAATTTGCGCATGACATGTCCGCTGTCTCGCCGCGGGTTCCTGGCCGCGTCCGCGGGTTTCGCCGCCGCGCAGTCCAGTTTCGCCGCTACTCACACCTCCCGGCTGAAAGGCGTTCGTGAGTTTCGCCGCGGAGGGATGGTCTACCGCCAGCTCGGCCGGTCTGGCCTGCACGTGTCGCTGCTCTCGTTCGGGTCTCACACCGACCCGGCCTACAAGGTAAAAGCCAAGTTCGGTCGCGTGCTCAACGAAGAAGGCCAGGCGCGCCGCGACCGGCAGCTTGCCCGCGCTTTCGATCTGGGCGTCAACATGGTGGACACCTACGAGAACAACGGCCAGTGGGAACCGGTCGCCCGGGTGGTCAAGCCTCGCCGGGATAAAGTTCTCGTCTCGGTCTGCCGTCAATTCCCCATGTTCGTCGGCGAGAACATCGACCGGGCAGCGAAGCTCTACGGTCATGTCGACATGTACCGCATCTATGTCGGGGCCGGGGCGAAGGTGACGGACAAGAACCTGGAAGATTGGGATGTGTTGCGCAAAGCCAAGAGAGCCGGCAAGCTTCGCGCGATCGGCATCTCAACCCATAGTGAAGCGATTATGATGAGCGCGCTCGATGAGTTAGAGGATCTTGACTATGTCATGTTCCCGTACAACTTCATTCACGCGCGAACGGACTATACCGAGTTCATCCCCGCCGCGCTCGACAAGGGTGTGGGACTGATCGCGATCAAACCGCTCTCGGCCGGCTCGATTGTGCACCTCGATCCGCTGGCCAACCCCGGCACCAAACCCGAAAACCACAATATGCGCCTCTACCGCGACGAGCATCGGCCTCTGCCGCCGGCCGTGGTAGCGGAGATGACCAGGAGCCTGCGGCGCATGCCTGACGAAACGCTCTGCCAGGCGGCGCTGCGCTTTGTGTATTCGCGTCCGTTCATGACCTCCGCCATGCCCGGCATGTTCGATGACTACATGGTCGATGCGAACTACCAGGCGCTGCAGCGCTCCTTGTCGCTGAGCGATCAGGAAACGACTACGCTCGATGCGGCGAAGAAGCTTGCGAGAGCCATCGGACCGTCCTGGCTTCCCGAGCACTATCGCTGGCTCGATCGCGAATTCCTGGCCTGAACGAGGGCGCAGTGTCATCCTTCGTGCTGTCCTCCCTGAAAATGAGATCGCCGTGCATGAAACGGCTGGGGATGAGCCGTCTTGCGGGGTTCATCGCCGCTGCGGGATGGTTCTGCGCATCGCAGGCTCTGCTCCCGGCGCAGTCCGGTGGGAATGAGGCGGGCGTGTGCTCGCGTTGCCACGTGGTTTCCGTCCTCGAGTGGCAGATTTCCGGCCATCGCGAGGCCGCCGCAAACTGCCAGACTTGCCATGGGCCCAGCGCCGCCCATGTCGCCAACGAGCGCAACGAAGTCAGCCCGGACCGCATTCCGCGCGGCGCGGCGGCCGACCCGCTCTGTTCGAGTTGCCATCAGACCGGCTGTCCCGAATCAAAGAGCACTGCCGGATGTTTGCAGTGTCATAACTCCCACTCGCTCACTTCTCCCGGCCAGATCCAGGACTTCCAGGGCGACCGCTCCAATCATCCGATTCAAGAAGCCTTGCGTCAGTTCGGCCGCTTGCGCGAGCAAGTCAAAGCGGCCGAAGACCTGAGCGCGCGTCACGAGTGGCAAGCCGCCCGGGATGCCTTCCTGCTGGCGCTCGAGATCAAGCCCGGAGACCGCGGCGTCCGCGAGCGCCTTGCATTCTGTGAACGCCGTCTGAACCCCGCCATGCCGGGGTTCGAGATCGTCGGCGAGGAATTCGACCCGGTCACCGGCCTGCCGCTCGAAGTCCAGATCGAGGGGCTCGGCATACGTTTGCGGCTGGCGCCCGGCGGCGAGTTCGATATCGGCTCGGATGCCTTCGACGATTCGCAGCCTGTCCACACCGTTGCCATCGATCCGTTCTATCTGGGCAAGTTTGAGATCACCCAAGCCGAGTGGATAGCATTGATGGAGTCGAACCCCAGTCAGCATAAGGACTCTCCCAATGCCCCGCAACGGCCGGTCGAGCGTATCTCCTGGCATGACGCGATGGCGCTGGTCGCGAAGCTGAACGAGAAAGTTCCCGGAGCCGGGTTTCGGCTGCCCAGCGAGGCCGAGTGGGAATACGCCGCGCGCGCCGGCGGCGGCTTGTTCAAGCAGTTCGAGCTGGCACGCTACGCCTGGTACGGCGAAACGTCCCGCAGCGCGGCGCACGCCGAAGACTTCCAGACGATCGGCGACTTTGCGACGCGCCCCGCCGGGACCAAGGAGTCCAACGGCTGGGGCTTCCACGACATGCATGGCAATGTCTGGGAGTGGACCTCGAGTCTGTTCCAGCCGTATTTCTACGATCCCTCCGATGGCCGTGAATCGCCAACGGCGGCGGGCCATCGCGTATTGCGGGGCGGCGGATACAGCGACATGGCCGCATTGCTCGACCCGGCGCTGCGGCACTCCGAGCGTCCCGAGCGGCGCTACCGCTGGAACGGCCTGCGCATCGCCCGGTCGGTACCGGCGTTGCCGAGATAGCCGCGGAGCCATCGGCCGGGGCGTTGGCCCGGCGATGATCGCGCCTCGGCGCTTCCCCGGCTCCGCTATAATTCCGTAGTTGACAATGGCTTCTTCCCGGCCCACCTCGCCGCTGATGCGGCAGTACCACGCCATCAAGTCTGAAGTTCCCAACACCCTGCTGATGTTCCGGCTGGGGGATTTCTACGAGCTGTTCTTTGACGACGCGGTCGTCGCCTCGCGGAACCTGCAGATCACACTCACCTCTCGCAACAGAGAAAAAGGCCAGCCCATTCCGATGTGCGGCGTGCCGGCGCACGCCGCCGATGCCTACATCGCCAAGCTGATCGCCAAAGGCCATCGCGTCGCGATCTGTGATCAGGTAGAAGCCCCGCAAAAGGGCAAGAAGCTCGTCCGGCGCGAAGTGACGCGCATCGTCACCCCCGGCACGGCCAGCGACAGCAGCCTGCTGCGCGCCTCGGAGAACAACTATCTGGCGTCGGTCGCCGAGCGGGGTCCCATCGCCGGGCTGGCCTATGTCGATATCTCCACCGGCGAGTTCCGGATGACCGAAATGGAAACCAGCGAAGTCGAGGCGGTGCTTGAGAACCTGGGAGCGAAAGAGGTTCTCGTTCCATCGGAAGCTCCGCTATTCGCCGGCGCGCCGGGTGCAAAGGTCCGCGATGGGCGCTATCTGCTGACCGAACTCGAGCCCTGGATTTTCGAATCCTCTTACGCCGGGCGCACCCTCCGCGAACACTTCAAACTGCGGGTGCTCGACGGACTCGGTGTCGCCGATCGTCCCGCGGCGGTGGCGGCCGCGGGCGCGATTCTTCATTACCTGCGCGACACGCAGCGCGCCGCCCTCGAGCATCTCGACCGGCCGGGATATTTCCGCCGCCAGGATTGGATGGCGCTCGATCCGGTCACGGTTCGCAATCTGGAACTGGTCGAACCCCTCTTCGGAGGCTCGCGGCAGGCGACTCTGCTGCGGGTGATCGACCGCACGGCAACCGCGATGGGAGCCCGGCTGCTGCGCCAGTGGCTGCTGCGTCCCTCGATTGACCGCGAGGAGATCGAGGGACGCCGCAACGGAGTCGGCGATCTGTTCGCCGATGTTGTCTCGCGCACCGAGACGGGGCGCGAACTCGCCCAGGTGGGGGACATGGAACGCCTGCTGGCGCGGGTAACTCTTGGCTCGGCGACGCCGCGCGACATCGCCAGCCTGGGTTCGTCCTTCGCCGTGCTGCCGGTCTTGCGCGGCCTGCTCGGCGGTCTCGGTTCCGAGCGCATGCGGGATCTCCACCAGCGAATGGATGAACTCGCCGACCTGCGCGAGCGCATCCAGGCTTCGCTCGGCGACGAGCCGCCGCTGAAAATCGCCGAAGGCAACGTGATCCGCGAGGGCATTAGCGCCGACCTCGACGAATTGCGCGACATACGGCGGAACAGCCGCGGCTATATCGCCCAGATGGAGATGCGTGAGCGGGAAGCCAGCGGCATTGCCTCCCTCAAGGTGCGCTTCAACAATGTCTTCGGTTTCTACATTGAAGTCTCGAAAGCGAATATGGCGCGGGTGCCCAGTCACTATGACCGCAAGCAGACCTTGGTCAATGCCGAACGATTCACGACTCCGGAGCTCAAAGAGTATGAGTCGAAAATTCTGGACGCGGAAGAGCGTATTCTCGAAATCGAGAAGCGTTTGTTCGAGGAGCTGCGGTCGTATCTGGCCCAGAACTCGCAACGCATTCGCGCGGCGGCCGCCGCGGTCGCCGAACTGGACGTGCTGCACGGACTCTCTCAAGTCGCCGCCGAGCGCGACTACGTCCGGCCGGAATTCAGCTCGGGCGGCGAGTTGCAGATCGCCGCCGGACGCCATCCGGTGATCGAGGATCTGGCTGAAAATGACGCCGCCGAGCGCTTCATTCCCAACGACGTTTATCTCGACGACAACGACCATCTTCTGGCGCTGATCACGGGGCCGAACATGGGCGGGAAGTCGACCTATCTGCGGCAAACCGCCCTGACCGCGATTCTGGCGCAGATGGGATCCTACGTGCCCGCCCGCAGTGCGCGGCTGCCGATCATCGATCGCATCTTCACCCGCATCGGGGCGAGTGACAATTTGGCGAGCGGACGCTCAACGTTCATGGTCGAAATGACCGAGACGGCGCAGATCCTGAACACGGCCACCGAGTCGAGCCTGATCTTGCTCGATGAGATTGGACGCGGAACCTCGACCTTTGACGGTCTGGCGATCGCCTGGGCGGTGGTGGAATACATTCTCACCCGCAAGCACGCCAAAACGCTCTTCGCGACGCATTACCACGAGCTGACCGAGCTGGCCGATCTGTTGAAGGGCGTCGTCAATCTGCATGTCTCGGTCAAGGAGGTGGGCGATAGCATCGTGTTCCTGCGGCGGGTCGAGCCCGGCAAGGCCGACCGCAGCTACGGCATCGAAGTGGCCCGGCTGGCCGGCCTGCCGATGGAGGTGATCGAGCGGGCGTACTCGGTGCTGGAGCGGCATGAAGAGAAAGAGCAGTCGGTCTCAGAAGAGCTCTCCGGCGAACCGGATGACTCACCGGTCCAGGTCTCGTTCTTGACCCCGGCTGAGCAGGCTGTCGCCGAAGAGCTGCGGCAGGTCAACCCGGAAGAGCTCCGGCCGATCGACGCGCTGGCGCTGATCCAGCAGTGGAAAGATCGTCTCGCGAAGTCCGGAAATGCCCGGTTTTCCGAGAAAAATAGAAAATAAAAACTTTCCTCTAGACGAGAGGGCTTGCGACCGGTTGCCCGGAATAGTCTAGTAAGTCATTGATTCCAATAGTATTATCTGGAATTTGGTTTGTTTGGTTTCTTGTGGGACGTTAGGTTTGGGTCATCAACGATGAGAGGGGTTGGGGCCGGGGGCCGCGGCAGTATGGGGGGCTGGGGCGGAGGCCGGGAGTGGGGGCCGTCGCCGCCGGTGGGCGTCCAACCTTGGGGGCCGGGGGATGGTCTGTATCGTGCTGATTCTTCATAGGGTTCTGGATATTGGCTCTGTTTGGCGTTGGTGCATGAATCGGTGTAAGCGAGCACGCTAGCGGCGGGGGTGGGGTCCAGTCCATCATAGAGATCGGGGGTAACGTCATGGTCGCAGCGAAGTCGAGCCGAGTCAACCGCCAGTATAAGAAGAAGTACAGAATCCGGAACTGGAGGGAGTACGAGCGTGGCCTCAGGAGCCGCGGCGACGTCACGATCTGGCTGAGCGAGGATGCAATTGCCGCGTGGGTACCACCGAAGAACGGTCTTCGCGGAGGCCAGCGGCGGTACTCGAACCTCGCGGTCCGGACCGCGTTGACGCTGCGGGTCGTCTTCAGCCTGCCGCTCCGCCAGACCGAGGGGTTCCTGGACTCGCTGCTCCGCTTGATGGGCCTCAACCTCAAGGCCCCGGACCACACCACACTCTCGCGCCGGAACCAAATCGTTGCGGTGCCGCCCCTGACCCGATCCTATGACGGCCCGATCGACTTGATCGTCGATTCCACAGGGCTGAAGATTCTGGGTTGCGGCGAATGGAACGCGCACAAGCACAAGGCATCAAAGAAACGCCGGGATTGGCGGAAGCTGCACATCGGGGTGGATGCCGAGGGGTTCATTGTGGCGGCCGAACTCACAGCCAGCAGCCGGGACGACGCCTCCACACTCCCTGCTCTTCTCGACACAATCGAGGTTCCCATCCGGCGTTTCACCGCAGACGGAGCCTACGACCACAGGTCAGTCTACGATCAACTCAGCGCGGCCGGTACAGAGAACGTCGTGATTGTGATTCCCCCTCGTCGCTCCGCGGTGTCGGCGGGGCCAACGGACGGCCCATGGGCGCAGCGTGACACGGCTCTTGAGAGGATTCGCCAGGTCGGGCGACGAGAGTGGCAGAAGGAGTCGGGCTACCGACAGCAGGCGCGCGTTGAAAACAGCTTCTTCCGATACAAGTCCGTGCTCGGAGGCGGATTGAAGGCGAGGCACGGCAAGGCACAAAGGAGAGAAGTTGCGATCGGGTGTCACATCCTCAACCGGATGGCCGAGCTGGGTAGGCCGAAATCCTGCGCTGTGGTGTCCTGAACGAGAAGTTGGAAAAGCGCCCCCACTCGCGCCGCAGTTGAATCATGCAACAGCGCCATACAAAGGCGCAATCATCGCTGCCTCCGCCTTCATCCGCTCGTCTGCATCGGCGACTTCTTCCGCCATCGCCTCGAGCTTTCGCCGCGGGCTGTCGTCCATCCGCTCATCGAGAGTCTCTAGCAGACTCGCTCGCGCCACCGGGTCAAAAGTCCCGCACCCTATTAACACCAGCGGACCCGTCTTCAGCGGATGTTCCGCCGCGTAGGCGAGCGCGAGCATCGCCCCCCAAGAAGAACCCACCAGAGCGGGCCGGCCGCCCCCGCAACACGACTCGATCACTTCGTGGAGATCCGCGACATGCCGCCGAACCGAGAGCCGCCCAGCCGCGCTGCTCCGCTGACCAGTTCCGCTGCCTCGCTGAAAGGGCTCTACGACCTGGAACCGATCCGCCAGCCCCCGCGCCACTGCGGCCATACTCCCAGCAGCTCCCGGCCCGCCGTGAACGACGACAACCGGCGGCCCCTTCGTCCCGTAGCTGCGAAACTGAATCATGGTGCCCCAGTGAGTCTCTCACGGCAAAGCTGCCCTGTCATCGGAGGCCCCCCGGTCCAATGCCCTCGTCCCTGCGGCTTTGCCAATCGAGATCTTCCAGTTATGATTGGTCGATAGCCTTTGGGGGGACTTCATCCGCATGAACATCACTGTGATTGGAACCGGCCATGTCGGCCTGATTGTTGGCTTGAGCTTCGCCGAAGTCGGCCACGACGTCATCTGTATAGACAACGACGAGAAGAAGATCTCGGCTCTCGAGTCCGGCAAGTCCCCCTTCTTTGAACCGCTCGTCCAGGAGCTGCTGGAACGCAACCTGACGGAGGGCCGTGTTCGATTCACCTCGAATCTGGCGAAAGGCGTCGAGCACAGTGAAGTCATCTTTCTTTGCCTCGGCACACCGCCGCTGCCGGGCGGGGACGCCGATCTCTCCAGTGTCGAACGAGTCACCCGCCAAATCGCCAGCTTGTCCAAGGCCTACAAGCTCGTGGTCGAAAAGAGCACGGTCCCGGTTTTGACCGGTGAGCGAATCCACAAGACTCTGCAGCTTTATCGTGACCGCCAGACCGAAGCTGCCTTCGAGGTCGCCTCGAACCCGGAGTTCTTGAGCGAAGGGAACGCGGTGGTCGATTTTCTCTACCCAGACCGCATCGTGATCGGTGTCGAATCCGAACGCGCCGAGAAACTGTTTCAGGAGGCCTACGGCCCGATCATCCGCCAAGACTTTCAATGGAGACTCTCGGTCCCCTGTCCCCAAGACCGCGGCAAGCGGACCCTGTTGGTGACCAACCGCAGCAGTTCGGAGCTCATCAAACACGCCTCGAACTCCTTCTTGGCCATGAAGATCTCCTACATCAACATGCTGGCCAATCTGTGCGCCCGGGTCGGCGCCGATGTCGGCCAGGTTGCCGAGGGCATGGGTTACGATCACCGCATTGGTGCGGACTTTCTGCGCGCCGGGATCGGTTTCGGAGGATTCTGCTTCCCGAAAGACTTGCAGGCTTTCATCCACATTGCGGAGGCGAGTGGTTGCGATTTTCAGATGTTAAAGGAAGTGGAGCGAGTCAATGCCGGGCAGATCGATGTTTTCATGAAGAAGCTCGGCGGCGCCGTCTGGGTTCTCAGAAACAAGACTCTCGCCGTCTGGGGCCTGTCGTTCAAGCCGAACACCGACGACCTGCGATTCTCTCCCGCCATCACCATCGTTGAAAAGCTTTTGGCGGAGGGAGCCGTCGTGCGCGCCTACGATCCGCAAGCGATGGAAGAAGCCAGCCGGCTGCTTCCGTCCGTCGAATACTGTTCCTCGGCTCTTGAAGCCGCCAGCGGAGCGGATGCCCTTCTTCTGTTGACCGAATGGGATGAGTTTCGCGGCGTCGATCTCGGCGCGCTCCGCGAGACCATGGCCCGTCCGCTGATCTTGGACGGGCGCAACTTGTTGGATAGCGAGGCCGTTCGGGCGGCTCGCTTTGAGTACCTCTCCATGGGCCGGTCGTGAAACCTAAGGGTGTTCCCGTGCTGTGACGCCCGAAGAACTCGTTGTGGACGCCTGCCTCCATCGACGGATAGTGACCGCAACGATCCCGCCCAGCCTGCTGAATCCGCGGACCACCCGTAGCGCGAATCTCGGTTTTGAGATCCGCGGCTTTTCCTCTGCCAGAGCCAGTTCTAAGACCAAGCCTTGAGGAGCCGCCAGGAGCATGACGGGTCGGGGCAACCGGGCGAAACTGGAGTGGACCCAAAAACTGGGCCCACCCCTCATTGAGTCACAGCATTTTCAAAAATTCATCTCGCTCATTCCAAACAACTTAACCTCCCGACCTCGCATCAACTCCGGCACCTCCAAGGTATCCTATAGCTGCAACACCCTACGGGGTCGCCACCCGCCCCGAGCACCCGCTCCGCAAAGCGCATTCACATTTTCGCCGGTAGCCGAGGCCTCGCCTCGCCTCCGGCGATCACAAGAAAAAGGAGAGAAATCACATGGCCACTAAGGCCCAGATAAATGCAAACCGCGAAAACGCGAAAAAATCCACCGGCCCCCGCACCGAAGAGGGCAAAGCGCGCGTTTCACTCAACGCACTCAAGCACGGGTTGCTCGCGCGCGACGCCGTCCTGCCCAGCGAAGACCCCGCCGAATTCGACCGTCAGCTCCGCGACCTTGAGCACGACCTCCGGCCGGAGAACTCTCTAGAATTCGAGCTCGTCCGCCAGATCGCCGAGGCCCAGTGGCGCATGCGCCGCTTGGTGCGCATCGAAACCGCCTTCCTCGCGGGCGCGATCGAGGCGCGGCGCAGCCACGAAGAAATCTTCAACCCAGACAACATCCAGCCTGGCCGCGAGGGCGAAACCCAGCTTCTCGGCGCCGGACTGCTCGGCCGCACCCAGACCCTGCTCCACCTGGCCCGCTACGACGCGCATCTGAGCCGCCGTTACTACCGCGCCATGGCGCTGTTGCATGATTCAACTGCGGCGCGAGTGGGGGCGCTTTTCCAACTTCTCGTTCAGGACACCACAGCGCAGAATTTCGGCCTACCCAGCTCGGCCATCCGGTTGAGGATGTGACACCCGATCGCAACTTCTCTCCTTTGTGCCTTGCCGTGCCTCGCCTTCAATCCGCCTCCGAGCACGGACTTGTATCGGAAGAAGCTGTTTTCAACGCGCCCCTGCTGTCGGTAGCCCGACTCCTTCTGCCACTCTCGTCGCCCGACCTGGCGAATCCTCTCAAGAGCCGTGTCACGCTGCGCCCATGGGCCGTCCGTTGGCCCCGCCGACACCGCGGAGCGACGAGGGGGAATCACAATCACGACGTTCTCTGTACCGGCCGCGCTGAGTTGATCGTAGACTGACCTGTGGTCGTAGGCTCCGTCTGCGGTGAAACGCCGGATGGGAACCTCGATTGTGTCGAGAAGAGCAGGGAGTGTGGAGGCGTCGTCCCGGCTGCTCGCTGTGAGTTCGGCCGCCACAATGAACCCCTCGGCATCCACCCCGATGTGCAGCTTCCGCCAATCCCGGCGTTTCTTTGATGCCTTGTGCTTGTGCGCGTTCCATTCGCCGCAACCCAGAATCTTCAGCCCTGTGGAATCGACGATCAAGTCGATCGGGCCGTCATAGGATCGGGTCAGGGGCGGCACCGCAACGATTTGGTTCCGGCGCGAGAGTGTGGTGTGGTCCGGGGCCTTGAGGTTGAGGCCCATCAAGCGGAGCAGCGAGTCCAGGAACCCCTCGGTCTGGCGGAGCGGCAGGCTGAAGACGACCCGCAGCGTCAACGCGGTCCGGACCGCGAGGTTCGAGTACCGCCGCTGGCCTCCGCGAAGACCGTTCTTCGGTGGTACCCACGCGGCAATTGCATCCTCGCTCAGCCAGATCGTGACGTCGCCGCGGCTCCTGAGGCCACGCTCGTACTCCCTCCAGTTCCGGATTCTGTACTTCTTCTTATACTGGCGGTTGACTCGGCTCGACTTCGCTGCGACCATGACGTTACCCCCGATCTCTATGATGGACTGGACCCCACCCCCGCCGCTAGCGTGCTCGCTTACACCGATTCATGCACCAACGCCGCACAATATTGCTATTGCTCGATTTCTCGATTCCATGCGCAGAGGATCAAGAAAATAGGCGCGAGGATTTCCTCTGTCCGGCCGGACTTCTATTACGGGCCGCTAAGCCCGTACGGCGCTAGCGGATTCCAGGAAGTACCGAACTCTCGCCTCGGTGTTCTCGATGAGAGCTTCCGCCTCCAAGTGCCGACCGTCGGTCAGCAACTGAACCGCCTCTTCGAGACTCTTCCGCAACCCTAAATCGAGCGGCAACTTCCGCAAGCGCGCAATCTCAACCCACAGCATATGTTCCGTCATCGGGACGATGGAACTCAGAAACCACTACCAGTGTAACTCGAAAACCGCTCCAGTGCGCCATCTCATTTTCGAGATGTTATTTTCGAGATGTTGCTGAAGATATTTACCGAATTTTCCAAGAATTTCGTCGCCACCCAGCGCGCAGCTCGCAGCAACCGCTCGCGCCGCTTCCGGCGTGGCCCTGCATCGGTGGCGGGCGTCTAGCGTTCGAAGACGACCCGCCCACCGACGACCGTTCGCAACGCCTTGATGTCGCGAATCTCGGCGACCCGGCAGGTCAGGTAGTCCTTCGAGATAACAACTATATCGGCTAATTTGCCCGGCTCGATAGAGCCTTTCACGTCTTCATCGAAAGAGTGGTAAGCGGCGTTCCAGGTCCACATGCGCAAGGCCTGTTCGCGGGAGATCCGCTCTTCGGGGTTGAAGACCGAGCCGGCGGCGGTCTCTCTCGTGATGGCCATCCACATTCCGTAAAAGGGATGGTAGGGATTGATGGCGGTCCGTGAGTCGAACTTGATCATGTGGTCGCTTCCGCCGGCAACGATCACGCCGGCGTCGAAGAGCGACTTGTAGGGCTGGAACGTTTTCATGCGCGCGGGACCGAGCACGACCGAAAGCGCCGGCGCGTCGAAGTGGTACCAGGCCGGCTGCATGTCGGCGAGCACGCCGAGGCGGGCGGCGCGCTCGATGGACTTCTTATTGTGGAAATTCGAATGAATCAGAGTGAAACGCCTGTCGCGAATCGATGCCTGCTTGTCGGCGGCCTCGAAGGCGTCGAGCAGAAGATCCGTGGATGCGCCGCCGGTCGTGTGCGCCGACATCTGCCAGCCAAGACGGGCGCCGTGGCGGACCCAGGCGAGGATCTTTTCTCTCGACAGCCGCAGCACGCCCCAATAGTCCGGGTCGTCGTAGCCATAGACCTGAGTGTTCGAACCATAGGGCGCTCGCAAATAGGCGGTACCGATCAAAATGCCGCCGTCGAGGACAACCTTTAGGCCGCCGATGCGCATGAAGTCATCGCCGAAACCGCTGATGGGGGCGAGATTGAGCATCTGTGCGCGCAAGTCCTCGATGGAATCCTCGCCGCGAAGCCGCACCGTGATGTTCGTGCGAACTTGCAGTTCGCCGCTCTGCCAGAGAGTCTGATAAGCGCGGATGCCTTCGGGGCTTTGCGCCCTGTCGATGACGCTGGTCAGTCCGGCGGCGCTATAGGCTTTCTGCATCTTTCGCAATGCCCAGACGCGGTCTTCGTCTGTAAACTCCCGCCGTGTGGTCAGTTTCGCGACGATCTGCCGCGCCCCCAGAATCAGACCCGCTGGTTCGCCGGTCTTCGCGTCGCGGATGATCTTCCCGTTGGCGGGCTCGGGTGTGTCTCGGGTGACGCCGGCCGCCTTGAGCGCCGCCGAATTCAGGGTCGACGCATATCCGTTGTCGAGCATCACCAGGCGAGCGCCGCTATACTCATCGAGTTCCCAGCGCGTGGGGTAGCGGCGTTCTTTCAATCGAGTGGAGTAGACCTTGGGAACAAACACCAACCGGTCAGCCGGGGTGTTCTCGATGGTTTCCGTGATATAGCTCCGAAGATCGGCGAAGCTTCGCAAGACCGGTATCTCGCCGTCGCGTTCGGCGAGACCGGCCGCGATGGCGTGTACGTGGGCATCGATCAGCCCCGGAACAACGGTCTTGCCATGCAAGTTGATCTGTTGCGTCCTGGGCCCCGCGGTCCGGCCGACTTGCTGGGTCGTGCCGACGGCGAGAAAGCGGCCGCCGGCGATCGTTAGCGCTTCGACGACCGGCGCTTGAGCCGACATGGTGATGATCTTGCCGTTGTAATACATCACCTCGGCCGGCCCCTCGGGGATGGAACGTCTCCGGGGAGCCCGCGGGGCGGCGGCTACGACAATCCCGACAAGGAGGAAGGGAAGAATGCGTGACACATAGGACATCGTGGCGCGGACGGCCCCGGACGGCCGGCTCTCGGCGGCCCAGGGAGTGCTCAGCATATCAGCTAGCTCGCCGATGCGACCGGGAAACACATGGGCGGCAGACAGCGAATTTCGCCGGGCGGGTTCAACCGGAACAAGAAAAGCGAGGCTCGAAGCTCGTCCGCGAATCAGCGCCGCCGGCTGACCAGATCCCCCTCGGTATGCACCTCGGTATCATGAATTCGATGGGAACTCGCAAGTGTGTCTGGAGAGGCATGGCGTGATCAAGGCCTTGTTGTTCGATCTCGGCGATGTGATCGTGGGCCTGGATTTCGACAGAGCCTATCGAGTGATCGAAGAGCGCACGGGCTTCGACCGCAACCAGATTCTGACACTGATCCGCGACGCGAACCTGGCCGCTCCCTATGAGCGGGGCGAAATTTCGAGCCGTGCATTCCACCAGCGCTTTAGCGACGCCCTCGATCTGAACCTCTGCTACGAAGAGTTTCGATCGCTCTGGGGAGATATGTTTTCAGACGAACCACTGCTCGACTCTTCGTTCTTCGAGGGACTCAAGAAGTCGTACCGGCTCGTTCTTGTCTCGAACACGAACGAGATTCACTTTCGCTTTCTGCGAACCCGTCACGCGCTGCTCGATCTGTTCGACGATTTCGTTCTCTCCTATGAAATGGGTGTGATGAAGCCGGACGTCCGCATCTATTCCCGCGCCATCGAACGCGCACGATGCGGCGCCGAGGAGTGCTTCTTCACCGACGACACACTCGTGAACGTGCGGGCGGCCCGGAGAGCCGGCATCGACGCCGTGGTATTTCAGGGGCGCGAGCATCTTGAGAAGAACCTGGAGACACGTGGAATCCGCCGGGCTCGCCTGGGAGTACTTGAATCCGGGAATACCTGAACATCGCCGGCCACGTCCGGCGAAGGCCGCGGCCCCGATCCCCGGGCGCCTGCTACGCCAGAGCGAAGGCAAGAGCCGCCAGAGCCAGCACGGACACCATGCCAACCGCGAAATAAACGTAGGTGAGCTGCTCTTTAATCGTCTTAAGGTCCTGATCGGACCCGGCGCCGCCCCCCTGTCCCATGGCTTCAGCAATCTTGTCGCCGATTGTCCTGGCCACAGCCAGCACCGCTTCCGAACCGCCCTTGCTGCCTCCGGCTGTTAGGCTTTGTTCAGAGAGGCGCTGTTCAAGCGTTTCCGCCATGACGACCAGTTCGGCGACCCGGAGATCCTCGGGGGGCGGTGGCGGCGGTTTCTCCGCCTCGGCCTCCAGACTGCGGATACTTGCCGTAAGCGCGTCCATGACAGGATCTTCCTTCTCTTCGTAAACCGCGGTTTCGACTAGGCCCAGGCGCTCGAAAATGTCGGCAATCTGATCGCTGGCCGCGGCTTCGCCGCCTTTGCCCGGCGCGGTGGCTCTCCTCTTCTCCACCTTCTCGAGACGCGATAGAATGTCATCCACCCGGGAGTCGTCTCCGCCCTCTCCAGCGGGTCGTTCCTCGATCGCGGCAAGGCGGCTCGTCAAGTCGTTCAGCGCTTCGGGCGGAATCCCCTCGTCTTCCCCGCCGGACGCCTCCATCGCGGCAACCCGGCCGTCCAGGTCTTCCAGCCTCGAATCGTTGGACGCCAGCAGCGAAGCGGACTCCAGGGACTCCAGCCGCTCGCGAACCGCGTCCAGCGCGGACATCAGGTCTCCGCCGGAAGATGATTCCCGCTGCTCGAGGGTATCCAGCCGCGTCAGCAAGTCGTCTACGCGCGAGTCTGCCGCGCCGTCGCCGGACGACGATTTCTCCTCCAGCGCCGCGATTCTCTCCAAGGCCTCTTCTCTCACCTTGTCCAAACCTTCCCCGGATTCTCGCTCTTCCAGGGACGTCAGACGTTCGGTGATCCCGTCGAGTGCCTCTGTCTCGCCCTCCCCGGCCTTACGCTCTTCGAGCGTGGCGACTCGCTCGGTCAGCTTGCCGAGCCCCTCGCTGGTTTCATCCTCGCCGCCATCGGACTTCAGCGCCTCAAGGCGGGAGACAAGATGGTCCACCCGCGCATCTTTCGCGGGCGATGCGGACTTCTCCTCCAGCGCCGCAATTCGGTTCGCCAGATCCCCGTTCGTCAAAGCGTCCGCAAACTTGTCGCTTCGCTCCCTGAGTTCACTGATCTGGTCACTGAAACCCTCCGACTCCGAGTCCTCACCGGCTTGGACGGCCCTCTCTTCCAGTTCGCCGAGACGCGACACGACTTCGGCGAGCTTGGCGTCGTCAATCCACTGCTCCAACCGGTCGTCAAGCCTCTCCAGCTTGCTCTTCCATTCTTTAAGGTTTTCCTGGTCGCCGCCGGCGGCTTCTTGCCCTTCCTCGAGTTGCAAAACTCGGGCCAGCAGCGGCTCAACCCGCGGATCGGTCACCTCCTCGGCCGAGGCGCTCTCAACCTGCGAGATGCGGGTTTCAAGCCGTGTAAACTGCGACCGCGCGCTTTCGGAGAGGCTCGTTTCGAGTTCCGCAATCTTTTCCAGCGCTTCGCCGGCGCGCTCGTCGGCCGTCAGGGTTGCCGCCGATTCTTCGACCGCCTTCAGGCGTTCGCCGATCTCAAAAAAACGGGGATCCTGGTCTCCTTCGCTTTGCGAAGCCTCCACCGAGCCCATCCGGATCACCAGGTCATCAACCCGGGCATCCGCGCCTTGCTCCTCGCTCTCGGGCCGCGCCTCGAGTTTCTCCAGCTTCTCCCGCAGATCATCCAGCGCGGCGCTCTCGCCCGACCGCTGGTCGTCACTCTCAAGAGCAGACAGGCGCCGGGCGATTTCATCCAGCAGCGGGTCGGAGACGCTCTGAGCGGACTTCTTCTCCAGTTCGGCGACGCGGATCAGGGCCGAGCCGATTCGAGGATCGGTCGCCAGCGCCCCAATCTGACCCTCCACCGACTGAACGCGTGTTTGAAGCTCCTCGATGAGTTTCTCGTCGACGGTGTTAGATTCTGAATCGGCCAAAACGGCTCCTCTCCCGCATCACGCACTGGAAAAGACTCATCCGGCACCGGAGCGATGCGAGACCCCGACTACCCATCTTATAGTTTTGTCGCACGTACCGCTGCCAACAATAAGGCGCACATCCTAGATCACTCAAGTAAAGCTACTCAGTAAGGGGGGAAAGATTTGGCAACACTTGCTGGCTGTGGCTTCCGGCGCCCTGCCAGGCGTCTTATTCTTACCGGAAATGATGCCACAATATCAGCACCGAGACGGCCACCAATCCGCTGGCTACCTTCAGCAGCCGCTGCCTTTCGGCCCGCTCTTCTCTCGGGCCGGGTTCGGAGAACCAATCCACCGTGAGACCCGCCACGCGGGCCGCCAGAGGCTTTTCACCCCACCTGCTGACGGCCAGCATGAGACCGACGCAGACGAAAAACACGATCACGCTGAAGTTCAGAAAACTAAACTCGACCACGGCGTTGAACGCTCCCAGGTCATAGCCCATGGCCTTGTGCAAGATGTCGAGTACGAATCGTCCGCCGCCGATGCATCCTCCAAACAGGAGCGTCGTCAAAGCGGCCCGCGCGGTCGCGCCGCGCCAGAGAATGCCGGTGAGGAACGTCGCTGTAATCGGAGCGCCTATGTAAGCCTGCACGCTCTGCAAATACTGATAGATCTCGTCGTCCAGATATCGAATCAACGGAATCCAGGCGATGCTGGCCGCGACGACGATCACCGTCGATAGCCGGCCCACCAGCACGAGCCGCCGCTCGCTTGCCTCCGGGCGCAGCTTCTTGTAGATGTCCATCGTGATCAAAGTCGAACACGAGTTGAACACCGAACTCAGCGACGACATCAGCGCGGCCAGCAGAGCGGCCACCATCAGGCCGCTCAGCCCGGGCGGCAGCAGGCGCTGCACCATCAGTGGGTAGGCGTTGTCGCCGGTGACATCGGCCGGCCAGAGAGCCCGCGCAATCAGCCCCGGCAACACCAGGATGAAGACCGGCAAGATCTTGAGCGCGGCGGCGAAAATGGCCCCGCCGCGAGCGTGGGTGACATTCCTGGCGCTCAGCGTCTTTTGAACGATCACCTGATCGGTGCACCAGTACCAGACCCCCAGAATCAGCGTTCCCAGGGTTGTTCCCAGCCACGGGTAGCTGGGATCGCCGAGAGGCTTGATCATGTGGAAAAAATCAGCGGGCAACGCCTCTCGCAACCCGGCGAAGCCGCCGGCTTCACTCAAGCCCAGCGTGGTGAGAACGATCGCGCCGCCGATCAGAATGAACGCCTGAAACAGGTCGGTGTAGATCACCGCCGCCAGTCCGCCCGAGACGGTATAAACGCCCGTGACAATCACAAGCAGAATCGCCGAGGTCATGTAGTCCCAGCCGAAAATCTCGCGGATCAGAATACCGCCGGCGAATAGGGCTACGGAAATCTTCGTGAAGATATAGGCAGCCAGCGAGACTCCGGTCAGATACCAGCGCGCCCCGGGGCTGAAGCGCTGTTCGAGAAATTCCGGCATCGTGAACACACGGCTGCGCAGATACTGGGGAACGAAGATCCAACCCAGCGCGATCAGACAGAAACTGGCCGACCATTCGTAGCACCCCACCGCCAGACCGCTCGAGGCGCCCGAACCGGCCAGGCCAATGAAGTGCTCGCTGCCAATATTGGTCGCGAAAAGCGTGGCGCCCACCGCAAACCAGCCGACATGCTTGCCCGCCAGGAAGTATTCGGTCGTAGTGGTTTTCTTTCGCGAGTGGTAGAAGCCAATTCCCAATACCGCGGCGAAATAGACGGCGAGGATGATCGTGTCCATCATCGTGAACTCCTCATCCCGCCCAGCGTTTCGCGAACGGCGGAAACCGTCGCGGCGGTTTCCACCCGCCCATCACTGCGCGCATCGGCTTCATGCGCGCTCCCGATCCAGCCGTGCGACTCCGCGGCAAGAAGAGGAAAAAACGCATGGAAATCGTCGCGAAACTGAGAGTAGTTCGCCTCGAGTTGAGAGATCCCCGCCGCGAGCGGATTCTCGCGGCGCGGGCGCTTCGATAGTCGCTTGAGCGTCCGGTCGATACCGGCGGTTTCGGCATAGGAACCGAGCCAATCTTCGCCGATCATCCATGGCAATACGCGCCGCAGCCGGGGCGGCAACTCGTCCCGCGCCGCCCAAAGCGTGTCGTACGCGCCGGCGGAAAACCGCCGCAAGGTGCGATCCGGACAATACTGATCCCATGCGCGAGCCAGAAAGTGGTCATAAAAAATATCGACGAATACGCCGGCGTAACGCCGAAAGGGCGGAGGCATCCGGCTCTTGCCGCGGGCCACCACCGGGTGCTCGTCCGTGAACTTGTCAATACGGTGATGGAGGCGGATGCCGGTCTGGAACCTGGCCGGATAGCGCAGGCGATTCTCCCCCTTGAGAAAATCACCCATGAGGTTGCCGGTCATCATCTCGGGATCATCGCCCGACAACAACAGATGAGCCAAGAAATCCAACGCGCCCTCCAGCGTCTCGGCCCTTTGCGGCCAAGAGACAGTCTAGGGTAGCGAATCGGAACGCCAGTGGGGCGTCCAGCAGCCCGTGGCGGGAGGTCCGGCTTCGCGCTATCGAGCTTTACAACCCGCCGCCGGAACAAGTACCGTCATGAGACATGGCGGAACAGTCACTTCAGGATCGTTATGCTCCCGAGGGCATCTGTTTCGGCTGCGGACCGGCAAACTCCCAAGGCCTGCGAATCAAGAGCTTCGTCCGCGGCGAAGAGGTGCACGCCGACTGGACGCCCCAGCCCCACCACGCCGCATTCCCGGGTGTGCTCAATGGTGGCATCATCGGCTCGCTGCTCGACTGTCACTCGAATTGGACCGCCGCCTGGCGCCTTATGCGGGAGAGAGGCGCGTCCAAGCCTCCTTGCACCGTGATGGCCGAGTACGCCGTGAAGCTCTCCCGGCCGGCGCCCACCGGCGCTCCCGTGCATCTTCAGGCTCGCGTCATCGAATCCTCCGGCAACCAGGTGAGCATCACGGCAACGCTCTCATCGGGCGGCCTGGTTTGCGCGACTTGCCGCGGCGTTTTCGTCGCCGTGAAGCCAGGCCATCCGGCCTACCATGGGTGGTAGCGCCATCGGTGGTAGGATGGTCCGTTGGAACGGGCGGGCGGCCTTTGCCCGACACCTTTGTGCCTTCTCCCGCGTCCTAAGATCAGCATGAAACCTTTTCAATTTGTTCTCGCCGGCCTTGCCGGGGCCGCGTTCTTGCTCTGGTCAGCTCTCGAGATCAGCAACTGGAAAACTGCCCGTCTGGAGGGCCGCATCACTCAGGTTCGCACGCTGGGCATGGATGAGCGCAGTTCCGTGGCGATTGTCGACTTCCAGGCCCGCAATCCCTCCGATGTCGAAATGATGATCGGCGACCGGACGCTGAGCATGATCAACGCCCAGGGGATTCCGCGCACCGGGAGAACGATCAGCGCCGCCGACCTGAAGGGATTGTTCGACTATTTTCCGGCACTGGGTTTGATCGAGCATGATCCGCTGTTGAGGCGCGTGCGAGTGAGTTCTGGCGACCCAATTTCTGGAATGATCGCGGCCCGCTTCGAGGTCCCCAAGCACGAACTCGACCTGCGGCGCGAGCTCACGCTGCGGATCGACGACCTGGCTGGAAGCGTCTCGGAAATTACTCTGCTCGCCGAGCCAGCCAGGGAATCGCAATAATAGCGTTGAAAGAGTGGACCATCTCGCCCCGGCGCCCCGGGGAGAGCCAGGGAGAAACCCAGCTTCCTCCCCGAGGGGGACCCCAAGGGAAAACCCCGGGGAAAAACCCCAAGAAGAAACCCCACGAAAAACCTAAGGAGAGATTCGATGATTCGACCCGCCTCATCCGCGCGGCTGCGGCCCTTGTGCCTGCTCCTGCTCGCCTTGATCGCCGGCGCGGCCTTCGGCCAGAGTGCAAAGCGTGCGCCGAATCCTGTTTTCGCGCCCGTCAGCGACGTAGCCGGGCTGCCCCGCGTCCTGCTCATTGGAGACTCGATTTCGATCGGATACACGCTTGCCGTCAGGCGTTTGCTAGAGGGCCAGGCGAACGTTCACCGCATTCCCGAAAACGGCGGCCCCACAATACGCGGTGTCGAAAAAATAGACGCCTGGCTCGGGGATGGCCGCTGGGAGGTCATTCACTTCAACTTCGGGCTGCACGATCTGAAAATCATGGACACCGGCAAGCACCAGGTTCCCATCGGCGAGTACGAACGGAACATGGAGCGTATCGTCGGCAGGCTCAAGAAAACCGGCGCGAAGTTGATCTGGGCCCCGACCACGCCGGTCCCCGAAGGCGATCTCCGGCCGCGGAGAAGCAATGACGACGTCATCGCCTACAACCGCGCGGCCCAAAGAGTCATGGCCGCCCGCGGAGTTCGAAGCAATGATCTCTATTCGTTCGCGCTGCCCCGGCTGGCCGAAATCCAGCGCCCGGTCAACGTCCATTTCACCGGCCAAGGCTCGGACGCACTCGCCGAGCAAGTAGCCAAGATGATCGCTCACGCGCTGAAGCGTTAGCAGCCCCTGCCAGGGTGCCGTAGCAGATCACCTTGGCGAACTCCCCTTAGCGAGTTCTCGATGGCGAAGGAAGATGCGAGGGCGAGTTCATCGCCGAGTCACCGCCCGGCCCTGGCGTCGCGTCGCTGCTCTTGCGCCGGAACTCCGTGAGTTGGTAGTGATGCGAGCGCGGCGCCCATCCTAAGAGCCGCGACATCCAGCGATCGGCCTCGGAGAAGGGAACTAGCGGATATCGCCGCGCACCGTAAGTCTCGGCCAGCCTGCGCTCAAGGTCCGTCACGATCTGCCGCGGTGAAATGTCGTGGGTGTTGCGCAGGTACCAAATCGTGTCGTAGCTCTCTCGCCTCATCCTCTCGCGAGCCAGATACGCGCTGGTGATTCCGCGAATTCTGATGCACTTCACCCGATCGCCCACCGCAGCCAGCAGGGGCGAGGGATCCGTATTGTAGCCGTCGACAAGGACCAATGTCCCCGGTCCGGCCGGCTCGCTCTCGATCCGCTCGGCGATCGCCCGAAACGGGACCAAATAGCCTTGATTCAGAAATCCGCTCTTCTGGAAGTAGCTCGAAATCGCACCCATCGAGACGATCAGCATTCCGGCGCAGACCAGCGAACCAGCGCGCGGCCGGACGCGTCTGCCTTCGAGCAGCAGCAAGAGAAAGAACGGCAGCAGGAACAGTAATCGCGCGCCGATAAAAGCAAACGTCACCCACGCAACTGCCCCGGCATAGCCGATCGCGCCCGTAAGCGCAACCAGCGTCAGCCAGCCAGGACCCGCCTGTTTCCCGTGCCAAAGAAGCCAGACAACGCCAGGCGCCAGACACAGCCCCGCCAGAATCGCCCAGGACGGGAAAGACTCTCCGAAACTAAACGACGTGAACCAATAGGCGAACTTCACCCCTGTTTCCAGGACGACGTTCGGAATCAGGTGGTAGGGCTCGGCTCGCGCAACTCGGGTCAGCGCGAAATAGAGAGTGGCCATCCACGGCAAGTAGAACAGCGCCACCGCGCCGTGAGCGGCCATGACTCGCAGCAGCACCCTCTTGTCGCGGTCGCGACTCCGCCGCCATGCAAGAGCCAGCAGCACGAACGCGGCCCCGCCCACGGCCAAACCAGGCAGATAGTGCGTATAGAGCAAGACCGTCAGGCCGATCACGTAGCGGCGGGCCTTGGAGTTGCTCGCCGGGGATTGAAGAAACTTCCAAGCGGCATACATTGCCACCGCGGCCCCCAGCAACTGCAAGCTATACGAACGTCCCATGCGGGAATAGAGAAGAAGCGTCGGCGAGAGCGTCCATAGCGCCAGGAACTAGCAGCGCGTTGGCGAAACAAGATTCCGCAACCACAGCCGGTCGATGGTGATCGTCGAGATCAGACAGAGGACCGCCGAGAGCGCCCGCAACTGAACGATCGGACTCAGCGGCCAGGGGATGCTGGACCAACTGTGAGCCAGAAAAAAATACAGCGGAGGATGGATATCTTTGTAAAGAACCCCGGAAACTTCCCGCCAAGGCATGCGGACGATGTTGAGCGTAAACTGCTCATCGCCCCAAACCGGCAACAGGTCGAGCCGCCAAAACAGCAGGATGCTCTGTGCGCCCAGCGCCCAAAACAGAGGACTCCGAAACAGAGAAGCGATAGGCAAGGACGACCGCGGGACGCACGACACTCACCGCAATCTATCATGTTGCCGCAAGGGAAACGAAAAACCTCCGGCTATGTCCCCGGCCCGCTCCCGGCCCTGTTCACGGCCATGGCGTACACTGGGGTGTTCGGGCTCCCCTTCCAGCCCGTGGCAGACCTTCGCCCGCCCGGCCGTGGCCCTTCCTCACGAAAAATTGTTTCGATTCCATCGTCCCATCGGACGCTACTTTCGGCGCGCGCGACTGCGAACATTTTGGTCGGCCTTCCGGCTAACGGCCGAGTCCCTCGTGGTGGACGTGGGAGGCTACGGCTACTACTGGCGCTTCCTCGATCCAGCGCCGCGCGTCGTGATCGTAAATCTCGAACCTCCCAGGGAAGCTGTCCCCGGCATCGATTGGGTTGTCGCCGACGGCGCCTGCCTGCCCTTCCGCGACGAAGCCGCCGATGTTGTTTTTGCGAACTCTGTGATCGAGCACGTGCTGGGCGCCGAAAAACGGCACGCCTTTGCCCGTGAGGTCGAACGTGTGGGACGCCAGTACTACGTGCAAACGCCGAACCGCTGGTTCCCGGTCGAAACCCATCTGATGACGCCGTTCATCCATTTCGCGCCCCGCTCGTGGCGCGGCGGGCTGGTCCGCAACTTCACCCTCTGGGGCTGGCTGGCGCGTCCCAGCCGGCGGGAGGCCGAAGGCTTTCTCGATCTCACCGAACTTCTCGGCGAGGGCGACCTCGTCGCGCTATTCCCGAAAGCGGAGATTTGGCGCGAGAAAATTCTAGGAATGACGAAGTCGTTGATCGCCGTCTCGCGCGGCGATCGGGCCTAGACAATGGCAATCGGGCCTAGACAATATGGAGCGACCTGTTCAGCCCCGAGACTCGCGGGTTGCGCTTTCTAGCGGGGGGGCGATGCACGGACCCGCATCAAGGAGGACAGCTTACGAGGAAGTTTACCAGCTACGTCGGACTCGATGGTGGTCGTGGTGGCGACGGCGCGCAAGCTGCTGGGCATTCTCGGGGCCGGTGGCCAAGCGGGTGCGGCGCGAACAGCAGCTCTCGGCGGCTGCCAGAGCAGTTACCATGGAAGGACGGTAGCGCGACGGGCCGCTTCGTGATGGTTTCCACGATAAGCGATTTCAGACGGATCACTTCCTCTGTTCTCTGTATCGCCGCCTTCGCGTTGTTCCAGCCCGCCATAGCCGGGGTCCCCGCGCCGCGGGCGTCGGCGGCCTTGCGGCGTTTGAGCGCCAGCTATGTGAAGTCGGCGAAGAGCGCGGACCGCCGCCGGCTGGTTTCCTATATCGAGAGCGTCCAGCCGGCCGAAACGAAGGCACTGGCCTATTTCGCGCTGGGAATGGGCGATTACGAAGCTGCATCCTACTCCTCGGCCGCGGCGCAGCTCAAGCGCGGCATGGCGGGGACGGGGCCTCTCGCCGACTACGCCAGTTTCTACTACGCCCGGTCGCTGGCGGCGGAAGAGGATTTCGGCGCGGCGGCGGCCTCGCTGGCCGCCTTTGACCGCCGTCACGCTGGGAGCCGTCTGCGCGGACAGGCCGCCCGTCTGCGGGCGGAAAGCCTCATCCGCTCCGGCCAGGCGGCCAAGGCGCGGCGCGAACTTCTCGCAAAACCGCCGCAACTCTCCGAGCCCGTTCGTCTTTGGCTGCTGGCGCGAACACACGAGCTGGCGGGCGATCTGCTCACGGCGGTCAAGACCTATCGCCGGGTATACTATGAATACTCGGCCAGCGACCAGGCTCCGGAATCGGAAAAGGCGCTCAGTCTGCTGCGGGGCAGATTGGGTGCAAGGTATCCGGCGGCGGCGTCTCGGTCGAGGCTAAAGCGGGCTGATATTCTGTTCGCCGCCAAGAAATTTCGCGAGGCCGCGCGGCAATATAGGCTCGCCGCCCCGGGTCTGCGGGGCGCCCAGCTCGATCACGCCAGGGTTCGCGCCGGGGCGGCCGACTACCGCGGGCTGCGAACGACCGCGGCCTACAACTCTCTGTCGGGCTTGAAGCTGAGCAGTGCCCCAAGCGAGGCCGAACGGCTCTACTACCTGGGCGAATGCGCCCGCCGCAAGCGGCGCATCCGGGAGTTCCGGCAGCGCGCCGAGGAACTAGGCCAGCGCTTCCCGCGGTCGCCCTGGTACGAGGAGGCTCTGCTTTCACTCGGCAATTTCTACCTGCTGCGCAACGAGCCCCTCGTTTACAGGAAGTATTATGAGCGGCTGGCAAGAGAGGTGCCGCGGGGCAAACACGCCGCCCGGGCGCATTGGAAGGTCTGCTGGCGCTCGTACTTGGACCGCGACCCGCGCGCGCCGGCGTGGCTTGAGGAACATGTGCGTCTCTACCCGCGCTCGGTGAATGCCGCTTCGGCGCTTTATTGGCGCGCGCGCTGGGCCGAGCGCGCCGGCGAGCCGGGCGTCGCGCGGGGACTTTACGCGGAAGTGACAAAGCGCTTTCCGCACTACTACTACGGATACCAGGCCGAGGCTCGGCTTGAGCGTCCTAGCACGGCGGAGAGCGAGGCCCAGCCGCTGGGGGTCCGCCCTTCGATTCCGCCACCTAGAAGGATGGCGCCCAAGCCCGGCGCCCCAACCCAGCGCATCCTCGACAGGGGAGAGCTGTTGTTTGACTTGGGACTCCAGGCGCATGCCGAGAGAGAACTGCGATCCGCCGACTACCGCCGGGCCGACGCCTACTGGGTAGGGCTGGAGCTGGCGCGCCAGACCAGCGAGCGGGGCGAGCACCATCGCGGACTGCGATATATGAAGCGCTACGGATTCGGGTACTTGCGCATGCCCTTCGACTCGATGCCGCGCGAATACTGGGAGCGGCTCTTCCCTTTGCCCTACGCGAGAGAGCTGCGCCGGCGGGCCGCGCCCCACAAGCTCGATCCATATTTGGTGGCGGCGCTGATTCGGCAGGAGTCGGAGTTCGATCCCCGGGCCAAGTCTCGCGCCGGGGCGCTGGGGCTGATGCAAATCATGCCCCGTACAGGCAGGATGCTGGCGCGCCGGGTCGGGATCAAGCAGCTGCCTAGCCGCCGCCTCTACGATCCGGACCTGAGTTTGCGTCTGGGCACGCTTCATTTTCGAACCGTGCTGGAGAGATTCGAGGGCAACCTGCCTTATGTCCTGGCCGCCTACAATGCGGGCGAGCATCGCGTGGATGGATGGCTTACCTGGGCGGACTTCAGCGAGCCAGGCACCTTCGCCGAGAGCATTCCGTTCACCGAAACTCGGGGCTACGTGCAATCGGTGCTGCGCAACGCAGAGGTCTACCGGCGGCTTTACGGCAAGGAGCAGGCAGCTTCCAGCGCCTGGCCCCTGGCCGTCGCGCGGCGCTAACCGCCGTGGCCGGAGCGGGACCGGGCGCCGGAAAATGTATCTTTTTACTTTCCTCTGTGACGTTTGGCTTCCGTCATCCGTCATAATCAGGTGAAGTTATGACCTATTTGAGCCCCCTGTACCGCTTGCGGCCCTGGCCCGGCCGAGCCTTGCTGGCCTGTGTGCTGACCGTCGCCGCGGCCGGGAGCGCGTATGCCCAGAGGGTAGAGGCGCTCGTTCACACGCTCGACAACGGCATGAAGTTTCTGCTCGTTCCCAGAAAGGGCGATCCGAATGTTTCGTGCGGCTGGGTGGCCAAGGTCGGCTCGGTGAACGAACGTCCCGGCATCACCGGCGTAGCACATCTTTTTGAACATATGATGTTCAAGGGAACCCACACACTGGGCACCACCGATATCGACAAAGATCTGGAAACGATCTCGAAACTGGACGCGGCGAAGGCGCAAATCCGCCTCCAGGAAGAGACCCTCAACGAGCGTTTGCGCCTGGGACTGATCGACGACCCGAAAGACCCCGCCAACAGAACCGATACGCACAAGCAACTGCTCGACGAATTCCAGCAGCTCTTGCAACAGCAGCGCGAACTGATCGTGAAAAATGAGTTTGACCGCGTTTACAAGACCAACGGCGCATCGGGACTCAACGCCTACACGACGAACGATTTCACGGCCTATATCATCAATGTTCCTTCCAACAAGCTGGAACTTTGGTTCTGGATGGAGTCGGACCGGCTGGCCCATCCGGTGTTCCGCGAGTTCTACAGCGAACGCGATGTCGTGCGGGAAGAGCGCCGGATGCGGACCGAATCGACGCCGACCGGGCAACTCGACGAGCAATTCAATGCGCTGTTTTGGCAGTCCTCGCCGTATCACTGGCCGGTGATCGGGTGGCCCAGCGACCTGGACGCCATCACGCGCGAAGAGGCGCTGTCGTTTTTCAGCACCTACTACGCTCCGAACAATCTTACCGTGGCGCTGGTGGGCGACTTCGACCCCGAGCAGGTCATCGAATGGGCCGAAAGCTATTTCGGACGTTTGAAGCGAGGCACGCAGCGGGTCGAGCCGGTCAGAACGCGCGAGGTCCAGCAGCAGGGGGAAGCGCGCATGATTGGTTACGCGGCGACGCGTCCGTCGGTGCGCATTCGTTATCACACCGTTGCCGACGGCCATCGCGACGAGCCCGCTTTTATCGTGCTCTCGAATATTCTCAACGGCCGGACCGGGCGGCTTCACAAATCGCTGGTCTTGGAGCAGCAGGTCGCCACCGGCGCCGGCGGCGGCCTCAACGGCTTGAAGTACGACGGCTTTTTTCAGCTCATGGGAATCGCCCGCCAAGAGCATACGCCGGAAGAAGTCGAGCAGGCGCTTTACAAGGAGATGGACGTTTTGCGCGAGCAGCTCATCGGCGACCACGAATTGCAGAAGGTCAAGAACCAGCAGCTAGCCGGCGACTTTCGGCGGCTGCGATCTAAAGCAGGTTTGATGCATCAGTTGATGGCCTACGAGGCCCTGGGACGCTGGGAAAACATCAACAGCTTTTCCGAGCGCATTCAGGCGGTTACCGCGGACGACGTTCGCGAGGTGGTTCGCAAGTACTTCCGGCCAAACAATCGCACCGTCGCCATCTACTATCCGCTGGAGCAGAAAGACGGCCAACCGGCGGCCCCCAACCGGCGGCCGCCGCCAGCACAAGGAGGACAGCAGTGAGACGCCGTGAGTGGATGAAGCTGGCGCTGGGAGCGGCCGCCGGGCCGGCGGCGTATGGCGCCAAGGATGCGATTCCGGCTCACCCCAGCCGCCTGGAGTTTCCAGAGCTGCACTACGAGCCTCCCAATCCGGCGGACTATCGCCATGAGCTGCCCAACGGGGCCCTCGCCTATGTGGTGGAGGATCATCAGCTCCCGCTCGTCGATATTTCGGTAACGATTCGAACCGGAAGCTATCTCGTGCCGGAGGAGAACGCCGGCCTCGCTTCTTTCACTGGGTCGCAGATGCGAGCCGGAGGCACGAAGACCATCAGCGCCCGCGACTTTGATGAAGAGGCTGCTTTTTTGGCGTCGCGCGTTGGCGGCAGCATCGGCGGAACATCGGGTTCGGCGAGCATGGGCTGTCTGAAGGAAAATCTCGAGCCGACGCTCACACTATTTTTCGACATGCTCAAGAATCCCGGCTTCGACGAGCAGAGGTTTCAGATCGTCCTCGCCCGGTCTCTTCAGGGGATGAGCCGCCGCAACGACAGGACGAATAGCATTGAACACCGGGAATTCGCGCGGCTGCTTCGGGGCGACGCTCATTTCACGACCCAGCCCCGCACCCAGGCCTCGGTGGAATCGATTACCCGCGAGATGATGAGCGATTTCCACCAGCGTTACTACCATCCCGGATCGATGATCTTTGCCGTTTCGGGCGATGTGGATACGAAACAGATTCTTGCGCGTCTCGGAGAAGAGATGCGGGATGGATGGCCGGACCAAGGCCCGGGAAAAAGCCCGGCGGTTCCTAAGGTGCCCGCGCCCAAGCACGTCCTGGTCCCGGGCGTTTCCATGGTCGACAAGCCCGAGGTGAACCAGTCGCGCGTCTCGATGGGGCATCTGGGCATCTTGCGAAGCAACCCGGACCAGTTCGCGGTGCGCATGATGAATCACATCCTCGGCGGCGGCGGCTTTACGTCGCGAATCATGTCGCGGGTGCGCTCGGATGAAGGCCTCGCCTACAGCGCGTCAAGCCGGTTTGGGCTGGGCGTCTACTATCCGGCTACGTTCAATGCGTCCTTCCAGTCGATGAACGGCCGCTGCGCCCAGGCGACATCGATCGTGATCGAGGAACTGGAGCGTATCCGCAACGAAAAAGTCTCGGAAGAAGAACTCACGACGGCACGAAACAGTTCCATCGAAACCTTCCCTCGCTTTTTCGCCGACGCCTCGAGCGTCGCCGGCACCTTCGCCGCGGATGAATACACGGGCCGTGAGAAGGGGTATTGGGATAAGTACCGGGATCGCATCGCGGCGGTTACGCGAGAGGATGTGTTGCGAGTGGCCCAGAAATACTTGCATCCCGATCGCCTGGCGATCCTCGTCGTGGGCAAGATCGAAGAGGTGCTCAAGGGCAATCCCGACAAGCCGGAGTATCAGTTCGATAAGATCGCCAAGGACAAAGAAATTAAGCGTATTCCCCTGCCCGATCCCATGACGATGGTCTACCCGAAGGACTAACCCGCTTTTCTCACCACGTGGCGATGCGCAGTGCGTGAGAGGCGCGGGCTAACTTGCCCGGCTGCTAAGACGCCAGACTCAGCGATGGCCGGGCCCGCAGGTCGAAACTGGCGAACTCGCCGCGCTCGAACCGGGGATACCCCGCGGCGGCGATCATCGCGGCGTTGTCGGTCGCCAGTGCCAGGCTGGGGAAGTAGACCGGGCAGGGCAGTTTCGCAAAGCTGCGCCTGAGGCCCGTGTTCGCCGCCACGCCACCCGATACAATCACCGAGCGGACGTCCTCGCTCTCGATGGCCTTCCTGGCGCGGCGCAGTAATTCTTCGATCACGGTTTGCTGAAACGAGGCCAGCAGGTCGAGCGTGGGTTGCGGAGTCACCTCGAGGATCGGTTCCAGCGACTCGGGCCGGCCCTGGGCGAAGAGCCGCCGCCGCTGGGCGATCTCCTCGTCCATGCCGGCCGAGCGGACGTAGCGCAGCACGGCTGTCTTGAGTCCGCTGAAACTCATGTCGATGGGATTCCCCTTCATGCGAGTGAGCGGCAGCGTCACGCGGGAAGCCTCGCCCAGCGGCGCCAGCTTGTCGATCAGCGGACCGCCGGGATACCCGAAGCCCAGCAGCTTGGCCACTTTGTCGAAGGCCTCGCCGGCGGCATCGTCGCGGGTGCGCCCCAGCAGCCGGTACTGATAGTTCGCCGGTTCGCGGCGATCGGCCAGAAACATGTGGCTGTGCCCGCCGCTCACCACTAGCGCCAGGGCGGGGAATTCCACGGCGTTGCCCTTCTGCTTTTCTTCGAGAACGACCGCGTGAATGTGCCCCTCGATATGATTCACCGCCACGAGCGGGATCCCAAGCGCGAAGCAGAGCCCCTTGGCGTAGGTGACGCCGACCAGCAGCGAACCGACCAGCCCCGGTCCTTGGGTGACCGCGACCGCGTCGAGATCGCCGTAGCCGAGCCCGGCGTCGCCGAGAGCCTGGCGCACGACCGGAACGATCGCCGTGAGATGTTCTCGCGACGCCAGTTCAGGCACGACGCCTCCGTAACGGTAGTGCGTGCGGATCTGCGACGCCACCACGTTCGAAAGCAACCGCTCGCCGGATGCAATCACGGCCGCGGCGGTTTCATCGCAGGATGTCTCGATTCCGAGCAGGTACACGGGCCAGGTCCAGAAGCACGGCAGAGAAAGCAACACCTCCGAAGAGGCCGCTGGCCTCTTCGGAGGTGGCTAGATAACCGCGGGCCGGTCGGACCCGGGTTTTGTGAAGTGCATAGCCGGTTGTGAGGTGGCCGTTCTATGGGAACAACGTCTCGTCACTGGGACGAGCATCACAACGTTTGAGCATCTGCTCTAACTTTCGGCCACCTTCCAAGGACTACTACCAGGTTCACTCATTTGCTTGATCACCTCCTTTCGCCAGTGTTATCCCCATGCTAAGGTCGAAAGATCACCGAAGTCAATGACGCCGCCAAATGAATCTACCCTTCCAGCGAATTCCCAGCCCGCTAGCGAAGCGATCCGGATTCGCGGACTGCGCAAGGTTTTTGGCGATACCGTAGCTCTCGACGGGCTGGATCTCTGTGTTCCGAGAGGCAGTTTCTTTGGTTTCCTGGGTCCCAACGGCGCCGGAAAAACCACGACGGTCCAAATTCTTATCGGACTGCTGGACGCCGGCGCCGGGCAGGTGGAGGTTTTGGGAAAGAAACTGACCGGCGAGATGGAATCGGTCAAAAACTCAGTGGGCGTTGTACTGGATGAATCGGTTTTGTTCGACCGTCTGCGCGGCCCTGAATTCCTGGAATTCGTCGGGCGGGTCTATGGTCTCGACCGCGCCGTGGCGCGCCGGCGCGCGGTCGAGTTGATGGGGCTGTTCGAACTCGATTCCAAAGTCTCATCGCTGATCGCTGCTTATTCCAAGGGCATGCGCAAACGGCTCGCTCTGGCCGCCGCGCTGATTCACCGCCCCCAGCTCTTCTTGCTCGACGAACCTTTCGAGGGCGTGGATCCCCTCGGCGCTCGCCTGATGAAAGAGATCCTCGTGCAGCAGATTGAGCAAGGCGCCACGGTGTTCCTGACTTCTCACGTGCTTGAGGTTGTCGAGCGGCTCTGCGACCGCATTGCCATCATCGACCACGGCCGGATTGTCGCCGAAGGCTCGATCGGCGAACTCCGCGCGGGGGAAGAGAGCTTGGAAGACATTTTCGTTCGCGCCACCGGCGGAGAGAAGCCGGTTCAGCAACTCGACTGGCTCTAGCAGGTGGTGGCTGCTAGCCCATGGCGGGAGTCCGGCCCGGCGCGCGGCGCCGATTTGCGGCCGAGGGCCAGCCCGCTTTTCTCACCACGCGGGCCCGGCGAGAAGAGGAGGAGCATGCGATTCGCCCAACAGATGAGCGCGCTCGCCGACGTTCAATTGCGAACGCTCTGGCACTCCTTGCGGGTGAGCGAGGGGCGCGGAGGCACATTTGTCTCCCTGGCGCTGGCGCTGCTCTGGTACGGATTCTGGCTTGTCGCCGCCGCCGGGCTGGCGATTCTTCCTCACTTCATCGGCAGCGAGGACTTCATCACCCTTCTGCCGGGGTTCCTTCTCTTTATGATGGGCTACTGGCAGATCAGCCCGGTGCTGACGATGTCGCTCGGTGTGTCACTGGAGTACCGCAAGGTCCGCGTCTATCCGATCTCGGTGCCAACGTTGTTCTTGGTGGAATGCGTGCTTCGGCTGGGCACGGGCTCGGAAGTACTCACGATCCTCGCGGGGTTGTGGCTCGGTCTGGTGACGGCTAGCCCGCTTTCGCCGTTGGATCTGACTCTGGGATTTGGGCTCTTCATTCTGTGTAATGTTTTCCTCTCGGCCGGCATACGCAATTTCATCGAGAGAGCCTTCCGGCACCGGCGGCTGCGGGAGATTTCCATCGTTATTTTCATCTCCGTGCTGGTTTTGCCGCAGATGCTGCTTTGGAGTCCCGAGCTACGGCAGTTCCTCAAGCAGGCGCTTTTCGGTCTGGCGGATTTTCCGGCTTGGCTGCTGCCTTCTTCGGCCGCCGCGGAGATTAGCTTGGGCGAGGCGCGGGGGAGCGACTGGCTGGTGATGGCCGTCATGATCGGACTAGGAGCCTGTCCGAGTATTGGTCATTTTTTTCTTTGAGAAAAAACACAAGTGGGCGATAATGGTTTATGGGAAAAACTTACCGCCCCTACCTTCCCGAGCAAGAACTGCTGCTGCCTCCTAGTTTGCGCGATTGGCTGCCGGAAAGCCACCTCGTCTACTTCGTCAGCGACGTGGTCGATCAACTGGATTTGTCGGCGATCGAGAAGGTCTATGAAAAGGAGTGGCGCGGCCAGCCGCCTTACCATCCGCGGCTGATGGTGAAGCTGCTGCTCTACGGCTACTGCCTGGGGGTGCGTTCCTCGCGCAAGATCGCCGAGCGTCTGGTCGAGGACGTGCCTTTTCGGGTGTTGGCGGCCGGCAATCAGCCCGACTTCCGCACGATTTCCGACTTTCGCAAGATCCACCTGGAAGCGCTGCACCAGCTGTTCGAGCAGGTGTTGCGGCTGGCGCTGGAAGCCGGGGCGATGAAGCTGGGTCGGGTGGCGCTGGACGGCACGAAGATGAAAGCCAACGCCTCCAAGCACAAGGCCATGAGTTGGGGGCGGATGAAGCAAACCGAGCAGCAGATTGCCGCCGAGGTCCAACAGATGCTGACCGAAGCGGAGAGGGCCGATGCCGCCGAGGACGCCCGCTACGGGCCTGAGCAGACGGGCCAGGAGCTGCCCGAGGAGTTGCAGCGCCGCCAGACGCGGCTGGAAAAGATTCGGCAAGCCCAGAGAGCCCTAAAACAAAGGGCGCGCGACAAAGCGGCCGCCCAAGACCACTCAGCCGACGACGTCCGCAAAGCGAAGCCGCGCGACAAGGATCAGTACAACTTCAGCGATCCGGAATCGCGCATCATGAAAGGCGGCGACGGGTTCTTGCAGGCCTACAACGCGCAGGCGGCGGTGGAGGGGGTCTGTCAGTTGATCGTGGGGCAGACGGTGACGCAGGCGGCGAACGACAAACAACAACTGCAGCCGCTGCTCGAAGCGGTCGAGCAGCAGGCGGGGCAGCGGCCACAACAAGTGTTGGCCGACAGCGGCTATTGTTCGGAGCAGAATCTGCAATCTTTGGAATCGGCCGCCGCGCCGGAGAACAAGATTGAGGCTTACATCGCCACGAAGAAAGACAAGCACGGGGAGCGGCCACCGCCAGCGAAGCGCGGACCCTTGCGGCGGGGAGCAACGCGGCTGGAGCGGATGAAACGCAAATTGCAGACGCGGGCTGGAGCGAAGGTTTACGCCCAACGCAAGGGGATCGTCGAGCCGGTGTTTGGTCAGATCAAACAGGGGCGCGGGATGCGAGGGTTTCTCTTGCGCGGGTTGGAGAAGGTGCGCGGCGAATGGGCGTTGATTTGCCTGACGCACAACATATTGAAGATGCACACCCTCTGCCATGGATAGCAAGAAGGAAATGCGGTTCGAAGAGTTCGCGGAGGCTTCTGCGGGGCGCGAGAAACTGCTGCCAGGCGGTGTTTGTCCATCCCGCCCGACTTCGACCGCCCGAGCCCTGCCTTTGCCGAACGAGTAAATCTCCCGCCGGAAATTCAACCCAGCACCAAAACCGTGCCAAGCTGATACTCGGACGGACTCCTAGCTTGCGGAAAAACAGCTTCCACTCAGAAAGGCGCCCGGGCCCAGGGCGGACGAGAAAGCGCCATGCCCGGACCCTATCCCGGCCGGGTGGTTGCCACGCGCCACGAAGGCAGCGTGGCCGGTGGCTCCTGCCAGGCCGAGCCCGTCAAGCAGATGATCGCGCGCGGCATGATGGAGCTTACCCACGCCGAAAGCCCCGCCGAAGCCTGGAAAAGCTTCTTCGAGCCGGGCGATGTCGTCGGCGTCAAGCTCAACCCGGTGGGCTATCCCAAGGTCGGTGGTCTGCCCGAGGTGTTGCACTCGATCGTCGAGGGGCTCGAATCGGCCGGAGTGAAGCGGAGCGACATCATCGCCTATGACCGCTACCACGATCAGCTCCAAAGCACCGGCATCGACGACTGGCTGCCCGAGGGCCTTCGCTGGGTCGCCGCGTCACGGAAGTATCTCGACGTCCAGCTCGACATGGAGGGCTACGACCCGGATGTCTTCGTGCAATTCCCGGCGATTCACACCAATGCATTAGAGGCACATCGTCTCGACGATCCGCATATCCGCCGGTCCTACGTCGCAAAATTCGTCACCCGCGATGTGAACAAGATCATCAACGTTCCGCTGCTCAAGCACCATCAGTCGGCGGGAGTGACCCTGGCGCTCAAGAACATGTCCCACGGTTTCGTCAACAACGTCAACCGCAGTCATGTGACAACGACGGCCAATACTTGCGGGACATTCATTCCGGCGGTTGTCAGCGCGCCGATCCTTCGCGAAAAGGTCGTGCTGCACATCATGGACGGCATGCGGGCGCTCTACCACGGTGGACCGGGCGCGCGCCCCCAATATGTGTGGGATCACAAAACGATGTACTTTGGCACCGACCCGGTGGCGATGGACAAGACCTGCCTTGCCGTGCTCGACGCCCAGCGCGTAATCGCCGGCATGCCCTCGATCGCGCTATCGAAACCCGACGACCATAGCCACTACCTCAACGCCCAAGTCGAACACATTGAAATCGCCGGCAACTTCGGCCTCGGGCTGTTCGACGACGAGGACGTCCGGGTCAAGAACATCGACTTGACCTGACAACCGTTCTCGAAACATCCTACTCGGCGATGCCGCCCTCGGTCATTTTCTTCGGGTCGAGCAGGCGGTCGAGGTCTTCTCCGCTTAGGTCGGTCATCTCCGAAGCAACGTCTTTCAGCTTGCGCCCCTCGGCATAGGCTTTCTTGGCGACGGCGGCGCCAGTTTCATAGCCGATGACCGGGTTGAGCGCGGTGACGAGAATCAGGTTCTTTTCGACCAAATCGGCGACGTGTGCTTCGTTGACCTTGAAGCCGGCGACTGCCTTGTCGGCCAGCACGCGGCACACGTTGCCCAACAGTCTGGCGCTCTCCAGCACGTTACAGGCGATGACCGGGAGCATGACGTTGAGCTGGAAACTGCCCGACTGTCCTCCGATCGTTACCGTCAGGTCATTGCCGATCACCTGCGCGCAGACCATCGCCGCCGCCTCGGGAATCACCGGGTTCACTTTGCCGGGCATGATACTGCTGCCGGGCTGCAGCGAAGGCAGAGCGATGTCGCCGATGCCTGCCCGCGGGCCGCTATTCATCCAGCGCAGGTCGTTCGAGATTTTCATGACGGCGACCGCGGCGGCCTTGATCTGTCCGCTGAGTTCGACGATGGCGTCCTGGCTCGCCAGACTCATGAAGTAGTTGCGGCTGCTCAAGAAAGGCAGACCCGTCTGCCGCGCCAGTCTCTTGGCGACGCGGGGGCCGAACTCGGGGTGCGCGTTGACGCCCGTACCGATGGCGGTGCCGCCAAGGGCGAGCGCCGAAATGCGCGGCAACGACGATCGCAGGCGCTGCGCGCTCTGGTCGAGCTGGGCGCTCCAGCCGCTGATTTCCTGGCTGAAGCGGATCGGCAGGGCGTCCATCAGGTGCGTCCGTCCGGTCTTGACGATTTCATCCAGCGTTTCGGCCTTCCGGTCAAGGGTGTCGCGCAGGTGCTCCAGACCTGGCAGCAGTGTCTCGGCCGTTTCGAGATACGCGCTCACATGGATCGCGGTCGGGATCACGTCGTTGCTGCTTTGCCCCATGTTGACGTGATCGTTCGGATGCACATTGGAGCCGAGTTTCCGCGTCGCCAAGGTCGCGATCACCTCGTTCGCGTTCATGTTCGTGCTGGTACCTGAACCGGTCTGGAAGATATCGAGCGGAAACTGCCCGTCGTGGCGCCCGTCGGCGACTTCGGCGGCCGCTTCCTGGATCACGTCCGACATGGCGGCTTCCATCAGACCCAGTTCCTGGTTCACGTGCGCCGCGGCGGCTTTGACCATGCCTAGGGCGCGAAGAAACGTTCGCGGGAAGCGCTGGCCGCTGATGGGAAAGTTGTCGACGGCGCGCTGTGTTTGCGCCGCGTAGAGTGCCTCGGCGGGTACTCGCACCTCGCCCATGCTGTCTTTTTCGATTCTATACTGCTGCTCTGACATAAGTCTTGCTCCGGTCTTCACTAATCGGCTTCGCTCGTCCCTTTCTGTCGCACTTCGGCTTCCACGATTGCGCGGACCAGCCCGGCGGTAGTGTACTCGGCCGCTTCGACATCGACGTTCAGACCTAGCTGTTTCGCCGTCGCCGACGTGATCGGACCGATCGAGGCTACGCGGACGCCCCGCGGCAACTTGTTCGGGAGAAATTCAAGAAAATGTTTCACCGTCGAGGAACTGGTGAAGGTGATCCAGTCGGGTTTTCGGCCGGCCTCGAACACTTCCGAGGCCCGCGACGCGGAATCCGCCGGGATCACGGTCTGATAGGCAGCGACGACATCAACCTTCGCACCGCGTTTTTCGAGCTCCGCCGGGATCAGATCTCGCGCCGCCTTGGCGCGCGGGATCAGTATCCGTTGCCCCTCGATTTCGTCGTCGCCAAAAGCCTCCAGCAGACTTTCGGCGACATACTCCCGCGGCAGGCGATCGACTTTAAGATGAAGCGCTCCCAGGGCCTGGGCTGTCGCCGGCCCGATGGCGCAGATCTTCGCCCTAAGATTGCGCAAGTCCCGCGTGCCGCGATCGAGGCGCTCGATGAAAAACCGCACGCCGTTGGCCGAGGTGAAAATCAGCCAGTCGTATCGCTCCAATTCGCCGATCGCCCTATCCAGCGGCTCCCAAGTTTCGGGGGGCTGGAGTTCGATGGCGGGAAGAGAGACGACTTCGGCCCCAAGTTCGCGCAAGCGCCCAGCGAGAGAGGCGGCCTGGTCGCGGGCACGCGTCACCACGACGCGCCGGTTGAACAGGGGCAATCTCTCGAACCAGTTTAGCCGCCCGCGAAGTGAGACGACCCCGCCGACGACGACCAGCGCCGGCGGCTTCAGGCGTGCCCGCCGAATCTTCGCCGCCAAGTTTTCGATCGTTCCTTCGACGGTCCGCTGGTCGCCGCGAGTTCCCCAGCGAACCGCCGCCGCCGGAGTATCGGGTGAGCGGCCGGCTTGGACGAGCCGCTCGGCGATGGCGGAAAACGTCGTCAGCCCCATGAAAATGACGAGTGTTCCGGAACTGGCAAAAGCCGGCCAATCGATCTGATCCGGGTCGTGGCCGGTAACGAAATGGAGCGTCGAAGTTTCCCGCCGGTGTGTGAGCGGGATGCCGGCATAGGCGGCCACGCCGACTGCCGAGGTCACGCCCGGCACCACGATGAAGGGCACATCGGCCTCAAAGAGCGCCTCGGCCTCCTCGCCGCCTCGTCCGAAGATATAGGCGTCGCCGCCTTTGAGGCGAACGACTTCGCTGCCGGAGCGCGCCTCGGCGATCAGCATGGAACTGATCTCGTCTTGCGAGTAAACGCGCTCGCTGCGCTTCTTGCCGACGTACACCGTCTTCGCGCCGCGCTTGGCGAGGTCCAGCAAGCTGACCGGTGCAAGGTGGTCGTAGTAGATGGCGTCGGCCGTCTCAAGGAGCCGCCGTCCGCGGACCGTGATCAAGTCTGGATCACCCGGCCCGGCGCCGATGAGACTGACACGACCGGTTCGCGCGGCATGAACGGATGACGTCATCGAATTCCTCGCCTTCAAATTCCTAGATTAGCGGAAACAACGGAAAGGCCCCCTTCGTTGCGGCGATTCACCGGCTAGTACGGGCGGCGCAGCTAGACGACGCTTTCCCGGCCGTGCAAGTGCTGTAGCGACTCGACACGCACGGCCTGGTTCCGGCGGGCGGCAATGCCTTCGGCGGCTGCGCGTCCGGCGCTGAGAGTTGTGATGCAGGAGATCTGGTGCTGCATGGCCGCGCGCCGGATCGCCTTCTCGTCACGGAACGCATGGGCTCCGGCCGGTGTGTTGATAATCAGATCGACCTTATGGTCCTTGATGAGATCGACCAGGTTCGGCCGGCCCTCGTTGACTTTGAAGACGACGCTGCATTCCAGTCCAGAGGCCCGCAGGGCCTGGGCCGTCCCCCGGGTAGCGAAGATGGCAAAGCCGAGCGAGGCGAAGGCCTTGGCGACTTCGACGCCGGCCGGCCGCTGGCGGTCGTTTACGCTCACAAAGATCGAGCCCTGATCCGGCAGAGCTTGCCCGGCGCTGAGCTGTGCCTTGGCGAAGGCCTCGCCAAAGGTCTCGCCGATGCCCATCACCTCGCCGGTCGAGCGCATCTCGGGACCAAGAATCGGGTCAACTCCGGGAAACTTCGCGAACGGAAATACTGGTGATTTCACGCAGTTCTTGTAGACCGGCAAGACGCCCTTCGGCAAGTCGTAGTCGCCGAGCTTCTTTCCGAGCATGAGTCCGACGGCGATCTTCGCCAGCGGCACGCCGGTTGCTTTGCTTACGTAGGGAACGGTCCGTGAAGCCCGAGGGTTCACTTCGATCACATAGACCTTGCCGTTGTGGATCGCATACTGCACGTTCATCAAGCCGATCACGTTCAGCGCCTCGGCCATGCGGACGGTGTAGTCGCGAATCGTGGCCAGCGCGTCCTCGGGAATGGATGCCGACGGCAGCACGCAGGAGCTGTCGCCCGAATGCACGCCAGCCTCTTCGATGTGCTCCATGATGCCGCCGATCAGCACTTCCTCGCCATCGCGAAGAGCATCCACATCGACTTCGGTGGCGTTCTCCAGGAAGCGGTCGATCAGCACCGGACGAGCTTGGGAGTAGACGACGGCCTCATGCATATAATTGTGCAAGGTGGCTTCGTCATAAGCGATCACCATGGCGCGACCGCCGAGCACGTAGCTGGGCCGCACCAGCACCGGATAGCCCAGCCAGCGCGCCACTTCGCAGGCCTCTTCTGGACTCGTGGCCGTACCGTTTTCCGGCTGCGGAATTCCCATCCCGGCGAGCAGTTTCCCAAAGCGGTCGCGGTCCTCGGCCAAGTCGATCGATTCCGGGTCGGTACCAATCATCGGAACGCCGGCGGCTTTGAGCGGCAGAGCGAGCGTGAGCGGCGTCTGTCCGCCGAACTGCACGATCACTCCATCCACCTGCTCGGTGTCGTGGATATTGAGCACGTTCTCAAGCGTGACCGGCTCAAAATAGAGCCGGTCGCTGGTGTCGTAATCGGTCGAGACCGTCTCCGGATTGCAGTTGACCATGATCGACTCGGCGCCGAGTTCCCGCAGGGCGAACGAGGCGTGACAGCAGCAATAGTCGAACTCGATCCCTTGGCCAATACGGTTGGGCCCGCTGCCTAGAATCATAATCTTCCGCTGCCCGGTGGGTTCGGCTTCACACTCTCGGTCATACGTCGAGTAAAGGTAGGGCGTAAAGCTCTCAAACTCGGCGGCGCAAGTATCCACGCGTTTGAACACCGCGCGAATGTCAAGTTTTTTTCTCTTCTTTCGAAGGCTCTCCTCATCGGCGCCGAGCGCGCGCGCGATGCGTTTGTCGGAGAGCCCGTTGAGCTTGGCCTCTTCGAGTTGCCTGGTCGAGATGGTCTCGATCGACTCCTGCTCGAGTTTCTTTTGGAAGTCGATGAGCTGTTTGACCTGGTCGAGAAACCAGGGGTCGATATGTGTCAGCTCAGCGACCTGCTTGACGGTATAGCCTTCGGAAAACGCGAAGCGAATGTAGTTGAGCCGCTCCGGCGTGGCCGTAATGAGTTTCCGCTGGATCAACTCCGGGTCGAACTTCTCCGCCTCATAGCTCTTACCGGTTTCCAGACTGCGAATGGCTTTCGAGAAGGCATGCTTGAACGTCCGCCCGATCGCCATCACTTCGCCAATGCTCTTCATCTGCACGCCCAGCAGAGGCTCGGAACCGGGGAATTTTTCAAACTGCCATTTGGGAAGCTTTACCACCACGTAGTCGATCGTGGGTTCAAAGCTGGCTGGCGTCTTGCGGGTAATGTCGTTGGGAATCTCATCCAGCCGCATACCGACGGCGAGCTTAGCGGCGATCTTCGCGATCGGGAAACCGGTGGCTTTCGACGCCAGCGCGGAACTGCGTGAAACACGCGGGTTCATCTCGATGACAACCATGCGGCCGGTCCCGGGCTCGACCGCGAACTGAACGTTCGATCCGCCGGTGTCCACGCCAATCTCACGCAAACAGGCAAGCGCCGCGTCGCGCATCATCTGATATTCGCGATCGGTAAGGGTCTGTGCCGGCGCCACGGTGAGCGAATCGCCCGTGTGCACTCCCATCGGATCGAAATTCTCAATGGAACAAATGACGATGCAGTTGTCGCTGAGGTCGCGCATCACCTCCAGCTCGAACTCCTTCCAGCCGAGGACGCTTTCCTCGACCAGCACCTCATGCACCGGCGAGAGATCGAGTCCCCGCTGGAGCAATTCGGCCAGCTCCTCACTGTTGTAGGCCAGGCCGCCGCCGGTTCCGCCCAGTGTAAAGCTGGGCCGCAAAACGACCGGGTAGCCGACCTCGGCGCTAAACTCCAGGCCGCCCGCAAGATCGTTCGCCAGCTTGGAGAGCGGAACATCAAGGCCGATCCCGCGCATGGCGTCCTTGAACAACTGCCGGTCCTCGGCCTTCTTGATCGCCTCGACCTTGGCGCCGATCAGCTCCACGCCGAACTCGTCAAGCACGCCCGTGTCGGCCAGCTCGACCGAAAGGTTCAGACCGGTCTGTCCGCCGACGGTCGAGAGAAGCGCGTCGGGCCGTTCGTGCTTGATGATCTCGCGCAAATACTCGACCGTGAGAGGCTCGATATAGGTCTGCTCGGCCAACTCGGGATCGGTCATGATTGTGGCCGGATTCGAGTTGACCAGTACGACTTGATAGCCCTCGTCCCGCAGAGCCTTGCAGGCCTGTGTACCCGAGTAATCGAACTCACAGGCCTGGCCGATGACGATCGGCCCGGAGCCGATGATCAGAATCTTCTTAATGTCGGTTCGTTTCGGCATTCTTCCGCCAGAGACAGCGTTTCCCGGTCCCCGTTTCCTGGTCCCCTCGCGTTCTGTCTGTCTTCGTCTAAGCCACCCGCATCCAATCTACGAACTCATCGAACAGATAACGAGAGTCATGCGGGCCGGGCGCTGCCTCGGGGTGGTACTGAACACAGAACAGCGGATCCTTGGTCGAGCGAAATCCTTCCAGCGTCTGATCGTTTAAGTTAATGTGCGTCAGTTCGATCTCGCTGGCCTTCAGAGAGTCCGGATCGACAGCGAAACCATGGTTCTGCGATGTGATCTCTACTTTCTTGGTGCGTTCGTTGCGAACCGGATGATTGACTCCGTGATGGCCGAACTTCAGCTTGAATGTCTTTGCTCCAACGGCCAGTCCCAGCACCTGGTGACCCAGGCAAATCCCGAAAATCGGCACCTTGCCGACGAGCTTTCGCACTGTCGCAATCGGCTCGCGAAGCGGGTCGGGGTCGCCGGGACCGTTTGAGAGGAAGACCCCGTCGGGCTTCAGCGCCAGCACATCGTCGGCGGAGGTCATTGACGGCACGACCGTCACACGGCAGCCCCTCTGCACAAGACAGCGCAGGATGTTGTGCTTGATGCCGAAATCAAGGGCAACCACATGCAGGGAAGTTTCCGCCGCCGCCCCGACAAGATCGGTCGGCGAACAGGCTTCGATCCCTCGGGTCCACTCGTAGCGCTGTTTGGTGGAAACGGTACTCGCCAAGTCGAGTCCTTCCATCTTCGGAATCGAGCGGGCTTTCTCGGCCAGCCTTTCCGGGTCGGTCTCCAGCGACGAGATCACGCCCCGCATCGAACCTCTCTGGCGCAGATGCCGTACCAGCGCGCGCGTGTCGATTTCAGAAATAATCGGAATTTTCTGCTTCGTCAGAAAGTCGGCCGCGTGTTCGGTCGATCTCCAGTTGCTGGCGATGCTTGAGAACTCACGCGTCACCAGCCCCTCGATATAGGGGCGCGCCGACTCATCGTCGGCCGGATTCGTCCCGTAGTTGCCGATCTGTGGGTTGGTGAGCACCACGATTTGGCCGCTATACGAGGGATCGGTGAAAATCTCTTGATAGCCGGTGATGCCCGTATTGAAAACGACCTCACCGTAGCATTCGGCCCTGGCGCCGGCGCAAACTCCAGAAAAGTAGCGCCCGTCCTCGAGCGCCAAGATCGCTTGGTCTGGTCTCACCGCAGAACTCCAAACTGCTCCAGCGGCCAATAGGCGAAAACCGCCTTGCCGACGATATAGTCCCGGGGTACCGTACCCCAAGTGCGGCTGTCGTTGGAAGTATTTCGATGATCGCCGAGCACGTAGTAATGGCCGCCGGGAACCTTGGTCCGCGAATAGGTCGAGGCGTCCTGATACTCTTCTCGGAGGTAAGGTTCATCGACTTGCTCGCCATTGACGTGCAGCTCGCCGCGAATGATTTCGACGTCGTCGCCGGGCAGTCCCGCGACCCGCTTGATGTAGGACTTCGACGGGTCCAGTGGAAAGCGGAACACAACAACATCGCCGCGTCGAATGTCCTCGAACCGGTAGACGAACTTGTTCACAAAGATCCGTTCCTGGTCCCGCAACCAGGGCATCATGCTTGTTCCTTCCACTTTGACTGGCTGATACAGAAAAACGATGACGATGGCCGCGATGGCGACCGAGATCACGATGTCGCGAATCCAGACCCTGACATCAAACCAAAACGATCCCTCGTCGCCTCCGGCTTTGCGCGACACACGTCCGGCCCCGGCAGGGCCAGCGTCTTCATCAACGCCCGGATCTCTGCTGTTGTCAGATTCCATTCTAGAGAAAAACAAGGAACGGCCCGCGGCGGCGGATCCTTATGTATTTTATTATGAACGCAGCTCCTCAGGCAAGGTTTCGGCGTCTGTTGGAGTAATTGCCAGTCTTGCCGGCCTTCGAGAACCCGCGGAGACGGGCGTGCAAAGATTCAAGGCCGCTCCTCACTGAGGGGAAGAAAATGCCTACCGTCCTGATTATCCCGGCGCTGAACGAAGAACAATCGATCGGCCGGGTTCTCGATGAAGTCCCGGCCGGGCTGTGTTCGGTGATTCTGGTTGTCGATAACGGCTCAAGCGACCGTACGGCGGAAATCGCCGCGTCGCATGGCGCCTCGGTTCTCGCCGAACCCCGGCGAGGATACGGCAACGCCTGTTTGCGGGCAATGAAGGAACTGCCGGCCGGGACCGAGATCGTGTTGTTCATGGACGGAGACGGCGGCGACCTGCCCGGCGAGGCGCGGCGACTGATCGAGCCGATCGAGCGTGGCGAAGCGGATTTCGTCGTCGGTTCACGGGAACTCGGCCGGCGCGAGCCCGGCGCGCTCAGTCCGCACCAGCGTTTCGGCAACTGGCTGGCGACGGCGCTGATCCATCTGCTGTTCGGGTACCGCTATACCGACCTCGGTCCGTTCCGGGCGATCCGGGCCGAGAGCCTCACCGTGCTGGAGATGGGAGATCCCACCTACGGCTGGACGGTCGAGATGCAGATCAAAGCCCTTCGGCATGGCCTGCGGGTGGTGGAAACACCGGTTTCCTGCCGCCGCCGCCGTTACGGTAGCAGCAAGGTGTCCGGGAGCATCAGCGGAAGCCTGAAGGCAGGATGCAAAATCCTGTGGACGATCGGCCGCCTGCGCTTCACGCGGGCCCCGGCGGCGGATGCGCCCCAGCCGCCGCCGGAACGCCCCTAATCGTAGTATTCCAGCCCCAGATGCGTGATCAACTCCTCGCCGTTCATCCAGCGCAAGGTATTCTTCAATTTCATCAACTGAATGAAGATATCGTGCTCGGGATACAGCCCGGGCGCGGTCACCGGCGACTTGAAGTAGAACGAGAGCCACTCCTGAATGCCCGACATGCCGGCCCTCTGCGCCAAGTCCATGAATAGCGCCAGATCGAGCACCAGCGGCGCGGCGAGAATCGAATCGCGGCACAGGAAGTTGATCTTGATCTGCATCTTGTAGCCGAGCCACCCGAAGATGTCGATGTTATCCCAGCCTTCCTTGTTGTCGCCGCGCGGCTTATAGTAGTTGATCCGCACCTTGTGGTCGAAGTCCTTATAGAGGTCCGGGTACTGATCCGGCTGCAGGATCATCTCCAGCGCCGAGAGCTTGCTCTCTTCCTTGGTCTTGAACGCATCGGGATCGTCGAGCACTTCGCCGTCGCGATTGCCGAGAATGTTGGTCGAAAACCAGCCGTCGAGGCCCAGCAGGCGGGCTTTGAGCCCGGGCGCGACGAGCGTTTTCAAGAACGTCTGGCCTGTCTTGTAGTCCTTGCCCGAAAGCGGCGCCTGGTGCAGTTTCGCCAGCTCCAGCATGGCCGGAATGTCGGCCGTCAGATTCGGCGCGCCGTTGGCGAACGGGACGCCGGATTTAAGGGCGGCATAGGCATAGATCTGGCTCGGCGCGATCTCCGGATCGCTCTTTTCCAAACCCGCCTCGAAGGCCTCGACACTCTGATGCACCGCGGCCTGCTTCTTGAAAATTTCAGTCGAGCCGCACCAAATCATCACTGCCCGTGACAGAGCGTTGTCTTCCTTGAAGCGCCGAATATCATCGATCAGCTGATCGGCCAGCTCGCGTTTGTTTTCGCCCTTCTTGATGTTGGGACCGTCGATGCGGGTTACATACTCGTGCTCGAACACGGCCGACATCGGCTTGATGGCCGACATCTCGTCTTTCACCTGGTCGAGTTGCTCGCGGTTGAGAACCCCGGCGTTCACGGCCGAGTCGTAGCAATTGACGTCGTAAATATCCCAGCCGCCAAAGACGAGGTCATGAATCGACGCCAGAGGGACGAAATCCTTCACAAACGGATTTCGTCCGTCGGTTCGCTTGCCGAGACGGACGTGACCCATCTGAGTCAGCGATCCGATTGGCAGGGCCAGTTCTTTCTTGATGGCCTCGACGCCCCCGATGAAAGTCGTAGTGACGGCTCCCATGCCGGGAGTCAAGACACCGAGTTTGCCCTCGGCGGGTGCGATGTTTGGGGTATTTCGCACTACAGCGTACTCCTGTTGTCGAATTTAGAGTGGATCCAGGGTGAACTACGAGGCGGAGCGTTCACCCAAAAAGAACGTGAAGAAAGCGCCTTTCAGGGCCGTCTCGTAACACGATGACCACAGCGGCGCGACTTGACGCCGCCTGAATCGGAGGTGGGCCGGGAGCTTCGCGGGCCGGAGTCCGCGAGGCCGTTCCTCAATGCGCTTAGTTTACACGATTTCAGCGCCCGATGAGCTGGCGCCGGTCTCCGCTCGCCGGCGGCGCCGGCATGAGGTTCGCGTGGCGCGCAACGGTGATGGCGCCCGCTCGACCCGTCTTTCAAACCGTCCCCATTCCCGTGGCGGCGGCCCCGGCGGTCTTCTGTCGCTCGACCGTGGCTCTGGCCGCGGGGAGCGCACATAGGCTGTCGCGGCGCATGCGCAACCGGCGGAAACACGGTTCCTTCCAGATCCACAGGGCTTAGCAGCCCGTGGCAGAGGCCGGACTGTTCGACTTGCCCTCTATCGTGCGCCCAGCCGCGTCCGCCCCCCGTCGATGACAATCGTCTCGGCCGTGATGGCGGTGGCGTCGGCGGCGAGAAACAAGCAGACCAGGGCGATCTCTTCCACCGTCGCGATGCGTCCGAGTGGAGTCGATTTCTTCCCCTCGGCAAACGTCGCTTCGGGCCAGCCCGCGAAACGCGTATGCACAAGGCCGGGCGCGATCGCGTTGACCCGGATTTCCGGGGCCAGCGCTCTCGCCAGCGACTTGGTCATGTTGACCAGGGCGGCTTTCGACGCCGAGTAGACGATGGAACTGCCCGCGGCATGCCAGGCCGACGAGGACGTATTGTTGATCACCGAAGCACCGGGTTGCTTCTTCAGATAAGGCACGGCCGCCCGTGTCGCGTAGAACGCCCCGCGAAGATTGGCGTTCAGCGTGCGGTCCCAGATTTCATCCGTGAGCTGATCGAGCTGGGCATGGGGCGTGACCTTGCTCCAGCCGGCGTTGTTTACGAGAATATCGAGCCGGCCCCAGCGGCCCGCCGCGGCCGCCATCATCGCTTGCGCCTCGGCGTCGATCGAAACATCGGCCTGATGCGCGACGGCCTCGCCGCCATTGCGTCCGATCCCGGCGGCCACTTCCTCGGCTTCGTCGCGCGAGGCGCGATAGTTTACGACCACCTTCGCCCCTTCCGCCGCGAAGCATTCCGCAATCGCTCTGCCCATTCCCGTACCGGCGCCGGTCACCACGGCTACACGTCCCTTGAGTCTCATTCGTTCCGCTCCCGTTAGATATTCAAACGCACCTTATCATGAACCCGATGTCCCCAGCCCCCGCGGGGGTGCCTCGGCCTGTTTTCGGCCGCGATTTTCACCCCAGCCGAGTATGTTATCGTAAGGTTCTTTTCGCTCTCCCTATGATTGCCACTCACACCAAATCCCGCCTTATGAGCGGCTTGGAGTTTGCTCGTACACTCGTTCGGTGGACGGACAAACGTGTTGAACTTGTTGAAAATACACAACGGACCAGTGAACTCGTGATGGTCGGCATGCACCGCCGGGGCGCTAGCGCCTCCTTCCCGCTGGCGGAAAAAGGGCCCGCGTCATGACCCTATCCCCGGGCGAAGAACAGGCCGCGCCGCGAAGCGCCGCCGGGCATGCCGCCGAAGCCGTCTCCCCTAACCTGGCCGGGAGCGGCTTGCTGGGGATCGAGGGCTTGAGCCGGGACGAAATCCAATGGCTGCTCGATCGCGGCCTCCACCACAAGAGCCGGCAAGAGCAGTCCATTCAGAAACTCGACACCTTGCGCGGCAAGACGATCGTCAATCTGTTTTTCGAACCCTCGACCAGAACACGCGCTAGTTTCGAGATCGCCGCCAAGAGACTCGGCGCCGACACGATTTCCATCTCCGGCGAAGGTTCGAGTCTGTCGAAGGGCGAGTCGCTCGTCGACACCCTCAACACGCTGTCGGCCATGCGCCCCGACGTCATCGTCATGCGGCATTCGGCCTCGGGCGCTCCACAGTTCCTGTCGCGCTTTTTGTCGACGCCGATCATCAACGCCGGTGACGGACAGCACGAACATCCCACCCAGGCACTGCTCGACGCAATGACGATCCTCGAACATCGTTCCTCCCTCGAAGGTCTTCGCGCCGCGATCATCGGCGACATCGGCCACAGCCGCGTGGCCCGCTCCAATATCCATCTGCTGGCCAAGTTCGGGGCCGAGTTGGTTCTCTGCGGACCCGCCACGATGTTGCCGCGCCCGCTGGCCGGGCTCGCGCCGCGTATTTCCCTGACTCACAGCATTGAAGAGGCCGTTACCGGCGCCGATGTCATCATGATGCTGCGCGTGCAACTGGAACGCCAGGACGTCCTGAACTTCCCGAAGAACGAGTATTTTCAGTTCTACGGACTTAGGCTCGAACACCTGCGTCTGGCCCAGTCCGACGCCATCGTGATGCATCCAGGCCCGATCAATCGCGGGCGCGAAATCTCTTCGGAAGTTGCCGATTTTCCGCGCTCGGTGATTCTGAACCAGGTCGAAAACGGCGTGGCTGCTCGCATGGCGGTGCTGGAGAGAGTGTGCGGGAAATCTTCATGAACCGCCCGCCAATCAGCATAAGAATATGAGCCGGCTATTGATCAAGAATGGACGAGTCGTCGATCCGGCCTCGGGCCTCGACGGCCCGCGGGATGTGCTGATCGAAGACGGCCGCATCGCCGCGGTGGAACCAGAAATCGAGGCCACCGCCGAGGTCTTCGACGCCGCCGAGGTCTTCGATGCCACCGGTTGCGTGGTGTCGCCCGGATTCCTCGACATTCACGTGCATCTGCGCGAGCCCGGCATCGAGCATGCCGAAACGATCGAAACCGGCGCACGCGCCGCCGCCGCCGGAGGTTTCACCTCCATCTGTTGTATGCCGAATACGATCCCGGTGAACGACAGCCCGACAGTCACCAGCTTCATTGTCGAGCGAGCCCGGCGCTATGCCCCGGTCAATGTCTTCCCGATCGGCGCGATCACCCAGGAAAGCAAGGGCGAGCGCCTGGCGGAAATCGGAGCCATGAAGTCCGCCGGTATCGTGGCCATCTCCGACGACGGACGCCCGGTGATGAACTCCCGGGTCATGCGGCGCGCCATGGAGTACGCGGCATCGTTCGGGCTCACGGTCATCGACCATTGCGAAGACCTCGACTTGAGCATGGGCGGCGACATCCACGAAGGCGCTCTCTCGGTTCGGCTGGGACTTCGCGGCATCCCCGGCTGCTCGGAAGATGTCATGGTCGCCCGCGACATCATCCTCGCCGAAACGACCGGAGCGCGGACTCACATCGCTCATATCTCAACGCGCAGCTCCATCGAGATGGTCCGCCACGCCCGCCGGCTCGGCATCCCCGTGACCTGCGAAGTCACCCCCCATCATTTCGCGCTGACCGATGCCGATATTGACGGCTATAACAGTAATTACAAGATGAAACCGCCTTTGCGCGGCCACCACGACGCCGAGGCCGCGATCGAAGGCATCGTCAGCGGAGTCATCGACGCCATCGCGACCGATCACGCACCGCACACCGGCAATATGAAGATGCAGGAGTTCGAACGTTGTCCCTTTGGCGTGACCGGACTGGAGACCGCCGTCGGGTTGGCGCTGGAAAAACTGGTGCACACCGGGAAGATCCCCCTCCCGCGGATGGTCGAACTCTTCACCACTGGTCCGGCGCGGGTTCTCGGACTCGACCGCGGAACCCTGGCCATCGGTGCTCCCGGCGATGTGACGATCTTCGACTTGGACCGCGAATGGACCTTCGACGTCAACGAGACGCACTCCAAGAGCAAGAACTCACCCTTTCACAAGCACGCTTTCCGGGGCGGCCCGGTAGCGGCCATCGTCGGCGGCAAGACAGTCTGGCAAACTGAGGTGCGTACTCTGGAGGGCGCGTGAGACCACGCGCGATGATCGGCTGTGCGGGCAGCTTCATCTTCAGGATATTTTCTGTATCCCAAGGCGCTAAACTAGAGCGACGGTCTGCCACAGGCTCATCGGCACACACATGAATCCTTCTCAAATACGCAATCTCATCCTCGTTGCTATCGCGGTCATTCTGATCGCCGGGTCCCGCACCATTGCCAATCTAGTGATCGAGTACCAGTGGTGGCAAGAGATGCAGCAGCTCTCCACCTGGTACACCATGCTGCTCTATGAGGTACTGCCCACCGCCATCGCGTCGGTGCTTGCTTGGCTGGTGCTGCTCTGGGCCCATGCGCGCGGCGCGGCGTTCGCCGCCGTGCCCGAAGCCAACGCCAAACTCTACACCCGGATCGTCGCGCTGGCTCTGCTCGTCGTCGCCGTGATGTTTATCGGATCGGCGGTGGACCACCAAAAGGTCATGGCCTACGCCGGTTCGCTGGGCCTGTCCCCAGCCGGCGGCTCATGGACCGACCCCGTCTTTGACAAGGACCTCTCCTTCTATCTGTTCAAGCTGCCCTTCTACCTCCAACTCATGAGGTTTCTCTTCTTCGTGGCCATCTTCTCCGTCGTCGCCTTCTGGGCGACCGGGCGCGGCTGGCAACTGTTTGAAAAGTTGAAACAGTTTCGTGCCGGCGGCGGTTCGGTCGAGGAGTTTGATCCAGGGCCGAACCCGCTGTTGCTCGAGGGCGCCACCCAGACCAACTTCGCCCGCGTTCTCGCATCGGTCGTACTGCTCGGCGTGGCGGCTTGGTTCTACCTGGGCCGCTACGCGCTGTTGCTGAACAATCACGACTTCATGACCGGGATGGACTACGTGGACGAAAACGTAACCTTGCCGTTGCGCTGGGTTGTCATCGTTGGCGCCCTGATCACGATTCCCTTAATCCTCCAGTCCAGGCTGAAGTTGGCCGTCGGCGTGCTGGCGGGCGCTCTGGCCGCGAACGCCGGGGTGCCGCTGCTTGTCCAGCGCCTCTATGTCCGCCCAAATGAACTCGTCCTCGAGAAGCCCTTCATCGAGAGGCACATCAAAACCACCACCCAGGCCTATGGTCTGACCGGCCGCATGACGGAGCAGCCGTTCGGCGCCTCGCCGGTGAATCGTATCGATGTGGCAGCCCACGGGACGCTGATCGATAACATTCGCCTGTGGGACCGGCGAGCTTTCAACGACACGATCACCCAGATCCAGGCCCTGCGGCCCTACTACAATTTCCCCGATGTCGACATCGACCGCTACGTCATGAACGGCAAGATCAAGCAAGTCTTGCTCTCGCCCCGCGAAATCGATGTCGGCCGTCTGCCCGCCGCGGCCCGCGATAGCTGGGTCAGCCGAAACTTGATCTACACGCACGGCTACGGCGTCGTCATGTCGGAGGTCAATCGCACCGAGGACGACGGCCTGCCCGTTCTGCTGATCCAAGATGCCCCGCCAAACATCAAGACACCTGATATTACGCTCACCCGGCCCGAGATCTACTATGGCGAGTTCACCCATGATCCGGTCTTTGTTTCCACCGACAGAAAAGAGTTTGACTACCCGTCGGGCGGTGAAGGCAGCGAAGGCAATGTCTACTCGAACTACGCGGGCCAAGGCGGTTTCCCGATCCAGTCGATGCTGATTCGTTTGGCCGCCGCCATCTCAACCGGCGAGTACAACATCGTGCTTACGGGTCGGATGACCAGCACGAGCCGCATGATGATCCGCCGCGATATCCGTGACCGGCTCGATCATCTCGCGCCCTTCATCCATTGGGACCCCGACCCCTATCTCGTGATCGACGACGACGGCCGGCTGGTCTGGATGGTCGATGGGTACACGACATCGGACGCCCATCCCTATTCGACCAGCGTGAGCGTCTCTGCCTTTCAAGAGCGTGTCAACTACATCCGCAACGCCGTCAAAGCTACCGTCAACGCGTATGATGGCACGATCCGGATCTATCAGTTCGAGGCTTCGGATCCGATCATCCAGGTGTACCGGAACCTGTTCCCGCAATTATTTCAAGATCAGGCGGAAATGCCCGCCTCGCTGCGCCGGCACGTGCGTTACCCCGAGCAGCTGTTCTCAGTGCAGGCGGAGATTTATCGCACGTTTCACATGAGCGATCCGGAAGTTTTCTACAGCAAGGAAGACGTTTGGGACGTGGCCCAGAGCCTCGCCGGCGACACCAGCACGCTCACGTCCATGCAGCCGACCTATATCGTCGCGACGCTTCCGGGCGAAGACGAACCCGAGTTCCTGCTGATGCTGCCCTTCACGCCGCGCGGCCGGCGCAACCTGATCGGCTGGATGGCCGCTCGTTGCGACGGCGACAAACTCGGGGAGCTGATTTTCTTCCAGCTTTCCAAACAGCAGCTAGTCTACGGCCCCGCTCAGATCGAAGCCCTCATCGATCAGGACCAGGACATCGCCAAGGATCTGACCCTCTGGGGTCAGCAGGGCTCGCGCGTGTTGCGCGGAGAGATGATCGCCCTGCCGGTGGACGACAATTTCCTCTATGTCGAGTCGATCTACATCCAGTCGGAATCCTCCCGCATGCCGCAGTTGCGCAAAGTGGTCCTCGCCATGGGCAACCGCCTGATCTACGAGGACACCTTAGAACAGGCGCTCGGGGAACTCAGCGCCGGAGCGGGCGCCATCCGTTCGCCGCAGCCCGCGCAAGCCGCTGGGGCCCAGACCGCCTCGGATGAGCCGAGCGCCCAGACCGGCGACGCCGAACGGCGCATGAGGGCCCTAGCCGGAAAACTGCGCGCGCTCCGGCGTCAAGCCGAAAAACTCGCCGAGGATCTCACCGAAGTGGAGAACGATCTTCAGCGTTAGCAGTCCGTGGCGGAAGTCCGGCCGGGCGTGCCGCATACCGCGCCCGCGCCGGTCATCTCGGCGAAAAGGAACTGACCGCCCCCGTGCCCCCGGACCCGCTCTCTCGCGAGTCCCGGGCCTAGTGACGAAAATGGCGCCTGCCGGTAAGCACCATCGCCATGCCCAGACGGTTGGCCGCGTCGATGACTTCGTCATCCCGCTTCGACCCGCCCGGCTGAATCACCGCCGTCACCCCGTGCCGCGCCACTTCTTCCAAGCCGTCGGCGAAGGGGAAGAACGCGTCCGACGCGGCGACGGTTCCTTCCAGAGGAAGCTGGGCCTTCTGGGCCCCGATACGCGCCGCGTCCACGCGGCTCATCTGCCCGGCGCCGACCCCGACGCTCTGCCCCGCCCTCGTATAGACGATGGCGTTCGACTTGACGTGCTTGACGACTTTCCAGGCGAACTCTAGCGCCCGCGTCTCTTCGCCCGTCGGCTGGCGCTCGGTTACCACCCTTCGCCCGGCGGCGCCCGTCGGTTCATCTTCAGTTTGTGCTACATAGCCGCCCGATATCGTCTTTACGACGAGGCTCGGCGGAGTTTCCCCCACTTCCAGCAATCGCAGATTCTTCTTCTTCGTCAACACCTCCAGCGCCTCGGCCGAAAACCCCGGTGCGACGATCGCCTCCACAAATAGTCCCGATGCCTCTTGCGCCGCCTCCAGATCCAGCTCGCGATTCATCGCAATCACCGAACCAAACGCCGACACCGGATCGCATGCCAGCGCCCGGCGGTAGGCCTCGGCGAGTGAGTCCTGTTCGGCGCAGCCGCAGGGATTGGTGTGTTTGATGATGGCCACCGCCGGTTGCTCGAATTCCAAGATCAGTCGCCAGGCGGCGTCCAAGTCGACCAGGTTGTTGTAGGAAAGCTCCTTGCCGTGCAGCTTCCGGGCGCCCGCGATTCCGGCGTCCCCCGCCGCGTAGAGAGCCGCCCACTGGTGCGGATTCTCGCCGTAGCGCAAGATCTGCTTTCGCGGGACCTGGATGTTCAATATCTCCGGCAGCGGGCCGCTGGGCGCCGCCACAGGTTCGGCGGGGTCAAGCCGCGAAAGCGTCGAGCTGATCGCGCAGTCATAGGCCGCCGTCAGAGAAAAAGCCCGTTGCGCCAAGCGCCAGCAGGTTTCCATCGAGAGAGTCCCCGATTCCTTCGCGAGTTCATCTCCGATTGCGTCGTAGCCGGATGGGTCGGTCACGACGGCGACATCGCGGAAATTCTTTGCCGCCGCGCGGATCATCGTCGGTCCGCCGATGTCGATGTTTTCGATGATATCGTCAAAGCACGCGTCCGGCCGCGAGGCCGCTTTCTCGAAGGCATAGAGGTTCACCACCACCATGTCGATCAACTCGATGCCGTGATCGGCGAGGGCCTGCATGTGCTCGGCGTTCGAGCGAATCGCCAGAATGCCGCCCGTGACCTTCGGGTGCATCGTTTTCACCCGGCCGTCGAGCATTTCGGGAAAACCGGTTACTTCCGACACATCGCGAACCGCGATACCCGAATCGCGCAACAGCCGGGCCGTGCCGCCGGTCGATATCAGTTCCACTGATTGCCCGACGAGCCGCCGGGCAAAATCAACAATTCCAGTCTTGTCGGTAACACTGAGCAGCGCTCTGCGAATCTTGGGCATACTATTTTTCTGTCGGGGGAGATCCTGGGAGAGACAGTCGCTGCGCGATCCACTCGCGTCAGCCCTGATCCGGTGCCGATGCTGTTCAACATAACAGACTCCCGTCGCGAGACGAGTCTCACGGGCTTACTCGCGAACCGGGCTGATACAGTGCAGGGCCGATACAATGCAGGGCCGATACAATGCGGAAATGACGCGGCTGGAAATCATCCTGCTCACTCTGCTGACCGGCGCGGCCTGTGGCCCGGTTGGCCCGGAGAGCGCCGCGGAAACAACCGAGATCAACGTCGCCGCGGCGGCCAACCTCTCGAAAGCGTTTCCCGCCCTCGCCCAAGCCTTCGAGCACGACCACGGGATTCGCGTCACCTGCACCTACGGCTCGACAGCCTATCTGGCGCATCAAATCGAAAACGGTGCACCGTTTGACGTCTTCGCGGCCGCCGATGTCGAGCATGTCGAACGGCTAGCCGAGCGAGGCTTTGTCCTGAAGCAATCCCAAGCCGTCTATGCCCGCGGACGTCTGGTGCTGTGGTGGCCGAACCGCATGCCTGCCGGCGCGCGCCTAGAGGACCTGCTCTCCGACGAGGTACGGTTCATCGCCCTGGCGAAGCCCGAAATCGCACCCTATGGCCGCGCCGCGCGCGAGGCCATCGAAGCCCTCGGCATGTGGACCAGGATGCAACCGAAAATCGTCTACGCCCAGAACGTCGTCATCGCCAAACAGATGGCCGACTCGGGCAACGCCGACGCGGCCTGGGTCGCCGCCAGCCTCCTCACCGGGAATGAGGGCCGCGGAATAGATGTCGACCTGCGGCTCTACAGCCCCGTGCGCCAAGCGCTGGGGGTGGTCGCCGCCTCAAAACGAAGGCTTCCGGCGACACGTTTCGCGCAATTCGTCCTGGGTGACCAAGGCCAACGGCTGCTAGCCGAATACGGCTACTCGCCGCCGTAGGAGTCGCGGCGGCTCGGCCCGAGGAATCCCGCAGTGTCCAAAAACTCGAACGTGTTTTGTTGTTGAGAGTTATGGTCCATGCGAGAGACGCTCCGTTGGGCCGCTGCTGTGCTAGCCTGCGCTCCATGCAGCAGGTTCTGGACCCGTTCCGGTCCATTCTCATCGTCCCGGTGGGATTCTTGCTTGGGTGTGTCTTGCTTGGGTGTGTTGTAGCCCAATGATAATGTCCCCATAAGCGCCCAATAGAAATGTCCCCTAATCTGAGGCTCCGAAGGAGGAGTCTAGATTGGGAAGGACATGGATGAGCGGGAAGGAACTCAAGCGGGTGGAAGTGCTCAGCAGAGTGAAACGAGGGGAACTGAAGTTGACCGAAGCCGCTGAGCTGCTGGAGGTTAGCTACCGCCAAGCCAAGCGGCTCAAGAAGCGTTACCGCTTGGGCGGGAGCCAAGCTTTGGTGCACGGGAACGTCGGCCGGTCTTCGAACCGGGCCGACACCGAGCGGCGCGAGCGGGTTCTCGATCTGGTGCGCGAGAACTACTCGGGCGAGCCGCACGAGCGCTTTGGGCCGACGCTGGCGTCGGAACACCTGGAGGCCGATCACCGCATCAGAGTGCCGCGCGAGACCTTGCGGCGCTGGATGCTCTCAGCCGGGCTATGGAGCCGCCGGCGCAAGCGCAAAGCACATCGCAAGCGGCGGCAGCGCAAGGCGCACTTCAGCGAGCTGATCCAGATCGACGGCTCGCACCACCGGTGGCTCGAAGGACGCGGGCCGAAAGCTTGCCTGATGAACTTTGTCGACGATGCGACCGGCGTAGCGCTGGGGAGTTTCTCCAGCGAGGAGACCACCTGGGCGGCAGCCGACTTGCTCGAAACCTGGGTGCGCCGCTACGGCGTTCCCAAGGCGCTGTACTGCGACTGGAAGAACGTTTACAAGCGCAAGCCGACATCGCGGGAAGCGATCGAGGGTATTGAGCCTCAGACGCAGTTCGGGCGCATGTGCGCGAAGCTAGGCATACGCATTATCGCGGCCTCGTCGCCACAAGCCAAGGGCCGGGTAGAGCGGCATCACGGCATCCATCAGGACCGCATGATCAAGAAGATGCGGCTGGAAGGCATCGCCGATTACGAAGCAGCGAACCGTTATCTTGACGAGCGATATCTGAAAGAACACAATGCCAAGTTCGCCCGCGAGCCAGCGGGGGAAGCGGACTTTCACCGGCGTCTGCCCAAGGGTCTGGACCTCAAGTGGGTGTTCTGTTTGGAGACCGAGCGGAGGGTCTCGAACGACCTGGTGGTGCGTTTCGAGAATCGATTCTTGCAGCTGAAGCCGAAGCGGAATCAAAGTCTGGGAGCGGGCGGGCGGGTGAAGGTGCAGCAGGGACGGGACGGTGAGTTGCGGGTACGGTTCGAGGGCCGCGCGGTGGGGTTTGAGGAGATCGACAGGCCGCAACCAAAGGGCCGTCCCAAACCGAAGCAGCGAGTGATTTGGCAGCCGCGCAAACCGGCGGCGGACCATCCCTGGCGGCCGCTGCTGTCGCGAAAACGGAAAACGGCAAAATCGTAGGGCTGTGGAAATGACGGGGCTATGGAAAGCGTGGAAAACCTATCGAGAGAGCGAGGCAGGAAGGGAGGACAACGAAAGGTTTCCCCCCCTTCCCACAGCCCCTTGGAAATCGCTACGCGATTCCCACATTTCCACAGCCCCGACGATGACGATTCTCTTGTGCCAACCAGGGGACATTTCTACTGGGCTACCGAGGGGGACATTTCTATTGGGCATTGACATGTGTCTTGCTTGGGTGTTGCGGATTGCAGCGCTGGGCTGATAGGCTCAGGGCGTTATAACGGATGTTCTGAAGTTGTTGATTGTGGAGCGGGATCGGTTGGATCGGGCGATTGCCCTGTGGCAGGGTACGACTCCTCGCAGGGGTCGGCCACCAGGGAGAAGGTCCGCCAAGAAGGTGGCGGCGAAGAGGGCTCGCAAGAAGCGAACGATGTCTCCTGAAGCTCGGAGGTGGATGTCAGAGCGTCTGAAGGCGTATTGGGCTGCGAAGCGGAAGACGGGGAAGAAGAGGTAGCCCGTACTCGGTCTGTTCGACCCGTTCCCTATCGTAAATTCCGTTCGCGCTAAAAACATAGACGTTGCCGGAGAACACTGCGAGGCCCGACTCGCCATTCATCGGCCGGCGTTTCAGGTCGGATGAGGTCGGGGTCGGACCTGTCCTTCGCCAAAACTGCGTAGCCGATCGAAATTGAAGACCGGACTCTGGAACGAGCCGGTCTTTTTAGTATTGTTGCGTCGGGCATACCATTCGAGCTGGCACCCGAAGGCCTTTGGAGCCAGCCCAATACCTACTATGCGCGCATTCTGCCGGATAGGTCCCTTGCCGTCCTACGGCTGCCTCGCCCGGTTGCCCAATCGACAACCGGCTCGGATTCGTGGTCTCACGCTTGCCGGTTAGGCGGTTCGCCGTTCTGATCAGACCCTCGTCGGTGCGGGTTCACGACTACCGCTGGAAGAACGACCTCTGACCTAGATCCAGCAGCACCGAGTGAAATCGATAATCGAACCAGCGACAGAACATTGTGTAGCTTCGATCGGTCGGCCACACTGCGCGAACCCGATACCAGCCATTCAGTTGGTCCTGGAAGATCTCATCGCAGACCTCCCGCAGGCACTCGACGACATCTTCGGGCACCTCACATTCGGGGATCAGATAGATCGTCGGCTCGATACTCAGGTCGGCTAGCTTCAACTCCGAGCTGGTCGGGTCCACGGAGTGCAGCCAGTCCAAAAACGGCTCCTTGGGGGTTACGACAATCGCTGAGCGGTCCACGGCAACCATGTTGTGCCAGCTCCTACAATCCTAGGCGGCCTGCCGATAATAATACTTTAACATCCCGCCTAGACGCTGGCGACATTCGATCGGAGCGCTTGGCGGCGCTCCAGATCGATCGGGAAAGATCAGCTGATTGTCGAGTCCCTGGTGATTGCGTTCGAAATGATAGTGGGAGACGAACTCTTGGATCGCCCGGCGCAATGATCGTTCCCCGAACAGAATCATCCGATCCAAGCAAGATTCTTTGATGCTGCGCACGAAGCGCTCGGCGTAGGCGTTCAGATTCGGGGATCGTGGCGGTAGCCGAACGACTTCCACTCCGGCCGCGGCCAGCGTCTCTCGAAACTCCAGCGTGAACAAAGGATCTCGATCGTGAATCAGGTACCGCTTGCTGGCCAAGAAACCATCGACTGCATCGGTCAAGTTACGGCTGATCTGCGTCATCCACGCCCCATCAGGTTGCTGGCAGATCCCTACGATCTCGACTCGTCGCGTCGACAGCTCGATCACGAACAGCACGACAACCCGAACCAGGCCCGAACGCGTCCACACTTCGACAGTGAAGAAGTCGGTTGCGGCAAGCAGGTCCCAATGCGCCTGCAGGAACTCCCGCCAAGTCGTCTTCTTGCAGCGCTCTGGTGCCGGCTCGATACCGTGTTCTTTGAGGATCGTGGCGATCGTGCCACGTGCGACCCGGTGACCGAGATTGGCCAACGCCCCCCGGATGCGCGTGTAGCCCCAGTCACGGTTCTCCGTCGCCATGCGAACCACCAAACTGCGGATCTGTTCCATCACACGAGGCCGTCCGGGGCGGCGTCGCTTGCTGCCGTCGTACTTGCGAGCAATCAGCCTTCGATGCCAGGTCAGCAAGGTGTTCGGAGTGATGATCGAGGCCACCTCGCCGAGCACCTTGTGGCCTAAGCTTCTTGGCCCTAACCGCTAAACGGCGGCGCCGCTCGTCGTTGAGTCGCAGCCGCTTGTTCCCCAGCTGCTCCCGAAGCACACGGTTCTCTTCCTTGAGGTAGTCGTTGATGTCCTGCTGCTGTTGGTTGACCCATCCGGCCAGGACGATGGGAATGAACCGGAACGGGTCCAGATCCTGCTGCATGGAGCGCAGGTTACCACGCCAGCGGCCCAACGGAGCGTCTCTTGCGTGGACCATAACTCTCAACAACAGAACACGTTCGAGTTGTTGGACACTACGACCTCGCGGCCATCAAGAAGCTGCTGCTCGCTTCGCAGCCGAAGAAACCGCCGCCTTTCAAACCGCAAGACGTTACGATCAGCGGCTCACCGTTCCGGGGCAGCCCCGCGGCCAAGATTACGCTCGTCGAGTTCACTGACTATCAATGTCCGTTTTGTAAGCGCCACGCCACGAACACCTATCCGCAAATCGTAAAGAACTATGTTGAAACCGGCCAGGTGAAATACGTCCAGCGCGAGTTCCCCATCAAGAGCCTCCATCCCCGCGCGACTCGGGCGGCCGAAGCGGCTCTCTGCGCGGGCGAGCAGAACAAGTATTGGGAAATGCACGACAAGATTTTCGAGCATCAAAAAGAGCTTGCCGAAGAAAACCTTGCCGCCTATGCCGCCGCAGCGGGCGCCGACCCGGCCGCATTCAAGAGTTGCATGGATGGCGGCACGTTCGCCAAGCGTATCCAAAGCGATCTTCAGGCCGGCGTGAAAGCAGGTGTCATAGGCACTCCCAGTTTTGTGTTTGGCCTAACAGACCCGAACGACGACACCAAAATTCACGCGACCAAGTTCTTGCGGGGAGCCCAGCGCTATGCCGTGTTTGAGAAAATCATCAAGGAGCTGCTCGAGTCCAAGGCCGCACCCGTCAAGAAAGCCGGCTCGGAATAATCAAACGATCCCAGCAGTCTCTCTGCGTGCACCCAGCCCGTCTCCCAGCCCCGCGATTCCACGGCACGGCTCGCCGGGATTAGGCCGCCGGTTTCACCGCCTCCAAGGCGCGGCCGGCGGCGCGCAGTGTCTCGTCGATCTGTTGTTCGGTGTGTACAGCGGATAGGGAGCACTGCTTCGTGGCTAAGGGGAAGAAAAACACGCCTTCGCCGAGCAATGCCCGCCGGAAGGAGTTATCGAGGTCGTAGTCGTGGTTCGAGGCCAGGTCGTGCCAGTCCACCGGTGCGTGGTCCATGAAAAAAATCACGAAGGCGCTCGACTGCCGCACGACGACGGCCTTGAATCCGCGCGAACTCAGCAGGGCGGTGAGTCCGTGTTCCATTCTCGCCCCGAGAGTTTCCATCCGCTGATAGATCGCACCGGAGTCGCGGGCAAGAAACTCCAGGGTGGCGACCGCGGCCGCTGTCGGCACGGGATGGGCGTTGTAGGTTCCGGCCAGCAGGACTCTCTTGGAGAGATCCTCGTCGGCGAAGTAGTCTAGGAGCCGGGCCGGCCCCGCGATCGCGCCCAGCGGATAGCCGCTGGCAATGGCCTTGCCGTAGACCGCCAGATCGGGCGTGACGCCGCTCACTTCGGCATAGCCTCCGAAGGCATGCCGGAAACCAGTCTTGATCTCGTCGAAGACCAGCACGAAGCCCAACTCTTGGGCGAGTTCTCGCAGGCCTTCCAAGTAACCAGCCAGCGGTTTGACCAAGCCGATGTTCTGCAAGATCGGCTCGGTGATCAGCGCCGCGACCGGATATTTCTCACACACATAGCGAACCGAATCGAGGTCGTTGAAATTGATGGCGTGAATGAGCTGCTGATGCGCTTGCGGGATGCCGGTGCTGATGGGAAAGCGATCATACTCGCCGGGCGAGAGGCGGGGCCCAAGCTGATCGAGCGGCGTCATGAGATTGAGCGCCACGTCATTGTGCCATCCGTTGTAGCCGCCCTGCATCACGATGACGTGGTCGCGGCCGTTCGCCGCGCGGGCCAGGCGGATGGCCTGAGCCGTCGCTTCGCTGCCGGTATTGAAAACGGCGACTTTCTCGACCCAGGGGATATGAGTGCAGATCAGTTCCCCGAGGCGGCCTTCGAGCTCGGTTGCTCCCGAGCCCCACAGCTCCGGTCCGCCGCCGATGGTCTTCTTGACCGCGGCGGAGATCTCCGGGTGGTTGTAACCGAGAAACTGCGGCGAGAAGGCTCCGTGGTAATCGATGTACTCATTGCCCTCGGCGTCCCATAGGCGGGCGCCATCGCCGCGAACGAAGGCGATATTCGGTTGAGTGGCACGGTTGATCGACGAGATGCCGCCGGGGATGTAACGGCGGCTTCGCTTGAGGATTTCGTCGGACTTTGGGTGCGCGGACATGGTGGATGCTTTCTCTCCTAGCGCCGGTGTTCCCGCGGGCTGCTATACCAGCGGCACGATCCAGCTTCCCAGCAGGCTTACCGCGAATCCGGTCAGGCCCATGACAAAGAGCAGCATGGATTTCGTTTTGAGTGATTCGATCTCGGTCAGCCCGGTCATCGTTCGGAAGACCCAGAAGCCGCTGTCGTTCATCCAGGTTCCGACAATCGAGCCCGATCCAATCGACATCAAGATATATACCGGGTGATAGGGAGGCGGCGAAGCGGCGACCAGCGGAGCCACGATCGCGGAAACCGTAATCATCGCCACGGTCGCCGAACCCTGCGCGATCTTGAGAAGCGCGGCGAGGAAAAACGCAAGAACCATCAGCGAAATCCCCATATCTCCCGCCATGTCTTCCAGCACCTTGCCTACGCCGGCCCGGACCAGCATGCCGCCGAATGCGCCCCCGCCCGAAGTGATCAGGATGATCACCCCGGCGCTGGTGATGGCCGATTCAACTGGTTTCGATAACTCCGGGAGCGAAAGTCCCTTTTGCCGGGCCAAGACCCACAGCGACAGCGCGGCGCCGACCAGCAGCGCGGACGTTGCGTTCCCCAAGAAAGCGGCCAGTTCGGCCGCCTGCGTCCCCTTATAGAACGTATTGGCGATCGTGTTCGAGGCAATCATCAGCACCGGAACGACGATCGGGGTCATGGAAAGTCCGAAGCCCGGCAGTTCACTTTCGGGCCGCGTGGCGATGCGCTCAAGATCTTTCAGCGAAAGTCCCGGTGCTTCGCGAATCGGGATATTGAGCCTGCGGTCGATGTAGACGGCGTAGAGCCAGGCGCAGAACGAGGCCGGCAGCGCGACGCACAGGCCGACGAGGATCACGATGCCGAGATCCAGGCCCATGGTCGCGGCCATCACGAGCGGGCCGGGGGTGGGCGGGACGAACACATGCGTGGCCGATCCGCCGGCGGAGATCGCCAGCACATAGAGCACGTAATTCTTGCCGCCCATGCGCACGCTCATCGACCGCGCCAGGGGGATCAGCAGATAGAACACCGTGTCGGCGAAGACGGGAATCGAGAGCACGTATCCGCTAATGACGAGGGAAAGAGAAGAATATTTTTCACCCAGCCAGGCCACGAAGCTGCGCGTGATGCGGTCGGCCGCGCCGCTCTGCATCAGGCACTGACCGATGATCGCCGCCATGGCGATCGCGATGCCGATCTTCCCGACCGTGCCTCCGAAGAGGCCGCTCACTTCCGGGATGACGTCTTTCAGCGGCACGCCGGGAGAGAGCAGGCCGATCAGTATGGCGGACGAGACCAGCGCCACGAAGGCATTGATCTTCCAGCGAATAATCATCAGGAAGACCGCGACCATGGCGATCAGAAGAATCAAGAGTGGATGCATGGGATGTATGGACGCCCAGGATGCGGCGCCAGGATTACGGCAGTGGAGAGACCCTGGCTGCTTATGAATTTACACGCCGAAACCGCCCATCATACAACGCGGCGGGCTCGCCGTGCTGGCCGGAACGCGCATGGCAGACGGTGTTGGGCGGAAGCCGTCTATGCCAGCAGTTTGTCGATTACATTGCCCGAGACATCGGTCAGCCGAAACTCGCGGCCCATGTGTTTGTAAGTCAGCTTGGCATGGTCGAAGCCAAGGCAGTGCAGCATGGTCGCCTGCAGGTCGTGTACGTGGACCGGGTCCTCGGTGATGTTCAAGCATAGGTCGTCGGTCTTGCCGACAACCTGGCCGCCTTGGATGCCGCCGCCGGCCATCCACATGCTGTAGGCGTTGGGATGGTGGTCGCGTCCGGCGTTGGCGCGGTCCGAGGGTTTGCGATGCTCGACCATCGGCGTGCGGCCGAATTCCCCGCCCCACACAATAAGGGTCTCGTCGAGCAGTCCGCGCTGCTTGAGATCCTTGATGAGGGCGGCGGTGGATTTGTCGATTTTGGCGCAGCGCTTGGGGATTTTTTTGTTCAGAAACGTGTGATCGTCCCAACTGGCGTCCATCATCAGGATGAAGCGCACGTCGCGCTCGATCATGCGGCGGGCGAGGAGGCAGTTTCGGGCGAATTCGCGCGTGTCGTCGTCTTCGCTGTCGAGATCGTACATCTCGCGAATGTATTTGGGCTCATTGGAGAAGTCCAGCAACTCGGGCGCGGACATCTGCATCCGGAACGCCAGCTCGTAGGAGGCGACGCGGGAGGCCACCTCCATATCTCCGGTGTCGTTGTAGTGTTCTTCGTTGAGATCGCGCAACAGCTCGATGGTCGCCTGCTGCGAATCATGACTGATGCCCGGCGGATTCGACAGATAGAGAATCGGGTCGCCCTGATTCCGCAACAGATTGCCCTGGTAGTGCGAGGGCAGAAAGCCGCTGGAATAGTTAGTCGCGCCCCCGCTGGTGCCGCGTCCCGAGGGCAAGACGACGAATCCGGGCAGATTCTCCGATTCGCTGCCGAGCCCGTAAAGCGTCCATGCGCCCATCGACGGGCGGCCCGGCTGAATAAAGCCGGTAAAGAGCAGAAGCTGTCCTGGATGGTGGTTGATGGCGCTGGTGTGCATGGAGCGCACCAGGCAGATGTCGTCGGCCACCGAGCCGAGGTGCGGGAGAAGCTCGGAAAGTTCCATGCCGCACTTGCCGTATCTCTGAAAGGAAAAGGCGCTGGCCATGACGGCGGCGTTGGGTTTGATGAAAGCCAGCTTGAGGTCTTTGGTCATCGACGGCGGGAGCGGCTGGCCGTCGTATTTCGCCAGCGCCGGTTTTTCGTCAAACAGCTCAAACTGCGTCGGGCCTCCCTCCATAAACATGAAGATGACGTGCTTGGCCTTGGGCTGGAAATGCGGCGCCTTGGGGGCGAGCGGGTTGGTGCTGGGCAGGTCCGCGGCGGTCAGGCCGTCGGCGGCGAGCAGGTCGGCGAGAGCGATCGCGCCGAGGCCGCCGGCCGATTCGAGCAGGAAGTTCCGGCGGGATTGGATTTGCTGAAATTTTCGCCAATTCATGATTGTCCTTCCGGTGAGCCCCAGCCGTTCTGCCCCTGTATTCTCTACTCCCGAGTGATGAATTCATCCAGATTCATCAAGGCCCGGGCGACGCTGACCCAGGCGGCCATTTCGGCGGGCGGCGATTCGCTGATCGCCGGCAGCGCCACGGTGCTGGCCATGCCGGGGTTGTTTTCAAAAAGCTGCTTCTGCCGCTCCCAAAACGTGGCGACGCGGTCTTTCTCCGGCGAACTGGGCTCGCGCGCCAGGCAGAGGCGGTAGGCATGACGCAGACGGTCGTTCCAATTCGGCTGGGCCTCTTGCAATACTCGCACGGCCAGTGCCCGAGCAGCCTCGAAGAAGACCGGGTCGTTAAGCAAATTGAGGGCCTGCAAGGGAGTATTCGAGCGCCGTCTTTGGACAACGCTGACGCTTGCGCTGGGAGTGTCAAAATTCGCCAGCATGGGGTAGGGCGCCGTGCGCTTGTACTGAATGTAGAGACCCCGGCGATAGCGGCCCGGGCCCGGGGTGGTGATCCAGCGCGAGCGGCCGTAGGTCAGTTCGGCGATTCCTTCCGGCTGCTGGGGACGAATGCTCCGGCCGCCTATTTCCGGATACAGCAGGCCGCTTGCCGCCAGCGCCGAGTCGCGAATGAGCTCGGCCGAGAGCCGCGGGCGCAACTGCCGCGCCAGCAGTCTATTCTCCGGGTCGCGCTCGCCGAGGCGCGGGCGGCTGCGCGAAGATTGCCGGTAGGTGGCCGAGAGGACGATCGTGCGGTGCATGCTCTTCATGCTCCAGCCCAGGCGAGAGAATTGGGACGCCAGCCAGTCGAGCAGTTCCGGATGGGTGGGACGTTCACCTTGCGTGCCGAAATCTCCAGCCGTGCCGACCAGTCCATGGCCGAAAAACTCTTGCCACATCCGGTTGACGGCCACGCGGGCGGTCAGCGGGTTGCGCTCATCCACCAGCCATCTGGCAAGACGAAGCCGCGGCGGCTCATCGCCGCCGGGGAACGCGGGCAGCGCGGCGGGCGTGTTCGGCTCGACGGCAATGCCGGGCCGGCGCCAATCGCCGCGAATCGCGATGCGGGTTCCCGCCGGACGGGGGTTCTGTTCGAGCACATAGGCTTCGCTGGGCCGGGGCAGCGTCTTGTTCAACTCGCTCAGCTTTTTGTTGAGTTCTTTGAAGCTCTCGACCGCGCAGTCGTCCTTGGCAAGGTCGGGGCCGTAGCGCCGGCGGAAAAAATCGGTGAGGAGTTCTCGTTCACGCCGGGACCGCTGCTCCAGGGGCGTTTTTAGCCGGCGGTCGGCGTGGTTGAGCATCGCGCGCGTGGCGGTAACGTGAAAGTCCCACTCGTTGCTTTCGCCGGGAAAGTCCATCGCGCGGACGGTCTTCTCTTCCCATTTCGGTTGGAGCTTGGCGATTTCGTATTTCTCAAGCAGGGCCTCTCGCTGGCGATAGTATTCGGGCAGCGCTTGCAGATAGGGGCCGATTTCACCGGGCAGGGGTGCGGAGATCTCGGCCTCCCAGGCGGCGTCGAAGAGAGAAAAGAGCTGATAGTACTCCTTCTGGGTGATGGCGTCGAACTTATGATCGTGGCACTGCGCGCAGCCCACGGTCAGGCCAAGCCAGACGGTGCCGAGCGTGTTGGTGCGGTCGACCAGTTCATCGAAACGCGCTTCACCGCGCTTGACGCCGGCTTCACGATTCTTGAGCGTATTGCGATGAAATCCGGTGGCGACCTTTTGTTCCGTCGTTGCGCCGGGCAGCAGGTCGCCCGCGATTTGTTCGATCGTAAATTGGTCGAATGGCATGTCATCGTTCAGCGCCCGGATGACCCAGTGGCGCCAGCGCCAGGAATGCGGCCTGTCGAGGTCTTTTTCAAACCCGTCGCTGTCGGCGTAGCGGGCCAGGTCGAGCCAATGGCGGGCCCACTTCTCACCATAGTGCGGTGAGTCGAGCAACCGGTCCACCAGTTGTTCATAGGCTCGCGGTGACTTGTCGGCGACAAAAGCATCCACCTCGGCGGGCGCTGGCGGCAGCCCGGTCAGGTCGAGGCTCAGCCGCCGGATCAGTGTCGCGCGCCCGGCTTCGGGGGAGGGCGCAATCCCCTCGGCGTCGAGCTTGGCCAGGATGAAGCGATCGATCGGGCTCCGCACCCAGGATGCGCTGTTCACCTCGGGCGGTTCGGGTCGGCGGACTGGCTGAAACGACCAGAGGTTTTCCCGCTCAGAGCGGCTGGGACGGCCCGAACTCTCGGTCTCGGGCCAGGGCGCGCCCTGATCGATCCAGGCTCGCAGCGCCGCGATCTCGTCTTGAGAAAGCCGGGCGTCGCCGGGCGGCATCCGCACGTCCTTCTTCTCGCTGGTCACCCTCAGGATCAAGGGGCTCTCGGCGCTCTTGCCGGCGAGAATCGCCGGTCCGGAGTGCCCTCCTTCCAAGGCGGCGGCTTGTTGATCGAGCCGCAGGCCGTTCATCTGGACGGATGGGCCGTGGCAGGCGTAGCAGTTCTCGTGGAAGACGGGCTCGATGTCGCGCGCGAAGTCGATCTTGGATGCGGGCGGGGCTGGGGGGTTAGCCTCCTTGCCAGGGGACTGCGCCCGGCCGGACTCGCCAGAACCGGCAAGGGTGGCGCATAGGGCCGCAAGCACCCCGAGTTGTCGTGTGGTCAATGGACGGCTCCGCGCATCCGGGAAAAGAGGAAACTTTTGAATCTATTATAAGCCCGTATACACCCAGTCTCGCGGGCGCGAAGCCGCGGGCAGCTAGACTTCGGCGGCCGGGAAGAATTTCTGGATGGTGCGCTCCGAAGGCGGAGAGGTTACCAGGGAGACTCCGACCAGCGTTACCAGAGAGACGGCGAAAATCGTGGCCACCGGCATCATGCCCAAGAAGAGATATCCCCGGCTGGCCCCGTAGCCTCCTGCTTGAAACAGAAGGAACCAGGCGGCGGCGGTGGCGGCGACCGAGGCGATCGCGCCCGTCCGGGTCGCCCGGCGCCAATAGACGGCGGCGAAGACGAGAGGAAACAGGCTGGCGAAGCCGCTAAAACACCATATGCCCAGCGTGAAAACCTGCCGGGGTTCGGCCAGCGAGAGCAGGTAGGTGATGGCGACGATGGCGATAATAAAACCGCGGGCGAGCATGATGCGCTTGCGGTCGTCGAAGCGCTCCTCGCCGAAATAGTGCGTGACGATATCGTGGGTGAACATCGTGCCGATGCAAAGAAATTGGGAGTCAAGCGATGACATGATGGCGGCCAGGATTCCCGCGCCCAGCAGTCCCGCCAGCATGGGGCTGGTAAGCTTCTGCACCATGATGGCCAGTTCGGTGTTCGGCGGCGCTCCTTTGGGAATAATCATCGAGCCGTCGGGCATCACGGCGGCGGTGGCCCACACGCCGATCAATACGCAGGGCACCCACACCAGCATGATGAAGATCGGATGAGCGACCACGGTCAGGCGGAACGTCTTGGCCGAGCGGGCCGTCAGCCAGTGCTGGAAGAGGTGGGGAAACATGCCCACCGAGAGCGGGATGAAGCAATAGGTGAAGAAGTGAAGCTGACTAATTTCTTCGCCCCGAACCAAACGTTCCGGATGCACTTCCAGCACTCGCTGCGACGCGGCGGCGAGCCCCCCGAGCTTCGACGAGATCAGCCAGAAAGCGATGAAGCCGGTGACCATGAAGACGCAGGTCTGAAAGGTGTTCGCCCAGGCCGCGCCGCGCAGGCCGCCAAAGAAGACATAGATCAGAACGACGAGTGAAATCACCAGCCCGCTCAGCCAGGGCGGAATGCCGCCTTGCGTGGCGGCGAACACTTCCGGGAAGGCGCCCCGCGTGAGGGAACGCACGACGCCGCCCGCCCCGAGCAGTCCCGTCAGCAGATAAGGAATCACCAGGCCGACCAGGATCGGGAACAGGATCAGTCCGAGCGCGTCGCTTTCAAAACGGTCGCGGAAAAATTGGATCTGCGTCACGTAGCCGTAGCGCTTTCCGTAGGCCCAGAGTTTGATGCCCACAAAGAAAAATACGCCGGCATGGATGAGACCGGACCACGAAGCCATCATGCCGTAGACGCCGATGCCGCCGCGAAAGGCCTCGCCCGTGCTTCCGACCAGCGCGAACGCCGTCATCGTCGTTCCAAAGACCGACATCAGCAGCAGCACGGGACCGATCGAGTAACTGGCGAGAAAGTAGTCCTTCGCGGTGCCCCGGAACAGGCGGCTGCTGAAAACCCCGAGCGTGATGAGCAGGCCGAGATAGAAAACCATGATGATGAGCTGCGTCACCGGTTTGTCTCCTCGTCTTGTCCGTCTTGTCCGTCGCCGAAGGCTTCGACTTCATGGGGCCAGGCGTAGTTGAGGGCCATCCACCATAGCAGCGCCGCCAGCAAGGAGTAGAGAGCGTGGTAGGCGAGGCCGGCCGGCAGAAAGCCGAATACGAGCGTGGCGTCGTCCCAGTACCAGAAATCCTGATGCAAGAGGGCCAGTAAGACTAGCAGGAGGTAAACAACTCGTCTTTTCATGGGGGAAACCGCTGCGCTCGCTGCCCGCGGCGCGTTGTAACGGAGTAGTCTAGCACTACCGAACCGCGCCAAGAACCCGCCTCCGCTTTCCCGGCGGACTTGATCATGCCTCGATGCGGCTGGATACGCTATGCTTTTTCACTCCACCGCAACACGTCCCTTATTTCTTGGCCTCGCCTCAGGGGTCCACTCCAGGGTCCACATCCCAGGAAAAATTACGGAGTTCGGGGGCTCGAAGCTGTGAAGAAATCGGCTGATCGCCCACCAAGCGCTCGTTAACTCCTTTATTGTCAGTGTCGGCAAATCATAGGGATCTATTTTTTTTACTGCTTCCTGGAAGCTGTGAATTAATTGCCTTTCGACCTATTTTCGCCGAGCTAAGTCCTTTATTTGCCTCACTGGATTCTGCGGCAAGTTGATTTTTTCACAGCTTCCTGTCCCCGATCTCCGGCCCCGACTCTCCGCGCCCGCAAGGCCAGGGACCTTTAGCGGTGCGCTTAGGTGTTATCCGGGTTGACTGAAGATAGCCCCTATGCTAGAAAAGGAAGTGTGGTCTATGGGGACCGGCTAGGCTCCGCCGGAAGGAAGAGGCTTAAGGTGAGAAAAATGATGAACTGGGGACGACTTCGACAAAACTGTGTCTGTGTGGGCACGGCCGTCTTGCTCGCTGTATTGGCCGCGCCCGCCTTGCTGGCTCAGCAGAATGCTGATTCGAAAATTGATGGCGGCTTGTTGAGCACCCTGACGGCGAACCCAACCGGCACGGCGCGCTTTTTGGTGATGTTTCAGGAGGGCGCTTCGCTACAGGAGCCGGCGCAAATCCCTGACCGTGCGCAGCGGGGCCGGGCTGTGGTGCAGGCGCTGCGGGCCACCGCCAATAGCACGCAGGCGGGTGTGCGCGCCTTCCTTCAAAGCCGCGGGCTAGAGTTCAGCCCTTTTTGGGTCCAAAACACGATCTTTGTGCCGAACGGCAATCTGGGCCTCGCCCGCGCTTTGGCCCAAAGGCCGGAAGTGGCCGCCGTCGTGCCTGAGCCGCTTCTTGCCATTCCTCCAGTCACAGCAGAGGAGGGGGGGGGCGGCGATACAGGCAATCGAATGGGGCATTGCCAAAATCCGAGCTCCTGAGGTTTGGCCGGTCACCAAAGGTGCGGGGATTGTGGTCGCGAATATCGATACCGGCGTGCGGTACACGCACGCTGCCCTGGTGAACCAGTATCGCGGCAATCCGGGAGCCGGGCCTTTTGACCATGCCGGCAATTGGAAGGACCCAACGAATGTTTGTGGTAGTTCTCCCTGCGACAACGTGAGCCACGGCACTCACACGATGGGAACCATGGTGGGCGACGACGGAGGGTCGAATCAAATCGGCGTGGCGCCGGAAGCTCAATGGATCGCCTGTAAGGGTTGCCGCAACAACAGTTGTTTCGGTACCCACTTGCTCACCTGTGGTCAATGGGTCCTCGACCCTAATGAGGACGGCAGCGGTGATGATCAGCCGGATATCGTAAACAATTCCTGGGGCGGGGGTCCGGGCAATAGCTGGTACATGGCGACGGTGGACAGTTGGAGGGCGGCCGGGATCTTCCCGGCGTTCTCGGCGGGCAACAGTGGACCCGGCTGCGGGACGGCCGGTTCTCCCGGTGACTACCCGCAATCGTTTGCCAGCGGTGCGACCAACTCCGTCGATTCGATCGCCAGCTTTTCTTCGCGCGGGCCTTCAGCCTTTGGCGGGACGAAGCCCGATGTGGCCGCTCCCGGCGTCAGCGTGCGCTCGAGTACGGCGAGCAGCAACACGAGCTACGCATTCTTTAGTGGGACCTCAATGGGCAGCCCTCACACGGCCGGGTCCGTCGCGCTGATCTGGGCAGCCATGCCGGCACTGCGGGGAAATGTCTCGGACACGGAGCTATTGCTTCAAGACAAGGCTGTCGATTTCGGCCCAGGCAGTTGTGGAGGCACGCTGGACTTGAACAACACGTTTGGCGACGGCCGGATCGATGTTTTTGAAGCAGCCGTCGGAGGAGGCCCGCCGCCGCCCTCGAACGATCCTCTGAGCGTCACAATTACGAGCCCGATCACCGGAACGAACTTTCCGTGTCCAGTGCCAGCGCCTGGTGTGGAGTTCGTCGGTACGGCGTCCGACCCAGAGGACGGAAATCTAACCGGCTCTATCTCTTGGACCGACAACGGGAGCCCACTGGGTAGTACGGGTTCCCCCGTGTCCGCGAATTACTTATGCAGTGACGCGGGCAGCCACGTAATTGTGGCGGCAATTATGGACAGTGGCGGGCTCTCGGCTACCGACACGATTACGATTCATATCGACAACGACCCGCCAACAGTGACGATTAATAGCCCACCTAACAACACGCAATTTGGTCCGTGCCCGGTAGATGTCCTTTTCACGGGCACGGCTGACGATCTTGAAGACGGCAGCCTGACCGCAGACATCTCCTGGACCGACGAGGGAGCGTTCTTCGGTTCAGGTGACAATCCGTCCAAAACCTTCAGTTGTACGCAAACCGGCTTCCGTGATATAGACGCCAACGTTGTCGATAGTGGTGGAGCCCCCGGTAGCGCCAGCATCACAATCGAGATCACCGGCGGCGTGTGTGAGCCAAAGCATGCATCTTGTACCCTGGCCAGCGAATGCTGCTCCAACAAGTGCAAGGGAAAATCGGGGGCTAAGAAATGTAAGTAGGGCGCCGGCGGGGGCGGCCCGCTGATTCCCACCCCGAGCCCCGATCGGCCGCCGCGGTGGCCGATCGGAGGTTTAGGAACGTTGCCGTGGCGTTCAATTATGGGGGATTCCGGGTTTTCAGTGGGTAACCCCCCGTCCGAGCGGCCTAAGATCCCTTTCCCTCCGTTTGAACGATCCCAGATCGGTCCTCGCCGTCAAGGGTGCGCTCCGCCGCGCCGAGGGCGCAGCCTGCGCGGTCTGGGATAATTAGAGCAGTGGCGGACGCTCGAACCCCCTGGTCCGCCGCCAAGTGGCGACCGCTGTGTTTTCGCCGACCCCGCCCGCCTAACCTTGCCGAATCAGCCGCCAACGGATCGTCGTCTTCTGCCCGGTAAACCCTATCCGCTTGGGGCGAGCTGGGACGGCGAGGGAACGAACTTCGCTCTATTTTCCCGGCACGCCCGCCAGGTCGAGCTTTGCCTGTTTGATTTGGCCAGTGACCCGGTCGAGCGCGAACGCATTTCGCTGCCGGGCGTTACCGACTTTGTGTGGCATGGGTACCTGCCCGGCGCCGGGCCAGGACAGCTCTATGGCTACCGGGTTGCGGGTCCCCGCGAGCCCGAGCATGGTCACCGCTTCAACCCGCGCAAGTTGTTGCTCGATCCTCATGCCAAGGCCATCGCGCGCGACTTCCAGTGGCACGAGGAGCTCTTTGACCACCTTCCCGGCGATGACGCTCTCTCCGGCCATGGCGGCGACAGCGGGCACTGCGCCCCGCTGGGTGTCGTCATCGATTCGGCTTTTGCGTGGGGGGACGACCGGCCCCCCGAGGTCCCCTGGCCGGACAGCATCATCTACGAGCTGCACGTCAAGGGATTCACGAAACAGTTGCCGGGTTTGCCCGAGGCACTGCGCGGCGCCTATCTCGGGGTCAGTTCCGAGCCGGCGGTTCGTCATCTGCGGGCCTTGGGGGTGACGGCGGTCCAGTTGATGCCGATTCATTACCACATTGATGAGCACCGCTTAGCGGACCTCGGTCTGACGAACTACTGGGGTTACAACACGCTGGGGTACTTCGCGCCAGATCCCCGGTTCGCCTCCGCGCCGGGCTCGCGGTACGCCTCCGCGCCGGAAGCCGCCGGCCGGCAAGCCGGTGCGGCAGTGCAAGAGAAGGCGCCGGAGTATGATTTGCCCGTGCGCGAGTTCAAGACGATGGTTCGTGACCTCCACCGCGCCGGCATCGAAGTCCTTCTCGACGTGGTTTACAACCACACGGCCGAAGCCGGCCCCGGCGGACCGGCCTTGTCGCTGCGCGGCATCGACAATGCGTCGTACTATCGCCTCGACGAGCACGACCGGCGTCTTTGCGTGGATTACACTGGCTGCGGCAATACGCTGAACACCCACGATCCGAGAGTGCTGCGGCTGGTCATGGATAGTCTTCGCTACTGGGCCGGGGAGATGCATGTCGATGGGTTCCGGTTTGATCTGGCTACCACGCTCGGACGCACCGCCGAGGCCTTCGACCCGCGGGCGGGTTTCTTTGCCGCCATCGGGCAGGACCCGATTCTTTCGCGGGTCAAGCTGATCGCCGAGCCCTGGGATCTCGGCCCGCAAGGCTATCAGGTTGGCGGATTTCCCGCCGGCTGGTCGGAGTGGAACGGGAAATATCGCGATGATGTTCGGCGTTTCTGGAAAGGCGAGGCGGGCATTGCCACTATGGCCAGCCGTCTTGCCGGAAGCGCCGACCTGTACTGGAATCACGGGCGCGGTCCGCAAGCAAGCATCAATTTCGTAACCGCGCACGACGGTTTCACGCTGGCGGATCTGGTCTCCTACCAGCACAAACACAACGAGGCCAACGGCGAGGAAAATCGCGATGGCGAAGACGAGAATCACAGCGACAACCACGGCCTCGAGGGGCCCGCCGGCGATGTGAGGATCCGCGCCGCCCGGCGGAAACAACAGCGCAACTTTGTGGCGACGCTGATGTTCTCGCTCGGCGTGCCGATGCTCAGTGCCGGCGATGAGATCGGCCGAACCCAGCAGGGCAACAACAATGCCTATTGCCAAGACAGCGAACTGACCTGGCTAGACTGGGATCTCGGCGACGAACAGAAGGATCTGCTTGATTTTGTGCGCTACCTGATTGGGCTGCGCCGGAACTTTGCGAGTCTCCGGCGGCGCGGCTTCCTCACCGGAAAACCTCCGCCGGGCGGCCGGCAGCCCGACGTACTCTGGTACGGACCGTCGGGAAGGGAACTTACGGTCGAGGATTGGGCGGGCGGGGCGGGCCATTGTTTGGGCGTCTGGCTTGCCGGACAAGAGACAGCGGAACAGGGACCCACGCAGCAGGAGACGGCGAAGAACCCGGAGCCGGGAAAGCCGGGCGATCTGTTTGTGATTCTCAATGCCGGCGGCGTGTGGGTCAATTTTACGCTGCCTCAGCCGCCCGCCGGTCGCCCGTGGGAGCGGATCTTGAATACGGCGGCCACGAGGTGGCGGCGAAAAGTCGTCGCCCGCGATCTGGGCTGCCGGATACCGCACCGCAGTGTGTACGCCTTTCAGCTGGGCGATGTGGAATCGGCAGCCAAGTGATGAGAGCGAAGGGATGAGAGCGATGTGATGAGAAGGAGCCGGTGTTCTCGATGAATTCCCGCGAGCACGACGCGCTCATTCGGCTGGCCCGGCTCTATCGAGTGAGCGCGGATTTCGAGGACGGCTTTGGCTCTCGGCGGCGGGCGAGTCCGGAAACCCTGCTGGCCGTGCTCGCCGAACTGGGGGCGCCGGTCGAATCGCTGGCCGATACCGGCTCGGCGATCCGGCATCGGATGCAGCAGCGCTGGAGCCGGCTGGCCGAGCCGGTCGTGGTCGCGCGGGATGCCCGCCGGGCGCGTCTTCTGCTGCGTCTGCCGGCCGGGCAGGCCGCGGGACGGCTGCATGGCGAGCTTTGCCGCGAAGATGGCGAAACCGATCGCTGGGACCTCTCGCTCGAGAGCCTGCCGCTCTGCCATGGGGTTGTGGCCGGCGGCAACGCGTATGTCGCCAAGTGGCTTACGCTGCCCGGCTCGCTTCCTCATGGTTACCATCGTTTGCGGCTGGAGACGGCAACCGGCAGCGCGGAAACACTAATTATTCAGTCGCCCAGACGAGGTTTCGATCCAACGAAAAGATTCGGCCCCCGTTCCTGGGGCGTTTTCCTCCCGCTGTACGCGCTACGGTCGGAGCGCGACTGGGGCGCGGGCGACTTCTCCGGTCTGGCCGAACTGACCGACTGGAGCAGCCGGCGGGGGAGCCAGTTTACCGCCACGCTGCCCTTGCTGGCCGCCTTCCTTGACGAGCCCTGCGAGCCTTCGCCCTATCGGCCGGTGAGCCGGCTGTTTTGGAATGAGTTCTATCTCGACCCCGCGGCGCTTCCCGAATTTGCCGCCTCTCCGGTTGCCCGGCGCATGGCTTCGTCGTCCGGCTTTCGGAGGGAAGCCGATGAGCTCGGGTCTGCCCGGCTGGTGGACTATCGCCGGCTGATGGCGTTGAAGCGGCGGGTGCTTGAGGAACTGGCCGCGGCGGTTGGGAGTGTGGGAGTTGAGGATCGGAGGGTTGGGGATGGGGGCTCGGGCCGTCACGAGGATTTCATTCGCTATGTGGCGGCGCGCCCGCAGCTCGAGGCCTATGCCCGCTTTCGGGCGGCGACCGAGCGGCGAGCGGCGACTTGGCCCCATTGGCCCGAGGCCCAGCGCCGGGGCGAGCTGAGGGCCGAAGACTATGACGAGTCCTCGCGCCTCTACCACCTCTACGTGCAGTGGGCCGCTGATTCTCAAATGGCCGAGCTGGCGGCGAAGGCCGGGCGATCGGGTTCGGGTCTCTATCTCGACCTTCCCTTGGGTGTCCACCCCGGCGGGTTTGACGTCTGGCGCGACCCGGACTTGTTTGCTCGTGGCGTCGCGGGCGGAGTCCCGCCCGACCGGTTTTTCGCCAAGGGCCAAAACTGGGGTTTCGCGCCGGCGCATCCGGAACGGTCCCGGCTCGGCGGCTACCGGCACTTTATAGACTGCCTGCGGCACCACATGCAATACGCAAAGCTGCTGCGTGTGGATCACATCATGGGGCTGCACCGGCTCTACTGGATCCCGGAGGGATTCGAGGTCAGCGAAGGAGTCTACGTCGGCTATCACCCCGAAGAGTTGCAGGCGATTCTGGCCTTAGAGTCTCATCGCAACGAGACCGCGATCATCGGCGAGGATCTCGGCACGGTACCCAAGCGAGTCCGCGCGGGGATGGGAGATCATGGCTTCCGGCGCATGTATGTCGCTCAGTTCGCCTTCGGCCGCGACGCCAGAGAGGCGATGCGACCCTCGCCGCCCTCGTGCCTGGCTTGCCTCAATACGCACGATATGCGCGGATTCGCCGGCTTCTGGAAGGGGCTCGACATCGCCGACGAAGTCGAGCTGGGGTTGATCGAACAAAGCGACGCGGCATCGAAACATGCTCTCCGCCGGAGGGTCAAGTCGGCGCTGATCGGCTATCTTCGCGAACGGGGGCATCTCACCGGCGAGCATAAGGAGGGCGAGGATCGGGAGATGGAGGCGGTCCTCGAAGCGTGTCTTGCGGAGCTGGCCGCACGGGACGTCCCGCTACTGTTGGTGAATTTGGAGGACCTCTGGCTCGAGGAGTTGCCCCAGAACACGCCCGGCACCGGCAGCGAGCGCGCGAACTGGCGCCGCCGGGCGCGTTACGGCATCGAGGAGATGCGCCAGTCCCCGGCGGTGCAACGAATCTTGCGGCGTATCGAGAATCGGCGCAGAGGGCCTGGCGACCCAACCCGATAGCCCAGCAGCCCGTGGTAGAAGTCCGGCTGGGCGCGCGGCACGGATTTGCGGCCGCGGGCTAGGAGAGAGGAGGAGGATGATGCGGGACATCATTGACGACGAACGACAACGCCTGGGGTCGCAAGGCCTTGCCGCCCAAAGGGTTGCGGCGGCAAGGCACCGGCAGCCTCGTCGCGACTCGGTTGACCGGAACCATCTCCTCGCCCTCGTCACGCCTCACTTTCAGCCCCGCGCCGCTCGCAACGCGCCAGTCCGACTCCTGCCACGGGCTGCTAGAGTGCGGAAGCAAGACTAGAGTGTTGAAGCAACTTGGGGGACGGGCCCCGAGTCGTTTCGCCGGTCTGCCCGGTTCGGTTCCCCGCCATGGAATCATCGCTGCTGAGTGACTTCGACCTGCACTTGCTGGCCGAGGGAACTCATTTCGACAATTACAAGAAGCTCGGCGCGCATCTCGCCGTCATCGGTGGCGCGTCTGGAACCCGCTTCGCCGTCTGGGCGCCGAATGCCGAGCGGGTATCCGTGATCGGGGACTTCAACGGCTGGAACACCCGGACGCACCCGATGAAGTTGCGGCCCCAAGCCGGCGTCTGGGAACTCTTCGTGCCCGGCGCGGGCTCGGGCGTCTGCTACAAGTATCACGTTGCCTCCCGTTTCAACGGCTATCAGGCCGACAAGGCCGACCCCTACGGCTTCGCCGCCGAGGTGCGTCCGCGCACGGCATCGCGAGTTTGGGATCTTTCCCGTTACCAGTGGGGCGATGCGGAGTGGATGCGCTCGCGCGCGGCGACGAGCGCTCCCGGCGCGCCGATATCCATCTACGAGGTGCATTTGGGCTCCTGGATGCGCGTACCCGGCGAAGGGGGCTGGCTAACCTACCGCGATCTGGCGCCCCGGCTTGCGGAGTACGCCGTGGAGATGGCCTTTACGCATGTGGAACTTATGCCGGTCACCGAACATCCCCTCGATCGCTCGTGGGGATATCAGACGGTGGGCTACTACGCGCCTACCTCTCGCTTCGGAACACCCGACGAGTTCATGTATCTGATCGACACGCTGCACGGCGCCGGCATCGGCGTGATCCTGGACTGGGTGCCCGGACATTTTCCGAGTGACGAGCACGGTCTTGGGTTTTTCGACGGCACGCATCTTTATGAGCACGAAGACCGACGGCAAGGCCATCATCCGGAGTGGGATACGCTGATCTTCAACTATGGCCGGCGTGAAGTGGCCAATTTTCTCACCGGCAATGGCTTGTTCTGGTTCGATGTCTATCATGCCGACGGCCTGTGGGTGGACGCGGTCGCATCGATGCTCTACCTCGACTACGGCCGCGAGGAAGGCCAGTGGATTCCCAACGAGCACGGCGGACGCGAGAATCTGGAAGCGGTCGCCTTCCTGCGGCAATTCAACGAACGCGTTTACGCTGCTCATCCAGACGTGATGACGTTCGCCGAGGAATCGACCTCCTGGCCGATGGTATCGCGTCCCACCGATGGGGGCGGTCTCGGCTTCGGCTATAAGTGGAACATGGGCTGGATGAACGACGTCCTCGAATATATGTCCGAGGACCCGGTTCATCGCAAACACCATCACGACAAGCTCACCTTCAGCATGCTCTATGCCTTCAACGAAAACTTCGTCTTGCCGTTTTCCCACGACGAAGTCGTCCACATGAAGAAGTCGATGCTGGGCAAGATGCCTGGGGATGACTGGTGCAAGTTCGCCAACCTGCGGCTGCTTTACGGTTACATGTACGGGCATCCGGGCAAGAAATTGCTCTTCATGGGCGATGAGTTCGGGCAGCGCGGCGAGTGGGATCACGATGGAAGTCTCGATTGGCGCCTGCTCGCCGAGCCGGCGCATGAAGGCCTGCGCCAATGGGTGCGGGACCTCAACCGGGCCTGCCGGCGGGAGCCGGCGCTGCACCAGTTTGACTTCGAGCCGCGGGGCTTTGAATGGATCGACTGCCAGGACCGCGACTCCAGCGTCATCAGCTTCCTGCGGCGAGGCCGCGACCCGCGTGACGACTTGATCGTGGTCTGCAACTTTACTCCGGTCCCGCGCAACGATTACGCTATCGGGGCGCCAGCGGGCGGCCGCTGGCCGGAGATTCTCAACAGTGATGCCGCGCTCTACGGTGGCAGCGGAGTGGGCAACGCGGGCGGGGCCGGGGCCACCGCCGAACCGGCGCACGGACGGCCCTATCGGCTGACGATCACCCTGCCGCCGCTGGCGTGCGTGATGTTCAAGAGAAGCCGGGATTAACCGCTCGCGTTGCGGAGGACGAGCGCGGCCCTATTGCTCCCGGTATTTGTCGACGGCGTCCTCATCCAAGCTGACGCCGAGACCGGGCTTTGTCGGGACGGTGTAGAAGCCATCTTGCATCTCGAAGGGCTCGGCCATGAGGTCGTCTTCGTGGACGTGGGGATGGCTGATGGCGTATTCGATTCCGGGGAAGGCGGCGGCTTGGTGCGCTTGAAAAACTTGGTTGATGCCGGTGACGATTGAGTGTTCGACCCACAGAGGCACGCCGGTGACCTCGGCCATGAGCGCCTGCTGTACCAGTTTTCGGCCAAACGATCCGCCCACGACGATCGCGTCAAGGAGGCCTTCGCGGATAAACGGCATCGGGTCGGAGGGCATGTGCTCGGCGATCCTGAGCGGCGTCTTGCCTTTGAGCTGCCGGTAGGCCTCGATGCTCGTTCGCGTGACCGGCGATTCGATGGCGAAGTAGTTGGGGAACTGGGCAAGTCGTTCGGCGAAAAAGATCGTGCGGCCCACTGACTTCCACCAGCCGTTCACATCCGCCCAAACCCGCATATCCTTGGGGATCACATCGCAAATGGCGGCCGCCTGCTCGATGGGGTCTTCCCATGGGCGCGCCTTCACCTTATGGACCCGGTAGCCGAGGTCCGCGCCGCGTTTGGCTTCCGAGGCCATCAAATCGGGCGGGAAGCATTGGCTCCACCAGGTCTGGATAATGCGCTTCTTGGGTGAGGTGGCGAACAACCTCGAAACAGGCAAACCCGCGGCCTGCCCGATGAGATCGCAGATCGCGACGAGGATACCCGCGATACTGTCGTCGAACAGATATTCCCACGCCGAGTGTCCGGCCATTTGTTTGAGTGTGGCATGGGTTCTTTCCAGCGGCAGGCGGGAGTTGCAAATGCCGGTGAGTCCCTGGTCGGTGTAGAGCCGGACGATGGTCGCCCGGTAGTGGGTCTGCTGCCGGCCCTGCATGGTGAAGCTGTGCTGCCAGGCCTCGCGTACGCGTTCGTCCATCGGGATTTTGACCGGAATCACATCAGCGCGGGTGATCCGCATTTGCATGGCGGAGCGCGGAGCGGCAACCGAGGCGGCATGCAGGGGCTGGGCGAGCGAGGGAGCGATGCCCAGAGCCGAGATGGACTCGAGCAGTTGTCGGCGATTCGGCAGTGGCATGGGTCGTGGCTGGGTCAATTTTACAGTGTTGGAAGGAAGAAAGTATTCGGGAAGGCGCGGGCGGGACCGGAGCGCCGTGCGTTTGTCCGGTTTTGCCCGGATTTTCGGATTTTGTTGTTGTTTTTGAAGTGGATGGAGTGATGCTTCTTGGGTTCAGCCATCCGGCTCTGCCGTCACCGCGTCCAGAAAGCATAGAGGCTTGCTTTCCGGATCGAAAAGCGCAATTGTAGCGTCCGGCCCGCCAGCGCTGCCAGCTTCGCGCCACTCTTCCACTTCAACTCCGCATCCAGGTGATCACCCTCGACGGGCACGCTCTCGGCTATCGAGTAGCCCTTGAGCACCCGGCCCGTCCGGCCATCCAGGATCTCGGCGCGGACTTCCCCGCCGGCGGCGGCGTTCACGTTGACGCGGAGGCTCTCGCCCGAGAGAATCACCGCTTTGGTGACAAACGTGCCGCCTATCGATCCGGCATCCAGCGAGACGAATCCGTCCAGCCTGAGTTTGGCCAGACAAATCGCTCCTCTGTCGGGCGGCGCGACAAAGTCTTCCGATTTCACCTCGCCGGGATGATGCCGCCATTTCAGGCCCGTGTAGTAGAACCAGATCTCGCCATCCTTGACAATCGGCCGGTTGGCCGCCAATAACTGCGCTGTGTCGTAGTTCCGTTCGTCATCCAGCTCCGACAGCGGGATGAACTTCTCGCGATTCCCAATCCTCTCCCACTCCATCAGGTTCCGGCTCACCGCCAGTTCCACCATGCTGAAGCCATCGCTGTTTACGCGCGAATTGCCGCTATGGTTGAAGACGGTCGGCAGCCCGATGTACAGGCCTTCATATCGAAAGACCGGGAGGTTGTAGATGTCGGTCACATACTGGCCGGGGCGGTTGATGGCGGGTTTGCGCAGATTCGGATCGCGAAGGTGCAACTGAACGCGCTCAGCTCCCAGTTCCTGATCGCGCTTGTCGGCGTGAAAGATGAGACAGTCGCGCGGATCGGTCCAATGATCGAAATCCTTGCTGACCGACAGATATACCGAGCGTCCGTACGGGCCGTTGTGTTTCACGGTGGCAAAATAGAAGCCGCGCTCTTCGTCGAGATTGAAGTGCGATTCGTCCGCCGTCGGCACAAACGCGGTCTCGAGCGCCTGCCACCTGCGCCCATCTGGAGAAATCGCCGGATAAAAGCCCGCGCCTCGGCCGCCTGGCACGCAACAGAGCGGCCCTTTGTGCCCCGCCCCTTTGTATCGCCGCGCCGGATTCTGCTCCGCCGCATCGTAGATCACGTGGTTGATGGTGATGCCGTCGCCGTCCTGCCTGAGTATCTCGCGGCCCGTCAGCGGATCCTTGAACTCGTAGCGCGTCAGTGGGAGCATCAGGTTGTTTTGCTTGGACCCCTTGTAGTCGCGCAGTCCGAGCATCGGCTTCTCCCACTCGATGCCATCACGAGAGGTAGCGTAGCCGCCCAGATACCACAGCATCCACTGCTTCTCACCGCGATTCCAGAAAGGCCCCGTGCGCACCTGGATGGCGCCGCCTTCCCAAGGCCGATCCGTGCGAATCACCGGGCCGTATTTCTTCGGCACGTGCATCTGACGCCGCACGTTCACCAGACGAGCCACAACATGGCCGTCCAGAAACAGTTCCTTTCGCCCGGGAGTCAATCTCACGGGGCCGCCCTGATTCGAGGCAAGACCCGGCAGCGTCTGCAGCACAGCCCGCGCCTCGCTGCAAGCTCGCACCGGGTCAGAGGAATCCTGCGCGAGTCCCAGCGACACGGCAAGCAGGACGACCCCGGCCATCCGGAGCGAACGCGCCATAAACGGCCTGGGCATCAAGGCGTTAACCCAAGCGATCGGTGTTGCGCCCATCCCGCGATTGCAAGTGCCAAGGGAACGCATGAGGTTGCCGCGCATGTTGGAATCATATCGCAAGTGGCGTTTCACGGCGCCGAACACCCCCAGTTTCGTGAGCGCTCGCCCGCCCTTCTCTCCATCCGAATCAAGTCTCGGCCAGCGCCTTCGCCATGGCGGCGAGGTCGTCATGGAGGAAAGCGTGGTTCGCCTTTCGCGGATCAAGATCCGCCATCAGCAGGGCCTCTTTGCCCAGCTCCGAGGCTTGCAGGATCAAGCCGTCGGGGCCGATGATCAGCGAGCGGCAGTTATTGCGCGGATGGCACATGTTGGCGGAAATGAAGTAGATGCTGTTCTCAGCGGCGCGGGCGGTGAGAAGCGCTTCGTGGACCGGCAGTTTCCACTCCATGTTGGGCAAGACATGGTTGAACTGCGGATGGAAGACGATGCGGGCGCCTGCTCGCGCCAGAGAGCGCGTGGTTTCAGGGAAGCGGAAGCCCTCGAAGCAGATGACCAAGCCCATCTCAATCCCCTGGAATTCGAATAGCGTTGGCTCGGTTCCCGCCGAGTACCCGAGGGCGTCGCCGGGCGTCAGCCGTGACTTGTGGTGGACCGCGAGGTTGCGGCCTTGGCGGTCGAAAACGACGGCGCTATTGAACGGCTTGTCGTTTCCGTTCGGGGTTTCCGTTCCGACGATCGCGCCGATGGAATGATCGCGGCAGGCGGCGGCGATCGCGGTGAGGGCTTGGCCGAGTGCCTGGGTGTCGCAAGGCGCATCGGGCAGGGAGACCCCGACACGGTAGCCTGCCAGGTGGGTTTCGGGGAAGCAAAGCAGTTCGATGCCTTCGCTGGCTGCGCGCTTGATCATGGCGAGCGCGCTCACAAGGTTTTGCTGGATCTGGCCGCTTTGAGAAATTTGGGCTACGCCGACTCTGATAGTGTCCACCGCTGGTTGACTCCTAAGCCAGGATTTCCATTTTGGCCTGGCGCGGCCTCGTCTTACTGCGCCTCTTGCGGCTCGGCCAGCCAGATGTTGGCCTTGGGTTCGCTGAGCGGGAGATAAAGACGATCGCTGGTCATGCCGTAGCCCAACCTCCCCCTACCAAGACTGACGGTGCGAACGCGCCCGTGGAAGTGCCGTATCGACTTCAGGGGCCCTTGCGGCTTTTTAGTTGCAGGCTCCAAAGGCTGGGCATAGAGGCAATGGAACCCGTCGCGCTTAGATTGGAAGTACAGCGTATTTCCGTCAGGCGACCACCAAGGGTGGGCAGCGACCGAACCCTTGGTGATCTGAATCCATTCGTCGTGTGCGGTTGGTTGGCCCTGCTCGATATGGGAAATGAAGATCGGCCATTCGGGTTGGACCGCTAGATTGAACGCAAGCCACTCACCATCGGGAGAGAATCGAGTCGTTGCCGGTTGGTACTCGGGGTGCGTGAGATTGACACCGGCCTGTGCGCGTGTCTCCGCATTCACGGTCTTGAACCGTAGAGGTGGAGGAGTGTAGTACAGGATTCGTTTGCCGTCCGGCATCCAGTCATACATGCTACCGACACCCTCGACCAACCGCGTCGCTCTCCTTTGGACGAGGTCCATGACGTAAAGGTTGACTTTGTCTTGCTCCCTGCGCACGAACGAGACCATTGAGCCGTCGGGTGAAATCGTTCCCCGGCTCTCGCTCTCGGGACCGATCGTTATGGGCGTGTCCTCGCCTGTTTCCAGGTCATGAAGCCGCATGTCGAAGTTGCCGGCGCGGTCTGACACGTAGGAAAGCCTTTGCCCGTCGGACGAGATCGATGGGTACAGCTCGTTGCTCAGCCCTGAGACGACCCTCTCCGGTTCTCCCCGCACCTCGGCGCGATCGGCATCCAGCGGCAGGCTCCAGATATCCCAATCGCGGGCGGCGTTGACGAACGCAATTCGGCCGCCTTGGGAGACGGAAGGGTCTTCCTCGCCCGTTCCCGAGGTGAGCCGCTGGGGCCCACCGACAAGTCTTGCGCCGCTGGGTGAGATGCGAACCTGCCACAGATTGGCTGCCGCGCCAGCGATCGACCCGCCGAAGACCACTCGGTTACCGTCAGCCAGCCAAGCGCGAGGAGCCGGGAAATCCCTCCAGTTGGTGTCGCCGACGGCAGTTCCCCCTCTCACGATTCCATGTCTTTCGAACAGCTCTCTAGCGCCTAGCCGGACGGGCTCGCCCCCGGCCGCGGGCACAAGCCACCAGTCGAGGTTTATCTGCTTGCCAATCCCGCCCGGTTCCTCGCTCCCTATAAACATCAGATACTGCCCGTCGGGTGACCAGATCGGCTCGCCGGCAATTGGCAGGTTTGGCTCCACGACCCGCGGTGAACCGCCCGAAGCCGGGACGATCTCAATATGGCTGAAGTTTTGAAAATCGGTATCTCGCCTGTGGCGAGAATAACTGACCCACTTCCCATCTGGAGAGAAGCGGGGTGTCGATATCCCCCCCCTCGCCCGCCACGTCCAATGCGTGTCGGACTTCCGCCGAGCGCCGGAACCACGTAAATCCCGCTATCATCGCGGTTCGAGATAAAGACGATTCGGCTGCCGTCGGGCGAGAATGACGGCTCGTAGTCGTCGGCTTCGTGGTGCGTCAGGCGGAACGGATTTCCCCCGCCGGTCAGTTGCCGCACCCAAATGTCAAGGTTCCCGTCTCCCTTACGATCCGAGGCATAGGCTAGCAGTTTGCCGTCGGGCGAAAGAGCCGGATCGGCGGTGTAACCCGTATCACGCGTAATCTGAGTCAGTTTGTATTGAGGGGGAGCGGCTGTGTCCGATGAGCGGGTGAGCCACCAAGTAAGGCCAACCGCCACGAGCAGGAGCGCGGCGGCGGCACCAATGACCATCGGCGTCACGGGCTTGGCGCGCGCCAGACCTGCGGGAGTTGTCCGGGCTTGCGGCTCCAGAGCGCGGCGCACCGCTTGCAGATCCACGAGCAGATCGGTGACGTGCTGGTAGCGCTCGTCCGCTTGCTTCGCCAGACACTTGTCAACGATTCCTTCCAGGTCTTTCGGCACGCCGGTGCGCAGAGCCGTCAGAGGCTCGGGCTGCTCATTGAGAATCGAGTAGACGATGGCCTGTTCGACCTCGCCCTTGAAAGGCCGTTCTCCGGCGACCATCTCATAGACGACCGCGCCGAGTCCCCAAACATCGGAGCGCCGGTCGGTGGGCTCTCCCAACGCTTGCTCGGGCGACATGTAGGCGGGTGTTCCCAGAGTCGTTCCCTCGCGGGTGAGCATCGAGCTGTCCGCTAGTTGCGCCAGTTCGAAGTCCATCAACTTCACGAGCCCGCGCGAGCCTTCCATCAGCATCACGTTATCGGGCTTGATGTCGCGATGCGTAATGCCGTTTTCGTGGGCGGCGTCGAGTCCCTCGGCCATCTGGATGGCGATCGAGAGCGCTTCGGGAAGCTTGAGCGGGCCTTCGGCGATCCGCTTACTCAGAGGCCGGCCATCGAGGAAGGCCATGACGATGAAGGTGCGGCCATCAACCTCGTCGATCTCGTGAACGGCGCAGATGTTGGGATGATCGAGCTTGGCAGCCGCCTTGGCCTCGCGCTCGAAGCGCCTGCGGCCTTCTTCGTCGCGCAGCAGGTGCGGTGCGAGGAATTTGAGGGCGACGGGGCGGTCGAGTTTGAGGTCCTGGGCCTTATAGACGACACCCATGCCGCCTTCGCCGAGCTTCTCGGTGATCTTGTAGTGGGAGATAGTTTGACCGATCATAGCCCCGACCGCGCCTGGCAAGATTATACCGCCACGGGACTGTTGCTGTTAACCCACACGGCGGAATATCCGATTTGGACTCCGGCTGGGGCATAGTACACCCTTGCGGCAGGGAACACAAACAATTTCCGCCCCGCAACACCCCCAGCAGCAGAGCCCCACCCGCTGGTTGCACTCAGCCCCGCCGCAAAAAGAAGGACTACCTTGGATCTCCCGGGGCCTTAACGATGCGCGCGTGCTTCTTCGCTGCCCTGGGCCCGCGGCTGCACGCTGATCTGGATTTCGACCTGCCTGCCCAAACGAGCGATAATCGTCATCAGCCGGTCGATCGTAAAGCGGTTCAGCTTCGCGCCCCGGATGCGGGCGAAATCGGCGTGGTTGATGCCGGTCTTCTCCTGCGCCTTGCGCGTCGAGAGCCCTTCATCGTCCAAGATGCCGATGATCTTGGCGGCGAGAATCGCTTTGGTCTGCTCGACATCCGCGGCCGGGTGGCCGAGATCGCGGAACACGTTGCCGCTGCCGCGCACGAGCTCCAACTCGTCTTTGCTGTCGGTCATTGCTGCAACTCCTTCTTCAATCGTTTGAGACGCTCGCGGATCAGATCGAGGTCCTTCTTCGGGGTCTTGATGCCTTGCTTCGCCTTCTTCTGGAAGGCGTGCAGAACCCAAATGTCATCGCCCAACTGTAGAACGTAGACCGTCCGGTAGGCGTCAGAACGGTACTTGAGCGCCACTTCGAAAACGCCCGAACCGAAGCCCTTCATGGGCTTGGCGATATCGGCCTTACGGCCTTCGGCCGTGATCGTCAGCGCCCGCAGGATTTCGATCTGCGTCCCTTGCGGAAAGGCTTCGAAGTCCTTCCGGGCAGCCTTGATCCAGGAGATCGGTCTGGCGTCCCTGCTGCTCATAGGCTATGGTGTCATATTTGACAACGCATGTCAACAGGAACATGTCCCCAAAAGATCACCCTTCTTGGCATTGTCAAGTTGACTGGTAGCCGAGGGACCAAGCCACCGGATCGAGTATTCAGGCGTGGTCTCGTACCCCTATCTTGGAGCTGTCTCAGCTTGTGGTGCGTTAACTTGACAATGCCCGGCTGGCGGGCTGGCGAAGCGCCGGTATTAGGGCGTCGATATAATAGATTCACCCCGCGACTGTGTTCGATCCGGAGGGTCTATGTGGAAGCGTTTCTCGGTTGGCGCTGGCGTCTGGATGTTGCTCGGGGTCGTGCTGCTGCCCGCGCCGCCCCCCCAGCCCTTACCTGATCCGGTTATCCTCGAACCCTTCACGCAGCGTTTATCTTTTTCCGGCGACTGGCAACAGAGCTGGACTCTCGCCAAGGGTCAGGTATTCGACATCAGTGTGCGAATCGACGACCCGGAGGCGCTGCCGCCCAATGGCCGCCTTGAGGTAATTTGGGAAGGTCCCGAGCTGACCCAGTGGGCCTTCGAGGGCGAGCGGGGCGACCTCAACGCCAAGGCTTCGGCCAACTGGTCGAAGACGCTCTACAGCCTCGATCCAGACGTCTATCTGGTCTACCGCGCGCCGGTTCGCGGCGTCTATCGGCTGCGCATTCTCACCGTCGTCGATCGTTTGCAGTTGACCGGCAATGTCCCGCGCGACACCGGTCTGGCGCCTCGGGTCATCGCCCTCCCGGCGAAAACACCCTCCCTGAGCGAACTCGGCATGACGATCGAGTTGCGCCCGCTCGGCCATACCCAGCACGGGGATATCGTCGTCGAAGCCGAGCCGAACAACACGCCCGAGCAGGCCGTCCGTCTTCCTTTCCGGGCGAGCGACGACGACCAAGTTCTGCGCATCTTCGGCGGCGCCGACGAGCTGGAGTATTTCAACAATACTCGCTCGGGCAAATCGCCCGACGACTGGTACAGGATCGAGTACAAGGGCTCGAAGCCAAAAATCCTGACAGCGAATTTTCAGCTCGTCGAACCGGTCGTAAGCGCGCGCGTCCGTGTCTATCAGCCGGGCGAGCCTAGCCCGGAAGAGCTCAAGCCGCGCGAGTTGCCGAGCCGTAAGGATTTCGGCAACGATAATCCCATCCCCTACGTGCATCCGCCGGCCGAGGCCATTCCCGGACCCGTGCCGGTCTACAGCTACTACGAAGGCCGCGATCTCAACGAGCGCATCCACCAGCAGGACACCAATTTTCGAACCTTCTCGACGCGCAAGATCGAGCCCGGCGGAGTGTACTATTTACGAATCGAGGCGAATCAGCCGTCCTATGAACTCGAGGTTCGGCTCTCGGACCCGGCACCCTATGACGACCCGGTTCGGGCCGTCGAGGCGGCTCTGTACTATCACTTGGCCGAGGTGGACGCCTGGCTGATTCATCGGCCGCGCAACATCGCGCTCGATCGCCGCGTGCGCGACGGCACGAGTCTGTTCGGCTAGAACTGCACGAGCTGCCACACCCATAGCGGCGTGTGGGGCGTGGCCGATGCCTTTCGCAATGGTTACCGGCCCGAGGGCACGGTACAGAATTGGCGCCGGCTCGTCAACACGATGTACGAAAGCCTGCGGCCTTCGATCAAGCTCAAGGACGCGGCCGTGAACACCAGCCTGGCGCCGAACGACCTGGGCGATGCTCCGGCGGGAACCCGTGTCGCCGGACGAAACATCGTGCTGCACGAGAGGGCGTTCCGTCCCAAGAACCTGCATGCCTATCAGCAGCGCAGAACGGCAAACTACGTGCTGCAGACCAATGACCCCAAGGGCATCAACGCGGCGGGCAAGGGCTCGAATTTCGGCCCGAATGTCGTCTTCAAATTCGCCGCCGAAATCCTGGAGCGCGCCTGGCGCGACACCAATGATCCGCGCTACTTCTTCGGACTCGAAGAGAAGGCCCGCAAGATCGTCGCCACCGGCGATGACGGCATGAAGGTCAGCGATGACCTTGGTCATCGCATCGAGTTTTTCTACCGTTTGTGGCCGAAGGATTACCCTTCGATCGTCGGCCGGCTGACCCATTCGCCCGAGCGCGTCGCCGAAGCCGAACGCTTTCACGCGAAGTTCGCCGGGCAAGTTCGCCGCGATCTGGAACGATTGACGGCCTTGCAGCAGGACGACGGCGGCTGGGGTTTTGATCTCGGAGCGGCACAAGATAAGGGGAACACTTGGCGGCGTCTGGAAGAACCCGGCGACCCGGCGCCCACGGCCGTTGCGCTGATCGGGCTGGAGGCGGCCGGATTCGGTCCCGAGGATTCGAGAATCAAGCGGGCGACGAAATGGCTGCTCGCCGATCAGTATCCCTATGGACTATGGAACATCTCCGCGCAGACTGGATTCGTCACAACCGCCTACGTGATCCGCGCGCTGAGCCGCCTGTATCCGAAGCAGCCTGAGGGAGACCGCCAGAACATCGGCACCGAAGCAAAAAAGAACTTTGCCCAGGAGTTGTCGCGCATTCGGCGTATCCAGGCGGCTGGAGATCCGCGCCGCGCGATGGCGCTCATCGAGGCGGCGAACAATCCGCATGCCCAGATTCGCCAGCAGGCCCTGCTGGGCCTCGGCGGAGCCGTCGCGCCTGACGGCATTGCGGTACTGATCGATCACCTCGGCGACCCGGTCAAGGCCTGCCGGGAGGCGGCATTCTGGTCCCTGCGGCAGCTACTGCTCGATGACCAGGGCTGGGCCGAGATGCTGGCCGCCTTCCCCGATGCCAGCCCGCGCGCGCGCCAGTCGATCATGCAGGCGCTGGTGACGCGCGTCGACCTGATCGGTCCGCGGAGCCAGGCTGATATCAGCGCGCTGACCGGTGTGCTCACCGCGGGCATATCGGACTCGTTTGCGGGCGTGAGGGCCTGGGCCTACAAGGCGGCCTGGCACTGGTGGGTCTGGAATCCGCCCATGCGCGAAGCCATCAATCGCGCCTGGACCGACGCGCTGTTGCGCGAGGAGCCGGAAGCGATCGTCGAATCGGCGCTTCGTTACTCGACGGTATCGCTGCTCATTGTGAATAGGCAAATTGCCAACCAGACCGGCGGAAAAAATCTCGATCACCAGTATCCGGAACTAGAGCAACTCTATAAGATGCTCTCCCATAGCCGCGAAGAAGCCGGCCCCGAGCGGCGGACACGATTCGACCGCCGCATGACCGCCATCGCGGCGTCTCACTTTCAGGAACGCGGCAACGACGGCGGGCCGGGACAGATGGGCTACAGCACGCCGGGAAGCTCGGATTTGTTCGGCAAAGTCATTCTCTCGACCTATGAAAGAGAAGACGCCGATGATCCCGCGCCTTGGAAAAAGCTGGCCCTTGAGGGGGCGGCGAACATCACCTACGGGCCATTGCAGGAACGGCTGCTTGGCCTGCTCACCGGCGGGGATCTCGATATGATCGCGGCGGCGTCGAGGGCGCTCTCGAACCCGCAAGCGCTCTCGCTGCCGGCCCGTACCCAAACACTGACCGCGCTGCTCGACAAGATCAGCCGTTTTCTAGCGGCGAACCGGACCGAAGACGCCGAGGCGCTGGCCAATTTCATGGCCCGGGTCAAGTGGGACTTCGACCGCATCAGTGAGACCGGCGAGCAGGCGTTCTTCCAACTCCTGATTCAGAGCGGCGTGAAGACCCGCGCCGCCGAGCCGCCGCGGGCTCCTCCGCTCGGCGCCGCTTTCAAACCGGCGCCCGATCCGCAACCGGCCGATTTTTCCGATACAAGCGAGCAGCGCGCCTCGCTGGCCGGAAAGATTCTTGGCGAGAATCAGACCCTGCGGCGAAAGGCGGTGTTTGACCTGGTGAGCGGCGATCCGCTGGTCTGGTTGCACTCGACCGAGTGGATGGTGCGCTTTCAGCAAGGCGGTCCGAGTGTCGAGGAAGCGATAGAGGGGGCGACCGAGGCCGAGGATCTCAAGATTCTCGAACTGACCGCCGGCCGCACCACCGAACAGATCGTGCCCAACGGCTTGACGAGCAAGAACACGATTCTCTGGTGGCGGGAAGGCACACCGGGAGCCCGCCTGACATTCGTCGTCGAGGCCCCCGAAGCCGGGCCGCACGAGATCCTGACGGCGTTTCTCTACGACCGCGACATGGGCACGGTTCGCATCGCGCTCAACGGGGACGACATCACCGAAGCGCTGGACTTCTACAAGCCGGTCCTGACGCCGAGCGGCCCGTACTCGCTGGGCGTCCATCCGCTCAAGAAGGGCGAAAACCATCTCACGGTCAAGATGCTCGGCGCCAACCCGCAAGCCGAGCCGCTCTACATCTTCGGGATCGACTACCTCAAGGTTACGCCCGACGATGGCGGCGGCTCGCTATTCCAGAAAGACGAACGGGGCGTCGACGTGATCGATCCCATCACGCGGGCCAAGCGTGAGGTCGTCCGCATGTTTACGACCTGGTTCGATGCCGGCCAGCCGCGAGAGACCAGGGAGATTGCCGTGCGGCTCGCCAACAGGACGGCCCTGCGGCGCAACCCGGAGGTGCGCAAAGCGCTGGCGGCCTGCGTGGACCGGGAACCCGTGCCCGGGCTGAAGAAACGGATTCAGAACATTCTCAACAGTGACGACAAAATCTACGGCGCGCAGCTTCGCAAGCTGATCCGCGAGCAGGGTCCGCCGGCGGGCAGCGACGCCAAGCGGCTCGATCCAAGCGATGGATTCATCAAGGACATTCTCTATTTTCGTGACTATGTTTTCGCCGAGTTGACGAAAATCAACGACCGCGATATGAAGGCTTGCATCTCATGCCATGGCGTGCCCGGCCGCGTGCCGACGCTTTATCTTGAGCCCCCGGACGCCGCGGGTTACATTCCACCCGATCAATTGCTGGCGAATTACCGCAAGATGCAAGATCGCGTCGATCTGCGCGAGGTCGAACGCAGCAAGTTTCTGCGCAAGCCCCTAAATATTCAGACCGGGGAAGAGGACGGCCATCAGGGCGGACAGCGCTACGAAGCCGATGATGCCGGCTATCGCCTGATCCGCGACTGGGTGCTAAGGCAGGTAAAGCTACAGCGCGGCGGGGACGGGCTGTGAGGAATGCCCCCTAGCAGCCCGTGGTAGAAGTCCGGCTGGACGCGCGGCAAGGATTTGGGGCCGCGGGCTAGGAGAGAGAAGGAAGATGATGCGGGACATCATCGACGACGAACGACAACGCCTGGGGTCGCAAGGCCTTGCCGCCCAAGGGGTTGCGAGCGGCGCGGCCCCGGCTGCTTCGTTGCGACTCAGTCGGCCGGAACCACATCCTCGCCCTCGTCACGCCTCACTTTCGGCCCCGCGCCGCTCGCAACGCGCCAGTCCGACTTCTACCACGGGCTGCTAGACCCTCTCACGTCCCGGCACTGCTTTGGGCGGCCTGAATGTTTGGCGTTCTATAATCACTCTTACGGGGCCCGAACTTGTCCGATCCTTCCGCGAAGAAGCTCGAAACGCTCGCCGTTCACGCCGGTGACCGCAAGAAGCCGGGAAAGTATACGCCCGCGACAACGCCGATTTACGGCGCGTCGAGCTACCTTTACGACCGTACCGAGGACCTCGAAAAGGTCTTCAATGACGAAGCCGAAGGCCAGGGCTACTCACGATTCGGAAACCCCACCACGGCCGCGCTCGAAGAGTTGATGGCAACTCTCGAAGGAGGCGATCTTGCCGTGGCGACCTCCTCGGGCATGGCGGCGCTCCATCTGGCGTTCCTGGCCGCGCTGACTGACCGCCGCAAGTCGATCGTATCGGCGAAGGTCATCTATGGGCAGACGATCGTCCTGCTCATGAATCTTCTTGAACCCAATGGCGTCTCGGTGCGATTCGCCGAGTCCTGTGACCTTGATGAGTTCGAGGCCGCGATCGCCAAGGAAAAACCCGCCTGCGTGCTCATCGAGCCGGTCTCGAATCCGATCCTGCGCGTGCCCCCAACCGACAAGATTGCCGAGATCGCGCATCGCCACGGCGCGCTGCTGATCGTCGACAGCACCTTCACCACGCCGGTGATGATGCGGCCTCTGGAACTCGGCGCGGACTTCGTCGTCCACAGTGCCACGAAGTATCTCGCCGGCCACGGAGATGTGCTCGGCGGCGTAGTCGTCGCCCGCGAGGAATTCCGTCAGACGCTTCAAGTGCTCACGCGAACCTTGGGCCCGAATTTAGGACCGTTTGAAGCCTACCTCACGATGCGCGGCATTAAGACCTTGCCGTTGCGCATCGAGCGGCAGTGCGAAAATGCTTGCCGTGTCGCCGCCTGGCTGAAGGACCATCCCCGTGTCGGGCGCGTTTACTATCCCGGAGACCCGCGGCATCCTGACGCCGACAATGTCCGGCGCCTTTTCCCCGCGCGGCTGCATGGCGGCATGGTCAGCTTTGAAATCAAAGACGCCGGCCGCCAGGCGATTTTCGCGTTCATGGATCGCCTGCAACTTGTCGTTTGCGGCACCTCCCTGGGCGACGTGCATTCGCTGCTTCTCTACCCGGCGATGAGTTCGCACCGCGACCTGGCGCCCAAGCAGCGGGCGCGTCTGGGGATCGGCGACAATCTGGTTCGGCTTTCGGTCGGTATCGAGGCGGTTGAAGACATCGTGGCGGACCTGGATCAGAGCTTGCGAGGTTAGCTTCCCCCGGCCCCGCGACGAACGCATCCCGCGGATTTCCCGTTCACCCATCCCATGAAATCATCTCCCAGCCGCCGTGAGGTTTTGCAACGAGCCGTGCAGGCGGCGTCATGCGCGGTGCCGGCCCGTGCCGCTTCGGCCGCCATCTGGGGCAAGAAGAAAAGAAAACAACCGAAGCTCAACGTGCTGTTCATCGCGGTCGACGATCTGCGCCCGCTGCTGGGCTGTTACGGCCATCGGGATGTTTTCACGCCTCACATCGACGCTCTGGCCTCGCAAGGTCTGACCTTCACTCGCGCCTATTGCCAGCAGGCCGCCGACTCTCCCTCGAGGACATCGCTGCTCACCGGGCTGCGCCCGGACTCGACGCGGGTCGGCGGCCGCAAAACCCATTTTCGGCGCTACCGTCCCCGGGCCGTCACCCTGCCGCAGTATTTCAAGCAGCACGACTACGTGACAGCCTCGTTCAGCAAGATTTTCGACAATCCGCGGCTCGATGACCTGCCGTCATGGAGCGCGCCGTCGTGGATTCCGGGACTGCATTCCTGGAACAGCCAAGAAAGCCGTGTCTTCGCCGTCGAACAATGGCAACGACTGCGGCGAGCCCGTTGGCTATCCGAGGATAGGTTTTCTTACGACCCGGCGATGCGAACAGCGAGGCGCGCCGGCGAAAACCGGCCTGCCCGCCCGGGCTGGGAAATCCTCCAAGTCTCGGGTGACTCTCTGCCCGACGGCATGACGGCCGGCGCCGTGATTGATGCGCTTGAGCAGTGGCGGGATCGCGGGTTTTTTCTCGCCGCTGGATTTCTAAAACCGCACTTGCCCTTCGCCGTCCCGGAGAAATACTACGATCTCTATCCGGAATCGCAAATCAAGCTGCCCGAGTTTACCCGGTCCCCGGAGGACTCTCCGCCCTTCGCGCTGCACGATTCAGAGGAGTTGCGAGCCTACGGCGGCGTCCCGCGACAAGGGCCTGTCGGCGACCGCCTGGCCCGCCAACTCATTCGCGGTTACCGCGCCTCGGTCAGCTACGTGGACGCCCAGATCGGACGCGTCCTCGGAGCGCTCGATGCGCTGGGACTGCGCGAGCGCACGACGGTCGTTCTCTGGGGAGATCACGGCTATCACCTGGGCGGCCACGGGCTCTGGGGCAAGCACTCGAACCTCGAAGCCGCTACCCGCGTCCCGCTGATCGTCAGCGCGCCGGGTCAGCCAAGCAGAGGCAAGACCACCGCCGCGCTCACCGAGCTGGTCGACATCTATCCGTCGCTCTGCGAGCTTTGCGGATTGCCCCGTCCCGCGGGGCTGGAAGGGTCGGATTTCACGCCCTTGTTGCGGGATCCGGACCGTCTCTGGAAGCGGGCCGCTTTCAGCCAGTATCCGCGGGAGATCACCGGCGTCGGTCCGGGCATGGGCCGCTCCATGCGCACCGCTCGCTATCGCTACACCGAGTGGCGGGCCGACGATTCACCTTATACCTCGGCCGAACTTTACGACTACAAGAACGATCCGCTGGAGACCGTCAACCTCGCCGCCCGCCGCGAGAACGTCAGTTTGGTCAACGGACTCTCGGGCATGCTGCGGGACGGCTGGCGCTCCTCGCTGCCGCCACCCGAAGGGCCGGCCTAGCAGAGCCCGATTCTGCTATGGTAATCGTGTTCATGAACGGCATGTCGGACAAGAGGGCTAGCCCCCTCGGGGAGGCAGCATCATGGTTTCACGCAGAATATTTCTTTCGGCGGTAGCGGCGGGCGGTGTCTTGAGCCGCGCGAAGGCGGCGCGAAGGCCGGCCTCCGGGCTCACTCCGCTGATGGCGGCCGTGCCGAGCCAGGGTTATAGTCACGCCGAGCTTGAGGCGAAGGTCGCGCGGCGGGATTTTCGCGGCTTGACCAAGCGTGACTTGCCGACGCCCAACCTGGTCCTCGACCAGGAGTTGTTCGAGGGAAACCTCAAGACGATGATCGATCACTGCAAGCGCACCGGCATCAACCTGCGCGCGCATGTCAAGGTCCATCGCAGCGCGGAGGTCGCCAAACGGCAGATCGACACCGGTTCGATCGGGCTCTGCTGCGCGACCATCTCCGAGTGTGAGCTGATGACCGCCGCCGGGCTTCCGGGCATTTTTTGGACCTGTCAGCCGGTCGGACCCAACAAGTACAGCCGCATCGTCGCACTGGCGAAGAAGGACCCCTCGTTCATGTTCGTCGTCGAGGACCCGATGATTGTCGACGACGTGGAACAGCTCGCGGCCGCCGAGAAGGTCAACTTTAATGTGGTGGTCGACAACGATGTTGGCATCGGACGCCAGGGCGTCATGCCCGGGACCGAAGCCCTCGAGCTGAGCCAGCGCGTGATGAAGGCCAAGCATCTCACCCTCAAGGGCCTGATGGGGTATTCCGGCAAAACTTCCCACACCAAGGGCTGGCCCGAACGCAGGCGCGTTTCCATCGAAGAGGTCGGCAAACTGATGGAGTCGGTCCGGCTCTGCCGCAAGGCGGGCATCCCGGTGGACCTCATTACCGGAGGCAGCACCGGTTCCTACAACATTGATTCCGAAGCCAAAGACGGGCTGCACGAATTGCAAGCCGGGTCCTACGCCATGATGGATGCGAACTACAGCCATATCGGCGCCAAGGATGGCTCCCAGACCTACGACGACTTCGGGCTGGCGCTCACCGTGCTGACGACCGTCATCAGCAAGCACTATCCGAAGAAGGCGGCCATCGACGCCGGCAACAAGTCCATGACCCAGGCGACGGACATGGTCAAAGGGCGTCCGGACCTGCGTGTGAAGAGGGCCGGCGCGGAATACGGAATGCTCGAATGGGATCACGCCGATCGCGAGCCGAAGCTGGGCGACCAGTTCGAGCTGGTTCTCTCGAACCTGGATATGAGCGTGAACTGCTTCGATCGGATGTTCGTCTGCCGCGGCGATCAGGTCGTCGACGTATATGCGGTCCTGGGCCGCCAAGGCCCCTCGCAGCACTAGGCGGCTCGTCGTAGAAGCCGGGCCGTGGTCGCGGCATCATGGAGGCGGGACGCGCTGTTGTGCCCGCCTCCCGCCGCGGCGGCCTCGTGGGGTTCGCGTCCCGCATGAAGCCCGATCCAGTCTCCGGTCCGATTTCCGGGCAAACCTCGCCGGCGCCGGCTGCCTTGGCGCGACTCGTCGTCGTGCTGGGTCCGACGGCATCAGGTAAAAGCGAATTGGCGCTTGCCGTCGCCGAGCGCTTCGGCGGTGAAATCGTCAACTTCGATTCGGTGCAGATTCGCCGCGGTTTCGATATCGGCTCGGCGAAGCTGCCGGCCGGGCGGCGCCGCGGCATCCCCCATCACATGATCGACATCGCCGAGCCCGGCGAGGTGTTCAGCGCCGGCGACTATGCGCGTCTTGGCCGCCAGGCGCTGCGGACGATTCGAGACCGGGGCAAGCTGCCGGTGGCCGTCGGCGGGACCGGTTTCTATTTGAGAGCGCTGATCGCAGGGCTCTTCCCCGGGCCGGGCCGTTGCCAGCCGTTGCGCGAGCGTCTGGGGGCCGGCGCGGCCAGCCACCGGCCTGGCTACCTGCACCGTCTGCTGCGCCGGCTCGACCCGGTCTCGGCGGGCCGAATTCACCCCAACGATACGCCAAAACTGATTCGGGCCATCGAGGTGCGTCTGCTCGAAGGCTCGCCGCTGCCAACCTTGTGGGCCGCCGGGCGTGATCCGCTCAGCGGGTTCGAGGTGATTCGCCTGGGGCTCGATCCCCCGAGGCCCGAGCTGTACGCAAGAATCAACCGCTGCTCGGAAGAGATGTTCGCCCGCGGACTCGCCGGGGAAGTGAAGGAACTGCTGGCCTCGGGCGTCGGCCGCGAGGCGCCGGCCTTCCGGTCCCTCGGCTACAGCCAGGCGCTCGGCCAGTTGGACGGGAAACTCTCGCCCGAAGCAGCCATCGAACTCACGGCGAAGCAGACTCGGCGTTATGCCAAGCGCCAGATGACATGGTTTCGGCGGGAACCCGATGTCGAGTGGCTGCGCGGGTTCGGAGACGACCCGGCGCTACGCGGCCAGGCGCTTGAGTATCTTCACCAGAAAATCGAGCCCTAGAACCCGCTCGGCGCGGGCGCCGCGCCAAGGCGTCCGGACGTCTACTTCTTGGGCCTCGGCGGGTTGATCATGATATGCGCTCCGGCGGTGCCTGAACTCATCAGCCAGGGCGCACTCGGGGAGCGCTCGGTCGAGAGTCCGGTGGTCTCCGGCGTCGCGTAGGGCAGGTAGAGCACCCACCGCAAATACCGCTCGGTCACCTTGCCGGCGGCGGCGTCGTAGGCGGTGCCGCTGAGGATGTAGAGAGCCCGCGGCGCGCGCGACATGGCCAGGGTTCCGTCGCCGATCTCCTTCCAGCGGATGTCGTTGCGCTTCTGTCCGGTAATGCCCTGGGCGATGAGTTCGCGTCCGCGCGCCATGAAGGGTTCGAGATCTTTGTGGTAGCAAGCGGCGCTGAACTTTTCTTTCTTCGGGTCGTCGGCCAGACAGATCAAATCGTTCGTGCCCTCGCGGAGCGTGACCAGCGCGCCTTGCCGGTTGTATCCCAGCACGGCGGCTTCGGCGCGCCGGTCCTCGGGGGCCGCCAGAAGGGTGGCGGCGATCTGTTCTTTCGCCGGCGGTATGTCGGCGGCGCTGCTGAGACTCGGCATAAGAAGAGCTGTGAAGAGTAAGAATAGGGTGGTTTTCATGTTTGATTCTCCGGGTTCAAAAAAACTTCGTTCGGCGCCAGGAAGCTGTGAAAGAATCGGGACTGCCACGAGCGCTGGCGCAACGCTCTCTGATTCGCAAGGACTTAGCCGATGCGCGGCTGGCTGCCCCAGCATTTTTTCACACCTTCCACAGCTGTTCCCCCCTTGGGCTATAACATCTTCGCCAAGGGCTCGCGGGCGCCGGGCAGCAAACGCAGGGCGTTTTCGTAATAGACCTTGCGCAGGACCGGGTCGGGCAGGTAGATCCCGTAGATCTTCCAGCGTCCCTGGAGAGGGGCGCCGAGCGGAGAGAGCATTTGCGCCGGATGGTCGAAATACTCGTCGTCGGTTTCGAGATACCGCCAGTGCGGCCGCCAGAAGCGATCGGCTTGGCGGCCCGGTTCGCCGTCCGAGCCGAACAGGATACGATCCTGATATTTCAGGAAGAATCGCCGCGCCGTGTAGGGCTGGCGGCCGAGTTTCTGCAAGCGGGCCGAGGTCTCGACATGGGCGTTGGGGTAGGTGTCGAGCAGGGCGGAGACCCGCTTGAGATCCCAGCCCATCGAGGCCACGTGCGCGAGCACGAAGGTCGTCTCGGGGTGTTTGGCGAGCATCTTCTCGCGATGCTCGAAAATCTCGTCATAGTGCGGCATGCCGTTGTTGTAGTAGTTGCCCTCGGGGGTGTCGCGCCACATGCCTGCTTCATATCGTTCGTTGCCGGGGCCGATCGGATGGAAGCGGGCCACCGGGTCGCTGACGTGCATCATGACGGGTTTGCCCAGGCGCGCGCAGGTCTTCCAGATGGCGTCGAGGCGGGGATCGTCAGTATGAATGTAGCTGCCGTCCGGGTTCTGGAGACCCAGGCCCAGGCGTTTGCTGATCTTCAGCCCATGGGCTCCGGCGCGGAAGCAGCGCTCGAGTTCCGCCGCCGCGCGCTCCGGCCAGCCGGGCTCGTTGATGCCCTTCCAGTCCACGCGGGCGAAGAGCAGGAAACGGTCTTGGAACCGATGGGAGAGTTCCAGGCGGCGGTCGAAACCCTCTCCCGAGCCTCCGTCCATGTCGCTGATCATGCCGACGCCGGCCTCATCCATCACGGCGATGAGGGTGCGGTAGTCCTCTTCCGACGAGAGATCGCCGCCGTGATAATGGAAGTCGAGGGCGGGGAATTTCGGCCGAAGAGTTTTGGTTTCCTTGACCACCAGCAGCGTATCGGGCATGGCGGCTTGCTGCGGCGAGGTCTTGAAATCGGGGTGGCTCGGCCAATTGCCGGTTTTCTCCTGACCCCGGTCCCCAGCCGGACCCGGCGAGCAAGCGGCGGCCAGACAGAGGACGGTAAAGCCGATCAAGCGCACGTTATAAACACCATGGATGGATACGTTTGTTGGACACGTTGGTTGTGTGATACCGCCCGCGGTGGCTCTTGAATCATAGCATCGCAACGTTAGCCCGCTTTTCTCACCACGTGGCGATGCGAAGCGCGTGAGAGGCCCGTCAGTACGAGGCGCGCGCCGCTTGACGAGCGCAGGCGTACTTGATCGTACGTTGAGCACGGCGAGCAAGCGCAACGAAGTAATGGCGGGCCTATCGCGTGCTTCGGTTGTCACGTGGTGAGAAATGCGGGTTAGCATCGCGAGGGCGGGGCAACGGTCCCATGCATCCGCCGCCGGGATGAATCCGCGGCCCTGATTGCGAGGCCTGCTGGCCGAAGCTCGGCAGATGGCGCGAGACGCCATCGGCCTCGTTCTGCAAGGCGCTCGCGCCCGCGGCGAGCAGATTGCCACTGAATCAGACGCCATTCCCGAACGCATCGCCGTCATCTTGCCCTAAACCTCAGGCCGGGCAAACAGAGATTCTATCACTGCGTTGATGAATCAGGTCAGGGCCCGGAGTCCGGCTTTTTTCTGGTTACCTATGAATCAGTTGTCATAAAGACGCTGTGTCCAGCTTGATATACACACTGAGGATGTGTATAATAACCTCACTGTGCACGGAGGCCAAGCAATGCACAAACGCATCAACATCACCTTGCCCGAAGAAACCATCCGGTTGATTGACCTTGCTCAGAGCGGCCTTTCTCCAGTTCCGGCTGAACCGGCATAGAAAGGCTTGAGCCCTTACTGAATTGGGACTCTGAATCCCGGGTCGGCTGTTCGGAGGGTAGCTACGTGATGCCCAACAATCGTGAGGGGGCGACTCTTGTCTGGCTTGGGGTTGCGGCCCTTTCGATCTTGTCCAGCAAGGCCCACCGCTCCTCTTTCAGTGACGTCCTTCGAACGATTTTGAATCCCACAATGCTGGTGCCGGTAGGTGGCATGCTCGGCTACGTTGCTCTGGAGGTCTGGCTTGGCTCTAAGCTTTCGTTCTGGCGGGAGGACCTGGCAAAGGCTACATTTACCTGGCTAGTTTTCTCTGGTTTGGTACTGTTTTTTCGCTTCAACGAGGCGTCGACGGGAGGATGTCCGATAGTTCGTAGGAAGTAGCGACTCTCCGTTCCGAGCCGTTAGGCTCGGAGTGATGTTTTGTTCTTTCAAAAAGGAGAGTCGCTATGAAGAAACGATACCAGATCGACCGCGAACAAGCCGTCCGCCGGTTCCACAAGCAGGCAGAAGAATCCGAGCAGGAACTGCAATTGCACCTGCCGCTCAAGCAGGTCGCCGCTGCCCTGCAAGACGGCGTCGGCCAGTTAATGCGCCAAGCAGGCTTGGAGTTGATGCAGCTCATCATGGACAACGAAGTGCGCCAGCTCGCCGGCCAACGATACCAGCGGCGCGAAAACCAACAGCCCTTCCGCTGGGGCCATGAGAAAGGCTTCCTCGTCGTCGACGGGCAGAAGGTTCCGATCCAACGGCCGCGGTTGCGCAGCGAAAAAGGCCGCGAAGAATCCCTCGGCAGCTATGAGCTGTTCCGGCGCTCCGAACCACTCGACGCCGCCGTTTGGGACAAACTCATGCTCGGTCTTTCAACGCGCAATTATTCGAAAGCCGTGCGGGAGTTTAGCGAGGCCTATGGCATCGAAAAGTCGGCGGTGAGCGAGCACTTTGTACGCACCAGCCGCGAGAAACTGCGCGGGATTTTGGAGCGTCCGCTCGGCAAATGTAAGCTTTGCGCCATCTACCTCGACGGTATCGAGTTCAAGGCTCAGCATCTCGTGGTTGCTCTCGGAGTCAATGTTGACGGTGTCAAGACCATTCTGGGGCTGCGGCAGGGAGCAAGTGAGAACGCGACGGTCGTGGGTGAATTATTGGACGATCTGGCCGAGCGCGGCGCCGATTTCTCCGTGCCGATGCTGTATGTGCTCGATGGCGCGAAGGCGCTCACCAAGGCGGTCCGCAAACACGCGGGCAAGATGGCGCTGATCCAACGCTGCCAAATGCACAAGCGCCGCAATGTGACCGGCCACCTGCCGCAAGAATACCGCGCATCGGTGGACCGCAAAATGGCCAACGCTTATGCGATGTCGCACTACGGAGATGCCAAGAAAGCTTTGGGGAAGCTGCACGGCGATCTGAGGGAGTTGAATCCATCGGCGGCGCGTTCCCTCGAAGAAGGGATGGAGGAAACGCTGACGGTGCATCGGCTCGGGCTCGACGATCTGTTGCGCTCTACGCTGGCGACGACGAATCCGATCGAGTCGGCGTTCTCGGTGGTGGGTCGCGTCTGTGGCCGGGTGAGGCGCTGGCGGGGAGGCGATCATCGCGAGCGCTGGGTGGGCGCGGGTCTGTGGCTGGCGGAGAAAAACTTCCGGCGGGTCAAGGGCTACAAACACTTGCCCAAGCTGCTCGACCAACTCGCCAGGCTCTCGACGCCGCCACCGGCTCAGGCCCAAGCGGCGTAAACTACAGGTTCCGGAGAGCCGCTTGTTTCAACGGAATTCCGGACATCCTCGTCGACGGTCCCCATTTCTTTCGACGCACAGTGAAACTGGCGTTTGGGACCGCAGTGTTTGTTGAATTCTTCATGAATTTGTACGTGATGAGCTTGATCGCAGAACTTCTCCTGCAGCCTATGCTGGCGGTCTTGGTATGGTGCCCCATAGTTGTCGGCGACAACGATCGCGATCGCGGTGCGAAGAAACTGGCGGATGGCCTCCTCGCGTTAATCGGCTTCTCGCTATTGGCCTTCACTGCACAGCAGATATACTCCGACTGGCGTGAGATCAATAAGCCCACGCTCCTGCTCCAATTCGCTCTGCCCATTTGGCTGACCGTCGGGTTTCTTCCGTTCATCTATCTTCTAAACCTCTATGCCAACTATCAGTCGGCCTTCAAGTGGATCAACCAGGCGACCAACGACCGGAGGGCACGTCGGCGCGCGAAGCTGGCATTGGTCACGAAACTCCACTTTAGAACTCGCGACACCCATGCCTTTGCCTGGAACTGGTCGAAACAGATTGCATCTGCTTCCAACTTCGCTGCCGCTCGGCAGGTGGTCGCTCAGTTCCAGCAGTCGCGGCGGGATGCAGAACGAGCGCCCATTGAGGAGCAAGAGCGGCTTCGGCGTTATGCCGGTTCAGATGCAACCGATGCTGAGGGCCGACGCCTTGATCGCCGTGAGTTCAAGGAAACGACGAGCGCCCTCCATCGGCTGGCGACCTGCCAGATGGATTGGTATCGAAACAAAGGAAGCCGGTACAGGCCGGACCTGTCGGACCTCATCGGCGACTTCACCCGGCAGGGTCTGCCGCTGGATTCAGGCATTACGGTGAAGGTGGCTAAGGATGGCCAAGCCTGGTACGCTTGGCGTCGCACCGTCACCGGCTGGTGCTTCGCCATCGGCGCTGCCGGCGGACCTCCTGAGCAGTGGGAATACGATGGCCCTGAACCACCGCTTAGCTTTCCGGGCAGAGATCCGCAGTGGGGCGACGGAGCCTTCTCGTACGAAGTGAATCGAAACTGGGTTCTTTGAAGCTAATCAGCGGAAACTTCGAGGATTACTAGGAAGCACGATCCAGGGCCGCCTGATCTCCCACATTTATGTCGCGCACCCAAGGCCCGCAGAGGCCCAGGCGCTGACAAAAAGAGCCCGCCGTGTTTGGAGGCCGTATGCTCAGACGCGACACTAAGAGTCGCCCTACCCGCGGGACTAGGCACGGTCGGGGAGCCGGCCGGCGACCCACCCCTCGCGGAGACTGAGAGCCCCGTAAGGAGGATTCATGGCAGAAGAAGCGCGACCCCGATACAGAGAACTCTTGGCACGAATGCAAAAGCCGCTCGATACTTCGGTCATTGCCGCCGCGCTGGCGACGATTCCCTTGACGATTATCCAGCGGGGCCCAGGCGATCCCTTGTGGGTCAACGGGCTGGATTGGCTGGTCTGGGGAGTCTTCCTCGTCGAGTACAGCTTCATGATCCGAGTTGTGAAGCACCCCTGGCCCTATACCCGCCGCAACTGGCTCAGCGTCGCCGTGATCGTCCTTTCCTTCCCCATGTTGCCCGATGTGCTGGCGCTCGTCCGGGTCGCTCGTCTCAGCCGTTTGTTGAGGTTGTTTCGGCTGGTCCGCGTCGTGGCCGTTGCCGCACGAGGGCTGACGGCTGTAGAAAAGTGCCTCGGTCGCGAGGGCCTGATCTACGTGGCTTCGCTGACTCTCGTCCTCACGCTGGCCGGCGGTGCTTTCATGACGGCCCTCGAGCCGGACACGGTCGAGCACGGTCTGGTGGGAGGCCTTTGGTGGGCTTTTGTGACGGTCACCACCGTGGGTTACGGTGACATCACGCCGGTTACCGCAACCGGACGTCTCCTAGCCGTGTTTCTCATGCTGACTGGTCTGGGGATGATCTCGACCCTCGCCGCCTCGATCAGCGCCTATTTCATCTCCTCCGACGAGCAACCCGACTTCACAGAATTTAAGGAAAGATTGGACCGTATCGAGAAACTGCTCGAGACCATGGCCGCGAATGGGAGCAGGCAAGGGGGGAACGGTTCCCGGCCACCGGCCGAAACCGGGTAGCCGGGAACACAACGCCGAGGGGGAGATAGGGGACATCCAGGGGAAACCGGGGGAAAACCGGGGGGGGAACCGGGAAACCGGGACAGCCTCAGTTTCGCTGAAGGTCGCAGCCTGTAGACTGGTAAACAACTACAATAAAACGACTTAGATGATATCCATCAATCTCGTACGAGCAGCAACCTGCCCGGACTTGACCCCATAAGCCATTCATTTACTTAGACTTGATGACGATACTGGCCCAGCACTTGGCAAGAATCGAGGCTGTCCCGGTTTCGCCGAAGGGAGTGGCTCCTCGAAGGGGAACAACTCAGTGGGTACGCCCGCGTTGCACTTGGCGCCTAAGGGGTCGCACTCAGGTTGTTTATGAGCTGACCAAGGAGAGTGCGGATCTCGACCTGCGAACCGCAGTTCGTGACCCAGTCGTTTCTGTCCGGCGATGATCCGCAGCCGTCCACTCGCCGGCGAAGGTTTCGGAGCTTCTGTATTGCCTCTTCAATGCTGCCTGCCATGATCTCGGCCTCAATATTTCTGAGAATGCTAATCATAGCGGCGGGATGACCACTAGGACTTTGGAAGTCCGTCACGGGCAGTTCCAAGACGGCCTCCTCAATCTGGTCCACGCTACTGCTCGTCACTGAAACCGAAACCTGGCCTGCAAAGCCGTTGATGAGGAAAACCGAATTATCGTCGAAGGTGATCACGTTTCCGTTTGCGAGAGGCGGAAGGGACGTCGGCAATCCGCCAGTTACGAACAGACAACCGACACCGACACAGTAGCTGGTTCTGAAGCTTAACGATTGAAGTCCCGGAACAGTATCCAGCAGGGAAATGACTAACTCATCCAGCCCCGTGCCGTATCCGACCGCAAGCGTTCCCGGTCCCTCAAGCGGACCACTGAATGCCGGGCTTACTGAGTCCCGCATAATACCCCGTCAATTGAAACAAAGAGAAGACTGCTTCCAGAAAGCGGCAATCAAACGCGGCAATCAAACGCGGCTTGCGGCGCATGCGGCGTAGTGCTTGGCGAGCGCGTTGGTCGAGTTCCCCATAGTCCTTCGGGCAGACGCTGGGCAGCTCGTGCTGCTTCCAGTAAGACCAGATGTATTCCACCGGGTTCAGCTCCGGCGCATAGGGCGGCAGGTACTCGGTTGCGATGTGACCCTCGGAAAGCTCGATGAACTCCTCTAGCAGACGGCGGCGGTGCGCCGGCAGCCGGTCCCAGACGATCAGTAGCGGCTCTTGGATGTGGCCTGCCAAGGCCTTCAGGAAGTCGATGACCTCGAGTGCCCCGATCGCGCCAGGGTACAGCCGGAAGTAGAAGTTGCGGAAGCTCAGCCCGGCCGCTACCGAAAGCTTCTTCCAGTTGAAGTTGAACTCCAGGACCGGCGTCTCGCCGCGCGGCGCCCAGGTGCGGCAACGATGCGGCTTCTGAGTTAATCCGCTTTCGTCGATGAAGACGATCGTGCGGCCTTGTTGGCAGGCTTTTTTTTAACGCGGGGCCAGGTCGTGCGCTGCCAGCCGCGGATCGCCCCTTCGTTGCGCTCGCGGGCCTTGCCGACCCGACGTTGCGGGCTCCAGCCGAGCGCCCGCAGGATCTTCCAGACGTGGCCTGCGTGGTAGCGCACGCCGAACTGGTCGGCGATCAGACGAGCGATGCGCGGGCAGGTCCACAGCGGCGTCGGGAAGCCGTGCGCTGCGGGGCCTTGAAGCAACTGCGACTCCAGGCGCTCGAGTTGGGCGGCGTCTAACCGCGGTTTGCGTCCGGCCCGCCCGGCCTGGCGCAACCCGGCTGCGCCCCGTTCGCGATGCTCGCCCACCCAACGGCTCACGCTTTGCTGCGCCGCTTTCACCCGCCGCGCCGCCTCGGACTGACTCCAACCTTTTTCGACGACCAGCCGCACGGCCTCCAAGCGACGCTTCTCCAGAGCATCAAAATCTCGTCTTACGTCTCTTGGATTCCCCATGTCTATAGAGACGAGGGAAACCTCTAAAGGGTTACCTTATATTATGAGGGATTCAATAAGTCGGCGGCGGATACGTTACCCTATGGGGAAAGCGGTCTGGAACTGTCGGGGCGTGGCGCAGTCTGGTAGCGCGCCTGCTTTGGGAGCAGGAAGCCGGGGGTTCAAATCCCTCCGCCCCGACCAATGTTTTCAACAACTTACGGCCTATTTTCCTCCGTCCCGAAAAGTCGGTGTAGTCAATTTTGTAGCTGTTCAAAGCCTCACAGATCAACAAGCGTTTCGGTGGACAAGACGTTTCGGCTGATATTCGACAAGATTCCCAAGATGATTTTCTTCGCCAAGATCGTCGCAGCTGAGCCGCCAGAAGAGCGCTCAAATACCCCTCGTGGTAAATATACAAAATTCGATCGTCCCATTTCGATCGGTGCTGCTAGGGCCCGCTGTGTGCCTAACGTGGCAACTTTCGGCTTCTTTTGGCGAACCGATGTTAGCGGCATCGCCATGCGGCACTGGAATCCGTGCATGTAAGACGCCGGTGCTTGCCGGTCCTGTCGATCGCTGGGTGGAGGGACTGAACTAGGGAATCCCGAGTAGCCAGGTCCACCTAGGTCCTGAGAACGCCTTCACGGGCTTCTCTGGGCTTGTTGTTTTTGGTGATCTACTCCCAAAACCCCGCTAGGTCAATCAGCACTTCAGCTGTCGCCTTTCGCCTAAAGATTGCGACATCCACCCCCGCCCGGTAGTACACTGGGTTCGGTGAAAGACAAGCCTGGGACCGCGTAGTGTCCAAATACTCGAACGTGTTCTGTTGTTGAGAGTTATGGTCCATGCGAGAGACGCTCCGTTGGGCCGCTGCTGTGCTAGCCTGCGCTCCATGCAGCAGGTTCTGGACCCGTTCCGGTTCATTCTCATCGTCCTGGCGGGATGGGCCAATCAACAGCAACAGGACATCAACGATTATCTCAAGGAAGAGAACCGCGTGCTTCGCGAGCAACTGGGCAACAAGCGGCTGCGACTCAACGACGAGCAGCGGCGCCGTTTAGCGGTTAGGGCCAAGAAGCTAGGCCACAAGGTGCTCGGGGAGGTGGCCTCGATCGTCACTCCGGACACCTTGCTGACCTGGCATCGAAAGCTGATTGCCCGCAAGTACGATGGCAGCCAGCGACGAGGTCCAGGACGGCCCCCGATGATGAAACAGATCCGAACCTTGGTCTTGCGCATGGCGACGGAGAACCGCGACTGGGGCTACACCCGCATCCGGGGAGCTTTGGCCAATCTCGGTCATCGGGTCGCACGCGGTACGATCGCCAACATCCTTAAACAACACGGTATCGAGCCTGCACCGGAGCGCTTGAAGAAGACCCCTTGGCGGGAGTTCTTGCAGGTGCACTGGGAGGTCCTTGCTGCTGCGGATTTCTTCACTGTCGAGGTGTGGACGCGTTCCGGTCTGGTCCGAGTCGTGGTGCTGTTTGTGATCGAACTGTCGACCCGTCGAGTCGAGATCGCCGGGATTACGACCCAGCCCGATGGGGCTTGGATGACTCAGATCGCTCGCAACTTGACCGACGACGGCGATGGTTTTCTGGTCGGCAAGAAGTATCTGATCCACGATCGGGACCCCTTGTTTACGCAGGAGTTTCAAGAAACGCTGTCGGCAGCGGGAGTAAGAACTGTCCGCCTACCGGCACGATCCCCGAATCTGAACGCCTACGCCGAACGCTTCGTGCGCAGCATCAAAGAATCCTGCTTGGATCGCATGATCCTGTTCGGGGAACGATCATTGCGCCGGACGATTCAGGAGTTCGTCGCCCATTATCATTTCGAACGCAATCACCAGGGACTGGACAACCAGTTGATCTTCCCGGACCGGCGCAATTCCAAGAGAAGCGCCCCAGTCGAGTGTCGAGAGCGACTGGGCGGCATGCTGAAGTATTACCACCGACAGGCTGCCTGAAGGATCCCCCAGAAACAAAAACCGCCGCTGCATTGTGCAGCAGCGGCATTTGTGGGCTTGGTGTGCCACCCTCTTTCTAACGTGGCCGACCCCGCTCGGCGTCAGTCCACCAACACAAGAGGACGAAAGTCGCAGTTCCGAACAAGAATCCCCCATCACAACATCTGTCGGAATGAGTCGATCGAGTTTTTGGACACAACGAGATCACAGTCTTTTTCGCCTTCGCCAACAAACACCTCCTCGGCTTCTAAGAGTTCGGGTAGGCGATAGAGAACACGCTGCACACCGTCGAGGTTCCAAATCCAGCCACACCGACCAACAGACCGCCGGAATCTGAATTTCTTTGGTTCGTAGCGAACCTGCTGGTACAGAAGCTGCCCGCGCTCATCCCTATAGTCATATGTCGCTACGATCTGGCTCTTCGAAGGGATCGCACTTGGCTTCGAGACTGCTGGGCGGCCCACAATCCGCTCCACTTCCGCCCTGGCTTCCGGAAAATCCCGGCCGGTCAGCTTCATCTCCAATTGGAAAATGTTACCCCCCTCTTGGCAGTGAGAATGGCAGTACCACGCGCCTGACGCAGGATCGACCGCGAACGAGTCACGAGTGCCCTGGTGCATCGGGCAAGGGCCTCGCCACTCACTCCCGCGCTGAACGAGGTCAGGCAGTCGCTGTCGGCAATACTGCGCAATTTCGGTTTTCGACAAGAGTTGTATTCTAGACCTAACCATTTCCGGCTCACTCAGTCCTTTCGATACCCACAGGAGTTGCGCGATCGTGGCATAGACGTATCGGCACCTAAACCTATCTAGACTCCGTCTTCCTATGAGGGGAAGCGATCCGAACAATTTCATCACGGGGAATTCGCACCAGACGTCCGATTCGAACGACGCTGATTCGTCCCTGGCGTATGAGCTTCCTGACTAGGGAGTTTGAAATTCCCAAGATTCTGGCTGCCTCTCTGCGATCGAGCAACAAGCTATCTTTATGTTGGGTTGTCACGGTCATGTCTGCAGGCCCTCTGGTGTTGCCCTCAGTCTACCTGGGGCTCCCGACCCCGTCAACGTGAGCTACTAGTGCAATAAGGTACCGTAGGCGACCATATATGTCCGTAGGTGAAAAAATTGATCAACAACAAACATTAGATGCTGTTTTGTTAAGTGGGAATTTATATTTTCTTTACAAGATTTCCTTCGGAACGCATCGGCCGGGTGGAGTCAACACGCGGCAAGGTATGATACAGAACCCGGTAAACCAGTGCAAATTGTGCACCCCTCGACCGAAGTACGGGGGCGACTACCTGTAAGCCGACAATAGGAGTCCTGATAAGATGTCCGTGCGTGAACAAGAAGTTCCTACTGAACGATCTGCTGCGGCAACTGTGCTGCTCTCCCTTCGCGGGCTACGAGTATCTCAACGATGCCGTTCGAGTATCCGCCGATCCGACCTTTCGTTTGATCGCCTCGCTCGACAAAGCCACAAGTATGAAAGCTACAAGAGGACTATGGGTATAGATATAACTGAAGCCGCGCGGCTGCTGTCGAGCCTGCGACGCCACCATCGCGGCGGCCGACCGAAGAAGATGCGGAATTGTGTCTACTGCGGAAAACGAATGGGGACCGTGGAGTTGAGACGCCACGAGCTGCGTTGCCCCGCGAAGAAGTACCCGTTGCGGAGCGACAAACCCTGGCAGTTCTAAGCGCGACCGTAAGAGCGGGGTGGTTGTCATCTCTGGCCCCACCCTACCAGTGCCGCTAAAGACCGTTCTGGTACGACTCGCGCCGCTAAGTGGCGTTTATTGGCCCGATACAGCGTTGTGGCTGTGAAACGAGCTCCGTGAGTTCACCCGCCCTCGCGTCCATACCCTCTATCATCCAAGCGTGAAATCCGTGTAATTTTGCACGGATCGGAAGCGCTTGCGGGCGCAGTTCAGCCCGCTCCATCAACGTCTGTGAACGGGCAGACGAGCCCTGGCGCTGTGGCTTCGTGCAATCGTCAGCGTGTACTCGCCTTGCTTGCTGGACCACCACGAGACCAGAAATACTTCCCGTTTGCGCTCGCGATTTGAGCGGACCATGAACTTCGCTTGGCCGTCAAGACTGACCGGATAAATGATCGTCTGGCCCCAGCCGGGGATCTCAAACCGCATGAACGGATGGTGTCCCGGTACGAATTCGACCGAGTGCTCTATTGCTCGCAACTCTGCTGAAATCGGTAGATGCGGTATGTGTGCCCCATCGTACACGTCGTAACGAACGCTCACCAGGTTCTCAGACTCCGCAACGTCGCAGTAGGCGGTGTAGCGTGCGGATAGGTCGTAAGCTTGAGATTGTCCCGAATCTAGTTGAAGGTGGAAGGGCGGCGGTTCTCAAGCCCGGTTCTCTGAGAGAATCGAGCAAACCTTTCACCACAAAGGAGAACCGCCGTGAAGAAACGATATCACATTCTGGATTCCGCGAAGCAACAGCCAGTCAGCCCCAACGACCTCACCCGCCTGCTCAGCCAAAACTCCCAACTCATGCTGCCCTTGGTTGAACTGGTCGAGCAGTGCCGCGGAGCCGTCGACGAGGTTATCGACGTCACCGGCCGCGCCGCCATTCAAGCCGTACTGGAACTGTCGGCGCAGCAAGTTACCGGTGGAAAACTTTCCCAGCCCGGCAAGAAGCGCCGCGGCGATGTGGTCCGCTGGGGCCGCCAGCCCGGTCGCGTCAAGCTCAGCAACCGCAAACTGCGCGTCAGCAAACCCAGACTGCGCAAACGCTCCGGCGGCGAGGTCAAAGTGCCCGCTTACGAAGCGATGCAGGACGACGAACGCCTCGGCGCGCGCATGCTCGACATTCTGATGAAGGGCGTCTCGACGCGCAACTATGCCGGGGTGATTGGCGCAATGGCCGGCACGGCCGGGGTGTCGAAATCCGCCGTCAGCCGGGAGGCAGTCGAGGCCGCCGAAAAGAGCATCGACGAAGTGCTCACGCGGCGCCTGGATGAGTTGGATCTGCTGGTGATCTACGTGGACGGTTTGATCTTCGCAGATCATGTAGTGCTTGCAGCGGTGGGCGTAGACCGTCAGGGCAACAAACATGTGCTGGGATTGCAGCACGCCGCCACTGAGAGCACAGCCGCCGCCGAAGACTTGCTGAGGGGCATGGTCGAGCGGGGAGTATCGACGGAGAAAAACAGGCTCTTCGTGCTCGATGGATCGAAGGCCCTGCGGGCGGCGGTGCGGCGGGTCTTCGGCAAAGTTCCGGTGCAGCGCTGCCGCGCTCACAAGCTGCGCAATGTCGTCGAGCGGCTGCCTAAGGCCGAGCGCGATCAGGCCAAAGCGGCGATCCGGGCCGCCTGGCGGCTGGGAGCCCAAGATGGACAAGCGCGGCTGGAGAAGCTAGCCCAGTGGTACGAGGGTGACTGGCCCGAGGCGGCGGTGAGTTTGCGCGAAGGCATGGAGGAGTGTTTCACCATCAACCGCCTGGGTGCGCCGCCGTCGCTGCATCGCTGCCTGGCGACGACGAACATCGTCGAGTCTCCTAACGCCGGGGTGCGGCGGAGAACGCGGCGAGTGACCCGCTGGAAGGACGCGGCCATGGTGTGTCGCTGGGCCACGGCTGCATTCCTCGATACCGAGAAAAGCTTCCGCAAGATCATGGGTTACAAGGATCTGTGGATGCTCGACGCCATCCTCAATCCGGCCAAGGCCACAGCAGCAAAGGCTGCCTAGTACAATGCTCTTTTACGCCGCCGCCCTACAAACCCTCAACTACGATTGGGACACTCTCCGTAAGCTGGCACGATCTCACACAGTGCTGAGAAGCGGCCCTCGGGAGCGGGGGGCTGGGCTGCCGTGAGGCAAGCTGCAAAGGTGATCGCGAGTAGATGGTTTTTCATCGTCGCCTCCTGCACCTACACTACCGAACGGCGTCACCTAAGCGGTAGATCCGTGCAATTTTGCACGGATTAAGTACCAGCAGTACCAGCCAGGGGCTGAGCGGAACCGGCCTGACCGAGAACTGAGAGTCAAGTGCGCTTGGCCTTTCTTGGCTCGACCTTGGTTTCGTGTAGGCGACGACCGTGCAAAATTGCACCTGTGAGCGGACGGACGGGCCTTGGGGCCTGCCGCCGGAGGTGATGTGCAGGGTTCAGCGCGAAAAGACGTGGTATTCTGGGCAGCGCGGGCGTATACTGTGACCGTGCCAGGGCCCAAATGGAAATCCTGGATTGAGCTGGCCCGCGCCCAGGCGACGGACCAAGCGATCGCCATGCCTTCGGTTGCGTTGCCAGCGGCGCCCATTGCCCGTATACTGTTCGGCATTCCGTTCGTGCAGCGAATCCAAGCCAGGGCGATGTCTTCCACGCCACCGGGTGGTGCGCGGCCGGGCGTGCTAGCGGCTTTCCTGCTTCTGGTGGCGGCTTGCGGCGAGCCGCCAAGGGGGCCAGCGACCAACCTCCAGCTCATCGAGGTCTCCCGGGCCACGATGGAAGCTTCCCCTCTGCTGGTGGCATCGCAGGGCCGTGAATTCGTGCTGGCGGCGGCCTCGGACGGCATGCTGGCCGCTATCGATCCCCGCAGCACTTCCATCGCCTGGCGCGTCCAGCTCCCTGCCTCCTCTGTCCGCAAGCCTTACCTGGAAGCCACGCCGGTGCAAGTTGGAGACAAACTCGTCGTCTCCTACACGACCTACAGCCGTTCCGTAGCGGACCGCCAACATCACTGGGTCGCAGTGGTCGATCTCGAACGGCGCCGGTTGCACCGCGATTACCCGGTTTTCGAGTTGAGCGCCAAAAAACAGCTTGCGGGCGGCCAAGCAGAAGTGCGGTTCCATCCCGGGACGCAAATAACTAAGGCCGCTTTGGCGCACGGCCGCACGCCAGGGGGACGTGACTACGTTTACGTATCGTTCGGGAGTCCCGGTGACGTCCAGCCTTGGCACGGATGGGTGTTTGAAATCGATCTCGCGGCCTGGAAAATCAAGGGTCCCCAGGCCGCCATTTCAGCAGTCCTGCTGACCACGCCTGAGGCTGAGTGCCCTGGGGAAACCGGCACCTTCGAAATGATCTGTGGCGGGGGTGTTTGGTCTCCCGCCGGACCTCAAGTGCTAGCTACCGAGGAAAGTTTTGAACTTCTGATCCCGACAGGCAACGGCCAACTCGATCTGGTGCGTAACGACTACGCCAATACTCTCCTTCGGGTCCGGCCCGGCCTCGATTTCGACCCAGCCTGCGATGAGATGCTCTGCCGCGGTTTCGACCCGATCAGGCCCGCAAGAGCTTGCGTGGAATCGTGTGTCAATCTGTTCATCCCGCGAATCCCGCCTGGTGCAGAGCCACTGCGCCCCGACTCGGGCCGCTGCAATGACAAGACCCTGCTGGAGTGCTGGGCGCTGCACGACTACGATCTTGGAGCTAATGCGCCGCTGAAGCTCGATCTTCCCTCCGGGCGCTCGGTACTAGTCCAGCCCGGCAAGGACGGCAGTGTTTTCTTGATCGACGCACAGCATCTAGGAAAGCTCTACGACCGCCGTCAGATCGTCGAGCCTTGCGGCGCTCCGGGCGACGATTGCAGCGCCGAGCGCTGGCGAGGTCAGATCATTACCCAACCCGTGGTTGCGAAAGTCGAGGGTTCCCCCGTCGTTCTCGTGCCGACGTTCAACTTCGACCACACGCATCCGGCGGGCCTTGTGGCGCTCAAGATCGTCACCCGCGCCGGCAGCCCGCGTTTGGAGGTCTTCTGGACAGCTCCGGACTTCTCTTCCCCCGAAGCCGTAAAGCGCTTCCGCTACTACCCCTCCCGCGTCGTCCTTGCAGCCTCTCCAGAACGCAACGAGCTCTACGCTTGGGTCGTGGACGTCGCAAGGGACCTGGAAGGCAGAGGCGTGCTCCTGGGTGTGCGGGTTCGTGACGGCACGATCGTCTCGAGACGGGAGATGGCCGGACGAGGGCACCGTAACGTCCGCCCGCTCGTTCATCACGGTGTGATATACATCCCGTCGAGCTGGCTCGACCGGGATGGAAAACGCAAGCATGGCCTGGAGGCTTTTTCTATCCGCTTCTAAGCCTAATATCGCCCGGGGCTCGGCTATTGCTCAAGCGCGTTGCTAACCGCGCCCGCATCAGCCGCACCGTCTCCCCTCACGTGCTGAGGCACACCTTTGCCGTCACGGCGATCCAGAAAGGGATCTCCCTGCCGGCGCTGCAGCGCCTGCTGGGTCATGACACGCTTCAGACGACCGAAATCTACCTCAACCTCTCCCCCGAGCACGTTGTCGAAGAGTTCCAGCAGAAGTGGTGACTCCTGTCATGAAGTACCGGGCTGGGTTTTCACCGACCGCCCTTTTGGGGCGGTTTTTGATTGCCTTCTTCGTTAGGGGCCTCACCTGGGCGGCGGTGGTTGAGCATAGCTGTTGAGAAATAATTTCCCGTTGAGCAATCAGGCATCAGAGCCTCCGCGGCCCCCTCCTCCCGCTGGCCCAAATCGAGTCCCATCAGACGGCTAGCGACAACCTTGGCGGATAGCGAGTGCGAACGGTTGTTGGACGAAGCCGCTGGCGCGGCAGAGGTGAGGGGAGGCCGGCAAGTGGGGGAAGGGATTGAAACTTTATTGAGGTAGCGGAATAATGAACGACCGAGAGGAGGTCGTTCATGACCAAGCTACGTCAGAGGATGATCGAAGACCTGCGGTTGCGCGACTATTCGCCGCAGACGATGCGGAGCGTTCCCGACCCTGCCGGGAATGGACCCCAAAATCTCAATAGAAAAACCCATGAGCGCTGTGAGGAGACCATTGGGAACCTGGGGACCCCGTCGGCCCCCCCTTGGCGTCACCCGAAACCAATGGGGGGGGATGACTTTTGAAAAGAGCTACTGTTCACACAGACCGGCGGCAAAGCTACCCAGACTCCCACATTCACTTCGACTGCGGGCTGCTAAGGCGGACCTACAACGTTGCCGCGAAGCTTGGAGAGGAAGATGCCATCGTCCGGGTTGAAGTCGGTGGTGGCTAAGGGGTACACTACCGGTACGAAGAGGTCCAAAACCAAAACAGAAATCTTCGCTCAAATCGGTCGAGACAGGCGATTGTGACGTGGATTGTGACGTAACTAGGTCAGGAACACCGAGATTCACCCAGTGACAAGGAGTGTCACGAAGTGCTACAAATACAGGGCCAGACCCGATGGATAGGGCACTCTGTGACACTCCGTAGCACTCCAGAAGTCCCAACCCACACACTTTGGGAGCAGGAGGTCCGGAGTTCAAATCTCCGCGCCCCGACCATTGTTTTCAATAACTTACAGGAAGTCCATTTCCCCACTAGAAATCTGTGTCCGCTATGTGTCCGCAATCTCTCCGCCGCTCAGCACTCCGTGACGGCAAATCGCGCTGACCTCGGCAGCTTCATTTGGGCACGAAATCGCCAGATCAAGCGTCGCTACTGCAAAACTTCTTGCTCTCCGCGCTGCGCGAATGTTCGGCGAGAGGGCGTCAACGTCGGATAGGTGTCGAGAAATAATTTCCCATTGAGCAATCAGGCATCAGAGCCTTCGCAACCCGTCGTCGAGCTGGCCCAAATCGAGGCCCATCAGGCGGTTAGCGAGAATCTGGGCCGATAGCGAGTGGGAACGGTTGTTGGACGAAGCCGCTGGCGCGGCAGAGGTGAAGGGGAGGCCGGCGAGTGGGGAAGGATTGAAACTTTGTTGAGGTAGAGGAATAATGAGCGACCGAGAGGAGGTCGTTCATGACCAAGCTACGCCAGAAGATGATCCAAGACCTGCGGCTGCGCAGCTATTCGCCGCAGACGATTCGGAGTTATACCAAGGCCGTCGAGGATCTCGCCCGCTACTTCGGCAAGTCGCCGGAGCAACTGGGCCCGAAGCAGATTCGCGAGTATCAGCTTGACTTGATCGAGCGGCGTAAGCTGGCCGGTGCGACGTTCGGGGTGCGCACGGCGGGGCTGAAGTTCTTCTACAGCCAGACACTCGAGCGACCCTGGGTTGTCGAACGCATCGCACGGCCCAAGGTCCGGCGTCGCCTACCGGTCGTGCTGAGCCGTGAAGAAGTGACGGCGCTGTTGGACGCCGCGGTGAATCTGAAGCATCGCGCGATCCTCGCGACGCTCTACGGAGCCGGGTTGCGTCTCGACGAAGTGTTGCAACTCGAAGCGGGGGACATTGACTCGCAGCGGATGGTGATCCTGGTGCGCCGCGGCAAAGGAGAGAAGCCACGCCAGGTGATGTTGTCTCCCAAGCTACTGGAGTTGCTGCGTCTGTACTGGCGCTGGGCGAAGCCGAACGAGTTGCTGTTTCCCGGCCGTATCCACGGCGCCCAGCTGCGGCCCTCGGGGGTACGGCAGATCTGCCAAAAGCTTGGTCGCCAGGCAGGCATCCGCAAACCGGTGAGCCCGCACGTGCTGCGGCATTCCTTTGCCACGCACTTGCTGGAAGCGGGGACGGATCTGCGCACCATCCAGGTCTTGCTGGGGCACGTCAGTCTCAAGACGACGGCGCGCTATCTGCATGTCTCGGAATTGCGCCTGCGCACGACGCAGAGCCCACTCGAAGCACTCGAGATTCGCGAAGCGCTCACCGACGACGGGGACCGGCGCCGGCGATGAGCCGGCATCGGCTGGAAGTGGCCGATGTCATTCGCCAACACGAAGGGGAGTTGCTCGAGCGCTGGGGACACCGCCTCTCCGCTCGTCAACGCAAGGCCCTTCGCGACATCGGTTCGTGTCGCAGCGCCGCCCAGGGCGCTCACATCGAACAGTGCGATTCTTGCTCGCAGGAACGGATCGCGTACAACTCGTGCTCGAACCGGCACTGTCCGAAGTGCCAGTCGGCGGCGCGTGACCGCTGGCTGGGGGCACGGGCGCAGGAACTACTTCCGGTGCACTACTGCCATGTTGTGTTCACCGTGCCAGGGGCCCTGGCAATGTTGGCCCTCCAGAATCAGCGACTCTTCTACCGTCTGCTGTTCGAGGCGGCCTCTCAAAGCTTGCAACAACTCGCTCGCGACCCCAAGCGTTTGGGCGCCCAGATCGGCTTCTTCGCCGTATTGCATACCTGGAACCAGATACTGCTGCCTCATCCGCACCTGCACTGCGTCGTACCGGCGGGAGGAATGGCGCTCGACGGCAGCCGATGGATCCGCTGCCGCAAGAAGTTTTTCCTGCCCGTACGGCCTCTGAGCCGCTTGTTTCGCGGCAAGCTCTTAGACGGTTTGCGGCGGGCGTTCGAACACGGCGAGCTGGAACTCGACCGGCAGCTGGCCCCGCTGACGAAGCCCGAACGTTTTCACTCTTGGCTGCGAGAACTGAGAACAACCGAGTGGGTGGTCTACCTCAAGCCGCCCATGGCCGGACCCGAACAAGTGCTCAAGTATCTGGCTCGTTATACCCATCGCGTCGCCATCTCCAACGGTCGCTTGCGGTCTCTCCACGACGGCCGCCTGCGCTTGCGTTTTCGCAACGCGAAGAACAACCACCGTATCGAGACGATGACGCTCGACGCGGTCGAGTTCCTGCGGCGCTTTCTGCTGCACGTGCTGCCGAGGGGTTTTGTCAAGATCCGCTACTACGGTTTCTTGGCTCATCGCAGACGCGCGGCGGGCTTGGCCCGCTGCCGGGAACTCCTCCAGGCGTCCGCGACGAGGGAAGTTTCCCCTGCCTTGTTGAGCAAGGAGCAACGGCGAGCCGTGGAGCGCCGCTGCCCGCTGTGCGGCGAGGGAAGGCTGCGCGTGGTCGCATGGCTTTCGGCGCTGGAACTGGCGCTACGCGCCGGGGACATGGCCCTGCCCGAGGCTATCGACTCCTCATGACCCCTCACCGTCTCTTCGCCAACGCAACGCTGCGACGCGCCGTCGCTAGGGGGTGCTTCGCACTCCTGCGCCTGGGTCTTTCCGCGGAGCTGATTCGCCCGCCTGCGAGGACTTCGCGGCTTCCATACATCAAAGCAATCCGGGCGATCCAAGCCACGTTCTACTCCCGAAAGGTCCTACTCCTCCTGCCCAACGACCAAGCCAATCCCTACAATCCACATAGCCATAGCCGATCCTGAGCCCGGCATCCTCCAACAACCCCTATCGACAATGCGGCGGCCCACGCTGCCACTGCCTCTCTCCACCGCCCTTCGCCCGCCGCACGGTCGATACGGTCCTAAGGTGTTGAAAAGCTAGCGGTCTGTCGACACTTGTCGTTAGGGAGGACCGGTACGGCTCTGGACCGCTTCCGGCAGGAGTGACCTTCAGCAGAGCGCTTAGATGACGGAAAGAAGACCTAACAGGTTACTAACAGCCATGTACGCACCGACGCGGGCTCGCCTCCTAGATCCCAGCGGTCGACGGTTCCTCGCTTTACCTGGAGTGCCGGTCCGCTTGCCCTCAGTTGTTCTCCGAGTCTTAGAAGTTGCCATTGCAGATGCTGCCGTCTCCTTCAGCAGGCTGGGGTATGCCGTCGCCGCAGCAGAACCGACCCGACGGGCGCCCCCTGCTCACACCGGCACAGTCGTTCGGGCAGTTGTTGCAATCCTCACCTGGCTCGCAGACCGAGTCGTTGTCGCACGCCGCGCCATCAGGCGGCTCACCCCCGCCACCTTCGGACCCACCGACGGAGATTCCTCCACTGCTAAGGTTGCCTTCCGCGCGAAATGTCGGCATCTCGAAGCTTGTGGAGCCACCCTCCCAAATCCGGATCGCAACTCGGTCCACTCCGCCCGCCGGGTCGCGGTCGAATCCGTGAAGACGGAATTTGAAATTCCCTGTGCGGTTGATCGTGCCTGTACCCTCGACAACGACCTGTGTTCCGCTCACCGTTACGAAATCGTAATCCGCGCTCTTGAACCAGAGGTTCTCCCTCCTGTAGCGAAAAGCGAGCTGCCCGGAGTTTTCGCCGTTCTCGTATGGTCAAGAAACTTGTCGCGTGCATCATGCGCGGCACGATCTTCGACGTTGATGGAATTCCGGCCTCGGGCGGGCTGCTACTTTCCGCGGGTTCCGCGATGGCCCGTACCTGCAACCCCAGACCAGAACAGAAGCTGGCACACCACACTGAGCAGACCCGGCACGAAGATCAGCTCCCATCTGCCTGGACTCAGCCAGAACCACGCCGTCTTCTCATGTCCCTCGATTTGCCCCAGCAAGTTATCGGTGAAAATGAGCAGACACAGCATCGCCGCCAGTTGGTAACCGAGCGGACAATGGTCTTGGCGGATCGTGACTTCTTCTCCCGCTGCCCCGTCGTCGGCGAAAAAGAGCCAAGCGAAGCCGACCGTTACGTACAGAGCGTTATGGCCCAAGATCACCCACAAAGGTATGAGGGCCCGCCACCACGACCAGTGTCCCTCGATCGTCAGCTTCAGGACCGCTAACACCAGGCAGAGAAATGCCGCCAAGTAGAAACCCGACGTCTGGATCTGCCGCCCCACCCTTATGCCGCCTTTCGGTGATAGTACTTCAGCAGCCCGCCCAATCGCTCCTCGCATCGCACGATCCCCCGACCGGGGGAGTCCTGGGGATCTGCCCGAGGAAACAGCAGCTTATTGTCTTTGCCTTGATGATTTCTCTCAGCTTGATAATGTTCGCAGAAGTTCCTAAGGGCGCGGCGCAAGGAGGATTCACCGAACAGGATCAGCTTGGAAAGACACTCGCTCTTGACCGAGCGAACCCAACGTTCCGCGTAACAGTTCAGATTGGGGCTGCGGGCCGGCAGGGCCACGCAGTTGACCCCGCCGGCCGCGAGGGTCTCGCGGAAATCCGGGCAGAACTTCGTGTCGCGATCGTGCAGCACGTAGCGGCACCCTTTCAAATAGCCCATATCCTCCAGCGTCGCGTTGCGAGCCACCTACTGCATCCAGTCCGCGTCCGGATGTCGAGTGATCCCGGCGAGAGTTACGCGCCGCGTCTCCAGTTGAATGAAGAACAGGACGTAGTACGTCACCAGGCCTCGCCAGCTCAGCACCTCCACCGTGAAGAAATCGGTTCCAGCGAGCACGTGTCCATATGCCGACGGATGAAATCCTTCCAAGTGGTCGTTTGACCCCGTTTGGGCGCGGGTGCGATGCCGTGGCGGCGTAGGATGTTGCCTACGGTTTGGTCCGAGAGGTGATGGCCTATGTTGCCCAGTGCGCCGACGATGCGGTCATAACCCCAGCCTGAGTTCTCGCGAGCCAAGCGAACCACCAGCGCTTCCACCTCGGGTGCGACCCGAGGTCGGCCCGGATAGGCGCGCTGTTTGGAACCGTCGAACTTGCGTGCGATCAGCCGCCGATACCACGCCAGGATGGTATCCGGCTTGGCTGTGCAGGCGACCTGCTTGAGCCCTTTGCGTCCGAGTCGTTTTCCAATCTCAGCCAGCGTGAACCGCTCCGGATCGGAGAGCCGGAGTCTGGAAGGCAGGCGTGCTCTGAGAATGCGGTTCTCGGCGGCCAAGTACTCGTTCTGCAGCAACAACTCCTGGTTGACGAGGCCCGTCACAAAGGCCAGAAGGCGAGCCCAATTGATCGTTTCGCGCATATCGAAGGTTTATCATAGAAAACCTGCACGCGCGGTGCTTTCAAGCAGCCGTTTCGACTGGCTCCCTGGGTCGGCTGGATATTTTGACCTTACGACGTCATCTGCGACGGCGGCCACATTCAGATCTTCGTGAACGGCGTCAAGGTCAACGAAGCGTTCGATTCGCTCCCCACGCACGGCCGTCTGCAGTTGCAAACCGAACTGGCCGAATGCTTCGTCCGCCGCTGGGAACTGTGGCCGCTGGGGAAAGGCCCCAAGCCTGCGCCGGCCGAGAATGAATAGTGCGGCCTTAATCGCAAAATCCGGATCGCACTCCCAATCCGGCACCTGAGACCGCTCACGGCCTCTCAGCGGAACCAAAGCCCTAGCCGACGCAGGGTCCTGGACGAGAAAAATATGTTTGTTTGACGGATGGGTTATCGACAACTATCGCTCAAGAACCCGGTCTTCGATTTCAATCGGCTATGGAGTTTTGGCGAAGGACAGCCCGGAGTGACGATCGAGGCCACCTCCCCGAGCACCTTGTGGCCTAGCTTCTTGGCCCGAACCGCTAAACGGCGGCGCTGCTCGTCGTTGAGTCGCAGCCGCTTGTTGCCCACTTGCTCGCGAAGCACGCGGTTCTCTTCCTTGAGATAGTCGTTGATGTCCTGTTGCTGTTGCTTGGCCCATCCCGCCAGGACGATGAGAAGGAACCGGAACGGGTCCAGAACCTGCTGCATGGAGCGCAGGCTAGCACAGCAGCGCCCAACGGAGCGTCTCTCGCATGGACCATAACTCTCAACAACAGAACACGTTCGAGTATTTGGACACAACGCCAACTGCGGGCCTGGCTGTCAAGTGAGATTCGGCGCAAGCACTTCAATCTAAACGGCTACGTAATTTTGGCGAACGACAACAGAGTTCGCTACGCCAGGATCTCTTTGACCACTTTCGCGGGCTCCACGCCAGTGAGCTTGGCGTCCAGCCCTTGGTGCTTGTAGGTGAAGCGTTCGTGGTCGATCCCGAACAGCCGCAGGAGCGTCGCCTGGTAGTCGCGGATATGCACCGGATCCTTGACGATGTTGTAAGAGAAATCGTCAGTTTCGCCGTGCACGACGCCTCCCTTGACACCGCCGCCGGCCATCCATAGGCTGTAGCAGCGCGGGTGATGGTCGCGGCCGTAGTCGGTCGGGGTGAGCTTGCCTTGGGAGTAGATCGTGCGGCCGAATTCCCCGCCCCAGATGACGAGTGTGTCGTCAAACAGTCCGCGTTCCTTGAGGTCTTGAATTAACGCCCAGGCGGCGCGGTCGACATCCTTGGCTTGTGCCGGCAAAACTTCCGGTGCAAAGGAGTGGACGTCCCAGCCGCGGTGGTAGATCTGCACGAAGCGCACCCCGCGCTCGACAAGGCGGCGCGCCATCAGAGCGGCGTTCTGGAATTTGCCGGGCTCTTTCGCTTCCTCGCCCCAGCGCTTGAACGTGCTTTCCGGCTCGCTCGAGAGGTCGCTCATCTCGGGCACCGACGACTGCATCCGGAACGCCATCTCAAACTGCTCGATCCGAGCTAACGTTTCGGTGTCGCTGATCTTTTCATGCTGGATCCGGTTCAGCTCGCTCAACCCGTCGAGCATTTTCCTGCGTACGCTCGGTGAGACGCCCTCAGGATTCTTGACGTAGAGCACCGGCTCGTCCCCGCCGCGCAACCCCACGCCGGCGTATTTGGCCGAGAGAAATCCCGAACTCCAAAGCTTGGCCGAGATCGCTTGCTGCCCCGATTTGGGGTGGCTCTTCTCCGCGTTCATCACGACGAACGTAGGAAGGTCCTGGTTCATGCTGCCGAGGCCGTAGGCCAGCCATGAGCCGATACATGGCCGCCCGGCTACCTGCCGGCCCGTCTGGATAAACGTGATCGCCGGCTCATGGTTGATCGCATCGGTATTCATCGACCGGATAATGGCCAAGTCGTCGACCATGCTGGCCGTGTGCGGCAACAGCTCTGAGATCCAAGCGCCACTTTGGCCGTGCTGGTTGAACTTGAAGACCGAAGGAGCGATCGGGAACCGCGCCTGTCCCGAGGTCATCGTTGTCAGCCGCTGGCCTTGGCGGATGGACTCCGGCAGATCCTTGTCATACCATTTCTGCATCTTGGGCTTGTAGTCGAGCAAGTCCATCTGCGGCGGCGCGCCCATCATGTGGAGGTAGATGCAGCGCTTCGCTTTGGGCGCGAAATGCGGCAGGCCCGGCAGGCCGCCGATAGACTCGTCTCCTCCTTTGGAGCCGCCAAAGCCGCTTTCCGCGAGAAGGTTCGCCAGCGCTATGCCGCCGATGCCCTTCGCCCCGCGGGCGAAAAACTGGCGTCTGGTTTCCGCCATGATTGCTTCTTTGGATGGATGCATTTTCTAACCCTCTCCAGAGTGCAAGATCGAACATCGGGCCTGAAAGCCCGGCGCGCCATGCCGGTGCTACTTGTTCAATACCTCGTCCAAATTCATCATCTGATTCGCCAGCATGGTCAATGCAGCCGACGCGACTGCCGGCAAGGCCTCATCGGGCGCTGATTCGCCGGTGGAAAGCAGCTTCTTCGCGTCTTTGCCGTGCTCGCTGTAATAGCGAACGAAACCGTCAAAGGAGCGCCTGGCAACGGCGCGTTCGTTTTCTCCAAAATTGCGTGCCAGCAATCGAGCAGTCATGTAATCAAGCTGCCGGTCGAAGTCGTCCCCGGCTTCGCGCATCGCTCTCTGTGCCAGGTAGCGCGAGGCCTCGACGAACTGCGTATCGTTCATGGTCACCAGCGCCTGCAGCGGCGTGTTCGTTCGCTCCCGGCGGACCGTCGAATGTTCCCGCGTGGGCGCGTTGAATATACTCATGGACGCCGGTGGCGCGGCCCGCTTCCAGAACGTATACATGCTGCGGCGGTAGAGCTTGTCACCACTGTCTTGCTTATAGTGCCGCGTGTTGCTGGAGCGCATCGCCACGCTTTCCCAAACGCCCTCGGGCTGATATGGCTTCACACTCGGGCCGCCGATCTTGCGCGCCAGCAGACCACTGGCAGCCAAGGCGTAGTCGCGGATCATCTCTCCGTCCATGCGGAACCGCGGACCGCGGGAGAGCAGTCGGTTCTCGGAATCCTTTTCGGTTTTTTCTTTTGTGATTTCCGGCGACTGACGGTAAGTCGAAGAGGTCGCCAGCATGCGGAAGAAATCCTTGACATCCCAGCCCGACTCGTGGAACTCCACCGCAAGCCAATCAAGCAACTCGGGATGAGAAGGGGGTTCACCCTGGGAGCCGAAATCGTCGCTGGTCTTGACGAGTCCGGTTCCGAAAACTTCCTGCCAGTAGCGGTTGACGATCACGCGTGCGGTAAGCGGGTTGGCGTCGTCGACGATCCATTTGGCCAAGCCCAGCCGGTTGCGAGGGAGCGAAGCGGCCATGGGGTGCAAGGCGGGCGGGGTGTTGGCCTTCACCAGCTGCCGGCGCTGGTCGTACATTCCGCGGTTCAGGATGTGCGCCTCGGGCTCTTTGTCTGGGATCTCCCGCATCACGTGCGTGACTCCCCCACGGCGGCGGAGCTCTCGCCAACCCAACTCGATTTCGGTTTTGCGGGCCATGAGGCTGCGGTATTCCTTGTGCTCTCGGACGAGATAATAGAGGCGCAAGGCGTCGCGCTCTTCGCTCGTGAGCTTTTCTGGCCGTTTTTCTCTCACCCGCTTCAAAAGAGACCACTGCGAGACCACCTTCGCCTCCTGCACCGAAATGGGGCGATTGAAAATCCGCAGGTCCGCTATTCCGCCTCCGCTCAAGTAACGAGTCCTAATCTCGTCACGCCCCCCCCTGCCCCTGTTGACGCCTCTGGCGAGAAGAAGAGGACGGTCGACGCGGATGCTTCCCTCCACCTTCGTGAAATACTCGCTGCCCTGCACCGGTATGATTTCCCCGTTCATGTAGAAGCGCAAGCCGGCACGCTCCCCGGAGCCGTCGTGGGTGACCGTGATGTGGGTCCACTCCCCGGCGGGCAAGCGCCTCAAGTTGTTGGGAACGATCGTCACTCTGGAAGCACCCTCGTCGCCTTCCCGCTTGTCGCCGGTCATCCTAAAACTGAGCTGTCTTGCGTTGATTTCAAACGTCCAGCCACGGGAATTGTCGTCGGGATCGGTCTGGCCCGCGACAACAAAGCTTCCTGCGTCGTTGGGGTGAAAAATCCACAGGGTGATGGAGAACGGCGTATCGCTGTCAAGTTCCAGAGAGGGCAGCTCGGCCCACGACCCTTCTCCGAACAACAGGGCCGGGGCATCCTTATCCGGGCCTTTTCCGCGGGCGGCGCCCTGGTGCAGCTTGACGGCCTGGCGCTGCCCATGGAGCTCGATCTCGGGCTTGCCGTTGAGCGAAAGCGTCATCAGTTGGGCTGATTCTTCGAGCGGCGCCTTTATCGAACGATAATCCCCACTTCCGAGCCAGGCCGTGAACGCGTCGTCAACCGACGACACGAGGCCCTCCAACGCGGCGTCGGTCTCCGCTGCCTCTACGCGCAGCTCGTTCCACTCGTCCCGGTCGTCCTCCGCGGGTACGACAAGCACGGGCGGCGGATCGGACACATTGCCGTCCATCACAAACTGCGTGGTGTTTCGGAAGAAAGCCGTCAGCGAGTAGAAGTCTCGCTGCGCGATGGGGTCGAACTTGTGGTCGTGGCAGGTGGCACACCCAACGGTCAACCCGAGGAACACTATCGCGGTGGTGTCGGCGCGGTCTTTCGCGTAAATAACCTCATACTCCTCGGGGATCACGCCACCTTCATTCGTCGTCATGTTGCATCGCTGGAAGCCGGTGGCCACGAGCTGATCGAGAGTCGGGTTGGGCAGCAGGTCGCCGGCGATCTGTTCGACCGCAAACTCGTCGAAAGGCTTGTTGTCGTTGAAGGCCTGAATCACCCAGTCCCGGTAGGCCCACATCTCGCGATAGTTGTCGATGTGGATGCCGTGGGTGTCCCCGTACCGCGCGGCGTCAAGCCAGTAACGGCCCCGATGCTCGCCCCAGTGCTTGGACTCGAGCAATTTATCGACCAACTTCTCATAGGCGTCTACCGACGTATCGCTCAGAAAGCTCTCAAGGACACCCGGGTCGGGCGGCAGTCCAGTCAAGTCGAGCGCCACCCGGCGGACCAGGGTGCGCTTGTCGGCTTCCGGAGCGGGCGCCAGGCCCTCTTGCTCCAGCCGGGCGAGGATGAAGCGGTCCAGTGGGTTGCGCACCCAGCTAGCCTTGTCGACATGGGGAGGCTCCGGCCGTTTCAGCGGCTCGAAGGACCAGTGCTGATCCCACGACGCGCCTTCTTCGATCCAGCGCCGCAGAACGTCGATCTGCTCCTCGGTCAATTCCTTCTTGGAATGGACGGGCGGCATCCGCAAAACTTCGTTCTCGTGGGTGATGCGCTGATAGACCAGGCTGGCCTCCGTATCGGAGGGAACGATCGTCGTGCCGTTGTCCCGCTTGGAGAAGGCGCCCTCGTGCGTGTCCAGGCGCAGACCCGCCATGCGACTGGCCTCGTTCGGCCCATGACACTGGAAACAATTGTCGGAGAGGATCGGCCGCACTTGGCGCTGGAAGTCTACTGGGACGGAAGCAGCCCTGGGCAGCGGCGCGGCGAACGCAGCGCAGCCCAACAAACTAAGCGTAACGACTGGACAGAAAAGTAAACGATTCATGTGCATCAACCTATACCTAACCCGGACGAGCCGGAACCAAAAAGGGACTCGTAAGTCCGATTTCTGGAAATTTCCTGTAACCTGTTGAAAATGCGTTATCTAGACCGATGACCAAAACTTTTCTGCTACAGAAAACACGAATCTTCCAATAAAGATACTAAACCAGGATTTCCATTTGGGCCCTGATGCACCCACAGTATACACCCGCGCCGCTGCGAAGAGCTCGTGTTTCCGCGCTGAACGGTGCTTCCGCCATCGACTGTTGGCGATCCAATGGTCGTAAGGTCAAAATATCCAGCCGACCCAGGGAGCCAGTCGAAACGGCTGCTTGAAAGCACCGCGCGTGCAGGTTTTCTATGATAAACCTTCGATATGCGCGAAACGATCAATTGGGCTCGCCTTCTGGCCTTTGTGACGGGCCTCGTCAACCAGGAGTTGTTGCTGCAGAACGAGTACTTGGCCGCCGAGAACCGCATTCTCAGAGCACGCCTGCCTTCCAGACTCCGGCTCTCCGATCCGGAGCGGTTCACGCTGGCTGAGATTGGAAAACGACTCGGACGCAAAGGGCTCAAGCAGGTCGCCTGCACAGCCAAGCCGGATACCATCCTGGCGTGGTATCGGCGGCTGATCGCACGCAAGTTCGACGGTTCCAAACAGCGCGCCTATCCGGGCCGACCTCGGGTCGCACCCGAGGTGGAAGCGCTGGTGGTTCGCTTGGCTCGCGAGAACTCAGGCTGGGGTTATGACCGCATCGTCGGCGCACTGGGCAACATAGGCCATCACCTCTCGGACCAAACCGTAGGCAACATCCTACGCCGCCACGGCATCGCACCCGCGCCCAAACGGGGTCAAACGACCACTTGGAAGGATTTCATCCGTCGGCATATGGACACGTGCTCGCTGGAACCGATTTCTTCACGGTGGAGGTGCTGAGCTGGCGAGGCCTGGTGACGTACTACGTCCTGTTCTTCATTCAACTGGAGACGCGGCGCGTAACTCTCGCCGGGATCACTCGACATCCGGACGCGGACTGGATGCAGTAGGTGGCTCGCAACGCGACGCTGGAGGATATGGGCTATTTGAAAGGGTGCCGCTACGTGCTGCACGATCGCGACACGAAGTTCTGCCCGGATTTCCGCGAGACCCTCGCGGCCGGCGGGGTCAACTGCGTGGCCCTGCCGGCCCGCAGCCCCAATCTGAACTGTTACGCGGAACGTTGGGTTCGCTCGGTCAAGAGCGAGTGTCTTTCCAAGCTGATCCTGTTCGGTGAATCCTCCTTGCGCCGCGCCCTTAGGAACTTCTGCGAACATTATCAAGCTGAGAGAAATCATCAAGGCAAAGACAATAAGCTGCTGTTTCCTCGGGCAGATCCCCAGGACTCCCCCGGTCGGGGGATCGTGCGATGCGAGGAGCGATTGGGCGGGCTGCTGAAGTACTATCACCGAAAGGCGGCATAAGGGTGGGGCGGCAGATCCAGACGTCGGGTTTCTACTTGGCGGCATTTCTCTGCCTGGTGTTAGCGGTCCTGAAGCTGACGATCGAGGGACACTGGTCGTGGTGGCGGGCCCTCATACCTTTGTGGGTGATCTTGGGCCATAACGCTCTGTACGTAACGGTCGGCTTCGCTTGGCTCTTTTTCGCCGACGACGGGGCAGCGGGAGAAGAAGTCACGATCCGCCAAGACCATTGTCCGCTCGGTTACCAACTGGCGGCGATGCTGTGTCTGCTCATTTTCACCGATAACTTGCTGGGGCAAATCGAGGGACATGAGAAGACGGCGTGGTTCTGGCTGAGTCCAGGCAGATGGGAGCTGATCTTCGTGCCGGGTCTGCTCAGTGTGGTGTGCCAGCTTCTGTTCTGGTCTGGGGTTGCAGGTACGGGCCATCGCGGAACCCGCGGAAAGTAGCAGCCCGCCCGAGGCCGGAATTCCATCAACGTCGAAGATCGTGCCGCGCATGATGCACGCGACAAGTTTCTTGACCATACGGGCAAGGCCTTCCGGGACTGTGTGAAAGCGGTGGGCGTCGAAGAGGTCAAGACCGCGCCGCAGAGCCCCTGGCAGAATCCTTTCGCGGAGCGCCTGATCGGTTCCATCCGCCGAGAGTGCTTGGAGCATGTGATCGTCTTCAACGAGCGATCGCTGAAGCGTCTCCTACGATCGTACGTCGACTACTATCACCATGCTCGAACGCATCTCTCGCTCGGCAAGGATGCGCCGGCGACGAGACAAGTCCAACCGCCGGAGATTGGCCGCGTGATCGAGATGCCGGTTGTCGGCGGGCTGTATCATCGCTGCCTGCGGAACGCGGCCTGAGAAACCGCGACACGCCGTCATCTGGGAGCCGCTTGCAGCCGAAGAAGAGATTCGCCCACCGTACGGCTACGCACCAAACTTCGGCGTGGCGGAGTCGAATCCAGACCTCAGCACCGCACGTCCTCGCGGTTCGGGGCGTTCGGTCCTCGCTCAATCACCCTCCTGCCCTGCCGGAATTCGGCATTTCTCGTCCCTATGAAATAAACGGTATCCACAACCTCGACCCGGCCCGTGCCTGCTTTCATGCCGCGAAATTATTGCGTTTCAGCGGATGGGTGTGTACAATCGCAATGGCCGGAGACCGAAATCGGAAATTCCCGTACAAAGGGCCGCAAAAGTCTGCTAGGATCAATCCGCGGCTGATGAAACAGGTGAGGAGGAATAGGGAGATCGGGCACGGGAAGGTGTGAAAAAATCGGGACTCCCACAAGCGCTGGCGAAACTCTCTCTGATTCGCAAGGACTTAGCTGATGCGCGGCTGGCTGTCCCAGCATTTTTTCACACCTTCCGGCCACCGAACTTCGGGGCAATAGGGGAAACTGACCCACTACCCATGAACACTGCTACTCTTAACCATCAAAACGCCTGAATTGTGCACGAGATTGATGTATACAGCAAGACCTCAATCGTCATGTAGGTGAGGAGCTCTTCGCCTGCTATTGGAGGTGCCCCATGGATCATCCGAGACTAGCCAGTGACATCATGGTTACCAAACTGGTGACGCTGACTCCCGACACGAACGTCTTTGACGGAGTCGCTCGGTTACTCAAGTACAACCTGACCGGAGCTCCGGTAATCGACGAGCAACGGAACTACCTAGGTGTCTTCTCCGAAAAGTGCTGCATCAGTGTTTTGATGGCGACCGCACACCTCCTCGCTTCGCGAAACGTCAGGTGCCCGGATGCGCCCCGAGCTAAGGATTTGATGGCCGCCCGTTTAGTGACGCTGACGCCCGACATGGACGTGTTTGAAGCGATCCACTTACTGCTCAAGAACCGCATTTCCGGGGCTCCGGTGATCGACAAGGGCCGACAGTTCCTGGGTTCGTTTTCCGAGAAAACCAGCATGACCGTGCTGCTTGGTGCGGCGCACGACCAACTGCCGACCAGCCGGGTGGAAGTGTTCATGGATAAGGATCGCAACCGCACGATCGATGAAGAGAAAGGCCTGTTGTCCATAGCCCAGATGTTTCTCGATACGCCCTACCGGCGGTTGCCGGTCCTTCGTGAGGGCGCGCTGCTTGGTCAAATCAGCCGCCGCGACGTGCTTCGTGCCGCTCACTCCATGTCCCGTTATGTAACCAACCGCCAAGACGCACTGGGCGACCGGAGAGCCCGGACGAGCGCAGAGCCTCTATTGGAGGACGAAGAACTGGCCAGCTTCATGGATACTTCGGCGAAAACGATTGGCCAAGATGTGGATCTGCTTAGCATTGCTCAGATTTTCCGTCAGACTGACTATCGTCGTCTGCCCGTGCTCAACGAGGGAAAGTTAGCGGGGCAGATCAGCCGGCGTGACTTGCTCAAAGCAACCAACGACATGATTGCAATCTCACCCCGTCGGGAGAAAACGCTGTTATATCTGAGTTCGCTGGTTGACCGAGACGAGGCGCCGATTGAGTAGAGCGAATACGCTCTTGTTCCATCGCGAAGGCGAGCGCTGTGTGGCTATAGCGCTTTCTATACTGACAGAGCGATCTGGCCACTGCTCCCAACCCGGTTGGAGCAACGATGCCAAGAAGAGCCGCCACATTACTCGCAACTGCTGGAGAGTCCGTCGGGGTATACTAAGCGCCAGTGCGATCTCCTGAATCACCGGTCGCACCGCCATATCTTCTGCCACTGGCCTCTGCTCTTGCGGAGACCTAGTCTCATCCGGAGGTGTCCGGGGTGAAACTCCTCGACCGAGTCGAGTTCATCCTCAAGCAGAAGGGATCGCAGGTGTACTCCATCACCCCTCACGTGACGGTCTACGAATCTCTAGAGAAGATGGCTGAAAACGGTATCGGAGCTCTTGTCGTCATGGACGGGACCGATCTTGTTGGGATTATTTCCGAACGCGACTACGCGCGCAAGGTAATCCTCGACGGGCGTTCCTCAAAGGACATGAAGGTCCATGAGATCATGTCCAGCCCGGCCGTCACGGTGAACCTGAGGACCACGGTAGATGAGTGCATGAAACGCATGACGGACAAGCGCTGCCGCCATCTGCCGGTCGTGGAGGGGGCGAGGGTTGTCGGAGTGCTGTCGATTGGCGACCTCGTCCACTGGATCATTACGGCCCAGGACCGCACGATCCGTCAGCTTGAGGACTACATCTCTGGTAAGTACCCCGCCTAGTGGATCCAGAGATATTGCGACCACTCGATGACGGTGGCCGTGCTGGAGACACCGAAGGAGCGCCCGAAGACCCGATTACCTTGGGATTTCTCGGAATGTGGCAAGCTGCAGCAAGACAAGGCCACGAGGCGCTAGGAACGATCAAAAAGCTCGCCGCCTTGCGAGCGAAAAGGTACTGCTCCGCTCCGCCCATCGCTTGAACCTACGCGAACTTGGGCGACCTGGACCGGGTTTTCGAGTGGCTGGAGATGTGAGGGCTGGTTGTTGGGACATCCCTCTGGACCTGGCCTATGACGTGTCGACGCCGTCCCAGCTGCCCTTCATCTCTCCGCCGGTTAACTCGCACTTGTGGGGGAACTTGAGGCTGCAGTCGCTGATCGGTTTACGCAGCTCAGGGTCCATCAGCTCATGGATGTCAAGCCGCATGGCCTCCCTTGAGTAGGCCGCCAGGTCGAGGATCCCTGTGTCCATCCGGATCGCGTCCTCGGGGCATACCTCGACACAATACCCGCAATAGACGCAGACCCCCAGGTCAATGTCGAAGCGGACCGGGTACTTCTCGACGTTGGGGTCGGGATGCTCCCCCGGCACGATGGTAATGCACTTGGCCGGGCAGACCGTCTCGCAGAGCATGCAGCCCACGCAGCGCGGGGTGCCATCCTCGCGCAGGGTGAGCCGGTGGCGGCTGCGGAACCGCGACATAAGGAGCCTGAGCTCCTCGGGATACTGGATGGTGACAGAGGCGCGGAGGTGCTTGAAACGTCCCAGGCGATGGGCCGTGTGGAGAAAGAGGTTTCGGAAAAAGTGTGTGAACGTGATCTTGAGGCCGCAAATGATCTGGGGAAGGTAGGTTTTCTCCCAGAAAGTCAGCTCCGGTCGGCGGACAACTTTTACAGCCATTACCGCGTCTCCCCGAGAAAGAGCAGCACCACGGCTGTCACCACTACGTTCACCACCGCGATCGGGAACAGTCCCCTCCAGCCCAGTTTCATGAGCTGGTCGTAGCGGAAGCGCGGCAGGGTCCATCGTATTTGCATGAATACAAAGCAAAAGGCCAGGACCTTGATCGAAAAGCTCGCCACCCCGAGCAGGACGTAGAGCCAATGGGAGACCGCAAGCTCTCCTCCCCAAGGGAAGTGGAAGCCGTCCGGCATGAGGTATGGCACCTGCCACCCGCCAAAAAAGAGCGTCGTCGCGAGGCTTGCCACAACGATGGTCTCCAAGAAATCTGCAAGCAAGAACATCCCGAACTTCATGCCGCTGTACTCCACGAAGTACCCGATGATCTCCGACTCCCCTTCCGGCAGGTCAAAGGGAAGCCTCTTGGTTTCAGCGAGCGCCGCGGTCAGGAAGACGATAAAGGCGACGGGCTGGGCGACGATGCCCCAGAAGGGGATCCAGCCGCCGATCATCTGCCCCTGGGCCCGCACCAGCTCGCCCAAATCCATGGTTCCGTAGACCATGATTACACCGATGATGGCGACACCCAGAGGGATTTCATAGGAGATCATTTGCGCAGTGGCCCTTAGTCCTCCCAGGATCGCGTAGTTGTTGCGCGAAGCAAAGCCAGCGAGGATCACGCCATAGACCCCTAGGGAAAGCATGGCAAAGACGTAAAGCAGCGCCACGTCGATCTTGGCGATCTGGAGTTCGATGACCCGATCCCCCAGGATGAGGCGGTCCCCGAAAGGGATCGCGGCAAATGTCACCAGCGCAAAGAAGACCGAGAAAAAAGGGGCCAGGGTGTGGAGGGTTCTGTCCGCGCCGGCCGGGACGATGTCCTCCTTGGTGAACAGCTTGACCGCGTCGGCCAAGCCGTGAAAGAGTCCCAGTAGCCGAAAGCCGAAGATATCGGCGCGGTTGGCCCCGATCCGATCCTGGATGAGCGCCGACTGTTTCCGCTCCACCCAGGTATGAAACCCCGCCAGGTTCAATACCGCGAACAAAACGATCCCCGCCAGGACGAGCTTGATCACGAGGACTTCCATCATGGTGCGATCGCTCCTGCCGGGGGCTTAACCGTCGCCACGTCAACACCTTGTGCCCCGATCGTTTCATAGCTCAGTCCCGCAAAGGGCGCCTCGGCCTCGGCAAGCCCCAAGAAGATCTCCTGGGGTTCCCTCCAATCGAACGTCAGACCCAATAGCCCGGCCAATTCCAGGAGAATGCGCCAATCCTCACGGCAGTCCTTCAGCGGAGGAAAGGCCCGGCCGATACGCTGGAGGCGGCCGTGGCAATTTACGAAGGTGCCATCCTTCTCCACATAGGCTGCGCTTGGCAGCACCCAATGGGCCCAAGGCACGGTCGGGTTCTCGTTCGTGCCCGAAAAGACGAAGAGACCCACCCTCTCGGAGAGCTCTCGGACTTTCTCTTCCCCGAAGAGCTCTACCAGGTCGTGCCCGAAAACCCACAGGGCGTCAAGATTCCCGGCGAGCGCCTCGTTCACGATCTGCCGGGCGTCAGGTGCATCCGGACCGGCCAAGCCCAAAAGGGTCGCCCCCAGCGTGTTGGGGTTTTTGTCCGCTTTGATAAGGAAGTCGTCCGAGGACCCAGGCCTCTCCGGAACCGAGGCGCTGACTTGGGCGCCCAGGGCGCCCTTGAAGATCTCCCGGAGCAGAAACAACTCCTCGTTGGTGAGCTGGGCCGAGGCGATCACGCCAATCCTTGCGCCGGCCCCGTTCCGGTCGCCGTCGTGTTCCTTGACCAGCTCTGCCAGAGCCCTTGAGATCGCAGTGAGGGCCTGCTCCCAAGTTGCATCCGCATCATCCGCTGACGGCCCGCGTATTTTATTGAGACGCCCCTGATCGATCCAGCCAAAGCCGTAGCGCCCCTCGTCGCATAACCACCATTGGTTGACATCCGGGTTGTAGCGGGGCTTGATGCGCGCGACCCGAGCCCCGTCGTTGAGGTGGGGACTGTCAAGCACGTAATGCATATCCACGTTACATCCCTGGCTGCAGCCGTTGCAGACCGTGGGGGCGCTGGAGAGGTACCAGACCCTGACCTTGAAACGGAAATCACTTTCGGTCAGGGCCCCCACGGGACAGATGTCCACCACGTTGGCCGAGTAGGGATTGTCGAGTACATCGCCAGGGTAGAGTCCTAACTCAGCCCGATCCCCGCGGTTGAAGATGCCGAACTCGCCGGTCTTGGTGATCTCGTCCGTGAAGCGCACACAGCGAGAGCAGAGGATGCAGCGCTCCTGGTCCAGCATCACGTGGGGGCCGAGTTCCACGGCCTTTCGCTTCTTGACCTTGTGCTCCCTGAAGCGCGGGTCGTAGAGCCCGAAGTTCATATAGAAGTTCTGCAGGTCGCACTCACCCGACTGATCACAGACCGGACAGTCGAGCGGGTGGTTGGCCAGCAGAAACTCCAGCACCGCGCGCCGGCCATCCTCGGCCTTCTCGCTCTTGGTGTGCACGACCATCCCTTCGGTGACGTAAACGTTGCAGGCGATCTGGAGCTTGGAGATCTTCTCCACCTCCACGAGGCAGATGCGGCAGTTGCCCGCGATGGAGAGTCCGGGGTGGTAACAGTAACGCGGAATGAAGATTCCCAGCTTCTCCGCGGCCTGGATGACCGTGATCCCTCCGGGCACATTCACCTCACGACCGTCGATGTTCAGGCTGGGCATGCCACCGCCCCCTTCCGCTTGGCGCTCCGCCCGGCGCGAATGTGCTCCTCGAACTCGTGCCGAAATTTCTTGATGTAGGACTGGACCGGCCAGGCGGCCGCGTCCGCGAAGACGCAGATCGTATTTCCTTCCATATCGCCGGCGATGGCGAGGAGATCGTCCAAGTCCTGAATACTTCCCCTTCCCTCGACGATACGGCGCAAGATGCGATGGACCCAGCCGGTCCCTTCACGGCACGGCGAGCATTGACCGCAGGACTCGTCGGCAAAGAACCGCGCCGCGGACTCGAGCACCTGAACCATGCAGGTAGTCTCATCCATCACGATCACACCCCCGGATCCAGCCATGCTGCCCGCGGCCATGAGGGAGTCAAAGTCCATCGCAACGTCGATCTCATCGGCTGTTAAGATCTTGGCTGAGATACCTCCGGGGATGACGGCCTTGAGCTTGTTGCCATCGCGCACACCACCGGCGGCGTTCTCGATTAGTTCCCGCAGGGTAATGCTGACCGACGCCTCGTAAACCCCGGGTCGAACCACATGACCGCTCACGCAGAAGAGCCGCGTGCCGCCCTGATTCTCCGTGCCTATTTCGGCAAAATGTTCGGCCCCATTGCGCAGAATGAAAGGCACACAGGCCAAGGTCTCCACGTTGTTCACGATGGTAGGGGAAGCGAAGAGCCCGGAGATCGCGGGGAAGGGGGGCTTGAGCCGGGGAAAACCCTTCCCGCCCTCGAGCGAAGTGAGGAGCGCGGTCTCCTCGCCGCAGATATAGGCGCCGGCCCCACGGTGGATGACCACATCCAGGTCAAAGCCGGTGCCCTGGATGTCCTTGCCAAGCCAACTCTGACGATAGGCCTCATCTATGGCGCGTTGTAAGCGCTTAGCCGACCGGAAGTACTCGCCTCGAATGTAGACGTAGGCCTTGTGACTGCCAATGGCATAGGCTGAGATGATCATGCCTTCGAGGAGGGCGTGCGGGTCCCGCTCCATGATGTAGCGGTCCTTGAAGGTGCCGGGCTCTCCCTCGTCCGCGTTGACCACGAGGTACTTGGGCTGGGTCGTTTCCTTGGGAACGAAGGACCACTTCCTTCCGGCCGGAAACCCTGCCCCGCCCAGGCCGCGCAGCTTGGCCACGGTGACCTCGTCGATCACTTGCTCCGCTGTCATGGAGGTAAGAGCTTTTCTGGCTGCGACGTATCCGTCGTCAGCGACGTAGGCTTCCAACCAGGTCCCCTCTGGATTTTTGAAGCGCGTGGAGAGCACCGGCCCGTCCGAGCAGATGAAGGGGTCAGGCTCGAGGGTCGATTCCGGGTTGCCAGGTCCCCTGAGTGCGTCCTGGATGAGGGTGTCGACCGTCTCACCCTCAAGAGGGCCGAGGAAGCGTTCGTCGAGTTGGGCCATGGGCGACATCTCGCAGGCGCACAGACACTCGACCTCTGTGAGGGTGACCTGCTGATCCGGGGTGGTCTCACCCGGGCTGATCTTCAAGCTCTCCTTGATCTTGTCCAGCAGATCCTCCGCCCCGCGCAAAAGGCATGGCAGACTCGTGCAAACCCGAAGCTCGCGCCGGCCCACTGGTTTGGTGTGGTACATGTTGTAGAAGGAGACCACCTCGCGCACGTGGGAACGGGCCACACCCAGAATGCGTGCCACCCAACCCTCCGCTTCTTGGGAGACGTAACCCTGATTCTCCTGGGCGAGCCACAAGAGAGGCAGCATGGCTGCCTTCGGGTACTCGTAACGCTCAAGGATCTCCCCGGCCTTGCCTTCAAGGTCTGAAAGTTTCACCGGTCGAGTTCCCCGCCGATCATGTTGACGGACCCGAAGGTGGGGACCATGTCGGCTATCATGTCCCCGGTGAGGAGTTTGGACAGCGCAGACATGATGGCAAAGCAGGGCGGTCGGACTCGCACCCGGTATGCGCTACCGGCTCCGTCACTCACCACGTAGAAACCCAGCTCCCCGTTGGCCCCTTCCACCGGGAAGTAGACCTCTCCAGCGGGCGGCCGCACGCCGTGGCCGAACATGACCAGCTTGAATTGCTGCATGAGCCCTTCGATGTTGCCGTAGGTGTCCTCCTTAGGCGGGAGAAAGACTCGCTTTTCGTCTGCGGCGATAGAGGGATGCTGGGCACGACCCGAGCCCTCGAGGGTCGGATCGGTCACAGCGCAACGGCCTGAGATGGCCGAGATGTTTCCCACTTTGGCGAGGTCTACCATCTCCGCGGCCGGGATGGGCCGCCCAGTCTCAGGGTTGACCAGGACCGGGCCGGGCGGTATATCGCGAAGAGCGGCCTCTACGATGCGCATGGACTGCTCCATCTCCTCCATGCGTACTAGATAACGATCCATGTTGTCCCCACGGGTACCGACCGGCACGTCGAAAGGCAGCCGGTCATAAACGGCGTAGGGACAGTCCTTGCGCACGTCGTAGTCCGCGCCGCTGGCGCGAAGAAAGGGGCCCGTGATCCCGTAGGAGATGGCGTCTTCGGCGGAGATCACGCCCGTTCCCTTCATGCGGTCTACGAAGAGACGGTTGCGGGTGAGGAGCCCATCCGCCTCGGCGAGGACCTTGCGTGTCTCCGCAAAGGCTTTGCGGCAGGGCTCGGCGAAATCCTCGGGGAGATCGGCCTTCACCCCACCGACACGGCAGTAGGTGACGGTCAGGCGGGCCCCGGTTACCTTCTCCACGAGTTCCCAGAGATACTCGCGGGCCTTGACCATGTAGAGAAAGACGGTGAAGGCTCCCAACTCCATGGCGCTCGCCCCCACGCAGGTGAGGTGGTCCGTGATCCGGGAAATCTCCGAGAGGATGACCCGTACGTAGTGGCAGCGCTCTGGAACCGAGATCCCAAGGAGCTTCTCCACGGTCATGCAGTAGCCCATGTTGTTGATCAGCGGGGAGACGTAGTTGAGCCGGTCGGCGTAGGGGATGACGCCATTGTAGTCCACCAATTCCGCCATTTTCTCAAAGCCGCGGTGGAGGTAGCCGATCTCCACTTCGGCCTCTCGGATCTGCTCCCCTTCGAGCTTGGCCACGATCCGGACGATCCCGTGCATGGCCGGGTGCGCCGGGCCAATGTTGAGCATCATGTCCCGGGTCTCGAGTTCCTCCGGGTGGCTCTGAGGTCTCGCGGTCGTCTCCATAGGCGCTGCTAGTTGACCGGCCCAATCAGGGGCTGGCGTTTCTTGACGGGATAGTCCTTGCGCAGCGGGTGGCCTTCAAACTCTTCGTACATGAGGATGCGCTTCAAGTTCGGATGCCCTCTAAAGTTGATCCCGAACATGTCCCAGACCTCGCGCTCGAGCCAGTCGGCTCCGGGCCACAAGGAAGTCAGGGAATCAACCTCGGCATCGGCCTCTTCCACGGGAATCACGAGCCTGAGTCGATGCTTGTGGACCGTAGAGTAGAAGTGGTACACGACCACGAAGCGCGACTCTTCCGGAGGTCCGGGCCAGGGGTCCTCATCCGGAATCTGAGGAGACGGGCTCACCGCCACCCCGGAGGAAGCGAAGAAAGCCGGAGTGGGCCGCTTCCCAAAAGCGGAGTAGTCCACGGCGGTCAAGTCCATGAGGAAATTCATTTCGAAGGCCGGGTCCTCCTTGAGAAAGCGTGCCACCTCGAGCAGGAACTGCCGACCGAGAACCACGGTGGCGTCGCCCCGGTAGGTGTGGGAAGCCGACACTGCATTGGGGAAATGGTCCGTGACAGACTCGATCAAAGCGGAGGTATTCATACTTCAGAAGATGTCTGGGCGAGGTTCGGGTGCGGGCCGCTGGCTGGTTGTCTGCTGGCCCTGGATTTTGTCCTGCAGCTTCATCAGACCGTCAAGGACCATCTCCGGCCGCGGTGGGCATCCCGGTATGTAAACATCCACCGGCATGATTGTGTCGATGCCCATCACGGTCGCGTAGTTGTCATAGAAACCGCCCGTGCATGTGCAGACTCCGAAGGCGACCACCCACTTGGGCTCGGCCATCTGCTCATAGATGCGCCTCAAGACCGGCGCCATCTTGTGACTGATCGTGCCGACGACGAAAAGTACGTCGGCCTGGCGGGGAGAAAACCTGGGGAAGCCCGCTCCAAAGCGGTCTACGTCATAGTGAGAGCAGGCCGTTGCCATGTACTCCATCCCGCAGCACGCAGTCACGAACGGATACTGAAAGATCGAGTACTTCCGGGCCCAGCCAATAGCCTCATTGAGGCGGCTGGTCAGGAACGATGGTTGAATCGGCATATCACTTCCAATCGAGGGCGCCGTTGTTCCATGCGTAAAGGTAGCCGACCATCAAGATCCCCAGAAAGACGCCCATCTCGGCCAGGCCCAAGGAGCCCAGAGTGCGGTAGACCACGGCCCATGGATAAAGGAAGACGAGCTCGACGTCGAAGAGAATGAACAGGATCGCGGTCAGATAGAACTTGATTGCCAACCTACCCATCGGGAGGGAGAAGGGATCCTTTCCACACTCGAACGGCGCTAACTTTTCGGTCGTGGGCTTTTTTTCCCCCAGTGTGGAGGCCAACACCACCATCGCGGCTGCGATCCCACCGGCCAGGACGAAAATGACGACGATCCCAATGTATTCGTTCACCAGTCGACAACCTCGCTAGGGTTTCGGGTCCAACCTATAAGCTTTAGTGTATATCATTTTCGGCATCACGGCGGCACGGCCCAGGGCGTGACGCTGCCGGGGAAGATTCCGCCGATCAAGGTGACCAGCGCGGCCACGGCAAGTGCTGCGGACACCGCCCCCGGGAAGCGCGACGGTGCCAGACCCTGCGGCTCCTTCATGTACATCAGGACGGCCACGCGCATGTAGACGAATGCGGTCACTACACTGCACGCCACGGCTAGGACCGCCAGCACGATATGGCCCGCGCGCACTGCGCTTAGGATCACGACGAACTTGGCCGTGAACCCGGCCGTTGGAGGGATGCCGGTCAGAGACAAGAGGAACAGTAACATGAGCGCGGCTGTTCCGGGCCGCTGCGCGGCCAGACCTTGATAGCCGTCCAGGTTCTCACCTCGCTCGCCCAGACCGATGACCACGCCAAAAGCCCCTAGAGTCATGAAGACGTAGAAGAAGGCATAGGTCATGGTCGCCGAGACCCCTTCGGGAGTGGCGGCGATGAGGCCCAGGAGGGCGTAGCCCGTATGCGCAATAGAGGAATAGGCCAGTAACCGCTTCATGTCGGTTTGGGACAGAACGACCACGCTTCCCACGAGAATGGAGAGGACGGCGAGCCCCAGCAGAACCACGGACAAGACGTTGGCTTCAGACCCGAACGCGACCAGGCCGACCCGTCCCAGCGCCGCCAGACCAGCCGCTTTGGGGCCGGCCGCCAAAAAGGCCGCAACCGGGGCGCTCGCACCTTGATAAGCGTCCGGCGCCCAGGCATGCAGCGGCGCCGCCGCAATTTTGAAGGCAAGTCCTACTGTCACCAGCCCGATGGCCACCAAGAGGAGTGGGTTACCGCCCAGGCCCCGCTCGGAGAGAGCCGAGGCAATGGCTGCAAAGTCTGTGGCGCCGGTAACTCCGTAGGTCAGGCTTATCCCGTAGAGAAGCAAAGCCGAGGCGAAGGAAGCGAGAAGGAAGTACTTGATCGCAGCCTCGTTTGACGTCCGCCTCTCGACCGTGATGCCGACCAGGATGTAAGAGCAGAGCGTCATCAGTTCCAAGCTCAGGAAGAGGGTCAAGAGATCTAGGGCTGAAACTGCCAGCATCATTCCCGTCGAGGCCAACAGGAGCAGGGCATGGAATTCGGCACGGGGAACCTTCTCTCTGTCGATGCTCCTGACGGAGAGAAGCGCCACCAGAGCCAGCGTGGCGGCGATGAGCACCTTGAAGAATTGCGAGTAGCCGTCCAGGATGATCATGCCCCCAAACCCAGTTTGGGCGCCCCAGGACAACATCCAGCCCGAGACCAGGGCAGCAGCCAGCGCCGCGAGGACCGTTCCGGCGACGGCCACGGGTACCCTCTGGATGCGGTGCGCTGCGAGAATGAGCGCCAAGGCCATGCAGACCAGAATCAGCTCTGGGACCAGCAGGGCCAGGTCAGATATGGTCGCGCCATTCATGGCGTAACTCCGGCTGCCAGGAGCTTGGCCACAGGAGCGTGAAGATAGGAGAGGACGCTCTCAGGGTAGAGGCCGAGACACAAGGCGAGTAAGGCCAATGGGACCAACGTTGCCACCTCACGGGCGTTGAGCTCGAGCTTGAGCCCCTCAAGCCCTGGGTTGATCTCGCCCATCACCACCCGGTAGTAGAGCCAAACCATGTAGGTTGTTCCCAGGGCTGCGCCCCATACAGCCATGGCCCCGAGCCAGGCCTCGGCCCTGAAGGCTGCGCCGATGATGAGGAATTCCCCTACGAATGAATTGAAACCCGGGAATCCCGCGGCCGCCAGACAAAAGAGCGCCAGCAAAGTGGAGTAGACCGGGGCGGCTTTGGCAACTCCCCCGTAGTCCTTGATTTCCCGCGTGTGGGTGCGCTCGTAGATCATGCCGACGCACAAGAAGAGCGCCGCGGAGATAATCCCATGGTTGATCATCTGAAGGATCGCGCCCTCGACCCCGCCGCGGTCAAGTGTGAAGATGCCCAGGGTTACAAACCCCATGTGGCTAACGCTCGAGAAGGCAATGAGGCGCTTGACGTCCGTCTGGACTAAGGTCACGTACGCCCCGTAGACGATGGCCACCACGGAGATGACGAGCATGGGCTTGAGGAAGAGCTGCACGGCGTCCGGAAGTATGGGAAGCGAGATCCGCAGGAAACCGTAGGCCCCCATCTTGAGAAGGATCCCGGCCAGAATCACGCTCCCAGCCGTGGGGGCCTCGGTGTGGGCGTCCGGGAGCCAGGTATGCACCGGAAACATGGGAACCTTGACGGCGAAGGCGGCCAGAAAGGCCGCGAAGAGCCAGGCTTGCTGCTGGAGCGGAAGGTTCGCATGGGCGAGGGCAAGGGCCTCGAAGTCCAACGTGCCGTTGATTTCGTATAGGGCGATCATGCCCACAAGCATCAAGACACTTCCGGCCAGAGTGAACAGCAGAAACTTGACTGCGGCGTAGACGCGCCCCGGCCCCCCCCAGACACCGATGAGGAGAAAGATGGGAACGACCATCAGCTCCCAGAAGACAAAGAAGAGAAACAGGTTCGATGCGGCAAAAAGCCCGATCATCGCTGTCTCCGCGACCAGGAGCGCGGCGTAGAACTCCCGCACTCTCGTTCGGATCGCAGTCCACGAGGCGCCGATACACAGCACGCTCAAGAGTGCGGCGAGGAGGATGAATGGCAGGCTGATACCATCCACTCCCATACCGTAGACGATGTTCCACGACGGGATCCAGTCGCGAGACTCGACGAATTGCAGAGCGCTCGAGGCCTTGTCGAAGTGCAAGTAGAGAGGGGCCGAGACAGCCAAAGTCGCCAGGGTCGCGGCCAGCGCGATCCAGCGCGCGAGCCGCTCGCTGCCAAGGAGCAGGATCAAAACCGCACCCGCAAGTGGCAGGAATGTGGTGGCCGTGAGGACCGGATAAGCAGTCATAGGGCGAGCATTGCCAGGGCCAAGAGTACCAGGACTCCGGCCGCCATGATCAGTCCGTAATGCTGGGCGTGGCCGCTCATCGCGGTCTTCAACACCTGGCTGAAGGTTTGGGTCGAACGTCCCACGCCCATGAGCGCGGAATCGACTACGAGGCTATCGATTTTGTGCAAGAGACCTGCCGCGCCCAACAGGAGCCTCCGTATCACAAATTCGTAGATTTCTCCAACGAAGCCGTACTCAAGGCGCGCGAGAGGACCCGGGACCAGGGCCACAAAGCCGGACGAACCTCGGCGGTAGAACCAGTCCGTGTCGAGGCTGATTGTGGGTTCGGGGTCGAGGTGCTTGAGCAGCAGGAAGAAACCCAGCGCCGTGAAGCCCAACATCCCAAGGGTGCTTGTAACGTGCTGGAGCGTATAGGGGATGTAGTCCACGGTGTTTGGAAGGTGCCGGTAAAGCAGGTCGGGGAAGACCCCGATCAATGCACACGCGACGGCTGCCAGGCCCATGGCCACCAGCATGTTCCTGGGTGGCTCCTCGCCGCGCACGCCTGAATCTTTGCCGAAGAACATATAGTAAGGAAGCTTAAGGCCGGTGTGCAGGAAAGTTCCGGCCGAGGCCAAAGTGAGCAGCAGAAAGACCATTGCCAAGTGTTCCTCGCCCGCGGCAGAGACCACCATCGACTTGCTCACGAAGCCGCTAAAGAGCGGCACGGCCGAGATGGCGAAGGCGCCGACCATGTAGAGGCCAAGGGTGACCGGCATGGTCTTGTAGAGACCGCCCATATCACTCAGCCTTCGCAGCCCGGTCACCTGCAAGACAGCGCCGGCTCCCATGAAGAGGAGCCCCTTGTAGAGGATGTGCGCAAAGGCGTGGGCCGTCACGCCGTTGATGGCCAGCGCGGTCCCGATCCCGACCCCGCAGACCATGTAGCCAACCTGGCTGATAATGTGGTAAGCCAAGAGCCGGCGCGCGTCGTTTTCCAGCACGGCGTAGACCACGCCGTAAACCGCCATCACCGCTCCCAACCACACCAGGAGCTCCGTCCCGGCGAAGCCGCGGATCAAGGCGTAGACCGCGGACTTAGTAGTGAAAGCCGTCATGAAGACCGCGCCCGTGACCGTGGCCTCGGGGTAGGCGTCCGGAAGCCAGGCCCCCAGGGGCGGGACAGCCGCATTGAGGAGAAAGGCGACAAGGATTAGGGCCCAGGCGCCGCCGGAAGAAGCTCCCATATCCCCGAAGGCAAGCGACCCGGTCTGGGACCAATGGAGCACGATCCCTGCCAGCAGGATGAGCCCCCCGACTACGTGGACCAGAAGGTAACGGAACCCGGCCGCCACGGCGGATGCCTCGCGGCGCCGCCATATCAGCAGCACGGATGAAACCGCCATGAGCTCCCAGAAGATGTAAAGGGAGAGGAAGTCCCCAGCAAACGTCACCCCAAGCGCCCCACCCGCATAAGTCAGGGCAGTTACGTGCTCAGCATCGTCTTCCACATGGAGCGCGTAGACCATGCCCAGGAAGGCCATGAGCGAAAAGACGTAGGAAAAGACCAGGCTCAAACTGTCCACCCGGCCGAAGACGAGGTCTTGCCCCAGGAAGCTCGCCACGCCATAGGTTCCTGGCGTCATGAGCAAGCAATCGACCACGGCCGCGGCAGGCAGCAGGAGCATCACCAGGCGCTTGACCCGGCCTTTGAGAAACAGCAAGACCCAGGCGCCTAGGATGAGCAAGAGCCCTGGATGCACCCACTCAAGAGTCATAGTGGTCTTCGCGGCGCATGAGCCACATCTTTCCGATGAGTTTTGATACGACTATGATCGCCACGCAGGAGGCCAACCCATAGAGCGAGCCCCAAGCAGGAAAACTCTCGAACGCGAAATGGCCGTCATCGCCGCCGAGGATACGCGGCAGAACGATTTCGGCCAGAGCTACTACGGCCAGGCCACCGTAAAACCATCGCTTGATCCGGGCGAAGCGGACGGGATCTTCCAGGAGCCTCTCCAAAAAGTTCACGGCACTACCTTCCCTGCCAGTTCAAGGACAGGGCCAGGATAGAGGCCCAGGAGTAGGCTCGCGGCGGCGCTGATCCCCAAGGGAGCGACCATCCAGGGCACCTCGCGGACTTCCTCGTTAGTCGGCGACTCCTTTTCGAAGTAGGCCTTGTACACAATCGGGCCCAGGTAAGCCGCGCTAAGGAGCGAGCCGACCAGGAGTACGCCTAACAAGGCAAGGCGGCTGTCGCCGTCCACGGTGCCGAGTGCGAGATACCACTTGGAGACGAACCCGCTGGTGAGGGGAATGCCGACCACGCTCAGCGAGGCAAGCGCAAACGAGGCCATGGTCCACGGCATGCGCTTGGCCAGGCCCGACATCTGGCTGATTTCGGTCTTGTGCGTGGATACATAAATGGAGCCGGCGCACAAGAAGAGTGTGATCTTCGAAACGGCGTGGTTAGTGATATGAGCGATCCCGCCCAGAACCCCGTTGGAGTTCAGGAGTGCCGCTCCCAGGATTATGTAGGAGAGCTGGCTCACCGTTGAGAAGGCCAGTCTGGCTTTGAGGTTGTCCTGGCTGAGCGCCAGCAGCGATCCGACCAGGATCGTCACCGACGCGGCTCCCAAGGCCAGTTGGTCCGCGCCGAGTTCGCGCATGGCGTGTGGACCGAAGACGAAGAGAAAAACCCGCAGCGTGGAGAAAACGCCGGTCTTGACCACCGCCACCGCATGCAGCAATGCACTCACCGGGGTGGGGGCGACCATTGCAGCCGGCAGCCAGCTGTGCAGCGGCATGAGCGCGTTCTTGGCGAATCCAAACAGGAATAGGGCGAAGATAATAAATAGCAGCGTGGGCTGCTCCGTGAGCTGGGCAGCTGGCAGTATCCCGCCATTACGAAACTCCAGGGTCCCGGCCACGTTATAGGTCAGAATGATGGCGGCCACCAGGAACACCTTGGCGGCGCCCAGCAGATAGATGACGTACTTGCGGGCGCCTGCCTTGGCCTCGGCCGTTTCGTGGTGACCCACGAGGGGGTAGGTGACCAGGGTCAAGGCTTCATAGAACAGAAACAGGGTGAAGAGGTTGGCGGAGAAGGCCACCCCAATGGTGGCGGAAAGGGCCAGAGCGAAACAAGAAAAGTAACGGGTTTGCGCGTGCTCTCGAAGAGAACGCATGTAGCCGATCGAGTAAAACGAGGTCAAGATCCAGAGGAACGACGCCCCCGAAGCAAAGAGGAGGCCGAAGGCATCCACCCGAAAGGCCAGTTCGATGCCGGGGAGGATCCGGAACAGTACGCACTCCGGCGTGCGGCCAGCCAGGACCTCCGGGACCATGGAGGCTACAAGGACGAACATCACGACACCGGCCGCAACGGACCAGAATTCCCTCAGATTGGCTCGACGCTCGCCCGTGCACGCGATGAGAAGTGCGCCTAAAGCCGAGACCAGCACCGCGAACAGCGGGATGAGCGAAAACGTCACCATTTGAGTTCGGTCAGGTCCGCCACGCCCGCCCCAGGCTTGATCCGGTTCAAAGCGATCAAGAGCCCCAGACCGACCGCTGCCTCCGCGGCTGCCACGGCGATCACGAAGAGGGCAAGGACCTGACCACGCGGGTCTTCGAGGTGCCGGCTGAAGCCGACTAGACTGAGGTTGACTGCATTGAGCATGACCTCAACGGAGACGAGCATCAAGATGATGTTGCGCCGGGCCAGGAAGCCGAATACTCCAATCCCAAAGAGCACAGCGCTCAATCCCAGAACCGTACCCACGGGCACAATCATGACTCTGTTGGTCTCCTCCTGGCGAGGACGATGGCGCCGACGATGGCGGCCAAGAGCACCAGCGAGACTATCTCGAAGGGCAACGCGAAAGGACCGAAGAGCGCCATGCCTACCTCCGAAAGGCTCCCCTGAGGCGGACCTTCCGCTGCCACGTTCTGTGAGGCGGCTGCGAGCCCAGCTCCAACGGGGTCAAGCGTGTCGACTTGCGCCAGCCAGGCTAAGGCTGCGACGGAGAGCCCCACGGCGGTGGCGAGCGGCCAATGATTGCCGAACCGCGGCCCAGCCTCCTCGTCCGGCAGGTCGAGCAGCATCACGACAAAGAGGTAGAAGATCAAGATGGCGCCCGCGTACACGATGACCTGCACCGCTGCCAGGAACTCCGCGGCCAGCAGCAGGAAGATGCCCGCCACGTGCAGGAAGAGCGCCAGCACCCAGAGCATGCTGTGAACGGGATTCTTCCGCGTCACGGCCAGAAGCGCGCTCGCGATGCTGGCGGCCGCCATGTAGTAGAAGGTTGCGGTAAGCAAGGTCATTCGCTGGGGTAATTGCCGGAGCCGTAATCCTCGAGGTGACGGATTGTGGGCTCCTCGGTCGTGATCCAGTTGACGACGTCGCCGAGCAACAACCTCCTCATAATTCCGATTGATTTCTTCCGGTCATCCAACGGGGTATGATTTTGTCGTGGGAGTGTATCGATAGTCAACACCCCTTCGTGGCCTTTGTGGTTCTCGAAGTCTAAAGTAACATGTTGCACGAAAAGGCACTACGATGTAAAGTCGCAAAGCACTAGGTTTTCGGCTCTTCGGGGTTTTGACTGGCTCAAGGGGCCAGATCGAGACCGCTCTGCCGGTGCTTCGTTGTCGTTCGCCAAAACTACGTAGCCGTTTGGATTGAAGAGTTTGCGCCGAAGCTCACTTGACAGCCGGATCCGCTGTTCGCACATCCTGGTAGCAGTGATTCAGCTGATTTCCTCGCTCGTTCGCCTGCTCCAACTGGTTGTCCCTAGCCGCAGGAGCCTCACTCTTGAGAATTTTGCTCTTCGTCAGCAACTCGCGGTTTACAAGCGAAGCGTCAAACGGCCTCGCTTGCGCCAAACCGATCGCCTGTTCTGGGTCTGGTTATCTCGCTGTTGGGCTGATTGGCGCTCTGCCGTTGTCATCGTCCAACCCAAGACTGTCGTGGCCTGGCATCGTCAAGGCTTCCGTCGCTACTGGAGTTGGAAGAGTCGTCGCACCAGTCGCAAGCCTGGACGGCCGCGTCTGACCCAAGAGATCCGCGAGCTGATTCGCAAAATGACACAGGCGAACCCGATCTGGGGCGCCCCACTCCTCCACGGCGAACTATTGAAACTGGGCCTCAAGATCTCCGAGAGGACGATCTCGCGTCTACTCCCAAAGACCCGTAAGCCTCCTTCGCAAAGCTGGCGAGTTTTTCTGGCCAATCACGCCGGAGACTTGGTCTCATTGGATTTCTTCACCGTCCCGACGATCAGTTTCCGTATCTTGTATGTATTCGTCGTCGTGGCGCACGAGCGTCGGCATGTCATGCATTTCAATGTCACGACGGTGCTTCCGTCATCGAGTGTTGCTACGCCGCCAGTTGCACTCGCCTATCGTCGACAATGACCCAGATCGTGGCGTGGGCAAACACCGACTTGACCTTCTGCCATGCCAGCAAAACGATCCTCGACGAGAAGATCTCCCTGAACGTTAGCCGCCGTCTCGTCACACCGGCCTGGATGGCCGGTGTCCTGACCTCTCGTCCGAATTTCAGCGCCCGGTGCGGCCTCACGAAGTTGTAATAGCAGCGCAACAGCTCGAGGTGAGCTTCCAGTCGCTCCCTCCGTCGCGCATAACAGAGCGTCCGGCGAGTAAGGTACGCCGAGCCCTGGCGGATCGTGAGATTCAGCCGTTCGATGAACGACGTGTTCAACTTCGCCGAGTCCTCGCTGTCACGCCAGGCCTGTTCTCATCGCCAGGCCGTACCGATTCTGATTCTTCGCTCCACTCTGGCCACGCGATCATTCCTCCGCCGTAAGGTCAAAATATCCAGCCGACCCAGGGAGCCAGTCGAAACAGCTGCCTGAAAGCACTGCGCGTGCAGGTTTTCTATCATGAACCTTCGATATGCGCGAAACGATCAATTGGGCTCGCCTTCTGGCCTTTGTGACGGGCCTCGTCAACCAGGAGTTGTTGCTGCAGAACGAGTACTTGGCCGCCGAGAACCGCATTCTCAGAGCACGCCTGCCTTCCAGACTCCGGCTCTCCGATCCGGAGCGGTTCACGCTGGCTGAGATTGGAAAACGACTCGGACGCAAAGGGCTCAAGCAGGTCGCCTGCACAGCCAAGCCGGATACCATCCTGGCGTGGTATCGGCGGCTGATCGCACGCAAGTTCGACGGTTCCAAACAGCGCGCCTATCCGGGCCGACCTCGGGTCGCACCCGAGGTGGAAGCGCTGGTGGTTCGCTTGGCTCGCGAGAACTCAGGCTGGGGTTATGACCGCATCGTCGGCGCACTGGGCAACATAGGCCATCACCTCTCGGACCAAACCGTAGGCAACATCCTACGCCGCCACGGCATCGCACCCGCGCCCAAACGGGGTCAAACGACCACTTGGAAGGATTTCATCCGTCGGCATATGGACGTGCTCGCTGGAACCGATTTCTTCACGGTGGAGGTGCTGAGCTGGCGAGGCCTGGTGACGTACTACGTCCTGTTCTTCATTCAACTGGAGACGCGGCGCGTAACTCTCGCCGGGATCACTCGACATCCGGACGCGGACTGGATGCAGCAGGTGGCTCGCAACGCGACGCTGGAGGATATGGGCTATTTGAAAGGGTGCCGCTACGTGCTGCACGATCGCGACACGAAGTTCTGCCCGGATTTCCGCGAGACCCTCGCGGCCGGCGGGGTCAACTGCGTGGCCCTGCCGGCCCGCAGCCCCAATCTGAACTGTTACGCGGAACGTTGGGTTCGCTCGGTCAAGAGCGAGTGTCTTTCCAAGCTGATCCTATTCGGTGAATCCTCCTTGCGCCGCGCCCTTAGGAACTTCTGCGAACATTATCAAGCTGAGAGAAATCATCAAGGCAAAGACAATAAGCTGCTGTTTCCTCGGGCAGATCCCCAGGACTCCCCCGGTCGGGGGATCGTGCGATGCGAGGAGCGATTGGGCGGGCTGCTGAAGTACTATCACCGAAAGGCGGCATAAGGGTGGGGCGGCAGATCCAGACGTCGGGTTTCTACTTGGCGGCATTTCTCTGCCTGGTGTTAGCGGTCCTGAAGCTGACGATCGAGGGACACTGGTCGTGGTGGCGGGCCCTCATACCTTTGTGGGTGATCTTGGGCCATAACGCTCTGTACGTAACGGTCGGCTTCGCTTGGCTCTTTTTCGCCGACGACGGGGCAGCGGGAGAAGAAGTCACGATCCGCCAAGACCATTGTCCGCTCGGTTACCAACTGGCGGCGATGCTGTGTCTGCTCATTTTCACCGATAACTTGCTGGGGCAAATCGAGGGACATGAGAAGACGGCGTGGTTCTGGCTGAGTCCAGGCAGATGGGAGCTGATCTTCGTGCCGGGTCTGCTCAGTGTGGTGTGCCAGCTTCTGTTCTGGTCTGGGGTTGCAGGTACGGGCCATCGCGGAACCCGCGGAAAGTAGCAGCCCGCCCGAGGCCGGAATTCCATCAACGTCGAAGATCGTGCCGCGCATGATGCACGCGACAAGTTTCTTGACCATACGGGATCGGATGTCTCTGCTTTGTCCCTTACTTTCCGTTGGGAGCTGGCACTTACCCTATGCCTGACGACCAACCCCGTCTCGAGGCATGGATGCGTTTCGGCCAGCCGATCGAGACCGTCCTCGACAATTACGAACGTGTCTTCGACGCCTGGGAGGTAATGGGCGTCCGCGGCATCGTCATCGGCAGGATGGTGTTCCGAGACGACCAAGGCAGCTATCACGCCATCTTCCAACCGGACGCGCGCCACTACCAGCGGTTAGCCGTCCAGCCGCCGCCACCGCCCGAGCAGATGTTCGCGGATCGGCGGCGCAAACTGGACCGCCTCTTCGCCGAGGCGAAGCGCAGGAAGTGGTCGATCCTGATCTTTGCCCCCAATGCAGGCGAAGGGCCGGGCGCTCGAGACAAGTACCGCCGCTTCGCCAGTCCCAATGCGTGGGCGGCCCGCATCGCCGATACGCTCGCGCAGTTCCCGGAAGTGGACGGCGGCATTATCGATGGACCCGAATGGGGCTATGAAATCGAGCCCGGCCACCGTTCCAACATCTTTGCCGACCTGCCCGAGACCGTGCGGCCACTGGCGGAATCGATGCACTACGATTTTGACGAACTGCGTCAGGCGGCGCAGCGCCTGAAGACGCGGTTGCGGGAGCTGAACGAACAGGAGGTTCGCTCCTACAGCGAAGCCGGGTTTGCCGGCACGGCCAGACTCTTTGGGTCTGACCCCGATCTGACATCGTGGGTTCGCTTCCGCACCGAGGTTCTCACTGGCACGGTCAAGATGCTCAAGGGGCTGATGCGCGAGCAGCGCGCGGATCTGCGTCTGGGCATGGGGCCTCGGTCCGCTGCGTTCGCGCCGCTATGCGGCTATGATTTCCGTGCCTTGATGAAGTATCTCGATTACCTGCTGCCCAAGCACTACTTCTGGCATCGCGGCGTCGACGGATTCTACGGAACCGTCTACCGCTGGATGCGCACGTTGACCGAGTGGAATTCCGGCCTCTCGGACGAAGCCGCCCTGGCAGTGGTACAAGCTTTCTTCGGCATCGAGATGCCCGGAGTGCAAAGCGCCTTCGATTTCGAGCGCGGCTTCCCGGATGAGTTCTTCGAGCAGGTGGTCATCAAAGAGACCGAAGCTGCGCTAGCCGCGGTTGAGCGCCCCGAGCAGGTCGTACCGTGGGTAGATGCGGGGCGGCGGCCCCACCGTGGCGACCCGATGGGCTCGGGAGACTTCATTCGGATCCTCGAGGCCTCCCGCCGAGCCGGACTGCGGCGTTTTCTTTACCACAACCACGCTCACCTGACCGCGGCGGAGATCGAGGTTCTGCGGCACCTTTGCGGCGATCCCGCCAAGCCGCTGCCCGGCGGTTACGAAGCGCCAAACTGACGGGCTGACAGCGTGGTGCGGGCCCCTAGGCGGCCGCACCGCGAGTCGTCGGGACGTAGTTGCGAGTGGCACAGCAGCTCACGGTCAAACAGAGAAGGGCAAGACAAACCCTATCTCGCCGAACCCCTTTCCATCGACAACTTCAGCCGCGTTCGTCCCTGCAAACAGGCCCGCCGATCAAGCCGGCGCTAGACTACGGGGTCGAACCGATTCGAACCGGCGCGCTATCACACCACATGCTCGCCCGTGTAGAATTAAGCAGAGAAACGATGAAACGGCGGCTCGTGAACACACCGTTACACAACGCCAACGTCAGAGCGCGGGCCGCGGCCCTTGCACTATTCGCGGCTGCAATCGTCATCTTGGCGCAGACAAGCCGTGAGTCCTCGCTTTCGGTGACGATCCGTGACTCTCAAACAGGCCAACCAACGCCGGTACGTGTGCGCCTGACCGACGAAGCGGGAAACTCGCCCGCGGTGGTTGGGGCTGCGGCGGTCTCGGAGTCCGCATTTGGGGCCCCGCCCGAGGCGATCGCAGTCATGTGGGGCCGCTCGGACCGCGCAGACGGCTATCTGCTGCAGCCGGACGGCTCGTTTTACGTGGACGGCTCGTTCGAGGTGCGCCTTCCGCCCGGCGGGTATCGCCTCGAGTTCTCAAAGGGCTACGAGTTCACGACGCAAAGTCACGCTCTCGAACTGAAGCCCGGGAAGCGCGTCAAGCGCGAATTCCGCCTCGAGCGCTGGATCAACATGCCCGAGCGCGGCTGGTATTCCTCCGACGACCACATCCATCTTCGCCGGTCACCACGGGACAATCCGTCGATTCTGCGTTGGGTCGCCGCCGAGGACATCCACGTCGGCAATTTGCTCCAGATGGGCGACTTCTGGCACTTCGTCTTTTCCCAGTACGGGTGGGGTGCGAAGGGGCGTTACCAGGAAGGTGACTACGTTCTTTCATCGGGACAAGAGGAGCCTCGCACGCCGGAAATCGGCCATACGATCTCCCTCGGCGCGGACGGCTTCGTGCGATTTCAGGACGATTACTATACGTACGGCCGGGTATTCGACCGGGTACGCGAATTAGGCGGCGTGAGCGGCTTCGCGCACCAAGGCATGTCGTTCCACGGCTACCGCGGAATGACCATGACCGTGCTGCGCAACAAGATCGATTTCCTCGAGCTTGCACAGTTTTGCGTGCCTGACGGTCCGCTGCAGACAGATCACTACTACCGCTTCCTTGACCTCGGCTTTCGGCTGACGGCGCTGGCCGGCTCGGACTTTCCCTGGTGTGGCAGGGGTCCGCGTGGAAGCCCACGGCGCACGAGCCAGATCGGCGACGCCCGCTTCTACACCTAAGTCGGCGAAGAGTTCTCCTTCGACAGCTGGCTGGCCGCGCTGAAGGCGGGGCGAACCTTCGCCACGACGGGTCCGATCGTCGAGATTACAGTCAACGGCAAGCTTCCCGGCGACACGTTGAACGTCGCCCGAGGCGCCACGGTAAACGTCTCCGCGAAGGCCTACGGAGATGGCTCGCGAATCGCCCTTGAGAGTCTCGAGATCGTCGGGCATGGCGAGACACTAGAAAAGGTCGCCGCCTCGGATCCTGGTCAAAACAGCGAGCGGCTCTCAATCGAGCTGCGGTTACCAGTGGAGCAAGGCATCTGGCTTGCGGCCCGTACGTCCGCCGGCCCAAGCTATTTGGCACACTCGACCCCGGTGTACGTCACCGTTGACGGGGGCGGGTTCCATAACGCCGCAACCGTGAAACGCAATATCGAGCGTTGCGAAAGTGATCTGCGAGAGCTGGAGCAGGAGTTGAAAAACCCTGGTGACCAGTTGGACAGCGAGACATCGAGGCACGTCCGTCGTTTAGAGCGTCAGATTGCTGAAACTCGTGAAACCTTGCGCGAGTTGAGCGCCCGTCTGAAGCCGTGAACTTCACCAGAAGATAGTAGCCCCCGAAGCGCTGGTTTTCCGCCCGGCACGGGCCGAGGCACCGGCGCCCCATACCCGTTCACGAGGCTCCAAATCAGCTAACCAACGCCCTCACAACAAAATCCACCGGCCAGCCCCCGCCAATCCCACCCACCCGCGGTAAGCTGGATACGAATGCCAGCATACGGGCGCCCAGCCGCGAAAATCCAGACGCGAATACGCCGCGCCAGCCAGCCGCCTATCGCCACGCCCGCGCCCCCCTCACAAGCAAGCGACGCACCGCTGCTGCCGCGGGCGATTTGCTCGCTCGATGTCGGCGGGCGGCTGTCGCTCCGGTCGCGGCGCAAGCAATGTCGGCTGGAACTGGACGAGGCCGGGTACGTCGAAAGCTTCCTGGTGTGAAACGCCGTCGGCGGCGAGTATCGGGACGGATGAGGGGAGGCCCGAGTGGCATGCCATTCCATGATTTGATTTACGACAATGAACGATGATGCCTTCCGATGAGCGGTTGGGGGTTTACAGGCTGGTTGTTCGCCGGCTCCTCGCCGCCCTTGCCGGCGCGGCCCTGGCAGGGCTGCCCGCGCTCGGTGCGGCCGAGACCATCTCAATTCGCGAAGCCTCGGGGCTCGTACGCCGGGACGATACCCTGTTGTTGGTAGACGACTCCCAAAAGGGCGTCTACTTTCGTTTCGAGCTGCGAGGCGAAAGCGGTCCCGTGCTGGCGCTGAGCCCTGATCGGTTGACCCGAGTGCCTTTATCTCAAGCATTCATGGCTGCCGATCTTGAAGCGATCAACATCCTTGCCGACGGACGAGTCATCGTTTTATCGGAACGCCTCCGCGCGGTGTTCGACAAGGACGGTATGATCGCCGACTACGCGGCTCCGTTGGCCGAATTCGGCAAGCGGGGACTTGAGGGCTTGGCCGTCCGGCGGTTCCCGGCCGGCCGCTAAAGAGTCGCCGTTCTGTGGGAGGGCGGCTACCCGGAGTACATGCAAGTTCCCGAGCAACTTCGGCGCAGGGTCGGTCGCCGGGCTTTGCATCCGATGATCCAAGTTCACGACCTAAACGCGGGCGAACGTGACGTCCAGGTGCGAGGCTCGAACCTGATCTTGCTCGACGTGCCCGTACCGAAGGGGCGCGAGCCTCGGGCACAGCGGTTTCGGGCGCCCGATCTCGTCTGGCACACCGTCCGCGCCGGGCAGTGGGGTTTCATTGTGCTGCTATCTTCGCGAAATTCGGCCGGCCCGCTCGTATACCAGTACCATTGGCTGCAAAGGTTTGATTTGCGGGGCCAGCGAATCGGTAAGCCGATCGATCTTGACAAGACCGTCGGCGGCGAACTCGCGGGTGTGAATTGGGAAGGACTCTGCTGGTTCGAAGAAGGAGAATCACTGGCCCTTGTCCATGAGAGCCATCCTAAGCCTGACGCCGTGGTATACATCCTTTCTCTCCCGAAGGATTGGAAACCGGTCGGCAGAGAGTCAAACTAGCAGATAGGGTCCGGCGCGGCTACCTCGCCGACTCTGCGATGCCTTCGCTGGCTTTCGGGAGGCCTTCGGAGACACTGACCGCAAAGGCGGGCATAACCGGACAAAGACCCGCCTTGCTCGCGGTGTACCTGAATGACACACCACCTCGGGTTCGCGCGCTGGGCGGGAGGAATGGCGCCGGGCGGGAGGGACAGCGAAGCTACCACTCGTTATAGGGCGTGCCGCTGAGCGAGGTCTTGTCCGAACCGCTCTTGACATCGAACAGGCCCGACTCGCCACTTGGGCCGATGTCGGTAATGAGTTCCCAGTCGTCACTCGATTGCGTAAACGGATCGATCGGCACGGCCCGCAGGTAACCTTCCTCGACCAGTTCCTCCAGCGCCTGCGGCGGCCGCTCCTTGTCGTAGGTGTACTGGTCAATTACGTGGCGAATCGTAGTAAGATTGGCCATCAAAACGCTTTCCCTGGCTTTCACCATCGAGGTGCGGTACATCGGGATCGCCATCGACAAGAGGATGAGGATGATCGCGATGACGACGATCAGCTCCACAAGCGTGAATCCCCGAGTAGCGGGATGGCGCTTACCAGTCGCGATAGTAGGTTCCATCGAGCGCCGTGTCCATGCTCTTTGAGTAGACATCAAAGACATTGTTCCCTCCCCAATTCGTTGAATCGGGGTCATCCTGCATATCTCGCAGCCCCCAGTCGGCGAGGCCGCTCATCGGGTCGACGGGAATCCGGCGCAGGAAGCGTATTTTCTGCTCTTCCTCGCCCATCCCCATGCCCGAACCCATGCCAGACGAACGCGAGCCGGAGCGGTTGGCGCCGAAGCCGCCCCGCGAGCTTCCAAAGCCGCTCTGCGAGCCTCCGACCCCGCGCTGCGAGCCTCCAAACCCGCCCTGCGAGCTTCCGACCCCGCGCTGCGAGCCTCCAAAGCCACCGCCGCGAGGGCTGCCGCCGCCAAAAGCGCCGCCCGAGCGATTTCCGCTGGCGCCGCCTCGGCGGTTTCCGAAAGCTCCCTGGCCGGATCCAAACGCGCCGGGCTGGTTCATTCCGCCCGGGCCGCCGGCCGGGCTGAACGGCACTCCCTCGACGAGGATCTCAAGGCTTTCGGGGTAGCCGTGATTCTCCGGGTCGATCTCGGCGAGTCTGCCCTGATCGGCCATGTCTTTGTAGCGGTCGATCGTAGTGCGAATTTCATCGAGCCGCTGGCGCAGCAGGCGCTCTTTTTCCCGCTGTACCTTCACCCTGACCAGGGGCAAGGCGATGGTCGAGAGAATCATCAGAATCGAGAAGGCGACAATGAGTTCGATCAGAGTGAGGCCGGATCGCCGCTCGCCCAGTTTCCGCTCGCCTGGTCGCCGCATGATCTTGCCTCTCTCTCGCATCGCGGTGGGTCTGGGCCCGTCATTGAACGGTCAGCGTTGCCTGCGCGGACTTAATTTGCAGCAACTTCCGTTCGCCGTCGCGGGCTCCGGAGGAGACCACCCGCAGATCCGACGTGCCCGCGGCAACGCCCTCGAAGACCAGCGTCACGACGACCCCGCTGCCGTCAAGTCCGCCCGTGCCCGGGAAGCGCGAGATGTTGACCGCGGCCTGCCCGACCACGTGGCGAATATTCTTCGAGAAGATGAGATCCTGCTCGTCGCCCTCAAGGAAGATCCCCTTGCGGATATCGACGAGTTTGACGACCTTCTGATCGTAGCGGATGCGCATCGGCATGCCGAAGAGCTGCTTGACGTTCTGGACGAGCAACTGGATCTCTAATTGTCCGCCCACCGTCAGCTCGGGGGCCGCGGGCTGGAGCGCGAGCTGGGGACCCGAGGCAGGTTGCGCTGGCTCGGTCGGAGCCGCTGGCGCCTCGATCGTCGCGGTTGGCGCCGGGCCGGCCGGAGCGGGAGCTGGCGGCGTGGCTGGCGTGACCGGAGCTGGCGTGGCCGGGCCGGGCGCCGCGGCGGTCACGGTCGCGGGACTCGTCTCGCCGGGAGCATCGGCGCCCACGGTGCGAAGCGGAGATTCGTCGTTGCCCTCCTGCTCGTAGCGAACCCGGAATACTTGTTCGGTTCCCGAGGCCACCATGCGCAGGTTGGGCTGCTTGATGTCGGGCAGGCGCACGATGTGGGGAATGAGAACGATCAGAATTTCGCTTTCCGAGATCTCTTCGCTTTCGGTGCTGAAGAGCCGCCCCAGGAAGGGGATGTCGCCGAGTATGGGCAGACCCGAGCGCGTCTTGAAAATCTGGGTTTGCAGCAGACCGCCCAGGATGCTCGCCTCGCCCTCCTTGACCCGGATGTCGTGAGCCACGCGCCGCTGACCGAAGATCGGCTGGCGGATTCCGCCGATTTCGATGAAGTCGGCCACGTTGGAAACTTCCACTTCGATGTGCATGGAAATTTCGCTGTCGTTGTGAATCTTGGGTGTCAAATCGATATTGACGCCAATCTCCTGATACTGAAACTGGGTGTTGACCAGCGGGATGCCGCCGCCGATGCCAGCGCCAATGCCGGACCCGAAACTGCCGGTGGCGATCGGGATGCGCTGGCCGATGCGCAAACTGGCCTGGAAATTATCCGCCGCGCGGATGCGGGGCGACTGCAGCAGCCGCGTGTCCGAGCGGCTCATCAGGGCCTGCACGATCCCGCCGGGCAGGATGGTCGACCAGTCGCGGCTGCTCAGGTTCCCGAGCTGGGAAAGGGGGATGGCTCCGCCCGAGCCGTCGCTCCCGGTGAACGAAACCGGAATGTCGATGCCTCCGGCTCCTCCCGAGACAAGGGACACGCCCAGGTCCCGCATCGACGATTTGCTCGTTTCCAGCACCAGTATGTCGACAATGACCTCTGGCCGCGCCTTGTCTACATCGTCGATGACTTTCTCGGCCAGGGCCATCTTGTCTTTCGGTCCGCGCACGATGAGGGCGTTCATCGAACTGACCGGAAAGATGCGCCGGATGTCGGTGAGCCCGCGGACGGCGGTGGCGACTTCTTGCAGCTCCTGTGGCGTGGCGGCATTGGTCAGATAGAATGTCTTGACCACCTCTTCGCCGAAGTCGCGCCGCTTGTTTTGGCTGTCCTCGGCGATGAAAATCGCGTTGTCAGTGATCGGTTTCCAGAAGGTGCCCGCCAGCAGGCTCACATAGTCGAGCGCGTCGTAGAGCGTGGCGTTGAGAAGCTCGATGCTGATCTTCTTGTCCTCATAATCGGAATCAAACAGAACATTGATGCCGGCGAGTTTGCCGATCGTCTCGAAGATAACCTTGCTGTCTTGATTGCGGAAGGTTAGCTCCTTGAGACGCCGCGAGGAGATGGGTTTCAATACCGGCGACTGCTTGAGCCGGGAGACGCGTTTCTCGCGATCGAGACGCTCCTTCTCCAGGGGCGAAAGCATGGCTTCGTCTGGATCGCCGCCCGCCTTGTCACGTATTTCGATCATCTCGATCGTTCGTTTCCGCTCCTGTTCGGCGACGCTCGAGGCCGGATCCAGTTCAAGGGCACGCTGGAATTCGGCGCCGGCCTCTTCGAAGCGGCCCTCAAGGCGAATGCGGCGGCCGCGGTCGACGTGGGCCTGTCCGGCGACAAAGCGTGTGCGGCGCACGGCCAGCATGTAGACCGGATCGTTCGCTCGCTGGGCGGCGGCCATCTCGTAGAGTTCGAGCGCTCTGTCGTAGTTCTTGGCCATTTCCGCTTTGCGCCCCTGCTTGTAGAGCTTCTTGGCCTTGCGGCCACCGGCGATCACGGGCGACGCCGGGGCCATGCCGAGCAGCAGGACAACCAGCAGCGAGAGATAGCGGGTGAGCCGCCAAGCGCGCCGGGGACGGGCTAAGGTTCGAGGCCCGGCGAGCCGGGAGGCCGCCTGATTGGTCATCGCACCGGCACAAGTCGAAGATGCCATGATGATACAGTTCATCATAATTGTTTGACGGTGAACGGCCCTCAGGCGTTGATGCTAATGCGAAAGTCCCAAGACAGCAGGATGGAGGGCATCAAACTTCTCGCCGAGAATCGCAAGGCTCGTCACGACTATTTCTTGCAGGATCGCCTCGAAACCGGGATGGTGCTCACCGGCAGCGAGGTCAAGTCCGCCCGCAACGGCAAGATACAGCTTGTCGACGCCTACGGCACGATCCGGGACAACGAACTTTGGCTCATGAACGCCCACATCAGTTCGTATGAACCCGCCAATCGCGAGAATCACAATCCGGTGCGTCCCCGCAAGCTGCTCGCCCACCGCCGGGAGATCCGGCGCCTCATCGGAAAGACGCGCGAGAAGGGCCTGACGCTCATCCCCACGAGGATCTACCTCAAGCAAGGTCGCGTCAAGTGCGAGCTGGCGCTGGCCAAGGGCAAGAAGCATTACGACAAACGCGATGCCGTCAAGAAACGAGAAGCCCAGGCCGAAGCGCGGGACGCGATCCGGGAGCGGGCTGGAGCTAGGGCCTCGTCTTAGGGCAAGCGCCGGGCGGGCGATCGTCTCTCGCTAACACTGGCGGACGACTTGGCCGATCCTGATGGAGAGGAGACATCCATGGTCACGGTTGGAATGAATTATGAAGTTCTTGAGGGCAAAGAGGAACCATTTGTGAAAAAGTGCGCCCTGGTGGTCGAAGCGCTCAATCAAACCCCGGGCCACGTGAAGACCCATTTGATGAAAGATGTCTTTGACCCCCAATTTTACCTCATTATATCGGAGTGGAAAGACCGCTCGGATTTCGAAAACTTCATCCGGTCCGAAACGTTTCGGAACGTAACCAAGTGGGGCGCGGAATCGATTCTGGCATCTCGTCCCAGCCACAAAGTCTACGAAGAAGCAGCTTCGAAGCAGATCGGGGCTTAGCAGCCCGACTCGTGCCACGGGCTGCTAAACCGGCGAGACGCCCGCGGATTTCGTCAGAGTCTTGCGACGCCCCGCGGCAACGGCCCAAACGGTTTCGGAGTTTGTCAGGAGGCTGGCCGGATTCGACGATGCCGGCAATTCCACACATCAGCGGCCTCGGGTCACGAGAGACACCTTACGACGAATGGGCGGCGGGTGATACCGGAGGCGGCCCAGCTCAGCCCCTGCCCATCCCGATGAAGACGACGCCCGCGACGACAAGACAGAGGCCGATCACTTTGTTTCGATTCAGCCGTTCATGGAAGAACAGACGCCCCCACAGCATCGCCCATACGTATCCGAGCGAAACCATCGGATAGAGAACCGTCAGGCTTCCTTTCCGGATGCCCATGACGTAGAGTACCGACGACGCCAGGAAGAGCGCGATCCCTCCGGCAATGCGATAGCCGGCGGCCTTGCGGGAAAGACGCATGTGGTCGGCGCCGCTCTTGAGGGCCGCCATGGCGAGAGAACCAATCACGCTGGCGATGAGCACGAGGATGATGGAGGAAATCGGCGTGGTCATCGGCGACTCCCGGCGCCGATAAACGACACTCCCAGGATGATGAGGACGAGACCCATGACTTTGACCGTCGTGACGACATCATCGAAGTACATGGGCGCGAGAAGCGTGACCCAGACATAGGTGAGAGAAATGATCGGATACAGGACGGAGAGCTGTCCGCCGCGAAAGGCAAGCGTGATCAGAATCGTGTTGATTCCCAGGCAGCCGTATCCGGCGATGAGAGGAACATTGGTGAGCAGATCCGCAAGACCGGCGCCTTCGATGCGGCCGGCGCCGGAGCGCAGCAGAATCTGCGCCGCCGCCCCGACAAGAGTGCTCAGAACGACCAGTCCGACCGAGTACAGCGAGGTATGCTGCTGGGGACGCCTCGGCCCGCCCGCGTCGTCTTCGGCGAGACCCGCCGAAGCCGACAGGGCAGTTTCAGTTTCGGACATAGAGTTTTGATGCTAGCGGTTTGGGCGGGGATGGGTATTCACTTGACTCAGGTATTTTGAAATAGCCCCTACATGTTGTGGTTGTCCGTAGCATGTGTTGCGGTGCCTCCGACCAGCGACTTGTAGGGCACCGGTTGGACGGCGACGGCCTGCTGCACCAGGCGGTAGAAGAGCTTGCCTCGACTTCTGGACTTGCGGCGGTTGAAGCGGAAGGTGAATTCGTCGAGGTAGGAGTCGAGATGCTCGTGGCTGACGGCTCCTTGATGCGTACCCAGTATCCAGCGCTTCAGCAACGACACCACGCGATGAACGCGGGGGAGCAGTTCCGAGGCCCGCGCCGGTTGCCCGTCCAGGTAGCTCACCTCGTGGCGATAGCCGTCGCTTTCGAGTGGCCCGTAACCCAGCCAACCGTCGGTGTGGACCACGCTGCCGGGTTCGACCGACTCGCCAACGAAGGCCATCAAGCTGTCCCCGGAGGCGTTCGGAATCGTGCGCATCCGAATTCGTCCGATGCCTGCGCCATCTTCCTCGGCCGCTACTGCAATCAGCGCTTTCGCGTCGGTTTGGCGGCCCCGCACGCCCTCCTCCAGGGCTCCTAAGTAGGTCTCGTCAACCTCAACGCGCCCGCTGAGCCGGTCGCGTCCGGGCCGTACCATAGCGCGCCGGAGCTTGTGCAACCAAGTCCAGGCCGTCTTGTAGCTGCCCAGGCCCAACGCTCGTTGCAATCCCAGTGCGCTGGCCCCGTTCTTCTGGCTGGTGAGCCACCACATGGCTCGAAACCAGCTCTGGAGCGGTTTGCGGGTGTCTTGAAATAAGCAGCACCGTGCGTACCGCCCAGGTTTTGTCATGCCCGCATCGCGGACAACGAAAACCCTCCGGCCAGCGGAGTTGACACAGATACTCCCGACAGGCCTGCTCGTTGGCGAAACGCGCCTCGACCTCGGCCAGATTCCGCGGATAATCTTCCATTTTCCAAGATCCTACATCTTGTGGTCACCTGAGTCAAGTGAATACCCATCTGGGCGGGAATGTAGCCATAGGCATTTTCACTTAGCCCTATTTGCCGAGCCTTGTTTGTTTATCGCGGGGAAATGGGATGGCGCCCTTCGCCTATGGGGCGGACATGGATAGAAACGTCCGTTGCACGTGAGGATGCTTGGCTTGCGCCTGTGTTGTGACAGCCGCATTGTGAGAGACGTGCTGTGACAGCCCTCGGCGGGCGCGGCTAGAATGAGTTTTAGGACTCGTTCGGCCCGCAGTGGATGATGCCAGCCTCATGAATCAGCGCGCCGCCGCGAACGAGACTTCCGCCCGCGAAATCCATCGCATCATTCGCGACCAGTTGTACCCTCATTTCGGGGAGCTGGCCCAGTGCCAGTCGACCGAGGAGTTGTTGCGTCATCCCAGATACCGCGAGCTGGCCGCGGTGGCCAGGAAGGTGCTGGAGTCGCCCGAGAAGGGTGATTTCAGCCCGGCGGCGGCCGAGCCGGGAGAGAGCTACCGGTTCGTGGCCTGGAATCTGGAGCGCGGAATTGAACTCGACGGCCAGCTCGAAGTTTTCCGCAATGATCCTTATCTGGCTTCGAGCGATGTCCTGCTGCTGACCGAGACCGACGTGGGTATGGCGCGCTCGGGCAACCGGCATGTGGCCGAGGAACTGGCCCGCGAACTGGGGCTCTACTACGCGTTTTCTCCGTGTTATCTCAACCTCGCCAAAGGGGCCGGTATCGAGAACGACGCCGAGGATGAAAACGAGCTGGGACTGCACGGCAACGCGATTCTCAGCCGTTATCCGATTCGGCGCGTGCGGCCGGTGCATCTGAAGAACGGGAAGGACAAGATGAGAGGCCGGGAAAAGCGGCTCGGCCAGCAAACCGCGATTGTTGCGGGGATTGAGTTTCCAAACTGCGAGTGGACCGTGGTGGCCGTGCACCTGGACGCGCAGTCAACGCAGCGGCACCGGCGCGACCAGATGCGCGACGTGCTCGACGCGCTTCCGGCGGGGAAACCGGCGATCATCGGCGGCGACTGGAACACGACCACCTATAACTCCTCGCGGGCCTTCTTCGCCATCATGGGATTTTGGCGGCGTGTGTTCATGGGGATCGACAATACAATCGACAACCACTATTTGCACCCCTACAACCGCTTCGAACGAGAGTTATTCCAGCTGCTGGAAGACCGCGGGTTCGACTTCCGAAACTGCAACCGGCTGGGCGAGCGAACCACTTCCTACGACGTCGACGATGTGAAGACGCGTCAGAATTTAGGGGAGTGGGTGCCGGCCTGGTGCTTCGCCTTCATTCGCTGGGCGCTGCGCAATCATGACGGCAAATGTCCGCTCAAGATCGACTGGTTCGCCACACGAGGATTGCAGACGCGGGACCCGGTCATTCTGCGTCAGTTTCGGGAGGGACGCAGGCCGCCGCTCTCGGACCACGACGCGATCGGGGTGGATGTACTGGTTCCGGGCATCTGATGGCCGGCGGCCAGCGCCCTAAAGCCTGTGCAAGTGAAAGCCGCCATCAAGGTCGAGCACCTGGCCGGTGGCGTAGTCGAGCAGGCCGTCGGCGATGGCCCGAACGGCGCGGGCGATGTCGGTGACCTCTCCCATGCGTGACTGGGGCAGGAGCCCTTCGGCGATCCGCTTCTCGTATTTGGCGACGACCGGGGCGACCATGTCGGTGCGAATGATGCCGGGGCGGATTTCGAAGACGCCGATGCCGTCGGAAGCAAGGCGGTCGGCGAAGAGCTTGACCGTCATGCTCAGGCCGGCTTTCGAGACACAGTATTCTCCGCGATTCGGCGACGAGGCGTAGGACGAAATCGACGTGATGAAGACGATCCGTCCCGACTGACTCTCCCGCATCCAGCGGGCCGCGGCTTGCGTCAAGAAGTAGGGACCTTTGAGGTTCACGTTGAGGACTTCGTCGAAGCTCTCTTCGCTGGCTTCGAGAAGGTCGAGACGCTGGCCGGGCGCCATGCCGGCGTTGTTGACCAGCAGGTCGAGGCGTCCGAACTTCTCACGGCAAAACGCCAGCACGGCGTCGCGATCGGCGCCGCGGGCGATATTGAGCTTGAAGATCTCGGCGCCGGTCTCTTGGCGCAAGGACTGGGCGGCGTCTTCGCGTGCGCGATAGGTAGCGACCAGGCGGTGTGTCTTGGCGAGTTCGAGCGCGATACCGCGGCCGATGCCGCGGCTGGCTCCGGTCACCAGAGCGACGGGTAACTGGGGGACGCCGGATGAGGACATGGACTTCAATATAGAACACTCTTCAGCGGCCGAGGTGAGATAGAGAGAAAGCGGAATTGGGCGATCTCTTCCTATTTACAGGACGCAATGGACCGCCATACAATCAACAAGTGGCGCGGGCGGCTCGGTGTTGCCGCGGGAAGCCGCGGCGCCGTGCCCTTCGAGCGGAGGCGCCGGGGGGTAGCGCGCATGATTTTGCGTTTCCGCCATGTCCGCTCCCGCCAGCAGTTTGCTTACGAGCAGCAGAGGAACCCCAATGCGGCAAGCCACTAAGACTCTTGCTCTCTCCACCTCCGGCAAAGGCTTCTATGAAATCACGTCCGAGATTACCGCATGGCTCGATGGTCTCGACTTTCAGACGGGTTTGCTGACCGTATTTCTTCAGCACACCTCCGCGTCGCTGCTGATCCAAGAGAATGCGGACCCGGATGTAGTGCGGAACCTGGAGACGTTCTTCAGCCGGCTCGTGCCCGAGGACAGCCGACTCTACACGCACACTCTGGAGGGCGGCGACGACATGCCGGCTCACATCCGGGCGGCCCTGACACAGACGCAGCTTTCCATTCCGATCGTTCATGGGCGTCTCGCGCTGGGGGCCTGGCAGGGGGTGTATTTGTACGAGCATCGCGCCCGCGCGCACCGCCGCAACGTCGTGCTCCACGCCGCGGGGGACTGAGGCGGCGAAGCACTTGCGTATGGCCGGCGCGAAGGGCTATCCTGCGGACTTCACCGCGCCCGGCCCCGGGAGCGGAACACCGATAGAGGGAAAAGGAGCACCAACGATGGAAGGCGCCAACGCGAACCAGAGCATGTCGTGGCTGATCTACGCCCTAATCACTGTATGCGCGTGGGGCATATACGGCAATCTGTTGCACACCGGCCAGATGAATATGGCCGACCCGGTCAACGGACGATACAAGGCCTTCCTCTTCGTGGGCGTGGCGTACTTCTTCGCGGCCATCCTGCCGCCCGTTGTCGTACTGCTGGTCAATAAAGCGTCGTGGAACCTGCCTTGGAGCGGCATCTCGTGGTCGCTCATCGCCGGGACGGCGGGCGCTTTGGGGGCGTTTGGAATCTTGCTGGCGTTCGGAGCCAAAGGGACGCCGGCCGTGGTCATGTCGATTGTCTTCGCCGGGGCTCCCGTAGTCAACGCCGCGGTGTCGATGGCCCTGCATCCGCCGGCCGGGGGGATATCGAGTCTTCGCTGGCAGTTCGTCGCGGGGATTCTTCTGGCGGCCATAGGAGGCTGCATGGTGACGCTCTACAAACCGCCGCCCGACGCGGCTAAGCCGCCTTCGGCGGCCCAGTTGACTACGACCCAGACAGGCTGACGAGCGCGCCCGCGGCGGCCCCCTCTTTACTGGACGAAGGGAAGGGTGCTCGGACTAAGCATCTCCCGCATGGCAACCACCGCCGGGACGAAAAGGGTCCCCAGCGCCAGCATGACACCCACGTAAGTCCCAATGCGCGACCATGTGAAACCGGGAGGTTCGACGCCCGTCTTGGTGGCCTGGCGCATGATGATCGCTCCCAGCACCATCGGAGCGATGGAAAGCACCATCGCCGGGATGGCGAACATTCGCAGTCCGACCGCGAGCCAGCCGATATCGATCATCGACATCACTAAGTAGACGAAAATGATGATGCCGTCGAGGACGGTCAATCCGACTTGCGCGAGCACGATCGTCGGCATGTCGCCGGCCGTCGCGGTCGAAAGGCCGGAAAAGAAACTGCCGGACGGGGAAGGAGAGGATGGCAAATCAGCCCGCGGCGTCAGGGTCGGCCGCGGCGTCAGGGTCGGGCGCGGCCCCGGGCCCGGCGTCGGGCGCTGGTGAGTCACTGGCGGGGGGCTCAGTGCTCCAAGAGGATCCGATGCGGGAAGGCTCCTCCCGCGACGGGTCCTTCCTAGACGACTCTTGCTGGGCCGCCCGCTCGGCCATGAAGTCCTCGAAGGACTTGATACGCCGTTTCTCGCTCATGGTATCTCTATTATGCCCCAACATGGCCGGGAGGCCAACTGCTAATGTGAGACATTTGAGGCGCCGGGCCGGCCGATGCGCGCTTGTCGCGCGGTGCCTGTCTTACCCGCCGGGTTGCTTCTCACTCAGCAGGCATGTCTGAACCCATGAAGAACTCCGGCCCGTTGCCTGCGAAGTCGGCGCTGATTCGCGGCATCGCCGGCGGCGTGCTGATGGGCCTGGCCAATTTGGTGCCGGGCATCTCGGGCGGGACGATGCTGCTGGCGGCGGGCATCTATCCTGCTTTCATCGAAGGCATCGCGGAAGTCACGACGCTCCGTTTTCGCGCCGCGACCTTGGTGTTTCTGGCCATCGTCGCGGGTTCGGCGCTGACGGCGATTGTCACGCTGGCGGGCGTTGTGCAAGGTCTGGTGATCGATCACCGCTGGGCGATGTACAGCCTGTTCATCGGTCTCACGCTTGGGGGCGTGCCGGTGGTTTGGCGTCTTCTGCGGCCGCTGACCAGGAGCGCGATTGCCGGGGCTGGCGGCGGCCTGCTGCTGATGGGGGCCATGGCCATGATTCAGCCCGGAGCTTCGGGCGCGGGCGAGGCATCGAGTGCGGCGCTGATGGTGGCCGCCGGGATCGCGGGCGCCTCGGCCATGATCTTGCCCGGGATTTCGGGCAGCTACATCTGGCTGATCATGGGCGTCCATCTGACGATTCTCGGCTCGATTGAGCAATGCAGGGCCGCGGCGCTGGCCGTGGCCGGCGGCGGTGATGTCTCGCTGCTGCTGGGCCCCATCGCTATCCTGGCGCCGCTGGCCATCGGGGTGGGGGTGGGCGTCGCCGGAATCAGCAATCTGATGCGGCATCTTCTGGCCCGCTTTGAAAAGGCTACGCTGGGCTTCCTGCTGGGGCTGCTGCTGGGGGCCGTTCTGGGCTTGTGGCCGTTCCGGCAAGGGGTCCCGCCTCGGCCGGGCCAGCTCATCCGAGGCCGTGTGATGACCGCCGAGTCGATCGCCGCGTTGCGGCCGAAGGACTATCTTCTGGAAGGCTTCCGTCCCTCGGGCGGGCAGAGCGCCGCGGCGCTGGGGCTGGTGCTGGCCGGCCTGGTCACTACGCTGGGCGTGGCGCGGCTGGGCCGCGGCGTCGATTAGCGGAGGCCGAGTCTGCCTCATTGTGCGTGTCCGGGAATGTCCGGTTTTTCGGGATTTGGGAGTCTTTTTTTTCGAGGGTGGCCGGGTGGATTGGGGCTCGCGGGTGGAGGCGCAGGTCTCGCTTGGCGGTTTGGTGGGTGGGCTAGCTCGCCAGTTGGTTGTTCTCTTCTTCGGTTTGAGATGGTCTGGGGCCGCTGTTTGCTCGTTTAGCGGCGGGTCGCCCTCTGTCCTCCGTATGCTTCTGATTCGGCTACGGTTAGCTTGAATTTGGTTCGTTTGGGTTCTTGTCGGCCGTCAGTTGCGGGTCGTCGACGATCGGCGGGGCCGGGGCGGCAATGGGAACTGGGGGCCGCGGCAGTATCGGGGGCTGGGGCGGGGGCCGCGAGTGGGGGCCGGGTTGCCAGCCTTTGGGCCGGGAGGGTGGTTCGTATCGTGCTGATTCTTCGTAGGGTTCGGGATATTGGCTCTGTTTGGTAGTTTTGCTTTCGCGGTATTGCTCGGCTGCCCGCTCTAGCTTGCGGAGCCTTCCTAGCTCGGCGATGGCGCGGTAGTAACGGCGGCTCAGATGCGCGTCGTAGCGGGCCAGGTGGAGCAGGGCCTGGGTGCGGCCGAGCAGTCCGGCGCCGAGAAGCTGGGTTTCGCCCTCGCGGCCGGGCTGGATGTCGCCGGGATGGAAGATTTCTTCGTGCTGGCGCTGCGCGCCGATGGCGGCCGAGAGGAAGGCGGTTTCGATGCGCACCAAGCGGCGCATGCGCCACTGGGCGTCGGCGATCTGGCGGACGAGCTCGAATTCTAGAGAGTTCTCCGGCCGGAGGTCGTGCTCAAGGTCGCGGAGCTGACGGTCGAATTCGGCGGGGTCTTCGCTGGGCAGGACGGCGTCGCGCGCGAGCAACCCGTGCTTGAGTGCGTTGAGTGAGACGCGTGCCTTGCCCTCTTCGGTGCGGGGGCCGGTGGATTTTTTCGCGTTTTCGCGGTTTGCTTTGATCTGTGCTTTTGTTGCTTTCCTTGCCATTACTTTTTTTCCTTTTGTTCTGAGATTGCCGGGGCGAGGCGGGGCCTGGGCTGCCGGCGGAAATGTGAATGCGCCTTGCGGCGTGGGTGCTCGGAGGCGGGCGGCGGCGCCGCAGGGTGTTGCAGTTATAGGATACCTTGGAGGTGCCGGGGTAGAGGAGGGGTTGGGATGTTAAGTTGTTTGGAATGAGGGAGATGAATTTTTGGAAATGCTGTGACCCCAATGGGCGGCGGGGCGGGTTTGCGGGCGGGAGTTGGGTTCGGGAGCTGGTCCCCGATCTCCCCGATCTCCCGTCCCCGATCTCCCCCGATCTCCCCCATCCAGACCAGGGCCCCGCGCTCGTCGAGCCAATGGACGAGAAGGGGACCTTTTCATTTCCCAGCCGACGAAATCAGTCTAAGTGGCTTGGTTGGAATACGTTACGAACCAACAACCGCTGATTGTTGGTGGGAAGGCGATTTCGCGACAGGTATCCGCGGACGAGCGCTATGTGGCTCTTTTCCCGGGACTTAGTCCTGCTTGCGGCGGCGGAACTCTTGGTACCAGTTCTGGACGACGCGGATGGAGGGTCGGGGCGGGTCCCCGTCCTGCCCATCGGTACCGGCAACCGCGGCTTGCGCCCTTTCCGGCACGACAAACCGCTGGCCGTCGGACGTGACGTCGTAGGTTGGGATGCCGCTCCAGAAGCCGAGCTGTTCCGAAGAGAAAAGCGACTGCGGTTTGCCGATGGTCAATGTGGGATTCGTCGAGACGCGAACCGCCATCAGCGTGGACGCTTTGACGTAGAAGATCTCGCCGCTTTCTTCGCTCCAGCGCGGCCGCCAGCCGCCGTCAATAGAAACCTGGTGTTTGTTACCACCATCTGGGAACGAGCGGACGTATACCTCGTACCGACCTGACTCGTCGGAGGCGTAAACCACCCACTTCTCGTCCGGCGAGAACTCCGCTGTGATCTCTCGGAAGCGAGTCTGCAAGAAGGGCACAGCTTCGTAGCCGCGGTCGTCTTTGCGGCGCTCGAGATACCACAGATCATGAATGTTGACTCCTGACACCGCTCGCTGGTAGAACAGTGCGAGACGACCGTCATTCGACCAGTCTGTCAGCCAGCGGTTGACGGACTGGTCAGATTCCAACAACGGCTCGGCTGGACTACTTCCGTCAACCCGCCGCTGGAAGAGCTGGCGCGAGGAACCCAACCGTGACGACGAGAACGCGATGACGTCTCCAGTGGGGAGCCACGTCGGATGCCCGTCCCTACTCTCGTCGATCGTCAAACGAGTTTTGACGGGGCGCTGGACCTCGTGTACCCAAATATCACCAGCGCCTTCCTCTATGCCCCAGGCGGCCACCGAGCGGTCGCCTGGCGACAAGTTGGGAGTTAATATCGCGATCTGCGGCTCACCGATTGTGCCGACGGTTGTGCCCGAGCGATCCTTCCAAACGAGTTGTGTTTGCCGGGAGCCCTGGGCACCGTTGTAGACCAGTGTGCCGTCGGCGGAGACGCTGGCCCATCGGCCGTTCTCCTCAATCGGGAACGCCTCTCCGGTCACCGTCAGATCTTCGATTGAAAAAGGCAGGGCTCGCAGCCCAAAATCATCGGAATGGTAGATCAAGTGCCCACTGCTCGAGTAGACCGCCCCTTCTCCGGGCGCAAGTTCACGGTGCTCACCCGTCTCAAGATCCAGCAAGACAACCTTGAAATTACTGGCGCCTCCGCTCGTTTCGAGCAGTCTCTGCGGCGCGGCGCCGGCGGGCAAGAAATGGGGAGTCGAGGAGTACCTGCGACGGCCGGGGTTCGTATCCGGGAGAAGCTTCGGCTCGCCGCCGCGAGCCGCAATTTCATACATCCGGAGCCCGGAAGAAAAGACGATTCGATCGCCATCGGGGCTCCATGAAGCGCCGGCAAATCTGTCCCCGGGCAACGGACACAATGTGATCGGTTGGCCCCCGGCAATGGAGATCCGCTTCAACTCACTGTCAGTCCCGAAGACAATGTTCTTGCTATCCGGCGACCAGCCGCTACTTTGAGCCCCCTCTGTGCCTTCCAGTTTGCGTGGGGCCTCACTATCCAACGGCCGCAACCAGAGCACGCTCTCACCTTCTGTGTTTGTTCCATAGAGGATGTATTTGCCATCGGGTGAAATGCCGCCGCCTGTGAGGTTCTCGGGTGAGATGGAGAATCGCACTACGCCTGCGTCTGTAGCAGGGGAGGGGGAGAATAGCGGGAAGAAGGCGAAGACCAGGGCGAGGAGCACACCCAGCACGGCAGCCCCCAGGAGCAAGGTTTGCTTGCGCCGGTATTGCCGCTCAATCTGTTCCGCTGAACGAGGCGGGGCTCCCCCCGTCTGACTCGCAGCCTGTGTCTTCAGGATGGTGGAAGAGCCCGATGCCAGCTTCTTCTGCAATCCACGCAAGTCAACGAGGAGGTCTTCGGCATGTTGATAGCGTTCTTCTCGGTCCTTCGCCAGGGCCTTACCGATGATCCACTCCAGTTCCAGTGGCAGCCCCGCTCGCTGGGCGGTGACCGGCTCGGGTTCCTCGCTGGTGATCCCGTAGAGAACCGCCTCTTGGCGCTCCCCCGCGAACGGCAGTCTGCCGGCGATCATTTCGTACAGCACGACCCCGAGCGACCAAAGATCCGCGCGGCGGTCCGCTTTTTCACCCCGCGCCTGTTCTGGAGACATGTAAGAGGGAGTCCCCAGGATGGTTGTGGTCTCGGTCAATTTCGAGCGTTCGGCAAGCTGCGCCAGGCCGAAATCCATAATCTTGACCTGTCCCGGCGGGGTGACCATGATGTTGGCGCCCTTGATGTCGCGGTGGACGATGTCCTTCTCGTGCGCTGCTTGAAGACCTTGGGCGGTCTGGACGGCGATGTCGAGCGCCTGGTCGAGCTTGAGCGGGCGCTGGGCGATCTTGTCTTTGACGGTTAGGCCTGCAATGAAGGCCATGGCGAGGAACGTCCGCCCCGCGTCTTCGTCGATTTCATGGATGGTGCAGATATTAGGGTGATCGAGAGCCGCCGCGGCCTGCGCCTCGCGAAGGAAGCGCTCTCTGTGCTCGGGGTCCTCGATCAACTCGGAGCGCAGAAACTTCAGCGCCACCACACGCCGGAGCTTGGTGTCCTCGGCCTTGTAGACGACGCCCATGCCGCCTTCGCCGAGTTTCTCGGTGATCTTGTAATGCGAAATAGTTTGACCAACCATAATCCCGACCGAGCCTGATGGAATTGTACCGCAGCAGGACAGGTGGTGGTTCCAACGCTTCCGTTGGGCGATCGGCCCAGAGTCTCGCTAGCCGCCTGATGGGACTCGATTTGGGCCCGCCCGGCGACGGGTTGCCGAGGCCCGTATGCCTTATTGCTCAATGGGGAATCATTTCTCAACACCTATCCGGCGTTGACGCCCCTGTGTCGAACATTCTAGCGCGGGCAGGCGGCACGAGGGGCGCCCGCCGGCGGAGACAATGTGCGGGGTTCCGTGCGAAAAGATGTGGTATTCGTGGCGGCGCGCGTGTATACTGTGGCCGTGCCAGGAAGCTGTGAAAAAATGCTGGGGCAGTCAGCCGCGCATCACTTAAGTCCTTGCGAATCAGAGAGTGTTTCGCCAGCGCTTGTGAGGGTCCCGATTTTTTCACGGCTTCCAGGACACGAATGGAAATCCTGGTTTGCGGGCCGGATGCAATTCCACCGCAAAGGAGAATCAGCATGTTCAGACGATGTTCGCTTGCGCTAATCACAGTTGTGTTTCCCGTGATGCTCTTGGCTCAGGGCCAGCAGACGCTCCAGTCAACCTACCTGAGAGCTTTTCTCTTTCCGGATTTGGAGAACCCGCCCGTTCAGGTTGGCGGTGACTTCGCCTCCGCGGATGCGGAGATTGCGATCCATGTGTTGCGTGACAACCAGAGGAGATTGTCCCGAATCTAGTTGAAGGTGGAAGGGCGGCGGTTCTCAAGCCCGGTTCTCTGAGAGAATCGAGCAAACCTTTCACCACAAAGGAGAACCGCCGTGAAGAAACGATATCACATTCTGGATTCCGCGAAGCAACAGCCAGTCAGCCCCAACGACCTCACCCGCCTGCTCAGCCAAAACTCCCAACTCATGCTGCCCTTGGTTGAACTGGTCGAGCAGTGCCGCGGAGCCGTCGACGAGGTTATCGACGTCACCGGCCGCGCCGCCATTCAAGCCGTGCTGGAACTGTCGGCGCAGCAAGTTACCGGTGGAAAACTTTCCCAGCCCGGCAAGAAGCGCCGCGGCGATGTGGTCCGCTGGGGCCGCCAGCCCGGTCGCGTCAAGCTCAGCAACCGCAAACTGCGCGTCAGCAAACCCAGACTGCGCAAACGCTCCGGCGGCGAGGTCAAAGTGCCCGCTTACGAAGCGATGCAGGACGACGAACGCCTCGGCGCGCGCATGCTCGACATTCTGATGAAGGGCGTCTCGACGCGCAACTATGCCGGGGTGATTGGCGCAATGGCCGGCACGGCCGGGGTGTCGAAATCCGCCGTCAGCCGGGAGGCAGTCGAGGCCGCCGAAAAGAGCATCGACGAAGTGCTCACGCGGCGCCTGGATGAGTTGGATCTGCTGGTGATCTACGTGGACGGTTTGATCTTCGCAGATCATGTAGTGCTTGCAGCGGTGGGCGTAGACCGTCAGGGCAACAAACATGTGCTGGGATTGCAGCACGCCGCCACTGAGAGCACAGCCGCCGCCGAAGACTTGCTGAGGGGCATGGTCGAGCGGGGAGTATCGACGGAGAAAAACAGGCTCTTCGTGCTCGATGGATCGAAGGCCCTGCGGGCGGCGGTGCGGCGGGTCTTCGGCAAAGTTCCGGTGCAGCGCTGCCGTGCTCACAAGCTGCGCAATGTCGTCGAGCGGCTGCCTAAGGCCGAGCGCGATCAGGCCAAAGCGGCGATCCGGGCCGCCTGGCGGCTGGGAGCCCAAGATGGACAAGCGCGGCTGGAGAAGCTAGCCCAGTGGTACGAGGGTGACTGGCCCGAGGCGGCGGTGAGTTTGCGCGAAGGCATGGAGGAGTGTTTCACCATCAACCGCCTGGGTGCGCCGCCGTCGCTGCATCGCTGCCTGGCGACGACGAACATCGTCGAGTCTCCTAACGCCGGGGTGCGGCGGAGAACGCGGCGAGTGACCCGCTGGAAGGACGCGGCCATGGTGTGTCGCTGGGCCACGGCTGCATTCCTCGATACCGAGAAAAGCTTCCGCAAGATCATGGGTTACAAGGATCTGTGGATGCTCGACGCCATCCTCAATCCGGCCAAGGCCACAGCAGCAAAGGCTGCCTAGTACAATGCTCTTTTACGCCGCCGCCCTACAAACCCTCAACTACGATTGGGACACTCTCCAACCAGAGCGGGGAAATCGTCAAGGCGTTCGTCAATTTCAGTGTCGAATACTTTATCGATGAGCCCCAAGATCTGAGGGCCATGCATATTCACAGGGGGAGGTGGTTTGAAAACGGACCTATAGCCGTTGGCTCCAATATGGAGCCCGTGAATAACGCCCGAATCGGTGTTATCTCAACCCAAGTGGAGGAGACAGATCCTGATGTGCTGGCCGAGATCGAGCGCATCTTGGGGGACCCGGAGGGCTACTACCTCAACCTGCACGCGGCATCGAATCCGCCCGGCCTGATGCGCGGCCAGTTGGCGAGCATCGAACTCTTGAGCCTGAACCACATTCACTCTCACGAGCACCACAACGAGTTTCACCTGCATGCCCATGCGGAGCGAGCAGCGGAGCACGATGCGAACACCCAGACCGCGGTCGAGGAGCACGAGGCGAGCATCCAGAGCGCTATGGCAGAGATCAAAGTGCTCGTCAGGCGGATCGCTTTCGCACTGAACGTTCTGCGCCGGGGTGAGTAAGACAGGGCGCCTGTCTCAGCGGGCAGCGTCCCGTGCTTCCAGATGCGGATGGCCTCTTGGCAGCCGAGAACGCGGAAAGTGAGTAGAGCGGGATCGCGTGATACAATACCCACTCGCATGGCATGATGGCCTAAGACCACCCGAGATGCATCGCTTCTTGATTCCCGTTTTCGCGGCGCTTGTTTGCCAGCCCATCTCGGCCCAGGGCAATCTTCCGCTTGTCGATCCGCCGCCTGGCAAAGTTCTGATGGTCGCGCAACCGCACCACGACGACCACACGACCGACTATGGCCTGGCGGGCCTGATTACCCGCTTCATTGATGCCGGCTACAAGGCCCACTACGTCCGCGGCTCGAATGACGAAAAGGACGGCCGCCACGGCTACCCGCGCAACGACATCATCAACCTGAAGGAAACCTACGACGCCATTCGCGTCCTCGGCATGGTGGACCACGTCGACAGCCTGAATTGGCGCAACAACTACGAGACGCCCTTTCCGCTGAACGAACTGCGGGAACAGCTCATCTATCTTGTTCGCAAGTACAAGCCCGACGCCGTGGCCGGACATAACGCCTGGGAGCATTTCCAGAAAAACCCCGGCCACCGGAATCTGGCCTGGCTCTTCGAGGAAGCCTACTGGCTGGCCGGCTACCGCAACGTGCATCCCGAACACTTCGAACTCGATCTCGAGCCCCACGAAACCTATCACTACTACGGCAAGGCGCGGCTCGATTGGGGACTGGGACACCGGCCGAACGTCGCCATCGAGTTGCACGAGAGCGATATGAGGATCAAGGAAACGGCCATCTACGCGCATCAAAACGTTTACGCCAGCCCGGGCGGGGCGCGCGGCATGAAGGCCAGACTGGCCTCCCGGGGCCTCTACCTGCCCGAATTCGACAACATCGGCGACGACACCGCGGCCGGAAACATGATGATCGAATGGCACATGAACTGGATCTCACGCCGCTGGGGCAAAGAGGCCAGCGTGCCCTACGCCGAAGACTACTACTACATGGATGAGTTCTACCACTTGCCGGGTCTGAAGAAATTTCTCGGCCAGAACATTGAGAACTAAAAACCGGAGAAGCAGAGCCCGGAGAAGCAGAATCTAGAGAAACAATGACCCGCCGCGCCCTACGCCTGTTGCTTCCCTCTCTGCTCGCCCTGCTGGGCGTCATGTCCGCCGCCGCGCAGGTTGGCGAGACCCGCAACACCGTCGTCGTCATCACCTCCGATGCCAGCAACTATGTGCTCCACGCCGGAGGCACGATCGCGAAGATGACCGGCGAGGGCATGGACGCTTATCTGATCCGGGTCGGCAATGACGAGAAAGATAGCTGGGACCTCTCGCTCGAAGAGACCGCGCTGCGCAACAAGCTGGAAAGCGAGGCGGCGGCGAAGATCCTCGGTATCAAGAAAGTCATTTCGCTCGGCTACCGCTCGGCCGAGTTTCGCGACGTGCCGTTCACCACCATGCGCGACCGGCTCATATACTACATCCGGCTCTACAAGCCCCGCGTGCTCTTTATTCCCAATCCGCACACCGAGCACGAGCGCAACCACGACCGGTACTACGCTGGACGCGCCGCCGAGGGCGCCTGGCGAGCCGCCGCGCTGGAAAACTACTTGATCGCGATGAAGGACACCCGTCTGAAGCCGCATCGGACGCCGGAGGTCTACTACTTTGCGTCGCCGGTCGATCCCGCCCGCCGTGAACCCGAAGCCAGCGCGACCTTCGTGCCTCAGCCGAAGATGATCGACATCTCGAGCGTGATCGAGAAGAAAGTCCGGGCCGCCCAGGCGCTCCAGACGATCAACCACAGTATGGCGATGCGGCTGAAGCAAAGGCTGGAATCCACCGGGCGGCGCCTGAAACTGCTTGCGAAAGCCGACGAAGCGTCCGTCAACAAGCTGGTCGAAGAGCGCGTCCTCGGGCTAGCCCAGCTCGCGGCCCAAGGAACCAGCCATCGCTTAGCCGAGGAGTTCCGTTACGCCGGGGTCGAGTTCCGCATTCCAGCAGCGTACCGCTAATCCTTCCTGCTGGTATTCCGCCGGCCCGCTAGTGCATCTTCACTGATGACATAGCGCGTATCCGAAGATGCCGCAGCAGAGCCGTGGATGGAAATCCGCGGTCAGAAGATTGAAGCAGCCGCAACGACCGGCGTTGGCGCAACGTGACGTGATGCGTCGTGGCAGGGGAAACGAAGGCCGCATACGGGACATTCCGCGCTGGCCCGGCCGCGGATTTCCATCCACGGCTCTGTGGCTTGCTTAGGAGATTTTCAATGACTACGTGGCCCATATCCTAAGATGCATTCGTCCTAGCCGAAGCGCCGGTGCTAAGCAGCCCTCATGGGTTGTCTATGACATTCCTGAAAATACTCTAATGCTTCCCGCCGGCAAAGAGATGCCAAACACCGCCCAATGCCAGCACGGAGCCGGTGAGCAGCCGAAACACAATCACCGTGGCCCAGAAAATCAACGGGTGCTCGTCGCGCCTTACGTGCCGCCGCTTGATCAGGATCTCGCCCTTCTCGATCCCATGCATCCCCCAGCACACGAGCGAGCCTCCCATCGAAATCGCGAAGAATCCCGCCAGAGTGGGTTTGATCGCCTCATCGGATGTGTAGTTGAACCACAGCATCAATAGCAGCGCCGCGCCCCCCAAGATCCAGCCCGTCCGTTTTATGTTCCCCACCGTTCCACTCGGTTCCAGCGCACCAAAGATAACTCCCATCGATCCTATCATTTCGGGCCTCATCTTGGGCCCGGCTTTCCTGTAAATTCAGCCACCCGCGCGCCACGGCCCCCGGGGCAGCGGTTTGACACCGTCGATCATGGGTACAATAATCTCTAGTAAGTCAATAGAGATACTATGGATGTATCAGTCAAGGGCGAGTACGGCCTAAGGGCCATCTTCGAGCTCTGCTCCCGCACGAGCGCCGAACCCATGAAGATCGCGGAAATCGCCTCCCGTCAAAATATTCCGCGGAAATTTCTTGAGTTGATCCTCTCGCAGCTCAAGCAGGGCGGATTCTTGGCCTCTCGGCGCGGAGCCGGCGGCGGCTACCACCTGGCGCTCACCCCAGATCGCATCACCGTCGGCGCGGTGCTGCGCCATATCGAAGGCCCCACATCGGCCACCCGCCGCCGCGAGAATAGCAACGCACCCGCCGATTCCCCGTTCCCCGAACTCTGGCAGGAAGTCGACCGCGCCCTCTCCAGCGTTCTCGACCGCACCACCTTCGCCGATCTGGTCAGCCGCTGGAAAGATAAGAAGTCTCGAGAGGTCATCAACTGGGCCATCTAATTGCCACGCCGAGAAGTGATCCCTTCCGCTGGATAAATAACCGCTGCTGGATGAATAACTGATGGCGAATATCTTCAACGACAACTCTCTGAGCATCGGTCGCACGCCCCTGGTGCGGCTGAACCGCGTGACCGATAACGCCCCGGCAACCATCTACGGCAAAATCGAGGGGCGCAACCCGGCCTACTCGGTGAAGTGCCGTATCGGCGCCTCCATGATCTGGGACGCCGAGCAGCGCGGCCTGCTCACCCCGGGCAAGGAACTCGTCGAGCCGACCAGCGGCAACACCGGCATCGCTCTGGCTTTCGTTGCCGCCGCCCGCGGCTATCCGCTTACCCTCGTCATGCCGGAAATCATGAGCCTCGAACGCCAGCAAGTGCTGCGCATGTTCGGGGCGAAGCTCGAACTGGTGGCCGACGAGTTGGGGATGCAGGGCGCCGTCGAACGGGCTGAGCAGATGGCGGCCGCCGAGCCCGACCGCTACCTCATGCTCCACCAGTTCAAGAACCCGGCCAACCCCGCGATCCACTTCCGCACGACCGGCCCGGAAATCTGGGAAGACACCAGCGGCCAGGTCGCGGTTCTCGTCGCGTGCATCGGAACCGGCGGGACGATCACCGGGATCTCCCACTACATCAAACATCACCTGAAGAAAGAGATCCTTTCCGTCGGAGTGGAACCGGCCGACAGCCCTGTCCTTTCGCAAAAGCTAGCTGGCGAGCCGTTGCGGCCGGGCTTCCATCGCATTCAGGGAGTTGGCGCCGGGTTCGTTCCCGACGTGCTCGACCTCTCGCTTGTCGATCGCATCGAGCTGGCCGGGAACGACGAGGCCATCGACTACACCCGCCGGCTGGCGCGGGAAGAAGGACTGCTTTGCGGTATTTCATGTGGCGCGGCCGTGGCCGTCGCCTGCCGTCTGGCCAAGGATCCCGAGTTCGAAGACAAGATGATCGTCGTGATTCTTCCCGACGCCGGGGAACGGTATCTGAGCAGCGTTCTATTTGAAGGCATTTAGACTTTTCTTGCCCGGACATCTGGCAGCGCGGAAGTCTGGCAACCCGGACGTCTGGCGGCGCGGTGCCGAACGTAACGATCCCTCCCCGGCCCCGCGGCCTCGCGGGGGGCGATAGCAGAAGGAGATCTTATGACTCGTCGAGGTTTATTACGCGGAACACTTGGAGCTGCGACCGCGGCAAGCTTGCCTGGATCGACCGCGGCGGCGCCCAAAGACATCGTCATCGCCAGCTCGAACGGACTCGCATGTTGCGCCCGCGCCATGGAGCTGCTCCAAGAGGGCGAAGACACCCTCGACGCCGTGATCGCCGGTGTCAACATCCAGGAACTCGATCCGGAAGATACCAGCGTCGGCTATGGCGGCTTGCCGAACGAAGATGGCGTCGTCGAACTCGATTCCTGCGTGATGCACGGGCCCTCCCGCCGCGCGGGCGCGGTCGGCGCCCTGCAAGGCATCAAGACGCCCTCGAAGGTCGCTCAACTGGTCATGGAACGCACCGACCACGTCATGATGGTTGCTGATGGCGCGCTGCGTTTCGCCCAGGCGCATGGCTTTGAGCCAGAAGACTTGCTGACCGAAAAGTCCCGCTTCGCATGGCTCACCTGGAAAGAGTCGCTCAAGACCGATTGGGGTCCGGGCCTGGACGCGCCTGGCGACCCCGATGCGCCTGGCGAAAGCGACGGGCAAGCAAGATTGCTCGACCGATTCCCCTCCGCCAAGCCCGCATGGCTGGCCTGGGCCCGCCGAGTCGTGCAAGATCCCCCGACCGGAACGATCAACTGCCTGGCGCTCAATCGCAAGGGCGAAATCTCAGGCTGCACGACCACCAGCGGGCTGGCCTGGAAAATCCCCGGCCGGGTCGGCGACTCGCCCATCATCGGCGCCGGTTTGTATGTCGATCAGGACGTCGGAGCCGCCGGATCGACCGGCCGCGGCGAAGAGAACATCCGCGTCGTTGGCGCCCACACGGTCGTCGAAAACATGCGCCACGGCATGAGCCCCGAGCAAGCCTGCCTTGATGCGCTCAAGCGCGTCGGCCGCAACTACGATCACATCAAAGACCGCCTGCCGAGTGTACGTCTTCGCTTCTACGCCCTTAGCAAAGACGGCGAATTTGGAGCCGCCTCGCTCTGGAGCGGCGAGCGGCGCGAGGACCGGGTGGGCCATCAGCGCTATGCCGTCAACGACGGCGGCGAAAGCCGTCTCATCGACGCGGCCTATCTTTACGAACGAAAATAGCCTTCGGTGTAATCGAGGCCAGTCCGGCCGGCCGAGAAGGAAAACGGAGTCGGGCTGCTCAGAGTTCCAGTTCGCCGCCCATCGTCATTTCCCGCGGCTTGAACTTGCGTTTGATCGTGGCGTGGCCAATCTTCATCACAAATTCCACCTGCTTGTGATCGGGCGTGATCTCAAGTTCCCTGGGAAAATAGAACAGAATACTCCCGCTCCCGCCGCTTCGCCGGATCTCAACTCTCGACGCCTCGATCGTGCCGAGATCCTTAATCTCCAGCTTGCCGCCCCGCTTGAGTTTCAATTCGGTCGTTCCGGTCTGCTGAATCACCGAACCAGGCAAGCTCGCCACCGCGATGACGTATTGCGGTCCGGCTCGCTCCAGCATCTGTTCGGCCCGCCTTCCAGGCGTTTTTCCCTGCGCTTCCTGAAAACGGTACAGCGCCTGCTTTACCGGCCGCGCGCTCTGCCAGCGCACCGAGAACGTCAGAGTCTTCGGCGAAACGCGCCGCCGCACTCTGACCCGCCCGCGGCGGCCCACCCCGGTGATGATCGCGCCCCGCGCAATGGTCTTGGTGATCGCCCAAGGCGAATCCTTGAGCATCTTCTCGACTTGCTCCTCGGACTTGCTCCTCGGACCACTCGCGCATCACCGGCAGCTCGACCGGCGGCCGGGATAAAGATGCCGCAGGCGTTCGCGGTCGTGGTCACATGGCTGCGCGAGACATTGTTGGTCAGCCCGTGCGACATGTTCTTCAGCGCCAAGGTCACCCCGGCTGACTGATGATGCTTCAGCAGCGGCACGTTGATCATCTTATTCACGTCTTGGGTGAGAAACTTGGCGACATAGGAGCGCCGGGGATGCGAGTCCGACAGATCGTACTCAGTTCCGTAGTCGGGATGCACCAGCGGCAGCTCCATATAGACGTCCCGGTCATAGCCGTCCATGTCGAGCTGGATCTTGACACCCTTCGGCGAGGCGTAGGTCCAGCGGACCCCCTCGGGCAGCCAGGTCTCGAAACCCGAGCGCTCGAAGGCCGTCTTCCAGCGGTCATAGGCGACAATGTCGCGCCGCTTGACTCCGGCCGACTCGAGGCCGCGAATAATCGAATGCAGCACCGTCGCGTCGGAGATCACATACGGCCGCCCCGCGCCGTTGAGCTTGATGCCCACGACATCGCCCGGCTCGAAGAACTCGCGCCAGGCCTCGGCCGGATGCTCGGCGTGGGTGAGCTCCATCATGCCGCGGTCGATCATCTGCTGCACCGGCTCGGCCTGAAACTTGTCGCCGGTAATACTGCCCGGGTGGTGAATCTGAACCACGCGCCCGGGATAGGGCCCCGGCATGCGCAACTTCGATCCGGATTCAGAACCCGCCGAGGCGGCCCTCTCTTCGATCCTCTGCTGACAAGCCAAACCAGCCGCCGCCACCGAAGCGGCCAAGAACTCTCTCCGATCAAACGACATCACTCACCTCGCTCGAGCGCCGTAATCTCCAGCCCGCCGGTGACAGCCAACCTCTCACGACCAGCCGCCGTTCCCTAGCTGGCTCCTATTCTAGACCAAATCTCGCGCCATGGCTCAAGAAACTGTCCAGAAAACTGCTCAGAAAAACCGGCGCCGATTGCCCGCGGGGAACGCCGGACGCTGGAGCGAGCGGGAGCCACTAGCTGTGAACCGTAAACTTGGCCCCAGCCCGCGCGGCCCCGCCCGTGGCCCGGCTCCGGGCCAAGCCCCTAGAGAGATCGCCGCGACCTGCCGCGGGGTGACCCGCCCCGGCCAGCGGCATCCGCCCCCGTGGCCGCCGGACCCTTGCGGCTGGAACTCTTGCGGCTGGAACCCTTGCGGCCGCGGGCGCCGCGCGGGCTGGAATGCCCTGCCCCGTTTCCAGAAGCCTTCCCGCGGCCGCCGGCCGAACGCCGGCCGCCAGACGGGGCCCGGCGCCTTTCGGCGAGATCGACGGCTTCGGTGTCGAATCCGGGCGCCTGGAGTCGCGTGATGGCCGAGCCCAGACTGCGCTCGATCGCTCGCAGGGCTCCGGCGTCCTCCCTCGATACGAACGTATAGGCCTTGCCGCTGCGTTCGGCGCGGCCAGTGCGCCCGATGCGGTGTGTGTAGGCATCGGGCGTGCCGGGAACGTCGAAATTAATCACGTGCGAGACCCCGGCGACATCGATGCCGCGGGACGCCAGATCGGTCGCCACCAGAATCTTAAAACGTCCTTCTCGAAAACCGCCCATGGCGCGGTCCCGCTGCGACTGAGACATGTTTCCCTGCAATGCAACGGCATTATGGCCCAACTTGGCCAGTTGGAGACCGAGCCGCCGCGCGCGGTGCTTGGTTCGCAGAAAAACGATAGCCGACGTGAACCCGTCGTTGTCCAGCAGGTGCTTGAGCAAGTCGATCTTGCGGTCGGCCGCGATCATATAGAGGCTGTGTTCAATCGTGGAAGCCGGGGTGGAGTGCTCCAGTTCCACGACATGGGGCTGGTCTAAGAGCCGGTCGGCCAGCAGGCGGATTTCGTTTGGCATCGTGGCCGCGAACAGAAGGTTCTGGCGCTTGGCGGGCAGCGTTGCCAGGATGCTGCGGATGTCGGGAAGGAAGCCCATGTCGAACATCTGATCGGCTTCATCGAGAACCAGAATCTTGACCAGCCCCAGCATCGCCTTGCCCTGCCGCAGCAGGTCGAGCAGCCGGCCGGGGCAGGCAATCACGATATCGGGTTGACTGAGCAGGGCGCGAACTTGCGGGCGCTCTGACACGCCTCCAAAGACCGTCACGGCCTTGAGGCGGGTGAACTTGGCCAGCTTTTCGAAATCGCTGTGGATCTGCATGGCCAGTTCCCGGGTGGGAGCAAGGATCAGAGCGCGCGGACCGGGCCGCCGCTGGGAAAGCAGACGTTCGATGATCGGCAGCGCGAACGCGGCGGTCTTGCCGGTTCCAGTCTGCGCCAGGCCGAGAATATCGGAGCCGGCCAGCGCCGCCGGGATCGTTCCTGTTTGAATGGGCCACGGCTCGGAAAAACCGGCCGCGGTAATGCCTCGCTGCACCAGGGGGGCCAGGGGAAATTGGGGGAACCCGGCGGCGGGGCTAGAATTGATTTGTGACATAAATAGATAGAGATAGTTCCCGCGGATGCACGCAACACATACACGCGCACCGCAATCATTCACACCTATACAACAGTGACAGGGGGAGACGAACAGAAACGGCGCGATCCTGGAGGGAGTCCTGTTGTACGCCGCGGGCCGCGAGACATCGGCCAATGAATTGACACCCTGAGCATAGCACACCACGCCGCGGCCGCAACAGCGCCACTGGGAGACACGCCCGCGGTGCACCCTCTCTTGCGCTGAAAGCAACCAACGCGCGGCCGGAGCGGGGAGCCGGCGCCTCGGGCCTCGCGGGCCGGTCCCTCGCCTCGGAGCACGGCGTATCAGAGTTTTTGTATACACTTGTGCGGGAAGCCGGTTCGATTCCAGAGCAGATAAAGAGTTGGGGTAGGTCTTTGTTGCGAGGGGGAAGGCGGTGAACCGCGCGGGCGCTGGATAGGGGTTTGGAATGACGATCGGGGTGCAAGAAGTCGAACTTCGCCGCGCGCTACAGTTGCGCGGGTTCGCCTGCCGGCGGTCAGGTTCTTAGCTATGGGTGATGCGCTGACTCAGATGTTGACGTGGCCGCTCGAGCAAATCATTGCCGTGGTGGCATTGATCTTTGCTGTTGTCGTGTCGCTTTGTGGGGCAGGTTGGAAACTTTATACCTACTATTCCAAGCCTCAATCCAGTCCCATGGTCACCGCTGAAGGCGGTGGCATTGCAGCAGGTGGGGACATTACGGCGACAGCTGAGTCGGGCGGAATGACAATCATCGCTGCAGGCGACGTCACCCTTGATAGTGGTGTAGTAGCCGAACAGCTTGTCAAATCCCATCAAAGAGAGGTCGCTGGCTTTGAACGGCGGGATCGGCACCAGCAAGAGCAAATCAAGGCGCTGACCGAAGCGGTCACTGCTCTGGTCAAACAAAAAGACCAACCTGACGCCCCACCGGGCATCGATGATGCTTGGAAAGAACTGGTGCAAGGCAACACGGCCGAAGCCGAGGCGATTTTCCAAAAAGTTCTGAACCGCAAGGCCGCCGAAGGTATGGCATCGAATAAAGCAGCCGCCGCGGCGAATAAAGAAGCTGCTGCGGCCGCTCGCCATCTCGGCGCTCTCGCCTACCTCCACGACACCCAGAAAGCTCTCAACGCTTATCGCCGCGCAGTCGAGCTGGACCCGAACGCGGCTGCCGGCTGGAATCAACTGGGGCATCTTCTCCTGCGAGTGGGCGAACTAGGCGAAGCTGAAGTGGCCTACCAAAGGGTCTTGTCCATCGGCGAAACCACGAGGGACCCTGTCACGATCGCCGCTGCCTACGGCCACCTGGGCATCCTCTACCAGACGCGCGGGGATCTGGACGAGGCCGAGGTGATGCACCGCAAGTCGCTGGCGCTCAACGAGGAGTTGGGCCGCAAGGAGGGCATGGCCAACGCCTACGGCAACCTGGGCGTCGTCTACCAGACGCGCGGGGATCTGAAGCAGGCCGAGGCGATGTACCGCAAGTCGCTGGCGCTCAACGAGGAGTTGGGGCGCAAGGAGGGCATGGCCAGCCAATACGGCAACCTGGGCAACGTCTACAAGACGCGCGGGGATCTGGAGGAAGCCGAGGCGATGTACCGCAAGTCGCTGGCGCTCAACGAGGAGTTGGGGCGCAAGGAGGGCATGGCCAGCGCCTACGGCAACCTGGGCATCGTCTACAAGACGCGCGGGGATCTGGAGGAAGCCGAGGCGATGTACCGCAAGTCGCTGGCGCTCAACGAGGAGTTGGGGCGCGAGGAGGGCATGGCCAGCGACTACGGCAACCTGGGCATCGTCTACCAGAGGCGCGGGGATCTGGACGAGGCCGAGGCGATGCACCGCAAGTCGCTGGCGCTCAACGAGGAGTTGGGGCGCAAGGAGGGCATGGCCAGCGCCTACGGCAGCCTGGGCATCGTCTACCAGACGCGCGGGGATCTGAAGGAAGCCGAGGTGATGTACCGCAAGGCGCTGGCGCTCAACAAGGAGTTGGGCCGCAAGGAGGGCATGGCCATCCAATACGGCAACCTGGGCAACGTCTACCAGACGCGCGGGGATCTGAAGCAGGCCGAGGCGATGTACCGCAAGTCGCTGGCGCTGTTCAAAGAGGTGGGCGCGATACCACAGGTGAAAAAGGTGCAGGGCTGGCTAGATGCATTAAGACCGAAACCATGACCGCGATCCAAAAACTCGGCCCCCGCTACTTGATGCACCAGCGCGGCTTCAAGGTCGGCGGCGCCGCGGCCGCCCATGCCTTCACCACGGTTCTGGGAAGCAGGGTTGTGTAAACGCGAATCTGAAAATAGTCCGAAGCAGAACGCCAACGAAGTGTAAACGGTACCGGCCCGGTAGGCCGGCGATCCCGCGCCGGCGAGCCCCTCTGTTTTCGAGCGCTGCAACATCGTCTCCGAGGGGGATTTTCGCGAAGCCGGGCAGAAGATGGAACGGTATATGCGAGAAGCTGGCAAAGCAGCGTGAGGGGGCAAAAAAAGGGGCAGATCAGCTAGAGCGTTTTCAATGATGACATAGCCCGTATCCGAAGATGCCGCAACCGAGCCGCGGATGGAAATCCGCGGTCAGGAACTTGAAGCAGCCGCAACGGCCGGCGTTGACGCGACTTGTCGTGCCGCGGGAAAAGAAGGCCTCATGCGGGACATTCCGCGCCAACTCGGCCGCGGATTTCCATCCGCGGCTCGGTTGCGCGCTGAGATGATTCTCAATGATGACATAGCCCCTATCCGAAGATGCATTCGCGGCAGCCAAAGCGCCGATGCTAAGCGGCCCCCATGGGTTGTCTATTTCATTCCTGAAAATGCTCTAGGCCGGCCGCCAGCGTTCAACAAGACATCCCTGGGTTGTTTGCGGAAACCAGATGCGAAAGCGATTCTCGTATAGGTACTCGGGGAGCCGCGACGCTCGCTACTTTGTGGTCTTTCTGAGTGCTGACGATCAGGTCAAGAGTCACTACAAGTCGTTTCTTGGTGACGCCATATTGATTTCCTGGATTGTTCCTGCAAGTTATCGCCTGATATGAAGGTCGGGGGTGAGGGGCATCCCAGCGGCGAGATGAATACCTTGTGGGCGGCGTGTATCAGTGACAGCCTCGACCAGTAACACAGGTTATCCCGCTGACTAGCAACACCGATAAACTCTGCCCTTGCGAGGCCTAATACGACTTACTGCTAACGCGACTTTGCGTAGACCGGGGACGGGACGGCCGGGCTGCGTTGCATATCTCATGGGCCGCCTGTATACTAGCTCCACCAGATGGAAAGTCACTTCTAGTTACAGGTATTACAGCCAACGGCAAGGAGGCAGAAACGAAATGTACGATCTAACTAAGATGGGTATTTACTTGACTCAGGTGACCCCAAGATGTAGGATCTTGGGCGATGGAAGATTATCCCCGGAATTTGGCCGAGTTCGAGGCGCGTTTCGCTAGCGAGCAGGCCTGTCGGGAGTATCTGTGTCAACTCCGCTGGCCGGAGGGTTTTCGTTGTCCGCGATGCGGGCATGACAAAACCTGGGCGGTGCGCACGGTGCTGCTGCAGTGTGCAAGCTGCGGGCATCAAGCTTCGGCGACAGCAGGCACAATCTTTCAAGACACCCGCAAGCCGCTCCAGAGTTGGTTTCGAGCAATGTGGTGGCTCACCAGCCAGAAGAACGGGGCGAGTGCATTGGGATTGCAGCGGGTGTTGGGCCTGGGCAGCTACAAGACGGCCTGGACTTGGTTGCACAAGCTTCGGCGCGCTATGGTGCGGCCCGGACGTGATCGCCTCAGCGGGCGCGTTGAGGTTGACGAGACTTACTTAGGAGCCCTGGAGGAGGGCGTGCGGGGCCGCCAAACCGACGCGAAAGCGCTGATTGTAGTAGCGGCCGAGGAAGATGGCGCCGGCATCGGACGAGTTCGGATGCGCACGATTCCGAACGCCTCTGGGGACAGCTTGATGGCCTTCGTCGGCGAGTCGGTCGAACCCGGCAGCGTGGTCCACACGGACGGCTGGCTGGGATACGAGCCACTCGAAAGCGACGGCTATCGCCACGAGGTGAGCTACCTGGACGGGCAACCGGCACGAGCCTCTCAACTGCTCCCCCGCGTGCATCGCGTGGTGTCGTTACTGAAGCGTTGGATACTGGGTACGCATCAAGGAGCCGTCAGCCACGAGCATCTCGACTACTACCTCGACGAATTCACCTTCCGCTTCAACCGCCGCAAGTCCAGAAGCCGAGGCAAGCTCTTCTACCGCCTGGTTCAGCAGGCCGTCGCCGTCCAACCGGCGCCCTACAAGTCGCTGGTCGGAGGCACCGCAACACGCGCTACGGACAACCACAACATGTAGGGGCCATTTCAAAATACCTGAGTCAAGTGAATACCCATCCTAACTAATTTCACCCAATCCGGCGCTTCCCAGTGCGGCGACGCTTTAGCCCAGCTCGCGGCCGGTGCTGCGAGCATGGAAGAAGCCGCCAACCGGATGGTGCGCCATTTGTACGACAATTGCCTGGATAACCAGACCGGGGACAAGTCCTGTGCGCTGGTCCGTTTCTACAAGACGCACGCCTACGGGGATCTCGATATCGAACTCCAGGGGTTTGCCCAGGGGATCTTGGGTCACGCCCCCGATTCGCTGGATATGAAGTGTTTGACACTGCTGGCCACCGCCGGAGAGAAACCTGCGTGGAACTCCCGGGCAAACTCCGCGGGGCACAAGGCGATCCCTCTGCCAAGCGCGGACTTCGTCTCAAAGATCCCGATGATTTCCCGGCTCGTCAGCCAGTTCGGACTGGATGTAAACGCGGTTATCAAGCCCGACCCCGCTCTTCTGGCGGACTTGGAGCGAAAGGAATACAACGCATTCCATATAGCGGAGGCGGTGGGAAGTCCCTACATACCGGCGCAAAACGACTTTGTAATTCCGCATGGCGTCCAGTCGGCGTTGGGCTTTGGTGGCATGCTGCCCACCGGGGATCTGATTGCTCTGATCATGTTCGCGAAAGTTCATATCCCGCGGGAGACATCTGATCAGGCGAAGTCCCTGGCGCTGAAGGTGAAGACGGCCCTGCTGCCGTTTGCCGAGGGACAGGTTTTCGCATAACGCCGGGATGACGACAATTCCCTTGACGAGCCGTTAACTTGACCTTACCCGCACCCGCCCCGGATCGCCGATGGTGATCTGGGACGCCGAATTCGTCACGTCATTTACAATAATTTTTCCCTTTCACTTTCAACACCTTAGTATCCAAACCCTCATCTAACTCGCCACTCCCGGCGTATCCTATAACTGCGGGACGCCCGGCCCGAAACTCCGGGCGCGGGTCTGCTAAGCCCTGCCGGACCCCGACTCCTCTCTCGCCCGCCGTCAATCCCGCGGCCCCAGCCCGCTTTTCTCACCACGTGCCTGGGCGAAGTGGAGGGGCGAAGTGCGTGAGAGGCTCGTCAGTAGGAGGCCCGCGCCGCAAGGCGCATTCACATTTCCGCCGGCAGCCGAGGCCCCGCCTCGCCCCGGCATTCCCGCAACAAAAGGAAAAATACCAATGGCAAAGAAAACAACAAAAGCACAGATTAAAGCGAACCGCGAAAACGCGAAGAAATCCACCGGACCCCGCACCGCGGAGGGCAAAGCGCGCGTCTCGCTCAACGCGCTCAAGCACGGCCTTCTCGCCCGCGACGCCGTGCTCCCCGAGGAAGACCCCGCCGAATTCGATCGTCAGCTCCGCGACCTTGAGCACGACCTGCGCCCGGAGAACTCCCTCGAATTCGAGCTCGTCCGCCAGATCGCCGACGCGCAGTGGCGCATGCGCCGCCTGGTGCGCATCGAAACCGCCTTCCTCTCGGCCGCCATCGGCGCGCAGCGCCAGCACGAAGAAATCTTCCATCCCGGCGACATCCAGCCCGGCCGCGAGGGCGAAAGCCAGCTTCTCGGCGCCGGCTTGCTCGGCCGCACCCAGGCCCCGCTCCACCTGGCCCGCTACGACGCGCATCTGAGCCGCCGTTACTACCGCGCCATTGCCGAGCTAGGAAGGCTCCGCAAGCTAGAGCGGGCGGCCGAGCAATACCGCGAAAGCAAAACTACCAAACAGAGCCAATATCCAGAACCCTATGAAGAATCAGCACGATACAGACCATCCCCCGGCCCCCAAGACTGGCAACCCAGACCCCACTCGCGGCCTCCGCCCCAGCCCCCCATACTGCCGAGGCCCCCAGCCCCGACGCCGCCGATCGTCGACGACCCGCAACTGACGACCGACAAGAACCCAAACGAACCAAATTCTACATAACCGTAGCCAAATCAGAAACATACGGAGGACAGAGGCCGACCCGCCGCTAAAAGACCAAACAGCGGCCCCAGACCAACTCAAACCGAAGAAAAGGACAACCAACTGGCGAGCCAGCCAACACCCCAGGCCCCCAAGCGAGACCTGCGCCTCCACCCGCCAGCCCCGCCACGCCCGAAAAAAAGCTCCCAAAACCCCAAAAACCGGGCATTCCCGGACATCACGGTTGCGGCCACGGGTCGTTAGGATGCCTTTTTCTTGGCGGCCTTCTTGGCGACCTTTTTCTTGCCGGCTTTCTTCCTTGTCACCCTTTTGCGGGTCGGATCGGCGGCGATGCGGGCGGCGCGGGCTTCAAGCAGGTTGATTGCGTCGTCCATCGTCAGGGACTCGGGCTCCATGCCCTTGCGAAGCGAAGCGTTGATTTCGCCATCGGTGACGTAGGGTCCGAAACGGCCGGACTTGATCGACAAGGGCCGCTCGGTCACCGGATGCTTGCCCATCTCCTTGAGCACCGACGGCTGCGCGGCGCGGCGGCGTCCTTTAGGCTGCTTCAGCAGCTCAACGGCTTGCTCCAGCGTAATCTCCAGCGGCGACTGCTCGGGCAGGATAGAACGGATCTCGTCTTCCCACTTGACGAAGGGCCCGAAGCGTCCGTTGGCGGCCAGTACCGGCTTTCCGTCGTCGGGATGGTTCCCAATCGTGCGGGGCAACAACAGCAGACGCAGGGCGAGCGCGAGGTCGACGTCGCCCGGCTGCGTGTTCGCCAGCAGCGAAGCCATCTTGGGTTTCTTGCCCTCTTCCGGTTCGCCCAACTGGACATAGGGCCCGAACCGTCCATTCTTCAGGAAAACGGGCTTGCCGGTCTCGGGGTCGTCGCCAAGCGGCTCAGGCGCCTTGTTCGCTGCTTCGAGCAAGCGGAGCGCCGTCTCGACGCTCATCTCGTCAGGCGGCTGCATCTCGGGCAACCCGGCTCGAAGCTCGCCGTTGGAGAGGAAGGGCCCGTAACGGCCAATGCGAACCTCGATCGTATCGCCGTTTTCGGTTTTGCCGATCGGAAGCCCGCAGACTTCGCGCGGATCGATGGTCGTCTCGCCCTCCTTGACCAGCCTCTGAAGGCCGGGATGACCGTTGCCATAATAGAACTTCTTGAGGTAGTCGAGGCGCTCGGCTTCGCCCCGCGAGATGGCATCCAGGTCGTCCTCGAGCCGCGCGGTGAATTCGTAATCGAGCAGATCGGTGAAGTATTTCTCTAGCAGTCCAACGACCGCCATCGCCACGAAGGTCGGTACCAGCGCCGTGCCTTTCTTGAAGGCGTAGGAGCGCGAGAGCACCAGCCGGACGATCGTCGCCCAGGTGCTGGGGCGTCCGATGCCAAGCCGTTCAAGTTCCTTGATCAATGATCCTTCGGTATAGCGGGCCGGGGGCTGAGTCGTTCTCTCGATGGGTTCAAGAACTATGGTCTCAAGCGCTTCGCCAGCCGTGAGTTCAGGAAGCAGCTTCTCCTGGTCGGCCAGCTCGGCGGTGGGATCGTCACTGCCCTCGACATAGGCGCGCAGAAACCCGGGAAACTCGATCGTCTTGCCGGCGGCCCGGAAGCGCGCCTCGCCGCATTCGACCTGAACGCTGATCGTGGTTCCGCGGGCATCGTTCATCTGGCTTGCGACGGTGCGCTTCCAGATCAGCTCATAGATTCTAAGGGCCTCAATGCCGAGTTGTTGGCCGACCTCCTCCGGCGCGGTGAAGGACTCTCCCGCCGGACGGATCGCCTCGTGCGCTTCCTGGGCATTGCGGACCTTCGTCTTGTAGATCCGCGGCTGCTCGGGAAGATAGTCCGCCCCAAAGTCTCGCGCGATGAGACCGCGCGCGGCATGCAAGGCCTCCGTGGACAGCGTGGTCGAATCGGTCCGCATGTAAGTGATGAAACCGTTCTCGTAAAGCCGCTGCGCCAGACTCATCGTATGTTCGGCCGAGAAACGCAGCTTGCGGTTGGCCTCCTGCTGCAGCGTGCTGGTGACGAACGGAGCGGCCGGGCTTCGTGTGTAGGGCTTTTCTTCTACGGCCGTGACGGCCGGCTTCGCCGAGACGGCGCTTTCTCGCAGCCGCTGAACCGCGGCCTCGTCGAGGGCCGTCACCGCGCCTGCTTTCTTGAGTTCGCCGGTGTCGGGGTCGAAGTCCTTGCCCGTCGCGACCCGCCGATCACCGGCGTGAGTCAGTTCGGCTTCGAATTTCGCGAGTCCGTTGGCGGTCTGAAGCTTGGAGAATTGCGCCTTCATCCCCCAGTAGGTCGCGGCACGGAAGCGGATGCGGGCCCGCTCGCGCTCGACCAGCAGGCGGATGGCCACGCTCTGCACCCGCCCGGCGCTCAGCCTGGGGGCCATCTTCTTCCACAACAGCGGACTGACTTCGTAGCCAAAGAGCCGGTCGACGATGCGCCGGGTCTCCTGCGCTTCGACAAGGTCCTTGTCGATATCCCTTGCCGATGCCAGGGCGTGCTCGATGGCCGACTTCGTGATCTCGTGAAAGACCAGGCGCTTGACCGGCACCTTGGGTTTGAGGATCTCAAGAAGGTGCCAGCTGATGGACTCTCCCTCGCGGTCTTCGTCCGTCGCGAGGTAGATGAGATCGACATCCTTGACCGCCCCTCGAAGTTCCCTGACCTGACTCTTCTTAACGTCGGGGATGATGTAGAGGGGCGAAAAGTCGTCGTCGATTTTGATACCCAGCCGGGCCCAGGGCTCTTTCTTGAATTTCGCCGGGATCTCGGCCGCGCTGCCGGGCAGGTCGCGCACGTGCCCGTTCGATGCTTTTAGGATGTACTCGTCGCCAAGGAACCGCGAGATCGTGCGCGCTTTGGTCGGTGATTCGACAATTACAAGTGCGCGTCGTTTGGATGTATTCGCCATAAGATTGCTTTCGAAGTTCGTCTCTTGTTCAGGATAGCCAAATCCGCACAAAGTGCTTACCGGGAAGCTGCTTGATCCTCCCGCCCAGCTCCAGTTCGCTCAGCGCGGAAAGAACCTCCGACGGCGAGTTCTCTTCACAACGGCGAATGATCTCGTCGATGTGCGTCGAGCTATCCACGGCCAGCAGGGGCAGCAGCTTCTTCCCGAGAGGCGACGCCGTCTCCTCCCATAAGGATGCTTGACCCGAAGCGGAGGTTGTAGCATTTTCGGGGCCCGATTGCTCGTACTGCTCGGCCAACCGGCGACGAACGGGCAGCGGAAGGTCCTCGACGACATCCGAGGCATCCTGCACCAGCTTCGCGCCCTGCTTGATGAGCAAATTCGGTCCCCAGCTCGGTTTGGAAACAATACTGCCGGGGATGGCGAACACTTCGCGTCCCTGATCCAGCGCCAGCCTGGCGGTAATCAGCGAGCCGCTATATTGCGCTCCCTCGACGACCATCACCCCGTGGCTCAATCCACTAATGATACGATTCCGAATCGGAAAGTTCTGCGGGAAAGCCGTCGAGCCCATGGGGAACTCGGAAACGACGAGTCCGCAGCTGGCGATCTCGCCGGCCAATTTCCGGTTTTCCTTCGGGTAGACCACATCGACGCCGCAACCGAGAACGGCGATGGTCCGCCCTCCTGCTTCGAGAGCGCCCCGATGGGCGTAGCTGTCGATTCCTCGTGCCATTCCGCTGAGGATGGTAAGTCCGTATCCGCCGAGTTCGCGGCTTAGTTTTTGAGCCACGGCCATGCCGTAAGGCGTGGGCCGCCTCGAACCGACGATCGCGACGCCGTCGGAGTCGAGAAGGTCCGTGCGACCCCGTGCATAGAGAAGGATCGGCGGGTCAAAGATTTCCCTGAGCCGTTCCGGATATCGGGGGTCTTGGAAAGAGATGATCTCGGCTCCAGCGCTCTCAACTTTCCCAGCCTCCTCGGTCGCGTCGTCAAACGTTATGCCGCAATGGATCGCTTCGGCGACCGCCTGCCGCAAGCCCCACGAACGCAACTCCGTCAGCGAGGCGTGAAACACCCGTTCAGGGTCTCCAAAACTTCGTATGAGCTTGTATGCGTTCCGCGCGCCAAGCCCCGGAACTAAGTGTATTGCCAGCCAGTAAAGTTGCGTTTGCTGGCCGGCTGTGTCGGGCCGCATCGGGTCGTCTAGAATTTCAACCCTAACAGGGGATGGCTTAGCGGTCAAGGGGATGGAGCGCCGGCCCGGGCCGCCCGGCGCTCGTTCGAATCCGCCCGGTGGGCCTTGGCGATCGCGTTCAAGCCCGCCGCGACCTCGGTCGCGCCGGTCATGTCAAACGCCATCGCCTTCCCGCCATTCTTGCGGCCCAGGTCGGAGGCGACATTGCCGGCCAGCGCGATCCTCACGCAACGGCCCTTGGTCCGCACCGCTTGCTCGATCAGTCCCGTAAATATATTGCCAGTGATGGCGATATCGCTGGTGTCTTCCAGATGCACGCCCGCGGCGAAAGAGGTTCGCGGCCACTTTGCTTGGTAATCTTCCTCGCGGCGAGTCTTGCCCCCGATGTGGCTATTCGAGAAGGCGTTGCCGGTAATGCTGATACGCCCGCTGTTGGGGCCCACGCGGACGGCCGGGTTCGGCACGATCGTAAACGTGTTCGCCGAGATCGAGATGCCCCAGCCGTCGCGCACGTCGACTCCTCCGCCGAGGTTGTGGGCGATGACATTCGAGCTGATGGCGATGCCGTAACAGTCACGGTCGAGAATGATGGCGGTTCCGGCGCACTCCTCGATCATGTTGCCCGAGAGAACCGAACCGTAAGTGTTCTCGATCACCACGCCGTGGCGCAGGTGGTCGTCGATATTGTTTGCGTTCATGCAGAGATTGAAGCTGTCGGCGCAGCGGACCGCGTCTTGGTTTTCCTCGAACTGGTTGGCGTTCACGACGATGTCGTGTCCGCCCTGGATGTTGAGGCCGGCCTTGGCGTTGTAGGTGAAGATCGAATCGGTGATGCGGGGGTCCTCCAGGCAGTCCTGGCAGTTGATGCCATGGCCGCCGTTGTGGTCGATCGACAGGCCGTGGATGTAGAGTTCATTCGCGCCGTCGACGTAGATGCCATCGCCGCTTTTCGGATTGCCGCTGACGCGAAAGTCCGCAAGCTGCACGCGCCAGAGATAGGACTCCCGGCGCGCCTCGCGCGAGGGCGTGCCCGCGCGGCGGAGATCGCGCACAATCAGGGCCGGCTCGCCGTTCTCATTGCGGTTGCGGATGTGAGTGGCCGCGCCCGAACCGGTAACCCGCGTCTCGGATTTCGAGAGAACGAGCGGCTGGGTGATGTCGAAGTTGCCCGGAGGCAGCATCACGATGCCTCCGCCGTCGGGAACGGCATCGAAAGCGGCCTGCAGGTTCGGGTATTGCGAGGCGTCGATGGTCGCCGGACGAGCCGGATCGGCCGCTCCAACCCGATAGAAATGGCCGAGCCAGAAGGCGGCGCCCGCCAGCAGCGCGATGGAACCGGCAAGATAGAGTCTTCGCGGGAAGGTCATCAATGATTCTCCTCAGTAGTTAGGAAGCCGTGCCCGGTGCCACGGGGCGAACCATATGATAGACGTTGCCAACACGAAGTGGAAGTCGAAAAACCTTGCAATCGTCCCGCCGAACCAGCATGTCTGGCAACCCAGCACCACCTGCACGACATTACGGGCGATCATGCCAGCGAAGTACAGGCACCCAAAATAGAGCACGCCCCGGCCGCCGCGGCGTCCCGGATGGCTGCTTGGACCGTTTCGATGGAATCGGCTTTCACAATCTGGCCCACACGGGTTGGATTCAGGCGTGACTGAGGGTCGTTAGCGATCAAAGGGTCTCCCGGCGACCCGGGTCCGCTCCCGCTGGAGGGCCAAGAATGGCTGTCTGAACCGGGGAATACAGAGGGCGGCGAGGACACGGGCATGCGGCTTCTACCAGGATTGAAACGACCCCGGCGTCAAGTCTGGGGCCTGAAATACTTAGGTATTTCACGAAATATCGTAAAACAGTGAGCCTAGTTAGGTGTGATCCCCATTCGATAAAGCGGTCCAGAGAGGGGCTCTTGATAGACCGATCAAGTTGGCGTCGGCGAGAATGCGCCGGACGGCCGAGCGCGACGAGGAGAGCCGCATAGCCTCATCCGATATGCTGGACGCGGCTTTCGACTGCCCGACCGCGGGGCCGATCCGCTCGGAATGAGGGGCTTTAGAGTACCGGGCCGCATTACCGAGAAGGTAATGGGACAATAGTACTGTCGCAGAATAGAACCTGCGGACTATTGCCTTCAGTCCCAAACGTCTAGGAGTCCGTCCGAGTATCAGCTTGGCACGGTTTTGGTGCTGGGTTGAATTTCCGGCGGGAGATTTACTCGTTCGGCAAAGGCAGAGCTCGGGCGGTCGAAGTCGGGCGGGATGGACAAACACCGCCTGGCAGCAGTTTCTCGCGCCCCGCAGAAGCCTCCGCGAACTCTTCGAACCGCATTTCCTTCTTGCTATCCATGGCAGAGGGTGTGCATCTTCAATATGTTGTGCGTCAGGCAAATCAACGCCCATTCGCCGCGCACCTTCTCCAACCCGCGCAAGAGAAACCCTCGCATCCCGCGCCCCTGTTTGATCTGATTGATCTGACCAAACACCGGCTCGACGATCCCCTTGCGTTGGGCGTAAACCTTCGCTCCAGCCCGCGTCTGCAATTTGCGTTTCATCCGCTCCAGCCGCGTTGCTCCCCGCCGCAAGGGTCCGCGCTTCGCTGGCGGTGGCCGCTCCCCGTGCTTGTCTTTCTTCGTGGCGATGTAAGCCTCAATCTTGTTCTCCGGCGCGGCGGCCGATTCCAAAGATTGCAGATTCTGCTCCGAACAATAGCCGCTGTCGGCCAACACTTGTTGTGGCCGCTGCCCCGCCTGCTGCTCGACCGCTTCGAGCAGCGGCTGCAGTTGTTGTTTGTCGTTCGCCGCCTGCGTCACCGTCTGCCCCACGATCAACTGACAGACCCCCTCCACCGCCGCCTGCGCGTTGTAGGCCTGCAAGAACCCGTCGCCGCCTTTCATGATGCGCGATTCCGGATCGCTGAAGTTGTACTGATCCTTGTCGCGCGGCTTCGCTTTGCGGACGTCGTCGGCTGAGTGGTCTTGGGCGGCCGCTTTGTCGCGCGCCCTTTGTTTTAGGGCTCTCTGGGCTTGCCGAATCTTTTCCAGCCGCGTCTGGCGGCGCTGCAACTCCTCGGGCAGCTCCTGGCCCGTCTGCTCAGGCCCGTAGCGGGCGTCCTCGGCGGCATCGGCCCTCTCCGCTTCGGTCAGCATCTGTTGGACCTCGGCGGCAATCTGCTGCTCGGTTTGCTTCATCCGCCCCCAACTCATGGCCTTGTGCTTGGAGGCGTTGGCTTTCATCTTCGTGCCGTCCAGCGCCACCCGACCCAGCTTCATCGCCCCGGCTTCCAGCGCCAGCCGCAACACCTGCTCGAACAGCTGGTGCAGCGCTTCCAGGTGGATCTTGCGAAAGTCGGAAATCGTGCGGAAGTCGGGCTGATTGCCGGCCGCCAACACCCGAAAAGGCACGTCCTCGACCAGACGCTCGGCGATCTTGCGCGAGGAACGCACCCCCAGGCAGTAGCCGTAGAGCAGCAGCTTCACCATCAGCCGCGGATGGTAAGGCGGCTGGCCGCGCCACTCCTTTTCATAGACCTTCTCGATCGCCGACAAATCCAGTTGATCGACCACGTCGCTGACGAAGTAGACGAGGTGGCTTTCCGGCAGCCAATCGCGCAAACTAGGAGGCAGCAGCAGTTCTTGCTCGGGAAGGTAGGGGCGGTAAGTTTTTCCCATAAACCATTATCGCCCACTTGTGTTTTTTCTCAAAGAAGAAAATGACCAATACTCGGACAGGCTCCTAGTATAATTCTTACATGGTCGGTGGAGAGTGGATCCGCACCGACAGGAGCATGGGTCTTTCGCTATTCAGTTCGGAGCACAAGAGCAGCTAAGGAGTGTACGCATGCCAGCCCTCGCAATCAACGCAGATGCACGGCGCCGCGGAAGTCTGATCGTTCTTGGGGCGCTGCTGATGCCGCTACTGTTCGCCGTTCTGGGTCTCGCGCTTGACTTCGGCTTGGTTTATGACCGCAAACGCCGCCAGCAGAATGCAGCGAACGCGGGCGCGATCGGCGGTGCACACGAATTGTGGAGAGACAACACCGATCTGGTTACCTCTGCGGCCAACGCCGACACCAAAAGAAACGGGTTTGACGACACAGACTCAGATACGACGGTAACGGTCACACATCCGTACGCCTGCGCCGCGGGACTTGATTGTGTCGAGGTCGTCATTGATGATACCGCTCCAACTTTTTTCGCTCGCATATTCGGCACGGACACGATAACCGTCCAATCGCGGGCCGTGGCGGGTCTGGTGATAGGCTTTTCCGGCGGGTGTGTCTTTGTCCTGGATCCGGACGACAGGTCTGCCCTCACGGTCCCAGGAACATCATCGCTGCTCGCGGAATGTGATATTAAGGTGAATTCTAACAGCCCTCGGGCGATTCGGAATTTGGGAAGCGCCTGTATTAGCACTGAGGATATGGGCGTCTCGGGCGGCGATGATTCGAACTCGAATTGCCCCGACACCGAACAAGCGGTGGAAGGGATGCCGCCCGTCATGGACCCGTTGGCCTCGATGGACCCGCCTACGCTTTCCGACTACGATGTCATCACCAACACGCGTTACGAAGGAGGGCCCCTTGAGGTTGTATATAACAGCACAACCATCGGGCCCGTAGATGGCGTCCAGACTCTCGTGCCCGGCATCTACAACGGAGGCATCGAACTCTCGATTTTAGACGGCGTCTACAACATGCTGCCCGGTATTTATATCACGGATGGTGGCGGCTTCGAGTTGACCAGCAACACTCTCATCACTGGTTTCGACGTGATGGTCTACAATACCAACACCACGGGGATAAAGCCCAACTGGCAGCACATGAAAATTGCTGGCAATGTGCAGGCGACGCTGAAAGCTCCCAGCACCGGGTACTACAAGGGGGTTCTGTTTTTCAACGACCGTGACTTCCCCGATACCCAGCCGGGCGCGATGATCTTGGGAAGCTCGAGTTCCACGTTTGAAGGCGTCCTGTATTTCCCGTCCGTGCATTTGAAGTTCGCGGGCACGAGCCGAACCGGAGCCTGGCAGATACTGGTTGCTAATACACTGGCCGTGAACGGAGCGACCGATGCCTACGTGCATGACGACGGCGGCGCTGGGTTGCCGGACTTTCTGCGCAAGGTGACGCTGCTGGAATAGCACCGGGCCCAAGAACGACGACAAGGTTACCACGAGGGAAGGTTCTTGATGCGGATGGTGCCGGGAGACAAGATGCTGGGAAACAAGACGCGGTGGCATAGGCGGCTAAAGAGCCGGTCCGGGACGTTCATAGTGGAGTTTGCCATCCAGATGCCTCTTCTGATGCTCATCATGGTCGGCGCCGCGGATTTCTCACGGGTCTTTTATCATTCGATCACTGTGGCGAACGCCTCTGGCGTGGGGTCGTTTTATGGCTCGGAGGACAACATCAACGCGGCCAACTTCGAACAAATCAAGATCCTTGCCGCAAGCGACGCTAAGAACTTGACCGGTCTGACGGTCACTCCCAGTCTCTACTGCGACTGCCCCGACGGCACCGCTGTGGACTGCATCACGGGAACTTGCGGAACATACGGCAGCCCGCGGGTTTACGCCAGGACGGAGGTTGAGCAGACGTTTCGTCTGTTCATCCCATGGCCCGGCGTGCCGGATCCGGTGCACATCAGCGCCGCAACGCTCACCAGAGTGCAGTAACGAGAAACACTGATGATGAGATGGATGCGAAACATTGACCGGTTTGCCTCCGCCGGCCGGAGAGCAAGCCGCCGGGGCGCCGCGATCGTTGAGTTTGCGCTTGTGTTCATACTCTTTCTGTTGATCGTGCTGGGGGCTCTGGAGATGGGCCGGGCGTTCTGGACTTACGCGACGCTCGCGCACGCCACCAAGCAGGGGGGGCACTACGTTCAGGTGCACGGCAGTTTGAACGTGGGTACGCTCGATGCGCTGACAGCAGAGATCCAGAGACACGCCGTGGGATTGGTCCCCAGCGCCCTGACGATCACCGCGGTCTGGAACCCCGACGGCACACCGTCAACCGACCCCATCGACGCCGAGCGAGGAGATATCGTCGAAGTCAGGGTCAAATATGTGTTCCAGATGGCCGCCGGGGCGTTTGTCACTGGCTCGTCGACGATGCAAATGGGTAGCGTGACCCGCATGATCGTCGCAAATTAGCGGATACCCCGCCGCAGTATCGTTTTCCGCCTTTTCCGTAGTTCTCGCTTTCTTCTTGCGCGGCCGTGGTGTCTTGAATACCGCGCCCCGCGTCCGCGCAACCTGCCGGCAGAGCTTCGAGATCGCTCCCCCCGTTCACCCCAAAGTCTCAAGCGATTGCAAGATCGCTTTGATGTAGCCGTAGGCGAAGGCGTAGGACTGATAGCCACCTTTGTCGTCGGGGTGCTGGGGCATGTGGTCGGGCATGAGCATGTAGGGATAGTCGACCTTCCAGAGCGAGCGCGCCACCTCGACCATGTTCATGTCGCCATTGTCGGGATAGACCTCATAGAAGTCATCGCGCTTGCCGACGATGTTGCGGAAGTGGATATTGAAGATCTTCTTCCGTGAACCAAGGTAGTCGATCACATCGTGGATGTCGTTCTTGGGGTCCCGCAGCATCTCGGCCGTGGTTCCCAGGCAGAGATTGAAGCCGTGATAGGGGCTTTCCTGAATCGAGGCGAATTTCTTGAGTCCGTCGACCGTCCCCAGCACGCGGGCAATCCCCTGAAAGCCTTCCGGCGGCACGCCTGGGTCATGCGGATGGCAGGCGGCGCGCAGCTTGTATTCGTTGCAGACCGGGATGATGCGCTCTAGAAAATAGGTAATGCGCTCCCAGGCTTCATCTTCATCGACTTTGCCGGCGCGGGTAAGCGGCGGATAGCCTTTGGCGTCGGCCAGACGCCAGGTGCTGTACGACGAGCCGCCGCGTCCCGGGGTACGGGTATTCTCCGGGTAGAACGGTTCGCGCAGCCGCAGCACGCCGAGCAAACTCATGTTGTACTTCATGGCGGGCAAGCCGGCTTCCTTGAAGTTCTTGATCATGATCTGGATGTGTTCGATATCGCGGTCGCGTTCCGGCGACTGGCCGAGCATGATCGCGCCGCGCTTCTCGCGGTCGATGTAGCTGGAGCTGAGGAAGGGCAACTGCACCATGTCGCAGGAGACTTTGTGCTTGTTGCAGAGGTCGAGCAGTTTTTCGATATCCTCGCGAGTCCAGTAGCCCCGGTCTTCGGGCGGCCGCTCCGGGTAGCCGCAGATGTGGTCGACGCCGTGACGTTTGAAGTATTGCAGCCTCTCAGCCGTGGTCGTGCCGCCACGCTGCGTGCCGACGTGCATCTTGATCGGCCGAGGGTAGCCGGCGGCCGGGGATTTGGAGTCGTCCGCCTTGGGCGCGGTTTCGCCGCAAGCGGCAAGCGTGGCTACACCAGCGGCCGAACTCGTTGTTAGGAACTGTCTGCGGTCCATCGTTAATTCCCTCCGTGAGACTGGCTGCGTCACCGCAATGGAATCATAATCGAAGCGGCACTGTCAACTTACGGTGTCCTGGTGTCGGCCGTCCCAGCGCAGTGGTCGCCACCCGCAAGGCAGCCGGTTTCGATATGATGGACCGGCGCGATGTTCGCGCATATCCCTGATAACCTGATACGCGGATGAACGCGTGAGCGAAATCACCATGATCAAGATCCGTCCCGTGTTGCTGAGTTTGTTAATGATCGCCTTGGCGCGCCCGGCGGCCGCCGCGGCGCTCCTTCCCCACCATGAGGAGCTGGCCCCGGGCGTTCACGTCGCCGGTTTCGCCGCTGCCTACCAGTCAGGCACTTGCGGCTGGGTGACGCTGGCCAATGCCACGCTGCTGATCGATCTGCCGCGCGGAATCGCGGCACGAGACTACCTCGACGAAGTACGGCGGCATTCCTCCAAGCCAGTCACCCAAGCCGCGCTCACCCGCTTGCAGCCAGGCGATCATCAGATCGTCGAGGCCCTGCTGGCCGCGGGCGTTGAGCGAATCATCGTTTCGCGCGAGATGGCCGCCGAACTCGTCATGCAATCGGCGAGCATCTCTCCCGCCGCGCTGCGGATTGTTCGCACGCAAACCACGCTGCGGGGCGGCATCGCCTACATCCCCCTTGATGGGACAGCCGCGAAGGCCGCGGCGGCCGTCTACGTCCAGCACGGCCGGGTGCTCTTCGCCGGGCCCGCCGGGGTCAACGGACCCCGCGCCCGCATCCCCGGCGGCAACACGGCACGCTGGCTCGAAGCGATTCACCAATTGGAGACGCTAGAGCCCCAGACGGTCGTTCCCGCCTTCGGGTCGTGGGGCGGCAAGCAGACGCTGGCGAGGCTGCGCTGGTACCTGGCCGAGCTGCGACGCCAAGTCGCCTACGGCATCGCGCTGGGATGGCGGCCGGAGAAGATCTTCCCTGGCGTTCGCATGCCATCGGAATATTTCGTCTGGATCCCATATGACCGTCCGAGACTCGAAGACGTGGGGCACATCTACCGCGAACTGACCGTACCGAGTGCGCCCTTCCGCGGGCGGCCTCCCGCGAAGGACGATGCCAGGCCGCACGCTCTGGTGCTCATCGCCGACCGCTACCACGATCCCGAGCACATCGAAATCGGCCTGACCAAGGTTTTCCGGGCGACCGGCGTAGTGCCGCACTTCACCTTCGACACCCGGGCGCTGACGGCGGAAAACCTCGCCCGCGTCCGCCTGCTCGTCATTCTCCAAGACGGCATGCTCTGGCCCGAGGGCGTCGAGCGGGGCAAGAAGTACAGGATCTGGATGACGCCGGAGCAAGAAAAAGCCGTCGTCGATTTTGTCGAGAGAAGCGGCGCTTTTCTGAACCTCCACAATTCCATGGGGCTCTATCCCAAGGACGGACCCTACCTCAACCTGGTTGGCGGGCGTTACATCGGCCACGGTCCGCTGGAGCGTTTTCGGGTCGAAGTCGCCGACCCGAACCATCCCATTACCGAAGGGGTCGAAGATTTCTCTGTCGCCGACGAGCAGCATACCCCGCCTTACGACGAGGGAAAGGTTCATCTTCTGCTGCGCAGCCGGTCGGACGACGGCAAGCGCCAGGCCGCCGCCGGCTGGGCCTACGAGCCGGGCAAAGGCAGGCTCGTTCACCTGGCGCCGGGCCACACGCGCGAAGCCGTCGAGCACCCGATGTTTCAGCGGCTGATGCAAAACGCGGTCCAGTGGCTACTGGCGCGTTGACAGACCGGAGAGACGGCAAGAGCATGAAGTGTGAGACCGTTGTGAGCCACGAATCCGCGTTTCCCGCCGCGCGCCCAAACGAAACAGCCGCCGCCCGGCTTGAGCCCGGCGCGAAAGTTCTCTATGCTGTCGAGATGCCCCGGTTTTTGCCACCACGTTTCGGCGCTATCCGCCCATGGGCTCTTGCTTGCTTCTGTCTTTGGAGTTTGGCGTGCCAGCAGGCGGACGGCCCCTATCCTTCGCGCGAGCTGAAGTTGATCGTGCAGGCTTCCCCCGGCGGAATCTCCGACACCGTATCGCGCTTCATGGCCAGCCTGATTGAAAAGGATCTTGGCGTACCGGTCGTCTGTGAAAACAAACCCGGCGCCAGCGGCGCTCTGGCATTTTCCTACGTCACCCGCCGCCCCCCTGACGGATACACGCTGGCGCACGCGCCCGTCGAGATCGCGATCGTCCGCGCACTCGGCTACGCCGATATCGGCCCCGAGGACATGGGGTTGATCTGCCTGGTCTCGAAGACTCCGGCGGTGCTCGTTGTGCGGAGCGATGCGCCATGGAATACTTTCGAGGAATTCATGGCCGCGGCTAAGAAACAAAGCGGCGGCCTCATCATGGGCAACGCCGGAACCGGCTCGATCTGGCACTTCAATTCCCTGCTCATGGAGCAGCAAGCCGGTTTCCGCGTCACCTACGTGCCCTACGGAGGCTCGTCCGGATCGATCGCTTCGCTGCTCGGCGGCCATGTAGACGCCGTAGTCGCGGGCACCGGCGAGGTCGTCGCCAACGTGCGGGCCGGCAGTCTGAAGGTGCTGGCTGTATTCGACGAATCACGATCGGGCCTTTTCCCCGACGCTCCGACCAGCTACGAACTCGGCTACGAATTCGGCGCGCCGGCTTGGAGCGGATTCTTCACCCCGGCCGGCGTATCCGGCGAAATTCTTGGGCGTCTGGAGAAGGCCTTCCGCGTGGCGTTTGAGAGCGAGGAGTGGGCCAAGCTGTGCGAGGAACGAGGCATGGAAGCCGTGTTTCTCAACAGCGACGACTTCCGCGAATTCGCTCTCGAACAAGCCAAATTTTTCGCTGTTGAAGTGCCGCGTCTGCTCAAGATGGATCGCTGACGATGGAATCAACAACGAGCGAAACAACACAGCCCAACCGCATAGATCGCGGTTCCCTGGCGGTGGCGATTTTGTTTCTCGCCCTGGGACTTTATCTGACCATCAGCTCCCTGTGGCTTCCCGCCGGATCGGGCAGCCTGCCCGGCGCCGGTTTCTTTCCCCGGGCCATCGGCATCGTCATCGTTCTGCTGGCGGTGACCTTGTTGTTCCAGACGTTCCGCGAGCGAGCCGGAACGGTTTTCCGCATCGGCAACGCACGCGCGGTCGGCGGAACGATTGGCCTGACCTTCCTCTTTCTGGCGTTTTGGGGTACGGGATGGTTCCCGCTGCGCACCTTCGTTTTCTTGGCGCTGTTCCTGAAGTTCCTTGGCGAGCGGTGGCGGCAAAGCCTGACTGTTTCCGGTGCGCTGACCGCCGCCGTGACCCTCGCGTTTCAATACGGCCTGCATGTTTCCCTGGATTAGATCGGAAGCAGATTCGGAGCAGCTCAGGAGTAAAGCAATCGCATGACGGCGGATCTAGTCGAAGGCCTGATGGCCATTCTTCAGTGGAAGGTGCTGGGATTTCTCGGCGTCGGCGTCTTTCTGGGCGCGATCTTCGGCGCGCTGCCCGGCCTGACCGCCACGATGGGCGTCGCCATACTGACGCCACTGACCTTCTGGGTCTCGGCCGAGGAAGGCCTCGCCATGTTGCTGGGCATCTATTGCGGCGCCATTCCCGCCGGCGGCATTCCCGCCATTTTGATCAACGTGCCGGGTACGCCGGCCTCGATCGCCACTGCCTGGGACGGCTACCCGCTCGCCAAGCAAGGCCACGCCGGCCTGGCCCTGGGCATCAACGCCTTGCTGTCGGCGATCGGGCAGCTCACGAGTATCTTCTTTCTCGCGGTCGCGGCGTTTCCCATCGCCAATTTCGCGCTACGTTTTGGGCCGGCCGAGTATTTCGGTCTCGCGCTGTTCGGCATCAGCCTGATGGCGGGCGTTTCCGGCGACCGGGTCGTCAAAGGCATGCTCGCGGGCATGCTCGGATTAGCGCTGGCCACGGTCGGGCTCGATCCCATGACGGCCTATCCGCGCTACACCTTCGGGCATTCGGAATTCCTCGACGGCATCGCCTTCGTCCCGGTCATGATCGGGCTGTTCGGCCTGGCCGAGGTCCTCAGCCAGATTTCCGATCGCCTCGGCAAGGCCGATGAAGCGCCCGCGAAGTTGGGGCGCATCTTGCCCCGCCTGGAACATTGGAAGCGCATGCTGCCGCCGATGATCACCGGCGCCGGCATCGGCACTTTTGTCGGCGCGGTTCCGGCCGCCGGCGGCGACATCGGATCGGTCATCGCCTGGGAACAAGCCCGGCGTCTCTCGCGCAAGAAAGAAGAATTCGGCAAGGGGTCGATCGAAGGGCTTGCCGCAAGCTGCGCGGCCTGCAACGGAGCGATCGGCGGGGCGATGACCACGATGCTGACGCTGGGCATTCCGGGCGACGCGCCATCGGCCGTGCTCATCGGAGCACTGCTCATTCATGGCATCCAGCCCGGCCCGCTGCTGTTTCGCGACCACGGTTCGTTCATTTTCAGCATCGTCTTCCTGATGGCTTTTGCCGCCATCATGATGCTGGTCATCGGCCTGCTTGGGGCGCGCCCGTTGGCCCGCGCCCTGCGCATCCCCAACCCCTGGCTGTGGGCCGGGATCGTGCTGTTTGGAACCGTCGGTTCCTACGCCCTGAATAACGCGGTGGTCGATGTCTGGGCGATGTTCGCCGCCGGGGTGGCCGGCTTCCTGTTCCGCAAGGCCGACGTGCCCCTGGGACCGCTCGTTCTCGGATTGATTCTCGGCCCGATGATGGAGTCCAACCTCCGCCGAGCCCTGATTCTCAACCGCGGCGACTGGCTCGCCGCCCTCAACCGCCCGATCGTCCTGTTCTTCCTTGTCGCAACCGTTCTCAGCCTGGTGCTGCCCCTGCTGAAAAGAAAGAAAGCGGAAGCCCCTGGAGCGTAGGGGAGCTTGGCGGCCACTGGCGATCATCCGGATGTTACAACTCGCCCCGCAAGACCGCCGGCAACCCCGATCGCGGACTCAGCGTCACCGCAGCCACGCCCGCCAGCAGCCCCGTCGCCAGAATCACCAGAAGCGTCGCCGCCAAACCGGCCCACGGCGTCTCGGCCGCGCCGCCGAGAAGATGCGGCAAGACAGCCAGCAGCGCCGCCCCCGTTCCCGCCAAGATTCCGAACACCAGTACGAAGCCATTCTCGCTGACCACCAGCCACGAAATCGACGACTTGCTAAACCCCATCCCCCGCAGCAGCGCCAGCTCGGCTCGGCGCTCCAAGACGTTCCGGGCCATCACTACCGCCAGGCCGAAGGTCCCCAGCAGCAGGCCCAGCCCGCCGAGCGTCTGGAACGTGTTCATGTAAGTGTTCTCGACGACCAGATAGCCCGCCAGCCGGTCGGCGGTGCGGGTGGCGTCGAAACCGCGATCCGCCAGCCGCTCCTCAAGCTTCAGGCCTGCTTCGTCACTATCGGTCTCGGCCAGGAAGAAGCTGTATCCGCTCCGGCTCGGAAACATTTCGAGAAATCGCTTTTCCGACATCACCAGTTGCGACTGGAATAAGCTGCCGGGCATCGTGCCGGCGATGACCAGCTTGCGGACGCGGCCCTGATCGCCGGTCATCTCCAGTTCCTGACCCAGCCCCAAATGCAGAATCCATAGCACGGAATTCATGTCGCCGAAAACTGGGATCGCGCCGCCGGGAAACTCGCGGTCCAGGATCAGCCACGGGTTGGCTTCTTCTTCGGGCGACTCGGCCAAGGTCGCATTGAAGCCGAATCCGCCCCGGGCGGTCATGGCGGGAGTGGCGCCAAGCAGCGTCGGACGCGTCGGCTGGTAGAGATTCAGACAACTGGCGTCGTCGCCGGGCTTGACGCGAAAGGCGAAAATCTTCGGCCCGGCCCCTTCGTTGCGCGAGTCACTTTCGGTTCGCGGGTCATCGCCGGTTTGCAAGTCCGCGTCGTAAAGCGGCAGGTCCGATTCGGCGACAAACCGAAACCCTCCATCGCCAGAGCCGAACTCCGGCTCGTGCTGGCTGACGTCGTGCCGGAACAGCGAGACGGTCACGATCAGAAACGTAGCGCTGGCGACCAGTCCCGCCGAGAGCATGCTGCGTGCCGGTGAGCGTGCCCCGTTTCGAGCTCCCAGCCGAGCCAGGGCCACCGGCCACCGGCCGCGAATCAGCCCGGCCGGCGGGCTGGCGAGCGACGCCCGGAAGAACGCCAGCGCCGCCACCAGCAGCAACGCGCCCATGCCGAAGAACCCCGCCGCCGCCGGCATCAGTCCCGCGAACGAGAGCCCCAGCAGCAGCATAGCCACCGCGCTGGCTCCCAGAGCGAGCTGCCGCGGCCGGTTCCCTTCGCGCCCTTTCCCCGCCCGAGAGCCGTCCGGCCCTCCATCTCCGGCGAGCATCGAATGTCCGGCCAGCATCGCTCGCGGGCTCAGCCGGTCTAGCTTCCGGACAGCGAGCCAGATCGAGAGCACCATCATCAACAGCGCGCCGGCCGCGCCTCCGATCAAACTCGGCACGGTCACATGCAGTTCAAGAAACGAACCGCCGACCGCCGCGCTCCACCACGTCCGCAGCCCGTAAATCATCAGCGCGCCATAGGCGACCGCGCCGGGCAAGCCTGCCAGGCATCCGGCTAGAGACACGATCGCACCTTCCCAGATCAGCAGCCTGCGTATGCTCGCGTTCGGCTGCCCGGTCGCGCGCAGCAGCCCGATCTCCTTCGCGCGGCGCTCGACGCCGAGGCGAAACAGCAGCGCCACGAGCATCGCCGCCGAGACGATAAGAAACAGGCTGAAGCCAATGAAGAGACCTGAGAAGTCCGTGGCGCCGCTCGATGCCTTCAGTCCCAAAACCTTAACCGGCCGGAACACCAGCCCGTAGGCCTCGGGCCGCCACTCGGCCCGCAACCCCTTCAGGAAGGCCGCCCTCGCCTCGGCCAGCGGCTGCCGGTCGCCGGGCAGGATGCGAAAGGAAGTCAGTTGCCCGAAACGGCTCGTCCACAGCCGCTTGGCCGTCGCCAGCGAGACAAAAGCCTTCGGAGTGCCGCGGTAGCGCTCCCAATAGTCTTCATCAATGGGGCGAATCTTGGTGAGATCGACCGGGAAGGGCGGGTCCCACTCGCCCATCCGCCGCGCTTCACTCATGCCCTCGTAGGCCGGCGCAAGCTCCCGGTCGGCGCCCAGCCCGGAAAGCCGCACAACGCCCTTGAGCGTGAACTCGTGTGTTTTGGTTTCGAGCGAGCCGTTGGCGGCGACCACGTAGTAGGCGAGTTCGATCTTGTCGCCGACGCTGGCGCGGAGATCTTTCGCCGTCCAGTCGTTGATCAGAATCTCGTCTTCGCCGAGAGCGGCGGGCGTCTCGCCGCTGGTAAGCACCAGGGGCTCCATTGCCCCCAGTGAATCGAAATCCACGGCGGTGACCGTCGAATAGGGGACTTCGCGCTCTCCGGCGCGCATGTGATTCGCCAGATAGGTCAGCACCGGCATCGCCCGAAGACCCGCCTTCTTGGCGGCGCGTTCCGCGGCGGCGGCCGCGGAAGTTTCCAGAACGACGCGGCCCGTGTCGAGCCGCAGAGTATTCTGTCCGGCCAGCGCTTCGATGCGGAGGTTCAGATCGTTGAGGCGAATCGTGTCGGCGAGAATCTTGTTCAACGCCGAGGCGCCGGACTCCTCGGGTGAGCCGGAAACGAAGATGGCATTCGCCCGCTCTTCCTGATCGAGCGCCCGCTGAAGCGTCTTCAGCGGGAGGTAGGCGTTGAAGGGAAGTTGCTGACTGGGGGAAAGGCCGAAGCGTCCCGGACCGCGATCATCGATCACGCCGGAGACCGTGAGCCGCAGCACGCGAGTGTTGCCGGCCTTGCGGCCCATCACCGACTCGCTGGGAACCAGCGTATCGGTCTGGAACCGCACGAGGACATCGTCCCCGGCCGCGGCGCCGATCTCGCGCGCCAGAGACCGGTTCAGCAGGACTTCGCGCGCTCCCGGCACTTTCGGCGGATCGTCATAGAACGAAAAAAAACGCCCATCGACGCCGTGAATATTGATCCGCGACGCTCTCGCGCCTGACTCAGCCGCCTCGGCTCCGCCCCGAATCAATATCGCCGGGGCGGCTTGCCGATAGCCGTATGCGAAGTTCGTCGCCTCGGCCAGATCCTCAGTGAGTTCTTCGCGGAAGTAGCGCTCGGCGACCAGCGCGTGGTCGATCGCGCCCAGCCGGTCGAGAGTCAGATCGCGCAGACTGCCGCGCACCGAGTCGCCGACGAGCAATGCTCCGGCAAGCACGGCCGCGCCCACAGCGACCCCTAGGGCCACGGCCAAGTGAATGGGCCAGTGATGGCGCAGAGAGCGCCACAGATAGCGCCGGGGCGTCATAACGATGCGGGTCGTGGCCAGTGCCTCCGCCCATCATCATACGCACCCTCTTTCGCACTGTCGAGTTGGCGCTGTCGAGCCATTCGCCCGATCGTTCCGCAAGGGAAGGCAAGGTTTGGCCGCCGGTGCGTGGCAAGCGGCGGAGAGGCGCGGGCGCGCTCCCGACAGGATGCTATCCTAAATCCTAGATTTCACCTCCCCGAGGAGACTCCTTCCGATGCGCAAATTCTTCTTGATCCCGATGGCCCTATTGCTGTTCCCGCTGGCGGCCCCGGCCGCTGAGTGGACCGGCTATCTCATGGACACGATGTGCGTGCCCAGCAAGCGCGACCAACCCGCCGCGCACACCGCCGAATGTATGAGGGGCTGCCAGAAAAGCGGCTTCGGACTCATCACAGCCGGCGGCAAGTACATCAAGTTCGACGAAGCCGGCAACGCCAAGGCGCTCAAGCAACTCGAGCTCTCGAAAAAGGAAGACAACCTGCTGGTCAAGGTAAGCGGCCAGCTCAAAGGCGGCATGATCCAGGTCGATTCCGTCGTGCTGGAGTGATGTTCGAGCCGGTTCCGGACTGACGCGAGACTCGCTACAAACGTATGGTCTCGATTGCGCGCCATCCTGGCGGCCGGCGGCCCAGCGAGTGTGCGGACCTCCCCGATAGATCGCCCCGCAACGGTAGCGGCGCCATGCAGGAACTTCGTGGTCTTGCTTGCGGTCCGGCTGCATCCCCAAGTCCCAATCCAGGCTGATATAGTCGGAAGCCTAGGCGCTGTTGCATGATTCAACTGCGGCGCGAGTGGGGGCGCTTTTCCAACTTCTCGTTCAGGACACCACAGCGCAGGATTTCGGCCTACCCAGCTCGGCCATCCGGTTGAGGATGTGACACCCGATCGCAACTTCTCTCCTTTGTGCCTTGCCGTGCCTCGCCTTCAATCCGCCTCCGAGCACGGACTTGTATCGGAAGAAGCTGTTTTCAACGCGCGCTTGCTGTCGGTAGCCCGACTCCTTCTGCCACTCTCGTCGCCCGACCTGGCGAATCCTCTCAAGAGCCGTGTCACGCTGCGCCCAGGGGCCGTCCGTTGGCCCCGCCGACACCGCGGAGCGACGAGGGGGAATCACAATCACGACGTTCTCTGTACCGGCCGCGCTGAGTTGATCGTAGACTGACCTGTGGTCGTAGGCTCCGTCTGCGGTGAAACGCCGGATGGGAACCTCGATTGTGTCGAGAAGAGCAGGGAGTGTGGAGGCGTCGTCCCGGCTGCTGGCTGTGAGTTCGGCCGCCACAATGAACCCCTCGGCATCCACCCCGATGTGCAGCTTCCGCCAATCCCGGCGTTTCTTTGATGCCTTGTGCTTGTGCGCGTTCCATTCGCCGCAACCCAGAATCTTCAGCCCTGTGGAATCGACGATCAAGTCGATCGGGCCGTCATAGGATCGGGTCAGGGGCGGCACCGCAACGATTTGGTTCCGGCGCGAGAGTGTGGTGTGGTCCGGGGCCTTGAGGTTGAGGCCCATCAAGCGGAGCAGCGAGTCCAGGAACCCCTCGGTCTGGCGGAGCGGCAGGCTGAAGACGACCCGCAGCGTCAACGCGGTCCGGACCGCGAGGTTCGAGTACCGCCGCTGGCCTCCGCGAAGACCGTTCTTCGGTGGTACCCACGCGGCAATTGCATCCTCGCTCAGCCAGATCGTGACGTCGCCGCGGCTCCTGAGGCCACGCTCGTACTCCCTCCAGTTCCGGATTCTGTACTTCTTCTTATACTGGCGGTTGACTCGGCTCGACTTCGCTGCGACCATGACGTTACCCCCGATCTCTATGATGGACTGGACCCCACCCCCGCCGCTAGCGTGCTCGCTTACACCGATTCATGCACCAACGCCGTTCTACGAAGCAAATCAGCTCGCGCAAAGCGGTCGTCATGCCGTCGCATTGACGGCCTGGGAAGACATTCTCGAACGCGCTCCTGATAACGGCATTGCCCACCACGCCCGCGGATTCGAACTAACCCAGCTGGGACGCGCAGATGAGGCGCTGGCGGCTTTGGATCGCACCCTTGAGCTGGAACCGTATCTGGTGATGGCAGGATTCCTGCGCGTCGCGGTTCTCGCAGCACTGGACAGACGTGAAGAAGCATCGGCAGCGTTCGAGGAGTTGCCGAGCAGTCCGCTTGCGAGGGATTCCAACATCGCCGCCAACAAGGCCGCGGCCGAGACAATGCTCGGCTGGCTCGATGATGCGCTGGACAGCCTGACCGTAGCGTTCGAGGCCGACTTCGCGAGCTGGTGGGTTCTTGAGACTCACCCCTATTTCGAGGCGCTGCGCAACCACTCCGATTTCCGCCCTCGGCTCGATGAGTTGGTTAACACCTACCGACGTGACACCCCAGCAGCCGCGACCTCAGCTGGGGATGCTAATGATAGCGACGTGGCACTACCGCCAGCCACACCACTCGAAAAACCGGACACGAAAGATGCGTACCCCGAGCCATTGCTGATCGCAGGATCGGCGGAACAGCCAGAGACGGTGGCAGCGGCGACAATCGCGCAAGCGCTGGCGGAAGGTCGGCGCATCGACCTGCAGCACGTGGTGGTAACGGGCGCGATCGAATCCACCGGAGCGTCGATCGAATCGTTTGACTGTTTCGAAACCAGGTTCGAAGCATTATCACTGGAACAGGCGACTGTGACCCGCTGCATGCGATGGGCCAACGTCACGTGCACCGGACCTGCATCGTTTGACGGTACCGTGTTCGACGGGTTGGTCAGCCGCGCTCACGTCACGTTCGCTGAACAGACGGCGTTCTCGAACACACGTTTCCTGGGTTCAACGTACGTGAGCGCCTCCTGGGCGGCCGATGTCGACTTCAGCCAGGCGGAGTTTCTGCGCAAAGTTGTCTTCTCGGACTGCTCGTTCGGTGGGGCCGTTACGTTTCAGGAGGCGGCAATTTCCGGATTGAGCTTTCACAAGGCAACGTTCCACGGCGACGTCTCATTCGACAAGGCGACCATTCGCGGTCCCGCTTCTTTTTCGTTCAGCATCTGGCCGGCGAGCAGTTCGTTTGCCGACGTACGTTTCGAAAACACCGCTGATTTTCAGTATGCCCGGTTCCGCCGGGCCAACTTCCGGTCAGCCGAGTTCGTTCGGGGCGGTAACTTCCGCGGCGCGCGTTTTCGCGATGAGGCTGACTTCATGTACGTAACATGCGGTGCCGAAACGGAAGAACTGCGAGCGCCTTCATCCAGGCCAAAGATGCAGTTCGACGACGTGGTTTTCGCCCGTGGCATAAACTTCGTGAAAGTACGCTGCTACTGCGAAGCCGGATTCACCCGGGCGCAATTTCGCGGCAAGGCAGACTTTGGTTTGTGTTATTTCCGTGAAGATACCGGATTTGCTGCCGCGACGTTTTTCGATGAAGCCAATTTTGTACTCGCCTATTTTGCCGGTACGGCCGGCTTCCCCGTCGTGGACTTCAGGCAGATCACGGTATTCCGTTCAACGGTGTTCGACGGTGCGGCGATGTTTCAGGGTTCGTCGATTCGTGACGAATTCACACTGAGCGGCTGCCAATTCGCCGACGGCGCGGAAGTCGATTGTTCGAACGTGTCGGGTTTTATGAAGATGAAAGCCGAGTGGGCCTACGATCCAACTTACAACGGGGACGAGGAGCCTACGCAGGCGGAGATTGCGCGCCGTGGTCTGAAAGGACACGTGCGATTTAACGAGGTGTTCCTGATCGCGCTGGTGAAAAACTACTGCGAACTCGGTTGGTACGTCGTCTCTGATGACACGCAGTTTTGGTATCGAAGCGAGCGGCGCAAGCGCTTGCGCGCCGGTCGTCGGGCGCTGGAGTTCCTGTTCCTGGAACTCACTTTCGGTTACGGCATGCGGCCCTATCGTCTGATTGCTTGCTTTGCGGTTGCTTGCGCGATTTTTGCGGGCCTTTATGCGACGCACCTCAGCGATCCGGTCAGCGGTCTCGGATTCTGGAACCAGCCGGTACTGTCGGTACAATCTGTGTCCGGTATCGGCTGGTCATTGCTGCACAGCGTGGACGTGCAAACGCCGGGCATCAACCTGAATTCGCTGGCGGACCCGGTTGTCACCACCGGTGCGCTGCGCTTCGACGCGGGCAAGCCGTGGGTACTCGCCGCACAGCGGCTGCAACAGATCATCGGCTGGTATTTCCTGGCGCTGTTTCTGATCCTGTTCAACCGGCTCTGGCTGAGATAGGCCCGCTGCCTTTCGCCAGCCCCTACCGAATATTTCGTCTGCATTGAAAACATTGAGGTTATGGATCTGAGCTGGTAGCCTCGAAGGTCCATGCGTAGCGTTGTGATTCCCTTGCTGATCGGACTCTCAGAGAGCTTTCGGAGCCGCGTTGAGATGCGAGCCGAGATCGCCGCACTGCACTCAGTTGCGGATACTGCAGCGCCGTACCGGAGCACGGTCCCGACTGCGCTCGATCGATCGAATCTTATGGACGTGGCTCTCGCGGCTGTGGTCAGTATGGCGACGCGCCTTGGTGATCGTCAAACCGGAGACTGTGCTAGCCTGGCATCGCCGCGGCTTCCAGCTCTACTGGCCATGGAAGCCGCCAGCGCGGACCGGGGAGGCCGAAGGCCTCGCATGACGTGAGGGCGCTGATCCGCAAGATGAGCCTCTCCAATCCAGGCTGGGGCGCTCCGCGCATCCATGGGGAATTACTGAAGTTGGGCATCGATATCGGCGAAACGTCCGTGGCGCAATACATGGTTCGATGTCGCCGACCGCCGTCGCAGACCTGGCGCACGTTCCTCCATAATCATCTTCGGCAACTCGTCGCCGTGGACTTTTTCGTCGTGCCGACACTGACATTTCCTGTGCTGTTCGTCTTCGTCGTGTTGGCTCACGATCGACGCCGGATTCTACATTTCAACGTCACGTCTGACCCCACCGCGGAATGGACCGCGCAGCAGATTCGGGAGGCCTTTCCGTGGGAGACGGCCCCTCGATTCCTGCTGCGCGATCGGGACGGAATCTATGGCAAGGCCTTCCGGGACTGTGTGAAAGCGATGGGCGTCGAAGAGGTCAAGACCGCGCCGCAGAGCCCGTGGCAGAATCCTTTCGCGGAGCGCCTGATCGGTTCCATCCGCCGAGAGTGCTTGGACCATGTGATTGTCTTCAACGAGCGATCGCTGAAGCGTCTCCTGCGATCGTACGTCGACTACTATCACCATTCTCGAACGCATCTCTCGCTGGGCAGGGATACGCCGGCGACGAGACAAGTCCAACCGCCGGAGATTGGCCGCGTGATCGAGATGCCGGTTGTCGGCGGGCTGCATCATCGCTACCTGCGGAAGGCGGCCTGAGAAACCGCGACACGCCGTCATCCGGGAGCCGCTGGCAGCCGAAGAAGAGATTCGCTCACCGTACGCCTAAGCGCCAAACTTCGGCGTGGCGGAGCCGAATCCAGACCTCAACACCGCACGTCCTCACGGTTTGGGGCGTTCGGTCCTCGTTCAATCACCCTCCTGCCCTGCCGGAATTCGGCCTTTCTCGTCCCGATGAAATAAACGGTATCCACAGCGAGCGCAACCGCGCGGGCCCACGGTATGCGTTACTGTGGTTTGAGGTCCGATGACTGGGAACCATCCGTTACCTGGTATCAGGCTCTGGGTGCCTCTGATTGCTCGAGGAAGGCCAACCGAGCGATAACTTCATGGCGACAGCGAGCTAAGCCAACTTCACAACCTCCCCGGTTCTGGCGGATTCTTCGGCGGCCAGGCAGGCCCGTACTGCCTCGAGAGACTCTTGCGGCGTAATCACCTCGATCGGGGTGTCATCGATGATGCTGCGGACGAAGTAGTTCAACTCTTCCCGAAGCGCTCCCGAACAAGCGCCGTGGATGTCCGGCCAGTAGGTCGTATCCGGACAACGGACGCCCTCGCTGTCGACGATCGTCAGGTTCGGATGAGTGTCATGGACTTGAATCGAACCCTCCGTACCGATGATCTCCATGCGCTCGTCAATCTGGAAAGGGGTTTTCTCGGGCAAACACCATACAACCTCAACGACGCCGGTGGCTCCGCTGTCGAACCGGTACATCGCATGGCCGACGTCAGGATACTTATGGCCGTGGACTGCGACCGTTTGAGCGTAGGCGCTGACGATCTTGGCGCCGCTGAACCAGAGCATGAGATCGGTGTCGTGAACACCGTCCCCAATGATCGGACCGATCTTGTCCAGTACCTGAGAACCGATCCAGGCTGGGAGGTTGCGACGGGCGTAGAGAGCGACGATCCGGCCCAGCTTCCCCTGGTCCAGGGCCTGTTTTGCGGCAGCGTAGCGAGGATTGAAGCGGCAGATGTGACCCACCATGAACTTTGCGGACGAAGCGGCCGCCACATCGACGATTTCCTGGCAATCCGCAACGGTCGAGGCCATGGGCTTCTCCAGGAAGACGTGTTTGCCTGCCTCGAGCGCAGCTACGGCGGGGTCGCGATGCTGATCCCACATGGTCGTGATGCTGACGCTGTTGAGCTCGGGATCCTCCAACATCTCCCGATAATCGGTAAAGGTCTTTTCCGGCTGGAAACGTTCGGCGACCTCGGCGAGACGCTCGCTGTTGCGGGTGCACAAGGCGTAGATCTGTGCTCCTGGGCTGCCGACGAGCGCTTCCAGATGCTTCTCTCCAAACCAGCCCAGGCCGATGACTCCGTGTCTTGTCTTGTCCATGGTGGTTCTCTTTTTGTTGATTCGCCTGACGTTGAGCCCTATTCGTCGCAGTCCGGAGGTTCCAGGTCACGGCCACGCCCCCAGGATCATTCAGGAAGAAACTTTTGTTACCATTACTATGAATACCGTTAGCAATCGTGACAGAGCCATGACCGTCAGGGAGTGGGATCCGGTGCTTCAACCTATCGGGAGAAGCCAGAGACACAACTCACGCACACCTGATCGAAACCAGGAATAATCGGTCAGCATTAGCCGGCCGGATCCCACTCCCTGACGGTCACGGCTCTGTCAAGCCGCGGCTCTTCCATGATTTCGTCGCCGATCAAGTTCCAGATCCGTCGCGCCTTCTCTTCTTATGGCAGAATACTTCGCTGAGTCCCAACGCGTCAAGCAGGCGCCGGGCTCGGAGACACTGGAGCCAAAGCGACTTCACCGCAGGGAGAAACCGGCCGGTCTACAGCTCCGGATCCTGCCGCGACGCCGCAATTGAGGATTCGAACATGCGTATCGGTCTCATCTCAGCAGCCACCTACCGTTACCTGGATCAACCCCTTCGTCCCGGTTCCAATCACGGAACGGCCTTCGCTTCCACCTTCAACGGATTCGACGAAGCGGAAGTTACCAAATACGAATGGACTTTCGTTCGAGCGAAGAAGCGGATCGAGGGAGCCAAGGTCGTCAAGGTGTGGGACAAGGAGAGAGTGTGGGCCGAACGTCTCGCCAGCGCCTGCCACATTCCTACAGTCTGCGAGACACCCGAAGAATGCGCCCATGGTGTCGATCTGGCGATCATCATCGATGATGGATCGGGTGAGCAGTCGAAGTATGCGATTCATCCATTGAAAAAAGGTATTCCCACCTTTTGTGACAAGCCATTGGCGATGACCGCCAGCAAGGCAAGGGCGGTGGCAGGTGTCGCTCGTGAAACTGGAACTCCGTTCATGTCCGCTAGTTCGCTCAGGTTTGTTCCCGATATTGTCAAACTGCGCAGTGAACTGCCAGAGTTGGGCCCCGTATACCTGGCTCAAGCCATTTGCACCAATGAACTGGTCTATTACGGCATCCACGCCCTTTCGATGGTCTATGCCGTTCTAGGAGGCGGAGCCGTCTCAGCTGTCAATGTCGGCCAGCCCGGTCTCAACATTGTTCGCATTCGATTCGCGGATCATCGTGACGTCGTATTGATGGTGGGAGAGCGGCAGTGGATGCGATCCGGATATCAGATCAGTCTCTTCGGCAAGAAGGGTTGGCAGACGGTAAAACCCGATCTTCAGGATCTCTACTGGTATCTGCTGAAGGCGGTGCTGGACTACGTCAAGACGGGAAAGGAATCGGTGCCGATCGAGGAAGAAGTCGAAGTCATCGCAGCACTCGAGGCAGGCAAACGTTCCCTTGCCCAGCAAGGCGAAGTGACCTTGGAAAGCCTGCTCTGACAGAGGACCTCCAATAAAGCTATCTCTTCATGGACTCAGTGGTGACGCAACCGCTTTCAGGGTTGACTCATAGACCATGTTCCCCGGACCCAGGGTTCGGAAACCCTGGGCTGGAAGCCGCAATCCCGTTGGGATTGACCTCACTTGAAGTTCAACCCTCCACCGGTGAGCACTCTCGGAGCGGCCCTATTTCAGATCGTTGAACTCGGTGGCACCCCCTTCAAACTGCATATACTCAATGACGGCTCCGTCCTCTTCGAAGAAAGCCACCGTCAGGCCGGGCATTGGGGTAAATGCTTCCAGGAGCATCTCCTTGCCTCTGAGCGCCGCAGTAATGTCGTCGACCCGATAGGCGACGTGAGGCATGTCGCGGATGGGGCCGGTGACGGGCGAGTCTTCCTCGTAGCGCAGAAACTCAACGCGGTAGGGATGATCTGTCGGATCCGTGACCCAGACCTTGGTATCTTCAACATAGGTCTCGTCTGGCTGCCGATCTCGGGTAGGGAGCCCAATGTGATGGAATGCCTTTTTCATGTCTTTTGTCCTGTTCTTGGGCAGCCCCTTAAACAAGTCCAATAGAGCATTGACGATCGTCGTTGATGCCTCGTACTCGACGAAGTTCGTGCCCAGCCAGGTCTCGTAGCCACCCAGTTTGTGCTGTTGGGGCGTCGGCAGGTAACCGTAGGAGCCGTTGGCCAGTTCAATCGTGAAGGTCTGCTGAAAGGGACTGCGATCTTTCAGTTCCAGACCGATCTCCACGAAGGTCTCGAAAGGGATTGCCGCGATGCCGAGGGACCCTATACCGACCGTCTGCAAGGGCACAAGAATCTCCTCGGGCGCGTCTTTCAGCAGCGCAATCCTCTTCGCATAGACGCTTGTCCGAACGTGGCCCTTCGCTGCTTCGCCTGTATCCGCAGTGACTCTCGCAAAATGCTCCAGCATCCCTCGCGTTGGCTTTCTCACCCGGAGCGGCAGCTCCGATGCGGCCGCGGAGAGCGGCACCCAATCGTGAAAGACTAGCTGCCGATGCGCCTCATGAACACGACTGGCAACCTTTTGAGCGACCTCCTGCATCTTCTCATAGGGTGCCCTGCCTGGATCCTTCTGGCGAAAATCAATATTGTTGATGTCGCCACTGGTCCCGTTCGACAGTATTCCGACGAATGGCGGGGTCTGATCCTTTGCCCCAAGCTTCTCTTCAATGAACTCTGCAAAATACCCAAAGTAGTCCGCGGACACCTCGCCGACACCGACCCCACCAACGTAGTGCAGCGAGTAGTTTGCCAGCAGCGCGATGGGACGCCCGTCGACACTCTGCACCGAGACCAAAGCGATCTGTGGATCAATCGGTCCCGCCGGACGCAGCAAGGACGGATTCGCCCGTGGTGGATTCATTCGTACCTGATCGACACCGCCAAACGGATTCGACAGCAGCGCGGGATCCGTCACGTGCCAGCGGCGGTTGAAGACTTCGGACGGCTCGTCCACGCTTCCCCAGCCGATTCGAGCCGGCTCCAGCTGAGTCAGCGCCCGGCGCACCCCGTCTGAAATGCGGTTTGCGAGGAACTTCTGGTAATCCGTCAGTTCACTCTGCTCGATCATCTTGCTCGAACCACGAGCGGTGGTGGCCGAGTGAGTGTGAGTGGCTGCCATCAGCAAGTGCGATTTGGGCAAGCCGGTGGCTTCCCAGACCTGGTTCTTGGCTAATTCGAAAACCTCTCTGGGAATTCCGACGTTGTCGCAGAGGACAATTCCCACTTTCACCTTGCCGTCGTCCAGAACCAGACAGCGCGCGTGGAGCTCGTCATGTATCTGTGTGGCCGGAAACGGCTTCCAGCCGCCCACAATCAACTCGCCCAACGGCGGTGTGATGTTGCTGGTGGCGGCACCGGCGCGGAAAACCCGTTTGGTGTCCTGCGCAATCACGAGAGATCTGGGGGGAATCGGAAAAACGACCATAAGCAGCATGGTCAGGCAGGCAGGCATCAGGTTTCGGTACACGGGAAACCTCCTTCACTTCGAGCTATTGCGGGCGCAGCGGCCGGTAGTCGGGATGGCCGGGGGGAGCTAGCAGCCGACGGGCTTTGGATCGTCCCCCCTTCCAGATATCATACTGCGGGTCGGCGTATTCGTCGAAGAAACGGCTGAGTTCCTCCGCCATTTCTCTCTGGATACTCACGTATTGCGCCTGGCCGTAGAGATTGAATCGCTCGTTCGGATCGTTCGCCATGTCATACAACTCGGTTGGCCCTTCTGGCTCACGGCGTGCTACGTACTTCCAGTCCTCGGTTCTTACCGAACGGCAGCCCTCCATCTCGTAGAACATCCGGGTCTCCCACTCGATCTGCTTTCCGCGCAATAGCGCTGCGAAGCTGCGTCCCGGGAGCTTCGGCTTTCGGGGAATCCGGTGTTCGAGTCCCAGGTACTCGAGCAGGCTGGGCAAGAAGTCGTAGTTGCTCACCATGGCGTTGGTCTTGCCCGGCTTGATTCCCTCAGGATAGCGGAAGATCAAGGGCACTTGCATCATGAGATCGTGCGCCCCGATCGGCCGGGTGTGATCACCCATCCCGAAGAACCCATTCTGGCCGCCCCTCCAACCCTGGTCGCCGACAAAGACCACGGTGTCAAGGGCGGAGTAAAATTGGACCACTTCGGCGGAGCAAAAGTAGACCAGTTGGTGAAGGGCTAGCGGTTTTCGTGGGACGGCTGGAACGGAGCCTGAGGTCGCCCTTTAGGGCGGCCCAGGCGTAGTGGAAGCCGTCTCACGAAAACCGTGCGAGCGGCCGGTGGGTCAGTCCGAAGAGTGAGCCCGCTTCTTCTTGCTCTGGGTGAGGCGGAAGCTTTCGCCGTTCATCTCCAGAATATGAACGTGGTGCGTGAGCCGATCCAGCAAGGCGCCCGTCAGCCGCTCGGAGCCAAAGACCTCTGTCCATTCGTTGAACGGCAGGTTTGAGGTGACCAGCGTCGAACCCTGTTCATAGCGCTGGGAAAACACTTCGAACAATAACTCCGCTCCGGTCTTCGACAACGGCACGTAGCCCAGTTCATCGACGATCAGCAGATCCTGCTTGGCCAACTGCTTTTGACACCGCAGCAAGCGCCGTTCATCTCGGGCTTCGAGCAGCTCATTGACCAGTGCCGCCGCTGTTGTGAAGCGTGTTCGATAGCCGCGCTGACAAGCCGCCAGTCCCAACGCCAAGCCGATGTGCGTCTTGCCCGTGCCGGAATTACCCAGTGCCAGCACGTTTTCGCGGCGGTCGATGAACTCGCAGCGCGCCAGTTCCAACACCAGCTTCTTGTTCAACGCCGGCAGGGACAGGAAGTCGAAAGTGTCCAGACTCTTGGTCACGGGAAACTTCGCGGCCTTGATGCGACGCTCGGCGGCCCGCTGTTCACGGTCGAGCAGTTCCAGTTCGCAGAGTTGTTGCAGGAAGCTCCTCGAGTCCAGGCTCTCGGCGGCGCATTGCCGCGCCAGCTTGTCGTACTCTCGCAGGAAGGTGGGCAGCCGCAACGCTTTCAAATGCGCTTCGAGCAGAAGTTTCGATCTCGCCATCATCCCCCTCCTTGCGCCAGCAGCGCCAGATAGTCCGCGGCGGAGGTTTGCTCCACTTGGGCTGCCGGCAGATGCGGATACTTCGTCAGGTCCAAGCGCGGCGGCCGTTGCTCGATGCGGCACAGCACCAAGTGCCTGACAGCATCCAAGCCGATCGCTCCCAACTCGCAGGCTTGGCGCACCGCCGCGGCAACGTGCTCGAATCGGAAGTCCTCCAGCAATCGCAATACCTGCACGTACTCGCGCTTGCCCGGCTTGCCCAACCGCGCTTCGAGTAAACGTCTCAAGCACGCGAACTGTTCGGGCAGTTCCCAGCCCGCCAGTGGGGCCGCTTGATCGAGCGCGTTGGTCTTGCGTTCCAGCAGCGCCAGGTAATGCAGCGGATCGAAGATCAACTCTTCGCGTTCGTAACTGCGCCGGTGGCGCGCGATCTCTTCACTGCCACAACAGATCACGATTTCATCGACGTAGCCTTTCAGCAACACCTGGCGATGTCCGTAGCGTGTGGGTACCGAGTAGTCGTTGGTGCGATAGCGCACCAATGACAGCGATGTAACCCGCGTGGTGCGTTTGTCGCAGGCGTCATAGGGCGTGGGCGGCAAGGGCAGCAATGCTTGGCGGTCACGCTCGCAACGTTCATCAATCGTTTCGGTATGCCGCCGCAAGCGCCGCTCACGATTGTTGAGGCACTGGGCTTCGAGCTTCTGGTTGAACGCTTCCCAGCTTGGAAACCTCGGGATCGGCACCATGAAATTCCGCCGTGCATAACCGACCAGCCCTTCCACCTTTCCTTTGTCGTTGCCCTTGCCCGGCCGCCCGAAACGATCGGCGAATAAATAGTGCGACTGCAACTCGCTGAACACCCTGGTCCGCTTGCGCCTGCCGTCGCCCAGGATCCTCGCCACCGCCAAGGTCGTGTTGTCGTAGAGGATGCTGCGTGGCACGCCGCCGAAGTACCGGAACGCTGCGTTGTGCCCTTCGCAAAAGGCTTCCGTCGTCTCGGCGGGGAAAGCTTTTACGAAAGCGTCATCGCTGTGCGGCAGATCGACAACCAAGTAGTGCGCCTTGCGCTGTACGCCGTCAATGACCACCAGTGCTTCGCCGAAGTCGGCCTGGGCATCGCCCGGCGGATGCACCAGCGGCACGAACATCTCTTGCCCGCCCAGCTTCTTGTCGCGAACGTAATCCTTGACGATCGTATAGCCGCCGGTGAAATCGTACTCGTCGCGCAAGCGGTCGAAGATGCGTTTCGCAGTGTGGCGTTGCTTCTTCAGGCGTTCCTGATCGTCGATGAGGAGCTGATCGACGATTCCGGCGAAGGGATCCAGCTTCGGTCTCCTCGCTGGTTGGCGCCGCCGATAGCCTGGTGGAGTGGCGTAGCGCAACATCTTGCGCACCGTCCCTCGCGCCAAGTCAAACCGTTTGGCGGCCTCGCGTTCACTCAGACCTTCGACAAAGACACTGCGCCGTACTTGAGCGTATAGCTCCACGCGATACATCCCTCTCGTGTCCCACAAACACCACAGGAATGTTCGCTGGACCACTCGGGCGGTCTACTTTTACTCCGCCCAAAAGCGGCTTCGAATCGCCGCTCTATGGTCTAGTTTCGCTCCGCCGTTCTCACCACGATGGTGTTCTGGTCCAGTCCGTGCTTTTGGAGCGTGTCCATGACTTCGCCCACTCCGTCATCGACCGCGCTCACCTCGGCGGCGACTCGACGAATACTCAAGATATTGTTGTGGTAGGCCTTGTTGTTGTATTGCCAGGGGTGGATGCTGTCTCTGGGAAAGAATGGCAGATACTTATCCGAGTAATACTCAGGGTAGCGGTTGCGCGCCGGTTCCAGTAACAAGAAGCAGCTTCGAATCGCCGCTCTATGGTCTAGTTTCGCTCCGCCGTTCTCAGTTGTTTACTGCGTTTGTGCTGGGTCCGCTCACGGCTCGTATCGTGTTGGTCCTGGGACTGGAATTCCAAAGTGAAGCGCTGCTGATTCTGGTGCTCGCCCTGGCCGGTGTTGGTATTACCACGGGCGTGGTGCGGAGCCGCAGCCAGCGGACGGCAATAACCCTCGTCATCGCCGCCGGACTGGTTTTCGGTCCGATCTTTCCTTCAATCATGGCAATCCTCCTAGGCCATTTCCCAGGGGCCGTACAAGGACGAGCGGTAGGCATGTTGTTCGCGATTGGCGGCCTCGGCTGGACCTTGATTCCCATGTCGATCGGTGCCTACGCAGAGGGCACCACCGTGCAGCGAGGATTCCCGATTGCTGTGGGATCGGCTATCGCCTTGTGTATCGTGGCGGCATTGCTGACCACCACCTACCGGTTGAGAGCTGAAGTGGGGCTCGTCGGGAAGCGACAGCAAACTGGGGCAGGCCTCCCGAGCAAGATCCCCGTGTCCCGTCGCCTTCGGTTTACTTGGCTGCCCGGAACCCCATGATGCTGCTTTCGTTCAGCGGCAGATAAGTGGCACCCGACACACCGTCCACCGCCTCCGGCACCGCCATCCAGGATCCGCCGCGGCTCATGCGAAAGCCGTCCAAACCCACGTGATAGGGCGTGCTGTACCAGTCTGCGGTCCACTCTGCCACATTCCCCGCCATGTCGCACACGCCATAGGGGCTGTTGAACCCGTCAAAGCTACCCACGGGTGCCAGATATTCGAAACCGTCCTGGTCCCCGTCCACGTTGCATCGGTAGACGCCCCCCACATCCGGAGATTCGCCCCCCCATGGATACCTGCGTTCCGGAAGCGGGTTCTTCACCAATGCGCCCCCCTCACCCTGCAGACGGAGCCCACCGCGGTACGCCTTTTCCCATTCCGCCTCCGAGGGCAGACGCAATCCGCACCACTGCAGGAACTTCATCGCGTCATACCAGGATACATAGGTGACCGGGTAGGCCTCGCGGCCCGGCGCCACCCGGTAGGAACCATCCTCTTCCCGGGTAATTCCGCATCGCTCTACCCGCGCCATGCGCGGATTCCAACCGGCACCGTGCTTGCCGATCTCGTTCAAGAAATCAGCATACATGGCCACGGTGGTTTCATACTTGGAGATGTAAAACAGGGGAAGATCGGTGCTGGGCCGCTCCGACCTGGTTTCATCCCGTCCACCTGCCGGCAAGCTCTTCATGACAAACTCGCCGGCAGGCACGCGGGCCATGAGCAGGCCACGGACACGGATCTCGACATCGGCTGCGTCGGCAAAGGCCGTCTGTTCGGTCCCCCACCAGACTATCTGTTTGGGCCCAGGCTTTTCGACCAGCCCAAAACCGCTACCCCGCAGTGCCTCGAAGGGCACCCGCTCCCAGTGCTTCGCATCCTGGGTCCGGTAGCGGAGAAAAACATAAGCCGGGCTGGCCACAGACACCGATTCCTCGGCCAAATGATACTCGATGACCAGCTTGGTCCCGCCCAGATCGGTGGACTCCGGGCGGATCTTGAGATCGTTGATTTTCAGCCATGAGGCATGGGTGCTAGGCAGGGCGAAGGTGAAGAAGATGAGAAAATAGGCTAAGTATTGCATTTCACTACTGCCCGGTTGAGCTTTTTGAATATCGTCATAACATGCTCAAGATCAATTGGTTCTGCGCCTTGCTGGAATCGACTTTAACTTCCGCCCAGATCCCGATCAGAATTGCTTGATCCCGGGCCCTCACAAAGTCGTCCTGGTGCTCCCGTCCACCTTGCCGGCCGTACCCACTCAATCTGGGAAGGCAGGAAGATGGTGCTTCTCCACATACACATCCTTGCCCGCCTGGCAGGCGAGGATGGTGCCCAGGGCATGCCAGTGGTCCGGCGTGGCATTGATCAGGGCATCCACACTGTCGTCCTCGAGAATCCTACGGAAATCCTGTACCAGCTTGGGCCGGGAGTCCTGTGCCTCTTCCACCGCTTCCCGCGCTCGGGCGAAGCGCCGGGTATTGGCGTCGCAGAGATATGCAATCTCCACGTCCTGCCGTCGAGCAAAGGCTTCCGCCAGGTGAGTGCCCCGGCCTCCCAGCCCCATCACACCCATCACGATCTTGTCGTTCGCCGCTCGAGATGGTCTGGTAGACAACATACTCAGGGAGGCCGCCCCCCCCGAGAGAGCCTTGCATGAATTTCCTACGGTTTACTGGACACATATCATCCCCTTTGCTTACGAAAAAGTGTAGAACAGGCTTCAGTTGTCACGGTTGCGGACCCGTCGCGCTCACCACAGGCTCGACCGTATTGATTGGCCAGTGCGCTTAGCCCGGATTTCCATTTTCACGTCTCTTTCGCTAACCTTTCGACGGCCTCGGACGCCTTTATATATGCAGGTTGGAAAGCACTCAAGACGCTGAGGAGATCAACACCCCATGGGTGAAAAAGAAAACAAGCCGTTCCAGCTAAGCTTCAACGGTTTATTGAAAGTCGATTTCCGAGGATCACGTGTCACTTCCGACGGCGGGCTGATCCTGGTTCGGGAGTTGGACGAGCGGCTCGGTCTCTCCCAACTGATCGACGAACATCTGACGGATTCGCGTCGAGGCTTGAACAAGAAGTTCCCGCTGGCCGATCTGCTGCGGCAGTCGGTCTACAGCCGCCTCGCAGGCTACGAGGATCTCAACGATGCCGTGCGAATATCCGCCGATCCGACCTTTCGCTTGATCGGCTCGAAGAAGAACTGGGATCGCGGCGGAGCGCTGACCTCGCGTCTACAGAGCTTCGAGGCTGAGCTGCTGGCCAGCGACGAGAACCTCATTGGGTTGATGGCGGTGAACCGCGAACTGGTCGCGCAAGCCGAAGCTCCCGACGGTTCCGACCGCGTGGTGCTTGACATGGATTCGACCGAAAGCCCAGTCCACGGCCAGCAAGAGGGCAGTGCCTACAACGGGCACTTCGAGTCGGTCTGCTACCACCCGTTGTTGTTGTTCAACCAGCATGGTGATTGTCTGGCGGCGAAGCTGCGTCCAGGCAACGTACCCAGCGCCGAGGATTGGGAGGAGTTGCTGTTACCCGAGATCGAGCGCCAACAGGCTGCGGGCAAACGGGTGACCTTCCGCGCCGATGCCGCCTTCGCCAAGCCGGAGATCTATGAGGCGCTGGAAGAGCGCGGAGTGGACTACGTGATCCGCATTCCGGCCAACAAGAGCCTGGAGCTGGCGATCGAAGAGATCTTGTTTCGCCCGCCGGGAAGGCCGAGCTTGAAGCCCCTGGTGCGCTACAAGAGTTTTCGCTATCAGGCGCAGAGTTGGTCACAGGCGAGGCGGATCGTGGCCCAGGTCGAGCATCACCAGGGCGAACTGTTCCCGCGGGTCGGATTCATCGTGACGAGCATGAGCTTGCCAAGCCGCTCGGTGGTGCGCTTCTACAACAAGCGCGGCACGGCCGAGCAGTGGATCAAAGAAGGCAAACAGGCCACGCACTGGACGCGGCTGTCGTGTCATCGCTTCCGGGCCAACGAAGTGCGACTGCAACTGAGCGTGCTGGCCTACAATCTGGGCAACCTATGGCGGCGGCTGGGGCTGCCGCGGCGCATCAAAAGCTGGTCACTGACGAGCTTGCAGCACAGGTTGATGAAGACCGGCGGTCGGCTGGTCAAGCACGCGCGGTATTACTGGCTGTTGCTGGCCGAGGGGTATCTGAACCGCAGGCTATTCGGCGACATGCTGCGTCGGATCTGGGCGCTGCCTGTGCCGGGTGGTTAGGGCCGTCGCGTTCGGGCAGGAAATCTGGGCGTTGAGGAAGGAGGGTCGCAGGAGTGTGCGACCAATTGGCTGAGCAGCAGCGAGACGGGCTCAGCGGACGACAAGAACAGGCCATGGGAACCCTTCGATGCCGTCGTGGCCTGCCTGACGAGGCAAAGTCGTTGCATGCAGGAGAAGAGAGGGAGTAACATGTTGGAGTCGGAGTTCCAAATCGGAAATTCTGGTTTGAGCCCCCAGGTGGCCACACGGCAAACAGGGGAAGGATTCGTCATGCAACTCAACAAGGATCAGCTGCTCAAGGCCTATCGCGACATGAAGACGATTCGCGAGTTTGAAGAACGGCTTCACATCGAATTCGCTGCCGGTGAAATTCCAGGTTTCGTTCATCTCTACGCGGGCGAGGAGGCGGTTGCGGTCGGCGTCTGCTCGCATTTGAACGAGCAGGACAAGATTGTCAGCACGCACCGCGGACATGGGCACTGCATCGCCAAGGGATGCGATGTCTACGGAATGATGGCCGAGATTTTCGGCAAGAAAGACGGCCTTTGCGGCGGCAAGGGGGGATCGATGCACATTGCCGATCTCTCTCGCGGCATGATGGGCGCCAACGGCATCGTCGGCGGCGGGCCGCCGCTGATTTGCGGCGCGGCGCTGGCGGCGAAAACGCTTAGCACGAAAGGGGTGGGCGTGGCCTTTGTCGGCGACGGCGGATCGAACCAGGGCACGACGCTCGAGAGTCTGAACCTGGCCTCGGTCTGGAAGCTGCCCTGTGTCTTCGTGGTCGAAAACAACGGCTATGCCGAAGCGACATCGAGCAAGTACGCGGTCGCCGGGGCGGACATCTCGGCGCGTGCGAAAGGATTTGACATGCCGGGCGTGACGGTCGACGGACACGATTTCTGCGCTGTGCATGAGGCCGCGGGAGAGGCCATCGACCGGGCTCGGGCCGGCGAGGGGCCGACTCTCATCGAATGCAAGGTGAATCGTTACTTCGGGCACTTCGAGGGGGACATGCAAACGTACCGCGGCGACGGTGAAGTAGAAAAGATCCGCGGCGAGCGTGACTGCATCGAGAAGTTCGCCCGCGCGCTGACGTCTTCGTCGCTGGTCGAGCCCGCGGAACTTGCCCAGATTGACGAGGCGGTCAAGGCATTGATTGATGACGCGGCCGAGCGCGCCAAGAGCGCGGCGGAGCCGGCCGCGGAAGATCTGCTGACTGACGTGTATGTAGCCTATTGAGGCCGCGCGGTCTCGGGAAAGATCGTGCGTTGAAGACAAGGAAGGTTTCCGATGGCGAGGACAATCAGCTTTCAGCAGGCGGTCGCCGAGGCCTTGGCGCAGGAGATGCGCCGCGATCCCTCGGTCATTCTCATGGGGGAGGACGTTGCGGGCGGCAGCGGCGCCGACGGCGAGATGGACGCCTGGGGCGGTCCGCTAGGCGTTACCAAGGGACTGTGGTCGGAATTCGGCGACCGGGTGATGGATACGCCGATCAGCGAGTCGGCGTTTATCGGGGCCGCGATTGGGGCGGCGACGGCCGGGCTGCGTCCGGTGGCCGAGCTGATGTTTGTGGACTTCATGGGTGTTTGTTTCGACCAGATTTTCAATCAGGCCGCGAAATTCCGGTACATGTTCGGCGGGCGCGCCGTTACGCCAGTAGTGATCCGAAGCATGATCGGCGCGGGTTTTCGCGCCGCGGCGCAGCATTCGCAATGCCTGTATCCTCTTTTCACGCATATTCCCGGACTCAAGTGCGTCGTGCCTTCGACGCCGTATGACGTCAAGGGACTGCTGATTCAGGCGATTCGCGACGACGACCCGGTCATGTTTTTCGAGCACAAGCTGCTCTACAAGACCGAAGGCGAAGTGCCCGAGGAGTCCTATGCCATCCCGTTTGGCGAGGCGAATATCGTGCGGGAGGGGGACGACGTGACGGTAGTTGCCTTGGGGCGAATGGTGCATAGGGCCGCCGAGGCCGCCGATCAGTTGGCGAAAGACGGCGTCGGTTGCGAGCTGATCGATCCCAGAACGACCTCGCCGCTCGACGAGGATACGATTCTGGAAAGTGTGGAGAAGACCGGCCGCCTGGTGGTGGTCGATGAAGCCTCGCCGCGCTGCAATATGGCGACCGACATTTCGGCGCTGGTTGCCCAACAGGCTTTCGGTGCGCTGAGCGCGCCGATCAAGATGGTTGCGCCGCCGCATACGCCCGTGCCGTTCAGCCCGGCGCTGGAAGACCTGTATGTCCCCGACGCCGCGAAGGTGGCTTCGGCAGTGCGCGAGGTGATGGCGCACTAGCGATGAGCGTCTCTGGAATCCACCCATTGCTCATGCCCAAATGGGGTCTGGCGATGGAAGAGGGCAAGATCGTCGCCTGGCTGGTGGAAGAGGGCGAAGAGGTCGGCTCGGGGACCGAAGTCGTCGAAATCGAAACCGACAAGATTGCCGGCGGGCTTGAGATCGCCGAGGCGGGCATTCTGAGGCATGTCGCGCGCGTTGGCGAGATGGTTCCGGTCGGCGGACTGGTCGGGGTGATCGCCCATCGGTCGGTCCCGCCAGCCGAAGTGGACGCTTGCGTCGCCGAGTTGCAGGCCAAATTCGTGCCCGAGAACGCCGATGGCAGGGTTGATGCCGCTGCTGATGCCGGACCCCAGTTCGTCGATGCGGCCGGCCAGAAGCTTCGTTATCTCAAACTGGGCGGAGAGAGCGAGGAAGACGTACCGTCTCCGCCGGCGATTCTGCTGCACGGCTTCGGAGGCGACCTCAACAATTGGCTTTTCAATCACGGCGTCCTAGCCTCGGGGCGCGCGGTTTACGCCCTCGATCTTCCCGGCCACGGCGGCTCCTCCAAGGACGTGGGCAGTGGAAGTTTGGGCGAATTCAGCGGGGTGCTCAAGAGCTTCATGGATGCCATCGGCGAGCCACGCGCACACTTGGTTGGTCACTCGATGGGCGGAGCGGTGGCCCTCGATTTCGCGTTAACTCATCCCGAGCGGGTGGCTTCGCTCGTGCTAATCGCACCCGCGGGGCTGGGCCTCGAGATTGACGGCGATTATATCGAGGGCTTCATAGCGTCGGAGAGGCGGCGGGACCTCAAGCCCCACCTGCAAAAGCTCTTCGCCGATCCGGCGCTCGTGAATCGTCAACTGATCGACGACGTTTTGAAGTACAAGCGCCTCGACGGCACAGGCGCGGCCCTCAGAGCGATTGCCGGTGAGCTATTCCCCGGAGGGCAACAGGCCATCGCCTTGCGTGACAGGCTCGCCGATTTGGCGACCCCGGTGCAAGTGATTTGGGGGGCGGCCGATCGCATCATACCGGCCGGTCAGGCCGAGGGGCTTCCCGAGACCATTGCAACCGAGGTGATCGCCAACGCGGGACACATGGTACAGATGGAAGCCGCGGCGGCGGTGAATCCCCTGATCGCTGGTTTTTGGAAACGCACGCGCACATAGGTGGCGCGAGCCGGTTGTGCGGCACTCGCAACGCGCCTGCGTTGGGTATCGCCCCCTGGTCCGCCTTGGTCCGCACAACGGTCCACAAAACCGACCGGAAATGGCCTCTGGGCGTCACTCCAGGCGCAATTCCGCTAGGAGCCGTACGCGTAAGTCGTTAATAAGCACTTAGACGCTGCTCGCGATACTGGGCACTTACACATTCTCTGGGATCACCCAGGGTTTCCGGTAGTTGGCCCTCAGGTATCGGTTGGCTTCGTCGTCCTCTACAAAACTCTCCGTCTTACCGTCGAACCGCAGCTTCCGGTTCCCCACCCGGTAGGAGATATTGGCCAGGTGGCATAAAAGATTGGAGTAATGTGCCTCCTCCACGTCGGCATTCGGCTTTTGGCGAGTGCGAATACAGTTCAGAAAATCCTCGAAGTGGACGTCTGTAATGGCGCCCAACTTCACGGTGGAGGGCTCGGATACCACGGCTGTGCTGGTCCGCGTGGTCTTGTCTCCTTCGAAGACCTGATAGCCGCCGCCGTGACGCCCGAATGCCATGAACCCCTTGGTGCCGCAAACCTCCAGGCGCGTAGAGCTGAAAGGCCAGTCTGGAAAGCGGGATGGGTCCTTGAGATGAACGATGCGGTGCATGTAAGGGGATTGGAGGCATCCCTCGAACAGCATGGTCAGCTTGCCGAACTCCAGCGTGGCAAACTGGGTGTCCGGCTGCTCACGGCCATCGTCGAATTGGTAGACCCCTCCGGCATTGCACACGGTCTCGGGATAGGTCTTGCCGATCAGGTGCCGGGCCAGGTCGATCTGGTGGGTCATGTCGGCCATGATGTAGCCGATGTAGAAATCCCAGTGCCGCCAGAACCAGCGGCCGCGGCGGTATGGAAGCACCGGTGAGGGGCCGCACCAGAGGTCGTAGTCGAGACCTTCCGGTACCGGTTCCGGAGCTGGTACCTTGATGGGAGGGGACTCCTGCATGAGGAAGACGCGTACCAGGTAGACGTCTCCCAGCTTACCGCTGCGGATGTAGTCAGCGGCCTTGTCGGTATAGGGAGCGCTTCGGCTTTGCGTGCCCACCTGCACCACCCGTTTGTATTTCCGGGCCGCCTCCACCATCTTCCTGCCGTCCCAGATGCTCAGGGACAAGGGCTTCTCCACGTAGACGTCCTTGCCCGCCTGACAGGCCATGATGGTGCCGAGGGCATGCCATCGGTCGGATGTGGCGATCACAATACCGTCCACCTCGGGATCTTCGAGCATTCTCCGGAAATCCTGAACGAAGACAGGTTTCTCGTCGCGCCTGTCCATCACGATCTCAGCAGCCGGCCCGTACGCGCCCCGGTCCGCATCGCAGATGTACTTGATGCGGACGTCGGATCTCTTGACCAGGCTTTGCAAGAGGAGACGTCCTCGCCCCCCTACCCCCATGATGCCAAGTATGATCTTGTCGGAAGGAGCAGCAGAGCCGGTAACGGATAAGGCAGCGCTAGCGCCCAGCGTGCCTTGAAGGAATCTTCGGCGATCTACAGGTTGCATGGTGGGAACCTCCTGATACATTCTAGGACAAGTTTCACTCCACAGCAAGATTGAAGAACGGCTGCGCCACTTCCATCCGGAAGCAGGTCGGGATACGATCGTCGCGCAAGACGCGATCGCACGCATGAAGATGATTGAACCTGGGGGATAAACCAATGAAACGCCTATTTGCACTCGCGATGATGGGACTGCTGGGACTCTCGTCGGCATTGTCAAGTTAACGGCGGTCGGCGACAATCGACCGATGGGATCACTGTATCGACGGCACCGCTTTCCATCCGAGATCATCAGCCATGCCGTTTGGCTGTACCATCGGTTCACTCTCAGCTTTCGCGATGTCGAGGACCTTCTCGCTGAGCGTGGCATCATGGTGTCCTACGAAGCGATTCGATCCTGGTGCCGGAAGTTTGGACCCACGTATGCCCGCACCCTGCGGCGGCGACAAGGCCGTTTCGGTGACATCTGGCACGTGGACGAGTTGTTCATCACGATCCGCGGCCAACGCCATTATCTTTGGAGAGCGGTTGATCAGGATGGTGATGTCCTCGATATCCTGGTCACGCGCCACCGAGACAAGAGAGCCGCCAAACGCTTCTTTCGCAAGGTCTTGAAGCACCAGGAGAGGCCACCTCTGCAACTCGTTACCGACAAGCTCCGAAGCTATCCGGCTGCGCACCGAGAGGTTTTCCCATCCGTCACCCATCGAACCGGGCAATACGAGAACAACCGAGTTGAAGTCTCCCACCAGCACACCCGGGAGCAGGAACGCCAAATGCGTCGATTCAAGTCGGCGGCTCACGTTCAACAATTTCTCTGGGTCCACGGCGCGATTCACAATCTGTTTCGAGTTGCACGTCATCACCTCAAAGCGATCCACCATCGACTGCTTCGGGAGCGAGCTTTCACGGACTGGAAGACGGCGACTTGTGCTTGCTGAGAGGGAGGAACCACGGACGATCTTCAGGGCAAAACCGCCTTCGCGCCGTTAACTTGACAATGCCCAATAGTGCGGTCGAAACAGGACATACAATCCGCTGGTTCCAAACGACCGAGGAACTCGCAAGATTCGTCAAAAGAGACGTCGCCCGATGGCAAGCTGATGTCGTTCATAAACAGCGGCAGCCCAGCGAGGCTTTGCCTACAGCGGAGGAGGTGGAGCGCCGGGACTTGGCGACACTGCTCCACAAGGTCAGGACATTCTGGGTCGACGGGGCGCTAAAGAATTCAGTAGCGCCCGCACGTCGAGTGGAACTCCACAAGACCATGATGGTTCACACGGTGGATGACCCGCTGGCTGCGGCGCTCGAGTTGCCTGACGGGTGCTTCCGTCATTCACCGTTGCTGTTTCACCCTTATCTCCTTCTGACAAAAGCACTTACGCCCAATTTGGCAATGGCGGAAGCTGTCAACGCGAAAATCGGCTGTAAGTGCTTGCATGATCGGCACTTAAGCTCTTCTCAGCAACACTCGATGACGGAAGCACCTCGGCCGCGGCAAAACCAGCGCGCTGACGATCCCCTGGTGCACCTATACCGACCCGGAGATCGCGCACGTTGGGCTCTACCCGGAACAGGCTGCGGAACGCGGCCTGGAACTCGATACCTTTCAAATCGAGATGTCTCGGGTCGACCGCGCGATCTTGGAGGGCGAAACCGAAGGCTTCTTGAAAGTGCACGTGGTCAAGGGCCGTGACAAGATCGTTGGCGCCACGCTGGTTTCGCGCCACGCCGGTGACATGATCTCGGAGATTTCGGTGGCGATGACGGCTGGTGTCGGCCTGGGCGCCATCGCCAAAACCATCCATCCTTACCCCACCCACGCCGAGGTGATCAAGAAAGCCGGTGACGCGTACAATCGCACGCGGCTGACGCCCACGGTGAAGAAGATTTTCAATTTCGTTCTCCGGCAGCGCCGCTAGCGGCTCGTGGTAGAGGTCGGGCCGGGCACGCCGCAAGCCCGGGAGGGCTGGAAGCCGTGAAGAGGTCCCGGCGCATGGAGTAAACTAGTGGGCATGCGTCACCGAGCCCGCGGCCTTCTTTCTGCTGCTTTGCCGCTGGCTTGTGCCGCGTGGCTGATGCTGGCGGCCATGGCGCCCGTCCATGCGCAGACGGCCGCCGAGACGGAATTCTTCGAGTCTCGTATTCGTCCTCTGTTAGCGGAAAAGTGTCAATCCTGCCACGGACCGGAACAGAGCATGGGCGGTCTGGATTTCTCCCCTGCCGGCGGGCTTGTCCGAAAGCCAAGTCCGGATCATGCCGCCGAGCCGATCGTTTCCAGAAGCGACCCCGACAACAGTCCGCTGCTGCGAGCGGTTCGTTACCAGGGCAAAATCAAGATGCCTCCCACGGGCAAGCTGGCCGGGCGGGAGATTGCCGACCTGGCGCGCTGGGTCAAGATGGGAGCCCCGTGGCCGAAGCAGCGGCCGCTGGCAGCCAGGAGCCAGCCGCTTCGGCGCTCCGAATTTACGGAAGAGGAACGCGGCTTCTGGGCTTTTCAGCCTGTTCAGGCTTACCCGCCGCCTGAGGTTCGCGATACGAAGTGGGTTCGAACCGCGGTCGACAATTTCGTGCTGGCGAGGCTCGAGGCCGCGGGCGTCAAGCCCGCCCCGCCCGTCGGCAGGCTGACACTGCTGCGGCGTGTGAGCTACGACTTGACGGGTCTGCCTCCCAGCGAGCGCGACATCGAGGATTTCCTGCGTGATGAATCCCCCGGCGCGTACCCGAAGGTGGTCGAGCGGCTGCTGGCCTCTCCCCACTACGGCGAACGCTGGGGACGTCACTGGCTCGACGTCGCCCGCTATGCCGACTCGACCGGCGTCGACGAGGATACCAAGTATCCTTATGCCTGGAAGTACCGCGACTATGTCATCGAGGCGTTCAATGAGGACCTGCCCTACGACCGCTTCGTCCAAGAGCAGATCGCCGGCGACCTTCTGCCGGCCGCTCAGCCCGGAGAACTGAATGCGCGCGGAATCATCGCCACCGGTTTCCTGGCGCTCGGTCCGAAACTGATCGCCGAACAAGACAAGAAGAAGATGCTCTACGACATCATCGACGAGCAGATCGAAGTTGTCGGCAAGGCGTTGCTCGGCCTGACCTTGCAGTGCGCCCGTTGCCACGACCACAAGTTCGATCCGATTCGAACCCGCGACTACTATTCCCTGGCTTCGATCTTCGCCAGCACCCGGCAACTCGACGACCCCAAGGCGTTTGTCGCGAAGCTCTATTTCGCTCCCCTGGTCCCGGCCGAGGTCGCCGATCGTTATTTCGATCACCAAAAGAAGATTGCCGCCAAGAAGCAGGAAGTGGACAACATCGTCGCGGAGCAAAGCGAGCGAGCCGTGATGAGGCGCTTACCGAAACTTTCCGGCTACCTGATTGCGGCGCGCCGGATCTCGTCGGTGGCAGGCGCCAACTCCGAGCACGGCGCCAAGTCGGCTGGAGCAGGCACGGCCGCGGGAGCCGAACCGGAGTTCAACATCCAGAGCGTTGCGGCTGAGTTTGGACTCGAGAGCGACATTCTTGAAAAGTGGGTGGCCTATCTCAAACCCACCAAAGAAGTCCGGCCGCATCTGGACCGGCTGCTCACGGCCGGCGAGACCTCTCTGCCGGATGTCGCCCGCCAGTATCAGAAGGAATTCCAGCAGTCGGCGGCCAAGAAGTTTGGCGGCCTGGCCGAGTGGCGCGAGAAGCTCCGGCTGGCGCTGGCCAAGGGCGAGAAGGTGCCGGAGAGGCCGCGCTTCTTTGCGGGAGAGAATCGCTTTTTCACCGAGACCAGCGGCGGCAAAGGACCCTTCGGTATTGGAAAGAAAGATCGGCAGAAAGAGTTCTCCAGCGAAGCGCTGAGTCAGCTCACTCGTCTGGAAGAGGAACTAGAGCAGTTCCGGAAGTCGTTGCCCCCTCAGCCGCCGATGGCCGACGCGGTGGCGGAAGACAAGCCCGTCGAGCAACATGTATTTATCACCGGAAACGTTCGTCAGCTAGGCGAAGCCGTGCCCAAGGCCTTCCCCGCGATTCTTACGCCAGAAGGAACCCCGCCAAAGATCGTTTCCGGCAGCGGACGCCTGGAACTCGCCCAGTGGCTGGCAAGTCCCCGAAATCCCCTCACCGCGCGGGTGATGGTGAACCGCGTCTGGAAATGGCATTTCGGCGAGGGTATCGTACGCACGCCGAATAACTTCGGCAAGGTTGGCGAGCGGCCGACGCATCCGAAACTGCTCGACTATCTTGCCTCGGAGTTCATCCGCAAGGGCTGGTCGGTCAAGGAAATGCATCGGCTGATCGTGCTTTCCAGTAGCTACCGTATGAGCGCCGAGACAACGCAAGCGAAATACGATTCCGATCCCGACAACCGCCTCTGGTCGCGGTTCCAGCGCCGCCGCATGGATATCGAAGAGATCCGTGACTCCCTGCTGGTGCTCGAAGGGCGCCTGGACGATGGCATGGGGGGCACCTTGCAGCTCGGTATCGGACTGGGGATGACGACGACGAATCAGCTTCCTCCGCTCGATGTCTCGAAAATCTACCGCCGTACCGTATATCTGCCGCTTCGGCGGGCGAATATTCCGAAACTGCTTACGCTGTTTGATTTCGGCGACGGCGTCACCAGCAACGGCGCGCGGGCACGGACGAATGTTGCCCCGCAAGCGCTGTTCATGATGAACGGCGAGTTTGTCTCGCGAGTTGCCGAAGCTCTGGCCAGGCGTCTGCTGGCGGTGCGGCGCGTGCCCGAGGAAGAGCGCGTCCGCCGGGCCTGGCGGATCGTCCTCGCCACCCAGCCCGACCGGGACGAGATGGCCGAAGCTCTTGATTACATCCGCGACTTCCAGCGATCGGCCGCCGGCAAAGACCTCGTTCCGGTCGAGTCTTCGCGGCAAGGGGAGCGGCATCTTTCCTCCGACCAGCCGGCCTACTATTACGGCGAATCCGTGCTGCGGGCCTGGCGGAGTTACTGCAAGGTTCTGATCGCGTCCAACGATTTCATCTACATCCAGTGAAACAGCAACCCATGACCATGCCTCCGCCGCTTCCTTCCCGCCGCGCGCTGCTGCGCCAAACCGCCTGTGGCTTCGGCGCGATCGCCTTGCGCGCGATGCTGGCTGCCGAAGAGAACGAGAATCCCCTGGCGCCGAAAGCGCCGCATTTCCCTGCACGCGCTCAGCCGCGAGTCTTGGCGAATGGGATATCGTCGGCGTCGGTTCACGCGATGTGGTTCTAGTCCAGGTGAAGACTCGAGATTGGCCCGGCAGCGTCGAGATGGAGACGCTCAGAGAGTTCACAGCGCCGCCGATGGCCCGCAAGCTCGTTCACCGCTGGCGAGACCGGCAGCGGCTCCCCGACGTGCGGGAATTGTGACCGCAGCCGGGCGGGCGGGGACCGAAGCCCCCGCCTCCGGTGCGTAGTCAGGCGTCCCAGATCGGCCGCGCCGTCCCGTCGTACGTCTCGAGGATTTCCACCCGGTTCGCATCAATGTGCTTTGCCACCTCGGCAAGAACTTGCAGTAGCTTCCCTAAGTTCTCCAGTTTTTCCGCATGGTCCTCCGAGGGAGACGGGAACTCCACGACAGGAGCGGGCCTTGGGCTTGAGTCGCCTGCGAACGCTAGCGACTCTGGCTGCGTTGGCTCCTCGGACAAGATCCGCCGAACCGCCCCTTCTTCTTCCGGCGGCAGGCGCATGGGCAGACGGCACCAGGGAGAACGCCGAGGCGATTGCGGCGCATGAGTCGCCGCGCACCACCAAGCTTTACGACCGGACGTCGGATGAGATCACGCTCGATGAGGTCGAGCGGGGCGGGATTTGACCGTTGTCTGCCACGGTCCGACCGTGCGTTGATGAGCTTGTAGCCGATCCTCTCGTCACGCGCCCACGAGGGGACCAGGCCCCACCGCATGAAGGCAAGGGTCCTTGCGCTGGCTGCGGGGATGATGACGGGGAGCGTCTGGCCGGGCGCTGCGTTGTACGTGGGCTCGAAGGCCAGCGTTCCAGCTTCAAGGCCGAAACGTTCCTCCATCGGTGCTTCCGTCATCCAGTGTTGCTACGCGGCCAGTTGCACTCGCCTATCGTCGACAATGACCAAGATCGCGGCGTGGGCGAACATCGACTTGACCTTCTCCCATGCCAGCAAAACGATCCTCGACGAGAAGATCTCCCTGAACGTGAACCGCCGCCTCGTCAGACCCGCCTGGATGGCCGGTGTCCTGACCTCTCGTCCGAATTTCAGCGCCCGGTGAGGTCTCACGAAGTTGTAATAGCAGCGCAACAGCTCGAGGTGTGCTTCCAGTCGCTCCCTCCGTCGCGCGTAGCAGAGTGTCCGGCGAAAAAGGTACGCCGAGCCCTGGCGGATCGTCAGATTCAGCCGTTCGATGAACGAGGTGTTCAACTTCGCCGAGTCCTCGCTGTCACGCCAGGCCTGTTCCCATCGCCAGGTCGTACCGAGCCTGATTCTTCGCTCCACTCTGACCACGCGATCGTTCCTCCGCATCTTGATCACCTGGCCGTAGAGACAGGCTGGCCCAAAGACGCGCCGCACAACTTTTTCGTAGAACTCAAATCCGTCCGTGGCGATCAGCGGAATCCGGACGAAATCCATGCGGTCTGCAACGTCTCGAAAGAGACGGAGCGTATTTCGGTAGCTCCGTCTCCCGACAACCGTCGAAGGCCAGAGCCGAGACCACACGTCGATCGAGACGAATATCCAGATCGGCTGTTGCTTGCCACCGACGATCGTACGAATCTCGTCAGCCTGAAGCTCCTCCACGGCCAGTCCCGTAATGCTTCGATTGTTGAATCGATGACAGGAGTCGGCGGCCCGTTCAAGCCAGCGATCGACCGTATTCCAGGCGATTCGCTTGACTCGTGCGATGGCGGACTTGTTCAGGCCTTCGACGCTGAGGGCGGCGACCTCGTCGAAGGTCGTGCGGCGATGCTGCAGTCGATGGTAAGGCGTCCCGGTGTTGGCGCAGAAGGTCTTGCCGCAAGTCCGGCATCGGTATCGACGACGCTTTCCGAACTTGGTCTGATAGAAGCCGTGGCGGACGACCCTTCCGGATGCGGCTTTTCCCGACAGCGGGCATTCCCTGTTTGTGCAGCTGAGACTCTTCATTGCTCCTGGACCGGCCGACGGTAGGACTGGTCACCCGAAATTGAGTCTTAAATCCTAGCAGCTAAGCGAGTTACGATTGGATCGCCAACAGTTGATGGCGGAAGCACCCTCAACGACGCCGTAATGTTCCAAAACTCGATCGTGATGTAAGTGACTTGCTGACTGCGAGTTGCAGTTGGCGGGCGGGAGAGCGCCGGAGTTTGTTTTTGGGACGCGTTCGTGCTAGCTTGTGTCTCCATGCAGCCTCTGGACCCACTCCGGTTCGTGCTGATCGGCCTGGCCGGCTGGGTCAACGAACAACAACGGGACGTCATCGACTATCTGCAAGAAGAGAACCGCGTTTTGCGCGATCAACTGGGCAACAAGCGCCTGCGGCTGAGCGACGAGCAGCGTCGCCGTCTGGCGGTTAGGGCCAAGAAGCTAGGCCACAAGGTGCTCGGGGAGGTGGCCTCGATCGTCACTCCGAACACCTTGCTGACCTGGCATCGAAAGCTGATTGCTCGCAAGTACGACGGCAGCAAGCGACGCCGCCCCGGACGGCCTCGTGTGATGGAACAGATCCGCAGTTTGGTGGTTCGCATGGCGACGGAGAACCGTGACTGGGGCTACACGCGCATCCGGGGGGCGTTGGCCAATCTCGGTCATCGGGTCGCACGTGGCACGATCGCCACGATCCTCAAAGAACACGGTATCGAGCCGGCACCAGAGCGCTGCAAGAAGACGACTTGGCGGGAGTTCCTGCAGGCGCATTGGGACGTCGCAGTGTTCAAAAACTAGAACATGTTCTCTTGTTGAGAGTTATGCGAGAGACGCTCAATTGGGCGGCCTAATTTTGCTCCGCCCTTGACACCTGGGGCCGGAAGAAGCGCGCCTGGCCGTGCAATTTTGCACGGATCGTAAAATAGGTTCAATGCGCTTCCAGCCCTGGGGCCGGAAGAAGCTCACAGCCCAAGCTGTGCAACCGTTGCGCGGATTGGGCGGCCTAGTTCTACTCTGCCACAACCCGGCTGAACACCTCCCTGTGGCCTATTTTCTCTCCGCCGCTAACACCTGAGACTCGTGGTCTGTTTTTCCACCGCCGTCTTCACGATTGCGATTATGCGGACTCCTGGCATGCGCAAGATTCCCTACTCTCTGGAGTCGCCCCTCGGGATCGCCCGGAGGTTCCGGTCGAATGGACCCCGAAATCTCGCTATAAAAACCCATGCGCGGTATGAGGAGACCATTGGGAACCTGGGGACCCCGTTGGCCCCCCCCTTGGCGTCACCCGAAACCCGCACCCACACCCGGCTTTCTTGACACCTCGGCCGGTTTCGTCTGGCGAGCCGTGTGACCAAGTCAGGCTCGGCAGATCCACGGAGAGATCAGCCCCGCACCGCACCCACGCTTTGCGAGTCGTGAGCGGTCCGGGTGCAGACGCCCGTTGGGCAGGAATGGCGCTCTAGCTTACCGGCTTGGCGTCGCAGCATAGCGACAACCTCCAACTGGACGCCCTAGCCACAGGCTCGGCACGCCGTCATCGTCGAGACGCCCAACTTCTGGGCGATCTGGCGGTAGGTGCGGCCAGCCTCCCTCAGCCGTCGGGCCTTGGCTCGATCGAAGATCTTTTTCGGCCGGCCGACGTGCTTCCCCTCTCGCTTCGCCCTCGCCATGCCCGCCTTCACCCGAGCCCGGATCGTCTCCCGCTCCTGCTGGGCTAGCACTGCCAGTAAGGCAACGATCGCATCGGCGAAGATCCCAGTGGAGTCGAGGTACTCCTGCGTGAGTGACTTCCACTGACACCCGTATTCGGTGAGCTGCTGAAGGTGCTGTAGAGTCTTCAGGGCGCCTTCTCGACTGAAGCGGTCAACAGACCAGAACAGCACGATGTCGAAGCGACCACGGTGAGCGTCTCGAAAGAGCCGTCGGAACTTTGGCCGGTCTGGCTTCGCGCCGGATTCCCGATCGATGTACTCGTCGACGAGTTTCCACCTGTGGCGCCGAGCATAGCGCCGGAGTTCGGCCAGTTGATTCTCGACCTCCTGTCGTTCTTTGGTTGAGACACGGGCGTAGAGGGCAACTTTCTTCATGTTCCTAGTGTACCATAACGTGTAGCTTATGGGACAGAGATTTCTTGTCCCGAAGTCTCCCACTATCAAGGCTGGCCATAGCACTTTCTCCGCGACCCTTTTGGTACGGCGAACTCTGACGTTTAATCAGCTAAGCTAACGCGTAGGCCGTCTAGTCTGCCCGAAGCGAAATCGGGCAACCCTGACCCACCGGCGGTCTGGCAGTTTTCATCACGGAATCGCCTCAGGGTAGCGGTTGTGGCGAATAAACGATCTCAAGAAGCACGGGCAGCCAACAAACCGACTATCGCTGAAAGTTGGGCGGTGTGTCCTGTGTTTTTCAATGAGGAAATCTATGAAGGGCCTTTCATATCTCGAATGCCCGAGTTGCGAGAGCCCAAGCTATTCGGCACGAAGGCTGAGGGAGAGTACTGGTTAGATCAGCCTGAGATTGCCGGCCGTGATGAGGATGGCAACCCAATCTTCGGCATAGGTCAAAACGCAAGGACGTGGCTTCAGGAGCCAGTTCCGGTATGCGATCTCGCGTCCTACGCAGGTCCCCCCTTAGCGGCGGGCCAGTTCCTCCGAGACCGCTTAAACCCAGAGGAGATCATTGGAAATCCCGAGATTCATCAGTTCACGCAGATGCGGCAGTTTATGCAGCGTCGCCATTACAGAGTCTACTGCGTTCTAGGAGACGGCTGGGATTTTGTGTCAAGGGCGGAGTAAAATTGGACCACTTCGGCGGAGCAAAAGTAGACCAGTTGGTGAAGGGCTAGCGGTTTTCGTGGGACGGCTGGAACGGAGCCTGAGGTCGCCCTTTAGGGCGGCCCAGGCGTAGTGGAAGCCGTCTCACGAAAACCGTCCGAGCGGCCGGTGGGTCAGTCCGAAGAGTGAGCCCGCTTCTTCTTGCTCTGGGTGAGGCGGAAGCTTTCGCCGTTCATCTCCAGAATATGAACGTGGTGCGTGAGCCGATCCAGCAAGGCGCCCGTCAGCCGCTCGGAGCCAAAGACCTCTGTCCATTCGTTGAACGGCAGGTTTGAGGTGACCAGCGTCGAACCCTGTTCATAGCGCTGGGAAAACACTTCGAACAATAACTCCGCTCCGGTCTTCGACAACGGCACATAGCCCAGTTCATCGACGATCAGCAGATCCTGCTTGCTTAACTGCTTTTGACATCGCAGTAAGCGCCGTTCATCCCGGGCTTCGAGCAGCTCATTGACCAGAGCCGCCGCTGTTGTGAAACGTGTTCGATAGCCGCGCTGACAAGCCGCCAGTCCCAACGCCAAGCCGATGTGCGTCTTGCCCGTGCCGGAATTACCCAGTGCCAGCACGTTTTCGCGGCGGTCGATGAACTCGCAGCGCGCCAGTTCCAACACCAGCTTCTTGTTCAACGCCGGCAGGGACAGGAAGTCGAAAGTGTCCAGACTCTTGGTCACGGGAAACTTCGCGGCCTTGATGCGACGCTCGGCGGCCCGCTGTTCACGGTCGAGCAGTTCCAGTTCGCAGAGTTGTTGCAGGAAGCTCCTCGAGTCCAGGCTCTCGGCGGCGCATTGCCGCGCCAGCTTGTCGTACTCTCGCAGGAAGGTGGGCAGCCGCAACGCTTTCAAATGCGCTTCGAGCAGAAGTTTCGATCTCGCCATCATCCCCCTCCTTGCGCCAGCAGCGCCAGATAGTCCGCGGCGGAGGTTTGCTCCACTTGGGCTGCCGGCAGATGCGGATACTTCGTCAGGTCCAAGCGCGGCGGCCGTTGCTCGATGCGGCACAGCACCAAGTGCCTGACAGCATCCAAGCCGATCGCTCCCAACTCGCAGGCTTGGCGCACCGCCGCGGCAACGTGCTCGAATCGGAAGTCCTCCAGCAATCGCAATACCTGCACGTACTCGCGCTTGCCCGGCTTGCCCAACCGCGCTTCGAGTAAACGTCTCAAGCACGCGAACTGTTCGGGCAGTTCCCAGCCCGCCAGTGGGGCCGCTTGATCGAGCGCGTTGGTCTTGCGTTCCAGCAGCGCCAGGTAATGCAGCGGATCGAAGATCAACTCTTCGCGTTCGTAACTGCGCCGGTGGCGCGCGATCTCTTCACTGCCACAACAGATCACGATTTCATCGACGTAGCCTTTCAGCAACACCTGGCGGTGGCCGTAGCGTGTGGGTACCGAGTAGTCGTTGGTGCGATAGCGCACCAATGACAGCGATGTAACCCGCGTGGTGCGTTTGTCGCAGGCGTCATAGGGCGTGGGCGGCAAGGGCAGCAATGCTTGGCGGTCACGCTCGCAACGTTCATCAATCGTTTCGGTATGCCGCCGCAAGCGCCGCTCACGATTGTTGAGGCACTGGGCTTCGAGCTTCTGGTTGAACGCTTCCCAGCTTGGAAACCTCGGGATCGGCACCATGAAATTCCGCCGTGCATAACCGACCAGCCCTTCCACCTTTCCTTTGTCGTTGCCCTTGCCCGGCCGCCCGAAACGATCGGCGAATAAATAGTGCGACTGCAGTTCGCTGAACACCCTGGTCCGCTTGCGCCTGCCGTCGCCCAGGATCCTCGCCACCGCCAAGGTCGTGTTGTCGTAGAGGATGCTGCGTGGCACGCCGCCGAAGTACCGGAACGCTGCGTTGTGCCCTTCGCAAAAGGCTTCCGTCGTCTCGGCGGGGAAAGCTTTTACGAAAGCGTCATCGCTGTGCGGCAGATCGACAACCAAGTAGTGCGCCTTGCGCTGTACGCCGTCAATGACCACCAGTGCTTCGCCGAAGTCGGCCTGGGCATCGCCCGGCGGATGCACCAGCGGCACGAACATCTCTTGCCCGCCCAGCTTCTTGTCGCGAACGTAATCCTTGACGATCGTATAGCCGCCGGTGAAATCGTACTCGTCGCGCAAGCGGTCGAAGATGCGTTTCGCGGTGTGGCGTTGCTTCTTCAGGCGTTCCTGATCGTCGATGAGGATCTGATCGACGATTCCGGCGAAGGGATCCAGCTTCGGTCTCCTCGCTGGTTGGCGCCGCCGATAGCCTGGTGGAGTGGCGTAGCGCAACATCTTGCGCACCGTCCCTCGCGCCAAGTCAAACCGTTTGGCGGCCTCGCGTTCACTCAGACCTTCGACAAAGACACTGCGCCGTACTTGAGCGTATAGCTCCACGCGATACATCCCTCTCGTGTCCCACAAACACCACAGGAATGTTCGCTGGACCACTCGGGCGGTCTACTTTTACTCCGCCCAAAAGCGGCTTCGAATCGCCGCTCTATGGTCTAGTTTCGCTCCGCCGTTCTCAATTTTGGTGTGATCAGCGCAAAGGCAAGGAGTACCAAAGCTTATGAGTTCATGGGGACTCGGGTGACAGGATTCGCGCATCAGATCCTGAAAGTCCTGCTTGAACTGGAGTCTGCTCTCCTTGAAAAACATCCCGAACTTCCAGCGTCTGGGGTGGCCAACTTCTGGGTGAGCTGGCAGGTATACCTATTCATCGTCGTGTTCTGTACGGAGCTAGTCGTGGACCCGAGCCTCCGCGAGTTGGCGGGCGATAAGGACCCCGTATACCTTTGCCAACAAGCGCGCTATTTCGTCGGGAAGGAGCTTGTGACGTATGTGAGGGAGATCACCGCTGGCGTCGAGAGCCAGACCACGGCGCCCCCTCGGAAAACCGGACCCCGCCCCATGACGGAGGAGCACCTGAAGCTAAAGAAGATCCTGTTCCTTGTCGGAAGCAATTGGAAACAACCGGCCAACTTGACGAAGATTTGTCGGGATGCAGACGAGCAGAAGATTCCCGTTCCTAAACAGTGGTTTCCTACTAGAACCTGGAAAGGCGGACTCAGAACCCACTCCGAAAAGGTGATTAAGGTCATCGAGCAAAGGGTGAAAACCGCAACCGAATCCTGACCGAACCCCGTCGTCGCTAATTCCTGCCAACTCCTGGAGAATTCTTGGAACTCCTGGAGTCGACCCTCGCAACACTTTATTGTTCTTGTTCTCAGTAACTTGTGGACTTTCTCGGTCCAGAGGTTGCCCAGCAAATAGCCCCGATAGATCATAGAGATCATGGATGCTGAGAAACATATTTCGAAGTCGACACTCCGGCGCGCTGAACGAACTTGCCGACTGCTGATCGTAAGATCCGGCTGTGCTGGGTGGGTTCGCTCAACGGAGATCGAACGGCTCCTCGATCAGTACGCTCTCCACCACTACCAGGACCCGAGCCAGGAGATTCAGACGTGAGCAAGCCGTCTAACTTGGCGGGCGTCCCACCGAGCTTGGACGATCTGCAAAAGCTGACTGAGTCTTGGTTGACGCGGGAGGTGGTTGAGACGGCTTGCATCCGGCGGGTCGATGACGCCGAGGCGCGCCAATTGCTCGGTCGCAGCGGCCGCCGTGAAACACCGTGTCACCATCGAAGAGAAAGCGCTTGCCGCCATCGCTGAAGACGAAGGACAACATGCCCGAGCAATGCCCAGGCGTTTCGTAGACTTCGATCTCGCGACCTCCGAGAGGAAAAGGTTTGCCCTCCCGCAGGATGTGTTGCACGGGGCAGGCCTGGAAGCGGTAGCCCTTCGGATAGAAACCGCCTTCCTTCGCGACCGCGAGGCTGACCTTCTCTTCGTCGCCGTCTCGCAGATACTGGGCGGCCTCGGCCGAGGCCGCCACCTCCAGCCCAGTGGCCTCATGCCACAGTCTCGCGCCGCCCGCGTGATCGGCGTGCGCGTGAGTCAGAATCAAATAACGCAGCCGCTCGGCGTCGAGCCCATCGCGATGTATGTTCTCGAGAATCGGATTGATCGTGACGCCCGCGCCGGCATCGATGAGAGCCAACTCACCTCCGACGTCAATAACGTAGACGTGGCAATCGAATTCGTGAGAGATATTAAAACCGAGGTCGCCGCCGCCTACCAAATAGACGTTTTCACTCAAGCGCATGCCGTCTATCTCCAGTCCTCAATCTCGACGTCTCGTCCGGCGGCCGCGGATTCGGTCAGTGCGAGAGCGACACGAGCCGCGTTGCGCGCCTCGACAGGGCGGACGACCTCGGGTTTGCGGCGCATCCGCACGCAGTCGCAAAAGTAAGACAACTCGTCGCGAAGCGCGCCGAAGGCCGCGCCACGAATGCGAGGATCATAGCTGACGTCGGGCACGGCAAAGCCGTCAGATCTCCAATAACTCAAAGCAGGAGGAAAAGCGCTGAGGTAGGCCGTGCCGGTAGTACCGATCAGGTGGAAGGCGTCATCGAGCATCACGCCCGCCTTCTCCTCGAGCAGCCACGCTGCTTCGACGACTCCCACGGCTCCTCCCTCGAATTCGAGAACGCCCCAGAATGCGTCTGGATGGAGCCCGCCATGGATATTGCGCTCATAGCCGCGGACGCGGCGCACCGGTTGCCCGGCGTACCACAGCATGAGGTCGATGTCGTGAATGCAGTTGACGTGCGCGGGGTGCACGCGCGCGTAGCGGCCGAGCAGCGAGCTGGGCCGGTTACGCCGTGCCTGCATGGAGACGACCCGTCCGAGCCGGCCCGAGGCGACTTCTTCCTGTAGGGATGCATACTTCGTCTCGAACCGCAGAATATGGCCAGGCATGAAGACCTGATCGGTCTTCCCGAACGCGTCGATCATGCGGTCGCACTCGGCCACATCGAGCGCCAACGGCTTCTCGACGAAGACGTGCTTCCCCGCCCCACAGGCCAGCAAGACGGGTTTGGCATGGCAGTGTTCAGGGGTGACGACATCCACCGCGTCAGCCTCGGGATGCGCGCACAACTCTTCGATCGAATCACAGACGGTAGGAACGTCGAATGCCCGCGCCAACTCCTCGGCTCGCAAACGGTCGATGTCATAAACCGCTACCACGTGTGCGCCGGGCACGGCCTGCAGCGCCTGCAGATGACTCTCCGCAAAGAGCCCGCATCCGGCGATCGCCAATCCTACGTCTTGCAAGTTCAGACCTCTTTCCGCCGCCGGTCCAACTCAGCGATGACCCAGTTCGCATTGAGGGTCTTCTCGGCGAGATCCAACGGCGTGTAGAAATAGTGGTTCGACGCCTCATAGGCGATAACTGAATGGCGGCGTGACGTGACAAACTGTTCACGCGCCAGCCTCATCTCGTCGCGGGCGATCCCTTGCATGCGGGTAATCACCGCGTCGCGACCGGATTCCTTCAAACGCTCCCGGAGACGGTAGAACTCCACCTGGTTGGCCACGCTGCGAAAATGTCTCCAACACGTCCGCGCGACCGCCACATCGAGCTCGACCGCTTTGCGGCGCGTCGCGGGCGTTTGAGCGAGCACGCCTTCTAGCACCGGCAGTCCTTCGGCCCAAAGCGCGGCCATCTTCGTGAACTGCCTCTGCACGATTTCAGGCGGATAGTCTTTCACCCAGACCCGCCATGCATCATGCGGAAACAGAAGCATCCCTGGCCGGTGTTCGACCTCATCAAGCCGCAGCAAGTTCGCCGGGCCGTGATGCGTGGGGATCAAGTACATGTTCACGCCGTAGGGAAACTCCTGGAAAGCCCGGCTGAAGCGGCTCCAGGCCTCAACCAAACGATCTGCCCCTGCCGCTCCGCAACGTGTCGCCGCCACTTGCAGGAGGATTTCTTTCTGGCTTGCGCGAGGCGTCCAGTAGTACGCCTGCGCAACCGCCAAATTGGGCGATGGATAGCCCCCACAGGTCCACGAAGCCATCAGGGCCGCGAGCTGCCGGCGGGAGAGATTCTCGCAGTGCTCGAGAATTAGCTGCGGAACCGGAATATAAGGCACCGCGGCGATTTCCCACGTATTATTGAACTGCACTTTGGCGGCGGCCTTCAGCCCGGCCTCGCGAGCATGTTCCCAGTTGCGTCCAGCGCGCGGTCCCGGCCCTACAACGGAAATCGAGTACTCCCCAACGCGGGTCGGGAAGCCGCGATCGAGTGGCGTTTCCCATTCGCTGATACTCAACAGGAATACGTCCTTCGATAGGCGGGGGATCAGTTCCGTCGCGAGCGCATCGCCCCAGCCCCAATCCCAGTGCAGGATCTGCGCAGTTGCGTTCGAACGGCGGACACCGTCCCGCATGGCATTCAGTAGTTCCGCCACGACGTCCCAACTCTTGCGCTTGGGACAACGCGGACAGTCGCCCGCGTTCGGCGCGCCTGTTCCCCACGCTCCGCCGTGGGAGAAGCAGTTGGTATGGTTTTCCGACATCGAGATCGTGAAGAACCCACCGATCCCAGGAACTTCGCGCGCGACGTGCTCCAAACTGCCGGCGATCCATTCCCGCACCTTGGGAACACTCGTGCACATCGCCCATGTGTCCCGGGACGACGAGCCTCGCACGTCCGGGTGCCTTTGGAAAAAGGCACCTTTCATGGCGCGCGGCTCGTTCACGTACAAATAGATCCGAATACCGTAGCGCGCTGCCCGCTCCACCAAGGAATTGAGATTGCGCAGACGGGTTTCCCAGCCTTCGCCGAACTCAGGGAAGTCCGTGGAGGGTGCCAGCGTTCTCAGCGGGGCGTGCATCCACACACCGTTTATCCCGACGCGCGCGAGCCTTTCGAGATACGCGTCGGGAAACGGGTCCACTTGCGTCTCGAACAACGGATCGCCGGACAGCGCAAAGAACGGGTACAGAAAGCGCGGGTCCCACGTTTCCTCGCGCTCAAACGTTCCCGCGCGAATGAACGGCCCACCCCTCGCCTCCATCTGGTCTTGCAACCAGTAGACCGCGCGGAGCACGCCTTCCGGCGTTGGCGAGACGAGGCGCACCTGGGTGCGCTCCGCCTCAACGCGGAAACGTACCCTCTCGCCCGCGGTGCCTTCCAGCGCAAGCCGGATCACGCCCCGATCTTCCGCCCCGTGGAGCCGCGCCCCCAGCGCCTCCCGGAGATAGCGGCGCAATCGTTCCGCGGCAACCTCGACGATCTGGTCATCGGCGGCCTCAACCGCCCAGCCCGAGCTGAAATCTATTTCATCGGAACCCGCTTGCGAATCCGGCTCACGAAGGTGTGTATAGCGCGGATCACTTAGGTCCGAGACGAACTGAAAGAGCGGCTCACCGGACTCTTTCCATACGTCGCCGAACAGGCTACGCAACTCTTCTCGGATGTGGACCGCCGCACGCTGTTCCTGCTCCGTCGGAGGCCTATAAACCAGCCTTTCGCATGCTGGCTTGGCGCCCAGCTTGATACTGAGAAAATCGTCCTCCTTGAGGATGAATTCAAAGTGCTCCTTGTCCCACCCAAGGAGCGCCTGGATCTGATCGTTCGGGAGCAGATGCCAGTTCTGACGAATGACCGTGATATAGAGGCGGCGCAATTGATCGTCGCTGAGGGGCTGGTTTGCGGGCAGCCCCATCGCGGCGCCGAGCTCCAACAACCGCTCGGGGGTCGTGTGAACCGTCATCGCCATGCGATCCACGTTGGCAATTTCCCAATTTCTCCACACGAACTGGTGCAGGCGGCTTGGGAAGTGAGACTCCGGGATCGGAGCCAAGCTGGGAGCGGCGGCCCGCAGAACCGCGGGCACCGCCGCTCGTGACAGCATCCCCATTACCGGCGCAAAGCCAAGAAACTCTCTCCGATGCATACGTCGTCTCTCCATGACACCGGCAAATTGCGAACAGCGGCCCCGGGACGCTGCGCCCTTGACAGCCCGCCCTATGAGTTTGCCAGCGCCCGCTTACTTCCGCGTAGTGATCCTCGGCAACTCCAAAGGCTCCACCGGCTCAAACAACCCAAACGCGAACCGCCGTAGCCGACGCGATGGCGACATGCTGCTCGCCGTCAACCTCATAAATCACCGCTGAAGCCGTCGACACCTCACCCAGATTGAAGTTCCAAAGGTGGTCACCCGTCTTCGCGTCCAGCACCACCAACTGCCCGGCGCCGTCGCCTGAAAACGACACACCGGTCGCCGTTGGCACCGTACCGGTCCACATTCGCCCGAAGCCCGTCATGGGATATTCCCAGGCGCGTTTGCCGGTCTTCGTATCAATGGCCCTGAGGATGACCTGCCCGCCCTCCTCCGTCGCGCCCCGGCCGGAGATACTGAATCCAGAATTTCCGGTGCTTCCAACTCAGTGTCTTCAGACTTGTCGCTTTCAAACCGGCAGGCCAAGGCCAAGCGCCGACTAGTCCCGGCGCCCGACCCGCCTTGACTACCAGCTAGAACCGGTAAAACATGGAAAACAGAATCTGTCGGGCCGGTCTAGTGCTGCTGATCCGCCCAAAGCTGGAGCTGCTCCTTCTAAATTGGGCGTTCCCCCATTGGGTGTGGTTGAAGGTGTTGTAGGTTTCGACCCTGACTTCGAGGCTATGAGGCTCCCCGAGCTCAAATGTCTTCGCAATGCTTGTGTTCCAGTTGTTCATACCCGGATTGTTGATGATGCCCTGGCCTGCATTCCCCCAGGTGCCAAAGGCAGGCTCTACGAAGCAACCGGTGTTGAACCACTGGAATCGATCGCGCGTTGCACTCTTGTCGTCACAGCCCGCGATCCGATTGGCATGCTGATTGCCGAGCCCAGTGCCGCTGTTGTCAGTATCGAAGACAGTTCCCGGAGGTCCGTCCGAGAACTCGACGATTCCGCTAACCATCCAGCCGCCGAGCACCGCGTTCGCGGCACCGCTCGTAAAATAGTTGGTCCCCCGGCCGAAAGGCAGGCGGTAGGAATACGCAGTGACGTAGCGACTGTCAGGCGTTAGAGCCGATTTGCCTCGCCACTGGTCCCAATTCCGGAAGTCGAAATTGTTCCGGTCGTTGGCGATCGGACTGAGGCTGGTGCCCAGGTTCTTCGACCACATAAAACTCGAACGCATGGTCAGGCCGCGCCACTCCCGGCTTATCACCGAGAACGTCACCGACTCGTAGTTCTGGTAACCCCAGTTCACCCACGTTAACCATGGGCCCCAAGCGGGAAAGCGTCGTCGATCATCATTGGATAAACTCGCCAAGGGTCCCTGAGGCACAGCCGGCGCGTTTAGGTCCACGAACTGCTGGTTGTGGATGGTGTGCGAGCCCAGGTAATCCGCGTTCAAGGACCAGTAAGGCGTTAAACGATGCTGAAGGCTAGCCGACCACTGATACACCGTAGGGGTATCGTAGTTGCGTTCTCCCAAAGCTCGAGTCGAGGCTCGGGGTGTCTCGTTTGGGCCCGGTATGCCCGTCGCCGAGGGCGCCGGAAACAGATTGCGCGCCAAGATGGGAGGGAGTTGCTCCGAACCGGCGATTTGCTGAGTCGCGGTTACGGTGAACGGAGCGCCGCCCGTCATCGTGTCGGAAAACTGGTTGGTGTTTATATTGTTGGCGTAAAAGATGCCGCCTGCGGCTCGGAAGACCGTTTCCGGCCTAATCAGAAAGGCCAGGCCGAGCCGCGGAGCGAAGTTCAGCGAGTCATTCGTGTAGCCTGAACGCCCCATGTTCGGGTTGCGCGGGGCGCTGCGCCCGAAATCCAAGGCCGGGTCGAAAACGTCGAGCGGATTCTGAAGAGCGTATTCAATCCCTCCCTCGCCCTCGAAGTTATAGCGGACGGTATTAGTTCGGGGCAGAAGCCAGGGATTCCATCGTTCGTATCGCAGCCCAAAATCTAAGCTTAGCTTTGGGTGTAGCTGCCAGGTGTCCTGCACGTATAAGCCGTAGTAGCGCTGGTGGCCGTTCCAAGTGACCCCGCGGATTTGGAGGTCTGTGGCCCTGGGCGTCCCAAGCAGGAAGTCAGCGAATCCGAGCCCTCCGCTGGGCAGTCCCGTGCCGCTCTCGCAGGCCGTGTTGCCAAGCGGACAAGCGCGGGTAAAGATGTTGTCAAAGACCATACGGCCCTTGTCCACGGACTGGTTGATGAAATACATACGTCGCTCGCTGATGTTGAATCCGACTTTGATGGTGTGGTTGTTCACGTTCCAAGCGAGGTCGTCCTTGAGCGCAAAAGTGTGTTGCGTCGGGGACCACACAAACAAACCCGACTGCCCGACCGAGAGGTCGGGCACGCTTATTCCAGGGCTCCCGGTCAGGTTCGACGTGTTTTTGAGCCCCATCTCGCGCGCCACATCCGGCACATCCTTGGGCCGCCCAATTCCCCACTTGATCTGGGAGTAATTGACCGAAAAGTCGTTGATCAAGGTAGGACTGAGCAGCTTGTTCCAGTGCATCACGGTGCTGTGAGTCGAGGAGGGTGTACCCTCGCCCCTTAGCTCCGAGATGAGTCCGCCACGAAGCGCATTACGTTCGGCGAACGTGTATCGGCCGAAGATACTTGTTGTATCGCTCTGTTCCCAATCAACTCGGATTCCATACTGCTCCTCATCGATCTGCGTGTTGGAAAGGCCTGAGAACTGCGGAACGCCATCGATCACCGTGTTCGGCAAAGCTGTGAAGTTGAGAAGCTCCTGCATCCCCGGGTCAAGCATAGTGGCCGGGATCCTGTTGTTCGGAAAGGCCTGTCTCAAGCCGGTGGTTGCGTCGAACTCGAAGGGGTTGTAGATAATTGGCGTCTCGCCGAGGACCTGACCTGCCAGTAGTGGTCGATAGCTTGAAATATCCCCGGAGCGCACCGCTGCCGTAGGCACGCGTCGGTTGCCCTGGGAGGCCTGCCGCAGCCGCGATCCCTCGAAGTTGCCGAAAAAATGCAGCTTGTTCCGAATGATCGGGCCGCCGAGGGTGGCCCCGTACTTATTGCGTTTGTACTCGGGCACCCCCCGGCCCGCCAAGTTGGTAAAGAAGCCATTAGCGTCGAGATTGTCGTTACGGTGTTGCCAGAAGAGCTCGCCGTGAAAGTCGTTGCTGCCGCTCTTGGTGATCACAGTGATCCCGTTGGACCCATAGCCGAACTCCGCATTTGCGTTGGCGGTTTCGAGCCGCAGCTCCTGGATCGTCGATGCGGACTGGATGGTGACGGGCATGTTGTATATCGCCATCTGGACATTGGCCCCATCGACCGTGACGTTCGACGCCGAGTCAGTGCTGCCCGCGACAAATACGCCTGACGACTCAAAGCTCTGAGCCGCGTTGACGCGGCGCATCGAGTGCGACCCGAAGGAGAGATGTCCTGAGCCTATGTACTGCGGCGACGTGTTGGGGGCCAACGCGACGAGGTCGAAGTAATTCCGTGTCTGATTCGGGAGGTTCTGCACGAGATTCTCGCTGATTGTAGTCGCTATCGCCCCTGTGGTGGTGTTGATCAACTCCGCGCCTACGGCCGACACAGTGATTTCTGTGGTAAAGTCTCCAATTTCGAGGACCAGGTTCACCGCGGCCGGAATCGACACCTGCAGCTCGCGGCCCTCGACGATCGCCGTCTTGAACCCCTCCAGAGTAGCTGTGATCGAATACGTGCCGGGCCTCAACGCCTGCACGGCGTAGTGCCCGACGCTATTGGTTTCCGTTTCACGCACGGCACCGGTGTTGTCGTTTCGAACGGTGATTTGAACGCCGGGCACAACAGCGCCGCCGGCGTCTGTTACTGTGCCTGTGATCGATGTGGTCGTCTGGACTTGAGCCCAGGAGCTGACGCAGAGGGTAACGGCGCAGCAAACCATCTGTACAATGTGGATAGAGCGTAACATTGAGACCCCCTTACGGTCTTGGTTCAGTTTTGCCGTCCGTACGAAGCAACGGTCGGCCACCCGTCCATCTCCAAACAAGCCTCGGTCAACGATTCCCGGGACAGCGTCCGCGGAGCCTCATCCCCCGAAATAGTCGTGGACATGGTGTATTTGATGCGTATACGAATTCTGTACGATACAATACTGGAACGATGCCTGGAAGTCAAGTAAAGATTTGAACCGGGACCAGACTTCCCCACGCTGTCGCGGCCGGCCGGTCGAACTCACCAGGGATGGCGCGGAAAGGATGAAGAAGCTAAACCCCGCTGGTTCAAGGGCTTGTGCTTTCGACCGGGGTCACGCTCGTGGTGAAATGGGAGGTTGAACCTTGATTGAGTTGCTGAAGCCAAGAGTACAGAAAGAGGGCGAAGTCGATCACGTCTACCGATTAGTGAAGGAGGCGATCCTGCAGTGCGTGTTCGCTCCTGGAGACTTCCTGATCGAGGTCGATCTGGCTCGACAGTGCAAGACCAGTCGCACGCCAGTGCGCGAGGCCTGCAATCGCTTGTGCCAGGAGGGTTGGATCTCTCAGATCCGCTACAAGGGATACAAGGTTCCAGAGATCTCGCTGCTCGAAATCTCCGAGATTTATGAGTACCGCAAGGTGCTCGAATGCTTCACCGCGGAGAAAGCAGCCGAGATAGCCACGGACGAGCGATTGAGAGCCCTTGCCGAGACGGTCGAGATCGAGAACGGAGCCAACCCGGTGTTCCCGGAACTTGCTCAGGCGAACGCGGTTTTCCACCTTGCCGTGGCCGCTATCGCTAGGAACCAGCGCATCTGCGATCAACTCAAGCTGGTCCTCGAGCATGTCCGCCGGCTCGATCTTCTTGGAGCGCAGAAGGATCCCGAGTGGGTGCCGCATCACGACATTCTCGATGCACTCAGGGTGCATAATCCCGATGAGGCGCGTGGGAGGATGGCCGAGCATATCGACAATTCGCGGAACCAAATGCTCAGACTGTTCGGAGGCCGAATATGAAGAATATGAAACGGAGACCCTTGTCGTACCGGCATTCCAACGCTGTTCCCACCTCCCAGAGCTTCATGCAGCGCCGTCACTTCCTCACGATCGCCGGCGGGCTGGCCCCCGGAACCTGGCTTCTGCGGGCGTGCGCACGCCCGCAGGGTTCCCCGCCTTTGCCCGAGCCGCACTTCCCCGACCGCCTGCACCTGTTCGTCTGGCGAAACTGGGAGATCGCCAACGTCGACCGCCTCGCCCGCGTCGCCCAGACCACGCCCGAGAAAATCCTAGAGCTCGGCGCCTCGATGGGCCTTCCCGCCAAGCGCCGCTTCACCGGCGAACAGCTCCGCCGCATTTACATCACCGTCATCCGCCAGAACTGGCACGTGCTGCCGCGAGACCAGTTGATCGAGCTGCTCGGCTGGACTCCGGAAAAGCTCGAGTTCAGCCTCAAGGAAGACGACATGCTCGCTTATAAGCTCGGCCCTAAGCCCGATTGTCCCAGCATCGTTTACATCGAACCTTCCGCCGAGGTCCGCCGCCGCGCGGCTGAGATCCGCCGCGTCGTGCAGCAGGCACTCGGGTCCGTCCTGCAGGAGCCCGGCGAGCCGCCCTTCGCTTTCGTCGAGCGCTTGAGCGATCAAAGCTTTACTCTGCTACGTGACCCCACCGCCCGCCCGGCTGAGAGCCACGTCGACGTCGCCGACTGGGGACTCAGCGTTCCGAGCGGCCCCGTGGTCGCGTCGATCGATCGTTTCCGCGATTACCTGCAAGACGCCATGGGGTCTCGCCCCGGCTCCCGGGACTCCGGCCGCATCGAGTTTCGCCTTGCCGCCGATACTGACACGCCCTCGGAAGATTTCAGCATCGACGTTAGCGACGGCGCTGTTACGATCACCGCCCAAGGCGGCTTTCACCAAGCGGTCTCCTGGCTCCAGGATCGCATGGAAGAGGCGGGCGGCCCGTTTCTGCCGCGCGGCCGTTTCGAGTACAAACCCGTCTTCGATCTCCGCTACATCTATTCCTATTTCGCCCTCTACGGCGATCCGCTGCTCGAGCCCGACATTGATCCCTTCCCTGACGGCTACCTCGAAAAACTTGTCCGTGTCGGGATCAACGGGGTCTGGCTGCCGGCGGTGCTCAGCGTCCTTGCTCCCGCAAAGGCTTTCCCGGAGTTCGGTGAAGGCGCGGAAACCCGCCTCGCCAACCTCCGCAAGCTCGTCGAGCGCGCCGCCCGGTACGGCCTCAGGGTCTTTCTCTACATCAACGAGCCGCGCGCGCAGCCGCCGGCTTTCTTCCGCGACCGGCCTGAGTTGCGCGGCGCCGAGGCAAGGGGTCTCTACTGCATGTGCACAGCCGTCGGCGAGGTCCGCGAATGGCTCGCCGATAGCTTGACCCACGTCTTTGAGAAAGTTCCGGGCCTCGGCGGCGTGTTCACGATCTCCATGTCGGAGAACCTCACGAACTGCTTCTCAAAAGGTACACAGGACTCCTGCCCGCGCTGCCGTAAACGCGCCCTCGAAGACGCCGTCAGCGAGGTCGCCTGGGCCGTGCGCGACGGTGTGCGGGGGGCCAGCCGCAACGCCGAAATCATCATCTGGGACTGGGGTTGGCCGCCCTGGGGCAGCCGCCGAAACCGACTCGGGCCCAAGATCATTCCCCGGCTGCCCACGGATATCCGCTTGCTGAGCGTCAGTGAATGGGATCTGCCGGTTGAGCACGGCGGTGTGGAATCCCGCGTCGGCGAATACTCCATCTCTTCCGTCGGCCCGGGCCCGCGCGCCCGCCGGAACTGGCGGCTGGCGCGCAAGCGCGGCATCCCGACCATGGCGAAGACCCAGTTCAACAACACCTGGGAGATTTCCGCGGTCCCCTATATCCCGGTGCCCTACTTGATCGCGCGGCACTGCGCCAACCTGCGGCGCGAGGGCGTGCGCGGCCTGATGGCCTCCTGGACCCTGGGAGGCTACCCGTCGCCCAATCTCGCCGTCGCTAAGGAGTTCTATTTTGAACCCGTCGGCGAGACCGAGGAAATCCTCGCCCGAGTCGCGGCACGCCGCTACGGGCTCGCCGCCGTCGCGCACGTCTTGCGCGCCTGGAAAGCCTTTAGCGACTCCTTTGAGGAATTCCCCTACGGCGTGCGCATCTACTCGATTCCGACCCAGCACGGGCCCAGCAACCTTCTGCGCGCGAAACCCTCCGGCGTGGCGCCGTCGATGATACTTTTCCCCCAGGATGGCCTCAGAACTTGGTGCGGTCCCTATCCGCCCGAGGTGGTCCGTGATCAGTTCAGCGCCATGGCGCGGGGTTGGCGTCAGGGTCTCGACGCCTTTCGCCGCGCCGTCGACCTCGCCGGGGAACCCCAAAGACCGCAAGCGCGCGAAGATCTCGCCGTCGCCGAAGTCTGCCGCATCCATTTTCAAAGCGTCGCCAACCAGGTGGAGTTCTATCGGCTGCGGGAGCAGCCCGACACGCCCGAGCGCCGGTCGAAGATGCGGGAGCTGGTCGAAGCCGAGATCGAGCTGGCCCGCGAGCTCTATCCGCTGGCCCGGCGTCATTCGGTTGTCGCATTCGAGGCCACGAATCATTACTACTACCGGCCCTTAGACTTGGCCGAGACGATCGTGCACGGTCGCTACTTGCTGGAGCACGAGCTCTGATGGTCCGCTGCCGGCGCCGCCCTCTCTTTTCAATGCTCGATGAGAGAGCTTCATGCCAAACGTAGGGTGAAACGCTCTCCGCCTGAAATCGTGCGGCGGCAGTTCACAAACATGATCGCGCGCCGCCCCGAAGGACTGCCCTAGATAAGGAGCCTGCATGCGCAAGCTCCAAACTGCGTTGTTTCGGAACCAGACCGGCGGCGGAGAGGAGCCTGAGCTTGCAAGACGTACGATGGGCAATCGCCGGATGCGGACTCTTTGCGGAGAGTCATCCGCAGGGCCTGCGGGCCGTGCCGGGTGCGCGTGTGGCGGCGGTTTATGACGTCAACCGTTCACGAGCGGAAGGGTTGGCGCGCGACTTCGACGTTTCTGTGGTGTGCGATTCGCTGGAACAGTTGTGCGCGTATCCCGATGCCGACGTAGTGGATGTTGTCACGCCGGAGAACTCCCATGCCAAACCCGCTGTGGAGACTGTTTATTTCATCGGGACGGATAGCGGACGGGGTCGGGCAGCAAGACGGGCTTGATCGGGTTAGGATCGGCGGTTCGATCGGGGTCTTGTGGCTCAAGTGTGTCGCTGACGCGGTCGTTCCCTTTTCTCCGTTACCTGGTATCAGGCTCTGGGTGCCTCTGATTGCTCGAGGAAGGCCAACCGAGCGATAACTTCATGGCGACAGCGAGCTAAGCCAACTTCACAACCTCCCCGGTTCTGGCGGATTCTTCGGCGGCCAGGCAGGCCCGTACTGCCTCGAGAGACTCTTGCGGCGTAATCACCTCGATCGGGGTGTCATCGATGATGCTGCGGACGAAGTAGTTCAACTCTTCCCGAAGCGCTCCCGAGCAAGCGCCGTGGATGTCCGGCCAGTAGGTCGTATCCGGACAACGGACGCCCTCGCTGTCGACGATCGTCAGGTTCGGATGAGTGTCATGGACTTGAATCGAACCCTCCGTACCGATGATCTCCATGCGCTCGTCAATCTGGAAAGGGGTTTTCTCGGGCAAACACCATACAACCTCAATGACGCCGGTGGCTCCGCTGTCGAACCGGTACATCGCATGGCCGACGTCAGGATACTTATGGCCGTGGACTGCGACCGTTTGAGCGTAGGCGCTGACGATCTTGGCGCCGCTGAACCAGAGCATGAGATCGGTGTCGTGAACACCGTCCCCAATGATCGGACCGATCTTGTCCAGTACCTGAGAACTGATCCAGGCTGGGAGGTTGCGACGGGCGTAGAGAGCGACGATCCGGCCCAGCTTCCCCTGGTCCAGGGCCTGTTTTGCGGCAGCGTAGCGAGGATTGAAGCGGCAGATGTGACCCACCATGAACTTTGCGGACGAAGCGGCCGCCACATCGACGATTTCCTGGCAATCCGCAACGGTCGAGGCCATGGGCTTCTCCAGGAAGACGTGTTTGCCTGCCTCGAGCGCAGCTACGGCGGGGTCGCGATGCTGATCCCACATGGTCGTGATGCTGACGCTGTTGAGCTCGGGATCCTCCAACATCTCCCGATAATCGGTAAAGGTCTTTTCCGGCTGGAAACGTTCGGCGACCTCGGCGAGACGCTCGCTGTTGCGGGTGCACAAGGCGTAGATCTGTGCTCCTGGGCTGCCGACGAGCGCTTCCAGATGCTTCTCTCCAAACCAGCCCAGGCCGATGACTCCGTGTCTTGTCTTGTCCATGGTGGTTCTCTTTTTGTTGATTCGCCTGACGTTGAGCCCTATTCGTCGCAGTCCGGAGGTTCCAGGTCACGGCCACGCCCCCAGGATCATTCAGGAAGAAACTTTTGTTACCATTACTATGAATACCGTTAGCAATCGTGACAGAGCCATGACCGTCAGGGAGTGGGATCCGGTGCTTCAACCTATCGGGAGAAGCCAGAGACGCAACTCACGCACACCTGATCGAAACCAGGAATAATCGGTCAGCATTAGCCGGCCGGATCCCGCTCCCTAACGGTCACGGCTCTGTCAAGCCGCGGCTCTTCCATGATTTCGTCGCCGATCAAGTTCCAGATCCGTCGCACCTTCTCTTCTTATGGCAGAATACTTCGCTGAGTCCCAACGCGTCAAGCAGGCGCCGGGCTCGGAGACACTGGAGCCAAAGCGACTTCACCGCAGGGAGAAACCGGCCGGTCTACAGCTCCGGATCCTGCCGCGACGCCGCAATTGAGGATTCGAACATGCGTATCGGTCTCATCTCAGCAGCCACCTACCGTTACCTGGATCAACCCCTTCGTCCCGGTTCCAATCACGGAACGGCCTTCGCTTCCACCTTCAACGGATTCGACGAAGCGGAAGTTACCAAATACGAATGGACTTTCGTTCGAGCGAAGAAGCGGATCGAGGGAGCCAAGGTCGTCAAGGTGTGGGACAAGGAGAGAGTGTGGGCCGAACGTCTCGCCAGCGCCTGCCACATTCCTACAGTCTGCGAGACACCCGAAGAATGCGCCCATGGTGTCGATCTGGCGATCATCATCGATGATGGATCGGGTGAGCAGTCGAAGTATGCGATTCATCCATTGAAAAAAGGTATTCCCACCTTTTGTGACAAGCCATTGGCGATGACCGCCAGCAAGGCAAGGGCGGTGGCAGGTGTCGCTCGTGAAACTGGAACTCCGTTCATGTCCGCTAGTTCGCTCAGGTTTGTTCCCGATATTGTCAAACTGCGCAGTGAACTGCCAGAGTTGGGCCCCGTATACCTGGCTCAAGCCATTTGCACCAATGAACTGGTCTATTACGGCATCCACGCCCTTTCGATGGTCTATGCCGTTCTAGGAGGCGGAGCCGTTTCAGCTGTCAATGTCGGCCAGCCCGGTCTCAACATTGTTCGCATTCGATTCGCGGATCATCGTGACGTCGTATTGATGGTGGGAGAGCGGCAGTGGATGCGATCCGGATATCAGATCAGTCTCTTCGGCAAGAAGGGTTGGCAGACGGTAAAACCCGATCTTCAGGATCTCTACTGGTATCTGCTGAAGGCGGTGCTGGACTACGTCAAGACGGGAAAGGAATCGGTGCCGATCGAGGAAGAAGTCGAAGTCATCGCAGCACTCGAGGCAGGCAAACGTTCCCTTGCCCAGCAAGGCGAAGTGACCTTGGAAAGCCTGCTCTGACAGAGGACCTCCAATAAAGCTATCTCTTCATGGACTCAGTGGTGACGCAACCGCTTTCAGGGTTGACTCATAGACCATGTTCCCCGGACCCAGGGTTCGGAAACCCTGGGCTGGAAGCCGCAATCCCGTTGGGATTGACCTCACTTGAAGTTCAACCCTCCACCGGTGAGCACTCTCGGAGCGGCCCTATTTCAGATCGTTGAACTCGGTGGCACCCCCTTCAAACTGCATATACTCAATGACGGCTCCGTCCTCTTCGAAGAAAGCCACCGTCAGGCCGGGCATTGGGGTAAATGCTTCCAGGAGCATCTCCTTGCCTCTGAGCGCCGCAGTAATGTCGTCGACCCGATAGGCGACGTGAGGCATGTCGCGGATGGGGCCGGTGACGGGCGAGTCTTCCTCGTAGCGCAGAAACTCAACGCGGTAGGGATGATCTGTCGGATCCGTGACCCAGACCTTGGTATCTTCAACATAGGTCTCGTCTGGCTGCCGATCTCGGGTAGGGAGCCCAATGTGATGGAATGCCTTTTTCATGTCTTTTGTCCTGTTCTTGGGCAGCCCCTTAAACAAGTCCAATAGAGCATTGACGATCGTCGTTGATGCCTCGTACTCGACGAAGTTCGTGCCCAGCCAGGTCTCGTAGCCACCCAGTTTGTGCTGTTGGGGCGTCGGCAGGTAACTTCTGCTCCGCCGAAGTGGTCTAAATTTACTCCGCCCTTGACAGACCCTATACCGACCGTCTGCAAGGGCACAAGAATCTCCTCGGGCGCGTCTTTCAGCAGCGCAATCCTCTTCGCATAGACGCTTGTCCGAACGTGGCCCTTCGCTGCTTCGCCTGTATCCGCAGTGACTCTCGCAAAATGCTCCAGCATCCCTCGCGTTGGCTTTCTCACCCGGAGCGGCAGCTCCGATGCGGCCGCGGAGAGCGGCACCCAATCGTGAAAGACTAGCTGCCGATGCGCCTCATGAACACGACTGGCAACCTTTTGAGCGACCTCCTGCATCTTCTCATAGGGTGCCCTGCCTGGATCCTTCTGGCGAAAATCAATATTGTTGATGTCGCCACTGGTCCCGTTCGACAGTATTCCGACGAATGGCGGGGTCTGATCCTTTGCCCCAAGCTTCTCTTCAATGAACTCTGCAAAATACCCAAAGTAGTCCGCGGACACCTCGCCGACACCGACCCCACCAACGTAGTGCAGCGAGTAGTTTGCCAGCAGCGCGATGGGACGCCCGTCGACACTCTGCACCGAGACCAAAGCGATCTGTGGATCAATCGGTCCCGCCGGACGCAGCAAGGACGGATTCGCCCGTGGTGGATTCATTCGTACCTGATCGACACCGCCAAACGGATTCGACAGCAGCGCGGGATCCGTCACGTGCCAGCGGCGGTTGAAGACTTCGGACGGCTCGTCCACGCTTCCCCAGCCGATTCGAGCCGGCTCCAGCTGAGTCAGCGCCCGGCGCACCCCGTCTGAAATGCGGTTTGCGAGGAACTTCTGGTAATCCGTCAGTTCACTCTGCTCGATCATCTTGCTCGAACCACGAGCGGTGGTGGCCGAGTGAGTGTGAGTGGCTGCCATCAGCAAGTGCGATTTGGGCAAGCCGGTGGCTTCCCAGACCTGGTTCTTGGCTAATTCGAAAACCTCTCTGGGAATTCCGACGTTGTCGCAGAGGACAATTCCCACTTTCACCTTGCCGTCGTCCAGAACCAGACAGCGCGCGTGGAGCTCGTCATGTATCTGTGTGGCCGGAAACGGCTTCCAGCCGCCCACAATCAACTCGCCCAACGGCGGTGTGATGTTGCTGGTGGCGGCACCGGCGCGGAAAACCCGTTTGGTGTCCTGCGCAATCACGAGAGATCTGGGGGGAATCGGAAAAACGACCATAAGCAGCATGGTCAGGCAGGCAGGCATCAGGTTTCGGTACACGGGAAACCTCCTTCACTTCGAGCTATTGCGGGCGCAGCGGCCGGTAGTCGGGATGGCCGGGGGGAGCTAGCAGCCGACGGGCTTTGGATCGTCCCCCCTTCCAGATATCATACTGCGGGTCGGCGTATTCGTCGAAGAAACGGCTGAGTTCCTCCGCCATTTCTCTCTGGATACTCACGTATTGCGCCTGGCCGTAGAGATTGAATCGCTCGTTCGGATCGTTCGCCATGTCATACAACTCGGTTGGCCCTTCTGGCTCACGGCGTGCTACGTACTTCCAGTCCTCGGTTCTTACCGAACGGCAGCCCTCCATCTCGTAGAACATCCGGGTCTCCCACTCGATCTGCTTTCCGCGCAATAGCGCTGCGAAGCTGCGTCCCGGGAGCTTCGGCTTTCGGGGAATCCGGTGTTCGAGTCCCAGGTACTCGAGCAGGCTGGGCAAGAAGTCGTAGTTGCTCACCATGGCGTTGGTCTTGCCCGGCTTGATTCCCTCAGGATAGCGGAAGATCAAGGGCACTTGCATCATGAGATCGTGCGCCCCGATCGGCCGGGTGTGATCACCCATCCCGAAGAACCCATTCTGGCCGCCCATCCAACCCTGGTCGCCGACAAAGACCACGATGGTGTTCTGGTCCAGTCCGTGCTTTTGGAGCGTGTCCATGACTTCGCCCACTCCGTCATCGACCGCGCTCACCTCGGCGGCGACTCGACGAATACTCACGATATTGTTGTGGTAGGCCTTGTTGTTGTATTGCCAGGGGTGGATGCTGTCTCTGGGAAAGAATGGCAGATACTTATCCGAGTAATACTCAGCGTAGCGGTTGCGCGCCGGTTCCAGTAACAAGGGGCCGAGCCAGTAAGGCCCGTTGTAGGCCAGATATAAAAAGAACGGCTTTTCTCCATCCTTGTTCTGTTCGATGAAGCGGACCGCATGCTCGGTCCAGAGATCGGTCATGTATTTCGGCGTCTTCTTGATCTTGCCGTCCTCGATGATCATGTCCTCGTAGAAACTCCGCGTACCTCCCCGCTCCATCGTGATCCAGTAGGAGAACCCATCCTGGGGAGTCAGATTCGCCCCCAGATGCCACTTCCCGCTCATTGGGGTATGCACTTGACTCCCGAATCCCCAAGATCTAGTATCTGGGCTGTGGAGGGCTACTCGCGCACGCTGGAGGAGTTTGTAGAGCGTTTCGCCCTCACGGTTTCGATTCAACCGCCACCGTCCCGCTACGCGGCGCAATGAGCCGTAGCCCCTGGGTCCCACGACCGATGCCAGATGGTCGCCTACGCGCGCAACTGGTGCAGCGGCCCGACCACAAGATATAGGGTCGTCGGGAGTCAAGTGCATACCCCAACCCGCTCAAACCGCAGACGTAGCCCTCCGAGTGCAGAATCCTGGGTAGAGTTTCGAACTCTTTCAGGGTGTAGTAGGCCTCGGGACCCACCATGTATTTGTTGTCGAGGAAGGAATGGAGCCCATGCTGCGACGGAATCAGTCCGGTCAGATAGGTTGCCCCGGGTCGGGGAACAAACCGGATTGCTGCTCATGGCGCGGTTGAAGAGCATTCCCTGCGCCGCCAACCGATCGATGTTCGGCGTTCTGATGTCCCTGTTCCCGTAGCAACCCAAGGTCCAGGCACCGTGGTTGTCGGTCAGGATGAAGACGACGTTGGGGCGCTTGGCGGCCAGAGCCGCAGGATCTGCCAGCAGAAAAAGAAGCGCAAGACAGCTGGATACAGTTCGTAAGCTACTCATCGCCGACCGTCTCCCTGAAATCCGCCGACCGTCTCCCTGAAATCTTTCCCCTACTTGTTTGGAACGACCGCCACGACATCCAACGGTTTCAGCGGAAACAACTTTGACGGCGTGTGTTCCCTTTCCATCAGTCTGGCCAGCCTGGCCACAACTTCGGGATGCTGATCAGCGACATTATTCCGCTCGCCGATGTCCCGGGCAAGGTTATACAACTCGGTCTCGAGATTTCCGCTGCTCATGTCCTGTCGAATCGCCTTCCAATCGCCCACGCGAATCGACTGTTGGCCGCCATAACCCGGCAATTCGCGGTAAAGGAAGGGACGCGGGTCTTGTTTCCTGCCCAGCAGCGTCGGAGCCAGGCTGATTCCGTGGACACCTTTCGGTGGGCCTGAGGAGGCCTCTGTCAGCTCCAGAAGGGTGGGTATCCAATCCTCGAATCCGCTGACACGATCACTCACGGAGCCTGCCGTAATCCGGCCCGGCCAGCGGACCAACGTCGGCACGCGGATGCCTCCTTCGTACAAAGAACCCTTCAATCCCCGCAGTTCGCCCACACTCTTGAAGAACCTATGGTCAACTTCTTGATCCAAATGCGTCGTACCGTTGTCTGAGCTGAAGACGACGATGGTGTTGTCGGCCAGCTTCAGCTCGTCCAGAAGCTTCAAGATCTTGCCAACATAGCGATCCATCCGCGTGATCATCGCCGCGTAGGCGGCTCTCGGAGTAAAGTGTGGCGTGTACCCGTAGCCTTGGGACCGCGTGAACGGTGGACCCTTCCAACCCAGTTCGAGATAGGGCTTGAGTTCCTCATCGGGGACGTGAAGCGCAACGTGTGGAATGACGGTTGGATAGTAGAGGAAGAACGAGCGGTCCTGATTCGCACGAATGAACTCCAACGCCTGCTGGTTGATTCGGTCGGGTGCGTAGTCCTGCCCCTTGAATTGCTCGTAGCTGCGCGGGTCGGATGGATCGGCTCCCAGGGAAAGGCTGGAATGTCCTGGGATGGGTATTCACTTGACTCAGGTATCTTGAAATAGCCCCTACATGTTGTGGTTGTCCGTCGCGCGTGATGCGGTGCCTTCGACCAGCGACTTGTAGGGCGCCGGTTGGACGGCGACGGCCTGCTGAACCAGGCGGTAGAAGAGCTTGCCTCGGCTTCTGGACTTGCGGCGGTTGAAGCGGAAGGTGAATTCGTCGAGGTAGTAGTCGAGATGCTCGTGGCTGACGGCTCCTTGATGCGTACCCAGTATCCAACGCTTCAGTAACGACACCACGCGATGCACGCGGGGGAGCAGTTGAGAGGCTCGTGCCGGTTGCCCGTCCAGGTAGCTCACCTCGTGGCGATAGCCGTCGCTTTCGAGTGGCTCGTATCCCAGCCAGCCGTCCGTGTGGACCACGCTGCCGGGTTCGACCGACTCGCCGACGAAGGCCATCAAGCTGTCCCCAGAGGCGTTCGGAATCGTGCGCATCCGAACTCGTCCGATGCCGGCGCCATCTTCCTCGGCCGCTACTACAATCAGCGCTTTCGCGTCGGTTTGGCGGCCCCGCACGCCCTCCTCCAGGGCTCCTAAGTAAGTCTCGTCAACCTCAACGCGCCCGCTGAGGCGATCACGTCCGGGCCGCACCATAGCGCGCCGAAGCTTGTGCAACCAAGTCCAGGCCGTCTTGTAGCTGCCCAGGCCCAACACCCGCTGCAATCCCAATGCACTCGCCCCGTTCTTCTGGCTGGTGAGCCACCACATTGCTCGAAACCAACTCTGGAGCGGCTTGCGGGTGTCTTGAAAGATTGTGCCTGCTGTCGCCGAGGCTTGATGCCCGCAGCTCGCGCACTCCAACAGCGCCGTCCCACGAAGACCGCTACCCCTTCACCAACTGGTCTACTTTTGCTCCGCCGAAGTGGTCCAAATTTACTCCGCCCTTGACACTTTAAGCTGAAACTTCGAAAATCCCAAGGCACAAGATACAAGGTACAAATAAATGTGAGCGCATCCACACAGGATCAGGCGCTGAGCGCCCTTCTCTTCCTTTATCGGTATGTTCTCGGACGCGACGTGGGGGAACTTGGTGAGGTCATTCGAGCGCGGAAGCCCAAACGCCTACCTGTTGTGCTGACTCGCACAGAAGTGACCGCCGTCTTCTGGCTGAGCTTCATGGCATCGCGGTTGTTTACTGCGTTTGTGCTGGGTCCGCTCACGGCTCGTATCGTGTTGGTCCTGGGACTGGAATTCCAAAGTGAAGCGCTGCTGATTCTGGTGCTCGCCCTGGCCGGTGTTGGTATTACCACGGGCGTGGTGCGGAGCCGCAGCCAGCGGACGGCAATAACCCTCGTCATCGCCGCCGGACTGGTTTTCGGTCCGATCTTTCCTTCAATCATGGCAATCCTCCTAGGCCATTTCCCAGGGGCCGTACAAGGACGAGCGGTAGGCATGTTGTTCGCGATTGGCGGCCTCGGCTGGACCTTGATTCCCATGTCGATCGGTGCCTACGCAGAGGGCACCACCGTGCAGCGAGGATCCCTGATTGCTGTGGGATCGGCTATCGCCTTGTGTATCGTGGCGGCATTGCTGACCACCACCTACCGGTTGAGAGCTGAAGTGGGGCTCGTCGGGAAGCGACAGCAAACTGGGGCAGGCCTCCCGAGCAAGATCCCCGTGTCCCGTCGCCTTCGGTTTACTTGGCTGCCCGGAACCCCATGATGCTGCTTTCGTTCAGCGGCAGATAAGTGGCACCCGACACACCGTCCACCGCCTCCGGCACCGCCATCCAGGATCCGCCGCGGCTCATGCGGAAGCCGTCCAAACCCACGTGATAGGGCGTGCTGTACCAGTCTGCGGTCCACTCTGCCACATTCCCCGCCATGTCGCACACGCCATAGGGGCTGTTGAACCCGTCAAAGCTACCCACGGGTGCCAGATATTCGAAACCGTCCTGGTCCCCGTCCACGTTGCATCGGTAGACGCCCCCCACATCCGGAGATTCGCCCCCCCATGGATACCTGCGTTCCGGAAGCGGGTTCTTCACCAATGCGCCCCCCTCACCCTGCAGACGGAGCCCACCGCGGTACGCCTTTTCCCATTCCGCCTCCGAGGGCAGACGCAATCCGCACCACTGCAGGAACTTCATCGCGTCATACCAGGATACATAGGTGACCGGGTAGGCCTCGCGGCCCGGCGCCACCCGGTAGGAACCATCCTCTTCCCGGGTAATTCCGCATCGCTCTACCCGCGCCATGCGCGGATTCCAACCGGCACCGTGCTTGCCGATCTCGTTCAAGAAATCAGCATACATGGCCACGGTGGTTTCATACTTGGAGATGTAAAACAGGGGAAGATCGGTGCTGGGCCGCTCCGACCTGGTTTCATCCCGTCCACCTGCCGGCAAGCTCTTCATGACAAACTCGCCGGCAGGCACGCGGGCCATGAGCAGGCCACGGACACGGATCTCGACATCGGCTGCGTCGGCAAAGGCCGTCTGTTCGGTCCCCCACCAGACTATCTGTTTGGGCCCAGGCTTTTCGACCAGCCCAAAACCGCTACCCCGCAGTGCCTCGAAGGGCACCCGCTCCCAGTGCTTCGCATCCTGGGTCCGGTAGCGGAGAAAAACATAAGCCGGGCTGGCCACAGACACCGATTCCTCGGCCAAATGATACTCGATGACCAGCTTGGTCCCGCCCAGATCGGTGGACTCCGGGCGGATCTTGAGATCGTTGATTTTCAGCCATGAGGCATGGGTGCTAGGCAGGGCGAAGGTGAAGAAGATGAGAAAATAGGCTAAGTATTGCATTTCACTACTGCCCGGTTGAGCTTTTTGAATATCGTCATAACATGCTCAAGATCAATTGGTTCTGCGCCTTGCTGGAATCGACTTTAACTTCCGCCCAGATCCCGATCAGAATTGCTTGATCCCGGGCCCTCACAAAGTCGTCCTGGTGCTCCCGTCCACCTTGCCGGCCGTACCCACTCAATCTGGGAAGGCAGGAAGATGGTGCTTCTCCACATACACATCCTTGCCCGCCTGGCAGGCGAGGATGGTGCCCAGGGCATGCCAGTGGTCCGGCGTGGCATTGATCAGGGCATCCACACTGTCGTCCTCGAGAATCCTACGGAAATCCTGTACCAGCTTGGGCCGGGAGTCCTGTGCCTCTTCCACCGCTTCCCGCGCTCGGGCGAAGCTCCGGGTATTGGCGTCGCAGAGATATGCAATCTCCACGTCCTGCCGTCGAGCAAAGGCTTCCGCCAGGTGAGTGCCCCGGCCTCCCAGCCCCATCACACCCATCACGATCTTGTCGTTCGCCGCTCGAGATGGTCTGGTAGACAACATACTCAGGGAGGCCAACCCCCCGAGAGAGCCTTGCATGAATTTCCTACGGTTTACTGGACACATATCATCCCCTTTGCTTACGAAAAAGTGTAGAACAGGCTTCAGTTGTCACGGTTGCGGACCCGTCGCGCTCACCACAGGCTCGACCGTATTGATTGGCCAGTGCGCTTAGACGCTGCTCGCGATACTGGGCACTTACACATTCTCTGGGATCACCCAGGGTTTCCGGTAGTTGGCCCTCAGGTATCGGTTGGCTTCGTCGTCCTCTACAAAACTCTCCGTCTTACCGTCGAACCGCAGCTTCCGGTTCCCCACCCGGTAGGAGATATTGGCCAGGTGGCATAAAAGATTGGAGTAATGTGCCTCCTCCACGTCGGCATTCGGCTTTTGGCGAGTGCGAATACAGTTCAGAAAATCCTCGAAGTGGACGTCTGTAATGGCGCCCAACTTCACGGTGGAGGGCTCGGATACCACGGCTGTGCTGGTCCGCGTGGTCTTGTCTCCTTCGAAGACCTGATAGCCGCCGCCGTGACGCCCGAATGCCATGAACCCCTTGGTGCCGCAAACCTCCAGGCGCGTAGAGCTGAAAGGCCAGTCTGGAAAGCGGGATGGGTCCTTGAGATGAACGATGCGGTGCATGTAAGGGGATTGGAGGCATCCCTCGAACAGCATGGTCAGCTTGCCGAACTCCAGCGTGGCAAACTGGGTGTCCGGCTGCTCACGGCCATCGTCGAATTGGTAGACCCCTCCGGCATTGCACACGGTCTCGGGATAGGTCTTGCCGATCAGGTGCCGGGCCAGGTCGATCTGGTGGGTCATGTCGGCCATGATGTAGCCGATGTAGAAATCCCAGTGCCGCCAGAACCAGCGGCCGCGGCGGTATGGAAGCACCGGTGAGGGGCCGCACCAGAGGTCGTAGTCGAGACCTTCCGGTACCGGTTCCGGAGCTGGTACCTTGATGGGAGGGGACTCCTGCATGAGGAAGACGCGTACCAGGTAGACGTCTCCCAGCTTACCGCTGCGGATGTAGTCAGCGGCCTTGTCGGTATAGGGAGCGCTTCGGCTTTGCGTGCCCACCTGCACCACCCGTTTGTATTTCCGGGCCGCCTCCACCATCTTCCTGCCGTCCCAGATGCTCAGGGACAAGGGCTTCTCCACGTAGACGTCCTTGCCCGCCTGACAGGCCATGATGGTGCCGAGGGCATGCCATCGGTCGGATGTGGCGATCACAATACCGTCCACCTCGGGATCTTCGAGCATTCTCCGGAAATCCTGAACGAAGACAGGTTTCTCGTCGCGCCCGTCCATCACGATCTCAGCAGCCGGCCCGTACGCGCCCCGGTCCGCATCGCAGATGTACTTGATGCGGACGTCGGATCTCTTGACCAGGCTTTGCAAGAGGAGACGTCCTCGTCCCCCTACCCCCATGATGCCAAGTATGATCTTGTCGGAAGGAGCAGCAGAGCCGGTAACGGATAAGGCAGCGCTAGCGCCCAGCGTGCCTTGAAGGAATCTTCGGCGATCTACAGGTTGCATGGTGGGAACCTCCTGATACATTCTAGGACAAGTTTCACTCCACAGCAAGATTGAAGAACGGCTGCGCCACTTCCATCCGGAAGCAGGTCGGGATACGATCGTCGCGCAAGACGCGATCGCACGCATGAAGATGGCATTGTCAAGTTGTGCTGGTTCAGCCGGAACAGGAGAAAGGCCGCTCTGCGTAAGATAGTTGTTCCGCCCTTTGGGCGGAGAGTTTCTCAGGCATGGAAGACTATCGATCCGATGGTATCATAGCCCGATTGAAGGGCTCGCCATATTGGTTCTCAGGGCAAAGAGTTCCTCCATCAGTTCGGCTAGAACCTCATTCCTTCTCTGAAGCGTTCGTTTCAGGACTGCGATCTTCTGATGCTCCAGGGCCTTGTTAGAGCGGGTGGAACGGTCGAAGGCGGCCGTTCCATTCTCAAAGAACTCTTTCTGCCAGCGGTAGAAGACCGTCGGCTGAAGGCTCCGCTGGTCGCACAGCTCGGAAACCGGAACATGCTCCAGCAAGTGCTGCCGAAGAACAGCGACCTTCTCTTGGGCTGTGTAGTGCTTGCGTTGTTTCGCCATTTGTTCTCTCCACTATGGGAGCGGCGCGATTCTCCTGTTCCAACTGAGGCAGGACAAAGTTAACGGCGGTCGGCGACAATCGACCGATGGGATCACTGTATCGACGGCACCGCTTTCCATCCGAGATCATCAGCCATGCCGTTTGGCTGTACCATCGGTTCACTCTCAGCTTTCGCGATGTCGAGGACCTTCTCGCTGAGCGTGGCATCATGGTGTCCTACGAAGCGATTCGATCCTGGTGCCGGAAGTTTGGACCCACGTATGCCCGCACCCTGCGGCGGCGACGAGGCCGTTTCGGTGACATCTGGCACGTGGACGAGTTGTTCATCACGATCCGCGGCCAACGCCATTATCTTTGGAGAGCGGTTGATCAGGATGGTGATGTCCTCGATATCCTGGTCACGCGCCACCGAGACAAGAGAGCCGCCAAACGCTTCTTTCGCAAGGTCTTGAAGCACCAGCAGAGGCCACCTCTGCAACTCGTTACCGACAAGCTCCGAAGCTATCCGGCTGCGCACCGAGAGGTTTTCCCATCCGTCACCCATCGAACCGGGCAATACGAGAACAACCGAGTTGAAGTCTCCCACCAGCACACCCGGGAGCAGGAACGCCAAATGCGTCGATTCAAGTCGGCGGCTCACGTTCAACAATTTCTCTGGGTCCACGGCGCGATTCACAATCTGTTTCGAGTTGCACGTCATCACCTCAAAGCGATCCACCATCGACTGCTTCGGGAGCGAGCTTTCACGGACTGGAAGACGGCGACTTGTGCTTGCTGAGAGGGAGGAACCACGGACGATCTTCAGGGCAAAACCGCCTTCGCGCCGTTAACTTGACAATGCCCAATAGTGCGGTCGAAACAGGACATACAATCCGCTGGTTCCAAACGACGACCGAGGAACTGGCAAGATTCGTCAAAAGAGACGTCGCCCGATGGCAAGCTGATGTCATTCATAAACGGCGGCAGCCCAGCGAGGCTTTGCCTACAGCGGAGGAGGTGGAGCGCCGGGACTTGGCGACACTGCTCCACAAGGTCAGGACATTCTGGGTCGACGGGGCGCTAAAGAATTCAGTAGCGCCCGCACGTCGAGTGGAACTCCACAAGACCATGATGGTTCACACGGTGGATGACCCGCTGGCTGCGGCGCTCGAGTTGCCTGACGGGTGCTTCCGTCATTCACCGTTGCTGTTTCACCCTTATCTCCTTCTGACAAAAGCACTTACGCCCAATTTTGGCAATGGCGGAAGCTGTCAACGCGAAAATCGGCTGTAAGTGCTTGCATGATCGGCACTTAAGCTCTTCTCAGCAACACTCGATAACGGAAGCACCCGGCGTTTCATGTCGGATGAGGTCGGGGTCGGACCTGTCCTTCGCCAAAACTGCGTAGCCGATCGAAATTGAAGACCGGACTCTGGAACGAGCCGGTCTTTTTAGTATTGTTGCGTCGGGCGTACCATTCGAGTTGGCACCCGAAGGCCTTTGGAGCCAGCCCAATACCTGCTATGCGCCCATCCAGCCGGATAGATCCCTCGCCGTCCTACGGCTGCTCCACCCGGTTGCCGAATTGACAACCGGCGCGGATTCGTGGTCTCACGCTTGCCGGTTAGGCGGTTCGCCGTTCTGATCAGACCCTCGACCGTGCGGGTTCACAACCACCGCTGGAAGAACGACCTCTGACCCAGATCCAGCAGCACCGAGTGAAATCGATAATCGAACCAGCGACAGAACATTTCGTAGCTTCGATCGGTCGGCCACACTGCGCGAACCCGATACCAACCATTCAGTTGGTCCTGGAAGATCTCACCGCAGACGTCCTGCAAGCATTCGACGACATCTTCGGGCACCTCACATTCGGGGATCAGATAGATCGTCGGCTCGATGCTCAGATCGGCTAGTTTCAACTCCGAGCTGGTTGGATCCACGGAGTGCAGCCAGTCCAAGAACGGCTGCTTGGGGGTGACGACAATCGCTGAGCGGTCCACGGCAACCATGTTGTGCCAGCTCCTACAATCCTAGGCGGCCTGCCGATAATAATACTTTAACATCCCGCCTAGACGCTGGCGACATTCGATCGGAGCGCTTGGCGGCGCTCCAGATCGATCGGGAAAGATCAGCTGATTGTCGAGTCCCTGGTGATTGCGTTCGAAATGATAGTGGGAGACGAACTCTTGGATCGCCCGGCGCAATGATCGTTCCCCGAACAGAATCATCCGATCCAAGCAAGATTCTTTGATGCTGCGCACGAAGCGCTCGGCGTAGGCGTTCAGATTCGGGGATCGTGGCGGTAGCCGAACGACTTCCACTCCGGCCGCGGCCAGCGTCTCTCGAAACTCCAGCGTGAACAAAGGATCTCGATCGTGAATCAGGTACCGCTTGCTGGCCAAGAAACCATCGACTGCATCGGTCAAGTTACGGCTGATCTGCGTCATCCACGCCCCATCAGGTTGCTGGCAGATCCCTACGATCTCGACTCGTCGCGTCGACAGCTCGATCACGAACAGCACGACAACCCGAACCAGGCCCGAACGCGTCCACACTTCGACAGTGAAGAAGTCGGTTGCGGCAAGCAGGTCCCAATGCGCCTGCAGGAACTCCCGCCAAGTCGTCTTCTTGCAGCGCTCTGGTGCCGGCTCGATACCGTGTTCTTTGAGGATCGTGGCGATCGTGCCACGTGCGACCCGGTGACCGAGATTGGCCAACGCCCCCCGGATGCGCGTGTAGCCCCAGTCACGGTTCTCCGTCGCCATGCGAACCACCAAACTGCGGATCTGTTCCATCACACGAGGCCGTCCGGGGCGGCGTCGCTTGCTGCCGTCGTACTTGCGAGCAATCAGCTTTCGATGCCAGGTCAGCAAGGTGTCCGGAGTGACGATCGAGGCCACCTCCCCGAGCACCTTGTGGCCTAGCTTCTTGGCCCTAACCGCCAGACGGCGGCGCTGCTCGTCGTTGAGTCGCAGCCGCTTGTTCCCCACTTGCTCCCGAAGCACGCGGTTCTCTTCCTTGAGATAGTCGTTAATGTCCTGTTGCTGTTGGTTGGCCCATCCGGCCAGGACGATGAGAACGAACCGGAACGGGTCCAGAACCTGCTGCATGGAGCGCAGGTTACCACGCCAGCGTCCCAATTGAGCTTCGCTCGCATTGGCCATAGCTCTCAACAAAAGAACACGTTCGGATTTTTGGACACTTCGCGAACGGCCCCGGCACGATCCGGGCCTATGACGTGCGCCGAGGCGAACTGAAGTGGATCTTCTACACGATTCCGCGTCCGGGCGAGTACGGCTACCATTCGTGGCCGCCGGAGGCGTACAAGAAGATAGGCGCGGCGTCGAATTGGTCAGGCCTCGCTCTGGATGAAAAACGGGGGATCGTCTACGTGCCCACCGAAACGGCCGGTCCCGATGATTTTTGGGGAGGTGACCGCCATGGCATGAACCTCTTCGCGAACTCGCTCATCGCATTGGAAGCCAGCACGGGACGGCGGCTCTGGCACCAGCAACTCGTGCACCACGATCTGCTCGACAAGGATCTTCCTACTCCGCCGGTGCTGCTCACCGTCACTCACAACGGGCTCACAATCGACGCCGTCGCACAAGGCACCAAGAACGGGCTTCTGTTTGTATTCGACCGGGTGACGGGCGAGCTCCTCTGGCCTATCCATGAACGTCCCGTGCCACAGACCGATCTGCCTGGAGAGCAGACCTGGCCCACGCAGCCGTTTCCGACGAGTCCGCCGCCGCTGACGCGGCAGCTGTATACCGAAAACGACGTATCAAACGTATCGCCGGAAGCTACAGCGATGACGTCGCTGCGCTACAAACGCGTTAGATCCTACGGGCCGTTTCCGGCCCCAAGCCTAAAGGAGACGATCATCTTTCCAGGTTTTGACGGCGGGATGGAATGGGGTGGCGCGGCGGCTGATCCCAATGGCATCTACTACGTGAATGTCAACGAAATACCCTGGATTTATCAGATGGTCGCCACACGCCGTCCGGACGACACGCCGGTTTCGATGGGTGGGCGCGGCTACGCGATCCATTGCGCCTATTGTCACGGGCTCGACCGCGGTGGAGATCCCGCGGCGGGGTTCGCGTCGCTGTTGAACATCGCGGAAAGAAGCACGCAAGCGCAGGTGAGTCGCATCGTCGAAGAGGGTGCGGGTCGCATGCCCGGTTTCGGCACACTACGGGAGGGACGGCGCCGCGCTATCGTCGATTTTCTGCTCGGCAAGGAACAGCCCGCGTCGGCTTATCTGGAGGGTGGACGCCAAGGGCGTGGCGTACAACGAGATGACCCACCCTACACTTTCGCGGGTTTTCGCCGTTGGTTGGATGAAGAGGGATATCCCGCGATCAAGCCGCCCTGGGGTACGTTGAACGCGGTGGATCTGAACACGGGCAAGATCAAATGGAAGGTTCCTCTGGGAGAGTATCCTGAGCTGACGGCGAGAGGCATTCCCCCGACCGGCACCGAGAACTATGGCGGCCCGGTAGTCACCGCCGGTGGCCTGATTTTCATCGGCGCCACCGCCGACGAGACCTTCCGCGCTTTCGACAGAGAGACCGGCCGAATCTTGTGGCAGGCCAAACTGCCCTTCGGCGGCACCGCTACGCCCACCACGTACATGGTGGACGGCAAGCAGTTCGTTGTCATCTCCGCCGGCGGTGGAAAGTCGGGCAGACCGGCTGGCGGCAGCGTCGTCGCCTTTACCTTGCTGGACTGACGGGCAGAAACGGCCGGGCGTTCCTCGAACATGCAGTCGTTTCGGTCGTGACCAAAGATAGGGCAGTGCCTGTGCTGCGCAAATAATCCATCCGGTCGTCATGCTGCCATCTTTTCCAGCCAATATTCGTGGTGCAGTCCGCCAAGAATGGGTCTGGCTCTGACAACGTGGTCATTCGGCAGACCGTGGCGGTCGGGGGCCGGGGCATTGTCAAGTTAACTGGTAGCCGAGGGACCAAGCCAGCATATCGAGTATTCAGGGCCGGCCTCGCTACCCATATCTTGGGCTATCTCAGCTTGTGATGCGTTAACTTGACAATGCCCCCGGAAATCTTCTGCTTCGACTAGCCGGAACATTGGTGCTCGGACAAGCGTATGTAAGGTTCTACGGCTCGTGAAGCTGTTGACGGTGGTCGAACCGTGCCTCGCGGACCAGCGGAGTTCCCAGATCTTGTCTTGGCATGGCTCTCGGTCTCTAGGGGGTGTCCGTAATTGGGCTCTTTGAGAGCAATACCATGGGCGGGGCGGTTCCCTCAGATTTCAAGACCACTCGAAAGGAGGTTCGAACAACCAAAATGCTATCTCTACAGATTCGCTCAGTCACCGAGGAAGTCACCCGCGTGTGCGCTCAGGGAACGCTCTTGCTCGGTCCCGACACAGGCAAGTTGAGCACCTGCATCGGGGGCTTGAGGGGGAAGTACCGCGAAGTTCAGCTCGACATTGCAGGGATCACCACGATGGACGCCGCCGGCCTGGGCGCTCTCGCTGAGGCTTACTCCAAGTGCGATGCACGGGGAACAAAAATCAAGCTTTACGACGTCTCTCCTACCGCGTAGTGTCCAAAAACTCGATCGGCTTATTCCGACAGATGTTGTGACGGGGGATTCTTGTTCGGAACTGCGACTTTCGTCTTCTTGTGTTGGTGGACTGACGCTGAGTGGGGTCGGCCGCGCTAAAGAGAGGGTGGCACACGAAGCCCACAAATGCCGCTGCTGCACAAAGCAGCGGCGGTTTTTGTTTCTGGGGGATCCTTCAGGCAGCCTGTCGGTGGTAATACTTCAGCATTCCGCCCAGTCGCTGTCGACACTCGACTGGGACGCTTCTCTTGGAATTGCGCCGGTCCGGGAAGAGCAACTGGTTGTCCAGTCCCTGGTGATTGCGTTCGAAATGATAATGGGCGATGAACTCTTGGACCGCCCGGCCCAGCGATCGCTCTCCGAAAAGAATCATGCGATCCAAGCAGGATTCTTTGATGCTGCGCACGAAGCGTTCGGCGTAGGCGTTCAGATTCGGGGATCGTGCCGGTAGGCGGACAGTTCTTACTCCCGCTGCCGACAGCGTTTCTTGAAACTCCTGCGTAAACAAGGGGTCCCGATCGTGGATCAGATACTTCTTGCCGACCAGAAAACCATCGCCGTCGTCGGTCAAGTTGCGAGCGATCTGAGTCATCCAAGCCCCATCGGGCTGGGTCGTAATCCCGGCGATCTCGACTCGACGGGTCGACAGCTCGATCACAAACAGCACCACGACCCGGACCAGACCGGAACGCGTCCACACCTCGACGGTGAAGAAATCCGCAGCAGCAAGGATCTCCCAGTGCACCTGCAAGAACTCCCGCCAAGGGGTCTTCTTCAAGCGCTCCGGTGCAGGCTCGATACCGTGTTGTTTAAGGATGTTGGCGATCGTACCGCGTGCGACCCGATGACCGAGATTGGCTAAAGCTCCCCGGATGCGGGTGTAGCCCCAGTCGCGGTTCTCCGTCGCCATGCGAACGGCTAACCGCCGGATCTGTACCATCACCGGGGGCCGTCCTGGACCTCGTCGCTGGCTGCCGTCGTACTTGCGGGCAATGAGCTTTCGATGCCAGGTCAGCAAGGTGTCCGGAGTGACGATCGAGGCCACCTCCCCGAGCACCTTATGGCCCAGCTTCTTGGCCCTGACCGCCAAACGGCGGCGCTACTCGTCGTTGAGTCGCAGCCGCTTGTTCCCCACTTGCTCGCGAAGCACGCGGTTCTCTTCCTTGAGATAGTCGTTGATGTCCTGTTGCTGTTGATTGGCCCATCCCGCCAGGACGATGAGAAGGAACCGGAACGGGTCCAGAACCTGCTGCATGGAGCGCAGGCTAGCACAGCAGCGGCCCAACGGAGCGTCTCTCGCATGGACCATAACTCTCAACAACAGAACACGTTCGAGTATTTGGACACTACGCGTTCGAGTTTTTGGACACTTCGCCGTTGGACTGTCGATGCTTCATTACTTGGAGCTGACGCTGCCCAGCCCAGGACGTGCGACGTTCAGACGCTCCTAGGTGCGACGAATCGTTGAAGTTTCAGGCTCTCAGGCAAGGATGTTCCTTACCGTCTGGCCGTGCACGTCGGTCAGGCGGTACTGGCGGCCTTGGAACTTGAACGTGAGCCGTTCGTGGTCGATGCCCAGGCAGTGGAGAATGGTGGCGTTCAGGTCGTGCACATGCACCGGGTCCTTGACGATGTTGTAGCAGTAGTCGTCGGTCTCTCCGAAGCTGACGCCAGGCTTGATGCCTCCACCGGCCAGCCACATCGTGAAGCAGCGTCCGTGATGGTCTCGGCCGTAGTCCGTGTCGCTGAGTTTGCCCTGGCTGTAAGCGGTGCGACCGAACTCGCCGCCCCAGACGATCAACGTCTCCTCGAGCAGGCCCCGCCGCTTCAGATCGGTGATCAGAGCGGCGCAGGCGCGGTCGACGTCGTGACACTGCAGCCTGATATCGCTGGGCAGGTTATAGTGCTGGTCCCAGCCTCGATGATAGAGCTGGATGAACCGTACGCCTCGCTCCGCCAACCGTCGAGCCAGCAGGCAATTGGCCGCAAAGGTTCCTCGGGTACGGGCCTGTTCGCCGTACAAGTCAAACGTCTGCGGCGTCTCGTCAGACAGGTCGGTCAACTGCGGTACGGAAGTTTGCATGCGATAGGCCATTTCGTACTGTGCGATCCGGGTTTCGATCTCGGGATCGCGGTAAAGCTCGAATTGCTTTCGATTCAGCCTGGCCAACCCCTCGAGCATGCTCCGACGCGTGGCCGCGTCCAGCCCGGGAGGATTCGAAAGGTAGAGCACCGGATCGCCGCTCTTGCGGAAGTTGACACCCTGGTGGCTGGATGGCAGGAACCCCGTGCCCCAGAGTCGGGCGTAGAGAGGGTCTGCCGGGCGCGCCGCGCTGCCGCGTGAGATCAGCACGACGAAGGCCGGCAGATCATCGTTCTCGCTGCCGATTCCGTAGCTCGTCCAGGCGCCCAGGCTGGGACGGCCAGGCTGTTGGTGTCCGGTCTGCAGCAGTGTCACAGCCGGATCGTGGTTGATCGCCTCGGTGTTGAGCGACTTGACGAAACAGATTTCGTCGCACACCCTTGCGAGGTTTGGAAGCAGGTCGCTTATCCAAGCCCCGCTTTGGCCGTGCTGCTTGAACTCAAACTGTCTCGGCGCAGCAATCGGAAGCGATTCCTGGCCAGAGGTCATGCCGGTCAGCCGCTGGTCGCCGCGCACCGAATCGGGCAGTTCAGTGCCATTCCACTTCCACAGCGCCGGTTTGTAGTCGAACAGCTCCATCTGTGAGGGACCACCGTGCATGAACAGGTAGATCACGCGTTTGGCTCGCGCCGGGAAATGCGCCGCGGGCAGAGCAGCCTTTCCGGCAGCGAGCAATTCCGGATTCAACAGTGACGCCAGCGCCGCCGCTCCGATCCCGGTCGCTGATCGACCAAAGAACTGCCGGCGAGTCAAAGGTCCTAGAAGCTGTAGTGGGTCACTCATCAGTGCTTCGTAACCGTTTCGTCCAGGTTGAGTATCATGCTCGCGACGGTCGTCCAGGCCGCGTGCGCGGCGGTGTCAAGCGACGGATCGCGCGCAGACTCGCCCACGCCAAGCAGTCTCTCGGCTGCTTTCCCGCTCGCCTCGTACTTGGCACGCTGCTGGTGGAACATATCCAGCAGAATCTCTACTTCCTCTGGTAGCGGCAGCCGGGCAGTCGCCAGGCGGAAACCAAAGTGGATCCGGGCCTCCGGTGAAGTAGCCTGGTTCATCATCCGCTGGGCTAGCGCGCGGGACGCCTCAACGTAGGTTGTGTCATTCAGCATGGCCAGCGCCTGCAGAGGGGTGTTGGTGCGGGATCGCCGGACCGTGCAGGTTTCGCGCGTGGGGGCGTCGAACACCAACATTGACGGCGGCGGGCTCTGGCGCTTCCAGAAGGTGTAGAGACTCCGCCGGTAAAGCGAGGCTCCGTGATCCTGTGGGTAGGACAATTCACCGTCATAGGAGACAATTTCCCAGAGTCCCTGCGGCTGATACGGTTTGACACTGGGCCCCCCGACTTGCTTAACCAGCAGCCCGCTCATCGCCAGGGCGTTGTCGCGCACCACTTCGGCGTCCAGTCGAAACCGCGGACCTCGTGCCAGCAGGCGGTTCTCCGGGTCGAGTTCGAGAAGGAGCGTAGCTGCAATCGACGACTGGCGATAGGTTGCCGAGGTGACGATCAATCGTTGGAGATGCTTCACGTCCCAACCACTCTCGATGAACTCGACGGCCAGCCAGTCGAGCAGGTCAGGATGGCTGGGCCATGCGCCTTGCGCTCCAAAGTCTTCGACCGTCTCCACGATGCCAGCGCCGAAATACTGCTGCCAGAAGCGATTGACCGTGACGCGGGCCGTCAAGGGATGCGACGGATCGACCAACCACTGGGCGAATCCTAGCCGATTGACCGGTGCCCCTGGCGGCAGCGGCGGCAGCGAGGCGGGAACCCCGGCGGTGACCTTCTCTCCGGGCGTGTCGTATTGACCGCGCACCAGAAGATGTGTTTCCCGTGGCTCAGGCATCTCCTTCATGACCATCGTCGTAGGAACCTTGTCTTCCAATTCCTCCACTTGTGCACGCAGCTGGACTGCCTTGTCATGAACCGCCCGGAAGGGCTTTCCAGCCGAAGTAGTCAAGAAACGCCCACGAAGTTTTTTCTGCTGCTCCAATGAGCGCTTGTCGACCGGCAGCTCCACAAGGGCGCCGACAAGCTGATGGATGACGAGGCGATTGGCCTCGCCAGCAGTCAGCGCGCGATCATAGACGCGCACGTCATCGATCAGTCCGGTGAACGCCGCGCTCGTGCTGCGGCCCCCAATCCTCAGCGGCTGCTCGGTCCGGATCGTTCCGGTCAAGCTGTCGTGGCCGATTCTTAGGGTCTGAGCCGTCCCATCCAAATAGATACTGACGCCTGAGGCCTTCGAGGAGCCGTCGTAGGTAACCAGGACATGATGCCACTGCTGCCTCGGTACGGAGGCGGACGTCATCACCTGAATCGCATCGATATTCCACTCATGGACCAGGTGGACGACCGCCTTGCCCTTTCGAAGCATCAGATCGAATCCCCGCAGGCCCTTGACATCGTCATTCTTCGAAAGGACACAGGTCGGACCACCCTTGGTCGGTTTGACCCAGGCACCGAATGAGAAGGCGTCGCTCCGGTCGAAATTCAGATCGGCCCCGACTTCAATGGCCGAATCGCCTTCCAGCTGCACCGCTCCGCCGAGCAGGCCGGGCGTAAACGTCGCGGCACCGGCATCCCCCTCCGGACCGTCCATCGGGAAATGTGCCACCAGACCGTCCGACGGCGGTTCAGGAAGATCGTCCTTGGCCGTCTGCTCCCAGCTAGACTGGGCCGTCTTGAGTTGTGGTTCGATCTTTGCGAGTTCCTGGCCGGCTACCTCGGCCTGTTGGCGTAGTTTCTCCAACCGTGCCGTGAATGCCTCATCGGGCACATGCAGGATCGGCGGCGAGTTTCCGACCTTGGTCTTGGTGCCCTTCTCCGGGACGTTGTTGAAGAAGGCCAGGAGTCGATAGAATTCCTTCTGCGAGATCGGGTCGAACTTGTGGTCATGGCAGCGAGCACAACCTGTGGTCAAGCCCAGCCAGACGGTCGAAGTGGTCTCAAGGTGATCGACCACGTAGTGAACGCGATACTCTTCGTCGATGACGCCGGTTTCCATCGTCGTCATGTGATTCCGACCGAATCCTGTGGCGATTCGCTGGTGGGTGGTTGGATTCGGCAGCAGGTCACCAGCCAGTTGCTCGACGGTGAATTGATCAAAGGGCATATTGCGATTGAAGGTGTCGATGACCCAGTCACGCCATCGCCACATCGACCTTTCGCTGTCCCGGAAGAAGCCGTTGGTATCGGCAAACCTCGCCGCATCGAGCCAGTATCGTGCCATGTGCTCGCTAAACGACTGGGAGTCGAGCAATCGATTGACGACCCTCAGATAGGCGTCAGGAGATTCGTCGGCGAGATAATTGTCGATCTCCTTCGGCGTCGGCGGCAGCCCCGTCAGGTCAAGCGTCACTCGACGGAGCAGAATGCCGCGATCCGCTTCCGGTGAGGACCCGAGACCCTCACTCTCCAATCGGGCCAACACAAAATGATCGATCGGATTGCGTGGCCAGTCTGTGCGCCCGACCTCGGGTAATCCTGGGCGTTCCGGTGGTATGAAGGACCAGTGTCGCTCGTATTGGCCGCCTTGTTCGATCCAGCGCCGAATCAGCTCGATCTGTCCAGGTGAGATCTGCTTGGGGCTGTAGGGTGGCGGCATGCGCCTGAGCTCTTCAGTCGACGTGAGGCGCCTGTAGAGCTCGCTCTCCGTCGGGTTACCGGGGACGAGCACGCGATATCCGCCGCGGTCGCTCCGAACCGCCTCTTCCAGATCCAGTCGCAGGTCGGCCATTCGAGTGTTGGCATCGGGGCCATGACATTGGAAACAGGTATCAGAAAGAATCGGCCGAATGTGACGATTGAACGTCAGCGTCTCTTCCGGATCCTTTCCCGCCGCCCCACTGCCAGGCCAGAGAAAGCAAAGCAGCAGGCTGAGAAGAACCCTCGGACGGCACCGCGGCTCCGCGCCGCCAAGCGCAGTGACAGACGCTATCGCGGCAATGGAACAGACCAGACCTCGAACCACATCTGCAAGCCCATGGCTCACGCTCGTGGTGATCTTGTTTTGAGAGACGACCTGGCTGACCATGCCGGTCCCATTCTACCTCGTTACGGATTACTTTCGCAAACAACCGATCCGTTGAGCTTTCCGATGGTAGCACCGCCAGGCCGTTGGTTCGACCAGCGTACCAGGCATGGTGGCGATCTAGGGAGCCTCCGGCGACGTGTGTTTCTTGGCGGGAAATGATTTCTCAGTGGCTATTTGCGTTCCGGCACTTCGCGCAGATCCTCGGACCTCGGGCTTAGCGTCGTCTCCTCCCGCTCCAATATCTCCAGCGCCGGGTAGTACTTCGCGGCTCCGGCCACGCGTCCGACCGCCGCTTTTCAGGGGTTCCATTTGGGGTTCCAATTATCAGTCCGTTTTCGTGCGGGTGTCCAACCAAACGAGCCGTGTTTTCAATGAGTTAGAGGTTAATTAAGAGTCTGTCGCGCCTGCTTCGGGAGCAGGAGGTCCGGAGTTCAAATCTCCGCGCCCCGACCAATGTTTTCAGTAGATTACAATGAATCAGTCATTCAGCGATCAGTCAATGTGATCACAATGTGATCAATGGTGTTAGACTCGCGGTGTAGTGCGCCGACTTGCCGCCGCCGTCCTGATGTCAAGGGCGGAGCAAAATTAGGCCACTGGGGCGGAGTAAAACTAGACCATCTCGGGGAGAGATCTCGTTTCGGGAAAGCGGCTGTTTCGGGGGCTGGAGCGAAGTCGGGGGTCTGCGCCATCTCATGGAGTCCACATCACCATAACTCATCTGGGGAAGTGAAGTATTCTGAGCCCTGCCAAGGTCGGCGAGTTGACCCTATGGCGAGGGGCGTCACCGACTCGCATGCTTCACGCGTGGACGGGCTCCTCTTGCCCCTGCCCGCGCTAGAATGTTCGACGAAAAGGGCGTCAGTGTCGGATAGATGTCGAGAAATAATTTCCCGTTGAGAAATCAGGCTTCGGAGCCTCGACAATCCGTCGTCGAACTGGTCCAAATCGAGTCCCATCAGGCGGCTAGCGAGAATTTTGGCGGATAGCGAGTGCGAACGGTTGTTGAACGGTTGTTGGACGAAGCCGCTGGCGCGGCAGAGGTGAGGGGAGGCCGGCAAGTGGGGGAAGGGATGGAAACTTTATTGAGGTAGCGGAATAATGAGCGGCCGCAAGGAGGTCGTTCATGACCAAGCTACGTCAGAGGATGATCGAAGACCTGCGGTTGCGCGACTATTCGCCGCAGACGATGCGGAGTTATACCAAGGCTGTCGAGGATTTCGCCCGCTACTTCGGCAAGTCGCCGGAGCAACTGGGCCCGGAGCAGATTCGCGAGTATCAACTCTACTTGATCGAGCGGCGTAAACTCTCCGGATCGGCATGCGGGGTGCGCACGGCGGCGCTGAAGTTCTTCTACAGCCAGACACTCGAGCGACCCTGGATTGTCGAACGCATCGCACGGCCCAAGGCGCGGCGTCGCCTGCCCGTCGTGCTGAGCCGTGAAGAAGTGACGGCGCTGCTGGACGCGGCGGTGAATCTGAAGCATCGCGCGATGCTCGGGACACTCTACGGGGCCGGGTTGCGTCTCGACGAAGTGCTGCAACTCGAAGCGGGCGACATCGACTCGAAGCGGATGGTGATCTTGGTGCGCCGCGGCAAAGGAGAGAAACCGCGCCAGGTGATGCTGCCGGCGAAGTTGCTGGAGTTGCTGCGTCTATACTGGCGCTGGGCGAAACCGAACGAGTTGCTGTTTCCGGGCCGTATCCCCGGCGCCAAGCTGCGGCCCTCGGGGGTGCGAGAGATCTGCCAAAAGCTTGGGCACAAGGCGGGCATCGGCAAGGCGGTGAGTCCGCACGTGCTGCGGCATTCCTTTGCCACGCACTTGCTGGAAGCGGGAACGGACCTGCGCACCATCCAGGTCTTGCTAGGGCACGTCAGCCTCAAGACGACAGCGCGCTACCTGCATGTCTCGGAACTGCGCCTGCGCACGACGCAGAGCCCACTCGAAGCACTCGAGATTCGCGAAGCGCTCACCGACGACGGGGACCGGCGCCGGCGATGAGCCGGCATCGGCTGGAAGTGGCCGATGTCATTTACCAACACGAAGGGGAGTTGCTCGAGCGCTGGGGACACCGTCTCTCCAGCCGCCAACGCAAGGCCCTTCGCGACATCGGCTCCTGCCGTAGCGCCGCCCAGGGCGCTCACATCGAACAGTGCGATGCTTGTTCCGAGGAGCGGATCGCTTACAACTCGTGCTCGAACCGGCACTGTCCGAAGTGTCAGTCGGCCGCGCGTGACCGCTGGCTGGGGGCACGGGCGCAGGAACTACTTCCGGTGCACTACTGCCATGTTGTGTTCACCGTGCCAGGGGCCCTGGCGAGGTTGGCCCTCCAGAATCAGCGGCTCTTCTACCGTCTGGAGTTCGAGGCGGCCTCTCAAAGCTTGCAACAACTCGCTCGCGACCCCAAGCGTTTGGGCGCCCAGATCGGCTTCTTCGCCGTCTTGCACACCTGGAACCAGACGCTGCTGCCTCATCTGCACCTGCACTGCGTCGTGCCGGCGGGAGGGATGGCGCTCGACGGCAGCCGTTGGATCCGCTGCCGCAAGAACTTCTTCCTGCCCGTGCGGCCCCTGAGCCGCTTGTTTCGCGGCAAGCTCTTGGACGGTTTGCGGCGGGCGTTCGAACACGGCGAGCTTGCACTCGACCGGCAGCTGGCCCCGCTGACGAAGCCCGAACGTTTTCACTCTTGGCTGCGAAAACTGAGAACAACCGAGTGGGTGGTCTACCTCAAGCCGCCCATGAGCGGACCCGAACAAGTGCTCAAGTATCTGGCTCGTTATACCCATCGCGTCGCCATCTCCAACGGTCGCTTGCGCTCGCTCCATGACGGTCGCCTGCGCTTGCGTTTTCGCAACGCGAAGAACAACCACCGTATCGAGACGATGACGCTCGACGCAGTCGAGTTTTTGCGGCGCTTCTTGCTGCATGTGCTGCCGCGTGGCTTCGTCAAGATCCGCTACTACGGTTTCTTGGCTCATCGCAAACGAACGGCGGGCTTGGCCCGCTGCCGGGAACTCCTCCAGGCGTCCGCGACGAGGGAAGTTCCCCCTGCCTTGTTGAGCAAGGAGCAACGGCGAGCCGTGGAGCGCCGCTGCCCGCTGTGCGGCGAGGGAAGGCTGCGCGTGGTCGCATGGCTCTCGGCGCTGGAACCGGCGCTACGCGCCGGGGCCATGGCCCTGCCCGAGGCTATCGACTCCTCATGACCCCGCACCGTCTCTTCGCCAACGCAACGCTGCGACGCGCCGCCGCCAGGGGGTGCTTCGCACTCCTGCGCCTGGGTCTTTCCGCGGAGCTGATTCGTCCGCCTGCGAGGACTTCGCGGCTTCCATACATCAAAGCAATCCGGGCGATCCAAGCCACGTTCTACTCCCGAAAGGTCCTGCTCCTCCTGCCCAACGATCCAGCCAATCCCTACAATCCACATAGCCGGGCCTGAGCTCGGCTTCCTCCAACAATCCCTATCGACAATGCGGCGGCCCACGTTGCCACCGCCTCTCTCCACCGCTCTTCGCCCGCCGCACGGTCGATACGGTCCTAAGGTGTTCTCACCAGGTATCGTGCAGAGGCATAATTCCGTCAGGTCAGGGTAGGCCACGATGGTCGGGCGTGGCAGGTCGTTGGGTCTGGACTGCGGAGCGGAGTTGAGCACTGTGGGTGCAGGGGGAACGCTGACAGCACTACAACCTCGAACACCGGCCTGCCCCTCGCCGTCAGTTCGGCAGGAGACGACTACGCCGCCGGCTTTCTCCGGCAGTCGTAGCCGAACCACAGAACACCGAAAACTAGGGCTGCGCCCGAAGCGAACTTGGCGAGAGCCATCTCGCGTCCCCCGTCGTAGGTCAGCTCGATCACGCACGGCCCGTCGCATTTCGGCTCCATCAACATGAACCCCAGCCCGTCCCGTTCGATCTGCCGCGGTTGTCCATTGACCCACGCGCGCCAGCCGGGATGATGACTGATTTGCAGGGAAACCAGGTGCGACGGCCTGAGATCAGCTTGGATGAGCCCTTCGTGAGGTCTTCGCCATTCGATTTCCGCTACGGGCAAGGCATCGTCCTCGAGCGCGTCCACATAGGCGATGATCGACTCAACGTCGTCGTTGTTGTACGGCGGGCGCTCGACGACGTGCTTGCGCGAAACCACTCGAGCCAGGGAATCGGAACGCTGACGTACTTCGTAGATGGCATCGTCGCCGCTGCGCCACACCTCGGGCAGCACTCCCTCAAATTTGCCTGGGTCTCGATAGTCCTGATAGGAGTCGCGCGTTTTCGGACCGCTCACTACGATCGCCCTGACGCCGTACGCTTTCAGCCAAAGCACCGTGTTGGCACCATCCGAGATAGTGTAGGGAACGCCGAAGTGAACCTGCGGGATCTGGCGATTATGAATGCCCTGGGCGAAACCGCCTCCAATCTGCGGGTTGTCCGCAAATACGTTGAGCCAGAACTGGGTCGACCCCGTTGCGAAGACCCGCCGTCCCGGGAGGTTCTCGTCCAGCCAGCGGGCCACCTCATATTCGACCATCTGCTCGGTGTCGGTCGACCGGATCATATCCTTGGCGTACTGCCAGTAGCCCTGAAGTTGAACCAGACCCGCGATAACGAACATCCCGGCCGCCATAAGTTGCTTCGCGCGGGTAAGCCTCCGTAGCAGCGGGACCAGCGTGAATGCCGCTAGCATTGCAAAAGGCATCTCCATCTCAATGTGATACCGCTCGGGCTGCGGCATCATGTAGAGATCTCCCCATTCCGCGGCCAGGGTCACGATGGCGAGAGGAGCTAAGAAAAGTATCGAGAAGCGCAGCGTGAAGGGCACTTTCCGTGCTATCAAAAAGAGAGCAAGCCCAAGAGCGACGACGATCACGCCCGCCGCGTAGACCAAGTGCTCCCAGCCAAGCGGATACCTCCCTACAACGTGTTGAGCGTTGTGTTGGATGGTTGCCAGAAGGGATGGTGGGGTCCACGGAGCGGCCATTGCGTAGGCGAGACCCGCGATCGCAACCGTTGTAACCGTTCGTCGGCCCCAGCCTTGGCCGGCGCGGGCCAACAGATACGCCGCGATCGCGAGAGCCAAACCGAAGGCGCCGATCCAGTTAGTCAGTGGGAGCGCCGCCATCGCCAAGGCCGCGAGGTAGATCCTTGCGGGCTTGGGCTTCTCGAGCGCTCGATCCAAGGCAACCACAGCCAACGGAAGCAGGGCCAGCCCGACGATGTGAGGTCCTTCGCCGTAGACCACAAGAGCATGAAGGCGCCGCGGGCCCCACGCCGTACCGAGATCCCCGGCCACCGCGCCGATCAGCAAAGCAGCGGGCGAGACCAGCGAGTAAACCAGCGCGGCGACAACGCTCGTGAGCCGTCCCGAGCCGGTACGCCAGCGCGAACAACGTCACCGCGCCCAGGCAGTAGGCGGCAGAACAGCCGGTACGCCAGCGCGAACAACGTCACCGCGCCCAGGCAGTAGGCGGCACGCCGACGATGTGATGCGACAGCGCGGGGGACAACCCTCCCAGCCACGCCACGATGGCGACGACGATGTGCATCAACGGCGGGTAAGTGTTTTCATAGGGCACACCGCCATACCAGAGGGGAAACCAACTAAGATCCCACGGGTGCTCGATCACATAGCGGCCTAGCGCGATGTACGCCGCGTCAATTGAACCTAGGTAGACGAGGTACTCGGCAAAGAAAAGCCTCCAGCTTGCAACGGCATTGACGGCAAGAAGGATGCCCGCACAGGCGGCCGTCTTCTGGTACGGAGACTGGTGAGGCGGGCGCATTACACTGGTCATGCGTTCAGCCAAGAAGGGTTTCGATTCCGCACCGGCCCGGCCTTCTTGCCCAGGGCATAGCCGAGAAGTAGCTCATGATGTAGGCTGAGAGTTCGGACGTCAACGCCGTACTTTGCTCTCAGGCATGGTAACTCAGGTATGCTAGCAGTTTGCGCGCGGACCGAGTACACGGAACGGACCGGCCTAAATCCAGAATTTGGTGGGCTCTAATGAAGGACCTGCCAGAGGAGGGAGCACGCACTGGGGGCAGTGAGATCGGCAGTCGTCTTCGGCGCCGGTAACCGTCACTCGCAGAGGGCCCGGCGGACAGCGCTCGACGCCGTCCGCGCCGTCCTTGTGGGCACACAGTAAATCTGCTCCTAACGCAACGACACATCAAACCGACCGGGCGACAACAACGGAGGCAGTTGAGGACGAGTCCGGCAAGCGGCCCTTCATCCGCGTCGTCGAAAACTGGGTCGCCGAGTTCAAGGACTGCGAGCAGGACTAAGTCCCCCGAAACGAACTACATAGCGCTTGTCCGCGGGATAGCTGTCGGTATATTGCGTTCGCACTAGCTATCGCCCGCCTGAGGTTCTTCAGAACCTCGTCAAACCGGTAGAACACTGCTGGAATCAACCGCGCTTAGCGCCCTTAACCCCGGGAGCACCGCCGGGGAACACCGGGTGTTCCCATGGATGGGGGTTGCTACGATGGCTTTGAACCGTCCATACGACCATACGACATCCGACCGAGTATCGTGTGGCTGGTTAGGCTCCAGTCGGTGCTCTCACACCGGCTGGGGCCGCTTTGGTTGTACCACGGGGCCGCGAAGGGCGCAAGGTGGGGTCTGGGGCCTGAAGCAGCCCGCGCAACGGCTCAGGGCGGCTCTCTAGCGGGCTATTCTTAGGCTCCCAGTAAGCGCCGTATCAACTCCGGGGAATGCTGGCGCTGCTGGATCTACGAGGCACGGAGTTAGTGGTCGCGAGCGCTTGCGAGTCAGGGTTGGGCCGTGTGGAGGCCGGCGAAGGAGTCTACGGGCTACGGCGGGCGTTCCTCTACGCCGGGGCGCAGAGTCTGTTGATAAGCCTCTCCAAAGTGCCGGACGCGGAGACACAGCAGCTGATCGCTAGCTTCTTCGGCGGTTTGAAGGAGGGGCAAGGAAAGCTGGAATCGCTGCGGAAGGCCCAGCTAGAGATGATCAAGCAGCGTCAGGAGCACCACGGCGCCGCCCACCCGTTCTTCTGGGGTAGCTTCATCCTTGTCGGGAACCCTAACTAGAATCGGATGGCGGGCTTGCGCTGCGTCTGGCCTTCGGCAACCAGGCGGCGCAGTGGCTGGCCTGGTGGTCCGCTGCGACCCGGCTGAACTCCGCCGCCCTGTGGCCTATTTTCTCTCCGCCGCTAAAAGGCGGCGGTTGAAGCAAGCAAAAAAATCGCCATGTAGAGGCGGCCCGTCTGTGTAAGCGGTTGAATTAAAGGGACATAAAGGACGTTATGTACCCTTTAGGGTAGCAGCCTGAGGGAGGCAGTCAAGAGGGATATCCACAGACCAAAAAGGCCGAGAGCCGAAAACGTTATAACTCTAGAGTGTTCACCAAAGCCGAAGCACTCCTCCGCCGACTCGAAGCCGCCGGCTACCGTGTTCGTGGCTATCACGACACAATCGACGATTCCCGTGGTCCCGTTATCGTCACCGCTACCAACCCCGACGGCGAGACCTTCACAGCGCAGGATCCAAACGGTGATGAGACCGCTGCTCTCAATCAACTGGCGCATCGGCTCGGCCTGGAGACCGATCCGAACTGATCGAGCTTAGGGGAGCTTACATGTCTTGCATCTTGGACATCGACCTGGATTATTTCCGGTTGTTCAGCGACCCTATCAGACGCCTCGATGAAGTCCTTGAATGGGCTCGTCGGTCCGTTGACCTCATTGTCGACGAGCATCACAAGGTCCTGAATCACTGGGACAGAGCGATTGAGACAGGTGTGATCGAGGCTCCCACCTTCATCCTTCACGTTGATGAGCACCACGACATGCTCAGCGAACAGCCGCCGGTGAATTTAGGAAACTTTCTCTACTTCGCCATGCGCAAGTGGCCCGATTGCCGGGTTCACTGGTTAACCAAGGATCGTATCGACGACCCGACCATGTGGCTCTCTGAAGACGCCTGGGCTTCGGTTGGCGATCGATTCCGCTCTGGGTCGAGGCTCAACTCCAAGTGGCCTATGCCGGAGTTGGTGTCTGTTTGCACCAGTCCCGGCTTTATTGAAAAATCTCTCTCTCAGGAGCTGCTCAAACGGATCGACGAGTTGGGGTACGGGCCGAATAACGAGAGAGATCGGGGTTCCGATAGTAAAGGAGTCCAGGGACCGCGCTCCAGCTCCCTGGCAAAAGGCAGTCAAAAAACCGCCCCCGTAGGGCGGCTGGTCTGAGGGCATATGGTCAGGGGATTAGCTATGTAAGTGATTGAATTGACGTAACATAACGTCCTTTATGTTACCCCAATTGTAGCAGCATGGCAGGTGGTGTCAAGAGGGGAACCGAGAGCGGATCACACGGCGGGAGCGGGATAGGTAGTGCGAAGGCGATATCCCGACATCTATCTGCCGACGAGCGCTATGTAGTACGTTTCGTGAGACTTAGTCCTGCTCGCGGTCCTTGAACTCGGTGAACCAGTTTTGGACGACCTGGATGGATGGCTCGGGGGGCGGGCCTACGGGCTCAGCAACAACGAAGCGCCGGCCGTCGGCCGAGACGTCGTATATCGGATATGACACAGTGTTCGCCAAGCTGGAATGCTCAAACAGGCGCTTCGCCGGACCCATCGAGAACCTTGAACCCGTCGATACCGGCACAGCTAGCAACGTGGCTCCCTCGACATGGAACAACTTCTTGCCGAGCCGGCGTCGTACCGAAACGCTGGCCGGGTGGGCCGGAGTATGGCTCACCCACCAGCGTCAGGTCTGTGGCCGCGCCACCCGCGTGAGACGCTATGCTGTGCTATGTGACGAGGCTGCTTGAAGCCTTCCGTATGCCCGCGGCGCTTCTCCTTGTCAGTTTCTCTTTGCCGCCTGCTGAGGGCCAGACCTGGGAAGACCTCCTCACGAAGACCCCAATCGGCCTGGGCGAAACCTTGGTGATCGGATTCATGGGAGGCCGAAACCAGTGGGACAACGAGGAACGATCTCCTCGCAAGCTCGCGCTCAGGCTGCGTTCGCTGCGGGTTCGCGGCTTGCACGTGGAAACTCTCGCAAACCACAGACGCCCCTTGGCCGTGGAATTGATCCATCGTACTTTTGACCGGGATCGAAACGGAGTCGTTGACTCCCAGGAAGGGGCTTGCGCGCGCATCGTGGTCTATGGTCTGAGCTTCGGGGGCGCGGCCACGGTCAAGCTGGCGCGAGACCTGCACAAGCTGAACATCCCGGTGCTGTTGACGATTCAGATTGACAGCGTGGGCCGGGGCGACGGCGTGATCCCGCCCAATGTGCGCCGGACCGCGAATTTCTACCAGAAGAACGGCATAGTGCTGCGAGGAGAGGGTCCCATCCGCGCGGAGGACCCCGAGCGGACCATGATCGTAGTCGACTGCCGGGTGGACTATAGCAAGCGCAAGATCGACATATCGCATGTCAACTGGTTCAAGAAGCTGATGCGGGTCGCACACACTTACATCAGTTATGATCCCGAAGTCTGGAGCCGGGTGGAGCGGTTAGTCCTAGAAGAATCAGGCAGCCCTCTGAACGCCGCTGGGATTATCCGACCGCCTTGCCCGCCGTCCTGAGAGATTCTAACTGGAGTTTCCGATTGGGACCCCCCAGCGTGGAATACCTTTTGATGGGTATTTACTTGACTCAGGTGACCCCAAGATGTAGGATCTTGGGCGATGGAAGATTATCCCCGGAATTTGGCCGAGTTCGAGGCGCGTTTCGCTAGCGAGCAGGCCTGTCGGGAGTATCTGTGTCAACTCCGCTGGCCGGAGGGTTTTCGTTGTCCGCGATGCGGGCATGACAAAACCTGGGCGGTGCGCACGGTGCTGCTGCAGTGTGCAAGCTGCGGGCATCAAGCTTCGGCGACAGCAGGCACAATCTTTCAAGACACCCGCAAGCCGCTCCAGAGTTGGTTTCGAGCAATGTGGTGGCTCACCAGCCAGAAGAACGGGGCGAGTGCATTGGGATTGCAGCGGGTGTTGGGCCTGGGCAGCTACAAGACGGCCTGGACTTGGTTGCACAAGCTTCGGCGCGCTATGGTGCGGCCCGGACGTGATCGCCTCAGCGGGCGCGTTGAGGTTGACGAGACTTACTTAGGAGCCCTGGAGGAGGGCGTGCGGGGCCGCCAAACCGACGCGAAAGCGCTGATTGTAGTAGCGGCCGAGGAAGATGGCGCCGGCATCGGACGAGTTCGGATGCGCACGATTCCGAACGCCTCTGGGGACAGCTTGATGGCCTTCGTCGGCGAGTCGGTCGAACCCGGCAGCGTGGTCCACACGGACGGCTGGCTGGGATACGAGCCACTCGAAAGCGACGGCTATCGCCACGAGGTGAGCTACCTGGACGGGCAACCGGCACGAGCCTCTCAACTGCTCCCCCGCGTGCATCGCGTGGTGTCGTTACTGAAGCGTTGGATACTGGGTACGCATCAAGGAGCCGTCAGCCACGAGCATCTCGACTACTACCTCGACGAATTCACCTTCCGCTTCAACCGCCGCAAGTCCAGAAGCCGAGGCAAGCTCTTCTACCGCCTGGTTCAGCAGGCCGTCGCCGTCCAACCGGCGCCCTACAAGTCGCTGGTCGGAGGCACCGCAACACGCGCTACGGACAACCACAACATGTAGGGGCCATTTCAAAATACCTGAGTCAAGTGAATACCCATCTACCTTTTTCTAAAGCCGGTAAGCTTGACAGGCCGAATCGTAAAACACAGCGTGTTTCTCGCTCTCAGAGGCATCCGCCACCATCTTCTTGAAGGCGTTCCACAACACGTGATTGGAGCAGCTGTGTTTGTCGACGGGGAAGTTGCTTTCGAACATGCAACGATTCGCCCCAAACGAGTCGATGACTTTCGCCTTGCAGACCTGGCCTATGCCCACGGAGCCGAGCTTTTCAAGGATTTTGTCATGGGCTGATCGTCCCGCCGATCAAGACGCTGAAATTGTGCCGCTGAGCAGGCTGGCGAGGAGGTTCGGTCGGAGGATTGCTGGTGGTAACGCGATTTGAACGAAGCCTTACGGCAAACGAAGTCCGTGCGGCCTTCTGCGGGGCTGAATTCTACTGCTGGTCTTTGAACTCGGCGAACCAGTTCTGGACAACACGGATAGCGGGCCGCTTGCCGGACTCGCTTTTCAATCGCTCCAACAGAACCAACTTCTGCCCGTCCCCTGAGACGTCATACCGCCCCTCAAGAACTGTCCTCGTAGCCAGCAAATCTGGATCGTCAAACAGCAGCTCCGGCGGCCCTGCGGGGCGTGGTGACCTTGGCCGGGCGAGAGAGCGAAGTCTATCGCCACTCGAGCAATGGCATCAACTGGAGGAATCTTAGAGGTCCATCCGCCGCGGATCTTATTGCCATCAGTTTGAGAGTTGACAGCCTTGGAATTCAGAAAACCAGTTCTGGACGATCTTGATAGCCGGCCGCAGCCGTTCTCCGACGGGCTCCCCGACGACAAATCGACTCCCGTCCCGCGCGGCATCGTAGTTCGGTACAAAGTTCCCTCGGAGCTGCGCCGACTGAAACAGTCTGCGACGCTCCTTCACGGAAAAACTTGGTTCGGTTGAGACGGCAGCTGCGATCAGCGTGTCGCCCTCCACGTAAAAGATCTCCGCGCCGTCCTGACTCCAACGCGGCTGGGCCCCGCCGTTGTCGACCGACACCTTCCATCTGTCGCTTCCTTCTGGAAACGGACGAACGTAAACGTCGTACGGCCCGGCTTCGTCCGAAACATAGACGACGAAACGTCCGTCGGGAGAAAAGCTCGCCGCATGCTCCCAGAACGGAGTTTTCAGGAACAGTCGTTCTTCGTACCCGCTGCCGTCGTCCTTGCGCCGCAGATACCAGATATCGCGCAGGGTCTGGGGGTCGTTTCGGAAGATCAGGAGATACCGTCCATCCATGGACCAATCGCTGGGCAGATCGTGGAAAGGGCTAGCCAGGAGAACCGCCGCATCACCGTCGGCCCGGGCGGGTTTTTGATGAATGGTGAAGATGCCGTTCACAGATACCGAGAAGGTGACCTCGCCGCTGGGCGACCAGATCGGAACCGTGACGTACCCGTGCTCGATACTCAAGCGCGTCTTGCTGGGCCGGCTGATCTCATGGATCCAGACGTCGCCGCTGCCGTTCTCGACGCCCCGAACCGCCACACGCTGCTCGTCCGGCGATAGCGCCGGGTAGAGGATCTCCTCCTGGGGCTGCCCGATCGCACCCAGCTCATTTCCACTTCGATCTCGCCAGACTAGCTGCATCTTTCCGCCGCCGGTGCGATCAAGATATACCAACCACCCATTGGCGACGCTCGCATTCAGGACGTTGGTTTCTACCGTAAACGCAGCTCCGGTGGGCTTTCGCGTCTCGATCGAAAAAGGCAAGGCCCAAAGACCCCTGGCTGCCGCTGAGGTCTGATACAGGATGTGGCCGCTCGAAGAATAAACCGGCATCGCCCCGACCCCCAAAACCTTTTGGTCCCCTGTGTCGAGGTCACGAAGAACAATCTTCGACCTGCTCGGGTACCCCAAGGCGTAGAGGAGCATACGCGGACCGTTCGGCAGGGGCAGAAAATGGGGATGCCCAAATCCCATCTTGCGCTCCTCATCGCTGGGCTCAAACAGCAGTTCGGGCTCGCCGCCTTGCGCATCCACTTCGTAAAGCCGCGGCAAGCTTTCGGCGTTGTGTACGGCGAAAACGATCGAGCGGCCGTCGGGACTCCACGTTCCACCCCAAAAAGAACGATCCAAGAGCCGGCACAAGACGACCTCGGGGCCGTCGTCGATCGAGACCTTCTTGAGTTCGTCGGCAGCCGCAAAACCAATCCATTGGCTGTCGGGCGACCAGAACGGGTCATTCGCTCCTTCCGTTCCCGCGAACTCGCGGCTCTCGTTTTCGTCCTTGTCAAAATCGTGAACCCAGAGGGTTCCTTCGCCATCGCCCGAGACGAATGCGAGGTGGCGACCGTCCGGCGAGATGGCAGGGGAGGAACAGTCTTTCTCGCACGGGATGGCAAATCGAGTCACTACAGGGGGGCAGTCGTCTCCCGGCCCACACCCCCGGATCACTACCGCAATCGCCGCGGCAACGGCGAGGCCGACGCCCAAGAAAGGGAAAAGAAATCGGGGGCGCGGTACGGGGGCCGGCGGTCCCGTATCTGGTTCGGCTACGGACTCGACCGGCGCAATGAAGCGGTAGGCCCCCGAAGGCAGCGTCTCGACGAAACGCGGGTTCTCGGCCGAGTCGCCGAGAGCTGTACGGATTTTTCCGACTGCGATGCTCAGGCTGTGGTCCGGCTCTGACGGCGGAGCTTCTCCCCACACGCGCTCGGTCAATTCCTCTTTGGTGACAACCTCGCGCGGCCGCTCAAGCAGTGCGGCCAAAAGCCGAAACGGCTGATCCTGCAGTCTGATCTTCCGGCCGTCCTTCCACAGCTCCCGCGCGGCCAAGTCCGCCTCAAACACTCCAAACCGAACCCTGGATTTGACTGCCGGTTCCATTGGATTGCCCCGCGACCGATCCGCTGGCGCAGACGGGCCACATTATACCACCAATTTTCCACCGGCCTGCTCCTAGTGTGCAGTTTCCTGGCGGGAACAAGCAGCTTCGTATCACCGACTTACGAGTTTACCGGCAATATCACAGAAATTGCCGCGGAATTAATTCAAAGTTGTGCGTCTGTGCATTGACCTGACCGGCGTGAAGGCCCAAACTCAGCCTCATCACACCAGGTGAGGAGGAGCCCGATGAACAACCATTCCACTCAAACTCCAGCCGCAGGCAACTGGCTTGCCGCGTTGACCCCAGCGACCGTTCTTTGCGGCGTGCTGATCGTCGCCGTCAGCACCGGCTGCTCGATTCGTCGCTTCGCCGTCAACAAGCTCGGCGACGCCTTGGCGTCCGGCGGCACCACCTACGAAAGCGACGAAGACATCCAATTGGTTGGCCAGGCCCTGCCATTCGGCCTGAAGCTGATGGAGGGTCTATTGGAAGAATCGCCCCGCCACCGGGGTCTGCTGCTGGCCGCGTGCCAGGGTTTCACGATGTACTCCTACGCTTACGTTCAGCATGACATTGATGTCGTGGCGGAAGAGGATCTTACCGCCGCCGCTCGAATCCGTACGCGCGCCCGGAAGCTTTACCTGCGGGCGCGGCGTTATGGGCTTCGCGGGCTGGAGGCGTCCTACCCGGGCATAACGGAACGCCTGGAGCGAGACCCCGCGGAGGCGCTCTCGACGACGAAGAAAAAGCACGTTCCTCTGCTGTACTGGAACGCCGCCGCGCTCGGGCTGGCGATATCCGTCTCGCGCAGCGATGCGGAGATGCTGGCGCGGCTCCCGGAAGTTGAAGCGTTACTGGACCGTGCGCTTCAACTGGATGAGGATTGGAACGAAGGCGCGTTGCACGAATTCGAGGTCACCCTGGCCTCGGCCCGTCCCGGCAGTCTCGACTACGAACGCATCGAACGGCACTTCAAGCGGGCGCTGGCGCTCTCAGGTGGCAAGCGCGCCGGCCTCTATGTTGCGTACGCCGAAGCAGCCTCTTATCGCAAGCAGAATCGCACTGAGTTCGAGTCGACGCTCGAACAAGCTCTAACCCTTGACCCGGATCAGCATCACGAAGTCCGGCTAGCGAACCTGGTCGCGCAACGGCGGGCACACTGGCTGCTCGAACACGTTGACGACTTGATTCTCGATCTCAAAATAGACGACTCGAAAGGAGACAAGTAATGAGTGTAATTACCCGAGTAGCTCTCTGCCTAATGTGTGCGTTCGCCATATCGGGCGCCCTCTCGCCGGCCACCGCTCAAAGGACTATTCGCATCCGCATGGGGACGGTCGTGCCGGAAGGCTCGCCGTGGCAGGAGGCCCTGCTGCACATCCGCCAAGAGTGGCGCCGGATCTCCGGCGGCGCGGTCGACTTGCGCATCTACGCCGGCGGCGTCCTGGGCGACGGCGCGGAATGTGTTCGGCAAGTGCGTTCGGGAACACTCGACGCCTGCGCGCTTTCCTCGATCGGGCTCGAGCAAATCGACGACGCGATCAACTGCCTTCAGATCCCCATGATGTTCGCTTCCTACGAAGAGCTCGACTACGTCAGGGACCGGATGACCGCTCGCCTGGAACAAACCATGGAAGAGAAAGGCTTTCAGGTCTTGAATTGGTCCGACGGCGGCTGGGTGCACTTCTTTTCCAAGAACCCGGCCAGGACGCCAAACGACATCCGCAAAATGAAGCTCTTTATCTCAGCGGGCGATCCCGAGGCGGAGAAGATCTACAAGGAATTGAAATTCCACGTGGTCCCCTTATCTGCTACCGACATGGTCACCGCCCTGCAAACGGGAATGATCGACGCCTTCGATGTCCCTCCGGTGTTCGCCTTGCTCAACCGCTCCTACACGCTGGCTAAGAATATGACGCCTGTTCGGTGGTCGCCTTTGGTGGGCGGGACGGTCATCTCCCGGAGGGGGTGGGAGCGCATCCCGCAAGAGTTCCGGGCGGATATGCTTGCCGCGGCCCAGCAGGCCGGAGAGCGGCTGCGGCCCACGATCCGCAAGATGGGCGACGACGCCGTCGCGGCCATGCAAAAGAGAGGCCTGAAGGTGATCGATCTCGATGACGACGAGCTGCGGCAGTGGCAGTCGGAAGCCGAGGCGGCCTACCCGCGCCTTCGCGGCCCCTATGTCGCCACCGAACTCTTTGACGAAGTCCGGCGTCTGCGCGATGAATTCCGCCGATCCTCAAACGGCCTAGCGCTGAAGTGAGGAAAGTAGCGCGATCCCGTACAAGCCAATCGCCGGCAGGAGACCCAATGACGGAATGGATTCAGCGAATCAACAAGCGGGCGGGAATCGAGCGATTCGAAAACTCACTCGCGATCGCCGTGCTGGGACTGATGTCGCTGCTCCCCCTGACGGAGATGGCGGGCCGCGCCTGGCTGCACCGCGGCGTCCCTGGCTCGATCACGCTTGTGCAACATCTCACGCTCTGGATCGCCATTCTGGGCGCCGCCCTGGCGACTCGATTCGATCGCCATCTGGCGCTGTCGACGGCAAGCTTTCTCCCTGAACGGCTGCGTTCACCGACTAGAATTTTCACTTTCGGCCTCGGGGCGGCGGTGTCGGCGTGCCTGTTCTTCGCCAGCCTCGACCTGGTCGGTATCGAACGCGAAGCCGGTGGGGTTGTGGCCTGGGGGATTCCGCTGTGGGTTGCGCTCGCCATCATGCCGGCCGGTTTTGCCGTCATCGCGGGCCGGCTCATCTGGCATGCGGCGAGCAATTTCCAAGGGCGGTTGTTGGCGGCGCTGTGCTTAGGGATCCCCGCAGTGTTGGGACTTTTCCCGCGGCCGGACGAGACCGGTCTGCTGGCTCCCGCCGGGCTGGTGCTTCTCGCTGCCACCGCTCTTGGGATGCCGATCTTCGCAGCGATCGCAGGGGCGGCCTTGTTGCTGTTCTGGAATGACGGGACTCCCCTCAACGCGGTTCCCGGCCAGACCTACCGTCTCAGCGCCTCTCCCATGCTGCCGGCGATCCCCCTCTTTGCATTGGGGGGCTACATTCTGGCTGAAGGCGGAGCCAGTCGGCGCTTGATCCGGCTATTCACTGCACTAGTCGGTTGGGCTCCTGGGGGATTGGCGATCGTTACGGCTTGCGTATTGGCGTTCTTCACGCCGCTGACCGGCGCATCGGGCATCACGATCGTCTCCATGGGCGGGCTGTTCCTTCCGATTCTTGTAGAAGCCGGATATCCCGAAAAAACCTCTGTCGGCCTGGTGACGGTTTCCGGCTCGATCGGACTGCTGTTTTTCCCCAGCCTGCCGGTCATTCTTTACGGGTACTACGCTCACCAGCCCATCGACCGGCTCTTCATCGGCGGCCTGCTGCCCGGCGTTCTGCTGGTGTTGGCAGTTAGCTGGTGGGCCGCCCGCCAAGGATGGCGCCACGGAGCAACGCGCACGCCTTTCCGCGCGGGCGAAGCCGCTGCGGCCCTGTGGGAAGCCAAGTGGGAACTCCTGCTGCCAGTCATCATCTTGGGCGGTTTCTTCTTCGGTTTGGCGACGCTGGTCGAGATCGCCGCGCTCACCGTGCTCTGCAGCCTTGTCATCGAGTGCTTCGTTCACAAGGGTTTGAGCATTTCGCGCGACCTGCCCCGCGTGGTCATCGAGTGCGCCACGCTGGTGGGTGGTTTCATGATCATCCTGGGCGTCGCCCTTAGTTTTACTCACTTCCTTATCCTCGCCGACGTTCCGACACGTGCCCTGAGCTGGGTGCAAACTCACATCGAATCTCCTTTGTTGTTTCTGTTGGCGCTCAATGTCTTCTTAATCCTTGTGGGCGCGTTAATGGACATCTATTCGGCCATCATCGTGGTCGTGCCGCTTATCTACCCGATGGCGGAAGCATATGGGATCGATCCTACGCATCTCGGGATCATCTTTCTGGCAAATATGGAGCTCGGATACCTGATGCCGCCCATGGGGGAAAACCTGTTCCTCGCCGGCTTTCGCTTCAACATGCCGCTGGTGCGGATCTACCGCTATACGTTGCCCTACGTGGCGATTTTGTTGATCGCCGTGTTGTTGATTACCTATGTGCCCTGGTTAACGCTTGGGCCGGTCGAATGGAGTGGGAGGTGAGAAGATGCTCAGTGACCCAGCTTCCGTAGTATCTCCTCCAGTCCGTCGAGCCAACGAGAAAGCGGCGGGGGATAGGAGGGTGAGTTTTTGGATGACGGTGGCGGTCGCCGCCCTGTTGGTTCCTTCAGCGGGAGCCACAGATAGCCAAGCAAGACCGGCCGGTGATGAGACACATCATGACCGCGAACGCCGTCAGCCCTATCGGCCTTCATATCTTTTGCGCGAGGAGCCGGAAATAGATCAGGCCCCCATTTTTTCTATCGGCATCCCCTTCCCTCAACGACTGGAACTCTGGCTCAGCGAGAAGGACACCAACGAGACCAGGAGTTCGCCGCTCGCAGTCTCAGGCAGGACGGTTCCAAAACAAGTCTTCCTCGAAAATGGCGCCGTGGTGTTGCTGCGCTTGACAAGCGGCAAGATCACGTCAAGACACAAGCCGGGGCATCAAGTCGTTTTCGAAGTGGAAGAGGATGTTCGGACCAGCGGTTCGACCTGCATAGCCCGCGGGACACCGGTTCACGGTGTCGTCGGTCCTTGGACGAGAGCATCGCCGGGTATTGGCGGGACTGGAAGGCTTGAAATCCACTTCGAGCGTGTACCGATGACGTCGAATATGCCAGCCGCGCTCCAAACGATACGCGTCATCGGACGAACGCTTGGCGAGTCCATGTCTTGGGTTTCTGTGTCTTGGCGTTCTGCGATCAAAGAATCCGCGGGGGATCCGCGTGTGCTAATCGGTGCCGCTGTTGGCATTGGAACGGAAGCGTTCGCACAGCTAACGGGAAAGCTTTTCGTCCGTGGGGTGTTCAAAATCCACGAGGTGAAGTTTCGGAAAGGAGATGTCATTCGGGTCAGGGTGTGGTCTTCATGGCTTCTGCCGTGCGATGTGGGAGTGACAACCGGTTCACGCCGGACAGAGAACGTGAGGCGCAGTCCAATCACCGAACTCCCGAGCCGAGATGCGGGTGATCGATGACACGTAAATCGGCGCTGTCACGTTGGCGAACTTTGGAGCAGATTCGAGTCAGGGGTGCTAGGAGGTGGGATAGTAACCACTCGCACTTTTGAGAGGCTCACTTGTGATCCTGCTAACCCTCGGCTGTGACACTTCATGAACTGTCACCTGGACCGTGGACCAGGATCTGGATTCGGGTCAGTCTTATGGACATAGAACGTAATGTGCAAACCGCGGACTGTTTCTGTGCGTTTGTCGTCTTTAGGTTTTGAGGAAGCTCTTAGGAAGAGTGGTGGCGATGACTCAATTCGTAGGCCATGAGAAGTAGGTGCGTGCTATCCGATGCTGGATTTTGATTTCATAACCATTGTTTCGGTCGGGCGCGCCCGAGAGGAGACTCTATGAGACTCATCAGCGGGTTGCTCGCCGTGGTGGGCCTTGGGGAGATTACTGCTGCGTTGCCCCCCGGAAATCCCGCCGGAACATCAGAGGTGGCAGAGGTCACCTCGGTGGAAACACCGGCTGCGAGCTTGCGCACCGTAGAGGGCTACGGCAGGCTGCCACTCGATTTCTTCATGCGCTGGCGCGGAGCTACCGCTATACATTGCCGTACGTGGCGATTCTGTTGGTCGCCGTACTCTTGATTAACTGTCAACCCTGATCCACCTTTGGATCGGGCGAATGGAGGAAACGATGAATAGTCAAAGCAGGAAGTACCTGAAATGGAACCTCGTAGTACTGGCAAGTTTCTTGCTCCACGCGGCGCCCGCGCACGGACAAAGCTTCGTCTGGGCCAAGCGGATGGGCGGGAACGCGGCGAGTCGTGGCCAGGCCTTTGGCGTGGCGGTGGACGGCAGCGGCAATGTCTATACGGGCGGCGGGTTCCGAGGTACCGTCGACTTTGACCCCGGAGCCGGCACCTTCAACCTTACCTCGGCCGGAAGCCTGTTCGACATCTTCGTCTCCAAGCTGGACAGCAACGGCAACTTCGTCTGGGCCAAGCGGATGGGCGGCGGGAGTGGTGACCAGGCCACGGGCGTGGCGGTGGACGGCAGCGGCAATATCTACACGACGGGTCGCTTCTTTGGCACCGCTGACTTTGACCCAGGTGCCGGCACCTTCAACCTCACCGGGGCCGGAGGCCAAGACATCTTCGTCTCCAAGTTCGACAGCGCGGGCAACTTCGTCTGGGCCAAACAGATGGGCGGCGGGAGTGGTGACTTTGCCGTGGCCGTGGCGGTGGACGGCAGCGGCAATGTCTACACGACGGGTTTCTTCTTCGGCACCGCCGACTTCGACCCAGGCGCCCCCACCTTCAACCTCACCTCGGCCGGAGGCCGAGACATCTTCGTCTCCAAACTCGACAGCGCGGGCAACTTCGTCTGGGCCAAGCGGATGGGCGGGGTGAGTTTTGACGAGGCCGTGGGCGTGGCGGTGGACGGCAGCGGCAATGTCTATACCACGGGTCCGTTCTTCGGCACCGCCGACTTCGACCCAGGCGCCGGCACCTTCAACCTCACCCCGGCCGGATTCCAAGACATCTTTGTCTCCAAACTCGACAGCGCGGGCAACTTCGTCTGGGCCAAGCGGATGGGCGGGGTGAGTTCTGGGAATTCGATCGTGGGCGTGGCAGTGGACGGCAGCGGCGATGTCTACACCGCAGGGAGTTTCTTTGGCACCGTCGACTTCGACCCAGGCGCCGGCACCTTCAACGTCACCGCGGCCGGAGGCCGCATCTTTGTCTCCAAGCTCGACAGCGCGGGCAACTTCGTCTGGGCCAAGCAGATGGGCGGCGTGACTGGTGACCAGGCCATGGCCGTGGCGGTGAACGGCAGCGGCAATGTCTATACGACCGGTCTGTTCGCTGGCACCGCCGACTTCGACCCAGGCGCCGGCACCTTCAACCTCGCCGCGGCCGGAGGCCAAGACATCTTCGTCTCCAAGCTCGACAGCGCGGGCAACTTCGTCTGGGCCAAACAGATGGGCGGCGTGAGTGGTGACTTTGCCTTGGCCGTGGCGGTGGACGGCAGCGGCAATGTCTACACGACGGGTTGGTTCTTTGGCACCGCCGACTTTGACCCAGGCGCCGGCACCTTCAACCTCACCGCGACCGGAGTCAGCGACATCTTCGTCTCCAAGCTCGGCCCGCTGCCCGACAGCGACGGAGATGGCGTGCTCGACGGCGATGACCTCTGCCCCGGCACTACCATTCCCGAGAGCGTCCCCAGCGTCGATCTTCATAGGAACCGCTGGGCGCTCCTCAACGGCGATTTCGACTTCGACACCACGGCACCCAAAGGTATAGGACCTGACCGCGCCTACACCACGACCGACACCGGCGGGTGCTCTTGTGAGCAGATCATCGTCGAATTCAACCTGGGGAAAGGTCACACGAAGTACGGCTGTAGCACGAGTCGTATGGACCAATGGGTCGGCTTCGTCGCTGCGTGGTGACGCGGGTAAAGCTCGGGTTGTTTGTTTGTATTCGCATCCCGACGTTGAGTCGCTCTTGAACGTCCTTGTTGATAGCGGTCACAGCGAGACGAGAACGTCTCGGAGACCGAGCCGGATGGCCCGCGATGATCATCGAGACCGGCGGCGTGGTCAGCCGGGCCGATGTTACGATAGCAGTCAATTGAGTAGAGGCCAAAACCCGAGCAAGCGCAATATTCGTGGCCGTTGGGAGGGTGCCATGACAGATGGGAAGCTTCCTCGTGATTTGTATTTGGCGCTGGCAGGAAATTCGAGCTGCCGGGCGAGAGTAAGAGCATTCATCCTTGGCCTCGCCGGCCTGCTGGCGCTGGCCTGCGGGCCGGCGACAGTGGCTGGCGCCAGCGACGCGTGGCAGCCGATTCCGCTGGCGGAACTGGAGCTGAAAGATGACCCGATAAACCCCGGGGCGCATGCGGTCGTTCTCTACCGGGAGGTCTTTTCGAATCACAAGAAAAAGTTTGATACCCAGCACGTCCGGATCAAAATCCTTACCGAAAAAGGACATGACTACGCAAACATCAAGATCCCGGAAGTAAAAGGTATGTTTCGCGTTGAGAACATCTCCGCGCGCACCGTGCAACCTGACGGCCATGTTATCCCTTTTCGGGGCACGGTTTTCGAAGACACGATGGTCAAGGCACGCCGCCACCTGCCGTTTCGTCAGGATGCTCATTTCACACTCACCTGAAAGTCATCAAAGTGCGTCACGCTGTCGGCCTTCGTCCACAGACCAACTTTGCCGGCCGCGGAAAAGGTCCCATCCTCAACCTCGTACAGCTTCTTTCCGTCGAAGTAGACGGTGAACAGATTGCCGTCGAAGGCCACGCCGAGGGTGCTCCAGGTGCCGGAAGGGACGGTATGCTTGACACCGTACGTCTTGGCGGCGGTGCCTTTCGGAGCCAGCGAGGAACGCTTGCCGCCCTCCACCTTATAAAGAACGACGTTGTTTTCGAGCGCGTTGGCCCGGACGACGTAGTAGTTGTTCTTGTCCTTGTATCGCCAGACGAGCCCTCCGGCCTGGTCCACCTCTCCGGAGATGGGCCGGAACTTCACGCTCACCTTGCTGCTGGCAGTCGTCACACCATCGAGGATCGCCAGGGGGAAGCGGCCGTTCGTGCGATCGATCGAAGTCTGTGCCAGGACATTGGGCGAACTGGGCGCCGTGCCGTCCTTCAGGGTTGCCCATTTCGGACTACCGCCGTCATGGGTCATTGCGAGCGACCAGCCAGCGGGTACCGAACCGACGGCGCTCGAGTCGAAGTTGATCGTTTCCGCCGAGAGCGTCGCCGCGCCCAGCAACAGTGTAATGACAATGGGTCTCATAACCGTAGTTCCTTCCGTGATTCGTTCAAAGCCGGCGCCCACTGGCTTCCCTCCCTTTCCGTCGTCGTCCCTGCCTACAACGAAGAACAACGGCTGCCCACTACGCTCGAAAAGGTGACGGCTTTCCTGCGCGAAAACGTCGACGGTCCCTCGGAGGCTCTCGTGGTCAACGACGGTTCCACCGACGACACCGGCTTCTCGCTCAAAGCGTTTGCGGATCTCGGGATCTGAGACCAAGTGAGTCGCAAGAAACTGTAATGGCTGATGGTCTGGCCGATCAAGACGGTCCAATTCTACCGTTTCGCGCTTAGCTGGTGGTAACACCTTAGGACCGTATCGACCGTGCGGCGGGCGAAGGGCGGTGGAGAGAGGCAGTGGCAGCGTGGGCCGCCGCATTGTCGATAGGGGTTGTTGGAGGATGCCGGGCTCAGGATCGGCTATGTGGATTGTAGGGATTGGCTTGGTCGTTGGGCAGGAGGAGTAGGACCTTTCGGGAGTAGAACGTGGCTTGGATCGCCCGGATTGCTTTGATGTATGGAAGCCGCGAAGTCCTCGCAGGCGGGCGAATCAGCTCCGCGGAAAGACCCAGGCGCAGGAGTGCGAAGCACCCCCTGGCGACGGCGCGTCGCAGCGTTGCGTTGGCGAAGAGACGGTGAGGGGTCATGAGGAGTCGATAGCCTCGGGCAGGGCCATGTCCCCGGCGCGTAGCGCCAGTTCCAGCGCCGAAAGCCATGCGACCACGCGCAGCCTTCCCTCGCCGCACAGCGGGCAGCGGCGCTCCACGGCTCGCCGTTGCTCCTTGCTCAACAAGGCAGGGGAAACTTCCCTCGTCGCGGACGCCTGGAGGAGTTCCCGGCAGCGGGCCAAGCCCGCCGCGCGTCTGCGATGAGCCAAGAAACCGTAGTAGCGGATCTTGACAAAACCCCTCGGCAGCACGTGCAGCAGAAAGCGCCGCAGGAACTCGACCGCGTCGAGCGTCATCGTCTCGATACGGTGGTTGTTCTTCGCGTTGCGAAAACGCAAGCGCAGGCGGCCGTCGTGGAGAGACCGCAAGCGACCGTTGGAGATGGCGACGCGATGGGTATAACGAGCCAGATACTTGAGCACTTGTTCGGGTCCGGCCATGGGCGGCTTGAGGTAGACCACCCACTCGGTTGTTCTCAGTTCTCGCAGCCAAGAGTGAAAACGTTCGGGCTTCGTCAGCGGGGCCAGCTGCCGGTCGAGTTCCAGCTCGCCGTGTTCGAACGCCCGCCGCAAACCGTCTAAGAGCTTGCCGCGAAACAAGCGGCTCAGAGGCCGTACGGGCAGGAAAAACTTCTTGCGGCAGCGGATCCATCGGCTGCCGTCGAGCGCCATTCCTCCCGCCGGTACGACGCAGTGCAGGTGCGGATGAGGCAGCAGTATCTGGTTCCAGGTATGCAATACGGCGAAGAAGCCGATCTGGGCGCCCAAACGCTTGGGGTCGCGAGCGAGTTGTTGCAAGCTTTGAGAGGCCGCCTCGAACAGCAGACGGTAGAAGAGTCGCTGATTCTGGAGGGCCAACATTGCCAGGGCCCCTGGCACGGTGAACACAACATGGCAGTAGTGCACCGGAAGTAGTTCCTGCGCCCGTGCCCCCAGCCAGCGGTCACGCGCCGCCGACTGGCACTTCGGACAGTGCCGGTTCGAGCACGAGTTGTACGCGATCCGTTCCTGCGAGCAAGAATCGCACTGTTCGATGTGAGCGCCCTGGGCGGCGCTGCGACACGAACCGATGTCGCGAAGGGCCTTGCGTTGACGAGCGGAGAGGCGGTGTCCCCAGCGCTCGAGCAACTCCCCTTCGTGTTGGCGAATGACATCGGCCACTTCCAGCCGATGCCGGCTCATCGCCGGCGCCGGTCCCCGTCGTCGGTGAGCGCTTCGCGAATCTCGAGTGCTTCGAGTGGGCTCTGCGTCGTGCGCAGGCGCAATTCCGAGACATGCAGATAGCGCGCCGTCGTCTTGAGACTGACGTGCCCCAGCAAGACCTGGATGGTGCGCAGATCCGTCCCCGCTTCCAGCAAGTGCGTGGCAAAGGAATGCCGCAGCACGTGCGGGCTCACCGGTTTGCGGATGCCTGCCTGGCGACCAAGCTTTTGGCAGATCTGCCGTACCCCCGAGGGCCGCAGCTGGGCGCCGTGGATACGGCCGGGAAACAGCAACTCGTTCGGCTTCGCCCAGCGCCAGTACAGACGCAGCAACTCCAGTAGCTTGGGAGACAACATCACCTGGCGTGGCTTCTCTCCTTTGCCGCGGCGCACCAGGATCACCATCCGCTGCGAGTCAATGTCCCCCGCTTCGAGTTGCAACACTTCGTCGAGACGCAACCCGGCTCCGTAGAGCGTCGCGAGGATCGCGCGATGCTTCAGGTTCACCGCGGCGTCCAACAGCGCCGTCACTTCTTCACGGCTCAGCACGACCGGTAGGCGACGCCGGACCTTGGGCCGTGCGATGCGTTCGACAACCCAGGGTCGCTCGAGTGTCTGGCTGTAGAAGAACTTCAGCCCCGCCGTGCGCACCCCGAACGTCGCACCGGCCAGCTTACGCCGCTCGATCAAGTCAAGCTGATACTCGCGAATCTGCTTCGGGCCCAGTTGCTCCGGCGACTTGCCGAAGTAGCGGGCGAGATCCTCGACGGCCTTGGTATAACTCCGAATCGTCTGCGGCGAATAGCTGCGCAGCCGCAGGTCTTGGATCATCTTCTGACGTAGCTTGGTCATGAACGACCTCCTCTCGGTCGCTCATTATTCCTCTACCTCAACAAAGTTTCAATCCTTCCCCACTCGCCGGCCTCCCCTTCACCTCTGCCGCGCCAGCGGCTTCGTCCAACAACCGTTCCCACTCGCTATCCGCTAAAATTCTCGCTAGTCGCCTGATGGGACTCGATTTGGGCCAGCTCGACGACGGGTTGCGAAGGCTCTGATGCCTGATTGCTCAATGGGAAATTATTTCTCGACACCTATCCGACGTTGACGCCCTCTCGCCGAACATTCGCGCAGCGCGGAGAGCAAGAAGTTTTGCAGTAGCGACGCTTGATCTGGCGATTTCGTGCCCAAATGAAGCTGCCGAGGTCAGCGCGATTTGCCGTCACGGAGTGCTGAGCGGCGGAGAGATTGCGGACACATAGCGGACACAGATTTCTAGTGGGGAAATGGACTTCCTGTAAGTTATTGAAAACAATGGTCGGGGCGCGGAGATTTGAACTCCGGACCTCCTGCTCCCGAAGCAGGCGCGCTACCAGGCTGCGCTACGCCCCGAATAGGCTGAATTCTCCATTGTAGTGCAGCACAGAGCGAGACACCAGCCGCGGTGATCCACTGCGCCATCCTTGCCGAATCAGAGCAGACGAGCAGGGTTGCTTCTCCAGCGAACGATTCGTCCGCCGCCGAATCCCGGACGGCCCTCACTGACCGAGATGGGCAGGGTTTCTGGCAGACGAATCTGGGATTTTACTTTCGACGTGCGCTATCATGGCCTTGGTTCGATCCGGACGGAAGCATGGTTGCGAGCCAGGAGGTTAACGAGAAATGGAAGCTCTATGGCAACAGATGATTCAGGTCGTTGGGCCCTATCTGCCGAGGCTGGGGGCCGGTCTTGCCGTGCTCGTTTGTGGGTGGCTGATCGCCTTGATGGTCGCGGCGGCGGTCAAGGCGGCGCTTCGCCGCACGACGCTCGACAACCGGCTGGCGACATGGGTCGCCGGCGACGAACGCGCCGCACACATCGACATCGAAAGCTGGGTCAGCCGCGGCGTCTACTATCTGCTGATGCTCTTTGTCCTGGTGGCCGTATTTCAGACCCTGGGTCTGACCATGCTGACCGAGCCCCTTAGAGAGCTGCTGGCGCAACTCTTTGCATTCGCTCCGCGCCTTCTGGGGGCTAGTGCCTTGCTGCTGGTTGCCTGGCTGGTTGCTTCGGGCCTGCGGCTGGTTCTGACTCGCCTTCTTCGCGCTTCGAAATTTGAACAGCGTCTTGCCGACAAGACGGGCGAGCCGGTCGGAGATGGGTCGCTGGCCAAGACGATGGGCGACGCCGTCTACTGGTTTGTGTTTCTGCTGTTCCTGCCAGGCATTCTCGATACGCTGGCTCTCGAAGGCATGCTGGACCCGGTTCATCAGATCGTCAATGAGATGACCGGGTTCCTGCCCAATCTATTTACCGCGGCGATGACGCTGGCCGTCGGCTGGTTCCTGGCGCGCGTGATTCAGCGGATTGTCACCAGTCTGCTGGCGGCGATCGGCGCCGACGCGCTGAGCGAGCGTGTCGGTCTCGAGGGCGTGCTGGGCGGCCAGAAACTTTCCGCCGTGCTCGGCTTGGTCGCTTACGTATTCATCTTCATTCCAATTCTGATTACCGCGCTAAGCGCATTGCAGCTCGACGCCATCACGCAGCCGTTGAGCAATATGCTGAACATGATCCTCGAAGCGGTGCCAACGATCTTCGCGGCCGCTCTGGTGCTGGTGATTTCTTATATGGTCGGGCGTGTGGCCTCGGGCCTTGTAACCAACCTGCTGAAAGGCGTCGGGTTCAACTCGCTTCCTTCGCGGCTCGGGATCGGCGCCGGGGCGGCGGAGGATGGGACGCCGGGAGACGATGCGAAGTCTCCGTCGGCCATAGTGGGTTCTCTTGCCCTGATCGTGATCATGCTGTTCGCGGCGACAGAAGCAGCGAATCTGCTTGGCTTTTCGGCGGTGTCGGATCTGATGGCTGAGTTTCTCGATTTTGCCGGCCACATCTTGGTCGGTTTGATCATCTTTGCCATCGGTCTCTTCCTGGCCAAGGTGGCCTCGGGGGCGGTGAGCGCCAGCAGCACGGCACAAGCCGGATTGCTGGCGACCGTGACGCGGGTCTCCGTCCTGGCGCTGACCGGCGCGATGGCATTGCGCCATATGGGTTTAGCGAATGAGATCATCAACCTGGCGTTCGGCCTGATCTTGGGTTCGGCGGCCGTGGCCGTGGCAATCGCGTTTGGCTTAGGTGGCCGCGACGTGGCCGCTCGGCAACTGGCCCAGTGGTCTGAGTCGATCAACTCGGACGAGAAGTCACCGTAGCCGCCCGGTTCATACGCCCAGTTCCCGCGCCCAGTTCCTGCGTGCTGCTCAGCGCTTGAGCCGGTTGAGCGTGTATGCGGCGATCGTGGTGGCGAGGGGCTCGCCGTCGGCGGCCTGGATGCCCGACGGACGGAGTTCATAGAGACGCCGCGGCACGAGCTGGTCAAGAGTCAGCGAAACGCCCAGGCCGTCTTCCGACACCGCGACGCTGGTGATCTTCGCCGGCGTCACACCGGTTTTCGGCGCGCCGTAGTCGCCGTGATACCGGTAGTAGTAGTAGACCATCGGATAGGCGGAAGACTCTCGCGCCGTCGCCGGGTCGACGGGTTTGGTGAAGCGGAGATCGAACCCTGTGTTGGTCAGCCGCATGGTCAGGATTTCCATGGGAACCTTGCCGGTCCAGATGATTCTCTGCAGGCCTTCGGCCGAGCCCCAGATGCGGGATGTCTGCGCGACGTAGAGACTCTTGCCGTCGGGCGAAAACGTCATGCGGTTGTTGCCGCTCTGCAGGCCGTTCTCGTAGACGAAGGGAAACGTTGCTCCCTGGTACTCGCCGTCCACGATCTCCAGATCGACGCGGTGAATCCGCGGATAGGTCCACTCGGCCACGAACATTTGACCGGCGAAGGGGCCGAAGCTTCCTTCGCTCAGGTCGTAGACGGGCTCGGCGACCGATCCGCCCATGTCGTTCTGGGGAAACAGGATGGCGGGCAGTTTACGTTTCCGGTCCAGCTCGCGCACGCTCATCTCGACCGGATCGCGGCCGCCGAACGCCGGATCCCAGTTCAGCGAGGCGGGGTGTCCGTGGAACGCGCCCTCGGTCACGTGATGCAGCGGCGAGGTTCCGACCCAGTCACCCTGGTTGTCGGCGACAAAGATCTCGTCTTGCGGACTGATCGTGATGCCGTTGGGCTGACGGAAGCCGCAGGCGAAAAGCGACAGCCGGCCTTGCGGTGAGATCTTGACGGCGCAGCCGCGGTAGGGAACCGGCGAATAGTGCCCGACCCGGTTCACGTTGCCTTCTTTCGGCTGGTCGGCCCGCCGTCCGCGGACGGTCACTTCCCCGCGCGTCGGAGGACGCGGATTGGCCCCGCCCGAGGCTAGACCCAGCGAGATATAGAAGTTGCCCTCGCGGTCGCGCACCGGACCGGCGATGAACTCGTGGTAGTTTCCCGACAGTCCCCAGCCATCGGAAATGGTCTCATAAACGTCCGCCGCGCCATCGCCGTCCGTGTCGGCGACCCGTGTTAGCTCCGGGATCTGCGCGACGAAGAACTCGCCCTTCTTGCCCGCCAAGATCCCAAGCGGCGTGTGCAAACCCGAGGCGAACTTTCTCCATTGCTTGGTGGCCGGGTCCATCGAGTAGATATAGCCTCGCCGGAAGCAGGCGTAAAGACGGCCGTCGGGTCCGAAGGCGACAGCGCTGACCTCGGGGGCGATGCCCTTCGGCGTGGCGATGGTTTCTACCCGGTAGCTTGTGGCGGGGACTTGGGCCACAGCGACACTGGGTGCGCCGCAGGCAAGCAGTACCAATAGGGACGTCGCGGCCAGCGCACGATCGCCACTGCCGCGGTCCGCAAGAAGCCGCCCAGGCATGGCTGGCCGATCGGGGGGCGGCGACTCCCGCCGCGCTGGGATCGTTGCCTGCGCGGTGATCGGCGCCTGCAATGTGAGTGGTGATTTCACTTTCGTTTGACCAGCGTGACCGTAAACCTTACGTCAGATCCTTCGGGTATCCGCAGCACGCCAGGCTGCTCGGCGGCGAGTGAAGACGTAACCGCGACGCCATTGCCCGCGACGTCATTGCCCACACTGGGAAGGAACCACATCGGCTGCCGGACCTTACTGATCCGAAACTCACGTACGATCCCGTCCCTGCCCGGAGCCGCACTCACGCGCTCGTAGACACTGGCACCGTCCACTTCGTAGTGAAACTCGGGATAGCTATCGATGAGCCGGTAGCCCCGAAACTTTCGCTGTGGAAGACGCTTCCGGTCGCCGATACGAATCGGAAACTCTTTGGCCCGGTAATAGATTTCTCCGCCGATATCGACGGTTCGGGTGAGCTTGGTTTCGCGGTCGCGTTTTTCGTGGAGAGTCGCCGTGACGTCGACGAATCCTCCGAGCCAGGCGTAGAGGAGTTGCGACCGGCCGGCGTCGAAGCAATAGGAAACACCACCGGGCAGCCCGACCGCGATCGCCGATGGCGTGGCTTCGGGCATGTCCCAGCGAATGACGATCGCCTCGTCCACCGGAACCGGCCGTGATTCCTCTTCGGGGCCGGCCCGGGAAAAGGCAAAACCTTCGGGAAGTGGCATGGTCTCGCCCATCGAAAACGCGGCCCAAAGGGCATCGATCTTGGCACTCGCCTCAGCGGGCTCGAGCGAAGCGAAGTAGGCGGGCATCGACGTGCCCGAGAGAATACGCGCCGGGTTGAGCATCCAGCGCCGGTACCAGTCATAGCGCAGCCGCTCGGCAACGCGCGTGAGCGGCGGGCCGTCCTCGCCCAGCGCCTCCTGCTCGCCCACCCCGTGGCAGGTGATGCAGGAGAGGCCGCCTTGGGCTGCGTTGGTTCCGAGCATCGCGACCCCGGTGATTTGCGCGGCGGAGGCCTGCGCGGTGGAAGCCTGCTCGGCGGCGGTCGTCCGAACGTTGTCGTCTCCCTCACCGGGCGCGACGCCGGCGGCTTGCGCGAATCCCGCGACGATCGCGCCGCCGCGACCACGCGAATAAGCGGGCATGCGCAGCGTCAGCCATTCACGAATCCGGAGATCTCCGCTAACAACGCCCCTTAGCCAGCCAGGGCGCATCTTCGCGCCCAGGTCTGTCAGCGCGGGCGCGGACTCCGCAATCAGACCTCGAGGCGCGACCTGGTTCATGCGATGGCAGTTCAGGCACCTGAGTTGCTCGACATCGCGATAGAAATCATGAACCGGCGCCGCGCTGACATCCGGGTTCTCGCGATAGCTTCGAACAAAAGCCCGCAGCGCGTTGCGTTCGCCGCTCTCGAGCCTGTAGAGGGGAACATGGTCGGGGCGATCATCGGCCAGGCATCCGCGCTCGGCCGAGAGGCTCGCGAGCGGTGGAGCGGACTGCTGGTTCGCCAAAGGCTCGGGATCGCTCAGCGCGTGGCAGGCGAGACAGCCCCGCGACTGAACCAGAGCCTTGCCCCGTGCCTCATCGCCCCGTGCCGCGTCGCCCCGTGCCGCGTCGCCACCCGAGAAGTCCTGCTCAAACGCCTCATCTCGTGAAAGCACCAGATAGCTTGCAAACTCGATCGCCTCCTGGCTGCTCAGCAGCATCGACGGCATCGTGCCACTCGCGTCGATCCTGCCCGGGTTCTGGAGATAGAACGCCAGTGCCGCGAGGGTCGTCTTCGAGCCGAGACCGGCCAGAGAAAGCACGTCCTTCCTATGGCAGGCGATGCAGCCGAGCGAGCCAAGCTTGGTCATCCCGGCTCGCTCGTCTTGCGCCGAGGGCTTCTTTACTTCTGGAATAGCCTCCCGCGCGCTAAGAGAGACAAGGTAGGCGGTGACGTCGCGGCGCTCTCGCTCATCGCGGCTGGAAGGCATCAGGGCGTCGGAGCGGAACGCCGAGGGATTGTCGAGCCACGTATAGATCCAAGGAGCGCGAAGGCGCGAGCCCGCGCCGCTAAGGTTGGGACCCGGACGTGATTTGAGCGACGGCGAATCAGCACTGTGGCAGTTCACGCAACCGAGGCCGGCGGCCAGCCGTCTGCCTTTCGCGATGCGCTGGTCGGGCTTGGATTCGCCCACCGGGTCGTGGGAGAACGCCGAACTGGGGATGGCCTCGGAAGGGAAATGTTCGCTAACCCAGCTCAGCCGCAGGGCGCTGGCGCCGGGCCGCCGCTGGTAGGTGATGCGAATCGGATGGAGACCGGCGCTGAGCGGGACCGCCTCGCCGCCTGCTTCGCGGCCTGAGATGTAGACTCGCGCACCGCCGCCAAACCGGTAGCCGCCCGCCTTGAGGATCGAGATCGAACCCGCCCATTCGGCCTGGAACGCGGGCGCCAGCGAGGGATGAAGCGATTCGTCCGGACCGAGATAGAAATTCGGAACCGGCACGACGAGATGGACGCTGTGACTGGCATCGCTGTAGGTCGCCAGCAGGCCAGGCGCTTGGTACGCCGCCAAGCCCGGCCGCGGGCCGCAGATGAGACACAGACAGAACGCAGCTATCGAACCTGCAACGACACGCCGCGCGAGGGAAAGAGGAATACGCGTCTGCATGCGGATACTACGGATCGCCGGTTCGGCGGCGGACCGACACGGGCGACAGTCAATTATAGCGTCCGCCTCGCCGGAGGGATTCCGAGGGCATCGTCAAGTCAGCGCGTCCCAAGCTAAGACAACTGCAAGCCATGGCGAGCGAGACCGCTCCTGAATACTTGATGATGGGTATTCACTTGACTCAGGTATTTTGAAATGGCCCCTACATGTTGTGGTTGTCCGTAGCGCGTGTTGCGGTGCCTCCGACCAGCGACTTGTAGGGCGCCGGTTGGACGGCGACGGCCTGCTGAACCAGGCGGTAGAAGAGCTTGCCTCGGCTTCTGGACTTGCGGCGGTTGAAGCGGAAGGTGAATTCGTCGAGGTAGTAGTCGAGATGCTCGTGGCTGACGGCTCCTTGATGCGTACCCAGTATCCAACGCTTCAGTAACGACACCACGCGATGCACGCGGGGGAGCAGTTGAGAGGCTCGTGCCGGTTGCCCGTCCAGGTAGCTCACCTCGTGGCGATAGCCGTCGCTTTCGAGTGGCTCGTATCCCAGCCAGCCGTCCGTGTGGACCACGCTGCCGGGTTCGACCGACTCGCCGACGAAGGCCATCAAGCTGTCCCCAGAGGCGTTCGGAATCGTGCGCATCCGAACTCGTCCGATGCCGGCGCCATCTTCCTCGGCCGCTACTACAATCAGCGCTTTCGCGTCGGTTTGGCGGCCCCGCACGCCCTCCTCCAGGGCTCCTAAGTAAGTCTCGTCAACCTCAACGCGCCCGCTGAGGCGATCACGTCCGGGCCGCACCATAGCGCGCCGAAGCTTGTGCAACCAAGTCCAGGCCGTCTTGTAGCTGCCCAGGCCCAACACCCGCTGCAATCCCAATGCACTCGCCCCGTTCTTCTGGCTGGTGAGCCACCACATTGCTCGAAACCAACTCTGGAGCGGCTTGCGGGTGTCTTGAAAGATTGTGCCTGCTGTCGCCGAAGCTTGATGCCCGCAGCTTGCACACTGCAGCAGCACCGTGCGCACCGCCCAGGTTTTGTCATGCCCGCATCGCGGACAACGAAAACCCTCCGGCCAGCGGAGTTGACACAGATACTCCCGACAGGCCTGCTCGCTAGCGAAACGCGCCTCGAACTCGGCCAAATTCCGGGGATAATCTTCCATCGCCCAAGATCCTACATCTTGGGGTCACCTGAGTCAAGTAAATACCCATCTACTTGATATAGTGGCTTGGTTCCTCAGCTGCCACTTAACCTGACAATGCCCCGTGCCTGCAGCCCTCTGGTGAGACAAATGCGGACTAGAGTTTTTTCGGCAATACTCGCTGCCCTAATGTGCTTGCTCTGGCTCACGCCTTACGCATCCTTACCCGCCCAGGAACAACAACAAACTCGCAAGTCCCGTGCGCTTCGCCGTTCCGCGACGAACAGAACCGCCGGCCCATCCGAGCCCCTGAAGCCATCTTCCATCACCTTTACCGATGCCCACGTTCACCTCAACGACCCGGAAATGCAACTGCGTCTGATGCGGGAGTCCGGCACCCGCCGCGCGATTGTATTCTGGGGCAGGAATAGTACGAACGAGTTGCTGATCCAATGGACCCAGCAGCATCCGGGCCGTTTCATCCCCTTCGCTTCCATCTCACCCGAGCGATCCAGTTACAGGAAGTATTGGGACGCCGGCGACACGGCGCTTCTCGATGTCCTCAACAACCATCTCAAGCAAGGAGTTGTGCGGGGCATCGGCGAGATATCGGTTGCGCACTTCCCGGGACGCGGTTTTCCCGAAGCCAACTACGGTCCGCTTCATCCGTTGATGCGGGGCATAATGGACCTGGCTCAGCAGTATGATGTGCCGGTCAATATTCATTGCGAGATCACGCACATCAAGGAGTTTGAGCAGTTGTTGCGCGCCTATCCCAAAGTGACCGTTATCTGGGCCCACGGTGGATATACGCCATACTACATCGCTAAGCGCATGCTCGCCGGCCATCCAAATCTTCTCTATGAACTCAGTGCGCGCACTTGGAAGACTCATCCGCGCTCACCCGACTACACGATACTGGAAGCTGGCGTTCGGGTCTGGCCACGCTGGCTGCAGCTGATTGAAGAAAATCCAGACCGTTTCCTCATCGGTACTGACGCCAGTCTCCACGACCTGCAACGTGAACGATCGAAGATTGAAGCCGTGAGGACCTTCCTGTTACAACTCAGCGAAGAAACCCGAGAAATGGTGGCTCACAAAAACCTCGATCGCTTGATGGAGCCTTGACGTATGTTGGCTGTCTATAATGACGCAGGAGGCAAATCCCAGCCATGAGCGAATACTCCCGCCGTTCCTTCCTCTCCTCGATTGCCCTTTCCTCGATTGCACGTGCGGCCGTCCCAGCCTGGCTCGCCCGATATCACCAACTCAGCGCCGCCGACCGTGACAAGGTCAAAATCACCGGCATCAAGACGATGATCCTGCAAGGCCCGCGAACCTACACGCTCGTCAGGATCGACACCGACGCCGGCGTCTCTGGATTCGCCGAAGCCTACGGCTCCCCCGGTCTCGGCATCAGGGAAGAGATCCACGGCGTGGCCCGCACCTTCATTGGCAAGGACCCGCTCCAAATCGACCGGCTCTACACCGGGTACCGCTTCACCGACGGCAGCGCCCACGCTCAGCAGCGCGCCATGAGCGGCATTGAAATGGCGCTCTGGGACTTGGCCGGCAAGCTGCTCAACGTTCCGGCGCACACCCTGCTCGGCGGCAAGTTCCGCGACAAGGTCCGCCTTTACGACCACTCCACCCCGCGCGACTTCTTTGACAAAGCCGTCCTTCGCGACTGGGCTCAGCAGGTCAAGGAGGCGCCCAGCGGCATCACCATGCACAAGTTCGGCCCGCTGCGGAACCGGCCGGGCGAGGACCCGGGCCGCGATCCGTCGAACCGGCTTCTCTCGACCAATGAGCTGCGGCGCATCCGGCAAGGGTATGAGAACTGCCGGGAAGCGCTCGGCTTCGAGCACGACATTCTGATCGGCTGCCACTGGGAATTCGACCTGCGCAGCGCCATCGAATTCGCGGAAGCTCTCGTCGATGTCAAGCCGCGCTTTCTGGAAGATCCTCTGCCCGTCGCCTATTCCGAAAGCTGGAAACGGCTGGCGAACATGTCGCCGGTTCCCATCTGCACTGGCGAGAACTGGATGCGCCGGGCCGAGGCGCTGCCATTTATCGTCAACGCCGCCCTCGACATCATCCACCCCGACCTGCGCAACTCGGGCGGCTTCTTAGAGAACAAGCGTATGGCCGATCTCGCCGACCTCTATTTCATCCCGGTGGCGAATCACAACACCGGCAGCATCGTAAACGGCATGGCCAGCATCCTCTGGGGCTCGACTATCCGCGACTACTTCGCCTGCGAAACCGTCTTCTTCGACCGCACCTGGATGGACGACATCATTGTCCATGACAAACCCTTGTGCGTGGACGGTTTCGTGACAGTGCCCGATAAACCGGGCTTGGGGATTGAGTTGGATCCGAATGTTGTGAAGGCGCATTTGGCGGAGGGGGAGACTTGGTGGGGGTGAGATCACAACACCCCTTGGGGCGGTCAAATCTCGGACAACTGCCAACTACGCGGACTATCCGGTCTGTGGGTGCACGCTGCGTGATCGGTGGTGGAAAATCGGTGTAAGAAAGATCGCGTTGGGAGCAAATGAGCGAAGACGAATCTAACTGGCCGGAGTTGCAGTGGCATGAGGTTGTAGACCGCGCTTCGAAATGCGTCTTTCGACTCCACGCCGGATCTGCGTCTGGCACGGCTTTCGTGATAGCGCTGGGACGTCCTCCTCAAGGCGCTGACTGTTACGCAACGCTGGCAACCGCGTGGCACGTTCTTGAAGATCTACCTGGAACAAGTGACGACTTGGAACTCGTGTCCGTTGATGGGAAGACTGTGTTCAGCAGCGCTGCCGACCGGATCGGCTTCTACCCTCTGGGTGACCCTAGATACGATACTGGTCTCGTAGTAGTACGGACAGGTGAGGTGCTAGTAGAAGAACGCGAGCTATTGCCCTTATTGCCAGCCGAATCGCAGTTGGCTAGGGGTGCAGAGATCGGCTGGCTGGGTTTCCCCGGCATTGCTGAACCCGAGCTTTGTTTCTGTCACGGGTACGTCTCGGGTTATCTAAACGATCCGCCCACGTATCTGATCGATGGTGTGGCTATCAACGGTGTGAGCGGCGGTCCCGCTCTTGACAGCCGCGCCCACGTCATCGGCTTGGTTTCGGCGTATTTGCCGAATCGTATCGACTCCAGATGGGTATTCACTTGACTCAGGTATTTTGAAATGGCCCCTACATGTTGTGGTTGTCCGTAGCGCGTGTTGCGGTGCCTCCGACCAGCGACTTGTAGGGCGCCGGTTGGACGGCGACGGCCTGCTGAACCAGGCGGTAGAAGAGCTTGCCTCGGCTTCTGGACTTGCGGCGGTTGAAGCGGAAGGTGAATTCGTCGAGGTAGTAGTCGAGATGCTCGTGGCTGACGGCTCCTTGATGCGTACCCAGTATCCAACGCTTCAGTAACGACACCACGCGATGCACGCGGGGGAGCAGTTGAGAGGCTCGTGCCGGTTGCCCGTCCAGGTAGCTCACCTCGTGGCGATAGCCGTCGCTTTCGAGTGGCTCGTATCCCAGCCAGCCGTCCGTGTGGACCACGCTGCCGGGTTCGACCGACTCGCCGACGAAGGCCATCAAGCTGTCCCCAGAGGCGTTCGGAATCGTGCGCATCCGAACTCGTCCGATGCCGGCGCCATCTTCCTCGGCCGCTACTACAATCAGCGCTTTCGCGTCGGTTTGGCGGCCCCGCACGCCCTCCTCCAGGGCTCCTAAGTAAGTCTCGTCAACCTCAACGCGCCCGCTGAGGCGATCACGTCCGGGCCGCACCATAGCGCGCCGAAGCTTGTGCAACCAAGTCCAGGCCGTCTTGTAGCTGCCCAGGCCCAACACCCGCTGCAATCCCAATGCACTCGCCCCGTTCTTCTGGCTGGTGAGCCACCACATTGCTCGAAACCAACTCTGGAGTGGCTTGCGGGTGTCTTGAAAGATTGTGCCTGCTGTCGCCGAAGCTTGATGCCCGCAGCTTGCACACTGCAGCAGCACCGTGCGCACCGCCCAGGTTTTGTCATGCCCGCATCGCGGACAACGAAAACCCTCCGGCCAGCGGAGTTGACACAGATACTCCCGACAGGCCTGCTCGCTAGCGAAACGCGCCTCGAACTCGGCCAAATTCCGGGGATAATCTTCCATCGCCCAAGATCCTACATCTTGGGGTCACCTGAGTCAAGTAAATACCCATCCGACTCCAATACAACCCTCCCGGGTCTGATGTCCCTAGTTCCTATCAATGCAATCCGGTACTGGATGGAACATCGGATCGGGGCCAGAGTACTTATTGAATCCCGCAAAATAACATGACACCTTTTGGTGATTGGATACGTCTATCTATGTATGAGAAGTGGGCAAAGCGGACGGCGGGATTTCGAGGCGCTAGAGAAGCACCGTTTCGAAGCGATGTGGTTGCTCGATGAAGGATGTAATCAGTCCCAAACGGCGCGGCGACTCAAGGTCGCGCGGCAAACAGTCAGTGAGTGGCGGCGGCGATATCGCGAGCAAGGGCCGGCCGGGTTGCGTAAGGCGGGACGTGCCGGACGCAAACCGCGGTTAGACGCCGCCCAACTCGAGCGCCTGGAGTCGCAGTTGCTTCAAGGCCCCGAAGCGCACGGCTTCCCGACGCCGCTGTGGACCTGCCCGCGCATCGCTCGTCTGATCGCCGACCAGTTCGGCGTGCGCTACCACGAAGGCCATGTCTGGAAGATCCTGCGGGCGCTCGGCTGGAGCCCGCAACGTCGGGTCGGCAAGGCCCGCGAGCGCAACGAAGGGGCGATCCGCGGCTGGCAGCGCACGACCTGGCCCCGCGTTAAAAAAAAGCCTGCCAACAAGGCCGCACGATCGTCTTCATCGACGAAAGCGGATTAACTCAGAAGCCGCATCGTTGCCGCACCTGGGCGCCGCGCGGCGAGACGCCGGTCCTGGAGTTCAACTTCAACTGGAAGAAGCTTTCGGTAGCGGCCGGGCTGAGCTTCCGCAACTTCTACTTCCGGCTGTACCCTGGCGCGATCGGGGAACTCGAGGTCATCGACTTCCTGAAGGCCTTGGCAGGCCACATCCAAGAGCCGCTACTGATCGTCTGGGACCGACTGCCGGCGCACCGCAGCCGTCTGGTAGAGGAGTTCATCGAGCTCTCCGAGGGTCACATCGCAACGGAGTACCTGCCGCCCTATGCGCCGGAGCTGAACCCGGTGGAATACATCTGGTCTTACTGGAAGCAGCACGAACTGCCCAGCGTCTGCCCGAAGGACTATGGGGAACTCGACCAACGCGCTCGCCAAGCACTACGCCGCATGCGCCGCAAGCCGCGTTTGATTGCCGCTTTCTGGAAGCAGTCTTCTCTTTGTTTCGATTGACGGGGTATTATGCGGGACTCAGTAAGAAGGAAGACCTCGGGAAAGTCGGGTCGCGGTAGGGATACCGGTTGCCCGGCACCCCCCGCACAGATCCGTACGTGAGCATCAACTCATACGGCTCTTACCTCGGATGAATGGCGGCCAAGCAGACAGCGTGTTACTGGCCGCACGCGATCCAGCCCCGGTGACACGGCTGCCCGCCTCTGTGGACGGACCGCGCGGGCCTCGACCGCGTTCTCCTTGGCGCGGGCGCTTCCCTCCCGACTCTCCGCCGGCGGTTCCCCGCCCTTGTTCGAATCGTTCCTCGGTACTACCCCCCGCTCCAACTCCTCGGCGACGTACACGTGGGGTGTGCGGCCGCAGCCTTCCCCCACCGGCCTGCCACTTCGCGGCAGGCGTCTCCGAGGTCTCCCGGTTCTCGTGCGAGGAGTTTCCTGACGTGCACGGGTTCTCCGACCGCGCCGGGTCCGCACGCCGCTTGCGATGACGCGACGATGGATATTGCCTTCCCCTTCTGTCCACAAGGTCGGCACCCGAATCTAAGTATTTCGCGGCTCAATAGGCGGCCCGCCAGTGCCTCTGTCAACGCTTCACCCGCAATGTCACCACTGCCGGCGCATGACTCGAGGTCAGCGTGGTTCGCTACTCCTTCGCCGTAGGGCTCTTGCATCCCCAACTCCCCGCCGGTTTATCCCGGCGCTTTCGGACAGGCTACGACTTTTGCTGACTTTTCTCGACTTTTCTGTCCCCGGCTTTTCCCCTGCTACATGCCGACGTCTGCAGGCACTCGGGCCGAATGCGGCCGCTCCGAGTGGCCCGTTACCTTCACAGATCGGCCATTTTTTGGTGTTGCCGGAGAGAACGTTCGATTGATCGAGCTACCATGGTGTGGAAGGCTTTGATCGTCCGGGGGATGAGCCATGCGGAACGATTTTCACTTCTCACTGCTGGAGAACGGTCTTGATTTTCTGATCTCGTCCTTGGGTCACCTGACCGCCGCGTCGGTCTACCCGATTTCGAAATCGACGAAGATGCTAACGGACAAGCCTCCCGAACAAAAACGTCATCTCAAATACGCTTTACTACATCTCAGTTCCAGCATTGAGCTAATCTTCAAAGAACGATTACGCCAAGAGCACTGGTCGTTGGTCTTCAAGGAGATCGCCAGAGCGAAGAGCCATGCCTACGATTCCGGGGACTTCCAAAGCGTCACATTTCAAGAGGCGCAAGATCGCCTCATTTCGATTTGCGAAATAGAGTTTACTCAGAAGCAACGCCGAAATCTCAAGAACCTGCGAGACCGACGTAACAGGGTTGAACATTTCGGTGCGGTCGATTCAGTTCCTGCGGTCCAGTCAAGCGTTTCTCAGATGGTGAGCTTCCTCGTAGATTTTATCGAGACTGCTTTTGAACAGGAGAGTCTTGAAAAAGAGGAGGACATGATCGCGGAGGTCCGGTCGAAACTTGGCAGCTGCAACGCAGTGGTAGAGCAGCGATGGAAGGAAATCAGGAGAGAGGTCGCCAACCAATTCTCAACGATTGAATGCCCGACGTGTCAACAGAAAGCGCTAAGCGCCGATGGGGGTACGGTGAAGTGCCAATTCTGCCACTACACCACCGATTCCGAAACGGCGGCAAGCGAATACCTATCCAGCATTCTCGGGTTTGACAGTCGGTACGCTACGGAGAAAGATGGCGGTGAATGGCCACTGAGGGCCTGCCCCGAGTGTGGTAGCGAAACTTTTGTCACACAGGTTCCGGGTCCTTACGATACGCATGACAGCTATTGCTTCACCTGTGGTCGGGAATATCAAGCGGGACAGTTGGAGGAATGCTACGACTGTAGTCAACTCTATAACCCCGGCGAGGAGAGGGGGCACCACATCTGTCCGGACTGCTTTCAGGCTAGGATGGCCAGAGATGACTAACCCAGCTCCCCCGACAATGCCTTGTGGATTTCGGCTTTCGGCGGCGTTCGGGCAATCGGGGTCGGGCAATCGGGGCAATCGGGGTCAGGGGGCAATCCAGGGGGCCATCAGGGGGCAATCAGGGGGCAATCAGGGGGCAATCAGGGGGCAATCGGGGGCAATCGGGGTCAGAGCCCGAATTCAGTCCAGCAACGGTTGCGTTCATTCACTCCCCGCTGCCTCCTAGCAGCGGGCAGGGAACGATAATTTAAGGCCCCTTAGGGGCACGCCTAAGACAAACACTGTATAGAGTTGACGAAGTGTTCGCACGAACATGTGTGTGAAGGACCGAGAGAGGGACGTTCAGAACGCTGTAGACGCCTACGAAGGCTGGTAAAGGCGTTCTCTGTGCGAGCCGATACCGGGGGTAGCTGCAATGGAAGCAAGGCGGGCGAGAGTGTCCCAATCGTAGTTGAGGGTTTGTAGGGCGGCGGCGTAAAAGAGCATTGTACTAGGCAGCCTTTGCTGCTGTGGCCTTGGCCGGATTGAGGATGGCGTCGAGCATCCACAGATCCTTGTAACCCATGATCTTGCGGAAGCTTTTCTCGGTATCGAGGAATGCAGCCGTGGCCCAGCGACACACCATGGCCGCGTCCTTCCAGCGGGTCACTCGCCGCGTTCTCCGCCGCACCCCGGCGTTAGGAGACTCGACGATGTTCGTCGTCGCCAGGCAGCGATGCAGCGACGGCGGCGCACCCAGGCGGTTGATGGTGAAACACTCCTCCATGCCTTCGCGCAAACTCACCGCCGCCTCGGGCCAGTCACCCTCGTACCACTGGGCTAGCTTCTCCAGCCGCGCTTGTCCATCTTGGGCTCCCAGCCGCCAGGCGGCCCGGATCGCCGCTTTGGCCTGATTGCGCTCGGCCTTAGGCAGCCGCTCGACGACATTGCGCAGCTTGTGAGCACGGCAGCGCTGCACCGGAACTTTGCCGAAGACGCGGCGCACCGCCGCCCGCAGGGCCTTCGATCCATCGAGCACGAAGAGCCTGTTTTTCTCCGTCGATACTCCCCGCTCGACCATGCCCCTCAGCAAGTCTTCGGCGGCGGCTGTGCTCTCAGTGGCGGCGTGCTGCAATCCCAGCACATGTTTGTTGCCCTGACGGTCTACGCCCACCGCTGCAAGCACTACATGATCTGCGAAGATCAAACCGTCCACGTAGATCACCAGCAGATCCAACTCATCCAGGCGCCGCGTGAGCACTTCGTCGATGCTCTTTTCGGCGGCCTCGACTGCCTCCCGGCTGACGGCGGATTTCGACACCCTGGCCGTGCCGGCCATTGCGCCAATCACCCCGGCATAGTTGCGCGTCGAGACGCCCTTCATCAGAATGTCGAGCATGCGCGCGCCGAGGCGTTCGTCGTCCTGCATCGCCTCGTAAGCGGGCACTTTGACCTCGCCGCCGGAGCGTTTGCGCAGTCTGGGTTTGCTGACGCGCAGTTTGCGGTTGCTGAGCTTGACGCGACCGGGCTGGCGGCCCCAGCGGACCACATCGCCGCGGCGCTTCTTGCCGGGCTGGGAAAGTTTTCCACCGGTAACTTGCTGCGCCGACAGTTCCAGCACGGCTTGAATGGCGGCGCGGCCGGTGACGTCGATAACCTCGTCGACGGCTCCGCGGCACTGCTCGACCAGTTCAACCAAGGGCAGCATGAGTTGGGAGTTTTGGCTGAGCAGGCGGGTGAGGTCGTTGGGGCTGACTGGCTGTTGCTTCGCGGAATCCAGAATGTGATATCGTTTCTTCAGGGCGGTTCTCCTTTGTGGTGAAAGGTTTGCTCGATTCTCTCAGAGAACCGGGCTTGAGAACCGCCGCCCTTCCACCTTCAACTAGATTCGGGACAATCGCCCGGACCGGGAAGTGGTTTGTGCCGCGGCATCGGGACAATGCAGCGTAAGAAGGGCGTCCGCTCTTTCTGTTGAAAGGAGAAAGCAGGGAAGGAGGAACGAAAGATTTTCACCGACGCGGTGCGGTGTCACGAGCTGCCCGCCGGTTCTCGCCGATCGGGGACTACGCGATGAAGTTTGCTGGTGATGGATGCTGGCGGACTTCGGATGCGTCCATGGTGCCTGTTTCGAGACCTGGGGGCCGAAAGCCCACACTGAATCTTCCGTGACGGTTTTGCCGGCGAGGAGCCGGGCAGGACCCGATGCGCGCACATGGATGTCTGGTCACGTGACTGGTTGACCCTGGGAAGTGGATTCGCAAAAGGCTCGTAGCTAAGCTGCGTCACCGTGGAAGACAACGCCCTCGCTCGCGGGAGGAGTAGGATGTCCCCGATCTCCCCCGATCTCCCAACGGCGCGCCCGATACAACAATACCAGGAAGGCCGGCTTGTCCGACGGTCCGGTCTTCCATTTCGATCGGCTACGGAGTTTTGGCGATGGACGCCCACCCTGCTCATCCTTCAACTCGGCGAGCCTGTCGTCAACAACGCGAATGACGTTGGAAATCCCAGAAAGCCGGAAACGCCATTTCCGCGAATCCGCACCGCTATGTGCCCGCATGGATCGTCTCAACGATACCGCCGAGAGTTCGCTTTGCGCTCAGGATGGCGAGGAGGCTCGTTTTCGGGTTGGCGCTAGGCTTGTTTTCAGCGATGACCGTAATCGTGCCGAAATCGCCCTTGCAAACCACTTCATGTCTGTTTGAGGTGGCAGCGGGATCGGCGACCACTTTGACCTGCAAGTCTTCAAATCCCGATGCGACAAATAGGGTGGCAGCCACGTTCACGTTCTTCGGAAAACCCCGAAGTGCTTGCGCGAGGCCGCCAGAGAAGATCGTTGTCGCTGAACGGAGTCCCACTAGATCGATGCCGGTCTCGACGACGTAAGGCGCCCCAGCCAAGCCCGCTGGCGGCTTCGTCGTCGTCAGAGTCAGGGAGGAGATGTGTTCCGCAACCGCCTTGATCCCATCCAGCCCCGCGATAGCCCCGGACGGCAAAAAGACTTCACAATGCTTCAAGTGATTAACGCGATCGCTGTTTTCTAACAAAGCCGACGTGCTCAACAGAAAGAGCTTTCTTCCCCGCATGTCGAGCCGCGGGTGAGCCAGAATGGCGCCAGCGGCCTCCTTGTTGGCCGTTTCGACGATAAGATCGACCGCATCGACCAAGCCGGCCAGGTCGAGGATTTCGGGCCGGGCCGGCTGGATCTCAATGAGGAGCCGGCGGATCGGCTCCGGCTCCACGTCGGAAACAGCCTGGAGGGTAAACGCCCTGTGCTGATGCACAAAACGGGCAAGCTCCAGGCCGATGTTGCCGCAGCCTACAATGCCGACTTTGAGAACCATGGGGGATCTTGTCTCCATTCTCGAACTCGATCCGGGCCCGTGCGACCGCCGGGGCCCGGAGCCGAAGGACGCCTCCTCAGCCGACGAAGCTGTTTCGTTCGCTGAGGGCTCCTGTGTAGCTTCAGAACGAGCCGGCGGCCAGCGTGATGACCCGCGGACGTTTCGAGGCAGACTCAGCCTGGTTACGGCTGAACGCGATCAAGCATAACATTCGGTTGACGTTCTGCGCTAAGATCGTAGCGCGCCTGATGGGGCTGGGCTCTCCCTGAGGCCGGCACGAACCGCGTCTTGCCGGCAGCTCAACATGCCGGCTCTTTCGAAGAACCGCGATATCCGCCAGGCCCTTCCCTTCGATAGCGAGCGCTGCCATGGGAGCGGGAGATCGAAAGGGCCTTGCCAGCGGGCACAACGGCCGCTTCGGCGGTGGAACACCGAGAAGATCGGAGCAAGCGAAGAGGAACCCAAACCATGACAAGCCGGAGATTGTTTTTGCGAACTGCTTCCGCGGCGCCTTTGCTCGGGGCCACCCTGACCGGTTGTGGCGACGCAGGGCCAGCCGCCCAAGGGCGGGACTATTTCGAGGAGTTGGGGCTCCAGCGATTCATTAACGCGGGTGAGCCGTACACGTCGTTGACGGGCGCGTTGATGCCGCCCGAGGCCGTCGAAGCGTATGTCTACGCGTCGTCCCGTTATGTGCGGCTGACGGAACTGCACGACGCCATCGGCCGTAAGCTGGCCGAGATCATCGGCTGCGAGGCGGCTATGGTGACCGCTGGGGCGGCTTCGGGCCTAGTTTTCGGCACCGCCGCCTGTGTCACAGGCGACAACGACGAGGCCGTCCGCCAGTTGCCCGACACCACGGGCCTGAAGAATGAGGTCATCATTCAGAAGGCACACCGCTATGGCTATGACCGCGCTGTTCGCTACTGCGGAGTGAAATTCGTTGAAGTCGAGACCCGTGAAGACCTAGAAGCCGCGATCAACGAGCGGACGGCGATGATGCTGTTCAACAACACCAAGGATCCCGACGGACAAATCCAAGTGGCGGAGTTCGCCGAGCTGGGCAAGAAACACGGCGTGCCGACTTTTGACGATTGCGCGGCGGACGTGCCCCCGGCGGCACATCTGTCGGACTACCTAGACATGGGGTTTGACCTGGTGACCGTTTCCGGCGGCAAGGGGATCCGTGGACCCCAGAACGCGGGACTGCTCTTGGGCCGGAAAGACCTGATCGAAGCGGCCCGGGTCCACGCGCCCCCCAGCGCACGGGGCATCGGCCGCGGGATGAAGGTGAGCAAGGAAACGATGCTCGCCATGTATGTGGCAGTCGAGTCCCTTTTGGCTGGCGACCATGAAGCCGACTGGCGGGAGTGGGAGCGGCGCGTGGGGTTCATCGGCGATGAAGTATCGAAGGTCGCGGGCGTAACGACCGAGATGTTCGCTCCGCCGCTTCACTACCATGTCCCGCACCTGCGGATTCGATGGGATGAGACGGCAGTGAAGGTCCGCCCGAGAGAGGTGAGACGCCAACTGCGGGAAGGCGAGCCTTCGATCGAGCTGCGCTCCAGCCCGGACGACTGTCTGGAACTGGGCGTGTGGATGTTGCAGCCAGGCGAGGAGCGGATCGTGGCGAACCGGATTCGGGAGCTTCTCGAGGCAACGGCCTGAGGCGCCACCCGAGCCGGGGCGCGGCGAAAGTGTTGCCCAGAGGCGACGGTGTTCGATGGATCGCGATGGCGCGGCGCCGGTCCGGGAGAATACTTGAGTGTCCTTCAAAAGAAAGCCCAATCTGACTCTGGCATCTTCACAATGAAATTTCGCATCGTCACCCCAGGGATCTGAGGAGAGAGAACGATGAACACAAAACAGCTTTTGGCCTGCTTCAAGGACGTTTGCTTGGCCGCGGCTTGCGCGTTGCTGGCCACCGGCCTATTCCAACCATCCCTGCAAGGCCAGGTGAAGTTCCTGCCGGCCCGGCCTCCAAGCAACGACGTGGAAATCGAAAACCTGGTTCGTGTTCCCATGCGCGACGGAGTCGTTCTCTACGCCGACATTTACCGCCCCGCGGGCCAGGGGAAACACCCCGTGCTCATTGCGCGCACGCCCTACAGCACCGAGCGGGCTCCCAATTCCCATAAGGAAGCCCTGTTTTACGCCCGCCGCGGTTATGCCTATGTCTTCCAGGACGTTCGAGGACGCCACGCATCGGAAGGCGAGTGGGAGCCTTTCCGCAATGACACCGAAGACGGATACGACACCATCGAGTGGGCCGCCAAACAGCCGTGGTCGAACGGTAAGATCGCCATGCAAGGACATTCCTACGGCGGTCATGTCCAATGGCGTGCCGTTATGGCCTCCCCTCCGCACCTCGTCACGATGTTTCCTCTGGTCGCCTCCACCAGCCTGTATCACGATTGGATCACTCGCAACGGGGGCTGGCGGCTGTCTTTTAATTTCGGCTGGGGAGCCGTTCGGCAGGAATCGCGAATCATGCAGAACGTTGGGCCTCACACGCTGAAAGGCGGGCCCGAGGCGATCAGCTACGACAAGGTCCTTCGGCACCTCCCGCTGAACGACATGCAGGCGCTCGTGGGCCGCGACGCGCAGTTCTACAAAGACTGGCTGGCGCACCCTGACTACGACGACTACTGGCGAAAGATCAACGTCGAAGAAGTGTTCGACCAAGTCGCCATCCCCGTTCATACTCTGGGCGGATGGTTCGACATCTTCAGCCAGGGGACCCTGCGCGGATACGTTGGCGTGAGCCATCATGGCAAGACGAAACTGGCCCGCGAGAAAAGCCATCTGACGATTGGCGCCTGGGGACATGGTCCGTCGCGCAAGACCGGAGATCTCGATTTCGGAGAGCAGGCCTATGCCAGCCGCGATGACCTGCAGCTCAAATGGTACGACTACTGGCTCAAGGGGATGGACAACGGCCTGGATGCCGAACCACCGGTTCGGATCTTCGTCATGGGAAAAAATGTCTGGCGATACGAGAACGAGTATCCCCTAGCCCGCACTCAGTACAAGAACCTTTACTTCCACGGCAACGGCCACGCCAACAGCTACCGGGGTGATGGCCGGCTTTCGTGGAATAAGCCCTCCTCCAGTTCGAAACCCGATCACTATATCTACGATCCAGACATGCCGGTCCCCAGTGTGGGAGGGAACAACTGCTGTGGCACGCCCACCCTCTCGGGTCCGCGTGATCAGAAGGAAATCGAAAGCCGCAACGACGTGCTGGTTTACACCTCTGATTTCCTAAAGGAAGAGATTGAGGTGACCGAACCTGTGAAGGTGGTACTCTACGCTTCCTCTGACGCCCTCGACACCGACTTCACCGCCAAGCTCGTGGACATTTATCCGGACGGCAAAGCCTACAACATGGCCGAGGGCATTTTGCGAGCCCGCTATCGCGAGGGCCTGAGCAACCCCATGCTGCTCGAGCCGGGCAAAGTGTACAAGTTTGAAATCGATCTCGTGGGAACCAGTGTGGCATTCCAGAGAGGACATCGCATTCGAGTCGATATCACGAGCAGCCACTTCCCCCAGTACGACCGCAATCCCAACACGGGCGAGCCCTTCGGCAGCAGCGAGAAACCGAAGGTGGCCCATCAGACGATCTACCACTCAGGAGTCCACAGCTCACATGTCGTCCTCCCGGTCATCCCGTGAGGGGTCCGGGAAGGCAGTGTCAAGCACGTTTTTGCTTTCCAGAACGTCTTTCCAATGCACTACGGACTAGTATGTGACTGGAGAACCCGGGATTCGCCACTTGTTTTTACATCGCCGTCTCGCATGCCGGCGCCTCAAAAGACATAGAAAGAGGGCATTGGCTGGTTTGCCTGTTTATCATAAGTTCCCATTTGTTGGGGTCCACCAGATTCACGAATAGCGTGTAGTCGCCACTCGGTACCGCTAGCAGCGTAGCAATACTCGATGACGCATGCACCCCTGGTTGAGCCAGCCGCCGAAGGTGACGGCCAAGGAACTGTAGCGGACTGAAAGCGAGTGACACTGGGCGTCAGAATACTACCTAGCACCAGAATTGTCAGCCCCTGACGCCCTCGGTCATCAACAGCAACTCCTCTTAGAGCAACAACTTACAAGCCGGTCGAGTATCTTGGACACAACGCGATCAAGCCCGTCTTGCCGCCCGACTCCGTCCGCTATCCGTCCCGATGAAATCAGCGGTATCCACCCCCAGGAAAGGACCGTTTTCGCCCGCGCCTGCTACTTCCGCGTAGTGATCTTAGGCAACTTCAAAGGCTCCACCGGCTTAAACAACCCAAACGAGAACACCGCCGTGGCCGATGCAATCGCCACATGCTGCTCGCCGTCAACCTCATAAATCACCGGTGAAGCCGTCGACAGCTCGCCCATGTTGAAGTTCCAAAGATGGTCACCCGTCTTCGCGTCCAGCGCCACTAACTGCCCGGCATCATCGCCCGAAAACAGCACGCCGGTCGCCGTCGACACCGTCCCGGTCCACATCCGCCCGAAGCCGGTCATCGGATACTCCCAAACTCGCTTGCCGGTCCTGGGGTCCATCGCGCGCAGGATCACCTGCCCGCCCTCCTCGGTCGCGCCGCCGCCGGGAAAGTTCTTCATCGGCTCGGGTTCTTGTTCCGACCTGTTGAACCAGCCGCACTGCTCCAGCGTCAGCACGTAGAGCAGCCCCGTCTCCGGGTGATAGGTCTGCCCCATCCAGTTCGTCGCACCCTTGACACTCGGGCACACCCAGTTGCCTTCCAGCGTCGGGTCCTTATCGGGGGTGAGCACCGGACGCCCGTCCTTGCCGATCCCGCTGGCCCAGTTCACGCTGTCGGTCAACTGCGTGGCCCGCAGGAACTCGCCCGTCTCGCGGTCCAGCACGTAGAAGAACCCGTTGCGGTTGGCATGCACGACTACCTTCCGCTGGCGCCCTTCCCACTCCATGTCGATCAGCATCGGCCAGCTTTGCGCGTCCCAGTCGTGCGTGTCGTGCGGGGTGAACTGGAAATACCACTTCATCTTGCCCGTGTCGAGATCGAGCGCCAGCAGCGAGCAGGTATAGAGGTTGTCGCCCGGCCGCACCGACGCGTTGAAGTCCGGCCATGGGTTGCCGGTCGTCCAATAGAGCGTGTTCAGTTCGGGATCATACGTGCCCGACAGCCACGCCGCGCCGCCGCCCCACTGGATCAAATCGCCCCAGGTTTCAGAGCCCGGTTCGCCCTTCGCCGGCACGGTGTGGACGCGCCAGATTTCTTCCCCTGTCTCGGCCGACAGGGCCGCGATGAAGCCCCGCATCCCGCTATCGCCACCGGCGCTGCCGACGATGATTTTATCCTTCACCGCCAGCGGGGCCGAGGTGGACGTGACTCCATCATCCACGCTCGCGTATTTCTTGCTGAAGATCACCCCGCCTGACTGCCGGTCGAGTGCCGTAAGATAGTTGTCGCTGGTCACGAAATAGACGCGGTCGCCCAGGATCGCCGGGCCGCGGTTGGGGCCCGATTTTTCCGCCCGCCCGTCGGCGTAGCTCCAGATTAGCCGCCCGCTGCGCGCGTCTAGCGCATACATCGCGTTCGTATTGGTGACGTACATGACGCCGTCGTAGACAATCGGCGATGTCTGAAGCCGCACCGCTTTTGGGACACGGTACACCCACTTGGGGACGAGGCGCCCGGCGTTCTCCGGCGTGATCTGCGTGAGCGGGCTATGCCGCCAGCCGTTGTAACTTCCGGCGTAGGTCAGCCAATCTTCGCCAGGGCTTTTGAGAATGTCCTCGTGGCGCACTTGCGCCGCCGCCACGCCACACAACGAGAGAGCCAATACCCACCAGCAACGCCGTATCACTTGCTCTCCTCTTCGCTCTTGCGCAGGCTCTGCCGCGACAAGAACGCGAACAGATTCTCCAATTCATCCTCTGACAGCCGCTTGCCATAATCCCCCGGCATCGGCGAACTCTCGAGAATGTCGAGCGCGGCCACATCGCGCGTCGAAATCAGATGCAGCTTGCCCTGCTGGTCAATGACCTGCAAGGAATAATTGTCGCGGTTCCGGGCCACGCCGCGAATCGTTTCACCGTTCTTGAGCTTCACCGTCACGGCCTCATTGCCGAGGAAGTACAGCCTTTCCGACGGTTCGAGCACGGATTCCTTGATCACGGCCAGCGGACGCAGCCCGCCGATATTGGTCAGATCCTGTCCGAGCCGGCCGCCTTTGTCGTGGATCGCGTGGCAGTTCGAGCAGCCTGCCTTCTCGCTCCAGAACATTTTTTCTCCCGCCGGCGCGTCACCGGCTGCGGGATTCTCGGCCGCCGGACCGATCAGCGCATGAAGAAACGCCACCAGATTCCACGTCTCGTCGTCGGAAAGATTCGTCGGAGGCATATCCGCGCCCGGCAAGCCCTCGCGGATCGCCGAAAAGATCTTCGCGTCCGTCAGCGGATGCCACAACGGCCGCCGCACCAGATTGGGCCCGCGGCCGCCGCTCCCATCCGGCCCATGACAGCCCGCGCACGAGCGCATGTATAGCTTTGCGCCGGCCGCAATGGCCTTCGGGTCCCCAATCGCTGGATGGTTCGATTCGCTTTCGTAAAGTCCATGCTGGGCCACGAGCGGCACGGCGAGCAGGAGCACGCAAGCTAGCGGTTTCATGCTCACTTCCATTCCAAACCGGGAGGCGCCCGCACCTGGATCACGATGGTTTCACCGGGAAAATCGTTGTGTACATCCAGAGTGCTATCGGAAATCCATACCGTCTCGCTCTCCCGCGCCTGGTAATGCTTGTCCGCGGAGGTGACCGAGATCGAGCCTTTCCAAACGAACAAAAACTGCTCGCCCGAGCCGCTCACCGCGGTCGAGAATTTCTCTCCCGGCCGCAGCTTTCGGTGCGCCACCGCGACCCTGTGAGACCCCATACCGGGGTGGACGAAGAACCCATTGCGGTTGCCGAACTCAAGAAGCTTCACCGCGCCCGGCGTAATGACACCCTTGGGCGCGGCCGCTCCCGGGAGCGACGAGTTGCGCGCCCCCGAGTACAGCACAAGGTCGGGCGGACATTGAAAGCTGATGAGAATGGCCGTGCCGGTTCCGGTCGTCACGGTTCCATGGATTTGCCCCGACGGCACAAAGGCTGCCTGGCCGGTCAATAGAGGCTTCCGGGAATCCCCCTGACGAACATCCACCTGACCTTGCAGGACCAGGAATGTGTCATCGGAATTGTCGTGAACATGCTGGGGAAACTCGTGACCAGGTTGGGATACAGAGTAGTTGAGGGTCAATTTCTTCGCACCCATGCCGGGATGCACGATCCTTCGCGAATCCACCTTGCCCATTTGAAAGGGCACGCCGTCGGAAAGCTTCAAGATCCGGATACTCGAGCATTCGGCCGCAAGTGGGACCAAGAGAACGAGCAGAAGGATGCCGAGCATATTGAACATCATTCCCTCGTGTCCAGGGCATTGTCAAGTCAACTTGACAACACTCGATGAGTCAAGCCTCGGATCATTGTCCAACAACCTCAATGTTCTCAACGCGGACGGAATTTGTGGCAGGGACAGGAGAGTGAGTTCCAGTATTAGCCCGCTTTTCTCACCACCTGGCCCGGCGAAGTGGAGGGGCGAAGTGCGTGAGAGGCGCGTCAGTACGAGGCGCGCGCCGCTTGACGAGCGCAGGCGTACTTGAGAGTACGTTGAGCACGGCGAGCAAGCGCAACGAAGGTTTGGCGGGCCTGTCATGTGCTTCGGTCGTCAGTGGTGAGAAATGCGGGTTAGGAGACTACGCGGTAAACTCTTGCACAGACTACTGTTCTTCGAGGAGCGTTCCTATGTCAGCCGCAGCCGAGTTGCCGGGCGCCTTTCTGGCCAAGCGCGCCAAGTCAGCGAAATGGTTTGAACGCGCATCGCGGGTCCTGGGGGGTAAGGTCGGTCATGACCTCCGTTATTTCGAGCCGGTGCCCCTGTATATCGAGCGCGGAGAAGGCGGGCGCAAGTGGGACGTCGACGGCAACGAGTATGTTGATTTCCTGATGGGGAACGGCGCCCTGCTCCTTGGTCATGCCCATCCGGATGTCCTCCAAGCGATCGCTGACGTCATGGGCCGCGGAACCCACTTCGGCAACGATCACTCGCTCCACATTGAATGGGCCGAGCTCGTGCACGGTTCGTCAAGCGACGCTGCTCGCCATCCGGCTCGCACGGGCTTTCTCGGGGCGCCATAAGCTGCTGCGTTTCGAAGGCCACTTCCACGGCTGGCATGACGAAGTAGTGCACGGTTTCCAGCCCCCTTTCGACGCTGAAGGGTCGCTCGGGGTGCCGCCAAGTGTCTGGGACAACATGGTGGCCATCCCGGACGGAAACTTGGAACGGGTTGAAGCTGCTCTTTCACGCGACGACGGGATCGGGACGGCGATTCTGGAGCCGTCCGGAGCCTCTTGGGGCCGCGTGCCGATCGCTCCGGAATTTCTGCGAGGATTGAGGGACATCACGGGGTCGTTCTGATATTTGACGAAGTAGTCACCGGGTTTCGCTTCCATCCCGGGGGGGCGCAACAGCTCCATGGAGTGCATCCCGATCTTTCGTGCTTCGCAAAGGTGCTGGCCGGTGGCATGCCCGGAGGAGCGGTGGCCGGGCGCGCGGACATCATGAGCCTGTTCGATCAGACCGGGGACCCTCGGCACGACCGTTTCGAGCGGGTGACCCACCTGGGCACGTTCAACGCGGCGCCGCTATCGGCCGCTGCCGGGATCGCGGTGCTCAAGCGCGTCGCGACCGGCGAGCCCATCGAGAAGGCCAACGCCATGACAAAGAAGCTTCATGCAGCGTGGGAAGACGTTCTCGAGAAGCACGGCGTCGCGGGCTGCGTCTACGGCCCTTGTTCCACATTTCACGTTTACTTCGAGAGCGACGAACAAAGGATTCGGGCGGCCAGCAGCCGCAAAGACCTTCATTCGTCTGACGCCAAACGACTCAAGGGGATGCCCGCTGCGCTGATTCGTGAGTATCAGTTCCACATGCGTCTCCACGGGGTGGATAACATGAGTTCGACCGGAGGGGTTCTGTCCGCGGCTCACACCGGCAAAGATCTTGAGGACGCAACAGCAGCCTTCGAGAAGACGGTCCTGGCTCTGCTCGATCAAGGCATGATTCATGGGCTTTAGCGGCCTGAATCCGCGCCACGGAACTGCCTCTGCGTTGGAATCCAAAAGAACCGGCCCCGAAGGGGGCGTGGCGGCATTGTCAAGTTGACGGATCACGGGCTGAGACAGCCCCGAGATATTGATCGCGACTTCGTCTGAATACTCGATATCGTGGGTCGGGACCTTGGCTACGAGTTAACTTGACAATGCCGTAAAATAGCGAATGACTGCGCTAGGAGTTTGGCCACCACCGCCAGCTCAACCGGGACAAAACAATGCGCACACAGAAACACCGGAGACTTGGCATGCCATTGGGAAAGCATTACAGCCGCCGTGAATGGCTCGCCGCGCTGGGAGCAGGCGCCCTTCTTCCTTTCACCGCAACCGCCGCCACTCGGCTTGGAAAACCGATGCGCGGCGCCTTCATGATCCTTGCCACGCCCTACACCAACGACAAAACGATCGACTACGAAGACCTTGCTGCCGAAGTGAAGTTCCTTGACCGCTGTGGTGTACAAGGCATGGTCTGGCCGCAGCACGCGAGCGACCTCAAGTTCCTTACGCACGAAGAGCGTATGAGTGGCATGGAGGTTCTCGCCGAAGCAGCCCAGGGAACCAAACCGGCTCTGGTGCTGGGCGTTCAGGCTGAGAACACGGAAAAGATGCTTGCATACGCTCGCCGAGCTGAGCAACTTGCCCCCGACGCCCTCATAGCTATTCCGCCCACGGAAGCGAAGTCGCTCGACGACTATCGCGAGTATTACTCAGCGCTTTGCCGTCTCACCCAACGCCCCGTCTTCTGCCAGACCGCCGGAGGCGCGCCCGGCGTTGAGCCTACCGTCGAATTTCTCGTGGAAATGGGGCGCAAGTTCGATAACTTCGGCTACCTCAAGGAAGAATACAAAGACTCTATCTCGCGCATGAAAGAGCTGCGAAAGTATCGCCCAGGGCCCATCAAGAGCATCCTCGGTGCGCAACGGGCTCTTGGTTGGACCTACGAAATGCGTCTCGGTATGGACGGAACCCTCACAGGCGGTCCGATGTACGGTGACGTCTATGCCCACATTTGGGAATTGCATCTCGCCGGCCACCATAACGAAGTTCGTGACCTCTTCGCCAAGCTGCTTGTGATGACGAACCTCGAACAACACATACCCGGTCTCAAGTACTACATGATGAAGCGGCGCGGCGTCTTCAAGACGACGGTCTCCCGCCGTGGCGACTACACGTTCTCGCCGGAAGCCGTCGCCCAAATCGAGCACGACTTCGAGCCGCTCAAGCCGTATTTGAGAACCTAGCCGCTGCGAACTGCCCGCCACAATCCGGCTGAACTCCGCCGCCTTATGGCCTATTTTTTCTCCGCCGTCAACAGTCGCTTGTTGTCTTCGCGCCGCACCTTGTCCACCGCCCGCGGCGGCATGGTCAAGTTAACGGCGGTCGGCGCAATGGACCGATGGAATCCCCGTATCGGCGCCACCGCGGCAACTCGTCACCGACAAGCTTCGCAGCTATCCGGCTGCGCACCGAGAGGTCTTTCCATCCGTTACCCATCGAACCGGCCAGTACGAGAACAACCGAGCTGAAGTTTCCCACCAGCACAGCAGGGGGCATGAACGCCAAATGCGTCGATTCCAATCAGCGGCGCACGTTCAACGATTTCTCTCGGTCCACGGGGCCATTCACAATCTGTTCCGCGTTGGGCGTCATCATCTCATAGCGATCCATCATCGGCGGCTCAGGGGCAGAGCTCTCACTGCCTGGAAGGAGGCGACTTGTGCCTGCCGCAAGGGAGGAGAATTCATGCGCGCTTCAGGGCAAAACCGCCTTCGGGTCATTAACTTGACAACGCCCCCTGGGCTGGCGTTATCCTCGTCTTCCAAGCAGCTCGTCCAGCGAAAGCTTCTCGAAGACGAGGTGAGCCTGGCTGCCTTCGTAGACGATGCCGACGTGGCGATCGTCGATGCGGGTCATGCTCGGGTAACCGTTGCCTTGCCCCTCGTCCAGCAGCAGTCTGAACTCCTCCGGCCACGTTCGGCCCTCGTCGAAACTGACTTGGATGGAATGGTGATCGCGGCCCGTTTGCGAATGCGGGTTCGCGAACAGCAGAACGTGCTTCGGTTGCCCCTCCTCTCGATAGTCAAATCGAAGCAGACTGCCGTTGCAATTGGGTTCGATCAGCGCCTTGCGATGCGTTGGGTGGGGCCGCCAAGTCCGGCCGAGGTCGCCGGTCACGTACACCGAGCGAAACTTGGCCGGCCTCTCTGTACGAGCGTTGAGCATGATCGAGCCGTCGTCCAATTGAACCGCTTGACATTCGCCGTTGCCGGCCGCCGAGGGAGAACCGACGGTCCAGGTGGATCCATGATCACGGCTGACAATGAGAGTCGAGAACATGCGGTCCTTTTCGTCGCGTCCTTCGGCGGGCATGACCAGGGTGCCGTCGCGCAGAGTGATTCCCTGTTGAGGAGACGGGGCCAGAAGAATCCACTCGGCCTTCTTTAGCTTGCGAGTCATGTTTTCCGGCTTGCTCCAGGTAAGACCGTCGTCCTTGGAGCGCACCATCAGAAACTGGGCGCTTTTGCCGATTTCGTAGCCCGGTTCGGAGCCATCGCCGTCCCATTGATGCTTGCCGAGCTTGCCCCACATCCAGACGGCTCCGCAAAAGATCTCTCCGGTTTGCTGATCCACGACCATGCCCGCGTCGCCGCAGCCGTTTTCTTCTTGGGGCAGCCCGCCGAATTCACCCATGTCCATGATCACGCGCGGCGCTTCCCAGGTGCGCCCGCCATCGGTGCTGCGGCTGAGGCCGACGTCGATGTCCTCTTGCAGATCCCGGCGCTTCCGCCGGCGCATGTCGTAGACACAGAGAAGCGTTCCTTTCGGCGTGGTGGCCAGCGCTGGGATGCGATAAGTGTGCACGCCGTCGTCGTAGTGCCGGCGCAGCGCGATGCCGATACGTTTGCGGACTCCGGGTGTCGCGTCGCGCGGGGTGACCCTGCCCAGCGATGTTTCGATCTTCGTACACTGGGCGGCCACTTTGTGGGACAGGTCCGCGGTTGGCCGCAACTCGCAGGCCAGCCAAAAGGCGTTCGTTCCTGGCCGTAATGCTTGATCGCCGCGAAACGTCAGCTCCGCGGCCGGTTTTGACGGACGCCCGAATGGCGTCGCCGTCAACTCAGTCAGCAGTGTCCGCCTGTCGCCGGAAAAGGAAGTTCCGCTGTGAACCATGTCGAGCTCTTGCGGCCCCTTGTCGCCCGCGTAGAACAACCGCAAAGTCTCGATGTCCTCCAGCGCGTCGGTGCCGTGGAGCGAAAAGGTAAACGAGGTTGCTTGAACATCTGGCCGCCCGGCCTCAACGACGACACGTATCAATTCCCTGGCGTCGTTCCGAATTAGCACCGGATGAACGCGCTGACTGGCCGTTGCTCCGATATCAGGAGCCGCACACAGCGACGAGGTCAACACCGAGCCCGAAACGGTTGCTCCGGTTGCCGCGGTGATCAGAAAATGCCGCCGGTCAAAAACCCTCTTGTCAGGCAATGTGATCCTCCCTGGTTTCTTGGACGACTGATTTGGGTGGTAATGCGATCCGGACGGCGAGAGAGCAAGTCACTGTTCGGGCCAGCGCCACCGGACTACCTCTGTCACATATACGTCCGGCGGCTGATTAAGATATGCGGTCAGCGCATAGGCTGTTAGCAAGCTACCGTCCTTGAGCTGAAGCGTGACGGGCCAGCCCACGTTATTCTTTGCCGACAATGCGAGCTGCACGGGTTGGCCGCGGTCCCACGTCTGGCCCCCGTCCGCACTCGCCATCGCGAAAACGCCGAACGGCAAATGGTACGAGGAGTAGGTGACCAGTAGCCGCCCGTCGCCGAGTTCGGTCAGGTAAGCGTGCACCTCGGCGATGGACGTGATCGGCCGGGGCTTCGACCAGTGCTCTCCCCCGTCGGCCGACTCGGTGAGGACTGTGACTCCGAAACCGTGCGCATCGCGGGCGGGGGCATCGGGAGCGATCGTGCGTAGCGCGGCCAGATATCTTCCGTCCTTGAGACGAATCGCCGAGACCTCGCCGAAGGCGGCGACATCCCAGTCCACCTGACCCTCCGAGCAGGCCCAGGTTTTGCCGCGGTCCTTGGAGCGGCAAAGCTGAAGGTTGGGGTTGCCGTTGTCTCCCTTCCAATCCCACTCGAGCGCACGAACGAACAACAGCGATCCATCCGGTTCGACGATCATGTTGCGGGGATAGTCCGGTCCCATAAGCTCGATCGTTTGCCAAGTCCGGCCACCGTCGGAGGAGCGAGAGATGGGGATCCTGTCATGCGTCGCGCCCGGCCCATAGTCTTGGGCCGTGAGTACGAGAGAGCCGTCGGGCAGAGCGGTCAGGCTGGGTTCTTTTCCGAACAGAGGAGATTCACCGATTTCCGTCCACGTAAGCCCTTCGTCCGAGGATTCATAGACTTCGACAGAAAACCCTCGCTCGGCGTGATCCTTCTTGTAATTGTCCCGGCATGCGGCCAGGACAAGCGTCCCGTCGGGCAGCTCGGCCATGCCAGCTTTATAGGTACCCCGGGCTGTCACGCGGGTCCGGACTGCATGTTGCCACCGCAGAACGCCGACCCGTTGAAGGTCTTGTCCGTTGTATCCCGTGATTGCGACCGGGTACTTACTGTAGTCGTAGCCGCTCAAGAGCCGGGCGTTGCGTTGCCGGTCGGCCGGGCTTTCTCCGACCGGTGGCTCCTGGGCGGGCGCCATCGAAACGACGGTCAGCCACAATGCCATGCTCAAGAGCCGGTGAGAAACCTTTGGTCGCGAAAGCTTTGCGATCGACATCATCATGGTGGGCCTCCCATTATGCCAGGAAGTGACTTCAAGGCGGTCGAAAACGGTTTGAAGGAGGTCGCTGTGGCGGCAGTTCGTCTGTTCTTGACGAGCTTCTATGTGTTCAAGAGCTTCCCCTTCCGGTTTCAGGCCGGCCATGCCGGCTGCCTCGGAAATCCTTGTGTGTCGCCCGCAACGCTTCAATCATGCCAAAGCGATCCGCCCTGACGGCGTAGTGTTCACCAACGCAGTTCGACATGGCCGCAGAGCCGGTAAATCGCTGAAGGTGGCCCTCCGCTCCTTGGCAAGTCGGACAATGGCCGAGTCACAAGCAGCCAACGGGCTATAATGCCAACCGTTGGCATCGGCGTGTCCTGGGGAAGAGTATGAGCATTTTCAGACTCTCTTTGAGTGTTGTTCTCATGGCGGGCTTCGTCTCCGCTTCGGCCGCTGAGCTGAGCCTGCGCGCGACCGATGCGGCCGGCGAGGCAGTGTGGGCGCGCTGGGAGGTCCGTGGTGCTCGCGGCAAGATGTATCAGCCCTCGAACGCGTTGCTGGACCGGACCGCTCGGAACCGGGCGGGCGGTCAGCCCTGGTATTTGGGGAGCTTCGTGGCCCGAGGTCGCGCCCAGGTCGAACTTCCTGCCGGCGTCTACACGGTGGTGTGCGAGCGCGGGACCGAGTTCGAGCGATTCGAGGAACAGATTGAAGTCAGCCACAACCAGCCCTTGGAACTGACCGTCCAACTCCAACCCTGGATCAGGATGAACGAGTTGGGGTGGTGGTCCGCCGATTTCCACATCCACCGGCCTCCTGAAGATGTGCCCTCCCTCGCGCTGGCCGAGGGCCTCGATTTGAGCGTCGTTTTCACGATGTGGAACAAGCGGGATTTGTGGAAGGGGAAGCAGTGGCCCTCCCATCCGGAAGTCCAGGTTGGTCCGAGAGAGTGGATGACGGTTCTGAATGCGGAAGATGAGCGAGGCGGCGGGGCCTGGATGCTGCACGGACTCCGCGCCAAGCTGGACCTGGCCGTCGATGGAAGATGGTTCCCCGCGGGGATTCGATTCATCCGGGAAGCCAGGCGCCAGCGGCCCGCGGGCGAAGTTTTTCCCTGGGTCGATGTGGAGAAGTCCTTTTGGTGGGAGGTCCCGGTGGTCATGGCTCTCGAGCCTCCGGACTCGTTCGGCGTGCTTCACAATCACTTCAATCAATACGGCATCCACGACAGTGAGGCGTGGGGGCGTCCGCGGGATCGGGAGGTGTACGGAGGATGGGACGGGTTCGCCGACTCGTCGTTTGATCTTTACTACCGCTACTTGAATCTCGGATTCCGTGTGCCCCCTTCGGCGGGATCGGCCAGCGGCGTATTGCCCAACCCGGTCGGATATAACCGCACGTACGTCAAGCTGCGGGAGCCTTTCAGTGTGCAAGCGTGGTACGAAGGATTGCGGGGCGGCGAGAGTTTTGTCACCAACGGACCGATGCTGTTTGTGGATGCAGAGCCGTTGCCGGGCGGGAGCGTGCGCCTGAGGATGCGAGCCGTCGCCCGCGCCCCGCTCGATCGGTTGGAGGTGATCGCGAACGGGACGCGCTTACACACCTTCCTGGTTCCGGCGGGCGAAACCAGTTTCGAGAAGGTATTTGAGGCGGACGTCTCCCGCTATAGCTGGCTCGCCGTGCAATGCTTCGAAAAATCCGAAACGACGATCCGCATGGCACACTCGCGTCCGATCTTTCTTCCCGAGAACCGCTACGATGCCAGCCGGGATGCGCTGTTCTTCGTTCGCTGGCTGAATGAACTCATTGAGATTTCGCGAACGGAAGAGAATCGCTTCTCCAGCGAAGCGGAGCGGGATACGGTTCTGGAGCTTTATCAGCGGGCCCGTGCGTTCTACTCGCTGCGCATCGAGTCGCGATAGTTGTTTCGCGAGTCATATGGCTTGCTTGGCATGAACGCCTGAAGTCTTAACCCGCATTTCTCACCACGTGGCGAAGCGAAGTGCGTGAGAGGCGCGTCAGTACGAGGCGCGGGCCGCTTGACGAGCGCAGGCGTACTTGATGGTACGTTGAGCACGGCGAGCAAGCGCAACGAAGTAGTGGCGGGCCTATCGCGTACTTCGGTCGCCAGGTGGTGAGAAATGCGGGTTAACCCAGCCGCTGACCGCCGGACCCGCCACCGAGGAGGATGCAGCATGACACGCAGAACATTCTGCTTGAATACGACCGCCGCTTTTGGGCTGACTGCGCCGGCTCAGCTCTCCGGCGCCGGGCCCAAACCCGAAATTATCTCGGTGGAAAGAATCTGGGACCGCGCCGCACACAATTCCTTCACCGATCTGACCCGCTTTCAAGACCGCTGGTACTGCACGTTCCGCGAAGGCGTGACTCACGGCGGAGACATCGGCGTCGTCCGTGTCTTGGTTTCCGAGGACGCCAAAAACTGGCGATCGACGGGTCTCCTTGCAGAGGAGGACATCGATCTGCGGGACCCCAAACTCTCCGTCATGCCCGATGGGCGCCTGATATTACTCATGGGCGGGATCGTCAATGAGCAGGGCGAATACTGGACGCGCTCTCCGCGGGTCTCGTTCTCCTCCGACGGCCGCGCTTGGACAGCGCCGCGGCGCGTGCTCGCTGAAGACCATTGGCTCTGGCGCGTTACCTGGCACAAAGGCCGCGGGTACTGCCTATCGAAACTGAACGAGGGCAAACGCCCGCGCCGCGGTTTCCTCTACACGACTACCGACGGTCTCCAGTGGGACTACATCACGGAATTCATGGTCGAGGGCGTCAGCGAGACCACGCTACGCTTCATGCCGGATGACGAGATGATCGCGCTGATTCGCCCGGGCTGGATCGGGCACAGCCGTCCACCCTACAAGGAATGGACGTTCCACAAGATGAAGCACCGGATCGGCGGGCCGAACTTCCTGCGTTTGCCCGATGGATCCATGTGGGCCAGTGGCCGCCGCTACCATGACGGCGGCTCGGCTTCCACGGTGCTGGCGCGGATGACCCGCCAGAGCTACGAACCCGTCCTCAACCTGCCCAGTGGCGGTGATACGAGCTATCCCGGCATGGTGTGGCACGAGAACCTGCTCTGGATGAGCTACTACTCTTCGCACGAGTCCAAGACGAGTATCTATCTAGCGAAGATCCACCTTCCCTAGCAGATCGTGTAGCCCAGCGGGCGGTGGCGTGACATGCTGGGCCGGAGTGGGGGGACGTTTCTATTGGCCTTGCCAGGCCTCGTTTCTTTACCTCTCTCTCTTTGCCTCGTTTCTTTGCTTGACAGAGGTCATTCTTTCGTGGCATTATACCCTAGACAGCTACCCTAGATCGCTAGGATACTATGGCCAAAAATGATCGTCTTCAAGGAAGCCTCGACCTCCTGGTCCTGACCACTCTTCGCCGCGGTGCCATGCACGGCTTCGGAATCACGACCCGGATTCAACAGATCTCCGAGGGTTCGCTGGAGATCGAGGAAGGCTCGCTCTACCCGGCGCTGCACCGCATGGAGCGCGACGGCTGGATCTCGTCCGAATGGAAGACCACCGAGAACAAGCGCCGCGCCAAGTACTACGCACTCACCAAAGCGGGCCGCAAGCAACTCGAACAGGCAAGGGATCAATGGACGCGCGTGAGCACAGCCGTCGCGCTGGTGCTCGAGCAGGCCTAGGGGGTTGACAGTGATGCGCTGGTTGCGAGTCATCCGACGTTGGTTTCGCGGTGATCGCCTGAGTCGCGAGATCGACGCCGAACTGGCTTTCCACCTTGATATGCGGGAGCGGGAGCTGATCGAGCAGGGGCTCTCGCCTGAGGAGGCGCGCCATGCCGCCCGACGCCAATTCGGCAACAGCACACTTGTCAAGGAAGACAGCCGCGCTGTTTGGACTGTCGCTTGGCTCGAAACTCTCGGGCAAGATTTGCGCTACGGCGCTCGCAACCTTGCCAAAAGTCCAGCGTTCACCGCGGTGGCGGTCCTGTCGCTGGCTCTCGGTATCGGAGCCAACACGACCGTGTTCAGCATCCTCAACCAAATACGATTCCAGTCGCGGCCGTTCCCCGATGCCGACCGCATCGTGATGATCGTCGAGAAGAATCCGTCCGGCAGGGGCAGGCGGAATCTCCAGACGGGGAAGATGTTCGCCATGCAGGAGCACTCCCGCTCCTTTACGGCGATCAGTCAGGCGAGCTGGGGCAACACGGTTACACTCTCGGGCGAAGGATTCTCGGAGCGCATTGGCCGACAGGTTGTTGACGTTAACATCTTTTCGGTTTTTGGTGTGCAGCCGCAGCTCGGACGGCCTCTTGAGCCAAGTGACGTCGAGCCGGGAGGTCGCTCCGAGGGGGTCCTGATCAGCCACGGTTTCTGGCAACGCCGGTTCGGCGGATCGCGTGACGTCATTGGCAGCTCCTTCGAGGTGGACGGGGTGAAGAGAACGGTCATCGGCGTCATGCCGCCGGGGTTCTGGCTCACTCGTCAGCCGGAGGATGTCAACCTCTGGAGAGCCGTAGACGAAAGCAACCGACCCCATGTGCGCGGGCTGCCGAAGTACGCGCGTCTCAGAGACGGCGTCACGGTGGAGCAGGCGGAGGCAGAAGCGGAAGCCATCTCCGCGGGATACGACGACCAGCATGGCGGTTCCGCGAAACGCTGGGCTACAGGCGTCGTGCCTTTGCGCGAGGTATTGTTCGGCCGGGTAAACGACTCTCTTTGGATGCTGCAGGCGGCTGTCGGGTTGGTTTTGCTTATCGCTTGCGTCAACGTTGCGAACATGATGCTGGCTCGAGCGGCGGCGCGGCAAAGGGAGTTGACTGTTCGTGTCGCTCTCGGCGCGGCTCGGGTTCGGATTGCGCGGCTGTTATTCACGGAAAGCTTGACCCTGAGCTTGCTGGGCGGCCTTGCGGCTATTCTTGTCGCCGTCGCTGGCATCAGAATCTTTGTTGCGCTGGCCCCGCGGGGTTTCCCAATGTTGCAAGAGATGCGGATCGATTCCAACGTCCTTGTCTTTATGGTTGGCGTCTCTGTGGCGACCGGTTTGCTGTTCGGTCTTTTCCCCGTCCTTCAATCGTTCAAGTTGGACCTCAACCCAGCCCTGAAGCAGGGAGGCCGCGACACGAGTCGCGTCATGGGACGGCGATTGAGAGGCGTATTGCTGGTCTCTGAGCTGGCTCTCGCGACGACTCTGCTTGGCTGCGCCGGCTTGCTGATCAACGGTCTCATGGACGAATTGCGCCCCAGTTGGGGTTATCGGACTGAGGGCGTACTGACGGCTTCGATCTCCTTGGGAGGCAAGGATTATTGGACAACGGATCCCGACGAGGTGCAGCGACTTAGACCGGCCGTGTCTCTCTACTGGAGATCCTTGCTGGAAAAGATGCGCGCGATCCCGGGAGTAGAGAGCGCCAGCATGAGTTCTTCGCTGCCTAGCTTCGGTTGGGGGAATTATTCCTTCTCGATCGTCGGGCGCCCCGAGGTGGAGAACGAGCAGGACACGCCGAGAGGTTCTACCAACGGCGTAGACCCAGGATTCTTTCAGGCGCTGGAGATTCCATTGATTCGAGGACGGTATATCACCGACCAAGATTCCGCAAATGCGCCCTGGATCGCGGTTGTTGACCGGACGTTCGTTGATCGGGTCTTCCCCAATGAGAATCCGATTGGACAGGCGATTCGTATTACTCGTTTCAGTCCCGGCGACAACGCGGGGTTCCAAGAGCCACAGGTTCGCGAGATCGTTGGCGTGGTCGAAAACGTACGCAGTCCTCATTGGGTGGATGACCCTCCTGGCAGGATCTACCATTCCTATTTGCAGAGTCCAACCGAGTATAAGGGCCTGCAGTTCTTAGCAACGACGAGGAAGACCTTGTACCTTATGGCCGCGGCTCCAGCCGCCCTCGCGGAGCCGCTTCGGAAGGCGGTTGCCGAACTTGATCCGACTCAAGTGCTTTATAGAGTTCAAAGTTTGGAATCAACCCTTGCAGGTACCGTCTCACAGAATCGTTTCTATGCCTCACTCTTGGGAGTCTTCGCGGCAGTTGCGATCCTCTTGGCGGCCATTGGCATTTTCGGAGTGATCTCGCTCTCAGTCAATCAACGGCGCAGTGAGTTCGGACTTCGAATGGCGCTCGGTGCGCAACGGAAGAGCATTCTCGGGCTCGTCCTAAGAGACGCAATGGCCCCTGCCGCGCTTGGACTGGCGATTGGCCTAGCGGCTAGCTTTGGCTTCCGCCGTTTGCTTGACAGTCTGGTGTCTGGACTTACCGCCGTCAGCCCCCTCACTTTCGGGGTGATTGCCCTGATTCTGGCGGCTACAGCGGTTCTCGCAGCTCTCGTGCCTGCGCGTCGGGCGAGCAAGATCGATCCCATGGTGGCCCTGCGGCACGAGTAGCGAGTTTGTACATGAAACCACAAGTTCTACCAAGCAGTTCGGTTCGCGGGTCGGCACTCGCCCTCAGGAGGTTGCGGTGTGACGACTTGGCGGAAGTCTGCCGGTGTGAGCGGCGCCGGCCCGCGGCCGCTTGCTTCGAGCGTGCGCTGACGCGATAGAGGCTGAACCTTGGACATCCCACGCAAAGACCTGGTCCGCAAGCGGAGATTTTGGCGGATCGCCTGCTCGATGATCACGCTGACAACGATGGCCGCCATCACCTTCGCCCTCTCGCGGCTTGAGCCGGCGGCGCCTTCGGTCGAGCGCGCCACGGTTTTCGTCGACTCGGTCGGACGCGGTGACATGGTGCTCGATGTCCGGGGATTGGGAACTCTGATCCCCGAGGTTGTTCTGCTGATTCCCGCGCGCGACGAGGGCCGCGTCGAGCGGCGCCTGCTCTTGCCCGGCGTACGAGTCGAGCCGGAAACCGTTCTGTTCGAACTCAGCAACCCCGAACTCGAGCAGGAACTCTTCGACGCCCAATCGGAACTGCGCGCGGCGGAAGCTGACTATGCGGACCTCCAAGCCCAATTGGAGATGCAGCGCGTCGACCAAGAGGTGACAGCGGCCCAGGTCGAGTCGGAGTACCTGCAGACGAACACGGAATGGGAAGCAAATCAAGAACTGGCAAACGACGGACTCACTGACCAAGTGACACTCCGAATATCCAAGGTCAAGGTGGAGCGACTCGAACTTCGGCTGCGGCTGGAAAAGGAGCGATTGGAGGTAAGAGAGACTTCCGTCAAAGCACAGCTCGCGGCCCAGCAAGTGCGCATCGATCAGGCCCATGGACTGGTTCGGTTGCGCGAGAAACAGCTCGGCCGGCTCACGGTGCGCGCCGGTGCATCCGGTGTTCTCCAGCAACTCGAAGTCGAGGTGGGGCAGTTGGTCACGCCCGGAACCGTGATGGCTCGAGTTTCGGATCCGCGCCGGCTCAAGGCTGCTTTGAAGATTGCCGAGACCCAGGCGAAAGACATCACATTCGGCCAGAGGGCGGAGATCGATACGCGCAACGGAGTGATTCAGGGTACGGTGATGCGCATCGACCCGGCAGTGCTCGAAGGGACGGTGACGGTGGACATTCGATTAGAGGGTGAGCTTCCCAGAGGCGCGCGCCCGGATTTGAGCGTCGACGGACGAATCGTGCTCGACCACCTCCGGGATGTCATCAAAGTGGGCCGCCCCGTCTACGCTCAACGCAACAGCACGATCAGCTTGTTTCGGTTAGAGCCCGACGGGCTTCACGCCGGCCGTGTACAGGCTACAGTCGGACGCACGTCGGTGAATGAGATAGAAATCCGCCAGGGGTTGCAGCCCGGCGATCAAGTGATTTTGTCCGATATGTCCGCCTGGGATGAGCATGACCGCATTCGGCTGAACTGAAATCACTAAAGGGAATCGAAGGACACAACCAAGAAGGAGGAACAGGGATGACGCTCGACACACAGACCAACATCGATCCATTAATCCGGCTGGAGGCAGTGAACAAAGTGTTCTTTGGCGAGGAGGTGGAGACGCACGCCCTCTCGGCCGTAACGATGGAGATCCGTCGCGGCGAGTTTGTGGCGATCGCCGGTCCGTCGGGTTGCGGCAAATCGACCTTGCTCTCGATTCTCGGACTGCTCGATACGCCGACCGCCGGCGAACATCAGTTGAAGGGCGATCCGGTCGAGGAGCTCTCGGCGAGCCGGCGGGCCCGGGTGCGAAACCGCGAGATCGGATTCATCTTCCAGGCCTTCAATCTGATCGGCGATCTCAACGTCTATGAGAATGTCGAGCTGCCGTTGACCTACCGCGGCATGCCTTCGAAGGAATGCAAGGAGCGAGTAGAGAACGCCCTGGAAAGGGTAGAGATGGCTCACCGCATGAAGCACTTTCCTTCACAGCTCTCGGGCGGCCAGCAGCAGCGGGTCGCCGTGGCACGGGCTTTGGTGGGCCATCCCTCGATTCTCTTGGCCGACGAACCGACCGGCAACCTCGACTCCAAGAATGGCGAGGCCGTAATGAAACTGTTGCATGAGCTCCATGAGAACGGCTCGACCATCTGCATGGTCACTCACGACCCGCGCTATGAAAGACAAGCCGACCGCATCATCCACCTCTTCGACGGCCGCATCGTCAGCGAACGTGAAGCGCGGGCTCAGGAGATCGCCTGAGCAGTACCCGCCAGGACTCGATTGGATTGCTTGGGAATGACATGGCCGGCATGAGCCCTATGATCCAGCTAAGAGACATCGAAAAGTTCTACTCGAGCGGGCAGGGTGAGCGGCTTGGAGTGGAGCCTTTTGTCCGGTAATGCCCGGTTTTTTGGGATTTTTTAACTTTTTTTTGAAGAGGGAGACGGCTAAGGTTGGGTCGGGGAATGGTTCTTGGGCGATGGATGGTGAGATGGGGGCTGGTTTCGCGCCCCCTGGCGCCGCTGCATCGTTTGGCGGATGGGTTGGGTGGCTGGCTGGGTTTGCTAGCTTCGTTCTTCGTGGTGCTTCTTTTTCAAATTCAAAAAAACTTTCAAAAAAGTGAGAGGCGCCTCTCGTTCCGACTCTGTGATCCCGGCGAGCCGCCCCAGCCGGAAGTTGCAGGCGGTTCCGGGCGAAGGGTTCTCTCGCGCGGTCTTGCCGCGCAGTAGTCCTGCGCGGCGATGGTACACGACTGCGCTCGTAGCCCTTCGCGGTGGATGTCCACTTTCGAGAGCCGTCCGAAGACCCGCCTTTGCGGTCACCCTCTCCTCTGTGATTCGAGGAGGCGATGAACCGCTGGGCGAGCTTTCTGTCCTGGCCAGGAAACGGTCGGGGGATCGCGGTGATCTATCCTTTCCGATCGTTACGAGTATAGGCTAGCACGCGGTGTCAAGTGTTTTGGGGTGTTTTTGGTGTATGTTGTTGATTTGGCGGGAGAGGAATCTCGTGACAGGGGGTCGGGGGATTTGGGGTATCGGTGCTGTGGATTCCAGCGGGGGATTCCGCGGCCCTGGGTACAGTCAGCTCATCTTCGCCGCGATGGCCGGTTGGCCGTTGTTGATTGAGTGGGGACGCGAAGATGCGTGACAGTCCCCGGAGGGGGGCTCGGAGTTCTGTTGTTGATTTGTTGGGCGGGAAATCTCGTGAACGAGTGAAATTGGGTTTGTTTGGTACACCGGTTTGGCGGATTTGGCTGGGTGGGGCTTTCTGGGGGAGGGGCGGTGGCGGGTGGCAGGGTGCTGTGTAAGATAGTGATCTCGATCGGGTTCGGCGAGGTTCGGTTTGTTTGGTAGTTTTGTTTTCGTGGTGTTGTTCGGCGGTCCGCTCTAGCTTGCGGAACCTCCCTAGCTCGGCAATAGCGCGGTAGTAACGGCGACTGAGGTGGGCGTCGTAGCGGGCCAGGTGGAGCAGGGCCTGGGTGCGGCTGAGCAGTTCGGCGCCGAGAAGCTGGGTTTCGCCCTCGCGGCCGGGGGGGCGAACCCGCGGGGTGTTGCGGTTATAGAATACCTTGGAGGCGCCGGGGTCGAGGAGGGACCGGGAGGTTAAGTTGTTTGGCCCTGCTGCGAGAGGTGTGCCAATTGGGAGCGGCCCTGGAAGAGGATCTGGCGCTGCAACTCGACCGGCTCGGGGATGATCTGCGGCCCGAAATCGAAAGCCTGCGGCGCCGCGCGTTCCTCCATGTTCGCACCGTGGAGCGGCACGGGGAGAGGACGGAAATCTATCTGGCGCCGAGGGCCGTTCGTGAGTTGCTCTAGCGCCAAGTCTGGGTCCAGGGCATGACTGGCGCGGACATCATCGTGGCCTTCTTGCTCTGTGCCGCCGGTGGGGCCTCGCTGGCCCTGCTCGAGCTGCTTAGGACCCTGGGGGCGGGGAGTCTGCGCCATATCGCGAACCGCTACGTGGGCGCGCTGGTCCTGCTCAACGCGGCCTCGGCCTGTCTGGTGTACGCTTTTCTGCGCTACGCCCTGCATGTGGAAAGCAACCTGTGGGTCGTCGCTCTGACGGGCATGACGTTTCCGGCGATTTTGCGGAGCCGGTTCGTTCTCTACCAGACACCGCGAGGCGCTCTGGCGAGCGCGGAGGCCGAATCGTTCGCGATCTGTCTCGATGACTGGCATCGCCGTTTGCAGCATCTGTGTCTGGATGAAGTCAACAGCCGCATCGCCGACGAGCATGCCGCCACGCTCAGGAGCCTGCGCACCAAGCTCAGCGAAAAAGAAATGATCGAACTGCTCGCCGACCACATCGTCGCCGAATCCTGGGCCGAGTCACAGAAGCGGCACTGCAAGCAGCTCAGCCAAGTGGTATCGCTTGGCAGTCCGGCGGACCGGTTGCGGCGTCTGGCGCGTTTGCTGATCGATGTTTTGCCCGAGGAACGGGTGGAGGGTCTGACGGGCGGGCGGCTTGGCTGGGGGGAGTGAGGTGTGGTGGGTAGTCTTTTCTTGTCCTGCTGGCGGATCTCAGCCTGGTCCTATTAAAGAGTGAGCTTGGGTAGACACCAACGATGTAAGAATCAGTTAAAATTTTTCATTGATTATTTTAACGGATATTGCTATAGTGAAATTGTCTTCTATACTTTTTGCGGACCAGGAGCAAATGGACAGAGATGAATTCACTGACTCGGCACCGGGGCGACTGGTTCGCACTTCCAGCGACCACCCGGACACATTGTACGCCTTCCTGCCAAATCCTCTGCCCCCAGATTGGGAGTGGCCGGTGCGCTTGTGGCCGAAGTTGCTGGAGGCGAGAACGCGCCTGGCGAGCCTGGATGGGACGGGGAAGCACTTGCCGAATCCCGAAATTATTCTCACGCCGCTCCAGCGGCGGGAGGCCCAGTTGTCTTCGAAGCTCGAGGGGACGATCACCGATCCCCAACAGCAGGCTCTGTTTCAGGCGGACCCGCGGTACCCTGTTTCAGATACTGATCCGGCCAACGCCTACCGTGAGGTTTTTAACTACGGGCGCGCACTCAGGCTTAAGCTGGATGGCGAGACGGATCTGCCTCTCTCGCTACGGCTGATGAGGGAACTCCACGGCATTCTGATGGATGGCGTAAGGGGTTCTGGACAGAGGCCTGGCGAGTTCAGAACAATCCAAAACCAGATCGGCAAGCCAGCCAGATTCGTGCCACCGCCACCCCAGTACTTGGGCGCAACCCTCGACGACTTTGAAAAATACCTGCATGCCGAAGACAGTGATTTCGATCCGCTTGTGAGAGCATTCCTGGCGCACTATCAGTTTGAGACGATACATCCGTTCGCGGATGGAAACGGGCGGGTTGGGAGGCTTCTGCTTGCCCTAACGATTGCTGAATGGTGCGATCTGTCGAGCCAATGGCTGTACATGAGCGCTTTTTTCGAGAGGAGAAAGACCGAGTACATGGATCTGCTGCTGGGAGTGAGCACTCATGGTCGTTGGGAGCGGTGGATAGAATTCTGTTTGGATGGCGTCATCGCTCAAGCCTTGGACACGGAGCGCCGGTGCGACAAGCTGATGGCGCTGTATCGCGACTTCCATGAGCGGCTCAAGAGTGTAAAGGGCGGAAGCGTCAGGCTCGCAGGATTGGTGGATCATCTGTTCAGTAGCCAGGTAGTTACCGTCAAGAGCGTTCAACGGCAATGCGGTGTATCCTACCCGACAGCTAAGTCTGATCTCAAGAAGCTTGAGAGTGCGGGGATTGTGAAGCGACTAGAAGGTACGCGGCCCGCAACGTACTATTGTGTTCTCATATTGCATGTAACCTACGAGAATGTAACTCAGCCCGACGATGCTGAGCCTGCTTAGACTTTCGTTTCTGCTTGGCGGCGTGAGTTGCGAGCTTGGATCTTCGTTTCGCCGATAGCGCAGTTGCTGTCTGCCGGTTTCTTCCCTGATAGCCGTCTTGGCTGATTTGGTAGAGTTGAACGTTTGGTCTTTGGATTGATTCCCGTATTGATTCTTGGATCTGGGCGCTGCTGGGTCCATCGGCGCGCCCGCGAACCTCGCCTGCCCGCATTGGAAAAGCCTTCATGAGACTTGTGATCGACGCCCATCTTGATATCGCCTGGAACGCTCTTTCGTTCGACCGGGACCAGTTGCTTTCGATCGAGGAGCTGCGCGCCAGTGAGCAGGGGATGACGGGCAAGGGCCGCGCACGGTGCACGACCAGTTTGCCGGAGATGCGGCGGAGCGGCGTGGGGATTTGTTTGGCGACCGTTCTCTCGCGGGCGATGCCCAAGGATCTGCCCGATGACGATCCCAATATCGGCACGGTGGCCGGGCGCGGGCATGGGGACGTGATTCTTCGCGAGGATCTGGACTACTCGAATCAGACGATTTGTTGCGCGGCCGCTCAGGCGCAGATGGCCTACTACAAGCTGCTCGAACAACAGGGCCACATGCGAATGATTCGCGACCGGGCGACGCTCGATGAGGTGTGGTCGCTGTGGCAGACGAGTCCCGAGTCGGCGCCGATCGGTTACATCCTCAGCATGGAAGGCACGGACCCGATCGTCGATCCCTCGCAAGCCGGGTGGTGGTTCGATCAGGGACTGCGCACGGCCTGCCTGGCCCACTACGGGCCGAGCGCCTATGCCATGGGGACGGGCGGCGACGGACCGCTCAGCGCCGCGGGCCGCGCGCTGGTCGCCGAATTCGACCGCCTGGGCATGGTGCTTGATCTGGTGCACACCGCCGACCGGGCGTTTGCCGAGGCGCTGGAAATTTACGAAAGGCCGGTCTTCATCAGCCACGGCAATTGCCGCGCTTTGGTCCCGCATGACCGGCAGATTTCCGACGAGCAGATCAAGCAGGTGATCGAGCGCCAAGGCGTGATCGGCGTGGTCTGCGATTCCTGGATGACCAAGCAAGGCTGGAAGCGCGGCGCGACGGACAATGCGAGATGCTCGCTCGAGGATCTGGTCCAACACATCGATCGCATGTGCCAGCTTGCCGGCAATACGAAGCATGTCGGCATTGGGAGCGACCTGGACGGCGGTTTCGGGACCGAGCAATCGCCGCAAGAGCTGGAGACGATCGCGGACCTCCACAAGCTGGCGCCGCTGCTTTCGGATCACGGTTTCAGCGACGGCGATATTGACGCGATCTTCCACGGCAACTGGCTGCGGTTCTTCCGGGAGAATCTGCCGGGCTGATTGTGCTGGCCCGCTGATCGTCCCCGGGGGGCATCTTAGAAGGCGTCTTAGAATAGGGAATAGGGAAGATCCAGCGAAGGAAAGGACATGGCGAAAGTAGTTACGTTTGGCGAAATCATGTTGCGGCTGGCGCCGCCGAACTTCGAGCGGCCGATGCAGTCGGGGATGTTCGTGGCCACCTTTGGCGGCGGCGAGGCGAATGTGGCGGTCTCGACCGCGAATTACGGTTTGCCGACCTCGTATGTGACCGTGCTGCCGTCGAAGCATCCGGTCGCCGGGGCTTGCGTCGCCGAGTTGCGGCGCTTCGGCATCGATACGAGTCACATTGTTCGCGGTCCGGGAAGGATGGGCGTCTACTACCTCGAGCCGGGGGCGAACCAGCGTCCGTCGAGGGTGACCTATGACCGCGACGGGGCGGCGGTCGCGATCGCCAAGCCGGGATCAATCGACTGGGACGCGGTTTTTTCGGATGCGACGTGGTTTCACATCACCGGGATTACGCCGGCGCTCTCGCAGAGCGCCGCCGATCTTTCGCTGGAAGCCGTCCGGAAAGCGCGCGAGAAAGGCGTGACGGTTTCATGCGATTTCAACTATCGCAAGAATCTCTGGAACTACGGCAAGACAGCCCAGGAAGTGATGCGCGAGCTGGTTCAATATGTCGATATCGGCATCGCCAACGAAGAAGACTGCCAGAAGTCGCTGGGGATTTCACTCGACGTGGACGTGGAGTCCGGCAAGCTGGACGCGGGCAAGTACAAGGCGCTATCGGACAAGGTGCTGGGCGAGTTTCCGGACATGAAAGTGCTGGCGATCACGCTGCGGGAATCGGTCAGCGCCTCGCACAACGGATGGTCAGCGGTGCTGAGCGACCGCGAAAACTTCCACCGCAGCCGCAAGTATCAGATCACGCATATTGTCGACCGCGTCGGGGGCGGGGACTCCTTCTCCGGCGGGCTGATCTACGGGCTGATCACCTACCCGGACGACCCTCAACAGGCGCTCGAGTTCGCCGTGGCCGCTTCGTGCTTGAAGCATTCGGTGCCGGGTGATTACAACCGGTTTTCGGTGGAGGAAGTCGAGGGGCTGATGAAGGGCGGCGGGTCGGGGCGGGTGCAGCGGTAGGGGGGCTCGCCCAGTCAGGAGCCTCGGCGTTTCGCTAGTAGCCGCGGCGTTTGTCTTCGACCAGGTTGCGTCGCGTTTCGCCGCGGACGTAGCGCTGGATGTTTTCGCGCAGCAGGTCCGCCGACTCGGTGTGATAGGCCGGCGTGATATCGGTACAGTGCGGCGAGAGGATCACGCCGGGCAGATCCCACAGCTCGCTTTCGGGCTCTAGTGGTTCGTTTTCGAAAACATCGAGTCCCGCGCCGGCGATCCAGCCCTGCTTGAGCGCCTCGATCAGTACCGCCTCTTGGGTCGTCTTTCCGCGGCCGACATTGATGTAGACGGGGGAGGTTTTCATGGCGCGGAATTCTTCCTCGCCGAACATGCCCGTCGTCGCCGGGGTCAGCGGCAGTGCGTTGACCACAAAGTCGGCAACCTTCAGCGCATTGTGCCAGCGCTCCAGCGCAAAGATCTCATCGACCCATTGCGAACCCTCGACGACGCTCGTGTTTCGCTTCACCGCCAGCACCTTCATGCCAAAGGCGCGGGCCAGCTTCGCCGTGGCGCGGCCCGTGCCTCCGTAGCCGACGATGACGAGCATCTGCCCGCGGACCTCCCTCCCGACGAAATGGTCCCAGATACGTTCGGGACGGTTGCGCTCGAGCCGGCGGAAATTTTTCGTGAAGAAGAGAACCGAGAACATCACGAACTCGGCCAGCGCCGAGGCGTAGAGGCCGCGACCGTTGGTGAGCACGACGGGGCTTTCGATGAGGGCGGGGAAGAGGATGCGTTCGAGTCCGGCGGAGCTGGTTTGCACCCACTTCAATTTGGCGGCTTTGGCGAAATGTTCTTGAATCCAGCGCGCCCCTTTTTCCCAGGCCAAGACGATTTCCGCTTCCCCCAGCATGGCCTCTGTTTCTTCCGTAGTGCCAGCGCGGCGAATCTCGACATGGCCGGCGGCCGGGGCGATGAGATCGAACCACTCCTCGGGCGGTGTTCCGCAAACAAGCAGGACGGGTTTGTTTGTGTTCATGGCGTGATCGCGGCGGGCGGGACTACATACTATAGGTGATTTGGGCTGCTGGCAGGTGTGAAAAAAATGCTGGGGGAGCCAGCCGCGCATCAGTCAAGTACTTGCGAATCAGAGAGTATTTCGCCAGCGCTTGTGGCGGTCCCGATTTTTTCACGCCTTCCTGGCGGGCAGGCGCCGCTCGCGGGTTTCTTTTGGCGGTGGTTTCGGCGTCTCTGGCTGGGGTTGCGCGCCAGGGATTCGGATATGATGAACGTATTACTGCTTGCCGGCCCAGAGCGTGAGATTGCCGGTCCAGAGTGTGCACCCCAAATTATGGCCGCTAGTCCCTACGAAGTGCTGACCTCGAAAGCGCGATCGAGCGTCATCGAGATGGTGTCGAAAATCTACGGAGTCGAAAACTGGGGTTTTCGTTATTTCGGCATCAATGAGCGGGGTCATTTGACGGTCACGCCCTGGAAGCATCCGGGCCCGCCGATCGACCTTTACGAGATTGTGCAAGAACTGGTGAAGCAGAAGCAGCCGACGCCGTTCCTGCTGCGGTTTCCCCAAATGCTCGACGAGCGGCTCGGCGCGCTGCATGAGGCGTTCCGTGGATCGATGCGGATGTTCGAGTACGGCGGCAGCCACATGGCCGTCTACCCGGTCAAGGTGAATCAGAAATCCGCGGTGATTGAGCGGCTGGTGGAAGCGGGTTCGCGCTTCGATTATGGCCTGGAAGTGGGCAGCAAGGCCGAGCTGGTCTCCGCGCTCGCCATGCCCCTCACCCGGGAGGCTCTGATCGTCTGCAACGGCTGGAAGGACGATATTTACCTGCGCGCGGCGATCTTGGCGGAGAAAATCGGCAAGAAGACCGTGATCGTGGTCGAGGACCCCGACGATATGAGACTGAGTCTCGATCTGGGCGAGAAGCTGGGGCTGGAGCCGAACATGGGAATCCGCGTCAAGCTCTACGCGCGGGGCAGCGGCAAGTGGGAAGATTCCGGCGGAGAATTCGCCAAGTTCGGCATGAGCACGATCGCGCTGGTCAATACGCTGGAGATGCTGCGCGGCCGCGGCCAGACGTCGCTGCTCAAGATGCTTCACTTTCACATCGGTTCGCAGATCACCAACATCAAACGGGTGAAGCAGGCAGTGAAAGAGGCGGCGCGGGTTTACGCCAAGGTCCGCAAGATGGGATTCGAGATCGAGTACCTCAACGTCGGCGGCGGGCTGGGCGTGGACTACGATGGCAGCAAGACCGCTTCGGAATTCTCGGTCAACTACTCGCTCGAGGAGTTCGCCAACGACGTCATCTATGCGGTCAAGGAGGTCTGTGACAGCGAAGAGGTCCCGGAACCGGTGATCGTCAGCGAGAGCGGGCGGGCGATGGTCAGCTACCACTCGGTACTGGTCTCGGATGTCAAGAAAGTCATCGCGCCGGGGTCGCTGGGCCACTATGATCTCGATACTCTGGCGTCGGACGCCGAGCCGGTGGCCGAGCTGATCGAACTGGCCCGCGACATGCGCGCCAAGAACTTCCGCGAATACTATCACGACGCGATTCAGCATCGTGAGGACCTGAACGCACTGTTCGAGTTGGGCTATCTTAGCCTGGAGGACAAGGCCAAGGGCGAGTGGCTGTTCTGGAAAATTTGCCGTCAGGCCGCAAAACTCTCTCGTGCCCTCAAGCAGCGGCCCGAGGAGTTCGACGATCTTGACAAATTGCTCTCGTCGAAGTACGTCTGTAATTTCTCGATGTTCCAGTCGCTGCCCGACTTCTGGGCGTTCGATCAGCTTTTCCCGATCATGCCGATCCACCGGCTCGACGAGTTGCCAAGCGAACGCGGAGTGCTCTGCGACATTACCTGTGATTCGATGGGAGCGGTCGACAGTTTCGTCGATGTCAAGGACGATAAAGACGCGCTGGAACTGCACGCTTTCCGGCCCGGCGAACCGTATTACATAGGGTTTCTCCTGCTGGGGGCCTATCAGGAGACGCTCGGCGACCTGCACAACCTGTTCGGCGTCGTGACCGAAGCCAGCGTCGTTGTCAGCGAGGATGGAGAGGCCACGATCGAGAAGCTTATCCGCGGGGACTCGGTTCGCGAAGTGCTCGAATACACCGGCCACGAAACCGATGAGCTGCGCGAGGCGGTGGCCCAGCAACTCTCCGAGCGCAAGGCCGAGAACCTGATCACGGGCGACGACGAGCACGAAGTGCTGGCAACCATCTCGCTGGCCCTCGACGATTACACGTATCTGACTTAGCCCCAATACTCTTCCTTGAAGGCATTGTCCTCATGCCAGCGGAAAAATCGATGTGGCCGCGGGGTCGCGAGGCCGGAGCGAATCCGCGGAATCCCCGCATCCCCCCGCCAGTCTCGGCGTCGCTCCCGCTTCCGAGAGCCGATCGAAACCTTCCAGCTTCCTGCCGGCCATGCAGCATGATGGGGCCATCCCCGACAATGGGGCCATGCATCGACTTCCTTCTCGCCGGAATTTTCTTGCCGCCGCGCCGGCGGTGTATCCTCTAGGCGGTATGGCAGCTTCGGAACCGAAACGACGCCCGAGTGGTTTTCTGACCGACGTGCCCGGATTGCAAGTCGGCCACTTCACGCACAGGAAAAGGCCGACCGGCTGTACGGTAGTTCTCGCCAAGCAAGGCGCGGTGGCGGGCGTGGATGTGCGCGGCGGCGGACCGGGCACCCGCGAGACGGATCTGCTGCGGCCGGAGATGTCGGTGCAAGAAGTGCATGGGGTGGTCCTGGCGGGTGGCAGCGCCTACGGTCTGGCCGCGGCCGATGGAGTGATGCGCTACCTCGAAGAGGAAGACGCGGGCTTTCGAACCAGCGCCGGTGTGGTACCGATTGTTCCGGCGGCGATTCTGTTTGATCTTGGCGTCGGCGACGGCAAGATTCGTCCCGATGCGAAGTCGGGCTACCGGGCGGCGAAGTCGGCGCGGGCAAGCTCGCGAGAACAAGGCAATGTGGGCGCGGGAGCGGGAGCGACGGTCGGGAAAATGTTCGGCGCCCGGCGGGCGATGAAAGGCGGGCTCGGCATGGCCTCGCTGAAACTGCCCGGAGGGCTGGTGATTGGCGCCCTGGTGGCGGTCAATGCGATCGGCGATGTGACCGATCCCGAGAGCGGCGAGATCCTGGCCGGCGCCCGCAGCGAGGATGGACAATCACTGGCCGACTCGATGGCGAGAATCCGCGGCGGTGATCCTTTCGATGGGGAGACATTCGATGGAGGAAAGCCCGGGGAGAACACTACGATCGGGGTCGTGGCGGCGAATGTGGATTGGACGCAGGCCCAGGCAACGAAGGTTGCCCAGATGGCGCATGACGGTTTGGCCCGCGCCATCCGGCCCGCGCATATGCCGTTCGACGGCGATACGATCTTTGCGCTGGGAACGGGCGGCCAGAGGGTCGATGGACGTTTGCTAGGCTACGCCGGAGCGCTGGCGGCGGAGGTGGTGGCGCAGGCCGTGGTATCGGCGGTGCTGCACGCGAAGGGCATTGCGGGGTACCCGGCGTGGGGGGATAGGCGGGGAACAGCGGGTGATGCTGGGTGATTGAGTAGAGTAAGTCGTGGCCGGTGGCTGGCTTTGCCGGTGATTTCTTGCTGGGGCTATGATCGTGGTTTTGGTTTTGTGGCGGGACCGCTTACTGAGAAGCTGTGAAAAAATGCTGGGACAGTCAGCCGCGCATGGCCTAAGTCCTAGCGAATTAGAGAGCGTTTCGCCAGCGCTTGTGACAGTCCCGATTTTTTCACAGCTTCTGACGTGCGCGGCTCGGTTTGGGGGTTGATTTGGGGCTGCGCCGTCCCCCCATGGATTGTCTATTTCATATCCTGAAAATGCTCTAGCCCGCGGTTTCGATGCTTCTAGCCTGCATTGTTTTCTACTCCCTGGCGCTGGCCGCGCTGGGGATCTTCACGGGACGCCGCGTGCGGCGGGCGAGTGAGTTCTATGTCGCCGGACGCACGCTCTCGGCGCCGCTTTTGTTCTCGACCTTTCTTGCCGCCAATCTGGGAGCGGGCTCGACGGTCGGCGTGGCGGGGTTCGCCTACCGGGACGGGTTGTCGGCCTGGTGGTGGGTGGCTTCGGCGGGTATCGGATCGATCGTGCTGGGCTTGTTTGTCGGCCCCCGAATCTACCGCCTGGCGGCGAAGCACAACCTCTATACCGCCGGCGACTATCTGGAGTTGCGTTACGGGAGGGCGGTTCGTCTGGCGGCGGCGAGCGTGCTGTGGCTGGGGTCGTTGTCGATTCTGGCCGCACAACTGATTGCCATCGGCTTTATTTTCCAAGTTGTATTGAACATTCCCCCGGCTTGGGGCGCGGCTCTGGGAGGGGCGGTGGTGGCGGCGTACTTTTGCGCCGGCGGACTCACCTCCACTGTGCGGGTGAATGCCGTGCAGTTGGGGGTGAAAGCCGCCGGATTCGGACTGGCCGTTCCTTGGGCGCTTACGCATCTCGCCGGCTGGGACGAGATTCGCGCCGCGGCCCTCTCGCACCCAGCCGTCGAGGCCGCGAGCTATTTGAGTTGGACGGGCATCGGGCTGGAAGGCGTTCTGGGATACGCGGTCGTGCTCATTCCGTCATTCATCGTTTCGCCCGGATTACTGCAAAAACTTTACGGCGCCCGCGACGAAACGACGATCCGGCGTGGCGTCGCCGGGCAAGGGCTGGTGCTGCTGCTCTACTCGGCCTTGCCGGTTCTGCTGGGGATGATCGCTTTCGCCCAGTTTCCAGAACTCGAAAATCCCGAAATGGCATTGCCTGTTCTGCTGGCCAAGAGTTTCCCCGTCTGGCTGGGCGGCCTGATGCTGGCCGCCATCTTCTCGGCCGAGGTGAGCTCGGCCGACGCGGTGTTGTTCATGCTTTCGACCTCGGTGGCGCGCGACTTGGTCGAGACCCTTCGCAAGAGGCCTCTCGGGGACCGCGGTCTGCTGCGGGTAACGCGGGCTGTCGCGCTGGCGGGGGCGGCCGGCGGAGTGGGTCTGGCGATCTGGCTGCAATCCATTATCCAAGCGCTGATGGTTTTCTACACTCTGCTGGTTGTGATGTTGTTTGTGCCCTTGCTGGCCGGGCTATATTCTTCGCGTCCGAAGGCGGGCGCCGCTTTGGCCTCGATGGCGGTGTCGGTACCGGCGACCGTCGTCTTCCATGTGGCGACCGGCGGCGCGGGTATCGGCGTTTTGCATCCGGTGGCGCTTGGGATTTTGGTTAGCGGCTTGGTGCTGGTTTCGTTTTCGATCCCGGCAGCGGGGAAGCCAACAGCAGGGAAGCCGGCAGCGGGGAAGACTTCCGTATAATAGGCACTTCGACCTATCAGGCACTTCGACAAAACATCATGGGAATCGCTCTGCACTGGCTCGACTGGACGGTCATCGTCCTATATTTCGTTCTGATCGTGGGTGTGGGACTTTATGTCGGGCGCCGCGTGAAGGGCACCGGAGATTACTTCCTCGGCGGCAGGGGTTTTAGCGTTTGGCTGATTATCGGGCAGGCGTTTGGGGTGGGGACGCACGCCGAGATGCCGGTGTCGCTGGCCGGGGCGGTGTATTCCTCGGGGTACGCGGCGATCTGGTACCAGTGGAAGAACCTCTTTATCACGCCGTTTTACTGGATACTGGGGCCGATCTTCCGGCGGATTCGCCGCACGACGATCGGCGAAGTCTATGAAGACCGCTACGGCACGCAGATGGGCGCCGTCTATACGGTCTTCGCTCTGGCGTATTTCACGTTCAGCATGGGAGCGATGCTCAAGGGCGCGGGCAAACTGGTCAGCGGCGCCTCGGGGGGGACGATCTCTCCGAACACCGTGGTGCTGGTCATGACGGTGACGTTTCTGATTTATAGCGCTGTCGGCGGACTGATCGCGGCGGCGTACACGGACTTCGTGCAGGGCTTTTTCATCATCGGATTATCGTTTCTGCTGATTCCCATCGGCCTGACGCGGGTGGGGGGATTTACGGGGATTCGAGAAACCCTCAGCCCGGAGATGCTCTCGATGGTCACGCCGGGTGACGTGGGCGTGTTCACGATTTTAATGCTGACGATCAACGGGCTGGTCGGTATCGTCTCGCAGCCCCATATGCTGGCGGCAATCGGAACCGGCAAGGATGAATGGAGCTGCCGCGTCGGCATGGCCTACGGGAACTTCGTGAAACGTTTCTGCACGATCGGCTGGGCGCTGGTGGGATTGATCGTCGCCGTGATGCTGACCCAAAGCGGCGGCGTGCTGGCCGACCGCGAAGACGCTTTCGGTTTCGCGACTAAGGAACTGCTCTTCCCCGGCGCGGTGGGACTGATGATCGCTTGCGTGCTGGCGGCGAACATGTCGACCTGTTCGGCGTTTACCGTCGATGGCGGAGCGCTGTTCACGCAGAACCTCTACCGCCGCTTTTGGGTCAAGAACCGCGACGACCGCCACTACCTGATGGTGGGACGAATCTCTGGAGTGAGCCTCACAGCCCTGGGCGTGGTCTTCGGGCTGCTGCTCGATATCGTGCTCGAAGCGTTTCTCTTTACCGAAACCATGGCGGCGTTCATGGGCATCAGCATGTTCGGAGCGATTTCATGGCGGCGGGCGAACCGCTATGGAGCATTCGCGAGCTTGATCCTCTCGAGCATCCTGTTCTTCTATCTCACCTACAGCAATTTTGGCGTGCTGCTGAAATGGGACGCGGCGAACTTCGGCATCTCGCTGCTGATCGGTTTCTTGGCGCTGGTTGTTTTTAGCCGCATGACGGAACCCGAGGACGCCGCCAGACTTGATAAGTTCTATGGCCAGCTCGATACGCAGAGTTACCACGACGAGGCCACGGGCGAGGAAAAAGTCGTCGATCAGCCTGGACACGACTTGCTGGTCGCTCATCTCTTCGACCTGGAGTTGTCGAAAGGGCTAACACACTTCTACCGGCGCTTCAAGGTCGATATCGACGGGCTGGTGCTGGCCTTCGGCGTTGTGGTGATTATCATCGTCCTGGGCAAGAGTATTCTGTTGCTGCCTTAGCAGCCCTGACCTCTAACACGCCGCGACGGAGGGGGGAGGACGGCTTTATCTCTGGATCGCCGTCTGGGTGCTCCTTGCGTAAGCCGGCGAGAGACTACGCAGGCGAGAGACGACTTCCGGCAGGACCTTGAGCAGGGCGTCGATCTGATCGCCGGTGGTTTGCTTGCCGAGCGAGAATCGCAGGCTCGAGCGCGCCTGCTCCGAGGTCAGTCCCATCGCCTTGAGCACATGCGAAGGCAGCACGGCTCCGCTCGAGCAGGCGGATCCGCTCGATACGGCCATGCCCTTGAGATCAAGCGCGATCACCATGGCCTCGCCCTCGATTGCGTCGAAGCGGATGTTGGTCGTATTGGGGACACGCCCGGCCGCGGCGCCATGAATGGTGGTGAGCTCGATGCCGCCGAGAATCGTCCTCTCGAGCCGGTCGCGGAGAGCGGCCACCCGCCGATTCTCGTCCGCCATCTCCTGGCCGGCGAGCGTGGCAGCTTTGCCCAGTCCCACGATGCCAGCTACGTTCTCGGTGCCTGGACGGCGTCCGCGCTCGTGGCGGCCTCCGAATTGAATCGAATCCAGCACCGTTCCCTTGCGAACGTAGAGCGCGCCGACGCCCTTGGGGGCATACATCTTGTGACCGCTGAGGCTGAAAAAATCGACGCCGAGGGCCTGGACGTCGACAGGCAACTTGCCTGTGCTCTGAACCCCGTCGGTGTGGACCCGGATGCCGGCCTGGCGCGCGATCTCAGCGATCTCAGCGATCGGCTGGATCGTGCCCAGCTCATTGTTGGCATGCATGATGGTGATCAGCTTGGTTTCGGGCCGCAGCGCGGCACGGACATCATCGGGTGAGACGACGCCATGGGAGTTCGGCGCGAGATAGGTGACCGCGGCACCGTTTTCTTCCGGGCCTTCCTCTTCCAGGCGGCGGCAGGTTTCGAGCACCGCCGGGTGCTCGATGCTGCTGGTGATGATGTGCTTGTGGCCGGGTCCGGCGGCGCTGAGGGTTCCGAGAATCGCCAGATTATCGGCTTCGGTGCCCCCGCTGGTAAAAACGATTTCGGATGGTTTGGCGTTCAACAGCGACGCCACCTGGCGCCGCGCCTGCTCGACGCCCGCGCGCGCCCGCTGGCCGAACCTGTGGATGCTCGAGGCATTCCCGTAACTGTCGCGCAGATAGGGCAGCATCGCCTCGAGAACCTCCGCGGCGATGGGCGTCGTGGCGTTGTAGTCGAAATAGTAGTGGCGCACTTGTGATTTCGTACCATCATAATTATACCGTGCGGTCTTCGATCATCACTTTGACGACGGATTTCGGAGGAGCCGACCACTATGCCGGTGTGATGAAGGGCGTGATCGCGGGCATCCATCCGGCGGCGCGCATTATCGACATCAGCCACGAGATCAGCCCCTGCCATGTCGCCCACGGCGCTTTCGTCATCGCGCAAACCTATGCTTACTTCCCGCCCGGTACGGTGCATGTCGTGGTTGTCGATCCGGGCGTGGGCGGCGCGCGGCGGGCGATTTTGGCGGAGGCCGGAAAACAGTTTTTCCTTGCGCCCGATAACGGCGTACTCTCGCAAGTCTACGAGCGCGAAGAGCACACCGTGCTGGCGATCGATACCGGGCGATTCGCACTGCAGCCCATGAGCCAGACCTTCCATGGGCGTGACCTCTTCGCTCCGGCCGCCGCTTGGCTCTCGAGCGGGAAAGAGCCCAGCGAGTTCGGCGATTCGATCGGCGACCCCTGCCGCCTCGAGTCCACGAAGCCCTGCTTGGTGGAGCCGGGCCGCTGGCGGGGCCGGGTACTGAACGTGGATCGTTTTGGAAACATCGTGACAAGCTTTCCGGCTGCATTGCTCGATGAGGCATCGGGCGGGGTTCGCTGCGTAGCCGGCAAGCTGGAGGCAGTCGCAGTGGCGTCCAGCTACTCTGGCTGCGAAAGCGGGGAGCCCTTCGTCATCGCGGGTAGTTCAGGATTGCTGGAGATTTCGATCAACCGGGGCTCAGCCGCCGAACTGGCTGGGGTGAGGATTGGCGATCCGGCGAAATTGGTATTGATCTGAGGGCTGCTTCACAGCTGCCTATCCCCCGCTTGGCCTAGATGAGAGAGGCCTGGCGTTGCGCCCCGAATTGTACTGTCTCACTTTTGGGTTTCACTCCAGTGTTGCGAAGCGGCTCCGAGGGAGCCTATGCTGGGTACTCGACAAGGTTGGTAAACAGGCGGCCCTATCCCCGCCAGGACGGCCAAGATCGCGGACCTGGTGGAAGGCACAGGAGAATTGCATGACAGATTCGATGGAACAAACCGCACGCGAGTTTTTCGAGGTCTGTGAGGCCGGAAAGGGTTGGCAGGCGTGCGCGCCCTACTGCAAGCCAGACGCGTCCTTCTCGGCTCAAGCCGAGCCTCTTGCCGATGTCACGACTCTTGAGGCCTATACCGATTGGATGAAGGGGCTGCTCGGGTTCATGCCCGACGGAGCCTATGAGCTCAAGTCGTGGGCCGTCGATGCCGAGCGCAACAACGTGTCGGTCTACGCGGTTTTCTCGGCGACACATACAGGTGAGGGCGGACCGTGTCCGCCTACCGGCAAGAGCATCAAGACCGACTACGTCTATGTGATGTTCTTTGAGGGCGGCAAGATCAGCCACATGACTAAGGTCTGGCACTCGGGGCTTGCGATGCAGTCGCTTGGCTGGGTCTAGCCCGCATTTCTCACCACCTGACGACCGAAGCACATGACAGGCCCGCCACTACTTCGTTGCGCTGGCTCGCCGTGCTCAACGTACCGTCAAGTACGCCTGTGCTCGTCAAGCGGCGCGCGCCTCGTACTGACGCCCCTCTCACGCACTTCGCTTCGCCAGGTGGTGAGAAAAGCGGGCTGGTTTCCATCAGCGGCCGAACGAGTGAGCACCGGGGGCGCGGGGCTACCCCCCGAGCGCTTCGCGGATTCGGGCGCCCATATGCTTAGTGGAAAGATAGCCACCCAGGTCGCGGGTTCGATTCTGTTTGTCCTCTAAGACGCTCTGGACCGCCGCGCGTATGGCGGCGGCGCCGCGCTGGGTTTCCACGTCACCAAGCCAGTCGAGCATCATGGCCACCGAGAGAATCGCCGCTACGGGATTGGCGATTCCCTGACCGGCGATATCAGGCGCCGAGCCATGCGCTGGCTGGAACATCGCGTGATGGTCGCCTATATCGGCCGAGGGGGCCATGCCCATACCGCCGACCAGACCGGCGGCCAAATCCGACAAAATATCGCCGAACAGATTTTCGGTCACGATCACATCGAACGACTCGGGCCGCTGGATCAGATACAGACTGGCGGCGTCGATGTAAATGCGATCGGTTTCGATGGCCGGAAACTCTTCGGCTATCTCGTCGAAGATGCGGCGCAGGAAAACCATCGAGGGGAGCACGTTGGATTTATCCACCAGGGTGAGACGGCCGCGGCGCTGGGCGGCTTCATGGAACGCCGCCCGGACGATGCGCTCGGCGCCGTGCCGCGAGATCCGCAGGGTGTCTTCGACGGCCTCGGCATTAGGGGAGAAGGTTGCCCCCCGGCTTGAGAACATGCCCTCGGTATTCTCCCGGACAATCAGGAGGTCGATGGCACCGGCCGCGTACCCCTTGAGCGGCGAGTGTGCCGGGTGGTAGAGATGGACCGGACGCAGGCCGCGGTAGAGGTCCAGCCGCTCACGCAGGTCTAGCTGCGGAGCGATTTCGACTCCGCTCCGCTGGCGAACGCCGGGCAGCCCCATGGCCCCGAAGAGAATGGCGTCGTGATCGGCGCACTGCTGGAAAACCGCTTCCGGAAGCGCGATGCCATTCCGCTGGTACTCTTCGGCGCCGGCAGGCAATTCGGTCAGCACGAACTCAACCCCCCGCAGCCGCGACTGAACCGTCCGGAGCACCTTGACGCCCTCGGCGAGGACCTCTGGGCCGATGCCGTCGCCTGGAAGCAATGCGATGCGGAATGTCTTCACGCCTCTATCTCGTCCCCACCCCGGGCCTGACAAGTTTCTCCGCTACGCACAATAGCCGATACGCACACTCGCCCCAGCAAAGGGCGATGCCGCGACGGAGAGGGATCATTACAAAAAAAAACCCGGCCAGCCGGGAATCGGCGACCGGGATGAGTGATTGAGTGAGGTAAGACCAATAATCGAGGGAGAATAAAATGATTCTCGCTGTTCTGGACCCTCCACCCTTCGGGCGGGATGAATCCTGTCTATTAAGTAATACACCTGACACATCGAAGTCAAGGACTAGTTCAAATACAGTATTTTTGTCCTAGTACTTTCTTGCATCCCGAAGAACGGGATCTGGGATCGCGGGGCAGAGCGGGGCGGTCTGGATCTTCTTGCGGATTCGCAATATAAACCGTTTATAATCAGAAGTTTGTTAAATTTTGTTGCCTGTAGAGGCGGAGTGCTCCAGGCTGGCTGTCCAGCAGCATGGACGATCTGCAATACTCCTGTTCAGGCGCCGGAGTCGTCAGGAAAAAACTTATGCGATTGACAAAACGAACCCATTTGATTGGAGGCGGCAGGCTCGGCTTCGGCCTCTCGGACTCCTATGACTGCCATGTGTACTTGATCAACGGCGGGGAGGAGCTGGCTTTGATCGATGCGGGGAGCGGCCCATCCATTGATCCGATCATCGAGAACATTCGCTTCGACGGGCTCGATCCGTCGCGGTTGCGCTATCTGCTGCTGACACACGCTCACGCCGATCATGCGGGGGCGGCGGCGGTTTGGCGAGAGCGATTCGGGGTGGAGGTGATGGCCGCGCCCGAGGCCGCTGGCTGGGTTAGGGACGGGGACGAAGAACGTATTAGTCTGCGGGACGCCAAACGGGCCGGCGTATACCCGCAAGACTACGAGTTTCGCGCCTGCGAAATTTCGCGGGAATTGAGCGACGGCGACACGGTTTCGGTCGGGGACGCCGAGTTGCAGGTTTATGAGACGCCGGGGCATAGCGCCGGCATGCTCTCCTTCTTGCTTGACGATGGCGGACACAAATGCCTCTTCGCCGGTGATACGATCTTTCACGGCGGCCGGCTGGCCATCATCCATACTTGGGACTGCAACATTCAGCAGTGCGCCCAGAGCGTCGCGAAACTGCATGATTTGGAGTTCGACGCGTTGCTGCCTGGACATCTCACCATCTCGTTGCGTGACGGGAAGCGGCATGTGAACCACGCGCACCAAAGATTCATGCGCATGGAGGTGCCGCCGAGCATTGTTTGAATTCGAGCGGGCAGGATTCGTGCTTGTATGATCCGAGCGTGTATGATTCGCCTTATGTGATTGGAGCCCGCGAGTCGCCGAGGCGAGGACCGAACAGAGAACCAGCGAGCAGACAACCATCGAACAGGGTACCCAAGAGAAAATGCAGTGAAGATTCCCAACAAAGACGAGTTTCCGCAAACTCGAGAGTTCACTTATTTGAATACGGCCGCCGAGGGTCTGCTCTCGACCGATTCGCGGCGAGCGCTGGCCGCCTATCTCGACGCTAAGTCGATGGGCAGCATCAACCGCCCGCTGCTCTATCAGAAGGAACGGGAGACCGTTGCTTTGATGGCCCAGCTGCTGGATACGTCCCCGGACACGATCGCCTTCCTCTCCAACGCGACCGAGGGGCTCAACCTGCTGGCGAATTCGCTGGAGTGGGAGGCGGGTGATGAAGTTCTGATTACGGATCTAGAGTTTCCGTCGAACGTGGTGAGCTGGTTGCGGCTGGCCGAACGCGGCGTGCGTTTGCGGGTGGTTGAAGCGAAGTTGGGGATGATTCGGCTGGAAGATTTGGTGTCGCAAATCAACGCGTCGACCCGGCTGGTTTCGGTCAGCCAGGTGAGCTACAAATCCGGCACGCAGCTCCCCTTCTTGCGCCAACTAGGAGAAGAGGCGCACCGCGCGGGCGCCATCTTCTGCGTCGACGCCACCCAAGCGCTGGGGCGAGTTCCGGTCTCGGTCGAGGGTGTGGACTTTCTTGTCGCCAGCTCTTACAAATGGCTATTCACACCCCACGGACTCGGCATCACCTACTGTGCGCCCGAGTTGCTCGATCGCCTGAAGCCCGCGACCGCCGGCTGGTATGGCGTGCGGAATATTTTCACCGACGATCGCTTCGAGCGTTTTGAATACAAACAGGGCGCGGCGCGATTCGTCGCCGGGATGCCGAATTTCGGTTCCATTTTCGCGCTGCATGCCAGCTTGCAATACCTTCTTGAGATCGGCGTCGAAAATATCGACGAGGCGCTGCGGCCGGTCGTGGGAAAGCTCTATGATGGTCTTGCCGACATGGGGCTTGCGATGCTGACGCCGGCCGAAAAAGAATTTCAGTCCGGCATCGTATCGTTTCTCCATCCAGCGGCCCAGCAGATCGGGGCGGCATTGCAGGACGAGAATATCATCGTTTGGGCCAATGACGGACGTGTTCGCACCGCCGTCCATCTCTACAACGAGCCGCAAGAGATCGATCGTCACCTGGAGGCGCTGCGGCGTATTCTGGCCCGGCCCGAGGTCGCGCAAAACTGAAGAAGAGAAGCGAAAGGGAGTCAACGATCATGGCAAACGAAATTCCCCGCAGAGGGTTCCTCCAGAGCGCGGGGGCCGCGGCCGCAGCCGGTTTCTTGCCCGGCGCGCAAGCCCCGGCCGAGAGGCCGGTTCGCATCGGCATTGTCGGCGTGGGAAATCGCGGCACCAGTCTGCTGAAGAACCTGCTGGACATTCCCGGCGTCGAGGTGCCCGCTCTGTGCGACATCAACGAAGAGCACTTGCGCCGCGCGCAATCGATTGTCGAGAAGTCCGGCGCGAAAGCCGCGGCGGGCTACCAGAGCGGGGTCGAGGATTTCCGGCGGCTGGTGGAACGGTCCGATCTGGACGCCGTGGTAACGGCAACCCCCTGGCAGTGGCACACGCCGGTCTGCGTGGCGGCGATGAAGGCCGGCAAGTACGCCGCGACCGAAGTTCCCGCCGCCGTGACGGTCGAGGAATGCTGGGAACTGGTCAGGACCTCGGAAGAGACCGGCATGCCCTGCATGATGCTCGAGAATGTCTGCTATTTTCGCAACGTGATGATGGTTCTCAACATGATCGAGCAAGGCGTCCTGGGCGAGCTGTTCCATTGCGAAGGCGGCTACCAGCACGATGTTCGGCGGGCCTACTTGAACCCCCAGGGCGAACTCAAATGGCGGGGCATGTTCGCCGCCTCGCACAACGCCAACATCTATCCGACGCACCCGCTGGGACCGATGGCTTGGTGGACGGGGATCAATCGCGGGGACCGGTTCACCTATCTGACATCCATGAGCAGCAAGTCGCTGGGGATGAACGACTGGGTCGCCAAGAATGTGGGTCTGGACCATCCGAACGCGAAGCGAGAGTTTGCGCTGGGCAACGTGAATACGACTTTGATTCGCACGGAGAAAGGCGTTACGATGACGCTCTATTACGACACGCAATCGCCGCGCCCCTACGACTTGATTCTGCGCGTGCAGGGTACCGAGGGGATCTACTCGGGAACGCTCGAGAAGATCTACATCGAAGGCCGCAGTCCGAAGCGGGACGCCTGGGAAGGGACCGAGTCGTACTACGACGAGTACGAGCATCCGATCTGGAAAGCGCTCGGGGAGACGGCGAAGAACTACGGTCACGGTGGCGGAGATTACATCGAACTGCACCAGTTTGTGCGGGCGGTGCGGAACAAGAAGCAGACGCCGATCGATGTTTACGATGCGGCGTCCTGGAGCGTGATCATGCCGCTGAGCGGCCAGTCGGTGGCCTCGCGAAGCGCGCCGGTCGATGTGCCTGACTTCACTCGCGGCAAGTGGAAGGAGCCCAGGGCGCTGGATATCGGGGTGTAGATTTGAGCGCGGGTGGCGCAGGAGGATGGTCATGAACAGGCGAGGATTTCTCGCAAGCACGGGAGTGGCCGGCGCCGTTGCGCTGAGCGGCCGCGGATTGCATGGGGTCTCCGCGGGCGAGCCGGCAGTTCGCAAACCGGCAGCCCGCAAGCCGATGCGCATGCACGCGGGCACGCAGCACTGGAGGCCGACGCGTGAGAATCTCGAGTACATCAAGCGCCACGGCGTCGATCACATTGCGGCTTGGCCCGTTGATGTGAAGGACGATACGCTCGCTGATGATTTCACGCGCGGACGCGAGTTGTGCGAAAGCCATGGCATCCGCCTCGACGTCGTTCCGCCGCCGTTGCTTGGCGGGTCGCCGGCCGCGGCGATTCTGCTGGGTAAAGACCCGGACCGGGACCGGGAGATCGAGTATATTCACCGGGTGATTCGGGCTTGCGCGGCGGCGGGGATTCCGGCGTTCAAATACAATTTGCGCGTTCTGTTCAACGTTCGTTCGGGACTCACGCCCGGGCGCGGCGGGTCGCTCTACAGCACCTGGAAATTGGATGAGGTCGAGGACGACCGGCCCGAGCCCGGCGTGGGCCGGGTGGACGCTGATACGTTTTGGGAGCGCATCACTTATTTTCTCGACCGCGTCATTCCGGTCTGCAACGAATACAAGATTCGCGCCATGTGCCATCCGCACGACCCGGGCGTTCCCCCGACGGGATATAAGGGCGTCGACCGGGTGCTGGGCACGTTCGAGGGTTTGAAGAAACTCGTTTCGATTCAAGAGAGCCCCTATCACGGGCTGAATCTCTGCCTGGGGACGACGGCGGAAATGCTCCAGGACCCGGCGCGGGAGTTGGCGGCTGTCGTCCGATACTTCGGAGAGCGGCGGAAGATTTTCAATATCCACTTCCGCAACATTCGCGGCAAGCGCGACGACTTCATGGAAGTCTGGCAGGACGAAGGCGACGTAAACCTGATCGAAATGGCGCGCCTGCTATGGGAAGTCGATTACCCCTACATGCTGATGCCCGACCACATGCCCCTGCACCCGAGCGACCCGAAGCAGCGCCAGGGCTTCGCCTGGGGGTACGGGTATATTAAGGGAGTTTTGCAAACGCTCGAGAGCGCGGGCTGAGATGTCTAGAGATTCCTTCTCGGCAGCACCCCAGCCTCGCCTGCTCGATAAACTAGAGTCTCCGACGGAGGCGAAGTCAGCGCATCGCCATGTCGCGACACCTCGGCCGCGGTGACCTGGTATGAGCGAGCCGTTTGAAATTCTTGAGCACACCGCCGATATTGGGTTTCGCGCTTGGGGCGCGGCGCCCGCCGAGCTATTCGAGAACGCGGCCCGCGCCATGATGTCAATCGCCGCCGGGCGGGCCGGGTTCGGCGGCGAATCCAAGCTCACGGTGGAAGTGGACGGCGAAGACTATCCCGACTTGATGGTCAACTGGCTTAGCGAGATTCTCTATCTCTTTGATGCCAACGAATTCGCGCCGCGGGCGTTCTCTGTCGATGCGATCAGCCCCCGGCGGCTGCGGGCCACGCTCAGCGGCGAAGTGCGTGATCCAGAGCGGCATCGCTGGGAACTGATCATTAAGGCGGTCACGTATCATCAATTACAAGCGGCAGAGAAAAACGGCCGCTGGGAAGCCGAGGTTTATCTCGACATATGAGTCTCGCCGATCGCCTCCAGCAAGTTGACGAATACCGCTGGCGTATCCCTCGCGATGAGAGGCTGGGCATGCGCACCGATGTGCTGGTCTATGCCAGCGAGGCCATCATAGGCCGTATCGCTCAGGACCGCTCTCTCGAACAAGCGGTGAATGTCGCCGCTCTGCCGGGCATCGCCGGCCCCAGCCTGGCGATGCCCGACATTCATCAGGGCTATGGGTTCCCGATCGGCGGGGTGGCGGCGACCGGCATCGACGACGGGGTAGTCTCGCCCGGCGGCGTCGGTTTCGACATCAACTGCGGCGTGCGCCTGATGCGGACGGACCTCGATCGCGGCGAGGTGCGGGGCCGTCTTCGTGAGCTGGTGAATCAGATCTTTCGCGACGTGCCCTGCGGTACGGGCGGCGCGGGCTTCGTGAAGATTAATCTCAAGGATTTGGATCACGTCCTCGCCGAAGGCGCGCGGTGGATGGTGGGACACGGCTACGGCGAAGCCCGTGACGCCGAGTTTACCGAAGCCGGCGGAGCGCTCGACGGGGCCGATCCCTCCAAGATTTCCGATCGCGCGAAACAGCGCGGACGGCCCCAATTGGGGACCTTGGGCAGCGGCAATCACTTCCTCGAAATTCAGTACGTTCAGCAAATCCACGACGAGGAGGCGGCCCGCGCCATGGGGCTGCACGCGGGGCAGGTCGTGGTTCTGATTCATTCGGGTTCGCGAGGTCTCGGTCATCAGGTTTGCACGGATTTCCTCAAGGAAATGAGCGCGGGCATGAAGAAGTATGACATTCAGTTGCCCGACCGCCAGTTGGCCTGCGTTCCGATCCAATCGCGCGAGGGACAGGACTATCTCGGGGCCATGCGCGCGGCCGCCAACTACGCCTGGGCGAATCGCCAGGGCATCACTCATTTTCTGCGGCGGGCGTTCCAGCGAATTTTTGGGGATGATACGCATCTCGATGTCGTCTACGATGTTTGCCACAACATTGCAAAACAGGAGCGCTACGAGATTGACGGCAAAGCGCGAGACGTTCTGGTGCACCGCAAGGGGGCTACGAGAGCCTTTCCGGCCGGCCACAGGGAAATTCCCGAAACCTATCGCGGCGTCGGTCAGCCGGTTTTTGTTCCGGGAAGCATGGGCACGGCGTCGTGGGTGCTGGCCGGTCAGCCGGGCGCGGTCGCGGAGACCTTTGGTACGGTATGCCACGGCGCCGGACGCCTCTTGAGCCGCACGGCCGCCAGGAAGGGACGCGACGTGAAGCAAGTCGTCCAGAGCCTCGAAGAGCAAGGCATTATCGTTCGCAGTGAGTCCAAGAAGGGAATCCTGGAAGAGATCCCCGAAGCCTACAAAGATGTCGACGAGGTGATCGAAGTCGTCCACAATGCCGGGCTGGCGCGGAAAGTGGCGCGGTTGCGGCCGATGGGCGTGATCAAGGGTTAGCCCCGCCCAGAGCAGGAGTTGGGCTCGGCGCTTCGAAACGGCAATACCCCGCCAGGCGAGCAGGGTGACGTCCGTGGAATCATGTGATCGCCGCGAAGTGGTGCGTTTCGTACAATGGCGAGCATGTCTAACGAACTCTCTCGCCGTGAATTTGCGTTGGCCAGTGCGTCGGTGGTTGCTCTTGCCGGAACGAGCGGTTGCGCCGCTACATCTGAATCAGACTCCGCCGGAGAATCGACCTACACCGGAGCGCTTGACGGGTTCGAAGATCAAGTGCCGGGCTCGTCGTTTGATCCTCTGCTTTGGGCGCGGTCCCGCTATGACGATGCGCCGCTCGCGATGACCTTCCAGGGAGGCGGCCCGAGAGAGATCGCGCATTGGCAGGAAACATTGCGGGTGAAGGTGACGGAGCTGATCGGCGGCTTCCCCTCCGAGCGCGGACCGCTGAGAGCTCAGCAGCTTGAGGTGCGGGAGTTTCCAGCCTATCGCCGCGAGAAATTTGTCTTCGAGAGCCGGCCCGGTGTTTTCGTGCTTGGCTATTTGCTGACGCCGAACGAGAGCGAAGCGCCGCACCGCTCGATGATCTGTCTGCCGGGTCATGGCCGGGGCGTGGACGACATCGCCGGCATCGACGATAAGGGCAACCCCCGCAGCGACAAGGCCGGGTATCAGCACGACTTCGCCCTGCAATGCATCGAGCACGGCATAGCGGCGGTGGCGATCGAGCAGATGGCCTTTGGCTGCCGCCGCGACCCGCGCGCCAAGGGGAGCCGGCTCGGCCGCTCTTCGTGTGAACCGGTCGCCGGGTCGGCTCTGCTGCTCGGGGAGACGATGATCGCCTGGCGCGTCTGGGACGTGACGCGCACGATCGACTGGATCGAGACACGCGAGGAACTCGACGCCTCGCGGGTCGGCTGCATGGGCATCTCCGGCGGAGGCACGATTACGACCTTTGCCTCGGCGCTCGAACCGCGCATCCAGACCGCGCTGATCAGCGGCTACCTCAATACCTTCCGCGAGAGCGTCTTCAGTATTCCGCATTGCATTGACAACTACGTGCCGGGGATTCTCAACTGGTGCGAGATGTACGATGTCGCCGCGCTGATCGCGCCCCGGCCGCTGTTTGTGGAGTCAGGCGACCAGGACGACATCTTTCCGGTTGCGGCGAGCCGCGCGAGTTTCGAGCGCGTCAAGAAAGTCTACGCCGCGCTGGGCAGCTCAGAACTCGCCGAGCAAGAAGTGTTCGAGGGCGAACACAGCTTCCACGGCAAGCGGGGACTGCCGTTCCTGGCGGCGCATTTGTAGTTGCCGCGGGCGGGCATTCCCCCAGCGGCTTGCGATCACTGGCCCGCCATTTCAAGGGCCAGGGCGCGGATTTGCTTGAGGTCGGTCTTGCCCGAGCCCAGCATGGGGATCTCTTCGATGGGATAGAGGTTCTCTCGTCTGGGCAGCCAGAGTTTCGGCAGTTCCGATGCGGCGAGGCGGCGCGAGAGATCGCCGGGCGTGGTCTCGTTCGCGGTGTAGAAGACGACTAGTTTTTCGCCCTTCTTCTCATCGGGAATCGCGGTTACCACGCAGGTGTCCTCGCCCAGGATTTCCGATATCACTTGTTCAATTTTGAGATGCGGAACCATCTCGCCGCCGATCTTGCTGAAGCGCGAGAGCCGGCCGGTGATCTTAATAAAGCCGTCATCGTCGATCCGCGCAATATCACCGGTCGCATACCAGCCGTCCTGGATCACCTCGGCGGTTTTTTCCGGCTGGCCCAGGTAGCCCCGCATCACATTGGGGCCTTTCACCAGCAGCAGCCCTTCTTCATTTGGCGGCAGGGGCTCGCGGCTATCGACATCCACCACCTTGGCGGCAATGCCGGGAAGCGGGTGGCCGACCGATCCGGGTTTGAGGCCGAGCTGGCGCTTGCCGCGGACCATGTGGCCCGGGGTGCTGACCGAGACCACGGGCGACATCTCGGTGCAGCCATAGCCCTCCAGAAGAGGGACACCGAATTTTTCCTGAAAGGCTTCGGCCAGAGACGGACGCAGTCTTTCCGCGCCCACGATGGCATGACGCAGGGACGAGAACTGTTCCGCGGAGCACTTGCGCAGATAGGCCGAGAAAAACGCCGGCGTCGACATCAAGATGGTCGCCTTGTATTTGGCGATCATCTCGCCGATCGTTTTCGCATCCAGCGGATTGGCATGATAGATGACCGGGAATCCCTTAATGAGGGGAAACCAAAGCGTCACCGTGAACCCGAAGGAGTGAAAGAACGGCAGCACGCCCATCATGCGATCCCGCCGGGTCGTCCAAAATAGCTGCGCGATCGCGTCGACATTGGACAGGATGTTGCGGTGCGACAACATGACGCCCTTCGGCGTGCCGGTGCTGCCGCTGGAGAAGATGACCGTCGCCAGCGAAGAAGCATCGCGTGGTTCCGGCGTAAAGAGCCACGAGAGCCACCGGGACGGGAGCAGAACGGCCGCCACGGCGGCGGCTCCTTTCCCCAAGGGCGTGATTTGCTGGAGCGCGCGCTCGAGATACACCGAGCCTTCGAGCTCTTCGAGCTTCGCTTTCTTGAGGAAGACGCGGGAGGTGAGCACGGTGCGGATACCGCACTGCTTGACCGCCGAACGCATGGCCGCGGGGCCGGTGGTGAAGTTCAGGTTGACCGGGACTTTTCCGGCCAGCAGCACGGCCAGGTTGGCGATCGCTCCCCCGGCCGAGGCCGGCAACAGCAACCCGACCATCTCCTCGCCGCGGCATTGTTTTCGTATCCAGCGGGAAAGGGCGAGCGCGCCGATCAGCACTTTTCCGCCGGAGATTTCCTTGCCGCTTGAGTCGGCCATCGACAGGGAGAACCAATATCGCCGGGCGGTCCGCAGAAAGCGCCGGTCAAGCAGATCGCCCGCTGGCACACGCTCGGAAGCGGCGCGCGTTCCGAGTTCAGCCACGGCCTGCCGCACTTCGTGGGCCTTCGCCGTCGAGGACAGCGGCGGGCCGAACGATACCGTGACGGGGAGCGGAATCCGGCGCGGCCACTTCCACAAGAAACGCCCCTTCTCGAAACTAAAGATGCTGCCCCACACTCCGTCGAGATGAACCGGAATGACGGGCACGTCGAGATCCTGAACGATCCTCTCGAATCCTCGTTTGAACGGCAGAAGGTTTCCGGTTCGGCTGACCGAGCCTTCGGCGAAGATACAGACGATGTGGCCCTCGCTCAACTGTCGGGTCGCCCGTTGCAGCGATTCGGCGACCTTCTTGCGATCGCCGCCGGCAACCGGTATGGCGTTCATGAGTTTCAGAATCCAGAAAAACGGTTTCTTTTCGTAATAGGGCTGGTAGACCATGAAGCGGATGAAGCGCTGTACGCTGGCGCCAACCAGCAGGCCGTCGACCATCGATACGTGATTGCAGACCAGCAGGGCCGGACCCCGGAACGGCACATGCTCCTGGCCTTCGATTTGAATCTTGTAGATCGTGTGGGTGAAGAGCCAGAGGCAGAAGCGGATCAGAAAATCGGGCAGCACTTTCAGTACGTAAACCGTCGAGAGCAGCGTGAACACGCCGACGATGAAGATGACGCGATCCGGCGGCATGGTGAGCCAGTCGCTCAGCAACCAACTCGCCAGCGCCGCCAGCATGACTCCGATATTGGTCAAGAAGCCGGCCGCCGCCAGCAAGCGGCCCCGCTCGTTGCTGCCGGCGCGCTGCTGCAGGAACGCGTTCAAGGGAACGACAAAGAAGCCGCTCGAGAAGCCGAGCAGCCCCAAGGCCGTGGCGGCGAGCGGATAGGACGGCGCCGAACTTGCCAGCAGCAGTGAAAATACTCCCATGCCGGCCGCACCCAGCGGGACCAGGCCAAGCTCTACCTTGTCGCCGGAAAGGCGTCCAGCGGCCATGCTGCCGATGCCGATGCCGACGGCGAAGTAGACGACCAGAATGCTGATCTGCAAGTCGCTGGCTCCGAGCATCTGTTTGCCAAAGAGCAGGACGGCGATCTGCATCGTGGCGCCGACGAACCAGAAGTAGGCGATTCCGGAAACGGTGAGCCACAGACGGCGGTCGTTCCAAAGATGGCGCAGGCCCACGATGATCTCGCCCCACGGATTGAGCTGAAACTTTCTGGGCCCGGCGGCGGCCGGCACGGGGGCGATCCCGAAACTGGCCATGAAGCCGGCGACGGCAATCCCAACAAGAATCAAACCGGCCAGCCAGAGCTGTTCACCGAACTCGACATAGAAGTACCCGCCCACGGCCGTCCCCAGGATGATCGCCACGAAGGTTGTCATCTGGAGCAGAGCGTTGCCGCGGGAAAGGTCGCGGTCGCCGACCATCTCGGGCAGAATGCCGTATTTCGCCGGGCTGAAGAAGGTCGATTGCAGGGCCATCAGAAACAGCACCACCAGCATGAACTCGATGCGGCCGGAAAGAAAGGCCGCGACCGCCAGGCTCATGGCCGCGACCTCGAAGCCCTTGCTGGCGACCAGAACTTTGCGTTTGCTGAGGGTGTCGGCGAAATATCCGGCGTAGCCAGAGAACAAGAGAAACGGCAGAATGAACACGCCCTGAGCCAGAGAGAGGAAGCGGCTGCCGGCGCCGGACTCGGTGGCGATGGCGACCGCCACCAGCGAAATGATCATCTTGTAGAGGTTGTCGTTGAACGCGCCGAGGAACTGGGTCCAGAGAAACGGCTGAAAACCTCGCGTCTTCAATACATCGGTGAACTTGCCTATGGCCATTGTTTCTCTGCTTGCCCGGCGGCGGCCGGCGGCAAGACCGCGATGGAGGAGGACGCGGTCTCGGCGCGGAACCTCAGCGGCGGGCCGAGCCCCGCCCCCAACATCCTAGACCAGAATTCAGCGGCAAGTTTCTGGCTGGCAAGTCCGCGGGCTCGCGCGGCTAGCCGTTGTGCTCCAAGCTCTTCAGATACCACTCGTAGGTCCGCGTAAGACCCTCTCTGAGGTCAATTTTGGGGCTCCAGCCCAAGCTGTTCAAGTAGGAGGAGTCGAGCTGCCTGCGGGGCGTGCCATCGGGCTTGGACCTGTCAAAAACAATCCCACACGGGTAGCCGACGACTTCCATCATGAGCTTCACTAATTCGGTCACGCTGACGTCCTGTCCCACGCCGATGTTCACAATTTTTCCCGAGTTGTAATTCCGCATCATGAAGATCGCCGCATCGGCCATATCGTCAACGTACAAGAATTCACGGCGAGCCTCGCCCGTTCCCCATACCACGACATGCGGCGCATTCGACATTTTCGCCTCGTGGACCTTTCTGAGCAGGGCCGGAGCAACGTGGGAGTCCCGCGGATCAAAGTTGTCTCCGGGACCATAAAGGTTGGTCGGCATCAAGCAGATCGCATTGAGGCCGTATTGTTTCCGGTAGGCCTGAGCCATCATGATACCCGCTATCTTGGCGACAGCATATGGGGCGTTCGTCGGTTCGAGCGGCCCGCTTAAGAGATCGTCTTCCGAGATGGGCTGAGGAGCCAGCCGCGGATAAATACAGGCCGATCCCAACAGCAGCAGCTTGGTTACGCCGTTGCGGTTGGTGGCATCCATGACATGGGTTTGGATCAACAAGTTGTCACGAATGAACGAGCCCGGGTAGGTGTCATTGGCGAGTATTCCTCCGACTCGCGCCGCGAAAAGAAAGACGTACTCGGGCTTTTCCCGCTCAAAGAGCTGGTCCACAGCGGCCTGGACGGTGAGATCCACCTGGTCTCGGCCAACCGTGAGCAGGCGTGCATACCCTCTCGCTCTTAGCTGCCGCAGAATCGCGGACCCTACAAGTCCAGTGTGGCCGGCGACATAAATCTTGCTGTTCTTGTCCATGGCTAGCCTATATAGCAGCCCGACTTCTAGCGCTGACTGCCAGTGTCTATGACGTGTCCCGCCATTTTCAAAGTGCGTTCTTGCCTTGCCAACTCGAGATCGGAATCCACCATCATCTCGATCAGCTGGCGGAAGTTGACCTTTGGACGCCACGCCAACTCACTCCGGGCTTTCGAGGCATCACCCTGTAGCAGGTCAACCTCGGTCGGACGCAGATAGCGGCTGTCGAACTCGACAAACTCAGACCAGTCGAGTTCGAGATAGGCCGAGGCCGCGTCCAGGAAGTCGCGGACCGAGTGCGTCTCTCCGGTAGCGATAACGTAGTCACCCGGCTCGGGCTGCTGAAGCATCAGCCACATCGCCTCCACGAAGTCTCCGGCGAACCCCCAATCACGTTGGGCGTTCAAATTCCCCAGATAGAGTTTCTTCTGTAAACCCAACTTGATTCGGCACAGTCCGCGGGTAATTTTTCTCGTTACGAAGGTTTCACCGCGCAGAGGCGACTCATGATTGAACAGAATGCCGTTGGCAACAAACATTCCATACGCTTCCCTATAGTTGACCGAGTACCAGTAGGCAGCCAGCTTGCTGGCCGCGTAGGGGCTTCGCGGGACAAAGGGCGTCTTCTCGTTCTGGGGCGCGGGCGCCGACCCGTACATTTCGGAAGATCCCGCCTGGTAGACACGTACTTGCTTGCCTGAAACAGCGATGTAATCTCTGAGGGCATCGAGCAGGCGCAGGGTTCCGAGGGCGACGACGTTGGCCGTGTACTCGGGCAACTCGAAGGATACCTTTACGTGGGACTGAGCGCCAAGATTGTAGACCTCATCCGGCCGAACTTTCTCGATGATCCGCCGCAGCACTGTCGCATCCGTCAGATCGCCGAAGTGCAGACGTAACTTCGTTGCCGGATCATGCGAGTCTGTGTAAATCGAGTCAATGCGGCTCGTATTAAATGTACTGGCTCTCCGCATGACGCCGTGAATCTCGTAACCCTTGGCCAGGAGAAGTCTCGCCAGGTAGGCGCCATCCTGACCCGTGATGCCCGTAATCAAAGCTCGTTTCATGGATTGTTGTGGCGGGTTCTATCCGCGTTTGTTCACGAGAGTACGAAAGCAACGAGGCATGCAGGCCTCCGCGCGATTTTAGGAACAAGACTCGTGCGCAGCAACGCCCCGTTTCAGGCGCGGACGGCCATCTTGCGAATGGCGCGCATGGTCCGGTGACGGAAATTCTCAGGCGCGGCGCGACCAAGCCGCAAGCTGGTCAAGTTACAAGCCGGCTAAGCTACAAGTTTACGATGAACGAGCCGGCCACGCAATATCCCGGCCGCGGGATGGGTGGCGTGATCGCAGTTGTTGTTTGCGGGTCTTGAGAGAAGCGCCGCGTCTTGGCGCGGGGTCGGCGACTAGCCCGCATTTCTCACCACTGACGACCGAAGCACATGACAGGCCCGCCAATACTTCGTTGCGCTTGCTCGCCGTGCTCAACGTACAGTCAAGTACGCCTGCGCTCGTCAAGCGGCGCGCGCCTCGTACTGACGGGCCTCTCACGCACTTCGCTTCGCCAGGTGGTGAGAAAAGCGGGCTAGTGATAGTTCTCGGGAAGGTTGGGTGTCATGGCGGGCGTGCTCGGTTCTCGCTGAACAACCCCTGCGCTACAATGAGGGCGGAAACGGTTCCAGAAACACCTTCCCCGCAGTTATGTTCGATCAACTCCTGTCGAAAGTCTTTGGGACGCAGCACGACCGCGAAATTAAGAAGATGCAGCCGCTTGTGGCCGCGATCAACGATCTCGCGCCCGAGATCGGCCGGCTCGGGGACGCCGATCTCGCCGCCAAGACGGCGGAATTCAAGCAACGGATCGAGAACGGCGAGAGCCTGGATGACCTGCTGATCGAGGCCTTCGCCGTTTGCCGCGAAGCCGGCAGCCGTGTTCTGCGGATGCGGCATTTCGACGTCCAGCTGATCGGCGGCAAAGTGCTGCACGACGGCCGGATTGCCGAGATGAAAACCGGCGAGGGCAAGACGCTCGTCGCCACCCTGGCGGCCTACCTCAACGCGCTCGAAGGCAAGGGCGTGCACATCGTGACGGTGAACGACTATCTCGCCCGCCGCGACTCGGAATGGATGGGGGGACTCTATCACTTTCTCGGTCTCAGCGTTGGCGTGATTGTGCACGATCTCAGCGACGCCCAGCGGCAGGAGAGCTATGGGTCCGACATCACTTATGGGACGAACAACGAATTCGGTTTCGACTATTTGCGCGACAACATGAAGTTTGACCACAAGGATTGCGTCCAGCGGGATAGTAATTTCGGGATCGTCGATGAAGTCGATTCCATCCTGATCGATGAAGCGCGGACGCCTCTGATTATTTCGGGTCCGAGCGAGGAATCGACGGATAAGTATTACCAGGTCCACCGCGCCCTCCCGAAACTGGAGAAGGGGGAAGTCATCGAGGGTGACGAGCCTAACGACCGCACGTATACAGGCGATTACATCGTCGAAGAGAAGCATCGCGCGGTCTTTCTGACCGAGCGCGGCGAGGAGAAGATCGAAAAGGCGCTCGGTATTTCCAATATCAACGAACTGGTCAACTATGAGTGGAAGCACTGCGTCGAACAGGCGCTCAAATCACAGACTCTTTTCCAGCGCGACAAGGACTATGTGGTTAAGGACGGCCAGGTTGTCATTATCGATGAGTTCACCGGCCGGCCCATGCCCGGGCGCCGCTGGAGCGACGGACTGCATCAAGCGGTCGAAGCCAAAGAGCGCGTCAAGATCGAGAAGGAGAACCAGACCCTGGCGACCGTCACTTTCCAGAACTATTTTCGGATGTATAAGAAACTGGCGGGAATGACTGGGACGGCCGATACCGAAGCTTCTGAGTTCAACAAGATCTACAAGCTGGACGTCGTCGTCATTCCGACGAACCAGGATCTGATTCGCACCGAGTACCAGGACATCGTCTACCGGACGCTGGAAGAAAAATTCCGCAACGCCGCGCTGGAGATCAAGCGGTTGCACGAGACGGGCCAGCCCGTGCTGGTGGGCACGATCTCGATCGAGAAATCCGAGCATCTCTCGAAGATTTTGAAAAAGACCGGCGTCAAACACGAAGTGCTCAACGCCAAGCATCTCGAGCGCGAGGCCAACATCATCGCCCAGGCGGGCCGCAAGGGGGCCGTGACCGTGTCGACGAACATGGCCGGCCGAGGCACGGATATTCTGCTGGGCGGCAATCCGGAATATCTTGCCCGCGAGGCGCTGCTCAAGAAGGGTCAAGACTCCGAGTTGATGACCCCGGAAGAATGGCAGGCCGAGCTGGCAAAGTATAAAGAGCAGACCGACAAGGAGCACGACGAGGTCGTCGCGCTTGGAGGACTGCACATTCTCGGAACCGAAAGGCACGAATCACGCCGCATCGATAACCAGCTTCGAGGCCGCGCCGGACGCCAGGGAGATCCGGGCGCCTCGCGGTTCTACCTGTCACTGCAAGACGATTTGATGCGGATCTTCGGTGGGGAGAAGGTTCAGAACCTGATGCTCAAGCTGGGCATGGAAGAAGACGTGCCCATCGAGTCGAAACTGATTACCAAGCGCATCGAGGCGGCGCAGAAAGCAGTCGAGGCGCAGAATTTCGAGGCGCGCAAGCATCTGATCGAATACGACGACGTAATGAACAAGCAGCGCGAGGCCGTCTACGGGGTGCGCCGCAAGCTTCTCGCCGGCAACGATCAGCGCGAACATGTGATGGACGTGATCGGCGACATCGTCGGCAGCTTTGTGGAGGTGCGCTGCCTGGAACGGGCGCATCCAGACACCTACGACCTGGCTGGGCTGCGCACCGATGTGCTCAAAGGGTTCGGCGTCAAGGCCGACCACATTGAGCTGGAAGGCCTTGACCGTCAGTCGGTCGCCGACGAATTGACCGATCATCTGTGCAAGCTGTATGCGGAGAAAGAGAAGCTCATCGGAACCGAGCAGCTGCGCTTCGCCGAGAGAATGATCATGCTGCAATTGCTCGATGCGCAGTGGAAGGACCATCTGCTCTCGATGGACCATCTCAAGGAAGGCATCGGGCTTCGCGGCTACGGTCAGCGCAACCCGCTCATCGAGTACAAGAAAGAATCGTTCGAACTCTTCCGATCCATGATGGCCCGGTTTGACGAAGAGACGATTCGATTCTTGTTCTTCTTGAAAGTAGACCGTGGCGCGCGGACCGATGGCTTCCAGGCGGCGCCGGTCCGGGGAACCGCGCAACTGAGCGAAAGTCATCCCGAGCCTGAGTCCGCCGCCACGGCCGGCGGAGGGGCGGGTTCGATTGCGGAGTTCACGCGGGATATCCGCCGCAAGAAAGAGAAAGAGCTGGCGCACGCCCAACACGCGGGAGCGGACACCGCGGACATGCAAGTGAAACAGGTCGTGCGCGGCCGAAAGATCGGGCGCAACGAGCGCTGCCCGTGCGGAAGCGGGAAGAAGTACAAGAAGTGTCACGGACGCGCCGCGTAGTGAAACCGTCCGTCTGGGAGCCTCCGCGCGGGCAGAGGTGATCTGCCGGCCATGCGAAAATCCGCGGTTTGGGAACCAGACCACAGCTATCGGGAGCGGACTCTCGGAACTCTATGGGCGGAGCCCTATTGGCGAAGATCGTTTTGACACGGAAAACAGCGGCCGTTCTGGGCGCGGTGATCTTTCTGGCTCCCTGGGCGCAAGCGGCCGACATCGTGCCCGAGGCCCTGGGTGAGTTTGTGCGTCAAAGCGCCGAGGCGTTCGAGCCGGAGGACACCGAACTCTTCGCCGAGTTCGGCTTCGAGGAAGGCCAAAGAGCCGGCTACACCACGGCCGACGGGCGAGCCCTCACGGTAACGGGCTACCGGTTTCAGGATGCCACCGGCGCCTTCGCCGCCTACCAGTGGATGCGGCCCGCCGATGGGGAACCGGCGCCCTACGGCGAGCAGGCGTTGCGCCGGGGTGAGCTGATCGCGATACGGTTCGGCAGCTACGTTGTGGAGATGAGGGGCGCCGAGGCGGTCGATACCCATGTCGAAGCGATGCTCGCGTTTCTTCCCAGGGTGACTCTGAAGGCCGCGCCGCCGGTTCGCCAGTTTGTCCCCAAGCAAGATCTGATCCCGTTTTCCGGACGCTACATCCTCGGGCCGGTTTCTCTGGCGGCTGTCGCGCCGGAAATTCCGCCCTCGGTGGCGGCCTTTCGCCTGGACGCGGAAGGGCAGTTTGTTCGCTATCAGACCGAAGCCGGCGAGTTGCGGATGATTCTGTTCTCTTACCCGTCGGCGCAGATCGCTCGCGGGCAGATTGAGTCCTTCCATCAGTTATCCAAGGTCGCGGCCAAACGAGACGGGCCGCTGATCGCCGTCGTCATCGATCCTCCCTCGGCGGACGAGGCCGAGCGGCTGCTGGCACGGGTCCGCTACGCCGGCGAGGTAACCGTCACTCCCCGCGACCCGCGGCGTCACGACAACCTGGGAATTCTGTTCATGGACATCGTGTGGTTTTGCCTCCTGCTCATCGTGCTGATGATCGTGGGCGGAACGTCTGTCGCCGGGGCGCGCATGCTCGCGCGCCGCGCCGCCGGAAAATCCATCACCGCCGGGGACGGCGACGCAAACATGATCCGGCTCGACATCAACTTTCGCAAATAAGCGCCGTGTTTTCGGACGGCGCCGCTGGGCCTCGGGCCCGGACGAGGGGGACCGCTCTCGGGAAAATGCCGGGATGGACTTGCCATACCTGGCGCGCATGGATAGAATCGTCGCCAGAATGACGATACGTTGCGGCTTGTTTCCCGCTACACGAGCAGCGCTGGTTCTGACGTTGGGATGTCTTCTGGCGGCGCAGGGGCAAGTACGGTCCCCGTCGTTGCGGCCCGAGCACTCGGCTCGCCTCGAGGTCGTGGTCCAGCGCGCGGATACCGGCGAGGTCGTGCCGGCGCGCATCTACCTGCTGCGCAGCGGAAAGCTCTTCCGGCTCAGCCCGACCGACAATCTGCTGGCGGTCCGGCAGGACAATTTCTACCGCAACCGCGTCTGGCGGCGCACCAGCGACCCCGACTCGCTGGAAGTGATCGTCCGCGATATGTCCCACGTATTGCTGACCAAGGGCCGAGCCGTCTTCGATGTGCCGCCCTGGGCGGAGTATCGCCTCGAAGCTCATCACGGGTTGTTCTTCGAGCCGGCGAAGGTGAACTTTTCCATAGAAGCGGGCGAGCGCAAGACCATCGTTCTCAAGGTGAAGCCGATGGCGCCGCTTCGCCAGGGCGAGTGGATTAGCGCCGACGATCACGTCCACATCATGCGGTCCCGCGAGGACGACGATCTCTTCCTGCGCTGGATGCAGGCCGAGGACCTCCACGTGCTCAACAATCTCGAAGGGCAGCGCCAGCAGCACTTCGGCGTCCAATACGGCTGGGGACGGACGGGCGAGGCGCGCATGCCGGGGCAGTCGATTCGCTCTGGACATGAAACGCGCAGCGACTTTTTCGGCCACGTCTTGGTGCTCGGCGGCAAGCGGCTGATCCGCCCGCTGGGCATCGGCGACATGTACGGCCTTTCCCCCTTCGCCTACCCGCATCCCTGGGTGACCTTTCGCGAGGGACGCGAGGCCGGGGGTCTGGTTGGCTACGCCCATTTCCACGGCAGCCGGGCGAACTCGCAGCTCATCATGAACCTGGCGCTCCATAATCTGGATTTTGTGGAAGTGATGCAATACGCGCTGATTCGCACCGAGGGCTGGTACGAGCTGCTCAACGCCGGTTTTCGCGTGGTAGGGACGGCGGGCTGCGATTTCCCCGATCCCACCGACCACTTCATCCCCTGGCCGCGCGAGCTGCCGCTGCTCGGCCCCGAGCGCACACTGGTCAAGGCACGGCCGGGCGAGTCGGCCTGGGAGACCTGGGCGGAAGCGATTCGGCGGGGCGACGCGGTCGTCAGCAACGGACCTCTGCTCGACTTCACGGTGGATGGCCGGCGATCGGGCGCGATCCTCCCGTTTGAGGGCGACGCCATCGAGGTCGAAGGCGTGGCCAGCGCCGTGTTTCACCGCCCGCTCGACAACCTCGAGATCGTCGTCAACGGCCAGGTCGTCGCCTCCAAACAGGGCGACGGAGAGGCCACCAATCTCACCCTGCCTTTCAAGCTGCGGTTGAGGGAAAGCTCGTGGATCGCCGCCCGCACCGAAAGCCCGCGCCTGCGCGAGGATATACGAATCTGGGCGCACGCGAATCCGGTCTACGTTCTAAAAGACAAGCAGCCGGTGTATGTCGAGAAAGATCGCCGCGCGGTACTTGCCAAGTGGGAGCGCGAGATCGAGTTCTACAAGACGGCGGGCTTGCAATTTGAAAGCGAATCCCAGCGGCGGGAACTCATGGACCTGGCCGAAAAGACCAGGAAACTCCTGCAAGAGCCGCAGCCGCCCTGGCCCGCGCGCTTCCGGTAGGTTTCACAGCGTCCGCCCCCGATGAGGCCGGTCCTTGTTCGAAGACCATTCTCTAGATGTGGCCAAACACAGGTTCGGTTTCGCGGCGCGCGGGCGCGGCGGACTCCAAGGCGGTTTTGATCCGCTCGATGGTCGCGAGTTTGTCGTGATTGCGCAGGGAACGGCGATTCACCAGCAGCCGCGCGGTGGAGTTGGGCAGGAGCTTGTCGATAATCTTCAGCCCGTTGGCTCGCAGCGTCCGTCCGGTCTCGGTGTTGTCGATAATGGCATCGCCGTCCTCGGGCGGCTTCGATTCGGTAGCGCCGAAGGAGTGGAAGATGGCCACCGGAGAGGAACTGCGGCGCTCGACGTGCAGCCGTGAATACGGGCTATAGAGAGAGGGTTCGAGATCTGTATACTTGCGGATCAGGGTCTCGGCCAGATTCAGATACTCGGTCCAGATGCGCAGAGGCTGCGTGCCGGTGGAGTCGATAAACTTGCGAAACAGGTCTTCCGTAGAGTTCACATCTTCCCAGGCGGCGGGTACGGCCAGCACGATGTCGACGCGCCCGAAGCCAAGGTTGACCACGTCGTCGACATTGGACTGGCATTCACTTTCGAGATACCAGTCGCGGCCCGAGATACCCATGTCGTAGAAACCAGCGGCGATCATGTAAGGGATCTCCTGCGGCCGCAGTACCTTGATCAGCAGTTCGGGGATATCGTCAAGCGCCGGCCTGTAGCTTCGGCTGCCGTCGGCATACCCGGCGGGCAAGAGATTCGCGCTTTTCAAAAAGGCGGCGGTTGTCTTCTCTAGATGTCCCTTGGGGATGGCGAAGCGTACTTTGGTCATCGTCGATTTCCTAGTATGTGCTTACTGCTCCGGCGAGGGTTCGCCCCGGGTGAGAGCCTGGGCGATGACATCCGGGTCGGCGGCAAGCAGGCTTGAGGCCGATCCGTCGCTGAGACGGATTTGGGTCCGCTGCTGGGCGCCGGTGGTAAGAAGGCCGATCCTCTCGGTGTTGCGGGCCGCGCAGTCCTCGGACGCGATTACCGCTGGGGACCCGACGCCAACGCCCGCGCGAAGGCCGCGGTCCCGCAGGCTCTCGGCCAGAGTGACGGCCGCCGGGCGCCCGGCTTCGGAGGCGGCCAGCAGAAAAACCTGATACGGACGCGGCGCCCTCCACGAGCGGCTCCGGCGCAGGGCATCGGCCAGGGTGTCGAATCGGAAGGCGCAGCCGGTCGCCGGCAGACTCGGTCCGCCGAACTCTTCCACCAGCCGGTCGTAGCGGCCTCCGCCGCAGTATTTCTCTCCTCCATTGCCGGCGTCGGAGGTGATCTCGAAAACCGTGCTGGTGTAGAACGTAAAGCCGCGGGCGATACCCAGCACGAGCTCGAAATCGCCGATGTCATACGACTCGACGGCACGGCACACGGCGAGCAGCTCGTCGAAGGCTGCGGTGGCCTTGGTTCCTCTGAGCAGACCCTGGGCTTCTTCGTGTACTTCGTCGAGCGGACCACGCAGCCGCGAGACACGAAGCAGCAATTCGGCGACTGGTTCGGCGACCAGATCCTGCACGTCCCAAAGCCGCCGGAATGTGGCTTCGGCCTCGCGGGGCAGCAGTTCAGCGAGTTCGGCGGGGCTGAGTTCGCTGCGCGAGGCAATCGCGGCCTCTCCGTCATAGCCAGTCTCGTTCTGAAGGGCGGCCAGGTCCATGCGGTCGATCCGCAGTTCATCAAATAGCGCCGTGTCCGGGGATTCTTCCAGCAGTGGGGATTTTGCCAGCAGCGCACATTTTTCGTCGATGCTGATCAAGCGGTCCAGGTGGCCGAGGACGACCGCGCGGTCCTCGGCCTGCAAGTCGCCGGAAAGCAGCCGCGAGAAGATGCCGATATTGCCGATCTTCAGCCGCCGGCCATCTGCCCCGGCGCGGGAGAGAAAACGGCTCGCGGCCGCGATCACTTCCGCGTCCGACTGCGGGCCTGGTTCGCCCAAGTACTCGAACCCGGCTTGCGTGAACTCGCGATATCTGCCAGCCGACGGCGGGCAGTACCGGAAGCACGGAGCGATATAGTACAACTTGTAAGGTTTCGGTGAGGAATCGAACGCGCCCGAGGCCAGCAAGCGGCAAACCGGCGCGGTCATCTCCGGCCGCAGCGCGTATTCCTCATGATCACAATGAAAGGTGAGCATCGAGCTTTTTAGCTCGGGTCCGGAACGGGCGGCAAACAGTCCGACTTTCTCGAACGCGGGAGTCTGAATGGCTTGAAATCCGTAGGACTCGGCGACCCGCGAAAACTCCGCCCGCAAGTGATTGCTTGCCGCGGTGTCATCGGGCAACAGGTCGCGCGTGGCGCGTGGCAGTTCAAATCGGGGCATCGGATCGGCTGTTCGTCAATACAGTATTGCGTAAATACGTTTGATGGATAAAGCTTCCGGCTCTCTTGGCGGTCCCGGAAACTAGCTGCCGCGGCGCGGGCCGGGCGAGATGAGGCGGTAAGGGTTCGCTACGAATGATGATGGCGGCGATGGCGACAGACAGGCATCGAAGGCGCAAGAAGCGAGCAAAACTTCATTGTAGGGCCAGCAGAGAGGGACTCGCAAGGCCGGAGCCGGCCGCGGAGGGGAGCCTCGATCCGTGACGCCCGATACACTGAAGACTCGCCGCTTGGGCGATGAGCCGGCCGCTTGTCATCGAACCAGAATCCCGCGCTGGACCAGAATCCGGGGCCGAACGAGCACCGGTTCGTCCGCGCTCCGCACAGCACGCTGCTGGGGCTCTCGGCGCCGCTGCTGCTTTCGCTGATCGCCGATCCGCTCACCGGACTGGCCGACACGGCCTTCGTCGCGCGTTTGGGAGCAGCGCAGCTGGCCGGGCTGGGAGCGGGCGCGGCGGTACTCTCGAGCCTGTTCTGGGTATTTAATTTCCTCGGGATCGGCACGCAGTCCGAAGTTGCCCGCGGCGAGGGGAGCGGCGATCACGAGCGCGCCGGGCTGGCCAACGCGCAAGCCCTGCTGCTGAGCGTTCTGCTCGGCTTGGCGGCGGCGATCGCCGGGCTCGCGTTTCTCGATCCGCTCGTTCGGCTGATGGGGGCCACGGGGGAACTGGAGGCTCCGGCGAAAGACTACATTGCGATTCGGCTCTGGGGCGCGCCAGCGGTTCTGATGTCGGTCGCGGCCTTCGGCACGTTGCGCGGTCTGCAGGACATGCACACGCCGTTGTGGATTGCCGGCGGGGTCAACTTGCTGAATATCCTGGCCGATCCGCTGCTGATTTTCGGCTACGGACCGATTCCGAGAATGGAGGTGGCCGGCGCGGCGGTGGCGAGCGTTGTCAGCCAGTGGGCCGGCGCGGTGGCCGTGGTGACGGTGACCGTGCGCCGTCTCGGGTGGCCCGCCCGCTTACGGCTCGGTGAACTTGGCAAACTGGCGGCGATCGGCCGTGACTTGTTCCTGCGAACCGCCTCGCTGAACTTGTTTCTTCTGGTTACCACCCGGGTGGCGACCGAAGGCGGAGCGGATGTGGGCGCGGCGCATCAGGGCATCCGGCAAGTCTGGACTTTCACCGCGCTGTTTCTCGATGCCTTCGCCATCGCGGGGCAAAGTCTGGTTGCCTACTTCCTCGGCGCGGGTCAGCGAGCCGAATGCCGCCGGGTGGCGGCGGTGGTCTGCCAGTGGAGTCTCGGCGCGGGCGTGGTCCTCATGGCGGCGATGATTTTCGGACGGGACTTGGCGGCGGTTGCGCTGATACCGCCCGCCTCGCACGCGGTGTTCTTCTCCGCCTGGAGTGTGGCGGCTCTCTCGCAGCCGGTCAGCGCGCTAAGCTTTGCCACCGACGGCATTCATTGGGGTACGGGAGATTTTCGGTATCTGCGCAATGCTGTCATCGTCGCGACGGCGGTTGGGCTGGCTGGGCTTGCCCGCGTGGACGCGAGCGCCTCGTCGGTGCTGCTACAGATCTGGATCGTCACCCTCGGCTGGACCACGATCCGGGCCGCCTTCGGCATGCTGCGCATCTGGCCCGCCTGGGGACGGGCTCCGCTTGCCGTGACTGGCCCGGACGGGAGCGAATCAAAGAACTAACGCGCGTTCCGCAGCCAGCCCTGGCGGACTTTTTCTTGGGCCGCGGTGGCGCGGCGGGCTCGGGTGATACGAAACACGCTGGCTCGAACCAGCCGGGGCAGCAGCTCTAGCGTGCGGCTCTCCTGTTTCCTTTCGATGGTTACCCGGAGCGGGCGGGCGGGTTTCCGTTGGAGCCGTCCGCTGATGGATTCGATGTTTCCGGGGAAGGGTTCGCCGTCGATGGCCGTGATGTGATCGCCAAGACGGAAGCCGGCCCGGCCGGCCGCGCTGCCGGGCACGATCGAAGAGACAACCGAGCCCGCGCCCGGCGCGCCGGAGATCGACAGGCCAGGGTCGAACGAAGAGTGGCGCTTTCGCTTGACCCGCAGTCCGGCGAAGCCCAGATAACGCTTCCAGGGAATCACGGCCGGAGTGCGCACGAGCCGGTCGAACTCTTTTTTCATTGATGAGCCGGCGATTTCAGTGGCGGCCCGTTCCAAAGCGGCGGTTTCCTGGTAGTAGCGGCCCGCCTGTCCGTAGTCCCGGTTGAGCAACCGCATGACGTCGTCGAGGCCTCGGCTGTTTTGGGTTCGGTGCCGGATGACCAGATCGAGCAGATAGCCGATCAGTTCGCCCTGCAGGTAATACGAGACGCTGCGGTCGGGACTGGCGTATCCGGGATCACGCTCAAGCCAGGCCTCAATGCTGGAGGTTTCCGCCGATTGCTGGCGATTCGCCGGCCGGGCTTCGTACTCGGTAATCAGCCGGCCCAGGTGATCGAGGAACTCGCGGGCCCCGAGCAGTCCGGCGCGCAGGCGGATGAACTGTGCGTAGGTCGAGGTGACACCCTCGCAGAACCACAGCGAAGGTGTCGGGGCCGGCCTTCTGAAGCCGCTGGGCTCGAGAGATTGCGGCCGGATGCGTTTCACATTCCAGGCGTGAAAGAATTCATGCGCGGTGATCGATGAAAGATCACAGTCCCGGCAAGAGGCGGGCATGTAGATCACCGCGCCGTCGCGGTACTCCATCCCGCCACCCTGTTCGCCCGAGAGATGATAGACGAACGTGTAGGAAGAGAACGGCGTGTCCCCCATGATGCCGGTCGCCGCCGAGACAATCGCCTGGGTCCGCTGTTGGATTTCGGCCAGGTCATGACGGCCCGACAGACCGTCGACGAAGATGCGGATACGCCGTCCGGCATGATCAAACGAAGTCTCGATGCCAGGGGACATGTGCACCGGCGTGTCCGTCAGCTCGTCATAACTGCCGGCGACGTATCGCTCCTGGCGCCGGCCGAGCGTGATCGCGGTCTTCCAGCCGCTTGGAATGTGGTGAAAGCCGAGTGTGAATTGGTTGCGGCGCTGAGCGGCCGGATAAGCGAGTACCTGCGCGAGATTGAGACAGATATGGTTCGGACCGGCAAACGCGCCGAAGGGTCCGGGACGCTTGGCCTCGACGCGGTAGCGGACCTGGACCTGCTCGCCAGCTCGCGCGGCCAGCCGCCAACTCGAAACCCCCGCCTTCTGCACGGCGATCGCGCGCCCTTGGCTGTTCACCGCCTGAAAGCCGCGGATATACTGCGCAAAGTCGCGCACCTGGTAGGTAGCGTTCCAAACCGGCAGTTGGAATTCGCAGCTTGGCTCTTTACAGACGGTTTCAGCAGTAACGCTGAGCCAGCCCGAGGCCGCTTCCGCCAGGTCGATCTCGTAGCGGGTCTGGGCCGGGAGGATACTCGCGATGGCCCCGAGCAGGCAGACCAAGAGACGCAAGCGCCCAAGACACGGCCAGCGGCGGGACCGGCGGCAGCCGGCCGCGGCAGATGCCGCGGGCAACTCTCGATATTTCGCTTGCCTCGCCCGACACTTGGGCTGAGGATGGGTACGGCCAAGCATGACCGGCGTTATTCGGGAAACCCTTTCTTGTCGATGCCGGGTACGAGCCTGAGGGCGTTCTTGTAATACAGGTGTTTCAATACCTCGTCGGGCAGATCGAGACCGTAGAGCTTCCAGTGCGCGTGATAGTGGCGATAGTAGTCGATGTAGTCGTCGCTGGTTTCAAACACGCGCCAATAGTAGGGGAACTCGGCGGGCCGGTAGGAATCTTTGCCGAATAGAACGCGGTCCTGATACTTGATGAAGAACTTCCTGGCGGCATTGGGTTGGCGTCCTAGCTCGGCAAGCACGGCCCCAACCTCGGTGTAGAAGTTGGGATACTTTTCAAATAGGCCGGCGAGGCGCCCCAGGTCGTTACCGTGCCAGCCGAGGTGGGCAATGATGAAATTGACGTCTGGATTGGCGGCCACGATATGGTCGCGCTCGGCCATCAGGGTTTCAAACCGCGGGAAGCGGTCCGGAGGGCGGCGGCGGCGGGGATGAATCTTGAGTTCGAGCCAGCGCTCGTTGAAGCGGTCATGCGGCTCGAAGAAGACGGCCGGTTCGGCGACATGGATCAGAACGGGAATCTGGAGCTGGGCGCACATCCGCCAAACCGGGTTGAGCTTGGGGTCGTCGACCGGCATGCGGCGTCCGCCGGCGTACTTGACGCTCAGGCCGAGGTTCTTAAAGAATTTCAGACCCTGTGCTCCGTTGCGAACGTCTGTTGCAAGCTGCCGGGCGGAGCGCTCGCCCCAGTCCGGGTCGTCGATGCCGCGGAAGTCGAGGTTGGCGAAAACGGCGAACCGCGACGGGTGCCGGCCCTTGAAATTCTTCGCGACCATCTTGAGCCGCTCGCCGGTTCCGCCGCTTAGGTTGACGAGCACGCGAAGATTGAGTTCGTCCATCTCGTTGACAATCTCGTCGAGCCGTTCGGGCGAGGTGGAGGAGCGATGATGGCTGTGGACGTCAATGACCGGGTACTTGGCGCGGGGTACCATGTGTTTCGGGACGACGAGCGTCGAGATGGGCTGCCACTCCTCGATTGACAGCGATTGGGCCGAACCAGCCGGCGCCAGCAGCACGGCGGAGAGCATGGCGAGCATGAAGAATAGGCGCATGAAGTTTTCCGGGAACAGGCGCGACCGGCGGGGCGGTGCGTGGGTCGCATTGCTATCACTATAGAACGACCCGCGCAGTGGCAACAAATTCGGGGCAACAAATTCGGGGCAACAAATTTGGGGCCAGACATTTGGGAGCGCTGCATTTAGGCCGGGTGAGAGGATACTGCTCGATATAATGGTGGGGACCGCGATGCCATCGACTGTTCTTGTGATTGAGGACGATCAAGATCTCGGCAGACTGCTCGAATACAACCTCCGCGTGGCCGGCTATCGCGTGTCCCTGCTGGGTTGTCTTAAGGGTGCGATGGACCGGATCGAGGCGGTCTCTCCGGATTTGATCCTGCTCGATGTGATGCTTCCCGACGGCGACGGTTTCGATTTCTGCAAACAGATTCGCGCCAGACCGGCTTGGGCAAAGATCCCGATTCTGTTTCTCACCGCGCGGAGCGAGGAAAGGGACCGAGTGCTGGGCCTCGAGATCGGCGGAGACGACTACATCACCAAACCGTTCAGCACGCGCGAGCTGGTGGCTCGCGTCAGGGCTCATCTTCGGCGCGGCGAAGCAGACGCGGCGGCGGGGAGGTCCGGCAGCGCCGAAAGAGGCGCGGGAGCGTTGAAGCTCGATCCGGACACGCGGCGTGCGTCGCTGCATGGGCGTCAGCTCAAACTCACGGCGACGGAGTTTCGGCTGCTGGAGGTTTTCCTCTCGCATCCCGGCAAGGTGTTCAGCCGAGAAAAGCTGCTGCGGTTGATCTGGGGAGAAAATCACTATGTCACGCCGCGCAATGTGGATGTTCACATCCGGCGTCTGCGCGAACGGATCGAGGAGTCGCCGAACGATCCGAAATGGATTCAGACCGTGCGAGGGTTTGGTTACCGGTTTGAAGTGCCGGTATGACGGCCCGCATTTTTTTCAAACTGCTGCTTAGCTTCGTCGGCCTGCTCTTGGTAGCCGCGCTTGGGGCCGACTACTTAGCCACGCGAGTGGCCCGGCGGGATCTGCGGCGGGAGCTGGAGCGGGGACTGGCGGAAAAGGCCCGGCTGGCCGAGCGGATGCTTGCCGGCCTTCCGCCCCGTGAACTCTCCGCCGCCGTGGACGAGATTGCGGATCGCGCCGGAACGCGCGTGACCGTGATTCTTCGTGACGGAACGGTGGTGGCGGACTCGGAGGCCGACCCGCAAGAAATGGAAAATCACGCGGGTCGTCCTGAATTCGTCCTGGCGTTCGGCGAGGGTATCGGCGTTGATAGCCGCCGCAGCCAGACACTCGGCCGCGAGTTCCTCTATTTGGCCATTCCCTTGTCTTGCCCCCCATCTGGCCCGTTGCCGGGCCCGGGGCGCGAAGGAGCGCTGCGGCTCGCTCTGCCCGTTCCCGAGATAGACGCTCGCACGGCGGACATCCACTCGAACATCATCGAGGTGGCGCTGCTCGCGTGTATTCCGGCCATTTTCCTGGCCGGATGGCTGGCCCGGCGCGTTTCGCGAGATCTCTCGGGGGTGATGCGGTTCTCGAGCGAGCTGGCCAAGGGAAATTTCGACGCGGATCCTCCTCGGGTTTCACAGTCCGAGCTGGCGATACTGGGAGAGAGCCTGGCTACGGCCGCGCAACGGCTGAGGTCGATGTTCGAGCGAACGCAACAAGAGCGCTCGCGCTTCGAGGCAGTGGTGAACAGCACGGTCGAGGGTATTTTGGTAGTGGACAGCGACCGGCATACCATGCTATCGAATCCGGCCTTGCGCCGGATGTTTCCGGAAGAGAACATTCAGCCCGGATCGAAGCTCGCCCATTGGTCTCGTCCCGAGATCCCGAAGCTGTTTGATGAAGTTTTTGAGCGCGGCGAGTGGCAAGCGTCGGATCTGGTGGTTAGGGAACCCCGCGAGAGGGCTTGGAAAATCTCCTGTGCCCCGATCAAGAGCGTGTCCGGCAATGTGCGGGCGGCGGTGGCGGTTTTCCAGGACATCACCGAGCTGGAAATGGCCGGCCGCATGCGCAAGGACTTCGTCATCAATGTCTCGCACGAGCTGCGCACGCCGCTCGCTTCGATCCAGGGCTACGCGGAAACGCTGCTCGACGGGGCCATCGACGATCGCGAGCACAGCCGGCGCTTTCTCGAGATTATTCGCGCCAGCGCCGTGCGTCTGGGCAGGCTCACCGCGGATCTGATGACGCTCTCGCAAATGGAGATGCATGCCCGGGAATTCCACTTTGCCTCCCACCGCGCCGATCGGTTACTGGGCCAGGCCGCCGATGGGATGCGCGCCCTCATCGAGCAAGAGAAAATACAGTTCGTCGTCGAAGAGGCGGGACCGGAACTGCAACTCGACTGCGACGAGGGTGCAATCCAGCAGGTGCTGATGAACTTGCTGGAAAACGCCGCCAAGTACACGCCCGCGGGCGGGATGATTCGCCTGCGGGCCGAGCCGCGCGGCAAGTTCGTGCGCTTTAGTGTGCGCGACACCGGAACGGGAATCGCCGCCGAGCACATCCCAAGATTATTTGAGCGCTTCTACCGGGTGGACAAGGCCCGCTCGCGAGCCCTGGGCGGAACCGGCCTGGGGCTGGCGATCGTGAAACACATCGTTCTTGCTCACCGAGGGTCGGTGGAGGTGGAGAGCGTCGTCGGAGAAGGGTCGGTGTTTTCGTTCCAGCTTCCGGTGCGGGCCGGGGAGTCTTGATTCCAATGCTCGGCTCTGCTTTAGAACATGCGCTGCTTTAGCAGATGCTCCACCTCGCGGCGGACGGCGTCGCTTACTTGCTCGATTCCGGCTCGGGCGTCGATGCGCTTGATACGGCCGGGCTCGGCATCGCGGAGGGCTAAGTAGCCCTGATGGACGCGCTCGAAGAACTGGGCGCCCTGGTGCTCCATGCGGCTTTCATCGCCGGTCTGATCCTGGTTGCGCGCCAGCGCCCGGTCGAGGCCGATGGCAACATCAATATCGAGTAGCAGAGTAAGATCCGGCTTCAGACCCCGGCAAGCGACCTGCTCGATGGCTTGAACGGCGCCGGCGCCTAGTTCGCGTCCGTATCCTTGATAGGCGAGGGTGGCGTCGGTGAACCGGTCGATCAGCACGATGCGGCCTTGTTCGAGCGCGGGCAAGATCACTTCGTCGATGTTCTGAGCGCGCGAGGCGAAGTAGAGGAGCAATTCCGGGACGGGTTGGAGGTCGCTGTTCGCCGCGTCGAGCAGCAGGCGGCGTATCTCCATCCCGACACGGGTGCCGCCGGGCTCCCGCGCTACGGTAACTTGGCGGCCTTGCGCGGTGAGATGTTCGTGCAGCAGGCGAAGCTGGGTTGTCTTGCCGCTGCCGTCGATTCCCTCGAAACTGATGAAAACGCCGGGTAAACTCAAGCAGCAATTATACCGCTCTGTTTGCGGATCACGGGACGATCGGGGCGAGAGGGGCGCGACATAATTGGACGGGGTCATGGGACGGCGTCATCGGACGGGGCAACTGGATGGGGCGGCGAGTCCGAGCCGCTGCTGTTGTTGGCGAGGGAGGTTCGAGATTCAGCGCGGGCCATATAGAATGGGGAGATGATCGCCGAGAGGTTGCAGCGCGTCCAGGACCGCATCGCGCGGGCGGCCGTGCGGGCCGGGCGGCGAGCCGAAGACGTCACGCTGATCGCCGTTTCCAAGACCAAGCCGGCCGAGGACTTGCTGGCGGCCTATCGGGCGGGGCAGCGGCATTTCGGCGAGAACTACATCCAGGAGTTCGCCGCGAAGTCGGCGGAACTGCTGGATATGCCCGATGCCGTCTTCCATTTCATAGGGAAATTGCAGAGCAATAAAACCGCCGCCGCCGCCCGCTATTTCCATGTCATCCAAACGGTTGCCAGCATGAAGGTCGCGCGGCGGCTGGAAGACGCCGGTTCGCCGCTCGACGTGTTTATCGAGGTCAAGCTCTCGGCCGAGGACACCAAGGGGGGGCTCGCCGAGGAGCAGATCGGAGAGCTCCGGGACTATCTCACGCAATGCAGGAATCTAACCCCGCGGGGACTCATGTGCATGCCCCCATGGCTTGAAGATGCCGAGCAGACGCGTCCTTATTTTCAGAGGCTTCGCGAGTTGGGAGAAAAACATCAGCTCCGGGAACTCTCCATGGGCATGAGCCACGACCTGGAAGTGGCGATCGCCGAAGGCGCCACGATGGTGCGCGTGGGGAGCGCGATTTTCGGCGAACGGAACTACTCGAAGTGAAGCTCGCACATGTGTCTCCTTTCCCGCCGGCGCGGTCCGGCGTGGCCGACTATGCCAGGCGGCTGGGCCGGGCGCTGTCGGAATTCGCCGAAGTCACCGAGTACGACCCACCCGACCTAAAGGCGATCCGGGCGTCCGATGCCGTGCTCTATCAGATGGGCAATAGCACGTTGCACGGGCGGGTCTATGACGCGGCGCTGGCCCAGCCCGGGGTCGTTGTGGTTCACGATGCTGTACTGCACCATTTTGCCTTGGGGTGGTTTCCTCGGGACCGCTATATCGAAGAATTCGTCTACAACTTCGGCGAGTGGAATCGGGATCTCGCCGCCGATCTGTGGGAGCACCGGCACCTGTGCGCCATCGAGGCGCGCTACTTTCAATACCCCATGCTGCGGCGTCTGGTGGAGCGAAGCGGCGCGGTTGTGGTTCACAACCCCGCCGCGAAGCGAATGGCGCGCGAGGCCGTGCCCGAGGGCGCGAAGCGAGCCGAGATCGCGGAGATTCCCCATTTCGTTGAGGCCCGCGAGCCGCTCAGTGACGAAGAGCGTCTGGCGGCGCGGCGAGAGCGAGGCATTCGAGACGACGAGGTCGTTGTCTCGTGCTTCGGGTACTTGCGTCCCGCCAAGAGGCTGCGTTCTCTGCTCGACGCCGCGGCCGGCATGGGGCTTCCGGCGCGGGTCTTGCTGGTGGGCGATTTCGTCGATCCCCAATACGAGCAAGCCCTGGAGCCTCATTTGAAGGCAAGCCACGTGCTGCGGCTGCCGTTTGCTCCTCCGGAAGAATTTCAGCTGCTTCAAAACCTGACCGATATCTGCGTCAATCTGCGGGATCCGGGAGCCGGCGAGACCTCGGGCATCGCGATGGAAATGATGGCGCTGGGCAAACCGGTTCTGGTGACGCGAAGCGAGGAAACCTCTGGATTTTCTGAAAACACGGTGATCGCCGTCGACGCGGGAGAAGCTGAGACCGAGATGCTGCTACATTACCTTTACCTGCTCGGCGGAGACGCGGAGATGAGGCGGTTTGTGGGTGAGCAGGGCCGGCGGCATGTTCGCGAGCACCATAGCCTCAAGGTCGTCGCCGAGAAGTACCTGAACGTCATCGCCAGCTCCAAGACGCCGTGAGGCGAGCAGCCGGACTTGCAGCGCGGGCTGGACACAGAGCCAGAGCCTCGCGCCACCAGGTGCTCCGATCGCCGGCAAACCGCCGTCAGTATGATTTACTGGTAGGGGTTGGCGGTATGAGAAGTGAATTCTGTCTCAGCCGGCGCGATGGTGAGTTGGACGTCACGGCGGCGGACCCGGGGGGGGTGAGCGGATGGCACTCGAGAGCGGGACGGCGGCGCCGCCGTTTTATCTGACCGATGCGCGGGGCAAGACGCATGGGCTGGCCGAAATTCTTGCCAACGGCCCCGTGCTGCTTGTGTTCTTTAAGATTTCTTGCACGACGTGCCAGTACGCCTTGCAGTTTGTCGGCCGGCTTGGCGCGCATTTACGGGGCGCTCGGGCGGCGGTGAGAACCATTTCCCAGGATTCTATCGAACACACCCGCATGTTCATCAAGGAGTTTGCGTTGCCGCTCGATCCCTTGTTCGACCTGGAAGAGGACGGTTTTCCCGTATCGGAGGCCTATCAGATCAGCACCGTCCCGTCGTCGTTCTTGCTCGACGGCTCCGGAACGATTCAGATAGCATCGGCTGGCTGGAGCAAAGAAGATTTCGAAGCGATGGCCGCCGGTCTGGCGGCCTCCTCCGGGGCCGCCATGCCGCGGCCGTGGGAGCCAGGCGAGAGGGTGGAGAGCTGGCGGCCCGGATGCTCGTCGAAGAACTGACCGTGTTTTGTGCCCATGTCGCCTGTTTCCGACGTTCATCGTGATGCCGCGGCGCGGAAGGCAAAGTTGTGGGCTATCGCCGAGAGCTGGTGGCGACTCGCGGCTTTTGCCGTCTTAACCTTGGTCCTCTGGTGGCTGTGCGCGAATCTGCTTCATGGCTGGTCGTGGACCAGCCATGGCGTAGTCCTCTCCGCGGTTTCTCTGCTTCCCGCCGTACTGCCGATGACGCTCGTATTCTTGGCGGTGGCCGAGAGAGAGAGTTTGCCCTTTCTGGGCATGGAGATCAGCCGCCGGGCTCTGGCCGCCACCGGAGCCGGCTTGCTGGGCGGGGCCGGCCTCGCGCTGGGTATTGTCGGGACGCAGTACGCGGCGGGTCTGCTCGTGCTCTCCAGCAATCCCCCGGCTCTGGCGACGGGAGAGGCGGCCGCGCAAGCAGTCTGGGAACCCTCGGCTGGCATGCTGGTTCTGGTGCTCACCCTTGGCGCGGCCGGTGAAGAATTACTGTTCCGCGGCTACGGACTACAGCAACTCATGCGGGCGACCAATGTCTGGATAGGGATTACCGGAGCGTCGGTCCTGTTCGGAGTCCTGCATCTGGGCAATCCCGGCTCCTCGCCGGCCGGCGTGCTCAATACGATCCTGTTTGGTCTCCTTTTCGGTCTGTTGCTCGTTCGTTCCCGCTCGCTCTGGCCGTCTTTTGGAGTGCACTTGGGATGGAATATCACACTCGTGGCCGCGGGAACGAATCTGAGTGGCATTAGAATCAAAGTAAGCGCGGTTTCGCTGGTCCCAGCCGGACCGGCATTGTGGAGCGGAGGCGCCTACGGGCCCGAGGCCGGACTGGTGGCCTCGATCGTAATTGTGCTGGCGCTCGCCGCGCTGTGGCGATGGCGTCCGCCGCCCGACGGCGAGCCGCGGCTTTGGGAACAGCCCTAGCAGCCCGGCTTCTGCCACGGGCCGCGAGACATGGATCGAACAGACATATGTCGATTCGGGGAGGTTCGTCGATGCGCGACTTGATGATCAGAGTGTTGTCTGGCTTCTTGCTGCTAGGGGCGCTCGCGGCCAAGGAGAGCGCCGAAAAGATCTCGCCAGAGCAGCGGGCGGTGATTGTTCGCGAGATGGTGGCTGAGCGCGGAACGGCAAAATTAATCATTCCCAGATCGAAGAAGGCTCTGGGCATTCACCGCGAAGGCGGTCGCGACGAGGACGAATGGGAGGATGCTCTCGACGAATACGGCCCGGCCGCCCGCGTTGGCGACCTGGTGGAAATCACGAAAATCGAGTTCAAGGGCAATCGCATCGTCCTCGAACTCAACCATGGCATCAAGGGAGGGCGCAAGTGGTGGCACCGGGTGCAGGTAAGCGGGGCCCAGAGGGGTCGAGGAACGACACTCGGGCAGACGGCGGCGGTCTACGCGCCCGGAGGCACAAAGCTCGCGCTGGTTTTCCCCAAGGTGATCCCCCCCCTGGATGCCGACGAGGTGAAGCGGATTCTGAAGCCTGTTCTGGATTTCGACCGGCGTTCGGCTACCGAACTCTACATGGAGAAACTGCCGAAGGAATTCCAGGAGGCGATTGAAGAAGAACGCGTCGTCGCCGGCATGGACCGCGACATGGTGCTGCTGGCCAAAGGCAAGCCGCATCACAAGGTTCGCGACTTCAAGGACGGAGTCGAGACCGAAGACTGGATCTATGGCGTCCCACCCGGATCTGTCACGTTTGTTACCTTTGAAGAAGAGAAAGTCATCCGTGTCAAGGAAGCCTATGCCCACGTAGGCGGACGGGTCAAAACGCGCGAAGACCCCGAGCACCAACCATGAGTGGTGGAAGAGGAAGGGCTAAGAATGGCCATCAAGGTTTGCATCAACGGGTTCGGACGGATAGGCAGGAACGTCTACCGGGCGGCTATGACGGCGGGCGACATCGATATCGTTGCCGTCAACGACATCACCGACAACCGAACTCTGGCGCATCTGCTCAAGCATGATTCCGTGCTCGGGAATCTTGCAGAGAACGTCTCCGCGAATGAAGACGGCCTGCACATCGGCGAGCATTTTGTAAGAGTGTTTTCCGAGCGCGACCCCGCCCAGATTCCGTGGGCCGTGGTGGGCGGCGAGATCGTCATCGAATCCACTGGGTTGTTCACCAAGCGCGAGGATGCCTCCAAGCATCTGCGCGACGGGGTAAAGAAGGTGATCATCTCGGCTCCGGCGAAAGGCGAGGACATCACGCTGGTACTGGGAGTCAACGACGATCAGTACGATCCAGAGAGGCATCACGTCATCTCGAACGCGTCCTGCACGACGAACTGTCTCGCTCCGGTGGCCAAGGTGTTGCACGAGGCGTTCACGATCCGCAGTGCCACGATGACGACGATTCACAGCTACACGAACGATCAGAGCACGCTTGATTTTCCGCACGGCGACTTGCGCCGCGCTCGCGCCGCAGCTTTGAACATGATCCCGACGATGACCGGAGCGGCCGCCGCCATTGGACTGGTCATGCCGGCCTTGAAGGGGAAGTGCGACGGATTCGCGATTCGGGTTCCCACGCCGAACGTGTCGGTTGTCGATTTTGTGGCAAACGTTGAAAAATCGACCACGGCCGAAGAAGTGAATGCCAGGCTAAAAGAGTCGGCCGACGGCGAGTTGAAGGGCATCTTGGGCTATACCGAGGAGCCTTTGGTCTCGTCGGACTTTCTCAAAGACACTCGCTCGTCGATTGTCGATAGTCAGATGACTCGCGTGATCGACGGCAACCTCGTGAAGGTGCTGGCCTGGTACGACAACGAATGGGGATACTCGAACCGGGTCATTGACTTGGTTCGGCGTGTCAGCGCCAACGGCGCCTAGCAGCACCGAAAGAAAACAGGGGCCCCAGGCGCGGGCGCAAGGGCAAGCCTGGGGGAGGCGGCGAACGATCCGGCGCCATCGGGTTGACATCATGCCGCATGAAACCATCCGCGACCTCGACCTCGGCGCGAAGCGCGTCTTCCTCCGGGCGGACCTCAACGTGCCGCTGGACGGCAGTGGCGTCATCACCAGCGATACGCGCATTCGCGCCGCGCTTCCCAGCATCCGATTCGTTCTCGACCAGGGCGGATCTATCATCTTGGCGTCTCACCTGGGCCGCCCGCGGGGCAAGCCGAACCCGGCCATGAGCCTGAAGCCGGTCGCGGTTCGTCTGTCGGAACTTCTCGGGCGGCCTGTCGTGATGGCGCCGGGCTGCGTGGGAGACGACGTATCGATGTCGGCGCGGGCGATGCGTCCGGGCGCCGTTCTGCTGCTTGAAAACCTGCGCTTCCACCCTGGCGAAGAGGCCAACGATCCGGAATTCGCCCGCCAGCTAGCGGACCTCTGCGACGTTTATGTCAACGATGCCTTCGGTACGGCCCACCGGGCCCATGCCTCGACCGCCGGGATGGTCGCCTACGCCGGACGGGCCGTTACCGGCCTGCTCATGGAGCGGGAGCTGAAGTATCTCTCGATGGCGGTCGGCCATCCCCAGCATCCCTATGTCGCCATTCTCGGAGGCGCGAAAATCTCCGGCAAGATCGATGTGATCACCAACCTTCTTCGGATCGCCGACCGTCTGCTGATCGGGGGAGCCATGACCTACACGTTTTTCAAGGCCCAGGGCATTGCCATCGGCGATTCGCTCGTGGAAAATGAAAAACTCGATCTCGCCGCCGAACTGTTGGACCAGTGCGCCGAAAAGCTGCTGCTGCCGCTCGATCATGTCGTGGCGTCCGGCTTCCGTGCCGGCGCCGAGCGGCGAATCGTCGACGGCAAGCAGGACCCGATTCCCGGCGGCTGGATGGCTCTAGACATAGGCCCCAAGACCGTCGAGGCCTATTCCCGCGAAATCGAGAACGCACGGATGATCGTCTGGAACGGTCCCATGGGCGCCTTCGAACTTGGGCCGTTCGCCAACGGCACGATCGCGATCGCCCAGGCGGTCGCGGCCTCGGAGGCCACCAGCATCGTCGGCGGCGGCGACTCGGAAAAAGCGATCCAGACCGCGGGAGTAGGCGAGCGAATCACCCACATCTCAACCGGGGGAGGAGCCTCGCTCGAATTTCTCGCTGGAGAAAGTCTGCCCGGCGTCGAGGCCCTGGGCGGACTCTAGCAACCCGTGGCAGAAGTCCGGCATAGCCCGCCGGGCCGGGGTCCGCGGGCGAGTCTCAGCCCTTGGGCGGCCAGGCGGCGGATTGCTTCAGCTTCAGCGGCTTGATGCGGTATTTCGCGATGCACCACAGAGCCCGGAAACCATCCCTGACACCGATCTTCTTGCCCTCGTCGTAGGTGCGGCCGTGGTAGGCGATGCCGACTTCGTAGATGCGGGCCCCGGCGCGCGCCAGTTTCGAGGTGATCTCGGGCTCGAAGCCGAAGCGATCTTCCTCGAGCGGAATCGACTGAATCAGTTCCCGGCGAAAGACCTTGTAGCAAGTCTCCATATCGCTGAGGTTGAGGTCGGTCGTCATGTTCGACAACAGCGTCAGAATACGATTGCCGATCGAGTGCCAGAAGTAGAGCACGCGGTGTTCCTGAGTCGAGAGGAAACGCGAGCCATAGACGGCGTCCGCCTTGCCTTGCTCCAGCGGATGGAGCAGCTTCGGATAGTCCTGGGGATCGTATTCGAGATCCGCGTCCTGGACGATGACGTAGTCGCCGGAGGCCTCGGCAAAGCCCGTCCTCAGAGCGCGGCCCTTCCCCATGTTGCGCTCGTGATAGAAGACCCTGAGGTTGCTAAAGGAAGCCGCGAGGTCCTTGAGAACCTCGCGGGTGCCGTCGGTCGAAAAGTCGTCGACGACGATGATCTCCTTGTCGATTTGGACCTGATCGACCAGCCGCAATATGCCCCCGATCGTCGCGGCTTCGTTGTAGACGGGAATGATGACCGAGAGTTTCATCGAAGGAACGAGGAGGCGTCCGCGCGAGAAGAACAGTCCTACTTTCTAGCAAGAAGCGAACGCCGCCGTCAAAAGGAGCCGTCATGAGCCCCCCCGCATCGGAGCGCCCGGCAGGCGGCGAGAAGCGCGGGCCGGAAGCGCGGGCCGGTGTTGAATCCCCCTCTGGCAAGGTGGTAAGCTTCATGCATTCCGGCCCCGTCACGTGGCCGCCCTGGAGATTCAACGTCCGCCATGCATAAGACCGTCGTCCCAGTTCTCGCCGCCCCAGTTCTCGCCTGCGCATTCCTTCTCTCCTGCTCGCCCGCTTCCGAAGCGGTGAAGATTGAAGCCGAGCCCGCGGAGCCGGAATTTGTTTCGCTCTTTGATGGCAAGACGCTTGCCGGCTGGACCCTGCAAGGCAAGAAAGGCGACGGCTACGTGGTCAAGGATGGCGCGATCGCGGTGCCCTCCCATGGCGGGGGCAATCTGATGACCGAAAAGGAATACGCCGACTTCGTGTTCCGCTTCGAGTTTCGCCTGGAGGAGGGTTCCAACAACGGACTGGCGATTCGCTCGCCGCTGTCCTCTGGCAGCATGGCCTACGAGGGGATGGAACTGCAGATCATCGACAACAAGGCCGAGCAGTATAAAGACATCAAACCGTGGCAGAAGCATGGCTCGCTCTATCACGTCTTTCCAGCCGAAACCGGTTATCTCAAAGAGGCCGGTGAGTGGAATCAGCAAGAAGTCACCGCCCAGGGCCGCACGGTGAAGATCGTGCTCAACGGGCACACGATTCTAGACGTGAATCTCGATGATGTGAAGGACCCCGAGATCTTGGAAAAGCATCCCGGCCTGCAGCGAGCCTCCGGCCACATCGGCTTCCTCGGCCACGACGAGCCGGTGGAATTCCGCAATATTGAAATCAAGGAACTCTAAGGAGCCTCCCGCTGCCGCTAGCTAGGGACGGCCGTCGGCGCCGCGAGAGAGTAGCAGCGAAGAACTACAATTCACGGCGGCCGTCCATGGCTTCCATCATGGTGGCCTCGTCGGTGAATTCCAGATCCGAACCCACCGGAATCCCCATGCCAATGCGGGTGACCCGAACTTGAAGCGGCTTGAGGAGCCGCGCCAGATAGGACGCCGTGGCCTGCCCTTCACTGTTTGGGCTGGTGGCGATGATGACCTCTTCGACTACGCCCTCACCGACACGCTCGACGAGATTCTTCAGCTTGAGATCCTCGGGGCCGATATTCTTGAGCGCGGAAAGCACGCCGTGAAGAATGTGGTAGAGTCCTTCGTACTGCCGCGTGCGTTCGATGATCTGGACATTGTTCGGCTGCTCGACGACGCACACGATCTTGCGGTCGCGGCCCGCGTCGAGACAGAACCGGCAGAGTTCTCCTTCGGAGATGTTGTTGCATTGGGTGCAGAGGCGGATCGACTCGCGCATGCCGTGAATCGCATCCGCTAGCCGGCTGGCCTCTTCTCTCGGCGTGCCCAGCAGATGAAAGGCGATTCGCTGCGCGGACTTGGACCCGATGCCGGGCAGACGTTTCAGCTCGTCCACCAGACGCGACATGGGTGCTGCAAGATCACTCATAACGAGGTTCCCGGCTGGGTCGATGTGTTTGGGCTCGATAACGGCGTGTCAAGCTACTTGCCATGGCGAGCCTGTCGCGTGCTTCGGTCGTCAGGTGGTGAGAAATACGGGCTATAAGCCTAGATCAAGCCCGGAGGCAGTCCCATGCCGCCCAGCATCCCTCCCATCTTGGCCTGGGATTCTTCGTCGACCCGCTTCGCCGCTTCGTTCATCGCGCCGCGGACCATGTCTTCGAGCATTTCGCGATCTTCCATCGCGTCCTGGTCGATGCTCACGCCCAGAACGTGTTTGTGGCCGTTCATCTTGACGGTCACCATGCCTCCGCCGGTTGAGGCCTCGACGTGTATCTGCCCGATCTCTTTCTGCAGCTTGTCCTGCATCTGCTGCGCCTGCTGCATCATTTTCTGCATATTGCCCGGCATCTTCATGACGAATACCCCCTGAGGTTCCTTACTTCTCGAATCTGTCCGTCGAACAGCTCGCGAATTTTTTGTACGCCTGGATCTTCCAGGGCGTGCCGCGTGAGTTGATCGTTCGCCGTCTCGCTCGGGCCCGTGCCGGCACCCGTGCCGGGAGGTGACTGCCCGTTGCTTGCACCGCCCGGCGCCTCGCGCGAGGCGGACTCTGCTGTCGTCAAGTCCTCACCTAACTTTACCGGGACCTTGCGTCCGAGCAGTTGCAGGATCACCTGTTTCAGCGAGTCAAAGTCGATTTCCAGGCTCGCCCGGTAGTCCGCCGTCGAACGCACTTCCACCTCGTGACCGTGGTCGTGGATCAGGCCATGCTCCACCGCGTCGGCCAGATGCTCCGCGTCACCGCTGTGCAGCGCGATCAGGAGTTTGCTCTTCAGATCCCCGTGTTGCGGGTCCCCGTGTTGCCCGGCCGCAACCGGGACAGCCGCCGGTGAAGTTGACGGCTGGGTTGCCCGCGCCTCGATATCCCGCGTCTCGGTAGCCCGCGCCTCGGTAGCCCGCGCCGTCTCGATCGCCTCGCCTTGAGGCAGCGCCGCGGCGGAAGGACCCGCCGGCGGGCCAGAGTTGGCGGGCGCGGCCGGACCGCTCCCGGTCGCCGCCTGCTCACCGGTCCCGCCCCGGCTCCAGGTCTCGATCACCTTTTCAATGGGCTGCAGGTGGCTTGCGTAGACCAGCTTGAGCAGCCCGATTTCCAAGCGGAACCTGGGCTGCACGGCGAACTGCAGGTCGCGATAAAGGTCCAAGAGCAGCTGCAGGTAACGGGTAAGATCTTCACGGCTAAAATGGTCCAGAGATGCCGCCAGGCGTTTCCTCTCATCCGGACCGGCCGACACGAGCTTGGTCCCGGCCCCGGAGACTTTCATCACCAGGAGATTGCGGAAGTAGCGGCTCAGTTCACCGCAAAACTGCTGTACATCCCGCCCTTCGCCGACAATGCGATCCACCACCGCCAGCATGTCCGCCGAGTCCTGCTTGGCGAGCGACGCGACGATCTGATCGGTAATCTCGCTCGGGATCGCTCCCAGCAGATCGCGAACCGGACCGGCCTCGAGACGATTCCCAAAGCACGCGATGGCCTGGTCGAGCGTCGAGAGCGCGTCGCGGATACTGCCATCGCCCGCGAGAGCAATCGCAATCACCGCATCGGGCTCGGCATCGACGCCTTCCTGTTCGCAGATCCACTGTACGCGGCCGGCGATCTGATCGAGTTCCACGGCCCGAAACGGAAAGCCCTGGCAGCGCGAGGCGATCGTGGCCGGAATATCATGGGGCTCGGTGGTGCAGAGGATAAATACCACCCACTCGGGCGGCTCCTCAAGCGTCTTCAGAAGCGCGTTGAAGGCATCGGGTGTGATCTGGTGCGCCTCGTCGATGATGAACACCTTGTAGCGGTCGCGCACCGGACGGTAGCGCACGCTCTCGCGCAGTTCGCGAATATCGTCAATGCGGCGGTTCGAGGCGGCGTCGATTTCCACCAGATCCATCGAATTGCCGGCGGCGATCTCCCGGCAGCTCGAACATTCCAGGCAGGGCTCGGGGCCGGGTCCTTTCTCGCAGTTGAGCGCCTTGGCGAGAATGCGCGCCATGGTCGTCTTGCCGGTGCCGCGCTGGCCCGAGAAGATGTAACCGTGGCCGACGCGATTCTGGGTCAGGGCGTTGGTGAGCGTTCGCTTGACGTGTTCCTGATTGACGACGTCAGCGAAGGTTTGAGGACGGAATTTTCGGGCGATGACCTGGTACATAACACGCCCTAAACAAGCTGCGAGCGGCGAGGACTACCCATTGTGACACACTGACCGCCGCCGGGCGATGTAGCGCGTGATGTAGCGGGCGATCGACCGTGTGATGGACTCGCGACCCGGCCACGATACCGCTGCCGACAGCGGGCTGCCGGGGTCGTTTCTCGATGGAAAGACAGAAAGGGTCCCGGGTGATTCCGCGGCACGCGGCAGAGGCCACTACCGTTGCTTCCTTCCGGACCTGGCGGAGTTCGCGGCATCCCGCTGCACAGAGCCCGGAACCCAGCCCTGATCCTAGCACGCGCCGGCGATCGGACGAAGCCGCGCGTCGTCGAAATGGGGTTGCATCGGGATCGAAGGCGAAGCGGGCCGGCGTGGCGGTTTGGGAGGGGTGTTTTGTCCGGGAATGCCCGGTTTTTGGGGATTTTTTAACTTTTTTTTGTCGCGTCGCGATGCGGCTAGATTTTGGGCGTGGGTCGGGTGGCGGCGTTTTGTCCGGATTTGCCCGGATTTTAGGATATTTGGTGGCTGCGGGCGGGTTGAGGGGCTCGACGGTGTCTTGCCCCTACCGCCGGTGCATCGTTTGGCGGATGGGTTGGGTGGGTGGCTGGGGTTGCTGGCTGGCTGGGGTTGCTGGCTTCGTTCTTCGTGGTGCTTCTTTTTCAAATTCGAGAAACTTTCAAAAGAAGTGAGAGACGCCTCTCGTTCCGACTATGTGATCCCGGCGAGCCGCCCCAGCCGGAAGTTGCAGGCGGTTCCGGGCGAAGGGTTCTCTCGCGCGGTCTTGCCGCGCGGTGATCCCGCGCGGTGATGGTGCACGACTGCGCTCGTAGCCCTTCGCGGTGGATGTCCACTTTCGAGAGCCGTCCGAAGACCCGCCTTTGCGGTTACTGTCTTCTCTGTGATTCGAGGAGGTTGTGAATCGCGGGGCGAGCTTTCTGTCCTGGCCAGGAAACGGTCGGGGGATCGCGGTGATCTATCCTTTCCGGTCGTTACGGGTATAGGCTAGCATGGGGTGTCAAGTGTTTTGGGGTGTTTTTTGCGTATGTTGTTGATTTTGTGGGAGAGGAATCTCGTGACAGGGGGGTCGGGGGATTTGGGGTTTCGGTACCGGGGATTCCAGCGGGGGATTCCAGCGGTGGATTCCGCGGCCCGATGAGCGGTATTTGTGGTGAGGGGGGGGTGTGCCGCCCCTGCCGGGGCTGACTGTTTTCGGCCTGTGGTCCTGGGGCTCACGCCCCAGGCTGTTCGATGTGTCGCTCCTACGGAGCTTGGCGGGCGCGGGAGATTGGGGGATTAATCGCTCGGCGGGCCAGGAAAAGCCGCGGGTCTCTTCGATCTCCGCGCTACGGTGGTTTTCGATTGCCGCGGCCGCGGGGGAGAGCCGCGATTTGGTCCGGGGCAGGTGGCCGTGAGATGCGGGTCTGGACTGGTTTTTGGGAATTGGGTTTGTTTGGCATGCCGGTTGGGCGACTGGCGGCGGGTGCGCGGTCGAGAGATTGTGCGGTTGTGCGGGTAAGATATGTCGCCAGGAATGGCGACACGGCAGGCCTGGAGGCGCGCGGCACGTCAAGGCGGGGTGGTGACTAAAACGCTGATTTCGATGGGGTTCGGCGAGGTTGGGTCTGTTTGGTAGTTCGATTTTGGGGTTTGGGCTGGGGCTGGGGCGTGGCGGATGGTGGCGGGTAGCTGGGCAGTGGGGGCTCTGTCCCCGCGCGCCCCCCGATCGCGCCAGGGTCTTGCGTCGGATCGTTGGGGGGTTGCGTTGTTACCACCAGGTACCATGCTGCGGTACAATTCCGTCAGGCTCGGTCGGGGCTATGATTGGTCAAACCATCTCCCACTACAAGATCACCGAGAAGCTCGGTGAAGGTGGGATGGGTGTAGTCTACAAGGCCGAGGACACCAGACTCGAACGTACCGTCGCTCTCAAGTTCCTGGCCTCCCACCTGCTAGAGGACGAGGAAGGCTGCGCCCGTTTCATTCGAGAGGCGAAGGCCGCTGCTTCCCTGGATCATCCAAACATCTGCACGGTCTACGAAATTGACGACGCAGGCGAGCGTACCTTTATCGCCATGGCCTTCATCGAAGGCCTAACCGTCAAGGACAAGATCGCCCAGCGCCCGCTCAAGCTCGACCAGGCACTCGACATCGCCGTCCAAACCGCCCAAGGTCTTCAAGCAGCGCACGAGAAGGGGATCGTCCACCGCGACATCAAGGGCGCCAACATCATGGTCACACCGCCGGGACAGGTCAAGATCATGGATTTCGGCCTGGCGCAACTCGCCGAACGGTCGAAGTTGACCGAAACCACAACCATTCTTGGGACGCCCTCTTACATGTCTCCGGAACAGACGCGGGGTGAAAAAACCGATCGCCGCACCGATCTCTGGTCTCTCGGCGTCGTGCTGTACGAAATGGTCGCCGGCCGTCTGCCGTTCGAAGGAGAACGTCAAGAGGCAGTTCTCTACGGGATCACCAGCGAGGAACCCGAGCCGGTCACCGCCCAGCGTGCGGGGCTGCCACTGGAACTCGAGTGGATCATCGGCAAAGCCCTGGCAAAGGACCGCGACGAACGCTACCAACACTCCGAGGACCTGCTCGTTGACTTGCGCAGCCTGCAAAAGAAACTCGCATCCGGCAAGTCCACGATTTTGCGCGCTGGGGGAGCGACCGGTCCGATTGCTGGTCCGGCGGTCGAACCCGGCAGTGCCACTCGCCAACGTCAGGAGCATAACGTCACAACGGTGCCCAAACAGCGGCTCAGGCTTTACCAGGCCATAGCCGCCGTTGCCGCGATGGCCGCTCTGGTGCTCGTCATCTCCCCTTTTCGAGAAGCCCCTCCCGCGAATCCGACCCGGCGCTTCGCCCTCACCCCAACCCAGGGGGTGAGAAACAGCCGCTTTAACAAAACTGCCGCGGTCGCCCCCAACGGAGAACACATCGCGTTCGTCGGGGCCGAACCGGCGAGAAAGCTGTACGTCCAAGATCTTGACCAACAGCAACCTCGCGCAATCGAGGGTGCGGAAGGCGCGTACGAACCCTTTTGGTCGCCCGACAGCAAATTCATCGGATTCGCGACAAGCTCTGAACTGAGAAAGGTTCCCGTTCAGGGCGGCGCAGCCATTCGAATTTGTCCACTCCCGGGTCATAGCTGGGGTAGCACCTGGAGCCCCGACGGCGAGGTGATTGTCTTCTCGTCCGGCAGCCCTGGGGTTCTTTACGAAGTGCCCGCCGGCGGCGGCGCCGCCAAAGTCTTGCCTTCTCCGGACGACATGGATTCGACCCCAGGTGAAACAGAAGCCGAGAATTTGTTCCACCCTCATTTCCTGCCGCCGGAAGCCGGTGCTCGCGTCCTAGCCTTCAGTTTTGGAACTGTCGGCTCGCAGACCTTGGCGGTGCAGGATCTGGAATCCGGCCGGCGGGAGATTCTCCAAGCTGGCACCAGAACTGCCTACTCACCCAGTGGCCATCTTGTCTACCAAGCCAGCACCACCGCCAGGGAGCTGTGGGCTCTGCCCTTTTCCTTGAGCGATCTAAAGGCGACGGGAGACCCCTTCCTGCTTTCCGAGAACGGTCGCGACCCGACGGTTGCCGGCGATGGAACTCTTGTCTACCTCGATCACGTACCGTTGATGAGCCAATTGGTTTTCGTCGATCGAGCAGGCGCCCCGAAGGAACAGATTGGTCAACCGGTGGACGGCGTAGCGCAAATCACCCTGTCGCCGGACGGCCGTAGCGTCGCGTTCTCAGCCACTCTGGACTTCAATCGGGACATATGGATTCACGACCTCGCACGCGATTTGAGAACTCGCCTTACGACCGCGCCGGACGTGGACTATATGCCAGTCTGGTCAGCCAATGGGGACGAACTCGCCTTCAGTTCCGACCGCAGGGGGATGGACTACGACATTTTCCGTCAGCGGGTGGATGGAACCGGGGAGCCGGAAGTCCTCGTTGGCACACCCGCCCGTGAAGCTGCCGGCGACTGGTCCCGTGACGGCAAATATCTCATCTACCGCCGAAATTCTCCCCAAACCCGAGGCGATCTCTGGTACCTCCTCCGTGAGGGTGAGGATTGGACGCCGCATCCGTTCCTGCAAACGCCAGCCAATGAAAACCATCCACGGTTTTCACCCGATAGTCGCTACGTCGCCTACCTATCCAACCAGTCGGGCCGCCGGGAAGTGTACGTGCAGTCTTTTCCTGAGGGCGAGAACGTATCGAGAATCTCTCGCAACGGAGGGACAGCGCCGCGCTGGAACTCGAATGGGAAGGAATTGTTTTACATCGAGGGGACCTCTTTACTGGCTGTGCCGGTGTCCATGAGTCCGAGTTTCTCGCCCGGAGAACCAACACGGCTTTTCGATGTCGCCGGTTTGAGCGAGGGTTTCAATGCGCTTGGTGGATATGACGTCTCGCCCGGCGGGCAGCAGTTCATCATCGCCCAGCCCGTCGGCGACCGGCCCCGGCCTTCGATCCGTGTCGTCCAGAACTGGTACGAAGAGTTCCGTGACCGCGAGCAGGACTAGGTCTCACACAACAAGGGACTTAGAGCCTGTCTGCACGATACCTATTGGTAAATCGCGTTCCCACCACGTAACCCGAATCATCCGTGAAGACGATGACGAGGCTGGGCGCTGCGCCGCGGCCCCCGCGAGAGCGGTGCTCAGCAGCAAGCCTAGAGAACGAATCAGCGGCTGGAGCCGCTATTGCAGCGATGCTGCCGGCTAGCTAGAGCGACTGGGCGTTCTCGTCGATGTAGCGTTGCAGGCTCGATTCGCCCGGTCCGATGTAGTGGTAATACTCGGCGTACTCGAGGCCGTGCCGCCGGCCCCGGACGCGGTCCCGATTTAGGGCGAAGCGCTTGGTGTATTCGCGGTTCGCGGTGTCGTCATCGTCACCCAACAGGGGCAGCTTCTTGCCATCGGCGGCGAGGCGGCGGCGCAGGGCGGCTCCGCGGTTGCCCGACGGCCCTTGTGTGACGTTGGCCGTGTTGGCGTAGGCCTTGTCATCAATGAAGTCCGAGATGTCGACCACGCGGTTGACAAGCTGCGGCCCGCGGGCGAAGTAGTAGGTCTCGTTGGGGCCATAGGGTTCGAGCCCGACCTTGAAGTGCTCGGGGTAGTCCCACTCGGACTTGGACATCCAGTACGCTGATTCGACGGCGCGGGCAGTAACGTAGTGGTCGGGGTTGCGCTCGTAGAGACCGGAGGGATCGTAGACGAAGACGGTATCGATCTTGTAAGCGCGGAAAAGGAAGATGAGCCGGGCGCGCATCTCGATCACCGGCCAAACGTCCATGTTGTGGTTGGGGTAGTTCAAGAAGAGCGACTCTTTGAGACCGAGCCTGCGGCCGACCTCGATGGTGTCGTCTTCATTGGCGTGAACGATCTGGCCGTAGGTCGCCTTGCCGCGGCGGGTTTGGGCGAGATCCGCGTTGAGGTTGCCCGCCATCGAGTCGTCGGACATGGTGATGAGGATGCCCTCGTAGCCCTCGTCGATGAGCTTGAGGATCGTCCCGCCAGCGAAGATCGGGATGTCGTCGCAGTGCGGCTGGATCGCGGCGAGCGTCTTGCCCTGGTGGGGCTTGCCTGAGACGCGGCGCTCAATGATGGTTTCGACCTCGTAGGCGGTGCTGTCGTCCCCGCCGGTCTGGCGTTCCCGGGGAGTCGATTGGGGGGAGGCGACGGCCAGTCCGCCGGCAAAGGAGTTGGAGAGGAAATCACGTCGCTGCATGAGACCATTGTATATGCTGGGTCTGTATATGCTGGGTCGCTCTGGTGGGGTGGCGGAGGACTCGGTTTCAGGTTTCGGCTGGACGGAAAAAGTGGAAGGGGAGGCGGTGCTGCGCCGGGACGGGCGTAACTCATTTGGCTGGGTGGCGAATCTTAGTTGGTGAGTGGGTGAATTTTCTTACTGAAAGGGGGACGAGCATGATTCGGCTTCTTGTATTCCTTCTTGTGGCGGCGCCGGCAGCGCTGGCGCAGCTTGGTCCTGGGGAGTGGAAGACCGACCTTTCTAAGAAGTCGATTGCTCTGACTGAGCTGCGATCGGGCGGTCCGCCAAAGGACGGGATTCCGGCGATTCTCGCCCCGAAATTTACCTCGGTGGCCGGGGCCTCGAAATGGCTGCTTCCTAAAGATCCGGTGATCGTGGTTGAGCACGGATCGGAGGCTCGCGCCTATCCGCTGCAGATCCTGATCTTCCACGAAATGGTCAACGACACGATCGGCGATCTTGCGGTGCTGGTGACCTATTGTCCGCTGTGCAATAGCGCCATCAGCTTCGACCGGCGGGTGGGCGAGGCAGTGCTGACGTTCGGCGTCTCGGGCATGCTTCGCAATAGCGACATGGTGATGTATGACCATCAAAGCGACTCTCTTTGGCAGCAACTCACGGGAGAGGCGCTGGTGGGCGAGATGACCGGACGCAGGCTGAGGGTGGTCACAAGCCGCGTTGCCCCCTTTTATGCGTTCGCGGCGAGTTTTCCCGGCGGCAAAGTGCTCAGCAAGGAAACGGGACATCTGCGGGCCTATGGGTCGAGTCCGTATGCCGGTTATGAGGCGAGCGGGGGCATCATGTTTCCGGTGGAGATGAAGCGGAAGCTCGCGTTGCATCCCAAGATGAAGATGCTGACGTTCACGCTGCGAGGTAAGACGCGGGCGTATGCTTTCGAGCGCTTGCGGCGGAATCATGTGGTGGAAGGCAAGCTGGCGGGCGAGCACTATGTGGTGTTCTTCGAGCCGGCGACGCTGAGCTTGATGGATACACGGCAGATCGCCGATGCCGGGGCGACCGGATCGGCCGGGCTGTTCTCAAGCGTGCTGGATGGAGAGCGGCTTCGGTTCCGCTTCGAGAAGGGGGAGATTCGCGACAAGAAGACGGGCAGCCGGTGGAATTTGTTCGGCAAAGCGGTTGCGGGGCCTCTGGCGGGCAGGCAGCTCGAGAGGATGGAGCACGGCGTCTACTACGCGTTTGCTTTGCTGGCGTTTTATCCGCGGGCGGAGGTTGTTGGGTTGGGCGGGTATTGATTGGCGGCGGTGGCCGGTGGCTAGAGCATTTTCAGCGATGGCATAGCCCGTATCTGAGTTGCTGACGCCAAGCGGCCGCTACCGAGCCACGGATGGAAATCCGTGGTCCGGACCTTGAAGCCGCCGCCGGCGTTGAGGCGATGTCGCGAGGTGTCGTTTGCGGTAGTTGAAGGCCTCGTGCGGGATGTCCGCGCCGGTTCGACCGCAGATTTCCATCCGCGGCTCGGCGGCGGATTTCGACGATTTTCAATGATGGCGCAGCCTGTAGCCGAAACGTCCAGGCCGAGCAGTCCCGGCGGATTGTCTATGTCATTCCTGAAAATGCTCTAGCGGCTGAGTTCTCTCCAGAGGGCGCGATAGTAGCGGAGGAAGCGCTCGGGCTCCTTGCTTTCGGCGACTTCGGCTAGGGTGTAGCGGTCGTAGCCCGATTCGCGGAGCAGGCGGAAGAACTCACGGTAGGGATAAGCGCTTGCGAGGACGTTGATGTGCACGTTCTTGATGAACGGCGCGAGGAGTTCGAAGGGCTGGCGGATCGAGCCGTCGATGGCCTCTGGCGGATTCGAGTTCCAGCAGACGCCGACGTTGGGATGCGAACAGGCGTCCATGATGGCGCGCATGCGGGCTGGTTCGCTGGTGCCGCGTCCGTGGACTTCGACCCAGATTTCGACGCCATACTTGCCGCCAATATCGCCGCACTCGCGGAGGGCCTCGCCGATGCGCTGCAGGGTGACGCGCTCTGGCACCTCCTTGTGGAGCCGGTTGGGGCGGACCTTGATGCCCCAGCAGCCGAGGTCGTGCGCTAGTTCGACGAAGCGGCGGGTCTCTTCGATGTTTTCGCGGCGGACGGCCGGGTCGGGGGAATCGTACTCGCAGGCGGTGCCAAGGCTGAGCAGGCGGACCTTGCTGCGCGCGAAGCGTTCGCGGACTTTCTCGCGCTCGGCTTTCGAGATTGAAGGCTCGACGCCGTGGGCGTGGGTCGTTCGCAACTCGACGGCCTCGAATTGGGCTTTTTCGAGTTGCTCGATGATGGTTTCGACGTCCCAATTGCGCGCCAGGTTGTAGGTGACGGTTCCTAGTTTCATTGCCGGTCTCCGGGTCTCGAAGATGTGAAAAAATGCTGGCACAGCCAGCCGCGCATTGCCTAAGTCGTTACGAATCGGAGAGCGTTTCGCCAGCGCTTGTGGCAGTCCCGATTTTTTCACGCCTTGCTGGTGGCGAGCTTCCGCGCGCTATCTTAACATCGCGGAGGCGGTACTGGTCTGACTATTTGCCGCCTCGGGATTTCTTGATCTCAGCGAGTCTCTTCTTCTTGTAGTCGTCGTACTCCTTCTGCAATGCGGGCGTGAGCGGACCGCCGTAGAGCTGGCTGGCGCGGTATTTGCCGCTTAGGAACTTGGCCTTGGTCCAATCGTCGTGGATGTGGGTGAGGTCGGCTTGGTCGACGATTTCCTGGACAAATTCCGGGGGGATGAAGATGACACCTTCGCGATCGCCGAGCACGACGTCTCCAGGCAAGACGACGGCGCCGCCGATCTCGATGGGAATATTGATGCCAACCGTTAGCACGCCGCTGACGGCCGAGGGATGGGGTTTGCGGAAGTACATCTGCAGGGGCAGATCATAGGAGCCTTGCAGGTCGCGGATCGTGCCGTGGACGACGGCGCCGGTGCCGGTCTGTCCCCAGATGGCGGAGTGCAGGTTGTCGCCGCCGAAGTTGTGTCCAGGCTGGCCGCCCATGAGGTTGACGACGGGCACGTCGTCTTTGACAAGCACGTCGATGACTTTTTGGGTATTGCCCGCGGCTATGCCCTTCTTCTTGGCGTCGGCGTCGACCATTTCCTTCAAATCGGGCCGCAGCGGGAGGTATTTGGCGGTGACGGCGCGTCCGACGAGTTTCTGACCGGGGCGGAGGATTTGGAAGTCGCCGGCATACTGCTGCAAATAGCCTTTGTTACGGAGGAGACCCCAGGCTTCTTCGACCGAGAGTTCCTTGACGCGTTCGAGCAGATGCTTGGGGACTTTGGGGCGTCCGTCGGGGAAGCGTTCGAAGGGATTATTCTTGGTCAGCTCGATCATTTGCTCGCGGCTAAAACTCATGATCTGTCCGAAGGACAGGGGGGCGAGCAGGGCGCTGGCGAGGAGAAGGATGAGGAGTTTCATGGGATCACTTCCTGGCGTTGGGTGTCCGGTATCCGGCAGGATCATGATAGGCGATTGGAGCGGGGGATTCAAGGGGTGGGGCGTGGGGGAGTGTAGAATCGTGGAAATGAAGATGGCGATAAAACTTGGAGGTGGGGTTGATGGCGTGGGATGAGGGGCTTGCTGGGCGGGTTCGGGCGGCGATGGCGGGGTGCGGGGCGGTGGTGGAGAAGCGGATGTTTGGGGGGCTGACGTTCATGCTGGATGGTCATATGTGCTGCGGGGTTGTGGGCGGGGAGCTTATGGTGCGGGTTGGTCCGCGGGATTATGAAGAAGCGCTTGCCGAGCCTCATGCGCGCGAGATGGATTTTACCGGGAAACCGTTGCAGGGGTTTGTTTATGTTGGCGCGGATGGTTTGGAGGGGGAAGAGGCCTTGCAGGCGTGGATTGAGCGGGGGGGTTGGCTTTGTGCGGTCTTTGCCTCCGAAGTGAGTTGTTGGCGGCACGTTTGTTGTCGGAGCGTGAGGAAGCAGACATCAAGCGAGCGCGGGCGGATGGGGCGGGAGTAAAATCGTGGGCATGAGGGTGGCGCTGGCGGTTTTGTGTCTGGTTTCGTCGGTGGCGGCGTAAGAAGGACATCCGTTTTTTTCTATTGAAAGGGGAAAGGAGAAAGGAAAGATTTTCACCGACGTGGTGCGGTGTCACGAGCTGCCCGCCGGTTCTCGCCGAACTGGGACTACGCGATGGAGTCTGCTGGTTATGGATGCTGGCGGACTTTCGGATGCGTCCATGGTGCCTGTTTCGAGACCGGGGGGCCTAAAGCCCAAACTGAATCTTCCGTGACGGTTTTGCCGGCGAGGAGCCGGGCAGGACCCGATGCGCGCGCATGGATGTCTGGTCACGTGACTTGTTGACCCTTGGAACCCGATTGGCCAAAGGCTCGTAATCACGCTGCGTCACCGTGGAAGACACCGCCCCCGCTTGCGGGAAGAGTAGGATGCCTGCATCCATCCTTGACATGTACCTATCATGGATGTCCGAGCATTTTTTCACCGCTTCCGGAACCGTTCCACCGCCTCCTCGTTGACATCAAGGCCGATGCCGGGCAGGTCGGGGACGTGAATATAACCGTCCTCGAGACGGTACATCTCTTCGGTGTTGAGAACTTCCAGCCCCGGACTCCAAACTTGCTCGGGCATCAGCGGCGGGCGGATGAAGACGAATTCCTGCCACTCGGATTGAATGGCCGCACTGATTTGCAGCGCGCCGGCCAGCATCAAGCTCATCGTCCCGTGCAGCACGCAGGAGACGTGGAAGGCTTCGGCCAGCGCCGCCACTTTGCGGCAGATCCAGATGCCGCCCGAGCGGCGATTCTCGGGCTGCACGATGTCGTAGGCGCGCTGGGTGAGCGCTTCGCGAAACGGTTCGAGCCCGAAGAGACCTTCGCCGCCGGTAATCGGCATATCGACTTCGCGGGCGAGCTGGGCCGCCTGCGCGAAATCATCCCGCGCGAAGGGCTCTTCCAGCCAATAGGCGCCATTCTTTTCAAACGCGCGAGCGGTCTTGAGCGCTGTTTCGTAATCCCATATCTTCTGCCCGACCGATTCGGGCGCGTGCGCCGTGCGGTCGAACATGATGGCGAAGTTTTTGCCCGCCGCGTCGCGTATCACCCGGCAGGCCTCGGTGTCGTCGAGCGGATTCGGACGCCAGGCGCGAATTTTCATCCCCTGGAAGCCGGCCTTGACGAATTTCGCCGCCATCGCCCCCTGCTCGTCATAGCTGACATGCGACTGGTCCTGATTGCCGAACCAGACCGTCGTCAAATAGACCTTGATCTTCTTCTTCCCGCCGCCCAGCAATTCGTAAACAGGCCGGCCTGCGATCTTGCCCATGGCGTCCCAAATCGCGTGCTCGAGTCCGTTCCAATGCCCGGCCCCTTTCGCCAAGTGCCTCTCGATGGCGAACAGATCCTCGCCGACCAGCGCCGGGCGAATGACCGAGTCGAGAAGTTTCGGGTTCGGCCCCGCAAACGAGTAGCCGCGCACGCCCGCGTCCGTGTCAACGCGGCAGACGGTGTAGCGGTTCATCCGCCCCTGCTTGACTTGCTCCGCGGGAATCGGAATCTCGATCGGGAAAACATCGACGCCGCTGATGCGCACCGGCTTGACGGCGGCGGCGAGCTTTCTCACCGGAGCGAGCAGCGCCGCGCTGAGGGCCGCCGCGCTCGACAGAAACTTGCGGCGCCCGAAGGACCTTGAAACGCCCCCGCCCGGCTCGGGCTGATACGCGCCGGTCAGTGAGTCAGCCATCAATGCGATACTCCTTAAGCGCGTCCTCATCGACATCGAGACCCAGCCCCGGATGGTCGGGCAGGAGAACGTAGCCGTCCTCGATCTCGAAAACACGATCCGATCTCAGCAACTCCGCCGCCCGAGCCCACTCGACCTCGGGCATCACCGGGCCGCCGATCATCTCCTGCCATTCACAATTGGGCATCGCGCAGCCGGCCTGAATATACCCGGCAAGCGCCAGCCCGCTGGTGCCGTGCTGCACGCAGGGCACGCCGAAGGCCTCGGCGAGAATCGACACTCGCCGCGCATTCCATATCCCTCCGCAGATGCGCGTATCGGGCTGGATGATGTCGTAGGTCTTATGCCGCAGATAGCCGAGGAACTGCTGCAGGGTCTTGCCCAGTTCGCCGCCCGTGATCGGGATATCGACCTCCGCCGCCAGACGCGCCGGGCCTTCCAGGTCGTAGCCGTCAAAGGGCTCCTCCAGCCAATAGGCGCGATGTTTTTCCAGTCCTCGCGCCACCTCCAGGGCCGTGGCATAATCCCACACCCAGCCCGGCCGCACGGCGGTGCGATCGAGCATGATTTCGAAATCATCGCCCACCGCTTGGCGAACCGCGCCCACCATGTCCACGTCATCCATCGGCCGCGGACGCCAGCAGCGCACTTTCATCCCGCCGATCCCTGCTTTCTTGAGCGCCACGGCGTAGTTGGCCTGTGTCTGGTAGGCGACATCGGACTGATCGGGCTTGCCCGGGAAGACGCAGGTGCGATAGACCCTGAGCTTGTCGCGGTAGCCTCCCAGAATCTTCGCTACCGGCTGAGCGGTCGCCTGTCCGATGGCGTCCCAGATCGCATGTTCCACGCCCGAGAAGACCTGCGAGCCCGCCTCGCCGCGCCGTTTTTGGAGCCGCCGCAGATGCTCGTCCACCGCGAACAGATCTTGTCCGAGCAGAACGGGCTTGACCCAGCGCTCGAGCACTTGCGGGCTCACACCGATGAACGACGTTCCGCTGACACCCTCGCCGGTATGGACGCGGGTGACGGCGTAGCGGAGCTTCTGAAAGGGATTGCGAGGCGTTTCGGGCGAGGGAATTTTCACCGTGAACGACTCAATCTCACGGATACGCAGGCGTGGGGGCCGTCCCGCGGCCGTAGCCTGCGCGGCCAGCGCGGGCAAGGTGGCCGCCGGTTCCAGCAGGCCAGAAAGGCAAGCAGCGGAACCGCCCCAGAGGAGCTGACGCCGGCTGATCGCTACCCTCTCGCGTGCTTCGCTCCTCCGGTGGTGAAAAATGCGGGCTCGGACCATCGCAGCCCTTGAATATCATGGCTCTTCCCAAAATGTCAAACCAGCGGGTTCGGCGGAGTTCTCTTCTTCCGGCGGAAGCCACTCGGCGACAAACGACCAGGCCAGGTTCAGGAGGCAGTCTTCTACCGAGAACCGGCGAATCCACTCGGCGTGCTTGTCCCCTCTCCAGAGGACCGCGCTGCTCTCGGCCGAGAGCACCCGCAGGCTGACCCGTACCCTCAAGCCTCCTCGCGCATCGCGGTAGAAGTTCTCGACCGTTCCCCAAATCACCAACTCCCGCCCGCTCGATCGTCCCGCCGCGGCCAGGGCGGCGCGGCGATCTTCAGCAGTCAAGGCCGCAAGCCGGTGCGCCGACAGTCCCTCCCAGGGACGCCGGGCTGTCGCGGCGGCATCGGCCCCGGCCTGCAGCAGGGCTTTTTCGAGATACTGGGCGAACGGCGGCGGCCCGGGCTCCCCCTTGATATTGGACGCGAACGGGAAGATGCTGATCTTCAACTCCAATAGCTCGGCGGTTCTCCTATCGACGATGACCTCGGTCTGAATCTTCGGGTCCGCGCGCTGGAGCCACGGGAACAATCGCCGAAACTGCGCTTCCAGCGGCGAGACCGAAACCGCCGCCAGAGAGAGCCAAACCGCGCCAATGAATATCGCCTGATACACGATCTACACGCTCGATCGTCTATTTTCGCTCACTCCGTTACACACTGTTGGCGGTTGCGGGCGGTGCTAGAATCGAGAGAAGCACGCTTTTCGGCAGTATCGTGGGAGAACCGCTGCCGTGACTGGCTTGCATATCAAGCTTGGGGGGATGTGTTGCCATGCCACGGACCATCCACTGGATCGCCATTGCTCTTCTGGGAATCGTCCAGCCCTTCCTATATGCCCAGGAGGTGACGATTGAGTTTCGCTTCGCCCAGCGGCACCCAGGCCCCGGCCTGAGAGAGGTTGCTGTCTCCGGTTCGCGGGAGCCGATCTATCTTCATCCGGAGGTGGTTCTCAGCGAGGCCGACGTAGCTTCCGCCCAAGTTATCCGCTCCGCCAAACGGGCGCAAGTCAAACTTCTGCTCACGCCGGCTGGAACGAAGAAGCTTGCCGAACTAACGAAAAACAATCTCGGAAGACAGCTGGCGATTCTGGTCAACGACCGCCCGGTCTCCGCGCCGATCATTCAAGCATCGGTGCGCTCAGGCCAGATTGTGTTGAATGGCCTCTCGTCGGAACGAGAGGCCCGCCATATCGTAGATAGCCTCGCCAGCCGGCAGAAGAGCAACCGGTAGCTCCAGGCCTTTTGCCGCGCGGAGCCCCCCTTGTTGTCGTAATGCCTGCCACGAATCGCCCTTTTCCCGTTCCGGCGGTGTTTTGCCCGCCGTGAAAATTCCGCGCTAGAAGCGCAAGGGAGTGTAGCGGGAGGAGGAGCCCACAGACGCGCAGCCACCACCGGCGCACCCACCATCCAGCGTGGCTACCTGCGGCGGAGCAGGCCCGTTTTTCCGTTGAAACTTACGGCTCCGCGGTGCGAACAGTTTATGCGGCATTGCCAAGTTAACTGGTGGCCGAGGGGCCAAGCTACGATATCGAGTATTCAGGCGCGGTCTCGCTACCCATGTCTTGGGGTCGTCTGAGCTTGTGATGCGTTAACTTGACCACGCCGCCACAAGAGTTCTCGCCAAGGTGGAACATCACCAGGGCGAACTATTCTCGGGCGCCGGATTCCTCGTGATGAGCATGAGCTTGGCGAGCCGCTCGGTCGTGCGCTTCTACAACAAGCGCGGTACGGCCGAGCAGTGGATCAAAGAGGGCAAGCAGGCCACGCACTGGACAAGACGGTCGTGCCATCGGTTCCGGGCCAACATCGTTTCGAGGTGAAAGAAGCGCGGCTGCGGCTGAGTGTGGTGACCGACAACCTGGGGAACCTATGGCGCAGGCTCGGGCTGCCGCGGCGCATCAAAGGCTAGTCACCGACGAGCTTGCAGCAGCGGCTGCTGAAGACGGGCAGCCGGCTGGTCAAGCACGCCCGCTACTACTGGCTGCTGCTGGCCGAGGGGCGTCTGAACCGGTGGCTGTTCGCTGACATGCTGCACCGGATCTGGGCGCTGCCGCTGCCGGGCGGGTAGCGTTGCCCGGACGAGGATCAACAGCTTTTGGCTCCAAAAAGATTTCGCATGGAGCAGTGTCGGCCGAAGCGCCGTTCAGCCCGCTCAATCAACGTCTGTGAGCGGATGGACGAGCCCTGGTGCCTACCGGCGGAGGTGATGTGCACGGTTCAGCTCGAAAAGACGTGTTGTTCGGAGCGGCGCTGGTGTATACTGTGACCGTGCCAGGGCCAAAATGGAAATCCTGGTTACGATTTATTGGTGGAGCCATACGCAAGCGGCGAGTTACATCAGACCGTGACGGGCGCGTTGCGCGCGGCTCGGGCCGCGCGCCGGACCGGTCTGACAAAGATTGCAGCGTCAGAAGGCAGACTGACCGAACTACCCGAGTGCGGCCCTTCCAGAATCGTCTCCCGACAGATGGGTTCTGGGCGGCGAAGAAGGTGACGGCATTCAGCGAATCAGACATGTACGCAATCGTTAGACAAGCCCAGTTCAGTGACAATTATGCAGAGGACTTGCTGAGAGACTATGATCAAGCGACGAGAAAGGATTGGTGAGACATACCGGAGGCAAAATGAAATAAGCTCGACACCTAGCACCGTTAGCTCTTTTCACAATCGGCCTTGGAATTGCATCGGCATCAGAAACGATGCCTCGGGGAAGGATCGGCCCTTATTTACAGGGCGCTCATCCGTCGTGCCCCACCGCGACCCTAAAAGGTACCATTACTGAAGTGGATGAAGAAAAGCAGCAGATCATCCTTGTAACCAAGAGGGAGCAAGCCATTGCGATCATCGTCGGCGAAAAGACGAAGTATAGGATCCCTGGATTCAAGCAGAGAGACTTGAAGATCAATCCGCTCGCGAAAGTACCGATCGATTCGCGGGCAAGGATCGTCTATTGTACGGCCGATGTGGAGGTTCTCGAGGTAAAGGTTCTAAAACCGAAGAGGAAATGACGGGAGTCAGGCCTCGCTGGATCTATCCTGCCCTGTGCGCGCTGTCGGCTGCGGGATACGCGGCCGCCGTGTTGTTCGTGCGTTCCGATAACTCGCTGAACGACTTCCTCGTTTTCCTCTTTATCTTTTCGCTGCTGTCCCTCATCTGGGCAGTCACCCTTGGGCTGGCCCACAAATCGCCGCCAAGTAAGAGGTGGATTTTCGCGGTCGCCGTTTTGTTCCGGCTGATCCTTCTTCCGGCCGGCTTCGATTCTGAGAATGGAACCTATCAACGACTGATCCTGTACGACGACGACATATGGCGGTACCTGTGGGAGGGGCATGCCTGGTCGGCAGGTGTCAACCCTCTGCGGGTTGCCCCGGACGCGCTCGAAGAATACGAACTGGAGCTCGATAATCCGGCCCTGTATCAACGGTTGTACGACTCCCCAACATGGGGCCCCGTATTCGACAACATCGGGTACCGTCAGTTCGCCTCACCTTATCCCTATGCGGCGCAAGCTGTCTTTCGCCTGGCGCACATCCTGCGGCCTGGCAGCGTATTGGTCTTCAAGTTGCTTATCGTGAGCTTCGATCTGGGGGTAGTTTGGCTGCTGGCGAGCATTTGTAGACGTCTCGGGACCGGAGACTTTCCAGTGCTGGCGTATGCCTGGAATCCGCTCGTCATCAAGGAATTCGCCGGATCGGCTCATATCGATGCCGTGCTCATATTTTTCCTGATGGCCGCCTTGCACAACGTTCGCCCGCGGTCGAGCTTATTCGTCGCCATTGCAACCCTAGTGAAGCCCACGCCCCTTGTGTTTCTGCCTGCGTTGTACAAAAGGCTCGGTTGGCTGGGTATTTTGGCTCCCGCGGGCGCTCTTGCCCTCATTGCGGCCGCACCTCCGGAGGGAATGAAAGCTTATGCCGCGTACTGGACTTTCAATCCGGCTCTCCCGAGACTCTTGCCGGTGTATCGCGAAGTCGAACTGGCTTTTCTGGCGCTCGCCGTTGCCGCGGCTGCGTTCATCGCCGATCGAAGAGATGACGGTTCACCCCAGGGCGTCTTCTCCCAAGGACTCTGGTTGTTCGGAGCGTTTCTTCTCTGTACGCCCATGCTGGCGCCATGGTACGTGACTTGGATCCTACCGTTCGCAGCGATCCGACGGGCCTGGTTTTGGCTGGCACTCAGCGGATCCGTCTTTTTGTCCTACCATGCCTATCTACGGATGGAGGAAAACATCTGGTTGGTCCTTCTGGAGTTCTCCGTGCCGTTAGCGGTCTGGTTGCGGGTCCGCAACCGTAGCGGATGAATGGCGCGGAGACGGGGACTCGAACCCCCACGGGATTGGTCGCCCGAGCTGCGCTCAAGCGGAGCATGGTCCGATACAGAACTCTCTTCGCAGCGGTGCTTGACGCACCCGAGAAGTTGCCCGGATTTCCGCTGAAACTTGCGGCCCTCCGATAGTAACTGTTTAGGCTGCTTGGCCTGTTCGGTGGAGCCGCCGGGCTTCGCTTCGCCGCTCTATGGTCTAGTTTCGCTCCGCCGTTGTCACCTCAGGAATGAAGCCTTTGATGAGATCCAAAAGGGCACATTGAGCCCTGCCAGCTTGGTTTTGACGCGAGGCATGGAATCGAGCCGTGTCAGTACCAGAGCTGGGGCATGTCGGGACGCGGCCCTGGCAGTATCGACCGGACCGCCTCCTCCGGCTCGGCGTTAACTGAGTTAACGGCGTGCCCTTGAAACAGGTGGACTTGCTGCCGATCGTTCGCTGGACCGCTGTCGCCATGGAGAGATCTCCGTAGCGCCTGCCGCCGGAGGTGATGGGCAGGGTTCAGCGCGAAAGGACGTGGTATTCGGGGCGGCGCGGAATGGAAATCCTGGTCAAGTGGTGAGAAATGCGGGTTAACAATGTGCGCCCGCCCGATCCAACCCGATAAGCTGAAGGAATAGCCTCGCTCCGTCCTGTCACAACTCACATGAAGAAAATCCTAGCCGCGAATCGCGGCGAAATCGCAATCCGCATCATGCGGGCCGCTACCGAACTCGGCCTGCGCACCGCCACGATCTATTCCGATGAAGATCGCTTGAGCTTGCACCGCTTCAAGGCCGACGAGGCGTATGTGATTGGACACGGCCAAGGTCCGGTCGCGGCGTATATGGATGTCGACGAGATCATCTCGATCTCGAAAGAACGAGACATTGACGCGATTCATCCCGGGTACGGCTTCTTGTCGGAGAACCGGCGCTTGGCGGATGCGTGCCGGGACGCGGGTATTACCTTTGTCGGCCCGCCGCCTGAGTTGCTGACGTTGTTGGGAAACAAGGTCGAAGCGCGGCGCTTGGCCGCAAGGGTCGGCGTGCCGGTGATACCGGGGCTCGACGACCCGGTGAGCGATGCTGACGAAGCCTGCGAAGCGGCGAAGAAGATCGGTTTCCCGATCATCGTCAAGGCGGCGTTCGGCGGCGGCGGACGCGGCATGCGGGTCGTCGATTCGGAAGCGGAGTTTCGAGGCAAGCTGGAAGAGGCCGCCAAGGAAGCGCGGACAGCGTTTGGTGACGGCTCGGTGTTTCTTGAACGCTACATCACGCGGGCGCGCCACATCGAAGTTCAGATCCTCGCCGACACGCATGGCAACGTGCTGCACCTCTACGAGCGGGATTGCTCGGTGCAGCGGCGGCACCAGAAGGTGGTCGAGGTGGCGCCGGCAGCGAATCTATCGCCGGAATTGCGCGCCGATCTTTGCGGTGCGGCGGTCAAGCTGGCCCGCGAAGTCGGGTATGTGAATGCGGGGACGGTTGAGTTCCTGCTGGATGTCGACAGCGACGAGTGGTTTTTCATCGAAGTGAATCCCCGCGTGCAGGTCGAGCACACGGTCACGGAAACAGTTGTCGGTGTCGACATTGTGCAAGCGCAGATTCTGATTGCACAAGGCTGTCGGCTGCACCAGCCGCCGCTCTCACTGCCGAAGCAGGAAGACGTGCGGGTCCGCGGCTTTGCGTTGCAGTGCCGGATCACGACGGAGGACCCGGAGAATCAGTTTTCTCCCGACTATGGGCGGATCACGACGTATCGCTCGCCGGCGGGGTTGGGGATTCGGCTCGACGGGGCGACGGCCTACGCGGGATCGGTAATCAACCCCTACTACGACTCGCTCCTGGTGAAGATGACGGCTTGGGACAACACGCTGGCCGGCGCTTGCCGCCGGGCGGACCGGGCGTTGCGGGAGTTTCGGATCCGCGGAGTGAAGACCAATATACCGTTTCTGGAAAACGTGGTGAATCATCCCGTGTTTCAGGCGGGCGAAGTCACGACAAGTTTTCTCGATCAGCACCCGGAACTGTTCCAATTCACCCCGCGGCGAGACCGCGCGACGCGGCTGCTGAGCTACATCGCGGGAGTGATCGTTAACGGCAACGCGACGGTGAAGGGAAAGCCGGTTCCGAAGGAGTTCGAGGAGCCGCCCGAGGTTCCGTTCGAGCACGGCGTGGAACCGCCGGCCGGAACGAGGCAGCGGTTGCGGGAGATAGGGCCGGAGAAGTTCGCGGCGTGGGTGCGAGAGCAGAAACCGCTGCTGGTGACCGACACTACGTTCCGCGATGCGCACCAATCGTTGCTGGCGACGCGCGTTCGGACTTACGACTTGCTGGGGACCTGCGACGCGGTCGCGCGACGTCTGCCCAACCTGTTTAGCCTCGAAATGTGGGGCGGCGCAACGTTCGACGTGTCGATGCGTTTCCTGCATGAGGATCCCTGGCGGCGGTTGCGGCAGTTGCGGGCGCGGGTGCCGAACATTTGTTTCCAGATGCTGCTGCGGGCGTCGAATGCGGTCGGATACGCTAGCTATCCGGACAACGTCGTGCGCGAGTTCGTGCTGGAGGCGGCGCGGCAGGGAATAGATGTGTTTCGGATTTTCGATTCGCTGAATTGTATCGACAACATGCAGGTTGCGGTTGACGCCGTTCACGAAACAGGAGCGATTTGCGAGCCGGCGATTTGCTACACGGGCGATATTCTCGACCCAGGCAGGCCGAAGTATAACCTCGCCTATTACGTGGATCTTGCCAAGCGGCTGGAGCGGATGGGCGCGCATATTCTTGGGATCAAGGATATGGCGGGGTTGTGTAAACCCTATGCGGCATTCGAGCTTGTCGCGGCGCTGAAGCAAGAGATCGAGATACCGATTCATTTCCACACACATGACTCCAGCGGACTCAACGCGGCGACCCTGCTGAAGGCCGCGGAAGCCGGTGTCGACATTGTCGATGGGTCCATCGCGGCACTCAGCGGGCAGACCAGCCAGCCGAATCTGAATTCGATGGTCGAGTCGTTGCGGAACACGCCGCGCGATACGGGGCTGGATATGGATGCGCTCAATGATTGTTCGCGGTATTGGGAGACGGTGCGGACTTACTACGCCCCGTTTGACGATAGTCCGGCGGCGGGCAGCGCGGGCGTGTATCAGCACGAAATTCCGGGCGGGCAGTATACGAACTTGAAGCAGCAAGCGTCGGCGATGGGTTTGCGGCATCGCTGGCCGGAAGTGGAGCGGATGTACGCCCGGGTGAATCGGCTTTTCGGGGACATCGTGAAGGTGACGCCGTCTAGCAAGGTTGTGGGTGACATGGCGTTGTTCTTGATCGTGAAAGGGATGACGCCGGAGGATGTGCTGCACCTGGGGGATGACCACGATGTGGCGTTCCCGGATTCGGTTGTGGATTTGTTTGCCGGATCGCTTGGGACGCCACCGGGCGGGTGGCCAAAGAAGGTGCGCAAGATTCTCTTGCGGGGCAGGAAGCCGATTGCGGGGCGTCCGGGCGCCAGTTTGCCGGCGGCGGATTTCGATGCGGTACAGAAGCACCTGGAGCAGAAGTCGGTGAATCCGGTGGGGCGGGACGACGTGCTGAGCTATCTCCTCTACCCGGAGGTGTTCGAAAAGTTCAGCGATGTCCGGCGAAGCGCGGGGGATGTGAGCGTGCTGCCGACGCCGGTCTTCTTCTATGGGATGGAGTCCGGCGCGGAACACACGGTCGATATCGAGCCGGGCAAGACACTTGTGATCAAGTTCTTGACGATCGGCGATCCTCATCCGGACGGCGCCCGGACAGTATTTTTCGAACTGAATGGGCAGCCGCGCGAGGTGGCGGTTCGCGACGAGTCGTTGCAGGTGAAGGAGCGGACGCATCCAAAAGCACAGGCTGCGGAGCCGGGACACATCGGAGCGCCGACGCCGGGGTTGATTACGGGCCTCTATGTGCAAGGGGGAGGCGAGGTGAAGCGCAATGACAAGCTGTTGAGCCTGGAAGCGATGAAGATGCAGAGCACAATCTACGCGCCGCTGGATGGACGGGTCACCGAAGTGCTTGTTTCGCCGGGCGATCAGGTCGAGGCGAAGGATTTACTTCTGGTGTTGGACGTAGCGGAGTCGAGTTGATGGTTGTATCGGTCTGCCGCCAAGTCCTGGCCCAGCCTCAAACCGCCAAAATCGAACTACCAAACAGACCCAATCTCGCTGGACCCTATCAAAATCAGCTCTTAGCCCGCTTTTCTCACCACGTGGCGAAGCGAAGTGCGTGAGAGGCGCGTCAGTACGAGGCGCGCGCCGCTTGACGAGCGCAGGCGTACTTGACTGTACGTTGAGCACGGCGAGCAAGCGCAACGAAGTAATGGCGGGCCTATCATGTGCTTCGGTCGTCAAGTGGTGAGAAATGCGGGTTAGTCAGCACCCCACCTTGACGTGGCGCACGCCTCCTCCAGGCGTGCCGTGTCGCCATTCCTGGCGACATATCTTACGCCCACAACCGCATAATCTCGGCCGCGCACCCGCCGCCAGTCGCCAAACCGCCTCACCAAACCAGCTCCATCCCCTCTCATCCCCAACAGGCGAGTCACAACAATTCCACCCCGCCAAATCAACAACATACGCCAAAAACATCCCAAAACACTTGACACCCCGTGCTAGCCTATACCCGTAACGACCGGAAAGGATAGATCACCGCGATCCTCCGACCGTTTCCTGGCCAGGACAGACAGCTCGCCCCCGCGGTCCACAATCCCCTCGAACAGAGGGGAGTGGGCCGCTCAGGCGGGTCTTCGGACGGCTCTCGAAAGTGGACATCCACCGCGAAGGGCTACGAGCGCAGTCGTGCAGGATCACCGCGCAGGATTACTGTGCGGGATCACTGCGCGGAGCGGCTGCGCGAGAGAACCCTTCGCCCGGAACCGCCTGCAACTTCCGGCTGAGGCGGCTCGCCGGGATCACATAGTCGGAACGAGAGGCGTCTCTCACTTTTTTTGAAAAAAAGAATGCGACACCAGCGACGAACCAACAACACTGCGGGTATAGCGGGCAAGGTGATGCCCAGCCCGCCGCGCCAAAGAATCCGGCCCTAATCCGGCCCCAATCATGCTGGGAGAGGGCCCGCCGCCGCCAAACAGCCTTCCCCGGCGCGCCTGCTCCATCGCCTAAGAACCATCACCCCACCCACTCTCAACCGTCCAAATATCCCAAAAACCGGGCAAATCCGGACAAAACGACGCCACCGAACCATTCCCCGACCCAATCTCAGCCGTCTCCCTCGTCAAAAAAAAGCTAGAAAATCCCAAAAAACCGGGCATTACCGGGCATGCCATGCCGCTATTGCCTCCCCAGCAGCGGACTCCCGGCGGGCAAGAGCACGGGCAGCTTCCTGGGCAAGATCTCGATTTCGAGCGGTAATCTACCCAGCGCCTCGCCGTCGACCTCGACCAGGGTGAGGTCGGCCGACTCTGCTTGGATCTTCCGGGCGCGGTAGTGCCGCACTTTCGGATGCTGATAAATATCGGCGGAATAGAGAACGGGTAAGGCCCGCGGCAGCTCGAACATGCTGAGATGATCGATGGTGGTGACTTCAAGTTGTCCGTCGTCGAGCACGGCGCGAGGGCAAGGATGCATCCCGCCGCCGTGATAGCCGCCATTGCCGATGGCGACGTTCGTGATCGTTAGCTCGCCGGGCAGCGGCGATCCGTCGAGGGACAAGCGGACGCGCTTGGCCTGATAGCTCACAAAGACGGCGAGGGTGCCGGCGAGAAAGGCCGCCTTGCCCCCGAGCAGGCCCGAGAAATCCTTGGCGCGCACCGCTACCTCGCCGCCCATGCCGAAGCTGACCATGTTGACGAAGAAGCGCGTCACAAGCTCTCCGTCATGGCCCGTCAGCCGCACGCGGCCCAGGTCGATCGGCCAGACCTCTCCGTTGGCGATGATGCCGGCGGCGCGTTCGATATCGGAGGGAATGCCCAGCGAGCGCTGAAAATCCCCTCCCGTCCCCATGGGAATGATGCCCAGACGCGCTTCCGGGCGGATCGGCTCGGAGCGTTCCAAGAATCCGTTGGCGATCTCGTGGATGGTGCCGTCGCCGCCCACGGCGATGATCAGATCGCAGCCATCATGGAGTTCGGCCGCGGCGATTTCGGTGGCATGGCCGGGATGAGCGGTGTAGCGCACCTCGCATCCGCCCAGCTTTTGCCGAAGGATCTTCGCGATACGACGCCACTGCTTGAGCGTGCGCCCGCCAGCGGCGCGCGGATTGAGAATGGTGACGATTTTCTTCGGCGCTTGCAAGGGCGGAGTCTTTGCTGCGCTGCTAGCTTGCCGCGGCCGGCCGTGATCGCCACGACTTGATGCGAGGCGGCATCCCGCGGCCGTTGCGCCTGAGAGCGGGATCGGCCGCGTAGAGGTCTTCCATTGTATCCCGCAGAGTATCCATCGGGTCGCGGCTCTGGAAGCCAAGTTCGTCGCGCGCTTTTCTCGAGTCACAGTACCAGTAAAGAGCCGACATCTTAATCGATTGGTCGTCGAGCTTGAACTGCCTTCCGATCCAGGGGAGCACTCGCCGCAGCAGGCGCGCCGAGAACAGCGCCAGCCCCAGCGGCGGCGAGATCAAGGGCGGACGAACCCCGGCCAGTTCCGCGACGCGTTCCATCCATTCGGCGAAGGTCCAGTTGGGTCCTCCCAAGAGATAGCGTTCGCCGATCCGGCCGCCGCGCATGGCTCCGATCAAGCCGGCGGCGACGTCGCGAACGTCGACAATGTTGAGGCCGCCGGTGGGAACGACCATGATCTGGCCTTCGAGAAATAGCGCCACGTCGCCGGTGGAAGAGCGGCGCTCGTCGCCGGGGCCGAGCAGCAGGCTGGGATTGGCGATGACGATGGGAAGCTTGTGGTGCTCCACGTACCAGAGAGCGAGTTTTTCTTGGTAGATCTTGCTCAGATAGTAGGGCCAGCCGGCAACGACATCCTTGGCATAGCCGGACTGCTCGTCGCGAATCCGCGGCTCGCGGCCGACCGCGACCGTACCGGACGAGGAAACGATGACGATTCGCTTGACGCCGAACCGGCGGGCCGCTTCACAGAGGTTCCGCGTGCCTTCGACATGGGTGCGATACATGCGCCAAGGGTCCGAGGTCTCACGCTCCACGAACCCGGCCAGATGATAGATCTCGTCGGCGCCTTCGACGGCGCTCGCCACCTCACCGGCCGCGGTGATGTCGCCGCGCGCGACCTCGATTCGCGGATGGCGCGGGCCGGGGTCCGAGCGGCAGAGCAGACGCAGTCGTGCCTCGGGTTCGGCCTCTTGGAGGCGCCTGACCAGATGCTTGCCAAGGAAGCCTGTCCCGCCGGTGATCAGTATTGTCTTCATACGGCCTGCTAGATGGTCTCGGGAACGCCGGCGACGTCGGCCATGTTGATGGGTGGAATGTGCATCAGCGTCACGCTGGGTTTGCGCCCGACGTGGGACTGGGCCATCTCTAGCGCCTCGTCCATCGAAGAGGCGCATTCCCAGCCCATCGTTTGGGCCGCGATCTTGTCTTCCGCGCCGACGACGATTACCTGGCCCACATGCGCCCGGCCGTTCTCGCCCCAGTACCACATATAGAACGGATGGACGCCGTGATAGGCATGCCCATGACGGTACATCTCAATGTACTCCGGATTGTGGGCGAATTCGGCTTCATACTTGCGCCGCAACACGAACGAGTCGGTCGTCTCGGGCAGCACGCGGTGGAAAAACTCGTGGTAGGAGGGATGATGCCGGGGATCGAATTCGTTATACAGCGGGTGGGTCAGGATCAGTACGCCGTTTTTCTTGACGACCGGCATGCCGCGGTACATGTTGAAGAAATACCCCAGTGCGAGCACCTGCACCAGCACCGGATTGAGAATCGAATTCACGTTATAGGGCGAGATGAAGGGAATGCCGAATACCACGACGTCGCTCTGGCCCTCGATCGGCACCGCGTACTGCTGATAGCAGTAGGCGAGGGTCTTTTCGTGCGTGGGCAAGGTGTCGCCCGCATGTACGGCGATCATCTCATAGGCCGATGGCACGGCGAAGAGAATGTTGCGCTTGACGTTGCGCGGCAGCGCGGCCAGCGCCTTCCGTGATACGCGGAAAGCCGCCCTGTCGAAGCCGTTGTAGCGGTCTTCGTTCTTCACAAAGAAACTCATGGCCGGATGAAACATGGCGTTATTGACCACGGTTTCGATGTGGAAAACTTTCAGATGGGATCGAATGACTTCTCCCATGCGATCGCACGAATCGGTCAGAGCGGAGGTGGTGTGGTCGAAGTAGGAATCACAATCGAGAATCGTTTGCGGGTCGTGATGAGCTTGCAGTGAAGCGTAGTCGCACAAGCCGACGCCGATCGATTTGCTCCCGCCATCCATGGAGACCAGGTTGATGTTGACGTAGATGAGCAGATCGGATTCCGCCGCGCGGCGGTTCATGCGGACGTGCTCGCCGAATTCGGTGACGCCGAGTTCGACCATGCCGCCGGGCGCTTCGCCGTCGTGATTGTAGAGCCTGTCGGGGGCATAGGCGTCGAAGATCGTCTCGCCCACCGCGTGACGCAGCTCGAACTCCTCCATGCGGCGATGGAAGGATGTGGCGACGATGATGTGGACGTCGCTGACGCTTTTTTCCGCCAGCATATTAAGCACGATCGTAAGCACCGACTCGCGCAGATCCGGACTCGGCATCTTGGGAAGCGGCAGAGACACGTCGTCGATCGCGATCGTTACTTTCATGCCGGCTCTGAGCAACGCTTCGAGCGGTTCCATCTCTTCGGGGTGGGCCAGAGCGTAGCGAATGCCTTCGTCGCGATCGGGTAACGGCTTGATCGTTGGTTTAGGGTAGACGACGCGGGTGCCGGTGGGCATCTTGATGTCGAGCAGATCCTCGCCGTACCAGAGCAGCCGCGGCGCGGAGCCGGCGTCTAGATGGACGACGCAGCCCTCGGTGGAGACCAGCGCCTGGCGTCCGACGGCATTGGGCGCCGGGTCGCCGAACTCATAGCCGGATCTGACGGGGATTTGTGCGACCGGAGTAGCCATGTCTGTCGTGTGCGAATCGGTCCGAGCGGCGAGCCCGTTCAAGCGCGGGGAGGCGACGCTGACTTTGGGTCCTTCAGGTCAAGAATGGCCCAGCCTCTTTCGTTTGCCGCCCTCTTCAGGCGGCTGTCCGGATTCACCGCGGCTGGCAGGCCGACGGCTTCCAGCATGGGAAGATCCGAGAAACTGTCGGAATAGGCCTTGGAGTGCTCCTTGTCCACATTATACTTGCGGCAATAGTCGTGGATGGCCTGAACCTTCTGTTCTTCCGCCAGCAGGGGAGGCGCGACCTGCCCCGTCGCGATTCCATTCGCGTAAAGCAGGCGATTTGAAATCAGGTCGTCGAAACCGAATCGCCGCACCGCGGGTTGCAGCGCGAAATCGAGTCCGCCGCTGACGAGCACCAGCCGGAAGCCAGCCTTTCGGTCGGCGTCCACGAGTGCCTGCGCGCCGGGATAAATCTTCGGCTCGACTTCGGCGCGAAATAGCTGTTCGGATTCCTGGAACAGCCATTGCTTGGCAAGGCCTCCGTACTCGCGGTAGAAGAGTCTGTTGAAGAGCCGGCGCGAGTAGAGGTCGAGAGCGAGCCAGAGGGGAACGGTGAGCAAGAGTTTGCCGAAGCGCCAGGCCGCCACGGGCCGCGAGGGATGGTTCCTGGCGAAGTAGGCGTAGCGGGTGACGACATTGCTCGAAACCAGGGTGCCGTCGAAATCGTAAAAGGCCGCGCGGATCGTGTCAGACATTCGTCGCAGGGAAAGGCTTGCTCTATCTAGTAGAGCACGGGGCACGGCCGGCGCCGGTGACAGCAAAGCGCGATGAGGTTTGGGCCGGGAAAGGTTTCGCGGCGGGAAGGTAGCCGTGGCTTGCCGCCGGCTCCGAGCAGGCTATCTGGGCAGGCTATCTGGGCAGGCTATCGGGGCAGGCTATCGGGGCGGGCTATCGGGCGAACAAGTTCCGAAAATTTTGCTTGTGACGCCAGGCGAGAAAGACGGTCATCAGCATCGCGTTCCGGCTCTCGCCGCCATCCAGATAAAAGTACATCAGGACGGCGAAGAAAAGCCAGGTCGTCACCGAGGCAATCATGCCGGCTTCGGGCCACTGGCGGCGGCTTCCCAGCAGACGTAGCACGGCGAAAAACATCACCGCCAGCGCGGCCCATTGAGGGTGCAGGACCAGCATCACACCGGCCGAGGTCGCGATGCCCTTGCCACCCTGGAACTTCAGAAAAGGTGAGTAGCAGTGGCCGAATACGGCCGAGAAGCCCAGCAGCCACCCATAATATATCGGGCTCCCGGGCGGAAGAAGAAGCCACACGGCGAGGAAGCCCTTGCCAAGATCACCGATCAAGGTGAGAACGGCGCGGGGTTTGCTGACACGCAGTACGTTGTTGAATCCCGGGTTGCCGGAGCCGACATTTCGAATGTCGATACCGGTGCCGAGTAGCGCCAGGACCGCGAACGGAATCGAGCCCATCAGAAAGCAGCCCAGCATTCGCAGGAGAGTGTCAAGATCGATCATCACCGCGGGTCTTTTTCCTCTTGCAGCGGCGAGTTTTCTTTTGCGTGAGCCCTCTCTGGCCGAGGCGGCGCTAGAGTCTCCGCCGTAACGGACTCGGTCCGGGGAGGTTTCGTGTCGCCGAGTCCGCGGAGTGCTTCTCGTATCCTATGACGAAGGAGCACCGCATGTTCCGGGTCACCGTTGCCGGAGGCCCGCAGGCCGTGTCCGGCTCGAATCACGGTACAGTGCTGGGCCGCTCCTCCAGAGACCCCGTTCGCCGGGACATCGCCGGCCCGGACGCAGACGGGATAGAGTGGGCACTTCAGCTCGCCAGCCACCTGAATGGGTTCGAGCCGAAAACGGCTGCGAACAGGATCGGTCTCCAGGGGGCTGTCCGCGACCACGAGCACCGAGCAGCCCTCCTGGATCGCCCGCCGAACACGGCTTTCCAGTGCGCCGATCGCGCCATTCCTGTCCGCGCACGAATACCAGCTCACTAGCGGTTCCAGCATGAAACTCAGCGGCCAGGGCAGGGAACGCAGAACTCGCTCCTCGGCAATCAGCGTCGTGCCTGGCATCGCCTCGATCAACGCCAGCAGGCCTCGATCGTCGGGCCGATTCACGAACCACAGCGCGGGCTCTTCGCGGTTGATGTTCTCGATGCCGGTGACTTCGAGATTGCCGGAACGCAGCACACGCAGCAGGCAAGCAGCGGCGCGAATGATCGGAACCATCAAGGCTGGCGTCGGGGCCAATCGAACCATGAGTCCGGCCGTGACGCCGACTTTCATCACCACAAACCAGCGGAAGGCAGCCTGGCAGGCGATGGCCGCGGCGCCGAGCGAGAGCCGCGCCCAGGTTCCGAGGTGATCGCGCCAGAGGCGCGCGATCTGTACCCAGGGCGCCCGCTTCTTCCGCTCCAGGCGGCTGTTTTCAAACCGCGAACGCGCCTCTCCGCGGCGTATCTTTCCGCTCGAAGTTTTCGGAATCGTCTGTGGCGGGACCAGCGCGACATGGTCGGGAGGCAGTCCGACCCTGTCGCTGACCTGTCTGATGATCCGCGAGCGGATAGCGGCCTTGGCGGCCGGATCGCTGGACCGGGTTTCGGCCACCACGACGAGAGACTCGGTCCCGCTTTTGGGGTCGGTCACTCCGAACGCGGCGACGCACCCCTTGCGCACGCCGGACACTTCGGCGGCGGCGGCCTCGACTTCTTGCGGCATGATGTTGTGGCCGGCCTTGATGATGCAGTCCTTCTTGCGCCCGGTGATATGAAGTTCGCCGCCGGCCAGGTAGCCGAGATCTCCGGTGTCCATCCAGCCGCCGGAGACTGCCACGGCGGCGGTCGCCTCGGGATTCTTGTAGTAACCCGCGGTCTTGGAGGGTCCCCGGAAGAGGACTCGGCCTTCGGCCCGCTCGGCTACCGCATGGTCATGATCATCGACGATGCGAATTTCATGATCCGGCAAGGCGGCGCCGTTGGCGACGAAGCGCAGGACGTTGCCCTGCTCGGCCGTTGCCTTCTCGGCTCGGCCCTGTGTTTCGAAGATATCGCGGCGAATGGTGTCGATCACCGGCCGGCGGTTGATCGGCGGAAAGGTGAGCGCGACCGAGCATTCCGCGAGTCCGTAGCACGGGACGTAGCTCTCGGCGCGGAAGCCGCGGGGCTCGAAGCGCGCAGCAAAGCGTTCGAGCGTATCGGGCAGCACGGGCTCGCCCGCGTTAATGGCGATGCGCCAGGGGCTCAGATCCACACCTTCCATCGACTCGTCGCTAATCTTGCGGGCACAGAGTTCGTAGGAAAAGTTCGGCGCCGGGGAGAGGGTTCCGCCCGAATCGCTCATGGCCCAAAGCCAGCGTTCCGGGCGCGAGAGAAACGCCAGCGGAGACATGATGGTGATGGGGAAGCCGTAGAAGAGGCTAAAGAGCCACGAGCCGATCAAGCCCATATCATGGTAAAGAGGAAGCCAGCTCACGACAATATCGTCGCGATTGGCTTGGACCGCCCCTCCGATGCCTCGCACATTGGCCAAGACATTGGCGTGCGAGAGCATGACGCCCTTCGGGTCTCCGGTGCTGCCAGAGGTGTACTGAATGAAAAATGTTTCGGAGCCGGCAACGCTCGACAGGCGTTCTCCCCGGCCCCGTGAGCGCAGGGCCGCGACCGTGGTGACATCCACCAGAGAGGGCAGGCCGAGCCGCATCATTTTCGAGACCGTGTGGACGCGATCGAAGGAAATAAGGAATCGTACTTCGGCATTGCTCAGGATCTGGGTCTGGCGGCGAACGTATTCTTCGATCTGGTCTGGGCGTGCCGGAGGATAGATGGGAACGGCGATGCCACCGGCAAGCATAACGCCGAGAAAGGAATAGAAAAAGTCTTCCCCGGTGGGCAGCATGATCGCCACGGTGTCGTTGGGAGCCAAGCCAGCGGCCAGCAGACCAGCGGCCACTTCGGAGGAGCGCTCGAGGAGCTGGCTGTAGGAAATATCTTGGCCGCGGTCCCCTTCCAGCAGATGAATCTGGACCCGGTCGGGAATCGCCTCGGCGTGTCGGCGAAGGATGCCGGAAAAACTCTTCGCCCCGGCAGGCGCTTCGGGCGCCGGGGCGGCGGGCTGGCGAATGGGCCAGCGAGAGGAACTCGGCTTGCTGGAACCGGCGCGGCTCAGAGCCTGGAGCCAGTCAGTGAGCGAATCGGCGCGCTGCGCGATATCGTCGGGCAGGCGAACACCGAGACGTTTTTCAACACGCACGAGCAGTTCGACACGCTCCAGGCTGCCGAGCCCCAGATCGCGATCCAACGAAGATTTTGGGGTCACTTTGCGTGCCGCCTCTTGCGAGCCCAGCTCATTGAGAAGGTCGCGAACGATCGAGATGAGCAAGGGCTCAACCGTCGATCGCTCCGCGGATGACTCTGGGTTGTGCGAGAGAGTCGGCATGCAAAGTAATGTTTCAGTGTAACTTTATTGCTTGTCCCCGCCACTCAGGTTCCCCATGTGCTTCCGGTGAGCTATTGCGGGTCAAGGAATGCTTTGCCGCCGCGCGGGATTGCCGCGGGTTTTCTTACGGCTTGGGGTGGCCGCTGGGCGGCTTGGGGGGGGGTGATGCCCGGATGGAGATCAGAGAAACGTGCGCAGAACAAAGAAGACGGCGGTGGCAAAAAGAACCAGCATGCCTAGGACCAGGAGCAGCTGCTTGACGCTAGAAGGAGGCGTGCGGAGTTCGCGAACCTCGCTGTCGGCGATTATTTTCATGACAGGTTCGGCGGCGTAGTCCTCGTCGCTAGTCTTCTGGGCCTGTTCGCTCCCGGCCGGGCCGGCCGAGTCTTGGCCGCCGGCGACCTGGCCGGTATCGAATATCTCCTCATCCGCGGCGAGAAGGGCGGATCCGAAGGGTACGCCGGAATGCTCCGTCTGGCCACCTGGCAGAGGGATCTGTTGCAGCGCACTGGAGAACTCACCGGCGACCTGATATCTGTCGGCCGGATCCTTGGCGAGCGCTGTGCGAATGACATGATCGAACGCTGTTGGGATGCCGGGCAGGACATCGCTGGGCGGGGGCGGAATCGTCTCGACTTGGGCCCGCATGATTTCGAACTGGCTCTTGAAGTGAAACATCTTCTGGCCGGTCGCTGCCTCGTAGAGCACTGCCCCAAGCGAGTAAAGGTCGGAGCGCGGGTCGAGAGTGGCAGTACCCTTGACCTGCTCGGGCGAGATGTAGTCCATACAGCCGACCACGACCCCGGTCATGGTCAGTTTCGGGTCGGTGGCGCCTTTGGCAAGTTCGAACTCGGTCATCTTAACGATGCCGTCGGTGGTGATCATCAGGTTCCAGGCGGCGATATTTCGATGCACCACGTCGTTCGCATGAGCATGGGCGAGTCCAGAAAGGGCCTGCACTCCATAGTCCACGACCGTCTCTATGGGCACGGGGCCGCGGCGGATCACCTCCTCGAGCGACTCACCTTCCACCAATTCGGTGGTCATGATCAGCTGCCCGCCGAGTTCCATCGCGTGATAGAAAGTTGCGATGTTGGGGTGGGACAAAAGGCCGTGAATTTTTACTTCTCTTAGGAATCGGTCGACTCGCTCGCGGTTATCGCGCATCTCCTCAGGCAGGAGTTTGAGGGCTTCGAGCCGCTGGGTAAGCGTATTACGTACTTTGTACGTCACGCCGCGCCCGGAGGTATTCAGGAGTTCGAGGAACTCATAACCTCCAACTGTGTCTCCGATCTGAAACGACATGCTATTTCTTCCGCCTCAGCGCCCCCGCGAATCCCCCCCGCGAGACCGGGGGTCGGCAGGCTGGAGAGTAAGATGCACCTGATGTCCATCGACCACAAATTCTAAATGCAGCAGCCCGTGGCAGGAGTCGGGCCCGGCGGGTTGCTCGGCGCGGGCCAGGCCGAGAGATGGACGGAATCACAGTCGCCCGCCGTGTACCATAACCAAATTTTAACCACATGATACAAGGCTTAAAGTGTAGCATCGGGGCGTGATCGGCGGGCGGGAGGATCTGATATGATTCCTAGCGGGTTCGGAGGCTACAGACTGATGTTTGCCCTGCTGCTTTTATTGCTGGTTTCGGTTGTCGCCGGGGTGGCGGGCGAAGCCGTTTTTCACGAAGAAGAATTTCATGGCAGGGACGCGTATGTGCTTGAGAACGAGCATGTTCGAGTGACCGCGTTGCGAGGCGCGGGGCACATTGCCGAGTTGCGGCTGAAATCGAACGATCCGAAAAAGAACATTAATCCGCTGCGGGTGCCGCATTTCCCAACCATAGAACCTTGGGAATACGACCCGGTACGGCATGACAAGATCTACGGCGGCGGAACGGCCCGGTATCTGCAATCAGGATATATGGGCCATTTGCTGAATTTCCCTACCTTCGGTCCGCCCTCGGAAAGCGAAGCGAAGAGCGGGCTGGGCAATCATGGCGAGGCCGTGATGGTGGAGTGGAAGAAGCAATCGGCGAGTGCTGGGAGCAAGGAGGCGCGTTTGATATATGCGGCGCACTTGCCCAAGACACAGTACAACGTGGGCCGAGTGCTAACGCTTCCGGCGGATGAGAACGTGCTCTACATCGAGGAGTGGGTCGAGAATTTGCTGCCGTTTGATCGTCCGGCGCATTGGGTGCAGCATGTGACGTTCGGTCCGCCGTTTGTGGAGCCCGGCAAGACGGTTCTGGATGTCTCGGCGACCAAGGGAGAGGTGCGGGGCGGACGCGAAGGAACGCTGCGTCCAGGGATGGTGAAGTGGCCGTGGGGAACCTCGCACGACGGCAGAGAGGTCAGTCTGCGCGAAATGCAGACACGAGAGCGTTCTGGCACCTATTACGCGCTACTGATGGACCCCGGCCGCGAGATGAGTTACATGACGATGTACCACAAGGATTTCCGTCTCTTGGTGGGCTATATCTGGAAGACGAGGGATTTCCCTTGGATCGGCGACTGGCAGGAGAATAAAGGCAATCAAGGTCTGCCGTGGCAGGGCAAGGTCATTGCGCGCGGCATGGAATTTGGAACGACGCCGTTCACCGGGCCGATGAAAAATTCGGTGGAGGAAGGCTCGCTGTACGGAGTTCCGCTCTACCGCTGGATTGGCGCGGCGGAACGGGTGAGGGTTCGTTACCTGGCGTTCGTCACAGAGATTGCCGCTGGCTACCGAGGTGTGGAGGATGTCGTCGCGCGGGGGGGCCAGATCGTCATCACGGAAAGAGAAACCGGCAAAACGATCGTGCTCAGGAGCAGAGGGGGCGGCGGGTGAGTCCAGCAAGAGGGGGACGAACGGGCCGCGCGCGAACGATGCTGGGGGAAGTCTGTCTGGCCGCGATTGTTTGGACGGGGCTTGGGGTGGTCGTCGCGGAAGCGCAGGACCGGGAGCTGATGGTCACGGTTTATGACGGAAAGACGGGCGAGCCGATAGAGGGTCTGCGGGCTGCGAATTTCAATATCGTCGACGATAAGGTCCGGCTCAGAGTCACCGGCGCGGTGGCCCGGACATCGCTCGTGGACGTGATGATGCTGGTGGATACGAGTTTACTGGGCCAGATGGTGCGTCCGCTTGGGGCGGCCTTCATCAACAGCCTCGGCGACAAGGAGCAGATGGCGATTGTTTCCTTCCATGATTCCGCGGATCTGATTCAAGATTTCACCGCCAGCCGCGAGCTGCTGCATCGGGCGCTTGAGCAGGTGAGTTACGGGAACAATCCGCATGCCTTGGATGCACTATACGCGGCGATCGACGGCGGTTTTCAGGGCATGGCGGGGCGGCGGGTGATCGTGCTGCTTTCGTCCGGCGTCGAAGGCCGTAGCCGGATCTCCGAGGGTGAGATCTTGCGTCTGGCCCGCCAGCGAGGCGTGTCCATCTTTCCGGTCTACGTCATGGGGGCCGAGAGGGGGATGTTTCGCCGCTTGGCCGCGCACTCTGGAGGCGCGTATTTCGCGGCCAAGCGGCTAAAGCTTGACCCGAAACCGCTGAGCGAGCGGGTCTATTCGGTGCTAAGGGGCTACTACGAAGTCAGCGTTTCGGACGCCTTTACGCTGGGTGACCGCGTTAAGGGCACGATCGAGGGCCTTCCGAAATCGAAGCGGAAGATGAGAGTTTCGATTCTTCCGCTGGAGTGAGCCACGCTGGCTGGGCTGGCAAGATTCTGCCCGGCGGGTTTGGCCAGTGTGTCCGCAACGCCTGGCGCGCCAATCAGGAGCCGGAACTGGCGGCCACGGCGCGTCTGGGCTGCTTCGTCTTCGGGGTGGAGAGATAGCCGACGATGCGGTCCTTCTCAACCTTGTTGATGACCAACTCGTAGGGAACGCGCGAGCCGAGCACATAGAATTGAATGGGTTCGAGGAGCGTCTTATTCTTCTTCTCGATCTTCTTGTCATCGGCCCATAGTTCTAAGTTGAACTTGTTGCGCTTACGGTCGGCTTTGCGCAGCCTAACGCTTATAGGACCCACGCGAGAAGCTTTTTTCGACTTCCGTATATCAAACTCGTAATAGTTCCGCTCGCCGAGTTCGCGCAGAGCCTTGAGCTCGCCTGAGGTGGTTGCGATCAGGCCGCTCTGGACGCCGAGGTCGCCGCGAACCGTCTTGAGATCCTTGATCGCGTCTTGAAGCTCTTGGCGTGTTGCCGCAAGTTCCGATTCGACCGTGGTCACCTTGCCCGACAGCGATCCGAGTTGCGTGCCGGTGGTCTGGCGGAGCTGCTGGACCTTGCCGCCGACTTCGGTGATGGCCGCGTTGGCCTCCTGTTGCCGCGCCTTCGCCGCTTCTAGTTCTTCTGAGAGCCGCTGGGTTCTGCCGAGCACTTTCTTTTCGACGGCCCCCGCGCTGGCCCGAATCTGTCTCTCCGCGTCGTCGACAAGGCCCTTTACCTTTGCGACGCTGGTGGTGACATCGCGGCTCGTCTTGTTGACCGAACCCTCGAGTTGAGCGAGCTTCTCCTCGTGAAGCTGGATCATTTCGACATACGGATCCATGGCGCTGCGCGCGCTCCGTACCTCCATGTACAAATACACGGTCGCGCCGACCAAACAGGCCACAACAATCAATAGAACGAGCGTTAACGGCCCCCCGGCACGACTCATGGCGGGTTCGTCTGGATCAAAAGGATTGGACATCTTCTTACTCTCCCTAGCTGTTCTATCCCCCGCAGTGGTTTGGCCCGCGGGGCGGACGCATCTTGTGCGTTTGATCGTTCCGGTTTCTATTGTATCATCGGTCTAAATTGGGGTCTAGACCCTAACTTTAGGGACGCCAGCGGACCGGAAACGGTTTCTGGCGCCGGAGATTTTCTGGGCGGACGGCCAGGGAAGCCGCTGAGCGGCTCGGGACTGCGAACGGCCGAACTTCGCGCCTTCACGGTGACTGGCCGTTGCTCGTGCGCGAAACGAAGTCGCGGCTCCCGGACGGGTCGGCCGGCATGCTAGGATCGGGCTGCGCGGCATGGACAGATAGAAACTTTCCGTCCGGTCCAGGAGGCTTGACCGGCGGGAATGCGGCGAAGGAGCGGGAGTATGGCCGAGAAAGTTCGTATTGGCGTGATTGGGGCGGGGAACATCTTTAGACGCCGTCACTTTCCGGGGTTAGCGAAGATCCCGGACGCCGAAGTGGTGGCGATCTGTAATCGCTCGGAAGAGAGCGGCAGGCGGATCGCCCAGGAACTTGGCCTGCACGCAGAGACGATGACCGATCCGCGGGCGCTGATGGCGCGCGAGGATATTCAGGCGGTGATGATCGGCACGTGGCCCTACAAGCATTGTCCCTATGTCTTGGAATCGCTCGAGAACGGCAAACATACCTTCGTGCAGGCCCGCATGGCGATGAATCTGAGGGAAGCGAAAGCGATGCTGGCCAAGGCGAAAGAGACCGGGTTGACCGCCCAGATCTGTCCTTCTCCGTTTGGGATGAAGGGACAGAACGTGATGAGGAGACTCATTGGAGAGGGTTATTTGGGGCGCGTGTTCAACGTTTACGTGCGTGTGTTCGGAGACGAAGCATCCGATCCAGGCACGCCGCTACATTGGCGGCAGGTAAGCCGATATTCGGGTCTCAACGCTCTGGTGATGGGCATCGTGGTCGAAACAGTACACCGCTGGTTCGGCGGGATGCGGACGGTGTCGGCCCAGGCGGAAACGTTCATACAAGAACGCCCGGCCGAGGGTCAGGGTATGATGCCGGTCGAGCGTCCCGACACGGTGTATGTTACCGGTCAGATGGAAAATGGCGCGGCGGCGGCCTTCTTGTTCTCGGGTGTCGCCCGCTACGGGTCCGGCCCCGTGATCGAAGCCTACGGCAGCGAAGGCACGCTGATCTACAAACTGAGCGACGACACCATCCTGGGGGCGCGCGCCGGGGACGAGAAACTGACGCTGATCCCGATCCTCGAAGAGGAGGAAAAGCACTGGACGGTGGAGCAGGATTTCATCGACGCCATTCGCACGGGCTCGCCGGCGGCGACCACGTTCGAGGAGGGCGTTCAATACATGGAGTTCACCGAGGCGGTCTTCCGGTCGGTCGAGCAGGGAGCGACGGTAGGATTGCCGCTGGCGGATTGACGGCGCCCGAGAGGGCGCCAGCCGTCCGCCTGCTGGGGCTTGGAACTCGAAGGCGGGGCGTGCCGTCACGGGAGGGTGAGCCTGCCTTGCCACGGAATCCGTATTGGTTGCGGCGACTCAGTGTTGCGGCGCGTCAGTGTTGCGGCGAGTCAGGGGTGTGGTAGCATTTGTAGGCTCGTGAGGGCGGGCTCATTGGCGCGCGCGGGTCGAGTGATTGGCTTGTTCGAGAAGGGAGATGTCATGGAAGAGAACGTGGGGAATCGCTGGCGGTTTGTGGGCGCGGCGCTGGTCATGCAGCTTTGTTTGGGCGTGCTCTATTCATGGAGCGTGTTCCGGGGACCGCTCGAGACGCTCAACGGCTGGTCGAAGACGGAGAGCATTCAGCCGTTTACCTACTCTCTTCTGTTCTTTACCGTGGCTATGGTGGTTGCCGGTTTTTGGCAGGACAAGAAAGGTCCCAGACTGGTTGGAAGCGTTGGCGGCGTCCTGCTCGGTACCGGCTGCCTGCTGGCGGCGTTGATCGGGGACACGCCGCTGGGACTGATCATCAGCTACGGCGTACTGGGCGGAATGGGAGTGGGATTTGCTTATGTGACCCCCATCGCCACCTGCGTGAAATGGTTTCCCGATAAACGCGGAATGATCGTTGGTTTGGCGGTGATGGGTTTTGGCGCCGGTTCGCTCATTTTCGCGCCGTTGCTCGAGATGCTGATCGGCAGCGATCCTTCTCAGTTCGCCGAAACGATTCCACGAACGTTCATGATCATGGCGACCGTTTTCTACGTATGCGTAATTGGGGCGGCGCAGGTGTACCGGGTGCCGCCGGCCGGCTGGAAGCCGGAGGGATGGGCGCCGCCGGAGGGCGAGAGCGCGGCGGCCAAGCAGGACTTCAGTCCTCGCGAGATGCTGTCGACATGGCAGTTTTACGTGCTTTGGACCATCTATGCTCTGGGAACGTCGCCCGGGTTCGTGGCGATTGGGCAAGCCGCGCCGCTGATTCGCGAAATTGCCGCCGAGGGCGCCGCGCTCACCGGAGGGGCCGCGCTGGGTGTCATGTCGTTTTTCAACGGAATCGGAAGGCTGTTCTGGGGGAGTCTCTCGGATAAGATTGGACGCAATCTCTCCACGGTGGCAATGTACGTGGTGTGCCTGTTTGCCTGCTTGTTTCTGCTGCGCACGCCAAGCGAGAGCGGATTCTGGCCGGTGCTGATGGGTCTCTGTCTGGTGGGCTTCTCGTTTGGAGGTTACTTGGCACTACTTCCCTCGTTCACCGCGGATTACTTCGGCGCCAAGAATATCGGCGCGAACTACGGGATCATGTTTACCGCCTATGGGATTTCGGGCATGTTCGTGCCCTGGTATTCCGCTGGAGTGATGGACACAGCGCGCCAGGCCGGAGATCTCGCCGGGGGCTACAACCAGGTGTATGTGACGCTGGCGGTCGTCGCGGCGATTGGCGGAGTACTCGTGTTCTTGGTGAAGAAACCAGCTCAACCGGCGATCTAAAACGGCGCACGACCCGGTCGCTTCCTCGACCGGGCGGCCTCTGGGATCAAGGCCGCCCAGAACGCCTCGGGCCCACTACGAGGTCCATACTTCGCAGCCGGCCGTTCCAGCGTTAAGGTGCTGGCAGTTCCCGGGGCGAATATCTAGCGCGGATAGCTGAGATTCTAGACTAAGAGCTGTGCTGGTTACTGATTTCGACTATCATCTGCCACAAGAATGTATCGCGCAGACACCGCTGGATGACCGCGCGGCGAGCCGCATGCTGGTCGTGGATCGAAAAAACCACTGCTGGCACGATCGCGCTTTCCGAGATCTGCCCGAGTATCTGCGAGAGGGAGACCGGCTTGTTCTCAACAACACGAAGGTGCTGCCAAGCCGGTTGTTCGGCCGGCGAGCCGGAGTGCATGCGACGACTTCGAAGCGCTGGATCACCGGACTGGTCGAGGTGCTGCTGCTCAAAAAGATCGCCGAGCAGCCCATGCGCTGGGAAGCTCTGGTGCGTCCGGGACGCAAGCTGCGTGTGGGCGAGGTGATCCAGTTTCCTGGAGGCCTGACGGCGAAAATCGTCAAACACGGCGCTCGCGGGCTGCGCGTAGTCGAGTTCCCCGATGCGGAAGACTTTTACACAAGGCTCGAACAGACCGGCCACATACCCCTCCCTCCCTACATCAAAAGACCGGACAACAACGAGGACCGGGAGAGATACCAGACCGTGTTCGCGCGCGAGCCGGGCGCGGCCGCGGCTCCGACGGCGGGATTGCATTTTACGCCCGAGATTCTCGGCGAGTTGAGGGACAAGGGCGTGACTCCGGTCGAGATCACCCTGCATGTGGGTCTGGGAACGTTTCAGCCCGTGCGGGTCGAGCGGGTGGAGGATCACGCCATGCATGGCGAATCTTTTGATCTGTCGGCATCGGCGGCGGATGAACTAGCCCATGCGAAAAGAATCGTGGCCGTGGGAACGACCGCGGTGCGTACGGTGGAGCAGGTCGCTCGCGAGACGGGTGGACGATGGGAAGCCTGCTCGGGCGAGACGGATCTATTTATCTATCCGGGTTGCCGTTTCCGCGCTGTCGATGTCATCCTGACAAATTTTCACTTGCCTTGTTCGACGCTGTTGATGCTCATCTGCGCATTCGGCGGGCGGGAACTGGTGCTCGATGCCTACGCTCATGCGGTCCGTAACGGATATCGATTCTATTCCTACGGTGATTGCATGCTGCTGGTGTGACGAGATGCCAGGGTCCGCGCAGCCCAGCCTGAGTTTGGCGCGGGGCTGGCCGAAAAGCTTGGCCCGCGGCTGGCTCGCTATAATCTTCCGATGGCAGCCCAAGCTGAGACAGATTCCCGCCGGCGCCGCGTGGTCGCCGTGGCGCCGATGCCGCCCGAGAAGAGCGCCTACGCCTTGGCGCGCTATAGCCGGTCTCCCGATTCCATCGCCGAGAGTTTGGACTGGGTGCGCGGGCATGATTCGCAAAAGTTTCTTGAAAGTTTCTACTTCCAGTACGGCCATGCGTCGATTGCGGATTTGGGCCACTGCATGCTCTGTTTCGAGGGCATCTCGGAACTCGCGGCCATCGAGATTGAGGATGAACAGCTTTGGGACGGCCAGGCGAAATCGAGCCGCTATCAAGATTTTTCCGAAGGCTGTGTTGTCACGCCCGCGGAAGTAAACGGGAAGGATGAGGAACGGATCTATCGTGAGGCCGCGGACTCACTGCTTGGAGCGTACCAGCAAGTCCACGAGACGTTGATCGGTCATCTTTCCGAAAAACTGCCTCGTCCGGCCGAGATGAAGGAGAGAGCCTACCGTCGTACGATCGCGGCGCGCGCATACGATGTGGCGCGGTATTTGCTGTGTTTGGGGATCTCGACGAATGTGGGGCAGGTGACCAGCATCCGAACGCTCGAGAAGCAGATGAGGCGTTTGGGGGCGTCGGGATATGGCGAGGTGCGTGAGCTGGCCGCGGAAATGCACGAAGCTTGCGCGGCGGCTCCGGCCTGTCGCTGGTACGAGGCGCTAGAGACCGAGGCAGAGGGAGGCGAGGCCCTGGCGCCTACACTGGCCCGTCATGGGGAACCGGATGTGCGCTGGCGAGAGTCGCGGCGAAACGTCGCTCGGTGGGCGGAAGCAAATTTGCACCTCACTCCGGCCGGGGACCTTCCGGATGTGGATCTGGTGAGGCCAGCCGACCCGCTCGATGAGATAGCGGCGAGTTTACTCTACGCGGTCACCCACCTGCCGTTTCGTCAATTGCTCGATGAGGTGAGTGGTTGGGGGCGAGCACGGAGGCGGGAAGTGCTCGACGTTGCCCTTCGTAACCGTGACCGGCGAAATGAGCTTAGCGGCGAGTTCCGGAGCGGCTACGATTACATCTTCGACATCGTGTGCGACATTGGAGCCTACCGGGATTTGCACCGGCACCGCCGATGCCAGCAGATCCGTCAAGCCTATTCGGAAGATCTAGGTTACGATACACCGAAATTGGCCGCGGAAGCAGGCGTTTCGGCGGTATACGAGAAAGCGATCGAGGATGCCAGCGCGGCGCGGCGAAAACTGGCGGGTCTGCCCGTAGAGGCGTCTCATTATCTGTTGCCATTCGCGGCGAGAGTTCGTTCGCTATTCAAGATGGATTTCGCCGAAGCCGAGTATATGGCGCGGGTTCGGTCAGGCGTGAAGGGGCACATCTCCTACCGCAGGGTGGCCTGGAAGATGAGGCAGCGCATCGTGGAGCGAGAGCCTGAACTTGGCGAACTCATTCAGGCGACGCCGCCGGAGGTCGAAGACCCGCTCACGCGCTGAACTCTCGCGGGAGTGCCGGGGGACGGGGCGCCCGCGGGCTGCCCGTGGCTGAGCAAGCCGCGATAAAGCACGGCGATCGAATCCCAGAGAAGGCGTCTGTCGAATTTCGCCTTGACGCTCTGATGCCCGGCCGCGCCAAGACGCCGAGCCAGGGCCGGATCGTCGAGCAGCTTGCTGAGGGCCTCGGTCAGAGCTGGGATATCCCCCACGGGCACGAGGAGCCCCGTTTGCCCGTCGACCACGGCGTCGACGATGCCGGTGGCTCGCGAGCCGACCACGGGCTTGCCGGCGGCGGCGGCTTCGAGAGCCACGGCCGGCAAACCTTCGCGACGGCTCGGCAGCGCGAGGATGTCGATCAAATGGTAGTAGGGGGCCGTGTCGCCGACCGAGCCGGGCGCGATGATGCGGCGATCCGTTTCGATCATGCCGCGGGTGAACGAGGGAATCGGGTCCCCAGTCTCGAGGGGACCCAGGAACAGCATGTGCAGTTCCGGGTAGGCGTTCTTGAGGCGTTCGAAGGCGCCGACTAGATCGGTGACGCCCTTGTCGCGAGTGAGACGTCCGACGAAACCCACCAGCGGGGCGTCTTGAGGAATGCCGAGTTCTTCGCGTTTCTCACAGGCCGATTCGCGCCGTTCCGCCGTGGACTCGAAGCGGGCCAGGTCGATGCCATTGGCGCTGCCCGAGCCCAGAACGATGGTTCGCCTGGCCGAGACCAAACGCAGCCGGATGGCGCGGCGCCGCAAGCTTTCGCTGACACAGACGACCCGATGCGCGGTCAGGCACGCGATGCGTTCGGTGAAGGTGAGCAGATGCCGCCGCCAGCCGCGAGTGCTATCGAGGCGCAATCCGTGAAGGGTATAGACGCGGTGAGGAACACCGGCGAGCCAGGCCGCCAAGCCCCCGAGGAGGCCGCCTTTGGGCATGCCCACGTGGCTTATGTCGGGACGCAGACGACGGAACTGCTTCCATAGCCGCCAGAGAGCGACGAGGTCGCGGCGGGGTGAAATTTCCCGCTCCATTGCTAGCGGCACAAAGTCGGCGCCTTCCTGATCGAGGAACGCTTCCACGCCCGAACCAGGACTGCTGATGACGGTGACATCGAATCCGGATTCATGCAGAAAACCGAGCTGGCCCCGCAGCACCCCCTTGACGCCCAGCGGGCTGGCCATGACATGAACCACTCTAGCCCGCATTTCTCACCACCTGACAACCGAAGCACCCGATAGGCCCGCCAGTACTTCGTTGCGCTTGCTCGCCGTGCTCGACGTACAGCCAAGTACGCCTGCGCTCGTCAAGCGGCGCGCGCCTCGTACTGGCGGCCTCTCCCGCGCTTCGCTTCGCCAGGTGGTGAGAAAAGCAGGCGAGGGCGCATTGGCTGTCTCCAGAGAAAGCGGCAACTCGGGCGCGGCGGAGATCCGTCCGTGCCCAAACGATGTTCCCCTCACTTTCCAATGCGGGCTCGTAGTTTCTATCGGTCGGCAAGTACGGAACTTTAACGGGTTCTCGATGCGGTCGAAACGAGAGCGATCGAGTACCGCCAAACGTCGATCGAAATGTGCCTATCTCGTTATTATTCATTTTGAATACTCGGAAACTTGCTGGTCACGAGATTCCTAAAATTATAAAAGCCATGATTTCATAGTCTTAGGGTGACGCGGCGTTTGCATTCTGGGGGGCTGGTGGTACTCTGGCGGCAGATATTGCTCGCCTCGCGTGACTGGAGTCTGTTGGCGACTCAAGTCGGGAATTCTCAACGGGTGCGAGCCGCCGCTCTGCGTCATATTGGATAGATTCTGCCTATGCCACTCCTACTGCAGCATGCGAAAAACTCCGGTCTGGTTCGAGAGGGCCTGGAAGCTTACTACGAACTGAAGAAGAGCAATCTTCTCCAGTATTCGGAAGAATTCGGGAACGCCGTCTGGGGGACTGGACCGGTAACCTCCGACCAGGCGGTTTCACCTCGCGGCGACGTCACCGCCGACGATGTCGCGGATCAGAGCGCGGTAGCGACTGAAACCTATGCACAGAGCACGCCTGTCTTGTCGTCGAGCGACACGTATATCTTCTCGTTGTACGTGAAGCAGGATGCCGATGAAAGCAGGTTTCCCGAGTATGGACTAGAACTAACGGGTGGTTCGACGACCGTGAAGACGACGGTGCAACTGAACACCAAGACGGGACAGGTTCAAGTGACCGCGGGAGGGGGTGCGGCCACATCGAGCGACGAGGGAGCGTACTGGCGAGTGTCGGTCACGGTGACCGATACCGATACGGGCAACAACCAGGCGCTGTGCTCGATCTCACCAGCATTCGCGGCCACTCTGGGCGGCGCTGAGGACAGTACGCTCACCGGGACCGTGACTCTGTGGGGCGGTCAGTTGCACACCGGGTCATCGGCGCTGACCTACACGCCAACGACCGACAACCAGACCGTTGCGGATTCTAGCGGCCACGCGCGGGACGGAACCCTCGGGCCTCCGGTCACGGTCGAGAGCAGTGACCCGATGTGGCGCCACGACCGCCTTCGTTTCGACGGTGCGAATGACCACGTTCTCACGCCGCCGACAATCACACAGAACAGCGACACACTGACGATGCAGATCGTGTTCAAAAAGACGGCCGCGTCGGCTCTGACCATCGACCGCACGCTTTTCGGACACAACGCGGGAGGGTCCTACATCCGTTTCTTCACCGACACGAAGATCGGTTTCTGGCTGGCCGCTTCCGGCACGGCGGCGCTGGTACAGGGATCGAGCGGAGCGATTCCCGATGATGAGACTTGGAAACTGATGACCTTCCGCTGGCGATCGGGCGTCATTCAGGATCAGATCCTGGGCCGTGATACTCAGATCGCCTCGACGGCGTCGCCGGCCGAGGGGACGATCGACACGACCTATCGAGCCATCGGCACGTACGCTGGCGGGAACTACTTCGACGGCGAAGTGGCCACGGTCCTGTTCTACCGGCGGGTTTTGAGCGACGCCGAGGTCGCGGCCAACTACAAGACGCTTAAGGCTGGTCTCGCGGACCGGGGCATTGTGCTGGCATAGCAGCCCATGGCAGAGGTCGGGCCTATCTGCAACCTTTTCCTTCCATTACGACGATCAGTGTGCGCAGCAGGATTTCCAGGTCCAGCCAGGGAGACATGTTGCGCAGATAGAAGAGATCATACTTCAGCTTTGTGATCGACTCGTCGTCACTCGCGCAATAGCCCGTGTGCACCTGGGCCCAGCCCGTGATTCCGGGCCGGACCAAGTGCCGGAGAGCGAACACGGGAAAGTTCTGGCTCAGCCGGTCAGCGATCGGAATCTGTTCGGGACGCGGACCGATCAGGCTCATCTCACCTTGCAACACGTTCCAGAACTGGGGCAGTTCATCGAGGTGGAAACGCCTCAATATCCGGCCGACGCGGGTGATGCGGCGATCGTCTGGCTGGGTCCAGCGCGCCTCGGACGCTGCGGCGGACGGCGCGCAATACATCGAGCGAAGCTTGAGCATCTCGAACGGGCGGTGATACCGGCCGACCCGCCGCTGCCGGAACAGTACGGGGCCGGGTGACTCAAGTTTGATGGCCGCCGCGGCTAGGAGCATGACGGGTGTGACGACCAGCAGGCCGAATCCCGCCAAGAGGAAATCCGCGAACCGTTTCAGGTCCAAGGCGGAGAAACCGTAGCAAGTCGTCCTCGGGAGGATGCGCCATACGGGAATGGCAACCGAGCCCGCGGGGTCTGGAGGCCCGATGAATTTCTGCAATCCGGCGGGCGGCGGGCGGCGGCGACCGGGAGAGGCGCCGCTGAGGGGCGGGGTGGTGGGTTGGGGCGGCGGTGGCGCGAGCGGGCTGGCCGCCGGAACAAACGTATTTGGGTAGATAAGCACCTCGTAATGATTAGTTGCCCGGCAGCCGGGCGTTATAGCCGTCGAGAGTGCGCGCGGCTACTCGAGTGAGGGTGGAGAATCGCCGGCGGCGCTGGTCTCGGCCCAGGCGTCCCAACAGGTAGAACTCCTGGATTCCGCGGAGGAAGCCCCATCCAAACCCCAGCTGAATGACGCCGATGACTAGGGGCGCGATCGGTAGCAGGGGCAGGTCGCCGGGTCCGCGCATCGAGTGCAGACTCCCGCAGATGAGCGTCAGAACGTAGACTCCTGTCAGCGCCGCCAGCGCCTGAGCGGCGTTCGAAGACGCCAGAGAAGCGGCGAGCAACAGAATCAGCGACAAGACGAAACACGCCGGCACGAGCTGCCGGAAGGCTGCCGGACGGCGGTGCTTGTGGATCGCCCTCACCTTCCAGTAGCCGTATTGGCAGTACTGAGCGAGCAGTTCCCGCAAAGAGGATCTCGGCTTGTACCAGCAGCGAATGCGGGGATTCTGCCAGACTTGGCCGCCGCGGCGGGTGATTCGCAGGTTGAACTCATTGTCCTGACTCCTCACCATGGTCTCGTCGAAGAGACCGTATTGATCAAAGGCCTCGCGGGGCCAGCATCCCAGATAGACGGTATCGACCAGGCCTTCGTATAGCGGCGAGTGAGCCTTGCCGCCTCCCGAGACGAGCCAGGAGGCGAAGACCATCGAGAAGGCGCGTGAAACTGGGTTGTAGCCGGCTGGGGTCCACGGTCCGCCGACGTTGTCGGCGCCTGTTTGGCGCAGGGTCTCGACGCAACGCATGACGTAGTCGGGCGCATACTGGGTGTGGACATCCATGCGAACGATGACCGAACCGGAAGAGCGGCGGATCGCGAGGTTGAGACCGGCGGAGACGATTCGATCCGGGTTATGGATCACAACGAGGCGGCGGTGACGCGCTTGGAGTTGTTGGAGGATCTTCGGCGTGCCGTCGTCGCTCATGCCGTCGGCGATCACGATTTCCAGCTCCAGGCCGGGCGGAAGACGCTGGCGTGCCACGTTCTCAACAAACGAACCGATATGGCCAGCCTCGTTTCTGCATGGAACGATCACCGAAACAGTGATCGCCGGCGGAGCATCGCCGGTCGATTTGGAATGAAGATTTTCAGGTTGCATCAAGTTTCTTGCGTGCAAGGATCTGGCCGCTGCGTACGCCGAGATCTTCGAGCGAGTAGCCGCCGAACCGCTGGTCGAGTCTCAGGCCGCCTAGAATTTCCTGGTCGCGCGGGCTGCCATGGTGACAGTTCTGTTCGAGAATTTGGAAGCCTGCTTCATCCAGGAGACGAATGTAATCGGCATGCCGCAGGCGGTTCTGAAAATGGGACCGCGGATTGAAGAGTTTCCAGCGCTGCTCGGAGTAGCGAAGAAAGTTGTACCTGGAAATTCCGTGGTCCCAGTAGGAGTAGTGATCTTGGTAGTCGATGAAGAGGCTTATCGCACCGCTGGGCGAGAGAATCCGGCGGCACTCCTGTAAGACTCCGGGAAGTTCATCCGCGGGGATGTGCTCGAAGGTGAAGGTCGAAGTGATGCAGGTCACCGAATCCGCTTCGAGTTTCGTCTGGCGGGCATCAAGGGGCGCGCGATAGTCGATTCCGCAGCGGGTTCGCAGAATGTGTTTCAAGCCCCCTTGGGCTGTGTGCTCCGAGGCGAGGTCGGGGAGGCGGCGAAGGCGGTCGTCTTCCAGCCGCGCAAGCATGGCGGCGAATTCACGGCTGAGACGCGGTCTGAGAAGTGCCCGGACATCGACCAGCACTTGACGTTCGACGCCCATCGCATAGAACGCAAGCGCCGTACCCAGATGCCAGCCTGGTCCGATTTCAAGGAAGATCGCATCCGGTCCCAAAGGGCCGATGTGGCTGGTCAGCGATTGGAGATGGCGGGAGGCATCCCGAAGCCGGGTTCGCACCGTCGCTTCGCGGATCGTCAGGCCGCCGGTGCCGTAGCGTTGCAGCCCGTAGTGCAGGTGCTTGCCGCGGGGCAGACCCGAGACGGCCTGGTGAAGCGCCGCTTTCCACATCCATGACATGATCGTTCGTTTTGTGTTCCCGGCGAACTCGCGGGCTAGTAAGCCGCGCCAGGCTATGCTTGTGCCGCTGCTTGTGAGTTGCTGTTTCGCAGAGCGCTCAGAGTCTCGGGCGGCAGATGACTAATGACCGCGCGGAACTTGCCGTTGCTACCGCGGGGGATCGAGCCGGTCGTTTCGACGGTGATCCGGGCTTGTCCGATTCGTTCACGCAGAGCCTGGCTGATGAGATGGTTCTCTTCGCTGGTATAGCCTCGGCCGGGAACCAGCAGCACGCGGAAACGGCCGAGCGCTTCCTGTATGATCTGGGCCTCGCGCAGGTGCAGAGAACTCTTGAAGACCGGGTCGAGACGGCCGATCTCGCGCCCATCCGGGGTGTAGAGTATGTCGTCGCAGCGGCCCGAGATGTTGTCCAGCAAGGGTAGAGTTCTGCCGCATGGGCAGCACCGGCCGGCCGGGGCCAGCGAGCCGCGGTCACCGACCCGGTAGCGGATCAGTGGCATGTTGTCATCGAGCAGGCTGGTGCAGATCAGATCGCCGGTCTCGCCCGCGGGAACGGGGACGCCGGCGCTCAGGATCTCTGTGATGCCAAACTCCGGCCAGAGGTGCAGATGGCCGTGTTCGCACTCCGACGCCCCGGACACAAGTTCCACCATTCCGTAGGTTTCCCTCACGACGGGCCCGAAGGCCCGCTCGATCATGTGCCGCTGGTGAGGGAAAAGTGGTTCGGCGTTGGCGATGACAGCCTGCATGGGTACGTGCTCGCCGGCTTCGGCAGAGGCCCGCGCCAGTGCATGGAGCGCTGAGGGGTAGCCGACCAGGTAGCGTACTTCGTAGTTGCGAAGAGCCTGCAAGTAGCTAGGCAGGAATTTCGGCGAAAGGTGATAGGAAGATAGATAAAGCTGATGCAGCGCCCGGTTCCAGACCCAGAAGGGGGGGCGATTCTGGGACACGGGGGTGACCAGGCGGCCTCCCAGGATCGCCCAGGTCGCATGACGGTCGAGGCCATTCCAGCGGAGGTGGCGTGCTTCATACAAGGCGTACCTGGCGCGGATCGTTTGGCGGGTTCGATACAGCGTCAGCGGCGTACCGGTGGTGCCGCTTGTATGCTCGGCGTGCATCGCGCGAAGACGACGGTCGTCGGCGACGAACGCCGCCGGGTCGCGGCGAACGTCTTCCTTTTCGAGGACGGGCCAGTTCTCCAGCCTCTCGAATGATCGGCGGTCGCCTCGCTTCCGGCGCTGGCGCCAGAGTTCTCGATAGTAGGGCGCCCGCGTTGCCGCCCGCTCGAGTATGCGCGCCAGCCTTCGCTCTTGCCACTGACGCCAGCGCTGCCGACTCCAGCGTTCCCGCTCCAGGGCTTCGGCGACCAGGAAGTCCGTTTCCGGTCCGTACCGCTGGCGGCGCAGAGTCGCGCCATAGGCGCTGGCGGCGATCGAGCGCGCCCAGGGTGGCAGCGTGTTGTACAGGCGCTGAGATGCCGGACTCATGGGGCGCCTTGGGCGACCTGGCGAAGCAGTGTTTCCCATCGCGGCACGATCAGCCGATAGTCGTGCTGCTCGGCCCTTGCGCGAGCGTTGCGAGATAGCCGCTCGGCCAGACCCGCTTCTGTCAGAACCCGCCGCACCGCCTCCGCCATTTTCCGGGCATCGCCGGGCGGCACCAGCAGCACGTCGTGCCCATGCGCCCAAACCGAAGATAGAGCACCGGCACTGGTCGATACTATGCACAAGCCCAGCGCGGCGGCCTCCATGACCGAAACACCAAAACTCTCGCACCGTGTCGTGTTGAGGAAAATTTCACCCCGTGCCAGCGCGGCCGGTACGTGGTCGTGGGAAATACCGGGCTCGATCGAGAGGCGGGTACGGACGCCGAGCGCGGTGGCGGCCCGCCTGGTCGCTTCGAGCGACCCGTCGCCCCGGTCGGGGCCGATCATCGTCAGCGTGGCGTCGGGAAACTCATCGCTCAGCGCGCGCAGGACGCGGACCGCGGCGACCGGGTTATACATGCTATGAAACGCCCGCAACCACATCAGCCGGGGCTTGGGCGCCGATCGGGGACGGAACGCGTAACGGTCGATGTCGAGCGGATTGGGAAGCAGATGAATATCGGGCCGCATGTCTCGAAACTGGTTCGCCATGTGTTCGGACGGCGCGGTGACCGCGGCGGCCGATGACAGGAGCCGCTGTACCCGCCGGGAGTGCTTTCTTGAGAAATCGGGCAGATTTCCGCCGTGCAAAGTCAGCACATAGGGCCGCTTGGTCACCCGCAGAACCCGGCAGACGGCCTCGGCCCAGAAGAAAGCATCCCCACTGAACACATCGACTTGAGCGACACCATGGTTCCGGCGAGCGCGCCAGGCGGCAGAGAGCATGTCGGCCAGTCGGGCCGCTTTCCGCAGCCGGGAGGACGCCGTTTCGACGTCCCAACCCCGCAGCTTCAGCCACTGGGAGAGGTCCTCGCAAACGGAACGGGTCCCGGTGGCGCCGGAAAGGAAATTACCAACAATCAATGCTTGCATGAGATCTGGGGAACGGATCCAAAGTCAAGAATCGGAACCCGGCACCGAGGGACGCAGGCCGCCGTCTGGGCCAGCAAGCCGCCGAGTGGCCTGTGGCCGAACTGGCGCTCGCGGCTGGTGAAGTATCCAGTCCTTGATGGTCTCGAAGATCAGGCCGGTGCTTTGCTCCAGCGTGTTGGCGCGGGCTAGCGCGAAGCCGTTGGCGATGAGCGTGGTGCGCAGCCGTTGATCGCGAAGGATGTCTTGCAGACCCGCGGCCAAATCCTCGGCGGAACGGGGTCGCACCAGGCGGGCCGAGACGCCGTCCTCGAGCAGGGCGGGAATCGAGCCGACCCGGCTCGCCACGACCGGGACGCTGTGGGCCATGGCCTCCCAGATGGATCTCGGAAAGCCTTCCGTCGCCAGGGATGCCGATAAATAGATGTCGGCCTTTCGATAGTGCCGGAAGAGGTCTTCACCGAGCACCCGGAAACCGTGATAGACGACCCGCTGCTCGACGCGCCAGGCTCGCGCGGAGCTGGCAACTTCATCGAGAACCGGGTCGCCGGGCTGGGGCGGGCCCACCAGGTCGAGAACTACATTGAAGCCGCGCCGGACCAGCAAACCCACGGCGGCAACCATCACCAGCAAGCCCTTGCCGCGATCCATTCTGCCGCTGTAGAGTAGGTGAACCGGCTGCTCGCCGCAGCTGTCGTCGCGCCAGCGGAAGTCCGATTCGTTCAGAGTGGATGTACGTACTTGGCGCAGCAACGGACTACAGCCGCGAAATGTTTCGTAGAGGTCCGAGCTATTTACGAGCGTCAGCGACGTGCGCGCCACATCGCGCTGCCGCGCGGCATTCCAGCGCGCCCATTTTCGGATCAGCTCCTTGCGCCAGCGGGGCTGCGGGAGGTCGTCCACTCCAGCCAGATAGTCGCCGACGAGCAACAGAGTCGTGGGAAGAGGCCGGGCCGCGCGAGCGAATGCCGGCAGCAAGGGCGACGGGCCACGGAGGAGAACGCCGTCGAGCTGGCCTCTCCCCTCTGCCAGCGGCCGGGTGATTCTGTGAGACCAAGCCGTGCGCCAGGGAACCGAACGATGTTTGCCGGCGGAGATCCAGCGCAGGTTCGTGGCTTGGAGCACATGGTCCAGATAGGGGATTTCGTCCTGCCTGGGCGAATGCAGAAAGCAGACGAGTTCTTCACACCGCGAAGCCAGCGCGTCGAGAAACCGGCCCAGAGGCCCCGAGGTGACGATCTCGCCGCTCGGAAGGCGATGGGCTGGGACATGGTAGTGAAATCCTAGGCGCATGGTGGTTCTGTTGGTCCGAGAGACGAAGAGGCCGTGAGGTGTGGTCGGCAGCCGCCAGTCATGCTCGCGAAAGGCTTCTTCGCGGTCCCCGGTTGAGTTCTTTATCCCCCAAGAGAGTTCGACGCATTGGGGAATCGTTGCCGGGCCGCTCGCTGAGAGTCACCGCCCGGCAGGACTCTGGACCAGAGCGCGGCGGGCTGGAACTCGTGAAACATACCAAATCGACCGGTCAGCCGCACGCGCTGTTCGCTCTGGATCAGACCGGCTACGAGACCTAACATAAACCAGGTAGCCGTGTTCGTCAATCCCGAGAGCACCCACAGATGGGCGCACATCGACAGAAATCCTGCGTATGCCGCAATGGCCCACCATTCGCCCCGCCGCCGGTGAGCCCAAGCCGAACCGGCACCGCTCACCAGCAGGTAGACCAGCAGCAGGGCAAGCGGCGTGGTTCCGGCCAATCCGGTCTCGGCCAATGTCCCCACGTAGGCGTTGTGAGACGAACGGCGGTTGTACCGATCGAGGGGCTGATGTCGCAGATGTTCGGGGATATCGAGCGTTACGTAGCTTCGCCGAAACCTGCCCGGGCCGATGCCCAGGAGCGGGTTTTCGGCAAAGAGCGTGAGTCCCTTTTGCACCATCAAATGACGGACGGCGAGCGATTTGTCTCGCTCAAGGTTCCCGAAGCTGGCCCAGCGCTCTTCGGCGCGGTCCCAGGCAGTCGCGGGCAGACTCAGACCAACCGATACAATCGCAACCGCGAGCAGGGCTAGCCCAGGCAAGACAGCGGACCGCAAGTCTTTGCGGCTGGAAACCATCCCAACGGCGGTCAGGCACAGTCCCACGGGCACGACGACCCACGATCCTCTCGATCCATTGGCGATGACGGCCATGATGAGCAGGGCGAGCCCGCCGCAGAAGAAGATGCGGCGGGCGCCGCTGGCCGTTAGCGCGGCGGCTAAGGCAAACGGCGTGAACGTCGAAAAACCCAGTCCATAGATGTTCTGCTGAAAGAAGACGGCTTGGCCGCCGCCCCAAGAATGGTAAACCAGACCTTCGGCCAGCCGCAGACAGCCCAGCACGATCACTCCGCTCCCCAGCAACCGGGCGAGGCGAAAGCCCACCCGCGCCCGCGATACGATGACGGTTGTCAGCAGGAAGACCGCCATCCAGTAGGCGTAGCGAATCAGGAGAATGACATCCGCCGCGCGCAGTTCCCTGATCTCGCCAGCCGCTATATTGCCGGCCATGGACAGGAATTGCCCGGCCCAGATCGCCGCGGCGAAGAGAACCCAGATTCTGTAGTCCGTCCACGGCAAGCCGGGACGTTGGAGCGTGATGTCCGCGGCAATGAGTGCGAAAAGGGGGGTCGAGAGGGAAAGGCCCCAATAGGGCACGTCAAAGGCCGGCAAGACCAGGTAGACGGCGGCGATCAGAAAAACGCCGAGAACCGCGGGGGAAGGAGACCAAGGCCGGCCGCGCATGCGGATCTCGAAAACCTTCGGGAACTCTCCCGCTGATGTCGATGTTTGGTGCACTAGTATATCGTTTCATTAAACTGTACTCATCTCAGACGCGCTCTCCAGCGGCTCGAACTTCCTCCAGCGGTGAACGACGGGGGCGGCGTTGATCTCCGCGATCCCCTGCAGGATTCGTTCTCGAAGTTCCTCCCAGGACTCCACCCGGATTCGCTTCAAAAAAGTGCGCGCCATCTTCCCGAACAGCGTCTCGACAATGTTCAGCCAGGACCCGTGGGTCGGCGTATGCACGTATTTGAAGCGGTTCGGACGCGTCGCCAAATAGTCCTTCGTCTCCTTGGAAACGTGGGAGGAATGATTATCCAAGATCAATCGGATCGTGCAGTGGGCCGGGTAGGATTGGTCCAGATCCTTGAGCAGTAAGATGAATTCCCGGCTGCGGTGGCGCCGCTCCACCCGCGCTGTCACCCGACCGTCGTGCAAGTCCAGCGCCGCCAGAATCGAGCAAGTTCCCAGACGTTTGTATTCGTAATCTCGAGCCACGCAGGGATGCCGCCCCGCAGTCGGCGGCAGGTCCGGAGCGGTGTTGGCGATCGCTTGCACGCCGGGCTTTTCGTCGACCGAAACCGTAATCACGCCCGGCGATGGGCCGCCCTCGCCCGCGCTTTCATTCTGCAAGGCCACCTCGCGGTAGACCAGCAGCACCTGCCGCATCTTGGACTCAAAATCCGGGTCGCGGCGCTGCAAGTAGTACTTCACCTTCTCCGGGTGAAGAGGTTGCTCGGCCAGAATCCGATGGACGGTCGCCTTGGCCGCTTGGGCCAAGGCCGGATAGCCCGCTTCCACGGCATGCTGGCGCACGTGCCGGGCGAGCGCGCCGCGGGTCCAGAGCTCGGCGGCGTAACCGAGTTGCTTGGGTTTGCTACAGGCCAAGTGCACCACCCAGGCCTTGGCCTCTTCGCTGATGCGGGGTTCCCGGGGACGATGATAGGCATCCTTGAGCGCCGCTTCCACCCCCATGGCCAGGGCTCGCTCGATCCATTTGCCAACGCTTTTGCGCGTCATCTTCACGGCCCGCATAATCTCGGCGATCGTCTCGCCGCAATGATAGCGCCACAGAATCTCGGCTCTCTGCACCTCCCGAGCCGGAGCCTTACGCGAACGACGCAGCCGCTGCAGATGTTGCGACTCTTCGGGCGTGAGAAGCAGTTGGGGACGCTTCGATTTTCCTGCCATGCATCCAGCCTAGCAGGAAACATCCTCGTATCGATATGTTTTAATGAAACGCTATACTAGGAAGATGGTAACACTGTCTCCGGCCCGCCCCCACAGCAAGGGCCTGGAATTTGATACACGGCAGACACGCCGCCAGGAGGCCGCCTAGCGCGGCCTCCTGGCAAGCGTGAAACGACCTAGGGAACGCGCCGCAGCACAATCCTGGCGACCGGATTTCTCCAGTCGTGCATCGAAGGATCCAAGTCCAGGATGCCTGCAACTCCCGGAGAGACGTAGATGTAGCCCTCGCCTCCACCAGGCGCCCCCGCCATGTCGCAGGGGGGGCCGGGGATGTCATCGCAATCCTCGGTGTTCTCCTCTGAGCCCGCGTCGTAGGCAATCGCCATATAAGCTCGCCTTCCCGACCTCGGCCTGCGAACGCCGCGAAGCGCCACAAAGGTATCGTTCGTGGTCACCAGCATGCTCGCAAGAGAGACGTGGCGGAAATCGCCATGGGAATCTAGAACGACTGAAACCGTTAGTCCTGGCATGATCGATCCCCCGCTAACGGCCACGTCAAGGTAGTCGCTGTCGGCATCCATGGCCGCGGCGACCCCCGCGGGGGAGCCGGTCTCGGCTAACGTGATGAGCTCCGAACTCGCGGCTGCACCGGGAGTGAAAAGCGGCGTGGCCGAGGCCCGGTGTGTTCCCACCACAACGGGAGACATGATCTGCCCCTTCGTCAGGTTCGTGATCGAAACCATCAAGCGTTTTCCATTTGCCTGGCCGAAGGCGGCCGGGCTTGTTAGGGCGGCGCCCGCGAGCGCCAAGGCGGCAATACTGTATCGAAGTGTATTTCTTGCTGAAATAATCTCCCTTAGTTGCATCCAAAGTTTTTTTTGAAACCGGTAAAGAGATTCAGAATCTCCGCCCAACATCTCCAGGCGGAGGTGACCCCTAAATTAGAACCTCCCCAGGGCCGTTCTTATTCCATCAAGTGAAGAAAAGTTACAGGAGGCGAAGGGATCACCCTGCTCCGCCGGACCCTCGGCCGGCGAAAGAAAGAGTTTACATCTCAATGACGGCTCTGGCGAACCCTCGGACGGCCTTGGTGCGTAATAATTACTCACACTTTTGTGGTTGGACCTAGACCGCAGCTTCACCCCGGACGAGATCTTCGTATATTTCACGTTTGCGGATCAGCCGCGCGTGCCCATCCTCAATCAGCACCTCGGCCGGACGCGGCCGTGCGTTGTAGTTCGACGAGAGCACAAAACCATAGGCTCCCGCCGTGCGAATGGCCAGAATCTCTCCCGGCTCCACCGCGGGCATGCGGCGGTCCCGCGCCAGGAAGTCGCCTGTTTCACAAACCGGCCCCACTACGTCGGCAAGCACTGTCTGTCTTTCTTTGCGTTCGAGCGGCACGATCTCGTGATGGGACTGATAGAGCGCCGGGCGTATGAGGTCGTTCATCGCCGCGTCAACGATGAGGAATTCTTTGTTTTCCGCCAGCTTCCGGTAGAGCACCTTCGTCAGAAGAACCCCGGCCGGTCCGACGATGGAACGGCCCGGCTCGATCATCAGCCGCAGGTCCATGCCTTGGAGCGCCCTGCTCAGCGCTCCGGCGAACTCCGCGATCGAGGAAGCATTGTCCGACGGAGCATAGGCGATCCCCAGCCCTCCTCCCAGATCCAGGTGCTGGATCGCAAGGCCGGCGCAGCGCAGCCGCTCCGTCAAGCCGGCGAGCTTGTCCAGTGCCGCGAAGAATACGCTCGTGTCGAAAATCTGCGAACCAATGTGGCAGCTGATCCCTTCAAAGTTCAGCCGCGGAAAAGCGTCACGATTCTTGTATAATTGCTCCGCTTTCTCGATCGCAACTCCAAACTTGTGATCCTTCAGTCCGGTCGAGATATAGGGATGACTCTTCGCGCTGATGTCCGGGTTGACGCGAATCGCCACGATGGGTTTGAGCCCCAGGCGGCCGGCGATTTCGTTCAGCAGGCGGAGCTCGCTTTCTGATTCACAGTTGAACGAGCCGATCCCGGACTTGAGCGCGTAGCTGATCTCTTCCCCGGTCTTCCCCACACCCGAATAGACGACCTTGCGGGGGTCGGCGCCCGCGCCGATCACCCGGAATAGTTCGCCTCCGGAAACAATGTCAAAGCCCGCACCGTCACGGGCCAGCAGTGACAATATCGCCAGCGAGGAATTGGCCTTAACCGAATAATGTATTTCATGCGGAATCGCCTTGAGGCCATCGTCATAGGCCCGATAGTTCGCGATAATGGCAGCGGCGGAATAGACGTAGCAGGGCGTCGAGAAGCGCTCCGCGATCTCAGTGAGCTTTAATTTCTCACACGACAACACATCGTCTTGGTAGTCGAATCCGGATTTCGGCATGGGAAACACGAACCAGTGAAATTATGCCCGGCTTGCGCCCGTGAATCTGGCCGCGATCACCGTCCGGTCATCGACCTGGCCGGGAGTGGCTGAAAATTCTTTGAGGTCCTCGAAAATCGCCTCGATCATTTCTTCCGCCGAGGCGGCGGGGTGAGCCTTCATGACCCGAATCAAGCAATTCTCATCATACTCCTGGTTCGAGGGACTCATCGTCTCGGTGATGCCGTCGGAAACGATCACCAGCAGATCGCCGGCGGCCATCGTAAACTCCGCCACTTCGTAAGTCGATCCCGGCAGCAACCCCAGAGGGATGCCCGCCACCGGCAGGGCCTCTACTTTGCCGTCCCGCCGGGCAATGGGCCGCGGCTGTCCGGCGTTGGCCACCACCAGCCGGCTGGTTTGGGGATACCACTGCGCATAGAGCGCCGTCAAATACCGCGTCTCGACCTTCCGCGCCAGCAGAGCCTCGTTCGCCAGCGCCAGCAGCTCGGCGGGCGAGAGATCCGGGCGGGCGAGATTGCGCAGGATGCCGCCCGCCAGCGCCGCATAGAGCGCCGCCGCCGCACCCTTGCCCGAGACATCCCCGATCAAGATCCCCAGATGCTCTCCGGGAAAGGGAAAGAAATCATACAGGTCGCCGGTTACCTCCTCCGCCGAGTCGTTTCGCGCCGCGATCTCGATCCCCTCGAATTCCGGCCGCACCGACGAGAGCATGTGCTGCTGCAGGACGCGGGCGGCGGCAAGGTCGGTCTCCATGCGGGCTTTGTGACGCGCCACCTCTTCGTAGAGTCTGGCGTTTTCAACCGCGATCGCGATTTGCGGGGCCAGCGAATTGAGCATCCGCAGATCATTGGGCGTAAACGCGCCCACGTCCTCGCTTTCGAGGTTGATGACGCCGATCACTTCGCTCTTGACCATCAGAGGCACGGCGGCCTCGGACCGAATCTCCTCGAACATCGCCAGGTAGCGCGAGTCCTGCTCGGTGTCACGGACCAGGATGGGTTTCTTCTCCTTCGCCGCGGCGCCGACGATCCCCTTGCCGATCGGTATGTTGTCCCACTGTACGCGCTGATCGAAGCGGACCCCGAAGTAGTGCTTGAGCACCTGCCCGTCTTCCTCTAACATCAAGATCGTGAGCGCGTCGTAAGGAATCACTTCTCTGATCAGTGACGCGACCTTCTTCAGCAGGTCGTCCAGATGCAGGATCTGCGTAAATTGCTGCGCGATTCTCGAGAGCGTGCGCAGAACGCGGTTCTGCCGCAGCGTCGCCTGATGAAGCCGCGCTGCTTCGATGGCAAGTGAAAATCGCGAGGCAATCAGTTCCAGCACCGAACGCGAGGCCTCGTCAAATCCATCCCTCTCGGTAGATTGCAGATCGATCACGCCCACGAGCTTGCCGCGGGCGACCAGCGGAACCGCGATCTCCGACCGCACCGCGTCGATTGACATGAGATAACGCGGGTCCTGCCGGACATCTTGGACGACCACGGTCCGCATCGTCTCCGCCGCCTCGCCGGTGATCCCCTCGCCGATCTCGATGCGTAGTTGCCGAACGGTGTCTTCGCTGTAACCGATGGCGAAGCGCATCCGCAGCGAAGAGTCCCCGCTGCGCAGCAGCACGGCGAAGAGCTGGTAGTCGATCACCTTGCGGACAAGCTCGGCGAGTCCGTGCAGCAGGCGATCCAAGTCGAGCGACTGCCTCGAAACCAGCTCCGAGGCCTCGACAAGGATTTCGAGAAGATCGGAGCGCTGGGGTGAAGGGCTCATGCCCGGCGGTGGCGTTGTCATACCCCGCCCGCCGGGGAGCCTGGCGGTCTCCTTGCTCCGCCCGCTGCCTCGCACTGCCGCAGAATCTCCAAGCTCGCGCTGGCGCCGATGCGCGTGGCTCCGGCGGCCATCATCTGCTGGAATCGCTCCCAGCATCGTATCCCGCCCGCTGCTTTGACGCCCATCCCCTCGCCGGCCACCCGCCGCAGTAGCGCAACATCGCGCGGCTGGGCTCCGGTCGTCGCGAATCCGGTCGACGTCTTGACGAAGTCCGCGCCGGCGAGTTTCGCCGTGGCGCAGCCATGCATCTTTTCCGTTTCGTCGAGATAGGCCATTTCGAGAATCACTTTGAGTTTCGCTCCGGCCTGGTGAGCCAGGGCCGCGACGGCGCGAATGTCGGTGTAAACCGCGTCAAGGTCTCCGGCCTTCAGGGCGCCGATCCTGGCCACCATATCGAGTTCCCTGGCGCCGGCTTTCAGCGCCTGCTCGGCTTCGGCGCATTTTACCGGCGTGACGTTGGCGCCGTGAGGAAAACCGATCACGGTGCAAACTGGAACGCCCGACCCCCGCAACTCCATGGCGGCGAGCACAACCCGGCAGGGATGCACGCAGACCGTCGCAAAGCCGTGGTCCCGCGCCTCCTGGCACAGTTGCACGACATCGGCGTCGCTGGCATCGGGCCGCAGCAGCGTGTGATCGATCAGTGGGGCGATGCCCCCGGCCGGAGCGCTCCACTCGCTGAATGCGGCACCGTCGTCGTCGTCGGCGATGGGCGTTCCCCCGCCATCTCGGAGGCGAGCCTGGGCTTGGCCCCCGATCTGCCGGGCGAGCCGGATGAGTTCTTGGTTTGTCACGGCGGGCTCGAAACCCCAACAGGCACAGAACTCTATTCTCGCATCAAGCGTCTGGCGCAAGAACATCTGGCGGGGAAACGCGCCTTCACCGCCCGAACCCAACCCGGCCGCCCGCCGGCGCAAACCGTGACTGGCCCGCTTGTCTGACCGCCTGGCGACCGAAGCACGCGACAGGCCCGCCATTACTTCGTTGCGCTTGCTCGCCGTACTCAACGTACTGTAAAGTACGCCTGCGTTCGTCGAGCGGCGCGCGCCTCGTACCGACGTGCCTCTCACGCACTTCGCCCGGCCACGTGGAGAGAAAAGCGGGCTAGAACAGCAGCGCAAACGTGGTGGAATATTCCGTGTTGTGCAGCCGGCCGGAAGAGTTCGGCAGGCCGAACGGCTTTCCCGTAACGTGGTCACGCACGTCGAAGCGCAGGCCAAACTTTTCGTTCAGCTTAAACTTGAGACCGCCGCCGTAGTTGTATCCGAATTTGTTGGCGCCCCCGCCCGAGAGCGAGGAGACGCCCGGCGGAAAAAACGTCGACACACCCGCGCCGACCGTGCCGAAGGGACGCACAATTGTCCCCTCCGGCGTGGCGTGAACCACGAAATTGTAGTAAAGGTTCTGGACGGTCATGCCGTCCGGCGGGGTGCTGCCAATTTTGAGATTCGTCCGCTGGTAGCTATAGCTCATCTCATGCCCGGTGAAGAGCCGGTTCGAAGAGATGCGGCCGCCGATTCGCAGACCATTGTCGATATTCGCCAGTTGCAGACCGGCTTCGAAATCCGACAACGATCCGAGCGATCTATTCGAGAGCACCGACCAACCGACACTCAGCCCGATTTCGGCCGACTGCGCGGCGGCCACGGCCTGAAAGCTCATCCACAGTACGGCAATAGCGACTAGGTTTCGCATGCAATCTCCCTGCAACACTCACCGGACCAGAACCACACGCCAGAACAATAGGAAGCCGCCATGCGCTCTTTGGTCTTCGACGCCCGGCCCCGGTTCAGGTTCCGGGTGGAGCCAGGTAGCGTACGAATTCGACCACGTGTCCGTCTGGATCGCGGCAAAAGATCTGCTCTATCCTCAGGTCACGATTGCCCCCTTCGGTGAATGCAACGCCGCTGTCGACGAGACGCTTCTTGACAGCTTCGATGTCGCCAACCTCCAAGGCCATGTGATCGGAGCGGCCGATGCGGCCAGTGGCCGCACTCTTGCCGGCCTCCACCTGAATCAGGTGCAACTGGCGGTCGCCCAGCGCATACCAGGCGCCGGAAAAGCGAAACGCCGGACGTGGAATTTCCGGCAAGCCGAGCACCTGCCCGAAGAAGTGCTTGGAGGCTTCCAAGTCGGTGATGGTGAAGGAGACGTGATGCAGTTTGATGACGCCAATCATACTGGCAGCCCAGCCCCGAGTCGTGTTGCTCCCAAACGGCGTTGCTCCCGAGCCGCCGGCTGATGTCTACAGCATAGCCGCAAGCGGGAACCGGGAGCAAATTCAAGCGCTGGTCACCACGGAGGGACTTGCCGGACCGCCAGACTGGGGGTGAGTCGTGGAGTGGACCCCAAAAGCGAGGCCAAGAAATTGGGATGGCCGTCCCCCTTTTTCACTTGGGGCCGCGTGCGCCAGGGGATGCTAGCCTCGCCGGCGACGCTTACGGATCTTTTCGTCCGACTTTTCTTTTTCCTGGATCTCGTTCTCGATTTCCTCAGCCTGCTTCTTCACCTCTTCATCCCCGGATTCGAGGCCGGCCTTCAGGCAGTCGCGTGCTCGCTCGATCAGGATCTTCTTGATGTCGGGCTGGTTGAGACGGGATCGGTCGAAGAGGTCCGAAACAAGAAAGGCGCTCCTCGCCAGTCCATTGAGAAACACTTGCCGGGGAATCTCGAGCGGCCGGGTCTCGAACTTCGGACGCGCCACGTTGACCTCTTCTCCCGCCCCGGCCAATGCCGCGGTCTGCAACAGGACGGCGCGCCTCACCTCATGATCGGCCACTTCGGCTTGCTGCATGTCGGTAGGAACGCCGCCGCCGCGAATATTGCCGGCCATGCCCGACGGACTGGCGCTGCCCGAGGGAAAGTTGAAATCCAGAGGGATGGACGCATCCCCTTGGGTGAGTTTCAGAAACGGACCGATGGACTCGGCCAGGTCGATCACATACTGGCGCGAATCCCGGCGGTACTGCTGAATCGAGTTCCGAAGCGCCGCCGCCTTCGCTGGGTTCTTCTTGGCTCCGTCGGCATAGACGTTGCCGAGTTCCAGATAGCCGCGGGCCAAGCCGGTCACAACCACAAGCCTCCAGGCAGCCGCGCGCTTGCGCATGCCGCCCTCATCTTTGGCCAAATCTTTCAGGTGCTCCTGCACCTTGAGATGATCCGAGGCGTCAAACCTTCCCTGCGCCGCCTCCCAATACCACTCAGGCGAGCCTTTCACCGGACCACCAGATCCTCCTTCGCACGACAAAAGAGCGAGAAACGTCGAAAGCAACACAGCCGAGAAGACGAACTTTCTCGTACAGCCCATGGCAACCTCCAGCGATGTGGTAGCACAGATGTGGTAGCACAGTCGAGCACGAATAGCAAGGGAGTCTTCTAGCGTCCGGGCGGCATGGGAGAGAAACAGGGGTTAGAGCCGCGGCGGGTAGAGGCTCGTTCTTTCGGCATCGATAAGGCCCACTCCAGTTCCCAACCGCCAGCCCAAGCATGCGATAATTTCCCCACGGGAGATGAAGCGATGACCATGCCATCTAGAAGAGATTTTCTCGCCGCCGCCTCTGGCGCCGCGCTTGCGCACTACGCCTGCGGAGGTGAGCAGGCCCCCAGTCCCGCCGATAAGACGGCGCCCGCCGAATCCGCCGCTGACTATCCGATCATCGACATCCACCAGCACACGCCCTATTCGGGGCGTCCGGCCGAAGCCCTCTACAAGCACCAGAAGACCATGGGCATCGGCAAGACGATCATGCTGCCGGCCGGGCGCAAGTACGGGCTGGCGGCCGATGCCGGAGGCAACGACGTGGTGTATGCGTTCGTCCAGCAGCACCCGGAGGAATACGTCTTCTTCGCCAACGAGCTGCCCGATATTCCCGAGACCCGCGAGGTGCTGGAGAAGTATTTGAAAATGGGGGCGATCGGCATCGGCGAGCAGAAGTTCGCGGTCGAATCCGACTCGAAACACATTGAGCTGGTGGCCTCCATCGCGCAAGAGTATGACGTGCCGGTGCTGCTGCATTTCCAGCACGAAACCTACAATTTTCACCTCGATCGTTTTCACAAGATTCTCGAGAAATTTCCCAAGGTCAACTTCATCGGACACGCGCAAACCTGGTGGGGCAATATCGACAAGAATCACGACCAGAGCGTCATGTATCCAAAGACCAAGGTAACCGCGGGAGGCATCAGCGACCGCTATCTCGCCGACTACGAAAACATGCACGGCGACCTCTCGGCCGGCTCGGGCCAGAACTCGATGACCCGCGATGAAGAACACGCCAAGGGATTCCTCGCGCGCCACCAGGACAAGCTTCTCTATGGCAGCGACTGCAGCGATTCGGACGGCCAGGGAGAGAAATGCAGCGGCGCCGGCACGCTGTCGATTATTCGGCGGCTTGCGCCGGACGAGGGGGCGGTCAAAAAGATTTTCCACGACAACGCAGCCAGGATTATGCGGGTAGGATAGGGGAAGAAGGCCGCCCGGTGAGGTGACTCATGATTCGATCTCTTGAGATCAAGAACTTCCGTTGCTTTTCGACTCTGAAGCTCGACGAGCTTCCGCGCGTCAATGTGATCGTGGGGGAAAACGGCAGCGGCAAGACGGCGTTGCTCGAGGCTCTGTACCTCGCCATGGGGGCAGGTCCAGAGCTTGCGTTGCGCATTCGTGGGTGGCGCGGACTCCCAGATCGATTGAAACCCGGAGTCACGGACAAGAGTTTTCGGGCGTTTTGGGCTGACCTATTTCATCGTCTCGATTCTGCACATCCCATTTCTATTTCGATTGCGGACTCACAGGGGACGAGGCGAGATCTGTCGATTTCGTATTTAAAAGAAGAGACGTATGTAGTGCCTTTTTCGAACGAGCGGTCCCACGCAAGCCCTTCCATCGCTTCGTCGCTGTCGTTTAACTTCAAGATCGGGGACAAGGAACAGCAGGTGCTTCATGTGGAGTTGACGGAGCAGGGACTCAAAATGGGTCGCATCGCGGACATTGTCCCAGAAGTGTTCGTGAATACCGGAGGGCAGTACGGCCCGAATACAGTCCTCAGGTTTTCAGAACTTAGCAAGGAAGGTAAAGAAGAACTAGTCACTGATGCCGTCCGGTCTACGTATCCGCGTGTACAGGCACTTTCTATTGAAGTTCAGGACAGCACGCCGATGCTGTTTGCATCGGTAGACGATGTTCCCGGCAAGATCCCTGTGGAATTCGTGTCGTCCGGCTTGACGAAGTATATCACCCTGCTGTGCGCGATCCTAGACAACGCTGGCGGTGTTGTGCTCATTGATGAAATCGAGAACGGCTTCCACTACAGCAAGCTTCCGGCGTTGTGGACCCAGCTTCACAAATTCTGCGCCGAACACGACGTACAGCTCTTTGCCAGCACCCACAGCCTCGAATGTCTGCGGGCCTTGTCAGGCGCCGTAACGGCCGACCCAGATGATTTCGCCCTCCTGAGAATGACCGCTGCGAACGGTCAGGCTACCGTCGAGAAATTCGGGGGAGACATGATTGAAGCCGCCCTGGAGCAGCGGGTTGAAATTAGATAGGTATCGGCACGTCTTGGACCCGGTTGACCCCGACACCCCGATCGTCTATCACGGTCCGAGCGTTGTTGTCTGCGAGGGAAGGAGCGACGCGAATTTTCTGAGTGCGTTGTTTGATCGTCATAGGATTGACGGCTTTGAGGTGACTTTCCCGACCGGCGAGCAGGGCGGCGGCGAAGGCGCCTCAAGCATTGGAAAGTGTCTGAAGGCCATCATGACAGGCTCTGGCGCACGTCTCGCCATCAAGAAGGTCATCATCGTCCACGACTGTGACGACTCGCCTGACGAATCCTTTCGCCAGGCCCAATCGTACCTAGAGTCCGCACAACTTGACGTGCCAGACCGGCCAATACGGTTCACTCTCGGCGACCCTCGCGCAGCGATTCTCATGATTCCCGGCGCCGACACCAGAGGCACACTGGAAACCCTCCTGCTACAGGCAATCAGAGGAGCCGATTCCGCGTTGTTGGATTGCGTCGACGAGTTTGCCAGCTGTCTCGATATCTCTGATTCCTGGTCAGAAAACAAACGCGCCAAGATGAAGCTTCACTCCCTGATCGCCGGTTGCTGCAAGCAGGACCCGGCCAGTTCTCTATCTTGGGTTTGGGGCAAGAGCGGCAATCCGGTACCTATCGATTCTTCCCATTTTGATGAGATAGCCGAGTTTTTCAAATCGGCGCACCCGGCTGGAAGCTGAACCGTCTGACAAACATGAAGCGTACAAATACTCAAGGCATCCAAGCGCGACCAGAGCATCACCCGTCCAAAGGGACCCAGCAGGCATGAAACCTTCCACCATGCAACGAAGAACTTTTCTCTCCGCCGCCGCCACGGCCGCCGGCTCTCTCGCGTCATTGCCGGTTTCGGTCGCGCGCCCCGCGGCGGAGAAACGCCTGCGGGCCGGCTTTATCGGCATGGGGCGCCGCGGACGCGGTAATTTGCGTGCGGCGCTCGAGCGCGATGATGTCAAAGTCGTTGCCCTGTGCGATGTTTTCAAGCCGAATCTCGATCTCGCCGCCAAGATGGCTCCCGATGCCAAACTCTATGATGACTTCCGCGACGTCATCGCCAACAAGGACATCGACGTCCTGTGCATCGCCACTCCCGATCATTGGCACGCCTACATGACCATCGAGGCCTGCAAGGCCGGCAAGGACGTCTACGTAGAAAAGCCGATCTCGGTAACCGTCCATGAAGGACAGATGATGGTCAAGGCGGCGCGCAAGTATGGCCGCGTCGTCCAGGCCGGAACGCAGCAGCGCTCGGGCGTTCATTTCCAAAAAGCCGTCGAGATCGTGCAAAGCGGACGCCTGGGCGACATTAGCTTCGTGCGCACCTGGAACTACGGCAACGAATTCCCCGAAGGTATCGGCAACCCCGCCGACAGCGCTCCGCCCGGCGACCTCAATTGGGACCTTTGGCTGGGTCCGGCGCCGCAACGGCCGTTCAACGCGAACCGCTTCGGAGTCTCGCCCGATCACTACTCCCGCTTCCGCTGGTTCTGGGACTACGCCGGCGGCATGATGACCGACTGGGGCATCCACCTGCTCGACATTGTTCTTTGGGCCATGAACGAGAAAGGCCCCCGCGCGATCATGACCGCCGGCGGCAAGTACGCCGTCAAGGACAACCGCGAGACGCCCGACACGATTCTGGCGACGTATGAGTTTCCTGGTTTCGCCTGTGTTTACGAGAACCGTATCGCCAATGCCCAGGCTATGGGCGCCAAGCGCTACGGCATCGTTTTTCACGGCACCGAGGCCTCGCTCTTTGTTGACCGCTCGGGCTGGGAACTGCTCCCGGAATACAAGAGAGTCGAGGGATCGCGCCGCGATGAAACGGCCCGCATGTCCGGCGAAAAAGGTTACAGCGTGAACGACACAACCGATTCGCATTGGGAGAATTTCATCGACGCCATCAGGACCCGCGGCCGCCCCCGCGGCGATATCGAGTTGGGGCATCGTTCCACCGTGATGTCGCTGCTCGGCAATGTGTCGCTGCGCAGCCGTCAGCGCGTGCAGTGGAACCCGGAAACCGAGACCACCCCCAATCAAGAGGCTCAGACCTATCTGCGCCGCGAGTATCGCGACCCCTGGAAGCTGACGCTCTGAGCCCTGGAGGCTGACGCTCTATGTACCCGAAGGCGGCGGAGAGGCGGTGAGAAGATTGCAGTAGTTGTTGGAAACCTAGCCAGCCCAGTGCGCGTCCAAGAAGACGTATGAGCACGATGACAGCAACCCTGCCGATCGGGGCCGTTATTGGGGGCAAGGCCACGGAACGAAAGGTGGGATTCAAAGACAGCCCTGAAGCGGAAATCGTTCGCCGTTGCCAGTCTGGCGACCAGGCCGCGTTCCGTCAGATCGTCGAAAAACACCAGTCGAAGGTGTTCGCGATCATCTATGGAATCGTCCGCAATCGCAATGACGTCGAAGATATCGCACAACAGGTGTTCACCAAGATTTATTTCTCGCTGAAAGGGTTTGACTTTCGCTCCTCTCTCATCACCTGGATCTACAAGATCACGGTCAACGAATGCTACGACTATCTGCGCAAGCGGAAAGTTCGCAAGCTCGTCTACGAGAGCGATCTTGCTCCCGACGACGAGCGCAGCATCGAAAACTCCGAGCGCGCGGTGGAGAAGACACCCGCGATTGACGTCCGGACCGAGAACCGTGAGTACTTGATGAAGCTACTCGCCAAGGTGTCGGAGGAAGAGCGAATGTTGCTCATCCACAAGGAAGTCGAAGGCCGCACGATCGAGGAACTTTCGAAAATGACCGGCCTCAACGACAACACCATCAAGGTGAAATTGTTCCGCGCGCGCCGAAAGCTGGTCAAAGCGGCCGCAAAGTTGGATAGAGTAGAAGCTTAGGATGCGCCGGCCGCCGCTCGCGGCGGAGGGTGCCGGAGACAGCAGAGATGGACGAGCTTATCAAGGGGAACCTCGAAGATTATCTTTCGGGCGTTCTCCGCGGCAAACAGAAGGAGCGTATCGACGCTTTCCTTGCCAATCATCCGGGGGAGGCGGAAGAGTTGCTGCGTTACGAAGAGTCGGCGCGGCTGCTCCGCTCACTGCGTGTGGGAGAAGACGAAGCCCATCTGGCGCGGCCAGAGCCCGGATTCTATGCCCGTGTATTGCGGACGATCGAGGAAGAGCAGAGCGTGCCGTTCTGGACGGTGTTCCTGGAGCCGTTCCTGCTGCGGCGGCTGGCTTTTGCCTGCTTGATGTGGTTCGCGCTGCTCGGTTCCTATATTGCGGTCTTTCAGGGCGATGGGGAGCAGAACCCGCACGTCGCCGAAAGAATGCTGATCCGTACGGCAACGCCTGAATTTCAGGTTCGGCTGGGCTCGGACCTTCAGCGGAACCGTGATTCCATGCTTTCCGTCATGATGGTCTCGGTGTCCGGGAGCGGGAGATAGTCAGTCCAGAATATGACCAACGCTCAGGTCACCTTTTACAAAGGAAAAATCGCAGGTGTGCTTTCTGTCGTGTTCCTGGCCGGCATGGGGGCCGGCGCGGTGGGCACGACCGTATATCAGCAGCAAACCGCTTCCGCTCCGCATGCGGACTCTCACCCGGCGAGTCTGGCCGTAGAGCATCTGCGCGACGAACTCAGCCTCGACAGTGAGCAGTATGCTCAAGTTCGCGGCGTGCTGGATGAATGCATCATGCTCGAAGCCGACATGCTGACGCAGATCCAGTTGCTGCGCTCGGACGGCCGCGAGCGCATTGTGAAGGTTCTCAACAGCGACCAGCGCGCCAGGTTCGAGTCCCTGCTCAACCAAGTCTCGTCGCCTTAGCCCGCATTTCTCACCACGTGGCCGGGCGAGCTACCAGCCGAAAACATCTCCGCTCTCGATGGTCAGCCGGCGCTCATTGTCGCGTTCGATCAGCACGATCTGGTGTTCGTCGTAGGCGATGGCGGCCACTCCGCGGTAGTCACTGGGGATCTTGACCAAGAACGCGGCGTAGTATTTCGTGACGCTCTCGCCGCTGTCGAGGTAAGCGAAGAGGCGGCGTCCGAAGATGCGTCCCTTCTCGGTGAGAACGCCGAAGGGCTGGTGCAGCCCGGTGGTTCCGAACTCAAGACCCCGTGCTTGCGGCTTGCCGCCGGCGGTGACTCGGCGCCAGATGTCGAGCCAGGGGTATTCCTCGGTTTTCCACAGATAGCCGATCAAGAGACCTTGGGCGGCGTTGGCGGCGGTGGTCCAGCCGAACTCTTCGTCGATGGTGAACGAGACGACATTCGGGTTGTGGTCGCTGGTGAGATAGCGCAGGTTCACCGGCTGGCCGTCGTAAAGCGCTTGGGGCCAATAGACCACGGGCTGCTCGGGATGGGGCATCGGATTTCCCTGAGCGAAGCCCGCCCGCGCATTGGCATCGACGACGACGCTTTCATCGAGAAACGGAGGCCCGATGCTGGGATGCTGCACCCAGTTGTATACGCGCCCAAGCCGGTTGCGGTTGGTGACCCTCTCCTTGACCAGCAGCAGCGCGTTGTCTTCGTCCAGGCGCATCCAGCGTTTGATATCGAAACCGGCCATGGGCAGAGAGGCCGACATTTCGGCCTCGATCACTCCCGCCGCGGCGTTCGGCTTCTGGTCCACGCGCCAGACGAGCGTGGCTGCTTCGCCATGGAAGGGCATGCCGTTGTTTAGCTCAGCTTCCGATGGCGCGCCCCAGCGGTCAAGACAGACAAAATGCGACATCGCCCGCGGCGATCGCTTGTCGCCCTCTTCCGCCCAGTTGAGCGGGTCAAGCTGCTGATCTTGAAATTGAAACCGGACGATCGAACCGCCGGCGATGTCGACGACGACTTGCGCCGCGTTTCCGTCCAGCACGATGGAACGCCGCCCATCGACCAGAGTTTGGGCCGCAAGCACGCCCAGAGTAAGAGCGGCCGGGATAAGAGCAGCCGGAATAAGAGCAGATAGAGCCGCCAAGGCGGATGAGTATTTCATCGATCAAGATCTCCGCTGACATTCTCCCATGTCCGGGGCCGTAGCGGCGCTTCTGGCAGCGGGCCGTTCCGACCGGCTGCGCGCGGATGCGGCCGCGGGCCTGATCACCGGGCTCAGAAGTGACGGAAAATGCGATCACACAGAGGGTGACTTATACTAGAGCGAGCCTCACGAAACGGGGCCGGGCAGCGTCTAATTTTTCATGAGCGAACTCGCGCAACACGGTGATATTTCCTCGGTTGAGCCAGCCGAAGAGCTGTCCCGCTGGAAGAATATCGCCGGGCTGACGGCGGCCGTCCTGATGGCGGTCGTTTGGATCGCGGCGGGACTTTGGAAGCTGACCGTCATTAGCAAATTTCAGCTCATGCTGACGCAGATTTTGGTTCCGGTCTCGCTCAGTTTGCCCGCCACGATCGCGGTCATCATCGGCGACCTGACGGCCGGTGTGCTGCTGCTTCGGCCCGAGTGGAGACGCCTGGGCGGGTTGTTCTCCACCGCGTTGCTGGTGATCTTCATGGGATACTTCGCGATCAACTATGAAGCGCTGCGCGGAGCCGATTGTAGCTGCTTCCCCTGGGTGAAGCGTAGCGTGGGACCGGAGTTGTTCTGGGGCGACGGGGCGATGGTCGCTCTCTCGCTGCTGGCGGCCTGGTTCGCTCCGCGAGTTGGGGGGCTTCGGAGAGCGGCGTACGTGGTCGCCGCCATCGCGGCCATCTCGATGGTGGCGCTGGCGGTGGACAAGCTGAGTACGGCTCCCGCGGCCGACGTGCCGGCCACGATCGCGGTGGAAGACGGTGCATTCTCCCTCCGCGAGGGCCGCGTGTTCGTCTATTTCTTTAACCCCATGTGCCTGCACTGCCTCGACGCGGGCAAGACGATGGCCACATACGAATGGACCGCCGCGTTCGTCGGCGTCCCTACCGAGGAAGAAGATTTCGCCCAGGGATTTGTGGACGATACCGGGCTGAAGAACGTAAAGCTCTCGAGTGACGCGGACCTGCTGAAAGAGACATTCCCCTTCCAGGACCCGCCTTACGCGGTGGCAATCGAAGATGGCGTTGTGAAAGAGCGGATGCCATTCTTCGAGGAACCCGAGTTGGGCGAGAGGCTTCGCGAACTCGGCTTCGTGAAATAGCCTCTGAGGCAGCAGCGGCAGCCGTTCCCCCAGTGAGTGGGGCGACAGACGATCTTGTCACTACCCGAGACCATTTCCGTAAAGATCAGTTCCGAGGCGGCGGGCTACGTGAGTCTGACGCCGGTGGCGCGGCGCGAGATGCCGCTTGCCGATGTTGTCGAACTGGTCCTCGCGGTGACGGGAAAAGCCCCCTCCCGGATTCTCGACATTCTGCGGCGCGGCTCGTTCGTCAGCGGCGCGTCGCGCTACCGCTGGGAGCCGATCGAAATTCCCGGCGAGGCTATGACTGCAATGCTGGCTCGCTTTCCGGACTCAGATCCCGCCCGGGCGTTGCAAGCCGAGAAGTGTTTCCTGATCATGCTGCGCGGCGGGCGAAGCTCGGTCGAGATCCGGCGTGATTTCGCGTCGGAAAAACGCTTTCTCAGACGGCGCAGTTTTTGGGATGTTCTGATGCAGCTGATCGACGCGCGGGCGGCGGAGTACCGGCATTATTCCTATGCGGAGAAAGCCGACTTGTACACGGTTGCGTTGTCCAGCGACGCGGTTGCAGCCATTCACGAGAACGCGAAACTGCTGAAGTACTCCACAGTCATTGAGCAGTTGCGGTACGCCGATCTGAAAGTGGCGGAAGCCTATGCGGCGAGGTGAAGCCGGAGGTTGCGGCGGAGGCGGGAAAGGAGTTGGTGAGTTCGTTGTCCGGATTTGCCCGAATTATTGGAAATTGAGGGCGGCGGAATGTCCGGATTTGCCCGGTTTTTGGGATATTTGGACGGTTGGGGGTGGGTGGGGTGATGGTTCTTAGGCGATGGAGCGGCGGCGGCCCCTCTCTGACGATTATTGGGGCCGGATTAGGGCCGGGCTGCTTGGCGTAGCGAGCTAGGTGGCAGATCGCCCCGCGTCTTGTGTGCCTGGTCGCCTCGTTGCTGCTGTCGCATTCTTTTTTTCAAAAAAGTGAGAGACGCCTCTCGTTCCGACTATGTGATCCCGGCGAGCCGCCCCAGCCGGAAGTTGCAAGCGGTTCCGGGCGAAGGGTTCTCTCGCGCGGTCACGCCGCGCAGTAGATCGCGCGCGGCGATGGTGCACGACTGCGCTCGTAGTCCTTCGCGGTGGATGTCCACTTTCGAGAGCCGTCCGAAGACCCGCTTTTGCGGTCACCCTCTCCTCTGTGATTCGAGGAGGCGATGAACCGCGGGGGCGAGCTTTCTGTCCTGGCCAGGAAACGGTCGGGGGATCGCGGTGATCTATCCTTTCCGGTCGTTACGGGTAAAGGCTAACATGCGCTGTCAAGTGTTTTGGGGTGTTTTTTTCGTATGTTGTTGAATTGGCGGGGGCGGTTTGTTGTGACTCGGTTGTTGGGGATGAGGCGCGGCGGATTCATGGTTTGCTGGGGTGGGAAAAGCCGCGGATCTCGAAACCGAGATCCTCGCTACGGGTCTTCGGTGATTGCGGGTCGGCAAGATTGGGTCTGTTTGGTAGTTCTTGTTTTGCTGGTTGCGCTTGGCCGCTTGGCTGCTGGGCGGGGGCGATGGGGGGCTGGCCGGCACGGTATATTTCGTGCAGCATATTTGGTATCTGGGCATTCGTATCCAGCTTACCGCGGGGGGATGGGGCTGGCGGGGGCTTCGGGGTGGATGTTGTTGTGAGGACGTCGCTTAGCTGTTTTGTAGTCTCGTGAACCCTCTACGGGGAGCCGATGCTCAGGCTAACGGCGGAGCTGGGCTCGGATCTTACGGGCAAGCGCTTCGGCTTCGCTCCGGAGACCGGAGTCGCTGCTTTGCAGGGCCGCGGCGAGGCTTTGTTGGGCTGCTTTGAGAACGGCCTCTCGCTTTACGGAGTCATCGAGCCGGTCTCTTTCAAAGACCGCCGCCGTGATGAGGAGCGTCTTCGCCACACCTTGCAGGAAAGCTGCTTTTGAGACCGAGACCGGTGTCATCTCAAATTTCGCGGCGACGGCGGTGACGTCCTCCGCGCCGAGAATATCGAGAACCTGGAGCGTGATCCGGCGGTCTGTAATGAGCACGACGCTGGGCTCAAAGGCCTTGGCTACGGGCATGGCTCCGACCCGGGTACGTCCGAGGGCAGAGGGCGCGCCCGAACTCGATTTGGGCAGAGGGAAGTCCAGCTCCACCCGGCCGGCGTCCGCGGCTACACGGTTGAACTCGGCCAAGGCGTCGATGAGAGCCAAAGTGCGCGAACGCGTCTGTGAGCGGTAGCTGTAAATGCATGTCTGATAGGGTTTCGCATCCCACTTCGCCACCCGGTAGATACCCGCGGCACAGGCTTCCCCGATATCGAAGGCGGCCCGCCCCAACCCGCCGAGAAGGACAACCTTGAGGGCCGCGGCACGAATGTTGAAGGTGTTGCCGGTCCGCAACACGTCGTCGAGATAGTTCAGCGTGTCGACATAGTCTTGAGAGACGAACTCGCGCTGGACCTGAACCCAATAGTTAGACCCTGGCGGGGCAGGACGGCAGGCTGAGGTTGCCGCGGCCGCCACAAGCGCGGCAATGAGATGAGCTCGGACCCCGCAGCGTGGCATGCTGGCGATTATAACGGTTTCACTCGGGCGGATACGCTGGCGGATCAAGTTGACCAGGTGGCCGGGGGCATGCAATCCCAAGAAAATTTCGACGTAGGCAGTTTCGCCGGGATCGTGACGGCGTTGTTTGAGCCGCGGGTCGCGCTGGAGGCTTGCGGCGTTTGGGGCCCGCCAGGGGTGGCTCTTCGAGAATTGCGGGGGGGGGACCCGCGCCCGGTGGTCAAGGATTGAGGCGACTATCCGCCGATGATGACGGCCGATGATGACGAAACGTAAAGCACTGAATCACAACGGCTTCTTCGGGATGAAGGTGGCCGTCCCTGATTTATCCGATCTCCGTGGCGATCTCCCCCCAGTTCGGGAGCTGGAAGGTGTGAATTAATTGCCTTTCGACCTCTTTTCGCCGAGCTAAGTCCTTTGTTTGCCGCACTGGATTCTGCGGCAAGTTGATTTTTTCACAGCTTCCTGTCCCCGATCTCCCCGATCTCCCCAGGAGGATTCCTCTTTCCACCACCTATGCATTGAAACAGCCTCGATTCTGCTAGCGGTCGTCGTCTGTGGACCGACAAACCACTATGATAAAACGACTTGCGCAGCCTTGGTCGATCTCATACGAGCGTGAGTCCGGCCGACCTGAAACCAAGAAGTTATGTATTAACTTATACTTAATGACGGCCCTGACCCTGCAATTGGCAGAAATCGAGGCTGTCTCACGCGAGGGATTCAGTCCACGGTTTCGCCGTCCCGGTTTCGCCCCGGTTTCGCCCGTTTCTGGCTCCCCGAGAGGCCATGAGCGGTCTCAGGTGCTGGGATTGTTGGTGCGAACGAGATTTCGCGACAGCTATCGGCGGACGGACGGTATGTGGTTTGTTTCGTATGAGTTAGATCAACAGTCAGGGAGAAACGTTCCGTCGCACAGAGCCGCTACGGACAAAAACGAAACTCCAGGCAAAAAGGCTTGACCTAACTGGAGACATAGTGTATATTGGAAGTAATACACTATGTCGACGACCGCCTCATGCTGATCTCGATTGACCATCACAGTGGAGTCCCCGTCTATCGGCAGTTGATGGACCAGATCAAGTTCCACATCGCGACCGGGCTGCTCAAGCCAGGGGACGAGCTTCCGTCAACCCGCGTCCTGTCGGCACAACTAGGGGTGAATCCGATGACCATCAGTAAGTCATACAGCTTCTTGGAGAAAGAGCAGGTGGTTGAGCGGCGGCGTGGAATGCGGCTGGTCGTTAGGGCGCTTGACGCGGGTGAGGCCCGTTCCAACAAACTCGATCAGCTCCGTCTCAGCCTTGCGTCTCCGGTCACCATTGCTCGTCAGTGTGGCATTGAGGATACGGAGGCTGTCGGTGTGTTTAAGGAGCTGCTTCAAGCACCCGAAGCCTCCGACGGGAGGGACCAATGAAACATGCTTTCGAAGTGAGGAATCTGACGAAGAAACTCGGCACGACGACCGCGCTCGACAACGTGAGCCTCTCGATTCCCGAGCAGTCCGTAGTCGGCCTCATCGGACGAAACGGTGCAGGCAAAACGACGTTGCTTCGGCACCTCGTGGGTCTCTACCTGCCCACGAGTGGGGAGTGTTTCACGCTGCGGTGTCCCAGCGGCGACCTCGGACACGAGGAGTTGTCACGTATCGGGGTCGTTCATCAGGAAGGTTCTTTGCTGGATTGGATGACCGTTGAGCAGCACCTGCGCTACGTCTCATCGTTCTACAAGCGGTGGGACCGGCAGCTACAGGAGCGGTTGCTTCGAGAGCTGGAACTCGATCGCTCCAAACGGATATCAACACTTTCCAGCGGCAATCGGCAGAAGCTGGAGATCGTGATGGCGGTCTGCCATCATCCGGACCTCCTCCTGCTCGACGAGCCGGTGGCTTCGATGGACCCGATCGTGCGGGAGCAATTCCTGCTGTTCCTGCTGGAGCTGTTTCGAGAGGACGCCAACACAACGGTGATCTCGTCTCACCTTCTGCAAGATGTCGAGAAAGTGGTCGATTGGGTCGTCTGTTTGGATGAGGGTCAGATCAGGGTAAGCGCGCCCTTGGATGAGTTAAGGGAGAGTTATGCGGAGTGGATGGTGACCTCCTCGGCGGGAACCCTGCCGGAGCCGATCAACGACGATTTTGTTCTGCGGTACGAGGGGAGTCGCTTCGAAGCGCACGTCATGGTCCGGAGTGCGCCGAGCGAGTACGGTGCGTTCAAGGAGAGATACCAAGCCGAGGTCGTCAGCAGGCCCTTGAGCCTGGAGAGGATGTTTCCGCTTCTCCTCAAGGAGAAGGCATCATGAACCTCTACGCGCTCTTCCGGTTATTGTGGTGCCCGGCCAAGATCCTCACCCCCCTCGGGGTCGTCATCACTGGGGCGTTTCTATCCTTGGGCCTAGTGAACCTGAACACCGACTCACCCGATCGGGCCGGGGCTCTCGTGGCGCTGTTGTTTCCTGCGTTGGCAGGCTTCGTGATAGGGCAGGCGGTCGGAGAGTTGGAAAGCTGTTCGTTCTCTTGGACGCTCCCCGGCCTCCACCGCAGCTTGTTGTCTTCGGTGGCGCTGACCGGCGTTGTAGGGGCGTTGGCGGCCGTGGGGTTTCACATCGCGCTGGGCGGATCCTACGGGCAGGCAATTTTTGGCTTGGCCGCACTCGGATTCAGCCTGGGCCTCGCTGTGGCGACCCCGTACGTTATGGGAGATCCCTCGGCTCGGTTTGGTGCTTCCTTTCTGCTCCCTTCGGTTGCGATTGTACTGACCGGAATTTTCATCGATCGGATCGCGGCACTTTGCCAGGCCCACCCCGTCCCTTGGTTCATCGTCGGAGTTACGGCTGCGGCGTTGTATCTGTGGCGACGCTTTGACCCTGTTGCGGCTAAGGCAAGACTTTCTCCGGCGGACTTCTCGTCCGCTCCGTCTTCTTCCCGGGCACGACCGGTATCCCCTGCGGGAAGAACAGGACCGAGTTGGGACCGTTCCTACTTGGGGACGTCGACCGCCAACTGGATCCGGGCCGGAGAACATGAGAACTTCGGGATGAAGAGACTCGGTTTGCTTCGCATGATCATGTTGCAGTCCCTGGCTGGGCCGCTTATGATTGTTGCGGTAGCCTGGTCCTTGGGAGCTTTCCCGGAAAACTCAACGCTCGAGTCTGATCAGATCCCTTACTGGCTAGTTTTCGTTCCTCCCGGCCATGCCACCCCGCTGGTTTCCGCCGCAGCCGCACTAGACGAGCCGTCGCTGCTTGCAATCGTCTACTGGTGCGGGGCCTTGATGTTCGGTTTCATGGTTGCAGCGTGCACGTTTGAGCCCGTTGTTGCCCTTCCTATTTCCCTGAGGCGGGGCTGGCTCTACCCGCTTTCCCGGACTCACTTGGCCAGAGTTGCCTATTGGGGCGGTCTGATGCAAAGTGCCGCTGCACTTGGATCGGCGGCTATTCTCTATTGCCTTTTGGCGATGTGGAGCCTCTCGACAGCAGGCCAACAGTTCAGCTACGACTTTGTGCCGAGTTTTGTGCTGGCTTTAGCCCTGGCGTTTGTCCTGATGCCGGCTGCTCAATGGATGGGTCTGAAACATCTTCCGCAACTGACGTCAGCGCAGAAGAGATTCAGCGTACGCCAGCAGATTCCGCTCGGGCCTTTTTTGGGAACCGCAACTCTCTTTGGGCTTGCCGTCGGAACACTGTTGGTTCTTTGGCGGTTGTGGATTCCCGCAACATTATTCCAGGGGCTCGTCATCCTCGCCGGTCTGGCAGTGATCTCGCAGTGGATTTACCGTCGTGCGGTAAAGGCTCACTTTGCACACGGGGATCTGGTGTGACCTTCGCGACCATTGCCCTGATCGGATGCTCCGCCGAGGCGGCGCAAGCTACCTAGGGGGTATGGCAACGAAACATGCGAAGTCTTCAAGGCGTAGGAATGAGCGTCGCGCCTAGAGCCAGCCGCGGGAATGACTGACAAATGGGAGAGTCTGATATGACAATCGCGCAGAGCGACGAACCGACTCGGCAGAAGCCGCTCCGGCTGTGGCCCGGCGTGGTCGCCGTGGTGCTACAGTGGCTGGCCTTTTATGGCGTCCCCATCGTCATGCCCGGTCCCGCGGCAGGGTACATCGCGCCGCTTGGCGGACTCGTCGGCGGGTTGGCGGTCATCGTGTGGTGGATCTTCCTCAGCCGGGCGCCTCGGTTCGACCGCTGGGGCGCCATCGTCCTGATGACCGTCGCGCTGGTCGCGACCTCGCACTTCCTCCACGAGTCGATTGGGACGGGGATGATGCGGATGGTGTTCTTCTTCTACGCCATCCCCGTGCTGAGCCTCGCCTTCGTCGCCTGGGCGGTGGCCAGCCGTCCCCTCGCTGATGGGCCTCGGCGCGCGGCGATGGTCGCGACCATCCTGCTGGCGTGCGGAGGGTGGACGCTCCTGCGGACTGAGGGCCTAACCGGCGGCGGCTCCGCGGAGTTCGCCTGGCGCTGGTCGGAGACTCCCGAGCAACAGCTCTTGGCCCGAGCCGCTGACGAGCCTGCGGCGCTCCCGCCAGCCCCGGCGGCAGCGGAGACCCCTGAGAAACCGCTCCTAGCCGAAGTTGGTGACGAGCCAACGGAGATTCCGCCGGCTTCCGAAGCAGCCGCCACGGACGCCGACTGGCCTGGCTTTCGTGGACCTGATCGCAACGGCGTTATCCCCGGCGTACGGATCGAGACCGACTGGTCTCAGTCGCCGCCGGTCGAGCTGTGGTGCCGGCCGATCGGACCAGGCTGGTCGTCCTTCGCGGTCCGCGGCGACTTCCTCTACACCCAGGAGCAGCGCGGTGAGGACGAGGTCGTCGCCTGCTACAACGCGACCACCGGCGAGCCGGTGTGGAGACACCGCGACGCTGTTCGGTTCTGGGAGTCGATTGGCGGCGCCGGTCCACGCGCTACGCCGACTCTCAGCGACGGTCGCGTGTACACGTTCGGCGCCACCGGAATGCTCAACGCGCTCGACGCCGCTGACGGTACGGTCGTGTGGTCGCGCAACGCGGCGTCCGACACCGACGCGAAGGTCCCGGACTGGGGCTTCTCAAGCTCGCCCTTGGTGATCGACGACCTCGTCATCGTCGCCGTCCCGGGCCAGCTCGTGGCCTACGACCTCGCCACCGGCGATCCGCGCTGGTTCGGACCCGAAGGCGGCGCTGGCTACAGTTCGCCCCATCGATTAACGATCGACGGAGTCGAGCAGATCCTGCTGATGAGCGGAACCGGTGCGACCAGCGTTGCGCCAGCGGATGGCAAGCTGCTCTGGGAGCACCCGTGGCCGCTGAGCGCCCGCATCGTGCAGCCGGCATTGACTGCCGACGGCGACGTCCTAATGAGCGCCGGCGAGTCGAGCGGCATGCGCCGCGTCGCAGTCTCGCACGGACCAGGCGGATGGACCATTGAAGAGCGCTGGACGTCGTTCCGGCTGAAGCCCTACTTCAACGACTTTGTCGTTCACGAAGGCCATGCCTTCGGCTTCGACGGCCGTATCCTGGCGTGCATCGACCTGGAGGACGACGAGCGCAAGTGGAAGGGCGGACGTTACGGCCATGGCCAGCTCGTCCTGTTGCCCGACCAAGACTTGCTGCTGGTACTGTCGGAAGAAGGTGAGCTGGCACTGGTTAGGGCGGTTGCCGACCAGTTCACCGAACTCGCACGGTTCCCGGCAATCGTGGGCAAGACCTGGAACCACCCGGTGCTGGCCGGGGACGTCCTGCTGGTTCGCAACGGCCGGGAGATGGCCGCGTTCCGGCTCTCCCTCGCGGGCGACTGACGGGAGTTGCCTTCGCGGCCATTGCCCTGAGCGGATCGGATGCTCTGCCGAAGCGTCGCAAACTACTTAGGATTGACGGAGAGGTAGGCGTTGACGAACTGGTCCATCAGATCGCTCACGGCATCCTGTATTGCTTCGTGCAATTTTCTTGTTTCGACGAACCCGATCAGCTCGGTGTGCCACGTTCTCATGGGAAGGAAGATCGTCGAGTCGCGTGTGAGCGAAGCGGCTTGGTTGAGTTCAACCTTCACCGAATAGACACAGTGGTCGGGTGTTTGAAGTGGAAGAGGTTGCACGCGGATATGCAGGTGCGAATCGCGGCCCGCTTTCACTTCGAGACCGGCCAATCGCAGTCTTAACTCGACTTCCGTTTGAAGGGTGCTCGTGGGTAACTCGCCGGTAGCATCCGTGGCGGCGCATTCAATGATCACTTCGACCGTCTTGAGCCCACGCAGACTCGACCGTTGAATGGCCCCATCGCCTGTGCCGGGACCAGCGGCTCGGACCGACAGAGGGTCCTGCCGAGCCCCGAGTAACGTGTCTCGCGCACCGACACCGGCAACCCGCGGAGCAGCCGTGACTCTCAGGATGGTTGATCCTCCGGATTGGGTTTTTTTCGCCAGTGTTGTGAGGTCGACCAGGAGCTCCGTCGCACTCTGGTAGCGTTCAGCGGCCTGTTTGGCGAGGCACTTGTCAGCGATCCACTCCAGCTCCATCGGTACGAGGCACTTGTCAGCGATCCACTCCAGCTCCATCGGTACGCCGGTGCGAAGGCCCGTCAGCGGGTCCGGCTCCTCGTTGACGATCTCGTAGAGTAGCGCCCTGTCGTAGACCCCCTTAAACGGCCGCTGACCGCAGATCATCTCGTAGAGCACACAGCCGAGCGCCCAGATGTCCGTGCGGTGGTCCACCTCCATGCCCTGGATTTGCTGGGGTGACATGTAGGCTGGGGTGCCCACCGTCGTGTCGAGTTCCGTAAGCTTCGAGCCCTCGGTCAGTAGCGCCAACCCGAAGTCCAGGATCTTCACTCGCCCTTGCGGGGTAATCAGCAGGTTCCCCGGCTTGATGTCGCGGTGGACCCTGCCCTTCTCGTGCGCCGCTTGCAGTCCCTCGGCCACTTGGCGGGCGAGGTCGAGAGCGTCCTTGAGCGGCAGCGGTCCGCCTTCGATCTTCTTATCGAGGCTTTCGCCTTCGATATATTCGAGGGCGAGGAAGGTGCGGCCGTCGGCTTCGCCGATCTCATAGATCGTGCAGATGTTGGGGTGGTTGAGCGCCGCGGCGGCCTTGGCTTCGCGTGCAAAGCGTTTGCGAGCCTCGGTATCCCGAACGAGGTACTCGGCGAGAAATTTCAGTGCGACGGTACGGTCGAGCTCAGTGTCCTCGGCCTTGTAGACGACACCCATGCCGCCTTCGCCGAGTTTCCCGGTGATCTTGTAATGGGAGATGGTTTGGCCGATCATACCGGTCCGATTCTACCCTAAAAAGATAGCTGGTGATAACAACCGTTCAACAACCGTTCGCACTCGCTATCCGCCAAAATTCTCGCTAGCCGCCTGATGGGACTCGATTTGGGCCAGTTCGACGACGGATTGTCGAGGCTCCGAAGCCTGATTTCTCAACGGGAAATTATTTCTCGACATCTATCCGACACTGACGCCCTTTTCGTCGAACATTCTAGCTGCATGGAGCGCAGGTTACCACGGCAGCATCCCAATGGGACGTCTCTCGCAGGGACCATAACTCTCAACAAAAGAACAGGTTCGAGTTCTTAGACACTACGCCATAAGCTATTCATTTACTTGGACTTGAGAGATCTACTGGCCCGATAGTCGGCAGAAATTGGGGCTTTCCCGGTTTCCCCCCGGTTCCCCCCAACTCTCCCCGCAGCTTACGGACGGATTACGGCAACCGCCTTCCATTGGATGAAAATTTCAGCTTCGCGGGATTGGCGGCTCGCTCGCTGAAAACATGGATTCGTGAGTCCCGAGCAGGGCCGCTTCGATTGCCAGGCCAGGGCCGAAACCGAGCATCAGGCAGGGTAGCCGAGCCTGGGTCTCGCGCAGGCGCCGGAGGATAAACAGGACCGTAGGCGAGGACATATTGCCGAAATCGGCCAGCACGCTCTTGGACGTGGCGATCTGATCGGCGCAGAGGCCCAGTGTTTCCGCGCAAGCCGTCAAGATGCGCGGCCCGCCGGGATGGATGGCCCAGGAGCCAATCTGCTCCAGCGTGAGATCTCTCGCCGCCAGCCATTGGCGGAGCCAGGGCCGCAAGTGTTGAAGAATGAGATCCGGCACCTGGGCCGAGAGCGTCATCTGAAAGCCGTGATCACCAATGCGCCAGCGCATCACTTCTTCCGAGTCGCCAACGATAGTCGAACCGCTCGCCAGCAACTTCAGGGGAAACCACCGGTGATGGTCTCGCGAGCCGCCCGGATCGGCGCCCGCGACCAAGGCCGCCGCGCCGTCGGCAAACAGCGCGTTGGCGACGATCCGGTCGGGATTCCATCCGTACTGTTGGTGCAGGGAGCAGAGCTCGACGGCGCAGAGCAGGATCGAGGCCGCCGGGTCGGCCGCGCTCAGCGCATTGGCGACCCGGAGTCCATTCAAAGCGCCGTGGCAGCCCATGAAACCGATATGAGTTCGCGAGACGCCGGGCGCCAGACCGAGCTCCCCGATGAGCGCGACATCGATGCCCGGCGCGGCGAAACCCGTACAGGAGACGGTAATCAGATGCGTGACGTCCGAGGTCTGACGGCCTGAGGCTTCGAGAGCTCGCCGGGCCGCCGAGACAGCCAGCGGCCCGGCATGGACCTCGTAACGCAGCATTCGCTCGGAGGTCGTCGGGCCGCCGTCCGCTTCGTCGCGTGCGGGCGGGTAGAATGTCTGCCGCACGGTCGCAGCCGGGTCAGAGGACTCGAGCACGACGCTGTGCCGGGTGCGCACGCCCGAACGGCGGTAGAGGATCGACAGCAACCGTTGGCGTTCCTTTTGCTGGCCACAAAAATCAGCCGCGATTCGCGCGGCATCAGCCTGCGTGATGTGGTGAGGCGGCACCGCCGTTCCGACGCCCAGAACGTGGAGACTCATGGATGTTCCGCCTGAAATGCCGAGGGGATCGCATTGACGCGCCGAACGGCGCCTTCCGCCAACCAGGGAAAGTGCACGGAAAAGCCCATCAGGGCCTGGACGAGGGTCGGGGACCGCAACACGCCGGCAAGAGTCCGGCCCAGCCACTGACGCCGCACGACGTTCTTCCGGCGCTCGGCGATCCAGTCGTTTTCGATGGCTTCACTCCAGTTTTCGATCCCGCGGTGGACGAATCGCGGCACAGCCGCGCCATCGGTGAGCGCACAGGCGATGCCCTCACCGGTAAAGGGCTCGACGTATCCGGCCGCATCGCCAATGACGAAAATCCGCCGGCCCACCGCTCGCGGAGTGGCTCGGGTTAAGGAGACCGTACCCTGCCAGGCAACCTGGTCGAGACGATCGGGCACCGGAAAACCCGACTCCTTTAGAATTCGGCCTACGGCCCGCGCCGGTCCTGTCCGCTCACGAAGGGAATTCGGGTCGATCGCGGCCGCGAGATTCAAAAGATTATCTTCGACCCGCACCAGGCCCACATATCCGGCTCGGCCGACCACCATGTGGATTGCGCCGGACGCATATCGCGGCGAGGAGTCTTCGAAGACGGCGCCGACGCCGATTCGTGACCTCGGCGCGACACGGCAGCGAAACTCGGGCAGCCTCCGTAAGGCGGGATGGCCAAGACCATCCGCCGCCACAATGGCGCGCCCCAAAATCATCGATGCCGCCCCGGCGTGATCGCGCAGATGTACGCCGCGAACGGCCGCCGAGTCACTTCCGTCCAATCGAGCGGGCGTGGCCACCTGCGCCGACACGCCGTCCAGAAACATGGCTCCGGCCTTGGCGGCTTCGTTTGCGAGAGCGGCATCGAACAGGCCACGGGAGATCGCCCAACCCCCGGGCAGCGGCAACGTGAGACTTCTGTGGGCGCACCGGAGACGCAACTGAGAAACCGGGCGGGCGGGCAGCGAACGCAGCAGGTTTCCCAGTCCGACAGAATCCAAAATCTTCACCGAGCGGCCATTGATACAACCGCCGCAGACTTTGATGCGAGGAAACGAGCGGCGCTCGACGAGAAGGGTCCTTAATCCCGACTTGGCCAGGCACACCGCCGCCAGCGACCCGGCGGGACCCGCTCCGATGACGATCGCGTCCCAGATGACTGAGGCGGCGTCTGATCTTTCCATCTTCGCGGTCATCATGACGATAGACACCCCACGAGCAGATACCGTTGCGGCCAGTGCAACTGGAGGCGCACGCCGGCAAGCCCAGCCCGTTGAGCCAGCGCTTGGGCTTCGGCGGGCGTGAAGGCAGCATGCACCGACAACGGGCCGTCGTTGCGCACGACAGGAGACCGCGACAGCAGCCGGCATCCCAGCCAGGCCAGCCCATAGCCCAGCCGGGTCCGGCGCAAGTCCTGCACAAGCACGCGCCGCCGGGCGGACTTTCTCATGCGCCGGAGGAGGATGACAGCATCGGTATCGTCAAAGTGATGGAGAAACAAGGAACACATCACTACGTCGTATTGTTCCCCCGGCGAGGCTTTCAGGGCGTCCTGCACGAAAAACTTTACGTCGGATGCGTTTCGGCTCGCCGCGTGCTCGCGCGCGAAGCGGACGGCCGGCTCACTGAGGTCGCAGCCGTCGATTCGCAGGCTTACGCCGCGAGCCGCTGCCCTGAGAGCGAGCGCTACCACCACGTCTCCGCCGCCGCAACCCAGATCGAGAATCGTCAGCGGCCGCCGTTGCACGCTCGCGGCCAGACGTCGAATCTCGGGCCAGAATACGGCGGCGCCGCGACTGAGCCGATTGATGGTCCGCAACCCGCTTAGGGCAGGGCGATGGAGCGATTCGTCCAGTCCGGGCCGGTCCATCCATTCCGGCTGCCGATCCCGCGGATAGGATATCACGGCCGTCGCCTCAATGGTCGCCGCACTCGGGCCTGGTCGCCATGCGCCCGCGAATGCCCTCAGGACAATTGATAACTCGTCGAGCCTGCTCCCCGCCGCCTCGACGAAATGATCTGAGGCATGAGTCCGCAAGGCGGACTGAAACGCCGATGAGGGTGAACCCGCCCTCGGAAACTCCCGATTCCGCCCCCCCAACCCGACGCAGCCATGATACACCCGCGTTTCCTCAGAATGCAACCGGTCGTTGTAAGCCTCGCCTGAGGGGAGATCGGGGACGGGGAGGTGTGAGTAAATTGTATTGGAGCCGGGAGGAGGTCAAGAATCGTGGGGGAGCAAATCGGTTCGGGTGGGATAGGCGCCGAGTTGAACCGGTCGTCTTTTGCTTGGCGGCTAACCCGCCGTCACCGCCTCGGGCTCAAGCCGGAACATCCGTTGCAGGTTGAAGGTGAGACCCGCCCAGAGAGCTTCACATCTCACTTTGTCCAAAGCGCTGGCCGGCCGGCGCGCCCCAAAAATACGACGACGAAAATACGCTCGGGCCGATGCACGGCGGCTATCATGACATCGACGCCTCGCCGACGCTCGACTTCTTGATCGCGAACCGCGACGACGCCGAACTCGGCAAGTACTTTCATCTCGCCGTCGACAAGCGGCCCGCCGAGGAACTCTTCGATATCGTCAAGGACCCGGGCTGCCTGACGAACCTCGCCGCGGCGGCCGAGTTCGATGACGTCCGCAAGCAGCTGGGCGCCCGGCTGGAAGCCTATTTGAAGGAAACCGGCGATCCGCGCCTGAGGGGCAATGGAGATGTTTGGGAGACCTATAAGCGCTACTCCCTGATTCGCAAGTTCCCTGCCCCACGCGGCTAAGGGGCTGGTGGGCTGGGGGCCTGGGGAAAATGGAGACGGTGGCAAGCCGGGGGCTGGGCCGGTTCGGTGCGATGGCTGTCCGGTCGTCGCGCGAGGTGGGATGGGAGCTGTGAGTAAATTCTCACAACTTTTGGGGCGGGATTTGTCGTTTCTGATTTCGACGCTTTAGACTAGGTTGGGGACGATCGATCGACTCCGCGCTGTATCCCAATCAACCGCCACAGATCTCTGATTTCTTGGCCTCGCGTCAGGGGTCCACTCCAATTCCACCCTTTTTTCGCCGTCCCCGACTTTTCCATGGCGTCAGCCGAACCGCATCGTATAATCAGGTCGGATCACTAACCAGCTGCAATGCATGATATGAAAGCTCTTATCCCCATCCTCAGCGTACTGTGCGCCCTGCATATGACGGGCCTGGTCGAGGCGCAAACCAAGCCACAAGGAATACCACGGGCCAGCCCTGAGCGCATGGAGCAACGCATCATGGAACTGTCGGCCTATGGCAGAAATCCGCAAGGCGGCGTCAGCCGTGTGGCATTCAGCCAGCACGACATTGACGCCCGTCACTACATCATGGCCCTAATGACTCAGGCCGGCCTCCTGGTGCGCGTCGACACCGCCGGTAACCTGATCGGCAGGAAGGAAGGGCAGGAAACTCTCCCGCCCATCATGTTCGGCTCGCACATCGACTCGGTGCCGGGCGGGGGGAATTATGACGGCAATGTCGGCGTGATCGGCGCCCTTGAGGTAGCCCAGATGCTCCACGACAACCAGATAGCCACCCGGCACCCGTTGGAAGTAGTGGTATTCGCCGATGAGGAGGGTGGCCTCACCGGCAGCCGCGCGATGGTGGGAAAGCTGGACGCGGCTGGTTTGCAGGTGAAAAGCCACAGCGGAATGACCATAGCCGAGGGCATCCGCGCCCTTGGCGGAAATCCAGACAAATTGCACGAGGCCCGCCGCGGGCCCGGTGACCTGACTGCCTTTATCGAGCTGCACATCGAGCAGGGCGCCATTCTGGACAGAGATGGCATCAACATAGGTGTGGTCACCGGTATCGTAGGTATCCAGTGGTGGGATATCGTCATTGAAGGTGAGGCCAACCATGCGGGCACCACGCCGATGAACCAGCGGCGTGACGCGATGCTGTCCGCGGCTGAGCTGACCCTGGCCGTCAATGAAATCATCACGTCGGTGCCGGGTGTTCAGGTTGGCACGGTCGGGCGCATTCAGGCCGAACCCGGCGCCCCCAACGTCATTCCGGGCAAGGTGACCATGAGCCTGGAAATCAGGGATCTCTCGAGTGGGACCATCCGGGACATGTTTCGACGAATCGAAGGCCGTGCCGCGGTCATCGCTGATCGGCGGGGCACCAGCATCACCTTTAATCACATCGCGGTAGACGCCGAACCTGCCCCAACCGACGAGCGAATTCGGTCGCTTATTTCCCGATCAGCTGCATCTCTGGGCCTAAGCAGCAGACTCATGCCCAGTGGTGCGGGACACGATGCACAGGATATGGCGCAGATCGCGCCCACCGGCATGATATTCGTTCCCAGTGTCGGCGGTATCAGTCACGCCCCGGCCGAGTACACTGTGCCCGGAGACATGGCCAACGGCGCCAGCGTTCTGCTGCGCACCGTGTTGGCCGTGGATGAAGGGGCAGAATGAATCCAGTCATGTCGTCGTCGAAAGGGAGAATGCTACCGGGAGGTTCGAGGGACGGTTCTGTGTCCCCCATTGCGCTGCCTCACGCGAGGGGTTCGCTCCACCTAGCCGGACTTACACCACGGGCTCCTAGCGGCGCGTCACGGCTTTGAATGTGTTCACAGCCTGAAAGTATTCAACGATGGAACGCTATATCGAATACCCGGCGCAGAAGGGCGGACTCGTAGCGCTGAAGGACGGCCGCTGGATGGGCATCATCCGCGGGATGCTGAAGTTCTATTCTCGTGACCGCGGGCGCACTTGGAGCGAGCCCGAGCCGGTGCTGGCCGGCGGAGAACAGATCGTCGCCGAGGCCGACCCAGTCGGCGTGCTGCGGCTGCAGTCGGGCGCGATTGGCGTTACGAGTTATCGTCCGCTGACGGTGGCCGACCTGCCCGGCGAGTTGCTCGGGGAGTCGTCCAGCCGGGCCCGCACTGTGATTCGCCGGTTGAGTCAGGCTCCGCAACGCGGATTGTTTTTTCGCAAGTCAATCGATGAAGGCGAAACCTGGACGGCGGAGGTCTTGGTATCTCCGCCGGGCATTGTAAGCTGGTACGCGCTCAACGACACGCTCATCCAGCTTCAAGGCGGGCGGCTGCTATGGCCTTGTTACGGAGGAAGCCGGGCGGGGACGCCCAATCCGAAACCATTCGTCGAAGGGCAGGACCGCGGCATCGGCCATCTCTGGTCGCCGGAGAATGTTTCGGCCACGAAGTTCTTCTACTCCGATGATGAGGGGGAAACCTGGCTGGCGAGCGAGGGCGACCTGATGCTCTGGATCGACCAAGGCAGAGGTAATTTCGATTCGATGCACGAGCCTACGGCGGCGGAGACGAAGGACGGGCGCATTCTGTGTTTGGCCCGCTGCGCACGGATGCGCGCGGTCGAGGCCTTCTCAAGCGATCAGGGCGAGCACTGGGCGCTGCCCGAGTTGAGTGAACTCAATTCCTCGAACGCGCCGATTCGCCTGAAGCGCATCCCCTCGACCGGCGACTTGATGGTGGTCTGGAATCAGGTCACGGCACAAGAACAGCGCCAGGCCTATGGCCGCTGCCGGCTCTCGGCGGCCATCTCGACCGACAGCGGGCGAAGCTGGACGAACTTTCGGACGATTCATTTGAGTCCGGGGATGGATGAAGCGCCGCGTGTCGTCGAAACCGAGCCGCCCCGCTTCGTGCGCCCTGGTTCGGCGACTAAGCCGCTCGACCCGATTCCAAACAATCCCATCGGCGGGCGTCTGCGGGCTTCCTACGCGAACTTTCACTTTATGGACGACGAGGTTCTAATCGAGCACGACTACTGGTACCGAGTCGATCCCTGGGGAACCTACAAGACTCCCCCGAAATGGCAACACCTCACCAAGGATCGCAACCGCCGCACATCCACCGGACATCTGCTCAGCTCGCTGCCCCGCAGAGCACACATCCTGCCGCTGGAGTGGTTCTACAAGTCGTAACCGGCGTTGCCCGCCGGCCGCCTGTATCACCGCCCCCAAAAAACTATACCGACGCGCAAGCTGCGCGGGTCAACCCTCTGGGTGGGTGACCGCGCCCCGCGCCGCGGAAGAGACCAGCGCCACGTACTTGGCGAAAACGCCGGACTTGTATCGCGCGGCAGGCGGCTTCCAGGACGCCAGCCTCTGCTGAATGAGATCATCGCCGGCTTCGAGCTCGAGCGTGCGCTGATCGATATCGAAGACAATCATGTCGCCATTCTCGATGGCGGCTATGGGGCCGCCTCGCGCGGCTTCGGGCGCGACGTGGCCGACCATCAAGCCTCTGGTCGCGCCGCTGAAACGGCCGTCGGTCATCAGCGCCACGGTATCACCCAGACCTTCGCCCACGAGGGCCGCCGTAACGCCGAGCATCTCGCGCATGCCGGGGCCGCCGGCCGGGCCTTCGTAGCGGATGACCATCACGTCGCCAGGTTGGATCTCATGGCTCGTCACCGCCCGCATGGCGTCTTCCTCGCATTCGAAAACGCGCGCCGGACCGCGATGATGGTTCCGCTCGTGGCCGGCGACCTTGAGTACGCAGCCCTGCGGGGCGAGATTGCCCTTGAGAATCACGAGTCCGCCAGTGGATTTGAGGGGGTCGCCGAGTTTGTGGATGACCTTCTGCCCGGGCGTTTCCTTGGCGCCGCCGCTGGCTTCGGCCAGTGACTGGCCGGTGACAGTGAGCTGCGAGCCGTCGCAATAACCACCCTCGACCAGCCGCTGGGCGATGAGCTGAATGCCTCCGGCCTTGTGCACGTCGGCGGCGACATAGCGGCCGCTGGGTTTGAGGTCGACCAGCAGCGGAGTGCGGCGGCTGATCTCGTCAAAATCATCGACGCTCAACTCGACGTCCGCGTCCCGCGCCAGAGCCAGCAAGTGGAGTACGGCGTTCGTGGAACCGCCCGTGGCGGCGACGCTGGCGATGGCGTTCTCGAATGCCTTGCGTGTCAAGATTCGGCTGGGCCGCAGGTCATTTTTCAGCGCGTTCATCACGAGCTGGCCGGCGCGAAAGCCGACATCCGCCTTGGCGGGGTCGACCGCCGGGACGCTGGCGCTGCCCATCGGCGAAAGACCAATCACTTCCATGACCGTTGCCATGGTATTGGCGGTGTACTGTCCGCCGCAGGCGCCCGCGCCGGGACAGGCCACGTTTTCGAGTTCGAGCAGTTCAGCGTCGGTCATCGAGCCGGCGGCATGCTTGCCGACGGCTTCGAAGACATCTTGAATCGTGACGTCACGGCCCTGAAACTTGCCGGGCAGGATCGTCCCGCCGTAGAGCAATACCGACGGCAGGTCGAGCCGGGCGAGCGCCATCGCGGCGCCGGGGATCGTCTTATCGCAGGCGACGAGCGCGATCACTGCGTCGAAGAGGTATCCGCGGCAGGTCAGTTCGATCGAGTCGGCGATAACCTCGCGGCTGACCAGCGAAGCTTTCATGCCCTCGGTGCCCATCGTGATGCCGTCGCTGATCGCGATCGTATTGAACTCCATCGGGGTGCCGCCCGCCGCCCGCACGCCCTCTTTCACTTTCACCGCCAGGTCCCGCAAGTTGAAGTTGCAGGGCATGGTTTCGATCCAAGTGTTGGCGATGCCGATGATCGGCCGCGACAAGTCGTCATCGGTAAATCCGATGGCTTTGAGCATCGAACGCGCCGGTGCGCGGTCCCGTCCCTCGGTAATCATTTTGCTGCGATGTTTCAGTTCGCTGGACACAATTCGGTGGTCCCCCGTGATGAAAAGAGTCCTCATCTTAGCGCAGGAATTGGACAAGATCTCCAGCCCTATAATCGAAGCAGTGCGGCGCTCACTGTTCGGACTCGCTCTGCTCATCGCGGCTAGCTCCTGGCTCGCGCCTGCCTATGTGCGGAATCAGACGTTCGAGGGCAACAAATTTCGGCGGGATGATTTCGGCAATATCCAGTTTCGGGTCAACGACCAGACCGCGGCCGGACTTGAAAATACCGGCGGCGAGATAGTGATTTCAGCCGGCAGCAGCCCGGTCGAGGCGATGCAGGCGGCTCTCGACAGCTGGAGTGCGATGGATTCATCCGAGGTCCGCTTTCTGCGGCTGACATCGACCCCAAGCGAAGAAGCCCGGCCGGGCGGTGAGCATGTGGTGACGTTCGCCGACACGACCGCGAACCGCGCTGTTGTGCGCGACGCCGTGGCGGTCACCGTGATGTTTTGGAACCGCGACGGCGTCATCACCGGCACCGACATCCTTTTCAACCCGGCGCATTCCTACTCGACGAATCTGGAACCCGGTACGTTCGACATCCAGGCGACGATGACGCACGAAGCGGGCCACGCCCTCGGCCTCGATCATTCCGGGATCATCGGGGCATCCATGTTTCCGGTCGCCTCGCGCGCTAGCCACGCGCTGGCCAGGCTTTCGAGCGACGACAAGGCCTTCGCCGCGGCGGTCTACCCCAAGGCGGTGAACCGGTCGAACTTCGCTTCTCTCCAGGGCTCGGTGAAGACCGCTCAGGGTACGCCGGTCTCTCACGCTCTGGTGGTCGCGCAAAGCACATCGCGGAACATCGTGGTGGGCAGCCTGACCGATGGCGGCCTGAGCGGTGCCGGAGGAAATTACGAGATCGCCTCCATCCCGCCGGGCAGCTATGTCATCTGGGCGGAGCCTCTCGACGGACCTCTGGATCCTTCGCAGTTGGCTGCGGCCGGTTTCGGCGCAAACACGTTTTTCCGAACGAATTTCTTGGGTGGCGCTGGAAGCCCGAAGACGATCATTCTGCTTGCCGGAACCTCCCGCCGGGACGATCTCACCGTGGAAGCCGGCGCCCCGACTCTCGACCTGGAAGGCGCCGGCGGGGCTCTGGTGGGAAGCACCGTTACCGAACGCCAGCGGGCCGTATTGGAGCGCGGCCTCGATTACGACATTGAAATTTATGGCGAGGGTCTTGATGACCCGGCGCTCAATGTGATGTCGCTCTCGTTCCTCGGACGCGGCCTTGCGGTTGTTGCGGGCATCTTCGAGCGGGATACGATTGGTTTCGACGATGGAACGATGTTTCCTTTGCTGAGGTTTCGTGTCAGCGTGGCCACGGACGCGCCCGTCGGTTTGGTGAGTCTGAAGGTGACGAATGCCTCGGAGATGGCGATCCTCTCCGGCGGGTTCGAGATCATCGAAACCCTCGGGACGCCCGTCATCGAAAGCGGTGGAATCGTGAACGCGGCCAGCTTCCTGCCGCGAGGAGTTTCGGCCGGCGAGATCTTCTCGATTCTTGGGATGAACCTGGGTCCGTCAGAGGGCCTGTCGGCGAATTTGCATCCAGTGACGGGTGGCCTCGAAACCATGACGGGCGCAGTCTCGGTCAGCGTGAACGGCCTTCCCGCGCCACTGCTGTTTGTCTCCGGCAGCCAAATCAACGGACTGATGCCCGCGGATGTTCCCGGCACGGGCGTCGCGCTGGTTTCGGTTCGTTACCGGCAGGTGCAGGGCGAGGCCCTCTCCGTGGCACTGCTGGCAGTGAATCCCGGCGTATTCACCTTTCCGCTGACCACGCGCGCGATTGTTCTCAACCACGACGGATCGTTGAACGATCCGGCACGGTCGGCGCCGCGCGGCACGTTCGTATCCATTTTCGGGACCGGGCAGGGCCCGGTCGAGCCATCCCTGGCGACGGGCGAGCTAGCCGGCGGAGGCGACAGGCTGAGCGTCGCCCTCGAGCCGGCAAGAGTGAGAATCGGCGGTGCCACGGCGCCGGTGACCTTTACTGGAATGGCCCCCGGCTTTGCCGGCTTGTTTCAGGTGAATGCACTTGTGCCCGCGAACGCGCCCGCCGGAGAGGCGGTCTCGCTGGAACTGGAAATCAGCGGCGTCGCCGCGCAGGAGGGTGTTACGATCGCCGTGGAATGAACGCCCCAAAAAAACCTACCACGCCAGCGCGTAATTGTCGCCACGCGGATCGCCGCCCGCGCTGAGCACTCCCGTTTGCGGGTCGACAACGATGGCGCAAGTCGCGCCGACGGTCCAAGGTCCGCGCATCCGGATGCGGTGGCCGCGTTTCTTGAGTTCCGCGCGAACCTCTTCCGAGATGCGCGTTTCCAGTCCGATCGCCGCCACTTTCATGCCGTGCGGAAAGGTTGAGGACGGAAAGCTGCTGGTCGTCCAGCGCGGGGCCTCGATCGCGAGCTGGATATTCATCCCGAATTCGACGACGTTGAGGAAAGTCTGCATGATGCGCATGCACTGGTCGTCGCCGCCCGGGCTTCCCACCGCCATGAACGGCTTGCCGTCTTTCAAGATGAGCGTCGGCGTCAGAGTGCTGCGGGGACGCTTGCGAGGCTCCAGCGCGTTGGGATGATCGGGGTCGAGCCAGAAATAGTCGCCCCGGCAGTTGAAGATGATTCCGGTCTCTCCCATCACAATGCCTGTGCCGAAACCCGAGTGCAGGCTGGGGGTAAACGAAACCGCGTTGCGGTCGCGATCGATCACGGCCACGTAGCTGGTATCGCCCTCGTGGTCTGAGTCGTCGTCGAGCGGAATTTCGAAAGAACGACTTACGGCGGAGAAGCCGGACATGTGGCGTTCCGGGTTGCCGGGCCGGAACTGAGCCGAGGCGCGCTGAGCGTCGATCAAGGCGCGCCGGGCGACCGCGTAAGGTTCGGAGAGCAAGCCCGCGAATGGAATCTTGATGAAATCCGTATCGGCGAGAAACATCTCGCGGTCCGCGAACGCCAGTTTGATGGCTTCCACCGATGTATGGATGTAGTCGGCGCTGTTATGGCCCATTGCCTTGAGATCGTAGCCGCGCAGAATGTTGAGCGCGAAGAGTTCGCTCGGTCCCTGGTTGGCCGAAGGGTTCTTGTAGACATCGTAGCCGCGATAATGGGTCGAAATAGCATCCTCGACCTTGACGCTGAACTCGGCGAAATCCTCGTAGCGAAACAGGCCGCCGTTGTCCTCGGAAAATTTGGCCATGTGTCGCGCGATATCGCCTTTATAGAAACGATCACGAGCAGCTTTCAGAGCCGCCTTGCGTCCTTCCGGCTTGGCCCGCCGTTCGGCTTCGACGAGTTTCTCGAGAGTTCGCGCCAGGTCAGGATTGCGAAGAATCTCGCCGGCCCGGGGCGGCGTGCCATCGGGAAAGTAGATTTTGCGGCTGGTGGGGAACTCGGCGAGTTTGCGGTTGCCCGAGGGTTTACCTTGCTTCTTTTCGATGCCCCCGTCGCCGACCGCCAAATAGGTTTGGCTGCCGCCTCGCAGAGATGCCGCCAGCAGCTCGCTGACCGGGAAGCCTTCTCGGGCCAGCTCGATGGCGGGCGCGAGCACTTGCTCGAAGCTCATCGTTCCCCAGCGGTCGAGCATCACATACCAGGCGTCGATGGTCGCGGGGACGGTCGATGCCAGCAGCGTCTTATTGGCCGGAATCTTGCCGTCGCTATGCTTCATATACCAGTCGATCGTGGCAAGCTTCGGCGACCAGCCGGCGGCATTGATGGAGTAGACTTTTTCGCTCTTGGCGTCGTAGACCAGAATGAAGGCGTCAGCGCCGACGCCGTTCGATGCCGGATCGGTAATACTGAGCGCCGCCTGCGCGGCGACCGCCGCGTCGAAAGCGTTGCCTCCGGCGCGCAAGATCCGCTCACCGACTTGAGTGGCCTGCGGTTTCCTGGTCGTAACGGCGTACTGGGTCCCGCGCAGAACCGGACGCGTGGTCTTGCTCCGATGCAGCCCCTGACCCGGCAGCGACGCGGCGCAAAGCAGCAACGCACCGGCCGAAATCGTGATAAAGCGAATCGTCGTTAGCATCGAACCTCCTCGACCACACTAGGTAACCACAGAGTATATCCCGCCCGGCTTGCGGCGCAAGTGTTTTCGTTCAGCAAGGCAGCCCGACCTCTGCCACGGCTGGCGATCGCGTAAGCCGGATCGTGTAAGATGATTACGCGAAGTTGACGCTCTCCGGCGGCGCGAACTCGTGTCAAAACGCCCGCCCGAGAGCGGCCCTTGGCGAAGCTCAGAGATGCCGGCTAGCCCGTTCAACAAGTACTCCGTCGCCCGCCTGGCCTGCGCCGTCCTGCTCTGGAGCAGCGCCCATTCGGCGGCCGCGGACCCTCCCGGCGCTTCCAGCGCCGATGTTCCCGCCAACCAGCCCGCCGAGGCCGCTCCGCTCGGCGCCCGCGCTCTGGCCGTTTTCCAGAAGAACTGCACGGTCTGCCACGGAGAAAACTTGCAGCAAAAGGAACTGGATCTCAGTTCCCGCGAAGCTCTGTTCCGGGGCAGCGAATCCGGCCCGGTCGTCGTTCCGGGCAAGCCGCGAGAAAGCCGCCTTTACACGATGCTCCGGGACGGCTTGATGCCTCCTGGCGAGGCGACCCGGCTGCCCGAAGACGAAATCGCCGCTGTTCGCGCGTGGATCGAAGCCTTGGCTCGGTCCGGCGGCGAGGCCCGGGCCGCGCACCCCGACCCTGTCCGCTATGACGAAGTCATCCCCATCATGCTGGTGCATTGCACCGTATGTCACGGTCTGCGCCGCCAGGAAGGAGGCCTCGATCTTCGCACTCGTGAGTCCATGATGCGCGGCGGAGTCTCCGGCCCGGCCATGGTCCCGGGCGACCCCCCGGCGAGTCTGCTCCTGCGGCGCATCGAAGCCGGCGAGATGCCTCCGAGAAAGCTGATGCTCACCCATGGCGTCAAGCCGGTTGGGACGCTCAAGCTAGCGAAGCTCGAGCAGTGGATTCGTCAAGGCGCGCCCGCCGAGCGCCAAAAGGCCGACGTCGCCGATGGCCGCCAGGACCGCTTGGTGAGCCCGCAAGACCGCGAATACTGGGCATTCCAACCCCCGCAAGCGGCCCCAGTCCCCACGGTAGCCGCGCAGGGCCGCGCGAGAAACCCCGTAGACACGTTCCTGCTGAGAAAGCTGGAAGCAAACAAGCTCGGTTTTTCGCCCGAGGCGGACAAGCTCACACTCATTCGGCGAGCCTATTTCGATCTCACCGGACTCCCGCCCGAGCCCGAGCAGGCCCGAGCGTTTCTTGCCGACGACGATCCCCGCGCCTACGAGACAATGATCGACCATCTGCTGGCCTCCCCTCGCTACGGCGAGCGCTGGGGACGGCATTGGCTTGATCTGGCCGGTTACGCCGACTCGGAAGGCGGCAAGCTCAGCGCCGACATCCCGCGTCCCCACGCCTATCGCTATCGCGACTACGTCATACGGGCATTCAACGACGACAAGCCTTACGATCGGTTTCTGATGGAGCAAATTGCCGGTGACGAACTGGCCGACTATGAAAACGCCGTGGTCATCACTCCAGAAATCAACGACGCGCTCATCGCCACCGGCTTCATGCGGATGGGACCGGATTCGACGAGCGAACGCGAGGTATTTTCTCCGGCCGACCGCGTCGATGTGATCGCCCACCAGCTCGATATTCTCGGCTCCGCCGTGATGGGCCTTACCATCAAGTGCGCCCGTTGCCACAGCCATAAGTACGACCCCATCCCGCAGCGCGACTACTACCGACTGATGGCCATCTTCAAGGGGGCTTTCGATGAGTATGACTGGATCACGCCCGTCACCCAAGAGAAATATGAGATCAAGTATCCGGGCCGTTATCTGCCCTATGTCGAACCGGGCATCGGCCCGCTGGAACTTCTCCGCCGCGAGCAAGAGCGGGAGCTGCGCAACTACGACATCGACAAGAAAATCAAAACCATCGAGACATCCTTCAAGCAGCGAACCAGCGCGCTCAGAAAAAGTGTCCAGGAAGACCGCTTGCAGGCCTTCCCCGCGGATCTGGAGAGTGTCCCAATCGTAGTTGAGGGTTTGTAGGGCGGCGGCGTAAAAGAGCGTAAAAGAGCATTGTACTAGGCAGCCTTTGCTGCTGTGGCCTTGGCCGGATTGAGGATGGCGTCGAGCATCCACAGATCCTTGTAACCCATGATCTTGCGGAAGCTTTTCTCGGTATCGAGGAATGCAGCCGTGGCCCAGCGACACACCATGGCCGCGTCCTTCCAGCGGGTCACTCGCCGCGTTCTCCGCCGCACCCCGGCGTTAGGAGACTCGACGATGTTCGTCGTCGCCAGGCAGCGATGCAGCGACGGCGGCGCACCCAGGCGGTTGATGGTGAAACACTCCTCCATGCCTTCGCGCAAACTCACCGCCGCCTCGGGCCAGTCACCCTCGTACCACTGGGCTAGCTTCTCCAGCCGCGCTTGTCCATCTTGGGCTCCCAGCCGCCAGGCGGCCCGGATCGCCGCTTTGGCCTGATCGCGCTCGGCCTTAGGCAGCCGCTCGACGACATTGCGCAGCTTGTGAGCACGGCAGCGCTGCACCGGAACTTTGCCGAAGACCCGCCGCACCGCCGCCCGCAGGGCCTTCGATCCATCGAGCACGAAGAGCCTGTTTTTCTCCGTCGATACTCCCCGCTCGACCATGCCCCTCAGCAAGTCTTCGGCGGCGGCTGTGCTCTCAGTGGCGGCGTGCTGCAATCCCAGCACATGTTTGTTGCCCTGACGGTCTACGCCCACCGCTGCAAGCACTACATGATCTGCGAAGATCAAACCGTCCACGTAGATCACCAGCAGATCCAACTCATCCAGGCGCCGCGTGAGCACTTCGTCGATGCTCTTTTCGGCGGCCTCGACTGCCTCCCGGCTGACGGCGGATTTCGACACCCCGGCCGTGCCGGCCATTGCGCCAATCACCCCGGCATAGTTGCGCGTCGAGACGCCCTTCATCAGAATGTCGAGCATGCGCGCGCCGAGGCGTTCGTCGTCCTGCATCGCTTCGTAAGCGGGCACTTTGACCTCGCCGCCGGAGCGTTTGCGCAGTCTGGGTTTGCTGACGCGCAGTTTGCGGTTGCTGAGCTTGACGCGACCGGGCTGGCGGCCCCAGCGGACCACATCGCCGCGGCGCTTCTTGCCGGGCTGGGAAAGTTTTCCACCGGTAACTTGCTGCGCCGACAGTTCCAGCACGGCTTGAATGGCGGCGCGGCCGGTGACGTCGATAACCTCGTCGACGGCTCCGCGGCACTGCTCGACCAGTTCAACCAAGGGCAGCATGAGTTGGGAGTTTTGGCTGAGCAGGCGGGTGAGGTCGTTGGGGCTGACTGGCTGTTGCTTCGCGGAATCCAGAATGTGATATCGTTTCTTCACGGCGGTTCTCCTTTGTGGTGAAAGGTTTGCTCGATTCTCTCAGAGAACCGGGCTTGAGAACCGCCGCCCTTCCACCTTCAACTAGATTCGGGACAATCTCCGGATCTGGCCGCCGATCTGAAGAAGATGCTCTCGACCGATGCCGCCCAGCGCGACGAAACGCAGAAGCGTCTTGCCGGCAAGTATGAAGCGCAACTCAAAGTTTCCGAGCGGGACCTCAAGGATATCGACCCTCTCTATCGCCAGCAGGCCCTTGAGCACCAAAAACGAATAGAACTTCTCAAGGCCTCGCGGACACCCGCGCCGAGAATCCGTGCCCTGTGGGACTGCGGCGTGCCATCGCCGACCTACATTCTCCGCCGCGGCGATCCATCGAGTTTCGGGCGCCTCGTCGGACCCGGCGTGCCCTCGGTACTGACCAACGGACGCTCGCCATTGCAAGTCGAACCACCCTGGAAGGGCGCGAAGACGACCGGCCGACGACTGGCCTTCGCAAAATGGCTCACCCGACCCGATCACCCCTTGACGGCCCGCGTCATGGTCAACCGCATTTGGAGCCACCACTTCGGCGCGGGTCTCGTGAAAACAGCCGGGAACTTCGGTAAGACCGGCACGCCGCCGTCCCATCCCGCGTTGCTCGACTGGCTGGCCACCCGCTTCGCCGCTGAGGGCTGGAGTATCAAGGCCATGCACCGTCTGATGATGAGGTCCAGCGCCTACCGACAGGCCTCGAAAGTATCCGCGCGTCATGAGGAGGCGGATCCGGAAAACCAGCTTCTCTCGCGCATGCCGCTGCGGCGCATGGAGGCGGAAGTGCTCCATGATACGATGCTGCTCGTCTCGGGCCGGCTCGATGAAACACGCTTCGGTCCGGCCAGCCCGGTGCTAGTGAGGGACGACGGCCTGGTCACCCCCATCGCCACGGAAAAGGGGCAGCGCCGCGCCGTGTACGTACAGCAGCGGCGCAAACACATCCCCACCTTGCTCGAGAGCTTCGACCTGCCCCAGATGAATCCGAACTGCTTGCAGCGCGTCGATTCCACCGTCTCGCTCCAGGCGCTCTACCTCATGAACAACGCCCAGGTGCATGAACTTGCGGCCGCCCTCGCCGAGCGGATCAGGCAAGAGGCCGGTCCCGACCCCAGGCGCCAGATCGAGCAGATGTACTGGAGGGCGGCAAGCAGGCCGCCCCAGGACGAAGAGTTGCGAATGAACCTCGCGGCATGGTCGAAACTAGCAGGCGCCCGAGACGCCGCCCAACCCGGCGGTAAGGCGGAGCCCGCGGCGGCTGCCAAAGCACTGACCAAACTCGCCCACACGATGCTGAATTCCGCCTCGTTTCTCTATATTGACTGAGAGGACTGCCCATGCCCGAGATCACGAGACACTCCCGGCCGCAAGCCAGCAACATCACGCGCCGCGGCTTCTTCGAGCATGTGGGAGACGGACTCCGCGGCGCCGCCCTCGCCTCGCTGCTAAGCCGGGACCTCTTCGGGGCGGAACTCGGGGCCAGCGCCACGCTGCCCAACGGCCACCGGCGATCCTACGACCTCAAACCGCGTACGCCGCATTCCCAGCCCAAGGCGAAATTCGTCATTCAGTTGTTCATGCATGGCGGACCCAGCCAGGTCGATCTCTTTGATCCCAAACCACTGCTCAACAAGCATCATGGCGAGTCGTATTCCGACGAGATGGTCGCCGATCTGACCGGTCCCGAACAAGCCGGCGGCTTAATGCGAAGCCCCTACCGATTCTCCCAGCATGGCGAATCTGGCATGTGGGTATCGGAGGTCATGCCCCACTTGGCGGGGCGAGTGGATGACATCGCGCTGGTTCGCTCCATGTACACCGTGCATCCGAACCACGAGCCCGCGCTGTTCATGATCCATTCAGGGCGCATCATGCCCGGCCGGCCCACGATCGGATCGTGGGTGGTCTATGGCCTGGGAAGCGAGAACCAGAACCTGCCCGCCTATGTGGTGCTCGATGATCCGCTGGGCCTTCCGGTCAACGGCGTCCAGAACTGGCAGTCGGGATTCTTGCCGCCCCTCTACCAGGGCACGCGCATTCGCTCGAAAGGGTCTCCGATCCTCAACCTCGAACCCGAGGTGCGAGAATCGCCGCTGGCGGTGAAGGTCGGCCGGGAATTGCTGCAAGGCCTGGACCAAATCCATAAGCGCGCCCGGCCCAGAGAGCTGCAACTCGACGCCCGGATTGCGAGCTACGAGCTGGCGGCGCGGCTCCAGATCGAAGCCGGCGATGCCCTCGATCTGTCGAAGGAAACGCCGCAAACTCTCGAGAGATACGGCGTCGGCAAAGAGCCAACCGACTCCTACGCGCGGCGCTGCCTGATGGCCCGAAGACTCGTCGAGCGCGGGGTTCGCTACGTTCAGATCTTCATCAACGGGCAGATCTGGGACAACCACAACAAGCTCGAAGACAACTTGCGAAAAGCCTGCGCCCGAACCGATCAGCCCGTGGCCGCGCTGCTCGGAGACCTGAAGCAGCGAGGTCTGCTCGATGAGACGCTCGTCATCTGGGGCGGGGAATTCGGCCGTATGCCGATCGCCCAGCTCGCCGAAAAATCCGCCGCCGGCCGCGACCACAACCCGCACGCCTTCACCAGCTGGATGGCCGGCGCCGGGATTCGGGCGGGAACCGTGCTCGGTTCGACCGACGACCTGGGTTATAAGGCCGTCGAAAATCGGGTCAGCGTGACCGACGGGCACGCGACGATTCTTCATCTCTTAGGACTAAACTACGAAGAATTGTTCTTCGAGCGCAATGGATTGAATGAAAAACTGACGTCGGTGTTTGAAGCCCGCGTGGTCGAAGAAATCCTGTCCTGATGGTTCCTGAGCGGCCGGCCTCAGCCGGGCTAAGAGTTCTCTGGCGCGGTCGCGCCGGGGACGGGGGCGCGCTGATGCTCCCGGACGGGCGCTCGATGCGCGTTCTCGAGCGGGAGGGCGATCTTCGCTAGAATTGTACTTGACTAAGTCTGTATCCCGCGGAGGATTACCGGCCTAGGGGGATAATTGCATGGGAGTTTCTTGGCGGCGGATTTTCGTGTGGGCGGCGATGGTTTCGCTTCCCACTCTGCTTGGCGCGCAAGAGTATGTATTTGTGTTTCATTTCGGCACGACCGCCACGGTCTATCGCGCGAAGGATCTGGCATTCCTGGCCTCGCCTGAAGTTGGCTCGGGGGCGGTGGACGCGATCGGCATCCCGAAGCCAACTTCCACCGGCACGAAGCTGAAGATTTACGTGATACGAACCGACGCGGTTGTGGTACTCGATCCGAATCCGCCGTTTGAGATCATCACAACGTTTGCGCTGCTGGCACCGGTTACCCTGGGTGAAAACAGCGCCCAACTCACGCCCGACGCCAAACGCGTGATCGTCGCCGCCGGTGATTTCTTGCACATCTTCGAGGCTCTGGACGCGGACAACCCGGCACCGACGGTGCTGGACCTGGGCGGCACGATCACCGCCGTGGCCGTGAACGCGATCTCGAAGACAGCTTTCGTTTCCACGCAAGGATCGAAGATCGTGCAGATGGTTGATCTGGATGGCCCCACGCCCGAGCTTGACGCGGATTCGATCCTGCTGCCGGCAATTCCTCGGGCCATGGCCGCTTCTCCGAACGCGTCGGGTATTTACATCGCGGGCGACTCGCAGTTGTTTGAGATCGATCCGCTGAGAGAGAAACTGCGTTCGACGACCGAGACCGATCTCGACGCGGTGACCGCGATTGGCTTTGACCCGGGCGGGGAGGTGCCGTGGGTTTTCGCTGTCAGCGGCAACACGCTCGGCGTCTTCGATCTGCCGAGCCTGGACGGGGGCCGGAATTTAATCTAAGCAGTGTGATTCAAGAGGCGATTTCGCCCGGTGACGGCATCCTCTACATCCTCAGAGCCTCGAACGGGCGAGTGCGCCAGGGAGATCTCAGTTCTGGCGACCATCAATTATTGGAGGACCCCGAGACGGGCGAGCCCTTTCCGCTGCCAGTAATAGATATGGAACTGGGACCGGGAAACAAGTGGATCTACTTGGCGTTCGGATCGACCGGGGCGCTGGCGCGTCTCTCGAGTACGGGAAATACGAAATCGGTGGAGGTCATTCCGCCCTCGCCCTCGACCGGGATCGCGGTGCTCCCAGATCTGGCGGCGGCGCCCTTTGCCTGGGATCTTGACACCTATGGCGGCGACAATCAGTTCGCCGGACCGAACATGGAACTGACCCGGCCCTTGGCGGCCAGGCTGCGCGGACTCAACAACCGGGGCGTCCTCGGCCGGCTGATCGGCTTCAGCAGCTTGCAGGACGGCGTGCTCTACTCTCCCGACGTCGCTGAGACCAACCGTTTTGGGGTAGCAGTAACAACATTGCGGGTCCCCACGACTGCTCCTTTCACGGTCAGGGCCGACTATCTTGAGAAATCCCGGAGTACCGTGTTCGCTGTGAACAGCGGCGGGGAGGGCGTGGAAGGGCTGTCGATATTTAGCGGGAACTATCAAGTGGGGCTCAGCGGCCAGCCATTCGCGCTGCCCTTCACAGTGCTGGCGGATGTGGACATGCTTCCCGTCGCGGGACTCGAGGTGACCCCCACGACGATCGGGAGCGGAATCGTGTGCCCCTCGCCGGCAGTAACCGGCCAGGACGGTCTGGCGGAGATCGAGTGCAACGCCGAGGTGGTCACCGAGGAGACGCCGAACCTCATTGATGTCGAGGATAGTTTTGGCCGCGAAATCCCCGATGCCTTTCGCGCGAAGGTCGTACCCACCGCGGCGGAGTTGCCGAACCAGCTCTTGATCACTTCGTCCACCCCGATTCTTGGTTTCGCGGGCCAGTCCCTGCCCGGCGCGATTCAGGGCATCGTATTCACCACCCTTACCGTCAGCGATGACACCGGAGTCGACCTGACGACCGCTGATGACATCTTTGTTGATCCCTGGACGATGGTTTCCGATGAGCTGGGCCGGGTATCGGCGGACGTAAGACTCGGTTGTTCGGTTGGCTCGGGAGTAATCAGCGCGCGGCTCAACGCACCTGGCAACATCGTCGAGATGATCCCGTTTACGACAAGCGAAGGACCGCCGGCGATGATCGAGCAGATCCAGGGCAGCGGGCAGAAGGGGCCGGCGGGGGAACTGCTCAATGACCCGGCTGAGTTTTTGAGCGGTCTGCTGACGGACGCCTGCGGCAACCTGCTCACTGGCGAAAGTGTCGAGTGGGAGGCGGACCCGCCCGACGGAGTGATCTTCGAAAATGTTTTCAAGGTGACCAGCCGAAATGGCGAGTTGCGGGCTCTAGTGCGTCTGGGGAATCGCGTTGGCCCGGTGATGGTAACCGCGCGGGTGGGAGAGGTGAGCACGAGGTTCGATCTGGTGGTCACCGGCCGGGCGACACAGATGACTGTCCTCGGCGGGGATCAGCAGGTGGTCGTGCTGAGCCAGGCGGCTCCGTCGCCTCTGCTCGTCGAGCTGCGCAACGCGGAAGGCGGCGCCGTGCCCAATGTCGATGTCGGCTTCAGCATCCTGAGCGGCGCTGTCAGCTTGTCGGCCGGCAGCGCCACGACCGGCGCAAGCGGGCAAGCATCGATCGGCGCGTCCGCCGGACAGGCGCTTGGCCCGGTCGAGATTCTGGCACAGGCCGGCGACTTGTCCGTCGTCTTTCATCTGCAGGTGGTCGGACGCACGCCACAGGTAAGCTCGCTAGGGTTTGTCAACGGGGCCAGTTTCGCCGTGGGCTTTGTTCCAGGCAGTACGGGCTCGATTTTCGGTGTTGGCCTCATGGAAGGAGTCGACGGCGTGATCCAGGCCGATACGCTTCCGTTTCCGCTGGAGATGCGCGGGGTCAAAGTGTTTGTCGACGGAACGCCCGCGCCGATCTTGTCGATCTCCAGCAATCAAGGGCAGGAGCAAGTGAACATTCAAGTTCCGTTCGAAACCCAGGCCCCCTCCGACGGCATTGTGGTCAGGATGGAGAACAATGGCGCGGGCATCGATTTCCCGGGAATTCCCACCTTTCGCACGCAGCCGGGCGTTTTTCAGATTCCGTTCTCCAATCAACTCTACGCCGCCGCTCTGCATTTGAATTTCACGCTCGTGCGGCCCGAGGACCCGGCGCTCCCCGGCGAGACGATCCTATTCTTCGTTACCGGCTTGGGACCGACCGTGCCGGCGGCGGACACAAATGTTCCCGGGGGCGTGCCGCCGTTGTTTACCGTCGAGGAAGCGACGGTGACGATTGACGGGGCCCCCCAGACGGTGCTGGGTAGTTTCTATGCTCCAGGGTTGATCTCGGCGTATCAGATCAATCTGACGATCGCTCCGGACACCCCGGCTGGAACGCGCGTCCTGAAGGTAACCGCCGGTGGCGCGTCGAGTCAGGACTCGCAAATTCCGATTGGGCCATAGGCGCGGGTCACAAGAGCCGGGCCGCCCGCCCGCCGTCGCCTGATTTGCCCTCGGTAGTCACAGTTCTACCGGTGCGCTGGCTCTGGCGTGCTATCCTTGCCGCATCGACGAATTTAGGAGAGTAGCAGGACAGTAGCCATGGCGGATCGCAACGTATCAAGAAGAACATTTGTTTCCCTGGCCGGGGTGGCTTCGGGGACGGTTGCCGCGGGGACGGCTGCCGCGGCAACATCTGCCGCGGGGACGAGCCGCAAGGCCGTGGTGGCGCCCGCCGCGGTCAATATGGCCAGTCCGCCAGCCGCTGGCGACCCCATTCGGCTGGTAACCCTCTACAAGTTTTCAGACCGCGAGGTTGCCGAAGTCCAGCAGGCGGCCGCGCCGACCCGAGTAGAATTCGTGATCTGCAAGGATCGGGACGAATTCAGGCGCCGCATCCGCGACGCCGAAGTGATCTACGGTGGCCTGAGGCAGGGCGAGCTCGACCTGGCTCCCAAAATCCAGTGGATCATGAACGGCGGGGCGGGCGTGGAGCACATGCCCCGGGATCTGCGCGAGCACCCGGTCGTCTTCACCAACTACGCCCGCACGTTCGCTCCCGGGATCTCCGAGACAGCCATCGGCCTGTTGCTGGCTTTGACGCGCCGCATCAACATCTACATGAAGCAGTTCCACGTGGATAAGGAACTCGTCCGGCTGGGGTCGGTTCAGTCCTATGACCACGTGGAACTCGAGGGCCGCGTGATGGGCATCGTCGGCATGGGCGGTATTGGAAGCGCGATCGCGCGCCGCGCCCGCTACGGGCTGGACATGAGGATCGTCGCCACCGACGCCAAGCCAATTCCCAAACCCCAAGCCGTCGACGAACTGCATGACCCATCGTGGTTCGAAGAGATGGCGGCACAGGTGGACGTTCTGGTGGCGGCGGTGCCCCACACGCCGCTCACCGAGCGCATGTTCAACGAGAGCATCTTTCGGAGCATGAAGAAGTCGGCGTACTTCATCTGCATGTCGCGCGGCATGGTGTTCGACGACATGGCGCTGGTCAAGGCGCTCAGAGAAGGCTGGATCGCCGGCGCCGGACTGGATGTCTTCGCGCCCGACCCGGCGCCGAAGGGGCATCCGATCTATGAACTGGACAACGTCGCCATGACACCGCACACTTCCGGCTGGAGCCCCGACCGGCAGGTGCGGCTGATCGCGCTGTTCGCCGAGAACATGAAGCGTTATGCCCGCGGCGCGCCGCTGATCAATGTGGTGGATAAAAAGGCCGGGTACTAGCCCGCATTTCTCACCACCTGGCGACCGAAGCACGCGATATGCCCCTCATTACTTCGTTGCGCTTGCTCGCCGTGCTCAACGTACGATCAAGTACGCCTGCGCTCGTCAAGCGGCGCGCGCCTCGTACTGAGGGGCCTCTCACGCACTTCGCATCGCCACGTGGTGAGAAAAGCGGGCTAGGCCGTATTTCTCAGAGCGCCTTTTCGGCGCGGACACCCCGCGCCGGAACCACTTGAGGCTCTACGTGAGTTCTACGTGAGTGTTAACACGCTCTAGAAGGCCGAATAGGGTCGCGGGCTGAGCAGGACTTTGTGGATCTTTGACACCGTGCCTTTATACTTCTCAACCGCCTTCAGCGTCCGCCAATCCGGATGGCTGCGGAAGCGATCCCAGGCCTGCTTCAGCGCCTCGTCGTCCGCGTAGACGGTCATATAGGTGAGATTCGGCATCTTGGGCCCCGAAATCACGCGGCCCATGAAGACGGGCTGAACACCGCAGTCGAGGAAGATCGGCACTTCACCCGAGTTGAACATCTCTATCTTCAGCGCGCCCATCCGCTCGGAATGGCTCTCGTAGCTGCGCAACTCAAACAAACGCGGCTTGCCTTGCTTTCGGAGTTCGGGAACCACGGCGCGGGGAAACGCCTGGAACGAGAGCATCAGCTCGGATTCGATGCGCGAAAACCGCGGCTGCTTCGCCGTCGTATGGAAGTAGGCCTCCGCCGCTGACTGATACTTCTTGTCGGCGTCCAGCTTCTCCTGCATGGCCGCGAACTGAGCGATCGAGTCGAACGGAATCAACAAGTAGACATCGGGCGCGCCCTCGGGCGTCTTGTCCGAGAAGACGCCCACCGCCCCAATCCCCTGGCGTTTCAACGCCGGCAGCAGCCCCTTTTCGAGATAGGCGTCGACCTCGGACCACTCCGTCGCCGAACGCAAGTGGTAGGTGCGCAACTCCAAATATTGCTGGCGCTCGTGCTCAGCGGCCCGCGCGCCGGCAACCGACAGCCCAGAAAACCCAAGTAGCGAGACACCAAGTAGCAAGGCGCCCACTAGAGATCCGATCGCCGGGCGGCGCGGCAAAAGAGGCAATTCGGTGAGCGGCATAGTGGATTCTCTCGTCATTGAGTAGGGTGCGAACGCGTCTGTGATTGTAGCGAATCCGCGGGCTCCAGTTCCCGCGCGAGCGGCCAACCCCCAGGACGTCCGCCAACCGCGTCCGCCGCGGCTGGAGCTCGAAAACTATCCCCATCCCCCGGCGGCTCATGTCTCGATGGCGGCGGTTTGGAGGCGGTGTCTTGCGCGGCGGCAGCCCGCGGCCGGGCGGAAAACCTTCGCCTCGGGGGCCACTCCATCTTGCCCTCGTTTTGCCCGTTTTGCCGCATCAGCGTTTAATGATTTAACGGCCTTTCTCCATTCCCGGCTGAACCGGTACAGTTGCGGCGAGGCAGGTTGCGCCGGACAACAGCACTCTATATCGGCTCGACGCCCGCGTAGCGAACACCGCTCAGGCGCGCGACTTCGTGCTTCCAACTGGTTAGATCGCGGAGTTCAAAGTCGCTGAGATTCGCGTGGCCGCAGGCGCGTGCCAGTACTTTCATTAACTCGACTGTCGCTTCGAAATAGTTCGCCAGGCGCTGCGCGGACTGCTCCACCAGCAGACGGGCGCGGAGATCCTTGCGCTGCGTGGCGATGCCTACCGGGCAGTTGTTGGTGTGACAGGCCCGCATCCCGAGACAGCCGATCGCCTGTAATGCGCTGTTGGCCAGCGCGACGCCATCGGTGCCCAACGCCATCGCTTTGACGAAGTCGGATTCGGTGCGCAGGCCTCCGGTGATGATCAGCGTGACGTCGCTGCTGTGGCGGCTCTCGAGATGCCGCCGCGCACGCGCCAGCGCCGCCATCGTGGGAACGGAGATGTTGTCCTTGAAGAGATTCGGCGCCGCTCCGGTTCCCCCGCCGCGTCCGTCGAGAATGATGTAGTCCACGCCGACGTCCAGCGCGAAGTCGATGTCGTCTTCGATGTGCTGTGCCGAGAGCTTCATCCCGATGGGCACGCCTCCGGTGATCTCCCGTACTTCATGAGCGACCCGCCGGAAGTCGGGCGGCGTATCGAGGTCGGGGAAGGCCGGTGGACTCACCGCCGCTTGCCCGGGAACCAGCTCGCGCACCTCGGCGATGCGGCCCACGACTTTGTCGCCGGGCAGGTGGCCGCCGGTCCCGGTCTTGGCGCCCTGGCCGCCCTTGAAGTGGAACGCCTGACAGCGCGCCATTTTGTCGAGGCTCCAGCCGAACTTCGCCGAAGCGAGTTCGTAAAAGTAGCGCGAATTCGCCTGCTGCTCCTCGGGAAGCATGCCGCCTTCCCCCGAACAGATGCCGGTGCCGGCCATCTCGGCTCCCTTCGCGAGCGCGATCTTCGCCTCTTCGCTCAGAGCACCGAAACTCATATCGCTGACCAGCAGCGGGATCTTCAGCCGCAGCGGCTTGTTCGCGCGCGGGCCGATGATTAACTCTGTCCCCACCTCAACGTCGTCGAGCAAGGGTTTGCGGGCGAACTGCGCGGTGACGATCTGCAGGTCGTCCCAGCGCGGCAATTCGGTCAGCGGCACACCCATGGCGGAGACCGCGCCATGGCGCCCGACCTTTGTCAGACCGTATTGCGCTAGCTCCTGGATGTGTTTATTAAAGGGCTCCTCGGAGGCGCCGTGGATGTCGGCGTAGAGGCCCTGATACTCGTCGCGCTCGTAGGGCTGCTGGTGTTCTTGCTCCCAGGCGCGGATCTCCTCTTCATCAACGAAGACGGCGTCGCCTTCGCGATCCATCCAGGCGGTGAACTTCCGCAGTGATTCGGCGTTGTTGTATTCGCTGATACCGCTGTCGCAGCGGTAGTCCCAGCCGTGGACTCCGCAGATCAGGTTCTCGCCTGCGATCGATCCGTCCGAGAGCAAGGCCCCGCGGTGCAAGCAGCGTCCGTAGAGAACCGAAACTTCTTCTCCGTAGCGGATGACCACCAGGTCGACGTTCGCGGCTAAAGCGTAGGCAGGCTCGCGGTCCTTGAGTTCGCTCCAGGCGGCAACTTTGATTTTCGACATCTCTTAACTGTATTCCTTCCCTGCAAGAAGACTCAGACCAGCGAAGCGCCGGCCCATCCCAAGTTCGAGCGGCCCACCATGCCGAATACTTGCCGCACGCCCCAACGGACCATCGTCTCGGCCATCAAGTCCGGCACGGTGCGTCTGTGCGGCGCTTCTTTCTCGAAGGCCGCGTACACAGCGTCTTGCATTCTTCGACCGAATACGTCTTGACCAGGATTGCCATTTTGGCCCTGGCACCGTCACAGTATACAACCGCGCTGCATCGAAATACCGCTTCTTTTCGCGCCGCACCCCACACATCACCTCCGCCGGTGGGCGCCAGGGCGCGTCCGTCCGCTCTTTGTGAGGCGAGTCAAACGGCAGTTTGGACGGCGGTTACGGAGCGAAAAGCCAGTGCGGAAAGCTCAGGCCTCGGCCGCGGCGCCGGCCTGATTTCTGGGTTCCGGGGCGTCCATTCAAGGCTGCTATCGAACTCTGGCCCCCGAAAGTCCGCCGGAAAGCCTCCAACAGCCCAATGGGATGCCCTCGTCCCAATATCGGAACGCGCACCCGCATCACTCGTATCGAAGGGCGACCATCGGATCGATCTTGGTCGCGCGCCTCGCCGGCAGATAGTTCGCCAGCATCCCGACACCCGCCAGCAGACCCATCACCGCCACCGCCGTCACCACGATCTCGGTAGTCGTAAGCAACTCGGGCGGGGGTGCATTGCCCACGGGTAATAGACTAAGCAAGATCTTCACCAGCGCGTACATCCCCGCGGCGCCTAGCGCGAATCCGATCGCGGTCAGCTTGAGTCCCTGCTTCAACACCATCCGCAATACATCACGGGCCTGCCCTCCCAAAGCCATCCGAATACCAAATTCTTGCGTGCGTTGCAGCATCGAATACGAACTCGTCCCGTATGTGCCGACCGCGGCCAGAATCAGTCCTAGCACGGCAAAAGCCGTCAGAAGCGCGGGGATGAACCGGATGTTTTGGATCGAATCATGAATCCGCGATTCCATATTGGTGATGCTCAAGATCTGCAGATCCGGCGCCAAAGGCCGAATCGCATTCACCACAGCCATGGTCATTTGGGAGGGCGGCCCGGCCGTACGCGCCGCCACCACCACGAACGTTGGCGGGTCTTGCCGAAAGGGCACGTAAGCGATGCTGGGCTGCGGCAGAATCGCGACGGGCTGTTGCTTCACGTCGGCGACGAAGCCGACGATCTCACGGGGCGCCGGTGGCGGAGAGTCCGGGCCGCTAGGGGCCGGACCGCCCAAGGGTCCAGGCGGCGGACTCAGAATGATCCGCTTGCCGATCGCGTTTTTTCCGGGAAAGTACTCTTGGGCAAGCGTTGCATTTACGATCACGACCGGCGCCGAACCCTCAACATCGCGCTCGGTGAACGTGCGCCCCGCGCGCAGTGGCACCTCCAGCGTTTTGAAGTACCCCGGCCAGATCGCACGGTAGTTGACGTTTTGCCGCTTGGCAACCGAATCCTGCTCGCCCACCCGGCTCAGGTGTCTCGATCCTCCCCCCATCAGCGGCATGGCTCCGGCAACGATCGCGGACTCAACCCCGGGCAAGGCGCTTACCCGGCTCACAGCCGATTCGGCAAACACCCTCCGCTGATTCAGATCCTGGTATTTTGCGCCCGGCAGAATCGCCGACATGATCAAAAGGTTCTCGTGTTTGAATCCAAGCTGGGTGTGGGCCCCTCCGCCCAACATGCTGACCATGAACCCCGCGCCCCCGAGCAGGACCGTCGTGAGCGCAATCTCCGATACCAGTAAGGCATGGCGAAATCGTTTCCCGCCCTTGCTGGCGGAAGCTTGCGTGCTCCCTTCCTTGAGCGCGTGATTGATGTCCACTCGGGACGCTTGCCAGGCTGGCGCCAGGCCGAAGAGAATCCCGCTGAGGCACGAGATGACGAGCATGTACGTCAGCGCCTCCGCATCGAGCCGAAGTCCGCCGATGCTTTGAGTCTGCTGCGCCGGCATGTAGCTCATCAACCCCGCAACGCCCGCGTACGCCACGCCGAGCCCGAGCAGGCCTCTCAACAGGGCGACCAGAATGCTCTCGGTCAGGAGCTGACGCATGATCTTGAACCGGCCCGCTCCCAGCGCCGTACGCAGCGCGATCTCTTTGCGGCGTTCCAGCGCCCGCGCCAGTTGGATGTGCGCGACGTTCGCGCAAGCGATCAGCAACACAAACCCGACTGGCAACAGGATGATCATGCCGGTGATATTGAACTGCCGAGCGATGACCTCCTTCGGGGGCAGCATGTAGGCGCCCCAATCGCCGTTGGTCTCTGGATACTCCTCGGCGAGCCGCGCCGCCAGAATCGAGAATTCCGACTGTGCCTGCTCGACCGTTACCCCCGGCTTCAGCCGCCCCCAGACGCGCAAGTTCCGGACGCCGCGCAAACTGGCGCTCATCTCCTTGTCGCTGAACACCATGGGTATCCACGCTTCCATTTCACGCCAAAACCCGGCAGGCATGACCCCGACGACGGTGAAGAGTTCGCCGTTGAAGCGAAGCCGCTTCTCGATAATGTCCGGGTCGCGGCCGAGCTGCCGGGTCCAGAATCCCTCGCTTAAGATCACGACATTCTCGTTGCCCGCCAGGCCCTCGTCCTCCCGAAAGAAGCGGCCCTTCAGCGGAGGTACGCCAAGAATCTGGAACAAATTCGTCGTAACGAATTGCGCGCGAAGAGGGAACGCCTCACCGCCCATGTCCATGATGAGCCGAGTGAAGCGGAAGGTGCCCATACCTTCGAAGACGCTGTTCTCGTCCCGGAAATCACGCAAATCAGGCGCGGATAGGCCCGTCCGCCTGGCATCCTTCTTGCGCTAGGACTGGACGATGATCAGCGTGTCGAGGTCTTTGTACTGGAAGTTGCTAACCATCGCCTGGCGCATCAGGCTGAAAATCGCGGTGTTGGCTCCAATCCCCAGCGCCAGGGTGACAACGGCGATAGCAGTTGTGAGGGGATTCTTGAGCAGCATCCGCAGGCTGTAGCGAAGGTCCTTGAGAAAACTCACCGCCGCGCCTCCAGTGGGGGTCCAGACCAGACGGGTGTCCGGCGTATGCCGCGGGTCCGAGCAGCGTGCGGTCCGCACACACGTCCCTAGTAATTAAACCAGGATTTCCATTTTGGCCCTGGCACGGTCACAGTATACACTCGCGCCGCTCCGAATACCACGTCTTTTCGCGCTGCACCCCGCACATCAGCTCCGGCGGCAGGCGCCAGGGCTCGCCCGTCCGCTCACAGGCAGTGATGGAACGGGCTGAACGGTGCTCCGGCCGGCACTCGGACGGCTTGGCTACACCTTCTCCGGCACCACAAACGGCTGGCGGTACTCACGCCTCAGATAGCCGTTCGCTTCCTTGTCGTCAAAGCGCTCCGTTGCGGGGTCGAAGCGCAGAGGCCGGTTCACTCGGAAGGCGATGTTGGCGATGTGCGCCAGCGCCGACGAACGGTGCGCCGTCTCGACCGGGCCGTTCTGGTCGGACGTTTTGCGGCTGCGCACGGCCTTGATGAAGTTCGCAAAATGGTCTCCGCCCGCGTCCCGCTTCGGACCCGGCTCCCGCTTCTGGCCGAAGTAGACCTCGTAGCTGTGATAATTTCTCATCAACATGAAGCCCTTCGAGCCGTAGAAGAGATTGCCCACCCGCACGCCGTCTTCATAATTGCTGCTCCACGGCCGGACGGCGATCTCGCCCATGATGTTTTCCTTCGGCCATTTCAGCAGCGCGGTGAGCACTTCGGGAGTCTCTTTGTCGTCGTCCCAGAGAAACTTCCCGCCCATCGCCATGGCCTCGCTCGGCAGCCCGGCGCCGAGTCCCCACAGCATCAGATCGGTCTCGTGAATGCCCTGGTTGCCGATGTCGCCGTTGCCGTAGTCCCAATGCCAGTGCCAGTTGTAGTGAACATAGCGCGAGGAATATTCCCGTTCCGCGGCCGGTCCCTGCCACATATTCCAGTCCAAATGCGCCGGAGGTTTCGCCGACGGTCTCTTGCCCACGCTGGGCCGCCATTTGTAGATGCAAATCCGCGCCAGGTAAATGTCGCCGATCACGCCGTCGTGCAGCATCTGAACGCCTTCCTGCATCGCTTCCGAGCTGCGCTGCTGTACGCCGTGCTGCACGATGCGGCCGTATTTGGCGGCCGCGGCCACTAGCTGCCGCCCCTCGAAAATGTTGTAGGCGCCGGGCTTCTCGACGTAAACGTCCTTGCCCGCCTGGCAGCCCCAGATTGCCGCCAGCGCGTGCCAATGATTCGGCGTCGCGACGCTGATGCAGTCAATCGTCTTGTCATCGAGCACCGTGCGCAAATCCTGCACAACCGCCGGCTTGCGGCCGTAGGTCTGCTCGAACTCGCCGGCTCTCTTCTCGGCGATCTGTATGTCGGGATCGACCAGCGTGGCGACCTCGACATTCTTTTGAGGCTCGAAACCCCGAATGTGACTCTTGCCGCGCCCATTCACTCCCAGTACCGCCACGCGGATGCGGTCGTTCGCGCCCAGAACTCGTCCGCCGGCCGCGAACGCCATTCCAGGCGCCGCCATCGTACCCGCCGCGCTCTTGATGAAGGTTCTTCGTTCCATGTTTCCTCCCTGTCTCCCGCGGACTCTGCTCCCGGATCGGCCAGGCCCAGCGCCCCGCCGTCCCTGGCGCTATTGTAAACCATCCGGCGGTCCGAACCCTGCCGCGAGCGCCACGCAATCGGGCGCTTCGTACGGACACGAAACCATCCGCCGCTGTCCATCCAAAGCCGTGCTCCAAAACAGCGGCGCGGGTTGGTTACAGCGGAACATCGCTGAAAGCGGTGCGATGGAAACACTTGCAAGGCAAGTTTTCGAGTGTCCGCTATCCGCAAAACTCCGCACGTTCAGGACGCTCACGCGAGTATTCCCCGGACGGTTTGGCTAGTCCACTCCAGGTCGAGAGAGCGGCGATTCCGAAGCCTGTTTTTCGAGAGAATTAGGCAACCTTCAGCACAAGGGAGAACCGCCGTGAAGAAAACGTACCCGCTTGTCGATAGGACCACACAGGAGCAGGTGAGTACAGAAGTAGGTGAGTGGGCAAAATCTCACCCAACGGAACTGGAAATCCTGGAATCGCGCTCCGCATTTACGAAGAGATCGAGCGCCGGACTGGCGGGCGCTGAGGGTAGCCGGGCGAGACGCAGCCCCAATCGAATGGGACTGAAAGGGCGGTAGCGTGCGCGGGACTTCCGCGATCAGCCCGATGAAGCCTCTCAATTCGCCGCTAAACCACGAATACATTCAACGCGGCAATGCGGTCATGAAGTTTCCGTAGATTCATAGCTCGCCGTTGAGAATTGGCCGTACCTGCTCCACCGATTTTTCCCGTGGTTTTTGGGGCGCGACGCTGGTCGCCGAGTCGATGCAACGGGGTGGAGATTCGGTCTGTCGATGACGGGTAAGCACATGCACATGCAATGGTACGCACTTCGGGTCCGCTCCAATCAGGAATCCATCGCCGAGACGATCTTAGACGGGAAGGGGTACCAGACCTTCCTCCCGCGGTACAGATCGACCCGAACGTGGTCGGATCGCACGAAGGTCATCCAGAAGCCACTTTTCCCGGGATATCTGTTCTGCGAATTTGACGTGACCCGGCGCGCCCCGGTCGTCACCGTTCGCAGCATCATTCAGGTGGTCGGGTTCGGCCAAGGACCGGTGCCGGTCAACGCAACCGAGTTGGAGCAAGTGCGCAGGGCGATCGGGTCAGGCATGTCCATCGAGCCCAGGCGCCATTTTGAGAGCGGGCAACTGGTGCAGGTTCAAGAGGGCCCCCTCACCGGTCTCAAAGGCATCTTTGTGCGGCGCCATGGCGTCAACCGGCTCGTGTTGAGCTTGACGTTGATACAACGGTCGATCGCGGTCGAACTCGATGCTTGCGCGGTCACCCCCATCCGCCCGATCCTGCAACGGGCGATAGCGTCGTGAAAACGAAGCACCCGATGGAGTCAGCACCCCGATGTCGCCCTCGGTACGCTGAGGTGCGGAAGGCGAGCTCGGAGTGCTGTTGATCCGCGGCTTCTGGAAATTTTTCGATGGAGACTCGGAACTTCAGTTGGATCGCTCGATTCCGTGGTCAGCAACCTCCGCAATCTCGGTCGCCGGACGCCATTGAGTTCTCACCGCCTCACAATCGAGACGTCGTCAATCCAGACTGTCCCGTCGATCTTGCTGTCGAACTTTCGCGACCGCCGGCGGAAAGCTTGGATCTCGAGGAGGCGGGTAGGACGAGGAACCGTGAATGTCGTCTCGATCGCCGTCCAATCCGCGGTTCCCGCGCTGAGCGCTGTCTCCACCTTGAGAGGCGAGGTCCGGTCCACGGCAAAGATGCGGAAGCCAACTCCCTGATCGGTGGTGACTCCCTCGGTGCGGACCTGAGCCCGAAAACGATGTCTTCCCGGCTCGACGATGACCCTCTGCGTGAGGTGGCGGTAGTCCACGTTTTCCGTCCCCCTGAATCGGATTCTCAGCGGCCAGGAACCCGTCTGGAAGACTTCGGAATCGCGCCTCGTCTCAAACTGATTCGAGGCGCCCATCACCCAGTCGAGAGCAGTTCCGAGAGGTTCGTATTCGAAGCCGGGGTTTAAGAGAAAATTGCCCTCGATCCGTCTGTGTTCTCCGCGGGATCGAAGGTAGGCAGTGAGAGTGCCGAGGGCGGCGTCATAGCGCTTGGCGCGGAGCAAGAAGTTCAGGTAGGGGCTCAGTAAAGGATCCCTCGCCAAGGAAAGGGCCGACATCCAGTCCCATGCCTGGGTCAGGTCGGCGGGCTCACCTCGGTGGAGAAGGTGCTGGAAGTAGGAGCGAACTGGGTCCAGCTCCCGCGGCATGCCGAATTCCAAGACCTCGGCGGCGGCGGTGTCCATTCGGTTGTGAAGACTGAAGATGAGTGGATCGTATTCCCGGGTTATCCGCAGAATCCGTTCCAGCAGTCGCAAAGCCGGCACCTGTTCGCCGGCCCGGTAGTGGAAATGCGCCGCTCGCAGCAGGATCGGAGGAGAATGGGGCCCCAGCGCGACGGCGCGATCGTGGCAATATCTGGCTCTCTCCTCATCGCCCGTTTGCATGAGCGCGTCGCCTAGGTCAGCCCAGCGGAAAGGCGAGGCTGGGTCGCGTCGAAGCAGTTCTTCGTACGCCGATACGGCCCGTTCCAGGGACTCTGGTCCCCCCCGCCAGGAGTGCTCTTGAGCCCACTCAACCAAGCGCTCATCGGCGCAGAGGTAGCAGTAGCGGCAGAGGAACTGTTCGGCCGCTTGGTTGTCAGCGAACCAGGTGTGAAAGACGAGAGCAGCCGACGAGAACGCGACTAAGATGCAGCCCAGCGCGATCGAGACCGGCTTCAGGGACATGAAAACATGGTAACGGGTCGGCGAGTCCTCCGCCGTTGCGAGCCCTTGGCGGCGCCGGTGCTAGCGGGGCACTCGATTGGGTCCTCTCTCTCGATGTCCGCGACAGGTGCCGGGCGCGCCCGTTTGCCGGCTGCAATGAAGGCTATCCACTTCTGATCCAACTTCCGTGGGATGGCGAAACCGCCCGATGGAGAAACAATGATGTCAAACACTCCCGTAAAGCTAGTCTGCCCTGCCCTCGTATTGCTGCTACTGCCCCTCGCTTTGCCCGCCCAGCAGCCGTCCGCCGGGATTCTCTCCCCGCCGGCGCTCACCGCGGCGGCGATACGGCAGGACCCTGCCGCCGAGCCCAGCCGGCCACAATTGCAGCCCGCGCGACCCGAAGATCCTCTCCGCCAGACCTACGTTCTGGGACCGGACGACGAGGTCACCATCTGGGTGCTGGAGGCGGACGAACTCTCGACAGACCCGATCCGGATCGGCCGGGGTGGCTACATGAATTTACCAATGGTGGGCCGGTTTCGGGCGGCCGGCCTCACGGTCGAGCAACTCGAAGCGGAGCTGACCCACCGTCTTGAGATCTACGTTCGTGAGCCGAACGTTGCGGTCAGCATCACGGAATTTCGCAGCCAGCCGGTCTCGGTCATTGGCGCCGTGGAAGAGCCCGGCATTCATCAACTGGAGGGTCAGAAAACGCTGGTCGAAGTGCTCTCGCTAGCCGGAGGGCTTCGCGACGATGCCGGCCACAGTGTCAAGATCACCCGCCGGCTCAAATGGGGGCGCATTCCCTTGCCGAACGCCAGGGACAATTCCACGGGCCAGTTCAGCGTCGCCGAGGTGAGTCTCGAGGACGTCATGGAGGCTCGCAATCCTGAAGAGAACGTTCTCATCAAGCCGCACGATGTCATCTCCGTCCCGCGCGCGGACATGATTTATGTCATCGGGGCGGTAAAACGATCCGGTGGTTTTGTCCTCCGCGAGCGCGAAAGCATGTCGGTGCTGCAGGCACTGGCGCTGGCCGGCGGCCTCGCTCGCGCCGCAAAGCCAAAGGGTTCGAAAATTCTCCGTCCCCACGAAGAGGGCGCCCAGCGCACGGAAATCGCCATCAACCTTAGGAACATTCTGTCAAACAAGTCGCCCGACATCCCGCTTCAACAAGATGACATTCTTTTCGTGCCCAGAAGCGGGGGCAAGGCCGTGGCGATGCGGGCCGCCGAGGCACTGGTGAGCGTTGGAGCGGGCGTAGCCATCTACCGCGGCGGGATAAGTCGCTAGTTCGGTATTGGAGGAATCATGCGAGATCAGCCAGAGTTGCCGGCCCACGCGGGCCGAGAGATGACCGTGCGAAACAACGGCGGGGAAGCGCCTCTGCCCGCCCGCATGAAATACGCCGGGCCAGTCGAGGCCGACTTTCTCGCCGACGCCGGAGACAGCAGCTTTCTCGAGTACTGGCAGATCTTACGGCGCCACAAAGGCACGGTTGTGATCTTTGCCTTCTTGGGCGCTCTGGCCGGATTGCTGGTGAGCATCCCCCAAACCCCCTTCTACGAGGCCCGTACTTCCCTCGAGATCGAGAGTCTTAACGAGAACTTTCTGGACCTTGCCAGCGTCAATCCCACCTCCCCCAATGGATCCAACTCCGCCAAATTGGAAATTTCGACCCAAATCAAGATCCTGGAGAGTCGCTCCTTATTAGAGAAGGTCGTAGACAAGCTGGAGCTCGCCGAACGCCCCGAGTTCCGCTACGAATCCGGCCGCCTCTCAGCCTGGCGGAAAGCTCTCGGCCTGCCCCCCTCCACCACCCTCACGCCGCGGGAACAGGCGCTAGAGATAGCAGCAGGGAGCTACACGGCGCAACCCTCGCGCGGTACCCGCGTCGTCGAGATCGTCTCCGAATGGCCAGACCCACAGCTGGCGGCCGACTTTGCCAATACGCTGGCAGAAACTTTCACCGAGCACAACTTGGTGGCCCGCTGGGAGGCCAGCCAGCGTACCGGCGATTGGCTCAGCCGCCAGCTCGAAGACCTGCGGATCGAGCTCGAGAAATCCGAGGAAAAGCTCCAGCAGTACGCTCGAGCCACGGGACTGCTGTTCACCGCCGAAAAGGAGAGCGTGGCGGAAGAGAAGTTGCGGCAGCTGCAGGCGGAGATCTCCAAGGCACAGGCCGACCGCATCACCAAGCAGTCGCGGTTCGAGTTGGCGAAAACGAGTGCGCCGGAGTCGCTCTCCGAGATCCTCGATCATGGCCCTCTGCGGGCGTATCAAGTGAAGCGGACGGATCTTCGCCGCGAACTGGCTGAGCTGAGATCGACTTACACGCCGGCGCATTACAAAGTTAAACGCGTGCGGGCGCAAATCCAAGAGTTCGAAGCGACGATGGGGAAGGAGCGCTCCAACATCATAGAGCGCGTCGGCAACGAGTATGAGTCGGCCCTCCGCCGCGAGAAGTTGTTGTCGGCCGCTTACGCCACCCAAGCCAAGCTTGTCTCCCGGCAGGCCGGCAAGGCGATTCAGTACAACATTCTGAAGCGGGAGGTCGACACCAGCCGGCAGCTCTACGACAACCTGTTACGAAAGGTGAAGGAAGCCTCGGTCGCCTCGGCGATGAGCGCCAGCAACGTCCGTGTGTTCGATCCCGCGACGCCCCCCCGTTTCTCCTCCAAACCGAACCATCTGCTCAATATCGCTCTGGGGCTGTTTTCGGGCGTTTCCCTCGGTATCGTGTTTGTGTTCGTCCGCGAGCGGGCGGACCGCACCTTGAAGCAGCCGGGCGATGCGGCCGACTACTTGAACGTGCCCGAACTCGGGGTGATTCCCGCTTCGAGCGCCGATGCGGCTCAACATTCGAAGGGAGGGCGCAATTTTAAGGTCAAGATACGACGGAAGAAGCTTGGCAAGACTGACGCCGCGGCGGCAGGCAGCGGCGCAATCGAGCGAAACGGATCCCAGACCTCAGCGGACTCCCTCTCTCTGGTTACCTGGGAGCGCCAGCCCTCCCTGCTGGCGGAATGTTTCCGGGCCACGCTGACGTCGATCCTTTTTGCCAGGAACAATGGGGATCATCCCCAAACATTGGTCATCACCAGTCCCGGCCCTCGCGAGGGAAAGACAACCGTGGTGAGCAACCTTGCTATCTCCCTGGCTGAGATCAGCCATCGGGTGCTGGTCATTGACGCCGACATGCGCAAACCCCGGCAGCACGACATCTTCAACGTGCCGAATCGTTGGGGTCTCAGCGACCTCCTGCGGGAGCAAAGTCCCATCAGCGAGCTGCCCCGTGAAGCGATCGCGCTGGAAACCGAGATGCCGGGTCTCTTCATCCTGCCCAGCGGCCCGGGGATACAGAGCATCGCCAATCTGCTTCACTCCCCGCGGGCTCGTGAGTTGCTGCAACGGGCGCAGGACCACTTTGACACCGTTCTGGTTGACACCCCACCGATGATGCAGATCTCCGACGCACGGGTGCTGGGACGGATGGCCGACGCCGTCATTTTGGTGTTGCGGGCCGGGCATACGACCCGTGACTCCGCCCGGACAGCCAAGGATCGCTTTCTCGAAGACGGGACGCCCGTGCTGGGCACGATTCTCAACGACTGGGACCCGAAGGTGAACGGGCGCGGCTACTCCGACAACTACTACGACTACCATCGCTACTATTCCGGGGAGCGCGAGGGGTAGATGTGGGGAGCTAAGCGCCAAAGCTTTTGCGAGAGGGTATGAGGCGGCTCTTTACGTCCGGCGCCCAGGTCCACAGGCAGGCTCCTTTCGGCCTCGCCGGCGCCACGACGGCGGCGCTTTGGTGAGCATCGAGCGCCGGGCAGGCCCAGGTGAGCGGATGGTGATCTGGCCGTCATCGCTCATTCCCGCGTTCTGCTCTGGTGCAAGCAGGTTGTGGCCTAAAAGGGTTTCGGCGGCGGAATCCCGGGATGCGCCGGCCTCTGTCAGATCCACGCGAGTCTTCCGCTAGAGGCGCCCGCGGGGACCAACCTCTCCCCGGCCATCGTGAGCGGCAAGGCCTTCCTGAACCTCCCGTTCCGCAACCCTGTTCCGCCAACGGAGCGCATTCGCTAAATCCCCCCGGGGCCGCCACCGGGCAACCTGCAACCTGATGATTCCAACGGACGTGAAAGCCGCTGACTGTCCCCATTCGCCCAGCCCATTTACCCACAGACCCCCCATGCCGCTAGCTGACATTCAACCTATAAACGCTCCATCGGGAACATACCGGCCCGCCCACACGGCCAGAGTTGGCGGAAGCGGTTCCGCCCTGGCGAACGTGTTCCATCGCAGGCGCTATCGACTGCTGCAGTTCGCTCTGGACCTGCTTGCGCTGAGCGCCGCCTGGTACGCCACCTTGGCGCTGCGCCTGGCGATGAACCCGCTGATGCCGGCCCAGTTCACGCCCGCCGAGTTGTCCAGTCTGGCCCCGCCGCTTTACGCGATGCTGGCCCTGTGGACCCTTGTGGCCCTCTACCAGGGGATCTACCGGTCCGGGAGCTTTTCGACGGTGACGGCCGTCCTGCGCGGAGTGGCTGAATCGGCCATGATCGCCGCGGCGCTGACCATCGTCGTGACGTTTTTCTCGCGCGAGGTCGGAGCCAACCTTTCGCGGTCGTTCGTGCTGCTGTTCGCCCCCATCAGCTTTGTGATGATGACCGGGTCCCGCTATGCGGCCCTGCTGGCGACCGTCCCGCTGGAGAGACAGTGGCCCTCGCCGGAACGAGTGGCGGTCGTGGGCGCGGGCGCGGCGGCGAGCCGGATGGTCCACCATCTGCGCGAGAGCGGAGGCGCCGCGATCGCGGTCGCCGGCGTCATCCTACCGGCCGGCGCTTCGAGCGAAGGGTTGGGCAATCCCGTGCCTGTTCTCGGCCAAGTCGACGGACTCGGCGCGCTGATCAACCGCCATGCGCTCGACCGGCTCATCATCGTGGACCGTCAGCTCTCGCAGCCCGAGATGGACGAATGCGCGCGTATCTCCAAGCGCATGCGGGTCACCGCCAGCCGCGCTCTGACCGCGCTCGACGGCGACGTCCGGCTGCATCTGACCGAACGATACGGCCTTCAGTTGCTCGAGTTGAAGCCGGTCGCTTTCACTCGCGGCCAGCAGATCGGCAAGCGCGCCTTCGATCTGGCCGCCTCCGCCCTGCTGCTGCTCGTGTTGAGCCCGCTGCTGGTGCTGCTGGCCGCCGCGATAAAACTGACCTCCAAAGGACCGGTGTTTTACATCGCGCCCCGGGTCGGCAAGGGGGGCCGGCACTTCACCTGTCTCAAGTTCCGCTCGATGGCCGAAGGCCACAACGGCCGGCGGCTGGTGGCCACTCAGAACCAGCTCGGCGGCCATGTCTTCAAGGTCCGCAACGACCCCCGGGTGACCCCCATCGGAGGCTTCATACGCCGCTACAGTCTGGATGAGCTGCCCCAGCTGATTAACGTCCTGCGGGGCCAGATGAGCCTGGTGGGACCCCGCCCGCTGCCGGCCGGGGACCTCGATCCCGACGGCCAAAGCCGCCGGTTCGCCGTCTGGGCGGAACAGCGCTCGCGTATGTTGCCCGGCATCACCGGCCTATGGCAGGTGAGCGGTCGCGGCGAGCTGCCCTTCGAAAAATGGATCGAACACGATCTCTACTACGTCCAGAACTGGTCCCTGCGCCTGGACCTGCGAATTCTATTAGAAACCCCGCCGGCGGTATTGACCGCGCGGGGGGCGTATTGAGGATGGGCGGACCACTCATGCAACAAGGCAACCAGCGCCAAAGCGGAGCGTGCCGGTCATGAAATTGTTGGTACGCACAACCGCGGAGGAACAAAGGTTTCAGGAGCGTCAGATCGGCGCCCAACGAACCAAATACTTGGGTGCGGACGTCCTTCGGAAAATAGCGACAGACGACGGATATCGGGCCAAGGTCGAGCAGTTGCATGCTCTGCTCGACTGTGACACGGGGTGGATTCTCGATGTTGGCTCCAATACCGCCGGGGAGTGCGAGTACCTGGTCTCGCGAGGTTTTTCGGTCATTGCCACGGATATCAACGCCGTGGCTCTTTCGATATCCAAAGAGCGATGCCAACGGTTCGGCCGCTCCTCACCCGCATATGTGGTGTGTGACGGCCAGCACCTTCCATTCCTAGATGAGTCGGTCCCCTGCGCCGTTTTCAACGAGTCCTTGCATCACATGCCTGATCCTGCCCAGTCGCTTGGCGAAGTGAGCCGGGTCCTGAGCAAGCGCGGGCAGGTCATCCTATACGAACCGTACGCATACGACCCCTGGCGTCGTATTTCCGAGATTCGGGACTACTTTCGGGGATCGGTGGAAACAAGCTTCAGTGTGCGCCAAATTAAATCGCTTCTAGCCCAAGCCGGCCTGAGGCTCACCCACCTGAGCCGCCCAGTCCTCCAGCCCTCCGCTTGGAAGCTGGAATTCTTGTCCCCATTCCGGCGGCTGCTCCGCCGGTCTTACTACAAGGTCAGACAGACTTGGCCCAGCCGCTTCGGAATGATCCTGGCGAAGGCTGAGAAGCTAACCCATGTGTCTCCGCATGGTCTCGTGCGCTCAATCCGCGATGTTGCTCCCAATAGCGCTAGTGACTCCGCCGCCGGCGGGACGAGGTAATGTTCCACGCGGCCGGACCAGCACGCGCGGTTGACGCGGAACACACAGCAACGACGCAACACCGGCGCGATGACAGGGATGGTGATTGGGCGAAAGCCAGCGATGTTTCCGGGGTCCGGCAGAGGGTGCGCTGGGCCGCCAAAGGCGGGCTGGCCATCCTTGACCAGGGTCTTTTCGCCGGAGCGAACTTTGTCGCCAACATCCTGCTGGCGCGCTGGCTGACGCCGGAAGACTACGGTGCGTTCGCGCTCGCCTACTCCATTTTCTTGCTGTTTGCGGCGTTCCATACGGCAATCTTGACAGAACCCATGATGGTTTTCGGGGCGGGAAGATATGCCGGAAAATTCGACCGCTACCTGGGCATCCTGCTTCGCGGTCACGCTGTGCTGATGGTCCCGGCTTCCCTGGTTCTGGCGGGCGTGGCTTTGCTCTTGGGCCGGCTCTATTCGCCCAGCGTCGAGCGCGCCTTTCTCGGGCTGGCTCTCGCCGCCGGCTTTATTCTGCTGCTGTGGTTGCTGCGAAAGGTTTTCTATGTCACCTCCCAGCCCGGTTGGGCCGTCCTCGGCTCGGCGACCTATTGCGCGGGGGTCTTAGCCTGCACCTGTCTTCTGCAAGCGAGCGGACGCCTCTCGCCATGGACTGCCTTCCTGGGCATCGCGTGCGCCAGCCTGGCCGCCGCCGCCCTGTTGCTCTCGCTCCCGCGCTCGCGGGGGACCGCGGACGAAGGCGGTCTAACGCCAGACATGGTACGCCGCCAGCATTGGCGGTACGGACAATGGTCGGTGGCCACCGCGGCGCTGATGTGGTTTCCGGGCAACATTTACTACGCCGTCCTGCCCGCCTGGATTGGCTTGCAAGGAGCCGGGGCCTTGCGGGCCTTGATGAACCTGGCCATGCCTGTAACGCACAGCATATCGGCGCTTGCCATGCTGCTGTTGCCGCGGCTGGTGCGCGACCGCCAGCAAGGCGGTCCCGAAAAAATGGACCGCACGATGAGAGTTGCTCTGGCCCTGTTTTTTTCCGGCTGCGCCCTCTACTTGGGGCTGCTTTGGATGCTGGGTTCCCAAGCCCTCCAGTTCTTATACGCCGGGAAATACACGGAATACGCCGGCTGGCCGCTGCTTCTGGTTGGGCTGCTCCCGTTCGCGGCAAGCCTGACCGCCATACTCGGAGGAGCACTCCGCGCCCTCGAGCGGCCAGACTCCATTTTTTCCTGCTATGTGGGGTCCAGCATCGCCGCCTTCCTGGTTGGCCTGCCCTTGGCCTGGGCCTTCGGCCTGACCGGAGCCATGGGCGGGGCGCTTGTCTCGGCGCTCGTTACCGGCGTGTGGATGTACCGCTTCTACAAAGCTGCCCAGTATGGAAACCGCTTCTTTGATTTATCCTCGAGTTCGCGGGAGGGCTAGAGAGCTGTTAGACCGGCTCATCCCGTCTTCGTTCCAGGGTCGGCGTTGTAACACCAGAAAGCACACGTGATCATGTTTGTTACCGTACTCTTGTCCGCGCTAAACGCGGAAGACACGATCTCCGAGGCGATCGCGAGTGTTCTTTCTCAGACGCATAAGGACTTCGAACTGATACTGATCGATGATGGTTCCACGGATCGGACCCTCGAGATAATGCAGCGGTTTGGGCTCAATGATCCTCGTATCCGAGTCGTATCACACCCAAACATGGGGATGGGCGCCTCGCTGAATGCCGGACTTTCGATGGCGAGGGCGCGCTGGGTAGCCCGCATGGACGCCGACGATGTAATGATCCCCAATCGGCTCGAACGACAACTCTCGTTTCTGCGCGACAACTGCGGGGTCACCGTGGCGAGTTCCCTTGTCTACCACATTGACGACGACGGTCGACTATTGGGAAGCAGTGTAAGCGATTTGAAGACTGCAGCGGATCTCGCGCGTTACGTGAGGAACAACGAGATGGTTGGTTTTCATCATCCCGCAGTGATTATGCGAAGGGATGTCGTCCTTGAGATTGGGGGCTACCGCCCGCAATTCTGGCCAGCCGACGATATCGATTTGTGGACCCGTATCGCGGAAGAGGGGCACTTGCTACTAGTGCAGCAAGAATATCTTCTCAAATATAGAATTCATTCGCGGTCGGTGTCCATAGCTAACGCGGTTTTCGCTAGGCGCCAACTTAGGTGGGTCAAACAGTGCGCTGCCTCTCGGCGGCAGGGAATCCCTGAGCCATCGTACCAGGAATTCCTTCACATTGAGGCCAACCAGCCGTTGTGGCGCCGCTGGAACAGAAGAAAGAAGGATGCCGCAAAGGTGTGCTATAAGGCAGCCGCACAGCAATATGCCTCAGGGCGGTACATGAGCGCGGTATTGTCCTTTGTTAACGCTTGCCTATTGCAACCGTCGTATTCGTTGAGGCAACTATTCGGTAAGCTACTTTGCTTCAAACTCCGCAGGATGGGTATTCACTTGACTCAGGTATTTTGAAATGGCCCCTACATGTTGTGGTTGTCCGTAGCGCGTGTTGCGGTGCCTCCGACCAGCGACTTGTAGGGCGCCGGTTGGACGGCGACGGCCTGCTGAACCAGGCGGTAGAAGAGCTTGCCTCGGCTTCTGGACTTGCGGCGGTTGAAGCGGAAGGTGAATTCGTCGAGGTAGTAGTCGAGATGCTCGTGGCTGACGGCTCCTTGATGCGTACCCAGTATCCAACGCTTCAGTAACGACACCACGCGATGCACGCGGGGGAGCAGTTGAGAGGCTCGTGCCGGTTGCCCGTCCAGGTAGCTCACCTCGTGGCGATAGCCGTCGCTTTCGAGTGGCTCGTATCCCAGCCAGCCGTCCGTGTGGACCACGCTGCCGGGTTCGACCGACTCGCCGACGAAGGCCATCAAGCTGTCCCCAGAGGCGTTCGGAATCGTGCGCATCCGAACTCGTCCGATGCCGGCGCCATCTTCCTCGGCCGCTACTACAATCAGCGCTTTCGCGTCGGTTTGGCGGCCCCGCACGCCCTCCTCCAGGGCTCCTAAGTAAGTCTCGTCAACCTCAACGCGCCCGCTGAGGCGATCACGTCCGGGCCGCACCATAGCGCGCCGAAGCTTGTGCAACCAAGTCCAGGCCGTCTTGTAGCTGCCCAGGCCCAACACCCGCTGCAATCCCAATGCACTCGCCCCGTTCTTCTGGCTGGTGAGCCACCACATTGCTCGAAACCAACTCTGGAGCGGCTTGCGGGTGTCTTGAAAGATTGTGCCTGCTGTCGCCGAAGCTTGATGCCCGCAGCTTGCACACTGCAGCAGCACCGTGCGCACCGCCCAGGTTTTGTCATGCCCGCATCGCGGACAACGAAAACCCTCCGGCCAGCGGAGTTGACACAGATACTCCCGACAGGCCTGCTCGCTAGCGAAACGCGCCTCGAACTCGGCCAAATTCCGGGGATAATCTTCCATCGCCCAAGATCCTACATCTTGGGGTCACCTGAGTCAAGTAAATACCCATCCTCCGCAGATGGCGAGATCGAAGGACTAGTTGGGCGGTTGCTGATGAGTAATAATCCGGAAGTCGCGCAAATCGGAACCTGCGGGCCTAGTTCGTGGAGCTTGGAGGCCGCGGGGCGCGTTGAGACCGCGGAGGCCATTGCAAGGGCGTGGAAGGAACATGGTCTGCGGTACGGAATCATTCACGGGCTGGAAGGATATCCGGTCAGTGGTTTGGGTCGAGACCTCGACGTGATCATTGCGGCCGATCAATTACAGCGGTTGCAGAGTGTGGCCCTTTCTGTTTGGAAGGAGCTGGGCTGGGCGGTCTGTATCCATAGGAAGCCTTGGGTGTGGTGGATGTTCGGCTTCAAACGTATCGATGGGGTCCTGCTCGCCCTGGAGGTTGATCTCTTATGGACCCTGCAATGGGGTCCCGCGATTATCGCGCGCTCGTCGCCAGCAGGTCCGGCAAGAGGGTCTTTTCGAATTGATCCATGGGCGAGTTTCGTCAAGCGCATCCTGATGCAATTGCTTGGCGGTAACACGGTAAGATTTCGTCAAAGGCCGAATGAGTTGTTCTTGAGTGCAATGGAGAAAGACGAGATCCGCGGTCAGCTTCCATCATTGGTCGGAAAGGAGCTCACCACGGAGATTCTTAGTTCTCTGGCGGAAAAGGACATTCAACGATTGACAGCGCTGATACCGGTGCTGCGCCGACGAATTGTAGGGCGAGCACTTACACGCAGACCACTCCTGTCTGTGGCGGCGAGCGTGACTTGGGCAAGAGATGAAGTGGCGCAGCAGGTTGGAATTCCCTGCTCACCTCGAATCGCGGTTGTTGGGCCGGATGGTGTTGGGAAATCAACGGTGATTGAAATTGTCAAAAGAACAGCAATTCGAGATTTGGCATATACGAACTGCGTGGTTCGACATTGGCGCCCTGGGCTTCTTCCCCCTCTTGCCAGGCTCTTGGGTCGAGAGGTCAAATGCTCTGACACTGCGGTGCCACCCCGTCGGAGGCCGGGGAGGTTTCACGTACTCCGGCTGGCCTATTACTTTTTCGATTTCGTTTTGGGGTCATGGAAAGACAGACGCGCCTCATCTCTTCTAGAACTGGTTGTGTACGACCGCTGCGCGCTGGACATGGCGGTTGATCCGGCTCGGTACGGTTTGCGCTCGTCAAGGGGAACAAGGCTGCTTTGGCGCTTGATTCCCAAACCTGACCTAGTGATCTTATTGAAGGACACGCCACAAAGAATACGGCAGCGAAAAGCGGAGCTCGAGGAGGAAGAGATCGCGCGGCAAATGAACGTCTGGCTGGAATTGGCTCGGGAGGGCGAGGTGGACGCTGTGGTCTCAGTGGACGCCGGACCGGAAGAAATCGCCGCTCGGGTCAAGGACCTGATTGTGGACGCGTTCATTCGCAAGAACGGGGGCGATCTTGCAAGCCCGGCGGCGAAGCAAGCCGATGATTGCGAAGAGGATGGCCCGGCGCGCCCTTCGCTCCGAGTGGGCTAGATCACCGGGGGACTGAGAATGGATTGGGAGATGTTCTTTCCACAGGGAACAGCGGTGGCGGCGCTGCCGGGCTGGGGAAAGCCGCGCCTGTACCTGCCCTCGCAAACTATCCGCCGGCGCTGGGCGGCCAGCTCTCTCTATCCCGCCTTTCGCCCGCTGGCCCGCGGCTATCGGCTTCTGCTGAGGGCTCGGGCCGCCTCCGGCCTGCTCAAGGTACGAACGGCCCAGTCCAACGGCTGGCTTCTCAAGGATTTCTTGAAAGACGTGCTTCCCGAAGCAAGCCAGGTTGTTGTTTTGGCGGGCACGCCCGGCCCGGCGCAAAAAATGATCATCCAGATTCGCGACACAAACGGAAGGGTCCGCGGCTACGTCAAGTTTGCCCGCGGCGAAGCCGCGCGCCGAAGGCTGCGGCAAGAATACCAACTTTTACAACGTCTGCCTTCCGGCGCCGGACCGAGGGCGCTTCAGTTTGCACCATTGGCGGGCGGGGAGGCTATGCTAATCACTCCGCTGGAAGGGCGGCCCTTGCGCGGCAAGCTGCCGCCCGAACAGGGTTTGGGGAAATTTCTTAGCTCGCTGGCGAACTCCGAGCCGGTGGCCGCCGGGGAGCATCCTTGGCTCCGCGCCCTGCTCGAGCGCGCGGGGGCCAGGGCTGAGCCATGGCTTGAGCCGTTGGCCGGCAGGAACTGGCCCCTGGCGGTTTGCCACGGGGACTTCGCCCCCTGGAACATACTCCGCCACCCCGGCGGCGCTGTCTCGGCCATTGACTGGGAATACGGCTGCGTTCAGGGCTTCCCCTATGTTGATGTGGCTTACTTTGTTCTTCAGACGGCGGCCCTGATCCATCGCTGGAAGCCCCGCAAAGCCGCGTCTTACGCCGCGGCTTTCTTGTCGAATCCACCCTGGCCCGCGTTGCGCCCGGCCGAAGCGGCCTCGATCGTCTGGCTGGCCGCCTACGACGCCTACTTGAAGTCGATGGACGACGGACATTCCCCCGACGCCCCCTTGCAGCGATGGCGGCGAGCGGTGTGGGAGAGTGCGGCGTGAAGCGCTTGAAGGTCCTGGTGTCCGCCTATGCCTGTGAGCCGGAGAAGGGCTCAGAGCCCGGGGTCGGCTGGAACTGTGCTCGGCAGATCGCCCGGTTTCATGAGGTTTGGCTGATCACTCGCGCCAGCAACCGCTCAGTGATCGAAGCGGGCCTTGCCGCGGCCCCCCTCCCCGGCGCCCACTTCGTCTACTTCGACCTACCCCGCTGGATGCGCTTCTGGAAGAGGGGCCGGCGCGGGGTGCTTCTCTACTACTACCTCTGGCAGATCGGAGCGTATTTCGTCGTCAAGAAATTGCACCGGAACATCGGCTTCGACCTGGCCCATCACGTGACGTTTGTGAAATATTGGGCGCCCAGCTTCCTGGCGCTGCTTGGCGTGCCGTTCATCTGGGGACCGGTGGGCGGCGGCGAGTCGACGCCCCGCGGCTTCCAGCGTTCGTTCAGCCCGCGGGGAAAAGTCCATGAGCTGATGCGAGATCTCGCTCGCCGGCTGGGCGAACTTGACCCCTTCGTCCGGTGGACGGCCCGCCGCTCCACGATCGCCCTGGCAACCACGCTAGAGACCGAGCAGCGGCTCCAGGCATTGGGCTGCCGCAGAACTTTGGTTTATTCCGAAGCCGGGGTGCCGCCGGACGATCTGCGGCGGCTGGCGGCGCTTCCGTCACGGCACGGCGACCCCTACCGAGTGGTCAGCATTGGCAGTCTCCTCCACTTGAAGGGCTTCCATCTGGGCCTGCGCGCCTTCGCCCGCCTCCAGCAGGGCACACCCGCGACTGAATACTGGATCATCGGCGATGGCCCGGAGCGGAAACGCCTCGAAGGCCTGGCCCGCGAACTCAGTGTCGCCGAAAAGGTCGTCTTCTGGGGCGCTCTGCCAAGGGATCAGGTGCTCCAGAAGCTCGCCGACTGCGACCTGCTGCTGCACCCCAGCCTGCACGACTCCGGCGGCTGGGTCTGCCTCGAAGCGATGGCGGCGGGAAGGCCGGTCGTCTGCCTCGATCTCGGCGGGCCGGCCCTTCAGGTCACCCAAGATACGGGGGTCAAGGTGCCCGCGGACGAGCCTCACAACGTCGTCCGCGGCTTGGCGGCGGCGATGGCCCGTCTCAGTCAGGACCAGAACCTGCAGCGGCGCATGGGAAGCGCCGGCCGGAAAAGAACGCGCGACCATTTCTGTTGGGATCAAAAGCGCAGACAACTCAACCAGTTCTACCACTCACTGCTCTCTGAAGGGGTATCACCTTGCCTGGCACATCGTTCTTAGCCGCCATCATCGTGCTTCTGTTCGTAACTGCCTTGCATCATGTTTGGTCGTGGCGCTTGGCCAAGCGGCAGGTGATCACATCCGCCTGGAGTCGAAACATCAGCTGGTCCCTTCTGACGTCATTTGTGTTATCGAAGACTGTCGTACTTCAGCACAGGGAATATTTCGACCTCTTCCAAGAAGGACTCTCATTCCAGAACAAAGTACAGGTGACCATTTGCCTGCTAGCTCTAGCCTGGGCCGTTCTCCTCCTGCTAAACAGGGCGGTGCCAGTCGCTGCTCTACTCTCGGGCCCCTCTTTTTGGGTTACCAGTCTCACGGCAGCATACGCTGTGAGCTGCTTATGGTCCTCATGGCCTCAATTCACCCTCTACCGCAGCCTTGAACTTGGCGCCTTTTGGGTTATCACGATTCATTTATTCGCCACCTTGCAGTGGCGCCGCAACCTGAAAACGCTCTTTCTTATTGGCATTGCCGTCGCGCTGGCCGGTGCCGTGGTAGATGGGTGGGGAACTCTGCAAGCGCCAGAACATATTGTGGGGGTGCTTCGGTCCAATACTGGTTCGACGATAGCGGCGGCCCTGCTCATCCTTATGGTGCACCATGCCATTGTCCGGCGCTCAGCCCCTAGGCTGATCCCAACAACGACTGCCATTGTTGGGCTGGCCCTTTTTGGCTCTCTAGCCACCGCGGCCTCCTTGCCCTTTGCCTTGTTGACGCTTGTGAGTTCCCGTCACAACAAGAGGAGAGCACCACTTGCCCTATTGTTTGGCTTCCTGTTCATCACTTGGACCGCCTATGCCGCATTTACACTGCCACACCTCGCATTGTCCGGCACCCAACGCATCGCGCAACTCTTTGGAAAGGACCATGAGACGATCGTAACCTTGAGTGGCCGGATTCCGCTTTGGCTCGTGATCTGGGACATCAGCAAATCGCAGCCCCTGGGCTCGGGTTTCGCCGCCGGGGAGAGGACCTTGATGATGGACGATGCGTACCTCCGGACGGTCGCGTGGGCGGCCACCCAAACTCACAGCGGGTACGTCGCGGCGTGGCTCGGCTCCGGCTGGCTCGGTTTGATGTTGCTCGGGTTACTGTTCGTAAGCCTGTGGCGCCAAAGCCGGAGACATTCGCCTCGAATGGAGCCTCTCATCAAGAGCATCATCGTTCTGCTGGCAATCAACAATTTGACGATCGCGGGGGTTGATGGACAGTGGAACCTGGCATGGGTGTTGATGACAGCACTGGCCTGCGCTCCAGTCAAGGCCGCGAACGCGATCAGCGAGGGATCGCGGTCAGGGGCGAAATTGGGGATTGTGAACAGCCGTCTCAAGCCGGAGGGATATGAGTAGCTTCAGAACCGGCATCAAGCTGGCCGCTGGGCGGCAGCCCCAAAATCCTCTGGGGTTCGCGCTGTCCGGCAGGGCAAGGAATTTAACCCAAACCTGCTGGCGGCATCTCTTGTCAACTCTCGAGAGGCCGTCAGATGTTCCGAATGTGTTTTGGAATGTCCTAGCAAGGAAGGTGCATTTGGGCGAGTATCTGGCCCTAACGGGCCACAGACGCTGGCTGAAGGACCTGGGCATAAGAACCGTAGTAGATGTCGGCGCCCACGGCGGCGAATTCGCCAGTGCCATATCCGCGGTCCTCCCCACGGCTCGCATCTATTCTTTTGAACCTCAAGAGGATTGCTATCAAAGACTATGCGCCCGACTCGCCTCCCACAGGTCGTTTCGGGCGTTCTGCGTGGCGCTAGGGGACACGAAGGATGAAATGAGGTTCTACCGGAGCAGCTTTACGAAGTCTTCTTCGTTGTTACCGATGAGCCAGCTTCATAAGAGCGCTTTCCCATGGTCGGCCGATAATGAATCACTGAACGTTTCGGTGGACCGCTTGGACAACTATATTAGCGAACTCGATATCTCGCCGCCGGTCCTGCTGAAAATCGACGTTCAAGGATACGAACTGGCAGTACTGCGCGGCGCGACCAAAGTGTTGAAACGGACCAAGTGTGTCATAGTCGAAACGTCCTTCAAAACACTTTATCACGGGCAGGCGTCTTTCAGCCAGGTGTACGATATGCTTAGTTCGGCGGGATTTGATTATGCGGGAGCAATGGGACAATTAACAACACCGCGCGACGGGATGATTGTTCAGGCCGATTGTCTTTTTGTGCATCGGACATTATGAGGAAAGGTATTACGATTCTTTCCGTCTACAACAGGTACCTTAATAGAGGCGGGGAAGACGAGGTTTTCGAGTCCGAGGCCGCGCTGCTCGGCGCCCACGGGTGCGCGGTGCGGTGTGTCACCGAACAAGTGTCAAAGCCCGGTGATATATACCATTCATTGGAATTAGCTCGGGACACGATATGGTCCACTCGTTGGTATCGCCAAATCACCGGCTTGTTGAGAGAAGTCAACCCGGATGCGGTGCATCTGCATAACTTCTTCCCGGTGATATCCCCCTCGATTTACTATGCCTGTCGAAAAGCGGGCGTACCACTTGTGCACACGCTGCATAATTACCGATTCTTGTGTCCCAGCAATTTGCTCCTTCGAAATGGTTCGCCGTGCGAGGATTGTGTAGGTAAGAGATATCCCTGGCCTGGCGTGGTGCATGCTTGTTATCAGGGCTCGCGGCTGAAGACGGGCGTGATCGCGGCGATGCTGGGAATTCACAATTGGGCTCGAACATGGCACGATCACGTGGATGTGTTTGTTGCGCTGACGGAGATGGCTAGGCGCAAATTCGCAGCGGGTGGCCTCCCCGCCGGAAGAATCGTTGTAAAGCCGAACTTCGTCGAGGACCCTGGCCAGCGGGTCTCCCCGCCATCGGCGTCGGATGTCGTGCTCTACGCCGGCCGGCTCTCGAAAGAGAAAGGGGTTGCCACGCTGCTATCGGCATGGGCAGGGGCCGCACTGGGGCGCCATGGCCGGCTGGTCATCGCCGGCGACGGGCCGGAGCGGGCCACGCTCGGGGATCAGGCCGCCGCACTCGGGCTTTCTCCCCGCGAGTTGAGCTTTGCGGGGCGGCAGCCTCTCGAACAGATCCACGCTTTGATCCGCAAGGCCCGCGCGATCGTTGTACCCTCGCTCTGGTTCGAGGGCTTCCCGAGGATTTTGGTCGAGACGATGTCGCACGGACGGCCCCTGGTAGTTTCCGGCCTGGGTTCGCTGGCCGAGCTGGTCCACCATGGCGAGACGGGGCTCAAGTTCCCCCCAGGCGACGCGGCGGCGCTCGGGGAGACGCTCAGGACGATCCTCACCGATGACGGCCTCGCCGACCGTCTGGGCGGGGACGCCCGGGCCGAGTATCTGGCCAAGTACACGCCCGAGCGCAATTTCGAGATGCTGATGCGCATCTACCGCCTGGCCATCGAGCGCAAGGGCAACGCCCTGCCCGAGATGCTGCGCTCGTTCGAGCCGGCGACTCCAACTGTGCATCAAGAACCCGCGGACGTCGCGCATGCATGAGATCGTCCCGTTGACAAAGCCTCCGCCCAAGCTGCCGGTGCTGGGGACCGGCATCAGCGTCACCAGTTACGAGGAGGTCGCCGGCCTCTGCCGGCGCTGGGTAGAGCAGCGCCGGGGCCGCGGGGGAAGCGCTCATTCGGGCTCGCACGGCGCCGCGCCGGGGCGCACCATCTGCGTCACCTCGGTGCATGGCGTGATCACGGCGTTTCGGAGGCCCGCGGTTCGGGCGAGTTTGAACAGCGCCGACATCGCCACCCCGGACGGCATGCCGATCGTTTGGGCGCTGCGCTCGTTTGGCGCGAAAAAGCAGGCGCGCGTCTACGGTCCCACCTTGATGCTGAAGCTGTGCGAGCAGGCCGCGCGCCTGGGCCAGCGTCTGTTCTTGTACGGCGCCCGTGAGGATACCCTGGACGCACTGTGTGAAAGGCTGAAAGACCGATTCCCCGCACTGATCATCGCCGGGTCCCACTCACCGCCGTTTCGGCCCCTCACGAGCGCCGAAGACGCGCAGTGCACGCAAATGATCCTGCGGTCGGACGCCGACATCGTCTTTGTGGGGATCAGCACGCCCAAGCAGGAGCACTGGATGGCGGAACATCGCGATCGGCTGGCTGGAGTGGTCATGGTCGGGGTCGGGGCGGCCTTCGATTTTCACGCCGGCCAACTCAAGCAGGCGCCGCAATGGATGCAGCGATCCGGGCTGGAGTGGTTCTTCCGCTTGCTGATGGAGCCCAGAAGGCTCTGGAGGCGGTACATCCTGGAAACCCCCCTGTTCTTGCCGCTGTGGGCTCTGCAACGGCCAGGCTTGCTCAACTACCCTCGGCAAACGGCTCAAGACCTGCATCGCTAATTTCGCGCCGCGGCAGGCGCTGCTTTGCCCTGCCATGCGAGCCGGTGGTCCCTGGCCGCAATTTTCTGGATGTAGGAAAGGAGAAAAAAGATGTCAAGACAAGCAAGAGTGCTCGTCACCGGAGCCGGAGGCTTCATCGGGCATTATCTCGCCAAGTACCTGGTTGATCGCGGGTACTGGGTGCGAGGGGTGGATGTCAAATATCCCGAGTACGAATCCACGGCGGCCGACGAGTTTGAAATCCTTGATCTCCGCCGCTTCGATGAATGCCTGCGGGCCACCCGGGGGATGGATGAGGTCTACGGGCTGGCCGCCAACATGGGCGGGATCGGCTTCATCGAGACGAATAAAGGAGTGATCGTCCGGGACAACACTCTGATGAACTTGCATGCCATTGAGGCGGCAAGAATTAACGGCGTGAAACGGTACCTGTTTACGTCGAGCGCCTGCATCTATCCCGCTCACCTGCAAAAGGGAGTTGACGTCATTCCGCTAAAGGAAGGGGATGCCTATCCGGCGGACCCCGAAGACGGCTACGGCTGGGAAAAGCTTTACATGGAGCGGATCTGCCGGCATTACCGTGAAGACTTCGGCCTGGAGACCCGCACCGTACGCTTCCACAACATTTATGGTCCTCTGGGAACCTACGATGGAGGACGCGAGAAGTCACCGGCCGCGATCTGCCGCAAGATCGCCCTGGCCGCCGGCCGAGGCGCGATCGAAGTGTGGGGCGATGGCGAGCAGACCCGCTCCTACTGCTACATCGACGATTGCCTGGAGGGCATCTACCGGCTGATGCTCTCCGGCTGCCACCAGCCGCTGAATCTCGGAACCGATCGCCTGGTATCAATCAACGAGTTAGTGCAGATTGTTGCTCAGATTGCCGGTAAGACAATCCGCAAGGAATACGATCTCAGTAAGCCTCAAGGCGTGCGTGGCCGGAACAGCGACAACACCCGGCTGAGGCAGGTGCTGGGCTGGGAACCGGCCGTGGCTCTTGAAGAGGGTCTCGGCCGCACCTATCGCTGGATTGAGAGCGAGTTACAAAAAGACGGGCGGTTGCCGAAGGTGAACCTTGCTGTAGCCGAAATGGTGTAAACCGCGAGGCAACCGCGTTCGCCAGCCGGCGCCCAGAGATCGAGACCGAATTGAGACCGCTTCCAAACCGTATTGCACTTGCCATCCCGTGGACCGGGTTGATCCTATTGTCTTCCACCGAGACGGCGATTGGGTGGGCCTACTGGCTCTATGACAGTATCTTTGGACCGTTCGAGGGTGGCGGCGGACTCGATGACCGTTTTCTGGCGCAGAAGCTCTACCATGTCTGCTTGTTTGTCGTCCTGGCCTGGCTGCTGGCGGCCATTCCCGTCGCGGGCAGGCTCCGGCGGCTTTCGATTTGCATCCTCGCGTGCGTTTTGATCGGTATCGTCAGCGAGGCGATCCAGCTCCTCGTATCCGGACGTCAGCCAACTCTCTCGGACGCGTTGCTCAACGGCCTCACTGGGGTATTGTTTTCGTTTCTGTGGGTGAGGTAGCGCAAATCGAGACGCTCTGCCACGGGCTGCTCAGACCATGCTCGGCAAATTATCGTTTCCCGTCTCTCGGCCGCGCTCCTTGCCGCAAGTGGCAACAGGGGTCGTGGACCCCTTCTCACGGGCTGCCCGATGTCGAACTGCTCACAAAGATCCACCGGACCGTGTCGGCGCAATCGCACTGACGGGGTTGGGGGCCGTGTACGCGTTCGCGGTTGCCCACTACGGCGGGGCCTCCACAGAGGATTGGAACCTATGCTTGCTGGGGTTGGGGGTCTTGGCGCTGGTTTATTGGGTTGGCGCCGCGGGGCCGGACCGGGCACCGGCTATGGAGGGCTGGCCGCGGTGGGCGTTCATGCTTTTGCCGGCATACGTCCTTTTCCAACTGCTTCCCTTGCCCGCGTCCTGGATCGAACTGATGGCGCCGCACCGCGGAGAGATTCACCGCGCCTTGGCGGGAATTTCGCCCCAAGCCGCTTTGGCCACCATCAGCGTCCTGCCTTCGGCGACGATGGTTCACCTGTTGCGCATCGCCGCCTATGCGGTGTGCTTTTTCCTGGTGCGCGAGATCGCCTGGCGGATGCCGGAGCGTCCCTGGGCGGTAACGGTTCCGATCCTTGCGGTCGCCGGCGGCGAGGCCCTGCTGGGAGTCTTCCAGTACGTTATGGGGGGCCCGGACCGGCCTGCGACTGGAACGTACGTCAACCATAACCATTTCTCCGGTTTACTCGAAATGTCGTTGCCGTTTGCGTTGATGTACGCGATCGTGCTCGTGCGCGGGACGCGCCGCGGAAGGCGGACGCTGGCTGGTCCCGCGCTGAAGGCCTGCGCCGCATTTGCGCTGACGGCGCTGCTCTTGGCCGGGATCGTCTTGTCGCACTCCCGAGCGGGCTTCATCACGGTTCTTGCATTATTGCTCGCTATCGGAGCGCTGGGAATCCGGAGAGTGTTGTCCGCGCGTGCCAAGCTGCTGGCAGCGGCAGGGGTGATGGTGGCGCTGGCGGGGGCTTTCGTTTTCTTGCCTTCCAACGCTTTTATCGCTCGCTACGCCCGCATCGCCAGCGTCGAGTCCTTCGTGGCCGAAGGGAGGGTGCCGCTCTGGACCGAGACGCTGGATCTGATCCGCCACTACCCGTTGTTCGGCTGCGGCTTGGGCGCCTACGGGACGGCGTTTCTCGAGTACAAAACTTCTTGGCCGCTGGTCAGGGACGACTACGCCCATAACGATTATCTGCAACTGCTGGCTGAGTTGGGCGTGGCCGGCTTCGCCATCGGCGTGGGATTGGTGTTGGCTCTGCTCGTCAAGACTCTTCGCGCCTTAAAGAGAAATCCGCGCTTCGAGCGGCACTGCCTGGCGCTGGCTTGTGTAGGCTCGATCGCTGGCATCGCCGTTCACAGCATCGCTGACTTCAACCTCTATCTGCCGGCCAATGCCATGCTGCTTGCTTGGGTGCTCGGTATTTCCTCCGCACTCGAATTCACCAGGGAGCCGTCGTCGCCAGGCGAGCGAATTGGGCTCTCCCAGGTGATTGACGTCACCCCCAGCGCGGCCGGCGCGTCGTGATCGAGAAGGCAGCGATCTGCCGCGCGCGGAGAACAACTCGCCGCTGACAGAGGCCGTCACCGCGGGCGGCGTCAAGGCGCGGGTCTTCTTCACCGCATTGGCGGCGTGCCTTGTAGGGCCGGTGCAAAATCAACATCCAGTTGCCGGATGACCTTCCCGAAGCGGCGACTCTTTCGCCGGCCGCGGGTTTTGGCGACGCCGAACAGAGGGCTGGGTCGCGGATTCCGGTCCGCTTGGCGGGCCTGTCGCGTGCTTCGGTCGTCAGGTGGTGAGAAATGCGGGTTAAGACGCCACCCCGCGCGGCAACGCGGCCCGGCCTAGGGGCGGATTGCGGAAGGTTAGCAAAGAGTTGAGGGTCGTGTAGTTTCGGGCCTAAGATCGTATTTCACAAAAAAGGAGTAACTCCATGAAACGTAAGACCTTGCCATTGATTGTTTTCACGCTCGTTTTGTTTTCGAGCGCCTTCGGAGCCCAGCAGATCGGTACCGTGACAGCTTCTGGGACTTTCGAGCTGGCTGGAACTCAGGTTCCTGCATCAGCAGCCCACTCCACACCGCTGATGAACGGGGATGAGATTAAGAGCACCACATCCACCGCGATTATTATGCTGGACGACGGAAGCCGCATTGCGGTTGACAACAATTCCATACTGAGGCCGCGACGCCTTGGTGAGGAGACGCTGCTGTGCCTGGAGAAGGGAGCCCTGCGATTCAACGCGGCCGAGGGCTCTCAGTTGGTGGTGTGCGCTCTGGCGCGCAGGATCGAACTCCAGGCTCCCTCGGAGGGGACCGTCTCCATAAAAGGGCCTGATGAAGTCCTGGCCAATGTGGAGAAAGGTGCGCCAGTCGTGGTCATAGAAGACGCGACCTGCACTTGTGGGCAAGAAAAGACGGTGCCAGCTCTCACGAAAGCCAAGGGGCCCTTTCTCACCGGCACCAAGGCAATTGTGATCGTGACAGCCGGAGTGGCGACGGCCGGAATCGGCATCGCCGTCAGCGGAGAGGACCAACAGTCGTTTTCTCCGCGAAGCCCCATTGTGCCCTAATCCATCCCTTGCCGCGGCAGGTATGCTAGCTTGTTTGCGCGCTGAAGCGTGTAGTTACGGGTAGCGCTGACTGCTGCAAATCCGGCCGCGGCCGCGGGGGTAACGGCGAAGGGCCTGTAGAGGTTTTGGGCGGGCATTTTCTTGATCCGTATCACCTGTGATATAAGGCGCCCTCCTGAAGCGGCTGACCTGAGGACAACAGCCTTCGCCGAGCCGGAGTGTCCGTCCAAACCCCGTGGTGGCGGATGCAGTTCGTCGCCTCGCCGAGACGAATTAGGCGTCCGGGACATTTGCGGCGGTAAGCCTGCCGCGGCGAGGAGCCACTTTTTCTTCCAGTCCCGATTCGTTTCTCCGCAAACAGGGCCCTCGGATCCATCAGGACTGCATTGAAGTTTGGCTCCAAGGGCTGAAGCGCTTGATGGCGGCGCGGGATGAATCAGGCGTGGCCAGCCCCGCGGCGAAACTCGTCCCGAGTACTGGAGTGGACCCCTGAGGCAACCCTCGGTTTTCCGGTTTTCGTGGGCTGCCGCCGGGCAAAGCACCGCTGCCACACACCCATCTCGCAAGACTCCAAATCAGCTAAACGATGATTTCACAACAACATCCACCGGCCAGCCGCCGCTAACACCATCCACTTGCGGTAAGCTGGATGCGAATGTCGGCATACGAGCGCCCAAAAGCGAAGATCCAGACACGAAAACGCCTGCCAGCCAGCCGTCCATCGCCACCCCCGCGCGGTCCTCAGCCTGCCGCCAACCCTGCAAATCGAACTACCAAACAGACCCATCTCTGCGAACCATTTCTAAATCAGCATCTTACATCGGACCTCCCCGCCGGGGGCTGTCCCCAGGGCCGCGGCAATCGAAAAGCACCGTAGCGGATCTCGAAGAGACCCGCGGCTTTTCCTGGCCTGCCGAGCTATTAATCCCCCAATCCCCCGCGGCCGGCCACCCGCCCTCAAGCCCCCCCTCCCCAACAGGCGAGTCACAACAATTCCACCCCACCAAATCAACAACATCCCCCCCAAACGCCCCAAAACCCTTGACAGCCCGTGCTAGCCTATACCCGTAACGATCGGAAAGGATAGATCACCGCGATCCCCCGACCGTTTCCTGGCCAGGACAGAAAGCTCGCCCCCGCGGTTCATCACCTCCTCGAATCACAGAGGAGAGGGTGACCGCAAAGGCGGGTCTTCGGACGGCTCTCGAAGGTGGACATCCACCGCGAAGGGCTACGAGCGCAGTCGTGCACCATCGCCGCGCGAGATCACCGCGCGGCAAGACCACGCGAGAGAACCCTTCGCCCGGAACCGCCTGCAACTTCCGGCTGGGGCGGCTCGCCGGGATCACATAGTCGGAACGAGAGGCGTCTCTCACTTTTTTTGAAAAAAAGAATGCGACACCAGCGACAAACCAACAACCCCGCGGGCGTAGCGGACGAGGTGGTGCATAGCCCGCTACGCCAAAGAACCCGGCCCTAATCCGGCCCCAATCATGCTGGGAGAGGGCCCGCCGCCGCGAAACAGCCTTCCCCGACCCGCCTGTTCCATCGCCTAAGAACCATCACCCCACCCACCCTCAACCGTCCAAATATCCCAAAAACCGGGCAAATCCGGACAAACTGCCGTCGCCGGCCTCATCCCCTGCAAAAAAAACGAAACAAATCCCTAAAAACCGGGCATAACCGGACAATTTGTCGCGCCCCGGTTTCGATCTAGGCGAGCAGTTTCGTGATCAGGTTGCCGCCGACATCGGTCAGACGAAAGTCGCGGCCCTGATATTTGTAGATGAGTTTTTCGTGATCGAGCCCCAGAAGATGCAGGATCGTCGCCTGCACGTCGTGGACGCCGACCCGGTCCTCGACCGTGTTGAAACCAAATTCATCGGTTTCGCCGATCGTCTGACCGGCACGGATGCCGCCGCCGGCGAACCACATCGTGAAGGCCTCGATATGATGATTGCGCCCGACGGTTTCACGCAGCTCACCCATCGGCGTGCGGCCGAACTCGCCGCCCCAAACCACGAGGGTCTCCTCGAGCAGACCTCGCTGTTTGAGGTCCTTGATGAGCGCCGCCGCACCCTGGTCGATATCTTTGCACACCTTGTCGAGGCCCTCGTTGAGGTTCTGCCCGCCGCCGCCGTGGTGATCCCAGTCCGTGTGGTAGAGCTGCACGAAACGCACGCCGCGCTCGATCAGCCGCCGCGCCAGCAGACAATTGTTCGAAAACGAGTTGGCGCCAGCCTCGGCGCCGTACATATCGAGCGTCTTCTTGCTTTCACTCGAGAAATCGATCAGCTCCGGCCCGCTGGTCTGCATCCGGTAGGCCATCTCATAGGAGGCGATGCGGGTGGCGATCTCGGCGTCCCCGGTCTCCTCGAGATGGAGCATGTTGAGATCGCGAATCGCGGCAAGGGTGTCGGACTGCCGCTGTTGGGCAACGCCTTTCGGATTCGAGAGATTCAAGATCGGGTCGCCGCCGCTCTGGAACGGAACTCCCTGGTAGGCGCTCGGCACGAATCCGCTGCCCCAGTTCAGCGCGCCGCCGCGCGGGCCGCGCGGCCCGGATTGCAAGACCACGAAACCAGGCAACTCCCGCGATTCACTGCCGATGCCGTAGGTCACCCAGGCGCCCATGCTGGGCCGTCCGAAGCGGGGCGATCCGGTGTTCATGAAGATCTTCGCCGGTGCGTGATTGAAGTTTTCTCCCTGAATCGTCTTGATGAAGGCCAGCTCGTCAACGACTTGCGCGGTATGGGGCAGGCACTCGGAGACCCATTTGCCCGACTCGCCGTATTGCTTGAATTCCCGCCGCGTGCCCAGAAGTTTCGGCGGCTCTTTCTGGAACGTGTCCATGAAGGCGAAGCGCTTGCCTTCAAGGAAAGACGGTGGTATCGGATGGCCGCTCAACTTCTGCAGTTCAGGCTTGTAATCAAAGAGCTCGAACTGGCTCGGACCGCCGGCCATAAACAGATAGATGACGCTCTTGATCTTCGGGGGGAAATGCGGCTTCTTGGGAGCCAGCGGGTTGGGAACCTCCGCGGTCTCGGCGCCCCAAGCCCGGCCGCCCATCCCCGCGCCCATGACCGAGCCCAGCGCCATCGGGCCCAGACCTACGAAACATTGCTGGAAGAAGTGCCGGCGCGTTGTCGCCAGCAAGATCCGCTCGTCGTTCGTCATCGCCCGCCTCCCTGCCCGAGACTATCCCCGGAGAGCCTGACCGGCCACCGCTCCCCAGTATTATTGCTCCCCAATATGATATCACCGGCCCGGGGCGCGGCAGGTTGGCGCGGTAGCGGGACACCTGCCGCGCCCAGTGCAATGGCCGGTGCAATTGGACACCCTTGCAACCCGGCGCCGCTGCGCCAAGATGCCGGTGCGATAAGATAGCGGTCTCATGACGCAGCCTGCTACACGTCCTCGGATCGCCATCGGAGGCATTCAGCACGAATCGAATTCCTTCAGCGGTGCGAAGACGACCATCGCCGACTTCGAGCGCAACCATCTCACCCGCGGCCCCGAGATCGTGCCCGCCTGGTCGGCGAGCAAGCACGAAGCCGGAGGTTTCATCGAAGGAGCCCAGCGGTTCGGCTTCGACATTCATCCCACGCTGTTCGCCATCGCCACTCCCTCGGGGCCCGTGACGGCCGCTGCGTTCGAAACCCTCGTGGGCGAACTCATCGAGCGCGTCCGCTCGGCTTCCCAGTTGGATGGCATGAAGTTGGATGGCATGAAGCTGGATGGCATGAAGCTGGATGGCATGCTGCTCGCTCTCCACGGCGCGATGTTCTGCGAGAGTTTCCCTCAGGGCGACGCCGAGATCACGCGGCGTGTCCGCCAAGCGCTGCCCAAGGACGCGCCGCTAGTCGTCACTCACGACTTCCATGCCAATGTCGCGCCGGAGCTGGTGGAGTATTGCGACGCGCTGCTGATCTATAAAACCAATCCGCATATTGACCAGCACGAGCAGGGCCTCAGGGCGGCCCAGATCATTGCCTGCACGGTGCGGGGTGAGATTCGTCCAGTACAGGCGATCGAGAAGCCGCCGCTGTTCTACAACATCCGCTTCCAGAACACGAGCGACGAGCCCCTGCGGCCGATTACTGAAGAGAGCCGGACCCTCGAGGGGAACCCGAAGATCCTCTCGGCCAGTGTCTGCGCGGGCTATCAATACGCGGACTCGCCCGCCATGGGGCCTAGCGTCGTGGTCGTCGCCGACGGCGATGCGGACCTGGCCCGCCGTGAGGCCAAGCGCCTCGCGGCCATGCTCTGGGACATTCGCGACCAACTGGTTCTCGATCTGCCCGGCGCCCGCCAGGCCGTCGCCGAGGCCATCGCCGGGGAGGCGTTTCCCGTCGTGCTCGTCGAGATGGGAGACAATGTTGGAGGAGGTTCGGCCGCTGACAGCACGTTTGTCCTCTCCGAGCTATTGCGGCAAGAAGCGAAAGGCTGGGCCGAGGTCGTCGCCGATGCCGAAGGGGTGCGGGCGGCGGCCGCCGCCGGCATCGGGCAGCCGTTTGATCAGATGATTGGAGGCAAGACCGACGACCTGCATGGGGAGCCGGTGCGCATCCGCGGACGCGTGAAGTGCCTGCACGATGGCAAGTTCATCGAGACGGAGGTCCGTCATGGCGGCGCGCGCTACTACGACCAGGGTCTGACGGCCGTCATCGAAGCCGAAGGCTCGACGAGGGACCTCCCGAATCATCTTGTGCTGACAAGCCTCCGCCTGCCGCCCTTCAGCCTGCAACAACTGATCAGCTGCGGCGTCTGCCCGCAAAGGCAGAAGATTCTGGTCGTCAAGGCCGCGATCGCCTATCGGGCCGCCTACGGGCCCATCGCCAAGCGCATCATCGAGGTTGATACTGGCGGCCTGACGGCGGTGAACCCAGAGCGATTCGACTACAAGAATCGCCGCCACCCCATGCACGGACTCGACTCTTGAATGAAGCCCCCGAGCCGGCGATGACTGGCGATGATATCGGTTTACGACACCATTAGCGGCATCGCTCCCGAGGAGTGGGACGTTCTCGCGGGCAACAACGTCATGGCGAGCCATGGATGGCTCAAGACCGTGGAGACCACTTGCATCGTGCCGCTTCGCGCCAGATACATCACGGTTCGATTCCAGAAACACCTCGCCGGCGCCGCCGTTTGCTACATCGTGCCGCGGACAGACCAGGTCGAGACGATCGACGATATGCTGTTCGGCAGACTTCGCCCCATCGCCGACGCCCTGGGGCTGAGCAGGTTGCCGGCCTTCGTTTGCGGTCCGCTTCATAGCTACGGGTGGCACGCGGAGGCGGACCATCGTCTCGACCCCCGGCGGCGGGCCGCCGTCCGGCCCGCATTGCTCGACGCCATTGAGGCCGAGGCCCGAGCCGAAGGACTGCACCCGACGTTCACGAATGTGCTCGATCAGCAAACCGCTCTCGTCCAACTACTCCAACAGAGAGGGTATCTTCGCTTCAGTCACATCCCCCTCAACTATCTGGATGTTCAGTGGTCGTCGTTTGATGAGTATCTGAACCATTTGAATACGATCACGCGCGGCGCCAAGAAAGACGTTCGCCGGCACATCAGCAAGAACCTCAAGGGGTCGACGCGTATCGAGATCGCCGACCGGCCCGGCCTGATCGGCGCCCGGCTGCATGAGCTGCTCGAGGGAAACTCCCTCCGCTATAACGGCCGGCCGTTCAGCTTTCGGGCGGAATTCTTCGGCGAACTCAAGCGTAACCTGGGAGATGACGCACGAATCTACACGGCGTCGAAGGGCGGCGCCATCACGGCGGTCAACGTCATGCTGCGCCGGAACGGGGTGGCCCAGATGCCGATGGTCGGGGTCGATCACGAAGCGGCCGGCCGAGACTTTACCTATTTCAATGTCGCCCTCTACCGGCCCATTCGCGACGCCATCTCCGAACGTGTGGAAAGGATCTACTACGGGCGCGCGCTCTACGATCTGAAGGCGCGGAAGGGATGCCGGATCGCGAACCTCTCGATCTACCACAAAGCAACTGGGCCGAGCAGGTTCGTGCTTCGGCCCTGGTGCTCGGTACTGTCGGCCTGGAACCGTTACCGTTTGCCGAAGCGTGTCAGGCGATGAGAAATGCGGGCTAGTTAAACTGCGCCGCCAAGTCGCCGAGCAGCGCCTGGTAGATGGGATTGCAGAACTCACTCACGGCACCGTCGTTTTCCGACTCAAAGGTCGAGGCCCAGGTGACGAAACTCTCGCCCGTGGCCGTCACAGAAGAAACGGTTACTTTGCCGATGTAGTTCTTCACCGCGCCGGAGGCCACGGGCCCCGGGCCGTCGTCGATCGAGTAGGAGAAAGTCCGCCCCTGCTCATCGAAGACGGTCAGCGTTTCCTCGAAGGCGTTGTTGAGTTTCCGGCGCGCGCCAACCTCGGCGGCTCCCCTGTCGCCGATGACCTCCACGCTGGTAATCACCTTAGGCGCCCATGAAAGATCGTGGAAGCTCTTGATCTTGTTCCAGACATCCTCTGCTGACGCTTTGATCACGATCGAGTTGTAGCACTGGCCCACGGGGATTCTCCTTGTGCGGCGCGGGCGAACTAGGTGCCCTCAAGCCAGGTCGACAGATAGTGCTCCTGCTCGGCCGTGAGCCGATCGATGCGAACATTCATCGAATCCAGTTTGCGCCGCGCTACCTCCTGGTCGAGTTGCTCCGGCATGCCGTGAACAGCGACCGAGAGTTCGCCATGCTTCTCGACTAGATGCTTCGCCGCGAGAGCCTGGTTGGCGAAACTCATGTCCATGACGACGGCCGGATGGCCTTCGGCGCAACTCAAATTCACGAGGCGGCCGTCGGCGAGCAGGTTAACCTTGCGGCCGCCCTTCAGCGTGTACTCCTCGACGAATTCGCGCACCGTTCTCCGTGACGAGGCCAGCGACTGGAGGGCCTCGAGATCGATCTCCACGTTGAAGTGGCCCGAGTTGGCGACGATCGCGCCATCCTTCATGTTCTCGAAATGCTGGCGCGCGATGACGTGCTTGTCGCCGGTGACAGTGATGAAAACGTCGCCAATCGCCGCGGCCTCGATCATCGGCATGACGCGGAACCCGTCCATGACGGCCTCAATGGCTCGCGTCGGATCGACTTCGGTGACGACAACGTTGGCGCCAAGACCCCGCGCGCGGCTGGCCACGCCCCGGCCGCACCAGCCGTATCCGGCCACCACCAGGGTCATGCCCGCGAGCAGGACGTTGGTAGCCCGGATGATGCCGTCAAGCGTCGACTGTCCCGTCCCGTACCGATTGTCGAACAGGTGCTTCGTCAGCGCGTCGTTCACGGCGATGACCGGGAATTGAAGCACCTTCTGTTCGGCCATGGCCCGCAGACGAATCACGCCCGTGGTGGTTTCTTCCGTGCCGCCCATCACATCGGTGGCGGCGTCTTTTCGGTCGGTGTGCAACTGGTGGACCAGGTCGGCTCCGTCGTCCATCGTGATATGGGGCTTGTGGTCGAGCGCCACCATGATGTGCTTGTAGTAGGTGTCGTTATCCTCACCCTTGATGGCATAGGTCGGAATGCCGTGATCCTTGACCAGCGAAGCGGCCACGTCGTCCTGAGTTGAAAGGGGATTCGAGGCACATAGCACCACATCGGCGCCGCCGTCTTTAAGCGCGATGGCCAGGTTCGCGGTCTCGCTCGTCACATGCAGACAAGCTGAGATACGCTTTCCTTTCAGCGGCTGATCTTTGATGAACTCCTTGCGAATCGAGTGCAGAACGGGCATCCAATGGAACGCCCAGTCGATTCTCTGCTTTCCTTGTTCGGCGAGCGCCAAGTCCTTGACGTCGCATGGGGTGATCGTTTCCGTTACCATACACTCCTCGAATGAATCGCCGCGGCCGGAAGGCTCAGGCTTTGGCTGCCGCCAGGCCGGACTCGTAGAGCAAAACCGGCGCCTTATCGGTCTTTTCCCAAGTGAAGCTTTCCTCGGAACGGCCAAAGTGTCCGTAAGCGGCGGTAGCCTGGTAGATCGGTCTGCGAAGGTCCAGATGCTCGATGATCGCCTTCGGCGTAAGAGGAAACACGCCGCGCACGAGTTCGGCCAGGCGGAGATCACCGATCTCCCCGGTGCCGAAGCTGTCGACCATCACGGACACCGGCTCGGCGACGCCGATGGCGTAGGCGAGCTGGACTTCACAACGCGTCGCCAGACCGGCGGCGACGATATTCTTCGCGATATGTCGCGCCATGTAGCAGGCCGAGCGGTCGACTTTCGTCGGGTCCTTGCCCGAGAACGCGCCGCCACCGTGCCGGCCCATGCCGCCATAGGTATCGACGATAATCTTGCGGCCCGTTAGACCCGTATCGCCATGCGGGCCCCCGACAACGAAGCGGCCCGTCGGGTTGATGTGATACTTCGTGTCCTCGTCCACCATCTCGCCCGGAAGGATCGGACGGATGACGTGTTCCAGGATCTCGGCCCGCAGTTTGGAAGTTTCCACGCAGTCACTGTGCTGGGACGAGACAACGACCGCGTCCACGCGATACGGCTTGCCATCCCGGTACTCGACCGTCACTTGCGATTTGCCGTCGGGCCGGAGATAGTCAAGCTCGTCGCTGCGCCGAACCTCGGAGAGTTTCCTCACCAGCCGGTGCGCCAGCATGATGGGCAGCGGCATCAGCTCCTCGGTCTCATCACACGCAAAGCCGAACATCATACCCTGATCGCCCGCCCCGCCATGATCCACTCCCATGGCGATATCGGGGGACTGTTCATCGAGTGAGTTCACGACCGCGCAATTCTGATAGTCGAAACCGAACTTTGGACGCGTGTAACCGGCCTCGCGGATCGTCTCGCGGGCGACTTTAGTGAAATCGATCTTGGCGCTGGTGGTGATCTCGCCGGCCACCATGCACAACCCCGTCGTCACGAGCGTTTCGCAGGCCACGCGGCCGCCCGGATCCTCCGCCATCACCGCATCGAGCACGGCGTCGGAGATATGGTCGGCCAATTTGTCGGGGTGACCCTCGGTCACCGATTCAGAGGTGAATAAATGCTTATCGGTAAGCGCCAATCGAAAACCTCCAGCTGAAACAGTTATCGGTCCGCCGGTTCGCTAACGTTGACAGACTCGAACGGCACACGGAGACGGAGGGGGGGTCGGAGAACAAGCCTTGAATAGCCAACCTAGCAGAGTTCGCCGAAGCGCGTCAACGAAACGACGCTCCCCGCTGCCGGCTCCAAATCATCACGTTTTCCGGCGGAACGTTTCAGGCTCTTCTCTGGCCCCAACGCGCGCGAACGCGACGCTCCAGAGAATGCTTCCCGCAGTTTAACAGGAAGAACGGCTCGCGGTCCCTGTCATGGCCGCGCGATAATGTCTGGCAGGGACGGCCCGGGAATCGCCAGCAGACTCCTGGCCCTAGCCGCGGGTGCTAGTCTCGGCCAAGACGCCTTCGTATGTTGAGAGATCTGCTAAATCCAAGCCTGCTCGAGGATCCGCCGAAGTACCAGGAGGATTTTGCCGGCGCCCGCCCGTTTCCCCACCTGGTGATCGACGATTTTCTTGCCCAGGCGTTCTATGAACGCCTGGCGGCGGAATTTCCAGCCTTTGACGACAAGTATGCGCGCAACGAGATGGGCGAGATCGGGCGCAAGGCGGTCCAAGAAGAGCTTCCCAGCATCGGACCGGCCTATGCCCAACTGGACCGCCTGATTCGGTCGGACGAATTCCTCTCGCTGCTGAGCCGCATGACCGGCATGCCCGACCTTCGCTACGACCCGGACTACATCGGCGGCGGAACCCATGAGAATCGCGACGGACAGGACCTCGACGAGCACATCGATTTCAACTACCATCCCTCGTCGGGACTGCATCGGAGGGCGAACTGGATCTTGTTCCTCAACCCGGAATGGAGCGAGGACTGGGGTGGCTCTCTTGAGCTGCACCGTGATCCCTGGGCGCCGCGCGCCGAGGACGAAATTCGCTCGCTCTTGCCGATCGCCAACCGGGCCGTGCTGTTTGAAACTTCCGAGATTTCTTGGCACGGATTTCGCCGCATCACACTGCCAGAGGATAAGAAGCATCTCTCGCGCCGCTCGATCGCCGTCTACTTTTACACCAAAGAACGCCCGGCCGAACAGATCGCGACCAGCCATGCGACCGTCTATGTGCAGCGTCCCCTGCCCGAACACATCCAACCGGGGCTCACTCTCAGTGAAGCGGATTTTCAGGAAATCCGCGTTCTCATGTGGCGGCGGGACCAGCAGATTCAGTTTCTATACGAAAGAGAGAAGCAGTTTCAGGAGGAGATCGAGAAGAGAGCCGACGCCGAGTTACGGGCGGAACTCGAGCGGAACTCGACCGACGGACTGCGCCTGGAACTGGGCCAGAGATCGGACAGCGCGCGCTCGCTGCGGGCCGAACTGGCCGAGAGAACAGCCTGGACTCTGAGCCTGGACGCTCAGACGAATCGCCTGTGCGAGCATCTGCGCGCCCTCTATGGTTCGCCTGCCTACCGGCTCGGCCGCAGGCTCGGCCTGGCTCCCGAGCCGATCGACGAAGAGTCGTGAGACGACGGTCCGCCGGGGCGAATGTGTGGCCGAGCCGCCGGTGCGGTAGTCCGCCCAGCCCGTACGACGCCGCGAAATCGATGTCACGCATCACCGGGACCGGGGCGTGCCCGCGGAGGGGCTGTGAGAGAATGGAGACCGTGCAAAACGCGGCCCATGAAAGTCCCGTATGATCCGCGTCCGGTTTCCCCGCGAAGTGGACTCTCCCCTATTTTTCAACAACCCCGGAGGGGCCGGGCCGGACGTTCTTAGATCCCCGTGATGGATGGATATCTTCTTGCTGTACATTTGGCCGTGGCCGTCGCCGCGCTGTTTCAGACCGCGACGGGTACTGGGTTCGGCATCATCGCCGGTCCCGTGCTCCTGCTGGCGATGAATAGCGGAGCGGCGATTCAAGTGACGATCCTGCTGAGCTGGCTCGTAGCCGCGTTGCTGGCGCCTTCGCTCTACAAACAGGCCGACAAGGTGCTGCTCGTCCGCTTGCTTGCCGGCACGCTCGCCGGGGTTCCTGTCGGCGTCTTCGTCTTCATGCAACTCGGCATCAACGTGCTCAAGATCACGGCGGGGCTGTCGGTTCTGTTCATGGCATGTTTCGTTGCCGGCTGGAGTGTCTTCACCGCGCGGAGAGAAACGAATCCGCGGGGCCGGCTCTGGGACTTCGGAGCCGGTGTCGCATCGGGCGCGATGAGCGCCAGCCTGGCGATGCCGGGACCGGCGGCGGTGGCCCGCATGGCCTCGCTTGGGCGGTGCAAAGACACGGTAAGGGCGACGCTCCTGGTTCTGTTTCTTGCCTCCTACGCCGCCGCGATCGCTTTCCAGGCGGCGATGGCGGGAATCAACGCCGATACCTTGTACTTCACCGCGACGCTGATCCCGGCTACCCTGACGGGGATGGTCCTGGGCTGGAAATGCGTTGCCTGGATCGGCGAACCTGTCTTTCGGAAACTGATCCTCGCCGTGCTCATTGCCACATCCATCAGCTTGCTGGCCCATTCTCTGAAAATCTACTTCCCAGGCGGCTGATAGCGGGTTAGCGATGACGCAAGAATTGGGACGACTCGACGACTTTCCAAGGGCCGAGCTGTGCCGGCTGCCTACGGCGATCGAGCCGCTGCGGAATCTCGCCCGGCGCGTCGGCGGATCTGACATCTGGGTCAAGCGCGACGACCAGTGCGGCCCGGCGCTGGGCGGCAACAAGGCGCGGCAGCTCGAGTTCTATTTGGGCGAGGCCCGTGCTCAGGCCGCGGACACGATTCTGATCACCGGCGCGGTGCAGTCGAATTTCGTCCGGCTCGCGGCGGCCTCCGCCCGCATGCTGGGCATGGAGTGTCACATCCAGCTCGAGGAGCGGGTCCCCAGATCCGACGCCGCTTACCGCGGTTCGGGCAATGTCCTGCTGGATAGAATCCTTGGGGCCACCATGCATTCCTACCCCCAGGGAGAAGACGAAGCCGGAGCCGACCGGCGTCTGCGCGAGATCGCCAGCGAGTTGCAAGATCAGGGACGGCGCCCCTACATCATTCCCCTCGCGCCGGGCCACAAGCCACTCGGCGCGCTGGGATACGTCGCGGCGGCGAGGGAGGTGCTGCAACAACTCGCGGAGCAGAAAATTTCGATTGATGAAATTATCGTGCCTTCTGGCAGCGGAAACACCCATGCCGGACTGCTCGTCGGGCTCCGGGCGCTCGGCTGCCGGGTTCGCGTCACCGGCATCTGCGTGCGGCGCGGGGCAAGCGACCAAGAAGAGCGCATCATGGCCCGCTGCGATGAGATCGCCGAACTGCTCGGTATCGGCTCGCCCGCCGGCCGGAGCGATATGCATCTGATGGACGAGGTTCTCGGCCCCGGCTATGGCCGCCTGAACGAAGCGACGCTGGAGGCAATCGAGCTTACGGCACGCTCGGAAGGGCTGCTCGTGGACCCGGTCTATTCGGGCAAGGCGATGGCGGGATGTATTCGCCGGGCTCGCCAAGCCCGAGCCGGCGCCTCCCTACTGTTCCTGCATACCGGCGGCGTGCCGGCAATCTTCGCCTATGCCGAGGACCTCAGCGCCGCCCTGGGATCTTCCGAGACCGAAGACCGGTGCGGACCGGACGAGGGAAAGAGTACGCTTGGATCAGGGTGATCCGGCCACGTGAATGAGTTCCGCGCGACGCTTGGTGAAGGCCATACGCCCTTGGCGCCAAGCACCCGGATCGGCCCGGAACTGGGGCTCTCGGGCCTGTGGTTCAAACTGGAAACCTGCAACCCGACCGGGTCGTACAAAGACCGCTTCGTGGCCTCGGAAATGTCGGAGCTGTTGCGGCGCGGAGTCAAGGTCTGCCTGGCAACGTCGTCGGGGAACACCGGTTCGTCGCTCGCCTCCTACTGCGCCCGCTATGGCATCCGATGCGCCATCGTGGTGAGCCAGCAAACTCCCGGCGGCAAGCTCGCTCAGATGCGTTCGCACGGGGCGGAACTCTTCCTGGTAAGGGATTTTATTACCTCGCCCGGGGTGACAAGCGACGTGTTGCGATGCCTGCAACAGATCTCGGCGGCGAAGAGTGCCGCTTTGGTGCTGTCGGCGTTTCGATACTGCCCGCGGGGGATGCGGGGCGTGCAAGCGATCTCCACGGAACTAAGCCAGCAGACCGGCGGCAAGATCCGTCACGTTTTCGTGCCCGTCGGCGGAGGAGGGCTCTACGTCGCTACCTGCCGCGGGTTTGACGACCTTGCCGGCGTTCAGCCGCTGGTGCACGCCGTCCAGCCACGAGGATGCCCCACCCTCGTGGATGCGTTTGAGCAGGGAACCAGCGAGATCCGCGCGGTCGAGAGCACGACCACAATCAGCGGCCTCGCCGTCCCCTTCGATATCGACGCCGGCCTGGCGCTGAAGCACCTTCGCGACAATGGCGGGGAGGCCTATGGCGTCAACGATGAAGAGGTGTACGAGGCGCAACAGTGGATGCTTACTCACGAAGGCATCTACTGCGAACCGGCCGGCGCCGCGGCGCTGGCGGGATTGCGAAGAGCCGTCGCGCAAGACCGCGTTCAGCGCGAGGACACGATCGTCTGCCTGGTCACCGGTCACGGGTTCAAGGATCCGGACTCGATCCAGAGGGCGGCGAACCGCTACCCTGGAGCTTCGATCGAGGCAAGCGAACTGGAAGACCGGCTGCTTGATCTGCTCGGCTGAGCCCGCGCATGAGAATCGCGCATGAGAATACGGAGGATGAGTATGACCACGACGGATCGAATCTTGAGAATGGCAGCCTCGGCAGTCGTCGTCTTGCCGCTCTGTATTCTGGCCGCCCGCGGAGGAGACGGCGCGCCGGCCGAAGAAACCGAAACCTCAAGTGCTCCGGCGACGGGCCGTGAACCGCTTCTTAGCGCCACTGCCTTGGAAGCGATGCTCGGCTCGGGCAACCCGCCGCGAGTGGTTGAGGCCGGTTCGGCGAAGGGGTTCGCCCAAGGCCGCATACCCGGCGCCGTCCTCGCCGAGCGGCCGGGTTACTATGACCAGGACCACGCCGTGTCGGGCATGATCGCGCCGCGTGAGCAAGTCGAGGCGCTGCTTTCCCGGCTTGGCGTATCGCCCTCGGACCGCGTCGTTCTCTACGACCGCGGCAGCGGTACGGGCGCGGCCCGGCTCTGGTGGGTGCTGCGAACCTACGGCCACGAGAATCTCGCGATTCTCGACGGGGGCCTGACGGCCTGGAAAGCGGCCGGGTTCCCGGTCGATGTGCCGGCCGAAGTTCCGGCACTTTCAGTGGAGAGTGAGTACCGGTTCGACAATCCGGGCAACCCGAGACTCAGAGCCACCGCGGACGAGGTGAAAACAGCAATCAGCGACGAGAACATCGTCATTGTCGATGCGCGGTCCGCCGGCGAGTACGATGGCTCGGTCCAGCGGCCCGGCGCCGGACGGGCGGGCCATGTTCCCGGCGCCGTCCATCTCAACTACCAGGACTCTCTTTCCAAGCAGGACGGCGCAAAGAATCGATTCCGCTCCGCGGCGGAACTCCGGGAGATGTTTGAAGCCCGTGGCGTTACGCCGGACAAGAAAATCATCGTCTACTGCCAGTCCGGCTCACGCTCTTCGCATACAACCTTTGTGCTCCAGCAGGTGCTCGGGTACCCGAACGTAACCAACTTCGACGGTTCGTGGCTGGAATGGAGCAACGACGAAAGTCTGCCGGTCATCACCGGGCAGTAGCGTCCAAATCAGAAATACCAAAATCAACCGCTGTCTCGCAGCAGCTTCTCGAGCTGTCCGATGCAGCCGCTCCAGCCCTCGTTGTGTTTGTCGCGCCACTCGGCGCTCGGGAACAGTTCGTGCGTGAGCACGATTTCGGTGCCGGAGCCGGTATCGAGAAAGTCGATCGTAACGAGCGTGTTCTCAACCGAGCCATCCTCCCAAGACCAGGTGAACACGAGTTTCTCCGGCGGCAGAATCTCGCGGTATTCACCGAACGCCGTATGTACGGCCCCGCTGGAGTGCCGCAGCTCGAAACGATACTTGCCGCCGACGCGAAGATCCACTTCGGCCTTCGCAGTGTGTTCGTCGGTGGGTCCGAACCAGCGATTCAACTCTTCGGCTTCGGTCCACGCGCGGAAGACTTTTTCGCGCGGCGCTTGGAAGATGCGCCGGATTTCGAGTGCTTTGTCTGGGCTGATGCTGGGTGTGGCCATACGGATGTCTTCTCCTGTTGTGTTGCGGAAAGATGCTGATCGAGAGCATCGAATTGTTGTCCCCAAAACCGCTGATAGCGGGCCATCCATTCCGCCGCCCGCCGCATGGATTCGGCGTTGAGACGGCAGCGGTGGATGCGTCCGGTTTTCCTGCGGGCCAGCAAGCCGGCCTGTTCGAGCACGCGGAGATGCCGGGAGATCGCCGGCAGCGACACGTCATACGGCGCCGCCAGTTCGCCCGCCGTCGCCTCGCCCCGCGCCAGCCGCTCGAGGATGCCGCGGCGGATCGGATCCGAGAGCGCCGCGAACGTTGTGTCCAGGACCCTTGCTTTATAGTTAACCATCACGTTAATGATATGGTATCCCGCTTTTGTTGTCAAGACACACGAGGGCCGCGTGATCGACACCGGCCTAGACCACACCGCGAGGGCATATACTGGAAGCGATCCACCAGCGGGAGGTACGCGTTATGTCATTGCAATGTACGCGGCGGGAGATGCTTTGGGGGGGCGCGGCGGTGGCGGCCGGGACGCTTCAGGCCGGAATGGCGCGGGCCCAGAGCGCCAAGATCACCGTCGGCATTACGTCGAACACCCGGCCGGACTGGGCCGGTCCGCAAGGTTTTCTCAAATCGATTCGCGAAGCGTCCGAGGTCGGCTACCACTGGATCGAGACGTTCTGGCCCTATGTGAGCAAGTGGGAGGACCGGCCCGAAGAGCTGACCGAGATCCTGGCGCGGCTCGATCTCAAGATGGAGACGGTCTCGAACGGAGGCGGGATGAACACCCATTTTCAAGATCCCGCGCAACGAAAAGAAGTCATCGCCGATCATATGCGCCTGGTGCGCTTCATCAAGCAACTCAACTGCGATCACTTGAAGATCAATTGCGGCGGACCCAATCCGGGAGGCAACACGCCCGAGATCTACCGCAATATGGTGGCGACGTTCAACGAACTCGGCCGGCGGATCAGCGATATGGGGATCCAGTTCGGCGTTCACCATCACCTCTGGACCCAGTACGAAACCCGCCAGGACATCGACGCGATCATGGAGGGCACGGATCCGCGCCATGTGCACATGATTCTCGACACCGGCCACACGACCATGGCCGGAATGGATGCGCTACAGCTGACCAAGGACTACGTATCGCGAATCATCGAATTTCACATGAAAGACTGCGCGCCGGAGAACCGCGGCGGCTACAAAGGGCCGCCACTCAAACGCGGCACGGTCAACACTACCAAGGACAATTTGACCTTCTTTCCGCTCGGCAAGGGCGGCGTGGACTATCCGGGCATCAAGCGAGAGCTTGACCACAACGGCTGGAAGGGCTGGATGACGGTCGAACTGGACATGACGGCCACGACGGCCAAGCACAGCGCGGCGGTCAGCAAAAAGTATCTGGAAGAGGTGCTCAAGCTGAAGGTTTGATCCCCGCGGCGGAGATGCGAGGTCGCAACGCAAGCCGCTGGCTTCGACTGGGATACGATGTAGGGTCAAGGTGCGCTGCGTCGGTTGCCGCAATTGTCTCGCTGGACGCGCATCGAGCGCCTCTGCGTGCCAGGAGTGCCTATGTTCGGACCATCAATCAAGCTGGATAAGGACCTTTACGACCGGATCAAACGCTGTTCCAACGCGGCGGGCTATGCTTCGCCGAAGGAGTTGATCCAGCACGTGCTCGAACGCGAGCTGGCGAAGATGGAAGAAGATACCGAGTCGGACGAAGAGATCGTCAAGAAGATGCAGGGGCTCGGGTATATTGACTAGCCGGGCTCGGCCCGGTTGCTTGCCCTTCCGGCGAAAACTTTCGTGGATATTCTTAATGCCTTGCTTCGGAACCTCGTCGGCGGGTTTTTGGCCGCCGCGGGCGTTCTCGATCCCGCGGCCGGTCTTGTGGTGATGTCGCTGCTTGCCGGCATGGCGATGCTTTGGGTCTTCGGCAAGACGTCCGACCAGGAAGCCATTGCGCGGACAAAGAAACTCTTGCAGGCCTACCTGCTCGAGTTGCGGCTGTTCGGCGATGATCTGGGTATCGTCTGGCAGGCTCAGAAAAACTTGTTTACCGCAAATGTTCGCTACGTTGGGTTGATGCTGAAACCGGCGCTTTACTTGACGATCCCGCTGCTGGTACTCCTGATTCACCTCGACGCCTATTACGGCCGGTCCCCGCTGCGTGTGGGCGAGGCGGCGGTTGTGACCTTGAAGGTCAACGGCCGTTTGGCCTCGAACGCGCCGGCGCCGGTGCTCAAAGCGCCGCCAGAGATTGCAGTCGAAACGGTGCCGGTTCGCGTGATTGCAAGTGATGAAATTAGCTGGCGGATTTGCGCCACGAAACCGGTAGATGGCCAATTGCGGTTCGCCTGGCTGGGGAAGGAATGGACCAAGAGTGTTGTCTTCGGTGAGGGCCCGCGCTACGTTTCGGGCCGGCGGGTGACCGGGGCCTGGGATGCGCTTTGGGATCCCGGCGAAAGCCGCTTTGCCGCCGGTGAAGTTGACTCGATCGAAGTACGTTACCCGTTTGTGGAGATGGATCTCTTCGGACTTCGGCTGCACTGGCTGATTTGGTTTTTCGTCATCTCGATGGTTTCCGCCTTTCTCCTCAAGGGCCGCTTCAAGGTCGTATTCTGACCGGCGGCTAGGCTCGACCGTGCCCGTGCCTGAGCCACCGCGCCAATCATCCGCCGCTCCCCTTGCTGTAAACTGCCAACATGCGAAAGGTTCGCCTTCTCTTGCCGCTCGTCGTGTTCTCGGCGGCCGCCTGGTTCGCCGCCGGACGCCCTTCGGTGCGCGAGAATTCCACGGTGGAAGCCGCCACGACCTCTATCGGCTCCACCGAAACTTTCTTGATCCGCTTCGGCGTCCGTGGCGCGGACGAGCTTGATTGGAGCGGTCGTTTGAAGGTGCGAAACGGACGAGTCGCGAAACTCGAGGGCTGGCAGTTTGCCGGTGACGACAAGATCATCTCCGAAACCGAGTGGAAGTGCGCGACCCAACGTGAAACCTATTGGTACGCGCCCTGGGAACGCAGTCTGCGCGGCACCAAGAGGCGAGAGAAGCTCACTCCGAAGGGACTCGTCCTGCAGCTTGCCATGGCCGGCCCGGGCAAGGTCGAGGTCGAAACCAGCGAGGGGAAGTTCGAATTCGCGCCGACGGAAATTCCCTGGGACCGTCCGAAAACTTTCGGCGCGGGCACGGTGGTCGTCTCGCGATCGCCGAGGCCCGAGCGCGTCACAGGCGGAGCAGCGGCCGAAGATTACGTGGCCGCGATCGAATCGAGCAGCGGCCAGCGCTGGGTCGCCTACCAGAGTTACGAGACCGGCGGCGACCGCCTCTGGATTCAGCGCGACCAGATCCCCGCCGAGCCGCTGACCGCGGCCGGCGCGGATCTATTCGGCGTGCAACTCGCCGAGGACGCCGAGGGCGCGATCTGGGCGGTGTGGTGTGAGCAGCGCGATTCGAATTGGGATTTGTTCGCGCGCGCCTACCGCTCGGGAAGCTGGTCGGAAGTGCAGCGGCTGACCAGCGCCGCCGGTTCGGACATCTTCCACTCGCTGGCGCGAGACGGCCAGGGACGGCTCTATCTGGTCTGGCAGAGTTTCCGTTCCGGTGACGGGGAAATCTACCTGCGCATCCGCGACAGCCGCGGCTGGGGACCGGAGATCCACGTCAGCCAAGATCCGGCGAACGATTGGCAGCCGTGGGTGGCGGCCTCGAAAGACGGCGTTGCCACGATTGTCTGGGATACTTACCGCGCGGGCAACTATGACGTCGTCATGAAACAGGTGCGCGACGGTAAACTCTCACAACTTGTTACGGTGGCGGACTCCGCGTCGATGGAAGCCCGCGCCCGCGCGCACTACGATGCCTCGGGCCGCCTCTGGCTTGCCTGGGACGAAGGCGACGCCGGCTGGGGCAAAGATTATGCCCAGGGCATCCAGGACGCCGGCATGGGACTGCTGATGCGCCGGCAGGTTCGTGTCGCCTCCTACGAGAACGGCCGGCTCCGGCAACTGCCGGGCGATTTGGCCGCCGTGCTGCCCGAGGAGGAGCGCCAGGTCTTCCACGACGCCCGTATGGCGACCGACGGCAACGGTAACCTCTGGCTGTTCTTCCACTACCGCACCAATACGCCCGTGGTAAGCGGCCGAAAGAGATTCCGCACCATGTGGAGACTGGGGGCGACCAGCTTTCAGAACGGGAAGTGGATTCCAGCCGTCGAATTTCCGGGTGCCTATGGCCGGATGGACTTTCCTCTGACTGCCTATGCCAGCCGCGATGGCGGCATTGAGGTCTTCTGGACGAGCGATGGAAGGCAGTTCCCGAGCGGCTTCCAGCAAGACCAAAATATCTTCCGCGCCTCGCTGCCGGCTGGTCCGGTAACCCATCGAGAACCGGAACGGGTCGCCTTCCGGCCATCGACCGAGACTGCCACTGAAGTACATCCGAACGAGATGGCCGATGTCGCCCGCGTGCGCGCCCAGCGGGTTCAAGTCGGGGGCAAGACCTACCGTCCGGTGCGCGGCGACATGCACCGCCACACCGATATTTCCTGGGACGGCAATCGCGACGGCTCGCTGCTCGATGCTTACCGCTACGCGCTCGACGCGGCCGGCCACGACTTCCTCGGCGTCGCCGACCATCAGGCCGGGCAGGAAGTTGAATATAGCTGGTGGATGATCCAAAAGGCGGTGGACTTGTTTACGATACCGGGCAAGTTCACGCCGCTCTATGGATATGAACGCAGCCGGTCGTACCCCAGCGGCCACCGCAACGCGATGTTCGCGCAGCGCGGCGTGAGGGTTCTGAACCTCACCGAGGACGAGTACACGAAGAACGACGAAACCGGCATCGAACCCTTTTATGAGAACCTGCGCGAGAATCGCGGTATCGTCATGTCCCACACCTCGGCGACCGGCGCCGGAACCGACTGGCGCGATCACGATCCGGAAGTCGAGACGCTGATGGAGATCTATCAGGGCTATCGCCGCAGCTACGAACACGCCGGCGCACCGAGGTCAGGGAAGGGCGGAGGCCGTCCGGAGGGTTTTGTCTGGCGGGCCTGGGAGAAAGGTCTGAAGCTCGGCCTGCAATCGAGTTCCGACCATGTCTCGACCCATGTCTCCCACGGCGTGATCTATGTCGAGGAGTTGACGCGCGAAGCGATCCTGGAAGGGATTCGCGCACGCCGCGCCTACGCCGCCACCGACAATATCTATGTTGAGTTCCGGCTGAACGGCCACTTCATGGGCGAGGCCTTTGAGACAGACACGCGGCCGAGGATCGAAGTGAAGATCATCGGCACGGGACCGATTCGCAAGGTCGAGCTGATTAAGAATAATACCTACATCCATACGCAGCGCGGCGCCGGGGCCGAACTCAGTTTTACCTACGTTGACAACGATGCGTCGGCGGGCGAGAGTTACTACTACATCCGGGTCGAGCAAGAAGATGGTGAACTAGCGTGGGCGTCTCCAATTTGGGTAACGTACATGAAGTAAGCTGCAAGGTTGGGGTCGCGGTTCCCCACTTCGTGCGCCGCGGCTTCCTGAACTACCGCGGACGACAATTTTCAGATCGAGGATATCATTTCATGGATTCCATCAAAAGCATCACACGCCGCTCGTTTGTCTCCGGAGCCGCCACCGGCGGCACGGTCGCCGCCGCTGCCTTGAAGACCGCCTCGGCTCTGGCCGCGGCGCCAGCACCAGCACCGGCGCGAGTCCGCCGGGCGCCGCCAAGAGCCGTTGGCGCGAACGACCGTTTGCACATCGGCATTATTGGCGGCGGCGGCAACGCGACCGGCCATATGCGCAAGCTCATGGCAATGAGGCAGACCGCGAACATCGAGATCATCGGCGTGTGCGAGATCTATCAGAAGCGGCTCGACGCGGCGGCCGAGCGCACCGGCGGCAAGCCTTATAAGGACTATCGCAAGCTGCTTGAGAATCCCGACATCGACTACGTGCTCATTTCGGTGCCCGAGCACTGGCATGCCCGGATGACCCTCGACGCGGCCGACGCGGGCAAGCATATTTATTGTGAAAAGCCGATGACCTTCACCGTCGACGAGGGCAAGAAGGTCGTCAAGAAGATCAAGCAGACAGGTGTCAAGATGCAGGTCGGCGTCCAGGGCATGTCGGACGATTCGTACGAGACCGCGCGACGCTACATCAAGGAAGGAGCGCTGGGGAAAGTCGTTGCGGCGCAGACCGGCTATTCGCGCAACCATCTCGAGGACTACTGGACGAGGCCGTATGACGAAGACGTACGGCCGGGCGAAAACCTCGACTGGAAAGCGTTTCTCGGCTCGGCGAAGAAGCGGCCCTTCGACCCGGACCGCTTTTTTGCCTGGAGGCGTTACTGGGATTATAGCGGCGGTATCGCGACCGACCTGTTTGTGCACCGGCTGACGCGCATCCTCAAGGCCTGTGACCTTACCGTCCCCAGTAGCGTGGTCGCGACTGGGGGCAAGAACTACTTCACCGCGAGCAGGGCCGAAATTCCCGACACCTTCAATATGATGATCGACTACCCGGAAGGAATCTCGGTTGCCGTGCTCTCGTCGATGGCAAACTCAAGCAAGGTGCGGCACGTGATTCGCGGCCACGAAGCGACGCTGGAGTTCACGCGTGAAGGTTTTGTGATCACGCCGGAAAAAGAGTTCGCGAAGGACCGCCAGCCCATTGTGCACACCAAGACGGGCGCCGAAGACACCGGGCTGCATCATCAGAACTTGCACCGGGCGATCCGTATGGGCGAGCCGCTCAAGTGCGACGCTGACCTGGGGTTTTACGGCCTGCTCGCCTGCCGCATGGCCGTCGATTCGCTCCGCAAGAGGCGCTACCTGGCCTGGGACGCCCGCCGGCAGAAGGTCGTCAAGGCGTGATCTGGACCGAGTTTCGGCCCCGCTATGTCCCGGTGAGATGTCCCCCGGGGCTCATGTCCCCGTGCTGGAGTAGTTGTTCACGCCGCGGTTCCAGAGCAGAATCGCGGCGGTGGTGAATCCAATCGTCACGACCGGCAGGAACAGCAAGTACGATGCGTAATCGGTCCTTCCCAGCAAGACGGTTGAGGGATAGAAACTCGCGAAGCCAAACGGTATCACCCAGCTCAACAGAAACTGAATGAAGGGGCTGTAGATATTGAGCGGGTATCGTCCGAAGGCGAGCATGTTATAGATCGGCGGGATGATCCCTACGCGGTCCTCGACCCAGAACGCGATCGAAGTGAGTATGAGAAATACAGCGAGATAGATCAGCAAGCCGCACACGGCCGCGCCGCAGAGCAGCAGCCAGTCCCAGATGTCGTAGTTCAGACCGAGCTTTTCCATCGTGTAGAGGACGATCCCCAATCCGATCGCCGCGTCGCCGAGTGATTCCAGCCGAAATTGCTCGCTCATGACCTGGAACAGCGAATGAACCGGCCGCAACAGCACGCGGTCGAACTTTCCTTCGACAATGTAGGCCTCGCCGAAATAGTAGAGATTGATGCTGAAGACGTTGAACAGCGACAGCGGGATCAGCCCGAAACCGTAGAGAAACAAGATTTCATGAAAACGCCAGCCGGCGATCACCGGCGCGCGCTGGAAAAGCAGCACGACGACCGCGATGCCGAAGGCCGTCCCGATAAGGGTCGTAACGATCGAAATCAGAAAATCGCCCTTGTAGGCCAGGCGCACTTTGGCGTACTGGATGAAGTACTGAACCAGCAGACGAAGGTAGCGCCGCATCTTAGTTTCGGTCCGTGCTCCGGGCGTGGTCTGTGAGTACTTCTCCGATCTGCTCCAGCACCCAAGCGGTCTCCGATTCCGTGATCACATAGGGCGGCATGAAATAGAGCACATTGCCCAGCGGCCGCAGCAACAGGCCGCGATCGAGAAACTCCTTCGCCAGGTGAGGCCCGATGCCGGCGAGATACCCGCCGGCCGAGCGCGTTTTCTTGTCCTCGACGAGTTCGACGATCCCCACGCCGCCGATGACTCTCACATCCCCGACGGTGGGCAGTCCTCGCAGCGGTGCGAGCCCCACCGCGAGCTGACGTTCCAGCGCCGCGATGCGGTCGAGGATTCCTTCGCTCCGAAACAGTTCCAGCCCCGCGAGGCCGACCGCGCAACCCAACGGATTAGCGGTAAAGGAGTGGCCGTGAAAAAGCGTTTTCGAGCGATCTTCACTGAGAAACGCTTCATAGACCGCCTCGGTGGCGGCGGTGGCCGCCAGGGGAAGATAGCCACCGGAAAGAGCCTTGGACATGCAAAGAATATCCGGGCACACCGGCCCGTGCTCGGAGGCGAACATCGGTCCGGTGCGTCCAAATCCCGTGAGTACCTCGTCGGCGATCATTAACGTGTTGTAGCGGTCACACAAACGGCGCACGCCCTCGATGTACTCCCTCGGCCAAACGATCATGCCGCCGGCGGCCTGCAACATCGGCTCGACAATCACAGCGGCCACTTCCTCGCCGTTTTCCCTCAGCACTTGCTCCAGGCTGCCTAAACAGTCGATCTTGCAACTCGCCCGCTCAAGTTCCAGCGGACAACGGTAGCAATAGGGTGGCTCGGCCCGGACGGTTTGAAACATCAGCGGCTCAAATGGCCGCGTAAACAGAGAACGCTCACTTACCGACATGGCCCCGATCGTGTCGCCGTGATAGGCAAAGCGCAGAGCCACGAAGCGCTTGCGTTCCTGCTCGCCCCGGTTGAGCCAATACTGCCAGGCCATCTTGAGCGCGGCCTCGACGGCGGTCGATCCGTTGTCGGAGTAGAAAATCCGCGTCAGCCCCTCGGGCAGGATTTCGACGAGCTGCTCGGCCAGCTCCACCGCGGGCCGGTGCGTGAAGCCGGCGAAGATCACGTGCTCGAGTTCGCGCGCCTGCCTTGCCAGAGCTTCGTTGAGCTTCGGATGGCTGTGTCCGTGGATATTGACCCACCAGGAGGAGATGCCGTCGAGGATACGCCGCCCATCGGCCGTATAGAGATAGACGCCTTCTCCGCGGACGATCGGGATCGGCGGAGGCGCGGTGAGCATCTGGGTGTAGGGATGCCACAACCGTGCCAGATCACGGGCCGCCAGGTCGCCGGAGGGCTGGTCTGTTGGTCTACTCACAACGGGGTTCACTCACAACGGGGTTCGCCCGGCAAAGAACTCTCTCAAGCCGTCGGAGGGATCGAATTCCTCTTGGACCCATTGCGCCAGCGTCTCGTTTGTGAGCGGAGAGAGCACGGGTAGTTCGCCGAATACGGCCGTTTTCCCGTAGTGTTCGATCGCGTAGCGATTCTCGCGATTCGGTTCCCCCGACATCACAACCCCTGCTACCTGGAGACCCCGGTTTCGCAGTGCGTCCAGCGTCAGCAGCGTGTGATTAATCGTGCCGAGCCTCGATCGCGCGGCCACCAGAACGGGCAGGCCGAGCTGCTCGATCCAGTCGATCATCAGACACGAATCATTGATGGGAACCGAAACCCCTCCGGCTCCTTCGATGACCCAGTTGGCGCCGGCGCCAAGTGCCGAGGCCATCTCCTCAAGTTTCTCATTCGTGATCGGCTGACCGGAGAGCCGCGCGGCGAGGTGCGGCGAGAGGGGTCTTTTCAGACGAATGCCTTCACTGCGGATTTCGTCGTCCGAACAGGCCGCCAGCTCGCGGACGGTCGCGGTATCGTCATCTTCCTCAATGCCGGTCTGAATGGGCTTCCAATAACGGACCTGGGCAAATTGGCGAACATGCAGCATCAGCGCCGCCGAGGCCACGGTCTTACCCGCGCCCGTGTCGGTGCCGGTTACAAAGAGGCCGCGGAGCATGGGGCTGTCTCGCTGATGGCCTTGGCCAGAGTCGAGGTGAAACGGGGCAGAAGGTCTTCTTCAAAATGAGTGTTCATTGAAATTCTCAATCGCGCTGTTCCCTCGGGAACGGTAGGAGGCCGGATCGCCCGCACATCAAAGCCCGCGCTGCCTAAAGCCCGAGCCACCTCAAGCGCGCGCTTGCTATCGCCCAGGATGACAGGAATGATTGGTGAATCGCCGCCGGGCACGGCGATTCCCGCCCGGCCAAGCTCTTGGCGCACCAGGCGAGCGAGCGAGAGCAACCGTCTCCGCCGTTCCGGTTCATCGCGGATCAGCGTCAGCGCGGCGTCGATCGCTTCGGCGAGTGAGGGCGGTGGCGCCGTCGAAAAGACAAAGGAGCGGGCGCGGTGCACCAAATACTCGATCGCCCATCCAGGACCCGCGACAAACGCTCCGGCCACACCAAGCGCCTTGCCGGCGGTATTCACCGACAAGAACACCGAGTCGCCAATAGCGGCAGCCTCAATGAGACCGCTGCCTGTTTCCCCGTAGATGCCCACCGCGTGAGCTTCGTCGACAATCAGCGCCGTGCCGGTCTCGCGGCAAATCGCGGCATATTCGTCCAGCGGCGCCTGGTCGCCATCCATGCTAAAGAGGGATTCGGTTACCAAGAAGCGCTGTCTCGCGCCGGATTCGCCTTCGATGCGCCGGCGCAGTTCTCCGAGGTCTAAGTGAGGGAAGATCACTTTCCGGGCGCGGCCGAGGCGTATTCCATCAATCAGGCTGGCATGGTTTCGCTCATCGGAAAACACAACGTCGTCTGGTTCGAGAAACGCCGAGAGAACGCCCAGATTGGCGGCATAGCCGGTCGAAAAATAGAGAGCCGCCTCGGTCTGCTTGAAGGCGGCAAAGCGCCGCTCAACCTTCGCGAACGCTTCCCGATGACCGCGAAGCAGCCGTGAACCGGTGGACCCGCAACCGCTTGTCCGCAACGCCTCGGTAATGCGTTCGGTAATGAGCGGGTGTGTCGCGAGTCCGAGATAGTCGTTCGACGACAGGTCGATCCCCTCGGGCGGTCGCAACATCCGGCGCAGTCCGGCTGTTTCGATCTCTCTCAGCCACCGGCGAACGCGCTGTTCAAGTTCAGCCATAGTCTTGGAAAGCAGCCGCGGCCCGCGCGGCCCCCACACTTACCGGCTCTCCTGCTTCAGCGGCTGCAAGAAAACGGAATGTCTCCCAAACCTGAACCATTTGATCCTGTATCATGCACGCCGGCCGCTGGAGGATTCGATAAGAGGACTTCACTATATCGGACTCGGCGTTCCGAGGAAAAGTATCCGCTCGGCACTTGTCTTGTGAAACGGAACCGCTCTGGCACGGGCTGCTAGCGGCGGTTCGCGGCCGCGAGATACGCCTCGGCCTTGATGAGATCCTCGGGCGTATCCACGCTTGGGCCCATCTCTTCCTCCGTGAGCAGGACGAAAATTTTGTACCCGTTTTCGAGAGCGCGGAGCTGTTCCAGGCCTTCTATGGTCTCGAGCTTGCTCGGCGCAAGAGCCGCCAGTTTCGGCAGGACCGGCTTCCGGTAGGCATAGAGCCCGAGGTGCTCAAACGCCTCCATGCCGGCCGGCGAGCGCGCGTACGGGATGGGGGAACGGGAAAAATACAGCGCAAAATTTTGCCGGTCGCTGACCACCTTGACTACATTCGGATCGTTGAGCCGCCCATCATCGGTGATCGCGCGGCATAAGGTCGTCATGTCCACATCTGGACGGCAAGCGAACGGCTCGACCGCCTGATCGATCGCCCGGGGAGAGATCAGCGGCTCGTCGCCCTGAATGTTAACGATGATATCGGCTTCGAGAGATGCGGCCGCCTCGGCCACGCGATCGGTACCCGACACGTGATCGGGCGAGGTCATCACCGCGTCGCCGCCGAAGCCGCGCACGACATCGGCAACGCGCTCATCGTCCGTGGCAACGATCACCCGATCGAGGGCCGTTGCCCGCGCGGCGCGCTCGCAGACGTGCTGAATCATGGGCCGGCCGCCGATCCGCGCCAGTACTTTTCCTTCAAAGCGGGTCGATCCATAGCGGGCTGGGATGATACCAATCGCCGTCATATAGCCATCAATGGCACAAGCCTCATTACTATATCCCAACGCGGGACAAGGGCTCGAATGCAATCGCCACCCGCTGGGTCGCACACCCCTTTGGGCTGGATTGGATTTCAACAGTTTGATCTCAACAGCCTGATTTCAACACTGGACCGCGTATGCGATAATGATTTTTTTCCACGGAGGCGCCTAATATGTCAGAACTTCGCCTTGGTGATCTCATTGACGACCACTGTACGCGCTGCCGTCTGCTGACCGATCACTCGATCGTATCCATTGTCGACGGCGCGGCCGCCAAGGTGGAGTGCAGAACTTGTTACTCGTCGCACAACTTCCGCCACGGCAAGAGCGGAACCAAGAAGAAAAAGGCAAGCAAGAAAGCGGAGCTGTTTGACGAGGTCCTGGGCAGAATCTCAGGCCTGCCTGGCGCCGATTCGTCTGACTAGGCCGATCGCCGCGGCACTGTTTGGGGTCGAGACCGGTCGCCGCCTCTGCTCAGCCGGTTTCAGGCAAGAACGTGGGCAGGCTGACGCCGTCGAAGGGCTTATATTCGCCGCGCACCTGGCAGAAATGCGTCTCACAGTTGCGGGCCCCCCAGCCATACATCGCGCGCACCAGGTTCTCCCGCTGCATCGGAATCACGCTGACGGGCGAGGACCCGCGGTGCTGATCCAGCTCACGGTGGACCAGGGCGATGGCCTGCTCATCGGTGCGCGACACGCCGGGGCCGATCATGTTCATCGCCCGATGCGAGCAGGAGGCCAGAAAACCGCCGATCCCGCCGTCGTGAGTCTCATACACTGACATGTGCCACACGCCGAGCGCGTTCTCAATGAAATAGCGATAGTCCTGCTCGCGCGTAATGCCGCTCACGTCCATCTCAAGCGCCGCAATGGCCTTCACGTCGTCAGGCTTCGCGTCGCGGACGTTTTCCGCTCCGGCCGGGCTCCTGCCCATACCGCCGGCGGGCACGGTTAGCATCATGTCCTGGTAGGAGTGGCGCGGGACGAAACCAGCCTTGTTGTAGAGCGAGAATGAATCGAGATTCATAGCGCTCTGAACCAGCCGGAGCGCTTTGTAGCCATTCTGCTCGGTGTAGTCGATGACATATTGCAGCAGCGCGCGTCCGGCGCCTTGGCCAAAGTAGTTCGGATGGACGTTCATGATGCCGAGCGAAACATGCTCGGCGCGCGGGTGGTAAAAACAAGAGCCCATCAACTGTCCTGTCGCCGCGTTCTCGGCGACGATGCCGCAACCGGGATCAAGGACATCGTAGACGTCGCAGAAAATTTCGGTCACCGCCGGGCCGCCGCGAAAGATTTGAGGCAGACCGCGGAGCTGGTACCAGGTATTGATCGAGGCATAGATTAGTTCGGCCACGGGATGGCGGTCCCCGGCCGTCATCCTGCGTATTTTCATCTTGCTCATTCGCGTCGTCCCTCCGGGGCGGCTGGCGGACAGAATTTCCTGGCATGCTCGTATCTCGGTCCCCGGCGCGGCCCCTGCCCCGGCTATCGACCTATCTTACTCGGATCGACTTCTTCGCTGGCAACGAGAGAGGACCGGACTGCTGTCACAGTTGAGCTCGCAGCATCGCTTCCAGCGGATGGGGCTGGAAATAATCTTGTCCGCCAAGCCCGGCAAGACCAAGGCGCCGCGCGTGGCCTCCGATCAAGCCCATGGCACGAAACCATCGAGCCTGCCCGCCGCGGAAACCTTCGATCGCGGAGCGGAGTTCGTTTCGGGAAGAGGGGTCGAGGTGACCAGCCAAGCGGCGGTCAAGATGTTCGAGAAACCGCAGACGGCGATTTTTCGAAGCGAATCTCCCTAGCGCGGACATGAAAACGGTTTCGTACTGCCGGCGAAAGGCTGTCCGCGGCAGGTCCGCGATCGATGCCACGAGCTTGTCTAGTTTCCGGGCGCCTCTCGCGGAGTGAAGCATCAGCGAGAGTTCGTTGCGGCGATGAAACTCGATCACCTCGCCGCGGTTCCACCGGCCGCGGAACAGCGAACGCAGCCGATGATAGGCGCAGACACGTTCGACGAAATGCTCCCGGCGCTCGGGCTCTCTCAGGCGACTCTCTTCTTCCAGGGGCAGGTTCGGCATGGCGGTGGCAACCATACTGACGAACAGACCGCGGCCGCTGTGTTTCCCTCTATGTTTCCCGCTATGTTTCAGGGTGCCGTCGAGTTCATGAACCGGCACGCCCGACATACCGCAGCTTGGCGAGCCGCTCTTCCATACATAGCCGGAGAGGCCTTCGAGCGCCAGCGCTCCGGCGCGGCGGTCGCCCCACCGCCGGAAGTGTTGCGTATGATCCCGCCGAGACTCGATGCCCACGAAATGGATCGTACGATCCTTGCGCTCAAGTCTGCTGGCCTCTCGCGGCACGCCGAGGCCCAGTTCTGACTCCGGACACACCGGCACCCACTCCACGTAGCGTCCCAGTACCTCGGCGAGAAAAGGGTCTCGCTTGTGGCCGCCATCGTAACGGACCCGCTCGCCGAGCAGGCAGGATGAAATCCCCAAGCGGATCCGGCGTTCCCTCTCCATCTTCTCGATTCATCCTACACCCGCCAGACCATCCCGCACCCGCCAGACCATCCCGCACCCGCTAGAGAGGTAGAATACGAAAACTTCCCCGCCGTGACGGGTCAGCAGACAACAAGGAGAACACCTCGCCCATGCCCGCCGCCTTTTCTGGATTTCCAGCCGAAGCTTTGAAGTTTCTGCGCGATCTCCAAGCCAATAACCGCCGCGAATGGTTTCAGCCTCGTAAACATGAATATGAAGAGTATGTCAAACAGCCCATGATCGATCTGGTTCTGGCGCTGGGCGACGAGCTTGAGAACTACGAGGTCGACTTGGTTACCGCGCCCCAGAAGGCCATCTACCGCCTCTACCGGGATGTCCGCTTCAGCAAGGACAAGAGTCCTTACAAGGCGCATGTGTCGGCCATTTTCAGTCCCCGGGGCATGCAAAAACATGCGGGAGCCGCGTTATACTTTCACGTCGCGCCGGAGGAAGTCTTCATCGCCGGAGGCATTTACGCTCCTGGCCCGAAGGAGCTGCTGGCAGTGCGGCGGCTCGTGGCCGGCAAGGCGGGTCGGTTACGCGAGATCACCGGCAGCCGCTCGTTCCGGAGATTATTCGGAGAGATGGGCGGTGAGAAGCTCAAGCGAGTTCCGAAAGGCTTCCCCGCCGATCACGCCGAAAGAGATCTGCTCGTTCACAAACAGTTTATCGTGGCGGCGAAGCTGCCGGTGGAAATCGCCGAAACACCGAAGCTCTACAACCAGCTCGTGAAGCGCTTCCGGGTGCTGGAACCGTTTGTGGTCTTTCTGAACTCGCCCTTGGTCTGAGGGGGGCCCCGGATGGCGAGGTCCACAGGCTGCTAGGCGAGCATCTCGTCGGCGCCCGATACGCTGCTACGAACCGGGCGGGCGTCGGGAAAAGTCATCCGGATTTCGTCGATCTTCTCATCGGGGATGGTCATGAAGATTTTCACTAGCGCCGGATCAAACTGAGTGCCGCTCATCTCTTGCACTTCGCTCCGCGCGGCGGCCAGAGACTGAGCAGACCGGTACGGGCGGTCCGAAGTGATAGCGTCGACGGTGTCCACGATGGCAAAGATACGGGCGGAAAGGGGGATGTCCTCGGCCCGGAGCTGTCGAGGATAACCCGTCCCGTCGTATCGTTCATGGTGGCAATAGACAAGATTGGCTTCCTCGCGCAACTCGGGAAAGTGTGCCAGCATGCGGTGACCAACGACGGGGTGTTCCCGCATCGCGCGCGTTTCCTCGTCGTCGAGCGCGGCCGGTTTCATCAGGATATTTCTGGGGCTCACGATCTTACCGATGTCGTGAAGCAGCGCGCCAACCTCGAGGTGCCGCAAACGCTCGGCGGAAAGTCCGCGGCACTCGCCAAATACTCGCGCCATCGTGGCCACGCGCGCCGAGTGCTGCAATGTCTCAAGGCTCTTTAGTCCGAGCCTCCCAATCATTTCCATGAGCTGTTTCGACGACTTTGGATCCCGCTGCCGCGATGCGAGAAACCCCCGCAAGGCCTCCTGGACCTGTTCTTCTTGTTCGGTCTCGTTCGAAGCCACGTATCTCTTGACCAGCGCGACAAGTTCCGTCGCTCTAACGGGCTCTGTGAGATAATCGTCCGCGCCAGCTTCGAGCGCGTCCACGGCCAGGGCCAGGTCATCTGAATCCGAGATCAGAATGACGGGTAAATGGGGATGCGTCCTCTTGACCGATCGCAGCAACTCGATTCCGCTCATCCCCGGCAGGCTGATGCCGGCCAGCAGCATATCAGCGGGCTGTCTGGGACCGGCGAGATACGACAACACTTTCACATCGTCGCTGAACGTTCGGCAATCGAATCCTCCCCGCAGCAGGACCTTTTCCAAGCGGTTTCGAATTTCCGGCTCATCGTCAACGACAACGATCGTGCGCCGAAAATCAGACATCGCCGCGCCCCTCGGACCCGCGGACTGCGACACGGCTCTCGGCAAAGCCAGCCTGCGCGGCCTCATCGAACACCGGATTCAGGAGGAACAAGCACCAACTCCGGAACGAACCACGACGGCGCCGGCCACACCGAATCGGGGATCTGACGGAACGGCAAGCGATTGGACTCATCTCTTGATAGGGCTCATCTGTTGAAACATCGAGTTGCAGCGTCCTGATCACCCCAAACTAGGCGGGCTTGCCATACATGCGGGCTGTAACCGGCCGGTGTGCCTGCACGAAGTTAAGTCAGCCGCAACCGTGTCGAAGCTTTTCGAATCATCAAACTACACACCCACACAAACCAGGCATCGCCACAACACGGGACCATGAGGACACCCCATAGCGACACCTTCCGTCCAACGCCACCACCGTAACACAGAATTCCGGGGCGGATCAATCAAACGATGGTATATGTCCGAAGTGATTCAAAGATGTCCTTCCGGCGGGCCGGTTCAACCGCGCCGTCTGATCTTGACAGCCCTGGGTCCAAGCTCTAGCCTGAGGTGGAAGGTATCCACGGGACGCGAAGGTGTTTCGCCGGCTTGCGGCGCTACAGCCGCGACTCGCTGGCCACCTGCCAAATTCGTCTAAAGTCCGATGGCTCCATTGCTTTGCTTGTTCTGTTTCGTCCTTGTCGTATCTTTTCCCCAGAGCGCGGCAGCGGCCCCGGCCTCCGCTTCAGGACGTTCGCAAGGTCCATGAATGGATCGAGTCGCGGCTCGAAACCGTGACCCGGCCGAGCCAGTCCAACCCGGGGCGCGTCACCACCCGGCGGCTAAATCGCGCCGAGTACAACAACACGATCCGCGACTTGCTGGGCGTGGATTTTCGTCCCGCCGACGACTTTCCGGCCGATGACTCCGGCTACGGCTTCGACAACAACGGCGATGTTCTGTCGTTGTCGCCCGTGCTCATGGAGAAGTACCTTGACGCGGCCGCGCAGATTGCTGAGCGGGCGATTGTCGCTGAATCGCCCATCGCGGAAACGCTTGAACGCTATCTCGCGCCGCGCATCCCGGAGGACGAGGCGACTAGCGGCCCGAACCCGATCGCCTTTTCGCCTCGGGGATCGCTGCGGGTTCAACACTCTTTCCCGCGAGACGCCAAGTACACCCTGCGGCTCCGCTACGTGGACCGTCGCAATCTTGGCAATCCCAAACCAGGGGCGCCTCCGCCTCCGAAGTGGGAGACAGCTCCGCTGGCCGTCTCGCTGGATGGAAAACGCTTGCAGGTCTTTGATATCCCGCCCAATGAATATGCGAAACGCCAGCGGGAGGTCACGCTCGATGTGGATCAGGGCGAACACACGATCGAGGCCAAGTTCCTGATCGACACGACGAAGATTATCGACCACCGGGCCGCCGAGTATGACGAACCGCGGCGCATGCTCTTCATCGACCATTTCGAGATTCGCGGGCCCTTCGAGCCCAAGTCGCCGCCGCTGACCGCGAGCCACCGAAAGATCTTCGTCTGCGGTCATGCGAACTGGCGGCACCGGCCCGGTTGCGGGCAGCAAATCCTGGGCGACTTCGGTCGTCGCGCTTATCGCCGGCCGGTCACCCAGAGCGAGATCAACGCTCTGAAGGACCTCGTCCATCTGGCGCTGGACAACGGCGACTCGTTCGAACAGGCAATCCAGTTGGCTGTGCAGGCCATGCTGGTGTCGCCCAATTTCTTGTTCCGCATCGAAGACGACCCGGACTCGGGTGAGGCCGCCTCGGCGCATCCGGTGAATGAATTCGAACTGGCTTCGCGGCTCTCCTACTTCCTGTGGAGCAGCATGCCCGATGAACGACTGATGGAGCGCGCCACGCGGCTGGAACTTCGCCAGCCGGAAGTGCTCGAGCAAGAGGTCATTCGCATGATGGCCGATCCGCGGTCCCAGGCGCTGGTCGAAAACTTCGCCGGCCAATGGCTCGAGTTGCGGAATCTCTCGCTTGCGGCGCCCGACCCGGACGTTTTTCCCAGCTTTGGAGACGATCTGCGAAGCGCCATGCGCCAGGAAACCGAGCTTTTCTTTGAGACCATCATGCGGGAAGACCGCTCGATTGTCGATTTTCTTGATGCGCGCTTTACGTTCTTGAACGAGCGCTTGGCAAGGCATTACGGAATGGAAGGCATCAAAGGAGATTACTTCCGCCGTATAAACCTTGGCGGGCGCCAGCGAAGCGGAATGCTGACCCAGGCCAGCGTCTTGATGCTTTCGTCTTATCCGACACGAACCTCGCCCGTACTGCGCGGCAAGTGGCTGCTCGAGAACATCCTCGGGGAGCCGCCTCCGCCTCCGCCCCCTGGCGTGCCGGAGTTGGAGGAAACCAAGACCGCATCGGCCGTGACTCTCCGCCAGCAGCTCGAGATCCACCGGGCCAACCCGGCCTGTGCGGTCTGCCATGAGAAGATGGACGCTCTCGGTTTTGGGCTGGAAAATTACGATGCCATCGGACGCTGGCGAACTCACGAGGGTGCATTGCCGCTCGATACCTCGGGCGTACTGCCCGGCGGCAAGTCGTTCCAGGGACCGGCTGAGCTGAAGGTCCTGCTCAGGTCGCAAAAAGACGATTTTGCTCGTTGTTTGACGGAAAAAATGCTAACCTACGCTCTAGGACGCGGGCTTGAGCGGTACGACCGGCCGGTCGTGGACAGGATTGCGCGGCGATTGGCCGAAGAGGATTATCGATTCTCACGGCTGCTGCTTGCAATCGTCAGCAGCGACCCCTTCCAGATGCGGCGAGGGGAGCGAGGTAAGTGATGGCGCGAAACAAGCCACTTTCGAGACGGACCGTTTTGCGGGGCATGGGGGCGGCGGTCGCGCTGCCCTTTTTAGACGCGATGTCGCCCGCCTTCGCCGCCGCGCCAAACCGGCTGACGGCGCCGGCGCCCGTACGCATGGCGTTTGCCTATGTCCCCAACGGCATCATCATGGAGGACTGGACGCCCGCGCGCGAAGGGAAAGACTTTGCTCTGCCGAGACTTCTTGAGCCGATCGCCGATCTGCGGGACGACTGTCTGGTGCTCAGCGGCTTGACCCACAACAACGGCCGCGCGCTGGGCGACGGACCCGGAGATCACGCCCGCGCCGCCGGGTCGTATCTGACCGGCGTGCATCCGAAGAAAACCCACGGCGCGGATATCAAGAACGGGATTTCGGTGGATCAAGTGGCGGCTCACTTCGTCGGCGGCCGCACACGTTTCGCCTCCCTCGAACTCGGCACCGAACACGGCCGGCTCGCGGGCAACTGTGATTCAGGCTATAGCTGTGCTTACAGCAACAGCGTTTCGTGGAGAAGCGAAACGACGCCGATGCCCCCAGAGGTAAACCCGCGCCTGGTGTTTGAGCGGCTCTTTGGCCGTCCCGGTGAAAACGATGATCCGGCGGCTCGTGCCAAGCGGCTGCGCTACAACAAGAGTATCCTCGACTTCGTTCAGGAGGATACGGCCAAGCTGCGGCGTGATCTGGGTCCGACCGACCGCCGCAAACTCGGCGAGTATCTGGACGCGGTTCGGGAGATCGAGAAGCGCATCGAAATTTCAGAAGGGCAGGTCCGCCAGGACGCCCCGGCGATGGAGCGCCCGGCGGGCATCCCGGTCGATTTCGCCGGCCACGTCCGGCTGATGTTCGATCTGCAAGTCGTCGCCTTCCAAACCGACTCCACTCGCATCACCACCTTCATGCTGGGACGCGAAGGCAGCAATCGCACCTATCGCGAAATCGGCGTGCCCTACGCGCATCACGGGCTGACCCATCACAAAGGCGACAAGGAAAAGATCGGCCAGATTGCAGCCATCAATCGCTACCATATGGAGCAGTTCGCATACTTCCTCAAAAGATTGAAGTCCGTCCCGGACGGCGACGGCACTTTGCTGGATCACTCCATGGTGGTTTACGGCAGCGGACTGGCCGACGGCAACAAGCACACCCACCACGATTTGCCGATTCTTGTCGCCGGCGGCGGCGGTTCGTTCCGCCGCGGCCGTCATGTGCGATATGAGACCGAGACGCCGCTGACGAATCTCTATCTGACGATGCTCGACCGCGTGGGTGTCAAGCCGGAAGCGATCGGGGATTCGAACGGCAAACTTGAGCACTTGACGGATATCTAGCCGCTAGTGATCTCCCTGAGTTGATCGACGGCGCGTCGTCCTTCACGGATGCCGCCCAGCCAGAATTGGTGGCCGTACAGTTCGGCGTGAGCGAAGGTGATGCGTCCCAAGGGTTCGCGGATCACATCGGGCGGAGAAGGTTTGCCATCTTGTCCGAAGTAGAAACCCGGCGCCGGATTCACGAACGCGTGACCCCAGCGGTTGAGAATGATCCCGGCGATCGATTCCGCGGCCTTTGCGCCGAATAGTTTTCTGATCTGATCCCGAAGCTGCTGCTCGTAGTCGGCGAAGGGAGTGGTGAAGATCTCGTAGCGCCCCTTCATGCCCTGCTCCTTCGCCGGCAAGCCTGGATAAAACAGCGGCACGTAGAAAGTCACCATGGTTGGTGAATCGGGCGAAAACTTCGGCTGATAGCCCGAGGTAACCATCTGATGGCGGATATTGCAGCTGAAGCCGAAGCCAGAAGTCCATCGCGCCGACGTAATACCCAGGTCATGCAGAAAGCGCCAGTTCGTCACGCCGACGTTGAAGACCAGCACGGCGGAGTGAGTGAATCTGTCAAAGGCTTCGCGCTTATCGTCTGGCAAACCGCGAACGATGTGTTTGCTCGTCCAGCTGCCCGAGGCCATCACGACGCCGCGCCCGCGGACCCGATATAGCTGCCGGTCTTTCCAGTAGGTGACTTCGGCGTACTCATCGTTCTGATCCACCCGGACAACGGTGGCCGAGAGCCGCAGGCGCACGGGCTGGCCCGGCTTGTCGAGAGCGTGGAAGCGAATCCGGCCGTTGACGACATCGTTTAGGGTGTGACTGCCCTCAATGGCGGCGGGAACCAGAGTTTTGACGAAGTAGCGGGCAAAACCGGCGTTGCCGCCGGGGAACATCTGCCAGCCGGTCTCTTCCACATCGGCAAACTTCATGGGATAGGTAGCACTCCCTTTCAGGCCCGCGAAACCGGGCATGTCGATCTGCGAGGCCGCATAAGCCGACAAGCCGTCACACCCCAGGCCCATGGCGGCCGCAAGAATGGGATCGGCGTAGGAGGTGACTTCCCGCGGGTAGCCCATCACCTTTTCGATGTAGGTCTTGTACGTCATGCTATCGAGCCAGCGCTGGTAGTCGTCGCCGTCGTAGTAGCGTTTCGTGTCGTACTTCCAGCGGCGGAGATCCTTCGGCGCGTGCTTATCCCAGAAGTCCCGAACCCAGCGGCCATCCACATGCGTGCCGAAGCTCGGCGCGTGCAGCCAGTGCTGAAAGCCGTAGTTGGTGCGGTCGAACTCGAATCGTCGCAACTCCTCCGGCATGGCCTGGTAGTCGAAGCGGCGGGGGATCTTGAGTTGCTCGAAGATTTCGTAAGCATCGCTGGCGGGGTCGGTCGGGATGTCGAACTCGTTCGCGCCCTGAGGTCCCATAAGCTTCTGACCGTCCACCACCATCTCGTTCCGCTTGGACTTGCCGCCAAACACTGGGTGGGCGTCGAGCAGCAGACAGGTCTGGCCGCGCTTGCCGCGGCTCGTAAAATGAAGCGTCGCGCCCAGGCCGCTCACGCCGCCGCCGATGACAATCAGATCCATCATCTCGCCGGTGTCTTCCGCCCCCAGCCGCTCGGCGCGGAACTCGCCATCGCGAATCTTGTGGGCGTCGGCAATCACTTTCCACGGATTGCCGTGACATTCGGCGTAGTCGCCGGCGCCGCCCGGACCGTCCCAGTCGGCTCCGGCGGCGGCCGAGGCGGCCGAGGCGCGGGGCGAAGCCCCGGCGACAAGCTGGCTCCCCGAGCCCGCCAGCGTGGCGTTGATGAAATCCCGGCGCGTCATGAAGCCTATTGTCTCCAAAGAGCCAACGCCGCGCCAGGCCGCTGCTGGGCCGCCTCTGCTGGACGATGGAAGAACCGGCTGTGTCGAGCGCGGCCCGCATGAGTTGTGCCTGGTCAATACAGATTTCTTGGCGCAAACTGGACGGGCTCAGTCTTTCAGAGGACGCTCCAATCGCGCCCCCCGCGACAAAGGGAATCGAGCGAAGCGCTCACTGTTCCCCTGCGCCTGCCGATACGAAAGAAGAGGAGGAATGTTCGTGACAAGGCTTCGCCAGGCTGGCGTCGGCTGCTCCAGCGCAAGTTCAGCAGACGAATGGCGGTTTCAGCGCGGGATACGTTCACTTCTCTTTCCATAAGCTCAGATGTTGTACCTATGGTACTAATGGACTAAAATGGAGTAACTACGGTTATAGTGACAGTAATATACAATATCATAGGGTATTTATCAGCAAATACATACATTTATCCGAAAGCTCAAGCGTCCGGCAGGCCAGGGACTCACCCGAGAACGCGACCGGCAAGCAGGGAACGCAACGGGCAAATCATGCCCTTGATGGCGCTTCTGTTCGCTCTGCTCTTTGCCATGAGCGGACTGGTACTCGATGGGGGCACGATCTACTACAAGCGGCGCTGGATGCAGGCCGCCACCGACGCGGCCGCCCTGGGCGCGGGCCATGAGTTGTGGCTTCGGCGTACCACGGATCAGGCCATCGCCGCTGCTCGCGATGACGCGAAGCTCAACGGGTTTGAGCATTTCGTTGCCCCCGACGGCTACACTCCGTCAGGTGAGTTTGATCCCAATATCTCGGTCACGGTCAACATTCCGCCGCTCAGTGGCCCGAACACGGGCAAGGCGAATCACGCCGAGGTCTATATCACCAAGAGATATCCGACGACCTTCATGCGCATCGCCGGCGTCACGAATGTTCAGGTCCGGACGCGTGCCGTCGTCGGGCTGGTGAACTACGGCGAAGCTTGTATTCTGTCGCTGAATCCGGCGTCCGTTGCCGCCATCACGCTGAGCGGCACCGCCGACGTGAATTCGACCTGTGGCGTGCAGGTGAATTCGGATCACCCCAGCGCTCTGGTAAGCAACGGCGGCGGCGACCTCGACGCGTTTCCCGAAGCGGTCCTTGTGTACGGCGGGTACAACCCCAATGGATGCCCGGACTGTGTCAGTCCCGAGCCCACAGTGGACGTGCCCCCCACCCCGGACTGGCTGGCGCATGTGCCCGAACCGGCACTGCCCAACGACATCGACTATGAAGATCTTAACCTCAGCGGCGGGGAGAACGATCTGAACAATGTGCTGGGCGCCGATCCAGGCGCCATCTATTACGCTTCCTTCAAGAGAAAGTTCGGTCAGCGGGTTGCCTCCGTTACCATTACCGGGGGCGTGAACCGCTTCTACCCCGGGATTCACTTCTTCGACAGCGGACTCGACGCCACGGGCGGGCTAATACAAACCGTCGGCGACGCGGGCGTGCCGAACTCGGACGGCGAGGGGTCGATGTTTTTCAATACGACCAGCGGCACCACCCCAAATCCAAAGCTCGACTGGCAGAACATCAAAATCACCGGTAATGTGGTCACCAATCTCAAGCCGATGATGAGTGGCCCCTGGAAAGGGATCTTGTTCTTCGAGGGCCGCAATGCTCCCAAACAGCCCCCAGGCAATATGCTTGTCGGCTCCGCTGGTTCGACCTTCGACGGATTCCTCTATTTTTCGGCGACCGATCTGACCTTCGGAGGCAACACATCGGTGGGCGGCTGGTCGGGGATCATCGCCGACCGAATCACCTTTCAGGGAAACGTCAATATTACCGGACCTCCTTTCGATGAGATCTCCGACGAGACCGAACTGCGCACGGTGATGCTGCTCGAGTAGATGCCGCGTGAGTGTAGCCTCCGCGCGGGGACTTCGCGGGGCGGCGGCCTGCCGCGACCGGGGCGTACACAGAACACTACGCAGTAGTTTTGCTGTAGTCCCTCAACTCGGCTGACGGTGGATTATAGCGGATGAGCGCTTCCTGTCCGCCGTTGAGAATCGACAGTCTGCCGGCCTGGCACACCAGTTCGTTATAGCGGCTGTTCGCCGGGGTGGCCATGATGCCCCGTTGCTCGATGTCAGAAAGCAGACGTCGGCGCGCCTCCAGGGCCGGGCGGCCGCTCAAGCCAGAGGTTTCAGCCTCGATGCGAAGCGCCGCACTCACGATATAGTCGACCGACCGGACGCCATACCCCCGCGGGGTCAAGCCCGGCCCGCCCAAATCCTGATACATGAAATAATCCGGACTGGGCTCGGCATACTGCGTGCCGCCGGGCGATTCCATCGGACTGGAATAGGAATAGCTGATTCCGCGGTATTGGTCGGAATGATTCAATAGGGCGCCCTCGCCCTCGCCAGTGAAATAGAGCGTCATGCCTTGCGTGTTCGGCCCCGGCGCGGCATTGGGGAAGCTCAATGAGTTCTGGACATTCAGGCATGCGCCGTTTTCCCAAATGACCCGGCCGTCGGTCCAGAGATAACCCTCCTTTCCATTCGGGAACTCGTCGACCACCCCATATACGCTCACGCTCACTGGGAGCAATCCCGTAATGAAATGCACCAAATCGACATAGTGGCATCCGATATAGACGAACGAGTCCGTCTGGTCGGTTGTAAACCAGTTTTGAAAGTTAGAATTCCGGTAGTGCCACTTTTCCATGAGACTGCATGTGCCGAGCCGCAATTCGCCGAAGTCACCGCGGCGAAAACGCTCGCGCGCCATCGAACTGCGCGGATCGAATCGCTTGTGGTACTCGACGCCGACCATCAGGCCGCGCTGGCGCGCCTCGCGCTCAATCTCAAGCGAATGGGCAACGTCAAGAACCAGAGGCTTCACGCAGCAGACATGCTGATCCGCCCGCAGAGCATCCACCACGATCGGGTAGTGCATCTGGTCGGGCACGGCGACGATGACGACGCTTCGCGGGGGCAGTTCGGCCAGAGCCTGTTTGTAGAGTTCGGGATGGACTTCCGTCAAGTCGCCCGCCGCGAAATCCGGCAAGGCCCGGAACGTCTGCGCGGGGAACGCTCTGCGTATGGCGGGTTCCTCGGCGAGGGATTGCACCGTACGGCCGTGCTGAGCGCAGACGGTCAGATCCCCGATACGGCCCTCGCGCTGCATCTGGTAGAGAGCGGGCAGGATCTGATCGCGCACGATCATCCCTCCGCCAATCACTGTCACAGGTTGACGGTTCAATATGAAGAGGCCTCCGTTTCGTCACCGGCGGGCGAACCGGCGATCCGTCCGCGCAACGGACCCCGCGCCACGGGCTTCGCGTAACGGGCAGTGCACGGTCCTGGGTCCAACTGCTACGGTCTAGTTGTACAACAAAACCGGCACTGACGCCAACTGCATCCGTCCCCGGAACCACTGAAGCGAGCATCGCCGGAAAGCGCCGCCGACAGCCGCGCGGCACGATACGCGTATCGGCGCTTCTCCCGCGCTCCTCGCCTTCCGTTGACTTGGACCGCCCCGAAAGGCGAGCGTTGGCAGGCGAAACCGGGGCATAAAACATCTGCCCGAGTCAGCGCTCCGGAGTTTCCATTCGATACGTCCTCGCGACAAGATGACGCCGAGAACGGACGCAGGGTGATTCGCGGGCGAAAGACGCGACTGGAAAAAGCGCTCTTCGCGGCCGTCTATTTCTTGTCTTTAGCCCCGGCTTTGCGGCGCGCCGCCCAATACTTGGTCATCCTTTCAGAGACGGCCTTGCGGGCTTTCGCGGACATCTTGCGCCCGCCGCCCTTGCGGGGGCTTGCCTTTGCCGCGGCAGCGGCAGGTTTTCTGCCGCGTCTCTTTGGCGCGGAATCACCTTGCAACACCGCGATCGCCTGATTCAAACGGTCTCTCTCCGCAATTAGAATTTCCAATACATTTGCCATAGTCATTCAATGCTAACATAGAGGGCCGTCCGTTGCTACTGATCGCTCCTTCGGCCCACACCGCCTTCGAGTCCTCATCAAATGGAAATAGTGAAGCCTCCTCACACCGAGCTTGGTGTCTCGCGAATATGCATGGGAACGATGACCTTTGGATCCCAAGCCGATCTAAGTGAGTCACAAAGGATCGTCGATCGGTGCCTCGACGCCGGTATCAATTTCTTTGATACCGCGAATGTATATAACCAGGGCAGGTCCGAGGAGATCGTCGGCAGGGTTCTGGGGAACCGGCGGAGTGATATTGTTCTAGCCAGCAAGGCATTCGGCGTGATGGGAGATCCGGCGGAGTACTCCGGACTGTCGCGGGCCGCGATTCGGAAGGCGATCGAGGCGTCTTTGAGAAGGCTGGGAACAGACTATTTGGACATCTACTATCTCCATCAGCCTGACCGCGACACTCCTATCGAAGAAACCCTTGCGGCCATGGACGAACTGCGCAAGAAAGGGAAAATCCGCTACTGGGCCACGTCGAACTACAGCGCCTGGCAGATCTGTGAGATGCACTGGATCTGCGAGAACGAGGGTTACCAGAAACCGCGGTTCGCTCAGCCGATGTACAACCTGGTGGCGCGGCATTGAACAACAATCGCCGATGTACAACCTGGTGGCCCGCGGCATTGAACAGAGTACTTGGCTCTGACCGAACGAATGGAAGTAACGAACGTCTGCTACAACCCCTTGGCGGGCGGCATGCTCACTGGCAAGCAGAAAGTCAACAGCGACCCGCTGCCCGGGACGCGGTTTGACGGCAACCAGATGTATCTCAAGCGCTATTGGCACGCGGAATACTTCGAGGCCGTGGAGAAGCTCGGCGAGGTTGCCCGGGAAGCTGGCCTGACACTGGTTCAACTGGTGATGCGATGGATACTCCAGCAGCCTGGGGCTCACTGCGTCATCCTGGGAGCCTCGAGACTCGAGCAGTTGGAAGAAAACCTGCGGGCGATGGAAACCCCGGCGCTGAGTTCGGAACAATTAGAGGCCTGCGATCTGGTGTGGCAACGGCTTCACGGACCCACTCCGATTTACAATCGCTAACCAGCGAGAACATCCTTCCATCAAAATTTCGAGTGGCCGTCAGTTCCGCAAAGGTTTGCCGGTCTTGAGGATATGCTTCATGCGCTGCTGGGTCTCCTCTTCTCCGCAGAGGCTGAGGAACGCTTCGCGCTCTAACCCCAGCAGGTAGTCCTCTGAAACCCAACTTGTCTGCGAGAGCGGTCCGCCAGTGAGTATGTTCGCCAGCAGGCGGCCGATCTTGCGGTCGTGATCGCTGATCTGACGCGCCTCGTGCATCAGGTAGAGTTCGAGTTCCAAGGCAGCCAGAACACTCTTGCCGCCGACAAGAATTTCCGAAGGCGATGAAGGCTGGTAATCGCTGGCGGCGAGTGACAACGCTGTCTGCCGGGCGTCGGCCAGCAGCCGGTCGCGGTTCATCGTCACCTGGTCGGTTGCCAGCAGAAAGCGCCGCTCCCGCGCCTCCATAGCGCTATTGGAAACCTGCGCCAGGCCGATCATTTGAAAAACTGTACGGGTTGCCTCCCCCGGGTCGTCGGTGAGCCCGAGTCCTTCGGTATGTCTGCGGAGCAGGGTCGCGCAACCGCCCGCCGCCGGAATCAGCCCAACCCCAACCTCCACCAACCCCATATAGGTTTCCGCGGCCGCCCGCACGCGCGTGCAATGGAGGGCCAACTCGCATCCGCCCGCCAGGGTTCGCCCGGCGATCGCGGCCACTACTGGTTTTCGGCTCTCGCGCAGCCGACGAAACAACGCCTGCGTCTGCCCGACAGCCTTCCCGATCTTGTCCCAGTCTCCGGCTCCGCACCACTCGAGCAGCATCGCCAGGTTCGCGCCGACTGAGAAATTCGCGCCTTCGTTGCCGATGATGAGAGCCTGGCGGTGGGCATCGAGGTCGTCGAGAGACTGCTCGAGCATCGCGAGGACACTCTCGTCCAGAGAGTTCGCTTTGGACCGGAATGCAAGGCAACTCACTCCGTCGCCCAGGTCGAGCAGAGTGGCCCCGTCGTTGGACGCGATTTCGGGGTTTGGCCGCCGCACCGAAGAAAGCCGCAGCACGCCCCGTGGTTCGGGGAGCGGCTCGTGCTGAGCGCCGCGAAGGTCAAAGCAGGTCTCGGAAGTCTCTGTCCGGCCGTAGAACGATTTCCCCGGCGACGCCATGACGGCCTCGACCAGCGGCGGCAGCGGCCTGCCGTCCGCAACCATGCGCTCGACCGTTTCCGCAACGCCGAGTCCGTTCCAAATTTCAAAAATGCCCTGTTGCCAATTGAAACCAGCCCTCATGGTCGTATCGACGCTCGCGATATCGCCGGTCACCTCGGGAATCCGGGCGGCGGTGTAGAGAAAAAGTTCGCTCAAACTCTCCCACAGAAACCGTCCTGGAGGCGTGTCCGATTCGATGATCTGCTTGATACGCGGGATCAAATCGGGGATCGAACTCGTCTCTTCGAGGATCGGCCAGGAAGGCTTCCGCGGCTCGCGATAGTCCATCGTTTCGATATCGAAAACGAGGCGGTCCGTGCCCGGGACATCGCGGACTTTCTTGTAGAAACCCTTGCGGGACTTATCGCCGAGAAGTCCTTTCTCGACCATCGCGCGCAGGAACGCGGGCGGATCGTAGATCTCCCGCTTCTCGTCCTCGGGCACAAGACGATAGATGGTTTCGGCCACATACGAGCAGACGTCGAGCCCGGTGAAGTCCGCCAGACGAAACGTCGCCATGCGCGGGCGCCCGATGAGGGGTCCCGTCAGTGCGTCGACTTCCTCGACCGTGAGACCCTGGTCAAGCATTGTCTTGAGCGTGTGCATGATCGAAAAGAGAAAGATGCGATTGGCAATGAAATTAGGGCGGTCGTTTGCGAATACAGTCACTTTGCCCAGACGGCGATCGCAAAACTGCTGGACGAAATCAGTAACTTCGGGCGCGGTCTCGGGCGTCGGGATGAGTTCGACTAGCCGCATATGACGGGGCGGATTGAAAAAGTGCGTACCCAGCCAATGCTTTCTGAAATCCTCCGACATCCCTTCGGCAAGGCCCGCGATCGGCAGCCCCGAGGTGTTGGAACTCACCAGCGATCCTGGCTTGCGAAGTTCGTCGACGCGCTTGAGCAGATCCCGTTTGATCTCCAAGTTTTCGACCACGGCTTCGATGATCCAATCCGCTTCGGAGATTCTGGCCAGATCGTCGTCGAAATTTCCCGCCGTTAGCCGGCGCGTCACGGCCGGGGAAAACAGCGCTGGCGGACGGGCCTTGCTGAGTCCCTTGAGGGACTGATTGGCGATCTCACTGCGTTTGGCGCCGGTCGCGCCGGTAGTTGCCAGGTCCAGCAGCAAACAGTCCACTCCGGCGTTGGCCAGATGCGCGGCAATGCGCGATCCCATGGTTCCGGCACCCAGCACGGCGGCTTTTCGCACGTCAAATCTCATTCAAAACTCCCATCAACAGGGTTGACGATAGCATACGGCCCGCGTCCGATTTTGGGGCCAGAACTTGCGCAAGAACGGCCCCAGGCACGGGACAGTTCCGTATAATCATATAGCTTCGCAGCGTCAGCACAGAGCGAAATCCTTTCGAGCAGGTCTGCTATCATGTCCAATTTTCTTCCCGCGTTTTTCCGTTCCAGACTTCCGCGGCGGCTCATGGCCGTATCGGCCGGTTCCCTTGTCTTGACCGCCTCCTCGCTGGTGGCGGCCGGCCCGATTCGCGACGGTGAATTTCATGGCCAGCCGGCGATCGTTCTCTCGAACGACAAGATCGAGTTGAGCGTTCTGCCCTTCGGCGGAGCCATGGCTAAGCTCGTTCTGAAGGCAGACGCCGGGCAGTTGAATCCGATGTGGGACTCGTTCCGCGGCGACATTGAGGCCGGCAAGCCGATCCGGCCCGGAGGCTCGGTCGGACATTTCCTCTGTGTCGACGGCTTCGGTCCGGTTTCAAAAGAAGAAAGAAAGGCCGGACTTTCCGGACATGGCGAAGCGCACACACTGCCCTGGGTCACGCAATCGTCGGACAAGAAAGGTAAAGTCGTGAGCCTGACCCAGGCCGTGCAGCTGCCGCGCGTCCACGAGGTCTACACGCGGACGCTCCGGATGGCGGACGGAGAGAATGTCGTTTACGTCAACGGCACGCTCCTGAGTCTGCTCGACTTTGACCGCCCGATCAACTGGGCCGAGCACGCCACGATCGGCTCTCCGTTTCTCGATCCCGGCGTGACGGTCGTGGACATCTCCGCGAATCGCGCCATGACCCGGCCGCATGAGAATCCGAACCGCGGCCATCGTCTGCCGTCGGGAAAGGAATTCACCTGGCCCATGGTCACGACTCTCGACGGCAAGCAAGCCGATCTGCGGGCCGCGCCCGACCCGCCGAATTCCCTCGACCACACCGCGCACCGCCTCGACCCCGGTCGCGAGTACGCGTTTGTCACGGCGCTGCATCCTAAGAAACGTCTTCTGCTGGGCTATTTTTTTCCGACTGAACAGTTTCCCTGGCTGCAGATCTGGGAGCACTATCCGCCCGAGGGGCTGATGGCTCGCGGACTGGAATTTGGCAGCCAGGCCTTCGACCAGTCGCGCCGCACCGTGATCACCGGCAACAAGATCTTCGGCCAATTTCTCTATCGCTGGCTCCCGGCGCGCTCGACGATCGAAGGGAACTTCCTGATGTTCTGGACACGAACGCCTGAAGGTTTCCAAGGCGTTGACGACATCGAGTGGAAGGACGGCAAGCTTCGTATCCGGGACAATCGTTCCGGGCAAACGATGACGCTCAAAGCATCGCTCAAGCTTTAGACTTCGTGGCACTCTGGCCAGCCGCCTTCCTCCACCGCTAACCCTCCACCCAGAACGGGCTCGACCAGGCCTGCTGGCCGTTGGCTTGCGTGACTCGAACGTAGTAGTAATCCAATGACCCATGGCGTCCGTAATCACTGTGGCGGAAGTGAACATCGTAGAGATCGGGCATCACCAGACGATGCATCAGCACCGATTCGGCGGTGAAGAGCCCGGTGAGTTCCACTTCGCTGTGCTCGGCCAGCTCGCCTAGCGTTTTTCGGAAGGTCATCTTCACCGGCTTGGTCAGTTTCACTTCCAGTTCGTCGCCGGGTTCTCCCGCAATCTGGAGCAAGATCGACTTGGTCGGTTTTTCTTCGTAGGCCTGTTTGCGCGAAGTGAAGAGTTGAAACCGGCAGGCGTTCGCGGTGCGTTCGATGACACGGTCGCGGCGATGCTCGTCAAACGGCCCCGACTGAAAGCATGGCGTGACCGAAAGGATTTCCCCGTTCTTGATGGTTGCCGTTGCCTCCCAATCCGCGATGCGGGCCATGTTGAGATCTCCCCACGGTCCCCAGCCGAACTCGAGCCGAGAGAGCACCTCACCGGGCCAGGGGGCGTTCTCGCGGATGTAGTCTTCGGGAAAATAGCGGTAGACGACGCGATTGTTCTTGAGGATCTCGACCTTGTCGATCTCGTCTTTTCCCTGCACGGTGATTTCGAATTCCCGCTCCCGCGCAAACGGAATTTCCGATCCCATCCAATGTTTGTTGAGCGTCACGCCAAGGGTGATGCGGTCGCCGCTAGCGGCGATCGTGCGGCGCTTCCAGAGCGCGTCGAGTATCGCTTCGCGCGAAAGCTCCTTGGCCCAAACCCCGGCCAGGCCCTCGCCGTAAGCGCCGGGGTAGCCGAGATGGTCGTCCGAACTGGCAATGACGCCCGGGCGAAAGCCACGCTTCAGCGCCGCTTGCAGGGTATTGCGCGTCCATCGTCCGCCCATGCTGTGGCGGATGTAGCGAAAACCGGCGCGGTCGTGTTCCGAGAGACCATGCTCCGACATGATCTCCATCACCGGACTCACCGCCGGGTCGAGGTAGTCCCAGTTCGCGCCGCGCCAGCCTTGTTTGTAAGCCAGGTGATGCGGCACGATCATCGCGCCGGTGCCCTTCACGTATTTCTGTAGCTCCCGCACATGCTGGTGATACTTGAGCGGCAAATGATCTCCGGGATAGTAGAGGCAGTAATCACCGAAGAAACTCGAATGCCACTCGTAGGCGAGGATCGAAACGAACTTTCCTTTGCGGTTCGACGCGGCGGCCAGCCGCTGCACCTTCGGCCAGTTTTCCTCCAGAACCTTGAAGCCGTTGACCCACTTCATGTGGGCGTCGTTCGGCATCGTGGGCATGTCGTGCCATTGCGAGTGCGGAGTGAAGGCCAGGAAGTCGAGATGTTCCCGGGCAATGTCGTAGGTGCGTTCGAGCGACCCGCGCGCATAGCCCACCGCGTTGTGATTATGCAGGTCGCCCCAGAAGAGTTGGTAGTCGTCGGCCAGGCTTGGCACTGTTTTCCTTTGCATAGCCGATAGGATAGCGCGGCGGTACGGGGGAGCCGGGTCAGTTTAGATAGCCCAACGTCAGTTCAAATAATACGTGCGGTAGAGCGTATCGCGCCGCTTCGGCGTAAACCCAGCGCCCCGGATCATCCGGCGCAGATCTTCTTCCGTCGCCGAATGCTGCGTGCCCGCCGGCCTCACGACGTTTTCCTCGATCATAACGCTGCCCACGTCGTTGCCGCCGAAGCGCAGCCCAAGCTGGCAGATCTTTAGCCCCTGGGTCACCCAGGACGTCTGGATATTGACGATGTTGTCGAGATAGATCCGCGAAATCGCGAGCGTCTTTAGGAATTCCACTCCCGTAGCCTCGTTCTGCACGCGGCTGCCAAGCGGAGTATTATCGGGCTGAAACGGCCACGGGATGAAGGCCGTGAATCCGCCGGTCTCCTCTTGCAATTGCCGGATCGTCTCCAAGTGATTGACACGGTGCTCGATCGTCTCGCCGCAGCCGAACATCATCGTCGCCGTCGTATGCATGCCCAGTTCATGGGCCGTGCGATGGACCTCGATCCAGTCGGCGGTCGTGCATTTCAGCCGCGCGATTTCCCGTCGCACCGCGTCGTCGAGAATCTCCGCTCCGGCGCCGGGAATCGAATCCAGCCCGGCGTCGCGCAACCGCGCGATGGTGTCGCGAATCGTCAGGTTGCTGACCTCGGCGATGGTTAAGATCTCGGGCGCCGACAGGCAGTGCAAGTGAATCTCGAAGCGTTTCTTGATCGAGCCGAAAAGATCTTCGAAATATTCGATCTTGAGGTCCGGGTTGACGCCCCCCTGCATCAGCACGCCGCTGCCGCCGAGGTCGATCGTTTCCTGAATCTTTTGAAAGATCTCTTCTTTCGAGAGCACATAGCCCTCGGAGTCGCCCATCGGACGGTAGAAGGCGCAAAAACTGCAGTACTCCGTACAGAGATTGGTGTGGTTGATATTGCGGTCGATGATGTAGCTGGCGATGCCCTCGGGGTGGAACTTCCGGCGCATGGCGTCGGCTTCCATGCCGATGCCGATCAGGTCGTCGTTCTCAAACGCGTCGAGGGCCTGCTGCTTCGTCATCTCAATCACGCTCCAGAACCGTGGCAGCTTCGAGATACTTCAGATCGGCAACCCGGTCCACCAACCCCAGTTCGGCCGCCGAACGCAGAAAGTGCGCCAAACTTCGCTGCTCCGGCTCGCCGAAACCGTAATGAATATGCTGGGTCAAGTAACGCCGGACCAGACTCGCGTCCAAAGCGCGTTCCCTGCTTTCGACCTCAATGATCTCTTCGAGGTGCTCACGGCCGTATTCCGCCGAAGCGTTGAAGAGGGCCGGCAAACTCGCCTCGGCCGCCAGGTTCTTGACCGCCCAAACGGCGAACACCATCGGCCCTCCGGTCATCCCGGCCCATTCCGCGCCCAGGTCGTAAATGAATAGCGGTTGTCCGCGCCATTCGGTCTGGTTCGGATCAAGACGCAGCGCCGGGTCGCCGATGATCAAAGCCGCGTCGGCGACCTCGAGCATTTCGTCGAGGTTCGGAGGATAGGGCCGCACCCGCGGCCGGATGCCGAATTTGCGGGCCAGCCAAATCTGAGACAGCACCACCGACGTGCGGGAACTCGCATCGGCCGCGAACGATTCGATCGTCTCAATCGGCTTTCGCGAGATGAAGAGAATACTGCGAACCGGCCCCTGGCAGGAGACCGAACAGCCCGGAATCACGACCAGATCCGGCTGCCGGGCTAGAGCGATCGACGGCACGATGCCGATGTCGGCCTGGCCCGCCCGAAGCTCGTCGGCGCATTGCGCGGGCAGCGAAAAGTGAACGTCGAAGACCCCCTGTTGGGGCCCGTGAAGCAGGCCCCAGACCAGCGGCGAGGTGTTCAGAAAGCTGACCGCCGAAACCCGTCGTTTCTCCCGCATAGCAGAGGCTAATTCTATCAGACCCGGCCGCTGCATCTTTTCGTGGGTGGCCGCGCCGCTGGGCTCACTTAAAGTGCCACGACGGCCATAAAGGAAATCCTGGCTACGATCGATATTAGGTCATGCTCTGACGGCACTTCCCCACGTGAGCTCTTCTGAGATTGGCGGGCCGAGGAGAAGCTATGACCGAGTCGTTAAGAAGAAGATCGCTGGCAGCCCTTGTATTGGCTGGGCTGGCGCTGACGTGTGTTCCCAGTTTCGCTCAGGACAGTATGTATGAAATCGGACCAGGTGACGGTGTCAATTTCTACCAAATGAACTGGTTCTATACCGGCGGGACGGAATTGAACAGCCGCTGGGGCCGTTGCGTCTTCGATACCGAGAAGATATTAGAGAAGACGGAGCTTCCGAAGTGTTATCTCAACGTCCACAGCGAAACAGGGTGGGTTATACAGAACCTTCCTGTTGATGGGAGCAAACGCTTCTTGGACCCGATGCCTGGTTTCGGGACTGGGATGCCTCAGCACTCCACGTATTTCGACCTGGGGGAGGGCGGAATGATGCTGACTACCCTGCCAGCCTTGGCGGAGTGCAATCCTAGCCCGCTCGTCACCTTCGATCCAGAGGGTGAGTTCAGGAGCTTCCCCATCTCGCCCGACTTCGCCGACCCGGGTGGCGCCGGCGACGAAGACATTACCTCGCCCGGGGCCGCGCCTCCGGTTGCCGGCGTATTCGACCCCTTGGGCGAGACCACGGTCTTCGTTCAGCCGAGCCCGGTGAACATCGACACGCAGATCAATCAGTGTTTTCCCATGTCGATGGCCAACAGTCTGCAGTGGCTTGAGAACCGCTACGGCCTCGAAGTGCCCCACGACCATAAGGTTGGATCATTCAACGACGACAGCCTGGTGGGACAGCTCGACGAGGCGGCCGATCGCAGCAACGGAAACGGCGGCACGCCCGGCGGTGTCTGGTTCTCGCCCATGATGATCGGCAAGTTCCGGTACCTCAAGAACAACGGCCTTAGCAACGCACTCGTCCAGAAACATCAGGGCCGTGGTTACGGCCAGACCCTCTCGAACGGCAACTTCGCCAGCAACGGCATCGTCTCCGAGGACGCTGGAGCCACCATCAATTTCGATTGGATCTGCGACCAGCTTAAACAGGGCGAGGATGTGGAGCTCGTCTACCGGCACTCGAGCGGAGGACATGCCGTCCGGCTGATCGGCTGCGGCAAGATTCTGGGCAGACCTTTTCTCCAGTACCTTCACGACAGGCAGCAGGGCATACCCAACAGCGGTTTGGAAACGCCGATGGTGTTTGTCGATGATATCGACAACGACGGGCAACTGAACTTTGGCTCGGCGACCCGCGAGATTACCTTCGTGATGTCGGAGTCGGTCACCGACGAAGTGAAAAACGCTTCTTCCACGCCGTGGTCCTTCTCCGAAGCACTGGGCAACGCGGCGGATTTCGTTGGAAAGTTCGTCCGCGGCACGATCAGCTCGGCATTCGGCGTTTTTAACTCCCTGACGGGTGAAGGCTCGAGCCAGTTGAACGCCTCGGTCTCGGCGCTCAGCGCCGAACCGGGTCACGCACTCACGCTGCCGACCACAATTGACGGTGTAACGGTCTATATCAACGGGCGGCCGGCTCCGCTGTTCGCGACGACTACGCGGCAGATCAATTTCCAGATACCGTACGAGACCGAACTCGGCGCGGCTTCGGTCGTCATTGAGGTTAACGGCGAGACGACCGCGTTGTTCACGATTCTCGTCGAAGAAACGGGCCCGGCGATTTTTCTCCTCCCGGAGGTATTCGCGGGCCCGAACCGGGCAATCGTTCAAAACCTCCCGGCCTTCAGCCTAAACACTCCGGGCAATCCGATCGTGGCCGGAAATTTTGTCGTTGTGTATCTCATCGGCATTGGCGACGTCACAAACCCGGTTCCAACTGGCGAGGACGCTCCGTTGGCGGGTCCTTTCTCGCCGGCCGTTTCCTCGTTCAGCGCGACGGTCGGCGGCGTCGACGCGACGGTAGCCTTCCTCGGCCTGACGCCGGGGTCGGTTGCTCTGGCACAAGCCAATATCCTCGTACCCGCCAGTCTGCCTACGGGCGACCACCTGGTGGTAATCACCGTCAACGGCGTGGCGAGCAACGCCTTGCTGATTTCGGTACAGGGCCTGTAGGGGAAGCGGCGGCACGATCAAGACCTCTTCCCAACTCGCGGACCTCTTCTTAGTTCAGATGGTGTCGCGTGAGTTTTGAATGGCTCACTTGACGCGGACTGTCAGCGTCGAGAGGCCTCCGTTGCCCTTTGCCCCCCTGGCTGCTGGACCCTCACCACGGTGACGCTGTTCGTGCCCAAACTACGGCACTGTGCCTGCAAAACAGTCTACAAAACGGCTTGCAACACGCGTCACGAGGGATCAAGCAAAGCTTGACACTTGTCCTGGACTGGTTTATCATTTGCATATAGACGCAAATGAGCAATCATACCACCACGAAAACTAGTATTACGAAAGCCGCTGCCCCGTCCTGTTGCCCGGCTCTGGACGGCCTGCTCGACCACCGTTTCTTCAAGGCGCTCTGCGACCCCAATCGTATTGCACTGCTCATTCGCCTTGCTGAGTGTGATAAGCCCTGCACGGTGAGTGAGATGGCCGAGTGCTGTCCGGTAGATATTTCGGTCGTATCGCGCCATCTGGCGATACTGCGAGAGGCGGGCATTCTTGCCGCTCGCAAGCAGGGCAAGGAAGTTCTCTACTCGGTCCGCTACACCGAATTGGCCTCGACACTTCGCGAACTGGCCGACGCGATCGAGGGATGTTGCGGTGGACGAGAGGGAGACCCGGCAGCAACACTCTATGAAAATCAGCAAGGACGAGCACTATCATGAGCACGTCCGCAACGGATGAAATCAGAAATCATGTGTCGAAATCCTATGCGAAGGCCGTCTCGAAACCGTCGGCCGGTGGTTGCTGTTCGGGCGCCGAACAGAAGGGCGCGCTCGTCAAATTGGCGGGTTACGACGAAGACGAGCTGCGGGCCTTGCCGCCCGAGGCAGTTGTTAATTCCTTTGGATGCGGTAATCCGCTTGCCTTCAGCGACGTGGCGGAGGGCGACGTCGTGGTCGACCTCGGCGCCGGAGCGGGTATCGACCTGCTGATCGCCGCCAAGAAAGTCGGGCCGTTTGGCCGCGCCATCGGTGTGGATATGACCGGCGAAATGATCGCCAAGGCCAGAGCGAACATCGCCGCCGCGGGCCTGTCCAACGCCGAGGTGCGCAAGGGAATCATCGAAGACCTGCCGGTGAGATCGGCTTCTGTCGATTGGGTTATTTCTAATTGTGTCATCAACTTATCTCCGGAGAAAGAGAAGGTCTTCGCCGAGATCGCCAGAGTGCTCAAGCCCGGCGGGCGCATGCTCGTGTCGGATATTGTCGTCGACGGTTTGCCGGACTGGGTGCGCCAGGATAAGGTCCTCTACGCTTCGTGTGTGTCCGGGGCCATCAGTGAGGCCGAATACCTCGACGGCTTGCGGGCCGCGGGACTAGCGGATACGGAAGTGCGAGGGCGGCTGGTTTATGACGAATCCCAAATTTGTGGCCTGATCGAGTCGGAACTGGCCGGCGCTGGAGCCGGTCCCGGGGCCTCGTCGTTCCCCGGCGGGGCCGACGGGGTGGCTTCGTCGATTGCCGGGAAGGTCTGGAGCGCTCTGTTCTATGCCCGCAAACCGGTCCGGCAGCTAAAGGCAAAATGAAGAGCCGCCGCCTCATGAAGAACCACCGTCTCGGGTCTCGCGTCCACGCCGTGCCCGCGTCAAGGAAAGTTCATGTTCGGTAGTATGACTGGTGTGATCCTAAGATCTTGTCGATCTTGTCCGAGAGGCCTTTTCCGCCTCCAGAAACCGCTGGCATCCGTGAGGAAGCGATATTAGACCGTCATACCTTATATTCTCGATTGCATACGGCAAACCGCCCCATGGACGGCAACACGAAATGGGAGTATACTACCGCGTGGTACCGCTCTTTCTACTGCCAACACACCTGTATCCGGCCCGCGTGAGGGGCCGGCGGTGACCCGCGATGGCGGCATTTCCAGACAACGAAACTCGCAAGATCATCGAGCACTATAGTGGGCGCATCCCGCTGCCGGAAGACCGCCTGGAGTTCGTTCTGCGTGCCATGCGGGCGGTGAGACAAGACGCGCCTGGCAGCCGTCCGGGGACATTCGGAAGCTGGGGTCGGCGGCTGAAGACGATCGACTTGCTGTACCGTCGGTATCTGCTGTCGGGCAAGCTACTCGGGCTCGGGTTCGGTGAGCGCGTCTCACTGTACGTGCTGCCGCTCTGGCCGCTGCCTCCGGCGGCCTGGAAGCTCAGCCTGGCGGCGGTTTGCCTGCTCGTGGTGTTTACTCAGGCGGCCGGCATTGATTTTCGCCAGCCCCAGGTCCAGGCCCCACCTCCCGCCGAGCTGGAGACAGCCAAGACTTCCGCGGCGCGTCCTGAGAGGAATCTCGAAGTTTGGCTGGTCGAAAACGAGGGGCGCGAAGAACTCTACAGCAACGGGTTGCGCGTCTCCAACCAGTGGCTGACCCACACTGGTCCGCGGGCCTACGGAGTGTACGAGCGGGGTCCGGGCACCGAGGCCCGCGAGATCGACCGCCGCGACCGGCCCGCCGGTATCGTCTTTCACACGACCGAGAGCGACTTGCCGGCGCTGGAGAAGACGAATAACCAGTCCCTTCGCTATGAAGGCCGCAAGCTGCTAGCCTACATCCGTGGAGAGCATCTCTACCACTTCGTCATCGACCGCTTCGGTCAAGTCCATCGCATTGTCCCCGAGACCGAGTACGCCTTTCATGCCGGTTACTCGATTTGGGCCGACGGCGGGGAGCTTTACATCAATTTGAACCAGAGTTTTATCGGCGTCTCGTTCGAGGCCCGGCCGGCCTCGGTCGGTCCGGACGTGCCTCCTGAAGAGGGCGTCACCCAAGCGCAGTTTGCTAGCGCCGGGCTGCTGACTCAGATGCTGCGCGAGCGGTTCGGCATTCTAGCCTCGAATTGCGTGACACACGAAATGGTTTCGATCAACCCCTACAAGATGCTCATCGGCTACCACACGGACTGGCGTGGCCGGTTCCCGTTTGAGAAAATTGGCCTTCCCGACAACTACCAGGTGGAGCTGGCGAGCGTCTCGGAATGGGGTTTTGATTACGATTCGCTGTTCGTCGATGCGTTGGGAGGAAAGGTCTGGCCGGGAGTAGGCCGTTCCCAGTTGCGTTTCCGCACGGAGGCGGCTTCCCGCGGACTCTCGGTAGACAGGTATCGGCGACAAAAAAAGAAGCGCTTTTCGGCTTTGATGCAGGAAGTACGAGACACAACTCCGGCTGTCACTTGGGCCAGCCACGGCCGCCGGCCCGGGGCGGATCGGTTACGGCCGGCAAAGGACCAGCGGGCACAACATACGTGCGAATAAGGAGAACACATCGATATGGCGAAGAAGAACGTAAAAGGCCTCGACCTCGGCACGAGCCGCATTGTAACGGCGCGTCACGCCGAGGACGGCTACGAATACCACCAGGAACTCAACGCTTTCGTCGAGATCCCCTACTCGCGCATCACCGTGAACATGCTGAAGAAGAATGGCATCCCCCATCGCGTCGACGGCTCGACTTGCTTTGCATTCGGCAACGGCGGCCAGCAGTTTGCCAATATGACCGGCGGCGACACGCGGCGGCCGATGCATAGCGGCCTGCTCAACCCGAACGAGCCCAGGAGTCTCAAAATGATTGAGGAAGCGCTGGCCAAGATCTGCGGCAAGGCGCAGTCGGGAGAGAAAATCTGTTTCAGCGTCCCGAGCGCTCCGCCTCGCAGAGCCAGCGATTTGACCTTTCACGAGCGAACCGTGCGGCAAATGCTCGAAAGTCTCGGCTACACGGTCAAGAGCTTGAACGAGGGTCTGGCGGTGGTTTACGCGGAACTCGAGGACGCCAGCTTCACCGGCGTTGGCATCAGTTTCGGCGGCGGAATGTGTAACGTCTGCATCGCCTATCTCGGTATGCCGGCGCTGTCGTTCTGCGCTGCTCAGGCAGGCGATTATATTGACACCAGCACCGCTTCGGTGACCAGCGAGACAGCCGCGAACGTTCGCCTCTACAAGGAAAGCGGGTTCTCGATCAACGGCCTCTCGCAGAAGAGCATCGACCAGGCTCTATCGGTCTACTACTGCGACATGATCCGTGGTATCGCGGAAGGGCTCGAACGAGAGGTCAAGAACACCAAGAAGCTTCCCCGGTTCGACCAGGCGATTCCGGTCGCCGTCAGCGGCGGCAGTGCCCTAGCCGGAGGATTCCTGCAAGAACTCGAGAAAGCTCTGGGGAATATCTCGCTGCCTTTTGAAATCTCTCAAGTCAAACTGGCGGAAGATCCATTCACCAGCACAGCCAAGGGAACCTTGATGGCGGCCACCCTGGAGATGTAGCTCACTCGATCTTTGCGAAGCGGCCGGGACCGGGGCGGGCGCAACCGTTCGCCCAGGTCTCGATGGTCCGCGGCCCGAGGGTTGCAATGAAACGAGGCGTCGTGATCATTCGGGTCTTGCGGCTCGCTGTGCTGGGCTTCTTGCTCGGCGGGCTATTGTATTCCGCCAAGCGAACGCTCGAACTCCGCGGCCGCATTGCGCCCCCTCTTCGCAACGCCTGGGTCGGAATCCAAGGCGCGACGACTCCGTTCCGTGCCCAGACTCTGTCCGACTCCCGCGGCCGATTTCGTTTTAAGAACCTGCGCCAGGGTTCTTACACGCTGGTTGTCTTCCATCCGCGTTCGGGAGAACACCGCCGCACCGTGGAGGTGACCTCGAGCTTCGCGGATGAAAATGGCCGCGTCGAGACGAGCTTCGCGGTCGGCGACGCCGGTGGAGCGCACAACCGCGGGTTAACCGCGCGGCACACCGTATCGGTGAGGGAGCTGTCCATATCCGGGGAGGCCCGCTCCGAGTACCGCAAGGCAAACAAGAAGCTCGCCAGGCATGACATCGACGGGGCGGTTGTTCATCTTGAGAAAGCGGCCGAGATTTCCCCCCAATTTCTCAGCGTCTGGAACCAGCTTGGCACGATTGCTTACCAGCGGAGCGAATATCAGCGCGCGGCCAGGATGTTCCGCCGGGCGCTGGAGCTGCGGGCCGACTCCCACGCGCCGGTGGTCAATCTCGGCGCGGCCCTGCTCGCGCTCGGCCGGCCCAAGGAAGCTCTGCTGTTCAACCGCTACGCGGCCACGCTGCGAGACGATGATGCGCTGTCCAACTCGCAATTGGGAAGGAACTACTTTGTTCTTGGAGACAGTGCAGAAGCGATCCTGTACCTGAACAAGGCCAAGCAACTCGACGGCTCGCACTTCAGCTTGCCCCAAATCACGCTGGCCGAGATTTACCGCCAGCAGGGCCGGATACAGAACGCGATCGCCGAACTCGAGGACTTCCTGAAGCACCACCCCGACAGCGAGCGGGCGCCCTCCACCCGGCAGGTCATCGAGCGGCTGCGGACCGGGCAGATCCGCCTGACCGGCCAGACCGCGGCCCCTCGGCAACCCAAGGATCCGAAATGAGCGAAGAGCCGTTGGTTGGGGCGACGAAACTGCCCAGCCTGTCCGAGTTGCACCGGCGCATTCGCGATGGTGAACTCACCCCCAGCGAACTTGTCGCTTCGTGTTTGCGGAGAATCCAGGCGCGGGAGCCGGGCATCAGCGCCTGGGCGTACTTGGCGGAGAACGAAGCCCGCCAGGCGGCCGCCGAGCTGACCGCCGAGTTGCGCGCAAAAGGCCCCCGAGGGCCCCTTCACGGCATTCCGTTCGGCGTCAAGGATATTTTCGATACCCAAGGCATGGCAACCGAATGGGGCTCGCCGCTCTATGCCGGACGCACACCCGGGCGCGATTGCGAACTCGTGGCCCAGTTAAGGCGTGCCGGCGCCATCGTCCTGGGTAAGACCCACACCACGGCGTTTGCCTATTTTGACGCCGGACCGGCGCGCAACCCTCACAACCCGGCGCACACACCCGGAGGCTCCTCAAGCGGTTCGGCGGCCGCGATCGCCGGCGGCATGGTTCCCTTCGCGATCGGCAGTCAGACGCAAGGGTCGGTTCTGCGCCCCGCGGCTTTCTGCGGAGTCACCGGATGGAAGCCAACGTTTGGAACTCTGCCCCTCGGCGGCGTATTGCCGTTCGCGCCTTCGCTGGATCACGCGGGTTTCTTTACAGCCACCGTCGAGGACATGCGCTTTCTGTGGGCGGCCCAGACGGCCTCAACTGCGCCAAACGGCGCTCCAGCCGCCCCCTTTGCCGCCCCCGATTGGCCGATCGATTCGGAACTAGAACCCGCCATGGAGGCGGCGCTTCCCGCCTGCTACCAGCGCCTTCGGCAAGCCGGTCTTACGGTGGAACACATCCCTCTGCCCGATAGTTTTCGGCAGCTCGCCGCCGCCGCCCGAACGGTCAATAACTACGAGGGCGCACGCACCCACCAGCGACGCTACCGCGAACACGGAGCCAAGATCGGAACTAAGCTCGCGGCGCTTGTCGAAGATGGTTTGAGAATGGAGGAGAGCACATATCAGCAGAGTCTTCAGGTCATCGAAGAGGCGAAAGCCGCCTTCGCGAACCTGACAGGCCGCCATCCGGTCTGGATCACGCCCGCCGCGCCGGGCGCGGCGCCCGAAGGCCTGGGATTCACCGGTGACCCGTGTTGCAATGCGCCGTTTACGGCCCTCGGAGTCCCGGCGATCAGCTTACCGTTTGCCTCGGCGGACAACGGACTTCCGCTCGGACTTCAGTTGTCGGCCGCGGCTGGCAATGAGGGCTTGCTGCTGGGGGCCGCGCTCCGGTGTGAGCGGGTGTTCGCCGCGGCCAGCCCAGCCTGAGCGTCCTTTTCCGCGCCCTGTGATAGTCTCGTAATTGTTGACCTGCGTTTCCCATCCTATGGCCCGGCTGGCGCGTGTAAGGCCATCAACGGATCTGACCCGCGAATCGCCCTCTGATTCATGAAAATCCTAATTGTCGGCGGCGGACAGGTCGCCACCCTGATCGCCCGACGGCTCATTCGCGAGGGCAATGAAGTCGTCATCATCGAGCAGGACCAAGAACGCTGCGCCCAGTTACAGGAACTGTTGGACGCGAAGATCGTCCGCGGCAACGCGACAAGTATCATAACCCTTCGCAAGGGCGGCATCGCCGATACGGAAATGCTGATCGCGGTGACGAGTTCCGACGAGGCGAATCTGCTGGCCTGCATGGTGGCCCAGGCCGAATCCGGCGTCAGCGTCAAGGTCGCGCGTCTGCGCACTCACGAAGTCGAACACTGGCGCCGCGTCGCCGAGCAGGTCGGCCTCCGGCTCGACCTCATCATTCATCCCGAGACCCAAGTCGCCGAGCATGTCATGCGCGTTGTCGGGCTGCCCGGGGTTTCCGACATCTTTGATTTCGCTGGAGGCGCCGTCAAGCTATTCGGCATGAATGTTGAGCGCGGGAGCTGGTTCAATGGCAAGACGCTCGAAGAGCTCGACGCGGCGGGACCGCCGAAAGATTCTCTCATCGCGCTCATCTTTCGCGGCCAGCACGTCATCGTTCCCCACGGCGCGGAGCCGCTCAATACCGGCGATCACATCTACGTCATGGCGACACGGGAGAACCTTGAGGATGTTCTTCGGTTCATGGGCGTCGACCAGCAGACCTCGGTTTCTCGCGTGTTTATTGTCGGCGGAAAGCAGCTGGGCATCTGGGTGGCACAGTCGCTGGAAAGGCAGGGTGTGCACGTCAAGCTTTTTGAACGGGACGCCGCTCGTTGTGAAAAGATTTCTGAAATTCTCAGTAAGACAGTCGTGGTCCACGGCGACGGCACCGACCAGGTGACGCTCGAAGAAGAGAACGTCTCGGGCGTGGATGCTTTCCTGTCTCTGACGAACGACGATGAACACAACATCATCGCATCGCTGCTGGCGCGGCGGCTGGGCGCCAAGAAAGTCGTTCCGCTGATCAACCGTCTGAACTATTTGCCGATGGTACAGCGGCTCGGAATCAATACCTCGGTCAGCCCCAGGCTGGCGGCGGTCGACCGGGCGCTGCAGTTCGTCCGCAAGGGCCGCGTTTTGTCGGTGACAACGTTCGGAGAGGAGGAAGCCGAGGCCATCGAGCTGATCGCGGGGGAGGGCTCGAAGTACGTCGGTCAGAAGCTGCGCGATATCCGTTTCCCGCGCGGGGCGATTGTCGGCGCGATTGCACGCCCGAACGGGGAAGTCGTCGTGCCGCGAGGCGATGCCTCCATCCGGGCCGGAGATCGCGTGATCTTCTTCACGCTGGAAAGTGTGGTCGCGGAGCTGGAATCCGCTTTTCTCAGCGAACCAGGCGACCGCGGGTGAGCGCTTGATCCACTATTCGGCACTAGGCTACGTGCTCGGACAGTTTCTGCTGGCCTTCGCCGGCGCCATGCTCGTCCCCCTCGCCTACGGACTGCTCAGCGGCGAAGGAGACCTCTGGCCCATTGGAATCGGAGCCCTCGTCACCGCTCTTGCCGCCACTCTGTGTTTGACGTGTCTGCGCCGGCCGTCACGGGAACTGGGGCGGCGCGAGGGCTTGCTGCTCGTTGTCGCGGTATGGGTCAGCGTCTCATTCTTCGGCTGCTTGCCGTTCTATTTCTCGTCTTCGTTCCCCAGCTTTACCGATGCGTTGTTTGAATCTGTCTCAGGTTTTACGACGACGGGAGCGACCGTACTTGCCGATGTTTCGGTACTTTCGCCGCCTCTGCAGTTCTGGCGCTGCTTTAGTCACTGGCTGGGAGGACTCGGCATCGTGCTTCTGGGCATCGCCATCCTGCCACTTGTCGGCCATGGCGGCATGCATCTCTACCGGGCGGAATTTTCCGGCGCCAAGTCAGAGAAGCTCAAACCGCGTATCACCGAAACGGCGCTGGCGCTGTGGAAGATCTATTTCGCGCTGACGGTCCTGCAGATCGTTGCCTTGCGGGCCGCCGGCATGAGCGGATTCGACGCGCTCTGTCACACTTTTTCCACACTCGGTACGGGCGGGTTCTCCACCAAGGCCGCGAGCATCGCCCACTTCGAGAATCCGCTCATCGAATACCTCATCATCTTCTTCATGATGGTCGCCGGCATAAGCTTCGTGCAGCAGTATCGTCTCTGGGTTGAGCGGCGGCCGCTGGATGTTTTTGGCGATGTCGAAGTCCGGTCTTTTGTAGGAGTGATTTTCTTCGCCTCGCTGATCGTCGGCGTTGTCTTGATGTCCAGCAAAGGCTATGGGGTAGAGCTGGCGTTCCGGAGCGCTCTGTTTCAAGTGGCCTCGATCACGACGACCACCGGATTTGTGACCGACAACTTTGAGCTCTGGCACCCCTTGCCCCAGTTGATGCTGCTGGCACTCATGTTCGTGGGTGGATGCACGGGCTCGACCGCGGGGGGCCTGAAGATATCGAGGATACTGCTCCTGGCCAAGGTCGTCGACCGCGAGTTCAAGCGCATGGTGGAGCGGCGCGGCGTTTTCGCCGTTCGGCTCGGCGGCGAGGTCATCCCCGAGACCACGATTCAGAGTCTGCTGAACCTGGTCTACTTGGCATTTCTTGTGAACTTCGTGTCGTGTCTGCTCCTGGCGGCCATGGGCATCGATGTCCTCACTTCGATCGCGGCCGTAGCCGCTTGCATGTTCAATATCGGCCCCGGACTCGGCGGTGTCGGCCCGCTCGATCACTACGGCCATCTGCCGGCCCTCGCGAAGTGGGTGCTGAGCGGCTGCATGATCGCGGGCCGGCTCGAATTCTACACCGTTCTGGTGATCCTCACACCGGCATTCTGGCGCGAGTAGCCGTTCCGGGGGCCGTTCCCGGCGCCCGGTATACTCAATACACGGATGCCGCAACGGACCAATACACAGATCTTCCAGCGCATTGTTACCTGGAGCATGACGGCGCTGGTTGTCTACTTCCTGTTCCGGGTGACGCAGTCGTTTCTCGTGCCGCTGACCTGGGCCGCGATTCTGACGATCTTTTCTTTCCCTCTCCATCGCCGGGTCTGCGGAAAAATCGAGAACCGCAATTTGGCCGCGCTGGCCACGGTGGGCATCGTCACGCTGGTGCTCGTGATACCGGTGGGCTGGCTTGTTCCCGTATTCGTGCGGGAAGCCGTTGCCGTAGTGCGCGAAGCGCCTGCCGCGGAGTTCTTGCCCAAGGCGAAAGCTCTGCTCGAGCAGTACCTCCAGCAGAGCCCGATCCCGATCGGCACGCTGGATGAGATCACCCGCGATATTTCGCAGCGCCTGAGTTCGCTGCTAGCCGATCTGACGGCGCGCTTCGCAAGAAACGTGGCGGGCTTCATTTTCGATATGGTCGTCATGCTGCTGACGATGTTCTATCTCTTCCGCGACGGCCGCGAACTCATGGCGCTGGTCAAGGACATTTCGCCCCTGGCGGGCGAGCACCGCGACCGGATGATGGCCGAGGTAAGCGAGCTGATCTCGGTAACCATATCCAGCGGCCTGGTGGTCGCCGTGATCCAAGGAGCGGCCGCGGCACTCGTGTTTTCGATTCTTGGCCTCGGGTCTCCAATTTTTTGGGGAGTGATGAGCGGCGCCCTGGCCTTCTTGCCTGTCGTGGGTCCGTGGCTGATATGGGCGCCGGCCGGTGTTGGCCTGATTCTCAACGGAAGCACCGGGCGCGGCATCGGGCTGCTCCTGCTGGGCTTTATTCTGGTGAGTGGCGCCGACAACGTAGTGCGCCCGATCCTGATCGCGGGCCGCTCTCAGCTCAACGGACTGCTCGTTTTCATCGGCGTGTTTGGCGGCATTCAGGCATTCGGGTTTATCGGCGTGGTGCTCGGACCCCTCGTCGTGGCCACCGCCGTCGGTCTGCTGAAGGGCTACGGCAGCAGCGTAAGGGAACAGCATGCCGCCGCCGCGGCTGCGGAAATCAGTTCCGAAGCCGCCTAGCCAGACACGGGGCCCTGCCTCGGTCATGCACCGATTTGTAAATCCTCTTCGAGACAATCGAACCACCTTACCGTTCCCTGGTTCATTGTCCCTTCTTTACTGGTCTCGCTTTTGGGATCCATTCCAGGCGGCGGGATCGAGCCACTTTCCGGCCTGCATCACGCGCTCGATCTTGCGTGTGTTGCTGATGTCTTCCAGCGGATTGGCGCCGAGCAGCAGCAGGTCGGCGATCTTGCCCTCGGCGATGACGCCGAAATTCTTGTTTCCGAGCCGCTCGGCTCCGTGACGAGTCGCGATCTGGATTACGTCCATCGGCGACAAGCCCGCTGCGGCCATAAGTTGCATCTCGCGATGTGATCCCCAGCCCGGCGGAATCGCACCGGCGCCGCTGTCCGAGCCCAGCACCAGCGTCACGCCGTTATCGGCCATCTGCTTGACAAAGCGCTGGGCGCGCCGCAACTCCTCCTTGAGTTTGGCCAGGTCCGGATTGTCGAGCATCCGCTGCCGCGTCTCCGGCTTTTCAACATCGGCGAGGATGCCGGGATCGAGAGCCGCGCGGATCTCAGGATCGTTGAGCAACTCGGGATGCTCGCCGAAAAACCAGTTGCGTTCAATCACGCTGAGCGTCGGGGCAAACGAGATGCCCTTGCTCTTGCAAAGGTCCAAGAAGGCCTCGTCCATCGGCTCTTTGTCGCGCACGGTGTGCAGGAAGTCGGTGAGTCCGAGTCCGGCTAAGTGGAGGAAGTCCGCCTCGTCATAGATATGAGCTACTGCGGGAATATGACGTTTCGCCGCTTCCCGCATGACGGCCTCGCGGATCTCGGGCGTGATCTTGGGCAGGGTGCCGTATTTCGACTCGACCCACATCTTGATGAAATCGACTTTTTGTTCGGCGAGGTCCGAGACCGCGGCTGCCGCTTCTTCCACCGTCGCGGGCCGCCGCACATAGGGCAGCGCGAGGGGATGTCCTTTCGGATGCGTCAACCCAAGCCCGGCCGTATAGAGCCGCGGCGCCGGAATTTTCCGCGCCCGCCCATCAGCGATGGCCGCCATCTGGACCTCGTCATCGGCCCCGATGCTCCTCACCGTGGTCACGCCAAATCGTAACTGCGTACGGAACTTCCGCTCGACCTCGGCGCGGTCTCCAAAATAGTGGGCGTGCAAATCCACCAGTCCGGGCATCACCGTCTTTCCCGTCGCATCGATTCTTTCGCCGCCCTTGGGTACTGGAATGCTCGCCCGCGGACCGGCCGCTCGAATGCGGGTCCCTTCAACGACGATGATGGCGTCCTCAATCGGCTCGGCACCGCTGCCGTCGATGAGTCTCGCTCCCAGGATCACGGTAAGAGAAATGTCATCTTCTAGAGGCCAGTCCTCGGCCCGGCAGCCCCAGGCAGCCAGCATCGCAACGACAAGCAACGAAACCGCGAGCAGGAAAACCGCGCCTGGACCGCGGCGGCCGTGGCTGCTCTCTTTCCGTCTGACCATTGTTGTTCTGACCCCTTCTTGTGGCGAGCTTTCGCTCTCCAGAGCTGCCCGGTACGCGTTCGGCTTCATGTCGTCGGATAGTAACAGAATCTGATCCTTGGGTGGCGGAGGACCGGCTGATTTCGAGTAGCCGCGGATTCCCATTGGCTTTTTGCGTTCATTCTTGAAATAATATCCACAAATCAGTCCGTCTCATCAAGGAGAGAGCGCATGGCCAAGACGGTTTTCATGGGGAATCTGCCAACCCGGGTTACCTCGGACGAGATCGAAAGCTGGCTCACGAACGAAGGCATCCTCTTTGATGAAGTGAAGATCATTCGGGATTTCGAGACTCAGGAATCGAAAGGATTCGCGTTCATCGAAGCGGCCTCGGACGACGACGTGAGAGCGATGATTCAGCGCTTCCACCGGGCGCCGATCGAGGGAAAAGTTCTGCGGGTCAATGAAGCCCGTTCGGCCGACACGCCGAAGACCGGATCGCGCCGCCGCGGCTGAGAGAAAGGCCGGTGGCCGGCGCAGGGCTGGCCGGCGCGGGCGAGGGCCGGCCTCAGCTCCTCGGATGATGCTCGTCGTATACCTTGCGCAGACGCTCGCGAAGCACGTGCGTATAGATCTGCGTCGTGGAAATATCCGAGTGGCCCAGCATCAGCTGCAGACTGCGCAAGTCAGCTCCTCGTTCGAGCAGATGGGTCGCGAAACTGTGCCGCAGGACATGGGGCGTCAGGCGGGCCTCAATGCCAGCGCGCAAGCCATATTGCTTCAGCCGCAGCCAAAACGCTTGCCGCGTCATCGCCGATCCGCGGCCGGTGACGAACAGACTTTCCGAGTGTCTGCCCTGGAGGATCTTCGGCCGCGCGTCTCGAACGTAGGCCTCGATCGACTCAAGAGCCTCCCGCCCCACCGGCACCAGACGCTGCTTGCCGCCCTTGCCCGTCACGCGCAAAAACCCCATCTCCGACTCTAAGCTCGCCCGGCGTACCGGCACCAGTTCGGAGACGCGCATGCCGGTCGCGTAGAGCAGTTGCAACATCGCGCGGTCGCGAACCTCAATCGGCTTCTGGTCCGAGGGGGCTTCAAGCAGACGGTCGACCTCGCCGAGGCTCAGGTGTTTCGGCAAGCGACGCCACTGCTTGGGCGAAACCAGGTCGGCCGACGGGTCAACATCGAGCGTATCTTGACCGACAAAGTAGCGGTAGAAATTCCGAACGCAGGCGACATGTCTGGCGATCGAAGCACTTGCCAGCTTCGCCTCATAGAGCGAGTCAACGAAGGCGCCGAGATCCTGCTCGTTCGCCTCGATCACGCCGCGGCGGCGCGTCGCGCAAAACGCGGCCAGTTTGTTCAGATCCCGCCGATAGGCTAGAATCGTGTTCTCCGCCAGCCCCTTTTCGCTGCGGCAGTAGAAGATAAATTCCTGGATATGGCTCTCGGGGCTCACTTCAACATCTTCAATATCAATGACTTAACTAGGCTCTCCGCTTGACATCCCGGATGCGGGCATATTAGCATACCGGCAGGGCGCTGATCCGGGAAGCTTCCCGGGCGGGACCGCACCAGCGGCTGTACTACCCCAGCGCTAGTGCCTGGCTTGGCAAGCTCAACGACAAAAAAGGTTCGTGTTCGCTTTTTCGATGAACGCCGCCTCGACGGCTACGTGAGTCCGCAGACTTACCTGCGGCCCAACGGCGCGGAGATTCTGGATCGTTCGGCGCAAGTCAATCTTATTCCCTACGAGCAGATTCGCGTCATCGAATTCATCCGCGAATTCGAGAAGGCTCCGCCCGAGAACCGCCGCAAAGTCTTCGCGGCACGGCCCAAATCCGGCGGACTCTGGGTTCGCCTCAATCTGCGTGACGGCGAAGTACTCGAAGGCATCCTGCCGAACGATTTGCTGCAAGTCAGCGACGTCGGTGTCGTCGTCACGCCGCCCGATCCCAATACCAACACGCAGCGGATGTTTGTCCCGCGAGCCGCGCTTTCCGAGCTGAAGGTGCTGGGAGTGATCGGAAGTCCGGTCCGCCAGCGAAGGCCGAAGAAGACGCCGCCCGACGATCAGATCGAACTCTTCGACAAGCCGGGGGCTTGACCCGCATTCTCACCAGCTGATGATCGGCGCTTCGTCAGGTTTTGTCCGGGAATGCCCGGTTTTTCGGGATTTTGGGAGCTTTTTTTTCGAGGGTGGCCGAGCGGATTGGGGCTCGGGGGTGGAGGCGCGGGTCTGGCTTGGCAGCCTGGTGGGTTGGTTGGCTCGCCAGTTGGGTGTCCTCTTCTTCGGTTTGAGATGGTCTGGGGCCGCTGTTTGCTCGTTTAGCGGCGGGTCGGCCTCTGCCATCCGTATGTTTCTGATTCGGCTACGGTTAGCTGGAATTTGGTTCGTTTGGGTTTTTGCAGGCCGTCAGTTGCGGGTCGTCGACGATCGGCGGGGTTGGGGCTGGGGGCCGCGGCAGTATCGGGGGCTGGGGCGGAGGCCGGGAGTGGGGGCCGTCGCCGCCGGTGGGCCTCCAACCTTGGGGTCCGGGGGATGGATTGTATCGTGCTGATTCTTCATAGGGTTCGGGATATTGGCTCTGTTTGGTAGTTTTGCTTTCGCGGTATTGCTCGGCTGCCCGCTCTAGCTTGCGGAGCCTTCCTAGCTCGGCAATCGCGCGGTAGTAACGGCGACTCAGGTGGGCGTCGTAGCGGGCCAGGTGGAGCAGGGCCTGGGTGCGGCCGAGCAGTCCGGCGCCGAGAAGCTGGCTTTCGCCCTCGCGGCCGGGCTGGATGTTGTCTGGGTTGAAGATTTCTTCGTGGCTGCGCTGCGCCTCGATCGCGCCCGCGAGGAAGGCGGTTTCGATGCGCACCAGGCGGCGCATGCGCCACTGGGCGTCGGCGATCTGGCGGACGAGCTCGAATTCTAGAGAGTTCTCCGGCCGGAGGTCGTTTTCAAGCTCGCGGAGCTGGCGGTCGAATTCGGCGGGGTCTTCGCTGGGGAGCACGGCGTCGCGTGCTAGGAGTCCGTGCTTGAGCGCGTTGAGCGAGACGCGCGCCTTGCCCTCTTCGGTGCGGGGGCCGGTGGATTTTTTCGCGTTTTCACGGTTTGCTCGAATTTGAGCTTTAGTCGCTTTTTTTGCCATTGTTTTTTCCTTTTGTTGCGGGAATGCCGGGGCGAGGCGGGGCCTCGGGGGCTGGGGTTGACCCCGCGGGGTGTTGCAGTTATAGGATACCTTGGAGGTGCCGGGGCAGAGGAGAGACTGGGAGGTTAAGTTGTTTGGAATGAGGGAGGTGAATTTTTGAAAATGCTGTGACTCCAATGGACGGCGGGGCGGGTCTAGACGGGTTTGCGGGCGGGAGTAGGGCTCGGCTCTTGAGCGGACCGGCGGCGGACTACATTACCGGCCAAGTGATCGCTTCCGACGGCGGCTACACGACGACCGCGTGCTGGCCGCACCAGCCCTAGCAGGCCGTGGCAGGAGCCGACCGTGCTCAGCCGGACTTCGACCACGGGTTGCGAGCCGTCAGGGTGCGCTCACGCCCGGCCGGATGGATCAGCCAGCAGCCCTTTCCCGATACGATAGGCCTGCCGGAAACGTCCAAGCCCGTGGCTTCCCCCGTTGACCAGACGGCGAGCGTGCTTCAGGTCGTTTTCCAGCAGGGCTTGTTTGATGGGCAGTTCTTTATCCTTGAGAAAACTCGCCAGCAGCAGCGACGCGATTCGGGAATCGTTCGCCAGGGAAGGGGTCTTCAGTAGTTTTGTGCCGAGGCCGATTTCCTTGCCGAATTTCTTGTAGTTAAAGCGTCCCGTGAGCTGGATGAATCCCCGGCCGCGATAATTTTTGCCGTCCGGAGGACCTTGATTGCCGAGGTCTTCGCGATGGTCGTAGAGATCGAAAAGGCGGCCATTGGGCGAAGTATTGAAGCGAGACGAAAATTCGCTGATGGGTTCGAAATTTGCAGTCTCCGCCCGAATCGTCGCCAGCGCCATCAAGACCATCGGCTTGTCGGCGATCTCCTTCGCTTCCATGGCCGCCAGAACCGCGGGCAGATGTTTCTTGATGTTCCTAAGCGGCGTTTCCGGGAATAGGCGCGAGACGAGCGCTACTGTTACTTGGCCGGCGACCGAGCCCGTCGCGGGTTCGCCGGCGAGGTCCATCGCGCGGACGGTGCGAGGGCCGACGATACCATCGGGGAGAAGTTGCTTGGCGCGCTGAAAAGCGATCACAGCCGCTTCGGTCGCCGGGCCGAAATCGCCGTCGATCCTTCCGGCGGAAAACCCCAGCACTCTGAGCCGTCGCTGGAGCGTCTTGACCGCCTCGCCCGTCGATCCCCGCCGGAGGGAGCGTGTCTGGAGGCCCGCGACCGCATTTTCTATTTTCGCGGGAGTGACGTCGGGCGAGCAATGATGAGTTTGTAGCTCCTGATCGGGCATGTTACTGGTGGTACCGGCGCGACGGGGTCCGCAGGCTGAATGGTGATTAGGAATTATAGCGCGTTGCGGGAGGAATTCCCAAAAAAATATGTGTCTTTTCTAGATAGGACAGCTCACAGGCCGGCTTTCCGTGGCCGCATGTCCAGCGATTCGCGCGGCGCCGCAAGCTCTGTCCCAACATCGCCGAGGCTGCGCGGCAGGGTCAATGGACGGTCGTGGAAGGGAGTGTGACGATCTGCCGGACCAATTCGACGTACCGGGCGCCGATCGCCTTGCTGTCGAAGCGCTGAATGACTTTCTCTCGTCCTAGCGACCCGCGTTCGGTCCAAGCCGCTTTTTCCAGCTGGAATCGCCTCATGGCGTCGACGAGTTCGCGGAGGTTGTCGGGTTCGGAATTGGTGCAGACGGACCAGAGATTCTCCGCCGTCAGGCTCATTACGTCGTCGTAGGCCGGCGGCACGACGATTCCGATATCGTCGCCGTCGATGACCTCTTCGGTCGATCCCACGGCGGTGAGGATCATCGGGAGCCGGAAATACATCGCTTCGTTGACCGCCAGGCTCCAGCCCTCCATGAGCGATGGCGCGAGAAAGGCATCGGCGAGGCGATAGTAATCCGCGACGGCATCGCTCTGCCCGCAGAAGAGCACATTGTTTTCCAGCCCCTCATCGCGAACGTATTTCCGCACGAGATCGCGATACTTCACATCCGCGGCATGGCCTACGAGCAGGAGGCGGAGATCGGGAAACTCTTTTACGATCTCCCGCATCGCCCGCGCCGAATGCAGCTGCCCCTTGGTGCCAAAGAATGCGGCGACCTGAACGAAAACATACGCCTCGGAGGGGATGCCCAGCGATTTCCGGGTCACCGACGGTGGCCGCGCGTCCCGCTGCTTCATGACCGCGAGATCGACGCCGTTCGGAACCGGGACGACCTTGGATCGTGGGATGCCGTACTTTCGGCAAAAATAGGATCCGGCGGATTTCGAGACCGCGATGTATTTTGTTACGAAGCGGTCAACGGCCCGAACTTCTTCATCTTGCTCGGCCGAATGCCAGACATAAGAATTGTGGATTACACTCAGCACCGGCACGCCGCGCTTGGCCGCGAGCGGCGCGCCCTCGTTGGAATAGTGCGTGATCAGCAGATTCGGTTTCCCGCGCTCGATCAGACTGTCGAACGTCGTCCCGTTCTGGTTCAGATCGTAGGTCGGCAGTCCTGCCTGTTTGCACTCGCCGGCAATGTCCCCGGCGACTTTTGTCACCGCGATGTCACAGTGGAAGCCGGCCCCGGTCAGAGTCTTCGCCATTGAGGCGACGACGCATTCCAGCCCTCCGCGATGGAGAGTCTGCGTTTCCAGCAGGACTCTTGGTTGTCCATTGACTGGCCCCGGCAAGGACGGCTTCACAATGGTCTGGGGCGTGATGCGCTCCTCTTCACGGTGAGTGCCGGCCCGCGTGGCTGCGAAGAACAGCTTGCTATTGGCCGTGGCGGCGAGATTTCTCGCCAGGCCGCTCGCCGACCGGCGCGCCAGGTATTCGTCGGCCGTCCTCAGGTTCGGAAGAATTTCGGCCGCCTGGGGCAACTTCTCGCCGAGACGCCGCTCGTCGCACAGCAGGGCATTGGGCATGTCGGTGAAACCCGCCTCCGCGGCGGCCACAGTCGCCAAGATGGGCTTTCCAGCCAGCAGGTAGCAGGTGAGCGTGTCCTGAATCCAGGGCAAGACGTGCGGCTCGTTGCGGAACGGGGCGAAAAGAAGGCTGGCGCGAGAGAGGTAGATATGCCAGTCCCGAAACGGTTTATGTCCCAGATAGTAAAGGTTTGGCAATTCGCCGAGATAGGACCTCGGGTCGGCCGAGACGCTGGCACCGGCTCCAATAAACAGAAAGTCGAGCCGCCGGTGTTTGGCCAGACACTCGGCAAGTCCTTCGATCGCGAGCATGTCTTCAGCCGTTGGACCGATACAGACGACCAGTTCGGACGAGGCATTCGGGAAGTCCCATAGAGGATAGACATTGTCGCGGGCTTTTAGAATCAGCGACCGTTCCGCGGAGTAGCAGAGCGTGGAAGGGATGCACACAGAGGCGCCCACTCCTGGCGTGGCATTCAGACTGGCCGCCACCGAGGCCGAAGCGGCCAGGCCGCACGGCGAACGCGACGCGCCCGGCACGGGCGAACCGTTGGATACCGGCACGGCCGGGGAGTCGGACGGCGGCTCCGTGAACCACTGGAAACACTGAAGATGGGCCGCACTGAAATCGGAAGAGAGCCGCTCGGTGAGTGCTGTATCCGAGGCAAAGGAAACAACAAGCTGTTTTGCCTCCCTGTCCGCCTGCAATACTCGCCGGCACGCGGCCTCCGCGTTCGCCTCGCGGATGAGACGGCATCCGATGGGCGGCGAGTCGCTTTCCCATTTTCCAGTCGAGACAACGTGCACCGCGTGGCCGAGCTCTCGAAATGCCGAGCCCAAGGCGGTGATGAACGGCTCGGGAACTTCCGGACGCGCATCGTAAACGATCACGACTTCGCAAGGATGATGATAGAAGTCTTCCCGCCGCCGATGATAGTTCACCAGCGTCTGAACATTGGCCGGTATTTCCCCCGAGCCGTGCTTGGCGCTCAGGGAACCCTCGTGCAAGCGATAGGAATAGAGCGATTCCTCGGTATCGACGTGACGAATCGAGCCGAGAGAGTTGATCCTCAGCCAGTAGTCATAGTCTTCGGTACCCAGCAGGGTTGTGTCGTGGTCGCCGGCAATCGCGTAAATACGAGAACGGAACAGGAACGCCGCGCCGATGAAATTGTCATCCAGCCGCCCGAGCGTTTCCACCGTGTGCGGAAGAAGAATCTCGTTTGTTGCGCCGGGACGCTGGTTGAAGGGCCGATGAGCGGACCCGATCAGAGGTTCGCCATCCTCGCCGATGAGGTCGATATTCCCGTACGCCATATCGACATTCGGGTGCCAGAGCAGAAAGTCCAGCAGGGTGGCGACCATCTCCGGGCGCATCACATTGTCCGCCGAGGTCCAGGTCAGAAAGTCTCCCGTCGCCGCCCGAAAACCGGCGTTAAGGGCCCGCGGAAGCCCGGCGTGGTTCTTGCGCATCACCTGAAGCCGGTCATCATCGGAGAAACGCTTGAGGACAGGAGCAAGATCTTCGGTCGATCCGTCGTCGACCACGATCAGTTCGATATTCGCATACGACTGCCCGAGCACACTGGCGATGGAATCGCCAAGAAGGCGAGCCTGGTTCCAGACCGGCAATATAACGCTGATTTTGGGACGGTATGAAGGATAGAAATCAAACGACGAGCCCGTGCTCAAGGTCAAATCGTCGGAGGCCATGCGGTTGTATCGCGGCATGAACGGCAGCTGGGAGTGGAAGCTAGAATCCCTGTGGCGGCTCGGCGAAAAATGCATTTCCACTTCGAAGATGTCGAACTCCGTCTTTCCAGCCGGGTAGCACCGCTTGTACAACTTCAGGTAAGAAGGCCGAATCCGGCTCCGAAGCCACTCGGGCGTCATTCCTTGAACGCTGTCTAATACCGCGTGAAGCCATCGGCGCAACGTGACGGTCGAGCGGGCGTTGTGGAGACGGCGCCTGTAGTGACTGGCCTGTTTGTCGAGGAACTCCGCCTCGTCTTTGGCTCGCGTGAGTTGAGACGTCAGCCGGTCGATTTGCGACTTTTGCGACGCGACCCATGCGGTCAAGTCCTTGACATGGTTCTCCTGTCTCGACGTCCAATGCTGTAACTCCTCGGCTTTCTTCCTCAGATCCGCGGCTTCGGCGGCGGCGTGCCGGGCCCGCGCCCGCGCGCCAGCGAGGTCTCGTTCCGCCTCGGCGAGATGTTTTTCCAGATCTCTTCGGGCTTCGAGCCGTGCCTGGTCGCCTTCGCGGAGAAGCTCACTGCTGGCATGTAGCCGGGATGCCAGCTTCGCCGTTTCGGAGTTTTTCGCCGACAGTTCAGACCGCAAGGATTCAATCTGTTCCTGTTGCTTTTGCGCCCAGGCGGCCAGTTCCACAACCCGGGCGTCGACAGTCCTTCGTTGCTCTTCCAACTGGTCAATCACCGCCAGCTGATTCTGGATGCCGAGACTGACCTTGAAAAGAACATCGGGCAGCGGCTTCTTCGGCACATGCCTCTTCTTTTCCGCCAGCTTCTTGGCAAGCCGCGCGGTCTGTTTCGCCCTGCCGGCAAGATCGCCGCACGCGGTCCTCAGAAGCGCCGAAATCTCGCCTCGCTGTTCCAGCGCGGTCATCATCGACCCGAAGAGTTTTAGCGATTCGATGCGGTCCAGCCGGGTGTCGAGATGGCCGAGGCCGATTTCGTCCATCAAGGCCTCAACCTTCGGGTCGTAGCTGAGCGAAACCACCGGGACCGCCGACCGGGTCGCGAAGACAATCGAATGGAATCGCATGCCGACCAACAGATCGCACTGTGAAATCAGCGCCTCGATTTCCACCGGCTCTATCGACTCCTCGATCGCCGTGACGCTGGCGGCGGATTTCATCAACGACGCGACCCGCTGGCCGGCGGCGACGTCGTCTTCCCGTTCGTTGCCGGTTTTTTGGAAGGGTATGAAAACCACTTTGGCGCCGGTTTTCTCGATGAGCCCGTCGAGAGCCTTGGCAAGCTGTTTTTGCCAGAACTCGGGGTGGACGCCCGCGTTCCACTCACGAACCGCGACCGCCACGCGTGGCTCCGCGCCCGTCCGGGAAGGAAGAAGCACCGCGAGTTCGTCGCCGCCCGTCGGCGCGGGCTTGCCCGCGAACGCGCAATCGGCTGTTACAGTGATCGCCTTGCCGGGGATGCCGAGAGATTCGACCGCGCGTTTCGAGTTGCGATCGCGAACGGTAATCACGTCCGCCACCAGACAGACGGCACGCGTGTACTCCCGAGCCTCTTTCGAGAACAGCGGACCCACGCCGACGCCATACAGCATCACCCGCTTGCTCCGAAGGGCCGCGTGCAACGCGATTCCGGCGAATAGTCCGATGCCCCAATTCCCAGGAGAGAAGATCCGGCTGGTCTCAACTCCCCAATAATCATGGAAGAGGCCGCCCCCTCCGATAATCACCAGGTGGGACTGTGCAATGACCTCTATGATTTTGGCGGGATCATCCCACGCGACCGCGGGAACGCCGTGCCGTGCCGAGGTTTCCGCCGGGTTGCCCGACATCACCGTAAACCGCGCGTTGGGCAGATTGTCGCGGAGATCCGCGAGGGCGACCGCTAAAACAGCCTCGTCGCCGGCGTTGCGAAAGCCATAGTATCCAGCGAGAAAGATCTGAACGTTATCTTGTGCTGGGACGTTCACGACGACGTCGCGGTGCGCGGAGGCCGGACGGGTGCCTTTCTCCGCGGACAGAACAAAATTCTTGTTGGTAGTGTACCGCACTATTGGACATATCGTCTCTTTTGGAACATTTTGCCAGACGACGCGGCAGGAGTCCGGCTAAGCGCGGGGAGGAGCGGGAGCGGGGCGGCGGTGGCCGAGAACCAGCGCGGAAGGACCGCCAAGCCGGCCCCCTCGTTCCGAGTCCCCCCATGGACGGCAATCCGAACCGGGCGCTTCAAGAAAACCTAACTCCGCCGCGCCCGGCCTCAAGGAATCAGCAGCAGCTTCCCCGTCGTCAGCCGGCTCGCCAGACGCTCTTGCGCCTTGGCGGCTTCCGAGAGGGCAAATGTTTCTCCAATGCGCGCCTTGAGCTTTCCCGACGACACCCAGCCAAAAAGGTCCGACGAGCGTTTCTCCAGCTCCTCTCTCGTCGAGACATGATGCACCAGACTCGGGCGCGTCATTTTCAGCGAACCCTTCTGCGTCAGCGTCAGCGGTTCGATCGCCGGCACCGGTCCGCTGGCATTGCCGAAAAAGACCATCATGCCGCGCGGACGAAGACAGTTCAAACTTCCCTCCCAGGTAGCTTTGCCCACGGAATCATAAACCACGTCCACGCCCCGCCCGCTGGTAATCCGCTCGACCTCGCCCGGGAAATCCTTCTGGGTGTAGAGGATCACTTCGTCGGCCCCTGCCTCCCGCGCCAGCGTGGCTTTGTCTTCCGTGGAACACGTTCCGATGACGCGAGCGCCCAGCATCTTCGCCACTTGCACCAGCAGCAGCCCCACGCCGCCCGCCGCCGCGTGAATCAGTGCCGTGTGCCCAGCGCCGAGCGAGAACGACGAGTGTGTCAGATAGTGGACCGTCATGCCCTGCACCATCAGCGCGGCCGCTGTTTGAGCATCGACCGAGTCCGGCACCTTGACCAGCCGGTCCGCCGGAACCGCGGCATATTCGGCATACCCGCCAAGCACCCCGCAATAGCAGACGCGGTCACCCACCTTGACCGTAGTCACCTCCGAGCCAAGCTCGCTGACCACGCCCGCCGCTTCCTGACCGTTGGTGAAAGGCAAGTCGGTCTTGTAAAGACCAGCACGGAAGTAGATATCGATGAAGTTGATCCCGGCGACGTCGATCTTGACAACCGCTTGACCGGGCTCGGGCTGCGGATGGGGGATGTCCTCGAAGGTCAGAACTTCGGGGCCGCCGTGTTGGTGAACGCGAATAGATTTCATGGGATTTTAGGGTAAGGGGATGCTGGCCGAAAAATAGAGTGCAATTGTAGCAGACCCTTCACCGTCCCGCCGAGGGTGCGCCGCCGGGAACCGTCCATTGTCAGACGTCACCCTAAGCGGGCCCAGACGGGTCCCGCGCGACCATAGCTTTGGTTTCGAGACGGGCGAGCACTGGCGTTTTTCCCGTTTACGTGTGGGCCGCTCCGCGCAGAAAACGACGGGCAAACGACGGGCGCCACGTCCGGTAACGACAACTCCGCGAGTCCCCCACGAAAAAAAACGTTCTGCTACAATCTTGTTGTAGGTGAATCAGTGGCTCTGGATCCTGATGCGAGAGTCGGCGGTTCCCGTGGGTCCGAATCCATGCGACAAGCAAATGCAAGTCCAGAGTCCGTTTCTGAGGGACATGTCGGCGTCGTCGTCAACGGCGAAGAGCGAACCCTAGCCTCGGGAACGACCATCACCGGATTGATTGCTGAACTGGGTCTTAGGCCCGATCAAGTCGCAGTGGAGTTGGACCGGAACATCGTCGCTCGCGGCGACTGGGATGGCGCCGAGTTGAAACGGGGTGCGAGCCTCGAAGTAGTTCAATTTGTTGGCGGCGGTTAACTATTTTTTTCAACAAGTTGAAGTTTTCGCTAGCTTTACAATCGTGAGTTATCGTAGAATTGCATTGGCCACATTCCCTCGCGAGATCCTTGGGTACCTCATGAAATCATCGAAAATCGCTCCATCGCGGAAATCCAGCAGCCCGTCCGAGGGTTTCAGCAGCGCGGATGTTTCTAAGATTACCGGCGTGAGCCTCCGGCAACTTCAGTGGTGGGACGAGCAGGGTGTTGTCAGCCCTGTCCAGTCAGGTCACAAGCGCTTGTATCAGTTCTCGGAGTTGATCGAAATCGGACTGATCAACGAATTGCGCCAAAAGGGCGTTTCGCTGCAGAAGATTCGCCGCGTGCTGCGTTTTCTCGAAGAGGAATTGGGGCAGGGGCTTTACGCGGCAATTCGCAACGGCGCTGAGATTCACCTGCTCACCGACGGCCAGAATCTCTATCTGGAAGACAGCCACAAGAACATCATCGATATCCTCAAGAACTCTCGCCAGCCCATCCTTTCTGTCTGCATCACCGATCACGTTCGGCGTCTGACATCGGGGGATCAGATCAAGAAGATGATCCGCTCGGAACGCAAGACCGCCACGCGGCGTTCGGCTCGCGCATCCTGAGCCTTTCGGCGGACGGAATTCCGCCAATCCATGTGCCGGTCCATGTAACGGAGCCAGACCGGGCAACCGTTACCGGAGTCGGCGTAAGTTTCCTCGTCAACTCGTCTAAACGTTTTCGGCGGCTGGCGCGTCTTACCTATGTGCCGCGAGTACAAACGGGGATCGTGTGTCTGCTAGGCGCGGCTCTGGGACTGCTGGCCGCGGAAACTTCGCGGGGCGGACCGGAGCTTGATCAGGTGCTGAGCCGCATCGAGAGGCATTACAACAGCCTCGGGACTTTGCGTGTTAGATTTGCGCAAACCATTACCCAGCCCGGCCGTCCGAAAATTCATGAGACGGGCACGCTGTCGTTGCTGCGCCCGAAGAAGATGCGCTGGGACTATGAACAGCCTCGCGGGAAATTGCTAGTCGGCGACGGCGACTTGCTGCACCTCTACAATCCGCGCACTAACCAAGTTCGTCCGTTGCGCCTGGACAAAACAGGCGACTTGCGCGCGCCCCTTTCGTTTTTGCTGGGAAGACTCAAGTTCCGCCGGCAATTCCGCGATCTCCGTATCGAGGAGATCGGCGGTCAGCCCGCCGTAGTGGGCGAAGGACGCCGGGACAAGGACTACTACAGCCGTGTGGAATTCATCTACCGGCCCGTGATCTTTAGTTTCGCGCTCCTGCGCATCACGGGCCGCGATGGCTCACTGACGACCTTCGCATTCGAAGACGAAGAAATCAATCCGCGTCTGGACCCGGCGCTGTTTCGCTTCGTGGCTCCGGCCGGGGCGGAGGTTCTCGAGCCTCCCCATCTGGCGGGGGGCACCCAGTGAGCGAATACGTTTGCAGGTACGCCGACCTCCAGGGAAAGATCCACGACGAGGTTGAGTCCGCCCACTCGGTGGAGGAGCTTCGTGAACGTCTCTCCAGCCGCGGAGTGATGATCTATTCCATTCGGCCAAAGCATTCCGTCGGCGACCTGGGATTGGAAGACATCCACTCGCCGGGGCGGGGCATCAACCTTGAGCAGTTCCTGATATTTAATCAGCAGTTCGTCACTCTCATCCGCGCTGGACTGCCGATTCCCAAGTCCCTCGATCTGCTGGCGGGAAACATCAAGAACCGCAAGTTGCGCGCTCATCTTGAGCAGATCCGCAAGGACGTCAAGACGGGCACGCCGATTTCGGAAGCGTTTCTCAATCGGGGCGTGTTTCCGCCTATCTATACCACGTCCTTGATGGCGGGGGAGAAGAGCGGCAGATTGCCCGAAGTCATCGAAAGGTATGTGACTTATCAGAAGGTCGCTCTGTCGGTTCGCCGCAAAATCATCGTGTCGCTCATCTACCCTAGTTTGCTCGTGACGCTCGTCTCGGCCTTGATTCTGTTCCTGGTCACCTATGTCGTACCCGAATTCGCCTCGCTCTACGCGAGCATGGACGCCGAGCTGCCTTACATGACACAGTTGCTCGTCGGGTTCGGCGTTGCGGCCAGCGATAACCTGGGCTCTATCGTGCTCACCCTCGCCGCGGCGGCCGGGGTGGCGGTATGGTGCGCACGGTCGGAAAGGGTTCTCGATACCGTCGACCGGATGAAAGTCAAGGTTCCTCTGCTCGGGCAGATCTGGGTCAAATATCAGGTATCGCAGTTTTGCCGCCTTCTCGCGACTCTGTTGCAGGGTGGTATTCCCCTGCCGCAGGCGCTGGAGACGACCGGCAATTCGCTCGGCTCGCGCCTGCTCCAAGACTCGGTCACCCAGGCACGGCGGCTGGTCCAGGAGGGTCAGTCGCTTTCCGACGGGATGCGGAGGGCCGGTATCTTCCCATCGCTTGCAGTGGAGATGGTTCACGTCGGTGAATCGACCGGCGCTCTGCCAGAGATGCTCGGCTCAGTCGCTGAGTTTTTTGACGACGATGTCAACACGATGATGACCGCGGCGCTTTCGCTCATCGAGCCCGCGATCATGATCTTTATGGGCACTTTCGTGGCCTTCGTGCTAATTTCGCTCTACTTGCCGATCTTCAGTTTGGCGGAGACGATTCGATAAGCAGGCCGGAAAGGCATAGAACAATCCAGGCATAGAGCAATATGGCAACCCAGGACCAGGTCATTGGCGCCGATCGCGCCGCCGAAGAAGAGGAGTCGCGGTCGCTGGCGCAGAGATACCACTACGATTTCGTGGACCTGACGCAGGTCGCGATTGACGCCGAGCTGTTTCGTTCCGTTCCCGTCGAGTTGATGTTTCGCTACAACTTCGTTCCCGTCGCCGAGGACGGCGGCGGTCTGAGGATCGCCATTGCCGATCCCCGCCAGCTCGCCACGCTCGATGAGATCTCACTGCTGCTCGGCAAGAAGATCCGTATTCAGGTCGCCACCCTTGCTCAGATCAGCGACTTGCTCAAGAAAACCGAGCAGTCCCAGCGCGTACTCGAGGAGGTAACCGAGGGCTTCGTGCTCGGCACCGGCCATGACCAGGACGCCGCTGACGAAACCATCTCGATTGAAAAGCTCACCGGCGACACCGACATCAATCCCGTGATCCGGCTGGTGGATACGACCATTTTTAACGCCCTGGAGCGCCGGGCCAGCGACATTCACATCGAAACACGCAACGACGAAGTCGCCATCAAATACCGCATCGACGGCGTGCTGCACTACGCCATGCCGCCCATCTCCAGGGATTGGCACCATACGATCATCTCCCGCGTCAAGGTCATGTCTGAACTCGACATCGCCGAACACCGCGTTCCGCAGGACGGCCGTTTCCGCGTTCGCTACAAAGGGCGCCAAATCGACTTCCGCGTTTCGATCATGCCGACCGTGCATGGTGAGGACGCCGTGTTGCGCATCCTCGACAAAGAGTCGATGAGCGAGAAGTTTCACGAACTCTCGCTCGATGTCGTGGGGTTCTCTCCCCCAGACCTGAAGGCATTTCGCCGCTACATCCAGGAACCCTACGGAATGGTGCTGGTCACCGGGCCGACCGGCAGCGGAAAGACCACGACACTTTACGCGGCGGTGAGCGAGATCAAGACCGACGAGGACAAGATCGTCACCATCGAGGATCCGGTCGAATACCAGATCAAGGGCATCACCCAAATCCCGGTAAACGAAAAGAAGGGTCTGACCTTCGCCCGCGGGCTGCGCTCGATCCTGCGCCATGATCCCGACAAGATCATGGTCGGTGAAATTCGCGACACCGAGACCGCCCAAATCGCCGTTCAATCCGCTCTGACCGGGCATTTGGTCTTCACCACCGTGCACGCCAACAATGTCGTCGATGTGCTCGGACGGTTCCTGAATATGGGTGTCGAGGCCTACAACTTTGTCTCAGCTCTCAACTGCATCCTCGCCCAGCGGCTCGTGCGGGTGATTTGCGAGCATTGCAAAAAGAGTGTCCGCTATCCAGCCCACGTTCTCGAAGAGTCCAAGCTGAATCCGGAGGAATGGAGCGACATCGGCTTCGCCGAGGGCGCCGGCTGCATTGAATGTTCCGGAACCGGTTACCGGGGCCGCACCGCTATTCACGAACTGCTGAATATGTCTGACCGCATCACCGAGTTGATCCTCGATCGGCGTCCCTCGTCCGAAATTGCCCGCGCGGCGCGCGATGAAGGCATGGCGACCCTGCGCGAATCGGCTGTCGAAAGAGTCAAAGCAGGGATCACGACCTTGCGCGAGATCGACAAAGCGACGTTTATCGACTAGCCCAGCGCCGCCGCGAACGGAAAACGATCCATGCTGCTTAGCCGACTCAAATATCTTGTGATGGACCCGCCACCGCTGCTGGTGTTCGAGATCACCGACCGGACGGTCTCGGGTGTTCGCCGTAATGCGAAGAACTTTGATGTCGAGGCGGTCTCGTCGCGTGAACTGCCCGAGGGCGTGCTGGACCCCTCCCCGGCCCGGCCCAACGTGATCAAGCCCGATCTGCTGGAACAGACGATCCGCTCGATTCTCGATGAGCTGGGCGCGGTGCGGCGTCCCGACGTCGCGCTCATTCTGCCCGATTCCTCCGCCCGGCTCACCGTGCTGGACTTCGACCAGCTGCCCAGAGATCAGAAAGAGCGCATGCGTCTCATTCGATGGCGGCTCAAGAAGACGGTACCGTTCGATGCCGATCAAGCGAGCATCGCCTGCCAGGTCTGGCCCGCGGGAGGGCGGGTTGCGGCGCTGGTGGCGGTGACGCCTCCGGAAGTCGTGCGTCAGTATGAGGCGCCGTTTGAGAACGCCGGGCTCTGGCCCGGGTTTGTTTCCCTTTCCATGGCCGAAACGCTGAACCTGCTGCCCAGCGGCGAGATGACTCTGCTGGCGAAACGGTCCGGTCGCTCGCTAAGCATGGCCGCCGTCGAAAAAGGCATCGTGAAAATGGTTCGCTGGGTTGAGTTGACAACTGGCCAGGGCGCCGCCGCCGATTCCTGGGCCGACGCCGCCGGTGATCTGTATCCCACGATGATGTACGTAAACGATAGTCTCGGAGTCCCGGTCGCAAAGCTCGTTGTTTGCGGCTTTGATCTCTCGGCGGGCGAGGCCGAACGGATCCCAGCCGAATTCGGCTGCGCTGTCGAGCCGCTGCGTACGCCGCGCGGCCACGCCAGCAGCCAGGACGCCGGCATCTGGGGCTATCTGAGTGTACATTGAGAGTAGGGCCGTGAAACTGAAACTCAATCTTGCCACCCATCCCTTTAGCCGGACAAGACTTTTCTGGTTCCTTACCGGAACCGCCGCCGCGGTGCTGATCGTGGCCGCTGTCGGCATGATGGTTTTCTATGCCCAGGACTATGAGATGGACCCGGAACTGGTCCAGCGAGAAAGCGATCTTCGCGCCGAATTGCGAAAGCTGCAGCTCGAAGAGGCCCGTCATAGGAGCGCTCTGGCTGAGGACAAGAACGCTCAAGTGCTGGCCCGGTCGCTGTTTCTCAATCAATTGCTTGTTCGCAAGGGCATCTCCTGGACGCGAACGTTCGCTGATCTCGAAGAAATATTCCCACCCCGGGTCCGCATGATCCAGGTGCGGCCCGAGCTGGATGCCGAAAACAAAGTACTGCTTGAAATGATCGTTGGGGCCGAGACGCGGCCCGATTTTATCGAGTTACTGATCGCACTGGAGAAGTCCAGCGCGTTTGGCAACCCCGATGTGCGAGGCTCTTCGCCGCCGACGGATAATGATCCGGCGTTCAAATACAGTCTGATGGTGAGTTATGAACAGCGACTCTGACACCCGTGCCGGGGCGGGTTCTGGCGGCAGCCGGCCGGCCTGGAGACGCGTTCCCCGCACCCAAGTGCTGCTCGCGCTGGCGGCTCTGCTGCTGTTTGATCTGAGCTTCTACTATTTCGCCGCGCTTCCCCTCACCGCGCGGGAACAGGAGCAGAACATCCTGCTCGATACGCTAGCCGGGCAGGTCGAACAGAAAACCGCCGAGGCCAAGCGCCTGAAAGACATTGCCGGGAAGGTGGAGCAGGCGCGGGAAGAAGGGGACGGTCTGATTGAGGAGGTCATGCTGCTTCGGGGCTCGACCTATTCCACCCTGCTGGCCGAACTTGACGCGGCGGCCACCGAAGCCGGCATCGAAATTCGGGAGCGCAGCTATGATCCAGACCCGATCGACGGTGCCGAGCAGTACGGCGCGATTACCATCGCCGCGACGTTTCGCGGCAAGTACGAGAGCCTCGTCAAGCTACTCAACCGTCTGGACCGCTCGCGGCAATTCTTGATCATCGGTTCGCTCGGGGCGACGCCGCGCGCCGATTCGAACGATCTCGATCTGACGATGAAGATTGACGCTTTCGTTAGAGACCTATGAAAATCGGAGCAGAGCGCAACAAGGTCATCCTGCTGATCGTCGTATCGTCGATCGCAGCGTACTCGGTGTATACGCAATTGTTTGCCCCCGAGTCCCAGTCCGTGCCGCCCAGAGCCGGCCCGACGGCCTCCAGTTCGGCCGCGCCGAGAACTGCCTCAGCGAGACGCGCAACTCCTCAAGCCGTGCGTGTGCGCGGCGGAAGTTTTCGCCCCAGCTTCCCGTCGGCCGGTGCGGTCGAGAACCTTGATCCGATGAATATTGACCCCACTCTGCGCGTGGACTTGCTCGAGCGGGTGCGGGTCGTGTCCTTCGACGGTGTATCACGCAACCTGTTCCAGTTTGGCGTCAGAAAGAAAAAGAAGCCCGAGGTGAAACCGCCCTCGGCCGAACAGCTTGCCGCGGTCCGCAAACGCATGCAAGCCGCGGCGCAAGCCAATACAGTCGCCGCCGGAACCTCTGGTCCAGCGAAGCGCAAAGCACCGCCCATCAAGCTTAAGTACTACGGCTTCGCCAACGAACCGGGCAACCCCCGCAGACGTGCGTTCTTGCTCGACGGAGAAGAGGTTCTGATCGGCGGAGAAGGCGATGTTTTCAAGAAGCGGTATAAGATAATCAAGATAGGCGCGAGTTCGATCGTTGTCGAGGATTTGCAGTTCAGCGACCAGCAGAATCTGAAACTGGAAGACATTTAGCAACCGCCCGAATTGGGCGAGAGCAGCCGATGGCGAAACGAGAGGCCAGATTCCTGGGGGCCGTCACTATGCCCAGCGCAGCCATGAAATCAACCACGAACAGGAGCCCTCATGAGCGAAAACGGTCTGAGGGTCCCCAGGCTGCCGTACCCGTTTTGGCCCGCACCGGACCGTTCCCCATTTCTTCACGCCCCGCTCACATGCGGATGAGTGGCTTACGACAAGCACGGCTCACTCCGCGTGCCTCCCAGAGGGGCTTCGCCCTGCTGACCGTCGTTTTCCTCGCCGCCGTGATCGCCATTGGCCTGGCAGCCTCCCTGCCCCGGATCGCGATGCAGGCCCAGCGCGTTCGCGAGGAACGCCTGATCTATCGTGGCGAGCAGTATCGTCGCGCCATCGAACTTTACTTCCGGGAACACAAGAAGTATCCAGCCGACCTCGATGATCTGGAAGACACCAACGACGTTCGCTATCTGCGAAGGCGCTACAAGGACCCCATCACCGGTGAAGATGAATGGCGCATCATCCACATGGGGCCGGACGGGCGTTTCAAGGATTCGCTGATCTACGACCTCGAAGATCCCGACAACCCGGCCGGATCAAGCTCCAGCGGTTTCGGCGGTGGTGGAGCGTTCCGAGGTTCCAGCCAGGCCCAGGCCGCGAACCCCGCCTACGCCGGCAACTACGTGATGCCCGGTTTTCAGGCGCCCGACGGCCGGTTTCGCGGCGCCGACCGCGCTCGCGCCGTTCGTGAGTCGGCCGCTCCCGCGATACCAGGGCAGAGCTCCGCCGTCGCTGGCGGGGGTCCGAGATTCGACGAGGCCGGCAACCCGATCGTCGCGCAAGAGGTTTCAGAAGGAGGAGAGTCCGGCGAAGACGCCGAGCCCTCCCAGCCCCAGGCCGGGCAGTTCCCCGGCTACTCGCGCATGTTGCCCAGCCAGGTGCAACAAGCATCGCGGCAAGCCCGGCAACAGCGGCCGGCGACCGGGTTGGGAGTTTTCGGACAGAATCGCGGCAACCAGCGCAATTCCAGTCAGGGAGGATTCGGCTCCGCGGGCGCGGCGGCAGGTCGCGGGGGTTCGAGCGCCTTCGGCGCGCAAGCTGGCCGTCCCCAAAGTCAGTTCGGCGGGCAGGGGAGTGGACAGGGGAATTTCGCGTCGCCGGGCGCCGGCGGGCAGGCCGCTAATGTTATCCGAAATCTGCTCACTTCGCCGCGGCCGGGCGGACTGGCCGGGATCCGAGCCGGACAGACGAGATCTCAGGCTGGCGGAGCCTCCTTCACGGGCGGAATCGCCGGTGTTGCCACAAAAGCCGAGGAGTTCGGCGTCAAGGTGTACCAACAGCGAGAGATGTACAACGAATGGGAGTTCGTTTACGACTATCGCGGCGTGGGCGCCGGAGCACAGCAGCCGCTCGGTCCCAGCGGACCTCCTCAGCCCGTGGCGCAAGGTCAGCCGGGGCTTTCGCCGTTCGGGGGGCTGAGCGTCACGCCCGGCGCCGGAGGCTTGCCGACGGCTTTACCGGTGCCTAGCCCCAAGAAGACCGCCAAGACGAAGAAGCCAAAGACGAGGGAAGAACGGCAGCAAGAGCGTCGAGACCGGCTTCGCCGAAGGGCTGAACAGCGCCGCCGCCGGGCGGGCGCGACTGCGGCGGCTTCGGGGCGAAACAGCGGCCCAGGCGCGATCATCAATCCGCCGGGCACGCGAACCGGCGCGTCCGGCCGTACAGCCGGTGGTGGTTCTCAGGGCGCTGGCACGTCGTCGGGAAGCGCGACGCAGCAGAAGCCGCCAGCGCCCCCGCCGAAACTTCCGGGATTCACCTACCCTGGCTCCTCCTCCAGCCGCCGCCGCTAGCTCTCGCCCGGTAACTCTCGCCGGCTCTTGGCTCGGCAACGCTGCAGCGTTGCGGTCCAGCCGCCGCGCTGTCAAGTCCAGGACCCGGTTCGAACTCGCTCCGGGGCCGCCCCGCACCTGGGGAAGCTCAGCAACCTGAGCGAGTGAAATGTTCCACCGCCTCGCGGTCGATTTCGATCCCCAGCCCGGGTCTGTCGGGCACGCGCCAGCAGCCCTTCTCCAGACGCAGAGGCTGCTTAACGACCGCGTCCCGGAACGGACTCTCGGTGCGGTCGCACTCGATCAGCTTGACCTCATGGGTAACCGTTGAGGGGTGTCGCGGACGGGCGGCATAGAAATGCAGCGCGGCGGCTTGCCCGACGGCTGTCCCCCAGACGTGCGGTGTGAGGTGAATCCCGTGGACCGACGCCAAGGTTGCGATCTTCATGCCTTCACTGATGCCTCCGCAGGCGCACAGATCCGGTTGCGCGTAGTCGAAAGCGTGGCGGCGCAGCCAGGGTTCGAAACCGAAGCGGGTGGATTCGCACTCACCACCGGCGAGGGGAATCGTGAGATTCCGCTTCACTTCGAGATAGGCCTCGATATCGAGCGGCGAAACCGGTTCCTCGAACCACGTGATATCGCACTGCTCAACGCGCCGGCCCAGGTCAATCGCGGCCAGCGTGTCGTAGGCGTGATTGGCGTCGATCATCAGCTTGATGTCCGGACCGATGGCGTCTCGAACCGCCGCCACCAGCTCGGCGTCGCGTTCGACCCCCAGCCCGACCTTCATCTTGACGGCCCGGAACCCTTCCTCCACATAGACGCGGGCTTCCCGTTGAAATTTCTCAAGCGGGGACTGGGTCCGGTCGGCGCCAAAATAGAACCCGGTCGCGTAGCAGGGGATCGACTCGGTCGCCTCCGCCCCCAGCAGCCGGTGGAGGGGAACGCCCGCAGTCTTGGCCTTGATGTCCCACAGCGCGATATCGATCGCGCTGATCGCCGCTACTATCACGCCTTTCTGGCCCTGATCGACTCCCCGCGCAAAGAGAAACGCCCAGATCGCCTCGACGTCGCGCGGGTCGCGGCCCAGGATCAGTGGCCCAAGATAATCGCCAATGGCGGCCGCGTTAGGACGTGAGGGTCCGTAGGCCTCTCCCCAGCCCTCGAGCCCCTCATCGGTCTGGACACGGACCAGCGTCGTTTCACGCGAGTCGAAAGTCCATTGCGAGAACGAAAACGGCGCTTCGAGCTTCGCCCGCAGCGGAAAAACCTCAATAGCGCTGATTCGCATAGCCGGCTCCTTTGTCGTATGGCCGGCTACTTACCAGCTTCACCCAGTCGCTGGACGAGCTTCGCCCTCGCCTCTCCGTAGAGCTTCTTGATGTCTTCTTTTTCGGCTTCGGCGTTCCAGGGGCCGACTTCCATGGCCTGTTTGAGCGTATTATCCAGGCGGTCGATCAGGTATTGCGCATCTTCCCGTGAGCGAATCGGCTGGCCGCCCACGTAGACACGCACCGGCATCGTGGCGGCGAAGGGAAAGGGCCGGCGGATGGGGTGGCGGGCGTATTTCGCGCGGGTGCGCACGGCGAACCAGCCGCTGCCATCGATGGTGATCTTCTCATCCAGCGTGACGATGCGCTGGTCGCCTTCGGGTTCCAGCGTCGCGACGACCTTGTTGTTGAACAACAGCTCGATCTTTTCGATCGGCATGATGCAACGCACTTCCGCCTTGGCGTGCATGGTGTGCGACCCGGCGGGCAGCTGGATGCTGTCGCCTGGGTCCTTGCCGTTGAGCGTGAAATAGACGAGCGGCCCGGCGCTGACGAAACTGCGTCCGGCGCGAAAATCGGCGATCCACTTGTCGTAATCGAGCGTCTTGCCCGACTTCACGTAGACGCGGTTTGAGCCGACAATATAGCTGCGGTAGAAATTGCCGAAGGAGTCTTCGCCCGCCGAGGCGACCACGTCATAGCCGCAATTCCAGGCTCTGTAGAGAGGCTCCATGCCACCGATCGAGTTGACCTCGACGAAGTCGACATTCTCTAGCGCCACATCCACCGGGAAGTTGCGCCCAGCGCCATGGGCGAATCCGGCGAGTGCGCCTTGGGCCTTGGCGAGGCGGAAAGCGGTCGTGTTGGATGGATAGAGACTCGCCACGACGGTGTTCTGGTAGCCGACGTAGTCGGGGATAACATAGTGCTCCTTGAGGTTGAGGAAGGCGGCGTGTCCCCAGAACGGCGGGTGGTATTCCTGGTTGTGATTCATGTCGGAGTTGGCCTCGCGCAGCCGGGAGTCGGTCGAGGAGTCCTTCGACGGATTGCTCACGATGGAAGCGATGTAGCGTTCGTTGACCAAGCGAGGGCCGGTCAGGTGCTTGTTCTTGACCACTCGCACGGTGAACTCGACATCGAGTGAAGTTTCAATACCGGCTCCAAAACCTTCCCCGTCGCCTTGGGCGGCATGGCCGTCGCCGAGGTAGAAGTAGGCGCCGGTGTGATAGACGGGGAAATAGAGTGTCGCGCCTTCGACGACGTCGTTGTAATCCATATTGCCGCCATGCGTCGATGTCGGACTGTAGGCTGCGTCGGCGACGCCCGGCTGGCCGACGCCGATGGTCCCCAGCATGGCGCGGACGGGAATTTCGATCTTCCAATCCGAACGCATCTCGGGCCGCAGGCGTGGACTGAGAGTTTGTTTTTCCAGATCGATATCCCATGGAACGAGATCGCCGCGCTTGGGTCGAACCGCGTCCATTCGGTAGAGCGGGTGGCGGGCGTTTTCGGTGTCGCCCGGCTTGATGCGCGCATCGGGGATGCCGGTCGTGGTGTAGCCGTAGTTTCGGTTGACTCGGACTTTAGCGAGATGGACTTCCAGGGCATCGCCGGGTTCAGCGCCTCCAATATAGAAGGGGCCGAAGAGAGGGTTGCCGCCTTCGGGCTTCACATAGGGGTGCTTGAGGTGATGAACGCCCTTCCGGTCCCCGCCGCCCGAATCCCAGGTGCGTGTGACTACCGTATCTCCAGACTGTATCCGTAGAATCGGTTCCTTTTGCGCGGAGAGATTCCGTGAGTGGTGGCTCGGGAAGATCCTGTGAGTTTCGCCGAGCGCGGGGACGAGCAAGCCGAGCGCCAGGGCTCCGGTCATTAGGATGCGCCCGGTCGGCTGGCGCGGACGGGGATCTCTCGTTGCGGGCACTGTGCGGCGTGCCCCTGCATCTCTTGGCTCGCGTTTCATTCTTCGGCTCCGAATTGATGACATCGCTTGGGCAGGTATTTCTTGGGCATCAGAGCGGCGATCGAGCCGTAGTAGGTGATGATCTTGTGCTCAATCACCGAGCCCATGAGCATGTGAACCTCGGGCGAGGTCAGGCCGCATTCGTCCTGCAGCCAGTGGAGCATGTCGGAATTAGCCGAGCGGACGGCGACATCCATATTGCTCCGAAACTCCGCCTGGCTGCCGATCGAAACCAAGTATTCGTCGTTGATCAGCCGGGGGATGCGAAGACGTTTACCCTTGTGAAGACGAACGGTGAATTGCACGTCCATGGAGGTTTCAACGCCATTGCCGAAGCCTTCCCCGTCGCCCTGCAGGGCGTGACCATCGCCGATGTAGAGGTAGGCTCCCGCGGTAAAGACAGGCAGCAGGACGGTCGCGCCTTCGACGATATCGTTGTAGTCCATATTGCCGCCATAGTCGCCCGAGGGGCCCGAAGTTCGCACCTCGCCGTAGGCTGGCGCGACGCCGATACAGCCCAGCATCGGGCGGGCCGGAAACTCCAGCTTCCAGCCGGACTTGTCCCGCGGGCGCAGACGGGGCGTCACGGTTTTCTTCTCAATATCGATGTCCCAGGGGATCAAAGTCGCGCGGCCGTTCCGCACCGCGCCCATTCCGTAATTGGGATCTTGCAGTTTCTCGCCCGGATTGAAGACGGCCTGGTTCACGGAAAAACTGGTGTAGCCGTCGTCGCGATTGAGGCGCAGTTTGTCGATATGAACCTCGATGGAATCGCCGTATTCGGCTCCCTCGATGTAGAACGGACCCCTCAGCGGGTTGCCGCGGGCGGGATACTTGTAGGGATGCTCGATGTGCCAGACCCCGTCGCGGTCGCGGCCCCCGGAGTCCCAGGTGCGCGTAATGACCGTATCGCCCGATCGAACTCTCGCGACCGGTTTCTTGGCGGCCGAGAATACCTGAGAGTGGACCTCTGGAAAGACTTCATGGGTCTCCGCGGAGCCGGCGGGGAGCCATGACCAGACGAGGATGACGGGTAGAGCGATTTCGAAAGTTCTAGAAAAAACTTGCCGCATGAGATGGCTCCTGATAGACTCGATGGCCCCAATTGTACAGCAAACACGATACCCCGAACGCTACTTGGTGGCGACTGGGAATCCGCCGCTGGGAGTCAGCGAAGCGCCTGTTCTTGCGAAGACGAGACGCTAGATGAAACAATGATTGCCTGGGCTAGTTTTTGGAACACCCCGCTGATGAGCACACTACAAGAAGCTGAATACGGATTTTGGAAGTCCCCGATCACGTCAGATTTGATCGTGGCCGACTCGATTGGACTGGGTCACCCGGCGAGATCAAACAACCACACGTACTGGAGCGAAGGGAGGCCGGCGGAAGGGGGCCGGTATGTCGTCGTACGGCGCGCACCGGATGGAACCGTTGAGGACGTCAATCCGGCGCCCTACAACGCCCGGACCCGAGTTCATGAGTATGGCGGCGGCGAGTATCTGGTCCATGAGTCCATCGTCTACTTTTCAAACTACGACGATCAGCGCCTCTATCGCCGCGAGCCGGGCGGGGTTCCCGAAGCGATTACTCCCGAGGTGGCTTGGCGATACGCTGACGGAGTAGCCGATCCGCTCAGGCCGAGGCTTATCATCGTCCGCGAAGACCACACATCGGCTGGGCGGGAAGCCGTGAACACGATTGTCGGCCTGGATCGGACGGGACACAGTGACCAGCAGGTGCTGGTTTCGGGCAGTGATTTCTACTCCAATCCGCGAATCAACGCCGATGGTTCCCGGCTGACTTGGATGAGCTGGGATCATCCGAACATGCCCTGGGACCGGGTCCAGTTGTGGATGGCTGAGATCGGTGGCGACGGCTCGCTGGGCGAGCATGTGCTGGTTGCGGGTGATCGCTGTGAATCTGTTTTTCAGCCGGAATGGTCTCCCGACGGTGTGCTCTATTTCGTCTCTGACCGCAATGGATGGTGGAATCTGTATCGTCAGCGCGACGGCGAAGTCGAGCCGGTCGTTGAGATGGAAGCGGAATTCGGCCTGGCGCAGTGGGCCTTCGGTGAATCGACGTATGCCTTTGCATCAGCCCGCAAACTGATCTGTACGTATTTGAGGAAGGGCGCCTCGTGCCTCGCGAGCATCGACCTCGAAAGCCGCGAACTCGAACCGATAGACGTGGCGTTTACAGCAATCTCCGGTTTGAGCGCCGACCACGGGCATGCGTATTTCCGTGGGGGGACGCCAACGCGCCCGAACGCGATCGTGGATCTGGATCTCGCGACGGGGAAGCATCAAAGCTATCGCGTGTCTTTTGAAGTGGACGACGAGATTCCGTGTTATTTCTCGGTTCCCGAGGCGATTGAATTTCCAACCGAGGACTCGCGCACGGCGCACGCGTTCTTCTATCCGCCGCACAACCCGGATCACGCGGCGCCCGAGGGAGAGCTGCCTCCTCTGATTGTGAAGGGCCACGGCGGCCCCACCGGATTTACCTCCAACGTGCTCAGTCTCTCCGTCCAATACTGGACGAGCCGGGGCTTTGGCGTGCTGGATGTCAACTACGGCGGCAGCAGCGGTTACGGACGAGAGTACCGCGAACGGCTGCAAGGGCAGTGGGGTGTTGTCGATCTCGACGACTGTTCGAACGGCGCGAAGTACCTTGTCGAGCAGGGCCGGGCCGACGGCGACCGGTTGATCATCAAAGGCGGAAGCGCCGGCGGCTACACGACCCTGGCGGCTCTCGCGTTCCGGGATGTGTTCCGGGCTGGGGCGAGTTACTACGGTGTGAGCGATCTGGAAAGCCTCGCCAAGGAGACCCACAAGTTCGAATCGCGCTATATGGACTCGATGATCGGTCCCTATCCGGAACGGCGCGACCTCTATGTCGAGCGTTCGCCGGTGCACCACGCGGACAAAATTTCCGCCCCGGTGATCTTCTTTCAGGGTGCGGAAGACAAGGTCGTGCCACCGAATCAGTCGGAAAGACTGGTGGCGGCGCTCCGCGCGAAGGGCTTGCCGGTGAGCTACATCCTTTTCGACGGCGAACAACACGGGTTTCGCCGCGCGGAGAACATCAAGCGCGCGCTGGACGCCGAGTTGTACTTTTATGCTTCGATGCTGCTGCGCAAAGGGTTGCGGTTCTGAGATGGCGCTGCCTCGGCAGGTGAGACCGCCCGGTGGACGGCTTCCCCGCTGGGCAACGGCGGCCTTCCAGCAGGAATGGAGATGCTGACTCGGCCGCGCCCGCATTCCCATGGAGCAGATTGCCAGCCGAACGGATGAGCCCGGCGGCCCAGTGGCCGACGCAGTGACGGTCACTAGGCCTTCTATCTGCGTCGTGCTTCGGGGCGGCAGCGCACCCTCTTTCGCCAATCAAACTATCCAGGACTACCAATGTCTCGCGAACGCAGACGAGCAGGAGGCGCTCGATCTGTCCTCGGCGGACTACTTCCTCTGGATGACCGGCGACCAGCCGTTGCGTCCCCACGCATTGGAAGAATGCATCTGGGCGTTGCAGGCCGCCGAGTGGGTCACTTGGAGCGATACGGGCAAGGCCCCGCCGCCCTCGCTTGAGGACTTCGCCGGGCCGCTGGGGGTCGCGCGCACGACGCTCGAAGAGTCCGAGGCGAGGCGTACGGGCCAGGTGAGAGCTTTGCCATGGCGTTGCCGGCTAGAGGAGCCGCCGCCCCGGGCCGATCCCTTGGCGGCATTGCCGCCGCACCCGCGGGTGCCGCTCATTTCCGACCTGCCAGCCGGTTTGGAGGTAGAACCTTCTTGCGGGAGTGAACAAGCTGAGGCAAGTGCGCCACGGCTTGGCTCGGGCACTTTGACGGGCCGGGTGCTCAAGCATTTAGATAACGCGGAGCTACTGGACGCGCGGTCCTGGAAGGAACACCCGCTACGGAGTTTGGCCCGCCTTGTCCCGTTGCGGTGGAAAGAGCGAGTCAATAACTGGTCGGGACGAAGGTTGTTTGATCTCAGCTTCTACCTCAAGTTTGAACCGATGTCGGTGCTGATCGACGGCCGTCTCTGCAAGCACATTCCCTACCGGACGCCAGCGCCGGCGCCGGGCCGGCGAAGGATCGCGCTGTTTACGCCGAATCTGGGGTTCGGCGGCGCTGAGAATGTTCTGCTTGATTTCGCCGGACAGATCGACCGCTCGAAGTTCGAAATCTTCCTCATCGCGACGCACGCCGATCGTGCCCATTTGCGGCAAAAATGGGAGCGGGCGACCGACCACGTCTACGACCTGGGGCGCATGCTGCCCATCGAACAAGCGGTGGCGGCCATCTATTCGATGGCCCTGAATTGGCGGTGGGACGTGCTCGTCGTTCAGAACACCTTGGCGGCCTATGGCGTGCTGCCGGTTCTGAGCGAGAAGATGCCGGGGCTTCGGGTTGCCGATATTCTCCACAATATCGACGATGACTGGGATATCTTTCTCGCCACGACCGATGTCGCCGATTGCATCGACCGCCGGGTTGTCATCAGCGAGGCGGGGCGGGAGAAGCTTGCGGATCTGGACTATCCCGAGGAGCACATCCGCCTTATCCGCAACGGAGTCGATCTCAAGCGATTCGACCCGGCGAGGTACCGCGGAGACCGACTGCGCGGAAGGCTGCGTTTGCCCGAGGACACGAAAATCCTGCTGTTTGCCGGACTGCTGGTTCCGAGAAAGCGCCCCTGGCTGCTGACGCGGATTGACCAGTTGCTACAGGAAGAAGGATCTATCGCGGACTACCATTTCGTCGTGGCGGGCGACGGGCCCGAGGCCGGGAGTCTGCGGGCAAGAATTCAACGGCAAGGATGCCAGGGCCGCTTCTCGCTGCTGGGCCACGTGCCCGACATCGCGCCGCTGCTGGCCGATGCCTCCCTGCTCCTGGTGACATCGGACGAGGAAGGCGTGCCGCTTGTCATCAATGAAGCACTGGCGATGCAGGTAGCGGTCGTAAGTACGCGAGTGGGAGCGGTAGACGAGGCTCTGCCGCCCGAGTGCGGCGTGCTCGTGGACCATGACGACTTGGAAGCGGCCGAGTTCGCGAGCGCCATTCGCGATCTGCTCGCCGACGATGAGCGGCGGACAGAGATGGGCCGAGCCGGACGCCGCTTCGTCGAACGCGAATTCGCCTCGGCCCAGACCCATCGCAAATATCGGGAACTGCTAGCGGAGCTGAGCGGCTAGGTGCCCGCCTTCGTATCCGCCGGGCGAGTCGAGAACTGCCCCGGCGGCATGCCGAAGTACAGCGTGCCGGAATCGGCGTCAACACCCGCCTGCCGCAGATACCAGAACAGTTGCATGACGTGATTCGCTGAGTGAATCATGCAGAGCGAAACGCCCAGTTCCTCGATCGTTCCCTCCAGGTTGATGGCACCGGCTTCGATCTTCGAGCGCGATGTTTCGAACTGTTCCTGGCTCAGCCCTTCCAGCGTCGCCCTGGCTTTGCTGAAAGCCTGTCTGACTCCGGCGACAAGCTCATCGCGGCCCTTTCCCTTGCCGCCCTCGGCATCGGCGGGCCTTGGCGTCCACTGGCCCGACACGAGCGAGGCGGCCATCTCGGGAACAGCGTCGCTCAGATGTTGTACCACCGCTCACGTGGTCAGCGCGTTTTCGACCGGACTCCAATCGAGTTTATCCTCGGGAAATAGCGCGAGCATCTGAGTGATCGGACCTTCGAAGCGGGTGTACTGGTCGATAAAAAATTCCTTCGTCATCTGCTCTCCTTTACGAACTCAGCGGCAGTCATGCTCGCTCAGTCAGAAACCAATAGTTTACCCATTGGTTAATTATGAGGCAAGGCACACTCTGTAAACTTTGCCCGGACGACGAAACTGGAGGGATGGAGCGTTTGCGGGTGCCCTCGAAGGAGCAAGGCGGCAAGCCCAACGCTGGATTCCCCCCGGAAGTCAATCCGCGAAGACGGCGGGTTCGGGGTCGGAGGGGTGCGCCTCGCCGGCGCGCTGGATCGCGAATTTGGTGGCGACCGGGCCGAACATTTCATAGATCACCATCGACGAGAGCACGACGGTGGTGACGATGGTCTCGTATTCGGGGAAGCGCCGGCTGATGGTGAGGGTCAGCCCGACCGCCAAGCCTGCTTGGGCCATCAAGGTAAGGCCCAGGTATTTCTGAACCATCGGGTCGAGACCGAGCCATTTCGAGCCCAGTCTGGCGCCGAAGAACTTGCCCCCGGCGCGCGCCGCCACGTAGTAGGCCCCCAGCACGCCCATGGCGGGCACAAGCGATACATCCAGGTCCGCTCCGGCGATCACGAAGAAGATCGCGTAGAACGGAGGGTCGGTTCGGGATAGGGTATTGAAAAGCCGCCGGCTACGAGCCGAGAGGTTGACCATGGTTGCACCCACGGCGAGACTGGCGATGAGCGGCGACAGGTCAAGGATACGCGCCATCCCGACGCACAGCAATACGCTGCCGGCCAGCAGAATGAGCATTTCACCTTGTTCGCTGACTTTCGTGGCCCAGGCAGCGAGCATGAGTCCAACCAGAAAGCCCAGCGCAACCGAACCCAGCACCTGCCAGGCGAGCGGAAAGGTCGCCGCGTAGATGGAATCCAGCTCGAACCCGAGGACGCCCACACCGGCCCCGAGATCGATCATGGCCGCGACGATCATGTAGGCGATGAGACAAAGGATGTTGTTCATCGCGATGATGCCCATCAGCATCTCGCTTAAGGGTCCGCGACTGTTGCATTCTCGGATCACCATGAGCGTGGAAGCCGGAGCGGTCGCCATCGAAACCGATCCCAGAAGGGCCGCAACCTGCCAGCTCTGACCGATGACCAGAGCGCCGGCCGACACGAGGATGGCTGCCGCGGCCGACTCAATGAACGTCAGGACGATGACCTGGCGTCCGAAGCGTATGAACCGGGCGTAATGAAACACGGATCCGACCGAGAACAGGATCAGTCCGATGGCTACTTCACTGAGCACTTCCAGCGCCAGCAGGTTGTCGTGACTCACCCATCCGAGCACGGAAGGGCCCAGCGCGATCCCGGCCAGGATATAGCCGGTGACTTCCGGTATTCGGAGAAACTGCACCATATGGCCGGCGAGCAGGGCCAGCAGCAGAATCAAACCGAGTGAGGAGAGTTCGTTCATCTATTGGAGCAACGTCCCCCAGCGTTTTTCACCTCGTTCGAGGAGGACGAAGTGAGTCTTGGAATCAGGGTTCGACAGAAAGCGCCGCGCCTGCGCCGAAGTTCGCACGGGCTTCTTGTCGACTTGCATCAGGCGGTCGCCGGGCCGGATGCCGGCTCGGGTGGCGGCGCTGTCTTCGATCACGGCGGCGACGACGAACTCCGGTGCGGTCCGCTGGAACACAACGCCGGCGGCGGGACCGGCCCGGCTTCGAGTTTCCCTCGCGCGCGCGGGCAGGACAATGCGGACCTTCGTGCCAAACCGGAGCACGCTGAGTTCGAAGAACTCTCTGGCGACGGGGAGAATGAGCGGGTGGAGGTCGCCGGGCGAGACGACGTCGCGGTCATCAAGCGAGACGATCAGATCTCCGGGCACGAGGCCGGCCTCCGCGGCCAGATGGCCGTTCCAGACTGCCTGCACCAAGGCGGCCTGCTCCCTGCGAAAGAATCTCGCGGTCGCTCTGGTAAGCGGCGCCAGGGCCAGACCGAAACGAGCAAGAAGCCGCGTTTCGAAAGTCCGGTTCCTGGAGAGTATTCGGCCGACGCTGGCGGCGGTGAGGGCTGCGTAGCGGTCTTCGCAATCGGCAATGACGGCAATCAGCCGGCTATCCAGGTCGAAGACGCCGGCTCCGAGCATTTGTCTTGTCAGCGGGATGCTCAGGAGGGCTTCCTCAATGCCCTCCCCGCGGCACGATCCTTCCCGCGGCGACTGGAAGAGCCCGGGTGAAAATGAGTACCCAGACGGTCCGGGAAGCCAAACGGCCACGACCCAATCTCGATTGCTCAGGGTCTCAGCCGGCGCGCGCCGGACAGGCTCGCCGGAGCTTTCTTCCGGGACCATCGGAAACAGGAAGGGCGATTCCGGCGACACCTCCGTGATGGGCAATTCGATGGTTTCGCCGCTTGGGAGCTGGGCGGAACCAGGCTGTGCAGACTTTCCGCGCGGCCGGGAGGTAACCACGGTCCCTTGCTCGTCCCAGAAGACGCCAGTGGCGCGGAGATCTTCGAGGCGGACCAGGTGAGGGGTAGCCCCGGCCGCGATCTGCGCTATGTAGCCGGTCAGATCCTCCAGCGAGCGTCGCTGGGCGAGTTGCTGCAGGCGAGTCAGTTCCGCCTGCGTGGGTGCCGGGGCGCGCGACTCCGAGTCCCGCGGCTTGGGCTTCATTAGGGAGCCAACCACGAGAATCGACGCCGCGATGACGGCGAGCACTCCTATGTAGGCTGGATTTTTCTTGTCCATGTCGGCAGGGGAGATGGAAGGGCCGCTGGCCAGCGCCTAGCGCACCGCCTCGGTATGCGTCAGGAGTTTCGATTCAACCACCAGCGCGACGAGCACGGCGAACAGGAGGAGCGAGCTGGCCAAGATCCACCAGATGACCACATCGATTCCCAGGGATGGAGTCAATTGAGCGATCAGCCAGGGAGCGAAGAATCCTCCGGCGAGAGAGATGGAAAAGATTCCGTTGAGGAATCCGGCCCGATAGTAAGGATATCTCCTTGCGGCCATTCCGCAGGTTAGCGGATGAAGGCCTCCGATGGCCGCGCCCAACAGGAGAGTTCCAGCGATCGTCCCCGACAGGCTGACGGTCTTGAGCAAGAATACGCCGCCGGCGATGGCCATTGCGGTCGCCCAGAAAGCGCTCTGGAAACGCCGCTCCAGCGGCGGCAGTCTGCTTGCAACCACGCGGCCGCAAGTCACCGCCAGCCAGAAAAATACAAGGGTCAGGAGTCCGGCGCTGGCCGTCGCTCCAAACTTGCGAGTCAAATAGACGGCCAGCCAGCCGCCAAGCACCCATTGATTGGCCGATTGCAGCAACAGCGCCGATCCGAGCAAGACAGTCATCGGATCCGCCAGTTCCCCCCACGACAAGAAGAGCGGCGAAGCGCCGGATCGCACATAGCGCATGGTCGGGTTTCGAGCCCCCAGCAGAGTGAGAAGCACCGGAAATACGGCGAGGAAACACAGGACCCACCGCCAAGATACGTGACCCGAGGCTGCCCAGAACAGCAGGCACACGCCCGTCGTGCCGGCGCCGAAAGAGACACCGGCTAGGTTGAGGACTTCCGAAGCACGGCCTTCGAGCAGTGTCCCCGACAGAAGCCGAGAGACGCTGATGCACAGAAGTCCGATGGAGATTCCGAGAAAAAATAGCGGGGCAAACAAGCCGGACAGCGAGCTGGCCCAGGCCAGCGCGGCGAGACTTGCGGCGGCCACGATCCCGGAGCCGGAGAGGAGAGCCGTGAGGGGCGCTCCCGCTGCGGGGCCGATGGTTCTCGCGCCTACCATGGCGGCGATCCCTCCCAAATTCAGGACCAGAAAGCAGGCGCCGGCACTTAGGATATCGAGAGAAAAGCTGAGCAGCCAGACTTCCGTGAGGCATCCCAACAGCGCCGTCAGCATGCCCAGCAGGAGAATTCCCCCCATCGCGAGGGCGACGCGAGGCGGCTCGGGTGTGTGTCGGGCTTTCATCTGTGCCTCGATCATTGGTTCCGACCGGGACGGTCGCGCAAGACCTCATCCGGGCGCGTGGCGCGGTTTAGAAGCGGGCAGGTCGCTCCGCCGAATTCGGCTCCCCTCTTCGCAAAGGGCGAAGGGGGAAAGCACGGTCAGGGCCTGATCGGCTTGGGGGCCCGCGCCAGGCCCCTCACGGGGTCTCCTATGGAGCCTATCCTGGCATTCTATCAACTAAGTTCCTAATGATTCACATCGCAGACTCTACGTTGGTTGGGAAATGACGCGCCGGTTTCCTATGAACTTTCATAGGCCGGGATGCCGGTTCGGCGGGACACTGTTTGTAATCAATGAGTTGGCCCGAGAGATTTGATGGCATGGCACTTGCAGCTACTGAGCGGCAGAGTCGCCCAATGCAGACGGCTAGGGTCAGCAGTTTGAGGCATGAGACTGCTTTGGTGGGTCGCCTCCACCGATTGGCGGAGCAGCCAAAACGAGTCCCGGTGAGGGGTCGCCGGGACTCGTCATTTGTGGTCTCCCGCTCGATGTGTCTGACGCCGGCGGCGAGTCTTGGGGTTTGGTCTCGGCCTCGGAAGAGGGTGATGACCTTGGCCGTCCCGATCGGGTGGTATCCCGGCATTTGCGCTCGATGGTCGCAAGAGCACTCGCGTCTACGGGGTGTACCCGGCCTGTATCGGTATCACCGTTCTCAGGCTGTACTCTGTTTTCAGCCGCGCCCCCGGCGGAAGTCACCGGCGGGGGCTGTTGGGATCTCACGCGCGCAGGGCGTTTACCAGTTGGTCTAGATCGGCGTCGGTGGTGAAGACCGATATCGAGACTCGCATCAGTTTGTACTGAGCAATCATGGTCACGATGACGCTGGCACGCTCGAGCTTCTTTTGAGTCGTTTCGGGATCCTTGACGCGAAACGAAATGATGGAACTGCCATTGCCCTCGGGAGTCACCGTTGAGTAGCCTATGGCGGCCATTTCACGCCGCAGCCTGTCAATCCGGGTCCTTGCGTGGGCCTGAATGTTCTCGACGCCCAGCCGCTCGATGAGCTTCAGCGACGCCTCGGCGGCGGCGTAGCTGACAAACGGCGGGGCGCCGACCTCGAAGCGTCCCGCGCCTTTGCGGTCTCCGATGATAATCGCGGGCTTGCCCGCCTCGGGCTCTTTGACCCAGGGACGGTAGTTCAGCCGCACTCCGCCGTGCATCGCCGTGGATTTGACGACGGATCCTTGCAGGTCTTCGCGGATGTAGAGAAATCCAAAACCATGAATTCCCATCAGGAATTTGTACATCGAGCAGGCCGCGAAGTCGATGCCCATCGCCCGCACATCGATCGGCACCGAGCCCGCGCACTGGATGATGTCGGCATAGAGGTAGCCGCCGTGGGCATGGGCGAGATCGCTGAGAGCCTTCACATCCTCGACATATCCGTTCATGTTCGAGACCATCGCCACCGAGATGAGCCTGGTTTTGTTGTCAACGGCACGCTCGACTTGACGCAGGTCCGTCCTCCAGTTCGAGTGTTTGACGATGCGGAGATCGAGTCCGTGCTTTTTCCTTTGGGAGTAGTTGTAGAGCGACGCCGAATACGGAAGGTCATTCGTGACCAGGTTGTAGCCGGAATTCTCCAGCCCGAGGCCATCCATCAGGATCATTTCGCCGGCCATCGTTCCCGGTGTGAAGGCGATCTCCGAGGGCTTGGCGTTGATCAGTTTCGCGAACCGTGATTTGACGCCGTGCAGGCGCCGGCGCTCGAACTCATCGGCCGGGTCCCGCTTCATGTGCTCGAGGTAGGAGCGCAGGGCGCGTTCCGCGTGGACGTTCAACGGGTAGTGCCGGGCCGAATTGAGGTAGGTCTGTCCCGGCCGCAGGTGGAAGTCTTGCCGCAGAGTGGAAAAATCCGTTGCGCCGGAAGCGGCCGATCCGGTCTTCACCCCGGAGAGGGTGGCCGCCAGGCCCGTGGCTCCGCGCAGAAACGTTCTCCGATGTACTTTCATACTGGCCTCCTGAATGCTACCGTCGGCTGGAGTCTGGTGTATCCGCTGTGCTGGGATACAGCCAGGGTTCACCGCTGCCTATCGTAACGAACCAGACACGGGGCGGGCGGTTGCCAGCACCGACAACCCTCAGCGGGGCTCTATAGGCGGTCGCGTCCCTCGGTCAGCCAGTCGAGGCGGAACCGGGCCAGCGTGATCCGTGCATAGTCGCCGGCCTCGTACAGGCAGAGGATGGTCATGTCGGGCGCAATCGCAAGATCGGAATAGGCCGAGGAACCCGCTTCAAGCACTTTCTCGACCGGCCATGTCTCGCCTTCGTCGTAACTCATGCGCACGGTCAGTCGCGAGCGATCGGTCTGGCTTGACGGATGAGCGGCAAGAATGCGGTTCTTGCCGTGCTGGCCCGCCGTCGTGAACCGAATCACACTGCCCTGGACCGAGGGTTCGGGCAACTGCTTGTCGAACTGGACCGGCGACCACGTTTGGCCATGATCCTCGCTCCAGGCGTAGGCCCGCATGTGCTTGTCGCGCCGGCTGCGCATGTTCATGTAGATCTTCCCGCTGGCCGTTTCCACCGACATGGATTCGTCGGAGAGGTCAATATCCAGCGGCTCACTCCGCTGCCAGGTTTCTCCCTGGTCGTCGCTGTACATCGCGTAGGAGAACTGCACCTGACCCCACCCCGGTGACGGCCACGCGATCGGGCCCGGCGAGAGATCGCCCCAGCTTGAAATCAGCAACCGCCCGTTCGAGAGCTGAATCCCGTGGCCGGGTCCGGTGCCGATGTAGCTCCAGTCCGGATCGGCGACCTGTTTGGTGATTTCGCGAGGTTCGCTCCAAGTGGAACCGTCGTCGGCGCTTTTCGAGACGAAGACTCGACGGTTGTTCTTGCAGAACACGAGCACGACTTCGCCGGTCTGGTGGTTGACCACGGGCGCCGGCTGGTTGACCGACAGGTCGCCGTCGTCGAAGAGGATTTCGAGTTTACCCCAGGTCTTTCCGCCATCGGAGCTGCGCCGCATCACCAGATCGATATCGGCGTCATCCCGGCAGGTTGCATGGCGGGCTTCGGAGAAAGCGAGGACGATCCCGCCGGGAGTCGAGACCAGGGCCGGAATTCGAAAACAGGCGTATCCTAGTTCGCCCGCCGAGAAGACGGTCACGCTCTCCGCCGGCGGCGGGACGGCAGGCCTACTGGTTTGCTGCTCCAGCCGGTCACAGGCGAGGCCGCAGGATAGCGTAACTACGATCGTGAGCAAGGAATGCAGCGGGTAGTGTCTCAAGCTGGATCCTTTCGCTGGCGCCACCACCGGGGCGGCCTATGACTCTCCGTCGCCGATCTTCATTTGGTGGGGCAAGAGCTGAGGGGTTGGGCTCTTGCCGGCCCGGCGCGCCGCGGCTGCTCGCCGCTTGGCTTCGCGAGCCGCCTGACGCACTTCATAACCCTCGAGCCTGTCCCGAACATAGGCGCGAAGCTCGGTGCGGGTGGGTTCGGGAAGCGGCAGCTTGAGCTGCGTAGGACTATTTTTCGGCGGACCAGGCACGTTGTTGATATCTTGGCACAATTGCATGGCCAGCGCGGGCGCTTGGGACGGGCAGCCGCCGCGCCGGGCGCACACTGAGAATCATACGGAGGGTTCGAGGCCGGTCCGAGTTCAGCGTCCGGGCTCACCGTTGCCGATCGCCGTGCCCCAGTACTAGACTGGAACATACGTCGTGGAAGGAGACCTTGCAGTGAAGAGACCATCCGAACCGGACCCGCCGGCCAGCCGCCGCGCGTTTCTCAAGCTTGGCGCCGCGGCGGGCGGCATTCTGTCGGCTTGCCAACCCGCCAGCGGGCCTTCCGTGAGTACGGGGCCGAGCCGCCTCGGTGAGCCTCCGAGCGAATACGGTGAGAGGTCGCCCTTTGAAACATCGGCCCGCCACATGCGCCTGTCGAAGAATCCCGAGACTGGCTCGACGCGGACGCCGCTCCAGGATTCCTATGGCATCATCACTCCTTCGTCGGTCCACTTCGAGCGTCACCACGCCGGCGTTCCCGAAATCAATCCGGCCGAACATCGCCTCATGATGCACGGCATGGTGGAACGCCCGCTCATCTTCACCATGGAGGAGCTTCGCCGTCTGCCGTCGGTGACGCGAGTCCATTTCATCGAGTGCGCCGGGAACAGCCGCGACGAATGGGGTGTGAAGAAAGCTCCCAACGTTCAGCGAAGCCACGGCATGGCGAGTTGCAGCGAGTGGACGGGGGTCTTGCTATCGATTCTGCTCGAAGAGGCCGGTGTCAAACCGGATGCGAGCTGGGTGATCGCCGAGGGCGCTGATGTCTGCAAGATGACGCGCAGCCTTCCGCTGGAAAAATGCACCGGCGATGTGATTGTGGCCTATGGGCAGAACGGCGAGGCGATCCGCCCCGAACAGGGCTACCCGCTGCGCTTGGTCACCCCGGGTTGGGAGGGCAACATCAACGTCAAGTGGCTGCGCCGTCTCGAAGTGACGAACCAGCCTCTGATGGCGCGCGACGAGACATCGAAGTACACCGATCTCATGGCGGACGGCAAGGCACGCCAGTTTAGCTTCCCGATGGAAGCGAAATCAGTCATCACGTTTCCCTCGGGGGAGCAGAAACTCGATTCGACTGGGTTCTATGAGATTTCCGGACTGGCCTGGTCCGGACGCGGAACCATCGAACGCGTCGAGGTCTCGGTCGATGACGGCGATAACTGGCGCGACGCTGAGTTGCAGGAACCTCGTCACCGCGCGGCCTTTACACGGTTCCGGCTGTCTTGGAACTGGACGGGCGAGGAAACCACGATTCTCTCCCGCGCGACCGACGACACCGGCTACGTGCAGCCGCGCATGGAAGAGATGATCGCGGTGCGAGGGAGCCATTCCGACTACCACAACAACGGTATCGCGGCTTGGAAGATTCAATCCGACGGGAGCGTGACCCATGTTTAATCCGCGCGGGAGGTTACTGGCCCGTCAGGCGTGTGCGCTCCTTGGAAGAGTGGCGCTGGGCTGGCTGGCCTGTTCTTTGGCCGGGCTGGCGCAGTCTCCCAAATACGGCGTCGGGCGGGCTCCGACGAGCGAGGAATTGAAGGCTTGGAGCATTTCGGTGGCGCCCGACGGCAGCGGCCTGCCCGAAGGGAAGGGCACCGTGGCGGAGGGCAAGCAAGTGTATGACCGCCGTTGTGCCGAGTGTCACGGAAACATAGGGCAGGGAGCCGAATCATCGGCGTTGGTGGGCGGCCAGGGCAGTTTGGCATCAGACGCACCCAAGAAGACCGTCGGCAGTTACTGGCCCTACGCCACCACTCTGTGGGACTACACCAATCGGGCCATGCCCTTTGATACCCCCGGCGTGCTGAGCGACGACCAGGTGTACGCAGTGGTTGCCTACATTCTCCATCTCAACGGCATCATCAGCGAGACCGGCGAGATGAACGCCGAGACCCTTCCTGAGGTGAAAATGCCCAACCGCGACGGATTTGTCGCCGACTCGCGTCCAGACGTGGGCAAGACCGCGTCTCAAACCCCAAAGTGACCCCCTCAAGCGGCCGTCACGCTCGGGACTGTTAAGCTGGGCGGGTGACGATTTACGTGTTCCGGCATGGCATCGCCGAAGACTCCGGCCCCGACGGATCCGACGCCAGCCGGAGACTGACCGCCAAGGGCGTGGCGAAGCTGCGCGGCGTGCTTGAGCGGGCGCGTGAGGCTGGCGTTTCCCCTCAATATATCTTGACGAGTCCTTACACGCGGGCGCTTGAAACAGCGAAGCTGGCAAAGGAAATCTTGGGTTTCGAGGAGGATTTGATCGAAACCGATGTTCTTGTTCCCTACCGCGGTGCGGTCGAAGTGTGGGAAGCGATTCTCCTCTACCGTGACGCCGGCGAGCTAATGGTCGTGGGTCATAATCCGCTGCTGAGCGATTTCGTCCGCATGCTGACCGGCGCGGGCGGATACGGCGTCGGCATGAAGAAGGGCGCGATCGCGCGGGTGGAGGTTCCGAGCCTTGTGGGTCCGCCGCGAGGGACTCTGACCTGGCTGCTGACCGCGCGGCGGGCGGGCGAATAACCGCCGCGCCCAGTCATCAAGTCTGGCCACCACGCCCGCGGAAAGACCCAGGCAGGGGGCGTCGGCCGGCATCCGCCCACCGGGAGCTCGCCGGGCTGTATAATTCTAAGGTTGACGTCGCGGGTTCACGGGCGGCCTTGGTTTCGCCGCTGAGCGCCGGACCAGCGCGGACGATTATCGCGGGAGGCAAACTCTTGAAGTGGTTTGACTATGCAAAACCCGGTTCGCTGAGGGACGCGGTTGCTCTATTAGCCGAACACGGCGATGGTGCGAGCGCGCTGGCCGGCGGAACCGACATTCTTGTTCAGATGAGGGCGGGTGTTCGCGAACCGAAATGGCTCGTCGATGTGAAGGCCATTCCGGAGTTGAACAAAGTCCTCTTCGAACCCGGCGCGGGGTTGATTCTCGGCGCGGCCGTGCCTTGCTACCGCATCTGCCGGGACCAAGAGGTGAAACGGAACTATCCGGGCCTGGTCGATGTGGCCTCGATGATCGGCGGGACGCAGATTCAGGGCCGCGCCTCGATCGGCGGCAATCTTTGTAACGCCTCGCCGAGCGCCGATGCGATTCCTATTCTCATTGCACTTGAGGCAAAGTGCAAGATCGCGGGTCCGGACGGCGAACGCGAGGTGGCGGCCGAGGACTTCTGCACCGCTCCGGGCAAGACCGTCCTGGGGCCGGGCGAAATACTGGTTTCGCTCGATATCCCGCTTCCACGCCCGAATGCGGGCGCGCACTATATGCGCTTTACTCCGCGCAACGAGATGGACATCGCGGTCGTTGGGGTGGGAGTGTCGGTGGTCGTGGACGACGGCAAATTCGCGGCGGCGCGCGTCGCGCTGGCGTCGGTCGCGCCAACGCCGCTGTTCGTTCCCGCGGCCGGTGAGGCTCTGATCGGAGAACGCGTCAATGACGAGAGTATCCAGAAAGCGGCCGAAGCAGCGAAAGCGGCCGCTACGCCGATATCGGACATGAGGGGTACGGCCGTATACCGCAAACACCTGTGTGAAGTCCTGACCCGCCGGGCGCTGAAGGTTGCCGTCGAGCGGGCGAGGGAGCCGGAATAAGATGCATCGAAAGATCCAAGTACACACCAAGATTAACGGGGACGAAGTGGATTTCCTTTGTGAGCCCCGTCAGAGTTTGCTCGAATGTCTTCGCGACGTTCTGGGTCTGACCGGTACGAAGGAAGGCTGCAACGACGGCAACTGCGGGGCATGCACGGTCGTGCTCGACGGGCGCATTGTCACATCGTGCCTGGTGCTTGGCGTCGAGGCAGAGGACAGCGAGATTGCCACGATTGAAGGCGTCGCCGCCGGAAACGAGCTGCACCCGATTCAACAGTGTTTCCTCGAAGGCGCCGCGTTGCAATGCGGCGTCTGCACGCCGGGGATTATCGTCGCGGCCAAGGCGCTGCTCGACGAAGATCCCGACCCCTCGGAAGAAAAGATTCGTCTGTGGCTGGCCAATAATCTTTGCCGTTGCACTGGGTATGACAAAATCATCCGCTCGGTACTGGCGTCGGCGGAACGTATGCGGGAGGTGAGGGCATGAGCACGCAAGAGTATGAACCGAACATGGTCTTGGCGAGCGAGGAATTCGATGTCGTTGGCACGCGGCCGATTCGCCACGACGGGGCCGACAAGGTAACGGGCCGCGCTCTCTACGGCGCGGACTTCACCATGCCCGGCCTGCTGTACGGCGCGATTCTGCGCAGTCCGCACGGGCACGCCAATATCAAGTCAATCGACACGAGCAAGGCCGAGCGGATGCCGGGTGTGAAGGCCGTGGTGACGGCCGCGGATTTCGGCGAGACGCCTGAGAAGCAGGTCGATCTGGGCGACGGCAAGATTCGCCTAAAGTACGGCAGGAACAACCAGCTCGCCGACGGCAAGGTGCTCTACGCCGGTCACGCGGTGGCGGCGGTGGCGGCGAGAGGCCTGCATGAAGCGCAGGAGGCGGTCAAGCGAATTGAGGTGGAATACGAGGTGCTCCCGGCGGTGCTGACCGCGCCGGACGCGATGAAAGACGACGCACCCATTCTGCACGACGATCTGAAGAAAAAGGAGCTTGGCGAGCAGACCGATGAGGTCAGCAATATCGTCAATCACTTCCAGCATAAGAAGGGCGAATCCGATAGCGGATTCGAGGAAGCGGACCTGGTCGTCGAGCGTGAGTTCCACACGGCGACAGTGCATCAAGGCTACGTCGAGCCCCATAACGCGACCGCCCTGTGGAACAACGACGGACGGCTGCTGATCTGGTGCAGCACGCAGGGCGCGTTTGCCGCGCGCGACAGCACGGCGGCGCTGCTCGATATCCCGGTTTCGCAAGTTCGCGTCACGCCGATGGAGATCGGCGGCGGCTTCGGCGGTAAGATTCCCGTCTATCTCGAGACGCCGGCCGCGCTGCTATCGAGAAAGAGCGGGCGTCCGGTGAAGATCGTCATGAGCCGGGCGGATGTTTTCGAAGGCACCGGACCGACGCCGGGATCGAATATCAAGGTCAAGATTGGCGTAAAGAACGACGGCAGAATCGTCGCGGCGCAAGGGCATCTGGCTTACGAAGCCGGTGCCTATCCCGGAGCGATGGTCGTCCCCGCGGCGATGTGCGTGTTCTCGGCCTACGACATCCCCAACGTGACGATCGACGGCTACGACGTGGTCGTGAACAAGCCGAGCACATTTGCCTATCGCGCGCCGGGGGCCACCAATGCCGCGTTCGCAACCGAGTCGGTGCTCGATGAAATCGCGGAAAAACTGGAGTTGGACCCGCTTGATCTGCGGCTTAAGAACGCGGCCAAGGAAGGCACGCGCAGGGCTGACGGTCCAAAATTCCCGCGCATTGGCTGCGTCGAAGTGCTGGAGGCGATGAAGAACCACCCGCACTACACCGCGCCGCTCGAAGGGCCGAATCGCGGGCGCGGCGTGGCGATTGGGTTTTGGTTCAACGCCGGGCTGCCATCGAGTTGCAACATCAACGTCACCGCCGATGGCACGATCAATTTAGTGGAAGGCTCACCCGACATCGGCGGCACGCGAACCTCGCTGTCGATGCAGGCGGCGGAAGTGTTGGGGATTCCCGCCGAGGACGTGCATCCGAGCGTGGTGGATACCGATTCGGTGGGCTTTACCGCGGTCACCGGAGGTAGCCGCACGACGTTCGCGACCGGTCTGGCCGCCATTCGCGCGGCCGAGGACGTCAAGCAACAGTTGATCGAGCGGGTGGCGAAGATCTGGGACGTGGAACCCTCGGCGGTCTCTGTCGAGAAAGGAGTCTTTGCCGCCGGCAATGGCGAGGATCGTTCGATGACTTTTAAGGAACTGGCCGCCCAGCTTGACTCCACGGGCGGCCCGGTAGTCGGGCGCGCGGGCGTGAATCCCAAGGGCGTTGGAGGATCGTTCGCTGGCAATATTGTCGATGTCGAAGTAGACCCGGAGACGGGCAAGGTGACGATCCTGCGCTTCACCGCCTTTCAGGACGCCGGCAAAGCCGTTCACCCCAGCTATGTCGAAGGACAGATGCAGGGGGGTAGCGTGCAGGGGATCGGCTGGGCCTTGAACGAAGAGTATTTCATGAGCGAAGAGGGCGTGATGCAGAACTCTTCGCTGCTCGACTACCGCATGCCCACCTGTCTCGACCTTCCGATGATCGACACCGTGATCATCGAGGTTCCCAATCCGGGACATCCCTTCGGCGTGCGCGGAGTCGGCGAAGCGAATATCGTGCCACCTCCGGGCGCCCTGGCCAATGCCATTCACAACGCCATCGGGACAAGATTGAACCGTCTTCCGATGAATCCCGTCGCGGTCATGGAAGCGATTTGGGCGAAAGAATAGCGGCAGCCCGATGGCCACGGTCTTCATTCCGTCGATGATGCGAGAGCTGACCGGCGGCCGCGACACGATCGAGATTCCCGGCTCGACGGTTCGGCGGATCGTGCGGGCGATGGAAGAAGCTTATCCCGGCACGAGCGGCTGGCTTTTGGACGGCGACCGTCTGAAGCCGAATATCTCGGTCGCGATTGACGGCAATGTCGACCCGCTGGGTCTGCTGGCCGAAGTGGCCGAGGATAGCGAAGTCCACTTCCTGGCGGCCATCGCGGGCGGCTGAACACCCGATCGCGGGGCCGCGAACCCGCGCCTTCCCGCTTGCGCTAGCATAGCGGGACTTGACTTTCGCCGCGCTACTTTCGCCGCGCGGGTGAAATTTCAACGGAGGACGAGGATGCCGATGGATCGAAGGACTTTCGTGGCGGGCGGAGCCGCCTCGCTGCTTGCCGGGACTAATGCGCCGGCGAATGCGCCGGCGGCCGCCAAGGGCCCGGGTCCGATCGGTCCGACGCGCGAGTGGCGGTTCTATAACGGTGACGCCGCCTCGACCCACTACTCTCCTTTGGATCAGATCACGTCCGGCAATGTGGCGGACCTGAAGGTTGCCTGGCAGCACCTGCCCGAAGAGGGCGCGCGGGCGCGGGGGATGTTCGAGTGCACGCCGATTGTCGTCGATGGCGTGATGTATATCGCCGGCAGCCGTCTGCGGGTGCAGGCGCTGGAGGCGGCGACCGGAAAGCTGATCTGGAGCCAAAACCCTCTGACCGAAGTCAGCAGCACGCGAGCGGCGGGCGTGAGCCGCGGCGTGACCTATTGGCGCGACGGCGACGATGAGCGCATCTTCGCTCCCGTCCGCGAACGGCTGCTCGGCTTTCACGCCAAGACTGGCGAGCCGCTCAAGGACTTCGGCCAGAACGGAGCCGTCGATCTGACCCAGGGCCTGGACCGGGATATCACCGGCCTGAATCTCTTCTCGACCACGCCGGGCGCCGTCTACAAGGACTTGATCATCGTCACTTCACGGCCCGACGAGGGGCCGCGCCGGGCCGCGCCGGGTCACATTCGCGCCTACGACGTGCATACGGGAAAACGTCGCTGGATCTTTCACACGATTCCTCATCCCGGCGAGTTCGGCTATGAGAGTTGTCCAATACAAGATGATCCTGAAAGGGGGGAGTATTTCCAACACAAGATGATCCTGAAAGCGACCAAGGAGGGAGGAGGGACACTGCGGGTGAATGCACATCATCATGCAGAAAGTCGAATGTCTCACGCTAGAGCAGATGCGGGAGTTCCTAGCGGCCAGCGAAGAGCTGGTTTTCACTCTGTCGGGCCGCGGCGAGATCTACAATCTGGTCGAGCGCACCCTTGGCAGGCAGCAGTATCTCGGGTTGCCCAAGAAAGACAAAGGGGTCGTGCGCCACTATTTAAGCAGGCTGAGCGGACGCAGTCTGCCGCAGATCACTCGCCTGATTGGGCAGTATCGCCAGCAGGGCGCGGTGCGGCTGAGACAGCCGCGGCGGCGGCGTTTTCCGGTCCGCTACACGCCCGGCGACATCGCCTTGCTGGCAGCCAGCCGACGCGGCGCACGAAGGGCTCTCGGGCCCGGCGGTGCGGCGCATTCTGTGGCGGGAATACAACGTCTATCACAAGGAGGCCTATCAGCGGCTGGCGGAGATTTCTTCCTCCCACATCTACAACTTGCGGCGCGGGGCGGCCTATCGCCAGCACCACGTCCATCACACCAGCACCCGCGCCCGCGCCGTGGGCATTGGCGAGCGCCGCAAGCCCGACCATCGCGGCCGGCCGGGCTACTTGTGGGTCGATACCGTGCATCAGGGCGACACCTCCACCCGCCGGGGGCTCCACCATATCAACGCCGTCGACGCGGTGACGCAGTGGCAGACGGTGGGCTGCTGCCAGACGATCTCGGAATCGCATTTGATCCCGGTTTTAGAGGCCATGCTGCATCAGTACCCTTTCCGCATCGAGGGGTTTCATTCCGACAACGGCTCGGAGTTTCTCAATTACCGGGTTGAGAAATTGTTGAACAAACTGCTGGTGGGGGAGTTCACCAAGTCGCGGGCGCATCGCACAACCGACAACGCGTTGGTCGAGGGCAAGAATGGGGCGGTGGTGCGCAAACACATCGGACACGAACCGATCGGAGCCGAGCATGCCGAAGAGTTTCAGCGTTTCTACATGGCCGAGTTCAATCCCTACTTGAACTACCATCGCCCTTGCGGATTCGCCACCGTGGAGGTGGACGGGAAGGGCAAGCGGCGGCGCCGCTACCGGCTCGGAGACTACCGCACGCCCTACGAGAAGCTGCTTTCGCTCGATCAATGGGAAAGCTACTTGAAGCCCGGCGTCACGGCTGCTTTTCTGGAGCAGCAAGCCGGCCGGATGAGCGACACCGAGTGTGCGCTGCGGATGCAGCGGCGCAAGAGAGAACTGCTGGCCGCGAGCCGCTCGCGGTGGTAGGAGGGCACCGCGCAGCCGGGACCTTCGCTCGCCCTCCGGGCTCCCTGCGGCCCGGCTGCGCGCGGAGGGAAACGGCGGCACGGGGTGAGAGCAAACCCATGGACAGAAACGTGGCCGCGGACCTGGAGCACGCTCCAGATGAGCGTCCCCCTGCGCCCTCACAGCCCCCTCGCCCCTGCCCCCTAGAAAGGAGATCGCTACCCACCCCTGCACCCTTACCCACCCAGACCCGTTTCAGGATCATTCTTGGATTGGAAAATGCTCTATGACACCTGGTCGCCCGATTCGTGGAAGACCTCCGGCGGCGCGAATTGCTGGGGCGGCATGAGCGTCGACCATGAGCGCGGCCTGGTCTACATTCCGACCGGCTCGCCGACTTTTGATTTGTGGGGCGGCGACCGGGTGGGGATGAATCTGTTTGGAAACTGCATCCTGTGCCTCAACGCCGAGACCGGGGAGCGCGTCTGGCATTTCCAGACCGTGCATCATGACCTGTGGGATTACGATGTTCCCGGCGCGCCGCAGCTTGTGACGGTGATGCACGAAGGCCAGCCGCGCGATATCGTCGCGCAGGTTTCCAAGACCGGGTGGGTCTACATGCTCGATCGCGAAACCGGCGAGCCGCTCTATCCCATCGAAGAGCGGCCCGTGCCGGCTTCGGACGTGCCGGGTGAGAAAGCCTTTCCGACCCAGCCTTATCCGACGAAGCCGCCGGCGTTTTGCCGCCAAGAGATGTTCCCCGATGACCTGAGCGACATCTCGCCCGAGGCGAACGCCTATCTGAAGGAGCGCTTCAAGAACGCCCGTTTTGGAAAGATGTTCGTTCCCCCCGGCGAGCGCGAGACCATCGCCGTGCCGGGCTATCACGGCGGCGGGCTGTGGGGCGGCGCGAGCTGGGACGCCGACCGCGGGTGGCTGTTCATCAACTCGAACGAGATTCCCTGGAGCATCCATCTCGTCGGCGCCAAGCCCGATTCCGGCTATCCGTTCGAGCACACCGGCTACATTCGCCTGCGCGATGAAGAGGGCTACCCGGCGATCAAGCCGCCCTGGGGGCAGATCGTCGCCATGGACCTGAACAAATGCGAGATTGTCTGGACGGCGCCGCTCGGCGAGTACAAGGAACTGACCAAGCGCGGTATCCCGCCGACGGGAACTTATAATCGCGGAGGCAATATCGCCACCAAGGGCGGCGTGCTGTTCGCCAGCGGCACGCTCGATAATACGTTCCGAGCCTTTGACGCCGCGACGGGCAAGGTCTTGTGGGAGACGGCGCTGAAGGGCGGTGGTTTTTCCACGCCGGGCGCGTATGAGGCCGGCGGTAAGCAGTATGTCACCATCTCGGTTAGCCCCAGCCGTAGCGCGAGAGAGGGCGATGGGCCGGGACTGGTGGTTTACGCGCTGCCTTAGCAGGCACTGCGGCGGAGACGGGCTCTGGTGGCTGGACCGCTTGCTGGCGCGCGCGGCTCGGTTTGGCGGGGACGGCGAGCATTGGATGCGAGGATGATTTATGAATCGATGGAAATACTTTGCTGTTTCGCTGGTGCTGGCGCTTTGCGCGCCGGGTTCTTCGGCGGCCGCGAAAGAAGAGACGCCCGCGGAACACGCCACGTGGATCAAGGCCAACTATACGAAGTACGAATACATGATTCCGATGCGCGACGGCGTGCGGCTTTTTACGTCGGTCTACGCGCCGAAGGATGACTCCAAGCCCTATCCGCTCATGCTATTTCGCACGCCCTATAGCGTGCGTCCGTATGATGTGAATTCTTACAAGACGCGGATCGGGCCGTCCCGCCTGTTCGCGAAAGATCTGTTTATCTTCGCCTACCAGGATGTCAGGGGCAGGATGGCGTCGGAAGGCGAGTTTGTCAATGTGCGCCCTCATAAAACGGTGAAGTCCGGGCCCGCCGATATCGACGAGAGCAGCGACACCTACGACACGATCGACTGGCTTGTCAAAAACATTCCCAACAACAACGGCCGCGCCGGGCAGTGGGGCATATCTTATCCGGGGTTCTATACGGCGATGGGAGCGATCGACGCGCACCCGGCCTTGAAGGCTTCCTCGCCCCAGGCCCCGGTGACCGACTGGTTTATCGGCGACGACTTCCACCACAACGGAGCGTTCTATCTGGCCCACGCGTTCCGCTTCTTCTGGCGCTTCGGCAAGCCGGTTGACGAGCCGACGCGGACGCCCCCGGCGCGCTTTGATTTCAAGACGCCCGATGGATACGAGTTCTACATGAACGTCGGGCCGCTGACGAATCTGAATGAGAAGTACTTCAAGAACGAAGTGCCGTTCTGGAACGAGATGTCCAAGCACGGCTCCTACGACCAGTACTGGAAGGACCGCGATCTGCGTCCGCACCTGAAAAATATCCGCCACGCCGTGATGACCGTCGGCGGCTGGTTCGACGCCGAAGACTTGTTTGGGCCGCTCAAAGTCTACGAGTCGATCGAGAAGAACAGCCCCGCGGCGTTCAATATTCTGGTGATGGGTCCCTGGTATCACGGCCAATGGGCCAGCCATGACGGGGACAAGATGGGCCACGTTCCTTTCAACGCCAAAACGTCGCTGTTCTATCGCGAGAAGATCGAGCTGCCTTTCTTTAAGCACTATCTCAAGGGGGAGGCCAAGGGCGAGGCGGATCTGCCGGAAGCCTATGTCTTCGAGCTGGGGACGAATCAATGGCGGCGTTATGATACCTGGCCTCCGAAGAACGTAACCGGCAAGACGCTCTATTTCCGCGAAGGCGGAAAGCTAAGCTTCGAGCCGCCGGAGACCGATGACGCCGATGCCTTCGACGAGTACATCAGCGACCCGGCCAAGCCGGTGCCCTTTATTCCAAATATTTCGATCGGCATGACGCGCGAGCACATGCTCGACGATCAGCGCTTCGCCGGCACGAGAACGGACGTGCTTGTTTATCAGACCGATGTTCTCGAGGAAGACATCACCATCGCCGGTTTGGTCACGCCAAGCTTGTTCGTATCGACCACCGGCACCGATTCGGACTGGGTGGTCAAGCTGATCGATGTCTATTCGGCCGACTTCCCCGATCCGAAACCCAACCCGGCCGGAGTGAAGATGGGAGGATATCAGCAGCTTGTGCGGGGTGAGGCGATGCGCGGGAAGTTTCGTGACAGCTTCGAGGAGCCGAAGCCCTTTGTTCCGGGCAGGGTCACCAAAGTCGAGTACGTGATGCCGGATGCCTACCATACCTTCCGGCGCGGACATCGCATCATGGTGCAGGTGCAAAGTTCGTGGTTTCCGCTGGTGGATCGCAATCCGCAGAAGTTCGTCGACATCTACAACGCCAAGAAAGACGATTTCCAGAAGGCGACCCAGCGGGTCTACCGCTCGAAGCGCGCGCCCTCGGCTGTGCGGCTGCGGGTCTTGCCGAAGGCCGCGAATTAGCCGGCGGATGCGGGCGCGTCTTCCGGCGCCCTGGGCCCATCGAGCACCCCGGCGACCACCTGCAGCAGATCCTGCGCCCGGTACGGCTTGGCCAAGAACGCCTGGGCGCCGCGCCGCAGGGCCGTCTGCTGCCCGCCTTCGAGCGAATAGCCGGTCGACAGGATGACCGCGATGTCTGGGCGGCGCTCGCGAATTTCCTCGAACGCCTCCCAGCCCGACTTGCGCGGCATGGTCAGGTCCATGATCACTAGTCCGATCTCGGATGGCTGGCGCTCAAAAACTTCGACTGCCTCCTGGCCGTCCGCCGCTTCGATCACTTTGTGGCCGGCCGCCTCGAGCACCGCCCGTCCCAGGGTGCGCAGAGAAGTTTCATCATCCACGAACAAAACGGTCTCGCCGCCTTGGCGAACCGTGATGGTCTCGGCGGCTATGGCTCGCGGTTTGGGCCGCCGCTTTGTGCGGGGGAGCAAGATACGAAAAGCCGAGCCCTTGCCGGGCGTGCTGGAGACCTCAAAATGTCCTTCGTGCTGCTGGACTACCGCGAATGCCATGGCAAGGCCCAGTCCGGTTCCGCGGCCGGAGGGTTTCGTGGTGAAGAAGGGATCGAATACCCGCTCGATCGTGGCTGCGTCCATGCCGTGGCCGTCGTCGCTGACCGTCAATGCAACGTACTCGCCCGGGGGGATGCGCGAACCGCCCGGAGGAATATGAGAACCGGTGGATACATCTGGGCGATGGGTGCGGTTCGCTGTTCGAATGATGATGTGTCCGGAACCGCCGATGGCGTCGCGGGCGTTGAAGACTAGATTCATCACTGCGTGCTCCATGCGGCCTGTGTCGGCTTCCACGCGCCACAGGCCGGGTTCAATGCGCGTATCGAGTTGGATCCGCGGGTCAATGCTGGGGCGCACCAGCCGGACTACTTCTTCGGCGCAGCGGTTGAGACTGACGGGTTCGAGCTGCGCGGGCTGGTCGCGGCCCAGCCGCATGAGCTGGTGAACAAGCTCCGCGCCCCGCTCGGCCGCGCTTTGGACATTGTCGAGATTCCGGCGAACATCGTGAGAGGGGTCGAGCTTCATGAGCGCCAGGCTGGTGTGTCCCAATATGGCGGTGAGCAGGTTGTTGAAGTCGTGGGAGATGCCTCCGACCAGGCGTCCGACGGCTTCCATCTTCTGGGACTGCAGTAGTTGCTGCTGCAGCGTCCTGCACTCGGTCAAGTCGCGGGCCATGGATGCCACCGCGACCACGCGGCCCGTCTCGTCCACAAGCGATGTGTGGAACCATTCGCACTCGACTAGTTCGCCGCTCTTGGTCTGATTGGCGCACCGCATGCGGCTGACGGCCGTGCCGTGAGACAACTCGTTCCAGAGTTTCTCCATCGAAGCGCGATCGCCTTCGGCCGCCAGAAATTCCGTGTAGTGGCGATGCAGGGCCTCGGACGCTGGCCAGCCGAAGATTCGCTCCGCCGCCTCGTTCCACTCTTGGACCGAGAAATTCAAGTCCCAGATGATACATCCCAGCGGCATCTCACTGATAAAGAACTCCATTCGCTGTATCACCGCGCGCTGAGATTTTTCGAGCAGCCGCTGGCGCGTCAGGTCGCGAATCACCGATTGTGTTGCGGTCACGGCGCCTCCCGAATGCAGCGCCGTGACAGCGCTTTCCAGCTCCAGCGGGTCCTCGCCGTTTCGCAGTCCGCGGAACTCGATGCGGGCGCTGTGCCAGTGGTTCTCCGCGCATCGCCCGAGATGCTCCCGTCTTCTGTCGCGGTCTTGCGGGTGCACGAAGTCTTCGAGGCGAGGTGCGTCTTCCCCGGACGAGGGCGCGCCGAACATGCGATGGAAGGCCGGATTCGCGAATACGATCCGGCCTTCGAGGTCCTCGACGACGACCGCGTCGGAGACGTTCTCAAGCAGGGTTTCAAAAGGGGCGGCTCCGTAGTTGCCGCCGGGGCGCCAGCGGGAGTGAATCGCGCCGGTGAGCTGAAAATAGGCAACCACGATGAAGCCCAGCGACCCAAGGATCATCGCCGTGGTGACGACGTCTGGACTTGTTGAGGCCCCGAGCGTGAGTAGCGCGCCGGCCGCCGCTAACCCCATCCACGCCTTGGGCCGCAATCGGTGCCGGCCGCGTGTCGAAGGGAAACGGCTGCTCGTCTCCAGTTCTGGCGAATTCGCGTTCATGGTGCGGGCAAGAGTTGAGGAGACGCCGGTGCGGGAGTGCGGCGTGCCTCGCTACTCTTATCGGCCCGAGATCTCGCGGTCAGAGTTCCGCCAAACGGCGTGACATGCCGGCGTCCGCGGCGACTACGTTGCGCCTGATTCCGCACCTCAGCCCCGGCTCCTGCCAAAATAGAAAACTCGGGGGCTCGCTGGGGGTGCGTTTCATGAAAATCCTGCTTACAAATGATGACGGCATCGCCGCGCCAGGACTGCGGGCCTTGCGGGAATCCGTTGAGCCGGCCGGCGAACTCGTCGTCATTGCGCCCAAGGACGCCGCGTCCGGCGCCAGCCACCGCGTGACCACCGGCGAGAGCTTTGGCGTGCGGCAGATCGAAAAGAATTGCTTCGCCGTCGAGGGCACGCCGGCCGATTGCGTGCGCGTGGCTCTGCACCGCTTTGGCGGTGAGATCGGATGGGTGCTGGCCGGAATCAACGATGGTGGAAATCTCGGTGTGGACGTATATCATTCCGGCACCGTGGCGGCGGTGCGCGAAGCCGTGCTGCGGGGCGTTCCCGGAATTGCCGTCTCCCACTACCGCGACCGGGTGCTGGACGAGGATGACTGGAACCGGGCCGTGCGCTGGGCTCGGCCCGTGTTGCTGGACCTGCTGGGACGCCGCTGGCGCGAGCACACCTTCTGGAACGTGAATCTGCCGAGACCCGACACCGCGGACGATCCACCGAGTGTCGGCTATTGCCGGCTGGATCCGTCGCCACTGCCGCTAAGCTATTGCGACGACGAGGGGCGGATGCGCTATAACGCCGCCTATCACTCGCGCCCGCGCGCCGTTGGCGCGGATGTGCACATCTGTTTTGGCGGCAAGATCACCGTCACCGAAGTGACGGTGATGGAATCGAGCCGTTAGCAGGCGCCGGACCTGTCGGGCGGGCGAATCCAAAAAAACGAAAGGGGCGCGGCGAATCGGCGGTTCGCCGCGCCCCAAGGGAAGGAGAGTTCCTCTTTACGGCAGCACCGGTTCCTCGACGGTATAGTCAACGTCGAGCGATTTCAAGAAGGCAATCAAGTCGGCCTTGTCTTCATCCGACAGGTTGGCTTCCTTGGCGTCGGCGAGATTTTTCTCGTCAAGCCATTTGTTGCCCTTGGCCTGTTGGCCTCCGCTGACCATCAAATCGACGCTTTCTTCGAGGGTCGCCACGCTGCCGTCGTGGAAATAGGGCGCCGACTTGCTGATGTCGAGCAAGGTTGGAGTCTTGAACGCACCGGTGTCTTTTTCGTCCTGCGAGACTTTCGCGCGGCCGATGTCGGGGTTTTCCTTGTCCATCCCGATACCGACATTGTGATATTGCAGGTCGGTCAGCAGCAGGCCGTCGTGGCAGTTAGTGCACTTGGCTTTTTCGCTAAAAACCTCCCAGCCTTTCTTGGCTTGTTCGCTGATGGCCGAATCATCGCCACCGCGGAAGCGAATCCAGGCCGAATCGGCGGCCACGATCGTGCGCATGAACGAGGCGACGGCTTTCGCGACGGTGCCCGGACTGGCCTCCGCGCTGAACACGCTTTGGAACTGCTCCTTATAGCCCGGAATTTCGTTCAGCTTGGCGCAGATGTCATCCATGCTAGGAGCGCCATTCTTGCCGGAGGCTCCCATGTTGCCCCCACCCCAGGCGCCCTGGACCTGCTTCTCGAGTGCTCCGGAACGTCCGTCCCAATAGAACTCGGAATGATAGCCGATGTTCCACAGCGTCGGGCTGGAGCGAGTGAGCGTCTTATCAAAAGCGCCGATCGCCAGCGGCTTGCCGTCGGTCAGTCCGTTTTCTTTCAAATGGCAGCCATAACACGAGCGGTTGCCGTCGCCGCTGAGGCGCTTGTCGTAGTAGAGCTGCTTGCCGAGGGCGACTTTCGCCTTCGTCATTTCGTTGTCGGCCGGGATTTCCATCTTCGCGTAGCCGCTGAGCTCGGGCCATTCTGATGCGGGTTTCTCGGCTTGTTCCGGCGGCGCGGCCGTCTCCCCGCACCCGGCGAGGCCGACGACAATGACCGCAAGTAGCGCAATGAGGAGATACCCATAACCCCTCGTGGACGATTGTTTCAGCATTTCCTGACTCCTCCTGTTGGGCGGCGCCGCCGCCCCGACCATGTTCTCTGGACATTGTAAACGCCCCCCGGTCGGCATCGCAAGTGGAGCGATATCAACACGAAGGAGGATTCCTGGCAATCGCCGGGTGGTTTCCTCGTGGAAGTCTCCGCGAATTCCGGTCCTGCCACGGGCTGCTGCGTTCCCGCCGGTGGATTAGCGGAATTCGGCCTTGCACTTCTTGACTTGCTCGGCCTCGGGTCTCTTGCGGTAAAAAGGATCGAGAGGGAAACAGCCCGAGATGAGTCCGTTCCTCGGTCCGGTCGTGCAGTCGCTGAATGTTCGGCAGAGGCGTTTGGTCTCGAGGCGGCCGTGCTGGAGAACGTCGGCCGGCAGAGTGGGATAGGACAACACCATGCGTCCCAGCCCTACCGAGTCCACGCGGCCCGAGCGCACCGCCCATTGCGCGACGTGCGGCAGATACTCCTGCAGGTAGGAGTAGGCGGTTCCGACGATGACCATGTCGGGAAAGCGCCGTTTGATCTTGGCGGTCACTTCGATTTGGCGGGCGCAGCCGGCGAGCGGGTCCTCGGGCGGCTGGTAGCCGTCCGAGGGCGGGAACATCGCCGGCCGCTGAATGTGCGGATTGTAGTAGGGACTGCCGCAACTCAGGTTCAGCATGCGAATCCCGAGATCTCGCAGCAGGCCCACGAACCGCTCCGGTTCGGAAAGGTCCAAGCGCGTGGGATCGCTCTCCTGCACCCCGAAGCCGTATTTGTAGGGCAGACAGGCGGCGAAGTCGTCCGGCACGCCGGGGCCGAGCTTGGCGCCTCGGCTTTGGTCCGGGTCCGCGCGAAACGGCACCAGGTCGAACGCGCTGAGCCGGACACCGATCTTCAAGTTCGTGGTTACGGCTCGAATGCCCGCCACGATTTCTCGCAGAAATCGCGTGCGGTTTTCAAACGATCCCCCAAAATCGCCCGGACGCGAGCGGGCGCTGAGGAATTCGTGGCCGAGATAACCGTGGCAATGTTTGACGTCGACAAAGGCCGCGCCGCATGCTTCGGCGATCCGGCCCGCCCCGATGAAGCGGTCGATGATACGCCGGATCTCGTCGTCGCTGAGAACCGGGTAGTCGTCGGGGATGCCGAACTTACTGTCGAGCAGCGGATGGTGATAGAGAATCTTCGGCTCCAGGCGGTCTTTCTGGAACGGCTTGCAGAATCGTCCCGAGTGAGTGAGCTGGAAACCGATCAGCAAATCGCTGGTCTCTCCGCACGCGTCGCGATGGGCGGAGACGAGTTCATCGAGCAGGCGGGAGAGATCGTCCTGGGTGTGCTCGGAAATCACGAGCTGATTCGGGTTCGCCCTGGCATCGGGCAAGACGGCCATGGCCTCGCCGCCCCAGATCCACTTCGCCCCGCTGCGTCCGAAATTGCGCCAGCGGCGCCGCACCAATTCGCTCGGGCGTCCGTCCTTTTCGGCGTCCCAGCCCTCCATGGGATGGATCGCAAAGCGGTTCCCGGCGCGGAAGCCATCGATATCGAGCGGCTGGGCGAGCGGTGACTCAGGCGCTGCTTCGATGCGGCCCTCGCACTCGATCGAAAGACCGAGCGCGTCGCAGTGGAGGCGGAAATCCTCGACCCTCTTAAAAGTGGCGATCCGGGGGTAAGAAGTCATCGAAGTGCGCAAGGTCCCGTGCCAGGGCCCCGTGTGAAGGCCCCGTGTGAGGCGTACTGCGCGGCGCGGGGAACACAGCCGGCAACCCGGTTGCCGCCAGCAATTTTCTAGTATACGTCAGTCGGCCCGGGCGGCTTTAGGCCAGCCGGTCTTCGGCCCAGGGTGGGGCTTGCATTGCGAGATTTGAGGAAATAACTCTATCTTGCCGCCGCTTTCGATCACCGCAAGACAGCGCCGGACTTCGTTCTCGATCGCCGCGGTGTCAACGCCGTCCCAGAGCGGGAGATAGGGCTGGATCTTGCTGAGTCCCTTGTCCAGTTGCCGGGTTGCGCCGGCCTTGTTGTCGTGCTGGTGATGATAAAACCCCACTGCGAAATGAATCAGGCTTTGAAGGAACCGGCGGTCCGGTTCGGTGGCCGGAGTCCAGAGTTCCTCGAGTACTTCATGGCAGTCGAAAAACTCACCGCGATTGAACAGGTCGATGCCCTGCTGAAAGAGGTTTCCGGGATCTTCTTGCATCTTGCCGCCTCGTAATAGGATGGCATCCCTTCCATTCCGGGATCGTCCGGCTTGGCGACCCTCACCAGTTTCGCGCTCCCGCGGGCTGTTAGACTCGAAGTGTACTTGTTGTACCTCCTGTTCCCTTTTCGTAACGCCAAGTGTTTCGCGACGAGTGTAGTGATGCTCCGCCCGCGCAGTTACTGGGAGGGGGCGGGGTGCCACATGTACGACCCGTTCCGCGAGCAGCGTTACAGCCGCTAGGTCGCTCACGGTTCGCCAACGATGGCTTCTTGGTTCAATCGCTTTCGCGGAAACAAGCCCCCCGACGCCGCGCTGCGGGGCGCGCCCCCATTGCGGCGTGAGAAGACCTATTCCGCCGACACCGGATATGTGTATCAGTACTATTACGAAGGCTACCGGGAGAGCCAGCGGGACGGCGGCGGAGGACACGAGCACGTCTTCAATGTAACTTCCGGCCGCGTCTCCCGTTTCTCGATGACTCTGTTCCTTGCAACGCGGGTTCTCGAGGCATGGCAGCTTGAAAACGAGCGCGAACTCACGCTCACCGAGCGATACGCGATCGTGAAACTCAGCCTCTTCGAGGCCTTCGACAAGCGGACCGATCTCGGTCCCGGCGCCGCCGACTGCCGGATCACCAAAGAGCAGATTGAAGCGCACACGGCGACGCTCGATTTGTGATGTCCGGCGGACCTCGCCCTGGATTACTTTCGAGCGCCGTCGCGACGGTTGCGATCGATCCACGGGCAACCCCATGATGGAGATCATCCCTGACCTCAGGTGAATACCGCCCATGCCCAACGATCCAAACACGAAACCTCCTCCTGTGCCGATGCCGGTGAAGAGTTTTGAGAACACCGGTTTCCTCCACAGCGCCAGCGCCCGCACACTGCGCATCCTTTCCGAATATGTCGAGCCCAGGAGCCGCATCGAGTACCACAAGGTTCGGGACACGATTGTGTTTTTCGGATCGGCCCGATTCTGCGATGCCGAAACAGCCGCGCGCCGCGTCGCCGAGGCTCGCACGCCCGGGCAGATCCGCGAGGCGAAAAAGTGTCTTCTCGGCAGCCGCTACTACGAGGAGGCGCGGGAACTCTCATCGCGGCTCACCACCTGGGCCCGGGAGGTTTCCAGCGACGGCGACCGCTACGTCATTTGCTCGGGGGGCGGACCCGGCATCATGGAGGCCGCCAATCGCGGCGCCTATGAGGCCGGGGGACGCTCGATCGGACTGAATATCAGCTTGCCCGACGAGCAGCAGCCCAATCCCTACATCACTCCGGAACTGTGTTTTCAGTTCCACTACTTTTTCATGCGCAAGCTCTGGTTCGCCTATCTCGCGAAAGCGCTTCTCGTCTATCCGGGAGGCTATGGCACCTTCGATGAAATGATGGAGATCCTCACTCTGGCTCAGACGAAGAAGTTTCGCAAGAAAATGCTGGTTGTAGTCTACGGAACCGACTACTGGGACAAGGTGCTGAACTTGGACGCCATGGTCGAACTGGGTACGATCTCGGTCGAGGATCGCCGTTTGTTTTGCAGGGCCGACTCTCCCGATGAGGCCTTTGCCACCGTGACGCAGTGGCTTCAGAAGAACTACACCTAAATCCGGCGCTCCCAACGCGCCCTGCTGCCCAAAATGAAGGGCATCGCATCCAACCCTGGTACCGGGACCAATGTAAGACTTCGTACAGTGGCCGTCCAGCCCGGGCGCATGCCGATGGTATGCCGTATGGCTGGCGTCCCGAGCCTGAAACGCTTGTATTTTGGGCCATCGAGCACTTCTCGGCTCTGGGACACGATTCTGCTTCCTCCGGGATCGTCGCTCCTGGTCCGAAGGCGCGGAGAAACGAGCGGGAAGGGAACGAGAAATCGCTTGGCCGGTTTCCTCTCATGTGGTAGCCTTCAGACAGCGTTCGCCGGGCGGCGGCCCTGACGGTTTTCCGGCGAATCCTCAGGGGGCACTATGAGCAGAATATCTTCCTTCGCAGTTGCGTTGTCGCTGGTTCTGGCGCCGGTGGTCTGGGCTCAGCAACGCCCGGACAGCGGAACGACAGGCGGCGCAACGACGAATACGGCACCGACGACCGGTCCCACCAGCCCGGGGAACACGCAGCCAGGACGGTCCACCGATCCGTTCGGCGGTCGTTCCCAGCAGCCCGATCCGCGAACCGATTTTCAGCGGCCGCTCCTCCTAAGCGGCAAGGTCTTGCTCGACGACGGCGTTCCTCCTGGCGAACCAGTCACGGTCTACACCGTTTGCGACGGCCAGCGCGTGCCGCGGGGCTATACCAACTCGAAGGGGAACTTCACGATCGACCTGACCAGTTCGCACAACATGGCCTTCGCCGACGCGAGCGTTAGCGGATCGGGCACGTTCGGCAACCCGGGTGGCGGTTTTGGGACGAGCAGTCCGTTTGGAAACGACTTGGCTTCGCGGTCCACCGGACTGGGACGGGTGAATCTTTTCGGCTGCGAACTGGTCGCCGAACTGGCCGGCTACCGCTCCGAAGGGGTGCAGCTGGGAGCGCGGAGTATCTTCGACAATCCCGACATCGGGACGATCGTCATGCGCCGTCTCGATGGCGTCGCGGGCGCTTCCATCAGCATGACGAGTCTGACGGCTCCAAAGAAGGCTAAGAAGGCCTTTCAGAAGGCCATCAAGGAGATGCGGAAGAAGAAGCCCAAGCACGAGAAAGCTCTCAAGGAGCTTGAGAAGTCCGTGGCCGAGCATCCCGAATACGCGGCGGCATGGAACATGATGGGTCTCGTTCAGCTCCAGATGCAGAACGCTCCGGCGGCGCGCGAAGCTTTTGAAAAGGCCGTGGAAGCAGATGAGAAGTATCTGTCGCCCTACTTGCCGCTGATCAAGATGAGTTTGCAAGAGCAGCGCTGGGATGAGGTGAGCCGGATGACCGGCCAGTTGCTGCGGCTCAACCCGCACGTCAGCGAGGCCTATTTCTACAATGCAATCGCCAATTTCAACGCGGGCCGGCTGGAGGAGGCGGAAAAAGCCATTGCCGATTTGCGGTTGAGAGACGATGCCGATAAGATTCCGGGTTCGCACCATCTGCTGGGGATGATCTTCGTCAAACGCGGCCAGTTTGAACAGGCTGCCGCGGCGTTTCGCGGTTACATGGCCGTCGAACCCGACTCCCAACTCACCGGCAAGCTCAAGCGGCAGGTCTACGAGTGGGAGCAGCTTGGCGTCGTCCAGTCCGCCGCCGCGACCGCTTCCGCTGGTCCGCGGTAGTGGCAGGCAGCGGTCTCGCGTTCCCCTGTGCGTCGGGAAAAAAGCGCGTCGGAAAAAAAGCAGCGGTCGGCAGAGAGTGCGGCTGGGAAGGACTACTTGGCCGTTTTCGGTGGAACGGGCCGCTCCTCGAGCATCGGGTGGTCGGTGAACTCGATCGGAACCGCGGCCTGAGCCTCCTGTGTCTTGCGGAAGAGCATGAGGCTTCTCAGCCGGGTCTCGATCTTCCCCTTGACTTCGTCAAACGGCGTGGCGGTGGAATCGGTGGCCTTGAAGATGTAGAACGTGCCGCCCGCCTGCACCAGTTCGGAGAGTTCCCCTGTCTTTAGACCCAGAACAGCCTTCTTGACCGCGGCGGGTATCCGTGATTCCTTACTGAAAACGCCGAGATCGCCGCCTTTTTCCGCGGAACTCTTGTCGTCGGAATGTTCTCGCGCCAGTGCCGCGAAATCCGCTCCGGCTCTTAGCTTTGCCAGCAACTCCTCGGCCTTGCCGCGGGCCTGACCCTCCGATAACGTTGTCTTACCGTCGGGCGCGGCGGCGCCCCCGGCGCTGGGAGAATAGTTCACGTAAATCGCCGAAACCCGCACCGAGCCGTAGGCGCCCTTGGCGAGCTGTTCTTCGTAGTATTTTCGGACCTCTTCGTCCGATACCCTCAGCGTGCGGCCCAGCTCATTGGCATAGGCGTTGGTCAGGAAGTTGAGTTTCGTGAATTCCCACTGAGACTTATAAGGTTCCCGTTCGAGCAGGTGTTCTTTCTTGGCCGTCTCGGCGAGACTGATCAGCTGATGCAGATAGAGAAGAAATTCCCGGTTGGTCTTCTCCGCCAGGGAAGCCGCCAGGGCGGGCGGTACGTAGGAGCGCAGCCGCCGGACGCTGCGAGCCGTATACTCGACCCCGTTGATGGTGGCCAGCACCTCGTCGAGAGGGTTCGCCGCGGTCTTGGACGCCGGCTGCGGCCAAGCGGGCATGGTGCACCAGAGTACGAGAGTAAACAGGGGTATAGCGCGGCGAATCATCATAGGGAAATCAGGACTCCAGGGGAGAAAAACGGGAACTTTCCGGGATTGTAGCACGGGCCGGGACCGCAACACGGGCCGGGATTGTAGCACGTGATAGTAGCATGGGGTTTTTACCCTCATCGTCCGCCGCGCGGGTCCTGTTGCGGCGGGCACGACGGGGTCTTTATCCATCGACGAGCAAACGCCCGTTTCGTTAGCCGCCCGCGGCAAGATCAAGCCCCCGCGTTCAGGGCGAATGTGGGTAATATTCCTTGCGGCTTTGTACCTTGAGAGACCTCTGTTTGGTGCGCAGCTTGATCTTCCTCGGCCCTGGCTTGCCGCTGCTGTCGCTGGGGCTGTAGCCCAAACTGTACTGACTTCGCAACTCTTCCTGAATCGCGTCGAATACCTTTTCGAGCGGCCGCTTTCTGGATACTTCGAACACACTGCCGCCGGTTTCCTTCGCAAGCCGCTTCAGCGATCCGCCGCCGCCAACGCTGAATCCCTCACGCCCGTAGTAAGCCCGGCGGTCGTAGTACCGGATCCCGTAGAGAACGATATCGGCGCGCTGAGCCGCTTCGATCGCTTCCTCCTGCTTGACCTTGCTGCCGACATCGACCCCGTCAGAGATGAGGATCAGCGCCTTGCGCCCAACCTGATTCCGCATCATTTCACTCGATGCCAGGTAGACCGCGTCGAACAGCGCCGTCCAGGTCGGCCGTCCCGACGTTGGCACCGGTCCGGGATGGATGCCGCGTCCCGCGCCCTGGATCTCCAGTTTTTCCAGTCCGCTGCGCAGCAAGGTCCGCGATGCGGTCAAGTCCTGGAGCAGTTCGACGTCAACATCAAAACCGATCAGGAACGCCAGATCCTTCTTGTGCCGCAGAACTTGCGAAAAAAACTGCGCCCCGGCACGGCGTTCGTCGTAAATCAGCCGCTCCTGGCTGAGGCTGGTATCCACCAGCAGCCCAACGGTGAGGGGCAGGTCGGTCTGACGCGAAAAGTATTTGATCTCTTGCAGTTTGCCCTCGTCCTCGAGCCGGAAATCTTCCTTCTTCAGATGAGTGATCAGTTTGCCTTTCTTGTCCCGGACCGTGGCGAGGATGTTGACCACTTCCACATCGACGGAGATGACCGGGTCCTGCTGGGCGGCGGTGGGCGAGGGCAGCCAGAAATACACTGCCGCGCACAGGACCGCCAACAGAGAGCCGGTTGCTCTCGCGTGGGTCCGCCAGTTTGCCATATAGATCTTGACGGCGCGCGGGCCGCCAACGTTTCCGCCGAACCGGCGGCAGTGCCATCGGCGATGCTGGCTCAACGTCATGGCCTTCGTCATCGTCTTCGTCCCCAACGCATTGCCTTCCCAAAGCACATTTCCAGCGTAGCGGTTCCAGCGCCGCCTGATGATCCATCGTGTCTATTCCCGATTGACTGGTCTCGGGTGGTGTGGTATTAGCTTAAGTTAACGGGTTCGTACCTAAGGAGAAGCGGATTTTCAGTCCCTCGCGTTCTGTATCCGCTTGAAAACACAAACAGGCAGGGCTTGATCGTCCGCTATTCGCTCTTGGGAAGGCGAGGTGGATTGCGGGCTCGGCCGCAGCCTGCGGTCTGCGCTTGGCGGGGTCTTCTTTCCTGGAAGGGAAGAGGTTTCGGCGAGCCGGCTGGCTGCGCTTGGCAGAAGAGGTCCGGCCCGTTTTTTTGTGAAAGGTGACCGATGCCGGCGCCACAAAAAACTGCCGCGGCCAAGGCCCTCGGGCTGTTGTTGTTCTGCGCCCCGGCCATCCTCGACGCCCAATTTATCGTGCAGCCGCTGGGTGATGTCACTTGCTCCATGAGCGCGGTTCCCACCTCGATCCGGGCCGGGGGCTTGGCCGAGCGTACCGGCGACATCCGTCTGGACTGCGAGAATGACGGCCGCTTCAACGCCGCCAATCCCGGCTTGAATCATTTCCAGCAGTACTTGCCCGCGAACTTCCGGCTGCAACTCAGCGTCCCGGTCGCCAACAGAATCGATGTCGGCAAAGCGGGTTTCACCGATGCCGTCCTGGTCGTCAACCGTAATAATCATTTTTCACCGCAAGCAGCTTCCGTGCTTCCCGGCGCCGCGGGTTCGGGAGACTGCCTGCCGGACGGAGGTTTTCCCGATCCGCGCTACCCTTGTCCGCGGAAAGGCGTGCTGCTCGGATCTCGGGCCCTGGTTTGGGATGGCGTCCGCGTACCCATCCCGGGCGCCCCGAACGATCTGGGGACCCTGCCGCCGCTTAACACCGATAGCCTGCCCGAATGCGAGGGCTCGGCCGCCACCGGCGCGGCGAGTTGCTTCTCCATCACCACCACTCTCCGCTTCACTAACGTGCGGGTCAATGCTACGGGCAGTCCCGGCGCCGGTGTGAGAGCAAGCTTGACGATCGATCCCTTTGCGTCGATCGCCATCGTGGGCAGCCGGCAAGCCGCGGTCGCCGATGCGTTTACCGGCTTGCGGGCCGAAGTGACCGAAGCCGCCTCGGGCTTACAGTGCGACGACGGTCCCCAGCACGCCACCCTCACGCTTCAGGAGGGCTTTGCCTCCGCCTTCCGCGTGCTGGGCGAACCGGCGGTGCTGCAAGCGGGCAGCGCGGTGGAAAACGGCTATCCGGTGCAAATGCTTGACGGCGCCCAGGTCGTGCCCCAGACCAATGCCGGGACGGGCGGAGGAGCCACCCAGGCGACCCGTTTCCTGTTGCGATTTGCCGAGATCCCCGCCGGTGTTGGCGTAGAGGTCCCCAGACTGATCAACAACGATTTGGATGAGACGGGCTGCGAAGCCGATCCCACCAAGGAGCTGTGCCTGCGGATCGTGGCCGATGCCTCGCCTGACGGCAGCGGCGGCGCCGTCAATCTCGGAGATTCCGCTTCCGGCATCTACAGCGTGCCGGTCAGCGGCGGCGCGGGATTCGCCGTCTATGAGGTGAACGATTCCGATCCCTTCCGGCGCGAGCGGATCGATGTTTCAGTCTGGTTCGACTGGAAAGCGGCGGGCGGCGACCTGCCGGCTCCCGGTTCCGCAACCGTCGAGGTTCGCTTCGCGCCCCTCAATGACGAGGCCGGGGCCTCGAACGAGCCCGTGCCCCGGTTTGCCGGCGGCGGAGCGGATTCTCCCGCAACGGTGATTACGATTTCCCGCTGCACAACCACGCTGCTTTTTCCCTTTGTCTCGAACCGCACCGGATTCGATACCGCGATCGCCATCTCCAACACCTCAACCGACTGGAAGGGGACCGGGTCGCAGCGGGGAAGCTGCCGGATGCACTACGTGGGAACCACTGACGCCTCGGGTCCCATGCCGCCCGATGACCAGTCGTTCGTCGTGGAATCGGGCGAGACGATGGTCTTTACCTTGTCGGGGGGCGGTGCGACGTGGAATCTTCACGGCGCTCCGAACTTTCAGGGATTTGTCGTAGCCACATGCGACTTTCAGCTCGCGCATGGCTACGCATTCCTCAGCAGTGGCGGGCTCGGTCTGCCGGTTTGGGCTCAAGGCTATCTGGGCCTGGTTCTGGCCTTTGACCGCGAGGGTAACAGGGTCGTACATGGCGGCAAGAATCCATACGCGGAAGCGCTGGGCAACTAGCAGGGCGGCGGTTGATTCCTGGTGCGCGAAATTTCCCTCAAAATCGGCCACCATGGGCCTGTACATATCCCGTGTGGTTTGTTATACTTTCCCCAGTGCTTCTCGCTCAGGCTGGAGCAAGGGTTCAGGTTTCTGGTATCGTGATGATACGGAGGGGGTTGACTAGGGTCTTCTCAGTATGATATTAGAATGCTAGTGGCCTATTCCCGCTTGGCGATAGCTCCCAAGCACCGGCCGTTCTGGTTCGCCAGTCGCGAGACGGGTCTCCCGGGCGTGCTGGCGGTGAATTGAATTTGTGCTGAAGCAACCGCTCCTAGCGAAGGTTGGATTCAGTCAGCAGCAAGATTTGAAAGATCGAACAGATTTCGAACAAGATGGATGAATGAATGTCCCTAGAAAGATTAGGGAATCATAAGGAACGCTTGACAAATCCCTCTTCCTTCGCTATACTGTTTACATGGCGCTGTTGCATGATTCAGCTGCGGCGCGAGTGGGGGGCGCTTTTCCAACTTCTCGTTCAGGACACCACAGCGCAGGATTTCGGCCTACCCAGCTCGGCCATCCGGTTGAGGATGTGACACCCGATCGCAACTTCTCTCCTTTGTGCCTTGCCGTGCCTCGCCTTCAATCCGCCTCCGAGCACGGACTTGTATCGGAAGAAGCTGTTTTCAACGCGCGCCTGCTGTCGGTAGCCCGACTCCTTCTGCCACTCTCGTCGCCCGACCTGGCGAATCCTCTCAAGAGCCGTGTCACGCTGCGCCCATGGGCCGTCCGTTGGCCCCGCCGACACCGCGGAGCGACGAGGGGGAATCACAATCACGACGTTCTCTGTACCGGCCGCGCTGAGTTGATCGTAGACTGACCTGTGGTCGTAGGCTCCGTCTGCGGTGAAACGCCGGCTGGGAACCTCGATTGTGTCGAGAAGAGCAGGGAGTGTGGAGGCGTCGTCCCGGCTGCTCGCTGTGAGTTCGGCCGCCACAATGAACCCCTCGGCATCCACCCCGATGTGCAGCTTCCGCCAATCCCGGCGTTTCTTTGATGCCTTGTGCTTGTGCGCGTTCCATTCGCCGCAACCCAGAATCTTCAGCCCTGTGGAATCGACGATCAAGTCGATCGGGCCGTCATAGGATCGGGTCAGGGGCGGCACCGCAACGATTTGGTTCCGGCGCGAGAGTGTGGTGTGGTCCGGGGTCTTGAGGTTGAGGCCCATCAAGCGGAGCAGCGAGTCCAGGAACCCCTCGGTCTGGCGGAGCGGCAGGCTGAAGACGACCCGCAGCGTCAACGCGGTCCGGACCGCGAGGTTCGAGTACCGCCGCTGGCCTCCGCGAAGACCGTTCTTCGGTGGTACCCACGCGGCAATTGCATCCTCGCTCAGCCAGATCGTGACGTCGCCGCGGCTCCTGAGGCCACGCTCGTACTCCCTCCAGTTCCGGATTCTGTACTTCTTCTTATACTGGCGGTTGACTCGGCTCGACTTCGCTGCGACCATGACGTTACCCCCGATCTCTATGATGGACTGGACCCCACCCCCGCCGCTAGCGTGCTCGCTTACACCGATTCATGCACCAACGCCTGTTTACATGCTAAAAACAACACGACAAGCTCCTGGAAAAGCCTTCAGGAACGGTGTCACCCTCATCCAACTGTTTGAAATGTTCCCTGCGGAAGAGGTTGCCGCCAAGTGGTTTGAACATCAACTGTGGAGCGGGGACCGTTGCTGTGGTCATTGCGGGAGCCTGAACACCAAGGAAACTGCCAACCGGAAGCCGATGCCTTACTGGTGCCCGGATTGCCGGTCCTACTTCTCCGTGAGAACCGGCACGGCTCTTGCCCATACCAAGATCGCCCTCCGCAAATGGGCCATTGCCATCTACCTGGAACTTACCAGCCTCAAGAGCATCAGCAGTATGAAGCTCCATCGGGATATCGGCGTCAGCCAACCGGCCGCTTGGTTCATGCTGCACCGCATCCGGCAAGCGTGGTCCAAATCCGACAACGGAACCCCACTGGCCGGGCCGGTCGAGGTAGACGAGACCTACGTGGGCGGGAAACGGCGCAATATGTCCAAGTCCAAGCGCAAGGAACTGGGCGGGCGCGGGCCGGTCGGCAAGACCGCCGTGGTCGGCATCAAGGACAGGGCCAGTAACAGTGTCCGGGCCGAGGTTGTACCCGACACAACGAGGGAAACCATAAGCCGCTTCATCATGGAGAATGTTGAGCCTGGAGCCAAGATTTACACCGATGATGCCTCGGCGTATCAATCCCTCTCCAACCACGCAACCGTCAAGCACAGTGTTTCAGAATACGTGCGCGGCCAGGTTCACACCAACGGTATTGAGAGCTTCTGGAGCACCCTGAAACGTGCTCATAAGGGAGTCTTCCATAAAGTCAGTCCGAAGCATCTGGACCGCTATGTGAGGGAGTTTGCAGGGAAGCACAATCTTCGTCAGGCTGACACCGTGAAGCAGATGCGGCGGCTCGTTGTGAACCTGGTTGGGAAGCGGCTGAGTTACCGCGACCTGATTGCCGACAACGGCCTGCCTTCCGGCGCACGTTCATAAGAGCGCGTACCAAGTCTGCCGGCGTGGCATCTCCATAGTCCGGTCGTTTTCTCATGGCCTGTCTCGTTTCGGGACTCCAAAGGCTCTGGCCCGCGATCCTTCCGCGAAACGACGCGGGTTGATTAGACCGAGCACTGACCATCCCATGATTGCGAATCCGACGAGAATCAAAATTCCTGCTGCCATAGCGACATCAACCTTTCAGGCAATGCGGAAGCCGATGCGCGGGCGGGGCTTTTGCTTACTTGGCTGTGTAGACTCGGTGATCGAGTCGCCGGGGCCGATCGACGCCATCCCGTTCCAAGTCGTCCGCCAGGGCGTACAGCGTGGCAAGTAGACATGCGGTCCCTGCTCCGATTTCTCTTCCTCCCATTGGCGGCGCTTCGCTGCAGCGCGGGCGATGACTGCGTAGACCCTCTCCATATCACGGAAGTGTCGGCTGAGTTTGGCGTCGATTTTGGTGTTGACGTCGAAAATGTAATCAAGTGCCTTTTGGTTCAACATGTGGGATTCTCCCGGCGGTCAGCACCCAAGTAGAGACGGAAGGCGGCGACTACAATCCCGACGATGCTGACTAGGACGCCGTGAAGAGCCGAAGCAAGACACCGAACGTCAGCACGATGTTCGTGCCGACCATCCACTTGAGCAATTTCACATCGGATTCGATAGCAGACAGACGATTCTCGAACCCTGCGATCTCTTCGGCCGCTTCACGGGCGATCGCATCTGGCGCACCCGCCGCCTTTAAGGCGGCGTAGGTCTTCGAGAGCATGACGGCCATCGTAGGTACCTCGCTTGCTTCCTCCCAATCCGTTCGTTCCATTCTCTCACGCCCCCTGAGCAAGACCAACAGGAGACGCTGAGATTTGCATCAGCTTCCCCACCAAGCCCCCAGAGCATCAAGAGCGCGCACAGCCCCCTCGTGGGATGATCTAGCGTAGCACTGCCCTTGACAGGTGTCAAGTGGTCGTGTGAAGGCTCAGAAGAACAGGGCCTCAAGGGCGTTCCTGGCGACCTGCCAGCGCAGGGATTCGCTGTCGCCGTCGATTCTGTAGCGGCACTCGCCTTGATCGTTGAGGGTGAGAGTCACGTCGAAGCGCTTGTCTGATCCCTGGCGGTTGGATTGGGTGATCACCCTACGGCCGTTTGGGCATGACGCGTCGAGTCTTCACCGGCAGCACCGCGGCTTCGCACCTCGGGGATGCCCGTTCGAGTCTGGTCGGGTCCACCAACATCTTGGCGGCTCTTGCAGAACCGCCTTTCTATGTTGTACCATGCGAGCCATGCTTGACCCGAAACGAGACCTAGCGGGCGCCACGCCCGAGAAGCTAGCCCGCGGTCTGTTGCGGCTCCTGCGACCGCCGGCCTTCCCCGCAGCGAACCATCCCGATCGTCCTAGCGACATGGCACGGAGCATTCGTGCTACTGTAAGTCCCTCTTACTCACCATGAAAATATATTCCATTCTGAGCGATCCGGGTAACGCCGTGCTGAAAGAGGCCATCAAGAAAGAGTTCCCGGACCAGTACTTTGACTTTGAGGACGGACAGTGGTTTGTTGCGGGAAACGACCCATCCACCGCCATGGAGGTCTACAAGAAACTTGAAGAAACGGATGGCGCAGACATCGGAACGGTAGTTGTTCTTTCCGTTGGCGCGTACTATGGTTACGCAAGTACCAACCTTTGGGAATGGATGACATCGCGCGGCGAGGCCTAATGACGAGCCGACAACCCAAAAAATCCAATCCGCGGCCGGACAACATCATCGAGATTCCAACGCCATCAAATGGCAACTCGGGAAACGGCATTGAGAAACGATTACGCGAGGTTGAGAACAGTCTAGTCCGCTTGGATACGAAATTTGATACTGAGTTGAAGCATCTCGCTACAAGATCCTGGGTTCTCGGAGGCGTCCTCGGCGGCATGGGCGTAGCCGCAACGATCGCACTACTCTTCATCAAGCTATTCTTGTTTGACCCAAATCCAAACTAGCCAGCCCCGCCGCGCACTTTTCGATAGCGCCCAAGCGCGTGGGGTCTCAGTGTTTTCTAGTCCTGATGCTCCACCTTCTCAAGCTGGTCGGCCGTTTTGCTGATCAGTTCGGCCACATAAGCCCACCCCATCCTGTCTTCGATTCTCAAGTTCTCGTCCTGCGCCTTGGGCAGAAGAAAGTTCTCTACATCTTCGCGGAAGTACTGGCTCAACTGCTTTGGGGTGACGTCTCTGTCGTGGGGCATGCGCCCTCCTGTTTCCAGCCAGGAGGGCTTGCAGGGACACAGACACTGTGCTACAGTACGGAGAAGAGTGAGCTTCGCCGTAGTCCCCAGGGCAAGACCCCCTGGCCAAGTTTTTTCAGAGCCCGGTGTTCTTGCACCGGGCTCTATTGTTTCTACATCCTACCACAGATCGCGCCCGTCTCAGTACTGGTAGATGCAGGTGAGGGCCATCTTCTCCTGCTCGCCGAGCTTCGCGTTCTCGGTGAAGAAGTCCATCATCTCCAGAACGTCTTCATTCCGTTGCCCGACGCTCATGTAGGGGAAGATGTTGTCATGGCGATAAGCGAACTTGTTTATGGTTGGCCTTGTCCGAGATGCAAGGCTGTTTTATTCGACGGGAGACCCGACAGGGAGACTCCCGCATGAATGTAGCGATAACTATGATATCCCATGGCGATGGTCGTTGTCAAGCGTTCCTTATAATTCCCAAAGATTAGTGGGTTAGAGGACAAGGATGTGTGTGGAACAGCGAGTGAATTTCTCTTGTGGAAAAAAGAAGAAGGAGAGTAAAATGGCAGCTTTGAAAAGAATCTCGATCGTGCTGGCCCTCGTGGCCCTTGCGTTTTCGAGTGTAAACGTGGCAGCAGCAGCAAACCAGCTTCCGCTGGGTAACATCAACTGCACGTTGGCGGCGGTACCGAACTCCATCCGCGCGGAAGGTATCGCGGAGCGAGTGGGCGATACCCGCCTGGACTGTACCAACAACGGCAGCGTGGATGATGGCGACACCCTTTACGATCAGTACCTCCTGGCCAACTTCCGCCTGCGGTACAACGTGAACGTAACGAGCATGATTCACAATCCAGGAGACGGTAGACGACCCCGACCCCTTCACCGAGGCCTTGGTGATCGTCAACGACAACAACTCCGAAGGATCCCTAGAAACTTCGGTGCTTCCGACTGCGGGGCTTTGCGACAGCGAGGGCGCGCCGGATCCCCGCTATCCCTGCCCGCAGCAAGGCTTTCTGATCAACGAAAGCACCCTGATCTGGGACGGCGTCATGGTTCCGATTCCCGGTGCGCCGAATGACCTCAGTGACTTGAATCTCGACGACGACTTTTCTACGGATGCGGATACCGACTTAGATTGTGACCTGAGCGTCACTCTCGGTGCCGACGGTTGCTTCGACCAGACGACCACGCTTCGTTTCACCAACGTGCGGGTCAATGCCACGGCCGTTCCCGAATCCGGGGCGGTGACCGTGAGCATCAACATCGCCAGCAGCTTCTCGATCGCCATCATCGGTTCCCGTCAGGCTGACGTGGCCGACGCCTTCCAGGGTCTGATCTCGATGGTTAAAGATACCGTTTCCGGACTTCAGTGCGAAGATGACCCAGGGACAAAAGCTTCTGTCGAGCTTTGGGAAGGTTTTGCCACGGCCTTTAAGACGATCGGTGTGCCGACCTTCCTTGAGAACGCGCACTCGGCCGAGAACGGCTACCCGGTCGACGGCGATGGTACGGCGACGCAAGCGACCCAGTTCATTATTCGCCTGACAGGCATTCCGGAGGGCGTCGATGTTGATGTGCCCGACTCCATCAATGAGCTCGGCGGCTTAGGCGACTGCCCTGTTCCCAGTCCGGGAGGCGGCCTCCTCTGTCTCGAGTTGATTGACTCCGATGGTCCGGCCGACGGTGTGGCCGAATTTATTTACGAAGTAAGGGACGCCGATCCGTTTAGACGTCAGCACATTAAGATTCCCATCAAGGTGGACTGGGAGCCGGCTACCGACGAGGACGAGCCGGAAGTTACCTCCGGCAGCGTGGACGTGAGTTTCTGGCCTATCAGCGATGTCTTCATAGCTGACGACAGTTCTCCGAAGCCGCGCTTCATCGACTCGGCGAGTGATCCCGAAGTCTTCGTCACCGTGACGCGGTGCACGACGACGCTGCTCTATCCGTTCGTGACCAGTACCTTTGGACTCGACACGGGGATCGCGGTCTCCAACACTTCCGTGGACTGGAAGGGAACCGCCGCGCAGAGAGGCGCTTGCACGATGCACTTCATCGGCAAGACTCTCGGCGAGACTGGTTTTAGCGATGTCGAGATCACCGAGCAGGTTTCCGTGATGCTCGAGGGCGGCGAGCAGTTGGCCTTCAGCCTCTTGCTGGCGAACCCGGATCAGGGTATTGACGAACCAGTACCCGACTTCCAGGGCTTCGTCGTGGCGATGTGCGACTTCCAGTTCGCGCATGGCTATGCCTTCATCACCGACGGCGCAAGCGGATTTCCGACCCTGGCGCAGGGATACCTCGCCTTGGTCATGCAGTTTGACTCAGGCGGCGATCGCGAGATCGATTGCGGCCACGATTGCAAGTCCGAAGGCTTGAACCAGTAGCCGCGGAGCAGCACAGTCGGAACGTTGAACATTTTAACCAGGGGGGCTCTCCGGAGCCCCCCTTATTTTTTTGGGATACCAGAAACTGGGGCCGCGGTCCGGCAGTTGGTCGTGCTCGCCTTCCCCTCTCCCCTGCCGGCAGGCTCGCGAAAGCCCTCCCTCCGTTTGCGTCGTGGCCTCTCGCCTTAGCACTTTTCCGGGCTCGCATATGACGCACGCTAAGTTGTCGCGGTCGCATGCCGCCTTGCCCTCGAACTCGGGGAAACTGGTATCATTCAGGGAAGCATCCCCGCGTCCGCAGTTCCGATTGCCCAAATAGGAAGACCGCATGTCTCTAGCACAACAGGCCCTTGTGTGCCTGCTTCTGATCCTGGCTTCGGCCCCCGGCTTTGGCCAAGACCGGACCTTTCTCATGCCGTCGGGAGGCGGCACCGCGGTCACCGCTTTCGACGCCGCTGACCTGTCGAAGACCGGAGCCATCCCGGCCACATCCACTGCGTTTCTGCTGCTTGCCAGACCACAGGGCGATAAGTACTACATCATCAGCCGGCGCGGCCCCGACGCGATTGTGATCGCGGAAAGCGCCGGACTGGAAGTCCTCCAGTGAATCAGTCTCAACTTTGGTGCCTCCGGCGCCGTGCTGACGCCCGACGGCACAAGACTGCTCGTGACGGCGGGCTCGCTCTACATCTTCAATACCTTCACCGATGCATTGGTGTTCGACCCGATCGATGTCGGCAGCGGACCAAGGGAAATCCGCGTGGACCAGCGTTCGCGCTCGGCCTATATCCTGACCGATGGAGGCGACTCAATTCGCGTTATCGACCTGGAATCGGGAGCCTCCGTGGCTACCATCGAGACGCAAGATCTCACTTCGATCGGTCTGGTGGAAGCGGCCAATTTCCTCACCGGCCTGGAAGGCGCCACGCTGCACCTCTACGACCTCCTCACGAACGAGGAGGTCGGCACGATCGAAGGCAAGAGCGCGATCAGAAACGGACTGCTGCATGAAATTCCCGGTTCGACGACGATCTTCGTGGAGAATCGCGGCTCTTCGCCCTTTGATACCTCCCAGCTCTTCGACACCGAGAGGGGCAGCGTAAAACTGATCGGCCCGCTGACCAAGTATGCCTTCACGAGACTTGAGTTCCTCAGTGAGTCGAGGGCTTTCGGGATCATCCAAAACGACTTCGACCTCGCGGAAATCGACTTGGCGGCCATGCCTGACGCCACGGTCACGCCGCTGGGCCTTCCCTTTTCCGCGCGGGGCCTCTCCGCCTCGCCCGGCGGGCGCTTTCTTTACGTTTCGTCACTGTCGGACAAGTTGCTCGCGAAATTCGATACCAGCACCCTGACCGTTGTCCATTCCGTCGCCGTATCCAGCGCCAGCAGCCGCTCGGTCACCGCTTTTACGCCCTCCGAGTTGCCGCCCTCGGAAATGGAGATCCTCGTCGGTGACAACCAGTTCCTCCCCCCGGGCGCGCAAACCAGGCTGGCGCTCGCCGTCCGCGTGACGGACGAAAACGGACTCCCCCTGTTCAACTCGCCCGTCTCCTTCACCGCCCCAGCCAGTGCCGAGATTGTATTCGACGCCGGGCAGCCCGTCTTCACCAACGCTCAGGGCATCGCGGCGGTGAATGTCCGCGTTCTTACGCCGGAGGAGCTTGCGCTTCGCCCCGCCGCCGAGATCGTGACCGATTCCAACAGCGCCCCCGCCGCGATGACGTCCGTCTCTCTGGAGCCGAGCGCGATTTTCCTCGAGGAGGGCGACAATCTTGTGGATGTCCTAGTCGTCTTGGCCACAACCACGGGAGGCGTTGCCCAGCAGTTTGCCGTCAACATCATTCGCGGAACGGGCCTCAATGTCTTTCGAGGCAACCACCAGATTATTCCGCCGCTTACCGACTTCCCCGAACGTCTCACAGTGCTTGCGACTGATGAGACGGGCAATCCTCTCCCAGAGGGAACGCTGATTTTTTTCAGTCCGCTGCGAGCCGTCTGTAGCGAGTCGGCCGTAACGGTCGACCGCAACGGTTTCGCCGGCATTGGCTGCAAGTCCAACCAAATCCAAGCCGGCTTGACGATTGTCGAACCCGGCACGGTCGCCGCAACGATCTTGACCGGCGATACCCGGGGCCAGGTGGTCTTTGATTTCACCATTTCCGTACTTGCCAATCAGCTGGACATCGAGATCGTTTCCGGCGACGGCCAGTCCGGCCGCACCAGCCAGCCGCTGCCCGACCCCCTGATTTTTCGTGTCACCGGGCCGCCGAATGTTGTCGGCCAGGGCCTGATCGGCGTCGAATTGAACCAGTTACAGGGTTCTCTGGCCTCGATTTCCCCCCAGTTCGTCGCCGTGAAGCCAGACGAACTCGCAGCGGTATCGGTGATCCTCGGGCCCGGCGCCGGGCCGGTGGTCATTCGCGCGCGCCCTGTTACGACCAAGGAGCTGGCCGCTGATTTCAGCATCGATGCACAGGGAGGCATTCCCACCGGTTTCGAACAAGAAGGCAACGGCCAGAGCGCCCGCATCGGCAAGACCTTGCCCCAGCCACTGCGACTCAGAGTTTTTAATGAGTTCGGCCAGATCATCTCGTTTCCCCAAGTCGATTGGGTCGTCACCAGCGGCCAAGCGCAGTTGGTTCCCGGCTCCGACAGCGATGGCGCCACGGCCGTCGTGACCATGGGCCAGGTGCCGGGCTCGATCCGGATCGAGGCCAGAATTGGCAACCTCTCGCCAACCTTCGTCGCCACGGCGACACCCCCGCAGCCGACGGTGCTCACTGTCTTGGGCGGCACTGGCCAGACGCTCCAAGTCGGCGCGCTCTCCGATCCCCTGGTCGTCGAAGTCAGAGAGGCTAATACCGAGCCCGCGATCGGCGCCGATGTCGTTTTCAGTGGTCCGCCCAATGTCGAATTCCTGTCCACCCAGGAAGACGGTCCCACCGGAAACCCCCTGCGCTTGACCGCCGATGTGCTGGGCCGGGCCTCGGTTCGAGTCCGGCTTCTCGGCATTCCCATAGGCCTTTCCGAGGCGGGCGCGCCGGTCTTGGAACTCAAGAGCGTGACCGTCGTCGCCTCGGCCGGACAGAACTTGTCCGCGTTGTTCCCCATCGACATTCTCGGACGCAGCCCGTTCTTCGAGGCCGGAGGCGTTGTGAATGCGGCCACCTTCGTGCCCGGCATCGTGCCGGGCAGTCTCGCCAGTATTTTCGGCGTCGGACTCTCTGAGGGCGTTGAGGGCACAGTCCTGGCTGGCGGAGAAACCACCTTCGCTGGAACGACCGTAACCTTCGCCGGCATCCCGGCGCTCCTGCTTACGATCACCAACCAAGAGGGCAGGGAGCAGATTAACCTCCAAGTACCGTTTGAGGTTGTGGCCGGCCAAGCCGCCACCGTTCGCATCACTAATAACGACACCGCGCTGGAGGTCGCCGGCGTGCCGGTCTTCGGCTCGCAGCCCGGCGTCTTCGCCGTGCCCGACGGCTCCGGCGGCACGACAGGAGCAGTCCTCGATGCTCAGACCTTCCAGCTCATCACGCCGGGCAACGCCGCCAACACGGGCCAGATCCTGGCCCTCTTCTTCACCGGAGGCGGACCGCTCGACCCGAGCGTCGCCACCGGGCAATTCGGTCCCGCCGAGCCTTCCCGGACAAGCTTGCCCGTGTCGGTGCTCGTTGATGGCAAGACAGCGGAAGTGGGGTTTGGCGGTTATGCTCCCGGGTTCCTCGGACTCTACCAGGCTAATTTCACCGTGCCGGCCGAGGCCGCCTGCGGCAACCGCTCTCTCATCGTCCAGATCGGCGGCGTGGGCAGTCCGCCGAGTTCGATCCATCTGGTCTGCCCCTAGAAAACGGTCGTCTGTGACGGCGCTCGCCCCATCCCTGCATACGAAAGCTCGCCCTTCGTGCCTTGCCGGGGTTCGTGTTGCGCGGCGGTGTGATTCCCCTCATCCGTGAGCGGCCAGGCGACGAGTATCGCATGCGCCGCCGGACCGATACAGCTGGGCAGATGCACCCCACGGATTCAGCGGGATCCGTAAACCCGCGCAAGCGGACTATGGCTGCAAGGTCGCGGCCTCGGGCTCTTCCGGGCCGGGGGTAGGGTCGTTCTTCGGAGCCGCTTGTGTCTCCACGAAATGCAGATTCACCGAGAACGTCTGCATCAGCGGTCGTACGACGAACTCAACCGTGTGGTCGCCGTGGAGGATATGTTTCTCCGGATGGTAGGTGAAAAAAATCCGCATTTCCCCCTCGGGCTTCACTTTGTTGGCGTCGGATGTGATTTCGACGCCGCGCAGTTTCTCGCCTGTGTTGCTGACTTCAAGCCCGGCTTTGCTGCTGTTATGTATTGTCACCGATTGGGTCACGGGCTCGGAACCGCCCGACTCGAAGTGCAGATCCGTCTCCTCGACCCGAAACGTATCTCCCAGAACCTTCTTGATCATCTCCGGGGTAATGGCCTCGGCTCCGGGGAATGCCTGAGGCCGCGTCCCGCCCGGCATCGATTCCGGAATTTTCCGCGGACCGAAAGAAGTATTCATCATTCCTCCCGGCGTCTTGGGCGTGATGTAGAGATACCAGTCCTCATCCACCCATTTCCATCTGCCCGTAACCGGCATACTGATCGGCCTTGGCCCCATCATCGGGTGGATGGTCTTCACGGAAATCAGAACTCTGGCTTCTTGAAAATCATCGTCGAAGTTCAAGCTGCGAATCTCGAACCCCTGGATCGAAGTCTTCGGAGCATTGTAGAACTCATCCTTCGATTCCTCCACAACGAAACTTTCGGCTTTGCGGAACTGGTGCTGCTGAAAGAGAGAATAGAAGGACTCGACCCGGGCCCGGAGAGCTTCTTCGACTTCCGGCGGAGCTTTCCGGAAAGGGCTATCCGCCGCGACAACCAAGCTCAGGCTCAAGATGACCGGCAGCCCCCAAGTGCTCCATTTCATGAACAGCTCCCTCATAGGAAAGTCTTCTTGAATTATAACAACGGTCCGGAGCAGGGTTCGCCGTGGCATCTCATTGCGGGTCGGCCTTGTGAATATCCCGATGGTTCACCTTGACCGTGCAGCCGGCCGCACCGAGATTGCGGGCGATGGTTTCCGCGATCATCACCGAACGGTGACGTCCTCCCGTGCAGCCGAATGCCACCGTCAGATAGCTTTTGCCCTCTCGAACATAGTGCGGGATCAGGTACAGCAGCAGGTCCGATATCCGTCCCACGAACTCGCCGGTCTGCGGGAACGAGCGGATGTAGCGGATCACTTTCTGTTGCTTGCCGGTCAGCCCCTTGCAACCTGGCACATAGTTGGGATTCGGCAGAAAACGCACATCGAAGACCAGGTCGCTGTCGATTGGAAGGCCGTACTTGAATCCGAAACTATTCACCGCGAGCAGCAGCAGCGGCTCCTTGCGCTTTCCATGGAACCGCGAGACGATCAACTGCCGCAGGTCGTGGATGTTGCACTGCGACGTATCGAGCGTAAGATCGGCGAGCTTCTCTATTTTCTTCAGCGCCGTCCGTTCGGCGCGGATGCTCCCGAGCACCGAGCCGCCCGAAGCGAGCGGGTGCGGACGCCGTGTTTCGCTGAATCGCCTCTGAAGCACATCATCGCCGGCTTCGAGAAACAGCAGCGTGACTTTGTTCTGGCGTTGCAGATCCCGGAAGATCTTGGGGAACTTCTTCAGCGCTTCCCCCTCGCGGATATCTACCACGAGCGCCACCCGCGAAATTTCCGCTGAATGCCCGAAGAGTTCCGCGAACGTCGGGATCAGCACGATCGGCAAGTTGTCGACCGCGTAGAAACCCATATCCTCGAAGACCTTCAGCACCGACCCTTTGCCGGATCCGCTCAGGCCGGTGATGATAACGACTTCGTCATCGCCCCGGGCCGGCGTCTTCGCTTTCGCGGCACTGCTGGTCGCCTTCTTCGCCGGACGGCGCTTCTTGGCTTCCCTGTTTTCCTTTTCCATCCGCAATCAGGCTGGAGACAGTTAGGCTGGAGATGGCGTCAGAGCGCTCTCACCGGAGTGCCCGCCGCGGTTGCCTGACTAGCCGGCCTCGATCAATTCGAAGTTGCCGTCCCGGCGGCGCAGCAGCACCCGTAGCTCGCCGCTTTCGGCGTCGCGGTAGGTCACCTGGTCGCGGCCGGTCTCGTTGATCTTCAACATCGCTCCTTCCACCGTCATCGGTTTCGGCGTTACGCCCTCGGCGCGGATCACTCGCGCGGGCGCACTCGAGTTCGCTTTGGCATGATTCCTTGCCTCGCGATCGGCTTCCGCCATCAGCGCTCCGGCGACCGGCGAAGGCTCCCCCCGTTGCCGCTCTGGACGGCTGACATCAATCAGTTTGTGCTTGTTGCGAATCACCTGCCGTGCCATCTTGTCGGCCGCGCCTTGAACCGCCGAGTAAGGGTCGGTGCCCGAAGCGCTGACGACCAGCGTGTGGTTCAGCGCCCTTAGGGTCACTTCGGCTTCACACAGGTGCCGCTGCCGCGATAGAACCACATGGGCTTCCAGACTCCTTCTCTTACCGAGAATCTTGTGACACTTCTCGAACTTCGAGGCCAATTTGCGTTTCTGTGCGTCAGTGATTTCCGCCTTGCGTCCCGTGTAATGAACTCTCATGGACCGGTCCTTTTCGGGAAAGCAGTGCTTTCCGCCTCCTGCGATGGGTCGAGGGGATATTCATGTCCTCGCGATATTTGGCGATCGTGCGCCGGGTGACCGAGATGCCGTTCTCTTTGAGAATCTTGCTGATATGATCGTCGGTCAACGGATGAGCCGCATCCTCCTGTTCGATCATTTTCTTGACTTTTCTCTTAAGCAGCATCAGCGGGATCGACGCGCCCGCGGGTCCCTGGACCGCCTCGGAGAAGAAGAAGCGCAGTTCGTATACTCCATGCGGCGTGTGAGCGTATTTGTTCGCGACGGCCCGGCTTACCGTAGAGGGGTGCACACCAATCTCTTCGGCCACGTCCTTGATCATCATCGGCCGCAAGTGATCCAGGCCCTGCGAGAGAAACGGGGTCTGACGCCGAACGACGGCTTCGCATACTCGCCGGATCGTCTGGCGCCGCTGCTCGATGTTGCGGATCAGCTGAATCGCGGAATTGTACCGCTCACGAACGTAGTCACGGACTTCTTTGTCCGCCTTCCCCCGGCCGAGAAGCTGCCGGTACTTCCGGTTGAGCCGTAATTCCGGCAAATCTTCCTCGTTGAGAACGACGCGAAATCCGTCGCTGGTTCGAATGAACTGTACGTCGGGTTCGACGATCCGCGCGCTCGTGGCGTTGTATCGCTGTCCGGGCCGCGGGTCGAGATGCTTGATCAAGGCGACCGCCACTTCGATGTGCCTCAAGGGCCGGTCCATCTCCAAAGCGATCTTTTCCAGGTCTCCTATCTCCAGTTCCAGCTGGTAATAGCGCACGATCCGGCCGGCGACGCCGTCCTCCGCATCGCATGCCCGAAGCTGAATCAGCAGACACTCTCGCAGGTCGCAAGCCGCCACTCCGACCGGGTCAAAGTGCTGTACCAGCTGCAAGGCTTCGTCCACGACCTCCGGCGTGCATCCGCAGAAACGGACCAGTTCCTCGGGTTCCGCCGTCAGGTAGCCGTCCTCGTTCAGGTTTCCAATGACCGCTTCGGCCGCTTCGCCCACGCCGTCGTCTGTATGTGACATGCTAAGTTGCCACATTAAATGGTCGGTAAGAGTGGTCGGCTTGGCTAGGAAGGTTTCGAACGAAGGCCGTTCGGAGATCTCGCCCATCGGCGCGCGCGGACCCGAGTCAAGGTAGTCCCCGAAAAAAGCGACGAGATCGATTTCACTGAATGGATCGGCCTCTGGCTCGGGACCGGATTCGCTATCCGGCGCCGCCGAACCCTCACCTGCCGGGAGGGCGGAACTCGCCTCTGGACCGTTGGCATTCCTCGGCTCTTCAGCGCCGTCTTCGGCCTCGGTATCCTCGGTGATTTCGCTGCCTGCCTCGAGGACCGGGTTTTCGGACAACTCCTGGTTAATCTCTGCCTTGAGGTCTAGTTTATTGAGGGCCAGCAGCTTCACAAGCTGGCGCAGGCTTTGTGTGAGGATCGGCTTCTGGGTGAGCTTTAAACTGAGCCGTTGCTGCATCCACATAACAGCCGAGTTCCCACTGGCTCCCTCAGTATAGCAACGGGCCCTTCTCTGACCCCGAGCCGCAAACCTGCCCGGAAAGCTGGCCGAACACCTGGCCATTGCTGGGGTCCCCCCCTAACCCCGTATCGATTCGCGCTTCCGGTCCGGCGCACTCTCGCGGAACGCGAATGACTCGCCCAGGTAGACACGGCGCACTTCGGGGTCCGACTCGAGTTCGCTGGGAGAACCGGTCCGGAACACTTTGCCGTTGTGGATGATGCAGGCCCGGTCGGTCACGCGGAGTGTCTCGCGAACGTTGTGATCGGTGACCAAAATGCCGATGCCCGACTGCTTCAACCTCGAGATAATGCGCTGCAGTTCGAGAACTTGCTTGGGGTCGATGCCCGAAAAGGGCTCGTCGAGCAGCAGGAATTCAGGCGAGATCACCAGAGAGCGGGCGATTTCAACCCGTCGGCGCTCTCCTCCCGAGAGCTGATATCCCCGGCTTCGGCGCACCATCGCCAGACCCAGATCCTGAATCAGTCCTTCCAGCCGCCTCTGGCGTTCCTGCCGTGAAAGTTTCAGGGTCTGCAGGATCGCCATGATGTTGTCTTCCGCGCTCAGTTTCCGAAAGACCGACGGTTCCTGCGGCAAGTAGCTGATGCCCAGCCGCGCCCGCTGATACATGGGCATGTTCGTGATGTCGATTCCATCACAGAGCACGCGGCCGGCGTCCGGGCTGATCAGTCCGACAATCATGTTGAAAGACGTGGTCTTGCCGGCGCCGTTCGGACCCAGCAGTCCGACCACTTCACCCTGCTGGACCGACAGAGACACACCGTTCACCACCCGGCGCCCGCCGTAGCTCTTGGTCAGTTGATGCGTGCTGAGAGTTTTCATCTCGGGGATACCGGCGGGGTCACCGCTTCGCCCCGCGCCGCACACTTCGCCGCACACTTTGCGCGCGCTCGCCCGAACGACCCACAACGAGCAGCCTGTCATCGCGGACAGAGTAGGTCAATTCGGCCCCCCTGGTCTCTCCCCCGCGCCCGTCGTCCACTCGCGCCGGCGCTCCCCGCAGCAGGACGAAGGCCTGCGCTGGATTGTAGCGGCCGAAAGTTCCCCAGCCTCTTCTCTGCATCGTTGCGTCTTCGCTCCGCTCCTCGATCACTACTCCTCCGGTGGCGACGGCCTCCCTGAGTCTGCTCTCGCCCCGCTCGGGAGACCGCAGCAACGCCAGCAGCTTGTCGGAATGAATCGAAAGCCGCTGCCTCTGAAAACGGACCTCGCCCGTGTAGACGACTTGATTTTTCATTTCGTCGTATTCCAGCACCTGGGCCGCCACCTGTATGGGAGCGCCGTCTTTCCTCCCGCTTGCGCTCCCGTCCGCGGGTGGGTTTTCACGCAGGAAGCTCGTCACGTTGCCACTGGCCCAAAGAGTCTTCGTATTTCGTTGGATGCGGATCTCGTCTGCTTCGAGCCGGTTGTCCCCCTGCCACAATCGTGCGCCGCCCCCATAGGTCAGCAGGCCCGTCGCCTTTTCCGAAGTCATCTTCTCCGCCGTGCCGTACATCCGCCGGGAAGGTGAAAAAACGCCGTCGTGGCCCGTCTCCCGCGCGCCCGTGCCCTCCAGCACCGAAGCGACGTTTCCCTCGGCCGTGTAGTCGCCAGTCGCTTCATCGAGAGAGATGCGATCGGCCGAGAGCATCCCGCCCTCATCCCATGTCTTCGCCTCTCGCGTTAGCTCGATCTGATGCTCCGTCCATCGGAATTCCGCCTCCTGGGATGCCCCCCGCTGGCCTCCCCGCTCGAAACGGAAGTCTCCCCATTGTTTCAGTCTCGTGAGCTCACCGGACTCGGCGTCGAAATGCGCCTCAAGATCCTTGCTCCAGGTGTGAAGCACCGAACTCTCGTCCGTATGGTGGACCCCTCGCGCCGGCGCCGGGCCACTTCTGAGCACGATCTCCCCGGCTGCCCGCAGCCGCTCCATCCGGTTGCCAAGGCCGTAGCTTACCCGGATGCGGTCGGCGTCGATCCGCCGGACGGATCGGGCCATCTCGCGAGGCAGCAACTCGATGCTTCCCCGCGTGTGGGTCGCCATCGTTTCCATCTCCTCGCCGTTCTCGCGCATGGTCACCTCGATCCATCCCGCCCGGACCCGCCGGAGAGGGCCGCCGCCAATGAGCGGAGTCACATCAATGTGCGCGTCGTCTCGCAGGTGAACTCTTCGCAGCATACCCTCGGAAGCCCCCGGCGCCGCGTCGAACTCCAGGTCGAACTGCTCGCCGCGGGCCCGGAAGTCCGTGCTGGCGGACCGCGACCTCAGCTCGGCGGACCCGCTCGCCGTAACGTGCTCAAGCAGTTCCTCCGGCGTAAACGTGACGAGAAGCCGTCGCGAACTGTACGTGATCCGCCGATCCAGCCGCTGGTCCCATCCGCTTGCGTTGTCGGCCTCCACGCGCCGTATGGCGCCGCTCTCGAGAAACACCACCGCCTGGCCGGCGGTGATATGTTGCTGGCCTCGCTCCACCGATACCGCCCCCTTCAACTCGATGCGCTGGGCGAGTTCGTGATAGTCGAGCCGTGCCGCCCGCATCTTGACAGCGGCCCGCGAGCCGGACCCGAATCGCTCAAGATACGCCTGGGATTTCATCTGAAAGGAGCGCCGCGATGAATCGTACACTGCCCCCAGCGAGTGTCCCTTGCCGCCCTCGAACTCGTACTCGGTATAACCGTCCGTCGAGCAAATGCCGGTCTTGCTCGCGAAGGTCATGCCGGAACTCCGGATTTTCGCCACGCCGCCCCGCGCCCCAGAGTCCCCCGAGTCCGCGGACAGCCCCAGCGTCACGACGACTTCGGCGTCGCTGCGCAGTTCCTCCGCTCCGGGATGGAAGAACGCCTCGCTGGTCTCGATCAGATCGAAGGTTCCGCGCTCGTCATGGAAAATTCGCAGCTCCACTCCCCGCAATTCCAGCACCGAGCCGTCGCTGGTCTGACGAAACGAATCGGCCGTGATGTCCAGCTTGCGCTTGCGGCCAGAGGATTGCGAATAGTGCCAGCGTTCCGCTTGCGCGTTCAGATTGGAGGGAAGGTTCTTCGGCTCGCCGATACTGATTCGTATATTGCTTTCCTGTGTGGCGAGATAGTCGGAATAGACCGCCGCGACCATTCCAGTGACCGCCAAGAGCAAGGCTAGCTGCAGCTTTTTCATGGAGTACGAGGGGGAAATCTCCCTCTGTCGCCGGTACACCGTAACGAATGAGATTCGGGCTTGCGCGATGCGGAATTTTCCCGCCGTGACAGGAAGGCGCCCGTTGCTGGTCTGATGATATCAGAACTCCCCTCACCTTCCGTGCCGCTTGTTGAAGTGTTACATCACGGTGGCGAGTTGCTGTCCCGGTTCGCCTGCGCGAGGTGCCAACTTACCAGTTGGTTAGGGATCCGTCGGGTCTCCTGTAGATCGGAACAGGCCGGTGGTTTTCCGTAATCTCGGCGACCCGCCGGGCGCGCCTCGCATCGAATTCCACGCCCAGCCCGGGTCGCTCATTCGGCCACAGCTTGCCGCGCCGAAAGTCATAATGCCGCGGCAGATGCGGATGATCCGTCTTGCCCGCACCGGTCATTTCCATCAAGACCGGCCCGGAAAACGTCCCGCAGCAGTGGACCAGCGCCGCTTCCGAGACGGGGCCGGTAAAGTGCGGAATCAACCCCACGTAGTGCGTCTCGCAAATGGCAGCGAGTTTCATGAATTCCGTGATGCCGCCGGCGTTGGGAATCGTCACGCGAGAATAGTCGATCAGGCGATTTTCGATCAGTTCGTTGATGTCCCAGCGGTCTCCGAAGTGCTCACCGACCGCGATGGGCGCCTTCACTTGCGGACGCAGCTCGCGATAGACGCCCGGGTTTTCCGACCGTACCAGATCTTCCACGAAGTAGGGCCGCAGATCCTCGATCAGCGAACTCAACCGAATCGCGTCCGCCATGTCGAGCCTCGTATGGTAGTCGATCGCCCAGTCGCCTTCCTCGCCGACTCCTTCCCGAATCTCGCGGCACCGCCGATAGGTTTCATCCACCATGCGCTGGGAAATGAACGCGCCCCCCTCGTTGCGGCCCGGACCGGCCACGCTGGTGCGAAAGGCGCGGAACCCGGCTTCGATACACGCCCGCGCGGTTTCCTTCAGGCTGCCCTGGCTGGGAAAACCGGTGGAATAACACTCGATGTGCCGCCGCGCCAGTCCCCCGAGCAGTTCATGGACCGGGACACCGAGCGCTTTGCCCTTGATGTCCCACAGCGCCAGGTCGAGCGCCCCCAACGCGTGAATTTTCTCCCGCCCTGGCGGATAGAAGTAGCCCCGGTACATGAGCTGCCAAAGATGCTCGATGCGAGAGGGGTCCTCGCCGATCAGCATCGCCGCCACTTGTTCGATCGTGTCCTTCGAGCCGCCTTCCCCAATGCCGGTGATGCCCTGATCGGTTTCAACCGTAACGATGTTGCCGCTCTGGTTGAACGTCGGCCGCTGGGTAGGCGAAAGGTAGTAGCGGATGCGCGTGATTTTCATCTTCGGCGGAGCGCCGTGCGCCGTCCGGGAACCTGCCAGCGCGGCTCCGAATCCCAGGACCGGGGAGGTCAGAATATCTCTGCGTTTCATGGGCTAGATTGTACCGCCGCCGGGCCCGGAAGGAAACCATCTGATCTGGCGTGGGATGGTGTGGGATAGCACGGGCTGGCGTGGGGTGGCACAGTGCCGAATTTCCCGCGCCGCCGGGCCCGCGCGAGATTCTCCAGTCAAGAGACCGGCTCAAGCCTCTGGTGGAGTTCTTCCCAGCGCCGCTCGCTCTCGGCCATCTGCTCGCGCAACTCCGCCATGCGAGCCACAATCTCGGCCGCCTGCTTGTGGTCGCTGGCCGCCGCGTTCAGATCACTCTGTAACTCGCCGATCTCGGCTTCGAACCGCTCAATCTCACCTTCGGCGCCGGCGATCTGTTTCCGGATGCGTTCCGTCTGAATGGGATTCATCCGGCGCTTGGCTTTCGGCTTCGCCCCGTTCGCCCGCTCGGTGGCGTTTCCCCGCTGAGAGGATTTTTCCCTCCCGTTGAAATCGAGAGCCGCCTGGAGCGAATCGCTGATCTTGCCGCCTGGTCCGGTCCCTCGTCCCGCTTCGCCGGCCCGTTCGCTCTGCCACAGGTAGTCCTCGTAGTTTCCGGGATACACGCGGACCTCGCCGCCACCGATAGCGAAGATCTTGGTCGCCAGCTTGTCGATGAAATAGCGGTCGTGCGAGACGAACGCCAGCGTTCCGTTGAACTCGAGCAGGGCCCGCAGCAGCACGTCCTTCGCCCGCATGTCGAGATGGTTGGTCGGCTCGTCGAGCAGCAAGAAATTACTCGGCTTGATCAGCACGCGCGCCAGCGCGTAGCGGTTGCGTTCGCCCCCCGAGAGAACGCCGATTGGCTTGTAGACATCGTCGCCGGAAAACAGGAAGCAGCCCAGCAAGCTCCGCAATTCGCGATCATTGGAACGCGGCGCGACCTGGATCAGGTCATCGAGAATCCTTGCCTCGGGGTCGAGAACCTTGTACTGATCCTGGGCGAAATAGTCGATGCCTACTTTCTGGCCTTCGATCCGCTCGCCCCGCGTCAGCGGCTCGATCCCAGCCAGCATGCGAATGAGAGTGGACTTTCCGGCCCCATTCTCGCCGATCAGCGTAATCCGGTCTCCCCGTTCGATCACGAAACTTGTGTCGCGAAGCACTTCCAGCTTTCCGTAGCTCTTGGCCGCGTCGCTCAGCTCCATGACCTTCCTTCCGCTCTGCCCCGGCTGCGGGAAGCGGAAATGCATCGTCGCCTCTTTCCGGGGCAGTTCGATCCGCTCGATTTTGGCGAGTTCCTTGACCCGGCTCTGCACCTGCGCCGCCTTGGTCGCCTGATACCGGAAGCGGTTGATAAAGGTTTCCAGATGATGGACGCGGTCCTGCTGGTTCTTGTGAGCCGCCTCGAGCTGCTCGATCCGCTCCTGTTTGAGCGTCTCGTACCTCGAGTAGCCGCCCGTATAGAAGTGCACTTTCTTGTTCCAAACCTCGATGATTTTCTTGACGGTTACATCCAGAAAATAGCGATCGTGAGAAATGACCAAGAAAGCGTAGCGATAGGCGCCGAGGTAGCTTTCCAGCCAATTGCGGGCTTCCAAATCCAGATGATTCGTCGGTTCGTCGAGCAGCAGCAGGTTGGGCTTCTCCAGCAGGAGTTTCCCGAGAGCAATGCGCATCTGCCAGCCGCCGGAGAACTCTTCAATCGGCCGATCCCAGTCCGATTTCGGGAAGGCCAGGCCGTCGAGGACCGAGCCGACCTGCGCTTCCTTGGTGTAGCCGTCGAGCGCGTGGTAGCGGTCGGTCACCCACTGGAAGCGATCGGCTACGCTGGCATAGGCTGCGCTCTCAGGATCGAGTTCACCCATCTTGTGGGTAAGCTCCTCCTGTTCCTTCTCCAGCGCCAGTGCTTCGTCGAAAGCGCTGAGGCATTCTGCAAACAGCGTTCGCCCGGCCAGCGAAAGTCCGTCCTGCGGCAGGTAACCGATCTGGAGACCTTTTTGCGCGGTCATCGAACCACGGTCGAGCCGCTCTGTGCCCAGCAGGATCCTCAATAACGTCGTTTTGCCGCTGCCGTTGGCCCCGACCACGCCGATGCGATCCTGAGGGCCGATGAGCCAGTCCAGGCCTTCAAACAGCACCTTGTCGCCGTATCGCATGGCGGCGCTCGAGAGTTGGATCATATCTATTCAGTGTAGCCGCTGGGGCCGTGAAAATAGAGCGCCGCGCGCCGGGAACGCACTCCCATGGTGCCCTGCGACCTTCTACTTCCACGACGGCCCCTTGTTTCGCGCGCCTGTGCACTCTTCCATTTGCACAGGCCTGTGGGTTCGCAAATGGACCGGCTCTCCCGAGCCCGGGCATCGGATGCTTACTGCCCGGCCGGTTACTTTAGCGGGACCGCTCGTTCGATAACGTACGGCGGGATGTCGCTCGCCACTCCCAAGTAGTTGAACTCTTCGCCGTAGCGGTGGCCGTGTCTGGCTCCAATCGTCTCGGCCAGTTCTTCGGCGAAGGCGCGAGCCAAATTGCCAATGGACGCCTCGTCGAGCCGCTCGAGAAGATGGGACGGCCTCCCTGCCAGTTCCAGCCGTCTCTTGGTCTGCACGGCGTAGCGATGGTTGGAAGTCTTTAGCGCCAGGATCGCTTGGAGCTTGCGGTCAAAGCTCCCGCTAATGTCGACGCCACGAAACTCCGCCTTCCCCACGCCGCCCTCGCCGGGCCGGTAGGGCCTGTAGGAGGAATAGAAATAGTACCTGCGCGCGGCGAACCCTTTCAGCCCGATGTGAGTCATTTCCTGCAAGAAGTAGTTCCCGCCGCCGTAGGGCGACTCCTCGGCCATGCGCCCGACGCGGTAGATATCCTGGTCAGCGGCGTAGTGCAGGTACCAGTCGGGAAAGAACAGAATCTCGGGCTTGTAGACGCGCACCATGGTCATGACCTCGTTGCGCATCTCGCTGCTCGAGAGGTAGGCGAGTTCACCGCTCTTGTGGCCGAGCTTGAGAACTTCGCGGACGCCCAGTATCTTCGCCGCCTCGCCGGCTTCGGCGTGATTGGCGATACGGGTTTGCGCCGGACCCAGTTCGGCCGCGTCCTTTTCACCATTGCCAAACTGCAGTACATAGACCGGACGCCCCTCATCGATCATCCCGGCCAGCGTGCCTCCCGCCCCGAAGATCCAGTCCCTGGCGCTGGCGGCGATCACCAGCACGCCGCCCTTCTCCTCTCCCCTGGCCAGGCCCTGCGATACGGCCATCGAGAGCAGCAACGCCATCACGCACCAGCCGGGCCCGCTTCCCTCCATGATTCGAGACGCCACGGATCGCTCACTCATCGACCGGCTCCCGTAATATGGCTTCTGCGCTCCAAGAGAACGACATCCCGCCAGACGCCGCGCAGCGACCCGATCTTCTGCCGTACTCCGGCCTCGCGAAACCCGCACTTTGCGAGAATGCGCAAGCTCGCAATATTTTCCGGAAACACCATGGCCTGCAATGTCCAGACGCCGCGCTGCTCGGAGCTTTCCGCCAGTCTCCGCAATAGACTCGTTCCGATGCCCTGGCCGACCGCCGCCGGCGAGACGTAGACGGTTGCTTCGGCTACTCCCGCGTATACGCGCCGCGCCGAGACCGGAGCCAGAGCCGCCCAGCCGAGCACACACTCGCCATCGCGGGCGACCAGACGGCACCGGGCGTGGTGCGCCCGGTCCCATGTCTTCCAGTCCGGAGCTTTGGTCTCGAATGTCGCGTTGCCCGAGAGGATTCCTTCCTCGTAGATCGCCCGCACCTGGGTCCAGTCCTCGCGCCGCATGCCGTCGATTTCACAACGTAATGGCATAGGCCCAGCTTCGACCGAGACGCCCGCGCGGTCCCGGGCGATCATTTGCGCACGGCCCGTTCCGAAAGATGGCGCGGGATCTCTGGTCCTCGCCCGCCCACATAGTTAAATTCCTCCGCTCTCTCGAATCTGTATTTGACGCCGATTGTCTCGGCCAGCTCGGTAACGTACGCTCCCACGAGTCTCCGAACGGCCAAGTCCGTCAACGGCGTGAGCAGCTCCACGGTCCGGCCCGCCGCCCGCAGCCTGTCGCGCGTTTGCCGCGCGTAGACCCGGTTGCGCGTGCGCAATAACTCGATCGCGGTCTTCTTCTGGTCCATGGTGGAAGTCACATCGACCCCCATCATGCGCGCCCGCGCCTCGCCGCCCTCTCTGGGCCGGTACGGGCGGGAGGCCGAGTAGAAATATATTTCCGGAGCGCCGTAGCCCTTCAAGCCGGCGCGCCACAACTCGGGAGCGAACGTGCCGTCTCCGCTGTAGCCCCAGGCCTCTTCGGCCAGCCGCCCCAAGAAGTAGCGGTCGCTGTCCCCGAGATAGTGCACATAGGGGTCGGGAATAAAGAGTTTCCGCGGGCGGTAGTGGCGGATCAGGGCGAAGAGCTGCTTCCGCATCTCCGTGCTCGAGACATAGCCGAACTCGCCGCTCTTGTGTCCCAGATACACCGTGTCTTTGACTTGCAGGAGTTTGGCCGCGTCTCTGCCCTCTTCGACATTGGCCAGTCGCGACTGCGCTGGCGAGAGGCCCTGCGACATCTTTTCGTCATTGCCGAACTGCGCCAGGTAGACGTCATAGCCCTCTTGGGTGAACTTCGCCAGCGTGCCTCCGGCGCCGAATAGATAGTCGGCGGAATCCTTCGTGACGACAAGAATATTCCGGGCCTCTTCCGCCCCTGGCGCGGGCAGGCAAACCACTTGCAGGACGATAATCAACCACGGAAATCGCGCCAGCACGCTCATTTGCCCCCCGAGTGTAGCATCCCAGTGCGCCAAGAACTCATACGAAATGAGACCAGAGAAATTAAGGGCGGTGCCGGGCCGGTCCGCGCAAGCCGGGCCGGATCGATATCCGTCCCTCGCGCAAGACCGTCCGTCCGCGTTTTGCGTACCTCTGCCGGACCCAGCCCCGTCGTGCCCGCGGGCGGGGCGGCATCGAAAATTGCTTTCGTGACCCCGGAGAGCTAGAATTAGAGTCTTTTCATGGCCTGCGATCACGCGCTGCCGCGCTTCCGGACGCCGAGTCGGTCGCGCTGCCGGCCGGACCCGCGATCGCGGAGCGCTGACGGCCCGGCGGGATCCATCTTCTAATTGTTGTCATGTATGTTTGTGTGGATTGTTCACCGCTGTTGATTCGCTGCGCGGGGGTCAAGAGCTACCTCTACTATTTAGCGCGCGACTTAAAGGCTTGCGCCGGCCCGCACAAATTCAGCGCCTTTCCGTTCCTCGACCAACTCAGCGGGGCGGACCTTCTGGATGGCTCCCGGCCTCTCGATCATGAGCAGTCGATGATCGGGGGGTATGCCACCACAGCCCGTTTGGCGTTCGTGAACATGGCGAACGCCGGTCATCATCAGATGCTCGACTGGCTTACGCCCGGCATTGACCTGTTTCACGCCACGAACCATGTGCGCAACCCGCCCAGAAACAAGAAATTGACGACGACGCTGCACGACTTGACCACCTGGACCGTTCCACACTGCCACCCGCGCGCACAGATCGAAATGGAAAAGAGCTTCGTCGAACGCGTCGTGCTGCGGTCCGACGCCGTGATCGCGATTTCCGAAAGCACGAAACAAGATCTCATCCGGCTGTTTGATTTTCCGCCGGAGAGAATCGAAGTCATCCATCCCGGCATCGCCGGCGCCTACTTTGAGACAAAACCCGGGCAGACCAGCGCCGTGAGAGAGAAGTACGGTCTGAGCGGCAACTACATTGTGCATGTAGGCACGGTGGAACCGCGAAAGAACCTCGACACGCTGCTCGACGCCTACCAGCAGATCAGTCCGTCACTGCGGGAAGAGTTTCCCTTGCTGCTGATCGGTCCCATGGGGTGGGCCGCCGAATCGACCCGGAACCGCGTGCGCTCATCAGGTCCGGGCGTGCGCTATCTCGGCTACGTTCCCGAGGACGACTTGCCGCCACTCATCGCCGGAGCCACCGCCTGTGTATCTCCGTCTCTCTACGAAGGATTCGGTCTGCCCATACCGCAGGCCATGGCGCTCGGGGTCCCCGTGCTGACCTCGAATGTTTCGTCAATGCCGGAGGTCGCCGGCGGCGCCGCCGTTCTGGTCGACCCGCACAGCACCGGGGAAATTCGCGCCGGGATCGAGCGGCTCATGCTGAGTCCGTCGCTGCGCGAACAACTCTCGGCGAAGGGCTGGAAACGGGCCCAGGCATTTCACTGGGAGATGTCGGCCAAGAAGACCTGGCGGTTTTTTGAGAACGTTTGCGGCTTAGGCGAGCGGGGGCGAGTCGCGGCGGCCTAGCCGCGCCGAAAAACGCTTGCCAGGGCATGGGACAGCGCATCGGCGACCGCCGGGGCATGGCTGCCGCTGCCACAGTGTGCTCGCGCCGGGCTGGCCTTCTGGGTTTCCGTGGCGTTACCGACCCGCATCCGGGTAGGCTTGCCCGAGCCGTGTAAGACTCTTGTCGGGGATCTCCAGGAAGACGCCGGCCAGGGAAGGGTCAAACTGTGTGCCGGCCATCTTCACGATCTCATCTCGTGCGGCCTGCGGCGGCCGCGCGGCGCGATAAGGGCGGTCCGAGGTCATGGCGTCAAAGGCGTCGACGATCGCGAAGATGCGTGCGCCCAGGGGAATTTCCTCGCCGCGGAGTCCGCGCGGATATCCCTTGCCGTCAAAGCGTTCGTGGTGGGCGTGGACCAGATCCGCCTCGGTTTGCAGCTCCGATAACTCCACCAGCATGCGGTAACCGATGACGGGATGCTCGCGCATGACCCGCCACTCTTCGGCGGTCAGCTTGCCCGGCTTCATCAGAATATTCCTGGGCGTGCCGATTTTGCCGATATCGTGAAGCAGCGCTCCGAGTTCCAGGCGTGGAAGCTCGATGGATGGAAGCTCGCAGTATTCTCCGAACAGCCGCGAGATCGACGCCACCCGCGCGGAGTGCTGGAAAGTTTCGTATCGCTTGAAGCCGAGCTTCTCAAACAACTCCTTCAGTTGTGCCGAGGATTTCGGATCGCTCTGCCGTGAACCGAGAAACTGCCGCAAGGAGTCTCGTACTTCTCTTTCCTGGCTCTCGCCGCTGGGCCCCAAGTACTTGTCCACCAGCGTCACGATGTCCGCGGGCCGGACGGGCTTCTTTAAATAGTCGTCGGCGCCGGCATCAAGGGCGTCGACCGCTAAGGCCAATTCATACAGTCCGGAAATCAGAATCACCGGTAGGCCGGGGTAAGACGTCTTGACCGTGCGCAACAGGTCCATGCCGCCCATCCCGGGCATGCTGATGTCGGCCAGCAGCAGATCGGCGGGCTGCTCTTCCTGTGAGAGGTACGAGAGAGCTTCCAGACTCTCGCTGAAGCAGCGGCATTCGTACCCCTGCATGCGCAAGATTTCCGAGATTGTCCCGAATCTAGTTGAAGGTGGAAGGGCGGCGGTTCTCAAGCCCGGTTCTCTGAGAGAATCGAGCAAACCTTTCACCACAAAGGAGAACCGCCGTGAAGAAACGATATCACATTCTGGATTCCGCGAAGCAACAGCCAGTTAGCCCCAACGACCTCACCCGCCTGCTCAGCCAAAACTCCCAACTCATGCTGCCCTTGGTTGAACTGGTCGAGCAGTGCCGCGGAGCCGTCGACGAGGTTATCGACGTCACCGGCCGCGCCGCCATTCAAGCCGTGCTGGAACTGTCGGCGCAGCAAGTTACCGGTGGAAAACTTTCCCAGCCCGGCAAGAAGCGCCGCGGCGATGTGGTCCGCTGGGGCCGCCAGCCCGGTCGCGTCAAGCTCAGCAACCGCAAACTGCGCGTCAGCAAACCCAGACTGCGCAAACGCTCCGGCGGCGAGGTCAAAGTGCCCGCTTACGAAGCGATGCAGGACGACGAACGCCTCGGCGCGCGCATGCTCGACATTCTGATGAAGGGCGTCTCGACGCGCAACTATGCCGGGGTGATTGGCGCAATGGCCGGCACGGCCGGGGTGTCGAAATCCGCCGTCAGCCGGGAGGCAGTCGAGGCCGCCGAAAAGAGCATCGACGAAGTGCTCACGCGGCGCCTGGATGAGTTGGATCTGCTGGTGATCTACGTGGACGGTTTGATCTTCGCAGATCATGTAGTGCTTGCAGCGGTGGGCGTAGACCGTCAGGGCAACAAACATGTGCTGGGATTGCAGCACGCCGCCACTGAGAGCACAGCCGCCGCCGAAGACTTGCTGAGGGGCATGGTCGAGCGGGGAGTATCGACGGAGAAAAACAGGCTCTTCGTGCTCGATGGATCGAAGGCCCTGCGGGCGGCGGTGCGCCGCGTCTTCGGCAAAGTTCCGGTGCAGCGCTGCCGCGCTCACAAGCTGCGCAATGTCGTCGAGCGGCTGCCTAAGGCCGAGCGCGATCAGGCCAAAGCGGCGATCCGGGCCGCCTGGCGGCTGGGAGCCCAAGATGGACAAGCGCGGCTGGAGAAGCTAGCCCAGTGGTACGAGGGTGACTGGCCCGAGGCGGCGGTGAGTTTGCGCGAAGGCATGGAGGAGTGTTTCACCATCAACCGCCTGGGTGCGCCGCCGTCGCTGCATCGCTGCCTGGCGACGACGAACATCGTCGAGTCTCCTAACGCCGGGGTGCGGCGGAGAACGCGGCGAGTGACCCGCTGGAAGGACGCGGCCATGGTGTGTCGCTGGGCCACGGCTGCATTCCTCGATACCGAGAAAAGCTTCCGCAAGATCATGGGTTACAAGGATCTGTGGATGCTCGACGCCATCCTCAATCCGGCCAAGGCCACAGCAGCAAAGGCTGCCTAGTACAATGCTCTTTTACGCCGCCGCCCTACAAACCCTCAACTACGATTGGGACACTCTCAGATTTCCGAGAGGTAGTCGCGGATCGACGATTCGTCGTCCACGATCAGAACGGTACTGGGGCACTCGAACGTCAAGACAGCTCGCAAGATACTACACTGCCCTTATCGGCTCGAAACAGCGCAAGTTTTAAGGTGCGCGCGACGTGACTAGCCGGTATTTCTCGCCACGTGGTGAGAAATGCGGGCTAGTCCGGCCCGGCTTTATCCCCGGTGCAAGCTGCGGTGAAGAGGGTCTCTATGGCGGCATCCCCTGCCTCGACCAAAAAACGCGCCGGAACCCGGTCCAGGCAACGAACAGCCCAAGCCAGTTTCGGCGGACGTACTGCTCATGAATTCTCCGCCTGCTGGGCGCAAAGACGGTCTACTGCTTCAATTTGTCGAGCACCGCCGCGGTCACCTCGGTCGTGGATGCCGTGCCTCCCAGGTCGCGAGGCAATCTCTTGGCGCCGGAGAGCACCGAGGCCACTGCGTTCTCGATCACGCGAGCCGCCTCGGGCAACCCAAGGAATTCGGCCATCATGCCGGCGCTCAGGATCATCGCCAGCGGGTTGGCGATTCCCTGTCCGGCGATATCAGGCGCCGAGCCATGGACGGGCTCAAACATGGACGGATACTTGCGCGACGGATTGAGATTCGAACTCGGAGCCAGCCCCATGCTGCCGGTGATGATGGCCGCGAGATCGCTCAGAATATCGCCGAACAAGTTCGAGCCGACGACGACATCGAAACTCTCCGGCCGCCGCACGAAATTCATCGCGGCGGCGTCGACCAGCAGCGACTCGGTCTCGATGTTGGGGAATTCCTCGGCTACTTCGGCGAACGTGCGATCCCAAAGCACCATACTGTAACCCTGCGCGTTGGATTTGGTAATCGAGGTGACCTTCATCTTGCCATTGCGCCGCCGCGCCAGCGAAAAAGCATGCCGCACGATCCGGTCGATGCCCCGGCGCGTGAACACCGAGGTCTGGATGGCTACGGCTTCAGGCGTCTCTTGATACAGCGTGCCGCCGACTTGCGAGTATTCTCCCTCGGTGTTCTCCCGGACGATCACCATGTCGATCGATCCCGGTTTCTTGTTCGCGAGTGGCGATGCCACGCCCGCGTAGAGCTTGGCCGGGCGTTCACAGGCGTACTGGTCGAAGCCGCGCCGGATCGGCAGGAGCAACCCGTTGAGGGTCGTATGATCTGGCACCTCGGGATGGCCGACCGCTCCCAGCAGAATCGCATCAAACTCGCGAAGCTGCTCGATCCCATCGTCGGGCATCATGCGCCCATGCTGAAAATAGTATTGCGTTCCCCAATCAAATTCGCGATAGTTCAGTGTGACGTTAAAACGCTGCGAAATCAGATCGAGGACCCTGCGCGCTTCCGGCATGATTTCCAAGCCGATGCCATCACCGGGAAGCAGCGCAATCGATAGTTCTTTCATAGGCGTCTATTGTGTCATAGCGGCGAGCCGGCGACCGCCTGCTCGCGGCCCGGCTCCCGCCACCGGCTGATCGAGGTTTTCGAAATCTCCGCGCCGCCCCCCTTCACCAGCGGCACGCTCTCGCCAGTGACCCGCGACCCTTAGCCACCCGGCCCTGGGGCTCGCTAGCCGATGCGTCGCAGACGCTCCACCGTCCCGTGCATCCCCGGCCCCGCTTGAAACAACGAAATGCCCGCCACCCCGGCCGCGCCCGCCGCCATGCACTCAGCCGCGTTCTCCGGATCGATGCCGCCCAGCGCTAGCACCGGAATCCGAACCGCCGCGCAGGCCTCGCCGAGTTTGCCAAGCCCGGCCGCGGGTCCGGCGGCCGGTTTAGACAGCGGATCGAACACCGGACCGAACAAGGCAAAGTCCGCGCCCTCGGACTCGGCGCTCCGAACTTCAACCGCCTCGTGGCAAGACACCCCAATCAGAAAACCGTCCGGCGTGATCGCGCGAAGCCGCTGCGGCGAGAAGGCATTCGAGGGCAACTGCACGCCCGCGGCGCCCGCCGCAAGCGCGACATCCGCTCGCTCGTTCACCAGAATGCGAGTTCCGCTCGAACGAGCCAGGGCCACAGCCTCGCTGACAAGCGCCAGCAACTCGTCCGCCGGAAGGTCCTTCTCGCGAATTTGAATCCAGTCCACCCCGCTGTCGATCGCCTGCCGCAGAAGGTGCTTCAGTTCAGCGTTGGCCCGCGCCCGCGAGGTAATGTAGCACAGCGTCATGAATCGTTGGCCGAGTCGCTCCGAGTCTCCGCCGGAAACACCCATACCGAGCCTCTGGGAAACTCGACCAGCCATTCGCCCGAGCCCTGGTCTTGCGAACCCGGGTCTTGCGAACCCTGGCCTCCCGACCCCCGGCCGTGCTCCGCCTCATATGCCGAACGGGGCATCAGCGCGCTCAAGGCCCCGTCGAAGTCCAGGCGCACATGATCGGGCATTACCACTTCACGGCAAGCCCTCAGGGCCAGCGCCCGGCCCGGATCACATCCATTGCCCCGCCGCCGCATGATCAGCTTCTCGGCGTGAACAAAAAAACGCAGCCGGTCGCCTGGCCGGTGTCCCGCCAGATGGGGCGTCACGAATTCCAGGGGCCCGGTTCGCAGGCGGGTCGTGTCGTTTTCCTGGTCCGCCTCGGTGACTCGCCCCTCGAAGACGTTCAAAATGCCCAGCAGCCGCGCCGCGGTGACCGATGCCGGATGCTCGCACACTTCCAGCGGTGTCCCATCCTGGATGATGCGCCCCTGCGAGAAAACCAGCATACGGTCGGCCAGCTCCAGCGCCTCGCCCATGTCGTGCGTGACCAGCAGCATGCTCAGCCCGTATTCGGAGCGAACCTGCCGCAGAATACCGTAGAGTTCCCGCCGCAGGCTGACATCGAGAGCCCGCGCCGGTTCGTCGAGAAGAAGCAGCCGGGGTCGGCCGATCAATGCGCGGGCAATGGCGGCTCGCTGGCGTTCTCCTCCGGAGATCTCGCTCGGCCGCCGGCCAGCCAGGCCGCCCAGGTGAAAGCTGTCGAGTATCTCACCGATGCGCTCCTCGCGCCCCTGGGAAACCAAGTTTTCCGCCGCGAACCGCAGATTCTCGCGAATCGTCATATGCGGAAACAGCGCGTCTTTCTGGAATACGTACCCGCAGCCCCTCCGCCGCGCCGGCCAATGGATTCCGCGATCGGAATCAAACACGGTATCTTCGTCAATGGCGATGCTGCCCTCATCCGGCTGGGCGAAGCCCGCGATCGATTCCAGCGTGAGTGTCTTGCCCGCGCCACTGGGCCCGAATAGAACCGTCACCTCGTTGCCAGCCGAAAAATCAATCGAGAGGTCGAAGGGCGCCGAGTCCCGCCGAGCCGGAAACGATTTGCGCACCCTTACCGAGATCTCCGCCATCAGTAGGCCTGCCTGCCGGCGGCCCGGTTCACGACATAGAGGATCGTCAGCGCCAGAGCCGACATCACGACCACCATCACGTTCGCCATCTGCGTGTTCCCCGACTGCACCGCGTCGTAGATCGCCACCGACATCGTCTGCGTGCGGCCCGGGATATTGCCGGCAATCATCATCGTTACGCCGAAATCGCCCAGCGCCCGCGCGAACGCAAATACGCTGGCCGCCAAGATCGAGTGCCGTGCCAGGGGCAGGCTCACGCGCCAGAACACCCGCCATTCGTTCGCGCCCAGACTGCGGGCGGCGTTCTCGAGTGTATGATCGACCGATTGAAACGCCGCCCGCGCCGAGCGCACCAGCAGCGGGATCGAGTGAAAACACGCCGCCACGACCGCCGCTTGCCAGGTAAACACCAGCGGTACGCCAAAGACCGACTCGTAAAGCCTCCCAAACGGCCCCGCCCGCCCCAGTACGACCAGCAGGTAGTAGCCCAGCACCGTCGGCGGCAGCACGATCGGCAGAGTGACCAGCGCCTCGAGAACGTGGCGACCCCGAAACTTTCCGTGCGCTAGAGCGTACGCGGTCGGAAGTCCGGCGGCCAGAGAGATCACCGTGGCGAGGCTTGCCACCCGCAGACTTAGCCACAGCGGGTACCAGTCGATCGTCTCTGCGCCAATCTGCATGACCCAGGTCAAATTATATCGCCGCCGCCCTCTTCGGTCTCATGCGCATCCCCGCGGCCCATCGCCGCTAGCATGATCTTGTGCTCGTCCCATTCTTCCGCCGGGGCCGCCCCGCCCAGCCGGCCCCGGCTCATGACCGCGATCCGGTCGCAGATGCCCAGCAGTTCCGGAATGTAGGAACTCACAAACAGCACCGCTTTGCCCTCGGCCGCCAGACGGCCGATCCATTCATAGATCACCACCTTGCTGGCCACATCGATCCCGCGCGTGGGTTCATCGAGCAGCAGCACGTCGCAATCATGGTGCAGCAGCCGCGCAAGCTGAACTTTCTGCTGATTGCCTCCCGAGAGCGAATGCAGGCTGGCGCCCACCGACTCGGTCTTCACGCCAAGCTTTTCAACCCATTCCGCCGCCGCCCGGGAGATGGCGCCGTTATCGAGCCAGCCTCGAGTCGAATAGGGCGTCAGCCGCGAAAGCACCAAGTTTTCCTCGACCGAACGCGGCATCGCGAGCCCCTCGTTCTTGCGGTCTTCGCTGAGAAACCCCGCCCCCTGCCGCAGGCGCTTCGCCGGGCTTGCGGGTCCTTCAAACCCCGCCAAGCGAATGTGTCCTTCGCGGATATCGGATAGTCCGAAGACCGCCCGCAGCAGCTCGGTTCTGCCCGAGCCGATCAGTCCCGCGATGCCGAAGATCTCGCCCCGGTGCAAGGTCAGTCCGGCCGGGCCGGCCCCTTCGGCGGTGAGACCGTCTAGTTCGAGAATCGGCTCGCGGCGCTCGTGTGGCACGCGCGGAAACATCTCCTTCAGTTCGCGTCCCACCATCCATTGGATAATCCGCGGCCTGGGCGTCTCGCCGGTCTTTCCCGATCCGGCCGGGCGCCCGTCGCGCAATACCGTCATCGTATCGGCGATCTCTTCGACCTCTTCGAGAAAGTGGCTGATGTAGACGACCGAGACGCCCCGCCGGCTGAGCGTGCGGATTACCTCGAAAAGTTTCTCGCTGTCCCGGCGTGCCAGGCTGCTGGTCGGCTCATCGAAGACGACGATCTTGGCGCGTGTGACCAGTGCGCGGGCGACTTCCACGATCTGTTGCGCGCCGGCGCTCAGCTTGCCGGCCAGGGCCTCCAGCGAAATCTCGGCGTGCCCCAGCGTTGCCAGTGCCCCGCCCGCCAGCCTCGCGGCTTCGCCGTGATCGAGCCATCTCCGCCCGAGCCATCCCTGCCGTGCAGGCTCCACGCCGAGCAGAATATTCGCCGCCACCGGCAAGTGCGGAGCCAGCGCCAGCTCCTGGTAGATCATCGCGACGCCCCGCCGCCGGGCCTCCAGCGGATCGGCCGGACGATACGCCTCTCCGTCGATTTCCATCGTCCCGGCGTCGGGCGCGTGCACGCCGCTGAGCACTCTCATCAGCGTGCTCTTGCCAGCGCCGTTTTCGCCGATCAGCGCGTGAATCTCGCCCGGCTCGACGGTCAAATCCACCCCCTCGAGCGCCTGCGTCGCGCCGAACGACTTCGACACGCCTCTCATGCGCAGCCGGGGTATCGTTTGCTCTGAAAGCGGCGCGGTCATCGCCACATGCTCGGTCCCCCGTGCAGAGAGGGACACAGTCACTCGTTGAGATACTGCCCGATCGGGGGTCGCAGGAGAGCGGCGATTTGCTGTTCGTGCATGTTCTCGGGCGTGGCCAGGTGCACTCCCGTATCCACCCGCTGGGGCGGCTTGCTCGACCGATCCCTGCTGTACTTGATGATCGTCCGCACCGCCAGCTCGCCCATCCGGAATGGATCCTGCAGCACCAGACCCTGCAAATGCCCTTTGCCCAGCGCCGCGATCAGTTTCTCGCTGCTGTCGAAGCCGACGAACTTCACCTTGCCCGCCTTGCCCGCGTCGGTCAGCGCGCGCAGCATCCCGAACGTCGTCGACTCGTTGGGGCAGAACACTCCGTCCACGCCGGAAAACCGGTTCAGCAGATTCTCGCCAATTTGATAGGCCGTTTCGGTCGTCACGCCTCCATATTGATTGTCGCTGAGAACTTCTATCTCCGCATGCTTGCCGATCTCGTCGAGAAAGCCCTGCTCGCGCCGCATCGTGCTCTCGGCGCCCACCATCACGCGCATGAGAATGATCTTCCCTCTGCCTCCGAGCACCTCCAGCAGCCTCCGCGCCCCCATCGCGCCGCCTTTGTAGTTGTCGGTGGCGACGAAGCTGATGTGCTCATCACCCTCTAGCCCCGAGTCCACCACGACTGTCGGAATCCCGGCCTCCCGGGCTTCCCCGACCACCCGTCGCAGCCCCGTGCTGTCGAGCGGAGCCAGAACAATTCCGTCCACCCGGCGCGCGATCATATCCTCGACCACAGCGATCTGCTGCGAGCGGTCGTCTTCTTTCTGCGGACCTTTCCAGATGATTTCGGCCCCCAGTTCGCCGGCCGCTTTTTCCGCCCCGGCGTGGATCGACTTCCAATATTCATGTGTCGTCCCCATCGGGATGACCGCGATCGAAAGTTTGCCGCTGGCGTTCCCGCCGCCGTCGCCGCAGGCCGAACCTAGCACTGCCGCCAGCCCAAGCGCCGCCACGGAAAGCACCGCCAAACCGGTGCGCCGAAAACGTTCACAAAAAGTAAGAAGCATATGCCAGCCGATTGTAGCGGACTCCCCCCGAGCCCGTCACCGGGGCGGGAGCCATTCCCGGCGGGAGCACTGCATCACACCCCCGCGCCAGAAACCTCCACGCTGTAGCGGCGCTGCGATGCTTCGATCACCGCCGGTCCCTCGGTCGCTAGTCGCTCATCGAAGCCAAGAACTCGGCGTTGGTTTCCACCTTCCGCATCCTGCCGAGCAGCAGTTCCATCGATTCGACCGGAGACATCTGGCTGAGAACTTTTCGCAGCACCCAAACCTTGCTCAGTTCGTCCTTTGAGAGCAGCAGCTCTTCCTTGCGCGTGCCGCTGCGCTGGATGTCGATCGCCGGGAACGTGCGCTTGTCGACCAGCTTGCGGTCAAGCGCAATCTCCATGTTGCCCGTGCCCTTGAACTCCTCGAAGATCACCTCGTCCATGCGGCTGCCGGTGTCGACCAGGGCCGTGGCCACGATCGTCAGCGAACCGCCTTCCTCGATATTGCGCGCCGCCCCGAAGAACCGCTTCGGCCGTTGCAGCGCGTTGGAATCCACGCCGCCGGAAAGAATCTTTCCCGACGACGGAACGATCGTATTGTACGCGCGCGCCAGCCGTGTAATCGAGTCCAGCAGAATCACCACGTCCTTCTTGTGTTCCACCAGACGTTTCGCTTTCTCGATGACCATCTCGGCGACCTGCACATGCCTCGTCGCCGGTTCGTCGAACGTGGAACTGACGACCTCGCCCTTGACCGACCGCTGCATGTCGGTCACTTCCTCGGGCCGCTCATCAATTAGCAGCACGATCAGCACAATGTCGGCGTGATTCGTCGTGATCGAGTTCGCGATCGACTGCAGCAGCATCGTTTTTCCCGTGCGCGGCGCCGCCACGATCAATCCCCGCTGCCCCTTGCCCAGCGGAACCATCAGGTCCATCACCCGGCCGCTGAGATTGTCCTTCGTCGTCTCCTGATGAATCCGGCCTTCGGGATAGAGCGGCGTCAGATTGTCAAACAAGACCTTGTTTCGCGACGCCTCCGGCGGCTCAAAGTTGATCGCCTCGACCTTGATCAGCGCGAAGTAGCGTTCCCCTTCCTTGGGCGGACGGACTTGACCTGACACGGTGTCGCCGGTGCGCAGATCGAAACGCCGGATTTGCGACGGCGAAACGTAGATATCGTCCGGACCGGGAAGATAGTTGTACTCGGGCGCCCGCAGGAAACCAAATCCCTCGGGCAGGGTTTCGAGTACTCCCTCGGAAAAGATCAAACCGCTTTTCTCGGCCTGCCCTTGCAGAATCTTGAAAATCAGCTCTTGTTTGCGCAAGCCGGCGATACCCTCCACGCCAAGTTCCTTGGCCTGCTCGGTGAGTTGTGCGATGTTCATGTCTTTCAGGGCGGCCAAGTTTAGTGCTGCGGCTTGGTCTTTAGAACTAGATGCCATGATTCCCTCGAGGATGTGAAATGCGGTGCGGAAGGTTCAGGATGTAAGAGCGCTTCGGATTTCGTCCCACAGTGCCGGGACGCCCTCTGCTGTCTTTGCGGAAAAGGGCAGGGCGGAGCCAAAATGCTGTTCGACCGCTCGAACAGCCCGTGTGCGCTCCGCTGCCTTCAATTTATCAAATTTCGAAGCCACCACGAGAAACCGAAGCCCCTGGTCGTCGAGCCACTCCCGCATCTGCTCATCCAGCGCCGTCGGCCCGTGCCGAATGTCAATGATGAGCACAATCAGGCAAAGCTGATTCCTGCTGCGCAAATAACTCTCCGCCAGGCGCCCCCAAGACGCCATTTCTTTTCGGGGAACCTTGGCGTATCCGTATCCCGGGAGGTCCACGAAGCAGAACGCCCGGTCCACCCGGTAGAAGTTGATCGACTGCGTGCGTCCGGGCGTTCGGCTCGTACGCGCGAGCTGTTTGCGGTCCAGTGATCCGCTTGCCTTCGCCCGCCGCCGGCCGCGGACCAGCAGTGTATTGAGCAGACTCGATTTCCCTACGTTGCTCCGTCCGATAAAGGCGACCTCGGGCAAACGCTCGTTCGGAAACTGACTTGGAGCCACGGCGCTGAGAATGAATTCGACAGACATCATCCGGCACCGCTGGCCGCGGATCGGAGCAGACTCGCCCTCCCCGCGGCAGAGCCGGACCGCTCGAGGAACAAAGGGGCTAGTTCGCCAGCTTCTTCTCCGTTTTCGCCGCCGGCTGTCCGGCCGTCTCGAACACCCTCGGAGATACAGGCGCCGCCGTCAATCCTTCGATCGGTCGCTCCAGAGCAATCATCAGCACTTCGTCCATGTGCTTGACGAAATAGAGCTTCATGTCCTTGAGAATGATTTCGGGCAGATCGGGCAGATCCTTCTCGTTGTCCTTCGGCAAGATCACTTCGTGGATCCCATGGCGATGCGCGGCCAGCAGCTTTTCTTTCGCGCCGCCGATCGCCAGCACTCTGCCGCGCAGAGTCACCTCGCCCGTCATCGCCACGTCGCCCCGCGTCGGTATCCGCGTCAGCGCACTGACCAGCGTCGTCGTCAGCGTGATGCCCGCCGAGGGCCCGTCCTTGGGAATCGCCCCTTCGGGAATATGAATGTGCACGTCCAGATGGCGGTAGAAGTCCTTGGGCAGACCCAGCATCTGTGACCGCGAGCGGACGTAGCTCATCGCCGCTTGCGCCGATTCCTGCATCACGTCGCCCAGTTGGCCCGTCGTCGTCAGCTTGCCGCGGCCGTCGAGCAGCGTCGCCTCGATCGTCAGGATCTGGCCGCCGACTTCAGTCCAGGCCAGCCCCGTCGCGGCGCCGATTTCGTTGGTCTTCTCCGCCATCAAATCCACGAACTTCGGAACCCCGAGCAAGTCCGCCAGCGCTCCGGGGCTGACCACCGTCTTGCTCTTCTTTTGCTTCTTGGTCCGCGAGACGACCAGGCGCGCCACCTTGCGGCAGATCCTGCCCACTTCCCGCTCCAGATTCCTTACCCCGGCCTCGCGTGTATACTTGTCGATCAACTCACGCAAACCATCGTCGCTGAAGCTGAGGTCGGTCTTCGCCAGGCCGTTCGCCTTAAGCTGCTTGGCGATCAGATGCCGCTTGGCGATCTCCAGCTTTTCGTGCTCGGTGTAGCCGCTCAGCCGGATCACTTCCAGGCGGTCCCGCAGCGGAGCCGGCATAGTGTGCAGCACGTTCGCCGTCGCGATGAATAACACTTTGCTCAGGTCGTACTCCACGTCCAGGTAATGGTCCATGAACATGTGGTTCTGTTCCGGATCCAGCACCTCCATCAGCGCCGCCGACGGGTCGCCGCGGAAGTCCGTCGACATCTTGTCAATCTCGTCGAGCATGAAGACCGGGTTCTGCGTACCGGCTTTCTTCATCATCTGGATGATCTGGCCCGGCAGCGCGCCAATGTACGTTCGCCGGTGACCCCGAACCTCCGCCTCGTCGCGCACTCCGCCCAGCGACAGGCGAATGAACTTGCGGCCCGTCGCCCGCGCAATCGATTTGCCCAGCGATGTCTTGCCCACGCCCGGAGGTCCCATGAAGCACAGAATCGACCCCCGCGGCTCCTTTACCAGCCGCCGAACCGCCAGAAACTCCAGGATGCGCTCCTTGACTTTCTCCAGCCCGCAGTGGTCTTCGTCCAGCACCTTGGCCGCGAAATCCAGACTCCGGTTCTCACGCGACTTCTTCTTCCATGGTACCGCCAGCAGCCAGTCGATGTAGTTTCTCGAAACCGTCGATTCGGCCGCCATCGGAGGCATGTTTTCCAGCCTCTTCAGCTCGCTCAGCGCCTTGTCGCGCGCGTCCTTGGTCATGCCGGCCGCTTCGATCTTTTTTCGCAACTCGTCGTATTCGCTCTTCTCGCCCTTGCCAAGCTCTTTCTGGATCGCCTTAATCTTCTCGTTGAGATAGTATTCCTTCTGCGCCTTTTCCATTTGCCGCTTCACGCGGCCCTGGATCGTGCGGTCGACATTCAGCTTTTCCAGCTCGATGTCGAGCAGATCCGCGACCCGCGTCAGATGCTCCATCGGATCGAAAATCTCCAGCAGATCCTGCTTCTCCGGGATCGTCAGCTGCAGATTCGCCCCGATCGTGTCCGCCAGCTTGCCCGGATCATCCACCCGGACCGCCGCGATCATCGTTTCGTAGTTCAGGTTCTGGCTCTGCTTGACGTACTGCTCGAACAGCGATGTCACCCGGCTCATCAGCGCTTCGCTCTTCTGTGTCGAGGCCGCCGCCGCCGGATACACCTCGACCTCCGCCCGGTAAAACCCCTCTTCGTTCGTGACCGAGATCAGCCGTCCCCGGTCCAGCCCCTCGACCAGGACCTTGATGTTGCCGTCGGGCAGCTTGAGGCTCTGCACAATGTTGACGATTGTGCCCGTTTGGTAAATCTCTTCCGGCGTCGGTTCATCGACCGAGGCATCATGCTGCGTCGAGAGAAAGATCCTCTTGTCGCCGCTGAGCGCCTCTTCTAGCGCCCAGACGCTCGACTCTCGTCCGACGACGAACGGCGTCATCATATGCGGGAAGATAACGACATCCCGGATGGGCATCATCGGCAGACGATGGACTTGGGTCTTCGATTTTTCACGTGGCATAACGAGTTTGGGCAAAAATCTCCTTCATTGTAACGGGTCGCGAAACTCTTCAGTTCTCCGGCGCGGAAAGCCAGTGCGGAAACCCAGTGCGGAAACTCGGCTCGGAAACCCCCACCCCGCCCGAAGATACAAGGCTCCGCGGCTAACCTGCGCACGCTCGGCTTTCTCGCGGCAGGGCCATCCTAACCCGCTTTTTCGAGCACCGTCAGGCTCAGGTTGTGGTTCTGGACCATCGGGCGGGTCACGACGAACTCTTTCACCCGCTTGTTCGACGGCAGGTAGTACATCAGATCCAGCATCATCTCTTCGAGGATCATGCGGAGCCCCCGGGCGCCCACCTTGCGGTCCAGCGCCATGGCCGCGATCGCCTCCAGCGCGTCGGGCTCGAAGCTGAGCTTGATGTTTTCGAAATCGAAGAGTTTCTGGTACTGCTTGATGAGGGAATTTTTCGGACGCGTCAGAATTTCCACCAGCGCCTTGGCATCCAGATCTTCTAGCACCGAACTCACCGGCAGCCGTCCGATGAACTCGGGAATAAACCCGTAGCGGATCAAATCATGGGGCTGTGCCAGCGCCAGTAGTTCCGCGTCCCGCTCGGCGTGTTCCATCCTCTCTGCCGGCCGCGACCCGGCCTCTTCGGTCTTCGTCGGCGACCGGAATCCTACGACGCGACGATTCAGCCGCCGGGCGATGATCTTCTCCAGCCCGATAAACGCTCCTCCGCAGATGAAGAGCACGTTCGTCGTATCGACCTGTGTGAACTCTTGATGCGGATGCTTGCGCCCGCCCTGCGGTGGCACGTTGGCCACCGTGCCTTCGAGAATCTTCAGCAGCGCCTGCTGCACGCCCTCGCCCGATACGTCCCGCGTAATCGACGGATTCTCGTCCTTCCGGCTGATCTTGTCGATCTCGTCGATATAGACGATTCCTTGTTGTGCCCGCTGCACGTCTCCATCCGCGGACTGCAGCAGCTTCAGGATGATGTTCTCGACATCCTCGCCCACATAGCCGGCCTCGGTCAGCGTCGTCGCGTCAGCCATCGCGAACGGCACGTCGAGAATTCTCGCCAGCGTCTGCGCCAGCAGTGTCTTGCCGGTCCCGGTCGGTCCGATCAGCAGGATGTTCGACTTCTGCAACTCAACGTCGTCGCCGCCAGACTGCTTGGTGAGGAAAACCCTCTTGTAATGGTTGTAGACCGCGACGGCAAGCTTCTTCTTCGCCGTCTCCTGGCCGATGACGTACTGGTCGAGCTTCTCTTTCAGATCCTGCGGTTTGAGAAGCGTGCAAGCGTGCGAATCAGGCTGTTCGCGCCTGTCGTCTTCCAAAATCGAATTGCAGACCGAGACGCACTCATCGCAAATATAGGCCTTGGGATACTCTCCGGGCGTGGAAATCAGCTTCCCGACGACCTCCTGGGTTTTATGACAAAAGGAACAACACAGTTCGTCATCCGTCCTGCTTCGTTTCACCCAGTACTCCTTCGCCCTCTTCCCTCGAAAGAGAGACCTGTAGTGCCGGCCCCTTTAGTCCCGAACTCTCTGGTGCCGGCCACTCGCGTGGCCCGCTCGCGTCCAGCCTAATGCTGTGTCCGATTCTCCTATCAACTATTCTACCACCCCGCCTGAGAGGCAACGCGGAAGGTGAGTATATCACCTTAGGCTCTGAATCATCATGCCCCGCACGTTGGGCTGCTAACGCTTCCCTTGTTGATCCTCGCGGATCACCTGCCCCCGCAGACGCCGAAACTCTCGCAGGTGCCCGGCGGCTTCCTCGTCCCTGCCTTCTGACCGCGAGATCTGACTCAACTGGTAGTGGGCCGACATGGCCGTTTGCACCGCCGGGCCCGCCGCCAGAGCGGCCAGGAACGAGGCTTTGGCCGCCGAGAACTGACCCTGATCGAGCTGCGCCTTGCCGAGATAGAAATGGGTCTCCGCCCGCCCGGGCGCGCCTTCCACCGCCCTGAGCAACTGCTCGAGCGCGGCGGCCGATCGCCCTAGCCGCAGCAGCACCCGGCCATAGCGGTAGTGCAGCGGCGGCCCGCCGCTGCTGCGTTCGAGTTCTTTCTCGTAATGTTCCGCCGCTTTCTCGTCGCGGGAGCTGTCGGCGTAAAGTTCCCCTAGCGCCTGGTGAATGCCCGGCAGGCTGGGATCGGCCGCCAGCACCTGCTGGTAAGCCCCGATCGCCTCTGCCGTCCTCCCGTTGAGAGCGTGGTCTTCGGCGATGGCCTGCCGGGCGCGGGCCGAATCCGGCGCCATCGCAAGCAGTTCGGCCTGCAGCCGGGCCGCGGCCGCCGCGTGAGCCTGCGCGGAATAAAACAGCAGATCCAGATCGCCCGGCTTTCTCTCTCGCGCGAATCCAAGGCGGGGAATCGCCTTCTCCGGCTCCCCCGAGCGCAGGTAGGCCAGCCCCAGCCAGGCGCTCACCGTGGCATCGCCCGGATCCTCCTCGCGCGCCGCCTTCAGATGCCTCACCGCCTCCTCGAAGTTCCCCGCCGAGAGCAGCGCGAAACCCAAGAACCGCTCGACGCCCCGCAGGTCCGGTTGCAGGGCCAGCGCCCTGCGAAACGACGTTGCCGCTTCGGGAAACCTGCCGCTCTCGTGATAGACCAAACCCAGGTTGAGATGAATCTCGGCCACATCCGGCGCCAGCCCGATGGCCTTTTCCAGCTCCCGCGCCGCATCGTCAAAACGTTTCTCGTCGCGCGCCGCCAGGCCGACCCGCAGGTGCTCGAGCGCGGCCGATGGGTCCGCGATCTGCCCCAGGGCCGACAATCCCAGTAAGAGTACCGCCAGCGCAACCAGCGCGGCGCGCCCCAGGCCGCCCCCCGCCCCGTGGGCCGATTCCTGAATCTTCTGATCGAAAGAAGCCATCCCCATCGGCGCGGACTTCTTATCCCCGCTCGCCGCTAGTGTCCCGCTTCACCGCTAGCGTTCGGCCGCTTGTTGTCCGTCTTCGGTTTCGCGAAAGTGCGCCACCGTCCGGGCCAGCCCCTCGGCCAGCGTCACCTTGGGTTCCCAGCCCAGCAGTCTCCGTGCCCGCGTGATGTCGGGCCGCCTCTGCTTGGGGTCGTCCTCTGGCAGCGGCTTGTAAAGGATCTCGTTCGCCGTCCCGACCTCTTCCTGGATGCGTTTGGCGAATTCCAGAATCGTCATCTCGTTCGGGTTGCCGATATTGACCGGCAGATGTTCCGCGCTCCCCATCAGCCGGACCAGACCCTCGACCAGATCGGAAACATAGCAGAAACTCCTTGTCTGCGAGCCGTCTCCAAACACCGTCAGCGGCTTGCCGGCCAGCGCCTGATCGATGAAGGCCGGCACCACCCGGCCGTCCCGCAGTTTCATGCGCGGACCGTACGTGTTGAAGATCCGGACGATGCGGGTGTTCACGCCATACTTGCGGTGATAGGCCATCGTAACAGCCTCGGCGAAACGTTTCGCCTCGTCGTAGCAGGAGCGCGGCCCGACCGGATTCACATTCCCCCAGTAGCTTTCCTTTTGCGGATGTACCTTCGGATCGCCGTAACACTCCGAGGTCGACGCCATCAGAAATCCCGCCCCATCGCGCAGCGCGATGTCGAGCAGATTCTTCGTGCCCGCCGAGCCCGCCATCAGCGTCTCGACCGGATGATCAAGATAGTCGAACGGACTGGCCGGCGATGCCAGGTTGCACACATACTCCACCGGCTCGGGGACCTCAAGATTGCGCGAAACATCCTGCTCGACAAACTCAAAACCGGAATGCGAGCCCAGATGCGCGACATTTTCCCTCCGGCCCGTAATCAAATTGTCAACGCAGACGACCCGATGGCCATCCGCCAGAAGCCGGTCACAGAAGTGAGAGCCGATGAAGCCCGCTCCGCCGGCGACAAGAATACGCAAGTAGTTTTCTCCCTATGCCCTACATAGTAGAAGAGCGCGGTCCGCCCGGCAAGGCGCACTAGAGATTCTCGCCTCGCCCCCGCCCGGCTTGCCAATCCACCGGACAATCATCCATGCTTGTGATTCCAACAATCTGCGCTCGGAGGCGAATCCATGAAACGGCGTGATCTGATGAAAACCATGGCTGGCGGCGCGGCCCTCAATCTGGGCGCCCTCAATCTGGCGGCCTTGATGGGAAGTCGCGCCCTCGCCTTCGCGCCCTCGCCTCAAGAAGCGCGGGCCCGCAACGGCCTCCCTGCCCTGAAAATCACTGGCGTCAAAGCCGTTCTCGTCGCCGCGCCGCGCATTCGCCTAACCGTCGTCAAGATCGACACCAGCGAGCCGGGCCTTTACGGACTCGGATGCGCCACCTTCAACCAGCGCGCCAAGGTCGTCGTCACCGCCGTCGACGAGTTCCTCGCGCCCTTCCTGCTCGGTAAGGACCCCGACCACATCGAAGATATCTGGCAGTCGCTCTATGTCAGCTCCTACTGGCGCAACGGGCCCGTACTCTACAACGCCATGAGCGGCGTCGACCAGGCACTGTGGGACATCAAGGGCAAACGCGCCAACATGCCCGTCTATCAGTTGCTGGGCGGCAAGACCCGCATGGCCGCCGACTGCTACGCCCATGCCTCGGGCAACAGCTTCAAAGAAGTCGAGGACATGGCGCGCGGCTTCATCAAGGACGGCTACCGCCACGTGCGCATCCAGGTGGGTATTCCCGGCATGGCCAACTACGGGTCCCGTCGAAGCGGAACCCCGCGGGCCGCTCCAGCCGATTTGCCGCCTCCGCCGGTCGGACCTCCGCGCGAGAGAATCTACGAACCGGGCCCCTATCTGCGCTCGATCCCCAAACTGTTCGAGCATATGCGGCTGACCCTGGGCGAGGAGATCGAACTGCTCCACGACGTGCATGAGCGCGTCAGCCCCGACCAGGCGCTCAACCTGTGCAAGCAGCTCGAGCAGTACCGGCCCTTCTTCATCGAAGACCCCTTGTCGCCCGAGCAGATCGGCTACTTCAAGCACATCCGCGCCAACTGCACCACGCCCATCGCCATGGGCGAGCTCTTCAACTCGCCGCACGAGTTCGTCGGCCTCGTCACCGAGAGGCTCATCGACTACATGCGGGTCCACATTTCGCAGATCGGCGGACTCAGCCCCGCGCGCAAGCTCGCCGCCCTCTGCGAGTGGTTCGGCGTCCGGACGGCCTGGCACGGCCCCGGCGATGTCTCGCCCATCGGCCATTGCGCCAACGTGGCGCTCGACCTGGCCTGTTACAACTTCGGCATTCAGGAGAGAACGGTTTTTCCCGCCCAGACGCAAGAGGTTTTTCCGGGCTGCCCCGTCATCAAGGACGGCTATTTTTGGGCCAACGAAAGACCGGGCTGGGGCGTCGAACTCGACGAAACCGCCGCCGCCAAATATTCCGCCGCCAAGCTCCCCACCCCCTTCGACTACAGTTGGGGCTCAACCCGCCGCCGCGACGGCTCCGTCATCCGCCCCTAACAACGCCCATAACAAGGAGAGCGTCGCCACCAACACATCCCTTATACCCGCCAGAACCCACCCCAACCCGTAGCGCGGGCCTGGCGGCTCTTGCCAGACCCGCGGCTCTCGCAGGCCGCCCCTCAACCCGCCACTCCATCGGGGCACAGCCACGACCGACCGCCCTCATTCGATCAGCAACATTTCGATCCGCCGAAACGTCGGAACACGCCGCGGCTCACCGCAGTCTGTCAACTCAGCGTCGCTGCACTCGCGAGCGATTTTCTCCACGGGATTGTCCATCGTCTTGTGCATCTCGCCATGTAGGGAAGGAACTGTTCGGTGCGCAGGAACATCTGGCCAATAAGAACCCGCACGAAGCGCTGATCGCGCTCTTCCATCATTTCAAGCCGAGCTTCTTGCCATCTGCCAACAGCTTGAGTGTTTCGCGAAGACGCCTATCCTTAGTCGCGCCCCTTTTGGCCGAGTCGATCCACCCGATGTACGCCCGCCGGTATGACGGGGCCAACCGCGAGAAATATCGCCAAGCACGCGGATTGGTCTTCAACGTCTCCTCAATATAGGATGGGATGGGTATTCACTTGACTCAGGTATTTTGAAATGGCCCCTACATGTTGTGGTTGTCCGTAGCGCGTGTTGCGGTGCCTCCGACCAGCGACTTGTAGGGCGCCGGTTGGACGGCGACGGCCTGCTGAACCAGGCGGTAGAAGAGCTTGCCTCGGCTTCTGGACTTGCGGCGGTTGAAGCGGAAGGTGAATTCGTCGAGGTAGTAGTCGAGATGCTCGTGGCTGACGGCTCCTTGATGCGTACCCAGTATCCAACGCTTCAGTAACGACACCACGCGATGCACGCGGGGGAGCAGTTGAGAGGCTCGTGCCGGTTGCCCGTCCAGGTAGCTCACCTCGTGGCGATAGCCGTCGCTTTCGAGTGGCTCGTATCCCAGCCAGCCGTCCGTGTGGACCACGCTGCCGGGTTCGACCGACTCGCCGACGAAGGCCATCAAGCTGTCCCCAGAGGCGTTCGGAATCGTGCGCATCCGAACTCGTCCGATGCCGGCGCCATCTTCCTCGGCCGCTACTACAATCAGCGCTTTCGCGTCGGTTTGGCGGCCCCGCACGCCCTCCTCCAGGGCTCCTAAGTAAGTCTCGTCAACCTCAACGCGCCCGCTGAGGCGATCACGTCCGGGCCGCACCATAGCGCGCCGAAGCTTGTGCAACCAAGTCCAGGCCGTCTTGTAGCTGCCCAGGCCCAACACCCGCTGCAATCCCAATGCACTCGCCCCGTTCTTCTGGCTGGTGAGCCACCACATTGCTCGAAACCAACTCTGGAGCGGCTTGCGGGTGTCTTGAAAGATTGTGCCTGCTGTCGCCGAAGCTTGATGCCCGCAGCTTGCACACTGCAGCAGCACCGTGCGCACCGCCCAGGTTTTGTCATGCCCGCATCGCGGACAACGAAAACCCTCCGGCCAGCGGAGTTGACACAGATACTCCCGACAGGCCTGCTCGCTAGCGAAACGCGCCTCGAACTCGGCCAAATTCCGGGGATAATCTTCCATCGCCCAAGATCCTACATCTTGGGGTCACCTGAGTCAAGTAAATACCCATCTAGGATGGAAGCGCTGACAGATCCGGCCTCGGCGCGTCGCCGCTCAGACTCGTTGGGGCACGCTTTAATCCTGGTGCTGCCAGCGACCCGCGAGACTTAAGATCCGTATACCGCCGGCGATTACTCGTGGACCACCTGCTCCCTGCCTTTCGCGGGGTGAACTTCCGCGCGTAGCGGGCCTCATCCAGCCGCCTGATCAGACTGTCGATCCACCCGAAGCACAGTGCCTCCTCGACCGCATCACCGTAGCCGAGGGAAACAACTCCGCTACTTCGCTTGTAGAAAACAAGCCAAATCTCAGATCGTGAGTCGTGGTTTTCTTGCAGCCACGTCCGCCACTCATCGCGGCTCCGCACCTCAAGCGTCTCAATCGGTCTCGCTCGCATCCTGGTTCCCGGCCTTCATTCCCGCTTGTCTTGTCCGCCCGATTTCACGGGCCACCCAGCCCGCCGCGGATGCAGATAGAGTAACCGAGCCCGGCGAGCCCCACCAGCCCCCAGCATGGTCGCAACACAGCGAACCCCGCTACCCGCTCCCCGCCACCACATCTCTCTCGACCGCAAGAACCCACCACCACCCGTAGCGCGGGCCTGGCCGCTCTTGCCAGACCCGCGGCTCTTCTCAGGCCGTCCTAGAGTGTTCGACGAAAGGGCCTCAACGTCGGACAGCTGTCGAGAAACGATTTCCCATTGATCGATCAGGCATCAGTGCCCCCGCAACCCACCGCCGAATTGGTCCAAATCGAGCCCCGTAAGGCGGATAACGAGAATCTGGGCGGATAGCGAGTGCCAACGGTTGTTACCACCAGGTATCCGGTAGCGGTACAATTTCCCTGTCGATGATCGGCACAACCATCTCCCATTACAAGATCACCGAGAAGCTCGGTGAAGGCGGGATGGGTGTCGTCTACAAGGCCGAGGACACCAAGCTCAAACGCCCGGTCGCTCTCAAGTTCCTCAAGGCGCACCTGCTCGGGGATGAAGCTGGAATTGGTGTTATCGCTACTCTTCTCGCGAGAGGTTCAGGCGTGGCCCTTACAGATCCAACGGGCGCTCCGGCAACCGCAGGCTACGCTACTCTTGAGAGCACACCGCCGGGCGCGATCGTGGTGACCGCAATTTTCAATAACAAAGTACCCGGCAGCCGGTTATTCCAGGCCTCCGTACCTGTCACGACTTTTTTGCATCAGCGCTTTCATCTAGCGTTTACTAACGTATTGGGTTTCGTTACCTCTCTAGCCGTTGTGGCTCATCTGTTACCACAAACGGTTACGTTCATCGCACGTGCGCCGGACGGTACCGAGATGTGCCGTTTTTCGCGTTTCTTTTCGGCGGGCGAGCACTTTGCATTCTTGCTTCGCGACAGTCTTCCGTGTACAGCGAATGCGGAGGGCTCCCTACACGTTGAGGCGGAAAAACAACTTCGCGCTGTGGATTCGACTATTGACCTGCAAAAGATTGAGTGGAAGGTAGTTCAGACCGGTTCGACAGAAGAAATCCGTGAACTTAACATGGTCGGACCGCCGAGGAGAGACTGAGGAGGGAGGGGGGCTTCCCTAGGAACGTTCAGATGTTCAATGCGACGCCCTAGTGGCCTAATTTTGCTCCGCCCTTGACACCAGATCAAGCGTGATGGCGATTAGAGTTTTCCTGGAGTCTGCGGTCAGCGCCTTCTCGCCGGGGCGAGGCCTGCGGCAGTCTAGCGCGAGAACCGGAGCAAGGTTCTGCGGGAAATACTGATGTTCGATCTCCCTCTTTACTTTGACCCAAGGATGATGTGGATCATCGACTCCGGCAAGATCACCACGCGGTTTCTGATCTTGTAGGGGTCGTCCCACAAAGCTTCGTGGCCGGTGAGTTCCGACATGGGCACCAGCGTGACCAACTTCCATGGGGCCTTGCCAGGGTTCTCCATATCCAAGGTCTGGCTCTCGGTCAGGATCGCGCTGCGGAAATGGGCGCCGTGGATTTCGAAATCGGAAGCCGCGCCGGCTTCACTCTGCGCTGGGGGCAAGAATATGCTTCCATCTTCCCTTTGGAACACGACCACTGTGAACTCCGATCCTTCGCTTAGTTTGTCCCGAGCCCTGTCGAGCATCAAGACCAGAGGGCCATGCACCAACGCCGCTTGTTCAAAAACGTCGCTATCCGGAGACCGGCTCTGTCTGAACCCGTTCTGACCGGAAGTCACCAAGCGTAATGGCATCGAAAAAACAATCTCAATGTTGTCCCCCGAACGCCATTTCCCGTGCACCACAGCGAATCCATTCTCCTGACGCAGGGGAACAGGAGACTGGTTGACGCGAATCCTTACGTCGGCCACGAAACGAGGAATGCGGAACCGGACATCGAATTTGCGCCCTTCTGGAACCGATTTCAAATCGAGTTGGATCTGTCCGCTCGCTGGATAATGCGTTTGCAATCTGACTTTTACCGGTTTGGCATCCGTGCTCAAAGTAAGATTCGCGGTCGAATCAAAATACAGGTTGACGTCCATTCCCTGCGAGTCAGTAGTGTAGATGTAGCGCACCACCTCGTACAAGCCGCGGGCACCGTGCATCGAGCAGCAAGCATCCGCGACGCTACCTTTGTTGTCCGGCTTGACTCGTTCACGCAAACACAAGGAACGATCCGCATAGAAGCCGCCCTGAAAGCCCTGATCGAACAACAGGTGATTCGACACGGATCGCTCGACCACATCGAGGTAGTCCGCCTTCCCCGTTTCTCGGAACAGCTTCAAACCGAGCAAGATCCAACTCGTCACCGGACAGGTTTCATCGTTGTGTTCAAAAAACTCGCCGTAGACCTCCGGGATCCCCCCCGAGACCCACATGGTATGCTCCAGTGTTTGATCCCAGCTGTTCTCAGCTAGGCGCAGCCATCTTGATTCTCCGGTTGCCTGGTAGAGATCAACGATTCCCTGCACGAGTTCGAGATAAGAATGCGTATGGTGCTGATGAGGCTGCCATCCCTTTACCAGTGAGGTAATGGGCTGGTGAGCCAGTTTCTTGTTTCCGGGCGAGGCAACGTCGGGATCGGTGATTGCAGCGATCCGTTCAGCGAAATCGAGATATTTCCGTTCGCCAGTGACTCGCCACAGGCCGACCATTCCTTCCAACGCGGAGTGGTAGTTAGCGTGGATGAGGGTGTCCGTAGTCCTCTGCAGCGGCGCATTCTCTGTGATGAACTCTGCAAGGCTGCGGGCGGCGTCTAGCACACGCCGATCCGGGCTCACACTGTAGTAGTTCACTAAGCTCACGATTGCCCTCGCCGCACCCCACCATTCCTGAACGCGCATTGTCTTCGTCATCAGAAAGCTGCCATCTGGCTTCTGGAGCGAGAGGAATTCCTTCAAGATACGATCGAGTTGCGGACTATGGTCCCCGCTATAGTCGCTCAACAAGGCGATTGCTTCGATCCACCGCGCATACTGGTCCGCCCCCCATCCGATGTCTCTAGGGATACTGTCGCCAGGGACTTGCTCAGAAGGTACTGCTGGGAAAGAACCAGCCTCTGGTGCAGCTCACCAGAAGCACGAACCTGGTTGGCGGCAACGGGAGACCGCTCTCCACCGACCGGGGTTCTAGCATATTGTGTACTCCAGCCGAAAAACAGAAGTGCGCTGGGGATAGCCAGCCGCTTCCACCGTGCATTGATTCGTGTCATATTTGACTCTTTTTCGATCTAGGGCGTGGGTATTCACTTGACTCAGGTATTTTGAAATCCAGCCCCTACATGTTGTGGTTGTCCGTAGCATGTGTTGCGGTGCCTCCGACCAGCGACTTGTAGGGCACCGGTTGGACGGCGACGGCCTGCTGGCAGGAAGTTCCAGGCGGTAGAAGAGCTTGCCTCGACTTCTGGACTTGCGGCGGTTGAAGCGGAAGGTGAATTCGTCGAGGTAGGAGTCGGATGCTCGTGGCTGACGGCTCCTTGATGCGTACCCCGTACTGTGCCAAAACACGATCGGCCGATTACGGAGGGAGATAGGCGTCGATTCGAGGCTCCCGCTGTCGGCGGGTCGGTGCGTGGTCGGGCTGGTGGCGGCGTTGACGGCATCCTTCAGCCACCAGCGAACGCACGTCTGCTTCGGCCGTCTCGCGGTGCGAAAGCGTGGGGAGTCCGAGCGCGCCGAGATCACGCGGCCTGACGGTAGTAGTAATTGAGCAGTCCGCCAAGCCGTTCGCGGCGTCGCACGGGCGAGCGGAAGCTAGTGCACCGAGACGGCGGAACGATCAGGCGGTTGTCCAAGCCCTGATGGTTCCGCTCGTGGTGGTAGTGGAGAACGAACTCTTTGATCGCGTGACGCAGCGAGCGCTCGCCGAAGAAGATCATGCGGTTCAGGCAGGATTCCTTGATCGTTCGTACGAAACGCTCGGCGTAGGCGTTCAAGTTCGGCGATCGCGCCGGCAGGCGAACCGACTTCACATCAACGGCGGCGAGGGTTTCGAGAAACTCCTTCGTAAACAACGGATCGCGATCGTGAATCAGATATTTCTTGTCGGCAAGAAAACCGTCCTCGACGTCAGTCAAGTTGCGGGCTACCTGCGCCATCCATGCCCCGTCGGGTTGCGTAGAGATTCCCGCGATCTCGACTCTCCGCGTTGACAGCTCGATCACAAATAGCACAACAACCCGAACCAAACCTGTCGGAGTCCAAACCTCCACGGTGAAGAAGTCCGCAGCGGCCAGAACCTCCCAATGAGCCTCTAGAAACTGCTTCCAACTCGTCTTCTTACATCGCTCCGGCGCGGGCTCTATGCCGTGGTCTTTGAGCGTTCTGGCGATTGTGTTTCGTCCCACACGATGACCGAGATTGGCCAAGGCTCCTCGAATCCGCGTGTAACCCCAAGTACCGTTTTCCTCGGCGAACTTCACGATCAGTTCTCGAATTTGTTCCATCACTCGAGGTCGTCCGGGACTGCGACGTTGGCTACCGTCGTACTTGCGAGCGACCAGTTTGCGGTGCCATCCAAGCAGGGTATTTGGAGAGAACTTCGTGTCCAAGTCGGCGAGAACCTTGCGCCCGAGCTTCTTGGCCTTCACCGCCAGACGCCGACGTTGGCCATCTGTCAACCGCAGTCGTTTGTTGCCCAGCTGATCGCGCAGAATGCGGTTCTCTTCTTGCAGGTAGTCGATCACGTCGCGTTGGTGCTGATTGATCCAGCCAGCTAAGCTGATCAGCAAGAACCGGAGCGGGTCCAGAGGTTGCATGGAGCTACAAACCTAGCATGCGACGGTCCCACGAGCCCAATTCGACGTTCATTGCCCGGCCACTGCAACTTGTTGCCAGCAAGCCATTTAGACCACGGTCGAGTTTTGGGACACAACGAGGTCGAGGCCCATCAAGTTGAGCAGCGAGTCCAGGAAACCCTCAGTCTGGCGAAGCGGCAGGTTGAAGACGACCCGCAGGGTCAAGGCCGTCAAGATCGCCTGGTTCGAGTAGCGCCGCTGGCCGCCGCGTAGACCGTTCTTGGGTGGTATCCATGCCGCGATCGCCTCCTCGCTCAGCCAGATCGTGACGTCGCCACGACTCCTGAGACCACGCTCGTATTCCTTCCAGTTGCGGACTCTGTACTTCGTCTTGTACTTGCGGTTGACTCGGCTGGACTTCGATGCGGCCATGACGTTGCCCCCTTGATATCCATGATGGATCGGTACCGCGAGCCAGGGTTACGTGGGAGCCAACGGCGATTCATGCACCAATGCCGCGTGATGATGCTGTTCATTGCCCTGCTGGGTCTTGCGCTCTTCGGCTATTTCCAGGCCAATCCGCACATGATTCCCGACGGCCAGACGATCCAGGGCAACGCCGATCAGCTCTTTCCGCGGTTCATCGTCTTCGGGCTGCCAGCCGGCATCAGCGGGCTGGTGGTCGCCGGCCTGCTGGCGACGGCCATGTCGAGTTTGTCGTCGGGCGTGAACTCGTCATGTTCGGTGATTACGGTGGATTTTATCGGCCGCTTCCGCAAGCGGAAAATCAAGGACGAAGAGCATGTGCGGCTGGCGAAATATATTTCGGTTTTCGTCGGCGTCGCTGTCCTGGGACTGACGTTCTTCGTCAGCATCGTTCCTGGGAACTTGCTGGAAGTCATTAACCGGGTCGTCAACTTACTGGTCGCTCCGCTATTCGTTCTTTTCTTCTTGGCGATGTTCGTTCCGCGGGCGACCACGTTCGGCGCCTGGGTGGGGGTGCTCTGCGGCATCGCCGTCGCGGTGACGATTGCCTTCTGGGAGCTTTTCACCGGCGAGCCGGGTCCCTCGTTTCTCTGGATCATGCCCACTTCGCTCGTGGCCGGCGCCACGGCCGGAGTGCTCGCCAGCTATTTGCCGGTCGGCCCGAAAGCAAGACCGCCGCTGGCGCAATTGGCTGAGGGGAATTAAGGGCATGGCAAAACGGCAGGCGGAAGACGAGCCGCAGGGTCAACGCGGTCAAGATCGCGAGGTTCGAGTACCGCCGCTGGCCTCCGCGGAGACCGTTCTTCGGTGGTGGTGGTGTCCACGCGGCGATTGCCTGCTCGCTCAGCCAGATCGTGACGTCGCCGCGGCCCCTGAGGCCAAGCTCGTACTCCCCCAGTTCCGGATTCTGTATTTCGTCTTGTACTTGCGGTTGACTCGGCTCGACTTCCATGCGGCCATGACCTCGCCCCCTCGATCCCCATGATGGATCGGTCCCCCAAGCCGATGCTAGTACTTAGTATCATAAGTCGACGTATGATTGAACGAACGGTCGCTGCTTGACGTCAGCCTTGGTCCATTCGAACGGGGCGGCGTTCTGGTTGTACGCTTCGATGAACCGATCGATGGCCTCGCGAACCTCGTAGGGCGAGGTGAAGCTGGCGCCCTGCAAGGCCCGGCGGCTCAGGATGCTGAACCAAACCTCGATCTGATTCAGCCACGATGTGTAGGTCGGCGTGTAGTGGAAGTGCACGTTGGGATGGCGCTGGAGCCAGCGATCGCGTTTCGGTTTGTGGGTGTTGAGATTGTCCAGTATGATGTGCAACTCCAACCCTTCGTACAGGCCGACGATTTGATTCATGAAGTCGAGGAAATCTCGCCGCCTACGACGCCGGTAATGGCCGGCGGTGACCTGGCCGGTGGCTACCTCCAAGGCCGCAAACAGGGTCGTCGTGCCGTGGCGCTTGTCGCCGTGCGAAAAGCCGGTCAGCGCCTTGCCGTCGGGCAGCCGCAGCCAGCCTTGGGCCCGCTCGAGTGCCTGAATGTGAGGTTTCTCGTCCACCGCCAGAACGACAGCGTTGTGGGGAGGGTTCAGATACAGCCCGACGATGTCGGCCGCTTTGCGGGCAAACTCCGGGCCGGTCGACACACACCAGCTGCGCCGCCGACGCAACGAGATGCCGCGACGAGCGAGCACGCGCCAAACTTGTTGAGCGCTGACATCGCCGAGCGCTTGGGCGAGGAGTTGGCCGGTCCAAGTGGCGTGTCCGGAAGGCGGCGATTCATCGAGCTTCTTGAGAATGCGTTTCTCGGTCTCGGCGTCGTATTGGCGCGGCTTGCCGGGTCGCGCTTGGTCGACCAAGCCGGCGAGACGCTGGCGGGCAAAGCGCGTGCGCCACTTCGACACCCGTGCCGGTCGAGTTCCCAACTCTGCCGCGATCTCCAGGTTCGACCTTCCTTGGGCCGCCAACAGGATGATGCGAACTCTTTCGGCGACACGTTGTTCGGTCTTCTGGGCCCCTCGCCAACGCTGCAGCGTCTGCTTCTCGTCACCACTCAACCGGACAGGCGTGGCTTTCTTTGCCATGCCCTATCCTAACACACGTACGTCTATTTATGATAGTAAGTACTAGCGTGGGAGCCGGCGCCGATTCATGCACCAATGCCATGTTTTCAACGTGGCGGAATTTACGGTAGGGACAAGGCTCGCTCAGACGTTTTCGCCTGCCTTCGGCCGCGCAAGAAAACAGAGAAAAAAGGGAATCGCCTACGTTCGCCTCAAACTACTTGACTGATGCAACCATCACGGCGCCTCAATGCCGAAGGGCTGTGCCTGCTAACTCGGGTGTCAGCATTCCGTCTCGGACAACGAGTCGGCCGTTGACCAAGACGTGGTGAATTCCTTCCGGATCGCGCTGGGGATGCTCGTAATCCGACGCCGTACCAATTCTGTCGGCGTCGAAAACAACGAGGTCCGCGAAGTTCCGCGGCTTGATCGTGCCTCGCCTGTGTAGCCCAAAACGCTGTGCGGCCAAGGCGCTTGTCTTGACGACAGCTTCCTCCAGCGACATCCACTTCTTTTCGCGGACGTACTCTCCCAGAAACTTGGGGTAGGTCCCGAAGGTGCGCGGGTGCGAGATACCTTCCGTCACGAGCCCATCGGTGATAACCAGAGTCAACTCGTGCGTGATCACACTCCTGAGGTTGTCTTCATTGTTGTTGAAGGAAATGATGCGGACATCGCCCGAGTACTCCCGCAACAAGTCGAGAGCGACCTGCGCCGCCCCGCGGTCGAGCTCAGCGGCGATCCGGGCTACCGACTTGCCGGCAACCGCTTCAGCCCCGTCAGGCCCGGCCTTACAGATCACAATGTCATCCCACGTATTCGCCATGTTGTCATCCGTCTCCATAGCGATACGGTCGCAGTCAGCGGCTGCCGACAAACGCTGCAGCAGACTCGGGATTCCACCCTCCAGGGACCATGACGGCAAAAGCTGGGTCAATAAACAAGAGCCCGCCAGATAGGGATAGGCATCCATAGCGACATCCACGCCCTCCTCCACAGCGCGCCCAACATGCTCCAGAACGAGATCCAGCTTGCCCCAGTTTTTCTGTCCAACCACCTGAAGATGCGAGAGTTGTACGGGAACGCCCGTGGCTCTGCCCAGATCGAGAGCCTCATCCACAGCCTCCACGACCTTGAACTTGTAGTCCCTTAGGTGACTGGTGTAGAAGGCATCATGTCTCCTCACGACGCGGCAGAGTCGCACCAGTTCGTGGCGGTCCGCGAAGGCGCTCGGGATACAGTTCAGTCCGGTTGACAGACCGATCGAACCCGAGCTCAGACAGCTTGCAAGAGCCTCTTCCATCTGGCTCAGTTCCCGCTCTCCCGCTTCCCGGCGCGCCTTCATGACGAATACACGGAGAGCGCTATGCCCCGTCAGCGCGGCGACGTTTACGCGGCTGCCCTTCTCTTCCAGCGCGGAGAAATAAGCAGCGGCATTCGCCATGCCATCGGTCGGGTCCCCGTCAAAGAGTTCTCCGGTCAACCGTTCGCCGGTCGGATTGGGGCGGGCAGGAAAGAGCGAGAAACCGCAGTTGCCGACAATTTCTGTCGTCACCCCTTGAAGGATTTTATTGGGGAGGTGCTCGAAAACCTCATGGTCCCCGTGGCTATGGACGTCGATGAATCCCGGCGCAATATGGAGACCCGAACAGTCGATCGTCTCCCAATCGGGGGCCGGGCTGATTGCGCCGACGTCCTCAATTGATTTCTCCTTCAAGAGCACGTTCGCTTTTCTGGGCTCCCCACCAGTACCGTCAACAACAGTGCCATTCACCAATATCAATGGACGGTGTGGCACCGCGGATCGAATGCCGATACTAGAGGTATCAGTCATAGGCATTGTCAAGTTAACGCATGACGGGCTGAGACAGCCCCAAGATAGGGGCAGCGAGATGGCGCCTGAGTACTCGATATGGTGGCTTGGTCCCTCGGAAATCAGTTAACTTGACAATAGCATTTTCCAATCCAAGAATGATCCTGAAAGGGATCTGGGTGGGTAAGGGCACGGGGTTGGGCAGCGATCTCCTTTCTAGGGGGTACAGGCGCAGGGGTTGCGAGGGTGGAGGGGTGATCAGGGGGAGGGGGAAGCTCAGCCGGGTCGTGCTCCGCGCAAGGAAACTCATCGAGCTTCCCTCTCCCCCTCCCAACACGGAACCATCCCGGGCCGGCAGGCCAGCCTCGGGGGGCTGTCTTACCACCGCGACCGGCTGTCGGCCAGCAGTTTTCTCTTGCGTTGTTGCATCCGCAGCGCAGACTCGATATCGCTCATCCGGCCTGCTTGTTGCTTGAGAAAAGCTGCCGTAACGCCCAGCTTCAAGTAGCTTTCCCAATGGTGGAGCGAAAGCAGCTTTTCGTAGGGCGTGCGGTAGTCTTCGAGCCGATAGCGGCGCTGCCGCTTGCCGTTGTCGCCCACCTCCACGGTGGCGAATCCGCAAGGGCGATGGTAGTTCAAATAGGGACGGAACTCGGCCATGTAGAAACGCTGGAACTCTCCGGCATGCTCGGCTCCGATCGGCTCGTGTCCGATGTGCTTGCGCACCACCGCCCCATTCTTGCCCTCGACCAGGGCATTGTCGGTCGTGCGATGCGCCCGCGACCTGGTGAACTCGCTCACCAGCAGCTTGTTCAACGGTATTGTCAAGTTAACTGATTTCCGAGGGACCAAGCCACCATATCGAGTACTCAGGCGCGATCTCGCTGCCCCTATCTTGGGGCTGTCTCAGCCCGTCATGCGTTAACTTCACAATGCCTTGACAATGCCCTTCGACGAGTTGATAGAATACTGGAATGCGGATATCTCATCGTGTCCTGGTTCAGCCGGAAATGGAGAAAGGCCGCTCTGAGTAAGGTAGTCATTCCGCCCTTCGGGCGGGGATTTTCTCAGGCATGGGGGTCTATCGATCCGATGGTATCATGGTCCGATTCAAGGGCTCGCCATGCTGGTTCTCAGGGTAAGGTGCTCGTCCATCAGCTCGGCTAGGATCTCATTCCTCCGCTGAAGCTTCCGTTCCAGGGCTGCGATCTGCCGGCGCTCCGGGGCCTTGTCAGAGCGGGTTTGGCGGCCGAATGCAGCCGCGCCGTTCTCAAAGAATTCTTTCTGCCAGCGATAGAAGACCGTCGGCTGAAGGCTCCGTTCGTCGCACAGCTTGGACACGGGAACATGCTCCAGCAAGTGGCGCAGAAGAATGGACACTTTCTCGTCTGCTGTGTAGTGCTTGCGCTGTTTCGCCATTTGTTCTCTCCACTATGAGAGCGGCGCAACATTCCATTTCCAGCTGAACCAGGACAATTCGAGGTAGCGCGGGCCCTTCAATGCCCACCGAGAATATTGACACCACGAGATGCGTTGGGACGCTTTGTTCGTTCAGCCCAAGTGCCACCCGCTTGACGCGGACACAGACGAGTCTAGAAGGTGGCACTGAACGGTTCTCACTACCGTGTGAAGATAGTAGTAGACGGACGAATACCACATACCGAGTGTCGTTACGAAGACGAACGTCATCGAGGGCATTGTCAAGTTAACGCATGACGGGCTGAGACAGCCCCAAGATATGGGCAGCGAGATCGCGCCTGAGTACTCGAAATGGTGGCTTGGTCCCTCGGCAGCCAGTTAACTTGACAATACCGTCCGGGTGATCCAAACGAACAAACAGATGGCCTGGGCCAGTCCGATCTGAGCGCGCCGCGCGGAGTAACGAAACTCCAAAAGGAAGGGGACACGATGGACTTGGAAAAGGTGAAGGGAACGTTACGCGGGCCGATGATTCCGGTCATCACCAATCTGAACGACGACCTGTCGATCGACCACGGCGCGATCAGCGAGAACGTCCGCTACGTCGTCGAGCGCGGCATCAGCACCGGACACGGCGTGCTTCTGGCGGCCGGTGCCGGCGGAGACTTCCCGATGCTCACCTTCGCCGAACGCAAGGCCGTTACGGAAACAATCGCCAAGGCCGCCGATGGTCGCGCACCGGTCGTCGTGGGAGCGCAAGATACCAACGTCAACACGATCATCGAGATGGCGCAGTGGGCCGAGCAGATCGGCGCGTACGCCGTTCAGATGTCTCCCGGGTTCTACTACGAATCGTCAGACGAGGATTGCCTGCGTCTCTTCCAGGCGGTGCATAACGCGACAGGCCACATCGCGATCATGATCTACAACACCTACTGGGAGGGCTACAACATGTCCCTCGACCAGGTCGCACGGCTCGCTGAACTGCCGCGCTGCGTCTCGCTGAAGTGGTCGTCGTCCCAGGGTAGCAGCGCCTACCTGCGCGGGGTGGCGCGATTCTCCGACCAACTGGCCGTCGTCGACAACTCGGGGCTGCACGTCATGAACCGCCTATTGGGCGGCACGGGCTACATCACGCACCTAGCGACGGTCTGGCCCGAGCACGAGCTGGACGTATGGCGGTTGCTCGAGGCCGCCGACTACGAGGCCGCGCAGCAGAAGATCACCACCATCAATTGGCCCTGGTCTGACTTCCGCGGCAAGATGTGGAAGCGGACAGGCGCCGAGAGTCCGGTGGTCAAAGCGGCGCTCGAACTTTGCGGCCGCCCCGGCGGTCCTAGTATAGCGTTTCATTAAAACATATCGATACGAGGATGTTTCCTGCTAGGCTGGATGCATGGCAGGAAAATCGAAGCGTCCCCAACTGCTTCTCACGCCCGAAGAGTCGCAACATCTGCAGCGGCTGCGTCGTTCGCGTAAGGCTCCGGCTCGGGAGGTGCAGAGAGCCGAGATTCTGTGGCGCTATCATTGCGGCGAGACGATCGCCGAGATTATGCGGGCCGTGAAGATGACGCGCAAAAGCGTTGGCAAATGGATCGAGCGAGCCCTGGCCATGGGGGTGGAAGCGGCGCTCAAGGATGCCTATCATCGTCCCCGGGAACCCCGCATCAGCGAAGAGGCCAAGGCCTGGGTGGTGCACTTGGCCTGTAGCAAACCCAAGCAACTCGGTTACGCCGCCGAGCTCTGGACCCGCGGCGCGCTCGCCCGGCACGTGCGCCAGCATGCCGTGGAAGCGGGCTATCCGGCCTTGGCCCAAGCGGCCAAGGCGACCGTCCATCGGATTCTGGCCGAGCAACCTCTTCACCCGGAGAAGGTGAAGTACTACTTGCAGCGCCGCGACCCGGATTTTGAGTCCAAGATGCGGCAGGTGCTGCTGGTCTACCGCGAGGTGGCCTTGCAGAATGAAAGCGCGGGCGAGGGCGGCCCATCGCCGGGCGTGATTACGGTTTCGGTCGACGAAAAGCCCGGCGTGCAAGCGATCGCCAACACCGCTCCGGACCTGCCGCCGACTGCGGGGCGGCATCCCTGCGTGGCTCGAGATTACGAATACAAACGTCTGGGAACTTGCTCGATTCTGGCGGCGCTGGACTTGCACGACGGTCGGGTGACAGCGCGGGTGGAGCGGCGCCACCGCAGCCGGGAATTCATCTTACTGCTCAAGGATCTGGACCAATCCTACCCGGCCCACTGCACGATCCGATTGATCTTGGATAATCATTCCTCCCACGTTTCCAAGGAGACGAAGGACTATTTGGCGACGCGTCCGAACCGCTTCAAATACGTGCATACGCCGACCCACGGGTCCTGGCTGAATATTGTCGAGACGCTGTTCGGGAAGATGGCGCGCACTTTTTTGAAGCGAATCCGGGTGGAGTCCTGGGAGGAACTTCGAGAACGAATCCTGCAGGGGATCGCGGAGATCAACGCCGCCCCCGTCGTTCACCGCTGGAGGAAGTTCGAGCCGCTGGAGAGCGCGTCTGAGATGAGTACAGTTTAATGAAACGATATACTAGCCGCCTCCCGAACCGTTCGCTCAACGACGAAGAGCGCGACGAACTACGGCAGTTGTTCACCCGCTTCGACGTCCCCGATCTACAGTAGGACCCGTGGGTTGGCGTTTCGCCCCAGAGGGGCATACGAAAAGCCGCGAGGCGTCCAGTCCCGGTGCCTTTCGTGCGCGTTGGTGGATTTCAACCGCGCAGGAGCCTATCGAGAGGCCGCTATTTCCCTCTAGTATGAGCAAGTTGACAATTGGCCGTAGGATGACCCTACAGTTGAATCTGGAAAACACCGCCCCTGAGGGGCGCGGTGGAACAGCTTAAACAGCTTAGCTCGAAAACCAGCCCGGTAGTTTTGTTGTTGCCGGCTACAACAAGCGCGGCACTGCGGAGCAGTGGATCAAAGAAGGCTAGCAGGCAACGCACTGGCGGTAGGGTCGGGAACTGGCGCGGTGGCATTGTCAAGTTAACACCGGTGGGCGACAATTGACCGATGGAATCCCTGTATCGACGCCACCGCTTTCCACCCGAGATCATCAGCCACGCGGTTTGGCTGTACCATCGGTTCACGCTGAGCTTTCGCGATGTCGAAGACCTTCTCGCGGAGCGTGGCATCACCGTATCCTACGAAGCCATTCGATCCTGGTGCCGGAAGTTTGGACCAGCGTATGCCCGCACTCTGCGGCGGCGACAAGGTCGACTCGGCGACATTTGGCACGTGGACGAGTCGTTCATCACCATCTGCGGCGAACGTCATTATCTTTGGAGAGCGGTGGACCAGGACGGCGACGTCCTGGATATTTTAGTCACACGCCACCGAGACAGGAGAGCCGCTAAGCGCTTCTTTCGCAAGGTTTTGAAACGTGAGGGGAGATCACCATGGCAACTCGTTACCGACAAGCTTCGAAGCTATGCGGCGGCCCACCGAGAGGTCTTCCCATCCGTTACCCATCGGACCGGCCCGTACGAGAACAACCGAGCTGAAGTTTCCCACCAACACACCAGGGAGCAGGAACGCCAAATGCGTCGATTCAAATCAGCGGCTCAGGCCCAACGATTTCTCTGTGTCCACGGGCCCATTCACAATCTGTTCCGCGTTGGGCGTCATCATCTCATAGCGATCCATCATCGACTGCTCAGGGGCAGAGCTTTCACTGACTGGAAGGAGGCGACTTGTGCCTGCTGAAAGGGAGAGACCTCGGACGATCTCCGGCGCAAGAGCGCCTTCGCGTTATTAACTTGACAATGCCGTCAAGGCTATTCAGACGACCAGATCCGGAAGATCATCGGAGAAAACTTCCTGCGTGTGGCGAGTGCTGTCCTTGACAAGCGTCCTCGTGGGGTGTTGATCTGAAACGGCAGGATACGCCCGACACTCAAACCTTTGCGCGATTGGCCCGGCTACTACACTGAGCGTATCCAATAGCCGCAAAGACGACACCAGGAGAACCAATGTCCCATAAGACGGAAAACAAAGATGGCGGATTAAAGCCGGGCAGCGTATCTCGGCGTTCTTTTTTAGCCGGCGCTGCCGCAGGGGCGGCAGCTTCACAGGCTCCGGCTTCTCCAGCGGAGGGGATTCCTGACGCAGCCAAGATACTGCAGATCAACGACCTCGATCGACGGATTTGGGAAGAGGAACTCGACGACTTCGTGCCCGAGCGGCTCTTTGACATGCACGGTCACCTGACCCGCTACGAGCTTAATCTCGATCCCAACAAAGCGAACACGGCTCGCTACCAATTGGCCTCGGGAGCTTTTGCCAAGTACGGCAGCCTGGAATTGCTCGAGGCCGCGGAGAGGCTCTTGTACCCGGGTCGAAAAGTCAGCCATATCTTGGCGCCCACGCCGCATCCCCAGGTGGATTTCGAAAGGTCCAACCCGTTCATTGCTAAAGAAGCCGCAAAGAAGCCCAGAACCCCGGCACAGATGCTGGTCCACCCGAAGATGAGCGCCGCCGAAGTCGAACGCCTTGTGACACAGTACAAGTTCTTAGGGTTCAAACCCTACCGCTATTTCTCGAAGACCGGTGACACCAATGAATGCCGCATCACTGACTTCATGCCGGAACATCAAATCGAGGTGGCGAACCGCTACGGGTTGATTATCCGGATGCACATTGCGAAATCTCGTGCTATCGCCGACCCCGAGAACCTCGAGGATTTGGAGCGGTTGACGGCGAAATACCCCCGCGTGCGTTGGATGATGGCGCACTGCGCAAGAAGTTATTCAGATTGGCCCTTGCTGAAAGCTGCTGAGCGGCTACGCAAGATTCCCAATCTTTGGTTCGAGGGCTCATCGGTTTGCGAATCCGATGCCTTTGCCGCGCTGTTGTCGATCGTGGACCATAGCCGCGTCTGTTACGGAAGCGACGACTTTACGGTGGGAGTCACACGAGGCAAGTACGTGGCCTGGGGTTACTGCTGGAGCCAAATGGACGACACGAATCAGACGCTTATGCGCTCTCACTGCTTTGGGGGTTTCACGTTTGTTCGCTATGAAATGCTGCGTGCCATGAAGCGTGCGGCGCGGTACGCCGGGCTGACTCGCTCGCAGATCGAAGACGTTTTTTATAACAACGCTGCGCGGCTCGTAGAAGACGCTCGCAACAGCCTGGAGAAAGCCTTGTGAACGGCGGGCCTGCGATGGAGTCTGAGAACTTCGAGACCTTGGTGTATACTCGGTAGTGAGTCTTTCCGGGCAACGGACGCGTGTTGTAGCCCAATGATAATGTCCCCTTGAGCGCCCAATAGAAATATCCCCTAATCTGGGGCTTCGAAAGAGGAGCCGAGATTGGGAAGGACATGGATGAGGGCGAAGGAACTGAGGCGCGGCGAAGTGCTGAGCCGAGTGAAACGAGGCGAACTGAAGTTGGCCGAAGCCGCCGAGCTGCTGGAGGTCAGCTACCGCCAAGCGAAGCGGCTCACGAAGCGTTACAGCGCGGGCGGGACCAAAGCTTGGGTGCACGGCCACGTCGGCCGCGCTACGAACCAAGCCAATGGCAAGCGACGCGAGCAGGTTCTCGAGTTGGTGCGCGAGAACGATTCGGGCGAGCCGCACGAGCGGTGGGGGCCGACACTGGCGTCGGAACATCTGGCGGCCGATCAGGGCATCGAAGTGCCGCGCGAAACCTTGCGGCGCTGGATGCTTGCCGCGGGCCTGTGGAGCCGCCGGCGCAAGCGAAAACCGCACCGCACCCGGCGCCAACGCCGCGCTCATTTCGGCGAATGGATTCAACTCGGCGGTTGGCACCACGACGGGCGCGAAGGACGTGGTCCCAGAGGTTGCCTGATGAACTCTGTCGACGCTGCGACAGGTCTGGCGCTGTGCCGTTTCTCGGACGAGGAAACGACCTGGGCCGCAGCCGAAGCGACTCCAAGCTTGGGTGCGTCAACACGGCGTTCCGAAGGCGCTTGACTGCGATTGGAAAAACGTCGACAAGCGGCAAGCCGACGTCGCGCGAAGCGATCGAAGGCATCGAACCGGAAAGCCAGTTCGGGTGCATGTGCGCCAAGCGGAGTATCCGCATCCTCGCGGTATCGTCGCCGCAAGCCAAGGGCCGAGTGGAGCGCCATCACTCGACGCATCAAGACCGCCTGATCAAGAAGATGCGGCTTGAAGGGATCGCCGATGACGAGGCGGCGAACCGCTATCTCGACGAGCAGTATCTGGGCGAATATAATGCCAAGTTTGCTCGCAAGTCGGCAGCCAATCATCCCTGGCGCCGGCCGCTGCTGTCGAAACAACGCGCGGCGACAGGGTGAACACGGGCTGTGGAAATGACGGGTCGGGTGGAAAGCGTGGAAAACCTCTCCAGAGGGCGAGTAGGGTTCGAATCGCAACGAGAGGTTTCCCACCCTTGCCACCCTGCCTTGGAAATCGCTCACGTGATTCCCACATTTCCACAGCCCCGACGACGACGATTCTCTCTTCCGAACCGGGGGACATTATCTACTGGGCGACCCAGGGGGACATTTCTATTGGGCCTTGACATCCGGGCAACGGACGAGTCCCAAAACCTCGGCGAATCTGTTATTCTCGGTTATGTCTCCGAGGCACTTTCCACACGCGGTCCTCGTCAAGGAGATTGAAGGATGAAGCAAACACTGTCAGGTCCGAAATGGCGAGTGGTGCAGGTTGGTTGTGTCGTTCTGCTCGCGGCCTCTTTTGCGGACTCGTGGCCGGCTACCCCCGCCCCGAAAGAAGACCGCGTCGTGCAACTCGGGCCCGAACGAAACCGGGCGGACCTGTTTCTACACGACGACTTTCTCGTGGCCGAGACGGAAGGCCTGGTGCTTGTTACCGCGAAGGTTCGCAAGCACCCCGCGAACCTGTCAAGGGCGGAGCAAAATTAGGCCACTGTGGCGGAGTAAAAGTAGACCATCTCGGGGAGAGGGTTCGTTTCGGAAAGCGACTGTTTCGGGGGCTGGAGCGAAGTCAGGGGGACGCCTGTTAAGGCGGCCCCCGACGTAGTGCAAGCCCCCGAAACAGCCGACGGCCTGCCCCGGGGGCTCAGGCCGAGGAAGAACGCTTCCGGGTACGCTTACTCTGCTGGAGACGATAGCTCTCGCCGTTCATCTCCAAGATATGGACGTGGTGGGTGAGACGATCCAGCAAGGCGCCGGTCAGCCGCTCGGAGCCGAAGATCTCGGTCCACTTGTTGCAGGGCAGGTTCGAGGTCACCAGCGTCGAGGCCCGCTCGTAGTGCTGGCTGAAGATCTCGAACAATAACTCCGAGCCCGTCTTCGATAAGGGGACGTAGCCCAGTTCGTCCACGATCAGCAGGTCTTGCTTGGCCAGCTGTCTCTGTAAGCGCAGGAGACGTTTCTCGTCACGTGCCTCGAGCAACTCGTTGACCAGCGCGGCGGCCGTCGTGAAGCGCACGCGATAACCCTTTTGGCAAGCGGCCAGCCCCAACGCCAGAGCAAGATGCGTCTTGCCCGTACCGGAGTTGCCCAGCGCCAACACGTTCTCTCTGCGATCCAGATACTCCGAGCGCGCCAGCTCCAGGACCAGGTTCTTGTTCAGCGACGGCATCGAGCGGAACTCGAAGGTCTCCAGGCTCTTGAGCACCGGGAACTTGGCGGTCTTGATGCGGCGCTCGGTGGCGCGTTGTTCGCGATCGAGCAACTCCAGCTCACTGAGCCGCAGCAGATAGCGCCGATGATCGACACCTTCCTGAGCACATTCTCGTGCTACTTTGTCGTACTCGCGCAGGAAGGTCGGCAGCCGCAGCGCCCTGAGATACTCTTGGAGCAGGACTTGGGGCTTGGCCATCACTCGGCTCCCGCGCCCAACAGGGCCAGATAGTCGGCCGCCGCCGTAGTCGAGACACGAGCCGCCGGCAGATGGGGATAGTTTTCGAGCTCCAGCCGCGGCGGTCGCTGTTCGATACGACACAGCAACAGATGCTTCACCGCATCGAACGAGATGGCGCCCAGCCGTAAAGCGTCTCCGACGGCGGCACGGACTTCTGTCAGAGGAAAGTCTTCCAACAGGCGCAACACCTGGATATACTCGCGGGAACCGGCCTTGCCCAATCGTGTCTCGAGTAGCCGCCGGAGGTGAGCAAACTCTTTGGGCAACTGCCAGCCTTCCAGTGGCGCCGCTTGCTCCAGCGCCCCGGTCTTGCGCTCCAGTAGGGGTGCTTCAGTCATCAACTGTTGTTGTCTCGCCCTTATCTCCTTCTGAAAAGGGCACTTATACCTAATTTGGGCAATGGCTGAAGTTGCCAACGCGCAATCGGCTGTAAGTGATTGTATAGTAAGTACTTAAGCTCTTCTCGACAACAGTCGATGAACGAAGCACCTCCCTGACCACCATGTTTTCAACAACTTACGAGCCATCCTGGTTGCATTTGGTTGCACTTGCGACCGTGTTTCCCCATCTCCAACACTGTTACTGGATCGGTTGACCACCGGGACCAGTGCCGTTAGCTTCCGAACAGCTCCCCGCTCTGAGTCAGGAATCAGCTGCCTCCTTAGAAGAACCACGGACATTTTGAAGTGATTGGACCGGCTTCCAGCCTGAAGGTGAGGCCACGGTCCGACCTGATCCACTGGGATCCGCAACTCGTCGTTGCGCCCGGAGAAAAAGGCTTGTATGGTTGATGCAGAGGGAGCGCATTGCCAAAACTTACAAGAGGGATGAAGTGTCGGAATACGAAACCCTGAGATCCGGAGTTCAAACCGTGCGCTCCTGCAAAACCCTTCTCGTTATCCTGGCTTGGCTTTGCGTTCAGATAGCAGTCAAGGCTCAATCGCCTCCCCTTCAAGTCGGCTCGCAGAAACAGCTCTTTCTGGATGAGCGCTTCATCGAGTCGAGCAAAGGCGTGACGCTCGTTTTTAACCAGCCCGAGCAGCCCCAGGAAAATCTGTTGCCTATGGACCGCCCTTGGGAGCAAGGAAGACTCGGCGGATACTCAGTCTTTCTTGAAGATGGCGGCGTGTACCGAATGTACTACAACGCCTTCGAGCCCGATTACGAAACTCGCTACCTTTGCCTGGCGCTCTCGACCGACGGCGTTCACTGGACGAAGCCCGAGCTAGGACTGATCGATTATCACGGCTCTCGAGACAACAACATCGTAGCTCTCGGTGTTTTCGGCCGCGCGTTTATCGATCCGTTCGACTCACCCCGGCGGCGCTACAAGATGCTCGTTCGCATCGCCAAGCAAGATCCTAGATGGGCGCCCTCGCAGGACAGCGACCCAAACAGCGTCTACCTGCTCTACTCGGCCGACGGGAAAAGCTGGGAGCGCGAAGAAAAGCCGGTGCTGCCTTTTTATGTCGGTGCGCTAACGCCGGTGTTTTGGGACGATTCCATCTCCCGGTGGGCCATCTATCCGCGAGCCTACCTGCCGGGCTCTCGTGTTCGTGTTTACTCGCGAACAACCGTTGGTAAACATGACCTCGCCAGACCCTACCCGTTTCAGGCCAAGCCGGGAAGAAATCTCGGGCAAAAGGCGGATCGCGGAACCACCGCAAGAGGGTTGCAGGACGAGTTCCCTTTTGCATTGCAGCCCGATGAACAAGATCCCCCAGGCATGCAGGTGTATACGTTTTGTGCCTACAAATACCCCTACGCCCAGGACGCCTACGTTGCTTTTCCGAGCATGTGGTACTCCCGGCGTCCCGATTGGTTGACGGGACGCCCGGACCCCGAGGCCTCCGACACCTTGGAAATGCAGTTTGCGTTCTCCCGAGACGGCATCGAATGGAAGCGGCCCTTCCGCCAAGCGGTCGTGCAACTCGGCCCGCGTGGCTCCGGAATGGAAGGGCAAATTTACAGCGGGGGAATGGTTCGCAATGGCGATCGGTTGTTTATTTACTATAATGGGCTTCCGTCTCGGCATATCACGGGAAAGCCGGAAGAAGACTGGATCTCCATCACCGGGCGTGCCATCTTTCGCCTCGATGGTTTCATTTCGGCCGATGCGGCCTACGACGGGGGTGAGCTCACCACGCCACCCCTGGTGTTTGAGGGTGAGCGACTGCACCTCAACGCCATCACGGGAGGCGGCGGCTTTATTCGAGTGGAAATCCAAGATGCTGCCGGGAATTCGATTCCCGGTTACTCCGTCGAAAGTGCAGATCGAGTCAATGGGAACTCCGTCGCCCACGCCGTCACATGGAAAGGAGAGGCCGCTATCGATTCCCTCGCAGGCAAAACCATCAGGCTACGGTTCGTGATGCGCGATGCGAAGCTTTTTGCCTTTCAGTTTGTCCCCTAGCTTTGTTGCAGAAAGGCCGTAAGCGGGTGGGTCGCTCCGAAACTTGGTCTGAATAACCAGCGCCCGATGTACGATGGAGACCTGGAGTAGAAGAGCGGCTGTAAGGCTTTTCGGCTCGACAATCAGCAAAGGAGTATATTGGAACCTTCCTGGAGGAGGAAAAGCATGAGTAAGTTCATGATCGCAGTTGTCCTGTGCACTCTGGCGCTGATCGGGACTTCCCGTTCGGTGGCCTTAGACGATGCGTACTTTCATGGCGAAGCGCAAGAACTGGGTCACGAGATCCAGTTGTTCATCGACTCGTATGCCTATGCGGATCGCTGGGATGTGGTTGGGCGGGTCAATGAACCCAGCAAGCACCCGGAGAATCCCGTTCTGATGGCGGATCAGCCCTGGGAGGAGCAGGTCGGCCTGCCCAATGTGATTTATGACAGCGAAGACAAAATCTTCCGCATGTGGTATGCGCTCTATGACAGTTTGGCGTGGGGAGGATTCAAAGCACGCCTCAAAGGCGAGTCCGCATGGAAGCGCTACCCTTACATGATTTCCTACGCCGAAAGCCAAGACGGCGTCCATTGGACCAAGCCCCTGTTCGACAAGGTTCCCTATGGCGGCCATGACAAGACAAACATTGTGATGACGGGGCTGAATCGGGCCCAGGAATTCCATGTCATGTGCACGCCGAAGCACATGGGCGAGCGGGGCCGCTTCATGCTCTGGTACCGCGACAGGCTACCCGAGCACGGATACTGTATAAACTTGGCTTTCAGTGACGACGGCGTCAACTGGAAACATTACGAGGACAATCCGGTCTATACCCGAGCCCTCGATGCGGAACACTTCCCGGTCTACGATCAGCGCCGCAAACTGTGGCTGCTGTATGCTCGACCGCAGGCCTTGGCCGCAAACGAAGTCCTCTACACGGGTGAGAACGTGCGCACCCGAATTTCGGTAACGGTCAGCAAAGACCTCAAAACCTGGAGCACGGCGCGTCACATCCTGGTTCCCGACGAACTCGACGACGGTTTCTTTTTCGACCGCATGGAGGTGGCCAAGTACGGCAACCAGTACCTGGGCTTTGTGGCGGTCCAACCTCGCGACGGCTCCGGCCACGGATACATCGAGTTGGTCAGCAGTCCTGATGGCTTTCGGTGGTTCCGCTCGCCAGTGCGGAAACCGTTCATCGCCCGGGGTCGGGAGGGTGATTGGGATGGCGGACACACCTGGATGCTTCCGAGCATCATTCCCGTGGGAGACTGGCTCTACATGTACTACGTGGGCTCCTCGCGGTCGTGGCGCTACCGTTACCCCGAAAACTTCAAAGGGATCGGTATGGCACGCATTCGGCGGGACCGGTTCATGGGACAATACGCGGGTAACAAGGGAGGGTGGCTGCTGTCTCGTGAAGTCAAAGTGACCGGCGACCGCCTCGTGATCAACATCGCTCCCGAGCATCGCGCTTTCAGCCGCGACCAACACGGCCACGTAAAGGTCGAACTGTTCGACCGCAGCAGTGGGCCTTACAATGACAATCGCCCGATTGAAGGATTCGGACAAGACGATTGCGACCGCATTCGGTCCAACGCCGTGGATTACGTCGTGACGTGGAACGGCAGCGCGGATCTCTCCGTCCTGAAGGGGAAAGACGTCTACATCCGCTTTTATTTGAAGAATGCGTATCTGTTCGGGTTCCGGTTCGTTGATGAATGAAGCTGAGGACCCGACGGCGTTCCAGTGCGAGTGACCGCCGCTAACTCCGATCCCAAGGATGCTTCAAGGTCGGCTGGTTGACATACCGTTTCATCTTGATGGTCAGTCGGCTACCTGCGCCCGGCGCCAGATGCACCGTGAAGGACGGGTGGTTGACGGGAATCTTTTTGTCGTTCACGGAGACGCTGATGCAGTGGTGCTCGCCGTAGGCTCCCCCTTGTACAATCACCGTTCGTGACTCCGTCTGGTTGATGTTGACCAGCGTCAGAGACGTTTCCTCGGCAGTGAGCTTGTCGACCAGCGCCGCCACATCTTCGGGGATACCGGCACGCCGCCGCTCCGGGTCGAAGTAGCGCACCCGAGAGTGCACAAGGGTGCCGCGGAAGCCAGTCCGTTTCTTGTTGCGGCGACTGGCTTCAAGGTAATCTTTCAGATGGGTATTCACTTGACTCAGGTATTGTGAAATAGCCCCTACATGTTGTGGTTGTCCGTAGCGCGTGTCGCGGTGCCTCCGACCAGCGACTTGTAGGGCGCCGGTTGCACGGCGACGGCCTGCTGAACCAGGCGGTAGAAGAGCTTGCCTCGACTTCTTGACTTGCGGCGGTTGAAGCGGAAGGTGAATTCGTGGAGGTAGTAGTCGAGATGCTCGTGGCTGACAGCCCCTTGATGAACTCCGCCGCCTTATGGCCTATTTTCTCTCCGCCGCTAACACCCTTCTACGTCCGCTGTTTCCACGGGCGGCCCAAGCAGGTGGGGAGAGTTCGGACGAGCTGCCCGAGCTAATCGGGTCTTCAGCCCGACGAGCGGATCGTGCCGTCCGCCATGACCTCTCCTGGGAGGTCGAGGCCCTCGGCGATCGACCAGAGAGCGTCGTGGATGGCGGCGCGCTCAGCGAGGAGCCGCTCGATCGAGCGGCGGCGCGTGAGGTGCGTGAAGCGGACGCGGACCGCGCGCAGGGTATCGCGGGCGAAGCGTCTGTACCGCAGGGCGACCATTCCGCCCACCGCCGAGAGCACCGCGACGCCGATGCCGGCCACAACGGCCTGGTCGGGGACCGTCGGGAACGCCTCGTGGAGCGGGGCGTGTGCAACCGCCGCGGCTATCCCCGCGCCGATCCATGTGAGCGGGAAGACGATCGCGCCGACGAGCATCTTGACGGTCGCCTCGTCCTTGCGCAGCCGCGAGACCGCGCGCGCGAAAAGCGCGAGGAAGATCCCCGTCGGCACGTTGACGATGCAGCCCACGAACAGGACGGGCGGCAGGAGCAGGAAGACGAGCACCACCCGGAGCAAGAGGATCGGCGCGAGGGTGGACGAGACCAGGCGCAGGTCGCGGTCGAGCTCGTGGTCGTCGAGCTTCAGGGCGCGGAGGTCCTGATCGTATCGCTCGATGCGCCGGATCAGGGCCACGGTGCGTTCGGCGTCGTCGTCGCGCGTGTCGTAGTAGGCCTTGCGCACCCGGGCGAAGCCGAAGGTGCGCTCATCGATGCCGCGCATGCCCGGGTCCGCTCCTGCCCGCTTCGCGCGCTCGGCCCGAAACATCTTGCTCACGCGGTGCATGACACTGTGGATCTCCCAGTCCTCGGTCGCGTGGACGACGTCCTTCAGGGCGTGCTCGATCTCTCTCATGAGGCCGCGGACACGCTCGCGGGCTGTCTCGGCGTCCTCATCGGGCGGCGGCGACACGTCGAGTTCGGCGGGCAGCTCGATGGGGGGGTGGAAGCAGACGTGCGCCCGCGACCGGAACATCGCCTTGTCGTCATAGTGCAGACCGACCGGCAGGATCACCGGCGGCGGCGCGTCGTCCTCCTGGAACTCGCGGGCGCGGTAGTAGAGGTGGGCCACGCCGCTCTTGAGCTCGACGAGGCCCGGCTCGTCGTGGCTCACGCCCTCGGGGAAGAGCGCCGAGAACGATCCGCGGGCGACCTCGCGGGCGAGCGCGTCGACACTCTTCTTGTTTGCCGCCCGTCGGGCGTCGGCGGAGGAGCTCTTCGCGTCCTGCGCCCGGTAAATCGGAACGGTCCCGGTACGGCGGAGCAGGAACCCGAGGAGCGGGAACTTGAAGAGGCCGTGGCGGGCGCCAAAGACGACCTGTCTGGGGAACTGCGTCAGGATGAGGATGGGATCGCTGAGCCCGTTCGGATGCCAGGACACGATCACCCCACCGCCGCGTTCGGGCACGTGGCCGAGCCCGCTGACCTCGACCTCACGGAAGAAGATGCGCACGACCAAGCCGTGGAGGCTCGTGATGATCCGGTAGGCACGCGGAGGAACTCCCGGAGATTCCATACGCGTTGAGTATAGGCCGTCGGGGGCAGAGTCGAAAACCGAGCAGAATCAACCACACGCCCGTGCTACGATTGGAAAGCTCAACGGAACGGTTGTTACCACCAGGTATCTCGTAGCGCTACAATTTGACTGTCGTGGTCGGCCAAACCATCAGCCACTACAAGATCCTCTCCGAACTCGGCCGGGGCGGCATGGGTGTCGTCTATAAGGCCGAGGACAAACTGGCCGCCGCCCCAGACAACGAAGGGTTGCGCCCTAACAGCCGTCCAGGGTTGCTTCGACCAGCCCTGAAGTTCGGCGATCGAGTTCTTGGACAGTACGGCAGTGGATCCAGAGGCTGCATGAGGACACACGCTAGCACGAATACGTCCCAAAAACGGACCTCGGCGCTCTCCCACCCGCCAACTGCAACTCGCAGTCAGCAAGCCACTTACATCACGATTGAGTTTTGGGACAATAGTGCGTCCAGCGAAGGCTGGCATGTTCAGCGGGAGGAAGTCCCGCCGGGGTAAGAGTCAGAAGCCCCGTAGCTTGGGTTGCAGGCGTGGAGGAAACGAAGCGGATGAAGCCAACCGACAAAGCCATCCTTGGGATGGTGAGCGAGTCACCGGGCCGTAACGTGAGTGAACCCACAGGTGGCCTCGACAAAAAATAATCCGGAGGCCGAGCTTTCTAGTGTCGGGCGAAGGCAGCATGGCAGGACGCAGACTGACCGAGGCGTTGTGTCACTCCGGCGGGGTGGTAGGGACAGCACGGTGACAAGGACATGCTAAGCAACTGGAGAAGCCCTCCTCGTCCCGTCGAGAAATCGGCGGAGCAGGGAAGCCGTATAACTGGCGCAAACCAGGAAGTCGGTGGAAGGCGAGAGGGTGACGGCTAGGTCCGTAGTAGCGAGGAAGCGGGGTAACGCCCGTGGAGCGAAGGGACCTTGCTGCACATGGAGTCTTGGTCAACAACAGTGAGGCAGGGGCGAAATGATAAAAGCGTCCGGTAGTCTGCAGGATCTGAGATCAGGACTATACGGCAAGAGGAAGACCGAATGGTCTTGGCGTCATGCCAAGGCTTCGGATGGAAGGGGTGGAGTAGTGGATGGCAGGAGCGGACACCTGGATTTGGGTGACGGCTCCAGGACTGTCCTCGAAAGCGACTCCAACCGGATAGGTCCCATAAACCTTGCCGCGAAGTGTGCAGGAGCGCGTAGTGCGGGAAATCCGCACGCTGCGTGCGAAGTGGCGGGAGCTGGAAACGGAGCCACGGAGCGTGCTAAACGGGCACGAAGGGGGAAACCCCGGACACGGCCAAGCGAGCGTCCTGATGGGCCACCGCGCCAGTTCCCGACCCTACCGAGGTCGAAAACACGGTCTGGGAGTTCGCGCTTCCCGGCTGTAGTCCCAGGCGGCTACGAAAGCGCTAGGGTCCTTGTTGGGACGAGCATCGTCGGGAACCGACGTGTACGAATTAACTAATCTAGGTTAGGGGTCACAGAAACATGGAGAGCGATTATGACTGAAAAGAAAGCATCGACGGATTATCCAATTCACGAGCTTCTGGCGGAACGGTGGAGCCCCTACGGCTTCGAAGACCGGCCGGTTGCGCAGGCCGACCTCCGTTCTTTGTTTGAGGCGACTCGCTGGGCAGCGTCCTCCTACAACGACCGGTGCTTGCGTTGGGTGTCGTTACAGCCTTGGAGCTATCTTGTTGCGACGAGGGAAGACCCTGTGGAGTTCGCACGACTCCTCTCCTGTCTCGTAGAGGGAAACGAGGCGTGGGCGAAGTCCGCACCGGTGCTTGCGTTGGGTGTCGTTAGTCTGAGGTTTTCGCGGAATAACAAGGAGAATCGCGCCGCCGTTCACGACCTTGGTCTGGCCGCCGGAAATTTGCTTGTCGAGGCGACGGCCCGAGGCCTGTGTGTCCATCAGATGATCGGCATACTTCCCGACAAGGCGCGTGAGGTATACCAGATACCGGAGCATTCTGAGGCGTGGACGGCTATTGCGATCGGATACAAGGGAGACCCGGCCAAACTGCCAGATGCTCTCAAGGAGCGCGATCTTGCACCGAGGCAGCGAAAGCCGCTGAGTCAGTTCGTGTTCACCGGCAAGTGGGGGGATCCATCGCCGCTCGTGCTCAAGCGCGACACCTAACCATGGGATCGAGCGAACCACGGGCCTTGAAGTGCCACGGGCCTGGCTGGTTCACCGTCGCTAGGCGGCTTATGGTTTGCCGGACGGCGAGCTCGCCGAGTAACTTGAAGCTCGCTTTCCTGAAGACAGATCTAGATTAATGTGAGATCGGAGAAAACTGTTAGCGGCGGAGAGAAAATGGGCCACAGGGAGGTGTTCAGCCGGGTTGTGGCGGAGCAAAACTAGGCCGCCCAAGTGAGCGTCTCTCGCATAGGTGTCGAGAAATAATTTCCCGTTGAACAATCAGGCATCAGAGTCTCCGCAACCGGTCGTCGAGCGGGCCCAAATCGAGTCCCATCAGGCGGCTAGCGAGAATCTCGGCGGATAGCGAGTGCGAACGGTTGTTTTCACCAGCTATCTGGGAGCGGTACAATTCGCCCGTGGGGGGATCGTCCGAACAATCGGCGACCCACCCCATTGAGCCCTGGCGGCAGCCTTCGCGAACTTCATCAACGCTTGGGCAGCTGTAAGCGGCATTCGGATCGAACAAATAGAGGAACCGGCATGAGCAGGCAATTCCAAGACTCCTCACATCCCTTTCAAGCTTCGGTTAGCAGTCTGACGCTCGGAAGCCTCTACGAGGCGGTTTGGGCTTTTTCAGGTCAGGAGAGTTTCCACACGTTCTGGCCCTCTGTGTGTAGCAACGCCCGTTGGCTGATCCCCTCCAGCCGCCTAGGTATCGTCGTCTGTGAGACGGAGAAAGTTCACAAAGTGGTTGGCATGTATGACCACGGTCAGTTTCACAAGCCGGACGACCCGCGGTTCGAGCCGGAAAGCACCCTGTTTCGGCGTGTACTGAGCGGGACAGGGGCCCAGTGGTTCAGCAAGCCAGCTCTTGAACTCAACGAAGAGAAGAGCGCATTCGCGGCGTGGTTGCTGGCCGACGATCCCGAGATGCTTCTCGTCGTTCCGATGACGGCGAAGGGAAAGATGATCGGAGCGCTGTTTTTCGCCATGGTTTCGGTTGTCGAGACCGACCAAGCACTGCTAAGCACGCTGGGGACCATCTACGCCCTCCATGTCGGCATGTCCTATACCCTGCTCCGGCTGACCGAAGAGCGCGCAGAGATGCAGAACCAGTTGATCATGCAGGAAAAAATGGCGTCTCTTGGAAGCTTGGTCGCTGGCATCACACACGAAATCAACACTCCCATCGGGGTCCTCCAGAGCGCCTCCGATGTCGTCCGGCGCTGTGTCGACAGAGTCGAAGCTCTTCTCAACAGTTATGGGGTGCCGGAGGATGGAGCGAGTGACAAAAGCTACGGGACGGTGTGTGAAGCGATCACGATCAATAGTGAGCTCATTACTGCTGCGAGCAAACGCATCGGCGAGATTGTCGGCAGTTTGAAGACTTTCGCCCGGCTGGACGAGGCGGAACATCAGCGTGCCGATATCCACGAAGGAATCGAGAGCACACTGACCTTGCTCGAGGCCGAGTTCAAGGATCGAGTCAAGATAGTCAAGGAGTTTGGAGAGATACCTCCGATCGACTGCTTTCCGGGCCAGTTGAATCAGGTGTTTCTGAGCTTGCTCAAGAACGCCGGAGAAGCCATCGAAGGGCCCGGCATGATTTCTGTTAAGACCGCTCGGCAAGGCGACCTGATTACGATTCAGATCTCAGACTCTGGGCGGGGCATCCCGCCCGAGAAGCTGAAGCGTATCTTCGATGTCAATTTATCGAGAACGGGCCCACGGGTAAAGATGGGGTCGGGACTTGCCACGGCGTACAACGTGATTCGCAAGCACCAAGGCCAAATCAGTGTAAAAAGCCGTCTCGGAGAAGGTTCTGAGATTACGATTACACTGCCAATCAATGGGGTCGTGTCCGCGGGTGGGACCTAATCGCATGACACAGCCGTGACCGTAGTTGATGGTTGCGCCAACCTATTCGTTGAACCGGCCATTTCGCCCGGCCGCGTGAGTAGCGTTGGCGCCAGAGTCCGTCTCACCGACTCCAACGAATGGCTGCGGTGGCAGAGGGGGCCACGGGCGATCACGGAGCTGTATTCGGAAAGTTGTGTTCCCAGGGGCGCCACTAACTGTTCGTTCACTCGGCGTCATCCATCGAGTTCCATCCAGCGCGGGTTGCCGAGGATCTTCCGAAGGCCGGACAGCCTATCGAGGAAGCTGTCAAGAAATACGGTTCGCGGTAAAAGGTAGATGGCTCTCCGACACAAGCCTGCGGTTAGTCGTCTCCCTCGATCGGGGCCTGGCTGACTCTAGCCCACGTGTTGAAAAAGTTCTCAGTGGCCGCCATCATCGTGACCTCCATGATCTCTCCGTCGGTCAGTCCGTAATCCCGAAGGGTCTGAAAATCATCGTCGGTCACCGATAGAGGGTCTTTTGAAGTCTTGAGAGCGAGCTTGAGAATTGCACGCTGGGAGGGGGGAAGCTCAGCCAAATCTGGATCACTCGCACAGCTTTCGATCACTTCTGTCGGAACGCCCATGCCCTCCAATGCATTGCTGTGAAGACGAGTGCAATAGCGGCAACCGTTCTGCATTGCAATCGTCATGGCAATCATCTGTTTGACCGTGGCAGGAAGCAGTCCGTTCAACACGATCTTTTCGGCAAGCATCAACGTCACCGCAAGAAGGTCCGGTCGTTCCGATTGATAGGTCACGAAATTGTTGGGCACGTCTTGCTCATCACCAACAAAACCAGCGTCAATCGCTGCCTGGTAGAGAGCTTTGAGTTCTGGGTCATCTGGATGTTTGATCGGCTTGAATCTTGGCATGAGTTTTCCTTGTTGCTTCGGATTCCGATGACACGTGATTATTCAGTCCCACTCCAACGAGGCTACTCACCTGGCAACGGCAAAGTCTGGATCCGCCATGGCGTATCGCCAATAAGCTGCGGCTCAGAGAATATCGTACAGCAACAGTGTTCCTTCCTGCCGGCAGCTCTCTGCGGTTCCATGTAGCCGGGCCTTGTCGGATATGAATGATGTCCCTGCACATGAGTTTCGGCAACTTCGATATTTCGGCAGCCCGTAGTGTCCAGGAACTCGAACCTGTTCTTTCGTTGAGAGTTATGGTACCTGCGAGAGACGTTCAATTGGGACGCTGCAGTGGTAATCTGCGCTCCATGCAGCTAGAATGTTCGACGAAGGGGCGTCAACCCGATAGGTGTCGAGAAATAATTTCCCGTTGAGCAATCAGACATGAGAGCCCCCCGCAATCCGTCGCCGGGCTGGCCAAAATCGAGTCCCATCAGGCGGCTAGCGAGAATCCGGGGCGATAGCGAGTGCGAACGGTTGTTGTCGCCATCTATACCAGAGCGGTACAATCTTGGTGTCATGATCGGCCGAACCGGCTCGCACTTAGAATCTCGACAATACTCGCGGGGACACAACCCGAGTGCACGAGGAGGAGATCCCATGTCCTGGACGCGCATTTTCGCCCTCCGGTTGGGTTTCATTCTTTGCTTAAGCGCTTTCTGGGTCGTGATGCACGATCAAGGCACCACCGCGGCTGTGCCTGCTGTGGACCCCGATCCCGACGAGCGATTCGTGATGGAAACGGATCAGCCCGTGGGAACCCTCTCCTTTGAAGTGATCGAGGGGCGCTCGGGCGTCCACCTGCCCTCGCGTCTGTACTTCGCTTACGCCGACGGCCGCAACGATCTCCCGACCGTTGGCCGGTTCAAGAACTTTCTCGTCACCGCATCGGGTCGCGAGGTCAAGACGCTTCCCGTGGGTGAATATGACGTCTATGTGTCGCGCGGTCTTGAGTACACTCTCGATCACCACAGAATCGGGATTGAAGAAGGCAAGACGACTTATCTTGCAAGCACGCTGGAACGGGCGATTGACACGCGCGGCTTCATCTCTTCGGACTTTCACCTGCACTTAACGTTTGCCATGCGAGACGGCGCTATCGTTTGCGCCGCCGAGGGGATCGACCTGCTGACCGCTACCGACCACAACATCCTCAAGGATTATGCACCTTACATCAAAGAGCTACGCCTCGAGCGCTTCATGAAGTCTGTTGTCGGGGCCGAGATTGACACCAGTTTTGGTCACTTCAACAGTTTTCCGCTCGAACTCAACCCTTGGGATGACCGCGACTATCGAAAGGCCATCCGCACGCCAGGTGAGTTCCTGCGCTTGCTGCGCCAGGATCCGGGTGATGAGATCGCACAGATCAATCATCCGCGGCGGCGAATCGAGGTCGAGCCCAACCCGGCCAGTGGATACTTCGACGGGCGATTGAACCGCGAGACCTCGGAGTTCGACTACCCCTATTTCGAAACGGGTTTCGACCAGGTCGAGATCTTTAATGCGCTCACTGACAGCACGCTGGAGGGTATCGGCCGCAGCGCTGTGGTCGATCAGAAGCTTAAGGACTGGTACAGCCTACTGAACCGAGGCATTCTGATCGCCGGTGTAGCCAACACCGACACCCACAGCTACCCGGACGCGCTGCCGGGCTACCCTCGGAACTACGTGGCATCGCAGACCGACAATCCTTGGGAGATCGACCCTGCCAAGGTTGTCAACGCTCTCAAGAACCGCGCCTCCACCGCATCCTTCGGTCCCTTTATCGAGTTCAAGGCAAATGGGGCCCAGGTTGGCTCCATTATCACCGACCGTGACGGGACCGTCAGTTTGAGTGTGGAAGTGCAGGCAGCGCCGTGGATTCCGGTGGACAACATCAAGATTGTGTCGAATGGCAAGGTCATCGAGACCTTTTCGATCGAAGATGTCGATCCCAAAGAACGTGTTCGCTTTGCCAAAGAGATCATTGTGCAACCCACCACCGATGCCTGGTACTTAGTCATTGCAACTTCCGAACGTCGTTGGGAGAAACCATTCGAGAACTTCAGCTCTTTCTCGTTTACCAACCCGATTTTTGTCGACATCGACGGCAATGGCTACTTCGACCCCCCCAACGGCGGCTACCCTCACAAGCCCAGCGATGACTGAGGAACTCCTTGAGAAACGGGAGTCTCGTCTATTAGCCCATATCTGGCCTAGTGTAAGTCTGGAGTTGCAACGCACCTTCGAGCCCAAACGCGCCCTGGGATTCTGGCTACGCAAAGCGAGTCTTCGCCAGGTATCGTCTTACCACCAACAAACCGCTGCCTGCACCCACTCATTCAGCCGGATGTCTGCTGGATCACCCTCGCTGGAGAAGATCCGGTGGAGGTCCTCAAGCGGCTCAAGGGACGCGCTCCGCTGATGCATCTGAAGAACCTGAGGCGGGGACCAGAGATCCCGCGTTTCGACGCGATGGCGATTCCGCCGGGCGAGCACAAAGAAGTCGGTAGTGGTTCCATTGACTTTGTGGCCGTCTTGCACCAGGAGGGTGAGACGGGTGTCGAGCACTACTTTGTGGAACAGGACTCCCAGCGAGAGGACCCTGTGGAGAGTCTGGAGCAAAGCTATCGCTACCTGAGATCGCTACAGGTGTAAGCGCCAGGTCTGGGACGAAGAGTTCCACGACCGCGATATGGCCTAAGTCGCTTTAATAGAACCAGATAGCACCCATCCGAGGATAGCTGTCTGGAAATCGCCTGCCCACTATCTACCAGTCGCCTGAAGCCCTTCTGAAGGTCGGCGGCTAGGCTGGAACCTTGCCGGCTCAAGGGCACCGAAGCACTGGGTTCGGCAGGGTAACAGCTCTGAAGCCAAAGAAGTAAACGGACAAAGCATGGACACTCACAAGATTCTGCGCGAACTCTACGAACAGCGCCACCGCTTAGACGAAGCCCTCGCAGCGCTGGAGCGGATTGCCGCCAGCCGTGGGCAGGCACGCCGGGGACGCAAACAAAAAGAACCGCGCCGACAACCAGGCCGCTGATGTGCAACCAACTCCTCACGACTCTTGACTCGGGACTGGTGAAACTCCGCTTCGGCACAGGATCACTTCACTAATCGCGAATCAGGAAACTGAGCGTGCCACCCGAACCAAAACGCCCGGTGCGCCGCAAGACGCTCACGCTCTTCGCCCCCCGGACCAACTAGCGCGTTCTCCGTCACTTTCCAAGCTTTGCCCTCCGCATCAGCGACAGTCGCCTCGCCATCCCAGTCCGAGAACGTCACGGCAGTCGCGTCGTAAACACGATTCGCGCCTGATCCGTCCGTCAGAATGACGATCGCCCGCCCCCCGGCCGTATCGTGATGAACCGTGTTCTTCTCGAGGAACACCGTATCGAACGCCACCGGCTCACGCCCCAAAAGTAGCCCCAACACCTCCCGCTTATTTTTGAGCCGCCGGTCGTCAAACGGCACCGGAAACATCAGCCTGTCCGTCGAAAAGTAGCCGCGGTAGGCGACCCCTTCCCCGTAGTCGCGCTTGTGTCCCGTCTCAAGAGAGAGCACCGTCGTCTCCGGATGCGCCTCGCGCCAAGCTCCCCATGTCGTCGTCACAATCGGTAGACGTCTCAACTGCAATCCCGAACCCACTAACTTCCCGGTCACCGGAACTCCCTCCAGCGCCGACCACAACGACAGCGTTGCACGGTCATACATCAACTTGTTCGAGCGATAGAGGAAGCCGCTCGTCCCGAACGAAAACTGCTGCTCCCCGACCTGCTGGTCGTAGAGAATCGCCGCTCCACACAGGGTGCAATAAACCAACGTCAGATCCATTCCGCCGACCCGATCGTTGGTCATCTCGTGCCAAGCCAAGATTCGCTTCGGATACGCACGGGCCTCGCCGTTGACGTAGACGCCGAACACAACATTCTTCTTTTTCAGATACTTCGCCTCCGCCGCCGGGATCACCTTCGGCTGGTCCAAGGGAGGGATCCCGTCCACTTTCACCCCGCCCCACATGATTTCGTCGAGCCGGATCGCATGGGGCATCCCCTGGTAGAACCACCACCGGAACCGAGGATCGACGCTTTCGTAAACCGCCGCCTTGAACTCGGGATAGTCTGGATGCATCGTGAAGTCCTGCTGCCAAAGCCACTTCTGCCACAGGATCCGATCCCGCCGTAGCGACTCCCCCGTCCCTTGCTCTAGCAGTTCCAACAAGACACGGTACGCCGGTTCTTCGTAAGGAATCAGCGCAAGGCTATCGAGGATGAACGGGACCAGGTTCACGTCCCAATTCGATTGCAAGACCTCTAGGCTCTTGAGACGCGGTGGCGCTTGCTGGCTGAGAAACGCCACGAGAGCCTGGGTTGTTGGAGCCGCTTCTCGAATGAAGGTCTGGCCTCCATCCGCCGCCCGTGCGGACGGATCCGGTCTTGGCCGCGCCGGCTGCTGCGCCGCGACCGCGCTAGCAAATAGCCCGACAAGGCACAGCGTAGATCCAACCCGCAACCGGTCGACCGACTGCCATCGCCTGGTCAGCCTCGATTGGGTCCGAGATGGCAGCCGCAGCTTGCTCATCGCTTCTACAAGAATAGACGGTTGAGACCGACTTACATTACGTCGTAGGCTCTTGATCGTGAAAAACCGTTCGGTCTCCGAGCTGCACCCAGCTCACGCGGATGTCACCCCGGCTGGTAACAGCAGCCGACTCTAGTGTCGTATACAGACGATTCACATCACCCAAAACTGGTACGAAGAGCTCAAGGACCGCGAACAGGATTAAGTCCCATGAAACGAACTACATAACACTCGTCTACGGATAGCTGTCGCGAAATCGCCTTCCCACCAACAATCAGCGGTTGTTGGTTCGTAACATACTCCAACCAAGCTACTTAGCCTAATTTCTCCGGCTGGGAAATGAAAAGGTCCCCTTCTCGTCCATTGGCTCGACGAGCGTGGGGCCCTGATCTGGATAGATCCTGTTCTAACGCGCAGGGTTGACTGACCGCAGCCTCGGCATCCACTGCCAACTGATCCAGGCGCCGGCGGCCGCCATGGAGTACGTCGTCGGACGCGTCTTACCGGTTGCCGGTCAGTTGCAGGACATCGGCAAACTTGTTTGGCTTCGCCTCCTCGAGTCCAGGTTGATAACCCAGCCGGCGCGCGCGGGCGCAGAATGTCATCCCAGCTTCTTAAATTTGTTCTCGACCTTGGCTGTTGGTGCGGCGTGAATGCTGGTCCGGGCGCTTGGCGAGAGCCCGAACTGTGAGCCAAAACGGTTCATGTCGGCTAGCGCGGCCTGCGCAATGATCGCCTGTGGTGCGCGCCGCTCTACTCCCGTCCCTTCTATAACCGTGTTCCCGCTTTCTCCCATCAACTCCTCGGCCGAACGCCAACGAGCGTAGCTCTGGCAGTACGCCGCGAATGCCGTCTGGTCAACCACGGTGAGCAGGCCCAGGCGGTGCAATTCCGGCGCTAAGACGCGCCATTCGATCTTCGCGTAGATCTTCAGCCAGTCCGGCGGCTCCGGTACGTCTGACAACACAAGCGGCTTCGGCTCGTCGTCGCTGATCGGCCGGCGGCCAGGGTTGCGCTTCAGCCGCTTTAGCCCAGACGCTGCGGGTTGGGGTCCTGGTTTGGCCATGGGTATTCTTTCGCTTTGTGTCGCAAACCTGCTGGCCACGCGCGCGCGCAAGGGCTGGTCTAACTTGCGACTATAAAAATTCTCTTACCAGAACGGTTTCGGGCTCGGGGGGCCTAGAGATTTACCCCGCCCTCCCCCCCCCGGCCGGCCGGTCCCGCTCGTTATCTCCGCTGTTCAGCCACCGCGCCACGGCCACCGCTCAGCACGTTGCCCCGCTCGTCTATGGCCTTGATCTCTTTCGCTGCCAGAGAGCGCCGTACGTAGGGCCATGGGGCACTACCCCCCCCCACCCCCCCGTCCGCGCGCGATCTGCTTTCTCTTTCGTAAACCGTTTTACGTGAGTGACATGTCGAGCACAATGCTTGCAGGTTCGACTCGTCGTACTTGCCGCCAGTCCATACGCTCAGTGGTATCTGGTGGTCTACCTGCTCACACGCCGTTACCCTACCTTGCCGCTCGCAGGTCGCGCACAGTGGATGTCTCTGTCTGTAACCCTTGGCGAACCGTGACCATGCTGAGTCATAGCCCCGCTGTGCTGCCGTGCCCCGGTGCTGTTCGTATGCGCTGGGTTGCTGGTGCGCCTCGCATCGCCCGTGCTTGACGGCTATGGCTGGGCAGCGGGGGTGGGCGTATGGGTGCTTGGGCCGTTCGGGCACGACCTACTGATGTCCAATCCGGGGAATATGACGGTACGCGCCATATCCGTACCCGTCCATTGCAGGAGCGCTGCTTGTTACCTAGTATTATCTCTTCATATTTTGAAGCGTGTATCAGTTTGCCGCTTGATGGGTATTCACTTGACTCAGGTATTTTGAAATAGCCCCTACATGTTGTGGTTGTCCGTAGCATGTGTTGCGGTGCCTCCGACCAGCGACTTGTAGGGCACCGGTTGGACGGCGACGGCCTGCTGCACCAGGCGGTAGAAGAGCTTGCCTCGACTTCTGGACTTGCGGCGGTTGAAGCGGAAGGTGAATTCGTCGAGGTAGGAGTCGAGATGCTCGTGGCTGACGGCTCCTTGATGCGTACCCAGTATCCAGCGCTTCAGCAACGACACCACGCGATGAACGCGGGGGAGCAGTTCCGAGGCCCGCGCCGGTTGCCCGTCCAGGTAGCTCACCTCGTGGCGATAGCCGTCGCTTTCGAGTGGCCCGTAACCCAGCCAACCGTCGGTGTGGACCACGCTGCCGGGTTCGACCGACTCGCCAACGAAGGCCATCAAGCTGTCCCCGGAGGCGTTCGGAATCGTGCGCATCCGAATTCGTCCGATGCCTGCGCCATCTTCCTCGGCCGCTACTGCAATCAGCGCTTTCGCGTCGGTTTGGCGGCCCCGCACGCCCTCCTCCAGGGCTCCTAAGTAGGTCTCGTCAACCTCAACGCGCCCGCTGAACCGGTCGCGTCCGGGCCGTACCATAGCGCGCCGGAGCTTGTGCAACCAAGTCCAGGCCGTCTTGTAGCTGCCCAGGCCCAACGCTCGTTGCAATCCCAGTGCGCTGGCCCCGTTCTTCTGGCTGGTGAGCCACCACATGGCTCGAAACCAGCTCTGGAGCGGTTTGCGGGTGTCTTGAAATAAGCAGCACCGTGCGTACCGCCCAGGTTTTGTCATGCCCGCATCGCGGACAACGAAAACCCTCCGGCCAGCGGAGTTGACACAGATACTCCCGACAGGCCTGCTCGTTGGCGAAACGCGCCTCGACCTCGGCCAGATTCCGCGGATAATCTTCCATTTTCCAAGATCCTACATCTTGTGGTCACCTGAGTCAAGTGAATACCCATCTGCCGCTTTAGCAATTGAAGCGTGAAATTGGTTCGCACCACCTTACCTCGCCTTTGCGTGCCTCCAAGCTCTTGTCCGTCGGGCACGCCGGTCGGCTCGCATCTGGCGTTCTTCGTCGATTGCTTCGCGGAATTCGCTGACGGTGGAATTAGCCAGTTCTCGCACCGCGTCAGAGAAGGGCGTGATGAAATATTTGTTCGTCTCCCGCAACGGTCCCTGACCGGCTCGTGGTGGCGGTACTCGCGAGCGCCGCAGCCACCCGATAACTTCGAGTTCTTGAAGCCCCTTCGCGATGCTTGCGGAGGACTTCAACCCCGAGTAGCGCCCGAGCCCCTGGTAGCTAATACTGAACTCCCAGTTTTCCGCTCGGTGGCTTTCGACCACCAGCTCAACAAACACAACCACCAACGCCCGTGCTGGTGGCGACATCTTTGCCCAGAGACCGGAGCGGACCAATAATTCGGTGGGGCGCTCGAACCCATAGCGGACAACTTGGTCGGTCTTCTTTACGAGGTGCTTGCCTTTCGGTATCAGCGGCACGGGAAAGCGCTGTGCAATCCAGCGAATGGCCTCTTTCGGGGTGCATTCTCGGACATCCACAACAAGGTCAATAGGTCCGAGTGGCTTGCCGTCGCAGGCATTGCCAAAGCACTTGAGTTTGTTGTAGCGGGCATAGACGCCGACCGATGGTGTACGGTCGCCGTTATGATGCCGCTCCGTGTGCCAACATCGAACCATCCGGTTCTCGAAGACTTCAAGCCCAAGCATTGAGGCAATTCTGACTATGGGGATCTTCTCGCGAATGTAACGCGCATCCGGGATGCCTCCCGCGGCGAGAGGAGTAGTCATAATCTTAGTCAGGTAGCGACAACATCCGCCCCGCTGCCAGCAGCGAAATTCGCGGTCGGCGACGGACACTCGGTGCCCCGAGGACAGGCGCAAGAGCGGCCAGCGATGCCGTAGAGCGGCAAGACACGCCAGCCAAGCACAGCGTACTTTTCGGCCGCCGCGAGTATCCGGTTCTCCGTATCCATCTACGCCGTCCCGGAGCAAAAAACACCGTCGATGGTCTCCGTCAATACGGCGCAGAGCTCGCATCGAAACACCGGCTTGTCGCGCTCCGCCCACAGTTCGGAAACGTGCGTTGCGCAGCCCGCGCAGAGCCCTTCCAGAGCGATTTTCGAGTGCTTGCGGAATGTGTTATTATCTGAGTGCTGATTCATCATTTCTACTCCCGAGGTCGCGCGGAGTCCACCGCGCGGCCTCTCTGTTTTTTTGGTTGCAAGTCCCTTCCGCCTTCGCCGCAGCGGGCCGCCGCGCCCGGTCGAGACCTCGTAAATGTCAGCGGGTTCTATGATCTCGTGGGCCCTCACGACGAGGGGTCCTGAGCCGCCTTCACCTGCTCGCCCACCCACTGCTCCAACGCCTGTGCTGGGATGCGCACGGCACGCTTGCCGATCCTAACTACGGGCAACTCACCGCGCGCTGCCATCAGGTAAACCTGAGCGCGCCCCAGGCCAAGCCGTTCCGCGGCTTCAGAACAACGTAAGAGCAATTTCGAGTTGTTTGCCACACTGATCTCCTTGTGTTTCCACTACGCTCTAGTGTACACTGCGAGTACGGATAACTATGAATGTTATGCGTAGTCAACACCGTAGTCAAGAAATCGCCCCCGAGCTGAGATTTCAGTGGGGTATTCCTCACGGCGGTTATGTCTGGGATACGAAGGCAGAGGTCGCACCTTACTTGGGCCGCACCGGCTCAATGCCGCCGTTCCTCATTCCAGGTCGGATCAAGACGAAATCGAAGCCGTATCGCCCGATGGAAGACATCCCGGATCTGTACCTTAAGTTCGCTGCCTTGCGGGATGCTCCAGACCTCCAAGACGCAATCCTGCGCTTTGCAAATCAGTATGGTTGGCTGGGGCTGTGGGGGCCACTCCATTACCCCGATCTTAAGGAACAGGTCCTTTTTCGTGGTGAAGCACTTTCGACATGGGAAGAAGAGATTGGGACACTGGCGACGATCTTGGAGCTATGGGAAGGGGTTAAGTTTGACGATCTGGGCAGACTCAGAACGTATGTCTATTGGCGGAACGACAACCGGAGCGTCGAACTGGTCATTGATATTCCGAAAGCGCAACTCGACGAGAGGGTGAAAAAGATTGTTCGGCGTCAACAGGCAAAGCTGCTGGGAAGAATCTCGAAAGGTAATTTCATTCCATCGTACAGACTACTTGCAAACGTTGTGAATACCGAAGTCGAATGGTTCCAAAAGCAACGCCCGGGAGACTTGATCGAACCGGCCAAACTGGCGATCTGTAAAATCGTGAACGAAAAGCTCACTGGAAAGTGTTCCCCACGGGTTCTGCTGGAAGACGATGGGAGCATCGGTCGCTACCTGACACCCAATTCCTTGCTTGCGGCTATGTGGTTGCAGACTCGCGAGCTGGTGACGGGCCGCAAGCGGTTTGTCGAATGCAAACGCTGCGGGCAGCGTCTCGACACAACGGAAGGACGGACGACCAAAAGGTGGTGCAAACGCTGTAGCCAATATCTTCGGACAAAGCGCTGGAGGGAGAAGAAGAGGGAGAAAAAACAGCATGCCAAAAAGAAAACGCGGAGCAAACGAAGGCAGCATCTACAAGATGTCGGACGGTCGCTGGAGAGCTGCCGTTAGCCTTGGATGGAAGGACGGCAGGCGGGTTCGGAAGGTCTTCTCAGCAAAGACTCGCAGAGAGGTTCAAGACAAGCTCACGATCGCCCTTCGGTCCCGGCAGCTAGGCTTGCCAGTACCCGGCGAACGTCAAACCGTGGCCAATTTCCTGTCTGATTGGTTGAGGGAGTGCGCCAAGCCGCGAGTTCGGCCCAAAACCTACGGCAGCTACTCTTGGATCGTCAATCACCATCTGACTCCAGGACTGGGTCGCGTCCGGTTGGCCAGGCTGAACCCGCAGCAGATTCAAACCTTTCTGAATGGAAGAAGGCAACGGGACCTGAGTCCGCGAACGATACAACACATCCACGCGGTTCTCAGGGTCGCGCTTGGCCAGGCGGAGAAGTGGGGCCTCGTTACTCGAAACGCTGCGGCACTCGTCGACACCCCACAAGTCGAGAGTGTCCCAATCGTAGTTGAGGGTTTGTAGGGCGGCGGCGTAAAAGAGCATTGTACTAGGCAGCCTTTGCTGCTGTGGCCTTGGCCGGATTGAGGATGGCGTCGAGCATCCACAGATCCTTGTAACCCATGATCTTGCGGAAGCTTTTCTCGGTATCGAGGAATGCAGCCGTGGCCCAGCGACACACCATGGCCGCGTCCTTCCAGCGGGTCACTCGCCGCATTCTCCGCCGCACCCCGGCGTTAGGAGACTCGACGATGTTCGTCGTCGCCAGGCAGCGATGCAGCGACGGCGGCGCACCCAGGCGGTTGATGGTGAAACACTCCTCCATGCCTTCGCGCAAACTCACCGCCGCCTCGGGCCAGTCACCCTCGTACCACTGGGCTAGCTTCTCCAGCCGCGCTTGTCCATCTTGGGCTCCCAGCCGCCAGGCGGCCCGGATCGCCGCTTTGGCCTGATCGCGCTCGGCCTTAGGCAGCCGCTCGACGACATTGCGCAGCTTGTGAGCACGGCAGCGCTGCACCGGAACTTTGCCGAAGACCCGCCGCACCGCCGCCCGCAGGGCCTTCGATCCATCGAGCACGAAGAGCCTGTTTTTCTCCGTCGATACTCCCCGCTCGACCATGCCCCTCAGCAAGTCTTCGGCGGCGGCTGTGCTCTCAGTGGCGGCGTGCTGCAATCCCAGCACATGTTTGTTGCCCTGACGGTCTACGCCCACCGCTGCAAGCACTACATGATCTGCGAAGATCAAACCGTCCACGTAGATCACCAGCAGATCCAACTCATCCAGGCGCCGCGTGAGCACTTCGTCGATGCTCTTTTCGGCGGCCTCGACTGCCTCCCGGCTGACGGCGGATTTCGACACCCCGGCCGTGCCGGCCATTGCGCCAATCACCCCGGCATAGTTGCGCGTCGAGACGCCCTTCATCAGAATGTCGAGCATGCGCGCGCCGAGGCGTTCGTCGTCCTGCATCGCTTCGTAAGCGGGCACTTTGACCTCGCCGCCGGAGCGTTTGCGCAGTCTGGGTTTGCTGACGCGCAGTTTGCGGTTGCTGAGCTTGACGCGACCGGGCTGGCGGCCCCAGCGGACCACATCGCCGCGGCGCTTCTTGCCGGGCTGGGAAAGTTTTCCACCGGTAACTTGCTGCGCCGACAGTTCCAGCACGGCTTGAATGGCGGCGCGGCCGGTGACGTCGATAACCTCGTCGACGGCTCCGCGGCACTGCTCGACCAGTTCAACCAAGGGCAGCATGAGTTGGGAGTTTTGGCTGAGCAGGCGGGTGAGGTCGTTGGGGCTGACTGGCTGTTGCTTCGCGGAATCCAGAATGTGATATCGTTTCTTCACGGCGGTTCTCCTTTGTGGTGAAAGGTTTGCTCGATTCTCTCAGAGAACCGGGCTTGAGAACCGCCGCCCTTCCACCTTCAACTAGATTCGGGACAATCTCCACAAGTCCGGCGGCCGGAAGTTCAGCCGATGACTCCCTCAGAGGTTCAGTCGTTCCTCGACGCGATCGGTGGAGATCGGCTCGAAGCACTCTTTATCCTTGCTGTCGCTGTCGGGCTACGCCAAGGAGAGGCGCTCGGGCTTCTCTGGGACGCTGTCGATCTCGACCAGGGGACTTTGACCGTGCGCTATGCGCTTCAGCGTATCGAGAAGCAGCTCACTCTCGTCGAGCCCAAGACGTTGAAGAGCCGCCGAACTCTATATCTACCTCAGTTTCTAAAGGCTGCTCTTTGGCGCCATCGGGCTGTGCAAGCGAAGGAACGCTTGGTTGCTGGCTCACGCTGGCGGGAGACCGGCTTCGTTTTTACAACCAAGATCGGCACACCTCTCGACGGTACCAACGTAACGAAGCGTTTTCAAAGACTCCTACAGAAAAGCGGATTGAGACGGATGCGGTTTCATGATCTCAGGCATGTTTGCGCCAGCTTGCTGCTGCTCAAAGGGGTGCATCCACGGTTGGTAATGGAAACGCTGGGTCACAGCCAGATCAGCCTTACGATGAATACATACAGCCATGTTATCCCCGCACTCCAGAAGGAGGTTGCATCGCAAATGGACGAGATTCTGAGCCCAGTGGCTACCAACGTGGCTACCGAGGATCTAGCGGCGAGGGCGAACTGAGCCGTAAGTTGTTGAAAAGAATGGTGGGCCCTGTAGGATTCGAACCTACGACCTACGGATTATGAGTCCGCAGCTCTAACCGCTGAGCTAAGGGCCCCTTGTGCGTGATTCTAACATGCGCCCTCGACGTGTCCCGGGCGGCGGCGCCAGGGTCGCGGCGCGCGGTTTAGCGGTCGAAGCGATAGATCTCCATCGCGTTGCCGCCGAGGATCCATTTCTTGTCTTCGGCGGTGAAAAATGGGATCAAATCTTTCATGATTAGCAGTTCGTAGAAGTTGGCATAGACCATCCGCCGGGGACCGAAGCGGTCGTAGACGCGCTCTAAGTGGGGCCACATATCGCGGTAGGGTATCTGCTCGCGTGAGGGGTTGTGGAGCGAGGTTCGAATCGTGACATTGGGGAAGCGGTCGAGGTTGAGCAGCGGGACGATGCCTTCGCTCTCTGGACGGGTGATATCGATCATGGCGAAATGATCGATCACGATCTTCACGCCGGGGAAGCGCTGGGCCATGTCGGCCACTTGCGCAATCTGGTTCGGCGCCAGAAAGATATTGAAGACCGCTCCGAGCTCCTCGGCCTTCTTCCATAGCGGGTAGCTGAGAGGATCGTTCATCCACACGACGTCCTTGTCGTAGATCGTACTCAGACGCAGTCCGGAAAACCCCTGCTCCTTGACCAAGCGTTCGAGGCGGCCGGGGTTTTCCGGGTCGCCGGGACGGTGCAGCCGGTAGCCGACCAGCAGTCCAATGGCGGCGAAGCGGCTGGGGTGCTGTTTTAAGATGTGCGCCGGGTAGGAGTTGTCGGTACCGTAGTTACATACGTGGCTAACGACGACTTTGTCGATACCATAGGTTCCCATCTGTGAAAGCAGATGGTCCATCGAGTATTCACGCTTCGGATCACTATTCGGGCAGTTCGACAATCGCCGGTTGAGCGGGAACCGGGGATCGTGGAGAACCCAGGCGTGTTCGGCGCCGTTGACGACGGGCGGAGCGGCGGGCGCGGCGCTCGTATTGGCGGAGACGGCGCTGGAGCCAGTCGCGGCGGCGAGCGCCAGGTATTCACGTCGAGTCATCGGAAATTCTCCTTCAGGGAACAGACAGACAGCCAAAGGCTAGCAAGCAGGGCGGATTACGGCAACCCAAGCGCCGGAAAAATTGTTAGAATTGACCATTAGTTCGCAGGGCGTACCGCGGCCGAGGGGGTCTCGCGGGCGCTTGTTCAGGGGTAATCACGATGTCAGAAGATACAGCAGCCGTAGTCGCCGACCGGCGACGGTCGCGGGAACTTCTCGCTCGCGCCAAGAAGTCGCTTGCCAGCGGCGTGAGCAGCGCCTTTCGCGCCAAGTCGGTACCGCATCCGCTCTACTTCGATCACGGCGAAGGCGCTCGCATCACCGACGTGGACGGCAACACCTACATCGATTACACGCTGGCCTGGGGGCCGCTGATTCTAGGGCACTGTCATCCGGCGATCGTGACCGCCGTCGAGGACACGCTGCGGCGAGGCTGGGACTACGGCGCGCAGCACGAACGCGAAATCACCGTGGCCGAGAAGCTGGTGGAACTGATCCCCTGCGCCGATCGCGTTCTCTTTAGCAACACCGGCACCGAGGCCGACCAGATCGCCTTTCGTCTCTCCCGCGCCTTTACCGGCCGCAGGCGCATCCTGCGGTTTCATGCCCACTACCACGGCTGGCTGGAGACGCCGCCCGATACGATCTTCCTTCCGTGGAACGACCTCGGCGCGGTCGAGAAGTCCATCGCCGAATGCGCCGGTGAAATTGCCTGCGTGATTCTGGAACCGATCCTCTGCAACGGCGGCTGTATCTTGCCCGAGGAAGGCTACTTGCAGGGGCTGCGCGAGATCACGAAAAGACACGGCATCGTCTTGATTTTCGACGAAGTGATTACAGGCTTCCGGGTGCACCTAGGCGGTGCGCAGACGCTATACGGCATTACGCCCGATCTGGCGACCTTCGGCAAAGCGGTGGCCGGCGGTTTCCCTCTCAGCGTGATCGCCGGAAGCGGCGAGATCATGAAACTAATCGAAGACGCCACCGTGCTCCATGGAGGCAGCTTCAATGGAAACCCGACCGTGCTGGCGGCCGCGGAAGCAACCCTGGCGGAGCTTGCGCGCGATGACGCCGCGGTGCTCCAGGCGGCCGATCGCACCGGCGAGAAGATCATGGCCGGGCTGCGCGCCGCCGCCGCCGAGGTTGGCGTACCGCTCACGATCCGCGGCGTCGGTACGGTATTCAAGATGGTCTTCCCCGACGAAGGCGCAGTCGCGGATTCGCGCGGATTGACCAGTCCGCCGTCGGGCCGTCTTGGCATTTGGCTCGAAGCGATGCTCGATAACGGCATCTACCTGCTGCCGGATGGCCGCTGGTACATATCCACCGTGCACGCCGAGACCGAGGTCGTTGAGACGATCGAGGCGGCGAGATGGGCCTTCCGCGCGGTGGCCCGGCACGTTCCAAGCTAACGTTTTGGCCTAACATTCCAACCTGGTTGTTCCAGCTGACTTGAGGCCGCTTGTTCGAGTACCCCATGAAATTTCAGTCTCTGTTTGTCGTGCCGCTATGCGTGGCTGTGCTGTTATGTGTGTTTTTCTGGCCGCCGCCCGCGGCCTTGGCGCAGCAAGGGCCTGCCGAGGAGCGCGTCGTGCGGGCGATCCGTATTGAAACGCCGCCCAAGCTTGACGGACTCGTCAGCGAACGAATGTGGCAGCGGATCGAGCCGGCTACGGACTTCATTCAGCAGAACCCGGACGAGGGAGAGCCCTCGCCCGAGAGGACCGAAGTCCGTTTTGCCTTCGATGACCAGAATCTCTACATCTCGATCATCTGTTTCGATTCCCAGCCCGAGAATATTGTCGTTACACAGAACCGGCGGGATGGCGAACTCGACGACACTGATTCGGTGCAGATCTTGCTTGACACCTTCAACGACGACCAGAACGCGGTGATCTTCGGCACGAGCCCGACCGGCATCGAGTTCGACGCCCAGGTCTCGAAAGCGGGCCAGTCCCGCGGAGGAGGAGGGGGGCCGGCCCGGGCCGGCGGCCAAGGCGGCGCTCAGCGCGGAGGCGCGACGGCGTTCAATCTAAACTGGGACGCGGTTTGGGAAGTGCGCTCCCAGATCACCGCGCGTGGCTGGGAAAGCGAGATGGTGATTCCGTTTCGCACGCTGCGCTACCGGACTGGCGAGGGGCTCTGGGGCGTGAACATCATGCGCAACTTGCGGCGGCGCAACGAGCTTTCTTTTTGGTCGCCGATCTCGCGTGCTTTTAGGCTGACCCAAGTGAGCAGCGCGGGATCGCTCGAGGGACTCGAGACCACGACCCAGCGAAACTTAAAACTGCTGCCCTATGTGCTGGGTGGTTTCTCGCAGGACTACCAGCGATCCGGCGAGGCAACGAAGATGGAGCGCGACGCCGGGCTCGATCTCAAGTACAGCCTCACTCCAGGACTCACGCTCGACGCGACCGTAAACACGGATTTCGCACAGGTCGAGGTCGATGACGAGCAGGTCAACCTGACGCGGTTTGACCTGTTCTTTCCCGAGAAGCGGCCGTTCTTTCTCGAAAACTCAGGCATCTTCGAGTTCGGCACGCCTCGCGAAGTCGAACTCTTCTTTTCCCGGCGCATCGGGCTGGATGAGGACCGCAACCCAGTGCCCATCGACGGAGGCGTGCGCCTGAGCGGAAAGGTCGGGCCGTATCAGGTCGGCGTGCTCAACATGCAAACACGCTCGGTCGACGGCGCGGCGCCGGCGAACAACTATTCCGTAGCCCGGTTTAGCCGTGAGCTGCCCAATCGTTCCTCGATCGGCGTCATCGGAGTGAACCGCCAGTCGACGACCCGGTTCGAAGACGCTCCCCGCTTCAACCGGACCTATGGCGTCGACGCGAATTTCGGATTTGGAAAGTATGCCAACTGGTTCAACTACGCGGCGAAGACCGAAAGCCCTCAACTCATCGGCAGCGACCATGCGTACTCGTCACGGTTCGAATACGATGACTCCCGGCACCAGTTCAGCTTGGGATACCTGGAGGTGGGTCACAACTTCAATCCGGAAGTTGGTTTTCTTCGCCGGGCGGGTTATCGCAAACCGAACTATTTCTACCGCTACACGCACTATCTCGACAACAGCCGCATTCGCAGCATCGAGCCGCATTTGTTGTCAACAAGGTGGTACACGCTGGGGAGCAACGAGAAGGAGTCGGCGTTTGAACATTATCACGTGGATACGCGCTGGCAGAATGGGGGCCGGCTCGGGCTGGCCCACAACCGCAACTTTGAACGGCTCGATGTTCCGTTTGAAGTCTATCCTGGGGTGTTTATTCCCATCGGCCGGTATCAGTTCAATGAACTGATTGCTAACTTCGGAACCGATCCCAGCGCCACGGTTTTCATCAGCGGGAATGCGGCGAAAGGAGATTTCTATAACGGCACGATACGGACGCTCAGCCCCGGGGCGGTGTCCGCCGGGGCAAGAATCTGACCTGGACCGGAAGCTGGGTGCGGAACTTCATCGACTTGCCGACCGGCAAGTTCAACACCGATCTTGTGGGGTTGCGCTTCAACTGGTCGTTCACGCCGAAGAGTTTCTTGCAGACCTTCAGCCAGTACAACACGGTGACGAATCAGATCGGACACAATATCCGGCTGGGGCTGCTCTCGACTTCCAGCACCGGATTTTTCGTCGTCTACAATACCGCGACCTCGACGAGGGATTTCCTCGATCCCCACGACATCGAGCGCCGGACGCTCTCGCGCGCCCTCTTCGTCAAGTTCAGCTACTTGCTGGACTACTAGTCCTCGCCGCTTCGAGGTGGAAGGATTCGTGCGGCCGGCCCATTGCGCAGTTCCGTCCGCGTTGCGACACTGCTAGTAGCCCGTGGCTTACCGTATCCAATCGATTGAACTCTACATGCGGGAGACTGCGCCCAATCGGGTGTCGATGTCGATCGGCAAGATGGGAGCGCAAGGCTCGCGCTCGACAAACCCTCTGGCGCACGTGCGCATGATTGTTCGCGACTCCGATGGCAACGAAACCTTCGGCTGTTCGGCTGACCGGCTGTCGGTCCGCTGGCTCGACAAGCGGCCGGGGCGCGCGAAAGCCCGCAAGCTGCGCGAGATGGTCCGGCTGATAGCGGATGCCCGCGAGATTTACCTCTCTTCCGGGGAAGATACTTCTCCCTCCAAGAATGCTTCTTTTCCCAAAGGCATAGCCCCACAAAGTACAAGGGGAACCTTTGAGAATCCCTTCGATCAATGGCTTGACTGTCACGGGAAACTCATGCGCGCGGGGCGGCGGCGGGGCCAAGAGGATCTAACCTCGTCGTTTGTCTCCGCGCTGCTCGAGAGGGCGATGCTCGACGCCGTGTGCCGACTCGCCGGCAAGCCGATCTTCGCCATGGTTCGCGGCGACCGGTTTGGCTTTCAGCCCTGGCGTGTGCATCCCGAGCTAGAGGGTGTGGTGCCGGCGGACTACACCGCGCCCAGGCCGCTTACACGGTTTCGCATCCGTCACACGGTGGGCAATTCCGACCCCATCACGGGCGAGGATCTGCCAGCGGAGCAGCGCGTCAACGATGGCCTGCCCGAGACGCTCGAGGAGTACATACGCACCGACGGCCTCGAGTATTTCAAGATCAAGCTCTCGGGCGAGAGGCGGCATGATCTGCGCCGCCTGGCGCGCATCTGGGAAGTGGTCTCCAGTGGCGACTCGCCTCAGCTCGCCATGCCGAGCCTGACCATGGACGCCAACGAGGCTTATGGGGATCTGGGGGAGTTCGAGGCCTTCGTCAACGATCTCAAGAGCCAGCAGCTTGGCCTGTTTCAGCATTTGTTGTGGATTGAACAGCCGCTGCCCCGCAGACTCACGCTGGACGCGGCGACCGAGCCGGCGATCCGCCGCATCGGACGGCTTAAACCGCTGCTGATCGACGAGGCCGACAGCAACCTCTCAAGCTATCGACGAGCCTTCAAGATCGGCTATCTCGGGGCTTCGCACAAGAACTGCAAGGGTTTCTTCAAATCGCTCATGAATCGGGCTCTGGTCACCCGCTACCAGCGCGAGGGGAACTTCGCTTTCCTCAGCGGCGAGGATCTGCAAAATCTGCCCGTTGTCCCGCTGCACCAGGATTTCGCCTCACTCGCCGTGCTTGGCATCGAGCACTGCGAGCGCAATGGCCATCACTATAACTACGGCCTCTCGATGCTCTCTCGAAAGGACAAGGCGGGCGTCGTTCGCGATCACCCCGACATGTACACGCAGCGGAGCCCAGAAGAGGGCCCAGAAGAGGGCCCAGAAGAGGGTCCAGCAGAGGGTCAAGCAGAGGGTCAAGCAGAGTGGTTCCTCAAGATTCGCCACGGCGAAGTCCGCTGCGAAAGCCTGCAACGGCCCGGCTATGGCGTCACGCAAGAACCCGATTGGGCTTCGATGGAAGACCTCGAAAGGTGGCTCGCCCGCCGTTACCCAGGGTGAGAGATACAGCGGAGTGAGACCGGCCGCTGGGCAAGAATTGGGCCGGTCCGCGGGGCAGGTTTCGTGCGGCAGGACGTGCGGCAGGATTCGGTTACTGGCGGAAAAGCTTCCAAAAAACAGATTGGCTCCTACGGAAATCCGTATTCTGGAACCGATCGGCCTGTTTGGATGCGCCATAACTGTCGATTTTTCAGCTAATTCCGAAATTTCAGCGGGCCACGGTTTGGCAGGGGGCGTGCTAGTACTATTGGTTACGGCCTGCGGTTAGGTGCGCCCCGGGTGTGCCTGGGTCGCGGCTGGAGTACATGGATCGAAATGAGTGACAGCTTTGCTATTCGGGCGATGAAGCCGGTGCTGCTGCTGGCGACCCTGGTCTGCGTCATGCTGGCGGCGGGGAACCTGCAGCAGCGCCTGAACTACGAATTGCCCGATGACGGTGTGGTTTGGACCGCCGGCTCCGGCGGTCTGAAAGCCCTTCGCGTGGCCCCGGACGGACCAGGCGAGAAGGCCGGTGTGGAGCCCGGCGACCTGCTTCGCCGAATCGACGGAGTGGCCGTCAGGCAGCCGTCGGAACTGGCGCAACTTCTCTTCGAGGGCGGCGCCTGGCGGACGACGCTCTACACGATCGATCACCCGACGCCGGATGCCGGAGCGGATGGGGGGGCGGCGGCCGGAGCGGCGGCCGGGATTCGCTACGTCGAGGTCGAGCGATCGGTTGTCATCGGGGCGGCGACGATCAACACGCCGATGTATGCCTTCCTGTGGCTCGTGGCCTTGTGTTATTTGGCGATCGGGCTGACCGTTTTGTTGCGGCATCGCCGCCGGCCAATGGTCCTTCCGTTCTATGTGTTTTGCCTGGCCTCGTTCGTGCTCTACGCCTTCAGCTACAGCGGCAAGCTGGACGCCTTGGACCGCTGGATTTACTGGGGCGATGTATGGGCGACCGTGCTGGCTCCGGCGATCTTCCTGCATTTCTGTCTAAGCTTTGGCCGTTCCGGGCGAACGTCATCGCCTGGGCGGATATTCACGGGCCGGGTGCTTCGCGCCAGCGTCTACTTGCCGGCCGCCGCCGTGATCGCCATCTACCACGGGGCCGCCGCCGGCTGGCTGGAAACCGCGCTGCCGGCCGCGGAACTTAGTTTTTTGCTCGACCGCGTTTCCTATGCTCTGCTGGGCTCCTGCTTCGTGGGCGGCGCGCTGTATCTGAACTTCGCCGCGCCGAACTCTGAGGATCTCGTGTCGCGCCGGCAGAGAAGATGGCTGGCGGCGGGAACACTGTGGGGGGTGTTCCCGTTCGCCGCCTGCTATGTGGTCCCCTTCGCCGCGGGAGTCTTGCCAGGGCCGCTGCAGGAGTTTTCGGTCTTTTCGTTGATCCTGATTCCGCTGGCCTTCGCCTATGCGATCACCAAGTTTCGCCTGATGGACGTGGATCTGGTCGTGAGGCGCGGGGCTGCCTACACCGCGGCCACCGCCGCTTTGCTAGGGGCCGTCTATGCCCTGATCTTCAGCGCCGGTCCGCTGACGGGCCCGTGGGCCGGACGCGATCCGGCGATTTGGGTGATCTCGCTCGTCGCCGGCGCGCTGCTGTTTCATCCGCTGAGAAAGCGCATGCAGACAGTTCTCGATCGCCGCTTCTACCGCGAACGCTACGACTACCGGCAAACCTTGGGCGAGTTCGCCTCGACGCTCAGCACCGAGACCGACACGGACCGCATGCTCTCGTCGGTCTCGCGGCGGCTCAGCCAGACGCTTGGCATTGAGAGAATGGCCGTGCTGGTCGCCAGCCGCCGGGAAAACGGGGAAGCCGGCTTCGCTTTGGCGCACGCGGCGGGCATGGCCGAGCTCCGTGGCCCAGTGCGGGACCGTGTGTTCGACCTGCGCTTTTTCGAGGCCTCGCTGCTCTCGGGCGGCGGCAAGGCCTACATCTTCTTTGAGAACCCGCGCGACGGGAGCGGGCGCCCGGCCGCCCTCACCGATGCGATCGCCCCGCTGGGCCTTCATTACTATGTGCCATGCCGCGCCCGGGGCCGCGTCGTCGCCTATCTCGGCCTGGGGCTCACCAAAAACGGCGAGTACCTTTCGAGCGAAGATCTGAGTCTGGCAGGGACGCTTTCCGGCAGCCTGGCCATGGCGCTCGAAAACGCGCGGCTCTACGAGTCGCTGGCCTCGAAGGCCGATGAGTACCAGCGCCTGAAAGAGTACAGCGAGAATATCGTCGAATCGCTGAGCGTGGGAATCTGCACGGTTGGTCTCGATGACAAGGTCGAGAGCTGGAACACGCAACTCGAACTAACCTTTGGCATTTCGCGGGCCCAAGCCGTGGGGCGAGAGCTTTCGGCGCTGCTGCCGGCGAAGCTCGCCAGCGAATTGGCCGGCCTGCGCCAGGAATCGGAATTGCGGACGATCTACAAGTTCCCGCTCGCGGGCGCGGACTTCCCCGAAGAGTTTCAGCCCGCGGGCGGCGGGAACGGGGCGGGGGAGAAGGAGTCCGGCGGCGGGCGCCAGGAACGCGTCGTCAACATTGCCGTCGCCCCGCTGGTGGCGAAGGACTTCAAGCGCATCGGCCGTTTGATTATTTTCGACGATGTAACCGAGAGAATCGAACTCGAGGAACGCCTGGTGCAGGCCGACAAGCTGAGTTCGGTGGGTCTGCTGGCCGCTGGCGTGGCCCATGAAGTGAACACTCCGCTGGCAGTGATCTCGAGCTACGCACAGATGCTCAGGCGCAAGGCGGCGGATGATTCGGGCGACGCGAAGCTGCTGGAGAAGATCACCGCGCAGAGCTTTCGCGCCAGCGAAATCGTCAACTCGCTGCTGAACTTCTCTCGCCTGACCCGCCGCGAACTCTCGCCGCTCGACCTGGGCGAGGTTTTGACCGAAACGCTCAGCCTGGTGGGGCCGCAATTCCGCGAGGCAAAAATCCAGGTACGCACCGATCTGGATCCCGAACCGGCTCCCGTGCGCGGCAACGCGGGCAAGTTGCAGCAGGTGTTTCTCAATCTGTTTCTGAACGCGCGCGACGCCATGCCGGAAGGCGGAACGCTCACGATCGAGACCCGCTACGACTACGATGGCTTGGGTACGGCGCCAGGCACGGGCCCGGGCACGGCGCGGGTCACGGTAAGCGATACCGGCAGGGGCATGACGGCCGAGCAGGCACGGAAGGTCTTCGACCCCTTCTTCACCACCAAGGGCCCCAAGCACGGCACCGGTCTGGGTCTGGCCGTAACCTACGGCATCATACAAGAGCACTCGGGTAACATAACGGTGGAGAGCCGGCCTGGCGCGGGAACATCGTTCCACATCGAGCTTCCCCTGGCCGCGAAACCGATTCATGTCTAGGCGGCAAGCCGCACCAAGCGTCCGCGCGAAGGGGCGCATCCTCATCGTCGATGACGAAGAGGCGATTCGTGACAGCCTTTCCACGCTGCTCGATCTTGAGGGTTATGAGTCCCAGACGGCCGAGGACGCGGCGGAGGGCCTTCTGGCGCTGCACTCGGAGAGCTTCGACCTGGTGCTGCTGGATCTGATGCTGTCCGACCGCAGCGGCCTCGAAGTTGTCGAGGAGATCCGCAAGACCGATAGCGGCACTCCGATCCTGATGCTCACCGCTTACGGTTCGGTCGAAAACGCGGTGCAGGCCATCAAGGGCGGCGCGAACGACTTCCTGACCAAGCCGTGGAACAACGACAAGCTGCTGCTTGAGATCGAGAAATCTATCCGGCAGCACCGCCTGGAAGTCGAGAACGCCGAACTGCGCGACGCCTTGCGGCGCACTTCGAGCTTTGCGAACCTGATCGGGAAGAGCGAAGTGATGCGGCGAGTCTTCGAACTAGTCGCCCAGGTGGCAAAATCTCGCTCGACCGTTCTCATCCATGGCGACAGCGGCACGGGCAAGGAACTCATCGCGCGAGCGATCCACTCTCATTCGCCTCGCGCGGGAGGGTCGTTTGTGGCCGTCAACACGGGTTCGATCCCGATTGACCTGCTTGAGTCTCGGCTCTTCGGCCACGTACGGGGCGCTTTCACCGGAGCGACCCAGACGCAAAAAGGCTGCTTTGACCGGGCCGGCGGCGGAACGATTTTCCTCGACGAGGTCGGCACGCTGGGCCTCGAAACCCAGGCCAAGCTGCTGCGCGTGATCCAGGAGCGAGAATTCATGGCCGTTGGCTCGACCGAGACCGTTCGGGTCGACGTTCGCATTGTCGCCGCGACGAACACCGACCTGCAGTCGCTCATCGAACAGGGGCAGTTCCGCGAGGACCTGTATTACCGTCTCGACGTCATCCCCATCGACCTGCCGCCGCTGCGCGAGCGCTTGGAGGACGTTCCTCTGCTCGTCGAGCACTTCTTCACCAAGTACTGCCAGGAAAACGGACGCTTCCTCGACCAGGAGCAGCGCTCCACGCTGCACTTCTCCGCCGACGCGATGAATGTCTGCATGAACTACGGCTGGCCCGGTAATGTCCGCGAGCTGGAGAATGTCATCGAGCGAGCGGTCGTGCTCGCGGCCGGTCCCGAGGTTCCGGTCGAAGCTCTGCCCGATGCCCTGCTGGCTTCCAACGGCATCGAGCGGCCGCGTATCCCGTCGAATTTCAAACCTTCCGCCGGCGCCAGCCTGCCAGAGATCATGGAAGAGTTCGAGCGCCGTCTGCTCAGCGACGAGCTGGAAAAGTGCGGCGGAAGTCAGACCGAGTGCGCGAAACGCCTGCGCGTGGCGCTCTCCACGCTGAACCAAAAGATTCAGCGGCTCCATGTTCCCGTCCACAAGAAGGGCGAGGGCGGATAGACCGGCGCCACGGCAAGTGCCGCCCTCCATCTCGCCGCCCTCGCGGCGTAACCATTTTGGGCAAGAATGCGACCCTATATTTGGAGTGGTGACTTCACGCATGGGTGGCCGGCTCGGAGAAATTATCCCGGCGGCGGGCGTTTTCTTCCTCGATAATGTTTCCCGCAACCATGAGATACTCTACGAGTGCCGGATGGTGCGCGCATCGCGCATGAAGGCCTTCCCCCGCTGAGCGAAGCACCTATTTGACAAAGGAAAACCCTTGAACATCTGGATCAAGCGCTCCGTATGGATTCTGATTGGCGGCGGCCTGCTTTTCTTCGCCGGCGACCGCATCTATGAAATTCAGCAGAAACAGGCGCAACCAAGCGCCAAGAAAAAGAAAGGGGGAGGGCGCGTCATTACGGTCAGTGTGAACAGGGTGCGGCTCGGAACCTTGCGCGACGACTTGCTTCTGACCGGAGCGCTCAAGGCCAAGGAAGAGGTCAATGTCACCGCCAAGGCGACCGGGCGGGTTGAAAAGATCTACTTCGAGATTGGCGACCGCGTCGAGGTGGGCGATCTGATCGCGGAACTCGAGGACGACGAGCTTCAGCAGCAGGTCAAGAGGGCAGTGGCGTCGATCGGCGTCACCCGCGCCTTGTCGGCACAGCGGGCCGCCGAACGGGAGAATGCCCGTGCCGAACTGGCGCGCGCCAAGAGCCTTCTCGACGACGGCCTGATCTCGCCTCAGGACCAAGCCTCGACCAAAACCCGGCTCGCGGTAGCCGACGCCCAGGTGGAATTCGCCAAGGCGCAAACCCAGCAGGCCGAGGCGGAACTGACGGAATTGAAAATTCGTCTAGGGCAAGCGAAGATTTATGCCTCAATGAGCGGCTTTGTCGCCGAGCGATATGTCGACACCGGGGCGCTGCTGGGCCCGTCGAACCCGATTCTCAAGATTGTCAATCTCTCAACCATGATTACTCTGGCCAACGTGCCCGAGCGAAACCTCGGACGTCTGGCCATCGGCAATCTGGCCAAGATCGAAGTCGACGCCATTCCCGGACGCACGTTCCGCGGACGGATCGCGCGGATCGCGCCGGTTCTCGACGCCGCGACCCGCACGGTTCTGGTCGAGATCGACGTGCCCAACAGCGACAACCTGCTAAAGGCGGAAATGTTTGTCCGAATCCAGCTCGAAACTGGAATGATGCGCGAGGCGATTCTCATTCCCCGTGAGGGCCTCGTCTACCGGGGCAGCCAGCCCGGCGTCTATGTCATCGAGGGCGACCAGCCCGTGTTTCGGGTGATCGAAACCGGACTGACGCGGGAGGATGATGTCGAGGTTTTGGCGAATCTCGATCCGGGAGTCAGAATCGTAGGACGGGGCGCCACGATGCTCGAAGCCGGCGACCGTATCTCGATGGTCGAGTCCGAGCCGGAAAGCGCCGCTTCACAGGCTAGCGCCGATCCATCTGGAGCCGGCGCGGCCGGAAGCGGCGCGCAGGGCTCGGGAACAACACCGGGCGGAGCAGCGACCGGAAAAGCCGAGTAGAGAGGAGAGACGCCCGAGCCGATGCATCCGCTTGGGAACGGCGCCCGGCCGCCGTGAAAGAGGAGGAGAACGAAATGAGTCTACCGGAGTTTTCTATCCACCGGCCGGTCACGGTTCTGATGGGGTGCATGATCGCCATGCTGCTCGGGGTCATCTCGTTTCTCAACATTTCGGTCGATCTGATGCCGGAGATCGAGTATCCCACCATCAGTGTCAGCACCCGCTACGAGGGCGTGGCGCCGGAGGAGATGGAAACTCAGAAGCTCTGGCCGCGGCGCCGGGCGTCGAAGAGATCACCTCCCGCTCGGCCGAGGGAAACTCCAACGTTCGCGTCCGCTTCACCTTCGGCACCGACTTGGACGAGGCGGCGAATGAATTACGCTCCCGTCTCGACCGCCGCCGCCGCTCGCTTCCAGAAGACATCGAGCCGCCGGTGATGTTGAAGTTCGACGTCTCGCAATTCCCAATCATGTTTCTCTCGGTGGCGTCGCAAGAAATGGACGCCAAGAAGCTGCGCCACTTCGCCGAGAAGAACCTGCAGTACCGTATCGAGCGAGTTCCCGGGGTCGCGCAGATCGGCATCAGCGGCGGCCTGCGGCGTCAAATTCACGTCTATCTCGATTTGAAGAAACTCCGCGCGCTGAACTTGTCGGTGGCCAGCGTGGTGCAGACGCTGCGACGTGAAAACCTCAACCGCCCGGTGGGGCCGGTTCGCGAAGGCAGATACGAGGTCTTGCTGCGCACCCAGGGTGAGTTCAAGAGTCTCGCCGACATCCTCAATGTCTCGGTCACGAGCCGCAACGGGGTGGCCGTCTATTTGCGCGATATCGCCACGGTCGAGGATTCTCACGAGGAGATACGTTATGTCGTCCGGGTGAACGGGGAATCGGCCATTCGGATGTACATCTACAAGCAATCGGGCGCCAACACCGTCAAGGTCTCCGACCAGGTCTGGAAGGAAGTCGAGCGGATTCACACCGACGGCCTGCCGGTACACATCGAAAGCACCTGGGACTCGGCGAACTTCATCCGGGCCTCGATTCACAACGTGCAGGATGCTGCGATCGCCGGCGGCGGCCTGGCCATCATCGTCCTGCTGTTCTTCCTGCGCAGTTTTTCGAGCATGGCCATCATCGGCGTCGCCATTCCCATCTCGGTGATCGCGACGTTCGCGCTGATGTACTTCAACGGTTTCACGCTGAACACGGTTTCGTTCGGCGGCTTGGCGCTGGGCGTGGGCATGCTGGTCGATAACGCGATCGTGGTGCTGGAGAATGTCTTCCGGCACCGCCAACAGGGCAAGGACATGAAGACAGCCGCCGTTGTCGGCAGCCGCGAAGTGGGCATGGCCATCACCGCGTCCACGCTGACGACGATCGCCGTCTTCGTGCCCGTCCTGTTCCTGGGCGGCGTTTCGGCTCAGACCTTCCAGCAACTGGCCTGGGTCGTCTCGTTCTCGCTGTTATGTTCGCTGCTGATCGCGCTCACGGTGGTCCCGGCGCTCTGCTCGCGGTATCTCGGCGGATCGAGAGGCGAGCCGCGAGGCATCGCCGGCGCCGTCTACCGCTGGATGGGGTCGGTGCAGGATGGCTGGACCAGCTCCTATGGCCGGGCGCTGAGCTGGTCGCTCGATCATCGGGCGGTCGTGGTCGGGCTGGCCGTCTTGCTTTTCTACGGCTCCTACCGGTCGATGGAGTTGATCGGCGTGGAACTCCAGCCGGAAGTCGACGAGGGCCAGATCCGCATCGAATTGAAACTCGAGCCCGGCACCCGGGTCGATGTTACCGACGCCACGATCCAGAGAATGGCGAAGATCGTCAAGGAGATGGCGCCAGAAGCCGAGTACATCATGACCGAGGCGGGCAGCAACAGCAGCTACTACTTCCGCGGAATGAACGAAGGCCGTATGCGAATCGACCTGGTGGAACAGAGCAAGAGAGAGCGTTCGGCCGCCGATGTCGTCGCCCACCTGCGGCCCTTGATGCAGCTCGAACCAGGGATGCTGGTGCGAACGCGCGTCAGCAGCGGCATGTTCCGCCGCCGGGGCAGCGGCTTCGGAGGCGAGGACCGCCTTTCGGTCGAGGTGCGAGGCCACGACCTGGCAACCATCATGCGGCTCTCCGAAGAGGTTCGCAACGCCATGACGACCGTTCCCGGCGTCGTCAGCGCTCAGTTGAGCCGCCAGCCTGGCGTTCCCGAGATGCTGATCTCGGTCGACCGGGCCAAGGCCAGCAGCCTGGGCCTTTCGGTCGCCGATGTCGCCGATACGCTGGAAACAGCCATCGGGGGAACGCGCGCCTCCTTCTATCGCGAACAGGGCGACGAGTATGACATCCTGGTCCGCCTGCGCGAGGAGGACCGGCTCAACCTGGGGCAGGTGAGCAATGTCCCGCTCATGCTGCCCGACGGCAGTTCGATCCCGGTGGAGAGCGTGGTGCGCATGCGGCGCCAGGAAGGGTCCACCGAAATCACGCGGGCCGACCAGCAGCGCATCATTGCGGTCACCGGAACGATCGCGGACCGGGATCTGGGAAGCGTCGTGGCAGACCTGAAAGTGAAACTGGACGCCATCGAGCGCCCGGCGGACTACGAATTCCGTTTCGGCGGCGAGTACGAGGAACAGCAGGAAGCCTTCCAGCAGATGACCTTTGCCGCCCTGCTGGCGCTGGTTCTGGTGTACATGGTGATGGCCGCGCAGTTTGAGTCGCTGCGCGACCCGTTCATCATCTTGTTCTCGATTCCACTGGCGGTGATCGGGGTCGTGATGATGCTGCTGCTCACCGAAACGACCTTTAACATGCAGGGTTTCTTGGGTATCATTGTGCTGCTCGGCATCGTCGTAAACAACGCCATCGTTTTGATCGACTACACGAATCTCTTGCGCCGGGAGCATGGATTCGCCCTGCGGGAGGCGGTCCTCACGGCCGGGAAGCGGCGGTTGCGCCCGATTCTGATGACAACCGTTACGACCATTCTGGGCTTGTCGCCCATGGCGCTGGGACTGGGCGAGGGCGGAGAACTGCAGGCTCCGATGGCGCGCGTGGTCATTGGCGGGCTGACAACATCGACCCTCATTACCTTGGTGTTTATTCCCGTGGTGTATCTGACGCTCGAGGGTTGGGCGGAAAGCGCTCAAGCGAGGCGGGAGGCGCGCCGCGCCGCCGCCGGACTTCGTCCGGCCGAGTCCGCCGGCGATTAGAGGCGATTCGATTCCAAGAGCGGCCTGAGGGTTTTTCTTGAGCACGACGATAACTTTCCGGCAATGCTAACGTCTGAACAGTAGAGGGGCCGGCTCAGCCGCCGGCTCGCGGGAGTTCTACCTAAAAACATGGCAGTGACAGCTAACGCCAAAGACCAGTTCCGCCGCTGGAGCGTGATTTTTCTGCTCTTGCTCGCCGGGGCCTATTTGGGCCTTCAGCTCTATGCGCCCGCCGCGCGGGAAGTGCCCACGGCCCGGGTCGAGAGGCGTGAATTCATCATGTCGATCCGCGCCAGGGGCGAGGTCAAGGCGACTGAATCGGTAAAGATCACGACGCCGCCGACGCCGGATTTGAAGATTGTTCGTCTGGCCGAGGACGGCAAGCCGATCAAGAAGGGTGAGATCGTCGTCGAGTTCGACGGTTCGGTCCAGGAAGAGCGCTTCGTGCAGCGCGCCACCGAGGTGCGCCAGGTCGACAGCGAGATCGTCCAGGCCAGAGCACAGCATTCCATCGCCGACGAGCTGAACGCGATGCTGGTCATGAGTTCGGAATACAACCTGGAACGCGCCAAGCTCGAGGCCAGCAAACAGGAAATTCTGTCGGAAATCGAGGGTCTGAAGAACCGCATTGATGTCGATGTTTCCGGCGGAGAGTTGAGCAAGGCGAAAACCACCGCCCAAGCGACCGATATCTCTCAAGAAGCCGACATCACTCGCCTGACAGAACGCAAGAACAAGGCGATTCGAGATCTGGATCTCACCAAGACCTACCTCCGCAATATGATTCTCCGCGCTCCGGCCGACGGCATTGTACAGATCAAATCCAATTCCCGGGCGCAAGGTTCGTCGAGACGAAACCGGCCGCCGTTTCAAGAAGGCGACACGGTCTGGGCGGGGGCCGACATCGCGGAAATTCCGAATCTCTCCTCCATGCGGGTTGAATTTCGGGTGGAAGAAATCGACCGCGGCCGGGCCAGCGTCGGCCAGCACGTGCGGATACGGGTCGACGCGGCGCCTGGCACCGTCTTTGAGGGATCGATCGACTGGCTTAGCCCGATTGCGACCTTGCTGTTCCGGCGCTTCCCCCCCGAGAAGAACTTCCCCGCTCAGGCCACGATTGACAATATGGATGCGCAGTTGCGGCCCGGCATGAGCGCCAGCGTGGAAGTGATCGTCGAACAGCGGCCCGGCGTTTTGATCATACCGACCAGGGCGAGTTTCCAGGTCGATGGCGAGCCGACCGTTTTTGTCCGCCAAGGGAGTGGTTTTCGAAAACAGCGCATCAAGGTACTGGCGCGGAACGCGACCGAGATCGTGGTCGGCGATGCGCTCAAGGAAGGCGAGGTGATCGCGCTGGAAAATCCGATCCTCGCAAACCCAAAAGGCTAGCAGCAACGGCCAGAATGGATAGAGTGGAATCGATATGAAACAGATCGTTTTTCGGCTGGCGCTTCTGCTGGGACTCGCGGGCATCGCCGGCGGAGCCTACTATTTCGTCGCCGGCCGCATGCCAGCCGACAGGGAAGAGCGTGCGCTCGCCGTGGTGAAGCGCGGCGATCTCGAAGTGAAAACTTACCTGCGCGGGACCCTGCAAGCGGTTCGCTCGACGACGCTGACAGCGCCGAACCTGGGCTCGACGTCGCAGATTACCAGCTTGGCCTCCCCCGGGGCGCTGGCACGGCCCAAGGACCTGATTGCCGAGTTCGACGATTCCGACCGGAGGGTTTTTCTCGAGGATGCGCTGCTCGATTTCGCCAAGACCGAGCAGGATCTCAAGAAGGCCGAAGTCGAACTCAAGATCCTCCGCGCCAAGGACCAGGTCGAACTGCTGAGCGCGAAATTCGCCGTGCGGCGCGCGGCGCTCGATGTGCGCCAGAACGAACTGATCTCGGCCATTGACGCCCGCAAGAACGAACTCACCCTCGAGGAGTCGAAACGACGTCTTGAGAAGCTTGAGTCCGACATTCAATCGCGCCTGCAAGAGCGCGAAGCGGAACTGGCCGTGCTGCGGGAACAGATCAAGAAAGCGGAACTCGAAGTCAGCCGGGAACGACGGCGCATCGAAAACGCGAAGGTGCTCACCCCCTTGGGTGGACTGGTCTCTATCCTGAACAACCGCTCGGGCGGGCGCTCTTTCGGCCAGTCCAGCCCGCCTGTGCAGGAGGGAGATCAAATTCCTCCCGGCATGGCCATCGTGCAGCTTCTCGACCTTTCGGAAATGGATCTCATGACCAAAGCCGAGGAGGTCGAGCGCGCTTCGCTCCAGGTCGGACAGGAGGCGGTGATCTATCTCGATGCCTTGCCCGGAAAGGCGGTCAGAGGAACGGTGAAGCGCGTGGGCAGGACGGCTTCGATGAACTTCTTTCGCGGTGAAGCGACCAAGAAGTTCGAGTGCGTCCTGTCGGTGGATATGGGCGAGTTGCTGACGCACGTCGGCGCATCGCCCCAGCAGATCGAGCGAATTCTAGCGACCGCCAAGGCAAACCGGGCAGCCGAGGTCGCGCGCCGCTTTCGTGGCAGTGCTCCGGCCGCGGACCCGGCGAGATCGGCCGAGGCCAGCAGCGGCCCATCCCGGCGGGGAGGAAGCGGGCAGGCGAGCGCGGCGGCGAGTCCAGCGGGCCGTAACAGCGCCGCCGCGGGCGGAGCGCGAGAAAAGAGCGCCACGGGCAACCGCCGCCGAGGGTCGGGAGGCGACCGGGAGCGGTTTCGCAAGTTGATGCAGGAACGCGCGGGCGGACGCGACATTGAGTCGCTGAGCCAGGAAGAGCGGCGCAAGCTCTTCCAGCAGGTCCGTGCCCAAATGGGCGGCGGCGGATCGGCAGGCTCGCGCCGTGGCGGCGAGCGCGGCGGCCAGGGCGCGGCACGGGGCGGACAGGACACGGCACGGGGCGCGGCCAGGGGCGGGCAGGGGCAGTCTCAAGAGGCATTTATTTTGCCGGCCTCCGGCCCGCAGTTTTCCGCGGAAGAGCGCGATAACGCCCGGCTGCCTGCCTCAGCGCGGGAGGGCTCGGATGTCGAGGTTCTTCTGCGGCCCGGCCTGCTCGCCGATGCCGAGGTCGTCATCGACAGGATTCCCAACGCGCTCCACATTCCGGTGCAGGCGGTGTTCGAGGGGCGAAGCGGTTCGGTGGTCTACGTGCCGAAGGGGAAGCGCCTGGAGGCTCGCAAGGTCGAGCTGGGCAAGAGGACCGAGTCTCGGGTAGAGGTCTTGAGCGGCCTGGAGGAAGGAGAAATCATCTCGCTCCAGCGACCCGCCGACCAGCAGGGCGGCCGCAAGACGAAAAAGAAGAAGGGGGCGGGAGCCAAGTCGTCCCCCGGCGCGGGCTTCCCAGGTTCGGGCGGTCCCGGCGCTGGTTCTGGCAGTGGCGGGCGCGGCGGTGCTGGGGGCGGCGGCCGAAGCCGTGGTGGCGGGAGGACTCGTTAGAATGTTCTCGCTTGCAAACCTGCTGCCCGAATTGTGGATGGGCCTCTCGAGTCTGCTGGCGCACAAGCTGCGCTCGCTGCTGACCATGCTGGGAATGATCTTCGGCGTGGGAGCGGTCGTCGTGATGCTCTCGATCACGGCCGGGGCGCAGCAGGAAACCCTGCGCCAGATCGATCTGCTGGGAGTGAACAACATCATCGTCGAGGCCAACGAAGCCGTCGATCGCGACTCGCTGCTGGCGGTTCGCGAAGTCTCGGCCGGATTGAGCTTCCGTGATTTTAGAGCACTGCGCGAGAATACACCGAACGTCGAGGCGATGTCGCCGCGCAAGCGTTTTCTTCCGACCAGCGTGCTGCCGCGCTCGGACCAGGAGTTGCCGACTCTCATCGGCGTGCTGCCGAGCTACACCGATATTTACAGCGTGGCGCTGCTGGAAGGGCAATTTTTCACCGAAGACCAGAATTTGCGTTCCGAACCGGTCTGCGTGCTGGGCGAGCGGGTGAAGATCAATCTTCTCGGCTACGGTCCGGCGATCGGAAAATACGTCAAGATCAACAGCGTGTGGCTGCGGGTTGTGGGAGTGATGGCGCCGCAGGCCTCGGCCGAAGCCAAGATCGAGGGACTTTCCTCGGACGACCAGAACAATCTGGTCGTCGCGCCGCTGAACACGGTCATGCGCCGTTTTGACGATACCAATAGCTACCTGAAGGACGAAGTCGACGGCGTGTTCATTCGAGTCGAAAGCGACGCCGACCCGATTGAGACCGCGGAGGTCGTACGCGCCATTCTCGCGGCCACTCATAACGATGCGGGTGACTTTACGGTCATCGTTCCAGCCGGCCTGCTGGCGCAACGGCAGAAGACGCAAGATATCTTCGCCATGGTGATGATCTGCATTGCTGGGATCTCGCTGCTGGTCGGCGGGATCGGTATCATGAACATTATGCTGGCGACGGTGCTTGAGCGGACGCGAGAAATCGGCATTCGGCGGGCGATCGGCGCCCGGCGCCGCGACATTGTACGACAGTTTCTGATTGAGGCCGTCATGATTTCCATCGCCGGCGGACTGATCGGAATCGCCGCCGGTTTCGGCGGCTCCCGCGTGATCGCCGCTATTGCCGGCTGGTCGACCGTCGTTCAGAGCGACTCGATCGGCGTCGCCTTCGGCGTGTCGGTGTTTATCGGCCTGCTATTCGGGATCTATCCGGCGACCCAAGCCGCGAAACTGGATCCGATCGAGGCCATGCGTTACGAGTAGCCGGACCTCTTCTCTCCCGCATCCCGTTCGGCATGGACCGTTCCGCGGCGATTCCGGGATACAGTTTGCTTTTTCGAGAATAGAATGAGAGCCATACTGGAAAAATACACCACGCTGCTGTTGATCACCTGCATCACGCTGCCGGCTCAGTTTCATACCTTCCCGACCAAAACGTATTTTCGCGAGCAATGGGGCCGGGCGCCCTTGGCGGTGGAGATTGAAGAGGCCACGCGGCTCGCGGACGTTCTCTTTGACGGCCAGCTGGAACTGCCGCTACGCGCCTACGTCGAACTGGTGATGGCGAACAGCCCCGATATTAACCTGCAGAAGCTATCGATTCTTGAACAGAAGAACAGTATCCAGCGCGCCTATAGCCCGTTTGACCCCTTCGTGAGCGTTAACCTCGGTGTCAACCGGTCCACAACTCCCTCGGCGGATCAACTCGCCGGCGCGGATGTCCGAACCCAGCTCGTCCATAGCGGCGGTACGACTTATAGCCAGAATTTAGATACCGGAACCAACTACACGATCGCGTATTCGGGGTCGCGGCGGGCTGACAACAGCCAGTTCGCGAGCTTCAATCCGAGCATCGGGCAGTCTCTGCGGTTCACCCTGCGGCAGCAGCTTCTGCGCGGGCGCGGGCGCTCGATCCAGCGCATCCCAATCTTGATCGCCCAGTCGCGGCTTGAGTTTACCCGCGAGCAGGTGCGGGAGCGGGTGATCGGATTGCTGTTTCTGGCCGAAAACGACTACTGGGACGCGGTCAACGCTCGCGAGCAGCTTCGAGTGCAGGAGAACAATCTGGAAATATCGCGCGCCTTCTTGGAGCAAGAGAAACGCCGGCTCGAGTTGGGCGCGATCTCGCCTCTAGACATCTATCAGCCGGAACAGAACTTCGCCAACGCGCAAGTCCGCGTAACGCAGGAGCGGTACCGGTTTGAGCAAGCCAAGGACGCGGTGCATCGCTGGATGGGAGCCGATCTTGACCCCGACTTTCGCAATCTTCCTATCGTGCTGACCGAGCCGATTCAGCCGGCGGCGTATTCCGATACGATCGACGCGGAAGAAACAGTATTGCTGGCCCTCTCCCGCCGCCCGGAATTGGCGCAGAGCCGCCGGGCTATCGAGATCAGTGACCTCAGCATCAAGGGCTCGAATAACGACATGCGCCCCAATCTTGCCCTCAGCGCCAACTATTCGTCGAGCGGCATCGGCGGCAATTTCATCGACCGCTCGGGTTTGGGCGGGTCGGTCGGAGAGATCGTGCCGGGGGGATTTCCCGAGGCCTTCAGCCAGCTCTTCGGGTTCAATTTCCCGAGCTATGGCGCCACCTTGACCTTGCAGTTGCCGCTGCGGAACCGCAGCGCCGCCGCCGATCTCGCGGATGCGGTCATTCAGAAAAAGCGCGACCTTTACATCCTGCGCGGCGACGAACAGGCCGTCCGGCTGGAAGTGCTGCAGGCCGTCGCGGGCGTCGAATTGAGCAAGGCCGCCGTGCAGCAGGCGACTGTGGCCCAAGGCTTCGCCCAGAAGCGGCTCGACGCCGAGCAGAAGAAGTACGATCTCGGCGTCAACACAGCCTTCTTCGTGCTCGAGGCGCAGAACGACCTGGTGGACGCCGAGGCGCAAGTCCTCACCCAGGCCATCTCCTATCGCCGCAGCCGCCTGACGCTGCTCCAAGCGACGGGCGAATTGCTGGAAGCCCACAATATCACCTTGCAATAGCGTAGCCCGGCAATAAGGGCCAGATCGGGCCGCTCTGGAGCTGTGCACGTCTTCATGTGTGCCGCCCTCGACGAAATGTCCTGTCCCCGGGCCAAGTGCGCTTTAATAGAACTCGGTTCTGAGCGGTTCGAACCCGGGCACGCTACCTGTGCAGGAGGCATTCGATGCTACTTCCCGATTCACACACCCGCAAGAGTTTCTTGCTTATCGCGTGCGGGGTTGCCTGGCTGCTGGCCGCGGGCCCGCTTGAGGCGGCGGGTTCCTGGAAGGCCGGGGTCGCGCGCGTCGACATCACGCCCACCGAGTCCATCTGGATGGCTGGTTACGCGGCGCGGACGAAACCTTCCGAGGGCGTCCTGCACCCGATTCATGCCAAGGCCCTGGCGATCGAGGACGAAAGCGGCACGGTATCGGTTCTGGTGACGGCCGACCTTGGAGGCTTCCGCGACATTGTGGGCGACAAGATCGCCGCCCTGGCCGCCAAGAGATACCGCTTGCCGCGGGAACGTCTGGTGCTCAATGCCTCGCACACTCATAGCGGGCCGATTACCCGTGTGAGGCGCTACCCTTCCTACAAGCTCGACCGCGAGCATATTGAGGCGATTAACCGCTATCAGCCGAAGCTCATCGCGCAGGTCGTCGCCGTGATCGACGAGGCGATCACGAACCTCTCGCCCGCGACGCTCTCCTATGAGCAGGGACTGGCCGGCTTCGCGGTGAATCGCCGGCGCGTGCGGCACCGCGAGTATCCCGGCCCCACCGATCACGACGTGCCGGTGCTGGCGGTTCGCAAACCGGGCGGCGATTTGATCGCGGTCGCTTTCGGCTATGCCTGCCACGCCACCGTGCTGAGCAACTACAAGATCAACGGCGACTGGCCAGGATTCGCGCAGAGCGCCGTAGAGAAACTCCATCCCGGCGCGGTGGCCTTATTTGTCAACGGCTGCGGCGCCGACCAGAATCCGCTGCCGCGGCGCACCGAGGTTCTGGCGCGGCGTTATGGTGACACCCTCGCGACGGCGGTCGCCGAGGTGCTCGCCAAGAAAATGAAAGACCTCGCGGGTCCGCTGCGGGCCGCTTACGAAAAGGTCGACCTGCCGTTCAACACCCCGACTAAGGCCGAACTCGACAAGCGGCTCTCGGACGCGAACCGCCGCAAGCGCGAGCACGCCGGCCGGATGCTCAAGATCCTCGAGGACGAAGGCAAGCTGATGACACACTTCCCCTATCCGGTGCAGGTATGGCAGTTCGGCGACAGCCTCACCTTCATCGCGCTGGCCGGCGAAGTCGTCGTGGATTATTCGCTGCGATTCAAGGGCGCCTACGGCTGGAACGACACCTGGGTATCGTCCTACAACAACGATGTCTTCGGCTACGTTCCCAGTCTGCGCGTGCTGCGGGAAGGAGGCTACGAGGGCGGCGACGCGATGCTGTTTACGTCACTGCCCGGGCCGTTCCGCTCGGCGGTCGAAGAGACCATTGCCGACAAGGTGGACGATCTGGTCCGGCGGACGGCGGGCGCGGGTATGCCATAGCCAGCCGGGCCATAGTCAGCCGCCCGCCCCCTACTCGATGGCGATCGGACCCTCGGTTTGCGACAAGCACATCACCATGTGTTCGCGATTTCTGTGGCCGAAGCGGGCCGAGGCGCCCAGCGACCCGAAGTAGATGGCGACGCCAGCGATGGTGGAGGCCGCCAACATCGCGAAGTATGCCGTCTCGCTTTGGAGGAAATAGCGCGCCAGGAAGGCCGCGAGGATCGGCGACAAGGAAATCGGAAATAGCAGGAACTGAACAAACGCCCGGGCGCCATGGCCAGTGCCGGCGCGCGAAATCCGCTCCGGATCGCTCGGTATCGGGAAGCGAACCGACATGTGATTTCCGATCGCCGAGAGGTAGAGCAGCGCGATCGCGCCCACCATGACAGCTTCGACGACCTGGAAAGCTTCCGTCACCAGCCCGAACACCGCGCACATCGCGATCACCAGCAACACCTCGACGGCCCCAAAGAAAGCGCTCGCCAGATTCTTCGCCATCAGCAGAGGTTTCAACCCCAGGGGCAGCCAGAAGTAGCACTTCACCGCGGCGCGGTCGAAACCAAACCGGTTCAAGAACATGACCGGGCCGAGCAGCAAGAAGGCGTACAAGCTGATCAGCGCCGGCGAACTTTGGCGCATCCACTCCATGGTTCCGGGCCTCGACCATTGGCTCATGATCGGCAGCCAGGCGAAGACGCCAAAGGTAAAACCCATGAAAAAGGGCAGCCGAAAGCGGGGACTGCGCCAGAGGTACTTGATTTCCTTTTCGATCATCGCCGCGAGCGGATCCGGAAACACGCCAGTCCACTGGCTCAGCAGACGGTCCGCGAGCGGCTCTCTCGCCCGGCCCTCAGCATCCGTCGCGTAAGACGACTCCTCAACCGTCTCGACAACTCCCCGTGCCGACTTGAGAAATTGCCGGTAACCGAACCAGCCAGCTAGGAGTCCGTCCGAGTATCAGCTTGGCACGGTTTTGGTGCTGGGTTGAATTTCCGGCGGGAGATTTACTCGTTCGGCAAAGGCAGGGCTCGGGCGGTCGAAGTCGGGCGGGATGGACAAACACCGCCTGGCAGCAGTTTCTCGCGCCCCGCAGAAGCCTCCGCGAACTCTTCGAACCGCATTTCCTTCTTGCTATCCATGGCAGAGGGTGTGCATCTTCAATATGTTGTGCGTCAGGCAAATCAACGCCCATTCGCCGCGCACCTTCTCCAACCCGCGCAAGAGAAACCCTCGCATCCCGCGCCCCTGTTTGATCTGACCAAACACCGGCTCGACGATCCCCTTGCGTTGGGCGTAAACCTTCGCTCCAGCCCGCGTCTGCAATTTGCGTTTCATCCGCTCCAGCCGCGTTGCTCCCCGCCGCAAGGGTCCGCGCTTCGCTGGCGGTGGCCGCTCCCCGTGCTTGTCTTTCTTCGTGGCGATGTAAGCCTCAATCTTGTTCTCCGGCGCGGCGGCCGATTCCAAAGATTGCAGATTCTGCTCCGAACAATAGCCGCTGTCGGCCAACACTTGTTGTGGCCGCTGCCCCGCCTGCTGCTCGACCGCTTCGAGCAGCGGCTGCAGTTGTTGTTTGTCGTTCGCCGCCTGCGTCACCGTCTGCCCCACGATCAACTGACAGACCCCCTCCACCGCCGCCTGCGCGTTATAGGCCTGCAAGAACCCGTCGCCGCCTTTCATGATGCGCGATTCCGGATCGCTGAAGTTGTACTGATCCTTGTCGCGCGGCTTCGCTTTGCGGACGTCGTCGGCTGAGTGGTCTTGGGCGGCCGCTTTGTCGCGCGCCCTTTGTTTTAGGGCTCTCTGGGCTTGCCGAATCTTTTCCAGCCGCGTCTGGCGGCGCTGCAACTCCTCGGGCAGCTCCTGGCCCGTCTGCTCAGGCCCGTAGCGGGCGTCCTCGGCGGCATCGGCCCTCTCCGCTTCGGTCAGCATCTGTTGGACCTCGGCGGCAATCTGCTGCTCGGTTTGCTTCATCCGCCCCCAACTCATGGCCTTGTGCTTGGAGGCGTTGGCTTTCATCTTCGTGCCGTCCAGCGCCACCCGACCCAGCTTCATCGCCCCGGCTTCCAGCGCCAGCCGCAACACCTGCTCGAACAGCTGGTGCAGCGCTTCCAGGTGGATCTTGCGAAAGTCGGAAATCGTGCGGAAGTCGGGCTGATTGCCGGCCGCCAACACCCGAAAAGGCACGTCCTCGACCAGACGCTCGGCGATCTTGCGCGAGGAACGCACCCCCAGGCAGTAGCCGTAGAGCAGCAGCTTCACCATCAGCCGCGGATGGTAAGGCGGCTGGCCGCGCCACTCCTTTTCATAGACCTTCTCGATCGCCGACAAATCCAGTTGATCGACCACGTCGCTGACGAAGTAGACGAGGTGGCTTTCCGGCAGCCAATCGCGCAAACTAGGAGGCAGCAGCAGTTCTTGCTCGGGAAGGTAGGGGCGGTAAGTTTTTCCCATAAACCATTATCGCCCACTTGTGTTTTTTCTCAAAGAAGAAAATGACCAATACTCGGACAGGCTCCTAGGGCGGCGGCGGCAACCGAGGCGGCGAGAATTTCACGGCGATCAAATTGCATGATGGTCTCCAGCGGCCGGGAACTGCATTTCTTTTCCGCGCGGCCTCGCGGACGCAATGGCGCCGGGCTAGGTCAGGTTGATGCGCTTGAGGCGGATCTTCTCGTCGTCGTAGACGCCCAGACCCATATTGCCGGCCAGTTCGATGTGTTCGACCTGACAGTTGAGCCAGTTGCTATCTTCATCCGGCTTGAGGAGCGCGATCGAGGGCACGCCAACTTCCGCCCGCTTGGCGTCGATCACCCGCCAGCCAGTCTTGTCGAGCGCAACCGGGTCGGTGGCGAAGTACATGGTCTTGTGCTCCCAGGTGTACTTGCCGACTTTGCCTCCGGGGCCCCCGTGATAGGCGGCTTTCACCCCGTCGAGCACGTGCAGCACGACCTTCTCTCGAATGATCGGCAGATCGACCACCGCGGGGATGAAAATTCCGCAAGCATTCGCCGTCGTCGAGGCGTGACTACGGTTTACGTTGTTGACGAAGCCGTGCGACATGTTCTTGAGCGCTAGCGTCACTCCGGCGGACTGGTGGTGCTTCAGAACGCAGATATTGATGACTTTGTTGACCTCCCGAGTCAGCCATTTCGCGACGTAGGAGCGGCGGATATGCGGGTCGTCGAGACTGTATTCGGACTTGTAATCGGGGTGGACAAGCGGCATCTCCATGTAGACGTCGCGGTCGTACCCATCCATGTCGAGCTGGATCGCATGATACTTCTCGGTCGCATTCATGAAGCGCACGCCGTCGGGCAGCCACTTCTCGAAACCAGCCCCGGTGAACGACGCCTTGGTGCGCTCGTAGACGACCACGTCGCGATTCGGGATGCCGGCCTGGTTGAGCCCGCCAATCAGAGTGTTGAGGACCGAGGCATCGGAGATCACATGCGGCCGGCCCACGCCGTTGACCTTAATGCCAACGACGTCGCCTGGTTCGAAAAACTGGCCAAGACTCTCGGCGAGACTGCCCGCGTGGGTCAGTTCGGTGAGCCCGCGCTCGATCATCTGTTGCACGGGCTCGGGCTGATAGGCGCCCGATAGAATACTGTCCGGGTGATGCACGGCCACAACGCGGCCGGGATAGGGGCCGGGGATGCCGGACGACAGAGCGCCGGATGCACTACCGCCTGCCTGGCGTTGCTCGATCGTCTTGCCGCAGGCAGCGGTCGCGGCGGCGACGGAAGCAGCGAGAAATTCTCTGCGGTCGAATCTCACATCGTCCTCCTGTCGAACCCGAAAGGCACGGGCGAGTACTATTGTAGTCGGTCGGTGCTCGGCAGGTAAGGATTGGTCAGGATGGGTTTGAGCGCCGGCGGGGAGGACCTTGCCTGCCAGAAAGCGACCGGACGGGTTACTTGCGAAGCTGATAGACGGCCACGTCCGCGAACAAGGACCGCCACAGGCGCACGCGCCGCTCTCCGCTGAGAAAGTATGCCCGTTCCACGGTCAGCCCTTCGTGCCGGGCGGCATCCTCGAAGTCGAGGATCGTTACGAAGTGAATATTCGGCGTGTCGAACCACTCATAGGGCAGATGGCGCGCCTTCGGGGCGCGGCCCCTGCACAGCAACGACAGACGAACGGCCCAATGGCCGAAATTCGGGAAAGCGACGATCAAGCGGCGGCCGACACGAGACATCTCGCGCAGCACGTCCATCGGGCGGTAGGTTTCTTGGAGCGTCTGACTCAGGATGATGTAGTCGAAACACTGGTCTGGATAATCGGCCAAACCCGTGTCGATGTCTCCTTGATAGACGGAAAGTCCGCGCGCAACGCACTGACAAACTTTCTCCGGTGACATTTCAACACCCCGCGCTTTCACGTCGCGGCGCTCGACGAGCCATTCCAGCAGTTCGCCTTCGCCGCAGCCGAGGTCCAGCACGCTGGCGCCCTCCTCGACCATCTCGCCTATGATGGCGTAGTCCTTGCGCCCGAGCACTTGCGGGACGACGGAACTCAGGCTGGCTTCGACCGTGGCCATAAGTATTTGCTCATTATAGGGGCAGAATCGGGAAATTACCGGCTGCTAAGCGCGCAAACTTTCGGGGAGTTCGGCAACATAGACCTGCGTATGACCCGACCGGTCGCTGGCAAACGCAACCATCGTCTCATCGGGAGAAAACGACGGGTGTGGGTGAGACCACTGCGGGCCATAGACAGTATCGACCGTCATTTCCATCCAGCTGAGCGCCTTGTCTTTTTCTGATTCCGCCCGCGCCGCGGCCCAGTCTTCGGCGACCGCGTAACGGGACGTTCGCCACTGGCTTCCGCCATTCGAGCTTTTCGGCATGCAGATCAGCCTGTGCTCCCCGCTTGCGACGTCAATCAGGCGCAACCCGATGTCGGGATGATTCGTGTCGCAGAGGACTTTCGTACCGGCCCGGTTGGGCGTAATGTGCCAGGCATTGAACTCGGCGATGGTTGTGATCTCGCGAGTGTTCCAGTCCATGCGCTTGAGAGCCCTGGGCCAGACGGTGAAGATCAGATCCGCCGTTTCCCCAAGAAACGTCTCATGGACGAGGAACTCATTGTTGTCGTGATGGTAGAGGCATTCCAACCCTGTACCATCGCGGCGTATGCGAAACATCCTCGGGGCCGGATCGCCCGCGAACTCAATCCATTCAGGATCGACGGGGGAAAACTGTGGGTGAATCACGGTTCGTTCGAAGGGCAGAAAGCGCGGATCTCCGCCAGCGGTTCGGCCGGTGAAGATGCCGCTCTCGCCGTCCTTCTTGCAGGCGGCGACGAACCATTCCCCGTCCGCGCTGAGCGAACACTCGCCGAGTTGACCGCCCGAATCGGCGACCAGTCGCTCGTCTAGCGTGGAGCGGTCGAGCTCCCAGACCTGCCCGCCGCGAACAAAGAAGACGGTGTCGCCGTCTGAGGCAATCGCCGGTGAAAACGGGTGGATCGCGGAGTCGTCAGTCAACTGGCGTATCGGGCCATCGGGAAAGCCGGCCTCGAACAATTGGGCGGCGCCTGTGCGGTAGGACGTGAAGATGATTGTCTTCTGATCGGGCGTAAACGAGCTCGTCAGGAAATAGGCCGGGTGGTTGATTGAGCGATGGCTGGTAAGCTGGTGAATTCTAGCCCCGGTCTGATCGTCTTCAATGACCGTGTGTTCGGAAGGAGAGGCCGCACCTTTGCCTGTTTGCATGAAAACGCCGTGAAGGGACGTTCGCCGATGCCGATATCGAGCCGCGAACACGCTCCATTTGCCACCATAGCCGATGCCGGCGAGGCGGTCAATGTTCCGCGACCTGGTCCGCGCCTGGGTTTGGCACCCGGGCCTGTTAGACTCGGTGCAAGTCGGGACGCGTTGCGGGATGAGAGTGCCGCGGAGAGCGACCGAGAAGGAGTTGGTGCTTAGGTGAAATGGATAGGAATACTGTTTTGTTCGGTCGTCTTGCTTTCCGCGCAGCCGTCGGAACCGCTGGTGGGCTTCGGCGGAATCGTTCACGAGACCAATACGTTCAATCCACGGAAGACCACGGCGGCTGATTTCGAGCGCGGACTGCGGGGCGCCAAGGGTATCGTACGCGGACAAGAGATCTTCGACGAGTTCACGACCGCCAGCAACACCACGGCGGGATTCATCGAAGGCGCCAAACGCAACGGACTTCGTCTGTACCCGACACTGATCGCCGGTCCGCAGACGCTTGGCACCGTGACCGACAAGGCGCTCGATACGCTCACGCAAGAGCTGATCGAACGTCTTCAGGCGGCGCCGAAGCTCGACGGGATTCTTCTCTACCTGCACGGAACGATGGTCGCCGAGAGCTACCCTCACGCCGACGCCGAAGTCGTCCGCCGGGTGCGAAAGGCATTCGGCGAAGAGATTCCGGTCGTGGTGACACACGATTTCCACGCCAATGTTTCCGAGGAGATCATCAAGCTGACGACTGCCGTTGTCACCTACAAGGAGAATCCGCACCTCGATGCCAAAGAGCGCGGCATGCAGGCGGCCGATATTCTCGCCGCGACTCTGCGGGGCGATGTGAAACCGGTGCAGGCGATCGCCAAACCGCCGATGTCCTACAATCTCATCTTCCAAAACACGACGCGAGAACCGTTCGCGCCGATTACGGCTGAAAGCCGGCGGCTGGAGAAAAACCCGAAAATCCTCGCCGTCAGCGTCGCCGGCGGATATCAGTGGTCGGACATTCCGGCCATGGGGCCGAGCGTGATCGTGATTACGGACGATGACCCCGAGCTAGCCCGGCGCGAGGCCGACCGGCTGGGCGCCATGCTGTGGGCAACGCGAGACCAGCTCGTGCTCGACCTGCCCGGTCCGGCCGAGGCTGTCAGGATGGCCAAAGAAAACGGCGACTTCCCAGTCGTGCTCATGGACACGGGCGACAATATAGGTGGTGGCTCGGCGGGCGACAGCACGTTCATTCTCTCAGAACTGTTGCGTCAGAAAGCCGATGGCTGGGTCGTGGTAATTTCGGATGCGGAGGCCAATCACGCGGCTTTTCACGCCGGAATCGACGGACCGTTTGACTTGCTGGTCGGCGGCAAGACCGACGACATGCACGGCAAACCGGTGCGAATCCGGGGCCGCGTGAAGTCGCTTCACAACGGCCGGTTTGTCGAGCCGGAAGTGCGTCATGGCGGCGGACGTTTCTGGGACATGGGCCCGACGGCGATCATCGAGGTCGAGGGTTCAACACGGGAGCTGCCGAACATCCTCATGCTCACCTCCAAGCGGGTCATTCCCTTCAGTCTGCACCAGCTCATCAGTTGCGGCATCTATCCCGAGCGGCAGAAGATCCTGGTCGCCAAGGGGACCATCGCTCCTCGCGCCGCCTATGAACCGATCGCGGCCAAGGTGATCGCCGTGGACAGTCCGGGAGTTACGGCGGTGAACCCCAAACATTTCACCTACAAGAACGTGCGGCGCCCGCTCTTCGGTCTGGAATAGGCGGACCAGCGGTGCAGTCCAATAGATTCGGAAGCTGATCGCGGCTCTTAGGGCTTCAATATTTCCACAAGCCAAGGAACTGCGGCATCCCCCTTGAAGTAATGTTGGGGGGCGTCCACATTCGCGTACTCAAACCAATCCGCCTGAGTCAGCCCCTCCGGTATCTCTTCACCCGCATGCCGCGCGGCCGGATCACTGTATTTGGGGTAGTAGCGAATCGTTAGCTTGTGTTCCGCGCCAGCGAGTTGATAAGCCGCACGTACTTTTTCGAGCGCATGAGTCGGGCCGCCCTCGGTAATGATCAGCGGTCTCGGAGCAAGCGAAGCCACGATATCTGGAAAGTCAAACCATCTCCAGATCCCCGGCACACGGTGGCCAATCCAGTTCATCGGCGGCCGCACACCGCGCTCGTCGGGCTTCGTGGCCACGATCGCTCTTTGCAATGTCGGCGAGAGAAAGTCATTAAACACAAACGCCGCGATCTCCGGGTCCAGCACCCCCATCACCATCAACGGTTCGGTTCCCAGCGAATGTCCGCTCAGCGCGATTCGTTTCCGGTCCACGAAGGGCTGATTCTTGAGCCAACGCAGAATGTCCAGCTTCTGGAACGCCGACAGGCCCAGGTAATGCCGCCCGAGTTCCAGGAGCTGGGCGCTGAAAGCATTCCGGTCGTAGTTCGGCGCCATCCCGAAGCGTTCGAGATCAGAGGTCTCGGCGACGCCGGGGTTATCAATCACGACACTGACGATACCGGCCCGCGCATACCGGCTGGCCATCTTGTTCTGCTCCGCATGGCGCGGTTTGGTGAACCGAGCGTGAAGTTCGGGTTCTCCCGCTGTGCCCTCCTTGCTGCGTGTTGATCCCGGAAAGCACATGACCGCGGGCGCCGGGTTGTCCGCGTCCACTCCGCCGGGAACGAGCATGAGAAAGGGAACAACGCTGCCCGGCTCGGGATAACTTTCCCATTTCTCAACACGGTATCCGTCTCGATGCCTGGTCGCTAACTTCTTCGGAGGCGGCTGCTTGACGACGGGAGGAAAAGCCATCAACTCGCGCATCTTCATCCTGACTTCGAGTTGCCAGGCTTGGCGACGCGCGGCGGAAAACCCCGGATCAAACCGCAATTTGGGGCGGGCATGCTTGATGAGGTACTGCGTAAACCCGCGTCCGCTCATGTACCGGCCGTCGGGCCGGGCCGGTTGGATCACGGCGTGCTCGCGAATCTGCGCTTCGGTCAGTCCCGGAGCGCCCTTCGCGGCATCCGCGTGAAGGGGAGCCGTTAACCCAGCGACGCAGCATGCCGCAATGAGACAGTGAAGCAGCGTCTTCGCATCGGCAGGCTTTTTCCTCCCCGGAATGATCGCGGGTGTGGTGGAGTGCTGGCGATAGGGGCAAGGAACCGGAAGGCGGCGCATAGGAGCTAAGTTTACCGCTTGAAAAAGTTCTTGTGTTCTGTTTCCGGCCGTGCGGCTCTGACGAAAAGGCATGGGGCACGATCCGCGAGAACGGCTGCTAGGTCCCCGAGCACGGCGTCACGTAGTGACCGCGGTTCTCGGGAGAAAGTTTACATCTTGGTTCGCGGCCCGAGCGGGTTAGAGCAATTCGGAATCGAGTTGCTTGCTGGAAGTCTCTAGTGGCTCTCGCGGCTTGACCGCTGATTTGTCTTGCAGATAGGACAGAAGCTCTTCGCGTGCGTCGCCGAAGAAATCACCCAACAAGCGATCGAGGGCCATATCGAGCGCGGCCTGGCGAGTCAGGGCCGGAGTGTAAACATAGGCGCGGCCCCTCTTGCGCCGCGACACCGCTCCCCGACTTGCCAGCCGGTCCAGGAGGGTCAGGACCGTTGTGTAGGCGAGTGGTTTGGCGGATTTGAGTTCCGCGCGCACACCGGCCACGGTCGCCTCGCCCAGCGACCAGAGCGCCTTGAGGGCCTCGAACTCCAGCCGCGGCGGGAGGCTCTCTATCGTCGGGTCCGTCTCGTCCATCGCATCCGCCGTTCCAACACTGTAACTGTTTCCGGTCTCGGCTAGGGGCACGGGGCGGGGTATGGCTTCCACGAGAGACCCGGGCGGAAAGGTCACGGCTGCCACGAGCCGCTGGCCGGGCGTGCTAGGGCTCTTTCCGTTTGGCTTGCAAGGCCCCTTCGAGCCGCTCGCCAAACAGGCTGCCCGGCTGGGGTTCGCGGTTCGCGGGAGGATCGGTCCCTTCCGCCACCTCTGCCTCCGAGGCAGCCGAACCTGCCAGAAACTGTTCTTTGTTGAGCAAACGCCGTTCGAGCGAAGGGTTGTAGCGTGTCCACGGTTCGCTAGTTCCGGCTTCGGAGGCAACCGAAGCCCGCATGCTTTCGAGCTTGGAATCGAGATCGTCAATGTAGTGCAGCAGCAGCGCTTCGGGAAACATCGGCAGCTTCGGCGATCCGAACTCATACTTGCCGTGATGCGACAAAATGAGATGCTCGACGAGCATCTTGAGCTTTGGCGGAAAGTCGTCCAGCTCCGCACACTTACGGTCCAGCATCCGAAGAACCATGACGATATGCCCCAGCAGTTGCCCCTCGTCGCCGTAGCCGAAAGATCTTTCGTAGGTTAGCTCGTAGATCTTGCCCAGGTCGTGCAGCACGACGCCGGTTCGGACCAGGTCGAGATCCACGAAATCGTAATTGCCGGCTACACGTTCGGCCAGCCGCAACAACGACGTGATGTGTTCGAGCAGGCCGCCGACGAAGGCATGGTGCAGTGTTTTGGCCGCTGGCGCTTTTCGAAGCCGGAGCGCGATCTCCTCGTCATTGAGAAACGCAGCGAGCAAGCGCTTTAGGTTCGGGTCGCCAACGGCCTCGGCCGCGGCGGTCAGCTCGGCCCACATCTCGTCGATGTCCCTGCTGGTGTGGGGAAGGTAGTCCGCCAGATCGACCTCGGACTCGTCGATCCGCTTCATGCGCTGGATGGTGATCTGGGGCCGCTCGCGGTAGAGCTGCACCATTCCCTTGACTTTGACGAAGTCGTCCTGGTCAAAAGTGTCGACGACATCGCCGATGCCATCCCACATTTTAGCTTCGAGGCGGCCCGTGCGATCGCACAGAACCAGTGACAGATAGGGATCGCCAGATTTCTTCAGGCGAACGTCTTTTGATGCGACAAGAAAACAACTCGTCACCGCCTCGCTGGGCTGAAGGTCGGCGACGAAGCGGCTCTTCATGGTGATGGCTACTTTACTTGCTCACATCAATGACGCTTTGCACGTCTTTGTCGGTCTTGTCTCCTCCGCCACCGGGAAACGGAATCATCCACAGCAAACGGTGGGATTTCCTGGTCAGGAGGAGTTCTTCTTTCGTGGTTGTCACCGGCGCCAGCTTGGCCGGGTCGGACCAGTCGGTATTCTGTCCCGACGCCGCCCCCGTATCGACATAGCCGGGCCGGATTTCGATGTAGGCTTCTTCTCGCAACGTGACCAGGTAGGCGCGCACGGCGGGGTTCCACTTCGGTGTCATCACCTTCTGACGAACTTCGTCCTTCACCTCATCGAGAGCGGCCTGGCCGGGCTGGAAACGCTGGTCGACCTTGAGAAGCATGTAGCCATTGGGAATTTCGATCAGTTCGGTGATGAAACCCGAACGAGCCGCGAAGACAATGTCCTCCATGTCCTTGCGCAGCATCCCTTTCTCATAGACGCCGAGATAGCCGCCCTGTTCGGCGGTCTGCTCGCTTTCGGAAAACCGTTTCGCCATCTCGGCGAACGGCTCTCCGCGGTGGACGCGGTCGTGAACTTCGTTGGCTTTCTTCTTTGCCTCTTCGAGTTCCTCGCCGGTTTTATCGGCGGTCGAGATGAAAATCTCACTGAGCTGCACGCTGTCCTTGTGAACGAACTCGGATTTGTGCTCCTCGTAATACGCGGCGATTTCCTCTGGACTAATCTGGATGGTGGGTCCAACTTCCTGGTTGAGCACGGTTTGCGTCATGATGTTCCGGCGCATTTGATCCATCAAGTCTTCGAAGGGGAGGCCGAACTTGTCCGCCGCGAAGTCCTCGAACTCTTCGGTGGTCTTGAGCTTGTACTGCTTCATGATGCGGTCTTGCTGCTGCCGGACCAGCCCCTCGATATCGACGTCAAGATCCGCACCTTTCTGAACCAGCAGTTTCTCGTCGATCAGATTGCGGAGCGTGTCTTTTCCCACAAGCTTGAAGCGTGCGGCGCGTTCTTCATTGGTCAGATCCTTAACGGCCCTGATGCCTGCCCTCACTTCCTCGATCGCGCTCTCATACTCGGAACGAGTCAGAATATCGCCATTGATCTTGGCGAGGATCTCCTCGAGAATGACGATCTCGGCTCGGGGCGCCGCCGCGAAGGCCAGAGCCGCCAGAACAAAGAAGACTTTCGATGGGCGCAACCAAGAGCACCGTTGATGGAGAATCATATTCACCCACAGGCCGGCGGTGACCGCCAGACCAAGTCCGACTCCAGACCGAAGCGGTCAGCGGGAAACCTGCCTCATGAGTCTCCCGCATCCGTCCCTGCATTTTTGTGTATTCTTCTAGTGTATTATCTACTATCTTCGCACCACGGGCCGCCAAGGTTGCAGAAAAGTTTTCCGCCGGGTTTCCGAGGCAGGCCCATTCGGCCTGGGCGGCGGCGGCGACAAGGCCAGCAGCGCGTGGTGATTCATGTGCCGACAATGAGCAAGCTGGCAGGCGAGCCGTCCCTGCCGCCGGGGGCGCGCCGACTGGTCAGGGGCAGGCACCGCATCACAGGCCGCTCCATCTTGCGGCTAGCTTCTTGTCTGCTGTTGGCAGGCGCGGCCAGACTGCCGGCTCAAGATGCGCCGGGCGTGAAACCGGAACGCGAAAGGCTCCGCATGCTAGTTGAGGAAGGCGTAGTCCCCCGGAACGCCCTTCTGAAAGCAGCCCAAGCGGCCGACCAAGCCGGGCTGGAGGAGACGGTCCGCAAGACATTGCTGGATCCGAACCTGACGACAGAGCAACTGCCAGAGATGCTCGCCGCCGCTGAGCGCCTGCGCACGATCGCTCAGGACGAACTGGCCAACACGAGAAAGCTCGCCGAGCAAGGAGTGATCCCGACGCGGCAAGTTGAAGAAGCGAAACAGGCGGCCGACTGGGCCGAACGGCGGTTCGTCTTGGCAAAGCAACGCGCCAAACTGATTCGAGAGTTGTCGGTCGTCGCGAACGCCGAAACCCGCTTCGACGAGCTCGAAGAAGAGGACCTGGCCTTCTACTCCGAGGGCGGCCTGGAGGACTGGTCCAAGCAGTTGCTATCGATCGACGAGGCTTTCTTTTTGGAATTTGGCCGGGCACTGCCCGTAAGCGCCAAGGGTGAAACAGCGCTGCATCGCTCTCTGGGATTCGACCACAGCGAGCGAGTCGATGTCGATGTGCATCCCGACCAGGAGGAGGGCCTGTTCCTCATCGAGTTGCTCTACTATTGGGACATTCCCTTCATCGCGTTTCGAAGCAGTGTGCCGGGTCAGTCCACGGGCCCGCACATCCACATTGGACCCCGCAGCGAGCGCATCCCTCTGGACGAACAATGAATTCGTGCCGTTGAGAGTCTGAGTGATCCCGGCGCGCGAAAATCCGGTGCGGACTCCATGTTATATTGGGAGCCTATGCCGCGCGGCTACATCCCGATTCTGATCTTCATGGCCATCGCCATGGCCTTCCCCATCGTAACGCTGATGGCGGCGAAGCTGATTCGCCCCAGTGCTCCGAACAAGACCAAGCTGGAAGCCTATGAATGCGGCATCCCGTCTGATACGGATACGCGGGGCCGCTACTCGATTCGTTTCTACCTGGTCGCCATCTTGTTCGTGATCTTCGACGTGGAAACGATTTTCTTGCTCCCGTGGGCGATTCAATACAAGGCGCTGGGGATGTTCGGATTCGTCGAGATGCTGGTGTTCTTGGCGATTCTGATCGTCGGGTATGTCTGGATTTTCCGTCAGGGCGCTCTGAAGTGGGTCTAGGCGAGGCTGTCCGCGTCTGGCATTCAAAGTTTTCTCTCTCTCGGCAGGGCTCCCGGTGTACCGCCGGTTCCCGGCCACGGCGGAATGCTACACTGACCGCAGCTCCCAGCGGGCATTCCAACGAGAACTTCCGCCTCCGCCCCAACAGCCCGCGCTAGTGAGCGCTCCTCCTGGACCGGCTATGAACCGCCCACTTCGACTCTCCCGCAGCGCCCGGCCCGCCGCGGGTTTCCTCTTCGCCGGCCTTGTTTTTGCCGCTGCCTGCGGCTCGCCCGATGCCTCCGATCAAGACGCAAGGCGCCGGCCAAACATTATCCTGATCATGACCGACGATCAGGGCTGGGCTCAGCTGGCTTTTCGCGGCGACGACGTTCTGCAAACGCCCAACCTCGACCGGCTGGCGAGCGAAAGCGCCACCTTTACCCGGTTCTATGTGTCGCCGGTTTGCGCGCCGACCCGCGCCAGCCTCATGACAGGGCGCTACAACTACCGCACGGGCGTCGTCGACACCTATATCGGCCGCGCCATGATGCACGGCGACGAGGTTACCTTGGCCGAGATGCTCTCGGAAGCCGGATACCAAACTGGGATCTTCGGCAAATGGCACCTTGGCGACAACTATCCCATGCGGCCGATCGACCAGGGCTTCGGCCAGGCGCTGGTCCACAAGGGAGGCGGCATCGGCCAGCCCTCGGACCCGCCGGGCAACAGCTACTTCGACCCCGTTCTGCAGCTCAACGGCCGCGCCAAACCCTATAAGGGATATTGCACCGACATCTTCTTCGATACAGCGGCGATGTTTGTCGAGCAGAACCAAGACCGTCCGTTCTTTGCCTACATCCCAACGAACGCGCCGCACTCACCCTACGATGTCCCCACCTCCTATATCGAGCCCTACAAGGCTAAGGGCCTCAACGACAAGGACGCCCGCATCTATGGCATGATCACCAACATCGACGAAAACGTGGGGCGACTTCTCGACCGTCTCGAGAGGCTCACATTGGCCCGCGATACGATCGTGATTTTCATGACCGACAACGGACCGACGACACAGCGCTTCACCGCCGGACTCCGCGCCCAGAAGGCCAGCGTCTATGAAGGCGGCATCCGGGTTCCGTTTCTATTACGGTGGCCGGCGAGGGTCAAGGCGCGAACCGAAGAGCGTATCGCCGCGCATATCGACGTGCTGCCTACCCTGGCCGAAGCAGCGGGGGCGCCATTGCCCGCCGGCCGCCAGATCGACGGCGTAAGTTTACTGCCGCGGCTGCTGCGGCCCGAGGAAGACGTACCCGAGCGTACGCTCTTCATCCAGTCGCATCGCGGCAACGCGCCGGCTCTCTACAGGAATTTCGCCGCCATCACGCAGCGCTATAAACTCGTTCAGCCGCTAAGCTTCGGCAAGACCATGCCGCCGAACGCGCCGCTCGAACTCTACGACATGGAGTCCGACTCGGGCGAGAAGCGGAATCTTGCCGACTCCCAAGCCGCGGTCGTCTCACGCCTGCAACGGGAGTACGAGCAGTGGTTTGAAGATGTCTCCTCGACGCGAGGATATGACCCTCCGCGCATTTCGCTGGGAACCGAGCACGAAGACCCGGTGATCCTCACGCGCCAGGACTGGCGAGTCGAGCGCAACGATGGCTGGAGCGACGGGCATCTGGGTTTCTGGGAAGTCGAGGTCGCGGCGGCCGGCAGCTACGAAGTCCGGCTCCGTTTTGGTCCGCAAGAGACGGCCGGACGCGCCGAGTTTCAGCTGGGATCCAACAAGCGGACCAAGTCATTCACGCGCGGCGCGGAATCGCTGACCTTCACTGGAATCGACCTCGAAGCCGGCCCAACCAGGCTGCGAGCCCGTCTCATCCGGGACGGAAAACCCGTCGGCGTCCGCTATGCGGACGTTACGAAACTGGACTGAGCCGGACTTCGACCGCGCGCCAGTTTCCTCACTTTCTGCCGCCTTGCCGCAACCTTTTTCCCCGCGCGGTGTCTACAGTCATCGAATACGTCGCGACAGGAAACGCCGGCCGTTTCCGGCATTTGTTTCGACGCCAAGGCGGTGGCGACTGCTCACCTGCCTTGCTGCGTCCCGGGAGGGTATCTCGATGTTCGAAAGCACACTGCATCCGCACCATGCCGAATCACGCAGGCCTTGGGCCATGGTCGTATCGTTCCTATTCCAAATGCTCGTCATTCTGACAGCCGCCCTGCTCTCGCTGCTCTCGGCCCGGACGTTTCCGGTACAGCAGTGGGTAAGCCAATTGATCGCTCCGCCGCCACGGCTGGGCGAGAGGCCTCCAGGCCCGCGGTCTTCAACCGCGACGAGGCAGCCACGCCATTTCGGATCCCGGATCAGGTGACCTTATCGGCTGACATCGAAGCGCCAGAAGTCGGCGGGGCCAACTCGATCTCAGAGATCACCGGCGGGCCGGCTGGGCTCGGACAGCCCGGCGGTGTGCCGGACGGAATCCTTTGGGCTCTGAACGATTCGGCGGCTCCGCCCCCGCCACCCGCACCCGAGCCAGTACGGGCGGCGGTTCTTCCGGCGGCCCCTATCCGTATTAACGGGGACTTGCAACAGGCCAAGCTCATACACAAGGTGATGCCCGCCTATCCTCCGCTCGCGCGCAGGTCCGGCATGAGCGGCGTTGTGAGACTCGAAGCCATCATTAACCAGGACGGATATATCAGCGAACTGCGGGTCACCGGCGGGCATCCGCTCTTCGTCCGCGCGGCGCTGGACGCAGTCAAGCAGTGGCGGTATGCGCCAACCCGGCTCAACGGCGTAGCGGTTGAAGTCATCACTCAGATCGAAGTGCGCTTTGTGCTTCGCTGAGGGCGGCTGGCCGAACCCAAGGGGGAAGATCCCGCGGCAACCCGTACGGGCTCGCGCCAACTACAACTGCTTGAGATACTCGACGGCTTCTTTGTAGCGGGGAAACTTCTTTTCTTCTTGGCAAAACTCTTTCGTGTGAACACGCCGCCGGTTTCCCCGGTACTCGACCGGAAACTTCAAGTGCAGCATCTCGTGGTAGAGAATGTATTCCACCAAGAAGCGCGGCGTCTCCGGGTGGTCGAAGATCCGGCTGACAACGATCGTGTTGTGCGCCGGATCAAAATGGCCAAGCTGGCGCCTTGAGCGGCGCGGACTCCAGCTCAACCGGGGGCGACCGAGCAGTCCGCCGAAAAATCGGGCGTTGAGTTCGTCGAAGATCTCTTCGAGGTCGTAGGCGTGGCCCTGGGGCGAGCGCATCTGTTTGCGCCCCCGCATTTGGCGAATCAGAAGCGACCGGCGTCGCATGTCGGCGCGATTCAAGAACATCCGATAGCGGTGGCTGTATTTTTTGGGGATCGGCTTGCGGTAGAGCTTCCGAAGAAGGATCTGCGCCAGAGCCTCTTGCACCGGCGCGGGCGCGCCTTCGAGCTGGTCACTAATCTTTACTTCAATGCACTTATGCCCCTCTTGGAGCTGAATATTGCTGTCGACATTGACATACGGCCGAAACCGAACGACGATTCGCGGAGGTTTGGTGCGAGGTTTCAGTTCACGCAAGATCCGCAGGTAAATCTCCTCGACCGTTTCGAAAAGCAGCGCCGTCTGTATCATCGAATTCTTATCAATGTATGATAAGACTTTCGCCTGGCGACGCACCCGCCGCGCAGCCCGCATCTCGCACCAGGCGTCGCCAAAGAACGGAGCTGGAGGAAGAGGATTGCAGGGTCCGCGCACGGTTCGAAGGGTTCGAGTGTCGTCTGTTCGGTGTTATGTTCCGCCCAAGGAACTCACCAACAAGGAGCTGGAAGGAATTGTCGATACCAGCGATGAGTGGATCGTCACTCGAACTGGGGTCCGGAGCCGCCATGTGGTCGAGGACGGCGTGGCAACTTCCGACCTGGCGGCCGAAGCGGCACGGCGGGTTCTCTCGGCACGGGGACTGCGAGGCGACGACATCGAAGTCATCATCATATGTACGGTCACCCCAGATACGCTCTTCCCCTCGACGGCCTGTCTGGTACAAGACCGTATTGGAGCGAAAGGCGCGTGGGGCTTTGATCTCAGCGCCGCCTGCTCGGGCTTCCTTTATGGCTTGACGACCGGAGCGCAACTTATCGCAAGCGGAGTGCACGACCGCGTGCTCGTCGTCGGGGCCGACACGATGTCGAGCATCGTCGACTACCAGGACCGTTCGACGTGCGTTCTCTTTGGCGACGGCGCGGGCGCGATGCTTCTGGAGCCTTCGCTGAACGGGGATACCGGCCTCATCGATTTCCTGCACGAAATCGAAGGAGCGGGCGGGAACCTGCTCTACATGCCGGCGGGAGGGAGCCGAATGCCGGCCAGCGCGGAGACCGTTAAAAAACGCCTTCATTTCGTCCATCAGAGCGGAAAGCACGTTTTCAAGTACGCAGTTCGCAAGATGGTTGAAATTTGCACCGAACTCCTTCAGCGGAATGGCCTGACGGCCGCGGATCTGGACTGTCTGCTGCTACACCAAGCCAACGGACGAATCATCGATGCGGTCGCCGAGAAACTCGGTGTTCCGCAAGAGAAAACGGTGAACGTCATAGAACGCTTCGGAAACACCACGGCGGCGACAATCCCCCTGGCGACCTGTGACGCGCTCAGCACGGGTCGCCTCAAGAACGGCGACTTGGTCTTGATGTGCGCTGTTGGCGCCGGGCTGACGGCCGGCGGCACGCTGTGGCGTTGGGACGACTCGGTTAGATGAAACCCCGGCCGGGCAACGCGCAGGCAGGCGGATGCAATGACGTTTCAGCCCTCCGCCGCCCGTTCCAGATGATGGAGATTTCGATATTTTCGACAAGAGGCGGGACTCTTCGGGGCTCGGACGGCAGTTCCCCGAGGTGACGGGCGGCGAGCGCGAAGCTGCTCGCGACACCGCTTGCGATTTGGTGAAGAAATTTCCCGCGAGGCACGTTCATTGGTCCCTCACGGTCTCCGGGCGGCGGCGAGCAGCGGTCAACGCGACGGCTCCAGTACGAGTTTGTGGGCCGTATTCTCCTCGACGGCCCGGCGGGTGAAAACCAGCGGCGCATACTCGTGGCCGGCCCACATTGGCGCCAGGTCCGAGTAGTGCGGACTTTCTGGCTGGCCCGACTAGCCCGGCGTGCTGGTAAAGACCGAGCGATCCCAGTCGGCCATGTCCAAGATGTGGCGATAGGACGCCCCGTGGGCCTGCGAGTAGTTCGGCCCGGGGGTCCGGTTCGGCGTGTAGGCGTCACCGCCTCGCTCAAAGGGTCCAACATCGAAGACGGCCGCCCGTGCTGGAGAATTCGACAGCGGGTGACGGAAGAGCACCTTGTGCAAGGAACCCCATCGCCAGGAGGCGGCGCGGTCGCCGAGCACCTGCTTCGTCTTCACGTACGCCTCGCCAAGGGATTCGGAGAGAATTCGATTCCGTTGGCCATCCGGGGCGGCTTCGAGCAGATCGAACAGCGTGGGCAATTTGATATTCCGCGCGACCAGTTCGCGCGCCTCCGCGGGCAGCAGCAACGCTACGAATTTGGGCTTTAGCGTTTGCTCTTGCCAGATCTCGTAGAGCGGCGCGGCAGGAGAATCCCGGCCGAGTACTTGATCCCAGTCCTCAAGAATGCCGCGCGCTTCCTGGAAATCTTCCGTACCTCCGCGGGGCAAGGCTCGCAGCATCTTGATCAGCCGCCGGGCTGGCAGCGAAGTCTCATCGTGCTGCAGGCGCTGGAAATCGGAGACAGAGAAACGTTTGCCCGCGCGAAGCACCTCGTCGACGCGGCGGAAGCGATAGGGCTCGGACCAATCGAAACCAAGATCGTGCGGATAGTCCTTCGGACGGATGTTGTGATTCGAAGTAGCGACGTAATGCTGCTTCGGGTTATGGACGCGGGGAAGCTCATCGATCGTTCGAAAACCAGACCACTCGCGCTGCCGGGTATGACCAGCGACGGGAAACAAGCCGGAATGGTTGGGACGGATGGGCATCAGCCCGGCCGGTATCCAGCCGATATCACCGTCAACATCCCCGTAGACAATATTTTCCGCCGGGATTTTCCAGCGAGCCATCGCATCAACGAAGTCGTCCCAGTTTTCGACGCGACCGGTGGCCAGGCTGGCCAAGTAGCCGGCGGTGCCGGGCTCGGTGCCGGTCCAGCGCACGGCAACGACGCGCTGATTGCCGGGGTCCTCCCAGACCACCGGGCCGTGACGCGTGTACTTCAGCTCCACCTCCACAGGGTCGTCTTGGACTTTGACGCGAATCGTCTGGCGTTCCACTTCCATCTCGATCCACTGATCCAGATCGCGATACTGGCTGGGATCGGCGGGGTTCGTTTTTTCGACGTAGAGATCGACCTGGTCGTACTGTACGATCGTGAAGCCCCACCCGGCCCGCTCATTGTGACCGAGGGCGATGCCCGGCAGAGCGGGCTCGCCGCTGCCGATGACATTCCAGCCCGGGCCGACCAAGTGAGCCATGTATCGCAGCGAGGGAAGAATCACCGAGCGGTGCGGATCACTAGCTAGAAGCGGCTTGCCTGTTTCGCTCAAGCTGCCGCCGACGACCCAGTTGTTGCTGGCGTCTTGAGAGTGCAAAACCGGAATCTCGGTTGCCCGCCGGTATGCGCCGATGACGCTCGCGTCGATTCCCGCCAAGTCCACGCCAGGGTCGGGATCAAGCTTACGGTAGGGATCCGTCGGAAAATACTTCTCGGTGATCCCTACGCCAAGCTTCGCGACCATCTCCGCGCGGGCGACCTCTTGCCGGGCGTTGCGCGTCATCATCAAACCGGCGATCCGCAGAATGCAGTGTTCGGGCTTCCATTCGCCGGGCTTGAAATCCAGCAGCTCGAATTCGACGGGCAAACGGTCGCCGGCCTGCTGGATGCAGGCGTTGATGCCCGATGTGAACGCAGTCGCGATCTCCTTGGTATCGGGTGAATAGCTTTCCCACTCGGTGTCCATATCACCGCGATAGCGAACCAGACGCGCCATCCGGTCGCGCTCGATGAAATCAGGCCCAAAGACTTCGGCCAGTTCGCCCGCGCCGGTGCGCCGCCAGATTTCGATCTGGTAGAGCCGGTCTTGCGCCGCCACGAAGCCTTGGGCGAAGAACAGATCTCTCTGAGTCTCAGCGTAAATGTGCGGGACGCCCCAGCGGTCGCGCAAGACTTCGACTTTTTTCTCGAGTCCTTCCAGAGTGATCGAGCCTTCGATTTGCGCAAGACGGGAACGCGCCTGTTCTCGAAGTCTCTCTTCGGTCTCCAGCTCCGCCTCGGGCGCCGAGCCGCATGCGGCAGCAGCCGCGATCACGGCAAGACAAAGCAAGAGTCGCATTCGAGTACGGCGGCGGCGGGAAGCGACCGCGGCGCCAAGACTTTCCAGTGACAATTTCATTCGCATCGCAAGCCCATAGTACTGCAATCCCGCGGGGAAGGGTGCTGGCCGGGCCTCTAGCGATAACGGCCGGGGACCTGCTTTTCCCATCACTTGCCGGGACACAGCGCGTGAGAGTCTCCTCAGGGAATGAGAACCGCGGACCAGAAGTTGCCCGAGTGGAAAATCCGATTGCGGGGTATCATATAAGGGGAGAGGAAGGAGCCGGTACCCGGCTCTGGGAGATGTCTACGTGCTGACAACGATCGTCTTTGGCCTGACGGAAGGACTGACCGAGATGCTCCACAAAGCGTGTGCGCAGTGCGACGATCTGGTGCTGAGCCGCTCGATCAACAATTTCCCCCGATTTGACCAGATGCTTCGGGTTATAAATCACGCCGACCCCGACGTGGTTTTTGTCGAACTGGTGACTGGCGGCAAGGGTTTCCGCCTCCTCAGCGACATCCAGAGTGTATATCCGAAGATCGTGATCGTCGGGTATGCGCCGGGGGACGAGAAAGACCTTCAAGCGCCTCTGGGAACCAAACTGCCCGACATGCTGGAGACGCCGTTTTTTCCCGAAACGGTGGTAAAGACCGTGGTGGGGGCGCTTGAAAAGGCCTCGGCGCGGGCACGGAACAACATCGTCACCTTCTTGCCTAGCAAAGCCGGCAGCGGGTCTACCACGACGGCGTTGAATGTCGCCGGAGTGCTGGCGCACTACTGGGAGAAGAAAGTTCTGCTCATCGAGGCGGATCTCCATTCCGGCTACCTATCGGCCGTGCTTCAGCTAAACCCGCGCAGCACCGTCGTCGATGCGCTCACCGCGTCCGAGGAGCTTGCGGCCCGGACCTGGCCGAGTATGATCGTCCAGGCCCATGGCCTTGACCTGCTGATCACAGCGCGAGGCAAGCAAGCTGTTCATGTTGCTCCGTGGGACTACCAGCGGCTGCTGACTTTCGCCAGTCAGCGATATGATTGGATTGTCGTCGATCTTCCCGAGATCGTAAATGACGCCACGGAGATGATCGTCCGGCGCGCGGAGAAAATCTACTTGGTGACTACACCGGAAGTTCCGTCGCTCTTCCTCGCGCAACGAAGGATGCTGGAAGTGAAGCAGAGAGGCGTTGAAAAAGAGCGCATCAGCGTGCTCCTGAACCGTTGCACGGGCGGGGATAAGGAGATCCAGGATGTGCAGGAAATTCTGCACCGGCCCGTAACGCTGGCGCTGCCCAACGACTACAACCGAGTCCGCAAAGCGTGTCTGGGGGGGGACTCGTCGCATGGGACTCGGACTTGTCCCGCGCCTATGTGGATATCGGACAGATGGTGACCGGCAGCGAACCGGAGATCGCTCCCCCGGAGGCGACCGAGGAAGAGGACGAAACTTTTCGAGACAAGATGCGCAAACTGTTTGGCGGGTGAGACAGGCGGGCTACCCCTGGTAGCCAAGTACCAGCAGTGTCAGGTCATCGTTCTGCGAGGCGCCAGACATGAAGGCGCTCACTTCGCGATTCAGCGTTTCGTAAAGCTCCGCCGGGCTTGCCGCGTAGTTCTCCATCACGATCCGTGCCAGGCGCTGTTCGCCGAATTGCTCCCGTGACCAATTGGTTGCCTCGGAAACGCCATCGCTGTAAATCACCAGCTTGTCGCCCGCGGCGAGCTGCAATTCCTGGACGGGAAACCGCGAATCCGGGAAAACCCCTAAAGGCACGGCGCTTGCCTCAAGCCGTTCCAAGTCGCCGTTCGCCCGCGCCAGCAGGGCGGGACAATGCCCGGCGCTGATCCAGCGCATCGTGCCATCGCTTGAAATGAGGCTGTGGAACACCGTCACAAACCGGGCATTCTTCGACCGGTCACAAATATAGCGGTTGATGTGGGAAACGGTGTCGGCAAGGCGGCTCTCCACATTCCCGGCCGCGAAGAACGCGCCCTGAATGAGCGAAGCCATCAGCGCGGCCGAGACTCCCTTGCCCGACACATCCGCCAGCACGACACCCCAGCGGTCTTCGCCCAGAGGCATCACGTCGAAGTAGTCGCCACCGACCTGGTAACAAGCCTGACTGCTGCCGTTCGCGACGAGCCAGCCTTGCTGAGGCAACTGAGAGGGCAACATCGACTGCTGAATATCCCGCGCAACGGCAAGCTGCTGCTCGAGGTTCTTCCTCTTGCGTTCTTCCTCCAGCAGACGGCTGTTTTCAAGCACGGTCGAGATTTCGATCGCGAGAGTTTTCAGGAGCTTCCGATTCCCCGAAGACAAATCCGCCGCGGCCTCCCGCGAATCCATATAGAGCACGCCGAGCGTATCGTCCTTCGTCGAGAGCAGACTGGTCTCGTGCTCTCTCCCCATTCGAATCTTGACCAAGGGAACGCACACGATCGACCGCGGATCTAGGGTTTGGATGGTATTGCCGGCCGACCCACCGGATTCGATCCGCGTCGGATCGAACGACATCGAAAGCAAGTCGCGGCGAGTCAGCAGAGCCTTGTCGATCAGACTTCGAGGCATGCTCAAATCGTCTTCGGGAAGACTTTGCCCGTCACGGCTGCGAGCAACCTTTACTTCTAATTCGTGCCGGTCCGAATGAAGCATCAGGAAGCCGCGCGTGCAATCGGTGACAACCAGGGCCGCATCGACGGCCGACTGCAGAATGTCCTCCAGCGACAACGACGACTGCACCGCGCGGGCGACATCGAGAACCGCGCTAAGACGCCCCAGATCGCCACTGGTGCCCTCCTGGGACAGACGCACGGCCTGGCGGATCAGCGGAGCCGCGGAGCGGGCCTGTTCCCCCACCACGATGCGATGGGATCCCTCCACGCCGAAATCGATGCGGTCGCCGGTATTCAGCTCGCATCGCTCCACGCGCTGGTCGTTGACGAAGAGACCGTTGCGGCTGGCGCAGTCTTCCAGGTAGTAGGTTCCTCCCTCGAGTAAGATCTGGGCGTGCTTGCGCGAAATCCGGCTGTCGGGCAGAGATAGTTCGCATCCAGGCAAGCGGCCGATGCGAAAAGGGCTCTTAGTGACTTCGAGTTGGCTGCTCTGCCCCCGAGGATCGATGAGCGTGAGCTTCAGAGGCTTTGTATCCGAAGGGCTTGCGTCTGCCTGGGACGAGGACGACATCAGGACTTACGCGGGACCTTACTCCTTCGGGCGCTTCGGGCGGCGGCGAGCCCGGGCCTTGGGAGCGGCCACCGGGAATTTCTCGGCGGCAGCAGCCTGGCTGTCCTCAGTCGGCTCGGCCTTGCGGCAGTCGGCGCAATAGCCGCCGACCTCGGTGCGCGTCACCAGAATGTGAAAACCAAAATCGGAGGCGACCTGCTCGTTGAGCTGCCTCAGCGGAGCGCCGAAAAACTCCTGCACACTGCCGCACCGCAGACAGACGATGTGAGCGTGCTCCTGTTTGAGGCGCGTCTCGTAGTAGTGCTGCTCTCCCTCGACGTGCATGAGGTCGAGTTCGTCGATTAAACCCTGTTGTTTCAATAATTTCAAGGTCCTATATACGGTTACCCGGTTGATCTTTGGGTTCGTCTTCGTGGCGAGTGCGTAGAGCTGATCGGCGTTGAGATGATCGCGCGCGTTGTTGATGAGATCGAATAGCAACTGGCGCTGCCTGGTGAGCCGAATCCCGTGCTTGCGCAGGGGTGACTTGGCTGTGCTGGCCCGGGTCACGGTGGAACTTCTCCCCATCAATCGGATTTCATGGTAGCACAGGCGATCGCGGCCCACTCGGCCGAAAGACAAGGTCCGGATTCTCGATATTCGCCGAAACCTTTCTGGGAAGCGCGGGTTTACAATGGGGTGGAAATGATCGTCGCCTTGGAGCAGGATGCCCAGCTGATGGTCCGGGTCCGGGACGGAGACGCGGACAGCTTCGAGATTCTGCTCGACAGACATCGCCGTCCGGTGGTGAATTACCTGTACCGGATGGTGCGCAATCAGGCGGTGGCCGAGGAGCTAGCACAGGAGGTGTTCTTGCGAGTTTACCGGGCACGGAACCGCTATGAGCCGACTGCCAAATTCACGACATGGTTGTACCGGATCACCACGCATCTGGCTCTGAATTCGCTGCGCGACGGGAGGAGAGAGAAGTGGCAGCAGAGTTTGGACGCGGCGAAGGAAGACCGGCAGGCGCTCGAAGTAGCCGATCTTCGCCGCAACCGCGAGCAGGAGTTAGTGGAAGATACGAGATTGCAGGAGGTGCGTCACGCGATCGCCAGCCTGCCCGAGAAGCAGCGGGCGGCCGTTCTGATGCACAAGTATCAGGAGCTTGACTATTCACAGATCGCGAATGTGCTCGACTGCTCGGTATCGGCGGTGAAATCGCTGCTGTTCCGGGCCTATGAAACGTTGCGGGAGCGTCTGGCCCATCTGGCGGCAGATCAGAAAGCCCGTTCCAGCTAAGTGACCAAAGGTGTGTTATGACACGTGAAGAAGCGATGGACATCATCATGAGTCCAGACGGCGGGCTCGAGAAGGGTTCGCCCGAGGAGCGGGCGTTCTCCCGAATACTGGAGAGTTCCCAGGAGCTTCGCGAAGTTCAGAAGCAGCAGCAGGCGGTGTGGTCGGCGATGGAGTTGTGGGAATCGGTGGAGCCGTCGATGAATTTCGACCGCCAGATTCGCCAACGGGTGGAGGAACTCTCAGCACGGCGTTCGTGGTTCCGTGGCTGGTTTCCGGCGCCGCGGCCGGGGCTGGCGATGGCCTTGACGGTATTGTTCGTCGTGGCCGCCGGCGTGGTACGACAGCAGCCGCGTCTGGGACCGGAAACAGTGGCTAGGGTGCTGGAGACCGCCGCCGCCGAGGCGTATTTCGAGGAATTCAGCCGCGCGCTGGACGATCTCGAAATGCTGGCCGAACTTGATATCGCGCCACAGCTTGAGAGCGGCCAGGACCAGTCGTGAGAATAGCTCGCACAGCTTACGGCGTCGCGCCGCTGGTTTGGGCGGCAGCGGTGGTGCTGGTTCCGGCGCCGGCCGCCGCGCAACGAACCGACATCCGATCGGTGCGGGACACTCGGGTCGAGGCCGAGCGTGACCGGGCCGGCGGCCACCGGCCCAATACGCGCCGCGATCGCCGTGGTAACGCCCGGGCGAGCCAGAGACCGATCGGGCCGAAACTCATCGAGCGCTTGATGAAGATGCCGGCCGGGCAGCGCAGACGCTTTCTCCAGAGCAACAAACAGTTTCATCGCTTGCCAGTGAGACAACGGCGCATCATTCAGCAGCGCATTCGCCGTCTGAGCCAGATGTCTCCGCGGCAGCGGCACTTGGCCCTAGAGCGTTACCGGCTCTTTTACCGGCTGCCAAGGGAAAAACAGATCCGGGCCAGAGAAATCTATCGGGAGTGGAAGGATTTGCCCGGCGGCCGGAGACGGATTCTGCTGGATGAATATGATTCGCTGCGGGCGGCCTCGCCGGCGGCGCGCCGCGAGCGGCTCGAGTCGCTGCACTTTTCCGAAACCTATGGCCCAAGGGAACGCAGCGTACTCAAGAACCTCGTCGAACTGTTCCCAGACCAGCCGGCCCCAGACGATGGCGGACAGCGCCGCGACCGGTAGGCCGAACTGGCTCACCTGCCCACCTGCCTGCTTGCCGGCTGGGGCCCGGCGTTGACATGATTTCCAGGTATTTGAAATCATGAGCCAAGGATGAGATCGCCACATCGCGAGTGTACGATCGGACTGGTGCAGATGTCCTGCACGGCGGATCCGAAGGAGAATCTGCGCAAGGCCGGAGCGCGAATCCGAGAAGCCGCCGGGCGGGGAGCGCAAATCGTCTGTCTGCAGGAGCTATTTTGCTCACTCTATTTCTGCCAAGAAGAGAACGCCGATTGGTTTGATTTGGCGGAGCCGATTCCGGGGCCGACGACATCCGCGCTGAGCGAAATTGCAAAGGAATGCGGCGTCGTGGTGATCGGGCCGGTTTTCGAGCGTCGCGCGGCGGGGATCTACCACAACTCGGCGGTCGTCCTTGATGCCGATGGCAGTCTTTGCGGCGCCTACCGGAAGATGCATATTCCCGACGATCCGCTCTACCACGAAAAATTCTACTTTACGCCGGGAGATTTGGGGTTCCGGGCTTTCGATACGCGCTACGCTCGGGTGGGCGTGCTGATTTGCTGGGATCAGTGGTATCCAGAAGCGGCGCGGCTGACGGCGATGCAGGGAGCGGAGATTCTGTTCTACCCGACGGCCATCGGCTGGCATCCGGCGGAGAAGGTCGCGGAAGGAGAGCGACAGACCGCTGCCTGGATGACCGTGCAGCGCTCGCACGCCATCGCTAACGGAGTCTATGTGGCGGCGGTCAACCGGGTGGGAGTCGAGCGGCCGCTGGCGGAATCGCCAAACCGTCCCGCGTCGTACCAAGGCATCGAATTCTGGGGAGGCTCGTTTGTTTGTGATCCGATGGGCGAAGTGGTCGCCCGGGCAACGAGTGAATCCGAAGAAATCCTCATCGCGCGTTGTGACCTGGATCTGATCGACAAAACACGGCGCCAGTGGCCGTTTCTGCGTGACCGCCGGATTGACGCCTACGAGGGGATCGGGCGGCGCTATCTGGATCCCGAGCCGCGGCGATGAGCCCGGCGCAAACTCCCAACCGGATGGGCTTCCGGATGCCGGCCGAGTGGGAACCTCATGCGGCAACATGGCTCGTGTGGCCCCAGAATCGGGAAGACTGGCCAGGAAAATTCTCGGCGATTCAGTGGGTGTACGCGGATGTGGTCCGCCACCTGCATCGTCACGAAATGGTGTCGATCGTTGTCGGCGGCGAGCAGGCCGAGCGCCGAGTGCGGCGAGTGCTTGTGCGCGCGGGTGTCGAAGATTTCTCGCGGGTCTCGTTTCATCCTCTTGAGACGGATCGCTCCTGGGTGCGTGACTCGGGGCCGAGCTTTGTCAAGAACGATCGCCAGCTTGGGGCTCTCTGCTGGCGATTCAACGCCTGGGCGCGTTACGAGAATTGGCGCCGGGACGCGCGCCTGGGACGCGGTATCGCCCGCCTGGCGGGTTGCCGGCACTGGGAGCCGTCAAGGCGGCCAGGCGGCCGCATCGTACTCGAAGGGGGGAGTATCGACGTCAATGGCCGCGGAACCGTGCTGACGACTGAGGAGTGCCTGCTGGGCCGCCCGCAAGAACGAAACCCGGGGATGAGCCGGGGCGAATATGAGCGGCTTTTCGCCGACTACCTGGGGGCGAGGCACGTGCTTTGGCTCAACCGGGGCATCCAGGGCGACGACACGCACGGACATGTGGATGATTTGGCGCGGTTCACCGGTCCTCGAACGGTTGTCGCCGCCGTGGAACCGGATGCGGCCGATGAAAACCACCAGCCGCTGCAAGAGAATCTGCGGCGCTTGAGACGCATGTGCGACCAGGACGGAAAGCGCCTAAATATAGTTGAGTTGCCGATGCCGTCGAAACTCTTCTTTGACGGCCACCGGCTGCCGGCCAGCTACGCGAATTTTTATGTCGCCAACGGACTCGTCCTGGTCCCGGCGTTTAACGATCCGAAGGACCGGGTGGCTCTCAATGTGCTAGCACGCCTGTTCCCGGATCGCGAGGTCATCGGAATCTACTCGGGCGATCTGGTCTGGGGGTTCGGCACGCTCCACTGCGGGACGCAGCAACAACCCGCAGTGTGACTTGAGATGTTTTTCTCGGCGGCGCCGCTACGATGTCAGAGCCGCCGCTGCCTCTGCTGATCCCGGCTTGCTGGAAATGCCTGCTGTCCCCTCCGCCGGGAATACTTCTGCTCAAGCTATGAAGCAAGTTTCACCGGGCCGGTACGGCGTCCGCTTGCAAGGCCCTTGAAAACTTCTCTATCATTACATATGGTTACCTATCCCCTCACGGAAGGACTCACCTTCGATGATGTCCTGCTGTGTCCCGCATATAGTTCCGTGCTGCCGGCCGAAGTCAGTACGCGAACTCAACTAACCCGCAGAATCACGCTCAACATCCCGATCGTTAGCGCCGCCATGGATACGGTGACCGAATCGGCCCTTGCCATTGCGCTGGCCCGCCAGGGCGGACTGGGCGTCATTCACCGCAACATGCCGGCGGAAAGACAGGCCGAGGAAGTCGACCGTGTGAAACGAAGTGAGAGCGGCATGATTGTGGATCCGATCACAGTCTCGCCCGAAGACAAGATCTACCAAGCGCAAGAGCTGATGAACCGGTACAGTATTTCGGGCGTGCCGGTCACGAGGGACGGAAAACTAGTCGGCATTCTGACCAACCGCGACCTGCGCTTTGAAACCAGGCTCAACCTGGCAATTTCCGAAGTCATGACCAAGGAAAACTTGATCACCGTCCCGGTCGGCACAACCCTTGAAAAAGCGGAACGCATTCTGCACAAACATCGTATCGAGAAGCTCTTGGTCGTCGATGGCGACTACATCCTCAAGGGTCTGATTACGGTCAAAGATATCCAGAAGAAACTGCAGTATCCGGCGGCGGCGAAGGATGCGCAGGGGCGTCTGCTTGTCGGCGCAGCGGTCGGAGCAACGGGTGATTTCGTCGAGCGCGCCCGGGAGCTGGTGAAAAGCAAAGTGGACGTACTGGCCATAGATACCGCCCATGGCCACAGCAGTCGCGTAATGGACGCCGTGAAAGCCCTGCGCCAGGCCGTGCCGGATGTCGATGTCGTCGTGGGCAACCTGGCAACCTCCCAAGCCGTCGAGGACTTGAGCAAGCTGGATGTCTCGGCGCTGAAGATCGGCATCGGACCGGGTTCAATTTGTACGACGCGCATCATCTCCGGCGCTGGCATGCCGCAGGTTACCGCGATCAGCGAAGCAGCCAAGGCCGCCGCGGAAACGGGCGTGCCGCTCATCGCCGACGGAGGCATCAAGTATTCGGGGGATATCACCAAAGCCATCGCCGCCGGCGCGGACACGGTCATGATCGGCAGCCTCTTCGCGGGGACCGAGGAGAGCCCAGGCGAGACCGTGCTCTACCAGGGCCGCACTTACAAGACCTATCGCGGCATGGGTTCGCTGGGAGCGATGACGGGCGGAAGCAGTGACCGGTATGCGCAGGAGTCGGCCACGGGCAAGCTCGTGCCGGAAGGCGTCGAGGGGCGGGTGCCCTACAAGGGACTGCTGGGTGACATGGTTCACCAGCTCGTCGGGGGCTTGAAAGCGGGCATGGGATACTGCGGGTGCGCGACCATCGCGGAACTCAGAGAGAAGAGCCGCTTTGTGAGGATATCGGCGGCAGGGCTACGCGAAGCGCATGTTCACGACGTGCTGATTACGCAGGAAGCGCCAAACTACCAGGTCGAGCGCTGACCACGGGCTGCCCGGCAGCCGCCGAAGTCACTTCCGCCGAGTTCGCCTTTGCCGCAGAACCTCGAATAACGCGACGCCGGCGGCCACTGATACATTCAGTGAGGCAATGCGGCCCGCCACGGGAATTTTCACCAGGAAGTCACAGTGTTTCACCGCTAGCCGCCGAAGTCCCTCTCCCTCGCCGCCGAAAACCAGCGCGACGTTTCCGTCATAGTCGGCATCGGTATAGACTTGCTCGGCGCGTTCATCCAAGCCGTAGATCCAGAAATCGGCGGCCTTTAGTTTTGTGATGGCGTGCTTTGTGTTGGTCACCCTCACGACGGGCAGATATTCAAGAGCGCCCGCCGCGACCTTGCTGACGGCTTCGGTCAATTTCGCGGAACGGCGATCCGGAATCACGATCGCGTCGGCCCCGGCGGCATAAGCCGAGCGGATGATGGCGCCGAGATTATGCGGGTCCTCGACTCCATCGAGGATGACAAACAGACCTGGATGATCCAGGCCGTCGATGATATTGCCGAGAGACGCGGAGGTCACTTGCGTAACTCCCGCCAGTACTCCTTGGTGCGGCAAGCCACCTGCCAGGCGATCGAGCATCGATCCTGTCTCGCGCCGAATCGGGATCTTCAGGCGTCGGCATTCACTGAGGATCGGCTGCAAACGCGGATTCTTCGCTTCTCGCGCGACGATCAGCGTCTCGATGCTGCGACCCGCGCGAAGAGCCTCCCGGACGGCATGAATTCCTGCCAGATAGCTAGCTGACATAGGGCGGTTGGGGCGGTGCTGGCCGCATTCTGTTTATGATAGGAAAAGAAAACACGAGCGCACCCCTGGACGAATCCTCGGAACCGCCCCGGAGCCGTCCGGCGGCCGCTGAGATCGCTCCGCAAACGACTGATGTGTCTCGTATTCTGGGCAGACTAGGAACCGCATGCTTCGATTCGAAACCGCCGGGGAGTCGCACGGCGAAAGCCTTGTAACGATCTTAACGGGTCTTCCGGCCGGGGTGCCCATTTCGCTCGAATTCATTGACCGGGAGTTGTGGCGCCGGCAGCAAGGCTACGGCAGGGGCGGGCGCATGAAGATCGAAACCGACCGTGCCCACATCGTCTCTGGCGTGCGCCACTCGAAAACCATCGGCTCGCCCATAGCCGTGCTGCTCGCCAACCGCGACTGGAAGAACTGGACCGAAGTCCTGCCGGTCGAGGACTACGATGGCAGCGAAAAGAACGCCAAACCCGTCGACCGCCCCCGGCCCGGCCACGCCGACCTCGCCGGATGCATCAAATATGACTTCCCCGACGCGCGCTACGTTTTGGAGAGGGCCAGTGCGCGAGAGACCACATCCCGCGTGGCGGTCGGCGCTCTGGCGAAGTTATTCCTGGCGCAATTCGGCATTGAGGTGCTCAGCCATGTCGTCGCCGTGGGCGCGGCGGCCATCGAGAGGGACCCGAGTTGGGAAGAGATTGAATCTCTTTCCAGGAAAGACGAAGTCCTGCTCAATTGCACCGACCCGGAGGCCGAGCAGCGAATGAAGGCCGAGGTCGATGATGCCTACAAACAAGGCGATACGCGGGGAGGGATCTTCGAAGTCGTCGCGCACAATATGCCCGTCGGCCTGGGCTCCCATATCACTTGGGATACCCGTCTTGACGGCCGGCTCGCTCAGGCCGTGATGTCGATCCAGGCGCTCAAGGCCGTTGAGATCGGTCGCGGCACGACGACGGCGGGTTTACCCGGCTCGAAGTCACAGGACACGATCCACTACGACAAGCCGAAGCGCGAGTTTTATCGCGGCTCGAACCTCGCCGGCGGGCTGGAAGGCGGAATGAGCGATGGCGAGGATATTGTCGTACGGGGGTATATCAAGCCCATTTCCACCCTGCGCCGTCCGCTAGAGTCGGTGGACTTCAAGACCCGCGAACCGTCCTTCGCCGCCTATGAACGCTCGGATGTAGCGGTCGTTCCCGCGGCTGGCGTCATCGGCGAGGCGATGGTCGCGCTCGTTTTGGCGGGCGCGTTTCTTGAAAAGTTCGGCGGGGACTCTCTCACCGAAACACAGAGAAACTTCCAGGCCTATCAGGAGCAGGTTCGGGAGTTTTAGCGGTCTCGGCCGTGGGACCGCCCTGGCATCGGGATTCTGAACCTCATCCTCGTGGATGAGGTTCTGGCACTTCTCCTGGAAATCGGCGGGCTACCACGGCCTAAAACTGAAACTTCGCAACGCGATGCGGTCTCTGCCGGGAATGTTGAAACCCATGTGCCCGTTCGTGAAGTCCTTGCCGGCTTCGGCTCGGCGGTCGATTTCGGTCCAAGGTCCATCTTGACGCAAGCGGTGGATGAGCCGGTTGGCGGTCACCTCGATCTGGACGGATACGTACTCATTCCAGCCCAGAGCATGGGGAATTTTGGCTGGCTTTGATTTCTTGCCCGCCTCGACATGCGTGCGCTGAAAAAAGTCGCGCCCGAGCTGCAAGAAAATGTAGCTGTCCTGATCGACGTAATCGACGACCCACTCGATTCGGCGTCCTCTCCGCGGCATGGCCGAGAATTCATATGTTCCCGCCACGGGTGGAACCGGCATCAGCAAAACTCCTCCGCCGGTGCGCAGCAAGACCTTGCCCTCGCGAAGCCAGCCGCCAGCTTTTTCGACGTCGGCGAGACCCGCGGTCGGTTCGGCTCTCGAGCGGGCCGGCCCGGCTCGCCGCAGAGTCAAACGGGCTATCTTAACCGCGCCCGCCTGTACTCGCACCGTGGCGGTGAACTCGTAATAACCCGGCGCGGATGCTTTCACCGAATAGGTGCCGCTTTCAAGCTGCAAGACGGTGTCGTCTAGAGCCCGCTCGGTTTGTTCGCCCTCTTTCCGAAGGCTCAGAAGAGCCTGAACGTTCTCGGGCGTCACCTCAACTCGTAGTGTCCCGAGGGCGGTTTCCATGGTTCCGGCGACTTCGACCGTGGCGTTGGGAGCGAAGTCTCGTTCCAGGCGAAGCGGCTGATAGCTCGCCTTCTGAATCGTGATAACCCTGCGACCGGGCTCAATCCCGGACAACGTCAACCTCCCATTCGTCTCGATTTGGCCGACCTTGCGTCCATCGATGGATACATCGGCTCTGGGAACAGCGCCGCGAATCGACAACGTGGCGGTCGTCGGCAGCGGGGTGAGCTTGAAATCGAGCCCCGCCTGCGCTCCCTTTCGTACCTCGACGACCTGTTCGACCGGCGACTCGAACCCTTCCTTCTCGACCCGCACGCGGTACTTTTTGGGGTAGAGATACAGCAACGCCCGGCCATTTCTCGTAAGGCGGCGATACTTTTCTCCATTGAGAAAAATCGACACACCGTCTTCTCCGGTCTGGATGCGCACGCCGCCAACATTGCGATCCGAGCGCAGAAACGCGATGATGCGGGGCGCCGAGGAAGTTTCCAGAACGATCTGGTGCATCTTGCCGGCGGCAGTGAGCTGAAGGTCGTGGGAGCCCGCGGAAAGGTTTTTCCATTCCAGATTGCCCAGTTGCTCCTCTGGAACGGGCGCGCCGTCCAGGGAGGCCTTGGTCACTTTCCCGCTGCTGTGAACCTTGACCTCCGTACCGAGCGAGGTTACGACGATTGCTTGGAGGTTGCGGGTCTCAAACGGCTCTTGAAACACGGGACGCTGGCCCGGTGTCACGCCAAACGTCAGGCGCGCTTCCGCGCCTCGGGCGGAAATGGTGAGTGTGTGCTCTTCATATCCCGCGCCGTCGAACGGGATTTCGAGTTCGCCATCCGCGATGTCATCGCCGGAAAGGTCGCCGATCTGCTCACCGTCGAGAGTGATCCGCCCGTCCGACAAATCAGAGGACACAAGCATGGTCGGCGGAATCGGAAGCAAACCTAGCGTAACCGGCTTTCCCGCGGCCTCTCCGGCGCCGACCTCGAAGAGACGCCGGGAAAGTCCATATCCGGCCAAGACAGCCTCTGCCTCATAGACTCCCGGCTCAAGTTCCAGTGAGCAGGTGGAGGCGCCGCAAGTTTCTCCGTTTACCGAGAGAACCGCGCCGGGCGGGGAACTTTCCAGCAAAACGGCGACGGTGACCGCGGCGGGAGGAGTATCGGACCAGTTGGACGAGGTGCGCAACAACCACCCAAGGCCGAACAGGGCAACCATGCATCCGATACCGGCCAGAATGGGAACGGCTGGTCCAGCCTCACGAAGCCTAAGCAGCAGCCTCGCCGACATAGGCGCGAGTCTAGCAATGCGTGAAGCCAGAACGGCCAGGCCGGCGCTCTTCGTCTTCGTGGGAGCACCGGCGGGCATGCTCGTCACGGACTCGCCAGCGAGGGTGCACTCCTCGGCCTCTCTCGCGGCCTGCTCCACGTCCGATAGGCACTGCCGCAGCCTGTCCTCGGCCGGATATTGCAATAGCCCCTGATCGAGCACCGTTCTCGCACCGTTAAGATCGTTCTGCGCTCGCAGCCGGCCGGCCTGCGTCAGGCACTAGTCGATAAACTCTTCTCGCTTGGGATGGACTTGCCGAAGCAAGTCCCTCGCCCGGTCGCTGCCGGCGTCGAGCTTTAAGACTTGCTTGAGAAGCTCGTCGGCCGCCTCGGGTTCGGCTTCCACGAGATCGCCAACTCGCCGCAGCAGGGCATCGACCAGAGCGGCTCGTACGGCAGGAATGTCTTCGTCGTGCTTGTGCGCTTCCCGAAGCTGCTCAATGCCTTCGCCGGCCCGATCGTCGCGGCATAGTTTCAACCCGCCATTCCAAAGCCGGACGGTTTCGCGGACCCGGGGAAAATCTTCGTCATCGGGAAAATCCTCCAGCGCCTGGTCGATGGTCGTTAGCGCCTGTTCGCTATCGGAGGACGAAAGGCAGCTCTCGATCTTTTCAACCCACTGTTCTCTGCGGTTGTTGCGCGCCTCGATCCACTGCGAGTCGAGCCAGATCTCCAGGTCGCCGAAAGATTCCAGAAGACGCGTGGCGACGTAGGGCGAGTCCTGGTCGTCTCCGACTTCGAGGATGACGCCCTCTTCGATCGTCCCCTCCAGCAAGGACTGGAGGTCCCTGACTTTGCCGATCACGGCCGACGGATCGCTGTCTTCTCCGCCCTTATCGAGCAAGTGCAGAAATACCTCGGCCCCCGAGGAAACCTGTCTGGCTCGAAAAGTCTTGGTCGGACCGTCGGAGACAAGTTGTTCGAGTTCGTATTTGGTGTGAAAACTCATCGCCCGCGCTTGGACGCCAAAGCCCATGATTATAGTCACATCAAGGCGTGGAACCGGCAATAGATACATCGTCCTAATTCTTGGAAGTCTGATTCGAAATAGGGCGTAGGTGAATCGTCTTAGTCCTAACCGCGCAAGTGTTCACGGGAGATCCGGGTTTCCGGGTTCGTACACATTCTGCACACCATTGGTTTTGGAGAGGACGGCCGCGCCGGATCTCTTGCCCGTCCCGCCAGGCGGATGCCGGCTCGCCCACAACCGGGCCCCTTATTGGGTTCCGCTGGCGGCGAGGAGCATGCTCAGGTTAAGCTATGCTGTTGGGCAGCCTGGACGCCCGTCCCGGTTGTATTCGGGAAACTCTCATGCTGATCATCGATACCCACGCCCACATCTACTCCGCGGATGAGAAACGCTATCCGACCATTAAGAAACCCTTGCGGCCGCCGCCCGGAAAAGGCCCCCTGGAGGATCTCCGCCAAGAGAGCCGCGCCAACGGCGTGGACGCGGTGTGTGCTATTCAGACGAGCACGTTCTATCGTTTTGATAATCGCTACATTCTGGACAGTTCCAAGGCGAACCCCGATTGGGTGGCCGGCGTCTGCACGCTCGACCCGGACAATCCCAGGAGTCCCAGTCTGCTGGTGAAGTATGCTCGCGAGTACGGCATTCGCGGCGTGCGGAGCATTCCGGCCGAGGGCAAGCAGCTTGACCATCCCGGCGTGCGGGCGCTGTGGAAGACTGCGCTCGACGAGGGTCTAGTGATCAATGTGCTGATCGGTCCCGAACTAGCCGATCAGGCGGACCGTCTGTTGGGGCAGTTCTCGAACCTCCCGGTCGTTCTTGATCATTGCCTCAATCCGGCGGTCGGGCCAAAGCTCGAGCCGACCCTGCGGAAGGTGATTCATCTCTCCCGGCACCAGAACCTGCACGCCAAGCTGACCTTTGTCGCCACCGGAAGCAGCACGGGATTTCCTTGCGCCGATATGCACGAGGCGTGCTTGCGAGTCGCCGATGCCTTTGGCGCGGAGCGCTGTATCTGGGGCAGCGATTATCCTTCCGGGCTCTGGACCCCGAAAGTGAGCTATGCGGAGCATCTGAGAATCTTTACCGAGGTCCTGACGTTCAGCGCCGGGGACCGCCGGCAGATCTTGGGCGAGGCGGCCCGGCGGCTGTGGTTTCCCAATCTGTAGGCGCCGGCGGGGCGGATCGCGCGGATCTTGGCGGGAGCGTCGGGGACCTTGGTGTCGGGGGGCCTTGGTATACTGAATCTCCTCAAAGATGCCAGCCAGAAAGAAGAAAAAACCGTTCAATAACTACATCGTCGTGATCTTCGACAGTTGCCGCTATGACGCCTTTATCAAGGCTCGGCCGAAGGTCATGCGGCGGCTCGGCAAGGTCGAGAAACGATGGTCTTACGCCTCTTGGACCGCGCCCTCGCACTTCAACCTGCTGACCGGACTGCTGCCGCATCATAGTCCGAAGCGCGTGTTCGCCTCCGAGTACTACAAGAAGGATTTCCTGCTCTACAACGAGCGGCTCGGGACAGAGAATATCGAGTTCCGCTCGCTCGTGCCGCAGCTCTACTTCCCTTCCTTCCTGAAATATAAAATGGGCTACCGCACCCACGCCATGGTTTCGCTGCCGGTGCTGAATCCGAAGACGATTCTCAACAACGGGTTCGACAGCTATCAGCTCATGGACCGCCACAACGACATGAGGGCGATGCTGCGGCAGATGAAATTCTCGAAGGACAAGCCGTCGTTCTACTTGCTCAACGTCGGTGAGACGCACTATCCCTACGCTCTGCCCGACGAGCCGCCGGAGGACTGGCCGCGCATCAGCGGCGTGCATGGGGTTTTCAAGCACTTGGATGACCTGGTGGTTGGCGGCAAGCTGCCGGTTCGCAGGCAGCGCTTCTTCAATCAGAAAGCCCTTGATGATCTCCGAGACCGGCAGGTCAAGGCCGTGAAATATCTCGACCGCGTGGTCGAGGAACTCTTCGACCTTGTGCCGAAAAACACCTACATTACGATTACCTCCGACCATGGCGAGTTGTTCGGAGAGGACGGCTTTTTCGGCCACGGCCCGATTCAGCACAACAAGGTCTTTGAAGTGCCCTTTGTCGAGGGCAAGCTTCGATGAGCCGATGTTGGGGGCTGGGCTCCCGGCGCAGGCGACGAGCTAGCAAGACTTCCGAAGGGCGCGCGACGCTCCTCTGGGGCGTGTATGGTTTGTTGGCGCTCATTGCGGCCAAGATGTTCGATCCTTGGGCGCTGCCCGCTCCACCCTGTCCCCCGCTCCATCTCGCCTATATCGGGCCCGGCGCGGGCTTTGCCTTTCTGGGTTCTTTTCTGAGCCTTCTGATGGCCTTCCTGCTCGGAGCGGCCTCGATCCTCATCTGGCCCTTTCGCGTGCTGTGGCGTTCGCTCACTCGCAAGAAGGGGCTCAAGAACGCCAGCGTGCGCAAGCTAATCTTCCTCGGGCTCGATGGCTACGACCCCGAACTGGCCGAGCGCTACATGAGCGAGGGCAAGCTGCCGAATTTGGCGCGGCTTCGCCAGCAGGGCGCCTACCGCCGCTTGCGAACCACCTACCCGCCGCTTTCTCCGGTTGCCTGGTCGACGTTCGCCACCGGCGTCAATCCGGCCAAGCACAGCTTGTACGATTTCCTGAACCGCAGTATTCGCACCTACGTGCCCGAGCTGTCATCCTCACGCGTCCGGGCGCCGTCCCGGTGGCTGAAGCTGGCCGGATGGAAGCTGCCGCTGAACCGGGCGAGCGTCGAGATGGGACGCAAGAGCCGGACGTTTTGGAGCATCCTGGGCGAGCACCAGATTGGCTCCTCGGTTCTGCGCGTGCCGATTACCTTCCCGCCAGAGAAGTTTAACGGCAAGCTATTGTCCGCCATGTGTACTCCCGACCTGCTGGGAACCCAGGGGAGCTTTCAGCAATTCACGACCAATCTTCGGGCCGTCGAATTCGAAGGCGGCACGCGGTCCGCGCTCACGCGCGACGCAGACCACTTGCGGGGCGCGATCGAGGGCCCTCCGAGCCCGGTGCGGGACAACAACGAGCCGATGCGTTTGCCTTTCGATCTGACCCTGACCGGGGACAAGCAGGCAACCCTGAAGCTGGACGGATCGTCTTACAAACTGGCGGCGGGCGAGTATACGCCGTGGATTCCGCTTTGTTTTCGCGGCGGGCTCGGCATCAAGGTCGGCGGCGTGGCGCGCTTCATGCTCACCGAGACCAGCCCCGAGGTTTCGCTCTATCTGACGCCCATCAATATTGACCCGGAAAAGCCCGCGCTGCCGATTTCGCATCCGGCCTACTACGCGACCTATCTGGCGAAGCTGCTGGGCACGTTCGCGACCCTGGGGCTCGCCGAGGACACCTGGGCGCTCAACGAGCGGGTGATCGACGAGAAGGCCTTTCTCGATCAGGCATACATGATCTGTGAAGAGCGCGAGGCGATGTACCTCAACGCGCTCGAGAGGACCCGCCAGGGCGTCGTCGCCTGCGTGTTCGATACCAGCGACCGCGTCCAGCACATGTTCTATCGCTATCTCGAGCCCGGCCATCCCGCGCATCGCCACAATCCCGCGGGCGGCGATTATGAGAAGGTCATCGAAGATCTCTACGAGCGTATGGACAAGATCGTTGGAAAGACGCTGAACTACGTCGATGACGACACGATGTTTTTCGTGCTCTCCGACCACGGCTTCAAGTCCTTCCAGCGAGGAGTCAACCTCAATACCTGGCTGCTCGATAACGGCTATCTGTTTCTCAAGAACGATCAGCGCGAGGGCGGCCCCTATTTGAAGGATGTGGATTGGAGCCGTACCCGCGCCTACACCTTCGGGCTCACCGGAATTTACCTCAACATCAAGGGCCGTGAAGCGCGGGGCATCGTCGCCCGGGGCGCGGACGCCTCCGCGCTTAAGAAAGAACTCAGCGAGAAACTCAGCGGCCTGCGTGACGGCGAGCGGGACTGCATCGCGATTCAGAAGGCCTACCCGAAGGAAACGATTTACAAGGGGCCGTATCTCGACATGGCGCCCGACATCGTCATCGGATACAACTCCGGGTATCGCAACTCTTGGGATGCCGCGCTGGGCAAGACCGGCGGCGAGATGATCCAAGACAACACCAAGGCCTGGAGCGGGGATCACTGTCTGGACCCCAGCCTCGTGCCGGGCGTGATTTTCTGCAACCGGCCCTTCGCCGAAGCCGATCCCGGCATCGAAGACTTGGCCCCTACGGCGCTTTCCCTATTTGGACTGACCCCGCCCACTTACATGGACGGGAAAGACCTCTTTGCGCCGCCGAAACCCGCCCCAGCAAAGGATGTGCAGCCGAAATCCGCCCAGCCGAAGGATGCCGTCGCGTGAAGAGCCGGTGCCAGGGTCACTGGACATCCCGCATCGCCGCGGCCGCGATTGCCGCGCTGCTCTCCTGCCTCGGCGGCTGTGGCGGCGCGGCGCGTGATGATTCCGGCCGCGGCATGATCATTCTCGGCATCGACGGCATGGACCCGAAATTCCTTGAGCGCCATTGGGATGGATTGCCCAACCTCGACCGGCTGCGCCGCCAGGGCGGCTTCAAGCCGCTCGCGACAACGATTCCTCCGCAAAGTCCCGTCGCCTGGTCGAGTGTGATTACCGGGCTGGACCCGGGAGGACACGGGATCTTCGACTTTATTCACCGCGACACCGTCACCAGAATGCCCTTCTCGTCAATGGCCGAGACCATCGGGGCCGGGCAGACGGTAGAGATCGGTGATTATGTGCTGCCGCTGTCCTCGCCTGAAGTTCGCATGGGTCGGCAAGGGGAGGCTTTCTGGCCGCGGCTCGCCGAACAGGGCATTCCGACGACGATCGTTCGCATGCCCACCAATTTCCCGCCGATCGAGAGCGAAGCTCGCCAGCTTTCCGGCATGGGAACGCCCGACATGCACGGGACCTACGGCACCTTCGCCTTCTTCACCGACGATCCGGACGAGAAAACTCGCGGCGTCTCGGGAGGCAAGATCACGCGATTGCCGCCCTTCCGGCACCACGTTGAAATTGCGATCGAGGGGCCAGCGAACACCTTCAAGAAGGGGCAGCCGGTCGCAACCGCCGCTCTGATTGTCGATCGTGATCCCGAGCAGCCCGTGGCGCGATTCACGCTGGGTGAGGAGCAGTTCGTCCTCAAGGAAGGGGAGTGGTCGGAGTGGCTGCGCGCGGACTTCCCGCTGCTGGGCGACCTGATGGCCGCCAGCGGCATCTTTCGCGTCTATCTCAAGCAGGTTCGGCCGCGATTCAAACTCTACGTTACGCCGATCAACCTCGACCCCTCGGCTTCCGAATTGCCCATCTCGACGCCGGCCGCTTACAGCGAAGAACTCGCCGAGGCCTTGGGGCCGTTCTATACGCAGGGCATGGCCGAAGACACATCGGCCTTTCGTCAGGGCGTGCTCAATCTCGATGAATTTCTCGCTCAAAGTTGGCTGGTGCTGGAAGAGAGCCGGCGCATGCTCCGCTACGAGTTGGAGCGGTACGAGGGTGGTCTACTCTTTTTCTACGTATCGAGCATCGATCAGAACGCCCACATGCTGTGGGGCAAGTACGACGCCGAGTTGCTTGCCATCTATCGCGCCACCGATCAGATGGTGGGCGAGGCGATGGAAAAGGCTGGCGACGACACGACGCTCATTGTGATGTCCGATCACGGTTTCACCAGCTTTGACCGCGCCGTCCACCTCAACACGGTGCTGCTCTACGCCGGGCTGCTGGCGCTCGACGATCCGTCGAATACGAGCGAAGAGGAGCTATTTCCGCACGTCGACTGGTCGCGGACCCAGGCCTACGCCATGGGCCTGAACAGCATCTATCTCAACCGCCTGGGCCGGGAGCGTGGCGGCATCGTCTCGGAGGGCGAAGAGGCCCGCGATGTCATCGCGAAGATCAACAAAGCCTTGACCGAGTTTGTAGATCCCGGCACTGGAGAGCGTGTCATTGAGGAGCTGTATCTCGCCGAGGAAATCTACCAGGGCTTCGAACTTCGGTACGCGCCCGATCTGCTGGTGGGTTATCGGCCCCGCTATCGAGCCTCGTGGAAGACGCCGCTGGGCGCCGTCCCCGAACAGACCGTCATCGATAATGACGAGGCCTGGATCGGCGACCACTGCGTCGCCCCGCAATTCGTTCCCGGCGTCTTGCTCAGCAACCGCAAGATCATCGCGGACAAACCGAAACTGACCGACGTGCCGGTGACCATTCTCAGCGAATTTGGTCTCGAGCCCGGCGAGAACATGCTCGGACAGAAACTCTTCTGAGATGATGGGCTCCCTAGCTCCGGCTAGGGTATCGACGCCGAGACCGGGTCAGATGGTTCGCTCTGGTTTCCTTTCTTGTCGATGGCAACGACGGTGTAGGAGTAGGTTTGGCCTGGTTCTGCTTTCTCGTCGCTGAATCTCGGGCTGGTGAGCAGCCTCTCGCCGCTGATCTCGACTCTCGCGGCGGAACCGGTGACCGGACCAGCGGCGCTCTCGGCACGTCGCACCTGGTATCCGGCCAAGTCCGCTTCTGTGTTGGGCCGCCAGGTTAGCTCGACAGAAGTGCGCGTCGCCACCGGACGCACGTCCCGAGGCCTCGCCGGCGGGAAGCGATCCGTGGTGACGATCGAGGCTGGATCGGAAATCCCTCCCTCGACTTCGCCAGTCGCGGTAACGCCGATGCTCTGAACGCGATAGGTGTAGTTGCGATCCCAGGCGAAGTCGCTGTCTCGAAGCTCCGTCTTGCCGGTCTCGCCGAGCCGGCGGAGTTTTTCGGATGGCTCGGAACTTCGGAACAGGCGATAGCGGCCGGCGGATGCGGCGGCCCGCCAGGATACAACAATCGCATCGGCCTCGACGGTGAGCGTAGGCGCTGGGGGCGCCGGGGGCGGAGGGACGATCTGGATCTTGACAAGGTTCGAGAACCCGGCCGAGCGTCCGCGGCTGCTCTCCGATCGCAGGCCCAGCACAAGGGTCTTGCCAAACCAATCGGCGGCATCCACCTTGAGAGTGAGCCGGCCCTCCCGCGGCTGTTTCGGATCAGGCTCTTCGAGTGACTTGAGAATCTTGCTTCGTTGTTCGAAACCGGAAAGAGCCGGAAGATCGAACGGTTCGGCGAGTTCCATGAAGTGAATGGAAGAGAAGGCCAGATTCTTCACCGGCAGCCCTTCGGTGGTCAGGCGCGGCGCGGTCCACTCGACAACGATCTCGCGGCGAATCTGCTTCGCGGCCAGGTCTTGGGTGCGTTCAGGGATATTGAGCAGAGGCGGCAGAGGTTCGCCGATGGAGCCGCAGGCTTGAGCGAGCACCAGCCCAACGACGAACATCCATCGGCGTTGAACCGATACGAAACCTGCTTTTTTACGAAACACGGCTGGGTGTTTTGTGCCGCGGAAGCTCTACAGAATATAGCGGTCTAAAGAATATAGCGGCTCAAGTCCTGATCCTTGACGATGTCGATCAGCTGTTTGTTGACGAACTTGGCGTCGATCCTGATTGTTTTCTTTTTCAGATCCGGCCCTTCGAACGAAAGTTCCTCAACCACCTTTTCCATGATCGTGTGCAAGCGGCGGGCGCCGATATTCTCTGTGTCTTCGTTGACTTGCGTGGCAAGGGCGGCAATTTCGGCCACCGCGTCGTCAGTGAACGTCAGCTTGACACCCTCGGTACCCATCAGCGCGGTGTACTGCTTAATGAGAGCGTTCTTGGGCTCGGTGAGGATCCGGTAAAAATCTTCGGTCGTCAGGGGTTTCATCTCGACACGGATGGGGAAGCGGCCTTGCAATTCAGGAATGAGATCGCTGGGTTTCGAGACGTGGAAGGCGCCGGTGGCGACGAAGAGAATGTGGTCGGTTCGCACCATCCCGTAACGCGTATTGACCGTGGTCCCCTCAACAATTGGAAGGATGTCGCGCTGTACGCCCTCGCGGCTTACATCGGGACCGCGTCCTCCTTCGCGGCCGGCGATCTTGTCCATTTCGTCGAGGAAAATGATACCAGACTGCTCGACACGGTCCACGGCCTGGCGGCTGACTTGGTCCATGTCGATCAGACGCTGCTCTTCTTCCGAGATGAGATAATCCAATCCCTCGGCCACCCGCATTTTCCGGCGGCAGCTCTTAGCCCCAAACAGACCGGGCAACATGTCGCGCAGATTGATGTCCATCTCCTCGACGCCGGTGTTGGTGACGATTTCTACAGGTGTGCCGCGTTCGCGCACCTCGATCTCGACCATGCGGTCATCGAGTTTACCGTCGCGGAGAGCGGATCGGAGCTTCTCTCGGGTCTTGTCGACGCTGCCGTCGCTCTCTTCGCCCTCCTCTTGGGGGGGCATCAAGAGGTCGAGCATTCGCTCTTCAGCGTTGATTTCCGCGCGGTCGGTCACTTGGTCCAGCTTCTCTTCGCGGACCATGTCGATGGCGACTTCCACAAGGTCGCGAATCATCGAATCCACGTCGCGGCCGACATAGCCTACCTCGGTGAACTTCGTCGCTTCGACCTTCAGAAATGGAGAGTTGGCGAGGCGAGCCAGGCGGCGGGCGATCTCGGTCTTGCCGACACCGGTGGGGCCCATCATCAAGATGTTCTTGGGCATCACTTCTTCAGCCATCTCGGGCTCAAGTTTTTGGCGGCGAATGCGATTGCGGAGTGCGATGGCGACGGCGCGCTTGGCCCCCGCTTGCCCGATGACGTGCTTGTCGAGCTCCTTGACAATCTCCCGCGGGGTCAGCTCGTCGAGCGCGACGGCGTTCTTCGTGGACTGGCCTGGCAAGTAAATAACCATCGAGGACTTACTCCAATTCTTCGAAGAGGATGTTGTCGTTAGTGTAAATGCACATGCTCGCGGCAATACGCATGGACTCGGCGGCGATTTGCCGGCCGTTGAGCTTGGTGTTGCTGACCAGAGCGCGGGCGGCCGCGACGGCGAACGGGCCTCCGGAACCAACGCTAGCCAGGTCCTCGTCGGGTTCGATGACATCGCCACTGCCGCTGACGAGCAGGGAGGTTTTGTTGTCGGCGACCAGCAGCAAAGCTTCGAGGTGCCGCAGCGACTTGTCGGTTCGCCAGTCCTTGGCAAGTTCGACCGCGGCGCGGCTGAGGTTTCCTCCGTACTGCTGCAGCTTGTCCTCGAAACGAGAGAAGAGCGAGAGCGCGTCGGCCGTGGAGCCAGCGAAACCCGCCAGGATCTTGTCGTCGTAGAGGCGGCGAATCTTGCGGGCGGTGTGCTTGATGACTTCACCGCCCATGGTGACCTGTCCGTCAGCGGCCATGACGACCTTGCCGTTGCGGCGCACGCATAGGACGGTCGTGGATCGAATCTTCGGGCGTTTTGGCATGGATGAATCCCTCAGTATACTCGACGGGCTGGACTTTCCCTGAGCGGAGAATCTTGACCGGAAAACAGGGCAACCCTCACCGGGCCGCGTCCGGGCTCCAGGGCGATGTTGCCCCCTTCGCGCGTGCGGCTTCAGCCCTGCTGGGTCAGCGCGGCCGTCTTCCGGCTCATATCCCAGCCATGGGCCGTCAAGATCTCGTCCACTTCGCCATTGCTGATGATCGAACCTTTCTCGAAGAACACAGCTCGATGCGCCAGTTCACGCGCGAGGCTGGCATCATGGGTGACCAAGAGTTTCGCTTGCGGCAGGTCGCGGAGAATAGCCACAAGTTGAGCGCGGGCCGGCGGATCGAGAAACGTGGAGGGCTCGTCGAGCAAGATTATACCCGGATTCATCGCCAGAATACCGGCCAGGGCAACCCTCCGTTTCTCTCCCGCGCTCAGGTGATATGGCTGCCTGGCCGCGAGTTGCTCCATCCCCACGCGTTCCAGCGCTCGCCGCACGCGGCTTCTCACTTCGCGGCCGTCGAGGCCCATATTGAGGGGTCCGAAGGCGACATCCTCTTCCACGGTCGGCATGAATAACTGGTCATCCGAGTCCTGGAACAAGATCCCAACCTTCCGGCGAACCGAGGCCAGCGTAGTCTTCTCAAGGCGCTCTCCGCAAACGATCACCTCGCCTTCGCCGTCGAGAAGCCCTACCAGCCGGTGCAAGAACGTCGTCTTGCCCGAACCGTTGGCGCCGAAAACCGCTACCGTCTCACCCGCATACAGCGAAAAATCGACTGCGGCAAGAGCGATCGTGCCATCCGGATAGCAGTAGCCAAGATTCTTGGCTTCAATGACCCGTTCCATCTCAGAACTCCATCATGCGGCGCCGCGAACACTCACACCGAGGGATCAGATCGACTCTCAGCAAGCCCAGAGGCTCCCGGCGACACGGATAAATGACAAACATGCAAGCGCGAGTGCAAGAAAGAGCCAGTCCCAGACGCGCATTCGCGGTCTGTGCAGAGCCAAGAACCTTCCAGAAAAACCTCGCGCCAGCATCGCGCTGTGGATACGGCCGGCACGGCCGTAACTTCGAGCGAACAAGAGCGCGATCATACCAGCCGCGGCTTGAAACAAGGACGTGCGTTCGCCTGTCGGCGCGCGGCAGTTACGCGCATCCAGCAGGTTTCGGGCCTGATCGATCAGCAAGAAAAGATAGCGGTGGACGAAGTGCAAAATCATCAAGAAGAAACTGGGAAGTCCGAGCGACTCCAGCCCGAGCAGCAGTCTCGGAAAGGGTGTTGTTGCAAGCATCAGCAGCACCACATAGGAAGAAAGGACGGCGCGCACCACCACTTCCAGCGCACGGCCGAGATCTCCTCCCATCAGATTGAGAATCACGACTCCGACAATGAACGGCAATACGATGAACGTCCGCAGCAACAGCGCCAGAAGCGGAAGCCGGCTCCACAGGGCGGCCACCGTCACAAGGGAAAAGTATCCGGCGTAGGAGAAAGCCGGCTGCCCCGAACCCGCGGACGCGACAGCCAGAAGTACCGCAAGAACTGCGACGATTTTCGCCCTCGGATCGATTCGGTGGATGGGGCTCTGAGCCAGGCTCCAGGTCTCCAGCGCAAGATAATGCACCTAGCGGTTTCTCCGCCGCCGAATCCGGCGCCCGAACAGAATGCCGAACATATAGAGCAACGCGACGCCCAGAACTCCCACCGCCACCTGCCACCGCGGATCGAGGGCGCTCCATTCGTAGTCAACGAACTGTCTCCACTGGCGCACGTCGGCGAAGTCCGCGAATTCTAGCGATTCCGCCACCGATTCTAGCCCGTCGGGCAGCGACGAACCCATCATGCCGCCGAAGAGGACAAGAATGGCCGCTATGCCGAGGAAGAGCAGCGCAATCTTCTTCATGAGGCTGGCTCCCCGGCGGCGAGGGCGGGATCGAGCCGTTCGATCGCCGTCAGAGAAGCGGCCGTGATCAGTCCCTCGGCGACGCCGGTCACCGCGTGAATGCCGAGCATCATCGTAAACAGCGGACCGGCTGGCGCCACGCCCGAAATACTCATCTCCGCGGCCGCCAATGTCGCGGCCACCATGAGCGAGAGCCAGCCGCCGGTGAAGGCCGCAATGCTTCGCCAGCGGCCTCCTCTGTGTCCGAACCATTTCATCGGCAGATAACCGGCCCACACGCCGGCAATAGCCATGTTGAAGACGTTGGCGCCCAGCACCAGCAGACCGCCGTCCTGGAATACGAGTGCCTGCACCGCCAGAATCGCGGTCATTACCACCGTCGCCGCGCAGGGCCCCAGCGTCAGCGCCAGCAGCGCGCCGCCAATGAGATGGCCCGAAGTGCCGCCCAAAACCGGGAAATTGACCATTTGGGCCGCGAACACAAACGAGCCCAGCACCCCCAGCAGAGGGATGCGCGAAGTCTCAAACGTCGCCTCGGTGCGCCGCACCAAGTAACCAACGCTGGGTATAGCGATTGCGTCAAGGCTCACCCAAACCGGAGCCGACAAGAAACCATCAGGGATGTGCATGGCGTGAAATAGGAACGCAGCGGACCCGACTCAAGGTAGCACGAATCTCGAATTCGTGTCACTCAGCTCAATCCCATCACCCATAGGCGGGCTAATCTGAGGGAGGACCCTCGCGGCAGCCCCGCGGGCCATGCGCAAGGCGTCTTGCCGGCCAACTCGCGTTGCGCCGAACACAACCCGCAATAACTCACCACCCGCCCGATCGATCCAAATCGTCTGGGCTCGGCGAGCTCCAGCCTTATGAACATCAAGTCCGATATAGTAGAGTTCTTTCATGGGAGTCCTCCCGTGGCGCGTTGAGATGACATAGCCGGCTCCAAGGCCGCTACAGCATTGTGCCCCAGGAGGATTCCTCTTTCCACCACGTGTACATTGAAACAGTCAAAACGGAAATCCTGGTTCAAACTTGACTGTGCTATCGTGGGGTCGTGACTGGAGGTGTGCCATGAAAGACCACATTCGAACTAACCAGTCCTTTCACGCGCTCTAGCAAGCGCCGCCAAGGATACCCTTCCGAAACACAGGTCAAACGCGGGCTCCGCGTTGTCCACGGAGACAAAGAACTCCTCGAAAAACTCGGAAGAAACGATCTTTGCCCTTGCCGTTCCGGGCGCAAATTTCAAGAAGTGCTGTTTGCGGACCGGGTCTTATGACGGTGAGCGCAGGAACTACTTCTTTTAGGGCGTAGAGTCGTGGGGCGGAGAACGGCGTATTCCAGTGTTCTCCGCCCGCATGCGCCGACAAGACTCTATTTCGATGCCCGCAGGCCGTCTCGCTCGTGAATGACGTACTGCCGGTTGGGCTCCACCTTGGTGTAAGTTCGCCGCTGGCCGCTGGGCCATTCCACCTGAACGCTGTCGACAACCGCGTCGCTGGCTAGGCCGAAGGTCAGAGGGAGTTCGCTTTGCGAGCAATAACTGGACCCGCTGCGCACCATGCGCCATTGTTCCCCAGACCGGCTTCGAACTCTGACGATGGCGCCGATCCCGTCACGGTTGGACTGCTCCCCGGCGAGCTTCACTCTCAGGTACGAGCCCACATTGCCGCCATCGTTTCGGTACAAGTATGCAGGTCCGTTGTTGGTCGTGACTAGAATGTCGAGATCCCCGTCACGGTCGTAGTCGGCGTAGGCGGCGCCGCGGGCGACCTTGGGCTTGGCGAGGTCCGCGCCGACTTTGTCAATGGCCACTTCGAACCGGCCGTTACCCGTGTTGTGAAACAGCAGCGGCGATTGGGCGAAATGTACTTTGGGTTGCACTCGCTCGATGTCTTCATCCAGATGACCGTTGGCCGCAAAGATATCAAGCAGGCCGTCGAGATCATAGTCGAAAAAGAACATCCCGAAAGTGAGAGAGAGCAGACTCTCCGGACCGACCGTGCTGGCCGGCGCTTCGTCGACGAAGAGTCCGCCGCCTTCATTGTGGTAGAGATTGAGCATCTCGTTCGAAAAATTGCCGACGATCAAATGCGGGCGGCCGGAGCGGTCGTAGTCGGCGACGTCAACGCCCATGGCGCCCCGTGCCCGGCCGTCCTCGCCGAACGCGACGCCGGCGGCCAAACCGTGGTCGGTGAACGTTCCGTCTTGATTGTTGCGGTAAAGCTTGTTGGGTTCGGTGTCGTTGGCGAGAAAGAGGTCTATCCAGCCGTCCTGGTCGAAGTCCAGCATGGCCACGCCGAGCACCTTGCTGGTTTCGTCGTGCAAGTTCGCCGCGCGGGTGACCTCTTCGAAGTGTCCGTCACCAGTGTTGCGGAACAGGCGCGAGGATACGCCGCGGTAAGATTCCGGCGTGCAATAGGATTTCGTTTCTCCATCAAGCGAGCACCACAGATCCTCGTCGCGGGACCATCGGACGTAGTTGGCGACGAAAAGGTCAAGCAGGCCGTCACGATCGTAGTCGAGCCAGGCCGCGCTGGTGCCGAAATCGTTGTTGCGGATCCCTGCTTGTCCGGTAACATCCTCAAAGCGTCCCTCTCCCTGGTTTTGAAAGAGGCGGTCGGCGCCATAGGCTGTGATGTAGATATCCTCGTCTCCGTCGTTGTCGTAGTCGCCGGCGGTGACACCCAACCCGTACATCTCGACATCAAGGCCACTTTGGGCGGTCACGTCAGTAAAGGTTCCGTCCCGATTGTTGCGGTAGAGGGCGGCGGTCGTCTTCTGGCCGCTGTCCGGCTCCCAGGCTTTGCCGTTCACGAGAAAAATGTCGGGCCACTCATCGCCGTTGTAGTCGAGAAAGGCGCATCCTGAACCGAGGGTTTCCGGGAGGAACTTCTTGCCCGAGCGGCCATTGTGATGAGTAAAGCGAATCCCGGCGCTGGAGCTGACATCGGTAAACACGACATCCGAGTTAGCAGGGCGTGGTTGGGGATTGGGAGCTTGCTCTCCGCCACAAGCAGTGAACAACACGGCCAACAGAGCAGCGCTAGAAAAAGTGAGTCGTGACACGGGCTGAGAGTCTTCGCCGGCTGCTTCTATTTCTGTTCCAGCACGACGAGCGCGGCTTGGACGACGGGATCGCGCCGGATCTCGATTTCATCTCCTTTTTCGACGCCCAAAGCCAGATTGAAAACTTCTTGCTTGATCCTGCTGCGAATGAAAGTCACCGTGGACGACCATTCGGCGAGACTCGGGTGGATCCGCCGCTGGGAAAGAAAGAGCTGAAACTCGTCCAGCAGCCGGGGCGAGACTTCGAAATCCTTCTGCACGCTCCCATGGTCTTGAAGATATTGACGCGCGAATTCGAAGTAGGAGTTCGATGCTTCCATGGCCGCTTCAAAACGAGAATACGGCCGGGCGCGAACCATTTTGTCAGGGACAATGCCCCCGCCCTCAACGACGGTACGACCCTGATCGGTGTGAAAGATTCGGTCTGGACCATTGGAGTCCCTGCACGTCGCCAATGCGTAGAGGTCACAGTTTTCGAGCGGCCGCTGTAGCGACCTGCCGCTCGGGGTAAGATAACGAGCCGTGGTTAGGGCGAGAGCCGCCCCTTCCGAAAGATTGAATACGCTCTGAACCAATCCCTTCCCGAAGCTGGCGTCGCCAAGAATCGTGGCGCGATCATGATCCTGCAGGGCGCCTGCCAGGATCTCGGCCGCGCTGGCCGTTTGATTGTCGACGAGGACGCAAACTGGGAAGTCATACGAGGTATATCCCTCCGGCACGGCGACTTCGGCTGGTTCGCCCTCGCGACCCCGAACCCAGAGGATCTGCTGGCCGGGTTTGAGGAAGAAGGCCGCCGTTTTGAGCGCCGCATCCACCATTCCGCCGGGGTTATGCCGCAGATCCAGCACGAGCCCGTTCAACGCCTGCCCTCCGAGTTGCTCGATCGTTTGCTGGAGGTCCTCCGCGGTAGTCCCCTCGAAATTCGCTAACTTGACATAGGCCAGCCCGGGGTGAAAGAAAAACGCTCCTCTCACGCTGGGATCCGCCATCTCGGCTGGAACCAGTTCCATCGGGATCAGGCGGGCGACTCCCGGCCGCCTCACCATCAACCGCGCCTTCCTTTGCTTCGATTCAGCCAGCAGGGACACCAGTTGCTGGATGCTCAAGCGGGCGAGGGAATAGCGATTGATGACGATGATTTCATCGCCCGGAGAAAGGCCCGCCCGCGCCGAAGGACTTTCCGGCAAGGTCTGCAGCACGATGACTCGCCCCGGCAAGAGAGAGACAACGCTGCCAAACCCCTTCTCGGTCGAGCGCTCCATTTCCCGGAGCGACTCATACTGATCACGATCGAGGAAAGCACTGTGCGGGTCGAGTGTCCGCACCATCGCGGGCAGAGCACCTTGGTAGATCGCCTGCTCGGGGTCGAACGGGCCCGCGATTCTGTGTTCGAGCAGGTTGTAGACTTCCACGAACCGCCTGAGCTGGGCGTCAAGCTGGTCATCGCCGAGTCCGGATATCGGGACACTCAGCAGCAGCAGAACAAGAGGAAGTCGCATGGATGCGAGGAAGGACTCTTCACCCGATTATAGCGCTGGGGCTCGACGGTCAGGCGCGAGGCAGTCGCGGACGCGGGCGAACAGGAGACCCAGAAACGCACCATATGGGCTCTTTTGTGATCGCAAGGCTCTTCTCCCGGCAGGCGCCAAGGGGAACCCAGCAAGACGGTAATTTCACCTGCCCCACCCCCAGCAAGAGACGCAGGCGCTAATCTCATCGCCTGCGTCTCGGCCGACATGCTGCCCAATGGAGCTTCAAGCCCGCGCGGCCGAACGCAAACCAGAATTCCTTGGCGCTGGGGATAAAGCCTCGGCGGATGGTTCCTTCGGCGGATTCGCTTCGCCGGGCGGTTCTTGCGCTGGCAACTCAAGGGCTTGACGAAGTTCGACCTCGACCTTGTCCCGAACTTCCGGGTTGTCCTTGAGGAACTGTTTGGCATTCTCCCGTCCCTGACCAATTCGATCGCTGCCGTAGGAGTACCAGGACCCGCTCTTCGCGACAACATCGTGGGCCACGCCGAGATCGACGAGATCCCCTTCGAACGAGATGCCTTCGCCGTACATGAGGTCGAATTCGGCCTGCTTGAACGGCGGGGCAACCTTGTTCTTCACGACCTTGACCCTAGTTCGGTTTCCGATAATTTTGTCGCCATCCTTGATCGCGGCAATTCGTCGAATGTCGAGGCGTATCGAGGAGTAGAACTTCAGCGCTCGCCCGCCGGTCGTGGTTTCCGGGCTGCCGAACATGACGCCGATCTTCTCGCGGATCTGGTTGATAAAGATCAGACAGCAGTTGGACTTGGAAACAATGCCGGTGAGTTTGCGCATCGCCTGCGACATCAACCGAGCTTGCAGACCGACGTGCGTGGCCCCCATCTCTCCCTCAAGCTCGGCTCTGGGTACCAGCGCCGCGACCGAGTCCACCACCATGATGTCTACCGCGCCGGAGCGGACGAGCACCTCAACGATCTGCAAGGCCTGTTCGCCGCTGTCAGGCTGCGAGACAAGCAGATTGTCCACGTCGACGCCAAGATTCGCCGCATAAGCGGGGTCCATAGCGTGCTCGGCATCGATAAAAGCCGCCATCCCGCCAACCTTCTGTCCTTGCCCGATCGCTGAGAGCGCCAGCGTGGTCTTGCCCGATGATTCGGGCCCAAAAATCTCGGTGACCCGGCCTCTGGGCAGTCCTCCAACACCCAAAACGGCGTCCACCGCCAACGAGCCGGTGGAAATCACACTCACTGGAACAATAGAGTCTCGCGACCCGAGACGCACGATCGAGCCCTTGCCGTGGGCTTTCTCGATTTCACTGAGCGCATGCTCAAGATTGCGGGTGCGCTCGCGCTGATCCGTCATACGATTACTCCTTTTTAGGGTTGGGGGTCTTCCCTGCCATCTCAACCCTGTCTTGAGATTGTACCAAAGGCGAATAAAAAGCGAAATAGTACTGAGTCAACCTTTTTTGTTGTCGTTTTCCGCGACGGTTGGCAGGTCGCGGTTGCTAGGAGTCCGTCCGAGTATCAGCTTGGCACGGTTTTGGTGCTGGGTTGAATTTCCGGCGGGAGATTTACTCGTTCGGCAAAGGCAGGGCTCGGGCGGTCGAAGTCGGGCGGGATGGACAAACACCGCCTGGCAGCAGTTTCTCGCGCCCCGCAGAAGCCTCCGCGAACTCTTCGAACCGCATTTCCTTCTTGCTATCCATGGCAGAGGGTGTGCATCTTCAATATGTTGTGCGTCAGGCAAATCAACGCCCATTCGCCGCGCACCTTCTCCAACCCGCGCAAGAGAAACCCTCGCATCCCGCGCCCCTGTTTGATCTGACCAAACACCGGCTCGACGATCCCCTTGCGTTGGGCGTAAACCTTCGCTCCAGCCCGCGTCTGCAATTTGCGTTTCATCCGCTCCAGCCGCGTTGCTCCCCGCCGCAAGGGTCCGCGCTTCGCTGGCGGTGGCCGCTCCCCGTGCTTGTCTTTCTTCGTGGCGATGTAAGCCTCAATCTTGTTCTCCGGCGCGGCGGCCGATTCCAAAGATTGCAGATTCTGCTCCGAACAATAGCCGCTGTCGGCCAACACTTGTTGTGGCCGCTGCCCCGCCTGCTGCTCGACCGCTTCGAGCAGCGGCTGCAGTTGTTGTTTGTCGTTCGCCGCCTGCGTCACCGTCTGCCCCACGATCAACTGACAGACCCCCTCCACCGCCGCCTGCGCGTTGTAGGCCTGCAAGAACCCGTCGCCGCCTTTCATGATGCGCGATTCCGGATCGCTGAAGTTGTACTGATCCTTGTCGCGCGGCTTCGCTTTGCGGACGTCGTCGGCTGAGTGGTCTTGGGCGGCCGCTTTGTCGCGCGCCCTTTGTTTTAGGGCTCTCTGGGCTTGCCGAATCTTTTCCAGCCGCGTCTGGCGGCGCTGCAACTCCTCGGGCAGCTCCTGGCCCGTCTGCTCAGGCCCGTAGCGGGCGTCCTCGGCGGCATCGGCCCTCTCCGCTTCGGTCAGCATCTGTTGGACCTCGGCGGCAATCTGCTGCTCGGTTTGCTTCATCCGCCCCCAACTCATGGCCTTGTGCTTGGAGGCGTTGGCTTTCATCTTCGTGCCGTCCAGCGCCACCCGACCCAGCTTCATCGCCCCGGCTTCCAGCGCCAGCCGCAACACCTGCTCGAACAGCTGGTGCAGCGCTTCCAGGTGGATCTTGCGAAAGTCGGAAATCGTGCGGAAGTCGGGCTGATTGCCGGCCGCCAACACCCGAAAAGGCACGTCCTCGACCAGACGCTCGGCGATCTTGCGCGAGGAACGCACCCCCAGGCAGTAGCCGTAGAGCAGCAGCTTCACCATCAGCCGCGGATGGTAAGGCGGCTGGCCGCGCCACTCCTTTTCATAGACCTTCTCGATCGCCGACAAATCCAGTTGATCGACCACGTCGCTGACGAAGTAGACGAGGTGGCTTTCCGGCAGCCAATCGCGCAAACTAGGAGGCAGCAGCAGTTCTTGCTCGGGAAGGTAGGGGCGGTAAGTTTTTCCCATAAACCATTATCGCCCACTTGTGTTTTTTCTCAAAGAAGAAAATGACCAATACTCGGACAGGCTCCTAGCGTATTTCGTCGGGCAGGGGCGCATAGTAGCCGCGCCGGACACGTACGGATGTACCCTTGACGCGGGTCTTGATTGTTACACGGTGGAAACTGCCGTCAGCCTGGAAATTCTTCGGCGAGTAAAGAATAAAGTATTGGTGACGCAATTCGTTGGCTATGTTCGCAAAGGACTGTTCGAGGTCGCGGGCTTGAAAAGGGTGAAAAGCCAGGCCGCCTGTATCGCGGGCGTAGCGCCGCAAAGTCTTGTCGCCCGCGGCGCGCCGCCCGCTGCGGTTCGTGGAGATGGTGTAAATCACCGCCTCGGCTTTGTGCGCCATTTCGAGCGCCATGTCTCGGGTGACGCTGCTTTGATTGTCTTCGCCGTCGCCGATCACCACGAGCGCCCGGCGGAACTGCTCTGGAGGCCAGTCTTCGGGGAGCTTGTCGCGGCAGGCGAAGTAGATCGCGTCGTAGAGCGCGGTGCCGCCGCCGGCCCGCAGCCGGCGCACGCCATTGGCTAGTTCCTCGGGATCATTCGTGAAGTCGACCATCAACTCCGCGCGACTATCGAATCCGACAAGAAACGCCTTGTCCTTCTCTTCGCGCAACACGCTTCGAATAAACTCGGTCGCGGCCTCCTGCTCGAAGCGGAAGCGGTTGCGAATGCTGTTGCTGGTATCCATCAAGATGCCGATACGCAGCGGCAGATCACTCTCGCGGACAAACTCGCGTATCTCGTGCTCCGCGCCGTTATCGAAAACGCGGAAGTCCTCGCGGTCCAGATCCGTAATGAAGCGGTTCTTCTGGTCCGTAACCGTAAACAGCAGAGGGACTCGCGAAACCTCGACGCGGATCGTCGTCTCAAGATCGAGCACGCTGGTCGCGTCGCTGGTCAGGTTCTTGCCATCCTGAGCCGCAAGCAGCCCGGCGGCGAGCAGCAGCAGGCCCAGTTGCTTCACCCCAACTCCTGAACAACAGTACAAATACCTTCTCCCAAGCGCTTCTTATTATAGCGCCAGGGCACGGAGAAGCTCGGTAAATTCAGCCGGGAGCGGGGCTGTCATCTGGAGGGGTTCGCCGGTCGAGGGATGCTCGAATCCGATCTCGCGGGCGTGGAGATAAAAACGTTCGAGAGGCGGCAAGCCGCTAGGAGCCTTTGCCGCGCCGTAGAGCCGGTCACCGACCACCGGATGTCCAATCGCCGAGAGATGCACGCGGATCTGGTGCGTACGCCCGGTGGCGATGCGAACTTCAAGCAGCGAATACTCGCTGTTCTGCTTGAGAACACGAAAATCGGTTTGCGCCGTTCGTCCTGGTCCCCGCGCCGCCATGCGCACACGACTGCGCGTATCGCGGGAGATGGCCATTTCGAGCCGAACCCAGCGGTGCCCGCCGGCTTCGATCACCCGCCCCTTCGAGCGGCGCCGCGTTGGATCACCGTGCACCAGCGCCCAATAGATCTTCCTGATGGTCCGGGACTGAAATTGCTTGGCCAGCGCTTGATGGGCACGGTCGTGTTTGGCAACGACGAGTGCGCCGCTGGTAAAGCGGTCGAGACGATGCACAATCCCGGGCCGCAATTCGCCTCCGGCTTGCGAGAGCTGATCGAAGTGGTGCAACAAAGCGTTGACCAGTGTACCCTCCGAGCGGCCCGCTCCTGCATGCACGGTTACACCGGCAGCTTTGTTGACCACAGCCAGATCATCGTCCTCATAGAGAATGTCTAGAGGCAGATCCTCGGCCTGGGCCCGGAGGGGCGCCGGAGACGCCGGACGCACTTCGATCCGCTCACATCCGCGCAGCTTGAGCGAGGCCTTGACCTCGGCTCCATCGAGCAAGACTCTCCCGGATGCGATCCAGTCCTGGATGCGGGCCCGGCTCGTCTCGGGCATTTGTCCGGCTAGGAAACGGTCGAGCCGCTGGCCGCTGTCTTGCTTCGCGGCTGCGAAAGTCATCTTATTCATTCATCCCCATGTTCTTCTCGGTCTGCAACGGGCTGCTACCCCAAGCAGCGGTCACATGTAAGAGATTACGAGCTGTTGCGGATCAGGGGACAGGCTGTGCAACTCGCTGCGCGCGAACCCGGCTTCGGAAAACATCTGCTCATACTGAGAAAACGTGTAGGCATCGCCGCTCGGCGTAGTCGCCAGCATCGTCAGGGAAAACTCCGCCGCCACGGGCGGCGAGACGCGATCCTCGTTGGGCACGAACTCCAGAGTCACCGCTCGGCCCGCGGGCTTGAGCGCGGCCGCAACCTTGCGAAGAAGACTCGTGCAGGCGGGAATGTCGAAATGATGGAGGATGTTTGTCAGCAGCACGACATCGTAGCCAGATCCGAAGTTCACCTCGAAGGCGTCGCCGGCGATCGTCCGATAGCGGTCGGCCACGCCGGAAGTCTCGGCGTTTTCGCGGGCGACTTCTAGGACCTGAGGCCAATCCAGCGCCGTTACCTCCACATTGGGGTTTCGCTGAGCGATCGTGATCCCGAACATGCCGTGTCCGGCGGCGATGTCGAGTACTCTCGCCGGCTGGTCCGGGTCGAACTCGATTCGTTGCGAGATCAAGCGCGCGGCCAGCATCATGAGCGGAGCCATGCCGCGGGCAAAATCCACCCAGGCCGGATTCTCGCTGCTCACCGAACCCTGGCCACAGAGGGGCGTCCTGCCCCGGCGAACGGTCTCGGCAAAGTCGGCGAAAGCGCTTTCCATCATCGGCGAAAGCAGAAACCTCAGCGAGTCGCCCACGCAGGCCGGAGATGCTTTGTCAAGAAACATGGCGCTGTCGGCGGTTAGCGCGTAACGGCCGGCCTGTTTGGTCAAGAATCCGATTACCGTGAGATAGTCACACAGAATGCGAGTACTTCGTTCCGGAGCGCCGATTTTCGAGGCGGCTTCCGGGGCGCTGACACCGCCTCCGATGGCGGAAAACAGGTCCAGATCCACTGCCGCTCTCAGGGCCGCAGTGCGCCGGAAGGCTTGGGCGGTTTCGAAAAACAAGGCAGGGGATGGAGGCTGTGACGGTTCACTCATGAACTCTCCTTTTCTTGAAAAGCAACAAGCCGGGCTCCGTCTCTGGAAACTCGCCCGCCGTCGGGGACGCCCTGCCGGCGTGCAAAGCGTATCGTTGTTTGATCTATGAGCTTCGGCCAGACTTTCAAGGGCTCCGGGGCGAAGATCATCCTGCTGTCGCCGGCCGCGAGGTTCCAGTCCCCGCGCTCGATCTCCGCCTCAAGCTGTCCCGGCGCCCAGCCGGCGTAACCCGAGTAACCACGAAACTCAGCCTCCACGCCGGGCTTGCCAAACACCTGCTCGAAAATCTCGGGACTGGCGCCGAAGTGTACGTTCGGCAGGACCAGGCGGGTCCCTTTGGGGCCGCGTTCGGCGCGGAAGAGCATGAGGATCCGGCGGCGTGATACCGGACCGCCAAAATACACCACTTCCTCATGTTCGCCGAGCCCCTCGACCTGCGGCAACAAGCGGGAGAGTCTCACCCCGGTCGGCCGATTGATAATGACTCCTAGCGCGCCGTCGTCGTTAAACTCAATCAACAAGACAACAGTTTCGACGAAGTTAGGATCACGCAGAGCTCGCCGCGCGACGAGAAACTTGCCTTGTTCAATTGCGTCGGCGGGTTTGCCCTGCGCCCGGTAAACCTGTGCCGGGTAAACCTGTGCCGGGTAAACCTGTGCCGGGTAGACCTGAGCCGGGTAGACCTGTGCTGGATGAACCTCTACCGGATGGACCCGCGTCGGGGATCGCTCCCCCGCCGGGAGCGCCGTTCCTCGCACCGCCCACGCCCCCAGGCCAATCCATGCCGCCGCCGAGACAACCAAGGCGAACAACAGCATGACCAGCGCCCGCCTGTCACCCGAAGACTGCGATAGCATCCCTGGCATGGCCCTTCCTGTAAGGAGCCGCGGCTAACCCTTAAGCAGATCGCGGCGGCTCGGCCTGAGGTTCTTGAAGTCCGCTCCCGAAATCACGTAGTACCAGTCGGCGAAGCGAACGCGTAACTCCTCGGCGAGCTTCTTGCCCTTGCCGTCGGGCTCCTTGCCGTCGCCGTACCGCTTGGCGCGTGCCTCACTGTAGCTCACGGTGATAAACACATACCTGCGTTCGTTCTCACTGCCATCCTGGCCTGCACCGCTCTGGCCGCCGCTGGCGCCGGCCGGGGCGATTTCGCCGAAGCGCAAGGTATACTCCAGGCCGCTGGCGGTCTCGACCAGGAGTTCACCTTCGTTCGACAAAAGCTGCCCCATCCGGGTGACGAAGAAGCCCTTCCGCCGAAGCGAGGTCACGGATTCCAGAGATAGCTGGAGGCCTTTCCGGGTTTTGAGATCGGCGCTCAAATTCGCGGGTTTTGGCTGGACATCCGCGATCTTGAGAGAATCGAGTGCGCTGGTCAGCGCGTTCATCTTTTCCTCGTTGGGACTGCCCGCTCCGGCCAGCCTCCATTTTCCGGCCGTCTTGCGGAGAATGAACCTTTCCTGACGGTTGATGCTGCCTCGTCGTTCGTTGATCGAATAACTGTTGACCGTGATCTTTCGGATGTCACCGGCATAGAGTTTCAGCAGGTCGGTTTCGATCCAGTCCTCGAACTTAGCCGATACACCCACCGACGATTCCACCTTGTACACGCGCTTTTGTCCTGGCAGACGCATGTAACGCATGCTGGATTTGTTCTCCATGAAATTCCCAATAATGAAGTCGGCCAGCGTTTGATCGTTCTCGTCCTTAAGCGTCACGCGCTGTCCGCGGCCGGAGAGCGAAGTGACATTCTGGTCAAGGGGATCGATGACGCCAAAGGTGGCGTGCTCCTCGGCGCGGTCCGATACGATGACATCCTTGCGCAGTTCGATCAGTGCGGCGGCCGTTCGCGCCAGCCGGTCCGCGGCATCGGCGGGATAATCGTAATGTGAGGGAATGCGCCACTTGCCGTTGGAGAATTCGACCTTGAGCGGCCGCGCCGTCGCGGTCTCCTCGTCATAGTCCACGATTTCGATGACTTTCGGTGCTTGGGGATCAGTAAACTCGGGATAGAAGGTCTCGCCCTGGTCACTGAATATCTCCGGGTTCATCTTCCCCGGGTCGACGACCATCGCCGCCACCGCCAGTACGGAAGCAACGAAACAGAATACGATCGTTCGTTTCATTTCATTCATGACTCAAGACCTCGCAGATCGCTGATAGCCGAGAGAATGTTTCCCCGCGGCGGTTCTCCCGCGCCGGTTGCCTCACTACTCCTCTTTCACCAGGCGGCCGGGAGACACTCCCAGTTTTTCCCGCCGAAGCCGGCCCACCGAGACAAACACGAAGAGCGCAAAGGCGGGAATCGGCGGCAGGATCACCGCCAGTAACTTAATCGTGTCCTGGATGCCGCGAATCGAAGACTCCATCTCGGCCCGGCTGCGTTCGACCTCTCGCTGTTTTTCGTCCTCGATGTTCTTGCGGGTTACCGTGAGCCGGCGGTTCTCGGCGCGCTGCTGGTTGGCGATCATGATCTGCTTCGTCTGAGAATCGAGATCGGCCCGGTTTCGCAGTGCCTCGACCGCCTTATCCAGCCGGGCCTGCGCCGCTTTGAGACTCTCTTCCGCCCGCTGCTCGGCCTGCCGGGCATCAGCAATCCTGCGCTCCTCGTGGACGCGCGTGCGCGCCTCGACCGCCTCGAGAGTTCGGTGGCGAGGCCGTCTCTTGCGGAGATCAATAAAGGATGCATCGCCCAGCAGTTGATCCATCGCGTTGAGCAAGAACGTCACGTTATCGAAGTTAAGATTTTCGACGCCGCGGCGGCGAAGCTCGAAAAACTGCTCGCCCATCATGTCGACATCGGCAATCACGATCGCGCGCACCGGCTTGTCCCCGGACTGACCCTCGATCCGCGCCGCCACCACATGGCTCTCGGCGTCAGGTTCGTGAGGAACGTTCGGGCTCAGTTGAGTGCCCATGATCGATCGCTGAACCAGGCGTGACCAGGGAAGTTTGCCCGAGGCCTCGCCGGTTCTCAGCAAGGGGATAAAGGCGTCTTCGGCCCCTTCGGCGGGCTTGAGCACGCCGGAATGCAGCAGCACGACCTCTTGCAAACCAGAAGTGACCGCTTCCTCGGGGTTGAAAGCCTCACTCGCCGCCTCGTTGCTCGCGCCCACGAAAACAATCTCTGGCGGGAGCTTCCCAAGCCGCGGATGCGGGTTGTATTTGTCCCAGACAATCTGTTCCTTGTCCCAGACAACGCCGAGGGCCTCCATCAGGGGCGTCACGTCAGTGGGCGGCTGCGGAGGCGGCGCGTTCGGCGTGAACGGGCTGCGTTGCCCCATCTGGGGCGACATTTCGATATCAAATGCCGGAAGCGGATCCACGAGAACCATCACCGGCTTGCCGCTTCGGACGAAATCGATGACTCTGGTCATCTCGGTTTCGGTGAAGGTGTGAGGCAGAACCGCGATCAGCGCGTCCAGATCGTCCGGGTACTCCTTCCGCTCGGTCAGTTTTTGAACGAAGTATTGTTTGCTCAGTTCGAGCACGATCGACCAGTCTTGCCGGTTCTGCTTCGTTTGGAAATCAAAGCCCCCAAACATTTTGACCTTGCCCGTCACCATGCCAATTTTCTTCTGTTCCGAGTCGGAAACCGCGCCAACCGAGCGCATCAGCTCGTACTCGACCGGCAGGCCGGTATCAAAGAACGGGATGACGAACTCCTGCGCGCCCCCATTGAAGACAACGCCAAAAAATATCTCGTCGGCGCTGCCCGGACTCTGTTCGGCTGGCGGGACCGGCCGCGGCTGAATGCCAAATCGCTCTTGGGCCTCGCGCGCCTCGGGCGTGTACTTTTCGGTCTCGATAACCCGCGTGTGGATGCGGCCCTTTCCTAGCGCGCCGAACTCCCGCAGGATGTTGACGATGTCGTTCCGTGTCTGAAGATAGCTTCGCGGAACATCCGGGCTCAAAAACGCCTGGATGAACACTGGCCGGTTCGGGTCCAGTCCAGCGATCAACTGCCGCGTCTGATCCGACAGCGAGTGGATACCTTCCGCCGTCGCGTCGAGACGTCCTCCAAGACGGGCCGTCAAGATCGTGAGGCCGGCCACGGCGACCATCAGGGCCAGACCCCGGGCCAGATAGTGCCAGCCTAGCGGCTCGGCGCCCTTGCCGCTAGGCCAGTGACGGCGTCCGAGCAACCCGACATTGAGATATAACATCGTCAGAGCAAAGCAAAGAAAGTAAAGAATCGCCGAAAGCGATATCACGCCCGTTGAAAATCCTTCAAACTGCTGAGTGAACGACAGACCTTCCGCCAGCCGCTGCAGCCGGCCGGTAAGAATCACACCGGCATGATGAATAAAAACCGGAGCCGCGCAAAATACCGCCCCGAGGATAAAGGCCACCGTCAGGTTCGAAGTCATCAGGGAGGCCAGCATCCCCAGCGCCAGCATCGCCGCGCCCATCAGCCAGTAGCCCATGTAGGTAGAGAACATTAGGCCCATGTCCGGGCTGCCCAGCCACCAGAGAACCACCACATGACTGACGGAAAACATCAGCGCGACGGAGTAGATGCCCAGCGCCGCCAGATACTTGCCCGCCACGATTTCCAGATCCGTCGCCGGAAGAGTAAGCAGCAGTTCATCGGTTCCGTTACGCTTGTCTTCCGCCCACATGCTCATCGTAATCGCGGGAATCAGGAATACCAGCAGATAGGAAATCACCCGGTTCAGGGAATCGAGATTCGCCAGGTTGTTCGCGAAAAATGCTTCCTGCCAAAACGCCGCCACCGCGCTCAAGAAAACGAAAATCGTGATAAATACATAGCCGGTCGGGCTGCTGAAATAGCTGACAAGCTCGCGCTTGACAATGGCCTTGGGTAGTCTCCAGCGGTCGTTCATTCGGTGTCTCCTCTGCTCGTAGAGGTCGAAGCGTCCGGCCCGGCCTCGTCTGGGACAACGGGTCCGGTCCCGCGATCCGCTTCCGCGGCAAGCGGTGCATCCACTGGAGGGGGAGGAGGCTTGAGTGGGACCGAATCGGGCGGGATCGAATCGGACGAATTGGCATCGGGCGGGGCATCCGGTTCGATTCGGGCTCCCTTACCGGTCCATCGGTAGAAGGCCTCTTCCAAACTCTGTCCCGCCGCCATGTCAGCGACCGTTCCATCGAAAACAATGCGCCCTTCGTTGATGAGAATCACGTGATCCGCGATCGCCTCGACCTCTTGCAAGATATGCGTGGAGATCAAAATGGTTCTTGTCGCGCCGAGACCCCGGATGAGAAGACGCACGTCATGGATCTGGTTGGGGTCGAGACCGCTGGTGGGCTCGTCCATGATGAGGATATCGGGCTCGTGGAGCAATACTTGCGCCATGCCCACTCGCTGCCGGTAGCCTTTCGAGAGCTTGAAGATGCTCTTTTCGGTTACGCCTTCCAGGTGGCACTGAGCAACGACGGCGTCGATTCTCCCGCGAAGCCGCGAGTTAGAAAGCCCGCGCGCACTGCCAAAGAACGTGAGTAATTCAAGCGGAGTCATCTCCGGGTAGAGCGGCCCGTTTTCCGGCAGGTAGCCGATACGCGCCGCGGCCTCGATACGGTTCTCCGCCATATTGAGCCCGGCGATCCGCGCGGTGCCCGACGTTGGAGACAGATAGCCCGTGAGCAGCTTCAGCGTTGTCGATTTTCCGGCGCCGTTGGGACCAAGGAAAGCGGCAACCTGGCCGCCCGGCACCGAGAAAGACACATCCCGGATGGCGGCGAAATCGCCGTAAAACTTACTGAGGCCCCGTGCCTCGATCATCGCCGTGGGTTCAATCTCTGCCATAAAACAGTCTTCTCCAGCCAATCTTGTGCAACCCAGAGGGATCAAACAATGATATTCTTCCGGCCCGCGTTGAGTAGGTGCCGTGAACCTGGGGCCGACAGACATCTAGCGGTCTTGCTAGCCCGACACGTGGACATGATCCTAATGTAGCCGTATTGGCGGCACTAGCTCAAGTACGGTGGATTTCCATGCATGTGATGTTTCCACCTAGAACGCGCTCCCCTCCAGGAGGACACCACTCCCCGTTCTTCGGTCGCTTACTGAGTCCCGCATAATACCCCGTCAATCGAAACAAAGAGAAGACTGCTTCCAGAAAGCGGCAATCAAACGCGGCTTGCGGCGCATGCGGCGTAGTGCTTGGCGAGCGCGTTGGTCGAGTTCCCCATAGTCCTTCGGGCAGACGCTGGGCAGCTCGTGCTGTTTCCAGTAAGCCCAGATGTATTCCACCGGGTTCAGCTCCGGCGCATAGGGCGGCAGGTACTCCGTTGCGATGTGACCCTCGGAGAGCTCGATGAACTCCTCTACCAGACGGCTGCGGTGCGCCGGCAGCCGGTCCCAGACGATCAGTAGCGGCTCTTGGATGTGGCCTGCCAAGGCCTTCAGGAAGTCGATGACCTCGAGTGCCCCGATCGCGCCAGGGTACAGCCGGAAGTAGAAGTTGCGGAAGCTCAGCCCGGCCGCTACCGAAAGCTTCTTCCAGTTGAAGTTGAACTCCAGGACCGGCGTCTCGCCGCGCGGCGCCCAGGTGCGGCAACGATGCGGCTTCTGAGTTAATCCGCTTTCGTCGATGAAGACGATCGTGCGGCCTTGTTGGCAGGCTTTTTTTTAATGCGGGGCCAGGTCGTGCGCTGCCAGCCGCGGATCGCCCCTTCGTTGCGCTCGCGGGCCTTGCCGACCCGACGTTGCGGGCTCCAGCCGAGCGCCCGCAGGATCTTCCAGACGTGGCCTGCGTGGTAGCGCACGCCGAACTGGTCGGCGATCAGACGAGCGATGCGCGGGCAGGTCCACAGCGGCGTCGGGAAGCCGTGCGCTTCGGGGCCTTGAAGCAACTGCGACTCCAGGCGCTCGAGTTGGGCGGCGTCTAACCGCGGTTTGCGTCCCGCCCGCCCGGCCTGGCGCAACCCGGCCGGACCTTGCTCGCAATATCGCCGCCGCCACTCACTCACTGTTTGCCGCGCGACCTTGAGTCGCCGCGCCGTTTGGGACTGATTACATCCTTCATCGAGCAACCGCATCGCTTCGAAACGGCGCTTCTCTAGCGCCTCGAAATCCCGCCGTCCGCTTTGCCCACTTCTCATACATAGATAGACGTATCCAATCACCAAAAGGTGTCATGTTATTTTGCGGGATTCAATAAGGCTTGTCCCATCCCATTGCGCTTCAAGTGTAAGAATTCGCGCCCTTGTTGCACCCACACACAGCCGCAGGAGTCGGCAGGGACTCCTGTTCCTTACCGGAGCTGGCCGCTTCAGTGATTTGCCGGCAATTTTCTTATCCATTAAGAATGTAAGAATTCGCAGCCTTGCCGCACTCACTATCGAGGCCGCAAAGCGGTCATGGCTCCTGTGAAGGCGTCCTGATCTTAGAGGCTAAACGGGCGGCGGGCGGCGCACTGATCGGCGAGCGACGCACGGGCTCACAGCGCGCTAAGAGCTGAGTGCGATGCAGGTTGCCCTAGAACCAAAACCTAACAAAGGAGAAAAAAAATGAAGATGGGTATTTACTTGACTCAGGTGACCCCAAGATGTAGGATCTTGGGCGATGGAAGATTATCCCCGGAATTTGGCCGAGTTCGAGGCGCGTTTCGCTAGCGAGCAGGCCTGTCGGGAGTATCTGTGTCAACTCCGCTGGCCGGAGGGTTTTCGTTGTCCGCGATGCGGGCATGACAAAACCTGGGCGGTGCGCACGGTGCTGCTGCAGTGTGCAAGCTGCGGGCATCAAGCTTCGGCGACAGCAGGCACAATCTTTCAAGACACCCGCAAGCCGCTCCAGAGTTGGTTTCGAGCAATGTGGTGGCTCACCAGCCAGAAGAACGGGGCGAGTGCATTGGGATTGCAGCGGGTGTTGGGCCTGGGCAGCTACAAGACGGCCTGGACTTGGTTGCACAAGCTTCGGCGCGCTATGGTGCGGCCCGGACGTGATCGCCTCAGCGGGCGCGTTGAGGTTGACGAGACTTACTTAGGAGCCCTGGAGGAGGGCGTGCGGGGCCGCCAAACCGACGCGAAAGCGCTGATTGTAGTAGCGGCCGAGGAAGATGGCGCCGGCATCGGACGAGTTCGGATGCGCACGATTCCGAACGCCTCTGGGGACAGCTTGATGGCCTTCGTCGGCGAGTCGGTCGAACCCGGCAGCGTGGTCCACACGGACGGCTGGCTGGGATACGAGCCACTCGAAAGCGACGGCTATCGCCACGAGGTGAGCTACCTGGACGGGCAACCGGCACGAGCCTCTCAACTGCTCCCCCGCGTGCATCGCGTGGTGTCGTTACTGAAGCGTTGGATACTGGGTACGCATCAAGGAGCCGTCAGCCACGAGCATCTCGACTACTACCTCGACGAATTCACCTTCCGCTTCAACCGCCGCAAGTCCAGAAGCCGAGGCAAGCTCTTCTACCGCCTGGTTCAGCAGGCCGTCGCCGTCCAACCGGCGCCCTACAAGTCGCTGGTCGGAGGCACCGCAACACGCGCTACGGACAACCACAACATGTAGGGGCCATTTCAAAATACCTGAGTCAAGTGAATACCCATCAAAATGAATTCAACAGAAATCAAGCACGGTGTTTACGGCGGTTTGGCCGGTGGTGTAATCTTCGGAGCGATGATGGGCATGATGGGAATGCTGCCCATGATCGGCAAGATGGTTGGGCACCCCTCAGCAATCACCGGGTTCCTCGTTCACCTAGTCATTAGCGCCCTGATCGGCGTATCGTTTGCGGTCGTTTTCCATCGCTTTGTCCACGCTGCAATCGCTGGCCTTGGCTATGGCCTGCTCTATGGTGGAGCTTGGTGGTTTCTGGGACCGCTAACGCTAATGCCGCTGTTCATGGGTATGAGCTTAGGGGTGAACTGGAATGCCACTGCAGCATCCCAAATGCTTCCCAGCTTGGTCGGTCACCTCATCTACGGCACGATCCTGGGACTGAGCTACGCTTGGCTCCGAAACCGGAAGAGCCAGCGTCAACCGGCCTCTGCGAGAGCAGTGGGAACGGTCGAAGCACACTAGCCAATACAGCCAAAAACCAGGAGGGATCTCCCTCAAGCTTGACAGATTGGGGGATGATCCCTTGTGCTGGAGTAAATTGTGCTGGAAGATCTCAAACAAAGGACACTTTAGACGCGAAGAGGTGGAACAATGACCGGCATTTCGAGCGTTCGACAGCCTCCAGTTGAGGCGCTTAAGGAAGCGACGACCCTGCACCACAGCAAACTCATTAGCTCGAGAGTGTCCCAATCGTAGTTGAGGGTTTGTTGTCAAGGGCGGAGTAAAATTGGACCACTTCGGCGGAGCAAAAGTAGACCAGTTGGTGAAGGGCTAGCGGTTTTCGTGGGACGGCTGGAACGGAGCCTGAGGTCGCCCTTTAGGGCGGCCCAGGCGTAGTGGAAGCCGTCTCACGAAAACCGTGCGAGCGGCCGGTGGGTCAGTCCGAAGAGTGAGCCCGCTTCTTCTTGCTCTGGGTGAGGCGGAAGCTTTCGCCGTTCATCTCCAGAATATGAACGTGGTGCGTGAGCCGATCCAGCAAGGCGCCCGTCAGCCGCTCGGAGCCAAAGACCTCTGTCCATTCGTTGAACGGCAGGTTTGAGGTGACCAGCGTCGAACCCTGTTCATAGCGCTGGGAAAACACTTCGAACAATAACTCCGCTCCGGTCTTCGACAACGGCACGTAGCCCAGTTCATCGACGATCAGCAGATCCTGCTTGGCCAACTGCTTTTGACACCGCAGCAAGCGCCGTTCATCTCGGGCTTCGAGCAGCTCATTGACCAGTGCCGCCGCTGTTGTGAAGCGTGTTCGATAGCCGCGCTGACAAGCCGCCAGTCCCAACGCCAAGCCGATGTGCGTCTTGCCCGTGCCGGAATTACCCAGTGCCAGCACGTTTTCGCGGCGGTCGATGAACTCGCAGCGCGCCAGTTCCAACACCAGCTTCTTGTTCAACGCCGGCAGGGACAGGAAGTCGAAAGTGTCCAGACTCTTGGTCACGGGAAACTTCGCGGCCTTGATGCGACGCTCGGCGGCCCGCTGTTCACGGTCGAGCAGTTCCAGTTCGCAGAGTTGTTGCAGGAAGCTCCTCGAGTCCAGGCTCTCGGCGGCGCATTGCCGCGCCAGCTTGTCGTACTCTCGCAGGAAGGTGGGCAGCCGCAACGCTTTCAAATGCGCTTCGAGCAGAAGTTTCGATCTCGCCATCATCCCCCTCCTTGCGCCAGCAGCGCCAGATAGTCCGCGGCGGAGGTTTGCTCCACTTGGGCTGCCGGCAGATGCGGATACTTCGTCAGGTCCAAGCGCGGCGGCCGTTGCTCGATGCGGCACAGCACCAAGTGCCTGACAGCATCCAAGCCGATCGCTCCCAACTCGCAGGCTTGGCGCACCGCCGCGGCAACGTGCTCGAATCGGAAGTCCTCCAGCAATCGCAATACCTGCACGTACTCGCGCTTGCCCGGCTTGCCCAACCGCGCTTCGAGTAAACGTCTCAAGCACGCGAACTGTTCGGGCAGTTCCCAGCCCGCCAGTGGGGCCGCTTGATCGAGCGCGTTGGTCTTGCGTTCCAGCAGCGCCAGGTAATGCAGCGGATCGAAGATCAACTCTTCGCGTTCGTAACTGCGCCGGTGGCGCGCGATCTCTTCACTGCCACAACAGATCACGATTTCATCGACGTAGCCTTTCAGCAACACCTGGCGATGTCCGTAGCGTGTGGGTACCGAGTAGTCGTTGGTGCGATAGCGCACCAATGACAGCGATGTAACCCGCGTGGTGCGTTTGTCGCAGGCGTCATAGGGCGTGGGCGGCAAGGGCAGCAATGCTTGGCGGTCACGCTCGCAACGTTCATCAATCGTTTCGGTATGCCGCCGCAAGCGCCGCTCACGATTGTTGAGGCACTGGGCTTCGAGCTTCTGGTTGAACGCTTCCCAGCTTGGAAACCTCGGGATCGGCACCATGAAATTCCGCCGTGCATAACCGACCAGCCCTTCCACCTTTCCTTTGTCGTTGCCCTTGCCCGGCCGCCCGAAACGATCGGCGAATAAATAGTGCGACTGCAACTCGCTGAACACCCTGGTCCGCTTGCGCCTGCCGTCGCCCAGGATCCTCGCCACCGCCAAGGTCGTGTTGTCGTAGAGGATGCTGCGTGGCACGCCGCCGAAGTACCGGAACGCTGCGTTGTGCCCTTCGCAAAAGGCTTCCGTCGTCTCGGCGGGGAAAGCTTTTACGAAAGCGTCATCGCTGTGCGGCAGATCGACAACCAAGTAGTGCGCCTTGCGCTGTACGCCGTCAATGACCACCAGTGCTTCGCCGAAGTCGGCCTGGGCATCGCCCGGCGGATGCACCAGCGGCACGAACATCTCTTGCCCGCCCAGCTTCTTGTCGCGAACGTAATCCTTGACGATCGTATAGCCGCCGGTGAAATCGTACTCGTCGCGCAAGCGGTCGAAGATGCGTTTCGCAGTGTGGCGTTGCTTCTTCAGGCGTTCCTGATCGTCGATGAGGAGCTGATCGACGATTCCGGCGAAGGGATCCAGCTTCGGTCTCCTCGCTGGTTGGCGCCGCCGATAGCCTGGTGGAGTGGCGTAGCGCAACATCTTGCGCACCGTCCCTCGCGCCAAGTCAAACCGTTTGGCGGCCTCGCGTTCACTCAGACCTTCGACAAAGACACTGCGCCGTACTTGAGCGTATAGCTCCACGCGATACATCCCTCTCGTGTCCCACAAACACCACAGGAATGTTCGCTGGACCACTCGGGCGGTCTACTTTTACTCCGCCCAAAAGCGGCTTCGAATCGCCGCTCTATGGTCTAGTTTCGCTCCGCCGTTCTCACTTCTTGCCGGGCTGGGAAAGTTTTCCACCGGTAACTTGCTGCGCCGACAGTTCCAGCACGGCTTGAATGGCGGCGCGGCCGGTGACGTCGATAACCTCGTCGACGGCTCCGCGGCACTGCTCGACCAGTTCAACCAAGGGCAGCATGAGTTGGGAGTTTTGGCTGAGCAGGCGGGTGAGGTCGTTGGGGCTGACTGGCTGTTGCTTCGCGGAATCCAGAATGTGATATCGTTTCTTCACGGCGGTTCTCCTTTGTGGTGAAAGGTTTGCTCGATTCTCTCAGAGAACCGGGCTTGAGAACCGCCGCCCTTCCACCTTCAACTAGATTCGGGACAATCTCCATTAGCTCTGCTGACGGGCGACAAATCGGACTCGCAAATCACCAAGGGCAACCGCGGTCAGACTTGGCTTGCATTGGGGTCTGGGGTGGCAACCGGGAGGTGGCGTTCGAAGGGCAACTACCCGGCCTGGCAGCCTGGGTCTATTCAGCGCCCTTGAAATCAGTAGTCGGCGGGGATGTGCACTATCTGTCAGCCTGTGACGAGGGTAGGCTTTCGAGAATCGTTCTCGCAGATGTGAGCGGTCATGGGGCCGAAGTCGACACTGTCGCGCAGTCCCTGCTCCACCTGATGCGCCGCTATATCAACACCTGGGATCAGTCCGACTTCATGCGCGATCTGGGTCGGGCATTCCGTCAGGCCCAGGCGGGTTCACAATATGCAACAGCCGTTGTGCTCGGGTTTCACCGCGAACTCAGCCAGGTGGCTTATACGAATGCGGGCCACCCCGCGCCTCTTTGGTTCCACGCCAGCGAGAAGCGCTGGGGCCTTCTCACAGAAAGTACGGCGCCCGGCACCGTGTCTTCGGGCTTACCTCTCGGTTTGATCCCGGGTACCGAGTATCAGCAAACGTTCGTGACCCTGGCTTCGCACGATCTGCTCATTCTTTACACCGACGCCATGATCGAGGCCGAAAACCAAGCTGGGGAGCAGCTCGGTGGCGAAGGCTTGTGTGAATTGGCGAAGGTACTTCCAACGGATTCTCCCGAGGCGGCTGGCCGAGGTTTGTTGTCATAGGTACACAGATTCAGCCGCGATTTGGGTGCCAGCGACGATGAGACACTGATCGTTATACAGCGGATTGATCCCCCCATCTCCCACTACAAGGTGCTCGAGTCGAGAAGATCGGCGAGGGCGGGATGAATGTTGTCTACAAAGCCGAGGCCACGAAACGGGCAACACGGAGCGGCCCCGACCCGTGACTCCAGCGCATTTCGATTTGGGCTTCCGACTGGAGTGGAAAATAGCTTTTGAATTGAATTCTGCCTCTGATGGGTATTCACTTGACTCAGGTATTTTGAAATAGCCCCTACATGTTGTGGTTGTCCGTAGCATGTGTTGCGGTGCCTCCGACCAGCGACTTGTAGGGCACCGGTTGGACGGCGACGGCCTGCTGCACCAGGCGGTAGAAGAGCTTGCCTCGACTTCTGGACTTGCGGCGGTTGAAGCGGAAGGTGAATTCGTCGAGGTAGGAGTCGAGATGCTCGTGGCTGACGGCTCCTTGATGCGTACCCAGTATCCAGCGCTTCAGCAACGACACCACGCGATGAACGCGGGGGAGCAGTTCCGAGGCCCGCGCCGGTTGCCCGTCCAGGTAGCTCACCTCGTGGCGATAGCCGTCGCTTTCGAGTGGCCCGTAACCCAGCCAACCGTCGGTGTGGACCACGCTGCCGGGTTCGACCGACTCGCCAACGAAGGCCATCAAGCTGTCCCCGGAGGCGTTCGGAATCGTGCGCATCCGAATTCGTCCGATGCCTGCGCCATCTTCCTCGGCCGCTACTGCAATCAGCGCTTTCGCGTCGGTTTGGCGGCCCCGCACGCCCTCCTCCAGGGCTCCTAAGTAGGTCTCGTCAACCTCAACGCGCCCGCTGAGCCGGTCGCGTCCGGGCCGTACCATAGCGCGCCGGAGCTTGTGCAACCAAGTCCAGGCCGTCTTGTAGCTGCCCAGGCCCAACGCTCGTTGCAATCCCAGTGCGCTGGCCCCGTTCTTCTGGCTGGTGAGCCACCACATGGCTCGAAACCAGCTCTGGAGCGGTTTGCGGGTGTCTTGAAATAAGCAGCACCGTGCGTACCGCCCAGGTTTTGTCATGCCCGCATCGCGGACAACGAAAACCCTCCGGCCAGCGGAGTTGACACAGATACTCCCGACAGGCCTGCTCGTTGGCGAAACGCGCCTCGACCTCGGCCAGATTCCGCGGATAATCTTCCATTTTCCAAGATCCTACATCTTGTGGTCACCTGAGTCAAGTGAATACCCATCCTGCCTCTTTGAATCAGTTGGGTGTTCGAAAGTAGAGAGGCGTGGGAAAGATTCTGGGGAACGCCAGACCAACCCATCCGCAAGTAAGAGTTCCCAAAGGTGGGGTATCAGCGCGACCGAAAACGCCTGCACATGGGCTCATTTCGGATCGACATTGCTGCCCTGGCCCTCGGTGGTTGGCTCCCCCGACCCACCGAGACAGCTCTCCAGGATTCGGCGTTCGAGCCGCTCGATCGTCCGTGCGTCTTGAGCGCGCTCTCCCCAGAGATTTCGTGCCGCAGCGCCGATGGCCCGCAGTTGCGCCACATAACGCCGGCAGTGGCGGCACAAGAGCAGATGGAGCCGGACCGCCAGACGCTCTCTCCACCCTCCCTCCGCGAACTCATCACTAGCGATCTTCCTCGTGACTTCCTTACAGCTGAGCATCACTCACACCTTTGGCCTCCAGGCATTCCCGGAGACGGTTACGCACGCGATACAGCAGGACTCCTAAGTTAGTGCGCGTCACTCCCTGAATCTTACAGATTTCATCTGTGCCGAGGCCCTCCACTTCGCGCAGGATGAAGGCCATCCTCTGCTTGGTGGGGACGACTTCGAGACAATCTTCGATGAACTTACTGACTTCAGAGCGGTAAAACTGCGTGTCGGCGGACTGAGGTGGGCGCACCCAGCTCCCGGTCGGGTTGAACCGTCGCTCGACAACGTCTTCGATGTCATCCGTTTGGATCTCTCGCTGCCGTTCCCGGCGAGCTTCTGCGACCTTTTTGTATAGGATGCCGAACAACCAGGTGCGGACGTGCGACCGGCCTTCGAACTGTTCGGCCTTCTCGATGAAGGTAGCGAAGGTAGCTTGGGTCACCTCTTCGGCGCGCTGAGGATCCAGGCCCGCGCCCCGCGCAGCACGAAGGATCTGGCCCAGATAGGTCTCGACGACGGTCTGGATCGCGTTGCGATCGCCGGCCCTGATCCGCGCCGGGATTTCGAGGTCATCGAGAGTGGGCACCGCGGTTCAGGGCTCCTGGCCAGGGCTACGTCGCCTCGCGTCGCGATTCAAGTGTAAGCATTCGCGCCTTTGTTGCACTCACATACAGTAACGAAAACTTTCCCAAACGAGGTTTAACAATGGGCCTTACCAATATCAAACACCGGATCTATGGTGGACTGGGTCGTATCGGAGTTCCTCTGCTGATCTTGGCGCTCTTCACCTGGGGTGTCAAGGGCGGAGTAAATTTAAACCACTTCGGCGGAGCAAAAGTAGACCAGTTGGTGAAGGGCTAGCGGTTTTCGTGAGACGGCTGGAACGGAGCTCTCGATCTTTGTGCTGAGGTTCGCGGCCAGATATGTGATCGCTGTCTGTTGCCTCTTCGCGTCACTGATCCAGCTGAGCTTGGCTCAGGAGATCGACCAAAGTTGTGAGACCACGGTCTTCTTAGGAATAGAGACGATCTTATCAACACGGACGTGCCTGGCAAACTTGCAGGATTTCACCTTTGACCCCGCTGGGAACTTGTGGGTTGCCGATCACTCTTGTCCAAATTAGCTTTTTGAACTCGTAAGCCAGGAGGCGGAACCTCTGTTAGGTTGGGATGGGGTTCAGGCCTATGAACCGATCCGCCCTGGGAGGTCCCGCCATGAGTCAAGTATGCAGCATTTTCTCGCAGCTTTTGAAGTTGTTTCCGCGTTCAGAATTTGAACAAGCCGTCCGCCAGCATCGCGGAGAGCGCCACGCCCGCGGCTTCACTTGCTGGGGACAGTTCGTCGCCATGCTGTTTTGCCACCTCGGCCGCGCCCAGTCATTGCGCGAAATCTGCGGCTCTCTGGCGGCCAGCGAAGGCAAGCTGCGGCATCTGGGCCTGTCCGCCGCTCCGGCGCGCTCGACGCTTGCCTACGCCAACCGGCAACGTCCTTGGCAGATCTACGAAACCGTCTTCGGGCAGCTGCTGGCAAAGTGTCGCGGCGTGGCGCCGGGCCACAAGTTTCGTTTCGGGGGCGAGGACGGGCGAGGGACAGGACGGGCGAGGAGGACGGGCGAGGGACAGGCACCGTAACTCCGCAGAAGTATCTAGGACGGGCGAGGGACAGGCACCGTAACTCCGCAGAAGTATCTATGATTCAGCACTTTACATTTTCATCTAATGCAGAGAATGCAGGGAGAATGCAGGAGAATGCAGGGACAGGCACCCTAACTCTCGCCGCACGAACCGCAGTGAGTCACAGAGCGCGAGTCATGGTTCATCAGGAGCACGAAAAGACCGACCGCCCCGAAGCGAAGGTTTTCCGTTCGGCCGCGGGCCGGGGGACCGGTTCCCCACACCCGTGTCACGAGATCACAAATTAACTAAGCGGCCCCCTCACAACAACATCCACCGGCAAGCCCCCGCCAAAGCATTTTCCAATCCAAGAATGATCCTGAAACGGGTCTGGGTGGGTAAGGGTGCAGGGGTGGGTAGCGATCTCCTTTCTAGGGGGCAGGGGCGAGGGGGCTGTGAGGGCGCAGGGGGACGCTCATCTGGAGCGTGCTCCAGGTCCGCGGCCACGTTTCTGTCCATGGGTTTGCTCTCACCCCGTGCCGCCGTTTCCCTCCGCGCGCAGCCGGGCCGCAGGGAGCCCGGAGGGCGAGCGAAGGTCCCGGCTGCGCGGTGCCCTCCTACCACCGCGAGCGGCTCGCGGCCAGCAGTTCTCTCTTGCGCCGCTGCATCCGCAGCGCACACTCGGTGTCGCTCATCCGGCCGGCTTGCTGCTCCAGAAAAGCAGCCGTGACGCCGGGCTTCAAGTAGCTTTCCCATTGATCGAGCGAAAGCAGCTTCTCGTAGGGCGTGCGGTAGTCTCCGAGCCGGTAGCGGCGCCGCCGCTTGCCCTTCCCGTCCACCTCCACGGTGGCGAATCCGCAAGGGCGATGGTAGTTCAAGTAGGGATTGAACTCGGCCATGTAGAAACGCTGAAACTCTTCGGCATGCTCGGCTCCGATCGGTTCGTGTCCGATGTGTTTGCGCACCACCGCCCCATTCTTGCCCTCGACCAACGCGTTGTCGGTTGTGCGATGCGCCCGCGACTTGGTGAACTCCCCCACCAGCAGTTTGTTCAACAATTTCTCGACCCGGTAATTGAGAAACTCCGAGCCGTTGTCGGAATGAAACCCCTCGATGCGGAAAGGGTACTGATGCAGCATGGCCTCTAAAACCGGGATCAAATGCGATTCCGAGATCGTCTGGCAGCAGCCCACCGTCTGCCACTGCGTCACCGCGTCGACGGCGTTGATATGGTGGAGCCCCCGGCGGGTGGAGGTGTCGCCCTGATGCACGGTATCGACCCGCAAGTAGCCCGGCCGGCCGCGATGGTCGGGCTTGCGGCGCTCGCCAATGCCCACGGCGCGGGCGCGGGTGCTGGTGTGATGGACGTGGTGCTGGCGATAGGCCGCCCCGCGCCGCAAGTTGTAGATGTGGGAGGAAGAAATCTCCGCCAGCCGCTGATAGGCCTCCTTGTGATAGACGTTGTATTCCCGCCACAGAATGCGCCGCACCGCCGGGCCCGAGAGCCCTTCGTGCGCCGCGTCGGCTGCTGCCAGCAAGGCGATGTCGCCGGGCGTGTAGCGGGCCGGAAAACGCCGCCGCCGCGGCTGTCTCAGCCGCACCGCGCCCTGCTGGCGATACTGCCCAATCAGGCGAGTGATCTGCGGCAGACTGCGTCCGCTCAGCCTGCTTAAATAGTGGCGCACGACCCCTTTGTCTTTCTTGGGCAACCCGAGATACTGCTGCCTGCCAAGGGTGCGCTCGACCAGATTGTAGATCTCGCCGCGGCCCGACAGAGTGAAAACCAGCTCTTCGCTGGCCGCTAGGAACTCCCGCATCTGCTCTAGCGTGAGACATTCGACTTTCTGCATGATGATGTGCATTCACCCGCAGTGTCCCTCCTCCCTCCTTGGTCGCTTTCAGGATCATCTTGTGTTGGAAATACTCCCCCCTTTCAGGATCATCTTGTATTGGACAACTCTGCCAACCCCACCTACCTGCGGTAAGCTGGATACGAATACCCAGCGCCAGAATACACCATGCTAGAATACACCGCGCCAGCCAGCCGTCGATCGCCGCCCCCGGCGCCCGGCCAGCAAGCAACCAACCCAGCGCGGCCGGCAAAACAAAAAATACCAAACCAACCCAATCTCGCCGCACCCTTCCTGCATCAGCATCGTGCCCAGCATCCTGCCCCCGCCACCGCCTCTCCCCCAGGAAACCCCACTCAGCCAAATCCGCCAAGCCGGTGTACCAAACGAACCCAATTCCCGCACCCAGCGACAACGCAATCGCCCCCGCCACCACCTCTCACCCAAAAACCCCAACCCAGCCCAAATCCCCGAAAATCAAAATACCAAACAGACCCAATTCCAAAAAACCAATCTAAATCAACATCTTACGGACACCTACCCCGGACCGCATCGCGGATCTCCCCAGGACTGCGGCAATCGAAAAGCAACCGCGGCGCGGAGCTCGAAGAGACCTGCGGCTTTTCCTGGCCTGCCGAGCTATTAATCCCCCAATCCCCCCGCGCCCGCCAAGCTCCGTAGGAGCGACACATCGAACAGGCTGGGGCGTGAGCCCCAGGACCACAAGCCGAAAACAGTCAGCCCCGGCAGGGGCGGCACACCCCCCTTCACCACAAATACCGCTCATGGGGCCGCGGAATCCACCGCTGGAATCCACCGCTGGAATCCCCGGTACCGAAACCCCAAAACCCCCGACCCCCCTGTCACGAGATTCCACTCCCGCCAAATCAACAACATACGCCAAAAACACCCCAAAACACTTGACACCCCGTGCTAGCCTATACCCGTAACGACCGGAAAGGATAGATCACCGCGATCCCCCGACCGTTTCCTGGCCAGGACAGAAAGCTCGCCCAGCGGTTCATCATCTCCTCGAATCACAGAGGAGACAGTGACCACAAAGGCGGGTCTTCGGACGGCTCTCGAAAGTGGACATCCACCGCGAAGGCCTACGAGCGTAGTCGAGTACCATCGCCGCGCGCGATAATTGCGCGACGTGACCGCGCCAGAGAACCCTTCGCCCGGAACCGCCTGCAACTTCCGGCTGGGGCGGCTCGCCGGGATCACATAGTCGGAACGAGAGGCGCCTCTCACTTTTTTAGAATTTTTTGAATTCAAAAAAGAAGCACCGCGAAGAACCAAGCCAGCAACCCCAGCCAGTCGGCAACCGCGGCCAGCAATCCCAGCCAGCCGGCAACCCATCCGCCAGACCATGCAGCGGAGCCAGAGGCGAGACACCGTCGAGCCCGTCAACCCGCCCGCGGCCATCCAAAGACCCAAAAAACCGAAAATCCGGGCAAATCCGGACAAAACGACGCCCAAGAACCCTTCCCCGACCCGTCCTCAGCCGCTTCCCTCACAAAAAAAACCAAACAAAATCCCCAAAAACCGGGCATTACCGGACAAAACGTCACCCCCCAATCCCGCCGTCTCGACCCCCTTACGCCTACCGGCCACCCGCGCACAGCCCGTGCGCGGAACCACCCATGCTAGCCTAAGCCCGTACCATCCGGAATCGGCCCTCGGCCTGCCGGCCCCTCTCCATGATTCTCGATATCGGTTGCGGACAGAACAAGTACCCCGCCGCGATCGGCGTCGATCGCAATCGCGATACCGCCGCGGATGTGATCGCCGATATCGACCAGGCCCGCCTGCCGTTTCGCGACGGAGCGTTCAGCCACGTGCGGCTGATTCACGTCATCGAGCATGTCGCCGGCGTCATCGCCGCCATCGAAGAGGTGCATCGCGTCTCGCGATCCGGCGCCCTGGTGCGCATCGAGACGCCGCACTATACCGACTTCAGCTCGTTCTGCGATCCGACGCATCGCTGGCATCTGAACTCCTTCTCGTTCCGCTATTTCACCGAGCAGGGATCGTTCAGTTACTACAGCCGGTGCCGATTCCGCGAACGCAAGGTCCGCGTCAAGCTGCTGCGGCTCTGGAGGCTGCTGGGATTCGAATTCGCCGTCAACCGCTCGCGCGCATTCCGCAAATTCTGGGAGCATTACCTCTGCTATGTGATCCGCGGCAAAGCCATCGTCTTCGAGCTGGAAGTCAAGAAGCCCAACCTTAGAACGTGAAGCTGATCCCCATGTTCACCTGCCGAAACATACCCGGCTGGATCCCCTGGGGCGCACGGGACGAGATGTAGACCTGATCGGTGAGGTTCTTGACCACGATGTAGGGCGTGAACTGGTACCGCTCCCGCTGCACCTTGTAGTCGAAGCTCAGATTCCAGATGGTGTAGCTCGGAAGCAAACCGATGGTCCCGTCGGCTGATGGCGTGACGGTCTCATTGTTGTCCCCAAACTGGTCGCCAATATAGCTGGCGTCCATCTGGAAGCCGAAGCCCTGTCTCCGCCGGACCCCGAACAGCAAGGAGAACGTGTTCTCCGGGGCGTAAGGGAGCCTGTTGCCCTGATAAAGGGTGTTCCTCGTGAACTTCGCCGTGGCCAAATACATGTGGCGAACATCGGTGTAGATCGCGAACGGACTGTCGAACAGCTCATTCCAATTCACTCGAAAGGTGCTTTCAAATCCCCGATGCAAGGTCTCACCGCCATTGATCAAAGTCGTGGTCGCCCCGCCAGACTCCGCCGCTGGAATGATCTGGTTTTCGAAGTCCAAACCAAAGAACGTGAATTCTCCTTTGACCAGCCGTGCCGCCGCGAAACGTACTCCGGCTTCGTAGTTCCAACTGAGTTCAGCGTCCAAGTCCAGCGACTCCCCGCTGCTCGTGATGGCGTCCTTGGTTCGGGGCGGAGCAAAACCCCGATGCACGCCTGTAAAAAACGTAACTGCGTCACTCGCCTTCAGCGAGAGCCCCAGACCGGGTATCGCCTTGGTAATGACATCGTCGTTGCGAATGTCAACGTTCATCGGGATTCTGCCCTCTGGCGTCCTGACCCGTTGCCGCAGGATGTGGCGCTGGTAGCGGTAATGTTCCATCCGAATGCCGGGGGTAAAGATGACGCGATCGCTAAGGAAAAACCGGTTCTGAACATACGCCGAGAAGGCTTTTCCAAACCGGTCTTCGTCGTCGCGAAGGATGCCACTCAGCGAATCAAAGCGGTCGCCGTTAATGCGTTGATCGCCGGCTTCTTCGTAGACGTAGCGAATACCGGCGTCCAGTTTGTTGCGGATGTTACCCAATTGATGTTCCACGGCAACTCCACTTTGCAGGCCCGCCACATTGAATGCACGGTTCCGATTCCCCGTCGAGTCGCGCAAGAAAATAGCTCCTCCGGGGATCGAAGGGTCCCCTTCGATCCCGAGATACTCCGTTCCGCCATCGCTCCGATCCCAATCCTGCCGCCGCCAGTTGCGAACCGTGTTGTAGGCGAAGAACGTGGTATTCCACACCGCGTTTGGGTTCAAGACGGCCGTGTGGGAGAGGGAACCGGAGAATCTGCGGACCTTCAACAGGTCGTGCGGAACCGCGTTCTGGTTAGGGCCGGCTATGAACTGCGGCAGTGTAAGCCCCAGGTACGTTGAATTTGACCCCTCATCGTAGATCCCCAACTTGACCCCAAAGGTGTGGGTCAGGTTCGGTTTGAGCGTCAGCTTCGCTTGCACATCGTCGATATCAAAATAGAAGTCCCGGAAACCATCCCCCTGTTTGTGCAGAAAGTTGAGCAGCCAGCCAGCGGACTGGTCCTGATTGCTGCCGCCGGCTGAGCCTTGTCCAGAGAAGAAACCTCGCTGGCCCCTTTCGATGTCGAACTGCCAGCGCGTTCTCGGAGGAGGATCGGGCGTCACAAAGTTCACGACGCCGCCGATGGTTTGCGGGCCATACAGGATCTGACCGCTGCCTTTGAGAACCTCGACACGCCGCATACGATCGATCGGCGGGGAATAGTACATCTCCGGCTCACCGTAGGGAGCCAGCGCGATCGGAATGCCGTCTTCCAGCATCAGTACCTTGCGGCTGCGGTCCGGGTTCAGCCCCCGGATGCCCACATTGAGACGCATCGCCATCGGGCCGGAGTCCTCACGCAGGTTGACGCCCGGCACCCGGCGCAACACCTCGTTGGCATCGATCGGCCGCGAGTCGCGCAACTCATCGGTCGAGATCATGAAGACCGAGCCGGGAATCTCGTGCAGCGTCTCGGCCGATTCCCCGATCACCTCGATCGACGTTACACTCTTCCGAACCTCCAGAAACTGCAGGTCGAGTTGCACCGAACCCGCGCCGGTCACTTGCGCCAGCGCCGCAATCGTCTCAAAATCATCCGAAAGCGCTCGAACGGTCTGCGTCCCCACAGGCACGTCTCGAATTTCGTATTTTCCCACCCGGTTCGTCCATCCCTGGAAGCTGGCGCCGGCCAGTTCCACTTTCACCCCGGCCATCGGAATGCCATCGGGGTCGGTGACCGTACCCCGGATCGACTGCGCTGATACACCTCCAGGCGCCCATACCAGAAGAACCCACAACAGCGACCTATAGAATGAATGCCTGTTCATCCTCATCAGTAATTCCTGTCATTAGTTCGGAGTGCCAGCCGCCAGCGGTCGTCGTCATGCTGGGCGTTAAAGGCGGCCGAGGTACGGACATCAAGGGTCCACTCCAAAGAAATACTGTTTCGCGGCTGGTGATCTGTTTGCAATTGAGTTGCATATATATTCTTAGTCGATACTACCTCTTCTTGCAACTCAGTGTCAACAAGAAAGCGTACCGACGATTCACCAAAGAGGTCTGTGCTGTCTTAACTATATGGTAATAAAAGTATAAAATTAAAATATCCTCTTTGGAAAACTACCCTATGCACTTGATAGTTTTTGCATCTAGACACTGTAGTTGCATTTCAGACTTCGATTTCCATATACCTCGTGATGCAACCAGATTTCAAAAACAATCCGAGAGGCTTTGTTTCAGCTCCTTGACCGGCCGGCAGCAAGCCAACGGTCCGGGGGAACGGTGCGCGGCCGGTCAGGATGGCCTGGATGCATTGTGCGGACAAGAACACAATGGTTGATGGGACGATCCCGGTGCGCACGGGCAGAGGGGAGGGGGGGCGGATGGCGGTGGTTGCCGCCGTGGTTGTTGACACTTCAGGCCCCGGAATGACATGCTAGGCTCCGAATGCTCAGCCGACGCCGATTCCTCGCCGGCACCGCCGTTTCGACTCTCGCCGGATGCGGCGGAGGCAGAACCCGGCCGCGCCCGAACATCCTGTTTCTGATGCCCGACCAGTTCCGCGGCATGGACCTGGGCGTCAGGGGCAACCCCGATGTCCTCACGCCCAACATGGACCGGCTCGCCGCCGAGGGAGCGCTGCTCGAAAACACCGTCGCCAACTGCGCGGTCTGCTGCCCGGCGCGGGGAACCCTGCTCACCGGCCGTTACGCCCACGCGCACGGCGTCGACGTCAACGACGCGCCGCTGCCCAGCAGCGAAGTCACCATCGCCGAAGTGCTCAAGCAAGACGGCTACCGCACCGGCTTCGTTGGCAAGTGGCACCTCGAAGGCGGCGAGCGGCTGCCGGGCTTCGTGCCTCCGGGGCCGCGCCGGCAGGGATTCGAGTTCTGGGCCGCCAACATCTGCTCGCACCGCTACTGGGACATGCAGTATTTCCGTGACGACCCCCAGCCGATCCCCATGCCGGGATATTCCGCCAGCACGTTCACCGACGAGGCCGCGGGATTCATCGCCGAAGATTCTCCCGATCCGTTCTGCCTCTTCGTCCAGTGGGGACCGCCGCATGATCCCTATGTCGCGCCGCCCGAGTACATGAATCTCTACGACCCGGACGGGCTGACCATGCGCCCCAACTGGCAGGCAGGCGTGCGCCTGGGCAGCCAGCTTGACATTGCCGGCTACTACGCCGCCATCAGTTTTATTGACGATGAAGTCGGCCGCCTGCTCGAAGCGCTGGATGCTGCCGGCCGGGCCGAAGATACGATCGTCGTGCTGACCTCCGACCACGGGGACATGCTTGGATCGCAGGGCGTCTCGCTGAAGCGAAAACCTTGGGAAGAATCGATTCAAGTGCCAGGAATCGTGCGCTATCCAGCCGCCGTCCAGGCCGGTCAGACGCGCGCGTTTCCGTTCTCGCACGTTGACATGGCGCCGACGCTATTGGGGCTGGCTCAGACCCGCTGGCCCGATGGCATGCCGCGGCAAGTGCAAGGACGCGATCTCTCGACCGCGTTGCTGGGAGAGCCGTTCGAGCCACCCCGCTCGGCATACCTGCAGAGCTACACGGCCACCGAACGCGATGAATTCCCGGCCTGGCGCGGCGTCCGCACCGAGCGTTACACTTACGCGCGCCACCAAGAGAGGCCATGGCTGCTTTACGACAATCAGAGCGATCCTTATCAGCAGGAAAACCTCGCCGGGCAAGGCGCACATCGAGAACTCGAAGCCGAGCTCGACGCGATGACGGCCCAATGGTTTGAGGAGACGGGCGATTCCTGGGCCGAACGGCGCGACCGTCGCTACCGGTAGACTAGATGCACCGGGGCACGGTCTATTCCGGGCCCTTCCGAGGACCTCGAAAGAACACGGGGATCGCCCGCCGCGGCTTCCCGCCCGTCCTCCTGGTGATCCGTCATGAGCGACAGCATACAAACCTTCATCGCGTCGCAGCGCGAACGTTTTCTAGACGAACTTCTCGCATTCCTGCGCATTCCGAGCATTAGCACGCTGCCCGAGCACAAGGGCGATATCGAGAAAGCCGCCAAGTTCACCGCCGACGCCCTCGGGCAAGCTGGGCTTGAGAATATCGAGATCATCTCCACCGCCGGTCATCCGCTGATTTACGCCGACTGGCTTCACGCGCCCGGCAAACCGACCGTGCTTTGCTACGGACACTACGACGTCCAGCCGGTCGACCCGGTTGAGGAGTGGCTCTCACCGCCCTTCGAGCCGGCGATCCGGGACGGCAGCGTCTACGCCCGCGGGGCGGCCGACGACAAGGGACAGATCTATACCCACATCAAGGCGGTCGAAACACTGCGGGCGGTCCATGGCGAGCTTCCGGTCAATGTAAAGTTCTTGATCGAGGGCGAGGAAGAGGTCGGCGGCGAATCGATCTCGGCATACCTGCCGGCGAATCGCGAAAAACTCCAAGCCGACGCCGCGCTCATTTCCGACACCTCGATGTTCGCCCCCAATATGCCGACGCTGACCACGGCGCTGCGGGGCATGATCTATATGGAGTGGGAGGCCAAGGGCCCGAAGTGGGACCTGCACTCGGGCGTCTACGGCGGGGTCGCGCCGAATGCGGTTTTCGGCCTGGTGGAACTGCTCGCCGAATGCAAAAACTCCGATGGGGTCTGCCAGATCCCCGGATTCTATGACGATGTCGAGCCGCCCTCTCCGGCCGAAAAGCAAAGCTGGGCGAGTTTGCCGTTCGATGAAGACGAATTCCTGAAAAGTGAAGTCGGTTCGGCCTGTTTGACCGGCGAGCCCGGTTACGACGTCTTCGAGCGCACCGGCGCCCGGCCGACCTTCGAAGTGCACGGCATCGGAGGCGGTTTCACCGGACCGGGGGGAAAGACAGTGATCCCGGCCAGAGCCCTCGCGAAAGTCAGCATGCGCCTGGCGCCCAACCAGGATCCCGATAAGATCATCGCCGCCACCGGACAGTTCGTGAAAGAGAATACCCCGGCCGGAATCGAGATCGAGGTTCGCATCCTGAACGCCTCACGCGCCTCGATGGTCTCACCCGACCACCGGGCGCTCCAGATGGCCGCGCGCGCGCTGACCGAGGTCTTTGACCGGCCGACCGTCTACGTCCGCTGTGGCGGTTCGATTCCGATCGCCGGGGAGTTCGATCAGGTTCTCGGCATCCCCAGCGTGCTGATGGGGTTTGGCTTGCCCGACGACGCCCTGCACTCACCCAACGAGAAATTTTCGATCAACAACTTCTACAAGGGGATCGAATCGGTAGCGCGTTTCATGGAATGGTTCGGTGCGTCGTAGGGCAAGCTGGACCGCGGGAGTTCCCGGCGCCTTGCGGGCCGGGCGTGGCCCTTGGGGCGGTTTGCACGCCTGGCGGCGCGGGCTACCGAAGATGACCGCGGTTCCCGCCGGCCCATTGGTTCCCGGCTGTTCCGGCCCGCTTGATTCCGCTCGCTTGATTCTCTGCTTGATTTCCTGCTTGATTCCGGGGAGAAATTTTCGTAGTATGCATGAGACACTGTTGTAGATTCAGACTTGGGAGGTAGCAATGCACAAACTGGCGGCGGCGCTTTTCTTGACGATCTCGATGAGTTCGGCGGCCTGGGCTCAGGTCGACATTCGTAATCCGACGATCAACACGGCATCGGCCGAGGGAGCGCTGATTACGCAAGCAGGCATGGCCGAGGATCCGGACGAGAAGCTCAAACTTCTTGAGACCTTCGCCGAGAAATTCAGCGGCCACTCGGCCATCGGCTATGTCTATCTGCAGCTTCAGGGACTCTACCTGCCGAAGAACGATTTCGACAGGGTCATCGAGTACGGCAAGAAGCTCCTCGTCACCGTGCCCGGCGATGTCGAAGTCCGCCATAATCTCACCAAGGCCTATGAAGGCAAGCAGGACTGGGCGGCTCTGCTGCCGCATCTGATCGAGACCAAACCCTCCGCCGAGAAGGACGTCGTCACCGCCGAGCCTGAATATGAAGACGAAGTCGCGGCTTGGCAGGCGAAGATCGACTACGCCAAGGGCGTTGTGCAGTACATCGAGTACTCGTTGTATACCTCCGCGCTCAAGATCGCCGATCCTCAGACCAAGATCAGCTACATGAATGCTCTGCGCGAACAATACGCTGACGGACAATACGCCAAACAGACCGCGGACTACTATATTCAGGCTTACCAGCAGTTAGGGGATTTCGAAAACATGCTGGCCGAGATGGAAAAAGCCGTCGCCGCCAACCCGGCCCAGGAGAGCTATCTCTATACCCTGGCCGAAAGTTCCCTGCGCCAGAACAACCACGACAAGGCGAAGGCGTTCGCCGAGCAGCTTGTCCAGGTGATGTCGCAAAAACCCAAGCCCGAGAATCAGACCGAAGAGGCATGGGAGAAACACAAGGCTCTGTTCACCGCCTATGGAAACTTGGTTCACGGCAAGAGCTTGGTTTCGCAAGCGGGCGAAACCAAGCAGATGTATCGCGACGGGCGCACGCTGCTGCTCACCGCCGTCGAACCGCTCAAGGAGCAGGGCGGCGAGACCTATGGAGCGCTCGCCTATTTTCTGGGCATCTGCTACGTCAAGCTCGACGTTGAGGGCGACAATATCGCCGCCGCCACCCGCTGGATGGGTGAGGCCGCGAAGACGCAGAGTCCCTATCAAGGCGAAGCCAAAAAGACCCTGGCCGCTATCCGGGCCTCCCAGTAGGGCCAAAGCCGCGCATGAGGCTCCTAGCCGCCTGGCCGACGGGACGACTTGCGGCGTTCTCGGGAGCGTCTGCCCGCGAGCGCCAGAGCGTCCTCAGCGAGCGCCTGTCTCGCGGGAGACGTAGTGAATGTCGAACGACTTATTCGTGATAAACAGGACCGTTACGGCCCGCTCGGCGGTGGCGCCGTGTTCCATCACGTTGCCTTCGGGAAACCAGACGAAGTGGCCTTCACCGAAACTGCCTTCGCGCGTGACGAGCGTTCCTTCCAGCACGTACATGCCGTGGGCGCAGTGATGGATGTGCAGCGGGTTGATGAACCCGGCCGGATAACGAACCATGCGAACTTCCATTCCGGTATCCGGATCGGCGAAGATGTCTTTCCCAAACAACGTCTTGCCAGCGGCCTCGTTGAAGAGTTCGTCCCACGATTTCGCGCTGGTGTCGACCGCGGTGAGTCTGGGTGGTTCCATGTTGAATTCCTTTCCGGCCCTTGGCGGGATGCGTGATTTGGGCCGTATGATAGCACCCGCCCAGCAAGCTGGTCGCCCCGGCGAGCCGCCACAAGCTCGGTTGGCGGCAGTGCTACACTGAGCCACGATCCGCCGAAAACACCCGGCCGCAAGCAGCCGCCCACCCAATGCAACGACTGAAACTTGCCTCATCGCTCTTGCTGTGCATCGCCGTGACGGCGCTGGCCGCTTCCGCCCAGGTCGCGAAAAAGGCGAACAAAGGCTATCAGACGAAGGAGGATCGCGAGAGAGTTGGCAGGAGTCTCGGAAGCGCCGATCGCGTCGAGCGGCAAAAGCCGGTTGCGTTGCTGGCGTCAATCGGGATTCACAAGGGCGACGTAGTCGGCGATATTGGGACCGGCGTAGGTTTCATGCTGCCCTATCTCGCCGGCGCCGTGGGTCCGGAGGGCAAGGTTTACGCCGAGGACATTCAGAAAGATTTCCTCTCCAAGGCGAAGAAGAGAGTCAAAGAAGGCGGCTGGAAGAACGTGAAGTTCGTGCGCGGCAAGCAGAAGAACGTCAAGCTGCCGGCGAACTCGCTGGATCTGGCGTTCATCCTCGATGTGTATCATCACTTCAACTACCCGGAAACCACGCTGGCGACGATCCACAAGGCCGTCAAACCCGGCGGAAGGCTCGCCATGATCGACTTCTACCGCGGGGGCAAGGATGCCAACCGGAGCGACGAGTGGTACAAGAATCACATTCGCCTCGACCGCGACGGCTTCCGGGCGGAAATCGAGTCGGCTGGATTCGAGTTCGAAAGGACCTTCGATCACCTGCCCCATCAGTACGTTCTGATCTTCCACAAGAAGTAGCCCGCATTTCTCAGCACCGGACGGCCGAAGACCGGCCGCGCCATCTCTCACAGCGGTATAATATCGACCGGAAGCTGAGGTATGCCTGGGCAGGGTCTCTCGCTAGCGCGTTGCGCGCCGGGCCCAGTCTCTCACCTCGGGCAAGCGACACATTTGGACAGGAGTTCTTAAGATGAAAGCCACGAAGAAGAATGCGCTTCTAGAAGTGAGCCGCCGCGATGTTTTCCGGTATGGCTCGCTGGCATCCGCCGCCGGCATGCTCGCCGCCTTGCCGGCCAGCGCCGCCTCGGCCGCCAGCGCCGCGCGGCTGCTCACCCGCGGCGGCGGACCCAATGTTTACGAACGAGCCGGCGTGCGGCCGTTCGTCAACTGCACATCGACCTACACAATCAACGGCGGCTCGGCGCAGCTCCCTGAAGTGATCGAAGCCGTACATGAAGCCGCCTTTTATCACGTCAACCTGGACGAGCTGATGGCCGCGGTCGGTCCGCGCATCGCCGAGATGCTGGGCGCCGAGGGCGCCATGGTCAGCTCAGGAGCGGCCGGCGCCGTCACCTGCGCAACGCTCGCCTGCGTGGCCGGGGGCGACCCGGAAAAGCTCCAGCAGCTTCCCAACACCGACGGCATTAAGAACGAAGTCGTCGTTCCGAAATGGTCGCGCAGCGTGTATGACCACGCCGTGCGCTCGACCGGCGTCACCATGGTCGAGGCCGATACACTCGAGGATCTTGAGAAAGCTTTTGGCCCGAGAACCGCCATGGCCACCGCGCAGGTCAATATCGCGCGCGACGGCAATCCATTCTCGCTCGAACAGTTCGTGGCCATCGCGCATAAGAACGGCGTTCCGGTTCTGATCGACGCGGCCGCCGATCTGCCGCTGATCCCAAATCCTCTCCTCGGCAAGGGCGTCGACTTGGTGGCCTACAGCGGCGGGAAGATCCTGCGAGGTCCGCAGAGCGCCGGGATCCTTGTCGGCCGAAAGGACCTCACCGCCGCCGCCTTCGTCAACAGCGCCCCTCATCACGCCTTTGCACGCGCGATGAAGGTCAGCAAGGAAGAGGTCATCGGCGCGATGACGGCCGTCGAGACGCTGGTCAACACACGCGACCGCAACAAGGAAGACGAGGAATGGCGGAGCTGGTTCGTCCAAATTTCCAACAAAATCACCAAGGTCAGCGGAGTGAGCACCTCGATTCGCGAGCCCTCGACACCGGCCTACTACCCGATTCTGGAAGTGAAATGGGACCCGAAGAAAATCGGCCTTACCGCCGGGGAGATCGGCAAGAAGCTGCTCGATGGCGAGCCGCGCGTGATGACGCACGCGGGAGGCGAGGGGCACCAGTTCATCATCCGTCCCGCGGCCATGTATGACGGCGAGCAGACCATCGTGGCCGATCGTCTGCATGAGATCTTCAGCACGGCCCCGGGAGAGAAGCCCGTGCCCTCGCTCAAGCCTCCCACGGTCAACGTCAACGGCCACTGGGACATTGACATCCAGTTCATTGTCGGTTCGGCTCAGCACAAGGTCTTCCTCACCGCCGAAGGTCACGAGATTAGCGGACATTACATCGGACGGCTGACTGATTCCCCGGTCCGGGGCTCGGTCCAGGGTAATGAAGTGCAGTTCACCGGCGGTGGCAAGGTTGAGGCCCAGCGGCTCCGCTATAAATTCAGCGGCCACGTGCAGGGCGATCACATGAGCGGCGAGGTGGACCTGGGCGAATACGGCAGCGCCCGCTGGACGGCAAAACGCCAGGCGTAGGCGAGGCGGCGCTTTCGTCCACAACTTGACGTATCAGGCTGGGGCCACGAGCACCTGATCGAGCGGAGACTCAACGACAGCCACGTTGATATCGTCATCGAGCAGTTGGGCACGACGCCGAAGGAACTCGGTGTGAGGGATGATAAGATACAGCAGGTCGCTGGCCTGGTTCATGCGGTGCGAGACGACGTGCTGAACCGCTAGGGACGCCTGGCGGGTTCAGACACCATACATGCCGACTGTCCGTTACGACGACGTCAGCATCACGCTGCGCGAAGGGGAGACTGTTCTCGAAGGCCTGCTTCGATCCGGCATCAACGCATCTCATTCCTGCCGCACCGGTGCTTGTCATTCATGTCTGCTGCTCGCGCGCTCGGGCAGCCCTCCGCCGGGCTCGCAAGAGAGCCTGAAGGAATCTCTGGCGGCGCGGGGGTATTTTCTGTCCTGTGTCGCCCGGCCTCACGAGGACATGGAGGTCGCCAGGCCGACCGAAAGCGATGTGTCGTTGCCGGCTCGAGTCGTTGCCACGACCAAGATCGCTGACAACATCGCGCGCGTACTGCTGATGCCGTCGCGAAGGTTCGACTACAGGCCGGGTCAGTTCCTCAACCTGGTGCGCTACGACGGGCTGACCCGCAGTTATTCGATCGCCAGCCTGCCTCAGCGCGAAGACTACCTCGAACTTCATGTGCGCCAGATTCCGGGCGGGCGCATGAGCAGTTGGCTGTTCAGCGGGGAGGCGCGGGGAGAAAGCGTCGTGATTCGGGGTCCGGCCGGCGACTGCTTCTATCTGGGAAACCGTGACGAAAATCTGCTGCTGGTCGGCACGGGAACGGGGCTGGCTCCGCTGTATGGAATCATCCACGACGCGCTGGACCACGGCCACACCGGCCAGATCGTGCTCTTTCATGGGGGCCTGGATGAGCAGGGCCTGTATCTGGTAGATGAGCTAACCGACCTCGCCTCGCGTCGGCGGGTGGTGAGCTACCACCCTTGCGTCCCGCGGGGCGAAGAGGGCGGTGTGTATCGAGTGGGAGCCATCGACAAGATCGTCCTCGACAGTCAGAAGGATCTCGCCGACTGGCGCGTCTATCTCTGCGGCGACCCGAATCTGGTGAATGGTCTGCGCAAGAAGCTCTTGCTCGCCGGCGCGAGCCTGAAACGAATCCACGCCGATGCGTTCATCACGGCTCCGCCCAAGTAAGGTTCACAAGCAGATTCCGCCGCCTCATCTTTCGGTCGCAACGTTTTGCTAGAAGGCGAGTTTCAGCAGAAAGCGAAATGTTCTGCCGTCATTGAGCGTGTTGGTGATCTGCCCAAAGTTCGGATTGGAAACGGCCCGTCCCGGCTCGGCGAACTGTGGCGTGTTGAAGAGGTTGACCGACTCGGCGCGGAAGGTGAGACGATTGTCGCCCTGGATTTTCCAACTTCGCGAGATCGACGCATTGATGTTGTGGATTCCGTTCTTGCGGAAAGTATTGCGGCCGAGGTTGCCGCCGACATCGGTGGGCTGGATAAACGCGAACGCATCGCGCGGCAAGCGTTCTTGTGATGTGTCGGGATGGCCGATCGTGCGGCCAAAAATCGACGCATCGAGAAGGTTCGGGCGGTCTCCTCCATTGGCATCGACGTTGCCGAAACCGGGCGCGTCCGAGCCGGTGGTCACATTGAACGGCGTTCCTTGCTTGAGCAGCACGACCGCCGCGAAATTCCACTCGCCGAAAATGCGCCGGGCCCAACGGGCGCCGCCGGTCCGGGCGGGCGTCTGGTAGGCGGCAGTCCACAAAAAGGCGTGCGGCTGGTCGAAGTCGCTCAGCGCTTTCATGTCGGCGAATTGGTCGAATTCCGACTGGCTGCGCGCCAGGCGGGAATCGGCGCCGTGACCGGTGTTCGTGTAGTTGCTGCCCAGATCGATCGCCTTGCTGAACCAATAGGAGGCATCGAGCGAGAGCCCCCGCCACTGCCTCATCACCAGCGAAACCCGGCCCGCGTCGAAGTAGCCGATCGAGCCATTGATCACCTTGCGAATCTCGGCGAAATCGAGATTTTCGCGCCGCAGATTCACCGTCGCCGTTGTCTGCGCAATGCCCTCCACCGGATGCGCGCGATTGAGATACCACATCAGCAGAAGCTTGTGAGAGCGGCTGCCGACATAGCCAAGCTGCACATTCCAGTTCGAGAAGAGTTCGCGCTCCCAACTGAAATTGTATTGGTGCGTGTAGGGCGCGACCAGGTTCTCATCGAGCCGGTAGGTGGTGGGGAGGATGTTGGGGTCGGTCCCATCGTAGTCCCGAAGCGGGTCGATTAGATTCGCGCTCGGCACGACGATCTTGCTGTTGCCCGGCGGCGCGAGGCGGATCTGCTGATACGTCGCCGGATAAATTTCCCCGTACTCCAGACCATATGAGCCCCGCAGCACGCCCCACTCTCGCGGCAGCCGGTAGGCGAAACCAAAGCGCGGCGCAAGATTATTGCAGTCGCAGGAATACGGAATGACATTGAGTCCGTTGACTTCGGTGGGCGTGGTGATGGGCTCGTAACGCAGCGAAAAGTTGAGCGTCAGATTCGGCTTCACGCGCCAGCGGTCACCAGCGAAGAATTGCAAATCCCAGTTGCGAAAGCCCCGGTGGATCTCACCAATCGAGACAATGTGCTGGGTCGGCGTGCCCATGCGAAGGTTCGTAATGGCGTCCCGTCCGAAGTTATTGCCGAAGCTGAAAAAGCCGCGATGCACATCGCTTTCGATGCCGTTGAGATGCCGCCTGAGAATCTCGAACCCCGCCGTCCACTCATGCTCGCCGCGCACCTGCCGGACCTGCCCGGCATAACGAAACCGGTTGAGAGCGCGGTCGATCGGAATATCACTCGGCGGCCCCAGCGCCTGCAGCGTGTTGCCCACTGAGACGAAAGGGCCGACGGCGTCTTCATTGGAAACCAGCAGAGTTCGCAGCCGGTCGAACCCGGCCGAGAAATCAGTCAGCGTGGCGGGGGACCACTCGCGATGCCAGGTCAGCCGCGCGCGGTGCGACTTGATATCGGCGTTCGGATTTTGTCCGAGAACAAGCTGGAAGGCTTCGACGTTCTGCGTGGTCAGCGAATAGTCGAGAAAGAGCTGGTCGCGGTCGCCCAACTGCTGATCCCAGCGCGCGGCGATATTGTTGTTGTCGATGCTTTGCGGAGCGTTGGTATTGAGCGCGCGCGGGTTGATGTCGGTGCGGTTGGGCAGCTCGGCGGGATAGGCGGCCAGAAATTTTTCGACTAGCGCGCGCGTCGCCGGATCGTTCTCCAACCCGAGCGGCGTTCGCTCGTCGGGCCGGGGCACGAGTATGTTGCCATTCACGCTGCCGCGAAGCCTTTGCTGGCTGGCATCGACGAAAAAATAAGCTCCATCCCAAACCGGAGAACCGAAGGCAACACCATAGTCATTCTCCCGCGCCGGCTTGACGTCACCTGCCTGAAAAAACGAACGCGCCCGAAAGACGCTGTTCTGGTGGGCCTCGTACAAGCTGCCGTGTATGCCCGAGCTGGCGGACCGGGTCAGATGCAGAGGGGAGCCGGGTGCGTTGCCGTATTCGGCTCCAAAGTAATCGCGAGACGGCTCAAAATCCTTGACGATCGTAGCCGTCGTCCCCAGCCGGATGCCCAGATCCTTCAGCGCGTTGTTATCGACGAGATTGAACTGCACGTTCTCGTTCCGGCGGCTCTCGCCTCCGGCGGTGTCGGTCTGCCCCAGGAGATTCAGCTCGGTCCGCTTGCTGAGGCCGGCCGGGGAAAGCGCTTCAGCCGGGCTCGGCGGGCCGGCGGCCGGATCGGGCTTTTTCTCTGCTTCGCCTGGCGCCGAGTCCCCTTCGCGGCCCGAACCCGGAGTGGGCGTTTGTTCCGGCGGCGAAGACCGCGCGGAGGAGCCGGCCCGGTCCTGATCGCTCGCCTGGGCCGGCACGAGTGAGAACAGCCACGGCCAAAGACACAAGACGATCAGAGTTCGCATGGAAAAGCCTGAATCGGACGAAACCGGACGACAAGGGTCAACTAGCTGAGCACGTCCTTCACAACATGTCCGTGAACATCGGTGAGACGGAAATCTCTGCCTTGAAAGCGGTAGGTGAGTTTCTTATGGTCGATCCCGAGCAGATGCAGCATCGTGGCGTGCAGGTCGTGTACGGGGACGACATTTTCAACCGCGGCGTAACCCAGCTCGTCGGTGGCGCCATAGGTGATGCCGCCCTTGACGGCGCCGCCGGCCATCCACATCGAGAAGCCCTTGATGTGATGATCGCGTCCGGCGCGCTTGCGGTCGCCTTGCGACATCGGGGTGCGTCCGAATTCGCCGCACCAAAGGATCAGCGTATCGTCGTAAAGCCCCCGTTGCTTGAGGTCCTTCACCAGAGCCGCCGAAGCCTGATCCACGTATCCCGCCGTCTCTTCAATGCCCTTCTTGATCTCGCCGTGATGATCCCAGCCGCGATGATAGAGGTGAATAAAGCGCACGCCGCGCTCGGCCAGCCGCCGGGCCAGAAGACAGTTGGACGCGAACGACCCGTCGCCGCCTCGGGTGCCGTACATTTCCAGCACATGCTTGGGCTCGCGGGAAAAATCCACCAGCTCGGGCACGCTCATTTGCATGCGGAAGGCAAGTTCGTACTGCGCGATACGGGTAGCAATTTCCGGGTCGTCAACCGACTGGGCTTGAACACGGTTCAGATCGCCCACCGCGCCGATCAGCTCGCCTTGCATCTCGCGGCTCACGCCGGGCGGGTTCCGCACATAGGACACCGGATCGCCGCTGGCGTTGAACTTGACGCCCTGAAATCTGCCCGGCAGAAAACCGCTATGCCATTGCCGCGCCGCGATGGGCTGCGACTGCCCGCCGCCTTCGGACGTAAGAACGACAAATCCAGGCAAGTCCTCCGATGCGCTGCCCAAACCGTAAACGATCCACGAACCCATGCTCGGACGCCCGGCGACGCGGAAGCCCGTGTTCATGAACGTGTGCGCCGTATCGTGGTTGATCTGCTCGGTCTGCATCGACCGCACAATACAGAGGTCATCGGCGATCTCGCCGATGTGAGGCAGCAAGACCGACATGTGCTGGCCAGACTTGCCGTACCGCCGGAACGGATGCTGAGGCCCCAATACCTTCAGTTCCTTGCCCTGCAGCTGCGCGATCTGCTGGCCCTTGGTAAACGATTCCGGCATGGGCTCGCCATCTCGCCGGACCAGAGCCGGCTTGTAGTCGAACAGCTCAAGATGCGAAGGTCCGCCGGCCATGCAGAGAAAAATCACGCGCTCAATCTTCGGTTTGTAGTTCGGGAAGCCGGAGATGCCCGGCTGGGCCGCTTGGAGCTTGGGGTCGAGCAGGGAGCTCAGCGCCAGCCCGCCCAGCCCCATCGAGGCCCGGCCCAGAAACGCCCGCCTTGTCTCGCGTATTCCCAGCTCGCCTAGTCCCGCGTAAGCATCCATCATCGGTCTCGCCTCGAACACCGCATCAGTACCGCATCACGAACTCATGTTTGTTGAATATCGCCCGCGCGACGCTGGTCCAGGCGGCTAGCTCTTCCGCGTTCACGCCCGTCGTAGCCTTCACGATGCCGACCGAGAGCAGTTGTCTCGCCTCATCGGGATGGTCTTGAAAATAACGGACGCGGCTGGCCGCCAGACGGCTCAAAATCTCTTTCTCGTCGCTCGAGGCTCTGCGCGCGAAGGCCTCTTCGAACGCGAAGTCGATCCGCCCGCCGGTCTCCTTCGGCCCGGACCTCAGGATGCGGCCCGCGAAAGCACGCGCCGCTTCGACATAGGTCGGATCATTGAGCAGCACCAGCGACTGGAGTGGAGTATTGGAAACCGAGCGCTCGGCGGTGCAATTCTCCCTCGACGGCGCGTCGAACGCCATCAGCGATGGATGCAGAAAGCTTCTCTGCCAATGAGTATAGAGCCCGCGGCGAAATTGATCGGCGCCGAGATTGGGCTCATAGACCCGTTTGGGGAAGTTCAATTCCTTGTAGTATCCGGCGGGCTGATATGGCCGGACGCTCTTGCCGCCTAGCGTCCGGTTCGGCAAACCGCTAACCGCCAGCGCGTTGTCGCGCACAAACTCCGCGTCGATACGCAGCATCGCCTGCCGCCCAAGATAACGGTTGTACGGATCGCGCTTGCGCAGTTCCCCGGTCGGCGCGCTGGAACGGCGATAGGTATCCGAGAGGACGATCGTTCGAAGCATGTGCTTGACATCCCAGCCGCTGGCGGCGAACTCAACGGCCAGCCAGTCGAGCAACTCCGGATTCACGGGCGTTTCACCCTGGGAACCGATATCGTTGAGCACCTTTGACAACCCTGTCCCGAACAGCATCTTCCAGACGCGGTTCATGAAGACACGAGCAGTAAGCGGGTTCTCACCGCTGACCAGCCATTCCGCCAAGTCGAGCCGCGTGAGCCGCCGATCAGAGGCGGCGATCGGATTGAGAAAGTGCGGAACCTGCGGCGAGACGATTTCGCCGCTCTCGTCCATCCAATTACCGCGCGCCAGCACGCGCACCACGCGAGGTTCCCCGACAGCTTTCGCCACCAGACATTCGTCCCGATTGTCGAGCAGCGTCTTCCGGCGTCTTTCTAGCGGGCGGATCTGTTTCCACCGCGGATGATGCTCTGTGACCTCGGTAAACGCTGTTTCGAGCACCTCGCGCGCGTCGCCCGCCGGCCTTCCCGCGGCAAGAATCGCCTCGTGCAATCCCCCGGTCGGGGGCAGCTCCGGAAAATCGGAATCCGTGACCGAGAGCCGGAAGCGCCCGAGGATTCTCTTTGCCGGACGGCCGTTGTAAATCATGGTCACGCGCAAACGCTCTCCGGCCGTCGTATCCAGCGGTTTGTCGAAAACCCACACCGCGCGGCGGGAGGTTTCCGTTTCGAACTTACCGCCCCAGCCCGTATGGTGATTGCCGTCGGTGGTGAAGCGCAGCAACGACTCATCTTCTTCGTGATCGGCCAGCAGTGCCCCGAAGGCGATCGGCACGCGGCGGCCGGCCGCAGTGAGCAGCTCGGCTTCGAATTCGCTGAGCGAGAATTCCTTGAACTCCTCGGTGGCGAAAGCCTCGAACAATAACGCCGTCACCCGCCCGCCGGGAAGCGGAATCTCCACCTTCTGGACAGCCTCGTTGGGCTCCTTCTCGCCCTGGCGCGTCTCGCGCACGAAACCGTCTTCTTCCAGGCGCAGATCCAGCCGCTCGCAGCCGTCGATATCCGGATGCTCGCAATCGTTCCACACGCGCACGGGCTCAAGGACCCGCCAGCGCTAGAGGTCTCTCCGCAAGTAGTCGCGAAACTTCCGGATCTGCTTGCCGCTGGCTTGCAGCTTGCCCGCGCCCTTCTTGCGCAGAGCGGCCAGGCGGCTCTCGATCGAGGCGGTCTCGCGCTTGGCCTTCTCCGGCAGCAAATGAATCGACGGACCGAAACCTCCCCGCCCCCGGTAGACGCCCTGCTCCTCGATATCGGCGAAGAAGGCCGCCATTTGGTAGAAGTCTTTCGTAGGGAAGGGGTCGAATTTATGGTCGTGGCATTCGGCGCAACCCAGCGTCGAACCAAGCCAGACATTGGAAAAGTTCAAAACACGGTCGGAAGCATATTTGGCGAGATACTCTTTTGGCTGCGCTCCTCCCTCGTTCGTCATGCGGTTCAGACGGTTGTAGGCGCTTGCCACAAGCTGCTCCTCTGACGGATTCGCAAGCAGGTCGCCCGCCAATTGCTCCCTGGTGAACTGATCGAACGGCTTGTTCTTGTTAAAGGAGCGAATCACGTAGTCGCGGAACGGGTATACATTGATCGGCACGTCGCTATGGAAGCCGACCGTATCGGCATAACGAACCAGGTCCAGCCAATGGACCGCCATCCGCTCGCCGAAATGCGGCGACGCGAGCAATCGATCGACCTGCTTCTCATACGCCTCGGGGCTGTGATCGCGGGCGAAGGCTCGGACATCGCCGGCCGACGGCGGCAGCCCGGTCAAATCAAAGCTCAAGCGGCGAATCAGCGTCGCGCGATCCGCCTCGCCCACCGGGGCCAATCCCATCGCCTCAAGCTTGCGAGCAACGAGATGATCGATCCCCGCTGCGCCGTCCGATCCAGTATCGTCCGGGGCGCCCGGGCGCTCGGGCGCAAGGTAGGCCCAGTGCTGTTCATACTCCGCGCCTTGCTCGATCCAGCGGCGAAGCAGGTCTTTCTCCGGTCCGCTCAGCGTGAGATCCGCGTACGCTGGCGGCATCACTTTCACTGGATCCGGCGAAAAAACGCGCGCCACCACCTTGCTGGATCGCGCATCGCCCGGCACGATCGCTCCCGCCGCGACCGCCTCGTCTCGATGATCCAGCCGAAGATTCGCCTGACGGGCGTTGCGGTCCGGACCGTGGCACTGGAAGCAGTTCTTCGAGAGTATGGGCCGGATGTCGCGGTTAAACCGTATCGTCTCGCCGCGCAGGATCGTGGCCGGACCAAGCCCAAGCAAGCAGGCCCCAAGCAAGCAGGTGATGAACAGCGTGTTCCGTCTCATGATGATCGACCCGGGCGGCGGCGTTTCACCGGCCGCTCCTTGTATATCATAAGTCAGGCTACACTTTTACAGACGTTGCACGTTCGGAAGGCCCCCGGACCGGGGCGGCGGGCGCAGCGCACCGAGCGCGCCACGCCTCACATCCACGATGAAGAAACCACCCTTGTTTTCTCTCCCCGCCGTTTTTCCGCTCAACTCTTTTCGCAGCGCCTCTTCTCACAACGACAAATCCGCAAGCGGCCGGCAAAGCGGGCTCGTTAAGAGACTCGCGGCATGTCTGGCGATTGCCGCCGCGGGGGCGGCCTCGCCGGCACAGACCTTTACCGATGTCACCGCGGCCGCTGGGCTGGTCTATCAGCAGCGTTCGGCGATCGATTGCGACGACTACGGCACCTGCGAAGTGCCGTTCATGACCGGCGGCGCGGCCACGGCCGACTATGACGGAGACGGCTGGCCGGATCTGTTCGTAACCCGGCTCGGCGCCCCGGACATTCTTTACCGCAACCGGGGCGACGGAACGTTCGAGGACGTGACGGCCGGTTCGGGGCTCGACGAATTCAGTTTCTTGTCCAACGGCGCGGCCTGGGCGGACATCGACAATGACGGCGACCCCGATCTCTACGTCACCGTCGCGGGCGGCACGCGATTCTATCTGTTTATCAACGATGGCGCCGGGCATTTCACCGAGGAAGCGGTCGCTCGGGGCGCGGCAGTCGAGACCCAGCAGCCGCACTCGGGTTTCAGCGTGGCCGTGGGAGACTACGATCGCGACGGCTGGCTCGACCTTTTTACCACCGAATGGGCCGTGAGAGGCAACATAGCTTCCCATTCGAGGCTGCTGCGAAACCAGGGCGAAGCCGCGCCCGGCTTCTTTGACGATGTGACGATCGAGGCCGGGGTCAGCCTCGACGCCAAGGGCTTTTTCTCCCAAGCCACGCGAGCCTTCGCTCCGGCGTTTGTCGACCTCGACCAGGACGGCTGGCCCGACCTCGCCATCGCGGCGGATTTCGGTACCAGTAAACTCTTCTGGAACAAGGGCGACGGCACCTTCACCGACGGCACCGCCGAGGCCGGCGTGGGAAGCGACGAAAACGGCATGGGCTCGACCTTCGGCGACTATGACGCCGATGGCGATCTCGACTGGTTTGTCACTTCGATTTTCGATCCCGAGAAGACTTGTCTTCCGGCCGCGGTGCAGTGCAACTGGGGCAACACCGGCAACCGCCTCTACCGCAATGACGGCGGACGCCTGTTCTCCGATCAGACCGATGCGGCCGGTGTCCGCGACGGCGCCTGGGGCTGGGGCACCGTCTTTTTCGACGCCGACAACGGTGGCGACCTCGACCTGGTCATGACCAATGGCATGGATATGCCCGATGAGATGCTGACGCCTCCTGAACTCGACGCGGCCTGGGAGCGGGACAGGATGAGGTTCTGGCGCAATGACGGGACCGGCGCAATGAGCGAGGAAGGCGCCGAAGTTGGGCTCAACGGCGACGGCAACGGCAAGGGTCTTCTCACCTTCGACTACGACCACGACGGCGACCTCGACATCCTCGTGGTCAACAACCCCGCGGGCGCCCTCCTCTACCGCAATGACCGCGGTAACCGCCGTGGCTGGCTGCGGGTCCGTCTGCGGGGCGCCTTATCAAACCGCGACGGCCTTGGAGCCAAGATCCGAGTGCAATCGACGGCTGGCGGCCGATGGCAGATACGCCAGGCCGGAGTCGCCAGCCACTACCTGGGCCAGAGCGAAAACACCGCGCACTTCGGTCTCGGTTCGCTGCGCGTGCCCGTGTATCGCGTGGAAGTGGTTTGGCCCAGCGGCCGGCGCAGCCGCGCCTTGTGTGTCTCCCGCAACTCGACGATCGAGATGGTCGAGCCCGCAGGCGATGAAGAACCGCCGCTCCAGCGCCTGATCCGCGCGTCAGGGCGGACGAGGATGGGGGCGGGCGCCTACCGCTGCCCGTAGCTCCGCCAGCACTAACACCCTTGTCCTTAAGTGAACAATATTGGGCTAACCTTCGCTGACCCGCCGGGCGCTCCAGCGATTGACGAAGAAAAAGAGCGCGATGATCGCCACCGCGACGGCAACACCGATTCCGGCGTTCTCTTTGATGAGCCTCGTCGCAGTCTCGCCGTAGCGAAGCGCCAGATAGGCAATCCCGAAGTACCGAACGATCCGCGCCAATGTGATGACCGCGATGAAGCGCGGGAGTTTCATCTGAAAAACGCCAGATCCGATCACTATCAACTTCATCGGCAGCGGCAGGGGAATCATCGTGGGCAGCAGCAGCACCAGGGCGCCGTACTTCTTCATCTGATGCTGCATTTTTTCGATGCCGGCGGCCGAGACCTTCTTCTCCAGCATCAGCTTTCCGCCTCGCGCCGCCAGCCCATAGAGAATGAGGGAGCCCAGCAGCGACCCCGCCACGGCGAGTCCCGCCGCAAAATAGGTCGAGCCGGGCGCGGCAATCGCCTGGGCGACGATGAGAGCGTCGACTCCTTGCGGCAGAGGGACAAAGGCCGAGTCGCCGAGCGCGACAAGGAATAGGCCCCAAGGGCCGAGAATGGCCGCGGTGCGCAGAAACCAGTCTGCAATATTCTTGATCACTTGCATCGAACTCAGTAGCTTGCGGAAGGGGAAATTCTCCGAATCCGGTGGGATCCGCCCGATTCCTCTAGCCCGCTTTTCTCATCACGTGGCCCGGTGAAATGGAGGGGCGAAGTGTGTGAGAGGCCCGTCAGTACGAGGCGCGCGCCGCTTGACGAGCGCAGGCGTACTTGAGAGTACGTTGAGCACGGCGAGCAAGCGCAACGAAGGATTGGCGGGCCTATCATGTGCTTCGGTCGTCAGGTGGTGAGAAATGCGGGCTAGCCCCAATACTCTTCACTTAATAGATAAAGTGTGGCAAACTGTTCTAAAAGAACAGGAGGCCCAGGATGGCTCGAACCTTAGGAGTGCTGCCACCCGGCAGTCGTATTACCGACTTTATCAGCTTGGGGGTGATCGCGCGATGGTTTCCGCGCCCGGCCGTCGATCGCGTCTTGCGCCAGAGCGGCAAGACTTCTCGCCGGCAGCGCGACCTGCCGGCGCACGTGGTCGTCTATTACGTGATCGCGCTGGCGCTGTATATGCAGTCGTCCTACCGCGAGGTGCTGCGTTGCTTGCTGGAAGGTTTGGACTGGCTCTCGGAAGTGGGGGCGCCGCCGAGATTGGTGGGGGATTCGGGGATCTCGCAGGCTCGCTCCCGGCTCGGCGCCGAACCGCTCGAGAAGCTGCACGACGAGCTGGTGCGGCCCTTGGCGACAAAGAAGACACGCGGGTCTTTTTATCGAAACTGGCGGCTGATGTCGCTCGACGGCTCGACGCTCGATGTCGCCGATCAGGCCGCCAACCGGGAGGCGTTCGGGTATCCGGGCGCCTCCCGAGGGGGGAGCGCGTTTCCTCAGTTGCGTTTCGTCTCGTTGCTGGAAAACGGCACGCATGTGCTCTTTGGCAGCCGCATGGGTCCGTATGCAACGGGCGAGATCACGCTTACCAAGGAGGTGTTGCCGGCTCTGGAAAAGGACATGCTTTGCTTGGCCGGCCGCAACTTTCTCGGCTACCAGCTCTGGCGGCAAGCCAGCGAAACGGGGGCCCAGATGCTGTGGAGGGCCAAGAAACATTTGCGTTTGGAAGTGGCCGAGCGCTTCGCCGACGGCTCCTACCGCGGTGCGCTGTACGCCTCGAAAAGGGACCGGCGCCAAGGGCGCTCGCCGATCGAGGTGCGCGTCATCGAATATGTTCTGGAAGGCATCGAAGGGGCCGAGGAGTTCTATCGCCTGGTGACGACGATCCTGGATCCGCGGGAGGCGCCGGCCCAAGAACTGGCGGCGCTGTATGGCGAGCGCTGGGAAATCGAAAGCGCCCTCGACGAGCTCAAGACGCATTTGCGCGGGGCGCGCATCGTGCTGCGCAGCAAGACGCCGGAGCTGGTGCGGCAGGAGTTTTACGGGCTATTGATGGCGCATTTCGCCATTCGCGGGTTGATGCACGAAGCGGCCCTGCGCGTCGACCGGGACCCCGACCGGCTCTCGTATCTGCATGCGGTGCGGGTGGTACGGCGCAAGATGACCCAAGCGGTCGCTATGCCCCCCTCGGGACAAAAGCGCGTTTCATGAGGCGGTATTGAGCGAGTTGCTTGACGAACGCGTGAAATCGAGCCGCGGCATGCGGCGGCCACGCGGGGTCAAGCGCAAGATGAGCAGCTACAAGATGCGGCCCCGCGGCCCACTGCCCCGAGGCCGCATCGGCTTCTCCAGATGCATTAGGATAATACACTAAGTGAAGCGTATTGGGGCTAGCCGGAACGCCCCAGCCAGCGCCCCAGGAACTGAAGGCAGGCATCGGCCGGGTCCGCGCCCGGCTGGCGAGCCATCACCTCGAACCGCTCCCCGGCGCCGAGCACCGAGTACGCCTGGCGGGTCCACTCATATGCGCGCCGCGCGCCGGCAATCCCGACGGGTTTCCGCATTGCGTCCACGGGATCGAGAATCGTCAGGTTGCGATCGGCAACCGCGGCGGCGACACGGGGCAAGTCAAGATGTTTGAGCACGCCGGGGATGAAGATATTGGCCCCATGGAGATAGCGGTCGCTCGTCGCAAGCGCACGGTAGGAGAGAAGGCCGCGATCGGCGAGCACGCCTCGCACCCGGTCATCGAGCGCCGCGGAGAACAAGGCCCAGGTAGCGCCCATCCCCCTGCCGATGACGCGCACGCCCGATTTCTCGGCATCGTCCCGCCGCAGCACATAGTCCACGCCGCGCAGCAGGTCGCGGAGCCTCATGCCGAGCAGCGAGTCGTCCATGAACCAGGCCATGTAGGACATCGCTGTCTCGGTGCTGAACAGGTGGTGGAACTCCGACGCCCGGTTGCTCGCCCGGCTCTGGGGCGGCTCGGTCTCTCCAATGCCCCGCAAGTCAAGCGACGCAACCAGATGCCCTTGCCGGGCGAGTTTCTCGAGCAGTCCAAACTCCCCGCCGGCCGAATGGTTGCCCCGCCCGCCGACAAATACCGTTGCCGGATAAGGGGCCGAGCCGCGTTCGGGGACGAAGACCCAGACCGGCACATAGATGCCGGGTTCGGAGAGAAACTCCTGCTTTTCGATTCGATAGCCCTTGCGCTGGGTCGTCATGCGATGCCGCACGCCCAGCGGGTAGGAGGAGTCCACGCTGAAGCGCAGCAGGGAACGCAGCTTGGCGGCGATCTCCCGGCGATGTTCTTCGAGCACGGCGGCGGATTGCGACGCGGCGCTACCGGGCTGGGGGCCGCCGGGCCGCGTCTTGGCCTCTTTGTCGAGAATGATCGAGAAAATGGTATCTCCGCGGCGCGAGTGCCGCAGCGAGCCGTTGGGCGTGCAATAGAGACGCTCGGGCGCTTCGGGCTCAAAATCGGGCTCCCGCGCGGGTCCTTCTTTCTCGTAGAACCAGCGACTGAACCAGCGCGTTGTCGCGAGGCGCAGTTTGACGGTCCAGGCATGCGGGTCGCCCGCCTCTTCGGTGGCGAAATGGTCGGGGACACCGGCCACGGTATAGGCATTGAGAATTTCTTTCGCCGCCGCGTTGAAGCGTGGCGAGTAGTGCTCAATGAGCGAGAGCAGCGGACGGGGCGCTATGGCGGCATGCAGGTCGGGCAGATCGACGCCATGCAGCGCGGCGGGAAACAGATTCTGCTCGACATCCGACGGCCCCACCCTGCTTCCCGGTCCAAACCGCCGCGGCCAGCGATGGAAGGTGCCGCCCTGATTGACGACCGCGCACTTGACGCGGGCGTCGATGGCGCTGAGAAACAGCGTCAGCGTGCCGCCGCCCGAATGCCCCGCGCAGCCGATGCGCCGGGGGTCTACCTCGGATCTCGTCAGCAGATAGTCGATCGCGCGCATGCCGTCCCAGACGCGATATAGCGTCAGATTTTCTCCCAGCAACAGCAACAGCTGGCCCGGCATCGAATGCTCGTAGACGGGTCCGCCGACTTCGGTCTCGCCGGTGCGGGGGTCCCAGTAGTGCCGTCTCTCGCCCTGGCCGATGGGATCGAACGCCAGCACGACGAACCCGGCGCTGGCGAGATTCATGTAGGCGAACTGGTATTCGGGGTCCATTCGCGCCAGCGGGTAGTGACCGCAGGGGGAGACAATCGCCGGGAAAGGCCCCTCGCCGCGCGTGGGCAGGTAGAGATTGCCGGTGACCCAATAGTTTGGGCGGCTCTCGAACATCACGTTCTCGACGCGGTACCGGTCGCGCTCGAAGCGGCCGGTGGTCAGTGGATGCAAGGGAGTCTTCTCGGGAAGCCCTCCGAGCATTTCGACGGTAGTCTTTCGGACAAACCGGTTGCGAGCTTCCAGATCGGGGGCCGTAGTGAGGCGGACGCGCTCTTCATCCCAGCGCGCGTCCAGCTCGTTGAGGCGTCCCGACAAGTAGCTGAGCAACATGCCGGGGTATTCGCGCGCGTAGGAGGGGCTGGCGAGAAGTTCGGCGCCGTCAGCCGCCCGGCTCAGACCGCCAAGACCAAGGGGCAGCGCCGCGGCTTGCATCAGAAAGGTTCTTCGATCAGTTTTTGACATCGGTTCTTTGACATCGCTGATTTGGAAAGATGCTGGACGGGCAAAGTCCAGCAAAGCCGGCACTCGGCGAATTCGTCTGTCCAATGATGACCGCGGCCTGGCGGCGAGTCAAGCCGCGCGGGGATGCAGCGCAGGGATGCCGCCCGCTAGTTGCTGCTGCTCCCTCCGGCTGCTTCATAGATTTCAAACGCCACCGTGCCGCCGCGTTCCCGCAGTTCCTTCACTTTGCGAAGACGGCCTTCGGCCGCCAGCCGCTCGATTCGCGCCCGGCCCGCTGGAAAGAAAGTTCTGTTTTCCCCGTGAGTGACGAACCGGTTTTGGGGATTCGCCATCAAATGGCTCATTCTCTGTTGACGATCCTGCTCCGTGCCGTTCCCGGCGAAAACGCCGTAAAGCTCCTCCCAGCCAACACCGCGGCCATGCCCCAAGAAGGCCGTTTGCGTGGCCATCCCCCAGTCAAGAAAATAGTAGCGGTAATGGTTCTCCCTTCCCATGAAGGAAACCAGACGATAGATCGCCGGGCTGAAATGCCGGCTTCCGTCCGAGTGCGTATAGGCCGCCAAATAACGGGCATTCAAAGACAGGGCGACGACGAGGGCCGCGCCGGCCACAAGCGGCGCCAGCCTGGGCAGTTTCCAGCGGGCGGAGATCGCTTCGAGCGACGCGGCCACAAAGACGAACGGAAACGGGAAGATCATCACAACGTGATGCGCGCTGCCTCCTCCGGCGCGAAAGACAAACATGGCGGCGTAGGTCAGCAGCGTAACCAGCAGCGCGAAAAGGATTCCTCGCCCGTGCGGGGTTCGCAGCGTCAGCGGCAGCGCCAAGACAGCCAGAACCATCAGCGGCCAAGTCAAGTTGGAACGGGCCCAGCCGGCGGTCCGCAGGGCACGAGCGATCGCGGCGGCGGGGATATCGGTCGCGGGGATATCGGCGCTGGCGATATCGGCTAGCGGCGGGGCGTCGTCGAGCCCGGACCCGCCGGCAAGCCATAGCACCGCGCTGCCGTCGAGGGTCTTCTGAGCGACGACGAGCTTCTCGGGCCGGAACTCGAACCTGGCGTTTTCCGCAACCGTCGCCGCGCCCTGGCCGATGTTGTACTGCCACAGCGGCCACGACCCGGCCGTAAACGCCAGCACCGCAATGGCGATGTTCTTGGGGCCAAGCCGGCGGACCGTTTCTTTGGGGAAAACCGCCAAAACCGCCACGCCAAGAGCGGCCAGCAACCAGACAAAATTCGCCTTATCCCAAACCGCCAGTCCAAACACAAACATGCCCGCCGCCAGCCAGAAAGGTTTGCGCCCGGCGACCCAGACCGACAGCAATACAAGAGCCGCCATTTTTAGAAACTGCATCAACGCCACCGGACCCCAGTCCATGCGCATGGTGTGAATGAAACTCGCGCTGGTCGCCAGCAGCAGCGTCGCGGAAATGGTGGTGAACGCCGAATAGTGGCGGCGCAGGAAGCAGGCCGTCAGTGCGATCGTAAACAGCCCGAGAATCACGCCAAACGCCCGCACGGTCGCCATGGTGGGCGGAAACACCGCCAACACGCCCGCCATCAGCCAGGCCTTCAGGGCGCCGGCATAGGAGACGATCATGACCGGGATTTTGGTCTCGCCCCATGACCAAGAATACAGTGTGGGGCCATAGGCATATGGCTCCAGCATCGGGATGAAATATAGTTCGTCTTGCTCGGGTCCGGGCAGATCAAGCCAGGGAAACGCGCACAGCGAGAATAGGACGAGCGCCGCGACGATCCAGCCACGCTCCAGCCGATGCAAGCCCTTGGTCATAAGTTCGGAGGAACGAACCATTATGGCAAAAGACCGCGCCGATTCTCATCGGCCGCGGTTGGGAGTTGGGAGGTTGGGGGACCGGAGCTGGGGCGGCGCCAGAGGAAGCAGACATCGCCGAGGGCTGCGAGACGGGGGAAAGCGGCGGGGCTGCCTCAGAAGTTTACTCCAACCTGCCGATTGATCCCATGGCGCTTGTCCGGCGCCCGCACTCTGTTGTCCCAGGCACCTGCCCCAGGCGCCTGGGACCGAGACGGGGCGCGGAGACGAGGCTAGTGCATCCGCATGATCTCGATTAAGAAACATCTCGGCGGCGAGCCGTCTCCGGCGGCCGGCAACGGAAGCTGTTTGGGCACAATCGTGTGCATACTGCGCGTCACCGAGGAGCGCATGCCCTCGGGCGACGAGGAAGAACGGGCGCGCTTCGCCGACCAGTTGTCCGCGTGGCTCGAGCGCTTGGCCGATCCGGAGCAGAGCGGGAAAGACGGGACATCCGACGACGATGTCGCCGAAATTCTGCATTCGCGATGGGACGCGATGGAGCGCGATTTCAGCAAGCGGGAGCAGGAGTTTACCGGAATCATCGGTCTGCTCGCGGAAACAGCCGCCAAGCTCGACCAGTCCAACCGGGGTTACTACGAGAAACTCCATCGGTCGGTGCGATCCCTGAAAATCGTCGGAAATACGGAGGATATCTCGACCCTGCGGCGCGCTCTCTCGGAGCGGGTCGGTCATCTGGAAACGACCGTGAGCCGGCAGCAAACCGAGTCAGGAGAAGTCATGGCGGAACTACAGACAGGTATTCAGCGCGTGCGCGCCGAAGCCCAGGTGATTAGCAAGTTTGTATCGACCCAGGCACTGAACCGCACGCCGGGACGGCGTCATGCCGAACGATATCTCGAGGATCTGGCGCGCCAAGAAGTCCCCTTTGTCTTGGCCGTCATTCGGCTCGAAAAACTCGATTCCCTGAGCCGCCGTCACGACGACAAGGCCGCCGAGCAGGTGGTCCAGCATTTCTTGTCGCTGCTTCGCGACTCGTTGCGGCGGCAGGTGTATCTCTACCGCTGGAGTCGTGACACGATCGTCGCTCTGGGCGATACGATCAGCCTTTCGGAGCTTGGCGAGCCGCTTCGAGAGCTTACCGGACAAGTCGCCAGGGACGGGCTCCGCCTCGACGAGATCAGCGCACGGCCCATCGGCCTCCATCCCCGGTACACGGTCCAGGAAGTGCCTGGCGGCGCTCCGCTGGATGAAACCATCAGGCGTGTCGAACAATTCTCGGGCGACAAGGCATAAAAGCCGGTTCTGCTTCTACTCGGCCGCCGCCTCGGGCTCGGACACCGCGGGTTTGGCCCACCACTGGGATTCAACTCGTCTTACCCCGTCCCGTCCCACCTTTAGCGCCATTTCGCGGACTGTCCGTCCCAAGACCGGGTGCACGAAGTCCGGCGCAAGCTCTTGCAGCGGCACGAGGACGAACGCCCTCTCGTGCAGCCTAGGGTGCGGAATCACCACTCCCGGACGGTCCATCACCTCGCTGCCATAGAAGAGAATATCCAGATCCAGCCTGCGAGCCCCCCCCGGCACCCGCCGGACCCGACCGAGCCTGCTCTCGACCGAGAGCAGGAACGCCAGCAGCTCGGCCGCCGGAGTCGCCACCCTCAAACGGGCAACCACGTTGTAGAACAACCCTTGCGGGAGGTACCCGACCGGATCGGTTTCATACACCGGCGAGACACCCTCGACGGCGTAGCGCTCCGCCACCCATTCTAGCCCTCGCCGGAGATTGGAGAGGCGATCTCCGAGGTTCGACCCCATGCCAATATAGACCTCAGTCATGACGGCTCCGGGTGATCTCGACGCCGGCACAATCGGCGCGGCCCGGCAAGGCACTCGGTTTCGTCACACGCAGGAAAACTTCCTCGACCTCAAAGCGGCGCAGGATCTCGCCAGCAAGGTCCCGCGCCAGCGTTTCGAGCAGATGGTATCGCCGGCGTGAGAGCACCTCGGCGGCAAAGCGTTGCACTTCGTCGTAACAGACGGTGAAGGCCAGGTCATCCTCGCCGGCGGCTTTGCTGGTATCGACGCCAAGTTCGATATCGAGGATCACTTCGCGAGGATGCTCCCTCTCCTGCTCGGTGACGCCGATGCGGAGTTGAAACCGGGCGCCGCGGATGAAGATACGATCCATCAAGCGCTTCGGATCCCCTCGGCGATGCGAGCCGCCTGCCGGCATTCGGCGACGTCGTGAACTCGGACGATATCCGCGCCGCTGAGGATGGCGGCCGTCATCGCCGCCAGCGTCCCGCCAAGCCGGTCGCCGGGCTCGGCGCCTGTCATATTCCCAATGAAAGACTTGCGGGAAACGCCGATCAGCAGTGGATAGGGCAGCTCCTTGAATTCGCCCAGCCGCTGGAGCAATGTCAAGTTGTGGTGGGTCGTCTTGCCGAAGCCTATGCCAGGATCGACGATGATCTGGCCGACGCCGCGGCTGGCGGCCTCGCGGGCGCGCTCGCCGAGATAAGCCTTCACCTCGGCGGCGACATCATCGTAGGAGATGTCGTCCTGCATGGTCTTGGGTTCGCCCAGCATGTGCATGAGGATCACCGGAACGTCGTGGCTGGCGGCGACTTCCATCATCTCGGGCTGCCGCAAAGCGGTCACATCATTGAGCATGGTCACGCCCAGATCGAGACAGCGCCGGGCGACAGCTGGCTTGCAAGTGTCGATCGAAAGAGGCACTTCGGCATCGGCCAGCAGACCCTTGATGACGGGTTCGACTCGCTGGAGTTCTTCCTCTTCCGAGACCGGATCCGACCCTGGCCTGGTGCTCTCACCTCCGATATCGAGAATGTCCGCTCCGTCGGCGATCAGTTGGCGTCCCCGCGCGATCGCCTTGCCGGCGTCGAGATACCGTCCGCCATCGGAGAAGGAATCGGGAGTCACATTGAGCACTCCCATGATCAAGACGCGATCCAGCGTCAGAAGGTGTTTTCCGCAACGGAGCGTCCGCCGCGATTCATCTGTCCTCATTCGCTTGGAGCCTTATCGGGTTTTACTTGAGACCAAACAGCGGCTGGCGCACGCGCTTGTACTCAAAGCGCGCCGGGTTGACGGCGGTCGCGCCCGGGCTGTCGACCTCCATCATCACGCCGGCGATGGGCTCATAGGCCGCGCGGGGAGCGATGCAGCCCTTGGCGACGAGAATCTTCTGCCGCTCGGGATAGATGCCGTTGCTGATGAGCTGGTGGAGGCTATTGGGGCTCGACCGCTGGGTGGTGAGCACCAGCAGGCTGGGCATGTCGAGCGTGGACCCCTCCACCATGATGACGGCGGTACGGCCCATCTCGTAATAGCGCCGGCCTCCGTGGCGGACTGCCGGCTCGAGATAGCGGCCCTCGTGCAGCGAGCGAACTCGTCCGCGAACACGAACAGGCTTGCCGTGCATGTCGTCGGTCTTACCTCCCACGGCCATGTCGAACGACGCGCCGACGCCTGCCTGGAAAGCCGTCTTGGCGGCCGCGGGATCGGCAATCACCATGACCCAGCCCTCGGCTTTTTGTTGGATCAGTTCGTCGAGAATAAAGGTGCTGTTGCCCGGGGTGCCGCCACCGATGTTGTCTCCCATGTCGATCAGCACGGCGGGAAACTTGTCACCTTCCATGGCTTTTTTGACCGCTTCGGCCGGCGAGGGTACGCGCAACGTAAGCTGGCCGCGTGTATCCCAGAGCATGTCCGAGAGACGCTGCGCCTCGCGCTGGGCCAGTTCCGGATCATTGTCGGTCACGACCACGACGCTCGGCCCCATCCAGGGCACATCGGCGTACTGATAGCCGCCCGAGACGCTGACGGCGAGAATTTTCGGGTTCTCCTCGAGGTTGCGGCTCGCGCGGACTATCGGCGCGAGCGGCTCGACCGAGGTGTACTGATAGACGATGTTGTACATCATCGGCGGTTTCACGACGGCCTGCGTTGGCCTTACTTCGTCTCGAACCATGCCGGCCATGATTTTGGCCGCCTGAATGCCGCGCGCCTTGGTGTCGAGGTGAGGGTTCTCTTTGTAGGTGATGAGCACATCGGAATACTTCACGATGTCGGGGGTGACATTGGCATGGAAGTCGTGCGTGACGATAATCGGGATCTCGGGCCCCATGGCCTCACGAACCCGCCTTGTCAGCTCCGCGTCGCCGCTCGGATAACTTTCGACGACCATGGCTCCGTGCAGAGCCAGCAGAATCCCGTCGAGCTTCGGCGCGCTCTTGAGTTCGGCAAGAATTCGAGCCGAAAGGGTGTTGAAAGCGTGATCGGTAACCGGGCCTTTGGGGCGCGCGCGGACAACGACCGTCGGATAGAGGTCGAGTCCGAATCGTTTCGCGCCCTCGACATAGCCACTGACGGTGGTGCTGGTCTTGGCCGCCTCGCGCGTAAAGTCTTCGCGGGCAACCTCGGGGCTCTGGCGAAAATCTTCCAGGCGCGTCGGATGCACATTGAAGGAATTCGATTCATGGCTGATGCCGGCAATAGCGATCAGCGGCTTGCGGCTTTGTGCCGGCATGGCGGCCGCGGCCAGCAAAACGATCAGAAGCATTCGCATCTTCATCGGCAACACCTCGAAACCCGAGAAAGGCAATCCGGCTCCGCCCCCGGCGAGCCGTCTTCCCTACGATAGTACGATTGAAGCGCTGACGGTTAAGGAGGCGAAGCGCCGGGCGAGGACTCACCCGGCGGCGAACTGCCTAATCCCAAGGCTAGCCCCAAGGCGGCCGCCCCTTGCAGTAGTGCGACTCGCGCGGCGATGGGTAGCTGACATCGAGTTGCGGCGTCTCGATGCGCTGATGGCCCCGGATGCGGGATTCCATCGCGAAGTCGAGCATACCGCTCACCAGAAGAGTGCGCTCGACCGGGTAGAGTGGCGCGCCGGTCTGGAACATCGGGTCGACCATCTGGACTAAGCAAGCAAAGTGCCGCACCGGCTGTTTGTACTCAAGCCACAGCAGCACCGAGAGAGGGTCAGGATCGTCCTGGGGCTGGACGGCGACGGTAAAATCGCTCAACAGGCCGTTCATGAGAAATGTTGCGGCTTCCAAACCGTCGCGATAGCCGAACAGATAGGCGAGCGGCTGTTTGACAAGTTGTCGCGGCTCGCCAGGTTCGCGGCGCCGGGCGCGAGACAAGGCCGCGTCGAAGAGTGTCCTCGCCCAGCGCGTGCGGTCGAGATAGTTCCAGACGGCGTCGCCTTCCAGACACTGCGTCCAGGCAAGGCCGGATTCGCCGCCCTTTCGTCTCTCGACGACCGATTGCATTCCCTCGATCATGTGATAGGCGTAGGCCTCCCTGCCGCCGTAGGCAACAGCGGCTGCTTTGGACAGCGGCGTGCCCCGGGGCAGGTCCCAGTCCGGCTCGCGGTAGCTGACCGGCACGGACGAACCGGCCATCATCGGGAAGTCCAGTTCGCGGGAAATGTCGTACATCCGTTTGGCCTTGATCCAGCTATACGAGAGATGTTTGTCGTTAAAGACAGGCACGGCCCGGCCGGCGCGGCGGAAGGTGTCGGTGATTTCAAGAAACAACTCGAAACGCGGATAGAGCTTCTGGCCCTTGTCATTCAAGGGGTAGTCGCCGTGCTCGCCGATGAGCAGGACGCCGTCGACGGCGAGGTCTTCGCCGCCGAGCGTGAGCGCTTCGTGCACGGTGCGGAATACGGGGACACCATAGCGGCGGCTCCACTCGCGGCTGATGTCGTCCTCCGGAGTTTGGTGGGTGAACATCGACGCGACATAGGAGCGGGGCCAAGGCGGCTGACCGTTAAAGTTGTAGCCGAGAAAATAGCGGCCCAAGATCGCACGGCCATGGGAAGCGCGTCCGCCGAGCAGGACGGTCATGATCGCGGCGAGCTTCTTGGGTTGCGGGGAGGCCATAAACGTTTCCGCCAAGTGGAGTGTCGCACATGGCGGAAGCTTGCCGCGAGACGTCTGCGCGAGATGCCGGCGCGAGATGTCTGCGCGACATGACAGTCACGCCTCACGGGAGCGGTCGCTACCGGCCAGTCTAACTTCGATCGGTCGCGGCTGACGAGCCGGGTGCTTGAGCGTTGGGAGCAGCCGCCAGCGGGCGTCCCCAGTCGACGTGACGGGTTAGATACATGATGACGGCCAGCGTGAGGAACAGACCGATCGAGCCAACCAGCAGTGCGTATTCCACCAACTGAATGAGCATATAGAGGCAGGCGTAGAGGCCGGTGAGAACCGCCCCGACGGTCGCGCCGCGCCGGGCCGAGCCCAGCGCCGCGAAGCCATAGAACGTCACCAGCGCGATGACCGAGGCCGCGGCCAGTGCGTAGGCGACGCCGAAACCGAGATGCTCGGCGAGCGAGAGTTCGAGCAGATAGAACATGCACAGGGCGGCGCCGATCAGAGCGTATTGAATCAGGTGCAGGCGCAGCCCCAGCAGGATCTCAAACATCCAAACCATCACGAAGGTAAGCCCCAGGAAGAGCAGTTCGTACTTGAGGCTGCGCTCGGCCATACGGTAAGCGTCCACGGGCGTGATCAGGTCGACGCCGAACTGCGACGCGGTGATGGGCTTGTTGTTGACGCCGGCGAGCCAGCTTTGCGGATAGTTCCTCCCGAGGTAGGGGATGTTCCAGCGGGCACTGAAGCCGGCGTCGTTTACCTCTCGCTCCACGGGCAGCCAGTTGCCCTGAAAACTCGGGTCGGGCCAGTCGCCGGCAAGGCGCACTTGCGTGTTTCGTCCCAGCGGCGCGAAGTGCAGAAAGACGCTGCCATTGAGGTCGAGTTCGGTGGAAAAAGCGAACGAGGCTCCCTCCATGTGACCCGCGAGCGGCGCGTGAATTCCTGAACGTTCGGTGCGGCGCTGCCCGGTTCCCGGTTGGAACGCGATGGCGGTCTCCCCCCAGTGAACTTGCACGGGGTTCTGGATGGCGCGCGGGTCGGTCACTTCGATGATCAACTGGGCGCGGTCCCAAAAAATGTCTTCATCGGGGACGGCCCAAGACGAGAAATCCGGGCGCGCGAACGAACCGGCCAGTGTTACTTTCGAGCGATAGACAGGAGCCTCGAAAATGCCACGGTAGCGAACTTCTGTTTCGAGGTCGCCGTCGATGGTTAGATCGCGGGGCAGGAAGGTTGCGTGGGCCATAAATTCGCGGACTCTCGTCTTGCCGTCTTCGAGCTTCTCTTCGCGAAGCTGGCGATACGCGATGACGAGGAAAGGTCCGAAGACCTGCTGGGCTTCTCCCCACTTCGAGGTGATTTCGGTGATCGCCGACCGGCGGGTTCGTTCGCGCTCGCCAACCAGGCCGTCGATGAAGAAGACGGGGATCTGAAGGATAAGGGCCAGCATCCCGATCGAAATCGCTTGCAGGAGCGGGTTGCGGCGCAGACTTTCAAGAATAGATGGATTTGATACTTGTGACTCGGTCAAGATCACTCTCCACAGGGGACCGAGAACGCCTGGAGAACGCCTGTGACACAGGCTAACACATCGTCGCAAAGGGCGAGCGAGCGCCGCCCGGCCGCTGGCATCCTTGGAGCGGAGGGCATAAGCTGTTAGTCATCATTGAAAGGCGGGAGGCTTGAAATGGGCGCGAGGACGGACCGCAGAGGATTCATCCGAAGGGCCAGCGGCTATGGACTGGTCGCCTATGTCGCGGCGCGTGAGCTGGCCAGCCGGGCCGAAGGCGCCGTGCGAGGCCATACCTTCGGCTCGAATGTGTACACGCGCGCCGGCGTCCGGCCGTTCATCATGGCGAACATTCCGTTTACGTTCTTGAGCGCGACGCTGGTGTGGCCGGAAGTGCGTCAGGCGATGGAAGAGGCGGCGCATTATTTTGTGGACATCGTCGCGCTTCAGAAGGCGGTGGGGAAGCGGCTGGCCGAGATCTCGGGAGCCGAATCGGGGATGATTACCTCCGGCGCGGCCGGGGCCATGGCCACCGCGACGGCCGCGTGCATCGCCGGCACCGACGCTGAAAAGATTTGGCGGCTCCCCGATTCAGGCGGCATGACGAACCGGGTGCTGATGTGGGGCGGAAGAAGCATTTTCGACAACGCGATCCGGCTCGCCGGAGGCAGGCCGGAGGTGGTCAAGACGCTGGACGGGCTGCGCGCGGCGGCGGCACGTCCGGCCGCGATGCTCTATACCGGATATCCGTCCGACCCAGAGCCGGAAAAGGGGTCTGGGAAGGCGCCGCCGCTGCGCGCGATCGTTTCGATTTGCAAGCAGGCGGGCGTGCCTGTATTCGTTGACGCGGCCGGGGGCGTGCCTCCGATCGAGAACTTGAAGCGCTACTCGCGCATGGGCGTGGATCTGTACGCCTTCAGCGGCGGCAAGGGACTGATGGGGCCGCAGTGTTCCGGCTTGCTGCTGGGGCGCCGCGATCTGATCGAGGCGGCGCTGGCGAATTCCAGTCCCGTGGAAGGAGCCGTATGCCGGCCGCTGAAGGTGGGCAAGGAGGAGATCATCGGCTGCCTGGCCGCGGTCGAGAAATGGCTGACGGTCGATCTCAAGACGATGTATCGCGAGCAAGACAAGAAGCTGGGCCGCATCGCGGCGATGGCCGAGACGGTGGCGGGAGTGGAGACGGAAATCAACACGCGGCGTGGCAGCAACAGCTTCCGGCAGCTGATCGTGCGGTGGGACGAGGAGCGCTTCGGCATGACGGTGACCGAGTGCGGCCAGAGGTTGCGCGAGGGCAGCCCGCCGATCGAGGTGCTCTCGAATTACAATCCGTATCTGATTCGCGTATCGGAATTTCACCGGAAGCCGGCGGCGGATGAGAAGGTTGCGGATAAGAAAGTACCCGCGGGCAGTCCGCTGACGGTTTTTTCGCTCGGGCTGCAAAAGGGCGAGGAGTTGATTGTGGGCCGGCGATTGCGGCAGGTTCTCAGAGAGGCTAGTGCGTGATGGAGAGCGGGGAGATCGCGGCGGGCAGCGCCGATTGCGCGAGTCTTTCATAATCAACTAGTCAGCGTCTATTCGGAGCCGTTCGGCTGACGCGGCCGATGCGGCTTGCCTTCCGTTGTGAAAATTTCAGCCACACTGATCACCTTGAACGAAGAACGGAATCTTCTCCGGGCGCTGGAATCGTTGCGCTGTTGCGATGAATGGATCGTCGTGGACTCGGGTTCCAGCGACCGGACGAGGGAGATCGCCGAGGCTTTCGGCGCGAAGGTGCTGCATCACGACTGGCAAGGCTACACCAAGCAGAAGAACTTCGCCGCGCGGGCGGCCGCCTGCGACTGGGTGCTGGCGCTCGATGCCGACGAGGCGCTGAGCGGCGAACTGGCGAGCGAGATCGAGGAGCTGAAACACGAGGCGCTCAACGGCGCCGGGCCGGAGTTCAGTGCCTACCGTTTTCCGCGGCGCGCCCGCTATCTGGGCAAGTGGATTCGCCATGGCGGATGGTATCCCGATCGCAAGGTGCGGCTCTATGACCGGCGGAAGGCGCGCTGGGTGGGCGACTACGTGCATGAGTCGGTCGAAGTCGATGAAGCAGCGGGAGACCTCGACGGCGATTTGCTGCATTACACGTGCGAGAGTCTCGCCGAGCACGTGGCCACGGCCAACCGCTATACAACGCTGGCGGCACGGGAAATTGCCGCCGGCGGCCGGCGGGTCCGCTGGCGGGATTTGACCCTCGCTCCGGCCTGGACATTCTTCCAGACCTGCGTGCTCAAGCAGGGGTTTCGCGACGGGATCGAGGGTTTGGCGATTGCCTGGATGGCGGCCTTCTATGTGTTTTTGAAGTATATGAAAGCGGCAAGAATGGAGACGCAGCCGGACCCGCCAGCCGGGCGGGAGCCCGGCTGAGCCCCGGGCGGCCCACATGCGTATCCTTCATCTCGACACGGGACGTGAACTTCGCGGCGGGCAGTATCAGCTTCTTATGCTGATCAGCGGCCTCGAGAAGCTCGGCGCCGAGCAGACGCTGCTGGCGCGGGGCCTGATGCTCGACTACCACTCCGGGCGGAAACTTACGCTGACAAGCCTGCGGCGGGCCGCGCGCGAGGCTGACATCATTCATGCTCACGACGCGAAGAGCCACTCGCTCGCGGCGCTATTCTGCCGCAACAGGCCGCTGATCGTGTCGCGTCGCGTCGCCTTTGCCCCGCGTCTGGGAATCCTGTCGAGATGGAAATACCGCCAGCCCCGGCACTATGTCGCGGTCTCGCGCTACGTGCGGCAACGGCTGCTCGACGCGGGCGTGTCTGGCGAGAAAATCACCGTCGTCTTCGACGCCGTGGATGGAAGACATCTTGTCGGGGAACCGTCTCTGCTTTCGAGCGCACCGCTTGGGCGGGCGATAAAAGTGGTTGCTCCGAAGTTGCATGATCCGCTCAAGGCGCCGGCGCTGCTGCGGCGGGCCTGCGCGAAGGCCCAAGCCGATCTGATATTTTCCGCCGACTTGAAGGGGGACCTGCTTTCGGCCGACATTTTCGCGTATCTCTCCTACAGTGAAGGCTTGGGATCGGCGATTCTGCTGGCCATGGCCCGCGGCATCCCGGTGGTGGCCAGCCGCGAAGGGGGCATCCCCGAGCTCATCGAACACGAACGGACGGGACTGCTCACAGAGAACGAACCCGCCGCCGTCGCCGAGGCGATCCGCCGGTTCGGCGAAGACCGGGCGCTGGCCAGCTCATGCGCCGAAGCCGCGCGCCAGCGGGTTTCCAGCCTGTTTCGCGATGATATAATGGTGCGGCAAACCCAGCAGGTCTACGAAGAAATTCTCGCCCAGAACGCCCAGCCCTAGTGACTCCCCAGTTCATTCTCTCGCTTTTGGTTCTCTTCTTGCTGGGGCTGGTGGTCGGAAGCTTTCTCAACGTCTGTATTCATCGCTGGCCTCGCGACGAATCAGTCATTCGTCCGCGCTCGCATTGCCCTGAGTGCGAAACAACGCTGGGCTGGGCCGACTTGATTCCCTTGATCAGCTATCTCGTGCTGAAGGCGCGGTGCCGGCATTGCAGTGCGCGCATTCCCCTGCGCTACCCGATTGTCGAGTTATCGAACGGCTTGCTGTTCGCCTATTTGTTCTACCGCGGCGGCCCGGAACTGATGACGGCGAAGATGGCGATCTTTGGGTCCATGATGATTGTTCTGATCTTCACGGACTTGACCGACTACATCCTGCCGGACGAGATTACGCTGGGGGGCTTGATTTTCGGCATCGTCCTGAGCGGGTTTGTCTATTTGGGACCGGGGCCGGTGGCGTTTACGTTGATGATCTTCAACGCCGAATATGCCCCCTGGGCCGTGTCGCTGATGGAATCGGTGGTGGCGACTCTCCTGCTTGGCGGTGCTCTACTGCTCGTGGCGGAGGCATACTTGCGTTATCGCAAGGTCGAGGGTCTCGGGCTGGGCGACGTCAAGATGATCGCAATGATGGCGGCGTTTTGGGGCGCCGGGGACACGCTGACGATGGTCGTTCTGGGCTCGACGATCGCGGCGATCAGCGGTGTATTGATCGTGCTGATCTCGAGGAAAGGCTGGGACTATGCTCTTCCCTTTGGCAGCTATCTTGGCGCCACGGCTATAATCATCATGCTCTGGGGCAGCGAGTTGATGGCCTGGTACATGACGATCGTCACGGGCGGCTAGGCGGCAACGGCCCGCACAACGCGCAAGACGTTGCCGCCGAGGATCTTGCGGATCGTCTCGTCGGAATGGCCGCGCTGCACCATGCCGACGGTGAACAGAGGCCAGTTGGTCCAAGCCATGCTCTCGCGCTGCGCCTTGGTCGCGCCGAGTGCATTCGGCGGCCAGAGCGCGGCCCAGCGGGTCCGTTTCGGGCCGCGGCGAGGCAGCTTGGCGTATTCCTGGGCTGCGTTGCGCGAAGTGTAGGCGACATCGGTTCCAATCGCTACGCGATCGGCGCCGAATTTCTTCACCGCGTAGTCGATGTGATCGAGAAACGCGCTGATGTCGCCTTGGCCGCCAAGGAATCTCGGTATGCAACAAATTCCGATGTATCCGCCCGTGTCGGCGATCGCGCGAATCACCTTGTCGGGTTTTGCGCGAATGTGATCGTTCAGCGCCGTGCAGACGGTGTGGCTGGCGACCATCGGGCGGGAGGAGCGCCGGGCCGCTTCCAGGCTGGTTTGATGGCCCGAGTGCGCCACATCGACGATCACGCCGACGCGGTTCATCTCATCGATGGCGGTGCGGCCGAAGTCGCTCAGCCCCCCATTGGCCGTCTCGGCGCAGCCGTCGCCGAGGACATTGCGGCGGTTGTAGGTCAGGTGCATCATGCGAATGCCGAGCTGATAGAACAACCGCACATAGCGAAGCTCATCCTCGACGCTGACCCAGGCCTGCGTGATGGGAACCCCATTACCCGAGAAGAACAGGCAGCCCGCTCCGTCCCTTTTTGCCCGCACGACGTCCTCGGGATGAACGGCCCGGCGGACGACTTCCGGCCGGGCGTCGGTCAAGCACGTAAACCGCGCTAGGCGTTTGATAAGGAGCATCGGATCGCTGCCTTCTTCGCCGGCGTTTTGAAAAATGCAGGTCATGCCGGCGGCTCTCCAGGCGAGCAAGAACTCGGAGCGTTCCGCTTCGACGATCGCGGCCCGGGTCATCGACATGTCTTCACGCATGTCGCCGAGTTCCATCTCGGAAGCTCCGGCCTCAATGGCTTTGAGCATCGCGTCCCCATCGGGCGCCGCTCGCGGAGCGAACCCGTAGGACTCGAACACGAGCGAGTTAAAATGCAGCGCCAGCCCATAGTCCAGATCACGCCGGCTGGGCTTGAGAATGCCGAGAGCGCGGAGGCGAGCCTGGTCGATGGTTTCGTTGAACCCCTCGACTTTTTGGGCCGCAGCTTGAGCCGCAGCTTGAGCCGCCGGGCCGGTGAGCGGCAAGCTCGCGGTGGCGCCCAGAAATTGACGCCGATTCAGAACATTGGAACTCATCAGAGAGCCTCCTTAAGAAACAACTTCCGTGGGGGATTAACCATCACGTTCTGTGGGGAATCATACATGAGGCCAAGCGCACGCGCGGACCCGAGATCGCGGGCGTCCCGCGATCCTGGCTAGGGAAGGTCCGACACATCGAGTTTCGAGGCCGCCCGCAGACGCTCGAAGATGTCCAGCGTTTCCCTTATGCCGGCACTGAGAGGCGTCTGGGGCAGCTCGGGGAGAAACGCCCGCAGTTCGTGGTCATCGAGATCGCAAGCCACCGGAATGGGGCTGCCCGAGAGCTGGAGAAGTCCCTTGGCGGCGGGGCGGAGAGCCTCAATCTGGGCGATGTAGACGGCCATCTCGACGACGTCGCCGCGCAGATTGAAATTGAGCGCGACCTTGCGCTGATCGAGTGCGCACAGCACGAAGGTGGCGGCGACGTCCGCGGCGTACTGCAAGGCATTGCGTCCTGAATAGCGGAAGACGAACTCTTTGGCGAGCAGCGCCGACTTAATCGCCCGTGTGGCGTCGGAGGTCACGCCCTGATCACGGCCGGCGCCGTAGACCGTCCATGGACGCAGACCGATGCTGCTGATGCCATGGTCCTGAAAATAGACACGGGCATTGCCTTCATTGCATTGCTTGAAGACGCCGTAATGCGTGGCCGGCAATAGCGGTGCGTCATTGGGCACCGAACCCGAGCCGTAAGCTTCTTCCGGGCCGATCACGGCGGCCGAGCTGGCGAAGACGATCTGTTCGACCGAACCCGCCTGGCGGGCGGCCTCGAACACGGCAAGCGTTCCCAACACGTTCACGCCGGCGCCGGCCAAAGGGTCGGCCTTGCAGGCAGGAATCTGTAACCCCGCCAAGTGGATGATGGCCGTAACGCCATGTTCGCCGATCGTGCGCTGGAGCGCGCCGAGGTCGGCGATGTCTCCGCTAACCACTTGCAAATCGCCGGGACGTTCCGGCAGCAAATTGTCGAGACGCCTTAGGTCCGGATCGCGATCGAACATCACAAACGGGACTTGGCGCCCGATGAGATCACGGACGATCCAGGCGCCGAGAAAACCAGAGGAACCAGTGACAAGAACGCGTCGGGACATAGACCACCAGTATGCAAGAAACCGCGGCCAAGAGAAAGGAACGAGCTTGTTCCGGCGGGCCTGTTCCCACGGGTGAGGCAGGGCAAGGCAGAGCATGCATCGCCGCTCTGGCCTCGTGGGGTGCTAGAGTCCCAGAATCCTCTTCGCCTCCACGGCGTGGTCGGTGGCTATCGCGTCGACGCCGGCCGCGCGGGCTGCCTTCCAGCGCTCGGGCTCATTGGCCCGAATGTAAACCACGATTCGCTTTCGTGACGCGCGGGCAGCCGCGACCGTTTCGGCCGCCGGCATGTAGGGCGGCCTGGGCGTAAGCCAGACGTAGTCCAGGAAAGTCGTCGCCAGGGCGGCATCCAATTCCCGTTTCGAACGCGCGGCGCCGGCGATGGGGAAATTCGCGTTCGGAATCTTGAAGCGCACCATGGAAGGCGAATCCATGCCGAAGCTGAAAACGCGCCCGACCATGTGGAATCGCTCGGCAAGACGGACGATCTTCTCCTCAATGCCCTTGGAGAGCTTCTTCATGTTGATGGCGACGAAGGTGTCGTTGTCCTTGTCGCGGCGCGTGATCATGTCAAAGACCTCGCCGAGCGTCGGAATCCTTTCGGATTTGAATTTCGGGTTGTACCACGATCCGGCGTCGAGCTTCTTGATTTCGCCCAGCGTCATCGAGCCTACCTCGCCGCTGCCGTTGGTCGTTCGGTCGACCGTCGCGTCGTGAATGACGACGGGCACGCCGTCTCGTGTCAGATAGACATCCAGCTCAAAACTAAGTCCCCGGTCGACGCAGGCCTTGAATCCGGCCATCGTGTTTTCGGGGTATTGGCCCACCAGGCCCCGGTGGCCGTAGATCTTGGTGACGTGTTCGGCCGCGACCGCCGGCAGGGCGCACAGCAGGACGAACACTACGGTGAGGAGACGGCACGAGGAGAACGCTGACGTTATCCGCATGCGAGACATTATAGCCCGGATTTCCACTTCGGCCTCGATTCTGCTAACGATCGGTCGGCTTGCAAGGCCTTGATTGAGGCGGCATCCTGTCCGGTTATGCCCGGTTTTTGGGGATTTTTTGGGTCTTTTTTGTGAGGGAAGCGGCTGAGGTTGGGTCGGGGAAGGGTTCTTGGGCGTCGTTTTGTCCAGATTTGCCCGGATTTTCGGGTTTTTGGATTTTGAGCGGCGACGGGCGGGTTGAGGGGCTCGACGGTGTCTTGCCTCTGGCTCCGCTGCATGGTCTGGCGGATGGGTTGTCGGCTGGCTGGGGTTGCTGGCCGCGGTTGCCGACTGGCTGGGGTTGCTAGTTTCGTTCTTCGTGGTGCTTCTTTTTCAAATTCCAAAAACTTTCAAAAAAAGTGAGAGACGCCTCTCGTTCCGACTATGTGATCCCGGCGAGCCGCCCCAGCCGGAAGTTGCAGGCGGTTCTGGGCGAGGGGTTCTCTGGCGCGGTCACGCCGCGCGGTTATCCCGCGCGGCGATGGTACTCGACTGCGCTCGTAGCCCCTCGCGGTGGATGTCCACCTTCGAGAGCCTTCCGAAGACCCGCCTTGGCGGTCACCCTCTCCTCTGTGATTCGAGGAGGCGATGAATCGCGGGGCGAGCTTTCTGTCCTGGCCAGGAAACGGTCGGGGGATCGCGGTGATCTATCCTTTCCGGTCGTTACGGGTATAGGCTAGCACGCGGTGTCAAGTGTTTTGGGGTGGTTTTTGCGTATGTTGTTGGTTTTGTGGGGGGTGGTTTGTTGTGACTCGCCTGTTGGAGATGGGGCGTAGCGGTGGTTGGCGGGCGCGGGGATTCCATGGTTTGCTGGGGCGGGAAAAGCCGCGGATCTCAAAACCGAGATCCGCGCTACGGGTGGTTTTCGATTGCCGCGGCCGCGGGGGAGATCCGCGATTCGGTCCGGGGCAGGTGGCCGTCAGATGTTGATTTAGATGAGTCCGGCGAGATTGGGTCTGTTTGGTAGCTCGATTTCGGCGCTTTGGGCTGTGTGGGGTTTCTGGGGTGACAGGCGGTGAGGGGCGGCCGGTGGCGGGGGCGATTGCGTTGTCGCTGGCGGGCGCGATTGCGGTGTCGCTGGCGGTGGGAATTGGGTTCGTTTGGCACACCAGTTTGGCGTCCTCGAACCTCCCGGTTTCCGAAGCGATTTCTAGAGCGCAGGGAGGCGCCGGGCGGAGCCGTGGAGCGACGCTCAGCTGCCGGCGGCCTTCAGGTTCGGTAGAAACGCTCTACGGCCAGTTCTCCAAACTCACTTTGGCTTGGGTCGAACGTAATCGTATGGTTGTCGAAGAAACCCTGCCGGCCAAGGATCGCCGCTACGGACAAGTCGTACGAAAAACCTGCGACGGTTGACATCATGCCATCCATCAGCTTGAGCTTAACTGGGTGAAAGTAGACATCGCTGGCCGTCCCCGCAAGAACGCCACCCAACTCGCCACGCTTTCCCTTGGTGACCTTGAGCCCTATCGATTCCCCAATCTGCGCGTGGAAAAGACACCACGGTGAGCCCGAATCTACAACCGCTTCAAATCTTCTGCTTGTTCGATGACGGTGGACAATAGCTACCGTCATCATAGGAACCCAGTGAACGTCCAACTTCTGGAAGCCAGCGACGCCTTTTACCGGGTTGGGTTTATAGGGTATCCTCAAAAAAATCCCTAGAGTACCATGGGTCTCCACTCATCGGGAATACGGATCAGCACGGGGTCTGGCTCCCCAGCATCTTTCGCGTTCTCGACGGCGTTCGTGTAGTTGTCACCGCTGGCGACGACGCGGGATTCATCCTGTGATAACGCGATCCACGTGTTGGGCGTTGCGCCGGCGAGGATCTTGAGTCTCTCTTGGGTTGACATGACGGGAATCCCCTTCCGGAGGGAATCTTCTCAGCGTCTACAGTTTAGACGCGCCAAGGTGTTCGATGGTATCAGGAAATGACCTTATGAGCAACCGCCGCCTAGATCTAGATCGGCCAGCCCCGGTCCTTGCTACAGCGCGGCGATATAGGCATGGGAGATACTTCCCTCGATCCCGTTTGGCACGCTCGAAAATCCCGCCTCCCTCAGAGCTTCCTTCAACACGCCGCGATCGATGCACGATTCGAACCACGCTTCGACGGCCAGCCTGAGCGATTCCATGCCTTTCTTTTTGTTTTCAGAGGATTGATTTTAATTTGGAGATAGTTTGCTTCTTGACGACTCCAATTGCGTTCAACGTGGACTGGCTTGTCCATGGTTTCTCTGAGGTAGATCTCTAGATAGCACCGCCCGCCGGTATCGAGCCCCCGTTTCCCACAGTGCTGATCGTCGCGGTACTCGTCCAAATGTTCAAATGGTGAATCCATATCCCCGATACCTGCCTCCGCCAGTCGGCACCGAGAAAATCGTCTAGCGTAAGTTCCCGGCAGTCCGCTGCGCTTGTCAGTAGCGCGTCTTGCTGCCTGAATCATATGCACTGTGCGCGAGTCTCCTCAACCGGCGATGGCCGATCATCGGGAGGACGCCGCCGGGCTCCTCGATCGTATCGGAGCGGGCGTTCCGAGGCAACGTTGCTTGCGCTCCCGGCCGGGGCGAAACCGCGAAACCGGGACGGCCTCGATTCTTGCCAAGCGCCGGGCCAGTATCGTCATCAAGTCTAAGTAAATGAACAGTTTATGGCGTCAAGACCGATCGGGCTGCTGCTCGTAGGAGATTGGCCAATATCTGGTAAGCCATTTTATTGTAGTTGTTTACCGGTCTTCAGGCTACGACCTCCGGCGAAACTGAGGCTGTCCCGGTTTCCCGAGGCAGGAACTCACGTTGACCGGGTCGCATGTCCAGGTTGAAGACCGAGCCCTCCAGCCGTTCCGGTATTGGCAAAGCCTGCCCGACCGCCGCTGTTGGGGTGCCGGGCATCGTCAGACCCGCCGCCGCTCCGACACTGAGTCTCAACATCCGACGCCGGGACATTGCTTGTTCGTTGATTGCTGGTTGATCCTTCATCGCTCACACCACTTCCGGTTCGGTGCCGCGGGGTCGGCCAAACGTCGATGGTCGAGCTTCGCCTGCTTGGTTTGAAAGATGCTGTGCACGCTCATTTCCAGCAACCGGCCGATGGCCGCTGAGCTCACCGCCCTATTGGGCATCTTCGACCTCCCATAGCGGATCCGCGCTGTCCGGCTGGTCGCTCTCTCCCAGGAAGCCGTCGTTGCCGGCCGCCGAGAGGTCGGTGACCAACTGTCCGACACCCTCGTCGAAGTTCCAATAGCCGACCAGACCAGGGGAGCTCGCATCCACTCCGGAACTCATGACGGCCGCGACCTGGGAGTCTGTCAGAGCGAGGCTCCAGATGGCCGGTTCGTCTATGAGCCCCGGAAAAAACCAAACGGGGGGCTCCCGGCCGCCGGGGGGCGGTCCGATCGTGCCGAAGGTGCACCCGATCGACAGCACCTGAAAGTTGTTCGACGAGGGCACGCCTGTTCCATCGCAGCTTGCCCTCCTGTCTCCGTCGACGTAGATACTCAGGGCTCCCGACCCCTCACGCGTGACGGCGATGTGGTGCCAGACATCGTCTGCCACGAAGAGGTCACCCCCGCTGCACGAGCCGAGCGGCGTGCAGCTATTCGACGGATAGCAGTAGTTGTTCTCTCTGGAGTCCTCCAGCATGACTTCGAGGGTCCCGTCCCGCAATACGTAGACCTGCCAGCTCAGATTGAAAGAGTTGTCATCCTCGCCTCGCGCGATGATGGCCGCCCGCCGACTCGGCGGCTGGAGCTTGATCCAGGCGCTGAGGGTGAAGACCTCGGTGGGAAACGTTGGGCTGTACGGAACCGTGACGCGGTCGTCGGAGCCGTCGAACCTCAGCCCACTCAGCTCAAGGGGTCCTTCCGAAGGCCCGATGTTGATCGTGACCTCGTTAGCGGGGACCCCATCGAAGATTGCAAGCACAGCCACCTCGCCGCGGCCCACGAGACTCTCCGGTAGGGGGCCCACGACCAGTTGGTCGAGGCCGTCGAACTGATCCTGGGCCACAGCCCCAAGGGTGGGCACATCAACCCCGCCAATGAGAACCGACACCGACGACTGGGAGCGGAAGCCGGTCCCGAAGAAGCTCATGAATACTAGATCGCCCGGCTCTCCTAGGTCGATGGGAATATTCGTACGGCTACCTGCGGGGAGGTCGGTGTCAAAAGTAAAGTCTTCCAAGCGGAACCCATCGGCTCGCTCTCTGAGGAACCTTGCGGCGGCCGGACCCATACCGCTGGCGTTGGCGGAGAAAATCCCTGGGGCGACAGGCGTAACCTGTACAACCACGCCCGCGCTTTCCCCACTAGCGTTGGTCACCGTGACGGTCGCGGGGCCGGGAGCCGTGTTCGGCGGCACCAGGAAGTTCAATTGTCCGGGAGAAACGAACTGCAACCGGGCCAGGCGCTCGGTGCCGAGAGCGTCAGTGACAGTGACTTGGGTACCACCCAGGGAGGTGGGAAGAGGAGTTGTGGAAGCGACGATCAACGTATCAGCCAGCTCCTCTCCGAAGAGAGATCCCCAGGACTCAGGAGCGACTGGCCCCCCCAGGAAAGTTGCAGCGTTGACGAGGCCCCCCTGGGCAATTAGGGGCACGCCGCCATAACCGGGCACAACCCACACGCACAGCCAAACGAAGTGGGCAACAGTCAGCAGGGCGGCTAGTGCGAAGGGTCGGTGGCGTCGGACATTCATGGTCATAGCGACGGAAGGGGGGCGGACGGGGTTACGAGGAGGCGCTGTTGCATGATTCAACTGCGGCGCGAGTGGGGGCGCTTTTCCAACTTCTCGTTCAGGACACCACAGCGCAGGATTTCGGCCTACCCAGCTCGGCCATCCGGTTGAGGATGTGACACCCGATCGCAACTTCTCTCCTTTGTGCCTTGCCGTGCCTCGCCTTCAATCCGCCTCCGAGCACGGACTTGTATCGGAAGAAGCTGTTTTCAACGCGCGCCTGCTGTCGGTAGCCCGACTCCTTCTGCCACTCTCGTCGCCCGACCTGGCGAATCCTCTCAAGAGCCGTGTCACGCTGCGCCCATGGGCCGTCCGTTGGCCCCGCCGACACCGCGGAGCGACGAGGGGGAATCACAATCACGACGTTCTCTGTACCGGCCGCGCTGAGTTGATCGTAGACTGACCTGTGGTCGTAGGCTCCGTCTGCGGTGAAACGCCGGATGGGAACCTCGATTGTGTCGAGAAGAGCAGGGAGTGTGGAGGCGTCGTCCCGGCTGCTCGCTGTGAGTTCGGCCGCCACAATGAACCCCTCGGCATCCACCCCGATGTGCAGCTTCCGCCAATCCCGGCGTTTCTTTGATGCCTTGTGCTTGTGCGCGTTCCATTCGCCGCAACCCAGAATCTTCAGCCCTGTGGAATCGACGATCAAGTCGATCGGGCCGTCATAGGATCGGGTCAGGGGCGGCACCGCAACGATTTGGTTCCGGCGCGAGAGTGTGGTGTGGTCCGGGGCCTTGAGGTTGAGGCCCATCAAGCGGAGCAGCGAGTCCAGGAACCCCTCGGTCTGGCGGAGCGGCAGGCTGAAGACGACCCGCAGCGTCAACGCGGTCCGGACCGCGAGGTTCGAGTACCGCCGCTGGCCTCCGCGAAGACCGTTCTTCGGTGGTACCCACGCGGCAATTGCATCCTCGCTCAGCCAGATCGTGACGTCGCCGCGGCTCCTGAGGCCACGCTCGTACTCCCTCCAGTTCCGGATTCTGTACTTCTTCTTATACTGGCGGTTGACTCGGCTCGACTTCGCTGCGACCATGACGTTACCCCCGATCTCTATGATGGACTGGACCCCACCCCCGCCGCTAGCGTGCTCGCTTACACCGATTCATGCACCAACGCCACGCGATGGGTATAACGAGCCAGATACTTGAGCACTTGTTCGGGTCCGGCCATGGGCGGCTTGAGGTAGACCACCCACTCGGTTGTTCTCAGTTCTCGCAGCCAAGAGTGAAAACGTTCGGGCTTCGTCAGCGGGGCCAGCTGCCGGTCGAGTTCCAGCTCGCCGTGTTCGAACGCCCGCCGCAAACCGTCTAAGAGCTTGCCGCGAAACAAGCGGCTCAGAGGCCGTACGGGCAGGAAAAACTTCTTGCGGCAGCGGATCCATCGGCTGCCGTCGAGCGCCATTCCTCCCGCCGGTACGACGCAGTGCAGGTGCGGATGAGGCAGCAGTATCTGGTTCCAGGTATGCAATACGGCGAAGAAGCCGATCTGGGCGCCCAAACGCTTGGGGTCGCGAGCGAGTTGTTGCAAGCTTTGAGAGGCCGCCTCGAACAGCAGACGGTAGAAGAGTCGCTGATTCTGGAGGGCCAACATTGCCAGGGTCCCTGGCACGGTGAACACAACATGGCAGTAGTGCACCGGAAGTAGTTCCTGCGCCCGTGCCCCCAGCCAGCGGTCACGCGCCGCCGACTGGCACTTCGGACAGTGCCGGTTCGAGCACGAGTTGTACGCGATCCGTTCCTGCGAGCAAGAATCGCACTGTTCGATGTGAGCGCCCTGGGCGGCGCTGCGACACGAACCGATGTCGCGAAGGGCCTTGCGTTGACGAGCGGAGAGGCGGTGTCCCCAGCGCTCGAGCAACTCCCCTTCGTGTTGGCGAATGACATCGGCCACTTCCAGCCGATGCCGGCTCATCGCCGGCGCCGGTCCCCGTCGTCGGTGAGCGCTTCGCGAATCTCGAGTGCTTCGAGTGGGCTCTGCGTCGTGCGCAGGCGCAATTCCGAGACATGCAGATAGCGCGCCGTCGTCTTGAGACTGACGTGCCCCAGCAAGACCTGGATGGTGCGCAGATCCGTCCCCGCTTCCAGCAAGTGCGTGGCAAAGGAATGCCGCAGCACGTGCGGGCTCACCGGTTTGCGGATGCCTGCCTGGCGACCAAGCTTTTGGCAGATCTGCCGTACCCCCGAGGGCCGCAGCTGGGCGCCGTGGATACGGCCGGGAAACAGCAACTCGTTCGGCTTCGCCCAGCGCCAGTACAGACGCAGCAACTCCAGTAGCTTGGGAGACAACATCACCTGGCGTGGCTTCTCTCCTTTGCCGCGGCGCACCAGGATCACCATCCGCTGCGAGTCAATGTCCCCCGCTTCGAGTTGCAACACTTCGTCGAGACGCAACCCGGCTCCGTAGAGCGTCGCGAGGATCGCGCGATGCTTCAGGTTCACCGCGGCGTCCAACAGCGCCGTCACTTCTTCACGGCTCAGCACGACCGGTAGGCGACGCCGGACCTTGGGCCGTGCGATGCGTTCGACAACCCAGGGTCGCTCGAGTGTCTGGCTGTAGAAGAACTTCAGCCCCGCCGTGCGCACCCCGAACGTCGCACCGGCCAGCTTACGCCGCTCGATCAAGTCAAGCTGATACTCGCGAATCTGCTTCGGGCCCAGTTGCTCCGGCGACTTGCCGAAGTAGCGGGCGAGATCCTCGACGGCCTTGGTATAACTCCGAATCGTCTGCGGCGAATAGCTGCGCAGCCGCAGGTCTTGGATCATCTTCTGGCGTAGCTTGGTCATGAACGACCTCCTCTCGGTCGCTCATTATTCCTCTACCTCAACAAAGTTTCAATCCTTCCCCACTCGCCGGCCTCCCCTTCACCTCTGCCGCGCCAGCGGCTTCGTCCAACAACCGTTCGCACTCGCTATCCGCCAAGGTTGTCGCTAGCCGCCTGATGGGACTCGATTTGGGCCCGCTCGACGACGGGTTGCCGAGGCTCTGAAGCCTGGATCGCTCAATGAGAAATTATTTCTCGACACCTATCCGACGCTGACGCCCTTTTGTCGAACATTCTAGCTGCCTGGAGCGCAGATTACCACGGCAGCGTCCCAATGGAACGTCTCTCGCAGGGGCCATAGTTCTCAACAAAAGAACACATTCGAGTTCTTGAACACTACGCCAGCATCGTCCCCGGCGCCGGGCTGCCGCACTGGTCGGGCGAGCAACGGTTTTTTGTTCCCGCCTCTGATTCGTGCCCGCATTTGTGCCCGCGACGGCCCAAGACCACCCAATTTCAGGCAACGCCACCCAAAACAAGAACCCCGTAACCCGTTAATTCTGCTAGTATTCTCAATGGGTTACGGAGTTAGGTCGCGGTTTCGTAAACCGCAGGTCGTCGGTTCGACTCCGACCCGTGGCTCCAGGTTCTCGCGGAAGCCGCGGCGGATGGCGCACCTGGCGGCGTCGTTTCCCTTTGGCCAGCATTTCCTCTTTGCGCGGCCGAGACCCTTCGCAGGTCCTGGAGGGTGTCGGCGGGAAAGCGATGCACCCGCAACGGAGTCTCGCATCCCGCCACGCAAGCGAGCTGCGATAGAGCCGCCCAGTTTGCATGTGCGCGGCGTGCTGGAGACCAAACGATGCCCATGACACGACGTGATTTTCTTTACATGGCCGCGGCCACGGCCTCGGCCGGCATCGCCGCGTTTAGCGGACCCGAGGGTCTGCTGGCGGCCGCGCGGGAAAAGGCCAAACCGCTCAACCTTAAGATCACCGATCTGAAGACCTACATCATCAGCCGTAGCGGCCAGCCCAATAGCTCGAACTATGTCTTCGTGCGCATCTTCACCAACCAGGGCATCATCGGCGCCGGAGAAGGCTCGGTCACCAGCAAGGCGCAAACCATGGCGGCCGCTATCGGTGAACACAAGCGCTATCTGGTTGGCCGCGACCCCACCGATATCGAGATGCACTGGCAGGCCATGTTCCGCTGGGCGCGCTGGCGCGGCGGGCCGATCCTGAACTCCGCGGTCAGCGCCGTCGATATCGCCCTGTGGGACATCCTCGGTCAGGCCTTGGGACAGCCGGTCTGGCGCCTGCTCGGCGGCCGGGCGCGCCATCGCGTCCAGATGTACGTCCACGCCGGCGGGCGCACGCCTCAGGAATACGCCGAGAGCTGGAAACAGGTGCAAGACGAAGGCTGGACCGCCTGTAAGGGCGGCTTCCTCACCACGCACAACGACGTGATCGACCGCGTCGGCGCGGTGCGCGAGGGCATCGCCAATCTCAAGGCCGTCCGGGAAGCCGTTGGCGAGAATTTTAGGATTTGCATCGACGTGCATGGCAAGGCCACGCTCGCGATGGCGGTCGATTTCTGCCGCCGGGCCGAGCAATATGGACCATACTTTGTCGAGGAAGCGACGCAGATCGAAGACATCGATGAACTCGCCCATCTCAGAAGCAAGACCACGATCCCGTTAGCAACCGGCGAGCGGCTCTTCACCAAGTGGGGATTCACCGAAATCTGCGAACGCCATCTGGTCGACTTCATTCAGCCGGACGTCGTCCACTGCGGCGGCATTTCGGAACTCAAGAAGATCGGCATCATCGCCGAGGCTCACCGCGTCGAACTGGCGCCGCACAACCCGCAGAGCAACGTCAGCACGATGGCGTCATTGCATGTTGATTTTTCGACGCCGAGTTTCGCGATTCAAGAGATCAGCCATCGCGGCAAGGACCCCTTCTGGCAAGACTTGTTCGAGGGAGGCGAACCGAGCTACGAATCCGGCTACGCCCTGCCGCCGGACCAGCCCGGCCTGGGAGTGGGTTTCGACGAGGAGCTGGCCCGCGGGCGCCCCTACACGCCGCACATCCGCCAGAACCTGCGCTTCTCCGACGGCGGCGTCGCCGATCACTAAGGCAACGGACCGAGCCGGGCGCCAGGTGCGGCCATCGGGGGCAGCCATCGGCGCCCGTCACCGCCGGGTCGCCCCTGTTCGGTCGCCCCCGTTCGGTCGCCCCTGTTCGGTCCGTTGCCGGTCTCTTGTATGATTGTCAGTGGCGAAAGCCATCGTCATTCGTTTGCATTCACCCGTCTGAAGGCTTCCCCGCGCCGCCTTGAAGCGCCGCAAGAAACTCATTCACGTTCTTCATGCCGAGGGATTCCGCTACGTCCAAGATTACCGCCTGCCTCGCCAGGACTCCGCTCGCGGCGCTCGCCTACCTCTTGCTGACTCTGCTGATGACCTTTCCTCTGGTCATCGAATTCACCACCGCCCTGCCCGATGGCGGCGGCGATATTTGGCAGAACTACTGGAACCTCTGGTGGTGGAAGAAAGCGCTGCTCGAACTCGGACAGCACCCCTATTTTTCCTCGTTCATTTTTCATCCCACCGGCGCGAAGCTGATCTTCCACACCCACTCGCCGCTCAACATGCTGATGGCAATGCCGCTGACCGCCGCGCTCGGCCCAACGGCGGCGTACAACTTCTGTATCATCGTTGCGCTGTGGCTCTCGGGTCTCTGCATGTATCTGCTGGCGAAGGAGCTGACCGGCGATGCGCGGGCGGCCTTTCTCGCCGGCCTGGTATTCGCCTTCTTCCCTCACCGGATGGAACAGATTTTCGAGCACTTGAATCTGATCTCGGTGCAGTTCATGCCGCTGACGCTCTTCTTCCTTGTGCGGCTCGGGCGGGCCGGAGGATGGAAGAACATCGCGGGTTTCGGAGGCAGCTTCGCGGCGAACGCGCTTTATAGCTGGCACCTGGGACTGATGCTGCTATTTGTTGTGCTGGCGCCGCTGGCACTGGTCGTCTTCGTGAAACGGCGGAGGCCGCTCAAGGATCTGCTTCGTGATGTTGCCGTCGCGGCGCTGATCGCGGTAGTGCTTCTGTTGCCGGCCGCCGCTCCGGTTGTCGTGGAAATGGCCAGCACGCCCGAGCATTTCTATCACAAGCAAGCACAGAATCTCGGCATCGATGCCGCCTACTTGTGGATTCCTCACTACGGACACTCGTTGTGGGGCGGCGCGACCACAACGGCTTACATCAAGACCGCCTATGGCTCGGCCGGGTTCATGTGCTATCTCGGCTTCGTTCCGCTTGCCATGGGATTGCTGGCGGTGGCCCGGCGGCGGCGAGACGCCTTGTTCTGGTTCCTGCTGCTAGCCTTTGGCCTTGTGCTCGCCCTGGGGCGGCATCCGTTCTGGAACGGACGGTTGATCGAGTCGGTCACGCTGCCTTTCTATCTGCTCGAGCAAGTTCCGGTCTTCAATCTGCTGCGGGTGGCGAACCGGTTCATGATCCCGGCGACGCTCGCCCTGGCGGTTCTCACCGCCTTCGGATGGACGGCGCTTCGGCGCCGCAGCGATCTCGCCTTCTGTCTGCTGGCGGGGTTGATCTGTCTCGAGTACTCCTGGATTCCCTATCCCACGCGGAAGGTCGAGATCTCGCCGATCTATCAACGACTCGCCGGCTCGGGCCGTGCCGGAGCCGTGCTGCCGATCCCGTTTCATCTGCGCAGCCGCTCGGGTCCGAACCTTGCGGCGCAGACGGTCCACAATCTGCCCATGGCCGATGGATACGTATCGATCGCGCCTGCCGGGGCTGACGCGTTCATCGGCGGCGATCCCATGCTTTCTCAACTCGTTGGCAAGCCGAAGCTTGAAGGCCCCTTGGACGACGATCATCTCCGCAAGCTTGGCTTCGATACCGTCATCATCAACAAACAGAAGCTCGACAGCTACGGCGAGAAGATGCTAGCGCAAATGGACCCGGCCGACATCACCGGGCGCCGTACCTTTCGCCGCATGCAGGGCATTCCCGACGAGGTCTACCGGCACCTGCGAAGCGAACTCATCCGTTGCTGCGGCGAGCCTTGGATGGAAGATGACATGGTTGTTGTGTTCGATCTAAGCCGCGGCGGGACCGACCCGCCGCCAGCGACGCGCTGAGCGGGGTCCGGCGTACCTCTTATGACTCTCTAGGTATGGAAAGAGTGAGGCAGGTCAACGGCGTGACCCGCCGCGAGAGCGTCCGCCGGCGCGAGAGCGTCCGCCGCCGCTCGACGATCTTGACACTGAACCGCCCCTTGACGAGCCACCGCCGCGGGAGACAGAGCCACCGCTTCTGCCTCCGGAGGAACGTCCCGCCGAACGGAATCCGCCTCCGCCAGACCGTCGTGACGACCCAGCACTCGAGCGCGAGCGAGAGGGCGCCGATTGCCGCCTGACAGACCGGTTTTGGCTTGGCCCGCTGTTTCGTGACCGGCTAACGCGAGGAGAGGAGCGCTGGGCCGGGGGAGCCGAACGGCGCGAACCGGAGCTGACCGCCGCTCCGCCGCCTCGCCGCCCTCTCGATGAGCCCGGTGAAGCCGAAGGAACTCGCGACCGGCTGCGCGGCACGTTTCCGGCGGGCCGTGCCGTGCCGGTCCGTGTTGACGAGCCGGAAGACCTCGGCGCCCTGGCACTGGGCACACGCGAGGAGGTTCGCGGAGTGAAGGTTCGCGACCGCGAGGGCGACCTCTCGCGTGAAGAGGAAGTCGCCGAAGAGCGCGATCTCCACCCCGATGAAGTGCCTTCCCGCGTAATCGGGTTGGCCAGATCGAAGGTTCGCGAGCGGCCGGTTCTCGGTGCGGACGAAACGCTGGGGGTAGCCGCGGTACTGGGTGTCGAAGCTCGGGGTGTCGAACCCCTGCTCCTGCCGCTGCCGAAACGCGACCAGCCGCCAAGGGTTGAAGTTGTCGCCGGCGAGAAGCCGCGGCTTCGAGGCACGGTTGCCTGGCGGCTCCGGGAACCCCGCGCCGAAGGAGACCGGACGACCGTAGAGCCGCCCGATGTGCTAGTCGCTACAACACTCCGCCGCGTTCGCGCCGGTCCTGACCGCGGAACCGCGGCGGTGGTCGCCGACCTTCTCGTACCGGATCGAACGCCTCCGCTAGTGGTTCCCGAATTCAGTGTTGGTACGGCGCCGCCGCCAGCACGGGCGCCGGCACGGGCGCGGGGCGAAGTCCGCCCGATCCCGCTCGAGGAACCGGCTGCCGGGCCGCTCGCGGCCCTGCGCCGTCCGTTCGCCTCGCTGAAACTGCGCACCGACTGGCTGATACGCTCGCGCTGCTGATTAAAGGGCGTCCGCGCGGGCGTGTTGCGAACGCTGCGTGTGTTGAAGAAGCGCGTCTGGCGGGAGCGGCCCGAGACCGCTCCCTGGTTCGATGCCCGTACGATGCGTCCCTGACTCCTGGCGTCGGGCACGACCGGAAGGCGGCCCCTCATCAGCGTGGCGCGGTCGAGTTCATTGCCCCGCAGCGCGCTGGGCCGGTGGCCCAGGCCGCGGCCGAAACGATCCGCCGCTTGCACTGATACGCCATTGGCAAACCGGGCGTTGCGGTAGTTGTTCCGGATATTGATGCTGTTATCCACGATGATCGTGGTGTTGCCGCCGCCATGACGGCCGCCATAGCCGCCGCCATGCCCGTACCAGGGGTGATATCGCTCGCCCGGCGCCAGCGGCACCCAGCCGTAGCCCCCGTAGCCCCCGTAGCCGCCGAATCCGACGCCGAAGCTAAACCCCGAGTGGTGACCGAAACCGAAGAAGGCCACCAAGGCCGGCCGCCAGGTGTGATGATAGCGGCGCGGGCCCGGATACCAGCCCCAACCGTAGTGCGTGTGGCGGAACCAGCTCCCGTAGTGATAAGGGGCCCAGCCCCAGGGCTCGTAGCCGACCCAGGTCCAGCCATAGTAATCGAGCCACGACCAGCGGCCATGGCGATAGGGCGCCCAGCCGCCGCTCACGCTCGGGAACCAGACGTCGCCGTAGCCGGTAACGTTTTGCCAGCGTCCGTAGTCGTCGAGGTCCTCGCCGCCGGTGATGCGCCGGCTCAGCCGCCGATAGCTGTCGGAGTTGTTCAGCACTTTGTCGCGGCGCTGATTCCATTCATCCCAGGCGTCCTTGTCCGGGGCGCTCATGACGCGGTAATGCACCCTGCCGTTTTCGTCCCGCCGGACGATCATCCGCATCCCCTTCTTGAGTTTCTCGACGCCATCGGCCGAGGCCACCTCGGCGCTTCCCTTGCGGACGGTGATCGAAACTTGGTCCTGATCGAGCACATCGATGCGATAGCGTCCATTCTTCTCCGGACGCACGACGACCAGCGACGTTTCGATGTCGATATCCGCTTCGCCGCCCCGCAGTTCGCTGTAGTTGACGACGCCACGTTCCACTTGAATCCGAAACTGACGCTCGCCCATATTGGACAGATGAACTTCGGCCGATTCGCTCAGCCGAACGAGATTGGAGTAGTCGAGTTGCAACTCGACCCGTGACGCCCGGCCGGTGCGAACCGTGTCGCCTTCCACGACCGGCATGTTGACCACGCCCTCGATCCAGTCGCCGGAGTCGCCGCGCTGAATGGAGATTTCGCCGTTCGTCAGACTGATGCGGGCCACCCCCAGCGCCGGGCCGGTTTCTTCGGCGGCCCAGCCAAGCTGTGCCAGTCCCAAAGCGGCCACCAGCATCATGGCGATTCGGACAGAAACCCAGTCCAGCGATTGGCGTTTCATAGGGTGCCTCCGCCGTTATCTTAGCAACCCCAATGCCAATGTTTAACGCACTTTATATGAATAACTTAGCAAGATGCAACTACCTTTGATTCATGGTTCATAACCACCGCCGTGGCCGAAAGGAACCGGAGTTGCTCGAGGAGAGCATCGGCAGCGGCCCGTGCCATCCGCGCTCTCGATGAGTGGCTCGGCTTCCACGGACTACATCGGCGAACAGTCAGCCGACTCGCCACACGGCTTCAACAGGCGGCTCACGCTGGGGACCATTGCAGCCGGAAAGACTTCCATTTTCAGGACAACCGGGTAAGAATAAGTTACAATCGGGCCAAGCACGGGATCGAACTGTGGGAATCGTGCTGTAAAGAAATCCAACAGGCAGGCAGTGAAAAACATACTCTTCCACGCCATCGCTTTGACCATGAGCCTGGCGGTCGGGCTCCTGACTGGCGAATGTATCCTGCGTGTCAGGGATGCAAGCGGGCTCTGGGGAGCCATCGGTACCCTGCGATCCCGGGTCGTCCCTTTTTCCGAGACCTCCCACAGGATGAAGATGATCGCTGACGCCGTCCTCGGGTTTCGCTACAACCCAGACTACGAAGGTGTGAATTCGTTGGGAATCCGCGACAAGGAAGTCGCCCTCGACAAGCCGGAGGGTCAGTCGCGGATCATCATACTGGGAGACTCCGTCTCGGTTCTGGCGGACTGGGATTACAAGCCGGACAAGCTATTTGCTGCGGTTCTCCAACAGGCTTACGAAGGACGCGCGGAGGTCATCAATGCGGGGATCTCTGGTTTTACGGCCTACCAAGAACGGCTGATGCTCGAGCACGTCTTGCTGCCCTACCACCCGGATCTAGTCATTCTTCAATATACGTTGAACGACAACGAAAAATTCCTTCACCGGCTTGACGAGACGAGCGGGCTCCTCTACACCGAAGAGGCCCTGCAGGCGTGGGCGTTCCTATCCCAACAGGGAGATCCCCTCGCCTGGCTGCCCAACTGGAGCTATCTCGCCGTGCGTCTCCGGTTCCTCGTTATGGAGTGGCAGCGCGAGGTGTACGAATATCCCTGGCAGAAGTACCCCGGGTTCGCTCTCGCATGGAGGGATGACGGTTGGGCAACCTTCGAGGAACAATTGGTCGCCATCAAGAATTTGACCGTGGGAAAGGGAGGACAGTTGGTGGTTCTGATGATTCCCTTCGGCCCACAATTAGAGGAAAACTTTCTTGCCCGGGATCGAGCATACGTTCTGAAACCGCAGAAAATCATGGCCTCGCTGTGTAACAAGCATGGGATCCCCGTTCTCGACGTATTCGACGACATGCGCAAAGGCGGGAGACCGAACCTCTATTACGATACGCTTCACCTCACCTCGAAGGGCCATAAGATCGTCGGCGACGTGCTTTTGCAGCATCTTGCCGGGAACGAGATTTTCCAAAGCTGGAGACCGGACTCAGAATCGGCGTCCGCCGTCAATTCGGCGACAGACTAGTCAACTGTCGCCGAGACCCCTCTAGCGTAAGGCCGGCTGCGCGGCTAGGTGCCTGATGCGTCCGCGGGAGTCCACCGCACGACCGGCCGCCGGGCGGCTTGCGTTTCGTTGACTCGCTTCGTCCGTGTGCTGTGCGGCGCCGACTTCACCAGCTCGGGATCATTTTCCACTTCATCGGCGATCGAGCGCAGCGCGCCGATAAACAGATCCAGTTCCTGCTTGCTTTCGGTTTCGGTGGGCTCGATCATCAAAGCGCCATGCACGATCAGCGGAAAACTGACCGTATAGGGGTGGAAGCCGTAGTCGATTAAACGCTTGGCGATGTCGCCCGTTTTCACTCCCAGCGCCGACTGCTTGTCGTCGCTAAAAACGCACTCGTGCATCGAGGGAGCCTGGTAGGGCAGCGCATAGCGGTCCTCGAGGCCCTTGCGAATATAGTTGGCGTTGAGTACGGCGTCGATCGTGGCGTTGCGCAGCCCGTCGCCGCCGTGCGCCAGAATGTACGCCAGAGCGCGCACGAGCACGCCGAAATTCCCGCAGTAAGCTCGCATGCGCCCGATGCTGGCCCCCGCCGGGCGGGCGTAGCGGAGACGCCCGTCTTTCTCTTCGATGCGAGGTATCGGCAGATGGGGCGTCAGGTGAGCCTTGACCGCGACCGGACCGCCGCCGGGCCCTCCGCCGCCGTGGGGCGTCGAAAACGTCTTGTGCAGATTCAGGTGCATCACGTCCACGCCGAAATCGCCCGGGCGCGTGATGCCGACTAGAGCGTTCATGTTGGCCCCGTCCATGTAAAGCTGCGCGCCCTTGGCGTGGAGAATCTCGGCCACCTTGACGATGTCTTTCTCGAAAATACCCAGCGTATTAGGGTTGGTGACCATCAGTCCGGCTACGGTGTCGTCGGCGCGGCGCGCCAGCTCGGCCGGGTCGATCATGCCCTCATCGTTGGAGCGAATCTCCTCGACGTCATAACCCGCGATCGCTGCCGTGGCCGGGTTCGTGCCATGCGCCGAATCGGGAATCAGCACCTTCTTGCGCGGGTCGCCTTGTGATTCTAGATACGCGCGGATCAACAGGATGCCCGTCTGCTCGCCATGCGCTCCGGCCGCTGGCTGCAACGTCACCGCGTCCATGCCGCAAATTTCAGCCAAGTATTGCTCGAGCTGCACCTGCACCCGCATCACGCCTTGCGACAACTCCTCGGGCTGATAGGGATGCGCGTTGGCCAGTCCGCCGATCCGCGCGACATGCTCATTCAGCCGCGGATTGTATTTCATCGTGCAGGAACCGAGCGGGTACAGACCCAGATCGATGGCGTAATTCCAGGTCGAAAGACGAGTGAAGTGGCGCACGATCTCCACTTCGCTGACTTCCGGGAAATCGGCGATCTCATCGCGCACCTGCTCCGCGCCCAGGGCCGCCCGCGGATCGAGCGCGGGCACATCGAGAGCAGGCAACTGATAGCCCTTCTTTCCCGGAGACGAACGCTCGAAGATGAGCCCCTCGTTTTGTGTGGGATGCGCTCGTACTTTTTGAATCATGTCAAACTCATTCGCCCGTGCTAGGCCGCAAACTTCGCGGCGAAGCGATCCATGTCCTCGCGCCGGTTCATCTCGGTCGCGCAGATCAGCAAGCTGCCCTCGAGTTGCGGGTAGAATCGGCCCAGATCGAGGCCGCCGATGATCTTGTCGTCCAAGGCGCTCTCAAAGACTTCCCTTCCAGAGCGATGCCTGGGGCGCGCGACGAACTCGTTGAAATACGGCCCCCGAAAGACGATTTCCCCGCCTTCGTCACGGATGCGATCGGCCAGATAGTGGGCCTTCGCCAAATTCTGCTCGGCCAGCTCGCGCAAGCCCTGCTTGCCGAACACCGTCATATAGATGGTCGCCATGAGCGCAACCAGGGCCTGGTTGGTGCAGATATTCGAAGTCGCCTTGGCACGCCGAATGTGCTGCTCGCGGGTCGCCAGCGTCAGGCAAAATGCGCGATGGCCGTCGGCGTCCACTGTTTGGCCGGCCAGCCGGCCCGGAATCTGGCGAATATATTTCCGCCGGGTCGCCAGCACGCCGACAAAAGGGCCTCCATAGCTTGGCGGGTGTGCGAACGACTGCATCTCGCCAGCCACGATATCCGCTTCGCGCGGCGGTTCGAGCAGGCCAAGCGAGACGGCCTCGGTGAAGATGACCACCAACAGCGCGCCGTGCTTATGGGCCAGATCGGCCGCTTGTCGTGTCTGTTCGATGATGCCGAAAAAGTTCGGCGACTGCACGATCACCGCCGCCACTTCCTCGCTGAGCTTGGCTTCGAGATCCGCGAGATCGAGCTGGCCGCTCTCCTTCTGATACGCGATGGTCTCGGCCGGCGGATCTTGATGCTGGCGATAGGTATCGAGCACCTCCCGGTACTCGGGGTGCAGCGAGCCGGCCACCAGAATCTTATCGCGGCCGGTAATGCGAACCGCCATCATGGCCGCTTCGGGCACGGCGGTCGAGCCGTCGTACATCGAGGCGTTGGCGACCTCCATGCCGGTGAGCTGCGTGGCCATGGTCTGAAATTCAAAGATCGCCGCGAGAACCCCCTGGGAGATCTCGGCCTGATAGGGCGTGTAGGAAGTGAGGAATTCCCCGCGCGTGACCAGCGCATCAATGATCACCGGCCGATAGTGCCGGTAGACGCCCGCCCCCAGGAACGAGGCGTAACCCTCCGCGTTGTCCGCGGCGAGACGCTCGAAGTCCGCGATGATTTCGTATTCCGATTTCCCCGGCGGAATGTCAAGGGGACGTTGCAGCAGAAGATCCGCCGGCAGTTGGGAAAACAACTCCTCGGCCGATTCCAGTCCCAGTGTGGCCAGCATCTCGCGGCGCTCACCGGGTGACTTGGGCAGGTAGCGCACGCCGCTAGGACTCCGTCTCGGCGTCGGCGTAGGTTTGATAATCCTCGGCGGTCATCAGAGTTTCGATCGCCGTGCGGTCTTCGATCCTGATCTTGATCAGCCAGCCGTCCTCGTGCGGACTCTCATTCAGCTTTTCAGGGTGGTCGATGAGAGTCTCATTCACCTCGATCACTTCGCCGCTGAGCGGAGCGTAGATGTCCGAGATGGCTTTCACCGATTCCACCGTGGCGAACGACTGCTTCTGCTGCAGCTTCGCCCCGGTCTTGGGCAGTTCCACGAAGACGATGTCGCCAAGCTGGTCCTGGGCATGGTGCGTGATGCCGATCGTGGCGTCGTCCCCATCGACTCGGACCCATTCATGTTCTTTCGAGTAACGAAAATCGCCCGGATACATGGCGTCTTTACCTCTTTCTGGAATAAAATGGCAGCGGCACGACTTCGGCCTCGACCCGCCGCGTACGAATTTCGACTTCCACACCGCGCCCGGCCTCAATCTCCGCCGGAGAAAGCATGCACAGTCCTATGTTTTTCTCAATGAATGGGCCCGGAGAACCGCTCGTCACCCAGCCGGCGTCCTCGCCATTCAAGAAAACGCGGTAGCCATCGCGGGCAATGCCCCGGCCCTTCATCTCAATGCCTCGCAGACGGCGGGTCAGACCTTTTTTCTTCTGCTCCGCAAGAGCGTCGCGGCCGATGAATTCGCCCTTGCCGGGCTTGACGATCCACCCGAGCCCCGCTTCCAGCGGTGTGATCGTCTCATCGATTTCGTGGCCATAGAGCGACATGGCGGCTTCGAGGCGCAGAGTATTTCGGGCGCCCAGACCGCAGGGCAGAATGCCGAACTCCGTACCCGCTTCGATCACGGCGTTCCAAATTCTCTCGGCATCGGCGGGCGGGACGTAGAGCTCAAAGCCGTCCTCGCCGCTGTAGCCGGTGCGGGCGATGATCGCCGGCGCGCCCTTGATTTCTCCTGGCCGAAACCAGTAGTAGCGCAACGAGCTAAGGTCGGCGCCGGTCAGTTTTCCGATCGTGTCGGCGGCTCGCGGCCCTTGCACCGCTAACTGGCTGTATTTGTCACTCGCGAACTCCACCTCGGCGTCGAACGAATTCTGTTCGGCGATCCAAGCGTAGTCCTTCTCCTGATTCGAGGCGTTGACGCAGAGCAAGTAGTGATCCGCCGCCATGCGATGGACCAGGATGTCGTCAACAAAAGTTCCCTGAGGATAGAGCAGCGCGGAATACTGAGCCTGTCCGTCCTGTAGGCGCCCGGCCGCGTTGGGCGTGAGGTGCTCGATGAGATCGAGCGCCTGGGGACCGCGGATCTCGATCTCGCCCATATGGCTGACGTCGAACAGCCCGACCGCCGTGCGGACCGCGTTGTGCTCGGCAGTGATGCCCGCATACTCAACGGGCATGTCCCATCCGCCGAATCCGGCCATACGGGCTCCGGCGGCCCGGTGGAGGGCGTTGAGAGGCGTCTTTCTGAGCGTTGAGGCGGGAGCGGAGGATTCCATGCGGGACGCCGGGACGAAAACGATCTCTCAAGCTAGCATCGGCCCAATCGGAGTGTCAATGAAATCGCCCCGGCATGAGATCGGCCGGCCGCCGAGGGCCGGTTTCCGCCGTTGCTTCGCTCGCCGCTCGGCCGCCACTCCGGTTCGATGAGCGAGAATATCAGGAGGCTGACCCAGTCTCGATATGCCCCATTCTTCTAACCGGCGCTGGATATTCACCATCTTGCTCGCCGTTCTATTCCCCGCCATTGCCTTTCACGTATCTTGCGTGGCCGCCCTCGGGCCGGGGAGTTGGGGTTCGGGACTCGAAGAGAAACTGCCTCGCCTCGTGCCGGCTTCCTCGAACCCGCGCGCGCTTGGCTATGCATCCCAGTTGCGGGGTCAATTGGCTGGCGCGGACGATCCGCCGAGCCTGCCCGCCGGTCTCACCGGAATTAGCGGCGAAGTTTCGAGAATCGACCACCTCAAGCCGGACCACATGAACGAGCAGGGCCTGTGGGTGATCCAATCCCATGACGGCGATCGCTGGCCTGACCGGCAGCACCTCTATCTCTGGCGGCAAGCATCCGATCTCCGGCCGCAAGAAGCAACCCAGCTCGAAGAGTTGGACGTGCCGAGCGATCGAATCATCGACCAACTGCTCTTCGCCAAGACCGGCGACGGCACGGTGCTCATATATGGCTGGTGGAATTCGTGGGCGCTCTCGCCCACGGGCAAGCTCGGGCGCTATGTCCGTAGCTGGCTCGAGCCCACTCTGCGCCCGGAGTACTCCTTCTTTGTCTACGACCTCAAGACGAAGACACATCGTTATTGGGGACCCGGCCATACGCTGGTGGTCTCGCCCGACCGGACTCGCGCCGCACTGCTGCGATCAGGAGCCTTGCGGCTGGGCTACTGCAGCTTGCATGTTTGGGATTTTACAACTGGAGCCGTCGAGACGGTTCTCTCCCTCCGCGAAGCCGATCCGGGTTCGGGCCGCTCGTTTGACTACCGCTGGTCAGACGATTCCCAGGCGCTCTTCATCACCGGCGAAACCGGCGGCTTCGAGCGCCGCAAGCCCGACCGGCGCGCCATCAACTTGATCCATTTGCCGGGGGATCCCCTGATTTACGAAGCACCGTAGTTACGCGGCTGTGGTACAACAGGAAACTCGGCACAGCAGGGAACTCGGATTCGCTATGCAAAAAAATACGATCAAATACACACTCAAGCAAGGCGGCACGGTTCTGGGTACTTGCCTGACCGACTACACCAGCCCCGAGGTCGTCACGATTCTCAAGGCCGCTGGTCTGGATTTCTTCTTCATCGACACCGAGCATTCGCCGACCGGCTATCGCGAGATTCAGACTCTCGTGCGGGTCGCGCGCGCGGCCGAGGTCATGCCCGTGGTCCGGGTCACGCAGTCGGAGTATTTTCTGATTGCCCGGACTCTCGACATGGGCGCGATGGGAGTCATCGCTCCGCGCGTTCATTCGGCCGCGCAGGGTGAGAGCGTGGTGGACGCGATGAAATTTCCGCCGCTGGGCAACCGCGGATACGGAATGCGCAACATCATCACCGACTTTCAGTTCCGCGGCGCCGCGGTCGAGATGGAGTCGGCCAACGACGAGACCATGGTCATCCTGCAAATGGAGAGCAAGGAAAGCGTCGAGGCGATCTACGACATCACCGCGATTCCCGGCGTGGACGCCATCATGGTCGGCCCGTTTGATCTGTCGGTTTCCCTCGGTATCCCGGGCGATTTCGAACATCCGCTCTTCTGGGATGCGTTCGATCGCATGGTCGAGGCCTGCGACAAGAACGGCGTCGCGCCCGGCGTTCACATGGCCAAGACTTCGCTGCTCAAGAAAGCTCAAGAACACGGCGCGCGATATCTTGTCTTCGGCTCGGATGTCTCGGTCCTGCTCGGCGGACTCAGAGAGGTGCGAGCCGAGTTCCCCTCTGAAGGCGATGGCGAGGCCGCCAAAGACGGCTATATGTAGAGCGTGCTACGCACCGGCCGGATCGCTAGCCCGCTTTTCTCGCCACGTGGCGATGCGAAGTGCGTGAGAGGCCCGTCAGTACGAGGCGGGTGCCGCTTGACGAGCGCAGGCGTACTTGACTGTACGGTGAGCACGGCAAGCAAGAGCAACGAAGTAATGGCGGGCCTATCGCGTGCTTCGGGCGTCAGGTGGTGAGAAATGCGGGCTGACATCCGCCGCCCAGCGCTCGCGCCGTTTGAGCGCAGCGCCAATGCCGAGCGCGACCAGACTCACGGCGACTCCCGCTACCGCGTCGGCCGCGTAGTGATACCGTCCGTAGATCGTCGCCCAAAAAATGCACACCGCCAGCGTCATCACCGTGCGGTAGACCCAGCTTGGCTTCGGCATCACCAGCATCAGCCCAAACGCCGCCCCAAAGGCTGAGGAAACGTGCGCGCTGGGAAAGACGCTGGTGTGAATGCCGCCTCGGCTCAGCAGCCACCAGTTGAACTGCCGAAACACTGTGTCGATGCGCGGCATGTCCTCGCCGGGAAAAACCGTTCGCGGCGGCTCCGAAGGAAAATAGGGGAACAAAGCGTAGGAGAGCAGCGCGCTAAGCAGCAGCACGAACAAGAAACGATCCGCCGATTCCCGCCGCCGGTAGAAATAGAGCATAGCCATCGAAAACGCCCCGAGCGTGTAAGTCAGTGCGTAGAAAATTTCAAGAATCGACGGCAGCAGCGGCCCAGCGGCCTCAATCGCATCCCGCAGCCCCCAGTGATTGAGCAGCAACTTGTCCCAAACAACCCAGCCCCGCTCGAGTTCATAGGTGTGTTCCGCCGGGGCGAACCAGCCCATCTCTCGGTAACAAAGCAGCATGAGCGGAATCGGCAGCCAATCGCGGATGGTTCCCAAGGCCGTGCCGGGCGAGCGGCGTTCGAAGAACGCCAGCAAGAGGTACCCTGTCAGAACGGTAAGGTTCACGACCGCAGTCGAAATGACAACCGGGCGCGGAAGGTCCAGGAACAAAGAGACGCCGCTGGCGTAGCCGAAGTAAATCAGCAAGACCACTTCCGAGCGCCGAAACAGAGTCATGATAGAGGTTGCGGCCAGAGAGTTGTCGTCATCAGCGGCGGCTCAAACTCGTACTGGGAAGGCCGACCTGTTGCTGAGACGTGCCACGGTCTCAGTTCGAGTACTTACACCAGCAGACGCCTCGATTGCCATTCCTGCTCCGGCATGGTCTGATAGAAACCGTTGTCCGTCCTGATCCAGCTGCGCGACCTCGAAAAATCCTACCGCTCAGGCTACGGGCGGAGCTACGTCCTTCGCCGCATCAGCCTCGATATCGCCGAAGGCGCTTTCGTCACCATCATGGGGCCATCTGGAGCCGGAAAGTCTACTTTGCTCGGCATCCTCGGCATGCTCGACGCGGAGTTCTCTGGTGAATATGATTTCCTCGGCCATCCGGTGCATGGCATCCGGCCGAAACAGCGGGCCGAACTCAACAAGCAATACATCGGCTTTGTGTTTCAGAGCTATCATCTCCTCGACGATCTGACGGTTTACGAGAACCTCGACCTGCCCCTCTCCTATCGCGACATCCGCCCGAAAGCGCGCGCCAGCCTCGTCGCCGAGGTGCTCGACCGTTTTCAAATCGTCGCCAAGAAAGACCTCTTTCCCAATCAGCTCTCCGGCGGACAGCAGCAGCTTGTGGCCGTCGCGCGGGCGATCGTCGCCAGTCCCCGAGTGATCCTGGCCGACGAACCCACCGGGAACCTTCACTCGGCCCAGGGCAAGGACATCATGGAGCTATTCAAGAAACTCAATCAAGAGGGCACGACGATCATCCAGGTGACCCACTCTGAATCCAACGCCGCCTATGGCGACCGCGTGATCCAGCTCCGTGACGGCTGGATCGTGGACGAATAGCCGCCTTCGTGATCTGTTCAGAAACGCATCTGTCGAGAAACGCGCCGCGCCGGGTCGCTACCGTTCCCACTCTAGTTCAAAGCGGTAGTCGGCCGCGCCGCCGCTGGGGTCCGATATCCGGATCACGGCCTGATAGTTGTTTCCTTCCCAGGGCCGCTCGAGCAGGACAACCTCTCCTCGCCCCTTCTTCTTGTAAAGTTCAACTCTTGAGAGCCGTTGCCGGGGCAGGGGCTGGCTGAATGTGAATCGGTCGAGTTCCAGAGGCCGGCCCGAAGTGTTTTCCGCGAACACGCGGTCGCCAACAATGCGGACCACCACCGTACCATCGACACGCGCCCGAAAGTCCAGCGCGCCCTCGGGCCCCGTCCCGTACCGGCTGGGGTCGTTCTTCGGCGAGGTCAGCTCGGTTTCTTCAACCCTGCGATCGGGCACGGCGCGAGCGTCCGCCGAAGCCGCTCGTGGCGGAGCGGAACCAGGCAGCCCCGCCGATCCGGGATGGCGTGAGAAAATTCCGGCGGGTGGCTCGGGGTCCGATACCGCAACCGAAGGCCCAGCGCGCGCAACCTCGGGGCCGGTAACCTTGGGGTCGGCAACCGCGACCGAAGGCCCAGCGCGGACCGCCGCCGGCGCCAGCCGGTCCCACTGCCAGTTCAGTTGCACATGGTAGCGGTCGTCGCCGCCACGGGGATCCGAGACGCGCAGTTTCGCCGTGTAGTTGTTAGAAGCCGCCGGGCGCTCCAGCAGGGTTACCTTGCCCCGGCCGTCCTTTTTTTCGATATTGAACCGTCGGAACGATGCCCGAGGAATGGGCTGGGTATGCTCCGAACCGTTGTCCACCGGTGGGCGGCCGCCGCGGACTAGGTAACGAATCGTGTCCTGGTTGAGCAAGACGTCGACTTCCCCATCCACGGTCAGCCGCAAGTCCAGACGGCCTTTCTTTGACTTGGGATCAAAATTCCTCGCGCGCCGTATGCGAACCAAAGACGTTCCCATCCCAGCCGCTGATACCGCTGCGCCGCCGTAAGGCTGCACCTCGTCCCGCACCAACGCCGGCGAACTTGGCGCAACGCGCGATGTCACCGCTCGCCCAATGCCCAGATACGGGTTGAACGTGTAGTCCAGCGAAAACGGAGAGGGCATTCTTAGATTCCGCGAGACCCCGTAGGCGGGATCGAGCCCCCACTGTCCCGTAGCAAGCACCTTCTTTTTTCGGGTGCGGCTGTCATGCCAGCCCCAAAAGGGTTTAGCTTTGTTCCGGGGCGTTGGTGCATGAATCGGTGTAAGCGAGCACGCTAGCGGCGGGGGTGGGGTCCAGTCCATCATAGAGATCGGGGGTAACGTCATGGTCGCAGCGAAGTCGAGCCGAGTCAACCGCCAGTATAAGAAGAAGTACAGAATCCGGAACTGGAGGGAGTACGAGCGTGGCCTCAGGAGCCGCGGCGACGTCACGATCTGGCTGAGCGAGGATGCAATTGCCGCGTGGGTACCACCGAAGAACGGTCTTCGCGGAGGCCAGCGGCGGTACTCGAACCTCGCGGTCCGGACCGCGTTGACGCTGCGGGTCGTCTTCAGCCTGCCGCTCCGCCAGACCGAGGGGTTCCTGGACTCGCTGCTCCGCTTGATGGGCCTCAACCTCAAGGCCCCGGACCACACCACACTCTCGCGCCGGAACCAAATCGTTGCGGTGCCGCCCCTGACCCGATCCTATGACGGCCCGATCGACTTGATCGTCGATTCCACAGGGCTGAAGATTCTGGGTTGCGGCGAATGGAACGCGCACAAGCACAAGGCATCAAAGAAACGCCGGGATTGGCGGAAGCTGCACATCGGGGTGGATGCCGAGGGGTTCATTGTGGCGGCCGAACTCACAGCGAGCAGCCGGGACGACGCCTCCACACTCCCTGCTCTTCTCGACACAATCGAGGTTCCCATCCGGCGTTTCACCGCAGACGGAGCCTACGACCACAGGTCAGTCTACGATCAACTCAGCGCGGCCGGTACAGAGAACGTCGTGATTGTGATTCCCCCTCGTCGCTCCGCGGTGTCGGCGGGGCCAACGGACGGCCCCTGGGCGCAGCGTGACACGGCTCTTGAGAGGATTCGCCAGGTCGGGCGACGAGAGTGGCAGAAGGAGTCGGGCTACCGACAGCAGGCGCGCGTTGAAAACAGCTTCTTCCGATACAAGTCCGTGCTCGGAGGCGGATTGAAGGCGAGGCACGGCAAGGCACAAAGGAGAGAAGTTGCGATCGGGTGTCACATCCTCAACCGGATGGCCGAGCTGGGTAGGCCGAAATCCTGCGCTGTGGTGTCCTGAACGAGAAGTTGGAAAAGCGCCCCCACTCGCGCCGCAGTTGAATCATGCAACAGCGCCACTCCTGGGGACTATTCCTCTACGGGACGGTTGAGACGATACGCTCGGTGCGCGATCGGGTCTCTTCGCCGGCTGTGATCATGATGGCTCCCTCGCCGATGAGCCGGGTGGTCTTGGTCTCGCCCAGCGGCCGGGAAATTTCCCTTCCCCTGCGGTAGCCCTGCTGCTCGTTTCCCAACAGACAAGACATTCCCGAATGGCGCTGAGTTGCTGCTCGCCCATGTCCAAGCCCGCCCGCCGGTAGGCGAGAATTCGGACCTGGCCAGCCCATCGAGTCGAACTCGCCGAGCGTCTCTCGCGCCGCCATCACCGCCTCGTCCCCCGGCGGGCCGAGGGACAAAAACACCAGAGAGCCGGTTCGCTGCCCGCGGGCATCTTGCTCCGGGACGCTCGCCGCCGCTCGCCAGCTATAATAGCCTTCCATCCGATGCCGCAAGAAACACCCGACCGCAACGAGCAACGTGAAGCGAACGCGCAAGAAGTCACCCAGGCTCGCGGACCCCGTCTGCCGGTACGACGCTATCACCGTCACTTCCTGATCTGTGCCGACCAGAGCAAACCCAAGTGCGCGCCGCGGGAGGCCAGCAACCGGTCCTGGAGCTATCTGAAGAAACGGATTGCCGAACTGGGACTGGCGAGCGGCGAACCTTGCGTCTATCGCAGCAAGGTGGACTGCCTTCGCGTTTGCAGTCATGGACCGGTCGCCGTAGTGTATCCGGAGGGAGTTTGGTATCATTCTGTGACGCCGGAAGTAGCCGAGCGCATCCTGCAGGAGCACATCATCGGGGGACAGCCGGTCGAGCAGTACGTCTTCTTCCGCAACCCCCTCCCGCAGAGCCGGCCCGGCCCAAGGAGTCCAGCTAGATGAGCACCACCAACCAGCCCGCCGCCGTCGCCGCGACCGCCGTCCAACAAGACAAGATGCGCTGGCCCGTCGTAGGCGTCCTCAGCTTCGGGATGATCAATGCCTACTTCGATCGAGTTTGTCTCACCATCGCCCTGCCGGTCATGGTCCAGGACATTGACCTCAGTCTGACGCAGCAAGGCCTCGTGCTCGGCGCGTTTTTCTGGAGCTACACGTTCCTGCAGATCCCCTCGGGGATTTGGGTTGACAAGATCGGTGTTCGCAAGCCCTATTTCTACGGGAACCTGCTCTGGGGTCTGGCTTCCGCCGCGACGGCCTTGACAGCCGGCCTATGGTTTCTACTGGCGATCCGGCTCCTCTTAGGTGTTGGTGAGTCCGTTGTGACCCCCTCGAGCATGCGGTACATTCGCATGCACTTCGATGAGGAGCAGCGAGGGACCGCCGTCGGCTTGTACATGACCGGAACAAAGCTGGGTCCCGCGTTCGGCCTGCCACTTGCGGGCTACCTGATCACCGCGTACAACTGGCAGACCATGTTCCTCATCATGGGCTTCGGCGGACTGGTCATCCTCATCCCGTGGATGTTCTGGGTCAAGAAAGATGACATCGCCGCTCTTTCGCTTTCCGAGCGCGCAGCCATTAAGGCGGCTTCGCCGGCCGAAGACTCCAAACTACAGACGGTATCGACCCGCGAGATTCTTCGCAGCCCCGTTATCTGGGGCGTCGTGCTCGGCACCTTCTGCTACATGTACTTCGTTTACTACGGCATGACTTGGATGCCGCAGTACTTTGCACAGAAGTTCGGCATGTCGATTAAAGACATGAGCTGGTATGGTGGCGTGGCGTTCGGCGGCATGGCGGTGATGATTTGGATCGGCGGCGCGGCGGCTGATTGGCTGATCCGCCGAGGCCATGATCCGATCACGGTCCGGAAGGGATTCACGATCCTGGGTTTCAGCTTCGCCGCGACGCAGACCCTCGGCGCCTACGTCGATAACACCGACTTGATGCTGTTTATCGCCGTTGTGTCGATGTGGGGCCTCGGGCTTGCCACCGCCAACTATTGGGCGCTCACGCAGACACTCATTCCCGGCGGCAGCATCGCGATGGTCGTGGGAATTCAGAACACTGCCGCCAATCTCGCGGGCATCGTGTCGGCAACCCTGACCGGCTGGCTTATCGACCAGACGGGAAGTTTCGACATGCCCATCAAGACGATCGGCGTCTGGCTCGTGCTGGGAATCCTGGGCTACATCTTTCTCGTCCGCCGCAAGTACGCGCCGCAAATTAGCGAGGCCTGATGGCCGCCCGAATCGCGGTCGCGATCTGTGCGGTTTTGGCCGATTCGATGCCGCCGGACGGGATCGGAAGAGGGCGGTTTTGTCCGGTAATGCCCGGTTTCTGGGGATTTCTTAACTTTTTTTTGGAGAGGGAGACGGGTGAGGTTGGGTCGGGGAAGGGTTTTTGGGCGGCGTTTTGTCCGGATTTGCCCGGATTTTCGGGTTTTTGGATTTTGGACGGCGACGGGCGGGTTGAGGGGCTCGACGGTGTCTCGCCCCCGGGCTCCGCTGCATGGTTTGGCGGATAGGTTGGGTGGGTGGCTGAGGCTGCTGGCTGGCTGGGGTTGCTGGCTTCGTTCTTCGTGGTGCTTCTTTTTCAAATTCAAGAAATTCTAAAAAAGTGAGAGGCGCCTCTCGTTCCGACTATGTGATCCCGGCGAGCCGCCCCAGCCGGAAGTTGCAGGCGGTTCCGGGCGAAGGGTTCTCTCGCGTGGTCTTGCCGCCCATTATCTCGCGCGGCGATGGTGCACGACCGCGCTCGTAGCCCTTCGCGGTGGATGTCCACTTTCGAGAGCCGTCCGAAGACCCGCCTTTGCGGTCACTGTCTCCTCTGTGATTCGAGGAGGTGGTGAACCGCGGGGCGAGCTTTCTGTCCTGGCCAGGAAACGGTCGGGGGATCGCGGTGATCTATCCTTTCCGGTCGTTACGGGTATAGGCTAGCACGGGCTGTCAAGTGTTTTGGGGTGTTTTTGGAGTATGTTGTTGATTTGGCGGGGTGGAATTGTTGTGACAGGGGGGTCGGGGGATTTGGGGTTTCGGTGCTGTGGATTCCAGCGGGGGATTCCAGCGGTGGATTCCGCGGCCCGATGAGCGGTATTTGTGGTGAAGGGGGGTGTGCCGCCCCTGCCGGGGCTGACTGTTTTCGGCCTGTGGTCCTGGGGCTCACGCCCCAGGCTGTTCGATGTGTCGCTCCTACGGAGCTTGGCGGGCGCGGGGGGATTGGGGGATTAATAGCTCGGCAGGCCAGGAAAAGCCGCAGGTCTCTTCGAGCTCCGCGCCGCGGTTGCTTTTCGATTGCCGCAGTCCTGGGGAGATCCGCGATGCGGTCCGGGGCAGGTGTCCGTAAGATGTTGATTTAGATTGGTTTTTTGGAATTGGGTCTGTTTGGTATTTTGATTTTCGGGGATTTGGGCTGGGTTGGGGTTTTTGGGTGAGAGGTGGTGGCGGGGGCGATTGCGTTGTCGCTGGGTGCGGGAATTGGGTTCGTTTGGTACACCGGCTTGGCGGATTTGGCTGAGTGGGGTTTCCTGGGGGAGAGGCGGTGGCGGGGGCAGGATGCTGGGCACGATGCTGATGCAGGAAGGGTGCGGCGAGATTGGGTTGGTTTGGTATTTTTTGTTTTGCCGGCCGCGCTGGGTTGGTTGCTTGCTGGCCGGGCGCCGGGGGCGGCGATCGACGGCTGGCTGGCGCGGTGTATTCTAGCATGGTGTATTCTGGCGCTGGGTATTCGTATCCAGCTTACCGCAGGTAGGTGGGGTTGGCGGGGGCTTGCCGGTGGATGTTGTTGTGAGGGGGCCGCTTAGTTAATTTGTGATCTCGTGACACGGGTGTGGGGAACCGGTCCCCCGGCCCGCGGCCGAACGGAAAACCTTCGCTTCGGGGCGGCCGGTCTTTTCGTGCTCCTGATGAACCATGACTCGCGCTCTGTGACTCACTGCGGTTCGTGCGGCGAGAGTTAGGGTGCCTGTCCCTGCATTAGATGAAAATGTAAAGTGCTGAATCATAGAGACTTCTGCGGAGTTACGGTGCCTGTCCCTCGAACCTCCTCGAACCTCCTCTCGAACCTCCTGTCCCTCGAACCTCCCTCGAACCTCCTCGAACCTCTCGGGGATGGCGACCAGGTGGACGTGGTTCGGCATCAGGCACCAGCCGAGCACCCGCAGGCCGTGCCGCTCGGCGTGACGGCGCAGGAGCGTGAGGCAGGAGCGACGATCCCGGTCGCTGAAGAAGACTTGTTGGCGGTTGTTGCCCCGCTGGGTGATGTGGTGCGGGACGCCCGCCGCGACCACGCGCGCGATGCGTGGCACTGCCAAGATTGTGGCAGATCGCGGGATCGGCGGTCAAGGGTTCGGGTGACTGTCCCTTGATTAAGAGAAAATGTAAACTGTTGAAAGATAGTGACTTCTATGGAGTTAGGGTGACTGTCCCTCGAACTCCGTCCCTCGAACTCCCTCGAACTCCCTCGAACTCCGTCCCTCGAACTCCCCTCGAACTCCCACTTCTACCTCGCGAACCGGGAGTAGGGAACATGAACGGGCGACTCCAATACGAACAGATCGCTATCCCCGTTGGCCTCGATGTTGATCGCCTCGGTGTCAGAGATCCGGACAAATGTGTCGTTTCTGATGCGTTCGCCCTCGACTGTAAGGTCGCCATCGAGCAGATAGAGCGAGTAGTAGCTCCCCAGATCGGCGTCGAAACTGTGACGGGTGCCCTCGCCCATCCGATACCTTCTCGCCGCGATGCCGGGGGCGTCGGTTCGAATGGGACCGTTTTCGCCGACGTAGACCATAACCTTGACGCCGTGCTCGGTCTTCCAGGAGAATGAGTCGGCCTGGAAGTCTTTGTAGTAGGGCGGCTTGGCGAGCGACATTTCGAAGTCCGGATCGAACCAGATTTGAAATGCGCGCGAGCCCTTCTTGTATCTCTCGGAATGTCGCACGCCCCGGCCCGCTTGGATCAATTGCACGCCTCCTGCGGGGAGCGGCGTCCATACGTTGGTCGCAGTGTCGAAGTGCTCAAGGGCTCCTTCGAGGACAAACGTCAGAATCTCGATTCCCTCGTGGGGATGCATGCCGAATTCTCCGGCTTGAGGCGCTTCGACATGCGCCCAATAGAGCAGGTTCGAATACAGCTGCCCTTGGACCGGTTTATTCTCATGCAAACGCCCGCCAAAGAGGGCGACGTTGTGCTGCTGGTCCTTCGTCTTTACGGATAGTTCCATTACAACTCCTTGCCGGTAAAACCCATCGCGTTTCTTGGGTTTAGTAAGATTCGGCCGTCACTGGCTTCGGCCCGCCCAGCTGCACCCGCGTCTAGCAAGGACGTCTCAAGCTAGCTCGGCGTAGAGTTCGGCAAGCACGGGCATGATCTTCGGACCCGCACCTTCTGCCCAGTTCGCCACCATCTCGGACATGACCTGCACGGTCGAAGTGATCGCCACTCCCGCCTGCCGCATTCGATCCAGGGCTATGTCGTCGGCCATCTTGGTGGCCGACCCGGAGGCATCTGCGACAACCTGGATATCGTAGCCCTCGTCGGCGGCGTTAAGCGCCGGATAGACTACGCAAACTTCGGTCAAAAGTCCCGCCATGATCAGCTTTTTCCGATCCAGTGCTTTGACCGCCGCGGCAAAGTTGGGATCGTCGAAGGCATCGACGATGCCGGCCCGCTTGATCCGTGCCTCGAACTCCACAGGCAAGATCTCCTTAAGCTCCGGGATGGGTATTTACTTGACTCAGGTGACCCCAAGATGTAGGATCTTGGGCGATGGAAGATTATCCCCGGAATTTGGCCGAGTTCGAGGCGCGTTTCGCTAGCGAGCAGGCCTGTCGGGAGTATCTGTGTCAACTCCGCTGGCCGGAGGGTTTTCGTTGTCCGCGATGCGGGCATGACAAAACCTGGGCGGTGCGCACGGTGCTGCTGCAGTGTGCAAGCTGCGGGCATCAAGCTTCGGCGACAGCAGGCACAATCTTTCAAGACACCCGCAAGCCGCTCCAGAGTTGGTTTCGAGCAATGTGGTGGCTCACCAGCCAGAAGAACGGGGCGAGTGCATTGGGATTGCAGCGGGTGTTGGGCCTGGGCAGCTACAAGACGGCCTGGACTTGGTTGCACAAGCTTCGGCGCGCTATGGTGCGGCCCGGACGTGATCGCCTCAGCGGGCGCGTTGAGGTTGACGAGACTTACTTAGGAGCCCTGGAGGAGGGCGTGCGGGGCCGCCAAACCGACGCGAAAGCGCTGATTGTAGTAGCGGCCGAGGAAGATGGCGCCGGCATCGGACGAGTTCGGATGCGCACGATTCCGAACGCCTCTGGGGACAGCTTGATGGCCTTCGTCGGCGAGTCGGTCGAACCCGGCAGCGTGGTCCACACGGACGGCTGGCTGGGATACGAGCCACTCGAAAGCGACGGCTATCGCCACGAGGTGAGCTACCTGGACGGGCAACCGGCACGAGCCTCTCAACTGCTCCCCCGCGTGCATCGCGTGGTGTCGTTACTGAAGCGTTGGATACTGGGTACGCATCAAGGAGCCGTCAGCCACGAGCATCTCGACTACTACCTCGACGAATTCACCTTCCGCTTCAACCGCCGCAAGTCCAGAAGCCGAGGCAAGCTCTTCTACCGCCTGGTTCAGCAGGCCGTCGCCGTCCAACCGGCGCCCTACAAGTCGCTGGTCGGAGGCACCGCAACACGCGCTACGGACAACCACAACATGTAGGGGCCATTTCAAAATACCTGAGTCAAGTGAATACCCATCAGCTCCGGAAACAGCGGCCCCTGCGCCTCCCACTCCATGCTGCTCGTCAGAAGCACCGGCATGCCTACGGCTTCGGCTGCTTTCGCCAAGGCAAGCGTGTTGCGCTTGACCTCTTCTTTCGGAGCGGAGTGCATCCATCCGATGGTGCCGACCTGGTGGTCGATCAGGAGCAGCGCCGCGTTGTTGGCATTGAATCGTTCATAAGCCATGAGTTTGCTTCCTTTGTTTACAGTGTTCAGCGAACCGACTATCGGCCCGCCGAATATTTTCCGAAAAAACTACTCCGCGCTGATACAGCTCATGGCAGCCCGAAGGACGGCGACGGACGCCTCTTGCTGCGGCGAGATACTTACAGTTGGGCCCCTGGTCATCACGGTACTTGTCCTTCGATTCGTACCTTGCAATGATCATACTATACGCGCCAAATATCTTCGGGTCAAATACTTTCGGGGCGTGCCACGGGGGTGGGAATGGAAGGTCCAGTGGTTCGCGATTCACATAGGTGGTGACAACAACCGTTCCGTTGAGCTTTCCAATCGTAGCACCGCCAGGCCCTTGATCTGAGCTGGTTTCGATCCCTGCGACGGCCGGGTGAGGGCCTCCGGCAGCGGATTGTTGGTGCGAAGGCGATATCCCAACACCTATGTTGAGAGACACCTTAAGTAGTTCTCGTCTTTAGACTAGTCCTTCTCACGGTCGCGGACACCAGCGGCCTTTGGCGGTGATTTCAGCTCCATCAGAAACGGCACCGTCCCCTCTTCGCTCTGAAGTGCGATCAGCGAACGTAAGGCCAAAAGACAGAGATCAGAGAAAGCTAACCATCACCGGGTTCGCTACCGCTCCATCGATCGTCAAGTTGATCTCGACAGGTCCACGGCCGATGAAACTGCGGGGGATGGGTCCGATGTTCACTTGGCCCAAGCCAACGAACTGAGCTAGGTCACCTGCGAAGTTGAACACCGGGACCGGCTCGCCATCGATCGTGGCGCTCATGCTCTGAACGCCACTGGCAAACTGGATTCCAGTCAGGAACAGCGAGACAAAAACCTGATCGGACTCCGGGCCGAGATCGATCGGGGCAAGACTGAAGTCCGCCGTGCTGAACGTGAGTTCGGTCGTCGCGCCGCCACCAGAGATCCGTAGCGAGTTTGCCAGAGCGACGTTCTCCCCGACGCCATTCTGGATGAAGAATATGCCAGGTCCGACCTGATCAATCTGGATTGGGACACTTGACGATTGGCCGTCAGACCGTCGAAGCGTCAGCTCAGCCGCTCCGACCGCCGTTTGTGGATCAAGAAAGAGGTTGATCTGCTGCCCGGCGTTGAAGATCCCAAAGAGGCCCGCGGAACGTGTCATACCTGCACTGTCAGTGATCTCAACGCGGGTGCCGGACAACGAATCGGGCAGCGGAGCGGTGGTCGCGACAGCGTCGGTATCGGCAAAGTTCACTCCAAACATACTGAGGATTGCTCCCGGCGCGATCGCATTGGCTGCAAAACTGGCCGCATTGACGACACCGCCAGGGTTGACCATGGGCGCCGGCGGAGCGTCGACGCCGAGACCGGAAAGAGCAATGCTCGCCTGCGGCAAGCCGGGATCGTTGCTCTGAATCGTCAACGTTCCCTCAAACTCCCCTTCTGATGGCGGCGCGAACGCCACTGTCGCAGTGATGCTGGCCCCGGCACTCACCGTGCGCATATCTTGCCCTTGTCCCTTCGCAGTCAGAGCCGTGTCATCAGCAACAACCGAGAATCCCTCACCTTCACTCGTCAACTCCACGGTCAAGTCCGAACCGCCACGGTTAAGAATCGGGACGGCGGTATGGAACACACTCCCGGGTGCCGTCTCGGGGAAGACAATCGGCTCTTCGAGGACATCTAAGAAGGGCTGACTGGGGTCGACGCCGGTCGCCTCAACCGTAACTTGAAGACTGGGCTCATCCACGGCGTCGCTTTCAATCGTGAGTCTGCCCACATCAGTAGCGGCGTCCGAGGGGGCGAAGCTGATGCTAAGCGGAAGCGACCGGCCCGCCGGCACCGTTACCGGGAACACAGGACTAGTATATCGTTTCATTAAACTGTACTCATCTCAGACGCGCTCTCCAGCGGCTCGAACTTCCTCCAGCGGTGAACGACGGGGGCGGCGTTGATCTCCGCGATCCCCTGCAGGATTCGTTCTCGAAGTTCCTCCCAGGACTCCACCCGGATTCGCTTCAAAAAAGTGCGCGCCATCTTCCCGAACAGCGTCTCGACAATATTCAGCCAGGACCCGTGGGTCGGCGTATGCACGTATTTGAAGCGGTTCGGACGCGTCGCCAAATAGTCCTTCGTCTCCTTGGAAACGTGGGAGGAATGATTATCCAAGATCAATCGGATCGTGCAGTGGGCCGGGTAGGATTGGTCCAGATCCTTGAGCAGTAAGATGAATTCCCGGCTGCGGTGGCGCCGCTCCACCCGCGCTGTCACCCGACCGTCGTGCAAGTCCAGCGCCGCCAGAATCGAGCAAGTTCCCAGACGTTTGTATTCGTAATCTCGAGCCACGCAGGGATGCCGCCCCGCAGTCGGCGGCAGGTCCGGAGCGGTGTTGGCGATCGCTTGCACGCCGGGCTTTTCGTCGACCGAAACCGTAATCACGCCCGGCGATGGGCCGCCCTCGCCCGCGCTTTCATTCTGCAAGGCCACCTCGCGGTAGACCAGCAGCACCTGCCGCATCTTGGACTCAAAATCCGGGTCGCGGCGCTGCAAGTAGTACTTCACCTTCTCCGGGTGAAGAGGTTGCTCGGCCAGAATCCGATGGACGGTCGCCTTGGCCGCTTGGGCCAAGGCCGGATAGCCCGCTTCCACGGCATGCTGGCGCACGTGCCGGGCGAGCGCGCCGCGGGTCCAGAGCTCGGCGGCGTAACCGAGTTGCTTGGGTTTGCTACAGGCCAAGTGCACCACCCAGGCCTTGGCCTCTTCGCTGATGCGGGGTTCCCGGGGACGATGATAGGCATCCTTGAGCGCCGCTTCCACCCCCATGGCCAGGGCTCGCTCGATCCATTTGCCAACGCTTTTGCGCGTCATCTTCACGGCCCGCATAATCTCGGCGATCGTCTCGCCGCAATGATAGCGCCACAGAATCTCGGCTCTCTGCACCTCCCGAGCCGGAGCCTTACGCGAACGACGCAGCCGCTGCAGATGTTGCGACTCTTCGGGCGTGAGAAGCAGTTGGGGACGCTTCGATTTTCCTGCCATGCATCCAGCCTAGCAGGAAACATCCTCGTATCGATATGTTTTAATGAAACGCTATACTAGGCAGCCTTTGCTGCTGTGGCCTTGGCCGGATTGAGGATGGCGTCGAGCATCCACAGATCCTTGTAATCCATGATCTTGCGGAAGCTTTTCTCGGTATCGAGGAATGCAGCCGTGGCCCAGCGACACACCATGGCCGCGTCCTTCCAGCGGGTCACTCGCCGCGTTCTCCGCCGCACCCCGGCGTTAGGAGACTCGACGATGTTCGTCGTCGCCAGGCAGCGATGCAGCGACGGCGGCGCACCCAGGCGGTTGATGGTGAAACACTCCTCCATGCCTTCGCGCAAACTCACCGCCGCCTCGGGCCAGTCACCCTCGTACCACTGGGCTAGCTTCTCCAGCCGCGCTTGTCCATCTTGGGCTCCCAGCCGCCAGGCGGCCCGGATCGCCGCTTTGGCCTGATCGCGCTCGGCCTTAGGCAGCCGCTCGACGACATTGCGCAGCTTGTGAGCACGGCAGCGCTGCACCGGAACTTTGCCGAAGACCCGCCGCACCGCCGCCCGCAGGGCCTTCGATCCATCGAGCACGAAGAGCCTGTTTTTCTCCGTCGATACTCCCCGCTCGACCATGCCCCTCAGCAAGTCTTCGGCGGCGGCTGTGCTCTCAGTGGCGGCGTGCTGCAATCCCAGCACATGTTTGTTGCCCTGACGGTCTACGCCCACCGCTGCAAGCACTACATGATCTGCGAAGATCAAACCGTCCACGTAGATCACCAGCAGATCCAACTCATCCAGGCGCCGCGTGAGCACTTCGTCGATGCTCTTTTCGGCGGCCTCGACTGCCTCCCGGCTGACGGCGGATTTCGACACCCCGGCCGTGCCGGCCATTGCGCCAATCACCCCGGCATAGTTGCGCGTCGAGACGCCCTTCATCAGAATGTCGAGCATGCGCGCGCCGAGGCGTTCGTCGTCCTGCATCGCCTCGTAAGCGGGCACTTTGACCTCGCCGCCGGAGCGTTTGCGCAGTCTGGGTTTGCTGACGCGCAGTTTGCGGTTGCTGAGCTTGACGCGACCGGGCTGGCGGCCCCAGCGGACCACATCGCCGCGGCGCTTCTTGCCGGGCTGGGAAAGTTTTCCACCGGTAACTTGCTGCGCCGACAGTTCCAGCACGGCTTGAATGGCGGCGCGGCCGGTGACGTCGATAACCTCGTCGACGGCTCCGCGGCACTGCTCGACCAGTTCAACCAAGGGCAGCATGAGTTGGGAGTTTTGGCTGAGCAGGCGGGTGAGGTCGTTGGGGCTGACTGGCTGTTGCTTCGCGGAATCCAGAATGTGATATCGTTTCTTCACGGCGGTTCTCCTTTGTGGTGAAAGGTTTGCTCGATTCTCTCAGAGAACCGGGCTTGAGAACCGCCGCCCTTCCACCTTCAACTAGATTCGGGACAATCTCAAAAGGAAATAAGTCCAGGCCTAAGGTGGAGCGCGGGGGTGGAGCGCGGGGCATCGGGCGAGGCCGCGGACTTCTGGGTTGTTTTCCACAGTTGGTGGGCCGCCGGTGGAGCGTGGATGGAGCGATCTTGGGAGCGGTATTGCCAGTTGGTATACTTGTTTTCAACAACTTAGGTATTCTTGCGCGGGGTTGGGCGGCCGCAAAGACCATTCAACCCTCCCAAATCGCCGTACAGTGCCGGATTCCCGCTGTTTAATCATTTCCAGTAGGACGCCACCGGTAGTTACTTTATGCTAGTCAAGAGAATGAATACCATGCGATCGGCGTGCCCTTCAGTCATATAGGGCATATAGGGGTGACCCCAGGGTGTGGTTGAACATCCGCCCCGAGTTGCGAGCCGGTGGTCGAAGAAAGTTCCGCCAATCTAATCATCCAGAGGAGACTCTCCCCACATGCACAGACCCATTAAGTACATCGAAAAAGGCCTCACCAGAGCAGCGGGAGGGGTTTGGGACGGCATCCGATTCCTCAACCGGAAAGTGGCGCCGGCGGCGGCGTTTACGCCGAAGTGGTCAGACAAGCCGATTCTCAAGACCTGGGAGAAGACGAAACCGCCGCTGGGCTGGCCTCGCCAGACCGACTCGCTGTGTCCGCGATGCGTGATCGAGGCGCGGGAGAAGATCATCAATGGGGAAGTGGACTACAACATATTGAGATCGGAGAAGGTGGGCGAGATCAAGGCCGCGATCATCGAACGGGACGGCGAGATCTGGATGATCAAAGATTGTCCGATCCATGGAAAAATCGAAGACATCATGGCGATCGACTCGAAGTTCCTCGAGCACATCGAGTCGAACTTCCCTGGGCGCGACATCCGCGCCCACAATGACAAGGATCTGCACAACCACGGCGCCAGCACGGTGAAATTCGGGCGCGGCGCGGTGCTCACGGTGGACCTGACCAACCGCTGCAACATGATGTGTGACCCGTGTTTCATGGACGCGAATCAAGTGGGTTTTGTACACGAGCTTGAGTGGGAAGAGATCAAGACGATTCTTGACAACGCGATCACGATCAAGCCCCGCCGCCAGATGTCGGTGCAGTTTTCCGGCGGCGAACCGACGATGTCGCCCTTCTTCCTCAAGGCCGTGAACTATGCGCGCAAGGTGGGATACAACAGCGTACAGGCGGCGACCAACGGCATTGAGTTCGCCAAGAACAAGGAGTTCGCCGAAATGGCGGCGGACGCTGGGATGCGTTATGCCTACCTGCAGTTTGATGGCGTGGGCAACGAGCCGAATTCGCATCGCAAGGTGGGGAATCTTTTTGACGTCAAGCTCAAGGCGATCGAGAATATGCACACGGCCGGCATCGAGATCGTTCTCGTGACGACGCTGGTCAACAACCTCAATAATCAGGAAGTCGGCCCGATCATTCAGTTTGCCCAGGACAATCCCGGAAAAATCGCTTTCATCTCATTCCAGCCGGTGTCGTTCACCGGGCGCGATGAGGAGATCACCGACGAGCGCCGTCTCAAGCAGCGCTACACGCTTTCGCACTTGGCGAAGGACGTGAAAGAACAGGTTGGCGTCACGGAGCCGAACCGGGACTGGTTCCCGATTTCGGTGATGGGCACGTTCGCCGACGCGGCCGATGTCGCTCACGGATCCGATGCCACCTGGGGTCAGGTCAGTTGCGGCTGCCACCCGAACTGCGGTGTCGGCACGGCGCTGATGATCAACAAGGAGACCAAGGAGATGGCTCCGGTCGCCGAGTTCATCAACGTGCCGCAGTTGGTCCGGGATATTCGCGAAATCAACGATGCGGGTCGTTCGAGCAAGCTCAGCAACCTGCAGATGGGCCTGGCGCTGCTGAAGAACTACAACCCCTACAAAGCACCGGAAAGCTTCACCCTTTCGGCTCTTCTGAAGAAGTTCGATAAGTCGTTCGGGCTTTCGGGTAAGAACTATGGCAAGGGCGTCTCGCGCCGCAATGATCCCTGGAATTTCCTGTTCATCGCCGGGATGTGGTTCCAAGATTTGTTTAATTACGACTTCCGGCGGACCGAGATGTGCGTCATCCCCTACGGCACGCAAGAGGGCGAGATCTCCTTCTGCGCCTACAATACCGGCATCGGCTGGCGGAACATCATCGAGAAGATCCACATGACGGCGAAGCTCAGCGACTGGTACGAAGACCACGGACGTCACAAGATTTATGCCGGCGGCAAGGAGGTCGAGAAGCTTGAGCTCCAAAGCTACCTGACCGTCAATGCCGAGCATGCCGCGCGCGAGGCGCAGAAGTCCGATGGGCCGCGCAACGCCCGCGACGAGAAAATACTGGCACGCGATCGGCGACTGGCCGAAGCCCGAGCGAAGGGCGAGACGCCGAAGTCGGAACGCAAGACCGCCAAGCGCATCCTCAACAAGGAGGAGCAGGACCGACTGATGAAGATGTACCGGGAACAGGTTTTGAAAGAGCCGTCGGCTCCGGCTTCCTCGCTAGTGCAGATCGGCGGGGCGAACGGTTCGAAGGCGGCCAGCCAGGAACTGGTGGGGACCAGTGGCGACTAGGGAGCGCGCCTAGCGCCAGCTTGATTGGTTTGGTGGTTTGATTTTGAAGAGCCCGCCGGAAACGGCGGGCTCTTTTGTTGGCTGGCTTGGCGCGATATCCACGCTGGAGCGGGCGCATTGTCCGGGTGGGAGCCGGACGTGCAAGTATAATAGGGAGCCTGTGTCGGGCGAGACAGCCATGGCCGAGTCTTCCTGCAGTGTGATCGTACGAGTCGTTGAGCGGGCGCGCGGGCGAGCCAGTGCTCAGCTCGCTCTGCGCGAGATCACCGAAGCCGCGGCGATCGCCCTTCTCGGGCCGCTGATCCTGCTGCTGTTCGGGACCGAGTGGTTTCCGCCCGGGCTGATGACGGTTTTCTTGGTGGCCGGTCCGGGGTATGCAATCTATCACTGGTTCTCGCGGCGGCCCACCTCGTATGCGGTTGCGCGGCGTCTGGACGCGAGTTGGGATGCGGAGGATCAGATCGCCACGGCTTATTATTTTGACGAGCAAAAGTCGGGGGCCGGGCCCTTCGCGGAGCATCAGCGGCTGCTGGCCACTCCTCTGGCGTACTCGGGGGACCTGGTGGCGGCGTATCCGTTTCGCGTTCCCACGGCAGGTTATTGGTTCTTCGCGCTGCTGCTCTCTTCGTTTGGGCTGCTGGGGATTCGCTACGGAGTGCTCGGCTCGCTTGACTTGCAGCCGCCGCTGCCGGCGATTGTGATGCATGCCCTATTTGGCGAGGACGATCGGGAGGAATACGCGCGGCAAGACGAGCCCGCCGAGCTGAACGAGGGCGGGGAGGAAGCGCCGCAATCGTTGCGCCGCGAGAAGGAACTGGAAAAAGACGGGCAAGAGGAGATCGAGGCGGCGCCGAGTCCGCCCGGTGGCCAGGGGGCTCCAGCGGAAGGAGCCGCCGAGGGCGACGCCCCGCTGCCAGAGGTAGAAGGCCTCTCAACCGATGAAGAGTTCGGCGATGAACTCGCCGGTTCGGGCGGCGACGAATCCGGGGAAGGCGAAGCGGGCGGAGAGCAATCCCCCGAGGGTGGCTCTGGCGACACCGAGATGGCTTCGGCGCCCGAGGCCGAAGCGGGCCTCGCCGAGCGAGAGGATGGCGCGCCGAGTGAGCCGGCGAATGACTTGCTGGCGCGTTTGCAAGAGGCTTTCAAGAACATGCTCTCCAGCCTCAATCCCGAGACGAGCGCCCGCGAGTCGCCGGATCCCTCTGGTGCGGAAGAGAACTCGGAGCAGCAGTCCGAAGCCGCCGAAGCCGGTGCGCAGGAAGGGGGCGAGGGCGAAGAGTCCGCCGAGAACGCGTCCGAATCGCAGTCCGGCGGCGCGGCCTCGCCCGAGAACCCTCAGGAACTGACGCAGGGAGAGGGAAACAGCCAGAGCTCGAGCAGTTCTCCAGAAGGCGAAACAGCTTCCTCGTCGGGCTCGAACGAAGGTTCGAAGGCACTCTCGGAGAGTGAAAAACTTCAGGTCATGGGGGAACTGGAAGAATTTTATCAGCAGCGCGCCGACGACATGATTGGGGAAGTCCAAATTGAAATTCGGTCGGCGCTACAGCAGTTGCAGACTCCCTATACGCCTACGGCGGCCACCCACCGTGACCGCGGAGGGTTGGTCAGCCGCGATCAAATTCCGCACGCCTACCGGGGCTACATCCGGCGGTACTTCGAAGGCCTGCGCCGCGGCGATAGCAAGAAGAGCGATCGCAAAAACTAAGAATCCGCATGGTAAAAACCCAGGAATTTCTCCAAGCCGTTACAGAACAAATCCAGAGCATCCGCGACGAGATCGGCAAGGTCATCGTGGGGCACGAAGATGTCGTCGAGGGCGTGGTCATCGCGCTGATCTCAGGGGGGCATGTGCTGCTGGAGGGCGTTCCAGGACTCGGCAAGACGACTCTGCTGCGCACTCTGGGCGGGGCCATGCATCTCGACGATTCGCGGATCCAGTTCACTCCCGACTTAATGCCGGCGGACATCGTCGGCAGCATGGTGCTTGACACCCATTCTCCCGGAGCGAAGGCCATGCGTTTCGAGCCCGGGCCGATTTTCGCGCATCTGGTTCTGGCCGACGAGATCAACCGAGCCACTCCTCGCACCCAGTCGGCGCTGCTCGAAGCGATGCAGGAACGCACGGTCACGATCGGCACGACGACCTATCCGCTGGAAGATCCGTTTCTGGTCATGGCGACGCAGAACCCGCTCGAGATGGAGGGGACCTACCCGCTGCCCGAGGCGCAGTTGGACCGCTTTCTTCTCAAGCTGCTGGTCGGATACCCGAGCAAGGACGAGATGGTCACGATCGTCGAGCGGACGATGGCCTCGGAGACTCCGCGGGTTCATCAAGTCGTCGACCGCGAGCAGATTCTCGAAATCCGGCGCGGGGCGCATGACATTCTCGTGGCGCCCCATGTTCGAGATATTGCGATCGACCTGATTCTGGCCACCCAGCCCGAGCAGGACGCGGCGCATGAGATGGCACGAAAGTTCGTCCGCTACGGCAGCTCGCCGCGCGGCGCGCAGGCGCTGATGTTGGCCGGCCGGGTGCGGGCGCTCATGCGCGGACGCCTCAACGTCAGCATCAACGATGTCCGTGCGCTCGCCCTGCCGGCTTTGCGGCATCGGCTCATTCTGAATTTCGACGCCCATGCCGAGGGCAAGACGACCGACGAGATTCTGACGGAAATCTTGGATTCCATGCCGCAAGAATCCGCATGAAACATGGCCCCTCCGCCGATCGGCATCGGCCCCTCCGCATTGGTATCGACACCGGAGGGACGTTCACCGATTTCGTGGTTTGGGACGGCGAGCGTTACCAGACGCGCAAAGTCCGCTCGACCCCCGATGATCCCACCCGCGCGATCTTGCGGGGTCTCGAAGGCCTGGCGCCCTCGGAGGTCGTGCACGGCTCGACCGTAGCCACCAACGCCCTGCTCGAGCGCAAGGGAGCGCCCACGGCGTTTGTCACCACCGAGGGTTTTGAAGACCTCCTCATCCTCGGCCGCCAGAACCGGCCCGAGCTGTACAACTTCTTCGCCGCGGCGCGCCCGCAACTGGTTCCCCGCGGCCGAACGTTCGGCGTCGCCGAGCGGACGCTCCACGATGGCTCGATCGAGCGGCCGCTGAGCGCCGAGAGCGTCAAGGCCCTGGCCGCGCGAATACAGCAATCGGGGGCGGAGTCGGTGGCCGTCTGTCTGCTGCATTCCTACGCCAACCCGTCGCATGAGAAGCAGATTGGAGAGGCGCTCGGGGGGCTCCCGGTATCGCTTTCTCACGAGATTCTGCCCGAATACCGGGAGTACGAACGGGCCTCCACGACGCTCGTCAACGCCTATGTCTCGCCCCTGATGGGACGCTACCTCGAGAAACTCGACAGCTCGCTGGGCGCGGCCCGGTTGCGGGTTTTCCAGTCCAATGGCGGGTCGATTTCCGCCGCCAGGGCCGCACGCAGCGCCGTGCACACGGTTCTTTCCGGACCGGCCGGCGGGGTGCTCGGCGCGGCCGCGGTCGCCCGCGCGGCCGGCTTTGAGCGGATCATCAGCTTCGACATGGGCGGCACCTCGACCGACGTTACGCTCTATGACGGCGAGTTTACCTACAGCACCGAGTCGAAGGTCGGTGACTTCCCGGTGCGCATCCCCATGCTTGACATTCATACCGTGGGCGCCGGCGGTGGTTCGATTGCCGTGCTCGATGCCGCCGGCGCGCTGCGCGTGGGGCCGGCCAGCGCCGGCGCGCAACCGGGCCCGGTCTGCTACGGCGAGGGCGACAAGATCACGGTGACGGACGCGAATCTCTTTCTCGGACGCATCGACCCGGACGATTTTCTTGGCGGGCGCATGCGGCTCGATGCCGGTCGTGCCCGCGACTACATCCGCCGCTTCGCCGCAACCGCGGGCACGAGCCCCGAAGAGCTGGCCCGCGGGGTGATCGATGTCGCGAACTCCAGCATGGAGCGCGCCATTCGGGCGATTTCGGTCGAGCGCGGCCACGACCCGCGCGAATTCGCGCTGCTGAGCTTTGGGGGCGCTGGCGGACAGCATGCCTGCGAGCTGGCCGCGCGCCTTGAAATCTCGACCGTCATCGTCCCGCGGCACGCTGGCGTGCTCTCGGCGCTGGGAATGCTGGTGGCCGATTGCGTGAGGGATTTTTCGCTGTCGCTGCTTGGCCGCGACAGCGGCGAGGTCTACCGCGAACTCGAGGCTCGCGCCGCTGCGGAGTTCGCGGCCGAAGATCTGCCGAAAGCGGTCGTCGAACGACAGATTGACCTGCGCTACCAGGGCCAATCGTTTGAAATCACGCTGCCCTATCGCGAACGCGAGCAGTTTCACCAGGCGCATCAAAAGCTCTACGGCTACACGCACCAAGAGCGAGCGGTGGAAGCGGTGACCGCGCGCCTGCGGGCGATCGCGCCGCTGCCGAAAATCGATCTCGCCGCGCCCAGCGACAAAGAGACTTTTTCGAGCTTGTATCTTCCGCCGGACTGGCGCGGCCGCGAAGACGGGGCCGGGAATCAGATTCTGACTCGAGGGCGGAGCTAGCCGTACATGCCATGAATAGAGAGATATATAACTATATATAATAAATTAGATTACAAGCTATATATCAAGTGTTACATGAATGCATAAAAAGACGGTGAGAGTTCCCGCTGGGAAAGTTTTTGAAGTCGCGAGGGGCGCAGTGGAGCGATGAAACGACTCGATCTCGAACTCGAAGTGTTCCGCAACCTGTTTGTCTCGATTGCCGAGGAGATGGGCATCGTGCTGCGCCGCAGCGCTTTTTCGGCCAACATCAAGGAGCGGCTCGACTTCTCTTGCGCCCTCTTCGACCGTGAGGCCGAGACAATCGCGATGGGCGATCACATGCCAGTGCATCTCGGCGCGATGCCCTATTCGGTGGCCGAGGTTCTGCGCTCTTGTGTACTCGAACCCGGCGATATCGTCGTTCTCAACGACCCGTTTCGGGGCGGCACGCACCTGCCCGATATCACTTCGGTCTCGGCGGTATTCCTCTCCGGCGAATCGCAGCCGGCCTACTATCTGGCCACGCGGGCTCATCATGCCGACATGGGAGGCATGTCGCCAGGCTCGATGCCGCTGGCCAAGGAAATATTTCAAGAAGGGCTACGGATTCCTCCTGTAAAGCTATGGAAACAGGGCAAGTTAGACGAGGAGCTGCTAAGCTTCATTCTCGCTAATGTCCGAACTCCCGACGAGCGGCGCGGCGACATCGCCGCGCAGAAGGCCGCCCATCACGTCGGGGAGCGGAGGCTTCTCGAAGCCACGGCCAAGCACGGCGCGGTCAAGATTTCCGGCCGCATGGCGGCATTGAAAGACTACACCGAGCGCATGATGCGCGCGCGTATCGCGCGGATTCCCGACGGCGAGTACGAGTTCGAGGACTTTCTTGACGGCGATGGCTTTGGGTCTGGTCCGGTTCGCGTCCATTGCCGGCTGGGGATCGAGGGAGATCGCGCGACGGTTGACTATAGCGGCTCGGACGACCAGCAACGCGGCGGCATCAACGCCAATCTCTCGATTACGATGGCCGTGACCATGTACTGTTTCCGGTGTTTGATCGAGCACGACATTCCCTACAACGCTGGGCTGTTGCGGCCGATTGAGGTGCGCACGCGTCCGGGAAGCCTGCTCGATGCCCGCGAGCCGGCGAGTGTGGCGGCGGGCAACGTGGAAACCTCGCAGCGCATCACCGACACGCTGCTCGGCGCTCTGCATCAGGCTTTGCCAGGGCTGATTCCAGCCGCCAGCGCCGGAACGATGAATAACCTCACGCTCGGGGGGACGGACCCCGATAGCGGACATGCGTTCACCTATTACGAGACGATCGCCGGCGGGATGGGGGCGCGGCCGGGGCTGGACGGGATGAGCGCTGTGCAGAATCACATGACCAATAGCCTCAACACGCCGGTCGAGGCGCTGGAGCATCTCTACCCCCTGCGCATACGGCGTTATAGCGTGCGAAGGGGGTCGGGAGGAGCGGGCAAGTACCGCGGCGGCGACGGGGTGGTTCGCGAGTTTGAGTTTCTGACGCGCACCGAAATCGCCATTCTCTCGGATCGCCGCGACCGGGGCCCCTACGGGCTCGAGGGCGGGTCGGGGGGTCGGCCCGGCCGCAATCTGCTCAACGGGTCGGTCATCGGGAGCAAGGGCCACTTTGAAGCCCGCCCGGGCGACCGGCTGACGATCGAAACCCCAGGCGGAGGCGGCTACGGGAGTCTCGTCTAGATACCGCGCTCGGCGGTCAAGAATTCAGAGGATGTCTTTCAATTTCCCTATCCGACCACGAGCTGGCAGAACGGAAAGGGACTTGCGCGGCCGGAAACGGCTCAAAAGCAAATAGCTTGCCACACAGGTGGATGCGAGAACTGCCAGCAGCGTAAGAACTACTACGGTGGTTGACACTCCATGGCTCACCATCGGCCTGGTGGCATAAATCGTGGCCAGCGCTGCGATCACCAGCACGACCACCTGTAGCGCACCACTCGCGGGCGTCACCTCAAGCTCAGTTCCACACTGGGGACAAACTATGTGACCCCGCTCGCACTGTGTGAGAGTGAAGCCAGACCAAACCGTCTGTAGTCTCAGGGATGTATCGAGATTGTCCCGAATCTAGTTGAAGGTGGAAGGGCGGCGGTTCTCAAGCTCGGTTCTCTGCGAGAATCGAGCAAACCTTTAATCACTAAGGAGAACCGCCGTGAAGAAACCGTACCACATTTTCGATTCCTCAAAACAGCAGCCCGTCAGCCCCGACCAGCTCACTCGCCTGCTCAGCCAAAACGGGCAGCTCATGCTGCCGCTGGTTGAACTGGTCGAGCAGTGCCGTGGAGCCGTTGACGAGGTCATCGACGTCACCGGCCGCGCCGCGATCCAGGCCGTGCTCGAACTCTCCGCGCAGCAAGTGACCGGAGGAGAACTTTCCCAGCCCGGCAAGAAGCGCGGCGGCGAGGTCGTCCGCTGGGGCCGCCAGCCCGGAAGCGTCCAACTGAGCAACCGTAAGCTGCGCGTTCACAAACCGCGGCTGCGCAAACGCTCCGGCGGCGAGGTCGAAGTGCCCGCCTACGCGGCGATGCAGGACGACGAACGCCTCGGCGCGCGCATGCTCGACATTCTGATGAAAGGTGTCTCGACGCGCAACTATGCCGGGGTGATTGACGAGATGGCCGGCACGGTCGGGGTGTCGAAATCCGCCGTCAGCCGGGAAGCGATCGAGGCCGCCGAAAAGAGCATCGACGAAGTGCTCGCCCGGCGCTTCGATGACCTGGATCTGCTGGTGATCTACGTGGACGGTTTGATCTTCTCCGGCCATGTAATGCTGGCCGCGGTGGGCGTGGACCGCCAGGGGAACAAGCATGTGCTGGGTCTGCAACATGCCGCCACCGAGAACACCGCCGCCGCAGTGGACTTGCTGACGGACTTGGTCGAGCGCGGAGTATCGACGGAGAAAAACAGGCTATTTGTGCTCGATGGATCGAAGGCGTTACGGGCGGCGGTGCGCCGAGTCTTCGGCAAAGTTCCGGTGCAGCGCTGCCGCGCTCACAAGCTGCGCAACGTCGCCGAGCGGCTGCCGAAGGCCGAGCGCGATCAGGCCACAGCGGCGATCCGCGCCGCCTGGCGGCTCGGAGCCCAAGACGGGCAAGCACGGCTGGAGAAGCTCGCCCAGTGGTACGAGGGCGACTGGCCCGAGGCGGCGGCGAGTTTGCGCGAAGGCCTGGAGGAGTGTTTCACCATCAACCGACTGGGTCTGCCGCCGTCGCTGCATCGCTGTCTGGCGACGACCAACATCGTCGAGTCTCCCAACGCCGGGGTGCGGCGGAGGACGCGGCGAGTGACCCGCTGGAAGGATGCGGCCATGGTTCGTCGCTGGGCCGCGGCTGCGTTCCTCGATACCGAGAAAAGCTTCCGCAAGATCATGGGTTACAAGGATCTTTGGATGCTCGACGCCATCCTCAATCCGGCCAATGCCACAGGGTCGAAGGCTGCGTAGTACGATGCTTGTTTACACCGCCGCCCTAAAAACCCTCAACTACGATTGGGACACTCTCGATGTATCGCATTCAGGACAGTGGGGCATGATCCAACACGCCTCCCTACGCCCTCGATTGTAGCCGATGTGTGAAGGCGCGAAGGCGAGCGCAGATCCGGCGAGAGACGGACTGGGAGGGGGATTCCGGTCATGGGCTGCTCGGGGCCGTTCTCCCCGCCGGAAGAAATGTCATAATGGCCGTCGGAGCAAGTATCTCCGAGTTAAAGCATCTCGGAGTTAAAGTAGCATCGGTGCCGCGGCATCCCCGAGCCGCGTTGTTCTTCCCGACGCAAGCCCACAGTCACAGCGCATGAAAATCACAGCCGTCAAGACGTATCTCGTCGGAAATCCGTGGAAAAATTGGCTCTTCACACGCGTTGAAACCGACGAAGGAATTCACGGCGTGGGCGAAGGGACTTGCAACGCCTTTGGCAAGACAGTCGAAGCCGCGGTTAACGAGCTGTCTCCGTTGATCGTTGGGATGGACCCGTTCCAGGTCGAAATCATCTCGCAGCGGATGATTCGGGACGTCTATTCCGAGGGCGGACAGATCCACATGTCGGCGGTCGCGGCGATCGAAATCGCCTGCTGGGACATCATCGGCAAGGCAACCGGGCAGCCGATTTACAATCTGTGGGGCGGGCGCTGCCACGAAAAGCTGCGCGCCTACGCCAACGGCTGGTATCGCGGTCCGCGGACGCCGGAGAGTTTTGGCGAGAAGGCGAAGATGGTTGTCGAGCGCGGCTATACGGCGCTGAAGTTCGATCCTTTCGGGGCCGCCTGGCGAACGCTGTCTCACGAGGATTTCGAACTCTCCCACGACATCGTCGCGGCGGTGCGCGAGGCGGTGGGCGAGAAGGTGGACATCCTGATCGAGGTGCATAGCCGGTTCAATGTCGCAACCGCGATCCGCTTCGCCCGGGCGATCGAGCGTTACAAACCTGCCTGGTACGAAGAGCCGGTGCCGCACAGCAACATCGCTGCGATGGTCGAAGTCGCGCGCGAAAGCCCGATCCCGGTGGCTACGGGCGAGAGTTTCAGCAGCAAGCAGGAGTTTGCCGAGCTGCTCAAGCACGAGGTGGTGAGCATCTATCAGCCGGAGATCCTCGCTCTCGGAGGCCTGTTCGCCACGCGCAAGATCGCCGACATGGTGGACGCCCATTTCGGCGTCATCGCGCCGCACAGCGCGCAGGGACCGGTCTGCTCGGCTTGCTGCGTGCAGTTGAACGCCTCGATTCCGAACTTCTTCCTGCACGAGATTTTCGATGAATTCAACGAACCCTGGGAGAAGCGAATCATCACGAACCCGGTCGAGGTCAAAGACGGCTACATCGAGATTTCGGACAGGCCCGGACTGGGGGTCGATTTGATCCTGGACGAGCTTCCCAAGCATCCCTACCGGCAGGAAAACTATCTTCCGCTCTTTAAGCCGGGCTGGGAGAAACGGGAGACCACCTAGGGCCCGGCGACGGTATCCCACGGCAGCCAACTCGCCAGCCGATTGTGCTCGGGTTGTGTCTCGCAATAAGAGAAGAGCTGGGGTTGCGCTAACAACCCTTGGCAGACGCCGGATTGGGTGCGTTGTGAGCGCGCGGGGCGGAAAGCGAGGCGCGATGAGGCCGAGGATCTGGTGCATCCCAACCCGAGTCGCAACGAGGCTATCGGAGCAGCGCGGGCCTGATATCGGAGAGATAGGGGGCGGCGAGACAGGGGGCGGCGAGACCGTCTAGAATGAAGATTCGCGCTCGTAGCTCAGTTGGATAGAGCGTCTGGCTACGAACCAGAAGGTCGCGTGTTCGAATCACGCCGGGCGCACCAGGTATTCTCTTCAGAATCAATGCTTTCGTCTTTCCCGTCGCCGGTTGTAGTGCCCTAAGAAGGGCGGACTGTGCCGGAACTGCGCATAAATTCGCTCAGTTCACCAGACTGGCACCTAAATCCTCCGTTTGAGAATCTCGCTCCCGCGCCTGTACCTGCGGCTTTCTAAGAGCGTCCCGTTTTGTGCCGGTTCACGCTCCAGTCCTAAACGCAGGGCAGGACGCGAAAGGATCTTGGCGAGCCTCTCGTTGCTCAAGGGGCCGCCCTAGAGCATTTTCAGGAATGAAACAGGCAACCCATGGGGGCTGCTCAGCACCGCCGCTTCCGCCACGGCGAAGGCATCTTCGGATACGGGCCATGCAGTCATTGAAAATCTCCTAAGTAAGAAACGGAGCCGCGGATGGAAATCCGCGGCCGGGCCGCCGCGGAATGTCCCGTATGCGGCCTTCGTTTCCCGCGTCACGACGCGTCACGTCGCATCACGCTGCGTCAACGCCGCTCGTTGCGGCCGCTTCAAGTTCCTAACCGCGGATTTCCATCCGCCGCTCTGTTGCGGCATCTTCGGATACGGGCTCCCTCCTCATTGAAGATGCTCTAGATCGCTTCCGAGACTGAGTCGCGACATTTTCGAACCCGCAAAACCAGCGGCGCAACCCCGAATCAACCCCCAAACTGAGCCGCACACGTCAGTAAGCGGTCTAGCGAGGTTCTGACGCCGCTTCAGAACAACTCGCGCGCGGGAAGCCGTCGATCGCCCGCCCGGCTCAGCATCGAAAAACCTGTTTCCGACAATAGTGAGAGTGTCCCAATCGTAGTTGAGGGTTTGTAGGGCGGCGGCGTAAAAGAGCATTGTACTAGGCAGCCTTTGCTGCTGTGGCCTTGGCCGGATTGAGGATGGCGTCGAGCATCCACAGATCCTTGTAACCCATGATCTTGCGGAAGCTTTTCTCGGTATCGAGGAATGCAGCCGTGGCCCAGCGACACACCATGGCCGCGTCCTTCCAGCGGGTCACTCGCCGCGTTCTCCGCCGCACCCCGGCGTTAGGAGACTCGACGATGTTCGTCGTCGCCAGGCAGCGATGCAGCGACGGCGGCGCACCCAGGCGGTTGATGGTGAAACACTCCTCCATGCCTTCGCGCAAACTCACCGCCGCCTCGGGCCAGTCACCCTCGTACCACTGGGCTAGCTTCTCCAGCCGCGCTTGTCCATCTTGGACTCCCAGCCGCCAGGCGGCCCGGATCGCCGCTTTGGCCTGATCGCGCTCGGCCTTAGGCAGCCGCTCGACGACATTGCGCAGCTTGTGAGCGCGGCAGCGCTGCACCGGAACTTTGCCGAAGACGCGGCGCACCGCCGCCCGCAGGGCCTTCGATCCATCGAGCACGAAGAGCCTGTTTTTCTCCGTCGATACTCCCCGCTCGACCATGCCCCTCAGCAAGTCTTCGGCGGCGGCTGTGCTCTCAGTGGCGGCGTGCTGCAATCCCAGCACATGTTTGTTGCCCTGACGGTCTACGCCCACCGCTGCAAGCACTACATGATCTGCGAAGATCAAACCGTCCACGTAGATCACCAGCAGATCCAACTCATCCAGGCGCCGCGTGAGCACTTCGTCGATGCTCTTTTCGGCGGCCTCGACTGCCTCCCGGCTGACGGCGGATTTCGACACCCCGGCCGTGCCGGCCATTGCGCCAATCACCCCGGCATAGTTGCGCGTCGAGACGCCCTTCATCAGAATGTCGAGCATGCGCGCGCCGAGGCGTTCGTCGTCCTGCATCGCTTCGTAAGCGGGCACTTTGACCTCGCCGCCGGAGCGTTTGCGCAGTCTGGGTTTGCTGACGCGCAGTTTGCGGTTGCTGAGCTTGACGCGACCGGGCTGGCGGCCCCAGCGGACCACATCGCCGCGGCGCTTCTTGCCGGGCTGGGAAAGTTTTCCACCGGTAACTTGCTGCGCCGACAGTTCCAGCACGGCTTGAATGGCGGCGCGGCCGGTGACGTCGATAACCTCGTCGACGGCTCCGCGGCACTGCTCGACCAGTTCAACCAAGGGCAGCATGAGTTGGGAGTTTTGGCTGAGCAGGCGGGTGAGGTCGTTGGGGCTGACTGGCTGTTGCTTCGCGGAATCCAGAATGTGATATCGTTTCTTCACGGCGGTTCTCCTTTGTGGTGAAAGGTTTGCTCGATTCTCTCAGAGAACCGGGCTTGAGAACCGCCGCCCTTCCACCTTCAACTAGATTCGGGACAATCTCCAGGGCACGAGGGTTCTGTAGCGAGAGCGATGTGATGTAGTCCTCCACCGAGATGTTCAACGGGGTTTGAAGAACGCCGAATCCAAGGATGTCGGCTATTCGGCAGGCGGCGCTCACGACGAAAGGCAGACTTCCCTCCTTCAATTCGCCGGAATGGTGTAGTGCAATACTATTCACTAGATCCTCTGGAAAATTCCACTCTCCGGCCAGCCAGCCGCCAGCTTGGCAATGGTCGATGTCAAAGAGTTCTCGCTCACATTCGATCTGATTAAAGTGGCCATGACGAGCGATCGTCAGAAGCTCGCCGTATTCGTCCGGGAACTGCGCCATCAAAGCCAGCCGGCCAATATCGTGGAGCAGTCCCGCGGTGTAAGCTCGTTCCTTGGGCTGACCTACTGAGTCCCGCATAATACCCCGTCAATTGAAACAAAGAGAAGACTGCTTCCAGAAAGCGGCAATCAAACGCGGCTTGCGGCGCATGCGGCGTAGTGCTTGGCGAGCGCGTTGGTCGAGTTCCCCATAGTCCTTCGGGCAGACGCTGGGCAGCTCGTGCTGTTTCCAGTAAGCCCAGATGTATTCCACCGGGTTCAGCTCCGGCGCATAGGGCGGCAGGTACTCCGTTGCGATGTGACCCTCGGAGAGCTCGATGAACTCCTCTACCAGACGGCTGCGGTGCGCCGGCAGCCGGTCCCAGACGATCAGTAGCGGCTCTTGGATGTGGCCTGCCAAGGCCTTCAGGAAGTCGATGACCTCGAGTTCCCCGATCGCGCCAGGGTACAGCCGGAAGTAGAAGTTGCGGAAGCTCAGCCCGGCCGCTACCGAAAGCTTCTTCCAGTTGAAGTTGAACTCCAGGACCGGCGTCTCGCCGCGCGGCGCCCAGGTGCGGCAACGATGCGGCTTCTGAGTTAATCCGCTTTCGTCGATGAAGACGATCGTGCGGCCTTGTTGGCAGGCTTTTTTTTAATGCGGGGCCAGGTCGTGCGCTGCCAGCCGCGGATCGCCCCTTCGTTGCGCTCGCGGGCCTTGCCGACCCGACGTTGCGGGCTCCAGCCGAGCGCCCGCAGGATCTTCCAGACATGGCCTGCGTGGTAGCGCACGCCGAACTGGTCGGCGATCAGACGAGCGATGCGCGGGCAGGTCCACAGCGGCGTCGGGAAGCCGTGCGCTGCGGGGCCTTGAAGCAACTGCGACTCCAGGCGCTCGAGTTGGGCGGCGTCTAACCGCGGTTTGCGTCCCGCCCGCCCGGCCTGGCGCAACCCGGCCGGCCCTTGCTCGCGATATCGCCGCCGCCACTCACTCACTGTTTGCCGCGCGACCTTGAGTCGCCGCGCCGTTTGGGACTGATTACATCCTGCATCGAGCAACCGCATCGCTTCGAAACGGCGCTTCTCTAGCGCCTCGAAATCCCGCCGTCCGCCTTTCCCGCTTCTCATACATAGATAAGACGTATCCAATCACCAAAAGGTGTCATGTTATTTTGCGGGATTCAGTAGGTCTGCCAACTGATTGAAAAGGCGGGGCGGTTTTGGGGGAAACTGGGGGAGAACCGGGCGCACACTCGTATGAGATCGACCAAGGCCGCGTAAGTCCTTCTATCATAGTGGTTAGTCGGTCCACAGACGACGACCACTAGCAGAATCGAGGATGTCCCGGTTTCCGGTGCGATATTTCCCGTTCCACTCCGACCAGCCGGCGGGAAATCCGCCAACCTGATAGCCTTGCGGGCCGAGATCCCAGGGCTCGGCGATCAGCTTGACCCGCGAAAGAATCGGGTCCTGCCCGATGGCGGCGAAGAAACCCGCCCGCGGGTCGAAGGCCTCGGCGGTGCGTCCGAGCGTGGTAGCCAGATCAAACCGGAACCCATCGACATGCATCTCCCCGGCCCAGTAGCGAAGACTATCCATGACCAGCCGCAGCACTCTCGGATCGTGCGTGTTCAGCGTATTGCCGCAGCCAGTGTAATCCACGCAAAGACGCCGGTCGTGCTCGTCGAGGCGATAGTACGACGCATTGTCGATGCCGCGCAACGACAAGGCCGGTCCGTCGGGGCCGGCTTCGGCCGTATGGTTGTAAACCACGTCGAGCAGGACTTCGATTCCGGCGCGGTGCAGCTCACGAACCATCGTCTTGAACTCGCGCACGGGCAAATCATACTCCGGCGCCTTCTCTTGCACTGCCGCACCGGCTTGCCGGCCGGCGGCTTCCGGCGAGGAGGCGAACCGCGGGCCCGGCGCGGAGGCGAACCGGGGATCTGGCGCGAAGTACCCCAGCGTGTTGTAACCCCAGTAGTTCGTCAGACCGAGGTCCGCTAAGCGGTGCTCATCAATGTGGTAATGAATCGGCATCAACTGGACCGCCGTCACCCCCAAGGCCCGCAGATGACGAACCGCCGGCTCGGAACTGACCCCGAGATAGGCGCCGCGCAGTGCTTCGGGCAAACCCGGCAACTGTTTCGTGAATCCCTTGACGTGCAGCTCGTAGATGATGCTGTCCGGCCAGGGGACCTCGGGGGGCCGGTCGTCCCCCCACGCAAAAGCCGAATCGATGACGACACCCAGCGGGGCGCAGTGCCCGCTGTCGCCGCCATGGCCGGAGAGAGCGTCATCGCCGGGAAGGTGGTCAAAGAGCTCCTCGTGCCACTGGAAGTCGCGCGCGATGGCCTTGGCATGAGGATCGAGCAACAACTTGCGCGGGTTGAAGCGGTGACCATGCTCGGGCTCGCGGGGACCCGCAACCCGGTAGCCATAGAGCTGTCCTGGCCCGGCGCCGGGCAGGTACCCATGCCACACAAAGTCGGTAACGCCCGGCAGCGAAATGCGTTCGCGCTCGACCGGGTCACTGGCCAAATCAAACAGGCAAAGCTCGACCTGGCGGGCGTGCCGGGAAAATAGAGCGAAGTTCGTTCCCTCGCCGTCCCAGCTCGCCCCAAGCGGATAGGGTTTACCGGGCAGAAGACGACGATCCGTTGGCGGCTGATTCGGCAAGGTTAGGCGGGGGGCGGCCGACATCGACAAAGCGGTCGCCGTTTGGCGACGGACCAGGGGGTTCGAACGTCCGCCACTGCTCTAATTATCCCAGACCGCGTAACGGGCCTCGGCCCGCAACGGCCAGGCGTTGCCGCCGGTGGCCCGACACGGCGTGGTCCAGTTAACAATGCGAAGGCAGTTTTTCCCTGAAGATCGGCCGAGGTTTCTCCCGCCTAGCAAACACACGTCACTTGCTTCGAGTCAACAAAAGCTCTCTCCGAGGAGTCGATGATGGACCGCTTTGAGACGATGACGTCCGACTTGGAATAGATTGTGCATCGGCTGCGTAGCGCCGACACCAGCGGCCCGAAGACTGATACAGTAGACGCTTACCTCCTCTATGCCTCGACGCGCGATTCTGCCAACTGATCGACCTTGCCGCCGACGAGATCGTTGCGCGGGAGCCGCCATTCGATCGGCCAGCCTCATAGGTTGGCTGCTCATATCGGCGCTGGCTATAACGGCGCAAAACCGCGGGGGCGTGCTCTCGGGCGTCATTCGAGACAGCAGCGGAGGGACGGTTGCGGGCGCCCAGGTGCGTGCCCGCAAGGTAGACACCGAGGCCCAGCGGACCGGGTTCACGAACTCATCGGGCGCCTATCGCATCGAACTGCTCGACCCGGGCGAGTACGAAGTCGACGTCAGCCACGCGGGATTCAGGACCGTGCGGGCCAATCAGGTCACCATCCGTCTCGATCGCGAGAGCGTGGTCGATCTTACGCTCGAGGTGGGCGAGGTTAGCGAGTCCGTTACGGTCGTGGCCAGCACCCACGGAATCGCGCTGGCGCCGGGTTCGGTTTCGACCTTGATCGAACAAGAAACCATCGAGCGGCTTCCGCTCGATGGCCGCGATTTCATGCAACTGGCGACGCTCGAATCGGGGTTCCCGTCGCGCGCGCGCAGGTCCGTAACGTCAACAACGGCTATGGCCTGCAGCTGAGCATCTCCGGTTCGCGCCCCATACAAAACGGGTTTCGGCTCGACGGGGTCAGCCTGTCCACCTACAACAATTCCACCCCCGGAAGCATCAACGGCGTCAATCTCGGCGTTGACGCCGTGCGGGAGTTTACCGTGCTCTCGAGCGCCGCCAGCGCCCGGTACGGCCGCGCCAGTGGCGGAATCGTCAATGCCGTGACTCGCTCGGGCGGCAACGCCCTCCACGGCAGCGCCTTCTATTTTCATCGCAACGACAACTTCGACGCCAGGAACTTTTTCGACCCCTCCGAACTGCCCGAGTTCCGCCGTCATCAATACGGCGCCTCTCTCGGCGGCCCCATCACCCGCAATCGCACCTTCTATTTCGTCAACTATGAGGGCCTGCGCGAAGCACGCGGCCGGACCACCATCGACACCACTCTCAGCGACGACGCTCGCCGCGGCGTGCTGACCTCCGGCACGGTCGCCGTCGATCCCCTCGTGGCGCCGTACGTGGATCTCTACCCCCGGCCCAATCGTGAGGTCTTTGGCGATACCGGTCTGTTCGTCTTCGCGAACGACACCGTGGGAGACGAGGATTTTCTCACCACGCGCATCGATCACTCCGTCAGCGACCGGGACAAGCTCTTTCTCCGCTACACCTTCGATGACGGCGCCCGCGCCCAAGAGACGGCTTTCGCCCTCGGCAAGCTGCGCAACAGCACCCGCAACCAGTCGGCGGTGATCGAGGAAACGCATTATGCCTCCGCCAGCCTGGTCAATACGGCCCGCATCGGGTTCTTGCGCACCTATACCGTCTCGGGGGGGACCGAAACCAACAATCCAGCGACCGACGATGCCGCCCTGGCCTTTCTCCCCGGCGGCAGCGTGGTCGGCATTCTCGATGTCAGCGGCCTGACGGATTTTCCCGGCGGAAGCGGCGCCCTCGACGCCGATATCCACGCGTTCAACTCGTATCAGTTTTCCGACGATCTGCACTTGCTCCATGGCAACCATTCCCTCAGGGTGGGAGCGACCGTCGAGAGAACGCAGTTCAATACCGACAGTCAAAGCAGGGTCAGCGGTGACTATCGTTTCCGAAGCATCGCGCAGTTCTTGACCAATCAACCCGACCGCTTTCGCGCTCAGTTGCCTGGCTCGGACACCGTGCGGGGACACCGGCAGTGGATCGCCGCCTGGTATGTCGAGGACAACTGGAAGCTCACTCCGCGTTTCACCCTCAATCTGGGAATGCGCCACGAGTTCGCCAGTGTGCCGGCGGAAGTCAACGGCAAAGTCGCCAATCTCGATGAAATCACCAGCCCCGCCATTCGTGTCGGAGATCCGCTCTTCGACAATCCGTCGATGCGCAACTTTCATCCGCGCATCGGCCTGGCCTGGGACCCCCGTGGTGACGGCAAGACGGTGGTGCGAAGCGGCTACGGGATCTTCCCGGACCTCATCCTTTCGCCCCACCTGCTGCTGGCCGCTGTACGCAACCCGCCCTTCTTTTCGCGCGGCAGCACGCGGAATCTTGAGCAGGGTGATTTTCCGAAAAACGGGTTTGGCACCTTCGTCGGAGACTCCAATCCTGAACTAAGGCTCGATCGTCTTGAGCGCAGTCCCAAGCAACCCTATGTGCAGCAATGGAACCTCACCGTCGAGCAATCGCTGACCCAGGACACCTCAGTGCGGGTCGCCTACGTCGGATCGCACGGCATCGCGTTGTCGGCAATCGTGGAAGACTCCAACCTGAAGACATCGGCGATCTTGCCCGACGGCCGCTATTTCTTTCCAGAACAGGGCCCAACGCTGAACCCCAACTTCAGCCGGATTCGTGACCGCAAATTCGTGGCGCAGTCTTTCTATCACGGGCTGCAAACCCATCTGCGCAAGCGATTCAGCCACGGTTTCCAGCTGCTCGCCTCCTATACCTATTCGAAGAGCATTGACGACAGTTCGTCGTTCTTCGCAACCTCGGAATCAGAGAATTCGAACATGCTTCCCTTCAACGGCGACGTTCGCTACAATCGCGGCCTCTCCGGCCACGACGTGCGCCACAATCTGGCTCTGAGCAGCTCTTGGGAACTGCCCTCGCCCCGCTCGGGGCCGGGCCGGGCGCTGCTGGGCGGCTGGCGGCTCGCCTCGATCATCACCCATGCCTCCGGCCTTCCGGCCACGGTGCGCCTCGGCTATGACGCGGCCCGCACCGGCACCCGCTCCACCGACGGGCGCTCGGGCCAGCGGCCTGATGTCGCTCCCGGCGCGGGCGATCCGCACACGGGTGACTTTCGCCGATGGGTCGACCCCGCCGCCTTCCTGCGGCCGCAGCCGGGATTTCTCGGAAATCTGGGCCGGAATACAATTACAGGACCCGCGCTGAGCAATGTCGATTTCTCTCTCACCAAGAGCGCGAGCGCCCGCTGGGCCGGCGAAGCTGCCACCATGGAGTTTCGCGCGGAGTTCTTCAACCTGTTCAACAACACGAACTTTGATCTGCCCGGGGCCCGCCGCATGGAAGTCTTCAGCGAAGATTCGATACCCGAGGATTTCGGACGGATCACCAGCGCAAGAGAAAGCCGCGAAATCCAGTTCGGAATAAAATTGCGCTTCTAACAGACCGTCGTTCTCCGCATGTTTCAAGTTCTCCCTATTGCCGAACATTCCCCTCGCCGCATCCGCTCCCGGCGGCAATCGCTCCGCCTCCACCCGAGACCCGCGGGGGCGCGGTGGAACCGGCCGCGGGCGGAGACGATCGCATCGGCGCCGAACCATGCTTGAAGAGCTGCGCATGTTCTGGCGCTTCGCCACGGGCTTGCGGCGATTTCTGCACACGCCGCTGACGCCGGAACAGAGCCGCGAGATCGTTCGCGAGGGAATCGAGAATCGGGAACGTTCTTTCCTGCATCTCGCCAGGCAGTGCATCTATCCCTTCCCGGGCAGCCCGTATCGAAAGCTGCTTCATTGGGCCGGCGTCGAATACGGTGATCTCGAGCGCATGGTGCTCGCCGACGGGCTCGAGTCCGCGCTCGACAGGCTCTTCGAGGCCGGAGTGCGCGTGTCCTTGGCCGAGGTCAAGGGGCGCGGCCCGATTCAACGATCCGGCTTGCAGCTTGCCGTGACGCCGGAAGACTTTGACAACCCTCTGCCGGGCAGTGACTTCACCGGCGCGACCGGTGGCTCCACCGGACAGCGCCAAAAGGTCAAAGTCAGTTTCGAGGCAATGATCGAGGAATCCGCGCTGCGCTGGATCGGCTATCGTGCCACCGGCGTCCACGAGAGGCCGACAGCGATCTGGCGCGCGCTTCCCCCCGGATCCGCCGGTCTGAAAAACTGCCTGCACCACGCAAAGTTTGGGAACCCCGTGATGAGATGGTTTACCCCGACGAAGAACGTTTGGCGGGGGGATCTGATGAAGTCGGCCGTCTTCACCACCTACGCCACCGTGGCCGGCCGCCGCTACGGTATCCCTTGGCCAGAATATGTGCCGCTCGACGACCCCGCGCCGGTGCTCGATTGGGTGCGAGAGAAGCTCGCCGAGGGAGTCTTGCCGCTGCTCTCGGCGCCCACCAGCAGCGCCGTGCGCGTATGCTCGGCGGCGCGGCGGATCGGCGCGGACCTCGGCGGCGCCGTCTTTCGGGTAGGGGGCGAACCGCTCACCGCGAGCCGTTACGATGTCATCAGAGAGACCGGGGCCGAGGCCTATGCGAGCTTCGCCATGGCCGAGGCAGGGTTAATGGGGATTTCCTGCGGAGACCGGGAAGCGGTGGATGAGGTTCACCTGCTGACCGGCAAGATCTCCTTCCTGCAAAGACCCAGAACACTTGCCGACGGCCGCATCGCGCATCCGCTCTACCTTACAACCTTGCGGACGCATACCCCGAAGATCATGCTCAATTTGGAAACCGGTGATGAGGGCGTCCTGCGCCGCCGCCGCTGCGGTTGTTCTCTTCAAACTAGCGGTCTCGATCTGCACCTCCACACCATTCGCAGCCACGAGAAGCTTACCGTTGGAGGAATGCACTTCTTGGGCACCGATATCATCACCCTCGTGGACGAGATCCTTCCCAAGACGTTCGGCGGGGCTCCGACCGATTTTCAATTCGTCGAAGTGCAGGGCGGCGATGCCTCGCGCGTAGATCTGGTGGTGAGCCAGCGGGTAGGTCCGCTCGATGAGCAAGCCGCCGTCCGTACGGCGCTCGATTTCCTGGGGTCGCCTTCGCGCGGTGACCGCATGATGGCCGAGCAGTGGCGCCAGAGCGGCGTGGTGCGCGTGGTGCGCCGCGAGCCTTTCGCCACCGCGGTTGGCAAGATCCCTCCGCTGCTCGTGCGCCACGGCGACGCCGGCGAACCTCCCGCTGGAGGCTCTTCTGGAGACTGAAGCCGCGCCTACAGCCTCGCACGCCGCTCCCTCCGGTTTTTGGGCGCGCGTACGAACCACCGGCCCCGGGCTCGTCTTCGCCATGGCGGCCGTGGGGCACTACGACCTCGTCTCGAATACGATCGGCGGGGCGACCTACGGATATTCGCTGCTCTGGACCCTGGTCCTGATTATCGGCGCCCGATACGTCGTTCTAGAGGCCTCGGCGCGCTACGTTCTGGCTACCGGAGAGAGTCTGATCGAGGGCTTCGGACGGCTGGGCCGCTGGTCCGTCTGGCTCATCTTTCTCTTTCTTCTGGCCAAGAGGCACATCTCGAACCTGGCCCAGATCTTGCTCATTGGGACTGCTTTTCAACTCCTGGCCCCGCTGCCGTTTGCGTGGGGCTCGACTTTGTGGGCGCTGCTGTTTTGGCCCCTTGCCTTCTGGTTGATGTATCGCGGCGGGTATCAGGGTGTCGAGCGGCTCAGTAAACCGCTACTGGCCTTGCTGGGGGCTTCGCTTGCCGCGACTGCCCTTTTAGCGAGGCCCGATCCCGCGGCGATTCTCAGCGGCCTTTTCATTCCCGCCATCCCCGGGGACCAGGGAGTCTATCAGTTCTCGCTCGTGCTCATGGCGCTCGCCGGAGCGGGAGCCGGCTCGCTCAGCAATCTCAAGTATGCCTCTTTCATACACGAAAAAGGCTGGCGGGACCTGTCGTATCTTCGGCAACAGCGCCTCGACCTGCTCTTGGCCGTTGCGGGAATGTTTTTGATGTCGGTGCTGATGCAGATCGCCGCCGCCAACACACTGCACGGCGCCGACGTGCAGTTGCGGGAACCGGCGGATCTCGTACCCCTGTTCGCTCTCGTTCTCGGCCCGGCGGGATCTGTCGGCGTCGCCTTGGGGCTCTGGACCGCCGTGTACTCAACCTGCCTGGGGACGAATATGGGCTACTCGTTGATGGCGGCCGACGTCTTCTACCGCTTCCTCTCCCCGTCGCGTGGCTCCGGCGTCGACATGGGAAAGATCACCTCGACCCGCGCCTATCGCGTCATCCTCTTGTTTTTCGGCATCAGCCCGCTATACGTTTTGTTTACCAATTGGGAGCCGTTTCCGCTAGTGTTGTTCTCCTCGGCGCTTTCCCTGGTGCTGCTTCCGCTAGTAGTCTTGCTTCTGTTGCGTTTAACGGCGGACCGCCGGATCCTGGGGTCGCATGCAAACGGGTGGCTGACGAATACGATCATGGTGGGCGTCATCACCGTCAGCCTCTTTCTCACCTACCGCGCAGCCGTTGATCTGTGGAACACGGTGTGACTACCCAAGGTATTGTCAAATCAATGACCCCGAGGTGGCTTTGCCCTGAATCGCCCCTGGGGTTACTCTCGTTCAGCAGAGGAGTTGAGCCAGAGGTTCCAAGGTTGAGAACCTCGAAAAATCCTGGGGAGGGGTCGCTACGCGCCTGGCCGCAGGTCCTTGATCAGCCCCGACTCCTTAAGAAACGCGCGGACGGGAACCGCCTCTTCCCCCTCGACGCTTACCGTCAGCAAAACATCGGCCGACGGCCCGGTCAGCCGGATATCGATCCGGTCGGAATCCTCATAGACACGGAAATAGGCGATCGCCGCAAGATTAATGATGCGGTGTCGGACGCGAATGAACTGTGGCTGCATAACGGGATGACTCTCGTAGTCGCGGACTCTCTCTCCGCTCCAGCCGGTGCGACGCTCGCGGAAAACTTCCCAACGGCCTATTCTATCGTCATCGCCCAGACGCTGCATAAGGACCAAACGCAGCATATGGGATGGAGACGCGGGCTGGGCCTGTTTGGAGACCGGCTAGGAGTGGGTCAGGCACATGACCGGCTACGGCGGACGAGTGGACGGCGGTATGCAGATTGCCGTCATCGACACCGATCATGACGGCGACCTCGATCTCGTCGTCGCTGGAAAGAGCGGCTTTCTTTTTTGAGAATCGATCGAAAACCGCCTCCCGCGACCGAATAGTCCTGTGTCGGGCGCCGTTTTGAGAAGGTCCCTCCGCCAGACGAGCCTCCCTGGCCTGGGCTGGCTCGGATTCGGACTTCCCTAAGAGCCCCGTCAACTCAAAATCGCGGATCTCCGGCCAGTTTCTTGACGCCCCGGCGTGCACCGGAAGCCGAAAAACGCTCTCTCCACCGCTCCCGGCTTGGGCGGGTCGCGCTAGTGTGTAAGAGTCCCGCCTTGGTGCTGTCGGCGTTTCGATACAGCCCGCGGGGATCTGGATCAGTGTCTGAGGCGTTCTACAGTGCGGAATCGAACATGAAGCCAGCGATTAAGTCAGGCATGTGCCGTAAAGATGACGCGTTCGTCTTTCCAGGGCTGCGGCGCGCGATCTTCGAGGGCCGCGGTCACCGCAACACTGTGAAATCCCGCTGTGGCCAGCATCAGTTCGATTTCGTTCTTGAAGTAGATGCACATGTCGATGGCATAAGTCTCGCGCGCAACTTTGTTTCCAGCAATGTATTGGCAGACGCGAATCTCCAGGGTGGCCGTTTGCGCCAAAGGGTCGAATGCGACCCTGCGCACGCGCAGTTCCAACTCCGTCCCATCGCTTGCGACGCGCCGGTCGCCGCGAGTTGGCCAGGGACTCGGCAACGTCGGCCTTTCGATCCATGCGTCCCAAGCATGCCGGTCGAAATTGGGCAAATCGTAGTCCATGACAAGCGTGGCGCCGGGTTCCATGTGCGCGCGAATCCGACGTAGACCTTCAAGATCGTCTGCACGCGTGCCGCCCAGCCCAAACGCACCGCAGATCATGACGGTTCGATACCTCCGCGGTAGGTCGAGTGTGCACATGGGCTGCTCATAGACGTCTACCGAAAGACCTTCCGACTCGGCCTTTTTGCGACACCATGTAAGCATGTCGGCGGAGGCGTCGCTGCCATCAACGTCCAATCCCGCGCGGCGTAAAGGCACTAGCAGGCGGCCCGTGCCGCAGCCCGCGTCCAAAGCCGGTTCTCCAGATCGTTCCACGACACGGCGAAAGTACTCGGCGTCCTCGCCGCCCTCGTTGAACTCTGCCCACCAGCGAGCGACGAGTCCGTGATGCCAGGTACGCGTACTGCTGCTCATTTACGCTCCGGTCAAGGTCTGCAAGGACTACGTACGAAGCAGAGGTTCTTAACAGCATATATCACCAGCGAAGGTCACCTGGCCAGCGCGGTCAACAGTCCCCACGGCGTTGCCTCAGATGTCGCGTTTCAGCCCTGCTTACGATTCGTGGCTGGCAAGTGAATCGATCTCGGCTCGAGATCAGTCCAGCAGGCCTTGGTCGGCAAGCATCTCCGCGTTGAGCACGGCGGCGCCGGCGGCGCCGCGAATCGTATTATGTCCCAGCACGACGAACTTGTAGTCGAGAATCGGGCATTCTCGCACCCGGCCCACCGAAACCGCCATGCCGTTTTCCAGCAACGCATCTTTGCGCGGCTGCGGGCGGTCATCGGCAGTCATCACATGAACGGGCTGGCGGGGCGCGCTGGGAAGATTCCGCTCTTGCGGCAGGCCGCGAAAAGCGGCGAACGCTTCTTTGAGCTGCTCGACGCCGGGCTTCTGCTCTAGTTCGACCGACACGGCCACGGTATGTCCGTCGATCACGCCCACGCGATTACAGTGAGCGCTGACCGCGGCCGGCAGCGGCTCGATGCGGCCATCGGCGAACGAGCCGAGGATCTTTTGCGTCTCCGTTTCCATCTTTTCTTCTTCGCCTCCGATATACGGAATGACGTTTCCCAGGATGTCCATCGAAGGCAGCCCAGGATAGCCCGCGCCGGAAATGGCCTGCATCGTGGCCGCCAGAATTTTCTTGATGCCGAAGGGTTTCAGCGGCGCGAGGCCCAGAGCCATGGTGATGGTCGAGCAGTTGGGATTCGTGACAATGGCTCCGCTCCAGCCCCGCTTCTCACGCTGCACCGGGAGAATAGCAAGGTGGTCTGAGTTCACCTCGGGGATGAGCAGCGGCACGTCGGGGTCCATGCGATGATTGCGCGAGTTCGAGACGATGAAGTGTCCCGCCGCGGCAAAGGCGTGTTCGATCTCGCCGGCGACCGAGGCATCCATGGCGGAGAACAGCAGCTTGGGCGGATTTTCGCTGCCTGGTTTCGCCTCGTGCACCCTCTGGCCGGCGATCGCCTCGGGAGCACTGCCGGCGAGTGTCCAGCGGGCGGCCTCGGAATAGCGCTTGCCCGCGCTGCGGCTACTGGCGCCGAGCCAAGTAACGTCAAACCAGGGATGGCCCTGAAGAAAACGGATGAATTGCTGGCCGACCATGCCGGTCGCGCCCAAAATGCCTACTTCGATCCCGCGGTCCATAATGGTATTCTCCCCCGGCACACGGCCGGAGACTTCGAGGAAATTAGTTCGTGGTCTGGAGCTGTTTGACGAGCTTCTGATAGAGCCCGACTGCTTCGGTGAGCTGTTGTTTGGGGACCCGTTCTTCCGAAGTGTGCGCGACCTGAATGGAGCCGGGTCCGAGCAACAGCGGCTCGCCCCAGTTGGTGAGTTTGGGGATGTCGGTCGTGTACTTGACCACCGTCGTTTCAAAACCGGGTACCGACTTCAGACGCAGAGCCTTGGTTCGCACCGGCATCGTCACCTTGACGCGGCCGTCAAAAGCGCTTCGCACCAGCTCGATGGCCTCATCCATATCGGTGACGACGCGCACCACCGCCGTGGCGCTGGCATGATCGGAGATCACGTTGGCGGCGCGGCCTCCCGAAATCAGGCCAATCGAGCATGTCGATGGCCCCAGCAGCGGATCTTCCGGCAGCTTCAGGTCGCGCAGGTTTTGCAGATTGTCCAGCAGTTTGTTGATCGCCGAGTCGCCAAGCTCTTCGTAGGCCGAATGCGCCATCTTGCCCGTCGCTTCGATCTCGACCCGCAAGTTGCCCTTCGATCCCAGCGCCAGCCGGTTCTCGGTCGGCTCGCCATTGATGAGATACTTCGAGCCACGAGAGTTCTCATTCGCGGTCTGCGCCCCAATGCCGTCGATTTCTTCCCCCACGACAAAGAGCATGCCGAGATTCGTCACGCCGTCGTCGAGAAGCGCCTCGACGGCCTTGAGCATCGAGGCGATGATGCCCTTGGTATCGCATGCCGCGCGTCCCCAGATATATTCGTCATCCTCTTTCGAGGGGATGAACGGAGGCACCGTGTCCATGTGGGTCGAGAGCACAATCTCGGGCCTGCCCCACTGAACAAAGACATTGTAGCGGTCTTCGGCGACTTTGAGTCTTTCCACCGTGCCGCCGTGCTTGGTGGCGAGCGGCTGCAAGTAATCATGGAGATACTGCCCCATCATGCGTTCGTTGCCGGTGATCGACTCAATGTCGATCATCGCTCGCGTGAGTGCAAAAAGATCCATGACTGTCGATAGCTGAGGACTTCGCGGGATGCTTCGGAATCACCGGATCGCGCAATCGGGAACGGATCAGGAAGACGGCGACACCGCTCGGCCAACCTGTTTGGCCACCCCGCTCGGCCGCCGCCCGCGATCCCCGCCAGGCCGGTATCGTAAGAACAGGCCCGTCTTCTGACAATATCGGATTCCGGCCAGAGGGTCAAACCGCTCGAGCCCCCGCTGGACACCTTCGAGCCCCGTGCTCGCGGGGCGCCTGGCTTAACGCCCCATCCAGCCGCCATCGACGACGAGAATCGTGCCGTTGACGTAGTTCGAAGCCTCCGAAGCCAAATAGACGGCAGCGCCGGCCAGGTCTTCGGGCTCTCCCCAGCGCCCTTGAGGAATGCGCGCGAGGATGGCCGGGTTCCTCTCCGGGTTCTGCTGTAGCGCTTTCGTGTTGTCGGTACGAATGTAGCCCGGCGCGATGCCGTTGACGTTCACTCCCTTGGCGGCCCACTCGTTTGCAAGTGCCATGATCAGGGTGGCGATTCCGCCTTTGCTCGCCGCGTAGCCCGGAACGGTAATGCCGCCCTGAAAACTCAACAGCGACGCCGTAAAGATGATCTTGCCGCCGCCGCGCCGGATCATCCGCTTGCCGATCTCGCGGCTCAGAACGAAAGGCGAACTGAGGTTCACGTTGAGGACTTCGTCCCAGTACTGGTCCGAGTGATCCTCGGCGGGCTGGCGGCGGATCGTTCCCGCGTTGTTGACGAGAATGTCGACCTCAACGCCATCCGCGCCGAGTTGCGAAACGAACCCGTGCACGGCCTCGCGGCTCGCGAAGTCACACTGGTAGCCGCGAAAGTTCCGGCCAGCCGCGCGGACTATCTTTTCGACCTCGCTGCCCTCGGGCTCCAGCGACTTGCTGGCGCCAATAATGTCGGCGCCGGCTTCGGCCAGAGCCGCGGCCATGGCCCTTCCAATACCCCGGCGCGCGCCGGTCACCAGGGCCGTCTTTCCGTCTAGCCTGAAACGATCGAGTATGCTCATGCGGGCTGATCTCTGGAGGCGAGACGCGTGCGGGCTAAGCTTGGCAGTCCATCAAGATCTTCATGCACTCGCCGCCGCCATCCATCTTGCGAAAGCTTTCGCCGAGTTGATCGAGCGGCGCCACCTCGGTGATCAGCAAGTCCAGCGGCAGCGTGCCGGATGCGGCCAGTTCAATCGCCCGCCCAAAATCTTCTTTCTCGTAGACCCGTACGCCCAGCAGCCGCAGTTCACGCCAGAAAAACCGAAACAGATCGATCTTGGGCTTTTGCGCGAAGATGGCCACGACGATGATGCGTCCGCGAGTACGAAGAAGATCCGTCATCACTTCGGCGCCCGCCGCCGAACCCGATACCTCAAACACCGCGTCGGCTCCAGCGCCGCCAGTTCGCTCGTTGACTAGCCCGGCGAGATTCGTTTCCGCGGGATTCACCGCCTCGAGTCCAAGCTTTTCGGCCAAGGCGACCCGAAAGGGATTGACTTCAGACACCAGCACGCGGCCTCCAGCTTCCCGCGCCACCAGCGCGACCAGCAAACCGATGGGTCCGCCGCCGATAACAACAACGTGTTCGCCGGGCCGAATCCCCCCCAGCCGCACGTCATGGCAAGCAACCGCGAGAGGTTCGATCAACGCTCCATGTTGCAGCGAAAGCTTGGCGGGCAACCGCAACAGTGTTTTCGCGGGGACGGTCCAGGAACCCTGAAATGCTCCCGGCGTGTCGATACCCATGAAGTTCAAGTTCTGGCAGATGTGGCTATGTCCGGCGGCGCAGGCCGGACAGTGGCCGCAGGGGTCGAGGGGCATGACCGTGACGCGGTCGCCCAGCTCCCATTGGGTGACTCCGGCGCCGCGTTCGGCGATGGTCCCCGACATCTCGTGCCCCAGGATCGCCGGCATCTTGACGCGCTGATCCATGGCGCCATGGAAAATGTGCAGATCGGTGCCGCAAACTCCGCAATGCGACACATCGATTCGCACTTCACCAGCGCCCGGGACCACCGGCCCGCTCTCGCCAAGGTCGATCGTTCGATTCCCCGCGTAGAATGCTGCCTTCATATCCGTCTGAGCTCGCTTCCGGCGATCTGCCCTCGTAGACATCTTACAGGAGCAGGCTCGCCGGCGGCTGCTATGATGACGGCGAAGTAGGCTGCTGGGAGACAATGTCGTTGCGCTTGAACTGGAAGATCCCTCTTGTAATTCTTCACACCATGCTGGCCGCGAACCTGGCGGCCGCCGATGCAAACGAGAACTGGCCGCAGTGGCGGGGTCCGCATCTTAACGGCACCAGCACAACGGCCAGAAACCTGCCGATTCGCTGGAGCGAAACCGAGAACGTCGTCTGGCAAGCGGCTCTGCCAAGCTGGGCGGCCGCCACTCCCATCATTTGGGAAGACACCGTATTTGTCACCTCCGCCGAAGCGGGATTCAGCGCACACAAGGACGCGGATCTGTTCGACCGGACGATCAGCCGCGTCAAGAACGCGCTCGGCACGAGGGACAAGCTGCTGTTGCTCGCCTTGAACCGACGGGACGGTTCGGTTCGCTGGCGGAGAGTCATCGGCGAAGGAAACAAGATTTTCAACAAGCAGAACATGGTCTCGCCTACTCCGGTTACCGACGGCCGCCGTGTCTGGGTTCTCACCGGCACGGGTGCGCTGAGCTGCATGGATTTCGACGGCAAGGTGCTCTGGACACGCAATATCGCGCGCGACCACGGGTTGTTCGGGCTGGGGTTTGGATACGCGTCGTCGCCACTTCTCGATGAAAATTCGCTGTATGTTCAAGTTCTGCACGGAATGAAAACGGACGACCCGTCCTACTTGCTGCGTATCGAGGCCAGCTCGGGAAAGACGCTCTGGCGGAGGGAGCGGCCGACCGACGCGGTTCACGAGTCGCCCGACGCCTACTCGACGCCGATGCTAGCGAAAGTCGCGGGCCGCAAACAACTGATTGTGTCCGGAGGGGACTACCTGACGGGTCACGACACCGAGACGGGCAAGGAACTGTGGCGGGCCGGAGGTCTCAACCCTTCGAAAGCGCGGAACTACCGGACCATCGCTTCTTCCCTCGTTGTCGGAGACGTGATTTTCGCGCCCAGCCGCCGGAAGCCGTTCATCGCGTTCCGCGCCGGCGGAAGCGGCGACATCTCGGAGTCGAACCGTCTCTGGTCGACCAACTATGGGCCCGATGTGCCCACTCCGGTGAGCGACGGCAAACGCCTTTTTATCATCGACGACCGAGGGATTGCGCTTTGTCTGCGGGTCACCGACGGCGCGGAGATCTGGGGACGCAGCCGCATCGAACCGGGCACCTATAGCGCCTCGCCCGTGCTGGCCGAAGGAAGAATCTACGCCACCAGCGAGGACGGCGCAACTACCGTGATCGCAGCCTCGGACCAGTTCAAGATCCTCGGCGTCAACAAGCTCAATGACTATACGCTGGCTTCCCCGGCGGTTTCGGGAGGACAGATTTTCATTCGCACTTCCGGGTACCTTTACTGCCTGGCCAGGAAGCCGGGCGCGACGGACTAGCCCGCGCCGCTCGGGGCTGAGCGGGGCCGCCCGGCCCCGAACCGTCGGATCAGATGGAGTTCCGAGGCTTCCGCCTCGAGCGCCTTGTCGGCTTCCCGCCGGTAGTGATCCAGGCGCCGGGCACGAAGTTTTTCGAGCAGTTTCACCTTGCGGCGCAGTTCGACGATGCCGCGCCACTCTTGCTCCTGCCGAGTGGCCAGTTCCCGCACGGTGCTCCGGAGGGATTCTGTCTTCAGAGCGAGCGCGGCCAGATGGCCGGCGGTGGCCTTCAAAGTTGCGCCGCTGATCGCATCGCCTGTCGATGACGCTCGCAACACTTCGAGCGACGCCTCCCCGGCCTGAACGATTTCTTGTCGCAGCCGGCGCTGCTGCCCAGCCAGCGCTTGCCATGCCGTCTCGGCGGCTGCAAGTTGCGTGCGGCGCAGCTCGAGCACCCGCTGGAGGCGGAACGAAAAGCGTTTCACAGCTTGCCGGCCAGGGCGCGGAGTTCGCTCACGGTGCGCTCGAAGGGTTGATCGGCAGAGAGGTCTTGCCGCAGGAAGCTCATCATCTGATCACGGTTCTGGATGGCCGCGTCGACTTTCGGGTTCGAGCCGGCGGCATAGGCGCCCAGCTGGATCAGATCTTCGGTGGCCCGGTAGGCGGCGAGCGCGTCCCGGAGGCGGCCGGCGCTCTCGAGATGCTCGGCCCCCGCCACCGCATCGGCCAGACGGCTGACGCTGCCCAGCACATCGACCGGCGGGTAGTGATTGGCCGCGGCCAGGTCTCGCGAAAGAACAATGTGGCCGTCGAGAATCGCGCGCACCGAGTCGGCGATGGGATCCTGGAGGTCGTCTCCCTCGACCAGTACGGTATAGATGCCGGTGATCGAACCTCGCGGAAAACTGCCGGCCCGCTCAAAGATTTTCGGAAGCATTTGGAACACCGACGGCGTATAGCCTTTCTGGCTGGGGGGTTCGCCGGCCGCCAGCCCGATCTCGCGCTGCGCCATGGCGACTCGTGTTACCGAGTCCATCACCAGCAGCACGTCGCTGCCCTGATCTCGAAAATACTCGGCGATGGCGGTGGCGGTAAAGGCGGCTCGCACGCGAACCGGAGCCGCGCGATCGGATGTCGCGACGACAACAACCGATTTTTGCAATCCTTGCTGGGCCAAATTCTTCTCTAAGAACGCGCCCACCTCTCGATTACGCTCGCCGATCAGAGCGATGACGTTCACGCCGGCCGAACTGTTCCGGGCGATGGCACCGAGCAAAGTGCTCTTGCCGACGCCCGAGCCGCCGAAAATTCCTACGCGCTGCCCTTTTCCGCAGGGAAGGAACCCGTCGATCGCGCGCACCCCGGTCGTCAGAGGTTCGCTCATCGGTTTGCGCTCCATGGGGCCGGGCGCTTCGGCATAGAGCCCGCGGGAATCGCTGGTGCGCAAAGGCCCCAGGCCGTCCAGCGGTTTTCCCATTGCGTCGATGACACGTCCGAGCAGCGCCTGGCCGGCGGGCGCGCGGGCCGCCGCCCGGCGAGCGATGATCGTGAGTCCGGGCTGCAAGCCCTCGACCGGGTCCAGAGGCATGGAAAGCACTTTCTGCCCCCGGAAGCCGATCACTTAGGTGTGAATGCCCGTGCCGCGTTGCGTCTCGATCTCGCAGATGTCACCGAGCGCGACCGCCGGCCCGCTCGATTCCACGACCAGGCCCACGACCGCCGTGACCACGCCACTGAGCCGCACCGGGTTCACCGTTTCCACCTTCGCGCGGACGGCGCGGAGCGCGTCTCTGATGTCCATGACACCGCTGCTAGCCATCGGCGAGCCCATATTCGATCTCCTGTAGCTGGGTATCGATGCTCGCGTCCAGACAGCCCTGTTGGGTCTCGAAGACCGCCCCGCCCGGACCGACGCCCGGATCCGAGACGAGTTCGACATTGGGAAGCGGATGGCTGTCCCAGTAAGCTTTGACGGCGTGAAAGTCCGCCGGGTTGACCTTGAGTTGCTTCATCTCGGCCTGCTCGAATTCTTCGAGACAGGCGCGAATGATGCCCAGCACGGCAGCCGGATCCGCGTTGAGTTCACGCCGCAACACGCGCCGCGCGATGGCGAATGACAGCTCCACGAGTTCCCGCTCGGCTTCCCGGCGCAGGCCGGGCTTGAGAAGAGCCAGTTCACGAACCGTCCCAGAGAACGACGCAATGGCCTGCTCAAAGCGGGTCCGCGCTTTCTCTTCCCCCGACTTCTCTCCTTCCGCGAAACCCTCTTCGAAAGCCAGCCGGCGGATCTGATCGATGTCGACCGGCGGCGGCTGTTCCTTCCCTTGCTCACTCTCTTCCGAGGAAGGCTCGCCGCCAGCCGCGGCGTCTCCCGATTCCGCGGCCGAAACGCCAGGAGAAGACAGCACCTTGAGCGTCCCGTCCTCATGGATCACGACGCGACGCGCTTCAAACGGCCGCACGCCCGCATCGACTGGAGCGCCAGTCCGCCGCGTGGGGTAGTCCTGAACTGTTTGCCCCACCTTCTCCTTCTTGATGATCCTAGACAACGTACTGCTCGCCAACGGCACCCTTCAAACTAATCACACGCTCGCTTTCGAGTGTTCTCACCACGACGATGATCTGCTGCTGCCCGCCTTCGACATCTCGAATTTTTACCGGGCCCAGAACTTCCATGTCCTCCTTGATCATTGCCGCCCCGCGTTCAGACATGTGGCTGAAGAAGTGCTCTTGAAGCTTTTCGGTGGTGCCCTTCAGAGCCAGGGTCATCGTCTTCTTGTCGACGCGCGAAAGAATCTCCCGCATGCCGACCGTGTCGATGAGCAGCATATCCTCGAAGACGAACATCAGATTGCGGATGGCCTCGCCTAGAGAGGGGTCTTTTTCGTCCATCTGCTGCAAGAGCTCTTGTCCAGAATTCGATTCGAGACGGTTGAACATCTCGGCGACGGCCGGGACTCCGCCATAGGACTCGCGACTAAACTGACCAAGAGACTGCAGTTTCTGCTCAAGAATCGTGGCGATGCGTCCGACGATTTCCGGCGAGATCTGGTCGAGGCTCGCCATGCGGGCCGACACGTCGACGCGGACCTCCGGGGGCAAAGCCATCAGCATGCCGGCCGCGGAACTGCTATTGAGGTGCGAGAGAACCAGAGCGATCGTCTGCGGATGTTCGCTCTGGATGAACTTGGCCACCTGCTGGGGATCGGCTTTCTGTAGCGAATCAAACGTCGAGAGTTCGTCGCCCAGCGACTTGACCAGCCGGTCGATGATCGACCGCGCGCGGTCGGAGCCGAAGGCACTGTTGAGAACGCGCTTGGCATAGTCGATGCCTCCGGTGACCAGGTAGTCGTGGGCCAGCGACAATTCGTGGAAATCCTGGAGCGTTTTCTCGGCCTGCTCGGGGGAAACCGAGTCGAGTTTGGAGATCTCGCGGCTGACGCGCTGCACCTCATGATCGGTCAGAAGCCGGAAGATCTCGGTCGCCACATCGTCGCCCAGCGCCACGATGGCGATTGCCGCCTTCCGGATGCCCGGCAGCATTTGATTGGGGTTTTCGGCATTGCTGATCGCCATGATGGTTTCCTATCCGGGACCCTCCCGTTACTCATCGTCCTCGTGAATCCAGGATCGAAGAAGATCCACGAAACCCGCCGGGTCTTTGGTCGCGGTCTCTTCCAGGTGCTTCTTGAGGATCTGCGATTTGCTTGTGCCCATGGTGGTGCTGCGAAGTCCCTCGAGCAGTTTGGCTTCTTCGGCTTCTTTCAACTGGCGGACCTCCTCGGCGTCTTCCAATTCTTGTTGCATCCTCTCGCTGCGGGCTTCGGAGTCCCGTTTCGCCTTCAGCACCTTGCGCTTCTTGTGGCTCCGGCCCCACACCATGGCGACCACCAAGCCGATCACCAGAACCACGAAGGCGGCGAGGAAGTTGTACCTGTTTTTGCGCAACCAGTCCATCCAGAACACGCCCGGGTCCGTCTCGGGTTCCTCGGGCGGCCCGGCTGGCTGCTCGAAGATCATAAACGGCAAATTGTCGATGATGAGCACGTCACCGCGCTTCTCATCGATTCCCGCGGCAGCCACGACGAGCTTCCGAAGCGATTCCATCTCATCCACCGTTCGCGGTGTTCGCACGAGTTTCTTGGCCGCGTCGTCCCAAGACACGACCTGATCCACGAGCACGGCGACCGACAGACGTTTAATATTGCCGCGTTCGAGGCGCATGCTGGTGACAGTCCGGCTGGTCTTATAGTTGGTCGTCTCCATCGTGCGAGAGTGCTCGGCGGCGCCTTCCCGCGGCGTGGCCGGCTGTCTCGGAAGGTTCGACGCCGTGCCGGGCAGGCCGCTCTCTTGCAGCGGCCGCGACAGCTCTTCGGAGCGTTGTTTGGTCATGATGACCGTATTGGGGTCGTAAATCTCCTCGGTCTGCTCGCCGCCATTCCAGTCGCATTCGGCGGCGACGCTGGCCCGGCTGCGGTCGAATCCCACGTAGGGTTCCAGCGTGGCCAGAATTTTCCTCCGAAGCTCGGCCTCGATCTGGCGCTGAAAATCCAGTTGCCCGGTGCTGTAGTCGCCCTGATCCTGTTTCGGCCGGGCCAGAATATGCCCGCCGGTGTCGACCACGACCACCTGGGACGGGTCGAGCCCCTCGACGGCGCTCGATATCAGATGTGAGATGGAATCGACTTGCTCGCGCGTCAGTTCGACAGCCCGTTCTAGTTCCAAAACGACCGAGGCCTTGGCCGGCTGCTCGTAGTCCAGGAACACCGATCGCTTCGGCAGGCTGATGTGGACCCGGGCATGCTTGACTTGCTCGATGGAGACGATGGTGCGTTCGAGTTCACCCTCAAGCGCGCGCCGGAAGTTGACCTGTTCGGTAAATTCGGTGGCTCCGAACCGCGATTCATCGAAGAGTTCGAATCCCAAACGTCCGCCGCGGGGGAGCTTCTCGGTCGCGAGCTGCAACCTGGCCTCGTCCAAGTAGCTCTCGGGAACCATGATGGTCGTCCCGCCGGCCGCCAGGCGGTAGGGAATCTCAAGCTGCTTGAGGCGAGAGACCGTAACGCCGGCCTCTTCGGGGGCGAGATCAGTATAGAACGGCCGGAGAGCTCTGCGGGCCATGTAGTCTCGAAATTTCCAGATCCCAGAGAAAACCGAGACTGCCGCGAGAACGAGTACGATCTTCCGCCCGCGGCTCAAGCCGTTCCAGAACTCGGCGGACTTCTCCCAAATCTGGCGGAGAGCGGCTAGCAGTTGCGCTATCATTCGTCGGTCTCTCGGGCCGGGGGCAATTGGGTTCCACTTGTTGTCTGACCGGCCCGCTGACTCGCCAGAGGATCACGCGGCCCGGTCTCGCCCGGCGATCGAGTAACCCGGCGCGCGGCGATCCGATACTCAGCCACCATGTTCCCGCGCCCCAAGCCAGCAGCCCGTGGTGGAAGCCTGGCCGGGCACGTTGCCAGCGCCGCGGGCCGCAAGCGAGGCGCGACGAGGGCGAGGATGTGGCTCATCCCAAGCCAGTCGCAACGAAGCTGTCGGCGCCGCGCCGCCCCAAATCTTTGCCGGGCGCCCAGCCGGACTTCTATCACGGGCTGCTAAACCTGCATTCGCATCACTTCTTGATAGGCGTCGACGAGCTTGTTGCGGACGCTCATCATGAGCCCGGAGGCGAGCCCGGCTTTTTGGCTGGCGAGCAGCACGCGGTGCAGATCCACGGGGTCGCCGGCGAGCAAGGCCCGCAGTTGCCGGTCGGATTCGCCTTGCAGCTGGCCGACGCGGTCGATTGCCTCCGAGAGCAAGCTCGCGAACCCCTCGCCGGCTTTTTCCCGGCCCGCTGCCGGCGGCTGAGGGATCAAATCCGGCGCGATGATTTTCTCGATGCTGATGGGATTCATCTTTCACCCTCCGTTACTTGCAGCCTCGCGCTGGCACTGTGCGCCGCCCGCCGTGAACGGCACGGCCTCCAGGCTAACGGCTGATATCGATCGTGCGGTGGATCATCTCCTTCACGGCGCTGATGACAGCGAGGTTGGCCTGGTAGGCCCGAACCCCGGCGGTAAGATCCACCATGTCCTCCACTGGATTGAAGGCCGGAAAGGCAACGTAGCCATCCGCTCCGGCGTCGGGATGACTGGGCAGGTAGCGCAGCCGCGGCTGCGACGAATCGACGACGATCTCGGCGACCCGCACGCCCGAGCCTTCGGCCCCCCATGGCAGGCCGGCCGGTGTTCGAAACGCGGCACGGTAGCCTTGCAGCAACGACCCGAACGACACGCCGGCCTCGGGCTCGGATGAAAACACGGCGTGACGCCGCCGGTACGGGCCGCCCGCGGGTGTCCGGGTCGTCTGCGAGTTGGCGATGTTTTCCGCAAGCAGATCGACCCTCGTCCTCTGGGCCGACAGGCCCGAAGCGCTGATATTGAGAGTGTCGAACAGACTCATGGTTGCCTCCAGCAGCCCGTGGCGGGAGCCGGGCCGGGCGAGTTGCGAGCACCTCGGGACCGCAAGCGAGGTGCGACGAGGGCAAGGATGTGGTGCATCCCAACCGAGTCGCAACGAAGCGGCCGGTGCCGCGCCGCCGCGACCCTTTGGGCGGCAAGGCCTTGCGACCCCAGGCGTTGTCGTTCGTCGTTGATGATGTCCCGCATCGATCTCCTTCTCTCTCCTAGCCCGCGGCCGCAAATCCTCGCCGCGCGTCCAGCCGGACTCCTGCCACGGGCTGCTAGCCGTTGCGCCCCTCTTGAATCGCGCGGCGCACGGCGGTGAGATTGCCCTTCAGCAGCAGGGCGGCGAGCCCAAAGCGGATGCCAGTCTCGGAGAGGCGCCGCAGTTCCGCGTCGAGATCTACATCGTTGCCGTCATTCTTCACCGGCAGACCGCCGACTGCATGTACTGCCGGGGCAGCGGGCTTTTCCAAGCCCGTGCCATCGAGCGCCCGAGCCAGCTCCAGCGCGAAGTCAACATCGCGGGTCCGGTACCCGGGCGTATCGGCGTTCGCGATATTGGTTGCGGTAACTTTCTGCCGCGCCGACAGCAAATTCATGTAGCGAGCCAAAAGTAGTGTTTGGGTTCCCAGCATAGTTTGTTGCTCTCACGCTCTTGTTTGGATGCTCGGGGCACGGACCCGACGCGCTAGGTCTTCTCCTCGACGGTCTCCAAGCTCCGCAGCTTGGCCGTAAACGTGGTGCGTTTGATGCCGAGCAGGTCGGCGGCGCGTTTCTTGTTCCCGCCCGAGCGCCGCAATGCCTGGCGCAGCAGATCGAGTTCCAGACCCGTGACCACCGAGTCAAAATCAATCCCCCCGGCTGGCAGCGTCACCCGAGGCGCCACCGGGAAGGGGTTCGCAATCGGGGCCGTTGGAATCGGGAAGTCGCTAGGATAGAGCAACAGCCGGTCGCCACTTAGCGCTACGGCCTTCTCGATCGCGTTTTCCAGCTGACACACATTGCCCGGCCAGGCATACTCCAGGATGCGCCGCATGGCTTCCAGACCCACCTTCTTCGGCTTCAGGTTCTCTCTCTCGCACACCCGCGTCAGCAGATGCTCGACCAGCAGCGGAACGTCTTCGGCCCTTTCCGACAAACTCGGCAGCCGCAAAGGCACGACGTTCAGACGGTAGTAAAGGTCTTCGCGAAACATCCCCTGCCGGACCATCTCGTTGAGATCACGGTTCGTGGCGGCGACGACCCGAACGTCGACCCGGATCGTCTCCGAGGCGCCGATGCGCTGGACTTCCCTCTCCTGCAAGACACGCAACAGCTTGCTCTGCATTTCAAGGGGGAGCTCGCCGACTTCGTCAAGAAAGATGGTTCCGCGGTGAGCCTGCTCGAAGCGTCCGATGCGCTGTCCGATGGCGCCCGTGAAGGCCCCCTTCGTGTGTCCGAAGAACTCGGCTTCCATCAAATTCTCGGGGATCGCGCCGCAGTTGGCCATCACCATGGGACCGGCGCGGCGCGGAGAAATCTCGTGAATCGCCCGCGCGACGAGTTCCTTGCCGGTTCCGGTTCGCCCGGTCAGCAGGACGGTGGAGTGCCTCGGAGCAATCAGCCGCACCAGATTGATGACCTCCCTCATCGCCGGGCTCGAGCCCACGATCCCGGCCAGCGCGTCCGCGGTTTCCGCTCCTTGGACAGCCGCGCCGGCTCCGGCCTGGCAGGCCCGTTCAATCCTCTTTTCAATCTCCGCCGCCAGCCCTCCCGACCATGGGAGATACTCCGTCACGCCGCAGCGCGCCAGCTTCATCGCCTCGTCATAGTCGGGCCGCCGGGCGAGCATCAGAATGGGCAGAGCCGGACGGCTGCGCAAGCACCCCTCGGCCAGACGCTCGATGGGCGTACTCACAGGGCCCGGAGCCGTGACCAGGACATCGCAGGAGCGGCTCTCGACCAAGGCAAGACAGTCGCTAAACTCCGCGGCTCCTTGCAGCCGCCACAAGCCGCGCTCTTGCGAATCGGCCAGACAGCGCAGTTGCTCTGGGTCGAGTCCAAAATGAAGTACTCTTCGTGTTCTGCTCAATTCAGTTCCTGGTAGCCGGCGGCAAGAAACACCAATCATCCGCCGGACTTGCGGCACAGACTTGCAGCACAGTAGCGGCCACCGACCCTCCAGCCCGCGATCCAGACAGACGGGGCGATCGTCGCTGGCAGAGAGGTTCTCTGGTTTGCAGCGGCTCGTAAGACCGTGCGACAGCTGACCGATAAGAGGCGAGCAGGGCTAGACCACCACCATTCCGTCCACATCCATTTGATCGGTAGTTCCCTCGCGACCATACATGTGTCGCCAAGCGGGCGCAGTCTATGCCCCGGACGGGCTAACTGGCTCAGGCAAGTTGCTTAGCCGCCCGCAAGCGCCCCCGCCCAGACGTGGATCGTAATTCCTCTCTAGTCGAAACCGTCCGCTCCGATAAGGAGATTTGTGCACGCCGCGCCGAGTGGTCCGGCGGGCGGTTGGGAAAAGGAGAATAGCAGAGATGGATCCAGAACGAACCTACACACAATGTTGTGAAGCCACCCAGATGTTACTCGTGGCTCTTGAGTCCGGCGACATGCCGCTGATCGAGCACCAGGTCAAAGTATTGCGGGACTATCTTGCTCCCCGGGACCGTTGGACGCACTGCCTCGGTGGCGGCGACGCGCTACTGCGCGCCGAGCAACTCGATGCGATCGAGGCGGTTACCGACCGGATGGAATCTTCGCTTCTCGCGATGCGGGAATCGGTCCGGGGCGCGTACGAAGAGATGCTGGGGACGGAAAGCCTGCTCAAGCATCTGACGCGGCCCCGGATGTCGGTGGATGTATCCGCGCTTCCGGTCTGCTGAAGCGAGCACGCCCGAACGGCGGGCGCTGGGCTACTTGCGTCCCAGTCCGAACTCGTTGCCCATTGCCACGACCTTCCCGTCGCGGAAATGAACTTCAATGAACTTCGACCCGCTAACGGGTTTGCCGTTCTCATCCTTGAGCGTCGCGACGAGCTTCTTCGTCTGGGCGTCGAAAACGTCGGGAGTGTGGGTCCAGACATAGGCGCCATCCAAGCTGAAGGTCACCCAGCCGTGACCGCCTTGCGACAACTCGACGGCCCCGGTTTCCACGGGTGGCATTTTCGTGGCGTCGAAAATGAACAACTGGCGGCCCTTCTGATCGCTGATCCATAGTTCAGATTCATCGGGAGTCAGCGCCGCGCCATGCGTCCGGTTCGGGATGTGTTCCTTTCCCGCGAAGACCCGGTGAAGAATTTCGCCTGTCTCGAGGTTTACCACGTCGAAGCCGACATGCTTGCCCAAACACACGTAGGCGATCCGGTTCCGGCTGTCCATCGTGTAAGGGAAGATGCCGCTTTCCCCGACGCCGTCGATCTGCCGGATCATGCGGTCGGTGGCCGTGTCAAATATCGTCAGCATGGTTCTTGTGCCCAGATAGAGGCGCCGTCCGTCGAGACTAACGATACTGTTGTGAGCCTGCGGTCCGACCCGGATGCGCCGAATCAGCTCGCCATTGGAGGCGTTAACGACCAGCAGACCGCTATCCTCCCCGGAATACCAAAACCCTGTTGGCACGTAGAGTTTCTGGCCATCCATCGTGATCGAAGAGCGATCGCAGCCGGCGTCGTAGGTCTTTTCCCAAACAACCTTTTCCGTCTCCAGGTCGAACGCGCCCAGCCGGCGATTGGTCGTCGAATAGTAGACGCTGTGGGTCTTGAGGTTCCCGGTCATGCCGCGCAAACCTTCTTCAAAAATCGGGATGTCGATGCGGCGGACAAATTTGTGTCCTTGATCGATGTCGAAGATCAGAATGCCCGGACTCGACCGGCCCTCCTTCTGAGCGCCATCGGGCGTGCTGAGGTAGAGGTATCGCCCGCTCCGCGATTCCCCAGCCCCGGGGCTGGGGAAAGAAAGAAAAATTGCTATCAGGAACATCAGGCAAGGCATGGCAAAATTGTACTGCCCCGGACGGCCAGAATCAAGCAACGTTTCCTTCGCCAGCGCGCCCTCGTCTCCCGTGGCCCGCCAGCCTGATCACGGACGCGGGCCCTCGGGCCGAACTACAAGCCGGTGGGTGGCCCGCGGCCCGGCTCTCAGCTCTCTGTAACCGTAGTGAGCGCGACACGTATACCAGGGAAAGGGACAGCCACCCCCACTGAACCAGTCAAGCCGCTCAGTCACCAACCTCTCAGAAACGGAAAATGGAACTGCGGTAAAACTCTATCCCAACCCTGTAGCGATCCTTCGGCGCCGGAACCCGGTTGCAAACGTGACCTTCACATCGGAACTCCGTGCCACTGATTTGGCAAGTCGCCCCCATCGGGATCTCAACGGGTGAGTCCACCCGTGCACCGCTTTCGGTGATATCCATTATCTCGACGATCACCTCGTGGCGTTTGCCGCCGCCGGTCCAGGTCAGCGCCGCGCTCCCGCTCGCCGGCCAGCGGTCCGTGCGCCTCCGCTCTGACTTCACCCAATAGACCCCGGATTTCCATTTGTCCGCCAGCGGCGAACAATGCCGTACGACCACCTTACGCTCGTCGCAAGCCGGGCTGATCAGCCAAACGGCGCGCCCCACCGGAAGAGGGTCAGCGGTCACTAACCCGAATCCATCCGCGGTGGCGTCGACAACGCGCGCGCTGGCCTCCCGCCGCACGTCGTCGTCATCGAACCAGAAAACTTCCGCCGAATCCGACGCCGGGCGCCGCTCCATCTCACGGTGGTGTGGTTTGTCTGGGCCGGAATTGGAACTCGCGTGCTTCAGGAGCCGTTGTTGCAGACTCGTCAGTGACCAGTTCTTGATTCGATGCGGCAGTTTGAGCCGCCGCAAGTTGCCCAGTGTATCGGCTAGCACATTCAACTCCAGGTATATTTCGTTCGCCCGGAAGCGATGGAACCTGAGGACATCCGCGCGGGAAGAGCTCGCTTGATTCGCGTTTTCTCTCCGGCAACAGAGGCTCTTCGCCCGCACCAGTTTCCAGTCGCAGGTGTCAGGAACAACGAGAGCATTGTATTCTTCTGTATCCTTACGCCTCTAAACGTAACACTCCGGCCTCATCCGGTAAATAGCACGACCGTCACATTTTCACGCGAGGGGATCGCCCTAGAAGAGTCTGACACACCGGTTGTAGCGGCCGACTACCGGTGTCTGTCCCGCGGGACCGCGATGGGCGTTCCCTGCGGCTAGAGATGCAGTCCGGTTCGGCCCAATCAGCTTACGATCATCTCCAGGACTTTGCAGAAGGGAGAGGATCTGATCATCGGCCGCCACCTGAGGGAAACTCCGCGGGACACCAAATGGAAGCTCTTAAGGCGGCAGGCGAACCCGCCGGAGCTTGTATGCCAACAGGGGGCGGACTCAGCCGGCCGGGGGTGGCTGAGGGGACAATAGGCGCGCCCGGCCGGCCATCTGCTCCCGGAAAAGATCCCGTGCCGCCGCAACCTGACGGCCGTTCTGGAAGCACCGCTTGGGGATGATGTAATGCTCCCGCGGCGTCAGAAACACGAGAAAGCTCTCGCTCGTTTCGATGACCTCGCTCAGCGCCTCCCATGGCAACCATCCAGAGCGCCGGGTGGAACGAATTTCGAGCGAGCTGGGGCAAAGATGATAGTGCATCGGCTCAGGCGGCTGCCCCCCCGGCCGTCTGGGCCTCGCGTTCCAGATGATGGCCCCGATCACCAGCACGGGCACGGCGGCAAGCGCGGCGGCGGCCTGTAGCGGCCCCCGGAAAAGATCACTTGTTTGCGAACTGGACAAAATCAGCCCGACAAGCACACAGAACTTTTGCTCGATACAAAAAGAGCAAACAGCCGGCTCGATTTACTTCAGCGGGCCTGAGCAATACACTTACTTCAATGCCGGATGCTCCCATAGTACCGAGATTGTCCCGAATCTAGTTGAAGGTGGAAGGGCGGCGGTTCTCAAGCCCGGTTCTCTGAGAGAATCGAGCAAACCTTTCACCACAAAGGAGAACCGCCGTGAAGAAACGATATCACATTCTGGATTCCGCGAAGCAACAGCCAGTCAGCCCCAACGACCTCACCCGCCTGCTCAGCCAAAACTCCCAACTCATGCTGCCCTTGGTTGAACTGGTCGAGCAGTGCCGCGGAGCCGTCGACGAGGTTATCGACGTCACCGGCCGCGCCGCCATTCAAGCCGTGCTGGAACTGTCGGCGCAGCAAGTTACCGGTGGAAAACTTTCCCAGCCCGGCAAGAAGCGCCGCGGCGATGTGGTCCGCTGGGGCCGCCAGCCCGGTCGCGTCAAGCTCAGCAACCGCAAACTGCGCGTCAGCAAACCCAGACTGCGCAAACGCTCCGGCGGCGAGGTCAAAGTGCCCGCTTACGAAGCGATGCAGGACGACGAACGCCTCGGCGCGCGCATGCTCGACATTCTGATGAAGGGCGTCTCGACGCGCAACTATGCCGGGGTGATTGGCGCAATGGCCGGCACGGCCGGGGTGTCGAAATCCGCCGTCAGCCGGGAGGCAGTCGAGGCCGCCGAAAAGAGCATCGACGAAGTGCTCACGCGGCGCCTGGATGAGTTGGATCTGCTGGTGATCTACGTGGACGGTTTGATCTTCGCAGATCATGTAGTGCTTGCAGCGGTGGGCGTAGACCGTCAGGGCAACAAACATGTGCTGGGATTGCAGCACGCCGCCACTGAGAGCACAGCCGCCGCCGAAGACTTGCTGAGGGGCATGGTCGAGCGGGGAGTATCGACGGAGAAAAACAGGCTCTTCGTGCTCGATGGATCGAAGGCCCTGCGGGCGGCGGTGCGGCGGGTCTTCGGCAAAGTTCCGGTGCAGCGCTGCCGTGCTCACAAGCTGCGCAATGTCGTCGAGCGGCTGCCTAAGGCCGAGCGCGATCAGGCCAAAGCGGCGATCCGGGCCGCCTGGCGGCTGGGAGCCCAAGATGGACAAGCGCGGCTGGAGAAGCTAGCCCAGTGGTACGAGGGTGACTGGCCCGAGGCGGCGGTGAGTTTGCGCGAAGGCATGGAGGAGTGTTTCACCATCAACCGCCTGGGTGCGCCGCCGTCGCTGCATCGCTGCCTGGCGACGACGAACATCGTCGAGTCTCCTAACGCCGGGGTGCGGCGGAGAACGCGGCGAGTGACCCGCTGGAAGGACGCGGCCATGGTGTGTCGCTGGGCCACGGCTGCATTCCTCGATACCGAGAAAAGCTTCCGCAAGATCATGGGTTACAAGGATCTGTGGATGCTCGACGCCCATTTGCCAGACGATCGCGTCATCTTCACGGCGACGCATGACGCGCAAAAGCGTTGGCAAATGGATCCTCAATCCGGCCAAGGCCACAGCAGCAAAGGCTGCCTAGTACAATGCTCTTTTACGCCGCCGCCCTACAAACCCTCAACTACGATTGGGACACTCTCTTCCTTTTCGGTGGGGCATACTACCGTTTCCTCCGCCGCGACTCATCGCCGCCCGATCTTCGACTGTCAGTCTTCGTCTATCATCAGTGGCAGGTGCCGGAGCCACACACTCGAGAGCAAGACATCAAGGCCCTGGCCCGCCAGCAGGGTTTCGAGCTTGCCGGTATCGCCTCGGCCCTCCCGACCCTGGAATCGCTCTTCTACCCCAAGTGGATCGAGCACGGCTACGCCGCCCGCATGGACTACCTCAAGGGCCGCCGGGCCCTCATGCGCTCCGATCCCCGCTCTCTGCTTCCCGAGGCGAAATCCATCATCGCCGCCGGCCTGCTCTACAACGCCCCGGACTGCCCCTCGCCCGAAGCCAAACTCAGCCATCAGGGCCGCATCTCACAATACGCCTGGGCCGAGGACTATCATGATGTCCTTCGCCGCGGACTCTACCGGCTCGCCGGCGCGATGCAAGAGCGCTTCGGAGCGTTTCGCTTCAAGGTCTGCGTCGATACCGCCCCGCTGCTCGAGCGAGCCTATGCCCGCCACGCCGGCCTCGGCTGGATTGGCAAGAATACCTGCTTGATCAATCAAGGTCTCGGTTCCTGGATCTTCCTCGGCGAGATTCTCACTTCGCTCGAACTCGAGCCCGACCAGCCGCCGCCGTTTCGCTGCGGCACTTGCACCCGCTGCATCGACGCCTGTCCCACCGGCGCTCTGGTACCGCTAGAGAAGATGCCCGCCGGCAAGACCGGCGGACCCGAATACGCCCTCGACTCGGAGAAATGCATATCGTATACCACGATCGAGCTGCGCGGCCCGATTCCCGAACAAGACCGTGATGGAATCGGCGCCCATGTCTTCGGCTGCGACATCTGCCAGGACGTTTGCCCCTGGAATCACCAAGCCGCCACGGCCACCGCCGAGGAATTCCGGGGGCCATCCCCGCCGCCGGAACTCGGCGAATTGGCCTCGCTGAGCGAAGAGGAGTTCAACGAGAGGTTCGCCGGCACGGCCATCGAGCGGACGCGATATCGCGGCCTGCTTCGCAACGTCGCCGTCGCCATGGGAAACAGCCGCGATCGGCGCTACCTCGGAATGCTGGAAGCGCTGGCGGCCTCGGAGGACGACATCGTAAGCGAACATGCCCGCTGGGCCATCGAAAAGATCCGCGCGGCCGCCAGCGCCCCCATTCCTGAAGTGCAAGCACCCTGAAGTACAATCGTCCCGGCGCGGGCTGAATACATCCTCTCCCGGCGCTTCGCGGCGCCATCGGGAAGCGCCAGCGAAACCGGCGGCGTTCCGCTCTTCTATTCCTCAATGACGCAGAACACCGGCTGCTCGAGATACATGGCGTCAGCGCCGCGCGTCAGCACCATCAGGCTGTATCGCCCCGGTTCCACCTTCGGCACGAGGAACCGGATCGATTCCGCCTTCTGCTCGCTGATCTTTACTTTGTGATCCTTGCTGCCGTCGGTCAAATACAAGCTTGCGACATACTTCGCATCGAGGTTTTCGCCGCTGACCACGAGCTCATCCCCCTGCTTGGCGGTGGCTGGCTCGACGGAACGGACCCGGGGCCCCGCCCCAAACAAGCTGACAGCCGACAGGGTGATCCACAGAACAATCGAGCATCGGCGCAGATGAATCTTCATCGTGCTACCTCCTGGTTCTGTTGACTCTACAGCCATCCTATGCCTGTTCCATAGGAATTGCAACGCCGAGGAGCGCTTTTCTTTGAGATGCACCCCGCGGCCGAGCCCGCGGCGCCCCCCTGGCCGCGTCCACGGGTCCGCTACGGTGATCGTGCCGCTGGAGCCCCCCTCTAAACCGCGGCCCTACCTAACCGCAAGACCCTGACCGCCGCTGCCGTTTTCGCCCCGGTTTCTTGCCCCGCTCACATCACCAGCCCGAGAACCCAGAAAAATCCGGCCCCCAGAACACCGGCCACTGGAAGCGTCGTAACCCAGGCCACAAGTATCTGAGAGATCGTATTCCAGTGACCCTGCCCGGTCACGGCGCCGATCCCAAACAACGAGCCGCACGAAACATGAGTGGTAGAGACGGGCATGCCGAGGCACGAGGCGCCAACCACAAGCAGGCCCGTTACCATGTTCGCCATGAATCCCTGCCCCGCGTTCATGTCCGTGACCCGGTGGGCCATGGTCTCGGCTACGCCCCGCGCACTGATCAGTCCCCCGGCGGCAATCGCGAAGGCCACGCCGGCAATCGCATTCGCAGTGGAAAGCAACCCGCCCGCCAGCAGCAAGGCGGCAATCTTTGGCGTGTCGTTCAGGCCGCGCGCGAAGCTCACGATGCCCGCACTGAAGTAGTGAGCGCCATCGAGTAGCGCCGCCGCGCTCACTCCCATGAATTCTCCGCTGTAGCGAACGCGGCACTCGGCTTCCGTGCCGACTTGCAGCACGGGCAGGGAGATCGCGCTCAGGGCTTGCGCCGGGCCCGGAGTGCCCGCGACCACGCCCACAATTTCGTCGCCCACGCAGATGCAAGTTTCCTGTTCGATCCCCATCCGTGTGCGCGCCCAACGTGCCAGCGGATAGAGAGTATAACTGCAGGCAATGGCGATGAATGGACTCGCCAGCAAGGGGAGAACAAACCCGCTGCCGAGCTTCGAGAAGCTCACACCGGCCGGCGAGGCCAGCCATCCCGCGCCGGCCAGAGCGCCCACCAGAGCGTGCGTCGTCGAGATCGGAAAGCCGAGTCGCGTAGCCAGCATGACCGTGACTCCGGCCGAGAGAGCGACCGCGAGGGGGAACACCGGATTCGAGATGACCTCGGGAGGCACCAGACCCTTCCCCGAGAAGGCGGCTAGAAGTCCTCGCGCCAGGATCAGGGCCGCGATGGAACCGAGCGCCGTTGTCAGCGTCGCCCAGAGCAGCGCCCGGCGGTAGGACGCGGTCCGGCTGCCCAGCAGCGTGGCTACGCCTTTGAAGTTGTCGTTCGCGCCGTTGGCGTATGCGAGAAAGAAACCCGCTGCAAAGATCAGGATCAGTGTCAATTCGTCCCCGTTGGCGGGGCCGCATCTGCTCAGAACTCTAGGCGGGCCCCACTTGGAAGATTCGTAGCACCGCCGCGTGAGTTACGGTAGAAACCGGAATTCTCGAATCGGACTCCATCTCGCCTCAGGGGTCCACTCCACCATTTTCAGCGAACCTGCCGGCACGAGCCTAATCCGGTTGCGGAACGATCCGCAGGTAAGGTTTCGGCGCTTTCCAGCCGCCGGGGTATTTCAGCTTCGCTTCGTCATTGGACACAGAGGGAACGATGATGACGTCTTCGCCCTGCTTCCAGTTCACGGGAGTGGCAACTTTGTGCCTCGCGGTCAACTGCATCGAATCCAGCACCCGCAGCACTTCATCGAAGTTGCGGCCCGTGGTCATCGGATAGGTAATCATCAGCTTGACCTTCTTATCCGGCCCGATGACGAACACCGAGCGCACGGTGGCGTTGTCTGCCGCCGTTCGCCCCTCGGCGCTTCCGGTCGCGTTGGGGTGAATCATTCCGTACAACTTCGCCACGGCCAGATCGGTGTCACCGATCAGCGGATATTTCACTGCATGGCCCTGGAGGTCCTCAATGTCTTTGGACCATGCCGTGTGATCAGCGACCGAATCGACGCTCAGACCAATGATCTTGCAGTTGCGCTTCGCGAAGTCGTCCTGGAGGCCGGCCACATAGCCAAGCTCGGTCGCGCAGACCGGCGTAAAATCCTTGGGATGCGAAAACAGAACCGCCCATCCATCCCCAATCCATTCATGGAAGTGGATCGTTCCTGTCGTTGTTTCCGCCGTAAAATCGGGCGCTTCATCACCTATTTGCAAACTCATCATTCCCTCCCCAGGGCGTGCAATTGCCTGATCCCTGAACGGTCAGAATAACCGAGACCACCGGCCGGACGCAACTGTTCGGACGTAACTTTTCGCCGCAAAGCTCCCAGCGCGAAGCAGGACGAAAACTCAAAAACAAAAAACCGGTTCGAGGCTGTCAACGCAAAGTAGAAAGATCCCCTTCAGCGCTAAGGCTCGAAGCCTGGCGCGGAGGTCGCCCGGAGGGCGGCCGGAGCGGCAGGCTTCGTCGGACGTTCCCGGGCCGGGTCGCCGACCGAGAAATTGTCCATCCATCCGTTGTTGCCCCGCCGCGGCCCTGCCGCCTTACCCTTCGCCTTGCCCTTCGCCTTGCCTGCCTCTCTAGTTGCCCTCTTCGCTGCCGGCTTCGCCTCGCCGCTCCCCTCCAGGCACAGCCCCAGCTCGAACGCCTCGCGCCCCTCCCAGCGTCCCATCAGACGCCCGTCCAAGCGCCTCTCCAGCCGTATCCGGTTCCGCCGCATCCTCGGCCCGATCACGGCCCGCGGAATTTGGTAGCGCTGCCCGTCCATGCTCACCGTATAGTCGTTGCCAATCACGCGCTCCTCGATCCGGCTTAGGATCGACCCCGCGTCCTGCTCACCTCTCAGCGGCCGATGGGCGTCGGTTGCACTCGCCGGCTCCTTCTTCCAGCGACCGTTCCACTCCGCGACGAAGACCTCGTCGAGATACCGCTGCGCCTCAGCGCAGCTTGCCGCCTTCGCCCGCCGCAGCCCCTTCACCAGCCGGTCCTGCATCGTCCCAAAGCTGCGCTCCACCCGCCCCTTCGCTTGCGGAGAATGCGCCGTGATGCGCTCGATCCCCAGCTCTTCGAGCGCCCGGCCGATCTGCGTTGGCCCCGGTTTGGCTGGCAAATACTTGTTGTGATGCAGCGGCCGGTTCACCTGGAATAAACTCGCCTTGTCGGTGTAGAGCGCCCGCGGCCGCCCGTGCCGCGCGATGTAGTCGCCCAGCAGCCGCATGTTCTCTTCGGTCGAATCGGCCAGCGCGAAGCGCGCCGTCAGCTCCGAGGTCGCGTCGTCGATCATCGCAATCAGATAGAGCTTATCGCCGCGTCCTTCCAGCCAGTGGTGCTCGGAGGTGTCCCATTGCACCAACTCGCCGCGGCGGGCGCGGCGCTGACGCCACAGGTGCGGTTTCTTGACGCGGGCCTTCTTCGGCTTCCACAGCCCGGCCTCCCCCATCCAGCTCCGCAAAGTTTCGCGGCTCACCGCGATGGCGTGGTCGGCGGCCAGGGTTTCCGCCGCCAGGGTCGGGCCGTAGTCGGCGTAATGGGCGCCGATGAGATTCAGCGCTTGCCGCCTCAGCGGCTCGCCGAGCTTGCGATTCGACTCTCTGCCGCGCAGCCGGTGCAGGACGCCACCGTCTCCTTCGGCTCGCATCCTCGCCAGCAGCTTGCGGACCCAGCGAGGGCTCAGCCCCAACTCTTCGGCCGCCTCCCGCTGTGTCATGCGCCTCGACTCTGCTTGATGCAACACTTGCAATCGTTTCCGGTCCGTTGGATTCAGCAAAAGTTCATCCACCTCTTAAGCATTCCGCTTTCAAGGGGATCTTTCTACTTTGCTCCGATAGGATCTTCTCACTTTGCGCCGACACGGAGAGGATCTCGTCAGGACATGCGCCTTTGTATACTGGGCTCGAAGTGTCACATCTAGAAACGGGATCTACGCACCGCTGCACTCGGGGCCCGTATGGTCGCACAGGTCCCTCTCAGGGAAAGGGAGGATTGGAATGAGAAAAAGCTGCATCACGATACGGACGACTGCGCTGCTGCTTGCTTTCGCGGCCTACGCTACCGACGCCTCGGCTGCAAACGTCAACAGCTGCCGCCAGATCAACAGGGCGGGCCTTCACAGGTTGACGAGGAACATCCAGGCCCTCGGTGGTGATTGCTTCAGAATCAACATCTCTTTCGTCACGCTGGACTTCAACGGTTACGCGATTCGGGGGAATGGCGTTGGTTTGGAAGACGGAGTCGTCGTGGCTACTGCCGGATCTGGCCTGAAGGGCATCACCATACGGAACGGGACGATCACGAACTTTGACATGGGAGTTTCGTTCCTGGCAAACGACGTAGACGGTGTCGTCATCGAGCGCATGCGCGTGATCGACAACTTGTCCACTGGTATTTTTAGGCCTGGTGGCTCCGCCATCGTCTCCAACAGTGTTGTCCAAGGCAACGGCCAGAGGGGGATAGACGTCGGCGCCGGCAGTATCGTCACCGACAATATCATCCGAGACAATGGAGGGGACGGGATCATGGCTGAATTGGGCAGCATCGTCACTGGCAACATCGTGCAGAACAATAACGGGGATGGGATTCGTACTTTGGGCAGCACCGTGTCGGGCAATACGGCTCGCGGCAACACTGGCGACGGTATCAATGTGACCTGTCCGGCCAGCATTACCGGTAACACGTCGAATGCCAATACAGGAATGAACCTGGTAACGTCGGGCGTCTGCAATCCAGATGCCGACCACAACGACGCACCGTGAGCGACCGTCCCGCTACCTAGGCGAAACCGGGGCCGTCGCTGCGGTTCCCGCGAAGACCCCCGGCACACCCCCTTCGTTGCGATTGGGATGGACCGCGGCCGGTGCCGAAGCTAGCGCCAAACCCGCCGCCGATGTAGCCGCGGAAGAACCGCGACTGATCCTCGCAGGAGGCACGATAGCTCAGATCCTGAATCTAGGCACGAACACCCTAGGGGCTCAGGTGCAACTCACCGGCACGTCCGCGCGGCGTGTCGCCGTCTCGGGAGACGGCGCTTTCGCGGCCGTAACCGTGGGGCAATTTGGTGGCCCAGGCGGAGTAGACATCATTGACCTGGGCAGCATGACCCTCACCCGCACCATCGAACTCCCGCCGGGCTGCGAGGGAGGCGGGATAGCCTTCATTCCAGGCACGAACGATTTCGCCGTGGCCTGCTCGGGAGACGGCGCCATTCGCTTTTACTCCGTCAATGGCGGCGCCGGAAGCGCGCAAATTCGAGAGCTGACCGGCTGCGAAGGCGCCCGCGCGGTCGTATTCACAGCCGACGGACAGCGCGGCCTGTTCTCCTGCACCAGCAGCGTTTGGGTGTACGATGTTCTCGCGGACTCCGTGGTGCATACCATCGAAGGCTTTGATTCAGTGCTAGCGATAGCGACGACGATGGATGCCACCCGAGCCTATATCACCAACACGAGGGACGACGGCGGCGACCTGACGGTGGTCGACCTGGCGACCTACGGCATGATCCGGAAGACTGAGGTGGGCGGCTTTCCTTCGACGGTCGTCGTCGGGCCGGACGATCTAAGAGTCTATGTGCTTGGGTCACGCAAAGTGCGCGGGATAACGGTCACCGACAAGGAGGGAGTCGAGCTGAATTTTGTAGGGCCCCCCGCCTTCCCGGTCACTTTCCTTGTGGTTCGAGTCCCCAACCCGGTCTAGCAGCGCTCCGGTCCCCGCCCGCCCGCCGGTATTATCAAGTTAACTCTTGGCCGAGGAACCAAGCTACGATATCGATGATTCAGGCGTGGTCTCGCGATCCACATCTTGGGCCGTCTCAGCTTGTGATGCGTTAACTTGACCATGCCGCGAAAACCGTTGCATCGCGGGCCGGGGTCGGCTATCCTATCCCTGCCAGGGTGGCCAAAAGGAAATCCTGGCTTGATGTACCCGAGGGCTCTTAACCGAGATAGGCTGGTACGCATGATGCGCATACATGGGTCGATTTCAGTGGCCAAACTCGCATTTCTGGGCTTGACGATCACGGCCGCGGCGCTCGCCGGCGACCTGAGCTTCAAGGTGGCGGGACTCAGAGTCATGCCGAAACGGTGGGACAAGCAAGGCAACCTCGCCAAGTTCGAGCGCCACGCCCGCGACGCCGCGCGGCAAGGCGCACAGGTAATTATCACACCGGAGGGGTTTCTCGACGGCTACGTTGGCAACGACTCTATACTCGACAAGGGTGTCACGAGGGAAAAGTACCTCACCCTGGGAGAGACGCTGGAAGGCCCCTCGCTCAAGCGCGTTCGCCACCTGGCCCGCGAACTCAAAGTTCACATCGTCTTTGGATTCCCCGAGCGCGACCCCGAGACTCCTGACAGCCTCTACAACGCGCTGGTCGTTTACCGGCCCGACGGAACGCTCATCGAGCACTACCGCAAATCGCACATTCTCGACGAACGGTTCAACGCCGAAGGTTCCAAGCTTTCTGTGTTTGACACGGTGTTTGGGCGTTGGGGCACATTGATTTGCTACGACCGGCAACTCCCAGAAACCGCGCGCGTCCTGGCCCTGAAGGGCGCTCAGTTCATTCTCGTGCCCTCCTACGGTGGTTACGGCGATATGAACACGGCCATGATGCGCACGCGCGCCAACGAGAACTCCGTCTACGTTGCGTTCGTCCATCCGAAAAGGTGCTTGTTCATCGACCCGAGAGGAAACATCATCGCTCAGGACGACCCGCAAGGCGGAGACCAGGTCGTGATGACCGAGATTCGGCTCGACCACGAGAGGATGGGGAAGGGCGCGATACGGCATCGCAAGCCGGCGATGTACGGCGCTCTCGCCAAGCCCTGATGGCGAAGCAAGCGAGATCGTGGGGAGATCGGACAACGCTGGCCGCCCGGTGACATGCTCCCTCGGATCTGGGCACTGCCTGTACCGGGTGGTTAGGGCCGTCCCTTGCGGGCAGGAAATCTGAGCGTTGAGGGAGGAGGGTCGGAGGAGATGTTGTCAAGTTGACTGCTGGCCGAGGCAGCAAGCTACGACATCGAGTATCCAGGCAGGGTTTCGCTGTACATATCTTGGGGTCGTCTCAGCCCCGACCCGATCGCAGCCGCCCTCACCTCTCCAAAGAAAACCGAAAAATCCGAAAAGCGAGCACCGGCTCGTTCCAAGGGGATCTTCTCACTTCGGGCCGCCAGAGTGACGCCGGAAGGATGACTTTTGGGCGCGGAGTCTGCTACCCTGCCCCTGGCGGTCGGGCACTCGACAGAATGGCTGTAGCATGGTCTAATATCTATTTTGGACGAAAGACCAAAGAGGTGGAACAATGGATGATTCTATTATTCGCGTTATCTGCGGCATCTTGGCGATAGGCCTTCTTGCCTTAGTCATCATGCGGCGGCGAAAGAAAGCCGAGCGCTAGTCTTTGTGAGACTGAAGGACCGTTCCGCGAGCGGGGTGCTGCCTGGCCATGCGGGTCGGGGCGGGTTTGCGCTGCATCCGCTGTAGTGGAAGCGGAGCCGCGGCGTGAGCGCGGTCGCCTCGGTGACCGGCAATTGTGGCACCCGATTTAGCAGATCTGCTCCACGGTTTGGCCGTGGAGCAAGGCTAGTGGATTGTGCGTGAACAGCTTGCCCGCCGACGCAACTCCCGCGATTTCCGCTGTCGCGCAAAAGCCTTCCAGCAGAGACGGCGGGCGGCGAACGAGATCGTGGGCGTCGGACGCCACGAAATGCGCCATTCCCTCCCGCACCATCGCGGTTGCCGCCGACAGGACAGCCGTTCCCATGGCCCCGGTCAGGGAGCTGGCCGTCAGTTGGAGGAGACAACCCTGATTCTTCCAAGTCCGCAGCCATAGCGGATGTTTGCTGAGCAGGCGGTACCGTTCTGGATGCGCCAGGATGGGGATGTAGCCGCGCTCCCGGAAGCTGTCGAGAACCTTCTCCACGCTTGCCGCCACGACCTGAGGCAGCAGTTCGACCAGCACGTAGCGAGTGCCATTGAGCGTATAGGCGCGGGGGGTTTTGGCGAAGTCCCGCACAGCCTCATCGTTGAGTTGCAGTTCACAACCTCCGAAGACGGCGGGCCCATGGGGGACGCTGTCCTCAATGCGTCGTACGCAGGCGGAAGTTCTCTCGGCGTCGAAAGGAAAACGGATACTGCAATGGGGCGTGGCAATCGCCGCGAGGGTACCCGCCCGGCGGGCCAGCCGAACCATCTCTTCGGCGAGTTGCCATGTTTCGGGGCCGTCATCGAGTCCGGGCAGGAGGTGGCAGTGAATATCAACAAAACCCTTGACATCCATCCAGCCGGGCAGACGCGGCGGCGGAGCGGGCTCTGGACTTCCCGCCCGAGCGCCGACGAGTTCTGGTTCCGCCCCGCCCAGCGGCGCTCCTGATTGCCAGTTCGGCTCGACCATCTAGAAGTGGTATCGGCGGTTGCCCCGCGCGGCGGCAGAGGTGCGGCGGCGGCAACTCGCTGGCGGCCTTGTGGCCCGCCGCGGCGGCATAGTAGGCTTTGTAGTAGACGCCGCTGGGATAGCTACAGAAACATTGGACGAATACACACGCTACTACGACATTCTCGGTATCGCGCCGGGAGCGTCCGCCAAGAAGATCAAGGAAGCTTGGCGAGACATGGCTCAGGTATGGCACCCGGACCGGTTCGGCTCGAACGAGCGGCTGCAGAAGAAGGCCGAGGAGACGCTCAAGCTCGTCAACGAGGCGTACGACAAGCTTCGAGAACTCAAAGAAAGCAGGCGTCCGCCGGCCGCTCCCTCACCGCGCCGGTCGCCCGAGCGGTCGGCGCGCTGGCGATGGGAAGGGCCGGAAACCCATGACGAGAGGAATCCGCTAGATGTCCTGCGCGAAGGCGTACATTCGTGGAACCTCTGGCGCAAGAAGTACAGCGACGTCGTGCCTCTTCTCGTCGCGGCGGATCTGCGAAAAAGGGACCTCGCCAGGGCCAACCTGCGGGATTTGGATCTTTCCTATGTGAATTTCTCGGGCGCGGACATGTACAAGGCCGATCTGAGCGGATCGAAGCTGACAGGATCGAAACTCTGCTCCGCCGATCTGAACCAGGCGTTTCTCATCGAGACGAAGTTGTCGAAGGCGGATCTGACCGGCGCGATCCTTTCGGCGGCGGATCTCTCGGGCGCGATGCTGACTGATTGCATTCTCCCGCAGGCCGACCTGACCGCGACGGTTCTAAAAGGGGCTGATTTGAGTTCCTGTGTCGGGCTGACGCCCCAACAGCTCGAGGCGGTCATCTTCGACGACACGACCCGTTTTCCTCCCGGATTGCTATGATCGGGCGGAACTCGCGGCGGATTTAGAATCTTGATCGAGGGTCTCGGGAGGTTTCAATGACCATCGTCCAACGCAGCGATTTCCAGCGCAGGGAATTCTTGCGGCTTGCCATGGGCGCGGGCGCCGGGGCAGCCTTTTCCCGCGTCGCCGAAGGCGCGATACGATCCGAGACATTCACTTATAAGAAGGCGGGGCAGCTTGCTATCAAGCTCGATGTCCTTAGCGCGGACGACCGCGCCGAGCGGCCCGTGGCGGTCTGGATCCACGGAGGGGCGCTGATCAACGGCCACCGGGCGGCGGTCCCGCGAAGAGTCAAGGACATGATGCTCGGCGCCGGCTATATCCTCGTGTCGATCGACTACCGCCTGGCGCCGGAGTCGCCGCTGGCGGCGATCATCGAAGACCTCGAAGACGCCTTTCGGTGGATCCATGAGAACGGCGCCGCGCGGTTGCAGGCTCGCGCCGGCAAGGTCGCCGTCATGGGCGGATCGGCTGGGGGCTATTTGACCTTGACCGCAGGCTACCGCGCGCGACCCCGGCCGGCCGTTCTGGTCTCGTTTTGGGGCTATGGCGACCTGATCGGAGACTGGCTGAGCAAGCCTAGTATAGCGTTTCATTAAAACATATCGATACGAGGATGTTTCCTGCTAGGCTGGATGCATGGCAGGAAAATCGAAGCGTCCCCAACTGCTTCTCACGCCCGAAGAGTCGCAACATCTGCAGCGGCTGCGTCGTTCGCGTAAGGCTCCGGCTCGGGAGGTGCAGAGAGCCGAGATTCTGTGGCGCTATCATTGCGGCGAGACGATCGCCGAGATTATGCGGGCCGTGAAGATGACGCGCAAAAGCGTTGGCAAATGGATCGAGCGAGCCCTGGCCATGGGGGTGGAAGCGGCGCTCAAGGATGCCTATCATCGTCCCCGGGAACCCCGCATCAGCGAAGAGGCCAAGGCCTGGGTGGTGCACTTGGCCTGTAGCAAACCCAAGCAACTCGGTTACGCCGCCGAGCTCTGGACCCGCGGCGCGCTCGCCCGGCACGTGCGCCAGCATGCCGTGGAAGCGGGCTATCCGGCCTTGGCCCAAGCGGCCAAGGCGACCGTCCATCGGATTCTGGCCGAGCAACCTCTTCACCCGGAGAAGGTGAAGTACTACTTGCAGCGCCGCGACCCGGATTTTGAGTCCAAGATGCGGCAGGTGCTGCTGGTCTACCGCGAGGTGGCCTTGCAGAATGAAAGCGCGGGCGAGGGCGGCCCATCGCCGGGCGTGATTACGGTTTCGGTCGACGAAAAGCCCGGCGTGCAAGCGATCGCCAACACCGCTCCGGACCTGCCGCCGACTGCGGGGCGGCATCCCTGCGTGGCTCGAGATTACGAATACAAACGTCTGGGAACTTGCTCGATTCTGGCGGCGCTGGACTTGCACGACGGTCGGGTGACAGCGCGGGTGGAGCGGCGCCACCGCAGCCGGGAATTCATCTTACTGCTCAAGGATCTGGACCAATCCTACCCGGCCCACTGCACGATCCGATTGATCTTGGATAATCATTCCTCCCACGTTTCCAAGGAGACGAAGGACTATTTGGCGACGCGTCCGAACCGCTTCAAATACGTGCATACGCCGACCCACGGGTCCTGGCTGAATATTGTCGAGACGCTGTTCGGGAAGATGAGAGTGTCCCAATCGTAGTTGAGGGTTTGTAGGGCGGCGGCGTAAAAGAGCATTGTACTAGGCAGCCTTTGCTGCTGTGGCCTTGGCCGGATTGAGGATGGCGTCGAGCATCCACAGATCCTTGTAACCCATGATCTTGCGGAAGCTTTTCTCGGTATCGAGGAATGCAGCCGTGGCCCAGCGACACACCATGGCCGCGTCCTTCCAGCGGGTCACTCGCCGCGTTCTCCGCCGCACCCCGGCGTTAGGAGACTCGACGATGTTCGTCGTCGCCAGGCAGCGATGCAGCGACGGCGGCGCACCCAGGCGGTTGATGGTGAAACACTCCTCCATGCCTTCGCGCAAACTCACCGCCGCCTCGGGCCAGTCACCCTCGTACCACTGGGCTAGCTTCTCCAGCCGCGCTTGTCCATCTTGGGCTCCCAGCCGCCAGGCGGCCCGGATCGCCGCTTTGGCCTGATTGCGCTCGGCCTTAGGCAGCCGCTCGACGACATTGCGCAGCTTGTGAGCACGGCAGCGCTGCACCGGAACTTTGCCGAAGACGCGGCGCACCGCCGCCCGCAGGGCCTTCGATCCATCGAGCACGAAGAGCCTGTTTTTCTCCGTCGATACTCCCCGCTCGACCATGCCCCTCAGCAAGTCTTCGGCGGCGGCTGTGCTCTCAGTGGCGGCGTGCTGCAATCCCAGCACATGTTTGTTGCCCCGACGGTCTACGCCCACCGCTGCAAGCACTACATGATCTGCGAAGATCAAACCGTCCACGTAGATCACCAGCAGATCCAACTCATCCAGGCGCCGCGTGAGCACTTCGTCGATGCTCTTTTCGGCGGCCTCGACTGCCTCCCGGCTGACGGCGGATTTCGACACCCTGGCCGTGCCGGCCATTGCGCCAATCACCCCGGCATAGTTGCGCGTCGAGACGCCCTTCATCAGAATGTCGAGCATGCGCGCGCCGAGGCGTTCGTCGTCCTGCATCGCCTCGTAAGCGGGCACTTTGACCTCGCCGCCGGAGCGTTTGCGCAGTCTGGGTTTGCTGACGCGCAGTTTGCGGTTGCTGAGCTTGACGCGACCGGGCTGGCGGCCCCAGCGGACCACATCGCCGCGGCGCTTCTTGCCGGGCTGGGAAAGTTTTCCACCGGTAACTTGCTGCGCCGACAGTTCCAGCACGGCTTGAATGGCGGCGCGGCCGGTGACGTCGATAACCTCGTCGACGGCTCCGCGGCACTGCTCGACCAGTTCAACCAAGGGCAGCATGAGTTGGGAGTTTTGGCTGAGCAGGCGGGTGAGGTCGTTGGGGCTGACTGGCTGTTGCTTCGCGGAATCCAGAATGTGATATCGTTTCTTCACGGCGGTTCTCCTTTGTGGTGAAAGGTTTGCTCGATTCTCTCAGAGAACCGGGCTTGAGAACCGCCGCCCTTCCACCTTCAACTAGATTCGGGACAATCTCGGGAAGATGGCGCGCACTTTTTTGAAGCGAATCCGGGTGGAGTCCTGGGAGGAACTTCGAGAATGAATCCTGCAGGGGATCGCGGAGATCAACGCCGCCCCCGTCGTTCACCGCTGGAGGAAGTTCGAGCCGCTGGAGAGCGCGTCTGAGATGAGTACAGTTTAATGAAACGATATACTAGTACGCACGAGCGCCACCACCGTGTCGCGATGTCCCGCGAAGAAGCGTACCGTCAAGTGAGCGGCGATCCGGTGTCGGATTCCCGAAACCGCGCGGGCAACGGGGGCGCCTTCTACCAGTACTGCCGGCGGCAGGGTATTTGGCCCAAGGCGGTCTCGGGCTGGGACCCGGCGGCGGAAGACGAGAAGTTCAGCCCTTATATGCCCGTGCGTAACGTCACCGCGGACTATCCGCCCACGCTGCTCATTCACGGCGACGCCGATGTTCCCCATGAGCAGTCGGTCATGATGGCCGCGCAGCTCAAGCACCACGGCGTCGAGCACGAACTGATCACGATCGCCGGAGGCGAGCATGGCCTGGCGGGCGGCGATCCGGCGCGCGTCGATCAAGCCTACGCCTCGGCGCTAAACTTCATCGAGCGTCACATGCGCGAGAAGCCTTCCCGGTGAGCAGAGACGCACGGCGGACAGGGGCCGAATCGGCGGCCCTGGGACGAACTATTCTTGCCGACGGCCCGCGTCACGAACCTCATCCGCGGGCGATGCGACCCGTCGTTTGACCGACACCGCCGCCTTCAAATTCGCCACTCCGGCCGCGTAGCGCGTGTCGCTCACCGAAAAGGCGATGGCCTCTTCCAGCCACTCATGCGCCGTCCCGTCGGGATCGTGGGAGGCAACGGTGAGAGTATATTGCTCGGCGCACAGATTGCAATCAAACGCAAAGCGCACCTCAAGCTGGTCGCCCGCCGAACACGGACCCATGGGAACCTTCTCTAATTCCGTATTCGTGCCGTAGACGTTGATGCCGATGCGGCTGCGAATCAGAATGCCTACCACCGGATCTTCGACGGGTTCGCGAAAAGCGAGAACGACGCGCACGGCCGCCGACTCGCCGCTGCGTAGCGAGGCCGTGGCCTGGCCATCGGCTCCCAGAATTTGAACTTCTTTGATCAGGACCCGGCCGTCGCCATGCCGGGCAACTGGATTCGACTCGGGCGGGGGCGATGCCTTGCGCACCTCATCGGCAATCCGCGCGCGGTAGTTCTTGATGACTTCCCGAGGATCTCCCCGTTCGACGACGCAGCCCTGGCGCATGATGACGACCTCATCGCAATGGCGCTCGAGCAGGTCGAGATCCATCGACGCCAAGACGACAATCGTCCCCCGCCGCCGCAACTCATGAACGCGCGCCAGGATGGTTCGCTGGCAGGCAAGATCGGTCAGCGAAAACGACGGCCCAATGCCGATCACATCCGCCCCGGAGGTAAGCGCTGCGTCAACGGCCCGGCGGATCTGGGCCGGTTCCGCCGACGTGAAGCTTTCCCGCGCTAGAACGCACCGCTCAAACCCTTCGACGCTGCCCGCCTCTAACGGGGCGGCGCCCTCGGCGGCGCTCAGGAATTCCGAGACGCCGCTTCGATTGGGTCCGGTAATACCCACGATAATGCCGTCCATGAACGAGAGGTCAAGCTCTAGCGTCAGCCCGCCGGTCACGCAACGGGCATGCTTGAAACTCAGCGGCATCGGTAACTCAGTGGCTTACTGGGCACATGCGCGGCGATGGAAGACCGGCGCCAGGGCGCGGGCGGAGGTTCTGCTGCGGACCCCGGGCAAGAATCACCTGCACCGCGAGACTACTAGCCCAGATTAGCGCATGGTGGCGCTGGCCGAATGCAGACTGCTGGAGGCCGGTCGGGGTCGTTACGGGCAACCGCTGCCAGGGTCACTATCTGGGGTATGGTCCGCGGCGCGGCGAGTGCGCTACGATCGAGATCATTCAGCGCAAAGGCGTTCCATAAGGAGACATCATGACGACACGCAGGCAGTTCCTCCACCGAACCGCGACCGGCGGAATCGGCGGCATTCTGGCATCCGGCCGGCCGCCGCTGCTGGCGCAAGGCAAGCGCGTCAAGCGGAAGGTCAGCCGCGAGGAGGCCGAAGAAGTTCACCGGAACGTGCTGATCATCGACGGCCACAACGATGTTCCGGTCGAAGGGGTTGCCCGGGGACACAACCCGCTCAACTGGCGCCGGTCCGACCCGGCCTTCCATACCGATCTTCCCCGCATGAAGCAAACCGGCTACGACGCGGCGCTTTTCATCGTCGGGGACGGCCCGATCGCCAATGTTTGGGTTACGATTGAGCGCACCTTCGCTGAGATCAAGAACAACCCTCAAGACCTGATGCTGGCGCTTTCCGCCTCCGACGTTGAGCGGGCATCGCGCGAGGGCAAAGTCGGCATACTGATGGCCATCGAGGGCATCGGCCGCTGGCTGGACGGCAAACCTGAAATCCAGCGCATCCTCTATCGTCTCGGGGTGCGCTCGATCGCGATCACGCACGGCGAAGGAGGTCCGGAAGCGAAATACTTGCAGGGGACGAAGAGTCCGTATGGGCCCTGCACGCCCGGGGACCGTGAACACGAGCGCAAGAACGCCGGCGGCCTCTCGGCGCTCGGCCGCGAGGTGATTCGAACAAACCACGAGCTGGGCGTTCTCACCGATCTGGCTCACATCAACGACAAGTCGTATTTCGAGACGCTGGAGCATCTGAGGCGTCCGCCCATCGTCAGCCATACCGCTGTGTTTTCACTCTGCCATCACTACCGCTGCCTGACCGACGATCAGATTCGGGCGCTCGCCGAGGCTGGCGGGGCGATGGGAATTGCCTTCGCGCCGTCGTTCATTCATCCCGACCCCGAGCAGGCCACCATTGACCGGTTTGTCGAGCACATCCTCTACGTCGCCGACCTGGTTGGGATCGACCATGTCGGCATCGGCACGGATTTCGATGGGCTGGGCAAGACCGTTCCAGTTGTTCCCGAGATGTCGCAGCTCGTTCGGCTGACAGAGAGCATGCTGTCCCATGGGATGACCGAGGGCGAGATCAAGAAAGTTTGGGGCGGAAATTTCTTGAGGCTGCTGCGCGCCAACTTGGACAGGGCCTGACCGGGGTCGCCACGGCTTGCTGGTTGTGCAACCTGGTTGCGCAACGGTGTGTGCGGGGTTGCGAGATAATGTACTAAAGGGAGGTCTTCTCGTGAATCTGCGCTACGGTTATTCGGCCGGCTGTCTTCGGGGCAGTTCTCCTGGCGGGCTCGTTGTTTTGCTTGGCGCGGTATTGCTGTTCTCCTCGTGTTCCGGGGGCGAGATCGTCTTCAGTGACGTCCCATCGCAGAGCCGGCAGTTCATGGACTGGGAGCGCACGATTCCGCTGTCCGCCGAGCAGGAAGCGGTTAAGAAGGCCGCCCTGACCGCCATGCCCGCACCGTGCTGCAGCGACAAGAGCGCGTACACCTGCTGCTGTTCATGTAATGTGTCGCGCACGATCTGGGGGTTGTCGAACTACCTGATCGCCGAGCAGGGCAAGAGCGTGAAACAGGTGCGGGAGAAGGTGAGCGAGTGGATCCAATTCGTCAATCCAGAAGGTTATAGCGGCGATTCGTGTTACCGGGGAGGCTGCCCGCGAGCGTTCAAGGACAACGGTTGCGGGGGCATGAAGGCGAATCATCTCGTCTTGTAAGCGGTGTGGCGGCCGGGCGCTGAGAGGATAGGACTTCGAATTCCGGCGAGGAGAGAAATGACTCAGAAGGCAACCTTTGGAGCAGGCTGTTTCTGGAGTGTCGAGGCGGCGTTCCGGGAGCTTCCCGGCGTGACATCGGCGGCGGTGGGATACGCCGGCGGCGACCTGGTGAATCCAAGCTATCAAGACGTGTGCACGGGGCAGACCGGTCATGCCGAAGTAGTGGAAGTTGAGTACGACCCTGACCAGGTTAGCTACGACGAGCTGCTGGAGGTGTTCTGGTCGCATCACGACCCCACGACCCTCAACCGCCAGGGGCCCGACATTGGCACGCAGTACCGCTCGGCGGTTTTCTACCACACAGCCGGGCAGGAGGAGGCGGCGCGGGCATCGAAGCAGCGGCTCGATGAGAGCGGTAAACTCAGCCGGCCCGTGGTCACCGAGATCACAGCGGCATCGACATTCTACCGGGCCGAGGAGTATCATCAGCAATACTTGGCCAAGCGCGGGCTCGTGCATTGCCGGACCTAGTGTTGCCGGACGTAGCTGCGAAGCAGGTGCGATCATTTGAATCGCGGGCCATCTCTTATCGCTAAGACCGGCGGCCAGGGTTTCTGGATTCAGAGAGGTCTTTCTTCCAAATGCTGGAGCGGTGCCGAACGCGAGCAGAAGGTGCGGGCGATCCATTGATCCGCGACCTGATCGCTCCGGCCCGAACGGCTCTCCGGGCGGTGTTGCTGGCGATGCTGCTGGCGGGAGCGGGGTTCGGTCAGCAGTACGACCTGCTGCTCAAGAACGCTCACGTCATCGACCCGGCAAACCAGCTCGACGGCGTGATGGATGTAGCCATCGCTGGGAACAAGATCGGCAAGGTCGCCAAGAGCATTGCCGAGGCTGATGCGAAGAAGACGGTCGATTTGGCGGGACTCTACGTCACGCCCGGCCTGGTCGACCTGCACGCGCATCCCTACCTTTGCAACTCGGGCAGTCTTTTTCCCGATGATGTTTGGCTCACCACCGGCACGACTACGCTGGTGGCGTGCGGCGATGCGGGCTGGCGAAACTTCGATGATTTCAAGACGACGATCATCGACCGCTCCAAGGCGCGCGTCCTTGCGTTCATCAATATCGTGGGACACGGCATCGCCGGATTAGAGGCCGAGCAGAACATCGAGGACATGGACCCGGAGAAGACGGCCAAGAAAATTCGCGAATATTCGGATCTGATTGTCGGGATTAAGACGGCGCACTACAGCCGGCCGGACTGGATCGCGATCGACCGCTCGATTGCCGCCGGCCGCCTTACCGGCCGGCCGATCATCGTCGACAGCGGTATCTTGACCACCTCGGGGCGCGACACACGCACCGAGGTGCTCGACAAGCTCCGCCCGGGAGACATGCACACGCACTTCTATAACGATCGCCAGGTCGAGATCATCAGCCGCTTTAGCGGAAAAGTGCATCCGTATATGCGGGAGGCACGGCGCCACGGCGTGCTCTTCGATATGGGCCATGGAGCGGGAAGTTTTCTATGGCCGGTGGCGTCGAAAGCGATGGCGGATGATTATCCGCCTGACACGATTAGCACGGACCTGCATCAGAAGAGCGTCCGGGCCGGTCAGCCGGACATGCCGAACTGCATTTCGAAGATGATGCTGCTTGGGATGAAGTTTGCCGAGGCCATTGAGCGCTCGACGGTCAACCCCGCGAAGGCGATCGGTAAGTTTCCCGAGATCGGCACGCTAGGGGAGGGAAGCGGGGCCGACATCGCCGTGCTCGCCATCGAGCGGGGTGTCTTCGCTTTCAAGGATGCCTGGGGAAAGAAGAAGATGGGCAAGCGCCGCGTGCGGGCGTTGATGACAATTCGAGACGGCGAGATCGTGTTCGACGAAGACGGGCGCGCCTTCCCGTTGTGGACCGAGTCGGGCGAGTATGACAAGATTCAGTAACGCGACGGCTCGGGGAAAGTGCTCGCTATGATGACGGCGCGGCTCTTCCGGACGCCGGACTTCGAATACTGAAGAGAACAGGATGCAGAAAAGAAGAATGGACTCATGACACATCGAAGGTTTTGGATGTTTTGGAAAGCCGCCGCGCTCCTGCTGATGCTTGCGGGCCTGCTGAACCCCGCACGGGTTGCGGCGCAAGAGATCATCGATATCCTGCTCAAGAACGGTCACGTGATCGACCCGAAGAACGAACGCAACGGGAGGTATGACATTGCGATCGTTGGCGACAAGATCTTCAAGGTGGCCAAGGACATTCCGGCGTCCCACGCCAAGCGAGTGATCGATGTCGGCGAGTTCTACGTTACGCCGGGGCTGATCGACATCCACACCCATTTCGACGCGCGGGGCGCCTGGCTGAATTTGCAACCCGATCACCACGCGCTCACCAACGGAGTGACCACGGCCGTCGATGCCGGCGGGTCGGGCTGGAAAACTTTCGAGAAATTCAAAGCGACGACCATCGACAAGGCGAAGACGCGCGTGCTGGCGCTGCTCAACATCGTCGGCGCGGGCATGTATGGCGAAGAGGTTGAGAATGATCCCTCGGAATTGGACGCCGCGGCCGCCGTCCGGATGGTGAAGAAATACCCGGAAACGATTGTCGGGATCAAGACCGCGCACTACGAGCCGGCGGACTGGAAGGCGGTGGACCGCGCGGTGCGGGCGGCGGAGGAGAGCAACACGGTACTCATGGTGGATTTTCGTCCCAAACCCGGACGGACTTACAAGGAACTGATTCTCGAGCACATGAGGCCGGGCGATATCCATACGCATGTCTACAGCCGCCGCTTTGACTGGCTGGACGAGAACAAGAAGGTTAAGTCCTACATGTGGGCCGCGCGCAAACGCGGGGTGCTCTTTGATGTAGGCCACGGCAACGGGAGCTTCTACTACCGCAAGGCCGTTCCGGCGATGAAGCAAGGCTTCTTGCCCGATACGATCTCCACCGACATCCACAAGCGCAGCATCATGCTGCCTCGGGCGAATATGACCACGACCATGTCGAAGTTTCTCAATCTCGGCATGACGCTGGAGCAGATTATCCAGCGAACGACGGTGAACCCGGCGCGCGCGATCCGGCGAACCGAACTGGGCACGCTCGATGAGGGAGCGCTGGCCGACATCGCGGTGTTTCGGTTGCGGGAGGGAAAGTTTGGGTTTCTCGATTCCGGCCGCGCAAAGATGATTGGGGACAAGAAACTATTCTGCGTGCTCACGCTTCGGAAGGGTGCGATCGTCTGGGATACCGAGGGTCTGGCCTCCACCGAGTTCACACAAGCCGGGCCGTACACGAACTTTCGGTAGTTGGCCCGAAGGTGGAATGGGTCGCGTGGTATGGATTGTCGTTGGCGATTTAGCTAAGATTGAATGCGGCGTCGGCGAGCTGAATTTCGGCGCATGGTACGGCGCACGGATGCGAACGGCAAGCTACTGGACTAACTAGCTGCTATCAACGGAGGTTGGCGCGAGATGCGGGTCAAGAGGCGTTCCTTTCTGAAAAGTGCTGGCGTCGCAACGGCGGGGGTCGCGAGCCTGGCGGGCGCGGCCGAGCCACAAGAGCAATCTCGCCGTCTTCTGATTACGTCGGGCGAAAACTCATTGGCGGGGACGCTTGCCGACTCGCTTGCCTCCGAGTATGAGGTGCGCGTCACTTCCCGGACGGCCATCGAGAGCCGGCACCCGTTTGTTCAGAGCGATCTTGGCCACGAAGACCCGACGAATGATCTGGTGCGGGGCATCGGCCGGATCGTTCACCTGGCGGAGCCGCTGCCGGGCGAGGACACTCCGGCGAAGATCGACTACGCGACGCGCTGCACTTATAACCTCCTGCGAGCCGCTGCCGCCGCGGGGGTTGAGCGCGCGGTGTTCCTGAGCACCTTGGAGTTAATGACGCCCTACGACGAGGACTTTCTAGTGACCGAGGCTTGGCGCCCGCGGCCAGGGCTGGACGGAGTGTCGCTGCCGAAGCACTTAGGAGAGTACGTCTGCCGCGAGTTCGCGCGAAGCAACGCGATGGATGTCGTCGTGCTGCGTCTGGGGAAGGTTGCCTCGGCGGCGGAAATGAGCGCGGGGCCGTTCGATTCGCTCTGGGTCGCGGACGAGGACGTGGTTCAGGCCGTGCGGCTGGCGCTGGAACCGCCCAAGAGCGAGCGCGGACGGGCACTGGGCCGCTGGTCGGTGTTTCACATCTCGTCGGGCTCGCCTCAGGCGCGTTTTGGCAGTAGGTCCGCCGTGACAAGACTTGGATACAAGCCGAAGTTCCCTGGGTGAGACGCATGACGAATTGTATCGGTGAGATGGAATGAACCCGGCGCGAAGAGGGTTGCTGTACGGCCGGTTAAGGAGAGTTTCATGAAAGTGCTGATTCTCTGGGCCAACGGCTATCTCGGGCCCCATGTGGTGAAAGCTCTCGAAGGGGAGCACGAGTTGCGGATCACCGACATCAAGCCCCCGCCCGCGCCAACGCGCCACGAGTTTCGCCGGGTCGATATCACCAACTTTGATCAGGTGACGAAGGCGGCCGAAGGCCAAGACGCGATTCTCAACCTGGCGGTGCTGCGCGGTCATCGCAAGATCGCCTTCGATGTCAATACGATTGGCTGCTACAACGTCATGCTCGCCGCCGTGAAACACCGCATTCGGCGAGTCATCAATACCGGCCCGCATTTCACCGTCGCCGGGCCGTCGTATGAGGCTTTCGACTTCGCGCTGCATCCGGATGCGCCGCCGCAATCGGGCCTGAATCTCTACGCGCATTCGAAATCGCTGGGTCAGGAAGTGTGCCGCGTATTCACCGAGCAGCATGACATCTGGGTGCAGGACTACCTGTTTTACAATTTCCGGTTCGCCGATCAGCTCAAGCCCGGCGCCGGAGGCGTACCCTTCATCGTCTCGTGGGCCGACGCGGGAGAAGTGTTTCGCCTGGGCGTGAAGGTGCCCCTCGACAGGCTGCCGTCGAAGTGCGAAGTCTTTTTCATTCTCGGCGACATGCCGCACGGCAAGTTTCTCAACGACAAGGCCAAGGAAGTTCTCGGTTTTCAGTCCAAGGATGATCTTTCCACGTTGTGGCGGCGTCCAGACTAGCTGGCTGGAGTGAACCCCTGGCGTGACACAGCGTACAGCGGGACAGACTCCTAGATGAACGCCACCGAGCCGTCGGCCCGGTACCCGGTCCCTCGCTTCCAGGGCCGGGGCGGCATGGAGGCGAACGCTTCTTCGTTCAGCTCAACTCCCCAGCCGGGTTTGTTCGGGATCTCGAGGTACCCGTCCTTCACCATCAGGGGCTCTTTGAGCACGTCTTTGTAGGCACCGCGGTCGGGCGCGCGGTATTCGAGAATCAGAAAATTCGGCGTGGAGGCGGCGAAATGCACGTTGACCACCGTCGCCAGCGGACTCATCGGGTTGTGGGGAGCGACGACCATGTACTGCGCCTCGGCCATGGCGGCGATCTTCTTCATCTCCATGATGCCGCCGCAAACGCAGATGTCGGGCTGGATGATATCCAGCGCCTGGACACTAATTAAGTCGCGAAATTCGTACTTGGTGTAATTACACTCGCCGCTGGCGAGCGGGATGTTCACATGGTCGGAGAGCTTTTTCATCGCCGCGAAATTTTCCGGCCGAATCGGCTCCTCGAGCCAGAACGGATAGTAGGGCTCGATCTCGCGGGCGACGCGTATGGCTCGCTGCACCTCGAAATAGCGGGCGTGAATATCGACGCCGATATCGACATCCGGCCCGACCGCCTCGCGCACGGCCTTGACGCGCCGTCCGGCGATGCGCGTCACCATGTTGTAGGGCATCTGGTTGTCGCCGCGATTGTGAGGCGACATCTTCACGGCCGTGTAGCCATAGGTCTCGATCAGCCGCTTGGCGTTTTCCGCCGCTTCGGTCGCGCTGGCCCCGCCGATGCTTTGGTAGAGGCGAATTTTTTCGCGAACGCGGCCGCCCAGCAGCGCCCAGCAGGGCAGACCGGCCGCTTTGCCGGCAATGTCCCAGAGCGCGTGCTCGATGCCGCTGATGGCCGAGTTCACGATCGATCCGCCGGGGAATCGCGTCGTGTTATACATCAGGTCCCACAAGTACTGGATGTTGCGCGGGTCCTGGCCGACAAGCCAGAGCTTGTAGTCCTCAATGACCTTCACTGTCGCTTCGTCGGGACCGCACGAGTAGGCTTCGCCGATCCCGTAAATGCCCTGATCGGTGAGAACTTTCACGTAAATCCAGTTTCGTCCTCCGCTCCAAACCAGGAAGGTCTTGATGTCGGTGATCTTGATCGCCGGCTGGTCGCCCATCGGAGCGGGGGCCTGAAAAGGCACGGCGCTCAAAGGGGCCGCCGCCGCGGCCACGCCGGCACTTTCGATGAACTGTCTGCGTCTCATTGTGGGTCTCCTTGTTCGGAACGGCGGTTATCGCCGGTCTTGATTGTGCACTCTCGGCCCGGCGATACGCAAGATGGTTATCCAAGATTCAGGGGGACAATGCCGGCGAATGATGGAACGATCCGAACGGCATCGGATGCAATGGATGACGAGCAGTTTCCTGGCGTAACCGTCGATCCGGGGTCTGGCCATGCGAAACCGCGGGCAGGGTTTGAACATGACGCCACCCAATAGCCGACATCGATTCTGCTCGTGAGACTTTCACGTCGCGCGACAGACACAATGTGGCGTCTGTCAGCGCGGGTCCCTCTCACCGCAACCACGGCAAGCCCTCTACCGGTCTGCCATCAATCTCCGCGCCAGCTCGGAGCGTTTCACCGGACCGCTGGGGTCGCCGCGAAGGGCCGGCAGCGCCGCCGGCAACTCGCCCTCGCGCCAGTCGGTCCAGTAGAATGGCAGGTCGGGATGGAACCAGTTGCGATGGTCTGTAGCCATCCAGCCGCGCTCGAGAACCACGTCCACCGCCCGGGCGTGAGGGTGCTGCTTGGGCACATCGAGGCGGCCTGAACCCTCGCCACCGATCTTCTGCTCGAAATAAGCAGCCAAGGCCCGTGCCGCTTCGGCGCGGGTGATGGGCGCGCCGGGCGCGGCGTGCAAATCATCGGCATGCATGGGATAAACACCCCGCAGCGCCGCCGACTGAATCGCCTCGAAAGCCGGGTGGTCGACCGGCAGGTCGTCGAACCAAACTAGCTGCACACCCGCCCGGATCAGCTCGGCCTGCACCTCGGCCGTTTCTGGCATGCGGCCTTTCGCGATCGCCAGCGAGCTGATCGTCGCCGCGGCTTCGCCCACATTCCACTCCACCGGATGCAGCCGGTAGGCCCCGTTGGTCAAATGCGTCACGCCGATATTCTTGCCGGCAGGCAACAAGTTCGAGATGCCCCGCGGAATCAGCGTCCCCATCGGAATCTGAAACGGTTTCGGCATCATCATGTGGCCGCGCTCGTTCGCGCCGCAGGGGTGGATATCCACCATGTAGAAGGCCGTGCCCACCGAGTCGGCGAACCAGCGGGCGCGGGCGCCGGTCTGGTATCGGTCGACGATATCCTGCTCGACCACGCGAGCCCTGGCGCGAATGCGCCGCGATTCGCGAATGTAGGGATACTTCGAGAGCCCGTCGGCTGAGCCCATCATGTCCGGCCGCAGCATCAGTTCCGGGTACCCGGCGCCCTGGCGGTCATCGCGCTCCAGGCCAGTCTGCAGCCAATAGAGAAAGGAATAGGACAGCCGCTTGGCCCGCTGCAGGATGTGCGCCTGCTGGAGCGGCGAGCGGTCGAGCAGCGAATCGTCCTTGTAGTCCTGCCGGGGCCAGTTTATCAGCGCCAGATCGTTGGGCCGGTTCGGCCCGGCGAAATTCCCGCCGTCGCGAATCCGCCGCCAAGAGAAGAACGGCCGCGGCGTCTGATTGTTGGGAATCGGCGGGTCATCGCCGAACATCTTGTACTCGACCAGTCCCTTCCAGCCGTGCTTCCGCGAATAGTTGAAACGCATCGAGAACGGCTGTCCGTCGCGAAACCTCTCGTATTCGGGCGGCTTGGCGATGACGTGCTTCTCGCCCGGACGGTGTTCGAGCACAAACGTGTAGGTAAAGCTTTGCACACAGCCCGGATTCGGTTCATCGGCGGCGTCGGGTTCGCCGGTTTCGCTTCTCGCCTCGGAACCAACAACGTAGGGCACGCCCGCCAAAGGCAGCAGGTCGCCGAGTTCGGTCGCGTCGAGATAGTACTTCGCCCGAACGCGAATCACGTCCTTCTGTTCGAAGCGATATACCAGGGCCGAGCGGATGACGCCCGACGCGGTGTCGAGATCCATCACCCTGGCGCGTAGAAAAATCTGAACCCGCGACCGAACCGGCGCCAGCATCTCTTCTATGGCCGCGGCCGCGGCGGGCGGCTCGTAGCACAGCGGCGAAACGTAACAAGTGCCGGGATTGAGAAACTCCGCCGCGGCGGCGCGAGGTGAGAGGGAGCGTTTTCGGCGGTAGTGATCGCGAATCCGGCGGCGCAGCTCGTAGTAGGTTCGCGTACCTCCGGAAAATTCGATGAAACGGTTCTCGTCCAGCGCGGGCACGCTCAGCAACTGCCCGCCGATTTCGCCGGTTTCCTCGACCAGGCAGACCGTATGGCCGCGCTTGGCCGCCCGCAGAGTTGCCGCGATACCGCCGACGCCCGCTCCGGCCACCAGGATGTCGCAGCGAAACTCCGCCGGTTCGGCGGGCGCCTCGACCGCATGAACCCAGCCGGCCGGATCCCCGTCGATGCGGACGCTCTGAACGTCGAGTACTTGGTAGCTTTGCCCGGCCACCTGAGCTGGCAGTTGCGCCGGCCATCCGAGCACCAGCCATCCCAGCACCGGCCATCCCAGCACAGGGAATCCGAGGATGAACCAGCCATATCGATGCCACATGCCTTGCTCCAACCTCCGCCTCTCAGCCCGTGGTAGAAGTCCGGCCGATGGCGCGCGGCCGGAAATCAGACCGCGCCATAGGCGAGCATAGCATCGGCTACCTTGATAAATCCGCCGATATTGGCGCCCTTCACGTAGTTGACGAAGCCATCGCCGTCCCGCCCGTGCTCGACGCAGTTCTGGTGGATACTCTCCATGATGTCCCGCAAACGGTCTTCGACCTCTTCGCGAGACCAGGAGATGCGCACCGCGTTCTGGCTCTGTTCGAGTCCCGACACGGCCACTCCGCCGGCGTTGGCGGCCTTCCCGGGTCCGAACAAGATCTTGGCGTCTTGAAAGATATGGATGCCGGCCAGCTCGGTCGGCATGTTCGCGCCTTCGGCCACCGCAATGACGCCATTGGAGACGAGGATCCTCGCGTCCTCGGCGCCCAACTCGTTCTGCGTCGCGCAGGGAAACGCCAGATCACAGGGAACCGCCCAGGGCCGCTGTTTTTGGTGAAACGCGCAGCCGAACTTCTCGGCATATTCGCCGATACGTCCGCGGCGCACCTCTTTGAGTTCTTTCAGCCAGGCCAGCTTTTCCACGTCGATGCCCGCCGGGTCGTGAATGAATCCGCTCGAATCGGAAGCCGTCACCACCTTGGCGCCGAGCTGGATGAGTTTCTCAATCGTGTAAATCGCGACATTGCCCGCCCCCGAGACAACCGCTTGTTTGCCTTTCAGCCCGTCGCCGCGCGTTGAGAGCATGTTGTCCATGAAAAACACCGCCCCGTAACCGGTCGCCTCGGTGCGAACCAGACTTCCGCCGAAGGCCAGTCCCTTGCCGGTGAGAATGCCGGTAAAGCGGTTCGACAGCCGTTTGTACTGCCCGAACATATAGCTGATTTCGCGGCTCCCCACACCGATATCTCCGGCCGGGACATCGGTATCCTCGCCAATATGACGATAGAGTTCGATCATCAGCGAGTGACAGAAGCGCATGACTTCGCGGTCACTCTTGCCCTTGGGGTTGAAATTCGAGCCGCCCTTGGCTCCCCCCATCGGAAGGGTCGTGAGACTGTTTTTGAAAACCTGCTCAAAGCCCAGAAATTTGAGAACGCTCAAGGTGACCGAGGAGTGAAACCGCATTCCGCCCTTGTAGGGACCGATCGAGTTGTTGAACTGCACCCTCCAGGCCCGGTTGGCCCGGATGCACCCGGCGTCGTCCTCCCAGGTAACGCGGAAAATGATCACCCGGTCGGGTTCGGTCATGCGCTCAAGAATCTGGGCGTCACGGTATTTCGAGTTCTCGAACAAGAAGGGCATGAGCGTTTCGGTGACTTCTTGCACCGCCTGCTGAAATTCCTTTTCTCCAGGGTTTCTCTTTCTCAGACCTCCCATGAACTTGGAGACTTCGCGATGGATTTCCGATTGTGCCCTTTCCGTCATGACCGCTCCCTTGAACTATGCTTGCCCCTTGATGGCTTCCAACCAGAATACACCGCCGAGATCGGCCGCGCGGAACACCCGGCCAGACATAGCCATATCGGCAAACACCACTAGTTTCTTCGCGCAACCCATCCGGAATACTCCACTTCTTTCACCGGATACAAGCAATTCGCTGGCCGCTACCCTATGATAGGCTCTGGCTGAACGAGACAAAACCACCTGATCCGCCCGCCGGAAACGGACCGCTTCCGCCGCCGATCAGAACCCCAGAGGAACTACAGGTGCAAAAAATTCCACGAGAGCAATCCAAGAAGTTCGCGCTGAACTGGCAAGATGAGCCCCTGCTGCGGGTCAGCCCCGGCGAGTCGTTTGAAATCGAGACCTGGGACGCTTCCACCGGTTTTTTTCAAACCCCCGAGGATAAGGCCATTCCCGCCAATCGTCCGGGCTTCGACCGTGTCCCTCCCTTGGCCAACCCCATCGGCGGCCCGGTCTATCTGGAAGGCGCCCAGCGCGGCGACACGCTCGTGGTGACGGTCGAGGACATCCTCGTCGCTGATTTCTCTTGGACGGCCAACGGCCCGGGCCGCGGCCCGCTCGGCGACTCCAATCGCTGGCCCGAAATCTCCACCGAATACACCACCTATATCCTCAAGCACGAACCGGGCCCGAGCGGTACGACCCGCGACGGCACGATCCACTTCAACGACCGGATTTCCTGGCCCGTGACTCCATTCATCGGAACGATCGGCGTCGCGCCGGACAGGGAAGTCGTCACCAGCGGTGATGGTCAGGGCGCCTGGGGAGGGAACCTAGATATCCGCGATGTCGCGCCGGGCAACCGCGTCCACCTGCCGGTCTATCACGACGGTGCGCTGTTCTACCTCGGCGATGTTCACGCCAGCCAGGGGGATACCGAATTTACCGGAACCGCCGCCGAGACCAACTCGACCGTACGAGTCAAACTCGATTTGATCAAACAGAAACGACTGCCGTGGATGAGAATCGAAAAACCAGACTCGATCGTCTCGGTCTACGCCTACCGGCCGCTTGAGGTCGCGGTCGAGACGGCCACCTGCAACTTGATGGACTGGCTCATCACCGACTACGGGTATCCGCCCAACGATGCCTACGCACTGGTGTCGGTATGCCCGGACTTTCGCATTAACGTGTATCAGATGGTGAAACTGGCCAAGCTGAACTTCGTGGCCGGCGCCGAAATCTCCAACAGCTACCTCGACGCCTACCGTTAGAAAGCCTGCCGTTGGGAAGCCCGCCGTTAAAAAAGGCGGGACCTCGGCGATCCGGGGGCTCGCCCCGATCCCCCGCGGCCGGATTATTCCTTTTTCGACGATCCTTCGGGGTAGACGACCGCAAACCCCGCGTCTTTCCAGTCCGTAATGCCGCCGTACTGCGCGGCGGGGTAGCCGTGCTTCGCCAGAATATCCGCCCCGCGACTGGCGCGTCCGCCGTGCATGCAGTACACGACGACGGGCTGGTCCTTGGGAACCTCCGAAAGACGGTCTTCGAGCTGGTCAATCGGAATATTGACATGGCCTTCGATCGCGCCATGCTCGGTGAGTTCCTCGGGCCGGCGAACATCCAGCAGAAAGATCTTCTCTCCAGCGTCCATCCGCTGCTTGAGCTTCGCCACTTCGTAGGGGCCACCCTCGTTCTCTTTGACAGGCTCATGTTCCGCGGCCTTGGCCGGCTCGCTTTCCGCCGGCGGCGTGCTGGAACAGCCCATCACAAGACAGGCCGCCGTCGCGGCGGCCATTGCAATCGATCGAATCATCTGGTCCTTCCTCCTGGGAACTCAGTATACTGGCAATCGCTCTGCCTTACTTGTTTTCTTGCAAGAACTTGAGGAACTCCACGACCGTGGGCGAGAAGGTTTTCCCGCGACGGTGAATGACGCCGATCGGACGCACGAGTTCCTCCCCGGCGATGTCTCTCGTCACAAGCCGGCCCTCGGTGACTTCCTGCCCCACCGTGCGCTTCGGCAGGATGCTGATGCCCGAGCCGATGATGAGCGCCTCTTTGATCATCTGGATATTGTCGAATTCCAAGACGACATTGCGCTGCAAGCCACGGTCACGAAAGAAGCGGTCCATCGCGACCCGGATCGAGAGATCCGGGTCGAAACTGACGAACTCCTGATGGGCGAGATCTCCAACCTGCAGCGTCGGCTTCGTGGCCAGGGGATGCCGCGGATGACAAACCAACACCATCTTCTCATCACGCCACGGAATAACATGAATTCCCTTCCGGGGCGCCGGATAGCTGATCAGCCCCAGGTCCGCCCGATCCTCGGCCACCGCCTCGTAGACATTCTCGGGCCGCATGTACTCCAGGTGAATTTTCGCCTGCGGATGCAACTCCTCGAATTTTTCTCGAATCCGGCGCATACGGTACAGGCCGATCGAGTAGATCGAAACCACGCCGACCGCGCCTCCTAGTTCGTTCTTCAGGGCCTTGATGCGCGATTCGGCTTCCTCGTAGCGGCGTACGATGTCTCGGCTGGCTTCGTAGTACAACTTGCCCGCCACGGTCAATCGCAACGGCCGCGTACTCCGGTCAAATAACGGAACACCCAGATTCCGTTCCAACTGGCGCAGCAACTGGCTTGCCGCCGATTGGCTGACACCGTTGAGCTCGGCGCCGCGACTGACACTGCTGGTTTTGGCGATGTCGCGGAATACCCTGAAGTGGGAGGCGTTCATGGCTAGCTTGCGAAATAAGTATACCTAATTGTGTCTGACGAATGCATTCTGATTTATTAATACTGAAATCCACCCCAGCCGGATCTGCGGCGGCGTCCGGCCGAATGCTCCCGGCCGAACGCATACCCGCAAGAGAGTTAGACTCCGGCGGCCAAGCAGTTCGTACGCTAGCCAGGGATTTGGGTCCCAGTGCCGTCAGACAACCAGTCGTTCGGCCGACAGCAAACGGCTGGCGATGCCGCGGCGCAGCGAGATCGTATCGAGTGGCGGGTGACTCGTCGATCGGTTCACGGCCTCGATCAGCTTCGCGGCGGATGGACCGCCGCCGAGGGCCGCCAGGACCGTGGTCGCGTGGAGCCGGACCTGGTCCGCCGTATCGTTCACGATCACACGCGCCATGTCGGCGGCCGCATCGCCCTGCCCGGCCCCAAGCAGCTTGCGGGCGCGCAGCAGCGCGGATTCCGCGGCAAAGATACCAATCACCATGTCGCTCAGCCCGGCAGCGACTTCCTGCTCGCTTTCGAGATCCTTGCCCAAGTGTTGCTGAGCCGCGCCGGCGCATAGCAACGCCGCCCGCTTGATCCCGCGCAGCATCCGGTGCTCCGCGGCAAGCGCCGCGCCGTTATCCGCGGATCCCTCACCGGCCCCGCCCCCTGCCTCGCGCATGGCGTTCTTGATGGCGGGCATCAGATCCAAACGCCCCTGGTCCGCCCGCTTAAGAAGCATGCCGATGATCAGCAGCCGGTTGATCTCGCTGGTGCCCTCGAAGATCCGGTTGACTCGCGAGTCGCGATAGATTCGTTCCACTGCGTAGTCTTGGTGGAATCCGTAGCCTCCGTGGATTTGCACGGCCTCGTCGGCGATGTAGTCGAGAGCCTCGGAACAGTAGACTTTGGCGATCGAGCATTCGATGGCGTACTCCTCAATGGCCTTGAGGTGCTCGGCAGCGGCGTTGGCGGAATTCCACGACAGAGCCGCCAGGCGTGCATCGATCAGGCCCGAGGTCCGGTAAACAAGCGATTCAATGGCAAACAGGCGGATCGCCATCTCGGCGAGCTTATGCTGAATCAGACCGAACTCGGCGATCGGCCGGCCGAAGGCCATTCGTTGCTTGGCATAGCGCAGTGACTCGCTCAGCGCTTCTTTGCCGCCCCCGATACAGGCGGCGCCGAGTTCGAGCCGTCCGATATTGAGGATATTGAAGGCGATCCGGTGTCCCTTGCCCGTCTCCCCCAGCACATTGCGAACCGGCACGGCCACGTTGTCAAGCACGACGGCCGTGGTGGAACTGCCCTTGAGGCCCATTTTGCGTTCTTCCGTTCCGGGCCGCACGCCCTCCATGCCGCGCTCCACCAGAAAAGCGGTGAATTCTTCTCCACGGATCTTTGCGAATACAGTGTAGAGATCCGCCCAGCCGCCGTTAGAAATCCACATCTTCTCGCCGTTCAGGATGTAGTGCTCGCCATCGGGCGAGAGTTCGGCGCGCGTGCGCACATTGAGCGCGTCGCTGCCCGACTGCGACTCGGTCAGACAATAGGCGGCAAGCCATTCGCCGGTAATGAGACGCGGCAGGTACTGTTGTTTCTGCTCCTCGCTGCCGAAGAAAACCAGTGGCTGAGTCCCGATGTGGGTGTGCGCGCCATAGGTCGTTGAGAACGCGGCGTAGTGGCCGACGCTCTCGGCGACGACCTGGGCCGTGGTCATGTTCATCTCGAGTCCGCCGTAGGCTTCCGGAACCAAGACGGCGAGCAAACCAAGATCCCCGGCCCGGCGGATCAGATCCCGGGCAAGTCCCGGTTCCTGCTGCTCGAAATCGCTGATCCGGGGTATGACTTGTTCGTTCATGAAGCGGTCGGCGGTGGCCTTGACTTGGCGCTGCTCCTCGCTGAAGTCCTCAGCGGTGAAGATCGCCTCGGGCGGCGTATCCGCTGCGAGAAAGCCTCCGCCCGCTGGGGGGATCGCGCCGGCTGGCTGGGTTTCTAGAGTTGACATCGCGCGGCGTCCCAACAGGTCTCCAGGTCCAGTGGCATCATAGAGATGCTGGCGACCGCTGAAGGGAAAAGATCAAGCGACCCTCTCGAAAATGCCGGCCGCGCCCTGGCCGCCGCCGACGCACATCGTGACCATTCCGTACCGCACTTCGCGCCGCCGCATTTCGCGCAGCAGAGTCGCCGTCAGTTTGGCCCCGGTCGCGCCAAGCGGGTGCCCCAGAGCGACGGCGCCACCGTTTACGTTGACGATCTGCGGGTCCAGTTCCGCGAGTTGCATGACCGCCAGCGCTTGCCCGGCGAATGCCTCGTTGAGTTCAATCAGCCCGATATCGTCGAGACTGAGTCCGGCCAGGGCCAGCGCCTTGGGAATGGCCTTGACCGGGCCCATGCCCATCATCTCGGGTGCCACGCCCGCCGTCGCGAAGCTGACAAAACGAGCCATTGGTCGCAGTCCCAGCGATTGGGCCCGGCTTTCCGGCATGACCAAGGCCACCGCCGCCCCGTCACTGGTTTGCGAAGAGTTTCCGGCGGTTACGCTGCCTCCGGCCAGAAAAACCGGTGGAAGGGCCGCGAGCTTTTCGGCGCTCGTATCCGCGCGGATGCCCTCATCCTGTGTGAAGGGAAACTCTCGCGTGCCGACGGAACCGTTTCCGGCCATCGTCAGCCGCACCGTCAGCGGAACGATCTCTTCCTCGAATTTTCCGCTGGCGCGAGCCGAGGCTGCTTTCCCGTGGCTGTGCAACGCGAATTCGTCTTGCGCTTCCCTTGTGATGCCGTACTTGGCGACGACTTTCTCGGCCGTCAGCCCCATGCTGATGTAGAGCTGGGGCAGGTGTTCGACGATCCAGGGATTGGGAGCAAACTTATGGCCGGCTCCGGGGATCAGGCTCATCGATTCGGCGCCGCCCGCGAGGATGACATCGGCGCCGCCCGTGCGCACGCGATCGGCCGCCAGGGCGATCGACTGCAGGCCGGAACTGCAGAACCGGTTGATCGTCATGCCCGGCACCGAATCGGGCAGTCCGGCGCGCAGGGCCGCGACGCGGGCTATGTTCATGCCCTGTTCGGCTTCGGGCATCGCGCAGCCCAGGATCACGTCCTCGATCCTTTCCGGGCTCACTTCCGGCGTCCGCTCCAGCAAGGCCCGGATGACATCCGCCGCCATGTCGTCGGGCCGCACGGTTTTCAGCGAGCCGCGGGGCGCTTTTCCGGTGGGCGTGCGCAATACATTGACGATGACGGCTTCTCGCATGAATGAACTCTTGCCAGACGAACTCGTAACGGCTGAACTCCCTATTGGGTTTTCCACCTTCTTCAAAGATTGTAGCCCGCGGGACGCCAGAGCGTGACTAGCGTGGCGCGAACTAGCGTGGCGCGGGCCCACGGACGCGGCGGATCAGATCTTGCTCAAGCTCGCGCAGGCCACTTTCAACTCCGACATGGTAGACCTCGGGATCCACCAGCCGCTTGACCGGGTCCGCGAGCCGCTCCAGTTCATCGAGCGTGTGCCGCCGCACCTGATCCAGCGCCGGGCAATCGTCCACAAAATCACCGGCTCGAAGCATCGGCAACAGCAAGTTCTTCGCCTCCGCCTCGCGCCCGAAGGTTCGCTTCTGGTTGGACCTCTGGCCCGGGTCGCCGAGCGCGAACGACACCCAGTCGCCATCGGGAGGCGAGGCTTCGTTGAAGATCACGTCGGCGATATACCGGTCACCGGAACCGAAGCGCCGGACTTGCTGGATGCCCGGAAGGGTTCGCTTGACGGGATCGCCGGAAAGCTTCAGCTTGTGGTTCCAGTCGCCATTCGCATCACGGATGGCGGCGAGTTTATAGACGCCGCCGAGCGATCCGTCCGGGTAGCCGGTCGCGAGACGTGTGCCCACCCCCCAGACGCCGATCTTGCATCCCCGGCTCTTGAGATCGGCGATCCGGTGTTCGTCCAAGTCTCCCGAGCCCACAATCGCCGCGTCGGGGAAACCCGCTTGGTCCAGCAAGTCGCGCGCGGCGATGCTGAGCGTGACCAGGTCGCCCGAGTCGAGCCGGATCCCGGCCACGCGGTGACCCTGGCGGGCGAGCTTCTTGCTCGTCTCAATGGCTTTCTTGACGCCCTCGATCGTGTCATAGGTATCGACCAGAAAAATGCAGTTGTTCGGCATGGCCCGGGCGTAGGCGTCGAAACTTTCCGCTTCAGTCTCAAACGACATCACCCAGCTATGGGCGTGCGTGCCCTTCACCGGCAGGCCGTACCGCTTTCCCGCCAGCACATTCGAAGTGCCGCTACAGCCTCCGATGAAGGCAGCGCGCGAGGCGGCCAAGCCGCCATCGGTCCCCTGCGCTCGCCGCAGCCCGAATTCCATGATCGGATCGCCGGCGGCGGCAAGAAACACCCGCGCCGATTTGGTGGCAATCAGAGTCTGGAAATTGATGATCGTAAGCAGCGGCGTTTCCAGCAGTTGGCACTGCGGCAAGGGGCCGCGGACTCGGACGATCGGTTCCCGCGGAAACACGGCCGTTCCTTCAGGTACGGCGTCGAGATCACAGCGGAACTCCAGCGCCCCCAACGCTTCGAGAAACGCCCGCTCGAAAAGCGGTTGCCCGTCGTTGCCGCGGATGGTTTCTAGGTATGCCAGGTCCGAGTCGTGATATCGAAGACCCCGGACAAACTCGATGGCCGGCTGCAAACCGGCCGCGATCGTAAACCCTCCTTGAAAAGGGTGTTCGCGAAAGAAAAGATGGAAAACAGCCTCACGCCCGTTCATGCCGCTCTCCCAGTAACCCTGGGCCCAGTAACCCTGCGCCATAGTGAGCTGGTAGAGGTCCGTGAGCAGAGCTTGGGATCTGTCGTCGGATTCGGCGGCGGTCATCGTGAGCATCACCCGGCCCTCAGAATACCTCAGAATAGAAGCAAGAGTCGGCGGAGCGCAAAACAGTCTCGGGAGGGACCGCGGGCCTCGCCCCAACCGCCCAAGAATCACATAAGCGGCATATAATGAAATATTTACATGCAGTCTTTGAGCTTCCATCCGAAACCCGTGCGGCTGCTCCCCCTCCAGAAACCTCCAGAAACGAGCCCCGTCCTCGGCCCAACCGGTAAGTCTCCGGCGGCGTGCCGAATCCCCACCTGTACGTTTTCATCCCAAGGTAAATTCCGAATATCGGATTTAGACTTGCACGAATCTATGATCTTTGGTATAGTTTAAGAAAGCCGGGGGGGCAACCCCCACCAAAGCAAGACTAACCTCAACCAAAAGACCCCTGAAACCAATACCTCCCCGGCTCCCCTCTCTTCTTCCAGAAAATTGGATGATTGTCCTTCGTGGGGATCGCCTCGCCTCGTCGCATGAAATCGCCGCTAGGCGGTCGTGTGCTAGTTTGACACAAGGTCTCGCCTAATCGCCTAATGAGGAAGATAGCGATATTAGGGTCGACAGGGTCCATCGGCCGAAACACACTACAGGTGATTCGCGAGCTATCCGAACCGGTGGAGGTCGTATCTCTGGCCGCCGGCGGGAACGTCGGGGAACTCGTCCGCCAAGCGCTTGCATTCCGCCCTGCTCTGATCTCCGTCAAGGATGCGTCCGCTCGCGAGCGGTTTCTGGAGGTTTTCAGCCAGCACTCGTCCGCGGACGGCTACCACCCCGAAATCCTGCATGGCCCGGAAGGCAATCTCGCCGCCGTGACGGCGGCCGGCGTGGATCTGGTCGTATCGGCCATCGTCGGAGTGGCCGGACTGGAAGCGACCTTCGAGGCGGTTCGGCTCGGCAAGCGCGTCGCGCTGGCGAATAAGGAAGTCCTGGTCGCCGCCGGTGATCTTTTCATGGACGCCGCCCGAGAGTCTGGAGCGGAGTTGCTTCCGGTCGACAGTGAACATTGCGCGGCTCATCAGTGCCTGCGGGCCGGCAGGGCCGATGAGGTGGACAAGCTCATTCTCACCGCCTCGGGCGGGCCGTTTCGCCAACTGCCGGTGTCTGAACTAGAGCGGGTCACGCCCGAGCAGGCTCTCAATCATCCTACGTGGAAAATGGGAAACCGCATCAGCATTGACTCGGCCACGCTCATGAACAAGGGATTTGAGGTGATCGAGGCATGCAAACTCTTTGGATTGCCCCCCAGCAAGGTCGATGTCGTCGTGCATCCGCAGTCGATCGTCCACGCCCTTGTCGAGTTCAACGATGGGTCGGTGATCGCGCAGCTTGGTCCGACGGATATGAAGCTGCCCATCCGCTATGCCTTCTCCTACCCCCGGCGCGAAGCCGGCGAGGTTGGTCGGCGACTGCGCTGGGATTCTGTGAGACAATTAGATTTCGAGCCGCCGGACCGGCAGAAGTTCCCGCTTCTCAGCCTCGCCTATCGGGCGCTGGATCTTGGGGGAACCGCTGGATGTGTTCTCAACGCGGCGGATGAGGTCGCGGTAGCCGCCTTCTTGAACTCCGAGATCTCCTTCCCCGGCATCGCCAGGGTGGTCGAAACGACGATGGAAAGAGCGATAGCGATACGATCTCGTCCGGACTCGATCCGGCAGGTTCTCGACGCGGACCGGCAAGCGCGGGAAATCGCCAAACAGGTGGTCTTGGAAACGAAGGCCGCCAAGATCCAGACGGCACTGCCCTAGGACGCATAGATGGGATTCCTTCAGAACATACTTGCTTTCGTCTTCGTGCTGGGCGTGATGATTCTGGTCCACGAGTTGGGCCACTTTCTCGCCGCCAAGTACTTCGATGTCAGGGTCGAAGCGTTCGCTTTCGGCTTCGGTCCCCGACTTTTCGGCTTCAAGCGGGGAGAGACCGACTTCAAGGTCTGTTTATTGCCCCTTGGCGGGTTCGTCAAGATGGCCGGCGAAAACCCGGAAGAGACATCCAAGGATCCGAGGGATTTTTCGAACAAACCTCGCTGGCAGCGAATGGTCATTGCCGTCATGGGCCCGCTGTTCAATTTTGGCCTTGCGATTGGCATTCTCACCGGATTGTTCCTGCTGCACTACGAAAAGCCCGCGTTCTTGAACGAACCAGCCCTGCTTGGTTACGTGGTGAGCGACTCCCCAGCGGCCAGGGCAGGCATTCGCGCCGGCGACGTCGTCGTGGCCATCGACGGGCAAGTCACGCCAACCTGGGAGTCGGTCAGGCTGATCGAGATCACCGCGGCGCTCCTGACCACTCCGGTCACCATTGAGCGGGATGGCCAGCGCATGGATCTTTCCCTGACCTTTGCAGCGGATGAACGGACAGGAACGGGAACCGCGGGCTGGTCCGAGACAACGGAGGTGCTCCTCGAAAAGACGCTGCCGGATTCTCCAGCCGAGGCGGCGGGTGTAAAGGCTGGCGATACCCTGCTCGCCATCAATGGCGAGCCGGTTCGCGCCGTGGAACAGGTTCCCGCTGTGATTCAACAACTCAATGGCGAGGCGGCGAAGTTCCAAATCAAAAGAGACGATGAGACGATGGTTCTCGTGATTCGGCCCGAGATGAGTGATGCGGGCGGCAAGGATATTTGGATGATCGGCGTGGCGCTAAAGCCCAACTACCGAATCCTCAAGACGAAACTCGGTTTGGTGGATGCCTTGCGGGAGTCGGTCCATCAAAACCTGAACAACGCTACCCTGATTATTCGTTTTCTGCGCGGATTGGTGGCGCAGAGGATGTCGGCCAAATCTCTTGAAGGCCCCATCGGGATCGCCCGGCTTTCCGGCGAAGCGGCTCGTTCCGGCCTGCCGGCGCTGTTCGGCCTAATGGCGGCAATCAGTCTCAACTTGGGAATCTTCAATCTGTTGCCGATCCCCATTCTTGATGGCGGTGTGATTACCCTGCTCATCGTCGAATCGGTCATAAGACGAGATCTCAGTTTGGTCATCAAGGAACGCATTGTGCAGGTGGGTTTTCTCTTCCTGATCCTGCTGTTTACCTTTGTGATGTATAACGATGTCGTGAAGAGCTTCTCGACGGGTTGACCCCGCCTGCTTCCGGCCGGGGTGAGGCGGGGGCGATCGGGAAGACTGCCGGCAGAGGGACACGGCACAGGGACACGGCACAGGGGCCTCGCTGGTGATCTCGGATACAGCATGGCAGAATAGAGAGAATCCATCTGAACAAGAATGAAGAAGAAGTAGGGAGTGGAAACGCAAATGTGCGCAAAGATTTTAAGAAGACTTCTGCTCAGCCTCGGCTTGGGCTGCATGATCCTGGTTCCGCAACAGGCGGCGGCCCAAGTAAAGATCGGCGTGATGAACTTCACCAAGGCTCTCGAGGCTACAGCGGAAATCAAGAAAGCCGGAGAGGATCTGCAGAAGAGGTTCAAGCCCCGCTACGACGAGCTGGACCAGCTTTCGAAAGATCTTGCGGCGATTCAACAGAAGATCCAGACGGCTGGCAACAGCGATGTCTCGCAACTGCAGGCCGATGGGCAACGAAAACAGCGGCGGGCGCAGCGCCTCAATGAAGATGTGCAGACGGATTTCGAATTCGAACGCAATGAGATTCTCCAGAGCGCCTCGCTGAAGATGCGCGAGGTAATTAACAAACTGGCCGCCGAGAAAGGGTTGGACCTCGTCCTCGACGCCGCCAACACTCTTTACGTCAGCGCGGCGCTGAACGTCACCGCGGACGCCACCAGCGCCTACGACAAGGCATATCCGGTCGCCGCGCCGTAGGAGAATCGCGGCTCGCCGGTACCGAATGACTTACTTGGAGGAGTACGGGCAGGCGGATCTCCGGCGGGAAAAGTTTGTCAAGGTGCTCGTCGCCCTCCTGCTGATCAGCCTGGCGCTGGGAGTTATCTACCACATTTTCTTCCGCAACTGGCGCGAAGAACTCCAAGCCAAGCATTTCCTCCGCGCTCTTGAGGGAACGCGTTACGAAGAGGCCTATAGCTACTGGGGCTGCACCGTGGCCGAACCCTGCCGCTACTATCCCTATGACGAATTCTTGGAGGACTGGGGCCCCGAGAGTCCGCTGGGCAAGGTCCGGGACTTTCATCTCGGCGGGTCCTATACACAAAAGACCGGCGTAATTATCACGCTTACGATCAACGGCCGGCCCCAGCCGAACCTCTGGGTCGAGAAGGAATCCAAGACCGTCGGATTCTTTCCTTACTGACGGCGGCCCAGCAGCCCGGCGTAGAAGCCGCCCTGGTAGCCCGCATCCGCCAACCCCCGCCGCGGCTTGCGTCCCGTATTGCTCTTGATTCCATCGAGCAACTCGCACAGATAACCGTTGTCGGCCGCGTTCGCGCCCACCGTCGCGGCCACGATCAACTGCTTGCCTTCTTCCACCGCCGGTCGCCTTGGTAGCGCAGGTGCAGCCCGCCCAGATCGAGCGGCTCCAGCGTGTCGCGGATGAAGCAGGCCAGATGGCTTTCGGGCAGCAGTCCCGCGGCGAAGGCGGCAACAAGTACGGCTGCTCCGGGTTGTGGTCGCGATAGCTCGTCCCCATCGCTCTAGTGTCTCTTCTCCCTGCAAACATTCCAGTACTTGTTTGGTTTTTCCGCGGGACAGACTCCTAGCTTCGCTTTGGATGGCGGGCGGGCCAGCTCGGGCGCGTTAGCTCGGGCGCGAGGGGCCGGTGGATGCGCCGAACTCGTCCCGGATCGGCTTGCGGCCGGCGAAACCGTCTTGCACCGGGTGCCAGAACTCAATGCGGGGCTCGCCGAGTTTCCAGCAGAGGTAGACCTCATCGGCGCCGAGCATGGCCGGGAAATCGATCAGTCCGATGTCGAGGTCCTTGATAAGACAGCCGATCTGGTCAATGTTGCCGAGGGCCTTGCGAAGGCGCTCCATGGAACTGTTCTTGACGGCCCGGTGCCTGGCGACTTCGGCGGGACGGATCTCGATGCCGCCATAGCTTTGGATCCGCTGCTTGACCGCTTGCAGTTCTTCTTCGGCCGCGAGAGCCTTCCGTTTCGAATCGATGGCGTCCCGCAGCCATTCCTCGATCCGCGGCAGGCAGTCTTCGGCTTCTTGAAGGTTGAAGGTTCGTGGCATGGTTTGGGCGCCGCTCAGCTAGTTGCGTTTTCCATCGCTGCCGGCGTCATCGATATCTGAAGGATCGCACATTCGTCGTGGTTCTTACATGTACATGCCGCCGTTGACGCCGAGGATGTGTCCGGTGATATAGGCGGCGTCGTCGCTGGCGAGAAAGGCGACAGCCTTGGCGATCTCCTCTGGCTGGCCCATGCGCCGGAGCGGCACCGCGGAGAGGATCTGTTCCTGGACCTTCTCGCCCAGTGCTTCGGTCATGCCGGTGGCAATGAAACCGGGCGCGACGGTGTTCACGGTGATATTGCGGGAGGCGACTTCGAGCGCCAGCGACTTGGTAAGCCCGATCAATCCGGCCTTGGCCGAGACGTAATTTGCTTGTCCGGCATTACCTGCCTGTCCGACGACGGATGAAATGTTGATGATGCGGCCCCAACGCTGGCGCAGCATGCCTTGCAAGGCCGCCTGTGCGCAGAGAAAGCTTCCCGTGAGATTGGTGTCGAGCACCTGCCGCCAGTTTTCTTCCGTCATGCGCAGAGCGAGTCCGTCGCGGGTGATGCCGGCGTTATTGACCAGAATCGTGACAACGCCGAATTCCTTGATCTCGGCAAAGGCCGCCTGGATGGACTCCTTCGAGGCGACATCAAGAGGCACGGCCTCGGCGCGGCCGCCGCCGGAGCGAATTTCTTCCACCAGCGTGGCGAGCTTGTCTTCCCGCCGGGCGGCGGCGACAACCTTGGCGCCGCGGGCGGCCAGCTCCAGGGCGCAGGCGCGTCCGATGCCCTGGCTGGCTCCGGTAACGAGCGCAATGCGATCTTTCATAGTGAGAGGGCCTCCAGTGTGGCCAGATCTCCAACGTTCTGGCCGTGAAGCGAACGGTCGATATTGCGCAGCAGCCGGGTGAGGATCTTGCCCGGCCCAACTTCGACGAACCTCCCGGCGCCTTGCGAGACCATGCAGCGAATCGACTCCTCCCAGTGCACCGGGTTGGGTACCTGATCCTTGAGACCCTGCCGGGCCGCCTCAGCGGTGTGGACCAGTTGCGCGGCCGCGTTATTGACGACGGGAATTTTCGGATCTGCGAAGGCCGTCTGATCGAGGTCCGCGATGAGCCGTTGCTGCGCGGGCCGCATGAGAGCGCAGTGGAAAGGCGCGCTGACCGGCAGCCGGACGACCTTGCGGGCGCCGGCCTGCTTGGCGAGATCCATGGCGCGCCCGACCGCCGCGGTGTTGCCGGCGATGACGACCTGCGCGGGGGAGTTGAGATTCGCCGGGCTGACAATCTCGCCCTGGGCTGCTTGGGCGCAAATCTCGTCGAGTTTGCCGGGCGGCAGCATGACGAGAGCGGCCATCGCTCCCTGACCATCCGGGACGGCTTCCTGCATGTACGTTCCGCGCTTGCGCACCAGCCGGACCGCATCGACGAAATCGAGCACGCCCGCGGCGACCAGAGCCGAGTATTCGCCGAGACTGTGACCGGCCACGTAGTCGGCCGCGACACCCCGCTCGGTGAGCACGGCCAGCGTGGCGACCGAGCAGGTCAGGATGGCGGGCTGGGTGTTGGCGGTCAGCTTCAGATCCGCTTCCGGCCCCTCAAAACAGAGCCGAGAGAGAGGGAATCGAAGGGCTTCGTCGGCCTGATCGAAAATCGCCCGGGCGACGGGAAACTTCTCGACCAATTCGCGCCCCATGCCGGCGAACTGCGAGCCTTGCCCGGGAAACAGGAATGCAAGTTTCGACATGAAGTCTTCACGGTAGCGACCAGGGGAGAGGGAGCGCAAGCCGGTGCGAAAGAGCCGCTTGCCGGACTCCTGCCAGGGGCTGCTAATGGCAGCCCATACAGGCGAAGTTTCTGCCATGACACGGCAGGCAGGACTGTTTGTCGAGCGAGATCTGGCCGGTGGAATGCAGGTCGACGAAACTTCGCGAATGGCTGGCCGGACGCAGCTCGGCGCCTGGCAGGTGGCATTTCTCGCAACTAAACGGATTGTCGATTTCCGAATGACACACCAAACAGTCGGCCATGCGAGGCAAGTGCTGTTTCGAGGCGCGGATGGTTTCGGCGAGTCCCCGGTGGCAGGCCTGGCAGGAATCTTGCGTGTCGAGATGACGGCGAATATCGCCCGCTGGTCCGAGGTATCCGCCCCCGTCAACGGCCGCGGCGATCACGGGGGCGAGATTGCCGAGCTTCAGGTGAAACTGGTGGTCGAACCGATAGGTTCGCTTTTCGGACTGGAGATCAGCGAGCGCCGCCCGGTCGATGGGCGTTGCGCCGGGAAGATTGTGGCACTTCATGCAATGCGCCTCGGTGGGAAGATTCGAGTCGCTGGCGGCTTGGCTTGTCGCGGCTGCCGCATGGCAGTCAAAGCATTTGGCGCCGACGGTCTTGAGGTGAAAGTCGTGCGAGAAGGGCAAGTCGGCGGCCATGAGCCAGGGCAGGGAAGTAAGTATGAGCAGGGCGGGCCGCCAGGGGCGCCGCGAGCGGAGAAACAACCGGTACATTGGGCGCTGTGATCGGCGGCCGCCACGCCGTGCTGAGTCCATAGACGTCGTTGCTCGTCAACCCTGGTAGGAAATCCGCCAGATTTTCTTGCCGCCGTCGTCGGTGACAAGCAGGGAACCGTCGGGCATTTGCAGCAAGCCCACGGGCCGGCCCCAGACTTCGCGCTTCTTCTCGTCGAGCATCCAGCCGGTCAGGAAGTCTTGCGGGCCCGAGGCGGGCTTGCCGTCGCGGAAGGGGATGAAGGTGACGCTGTATCCGGTGCGCGCCGCGCGATTCCAAGAGCCGTGAAAAGCCAGGAACATCCCGCCCCGGTAGCGTTCGGGGAACTGATCTCCGGTGTAGAAGAGCGTGTCGAGCACCGCGACATGAGCGCCGAGCATGACGTCGGGGTAGAGAGTCTTCTTGACCATCTCGGGAGCGACATCCTTGTGGCGCGGCTCTTCATGTGGCCCGGTATAGGCGTAGGGCCAGCCGTAAAAGCCGCCTTCCTGGATCTTCACCAGGTAGTCCGAGACCAGATCGTCGCCCAAGCCGTCGCGCTCCTGCACCGCCGCCCAGATATCGCCCGTGCCCGGATACCAGCGCAGTCCGATGATGTTGCGCAGGCCGGAAGCAACGGTTTCGTGGCCGCTGCCGTCGGGGTTGAAGCGGTGGAGAGCCGCCCGCATCGGCGATTCGTTGAGGCCGATATTCGATCCCGAGCCGACGGTGACGTAGAGTTTCGTGTGATCGCGATTGAACAGCAGCGAGCGCGTCCAGTGACCTTTCCCGTAATCGTGCAAGGCCACCACTTCCTCTCCCGGCGTCTTTACGGTCATGGCCTTGGCCTCGTAGACGTATCGCTTGACCGAGGTGGCCTCGGCCACATAGAGCCAGTCCTTGTGAAACGCCAAGCCGAAGGGGCGGTCGAGCCCGCCGAGAATCTTTTTCTTCGTCTTACCTTGCAGTACATAGACCGCGCCGGTGGCCTCGCGACGCTGACCGCTATCGGTGAGCAGAATCTCATCGCCGGGTCCGAGCAGCATGAAGCGCGGCCGCTCCTCGAAGCCCGACATGTACTCCTCTATCGTGAAGCCAGCCGGAACGCTCAACTCGGCGCCTTCCGGACGCGGCACCACCTGAGGCCGGTTGCTTGCCGAGGGAGTATGAAACGGCTGGGGCAAACCTTCCCAGTTGACTGGATATTCGGCGGTCTGGGAAACGGCCAGAGCCGCCAGAAACAGAGCACTGAAGCTCGCGCCTAGGGTCAGGGATCGATTTCGCATCACAGGGGTCAGTATCGTATATTCGTGGCGGCGATTGCCAGCGACCCCCGGGGCGGCATGATCCTTGAGCGCATGATCCTCGAGTGCTGATCCTCGGGGTGCGGCCGCCGCCGGCCGGTCTACAGTCCTGCCACCTGGCGGGCGTGGTGTAGAATGCATGGAATGAAGAAGCGAATTCTCTCTCTCGTCCTTTTCCTTCCTGTTCTTGTCCTGTTCCTTCCCGTGGATGTCTCGGCCGCTGATATCAGACTGGGCATCATCGGCACCGATACCTCGCACGCGGTGGCATTCACCAAAATACTGAATGATCCTTCGAACAAGGATCACGTGCCAGGAACCCGCGTGGTGGCCGCCTACAAGGGCGGCAGTCCCGATATCGAAAACAGCGTGGGGCGCGTCGAGAAGTTCGCGGCGGAACTGAAAGACAAATGGGGCGTGGAATTCGTGGACTCCATCCCGAAGCTTTGCGAGCTCGTGGACGCGGTGCTGCTTGAGAGCGCGGACGGCCGAGTACACCTGGAGCAGGTCAAGGAGGTTTTTAAGGCCGGCAAGCGTGTGTTTATCGACAAGCCGCTTGCTTCGACACTCGAGGACGCGCGCGAAATCGCCCGTTTGGGCAAGAAACACGGCGTGGCGTGGTTCAGTTCCTCAAGCTTGCGATGGTCCGATATGGTGTCCGAGACGAAGGTAGCAGGGCTCAAGGGAGCGATCACTTGGGGGCCGGCTCCGACCCACCCGACGCACCATCTTGACCTGTCCTGGTACGGGATTCATCCCATCGAGATGCTGTATTCCATCATGGGTCCCGGATGCGTCTCGGTGCACCGCACCTATACCGAAGACGCCGACATGATTGTCGGCCTCTGGAAGGACGGCCGTATCGGCACGGTGCGCGGCATTCGCGGCGGGAAGAGCGGCTACGGGGCGATTGCCTATGGCGAAAAGGAAATCAAGATGTCCACCAATACCGGCGGAGGCTATCCCCGGCTGCTGCGGCGGGTGGTGAAGTTTTTCCAGACCGGCGATCTCCCGGTTGCCAACGACGAGACCCTTGAGATTTTCGCGTTCATGGACGCGGCGCTGCGCAGCAAGGACAAGGGCGGGGCTCCGGTGAAATTGCGCTAGCCGGGCAGGTTTGCGGGTTCTTCTCGCCGGCCCGCTGATTTCGCCCTTGGTTGGAGAACGCGATATGACGAATCGCTCTGGTTTGATTTTCCGGCGCTTGATTCCCTGCTCCGGCAGGGCGCCGCGCTGCCTGTTGTTGGCCGTGCTGTGTGTTTCGGCGCTGTGTGCTTCGATCGCCGCGGGCGCGGACAATCCCCGGCCCAGGATTCGTGATTTAGGCATCGAGCCCGGCGTGCTCAGGCCCGGTCCGCGGAACGCGATCACCGATGTCGCGGGCGTCAAGGTCGGGCACAGGACCGTGATTCGGGGTAGCGATGTGAGAACGGGCGTGACCGCGATTCTGCCCCACGGCGGCAATATCTTCCAAGAGAAAGTTCGGGCGGCGATCTTCGTGTTCAATGCTTTCGGCAAACTGGTCGGGTCGACCCAGGTCGAGGAACTAGGCGTTATCGAGACGCCGATTCTGCTGACGAATACGCTCGCCGTGTGGGAGGCGGCCAATGCGCTGCGCCAATATACGATTGAGCAGCCAGGCAATGAGAACGTCCGTTCGCTCAATCCCGTAGTGGGCGAGACCAATGACGGCCGGCTGAACGATATTCGGGGTGAGCATCTCAAGCGTGAGGATTTTCTGGCGGCGATCGCCGATGCCAGCGGCGGGCCGGTCGAAGAAGGCGCTGTCGGGGCGGGAACGGGCACGATCGCATTTGGCTACAAGGGAGGCATCGGCACCAGTTCCCGGCGCCTCTCGCAGGAGCGGGGCGGTTACACGATCGGGGCGCTGGTGCAGTCGAATTTTGGTGGCGTGCTCATGATCGATGGCGTACCGGTAGCCGAGGAACTGGGCCGGCATCGCTATGCCGAAAATATGCCGCCCTCCCATCCGGCTGCCCAAGTCGACGGGTCGCTGATGATGGTGATTGCCACCGACGCGCCGGCCGATGCCCGACAACTCAAGCGCATCGCGCGCCGGGCCGCGCTCGGCATGGCTCGCACCGGCTCGTCGGGAGGACATGGCAGCGGCGATTTCGTGATCGCGTTCTCGACTGTGCGGGAGCGGGGCCGCTGGATGCCCGACGGCCAGCTTTCGGCGCTGTTTCAAGCGACGATCGAGGCCACCGAGGAAGCGATCTACAACTCCATGCTGCGCGCCACGACTACGACCGGCCACAACGCTCACCGTGCCGAAGCCCTGCCGATCGACCGCTTGCGCGAGATTTTCAAAAAATATGGCCGCTAGTTCCCCGCTGGACGAGTCCACCGCCCAGACCGGGGCCCAGACAGCCGCCCAGTCCGGGGCCGAATCCAAAACTCCGCGTTTCGAGGTTGTCAAGGAATGTCCGCATACGCGGGCCCGTGCGGGCCTTCTGCACACGGCGCACGGAGTGGTCGAAACCCCCGCGTTCATGCCCGTCGGCACCCAGGCCACGGTCAAGGGCGTTACCGGGCGCGTGCTGGCCGAGGACTTGAACACGCCGATCCTCCTGGCGAATACGTACCACCTCTACTTGCGTCCCGGTCATCAGAGAATCGCCGCTCTGGGCGGATTGCACGGGTTTATGAACTGGGACCGCGCCATCCTCACCGACTCGGGCGGCTTCCAGGTATTTAGTTTGTCGGCCTTGCGGAAAATCACAGAGGACGGAGTGATTTTCCGCTCTCATCTCGACGGATCCAAGCATGTCTTCACGCCCGAGTCGGTGATTGAGGTGCAGATGGCCCTGGGCAGTGATGTGATGATGATGTTCGATGAGTGTACCGAGTATCCGGCCTATCTTTCGCACGCGCGGGCGTCAATGAACCGGACGCTGCGCTGGGCCGAGCGCGGCATGGCCTATTGGAGGGGCCTGGCCGGGCGGGACGCGGGAGGGACTTGCTCGGGCGTATTGTCTCCCGCGTTGTCTCCCATGCTGTTTCCCATCGTGCAAGGATCGATGTACCCGGAACTGCGGCGGGAATGCGCGCGGCGGCTCGTGGAACTCGATGCGCCGGGCTATGCGGTGGGCGGACTCTCGGTGGGCGAGCCGCGGCAGTTGAGCTATGACATGGTCGATGAGGTCGAGGCGATTCTTCCCCGCGGCCGGCCCCGCTATGTGATGGGCGTGGGGATGCTCGACGAGTTGGGCGAATATGTCGCCCGGGGCACGGACATGATGGACTGCGTGCTGCCGACGCGCAATGCGCGCAACGGCTATTTATTTACAAGCAGCGGAAAGCTCATTATCAAGAACCAGGTCTGGGCCGATGATCCCCGCCCGATCGACGAGGAGTGCCCGTGCTACACTTGCCGGAACCACTCGCGGGCCTACTTGCGGCATCTTTTCCTGGCCCGCGAGATGCTCTATAGTACGCTGGCGACGATTCATAATTTGTCGGCGTACCTTGACAGGATGCGGCGGATTCGGCAAGCTATATTAGTTGGGGATCTCCCCGATTACCTGGCCCGCATCCGAACCGAGAACGACAGCCGCGGCTGAAGCGTCTCGTGCCGCGTGCGAACGATTCGATTTCTAAAACCCCGCAGTCCATTGGTGACACGAAATCGCAGGGTCTCAGCGCACAGGCCGTCGGAGAGCGGTGTGGCCGCGAGGAGCCTCGCGGCCAGAAACGGTATAACAAGGAACGATCTACGAAGGAATGATATTGTTGAACCCGGCATTTTTGCTCCTGCTACAGGCGGGCCCATTCGACAGTCCGCTGGCCCCCATCATTCTGATGGTGGTGATCTTCTACCTGGTGTTGTTCATGCCTATGCGCAAGCGGCAGCGGAAGACCGAGAGGATGCTCAGAGATTTGAGCAATGGGGACCGGGTCGTCACGACCGGCGGGCTCATCGGCACGATTGTCGTTGTTTCCGAGGACGATAATTCCCTCACTTTGCGGGTCAAGCCCGACAACGTAAAGTTGGAGTTTTCCCGCAGCGCCGTCACCGGACTGATCGGCGAGGAGGAGGAGAAAGAGTAGTTTTCTCTCACCGGTATCAGCGCATGTTTGGAAAGATCATCTCATGAAGTTCACGCTATGGCGGAAATTTATTGTTGTGCTGACGGTCACGCTGGGGTGCCTGTACGGAGTGATCGGCCTGCCGTCGTCGGTTGAAGATGCCAAAAATAGTCTATCCGAGCGGATTCGTCTGGGCCTCGATCTGAAGGGCGGCGTGCATCTGATTCTTCAGGTGCAGGTGCAGGACGCGATTCGCTCGGAATGCGACCGCGCCATCGCCCGCTTGCAGTCGGAATTGACGACGCGGGGAATCGACGTCGGTACGATCACCAGAAACGATCCGCAAACGGTCGATGAGGCGGACTCGATCAAGATCTCGATCGAGGGCGTGCAGCGGGATCAGGTCTCTGATTTCCGTAATGCCGTGGAGGAGATGTTTCCGGAGTGGATTCCGGCGGCGAAGACCTCATCGTCTTGGGAAATGACGATGCGTCCGTCGACGCTCGCCAGTATCAAAAGGGAAACGGTTACCCAGACGATCGCGACGATTGAGAATCGCGTCAACGGGCTGGGGCTGACCGAACCGACGATTCAGCAGCATGGCCGGGCCGATGCCGAATACGAGATTCTTGTTCAGATGCCCGGCCTGACCGATCCGGGCCGCGTGATGGGCATCCTCCAGATGACGGCGCAGCTTGAGATCACGGCAGTGCTCGGCGGACCCTATGCGACGCCCGAGGCCGCGGTCGAGGCCCATAATGGGGTGCTGCCGCCCAACGCGGTCCTTCGTCCCTACGTGGACCGGAATGCCCGGGCGGCGGGGCCGGAATACTATGTTTTGAACCGCCTGCCCGTGGTGACGGGGTCGGACCTGCGCGATGCCCGGGCGGCGCGAGACAGCGAGACGCAGACTTGGGAGACTGGATTCACCCTCTCGCGGGAGGCGGGAAACCGGTTCGGCGACTACACCGGCGCCAACATCAATAATCTGCTGGCGATCGTTCTCGACAGGCGCATCAAGAGCGTGGCGACGATCCAGAGCCGCATCACCGATCAGGGCCGGATCACTGGCCTTGGCGGCGACCTGGAAGCCCGCGACTTGGCGCTGGTGCTGCGCGCCGGCGCCCTGCCCGCGGGCGTCGAGTTTCTTGAGGAGCGCACGGTCGGCGCGTCGCTGGGGGCCGATTCGATCCGCCAGGGCGTGCAAAGTTCGCTGCTGGGTCTGGCGCTGATCATCGTCTGCATGCTTGTCTACTACCGCAAGGCCGGAATCAACGCGGTGCTGGCGCTCATTCTAAATTTGCTTATCTTGCTTGCCGTACTCAGCTACGCGGGCTTCACGCTGACGCTGCCCGGCATCGCCGGCATCATCCTGACGATCGGCATGGCGGTGGACGCCAATGTGCTGATTTTCGAGCGTATTCGGGAAGAGTTGCGGGCGGGTAAGACCGTGGCGGCTTCGATCAGCGCCGGTTTTGCAAAGGCCTTCTTGACGATTATTGATACGAACTTGACGACGATCATCGCGGCAGCCTTTCTGTTCTTGTTTGGCCGCGGCCCGATTCGAGGTTTTGCGGTGACGCTGGCTATCGGCCTGATTGCGAATCTGTTCACGTCAGTGTTTGTTTCCCGCATGATCTTTGATTTCTCGCTCTCGGGCAGGAAGCAGGTCAAGGAGTTGAGTATCTGAAGGATCGAAAGAGCATCTGGTTTACCTGGGGTTCCGGCGGGGACGCGAGGCGCCGTGGCGGGAAGAACTTCAAGCGGAGAGATGAAGGAACCTGTGAGTTGCCATGCCGGGGCCCGAGCGTTAGGGACCGCTTCGGGAACTTTTCTCACTCTTGCGGTGTCTAGAGACATCGGAACATGGATTGACTAGCGTCGATGGAAATATTTACTCAAACTAGTATCGATTTTCTGGGCAAGACGAAGTACTTCGTCGGCGTCTCGTTGTTCCTCCTGGTGGCAGGAGGGGTGAGTTTAGTGTTGAAGGGCGGTCCGAGGTTCGGCGTCGACTTCAAGGGCGGGACCCTGGTCTACATCAAGTTCCAGGAAGCCCCGCGAGTCGGCGAGATCCGCCAGGCGCTGGAGGCGGATGGCCTCCAGGTAGCGGCTCTGCAACCGTTCGAGGAGGCGGCCGACGATCACGAGCTAAAAGTTGATCTCGATCTTAGCGGCGAAGAGGGCGGCAGCTCGGCAAAGGAGCGTGTGATGAGTGCCCTCGAGCGGGTCTATCCCGGCGAGGAGGGGAAGCTGGATTTCAATAACACGGACCCGGAAGCGCTTGCCGATCGTCTGCTGGCCAATCAAGAGATCGTGAATTCGGCGCTATCCCTGGAGGAGATGCAGACGAGCGTCTCCGCCCTGCTGGACTTCCGGGATAAAGAGCGTTCGGGGCTGGTGCAGGATGCCGCCGAGCTGGGTTCGGTCGCGGGAGTGCATCCTGATATCGCAGCGGCGCTTGCACAAGAAACGTATTTGGGCTCGTTCGCGATCCGGGGAGCGAGCTACGTGGGGCCGAAGATCGGCAAGGATCTTCAGTGGCAGGCGGTCAAGGCGACATTCTTCGCGCTTGGAGGGATGCTCGTTTATATCGCGTTCCGGTTTGAGTGGGTCTACGGATTCGCTGCCGTCGTCGCGGTCTTGCATGATGTGCTGATCACGATCGGCTTCTTCTCGATCTTCAACCGGGAAATCGAACTGACGGTGATTGCGGCGTTTTTGACCGTGGTCGGTTACTCGATGAATGATACGATTGTGATCTTCGACCGGGTCCGCGAGAACCGCAAGATGACGCGCAGGCAGCCCTTAGAGAGCCTGCTAAACTTGAGCGTCAACCAGACGCTGTCGCGAACTTTCTTGACGTCGGGACTTACGCTGGTGGCTGTGCTATGCTTGTTTTTTTTCGGGGGAGAAGTTCTGCGGGGCTTTTCGTTTGCCCTCATGGTGGGTGTGCTCATCGGAACGTATTCTTCGATCTTCGTCGCCAGTCCGATCCTGCTTTGGTGGCAGGGCGTGGTGGAGGCACGAGGCGGACGAGGGCGCCGCCGCCGGTAGATGCGAAAACGAGGCAGTTGCGCTCGGGCCTCGAATAGGTTTAGGATAGGGCCGTTAAGGGAAACTGAATCGGCCGGGAACGATGTGGAAGGTGAATTTTAGCGAGGGGCAGAATCATGTTTGGAGATAGCCTGAAAGCGATGCACGGAAAAAAGAAGGCACGCTGGGCGGTGGTGGTGTCTTTCTGTCTACAGGCGGTGGGGGTCGCAGTGTTGGTCCTTATCCCGCTGCTCGACTACTACGAATTGCCGGCGGCGGAGTTGATGACGTTTCTTGTCGCGCCGCCGCCGCCGCCGCCACCACCGCCGCCACCCGCGGCTTTGGTGCAGAAGGTGATTCCCCGTGAATTTGACGCTGGAACGCTTACTCAGCCAACCGAGATTCCTGATCAGGTCGCGATCATCCAGGAGGCGGATATTCCGGCCGCGACGATCGCCGGCGTGGTCGGCGGCGTGCCGGGAGGGACCGTCGGCGGTCAGCTCGGCGGTATAATCGGCGGGATTATTTCGAATGTTCCGCTAGTCGCCCCGCCCCCGCCCCCGGTGGTCAAGAAAGCTCCGCCGCCGACGCCGAAGAGAATTCGAGTCGGAGGCAGTGTGCAGAAAGCCCGGCTGGCGAAACAAGTGCTGCCGCGATACCCCCCGCTGGCGCGTCAGGCGAGGATATCGGGAGTCGTCAAGCTCACCGCCATTATTGCCAAGAACGGCATGGTACAAGAGCTGAAAGTGCTCAGTGGCCATCCGCTCTTGGTGCCAGCCGCGCTACAGGCGGTGAAGCAGTGGCGCTATAAGCCGACGTTGCTTAACAACACGCCGGTGGAAGTGGTAACCCAGATTGACGTGATCTTCTCGCTCAGCGGTTGAGTTTGGAACGCGGCATATTTTTTGACGCGAAGGCCACCCTTCGGTTCTTGCTGGCGCTGGCGGGCTGTTCGCGAAACGAACGAATTTGATTCTCAGAGGAGGAAGTTCTTATGTTTGGTGAGTTATCCGTATGGGGCATGTTTTTATTGCAAGCAGAAGTCGGGTTCGATATGGTTTCGATGTGGAACCAGATGGGATTGGCGGCCCGCGCGGTTGTTGTTCTTCTGTTTCTCATGTCGGCTTGGTCGATCGGCGTCATGATCGATCGTTATATGGCCTTCAGCGCCGCGAACAAACAGTCCCGGAGTTATGCTCCCGCGGTTGCTGGCGCCCTGCGGGAAGGAAAGCTCGACGAAGCCGTCAAGGTTTCCGAGCGTTACAAAAAGAGCCATCTCGCCAAGGTCGTTTCAGCGGGCCTGCAGGAATTCCAAGCGCACGGGATGAGTTCGGACATTCCCGGTGAAACGATTGAAGCGTCCCAGCGGGCGCTCGACCGCGCTCAGGCCATTACGCACGCCGAACTCAATCGCGGCCTCAGCGGCCTCGCGACGATTGGTTCCACGGCGCCGTTTGTGGGCCTATTTGGAACCGTGGTCGGTATCATCAACGCCTTCGAGGGGATCGCCTCGGAAAAGTCCACTGGTCTTGGCGCGGTGGCCGGCGGCATCTCCGAGGCTCTGGTCGCCACGGCTATCGGGCTCTTCGTCGCGATTCCGGCCGTTTGGATGTACAACTACTTCAACTCGAAAGTGGAGGCCTTCGACGTCGAGATGGACAACTCCAGTTCCGAGCTGGTGGACTACTTCTTGAAGAAAACGCAGAAGACGGTGGCCGGCTAGGCTGGCAAACAAGGCTTCATGCCCGGCGGCAGCCGGGCATGCGGAGCGGAGCGAGGAGGGGCGGCTGAGTTCAGCCAGACCGCTTGTTCTGTCCGCCGAAGCGGAAGGAGGAATGACCGGATGCTAAAAAAGACGCCCAAAAAACATAAAACGGGGGGAGCCATCAACGACATCAACGTCACGCCGATGGTGGACGTCATGCTCGTTATGCTGATCATTTTCATGGTCATTACGCCCATGCTCAGCAAAGGCGTCAGTGTCGATCTCGTCCGAACGCGTAATCACATCGCGATGGACGCGGCGGACCATGACGATGCCCTGGTGGTCGCGGTCGCCCGAGATGGCAGCATCTTTCTTGGAAAGTCGCGTATCGAAGAGGCGCAACTGGGCAGGGAGATCAAGGACGTGATCGACAACCGGATCGACAAGACGGTATACCTCAAGAGCGATTCCCGTGCCCGCTATGAGCGTGTCGTGGAAGTCGTCAATATTCTGCGCGGCGTTGGTTGCGACCAGGTCGGCCTGATTACCGATAAGCTCGAGGAGCGCCGGTCGGCCACCGTACAATAGCCGGGGGCGTGGCCGAGCCGAAAGAGGAAAGAGGAGGGTATTTTTATGTCGATGGACGCAATGAGTGGCAGTGGCGGTCCGATGACGGCGATCAATATGACGCCGATGATCGATGTGTTGCTCGTCTTGTTGATCATTTTCATGGTCATCACACCGCTGACGCCCAAGGGCCTGGAGGCGCTGGTACCGCAGCCAAACGACAACCCGCAACCGGCGGATCCGAATAGCAGAACAGTTGTGGTCTCGGTGAACGCGGACAAGAGCATTCTGATCAATCGCGACCCGTCGAGCAAGGATCTTCTCGGGAGCCGGCTGCAGGAGATCTTCAAAACGCGCGCCGAGCGCGTCATGTTCGTGAGGGGCGATCCTTCCCTGGACTTTCGCGATGTGGCCGATATTATTGATATCGCAAAGGGCGCCGGCGTCGATAAGGTCGGTCTGCTTACCGAAGACCTGGGCTCGGGTGGCTAGCACCGAGCCTCAAACCAGCGTTGCCGTCTGATCACCGAGTGTTCGGTTTAATTTCGTTCGGGCGCCGTCATGGAGTACGAGATATGAAAATGATGAAATCGAGTCTAGGTGCGATTTTTCTGATTTCCGCGGCCCTTGGTTTGACCGGGTGTCAGGAGAAGATCAATTACCTCCGCGCGCGCAACCAGCTGAATGAGGGCGTAAAGTCGTTTACCGCGGCGAACTATCCAAACGCCGTGGAGTATTTTACGAAGGCAATCGAACTCGATCCCACGCTGATCGACGCGAAGTCCTACCGGGCTTACTCCTATATGATGCAGTACATCCCGGGCGGGGAATCCGACGAAAACCGGGAACTGGCCCAGCAGGCTCTGGATGGCTTTGGGGATGTGCTCCTCATGGACGACGAAAATCAGCTGGCCTTGCAAAGCATTGCCTCCTTGTATTTCAACATGAGCGAGCTGGAGTCATCCAAGGAGTCTTATCAGAAGCTTCTTGCCAAGCACCCCGATAACAAAGAGGCGCTCTATACCATTGGCGTGATCAATTGGACGCAGACCTATCAGCCGCGAATCGAACTTCGCGCTAGCCTCGGCATGAAGCCCGAAGATCCGGGTCCCATCAAAGACCAAGAAGCGCGCGAAGAACTAGCCGAGGAAAATATTCCCCTGATCGAGGAAGGACTCGATGCTCTCAAGAAGGCCATCGAGATCGATCCGGACTATGATGACGCCATGGCCTACGTGAATCTGCTCTACCGCGAGCGCGCGGACCTGGGCGAAAGCAAGGAAGAGTACGATCAGTACTCCATGATGGCCGATGAAATGGTCCAGAATGCCCTCGACACGAAGAAACGCAAGGCGGAGGCCAGCACGCAAGAGGCTTTCTAATCAGCAGATTGCATTTAGATGGGTATTTACTTGACTCAGGTGACCCCAAGATGTAGGATCTTGGGCGATGGAAGATTATCCCCGGAATTTGGCCGAGTTCGAGGCGCGTTTCGCTAGCGAGCAGGCCTGTCGGGAGTATCTGTGTCAACTCCGCTGGCCGGAGGGTTTTCGTTGTCCGCGATGCGGGCATGACAAAACCTGGGCGGTGCGCACGGTGCTGCTGCAGTGTGCAAGCTGCGGGCATCAAGCTTCGGCGACAGCAGGCACAATCTTTCAAGACACCCGCAAGCCGCTCCAGAGTTGGTTTCGAGCAATGTGGTGGCTCACCAGCCAGAAGAACGGGGCGAGTGCATTGGGATTGCAGCGGGTGTTGGGCCTGGGCAGCTACAAGACGGCCTGGACTTGGTTGCACAAGCTTCGGCGCGCTATGGTGCGGCCCGGACGTGATCGCCTCAGCGGGCGCGTTGAGGTTGACGAGACTTACTTAGGAGCCCTGGAGGAGGGCGTGCGGGGCCGCCAAACCGACGCGAAAGCGCTGATTGTAGTAGCGGCCGAGGAAGATGGCGCCGGCATCGGACGAGTTCGGATGCGCACGATTCCGAACGCCTCTGGGGACAGCTTGATGGCCTTCGTCGGCGAGTCGGTCGAACCCGGCAGCGTGGTCCACACGGACGGCTGGCTGGGATACGAGCCACTCGAAAGCGACGGCTATCGCCACGAGGTGAGCTACCTGGACGGGCAACCGGCACGAGCCTCTCAACTGCTCCCCCGCGTGCATCGCGTGGTGTCGTTACTGAAGCGTTGGATACTGGGTACGCATCAAGGAGCCGTCAGCCACGAGCATCTCGACTACTACCTCGACGAATTCACCTTCCGCTTCAACCGCCGCAAGTCCAGAAGCCGAGGCAAGCTCTTCTACCGCCTGGTTCAGCAGGCCGTCGCCGTCCAACCGGCGCCCTACAAGTCGCTGGTCGGAGGCACCGCAACACGCGCTACGGACAACCACAACATGTAGGGGCCATTTCAAAATACCTGAGTCAAGTGAATACCCATCTGCATTTATAATAAGCCCTGAGGGGGTCGCGAATCCGACCTCGCCCCCTTCGGGGCGTTTCTGCGTTTGAACGCGCGGATCCCGGCCGGACCAGACGCACATGTCCAGCCAGACCATCGCCGCCGATCCCACCGGGAACTCCGATCCCGTCGCGGCGGGTTTTCGCAAGCTGGAAGCCAAGCTGCGCGAGACACAGCACCCGGAGGAAGATCTTCGTCTAATCCGGCAGGCGTTTGAATTCGCGGTGGAATGCCACCGGGGCCAGAAACGCAAGTCCGGCGAGCCTTTTGTCGTTCACCCCCTGGCCGTCGCTTACATTCTCGCCGAGATGCGGCTCGATCGCACCTCGCTCATCACGGGCCTCCTGCATGATGTCGTCGAGGACACGGCCGTACACATTCACGAGATCGAGGAACGTTTCGGCGCCGACGTCGCCGAGTGCATCGACGGCGTCACCAAGCTCAGCCGCATCAATTACTCATCCTCGGAAGCCCACCAGGCCGAGAACTACCGCAAGCTGCTCTTGGCCATGGTCAAGGATATTCGCGTCATCCTCGTCAAACTGACCGACCGGCTCCACAACATGCGGACGCTGGAGTATCTGAACCCGGACAAACAACTTCTGATCGCTCGCGAGACGGCGGAGATCTACGCACCCATCGCCCTGCGTCTGGGCATGGGCAAGGTGCGCGGAGAACTTGCCGATCTGGCTTTTCGGTATCTCGAACCCGAGGCGTACGAGAAGATCAAGAGTTATATTGACTCGAATCGCCAGGCCGGAGAGGACTTTCTTGAACAGATGCAGACGGCGCTTGCGCGCAAGCTCGCCGATGCCGAGATTCCGGTTCGCATTGAGGCCCGCATCAAGCGGGCCTATTCCGTACACCAGAAGCTCAAGCGTCAGCGCATCACTTTGGATCAAGTCTACGACCTGCTCGCCTTGCGCGTGATTACCGATTCGGTGAAAAACTGCTACGCGGCGCTGGGGATGATCCACAGCCAGTGGCGGCCCGTGCCGGGGCGCATTAAAGATTTCATCGCCATGCCGCGGCCGAATCTCTATCAGTCATTACATACCTCGGTGATCTCCGATCAGGGCCAGACCTTCGAGGTGCAGATCCGCACCGGCGAGATGCACCGGATGGCCGAACAGGGTATCTGCGCGCACTGGAAATACAAGGAGGGCCGCGTTGGGGCCGATGTCGACGATGAACGAATGGCCTGGCTGCGGCAGCTTCTTGAATGGCAGCGGGATGTGGAGGACCCCAGCGATTTCCTCTCCACGCTGAAGGTCGACCTCTATCCGGAAGAGGTATATGTATTTACGCCCCAAGGCAAACTTCTGGTGCTTCCCCGCGGCGCGACGCCTGTTGATTTCGCCTACGCCATTCACACCGAGGTGGGCCACCGCTGCGTCGGCGCGAAGAGTCACGGCCGCATCGTTCCGTTGAAGTACCACCTCCACAACGGAGACATCATCGAGATCCTAACCCAAGCCGGTCATTCTCCGAGCAGCGACTGGCTGAACCTGGTGAAAACCTCTCGGGCCCGTAACAAGATCAAGCACTGGCTTAACACAGAGCGCCGGAAAAAGGCCGAGGAGATTGGTCACAAGCTGCTTGAGAAGGAAGCGCGCCGCCTGCGTGTGTCGCTCAAAAACGTCGCGCCTGAAACTCTTGCCAAGGTTTGCCGCGACTACGGCTATTCGCAGCCCGGCGACCTGTACGCCGGTCTCGGTTATGGACGCTTTTCCGCGCGCCAAGTGCTCTCGAAACTGGCTCCGGAAGAGGATTCCCCCCAGACGACGCCGACCTTCGCCGAGGCCACCGGCGCGCCCAAGAGCCGGAGCACCAACCGCGAGAGTGATGCGCTCATCGTCAAGGGTATCGACGATGTTCTGGTCTATCGTGCCCGCTGCTGTAGTCCGATCCGCGGCGAACCCATCGTCGGCTATGTGACCCGCGGCAAAGGAGTCGCTGTCCACTCGCGAAACTGCCCCAACGTCGAAAACCTAATGTATGAAGCCGAGCGGCGCATCGAAGTGGAGTGGGCGACCACGGACGGACTGCTCTATCAGGCGCGTGTGCTGATCTACGCCGACGACCGCCCCGGACTGCTGAGCGATCTTACGAATATCCTCTCCAACGATGACGTGAATATCTTGAAGGTCGTCAGTCGCACGAAGGAGTCTAGCGGACCCGCCGTTGTTGAGATGCTGATCGCGGTGCGCGATGTCAGCCAGCTTGACAAGATAACCGCTTCGATGCGCCACGTTCCAAGCGTGCGCGAAGTGACCCGAGGCTACCGGCCCTAAGTCTGGCGGCAATCTGCCTGGCTACACTGCTGTCCAGCTATCGCTTCGGGTCTGACGAGTGAGTCCTGTGTCTTGCCTTGGCCCAACCGGCCTTTCGCGGCTGGGTTTCCCGCGCCACGCCGGCCGACGCCCGCGAGGCGCGCGGCGGGCGAAAGGGAAGAGTTTACGGCGTAGATGACGGCTCCGGCGAACCCTCTGGTGACATTGATGCGTAACAATCCCTTGATCGGTAACAATCATCATCACAAGCCGCCGTCGGACCGCAACAGCTGTCGCCGCCGGCCGGCGCCGGACTTGACCCGCGTTCATCGGCCGTGTTGCTATATTTGAGAGTGCCGTTCGTTGTTCCTCCGGCGGAATCGCCGGTTACGTCCCTCTCCGTTGTCTACACTCCAGTTCTGACGCGACCAGAAGCTCATTGGGAGTTCCATGCGATCCAAGCCATTTTTCCGCCAATGTACCGCTAGAGCCGGTTTTTCGGTCCTGCTCTGCCTCTTGGCGCTTTGCGCGCCCGTGAGCCCGGCACTGCGCGCTCAAGCACCCGTCGATATCGAGGACGACGAGGAAGGTGAAGCCTTGCCGGCCTATGTGCGGCGCTTTTCGGTCGGCGGTCGTTTCAGCGTGCTCCCGTTGCAGCAAATGGATAGCGGAAATCTTACCTCGCCCGTCGGCAACCTCGTGCAGGTACTGGCCGAGACCAAGGCGACCGCGCGCCGGCTCGGCGGCGGCATCACGACCCAGTTCTTGGTCAATGACCGCTTTGCCGTTGGGCTCGATTTCCTGTTTCGCCGCGCCGCCTATACCGAAACGACGGATGTGATCACCGATCTCGTCGATCCGTTCACCAACGAGATTCTGCAAACCGAACTGGTCACTACGATCGAGAAGACCCGCGCCACCATTTGGGAGACGCCTGTCCTGATCCGCTATTTCGCCAAGGATCGGCGCGAGCGCGGCGCGCGCGCGTTCTTCGAAGGTGGTCTGGCGATCCGCCGGATCGGCAATGTCCGCTCATCGACATCGACAAGCTTCTCCATCACCGACCTCGACGTCGAAGAGACCGATGAGTGCTGCGACGCGACACCGGCCGTGCCGGCGCATCGGGTCTCGCTCGGCGCCGTCGTCGGTGTCGGCTTCCAGCTCATTGATGACGTCGGCGTGCGCGTCGTCCCCGGCGTGCGCTTCACCCGCTGGTTCTCCAACGCCTTTGACTCGCCGCCGACGCGCTCGGCCAAGAGCCAGCTTGAGGCGACCATCGCGCTAACTTTCTAGCCGCGACCCATCGTGGCACGGATCTCTTCGAGTTCCGCGCCTTTTTCATCATCGCGTCTCGATCATTTCCCCAGAGCGATTCCCCGCCACGGGTTGCTAATCGCGGGTGTACAATAGGGGCAGCCGGTTGGCAACGGCGATTCCATTTATTGAGGTAGCGTCATGGGTGTAACGCGGCGGCACGTTCTTCAGACAGGCCTGATGGCCGGAGCCGGGGCCGTTGTCGGCTCGGTGCCGGGACTTCCGTCGGCGCCTCGCGTTGGCGAGGCGAGCCCCTACTTCAGCGTCCATCCTTTTATTGAGGCCAACCCGAAAGCCGTCTTCATCCGGCGCACCAAGGTCAAGCATAAGTTCGACAACGAACAGAAACTCGCCGAGGGTCTCCAGCTTGCCCGCGAGATATTCGTGCCGAGCGATACCGGCGGCATCCCCATCACGCACAAGATCGTTCTCAAGCCCAACGTCTGCAGCGTTCGGACGAAAGATCGTCCGAAGGAAGACACCTGGGGCACCGGCACCGACCCGCAGTTCTACGAAGGCATGGTGATGGGTCTGAAGGAACTCGGGCCCAAGGACTTCACCTTCGTCGAAGCCAACAACTACCACGCCTGGAACTATCGCGGCTTCGTCGACATCAATGAGCGTCAGGGCGTCAAGATGAACGAGTGCCTTCGCCGCGTCCGAAACTTCGAGGAAAGCTATGAGATGAATTGGTCGAAGGTGCCCGACGCCGTAGTCTACTCCGAGATTCCGCACTACGCGCCGGTCAACGACCCGAACTCATGGATGCTCAACATCGCCAAGTGGAAAGCCCATGGCATGTGTCTCACCCAGTCGGTCAAGAACGAGCAAGGGCTGGTCGTCAAACCCTATGTGCGCTTCTGTCCCGGCTGGCGAATGGTCACCGGCGCGCCAGAGTTCATGCAGCGCACGATCCACCCGAAAGTCGAAGCCCGCGTGAACAAGTTCTTCGAGAACCACCGCAAACTCGGTTATGCGCGCTACGACAGCTCCGCGCCCCTCAGCCCGATGCATCAAGAGATCTGGGCTCACAAAACCTGTGACAACATGAGCGTTCTCAAGACGGGCTTGGCCATGATCGAGGGCATCTACGGCCGCGACGGTAATGGCTTCGGAATTGGCGACGACCATCTCACCAACATGGTCATGTTTAGCAAGGATAAGTTCCGGCTTGACTTGATCGGCCTCTGGCTCGGCGGACACGAGCCGGGCAACATCAACCTCTACCGCATTGCCAAAGAGCGAGGTCTGAGCGATACGTTCAATCCCTGGGACGTTCCCATCTATGAATGGGTCGACGGCGAGGCGCAGCCCCGCAAGCTCACCGACTTCGATCGCACGCCGCTCAAGACCTACTATCTGGTGAAAGACGGCGAGCCAGAATATCACCTCGTCGACGAGCCATTTGATTACGACAAGATCAAGGTCTAGAGCATTTCATTGAAAATCCCGTAAGCCCGCAACGGAGCCGCGGATGGAAATCCGCGGCCGAAGTGGAGAGGAATGCCCCCTAGCCGCCGGCTCCCCTCATCTGTGTTAGCCCGTGCACTGGTCCGCGCGTCTGCCCGATCACCCGCCGGCCCGCTAGAAAATCAGCGCGTCTTACGCATGTTACAATTGTAAATCCCAGACCGATCTGACCGAATCCCGCCGCGGTTTCGCGATGTTTCTTTGGCTGGGTTTGCATGGCCGAGAGTGGTAAGTGCTGGCCTGGGTTTAGAGATGCCCACTGCCGAGACACTCAGTCGGCAAAGGCGGCTAACGTATGTCCACCAGAAGGGATGCCCTGAAGTTGGGCTTGGCGGTCGGCGGCTCGGCGCTGGCCGCCCCCGAATCCGGCCTGGGCCAGCTTTGTCTCGACGACGGAATCTCGCCTAGTACCGTACCGCCGAGTCCTCCGACAAGGCCCTTCATTGCTCCGCTGTTCATTCCCCCGATTGCGCAGCCTGTTCCCGAGGACACGCTCACACCCCGGCCCAATCCCGGCCGGCATCAACGCTATGGGGAGTTCCATCCCCGAAAGTTTTACGTGCAGCGCGAGCAGCAGTTCCTCTGGCTCTACCATCCCGATCTTCCTCCGACACCGACCTGGGGTTGGGACGGCGTCTCGCCAGGCGCCACCTTTCACGCCTACTACGGCGAGCCGATTTTCGTTCGCCGCTACAACGATCTGCCCGAGGTGAACACGCTCGGCTTCGGCCTGGCTTCGACGACGATTCACCTGCACAATTCCCACACTGCGTCGGAAAGCGACGGCTATCCGGGCGACTGGAAGGACCCGGACGAATTCTGGGACCATCACTATACGAACTACGAAGCCGGCGGCGATGAGCGTGAGCGAATGAACTCGCTCTGGTACCACGACCACCGCATGGACTTTACCGCGCCGAACGTTTACGCCGGACTCTCGGGCTTTTATTTCCTGTTCGACCCGAGGGACTCCAACAACGAGAACGATCCCAGCCCGCAAGCCTGGCGGCTGCCCAGCGGCAGGTACAACATCCCGCTCATGCTCCACGATGTTCAGTTCGCCCCCGACGGCCGGGCTGTCTTTAACCCCTTCCAGACCGACGGCTGGCTGGGCGGAAAGTGGACCGTGAATCGCATTGCAAAGCCTTACGTGCGCGTCGAGCCCAGAAAATATCGCTTCCGCGTGCAAAACGGCGGACCCTCCCGCTACTACGAGCTGTTCCTCTCCAGCGGGCAGAACTTCGTGGTCATCACTACCGATAGCAACTTTCTCGAGCGGCCGGTCGAGGCGGAGAGCATCAATGTCGCGGTCGTGCAGCGGCACGACGTGATTATCGATTTCTCCCGTTATCGCCCCGGCGAAACCGTCGATCTCGTCAACCGTCTGGAGCAGTTCGAAGGCCGCGGCCCGTCGGGGAGAATCCTCGATCCCGGCGATCCGATCCTGCGCTTCCAGGTCGTCGAGCCGGCGGGTCCCGACGGCAAGCCGGTGAAGGTCACCCAGATCGACCCCACCTCGCCCTCGCAAGTGATCAAGAGCGTGCTCGAGCAGGTCAGAGACCAGGCCCGCGCGAGGCACACGATCGACCGAGTGGCCATCCAGCGGGGCATTGATGTCATCGAAGGCAACCGCCTGCCCGAGTACCCGTGGAGCGGCTTTCCGCTGCTTCACTACATCGGCCCCACGAAGGTCAAGAAGGTCGTGCCCATTTGGAACGTGGAAGGCGACACGATCGGCGGCAATGTCAACGTCCATCAGATCTGGTATGACAGCCACATCGAGTCCGACGCGGCGTTCATCGATCCGAGCGAAGTTCTCGATGTTCCGTGGACCATCACCTATACGATCGACTGCCTGCACCGCTGCGCCGATGATTTTTCGCCTGCCGCCATCGCCAAGATCGGCGAGCTGTCGCCGGCCAAGCAGATGTGGATGGCCCTCCGGCAGGCTCGCGAGGAGACCGAGTGGTCGCAGGTTGTCGCTTTGATGGACCGCGCCCTGATTGCCTACTTCGACTGGTCCGACCGCACCGAGCTTCCCACCGGGGCCAAGCACCTCGAGGACCCCGGGGCCACCATGTCGATGCTCTACGTGAACAACACCATCTACGGCAAGATCAAGGACGGAGGCTGGGACACCTGGCGGGAATGGGAGACCCGGCCCGCCATTTTCAAGGTTTCGCTCTTCAACGGCGACCACTTTCCCCACGGCTACATCAGCGCTGATTTCGGCGGTTTGCGGGGATGGGAGAATCAGTTCGAACCGACGATCGCCGAAGGCGGCACCGGCTGTAAGTTCTCGTTTGGCCGCTTCCACTGGTGGCTCAACGCCGGCGGCCCTTGGGGCGCGATCATTGTCCCGCCGGTCGATCCGAACGACTACACGAACGTGGGACGGCACAAGGTCCATATGACGCTGAACTTTGAACCCTCCCGCCGCATCCGCATCTACCAGTTCGATCCCCTGCACCATGACGTATCCATCTTCTCGCTTCACTAGATCGCCGCCAGCCCGAGACCGTCCACCGCATGAGCAGGAGGAATCCATCATCATGAAACGCACGTATTTCGCGCGCCGCTGCGCCGTCGCGCTTAGTCTCGTTCTGTGCTTGAGCTCGGGCGCGGCCCGAGCCGGGGAGTCGGTCGCTGGCCAGTGGAATGAAGTTCTGCTGGACGCCATCCGCGCCGATTTCGCCCGGCCGACCGTGCATGCGCGCAATCTCTTCCACACTTCCATAGCGATGTGGGATAGCTGGGCGGCCTACGACCGCAACGCAAATACCTATCTGCATCACGAGAAGGTTTTGCTTCCGCTGGCGGAAGTGGATGCCGCTCGGGCCGAGACCATGAGCTACGCCGTCTATCGGATCCTCATCTCGCGATTCGTGAAGTCGCAGACCCAGCGTTCGCTCAAGGCGCTCGCTTCCTTCAACGCGAAGATGGCCGAACTCGGATACGATATCAATTTTACGTCGACCGGCGGCGACTCTCCGGCGGCGCTGGGCAATCGTATCGCCCAGAGCGTCATCGAGTATGGCAACAACGACAACTCGAACGAGATTGGCGGTTACGCCAATCTGCACTACGAACCGGTGAATCCGCCGCTGGTCCCGCCCATACCGGGGAATCCCGACATCCTCGATCCCAACCGCTGGCAGCCGCTGGAGCTCAACGTCTTCATCGACCAGTCGGGAAACGTGATCGTGCCCGAAATCGGGACCTTCCCGCCATTCCTGAGCCCGGAGTGGGGGCAGGTCACCGGGTTCACGCTGATGGGGTCGGACTTGACCGTGTACAACCGCGACGATTACGACTATTGGGTCTTTCACGATCCTGGTCCGCCGCCGATGATCGGCACGGCGAGCGAGGAGTACTACAAGTGGGGCGTCGAAATGGTCGCTCTGTGGTCGAGCCAGCTCGACGCCAGCGACGGCGTGATGATCGACATCTCGCCGGGAGCCATCGGCAACTCGCCGCTGCCCGGAGCGGGAGACTATGAGGCCTATTACGACTTCGAGAATGGCGGAGACTGGGGTCCGGGGCATGCCGTGAACCCGGTGACCGGCCAGCCCTACGAACCGCAGGTCGTGCCGCTGGGCGACTACACGCGGGTGCTGGCCGAGTTCTGGGCCGACGGACCCGATTCCGAGACGCCCCCCGGACACTGGTTCACCATCGCCAACTACGTCTCGGATCATCCCCTGACGGTGAAGCGTCTCGGTGGAACCGGGCCCATCCTGAACGATCTCGAATGGGACGTGAAGGTCTATTTCACCTTGGGCGGAGCGATGCACGACTCGGCCGTCACCGCCTGGGGAATCAAGGGCTGGTACGACTACGTGAGGTCGATCTCCGCCCTCCGCTACATGGCCGATCTGGGGCAGTCGTCCGATCCGGAAGGGCCGTCCTACCATCCTCAAGGGCTGCGGCTCTATCCGGGGAAGATCGAAGTCGTCACCGCCGAGACCACCGCCGAGGGCGAGCGTCACGAGCACCTGGCCGAAAGCGAGGGCAAGATCGCGCTCTATGCCTGGAAGGGGCCCGCCTTCATTGAGGACCCGGACGTTGACGTCGCCGGCGCCGGCTGGATCTTGGCCGAGACTTGGTGGCCTTACCAGCGCCCGACCTTTGTGACTCCTCCGTTTGCCGGCTATGTCTCGGGGCACAGCACGTTCAGCCGCGCCGCCTCCGAGATCATGACGATGCTAACGGGATCGCAGTTCTTTCCCGGCGGCATCGGCGAGTTCTTCTGTCCGAAGAACGAGTTTCTGGTCTTCGAGGAAGGTCCGAGCATGGACATCACCCTGCAATGGGCGACCTATCAGGATGCCTCGGATCAGACAAGCCTGTCGCGCATCTGGGGCGGCATTCACCCGCCGGCCGACGATCTGCCGGGCCGCATCATGGGAGACCGAATCGCTAAGGACGTCTTTGCGCGGGCCAAGAGCTACTTCGGCCGGGAGTGGGTGCGGTCGCCGAGAGGGCGCATCGGCTCGGCCGTCGCCCGCGACTAGCCGGTCTCTGATGTGGCGGTCGCGGCCGTCGTCTGGAGGATGCAGATCGAAGGCTGAGTACTTCCAAGAGGGCACTGCGCAGGGAGTGGTGGCGGAAGGGTGCGTTTCTGTCCGGTAATGCCCGGTTTTTGGGGATTGTTTAGCTTTTTTTTGGAGAGGGAGGCGGCTGAGGTTGGGTCGGGGAATGGTTCTTGGGCGATGGGATAGTTGTTTTGCGATGGGTTTTGTCCGGATTTGCCCGGTTTTTCTGATATTTGGCGGCCGCGGGCGGATCGAGGGGCTCGACGGTGTCTCGCCCCTGGCTCCGCTGCATGGTCTGGCGGATGGGTTGGGTGGGTGGCTGAGGTTGCTGGCTTCGTTCTTCTTGGTGCTTCTTTTTCAAATTCAAACAAATTTCAAAGAAGTGAGAGACGCCTCTCGTTCCGACTATGTGATCCCGGCGAGCCGCCCCAGCCGGAAGTTGCAGGCGGTTCCGGGCGAAGGGTTCTCTGGCGCGGTCTTGCCGCGCAGTGATGCCGCGCGGCGATGGTGCACGACCGCGCTCGTAGCCCTTCGCGGTGGATGTCCACTTTCGAGAGCCGTCCGAAGACCCGCCTTTGCAGTCACCCTCTCCTCTGTGATTCGAGGAGATGATGAACCGCGGAGCGAGCTTTCTGTCCTGGCCAGGAAACGGTCGGGGGATCGCGGTGATCTATCCTTTCCGATCGTTACGGGTATAGGCTAGCACGCGGTGTCAAGTGTTTTGGGGCGTTTTTTGCGTATGTTGTTGATTTGGTGGGATTGAATTGTTGTGACAGGGGGGTCGGGGGATTTGGGGTTTCGGTGCTGTGGATTCCAGCGGTGGATTCCGCGGCCCGATGAGCGGTATTTGTGGTGAAGGGGGGTGTGCCGCCCCTGCCGGGGCTGACTGTTTTCGGCCTGTGGTCCTGGGGCTCACGCCCCAGGCTGTTCGATGTGTCGCTCCTACGGAGCTTGGCGGGCGCGGGGGATTGGGGGATTAATAGTTCGGCAGGCCAGAAAAGCCGCAGGTCTCTTTGAGATCCGCGCTACGGTGGTTTTCGATTGCCGCGGCCGCGGGGGAGATCCGCGATTCGGTCAGGGGCAGGTGGCCGTCAGATGTTGATTTAGATGGGTCCGGCGAGATTGGGTCTGTTTGGTAGTTCGATTTCGGCGCTTTGGGCTGTGTGGGGTTTTTTGGGTGACGGGCGGTGGCGGGCGACCGGTGGCGTGGGCGAGTGCGTTGTCGCTGGCGGTGGGAATTGGGTTCGTTTGGCATACCGGTTTGGCGGATCTGGCTGAGTGGGGCTTCTTGGGGGAGAGACGGTGGCGGTTCGGTTCCGCGGGGTCGGCTGGCTCGGGCGCCATGCCACGCCCCAGTATTTCGGTGACGCTGCTGGGGGCGGGATCGGGACTGGGTTGTAAAGTGCTGATTTCATTTGGGTTCAGCGAGGCTGGGTTTGTTTGGTATTGTTTGTTTTGCTAGCCGTGCTGAGTTGCTTGTTGGCCGGGCGCGGGTGCGGCGATGCACGGCTGGCCGGCGCAGCCTATCTTCGTATATGAGCATTGTGGCACGGTGCTGGCTGGCGCTGGGTATTCGTATTCTGGGCGTTCGTATCCAGCTTACCGCAGGTGGTTGGGGTTGGCGGGGGCTGGCGGATGGATCTTATTGTGAGGGCGTCGCTTAGATATTTTGTTATCTCGTGAGCCGGGGTGGGGAACCTGTCCCTCGGCTCGCGGCCGAACGGAAAACCTTCGCTGCGGGGCGGTCGGCCTTTTTGTGCCCTGCTGAATCCATGACTCGCGCTCTGTGACTCACTGCCGTTCGTGCGGCGAGAGTTAGGGTGCCTGTCCCTGCATTAGGTGAAAATGTAAAGTACTGAATCATCAAGACTTCTGCGAGGTTAAGGTGCCTGTCCCTCGAACCTCCTCGAACCTCTCGAACCTTGGTTTCCCGGTTTCCCGCGGTTTCCCGCCATTAATTCACAGCTTCTTGTCCCCGATCTCCCCGTAAGGCGGTCGCGTCCAACACGAACCGATGTTCGCTAAGAATTGTGCTTAGTGGGCTCGCTGGACGGCACAAGTTTTGGGAACTCGTAGATGAATCTCAGCAGCATCTCGACGAATCGGATCAGCAGCTGGGCGTCCTCCGCAGTCTTGGCCTTGATTTCGTGGTTTGCTTCGTTGCCACGGTCCTTGATGTGTTCGGCCCACTTCTCGCCCCCGGGCGGCAAATAGCCGTTGTCCGCGAGATAAGCGACATAGTAGACAAACTGCTTGTTCTCTTCCGCCTTTTCATGGACGGCGATGTTCATGAGCATTTTTCGGCAGACCATCACAGCGGCAGTGGGCGCGTCAGCGCTCGCACTCAATCGAGCTTCTCGATAGAGAATCTCGATGTCGGGGGGAAGATGGGGAACCTCAACGCCGAATATCTTCCCGGGAATGCGTGTATCGTCCACATCGAAAAACGTAGGGCCACTGCACGATGGGCAGGTTCGAACCCTTGCGATCCTCCCTTGAGACGTCGGAGACGTCCAGGCCAGAGTGGAAGCCACTCTGTCTCCGCAGTAACTGCAAGTGTAAGTCAGGGGCTCGGCGGGCGTTTGGCCTTGCCAGTTGTACCGCTCTTTCGGCCTGCCAATCATTTCCCTCTCGCGACTCTCATTATAGGCCCAGAACTGGCGAACCATATGATGTGATGAAGTTCCGTCTCGGGAAACCGGGACGGCCTCGATTCTGGCCAAGTGCCGGGCCAGTATCGTCATCAAGTCTCAGTAAATGAACAGCTTATGGCGTCAAGACCGACCGAGCTGCTGCTCGCAGGAGATTGGCCAATATCTGGTAAGTCATTTTATTGTAGTTGTTTACCGGTCTTCAAGCTGCGACCTCCAGCGAAACTGAGGCTGTCCCGGTTTCCCCCAGAGTTCCAGAGTTCGGGAGCTGTCCCCGATCTCCCCCGATCTCCCGATCTCGTTTGGTAGTTCGATTTCGGCGCTTTGGGCTGGATTGGGATTCTTGGGTGACGGGCGGTGGCGGGCGACCGGTGGCGAGGGCGATGGCGTTGTCGCTGGGGGTAGAAATTGGGTTTGTTTGGTACATCGGTTTGGCGAATTTGGCTGAGTGGGTTTTTTGGGGAGAGGCGGTGGCGGACGACGGGTGGCGATTGCGTTGTCGCTGGCGGCGGAAATTGGGTTCGTTTGGTATTCCCGTTTGGCGAATTTGGCTGAGTGGGGTTCTTTGGGGGAGAGGCGGTGGCGGGGGGCAGGAAAAGCCGCGGATCTCAAAACCGAGATTCGCGCTACGGGTCTTCGGAAATCCTGGGCCTACAAATTGTTGGTTTAAAATTGGTTCGGAGAGATTGGGGTTGTTTGGTATTTTTTGTTTTGCTGGTTGCGGTACGTCGTTTGCTTGGTGGGGGGGCGCGGGAGGGGCGCTGGACGGCTGGCCGGCGCGGCGCATTCGTGTCTGGATCTTCGTTTTTGGGCGCTCGTATGCTGGCATTCGCTTCCAGCTTACCGCAGGTGGGTGGGGCTGGCGGCGGCTTGCCGGTGGATGTTGTTGTGAGGTCATCGCTTAGCTGTTTTGTAGTCTTGTGAACCGGGTATGGAGAGCCTTCGCCCCGGCCAACGGCAGCCCGCCGCCAAGCGGGAAACCTGCGCTTCGGGGCGGTCAGCCTTTTTGTACCCCTGCTGAATCGATGATTCGTGCTCTGTGACTCACTGCCGTTAGTGCGGCGAGAGTTAGGGTGCCTGTCCCTAGAACTCCCTAGAACTCCTCGAACTCGATCAGCCCTGGCAGGAAATGGGTCCTCCTAATTTTTTCAACTCCTTGGCCCGACAGAGCCAGCCCTACTTGGCAGATCGTCGTTTGATAGTGTCGATTTCAGAATCTATCCGGCCCCCAAGAACTCCGAACATGCTTTTCGAAGGATACCCCTGAATAGCCTGGTCGTTGTGTTCCTTCGCTGCAACAAGCCTCTGCATAGCCTCTTCAAAATCACCTTGAGTCCCCAGCCCTCGACCCACCGGAAACAGCACAGATGCCTCAGCATGCAGATATTCCGGAAAATCAGACGGCCAGGAGTCGATGTCACTCAGGCCTTTAAGTCGTTCTATCGACCGTCTCGCACCGACAATGTCAAAGGCTTGCCAATCCCCGTTGTCAATACATTTCATGTAAGCTAAGTTGCAGTATGCGGCCCCATACGCGGCCTCGAACCTCGGGAGATCTTCACGATAAAGTTCGAGCGCCTTTTCAATGTCACTTACCGCCTCATCGCCACCTAAGTCCCAGGAATCCCCCAAAGTCTCGTCTTTATACCACGCCAAATTGAGCAACGCACGACCGTGCCAAAACCGCGGGTCCTCCGGATATTGTTTAATGGATTCAGATGCCAAATTATAACCTTCACGAAATTGCTTTGCCCGCCTTGCGGCCCAAGCGGCGACATAACAGAACTCCCTCCTCGTCTTTGGCAGTCTTCTCTTCATAGATCGCGCGTGATTTAGCGCTAATTCATCACCTTTCCGATCTGGAAACGCCAGATACAGCAAACAACGAACCAGCTCGTGGTCCCCGTTAAGCTCCGTCTGCTTTCCTTCCGCCGCCGCAAAATCCCCATAGACAGCGGTGAACAACTGCCACATTTTCGCTCGTTCTGTATAGGGTGTGCGATAGTACTCAACGATCTTTGCGGCCATGTCTATGTAACGCTGACTTTCAAACACAGGGTACATCGGTAAGAATATCGCTCTGCTGGTTATAATATCCCTGTCATCCTTCAAGTAACGACGTGCCGACTCATTACTAACCACAGTCGATACACCCCGGTTGAACTCCGACTGAGCCATGATCAACGATTGGAGAGTCTCCAGCTGTCTTAGTGCGACGTCTTTGATCCCTACATCAGAGCAAGCAAGATTGTAGGCGTCTAGCAGTTCTTCATACTTTCCAGAATTAGTACGCACGACAGAGAACTGCCAGTGCTTACGAACGGTTGCGAGAAGTCCCAAGTTATCCACTTTGGTTCTCGTGTCCCTAACCGCTGCGTCAACAACTTCTATGCCCTGACAAAAATCAAGATATGCGCAATCTGTCGAGCTTCCGCCCCTCAGGATGCAATTTTCACATTCTGAAGAAGAAGTGTGCTCAATCCTTTCCCTGGCCTGTTTTAGACTCTCTATAGATCGACGGATTTGTTCAAGCGGCTCAATTTCGCCATGTTCATTGTTGTCACTACTATCCGCAACTTCCGTGGTTCGTGTAACCAGGTCGGCAAACGCCTGCGTTCGGGTTCGCCAAAAAGAGTACTGAGCTCCCTCAATCTCAGTCGCTGCAAGCCGTATCTGTGGCAGTGAAAAGATGGCTTGGTTCCTTGCTGCAGACGATAAGTACAAAATAATTACTCTCTTGTCAAATCGACCGCTTACATGGCCAGCTTTAAGAATCCTGTTTATTTGCAGTAGCCAATCCACTGCTCGAGCGTCGCTCCTAATTGACCGCTCCTTGCGTGCTTTGTCATACGGGCTTAACGTTGACCGCTTGAGTTTTCCAATCAGCAGACGTACGATGACCTCGGCGAGGGGCGAGACCGTAACCTCCTCGTTCGCTTCACGAATGGCAGTGACTCTTGTCGTGTCCACACGGTCGAGGTGTCCGACGACAAATCTAAACCGCTCTAGAGCGAGTGATTGCCAGCCTAGAGCCACGGACAGCAGAATGTTGAATTCCTCCTTTAAGTTAATCTTCAAGTTAGCCAGCATTTCTTCTGGCGTTTTAGATTGGTAGGTCGTGAGAGTGGCGTCCCGAATAAACCTCTCAAGTATTTCGGCGCGCGTGAAGATATCGCGATTCTTACCTGAGAGATATCTTAGATGGCGTCGAAGTTCATGCTCATATACGGGTATCAAAAGCGGAGACGGGACTCGCTCAACTAAGAGTTCGTGTAACGCTGCTTGGTCATCTGCTATCTGATCTATGTTGAGTTCGTGCATCGCCGTAGGGTCGAAGGGAAAGCAGTACTCAACGATCTCCGAGGTATCGACTGCGTAAACTAACTGCACCCCCTGGTTCTCGAACTGGCGGTCTTGCTGTACTGCTGCGATTTCATCCAGTGTGAGCGAATAGAGTTGCGAGAACGGTGGTTTGGGCATCTCTCTAGCCTTCTGCACTATCGGCTTGCGATAGCTAAATCTACGTCGTAGAAGTATCGTATTGCCTCAGCGTCCTCTGCGGGATCGAGTTCCACTGCGGCTGCATCGCTGAAAACGATCACTTTGCCGTTGTCTCGATAGATAGGCGCAAACGCCCCCGCAGTGTCGATAGGGGCCCAACCCTGGAGATTGTCCCGAATCTAGTTGAAGGTGGAAGGGCGGCGGTTCTCAAGCCCGGTTCTCTGAGAGAATCGAGCAAACCTTTCACCACAAAGGAGAACCGCCGTGAAGAAACGATATCACATTCTGGATTCCGCGAAGCAACAGCCAGTCAGCCCCAACGACCTCACCCGCCTGCTCAGCCAAAACTCCCAACTCATGCTGCCCTTGGTTGAACTGGTCGAGCAGTGCCGCGGAGCCGTCGACGAGGTTATCGACGTCACCGGCCGCGCCGCCATTCAAGCCGTGCTGGAACTGTCGGCGCAGCAAGTTACCGGTGGAAAACTTTCCCAGCCCGGCAAGAAGCGCCGCGGCGATGTGGTCCGCTGGGGCCGCCAGCCCGGTCGCGTCAAGCTCAGCAACCGCAAACTGCGCGTCAGCAAACCCAGACTGCGCAAACGCTCCGGCGGCGAGGTCAAAGTGCCCGCTTACGAGGCGATGCAGGACGACGAACGCCTCGGCGCGCGCATGCTCGACATTCTGATGAAGGGCGTCTCGACGCGCAACTATGCCGGGGTGATTGGCGCAATGGCCGGCACGGCCGGGGTGTCGAAATCCGCCGTCAGCCGGGAGGCAGTCGAGGCCGCCGAAAAGAGCATCGACGAAGTGCTCACGCGGCGCCTGGATGAGTTGGATCTGCTGGTGATCTACGTGGACGGTTTGATCTTCGCAGATCATGTAGTGCTTGCAGCGGTGGGCGTAGACCGTCAGGGCAACAAACATGTGCTGGGATTGCAGCACGCCGCCACTGAGAGCACAGCCGCCGCCGAAGACTTGCTGAGGGGCATGGTCGAGCGGGGAGTATCGACGGAGAAAAACAGGCTCTTCGTGCTCGATGGATCGAAGGCCCTGCGGGCGGCGGTGCGGCGGGTCTTCGGCAAAGTTCCGGTGCAGCGCTGCCGTGCTCACAAGCTGCGCAATGTCGTCGAGCGGCTGCCTAAGGCCGAGCGCGATCAGGCCAAAGCGGCGATCCGGGCCGCCTGGCGGCTGGGAGCCCAAGATGGACAAGCGCGGCTGGAGAAGCTAGCCCAGTGGTACGAGGGTGACTGGCCCGAGGCGGCGGTGAGTTTGCGCGAAGGCATGGAGGAGTGTTTCACCATCAACCGCCTGGGTGCGCCGCCGTCGCTGCATCGCTGCCTGGCGACGACGAACATCGTCGAGTCTCCTAACGCCGGGGTGCGGCGGAGAACGCGGCGAGTGACCCGCTGGAAGGACGCGGCCATGGTGTGTCGCTGGGCCACGGCTGCATTCCTCGATACCGAGAAAAGCTTCCGCAAGATCATGGGTTACAAGGATCTGTGGATGCTCGACGCCATCCTCAATCCGGCCAAGGCCACAGCAGCAAAGGCTGCCTAGTACAATGCTCTTTTACGCCGCCGCCCTACAAACCCTCAACTACGATTGGGACACTCTCCAACCCTGCTCGCTAGGGAGCGGCGCGCAGATACGCACTGAGGCTGCGAAGAAGATGTCGTAATCCGGTGAATCACGAAAGAATTTGAAAAGAGACAGGATGGGTATTTACTTGACTCAGGTGACCCCAAGATGTAGGATCTTGGGCGATGGAAGATTATCCCCGGAATTTGGCCGAGTTCGAGGCGCGTTTCGCTAGCGAGCAGGCCTGTCGGGAGTATCTGTGTCAACTCCGCTGGCCGGAGGGTTTTCGTTGTCCGCGATGCGGGCATGACAAAACCTGGGCGGTGCGCACGGTGCTGCTGCAGTGTGCAAGCTGCGGGCATCAAGCTTCGGCGACAGCAGGCACAATCTTTCAAGACACCCGCAAGCCGCTCCAGAGTTGGTTTCGAGCAATGTGGTGGCTCACCAGCCAGAAGAACGGGGCGAGTGCATTGGGATTGCAGCGGGTGTTGGGCCTGGGCAGCTACAAGACGGCCTGGACTTGGTTGCACAAGCTTCGGCGCGCTATGGTGCGGCCCGGACGTGATCGCCTCAGCGGGCGCGTTGAGGTTGACGAGACTTACTTAGGAGCCCTGGAGGAGGGCGTGCGGGGCCGCCAAACCGACGCGAAAGCGCTGATTGTAGTAGCGGCCGAGGAAGATGGCGCCGGCATCGGACGAGTTCGGATGCGCACGATTCCGAACGCCTCTGGGGACAGCTTGATGGCCTTCGTCGGCGAGTCGGTCGAACCCGGCAGCGTGGTCCACACGGACGGCTGGCTGGGATACGAGCCACTCGAAAGCGACGGCTATCGCCACGAGGTGAGCTACCTGGACGGGCAACCGGCACGAGCCTCTCAACTGCTCCCCCGCGTGCATCGCGTGGTGTCGTTACTGAAGCGTTGGATACTGGGTACGCATCAAGGAGCCGTCAGCCACGAGCATCTCGACTACTACCTCGACGAATTCACCTTCCGCTTCAACCGCCGCAAGTCCAGAAGCCGAGGCAACCTCTTCTACCGCCTGGTTCAGCAGGCCGTCGCCGTCCAACCGGCGCCCTACAAGTCGCTGGTCGGAGGCACCGCAACACGCGCTACGGACAACCACAACATGTAGGGGCCATTTCAAAATACCTGAGTCAAGTGAATACCCATCTCAGGGTGTTTGTTTCGTCTGGCTTTCACAGACTCGTCAGTAGGCTGAGCCTAGAAAAACCCGTCTCCGTAGTGCTGAGATTGAAACGTCGATCATTCCATCGAAGCCCTCCTTCACCCACGAAATATCCACATTCATCAACGTCTGTGTCTTCAGTACTACTAGGAGACGAACCAAGGAGCCTGCCATCGTCAGGACCGGTAGGCTAGCTCCGGGCGACACTCACGTGTTTCGGCATGTTGATTATATCACAGGGGCTTTCAGGGGCTTTCAGGGAGGGAAATAAAGGGGAACTCAGGGATAGGCACCTTTATTGCTAAGGATGGGTATTTACTTGACTCAGGTGACCCCAAGATGTAGGATCTTGGGCGATGGAAGATTATCCCCGGAATTTGGCCGAGTTCGAGGCGCGTTTCGCTAGCGAGCAGGCCTGTCGGGAGTATCTGTGTCAACTCCGCTGGCCGGAGGGTTTTCGTTGTCCGCGATGCGGGCATGACAAAACCTGGGCGGTGCGCACGGTGCTGCTGCAGTGTGCAAGCTGCGGGCATCAAGCTTCGGCGACAGCAGGCACAATCTTTCAAGACACCCGCAAGCCGCTCCAGAGTTGGTTTCGAGCAATGTGGTGGCTCACCAGCCAGAAGAACGGGGCGAGTGCATTGGGATTGCAGCGGGTGTTGGGCCTGGGCAGCTACAAGACGGCCTGGACTTGGTTGCACAAGCTTCGGCGCGCTATGGTGCGGCCCGGACGTGATCGCCTCAGCGGGCGCGTTGAGGTTGACGAGACTTACTTAGGAGCCCTGGAGGAGGGCGTGCGGGGCCGCCAAACCGACGCGAAAGCGCTGATTGTAGTAGCGGCCGAGGAAGATGGCGCCGGCATCGGACGAGTTCGGATGCGCACGATTCCGAACGCCTCTGGGGACAGCTTGATGGCCTTCGTCGGCGAGTCGGTCGAACCCGGCAGCGTGGTCCACACGGACGGCTGGCTGGGATACGAGCCACTCGAAAGCGACGGCTATCGCCACGAGGTGAGCTACCTGGACGGGCAACCGGCACGAGCCTCTCAACTGCTCCCCCGCGTGCATCGCGTGGTGTCGTTACTGAAGCGTTGGATACTGGGTACGCATCAAGGAGCCGTCAGCCACGAGCATCTCGACTACTACCTCGACGAATTCACCTTCCGCTTCAACCGCCGCAAGTCCAGAAGCCGAGGCAAGCTCTTCTACCGCCTGGTTCAGCAGGCCGTCGCCGTCCAACCGGCGCCCTACAAGTCGCTGGTCGGAGGCGCCGCAACACGCGCTACGGACAACCACAACATGTAGGGGCCATTTCAAAATACCTGAGTCAAGTGAATACCCATCAGAGACAGTATTCGGTCCGGGTGGAAAAGTTGACGGTCGGCATGCAATTCCGCCGAGAGCAGAGTTTTGAATGGCGTTCGCTCGACAGTCGCCGAACTCGGACCCCACGGCACGACAGTATCACGTAGAAGGTTTTCAAAGAGGTCAAGCTTGCCAGGACTACTTGACCTTTTTGCTTTGCGATTGCGTATGTACCAGTAGTAGAGCGACCGATACCCCCCCTTCTCACATACTTGCCTCAAGTGGAAAGCAAGTTGCTTGGACCGTGTGGCTGGGCTGAGCAGTTCGAAAAGCTGGTCCAGCAGGATGAAATGACGGTCGTCCTCGGCGTCCGACAGAATTCGGAAACACTGAAGGAGATAGCGGTAGTCGGTCGTTCCTGTCGTGTCCCTCAGAATGTAGTCGGAAAGAGTTTCGCTTACTTCATACATACTAAGGGCAGAAAGAGCCCGGGAGTGCAGAGTAACCGCACGATATGAGAGTGTTTTGAGGATAGAAGATAGCACTAAGTTGGTCAGAACCTGCCGAGCTCCGATAGGCGTGAGTGCTGCAGAGAGGGATAGAAGGATACCAAGTCGCTCTTCGTATGCTTTGTAGGGTCGAGTTGCCTGCAATAGTTGAGCGACAGCGCCAGATAGCCGGAGAAGTGGATCGGACGGCAATAGGCGTGCTAAGCGGGCCACGGTGAGGTCTACGTCCTCTTCCGGGAGGGCAAGCCAAGCAGGACCGCAAGGTTGACCCTTGAGTCGAGCATCGAGCCAAGACAACCAGTCGTCCTCACTCAGTGTCAGGAACGCGACAATCCTGTGATCGCCAGGACTGTCGTTCTTCTTGCCTGTGTTTTCAGTCGGCATCTGAAGTGTGTTATTAACGATCGCCCTGGATACCCTTCTACGGCTAGGGTAGCTTCTGATACAAGTCGTACGCCGCACCGACCAATTTTGGTCGGTCTATCTCGGGCGACTCTCCCTCACCGAGGTACCAGTGCGTGAATTCGCTAGTCAAACCTTCAAAGCGAGAATGCACAGCCTCCTTCATTTTCACGCCTAATCCAGAGCATGGATGCGCGCACCCCCACCCGTCAGTGTAGCCCGCAGACAGGAATATCGTACCGGTAGGATACCACGCGGCGTCGAAAGTAGTCGGCTGGACAGGATCGATTGGATGTCCAGATGGATATCGGATCGCCAGCATGACAGGGCTACCGTCCTCGGCTCCTCCAGAGAGGATAGGTAGCCCAAGGGCGTTGATGATCCGGGTCGCACTTTCAGGTTCAACAAGCCCCTTGGCGAGTTCCTTGAGTTGATCGAACGATGTAACCCAGACACGATTGCGGCGACCCGACCACCAAACGTCAATAGTCCCAAAGTCGAAACCCACCGGGTCCTGTAGCATCTCTCGTGCTTCCTGAATTCGCTCAGGGGCAAGCGTATAGTACCCAGCGGTGGCTGGCGCCAGGTAGTACTCGACAAACGGCAGAATTTCGATGACTCTGGTGTAGGAGTCAGTCGGTTCGATCGTAGGAGGCGGATGTTGGGTCGCGCAGACAAGAGAATCGCCTTCGGCGTCGACTGCGATCGCGAACGTGGCCTGTGGGTCACCGCCGACATGGTTCAGTGCATCCAGGAGTGACGCCAGAGTTGAATTCGTCACAGCCCCTCCGCGTACGTCGATTGCGAGACATATCCCTAGGAGTCCGTCCGAGTATCAGCTTGGCACGGTTTTGGTGCTGGGTTGAATTTCCGGCGGGAGATTTACTCGTTCGGCAAAGGCAGGGCTCGGGCGGTCGAAGTCGGGCGGGATGGACAAACACCGCCTGGCAGCAGTTTCTCGCGCCCCGCAGAAGCCTCCGCGAACTCTTCGAACCGCATTTCCTTCTTGCTATCCATGGCAGAGGGTGTGCATCTTCAATATGTTGTGCGTCAGGCAAATCAACGCCCATTCGCCGCGCACCTTCTCCAACCCGCGCAAGAGAAACCCTCGCATCCCGCGCCCCTGTTTGATCTGACCAAACACCGGCTCGACGATCCCCTTGCGTTGGGCGTAAACCTTCGCTCCAGCCCGCGTCTGCAATTTGCGTTTCATCCGCTCCAGCCGCGTTGCTCCCCGCCGCAAGGGTCCGCGCTTCGCTGGCGGTGGCCGCTCCCCGTGCTTGTCTTTCTTCGTGGCGATGTAAGCCTCAATCTTGTTCTCCGGCGCGGCGGCCGATTCCAAAGATTGCGGATTCTGCTCCGAACAATAGCCGCTGTCGGCCAACACTTGTTGTGGCCGCTGCCCCGCCTGCTGCTCGACCGCTTCGAGCAGCGGCTGCAGTTGTTGTTTGTCGTTCGCCGCCTGCGTCACCGTCTGCCCCACGATCAACTGACAGACCCCCTCCACCGCCGCCTGCGCGTTGTAGGCCTGCAAGAACCCGTCGCCGCCTTTCATGATGCGCGATTCCGGATCGCTGAAGTTGTACTGATCCTTGTCGCGCGGCTTCGCTTTGCGGACGTCGTCGGCTGAGTGGTCTTGGGCGGCCGCTTTGTCGCGCGCCCTTTGTTTTAGGGCTCTCTGGGCTTGCCGAATCTTTTCCAGCCGCGTCTGGCGGCGCTGCAACTCCTCGGGCAGCTCCTGGCCCGTCTGCTCAGGCCCGTAGCGGGCGTCCTCGGCGGCATCGGCCCTCTCCGCTTCGGTCAGCATCTGTTGGACCTCGGCGGCAATCTGCTGCTCGGTTTGCTTCATCCGCCCCCAACTCATGGCCTTGTACTTGGAGGCGTTGGCTTTCATCTTCGTGCCGTCCAGCGCCACCCGACCCAGCTTCATCGCCCCGGCTTCCAGCGCCAGCCGCAACACCTGCTCGAACAGCTGGTGCAGCGCTTCCAGGTGGATCTTGCGAAAGTCGGAAATCGTGCGGAAGTCGGGCTGATTGCCGGCCGCCAACACCCGAAAAGGCACGTCCTCGACCAGACGCTCGGCGATCTTGCGCGAGGAACGCACCCCCAGGCAGTAGCCGTAGAGCAGCAGCTTCACCATCAGCCGCGGATGGTAAGGCGGCTGGCCGCGCCACTCCTTTTCATAGACCTTCTCGATCGCCGACAAATCCAGTTGATCGACCACGTCGCTGACGAAGTAGACGAGGTGGCTTTCCGGCAGCCAATCGCGCAAACTAGGAGGCAGCAGCAGTTCTTGCTCGGGAAGGTAGGGGCGGTAAGTTTTTCCCATAAACCGTTATCGCCCACTTGTGTTTTTTCTCAAAGAAGAAAATGACCAATACTCGGACAGGCTCCTAGGAGTTCGCCGTCAGGCGTCGCGGGCAGCGCGTCGAGCCACTTCTCGCCAGCCTCTGTGTCTACCATATCGGCTATGACAGCCGCAGACAAGTACTCTTTAATGTGATTCCACACAGATTTATACTTGAGACCCCAGCGGGGAGCCCGATCCGGTTAAGTAGAACACACCTCAATGCTCCGGTGCAACCTGGATAGTTCGTGCGTTCCGCCTAGTTTTCGGCCGCGTCGGGTGGGGAATTGCCTAGCATGCTTGTGATGAGGACGCCGGCGGCTACGGTGACTAGGCAGCCTACTAAGTTGTACCAGAGGAAGGAGATTTCGGTGGTGGCGCTGGTCCACCAGACGGCGGCTAGCCCGGCTAACATGCCGGTGAATGCTCCGTGGCCGTGAACCCGCCAGGGCAGGAACGCCAGCACGAAGACGCCCAGCATCGAGCCGTAAAAGAGCGAACCGACGATATTTACCGCTTCGATCAAGGAACCTAAGCGGCCGCCGAAACTCGCGAATATCATTGCGTAGACTCCCCAAAAGGCGGTTGCCAGCTTGGATACCAGCATGTAGTGGCTGCCCGAGGCGCCCGGGCGGATGTAGCGCTGGTAGTGGTCGATGACCGTCACGGTGGCGAGGGAATTCAGCTCGGCGGAGATGGTCGACATCGCCGCCGCAAAAACCGCCGCCATGATCAAACCCACCAAGCCCGCGGGCAGATGAGTGATCACGAAATTCAAGAAAATGTAGTTGGTGTCGTTGTAGGCCGCGCCGCCGGTTTTCTCCGTCAGCGCGATGCCCTCGGCACGGATGGCGCCGAGCTGGGCGTTGGCCTCGACGAATGATTGTTCATTGGCCCGGTTGGGGGCCCGGCTGGGGGAAGCAAGGACCCGGCGGGCGCTCTCGCGGCGCTGCTCCGCCGCCCGCAGATAGCGCCCGGTCACCTGCGCGTAGGCTGGATCGTGCCGCTGCTCCATGCGCGCCCGCTCGACGGTGTGAAACAGCATGGGGGCTTCGGTGAAGATGTAGAAGCTGAACACCAGCGCTCCGGTGATCAAGATCAGGAACTGCAGCGGCACCTTGACCACGGCGTTGAAGAGCAAACTGATGCGCATGTGGCGCATCGACTTGCCGGTTAAATAGCGCTGCACTTGGGACTGGTCGCAGCCGAAATAGGACAGCGCCAAGAACGAGCCGCCGATCAGGCCTGACCAGAGGTTGTAGCGATTGTTCCAGTCAAACTGGGTATCGACCGCTTGCAGTTTTCCGGAAAGGCCCGCCAAATAGACCGCGTCGCCGAACGAGACATCGTCGGGGAGTCCCCAGACAGCCGCCAGAAACGCGGCCACGATGCCGGCGAACATGACGACCATTTGCTGGGCGTCGGTCCACATGACGGCCTTGATGCCGCCGGCGACGGTATAGGCCACGACGAGCGCGCCCATGGCGAGAATGGTGACCGCTTCGGCCCAGCCCATGATGACCGATAAAACGACGGCCGGCGCGTAAAGCGCCAGCCCGACGCCCAGCCCGCGCTGCACCAGGAAGATCCAGCTCGCCAGCGTGCGGGTCTTGGCGTCAAAGCGCTTTTCGAGATATTCGTAGGCGGTGTAGATGCCGGAGCGATAGAACCGCGGCACGGCGACGGCGGCGATGATGACCATGGCGATGGGCAGCCCGAAGTAGAACTGCACGAAGCGGATGCCGTCGGTGTAGCCCAGACCGGTGGTGCCGATGAAAGTGATCGCGCTGGCCTGGGTGGCCATGATCGAGAGGCCGATGACCCACCAGCGCATAGTGCGGCCGGCGAGCAGGTAAGCCTCCATTGTCTTGCTGCCGCGGGCGCGGTAGAGACCGTAGCCGATGATCCCGGTGAGCGAGACGGCGAGTACAGTCCAGTCGAGCGGCCTCATCGGGTGACATCAAACCGCGCGGTGAAGCAGTAGAAGATCACGATCCAGGCGGTGAGATGGAGGAGCACGGCGGCGTAGAGGCGCGGCCATGTACTGACCAGGGGCGGCGGCTCTGCTGCTTCAGGAGCTTGTGTTTCAGGAGCCGGGGCATCGGGACCTGGGGCTTCGGGAATATTTCCCCCTGGCGCATTTCCCCTGGGGGCGTTTTCTGATCGCGTATGGGGCACGGCTACTGATTCTGAACCTGCTTCTTGAGATAGCCGATGATGCGCGGCATGGCCTCGCCGATCGGGTCGCCGCCATGACTGTTGGGCTCGTAGACGATATCAAGAATTCCGCCGTAGTGGACGCCGCGCAGAATGTCGAAGACCTTGGGGTAGTCGATGTAGGGTTCCGAGCCATCGGCGCGCGGATTGTAGAACTTGACGCGGACGTGGCGGGCCAGAGGCGCGGTCATGCGGATGCTTTCCATGGGGTCGGTTCCCTTGAGGCTCTCGGGCAGCGAGCCGCTGGCGCCGCCCGAGCCGGCGAACTGGCCCGTGTCGAGCAGGATGGTGAAGCTGGGGTGATTGACCAGTTTGATGAAGCGCAGGTGTTCTTCGCCGGTGCGGGCAAGGGCTCCGTGATTGTGATTTTGCAGACCGACGGTCATGCCCCATTCGGCCGCCTCCTCGCAAACCGCGCGGAGGCTCTTGACGGCGCGCTGGAAGGCCGGCTCGCGGTCGGCTTCGTCCTTGGGGGAGCCGGCGAAGACGCGCAAGATCGGCGCTCCGAGAAACATGCCGACGCGGATGCCGTTGTAGGCCTTTTCGATTTCGAGGCGCTCGCCACCGAGCGGGTTGCCGAAGTTGGTGCTGACGGTGAACATCGACATCGACAAACCGTTGTCAAGATAGGCGCGGCGGACGGTCTTGAGATAGGGCGTGGCGATGGACTGCAAGTTGCGGATGTGGAGGCTGGCGGCCTCGAGGTCGTACTTCCTGCACTGCCGCAAGAAGTCGAAAATGGTCAGCTTGCCGTCGGCGATCTGCCGGGAATAGTTAAGTGAATAGTCGCTAATTTTGATCATCATCAGGCTCCTGGAAATTGGCTGGCGCCGACTCTCTTGTACCGCAAACCGGTGGCCGCCGACAAGCGGGGAGAGTTTCTCATGGGATAGCCGGCCGCGGGCGGCGAGGTGTTGCTCGTGTTTGGCGCGTTGCTCGTCTTTGGCACGTTGCTAGTTTTTGGCCCGGCCGCGCTCACCGTTTTCCCACTCTTCCCAGAGTTCGAGGAATTTCATTTGGTCGTCGAGTCTTGTGTCGGCGAGAAGCTTGTCTAGTTCCGCTCTGGTGAGACGGGGTCCGAGGCGCTGGGCGCGGCCGGCGAGGTTGAAGATCGTGACGGCGGCGATGCCCGCGTTGTCGCGAAGGGCATAAAGACTGACCTTGTCGTAGGTGTCGGCGCTGGAGTGGTAGTTGGGCACGTACTCAGTCGTGTCCTGGATGGCGATCAAGGCGGGGATGCCTTCGAGCATGAAGTCGAAGTGATCGCTGCCGAAGAAGGCGTCGAAGCTGTGCGCGTTGGCGCCGCGCGCGGAGACCGGTTCCATGGCCTCGACCAGGCCGTGTTCAATGTCGTGGCGACCACCGAGGGAATACCCCTTGATCTTGCCCGCACCCATGTCATGGATCACAACCGCGACGATGGAATCGAGTTCCCCGCGGTGCCGGCGCAGGTAGGCTTTCGAGCCCAGCAGCCCGAGTTCTTCCCCGCCAAAGAGGATGAAGCGCACGGTGCGCTTGGGGCGGCGCTGGAGCTTGGCGAAGCGGCGGGCGACTTCGATGACCAGGGCCACGTTGACGGCATTGTCGAGGCAGCCGGTGCCCAGATCCCAGGAATCGAGATGCGCTCCGATGATGACGACTTCCTCGGGGTGCTCGCTGCCGCGGATCTCGGCCACGACGTTGCGCGCCTGGAAGGGGCCGGCGGTCTTATTGGGCAGCGAGAGCCTCATGCGGACCTTCTTGCCGTGCCGGATGAGGCGCAGGATGCGCTGGGCGTCCTCGCGGGCGATCAGCGCGGTGGGAAGCTGGTCGAGGCGGCCGTCGACGATGTTGACGTGGCGGTAGAGCAGTCCGCTGGGGCGGGTGGACATGAAGAGCACGGCGGCGGCTCCGGCCTGGGCGGCTTCGCGCAGGGCGATGGTGGAATCACGCTGCTCGTTGGCCAGGCCGGTGAAGGTGCTGACGATGTCGGAGTGGATGAGCAGGATGTTGCCGCGGACGGCTGATCCCATGCGGCGGATGGCGCCGGTCGTCCCGCTGCCCCCGTCGAGGACTTCGGCACGCAACACGCCCCGCGTCGCCGGGACCCAGGCCGAGGAGACCCCCCGCACAGGGAAGCGCACCGGCGCGGTGACTTCGATTTTCGAGTTGCCCTCACGCCAGGAGTTGGGGATTTCGAAGGGTTCGGTATGGACTGTATCGACGCCGGCTTGGCGGAAGGCTTCGGTGGCCCAGTTGACGGCCCGGCGCATGGAGGCGGTGCCGGAGAGGCGTCCGCCCAGCTCGTCGCAGATCGTTTGGAGGTTTTCCTCGAGGGCGCCCGAGCGCGAGTTGTCGCCGAGCAGCGTTTGGGTATCGCGCTGGTTGTCAGAACTCTGCGCCCGGCCGGGGGTGAGCAGCCGGGGGGTGAGCAACAGGGCGCCAAGCAGCAGGGTGGCGAGCAGGATCGCGTGGCGAGTGGCCGTCATACAGTCTTGTTTCCATCCTACGCTAGACGACCGCGTGCATGTCTGATGGCTGCATATCTGACGGCTGCGTATCTGCTTAGGGGGAGCCCGGGCCGGATCCGGTGGTCTTGCCGCGGTGAAATCGTCTGGCGGGGGAACTGGCGCGCTTGGTGGCGGGGGGCGAGTTGAGCGGGGCGGGATGGGCAGATGCGGGCGGCGGGCGGGCGCGGTTCCGCCGGTGGTCTTGCTTTGCCAGGTCGCGGGGAGTCCACTACGGGCTGCTGTAATTGGCGGTGTCCGCGAACTCTGTCGTTAGCGAACCGTGGCGGTTAGTTATTGAGAGGTTTCCGGTCGCCGTATTTCCTGCGGAAGCGCTCGATGCGGCCGGCGGTATCGACCAGCTTCTGTTTTCCAGTGAAAAACGGGTGGCAAGCGGAACAGATTTCCAGGTGAATCCCGCCCTTGTGGGTCGAGCGTGTTTCGAACTCATTCCCGCAGGCGCAGGTGACTTTCACGGCGTTGTAGGCCGGATGAATTTCGGCTTTCATCGAACGAATTCCTTGGGGAAGACTGAAAATTTAGTGTAGCATGGGTAGCGGAGAAACCCAGTGCCCGCCCGCAACCGGCTCGCAAGGCCGCGGGCGGGCTGGGGGGCCGGCATCGCCCGACGAAGGGAGAGAGCATGAAGCGACGTGAGTTTGTGAACGCATTGGCGGGGACGCTTGCCGGCCTCACCGCCGGCAACGCCATGGCGGCCAAGGGCAAGAATATTGAGTGGGCTTTCAGCCTCGGGCTGTGGGGACATCTGAAGAAAGTTCCCTTCACCGAGGTTCTCGATGTCATGAAAGATACCGGGTTCCGGGGGTTGCGGCTGACCGGGTTTCCCGGCGTGCTGAAGACTTATGACCTGTCGATCTCGTTCGTTCAGAAGGAGCTGGAGAAGCGCCATTTGCGCATTGCGACGATCTCCTACGGCGGTCCGGCGTGGGACGAGACGCAGCATCAGAGAATGGAGAAATCCGCCCGCGCGGCGATGAGTTTTTTGCAAAACTTCGGTGCCACCGAACTGGTGGTGTTTTCTCCTGGGAGGCTCGGACCGGGCAGAAGGCCGCTGAGAAAGATCGAAGTTCCCGAGTACATCGTGCGGTCGTGCGCGTTCTGGAACCGGCTGGGCGATGTAGCAAGGAATACGGCTTTCGCGCGGGGCTTCACAATCATCTCAACCAGATTGTCGAGAGCCAAGACGAGGTTGAACTCTACCTCAAGCACACCGATCCGAAGCGCTTTCACTTTTCCCCCGATACGGCGCACCTGCATCTGGCCGGATGCGATGTGGTCGAGCTGTACCAGAATTACGGCGACCGGCTGAACTTCATGGACTACAAGGACGCCCGGATTACGCCCGCGCGGTCGGACATTACCCTTGCGGGCGGGCGGGTTCTCAAGGCCAACACCGCCAGCGCGACCTTCATGAACAGCATCTACGACCTGGGCGATGGCGAGATCAACTTTCCGGCGCTGCACAAGGTCCTCAAGAAGCGGAAATATAAGGGCTGGATCTGCGTGGACCTCGACCATGTCCGCGTCAGCCCGCGCCACAGCTTTGGCCGGAGCATGAGTTATGTCCGGGATAGGCTCGAGCCGATCTACCGTTAGCGGCTGGCGGTGCGCCGGCAGGGTTTACCTTGGGTGGCGGAATGGGACCGGAAACCGCTTGACTCTGGATCGGAGTTCAGGGTTTAGACTGAGGATGCATAGGCTGGCTGGACCAGCGAGGGTCCGATTCTCGAGCCGCGGCATTCCGGCGAAACGCCTCACAGGGAGTTGATGAGATGAACGTCCAACGCAAAGTGGAAATCTTTAGCGCCGGCTGTCCGGCATGTGAGCAGACCATCGCACTGGTGCGGGCCATCGCGTGTCCTTCCTGCGACGTGCAGGTTCTGGACATGCATGACGCCGCGGTGGCTTCGAGGGCGGCCGAATACGGAGTACGCCGTGTACCGGCGGTCGCGGTTGACGGGAAGCTTGCCGACTGCTGTGTTACCGCCGGGGTGGACGAGGCGGGGCTGCGGGGGGCCGGCGTCGGCGTGCCGCTGTAAAGCGTTAGCGCGAGGCGGACTTCCGCCACGGGCTGCTAGCCTGCATTTCTCACCACCTGCCGACCGAAGCACGCGATAGGCCCGCCAGTACTTCGTTGCGCTTGCTCGCCGTGCTCAACGTACTCTCAAGTACGCCTGCGCTCGTCAAGCGGCGCGCGCCTCGTACTGAGGGGCCTCTCACGCACTTCGCTTCGCCACGTGGTGAGAAATGCGGGCTCAGGCCGCAATAGACCCATCCTGCTCACTCTAGGGCCAGGCTGATGGATTTCGATTTGGGGTCCAGGGCGGTAACCTTGAAGGAACGCACCTGACCTTTGCGCAAGGGCTCTTCCTTCACCGGGGCGGGGCCGCCGCCGCCGCCCTTCCAGGCCGACTCGATCATTTTGCTGAGCGATGAGATGTCGGCGGGCTTAGGTGCTGGGTCTTTCTGGGCTGGGCCGTTCGGCGCGCCGTCTTTCTGGGCCGCGGATGTATCGAGCTGGCAGATGCCCTTGAGCCCGTCGCCCAGCTCGACGACGACCTTGCCGCCGCTGACCTTCGCGACTCGTCCGGTCACGGTGTCGCCCACCTGGCAGGATTCGAAATACTCGTCGGCGTCACCGCGCTCGAGCTGCTTCATGCCGAGTTTCAGCTTGCGTTTGTCGCGATCGACTTCGATGATGACCACACGGATTTTCTGGCCGACCTTGAGCATCTCGCTCGGGTGGTTGAGCCTGCGCTCGGAAGTGATGTCGGAGACGTGAAGCAGTCCCTCGACTCCTTCGATGACCTCGACGAAGGCGCCGAATTTGGCCAAGTTGACGACCGTTGCGTCCACGGCCGTGCCGGGGGCGAAGTCTTTTTCCAGCCGCTCCCAGGGATCACCCAGCACCTGCTTGAGCCCGAGGCCGATGCGGTGTTCGCCGAGCTTCATTTCCAGGATGACGGCTTCGACGACTTCGCCGGCTTTGAGCAGGTCTTCGGGATGACGCACCTTGCGCGCCCAGGACATTTCCGAGATGTGAATTAGTCCCTCGACACCGGGTTCGATCTCGACGAAGGCGCCGAAATCCATCAGCTTCGTCACGAGCCCCTTGATGCGGTCGCCAGGCTGGAGTTTCTCGCCGATGACGGTCCAGGGATCGGTCGAGAGCTGTTTGAGTCCGACCGAGATTCGCTTGCCACCGTCATCGATCTTGAGGATCTTGACTTGCAGTTCCTGGCCCTGGGAGAGCACCGAGGCGGGATCTTTCACCCGCGACCAGGACAGATCGGAAACATGCAGCAGGCCGTCGACGCCGCCCAGGTCGACAAAGGCCCCAAAGTCGCGGATGTTGCAGACCGTACCCGAGACGACCATGCCGGGCTGCAAGGCCGCGATACGCTCCTTGCGCTTTTCTTCGCGCTCTTGCTCGAGAATCACGCGCCGGTCGACGATGACGTTCTCGTCCTCGACGTCGAGCTGGGTGATGCGGCAACTGATTTCCTGGCCCACCAGGGCTTGCATTTCCTCTGCTTGCCGCGTGCCCAAGCGCGAGGCGGGCATGAAAGCCCTGACGCCGATGTCGACCGAGAGACCGCCCTTGATCACCTCGGTCACCTTGCCCGCGATCGCCGTGCCTTCGCTGAAGGCGATCTCATACTCGGTCCAGTTCTTGGGGCGCTGGGCGATGACCCGAGACAAAGTCAGGTAGCCGTCCGGCGAGCGGCCGCTGATGCTGACCTGCAGCGTGTCGCCGGTTTTCAGGGCGTCTTCGGGAGGCGCCTCGCCGTCCTTGAGAGCGGGGATGGGCAGGAAGGCCTCGGACTTGCGGCCGACATCGACGAACACGCCGTCATGGCGCACGCTGACGCTTCTGACGACCGCCGCGGAGGACGCCGGAGGCGGAAGTCTCTGGTTTGTCGCTGGAGCGCTCGAACTCGTCGAGCATTTCGGAAAACGAGACTTCTTCTTCCACTGGCTCCTGCTCTTCCGCGGACACGGGCGCGCCGGTGCCCGGCGGATCCGGCTCGTCCGAGGGGATGTTTGAGATCAAATCTTCACTCATATTCGCAACTGTAAACAGTCCGGCTCCCTCGGCGGCTTTCGTGCAGCGGTTGTAAAAACATCTGGAACCACCATCCTGGCGCGGAAGACAAGCATCTAATATATAGAGCGGGCAGGGGCCGCGCTTTGCAGGGTTCCCGTTTTTTTTCGGCCCGCCTGGGGAGGGGCTCAGGACTCATTGTCCCACAGGCGCACGATGCCGAGCGGCGCGGGCAAGGCGCGCCGGCAAGACTTGTGCCGTAGGCGATAATGAAATCTCCTAGCCACATCCGCGGGCCGCGCATAGCGCCCGCCGGGGCGAAAGATCCGATCATGCCGAGACTGTCACACTACGAGATTTTGGAGCAGATCGCCGAAGGCGGCATGGGGGTTGTGTACAAGGCGCGCGATTTGAATCTCGGCCGGCTGGTGGCGCTAAAACTTCTTTCCCCGTCGATCGAGGCCTCGCAGGCAGACATCGAGCGGCTGTTCGAGGAGGCGCGGGCGATCTCACGTTTGAATCACCCCAACGTGGCCACAATTTTTGAGGTGGACCAGAAAGCCGACGAGCCGTTCATGGCGCTGGAGTATCTGCCGGGCGGTACGCTGCGGGACAAGATTCGGGAATTCCGCAACGGCGGCGGGAGCTTGCCGATCGCCGATGTGCTGCGTTACGCCGAGCAGATGAGCCGAGGGCTGGCGCATGCGCACCGGCATGGGATCGTGCACCGGGACGTGAAATCAGAAAACGCCTTGCTCGATGAGGAAGGTGTGCTCAAGCTGGCCGACTTCGGGGTCGCGCTCGTGGCCGGCAGAAGGCTCTCGGGAGCAGATGACGCCAGCGCGGGAACGGCCGCCTATATGTCGCCCGAGCAGGCGCAAGGCGGTGAAGTGGATCACCGCTCGGACATCTTCTCTTTCGGGGTGGTTCTCTTCGAGATGATTACCGGCACGGTTCCCTACGCGGGACAGGCCGAGGCGGCGATGCTCTACGACATTGTCCACACGCCGGCGCCGCGGCTGAGGGAGTTTCGGGATGATGTTCCAGCCGGTTTGTCAAAGATCGCCGAAAAGGCGCTTGCGAAGCGGCCGGCGGAGCGCTATTTTTCGATGGACGATGTGCTGAAGGATCTCTTGGCGGTACAGAAGGATCTGCAAGCGGCGGGGGGGAATATGCGGAGCGGTCCGGCGCCGTCGCCGTCGCCCGATCCAACGATCGCGGTGCTGCCGTTCGTCGACATGAGTTCGGACAACGATCAGGAGTATTTCTGCGACGGAGTAACCGAGGAGATCATCAATGCCTTGACGACGATCAAGGGGCTCAAGGTGGTCTCGCGGACATCGTCGTTCCGCTTCAAGGGACGCGCCTACGACATCCGCGACATTGGCGAACAGCTTGGGGTCCGGACGGTTCTGGAAGGAAGCGTGCGGCGGATTGGCAACCGTTTTCGCATTACGGCTCAGCATATTAATGTGGCCGACGGGTATCATCTCTGGTCGCGGCGTTTTGACCGTGAGATGGAGGATATTTTCGCCGTCCAGGATGAAATCGCGCAATCGATCGTGGCTACGCTGCGCGTGAACTTGACCGGGGCGGAGCAGGAGCCGATCGTCAAGAAGCCGACCGCGAACCTGGCGGCCTACAACCACTACTTGCAGGGACGCTATCACCTCAACCAGCGCACCGGAGAGAGCATCCGGCGGGCGATTGCCTCGTTCGAGCAGGCGCATTGCGATGACTGCAGCTACGCGCTGCCCTGCGCGGGGCTGGCCGAGGCCCATATGCTGCTGGGGGTCGGAGGGTATGCCGAAATCGACTCCGCCGAGGCGCTGACAAAAGCGAAGCAGGCCGCGATTCACGCGGTGGAGGCGGATCCGAATTGCGCCGAGGCCCACATCGCCCTGGCGCTGGTGAGCTTCCGCAAGGACTGGGATTGGGAGACGGCCGAAGCGGAGTTCCGGCGCGGGATCGCGTTGAACGACGGCTATGCCACCGGACACCACCAATTCGCTATGTTCCTGGCGATTCTTTGCCGCTTCGACGAGGCGCTGCGGGAGATTGACCGCGCTCTGGAACTGGACCCGCTCTCGGTGATTATCAGCACGGCCAAGGGGAGGATTCTGCACTTCGCGGGCCGCTACGACGAGGCTATCGAGCAGTTCGAGCGCACGATTACGCTGAATCCCCAGTTCGCCGGAGTCTACTTCGACCTCAGCGCGACCTACGGGGAGAAGGGAATGTATCAGGAAGCGCTCGCGGCGGCGCGGGAGATCAGCCGGCTCTCGGGAGGGCAGATTCGCGCATGGATGGTGGAGGCTTTTATCCACGGGCGCAGGGGTGAGCAAGACAAGGTGCGGGAGGCGATCCGCAAGATCGAGGAACTCTCCGAGACTAATGATATCCAGCGCACGAGGCCCTGGTTCCTCCAAATCGCGCTCGGCGACTTGGATCGCGCCTTCGACGATCTCGAAGAGGCCTGTGAGCGGCATGAAGCGGAGTTGGTGTATCTGCAGTGCGAGCCGACGTTCGCGGCGCTTCGCTCGGATCCGCGCTATGAGAGTTTGGCGCGCAAGATCGGTTTCCCGCCTATTCCCGTCCCTTGAGGAAGGCCGCTAAATTGACACCCTTGGGGGTGCTTGCTAGCGTGAGACCTGAGTTCGAGTGTTTTCTTGGCTGACTCTTCCCGTTCGGTGAAAGTTCCGCTGGCAGGCGCTGAGAAGAGAAGCAGGCGCTTACGCCCTTTTGATACTCCTTTCGATACCCCTAGATGGACCCTTCTCAAATACGAAATTTCAGCATCATCGCGCACATCGACCATGGAAAGTCGACCTTGGCCGATCGGTTGCTGGAGCTGACCGGTGCACTCACGTCCCGGGAGATGCAGGCGCAGGTGCTGGACTCGATGGAGCTGGAGCGCGAGCGCGGCATCACGATCAAGGCACAGGCGGTGCGCCTGATGTATGAGGCCAGCGACGGGAAGACCTATCAGCTCAATTTGATCGACACGCCCGGCCATGTGGATTTCTCCTATGAGGTTTCGCGCAGTCTGGCGGCGTGCGAAGGAGCCTTGCTGGTGGTTGACGCGGCCCAAGGCGTCGAGGCGCAGACGCTGGCCAATACCTATCTTGCGCTCGAAGATGACCTTGAGATTATTCCAGTGATCAACAAGATCGATCTGCCGGCCGCCGAGCCGGAACGGGTTCGCGAACAGATCGAGTCGGCGATCGGTCTGGATGCTTCGGATGCCTTGCTGATCAGCGCTAAGTCGGGGTCGGGCGTGCCCGAGATTCTCGAAACGATCGTCAAGCGCGTCCCGCCGCCGCGGGGCGAGGCCGGCGGGGTTCCGCGGGCGCTGCTCTTCGATTCCTGGTACGACACCTACCGGGGCGTCATCATCCTGGTGCGGGTCGTGGACGGCACGTTTCGCAAGGGGATGAAGATTCGCATGTGGTCGAGCGGCCTGGTGTTTCAGATCGAGGATCTGGGATTTCGGACGCCGAAGATTTTCCCGACCGAAGAACTCACCATGGGCGAGGTGGGCTGGGTGGTCGCGAACATCAAGAACGTAACCGACACCCAGGTGGGCGACACGATTTGCGACGACGCCCATCCGCCTACCGAACCGCTGGCGGGTTTCGAGGAATCCAAGCCGATGGTCTTCGCGGGTCTGTATACGATCGAAGCTCACGCCCATCAAATGCTTCGCGAGGCGCTGGAAAAGTTGCAGTTGAACGACCGCTCTTTCCAGTTCGAGCCGGAGAGTTCCGTGGCGCTGGGATTCGGCTTTCGCGCCGGGTTTCTGGGGCTGCTGCACCTTGAAATCGTGCAAGAGCGGCTGCGGCGCGAGTTCGGTCTGGATCTCATTACGACCGCTCCGGGCGTCCGCTACCGGGTGGTCAAGACCGATGGCGGCGTGGTGGAGATCGACAACCCGAGCCGCTGGCCCGCGTCTCAGGAAATCGACCATGTCGAGGAGCCCGTGTTCACGGTGACGATCATCACGCCGGATGACTACTTGGGCGGCATTCTCAAACTGCTCGAAAACAAGCGAGGCGTCCAGAAGAGATTCGAGTACGTGGCCGGCACGCGGGTCCTGCTGACCTACGAAGTTCCGCTCAATGAAATCGTGCTGGATTTCTACGACCGCCTCAAGACGGTATCGCGCGGGTATGGGTCGGTCGAATACCATTTTCACGGCTACCAGAGCTCGGCCATGGTCAAACTCGATATTCTTGTCGCCGGAGAGGCGGTCGACGCGCTTTCGATCATCCTGCACAAGGATCAGGCGCATGAGCGGGGCAAGGCGCTGATTGAGAAGATGCGCAAGCTGATCCCGCGGCAAATGTTCGAGATCGCGCTGCAAGCGGCGATCGGGAACAAGGTTGTGGCTCGCTTCAATATCGCGGCGCTGAGAAAGAATGTCACGGCGAAATGCTATGGCGGCGATATCTCGCGCAAGCGCAAGTTGCTTGAGAAGCAAAAGGAAGGCAAGCGGCGAATGAAGCGCGTCGGGCGGGTGGATATTCCACAGGAGGCATTCCTGGCCGTGCTGAAGGTTGGCGAGGACTCGTGACGGGGCGGGGCGGGCTCAGTGTTTGCAAGGACGTTCCCGCGATGTTGCGGGCGGCCTGCCGGGCGCTTGCGGCTTGCGTTGTGGATGGATCGCGGGCGTTGACAAGCGAGCCTCCGATTGTTTCATAATGAGTTGCTGCGAACGTTTTTGTGACGGATCTTATTTCCTTCCCTCTACTCCTTCCCGGGGTTTCCCAGCCAGGCAAAAGCCATGATCGAAGTTGAAGGTTTGACGAAGAGATACGGCCCGACGCGGGCCGTGAACAACATCAGCTTTAAGGTCGAGAAGGGCGAAATTATCGGTTTTCTCGGGCCCAACGGCGCCGGCAAAACGACGACGATGCGCATTCTGACCTGCTTCCTGCCTCCGAGCGAGGGCACGGCCAAGGTTGCCGGTTTCGACGTGCTCGCCGAGCCGCTGGAGGTTAAGAAACGCATCGGCTATCTGCCCGAGGCTCCGCCCCTTTACCCGGAAATGCGGGTGGACGACTATCTTGATTTCGTCGGGCGACTGAAGGGCATCCCCAGCCGCGATGTTCCCAAGCGTCTTGACGCGGTTGTCGAGCGCTGCTCACTGGGCGATGTGCTGCGCAAGCTCGTCGCGCATCTCTCGAAAGGCTACCGGCAACGGGTGGGGCTGGCGCAGGCGCTGATCCATGATCCGGACGTGCTGATTCTCGACGAGCCGACCGCCGGGCTCGACCCGAAGCAGATCGCCGAGGTGCGCCAGCTGGTCCACGCGCTCAGCGGCGAACATACGATCATTCTGAGCACGCATATTCTGCCAGAAGTGCAGTCGATCGCCGACCGGGTGATTATCATCAACGATGGTCAGATCGAGGCCATCGACACGCCCGAGAATCTGGTGGCGCGGTTGCAGGGCCACGAGTCGGTGCTGGTCGAGATCGATGGTCCCCAAGAAGAGGTCGAAGCCCGGCTGCGGGCGGTGGCGGGCGTCAACAAGGTTGCGCGCAAGAACGGCCATGGCGGCCGCGGCAGTTGGGAAGTTGAGACCGGCAAGGAGCCGAATATCCGCAGCGAAATCGCGCGAGCGGTGGTGGATGCCGGCTGGGGGCTCTATGAGATTCGTTCCGTGGGGCTGAGCCTGGAAGAGGTCTTCCTTAAGCTGACCGGATCGGACTCGGAGGAAGCGGACGGTTCGCCGGAACCGGCGGATTCCGGCCCGGCGGGAGAGCCAGCCGGGAGTGACGAGGCGGGCAACGAGGCAGTTGACGAGGCAGGGGGGAGAGAGAGCCCATCATGAGAAACGTCTGGACCATCGCGAGGAGAGAAGTGAAGAGCTATTTCGTTTCGCCGGTCGCTTACGTTCTGCTGGCGATGTTCGCCGTGATTTTCGGCTATTTTTCATTCAGCGCCGTGGCGTTCTTTGCCGACTTCAGCAGCCGATCGCAAATGGGCATGGGCATGCCTCCGATGAACATCGACCGGTTCGTGATCCAGCCCACGCTGGGCAACTTTACGATCATCTTGCTGTTTCTCTCGCCGATGGTAACGATGCGGCTGTTCGCCGAAGAGAATCGCAGCGGGACGATCGAGCTTCTGCTGACGTCGCCGGTGCGGGATTTCGAAATCATTCTCGGCAAGTGGATCGCCACGATGCTGCTCTTCTCGGCGATGCTGGCGATCTCGCTGCTGGACCTGGCCGTCCTGTTTGTTCTAAGCACGCCGGACTGGCGGGCCCTGCTGGCAGGTTACCTGGGACTGCTGCTGATGGGCGGAACGCTGTTCGCGCTGGGCGGGTTCTTCTCGAGCCTTACGAAGAACCAGATTGTGGCCGGCGCGGTGACCTTCGGATGCTTCTTGCTGCTTTGGGTTCTCGACTGGGTGAATGCCTACAGCACCTCGACGATCGGAAAAGTATGTCAGTACTTGGCGATCACTCCGCATTTTCAGCAGTTCGCCAAGGGAGTGATCGAACTCAAGGACATAGTCTATTTTCTCAGCGCCATTGGACTGGGCCTGTTTCTGACCAAACGGTCTCTCGAATCATTGCGCTGGCGCACCTAGCGGGGAGAAATTGAACATGAGTCTCGATTGGGTGAAAACACGGCAAACCAAATACGGCGCGTACTCGGCGACCTACATTCTCGTCGTCGTGGCTTGCCTGGTGTTCGTGAACTATCTTGCCGACCGCTACAACAAGACCTTCGACGCCACCAAGGATCAGATCTACAGTTTGTCGGACCAGAGCCTAAAGATTCTCGGCAACCTGGACCGGGATCTCAAGATCTACTACTTCGACAAGAGCATGGAGTTCGGGGCGGTGAAGGACTCGCTTGTCCGCTACGAGAACGCGTCCAGCCGCGTGACGGTCGATTATATTGACCCGGACAGCAAGCCCGAAGTCGCCAAGGCGATGAACGTGAGGAACTACGGCACGGTGTTTGTCGAGGTGGGCGCGAACCGCGAGGAAGCCTCTTCAACGAGCGAAGAAGACATCACCAACTCGATCATCAAGGCCCTCAAGGGGGAAGAGAAGACGGCCTGCATCCTCAGCGGTCACGGCGAAGCCGACGCGAGCGATACGGGACGCGACGGATTTTCGGGGGCCAAGGATGCGATCGAAGACGCGAACTACAAGACGCAGACGATCTCTCTGCTCGAAAAACAGGAAATTCCCAGCGAATGCACGCTGCTGATCCTGGCCGGGGCCGAGACGGGCTATTTCGAACAGGAACTCGACATTTTGAAGAAGTACATCGAGGGCGGCGGCCGTCTGGCGGTGATGCTCGACAACGAGAAGAGTCCGGAGCTGGCGGAATGGCTGGCGGGCTTCGGCATCAAGGTGCGCGACGAGATCGTACTGGACTTTTCCGGCATCGGGCAGTTTTTCGGCATGGGTCCGCTCTCGCCCCTGGTGGCGAGCTATGAAGACCACCCGATCAGCAATGTGATGGGCAACGTGACGACGTTCTTTCCCATGGCGCGCGGCGTGGAGTCTGGCGACGCCACGGCGAACTGGACGGTCACGAATCTGTTTCGCACGACGGCGCAGAGCTTCGCGACTGAAGAGCTGAAGATCGAGGACGAAGAGGTCATCCGCGACGCGGACAAGGAGCGCGAAGGCCCGATCACGCTGGGCGTCGCCGCGGTTTACGACCCTTCCGGTTCCGGCTCCGAGGGCGATGCGGACGAGGACGAGGGCGATTCGGATGATGCCGATGCCGAGGAGGACGAAGCCGGGGAGGACGAATCGGAAGACGGCGAGGCGGAAGACAAGCCCCAAGGCCGCATTGTCGCGACCGGCACGTCCCTTTTCGTGCGCAATGCCTCGCTGGGGCGAGGCGGCAATGCCGACCTGTTTCTGAACATGCTGAACTGGCTCAGTTCGGACGAAGACCTGATTTCGATTCGTCCGAAGGACCCGGAAAACACGCCGCTCAACCTGTCGCAGTCGCAGATGTCGCGGCTTTTCTGGCTGAACGTGGTGTTGTTGCCGCTCGCGATTCTCGCGCTCGGCATTCGCGTCTGGTGGGTCCAGCGCTAGCAGCCGCTGGCAGGAGTCCGGCTGGGCGCGCAGTGCCCGCCGCCTCACGGAGGTGCGATGATGAATCCCGCTCGCTTGCTGATTGCCTTCGCCGTAATGGCTGTTCTCGGAGGACTGGTCTATTACGCCGAGAAGAACCCGCCGTCCTTCTCGTTCGACGACGACCGGGTCAAGATCGTAGACCTCGAAGCCGACGACATTCAGGAGATGACCATCTTGCGGCCGGGTGCCGAGCCCCTTACGCTGCGGCGGAACGAGGACGAGAAATGGGAGTTCGGCGCACCCCTGAAAATCCCCGCCGACGAGTCCGCGGTGAGTTCGCTGGTGTCGAGCCTGACGCCGCTGAATTCCGACCGTGTGGTCGAGGAGAACGTCACCGACTGGCAGGCTTACGGTTTAGATGGGGCCGGGAGTTTACAAGTGGACGTAAAGGCGGGGGAAGACCAGTCGTATAGCGTTATTTTCGGCGCGGATACTCCTACCGGCTCGGGTGTCTACGCCCGGCTCGAGGGCGACCCGCGGCTGTTCACCCTCTTCAGCTACAACAAGACGAGCTTCGAGAAGAAGGTTTTTGACCTTCGCCAGAAGAAGCTCCTGAGCATTGATGGGGATAAGATTTCCCGCGTCACCGTCGACGTTGGCCAGCGCTCGATCGAGTTCGGCAAGAGCGGAGACGACGACTGGCAAATTCTCAAACCCAAGCCACTGCGCGCGGATAATTTCGCCGTCGGCGATCTGGTGCGCTCGGTGCAGAACGGCGAGATGGTCTCGGTGCTTGAGGAGGGTGGAGAAGCTTCGGAGGAATACTCCTTCGCGAAACCGTTTGCTTCGGTGGAGGTGGTGGACGAATCCGGAGCGCACACGCTGACGATCGCCAAGGGCCAGGACGACAAGTATCACGCCAAGAGTTCGGACCTTCCCGGCGGGGTCTACGAAGTCTCCTCCACGCTGGCCGAAGGCCTGGACAAGCCGCTGGCGGACTTCCGCAACAAGAAGCTCTTTGGTTTCGGGTTCGAAGACCCGGTCAGCGTGAAGGTGCGGGATGGGGAGACACGGATCGCGATTGAGAAGAAGGACGACAAATGGATTCTCACCTCGCATGAGGATCGCGAGCTGGAATCGGCGAAGGTCCAGAGTCTGCTCGACGATCTGCGCGGGCTGAGGGCCAAGGAGTTCACCTCGGACGAAGAGGCCGACCAAGAGAATTACGGCCTGAACCAGCCGGCGCTCGAAGCGGAAGTTGTGCAAGCCGATGACAAAGGAACGGAAAAAGCCATCATTACCTCCCTCAGCGGCGAGAAGGTCTATGCCGCGATTCCGGGCCAGCCCTCGACCTACGAAATCGAAAAGAGCGACGCGGAAAGTCTGCGTTCGAACATTGAGGAGTTGCTAAAACCGGCCGAAGAGGGCGAAGACGAAGGCGAGGAAGAGCAAGAGTAGTCTGGTTGCGGCAGTCCGCGACCGGCCGGCAAATCTTCGCTTCAGGGGCGGGCTTCGTGTTTCGTGTTTTGACTGAAGCCACGACTCACGTCCCACGGTTCACGGCCGCTCATCTCAGCAATAAAATGAGTCTGCTGTCCCTCGTTTCCGTATCCACCGCTATGTGATGCCTGCTCCTCCGAACGGACTATAGGGGCCTCCATAGGTTGGGCGAACGCGTCCAAGTGCGTTGCTTCCGAGTGGGCCATCACCCGGGAGGAATCACGTCTGGATGGTCGAGGAACCACTTATCCGAGTTGGCGGCCGTAGAGCCAGGTGAAACTGCGATCTGGCTAAGTTCCTTTGTTGGAGCAAGTTAAAAACTGAGGACGGCGGATTGTTGGTGCGCACGCGATTTCGCGACAGTAATCTGCTGAAGGCTAGTCTTGCCCTTGTGCAGCCCACCTGAGGTGGAGCTTTGCCTCCCGCTTTTGCGCTTTCAGGCCCGCGGACCCGGCCGGCGTCGCCGATGTCTGGGCAATCCGCTTCTCCGAAGACGAGCGGACCTCGTGTGTTCTGAGCACCGATCTCAACTGGTTGTGCCCGAGATGTATACTTGTCATGAGAAGACCTACTCGAGCGAGTCTTCCTCAACACAACGGCAATGCCTGCCATGGCGGAACCGCTCCCCAACACGCTCCCCAACAAGTTTCCCCTCACATTCGAAGGTGAAGCTGAATTCCCTCAGTGGTGGAGTTCCAGGTGGATCTTATTGGTAATCGGCCTGTTCTCGACCTTAGTCAGTTTTCTACATGATTTCCCTCTAGATAAAGCTGCCGGCGCATATATCTTTCGGATGGGTATTTACTTGACTCAGGTGACCCCAAGATGTAGGATCTTGGGCGATGGAAGATTATCCCCGGAATTTGGCCGAGTTCGAGGCGCGTTTCGCTAGCGAGCAGGCCTGTCGGGAGTATCTGTGTCAACTCCGCTGGCCGGAGGGTTTTCGTTGTCCGCGATGCGGGCATGACAAAACCTGGGCGGTGCGCACGGTGCTGCTGCAGTGTGCAAGCTGCGGGCATCAAGCTTCGGCGACAGCAGGCACAATCTTTCAAGACACCCGCAAGCCGCTCCAGAGTTGGTTTCGAGCAATGTGGTGGCTCACCAGCCAGAAGAACGGGGCGAGTGCATTGGGATTGCAGCGGGTGTTGGGCCTGGGCAGCTACAAGACGGCCTGGACTTGGTTGCACAAGCTTCGGCGCGCTATGGTGCGGCCCGGACGTGATCGCCTCAGCGGGCGCGTTGAGGTTGACGAGACTTACTTAGGAGCCCTGGAGGAGGGCGTGCGGGGCCGCCAAACCGACGCGAAAGCGCTGATTGTAGTAGCGGCCGAGGAAGATGGCGCCGGCATCGGACGAGTTCGGATGCGCACGATTCCGAACGCCTCTGGGGACAGCTTGATGGCCTTCGTCGGCGAGTCGGTCGAACCCGGCAGCGTGGTCCACACGGACGGCTGGCTGGGATACGAGCCACTCGAAAGCGACGGCTATCGCCACGAGGTGAGCTACCTGGACGGGCAACCGGCACGAGCCTCTCAACTGCTCCCCCGCGTGCATCGCGTGGTGTCGTTACTGAAGCGTTGGATACTGGGTACGCATCAAGGAGCCGTCAGCCACGAGCATCTCGACTACTACCTCGACGAATTCACCTTCCGCTTCAACCGCCGCAAGTCCAGAAGCCGAGGCAAGCTCTTCTACCGCCTGGTTCAGCAGGCCGTCGCCGTCCAACCGGCGCCCTACAAGTCGCTGGTCGGAGGCACCGCAACACGCGCTACGGACAACCACAACATGTAGGGGCCATTTCAAAATACCTGAGTCAAGTGAATACCCATCATCTTTCGTTTCATTGGAATAGCCTTAGCCATTTTCGGCATCATAGGCTTTTTCCGTTTCCGTGTGCTCGCGCTGGGGGGAAAGGTCGTAATCGGTGATGGTTGGGTACGCGTTGACGGGCAACCTATGGACAACCACGAAACCCCATGGTGGAAACGCCATCTCCCCTGGCGCAGCCACCAGTTCACCTCCCAGCTCAACGCCGAAGCCGGTCAGGTTTCCCAAAATCCCTTGAACCTCCATGCGCCGACGGAGACCAACCGACTGTTTGAAGCCCCATACTCCCAATTTTCCAGTGTGCTTGTGGACTGGAAATCGGACGTGGACGCTGGGGCTGAACTGTGTTTCTACAGCCCGAGGGTTCGTCTCACTCTTCGGGACTCCGAAGCGCCCGACATAGCACTATTCGTCGGGAAAGACGTCGATACTGATGAGCCGGTAGAGTTAGACAGCGAGGACGACGCAACTATTCGAAGAGTCGCCGATGAGATGGGAATTCCGATAGAAGAAAACTGGGAAGAATGTAACACGTGAGTTAGCCCTTAGCACGCTGTCGGAATCCCTCCATGATGGCGGTGAAACGAGAGTGATCCTGTGAAGTGTCCAGATTGTGGGTCGACCGAGCCTCTCGTCCTTTTGTGGGACTGGGTAGTTCTTGCGGGCCCCGGTAACCCCCAGTTTCTGCATGGTGAGTCCGATGAACTGGTCTGTCCGATCTGCCTCCAACGAACGCTTAGTCTGCCAGATCAGATCGCCGAGTGGAATCTGGAGCCTGAGCTCGAATGCCCAATTCCACGCGAGGTTGTTCTGAAGAAAGGATACATCCCACTGCCATCCGTAGTTTATCTCCTCCCTGGGATCATCTTTGCAGCGATCTTCGCGGCGAGCTGGGAACTGGGATGGTTGGTTTTTGCCGGGTGTTTGTGGTTCCTTGCCCTTGGGATATTGTTCTCAGCCGAGCGCGATCGGCGGCTTTCCAAATTGCTCAGCCGAGCGCGATCGGCGGCTTTCCAAATTGTTAGTCACGAGGGGCTTGGCAACTCGAGGGGTCGTTGTAGCTGGAACGACGCCGGTGATGATGAATACTGAGGCAACTGGGCCGGATGACATTGATGTAGAGTGGATCGTCGCCTATGGATCTGGCTTGAGACTAGCATTAGAATACCCCATAACAGCGGAAGAAATTGGCGTTGGGAACACTCTCACGATCCTCTACTGGCCAGAATCTCCCGAGCTAGCGATGCCTTACACAAAGTGCAACTACGCCGCTGTAAAGCCATGCGAACGCTCCTAAGTCACGCGCCTTACGGCCCCGCTTTGAGCCGGATCGCGTTGGCGCGGGCCTCGATCTTTGTCGCCTCGGCCTCCCGGTCCATCTCCAGTAGCAATACGGCGTAGTTCTCCAGGATCAGGGCCACGTTGGGGTGCTCGGGTCCCAGGGCTTTCTCCACTATTGCGAGCGAGCGCTCAAAGAGCAGCTCGGCTTGGGCGTATTTGCCTTGGTTGCCGTAGAGCCCGGCCAGGCTGTTGAGGCTATTGGCCACGCCGGGGTGCTCGGGGCCGAGAGCTTTCTCCCTGATGGCCAGCGCGCGCTTGTGGAGGGGCTCGGCTTCGGCGTACTTGCCTTGGGCGTTGTAGAGCGACGCCAGGTTGTTGAGGCTCGTGGCCACGTCGGGGTGCTGGGGGCCAAGAGCTTTTTCCAAGATCGCCAGCGCGCGCTTGTAGAGTGGCTCGGCCTCGGCGTAATTACCTTGTGAGGAGTAGAGTTCGGCGAGGTTGTTAAGGCTGGTGGCCAGACCCGGATGATCTGGTCCCAAGACCTCCTCATCAATAGCAAGGGCGCGCTGGTAGAGCGGCTCGGCTTCGGCGTACTTGCCTTGTGTGCGGTAGAGCGACGCCAGGTTGTTGAGGCTATTGGCCACGTCGGGGTGCTCGGGTCCCAGGGCTTTTTCCACTATCGCCAGCGCGTGCTTGTAGAGTGGCTCAGCTTCGGCGTATTTGCCTTGGTCGTGGTAGAGCAACGCCAGGTTGTTGAGACCCTTGGCCACGTCGGGGTGCTGGGGGCCAAGAGCTTTCTCCGAGATCGCCAGCGCGCGCTTGTAGAGTGGCTCGGCTTCGGCGTACTTGCCTTGTGTGCGGTAGAGCACAGCCAGGTTGCCGAGACCCTTGGCCACGCCGGGGTGCTCGGGGCTCAAGGCCTTCTCATCAATCGCGATAACACGCTTGTAGAGTGGCTCAGCTTCGGCGTATTTGCCTTGGACGTAGTAGAGCAACGCCAGGTTGTTGACGGTGGTGGCCACGTCGGGGTGCTGGGGACCGAGAGCTTGCTCCGAGATTGCCAGCGCGCGCTTGTAGAGTGGCTCAGCTTCGGCGTATTTGCCTTGGTCGTGGTAGAGCCCCGCCAGGTTATTGAGACCCTTGGCCACGTCGGGGTGCTGGGGGCCGAGAGCTTTCTGCCTGATGGCCAGCGAGCGCTTAAAGAGCGGCTCGGCTTGGGCGTATTTGCCTTGGGCGTTGTAGAGCTCGGCCAGGTTGCCGAGGCTCGCGGCCACGTCGGAGTGTTCGGGGCTCAAGGCCTTCTCATCAATCGCGATAACACGCTTGTAGAGTGGCTCAGCTTCGGCGTACTTGCCTTGGGCTTTGTAGAGCAACGCCAGGTTGTTGAGGCTGGTGGCGAGGCGGGAGTCTTCTAGTCCAAAGGTTTCTGCTTCCTTCAGGGCAGCGAACCAAGATCTCTCCGCCTCGGCGTACTTGCCTTGTTGGTACGCTTCACCGCCAGCGGCAACGAAAGTCTCCCAGCGACCCTGGGGCAGTTTCGGGATCGCAATAGCGGCGATGATGAGGATGATCGAGATGACAATCAAGAGCTCCTTCCGGCGTGTTTCTGACATCTCTCCTCCTACTTTCGACAGGGGTTTCGCCGTCGAGTTGAGTGTCCTCGGCCTTGTAAACTACCCCCATCCCGCCCTGGCCTAGTTTCTCGGTGATCTTGTAGTGCGAGATGGTTTGACCGATCATAGCCCCGACCGAGCCTGAAGGAATTGTACCGCGGCAGGATGGATGGCGGTAACAAGGCTTCCGTTGAGCTATCCGATGGTAGCAGTGTCGGAGCCTTGATGCATGGCCTGTTTCACCGCCGGCAACCTGCTGAGCGGGTGCAAGCAGCCGTCACGCAGTGTTATCGCGATTCGCGCCAGCTATCCGCAATCAAGCAGTGCGCAGTGATCTTGTCATGGCAGCCATCGCAGTCCAAGACAGGAAGACAGGCGATTCGAATACCGGCGCTCCCCTCGCGGAAACACCTGCGCAAAAACAGTTCCCGGCTGGGCCTGGAGAGAATGGACATGCCATGCCGTTTGCCAACTGGAAGTCGCAGGTCTGCAATGTCGTTCAAAGTCTGCTTTTCAATAACCCGCATCGCGTGATTGACTATCGTGTTCGGGACGAGGAGGGCCGCTGGCGCGGCCGCTCGGAGATGCCGGCGCCGGTTCGGCGGCTTTTTGAAACCGAGGCTTCGCCCGAGAGAAGCTGCCCGCGGACGATTCAGTTCGTGCACCACATGCTGATTCCTCCCGGACAAAAAGACGGCAAACCAGTGAAAGTACGAGCCGATATTGAAGTAAACTTTCGCCTAATTAGGGAGATGGCAACGCAAGAACCAAGCACGACCGGACAAGCTTGACGTAAGCCGAATTACAACGCCTTCACGAGTTTGTTCGCTTACTCGGCACAGGCGGGGTCCACTCGCGCACTCTCGCGGCCCAGCCCGCCACCTCCAGCCCGGTTCCCGCCTCTGCGGCTTCGCGCTTCAGCAGAGCGAACCCCAGCGTCTTACCCAGTCGCGGCGAAAAGACCGGGCTCGTAAGTTCGCCGGCCTTCTTCCCCCCGGACACCACATCCGCGCCGGTTTCCGGCGGATCGGCCGTCTCGATTTCGACGCCCACGAGCAGCCGCCGCACCTGTCCCCGCGAACGCACCCGCTCTACGATTTCCTGGCCCAGATAGCAGCCCTTGGTGAACGACACCGCATCGAGCCGTTGGGATTCTTGCGGAAGCGTCGAGTGAAAAAAATCGGCCCCGTGGCGGGCCACCTGGTTTTCAACACGCACAGCCAGTTGGTCATCCGCCGATGCCTCGGGCAAGCCGAGAGCGGCGAGCCTTTTGGCCCGCTCCGTCTTGCGGGCCGCCTCGAAGAGGAAGCGGAACCCCGGCTGACCGGTCGCCGAGCCGCGGACGATCCAGACGCCTTCGCTCCATAGGTGGCTTCCGGGCTGCTCCGGCAGGTCATCAGCGATGCGGGCGGCGAATGCTTCGGCCTTGGGCCCTTCGATCGCCAGACAGGCGAGGGCCTGGCTGCGGTCCGCAAGCGTCACGTCATCCATGATGATGAACTTTTCGAGATGCTCGATCAGCGGCGTGCAGGTCTCGGGTTCGGTATCGACGAGGAGATGATCCTCGGCCACGTGGATGCGGCAATCGGCGAGAATGTGCCCGTGCAGGTCCAGAAAGAAGGCCCGAGTCCCCTGTCCCGGCTCCAGCGATTCGACCGCATTGCTGGCCATGGCATGCAAGAAACGCAGGCGGTCCTCGCCCCGAACTTCGATTCTTCCCCGCGGCTCCAGATCCAGCCAGGCGGCCGAATTCCATAGAGCTTCATAGCCCGGGGTGCTCACAGACGCAGGCTTTTCAAGTAGGCGCCGAGCAGCAGGATGATCAGCCCCGAGATCGCGCCTCCGGTCACCATGCGTGTCCGCTTGGCATCCTTCCGCGCGTCGCCGCTGGGCGGTATTGTGGTCACGAACAGCATCCCAAAAACATGCAGCGCCAGCAGAAACTTGATGCCGAACGCCATATGGTAGACCGTGTCCACGCCCGCCGAGACCGCGAGGTAGAAATTGTAACTGCCCGACAAAATGATCACGACGATCGAGGTGAGCGCAATGGGGCGGAGCCGCTCAACGAGCTGGGCCCGCAGCTTGACCCGGTCGGCTTCGGTGAGCGCTTCCATGGCGGGCGCCAGAACGAAGCGGTCATAGACGAACCCGCCCACCACAATCGCGGCGGCGCCCACATGCAGCCACCGGAACAGTACGTCAATCACATTGCCCTCCCGCCCTTTTCGGCCCAATTCTTGACGCAATGGGAGGCGAAGCCTCCGGCCCAAAAAACACCCAAAAGGAACTTGCTATTATACCCGCAATGATTCACGAAGTCATCCCCGTAGGCCCGTTGCAATGCAACTGCTCGATACTCGGAGATGAAGAAACCAGAACGGCGCTCGTGGTCGATCCAGGCGATGAACTCGGCAAGATTCAGGAGGTTCTCGACCGTCATCACCTGCGCGTCTCGGGGATTGTCATCACGCATGCGCACATCGACCACATCGGCGCGGCGGCCCGCTTGCGCAGGCAGACCCAGGCTCCCGTTTATATGAACGAGAATGACTTGGCGCTGCGCGCCCAGCTCGCCATGCAAGCGCAGCTTCTTGGAATGGAAGAGCCCGAGGAGACCGAAATCGACATCACCCTTCAGGACGCCGCCACGATCGAACTGGCCGCGTCCAAGCTGATCGTCTTGCATACGCCAGGGCACACGCAAGGCAGCATCAGCTTGCACCTTCCCAGCGAGAAGAAATTGCTTGCCGGCGATACCCTGTTCCGCGACAGCATCGGGCGCACGGACCTTCCCGGCGGCGATGGCCATCAGATACTCGTTTCGATCCGCGATAAACTTCTCACGCTCGACGACGACACCCAGGTCACGCCCGGCCATGGCCCCGCGACGACGATCGGCCGCGAGCGGGAGTTTAACTATTTCCTACAGACACTCTAGTTGCCCGGGTGACCAAGAAAATCGTCAGCCCTCCCAGCGCGGCGCCGGCCGCCGAGATCGCCAGGCTCGGCCAAATCAGCATCACTCCGGCGATAAAGAGTGCTGCCCGCACAGGCATCGGAATCTCGCTTCGAAAGCAGCCTTCCAGAGCGATCGCCCAAAAATAGAGTCCCAGAGCGCACGACCCCGTGTGCAGCAGGATGTTCCCCCACGAACCGATCAGCAGCAGCGCCGGTTCGTAGACGAACGCAAACGGCAACAGAAAACTGACCAGGCCCAGCCGCATGGCCGTGAATCCCGTTCGCACCGGATCCGTATTCGCGATGCCCGCCGCGACGTACGCCCCCGTACACACCGGAGGCGTGATGGCCGAAAAAATCGCGAAATAGAACAGAAATAAATGCGCGGCAATGGCGGACACCCCCAAGGCCGTGAGAGTCGACGGAATCAGAGAAGCCAGCACGACATAGGCCGCCACGGTCGGCAGTCCCATTCCCAGAATGATGCATGCCACCATCGTGAGCACCAGCGTCGCGAAGAGATTGCCGCGCGCGATGTCTTCAATCAGATAGGTGATTTTCAGATTCAGCCCCGTCGCGGTCATGACGCCGATGATGATGCCCGCCCCGGCGCAAATCGGTGTCAATGCCAGCATGCCGCGCATGGCCGCCTCGAAAGTCTCGTAGAACCCGCGCGCCCCGAGCCGCGTTGCCGGACGCAGAAACGAGACCACAATGGCGCTGAAAACCGACAAGAGCGCGGCATACATTACGCTGAATTGCAGCATTAGCAGGGCCACAAGCACGCCGATCGGAATCAGCATGTTGCCGCGCTTGGCGAGTTCCCCGATAAAAGAGGGCGACGCTTCGCCGCTTACCGGCCGCACGCCGTCCTTGACCGACCGGAAATGCACGATCGTCAGGATGGAGAAGAAAAACAGCAACGCCGGCACGATGGCGTGAAACATCAACTCGGCATAGGAAATATTGAGGTAGTCGATCATCACGAACGCCGCCGCGCCCATGATTGGCGGCATCAGCTGTCCGCCGGAGGAAGCCAGCGCCTCGACCGCCGCGGCGAAGCGCGGCTCGTAGCCCGAGCGGATCATCATCGGGATCGTCACCGCCCCGGTCGTGGCCACATTCGCCACCGTCGCGCCGGTCACCATGCCCATCAGCGAGGAACTCACCACGGCCACCTTGGCCGGGCCGCCCACGAAACCTCCGGCGACTGCCTTGCCGATATTCATGAACATCTCGGCCCCGCCGGTTGAGGTCAGAAACGCCCCCAGCATGATAATCACGACGATAAAGGTCGCGCAGACGCCCAGCGGCGTCCCAAAAACTCCGAAGGTTCCGTAGAAAACGATGCTGACCGTATCGGCCAGGCTCAGCCCGGCGTGGCGCAGGGCATCGCCCGGAATCCAGGGACCGGCGACCGCGTATCCGAGAAAGCCCAGCAGCAGCAACGACACCGCCGCTCCCGCCGTGCGCCTCACCGCTTCGAGCACCAGCGCCAGACCCAGCACGCCCAGCCACACGTCCGGCGTCTCAATGAACGGTTCGGAATAGAGCCGCTCGTAGTCCGCCAGGGTCCAGCCCAGCACGAGCAGGGAGAGACCGCTGAGCGCAAGACCCTGGACTTGCTCGCTCGCCCCGCGCCGGGTCAGCCCCGAGGGGATCATCAAGAAAACGAGCGGCAGCGTCAGCAGAAGAAAAATACCCCGCTGCACCGCGGCCTGAAAAGGACCCGTGGCCCCGGTATAGAGCGCGAATCCGCTGGCCAGGCAAACAAACGCGACCACCGCGAAGCGATGGACGCGCCCAAGCAGTCTTGGCGTGGTGGCGGTGGCGGTTGACTTCATGCGCGGCTGGTGTGAGAGGGGAAGAACACGATCGGCGGCAACCCGCTTAACGGCGATGGAGTCACCATTTGTCCCACACCCGCCGCTCCCGGTAATATCGCTCCGCGCCTGGATGATAGGGCAAGGGCTTCATTTGCGCAACCGAGCCGAGATCCGCCTCGCCTGGGTCCTTCCACCACGGCAGGGTCTCTTCCATCTCTTCCCAGTTTTCAAACAAAGTCTTGGTCATGCGGTAGACCAGATCCTCGGGCAGATCGGCCCGGATCACCAGACACGTATGAAAGCCGATCCCGCGCAGATCCGGACGCCCGAAGACCGGCTCGCCGCCCTTGTCGAGAATAAACGCCGACTCGGCCGCCAGCAGATTCGCGGTGCCCTCGGCCTCGGGCTCGACGAAATCAACGTCCGCGCCCAGCTCTCGGGCCGCGAATACGGGCGAGAGATGCCCGCGATTGTTGCGCGAGTAGGCAAACGCCACCGCGTCCACCTGATGATTCGCGAGAGCCTGCTGGCCGTCGGTCCGCTCAATGTAGAGAAACCTGGTGTTGTCGCGATTCACGCCGAAGTAGCCGAGAATCGTCTCCGCCAGCACCTCTTCGCCGGTCCCCCTGCCTCCAACGACCACCTTGCGGCCCTTGAGGTCGGCGTAGGTCTTGATGTCGCTGGAGGCGACGACGCGAAACAGATGCGTGCCCAGCTTCATCCATACCCGCACATTGTCGTAGTCAACCGCCACCGGCCCCTGCCCCGCAAAGTGGACGCGGCGGTGGATGGCGTTTTCGAAATCGAACCGGAAGCAGCGTCCGGCATCGATACGGCCGGCGGCGACGCGCTTGATATTACCTACCGACATGCCCTTGCCGATCACGCCGTTGGCGATCACGTCGGGCATCTTGAGGGTCAGCGTCTTGGCCATGACCGCCACTTCCTTGAAGTAGCGGCCCTGCGGTCCGGCGCCGGCGAGCGTAATCAGATGAGGAGATCGGGCCTCCCCCGAAGAATTTCCCGAAAAAACAGCCCCGCAGCCCGGCGTCATGGCCGCAAGCCCCACAAGCGCGGCAACCAGCAGCGCGACGCGAATGGTCGTCATAGGCGAGCGATTCATGTTGAAAGAAGGCCGCGGGCCAGGCGAGGGGCAGCAAGCAAGACCCGGCGAGACCGCTGTGCCCGAGAACCCTGTGCCCGAGACCGCTTGGACCGTCACTCCCCTAGGCAATGCAGCATATGCTGCCAGAACTCCTTTCCCTCGATCGACTGCTTGGTCATTCCCATCTGGCCTTCTTCGTACCGGGTGACGGCCACAATCTCAAGCTCCGCGCCGCAGTCGCAGATGATCTTATGTTTGAAACGCTGTTCCTGCTGTGCCATCACGGCACCCCCTTCCCTGCTTCCCTGGATTGCCGGGCTTCTCTGGTGTTCCCGGGCTCCGCCGGCGTCTCGGCCTGCGAAGATCCCCGCCTCTCATCCATCTTCCGAATGAAAACGTTCTCTATGGAACCCTGCTCTATGGATGCAGCGACGCAACGCCGTCTTCCAGCTCATAGAGGGCCTTCACTTCCTCAGCCGTCAGCGCCCTGCTGAACAGCGCGGCTTCGTCAAAGCGCCCCACGTAGCCCACGCCGATGCGAAACGCCGCTTTTTCCATATCCCAGGTGAAGGCCTCGCTGATGTTCTCGCTCGTCCCTTGCAGCTCGCCGTTCAGATAGAGTTTGGCTGTCCCGGCCGCGGTTCCGAGCGCCGAATACGTGGCCACGACATGCGTCCACTTGCCGCGCTCGAACGGCGTGGGGTTCACCACCACCAGACGATTCAGAAAACGCGGGTCCTCCCCGGCCGGATTGTTTTCCGGATTCCAGGCCTTGAGATCGCCGAACACGCCGAGACGGAAGTGCCGCGGCTTATCGTCCTTGGTGAAGTCGCACCAGACCGCGCTGTCGTTGTACGCCGAGTCGGTAATCTGGACCGGATCGCAGAAACCGGGTTCGAGATCTTCGTCCGGGCTCAGGCTAAGCCAGTACGACACCGATCCGCTCCAGTCGTTTTCGGTGAACGGAATGTTCTTTTCGCCCCGGTAGAAAACGGCCTGGGTATTCTTCTTCTTGAACTTGAGTCCGTAGCCGAACCGCCCCGCATCTTCAGCAATCTCGATATCCAGACTCCCGATCCCTGGAGTCGCCAGCTCTTGCTCTTTGTAAGATGGAGCCGTATAAATTTGCCGGTCACCCAACGCAAACGCCGCGTTCGGCCCGTCCTCAAACGATGCATGAAAAGTCAAAGCCGCCTTCAGCGCCTCGCTAGCAGCCGCCTCGCCTTGCTCGGCCTCCCCGGACTGCTCGGACTGTTCTGTGCCGCCCCCGCAGGCGGGCGTAAGCAACAGGGCGAAACACACCATCCCTGTTGCGAAACGATGCGACAAACGATGCTGCAATGGACGATGCTGCGATGAGCGGTACTGCGATGCGCGATGCTGCGATCGACGATGCTGCAATGCGCGATGCAACGTACGATAGACGTGCCGAAGCGCTGGATACATAAGCCTGCTCCCTGAGGACTCGATTCTATCCTGCGTAATTCGACAGTTTAGCGCGCGGAGCCTCGCCTAGTCAGCCAAACACCCGCCTCCCGAGCAGCGAAGCCCGAGAAACCGAGCCGCCACCGCCAAAGATCGGCGCGGCGCACCACCGGCCGAGCAGCGCGCCCCGCCAAACCGAAAAATCAAACGAACCCAATTTCTTGGCCTCGCCGCAGCGGTCCACTCCACCGCGAACGACCGATTCGAAGCTCGCGGCGCGGCGTTATGGAAACCCGAAGCACTATTTCAGATCCCAGGGTCCGAATCCACTGCGGACCTCCGTGATCGGCAACGTGCGATTGGCAAGCCGCTTCGTCTATGTGGCAGCGGCGTTAGACGTGTTTTCGCGGCGGGGGGTGGGCTGGGCCGCGGGTCCGAACATAAAAACTGAGTTGCCCAGAAGGGGGCTGCTAGGAGTTCGTCCGAGTATCAGCTTGGCACGGTTTTGGTGCTGGGTTGAATTTCCGGCGGGAGATTTACTCGTTCGGCAAAGGCAGGGCTCGGGCGGTCGAAGTCGGGCGGGATGGACAAACACCGCCTGGCAGCAGTTTCTCGCGCCCCGCAGAAGCCTCCGCGAACTCTTCGAACCGCATTTCCTTCTTGCTATCCATGGCAGAGGGTGTGCATCTTCAATATGTTGTGCGTCAGGCAAATCAACGCCCATTCGCCGCGCACCTTCTCCAACCCGCGCAAGAGAAACCCTCGCATCCCGCGCCCCTGTTTGATCTGACCAAACACCGGCTCGACGATCCCCTTGCGTTGGGCGTAAACCTTCGCTCCAGCCCGCGTCTGCAATTTGCGTTTCATCCGCTCCAGCCGCGTTGCTCCCCGCCGCAAGGGTCCGCGCTTCGCTGGCGGTGGCCGCTCCCCGTGCTTGTCTTTCTTCGTGGCGATGTAAGCCTCAATCTTGTTCTCCGGCGCGGCGGCCGATTCCAAAGATTGCGGATTCTGCTCCGAACAATAGCCGCTGTCGGCCAACACTTGTTGTGGCCGCTGCCCCGCCTGCTGCTCGACCGCTTCGAGCAGCGGCTGCAGTTGTTGTTTGTCGTTCGCCGCCTGCGTCACCGTCTGCCCCACGATCAACTGACAGACCCCCTCCACCGCCGCCTGCGCGTTGTAGGCCTGCAAGAACCCGTCGCCGCCTTTCATGATGCGCGATTCCGGATCGCTGAAGTTGTACTGATCCTTGTCGCGCGGCTTCGCTTTGCGGACGTCGTCGGCTGAGTGGTCTTGGGCGGCCGCTTTGTCGCGCGCCCTTTGTTTTAGGGCTCTCTGGGCTTGCCGAATCTTTTCCAGCCGCGTCTGGCGGCGCTGCAACTCCTCGGGCAGCTCCTGGCCCGTCTGCTCAGGCCCGTAGCGGGCGTCCTCGGCGGCATCGGCCCTCTCCGCTTCGGTCAGCATCTGTTGGACCTCGGCGGCAATCTGCTGCTCGGTTTGCTTCATCCGCCCCCAACTCATGGCCTTGTACTTGGAGGCGTTGGCTTTCATCTTCGTGCCGTCCAGCGCCACCCGACCCAGCTTCATCGCCCCGGCTTCCAGCGCCAGCCGCAACACCTGCTCGAACAGCTGGTGCAGCGCTTCCAGGTGGATCTTGCGAAAGTCGGAAATCGTGCGGAAGTCGGGCTGATTGCCGGCCGCCAACACCCGAAAAGGCACGTCCTCGACCAGACGCTCGGCGATCTTGCGCGAGGAACGCACCCCCAGGCAGTAGCCGTAGAGCAGCAGCTTCACCATCAGCCGCGGATGGTAAGGCGGCTGGCCGCGCCACTCCTTTTCATAGACCTTCTCGATCGCCGACAAATCCAGTTGATCGACCACGTCGCTGACGAAGTAGACGAGGTGGCTTTCCGGCAGCCAATCGCGCAAACTAGGAGGCAGCAGCAGTTCTTGCTCGGGAAGGTAGGGGCGGTAAGTTTTTCCCATAAACCATTATCGCCCACTTGTGTTTTTTCTCAAAGAAGAAAATGACCAATACTCGGACAGGCTCCTAGAGCTTATTGGCATTATTTCCCGGTCATTGGGCCAGTCTATCTTTGCAAGGCATGCCGATGTTGTACAAGCTGACGGCAAGTTGCACCAGCACTAGCGCGGATTGGAGAGCCTTCCCCGTTACCTGTCGCGGAACCGACCGGTTTTACGACGGTTCGCGCTCACGGTCTTAGCGTGCAAAATCGCACCAATCTGCCTGATACCCTCTTCTGACGATTCAAGGAGGCGCGGGGGATACCGAGAGTCCAACCCGGAGCGCAAAGGCCGCTGACGGGCCGCTGAGAGGTCAGGAAAGGGGAGATTAGCTTGTTAACTGGCCTTGATTGAGCGGCGCGATCGCCGGTGTCGAGGGCAAGAGTATCAAGACACCCGGAGCCGTGGTGTAGTTCAGGTCCGGCCAGGCCATCTTGATCTTCTTCAACTCGCGCAGCACCTTGCTTCGGAAGTTTAGGACGGTGCGCTTGTCGCTGGCGTTGTCCGGGTGCGCTCCGAACTGCCGGTAGACCTGCCGCCAGGCAAGCCAGAGGTACAGATCGAGGCCCAAGGCGGAGCGTTTGAGCGCCGTGAGGGTGTTCATGTCGAGCGGTACTGGATGGTTGATAATCTCGTTAAATAAGTCTTCGCCCAGGCGAATCTTGCTATTAAAAAGCACCGGCTCATCGGGCTTGCGCTCGTTCCACCAGAACTCGGCGCGGTCGGCTACAAGCGACGATGCGCGGGCCGTGACCCGCTCATCCTCGTAAATCAGCGAGACGCTGCAACCAAAGAGCCGCTTCATTTGGTTGCGGAGCCGCGTCCGATCGCCGCGAGGACTTCCGCTGTCATCTTGCATACCGAGGGTCCGCATGAACTCGGAAAGCGACTTCCCTAGTACGAGCTCGCGCGACTGAGTGCGCACCACTTCGGTCGAGACCCAGGCCAACAGCAGGCGCGGCAAGTTGCCGAAGGGCAGCTTGTGAAGGCCGCCTGCGTTCATGACTGTCGCTGCCAAGTGAAAATGTCCTATTCGTTGCCGAGTAGAAATGTCCTATTGACAGAGTCACCCTGGAAGGGTGAGCAGGCGCGAGCTTCCGGTGCCCACCGGGGAGATACACCCGCCGATACGCTGAGTTAGCCGGGCGCGGCTAACCACAAAATTCGATTCGGAGCGCCGGGCAAACGGCGCCCGGTGATCGTCGCGTTGGCCCAGCCCAAGGCCTCAGCTCCGAGACTTCACCAAAGCAATCCCGCCCACAAACACGGACGCACCGGTGAGCTGGCCGAATGGGTCAGCCGCACTCACTCGCAGCGTCATGCCCAACCGGCGGGGGCCTCGCCACGGCGCTCCAGCCAGCCGGCCAAAACAGGACATTTCTACTCGGCAACGAATAGGACATTTCTACTTGGCGTTGACAAAGACATTCTTCGGGATGATCCATGCAACAAGGTCCACTATAATGCGCGCCTCGAAGGTCGCAACTTCGCACCCGACAAGTAGCTTGCCTATGCGCTTGTGGTTAGCGTACAGGCGAAGAAGATTTCCGATCTCTACGACACCATCGTCCGCAAATTCGCGCCCCTGATTGAACCGCTGCGGCCGGTTGTCGAAATTCCCATCACGGTCTGATCGTTCAGATAGCGGTACATGACTAGAACCCAACAAAGATGCCGATGCTGGACTCGAGAACATTCAGAGTATGATCCTCGACACCGCGTATAGAGTACATGCGCACATCGAAGCGAAGGCCGACAGGCGCCATCACCTCCAGATTCAACCCGCCCCCATAGTTAAAACTGAACTTCGTCCCGAAGCTGGAAGACCCGCTGCCTCCCGCACGAACGAGACCCCCACCGGCTGTCGCGTAAGGCCGGAATATGGGTGCGGGCAATTCCACCCGCAGATTCGTACTGAAGAGAAAGGCATTGCCGTCGCTGTCAATGAAATTCGGACTGTACGCGACGGTGTGCTCCAATCCCAGTGGCGCCGCAGAACGATACAGCCGCACTCCGAAGATTCCAACCAGGATTTCCATTTTGGCCCTGGCACGGCCACAGTATACACCTGCGCTGCCCCGAATGCCCGTCTTTTCGCGCTGAACCCTGCACATCAGCTCCGGCGCCAGGCCCCAAGGCCCGTCCGTCCGCTCTCGGGCAGTGATTGAGCGGACGGAACGGCGTTCCGACCGACAACACTCCCCGGGAAACCTGTTTTGGAGCCAAAGCTGTTGATCCTCGCTGTGAAACGCTACCCGCCAGGCACAGGCAGCGCCCAGATCCTGCTCAGCATCTCGCCGAATAAGCGCCGGTTCAGATGCCCTTCGGCTAAGAGCAACCAGTAGTAGCGGGCGTGCTTGACCAGCCGACCGCCGGTCTTCATCAAGCGATGTTGTAGGCTCGTCAGCGACCAACTCTTGATCCGTCGCGGCAGCCCCAGCCGCCGCCAAAGGTTGCCCAGGTTGTAGGCCAGCACACTCAGCTGCAAGCGCACTTCGTTGGCCCGAAAGCGATGGCACGAAAGCCGCGTCCAGTGTATAGCCTGTTTGCCTTCTTTGATCCATTGCTCGGCGGTGCCGCGTTTGTTGTAGAAGCGCACCACCGAACGACTCGGCAAAACCATGTTCGTGACGATAAATCCGACGCGCGGGAATAGCTCGCCTTGATGATGCTCGACCCTGGCCACGACCCGCCGAGGCTTCGACCAACTCTCCGCCTGATAGCGGAAGCTCTTGTAGCGCACCAGGGGCTTGTGGCTCGGCCTTCCCGGCGGACGAAACAGAATGTCCTCGACCTCCAACTCCAGGGTCTTGTTGGCTGGAATGCGGATGGCGTAGTCCACGCCGCGCTCTTCCATTGCCTCGTAGATCTCCGGCTTGGCGAAGGCAGCGTCGGCGCGGAACGTCACTCGTTTGCCCTCGGCCTGTTGGCGCTCGATCTCGGGCAACAGCAACTCGTTCCAATCCTCGGCGCTGTGCACGTTGCCCGGCCGCAGCTTCGCCGCCAAGCAATCGCCGTGCTGGTTGAACAGCAGCAGCGGGTGGTAGCAGACCGACTCGAAATGGCCGTTGTAAGCGCTGCCTTCCTGTTGGCCGTGAACGGGGCTCTCGGTCGAGTCCATGTCGAGCACGACGCGGTCTGAAGCGTTGGGGGCTTCGGCTTGCGCGACCAGTTTGCGGTTCACCGCCATCAACCCCAGCAGGTTCTTGTCGCTGGCCAGCAGCTCAGTCTCAAAGCTTTGCAGACGCGAGGTGAGCGCCCCGCCCCGATCCCAATTTTTCTTCGAGCCGATCAAGCGAAAGGTCGGATCGGCGGATACTCGCACGGCATCGTTGAGATCCTCGTAGCCCGCGAGGCGGCTGTAGACCGACTGCCGCAGCAGATCGGCCAAGGGGAACTTCTTGTTCAGGCCTCGACGCGAATCCGTCAGATGTTCGTCGATCAGCTTCCCGAGCCCGAGCCGCTCGTCCAACTCCCGAACCAGGATTAGCCCGCCGTCGGAAGTGACACGCGATCCTCGGAAATCGACTTTTAATAAACCGTTGAAGCTTAGCTGGAACGGCTTGTTTTCTTTTTCACCCATGGGGTGTTGATCTCCTCAGCGCCTTGAGTGCGTTCAAACCCTCATCACTAAAGGCGTCGAAGATGCTCGAAAGGTTAGCGAAAGAAACGTGAAAATGGAAATCCGGGTCCAAAGTCCTTGGGGTCAATCTGGAAGCCTGAAAGATCGTCCGGGGAGTTTATAGACGGCACTCCGATGGCCCCGCCCACCCCGCCCACTCCTGAACTCAGAGTGAGGGTGCCCGGGTGCTGGAAGCCTCCAAACACTGTAAAGTCCTGAGCATGGAGCGTACCTGTGGACCCCGTCCACGCCACAATCAGAAATCCGAGGAAATATCTCATCTAAAAACTATAATCAATCCATGTCGCCGTCCAACCGCCGCTGTACCAAAACAGGTGAGACCCCTGCCTGACCCCGGCGGGCAAAGTACGGAAGACCTCAAGTAGTGCAGCCTGGAGATGAGTGCCGCACCGGGACGGTTCAGCAGCGCGACGTACTTGCGGGCGCAGCCGAGCAGATAAGCGCGCTCGATCTGCTCCAGCGGCACGTGACGGCGATACAACTCCACAGCAAGCTTCTCATCGGCCGCGCCAGAACGTCCCTTGGACACACGCCTGACGCCAGGAGAGCCGCAGCGGAGCGCGGAGGAGGGTAGCGCCCAGAATCGTGCGAATTTATAGGCGTTGGTGCATGAATCGGTGTAAGCGAGCACGCTAGCGGCGGGGGTGGGGTCCAGTCCATCATAGAGATCGGGGGTAACGTCATGGTCGCAGCGAAGTCGAGCCGAGTCAACCGCCAGTACAAGAAGAAGTACAGAATCCGGAACTGGAGGGAGTACGAGCGTGGCCTCAGGAGCCGCGGCGACGTCACGATCTGGCTGAGCGAGGATGCAATTGCCGCGTGGGTACCACCGAAGAACGGTCTTCGCGGAGGCCAGCGGCGGTACTCGAACCTCGCGGTCCGGACCGCGTTGACGCTGCGGGTCGTCTTCAGCCTGCCGCTCCGCCAGACCGAGGGGTTCCTGGACTCGCTGCTCCGCTTGATGGGCCTCAACCTCAAGGCCCCGGACCACACCACACTCTCGCGCCGGAACCAAATCGTTGCGGTGCCGTCCCTGACCCGATCCTATGACGGCCCGATCGACTTGATCGTCGATTCCACAGGGCTGAAGATTCTGGGTTGCGGCGAATGGAACGCGCACAAGCACAAGGCATCAAAGAAACGCCGGGATTGGCGGAAGCTGCACATCGGGGTGGATGCCGAGGGGTTCATTGTGGCGGCCGAACTCACAGCGAGCAGCCGGGACGACGCCTCCACACTCCCTGCTCTTCTCGACACAATCGAGGTTCCCAGCCGGCGTTTCACCGCAGACGGAGCCTACGACCACAGGTCAGTCTACGATCAACTCAGCGCGGCCGGTACAGAGAACGTCGTGATTGTGATTCCCCCTCGTCGCTCCGCGGTGTCGGCGGGGCCAACGGACGGCCCATGGGCGCAGCGTGACACGGCTCTTGAGAGGATTCGCCAGGTCGGGCGACGAGAGTGGCAGAAGGAGTCGGGCTACCGACAGCAGGCGCGCGTTGAAAACAGCTTCTTCCGATACAAGTCCGTGCTCGGAGGCGGATTGAAGGCGAGGCACGGCAAGGCACAAAGGAGAGAAGTTGCGATCGGGTGTCACATCCTCAACCGGATGGCCGAGCTGGGTAGGCCGAAATCCTGCGCTGTGGTGTCCTGAACGAGAAGTTGGAAAAGCGCCCCCACTCGCGCCGCAGTTGAATCATGCAACAGCGCCCCATTGAATGGGAAAACCTGCTCCTCTACGGCCAGTACCTCATCGATCGCAGCCTCATCCGCACGGCCTAGCGTGTAACATCGCAGCATTTTGCCCGCCACCCTCCATAGGCCATAGAGACACTCTTTTAGTTGAGACTCGCCCGATCCTGCAGGTTCTCGATCTCGACCGCTCGACCCCGCAGGGCCTCAATCTCGGCTTTCAGCGCGAAAGGGTCTATCGTCCTGAGCGCGGAAAAGAACTGCCGGAGGCTCTCCGGGCCCAACCCACAAAAGTTCAAGGTGATGGCGACCTGGGCACAGTCGGGGCAGAGTGTCTGTCCCGGCCCTACGTCTTCACCCTCGACGCCACACAGCGTGACCGACTCGCTAAACGACTCTCCCGGCCAGTCCACGCCAAAGTGGTGATAACGTCCTTGCTTCTTCAAGGCCCTTGGGTCTCCTTGGGGTTGATTTCACGCTGGGGCAGAGTCCGCTTCTGACGGCCGTTCGTGTTTTGGCCCCATGCACACAGATTACCTCAGTGGGGCACTTCGTGGTCCCTTTCTTGCTGACGCCGCGTCAGGTGGCCCGGTCACTATCAGCCTCCGTGGCGGCCACCGGCAACACAAGCTCGGGAAGCTCATGGATCGTGACGTTGGGGCAAACCTCGCGCGCGATCTCGCATAGGTGGCGATGGTGGCTCAGGTATATGACCTGCCCCACCCCGGCCATTTCGGTGAACAGACGAAACGCCTCCTCGGCGCGGAAGTCATCGAAGGTCTCCAGAATGTCGTCGGCCACGAATGGCACCGGGCCATGCTGGTCGACGAACTCGAAATAGCCGGCGACACGCAACGCGAGATAGAGCTGGAAGCGCGCGCCCTTCGACATCTCGGAAGCGATCTTCGCACCGCCGCTGGCGCCGATGCCCATGAGCACCTCGCCCTTGTCGGTCAACTGCGTATCCAACCGTGAATAGGCGTCGCGACTGATCGTTCGGAAGGCTTGCGAGGCGCGTTTCATCATCGAACTGCGATGCTCGTCCCTGTACGCGTTCAGGGCGCGCTCCGCAGCCTCGATGCCAAGCCGTGTCCGGAGATAAGCGAGCACCCCTTCCTCGATCTCGAGAAGAACCGTGCGACGTTGCGCTTCAAGCCTGGCCACTGCATTGTCACCGCCCACCTCATTGATCGCATCCTCGGCGCGGCCAAGCGCTCGATAGAGCTCGCGCGTGCGTCCGGACGCGTCCTCGAGTCGAGCCTTTATCTCGACGACTTCCCGTTGGAGTTCGTCCGAGTCGGTATTCTCGAGAGCCGATACTGCCTCTTCCACCGATCTCGTCTTCATCGACTCCACCAGCTTGGTTTCGCGGTCGGATAGTTCCTTGCGAACCGTAGTCCGGTGCGCCACCTTTTTCAGGCTCTCGTCCACCTCCCTGAGGGAATCCACCCCGAATGCCTTGAACATCTCGGCGGCGACGGCGCGCAATTCGACGAGGCTAGTCTCGACCTCGGCAATGTCTTTGGCGACGCTTTCCATCTCCTCGAGACATTGGCCGCGCGCCTTTCGATCATGGATTGCCTTGGCGAGACGATCGCTCAAGCCGTCGTTGACCGCGACGGCCTGTGCGGCGTCGAAGGCATCTCCCAACTGCTCCACGAGGGCTCGCACGGAGGCGGTGAAGGCAGCCTGATCCTGCTCCATCTTCCCGATGCGATCGGCCATCGCGGCGCGCTTCTCGAGAGTCGACTCCAGAATCGCCACGTCTTCGAGAATACCCCGGACCGCCGCGGTGGGAGGCTCCGGACCGGCCTTCCCGAGCCAGCAACGGGACAGCGTTGCGGTCCAGTCGGCATGCCACTTGGCGTCGTCGCGACTCGCCTGTCCCGCATCGCGGCGTCGGCGCTCCAACTCCGCCCGCGCCCGTTCAACCTCTTGTCGCGCGGCCCTCGATGCGCCGCGTCGTTCCTTGTCCGACTCGACGGCCGCTTGCGCGATCTGGACAAGATCCTCGAGCTTTAACGCCGGATCATGCGCGACCCGCGCGGCCGTCATGGCTTTCGCAAGCCGCTCGTGATGTCGATTCTTATCCTCGCTCGCGCGCGCGATTTCAGTGTCCTGGCCGCCGATGTCTCCCAGCGTCCTGAGGACTTCCGCGCGTCGATCGATCCAGGCCGTGAGCTTGGGAAGCGTGACGGCGGACGACAGACCTTCGGCACCTGTCCCCGCCATGGCCTGAACGGCGGCGGCCATCTCATCCAGAACCTGCCGTTGTTGCTTGCGCACCAGAGCGAGCTCTCCCGCGTTCCGTTCGAGTTCCGAGGTTTTCTCCCGCAGGTCCTCGCTTGCCTGCCTTAAGTTGGCGAGTTCCGTTGCGTGCACGATACGGGCAGCCGTTGCGTCGTCGTCCTCCTCCAGCCGTTCCTCGAAGGTGTCGGCGGATGTGGCATCGAGTGTCGCGCGATGAGTTTTCCACGCCTCATCCCGCAGTGCCCGTAATCGCGCGGCCTCTTCATCGCCGATAACCCCGGTTTCAGCCCTCTTCGCCTCCATCAGACCGGAGAGCCTGTTCCAAGCAGCCAGGAGACGTGCCTCTTCGCGTTCAAGTCGGTCGATGTCTTTGACGGCTTGGTCGAGAGTGGATCGCCAGACATCCATCTCGCCCGTCTTCGGCACGCGAACCCCCGCGAGGACTTCGGCGGCGCCATCCCACGGATGAAGCTGCGCTACCTGTGCATCAAGCGCGGCTTTGAGCTCGTTCCGTCGCCGCATGTGCATCGCCAGACGCGCACGATGGTCATCCGCATGCACGGCCTTGGTCGCGGCATTCAGGCGATCAAACGTGTTATCGGCGCCATCGCCGGCCTCCGTACCGGTTTCCTCGACAGCACGGTGCGCCGTGCCGACGGCGGCCCCTGCCGGGGTTCTCCATTTCGGCTGCCGTCGTCCTCAACCGCTCATCAAGACCGGATCGCCGTTCGATCAAGTCATTTAATGAGCCTACGACCCCGGCGGGAACGGTGAGAGAAGTGGGATTAATACCGGACGCTTCACTCAAACGACGCGTTACGGTCCTGATTGTCCCATCGTATTCGCTGAGCGTGGAGCGACGTTCGGGCAAGTCCGCCGTTGCTGTCACATAGCGCGCGCGCGCGGTGGTGAGTTGGGCGATTTGACTCTCGAGCCCGAGGATCGCGTTGTCGACGGCCAACGACTCCTTCTTCTCGCTCAGTTGTCGTTTCCGCTGCTTGAGGCCGTCGAGCCGAGTGATCAGCCTGGGTTCCTGGTTAATTAGACTGCCGACCTGCTCGAACCAGACTTGCGGAACCTCCGGCAACGATTCAAGCTGCATGATTTCGCCGCGCAGTCGATGGATTTCACCAAGCCATGGCAGTCCTTGAATGCGACGTTCAGCGTCTTCACGCTCGGTCTCCAGTTCGGCCCGCGCCGACATGGCCGTGTCGTAGGCCGATTTCGCCCCATCCCGATCCGTGATGAATCGGGCAAAGGCGCTCGCGGCGGTGTCGAGCCCCTTCTTCTCCTTATCTAGCTGGAGGAGCTCCGCCTTCCACTTGTAAAGTTCCGTGTTTCGGGCTCTATCCTTGTGAAACGCCTCGACGCGATCGCGAAGTCGCTTCAGGGTCTTGCTCAGCTCAACAAGGCCGGCGCTGGTCGCAAAAAGCAACTGACCCAGATCACCCTCGCTTCTGAGGATCTCATCACCGCCCCCTTCCAGGGTATCGTCATCAAGCGAGAACATCGCCTTGTAGGCGTCGCGATCCATGCCACCGAGCGCGTTGGCAATCACACCATCGGCGACAGGCTGGTCATGCTCGTCGAGCAGGCTGGCCGTGCGCTTGCGGACTCGAACGAATCGATGCATCTGCCCGCCTATCTCGAGGTCGGACTCGATCCGCATGGCTTCGTAGCCGTGCAGGAAGCTGTATCGACTCCGTGGTTCGATTGCGAACAGCAGGTCAAGAAAGCCCGCCAAGGCCGTCGACTTTCCAGATTCGTTTGGGCCATAGACAATATGCAGGTCGGGGCGGCCACCGATCCGCTCGCCAAAGTCGATCGTGTGGTCGGTGAACATGCCGTAACGAGACAAATCTAGTCGGCGCAGGCGCATCAGTTCGCGTCCCTCTCGGACGTGCCTTCGTTCAAATGAGCGAGGACCGCTTCGCAACCCTCGGTCATTAGTGCCTCAAGGACTTCGATACGCGATGTCTGATTGTCTCCGAGAACGCCACGCACCTCGGGCGGCAAAATCGGCTCCAGCTCTTCCACGAGATGGGCGGCCGCACGCTTGAAATCATCCGACCGGGCGATCGGACCCAGCATCTTCGCGGCGAGCTCGCTCACCGGTCCAACGGAGGGATCTGTCCCCGGCTCTACATTCAACTCGACCTTTTCAACCCATGTACGGCCAATCAGAGCGGCACGGCTGTCAGCCTCGGCCTTTGCGACGTCCAGGTCTCGGCGGAGACCCCAAGCCAAGTCGGTACTACCCTGCAACGTAAGACGGACGACCAGATGCTCCGAGTTGACGGAGTCCCGGACCTGCGTGAGGCTTGCACCGACGTGCTCGACCATGCCTCGCCAGTCCTCGATGCCGGTCAAGTCGACCGCAACACGCTCGAACTGGGCGATGCTCGTCGGATACGGCCGGGAATCAACCGAGCCATCGTTCCCAACGGTGACCATCGTCACCGATTTTGGGCCGTCCTCGTTGATGTCTCGTCCCTGCGGCATGCCGGGCATGACGATGAACGGGTTGCGGCTGTGAACCTTCCTCTTGTGTATGTGGCCAAGGCACCAATAATCGAACCCGGTGTCGGCCAGTTGGGCCACGCTGCATGGCGCGTAGTCGTCGTGCTGCGTGGAACCGGCCAAGCTCGTATGAAGCAGCCCGACGTTGAACGCTCCCCCGACTCGAGCCTTGAACTTGGAAACGAGGTTTTGCGGCGCCTGGGGTTTCGCAAAGCTGATTCCGTGTACGACGACGGGAGTCTCGCCGCGAGGCCGTTCCAACGCGACCGTTTCACTACGCCCCCCGAAGACCTTCACGCCTTCCGGCAATACAAGTTCCTTGGTGATCCGTGACTCCGCGTCATGGTTGCCCCGCACGATGAACACTCGAATCCCGGCCTCATCCAGCCGTTGCAATTGAGCGGCGAGAAAGAGAGCGGTTTTCATCGACGTCTGATCGCCATCGTAGAGGTCGCCGGCGATCATCAGGGCATCAACCTGTTCATCGAGGCACAGCTCGATGGTCTGCTCGAAGGCGAGGCGGGCCGCGCCACCAATTAATTCGGCAAGTGCGGGATCTCGAAGGGCGAGAGACCGCAGCGGGGAGTCAAGGTGAATATCGGCGGTGTGAACGAAGCGGAATGGCATAATTGACACGGAGAAACACGAAGAAAGTTGTTAGAGCTCGGATTTTCATTCGGTACTGGCACGGCTGCAGGGCGCTGTTGCATGATTCAACTGCGGCGCGAGTGGGGGCGCTTTTCCAACTTCTCGTTCAGGACACCACAGCGCAGGATTTCGGCCTACCCAGCTCGGCCATCCGGTTGAGGATGTGACACCCGATCGCAACTTCTCTCCTTTGTGCCTTGCCGTGCCTCGCCTTCAATCCGCCTCCGAGCACGGACTTGTATCGGAAGAAGCTGTTTTCAGAGAGTGTCCCAATCGTAGTTGAGGGTTTGTAGGGCGGCGGCGTAAAAGAGCATTGTACTAGGCAGCCTTTGCTGCTGTGGCCTTGGCCGGATTGAGGATGGCGTCGAGCATCCACAGATCCTTGTAACCCATGATCTTGCGGAAGCTTTTCTCGGTATCGAGGAATGCAGCCGTGGCCCAGCGACACACCATGGCCGCGTCCTTCCAGCGGGTCACTCGCCGCGTTCTCCGCCGCACCCCGGCGTTAGGAGACTCGACGATGTTCGTCGTCGCCAGGCAGCGATGCAGCGACGGCGGCGCACCCAGGCGGTTGATGGTGAAACACTCCTCCATGCCTTCGCGCAAACTCACCGCCGCCTCGGGCCAGTCACCCTCGTACCACTGGGCTAGCTTCTCCAGCCGCGCTTGTCCATCTTGGGCTCGGAGCCGCCAGGCGGCCCGGATCGCCGCTTTGGCCTGATCGCGCTCGGCCTTAGGCAGCCGCTCGACGACATTGCGCAGCTTGTGAGCACGGCAGCGCTGCACCGGAACTTTGCCGAAGACCCGCCGCACCGCCGCCCGCAGGGCCTTCGATCCATCGAGCACGAAGAGCCTGTTTTTCTCCGTCGATACTCCCCGCTCGACCATGCCCCTCAGCAAGTCTTCGGCGGCGGCTGTGCTCTCAGTGGCGGCGTGCTGCAATCCCAGCACATGTTTGTTGCCCTGACGGTCTACGCCCACCGCTGCAAGCACTACATGATCTGCGAAGATCAAACCGTCCACGTAGATCACCAGCAGATCCAACTCATCCAGGCGCCGCGTGAGCACTTCGTCGATGCTCTTTTCGGCGGCCTCGACTGCCTCCCGGCTGACGGCGGATTTCGACACCCCGGCCGTGCCGGCCATTGCGCCAATCACCCCGGCATAGTTGCGCGTCGAGACGCCCTTCATCAGAATGTCGAGCATGCGCGCGCCGAGGCGTTCGTCGTCCTGCATCGCTTCGTAAGCGGGCACTTTGACCTCGCCGCCGGAGCGTTTGCGCAGTCTGGGTTTGCTGACGCGCAGTTTGCGGTTGCTGAGCTTGACGCGACCGGGCTGGCGGCCCCAGCGGACCACATCGCCGCGGCGCTTCTTGCCGGGCTGGGAAAGTTTTCCACCGGTAACTTGCTGCGCCGACAGTTCCAGCACGGCTTGAATGGCGGCGCGGCCGGTGACGTCGATAACCTCGTCGACGGCTCCGCGGCACTGCTCGACCAGTTCAACCAAGGGCAGCATGAGTTGGGAGTTTTGGCTGAGCAGGCGGGTGAGGTCGTTGGGGCTGACTGGCTGTTGCTTCGCGGAATCCAGAATGTGATATCGTTTCTTCACGGCGGTTCTCCTTTGTGGTGAAAGGTTTGCTCGATTCTCTCAGAGAACCGGGCTTGAGAACCGCCGCCCTTCCACCTTCAACTAGATTCGGGACAATCTCTGTTTTCAACGCGCGCCTGCTGTCGGTGGCCCGACTCCTTCTGCCACTCCCGTCGCCCGACCTGGCGAATCCTCTCAAGAGCCGTGTCACGCTGCGCCCAGGGGCCGTCCGTTGCCCCCTCGATCTCCATGATGGACTGGACCCCACCCCCGCCGCTAGCGTGCTCGCTTACACCGATTCATGCACCAACGCCACTGGGGGCACTTGCGGACGACGAACCCGATCGAGTCCACCTTTGCGACGGTCCGTTTGCGGCAGCGACGAACGAAGGGTTGTGGCAGCCGCGAAGCGTCGTTAACGATGGTCTTCATGCTGGCCCGCCAAGCCGAGCGCCACTGGCGACGCCTGAACGGTTCGGAAGTGATTGTTCATGTCTTAGAGGGAAAGGTTTTCAAGGATGGATTGATGGTTCAGGAGAACGCCGCCTGACCTCGCCCATCCACAATATTTGACAATATCTCAGAGAACTACCCTTCCCCCCTGTAGCGGCTTATCCGGCAACGGGCCTACCTTACACCGAGATACGCTCCACAATATTGCGGGTCACCCGACGCCTGCGGCGATCGTAGATCTGGGTGGTCTGGGGATTGGAGTGCCCGGCCAGGTACTGCACGTCTTCCATGGGCACGTTCTGGCCCAGCAGGTCGGTGACCACCATCACCCGGAAACTGTGCGGGGTGATGATCTCCGGCAGCCCTGCCTCCTTGAGCCGCCGCTTGAGCATCCGGCGTATAGCATGCGCCGTCATGGCTCGGTCCAGGAGCCCCAATCCCCACCGGTCCGCCGCCAGAAACAGCGGCGCGGCCTTTAGCGATAGGTCGATGTGGGCGGCTTCCAAGTAGGCGGAGATCCACTCGTCCAGGTCATGCCGCACCGGAATCTCGCGCTGCTTGCCTCCCTTTTCCCGGAACCGCAAGACCCGCTGCGTCTCCTGTTCCTGGAGATCCCCGCGCCGCAGCCGAGAGATGGCTCCCACCCGCACCCCGGTGTAGGTCAGCACGCCCAGCACGGCCCGATCCCGCAACCCCACCGCGTGAGAGAGGTCCAGGGAACCGAGCAATGCCCGCGCCTGCCCGGGGGACAGCTCAGGCGTCTTGCCGTCCACCACAGAGTGCTTCTTGCCCCGCACGGAGGAAAAGGGGTTCAGCGCCACGGCATGGCGCGTCACCAGGGCGTCGAAGAAGTGACGCAGGGCGGCCAGGGCCAGATTCCGGGTGGGGTCCGATCCGGGCAACTCCTCGATAAAACGCCCGGCCAGCCCCGGCGTGACCTGGCGCAGCTCGATCCCTTGCTCCTCGCACCAAGCCAAAAAGCGCCCCACGGGACGGGCATAGGCGCGGCGGGTGTGGGGGTTGGAGATCTTGGCCGAGAAGAACTCGTCAGCGGCGAAGCAGGCATTCTTCCCGGCCCGCCGCAGGAGGGCCGGGAAGGCATCGGCCAGGGGGGAGGTGGGGGAGTGCTGAAGTGAGCGATTCATGGGCAAAAGTCTATCCAACATATGGAACGATAACATACTTTATCATTCTATATAAAGCAGCCGGATTCAGCCCATGGAAACCGCCATGATGGAGATTGTCCCGAATCTAGTTGAAGGTGGAAGGGCGGCGGTTCTCAAGCCCGGTTCTCTGAGAGAATCGAGCAAACCTTTCACCACAAAGGAGAACCGCCGTGAAGAAACGATATCACATTCTGGATTCCGCGAAGCAACAGCCAGTCAGCCCCAACGACCTCACCCGCCTGCTCAGCCAAAACTCCCAACTCATGCTGCCCTTGGTTGAACTGGTCGAGCAGTGCCGCGGAGCCGTCGACGAGGTTATCGACGTCACCGGCCGCGCCGCCATTCAAGCCGTGCTGGAACTGTCGGCGCAGCAAGTTACCGGTGGAAAACTTTCCCAGCCCGGCAAGAAGCGCCGCGGCGATGTGGTCCGCTGGGGCCGCCAGCCCGGTCGCGTCAAGCTCAGCAACCGCAAACTGCGCGTCAGCAAACCCAGACTGCGCAAACGCTCCGGCGGCGAGGTCAAAGTGCCCGCTTACGAAGCGATGCAGGACGACGAACGCCTCGGCGCGCGCATGCTCGACATTCTGATGAAGGGCGTCTCGACGCGCAACTATGCCGGGGTGATTGGCGCAATGGCCGGCACGGCCGGGGTGTCGAAATCCGCCGTCAGCCGGGAGGCAGTCGAGGCCGCCGAAAAGAGCATCGACGAAGTGCTCACGCGGCGCCTGGATGAGTTGGATCTGCTGGTGATCTACGTGGACGGTTTGATCTTCGCAGATCATGTAGTGCTTGCAGCGGTGGGCGTAGACCGTCAGGGCAACAAACATGTGCTGGGATTGCAGCACGCCGCCACTGAGAGCACAGCCGCCGCCGAAGACTTGCTGAGGGGCATGGTCGAGCGGGGAGTATCGACGGAGAAAAACAGGCTCTTCGTGCTCGATGGATCGAAGGCCCTGCGGGCGGCGGTGCGGCGGGTCTTCGGCAAAGTTCCGGTGCAGCGCTGCCGTGCTCACAAGCTGCGCAATGTCGTCGAGCGGCTGCCTAAGGCCGAGCGCGATCAGGCCAAAGCGGCGATCCGGGCCGCCTGGCGGCTGGGAGCCCAAGATGGACAAGCGCGGCTGGAGAAGCTAGCCCAGTGGTACGAGGGTGACTGGCCCGAGGCGGCGGTGAGTTTGCGCGAAGGCATGGAGGAGTGTTTCACCATCAACCGCCTGGGTGCGCCGCCGTCGCTGCATCGCTGCCTGGCGACGACGAACATCGTCGAGTCTCCTAACGCCGGGGTGCGGCGGAGAACGCGGCGAGTGACCCGCTGGAAGGACGCGGCCATGGTGTGTCGCTGGGCCACGGCTGCATTCCTCGATACCGAGAAAAGCTTCCGCAAGATCATGGGTTACAAGGATCTGTGGATGCTCGACGCCATCCTCAATCCGGCCAAGGCCACAGCAGCAAAGGCTGCCTAGTACAATGCTCTTTTACGCCGCCGCCCTACAAACCCTCAACTACGATTGGGACACTCTCCCATGATGCCAGATCACTAATCCTGTCCGTCGCGCTCCATCTCTGAAGTCCTGCCGTTTATCTAGCATTGGCCCCTGCTGGCGACCACGGCCTTGGGCCGTAACTACTAATAGTTTTGATGGGTATTCACTTGACTCAGGTATTTTGAAATGGCCCCTACATGTTGTGGTTGTCCGTAGCGCGTGTTGCGGTGCCTCCGACCAGCGACTTGTAGGGCGCCGGTTGGACGGCGACGGCCTGCTGAACCAGGCGGTAGAAGAGCTTGCCTCGGCTTCTGGACTTGCGGCGGTTGAAGCGGAAGGTGAATTCGTCGAGGTAGTAGTCGAGATGCTCGTGGCTGACGGCTCCTTGATGCGTACCCAGTATCCAACGCTTCAGTAACGACACCACGCGATGCACGCGGGGGAGCAGTTGAGAGGCTCGTGCCGGTTGCCCGTCCAGGTAGCTCACCTCGTGGCGATAGCCGTCGCTTTCGAGTGGCTCGTATCCCAGCCAGCCGTCCGTGTGGACCACGCTGCCGGGTTCGACCGACTCGCCGACGAAGGCCATCAAGCTGTCCCCAGAGGCGTTCGGAATCGTGCGCATCCGAACTCGTCCGATGCCGGCGCCATCTTCCTCGGCCGCTACTACAATCAGCGCTTTCGCGTCGGTTTGGCGGCCCCGCACGCCCTCCTCCAGGGCTCCTAAGTAAGTCTCGTCAACCTCAACGCGCCCGCTGAGGCGATCACGTCCGGGCCGCACCATAGCGCGCCGAAGCTTGTGCAACCAAGTCCAGGCCGTCTTGTAGCTGCCCAGGCCCAACACCCGCTGCAATCCCAATGCACTCGCCCCGTTCTTCTGGCTGGTGAGCCACCACATTGCTCGAAACCAACTCTGGAGCGGCTTGCGGGTGTCTTGAAAGATTGTGCCTGCTGTCGCCGAAGCTTGATGCCCGCAGCTTGCACACTGCAGCAGCACCGTGCGCACCGCCCAGGTTTTGTCATGCCCGCATCGCGGACAACGAAAACCCTCCGGCCAGCGGAGTTGACACAGATACTCCCGACAGGCCTGCTCGCTAGCGAAACGCGCCTCGAACTCGGCCAAATTCCGGGGATAATCTTCCATCGCCCAAGATCCTACATCTTGGGGTCACCTGAGTCAAGTAAATACCCATCTCGTGCGAATTTATACGCTAAGCCTTTCGCTTCGCACGAGACTGCGGTTGAGCTGGTACTCGCCGTAGAGGAGGACGTTGTCCCACCCGATCGGGCTGATATGGGACAGTAACTCGAAGTTGAGATCGTCCGCATCCGAGCCCGCCTCGCTCAAAACACGATCGATCTCCCCGAATCTGCCGATAGATGATAGCTGCGAGGATGAGAAGCAGGCAGCTCGCCGCGCCGGTTTGGCGTTCGAAGTCGCGCTGATCCAGTCGGCCGTAGTGGACGCACCGGGCGAGGGCGTGTAGCTGTTCTCCCTTGAGGAGCCCGCGTCGGATCCGCGTGCGAAGCGCCGGCTGGCTCAGGTAGTCGAGGATGAACTCGGTCTTGAAGACGCGGCCGAGCTCGCGGGTCGCTCGGTAGAAGCGATTCTTCGGCCCATGGCCTACCAGACGCTTGAGTGCGACAGACGCAGTGGTCTGGCCGCTCGCGAACGCCGCGAAGAACTGTCCGATCCTGTCCCAGTGCTCTGTGATCCAATCGAGGTGACTCGAAACCTCTTAGCGTATAAATTCGCACGAGATGGGTATTCACTTGACTCAGGTGACCACAAGATGTAGGATCTTGGAAAATGGAAGATTATCCGCGGAATCTGGCCGAGGTCGAGGCGCGTTTCGCCAACGAGCAGGCCTGTCGGGAGTATCTGTGTCAACTCCGCTGGCCGGAGGGTTTTCGTTGTCCGCGATGCGGGCATGACAAAACCTGGGCGGTACGCACGGTGCTGCTTATTTCAAGACACCCGCAAACCGCTCCAGAGCTGGTTTCGAGCCATGTGGTGGCTCACCAGCCAGAAGAACGGGGCCAGCGCACTGGGATTGCAACGAGCGTTGGGCCTGGGCAGCTACAAGACGGCCTGGACTTGGTTGCACAAGCTCCGGCGCGCTATGGTACGGCCCGGACGCGACCGGCTCAGCGGGCGCGTTGAGGTTGACGAGACCTACTTAGGAGCCCTGGAGGAGGGCGTGCGGGGCCGCCAAACCGACGCGAAAGCGCTGATTGCAGTAGCGGCCGAGGAAGATGGCGCAGGCATCGGACGAATTCGGATGCGCACGATTCCGAACGCCTCCGGGGACAGCTTGATGGCCTTCGTTGGCGAGTCGGTCGAACCCGGCAGCGTGGTCCACACCGACGGTTGGCTGGGTTACGGGCCACTCGAAAGCGACGGCTATCGCCACGAGGTGAGCTACCTGGACGGGCAACCGGCGCGGGCCTCGGAACTGCTCCCCCGCGTTCATCGCGTGGTGTCGTTGCTGAAGCGCTGGATACTGGGTACGCATCAAGGAGCCGTCAGCCACGAGCATCTCGACTCCTACCTCGACGAATTCACCTTCCGCTTCAACCGCCGCAAGTCCAGAAGTCGAGGCAAGCTCTTCTACCGCCTGGTGCAGCAGGCCGTCGCCGTCCAACCGGTGCCCTACAAGTCGCTGGTCGGAGGCACCGCAACACATGCTACGGACAACCACAACATGTAGGGGCTATTTCAAAATACCTGAGTCAAGTGAATACCCATCATAGTTTTTATGTGACTATATATGGTCCAATAGGGACATGAACCAGACAGCGAAGGTGTCGGAACTGAAGGCGAAGCTGAGTGGGTACTTGGCGCAGGTGCGCCGGGGGGACACCGTCACGGTGTGTGACCGCCAGACGCCGATCGCGCTGCTTGTGCCGATCGCGGGTGCTGCCGCCGGGCTCGAGGTACGAGAGCCGACCGATGCGAACGCCCTGCCGATGGCACCGCGCATTACGCTCAAGGAAGGGATCGACGTCGTTGAACTCCTGCGGGTGGATCGGGACGACCGGTGACGATTTATCTTGACACGAGCGCGGTGCTGCGCGGGCTGCTTGGCACTGGAAAACCGCTACCAGAATGGGGTACGTGGAACCGCGCGTATTCGAGCGAAATCATGGGCGTCGAGGCGAGGCGGGCACTCGACCGTCTCCGCCTGTCGCGCTCTCTCGATGATGACGGATTGGCCGACGCGCACGAGGCGATCGCCGCGACGGAGCGCGCGATTGGGTCGATCCGGCTGACCTCCGCGGTCTTGCGACGAGCCAGTCAACCAATGCCAACCGTCGTCAAAACGCTCGATGCGATCCATCTAGCAAGCGCCCTGCTCTTCGAGGAGGGTCACGAGGTCGGTCTCGTGTTTGGCACGCACGACCGCAGCCAAGCGACAGCGGCACGTGCCCTCGGCTTCGATGTAGTAGGCATACCTATGCGACCGTAGAAGAGCCGGGCGGGCCAGGATGATGCGCCCGTCGTCGGTGTCGAACGCCGCCCGGGCAGCCAGGTCCATCGCTGTTCGCATGTCGTGCGCAGGCACGAACGCACGCAGGCCGAGATGCCGGACGGCCAGCCGCCTGTGGTTGGAGCGCGTTGCCCCCTGGAGCCGTAGCGGGCCAGAGATGGAAAGGGCACCTCGATCTGCTCGGCCAGCCAGGCGACCAGGGGAGCGGGCGGTTCGGTGTCGTCGTGCCAGCCTTGGCCCGGATGGCGCAGCAGTGCGATGTGGAGCGCCAGCCCGAGGCGGTTCTCCGGGCGCCGGCGCGTACCGATCAAATCAAGATCATCATCGGCCAGAAGATAGTTGCGCTCCAGCGAAGCGATGTCGGAGGGAATCCCGAGTAGCGCTTCGCGCACCGATGCCGGTACAAGACGTCGTGAAGCCATTGGCGCGTCCCAAAAACGGTGGTTCCGGTTTCGAGACGGTTTAGAATAAATAGACGAAGATGGGTATTCACTTGACTCAGGTATTTTGAAATGGCCCCTACATGTTGTGGTTGTCCGTAGCGCGTGTTGCGGTGCCTCCGACCAGCGACTTGTAGGGCGCCGGTTGGACGGCGACGGCCTGCTGAACCAGGCGGTAGAAGAGCTTGCCTCGGCTTCTGGACTTGCGGCGGTTGAAGCGGAAGGTGAATTCGTCGAGGTAGTAGTCGAGATGCTCGTGGCTGACGGCTCCTTGATGCGTACCCAGTATCCAACGCTTCAGTAACGACACCACGCGATGCACGCGGGGGAGCAGTTGAGAGGCTCGTGCCGGTTGCCCGTCCAGGTAGCTCACCTCGTGGCGATAGCCGTCGCTTTCGAGTGGCTCGTATCCCAGCCAGCCGTCCGTGTGGACCACGCTGCCGGGTTCGACCGACTCGCCGACGAAGGCCATCAAGCTGTCCCCAGAGGCGTTCGGAATCGTACGCATCCGAACTCGTCCGATGCCGGCGCCATCTTCCTCGGCCGCTACTACAATCAGCGCTTTCGCGTCGGTTTGGCGGCCCCGCACGCCCTCCTCCAGGGCTCCTAAGTAAGTCTCGTCAACCTCAACGCGCCCGCTGAGGCGATCACGTCCGGGCCGCACCATAGCGCGCCGAAGCTTGTGCAACCAAGTCCAGGCCGTCTTGTAGCTGCCCAGGCCCAACACCCGCTGCAATCCCAATGCACTCGCCCCGTTCTTCTGGCTGGTGAGCCACCACATTGCTCGAAACCAACTCTGGAGCGGCTTGCGGGTGTCTTGAAAGATTGTGCCTGCTGTCGCCGAAGCTTGATGCCCGCAGCTTGCACACTGCAGCAGCACCGTGCGCACCGCCCAGGTTTTGTCATGCCCGCATCGCGGACAACGAAAACCCTCCGGCCAGCGGAGTTGATACAGATACTCCCGACAGGCCTGCTCGCTAGCGAAACGCGCCTCGAACTCGGCCAAATTCCGGGGATAATCTTCCATCGCCCAAGATCCTACATCTTGGGGTCACCTGAGTCAAGTAAATACCCATCTAGACGAATAAAGAGACGGCCTCGAACCCCTTGAACGGAACTCAAAGTATGCCCACGGAAACCGTCCTGGAATCGAACGATATTGAGACGGTGGCGCCGGCCCGCGTGGGCGACACCCTGGGCTACGCTCGCGTCTCGACCCACGACCAGAACCCCGACGCCCAGAGCGACCGGCTCATTGAGGCTGGCGCCATTCGCGTCTTCACCGACATCGTCTCGGGTAAGCGCTTCGACCGCCCTGCCCTGGCCGAGCTCATCGATCACGCCCGACCCGGGGACCGTCTCTGCATCATTCGCCTCGACCGGCTCGGACGCTCACTCAGGGAGCTGCTCGAAACCGTCGACGGCCTCAAGGCCCGCGGCATCCACCTGATCAGCCTCGAGGAGCGCCTCGACACCTCGTCGGCGGCCGGCGAACTCGTGTTCCACGTCTGCGGCTCCATCGCGCACTTCGAACGCCGGCTCATCTCCGAGCGTACCCGCGACGGCATCTCCGCCGCCAGGAAACGCGGGCGAACACCGGGCCGACCGCCGCTCGACCCGGAGACGGTTTCCGCCGCTGAGAAACTCATCGCGGCCGGATTGTCACCCGCTCGTGCCGCAAAACAGCTTGGCATTGGCAGGGCAACGGCTTACAGAATCGCAAAGGCGCTGCGTTGAAGTCGAAACCGAGGCCCTTCGGTCCCTTAGAGTAATTCTACGAACAAACCTTGCGATGACCCCTACGAGGGAAAGGGGATCGATGGAACGGGTACGGTCAATTTAAGCAGAATCCGTCCGTTTTGTGGACGGATTCTGCTAAAGCTGAGACCGGGAATCAATGACTTGGAGGTGGTAGAAGGAGACGAAAATGCGACCAAACAGCTTAACTTGACAATACCCAAGCATGAAGAGAAACAGCCCGCCCGCTGTTCGCGCGCCTGTCAGCTTCCCGCCTGAACTTTACCATCCGCTCCGCACAAGAACAACTCGCACTTGAAGAGCAAGACAACACCTGACTATTGACGCAAGACCTCACGAAGGCCCTCAAAGACCCTGATAATTTTCGGATCAATCTCTATCGGTGCTTCATTTTCCATTCTTTCCGCATCCTCTTCCAATCTTTCCGCCTCCTCTTCCAATCTTTCCGCCTCCCCAATTTCAACTAATTCTGTTTGAGCCGCGCTAGTGGAGGGTCGAGCGGGTGTCAGTCTACTTAGGGCAGTGGAACTCGTCCTCACCCCTGTCATGGGGTAGCAGCGCGAAAAGTCACTATCATGGTAGTAGCAGCCGGAGACTGTGTTCGAGCCAATGAAGTCGAAGGTGAAAAACTGGTCGATGGTTCCAATGGAGCCAAACAACGAAAACATTCCAAGAAGCGGTGAGTATCCCGCTATGACTACACCGCCAAACTGATCGGTTCCAAAAATGATCCACTCATCTGGCGTAATTGGACTTTCCCGAACATCGCTCAATCTGTAGGTGTTTGTAAACACGGAAATGATCGTATAAGAGAACACCCATGTTCCAATAAGGCGCTCCGTCTGCAGTTGATTAAAAGGCTTATTGGTGCTGGAAGCGACAGTTACTGTCACGGCACGGGAGCAGTTGTTCCTTGTAGCGGATTCCCCGGACACCGGATCGACGCAAGCGCCGTAGTAGTAGGTTCCAGCGGTCGATGGCGCCGTCAGACTGATCGACTCGGCGCTCGTGCCAGAAGCCGGCAAGGCCACCCACCGCGTCCGTGCCGACCGCCGTATCCGATGTGGAAATCGTCGCGTCCGGCGAGCGGTAGTAGCGCAGCGTCGTAGAGGCAGACAGGCCATTGCCTTGGTTGCGGACAGTCGCGCTGAACGTGAAGGATCCTCCCGCATTCGGGCTGCTATCGCTTACCGAAGGAGTCTGGATCACCAAATCCGGAGCACCTGACGCGGGAATCTCCACGAGGCGCCAGTTGTATGCTCCGCTCGATCCGTCGTTGCACGTGAAGGTTGCCGTGCCCGCCATTGCCGAAGCGAAGGTGAGATGGGTCGTACAGCGATCCCCGTCATCGTAGTTGAACGTTAACGTTCCTGTATTCGAACCTGTGTTCTGAAAGGTATAGCTTCCCGTATAGGTGTCCGCGCCCTCGGTTGCCCTGAAACGCCCGGGACTGACAAAATCCACATAGACTGTCGGGTAGTTCGTCGCTACCCGCTTACCAACGACGAGATCGTTGAACGCAGCTTCATCCGCCGGAGCGAGCATCTCGCCCGGAATATCGGGGGCAGCATCCAGTTCCCCCGGAGGCAAGGAGGAGAATACGGGAGCGGCTTCGGCATTGATCGACAGACTGACGATGGGCACCGTGGAGGTGACTTCGAGCGATCCGGTAAAGCTGCTGAGAGCAAACAGGGGCGCCATATTTTGCGCCGCATGCTCGTTGGATAACAGGTTCTTATCGACGCTAGCCAGCGTCTGCCCCAACGCGTCTTTGGCCGTGAAGGTGACGACGGCCTCTGTGGCGGAAGGGTTGGCATAGGCCACTCCGGTCCCCTGCTTGCCTTCTCCCTGTTCGGCAAAGGTGACGAACCGGGTTGCCGGAACTGCCGCCGCATTGACTCCGCCTTCTGCTATGGGCACCCCTTCGCTGTTGTGCAGACGAAACAGAAGGCTGGCCTTCACCGGCCCGGAGCAGGTGGCCCGCGCCCAGCCGGGCGCTACCGGCGCATTCAGCTCCACGTTGGTCTCCTGGTGAACGGATCCCCCTGGCAACAGAACGTCGGTTCGGCTGACAACCGTTCCCAGTGCCGCAAACGAAACCATCAGCGGACTTCCGTGATCGGAGATGAAATCGGTTGTGCATCTCACCTCCTGCGAGGAGTAGTTGATATAGGTGATCGTGGTTTGCCATTTCTGTCCCACGGCAAGATGTGGAAAGTAATAGGTAGTCGATCCCTGCGCGGCAGCATCCAGTTCGCCCGGAGGCAAGGAGGAGAATACGGGAGCAGCTTCGGCATTGATCGACAGACTGACGATGGGCGCCGTGGAGGTGACTTCGAGCGATCCGGTAAAGCTGCTGAGGAGATTGTCCCGAATCTAGTTGAAGGTGGAAGGGCGGCGGTTCTCAAGCCCGGTTCTCTGAGAGAATCGAGCAAACCTTTCACCACAAAGGAGAACCGCCGTGAAGAAACGATATCACATTCTGGATTCCGCGAAGCAACAGCCAGTCAGCCCCAACGACCTCACCCGCCTGCTCAGCCAAAACTCCCAACTCATGCTGCCCTTGGTTGAACTGGTCGAGCAGTGCCGCGGAGCCGTCGACGAGGTTATCGACGTCACCGGCCGCGCCGCCATTCAAGCCGTGCTGGAACTGTCGGCGCAGCAAGTTACCGGTGGAAAACTTTCCCAGCCCGGCAAGAAGCGCCGCGGCGATGTGGTCCGCTGGGGCCGCCAGCCCGGTCGCGTCAAGCTCAGCAACCGCAAACTGCGCGTCAGCAAACCCAGACTGCGCAAACGCTCCGGCGGCGAGGTCAAAGTGCCCGCTTACGAAGCGATGCAGGACGACGAACGCCTCGGCGCGCGCATGCTCGACATTCTGATGAAGGGCGTCTCGACGCGCAACTATGCCGGGGTGATTGGCGCAATGGCCGGCACGGCCGGGGTGTCGAAATCCGCCGTCAGCCGGGAGGCAGTCGAGGCCGCCGAAAAGAGCATCGACGAAGTGCTCACGCGGCGCCTGGATGAGTTGGATCTGCTGGTGATCTACGTGGACGGTTTGATCTTCGCAGATCATGTAGTGCTTGCAGCGGTGGGCGTAGACCGTCAGGGCAACAAACATGTGCTGGGATTGCAGCACGCCGCCACTGAGAGCACAGCCGCCGCCGAAGACTTGCTGAGGGGCATGGTCGAGCGGGGAGTATCGACGGAGAAAAACAGGCTCTTCGTGCTCGATGGATCGAAGGCCCTGCGGGCGGCGGTGCGGCGGGTCTTCGGCAAAGTTCCGGTGCAGCGCTGCCGTGCTCACAAGCTGCGCAATGTCGTCGAGCGGCTGCCTAAGGCCGAGCGCGATCAGGCCAAAGCGGCGATCCGGGCCGCCTGGCGGCTGGGAGCCCAAGATGGACAAGCGCGGCTGGAGAAGCTAGCCCAGTGGTACGAGGGTGACTGGCCCGAGGCGGCGGTGAGTTTGCGCGAAGGCATGGAGGAGTGTTTCACCATCAACCGCCTGGGTGCGCCGCCGTCGCTGCATCGCTGCCTGGCGACGACGAACATCGTCGAGTCTCCTAACGCCGGGGTGCGGCGGAGAACGCGGCGAGTGACCCGCTGGAAGGACGCGGCCATGGTGTGTCGCTGGGCCACGGCTGCATTCCTCGATACCGAGAAAAGCTTCCGCAAGATCATGGGTTACAAGGATCTGTGGATGCTCGACGCCATCCTCAATCCGGCCAAGGCCACAGCAGCAAAGGCTGCCTAGTACAATGCTCTTTTACGCCGCCGCCCTACAAACCCTCAACTACGATTGGGACACTCTCGCTGCTGAGAGCAAACAGGGGCGCCATATTTTGCGCCGCATGCCCGTTGGGCGACAGGTTCTTATCGACGCTAGCCAGCATCTGCCCATCCGCGTCCCGGGCCGTAAAGGTGACGACGGCCTCTGTGGCGGAAGGGTTGGCATAGGCCACTCCGGTCCCCTGCTTGCCTTCTCCCTGTTCGGCAAAGGTGACGAACCGGGTTGCCGGAACTGCCGCCGCATTGACTCCGCCTTCTGCTATGGGCACCCCTTCGCTGTTGTGCAGACGAAACAGAAGGCTGGCCTTCACCGGCCCGGAGCAGGTGGCCCGCGCCCAGCCGGGCGCTACCGGAGCATTCAGCTCCACGTTGGTCTCCTGGTGAACGGATCCCCCTGGCAACAGAACGTCGGTCCGGCTGGGCACCGTTCCCTTATCCGCAAACGAGACCATCAGCGGAGTTCCCTGATCGGAAAGGAAATCGGTCCGGCAGCTCACTTCCTCGGCGGAGTAGTTGATATAGGTGATCGTGGTTTGCCATTTCTGTCCCACGGCAAGATGGGGGAAGTAATAGATCTGACCTCCCGTCGGCGGGGGGGCGTCGAACTCGGCCGTGACCGTGACCTCAGCGACAGCGCCCGTAGTGCGGAGCATCAGCGAGACGAAATAGGTCCCGGCTCGAAGCGGTGGGTCGGATTGCCGGGTGACGACGATCTGCTCGTTGCCCGTGGATCCTTCAGAGGAATAGTCCGAGACGACGTTCCCATCCTGAATGGCGTTGTCTTCTCCATAGCGGACATACAGATCCACGTTGACATCAGGATCGATGGATTCCAGCGTGAAGGTTACGCGGGTGGCGCCCTCGGGAACCTCCACCTGGAATGAAGAATCCCCGGAGAACAGCATCGGGGCGTCAACCGGTCCCAGGCGGAAGGCAGCGGGCTGTCCGGGCGGGAGCGCGCCTCCGCTTATCTCCGGCAAGGTGCTGTCGATGAACGGCCGGATATGGGGATAGAAAACCGAAAAGTGAGTGAAGACATCTACAACGGGCTCGGTCGGGCAGGCATACCCGACAATGTCTCCGCCGCTCAGCGCCCCTACCACGGTTTCAGAGTTGCTGAAGATGGCGGACCCGGAAGAGCCTCGCTCCGTGTAGCCTTGTCCCACTGGATAGGAGACGTTGAAGTAGGTATCGTCGGTAGTTCCAAAAACCGATTCGGGAATGATCTGACCGAAGGCAATCCGCTTGAAGAAGCCCCAATCATCGCTCCTGGGATGATGAATGCCGGTGACCTGCGCGCCGACAGGTTGAGGGTCGGCATCCCATCCCTGGAACACGATGGCGTCCGGCAAATCTCCTTCGAGCTGCAGCAGCGTCATATCGCCGTCGTGGCGATCTGCGCCGCCAAAGGTCGAGATCAGGCCCGCCCCCTCGGTCTGCGGCACGCTCCGCAAATCCGGAAGGTCTCCGTTACAGGTTTGTGTCTGGTATAACCAGAACGCTGTCACGCTCCGCGCTTCCTCCTCGGTATCCACGCAGTGGGCGGCGGTGAGGAAGTAGGGCGTGAGGTCCTGCCGGCGGTTGTTCAGCAGCGTACCCGAGCAGGCGTAACTGCCTTCGCTCGTCTCAAAGGCAATCAGCGCGACGCCTGATGCGGAACTCGACCATTCGGGGTAGCAGGTCGCATCAAGGTGACAGTCCGCGGCGTCCGTCTCCACGGTCGCTGTGAGCGTGCCCTCGGCGACGACGCCCGTATCAAAGACGAGTACCGAGACAAAGTAGGTTCCGGCTCGAAGCGGCGGGTCGGAGCGTCGGGTGATGCCGATCCGTTCGCTGCCCGTGAGTTTCTGGGAGCGGTGGTCAAAGACAGGCCTCCCGTTCTGAATCATGTTGTCCTCGCCAAAACGGACATACAAATCCACGTCAACATCGGGATCGACGGATTCCAGCGTGAAGGTGATGCGGGAGGCGTTCTCAGGAGCCTCCAGCCGGAACGAGTGGTCCCCGGTGAAGAGCGTCCGGGAGTCAACCGGCCCCAGGCGGAAGTCGGCAGGCTGTCCGGGCGTGAGCGTGCCGCCGCTGATCGGTGTCTGATCCTCTTCGCCAAGTTCCACTTCCGCCGTGAGCGTGCAGTTGGCGATGACGCCCGTAGCCCAGACTATTACCGATACGAAGTAGGTTCCGGATCGAAGCGGCGGGTCGGAGCGAGGGGTAATGAGGATCCGCTCATTGCCCGCGGGGTTCCGGGAGCGGTGGTCAGTGACAAGACGATCCTCAACGGCGTTGTCCTCGCCATATCGGACAGCCAGCTCCACGTCGGCATCGGATTCCAGCGTGAAGGTAACGCGGGAGGCGTCCTCGGGAACCTCCAGCCGGAACGAGTGGTTCCCGAAGAAGATCGTCGGGTTGTCGACCGGCCCCCGTTGGAAGGAGACAGGCTGACTGGGCGTGAGCGTGCCGTCGCTTGTCGGCGGCGGAGTTCCTCCTTCACGTTCCACTTCCGCCGTGAGCGTGCAGTTGACCTCGACGCCCGTAGCAAGGACTCCCACCGAGACGAAGTAGGTTCCGGCTTGAAGCGGCGGGTCGGATTGGGGAGTAATGACAATCTCCTCCGTTCCCGCAAAGAATTCGTCGGCGCTGTAGTCGAAGACAGGCCTCCCATTCTCAAGGTCGTTGTCCTCGCCATAGCGGACAAGCAGCTGCACGTCGGCATCGGATTCCAGCGTGAAGGTTACGCGGGTGGCATCCTCGGGAACTTCCAACTGATATGAAAAATCCCCATGGAACAGCGTCGGGGAGTCAACCGGCCCCCGGCTGAAGGAGACAGGCCGTCCGGGCGTGAGCGGCCTTGCCGCTTTCGGACGCGGCTGTTGCAGGGAGGCGGACCGCTCGACCAACTGTATTGCCTTTGTCAGCCGCGACTTCTTCAACTGCGTTCCCACCGCAACGTTGATCCGGTCGGGCAGCGGCTTTAGCGATCCCCGCCTGTCTGAGCTTCCCAACGCGCCCTGCGGCCATCGGACGCCGCCCTCCACGCCGCCTCCAAAAGCATCGTCCCAGATATGGCTGATCGCCACGATTTGGAACGGCACGGCTTCTTTCGTCGACGCCCCATCTGGCATATACTCGATCGTCAGGCTGTCGCCGAAAACGATGCCGCTCCAGAAGTCTCCGTCCCCGTACAGACCCGAGCCGGTATAGGGCCCGACGACCTGCCCGCTCGCCGAGTAGAGCCAGAGGCTGCCCGCCCCGATGGCGAAGTCCCGAAAGTGAATGCGCATAGCGCGGGCGCTGGGAGAGGTCATCTTCAGACGCCAGAGGCGTCCGACCGCGGTCGATTGCCACGCTCCCTCGGCGGTCGTCTTGACCGCCCCCCCGGAGAAGCTCCGCGTGACCGCCCCCGCTGGCAACCGGCGGTGGACGCCGATGAGGGGGGGCCGGCCCTCTTGCGGTTGCAAACGCTGCAAATCGTCGGGACCCAACGGCGGTAGAGCAACCGCGGCGGGCGATGGAAGGCTCAGTTGCAGGCTGGGCGGTCGGGGCGCCGCCGTGCGCTCGGTTGAAAGCGCCTTGGATTGCTGTCGGTCGGTCGGACCCAGCGGCCCGATCCGTTGAGCTTGAGCCAATCGAGGCAGCAGAGCAAGCGTTAGAAGAAGGAGAATCCGTGAGAAGTGTGAAATCCGAGACATCATGCTTCCTTCCAATCAGCCTGCCAATTCTCCCACATCCTCAAAGACAAGCTCCAAGCCCGACCTAACGCCCCTTGAGAAAGAACTAGCGGCTGGGGCCAAAGTTTCGCTCCGGCCCGAAGCGCTGCTGCTCGATCTGCCGGATATGATTCAGGACCCGCTCAACACTGCGGCGATCTGCTTGTAGTCCACTGCCAAGAGCTTGACTTGCTGCTTCAAATCCTCCGCCAGCGCCGAAGCTGAGGGCTTCGTCGATGTGTCGAAAGACACTGACCGGCGAGATACAGTCTGGAACTTCGAACGTGTCCACGTCAGACCCGTTCCCTTACAGTTTAAGCGCACCTCAACCGGCTTGTAAAGCTAAAAGAATCTGCCCTATGGAACAATATAATTTGGCCAAATTCGCGGCTCTTTCCCCCGTTCGATTACTCGCGCATCTCGCTGAAAATAAAGGACGCGCACACGCACGATCCTGGTGGAGGCCGGGACGCTCCCGCGGAGCCAAGATCGACTCCCAAAGCCTGCCTGTTCTATCAGCGACCCAACACATAGTTGAGGCCAATGGTGGCACGCAGCATGGGTTCGATTCCTCCCAGGCGCGCTTCGCCGCGTTGTGGTGAAAGGTTTGCTCGATTCTCTCAGAGAACCGGGCTTGAGAACCGCCGCCCTTCCACCTTCAACTAGATTCGGGACAATCTCATAGCCAGTCCATTAATATAGCTTGTCTAATATGATAGATTGGCTAGCCATGTTCACGGTTGCACTCATCAGCGGCGTTGGTGCATGAATCGGAACTGGCCCGCAATGAACCCGACTCACAGGTCCATCACCTACCAAGAGCGTACGACGATGGCCTACCGAGCTCGGCCATCCGGTTGAGGATGTGACACCAGATCGCGGCTTCTCTGCGTTGCGCCTTGCTGTGCCTCGCCTTCAGGTCGCCTCCGAGCACGGACTTGTATCGGAAGAAGCTGTTCTCAACGCGCGCCTGCTGTCGGTAGCCCGACTCCTTCTGCCACTCCCGTCGCCCGACCTTGCGAATCATCCTCTGAAGAGACGCTTCACGCTGCGCCCAGGGGCCGTCGGTGGGCCCCGCCGACAGCGTAGAGCGATGAGAGGGGATCACAATCACGACGTTCTCTGTACCGGCCGCGCTGAGTTGATCGTAGACTGACCTGTGGTCGTAGGCTCCGTCCGCCGTGAAACGCCGGATGGGAACCTCGATTGTGTCGAGAAGAGCAGGGAGTGTGGAGGCGTCGTCCCGGCTGCTCGCTGTGAGTTCGGCCGCCACAATGAACCCCTCGGCATCCACCCCGATGTGCAGCTTCCGCCAATCCCGGCGTTTCTTTGATGCCTTGTGCTTGTGCGCGTTCCATTCGCCGCAACCCAGAATCTTCAGCCCCGTGGAATCGACGATCAAGTCGATCGGGCCGTCGTGGGATCGGGTCAGGGGCGGCACCGCAACGATTTGGTTCCGGCGCGAGAGTGTGGTGTGGTCCGGGGCCTTGAGGTTGAGGCCCATCAAGCGGAGCAGCGAGTCCAGCAACCCCTCGGTCTGGCGGAGCGGCAGGCTGAAGACGACCCGCAGGGTCAACGCGGTCCGGACCGCGAGGTTCGAGTACCGCCGCTGGCCTCCGCGAAGACCGTTCTTCGGTGGTACCCACGCGGCAATTGCATCCTCGCTCAGCCAGATCGTGACGTCCCCGCGGCTCCTGAGGCCACGCTCGTACTCCCTCCAGTTCCGGATTCTGTACTTCTTCTTGTACTGGCGGTTGACTCGGCTCGACTTCGCTGCGACCATGACGTTACCCCCCCCCCCCGATCTCTATGATGGACTGGACCCCACCCCCGCCGCTAGCGTGCTCGCTTACACCGATTCATGCACCAACGCCACGAGGACCGTAGGTCAGTCAAGTTGCGGGTCAGGCCACCACCCGCCGGCACCCACCAGTGTCACCGAGTGACCTCGGCACTCAACACGTCAGGTGGCGGAGCAGTTTGGTATCCACCGCTCGACGCTCTATCGGCACCTCAACGCTCGTCAGAAACGCTCCGCTTAGCGTGCAAAATCGCACCGATCTGCCTGATACCCTTAACAGAAGACATGTGCAACAGAATCTGAACGATGGCGCTGCCACTGAAGGAATCACGAGCCGCCCGAGAACTGGCTGAGATGTTATACGATTTTCTTCCAGGGTCCGGAAGTGCCGCTTGGAAAGGGCACGTGTCATTTAGGAGTGTCGCGAATCAAGTGGGGGTCGGTGAATTTTGGCAAGCAGGCAGCAAGCAACCGATGATCGCCAGGCTTCTAGAACGCACGCTGGAGGTTCGGCGCGGGCGTTTTGAATCGCTGATTCTCGAGATTGTCCGGTCTGGTCTCACCTATTGCCAGAAGAACGGCAAACCTGTTCGCTCGGACGAAGTGGATAGAATCAACGGTCTCCTTCTGGAGATAGGATTCAAGTTTCCTGACCTCTGGGATCCTGGTTTTCTGGCAAGCCTAAGAGCGGACGGGGCCACAAGAGCAGCAGAACGCGTTGAGCAAGTTCGTGCAGCGGAACGTCTTCGCGAGACGGAACGATCCCAGCGAAGTCAGGCGCTTGAAACCTTGCGAGACGAATTTGTTACCCTGCACAATGCCCCCGACCGTCAGAGCGCCGGTCTGAAGCTCGAGAAAGTGCTCAACTGTCTCTTTGAGCTGTACGGCCTTTCGCCTCGCGAGCCATTTCGCGTTCGGGGTGAACAGATCGATGGGTCCTTCGAATTGGACCACGAAGTCTACCTGCTCGAAGCCAAGTGGCATAAGAAACCTCGCCCTGCAGCCGATCTCTACGTCTTCCGGGAAAAAATCGAGGGGAAGTCCAAATTCACCCACGGCGTCTTTCTGTCAATCAACGGTGTAACCACGGACGCCGTTCACGCTATCACGCAAGGGAAGCAACCCAACTTCTTCATCATCGACGGCCACGACTTGATGATGGCGCTCGGCGAGCACGTTAGCTTGCCGGTGTTGCTGCGACGTAGGCAGCGACTGCTCGCGGAACGGGGGCTATTGAGCGTTCCCTTCCAGGACTCCGGTTGCTGAAAGTCGCATCACTGCTAGGCAGCCGTCCGCCTAGCTCTTGTACGTGAGCGCCAAGCGGTTGGGCGCAACGAGGTGGACTTGCCGACTTTGGACGAAGTGTACCGAAAATTCGGAGAGGTATCGGAGGCCGCTCAGCTTCTGGAAACCGAACTTGGCGCGATCCTCTTTCAGATTCGAGCCTCGGAAAAAGGTCTCTTCTCTGACAAGCGGCCGGAGGAGGCACGCCAGATACTCACGAGAATCGAGAGTAGCGCGCTCGGCCAGATACTCAGGCAATTGTCCTCGGCTGGCAAACTGTCTAGCCGCGCGCCAGAGCTGTTCGCCGCAGCTCTGGCTGAGCGAAATCGCCTGACGCACTCCTTCTATCGCCAGCACAATTTTCGACGAAACACAGATGATGGTCGTGCGGTGATGATCGCTAATCTTGATTCAATTCACAGTACGCTGCTTGACGCTTACAAAGCTGCCCTGGCCGTATCGGGCATTGATCTGGATTCGATCGTCATCGATCTGCCGACCAAGCACGTGCCGATATGACGTGTGGACGGAGTCGTAGTCGATTGAGTTGACGGACGCCCAACACGGGGCCTGCAGCCGACGGCGGTCGGCGCGAGAATGTCGTCGATTACGTTTTCCTGCTGCGAGATCATGACGGCTCAGCGCGCGCCGAGCAGGGGTCAAGACACGAAAGGGGAATTCCTGTATGCTACAGAAAAATTCTGTGTGCCAACCTCGATCACACCCAGTAGGACTCAGCTTCAACCTCATACTCCGAGTAAATCTCACGTCTAGATGCCCAGCGAATTCGTACCAGCCGTGCAATTTCCACACCGTGAGAAGCGCGAAGCTTGTCCAAGCTAGACTTCAAGACCGTTGTCATTGAATTGACGCCGGATTCGAGATCAGGAAATATCGTAGGTTCCCAATCCGCATACCAGTGAACCCAACGGGAAAGCACATTGATTCCCGTTTCGAGGCGGATCTCGGAAGGGCCGCATTGGACATTGGCAGATGTCCCGAACACGTATGGTGATGCGATCCTAACGTTCGTAGACCACGTCGCCTGCCTGTGGCGTCACTCGCCGTGTCCACCGCGGATATTCCTCTTCGGAAACGTGGCGAATCTCGGACAGATCGAGTGCGCCATCGCCAGTGATGTTCTTGATGCCCAGGAAGACCGGACCACCGCCTGCTTCCTTAGGCGTCGCATGGGGTCCGTCGTAGATGCCGAGGCAGTAGTCCTTGATCGGGCGCGGCTCGGCGAACTTCATGCTCCCAGCTCCTCGAAGTTCTCCTGGATCTTCGCCGCCAACTCCGCCGCTTCCTCGTTGAGGTCGGCCAGTTCGGTGTGGATGTCGCGCAGGGTCTGTTTGAAATCCAAGTCTTCGTCCTCTTCCGGCGGGGCAACACCGACGTAGCGGCCGGGCGTAAGGCTCCAGTCGGCGGCCTCGATCTCTGTGCGGGCCACGGCCTTCACCAGCCCCGGCACGGCTTCGAGTTCGGCCTTCGGGAAACGGTCCTGAAGCCACATCACCTGCCGGTGGAAGTAGACGGCGTGCTTCAACTGCTCGACGGCGGCCTTGCGTTCCTCGTCGAGCTGCTTGATCAATCGGCCTGTCGCGCGGCGGTCGTAGGCGGCGGAGATCACATCGTCGGCCGCCAGCTCGACGCCGAGATCCGCGACGCGCGCAGCGAGCTTGTAGAGCAGGTCCACTTGCTTGACGAGGCCACGGATCGCATCCGCGCGGGGGGCAAACGCCTTGCGCGCAGCGTGCTGGGCGTTGTTCTTGTCGGGCAGTGCCTTGGCGTACTTCTGGCCGAAGGCAGTAAGGCTCACGAGGAGCTTCTTCGCATCGGCCTCGTAGAGCGTGACGGCCTCGCGCAGTGCGGTTACGGCATCGCCGAGCGCTCGCTTCTTGTCAGCGTCGATGTCGGTGTGCTTCGCCGTGGCCTTGGCGAGCGCATCGAAGCGTGCGCATAGATCGGTGAGCGTGGTCTCGAAGGGCGCGAGCATCCCCGGGACGGCAGCGCTCTCGGCGCAGATGCGGCCGACGTAGTCCTTCACGAGCCCGAGGAAGCGCTTCTGCTGGCCGCGATGAAGCCAGACGATTGCCGCGAGGTTGTGCATCTGCTCGGGCGAGAAATCGTAGATCTTACGCGTGACTTTGCGGTAGACATTCCGCGCGTCGAGCATCAGCACCTTGTCCCTGCGCTCGGGCGGCTTGGCCCGGTCGAAGTGCCACAGCTCGCAAGGGACGGTGCGGGTGTAGAAGAAGTTGGAGCGGATGGAAATCATCACGTCCACGTCGCCCGTCTCGACGATCTTCTGGCGCACCTCCTTCTCACCGTGCCCGGCGCTCGAGGCCTGCGACGACATGACAAAGCCGGCGCGCCCCGGCGCGCTCAGGTAGCTCCAGAAGTAGGAGATCCAGAGGTAGTTGCCGTTGCCGACCTTCTTCTGCTTATTTACGCCCGGCAAACCGAAGGGCAGACGCGGCTCGCCCTTGATGCGCTCGGCGTCCACCAGGTCCACGTTGAAGGGCGGATTGGCCATCACGAAGTCGCACTTGCCAGCGAGATTGTGCTCGTCCTGGTAGTAGGTAATGGCCTCGGCGATCTTCCCCTCCAGGCCATGCACCGCGAGGTTCATCTTGGCGATGCGGATAGTGTCGCGGTTCTTCTCCTGACCGTAGAAGACGACCTTCTTCGCCGTATCGCCGCCCTCGTGCTCGATGAAGTGGCTGGACTGCGCGAACATGCCGCCCGAGCCGCAGGCCGGGTCGAACACCGTGCCATGGTCCGGCTCGATGACGTTGACGATGATCTGCACGATCGAGGATGGTGTGAAGAATTCGCCGTTGTCGTGTGCCTTCTGGATCGAGAACTTGGCGAGGAAGTACTCGTAGATGCGACCGAAGACGTCGCCGGTGGCCTGCTTGATCTGTTCGCTGTTGAACAGGCGCATCAAGTCTTCGAGAACCTTGGTCTCGAAGATGCCGTAGTCCTTGGGCAAGACGCCGAGGAGCGGCTCGAACTCGGATTCGATGGCGGTCATGGCCTCGGTGACGAGCTTCGGCAGATCGGCACCGCGCACCGCCGCCTGCTGCATGATCCAGTCGTAGTGGGCCTTCTCCGGCAGGTAGAGGGAGCGCCGCGCGATGTAGTCGGCTGGCAGGACCTTGCGCTTCGGCATCATACCGCCTGTCTGGTCGGCCTCGATCTGCCGGTGTGCGGCCTCGAAACGATTGGCCGCGTGACGAAGGAAGATGATCCCAAGAACCGGCATGAAGTAGTCGCTCGACGTGAGCTTCGAGTTGGCGCGGAGGTTGTCCGCGGCCTCCCAGAGGTCGGTTTCGAGCTTCTCTATGTCTTTGAAGGCGTCGCTATTCATGCCGTTCCGGGATCAGGCCGTTCTTTTCGCCTTGATACGTTCGCGGGGTTCTGTCAACTTATCATTCGACGGCGGGAATCGATGCCTCACGTCGCCAGTTGATCAGGCTGCGGTGACCGCTTCCCAAGTTGCGAAAGAGCGGGCCCACAGCAAATGGTGATGAGTCGATTTCATTAGGTGTCTTCTCAGTCGGAAGAGATTTTGACCCAGGCCGTGGACAGAGAGGATCGTTGAGCTTGCACAGGCGATCCCGTCCGCGTAACGCAAGACCCAGTCGCAGTGCAGATCGCCGTCTTGGAGGAGCCCTGTTGATTCCCAAGTTTTTTGGTCACTACCCTATACCCAGGTAAGCGTTCGCGTCCCCTGGGCCAAGCCCCCGGAACACTCGGCGGGCCATGTGACGGTCTCGCACCCTGCGAGGTAGTCATTCCAGACGTAGCATTACCCATACTGTTTCACCGACCCGCTACGGTTGCGCCACATGCTCGTGTGGGCGGTCGGGGATCCCGGCGCTTTGGGCCGCACCACAATCTCGACGTCGCGGCCAAGCGCGTTCAGAAACTCGAACAGCCGGCCGAGAGAATAGTTGCCGGAGCGGCCGTTCATCAGTGCCGAGACATGCGGCTGCTGAATGCCCAGAATCTTTCCAGCTTGGGTTTGCGTGAAACCGCGGTCCTTGATGGCCCGGTAGATCTCCAGCTTGAGCTTCGCCTTCAACTGCTCGTGATCAGTGTTCGGAAATCCGAGGTCAGCAAAGACGTTGCCGCTGCTCTCCGTCACATTCGTATCGTTCGTTTCCTTGGCCATCAGTTCTGCCTCCTGTTGTGGTCCTGACGCGCAGCCTCTAGGCGGGTCTTGATCAGTTCCATTTCCTTTTTCGGTGTCTTTCGGCCCTTCTTCGCCTTCTTCTTGAAGGCGTGCAAGACGTAGATCGCCGATCCAAATTGGACGGTGTACACAGACCTATAGGTGTCGGTCTCAAACGGCGCGACGATCTCGAGAACCGAAGCGCCTTGAAAACCCTTCAGCGCTTTGATCGAAGGATAGGTCTCGCCACACTGGGCGGCGTAGAGAGCCTGCCCGATATCGCGCTGTACAGCCCTCGGAAATTCTTTGAGGTCCCGCAGGGCAGAGCCGACCCAGCGCAGGGCCCGCACATCCTCATCCATCCTTAGAGTATACGGTTTCTTGTATGTATGTCAGCTATTTTATTCGCCACACTCTAGTTCGTGCTGCCGCCTGATCCAAGGACCCTGAAGCTCCTCGTGCGCGGCGCTGGCGCACACGGAAGAGTTTCTCGATCGCCTGGCGGTCGAGGTGAGTGGATGTTCATGGAACGCGGGGCGGTAAAGATTTCTTCAAGTCGATGAAAGCAGGCTGGTTGGGCGGGCATGGGGGGAACTCCTGCTCTACTACACGTTAGGGAGCGATCCGGCATTATGGCCTGCCGGGGAGCAGCGGGAGGGGGAGTTAATCACGCATGATAAAGGATATTATCATTCATCTTGTCAGCAGGTCCTCATGCCCAACTACCCGACACTGATTCCCAAGACCTCAACCCCAACACCGGAAACTCTCCCGGGCGGCGGTATCCAGCTCCCCGCCCTCTTCTCTCCCGACTCGGCCACCGCCCAGCGCGTCCTCGAGTTCTTCACCGCCAACATCAGGAACCCTCACACCCGCAAGGCCTACGCCACCGCCGTCCGCGGCGCTGGCCCACGAGTTGATCGAGGCGCGTGACGACAAACGTCTCCGACGCTTACAGAAACAACTCACCAAGAACCTTGTTGAACGTAGCGGACGATTTTGCAGTCGCTGCCGCACGCAACCCACTTCCTCATGAGCCCACTTCCCTTCCGTTCGCTTTTCCGCTATTCTTAGCGAAAAGGCGAATTAGCGAATGTTCGCGTATCTTAGCCCAGAGGGAGGCCAATGAAAACAATCGTGATCACTTCCCAGAAGGGGGGTAGCGGCAAGACGACAGTCGTCGCGCACCTCGCCGTCGCTGTAGAGCAGGCTGGCCACGGCCCCGCCGTTGTGATCGACACCGACCCCCAGCAAACCCTCGCCACATGGTGGAAGGTGCGGGAGGCGGAAGCCCCCAAGCTCGCGCCCGTCAGCTTGCGCGAGCTGCCCGACAAGCTCGAAGCCCTCGCGCAAATGGGCTTCGCCTACTGCTTCATCGACACACCTCCGGCCCTGACCGAACAAAACCGGAAGATCCTGAAGCTCGCCGACCTAGTTCTAATACCGGTTCGCCCGAGTCCCAATGACCTCTGGTCGCTGGGCGCGACGCTTGACCTCGTCAAGCAAGCCGGTATACCTTTCGTTTTTGTCCTGACCCAGGCCAAGGGCAATGCCAGGATCACCGTGCAGACCATCGCCGCGCTCTCCGAACACGGTCAGATTTTCCGGTCCGTCATTCATGACCGCGTCGATTACGCGGCTTCGATGACGGACGGCCGCACAGCCCTTGAGATCAGCCCCAGCGGTCCCGCCGCTACGGAAGCCGCCGCGCTTTGGGGACTTACCAGGGGCCGCCTGGGTGAATTAGCGAATATTAGCGAAATAGCGAATAACGATAGGAAAGTGAAAGTCCATGCCTAAAAAGACACTAGCCATCGACGCCAGCACCATTCTTGCTACCAAGGATAAAGCTCCTACTGCCGTTTCGGGGTCGCTCCAGCGTGGGCAGACTGCCACCAAGGCGCTCGTCGATCTGAACTTCAAGGTGCCCGCCGAATTTCGGCTGCGCTTCAAGCGGCTCGCGCTCGACGCGCAACTCAAGAACATCCAGCTCCTCAACCGTGCAGTAGAAGCCTATGAGCGGGAGCAGGGCAGGGAACAAAACCGCTAATTCGCTAATGTTAGCTAATTAGCGTAAACAGGGGAGGGTTCATGGCGAAGGATGAGAAAGGCCTACAGCCGATAGCCGAGATCCTTTCGGCCATCATCAAGCCCGAACACAAGCCTTTCACGCCGATCCAGGAGCATCGAGAAACCGGGAAACCGCCTCTGAGAACCTCTCAACGCCGTCCCCAAGGGCACCTCATCGGCTACCGCCTTCACGTGGCGCTGTTGCATGATTCAACTGCGGCGCGAGTGGGGGCGCTTTTCCAACTTCTCGTTCAGGACACCACAACGCAGGATTTCGGCCTACCCAGCTCGGCCATCCGGTTGAGGATGTGACACCCGATCGCAACTTCTCTCCTTTGTGCCTTGCCGTGCCTCGCCTTCAATCCGCCTCCGAGCACGGACTTGTATCGGAAGAAGCTGTTTTCAACGCGCGCCTGCTGTCGGTAGCCCGACTCCTTCTGCCACTCTCGTCGCCCGACCTGGCGAATCCTCTCAAGAGCCGTGTCACGCTGCGCCCAGGGGCCGTCCGTTGGCCCCGCCGACACCGCGGAGCGACGAGGGGGAATCACAATCACGACGTTCTCTGTACCGGCCGCGCTGAGTTGATCGTAGACTGACCTGTGGTCGTAGGCTCCGTCTGCGGTGAAACGCCGGCTGGGAACCTCGATTGTGTCGAGAAGAGCAGGGAGTGTGGAGGCGTCGTCCCGGCTGCTGGCTGTGAGTTCGGCCGCCACAATGAACCCCTCGGCATCCACCCCGATGTGCAGCTTCCGCCAATCCCGGCGTTTCTTTGATGCCTTGTGCTTGTGCGCGTTCCATTCGCCGCAACCCAGAATCTTCAGCCCTGTGGAATCGACGATCAAGTCGATCGGGCCGTCATAGGATCGGGTCAGGGGCGGCACCGCAACGATTTGGTTCCGGCGCGAGAGTGTGGTGTGGTCCGGGGCCTTGAGGTTGAGGCCCATCAAGCGGAGCAGCGAGTCCAGGAACCCCTCGGTCTGGCGGAGCGGCAGGCTGAAGACGACCCGCAGCGTCAACGCGGTCCGGACCGCGAGGTTCGAGTACCGCCGCTGGCCTCCGCAAAGACCGTTCTTCGGTGGTACCCACGCGGCAATTGCATCCTCGCTCAGCCAGATCGTGACGTCGCCGCGGCTCCTGAGGCCACGCTCGTACTCCCTCCAGTTCCGGATTCTGTACTTCTTCTTGTACTGGCGGTTGACTCGGCTCGACTTCGCTGCGACCATGACGTTACCCCCCCGATCTCTATGATGGACTGGACCCCACCCCCGCCGCTAGCGTGCTCGCTTACACCGATTCATGCACCAACGCCCTTGTTCTTTACTATTTGTATGGGTGTTCGCTTTGTACGTGGATAACTCCCCAGAATCACACAAGCCTGTGGAAATAAGCGATTTAGGCGCTCAGGGCGATTCTAGATTTGGGGGAGCCTAGAGGTCCGAACCGGCCCGCCGAGGCCGCTGAGAGGCCGGGAAAGGGGAGCCTAGCTTGTTAGCTGGCCTTGATTGAGCGGCGCGATGGCCGGAGTTGAGGGATGCAGAATCAACACGCCCGGAGCCGTCGAATAGTTCAACTCCTTCCAGGCCAACTTGATCTTCTTCATCTCGCGCAGGATGCGGCGGCGAAAGTTTTGAACGGCATCATGCGGGGATGGGGACCGGCGAAGAGCCCCTGCGGCGGCGGTTCTGCCGGGGGGGCCGGCTGTGGCGCTTTCCCTTCTCGAAGCGGACGGAGTTTATTCAGCTCGAAGAACAAGCTCGGCGACGGGGGCGGTAGAGACGGGGGTCGATTTCGCGGCAGACGGTTCGGGGCGATCGGGCTCCCGACCTACATCATCCTCGAGCCGAACACGCTGCGTCAGCCGCCCCCCGGACCGACGGCAAAAGGCTAGGCGGTCGCCGATTTACGCGGGTGGGCGGCCTTTGCGGTTTTCGTCCGAAGCTGCTTGATGCTCTTCTCCATGCGTTCGGCCAGCTCGCGCTCGTGCTTCAGCGTCTGGAGCGTGTTCTGCGCCTCCTGCATGGTGAAGTCGACACCGGCCAGTTTCTCGGTCAGATTGTCGATGATCGACTTCTGCTCGACGAGTGTTTCGAGATTCACGCTCACGTCCTCGAGCAGGTTCGAGATGAGATTCGTTTTCGCCTGAACCTCGTCCACCATCTCCTGTCGCCCTTCGATGGCGGCGACCTTCTCCGCGGTTTCCCGCGCTGTGGTCAGAAGATCGTTGATCTGACTCCGCACGGCAGCCACCTCGTCCCGGTGATCTGTCACGAACTGCAGGTCCGCCCGGCTGCGCGCGCTGATCTCGTGGACGCTGTCCACTTCGGTCTTGACGGCCACCACCACCGCCTGTCGCTCGAGAATGCCCTTGATCGTCTGATCGAGGGTACCGGCTTTGTCTGACAGCTCGGCCATCTTCGCTTCGACGAGCGCGACCTTCTTTTCCGAGAATGCGAGCTGGCCCTGCCGCTGTTCGATCTGCTTGTACATTGTTTCGGTGCGTTTGATCTGATCCTCGGTCGTTTCGGCGCGCGCCGCCGCGGCGCGCTGGTGTGTCTGAATGCGTGCGAGTTCTGAAACTAATTCGTCTTTGGTGGTGGCGGCACGAGTCAGTTCGTCGTTCAGCGCCTGGGTCTGTTTCATTCGCGCGCTGGTCTCGTCGGCCAGCGCGCGGCTTTCTTCGACACATTCCGCCAGTCGGGTCTCCTGCTCGCGCAGGACAGCCTCGTCTTGCTGGATCTCCTTGACGCGGCTGTGAGCCGCCTCGACGCGCGCCTCGAGGGTGGACACGCGATTGGTGACGGAGAGAAGCTTTCGCTGCTGCGCCGCGACCGACTCAATCTTCTGCTCCGCGTCGAGGGTCCGCGCGAGAATCGAGTCACACTGACTCTTCAGGGTGTCGATCTCGGAGCGGCGGGCGAGCTGCTCCGCCAGCTTACCGTCCACTTCGGCAGCAAGCGTGTGCATGTCGTCGATCCGGGCCTCCAGCTTGTCGACGAACTGCATCCGAGCTGAAAGCCGATCCATCTGTGTGTCCAGCTCACCGGCCAGTTCACCCAGCCGTGCCGTCTGCTGGATCCCCTCATCGGCCAGCGCCAGCTTTCCATTGATCGCGTTCAGCGTGGCGTCGAGCTGCGGCGTGCGGAGCATGAATGCCGTCATCCTCTCGCTGAAGGCTTCGAGCGCGTCGCGGTCGGCTGCCAGCTTGTCGCCAAGCCGGGCGACTTGGGCGTGGGACTCGTGGAACTTATAAATGTCCCCGCGCAGCGTCTCGAGCTCCTGTCGCCCCTGCTTCAGCGTCTCCTGCTGCAGGGCCGTCCGTTTCGCCAGCTCCTCGACCTGCGCGAGACGGCCCTGCAGCATATCGAGTCCGGCCTGCTTCTTCGCTAGTTCGTCTGCCTGCACAGAGAGTCCCTTGAAGCTCTGGTGCAGGACATCCGCCTTCTGGTGGAGCTGGGAGAGATTCCGCTCCTTGACGGCAAGCGCCTCCATGCTGGCTTCGGCTTCCTTGACCGCACCCTGCAGTGCGCGCAGCCGCAAGTCGAGCGCCTCGAATTCCTTCTTCTCGAGCGCAACGCGCTCGAGCGACGCGCGCAAGCCATCCACGAGCGCCCGCCCATCCTTTTCAAACCGCGCCGACTCTCGCGCCATGTCGTCGCGGGCCTTTGTCACCCCTTCGACCGCGGCGTTGGTCTGCTGGACGAGTGTCTCAATGCGGCCGATGGTCTCCTCGCTGCGGTGGGCCTCCTTCGCGCCTTCGTTCAGCCGCTTGATCTGGACGTCCATGTTCCAGACCATTTCGTTCAGTCGCTTGGCTTCGACGACGGCCCGTTCCACCGTCGATCGCTGGCTCTCGAGGGCCTTGGCCTTCTGTGAGACATGCTCGGCCATGGAGTTGAGGCCGGCAAGCTTCTCTTCGGTCGTCTTGCTCAGCTCCTGGAGCTGCATCAGCGGGCCGAGTTTCCGCTCCAGTTCCTTGACCGACTCCGCGGCCGCGACGGAATCCTCGCGCACTTCTTTGGACGTGTCGCGCAGCCGCGCGTAGTCCTGCGATAGATGGCCGGCGGTACCGCGGACCTGATCGAGCTCGGCCTTGACCACCGCGGCAGCGTCGATCGTGCTCTTGACCTCACCCTGCGTCTTGCGCAGTGCGGTCCGGGCCTCCTCCAGGGTGGCCTGCTCTCGCTTGAGGGCATCAATTCCTGCCTGGGTCTGGAGCATCTGCGACGAGAGGTGCTGGACGGACTGTCGGTGCTTCTGTAGATCACTGCCAGGAGCCACCAAGCCCTCCGCCTTCTGCTGAGCTTGCTCCGCGATCGCCAGCAGCGCCTGTATGCGCGCATCGATCTCCGTAAATGTCCGGGTTCGTTTCTCGAGGCCGGCGATGCGCTTGGCGACGTCAGTAACCTTCTGGCTCGTCGCGACCGTCTTCGCGTCGAACTGCTGGAGCGTCTTGCCGACCTGGGCCACCTTCGAACCGCGCAGGGTAATCTGTGCGAGCATGGCCTCGAGGGCGCTTTGTTCTTCCTTCGCCGCCAGGATCAAGGCCTCGAAATCCGCGGCCTGCTTTTTCGTCCGGCTACCGCCCATCAAATTCTTGAGTGCATCGAGCATGATCGCCCCTCCTAATCGGCACAAATGAAAGCGCTAGGACGCTTCTGCCGGCGAAAGAATCCGAGATTTCCATTTTGGTCGCCGAGTCAGGCCCGGATTTCCGATTTCGCTATGGTACCGTACGGCCAGGATAAATCGGCGCGCCTTGATTTCCGGGGTTCCGACGCAAGGAACCCCGCCACGGAGGGTGACCCCCTGTGGGTGAGGTTCCCCCGCACACGCGGGGATAGACCCTGCCCTTTACTGTACTCCCGCTCCTGCTCGGCGGTCCCCCCGCACACACGGGGATAGACCGCGGAGCGCCCCACGAGCCGCGAGGCCAGCGAAGGCTCTTATAGCCCCGGCAGCTCACGCTGCCCCTCGATCCGGTCTAGCGGGTGAAGTAGCCGAGCTTCGCGCCGAGGTTGCCTGTTTACGGGCGGAGCGCCAGGATCGCGGCGGCGAAGATGTTGCGGCAATGTCTCGCCGTCCGATTCACTAGCGCCATACCGTTTCGCAACTCCTAGTGTAGGGCACCATAAATAATGTAACTTATATTGGCTTCCCATCGTGGCGCTGTTGCATGATTCAACTGCGGCGCGAGTGGGGGCGCTTTTCCAGAGAGTGTCCCAATCGTAGTTGAGGGTTTGTAGGGCGGCGGCGTAAAAGAGCATTGTACTAGGCAGCCTTTGCTGCTGTGGCCTTGGCCGGATTGAGGATGGCGTCGAGCATCCACAGATCCTTGTAACCCATGATCTTGCGGAAGCTTTTCTCGGTATCGAGGAATGCAGCCGTGGCCCAGCGACACACCATGGCCGCGTCCTTCCAGCGGGTCACTCGCCGCGTTCTCCGCCGCACCCCGGCGTTAGGAGACTCGACGATGTTCGTCGTCGCCAGGTAGCGATGCAGCGACGGCGGCGCACCCAGGCGGTTGATGGTGAAACACTCCTCCATGCCTTCGCGCAAACTCACCGCCGCCTCGGGCCAGTCACCCTCGTACCACTGGGCTAGCTTCTCCAGCCGCGCTTGTCCATCTTGGGCTCCCAGCCGCCAGGCGGCCCGGATCGCCGCTTTGGCCTGATCGCGCTCGGCCTTAGGCAGCCGCTCGACGACATTGCGCAGCTTGTGAGCACCGATCCATCGAGCACGAAGAGCCTGTTTTTCTCCGTCGATACTCCCCGCTCGACCATGCCCCTCAGCAAGTCTTCGGCGGCGGCTGTGCTCTCAGTGGCGGCGTGCTGCAATCCCAGCACATGTTTGTTGCCCCGACGGTCTACGCCCACCGCTGCAAGCACTACATGATCTGCGAAGATCAAACCGTCCACGTAGATCACCAGCAGATCCAACTCATCCAGGCGCCGCGTGAGCACTTCGTCGATGCTCTTTTCGGCGGCCTCGACTGCCTCCCGGCTGACGGCGGATTTCGACACCCCGGCCGTGTCGGCCATCTCGCCAATCACCCCGGCATAGTTGCGCGTCGACACGCCCTTCATCAGAATGTCGAGCATGCGCGCGCCGAGGCGTTCGTCGTCCTGCATCGCTTCGTAAGCGGGCACTTTGACCTCGCCGCCGGAGCGTTTGCGCAGTCTGGGTTTGCTGACGCGCAGTTTGCGGTTGCTGAGCTTGACGCGACCGGGCTGGCGGCCCCAGCGGACCACATCGCCGCGGCGCTTCTTGCCGGGCTGGGAAAGTTTTCCACCGGTAACTTGCTGCGCCGACAGTTCCAGCACGGCTTGAATGGCGGCGCGGCTGGTGACGTCGATAACCTCGTCGACGGCTCCGCGGCACTGCTCGACCAGTTCAACCAAGGGCAGCATGAGTTGGGAGTTTTGGCTGAGCAGGCGGGTGAGGTCGTTGGGGCTGACTGGCTGTTGCTTCGCGGAATCCAGAATGTGATATCGTTTCTTCACGGCGGTTCTCCTTTGTGGTGAAAGGTTTGCTCGATTCTCTCAGAGAACCGGGCTTGAGAACCGCCGCCCTTCCACCTTCAACTAGATTCGGGACAATCTCCACTCAGGGGCACTAAAAAGTGCCCTGAAACACCGTCTTCGTTCCGGCCCGCTCATTGCTTTCAGCCAACCTCATCGGGGTCCGCAAATCGCACGGCCCGCCATGTCGAATAGTCGTCAATCGAGACTCCTTCCGTGACCTTGGCTTCGGGGCGGCGTTGGAGTTCCACAGACCGTCTCCCGGCTTCCGCGAATCCTCCGTACCGGGCTAGAAATTCCTCGTCCTCCCCGCGCATCGCCTCGTGAATCGCCTTGATCTCCTGCTTCGCCGTCAACCCTTCTTCATCGCTTGTCCCTGGCTCCGCCGCCGCCCATGCTTCAAGCACTCGCGCCGTCCGATCCACGGTGGCATTTTCAACCGCAATTCCGATCACCCGAACCTGCCGCCCGACCTGCCCCGAGTCATGGCCGACCGGCAGCGCCTGGTGCAGGTGCTCAACAACCTGCTCGCCAACGCCGCGCGCCACTCTCCCGAGTCCGCCCCCATCCGGATCGCGGCGGAGCGCGAGGGGCTGGATGTGGCGGTCTCGGTCGCCGACGAGGGCCGCGGCATCGCGCCGAACCAGCTCGGCCAGCTGTTCCGCAAGTACACCACCGCCGGGGACCGGGCGGGCGACCTCGGCAGCGGGCTGGGACTCGCCATCTGCAAGGGCCTGGTCGAGGCCCAGGGCGGGCGCATCCGGGCGGAGAGCGGCGGCGTCGGGCTCGGCGCGCGCTTCACCTTCACGATCCCGGTGGCCGAGGCGGCCAGCGATAGTCCCGCCCCGGCCCGCCCCGGCCCGCCGGGCCACGCCCCCGAAGCGGTGCCCATCCTGGTGGTCGACGACGACCCGGAGACGCTGCGCCAGGTCCGCGACACGCTGGCGGAGGCGGGCTACGCCCCGCTGGTCACCGGCGACCCCGGGGCGGTGGCGCGCCTCATCCGGGCCGAGAAGCCCCGGCTGGTGCTGCTCGACCTGATGCTGCCCGGGACCGACGGCATCGAGCTGATGCAGACCGTTCCCGAGCTCTCCGACCTGCCGGTCATCTTCATCTCGGGCTACGGGCGCGACGAGACCATCGCGCGGGCGCTGGAGGCCGGCGCCGAGGACTACGTGGTCAAGCCGTTCTCGCCGACCGAGCTCACGGCGCGCATCCGGGCGGCCCTGCGCCGGAGGTCTAAGCCCGTCCCCTTCATACTCGGCGAGCTCGCCATCGACTACGACCGGCGGCGGGTCACGGTGGCCGGGCGCGCGGTGACGCTGACGCCGACCGAGTACGAGCTGCTGCGCGCGCTGGCGCAGGGCGCGGGCCGGATCCTGACCCACGAGGACCTGCTGCGCAAGGTCTGGGCCCGACGCGGCACCGCCAACCCCAAGATCGTGCGCGCCTACGTCAAGCGGCTGCGCACCCGGCTCGGCGACGACGACGCCCGCCCGGCCTGGATCGTCAACGAGCGCGGGGTCGGCTACCGCATGGCCCGCCCCGGCGAGGCGGGCGAGCCCTGACCGCCGGCCGCGGCCGGTCGAGCCGACGTCGGTCTCGCGTGTCTGAGACCGTGCGTGACGCCCGGCACACGCACGCGTGTGACGCCGGGATGCTGTGACGGGGCTGAGGCCGAACGTGCGCCCGCACGTCGGACATCACCGATCACGACCCCTCCAGCGCCTGCTCACCGACTGGTGGCCCAGCGCCGCCGGGTGCGGTCGGCCGGCGCGGCCCCGCGGCGGCAGTCGCTCACCTGGGTGGTCGCGTGGTGGGCGAGCCGCCGTGTCCGGTGTTGAGGGCTTGCAACAGGTCGGCCGCTTCGGTGCCGCGCACTTCGCCGACGACGATGTGATCGGGCCGGTGCCGCAAGGCGTGGCGCACGAGGTCGCGGATCGTGAGCGCTCCCTGCTGTAACCGGCGCGCCTCGAACCGGACGCAGTTCGGGGAGTCGATGCGGAGCTCCAAGGTGTCCTCGATGGCGACGATCCGCTGGTCGTCGGGGATGAGGGCAATGAGCACGTTGAGCAGCGTCGTGTTGCCGCTCGCGGTGCCGCCGCTGACGAGGATATTGCGGCGGGTGTGCAACACCCGCTGGGCTTCGTCACGGATTTGCGCGGGCAGCGCGCCTTGTGCGAGCAGCTGCGCCGCCGAAAAGGATCGTGCGCCGAAGCGCCGCACGGTGATGGCCACGTGCGGGCTGGCGGGGGGCACACAGATGGCCACGCGCGACCCGTCGCCCAACCGGGCGTCGAGGATCGGCTGCGGGAAACGCGCTGGGCCACGTCGAGGCGCACGCGACACTGACGCCGCCGACGACCAGGAACGCGCGGATGAGTCGGTCAAGCATCGCGCCGCTCGTCGCTGCCCATCTCTCCCCAGCTGCCTTGAGCCGCAGCCGAGGGGCGCTGTCACCCGCAGGGCCGTAGCGCAGCGTAGGAGCCGCGCCAGCGGCTTGACTCGCCCCTTGGCGGAGGCTATCCGGGGGTTTGGGTTGGGTTTTGTTGTCGTCCCGTTTCCCTCGTTCCGCCGCGGTTTGCCGTAAGTCGTTTATTTTTAGTTTTTTACCTATAAGGAAGGTTTTGGTTTTGCTTTTTGCAGGGGGTGTTAGTCTCCCTCTTCCGGTGGTTTCTCTTTTGTTTTCAGCGAGTTATTCACAGGCTCGTCGCTCCTACTACTTGTTCTTTAACTGGCGCTGTTGCATGATTCAACTGCGGCGCGAGTGGGGGCGCTTTTCCAACTTCTCGTTCAGGACACCACAGCGCAGGATTTCGGCCTACCCAGCTCGGCCATCCGGTTGAGGATGTGACACCCGATCGCAACTTCTCTCCTTTGTGCCTTGCCGTGCCTCGCCTTCAATCCGCCTCCGAGCACGGACTTGTATCGGAAGAAGCTGTTTTCAACGCGCGCCTGCTGTCGATAGCCCGACTCCTTCTGCCACTCTCGTCGCCCGACCTGGCGAATCCTCTCAAGAGCCGTGTCACGCTGCGCCCAGGGGCCGTCCGTTGGCCCCGCCGACACCGCGGAGCGACGAGGGGGAATCACAATCACGACGTTCTCTGTACCGGCCGCGCTGAGTTGATCGTAGACTGACCTGTGGTCGTAGGCTCCGTCTGCGGTGAAACGCCGGATGGGAACCTCGATTGTGTCGAGAAGAGCAGGGAGTGTGGAGGCGTCGTCCCGGCTGCTCGCTGTGAGTTCGGCCGCCACAATGAACCCCTCGGCATCCACCCCGATGTGCAGCTTCCGCCAATCCCGGCGTTTCTTTGATGCCTTGTGCTTGTGCGCGTTCCATTCGCCGCAACCCAGAATCTTCAGCCCTGTGGAATCGACGATCAAGTCGATCGGGCCGTCATAGGATCGGGTCAGGGGCGGCACCGCAACGATTTGGTTCCGGCGCGAGAGTGTGGTGTGGTCCGGGGCCTTGAGGTTGAGGCCCATCAAGCGGAGCAGCGAGTCCAGGAACCCCTCGGTCTGGCGGAGCGGCAGGCTGAAGACGACCCGCAGCGTCAACGCGGTCCGGACCGCGAGGTTCGAGTACCGCCGCTGGCCTCCGCGAAGACCGTTCTTCGGTGGTACCCACGCGGCAATTGCATCCTCGCTCAGCCAGATCGTGACGTCGCCGCGGCTCCTGAGGCCACGCTCGTACTCCCTCCAGTTCCGGATTCTGTACTTCTTCTTATACTGGCGGTTGACTCGGCTCGACTTCGCTGCGACCATGACGTTACCCCCGATCTCTATGATGGACTGGACCCCACCCCCGCCGCTAGCGTGCTCGCTTACACCGATTCATGCACCAACGCCGTGGACAAGCGCTAAGTAGTTCGTTTCGAGGGACTTAGTCCTGCTGCCGGTCGCGAAACCCCTCCTACCAGTTGCGGACAGTCCGGGCCGTGTGGTCAAGCACGCGCGGTGCTAACTGGCTGCTGTTGGCCGAGGGGTATCTGAACCGCAGGCTGTTCGGCGACATGCTGCGTCGGATCTGGGCGCTTCCTGTGCCGGGAGGCTAGGAACATCCCTTTCAGGTAAGAAATCTGGGCGTTGAGGAAGGAGGGTCGGACGGGTGTGCGGCCCATCGGCTGAGCAGCAGCAAGACGGGCCCACCGGACGACAAGAACAGGCCATGGGAACCCTTCGATGCCGTCGTGGCCTGCCTTACGGGGCAAAGTCGTTGCCTTCAGGAGACGAGAGGGAGTAACATGTTGGAGTCGGAGTTCCAAATCGGAAATTCTGGCTTGCCATGAGCCACAAAATTCTCATCACCAAACATATCTATCCCGAAGCGGTGGATTATCTGCGCCAGCGCACGGAAATCGAATACCACGATAGCGACGAGAGCTGCGCTCCCGAGGAATTGCTTGCTCGCATGAGCGACAAAGGCGCGGCCCTCAGCCAGTTGACCGACAAGTTTTCGGCCCAGGTGATGGACCAGCTTCCGAACCTGAAAGTGATCTCGAACATCGCCGTTGGATTCGACAATATCGACATCGCCGCCGCCACCGGGCGCAAGATCGTCGTTACCAATACCCCGGATGTTCTCACCGGCACGACGGCCGACTTTGCCTTCACGCTCCTGATGGCGGCCGCCCGCCGGCTCGTCGAGGCCGACCGCTATCTGCGAGACGGCAGGTGGACGCAGTGGCGTATCGACCTGCTCTGCGGTCAGGACATTCACCACGCCACCCTCGGCATCTTCGGCATGGGGCGGATCGGCCAGACTATGGCCCGGCGCGCGCTCGGGTTCGACATGCACGTTCTCTACCACGACGTGGCGCGCGCGGATCCGGCAATCGAGAAAGAGTTGGGCTTGGAATACGTTTCCATGGACACGATTCTGGCCGAGTCGGACTTTATCAGCTTGCATGTGCCGCTGCTGCCGGCAACCCGCAAGCTGATCGGCGCCGGGCAGCTCGAACGCATGAAAAAAACGGCCATCTTGATCAACACCTCTCGCGGGCCAGTGGTCGATGAATCCGCGCTGGCCGATGCCCTGGAAAGCGGCCAGATAGCGGGCGCGGCGTTGGATGTTTTCGAGCGGGAGCCGTCGGTCGAGCCCAGATTGCTTGGAATGGACAACGTAGTGCTGGCGCCCCATATCGCCAGTGCTTCGATTGTGACACGAACGAAAATGTGCGCCATGGCGGCGGAGAATGTGATCATCGCCCTTGAGGGCAAGCGTCCGCCGAACCTAGTGAATAGGGAGTTGTTTGACGACTAGCAGGTCGGATTCGCCACCCGCCAAAAGGCATTCATTCGCTAGCCGATCCGCGATGAAACATACCCTCCGTCAGGCATTGTCAAGTTAAAGCTGGTCGGCGACAATTGACTGATGGAATCCCTGTATCGACGCCACCGCTTCCCACCCGAAATCATCAGCCACGCCGTCTGGCTGTACCATCGGTTCACGCTGAGCTTTCGCGATGTCGAGGACCTTCTCGCCGAGCGTGGCGTCACCGTATCCTACGAAGCCATTCGATCCTGGTGCCGGAAGTTTGGACCAGCGTATGCTCGTACTCTGCGGCGGCGACAAGGGCGGCTCGGGGATATCTGGCACGTGGACGAAGTGTTCATCACGATTCGCGGCGAACGTCATTATCTTTGGAGAGCAGTGGACCAGGACGGCGACGTCCTGGATATTTTGGTCACACGCCGCAGAGACAAAAGAGCCGCTAAACGCTTCTTTCGCAAGGTGTTGAAACACCAGGGGAGGCGACCATGGCGACTCGTCACCGACAAGCTTCGCAGCTATCCGGCGGCCCACCGAGAGGTCTTCCCATCGGTCACCCATCGAAGCGGCCAGTACGAAAACAACCGAGCTGAAGTTTCCCACCAGCACACGAGGGAGCAGGAACGCCAAATGCGTCGATTCAAGTCAGCGGCACAAGTCCAACGCTTTCTCTGCGTCCACGGCCCGATTCACAACCTGTTCCGAGTGGGACGTCATCATCTCAAAGCGATCCATCATCGACTTCTGAGAGAGCGAGCTTTCACGAACTGGAAGACGGCGACTTGTGTCTGCTGAAAGGAAGGCACCTCGGACGATCTTCAGGGCAAAACTGCCTTCGCGTTGTTAACTTGACAATGCCTCCTGCAGAACTGACTGGACGCGTCACAAGGTACTACAAGGTGTCCGTGTGGCCGTCCGGCTGATAACTTAGCAGAGCACTCTCGCAGCTACGTCCAGCCGCCTACCCAGTAGATCCATTCAACGAGGATTTTCGATTTGGCTCCTCTGACAGCGTCAGTCTACACCTTCACCCGGCGAAACACAACCGTTTCCCCACAGGGGAGAGGCGGCGGCCGGGGCGGAACCGATCGAGTGCCCCTTCTTGCCCCCTCATGGAGGCCGATCCGCCGCTGCGAAGGCAATTTTTCGCACGCCCCCTCCGACCCTGCTTCCTCAACGCCCAGATTTTCTACCCGAAAGGGACGGCCCTAACCACCCGGCACAGGGAGCGCCCAGATCCTGTGCGGCATGTCGCCGAACAGCCGCCGGTTCAGAAGCCCCTCGGCCAGCAGCAGCCAGTAATGCCGCGTGTGCTTGACCAGACGGCTGCCCGTCTTCATCAGCCGGTGCTGCAAGCTCGTCAGCGACCAACTCTTGATCCTGTGCGGCAGCCCGAGCCTGCGCCATAGGTTCCCCAGGTTATAGGCCAGCACACTCAGTTGCAGCCGCACTTCGTTGGTCTGGAAGCGATGGCACGACAGCCGCGTCCAGTGCGTGACCTGTTTACCTTCTTTGATCCACTGCTCGGCGGTGCCGCGCTTGTTGCAGGACCGCACAACGGTCCGGCTCTGCAAGCTCATGCTCGTCACGACAAATCCGACGCGCGGGAAGAGCTCGCCCTGGTGATGCTCGACCCTGGCGACAACTCTTCTGGCCCCCGGCCAACTCTCCGCCTGATAGTGGAAGCTCTTGTAGCGCACCAGCGGCTTGAGGGAAGGCCTGCCCGGCGGACGAAACAGAATGTCCTCGATCTCCAACTCCAAGCCCTTGTTGGCCGGAATGCGGATCACGTAGTCCACGCCCCGCTCCTCCAGCGCCTCGCAGGTCTCCGGCTTGGCGAAAGCGGCGTCGGCGCGGAACGTCACTCGTTTGCCGTCGGCCTGTTGGCGCTCGATTTCGGACAACAGCGACTCGTCCCAATCCTCGGCGCTGTGCACGTTGCCCGGCCGCGGCTAGGGCGTCACGCAGCGTTACTCTCTGGTGACGTTTTGTGTTTTTCGCCCGGGCCGGGTGGGGTGCGGTAGAATCGTGCTAGCCAGGAGGCAGGTTATGTATCGTTTGTTGCTTACGGGTTTGCTGGTTGTGGTCGCCGCCGGCGCGCAAGTCAAAAAAGTGCTGGTGGTGGGTCAGTCGGCGGAAGTGATGGCTGATTGGCAGTCCGCTTCATCGAAAGTCAAGCTGGTTGGCGTGACGCGGGAGTCGCTCATGGACCAGATCGCCGACGCCGACGGGCTGGTCGGCTACATCAGGCCCGAACATGTTCGCGCGGGCAAGAAGCTCAAGTGGGTGCAGACGCTTAGCGCGGGTGTCGAAGGCGTGCTGCACCGCTCGGGAAGTAACGCCTTGCGCGACAGCGATATCGTGCTGACGAACAACCAGATTGTCCAGGGCCCCGAAATCGCCGATCACGCCATGGCCATGCTGCTGACGCTGAGCCGCGATCTTCCCCGCTACATAGAACACCGCAAGACCGAGACTTGGATCAATCGCCCCTATCGCGGTATCGAATTAAACGGCAAGACGGCGCTGGTGATCGGCGTCGGTGGCATCGGCACGCAGATCGCCATCCGCGCCTGGGCTCACGGCATGACGGTGATCGGCGTGGACCCGGACGACATCCCCTACATGCCGTTTATCAAAAAAGTCGTCAAGCCCGACCAGCTCGACGAAGTTCTGCCCGAGGCTGATGTGATTTTCGTGTCCGCGCCCCATACACCCAAAAGTCACAAAATGCTGGGCCCCGAGCAGTTTGAACGGATGAAACAAGACGCCTATTTCATCGCCGTCAGCCGCGGCCGTCTGTACGACATGGGCAGCCTGGTGAAAGCTCTCGACAGCAAGCGGCTTAAAGGGGCCGGGGTCGATGTGACCGACCCGGAACCGCTGCCCAAAGGACATCCTCTCTGGCAGTTCGGTAACGCCATCATCACGCCGCACGTTGCCGGGCGCTCGGATCGCGACCGCGGACGGATGCTGGGAACGGTGAAGGAGAACATCCGGCGCTTCGGTGAAGGATTGCCGTTGCTCAATGTCGTCGATAAGCAGAAGGGTTACTGAGGGGCGGGCTGGGGCCCCCGGCCGGACTTCTAACGCGGTCTCTGGCGTGAGGCCAAAGCTGGCGGGCGCGGTGACTGGGGCTCTCGATCGAGCTGGTTGAGAAATTTCTCAATCTCGGCATTGCAGGCCGCGGGCGTTTCGAGGTTTGGCAGATGGCCCGCCCCGGCAATGGCGATGTGGTGCGCGCCGGTGATTTTCGCCGCCCAGAGGGCCGTGGGCTGGGGTCCGGCCAGAGGGTCCTCGTCCCCGGAAAGGACCAGCACCGGGACGGCGATTCGACCCAGGTGCGGAGTCGCGTCGGGCCGCTCGTGCAGCGCTTCGAGCAGAGCGACGATGGTGTCAACGCTCTGGCGGGCGACGATCGCGAGAACACGCTCGATGACTTCGGGGCGGGAGGCGAGCGTCGTGGGGCCGAACCACTTCGAGAGCATGCGGCGGGCAAGCGCTCCGGGCCCGTCGCGGCGCACGAGCGTTGCCAGCAGGCGGCGCCCCCGCTTGGCTGGTTCGTCGTCGGGCGCCGCTCGCGTATTGCATAGGACGAGACCTCGGAGGCGGCTGGGGTGACGGCGAGCGAAAGCCAGCGCGGCGTAACCGCCCATCGATACGCCGCCGACAACGGCTCTCTCGATCTCAAGGTGCGTGAGCAGATCGGCGGCCAAGTCGGCGATGTCGTCCATGGCCACCGGTCCGGGAGCGGATGCGCCCACTCCGGGAACGTCCACGGTGATGAGGCGGGCGAGGTGCGAGAGGCCCTCGAGTTGGGGTGAGAACATCGAACGGTCGAGCGGAAAGCCGTGCAGCAGCAGCAGCGGCGGGCCCTCTCCGCTGGAGGAATAGCCGACGCGGCGATTGTGAATGAGGGCTTGCATGGTCTGGCGCTGTGTGGTGTCGCCGCAGGTGTTGCCCCCCCCTAGTGTCGCCGCGTGTGGCCGGAAGCGGGGATCGAGGCGCCGCGAGAATTCCTGAACACGTCATTGTTACATGGCCCGGCTGACCTAGCCCGAGCGGCACAGCCCGGAGGACTTAGCCCGGCGTTTGCATCCAGGTCGCGACGACTGTGTGCTGGCAACGATGAGCCGGGAACTTCTGGAGCTTCCGCAGTGAATTTTCATCAGGTTGAGACCTGCTCCGGGCGATTGCGGTGGGGCTTGTTTTTCCCAGAAAAGATCTCTCTCGGCGAAGCCTGAAGATCCGAATCACAGCATTCTGAAAAAAACTGGACCTTTGCTATCAACGGCTTCCCGCCGCGGCAAGATTTCGACAGCAGGAGGCGGGCGTACACTGGAAGCGACACCGCTAGCGGGGGCTGACAACCGGGGTGGCGCGGCAAAAAACCGCCGGTTACAGGAGCGCCTGGTGGTGGCCGATATGTAATCTTGTAATCGCTCGGGATGTCGGCGAGCCACTGTGAAATAGGAGTTTGAGGTGCGGCAAACAGCGACAGTTCGAAAGACTCGCGACCCGGCATTGACCGGGCGGGAGGCGGAAAGACTCGAGCGCGATCTGCACAAGCGAATCGTCGGGCAGGACGAAGCGATCCAGCAGATCATCAATGTCTATCAAACCTATCTGGCGGGAATGAACGGTCCCGGCCGGCCGGTGGGCAACTTTCTTTTTCTCGGGCCGACCGGAACAGGCAAGACACGCGTGGTCGAGGCAGCGGCCGAATCGCTGCTGGGCGATGCCCGGGCGGTCGTTAAGATTGACTGCGCGGAGTTCCAGCACAGCCACGAGATCGCGAAGCTGATCGGATCCCCCCCTGGGTACCTGGGACACCGGGAGACACATCCGCTGCTGAGCCAGGAAGTTCTCGACCAGCACCATACCGACGAGGTCCAGATTTCATTCGTGTTGTTCGATGAGATCGAAAAGGCCAGCGACTCGCTTTGGAACTTGCTGCTTGGCATTCTCGACAAAGCCACGCTGACGCTGGGTGACAACCGGCGCGTGGATTTCTCGAAGACCATGATCTTGATGACGAGCAACCTCGGTGCTGGAGAGATAGAGTCGATCTTGCGTCCCGAAATGGGATTTACGGGTAACCGCCCCAGCGGCGGCGGAGACACGAAATCCGTCGCCAAGCGCATCTCGAAAGCGGGCATCCAGGCGGCCCGCCGCAGGTTCGCGCCTGAATTCATCAACCGCATTGACAAGATTGTTGTCTTCAAGACGCTGGGCGACAGCGAGTTGCGGCAGATCTTGGACCTGGAACTGGCCTACGTGCAGCGGCGCGTCTTCAACGGAACCCCGTTTCTGTTTGAGCTTTCGGAATCCGCGAAAGACTTTCTGCTCAAGGAAGGAACCGACGTCAAGTACGGAGCCCGGCATCTCAAGAGGGTCATCGAGCGGACCCTGGTCTATCCGATGGCCAATCTGATCGCGACGGAACAGATCCAGGCCGGCGACCTGGTGGAAGTCCATTTCGGCGAAGAGCAACAGCAGATGGTCTTTGAAAAGACGGACGAAGATATTCCGGTTTTCGCGATGTTCCGCGCGGCGGGCCTGGAAATCCCCGAGGAAATGGAACTAGCCACGGCATCCTCCGAGCGTGCGCCGGCCTTCTCCAGCGGCGCCATGCGACGGCTCAGCCACCGGTAGAGGGGCTGTTGCGACGGTCCAAGCCGGTCCGCTCTGGTATTTCGCTCGGTATTTGAGAGTGTCCCAATCGTAGTTGAGGGTTTGTAGGGCGGCGGCGTAAAAGAGCATTGTACTAGGCAGCCTTTGCTGCTGTGGCCTTGGCCGGATTGAGGATGGCGTCGAGCATCCACAGATCCTTGTAACCCATGATCTTGCGGAAGCTTTTCTCGGTATCGAGGAATGCAGCCGTGGCCCAGCGACACACCATGGCCGCGTCCTTCCAGCGGGTCACTCGCCGCGTTCTCCGCCGCACCCCGGCGTTAGGAGACTCGACGATGTTCGTCGTCGCCAGGCAGCGATGCAGCGACGGCGGCGCACCCAGGCGGTTGATGGTGAAACACTCCTCCATGCCTTCGCGCAAACTCACCGCCGCCTCGGGCCAGTCACCCTCGTACCACTGGGCTAGCTTCTCCAGCCGCGCTTGTCCATCTTGGGCTCCCAGCCGCCAGGCGGCCCGGATCGCCGCTTTGGCCTGATCGCGCTCGGCCTTAGGCAGCCGCTCGACGACATTGCGCAGCTTGTGAGCACGGCAGCGCTGCACCGGAACTTTGCCGAAGACCCGCCGCACCGCCGCCCGCAGGGCCTTCGATCCATCGAGCACGAAGAGCCTGTTTTTCTCCGTCGATACTCCCCGCTCGACCATGCCCCTCAGCAAGTCTTCGGCGGCGGCTGTGCTCTCAGTGGCGGCGTGCTGCAATCCCAGCACATGTTTGTTGCCCTGACGGTCTACGCCCACCGCTGCAAGCACTACATGATCTGCGAAGATCAAACCGTCCACGTAGATCACCAGCAGATCCAACTCATCCAGGCGCCGCGTGAGCACTTCGTCGATGCTCTTTTCGGCGGCCTCGACTGCCTCCCGGCTGACGGCGGATTTCGACACCCCGGCCGTGCCGGCCATTGCGCCAATCACCCCGGCATAGTTGCGCGTCGAGACGCCCTTCATCAGAATGTCGAGCATGCGCGCGCCGAGGCGTTCGTCGTCCTGCATCGCTTCGTAAGCGGGCACTTTGACCTCGCCGCCGGAGCGTTTGCGCAGTCTGGGTTTGCTGACGCGCAGTTTGCGGTTGCTGAGCTTGACGCGACCGGGCTGGCGGCCCCAGCGGACCACATCGCCGCGGCGCTTCTTGCCGGGCTGGGAAAGTTTTCCACCGGTAACTTGCTGCGCCGACAGTTCCAGCACGGCTTGAATGGCGGCGCGGCCGGTGACGTCGATAACCTCGTCGACGGCTCCGCGGCACTGCTCGACCAGTTCAACCAAGGGCAGCATGAGTTGGGAGTTTTGGCTGAGCAGGCGGGTGAGGTCGTTGGGGCTGACTGGCTGTTGCTTCGCGGAATCCAGAATGTGATATCGTTTCTTCACGGCGGTTCTCCTTTGTGGTGAAAGGTTTGCTCGATTCTCTCAGAGAACCGGGCTTGAGAACCGCCGCCCTTCCACCTTCAACTAGATTCGGGACAATCTCCGGTATTTCGCTCCGGTATTTCACTTCGGTATTTCACTCCGGTATTTCGCTCGGGCATTCTCTCTCTTGCATGGAATGCTTGCATCGAAGGGGCGGCGGCGGAGCCGCGCGGAGGTTAACCTTCGCGGCCAGGCGATGTCGGCCGGTGTCACAATGACAATGTGAGGATCGCCTACGTGACCGCCGGCGCCGGCGGTACGCTCTGCGGCAACTGCCTGAAAGACAATACGCTGGCCCGGGCGCTGATCTCGCTCGGCCACGACGTGCAACTGATCCCCACCTATACGCCGATCCGCACCGATGAGCCCGACGTCAGTCTAGATCAGGTATTTCTCGGCGGCATTAACGTCTATCTCCAAAGCGTGTTTCCGGTTTTCCGGCGTACTCCGGGCTGGCTCGACCGGCTGTGGGACAACCCGGCCTTGCTGCGCTGGGTTTCGCGTTTCGCCGTCCGAACCGGGCCCGAGGCGCTGGGAGCGCTGACGGTTTCCGTTCTCGAAGGCCCAGGCGGGCCTCAGCGCAAGGAGTTCGCGCGGCTAGCGGCCTGGTTGAAGCAGACCCGGCCCGACGTTGTCCATATCACTAATTCCATGCTCGGCGGCGTGGCCCAGATTGTAAAGCAAGAACTGGATCTGCCTGTTTTCTGTTCGCTCCAGGGTGAAGACTTTTTCCTGTCGAACCTACCGGCTCCCTACGGCGAGCGGGCCTTCGAGCTGCTGAGGAAGGCCGCCGAATCGGTCGACGTTTTCGTCGCCACGAGCCACGATCATGCCCGAGCGATGGCCGGGCATCTGGCAGTCGCCGAGGAGCAAATTGCGGTCGTGCGTCCGGGGATCGACACGACGGATTTCAGAGAGCCGGCAGCCCGAAATGGGGCCGCCGGAGATGGGAACGAATTCGTGATCGGGTATCTGGCCCGGGTATCGCCGGAAAAGGGCCTCGATCGTTTGGTGGCCGCTTTCCGGATCTTGCGGGATGAAAACCCGACCGGGCGGCGCGTTCGGCTGCGGGTCGCCGGATGGCTCGGCGACGACCAGCGAGCCTACTTCGAGGAACTGCGGCGGCGCGCCGGGGCCTGGGGTCTCGCCGATAGCGTTGAATTCTTGGGCTACTTGGAGCGGCGAGAGAAGCTTGCGTTCTTGCGAAGCTTGGACGTGTTGTCGGTGCCGGTCTCTTATCGCGCGGCCAAGGGACTCTACGTCCTTGAGGCGATGGCCAGCGGAGTCCCAGTTGTTCAGCCAAGGCTTGGCGTGTTTCCTGAACTGCTCGAGGCTACCGGAGGCGGGCTGCTCTTCGAACCCAGTCATGAGAATGCAGATAATGAGAATGCATTGGCCGCCGGGCTGAGGCAGCTTCTGGAAGACCCCGAGCAAGCGCGGCATCTGGGGCGCAGCGGCCGCCGGGCGGTTTTGGCACACTATCATAGCCGCCGCATGGCCGAGGAAACACTCGAACTCTACCGCGCCGCCACCGGCCGGCCGCCACCGAGCGAAGAGGAGATGTAGAGAAAGATGGCCTTTGAGTTCCGTTACCGCCGCCGGGTCTTCTGGCAAGACACCGACATGGCGGGCATCATCCACTTCACGAACTACTTTCGCTACATGGAGGAGGCCGAGACCGAGTTTCACCGCTCACTGGGGTTCAGCATGCTCAAGGCCGGCGGCGGTCTGGGCGTCTGGCGGCCCCGGGTCTCGGCGCAATGCGACTTCCTTCGGCCGGTCACGTTCGGCGATGAGCTTGACGTTCATCTGAAGGTGGTCAAGAAAGGACGTTCATCGATTGCCTACGAGATTCTGTTCCGCCACGAAGACAAAGAGGTCGCCCGAGGCCGCCTCACCGTCGCCTGCGTGACCAGCAGCCCCGAGGGCGGCATCCAATCCACGCCTATCCCGCCGGAACTCGACAAAGTACTCGAGGTCGCGCCGACGGTGGAATAGTTTCGCTGAGGTTTCAGGGAAGCGCTACCCGCCTCGCAATCGAGTCGATCGCGCGCTCGGTCGGGAACGGCCCGGCGCACGGGCCGGTAGTGGGGTCTTAGCGTGGAGATGGGTGGCGATTGTCCAAATTCTAGCCGAACATTTCGTCGAGAAGTTCCGTCGCTAACCTCTTGACCTTTTCTGTGCGCTCATCCGTTGCGGCTGGCGCCACTGGCACCATGCTCTTAGGCAGCTGGATTTTGCCGTTGTTCGATTCGTAAAGGGCCAAATTCAACTGAAGGAAGTAGCTCATCAACTTGGCCTGCCTCCAAGGAAGAGTCATTGCTGTGTGCCATTCGATGTGGGCCTGACCACCGTGCTGTTGTAGCTGGCCAAACAACAGCTTGAGATCCCAGCCGCTCGTCTCGAAGGCCACATTGTTCGCATAGAAGTGTTTCAACTCGTCGAACTTCTGCTGCAAGTCGTCTGTCTTGGTCTGTTTCACTTTAGGCATTTACACCCCCTAGAGCCCCCCCAAGCACTTGTCGCTGCAGGATATCCGCCGGAAAAGACAGACTCGGAGGGCTCTGCGATTGAGCGTCACTTCGTGCGCTGTTTGCTGACGACTGCACTTGCTTGGCGAGATGCACAGCAGACCCCGCTACACATTCATCACCTAGCTGCATGATCTGTCCAGATCTCGTTTCGCGGATCCCCCTAGGGAACTCGATCACGCCCCCTGAAGCGGGCCGCAGTTCAACATCCTCCCCGTAGGAAGGCACAACAAAGTCATCGGGAGAGAAGTGATTATCCCGAGTCACCAGTTCGGAGAACGGCGCGAACCAGACGAGCAAGCCCACATCGAATGCCGCCGCGACCTTGAGCAACGTGTTTAGATTCGGAATATTGCCCCCTGGCGTCTCAAGGGCCGAAACCCAAGGCTGTTTGGCTCCCAAAACCTTTGCTAGGTCATCTTGATTCCACCCGTGCTGCTTTCGCAAGGCGCGAATCTGCATCGGCACCGCGACTCTTGCAAGAGAGGCGCTGAACGCGTCACGTTCAGTCTTGGTTTCCAGGTTCCTGAGTAATTCTGAGTCCAACGACATTGGCTGCTCCTTTCTCGACCAGTTTTCGCCTCGCGTTAGCTGTCTCCTTGGCGTCCTTCGGTGTATAGACTTGCTGCTTGTGGCTGCAGCCAATAAGTAGCGTGTACTCCCCTTTTCCTGGTCCAGTCATGCCGATGAGTCGGTACTGTTTGTTTTCCTCCGACACTCGGATCTCTCCCAAGCCTGCAAGCTTTTTATTACCCTTAAGACGCTTAAATTCTGGATATTGCCAGTGGGCCATCTTCGCCATGTTCCTCAACAATGTTGCGAAGGTCTGCCTCACTTCGGGCGTCAAGCTGCTCAACCAGTCCCCTACTGGCTTGCGTCCGTTTGCGGATTGGTACTGCCTGAACAGCCACTTAGCCACAGCATATCACGTTTACCTTATATTCTGGCTGGACCCCTGCATAAGGAATTTCTTATAGTGTACAAGATACTGATTCTAAAGAGTAAAGGCCAGCAACCTTCCGAGTTGCTCGCCTTTGCGGAGAGTTGGCGGAGCGGTCGAATGCATCCGCTTTACAAGCGGTCGACGGCGCCGTCGTTCGCGGGTTCGAATCCCACGGTCCCCGCCATGTTGAACTGCCCCACAGGTAGCACTAACTACCCGCAGGCACATCCTCGGGCCGGAGCCAAAGGGCAGGGTTATTCGGACCCATTGTGATTTTGGCTCAAACAGCCCCAAAAGGCAAGGGTCAAAATGACGTGTCATTCGTGGTTTGTAGATTGCGTAAAAGCTGAGAAGTACGGCCGGAAGCGCGCACAGCGACACCGCTGCCAGCTCTGCGGCAAGCGTTACAGCGAGCTGCGGGATAAGCCCCTCGGCGACGTTCGGCTCCCTGACGAGACGGTCCGCATGATCCTTCACTGCCTTGTAGAGTGCGACTCGATTCGCGGGACGGCGCGTCTCTGCAGTGTCGAGAAGCGGACGGTTCTCCGCATCTTCAAGCTGGCTGGCGAGAATTGCGAATCCCCGCGGATCACACCAGCGATGGAGAGCGGCGTGACCGATCATGTGTGGTCAATCGAGGAGCTGATTTCCGCATGACTAAGCTAAGACCCCACTACCCGCGGGCCGTTCGTCCCACTCGTCGCAGTCGGGTAAGCTACGATGACGACTAGCCGCGATGACGACTGAGCTGCGATGACCAGCGAAAAAAACGATCTCGTCGTTCGAGATCTGCACAAGGAATATCCGACCCCGGGCGAGCCGCTGGTGATCGTGAGCGGCATCTCGTTCGCGATGAACCGCGGTGAGGCGCTGGTCATCATGGGCCCTTCCGGATCGGGCAAGAGCACGCTGCTTTACATGCTTGGGGCGCTTGAGAAGCCGACGCGCGGGGAGGTGCTCGTTGATTCGCGAAATCCTTTCACGCTGTCGGAACCCGAGCTGGCAAAGTTTCGCAACCAGCAGGTCGGTTTCATTTTCCAGGAACACCATCTGCTGCCCCAATGCACGGCTCTTGAGAATGTGCTGATTCCGACCATGGCTCCGGGCGCGAAGCTAAGCGCCGATGAGTCCGAACGGCGGGCGCGCAAGCTGCTCGACCGCGTCGGACTCCACGAGCGGATCGGCCACCGGCCAGCGGAGTTGTCGGGCGGCGAACGCCAAAGAGTGTCGATCGCCCGGGCGCTGATCCATCACGCGACCTTGCTGCTGGCCGACGAACCGACCGGCAACCTCGACCGCAAGACCGCCGAATCGGTCGCCGACCTGATACTCGAGATGCACCGGGAAGAGAATGCGATTCTGATCACGGTGACGCACAGTCTGGAGCTGGCAAAACGTTTTTCGCGGCGGGCGGAACTTGTGGACGGCAGGCTGACCGGCGGCTAGGAGCCCTTGGCGGCGAAAAAACGGCACAGCCACGTTGCTGTCACTCGTTTCCCGACCTGCGGCAATTACGGCGCCTGCCGCTCGTTCTCAAAAGTAGTAGTCTGTCCCCGACTTTCCCTGTCCCCGACTTTTCCGAGCACCCTCTACCGGCATTCCTGCCCGCCGTGCGCTCCCGATACAACGCTCTTCGTTGTCGGAAGTGACGTTGCAGCCGACTCGAATGCCAGGCCACTCCGCTCAGTCGAGCAGCTTGCAGAACTGCACAACTTTGAATCCCCGCACCTCAGTTTTGCCAATCTGGCGGTAGCCACTTCGCCTGTATAGATCCAGGGCGGGTGCTTGGACGACCGTCGTTTCGATGTAGACCGACCCGTATCCTCGGCTCTTCGCCCGCTCCTCAAGCTCTTCGAGCAGCGCACGGCCGTACCCAAGCCTTCGATGGGCCGGGTCAATGCGCATACGTTTGATCTCAACCTGGCTCGTGGATCTGGGCAGGTATCCGCCGCAGCCTACAAGCCTGCCATCCACCAAGACCAGAAGAAAGTCGCCGCCGGTGGCCATATATGACTCGGAGATTTCGCGCAGGTCCGCGAAGAAGGCGTCTTCGAGATTTGCCTGCTCCCCATCCATGGCTGCGAGGTGGAGCTTCCAGACGTTCTCCGAGTCCGAAGGTTCGAATGTCCTGAAAGTCAGCATGGCGGCCCCTTGTTCAGCATACCGAGGAATGCGACGGCCGGATGATTCTCACAAACTTCCGACAATTGCATTGTCGGAAGCTACCCCCCGTGATACCCTCGGGGTCGAACCTCATGCGTAGCGATCTAGCCCGCATGCTGCGACGACGTCGCGGCCATTTCGAACTTGAGTCGGGTCACCACGGCGACCTTTGGTTGGATCTGGAATCATTGTGCTTACGTCCGTCAGCGGTCCGAGTGTTCGCCGTGGAGTTGGCCGAGCGGCTGTGCCCACATGACGTGGAAATCGTCTGCGGCCCTCTCGTCGAAGGAGCGTTTGTCGGCCTCCTCATCGCCGAAGAGCTCGATGCCGAGTTTGTCTACGCTGATCGGGAACCCGACTTCAACGCGTCGACTCTATTCCCCGTCTCCTATCGTATCCCAGAGGTACTACGTAACCTCGGGAATCGCCGGGTTGCCATCGTGAACGACGTGATCAACGCAGGTTCGGCCGTTCGAGGGGCTCTGAAAGACCTTGAAACCTGCGGGGCAGAGGTCGTCGCGATCGGGGCGCTGCTGACTCTAGGTTCACGGCCCGCCAAACTCGCCCAGGAGGCGTCCGTCGCTCTCGAAACCCTCGACGCGGAGCCTAATTCGGTCTGGGTTCCGGCGAAGTGCCCGCTCTGTGCCAGTGGCGTGCCGCTGACCGGCTTCCCCGGTCGATAGCTTGCGCTAAAGTAGCGCTCACCCTCGAATCCGTATCAACGCAACCCCACTCCCGACAAGTCCCGGTTCGCGGAAGCTTCGAATCGGCTGAGCGGCCTGGAGCAGATCGTGACGCCGCTCGACAGATCGGTGACAGGCACGCAACTATGATCGCCCGGCGGAGTTGTCGGGCGGCGAACGGCAAAGGGTGTCGATCGCCCGCGCGCTGATCCATCGGGTGACGTTGCTGCTTGCCGACGAACCGACCGGCAACCTCGACCGCAAGACCGCCGAATCGGTCGCCGACCTGATACTCGAGATGCACCGGGAAGAGAATGCGATTCTGATCACGGTGACGCACAGTCTGGAGCTGGCAAAACGCTTCTCGCGCCGGGCGGAACTTGTGGACGGCCGGCTCGCGGCCGGGGGCTAGGAGCACGGCTTCTACCGCGCGCTAAAGATGCTCCTCCAGATAGCGCTCGATCGAGCGATAGAGATGCAGCCGTGTCTTGTGCCCGTCGATGGAATGCGTCTTGCCGGGATAGAGCAGCAGATCGTAGGGCTTGCCGGCTTGGATCAGGGCGTTCACCATGTTGAGCGTGTTCCGCAGGTGAACATTGTCGTCGGCTGTGGGGTGCACCAGCAGCAGACGGCCGTGCAGATTGGCGGCCGCCTCGACGGCGGATGTCCGGCGATACGCCTCGGCCTGCTTGCGCGGGTCGCCCATGTAGCGCTCGGTGTAGATGGAATCATAGAGCCGCCAGTCGGTGACCGGCGCGACCGCGATGCCAAGCTTGAATTGCTTGGTGTGCGTGAGCGCGAAGCAGGTGCTGAAACCGCCGCCGCTCCAGCCCCAAATCGCGATACGCTCCGGATCGACGAAGTCTAGCTTCGCGAGCTGCTCCGCGGCGAAGACGTAGTCCCGGACCGCGACCGGACCGTAATTGAAGCGGGCGGCGGTTTCATAGCGGTGGCCCAAGCGCGACGAGGTGCGGTCGTCGACGTACGCGATCACGTATCCTTTCCGCGCGAGATATTGATGGAAGAAGTAGCGGCCGCGGCTGGGCTGCCAGGCATCGCGAATCGTCGGTACGCGCGGGCCGCCATAGACATACACGAGCAGCGGGTACTTCTTGCCCGGCTCCAGCGACGGGGGCTTGAGAAGCATGCCGCGCACAAGCGCCTGGTCTGGCGTGATCCATGTAACAGGTTCGGGCTTGACGAGACGGAACTCCTCCAGGCCGCTGGTCTCATGGATGAGGGTGCGGCGGCCCGAGGCAAGCGAATGCGCTTCCCAGCGCGGCGGGATCTGGCGCGCGGAAAACCTGTCGTAGTAGGCGGTGTTCGTGGAATTCATCGAGACCGCGTGCGTGCCGGCCGCGGTGGTCAGCCTTTGTTTTATCGAGCCGTCGAGACCGATACGGTACAGATCCGCTCCGAGCGGATTGTCTTCATTCGAGGTGTAGTAGATCCAGCCTTGCACCTCGTCCACGCCGCGGATCGACTTCACTTCCCACTCGCCCGCGGTTAGTTCCCGCTTCCGCTTGCCATCGAAGCTGTAAAGCTCAATGTGGCGAAAACCGCTTCCTTCCGAGGTCCAAAGGAACTCGTCCGAGGCGCGCAGGAAGCGCAGGTCGTTGGTGATGTTGATCCAATAGGGGTCGCGCTCGGCGTGGACAACCCGGGCGCGTCCATCCACCGCATCGGCGAATTCGAGCCGCAGGTGATTCTGCGCGCGGTTGAGCCGCTGGACGTAGACCTGCTCGTCGCTGACCCAGCCGAATCGCGGCGTGTACTCCGCCCGGCCTTGGACCCATACGATGCGCTGATTCTTGGCGCCCGGGCGTGCTTCGATGATCCCCAGGCGGACGCGCGGGTTGGGGTCGCCCGGCCGCGGGTAGCGCTGCATGGCGAGGCTGGGTTGGATGGACGAAAGACTGAGGATGGGATGGGAAGGTACGGCGCTTTGGTCGAATTCCAAGAACGCGACGCGCTTCGAGTCGGGCGACCAGCGGTAGCCTTCGCGAAGACCGAACTCCTCGGGGTAGATCCAGTCGAGGTCGCCATGCAAGAGGTCGGCGGTGGCGCCGCTGGTGAGCCGGCGCTCCGCTCCGCCGCTGGCCGGGGCGAGCCAGATGTCATGGCCATGGATGAACGAGATCCAGCGGCCATTGGGAGAGAACTTTGGGTCTCGGATGTTTTGTTTTTCAGGAGCGATGGGCCGAACCCGTTGCGAGGAAAGATGGTAGAGATACAGACGGCCGCTGCTGGCGAAGAGGATGGATTTGGAGTCCGGCGACCAGTGATACGCCGCCACGTTGTAGCGCAAAAGCCTCTCTTTCTCGCGTTCGTCGCTGGCGGCTTCTTGCGCGCCGGGCGCAAGGCGGCCGAGCCTGCGTTGAGATACCAGAACGCGCTTGGCGCCGGTCTCGGGGTCGACCTCCCAGAGGTCTCGCTTCGCACGGGCTTCTTGGGGCAGGATGAACGTCAGACGCCGGCCGTCGGGGCTCCACTGGAAGTGAGTTGGCGCCGGCCGGGTTAATCCCGTCTCGGAGAAAATCTCTTCCAGGCGCAGTTCCCGCTCGCCCAGCAGAGGGGTGTGGATGGCCAGCACGGCCAAGAGAAAAAGCAGTAGCGGCAGCTTCGGGCGCGACGATAGCTTTGGGCGCGGGGGGGGCTTCGATTGGGCCGGAGGTTTCGGGCGCGAAGGGATCGCTGGGATGAGGGGCATCAACGTCATGTGAACTTGCCCGATCTGCTGGGCCAGCTCTTGCCTTCCGCGGGCTGCAAGCCGCGCGCGACGGCGACTCTTAGACAGCCGCTTTCCCGACCCGCGGGGCCACCTTTTTTCGCGTGCCCACCGCCTCGATCCAGGCAGCGGCCATCGAGACCAGCAGTTCGATCGCCGCCCGCTCGACCGCGACAGCGCCGGGGCCGGCGTCCGCGATCAGCACGGCCGGCACCTTGTCCCGCAGGACCAGCGGGAAGAGAAACACCCGGTCCTGGGGCCCCAGGCCCAGCAGTTCAGCGACCGAAGCAGAAAAACTAGCCGCCGAGCCATCGGCTACGACCGGCTCTCGAGATGCGACCACCTGGGCCAGAGCGGCGGCATCAGAGAGCGGCACGTCGAGTTCGCCGAACCCGCTCTGCTGAGATTCCTCCATCGAACCCCCGAGCGAACCCCCGAGCGAACCAGAGAGCCGAGAGCCCACCAGTCGGCCGTTGCGGTGGATCAATAAGGAACAGCGTCCGGCGAAAGCCGAGGCCACCTCGACCAGCGTCGTCGCGATGCCGGTCACCGACCGCTCGCCGCGTAAGCGTTTGGCGGCCGCCCCGAGCGCTTCGGCCGTTTCCAGCCGCGATCGCGACACGGCCAGCGTCTCGGCTTCTTTTCGCCCGGCCTCCATCAGCTCGCGGCATTCGCCGAGAAGCTGCTGGGCGAGGTTTTCGCGAAATTCCCCGGCCGTGTGGTCGAACGCGGCCTTGACCGCGCCCCGAACCTTGTCTTCTAACTCGCTCATCCCACCCCGAAATCAAGCAGCGGCGGCTTGCCAACGCGCCGCCATCCTAGTCGCCAACCGATCCACAACTCCCCGTTTCCCCTCCGCCGGGAAGGACTGTTATTGTAGCGTAGAAGCGGTAGATCAATGCATCAGGACCTGCGCAATCAAGTCGCCGTCGTTACCGGGGGAACCAGGGGCATCGGCGCCGCCATCGCCCGCGCGCTGCTAGGTTGCGGCGCATCGGTGGTGATCTGCGGACGGAGCGCCCAAAGCATTGAGGAAGCACTCGCCAACTTCGGCGGCCTGGGCCGGGCCGAGGGCTGCCCCTGCGACGTGGGCCGGCTCGAAGAGGTGAAAACCCTGTTCCAATTCGTCGCTCAAACCTTTGGCCGCCTCGACATCTTGATCAACAACGCGGGTGTCGGCGGTTTACGGCCCATCGACGAGATGCCGCCCGAGCAGTGGCGTCAGATCATCGACACCAACCTAAGCGGCGTCTTCTACTGCAGCCGCGAAGCCATACCACGGATGAAGAAATCCGGCGGCGGCTTCATCATCAACATCGGCAGTCTGGCCGGCAAGCATGCCTTCGCCGGTGGCGTGGCCTACAATGCCTCGAAGTTCGGTCTGGCGGGGCTGAGCGAGGCGATGATGCTCGATCTGCGCGACGACGACATCCGCGTTTCCAGCATCATACCCGGCAGCGTGGACACGAAATTCGGCGGCCCCCGGACGCCCGCCGCCGGCTGGAAAATCGCGCCCGAGCAAGTCGCCGATACGGTCATCCATCTGCTCACCATGCCCCAGCGCAGCCTCGTCAGCCGTGTCGAAATGCGTCCTAGCCGCACCGCTAAAAAACCGTTAAAAAAATAGGCCAAGAAAGCAGCCCAGAAATAGGCGCGGTCTTCTCGCCGCCCGCTTCCTGCCGACTGCTGCCCGCCGACCGCTGCTTGCCGCCGGCCTATTCCCTGAATGGGCGATCCCGTATATAATTGCAGATGCCGATATAATTGCAGGTGTGTTGAACATATAATTGCAGGTGCGATGAACATTCGCCTTCTATCTGTGCTGGCTTGCTTCTCGCTCGTCCCAGCCGCCTCGGCCGAGCCGGTGAGCTACTACAATGACCTGCGGCCCGTGATTCAGCGTTCCTGCCAGGGCTGTCATCAGCCGGCGACCAAGATGGGCGGTCTGGATCTTACGTCGTTCGAGGCCATCCAGGCCGGTGGAGCGAAGGGAGCGGTTCTCAAGGCGGGCGCACCGGCCGAGAGCCGTGTCCTCGCCATGCTGAGCGGTGCATCCCAGCCGCGCATGCCCATGGGCCAAGACGCTCTCGCGGACGAAGAAATCGAACTCTTTCGGCAATGGATCACCGAGGGCGCCAGCGACGATACGCCCGCTTCGGCCCACGCGCCGGCGATTCCCTCCGAGCCGCCGGTCTACAAGCAGCCACCGGTGATCACCGCCGTCGCCTATTCGCCCGATGGCTCGACGATCGCCGTGGGCGGCTACCGGGAAGTGCTGCTGCATCAAGCCGGCGAGGGCGGCGAGGCCGGGGAGCCGAAAATTATCGCCCGCCTGCTGGGCCGGTCCGAACGCATCCACTCGGTCGCGTTCGCGCCGGACGGCAAAACGCTGGTCGCCGTGGGCGGCACCCCGGCTCGTTTCGGGGAAATTCAGATCTGGGACGTCCCGTCGAAAAAACTCACGCGCTCGATCCTGGCCACCACCGACACGCTCTTCGGCGGCGCCCTCTCGCCCGATGGCAGCCATGTCGTGGTCGGCGGCGCGGACAATACGGTTCGCGTCATTGAGGTCGCCAGCGGCAAGGAACTCTTCAAGGCCGGATATCATGAAGACTGGGTCCTCGATACCGTCTTTGGCATCGACGGCAAACGCATCGTTTCGGTCGGCCGCGACCGCGCCGCCAAACTCGCCGACGCCTCGACCGGCGCCTTCATCGAAAACGTGAACTTCCTCCGTGATAAGCTTTTCGCCATCGCCCGCCATCCCAGGCGCGATCAGGTTCTCATCGGCGGCAGCGACCGCGTCCCTTATCTCTACCGCATGGACCGGGCCCGCGCCCTGAAGATCGCCGACGATTCGACGCTCGTGCGAAAATTCGCCGAGCAGCAGGGAGACATCTACGCTCTAGCGTTCAGCGCCGACGGCAGCCGCATCGCCGTGGGCGGCATCGCGAACCAGGTGACGGTCTATGACACCGAGACAGGCGATCCGCTGGCGCGCTGCGCGGTGCCCGAAGCCGGTACTTTCGTGCTGGCGTTTCATCCGGGCGGCAAACGCCTGCTCGCCGGAGGGTTCGACGGGCGCTTGCGCCTCTTCGACGCCGCTACCGGAAAATCGCTTCAGGAGTTTGTTCCCGTTCCGCTCGACGAGACGCTCCGCTCGGCGCGGTGAGTGGCCCCGGATGGCCGCGGTCGCTGCCTTGGCCGAACGGGATAAGGAACTGGTACCGTACACAATGGATGCGGGTGCGGTTCACATCGTGATCGAAAACGAAAACAGCATGGCTCAAACCAGGTAGTCACGGAGACCGGCGATGTCCACGAAACGAGCTTTCCCGGTAATTCTGCCCGCGCTCTTGTTCTCGCTCTCGCTGGCACTCTCGCTGCGGGGCGCGGCTCCCGACGCCAGCGACCCGATCACCACTCTGAAGGTTGAGCCGGCCTCGCTCGTGCTCACCTCCTCCACCGAGGGCCGCCGCGTTCTCGTCACCGGCATCACCGCCGAGGGCGAAATGATCGATCTCACCGGTGAGGCCCGGTTCGAGACGGCCAGCGAGGCCGTGCGGATCGATGACGCCGGATATCTCTATGCCGCCGCTCCCGGCGAAGGCGCGGTCCGCGTTCATGCCAGAGGGAAATCCGCTGAATTGACGGCCAAGGTTCCCGCGGTCGAGAAGGCGCCGCCGGTCAGCTTTCTGAAGGATGTGATGCCCATTCTTAACCGCCAGGGTTGTACGGCGGGGGCCTGCCACGGCTCGGCCAAGGGCAAGAATGGCTTCAAGCTCTCCTTGCGCGGCTACGATCCGGAATTTGACTACCGGGCGTTGCTCTATGACGTATCAGGCCGCCGCTTCAACCGCGCCGACCCCGCGCAAAGCCTGATGCTCGCCAAGCCCTCGCAGCAAGTGCCCCACGAAGGCGGATTGCGCATCCCGCCTGGGTCGCGCTACTACCGCATCATCCATGACTGGATTTCCGAAGGCACGGCCTTCGGTGATCGGGCCGCCGACAGGCTTGAAAAACTCGAAGTATCGCCTTCGGAAGTGTTCATGGCGCGGCCGGGCATGAAGCAGCAATTGATTGTCGTCGCCCGTTACCTTGACGGATCCTCGCGCGATGTGACCCGCGAAGCCGTCATCGTCAGCAGCACCCCCACAACCGCGACCGTGAGCGAAAACGCCGTGGCCGGGGGCGCGCGAACCGGCGAGGCGACCTTTCTTGTTCGCTATGAGGGCAAGTTCGTCATCGTACCGGTCACGGTGCTCAATCCCGAACCCGGATTCGAGTGGAAACAGCTTTCCCGCCATAACTACATCGACGACCATATCGACGCTAAGCTGAAGAGACTCCGCATTCAGCCTTCCGGGCTGGCGCCCGACAACGTATTCCTCCGCCGTGTCTACCTCGATTTGACCGGCATCCCGCCGTCGCCGGCCCAGGCGCGCGCCTTTCTGGAAGACCCCGAATCGTCGCGGCTCAAGCGCATTCGTCTGATAGACGAGCTGATGAAACGCAAGGAGTTCGCCGATCACTGGGCCCTCAAGTGGGGAGACCTGCTGCAGTCGAACCAAAAATATCTTGGCGAGAAAGGCACTTGGGCGTTCCGGCAGTGGATTCGCGATCAGATCACGACCAACAGGCCTTACGACGAAACCGTCCGCGAACTGGTCACCGCCGTCGGCAGCACCTATGAGAATCCGGCGGCGAACTTCTTCCGGGTCAACAAAGACCCGAAAGAAGCGATGGAAAAGACGACCCAGTTGTTCCTCGGCGTGCGCATCGTCTGCGCCCAGTGTCACGACCACCCTTTCGAGCGATGGACGCAGAATCAGTACTACCAGATGGCCGCCTTCTTCGCCGCGGTGGGCGTGAAACCGGGCTTCGACAGCGATGAGCAAATCGTCTATCTCAAGCGCGGGGACTACGATATCAAGCACCCTAAGACCGGCCGTATCGTTGAGCCCAAACTGCTCATCGCCAGTACCGGCGCGCCGCCGATCGATACCGGCCGTGACCGCCGCCGCGTCTTAGCCGCATGGCTGACCTCGGAGAAGAACCCGTTCTTCGCGCGCGCCATCGTCAACCGGTTCTGGAGCTATTTCTTCGCGCGGGGCATTGTCGATCCCGTCGACGACATTCGCGCGACGAACCCTCCGGTGAACGAGCCGCTGCTCCAGGCGCTGGCCGACGATTTCGTCAAGAACGGCTATGACCTCCAGCACATCATCCGCACGATCGCCAACTCACGGACGTATCAGACCAGTATCGGCACCAACAAATGGAATGAGAATGACGAGCTCAACTTCTCGCATTTCATCCCCAAACGTCTGCCGGCCGAGTCGCTGCTCGACGCGCTTTCGGCCGCGACCGGCACGCGGATCGAGTTCCCCGACGTGCCGCCGGACTTCACCGCGCAGGAGCTGCCCGGTCCCCACATCGGCAAGGGAGGTTTTCTCGACATCTTCGGTCGGCCCGGGCGGGAATCGGCCTGCGAGTGCGAACGGCGCAACGACATGAGCCTGCCGCAGGCCATGAGCCTGATGAATGGTCCCACGCTGGCCGAGGCGGTCGCCGGTTCGGATGGCGTGGTCGCCAAGACCATTCTGGCCGGCCGTTCGGATCGCGAACTTGTCGAGGAACTCTATCTCTCCGCGCTGAGCCGCTTCCCCAGCCCGGGCGAAGTCGACGACGCGCTGACCTACCTTCGCAAAGGACCCAGCCGGGCCGGGCGCGCCCAAGACTTGCTCTGGGCGCTGCTCAACAGCAACGCGTTCTTGTTCAACCGCTAGAGAATTTTCAGTGATCATGTGAACGGCTCTTGTGGCATCTTCGGCGTCGCTTGCATGCCGATGGCGAAAGCTTATTCGGATGATTTGCGTCGTAAGCTGATCGAGGCGCATCAAGCGGGAGAGGGAAGTCTAGAGATACTGGCCCGGCGGTTCCACGTCAGCGTCGGCTGGACCAAGAAGGTGTCGGCGCCTTTCCGGCGGACAGGCAGCCCGGCGCGGCCGCCGAGCGGTCCGCCCGGACGCCGCGGCCGGTTCGGGCCCGCAATCCAGCAACAACCGCGGCAGTGGACCGGCGAACCAGCCAACACACCAGGCCGCCAAGGGAAACCCGCGCCCCCACCCTCCGAGCCCCAATCCACCCCAAAACCACCCGCCCGCCGTCACAAAGTTCTCCCCCTTCACCGGAACAAAAGCTCACAAAACCCCACAACCTGGGCATTCCCGGACACCCCGGCTCCGGCCACGAACGCTACGCTCCAAGCACGTTGACGAGCCGCAGCAACTCTTCGTCTGTTGTGTCGTTTGGCACCGAGCAGCCCGGCGCCAGGATGAACTTCGCGCCCGCGGCCTGCTGCGCCGCCTTCCACTGACTCGTCATCTCGGACTCCGAGAGGTTGCGGAAAGCGATCTCGTCGAGGCCGCCCATGATGACGCCCTCATAACTTCGCCTGACATCCTCAATGGGTACGCCCGTGCCGTGAGCGGAGTACTGCACCACGCTTGCGGACCAGCCGGAGAGAAAGCGGTCGAGGTACGCCTTGTCACCGTGCAGGTGAAGCGTGTTCAAAGGCGCGTCTGGAATCGCGTCGACGATCATTTTATCGAAGGGCTCGCTAAACTTCTCGTACTCCTCCTGCGTCAAGACGCCCTCCTGAGCATTGGCGATCGCGAGAAAGACCCCCGAGGCTCCGGCTTCAACAGCACGCTTAGCGTGGTTCGCTTGAGACTTCGCGATCGCCTCCAGAGCGTCCAGCAGCTTTTGCGGATCTTCTTCCTTGAGCTTCTGGACCTCATCGGGCGACGAGAGTTTCCCCGCCTGGTTCCAGGGATTGAATACGGTCTCGATAAAGTGACACTCCCCCCGCAGGCCGTCTCGAATCAGTTCCAGGGCGCGAATCTCCTCCGGAAAGGGATTGTCCACAACCTCCAGCTCGTACCAGTTCCCTTCCGGTTTGGGATACGGGAAGTCGCTCATCACCTTCACGAGGTCCGTTCGGAACTTACGGTGGAAGTCGAGCGTTGCCTTCGCGTGGTGATCGCCGGGCAGCTTTTCCAATCCGAAATGGTAATAGAAGGTGAACGGGGGGCGATCGACGTCCTGACCCTCCAGAACGCGATCTACGCGCTCTCGCCCGCTTAGGCTTGCCGCCTGGGGCGTCCGGGGATCTTGATTCGAGCAAGCCACCGGCGCGCCCGCCGCGGCTGCTAGGAGGAATTCTCTTCGGTTCCACATGGCCTTGCCTCCACTTCGATTGTAGGCCGCCGGACAACTCATGGGGTATGCTCCTTCACAAATGCGAGCGCTGATCGCCGGCCTTTTCGCAACAGCCAAACGGCATGGCTTATAATTTCGGATGGTGCCAATCCCGCGGCGGCAAGGGCCCCACCAACCCGCCTTGGGTGGGGGTCGCGAAGTCGCGGCGATAAGCGTAAAGTAAGGAAGAATCCGCGGGAGCATCGACGCATTGGCGTCTTACGGAACGGGAGGAGTCATGTCTAAGAAACGATCTAGAAATATCGCTAAAGCAACGCCACTCGACGCAACGCGGCGTGAACTTTTGCAACTCGGGAATGTGCTCGCTCTGCCGATGTTTTTCGGCGCCATGAGCGCCAAGGCGGCGCCGGGCCCGCTCGCTCCCGGTCCGGAGATCTTCCAGTCCATCGGCGTGGAACCGGTCATCAATTGCCGCGGCGCCTTCACCATCATCGGAGGATCCTCCGAGCTGCCCGAGGTGCGAGCCGCGATGGTCGCCGCCACCCAGTACTTCGCGCAACTGGACGAAATAGCGGACGCGGTCGGGCGGCGGCTAGCCGAGCTGACCGGTGCTGAATGGGGCATGGTTTCGTCGGGCTGCGCCGCCGGACTCAAGCACGTCACGGCCGGCTGCGTGACGGGCGGCAACCCCGAGAAGCTCATTCGCATTCCCAATCTGAGCGGTCTCGACAAGACCGAGGTCGTCGCCCCGAGGCAGTCGCGAACCATCTATGACCACGCAATTCGCAACATCGGCGTCGAGATCATCATGGTGGATACGCCCGAAGAAATGGCCAGTGCGCTGAATGCGCGCACGGCGATGATTTATATGATGGCCGATCGTCCGAATTCGCGGAGAGCACTGAATTTGGAAACCATCGTGAGGATCGCGAAACCCAAGAATATCCCCGTTCTTGTGGATGCGGCCGCCGAAGTGCTGACGATTCCCTGCGTGCATCTGGAACGGGGCGCCACGGTCGTAGCCTATAGCGGAGGAAAGGCGATCCGCGGCCCGCAGTGCGCCGGGCTGTTGCTGGGCCGCAAGGACGTCCTCATGTCGGCATGGCAGGCCAGTTCGCCACACCATGGCCCGGGGCGCGATAACAAGGTCGGCCGCGAAGAAACACTGGGCATGCTGGCCGCCGTCGAGGCTTGGGTGACGCGGGATCATGACGCCGAGTGGCGGACATGGCTCTCGTATCTTGAGACGATCTCCAAGCGCGTATCGACTGTGGGCGGCGTCACGGCGAGCCTGTACGAGCCCCCTGCCACTGCCCTCGGGAACCGCAGTCCCAGGCTAACGATCCGTTGGGACCCGGCGAAGCTGCACATTACTGGCGCGGATGTGGCCGAGGAATTGGCCCGTAACAAACCCAGGATTGCGCTCGGCAGTGGTGGCGGTCGCCGTGGCCGCGGCCGCGAGTCCGGCTCCGAGACCTCGATTGTCATCACCGCCTGGATGATGCAACCGGGCGACGACAAGGTCGTGGGGGACCGGATTCACGGCGTATTGTCCCAGCAGCGCGGCCCCCAGCCGGACATGCAACGGCCCGGGACCGACATCAGCGGCCATTGGGACGTCAACATCGAGTTCTTTAGCGGCAAAGGCCAGCACTCTCTCTACCTCGAGCAGGATGGCAATTGGATCCGGGGCACGCACAGGACCGAGTTTGAGACGCGTGAAATGTTCGGCACGATCGAGGGAGATCAGGTCACGCTCCGCAGCGACACTCCCGGCCGCAATGTCGGTGATTCCGTCCCCTTCATTTTCTCGGGCACTGTTTCCGGCGATAGCATCGCGGGCCCGATTCACATGGGTGAATACCTGAACGCCAAATTCACGGCTCAGCGGCACAGTTATCCTCTCACGCGCCGCCGGATACGCGTTCCCGGTGGGCCGCCGTTGGCAACCTAGGACGGACTGCACTCATGGCGACTAGCTCGCGCGAAAGCAATATCTTATTAGCTATTCGCGAGCGAGCGCTATGTAGTTAGTTTCGTGGGACTTAGTCCTGTTATGGGTCTTTGAGTTCGGCGCGCTCCGGTTGGATCCGTCCTGCGTTATCAGGCGAATCGTTGCCTCCCCCACGCCGGCGACGTACACTGCCGGTCGCCAGGACGCGAAACGGCGGGTCGAACGAACTGGGAAATCTTGGACACGACAAGGAGCCTGCTCACGATGAAACGAAGAGAGTTTGGAGGAGCGCTGCTCGGTAGTCTTGTCGGCGCCAGCGTCGCCGGTTCCGTCGGCACCGGCACTGCATCCGCACAGTCGGCGCGTGTCCCCAGAAGAAATACGTTGATGCACGCCGGAGGTGACTACCACAGTGTTGCCGGCGGTCGTGGGGCCGATATCACAGGAAGAGAAAACCTGGAATACAACTTGCGCCATGGTGTAAAGCATCTCACAGCACAAGTCCGAAGAATGTCTGAACACGGCGCCTGGGACCTCGACGAACTGAAGAGGATGAAAGAAAACTGCGATCGACACGGAGTCATTTTCGAGGCCATTAGAATGGACCATCAGTACATCAGGCTGAAGAAAGGTCCTGAACGCGACCGCAGGCTCGACAACATTCTTGGAAACATTCGGAAGGCATCCCAGGTAGGCGTCAAGATCATAACCCATCACTGGAGGGTGATCCCCATCCGGCGAAACCGGCAGGTGCCTGGACGAGGTGGGGCCACTTACAGCGGTTTCAGACTTGAGGACAACTGGCAGGACCTGCCCGTGGGAGAATCCGGCACGGTCACTTCCGAAGATTACTGGGAACGTATCACCTACTTCCTCGAAAAGGTAATACCGGTAGCCAGAGAATACGATGTGAGGCTGGCCTGCCACCCTTATGATCCACCGGGACTTCCCTTTGGCTATCAGGGAGCGGAGAACTGGGACTCTCCATCCGTTTTCGAAGCAATCAAACGGTACGAATCAATTGTCGACAGCCCTTACAACGGCTTCCAGTTGTGTCTGGGTACAACAGGCGAGGGGCTAGAGAACCCCAGCACGGAGGTTCCGCCGATTGTCGAATACCTGGGCGAACGAGGCAAGATCCATCAGATCCATATGCGAAACATCCGCGGGGGACTTCATGACTTCCTGGAAGTGTACCCCGATGAAGGCGACATGGATTTTCTGAAGATTATGCGAATCTTGCGCGATACGCAATTCGCCGGCGCTTTGTGCCCAGACCACATGCCCAGTCACGCCGACGACCCGGAGCGGCTTCAGGCATTTGCATTCGGTTATGGATACATCAAAGCCCTGATTCAGGTGGTGAATTCCGAAGTCTAGAAACAGAGGATGCATCGCTCGTGGTGAGCGGTGTCTTGGCTCTTCGACCGGTGCTTCGTACATCAACTGTTGTTGGGGCGAGACAACAACACTCGATGATGGAAGCACCCCCGCGGCAGGCAGGCTGGCCTGTCGCCGGTCCGCGGGGGCGCATCCAGCCCCCGAATGCAGCAGCAGGAGGTTTTGACATTTCTCCCTTGTAGGGAATACGATACCTCACAGAACTTGCAGCACCGCTGCAAGCGCGGGAGGGGTTCATGAGTCTGAGACAGGCCGTTCGGTTCGCCGTGATCTGCATCATGCCGGGCCTGATGTTTCCACTGGTGACGCCAGCGCAAAGAGGACCGGTTGCCGCGCCGTCGCGAATCTACAATACGGTGAAGCAGAAACTGAGCGAAGGCAAGCAGGTGGTCGGCGGCAGCGTATCCTCGCCGGACCCCGACATCTACTGTGCCATGGCCAACGCCGGGTTCGATTTCCTCTGGATCGAGATGCAACACAGTCCGCTGAGTTATCAGGACGTGGCCAAAATGATTTGGGCCTGCAGGGGAGCGCCGGCGATTCCTTTCATTCGCGTGCCGGACGCGACAGAAGGCGACATACAGAAAGCGACCGACATCGGAGCGCTGGGGATCATCATCCCCATGGTGGACAACGCGGAGAAGGTCAAGGCGGCGGTCACTTACGCCAAGTACCCCCCCGAGGGGAAGCGCAGCCAGGGCGGCGGCCAGTACCGCGCACTGTGGGGCAATGACTACCGGCGGACGGCCAACGACAACATCATGATCGTGGCCATGATTGAATCGCCGGCCGGAGTGGAGGTCGTCGATCAGGTAGCCGCCGTTGCCGGCGTCGATGTGGTTTTCGCCGCCAGCAGCGACCTGGGGAGTTTTTCCGGACTTCGCCAGGGTGACCCCAAGTACGAATCGCTGATCACCAAAATCCATGACGCGACCTTGCGGGCCGGACGCTGGCTGGCTGGCCCGGTGGCTTGGCGTGAGCGCCATGGATTCACCTTCTTCCAGAGCCCTGGTGCAACGAGTCTGATCCGCTTGGGGGCGCGGGAAGTGCTCAGAGGCGCCCCTGACGCAGGTGGTCCCCGCCGGGGTGTTGCGCCGATCGAGGGCGCCGAACCCCGCTAATTGCGTCGGATCGGAAAACCAGGCGCCGGTAGCCGCGGATGCTGCGGCCAGACGGCATGGCTGATGATCTGGGGTGGAAAGCGGTGGCGGCGATACGGGGATTCCAGCGGTCCATTGTCGCCGGCCGGTGTTAACCTGACAAAGCCCGCCGGCGAGCCGGCGATGATACGCTGTAGAGCAGGATCGGCGCGGCGGACATCACGCTTCCGCCCTGCCAGTGCATCCTATCCGGTCCATGTCATCCGGTCTAAGTCGGCAGTGCTCCGGTGGAGCCGAGCCAGTCATGTCGTCTCCTGTCGCGCTTACTCGCCGAAGGCTTCTCGAACGTATGGGGGGCGGAATCGCCCAGCTCGGTTTCGCCGGCCTGCTAGCTCGCGAAGCACGCCCCGCCGCCACGCCGTCGCCCCGGCCCGCCCCCCATTTCATCCCCAAAGCGAAACACGTCATCTCGATCTTTTGCTACGGCGGACCCAGCCAAGTCGATACCTTCGACCCCAAGCCCGATCTCGCGAAGTACGCCGGCCAGGCGATGGGCGGCGCCGGCGAGGTCGTCGTCTCGCAAGGCAACCCCGGAGGCCTAATGCCCTCGCCCTGGTCGTTCCGCAAACATGGCCAGAGCGGCATCGAGATCTCGGAACTCTTTCCCCATCTCGCCGAACATGCCGACGACTTGGCCGTCATTCGTTCGATGCATGCCATCAGCAACGACCACGGCCCGGCGCTCTATCAGATGAACACCGGCACCCTGCTCGCCGGCCATCCCAGCGTCGGAAGCTGGCTGACCTACGGGCTCGGCAGCGAGAACGACAATCTGCCGGGATTCATCGTTTTTACCGATCATCGCGGCGGTCCCATCAACGGTTCGCCGAACTGGGGCAACGGCTTCATGCCAGCCGCGTTTCAGGGGACGCCATTCCGTTCCGTTGGCGACCCGATCGTGGACTTGCATCCGCCGAAAGAAATGGATCGCCGGCGGCAGCGCAGGTGGCTCGACCTGCTGCGGGACTTCAACCGCGAGCATCTTGCGCGGAATCCCAAAGACACCGAACTGGCGGCGCGTATCCAGACGTACGAACTCGCCTACCGCATGCAGATCCACGCCACCGATGCGGTCGACATCTCCACCGAATCCAAGGCCACCCGGCGGCTTTACGGGCTCGATGAAGCGCCGACGAAATATTTTGGCCGTCAGGCGCTGATGGCCCGGCGGCTCGTCGAGCGGGGCGTGCGGGTCGTTCAGATCTATTCCGGAGGCGGGAATCACGAGCCGACCTGGGATCAGCACTGGTCGCTCAAGAAGTTTCATGGCTTGCACGCGGCCGAGACAGATCTGCCGATCGCCGGCTTGATCAAGGATTTGAAATCCCGGGGCCTATTCGACGAAACCCTGATCGTTTGGCACGGAGAGTTCGGCCGCATGCCGATCAGCCAGCGGCTCGATGGCCGCGACCACAACCCCTACGGTTTCACCGTCTGGATGGCCGGGGGCGGGACGAAGGGCGGAACCCTCGTCGGCGCGACCGATCATTTCGGATACAAGGCCGTCGAAAACCGCAAATCAATCTACGACTTCCACGCGACCATCCTGCATCTGATGGGCATCGACCACGAAAGACTGACCTATCGCCACAATGGACGCGATGTGCGCCTGACCGATGTCTTCGGCAACGTGATCAGCGAAGTCATCGCCTAACACTCCGCCTCGGAATCACGTTCCTTGCTCCCGCGGCTAGTCGAGAACCCGAAGCTTGATGTTGCGGAACCAGACATCGCCACCATGATCTTGCAGCGCGATGTGCCCCTTGCGGGGGCGGTCCTTCCAGGCCCAACTGAACTTGCTCCGCGTGCCGTCGGGACGCAGATACGGTTTCGCGAATTCATCCAGATCCATTCGCGAAACCTCAACGCCGCTCAATCGGATGGCAATGATATTACGGTCCGCCGTGATCACGACGTGGTTCCATTCCCCAACGGGCCGCATGGCCTGGCTCCTGGGCTTGACCAGGTCATAGATGGCTCCGGTGTCGTGATATCCGGTTCCAGTCGAATCGTAGATCTGGAATTCGATGCCGTTATGGCCAAGGCTCTTGCCCGGATACGCCGTTAGCGGAGTCGTGCGCACGAAAATCCCGCTGTTGCACCCCTTGCTGATCTTGAAATCTGCTTTCAGAACGAAGTTCTCCCATTGCGTCTTGGTTACCAGGAAGTACCCGCCGGACTTGTACGCGTTGATGCTTCCGTGTTCGGCGGGCCTGCGACTGGGCGAGCCGTCCGGGTTCATCCAGCCGTCGAGCGAGGTGCCGTCGAAAAGCAAAATCCAGCCCTCGCGCTTCTCCGCCTTGGTGAGTTGATTCTCCGCCGCGAACCCGGCGCCGCACGCGGTCAAAAACAATAATAGTATCCCGAGTCGTCGCATTTCTTGCATGGTTCCTTTTTCACGGCCCGTGCCGGCCAGCCAGCGTCCGCGGCCATTATACCCCGCGGCAGTTGTTACGCCAGCCTTCGTGCGCCGCGCTGGCGGAATACCACTTTCAGTTCCGAACGCCATTCCGCGCCTACGCCCACTCGTTCGATCTCGATATCGGGATCGAAGTATTGAAGAACCGTCTCGGTGGTCGGGTGAAAGTCAGTTGCCGGCGATATCAATATCAGCCGCGGCGGACGCGGCGAGATCTCCACTCCCGGAAAATACCCCCGCGATGACAGATTCCCCCGCTCGAGATGCCACTTGACGCGGATCCAGTAGTCGAGCGCCTGCAATGGCAGATGGGGATCTTCCGATGCCTTGAGTTCGAGAATCACGAGACGGCCCTGGTGGTCGCACGCCAGCAGGTCCATGATTCCCCGATCGGGCCCCGCTACGGCGGGAACCTGGGAGTAGACGGGCGAGCTCAAGAGACTACTGTCAATCAAGCTGATCTGGGCGCGGACTTGAGATTCCAGCCATGTCTCGGGCCGTCTGCGATAGAGGGGATTGTGTTTGTCCTCGGTGTCGGCGCTGCGAAACCTGGCCAGCTCGCGCGCGAAGCGAAGCGCCTCGCCGGCTTGTCCCGGCCGAACGGGCCTCTGCTCGTCGAGACCCAGCGAAACGACGCCCCGGCCCGCAAGCCCGAACGGAATCCCTCGCACGCGCAACGACAACAGACCATCGGGCCGCGCTACGGTCTCCACGCCGGGCTGCGACCGGATTTCGCGAAGCCATTCCGCGACCGCCTCGTTGGGCGTCGGCGGCGGCAGGCAGGGCAGCAGCGAGGTTGCCAGGTTTCCGTGGTCCTGTTCATCGACACGTGAACACGCGCCCCGCCCGCCCATGGCATAGAGTTCGAAGGCGAACGCGCGCCGGTTCAGAGCCACCAGACGATGGGCCGTCGTCTGGCTGTGAGACGCGGGCAGGAAAATCTTCACGCCGCGCGTGGTGGTTGTCGTCTCCCCGCGGCGCACGTAGTCGAGCCAGATGAGGGCGAAGGTCAGGATCTGATCGCGGCTGGCCGCGCCGCACTCCGGCCCGGCGGCGATCACCGCCCATGATTGCTGTCCCTGACGGATCACTCCGCGGCTGTAAAGCGGCGAGAGCGAATGCTCAAGGTCGGCCGCCGAGCTGAGCCGCGAAATCGTCCAGTCTGGGTAGAGACGTTCCAGTGTTCGCCGAAACACCTCCCGCGAGTGGTCCCGCATGGATGCGCGGTACACCCGGTCCCCGCTTCGCAGCCTGTCGGCCAGGACGAGATTGCCCTCCGGCCCGCCGAAACGCCGGGCCCGCAGCTCGAGTCGGCCTTTGTCGTCCCGGCCAGCCCAAACAATGCGCCGCGCGATGTTGCCCTCCTCTCCCCAGACGTGCAGCAGGCACCCGGAGGGGTGGCTCTTGATTTCATAGCGCCCCTCACGCAGTGGAATCGGCTCGTGGCCGGGTTCGACGAGCACCGGCTGAGAGCAGCGGGTGAGAAATTCCCGGATACGGCCGAGAACCTCCTCGGCCGAAAGCTTGCGTTGAAGTTGTGCTTTGGCGCCCATCCGCGGTACCGTGTTCCCGCTGACTCCAGAGCAGTGCCGGAATCAGACAACGAAAAGCAAGAAAATACCGGTGCGGCCGGCCGGCCGGCGCCACCGAGGACAGGGCAGCGAAGCTACCAGGGACCAGGCAAGCATCCGCCGGTGCTGTGACTAGTCTAGCGGATCGCCCGGCTGTGGTTTGGCCGGTTCATGAGCATCGCGGACCAGAGCGGCCAGGGCTGGCCGCTGGAAAGACCCAGGCCCCTCGCCTCGGGCCACCGCCTCCATTGACAAACGCTCCCGCATCTCGGAGGATAGTAGATACGAAGGACCATAATGTCTATCAAGATAGTGGGGATTCATCTCCCTCGGTCGAGGAGGACATAAAGCCATGGCTACCACTACCATCCCGTCTCAAACCGAGCAATGGGCCCACCTGCCGCCGGCGGTCAAGGAAGAGATCGATGTCTTTGAAACCGAACTTCGCCGGGTCCAGAGCGGCCAGATGGCCGAGAACGTCTTTCTCGAGTTCCGTCTGCGTCACGGTGTTTACGGACAGCGTCAGGACGGCGTTCAGATGCAGCGAATCAAGATTCCGATGGGCGTTCTTAGCGCCGATCAAATGACGCGCCTCGCCGATCTGGCCGAAGAATACGCCGTCGGCGTCTGTCACATCACCACCCGCCAGGACATACAGTATCACTACATTGACATCAACGACACGCCGAACCTGATGCGGCGGCTGGCCGAAGTGGACATCACGACGAAAGAAGCATGCGGAAACGCAGTGCGCAACGTCACCGCCTGCCCCGAGGCCGGCGTTTGCGGAGGCGAGGCCTTTGACATCACACCGCACGCCCGCGCCATGGCGAATTTCCTGCTTCGTCATCCTGACGCGCAGAACTTCGGACGCAAGTTCAAGGTCGCCTACTCAGGCTGCAACGACAAGCCCTGCGGCCTGGCGAGAATGCATGACATCGGCGCGATCGCGGAAATCCGGCGAGTCGATGGCAAGCAGGCCGAGGGCTTCAAGGTCTATGTCGGCGGTGGCCTCGGCGCGCTTCCCTATCAGGCGAAACTCTACAGCGAGTTCATACCTGCCAACGAAATGCTCCCCTTCGCCCAGGCTGTCTCGCGCGTGTTCGCGCGGCTCGGCGAGAAGAAGAACCGCGCCAAGGCGCGCATGAAATTCTTGATCGAGAAGATCGGCATGGACGAGTTCAAGCGCCAGGTGGAAGAAGAGCGCGCGAAGCTGCCGCACGACGACTCCTGGAGGTCACAGATCGAGAAAGCCTCGTCGGAATATCGCGACGAGCCCGGCAGAGCGCCCTCGGAATTGAAGATCCCCTACGATGTCGATCCGAATTTCACGCCCTGGCTCGACGTCAATGTTCGGCCTCAGGTTCAGCCCGGCTACGCCATGGTCGAGATCATGCTTCCGTTGGGCGACATCTCCGCCGACCAGATGCGCGGCCTGGCCAGCCTTTGCCGCCGCCATGTCGCCGATACCATTCGAACAACCGTCGATCAGAATCTGCTGGTTCGCTGGGTGCCCCAGGGCGAACTGATTGAATTCTTCGAGGGCCTCGAGAAACTTCAACTCGCCGACGTCGGGGCCGGACGCCTCGCCGATATCACCGCCTGCCCCGGAACCGATTCCTGCAAGCTCGGCATCGCGTCCTCACGGGGACTCGCCGCGGCGCTGCAAAAGAAGTTCAACAACGGCATGCAGCGGATCGCCAAACGCGCTGACGTCAAGGTCAAGATCAGCGGCTGCTTCAACTCCTGTGGCCAGCACCACATCGCCGACATCGGCCTGTTCGGTTCGGTGCAGCGCAAGGGACAGCACTCCGCGCCCGTCTTCCAAATCCTCCTTGGCGGCACGACGAAGGACAATGCCAGCTCGTTCGGCCTGACGGTCGCCAAGGTCGCGGCGAAGAAGGCGCCGGCCGCGATCGAAAAGCTGACCGATCTCTACGCGGAACAAAAACTCGAGGGCGAATCCTTCGCCGACTTCACCACGCGCTTAGGCCGCGTCCGCGTCAAGCAGGAACTCCAGGAGTTCACTGTTCGGACGAGCTTCGAGGAGACCCCCGAACTATACGAGGACAACCGCCAGCCCTGGGAATACAAGACGTCTCTCGGCGTCGGCGAATGCGCCGGAGCAGTGATTGATCAGGCCGAGTTCATGCTCGAAGACGCCGACCGCCTGAACTTTGAAGCCACCTTGGCCCTCGACGAAGGCCACTGGGAAGAAGCCGCCGCCAAGTCGCTCGACGCCTCCATGAAGGCGTCCGACGGACTGCTCTTTACACGCGGTTTGTTACTCTCGGATAAGTACGACACGGTGGAAGAGTTCCGGAAACACTTCTATGATACGAGTGAGTTTCTAAAACCTTTCGCTGACAATTTCTTCCGTGCCGCCGGAGAACCCGCCGCCGGCATCGAGCCAGACCGGGCGCGGAAGCGAGTCGAAGAGACGACTCTCTTTATCGAACAGGCACAGGCGGTCTATACCCGGGCCTGAGGGCAGCGCCGCGACGGCAGGGAGACGGCAGGGACACGGGGCATGTCGCTCCCGCGAACGCCGTACTTCCCGGTCAGGAAGCGTCAGCAAAACTGTTTCCGGCGTCGCGCTGGCCCCGTGTGGCGACGAGCGATCAGCGCCAGAAAGAGCAAAGAGCACCATGGAAGAAGACCTGCAGCGAATTCACCTCAAGATCCTCGCCGATGCGCCTGCCGGCCTAAGCCTCGACCCGTTTCTCGCCATATTCGGGCGCTGGCGTCATGACAAGAACCACCCGGCGGAATGGGTCGATCTCGCCGATTACGCCCACATGGCGAAAGGACCCGGCATCATGCTGGGTGGCAAGCAGTGCAATTTTTGCGTCAGCACCGATGACCCGGGTCTCGGGCTGCTCTATGCCGGGAAGAAGGATTTCGAGGGGCCGGTGGAGAATCGCGTCATCGAGGCCTTCCGCCGCTGTATTCGCCTCTCTCAAGCCCTGGCGGCCGAGCCGGAATTCCCTGCCGAGATGACACTCAATACCAAGTCGTGGGAACTGTTCATCAACGACCGGCTGCGGTTTCCCAACACGGACGCCACCGACAGGCTGCTGCGGGCTCCTATGCAAGCGGCACTCGACGAATTGTTCGGCGCCGGGGACTACGCCATGACCCGCGATACCGACAACAAGCGGCGCTACGCCTTTTCCATTCGGGCGGAGAAGGCGGAAACCCTCGATACCTTGCTCGGCCGCGCGGATGCGTTCGTCCAGCGCTACGAGGCCCAAAAAGCAGCCGAAGAGCAGGCCCGGAAAGAAAAAAAAATCTTCCCGCTGGTTCTGAACTCCGAGGCCGTAGGGACTGCTCTCTGAGTGTCAGCCGATGCGGTCGGCGACGAGTTCGGCCACGTCCGCGATCCGGATGTCTTCACGGCCGGCATGCTGCGCCGCGTCTTTAAGCATGATGGGACAGTAGGGGCAAGCGACGGCGATGGTTCGAGCGCCGGTGGCGGACGCCTCGGCGAAACGCTTGTGGTTGACGCGGCCCGCCGCGGACTCGGCTTGGTCGTCGGCGATGAAAAGTTGCGCTCCGCCAGCCCCGCAACAGAACGTTTCCTGGCGGTTGTGGCTCATCTCGCGGATCGCGAAACCGGCGGCTTCGAGCACGGCTCTCGGCTGCCGGGTCACGCCGCGGCCTCGAGCCAGGTAACAAGGATCGTGGAAGGTCACCGCCCCTGGAGTTGTATCGAGGTTGGCGCTCTCCGGCAATAGCGGCAGCGTGTGGGCAAGGAACTCGGTGTGATGAACCACTTCGATCCCGAGTGCGTTGTAGCCGGCGTCTTGCCGGTAATCGTCGTCCAGCATGCGGGCGCAATGCGGACAGCAAGTCAGCAGTTTCTTGACCTTGTTGGCCCGAAACGAGCCGGTCACCTTCGCCGCCAGTTCCATGTAAAGATACTCGTTGCCCGCCCGGCGCGCCGGCTCGCCGCAGCAGGTCTCGCGCTCGAGCACGCCCCAACTCACACCCGCGGCGTCGAGGATCTTTTTCATGGCGCGCGCCACTTGCTGTCCCTGGGGATCGTAGCTGTTGCCGCAGCCAAGCCAGAAGAGCCACTCCTGCGTCCCGTCAAAGAGAGGAAACGATGCGGCCTCGATAAACTTTCGTCTGGCCTCCCGCGCTACGCCCCAAGGGTTGTGCGGAGCGCGCTCCATAGTCGTGAAAAGCTGGGTCAGCTTGTCGCTGTGCGTGCGCCCTTCGCTGACCAGTCCCCGGCGCATGTCGAGGATCTTCGCTCCGACGTGCTCAATGCCCACCGGACAAGCCTGTTCGCAGGCCCCGCACGAAAGGCACTCGAACAGATCGCCTTCCCGGATCCAGTGCGTTCCCGCGGCCACCTCGCCGGGCGTTCCCGCCAAAGTGCCGCCTTCATCGAGCAGCGCGCCCTGCATTCGCAGAATGATGTTCTTCGGATCGAGCAGTCCGCCAACGACGTTCGCCGGACAAGCGTCCGTGCAGCGTCCGCACTCCACGCAGGCGTTCACGTCGAGAAGATCTTTGGACGAAAGATCGCCCACGGTCCGCATGCCGAAGTCATCGTCGTCATCCTCGCGCAGCGCCCGCAGGCTGCTCGTGGTGTCGGAGCGAAAGAAGATCGCCAGCGGCCCCAGCAATAGATGCAAATGTTTCGAGCGGGGAATCGCGATCAGCATCCCCAGCAAGCAAAGAGTGTGAGCCCACCAGTTCACCCGCCAGGCCGTCTGCCCTACGGGAAGAAACCTCCAGCCCAGAAGATAGCTCACCATCAGTCCCGCGATCAGGGCGGCGACTACGCCCGATGAGACCGAAACTTCCCCCAACGTTTTGGGCCGCAGCACGAAACGCCGAAAGCTCAGGCCCGCGATGCCCGTCAGTACCGCGAGCGCCCAAAACGCGGCGAACCATCCGTACCAGCTCTCGTTCGCGCCGGCGTGCGCCAGAGCGCGCGGACCCAGCCAAAGGTGCTCCGCGCTCACCCAGGCAAAAACGAAGAAGCCCCACATCACCAGCGCGTGCAGGATGCCGGCCGCGGGCCGCGCGCTGATTACCCGCGTTTGCAGCATGACTTCCTTGAACACGCGCCAGAGCCGGTGCCCGATACGGTCCGCGGGCCAAGAGCCGTGCGCGGCACCCGGCGCGGTGCGGAGCAGCCTCAGACGCCTGGCGACAATGCCGAAGAAGTAACCACCGCAGGTGAGAAGAAGAACAATCAGGACAAGACGGGAAGTCATCAAAGTTGGGAGGATACCGCGCGAACCCCTTCGGAATGATACCGCAGCGGCGGCGGTGAACCTGCTACCAGCGGGACGTGTCCCCTGTGCACCCGCCCCGCGGCAGGCTCGCTCACTCTTGCTTCGACTCGAGCACTGCGTCGGTCAGCGCCGGAACGATCTCAAACAGATCACCCACGATGCCATAGTCCGCCATTTCGAATATCGGCGCCGTTTCGTCCTTGTTGATGGCAACGATCGTTTGCGAGCCCTTCATTCCGACGACATGCTGAATCGCGCCTGAAATGCCGATCGCCAGGTAGAGTTTCGGAGATACCGTCTGCCCCGAGCTGCCAACTTGTCTTTCCAGCGGAAGCCAGCCGCTGTCGCAGATCGGGCGTGACGCTCCCAGTTCGGCGCCGAGAGCCTCGGCGAGTTTTCGCGCCAGCTCGATGTGCTCGGCGTCCCGAATGCCTCTTCCGACCGAGACGATGATCTCCGCCCCCGACAGGTCGACCTCGGTCTTGGCCTCGCGAAACGGCTCCTCGGTTTTGGTTCGGATTTGTGAAGCCTCGATCACAACCCTCACCTGCTCGATGGGGGCCAAATCGGCCGACGCTCGAACCTGGTCTCCGCGAAACGCGCCCGACTGCAGCGACGCAAAGTAGGGAGGGTCGCCGGTGACCGATACGGCCGTGTGAAACTTGCCCTGAAACACTTGCCGCACCAAGACGAGCTCGCCTTCCTCGGCCCGCGGTTCGATCACGTCGCTGACGAGGGGCCGGTCCAGCGATGCGGCCAGCTTGGGAGCGAAGTCTCGAACCTGATAGGTGTGAGGAAAGAGCACCCATCGCGGCCGCGACGATTCGATGAGCTGCCGCAGCGCAACTGAGAAACCATCGGGCGTGTAGTCCGCTAAGAGTTCATGTTCCACCCGCACGACGCCGGCCAGGTCAGTCGCCGCGAGTTCCGCCGCCAGCGACTCGGTGTCGCCGCCCACGACCGCGGCGGTGACCGCGACGCCAAGCGACGAGCCGATCTGCTGGCCTGCCGCCAGAGCCTCCCACGACATCGGATGCCACTTGCCGTCTCGCTGTTCGGTGATGACCAGTACGCTCATAGCACCCTGGCCTCGAACTTGAGCTTATCCACGAGCTGTCGCGCAACTTCGCTGGGCGCACCTTCGAGGAACTGCGTCTGCTTCGATCTCTCGGGCGTATAGAGTCTGCGCACAATCTGTGCCGGCTTGATTTCGATGCCGAGGTCTTCACAGGTGTAGCGCGCCAACGGTTTCGACTTGGCTTTCTTGATGCCCATCAAAGTCGCGTACCGTACCGTATTGATACCGGATTGGATGGTTAGCAGCGCAGGCAGCGGCAACTCCACATACTGAAACCAGCCCGCCTCGAGTTCGCGTTTGACACGCACCGAAGTCTTTTCCGCGCCGGCCTCCATAATGCCCGCGCTGGCTTCCATGATCCCCGCGTTCACTTCCATGATCAAGGTCGCGTGCGGGAGGCCCAGCAGTTCCGCCACGATGACGCCCGTCTGCCCGAAGCCCGCGTCGTCGGATTGCAGCCCGGTCAGGACCAGATCGTGCTTCTCCCTTCCTATCGCCGCCGCTAGAGCGCGGGCCGTCGAGAGGCTGTCGGAATTCGACAAGCGCTCGTCCTCGACCAAGATGCCCCGGTCGGCGCCCTTGGCCAGTGCTTCGCGAATGGTGGATCCCGCTCGCGCAGGTCCGGCGGAAACGGCGATGACTTCGCCGCCATGCTTCTCTTTCAGACGAAGCCCTTCCTCGAGAGCAAACGAGTCCGGCTCGTTCATCGCGTAACTTGCGTCCGATTCTTCAATCCAGGCGCCCGAGGGGTGGACCCGCATGACCTCGTCGCTCGCGACGACCTGCTTCAGACAGACAAGAATTTGCATTTTCCAAGGGCGACTGGCGGGCGCCGAGGCGTGGATGGAACGCCAAATCTAGGATGGCTGGTTCCCGATTCCCGGCTGCGCGGCCAACCGGACTTCCGCCGCGGGCTGTTCGGACTCCTCGTCGCGGTTAGGACTCCCCGTAGCGGTTAGGATTCCCCGTAGCGGTTAGGATTCCCCGTAGCGTTTGAAGATCAAAGCCCCATTCGTTCCGCCGAACCCGAAAGAATTCGACAGCGCATACTCTAGCTCCATCGGCCGCGCCTTGCCGACAACGTAGTCTAAGTCGCAGCCCTCGCCCGGCGTCGAGTGATTCATGGTCGGTGGCGCGATCTGGTCCCGCAAAGCCAGAATGCTGATGCCCGCCTCGAGTCCGCCCGCCCCTCCGAGCAGGTGACCGGTCATCGACTTGGTCGAACTCACGGCCAGTTTGCGGGCGTGATCCCCAAAAGCCCGCTTGATGGCTTGCGATTCGATCCGGTCTCCCAGCGGCGTCGATGTCCCGTGTGCGTTGATGTAGTCGATCCTGTCGGGAGTCAGACCCGCGTCCTCGATCGACTTCTTCATCACGCGTTCGGCCCCGGCGCCGTCTTCCGGGGGCGAGGTGATGTGAAACGCGTCCCCGCTCATCCCGTAACCGACGATCTCGGCCACGATCGGCGCGTCTCGCTTCTTGGCAAACTCATACTCCTCCAAGATGAGAACGCCCGCGCCTTCACCGACGACAAAACCATCCCGGTCCGCATCCCACGGTCGACTGGCGCCCGCCGGGTCGTCGTTGCGCGTCGAGAGCGCCCGCATCGCCGCGAAACCGCCCACTCCCATCGGGGTGATCGCCGCTTCGGAGCCGCCGCAGAACATGACATCCGCGTCTCCGCGTTCGATGATGCGGTAGGAGTCGCCAATCGCGTGGGCGCCGGTTGTGCAAGCCGTGGCGGTGGCTGAGTTCGGCCCTTTCGCGCCCAGGCGAATCGAGACATGGCCCGACGCCAGATTCACGATGCTCGCCGGAATAAAAAATGGAGAGATTCTTCGCGGCCCCCCCTTGAGCAATGCCCGGTGTTCCCGTTCGATGACGTCGAATCCCCCGATTCCGCTGCCTACGAATACGCCGACGCGCTCGGCGATCTCCGGACGAACCACAAACTCGGATGCCTTCCGCGCGAACTCGGCGGCCGCGATCGCAAACAACATGAACCGGCCCATCTTCTTGACTTCTTTCTTTTCGACATGGTCCAGAGGATCGAAATTCTTGACCTCGCCCGCAATGCGGCAAGCGAACTGTTCGGCGTCAAAGTGGGTAATCGGCCCGATCCCGTTCTGCCCCCGCAGCAGGGCCTGCCATGTTTCCTCGGTACCGATGCCCACAGGAGACACCAGTCCGATGCCGGTTACCACTACCCTTCGCAAGACTGTTTCTCCCTTGGGCTCACCCGGGCCGGAGACGGCGACGAACTAGCTGCCTTTCTTGTGGGCATCGATATACTTGACCGCGTCTGACACCTTCTGGATCTTCTCTGCTTCATCGTCGGGAATCTCGATGTTGAACGCCTCTTCAAAGGCCATGACAAGTTCGACGATGTCGAGCGAATCCGCGTTCAGCGTCTCGACAAACGACGCCTCCGAGGTCACCTCGGATTCCTCGACACTCAACTGCTCGCAGATAATCTGCCTTACCTTCTGCTCAACGTCCATGTATCCTCCGCGTCTGTCGCGTGTATTGCAAGCGAATTCTTGATTCTAGCCGGGACCAGCCGTGCTCGGCAAGCTCCGGCCGTGCTCGGCAAGCAGAACGGCGGGGCCGTCGACGCACAGTAGCAAGTTCCTCTTTCCCGCAAAGCACAACTTTCCCCTCCAGGCTAGGGCTGGAAGCCCGCCGCGGAGTTCGCCGGAGGGCGGCCGGAGCGGCGAGCTTCGACGGACGCCCCCGAGCCGGTTCGCTGGCCCAGAACTTGTCCATCCAGCCGCTGTTGCCCGCCGCGTCCTTCGCCGCGGTTGCACTTAGTGCCATGCTCCGCATCGTTTCCGATCCGTCTGGTGCGGCAAGATTCCTGCCACCTCCCTAATCTTTCGCCTTCAAGGGGATCTTTCTATTGGGCTGCCGAGGGGGACATTTCTATCGCCCTCTTAGGGGGACATTTCTATCGCCTCTTGACACGGCTCAATGGGAAGCTCTCGCGAAGTCTGGCATTTTGCTACACTAACCCCGATCTCAACTTCTGGATGTCACAATCATGATCGGAACTCGCAGAACATTCATGGCCGCCTTCGCGGCGGGCGCGGCCACTTGGGGATGCGGCAGTTCGGCTCCCCCGGTGCTTAACAGATTCGTGCGTTATCGCCACCAAGACCGCGTGGCTTTCGGCGGGCTCGACGGTGAAACGATTCACGAGATTGACGGCGATCTGTTCGGCGACCGCAAGCCCACCGGCAATACGCTCGCTTTGGCCGAGGTGAAACTGCTCTATCCGGTGGAGCCCTCGAAGGTGCTCGCGCTGGCGGGCAACTATCGCAGCCATATCGGAGAAGACAGGCCGATTCCCGAGTATCCCGAGCCGTTCTACAAGCCGATTACGAGCCTGATCGGTCCTGGCGAAGACATCGTCTTCCCCCCGGGGGCTCAAGATGTCCACTACGAGGCCGAATTCGTGATTGTCATCGGCAAGAAAGCGCGCCGTGTGTCGCTGGAAGAAGCGCCTGACTACATCCTGGGATACACCTGCGGCAATGACGTTAGCGAGCGCAACTGGCAGAACGGATCGATCGACGGACGTGAAAATAAGGACCTTCAGTGGTGGCGCGGCAAGGGCAGCGACACGTTCGGGCCGATGGGTCCGGCCATCGCCATCGGGCTGGACTACGAGAAATCGACGATTCAGCTTCGCCTGAACGGCGAGGTCAAGCAGGAGCAGGTTCTGAGCGACCTGATCCACAAACCGCCGGAAGTCGTCAGCTTCATTAGTCAGGCGGTCACGCTGCTGCCTGGCGACGTGATCTTCACTGGGACTCCCGGACAAACCAGTGCGATGAAAGCCGGAGATGTCGCCGAAGTCGAGATCGGCGGCATCGGCATCCTCAGAAACCCGGTCGCGGGCTGAGAACCGGCCACGGGCCGAGAGTCGGGCAGGCGAGCCCGCCAGGACGGAGTCAGACAAGTGCGGACAACACGCAGAACCTTTATTTCGGCTTTGACCATCGGAGGTGCGGCCATGGCCCAGACGGGCTCGGGTCAGGTGACCCACTATGTTCGCTATGAGCGGAACGGAAGTGTATCGTATGGAATTCTGGAGGGCGATCAGATTCGCCCCATTGAGGGCGGACTCTTCGGGGACCGCAAGCCCAGCGGTGAGACCGTCGCGCTGGCGGACGTGAAGCTTCGTTATCCTTGCGAGCCGCCGAAGGTACTGTGTGTCGGGCTGAACTACAAGAGCCATATTGGCGATCGGCCGGCGCCGAAGGTCCCGGAGATCTTCTACAAGCCGACGACCGCCCTGCTCGATCCCGGAGGTGAGATCATCATCCCGCCTGGCGCGAAGGATGTTCATTACGAGGCCGAGTTCGTGATCGTCATCGGCCGCAAGGCCAGCCGCGTCTCGGTGGAGCAGGCGCCCGATTACATCTTTGGCTATACCTGCGGCAACGATGTCTCGGACCGCAACTGGCAGAACGGCACGCGGGGCGATAAGAAGGACGTGCAGTGGTGGCGCGCGAAAGGCGCCGACACGTTCGGACCCTTGGGTCCTTCGATTGCCGTTGGGCTCGACTATGCCAAGTCGCGCATCCAGTGCCGTCTGAACGGCGAGGTCAAGCAAACCCAGCTGATCAGCGACCTGGTGTTCGGACCGCCCGAGATCGTCAGCCACATCAGCAACTACGTAACCCTCACAGCGGGCGACGTCATCTTTACCGGCACACCGGGCAAGACCAGCGCGATGAAGGCCGGCGACGTGGTGGAAGTTGAAGTCGAGGGCATCGGGATACTGAAGAACACGGTCGTCAGCTCCTAACTCTCTTCCTGCTGCCACATCGGCGGGTGGTGCTCCGCCAGCCGCCGATGTGGTGCCGTGTCAAAGACCACAGCTCGACCCAGCCGCGCCCGGGGACAGCTGCGTGAACCGGGGGTCCGTTTGTCCGGTTATGCCCGGTTTTTGGGGATTTTGTTAGCTTTTTTTTGAAGAGGGAGACGGCTAAGGTTGGTTCGGGGAAAGGTTCTTGGGTGTCGTTTTGTCCGGATTTGCCCGGATTTTCGGATATTTGGCGGCGACGGGCGGCTTGAGGGGCTCGACGGTGTCTCGGCCCTCGATCCGCTGCATGGTTTGGCGGATGGGTTGGGTGGGTGGCTGAGGCTGCTGGCTGGCTGGGGTTGCTGGCTTCGTTCTTCGTGGTGCTTCTTTTTCAAATTCAAAAAAGATGGGTATTCACTTGACTCAGGTGACCACAAGATGTAGGATCTTGGAAAATGGAAGATTATCCGCGGAATCTGGCCGAGGTCGAGGCGCGTTTCGCCAACGAGCAGGCCTGTCGGGAGTATCTGTGTCAACTCCGCTGGCCGGAGGGTTTTCGTTGTCCGCGATGCGGGCATGACAAAACCTGGGCGGTACGCACGGTGCTGCTTATTTCAAGACACCCGCAAACCGCTCCAGAGCTGGTTTCGAGCCATGTGGTGGCTCACCAGCCAGAAGAACGGGGCCAGCGCACTGGGATTGCAACGAGCGTTGGGCCTGGGCAGCTACAAGACGGCCTGGACTTGGTTGCACAAGCTCCGGCGCGCTATGGTACGGCCCGGACGCGACCGGCTCAGCGGGCGCGTTGAGGTTGACGAGACCTACTTAGGAGCCCTGGAGGAGGGCGTGCGGGGCCGCCAAACCGACGCGAAAGCGCTGATTGCAGTAGCGGCCGAGGAAGATGGCGCAGGCATCGGACGAATTCGGATGCGCACGATTCCGAACGCCTCCGGGGACAGCTTGATGGCCTTCGTTGGCGAGTCGGTCGAACCCGGCAGCGTGGTCCACACCGACGGTTGGCTGGGTTACGGGCCACTCGAAAGCGACGGCTATCGCCACGAGGTGAGCTACCTGGACGGGCAACCGGCGCGGGCCTCGGAACGAGAGTGTCCCAATCGTAGTTGAGGGTTTGTAGGGCGGCGGCGTAAAAGAGCATTGTACTAGGCAGCCTTTGCTGCTGTGGCCTTGGCCGGATTGAGGATGGCGTCGAGCATCCACAGATCCTTGTAACCCATGATCTTGCGGAAGCTTTTCTCGGTATCGAGGAATGCAGCCGTGGCCCAGCGACACACCATGGCCGCGTCCTTCCAGCGGGTCACTCGCCGCGTTCTCCGCCGCACCCCGGCGTTAGGAGACTCGACGATGTTCGTCGTCGCCAGGCAGCGATGCAGCGACGGCGGCGCACCCAGGCGGTTGATGGTGAAACACTCCTCCATGCCTTCGCGCAAACTCACCGCCGCCTCGGGCCAGTCACCCTCGTACCACTGGGCTAGCTTCTCCAGCCGCGCTTGTCCATCTTGGGCTCCCAGCCGCCAGGCGGCCCGGATCGCCGCTTTGGCCTGATCGCGCTCGGCCTTAGGCAGCCGCTCGACGACATTGCGCAGCTTGTGAGCACGGCAGCGCTGCACCGGAACTTTGCCGAAGACGCGGCGCACCGCCGCCCGCAGGGCCTTCGATCCATCGAGCACGAAGAGCCTGTTTTTCTCCGTCGATACTCCCCGCTCGACCATGCCCCTCAGCAAGTCTTCGGCGGCGGCTGTGCTCTCAGTGGCGGCGTGCTGCAATCCCAGCACATGTTTGTTGCCCCGACGGTCTACGCCCACCGCTGCAAGCACTACATGATCTGCGAAGATCAAACCGTCCACGTAGATCACCAGCAGATCCAGCTCATCGAGGCGCCGCGTGAGCACTTCGTCGATGCTCTTTTCGGCGGCCTCGACTGCCTCCCGGCTGACGGCGGATTTCGACACCCCGGCCGTGCCGGCCATTGCGCCAATCACCCCGGCATAGTTGCGCGTCGAGACGCCCTTCATCAGAATGTCGAGCATGCGCGCGCCGAGGCGTTCGTCGTCCTGCATCGCTTCGTAAGCGGGCACTTTGACCTCGCCGCCGGAGCGTTTGCGCAGTCTGGGTTTGCTGACGCGCAGTTTGCGGTTGCTGAGCTTGACGCGACCGGGCTGGCGGCCCCAGCGGACCACATCGCCGCGGCGCTTCTTGCCGGGCTGGGAAAGTTTTCCACCGGTAACTTGCTGCGCCGACAGTTCCAGCACGGCTTGAATGGCGGCGCGGCCGGTGACGTCGATAACCTCGTCGACGGCTCCGCGGCACTGCTCGACCAGTTCAACCAAGGGCAGCATGAGTTGGGAGTTTTGGCTGAGCAGGCGGGTGAGGTCGTTGGGGCTGACTGGCTGTTGCTTCGCGGAATCCAGAATGTGATATCGTTTCTTCACGGCGGTTCTCCTTTGTGGTGAAAGGTTTGCTCGATTCTCTCAGAGAACCGGGCTTGAGAACCGCCGCCCTTCCACCTTCAACTAGATTCGGGACAATCTCCTCGGAACTGCTCCCCCGCGTTCATCGCGTGGTGTCGTTGCTGAAGCGCTGGATACTGGGTACGCATCAAGGAGCCGTCAGCCACGAGCATCTCGACTCCTACCTCGACGAATTCACCTTCCGCTTCAACCGCCGCAAGTCCAGAAGTCGAGGCAAGCTCTTCTACCGCCTGGTGCAGCAGGCCGTCGCCGTCCAACCGGTGCCCTACAAGTCGCTGGTCGGAGGCACCGCAACACATGCTACGGACAACCACAACATGTAGGGGCTATTTCAAAATACCTGAGTCAAGTGAATACCCATCTCAAAAAATTCTAGAAAAGTGAGAGACGCCTCTCGTTCCGACTATGTGATCCCGGCGAGCCGCCCCAGCCGGAAGTTGCAGGCGGTTCCGGGCGAAGGGTTCTCTGGCGCGGCCACGTCGCGCAATTATTCCGCGCGGCGATGGTGCACGACCGCGCTCGTAGCCCTTCGCGGTGGATGTCCACTTTCGAGAGCCGTCCGAAGACCCGCCTTTGCGGTCACTGTTTCCTCTGTGATTCGAGGAGGCGATGAACCGCTGAGCGAGCTTTCTGTCCTGGCCAGGAAACGGTCGGGGGATCGCGGTGATCTATCCTTTCCGGTCGTTACGGGTATAGGCTAGCATGCGTTGTCAAGTGTTTTGTGTGGTTTTTGGGGTATGTTGTTGATTTGGCGGGCTAAGAATCTCGTGACAGGGGGGGGCGGGGGATTTGGGGCTTGGTGCTGTGGATTCCAGCGGGGGATTCCGCGGCCCGATGAGCGGTATTTGTGGTGAAGGGGTGTGTGCCGCCCCTGCCGGGGCTGACTGTTTTCGGCCTGTGGTCCTGGGGCTCACGCCCCAGGCTGTTCGATGTGTCGCTCCTACGGAGCTTGGCGGGGGGGGCGGGAGATTGGGGGATTAATCGCTCGGCGGGCCAGGAAAAGCCGCAGGTCTCTTCGAGCGCTACGGTGGTTTTCGATTGCCGCGGCCACGGGGGAGATCCACGATTCGGTCCGGGCAGGTGGCCGTGAGATGCGGGTCTGGATTGGTTTTTGGGAATTGGGTCTGTTTGGCATACCGGTTTGGCGACTGGCGGCGGGCGCGCGGTCGAGAGATTGTGCGGTTGTGCGGGTAAGATATGTCGCCAGGAATGGCGACACGGCAGGCCTGGAGGCGCGCGGCACGTCAAGGCGGGGCGCTGACTAAGACGCTGATTTCGATAGGGTCCGGCGAAATTGGGTCTGTTTGGTAGTTCGATTTTGGCGGTCTGGGGTTGGGGCTTGGCGGCAGGCCGGGGGTGGATGGGGGCGCGGAGGATTCATGGTTTGCTGGGGTGGGAAAAACCGCGGATCTCAAAACCGAGCTTCGCGCTACGGGTCTTCGAGGACCGCGCGATGGAAGTCGGACGCCATGCCGCGCCACGGAATGCCAGCGGCCGCGCGGGGTGCGGGAGGTGTTTATGAAATGGTTGTAAGATACTGATTTAAATGCGATTCGACGAGATTTGGTTTGTTTGGTATTTCCGCATTCGTAGTGCTCGGGGGGTTAGCGGGCGGGAGCGGAGTTCGGGAGCTGTAAGCAGTGAATTCATTACCTTTCGACCTCTTTTCGCCGAACTAAGTCCTTTGTTTGCCGCACTGGATTTTGCGGCAAGTTGATTTGTTCACAGCTTCCTGTACCCTCTCTTCGTTCGCCGCGGGCTGTTACGCCAGCCCGCGACGCCAAAGGGCTGCTTCGTGGTCGCGCCTCTTGCGGAGTCCTTCGCTATCGGGCCACAGTCGCTTCATCGATTCAAGGATCTCCGAAACCTTCTCGGGCTGCTCCGCCGCCAACGCATCACGAATCTCGCGCATCTCTCGGCGGCTGTCGCCACCCATGGACGCGCCACGATTGTAAACCAGGCTCACCAATGTCGCTTTGCGGAGGCCCGGAAGATCATCGAGTGTCTGATATGCCCCTCGTGTCTGCCCGATGAACTTCGGCAATGTCCGTTTCGTGAAGATGCGCCACGCGGAGCGAAACGGGACGCGGATATCGGCCAGTCCAGCGACAGCCTCCTTGGACCCTTTCTTGCCAAGCCATGGCCGAAGGCGATCGATCTGCGCGGCGGTCAGGTCGCTGGCCCAATCGTTCTCGAAGCTTTCGTCCTGAAAGCGCAAATCGTAGCCGACGCCGATGGTGACACCGCTCTCAGTACCAGGAAAATGCGGCTTGGTGACGAATTTATCGTAGTAGGCACGGCTGCTGACTTCTTCTTTGACGATGAAGGTGACTCCCTCGCACGACAACTCGCCGGACGGCTCGGGCTGAGCCTCGAGCCATTCCCAGGTCGCCTCGTCCGCCTCCCCCGTGAGCGGCACTTCGGCTTCCCGCTGGGCCGCTTCGACAGCGCCCTTCGTCCCATTACCGAAGTCTCCGTCTAGGCCCAGCAGCGAGCCGATGCGATTGAGTAGATCCTGCAACTTCCGAACATCGTCATTCTTGTCACCTTTGCGAAGCAGGGGTCGTGGCATCTTTTCCTCCGAATTCTCAACAGCCTATTCGCCAGTCAGGTAAGAATACCAGTCGCCTGATCCAGGATTTCCGTTTTGGCCCTGGCACGGTCACAGTATACACTTGCGCTGCCCCGAATACGACGTCTTTTCGCGCTGAACCCCGCACATCACCTCCGCCGGCAGGCACCAGGGCTCGTCCGTCCGCTCACCGACGTTGATGGAGCGGGCTGAACGGCGCTCCGGCCCAGTCGCCTCGGCTACAGATTTTCCGCTCGTTTTCCAGATCTAGGAGCCGGGAGGGCTCGAGGCTTTCGACGTGCAGGAGCGCTCGCAATGCGTGGCGCGTCGAGGACTGTGCCGGATTCCGCGGTCGGCGGTCAGGGATTATGGCGCCCGCCCCTCGCTGATTTGTCCCTCACTGATTTTGTTCTGGGATTACCGGGGGTGAGGCGGGGCCTCGGCTGCCGGCGGAAATGTGAATGCGCCTTGCGGCGCGGGTGCGCGGGGACGGGCGGCGACCCCGCGGGGTATTGCGGTTATAGGATACCTTGGAGGTGCCGGGGTCGACGAGGGGTCGGGAGGTTAAGTTGTATGGAATGATGGAGATGAATTTTTTAAAATGCCGTGACTCCAATGGCCGGCGGGGCGGGTTTAGGCGGGTTTGCGAACGGGAGTGGGGCTCGGGAGCTGGAAGCTGTGCAAAAATCGGGACTGCCACAAGCGCCGGCGAAACGTCCTCTGATTCGTAAGAACTTAGGTGATGCGCGGCTGGCTGTTTCAGCATTTTTTCACACCTTCCTGTCCGCGATCTCCCCGTGGTGTCGTGGATCTGTGCGCGCCCTTCGGTTTTCTCGATAAACTCAACCGATAGGCTGCAGTGCCGTTGAATTCACCAGCGATCGACTGGAATGCGATCCGACCGCTCAACGGATCTAGAGCGGACGGGTTCGAGGAGTTGTGCGCCCAGCTTGCGCGCGCCGAGCGCCCAACCGGTTCGAGTTTTGAGCGAAAGGGGCCGCCCGATGCCGGCGTGGAGTGCTATGCCGTCCTAGGTGACCTCACCGAATGGGGATGGCAGGCGAAGTACTTTCACCAGCTCGGCGACTCGCAACTTTCTCAACTCGACCGCTCGGTTAAGACTGCGCTAGATAAACATCCCCAGCTTGTACGGTACTTCGTTTGTGTCCCACTCGATCGCCCCGATCCTCGGATCGAAGGTCGTAGTTCGGCGAAAGATCGATGGGGGCAACACGTTCTGAAGTGGGAGGGCTGGGCGTCGGATCGCGGCCTGACTGTCGAGTTCGTTTACTGGGGCAGATCTGAACTGCTCGAATGTTTGGCGAGACCAGAACACGCTGGACGCCTTCGCTTCTGGTTTGATGTTCGTAGGTTCGACAGGAGCTGGTTTGACGCTCGCCTGCAAGAGGCCATCAATACGGCAGGCCCGCGGTACACGCCTGAGCTTCACGTAGATTTGCCGATTGCTGGCGACCTAGAGGCTTTCGGACGAACGGAAGAGTTCTTCAACAGGATCAAAGGCGAGGCTCGGAAGATCCGCAAGAAACTCCCGAGCTTTCGTCGCTCAGCGGTGCCCGCTGAGGACACGCTGGAGGCTTCGGAGTCGTCGCTTGGATCACAGGTCCAGGCTGTTCTCACTGCCCTCGGCGAGTTGAAGACTCAGGTCGTAGGCACGTTGCCCTTCGCGGCAATCGCTGAGCAGATTGCCGAAGCACTGGCCACCACCGACCAACTCAGCCTCCTGTTGGCGGAGCGCGAAGAGGAGTACGACGCACAAGAGTCGAAGCCCGATAGGCCAGCTTCAAGGGCTCATTACAGCCACAACCCTTTCAGGGAGCGGGGCTATGAGCTTCAAAAACTACGCTCCGAACTCTTGGGTACTCAAAAGGCACTCTCGCAAGGGGATTCGGTAGCGGGCCGTGCTCTAATGCTCCTCAAAGGTGACGTAGGAACGGGAAAAACACACCTCCTGTGCGACGTAGCCAAGCGGCGAGTCGCGGATGGTCGGCCGACCGTTCTTCTCATGGGGCAGCGGTTTACGGGCACAGAGGAACCGTGGGTTCAAACGCTACAGCAGCTTGATCTCAGCGGACTGACCGCTGAAGAGTTTGTGGGCGCTCTTGAGGCCGCCGCACAGGCGGCCGATAGCCGGGCTCTAATGTTGATCGACGCGATCAACGAAGGATCGGGAAGACAGATATGGCCAAGTCATATGGCAGGATTTCTCGTCCACCTTGAGAGGTCTGAATGGATTGGAGTGTTGCTCTCGGTTCGGTCCTCATATGAAGAAATCATTGTTCCAGAGGAGGTTCGCAATAGAGCGTTCTCGACAACCCACCCAGGCTTCGCCGGGGTCGAGTACGATGCGACGCGCAGTTTCTTCGTACACCATGGGCTGGAGCTGCCGTCCACCCCGCTGCTGGCTCCAGAGTTCCGCAATCCGCTCTTCCTTAAGACCCTTTGTCGGGGGCTACAGGATACAGGGCAGACACGACTCCCTCGCGGGTTTAACGGTATCACCTACGCGTTCGGCCTGTACCTCGATGCGATCAACGAACGCTTGGCGTCGTCCCTCAATTTCGACAAACAGGACAGGCTGGTGCGACGGGCTTTAGAAAGGCTTGCAAAGTCGCTTGTTGATTCGGGACAGAGCTGGCTACCGCGCGCGAGCGCTAAGGAAGTTGTGGATGCTCTGTTACCCGGACGTGAGTTTCATGACTCTCTGTTTCATGCCTTGATTGTCGAAGGCGTGCTTGCCGAAGATGTCGCGCGACGCCCGGACTCAACGGTGGAAGACAAGGTCTTCGTCGCCTACGAGCGACTAGCAGATCACCTTGTTTGCCAGACGCTGCTTGATGCGCATCTGGACACAGACGCCCCAGCTTCCGCCTTCGCTGCCGGCGCACCGCTCGCGTTTCTTTGGGAAAAGCGGCAATACGTCTCGCCAGGTCTCCTCGAAGCCATGTGTATCCAGGTTCCGGAGCGTACCGGCCAGGAACTGGTCTCGTTTGCCAGACGCTGCTTGATGCGCATCTGGACACAGACGCCCCAGCTTCCGCCTTCGCTGCCGGCGCACCGCTCGCGTTTCTTTGGGAAAAGCGGCAATACGTCTCGCCAGGTCTCCTCGAAGCCATGTGTATCCAGGTTCCGGAGCGTACCGGCCAGGAACTGGTGCTGGCACCCGAGGTTTGGGACCACTGGGCAGTCAGAAACGCCTTTCGTCAGAGCTTGGTCTGGCGTTCGTATAACGCATTCTCAGACGACACACTGAACGTGCTTAGAGAGTTCGGGCGGAACAATGAGGACTGGCACGATACGCTGGACGTGCTTCTCACCGTGGCTACACTGCCCGAGCACCCGCTGAATGCAGACTTTCTCGACAAGCGGCTCCGCCGAGACCCCATGCCTGATCGTGATGCCTGGTGGACTGTCTACTTGCATCGCGCGTGGGGTCAGCAGGAAGCGGTTGACCGCCTCGTTGACTGGGCGTCTTCTCTTGCCTCAGAATCTACTCTTGATGAGGAAGTTGTTGACCTGTGTGCCACAGCGCTGTCCTGGATGCTGACGAGTTCGAACCGCTTTCTCCGAGACCGCGCCACCAAGGCTCTCGTCAACCTACTGACTGGGCGACTGGGCGCAGTCCTCCGCCTTGTTGAGCGGTTCGCTGATATTGATGACCTATATCTTTTGGAAAGGGTGTATGCCGTCGCTTATGGGACGGCCATGCGGAGCGACGATTGTTCACAGGTCGGTCGGTTGGCAGAAGGCGTCTACGGTCGTGTATTTGCCAACGGTGCGCCTCACCCACACATCCTACTCCGGGACTACGCGCGAGGTGTTGTCGAGCGCGCGATCAATCTTGGCGCCGGGGTCAGCATCGTGGCAGACCGTGTCCGGCCGCCATACGCGAGCCCGTGGCTGACGATCCCAACGGAGGACGACATCAAACCGCTGTCGGACGACTCTTCTCTTGTTTCGTACGAGGGCGGCTCCGGGGAGTGGGCCCGCCTGCACATCGTATCCTCGGTAATGCGTGGTGACTTCGCCTGCTACGTGATTGGTACGAACTCCTGGTCGACTAACTGGCTCTCTCTCCGGCTCGCTGAGCCGAGATGGCGATCGGCGGACGAGAGAATTGCTGCGCTCCTAGAAGGATTCTCGGAAGCAGAGAAAAGAGCTTGGATCGACTTCAAGACCGCCGACGACAAGGTCAAACAACAGTCTTTGACCAAGTGGCTTGCTGAGCAATTCGTAGACACAGACCTTAAGGCCCTCGAGAAGAGTGAAGAGAGCGAGGTTGGAGGAGCAGACGAGCACGATCCAGAATTCGCAAGTTTGGAGCAGGGGCGAACTACGGCGCTGGAGGCACTCAACTCAGTGCTCACCGAAGAGCAGGCTCGAGCTCTCGATCAGCTGCTGACCGCGAAGAATAGCGATGGAGGTCGGGAAGACCCTCCACGTTTCGACCTAGGATTGATTCAACGGTACGTAGTTTGGCGGGTTTTCGACCTCGGCTGGACTGTGGAGCGCTTCGGTGACTTCGACCGCCACGCGGTCAACTATATGGGTCGCAGGGCAGCGAAGGCCGAAAGGATCGGAAAGAAATATCAGTGGATCGCTTACCACGAGATCATGGCGCTTGTGGCCGACCACTATCAGTACCGCGAGGAGTTCCGTGGGGAAGGCGGCGACCAAACCTACGAAGGCCCTTGGCAGACCTCTCTTCGGGATATCGACCCGTCGTGCACACTTCGAAAGCTTCCGGGGGGCACATCTTGGCATGGACACTCACCGGCGTGGTGGGGTTCGGCTCAATACAAGGACTGGGGTGACCCGGATGCGCCCCGGGAGTGGGTTACGCGCTATAAGGACCTCCCAAACCTAGAGGACCTGTTGATGATTGCCCACCCCGATGACGGGACCCCAGCTCGGCCATCCGGTTGAGGATGTGACACCCGATCGCAACTTCTCTCCTTTGTGCCTTGCCGTGCCTCGCCTTCAATCCGCCTCCGAGCACGGACTTGTATCGGAAGAAGCTGTTTTCAACGCGCGCCTGGTCGGTAGCCCGACTCCTTCTGCCACTCTCGTCGCCCGACCTGGCGAATCAACCGTGTCACAATCACGACGTTCTCTGTACCGGCCGCGCTGAGCGTAGACTGACCTGTGGTCAACGCCGGCTGGGAACCTCGATTGTGTCGAGAAGAGCAGGGAGCGTGGAGGCGTCGTCCCGGCTGCTCGCCGTGAGAGCGCCCTGTTGACCGGGAGTGGGCTGATGTGGAGAAGCGGGAACTCTGGTACAGCTGCACTGGCTACCTGATTCGGGCCCGGGACAGAGATGCATTCATCGAGTGGGCCGAGGGCGTCGATTTCTGGGGTCGCTGGATGCCAGATCCGCCGGAGTTCTACCATATGTTCCTGGGAGAGCACCAGTGGTCCCCGGCGTCCCGATATTTTCAGCAGGAATACTTTGGTGATGAGGGATGGACGAAGCCTCAACAGGACTGTCCTGTGGAAGTGCGATGTGTCGGGATCGAGTATCTGGCCGAGGTTGGCGGCTTCGACTGCTCAGTTGACGACAGCTTTACGCTCCGACTTCCGGCGAGCGATCTGATCAGAGGTCTCGGGCTCCGGTGGAGTGGCAAGGCTGCCGACTATGTCGATGGCACAGGCCAACTTGTGGCGTTCGACCCGACCGCGCACGCCGAGGGGCCAAGCGCGCTCCTGCTTCGACAGGATTCGCTGGAGGAGTTCCTTAAGAGCGAGAATCTCACAATCTGTTGGGCCGTGCTCGGAGAAAAGCGTGTGTTCGGCCCAGGGTGGGATCCAACGTACAGCGAGTCGCTCAGAATGACGGGCGCATACACGTTGGGCGAGGCCGGACTGGTCGGCTTTCTAAAGTGCATATTGGATGATCGAGAGGAGGGCGGCGGTGAGTCCTCTTCTAAGCACCTCTCAACGATCCGAAGTCCCGAATCGAGCCGGGGGAAAAGACCCGACCATGGTGTCGGCTCGGCAGGCTGAGATGGTTTGAAGCCTCGTGATCGGGACGCGGGGCGAACCGTTCCTCACCGACGAACCAGCGTTCATCCGGCCTGTCGCACCGAACCGAAGAGCCGGTACTTTAGAAGCCGTCTCGTCACCCATCTGGTCACCCAGCTCGTCACCCAGTTCGGGCGGCGGTGGCGGGCATTGTTGCTACAATCCAGACTTGAAACCAATGAGCCAAAAGGCTGCCCATTCCCCTGAACTTCTCGAACGCGCCTCGCGCATCAAGCTGCTGCTGATGGATTGTGACGGCGTTCTCACCGACGGGCGCATCTACCTGCTTCCGGCGCCCGGCGGTGGTCTGTTCGAGACGAAGACCTTTGGCTCCCAGGACGGCATCGCACTACAGTGGGCCCATCGCAGCGGTATCGAGACCGGCATCATCAGCGGACGCACCTCGCCAGCGGTCGAGGAGCGCGCGCGCACGGCCAAAATGAGATACCTCTACCAGGGCGACACAAGCAAGATGCCGCTGCTCGAGGAGATTTTCGCCGATTCGGGACTGGCAGCCGAGCAGGTCGGCTACATTGGCGACGACATCACCGACCTGCCGATCATGCGGAGGGTCGGGCTCTCGGCCGCGCCCTCGCATGCGCGGCCCGAAGTGCTTGCGGCGGCGCACTTCGTCGCGCCGGGGCTGGGCGGCAACGGAGCCGTCCGGGACGTGATTGAGTTGCTGCTCAAGGCCCAGAACAAGTGGCAAGAGATTCTGGATCAGTACTAGCCCGCATTTCTCACCACCTGACGACCGAAGCACATGACAGGCCCGCCAATCCTTCGTTGCGCTTGCTCGCCGTGCTCAACGTACAGTCAAGTACGCCTGCGCTCGTCAAGCGGCGCGCGCCTCGTACTGACGCGCCTCTCACGCACTTCGGTCGCCACGTGGCGAGAAAAGCGGGCTAGGGACGGGAAGCGTGAAAAAAATGCTGGGACAGTCAGCCGCGCATCGCCTAAGTCCTTGCGAATCAGAGAGCGTTTCGCCAGCGCTTGTGACAGTCCCGATTTTTTCACAGCTTCCGGTGGCAAGAACGCGGCCGGCGGATCTTCTGTCGCTTTTCGCGGCTGGCGTTAATCTCAGCGGCCGACACCCAGGATGAAACCGCAGGCTTCATCGAAGAAGGCCTCTCAGCGGCAGCGAAAAGCTCGCCGAAACCAGCCGGAAAAGCAACAAGTTCCGCCGCCGGCGCTGCAACGCATGGTGCGCGAATGGAGTTTCGCGGCGGTGCTGCTGGCGAGTGGCGTCCTGATCTACAGCTCCGCTCTGCCGGGCACGTTCGTGTTCGATGATTTCGATCTGCAAGAGACCTTCAGCACGGTACGAACTGGGGACTGGCGGTCTCTTCTGCAGTCGAGCCGTCCGGCGCTGATGCTGAGCTACGTCGTGAATCAGCGGATGAGCGGCTTCGAGCCTTTCGCGTTTCATCTGACGAACATTCTGCTGCACGTACTCAACGCGATCCTGCTCTGGCGATTCCTTCTGGCGCTGTTTCGAACGCGCAAGCTCGACCAGATGGTCCCGGTGCAATTGCAGACCTGGATCAGCTTCGCCGTGCCGCTTCTGTTTCTGACCTCGCCGCTGCAAACCGAATCGGTGGCCTACGTCAGCGGGCGGTCCGAGCTACTGGCGGCGGGGTTCTTTGTCGCGGCCCTGTGGGCGTTTGTCGCCGCGGGGCCGGGAGCGGCGTCGTGGCGTTCGGCGCTGCTGATAACTTTTCTTTTCGCCGGAGCGGCCGGGACGAAGCAGGATAAGATCACCCTGCCGGCGATTGTACTGGCGATCGACTACCTCTTGCTCTCGGGATGTGATTGGCGGCGACTGCAACGAAACTGGCGTCTCTACGGATTGTTCACCGTCATGGGCGCGGCCGGCTTTTGGGTCGTGATCCGGCCGCAGCTTTTCTCCCTTTCCGCCGGTTTTGGGCTTCCCTGGGCGCCGTACGTGCTGACACAATTGCGGGTCCACTTCTTGTACCTTCGGCTGGCGATTTGGCCGTACGGGCTCAACGCCGACTACGACATCACGGCCTCGCAATCGCTGGGAGAGCATCTTTCCTGGCTGGCGCTGCTGGGACTGCTGGCCATCGCCGCCGGGCTGATCCGTTATCACCGCCGGGCGCCGGTGATCGTTTTCGGCGTCTTGTGCTCGTATGTTGTGCTGGCGCCCACGTCGAGTTTCTTTCCGATATTGGACTACGCCGCCGAGCGCCGCCTGTATCTGCCGCTCGTCTTTCTGCTGCTGGCCGCTTGCGTCGCGGTGGCGAGGTTCAGCGACGTTCCGGCGCGAGGCCTCTATGCCGGTCTGGCCGTGATCGCCCTCGTCTATTCCGCTGGAACATTCCAGCGCGCCCGCACGTGGTCGGACGAGGTGTTGCTATGGGAAGACACGGTTGAGAAATCGCCCCAGAAAGTCCGTCCCTGGACCTGGCTGGGCAAGGTCTATGGCGAAAGAGGACTGCATACGCGTTCTCTGCAAGCATGGCGGACGGCGGAAGACCTGGCCGAGCTCGGCTCGCAGGAGCATGCCCACCTGCTGAACAATTTGGGCCTGGCCTCGGCGCGTCTTAAAGACGACGCGAAAGCGCTTGCATACTACGCGCGCGCGGTTAAGATGCGCCCAAGATTGGGGCAGTTTCGCGCGAATTTGGCTGTGGTGCAGCTTCGCATGGGACAGAAAGAAGCGGGTTGGAGGAATCTTGAAGAGGCGGGCAGGCGCGCCAGAAAACAACCGGGCGTTTTCATCCTGAGAGCGCAGGAGTATTTCAAGAGCGGCCGTTATGCAGAGGCTGTCAGGGACTACGAATGGGTCCTTCAAATGAGTCCGGAAAATGCGAGGGCCCGGCGTAACCTGGAAGTCGCGAAAGATATGCTCGAGCGAAGCCGCTCGAAGCGGAAGTGAAGCTAGCCCGCATTTCTCACCACCTGACGACCGAAGCACGCGATAGGCCCGCCATTACTTCGTTGCGCTTGCTCGCCGTGCTCAACGTACTGTCAAGTACGCCCGCGCTCGTCAAGCGGCGCGCGCCTCGTACTAACGGGCCTCTCACGCACTTCGCTTCGCCACGTGGTGAGAAAAGCGGGCGTGGCCGTGTTTCCGCCCGTTGAGCTATTGAGCCGTCCGGTTCAGTTGGTCTTGGCGGCGGCGAGCGAGACTGAAAGAATTTCCTCGTCGTTGCGAGCGATCACGTGCCGGTTCGCGAAGGCCGGGTGCACCCAGTTGACCGCGCCGAGTTCGCGACGGCCGACTCCGCTGGTCGTCGTCGGAGTGATGATCTTCGCGCGGCTGATCTCTTCATAGCCCTGGGGTGAAAAGCGGGCGATGATCAATTCTCCCCGATCGTTGTGGATGAAGACCCGGCCGCGATGGCGAATGAGAAACGCCGAGACATTCCGTTTCTTCTCAACCGTGGCTTGCTGCGATTCCCATACGCGCTCGCCGGTCGATCGCTTCAGACACCGCAACTGACCCGAGCTGCAAATTCCATAGAGATAGTCGCCCTCGATAACCGGCGTGGCCATCAAACTGTGCAGGCCGTCGGTCGCAACCGCGCTGTTGCTTGATCCTTTCCACAGGAGGGTTGCCTTGGGCTCGATGGGGTCCAGGCGATACATGCGGGCGCCGCTGAAGAATGCCGAAACCACCAGATCGGAACCGGACCGCAGCGGGGTGGCGATGGGGGTATTCATGCGGATCTTGAAGGGCTGTTCCCAATAGAGACGTCCGGTGGCCGGGGCAAGGGAGGCGAGCCCCCCGGCATGCCAGACCAGCAATTGCCGCGCGCCGCCGGCCTGGATGATGATGGGCTGGGAATAGCCGGGTTCGGAGATGGTGGCGTCGAGCGCCCGCCAGAGTTCCTGGCCCGTATATTTGTCGAGCGCCACGACCTTGGCGTCGGGCCGTCCGGCGGGGACGAGGATCACCCGCTCGCCGTCAATCAGGGGCGCGGCGCTGAAACCCCAGACTGGCAGTTGGGCCTGGAAGTCGTCCCTGTAGCTCTTACGCCAGAGCAGTTCGCCATTCGCGGTGTTCAAGACCCGCAAATCGCCCGCCGCGCCGAGAATGTAGACACGATCGCGGTCCACGGTCGGCGTCGCGCGGGGGCCGAGCGGATGCTGCATGCCCGCATAGTCGGCTTCCCATGCATGCACCCAGAGGAGACGTCCGGTGCGCTCGTCAAGACAGACGGCGCGCTCGATGCCGCGGGCACCCTGGCCGGCCTGAAAGTCGGTGACGAAGACGCGCCCGCCGGCGACCGCGGGGCCGGAGTAGCCGGCGTGAATGGGCACGCGCCAGACCGGCTCGAGCTTCGCGCCGGGAAATTTTTCGACGATGCCGGTTTCTTTCCAGACGCCGGTTCTGCCGCGGCCCCGCCATTCGGGCCAGTCCTCGGCAAACAACGGCGGCGTGGTCAAGCAGAGGACAAGTGCGAGCGTGCATCCGGTGAAAGAGAGAGGCCCGGCGGGTGGGATTCTCTGGTGTCGTTTCACCGGCTACGACCCCCGCAGGTCATAGCACAGCAGCCGCGGAGGCGCGTCGCCGGGCACGAATTCCGGGCGGTTCTGAGTCATATAGAGCAGCCCGCGGCTGAGAACCGGCAGTCCCCATGTTTCCTTCGCGTAGAACAAACGGGCGCGAGAGGTCACCCGGTAGCCTTTGGGCGAAAGATCCAGCCACAGCAGATGACCACGCTCGCCCACCGCCAGAAATCGCCCATCGACTTGCAGCAGCGATCCGCGATAGGTGGTCTCGTCGAGCGTGCGAGTCGTGCCCCGAATCTCGACCGTCTCTTTCCATTCCGGCACCTTGCGCCAGATCGTTTTGCCGGTCTTGCGTTCGACACACATGAGAGCGGCGTCGGGTTCATTGCGGCCGTCGAAGGCGTAGATATAGCCGTCTTGGTGGACGGCCGTTGTGAAATGAAGATCAAATTCGAAGTTCGCCCAAGCGACATCGCGAGAGCCATTGGCGAGGATATTGAGCAGAACCGCTCCGGTATCGTAGCTGGCCGAAAGCAGCACCTGATTTCCCACAATCATCGGCGTCGAGGCATTGACGGACTCATAGCCGCGGCTGCGCCACGGGAAGGTGAAATCCACGCGGCCGTCGAGAGGATCGATCACCAGCAGGCCGCCGGTTGGCGGACGGCTCTCGCCGCCGGCGAAGGCAAATATCCGCCGCTTGCCGTGAACGACGGCGGGCACCGGCGAGGCGTAACTCGGCCCCCACTGCCGGCCGGCCCCCCAGACCATCTTGCCGTTGCGTTTGTCGAAGGCGGCGACGGTGGGTCCGCCCGGTGCTCCCACGTTGACGATGAGGTGATCGCCCTCGATCAGCGGAGTCGAGGTGGCGCCGAAAAAGTCCTGGTTTACGTTGAACTCCGCGCTGATATCGCGCTTCCAGAGAACCTCGCCCGTTGCGAGGCGCAAGCAGTGCAACTGTCCCTGGGAGCCAAAGGTGTAGACACGATCGCCATCGATCACCGGACTGGCGCGCGGTCCGTTGTTGTAGCCGAAGCGGTCGCTGAAATCGGTCGGGTATCGGAACCGCCAGTAGATCTCGCCGGTGCCCGAGCGCAGGCAGAGGACTTCCTCGTGATTGCCGAGGCGGTGCAGAAAGACGAGACGGTCTCCGGAAATGGCCGGGGAAGCGTAGCCCGTGCCCTTGCGCATCTCCCAGACAAGCGGCGGGCCGGACTCGGGGAAAGTTTTCAGCAGCTTGGTTTCGGTGGACGTCGCGTTGTGCGCCGGGCCGAGGAACGACGTCCAGTCGTGAGTGAGGGCTCCGGCGGCGAGCGGCTTGGGCGGTTGATGAAAGGTAACCGCGGGATTGGGTTGGGCGGGCGGCGGTTTGGAAGACGAGAGGTCGCGGAGTTTTGGCGGCGCCGGGTCGCGAAACGTTTTCCGGGGTTGCAGCTTGTCCGCGGCGGGCAAAGGCGCCAGAACCCAATAGGCGACACCGGCTAGGACAGCGCCCGCGGCGGTGAGAACAAGAGATCGTTGTAACATAGGGTTCGGAACGTCTCTATTTTCGCATTCCTCGCGGCAGGATCGCTGGAGCGGGCCGGTGAGAGCCCCTGTTGGACAGAGCGAGTGTTTGCCAGGGCGATCTGGGGTTGACGAGATGGTCATGAACCGCATTTCCTCGATAGCGTACAGATTCCCTGTTGTCCTGCTGGCCGGATTAGCGCTGGCGGCGAGTCTCGGCGCCGAAACAGCCGAAGAGAAAATCTTGGGCGCGCCGTGCCGCGGTCGCTGGCAGCTTAGTTCCGAGACATTCGCCGCGTACAGGGAAATCAACCGCAGACATGACGAGGCCATGAAGCAGGGCGATGTCGCACGAGCTATCGCAATGCGTAAGGAGATGATTCGCTGGCAGTGCCAGAACGATTACCTGTGGTTTTTTCTTGCCGAGTTGTATATCGAAAACAATCGAAACACCGATGCGCTCGCGATTCTTGCATATCTCTATGACAAGAAGAACAACGAAATTGAGCGCCGCCTGTTGACCGAAGGCAATGCCCTGCACCCGCTGGCCTCCACGAAAGCGTTCCAGAACTCGGCGCTCAAGAAAAAGCTGGCGGCCGATCGTGAACTCCTAGCTCTGCGCAACCAGAAATACCGCGGCAGGCTCGCGGCCTTGCCGCCAGAGAGACGGCCGCCCCTGGACTATAAGGCGACCGGCGCCTGTCCCTCTGAGTGCTGCAAGTTTCAAACCTGGGATGTTCTTGCCGATACCGTGCTATACGACCACCCCAACGGAGAGCAAGCGGTGGGCCGCGTAAACAAGGGCGACAAGATCGAGGGATTGACGGGTGAAGTGCATATCCGGCCGATACCGGTGGCGGTGCGGCGGACGCCGGAATACGCGAGCGTCCCAAAGGCGGGTTCGATCGTTTTCCTTCTCGATCACCTGGGCGAGGGGATTGGGCGTGTCTGGTATGAGGGCAAGGTGATCGAGCTGGATGTGGCGGGGAATATTCATGAACATGGCCCGTTTCCGGCCGAGCGCTGCTGGGGAGAATATATCGAGGAGCCTCCGGGTGAGGAGCGCTGGGGGATCTGGTGGGTGAAGGTGAAGACGGCGGACGGGGTAACCGGCTGGACGAAGGACAACGAGAATTTCGGGAACATCGACGGCTGCGGGTGAATTTCGGTCTTGTCCTAAAGGTGCGTTGCTACTGATTCTATTGCGGGGGCTGTGAGGATTGGACAGCCGCGGGGGCTTGCCTCATCTGCATAAAGGTATCAACGCCCTTATTAATAGCCGATCCACCGAACCCGATTGCAGCCACCAAGATCGCGCCCACGATCCTCGCGGTGATCTTGGCAGTGTGAATGTCTTGGCTGATCCTCTTGAGTTCGTCGCCGTGGTCCTTTGACTGTCGCTTGAGTCCTTCGACAGCCTCTGTTAACTGACCAAGCGAGTTCTGAATCGTTCCGACAAGCTCAACCGTGTAGCTATAGTCCCCGGATGGCAGGTGGAACGATGGAGGAACAGGGTAGTCTTCGGGGGTAGTCGCCCGCTCTCTTGATTCCCGCTTAGGCATTCGCCTTCTCAGATTGCGCGGCAAGCCATTCCCACAAATCGGGGCGGGCGAACCCATAGTATCCTCGCAGCGCGAAGACCAGATGAGGAGAGTTCAGAAGAAGCTTCACAGAAACTTGTTTTGCTGTCGCCAAGTCTGCGTCAACGATCCACCGGCCATCCTCAATGCGGTACGAGTCTTCGGGGAACTCTCGGGTGATCGCGGCATCTACCTCCACCTGAGAGTCCTTGAGGGCAAGAACCGTAAACAGAGCCATGCAATGATAATATTGCACATATCGGCGACACGAGTTCTATGCTGAACCGCTCACGCGGACACGACAAGAACCCCTAGGACTGGAGCAGATCGGCGATCCTCCACACCCGATTCGCCATCTCCGCTTCCATCGCCGGGTCCGAAAACGCCACGGCGATCTCTGCTGGTGACGGTTAGCCGCCGCCCGGCGATCAACGCAAATTTAGGACGCTACCGTAAATTCTGGTCCGGTTGGTCTACAATATTGAGCAAGAGGGCCGGTTATGAACTCGCACTGGAACCAGCATCGGAATCATCCCGTTTCGCGGCGTGAACTGCTGCGCCTGAGCAGCGCCGGCTTCGGCGGCTTGGCGCTGGCCGGACTGCTGGGCGCCGATGCGCACACCGAGACGAAAGCCGTTCCCGCCAAGGCGCCCGGCCCGCTGGCGCTGAAGAGCCCGCATTTCACTCCCCGAGCCAAGCGCGTGATCTTTCTGTTCATGCACGGCGGGCCGTCGCAGGTTGACACCTTCGACTACAAGCCGCTGCTGCAACGCGACCACGGCAAGCCGCTTCCGTTCAAGCGTCCGAAGGTTGTCTCGAGCGAAACTTTCAATCTTCTGAAATCGCCCTGGGAGTTCCAACAGCACGGAGAGAGCGGCGCCTGGGTCAGCGAACTCTTTCCGCTGCTGGCCCAGCGCGTGGACGACATCTGCTTTATCAAGTCGATGCACGGGTCGAACTCACGGCATGGCGGTGCGCTGCTCGAGTTGCATACGGGCACCGATACGTTCGTGCGCCCGAGCATGGGATCGTGGATCACCTACGGACTGGGAAGCGAGAATCAGAACATGCCGGGCTTCATTACCATCAGCCCGACCCAGAGCCACGGCGGCGCGAACAACTACAACTCGGCGTTTCTGCCCGCCGCCTATGCGGGCACGGCGATCGGGTCGGTCGGCATCCCGGCCAAGGACGCCCGGATACCGTTTATCGCGAATGCGGAGACGGCACGCGATATCCAGCGCATGGAACTGGACTACGTGCAGGACATGAATCGCGAGCATCTCAAGCTCTCGGGGCCGGATCAGGCGCTGGAAGGGCGGATCGAATCGTTCGAGCTTGCGTTCCGCATGCAGACCGAGGCGCCCGAGTTGCAGGACCTCTCGAAGGAATCGGCGGCGACGCAAAAGCTCTACGGACTCGATGATCCGATGACGGAGGATTTCGGCCGCCAATGCCTGATGGCCCGCCGCTTCTCGGAGGGGGGCGTGCGCTTCGTGCAGGTCAGCCACACATACAAGTGGGACCAGCATACGCGGCTGCGCCGCGACCACGCGCAAAACGCGCTCGAGGTGGACCGGCCGATCGCCGCGCTGCTGCATGACCTCAAGACGCGCGGGCTGCTCGAAGATACACTCGTGATGTGGGGCGGGGAGTTTGGCCGCACGCCGACCGCGCAGGCCGCCGACGGACGCGACCATAACCCGGAAGCCTTTACGATGTGGCTCGCGGGCGGCGGCGTGCGGGCCGGACTGAGCTACGGCGCGACCGATGACTACGGCTACTATGCGGTGGAGAACAAGGTCGACTTTCACGATCTGCACGCCACGATTTTGCACCTGCTGGGGCTCGACCACTTGCGGGTGACCTACCGCTATGCGGGCCGCGATTTTCGGCTGACCGACGTTCACGGCAATGTCGTCAAGGGTATTCTGGCCTAAGCGAGATTCTTTCGCCGTGTGGCGCGGCGCGGGCGCCGGCTCTTATCGTTGTCTCCTCTTGTATGGATGTATCCGAATGGGTTGAAGAAATTCGCGCGGGCGACCGGCGGGCGCTGGGGCGCGCGCTGAGCGAGATTGAGAATCGCCGGCCCGCGGCGGATGCTCTGCTGCGCGAGATGTTTCGGTTCTCGGGCCGATCCCAGACGATCGGGATCACCGGAGCGCCTGGGGTTGGGAAGAGCACTCTGGTGAGCCGGCTGGTATCGGCGTTTCGGCGGCAAGACCAGCAGGTCGGGGTGATCGCCGTCGATCCCAGCAGCCCGCTGAGCGGAGGAGCGGTCTTGGGAGATCGGGTGCGCATGCTCTCGCACTCGGGCGACCCCGGCGTTTTCATCCGGTCGATGGCGACGCGGGGCGCGATGGGCGGGCTGGCCCCGGCCACCGCCGACATGACGCTGGCGCTGGCCGCGGCGGGGCTCGAAACCGTGATTGTCGAGACGGTCGGCGCCGGCCAAGACGAAGTGGATGTCGTGAAGCTGGCCTCGGTGGTGGTTGTCGTGCTCACACCGTCGATGGGCGATGATGTGCAGACGATGAAGGCCGGACTGATGGAGATCGCCGACGTGTTCGTCATCAATAAATCCGATCAGCCCGGCGCGGACCGCGTGGCGTCGGAGCTGGAGGCGATGCTCTCGCTGGTTGCCGAGAACGGCGGCGCTCGTCCTTCGATTGTTCGCACCGTGGCGAGCGAGGATTCGGGCACCGGCGCATTGATGGAAGCGATTGAGGCGCGTCCCCGGGGCGAGAAGGACAAGGCCGCGTATTGGAAGCAGCGCCTGCGAGAGATGCTGCGCGGACGGCTCACCGAGCGCGTGCTCACTGGCATCGGCGATCAGGAAATCGAAGAGGCCGCCGCGTCGGTGGCGCGACGGACACTGAACCCATACGATTTTGTGGACGAGACGATGAACCGTTTCCTGGGGGCGGAATGAGCCACCCGCGCGTGGACCATATCGGCATTGCCGTCGAGTCGATCGAGAGGGCTCTTCATTTCTACCGGGACGCGCTGGGGCTGGATTCGGGCGAAATCGTGGAGGCGCCCGGCGAGAAGGTCCGCGTCGCGATGCTGGCCGCCGGTGAGCCCCGCGTGGAATTGCTGGAGGCGACCTCGGAGAATTCACCCGTGGCGCGCTTTCTCTCGAAACACGGCGAGGGCATGCATCATATCGCCTTCAGGGTTCCGGACCTGGCCCAGGCCGTCGAGCGCCTCCAAGCCGCCGGCGCGCGTCTGGTCAGCGGCAAGATACAGACCGGCGCCGAAGGCTATCGATACGTCTTCGTTCACCCCAAGTCCGCCGGCGGCGTGCTGATCGAGCTGATCGAGACGGTGCGCGGCGGATAGGCCGCGTTTCTCACCACCGGATGAGCGAAGCACGCGATAGGCCCGCCAGGTGGTGAGCAACGCGGGCTAACCATTCCCGGCTCCGAGCAACCGGACCGCTTCTTCCACTCGGGCGGCGGCTTGCTCGGGGGTGGCCGCGTCTTCCAAGGAGAGCGGCGGGCCGAATCGAACACGCACTTCCCCGGGCTCGGGCCAGTCATGATGGATGGAATAGACCTGGTAGGCGCCGGAAATATGGACGGGAACCACCGGCACCTCCAGGCGCATGGCCATCAGGCCTATGCCGGGCATGAATGGCTGCATCGTTCCGGTTGGCGAGCGCTCCCCTTCCGGGAAAACGAGCGGGCAGAAGCCCCGGCTGATCAAATCGCCCGTGTACTGGAGGGCGCGGCGGGCGCCGCTCATCCTCCGGGGCAGCGGATAGGCGTTGAACAGGAGGCAAGCCAGGAAGAGCTGTGCTCCGAGCGTCCACCACCGCCGCCGAGGCACATTGCGAGGTTCAAGAAAGTCCCGAAAGTAGTCTTGCGACACCGCGGGCGAGAGTTTCCCGCGCAACGCGAATGGAAGAGCCGCCAGAATGCAAGCGGTATCGAAATGGCTGAGATGATTTGCGGCAAAGATGACCGGCGGGCCGATAGCGGCGAGATGTTCCTTGCCCTCGGCCCGGAGTTTGATGATCTGGCGCATGGCTGGCAGCAGAAGAGCGTCGAGCAGCAGGCGCCGTGACCAGCGAACCAGAAAGAAACGGCTCCAGCGGGGCAGGGAAGTGGCGAGCGAGGCGGGCAGCGATGCGGGGCGCGACGGCGAGGCCGCGACATCCTCCGGCTGGCTGAACGCTTCGGGAAGCGGAGTTCGCCGGCCCTCCGCCCCGCTGACGAGCTTGGTTGTCCGCGCGTCCCTGCCCGCTTTCGCGTGCTCGGCGAACCGGAAGGTGCTTTCGAGTTCCCCGATGGTGCTGAGCCGCGCAAACTGCTCCTCGTCTACTTCCACCGCGAACTCGTCTTCCAGACGAGCCATCAGCTCCATGCGCTGCAGGGAACGAAGTCCCAAGTCCTGTTCTAGGTGCTGGCCAGGATCCAGCGACGCGGCGTCACGTCCGCTGATCTCGGCGAGGATGGATCGAACACCTCCGGCGGAGCGCGGCTGGGGACCGCCCGCCGAGCGGTATTGCTTGACTCGCCGCAGGACCTCGCGCCGCCGAATCTTGTGCATCGAGGCGGTGCGGGGGAAGTCGTGCTCGGGCCAGATCGTGAAGCCTTGGATACGCTGATGCGGCTCCAGTTGCTCATTGACTCGCCGGATGAGGTCCCGCGGCGAAGCCCCGCCCGAACGAAAGATGAGCACTGCGTGAATCTGCTCCTGCTGGCCGTCCGCGAGGCCTACGACAACGCTTTCTTGAATTTCAGGTTGCCGGTTGAGCACACTTTCAATGTCCCGCGGGAAGACATTGAGACCGTCGGCGGCGACGATGACGTCCTTCTTGCGGCCCCGATAGTAGAGACGGCCGTCGGCATCGAGTCGCCCGAGATCGCCGGTATGCAGCCAGCCGCCCTCGAAGCGGGTGCCGGACGAACCTTGGCCGCCGATATATTCAGTGACCACGCTTGCGCCGCGCACGAGGATTTCGCCGTCCGAGGCGATCTTCACTTCCTGACCCGCGATAGGTTTGCCGATCGATCCCCGTTTGCTATGGAACGGGTGATTGATCGCGACCACGGGGCTGGTTTCGGTCAGGCCGTATCCCTGCACGACGACAAAGCCGAGCTGCTTCCAAAAATCCTCAAGTTCGGGATCGAGTGCGGCTCCGCCCACGGTCAGGCACCAGAATTTCCACCCCAGCGCCCGGTGAACATCGCGGTGGACCAGCCATCTCTCGGCAACTCCGGCCCAGCCATGCCGATGACACGATCGCCCGGTCGAGGCGAATTTTCTCTGGAGCTGGTTGCGAAGATTTCCCGCCAGTTGCGGGACAGTAATCAGCGCGGAGACACACTCCCTGCGGCAAGTCTCGACCAATGGGCCCGGACTGTACACCTTCGTGAAGACCACCGCGCCTCCCAGCATGGGAGCAATGAAGAGCCCGGCCGATTGGCCGAACATGTGGCTGAGCGGCAGCATGTCGAGCAGACGGATGGGCTGAAAGGGCCTTGCCCAGACCCGATAGCGCTCGATCTCGGCCCGAATCGGATTCAGGTTGGCGCATATATTGGAGTGCCGATGAACGACACCCTTCGGCTCGGAGGTCGTTCCCGAGGTGTAGACGATCTCGACTACGTCCGCCGGCTGAACCGGAGAAACTTCAAAGCAGGATGTTTTGGGAAGAAGAGATATCCGGCTCAAGGTCAGTGTTTCGACCTCTATCTTGGTGGTTTCCGAGAGGAGCAGAGCACGCTGCGCCGCGCCCAAGACCAGCAGCTGGGCGCCTGTTTCCGATTGAATGCGCCTAACAAAAGCCGGCGAGCTGTGAAAGTCGATGGGAACGACCTCGACGCCTCGCGCCACACTGCCCCAAAACGCGGCAACCCATTCCGCGCGGTTTTCCCCCCACAGGAGGATCCTGTCTCCTTTCTTGCATCCGTGCTGGTCGAGGAAAACGACGAAACCGCCGATGAGTTCGCGGAGATCGAGATAGGAGAATTTCCAGGTGCGATAGCCGTTGTAATAGCGAATGGCTTCGCGGTTTCCAAGCGTCCGGATATCGTCGAGCAGCTCGAGGAGCGTTTCCATGAGAAAGAAACTGCCCAGACCTCGCCGGCGGGCTATTCCGCGGACCGGGACGAAGCGCGCGGCGGTTTCTTGAGGACTGCCAGGTGCTGCTTGTAGGCCGAGCGCGCGGCAATGAAATCACTGTGATCGAGCCGCAGTTCCCGGCTGATCATGCGAACTTCGTTGTCCTCGGCCGTGGAAACCGACTCATCCGAGGCCGAGACGGCGAAAAGACAGTCGAGCATAGCTAGTTTCTGTTTCCGAGTGGCCAGACGGGCGAACTCTTTTGTGACGACAAAGTTCTCGGTGCCGCCGAAGAGCATGTTCTGCGATTTGGCGAGTTGCACGACCAGGATCGCCTGCTCTTCGGAGAGTCCGCCCAGTTCGCGGACGATCTTCTCCATCGCGATCGTTTCCTGCTCGCTGAGTTCAAAATCGGCGTGAGCGACGCGTCCCAGAACGTAAGCGAACGAGGCGATGTACTTGGCCTGCTCGCGATCCATGTGGTTGAGCTCTTCGATGATCTTGCGAAGCGTCTCGGAAGGAGTCGCTTGCTCTTCCCAGGGATCCTTTCTCTGGATGCCGAAAAGTTCGAGTATGCCCATCGTGATTCCGCCGCCTTCTGTTGCGTTGGTCTTTTCCTGGAGGTCACTCCCAGCATACCGCCCTCGGTTCGCGAGGGTTGCGCGCGCCGTTGCCCGCGGCCATTGACCCACAGCGCGGGTCTGTGTGTGTTGGGGGCGTGCCGGAGTGATATCTAGCCGGAGTGATACCTCATCAATGTGCTAGGCTCGACAATCTCGCCTCCTGTAAAAGGAAACTTCATCATGATGAACCGCCGAGGGTTTCTCGCTTCCAGTTTTGCTTCCGGCGCGGCATTCGCGCTCTCGCCCGCTCTAGGCGCCGCCGGGGGGCGCCCGAAGAATATCGCGGCGGTCATTACCGAGTACCGCGAAAATTCGCATGCCGATGTCATCATCGGAAAGTATCTCGACGGCTATCGTCAGAAGGGGCTCTCGCCGCGACCGCGCTCAAGACTTGTCTCGATGTATACCGCGCAGGTCCCCAAGAACGACATGAGCCGCGCCAAGGCCCGCCAGCACGGCGTGCCGATTTATCGGACGATCTACGAAACCCTCACCATGGGAACCGGGCGGCTAGCGGTCGACGGCGTGCTGCTGATCGGCGAGCACGGCAACTACCCGCTCAACGACAGGGGACAGAAGCTCTACCCGCGCTTTGAACTGTTTCTCGAGATCGCCGACGTCTTCCGCCAAACCAGCCAGAGCGTGCCCGTCTTCAACGACAAGCATCTCTCCTATAGCTGGCTGAAGGCCAAGCGGATGTACGAGATTTCGAAGGAGCTGCGGTTCCAGCTGATGGCCGGTTCTTCGGTGACGGTGACGCATCGCGATCCGGAGATCGGTCTGCCCTGGGGCGCGGAGGTGCATCATGGCGTGGCGGTCGCCTACGGCGGCAAAGAGGCCTACGCCTTCCACATGATGGAGTCGCTGCAAACGCTGGTGGAGCGCCGGCGGGGCGGCGAGGTGGGCGTGAAGTGGGTCGAATGTCTTGAAGATGAGGCGGTGTGGAATTTCCTTGATCGCCATGACTGGGCGCGGCGGCTCTTTGACAGCGCGCTCTCCCGCAGCAAGACGCGCAAGCCGGGCAATCTGAAGGAACTCGCTAAGAACCCCATTGCCTACATTTATGAATATCGCGACGGGCTGCTGGCGGCGACGTTCATGTTGAACGGCGCGGTGAGGGATTTCACCGCGGCGGTGGATGTCGCCGGGCGCGCCGAGCCGGTATCGACGCTCATGTGGCTCGAAGGCGGCAAGCCCTACGGTCACTTCGCGTGCCTGGTTCAGCAGATCGAAAAGATGTTCGAGAGCGGTGTGGCGTCCTATCCGGTGGAGCGCACATTGCTGGTCAGCGGCCTGCTGGATTTCGCGATGGAGTCGCGGTTTCAGGGCTACAAGCGCCTGATGACCGAGGAGCTGTCGGTTCGCTACCAAACCGATGAGGCCTCGGACTATTGCCGCGGAAAGCCGCCTTGGGGGTAGAAACGCCGGGCGGCAACACCGGATAGCAACGACGAGAAGGCAGGAACCGGCTCGTTCGATTCAACGTCCACAGCCCATCGACATGCCGACCGATCTCTATTGCGCCACAGGCAACAGCGCCAAGCTGCGGGAATTCCAGCAAGCCGCCGGCGATGGGTTCCGCATTCACCCGCTCCCGCCCGCGGCGTGCCCTGAAACCGGTGATACCTTCGAGGCCAATGCCCGGGAAAAGGGGCTCTGCTACAGTCGCGCCGTCTGGCAAGACAAGAGCATGCGAGAGAAGAGAGGTTGCTGGATTTTCGCCGATGACTCGGGGCTGGAGATCGACCATCTTGCGGGCGCGCCCGGCATCTATTCGGCGCGCTATGCCGGGCCGGGGGCCGGTGACGCCGCCAACAACGCGCTTGTTCTTCAAAAGTTGCGGGGCGTTCGGCATGAAGAACGTACGGCGCGATTCGTCTGCTGTATCGCTCTGGCACGGTAGAGGGAAGTCATCAAGACGTTTCGCGGTGAGGTGAGCGGATACATTCTCACCGAACCGGCTGGCGGTGGTGGTTTCGGGTACGATCCGTTGTTTTGGGCGCCGCAACTCAGGGCGACGTTCTCGGAGGTGACGGCCAAAGAGAAATGGCGGCTCAGTCACCGCGGGACTGCGTTTCGCCGGATGATTGCCTGGCTTTGCGGTGATGCGGAAGCGGCCGCGGGAAGCTAGCTGCCTGAGCTTGATTCCCGACGCAAGCGGCTCAATTGTGGGGTCATATTACTGTGCCAGGTAGCGGCGAAACTCGTCGTCGCGGGCCGAGTGTGCTTGGGCCATTTCGACGCTGACCAAATCCCGGCGGACGAGTTCGGCGAGCGACTGTTCCATCATCATCATCCCTTCGCTTCGTCCCAGGGTGAGTTGCGATCCCAGCATGTGATCTTCGCCTTTGCGAAGCAAGTGACGCACGGCCGTGTTGGCGAGCAGAACCTCCACCGCCGGATAACGGCCCGTGCCGTCCTTTGCCGGGACCAGTTGCTGGGCGATGATGGCGACGAGGCCCAGCGAGAGCTGTTGCCGGATCTGCGCCTGCCGGCCGGTGGGAAACACATCGACGATGCGTCCGATGGCCTGGACGGCATCGTTGGTGTGGAGGGTGGAGAGAACCAGGTGGCCGGTTTCGGCGGCGGTCAGCGCGGTGGCCACGGTTTCCGGGTCGCGCATCTCGCCCACCAGGATCACGTCGGGGTTCTGCCGCAGCACGCTGCGCAAGGCGGAGCCGAAATTCTTGGCGTCATGGCCGATTTCGATCTGCTCGAAGACCGACCGGCGGTTCTTGTGGAAGTACTCGATGGGGTCCTCGATGGTGACGATGTGATACGGGAATTTTTCGTTGATGATGCCCACCAGCGCCGCCAGCGTCGAGGTTTTGCCCGATCCGGTCGGGCCGGTGACCAGAATCAGTCCCTGCTTTTTTTCAATCAACTTGGCGAAGGCCGGGGGCAGATTCAGCGAGGCAAGCGTCGGAATCGTATCGGGGAGAACACGCAGGGCCGCCCCGAGCGTGCCGCGCTGCAAGTGCAGGTTCGTGCGGAAACGCCCGACGCCCGGCCGGACGAAACAGAAGTCGCAGGAGTAGTTTTCATCGAATTCTTGGCGGCGGGCGGGACTGAGCAGCGGCAACATCAGCGACCGGATCACTTCATCGCGCAGCACCGGCTGATCATCGCAGTGTAATTGGCCGTCGACGCGCAACCCCACGCCACAGCCGTCGATAAACAAAATATCGGAGGCACCCCGCCGGATGGCATTCTCAAGAAGCTGATCCAGCGCTCTGGACGATGACGGCGTGCCGCTCGCCGGCCCGGTTGCTGACCGGGTTGCGAGCATTGGCGCGGCCGCGGCGGAGATGTTCTGGCCGGCCGGCGCCGGAGGAGCTTTCTCGTTCAGCTCGCGAACCAGGCTTTCCAGCTCTGCATTGTATTCAGCCATTGATGATCTGTCCATTGTATTGTAGCCCCCGGATTACGGCTCCCTGGGACGCGCCCGGAAGCAAACGATGGCCGGGTCTGGTTCGCAGGGGACTCCGTCCTGTTTTCCAGGCCGGAGTCGGCTTGGCTCGAGCCCCATGGAGGCGGCGGGTGACCGTATACTAGGGGCAATTCAGACCTGCTGAGGGAATGCCCTGATGGAGCCCATCATGAAAACCAATCGACGGAAATTTCTTACAACCGCCGCCGCTCTGGCGGCCGCTTCGGCCGCGCCCGCGAGCGGGGCGGCGCGAGCTTCGGTAATCAAGGACGGCAAGATCGACTGGAACGCCGTCCGCGACGACTTTCCCTGGATCAAGAACTCATTCTGGCTCAGCGGTTCGGACTATCATCCGGTGAGCGTTCACGGCCAGCGCGCCGTTGACACGTATTACAAATGGCGGGTCGGCGGTCCCAAGGGCGGCGGCTCGCGCTACAGCGGCGAGATGCAGCGGGAGACCAAGGAGCTGTTCGGCAAGATCATCGGCGCCGAAGCGGACGAGATCGCCTTCACCCATAATACGACCGAGTGCGAAAACCTTGTGACCGCCGGGATGGGACTGGTCCGCAAGAAAGGCAATATCGTGCTCGACGATCTGCACTACCAGGCGTCGAAGTATCTCTACCACATGCTGGAACGGGAGGGAGACATCGAGTTGCGCGTGGTTCGCAGCCGCAAGGACGACTTCTGGCGCACTGAACCGAGAGACATGGTCGCCGCGATTGACGACAATACGCTGCTCGTATCGATGGCTCTGGTTTCGAACATCAACGGTTTCTTGCATGACGCCAAAGCAACCAGCGACGCCGCCCACGCCCGCGGCGCGTATGTCTACGCGGACATTATTCAGGGCGCCGGGGCCATCCCGATCGACGTCCGGGCGCTGGGAATCGATTTTGCCGGCTGCGGGACCTACAAGTGGCTGCAAGGCGATATGGGTTTCGGATTCCTGTATGTGAAAAGAGAACTCCAGCAGACGGTCGTCAAGCGCACGCGCTACGGCACGCGGCAGTTCAGCAATCCGAACCGCGCACAGGCGGATTCGAAGTTCGACCTGAGGCCGGGCGCGGTGATCTACGAATCGAGCAGTACGCTTCCCTGGGTGCAGGGCATGATCGCGCACGAGGCGCTGAAGTACATTGACATGCTTGGGATTGAGAATATCCGCGGGCATGTGCGTCCGCTGACCGACCGCTTGCAGCGGGAGCTGCCCCGGCTCGGTTATCCGGCGATTACGCCGCCCGGGAATCCGACCCCGATTGTCAGTTTTCTGACGCCGAATCAAGATGAGACCCGGGCCAAGCTCGACAAAGCGTTTGGCTATTTCGTCATCGCGCTGAAGCGCTGGGAGTTCACCCATCCCTCGGGCGAAACGCGTGTGATCCGGGGCATGCGCATCGGACCGTCCATCTATAACAACGACGAGGATATCGACCGCCTGCTGGCGGCGCTGGCGTAGCTTGATCGCGGGCGACCGGGGAAAGAGAAAGCTCGGGCGAAGATCCGGCACGAGAGCCGCCATGCGGGGAGCGGTATGGGGGGAGCGGCATGAAACGACCGGCGGGAAAGCTTGAACGTTCTTGGCAAGAGGGCATGTCCCGGCGCGGCGCGGTCCGCGGGTTGGCCGCGTTCGTGGCCGGATCGCCTCTGCTGCTCGGCCAACAAGACCGGTTGCGCGACCACAGCCGCGTGCCGGGCTTGGACGAACTGACGATGGCGTTTGATTTCGAGGCCGTGGCATACGAGAAACTCCCACGCGAAGCATCGAACTACACCGCCTACGGAAGCGCGGGAGAGTTCACCTTGCGCCGCAACCGCGAGGCATTCGACTGGGTTGAGCTGGTTCCCAGGGCCGTAACCGGCGCCGGTCCGATCGAAACAGCAACCGAAATCTTGGGAACCAAGATGCGATTCCCGATCCTGGTCGCGCCCACCGCGGCCCATCTCGCGCTGCATCCGGGCCGGGAGGCGGCCATGCATCAGGGATGCTCGGCGGCGGGGGAAACGCCGATGATCGTCAGCGGCGTCGCCAGCATGCCGATCGGCGAGATCGCCGAGGCGGCGAGCAGCCCGCTGTGGTATCAACTCTACCCGTTGCAGCCCATTGAGGAGAACCGTGAACGGCTGGACCAGGCGCAGGCGGCGGGCTGCCAGGCCGTTGTTGTCACGATCGATCAGCAGGCGCCCTACTTCGAGAGGACGCAGCATGACCGCAACCTCTCGATGCGGAGGAGCAGGCGCCAGCGACGGCCCCGGCGACAAGCGCTAAACGGCTACCGTGTCCGGACCCAGAGGCTCTGGTATGAATGGAAGCTCTTCGACGAACTTCGCCCTCTGGTGGAGGCGCCCCTGCTGGCCAAAGGAATCCTCACGGCCGAAGATGCGCTGCGGTGCGTCGAGCAGGGGCTCGACGGGATCGTGGTCTCGAACCACGGCGGGCGCGCGCTCGACTATGCTCCGTCGACTCTGGAGGTGCTGCCGGAAATCGTCGATGCGGTCGGCGGACGCATCCCGGTGCTCGTGGATGGCGGGTTTCGCCGCGGAAGCGATATCCTCAAAGCCCTGGCGTTAGGCGCCGCGGCGGTTTGCCTGGGCCGCGTGCCGCGATGGGGTCTTGCGGCCTTCGGCGCGCCGGGCGTGGAGCGGGTTCTGGAAATCCTGCAGGCCGAGCTGGTGCTGGCCATGGCTCACACCGGCCGGTCTACTCTCGCTTCGATCGACCGAAGGCTGGTCAGGATGGATTTTTCGTGAGAGGACGGCCTTTTAGCAGACGCCGGGCGCTGGCCGGCTTGGGTTCCCTGGCGGCCGCGGTGCCTCAATCGCCAGCGCAGCAGTCACTAGCGCAGGGGGCGCCGAGCTTGGCCGGCGAGCCAGCGGGCCACGCCGCGCCGGCCGGGGAATTGGTCAACAGCTTTGAATTCGAGGCCGCGGCCGAGCGCACCCTTGCACGGACCTCCTACGCCGCGATCGCGGGGAGCCATCGCAAAGGCTTCGACCGCATCACCTTCCGGCAGCACTTGATGGTCAACACGATGGATCTGAATCTGGACACCGAGCTGTTCGGAGACACCATGTTTGCGCCGATCATTGTGGGTCCGGCGTCACACCAGAAGCGCTTCCATCCCGAAGGCGAGCTGGCCATGGCGCGGGGCGCGTCCTCGGCGAAAGCCGCGATGGTGATCGCCGACCGCTCCGATTTTCCGATCGAGGAGATCGCCGAGCAGGGCGGGACGCCTATTTGGTTCCAGGTGTATCCCGAGCCCGATGCCGGCCTCCTTCTGGCACGCATCCGCCAAGCTGTCGAGGCGGGCTGCCGAGCTGTCTGTCTCACCGCCGGCACGCCCTATCAGCCAACCGGCGCGAAGGGATATCCCCGGCTTTCCCCGTTGGCGGTGATGGGCCACCCGGGGCTCGATTGGGACTACATCGATCGCATCCGCCAGGCCGTCACCGTCCCGCTGCTGCTCAAGGGCATCATGGATCCCGGTGAAGCCCAGATGGCGGTCGATCGAGGCGTGCAAGGGATCGTCGTCTCCAGCCATGGCGGGCGGTTCGTGCCGGGCCTGGCCGAGCCAATCACCGTGCTCCCGGCCATCGCGGACGCCGTCGGCGCACGAGTCCCCATTCTGATTGACGGAGGTTTCCGCCGGGGCAGCGACATTCTCAAGGCGCTGGCGCTGGGAGCGACGGCGGTTCTGGTTGGCCGTCCCGCGCTGTGGGGTCTGGCCGCCTACGGAGCACTCGGCGTGCAGCGGGTGCTGGAGCTGCTGCAAACCGAACTGGCCAGCGACATGACGATGTGCGGCACGGTCAACATGGGGGCCATCACTCGCGACTTCGTTAAGATACACCGCCGCTGACGGCGGACGCCGCGCTCGTGATCGCCCAAGACGCGGCTGGCCGAAAATTCATTACCATAGCTTCATGATCTTCATGCGGCGAACGATAGTTGGCATTGCTTTGATTCTGGTTTCGGCCGGTTACGCTGGCGCGCAGCAGCCTCGGGCCGCCGACATGCCCCAAGAGATGGTCTGGGTCAGCCGCGCGGGCGAGGTGCTGGGCCGCGTGGGCGCGGTGCAAAACTAGATCTTTTTTCCCGAGCTTTCCCCGGATGAACAATCGATCGCCGTGTCGTCGCGCAACGGCGCGGTGAACGATCGCGATGTTTGGATTCACTCGGTCGCCACCGGCACCAAGCATCGCGTCACCCATGTTAAGGGCAACGACAACTTCCCCCTCTGGAGCCCGGACCGCAACAGCATCATCTTCACCAGCAGCCGCATCCCCAAGTACGACTTGTTTCTCAAACACATCATCTCGGACGGGCCGCCGGTGCGCATTCTCCAGGCGGACGGAACCTCGGAATATCCGCGAGACGTGTCGGCCGACGGCAAGACCTTGATCTACACCAAGCGAGAGGACGACGGCCGCACGCTTTGGGCGCTTAATCTCAGAACGGGCGTGTCTGCCCCGTTCCTTGCGAAGAAGCCAGGCGTCTGGGCCGATGGCGGTAAGTTCTCACCCAACGGCCAGTATTTCGCCTACTCTTCGAATGAAGACGGCCGCTGGGAGGTTTATGTCTGCGAGACCGCAAACTGTGCAACCGCAAACCGGGCGGCGAAATGGAAAGTGTCGCGACCACTGGAAGCGGGCTGGGCCGGCGGCGGAGGACAACCACGCTGGAGAGGCGATGGCAAGGAGCTGTTCTACATCATGGGGCAGGACACGATGGTTTCGGTTGCCGTCGAGACCGCGGGCGCGTTCCGATTTGAGAAGGCGAAAAAGCTATTCCACTACTCGAGCTTTCGCGGGAACTTTCAAGACGAAGCGCCCTGGCTGCACAAATACGATGTGACCTCCGACGGGCAGAAGTTCGTCTTCGTGCGGCTGGCGGCGAAGCGGTAGTTTCGCCAAGCGGCGCGCGCCTCGTACTGACGGGTCTCTCACGCACTTCGCTTCGCCACGTGGGGAGAAAAGCGGGCTAACCGTGGCCGAGGAACATCAGCCAGCCGAGTCCGAAGATGGCGGCCAGGAAGTAGCCGAAAACCGAGACTCCGTAGCGAATGCGTTCCCGGTCCGTGGTTCGCCCCACCACGCCGAGCACGATCGACGTAAAGAGAGCGAACAGGAAAGCCGCCTCGAAATGCGTCAGATTCATGAACATCTCTACTTTTCCCCGATCGCGATTTCATAGGCGTCGATCATCGCCAGAATGTTCAGCAAACCGGCGCATACCAGAAACTTCGAGCCGTAGTCGGCGACGGCGCTCGCGAGCAGTTCCTGACGGTAGCCCAGCCACTGGGCGAGGAAGTAGAGCGCCCCGGTGGACATGTCGGCGGCATAACCGCCCCAGTGGACGACGGTGTTGAACAAATCGCCGGTCACCGGCTCGAACATCTTGCCGCGCATCAGCAGCCCGAAAATAAACATGCCCGCGACGGCGAAGAGCAACAAGGCGCCGTGGGTCCAGCGCTTCAGGTAGAAGTGGCCCGCGCCGGGAAACAACCACGCTAGCAAGACCGGCGTGGCCCAACGCTGGAGCGACGCGCTGGGAGACAACTGTTTCCTTGCCGACATTCGGGATCAGATAAAACGACGGAAAAGCGACGCCGCTCTCTTCAAAACTATCATATTCGGTGACCGGGGTCGGTGGCGCGGGTTTCTTAACGCTCCCGCCACGGCTGGATTGTGGCTGGTTGCTATTGACGGTGCTATGATCCTTAGGCTTGAAAGAACTTTCAGATTGAGGAGGCTACAACAATGCGATTTCTGGTGAAGGTGTCGTTCCAGACCGAGAAGGCGAACGAGGCGGCGAAGGATGGTTTCAGCGTCATTCCTCGTATCCTTGAAGAGCAGAAACCCGAGGCCGCCTACTTCATCGCCGAAAACGGCAAGAGAACCGCGATCCTGATCATCGACATGCAGGATCTGTCGCAGCTTCCAGCGATCGCCGAACCCTGGTTCCTGGCGCTGAACGCGGATGTCGAAGCCACGCCGGCGATGGTTCCCGAGGACCTCATGAAGGCCGAAGCGTCCATCCGGCAAGCGGTCGAAAAGTACGGCTAGGGGGAGCAGCCGTTCGTGAACGAAGCGGCTAGGCGGGTGAAGTGGGGCGTGCTCGGCACGGCGAAAATCGCCGTGCGAAAAGTGATCCCGGCCATGCAGCGGGGCAAGCTGTGCGAGGTGGCCGCGATCGCCTCCCGGGACGGCGAGAAGGCGAGGCAAGTCGCGCAAGAGCTGGGCATCCCGCGCTCCTATGGCTCCTACGAAGAGCTGCTGGCCGATCCGGAGATCGAGGCGATCTATAACCCGTTGCCGAACCATCTTCACGTGCCCTGGCCGGCGAAAGCCGCCGAGGCGGGCAAGCACGTTCTGTGCGAGAAACCGATCGCTCTGACGACCGAAGAGGCCGAGAAACTGATCGAGGTCCGCGACCGCACGGGCGTTCTGATGCAGGAAGCGTACATGGTGCGATGCCACCCCCAGTGGTTGCGTGCGCGGGCCTTGCCCGCATTTCTCACCATCTTGTATGTGGCAAGGCAGGGATAAGAGGTGAGCGAATTTCCGCTCGAGGACGCGGTGCGAAATATGCGTGTGATCGAGGCGCTATTTTGTTCGGCCGAGAGTGGAGACTGGGAGAAGGTGTAGGACCTGAAAGTCATGCCGCCGGACGTCATTCACGGCGCCGTTAAGCCGTTATAATACCGGCGTGGAGTGCTCCATCGACCCGCGTTCGCCAGGCCCGGTCCGCGGCTTTGTTTCCTCCGCGATGCTCGTTATCACCGCGTCCGTGCTCGCGGTTGGCGGCTGCTCGAGCGCGTCTCCCGGCGAGATCTCCGGCATGGTCTATATCGAGGGAGGCAGGTTCGCCATGGGGACCAACGAGGGTTTCCCCTTCGAGAGTCCGGCGCACGAAGTGACCCTCGAGGGATTCTACCTCGACCGTACCGAGGTCACCAACAAGGAGTTCCGCGCCTTTGTCGAGGCCACCGGCTATCGAACCGAGTCGGAAAAGCAAGGATCCTCGGGGGTCTTCGATCCGGCGGCGCGCGACTGGAAACTCGTAGACGGCGCCGACTGGCGGCACCCGACAGGCCCCGGCCCCGGTTCTGGTTCCGGCCCCGGCTCGGGCATCGAAGACAAGCTCGATCATCCGGTGATTCATGTCTCGTGGGACGATGCCGCCGCTTACGCGAAGTGGGCCGGCAAGCGTTTACCTACCGAGGCCGAGTGGGAGTTCGCCGCGCGCGGCGGATTGCAGGAAGCCACCTATGCCTGGGGCGAGGAACTGACGCCGCAAGGTTCGCACCTCACCAATATCTGGCAAGGCCCCTTCCCTGTGCGGGACAACGAACACGACGGCTTCGGCGGCGTGGCGCCGGTCAAGAAATTCCCGCCCAATGGCTACGGGCTTTACGACATCGCCGGCAACGTCTGGGAATGGGTCGCCGACTGGTATGCGCCCGACTACTACCGCCGGTCGCCAGAGGACAACCCGCGCGGCCCGGCCAGCGGCCGGGAAAAAGTTCAGCGGGGCGGAAGCTGGCTCTGCAGTGAGAACTACTGCCAAGGCTACCGCGTGGCGGCCCGGCAGAAGACAGCCCGGGACTCGGCGCTCAACAACCTGGGATTCCGCTGTGCCCGCGACGGATAGCTGTTTGTTTCGCCACGCGCGCCTGGCGCTTGCTGTCGCTTTTGTCTTGGCCGCGCCGGTCTGGGAAGCGCGCGCTCAGGCGGCGCGAGTCCAGCGCCGGCCGAACTTCGTTGTCATCCTCGCCGACGATTTGGGCTACGGCGACTTGGGCGTTTTCGGACATCGCTCGATCCGAACCCCGCGTATCGATCGCATGGCGGCCGAGGGTGTTCGCCTCGCCGAGTACTACAGCGGAGCGCCGTCGTGCACGCCGGCCCGCGTCGCCCTGCTGACCGGGCGTTACGCGAGGCGTTCCGGACTCACGCGCGTGCTGGTTCCGAAGGAAAAATGGGGCTTGCCCGACTCAGAAATCACACTCGCCGAGGTGCTGCAACAGCGCGGCTACGCGACCGGCATCATCGGCAAATGGCATCTGGGAGGACGCAAGCCTTTCCGCCCCCGCCGTCACGGCTTCGATTCCTTCTTCGGATTACTCTACAGCAACGACATGACGCTGCTGCCGCTGGTAAAATGGCCGCGGCTCGAGCTGCTTCGAAACGATAAGACCATCGAATCACCGGCCAGGGTGAAAACGCTCACGCGCCGCTACACCGAAGAAGCTGTTCGATTCATCTCCGATCATAAGCAACAGCCTTTCTTCCTCTACTTGTCGCATACGATGCCGCACATTCCGTTGAGGCCCTCGGATGCGTTCAAGGGCCGCTCGGCCTACGGCGTCTATGGCGACGTGGTGGAGGAGATCGACTGGAGCACCGGCGAGATTCTCAAAGCAATCGCCTCGAACGGACTCGATGAAACCACTCTGGTCATCTTCACCAGCGACAACGGCCCCTGGCTAGGAGGCGTAAGCCGCGGCCAGGCTCCTCCGCTGAACCGGCGAAAGAAGAGGCGCGGTTCGACGGGGGTGCTGCGCGGCGCGAAAGGCACGACCTGGGAAGGAGGCGTTCGGGTTCCCTTTATCGCGCGCTGGCCCGGGACCATCAGCGCGGGCCTGGTGCGTGACGGCATCGCGGCCGCCATGGATGTCTTCTCGACGATCATTGAGGGGGCGGGCGGAGACGTTCCCGCCGACCGGGCGATCGACGGACACAACATCATGCCTTTCCTGCAAGGCCGCGCCGGGTCGCCTCGCAAGGACTTCTACTACTACTTTCGGGACAAAATCTTCGCCGTCCGATCGGGCAGATGGAAAGTCCATTTTCTCAAACGGAATTTGGGGCCCAAGGGCAAGCCCCGCAACGCGATTCGTTGCCAGCCCCCGGAACTATATGATCTCTCGCAAGACCCTGGAGAGAGGAGCAATGTCGCCGCCGAACATCCCGAGATCGTGGAGCGGCTGGCTAAAGCCGCCGCCGTGTTCCACTCTGGGATCAAGCCCGTGCTGCATCTGCCTCCAGCTTCCTCGTCAGTGTTCTCAGGTTTGGTGACGCAAGCGCCGAAGGGCCAGCGAAAGCAGGAGCAAGAGAGTTCGGAAGAAGTGAAATGATATGAGCCCGCATTTCTCGCCACGTGGTGAGAAAAGCGGGCTAGGCGGTGAAGGCGCCTTTTCGGCGCCGGAGGAGACAGGGCGGACGATGAAAAACAAATCCACGCGAAGAACTTTCCTCTCGCGCTGTGCTCGAGGCGCGGCCGCCGCATGCGGCGCGGCACCGGCGATGCTGACGGGGCAGGCCGCGGATGCGCCGCCGAACGTGATCTTCATCACCAGCGACCAGATGCGCGGCGACGCGCTCGGCTTCCTTGGCAGCCCGAATGCGCGCACGCCGAATCTCGATCACATGGCGAGAGAAGGCGTCGCGGCGGTGAACTGTTTCGCCAACGGGCCGGTTTGCGTGCCTACTCGGAAATCGTGCTTCTCCGGACAGTATCCTCACGTGCACGGATCGCCTACGAATGTCGAGCGGCCGCTGCTCTCGTGGCCGGGCTCGTTGCTGGAGCACTTTCAGAAGCGCGGCTACCGCACCGGCTGGGTGGGAAAGAATCACACCTTCGAAAAATCCGAGCTGGCCTCTCTCGACTTCGCCAGCATTCGGGACCGGGAACCCTTCCGCGCCTACAACAGCTACGTCCCGCCGCATTGGCATACGGACGTCTACTGGCCGGAGGAGAAATGTTATCCGCAAGTCAACAGCGACGCGGCCGCGGGCTTCATCCGCGACCACCGCGGCGGCGATCCTTTCTTCCTGCACGTGAGCTACTTTGATCCTCATCCGCCCTATATGGCTCCGGCGAGATATACGAGCCGCTACCGTTCGAGCGAGATGAAACTCCCGGCCTATGTGCCGCCGAAACGGCTGAGTAGCCTGGCTGGCGGACTATCACCGCGCGTCGGGCTTCGACCGGATCACTCGCCAGGACCTGACCGAAACGATGCGCTACTACTACGCGCAGATCGAGTGGGGCGTGGACGAGCAAGTCGGCCGCTTGCTGCGTCTGCTCGAGGACCAGGGGCTCTCGCGGCGGACGATCGTGATGTTCACCGCCGACCATGGGGACTTCATGGGCACGCACGGCATGGTCCGCAAGGGGCCGTTTCTCTACGACGCGCTGCTGCATGTTCCGATGATCTGGCACGCCCCAGGCCGCATTGCAAGCGGACACCGCAGCGAGGCGCTGGCGCAAAGCATTGACATCTTCCCGACACTGGCAGATCTCTCCGGCGGCGCGCCGCCCGGCCGGTTGCCCGGACGTTCGCTGGCGCCGTTCCTTCGCGCCGAGCGGGAGGATGACCCTGATCACGTCATCTTCACTTCTTCGGGTTACAGCGAACTCGAGGAAGACAAGCTCGTTCGCTCGACCGAGCGCAAGCGCGAGGACGCTGACGCGCCGCCGTTGCACACGCAGATTCTGAACCAGACCGCCTGGGGTGAACACAAAATGTCGATGGCGCGCAGCCGCGATTGGAAACTGATCCGTAACCAGACGCGGCAGCCGGAGCTTTATCAGATGAATGGCGGCTGGGTCGAGCGGGAGAATGTGGCCGGAAAGAGCGAGTTCGCCGGTGTGCGACGGCAACTCGAAACGCAGCTCGGCGCATGGTGGAAGTGGTAAGCGCCCGGAGGGAGCTCTCACGCACTTCGCTTCGCCACGTGGTGAGAAAAGCGGACTAACGCCGGCCCATTTTCTGTTCGGTGTAGCCGGCTGGGGGCTCGAAAATGGACCCGCCGAGCGGACGCTCTTCCATCGACTCCAGCACGGTCTCGCTCTTGAGCTGACCGTTTTCAAAGTGGCGGGTCGAAACCGGAAAACCTTCCACCTGATCCACAAAGTCAAACGGGTTGTCCGGCTGTCCGGATACGCCCATGCTCTTGGTGACGGACGACATCATCTCTTGTATGAACGCCGCCATGTCTTTCATGACCACGCCCAGGCCGGCTCCGCCACCGACATTCGTCCACCCCGTCACGCACATCTCGCGGTGCTTGACGCCCGCGCGTGAAACCTCGTAGACCTCGCACGCATAGCCCCCGGCGCTGCCAGTCCGGCCGGTTGCGACGATCTTCGAAGGCGCCGGCCGGGCCGCGCCCATTCCGCCCATACGCCCCTGCATCATTTTCTCGACCATGGCCCGCCGCTCCGGCGGCATGTTCTTGAGCTGCTCTTGCAGCTTGGCCATGGCCTCGTTCATCTGGCCGGCCACGGTATCCATGGCGCGCTGGTCAATCACCATATACTGCTTCCGCTGGTGATCGATGTTCACCATTTTGCGGCTGTCGCCAAGGAAAATCATCGTCACTTCGGCTGCGCCCGTGTCGCTGACTTGATTGTCGATCCGAAGACGGCGCCCCTCGATCGAGATCCGGCTGCGAACCTGCTTCGCGCCCTCGCCGTGATCCGACCGCTGAAATTCGAAGACCACGCCCGCCAGAGATGTGCCTGGCGTCATCGCCAATAGAACAAACATGCCCCAAAGCTTCATCATCACGAATCGTCTCCCTTTAATTCAACCAATCCTACCCTTGACTGAACCGATGCCGCCTATTATGACCACTGGTTCTTTTCCATCATGATCGTCCACCGTTATCATCAATCGGCGCCTGGCTTGCGAGCCCATAGGTAGCAGTGATTGCCCAGCGCGGTGGTCTGGCCGGTCTGGTAGAAGAACCAGTCCAGATAGCGGAAGGGAAACAGCAGCCAGCCGGCGAGAACATAGGCAACCCTCTTGAGAGTGCGTCCCGGGAACCAGATCTTGACGTACTCCAGCAGAAAGGCAAGCAGGGTGGCGGTCGGTCCGGAACGCCAGCCCCAAAGCAAGGGGTCGAACGGCTTGGCGATCTCCTTCAGCCCGTCGGGGGAGAAACGGTAGTAGTCTCGCGGATATTCGTGAAATGGGTGGCAGAAAGGCACGACCAAGTGTACGTGTCCGCCGGGCCGCGTACAGCGATAAATCTCGGAAATCATCCGTTGGGGCGAGCGGGTGTGCTCGAGAACCGCGTCGCACTCGACACGCTGAAAAAGATCATCGCGAAACGGAAGCTGCTCGGCGCTGCAAACCACCGTCACGCCCGGCACCATGCACAGATCCACATTGACATAGCCGTCCACGACCGATCCCGCCCCGGCGATGTAAAGATTCCAGCGCCCTAACTCGGGCTGGAAATCACGTTCGACCGGGTTGTGATACACCGGCAACGGCAGTTGCAGCCAGCGACGCCAGCGGCTGGCTCGTTTTTCGATCAGTTGCTCAACTGGATTGGCCGCCATGAAGTCTTCGCCGGTCAATGCACACGGCGTGTCCCCCGCTAAACCCCGTCCATCGTCTCCGAGCCCGCGCCGCCACCCCAGCCGCGCGGAGCCGCTGCCGTTCGCCGGAGCGAAGAAGCCAGCCCGCATTTCTCAGCACGTGACGAGAAAGGCGGGCTAGGCGGCCTGAAACGCCCGTGCCCGATATAAGAAGTCTACAATGTTGCCTTCGTGCGGCTGCAGCCAGTCGAGCTTCGTGGTCGGCACCGCGCCCAGATTCAGCCGGTCGATGTGCCTGCAATCGAGCAGTTGCCGGCGAAACTTCGGGTCATCGGTGATGCCCGTGCCCACCAGCGTCGGACCGATCTCCGAGAGCATCTGGTCTTGCGGACACTCCACCACGGCCGCGAACGGGAACATGAACTCTTTCTTCGCCGCCGGGTGAGCAGGCGACTCGCAGTGGATCAGCGTCGGCAACAGGTACCCGCAATGCTCACGCGTAATCAGCCGGGGCGTACCGCGCGCTTCCGCGACCAGGTCTTTGGAACCAGAGGTCCGCAAGTCGTCGTCAATCGCGGCCGAGACCGCTTCGGCAACCCCCGGCACGGTAAAGGCGGCCAACAGCGCCTGGGGATCTTCCGGAGGCAGAGCTTGTACCTTCGCCAGTTCCCCGGCCATCGCCTCGGCGATCTCCCGGCCGTGCCGCGGCACCCAGATACCGGAGCAATTGATGCAGCTTCTGCCGCTATTCAAAAGTACGCTGTCGACGAAGATATCAAGATAGTCCCGCCAATTGTCGATGCGGTCCTCACCCACCAGAATCTTGCTATAGCCGGGACCATGGACCTGCACCCTGGGGTTGCCGCCATGCTGATCGACCGTCGCCTGGCTGCCGAAGAGCATCGTTCGTCCGCAACTCTCGAGCACGGCCGCGCCAACATCGCCCCCTCCGGCGTAGATGGAGAATGCCCGCGGCGGCACGCCCGCCCGAATCATCGCCTGCACCATGCGATAGGGCGTCCAAGGCTCCTGCGGACCGGGTTTGAGAACTAGTCCGATCTGCAGGGCGACGACCGGCATCCAGAGGGTGTGAACTCCCGGCGAGTTGCTGGGCAGCACCATGCCCAGTGCGTCGGTCTCGGCCTGGTAGCTGAGCAGCCGTCCGGCGGCGTCTTGGCCATGGCCGGCGGTGAGAAGCGAGAGGTCCAGGCCGCGGGTCAGCGCATCGAGAATACGGTCCATCTGACCGAGCACGAAGGCGATCTTGTCCATGTTCTTGCGGCACATATGCTCTGGCAAACCCGTGCTCGCCGACTGCTGGCGCACAAACGCGGCGGGCGTCTGCCCATCGTCGCCAATCGCCAGCTCGGCCGACATGAACAGCTCGCCGGCCTTCTGAACCATCTTGGCCAGCTCGGTGCAGGGAATCGCGCGCAAGGCATCGCGAGCGCCCTGGGACTTGCGCATGTCGCGGCGCACCATGCCCGGCAGCGCCTGGCTGACCTCGGCGATCGGCTCTCCGGTATCGAAATGGACGACCTTCTCGGCATCCTGACTCTTGTAGACCTCGCCCCAGCGAATCAGCGGCACATGTATCATCAGATTCCTTCTTCCCGGCGCATCCCCGCCGGTCCAGCATAAGGAGCGGTATCTTCGGTGAAATAAAGACGCATCGCCTTAGCAGCCCGTGGTAGAAGTCGGACTGTCGCGTTGCGAGCACCGCGGGCAGAAAACGAGACCTAAGGAAGGTGGAGAGGTGCTTCGCGGCCCAACCCAATCGCGACGAAGCTGCGTCCGCCGCGCCGCCGCAACCCTTCGGGCGGCAAGGCTTTGCGGCCCCAGGCGTTGTCGTTCGTCGTCAATGATGTCCCGCATCATCTTCCTCCTCTCTCCTAGCCCGCGACCCCAAATCCTTGCCGCGCGTTCAGCCGGACTTCTACCACGGACTGCTAGACCTTCCAGGGCGGGGTGGCCGGAAGCAACCGTTCAAACTCGGCAATCCGGGCTTGCTCGTACTCGCCGCCATAGGTCCCGGCGAAAAAGCGTTCCAGCGCCTCGTCGTGCAGCCGCCGCCAGGACTCCTCTTCGTGGCCCGGATTTACAGGGTAGAACATTAGACCGCAAGCCCGCGCCGCGCTGTAGTCGCCGGGCGCGTCGCCGATCATCAGCATACGCGCGGGGTCGTAGCTCTTGTCGCCAGTCATCACGCGCAAGTGATCGGTCTTCTTGCCCAGCTCCTGCCCGGCGATGAGGGCCGGGTAATCGACGATCTTGTGTTCCACCCACTCCCGCCGCAGAGCCTCGCCCGGCGTGCCCGACACCACCGCCAGGTCGGCTTGCGCCGTGATCCGGTCCAGACACTCAATCACTTTCGGAAACGGCGGCACGCCTTCGACAAGATCCGCCACCGCATCATTGACCGCCAGACTCCAGCGCATCGTCCGGGCCAGCACCGCATCGTCGCGCTCTTCGAGCAGCGCGCTCAGCGACGCGTTGCTCTGCGGATGTCCCGATGTCACAAAGTCCCGCAAGGGAGTCAAATCCGGAATCTCAATGCCCCGTGCCATCGCCTCGGGATAGTCACTGAGCAAATCCAGGCATTTCACCAGCACCGGAAAACGGTTCACGCCCCGGTCGACAGAATACAGATTGCCAAACTCCCAAACCTGCCGCGCATACTTCGATGCCGCTTGCAGCTTCCAGTGCTTGATGAACGCCGGAGTAAAGCACTCCTTGTGCTTGATCTCCATCGAATCAAACACACAGCCATCGGAATCCAGCGCGATGAAGAAATCGTGCTCGCGCTCAAACTTGTCAAGAGGAGTATTCTCTGCCATCACCCGCCGCCACCGCCAAAAACCGCACTCGGGGATTTAGTCTTCCCACTCGGTATGAAATACGCCTTCCTTGTCGAGCCGCCGGTAGGTGTGAGCACCGAAGAGATCCCGCTGGGCCTGCAACAAATTCGCCGGCAGGAACTCGCTGCGATAGCTGTCGATATACGCCAACGTCGCGCCCAGACAAGTCGCCGGTACGCCGGTCTCCGCCGCCAGAGACACGACCCGGCGCAGATCCGCCTGGTTGGCGTTCACGATCTTGCGGAAGGCCTCGTCCATCATAAGGTTCACCAGATTCGGATTCGCCGCGCAGGCCTTCTTGATCGGATCGAGCATGCGGGAGCGGATAATGCAGCCGGCTTTCCAGATTCGCGCCACCTCGGCCAGGTTGACGCCAAACTTCATCACCCTCGACGCTTCGCCAATCAGCGTGAGGCCCTGCGCATAGCAGCCCACCATGCCCAACTGTAGGGCGTGAAACAGCGCGGAAACGATCTCATCGCGATCGCCATCATAGTTCGGGTCCGGACCCGTCAGCACCTTGGCCGCCTCGATCCTCTGCGACTTCAGCCCCGAGAGGATCCGCGCCTGGACCGCCATCGCGAGCGTCGGCGCCGGAACGCCCAGGTCCAGCGCCGATTGCGCGGTCCACTTGCCGGTGCCCTTCTGTCCGGCGGTATCGAGCATCAACTCGACCAGCGGCCGTCCGGTGTCGTCGTCGGCTTTCGCCAGGCAGATCGCGGTGATTTCCACCAGATAGCCACCGATGTCACTGTCGGTCCAGCCAGCGAAGATTTTCTGAATTTCCGGCGCCGGCATCCCGAGCGTTTTGCGGCAGATGTCGTAGGTCTCGCAGAGAAGCTGCATGATCCCGTACTCGATGCCGTTGTGCACCATCTTGACGTAATGCCCCGCCGCGCCGGCGCCAATATAGGTGCAGCAAGGGCCGTCTTCGGTCTGTGCGGCGATCTTGGTCAGGATCGGCTCGACCAGCTTATAGGCCTTCTCGTCGCCGCCGGGCATGATGCTCGGACCCAGCAGCGCGCCTTTTTCGCCTCCGCTGATGCCGCACCCCACAAAGTGGAGTCCGGCGGCGCTCAGAGCCTTCCAGCGCCGGCCGGTGTCGGGAAAGTGCGAGTTGCCGCCGTCAATGATGACGTCGCCCTGGTCGAGCAGCGGCTTCAAGTCCGCGATCACTGCGTCGGTTCCCTTTCCCGCCGTCACCATCAGGACGATGCGGCGAGGCCGTTCGAGCCATCCCGCGAACTCCGCAAGCGACTGCGTCACCCGCACCCGCTTGCCAGCCGACAACTCTCGCATGCGGTCCGCTTTCTCGGCGCCGCGATTAAACGCAACCACCGAAAAACCTTTGCTTGCGACGTTCAGGGCCAGATTCTGCCCCATCACGCCCAGACCGACGACTCCGAATTCACCTTGCTCCATCAAACGATCCTGCCTTTCCCGTTACAGCGGACTTCTCTTGCTTCTCGCGCACCCAAGGCAACAGCCTACATCGTGTTCTGGTCGGCGACCAGGCCCGGCGAACTCGGTGACCGCCGGCCTCACCCGCCGGGCAGGCCGAAGCTTCCCCGCCCGCGGGGCGACCATGAACGGGGGAAAACGCTGGTTCGTGAATTCCGCCCCTCTAGGAGAGCGAGACGACACGAAAAACTCATTCTACAGGGTCTCGATCGCCGGTGATCTCTCTGTCGTTCCACACCGCAAGAAACCCCGGAAAGCAATATCACCGCAACCCGATCCACCTGGCGCCGCCGGGACCAGCAGGCCGTCTAGCCCCTCGCCAACAGGCGCCAACCCGGTCCTATCCGCTCACCTCGGCCCGCCGCGCCTCGGCCAATCCCGGCTCACCATTGCAGCCGAAGCCACCCAGCTATCTCACTATATTTCAAACACATCCGCGTCAGACAGCGCATCCGCCCGCCCCGCCCCGCCCGGCCCCGGCATCTCCCAAAACAATTTCCAGTCATCCTGTACCGGCAGCCTCGTTCTCAAATATGCTATACTCGCCACAGATAACAAAAAAAAGAGAGAAGCGAATTGGGAGTATTGAAGAACTGAATGCCCTTAGACACGCAGGTCAAGAAAGAAATTATCACCAAGTACCGGATTCACGGTACCGATGTCGGTTCAACTGAAGTTCAGATCGCGGTTCTGTCGCGCAGAATTCTGGACTTAACCGAACACATCAAAGAACACCGTAAGGACTTTTCATCCCGCCGCGGATTGCTGACCATGGTCAGCCGCCGCCGGCGACTGCTGCGTTATCTAGGGAGAGAGAGTTCCGAGCGGTATCGCAAACTTGTTAAAGATCTAGGACTGCGCGGGTAACGTTCTTCGTGCGGCAGTTGCAAGAAGGCGGCCGCGAGACCTAGCACGGGAAATTGCGGAAGCGGCGGTTCCGGCCGCTGAACATTGACCGGACGGTCGTTCCGGTGTTCAGGCACGAAACGCAGTTTCCCAGATTTGTCATCGCGAAGTTGTTCTCCGCGAGCATCCCCCGCACAGGCAACTTTTTCCTTCCCTCAAAAACCTCTAGGAGTATGGCGAGAGGCTATTTGCCGGTACGGCGGAGCTGTACCCGCGAAAACCTCTCGCACGACAAATCAAACTAATGAAGCAAACAGTAGAAATGGAGCTAGGCGGACGCACACTCACCCTTGAGACAGGCCGTCTCGCCAAGCAGGCCGGCGGCGCCGTTGTTGTACGCAGTGGGGACGCCGTCGTGCTGGTGACAGCCACCGCCACCGATAAACCTCGTGAAGGCATCAGCTTTTTCCCCCTGACCGTCGACTATCGCGAATACACCTACTCGGCCGGCCGCATTCCCGGCGGCTACATCAAGCGCGAGGCCCGGCCCTCGGAAAAGGAAGTTCTCACCAGCCGTCTGATTGACCGGCCGATCCGGCCGCTCTTCGCCGAAGGGTTTCAGCACGAGACGCAGGTCATCGCGATGGTCCTTTCGGCGGACCCGGAGTTCGACCCCAGTCCGCTGGCGCTCGTCGGAGCCTCGGCGGCCCTGTCGATCTCCGACGTTCCCTTCCTTAATCCGATCGGCGCCGTCCGCGTGGGCCGCGTCGATGGCAAATGGCTGATCAACCCAGGCTACGAAGACGTCGAAAACAGCGACATCAGCATCATGGTCACCGGTACCGAACAAGGACTCGTCATGGTCGAGGCCATCGCCTCCGGCGCCAGTGAAGCCGACATACTCGAGGCCATGCGCCTCGGACACGATGCCTGCCGCCGAATCGCCGGCCTCATCAAGCAGCTCGTCGAGAAAGCCGGCAAGCCCAAGATGGCCTTCCAGGCGTCCGCATTCGACGAGGATGGCTACAAGCAGTTTGCCGAAAAGTGGAGCACGCGGCTGGAGGAAGCGACCGACACAAGCTCGTGCACGAAGCTCGAAGGCCAGGTTCGGGTCGGCACTCTGAAGAAAGAGATCCTAGAGTCGTGCGGCGATGACGAAGACGCCTCCGCCTCGGCCGGCAAGTACTTCAAGCGGCTCCAGGAAGCGGTCTTTCGCGATTTGATTCTCAACAAGAAGCGCCGTCCCGACGGCCGCGCTTTCGACGAAATTCGCCAGATCACCTGCGAAGTCTCCGAACTGCCTCGTACCCACGGTTCCGCCGTCTTTACCCGCGGAGAAACCCAGGCTCTGGCCACCGTTACTCTGGGGACCACGAAGGAAGGCCAGCGGCAAGAACGGCTCGAAGCGCCCATGTATGAAAAGCGCTTTATGGTCCACTACAATTTCCCGCCCTTTAGCGTGGGCGAAGTCGCTTTTTTACGAGGCGCCGGACGCCGGGAAATCGGCCACGGCATACTCGCTGAACGCGCGCTTACCGCCGTCATTCCCGACCTTGAGACTTTCCCCTACACGATTCGCGTGGTCAGCGACATTCTCGAATCGAACGGCTCGAGTTCCATGGCCACCGTCTGCGGCGGCACCCTCGCCCTGATGGATGCCGGCGTACCGCTTCGCGCGCCCGTCGCCGGAATCGCCATGGGGCTGGTCGGCGACGGCACGACCTTCGAGGTGCTGACCGACATCGCCGGCGCCGAGGATCATTACGGCGACATGGACTTCAAGGTCGCCGGCACCGCCGACGGGATTACTGCTCTCCAAATGGACATCAAGCAGCCCAACGTCAGCCTCGAGGTCTTGGAACGAGCGCTCGCGCAGGCCCACACGGCGAGGCTCGATATCCTCAAGACGATGGACGCCGCGGTCTCCGAACCCCGCACAGAGATATCGCCCTACGCCCCTCGCATCTACACCATCAAGATCCCGACCAACAAGATTCGCGATCTCATCGGACCGGGCGGCAAGATGATCAGAAGCATCGTCGAGGATACCGGAGCCAAGGTCGATGTCGAGGATGACGGCACCGTCCACGTGGCCTCATCGGAAGAGGCCGCGGCGAGAAAGGCCATTCAGATCATTGAGGACCTCACCGCCAGCCCCGAAGTCGGCAAGACCTACCTCGGCACCGTCACTCGCATCGTCGAGTTCGGCGCCTTCGTCGAGATCTTCCCCGGAACCGAGGGTTTGCTGCACATCAGCGAGATCGCCGAACAGCGCATTCGCAACGTCAAGGACGAACTCAAGAACGGCGATCAGATTCTCGTCAAGTGCCTGGCCCTGGACGGCAACAAGATCAAACTCAGCCGCAAGGCCGTCCTGCGCGAACAGCGCAACAAGCGGAAAACCAAGTCCCCCAAGGAGGACTAGTTTTCGCCAGTTCGCAGCCCGCGGCAGGAGCCCGGCCGCGAACCGCATTGGCAGAAAGGGATTCGGACGAGCCGCTAGCGGGCGTCCGAATCCCTTTCTTCTTGTTCCGCTACCGCAAGTATTTGTCGAGGTCCGGGTGCAGCAGTGCGTCGATCGCCGGATCGTCCAGATCCGCCGCCGTGATGACATGAATCGGGATTTCGATTCTCTTCTCGGGCGACTCTCCGTTCAGCTTCTCCACGATCGTCTTTACCGCCATATACCCAATCTGGAACGGGTCCTGCACGACCAGAGCATCGATCACGCCATCGCTGAGTCCGCGCTCGATCGTTTCGCTGTAATCAAAGCCAACCAGCCTGACCTTGCCCTTCAGAGCCCGGCTCTGAATCGCCTGCGCCCCGCCGACCGTAGCCGGCTCGCAGGAAGCGAAGAAGGCGTCCAAATCCGGGTTGGCCGTGAGCATGTTCTCTGAAATATCCAGCGCCTTGGCGCGGTCCGACATACAGTACTGCTCCCCGGCAACGACCACGCCGGGGAACTCTTCGGCGAGCGTATCGGCAAAGCCCTTCTCTCGCTCCATCGTCGACGAGCTGCCCGGCACGTTTTTCACGAGCGCGACCTTGCCTTGCCCGCCCAGCAGCTCACCCAACTTGCGCGCCGCCAGCACGCCGGCCTTGTAGTTATTGGTCGAAACGAATGAGACGTACTTCTCTGTGTTGATTCCCGAGTCGAAGATCGTTACCGGGATGCCTCGGAGGGCCGCCTTCTCAACCACCGAGACCAGCGCCGTCGCCTCGGCCGGAGCCAGCACGATTCCGTCCATCCGCCCGTTGATCATCGAATCGACAATATCGATCTGCCGGGAAAAATCCGTCTCCCGCGACGGGCCCAGCCACTCGATCTCGACGCCCGCCTCGCGGCTCGCCGCCACCGCTCCGGCATGCACGCTCTGCCAGAAGACATGAGCCACGGCCTTGGGAACCACACCAATTCGTTTGCCGCCCGATCGCCGGCAAGCCCACCCCAGAGCAAGGGCCGCGATCATCACGACCGCCATCGTCACAACCGGGCAGAACAACCGGCGCTTGTGCATAGACAAAGAGCTTCCTCCAGCGTATGTTCCCAGGCCCGTGTTTGTCGCGAATCGCCGCGCCTATCGTAAAATCACCGGGCCCATCACGAATCGCCGCGCCTATGGCGGCGAACCAGCACTCTCGGCGAAGCAGTAGAGACTGGCCGAGGTGCGCAAATAGATCCGGCCGCCGGCGATGGCCGGCGTTGCGAAAATGTCGTCGCCAAGATCGCTGGTATGCAGAACCGACCAGTCCCCCGCGCCGTCGAGCACCGAGACCTTGCCTGTCATGCTGGCCATGTAGACCTTGCCATCGGCCCCGACCGGCGAGGCGTAGTAGTCGTCGAGCGCGTCGCGAAGGCGTCCGATCTTGATCACCTTACCCGTGCCTGGCTCGAGCGTCGTGACAATGCCGCCTTTCTTCACAGCCCACAGCACGCCGCGATAGAGCAGCAGCGACGGCACGTCGGGCAGCGACTTGCGATGCCGCCAGAGCACATGACTCTCGGTCACATCGCCGCGTCCTCCCAGCCGGATCGCCATTGTCGCATTGGACGAAGTCCGCCGCGACTGGTAGTACTTCCACTCGCGTCGATCGAACGCCGAGTCCTTGTCGAGATCTTGCATATCCCAATTGCCCGGATGCCATTTCTTGGGGACTTCCGCCTTCGAGAGTCTGCCGTCCTTGTCGGCATCGTAGTCGGCGAGCATTTTCGGGAAATTAGGCAGCAGCAGCCGCACCGCCGGCTCTCCCCCCGGCGCCCAGCCGTTGAAGTAAAGCACGCCGTCTTCGATCACCGGAACCGACTTTACCTGGTAGGCGAGTCCCCGGACGCGCCACAGCTCCTTGCCGGTCTCAATCGCGTAACTCACCATTTGGTAGGAACCCGGCACGACGAGTTCCGCCGGGCCTTGCTCGGGACGATAAACCAGCGGCGTCGAAAAGCTGTGCACCATGTCCGGGCGCTCGGTTCGCCAGACCACGCCGCCGTCGCTGGCGCGAATGGCGATCACGTGGGCCTCGATATCCTGGTCCACCACCATCAGAACTTTTCCGCCGGCCAGTATGGGGGACGCGCCCATGCCATGAAAGTTCGTAAAGCGGCCCATGGGCAGGCGCCAGCGCTCGTTGCCGTCCGGGCCGTAGGAGAGCAACCCGTAGCCGCCGAAGAAGACGTAGACATTGCGTCCGTCGGTTACCGGTGTCGATGCGGCCTCGTCGTTGAGGCTGTGCATCTTCTCCCGCCGCCGCGAGGGCGCTTCCCGCCGCCAGAGAATCTTGCCGCTCGCCCGATCGAGGCAGAAGGTCAATAATCGCCCGTCCTCATGCGCGGTAAGGAAGATGCGGTCTTCGGTCAGCACCGGCGAGGACTTGCCCATCGGCAGCGGCGTCTTCCAGACAACGTTTCGCTCGGGGCCGATTGCGACCGGCAGACGCTGAGAATCAGAAACACCCAAGCCATTGGGGCCGCGAAATCGTGGCCAGTCCGCGGCATTGGCGACGGCGAGCGTTACGAAAAATACCACGGCTGGAAATAGAAAACGATTCATCACGCGCAGCCCTCTAGCGGGCCGTGCTGCTGGAGCAGGTCCGGTATGCCGAGGCGCGTAAGATCGGAGATCGTCTTCGACACCCATGCGCCCATCAGCATCTGACCGACAACGGCTTGCAGCGGCGGTGCATCGCCCGCACCCGCCGCTTTTCCATCACCACTCATAAACCCCTCCCGCTAGTCCAATCAAAACCAAAGAAACCCCAGGCACAATCCCCCGCCCGCACCACCACGCCCAAACAACACGTGCCCCATTATACGCACCCCGGCCCCACCCGTCATCGCCCACGGCAACCCTGGCCCGTTAGTGGGGATCTGTCGGCTCTGTGCACAAACGCATGCTTCACGAGCAGGTGGGAGCCCCTCGTACCGCCCACGCTAGAATGTTCGACGAAAGGGCGTCAACGCCGGATAGATGTCGAGAAATGATTTCCCATTGAGCGATCATGCATCAGAGCCTCGGCAATCCGTCATCAAACTGGCCCAAATCGAGTCCCATCGGGCGGCTAGCGAAAACCTGGGCCGATAGCGAGTGGGAACGGTTGTTGGACGAAGCCGCTGGCGCGGCAGAGGTGAAGGGGAGGCCGGCGAGTGGGGAAGGATTGAAACTTTGTTGAGGTAGAGGAATAATGAGCGACCGAGAGGAGGTCGTTCATGACCAAGCTACGTCAGAAGATGATCCAAGACCTGCGGCTGCGCAGCTATTCGCCGCAGACGATTCGGAGTTATACCAAGGCCGTCGAGGATCTCGCCCGCTACTTCGGCAAGTCGCCGGAGCAACTGGGCCCGAAGCAGATTCGCGAGTATCAGCTTGACTTGATCGAGCGGCGTAAGCTGGCCGGTGCGACGTTCGGGGTGCGCACGGCGGGGCTGAAGTTCTTCTACAGCCAGACACTCGAGCGACCCTGGGTTGTCGAACGCATCGCACGGCCCAAGGTCCGGCGTCGCCTACCGGTCGTGCTGAGCCGTGAAGAAGTGACGGCGCTGTTGGACGCCGCGGTGAACCTGAAGCATCGCGCGATCCTCGCGACGCTCTACGGAGCCGGGTTGCGTCTCGACGAAGTGTTGCAACTCGAAGCGGGGGACATTGACTCGCAGCGGATGGTGATCCTGGTGCGCCGCGGCAAAGGAGAGAAGCCACGCCAGGTGATGTTGTCTCCCAAGCTACTGGAGTTGCTGCGTCTGTACTGGCGCTGGGCGAAGCCGAACGAGTTGCTGTTTCCCGGCCGTATCCACGGCGCCCAGCTGCGGCCCTCGGGGGTACGGCAGATCTGCCAAAAGCTTGGTCGCCAGGCAGGCATCCGCAAACCGGTGAGCCCGCACGTGCTGCGGCATTCCTTTGCCACGCACTTGCTGGAAGCGGGGACGGATCTGCGCACCATCCAGGTCTTGCTGGGGCACGTCAGTCTCAAGACGACGGCGCGCTATCTGCATGTCTCGGAATTGCGCCTGCGCACGACGCAGAGCCCACTCGAAGCACTCGAGATTCGCGAAGCGCTCACCGACGACGGGGACCGGCGCCGGCGATGAGCCGGCATCGGCTGGAAGTGGCCGATGTCATTCGCCAACACGAAGGGGAGTTGCTCGAGCGCTGGGGACACCGCCTCTCCGCTCGTCAACGCAAGGCCCTTCGCGACATCGGTTCGTGTCGCAGCGCCGCCCAGGGCGCTCACATCGAACAGTGCGATTCTTGCTCGCAGGAACGGATCGCGTACAACTCGTGCTCGAACCGGCACTGTCCGAAGTGCCAGTCGGCGGCGCGTGACCGCTGGCTGGGGGCACGGGCGCAGGAACTACTTCCGGTGCACTACTGCCATGTTGTGTTCACCGTGCCAGGGGCCCTGGCAATGTTGGCCCTCCAGAATCAGCGACTCTTCTACCGTCTGCTGTTCGAGGCGGCCTCTCAAAGCTTGCAACAACTCGCTCGCGACCCCAAGCGTTTGGGCGCCCAGATCGGCTTCTTCGCCGTATTGCATACCTGGAACCAGATACTGCTGCCTCATCCGCACCTGCACTGCGTCGTACCGGCGGGAGGAATGGCGCTCGACGGCAGCCGATGGATCCGCTGCCGCAAGAAGTTTTTCCTGCCCGTACGGCCTCTGAGCCGCTTGTTTCGCGGCAAGCTCTTAGACGGTTTGCGGCGGGCGTTCGAACACGGCGAGCTGGAACTCGACCGGCAGCTGGCCCCGCTGACGAAGCCCGAACGTTTTCACTCTTGGCTGCGAGAACTGAGAACAACCGAGTGGGTGGTCTACCTCAAGCCGCCCATGGCCGGACCCGAACAAGTGCTCAAGTATCTGGCTCGTTATACCCATCGCGTCGCCATCTCCAACGGTCGCTTGCGGTCTCTCCACGACGGCCGCCTGCGCTTGCGTTTTCGCAACGCGAAGAACAACCACCGTATCGAGACGATGACGCTCGACGCGGTCGAGTTCCTGCGGCGCTTTCTGCTGCACGTGCTGCCGAGGGGTTTTGTCAAGATCCGCTACTACGGTTTCTTGGCTCATCGCAGACGCGCGGCGGGCTTGGCCCGCTGCCGGGAACTCCTCCAGGCGTCCGCGACGAGGGAAGTTTCCCCTGCCTTGTTGAGCAAGGAGCAACGGCGAGCCGTGGAGCGCCGCTGCCCGCTGTGCGGCGAGGGAAGGCTGCGCGTGGTCGCATGGCTTTCGGCGCTGGAACTGGCGCTACGCGCCGGGGACATGGCCCTGCCCGAGGCTATCGACTCCTCATGACCCCTCACCGTCTCTTCGCCAACGCAACGCTGCGACGCGCCGTCGCCAGGGGGTGCTTCGCACTCCTGCGCCTGGGTCTTTCCGCGGAGCTGATTCGCCCGCCTGCGAGGACTTCGCGGCTTCCATACATCAAAGCAATCCGGGCGATCCAAGCCACGTTCTACTCCCGAAAGGTCCTACTCCTCCTGCCCAACGACCAAGCCAATCCCTACAATCCACATAGCCGATCCTGAGCCCGGCATCCTCCAACAACCCCTATCGACAATGCGGCGGCCCACGCTGCCACTGCCTCTCTCCACCGCCCTTCGCCCGCCGCACGGTCGATACGGTCCTAAGGTGTTATCACCAGGTATCTGAATAACGGTAGAATCAGACCGGCATGGCCGGCACGCCATGATCGAGCAGCATTCGAAGGCCGGAGCGGCAGCGAAAGGAGTACCCAACGTGGCAGCTGTGCGAAAACCGTTGCATCGCAGCAGGGCGTCGGCTATCCTATCCGTGCCAGGACGGCCAAAAGGAGATCCTGGCTTAATGGTGGCCGAAGGGTCATACTTGATAGGTTCTTGTGATGGCGGCGGGGCTCGACGCTGTTTTAGCCCGAGCGCCCGAGAGAGTGCAGAAACCAAAATGGAGAGAGTTTCGTATGCAGCCTTTGTATGATCCGGAAGCAGTGCGGCCGATGTGGGAGGAGCTGGCGCAATGTGGCGTCACACCGCTCAAGACCGCTGCCGATGTTGATGAGGCTCTTGGCAAGCCTGGAACCACGCTTATTGTCGTAAACTCCGTCTGCGGCTGTGCGGCCGGAGGCGCCCGACCCGGGGTCACCCAGGCGCTGCAGGCCGCTGTCATCCCGGATCACTTGACCACGGTTTTTGCGGGGGTCGATATGGAGGCGACCCAACGCGCGCGCGAGCGCATGCCGGAGGTTGCGCCATCGTCGCCGTCCGTCGCCCTGTTCAAGGACGGCGTGCTTGTCTACGCGCTGGAGCGTCGGCACATCGAGCGCATGGCGCCTGATGAGATCGCCGGAGAGCTTGAGAAGGCTTACCGTCAGCATTGCACCCGCAAGGGGCCGTCCGTACCCGCCGATGTGTACGGGCAGGTAGTGCACGCTCGGCAGTGTGGATCGCAGATCCCGAGCTTTACGGGCTGATACGGGACCGTCGGACAAGAAAAAAGACGCAAGATGCTGCGACCGGCTTCTCTCATCTCATGCGCGATCATCGCCGCCGCTTGCACTGTGTTGAGTATGACGATACGCGTTCGGAGCCCTCGACCGCTATGTCTTTCAGTTTCGGATTAGCTTTGAGCTTCCCAATGACTTGGATCACCTTGAGGCTCTCGGCGTTTAAGTCCAGAATGATCAATGCTGGCGAATCAGACATCTGAGGCAACAACCCATCAACGGTGATACCTAGCTGCACGAGCGGCAACAGGTGCTAAGGCCTTTCCGGAGGCGGCGATTCGGAACACCATTAGCTCGTTGTGCTCCACGAGACACGAAGAACGATGATGATCCCCCAGACTGGCATCGATCTAGCTCGCCAGACTGCAGGAACTCGAAGCGGTTGAAGCGGCTTCGTGAAGCCAGTGCAAAAGGCCTCGGGCGCAACCGGCCTCGTTGGGCAACTCTTGACTATTTAACTCTCCCTGTGGCGGCTGTGGTGTGGCGGTCGTCAGACAGGTGCCCATAGGCATCCAAGGACTGGAGTCGCGGATCCTCGACAGCTCCGCCCATGGTGAAGTGGTAGAGGCTCTGCCAGGAGTGGTCCTTGATCCCGAGGATCCGATGAACCTCGTCGTCGTAGAAGCAGCCGATGCCAGTGGCCCGGATCCGAGCCGCTTCGGCTTCCAGATAGAGCGTTTGGCCGATGACGCCGGTCTCCCAAAACATGCGCGGGTACATCCCTGGGCCAGCTGCGGAAAGAGCTTCGTCGAAGGCTGCCAGCATCCCAACTGAGAAGACTCCGTCCGCTGCGATCTCCTGGTCACAACTCACGGCGCGAGCAATCGCTCTTTCATCGCCCGTCAAGAGCAAATAGAGAGGAAGGGATTGGGGACATCCCTCGGGCTTTCCCCAAATCAGATCAGGACCCAAGCTCCGCCGCAGAGACTGCAAGTGCTCTAGGTGACGCACGAGCACGTAGAGCCCTTCGACCAGGCCGCTGACGCGGTGCACAAACAGCACGAGAGAAACCGTAGGCCGCCAGGGTAGGGTGGCAAACGGGATGGGATTCGCTTCCGGCATGACGTTTTGCAGCATGCGGTAGAAGGTTCCGGAAGAGATCGTAGTCCGTCCGTCCAAAGCGACGGCACTGCGGCGCTGACGAATCAGCCGGTAGGCCGAAAGGCCCCGCTCGCCAGGCAAGCGAAGTCCCGAAGGGGCCTCTGTGCCCTCTACCGGAGCAGCGCCGGGCCAGGTGCAGGCTTCCGATACGTCGTCGATCACCGGTCATGGGTGATGCTGGGAACTCAGATGGTTCGGCTCGCCCAACCACGCTCCGTCGGCAAGCTTTGCCAACAGCGCCTCAGGCGGAGCGAAATCTGGGACGCCCTCTCCTCCTGGATGAAGCAAGAGCAGGCAGTCGCCGTGCTCCGCTTCGATGCCCTGCTGCTGATCGATACCGAGAAGGCGTTCGAGAGCCGGAGTGCTCACCCGTTCGAGTAAGCGGGTACGCCATCCAAGGCTGCCTGCAGAGATCGTAACGGCTCCGATGGCGTGCCCCACGTCGTGCTGGCAGTAGCGAAAAGCTCTCTCGCCGTACTTCCAGGACTCCCGCCAATAGATGGATGTCAGACCGAGGAGGCAGGCCCCCGGGGGAAGAAGCGGTGAGAGGATCCGCCACTCGGCGTCAGTCAAGCGGCGGCGCAACTCCAGACCATGCTCGAAAGGGGCGTAGTGGTAGATCCCTGGAAACTGGGCCAACCCCGGCACGGGGCCGGAGATCAAGTAGCCTTCCGTCGGGTGCAGGTTTCCGCTGGAAGGATTCACACGCAGCGACCATCGTGAGCCGACCTGGCCGTCAAGTCCCGTCACCTGCTTCCAGGCTGAAAGGGCCAGACTGAAGAAAAACAAGTTGCTGATGGTTTCAATCCCGATCGGAGCAAGGGTTGGCGCTGCGGCCAAGATCGCGTCGTAGGTTGGTTCTGCTTCGATCCTGGGCAGGGGCAACGGGATCAGTTGGGCGCTCTCGAAGCGTCGGAAGGGGTTCGGCTGGCTGGCCCAGTCCATGTAACCCAACGCCCGAGCATAGCGGTCCACGTGATGCTTCGTACGGTCATGGTAGAGATAAACCGCCTCCAGCTTAGATTCAGATTCGGCAGCAACAGAAAGTGGGTGACTCGTCATCAGGCTTCTGTGCGGTTCCTCATCATACCGTTGAGCGGAAGGTGACGGTGTTGAATGGTGGGGGGTGTGATGTGCGCCGGAGCCGGGACGGGAAAGAACTCTTCTATGTGGAAGGGGAGAAACTCATGGTGGTGGCGGTTTCGACGGAAGGGGAGTTCTCCCCCGGCTCGCCTACTGAGCTGTTCGAGCATGCGGGACTGCGGCGCATCATTAACTACCCGAACTACGATGTTTCGCTGGATGGACAAAGGTTCATTTTGCCCGAGCCGGTCGGCTACGACGAAACGAAAGCGCCTCAGACGACGATACGTGTCGTCCTCAACTGGTTCGCCGAGTTCAAAGACCGCGAACAGGACTAAGTCGCCCGGAACGAAGCACATAGCGCTCGTCCTAGGAAAGCTGTTGTGAAATCGCGTTCCCACTCTCTAACAGTCGCCTGGGGGCCTAAACAAGCTCGCCGAAGCAGAAGAGCACCACTGGAATCAAGATAGCGGTGGTGCTACGATCGGCTAGCTCAACCGAAGCGTTGTTCGCGCCAGCTATCCTGCCGCGGTACAATTCCCTCAGGCTCGGTCGGGGCTATGATTGGTCAAACTATTTCGCACTACAAGATCACCGAGAAACTCGGCGAAGGCGGCATGGGTGTGGTCTACAAGGCCACTGACACCAAACTCGACCGCCCCGTCGCCCTCAAATTCCTGGCCGCGCACGCCATCGAAGACCCCGAACACAAGGCCCGCTTCGTCCGGGAAGCCAAGGCCGCGGCGCGTCTCGATCACCCCAACATCTGCCCGATCTACGAAATCGACGAGGCCGCGGGACAAACATTCATCGCCATGGCCTGCCTCGAAGGCCGCACGCTGAAGGACAAGATCGCCGAGCGTCCGCTCAAGCTCGGCGAAGCCCTGGACATTGCCATTCAGACGGCCCAGGGTCTCAAAGCGGCGCACCAGAAAGAGATCGTTCACCGCGACATCAAACCCGCCAACCTGATGCTGGCCGCCGAAGGCCGGGTCAAGATCATGGACTTCGGCCTGGCGCAGCTCGCCGATCGCTCGCAGCTCACCAAAACCACAACCATGCTGGGCACGCCGGCCTACATGTCGCCGGAGCAGGCTCTGCGCCGGCCGACCGACCGCCGCACCGATTTCTGGTCGCTGGGAGTGGTGCTATACGAGATGATCGCCGGCCGGTTGCCGTTCGCTGGCGAGCGCCAAGAGGCGGTTCTCTACGGAATCACCAACGAAGAGCCGGAACCGCTGACGGCGCTGCGGGCGGGCTTGCCTATGGAGTTGGAATGGATCATCGGCAAATCCATGGCGAAGGACCGCGACGAACGCTATCAGCACGCTGAAGACCTGCTCGTTGACTTGCGCGGCTTGCGGAAGAAGCTCGAATCGGGCAAGTCCACGATCTCGCGGACCACGAATCCTGTGCCGGGTATCCCAACGACCACGGCGACGAGGCAGACAGTAAGCCTTGCTCGGACGTGGCTGTGGCCTGCCGTGGCGGCGTCACTCGCGATCGTTGCGGTCGCCCTGGCATTTATCGCTTTCGGCGGTGAACCGGGACCCGCGACCACTCGCCTTTCCATCTCACTTCCGCCGGGGCAAGAGATTACCAGTAGCCCGGCCATTTCCCGCGATGGCCAGATCATCGCTTACGCGGCGCAACGAGGGACCGACGAGCCGCGGCTCTATTTGCGCCACCTGGATTCTTTTGAGGCTCGCGCGGTAGCGGGTTCGAGCGGCGCCCTGCAACCATTCTTTTCGCCCGATGGGAACTGGGTGGCGTTCTTCGCGCATGGGCAGCTTCAAAAAGCGGAGGTTGCTGGGGGTACGCCCATCGGGCTGGCCGAAGCCGCCGTTCCCTTCGGTGGAACTTGGAACCAAGACGACACGATCATTTACACTGCTTCGCTCGGTTCAGGACTCCAGCGGATTCCCGCAAGCGGTGGAACGCCCGAGGCTCTAACCAAGCCAGACGGCGCGGCAGCGGGGTACGCTCACGCCTTCCCGCAGGTGCTTCCCGGAGGACGAAGTGTTCTCTTCACGATATGGGGGCAAACTTGGGGAGCCGCGGTGCTCTCGCTGGATTCAGGCCAGTGGGAGATGTTCTTGCCTTCGACGGCGGGAGGGTCCGCGATCTTCGACGCTAGTGGCGGTTCTGCGGGCCGCCTGCTGCTCATCGACCAGGCCGCCGGCATCAGAGCTGCACCTTTCGACGCCGCGCATCCCGCGCTCACCAGCGCCGATACTTCCGTCCTGGCCAACGTGTACAACGAGATAGAGTACGGGAACCGGGGCTGGCTTGCTGTCTCGAATACCGGCACTGCAGTCTACGCGCCCGGCAACCCGGCGAAAGCATCGTTGGTGTGGGTCGACCGGGAGGGCAAGATCGAATCGTTAGGTATTGACCAGGATATGTATCGGGAGGTGACGCTTTCGCCGGACGGGTCGAAGACAGCCGTCCGGGACCGTTTGGAGCTTTGGATTCATGATTTGCAACGCGGGACGCGCAGTCGTCTAACACCAGCGAACACCGCTAATTTCATGCCGCTGTGGAGCAGCGACGGCACGCGGATTGTTTTCGCCTCAAATCGGGGAGGTGACTGGGACATCTACTCCCAACCCGCCGACGGATCGCGGCCCGCCCAAGCCCTGCTCTCTCGGTCCTACGACCAGTTCCCGACCTCGGTTTTGGCCGATGGGACTGTGCTCTACATCGAGATCAACCCCCAAACCGGTATTGACCTCTGGACCCTGGCGCCGGGCAGCCTGTCGCAACAGGGAATGACTTCGCCTTTTCGCGTAACCCCATTCAACGAAGGGAGTGCCCAGGTCTCGCCGGGCCCGGAGGGCGGGCCGCGCTGGGTTGCGTATGCGTCTGACGAGTCGGGGCGAGTCGAGATCTACGTGCAGTCGTATCCCAGTGGGGCGAACAGATTCCCGGTCTCTACCGAAGGCGGAATCCAGCCCAGATGGTCGCGCGATGGTAAAGAGTTGTTCTACGTAACCGGGGACGCTGTCGTGGCCGTGGCGATTCGGCCGGACGGGTCGTTCGGCGCTCCTCGCAGGCTATTTGACCGGACGAACTTCTTCGTCAGGGGTCTCCGCGGCTACGATGTCTCGCTGGACGGCAAACGGTTCTTGATGATCCGGCGCGATCCGGGTTCGGTGCCGCGCCAGCTCAATGTGATCCTCAATTGGGCAGATGAACGCTGAGGGCCTGCCTGAGGACGCCGCCGTTCAGTCAAGTGATTTCGCGCCGCCGCCAGTCTTATGAAGAACCGCGCTGCGGGGAGATCGGGGGAGAGATCGGGGACCAGGAAGCTGTGAAAAAATCAACTTGCCGCAGAATCCAGTGAGGCAAATAGAGGACTTAGCTCGGCGAAAAGAGGTCGAAAGGCAATTAATTCACAGCTTCCAGCTCCCGAACCCCGCTCCCGCCCGCAAACCCGCCCCGCCGTCCATTGGAGTCACAACACTTTCAATAATTCATCTCACTCATTCCACATAACTTAACCTCTCGGCCCCGCAGCTACCCTGGTGCCTCCAAGGTATCCTATAACTGCAAGACACTCGGCCGGAAGACGCCGAGCGCGGGCTTGCTGACACCTGCCACGCCCGCAACGCTTCGTTCGCCGGCTGAAACCCGTCGAACCCCCTAATCCGTGGGGCCTGGGGCGCCGCTATCCGCCGCCCCCCGAGCACCCGCGCCGCGAGGCGCATTCACATTTTCGCCGGTAGCCGAGGCCTCGCCTCGTCTCTAGCGATCAGAAGAAAGAGGAGAGATATCCCATGGCCACTAAGGCTCAGATAAAAGCAAACCGTGAAAACTCGAAGAAATCCACCGGTCCCCGCACCGAAGAGGGCAAAGCGCGCGTCTCACTCAACGCGCTCAAGCACGGGCTGCTCGCGCGCGACGCCGTGCTCCCCAGCGAAGACCCCGCCGAATTCGACCGTCAGCTCCGCGATCTTGAGCACGACCTCCGCCCGGAGAACTCCCTAGAATTCGAGCTCGTCCGCCAGATCGCCGACGCCCAGTGGCGCATGCGCCGCCTGGTCCGCATCGAAACCGCCTTCCTCTCGGCCGCGCTCGACGCGCAGCGCCAGCACGAAGAAATCTTCCATCCCGACGACATCCAACCCGGCCGCGAGGGCGAAAGCCAGCTTCTCGGCACCGGACTGCTCGGCCGCACCCAGGCCCTGCTCCACCTGGCCCGCTACGACGCCCACCTCAGTCGCCGCTACTACCGCGCGATTGCCGAGCTGGGAAGGCTCCGCAAGCTAGAGCGGACGGCCGAGCAATACCGCGAAAACAAAACTACCAAACAGAGCCAATATCCCGAACCCTACGAAGAATCAGCACGATACGAACCACCCTCCCGGCCCAAAGGCTGGCAACCCGGCCCCCACTCGCGGCCCCCGCCCCAGCCCCCGATACTGCTGCGGCCCCCAGCTCCCATTGCCGCCCCGGCCCCGCCGATCGTCGACGACCCGCAACTGACGGCCGACAAGAACCCAAACGAACCAAATTCAAGCTAACCGTAGCCGAATCAGAAGCATACGGAGGACAGAGGGCGACCCGCCGCTAAACGAGCAAACAGCGGCCCCAGACCATCTCAAACCGAAGAAGAGAACAACCAACTGGCGAGCCAGCCAACACACCAGGCCCCCAAGCCAGACCTGCGCCTCCACCCCCGAGCCCAATCCACGAGCCCCAGGGCCGCGGCAATCGAAAACCACCCGTAGAGCTCGAAGAGACCCGCGGCTTTTCCTGGCCTGCCGAGCTATTAATCCCCCAATCCCCCGCGGCCGGCCACCCGCCCTCAAGCCCCCCCTCCCCAACAGGCGAGTCACAACAATTCCACCCCACCAAATCAACAACATCCCCCCCAAACGCCCCAAAACCCTTGACAGCCCGTGCTAGCCTATACCCGTAACGATCGGAAAGGATAGATCACCGCGATCCCCCGACCGTTTCCTGGCCAGGACAGAAAGCGAGATTGTCCCGAATCTAGTTGAAGGTGGAAGGGCGGCGGTTCTCAAGCCCGGTTCTCTGAGAGAATCGAGCAAACCTTTCACCACAAAGGAGAACCGCCGTGAAGAAACGATATCACATTCTGGATTCCGCGAAGCAACAGCCAGTCAGCCCCAACGACCTCACCCGCCTGCTCAGCCAAAACTCCCAACTCATGCTGCCCTTGGTTGAACTGGTCGAGCAGTGCCGCGGAGCCGTCGACGAGGTTATCGACGTCACCGGCCGCGCCGCCATTCAAGCCGTGCTGGAACTGTCGGCGCAGCAAGTTACCGGTGGAAAACTTTCCCAGCCCGGCAAGAAGCGCCGCGGCGATGTGGTCCGCTGGGGCCGCCAGCCCGGTCGCGTCAAGCTCAGCAACCGCAAACTGCGCGTCAGCAAACCCAGACTGCGCAAACGCTCCGGCGGCGAGGTCAAAGTGCCCGCTTACGAAGCGATGCAGGACGACGAACGCCTCGGCGCGCGCATGCTCGACATTCTGATGAAGGGCGTCTCGACGCGCAACTATGCCGGGGTGATTGGCGCAATGGCCGGCACGGCCGGGGTGTCGAAATCCGCCGTCAGCCGGGAGGCAGTCGAGGCCGCCGAAAAGAGCATCGACGAAGTGCTCACGCGGCGCCTGGATGAGTTGGATCTGCTGGTGATCTACGTGGACGGTTTGATCTTCGCAGATCATGTAGTGCTTGCAGCGGTGGGCGTAGACCGTCAGGGCAACAAACATGTGCTGGGATTGCAGCACGCCGCCACTGAGAGCACAGCCGCCGCCGAAGACTTGCTGAGGGGCATGGTCGAGCGGGGAGTATCGACGGAGAAAAACAGGCTCTTCGTGCTCGATGGATCGAAGGCCCTGCGGGCGGCGGTGCGGCGGGTCTTCGGCAAAGTTCCGGTGCAGCGCTGCCGTGCTCACAAGCTGCGCAATGTCGTCGAGCGGCTGCCTAAGGCCGAGCGCGATCAGGCCAAAGCGGCGATCCGGGCCGCCTGGCGGCTGGGAGCCCAAGATGGACAAGCGCGGCTGGAGAAGCTAGCCCAGTGGTACGAGGGTGACTGGCCCGAGGCGGCGGTGAGTTTGCGCGAAGGCATGGAGGAGTGTTTCACCATCAACCGCCTGGGTGCGCCGCCGTCGCTGCATCGCTGCCTGGCGACGACGAACATCGTCGAGTCTCCTAACGCCGGGGTGCGGCGGAGAACGCGGCGAGTGACCCGCTGGAAGGACGCGGCCATGGTGTGTCGCTGGGCCACGGCTGCATTCCTCGATACCGAGAAAAGCTTCCGCAAGATCATGGGTTACAAGGATCTGTGGATGCTCGACGCCATCCTCAATCCGGCCAAGGCCACAGCAGCAAAGGCTGCCTAGTACAATGCTCTTTTACGCCGCCGCCCTACAAACCCTCAACTACGATTGGGACACTCTCCCAGAAAGCTCGCCCCGCGGTTCATCGCCTCCTCGAATCAAAGAGGAGAGGGTGACCGCAAAGGCGGGTCTTCGGACGGCTCTCGAAAGTGGACATCCACCGCGAAGGGCTACCAGCGCAGTCGTGCACCATCGCCGCGCGGGATCACCGCGCGACGTGACTACGCCAGAGAACCCTTCGCCCGGAACCGCCAGCAACTTCCGGCTGAGGCGGCTCGCCGGGATCACATAGTCGGAACGAGAGGCGCCTCTCACTTCTTTGAAGTTTTTTTGAATTTGAAAAAGAAGCACCGCGAAGAACGAAGCCAGCAACCCCAGCCAGCCAGCAACCCACCCACCCCATCCGCCAAATGATGCACCGGCGCCGGGGGCGAGACACCGTCGAGTCCCTCAACCCGCCCGCGGCCACCAAATATCCGAAAAACCGGGCAAATCCGGACAACGAACTCACCACCACCCAGTCTCGCCATTCGACAGGTCACTCCATAATCTCCAAGGCTCAACTTTGCTCCCGGTTCCCGGTTGCGGCTATGCTGCAGAGATCAGTCGGCGGCTCGGGAGCAACGCCGTTTGGGAGCTGTATCATACGAAATGCGCTCCGCGAAAAAGGCTCGCGCTGTGTTCGACGACATTGCAGGCTACGTACGGCACACGTACTTGCTGACCTACCGACCGCCGCTATCGCCGGAGAAGGGTTGGCGGAAAATTGAAGTTGCTGTGAACGGTTTGAAGAAACCGGTAATACACGCTAAGCAGGGATATTTCGCGGAGTGACGGCTGTGATCTACTGAATCCCGTAGTCGTTGAACGTGGTCTTGATGTAGGCAATGCGACCGGAAACTTTCTCGCCTTCCGTGCCTTGGGTCCCATGAGATTGTCTATTCCAGACTCCTCTCCATTCGATGAAAAGTGACCCGAATTCTGCTGTCTTATTTTTGGGGTTCACTCCAAACCTCTCACGCACTTCGTCCCGCCACTTCGCCCGGCCAGGTGGTGAGAAAAGCGGGCAAAGGGCGCGGCGATTGCGGGCAGATGATCGGATAAGGATAAGATAGACAACGATGAGCGAAAAAGAACAGACGCCCTCGGCGCGCGTTCTGATCGTAGACGACGAAGAGGATCAGCGCAACGGTCTGGCCAGCCTGGCCGCGTCGTGGGGGTATGCGGTCGAAACCGCGGGCGACGGGCAAGAGGCGCTCGAGAAGCTGGCGTCGTTTTCGGCCCACGTCATGGTCACGGACCTGAACATGCCGCGCATGGACGGCTTTGAGCTGCTGCGGCGGCTGTCCCAGGGCGGGGAGTCTCCGCCGACGATCGTCCTGACAGCATTTGGCAGCATGGAGAACGCTCTGGAAACGGTACACGAGCTGGGCGCGTACTGGTTTCTCGAAAAACCGATCCAGTCTTCCGCGCTGAAGGTGTTGCTGGCGCGGGCCGCGGCGCAAGGCCGGCTTGCCCAGCAGGCCGAGCGTCTGGAGCGAGAGCTGAGTTTTCGGGGCGTGCTCGAAGATCTGGTCGGACCCTCGGAGGCGATGCAGCAGGTTTTCTCTCTGATTCGGCAGGTGGCCAGCAGCCGGGCGGCGGTCTTCATCACCGGGGAGAGTGGCACGGGCAAGGAGCTGGCGGCTCGCGCGATTCATAACCTGAGCCGGCGCAAGAGCGGACCGTTCGTGGCGGTCAACTGCGCCGCGCTGCCCGAAACGCTCATAGAGAGCGAGTTGTTCGGGCACGAGAAGGGCGCCTTCACCGGTGCGCTGCAACGGCGGTCCGGCTGCTTCGAGCTCGCCGACCGGGGGACCCTGCTGCTGGACGAAATCGGCGACATGCCGATCGGCACGCAAGCCAAGCTGCTGCGGGTGCTGGAGGATTCCAAGGTGCGGCGTCTGGGCGGCAGCCACGAGTTCGATGTCGATGTGCGCGTGATTGCATCGACCAACAAAGACTTGAGAGAAGCGATCCGGCAGAACTTGATGCGCGAGGACCTCTACTATCGCCTGAACGTCTTCCACATCCGGCTGCCAGCCCTGCGAGAGCGCCCGGAAGACATTCCGCCGATCACCGCGGCGCTGCTGCGGGATCTGAACAAGAAACACGAGTGCCGCGTGGTGGGTCTTCATCGCGATGTGGCGGAAAACTTCCAGCGCTATCGGTGGCCGGGCAATGTGAGAGAACTGCGCAACGTGCTCGAACGGGCGGTGATTCTCGCTGGCGAGGGAACCGTACAGGCTTCTCATCTGATGGGATCGCTGAGCGAAGATGCCGCCGGGGCGTCGCCGCGCCGCGCCGCCGATCCGAATGAAGTGACGCTGCGGGTGGGAACCACGGTGCGGGAGGCCGAGAAAGCGCTGCTGCTTCGCACGCTCGATCACACCGGCAATAACAAGACCCGCGCGGCGCGCATCCTCGACATCAGCCTGAAAACACTGCATAACAAACTGAAGGAATATCAAGCGAAGTAGGGCGGTAGCGGTGCGGCGGAGCCCGGGGGCCGGAGGGATCGAGGAAACGCCATGTCGCTGAGGGCACGTTTACGGCTCTTCATCATTGCGCTGGTGGTCGTGGTGGTCGTGGCTCTCTCGGCGCTCTATGTGCAGGCGGTCGTCGAAACCCGTTTCGAGGACCTCTGGATGAGAGCCCATGCGCACGCGGCGGTCGTCGAGGGCCGTCTTGTCGAAGTGGTCAACCAGAAGGCGGCTTCCTATTCTCCGCCCCCGCAAAACCTTGCGGAGATGAGGCAGGTTTGGGCGGAGATCGTCGAAGGCGACCCGGCCATCGGGTCCCTGCTCCAGACGCTCACGGGAAGCTCGCGAGGCATCGTAGAAATCGTTATTACCGGAGAGAGGGACCGGATTCTCGCCGCCTCGCTGCCCTCCCACCAGGGGCAGAGGTTTGCCCCTCTGCCGGCCTTCGACGTCTTTGAGGAGCAAAATATCTGGTCCCGCCTCGACGAACTGCTGGCGCCGAATCAGGACTATCAAGTGACGCGGACGCTGGGGCTCGAAGGCGGCCAGGAAGTAATTCTGACCGTGCGCGTGATTCTCTCGACCGTGCTGCTGCGCAACGCGGTCATGCCACAGATCCTGGACTTGGCGGTGGTTTCGGCCGTCTCCCTTCTGATTGCCGTCCTCTTTGCCGTGGCGGCATCGCGCTGGGCCTTCCGGCCCTTGGCGCGCATCTCGGAATTGATCGACCGCATCACTCGAGGGGAGAGGCTTGCGGAGTTCGACCCGAAACGGCCGGCTTCAAGTGAAGCATCGGCGGTGGAATCGAAACTCAGCCTGCTGGGTGAGCAAGTTCGCGGCGCGCGGGAAGACGCCACCGAGCTGCGGTTGAATGTCGACCAGTTGCTCGACCGCATGGAGGAAGTCGTTCTGCTGTTCGGACGCGACGACCGGCTGGCGATGGGCGGCAGCGCGGCCGAACGCCTGCTGGGCTGGGGACGCTGGGAGGCGATGGGGAAGCCGATCGATGAAATCTTCCCTTCGTCGACGAGCCTGGGGGCAGTCATCCAGAGCGCCATGCATGTCCGCCGCGATGTGAGCGATCATGCAGTGGTGTTGCGGCGTCCCGATGACTCGGAAGTGCATCTTCTGGTAAGCGTCGAGATGATCGAGGAGTTCCCGAGCCGCCAGCGGGCCGGCACGCTGGTGACGCTTCGCGACGCAGACCCGCGGCTTGAGATCCAGTCCCAGCTTGATGTGTCCTCGCGGCTGGCGGCGATCAGCCGTCTGACGAGCGGCGCGGCCCATGAGATCAAGAATCCGCTCAACTCCATTGCGTTGCATCTGGAAATTCTGCGGACCAAACTCGGAGGACTTTCGGGGGACGCCGACACGGAAATGGAGGTCATCGGGCGCGAAATCACACGCCTGGATCGCGTGGTGAAGAGTTTCTTGGATTTCACGCGGCCGGTGGATCTTGAACTGACGAGCGTCGATCTTGTTGCGCTCGCCGCCGAAATCGTGACGCTCGTCGAACCGGAGGCACGAAGCCAGCAGGTTGAGATTTTCTTGCCCGATATGCCCGAGGAGGCTCGGGTGCGGGGAGATCGGGACCTGCTGATGCAGGCCATTCTCAATGTCGTCGTCAATGGCGTGGAATCGATGAAGGAAGGGGGAAAGCTGGAAATCCGGCTGGAAAAAGCTCCTGGGGAATGGGTCCTGACAGTGAAAGACCAGGGAGGCGGGATTCCCGACGAGTTGAAAGAGAAGATCTATAACCTCTATTTCACGACCAAAAGCAAGGGATCGGGGATTGGCCTGGCGATGACGTTTCGAGTGATCCAACTGCACGGTGGTAAAATTAGTTGCGATAGTCAACATACAATGGGGGCAACATTTCGCATCGGGTTGCCATCGGCGGCCGGTCCTGCGAGCAGCACGGGAAAGCCCGGCGCCCGAGGCTTGAGCGGCCATGCGGAGTGAGGCAACGAGAAGAAGATTCGATTGCCGGCCGAATGAGAGGAGCCCGGCTTTGATGTCGGCCAAGAACCGAACCCGATTCCCGCAACGAGCTGCTAGAGTCACGCTAATGCTGGCGGCGCTAGCAGTTTCCTGCGGCAAGAAGACGGCGGTCGCGCCGCCGGCCGCGCCCCTGCCCGCGGCAGCAGAGGCGGTTGCGGCGCCGGAACCGTTGTCGGAGCCTCAGACGATTGCCACGCTGCCGCCCGCTCAGCCGGTTCCCGCCAGCGCGGCGCGCGACGAACCGAGTGGCCTCGAATTGGCGCCTCCGGTCACAGCGGCCGCCCCGGACAGGGAGTCAGCGGGGGGCGAGGGAGCCTCGGCAGGTGGCCAACCCGGAGGCGGGGGGGCGGGCGAACCCGGGGGCGAACCCCGTCCTCGGGCGGGGGCGAGCGGGCTTCGGCTGGGCCAGATCTTGAGCGCCCAGGAGCGCAAGAACCTGCGGCAAGGGATCACGGAGAGTTTGAGCGAGGCTCGGCGTAATCTCACGTATATATCGGAACGGCGGCCGGACCCGGAACAGAGCCGCCAGGCGCGGCGGATTCGAGCGTTCATGAAACAAGCGCGCGAGATTCAGCAGCAAGATCTGCCGCTGGCGAAAAATTTGGCCGAGCGGGCGCGGCTGCTAGCCGAGGATTTGGCGAAGAACATGAGGTAGGACGTTTTGGCCACACGATCGAGAAGGGTTCAAAGAGCAGGCAAGGTTTGACGCGATGATGGCAGTTCTCAAGTGGAGGGGCGGAGAGTGGGAGGGGCACGGGGTCCCGCGCGGGGGCGTGGCGGCGGCTCGCAAGGCGCGACAAGCCGGGGTGTTCCGCATCTGGCCGTTCCGCGGCGAGACGTCTATTCTGGGCCTGGACATCGGGTTAGACTCGATCAAGGCCATCGTTCTCGAAAAGAAGGACGGCGAGGTGGCGGTAAAACAGGCGGGAACCGCCGAGATGCCGGCGGAGGCGACGATGTACGGCGTGCTCACCGACGGTGTCATGATCGCTTGCGAAATCGAGTTTCTGTTGAGCCAGTACGGCCTGACAGCGAAGAAGACGGCGGTGTCGGCCGGCGGCGAGAAAGTATATTGCCAGATGGACCGAATGTCGAGTGTTTCCGGAGATCAGGGAAAGACGGAACTCGAGCGCTGCGTTGGACCGGTGATTCCGTACCCGTTTGAGCGCGCGGCGGTGGACTGCCAGGTAATCGACGAGGAGTCGCCAGGCGACGATGTACGGGCGCTGTGGGTCAGCGTCGCTGTCGAAAGAGTGGACTGGCTCAGAGAGACCGTCTCGCTGGCCGGGTTGACACCGCACATCGTCGATACCGAGCCGTGCGCGCTGGCCAACGCGTTCATTTTCAACCATCAGCCTGGTCCAGACGAAATCTCGCTGCTGATGCATGTGGGAGCCCGGCAAGCGACGCTCTCGCTGATGAAGGGTGAAAACCTGCTTTACGGCCGGGGCGTCGCGATCTCCAAGGAGAGAGACACGTACGACCCCGAGGTCGTGGCCGACGGAATATGGGAGATGATCGATCAGCACATGCTGGCGTTGCAGGAGCGCAGCGACAGCCGCTCGATGGACGGGCTGTATCTCTCGGGTGGCGCGGTGCGGCTTCCGTTGCTCGTTTCGGCTCTGCAGACGAGAACAAGCATTCCGGTATCGCTGCTCGATCCGTTCAAGCGCATTCGCTGTGATCCTGACAATGCAGCCCAGGAAGTGATCGAGGAGCAAGGCCCGGCTCTGGCGGTGGCTGTCGGGTTGGCGCTGAGGAGTTTTGACGACCTATGATTCGAGTGAATTTGCTCAAGGCGAAATCCGGCTCCGGGGGCAGGCTCGCGTCGCCAGGGGGTTCGTTGGCATTGATCTCACGGCGCGAGGGCCTGCTGGGGGTGATCTTCTTGCTGCTGGGCGCGGGCGTGCTGGGGTGGCAGTTGAGTGACTTCGGCGACTCTGGAGAAAGCCTCACCGCGGCGTCCGGCAGTCTCGATCCCGCGGCCGCGAAGCCCGCACCACAGGATGGCGTGGCGGCTGGCGAGCCGGATGCAGTGAGGGGAGAGCCGGAACCGGCCAACAGCGAGCCGTCAGAGTCTTCTTCGCCGCCAGGGCCGGCATCGGAGCCGGCCGCGGAGCCGGACGTGCGACCCGCCTCGTCAGACGCCCAAGAGGTGCAGCGCGCCGCCGGTACATCGAGTCCCGGGCGTCTCACTCAACTTGTTGCGTCCGAGGAAGGAGACAGACTGCGGGTCTTCGTCGCTACCGGGAGCAAGCCTGTATACCGCTCGTTCCGGCTCGACGATCCTCCTCGCTGGGTGATCGATTTGCCAGGTGTTCAAGTTGCCCTGGAGAGAGGCCAGCGCGAGCTAAGCGTGAGCCATCCGCTCGTTCAGCGCGTGCGGGTGGCGCAGAACAGCATGACGCCTCTGAAGGCGCGTATCGTGCTCGACCTAGTCGGCGGGCCGGAAGTTGAGATCCTGCCCCAAATCAACGGCCTGTATGTAATCGTCGCCCCGAACTGAGCATGTCCCCGATGTCCAGGCGGCAGCATGCGGCGGCGGGTCCTCTCGGGCGGCTGAGGAAACTCCGGGCCGCGCTAGCCCGCCAGGACCTGGGCGACACCAGTTTCGGCGACAGCGGCACGGGCATGCTCGTCAGCGGGATGGCGAACATCCGCTACCTCACTGGGTTTACCGGAAGCAGCGGCTATTTGATCATCACCCCCGACGAGACGCTTCTGCGCACCGACGGCCGCTACACGATTCAAGCGCGCAGGCAAACCTCGGGCATCGTTGTAGCGATCTCGGAGCGGCGGCCGCTTGCCGACCTGGCCGGTGACCTCAAGCAGCGCCGCATCCGGACGCTCATCGTCGAAGAAAACCGTATTCCTTTCGCGGTATTCCGGCATCTGCGTGAAGCGCTCAGGGGACGCCGCATCGTGCCGCTCAGCGGACTCGTCGAGGGCTTGCGCCTGGTCAAAGACGCGGATGAAATCGGGAAGATGCGCCGCTCGGCCGCCCTCAACGGAGAGGCCTTCGAGCGGGCCTGCTCTCTCGCGCGTCCGCGCTGGACCGAAAGGCGTTTTGCCGCCGAGATCAACTACCAAATGCAAAAGCTGGGCGCGGAGGGCGCGGCCTTTGGAACGATCGTCGCCGGCGGGGAGCGCTCGGCGCTTCCGCACGCCGAGCCGGCGGATCTGCGGCTGCCGCGCAACGCTCTCATCGTCGTAGATCAGGGTGCTATACTCGATGGCTACGCGAGCGACATGACGCGGCCGGTATGTTTTGGAAAGCTCGCGGCGGCGGAACGAAATCTCTTCCAGGCGGTGCGCGAGGCACAGCTCGCGGCTCTCGACGGGGTTCGAGCCGGAGTCCGCGCCGGGAGCGTCGACCGGAAAGCTCGCCAAGTACTGCGAAAGTTCCGTCTTGAGAAAGCCTTCTCGCACTCCACCGGACATGGCCTGGGTCTGGAGATTCATGAATCGCCGCGTCTAGGCCCCTCCGAGCAGACACGACTGCGAGTCGGCATGGTCATCACGATCGAGCCGGGCGTTTACGTAGAAGGGCTGGGGGGCGTTCGAATCGAGGATACGGTCGTGGTAACAAAGACGGGCTGCGAGATTCTTACCTCCACGCCGAAAGAATTGCGGATGCTCTAGCGAGCCGGCTCCCTACACCAGAAGCGCCGGATACACCATGAACATGGACGAAATCAAGGAGCTGATGGATCTGCTCCGCGAAAAAGAGATTCTCGAATTCGAGCTGGAGCGGGATGGCGAGAGAATCCGCATCCGCCGCGGTCCGGAATCCAGCGCCGCGGCCCGTCCCGCGCCCGCGCAGGAGGAGCCGCCGCCAGCCGCGGCGGCTGATGCTTCCACAACCATGGTCGAGGCTCCGATTATCGGCACGTTTTACGAAGGACCCTCGCCCGACGCGGCGCCGTTCGTACAGGTGGGCGATAGCGTCGAGCCGGGCCAGGTGCTGTGCATCATCGAGGCGATGAAACTGATGAACGAGATCGAGGCCGACACCGCGGGCGTGGTGGTGAAACGCTTCGTCTCGAATGGACAGCCCGTCGAGTACGGTGAAGCGCTCTTCGCGATTCAAGAGTCCAGCTAGCGCCTTCCTAGAATGTTTCAGAAGATTCTGATCGCCAACCGCGGCGAGATTGCCCTTCGGATCATCGCCGCCTGCAAGGATCTCGGCGTTCGCACGGTCGCGATTTATTCGCAGGCCGACCGGGCATCGCTGCACGTGCGTCACGCCGACGAGGCGCTCTGCATCGGGCCGGCTCCCAGCAAGGAGAGCTACCTGAATGTGCCGGCGGTGATCAGCGCGGCGGAAATCACCGATGTGGACGCGATTCATCCCGGTTACGGTTTTCTTGCCGAGAACGCCCGTTTCGCCGAGGTGTGTGAAGATTCGGACATCAAATTCATCGGGCCGAGCCCGGATTCCATACGGATGATGGGCGACAAGGCCGAGGCGCGGCGGCGGGTGCGGCAGGCGGGCCTGCCGATTCTGCCCGGCACCGAGGATCTGGTCTCGTCGACCGAGGAAGCCCTGCGCGCGGCGGAGGAGATCGGCTATCCGGTGCTCATCAAGGCCGCGGCGGGCGGGGGGGGCCGAGGCATGCGCATCGTGAGGAGCGAAGGCGAGCTTCCCGATCTCTGCCATCAGGCGCAGCACGAAGCGGCGGTAAGCTTCCAGTCTTCCGACGTGTATATCGAGAAGTTCATTGAGAATCCTCGTCATATTGAGTTTCAACTGATTGGCGACGAGCACGGCAAGATCGCGGTCCTGGGCGAGCGCGAGTGTTCGGTACAGCGCCGGCACCAGAAGCTCCTCGAGGAATCGCCCTCGCCCTGTATCGACGACGAAACCCGCGCGGCGATGCGCGACCTCCTGAAGCGGGCGTTTGAAGAAATAGGCTACAGCGGCGCCGGGACGGTCGAGTTCCTGAAGGATCGGGACGGCGCACTCCATTTCATCGAGATGAACACGCGCATCCAGGTGGAGCATCCCGTCACCGAAATGGTGACCGGCACGGATCTTGTGAAGGCCCAGATTCTGGTCGCGGCCGGAGAGGATCTCTCCTCGGCGCTGCCGGACGAGATCGAGTCTCGGGGCCATGCCATGGAGTGCCGCATCAATGCCGAGCACCCGGAGAGCTTTGTGCCCTCGGCGGGAAAGATTACCGCCTTCCACCCGCCCGGCGGTCCCGGCGTGCGGGTGGAAACCGCCGCCTACGGGGGATGGTACGTCCCGCCCTACTATGACTCGCTGATCGCGAAATTGATCGTCCACGGCCGGGACCGGCCGGAAACCATTCGCCGCATGCGGCGCGCCTTGGAGATGTTCGTGATCGAGGGTGTTCACACTTCCATCCCGCTGCATCAGCGCATTCTGGCCGATCCCGATTTCATGCGTGGCACTTACGACACCGGCTTCATCGAACGGTTCTTGTAGACGGGCGGCGGACTTCCGCCGGCGGGCAGCCGCCGTTTCTCGACACTCACGGGATCAACAATCTCGCGTCCAATCTACTACAATTTCAGTTCATGACTCGCAGAAGCGCACTCCGATCTATTGGCGCCGCCGCCGCGACGGCTGGATTTCCCCATATTTCGAAGGGACGGGACAGCCGGCCCAACGTCCTGTTCATCATGACCGACGACCAGCGGGGCGACGCTATGAGTTGCGCCGGCAACAAGATTCTCAAAACTCCGCATATGGACCGTCTTGCCGCCGGGGGCGTGCGCTTCACCGAGGGATTCGTCACCAACTCGCTGTGCGCGCCGAGCCGCGGCACGATCCTGACCGGACTGTACTCTCATGCCCATGGGGTCACGACGAATGCCGGCGGGCCTCCGGCGGATTCGCACATGAAGTTTAACTACCGGCGCGCGGGACGGCGGGTGGAAGATGTGCTGAGTCTTAACCCGTCGAGCGTTCTGCGTCCGAACGTCACGACGTTCCCGATGCTGCTGCGCAAGGCGGGCTACTACACGGCGATGATCGGCAAGTGGCACCTGAAGTCGAACCCGAAGGGCTACGACCACTGGGCGATCCTTCCCGGCCAGGGCCGCTATCACGACCCGCGAATGATCGTCAACAACGGTCCGGTGCAGTTTCGCGGCTATGTCGATGATGTGATTGGCGACCAATGTCTGGAGACGCTGAAAACTCGGCCGCGGGACCGGCCCTTTTGCATACAGATGCAGTTCAAGGCGCCTCACCGTGCCTGGCAGCCGGCGAAGCGTCACGAGAAGGTTTTCGACGACATTGAGATTCCCGAACCCGCCAGCTTTCACACCTCGCTCGACGACCGGCCTTTTGCTGTTCGGAATACGGACATGCAGGTCGGCGACATGCCGGATTTTTGGGAACGCGGTTCGCCCAAGAGTCTGCCGCCGCAGGAACGCAAGAGGCGCAACTTCCAGATTTTTCTCAAGAACTACTACCGCACGATCATGGGCGTGGACGACAACGTGGGGCGCGTCCTCGACTATCTCGATGCGTCGGGCCTGGCCGAGAACACGCTGATTATCTACACGGGCGACAACGGGTTCTTCCTCGGCGAGCTGGGCATGTTCGACAAGCGGCTGATGTATGAGCCGTCGATCCGGGTGCCGATGCTGGTTCGCTATCCCGAGGCCGTCGAGGCCGGCCAGGTCGACAGGGACCACATGGTGCTGAATAACGACGTCTTCCACACGATTGTCGACTATGCAGGCATCAGGCGCCCCAAGGCTACCGAGGGTCACGGCGAAAGCTGGCGGCCGGTTCTGGAAGGACAGCGAACGCAATGGCGCAAGTCGTGGCTCTATGAATACTTCGAATACCCCGGCTATCACTGCGTGGGCCAGATTCGCGGCGTGAGGACGAACCGCTGGAAGCTGACGCACTATATTCAGGAGCCTCAGGCGTACGAACTCTTTGACCTGGAAACCGACCCCCAAGAGACAAGAAATCTCTACCAGGACGCCAGATACTCGGCCAAGGCCAACGAGTTGCGCAATGAGCTCGAACGCCTCCGCGGCGAACTCGGCGACGACCGCTCGCAGGATGGGCAACCTCTGCCCGACTGTGGCCGTACCCGCATGAAGGATATGTAGGTTTGAGCCGTCGTGCGCAGCCGCCCGGCCGGCGACACACGCCATCCGCCGACTCGCGGAGGATAGACATGAGTTCAGGGATCCGCGTAGTAGTTCAGGCCTGGAGCGGAGTCTTCCAGCAATGCCTTCGCTGGCTGAGCCGGTCGCGGGCGGCGGGTGGCGAAGCGGCGGGAATGGACACTGAAAGCAGGCCGCACAGCCCGATCGGGACGCGGCTGGAGCGCCTGGTTGCGCCGACGCTCGTGGCGCTCTTTGTTCTCGACGCGGGTCTGCGGGCCTCGATTCGACCCCTTTGGTTTGACGAACTGATTTCCTTCCATATCGCCCGGCTCCCTGATTTGAGTTCGCTGTGGGCGGCCCTGCGTCAAGGGGCGGACAACCAGCCTCCGCTTGCGCACTTGTTGATACGTTTTTCGCACGCCCTTCTTGGCGAGGGAGAATTGGCGACGCGGCTGCCGTCGCTGCTGGGGTTCGGAGCGATGAGCGCCGCTCTCTACTGCTTTATCGGGCGGCGCGCGGGCCCTCTCTACGGCGCCGCCGCCGTGCTGTTCGCCTGGAACACCTGGGGATATGAATATTCCTACGAAGCGCGCCCGTATGCCTTGCTGATGGGGCTGACGGGAATCACGTTCCTGTGCTGGCGGGCAGCGATCGAAGGACGTTCGCGGCACAGGGCGCTTGCCGCTCTGGGCTTGTCCCTGGTGGCGCTCCTCTCCAGTCATTACTATGCTGGACTTCTGCTGATACCGCTCGGGGCGGGCGAATTGGTTCGAGCGTATCAGAGGCGCAAAATCGACTGGCCTCTCTGGTGCGTGATCGGACTCAGTCCGCTGGTGCTGCTGGCGTATGTCCCGCTGATTCTGGGCGCGCGCGAGGCCAACTTGCAATATTTTTGGAGTCCGGTCGTATGGCTTGACATATTTGGTTTCTATGTGATCTTGCTGCTCCCAGCGGGGATCTGCACGACAGGGGCGATACTGGCGGCCGTTGTGGCGGAATGGACCCAGCCAAGCCAGCCCGCGCGGCAAACCGGGAACAGCGAGTGTTTTCCCCAGCACGAAATCGCGGCGGTCTGCACGCTGGCCGGTCTGCCGGTCGTATATGTGCTGGCGACCATGCTCACGACTGGCGCGTTCGTTTACCGCTACGCGCTGGCGGGGCTATTCGGCATCAGTTGCCTCCTCGTGATTGCACTGCGCGACGCGCTAGGAGACCGCCGCAGAGCGATCATGGCTGTATGCGCGGTTTTCGCCGCCGGCTTCCTGTTGACAAGGCTGGGGCCGACCCTTCAACTGGCTACCGGCACGACCCCGCTCGAAGCAAGGGTCGCGCTGTTTCAGCGCCTAGACACTGCCCTGCGAGACTCGGACGAACCAGTGGTGGTTGCGGACGCAAATCTCTATATCAGCGGCTCACACTATGGATCCGCCAGCTTGCGGCGCAGGCTGGTATACCCAGCCGATCTGGCGAAAGCACGAAAGTTTACCGGGGCGGACAGCTCCGACGTCACCCTGATGAAACTCGCTCCCTGGGCGCCGTTGCGGGTGCCCAGCTACGAGAGCTTCCGCCAGCAAGAAACCAGTTTCTTCATCATCCACAAGCGGCCAGACCCCTTCGACTGGATCGTTCCCAATCTGCAAGCCGCGGGCGAGCCGCTCAGAGTGATTCGAGACGACGAAAGATACCGCTTGCTGCACTGTTGCGAAAAGAACCCAGAGCCCGAGCCGCCCTCACCGCCGGGCAAACCCGGCGGCTCTTCGTAGTCTGTCGTAGCGCCAGACTCGGCGGAGACGTCCGTGCGTACCCGAGCCGATCGCGACCGCTCGCAGGACGGGCGGCCTCGGCCCGACGGCGGCCGTACCCGCATGAAGGACATGCAGGTTTGAGTTCCGATTACAACCGCGTGGCTGGCGACACACGCCATCCGCCGACCCGCAGAGGATAGATATGAGTTCAGGGATCCGCGCAATAGTTCAAGCCGGGAGTGGAGTCTTGCAGCGCTGCCTTCGCTGGCGCGTGGCTGGCGACACACGCCATCCGCCGACCCGCAGAGGATAGATATGAGTTCAGGGATCCGCGCAATAGTTCAAGCCGGGAGTGGAGTCTTGCAGCGCTGCCTTCGCTGGCCTAGCAGGTCGCGGGCGGCCGCCGGCGAGCCGGCGGGAAGGAACACTGAAGGCAGGCCTCACAGCCCGATCGGGACGTGGCTGGAGCGCCTGGTGGTGCCGACGCTCGTGGCGCTCTTCGTTCTCGACGCGGGTCTGCGCGCCTCGATTCGCCCCTTTTGGTTTGACGAACTACTTTCCTACCACCTCTCCCGGCTGCCTGATTTGGGCTCGTTGTGGGCGGCTTTGCGCCAAGGGGCGGACGGCCAGCCTCCGCTTACGCACTTGTTGATACGTTTTTCGCACGCTCTTCTTGGCGAGGGAGAATTGGCGACGCGGCTGCCGTCGCTGCTGGGTTTCGGAGCGATGAGCGTGGCCATCTATTGCTTCATCGGGCGGCGCGCGGGCCGTCTCTACGGCGTCGCCGCCGTGCTGTTCGCCTGGAACACCTGGGGATATGAATATGCGTACGAAGCCCGGCCGTATGCCTTGCTGATGGGGCTGACCGGAATCGCGTTCCTGTGCTGGCGGGCAGCGATCGAAGGGCGTTCGCGGCGCTGGGCGCTTGCCGGTCTGGGCTTGTCCCTGGCGGCGCTTCTCTCCGTTCATTACTATGCTGGACTTCTGCTGATACCGCTCGTGGCGGGCGAATTAGTTCGAGCGTATCAGAGGCGCAAAATCGACCGGTCTCTCTGGTGCATGATCGCACTCAGTCCGCTGGTGCTGCTGGCCTACCTCCCGCTGATTCTGAGCCTGCGCGCCGGCTACCAAGCGAATTTCTGGAGTCCGGTCGAATGGATTGACACGTTTGGTTTCTACCTGTTCTTGCTGGCCCCGGCGGGGATCTGCACGACGCTCGCGCTACTGACAGCCGTTGTGGCGGACTGGACCGAGCCAAGCCGGCCGGGTCAGCGAACCGGGAACAGCGAGTGTTTTCCCAAACACGAAATCGCGGCGGTGTGTGCGCTGGCCGCTCTGCCGGTCGTTTACGTGCTGGCAACGATGCTCTTTAGTGGAGCGTTCGTTTACCGGCATGCGCTGGCGGCGCTGTTCGGCATCAGCTGTCTCTTCGGGATGGTGTTGCGCGACTGGCTAGGAGACCGCCGCGGAGCGATCACGGCTGTATGCGTCGTTTTCGCGGTCGGCTTCCTGGCGACCCGGCTGGCGCCGACCATTCAACTGGCTAGCGGCACGACCCCGCTCGACGCAAGGGCCGCGCTGCTTCAGCAACTGGACAGGGCTCTGCGAGACTCGGAGGAACCCGTGGTGGTTTCGGCGCCGAATCTGTATCTGAGCTACTCACACTATGCACCCGCCAGCTTGCGGAGGAAGCTGGTGTATCCAGCCGATCTGGAGAAAGCTCGAAAGTTTACCGGAACAGACAGCTCCGATGTCAGCCTCATGAAGCTCGCTCCCTGGGCGTCGCTGCGGGTGCCCAGCTACGAGAGCTTCCGCCAGCAAGAAGCCAGTTTCTTCATCATCCACCGCCGGTATGACCGCTTCGACTGGATCGTTCCCAGCCTGGAAGCCGCGGGCGAGCCGCTCAGAGTGATTCGAGAGGGCGAAACCTACCGCTTGCTGCACTGTTGCGAAAAGAATCGAGAGCCCGAGCCGCCCTCACCGCCGGACCAACCCGAGATCTCGCCGTAGGGTCAGACTCGGCCGGCGCGTACCGAACCGATGTGACCAGAGCCCAGAGCGGAGCGCGCTCGAGGTATTCGGCCCTACAGCAAGACCTTGCTGGCGACGATGATTACGAAGAGTCATTCTCCTCGTGCCGGCAAGCGAAACACTCTCGCCGCCAACTCCCGGGCAACCGAATCCAGCAGACACGCCGCGCCTGCTCTCGTCGGCGGTTGTCTGGCCGGTGGTCATCGTCGTGCCGGTCGTTTTTCTCGCCTGGAACAACGGCGGCAGCGGCGCCACCGAGCAGTACGCGATGTTCTGCTGTGTTCTGGCGGCGGCCACGGTCGCGGCTCTGGCCGGCGGGACGCCTCGCGGTGAGCCCCACGGCAAGCTTTGCATCCCGCCGGCGGCGCTGATGCTGGGGCTGCTTCCGGTTCTGCAACTGATCCGGTGGGGCGAGCACGTCTCGATAATGGCTTCCCGGCATCGTCTCGAACTGTTCCGAGCCGTCGGGGATCTGGGCGTGGAAACCCATTCGGCGATCAGCATCTACCGCTTCGTCACGATGGAAAAGGCGGTTCTTCTGGCGGCCTGCTGCGCCTTGTTCTCGTTGTCGCGCTGGACCGCCCGGCAATCCACGCGGTCATTCTTGTTCGTGGCCACCGGACTATCGGCCATGGGCGTCGCGGAAGCTATTCTGGGCATGCACCAATCTCTCGAGGGGCGAGTGCTCGAGGACGCCGCCGCGGGCTTCGCCACTGGAACTTTCGTGAATCGCGACCACTACGCGGTGCTGCTCGAAGGATGCCTGGGGCTATCTCTGGGACTGGTGGCCGGGCTGATGTCGCGGCCGGTGATGGGACTGGCGAGAGCACTGGGAGGGCGAGATCGGCGTCCCATGGCTCTGCTGGCCGGCGGCGGAGCCGTGCTGTGTTTCTTGGGGGTCGTACTTTCGTTGTCGCGGATGGGCGTGATCGTGGTGAGCATCATGGTGATGGCCGCGGTGCTGCTGGCGTGGGCGCGCCGTTCGCCCGCGGCTCTGTGGGCCGGAGCCATCGCGGCGGGCGGCGCGGGACTGGCGGGCATCGTCGGCGTACCCGGTCTCGGCGCCGGCTTTGCGCGTTTGGCTGGCGAACAGGGGGACCCGGGCCGGCTGGCGATCTGGGCGGACTCGCTCCGGGCTGCCTCGGACTTTCTTTGGACAGGCTCGGGGCTGGGAACGTTCGCGTTCGCTTTTCGCCGCACTGAGAGTTATCTAACCCTCAAGACGATCGATCACGCCCACAACGACTATCTGCAAGCAGTGATCGAATTGGGCGCGCCTGGCGCGGCGCTGCTATTCGGATCGCTGGCCTGGGTGTTGCTTCGAAGCGGCCGGAAAGCCTGGGCGCTCTCGGACGATAGCCGCCGCTGGATGGCCTTCGGATGCTTGCTGGGAGCGGGCGGAATTCTGCTCCACGCCGCCGCCGACTTCCCGCTCCAGATTCCCGCGACCGCCGCTCTGTTGGCGGTTCTGCTGGGATGCGCGAGCGGGCTCTCGGACGTTTCGATATCTTCGACAGGCAATTGGGCGAGACGCCTGAGCGCCGGCTGGGCGCTCGCTTTCTGCGCTCTTGGCCTCTGCCTGCTGTGGGGCATGGCACAGCCTCTGAGCGCCGAGAAACACCTGCGCGACGCACAGACCGCCGCGGCGCAAGGACAATGGCCCGAGGCCGAACGAGCCTGTCTTCGGGCCTTACGGGCCAACCCGGCGGCGGCCGCGGCCTGGCTCACGCTCGCCGAGTTGTCGGAAACGCGGGGCCAATGGTCTCGCGCCATCCGTGCCACCGAACGCGCCCGGAGTCTGGAACCCTTCAGTGTGCGGACCGAGTGGCCGCTTGCGCACCTCTATCTGCGGGCCGGTCTGATGGAGTTTTCGGCGGATCAATTCGGCGTGCTCACGCGGATGCGGCCGGCAATGCGCCCTGCTGTCATTGATGCGGTTTGGAGCGGAGGGATGGAGCCGGGCCTGATCGCAAGCCGCGTCGTGCCGCCCGAGAGCGGGGCGCTGGGGGAATACCTGTATTACCTCGCCCGCCGGGGAGAGTGGGAGGAGCTGCTTCCGGCCACCGCGGCCCTTTCTCCGGCGACGCGCATGAGGGTGCCTCCCGGGATGCTGCGATATGTCTTCGACAAGTTGTTTTTCGCCGGCCGGGGGGACATCTACCGGCGATTATGGATGCGGGCAGGCCAGTCTGTGGCCGAGGATGGGGCGCTTGGCGATTTGCTGAGCGATGAGGGTTTCGGGCTGCAATGGGTTCACACGGCCGTGCCAGGCGTCCGTGTTTCCTCGACCGGCCAAGCGGGGCAAAGCGGGTCCATCGACTTGGACTTCGAGAAGCCGTCGAATCTTCACTATCGCCATTTGTGGCGTGATTTCCTGGTATCGGCCAGCACCGACTATCTGGTCGAGGCCGAGGTGAGAGCCCAAGAGATTGAAAGCAGCGAAGGCGTCCGGCTGGCCATCGTCTCGCGGGCGGGTCTGCTCGAAGAGTCCGCGCCCGCGCGGGGGACCTTTGGCTGGAAGAAAATAAGCCTGCGCTTTCGTTCAGGAAGTGCCGATCAGGTGCTGCGGCTGATGGTTGTCCGCCACCCCTCCCAGAAACTTAACCGCTTCCTCAGCGGCCGCTTCCATCTTCGGGGCGCCAGGGTCCGGGCGGTGTCAGGGCAAGAGCTTCTCGATCAGAACTTCATCAATGTGGCGCCCGGCTAGCTTTGCGTGCTTCTTGGCCGTCCCGATGACCGAGAACCCCTGAGCGCGGTAGGTCTGGAGAGCGGCCGGGTTGTCCGCTCGAACAAATGTGAAGATCTTCTCGTAACCTCGTTCCCTAGCGGCCGCAAACGTCTGTTGAAATAGCCTTCGGGCAACACCTTTTCGTCTGTAGTTCTCGGCGACGTAGGTGCCCAGTACGCCAACATGGTCGAACGCCCGCGTGTAGCCGGCGAACGGCTCCATGCTCTGGAAACCGACAATCCGCCCTGATGCCTGTTCCACCGCTACCAAGAACAAACCTCACTCGGGGAATTGTTCGATGTACTCACGCTCGGCCTGAACGGAAAAGGGCCCATCGAAGACGGTGTACACGCCGGCGGCAATGATCGGATTCAGTATGCCGACGATCTGCTCGGCGTCTCCTGGTTCCACTGCTCTAACGAGGAGATCCATCAACGCCTCCCATTACACAGACTAACGGTCAGTCCGGCCGGTTCGGGCGAGCGTAAGAACCTGACAACCGCGCCCGCGCGAAACACGAGAAGCTAGCCCCCATCCGGAATGCGTCAGCGCTTGTCTTGCTCCTCGATGCGATAGAGATGGGTGCTGGTTCGCAAGAAGAATCCACCGTCGGCCGGCGCCAGGGAGGCAAACGTGCGGCCATCCACTTGATTTTCAGCGAGTTTCTTGAACTCGAGTCCCGGCTCAATGACGGTGTAGAGACCGTCTTCGTTTTGGAAGTAGATGCGGCCGTCGGCGTAGAGAGGCGACGCCGAGTATTGGCCCTTCAGACGCGCCCGCCAGTTCTGGGCGCCTGTCTTGGCGTTGAGGCAGCTTGCAATCCCCTTGTCACTCACGATGTAGAGTTCCTCTCCGACGATGAGCGGCGAGGGCGTCAAGGGAATGCCCCGGCTCGAACTCCAGACCACATGTGTATCGGTAACGTCGCCCCGCCCGCCGGGTCGCACCGCGTAGAGAACCGGGTTGTAGTAGCCGGAGGTAACAAAGACCAGGCCATGCGCGAAGACGGGCCGCGGGACGTTTGAGAAACCGCCGTAGCGAATCGACCACAGTTCTTCGCCCGTCTCCAGGTCGTAAGACGCCGCGCGGTTGGCGCCCGGACTGATCACCTGCTGTTTTCCCGCGACTGCAATCACCAGCGGAGTCGTGTAGGCCATGGCCCCGTCGCGGCGAGGCGTTTGCCAGCGAAGCTTGCCCGTGGCAGCGTCGAGCGCGGCGACCGACTGCCGGTCGGTTCCGTCGCAATGGAACACCAACAGACCGCCGGCCAATACGGGTGAGCCCCCTTGGCCGTGGCCCGGAGCGAAACGCAACTCCTGATTCTTCCAAACAATCTCCCCGTCGCTGGTCAGCGCCGCGGTGCCTTGCATTCCGAAGTGCACGTAGATGTGTTCTCCATCAACGATGGGCGTCGGCGTAGCATGGCTGTTCTTCGGCTGTTTCTTGGTGGGCTTCTCCTGACGAAACACCTCGATGTTGCGCACCACGCGGCCCGAGGAGCGCTCGACCGCGATCGCGCGCAGCGAACGCCCATCCTCGGTCGCGGTCGTCATCCAGAGCAGATCACCGCCGATCACCGGAGACGACCAGCCGTGACCGGGGATGGCGACTTTCCAGGTTACGTTGCTGGATTCCCCCCAGTTCAGCGGCAGACCGGTTTCATCGGAATGGCCCTGTCCGCCGGGTCCCCTGAACTGCGGCCAATCGGCGGCCGAGAGGCACATCGTGGCGGTGAATAGTCCCAGCAGCGCGCGAGCGATCCTTTGGCGGGTCGCGCCAGGAGCATACTTCGGCGATCGTGCCGGTTCGCGACAGTGATGGGACAGCATGGCTAGGGGGTTATCTCGACGTACTTCTGCACAGCCTAGCATACTGAAACAACACGGATTACCGCGAAGTGTGGCGTGAGGGAACTACGCTCGCCTGCCGCGGTTCTTGCGGCGGGCGCCCACAACCCCCCCCACGATTCGTCGCCGGCCAGACCGGGGCGCGCGGTGGCGTCCGGCGCGGCTTCGACGAGGGTGCTGGACTAGAGACCTTGCTTCTCGGCCTCGACGATGGCTCGACAATTCCTCGACAAGGGCTTGCTTGCCCCGGAGCGGTCACGTGCTGTGCGATATTTGTCTCATGCGGATTCGTCACATGCGGAAAGCGCCGCCGGTTCTCCAGCAAGCGCCGCTCATTCTCGCGCTGCTCTCGGCCTCTCACGCCGCGGGGCAAAGTTCTCGCGTCCACCGTTTAACCTCGACGCCCGAAACGGTCGTCATCGGATACTACGACGCGGCCACAAAGCCGGTCCTTCGCATCCGCTCGGGCGAGGTTGTGGAAATCACTTCGGCCATGATCGCCGCGCCCGAGATGCTCGAACAGGCCGGCGTGCCCGGCAGCGAAATCAAACCGTCCCTTCGCCAGATCCACACCCAGATCACCGATCGCGGGCCTGGCCCGCACGTTCTCACCGGTCCTGTCTACGTCGAAGGGGCCGAGCCGGGCGACGTTCTCGAGGTACGGATCGAGAAGATCGAGCTCGCGCTGCCCTATGCCTTGAATCTCTTCCTTCCCGGCATGGGCGTGCTGCCAGAGGATTTCCCTTTCGTGCGGGTCCGGATGTTTCGATTGGACGGGGAGAGAATGATTGCCAAGTTCTCCGAAAATATTGAAATTCCCCTGCACCCGTTTTTCGGAAGCATGGGTGTCGCGCCGCCGAGAGAACTGGGCCGCATCAACAGCGCGCCGCCCTGGATTCACGCCGGCAATCTCGACAACAAAGAGCTTGTCGCCGGCACGATCTTGTTCATTCCCATACACACCGCCGGCGCGCTCTTCTCGGTCGGCGATGGCCATGCCGCCCAAGGCAACGGCGAGGCCGACTTGACGGCTCTCGAGACCGCCCTCACGGGACGCTTTCGGCTGATCGTAAGAAAGGACCTAGAACTGCGCTGGCCACGCGCCGAAACGCCGTCTCACTACATCAGCATGGGCTTTCATGAAGATCCGGGCCAAGCCATCAAGATCGCGCTGCGGGAGATGATCGGTTTCTTGGTGAGCGAGAAAAACCTCTCTCGCGAAGACGCCTATATGCTGTCAAGCGTGGCCGTGGACCTCGAGATCACCCAGCTCGTCGACGGCAAGAAAGGCATCCATGCGATGCTGCCTAAAGACATCTTCACGGCATCGTCCGGGGCCGGCGACGACCGCTAGCGGGGTCTTAGCGTGGTCATGCGGAGATCAGTTTCTCAACGCAAATATCCGATCTACAGTCTCTTTCGCTAACCTTTCGACTGCCTCGGACACCCCAGTCATGCTCAGCGGATATTCTGGGGGGCCGTCACTCTAACTTCAGCAAACAGGCTAATCTGGACGGCGGCGTTCAGGGGCATGTCGCGAATGCCGAGCGCGGTGCGGGTGTGCTTGCCGCGTTCCTCGAACACCTCGGCCAGCAGGTCCGAAGCTCCATCGAGGACCCGCGGGTGCTCGGTGAACCCCTCCTCACAGAGCACGTTACCCTCGAGGCGAAGCAGAGTCACTATCTTTTCGAGATCCTCGGTGGCGTCCTTGAGCTGCGCGATGGCGTTGATGGCAGCGAGCCGCGCCGCGGCGTAGCCCTCTTCGGTTGTGAGGTCGCGGCCCAGCCGGCCCTGGTACTTCATCACCGACCGTTCCCAAGGAAGTTGGCCGGACGTCATGACGAGCGAACCCGTACGAATCCAGGGGACGTACTTCCCTACCGCCGCTGGTGGTTCCGGCAGGATGATGCCGAGCCTCTTGAGGTTTTCTTCCGCCGTCATGCCAGTGTTCCCAGTGTAGCTCGAAGCGGTCCCTGGTATGAGAGACACGTGATTCACGCCCTTGCCTTTCCGGGCCGTCTGAGCCAAAATGACAGTGGGTCCAAACAACCCTATCCTTTGGCTTCGGCCCGAGGATGTGCCCTGCGGGTAGTTAGCGCTACCCGTGGGGCTGTTGAGAGTGGCGGGGAGTGCAGGATTCGAACTCGCGAACGACCTAGCCGTCACCCGCTTATAAAGCGGACGCATTCGACCACTCTGCCAACTCCCCGCGCAAAAGGCCAGCGGATGGTGAGACCGCTGGCCTTTTGCTTTCAACATCGCATCTATAGTATGCAATATTGCATAGGAACAAGTCAAGCTTGATATACAATATTGCATAAATTACGGTTCTGGTATATAATGAACCCGTGGACGTTCATGGACTACTGTACGGACGACGGACACAACCTCATCCAGGAGTGGTACGACCAGCAAGATGTAGCCCTACAAGCAGCTTTTGATCAGACCCTGCTCATCCTGAGAGCGGTTGACGACTGGACAGACCCAGGCATGCGAGAGTTCAAGAAGCTAACCAAGCGACATCAAGGGCTTGCGGAGATCAGATTCAAGATCCCCGTCATCAATCCTGAGACGAGGAAACCGTTCGAGCGAAGGTTCAGGCCAGCCGGGATCTGGCGCCCAGAAAAGCGAGATTTCATCCTCTTATTGGGCTGCGAGAAGGTCGGCAGAACCAACATCCCGCATGACGCTTTCGGCCTTGCCTTGAACTATAAAGCTCAGTTTGAAGAGGGAAAGGGAAGGATCTATGAACACGTTTAGAAATCTTTGGCGGAAGCTCCGAAAGAGCAAGAAGTACCGCGAAGAGTTCGTCGCGGCTCACGTTAAGCGGTCGATTCCCCATCAGGCGCGAGCTTTGATGAAGGCAAGGGATCTGTCTCAGCAAAAACTGGCACTGGACGCCAACCTATCCCAGGGTGCCGTATCGCGGGCAGTGGACCCCAACTACGGCAACCTCACACTCAACACCATCATTCGGATTGCCGCTGGATTCGACGTTGCGTTCATCGGTCGGTTCGTACCGTTTAGTGAACTCGCTAGATGGTACTCCGAATTACCCGAAGAGACGTGGAATATCCGGAGCTTCGAGCAAGAGGAGGCAAATAGCGAGGACCGATTCGTGCAGATTCAAAGCCACGCGGGAAGCGGCGTCATCCTCCAGGTTATCGACCCTGTAGAGAACAACGGTACGAATCCGCACCTGACAGGGATCAGGCAGGTCGGCTCGGTCGAGAAGGACTTCGATTCACTTTTGTTGCCGGATTTCTCGCCGACAGACGACATGGGGAAAAGTTATGCCGCCTAAAAAAGGTAATCTTCGAAAAGCTACCGTGAAAATCAGTGACCTGAAGCGTGTACGCTCCCCTTCGTTCGTCGATACGTATTCCAACAACGTAAATGGTGGGGCCGGCTTCCATGACCTACGGTTGATTTTCGGGCAGATCGTAACGGGCATGGATGATCCGTACATCGAAGACCGCGCCGCCGTAACAATGAACTGGGAGCACACTAAAGCTCTTCGGGATCTCCTGGATCGACTCCTGAGGCAATACGAGGAAGAGAACGGACCGGTTCGCAAGCAGTCGGAAGCATAACCCTAACTAGCCCCATCGCCACGCTAAGACCTCACTGCCCGGGCAAGAATGACTCCCACGGCTTGGATACAATTAAAAAGGTGAACCCTTTCCGCTTCACGCCACGTCTTATCAACTAGCGGTGGCCCAAGCGCGGGTACGACCAGCGCCGCCTGCCAGATCCGTGCCCGCCGCCAGATCCGGACCAGTGCGCGGGTGATGCGCCGATTCCAGCGGTTCGCGCCCGCAAAGGAGCTTGAACTATCCATGAGCCAAGCCGAGACCCCCGGGCGGACCCCAGCCGAAACAGACAACTTCACTTTCGATAAACGAGTGAAGAAACCCACCCTCAAGTCGGTTCTCAAGCAGCCGATCACTATCGCCGCGACTCTGCTCGTGCTGGGAATCGTGGGGCTCGTCATGTACCTCGAAAGAGGGGACATGACCAATCTTCCCGAACCCGATGTCACCTACACTCTGCTTCCCACCAACCAGGGGCTCACCGACGGCGTGCCGGTCACCATCAAGCTGAACAAGATCGCGCTGTTCGTCGTCGACGATCCCATGGAAGGAGGCGCCGGCGCGAGCCGCGCCAAGGATACGGTCGAGAAACTCAAGAGGGTCGTCGAGGTACTCAAGGAGAATCCCGGCAAAGTGATCACACTCGACGAGAGCTACAACCGCATGGCGATCGTTCAGCAGAACCATGACGGCACCGAACGCCAGCTGATCATTCGGCTCTCGAAAGGCGATCTGACTCTAGCCGGTGAAACCGACGAGAAGCGGCTCGCTCGTGTATGGGCGGAGCGTCTGACCGATTCGCTCAAGGTGATCGCTTTCGGCGAAGCGCCGGAATTCAGCACCGGAACCGAATTCGGCGACGCCATCGAAGCCTTGTATGCATTGGCGAGACAGAGGTACGGAACCATCTCACAGGAAGCACTCGATGGAGCCTTGGAACTGCTCACTGACCCTCAGCGGCTCGCTCTCGAGACCGTCCCACCGCGGGCCACCACGAATGTCGCGGCTTCAGGGCAAAATCTCTAGAAAGCGGTCCACCTCTTCCTCGGTGGCATAGAAATGCGGAGCCGCCCGCAGCCATCCGAACCGCAGCGAGGTCACCACTCTCTGTTCCAGCAGCGCGTCTACTACCGCCTTAGAAGATACCCCCTGCTTTCTTAGAGACACAATGCCCGAGCCGCTCGCCGTGTCCCTCGGCGTCATCGGCCGATAGCCCTTGGCCGCGGCCCCCTCGACCATCCGTTCCGCCAGCCCATCAAGATGGCGGGCCATGCGCTCGACTCCCACTTCAAGTATTAGATTCAAAGACTGCTTTAACCCATGGAGACCAATTGTGTTAGATGTTCCGCATTCATACCGGGAAGCATCTTTAAGCAAGCGCAGTTCATGGCTGTAGTTTTGCCAGTCCACCACATTCGTCCAGCCGAACTCGACCGGCTCTACCTGGGGCATCAGATCGCGATCGATGAACAGCACTCCGCATCCCTCGGGACCGAGGAGCCATTTGTGAGCGCTGGCGGAAAAGGCGTGCACGCGGCTTCGCTTCACATCCACCGGAAACGGTCCCAGACCCTGCACTCCGTCGACGACGAGCAGGGCGGCTCGCCGTCGGCAGATTTCACCCACAGCGTCCAAGTCCAGACGAAAGCCGCTCAAGTACTGAACGAAGCTGACCGCCAGCAGGCGGGCGCCCTTGCAGGCCTGGTCAATGTCGTTCAGGTCCACTCTTCCGTTTTTCAGATCGAGCCAGCGGAGTTTTACACCCCGGCTTTCAAGCCGCAGCCAGGGAAAATAGTTGGCTGGAAATTCATCCCGGATCCCGACGACGACATCGCCGCTCCGCCAGTCCAGGCCATTGGCAATGATCGCCAGCCCTTCGGAGGTATTTTTCGTCAGCGCGATCTCATCCGGGCCGCAGCCTAGCAACTGCGCCGCCGCTTCGCGCACATCTTGAACCGTTCGCGTCCAGGCGGCATAGTGCAGGGCGCCGTGATGCATGGCGTCGGCGGCGAGCGTCTCCATGGCTTCCGCCGTCCGCCGGGGCAGCGGTGAGACCGAGGCGTGGTTGAAATAGGTGTAATTTTCGGTGACGGGAAATTCCCGCCGATAGTCGCTCAGATTGCCCATATATCGCAGTTGTCCGCGGTGCTCTCGTCGGCCGGAGTACGAAAAAGCACGTTCCGCACACTCTGGCCGGTCCAACGAGTGTAGCGCGGTTGCGGGACGCGATATACTAGAGACGAGGCCGGTCCGCCCGGAAACAACACTGGCGGAGCGCTGAGATTATGTTGCGGGAGATGCGCGTTATGACGAAGCGGCGAACATCCATTGTTCTGACACTGGTTCTGGCGCTGGTTTTCCCCTTGAGCCTGATCGGGGCGCCCAAGACCGAAGAGAGCAAGAAGCGCAAGCCCAAGAACAAGAAAGAAGACGTCGAGGCGATCGGCGACCGCGAGGTCGGCAAGGGAATGAACTTCTACTCGCTCGAGAAGGAGATCGCTCTCGGCAAGTCGCTGGCCCAAGACGTGGAACGCTACTCGAAGATCATCGATGATCCGGTTGTCTCTGAATACGTCAATCGTGTGGGGCAGAATCTGGTGCGGAACTCCGACGCCAAGGTGCCCTTCACGATCAAGCTGATCGACAGCCGTCAAGTGAACGCGTTCGCGCTGCCGGGCGGTTTTTTCTTCGTGAACTCCGGCCTCTTCCTGCGCGCGGAAAGCGAGTCGGAACTCGCCGGCGTCATGGCCCATGAAATCGCCCACGTCGCCGCGCGGCACGGCACCAAACGCGCCACCAAGGGGCAGGTGCTCAACCTCGCGACGATTCCGCTCATCTTCATGGGCGGCTGGACCGGTTTTGGCATTCGTCAGGCAGCGGGCTTTGCCATCCCTATCACCTTCTTGCGCTTTGGCCGCAAGGCCGAGGCGGAAGCGGACTTCCTGGGCCTGCAGTATCTCTACAAGGCCGGTTACGACCCCACCTCGTTCATCGATTTCTTCGAGAAAATGAAGGCCGACGAAAAGCGCAAGCCCGGGACCATGTCGAAACTCTTTAGCAGCCATCCCCCGCACGGCTCCCGCATCACAAAGGTCCAGAAGCTCATCGACGAACTCTTGCCCAATAAGCCCGAGTATGTCGTAAGCACGTCGGAATTTCTCGACATCAAGGAGCGGCTCACAGCGATTTCACGGCACGTCAAAACGAAAGAAGATCCGAACCGGCCTCGCCTGAGGCGAACCAGTTCCGGTGGTACGATTCCCACGGACGATTCCAGTGGCTCCCCGTCGGACGACGACGACGAGCGTCCAACTCTCAAACGCCGCTGAGAGAGGCGGCGTTTCCTCAGCCCAGTGCCTCTACCGTGCCTCGCTAAGTCGAAAGACCCCGCTCCGGCGGGGTCTCTTCTTGTTTCGGCGGCCGTCTCCGAAAGAGCGATTATCGATCTTGGCGCGGCATGGCGAGAATTTCCGCCAGCTTGGCGGGCAGAATGTTCCCGCCACTGAGCACGCAGACCACGTCCTGGTCGCCACTGTCGATCTTGCCCGCCAGCAACGCGGCCACCGCAACAGCCCCGCCGCCTTCCACGACCAACTTCTGCTGCTCGGTCAGCAGCTTGACGGCTTGCGCGATCTCGTCCTCGCCGAGCAGCACGATTTCGTCCACCAGGCTTTGAATGATTGGGAAGGTCTGCTGGCCTGGCTTGGCGACCGCCAGCGCGTCGGCGAGGGTCGGCCCCGGCGTCACCGCGACCGGTTCACCCTCTTCGAGTGATCGCGATATCGACCCGTTCGCCGCCGGCTGAACGCCGATCACCCGGCATCGCGGGCGCGCCTGCTTGAGCGCGGTCGCAATGCCCGAGATCAGCCCCCCGCCGCTGACCGGCACGACGACGCAGAAATCACCCTCGACCTGCGAGAGCAACTCGAGGCCAATCGTCCCGTCCCCGGCGATCGTGTCGGGCGAATCGTAAGGGTGAATGAGCAACCGGCCCGACTCACGCCGCAGGCGATGCGTCGTATCCCAGCGGGCGGCGAACGTGTTCTCGCAAAGCACCACCGTGCCGCCCAACTCCCGCGTCCGCTCCATCTTGAAGGCCGACGCGCCTCGCATCATCACAACCTGCAGGTCGATGCCCAGCCGTCGCGCCGCGTAAGCCGCGCCCTGAGCGAAGTTCCCCGACGACGACGTAATCACGCCCTGGCTCCGCGCTTGCTCCAGGTGCGCCAGCATACCGTTCATCGCGGGACGTACCTTAAACGACCCGGTCGGCTGTTGTGACTCCAGCTTGAGCCAGATCCGCCTCGACGCGGCTTTTCCGAGCGCTTCCGATTCCACGACCGGCGTGGGCGCGAAGTGCTCCGCCAGACGGCTCGCGGCTTGCCGAATCTGATCCACCATCGTTGCTGAGTTATCGTCTTTCAAGTTCGCACCCGCGTGAAAAGATACGTGCCCGAGAGCGCGAAGATCATGCCCGGCGACCAAGCGGCGATCGCAGGGCTTAACTGGCCATGTCCGCCCAGACTCTCGAAGAACGCACTGAGTGAATAGTAGGCCACGGCCAGTGTGATCGAGAGAACCACGCCGGTAAAAGCGCCGCGATGTCCGGCCAGCATCGCGAAGGGAACCGCCAGGATCGCCATCACGAACGCAAACAGCGGAAACGCCAGTTTCTTGTGCCACTGCACCTGAAACTTCACCGTGTCGAAGCCGGCTCTTGTCAGTTCGGAAATATAGGCTCGCAACTCTTGCCAGTTCATCTGCCGGTACTGCCTGGCCTCCTTGAAGAAATGGCCTGGTCCCTCTTCGATGCCGGGGAAGGCCCGCCGCTCGAATGGTTCGAACAGTGTCGGCCTGGCGCCGTCAAACTCTCTCACCCAGCCGTCTTCAAACACCCAGACCTGCTCGTTTCGGTCCCAGGTCGCGCGGTTGGCGGCGACGTGCCGGCGAAGCTGAAAGCTTTCCGGGTCCAGATCGTATACGTTCACACCGCCGAGGACATTGGTTTCCGAATCAAAGAAGCTGTGAAAGAAAATCCGGTCCCGCAAGCCAAACGTCCACTGGCGGTCGGGATGCAGATAGGTCTGCACGGGCCGATTCTTGATTTCGTTTCGAATGGCGTCCTGTCTGCGATTCATCTCCGGCAAATATCGATGGTCGAGCGCAAAGAGCCCCAGGCTCACGAGCAGCGATACCACCAAAATCGGAGCCGCCAGTCGGAACAAGCTGACGCCGCAGGCCTTGAACGCCGTCAGTTCATGGTTCCTTGCCAAGATGAAGAAACAGATCAGCGTGGCGACGAGGATGCCCAGTGGCGCGGTCTCATAGATCAGAAACGGCGTCAGGTAATAGATGTAGGGGATAAACTGTCCCAGCTTGCCGTGTTCGAGCATGTCGCCCAGCAGCTCGAAGAAGCTGAACACCCACCAAATCATGATAAAGGCGATCAGCAATACCACGAAGTAGAAAAGAAATCGGCCGATAATGTAGCGGTCCACGATGGGGAACATGGGCGCCGTTGTCCCTCCCGCCCCGTTGGCCGCCCCATTGCCCGCCGATGGTTCCCCCCGCGCGTGTCCGGCCGCTCCCGAACGGCCGGTTTTGAAGCTCGCACTGAGCAGCCTCTTCAGCCGCTCACACACCCGATGGAAGCTCGCCAAAAAATCTCCGCGGTTCGGCGAATCCAGTTGCAGCAACATCACCAACCCCGCCACGCCAAACACCAGATTCGCCGACCACACGGCGAGCCCAACCGGCAGGATGGCGGCATTGGCCAGCGCCACGCCGCCCAGCCAGACCATGTAGTAGACGAAGACCAGCAGGATGCCGAAAATCACACCCGACGAGCGGCCCGAGCGTTGCGAACTCACCGCCAGCGGAATGCCCACCAACGGAAAGACCAGGCAGGCGACCGGAAACGCGAACCGTTGCTGCCATTCGATCTCCGCCGCCATGGCCTTTTCGCCCGTCCGCGTCTCGGCAATCAGCTCCTCGTTGGTCATATGCTCAAGTGACCGCGATGAGGACGCGGGACCGCCGCGGGCGATCTCCAGGACCTGGTCGATGCGCCCATATTCCGACTGATGGTATTGTGTCGGGTCGTGCGACTGCTCGTAGCGGCTGGCGAAGGGCAGACTCAGTTGGACACGGTCCTGCGCCGGGCGCGGCACCGCGATGGCCTCTTTCGCCAGCGTGATGGCCGGTCCCTTGGCGGTCGCGTTCACGCCGCTGAACGAGCCACGCACTTCCGGGGCCCGCATGTCGGCCAGAAACACGCCCTTCCAGCGGACGACCGGTCCGGGAACAATATCGCGCACATAGAGCACGAGGTTCGGGAAGTCTTCAATAAAGACACGAGGCTGAATCTGCGCGGTCGCCTGAGAGATCTTGAGCGATTCCGAGACCCTCAGGAACTCTCGCTGCACCAGCGGGTTCAGATGCAGCGTCACAAACGCGCAAGCGGCCGCCCCCAGCAGCGCCCACAAGCTGATGGGCGCGATCAGCCGCCGGCCCGGAATTCCGGCCGCGCGCATGGCCGTGAGTTCACCATCGGAGGAAAGACGACCCAGTCCTACGAGCACGCCCACAAGAATTCCAATCGGGATCGTGAATTTCAATGTCGCGGGAATCTTGAGAACGAACAGGTAAGCAACCTGCTGTATCGAGACATGCGGCCCGATGAGTAACTCCATCACCGGACCAATCGCTCTGAGGAACAAGACGAATGTGAACAACGCCGCCCCGATCACCGTACTGACGAAGATCTCACGGAAGACGTATCGGAACAGAATCCCCACAAACATCCAGACTAGCAGCCACTCAGGTCTTCGTGACGGTGACAAGAGTTACGTCGTCGGCGTAGTGGCCGCCGCCGTGGAATGCGCGGGCGCGCCGCATGAGCTCGTCAATCAGTTCCTGGCCGCTGCTCCCATTGAGTTCCGCCAAGGCCCGCGGCAGAAGCCCGTCTTGGAAAAACTCGCCGCCGGCGCCGCGAATTTCTCCCAGCCCATCCGACGACACCAGCAAGACATCGCCTTGCTCCATCGAGAGACGGCGTGTGTCATAGCCGCCGGGCATGACTTCCGGAAACATGCCCAGCGGCATGCCGCTCAGGGGCAGTTCGTCCGTGCGACCCGCCTCGCGGCGCAGCAGGAACGGGTAGGGCAGACCGGCGTTGGTGACTTGTAGCGGCTCGCCCTCGTCTCCGATGCGGGCGAGCGCCGCGCAGACGAACATTCCCGAGGGCAGAAAACGGTGCAGCCGCGGATTCATTTTCTCGAGCAAGCCTTCCGGATCATCCTCCGAGAGCGCCGCTTCCTGAAAGACGGCTTTGACGAGCATGGACGTAAGGGCGGCCTGCACTCCGTGCCCGCTGGCATCCGAGACCAGGATCATCGTCCCGCCCGGGCCTCTCGCCCAGTCGTAGAAATCACCGCCCAAAGCCGTGCTGGGCTGGCAGTAACCGGCGCACTGAAATCCGCCCACCTCCGGCAGCGCTTCTGGAAGCAGGCTCTTGTGCACGCGCGCCGCCATGTCGAGTTCGCGCTCGAGCACTCGGTGGCGTTCGGAAAGAGTGCCGTGCTCTCGCGCGACGCTCTCGAGTTCCGTCACCTTCTGGCTGAGTTGCCGGCGCAGGCTGCTTTCCCGCAGGGCGTTGCGCACCAGCAGCAGCAGCTCTTGGTTATCCCAGGGCTTCTCGAGATAGTGGTAGAGTCCGACCTTGTTGATGGCCTGGATCGCGTTTTCCTTATCCGCGTATCCGGTCAGGAGAATGCGAATGGCGTCGGGCTGCGTTTCGCGGAGTCGTCCCAGAAATTCCACGCCATTCATTCCAGGCATGAGAAAGTCGGAGAGGGCCAGATCGATCGGCCGGCGCCCGGCCTCGGCCAGTGCCTCGGCGGCATCGTCGAAGAGCAGTAACTCGTAGTCTGTTTCCAGCAGAAACAAGCTCTTGAGCGACGATAAGACGAGCTTGTCGTCGTCCACGATGAGCAGAGCCGGTTTGGATCGCGATGGCCGGTTCATGGGCCCAACGGCGCGTGCGTGCTCGTAGACGAGTGCAAGGGAGCAGGCATGTGGCGCCCATTATGACCGGATTCATGAGCGCCCGCAAGCGCGCCAAGGCTCATTCGCCGTGGAGGGAGCCGCCCGGCGAGCGGTACAGGTAGAGGGCAAGGTTGCCTGCGAGAACGAGAATCGAGCCAATGATCAGTAGCGACTGAGGGACATCCCAATAGATCCATCTCGTAAGAAAAGAGGTGAGGAAGCCATCTCCGCCGGAGAAGGCGCCAGGTCCGCGCAATTTGTGTTCCAGGATGGTCAGCGGGCAATACCAGTCAAACATCTCGATCAGCACGCCGTAGACCATCGCGGTGACGTGAAGCCATCGCAGGCGGGGGCGCCTCCAGGCGAGGAGGGCTCCGAAGATGACAAACAGAATGAAAGCGAAATGGGCCAGGACAACAAGGTCCAAGGCAAGACGATGCATACCACATCTATTCTAGGCACCGGGAACATACCAGCAGAGCGCTCAGGCACGGCGCACGCCAGCCGTCCGTGGCAGGAGGTCGGGTCCCAGCCGCGGTGTCCCGGTCGCGGTGTCATTGACACCGGTGGTGCGCGAGCTATAGGCTTGAGGGGTCGCCGGCTTTCCTCGTGAGAGGCGGCGGCGCATTCTGACTTGCAGGTGCCCCTAGTTGGGCATAACAGGGAAGTCCGGTGAAATGCCGGCGCGGTCCCGCCACTGTAAGTGGGAAGCGGCACCTACATGCCACTCGGTCTCGTGAGGCCGGGGAAGGCTGGATGCCGCGGGGAAGTCCGAAGTCGGGCTTCGAGACCCACGAGCCAGGAGACCTGCCTGTGAGTCGTTCATTGATGATTTCCGCGAGGAGACGGAATGATCGGCTGCGAGTTTACTTGTCCCCGTGATCCTCGTCTTCCTTGCGGAGAAGGGGATTTTTCATGTTTAGAAGAAGTTTTCGGCGGGTGCGAGAGACATCCGCGCTAGGCCGCATTTCTCACCACCTGACGACTGCGGCACGCGGTAGACTCGCCATCGCTTCCTTGCGCTTGCTCGGCGTGCTCACCGCGGGGTCAACTGCGCCTGCGCTCGTCAAGCGGCGCGTGCCTCGTACTGACGGGCCTCTCACGCACTTCGCCTCGCCACCTGGTCAGAAGGGCGGACTGGGTTTGGCAACCCGTATTTTCGGCGTCTGTGTGCTAGCCGCCTGCCTGCTGGGAGGAGTCGTGCCGGTTGCCTTCGGGCAGAACGCCGGGGCGGTGAGCGGGGTGGTGAGGGATCCCTCTGGCGCGGCGGCGCCCGGCGCGGAGGTGGTCGTTCATTCTCGGGACGGGAGTCTGCGCCGGACGGCGACGAGCGACTCCGAGGGACGTTACCGAATCGACGGACTGCTGGCGGGCGAATATCTGCTCGAAGCGGTGGCCCCGGACTTTGCCGCCGGGTCGGTGATCGCGTTTCGCATTGCAAGCGCCCAGGACCGCGCCGCGTATGCCGGCGTGCGGGCAGACGGGCATGCCGACGCGGATGCGGAAGTGGACGTGGACATCGCGCTGGCGCAAGTCAGGACGGAGGTCATCGTCACTTCGACCACAACACCGCTCAGCAGCGATCAGGTCTCGAAAGCGCTCGACACGGTGCACCGGAGTCAGATGGAGCGGCACGGAGAGTTCTCGATTCCCGAGGCCTTGCGCGGGGTGCCCGGAATACGTGTGCGGCAACAGAGGGGCCCGGGCGGAAACACCTCGATTCAGATTCGTGGACTGCGTTCCGGAGATACGGCCATTCTGGTGGACGGCTATCGCCTGCGCGACGGCGCGGCGACCGATGGCTCGGGGAGTGGGATGCTGGGAGATTTGATGGCCGTGAGCACCGACCGCGTCGAGGTGCTGCGCGGTTCCGGTTCGTCGATCTATGGAACAGGCGCGACCGGCGGCGCGATCAATGTCGTGACCGATCAGGGCAGTGGCCGCCCTCATGGCGACTTGCTTGCCGAGGGCGGGGGGCTTGGAATGATGCGCGGGAGGGCCCGTTTTAGCGGGGGCGTTCTCAATGACCGGCTGCATTTCAGCTCGGGACTGGCTCATTTGAATGTTCGGGACGGCGTCGACGGCAGCGACGCGTTCCGCAATTCGACCGCCCATGGTTCCGCTCACTATGCCTTCACGCCGCGGACTTCGCTCAGCGTGCGCGTGCTGGCGTCGGACTCGTTCCTGCAATTGAACGACAGTTCGTTTGTGCCGGCCGCGGCCGCGGCGAACTTGCCGGCGGCGGGCGTCGTCCAAGCCGAGGCGCTGCCGGCCGGCGAGCAGCGGCTCTTTGAGGCCGGCCAGCCGTTTGCCATCGGGCGCGCGACATTCATGGCCGACCCAAACGACCCGGACAACCGCCGCTCCTCGTCGTTTTTCTCCGGCCTGCTCCGCTTCACGCAGCAGCTCGGAGCCCGCGGTTCGCTGCGGCTCGGCTATCACGGGCTCGATACGAACCGCGGCTTTCGCGACGGCCCGGCCGGCAGCCGTTTCGAGCCGGCCTTCAATAATGCCAGTTCGTTTGATTCGCGCATCGACACGCTGCGGGCGCGCGGAGACTGGGAGCTTGGCCGCGGGCACTTGCTCTCGCTGGGGTATGAGTTCGAGCGGGAAGCCTATGACTCGCCTTCGAGTGACGAAAATCCCGATGCCCGGCAGCGTGTGAACGTGCGGCAGAAAATCAGCCAGCGGAGTCACAGCGTCTACACGCAGGGTCAGAGCCGCTGGTTCGGGGGGAAATTGCAGCTCTCGCTTTCCGCGCGGGCGCAGGCGTTCCGGCTCTCGCGGCCGGAGTTTCAGGGCGGCGATTCGCCCTACGCGGCCGTGCCTCTGGCGTCTCCTCCGGCGGCCTACACCGGGGACGCGGCGGTCTCTTATCACTTCTCCCAGACAGGCACGAAACTGCGCGCTCACAGCGGCAACGCCTACAAGGCGCCGTCGCTGTTTCAGCGCTTCGGCTCGTCGTTCTTCTTCGGCTCGTTTTCGCCGTTTGGCGATCCGCGCTTGCGTCCCGAGCGGACAGTGGCCTTCGATACGGGCATCGATCAGTGGGTGGGGGATCATCGCGTTCGCTTGAGCGCCACCTATTTCTACACTCGGCTACAGGAGATCGTGATCTTTGATTTCAGCGGGGGCATCGATCCGGCGACCGACCCGTTTGGGCGCTTCGGCGGGTATCGTAATACCGGGAGCGGGCTGGCGCGCGGCGCGGAATTTAGCGTCGCGGCATCGCCGGCGCCAGGAACGGACCTGAGCGCTTCCTATACGTATACGAACTCGGACGAGAAGATCTCGCAGGTGGCGGCGGGAGATTTTTTCAAGGCCTTCGGTGTCTCGGACCACAGCTTTGCGATGACGCTGACGCAACGCCTCGGGCGGCGTCTCGAGGCTGCCTTCGACTTCTTTGCGGCCTCGGCTTACCCCTGGCCGATGTTTACTCCATCCGGGACACGGGCGTTTTGTTTCGCCGGGCCGGTGAAGGCCGACCTGGTGGTCAGCTACACAGTGCCGCTTTCGGACCGCCGCAACCTTCGCGTCCACGGCAAGGTCGAAAACCTTCTTGACAACGGGTACTTCGAGGGTGGTTTTCGCTCGCCCGGCATTTGGGGGACCGTGGGACTGAGCTTTGGGTTCTGAAGCCAAGTGAGCCCGCATGTCTCACCATCTTGACGACCGAAGCACGCGACAGGCCCGCTCGCCGCCGGGTGCGGGACGGCCCAACCCGCCTGTTACCGGTCCCGCGGCGCGGCGGCATCGGTTGACAACGATCGGCAAGTATACCTAGGATAACTATGTATGAATGGTCAGATCCTAAAAGGGCACCTGGACTATCTGATCTTGGCCGCGGTCGAGCCGGAGCCGGCTCACGGCTATCTCATCATCCAGGCCTTACGGCTTCGAAGTGGCGGAAAGATTGATTTGCCCGAGGGCTCGGTCTATCCGGCGTTGCATCGGCTGGCGAAGTCGGGTCTGCTTGCCGACCGATGGATCACGCATGCCGGCCGGCGGCGCCGTGTCTACCATCTCACGAGGGCAGGAAGACGATCCCTGGCCGCTCACAGGCGGCAATGGACGGAGTTTGCGAAGGCGCTCAGCGCGGCGCTGGAGCCGGCCTAGTCAGCGATGTCGGATCGAATTTGGTTGTTCTTGAACGAACTGAGAGCGGCGCTGCCTCCCCGGGAGCGGTCAAGCGAGCGCATCGTCGCCGAAGCGAAGGACCATCTCTATGAAACGGCCGAGACTCTGAGTTGCGGAGGCCTTGGCGATGAGGAGTCGCAACGGCGGGCGATCGAGCGGTTTGGATCGGCGGAAACAGTTGCCCGGCGATGGACCGCCGAATGTCTGGAACAAGGAGACGGGAATATGCAATGGGACTTTCGACGGGCGGGTTGGGCGATGACTCTGATGGGCGCAATGGCGATGCTGCCGGCGCTGTTCTTTGTCACGCTGTCGGTTTTGAAATACCATCTAGGGATCGCGACTCCCCTCGAGCCGTTCGTTATACTTGATTTGGCTCCGGCCGCGTACGCAAGCTTGCTTCGAAGCATCGCTCCCCTGATATTCGTCGGAGGCACGGCTCTTGCGGTGACGTTGAGCTTGCTGTCGATGTCTCGGCTGGAGCTTCGCTTGAGCGAGGGTCGCTTCGTGGGTTCGGTCACGGTCGAACCCGAGCGATGCGCCGCTATCGTGCTCGTGGCGTCGGGGCTGCTGATCATGACGATGTTTGCCTATGTCGTCACGGAAAACCTCATGGAAAACGCCTTCTAGCGATATCGGATCGGCGCGAGGCCGCTCGCCGTGGTTTTGCCCCGGTGGTCCCCCGGCCGCGTGCCGGCCAGCCTTCGTTGCCTTGAAGTGCGTTGCCTGTCACAGGGTGTTTGGTGAGAATCTGCCGGCGCCGACGGTGGATCCGCCGGTCCCGGTGGTTCTGGGCGGCCGAGTGCATGAGATACGGACCGACGGATACTTGGTCACCTCGATCATTCATCCGTCGCATCGCATCACCGGCTTTCCGAGAGAGCAGGTTGTGGCCGATGGTGCGTCCCGCATGCCGGACCCGCCGCCGGGCATGACTGTGAGTCAGCTCGTCGATATTGTGGCGTTCCTGCAAGAGCGTTACGAGGTGGTGCCGGCTCCGGTGATGTATCACTGAGCCGGCCGGGAGCGAGAAAAGCACTCCTCTCTCACTCCGTGCCGCGCGCCGGCCAGCCTCTCTATCCGCTGTTGCTACACTGTTAGGCTGATTAGCGAAGAGGCCCCCCCGATGAAGGACAAAGCCGCCAGTTCACGACATCAGGCTCTTGCGCTCTTGCCAGCGATCGCCAGCGGGGGCTTGATGCTGACGACGCTCTATCTGATCTTTAACTGGGTGCCCAATGAAAGCACCATGGGCGTGGTGCAGCGCATCTTCTATTTTCACGTGCCATCGGCCATGGCCTCGTGGGTGGCGTTTCTGATCGGCGGAGTAGCCGCGATTTTGCACCTCACCGGGCGCGATCCCCGCCATGACGACCTCTCGGTCGCCTGCAACGAAACGGGCCTGGTGTTCTGCGTCGTGAACTTGGTCACGGGCGTGTTCTGGGCCAAGCCGGTTTGGGGCATCTGGTGGGCCTGGGACCCGCGGGGCACGTCGGCCTTCATGCTGGCGGTGATCTATGGCGGCTATCTGATCTTGCGGCAGTCGATTCGGGAGCCATCGCAGCGCGCGGTTGCCTGCGCGGTTGTCTCGATCCTGGGCATGGTCGACATCCCGATCGTCTACCTCGCGAATCGCTGGTGGCGAACCCAGCATCCGGGTCCGGTGGTCTTCGGCGGAGGACTCGACTCGCAAATGGCGATGTTGCTGGGCTTTGCCTCTCTGACGATGGTCGTGCTGATGCTGTTCATCGTTCAGCTCCGCCGAAAACTGGCCCGCCTTCAGAGGGAAGTCGAGGGCATGCGCCAGATGGTGCACGCGCTATAGAGCAGAGGGATGCCGCCGGCGAAGGGGAAATCATGGAAGAAAATCTGAAGTGGCTTTGGTACGCGTTCGGCGCCGCCTGGATCATCCACATCCTCTATGTCGTGAGCCTGTCGCGGCGGGAGACGAGACTTCGCGAGCAGCTTGAGAATCTGAAGTCTCTGCTCAGTGAATACGAAAAAGGGGCCCGCGATTCCTGATTTCGCGGTGGACGCCCGCCCCGCTGTGAAGCGAACGCCGTTCGCATGATCGAGACAAGAGGGCAACCGTCATGACGCCATGGTCACTGGCTCTTCTGCTATTGCTGCTTCCCATGCCGCCGCAGCGCGAGACCAGCATTGAGAACCGCCAGCAGCGGGAACAGGCCATCCTCAAGGCCGATTACGAGCAGTCCGTCAAGGATGTCGCCGAAATCATCCGGCTGGTGCAAGAACTCGAGCAAGAGCTCGAGAAGAACCAGGAGCATGTCGTCGATCTGCGGAGCATCCGCAAGGCCGAGCGGGTCGAAAAGCTCGCCAAGAATGTCAAGAACCGCATGAAACGGTTTTTCTGAACGGCTTTTGCCTGAGCGTGCCTCCCTTGCCGCCCTCGGGCGGGAGCCCCTCCGCCCCACGATTCCGCCATCCGCCGCGCCCCGAGCCGCCCCGGGCATTGACGGCGCGGCACGGTTTTGAGAAGATCCAAGAGTATGGAAAATCCTTTGCTTGAGCGCTTCCCTGGCGTGATCGGATTCCCCGTTTCGCCCTTCTCTGATCGTGACGAATTTGACTCTCGTGCATTCCGGACGAACGTCGAGTTCATGCTCAAGACCAAGCTCGCGGCGCTGGCTTTCTGTGGCAGCAATGGCGAGATGCAATCGCTCAGACTTGATGAATACGAAAAACTCGCCGCGATCGCCGGTGAGATGGTAGGCGACAAAAAAGGGCTCATCTTTGGGGTCGGCCAGACACTGCATACCGCGCAGGCGCAAGCCCGGCTGGCCCGCAAGGCCGGCGCGGACGCCGTGATCGTCATGGCCCCCTATTCGCCCGACCTCAATGAAGTGGGGTTAGCCGACTACTACCGCCGCGTGGCCGGGGCCGCCGAAGTGCCCGTGTTTCTGTATCAGACCAAGTGGAGCGGCGTATTGAGCCTGTCGCTGCTTGAGAAAGTGGCCGGATGCGAAAACATTTGCATGGTGAAGGACGAGAACGGCAACATGTCGCACTATCTCAACGTGCGGGGTAAGTTTGGAGACCGTTTCTATTGGGTCAACGGGATGGCTGAGCCCTTCGTGCCAACCTACTGGAATCACGGAGTGCACACCTTCACCTCCGGGCTGGCCTGTTTCATACCCCAGGTTACGATCGGCATCGCGGAGCTGGCGGCTCAGGGCAATTTCGAGCACGTCCGGCAGCTTCTCGATGAAATCGTCGTTCCTCTTTATCAAATCCGAAACCGTCACCCGGGCTACAAATGTTCCATGATCAAGGCGGGAATGAGGTTGGCCGGCTTGCCGGGAGGCAGGGTACGGCTGCCCCTGATCGAGCTCAGCGAATGGGACCGCGAGGAACTCGAAGCTCTGATGCGGCGCGTGGGTCTGCTCGCCGTCAAGACGCTCGACGATTAGCAGTCGCGGGTATGACACGACCGAGCGATGCCGGCAGATCAGCGCTGGCGGTTCTGGCGGCGCTGCTGGCGGGCTGTGGAGGCGCGCCGGGATTCCTGGGCGATGCGCGAGGGGACGGCTGGATCGCCGATGGCCGGGAGCGCCGGCCGCTGCGCATCGGCAAGGTGATCAAGAAGCGTCAGATCCCGCCCGTCACGCCCGTCGCTCAAGCCGACTGGCTGACCCGGCCGGAGCGAGAGGCCGAGGAGCAGCCCGGCCGCGTCGTGGAAGCGCTGAACATCTCCAAGGGAGCGACGGTAGTCGATCTCGGCGCCGGGGTCGGCTACTTCACTTGGCGATTGGCCGAGCAAGTTGGCGAGAGCGGACGCGTCATCGCGGTCGACGTCCAGCAGGGCATGCTCGACCGTCTGCGTCAGAATCTCCAGGACCGCAATATCACCAATGTGGAGGTAGTCCTGGGCGAGCCGGGTGATCCCCACCTGCCGGTTGGGCAAGTCGATCTGGTCCTGCTCGTGGATGTCTATCATGAACTGGCGCAGCCCGAGGATATCATGGAGCAAGTTCGCCGCTCCTTGAAGCCCGGCGGGCGCGTCGTCGTGATCGAATACCGCAAGGAAGACCCCAACATCCCTCTGCCGCCGGTCCGCAAGATGACGGCGGCCGAAGTCCGCTCGGAACTCGAGCCGGTCGGCTTCCGCTTCGTCGGGTCGATGGACTTCGTCCCCACGCAGCACATCTTGATCTTCAAAGATGCGGCCAGCAGGGGCTCCTAAAAGCTAGAAGAGAGTGTAAATAAACGGGGCCAGAGCGGAGGTCTGCGCATAGACCAGCAGTACGCCCAGCAGAGCCAGCGTCAGAACGATTGGCAAGAGCCACAGTTTCTTATTCTCGCGAAGGAACAAGACAAACTCGCTCAACACCCCGAACTTACTCATTGCTATCCGCTGCTCCGATTCGTATCTTGAGAGATCGCGCCACGCACTTTCATATCCTAGCAGCCGAAATCAGAACTTGCCCGGACCGCGCCGGGCGAAAGGAAAGATGCTGAAATCCTTCAGAGATAAGACCGTGCTGATTACCGGTGCGTCGTCGGGAATCGGCGAGGCGCTTGCCCGCGCGCTGGCGGCTGAAGGCGCGCGGCTGATCCTCACCGCCCGTTCCAAGGATAAGCTCGAAGCGCTGAGCCGCGAACTCGCGCCCGCGGACGTGACCGCGATTCCGGCCGACCTGTGCGAGCTGAGCGCCATCGAAAAGCTATGCGCTGAGGCGCGAAGGCTCTTCCCGGCGCTCGACATTCTCATCAATAACGCGGGAGCGGCATTAAACGCCCCCTCTGATGATTGCCCTCCAGAGCTGGCGCAACGGGTCTTTGCTCTGAATTTTTTCGCACCCGTCGAGTTGGTACGGCAGCTCTCGCCCTCCATCCCGGAGGGTGGCGCGGTGGTCAACATCAGTTCCCTCGCCGGCAAGGTGCCGCTGCCGGGGGTTTCGCTGTATTGCGCATCGAAATACGCTCTGAACGCCTACTCCGACGGCCTGCGAATGGAACTCCGGCGGTGGGGCATTCACGTCCTGAGCGTTTGTCCGGGATATGTGGATACGGCCTTCACCGGGCACGCGCTGGGCGCCGAGTCATCGCCTGGGACCGGGGGACCGAGGCCGTTCATGATTACCCCCGAACAGTGCGCGCGGGCAACGCTCGAGGGTCTCCGCCGGGGCAAGCGCACCGTCGTAACGCCGCGTATCGGCTGGGCTCTGATCGCTTTCACGCGTATGCTGCCCAGTGTTGTGTTCGGACTGATGGCGCGCGGGAATCACCCCGCGAAGCCGGGCGCTGGCGGGCACGAGTCATGCACGACAGACTGAAGCGAGCGCCGGGCATCTACCTAACCGGCTTCATGGGATGCGGGAAATCCGAGGTGGGCCGCCGCCTCGCCGAGGAGATCGGCTGGGATTTTGTGGACCTTGACGAGGAGATCGAACGTGCGGCCGGCATGGCCATTCCGCGAATTTTTTCCCAGCACGGCGAGCGCGCGTTTCGGGCCCTGGAACGAGAAGCCATCCTCGATCAGACAGGCGAGGCGAGACGGGGGCGGGCCAGAGTCGTGGCGCTCGGCGGAGGCGCCTTCGCCGATGAACGAAACCGCGAGGCGCTGGCCTCGGCCGGACTCACGATTTGGCTCGATGTCCCGCTGGCCCAGCTTTGGGAACGCGTGTCGGAAAATGACGACCGGCCCCTGGCCCGAAATCGCCACGATTTTGAAAGCCTCTTCGAGAAACGCCGTTGCGTGTATGAAAAGGCCGACTACACTGTGAGTAACGCCGGCGAGGGGCCGCGGGCGGGCGTCGATCAAATTCGCCGGCTCGGCTTACTATGAAAGATTCTCGCGCGGAAGAAGCCCCCTTTCCATGGTGATGCCCCAGTAAGTCCATGTGTGAACCGATGATCCGCGTCGAGAATCTCACGAAAGTCTTTCGCTCTGGCGACAGCGACCTGGTCGTGCTCGACGGCGTGGACCTGGAATTCTCCAAAGGCCAGAGCACGGCGCTGGTGGGTGAGTCCGGGGCCGGCAAGACGACGCTGCTGCACCTGCTCGCCACGCTCGACCAGCCCAGTGGCGGGGAAATTTATTTCGACGGCCGGTCTCTCTCGTCACGCACCCAAGCGGAACTCGATCATCTGCGTAATCGCGATATCGGTTACGTGTGGCAAAATTACCACCTGCTGCCCGAGTTCACAGCTCTGGAGAACATCATGATGCCGCTACTGATCGCCGGCCAGTCGGCGCAACAGGCCGAGCGAGCGGCGAGAGATTGCATCGCCGAAGTGGGTCTGGCGCACCGGGCCAGCCACGGCGCCGGGGAACTCTCCGGCGGCGAGCAGCAGCGTATCGCCATCGCGCGCGCGCTGGTCGCGTCGCCGAAACTGCTGCTGGCCGATGAGCCGACAGGAAATCTCGATCAGAAAACCGGCCAGGCGATCATCGACCTTATCACTTCGCTCCCCGGTGCACATGGCGTCACCGCCGTCATCGCCACGCACAACCTCGGCTTCGCCCGAAGCTGCGACCGCGTGTTCCGGATCGACGCGGGCCAGATTCGTCCCAGCGACCCTGGCCCCTAGTGGACTGTCCCAGAGAAAGATACACCATGACGGATGCGGCGCGCGGGGTTGGAGTATTTCCAGCGGAAGGGCTTGGCGTCTTTGGAATAGGCGTTGATGTAGCGGCGTAACTTGCGGGCCAGGTCCGCCGTGGAGGTGAAGATGCCGCGCGTGATCACATCCCTCTGCAGCTTGGAAAACCACAATTCGACTTGATTCAGCCACGACGAATAGGTCGGGGTGAAGTGTAACTGCACGTTGGGATGGGCTCGCAGGAACTCGGCCACCTTCTTCGTCTTGTGCGCGGAGAGATTGTCGCGGATGATGTGAATCTCCTGCTCGGCCTCGTAGGGCGCGACGATGTCGGCGAGAAAGCTCACGAACTCCTTGCTGGTGTGTCGCCGAGCGGTCTTGCCCTGCACCTTGCCGGTTTTGGTGTTCAGAGCGGCGTAGAGCGAGAGTGTGCCGTTGCGCTTGTATTCGAAGCCGTGCCGTTCCGCCCGGCCGGGCGAGAGCGGCAGCACACGGTCGCGGCGATCCAGGGCCTCAATGGCGGTCTTTTCGTCAACGCAGAATATGGCGGCGTGCCGGGGCGGGTCGAGATAGAGCCCGATGATGTCGGCCGCCTTGCGCTCGAAGTCCGGGTCGTTGGAGGCCATGTAGCGTTCCAAACGATGCGGTTGCAGGCCGGCTTCCCGCCAAACGCGATGAATCATCGTCTTGCTTAGCGCGAGCTGACGGGCGAGTTTGCGGCAGGACCAGTGGGTGGAACCGTCTCGGGGTTTGCGGCGCGTGGCGTTGAGTATCCGAGCGCGCAGCTTGACGCTCAGCTTGGAGGGCGCTTGACCGGGCCGCTCGGTTTCGAGCCCATCGAGTCGGGCTTGGAGAAAGCGGCGCTTCCATTTCCCCACGGTACGCGCCGAGGTGTCGAGTTTGTCGGCTAGGCGTGCATACGACCAGCCGCCGCTCAACAACAACACGATCTTGGCTCGTAGCACGAACCCGGCCGGCAGCGACTGCGAGCCGCCGATCTCTTCCAACTCAGACCGTTCTTTCTCGTCCAAAGCGATTGGTTCGGCTTGAAAGGGCATACTGTATAGACGCCGCTTTCACTAAGAAGGTTACTCTGGGACAGTCCACTAGCAAAGACGACCGAGCCGCTACTGTTTCAAAGCGAAAGTGAAGAGCGCACTCCCTGACGCGACCGACACATACTGCCTACCGCGCACCTGATACGTGATCGGTGAGTTGGCTATGCGTCCGCCGAGATACTTTCTCCAAAGCAACTCGCCCTTGTTGATGTCGAGCGCCATGAAGTGTCCCTCCATGCTGCCGGAGAACAGCACGTCACCGGCGGTCGAGAGCAGGCCGCTCTCGCTCACGCCGGTCATCCTGAACTCCCAACGCAACTCACCGGTCAGCGGCTCCAGCGCACGGACGGCCCCGAAGCCAGTCTCCTCATCCTTGACCGGATCAGGGTAGATCCCCTGCGGCAGGCTTCCCGGGTATCTCTCGCCGCGCACATAGACGGCCTCGCCCTGGTAATACGTGCTCGGATAACGATCCCACACCGTGAGGTAGTACAACCCGGTACGAGGGCTGAATGTCGGTGCGTACCAGTTCGTGCCGCCTTGGACACTGGGATAGACCTTCGTCCCTTGCTCGGTGGGTTTGCTCTCCGGCCGCATGATCGGCCGCCCGTTCTCATCCAGCCCAGCCGCCCAGTTCTGATAGACAAACGGCTTGCCGAGCAGAAACTCCCCGGTCTCACGGTCGAGCACGTAATAGAAGGCATTGCGATTCCCCCACAGAATCAGCTTGCGCATGCGGCCTTCGTGCTCGAGGTCGGCCAGCACCGGGACTTGCACGGCGTCCCAATCCCACCGGTCGTTCGGTGTGAACTGGAAGTGCCATTTCAGCTTGCCCGTGTCAGGGTCCACAGCGATCACCGAGTCGGTATAGAGGTTGTCGCCGGGCCGGACATCGGCGTTCCAATCGGGTGCCGGATTGCCGATGCCCCAGTACATCAAGTTCAGCTCCGGGTCGTAGGAGCCCGTCACCCAGATCGAACCGCCGCCGCGTTTCCAGGCGTCTCCCTCCCAAGTGTCGTGGCCCGGCTCACCCGGTCCGGGGATGGTCCAGAAGCGCCAGACACGCTTGCCGGTCTTGGCGTCGTAGGCATCCAGAAACCCTCGAATGCCGTACTCCCCGCCGGCTGTGCCGATGACCACCTTGTCCTTAACGATGAGCGGCGCAACCGTCAGCGTGTATCCGTCGCGGTTGTCGACGACCTTGACGTCCCACTCGACTTCACCCGTCTTGGCGTCATGGGCCATCAGCCGGCCATCCAGCGTAGCTTGATAGAGCGTGTCGCCAAGAATCGCCAGACCGCGATTGACCCGCCCGCAGCAAACACTGATCTGTTCCGAAAGCGTGTGGTGATAGGTCCAGAACACCCGGCCTGTCAGGGCGTCAATCGCGGCGATGTTGTTCGGCGAGTGTGTCACGTACATCACGCCATCAACGACCAGAGGAGTCGACTGGAACTTGGTTTTCTCCGCCGCCTGAAAGACCCACTGCAAGTCGAGGTCAGCCACGTTGCTGGTCGTGATCTCGTCGAGCGGACTGTAGTGCCAGCTCTTGTAGGTGCGCGAGTAGGTGAGCCAGTTCCCTGGTTCGCTGTCAGCCTTACGGATTCGTTCCTCGGTCACCTGGGCGCCTGCTGCCAGAGCACCGAGGGTCAGCACAGCAGTCCAGCGGATAACGTTCATTGGGGCGCTCCTCGTCTTAGCGTGGACAGGTAGGCGACCAAGTCCCCGATTTCTCCAGCGCTCAGTCTGCCCTCGTAGGAGGGCATGGACGACGTCTTGATCAGCTCATACTCCCTCAACTCGCTCTTGAGCAGAGTGACAAGACGGCCACCGCTGTCACGGATCTGCAAGGAGTGGCTGTCCTCGTTCAGGCGTGTCCCTGAAACTTGCTCGCCCTTTGTCGTCACCGCCCGAAGCGTCCAGTGCCGCGGGAAGACTCTCGCGTTCGGCCGCAGTAACGACGTGCGCAAAAACTGAGCAGAGCGGCGCGCGCCAATGTCACTCAAATTCGGCGCGAGATGCCCGCCTGCGTCTCCCACTTTATGGCACTGGCTGCAACCACCCTTGTTGTGGAATAGATCCTTGCCGCGGACCGGATCCCCTCCGCCAGCACTGCTCTTCGGGCCCTGACTCAAAGTCCGAACGTAGGCGACGATCTGCCAGAGCTGCCTTCCGTCAAAGAAGATGCCGGTCATATCGGTGCCGTCAATCCCTTCCGAGATCGTCTCGCGCAGTTCGGCGTCGCTGCTGCCGTGGCGAAATTCGCCTTTCGTCAGATCCGATCCGGCGCCCCTCGGCCCGGACCCGTCAAGGCCATGGCAAACGGCGCAATGGGCGCGAAAGAGCTTTTCGCCCGACGCGACCTCCGCGGGACTCGTGTAGGGATTGCGAACCTCAGCTTCCTGCGCCCCAAGGGTGAGAGCCCAACCAACGAAGCAGACCAGAGCACTCAGGGGTTTCAGCACATCTCCTCCCAGTGCGACACTACAGTGCGACACTCCGGTGCGATGCTCGCTCCCGCCCGCGAATCAGCCGGAGCGAAGCTCAAACCTAGACCATTCTAGCGAGAACTCGCCCCGGCCGTCGGCGTCGGCCAGAGCATTGTCAAGTTAACGATTCGAAAGCGGTCTTGCCCTGAAGATCGTCCGAAGGTTCTCCCTTTCAGAAAAGCACACGCCGGTATCCTCAAGCGAACGCCGGTCCGCGGCCACCGGCCGGCGGAGTCCCTATACCGGCGCCTTGCCCGCGATCTCGGTAATCATGTGTAGCTGCCTCTGTTCTTCGCTATAATTGCGGCGAAGCCTTTCCACGTTGTGAGGTTCGCGATGAGCAAACATAGCAGGGGTCGATTTTTTGGGCTGTTTCTGTGCGCGGTGGCGCTCGCGGCAGCTTACCATCAAGCCAAGACAGAAGTCATGATGGTCGAGACGGCGAAGCGCTTCATCGAGTCGCTCGACAAATTTCAGAATCCCTACACGGTGTTCCCGTTCGAGGCGGCACATCGCACGACGTGGCACTATTTTCCAGAAGGCGGTTTTACCCAAGAGTATGGCTACCCGCGTAACGGTCTGGCCTTCAAGGATATGGATCCGAAACAGCGGCATCTGGCGCACGGCTTACTGAGCATTGGGTTGAGCAAACTCGGTTACTTGAAGGCGGTCGATGTGATGACGCTGGAGGAGATCGTCCGGGTCATCGAAGATGACCAGACCGGACACCGCAATGCCGACGGTTTCCATTTCACGATTTTCGGCGAACCTTCACTGACGGGAACGTGGGGATGGAGGGTGGAAGGCCATCATCTTTCGCTCCACTACACCATCAAGAACGGCGAACTGATCTCCGCGAGTCCGACGTTTTTCGGAGCGAATCCTCATGAAGTCGCCCAAGGTCCCCACAAGGGCATGAGGGCACTGGGGGATGAAGAAGATCTCGCTCTTGCTCTGTTGGGCTCATTCGACGGCGAACGGCGAAAGCAGGTGATTTTCGGCGACATCGCGCCCTATGACATCCTGACGATGGCTGACACGCGCGCCAAGCTGGAAGGAACGCCGCAAGGTCTGCCCGCCTCGAAGATGAGCGAGAAGCAGTTCGGCATGCTGATGCGTTTGATCGAGGAATACGCGAGCAATATGCCGGAAGAGATCGCGGACCAGCGGATGCGAGCGGCTCGGGAAACACCCCGTGAGCAACTCTTTTTCGGCTGGGCGGGACGTCTGGACCGGCCCAAGCCGCGGCCGGCCGGGATCGGCCGCGTGACCACCGGAAATCGCGAGGAACATGGAAACTACTATCGGATTCAGGCGCCGTCGTTCCTCATCGAGTATGCCAATACACAGAATCTGAGCAACCACAGCCACTCGGTCTGGCGTGATTTCGACGGCGATTTCGGACTCGATGTGCTCGCCCTGCACCACCGTCTCTACGACCACGGCCCACGCCCTTCCGCCGCCGCGGACTGATCGATCGTCCCACCTGAACCTGTGTGGCTCCCCACCCGGCGAGGCGAGGCGTGTGAAGTTGCTCCCAAAGCACGCCGTTCTCTTCCTTGAGATAGTCGTTGATGTCCTGTTGCTGTTGGTTGACCCATCCCGCCGGGACGATTGAGTTCTTGCGCAGTACGGGAAAGCGGTGGCGTCGATAGAGGGATTCCATCGGTCCATTGTCGCCGGCCACCGTTGATCTGACGGTGCCCCCAGGGCCTCTCGCAATGAGGCGCCGGGCGCGGGTCCTGGCACATTCCTCGACCCAATTCCAGCCGCCCCCGCTCCAAAAAACTTTCCAAAAATGCGGGTAAAACCGGACAAAACGCCAACCGCACCCCCCCTCATCCCGCCCGATGGATTCCAGGCGAAACAGACAGGGCCGCCCAAGCCACTCGGCTATAATAATGCCCAGCATGCAATTACAGAGGCTGGTTCCCATCCGTCAGAATTTCCCCGATCGCAGTCTGCCTGACGTTGCCGCGGCGGTGCGTGCCGAGATGGAATCGGCCGGCTGGACCTCGGCCGTTAAGCCGGGCAGCCGCGTCGCGATCGGTGTCGGCAGCCGGGGCATTACCGGTCTCGCCATCATTGCCAAGGCGGTGGTCGATTTCTGGAAGTCACGCGACTGCCATCCGTTCATCATCCCCGTGATGGGCAGTCACGGCGCGGCATCGGGGCCAGGTCAGGCCGAGGTGATCGCCCATTACAAGATCACCGAGCAGACGATGGGCTGCCCGGTGGTAAGCAACCTCAGGGTGACTCCGATCGGGACCACGCCCGAGGGGATCGAAGTCGTCATGGCGGCCGATGCCCTCGAGGCCGACGGCGTCATGCTGATCAGCCGCGTCAAGTGGCACACAGATTTTGAGGGCAAGCTTGAAAGCGGCATCCACAAAATGATGGCCATCGGACTGGGCAAGTGGGCTGGCGCGAAGCATTATCATACCTTCGCCCTGCGGCTGGGGCTGGAAAAAGTGATCCGCACTGTCGGCGAAGTCATCCTCGCCACGGGCAAGATGCTTGGCGGGCTGGCCATTCTCGAAGACGCGCATCACAACACCGGCGAGGTCCACGCCCTTGGCGCCGAGGGTATGGCCGGGCGCGAGGAAGAGCTGCTGGTGCGCGTCAAGTCATGGAAGGCGAATATTCCGGTCAAGGAACTCGATCTGCTGATCGTCGATGAGATCGGCAAGAACTTCAGCGGCGCCGGCATGGATACCAAAGTCGTCAACCGCAGCGGCCGCAACGGGCCGAATGTGTGGCCCAATGTTCCGACCATTCACAGGATCTACGTTCGCGATCTCAGCCCGCAGAGCGGCGGAAACGCTATCGGGATCGGCCTGGCGGACATGATCTCCGGCCGGCTGTTCGGCAAGATCGACTACGAACCGATGTGGATCAATAGTTTGACCGCCTCGAGCTTGTCTCCGTCGTTTGTGCCGCTGCATTTTGAAAGTGACAAGAAGTGCATCGAAACCCTCGCGCCAACCTGTGGCAAGCTCGATACCGCGGAAGTCTCTATCGCCTGGATTCGCAACAGCATGGAACTCGCTGAGTTGATGGTGAGCGAAAATCTGCTGCCGGAACTGGAGCAGAATTCGGAGATCGAGATTATCGGCGAACCGCGCGCCATCGAATTCGACACGGAAGGAAACCTGCCCCATATGCTCTCGGCCGAAGCCGTGGCGCACTGACATCCTGCATGCCTCTCTACCAGGTGATCGTTCTGGCGATCGTCCAGGCGGTCACGGAGTTTCTTCCCATCAGCAGCACGGCCCACCTGATCCTCGTGCCCTGGCTGTTCGGCTGGAAGGACCCGGGTCTGCTCTTTGACATTGCCCTGCATCTGGGTACGCTGGGCGCCGTGCTGATCTACTTCGGCCGCAGTTGGGTCCGGCTGCTGTGTCTCGCCGCCGGCAAGCGGGTACTGGTGCCGCCGCCCGGCGATCCCGACCACGAAATCTACGAAAATCCCAAACTGTTCTGGTTTCTCGTGGCGGCGACATTTCCCGCCGGCATGGCCGGGCTGTTGTGGAAGGACGCGGTCGAAACGACACTGCGCGGCCCGGTCGTGATCGGCGTTGCGCTCATCGCCGTCGCCGGCGTGTTGTGGCGCGCCGACCGCACGGGCAAATTCGATCGCGGCTTGGACCGGCTCAAGCTCCCCGAGGCCCTCGCGATCGGTTGCGCGCAGGCCATCGCGCTGATCCCTGGAACATCGAGATCCGGGATCACGATCGCGGCCGCGCTGTTTCTTGGGTTGCGGCGCCAGGCCGCCGCGCGCTTCTCCTTCCTGCTTTCCTCGCCCATTATCGCCGGTGCTTCCCTCAAGGCCGCTCACGATGCCTGGGGGCAGGGAGGCATTCCAGCCGAGTTGCAAACGCCGTTCCTTGTCGGAATCCTCGTCAGCGGCGTCGCCGGCTACGCGGTGATCGCGCTGTTCTTGAAGTATCTGCAGCACGCCACGATGCGGGTCTTCGTGTACTACCGCGTGATTTTTGGCATAATAGTATTGGCTCTTGCGTTATTCTTCCGCTTCCCCGCGACCGGCGGTCCTTGACCATCGGCTCGAACAAACGAGGATGAGCGGAATGAGAATTCTACAACCAACCGGTAAACCCCGGCTTAACGAGCCGGTAGGGTTCGTCCTGCTCGCGTTGGCGATCGCTCTGGCGCTGAGCCTGATTTCCCACCAGACTCTCGATCCGTCATGGAACGTCGCCGGAGCCGAAGGCGTTCCCGCGAACCTGATCGGCTTTCCGGGCGCTTACGGCAGCGACCTGCTGCTGCAGGGGCTCGGACTCGGGGCTTTCGTTCTGCCGTTTTTTCTGGCCCTGGCCGGCTGGCACTGGGTGCGGTCTTCCCCGATTCGAATGCTGTTCGGACGGCTTCTCGGCGCCGCGCTGTTGCTGGCCTCGGCATGCACGGCGCTGAGCCTCTATTCCGCCCAGATGAGATCGCTGTGGTCTGGGTCCGTTCATCCAGGGGGCGTGCTCGGCGAAGTGCTCTCCCTCGCCGCCCTCTCCGCTCTGAATCAGACCGGCGCCTTGATCCTGCTCAGCGGATCGGCCATCGTGTCGCTATATCTGCTCACCTCCTTCGAGCTGGGAGCGGTCCAACACTGGGCCGCGAACGGTTCCGCTGCGCTGCGCGCGCTCGGCGGCCGCTGGACGGCCTGGCGGGAGAGGTCCAGCCAAGGACTGCAAGAGAGAGCCCGGCGGAAACAGATTAGCGTCGAACGAAGACCTAGGGCAGCCGCGGAAACCGGCGGCGCCCAGACCCGCACTGCCGAAACAGGGGTGGAGGCGCGCTCTTTCGGCAAAGAGGACGGGGAACTTCCCCCGATCATTCCCTACGAGAGCCATCCCGTCTCGGATGCCGCTGAGCAGCCACCCTTTCCCGATGCATCCTCCGGCGACCTCGATCGTGAGCCGGAGCAGCAGTTCGGCTTGGCGGCCGAGAGCGAAGAAAGCTCCGTCTTGCCCCGCAGGCCAAGAACCTACCGCCTGCCCTCAACGCTGCTGCTGCGGCCCGGCGTGGCGCGATCCGAATACGACGAAGCAGAATTGCAGGAGGTGGCCCGGCAGATCTGCACGAAGTTTGAAGAGTTCCATGTCGGCGGGGCTGTGACCCGAATCAATCCCGGCCCGGTCGTGACGACCTTCGAGTTCAAACCCAGTCCCGGCATCAAGTACACCCGTATCGTCAATCTCTCGGAAGATCTCTGCCTGGCGCTGGAATGCGAATCCATCATGGTCGAGCGGATTCCAGGTAAGTCCACCGTGGGCATCGAGGTGCCCAACAGAAAACGAGACGTCATCTCTTTTCGCGAGATCATCGAAGCGCCTGAGTTCACCCGCTCGGAGTCGCTGGTCACCATGGCCGTCGGCAAGGATATCAATGGCCGTATCAAGGTCACCAACCTGGCCAGCATGCCGCATCTGCTCATTGCCGGTTCGACCGGCTCGGGCAAGAGCGTACTCATCAACACGATCATCATGTCGATCCTCTACAAGGCCAACCCGGACCAGGTGCGATTCATCTTCGTGGATCCCAAGACGGTCGAGCTGGGTCTCTACGCGGATATTCCGCACCTTCTCACTCCGGTGATCACCGACATGAAGAAGGCGTCCAACGCGCTCAAGAACGCCACGATCGAAATGGAGCGCCGCCTGAAACTTCTGGCGCAGTACAGCGTCCGAAACCTCGATCAGTACAACGAGAAGATCGCGAAACTCTTGGCGGCCGACCCGGACTATCTGGACGAACAGGCCCGCCAACCCGAGCGACTTCCCTATATCGTGATTGTCATCGACGAGCTGGCGGATCTGATGATGCTCGAAGGGCGTCAGATCGAAGAGTCGATCACTCGGCTGGCGCAAATGTCCCGGGCCGTCGGCATTCACCTGATCCTTGCCACCCAGCGGCCCAGCGTCGACGTGATTACCGGACTCATCAAGGCCAATATTCCGGCCCGCATCTCCTTCCGGCTGGCTACCAGAGTCGATTCCCGAACCATTCTCGACTCGATGGGCGCCGAGGCGCTGCTGGGCCGCGGCGACATGCTGTTTCTGCCGCCAGGCTCGGGAAGAATGGTCCGTCTCCACGGGCCCCTCGTCTCGGAAGACGAAATCGAGGCCGTCGTGCAAACCTGGAAGGAGCAGGGCGCGCCCGAGTACGAAAAGGCGTTTCTCGCTCCGCCTCCGGATAGTGAGGCCCATCCGGAAAATGACGATGAGGGTTTTGACGACCCGGCGTATGAAAACGCGATTCGGATCGTCCTGGAGATGGGTAAGGCATCGACATCCACCCTGCAACGGCGGCTGCGATTGGGCTATGGCAGGGCGGCCCGAATCCTCGACGCCATGGAACGAGACGGGATCATAGGACCGCTCGACGGCAGTCGTCCGCGAGAGGTACTAAAGCGTCCGGACTGGCTTGTTGAGGTCGAACAGTAAGGTAAAACGCCGTCTAGCAGCCCGTGGTAGAGGTCCGGCTGGACGCGCGGCCAGGATTTGCGGCTGCGGGCTAGGAGAGAGGGGGAGGATGATGCGGGACATCATCGGCGACGAACGACAACACCTGGGGTCGCAAGGCCTGGCCGCCCAAGGGGTTGCGAGCGGCGCGGCGCCGGCAGCTTCGTTGCGACTCGGTTGGCCGGAACCACATCCTTGCCCTCGTCATGCCTCACTTTCGGCCCCGCGTCGCTCGCAACGCGCCAGTCCGACTCCTGCCACGGGCTGCTGGGCCGCACAGGGGCCGGGCCCGGGTTCCAAGCCGAGCCCGCCACGCTAAGGTTCGCCCCCAACGGCCTTATTATATAAGTGTTGTCGCTTAATGCTTTATGGGTATGCCGAATTCCTTAGAGGTGGTAATCTATCAACTCAGTTGCCTGATCGCTCCGGGCCGTTTAGGCTATATAAGAGGCGCCGGTCCTCACGCGCGAAAGACACAGGGAGTGGAATCTTGGCAAGCGAACCTTTTGTTGACTACTACGAACTGTTAGACATCAGTCCAGACGCGAATATGAAGACGGTGGAATCCGCCGTTCGCGTGTTGCTTCGCCGCTATTCGCCGCAGAGTTCCGCGACGGCGGATGCGAGGCTGTTCGAGCTGACCAAGCAGGCGTTTATTACGCTGTCGAATCCTGTCGCGCGCGCCGATTTCAACAAAGCCTATAAACAGTACCAGCAACAGCGCAAGAACGCCGCGCGCTTGAAACCACCCCCTCAGGTGCAGGGGCAAGCAGCGCCGCCGCCAGCAGCAAGCCCAGCCGCTCCTTCGGGCAGCGAACCGAAACCGGCGGAAAAGGGCCTCGTTCCCGCGGAGCCGGACGAGGAAGATCCGGCGGCCGTCACCGCGGAACCCGAACAGGCGCCGCCGATCGATCGCGCGAGGGTCCTTGCGGAGTGGAAACTCCGGCGAAAAATCGTCACAACGCTCTATCAGCGTTGCTTGGTTCACCCCTTGGCCCCGCAAATGACCGCCGGGGAGCTCGGCGCGGCGGTCGAAGGGGCTGAGCTTAGCGCCATGACATTCAGCCTGTGGTTCCTGCGAGAAACGGGACTCGTTTCGAGAACGGACAAAGGTGAGTTTTCGATTAACGTCAAGGGAGCCGCGTGGCTGGAGGATCTTGCGGTGAGTGACAAAGAGGAGCCGCCGGAGGATAAACCCGCCGGCGGCGAGCCAACAGCAATCGCGCCCGGCAGCGAGGTATCCAAAGCATCGGGCAGCGTCTCCGGTTCCGATCAGAAAACGACCGGCGGAACCTCGGCTCTCAAGATCGCGGGCGGCTAGAAGCCGTCCTGGCTCATCATCAGCGCCACGGCGAGCAAGATTCGCTCCAGGCCCAATGCACGGCCGTCCGGGCTGTACCATTCCGCTGCTGAGTGCGCGCCGCCGCCCCGGCCGCCGGCTCCAATCGCGGCCGCCGCTTTCCCCAGGGCCAGGGGAATATTCGCGTCCGTCGAGGCGCAATCCATGCGGGACCGGATTCCCAGATGCTGATCCACGCTCCGCACGCAGGCGGCCATGCGGTTTTCCGCGCGGTATGCCGCCGCCGGACGATAGCCGATCTCGCGAATTCGCAGATTCGAGAGAGTGTCCAGGGCGTTCTGGTTTTCCCGCCGCATGGCTCGCTGCACCTCGGCCTCCATCCGGGCCACCACCCGCCGGATTGCGCTTTCACTGCCCGACCGGATATCGACCTTCGCCCGCGCCGACGAAGGGATCGAGTTCACGCCCGCGCCGCCCTCCACCATTCCGACGGTCAGCGTCGTTTTCGGTTCGGCCGGCAATTCCATCTCGGCCAGCGCCCCAATCGCCCGGCCCAGCGCGTGCACCGGGTTTGCCCTTCCGTAGTCGTTCCAGCTATGGCCGCCGCGGCCTTCCACTCCAATCTCGAACCGCCGGCTCCCCAGCCCCTGCGCCGTGATATGGCCGATCGAGGCTCCGTCGAGCACGAGATAGGCATCGATACGCGACGCAAACGGCGATTCCTCGCACAGGTACTTCATGCCCAGCAGATTCCCTTCCCCTTCCTCAGCCACATTGGCCACCAGCAGGATGTTCCTGCGCTGGTTTTCGACCAGTCTGCCCAGCGAGAACACCCCCGCCAGCGCTAGAAGCGCGGCCAGTCCGGGACCGTTGTCCGTGATCCCCGGCCCCTCGAACCCGCCGTCGGGACGAACCCGGATATCGCCCGGTCGCCGCGGCGCGAGCACTGTATCCATGTGCGCGGTGACTGCGAGATACGGAAGCTTGCGGCCCCCGGCAATGGGCACGATCACATTGCCCGCCGGATCCAGTCTCGCCTTTTGCCCGGCGACACCAAAGGCCGCGATCAAATGGCTGGCTCGCTGCTGTTCCTGGAACGTCGGCGACGGAACCCGGCAGATCTCCACATGCTGCTCGTTGATCCAGCGCTGCTGATGGCGTACCCATTCCACTCCCGCTGTCAGCCCCGCCTCGCGCGCCAGGCCGCCGGCCTGGTCCCAAGCCGTACCAGACACCACTTCCGCGGACACCATTTCCCCAGACACCATTTCCGTCGTATCCATCGGCGCGCGGAGGGGCAGGTCCAGCATAAGCGTCTCAGTCTATCAAACCCTCTCCCAGCAACCCGTGCCGCCGCAACCCTTTGCGCGGCCGCCGAATTGACGCCTAGTCCATGGACTGGTAGCGTGAGAAGAACGATTCCGGTCGGGGTTGCCGTTGAAGACGGCAAGAACGAGTGGCGGGGCTATCGGCCTCGTCATCCTCTAGATACTCTTGCGGGAGCGAGAGAAGGCAGTTCGGTCGCCTTCTCTTGGCGGCTCGCGTCCGGGAGTCCATTCAGATCTAGCATCCGACGAGAGGAGAAACATGGCAGACGAAAGAACAACGACATTCAAGGGCAATCCCCTGGCCCTGCTGGGCGCCGAACTTAAAGTCGGCGACGCGGCTCCCGACTTCGAAATCACCGACGGTGATCTTGGCTCGGTCAATCTCGCCGCTACCGGCGGCGGCGTCCGCATTTTCTGCGCCGTCCCTTCGCTCGACACTCCGGTTTGCGACCAGGAGATTCGGCGATTCAACAAGGAAGCCGCTGGCATCGGCGACGTCAAAATCTTCACCGTGAGCTGTGACCTGCCCTTTGCCCAGAAGCGCTGGTGCGGAGTGGCCGGCATCGAAAACGTGACCGCTCTCTCTGACTACAAAAACGGCTCGTTCGGTGAAAACTGGGGCGTGATGATTCAGGATTGGCGTGTCCATTCCCGCGCCGTATTCGTAGTCAACGGGGAAAACAAGATCGTCTACGCCGAATACGTCCCCGAAGTGGCCGACGAACCCAGTTACGAAGCGGCTCTCGAGGCCGCCAAATCCGCCTAATGGTGTTTCTCCGCCGGTACCGAGAGTCTCGTCGCCGGTTCCCTCCCAAGCAGCCCGACTTGCTACCATGGGGTGCTAGTACTTAGGAGTGCTGGACAGCGGCCGGCCTCCAAGTCTAAGATGGGCCCTGGTGCCTGAATCCCCGCGATTTCGTTGCCACGAATTCAGTCACCAGGGCCATGTAATGACCATGTCCTTCCGATTTCTGCCCGTCTGCATTCTTGCTCTGGTCTCGGCAGCCGCGCCCTTAACGGCGCAGCAGGGAACCTCATCCATTCGCGGACAGGTAACCGACCCTTCCGGGGCCGCGGTCGCCGGAGCGCGCGTCTCCATTACAAGCCCGGAAACCAGCCGTGCCCGCGCCACCAGAACCGACGCCCGGGGCTTCTACGCCGCTCCCGCTCTGCCCGCGGGCCGGTACGAAGTCGCCGTGGAAGCCTCCGGCTTCTCGAAGTTCCGCCGGCGCGGGATCGTGATGGCCGTGGGCGAACAGGCGCGCATCGATTTCACGCTGCGGATCGGCGACCTCTCGGGCGAAGTTGTCGTCACCGCCGAGGCCTACGCTCTTGATACCGAGTCGCCCGCCGAGGGCACGGCCATCCCCAACAACTACATCGTCAACTTGCCGCTCAACGGCCGCAACTTCATCGACCTCGTCCTGCTCGCGCCCGGCGTGATGCCTAGCGCTCAGGGTTCGGCCGGCTCCGAGCGCGGCCGCTCCGCTTTCCAGACCAACGGAGGACGCGAAGACGCCAATGCCTACATCCTCGACGGCGTCTATGTCATCGACCCGGTGCTCAACAGCATCTCGCTGACGCCCTCGGTCGACGCCATTCAGGAATTTCGCATTCAAACCAGCGGCAGCGGCGCCGGTCACGGCCGCCAGAGCGGCGGACAGATGGCCATCGTCCTCAAGCGCGGAGGCAACAAGGTCCATGGCAGCGTCTACGAGTTCCTGCGCAACGACGTCTTGGACGCGCGGAACTTCTTCACCGATCCCGGTCAGGGGGCCCCCAATCTGCGCCGCAACCAGTTCGGGTTCGCGATCGGCGGACCCATCGCGCGCAACCGCACCTTCTTTTTCGCCGACTACGAGGGCCTGCGCGAGCGCCGCACCATCACCCGCACCACGAACGTCCCCACCGCCGCCGAGCGCGCCGGTGATTTTTCACAAAGTCTGCTGCCGCCGCCGATCGACTTCATGACCGGGCAGCGGTTCCCCAACGCCCGGCTGCCCTTTGTGCATCCCATCGGCCGGGCGATCGCGAATCTCTATCCGCTACCCAATCGCAACCTCAGCGGACAGAACTTCACCGGAACCCCAACCCAGCGCGACCGCAACGACCGTTTCGACGTCAAGATCGATCAGTCCGTCGGCCTGGCGGGAACCTTCACCGCCCGCTACAGTTTCGCCGACCGCGATCTGTTCGAACCCTTCGCCGCCGCGTCGTTTTCCTCGGTCCCAGGTTTTGGCAACGATGTCCCCGAGCGCGGCCAGAACTTCATGCTGGGCGAGACCCATGCTCTGGGGGCAAGCTGGATCAACGAATTTCGCTTTGGATTCAACCGCACAGCGAGCGCAACTTTTCACCAGAACACGGGCCGAAGCCTCAATCGCGAGGTCGGCCTGCCCGATTTCGCGACACGTGACCGCGACCTGGGCCTAAGCTTCATCAACGTCACCGGCTTCTCGTCGCTCGGAGATGAATTCAACAATCCCCAAGACAGCACCGCCAGCGGCTATCAGTTGCTCGATACGCTCAGCTACGCCCGCGGAAATCATCTCCTGCAGTTCGGAGTGGAAAGGCGCTGGCTCGGGCAAGATGCCTTCCGCGACGTTCAGGCCCGCGGCATGATTAGCTTCACGAATTTCGCCTTTACCCAGAACGCGTTGGCGGATCTTCTGCTGGGGCTGCCGACCTTGAGCGGCGGCGCCCATTCCGACAATCCGCAGACGCTGCGAACCGCCAGCTCCAGCGCGTTCGTCCACGACAACTGGCACGTCCGCGAAGACCTCACGCTGAGCCTGGGGCTGCGCTACGAGTACAACGCGCCGGCCTACGATGTCCGCGACGCGGCCGCGGTCTACGACCCCCAAACCGCCTCGATCGTTCCCGTAGGCGCCAGCGGAGTGCCCCGCGCCGGCTACCACGCTGATCGGAACAATTTCGCGCCCCGCTTCGGGCTGGCCTGGAGTCCGTTCGGCTCCCGGCGAACCGTCCTGCGTTCGGGCTACGGCATCTACTACAACCATTCCGCGCTCGCGCCCGGGCAGGGTATCTACTTCAACCCGCCGTTTTTCAATTTCCAGCTCTTCTTCCCCTCGCCCCAGGCGGTCCTCACGCTTGAAAATCCTTGGCCTTCGGAATTGCGGGCGCCCCTGCCGCCCAGCGCCTTCACTTACGATCGCGGGCTGCGCACCAGCTATTCGCAGCAGTGGAGCATGAGCATCGAGACCGATCTCGGCCACGGACTCATTCTCGAAAGCGGCTATTTCGGCGCCCGCGGAACCAAACTCCTCGGCGCCCGCGACATCAATCAACCGGCCGCCTCGCCACAGTTTCCGAACCTCCGTCCGGTCCCCTTTTTCCTCGACATCAGCCAGATCGAGTCCGCTTTTGATTCGATCTATCACAGCTTCCAGACCCGCCTGCAATGCCGTCTGCGAGGCGGGCTGACGGGACTGTTTTCTTACACCTCGTCGAAGTCGATCGACAACGCTTCGGCGTTCTTCCCCAGCGCCGGCGACGCGAACTACCCGCAAGACAGCAATAACGTCGCCGCCGAACGCGGGCTCTCGAGCTTCGACCTCCGCCAGCGCTTCGCCGGCAGTTTCGCCTACGATCTGCCCATGGGCCGCGGACGCCCGCTCGGCCGCGATGTTCGAGGGCTGCTGGCAACGCTCATCAGCGACTGGCAGCTCAATAGCATCGTCTCGCTGCAAACCGGCCAGCCCTTTACCGCCGCCCTCCCCGGCGAGTTCGATAACAGCAATACGGGTTTTGCCAACTTGGGATTCGGCGCCGGCGACCGGCCCAATGTCCTCGGCAACCCGGTCCTGGCCCATCCCGATCCGCAACGCTGGTTCGACACCGCGGCCTTCGCGCTGCCGCCCTTCGGGTCGTTCGGAAATGCTGGCCGCAACATCCTCACCGGCCCCTCGCTGCACAATGTCGATGTCTCGCTGCTCAAAGACACGGCGCTTTCCGAAACCACGACCCTGCAGTTTCGCGCCGAGTTTTTCAACGTCCTCAACACCCCCAACTTCGCCCAGCCCAGCAACTTCTTCGGAACCCCCGGCTTCGGCAAAGTCCTCTCAGCCCGAGACGGCCGGGAAATCCAGTTCGGCCTAAAGCTCCTCTTCTAGAGCATTTTCACGGATGACATAGCCCGCAGCCGAAGATGCCGCAGCGGAGCCGCGGATGGAAATCCGCAGTCAGAAGATTGAAGCAGCCGCAACGACTTGCGCTGGCGCGACGTGACGTGATGCGTCGTGGCACGGGAAACGAAGGCCGCATACGGGACATTCCTCGCTGGCCTGACCGCGGATTTCCATCCGCGCTCCTGTGCCCAGCGTGGGCTGAATCTTCGGATACGGGCTATGCCATCAGTGAAAATGCTCTAGCCCGCTTTTCTCGCGCGCTTCGGTTGCCAGGTGGTAAGAAATGCGGGCTAGCCGCACCCATCAAGTCCTCCCCCCCCAACGCTCATGGCGCGGATGATCTTCGAGACTGCTAACCTCTGGAGTCATGAGACGGCGCAACGAGAAAGCAACGAAGCTCAACCGGCGAGATTTCACCAAGGCGTCGGCCGCCACGGCGGCGGCGCTGGCGCTGGGCAGTCCGGCTCCCGCGGCGCCGGGAGAGACGGTCGTCGTGGACGATTTCCAGCGCCCCGACTCCTTCTACCACGGCGACGATTGGGAGTCGCTCAATCCGGGGTATTGGAAGGTCGAGGGCCATGCCTTGCGGCGGCGCGTTCACACACGCGGTGACCGCGCCCGCCGGACCGGATTCCCTTTTCATCGCTATATGGAGACCGAGTACGAGACCCGTCCTCCGTATGGCATGATTTGGCGGCGGGACTGGAAGCTCAGCGGCAACTACCGCATCACCATGCGAGCGGTGGTCCGGTCGTTGCCCGTGCGAAATCCCGAGGCGGGTTACTCGCTGATGGGCGTCTGCGTCGGGGGCCGGTCGCTGTATGAGAGCTGGAACGGCGACGGCACCGAAGGCGATGCCTGCTGGTACGCAGCCTGGCGCGACGATGGAACCTTCGGTGTGTTCGATCATACGACCGACGAGGCCAAACCGGTGCGGGCGGATTCGGTAACGGCCGGTCCGGCGCCGTCGGCCGGAGAGACGGTACGGATCGAGGTCGAAATTTCAGGTGACGGCGCGGCCGGGGCCCGGGTGACGGCCCGTCTCATCACGCAGGGCGGGGAAGCCGAGGTTGTCGTGCGCTATGTCGATCGCGAGAAATTCCTAAAAGGCTATTTTGGTCTGGCGGGACGCGGCGAGCTGGATTTCGAGGTAACCCGCGTTGAATTGAATCCGGGGGAGAATCGCCGCGGCGAAACGAAAATCAACGAACTGCTGGTCTGCTATCCGCTGGGTGATTCGCTGCGCCGGGTTGGGGGTGAGTGGCATTGCCGCTTCATCGCGCTGTTTCGTCAGGAGGGGCGCCGCGGGGAGATTCGCATCGCCGAAACGGAAGACCCGGCCGGCGGATGGCGGACGGCCCCCGTGGCGGGCGCGGCCGTGATTGTGACGAACGGTTTCCGGCGCGCGACGGCCGTGATCGATTGCGTGCTTCCGGCCGATCCGTCGAAGACGACGCTGTACTATTCGGTCTGGAAGGACGGCGCCGATGTTACCGCCGATCCTCGAAAGGGAGCGCGGACCTATGCCGGGCGGCTGCCACGCTTGCAACCGCCTTACAGGCTGTGCGGGTTGAGCTGCCACGCGATCAACGGCCGGAAACCCGGCATGGAGCGAACCGAGCGGTTCCAGGAGAACTGGATTCACGACCAGCCGCTGCCCGACGCCTACGAGCATCTGGAGGATTACGAGTTTCAGGTCATGGTGTGGGAGGACGACATCTGGTATCTGGAACTGGTTCTCTACCCGCCAAGCACCGATGATGCTTACAAGATCATCACCACCACGCTGGCAGGCCCGGTGACGCGCTGGCAGATGATGCGTCATTGGAACGTGCTCAACCCGGGCGATCATGATCACGGCATGGATGACGTGAAAGGGCCCGAGCAACTCGCCATTCGCAGGCAGCCGGGGCTAGGGCAGGACCCCGTCTACATGCGGGAAATTTTCAAATTGTGCAGCACTTGATCTCGGGCGATGACAGCCCGTCGGGCGTTGAGAATCCAAAGCGCTGGCGCCGCTGGAAAATGCCTGGCGGTGATTTTTCGCTGCTCATTGTCGATGCGCGCCTGTGGCGGACTTCGCAAGACACGCACATCTGGGAGACCGAAGGCTGGGGAGGGAAAGGCCATGTCTATGACCGAAAAGACCCCACCCGGGCGCTGCTTGGCGAGGAACAGTTCGCTTGGCTGCAAGAGACCATGCGGACCGATACATCGCCGCTGATCTGCGTTACCGGTCTCAACGGCATACATACGATCTGGGGGCCGTCGCCGGAAGCCGAATAGCGCAACCGCGTCGCCGCCGACTACGCCGGATGGGTCAAGGCCGGATGTGACCGCGTGATCGATTTGCTGAGTTGCCGCGATGGCGTGGTGAGCGTTTATGGCGACGTGCATGTCGGTTCGATCATTCGCAATCGCCAGGCGCGGCTCTACGAATGTTCGTTTGGTCCCATCGGGAGGACCGGAGGACGGCGGGTCAAGCACGACTTCGGTCCCGTGATGAGAGACTATGACGGCCGGGAGGTCGAGGCCATTGCTTTGTTCCACCAGAACTATGAAGGGCCGGATCTGCGGCGGCAAACCACGCCTGGTTATTGGAATTTTCTGGAAATGAATTTCGACCCGCGGGGCGCCGAGCCAAGAATCGGACTCCGGCTGCGAAGGCTGAACGATGCACCCTCGCGGGCCGCGAGGGGAGGAGGCTATGTCGATGTGGCGGCCGCCGGCACGGGACGTGAGATCAACTGCCGTCTGCCCGCGCTCCGCACGCTTCCCAATGCCGGCGTGCGCTTTGCAACGCTTGACGGCAAGCCGATACGAGGCACACGCAGCCTCGGCGATGGAGCGGTAGCGGTCACCGGTCTGGTGGGGATCGCGCCTGGGCGCAAGCTCATCATGACGGCCCATGCAAACGGGCAAGCGGAAGCGAGAGTGGTCGAAACCCTTGCGCTTGGGTAACGAATCTCCTGCTTCGCGGCGAGGGTTGAGAGAGCCGGAGCGGCCCGCCGAGCCCTTGAAGCGACCTCGAATCAGACTCGCCTTGCGCTTTTGGAAGGATTCTTCGGCGGCGGGCGTCCCACGGTGTCCTTTTGGGGGCCGCGCTGGCGGCGGCGGGCCACGTTCTTCGCCAGCTGGACTAGCCGCGCTTGCTGTTGCGGACGAAGATCTACCTTGGGAAGACCGGGATTTATCTTGCCAAAGAATGTTTCAAGGCCATGAATAAACTGGTAATCTGGCGACTCCATGGCATGTTCCAGGGAGGTAATCATGACGTCGAGCCACTGTTTCTTGGCGTAAAGTTCCTGCAGAAGACGTTCTACCTTGACAACGTCGGTCGCTTCTGGCACGTACCTACCTCCCGCCGGCGCAGATATGCGAACACGGGCAGCGCTGTCGTAACCAACGGTACAAATGCAGGAACCCCGCGCCCGCGTCAGACTGTTTAGGCTGTGGAGTTCCGGGTGTGTTCCTTCCCATTGCCGCCCAAATGAAACTCCAATTCACGATGATGATATCATGCGCCACGGATTGGATCTATTCGCATTGCTTAAAGAAAGATAAATATTTGTAAAGCTATTGCTTCGCGGCGTGGAGAAATGGAGCAGAGACCAATGGGCGAGTTTCCGTATTTCGCCGAAACGGCGGGGCGAGACGCAGTTTCAGCGGGCATCGAACGAGCTGGCTGAGGGGAACAGGATTCTACTGATACCGCTGCTCGAGCCAGTGGTCGAGTTCTTCGGTGAGGCGCGGAAGTTGCTGAGGATCGCGCATCAAGTTGCGCAGTCCGTAGCTCTGGTAGTGCTCGAAAAAGACTTCCATGGCGGCGAGCGAAAGACCGTAGGCGACCAGCGCCTGCCCTCTGCTGTATCGCGACCAGCCGTTCGAGAGGGCTTCGAGCTTCGGCAAGGCGCGGTCTTTGCCGAGTTGTTCAAGCGCTCGCCGCGCGGCTGGCTGAATGCTCGCTCCGGAAAGTTTCTGAGCCAGCCCTTCGTGGACCCAGGCGGGCCAGCGGCCCAGGCGGGCGAGGCAGGCATGAACGATCTCGTGAGCGATCGTGCGGGTGACGGTGGAATCGACTGTGCCTCCGGGCCGCAGTGCAATGCGTATCCTGCCGTCGTACTGTCCGGCGCTCCAGTCGGCGGCTCCGGTAGTGGCTTGGTAATTGGCCCGGCTTTGGATGATCGCCACGAGCTGGCCCGTGTTGGTGCATCCGAGTTGCTGACCGATACGGGTCAGTTCGCGCTCGAGCGTTGTTGTGAGTTTACGGGCGGCGTCGTCGTCCAAGCGGCCGCCTTCGTATCGCAGCAGAAAGCGGGCGCCCTGGCGGCGTTCGTCGCTGAGGTCATTTTTGAATTCACGTTGTATCCGCTGGTGGACGGTCGCGATCGTGGAATTGTGCTTAATGGAAAGGGACAGCTTGAGCAGGTATTCCGCCCGCCGGACATCATCGAGCCGGTAGGCCGCCAGGCCGGCCGCCGCCAGCAGGCCGGCGTCCTGGCCGTGATTTCGCAGCGCGGCGTCAGCGACGTTGAGCGCGTCCCGGGGCCGCGAAAGCCGCAGCAACGCCTGCGAGCGGAGCAGGGCGGCGGCCTGGTCTTGGGCGAGCGCGGGATACGACGCCAGGAGACGTTCGGCTTCGGCCAGTTTGCCTTCCTGAATTTCGGCAATGGCTTGCGCAAGAAGTTGTTGCTGCTCGGATGTGCGTCCCGCCTCGTTTCGCCGGGGGGAGCCGGCGGCGGCGGGAGCAGGCAGCCGGGCCGCCGCCATGGCGCGGCTGACGATCTGGCCGCTGGAAGCCTGGGGCCGTGTTCGTTCGAATTCGTGCAGGCCGCTGACGGCCGTCTTGGGGACATAGCCCTTGAGCACCTTGCCGCCGACCTCGGCGGTTACCGAGTAGCATTCGGAAGTCGCGCCCGAAATGGCGAATCGAAACTTCACCTTGTGTCCCGGCGGCAGACGGGCCAGGACCGACCCCGCCGCGCCGCAGGAGGCTCGCAAAGTGACGTCCTCGCCGGTGACAACCGCCTCGCGGGCCGAAACGCCGGGAGCAAAGGCCGTCGAGCAGGCAAGTACGGCGATGGCTAGAGCATTTTCAGTCATGGTATAGCCCGTATCCGAAGATGAGTTTCCGTGGCAAGACCGCTTGCTTACGTGCGCGGCTCGGTTTGGGGGCGATCTGGCACCCCCCGTGGGTGGTCTATGTCATTCCTGAAAATGCTCTAGTTTGCACGTCAGGTGGCCCAGCCTCATGGACTGATCGTACCGCGGGCGCCAGACGAGTTGAATTAGGGAAAGGGCTTACTCAAAGCTGAGCGGCGTCGTAGGCCGCCACGCCGGAACCGCGGCGGGAACTACACCCAACCCAGGCGCGTCCGCAGCTCCCCGGAAAGCACGGTCGTGAGATGTTCCAGCAGGGCTTCGCCCATCTCGCGGGTCGCGCGCCGCGGATCACCCACGATGCCGTTTTCAGTGACCGAGTGCATGCCTTCCACGAAGATGCGGTCGAGAAGCGGCGCATTGTCGCCGATGTATCCCGGCACCGCCTTGGACATATCCACCAGGTCGGGGCGAATCACCAGCATGCAGGCGGTTTCAATGACGTCGGCGTGAAAGCCGGCTTCTTCGAGAGGCACGCCGAAGTTTTCACCCAAGAAGTTTTGCTGGATTCGCGAATAGCGCAGCAGATTGACGTGCGGCACAATCCGCACCGGCCAGCCGGCGCGGTGGAGCGAGTCTTGCAGATAGGGACCGATCCCGTCGAGAAAGGTGAAGTTTCCGCCATGCCCCGAAGTCAGGATGATGGTTTGGATACCATGCGTCGCCAGCGAGACGCAGGCCTCTTCGATCACGATACGGAAGGTCTCCGGGCAAGTGGTGAATGACCCGGCGAACTTCATGTGGTGCGACGAGAGCCCCGGCCGCACCACCGGCGCCACGAGAGTCTTGCCGAGCTTGCGCGCGATCATTTCCGCGACGCGGCCGCCGATGATCGTGTCGGTCAGCAGCGGCAGGTGCGGGCCGTGCTGTTCGACCGAGGCAGTGGGGATGATAGCGGTTTGGGCGCCGCTATCGATGGCCGCCTTGACCTCGGGCCAGGTCATCTCTTCCATTAGGACGCGATCGGACATGGTGTTCCTCCGTGGTGAGTTCAGAACAACTTCCCTCCATGACTCCCAACAGCGGAATTCTTGCCGCGGTCCGCGGGGGGAAGGGATGGGTCATACGCTCTGGCGATCGGTGGTGAAATTCCACCGCGTGACGACATCGCGGTGCGCCGAGTCGTTTATCAGGTGAGCGCAAGCAGCCGCCCGATGGCCCTTGGTGGCGTCCTCGACCGTGTGCGTGCGCTTTCGAACAGACTCGAAGAACTGAAGGAAGTGTTTTACCGTGGGATCGGCGCCGGGTTCGGTGAACTCCTCGGTCGCGCGGTCGGTGCCGCGGGCCTTTCTGCGCGCTTCCTGTTCCTGTTTGACTTCAGGGCGCTCGTAGTATTGGCGTTCCAGCTCCTCGGGCCAGGATTCGGTGATCCAGCGGTTGTTCTCAAAGTTGCGTTCCGGGATAAACTCCATCTTTCTCCACCCGAGCAGCAGTGTGCCCTCGGTGCCGAGAAACTCGAACGAGCCGGCCGGGTTGTGCTGGTTGTTGAACGTGGAGCCGAGATTGACGGTGAATCCTTCCGGGTACTCGAGGATCGCGTTCAGCGTGTCGGGCACATTGCGGGTTTCGGTCCAGCGGTAGAGTGATCCGCGGCCGATGACGGTGGCCGGCATCCTGGCGTCCATGACGTAGTGAATCGTCGTCGTGAGATGAACGAAGAGATCGGTCGCTATGCCTCCGGAATATTCGTGGTAGCAGCGCCAGCGGAAGAAACGCGCCAAGTCAAACGGGTGTTTCTTCGATGTGCCCAAAAACTGTTGCCAGTTCACGGTTTTCGGCGATGCATCGGGCGGGATCGGGTAGATCCAGGCGCCGCCCGAGGTGTTTCGATTGTAGGAGGCGCGAATCATGGTTACTTGGCCGAGCTTTCCAGAACGAACCCAGTCCCTGGCCTTCTGTTGAACGCGCGAGCTGATGCCCTGCGAGCCGACCTGCACGAGCTTGCCGCTGCGTTTGACGGCGGCGGCGATGGCGTGACCTTCATCCGTGCTGTAGGTCAAGGGCTTTTCGCAGTAGACGTCCTTGCCCGCGTCGAGGGACTCGACCACGTGCTGTTTGTGCCAATGATCCGGCGAAGCCACCGTAACCACGTCGATGCCGGGGTCGGCCAGCATTTCCTGGTAGCTGGCATAGATCTTGGCCCTCCCCCCGGTGCGTGCTTGGGCTCGCTGGAGACGTCCGGCATAGGCATCGCAGATGCCGGCGATCTCCGCGCCCGGGACTTGCTTGATCGCTTCGAGCAATTCCTGGGCTCGCGAGCCGACGGCGATCATACCAACCGTGATGCGGTCATTGGGCCCGTGAGCGCCTCGGGCGGAAGCCAGCCCCAGCGTTCCCGCGCCGCCGAGAAAAATACGCCGAGTCAGTTCATGATCCATCGCAGGTTCCTTGCATTCCTAGTTCCTTGATTCGTAGCGGTATTATAACCTTCGCCATCGCTTGGCGGAAGGCCGGTTGGCGGAGGGCGATCACCAGTTCGCGGACGCGACCGGCGGATCCCTGACATGTCCCGCCGGGCAGTCGCCGGATCAAAACTTCGCCAGATCAAAACCTCGGCGCGGGGTGCTCAAACCACAAAGACTCAATGTTGTCCGGGAGGGGATCTTGAGACCCCCTCCCGGTAAAGACAAGCGCTTAGATCGGATTCGGCTGCGGGTCGGCGATGCGGACCGCGATGCGGGCGAACGATCGCAGGCCCTTGTCATCCGTAACCTCAAGCTCGAATTCATAGAGCCCCTTGCCTCCGGTAAACTTCACCCGGGGCCGGGCGGCTCCCTGATCGAGAATCTCCGCCGCGAGGGTTCCGACATTGCGCCAGAAGTAAGTGATCGGATCGCCATCCGGGTCTCTCGACTCGCTGCCGTTCAGCGTGCCAATCGTTCCCAGACCGTCGCCATTAATCAGCCAGGGCGCGAAGACCTTGGCGATCGGGGCATGGTTGACGTTCTCGATCTCGACGATGACGATCGCGGTGGCGTCCTCGCCGTTCACGCCGGTTACGTTCAGAGTGTAGGTCGTCGTTACGGTCGGATGGACGGTTGCCTCGCCGTCCGGGCTAACCTCGCCCACTCCGGTCAGAACGACGTTGTGCGCGTTGCGGACGCTCCAGCTCAGAACCACCGGGTCGCCGGGTATGGCCACCTTGCCGGGCGAGGCGGTGAAGCTGAGGATTTCGACTTGCGTCGAACCCTGGACGACCGTTACGGTCGCGGAGGCCGAAACCTCGCCCACCGCGTTACGCGCCGTTAGCGTGTAGGTAGTGGTGCCGCTCGGGGTCACCGTGGTCGAACCGCCCGGTGAGACAGCCCCAACGCCGGAGATCGTCACATCGGTGGCGTTGCGGACATCCCAGGTCAGTGTCGCTACCTCGCCGGCCGAGATCCGCGACGGGGTGGCGAAGAAGTTCGCGATGATCGGCTGATCGGGCGGCTGCACCGTGACGGTGATCGTCTGGCTGATCTCGCGCTTCGGGTTGCGCGCCGTCAGTGTGAATGTGGTGGTCTCGGTCAGACTGACGACCGAGCTGCCTCCACGCGGATCCACATCGCCGATGCCGGAGATCTGCGCCTCGGTGGCGTTCTCCACGGACCAGACGATGGTCGTCGACTGTCCCGCGAGCACGGTGAGCGGCTCGGCGGTGAAGCGGGTGATGGTAATCTGCCGGTCCAGCGTGCTGACGGTGACGCGGTCGGTGCCGACGCCGTTGTGGTCGTCACGCACCGTCAGACGGAAGTGATAGGTCTGGCCTTCTTCGGCGGTGAAGCTGGCTTGCGCGCTGGCAGGGCTGCTGAGCGAAACCGTTGGCCCGGCGATCTGCTCCCACTGGAAGGTGATCGGGTCATCGTCGGCGTCAGAGGAGTTCGAGCCGTCGAGTGTTACCAGACCGGCTTCGATTCCGATCAGGTCGACACCGGCGTCGGCGACAGGCGCATCGTTGCCCGAGCGGATCTGACGCGTCAGCACCTCGTAGCGGATACGGGGAATGTCGACCGGAATCGGGCGGCCGGTGTCTTTGCCATAGTCCTTGGGGCTCAGCCAGTGGCCGAATTGCAAGCCGACGGCGAAGCGGCCGGGGTTGTTGCTCGATATCAGGGTCTCGTTGACTCCGCCCTCGATGGTCAGCGCAAGCCGTTTGTTGAGCGGATGGATGTAGCGCAGCGTGCCGCCAGCCTTGTTGCTTCCGAACTCGCGGAACTGCGCGCCGAGGTTCCCTTCGAACCAGGAATCGTTCCAGGCCGCCAGCGCCGTGCTGAAGCCGAACTGCTCGATGATATTGAGATAGGTCTCTTCGCGGAGATTCGGGCCCAGGATGCGCCGGTCGAGAATCGAGCCGTCCATGAAACCTCGGGTGCCGAACACACCGACGCGGCCGCGATTGAAGATGTAGTCGAAGGTGGCCGAAGCCTGGCCGAGCGCCCCGGCATGGGCGTACTCGCTGAAATTCACGTACTTGAAGCTCGAAAACACGCCGGCCTGGAAATTGCCGAAGCGATTCACGATGCCGAGATCGACTTGTCCTTCGTCGCGCATGAAGTTGTGCATGAACTCGCCCTGCGCTTGAATGGCGTGATGCTTCGCGAAGGGCACAAAGGCGCGGCCTTGACCGGTGACGGTCAAATTGCCGTCGAGCGTGTCGGGGCCGACATTCAGATTGACGGCGGAGAACTTCTTGCCGGGCTTGTAGGCTGCTTCCTTAACGATGTCGCGCACGTCCTCGCGCGTGGCGGGCGCGGGCGCCGCTGCTACCTTCCGCTGGAGTCCTTCGTGGTCGTGCTTGAGCTTGCCGATCTCGTCCTTGAGCTTGTCGTTCTCATTTTTCAATCCCTTGAGCATGGCCAGGATGTCATCAAGCTTGTCGAGGTCTTCTAATTTCTTCAAAATCTTGCTGCAGCATTCTTCTTGCGCCTTGAGCAGGTCGTCAAGCGACGCAATGGCGTCACCGACGCCGCCGTCGCTAATGATGTTGCCCTGGGCGTCGGTGACGGTGACCTGCACGCGCCGGTTCATCCAGCGGCCTTCGCGCTTTCCGTTGTCGGCGGTTGGCTGCTGCTCTCCGTAGGATTCGGCGCTGATCTGGCTCTGGCGAGCGCCATACTTCACCAAAAAATCGCGAACCATCTCGGCTCGCTGCCGGGAGAGTGTCCCAATCGTAGTTGAGGGTTTGTAGGGCGGCGGCGTAAAAGAGCATTGTACTAGGCAGCCTTTGCTGCTGTGGCCTTGGCCGGATTGAGGATGGCGTCGAGCATCCACAGATCCTTGTAACCCATGATCTTGCGGAAGCTTTTCTCGGTATCGAGGAATGCAGCCGTGGCCCAGCGACACACCATGGCCGCGTCCTTCCAGCGGGTCACTCGCCGCGTTCTCCGCCGCACCCCGGCGTTAGGAGACTCGACGATGTTCGTCGTCGCCAGGCAGCGATGCAGCGACGGCGGCGCACCCAGGCGGTTGATGGTGAAACACTCCTCCATGCCTTCGCGCAAACTCACCGCCGCCTCGGGCCAGTCACCCTCGTACCACTGGGCTAGCTTCTCCAGCCGCGCTTGTCCATCTTGGGCTCCCAGCCGCCAGGCGGCCCGGATCGCCGCTTTGGCCTGATCGCGCTCGGCCTTAGGCAGCCGCTCGACGACATTGCGCAGCTTGTGAGCACGGCAGCGCTGCACCGGAACTTTGCCGAAGACCCGCCGCACCGCCGCCCGCAGGGCCTTCGATCCATCGAGCACGAAGAGCCTGTTTTTCTCCGTCGATACTCCCCGCTCGACCATGCCCCTCAGCAAGTCTTCGGCGGCGGCTGTGCTCTCAGTGGCGGCGTGCTGCAATCCCAGCACATGTTTGTTGCCCTGACGGTCTACGCCCACCGCTGCAAGCACTACATGATCTGCGAAGATCAAACCGTCCACGTAGATCACCAGCAGATCCAACTCATCCAGGCGCCGCGTGAGCACTTCGTCGATGCTCTTTTCGGCGGCCTCGACTGCCTCCCGGCTGACGGCGGATTTCGACACCCCGGCCGTGCCGGCCATTGCGCCAATCACCCCGGCATAGTTGCGCGTCGAGACGCCCTTCATCAGAATGTCGAGCATGCGCGCGCCGAGGCGTTCGTCGTCCTGCATCGCTTCGTAAGCGGGCACTTTGACCTCGCCGCCGGAGCGTTTGCGCAGTCTGGGTTTGCTGACGCGCAGTTTGCGGTTGCTGAGCTTGACGCGACCGGGCTGGCGGCCCCAGCGGACCACATCGCCGCGGCGCTTCTTGCCGGGCTGGGAAAGTTTTCCACCGGTAACTTGCTGCGCCGACAGTTCCAGCACGGCTTGAATGGCGGCGCGGCCGGTGACGTCGATAACCTCGTCGACGGCTCCGCGGCACTGCTCGACCAGTTCAACCAAGGGCAGCATGAGTTGGGAGTTTTGGCTGAGCAGGCGGGTGAGGTCGTTGGGGCTGACTGGCTGTTGCTTCGCGAAATCCAGAATGTGATATCGTTTCTTCACGGCGGTTCTCCTTTGTGGTGAAAGGTTTGCTCGATTCTCTCAGAGAACCGGGCTTGAGAACCGCCGCCCTTCCACCTTCAACTAGATTCGGGACAATCTCGCTGCCGGCCCAGGCGAACGTTGTAGTCATTCGAGCCCATATGGTCGGCGTGGCCCGCAAGCTTGACACGGAAATCGGCGTGCTTGCTGAGCAGATCCGCCAGGCGGAGCAGGCTGGGGTAACCGTCGGTCAAAACCGCGCGGTCGAAGGCAAAGTTGATCTCTTCCCAGGCACCCTTTTTCGTGCTGGTTTCGAGACCCTGCGCAAGCAGATGGGTCGCTGACAGACAGAGCAATCCTAACAACGGTATGATTCGGTTTCGTATCATTGCTTTCACCTCTCGGCAGCCTGGACCGGCGCCGACTCCCTGCTTGTGCTCGCCAAAACGTTCTTGACTATTATCGTTTCAGAATAGCATGGGGTGGTCCGTTTCGGGCTGATTCTTATGGGGTTTCGTGGAAATATCGATCCTGAACGAACAGGTGAGGGCGGATCTGAAAGGGGGCCGTTCGTCCAGTTTTGCCGGGATTTTCGAGGATTGGGGCGAACAGCGGGGGGAGCGGCGGCTGACCTATAGCGAAGTTACCGGAAAGTCAAAGGGATCGTCCCGAAGACAGGGAAGTAGGGAAACGGACTTCGACACTGTGATCGTAAGCGGGCCCACTATGAGAACATACTCTTGGGCAGCTTGAAACGTCTGATGATTGATGAGAGGGCCCCTCGGCGAATTTCTTGATTCCTACCGTGGTACTTGACCGGATGCGATTCAGCACGACCTTCCACATCAGGGTGGTAGATCACGCGCTCACTCCCTTTGCCCCGTACGGCCCAAAACTCGAATCTGGGATCGTGTTCGCGCAACAGTTTCTGGAGTTCACGAAACTTGTATGCCTTAGGCATTCGCCTCGCGGAAATCGGAAAGCTCGGCTATCACATGCGCTGGCGGCAGGGGTAAACTTCTGGCCTCATACTCAGGATTGCTTGGGACAGAATCCAGGGTAAGATCACGCAGATGATCGAGCACAGCGGTCTCAAAAAGTCTCCAATAGACCGGTTCTGCCGGTTTCGAAATCATTTCTGGCTGGCCCTTGAACCTTGCGAAGCTCATCTGCGTGGCAACTAGGTCAGCCAACTCTGTCAGCGCCTCATCGATCGTTGCTCCGTAGCCCCTGAGATCCATTTCCAGCGCAAGAGCCACCCAGTCGCCCTCTTCCCGGTATCCGAGCACATTCAGGACGATGTCGTGAGGGGCGGAAGTTTTCTTCTTCGCCGCGGGTTTCCCCTTTTTTGCTGTCTTCGCCATGAGTCCTTCTATGCGCGGCTAAGCATCGGACGACGCCCATCGCCCCCGGCGCCGTATACAGCTCGCCTCAAGCTTGCCGACCTCCGTTCGTCGATGGCCGGGTGGTTCGACATCCGGCAAAACTGTTGCGACCGTGATATCCTAGCTCGACCAATCTCCACCGCAACTATACCACCAAAATCGAACGGTGAAGAAACATGCGTCCTCCAAAACAACATCTTTTGGCGCCCGCATGCAATGGAGGGTTCGGCGCGGGCGCTGGAAGGCACGGCGGGCACGTCGTTGACGGTGGGTCTGGGGGTGAGGCAATCACAGGGGGAGCGATCGTATAGATGTATTCGATATACTATAACATATGTAATATGATTCAGTTACGACAGATACATGTACTGTAACTTGAATGTCAAATCCGCACTTGTCAGTTGTCCTACTCATTCTCGGCGACCGCTTCGGTGACGGCTTCGCGGAAGACGGCCAGCGATTCGTTGAGTACTTCTTCGTTGATGATGAGCGGCGGGCAGATTTTGACGGTTCCTCCTCCGGGACCGACGGGGCTGAAGAGCAGCAGGCCCTTTTCGACCGAGCGCTTGACGATCTGGAAGGCCAGATTGGCGCCGGGCTCGCCCGTTGCGGGGTCGGCGATGACGACGCCCGCCACCAGGCCGCGTCCCATGACGGCGGCGATCTGGGGGAAGTCGGCGCGGAGTTGCTGGAGTTCGCGGTGCAGCACTTCGCCCATGCGCCGGGCGTTGCCGGCCAGGTCCTCCTCTAGCAGGGTCTCGATGTTGGCGAGCGCGGCGGCGCAACAGAGCGGATTGCCGGTATGGGTGGAGGTCATGCTGCCTGGCCCGTAGAGATCCATCACGTCGGCGCGTCCGGCAACGACCGAGAGCGGCAGCGAACTGGTAGTGCCCTTGCCGAAGCAGGCCAGGTCGGGCACGACGCCGTAATGCTCGAATCCCCAGAATGTGCCCGTGCGCGCGAAGCCGGCCTGGACCTCGTCACAGACCATCAGGGCCTGGTGGTCGTCGCACCAGCGGCGCAGTTTCTGAATGAACTCGGTGGGAGCGAAGGCGGCGTCGGCTCCCTGGTAGGTTTCAAAGATGACGCCGGCGATGGAATCAAAATTCACGCCCTGGTCGCGGAGATTGCGCTCGAAGCCCTCGAAGGAGGTGTCCTTGTTGCGAAAGCCGTCGGGGAAGGGCACTTGCACAAAACCGGGGTCGAGGTTGACGATCCACTCCTTGAGCGCGGGAATGCCGCCGGCCTGCTGGGAGCCCATGGTGCGTCCGTGAAAGGCGTTGGCGAACGAGACGATGGTGATCTTCTTCTTGCCGCCGACCCCGATGCCGCGGGCGCGACAGAGCTTGACGGCGCATTCGACGGTCTCCGAGCCGGTGGTGAGCAGGAAGACTTTCTTGAGCGGATCGGGCAGCAGGGAAACGAGTTTTTCGACGAGCTTGAGCCGAATTTCACTCGGGAAGCAGTAGGTGGTGAGCAGTCCATGATCGAGCTGGCCGCGAATCGCCTTGTTGATGCGCGGGTCGTTGTGCCCGGCATTGGTAATGAGGACGCCCGAGGACCAGTCGATCCAGCGATTGCCCCAGCGGTCGTAAACGTTCACACCCTCGGCGCGGTCCCAGATGACCGGCGGCTGGCCTTGCATGGCGCGCGGCTCGACCCGCTGAAGCCGTTCGAGCAGAGCAATGGACTCGGGTACGGGGATGGGGGTGGCGATGGTCCGGTGGGCGGTGTCGACCCGCGGGACGGACTGCGGTTTGAGTGCAAACGCGGGCATGGGGAATCTCCGGCAGAGGGGCGGCCGCCGCGGGCGGCGGGAAGACATTCATTCTATCGCAGGCGGCGGAGTGGGCCGGTTGGATAGAGGCCCAGTTCGGCCCAGTTGGGCACAGCCAGGAACAGGTTAGGCTCAGGGGGCTGGCAGCTTGCCGGAGGTTGTCAGCAGCCGGCGCAGAAGCGGTTTCATCTCCCGGGCGGCGATCTGGTGGCCGCGCTGGTTCCAGTGAGGATCGAGAGGGAAATAAGCCGAAGCCGAGCCGGCTTCCTGGCGGAAGGTTTCGGTTAGGTCTTCGCACTCAACTGCCAGAGATTGGGAGATTTCGCAGAGCCGCCGGTATCCCTTCTCTTCGACTTCCAGATACCGGCTGGGGAAGAGTTTGAGGTATTCCTGCTTGTAGGCTGATTCCTTCGACGGCAGCAGGAAGACGACCGGTGTGATCGCTTGGGCTAGGAGGGACTCGAGCGTTCGGCGAAACACGGTCTCGGTGTTCTCGTTCCATTTGTTGCTGAAATACTCGGGGATGGCTCCCATCTTGCGGTAGAAGCGCATACCCGACGGCGCTGTCCGGGTGTCGAGCGGGGATTCCGGGGCGGACGCGTCCTGACCGTCGTGTCCGCCCCGGCCGGCGGATTCGAGCAGGCGCGCGAACCCGCCCGCAAGCATCTCGCCAACGCGGAACGAAAGCCGCTTCTCGCGCGCGGGGTAGGACTGGTATTTGTCCCAGCCGAAGCGGGAGTAGAAGTCGCGAAGGTCTTCGGAGCTTATCGGAGGCGCCAGGTCGTTGGCGTAGATGCAGAGCGCTACGACGGCGGGCCGCCGCGCAGCCACACGCCGCACAGGCAAGTACCGCACGGGCGCGTGCCGCTCGAGCAGGCGTTCGTATTGCTCGATGTAGTAACCCTGCTGGGCGAGATTGATGGCAGGCTCGCTGAGTTCGTCCTCGAGGATCTCGGGGAACGTTTGTTGGCGAGCGAGCCATACTCCCCAGGTGAAGGAATCGCCGACGAAGAAGAGGCTGCTTTGCCGGTAATCCCTTCCGGCGTTGCGGAAGCCGAATGCATCGGTTGTGTAGCGTCCTTCGACGCCGGTCTCGCGCCACCGTATGAGGAAGTTTTTCAGATCAGCGCGCGTTTTGAAGCCGAGGTCGGGGTCGGGCTCGAAGAACTCATGCAGCATCGTGTGGCGGTCTTCGAACTCGCTGGGGACGAGCAGGCCGGTATAGGCAGTAACGATTTCGAGCAGCAAGAGCGAGGCCGCGACTGAACCGAGCGCAAGCAAGGGCTTGGCTGCCCGGCCCGCGAACAGAGTACCCTGGGTGTCGGAGCGGGCGCGGCCTAGCGCGGCGGTGATGGCGGCGAGGGCGTTCTGGATTGTCTTCGGCACGGGCAACTTCGACACGGGGCAGCGACTACTACTTTACTCCTGACGCCAGAGTCGACGGCTTTGACCAACTGCTGTTAACCACTTCGCACTCTCAGGCGTTATCAAAGCGAAGAACGATTCGCGTCGTCCCCCGGCCGGGTCCAAGAGCTGCGGCTGGGTTCGGGTCGACGAGAATCCTTATGCTTGCACCACAGGGAGGGTACGGAAATGCCGATAGTCGTCGGGGCGATGGTTTTGTACCTCGTTTGGCTCTTTACGCGCCAACAACAGGTAAAGATCCAGGCACGAACTGAGTTACATAAACACCTGTTGGATAAGTTCGGATCCGGAACCGAACTCACCCAATTCATCGAGTCTGAAGGCGGAAAGAAGATGCTGGAGGATCTCGCAACAGACCGAGTGAACCCGCAAGAACGCGCTTTGGCACTGCTTCCACCCGGGATCATTCTCGCGAGCCTGGGAATCGGCTGTCTCGTGCTTACATTTAAGGATTCGGATTTGGTAATCCCCGGTGGGCTGCTGGTGGCTCTCGGGATTGGCTTCCTGATCGCGGCAGCGGTGTCGCGGCGCCTCGCCAAGAGCTGGAGCCGGACTAGCCAGTTGCGAGGGCCGGAGGGCGAGGGACTTCTGGGTCAGTAAGGCGCGGGCGCCAGGTCCGAGGCCTTCGTGCGAGTGACTCCCGCTGCTTGATATCCTCGGACCGGCGGTCGGTACTTATCAACACCAAGGCGGGCTTCGATGACTTTCGCCAACGCAGCGCTCCGGGAGATTGCAGTCCACGCCGCGGCGGATGTGGCCGAAGCGCCTTCTTTCGACGAAGCGATGAACGAGGCCACCTTCCAGGTTTTCTATGAAAGAAGCGCCCCAGGTTTGCGCTCCTACATCCGAAGCGCTTCTGGCGCTTCCGACGTGGCGGACGACATCCTGCAAGAAGCTTTCCTGCGGTTTCTGCGGGCAGTCCCCGCCGACCTTGACACGTCCCAACAGAAGGCCTACCTGTATCGGATTGCCGGCCGTCTGCTCGCAGATCATTGGCGTCGCGTCAGCCGAGAGCAGCGCTGGAACTGGAGGGAGCATCTCGGTAAGGCACCGGCGATGCATAGAGACTTTGAGTTGAGTCCCGATCTGTCGAAAATCTTCCAGACTCTCAAACGGCGGCAAAGAGCGCTGCTGTGGCTTGCCTACGTCGAGGGTTTTGGACACCGGGAGATCGCCTCGATGCTCGGATTACGAGAAAAGAGCGTGAGGGTGCTTTTGTTCCGTGCGCGCCGGAAACTGGCGGACCTTTTGAAGGAAAAGGGCCTCGGCCCGGAGGTGAGACGGTGAATCAGGTCAGTTGCGCCCGCGAAACAGAAGTCTCCCAGGCTCTGAGGACGGGTGAGTGGCAGGAGGCACTTGAGACCCACGCCGCTGTTTGTCCTGTATGTCGCGAGGTTTTATTTGTTAGTGGAAGCATGAAAGTACTGGCAAAGGAGTCTGAGGACCGCGGGCCGCTGCCCGATCCTTACCTGGTCTGGTTGAAGGCGCAATTAACCGATCGCCACCTGGCGGACGAGCGCGCGTGGCAAGCGCTGACAGCCGTGGAGGCCGTACTAAAGGCAGCAGCAGCAGCCACGGTGTGGGGATGGCTTGCCTGGCAATGGCCCCTGATTCATCAAAAACTAGCCGAGTGGATGCCGCCATCCCAGTATGGCGATTGGGCCGCCAACTGGTCGCTCATTGGTTCGACCCTAAGTTCCCCCGCCTCGTTCGTCTACTGGACGATGATCGGTCTGATCTGCCTGATTGTGCTGCTGGTGGCAGAGCCGTTGTTCACGCAAGACTGATACGGAAAGCGCGGGCAAGCGACATCCTCCACGGCGTGCCAACTGGTTCACCGAGTTCCGCAACCGCGACAATGACTGATTGGCGATCCGATCGATGCGACGAGCCGGCTTGCGGTAACTGTTGGCGTATCGCCCGCTTGGGAACTGCTGCCTGAAGCCCGTCACGGCTTCGCAGGGGAGTCAGAAAGCGATCCGCTTCAGGCGCCTGGGGGTGAAACGATCGGATTGCTGGTGGTTTTCATGCGCACTGTTTCACAGGCACTGGCGCGGCGATGGACTTCTGCGCTACGCTCAGGGCTTCGGAAGCTGGAGATGATGTCCGTAGCCAGCGGCTGTCGCGGGCTTGGCGGCTTGTATCCCATTCCCCAGAGGAGATTCATGACATGGCTGACACAAGGACCATTGCTGTAATCGGCGCTACTGGCGCACAAGGTGGAGGCCTGGTTCGGGCGATTCTCAACGACGCCGAGAGTGGTTTCTCGGTACGCGCTCTCACGCGCAACGTGAACTCGGATAAGGCCAAGGCGCTGGCCGAACTCGGGGCCGAAGTGGTTGCGGCTGACGTGGATGACGTGGAGAGTCTCAATAGGGCTTTCGAGGGTGCTTATGCGGCCTACTGCGTCACATTTTTCTGGGAGCACTTTTCGCCCGAGAAAGAACATGCACAGGCCGCGGGAATGGCCGAGGCCGCCAAGCAGGCCGGGTTGCGGCACGTAATCTGGTCGACGCTCGAAGACACCCGGCTCTGGGTGCCGCTCGATGACGACCGCATGCCCACGCTGATGGAGAAGTATAAGGTGCCTCACTTCGACTCGAAAGGAGAAGCCAACCACTTGTTCACCGATCAGGGATTGCCGGTGACCTTCCTGCTCACCTCGTTCTACTAGGACAACTTCATTCACTTCGGCATGGGCCCCAAGAAAGGTTCGGACGGGAAGCTGGCGCTCACGCTGCCGCTGGACGACAAGAAGCTTCCCGGGATGGCCGCGGAAGACATTGGCAAGTGCGCGTATGGAATCTTCAAGAATGGTGGGGAGCATATCGGAAAAACTGTCGCTATCGCCGCTGAACACTTGACTGGCGCCGAGATGGCCGCCGCGCTATCGAAGGCGCTCGGTCAGGAGGTCGCCTACAACGCGGTGTCGCCCGAGGTGTATCGCGGTTTTGGTTTCCCAGGGGCGGAAGACCTCGGCAACATGTTCCAATTCTTTTGCGATTTCGAAGAGGAAGTTTGCGGGGTCCGCAACCCGGAGATCGCCAAAGCTCTCAACCCGGAATTGCAGACGTTTGAGGACTGGCTTTCGGAGAATGGGGATCGTATTCCGCTCTGAACACGGTCGTAAGCGAAAGGCTTGTCAGACCAGGGTTGGAAAAGCGCCAGCCCATCTTTGAAGGGCGGAGAAATCATGGAAAAACTCAAGGACAAGGTAGCCGTTGTAACTGGCGGAAACAGCGGCATCGGACTGGCGACGGCAAAGGCCTTCGTCGCCGAAGGAGCGAAAGTCGCCATATTCGGCCGCAATCAGGAGACGCTCGACAGCGCGCTCGCCGAACTCGGCGACGGCGCTCTGGGCGTGCAAGGGGACGTCAAGAACCTCGCCGACCTGGAGCGATTGTTTACCACAGTGGCTGAGAAACTCGGCAAAATCGACGCGCTCTTCGTCAACGCCGGCGGAGGGACCATGACGCCTTTCGACCAAGTAGACGAGGCCAACTACGACCACCAGGTGGACGTGAACGTTAAGGGCGCTTTCTTCACGCTCCAGAAGGCGTTTCCACATATGAACGACGGCGCGTCTGTCGTTCTGACCAGTTCCATTGCAAACGCTACTGGGATAGCGGGGCTAAGCGTTTACTCGGCGACCAAGGCGGCCGTGCGGTCGTTCGCCCGCACCCTTTCGGCGGAACTCGTGAAGAGCCGGGGCATTCGAGTGAACGTGGTCTCGCCGGGCCCGATCCAGACCCCCATCTTTGGCCGAATGGGCCTCACCGAGCAGCAAGCACAAGAGTTTGGTAGCAGTATCGTTGCATCCGTGCCGCTCGGCCGCGTCGGGCAGCCCGAGGAGATCGCGAACACCGTCGTCTTCCTCGTTTCCGATGATTCGTCCTACATCGTGGGCAGCGAAATCGTGGTCGACGGCGGCATGTCGCAGATTTGACGGGCCGCGGCGGCAGGACACAGGTAAGGGAGGGACTGGAGATATCCTCGCTGGTTCGCTACGTTCGCGCGATACGATTCGAACGGTTGTCTCGTGCCTGCCACCAGACAAGACTCGCGCAAATCAAAACGGCCCCGGTCAGCGTTTCGTAGCCGATGTGTTCGCCCAGCAGCGCGTAACCCAGCGCGGCGCCGGCGAGTGGCTGAGCAAACAGGCTGAGCGCCACGTGATTCACCGGCACGGTTCGGATTACGTGATACCAGACGGTGTAGGCAAAGGCTGATGAGAGCAGCGCCAGGTAGAGAATCGACCACCACGCATCCATCGAAACGGCGCTGAAATCCGTCGACGCCGCGGTGTTGCCGTAGATCAGCAACGCCACCAGGAATCCCGCGGCCTTCATCAGCAGGATCGACTGCATCGGCGGATAGCGCCGCGCCATATGGCCTCCGGCGACGGTGACCGAGGCTTCGCAAACCAGAGACAGCACGAAGGCCGCGTTGCCCAGCAGGCGGTTCGGCGCCCCCGGCAGCGGCGCGCTGAGACCCGCGCCCGAGAGGATGACCATGCCGAGCGTGCCCAGCAGCAAGGCGGCGAGCGTGGAAGGCCTGGCGCGCTCGCGAAGAGCGATGGCGGCAGCCGCGACGGTGATGGTTGGCTCAAGCGCGATGAGAATCGAAACGTCGACCGCCTGGGTGTAGCGCAGGCTCCAGACTTGCAGCGTGGGCGCGAGCGTGAAGTTGAAAGCGCCAAGCGCGATGACCAGCCACAGATCGGAGCGCCCCAATCGCGGAAGACCGTAGCGGGCGGCAAGCGCCAACAGCGCCAGCGTGGCGATGCCGTAGCGGAAGACCACGACCGAGCCAACGGGCATTTCCGCGCCGGCCGTTTTCATGGCCACGTAACTGCCCGCCCAGACCGACTGAGCGAGCAAGAGCCAGACCCACTGGTGAAGTTGCAAGCGCCGAGGACCTCGGTGGAGTTCCCAGGGTAGCAGGAGGTTGGGCGTGGGAGTTCCAATGGGCGGTGAATGGCGAGGTGAGTGGGGGCTGGCTTTGTGGTGCTTGCGGACAGGGGAGTTTTGGTTTTTTGGCCCGCGTGGCGCTGGCATCTCGCTATAGATTGGCCGAGCGGTGAAAGTTTTTATTGTTGTTTTGCCGCGCGTGGTGGGAATTCTTGGTTTAATGGGAGCACTGTGGAACGGAGTTCTTGGCTGGATGGTTATGGGTGATTGGTTTGAGTGGATTTGGATGTGGCTGCTGGACCCCGAGAACCGCGGCGTGGTGACGGTGATTGTTTTGGTTGTTGCGACTGCCGGGGCCGCCGTATGGAAAGTGTTTGAGCATCGGTCGAAGCGAGATCGAAGTCGTAAGACCGGCGGAGGAGAAGGGGGCACGAGTGGCGGCGTAACGCTCGACGTCAACAAGATCGTTGATCAGCTCCTGGAATCACGTGACAGGGAACAGGCCGCTGTCAACAAGCTTTCCGAATACGAGCAGCAAGCACAGCAGGACCAAGAGGAAATCAAGGCCCTTAAAGAAGCGGTCAACGCGCTTGCGAAACAGAAGGAGCAGTCCGACGCTCCGGGGGCTATCGAGGCCGCTTTGGCGCAGTTGGCGCGGGGCAAGACCGCCGAGGCCGAGGGGATCTTTCAGGAAGTTCTCGACCGCGAGGCCGCCGAACCTTCGGCGGCGAATCAGGCGGCCGCAGAGGCAGCCCGCCACCTCGGCGCTCTGGCATTCCTCCACGATACGCGGAAGGCTCTCGGCGCATACCGCCGTGCCGTGGAGCTGGACCCAGGCAATGCCGATGGCTGGAATCAACTCGGGCGGTTGCTCTACCGGACAGGAGATCTGAACGACGCCGAGGCGATGTACCGCAAGGCGCTGGGGATCAATGAGGAGTTGGGCAGCAAGGAGGGCATGGCCAGGGACTACGGCAACCTGGGCAATGTCTACCAGACGCGAGGGGATCTGGACCAGGCCGAGGCGATGTACCGCAAGGCGCTTGGGCTCAACGAGGAGTTGGGCCGCAAAAAGGGCATGGCCGCAAACTATGGCAACCTGGGCATTGTCTACCGGACGCGAGGGGATCTGGTCCAGGCCGAGACGATGCACCGCAAGGCGCTGGAGATCGAGAAAGAGTTGGGCAGCAAGGAGGGCATGGCCAACCAATACGGCAACCTGGGCAACGTCTGCGCGATGCGACGGGATCTGGGAGAGGCCGAGGCGATGTACCGCGAGTCGCTCAGGCTCAACGAGAAATTGGGCCGCAAGGAGGGGCTAGCTGCAAACTACGGCAACCTGGGCAACGTCTGCATGGCGCGGGGGGAGCTGGACCAGGCCGACAAGATGTACCGCAAAGCGCTGGAGATTGAGAAGGAATTGGGCCGTAGGGGGGGCATGGTCCACTGCTACGGCAACCTGGGCAACGTCTACCGGGCGCGAGGGGATCTGGACCAGGCCAAGGTGATGTATCGCAAGTCGCTGCGCCTGGCCGAGGAAGTGGGAGCCGTGCCTCTGGTGAAGCAGGTGCGGGCCTGGCTTGATGAACTCGAAGGGGAGCGGTGAGCCGGCCTTCGGAGGGTCGAAGCCGGGCGATGGCTGCGGGATAAACGGGCGGCGGGGTTAAGACATGAGGGCGGGGATATGCAGGCGAGGATATAGGTAATGGAAGGATAGCGGTGGAATAGATGAGTAAACGCTACTCGGCTTCGTTTCGGATTTACTCGGATGAGATCTCGCCCGACGAGATGACGCGTCTGCTGGGCGTGGATCCGAGCCTCGCAGTGGAAGGGCGACGAGCGCGGACGGGGCTTGCGGTGGTCGCAAAACATGTGGAATTATGACGCCGAGGAGGGGCAAGACGATCTGGAAAACCAGATCCGGTCGCTGACCGAAACGTTCCGCGCGAAGAAGGATGTTCTCGCCTCGTTGCACGACAAGGTCTCGGTCATTTTCTGGTGCGCTTGTTTTTCGAGCGATCCCGAGACGAGCGTGACCCTGAGCCCGCAAACGCTTTCCGCGATGGGGTCGCTCGGCGGGGAGCTGATGCTGTCGGTGTACGCGGTCGAGGACGAGGCTGGGAACGAGGCAGAGTGACGGCGCGCGTCGCTTTGGCATATTCATTTCTGTGCCGTAGTAATATCCGCGGCGTAGTGATTTCCGTGGCGTCGGAACATCCGTGGCGTAGTAACATCAATGTAGGGAGAGGCGGCATCGCTAGAGGCTGCATAATGAGAAGCTGAGTCCGCCGCGCTCTTTTCCCCTCCCCCCCCAACGAAGATATGAAGGAGTTTTCTTGCCTGTGAGCGAGCGTATTCCGGTGATGGCCGGTAATTGGAAGATGTTCAAAACCATCGCGCAGACGATGGAGTATTTTGGGGAATTTCGGGTGCTGGTCGAAGATGCCTCGGGTTGCGAGATCGTGATCGCGCCGACTTCGCTAGCGCTAGCCAAGGCGGCGGAGGTTGCCGCGGGGAGCAAGATACGCATCGCGGCGCAGAATCTGCACTGGGAGCAGGAAGGCGCTTTTACCGGGGAGGTATCGGCCTTGATGCTGGTGGCCGCAGGGGCCAGTGATGTGATTATCGGCCATAGCGAACGCAGGCAGTATTTTGGCGAGACCGGCGAGACGGTCAACCGCAAGGTGCTGGCGGCGCTGGCGGCGGGGTTGCGGCCAATCGTTTGCGTCGGTGAGTTGCTCCAGCAGCGAGAGGCAAATCAAACAAAAGACGTGCTGTTACGACAGCTTGACGGCGCTTTGGCCTCGTTGACCCCCGCGGCGACGTGCCGTATAATCGTAGCTTACGAGCCGGTCTGGGCGATCGGCACGGGCCGCACGGCGACGCCGGAGATGGCCGCCGAAGCGCACGAGATTCTGCGGCAGAGAATCGGCGAGACGCATGGGGCCGAAACCGCCGAAGGATTGCGGATTCTCTATGGCGGCAGCGTGAAGCCGTCGAATATCGCGGACCTGATGGTGAGGCCCGAGATTGACGGAGCGCTGGTGGGCGGCGCCAGCCTGGATGCGGCGTCCATGGCGGCGATCGTTCAGTGCATGAGTTAGCGGGCGGACGACAATGTATATCCCACCGGGACACATCAAAGGAAGATTTTCATGGTCATAGCTCTCACAATTCTTCACGTCGTTGTCTGCTTGTTCCTGATCATTGTTGTGCTGCTGCAAAGCGGCAAGGCGGCGGATCTGGCGGGCGCGTTTGGCGGCATGGGTTCGCAGACGGCATTCGGCCCCCGCGGCGCCACGACCTTACTGACGAAGGCCACGGCCGGCGCGGCCATTGTCTTCATGATGACCTCGATCTCGCTGGGCATCTGGCACGGGCGCATTCGCAGCAGCGGCGACTCGGTGATTGAACGCACGGGAACGGGCCAGGCGCCTGCCGGGACGCTCCCGGGGCAGAGCAGTCCGGCGGCTCCCGCACCAGCCGCGGGCGGCAATCCGTTTGACTCCATCGTTACCGAAACCGAGCAGATTGGGGGGGAGACGAGTACCCCAGCGGGCGAATTGACAGTGGAAACGCCCGAGCCTTAACGACGGGTTCTCGCTAAGAGCCACCGCGGGAGACGCCGCTTGGGGGTGGGATCGTGTATCTGAACCGTCGGGGATTTTTGGGGCTTTCGTCCGGAGCGGGAGCCGCCTTGGCTCTGGGGAGTTGCGGCCCGGACGGACCCGCGGGCGTTGCGGGCCGGGCGGGTTCCGGCGTCTCCTTGCAAGCGCTCGACCAGGCGCTGGCGAAACCGATCCTCGACATTGGCGATTTCGATTCGCCTGTCGTGATCGACTCCATCCGGCTGCTGAAGAAGGGGCGGGAATACTTCGTTCATGTGCGTTCGGCTGATGGGGCCGAGGGCGTGTCGGTCACCAATTCGCGGGCACGGTACTTGTACCCGATCCTCAAGGAAGCGGTGGTTCCCTTCTTCCTCGGCAAGGATGCCCGCCTGATCGAGTCGGATTTATTGTTTGGCCTCTACCGGTACGGCAGCAACTACAAATTGCAGGGACTCGCCTTCTGGTGCGCGCAGGCCTGGGTGGAGTTTGCAATTCTCGACATGCTGGGCCGGATCGCGGGCAAGTCGATGGGCGAACTGCTGGGCGGCGTCGTGCGGCGCGAGGCGCCCTTCTATGTTGCGAGCGGACGCCGGGATTCGACGCCCGAGGAGGAGGTCGAATACCTGGCGGAGCTTCTGGAAGAGACCGGGGCCCGGGGGGTGAAGTTTCGGGCCGGGGGCCGGATGAGCCGAAACCGCGACGCCCTGCCGGGCCGCACCGAGGGGCTCATTACGCTCGCGCGCAAGACGCTCGACGACCAGATCGACATCCACGCCGATTCCAATAGTTCGTACGATCCGCCCGAGGCGATTCGTATCGGGCGTTTGCTCGAAGAGATCGAGGCCGTGTTCTTCGAGGAACCCTGTCCATTCGACCACCTGGAAGACACCAAGACGGTGGCCGGCGCGCTGAGGATTCCCGTGGCCGGTGGCGAACAAGAATACAGCGAACGCCGCTTTCGCTGGATGATCCATCAGCGCGGAGTGGACATCGTGCAACCGGATTTGCACTACTACGGCGGAATGATTCGCTCACTGCGCGTGGCCCGCATGGCGGGGGCGGCGAAGATGGCCACGACGGCTCATATTTCGGGTGGGTTCGGCTTCGTCTACATGCTGCACTTCGCCTCGTGCGTGAGCGATATCGGCCGGTACCAGGAATATAAGCGGGGCGTGGAACGCTATAGCGACTGGTTCCATGCTCCGATCGAGATCCGCGACGGGGCCTTGAGCGTCCCGGAGGGGCCGGGAGTGGGCATCAAGGATATTCAGGCGGTCATCGGCGGCGCCGAGCAGATCGTCTGAGGGCGGCCATCCGGATCAGCGCGCGGGCCGGTTCAGGCGATCATGTCCTGGAATGCCCGGTTTTTCGGTTTTTGGGAGTCTTTTTTTTCGAGGGTGGCCGGGGGAGGAGTTTGTGGCGATGGCTGGGCGGATTGGGGCTCGGGGGTGGAGGCGCAGGTCTCGCTTGGGGGTCTGGTGTGTTGGCTGGCTCGCCAGTTGGTTGTTCTCTTCTTCGGTTTGAGGTGGTCTGGGGCCGTTGTTTGCTCTTCTGGCGGCGGGTCGTGGTCTGTCCTCCGTATACTTTTGATTCGGCGAGGGTTAGCTGGAATTTGGCTCGTTTTGCTTCTTGTAGGCCGTCAGTTGCGGGTCGTCGACGATCGGCGGGGTCGGGGCTGGGGGCCGCGGCAGTATCGGGGGCTGGGGCGGGGGCCGCGAGTGGGGGCCGGGTTGCCAGCTTTGCGAACCGGGCGGCGGTCTGTATCGTGCTGATTCTTCATAGGGTTCGGGATATTGGCTTTGTTTGGTAGTTTTTTTTCGCGGTATTGCTCGGCTACCCGCTCTAGCTTGCGGAGCCTCCCAAGCTCGGCAATCGCGCGGTAGTAACGGCGACCGAGGTGGGCGTCGTAGCGGGCCAGATGGAGCAGGGCCGCAGGTCGTGCTCAAGCTCGCGGAGCTGACGGTCGAATTCGGCGGGGTCCTCCTCGGGGAATACGGCGTCTTGGGCTAGGAGCCCGTGCTTGAGCGCGTTGAGTGAGACGCGCGCCTTGCCCTCTTCGGTGCGGGGGCCGGTGGATTTTTTCGCGTTTTCGCGGTTCGGTCGTATTTGAGCTTTGGCCGATTGTTTTTTGGCAGTGTGTTTTTTGGAATGGACCCCAAAAGCGAGACCAGTAAAGAAGGGACAATGAACCAGAGAACGGCAAGGAGGTTCAATTGTCTCGAAGACGATTCAGCAAGGAGTTCAAGCTGGCGGCCGTCAGGCGGCTCGAAGCCGGCGAGTCGGGCTCGGCTCTAGCGCGCGAGCTCGAGGTGAAACGCGAAAAGCTCTACCGCTGGCTGGCCCAAGTCGAGCGCTATGGCGTCGAGGGAGCCTTTCCCGGCCCAGGACGCCGCCCCGACGGCAGCGCCCGTGTCGAGCCCGGCCGCGAGGCCGAGGCCCGCGTGGCCGAGCTGGAACCCAAAGTCGGCCGTCAGGCCATGGAGATTGATTTTTTGTCCGCAGCCTTGCGGCGTGCCGGGGATCTGCGCCGGCCCAGCATCGTCAGTGGAACCGGCGCCTCATCGACCAAGTACGCGCCGCAAGGCAGCAAGACAACAGTGCCCACAGCAACAAGCAGCACGGCGACAGGGAGCAAGGCGAAATGAGCGCACGCGATCTGTGCCAGTTGAGCGGACTGCCTCGCGCCAGCCTCTACCGCAAGCTCAAGCCAGCCAGCGAACACGGCCAGCAACTGCGCCAGGCAATCGTCCGCGCCGCCTTGGATCACCCGGCCTACGGTACGCGGCGGACAACCCATCAGGTGCGCCGTCAAAAGCTGACCGTCAATCGCAAGCGTGTGCAGCGGGTGATGCGCGAAGAGAATCTATTGCGCCGGCGTCGCCGAACGACTCCACGAACGACCGATTCGAAGCACGCGCCGCGGCGTTATGAGAACCTGACGCGCGAGTTGCGGCCCACGGGTCCGAACCAGTTGTGGGGCTCCGCTATCCGCTATGTGCGATTGAGAAATCGCTTCGTCTATGTGGCCGTGGTGTTAGACGTGTTTTCGCGGCGGGTGGTGGGTTGGGCCGTGGGTCCGAACCTGAAAACTGAGTTGCCGATGGCGGCGCTGGAACAGGCTCTAAGCAGCCGCCGGCCGGCGCCGGGTTGGATACACCATTCCGACCAGGGCTGGCAGTACGCTTCGAAGGCTTATGTGCAAGAGCTGCGCAAAGCCGGCGCGAGGATCTCGATGAGCCGCAAGGGCCGGCCGCGGGATAACGCTCATGTGGAAAGCTTTTTCAAGACTTTGAAAACGGAGGAAGTCGCATGCAACGAATATGAAAGTTTGGCCGAGGGGCAGGCCGAGATCGGCGCTTATATTGAGCGGGGATACAATCGCAAGCGATTGCATTCCTCGTTAGGGTATCGGCCGCCAGAGGAATACGGGCGGCTGTTGGAAGAGGCGGCTGAGGCCGCCTGAGTTTTCTTAAGGCATGAGCAGATCTATCGATCCGATGGTGAAGCAGAAGGCGGGATGCGGCCTCGCTGGGCGCGCACCCCGCACTCATCGTTTCGATGAGTCCGCGACCGGGTATTCCTTGGCGGGATGCTCTCCAGCAGAGCCCGCCTCCGCTTCCCCGGCTGACTCGATCATGCCTCGATGCGGCTGGATACGCTATGCTTTTTCATTCAACCGCAACACGTCCCTTATTTCTTGGCCTCGCCTCAGGGGTCCACTCCATAATGTCCCCAAAAGAGGGCGATAGAAAGGACCCCTAATCTAAGGCTCCGAAGGAGCAGCCGAGATGGGGAAGGACATGGAGGAACGACGAGGAATGGGAGACGGGGCCGGGTGCTGGGCCGCGTGAAGCGAGGTGAGTGGAAGCTCAGCGAAGCGGCGCGCAGGCTGGCTATCAGGGATCGCGAGAGAAAGCGGATCGGGAGGCGCTACAGCGCCGGAGGGACGAAAGCACTCCAGCACGGCAACGTGGGCCGGATATCGAACCGGGCCAAGCCGGCGGAAGTTCGCAAGCGAGTGCTGCGACTGGTGTGCGCGCACTACTCCGGCGAGCCCCGCGAGCGCTTCGGGCCGACGCCGGCGGCCGAGCATTTGTGGGCGGGCCACGACCTGCAAGTATCGGTGTGGACCTTGCGGCGCCGGATGCTGGTAAATCGCCTTCGCACCAACAATCCGCTGACTGAGGCCCTCACACGGCCGTCGCAGGGATCGAAACCAGCTCAGATCAAGGGCCTGGCGGTGCTACGGTCGGAAAGATCAACGGAAGCGTTGTTCTCGCCAGCGATGTGCCGCTGCCGCCCATCGCTTCCGAGAACCGGGACATGTCGGAAGTGCGCCGTAGACCGTAGTTGGAATGGTATCCAGGCAGGGCATGCTAGTTTGAAGACCGCTGTTCCGAGGGGGTGTTCGAGTGAGCATGGAAGCGTTTCTCAAGGTACATTCAGGGATTCCGCGAGAGGGTCCGGGAAGCGATGCCAGTACGCGCACCGCACTACGCAAACTGCCTAAACTGCCGTCTGCAGCCCGAATTCTCGATTTGGGTTGCGGGCCTGGCCGTCAAACGCTCGTGCTCGCACGCGAACTACAGTCCCGCGTGATCGCCGTGGACATCTTCCAACAGTATTTAGACGAGCTCGAAAAGTCGTCGCTGGACGCGGGGCTGTCAGAGGCCATAGAACTGCGAAAAGTATCGATGGAGGACCTTGGCTACAAGGACGAGAGTATTGATCTCGTTTGGTCAGAAGGCGCTCTCTACACGGTCGGAGTTCTCAAGGAACTGCGGTACCTACAACCGATCACTACTGTCCGGTTAGAAGTCGAATAGAATCAACTGGTTAGGGTCATCGAGTAAGTTGTCATGGGAGCCAGACGCCTGAGAGTGTCCCAATCGTAGTTGAGGGTTTGTAGGGCGGCGGCGTAAAAGAGCATTGTACTAGGCAGCCTTTGCTGCTGTGGCCTTGGCCGGATTGAGGATGGCGTCGAGCATCCACAGATCCTTGTAACCCATGATCTTGCGGAAGCTTTTCTCGGTATCGAGGAATGCAGCCGTGGCCCAGCGACACACCATGGCCGCGTCCTTCCAGCGGGTCACTCGCCGCGTTCTCCGCCGCACCCCGGCGTTAGGAGACTCGACGATGTTCGTCGTCGCCAGGCAGCGATGCAGCGACGGCGGCGCACCCAGGCGGTTGATGGTGAAACACTCCTCCATGCCTTCGCGCAAACTCACCGCCGCCTCGGGCCAGTCACCCTCGTACCACTGGGCTAGCTTCTCCAGCCGCGCTTGTCCATCTTGGGCTCCCAGCCGCCAGGCGGCCCGGATCGCCGCTTTGGCCTGATCGCGCTCGGCCTTAGGCAGCCGCTCGACGACATTGCGCAGCTTGTGAGCACGGCAGCGCTGCACCGGAACTTTGCCGAAGACCCGCCGCACCGCCGCCCGCAGGGCCTTCGATCCATCGAGCACGAAGAGCCTGTTTTTCTCCGTCGATACTCCCCGCTCGACCATGCCCCTCAGCAAGTCTTCGGCGGCGGCTGTGCTCTCAGTGGCGGCGTGCTGCAATCCCAGCACATGTTTGTTGCCCCGACGGTCTACGCCCACCGCTGCAAGCACTACATGATCTGCGAAGATCAAACCGTCCACGTAGATCACCAGCAGATCCAACTCATCCAGGCGCCGCGTGAGCACTTCGTCGATGCTCTTTTCGGCGGCCTCGACTGCCTCCCGGCTGACGGCGGATTTCGACACCCCGGCCGTGCCGGCCATTGCGCCAATCACCCCGGCATAGTTGCGCGTCGAGACGCCCTTCATCAGAATGTCGAGCATGCGCGCGCCGAGGCGTTCGTCGTCCTGCATCGCTTCGTAAGCGGGCACTTTGACCTCGCCGCCGGAGCGTTTGCGCAGTCTGGGTTTGCTGACGCGCAGTTTGCGGTTGCTGAGCTTGACGCGACCGGGCTGGCGGCCCCAGCGGACCACATCGCCGCGGCGCTTCTTGCCGGGCTGGGAAAGTTTTCCACCGGTAACTTGCTGCGCCGACAGTTCCAGCACGGCTTGAATGGCGGCGCGGCCGGTGACGTCGATAACCTCGTCGACGGCTCCGCGGCACTGCTCGACCAGTTCAACCAAGGGCAGCATGAGTTGGGAGTTTTGGCTGAGCAGGCGGGTGAGGTCGTTGGGGCTGACTGGCTGTTGCTTCGCGGAATCCAGAATGTGATATCGTTTCTTCACGGCGGTTCTCCTTTGTGGTGAAAGGTTTGCTCGATTCTCTCAGAGAACCGGGCTTGAGAACCGCCGCCCTTCCACCTTCAACTAGATTCGGGACAATCTCAGACGCCTGGAGGGACTGTAGAATGGGCGTTTTCTCGAATAGTGTCACGCTGAGAATCTGTAGAATTTGATAGAGACTCGCCTCCAGACCCAACCGCTTTCTCACGATCGCTACGAGCACGTAGACCGAGACCGCGATCCAGATTTGCGTCTTCACGGCGTTCTCGCTGGTGCCGTAAAACTGCTTGATCCGCAGGTGCTGCTTGATCCACTTGAAGAACAATTCCACCTGCCAGCGCGACTTGTAGATCTGGGCCACCGTCAGCGCCGGAAGTGAAAAATTGTTCGTCAGAAACTTGAATCGCTTGTTCGTCTCGGCGTCAAAGTAGCTGATCCGCCGCAACGGGTCCGGATACGCGAGAGCCGACTCCATTGTGGGCAGAATTACGGTTTGATCCGAGCGCACGCCACTGGATTTGTCCACCGCGTGCGAATATCGTCTCTCCAAAATGACGTTGCGTTTGGTGCGGGCCACGAAGAACGCCGAACAGAGCACGAACAGATACAGGCGCTGGAAATCAATGTACCCCCGATCCATAACATAGAAGGCGCCGGGCTCGGGCAAGATCTCGTCGAGAATGTTGACGTCATGCACATTCCAGGCGGTAATGCGGATAAACGTGGGGATGTTGCCGCGCAGATCGAGCAGAGTGTGCATCTTGACAGCAGCCTTGCGCTTGCGGAATTTGGCCCACGGGAACAGCGACAAGGAAAGGTCGATGGTGGTCGAGTCGAGCGCGTAGAGCGTTTGATCGAGATCGATACCGATCGGATCGTGAGCATACAAAGGCCGCGCGATGCGGATCAAGACTTGGGCGAAGTCGGCGAAGATTCTCCAGTTGCGCGATTGGTAGGCGTCGGCCAGGGTGGAGCGCACGATCTTGCCGCGGAAGCCCATGTGGTAGAATTTGCCGCCGAGCGATCGCAGACAGGCTTCGATATCGCGGAGGCTTTCGCGGTAAGTCAACTGAGCGAAGGCCATGGCCAGAAATTGATCCCGGCAAGAGCAGCGGCGCACCTTTTGATCGCCGCCGTAGCGGGCGGCACAGCGCCGGAACTCGCGACCAGGAAGGAAGCCGATCCATTGGGAGAATACGGTGCGGCCCAGGATCATGCACCATTGTCGTTCGTCTCCGAAGCCGCGATTTCGTCTCCCCGCCGTTCAAATCGCGGCAAGGGGAAAACGATCCTAACAGCTTTTAATACAGTGAGTTGCAGATTGTCGCTAGCCCGCTAACCGGACAGTAGTGGGCTTGCCTGTACAGCGGCTGTGCGGGGGGAATGGGAGACTATCATGGCAGAATTGGTCGTGAAACACGCGTATTGCAGGTGGGATTGTGAGGAAGATTGCGGCTGCGGCGGGAATTGTAAGATTACGGAAGTAAGATTGGAAGGCTGCTGCGGCGAATTCTCCAAAGCCATCGACCGAGCGATGTGTTGCGAGTATCGCAGCTAGTGGGGTATCCATTTGACTCAGGCAGACACAAGATGTTGTAGTCGCGCGAAAACCTTTGCGAGGAGGCGAATCCCGAAGTGAGTGCTCTGGCGCGGCGTGGATTCGGCGGGCAACGGCGCGCTGGCCCAGCCGGTGCATCTGCAATAGGCGCCGAAGCAGTCGCGGCCACTCGGCGGCCCGCTCCAAAGCAGAGCGAGACCGTGAGTGGCCGCGACTTTACATCTGACCCGGGGATTGCCGAACCAGCCTAAGGCAGCACCGGCAGCACAATATGCGAAGGCCGGATCTTGCTGTGATGAATTGTCTGATGCGCGATCTTAACCGCGCCCCCGGTCCCAAACGGTTCGCCGGTATTGGGGTTGCGGTCGAACTGCGGGAAGTGACTGCTCAGTATCTGCACCCGGATACGATGGCCCTTTTGAAACTCGACGCTGGTACCGACCATGTCGATCTCGAACTTATAGACTTGGCCGGGCTCGAGCAACTTGGGCTTGTCGAGTCCTTCGCGATAGCGGGCGCGCATGATGCCTTCCGCCATGTTGTAGGCCTTGCCGTCGGGATGGACATCGATCAGCCTGGCGATGAAGTCCGTATCCTTGGCATCGGATGAGGCATAGAGAACCATCTTCACCGGTCCGCCGATCGTCACCGGCTCCTTGATAAGCTCGGAGGTGTAGACCAGCACATCATTGCGTGATTCCACCGTTCGCTGCTCTCGAGGGCCGGCCAGAGTGGGCGTTCCGCAGCAGTTATTCCCTCCCACGCTCGGCACCGGCATGTCGGGATCGTAGGTGTATTGATCGGCGGTCTGGTTTCCGCTCGGCGCGTCCCAACTCAGCGTGCCGTCGCCGCGGTAGCTGTTCGCCGAGCCCCCGCTGTGGATGTAGAGGTTCGTGTACTTGGTCGCGGCGACGGGATACTCATTTTCCCAGCGCCAATAGTTCGAACCCATGGTGAAGAACTTCACCGGGGGCTCTTTGTCGACGCCATTGTCCGCGCCTTTGAGCCAATAGTCGTACCAGCGGAGGGAGATGGCCTTGGAGTCCACGAGCGCGGTGTCGCCGAAGTCAAGATCGCCGGTCTTTCGCGACGCCCCGTGGCCCCAGGGTCCGATGATGATATTGCTGCCTTTGCGGGCGGTTGCCGTCTTGCCCTGCTTGCTCATGCCGACGTAGCCGCGCAGCGTGCCCTGGCTGAAAATGTCGAACCAGCCGCCGAGCGTGTGAGCCGGAACGCCGATCTTCTCGAAAACCTCCTCGGCATTGATCTTCTTCCAATAATCATCGTAGTCGGGATGCGCGAGCCAGTCCTTGTAGAATTGGGCGTCCCGGCCGACCAGAGGCTGCATCGCAGTCAGCGGCATATGCATCAGCACGTTGTCGTAGCTGATCCCTTCGACTCCGTCCCCCATGTTGTGCGGCCCGACATTCTGCATGATGCGGGACTCTTGCCGCACGGCGCCCCAGCCGAAGTTGAACGACAAACGCCAGCCGCCATTGAGCGTGATCCAGTCATGGTAGAGGCTCGTCGAGGCTACCTGCGGAAAGATCGTCACCAGATGAGGGGGCGCGGACATGGCGGCGCGCCACTGCACATGCCCCAGGTAGGACCCGCCCTGCATGCCGACCTTGCCGGTCGACCAGGGCTGTTGGGCGGCCCATTCGATCGTGTCGTAGCCGTCCTCGATGTCATCGCGGAAGGGCTCCCATTTGCCCTCGGATTCGTGGCGGCCGCGCACGTCCTGATAGACGAAGACATAGCCCCGCTGGGCGAAGTAGACTCCACTTTTGTAGGAACTCGGAGATCGTTCCGTGCTGTAGGGGGTTCGTGAGACCAGCACCGGGTACTTGCCGTCGCCGGCGGGACGGAAGATGTCGGCGTAGAGAATCACGCCGTCGCGCATCGGAACCGCGACGCGATTTTCGATCTGAATATCGTTTCGCGGCGGTATTTCCTTGGCGAACTTCCACTCGTGGGAGTCGGCCAGAACGGGCAGAGCGAGCGCCAGAATCAGGGCGATCGTTAGTGTTACCTTCTTCCGCATGGGATTTCTTGTTCCTCCTAAAAATTCGTGCCTTGCGCTGCCGGTCTTCGGCGCGCATTAGTGGATGCGGGGTTGAAGGGTTGTTACTGCAAATACTTTGACGGGATCTGGTACTCCACGCCAGCGTAATGAAATTCCTCGGCCTGTTGATGGTCCGTATCCCGCGCCGCGATGGCGGCCAGTTTGCGGACGTTGATCCCGGCCAGTTCATTGATCGATTCCTCATCGACGGTATCGAGCAGCGGCAGGCGGCGGCCGCTGGATTCCAGGCGCTCTTTGATGCGCATCGCCATGCTGTGATTGATCGTTTTCAGCGCCAGCACGGCGCGCAGTTTCTTGTCAAGCGTCGGGGCGATGTCAACCACTTTGGGTTGCGGGACGAAAGTGGCCGTGCTCTCGGCTTCCCGCCGCCGCGGATCGAACGGCTGCGCGTAGTAATAGAGTTCCGGAGTCAGGTGCGTCGCCAGCCCGGCGACCTGAAACGGCGGCTGGTGATTGGGCAGCGCGGCGGCGCGGCGGGCGTCCTCGGCGGCCTGGCCCACATAGAAGCGATCGAGAACTTCCACGTATTCGGCGTAGGGGTTGGGAATAAACATCACGTCCGGCTTATACAGCCTAATATAGAACATGATGCGGTCGCGCAATTCCGTCGGCGAGACGCCGCCTAACTCGCCGGCCCGGTAGCCCAGCGACTCGACTTCCTCGATACCGAGAATCGTCGCCGCCTGCTCGCTTTCGCGCCGCGTGCGCACGGCTGTCTCTTCGGCATTCAAACCCCACGAATCCTTGTCGTCGTTCGTCACGCGCACCAAGTACGTCGTCGCGCCGTCATCGATCATCTTCGCGATCGTGCCGCCGGCCGCCAAGATGTAGTCGCTGGCGTCGGCGGTGACGACAAGAACCACCTTGCCGTCCTCGGCGGGCGCCGGCCGGCTCAGGCCCGTACAGGCGAGCAGGAACATCACCCCCCAAAAACATCGCCGCCAGATCTCGCGGCATCGTTCGCCCGCTGTCCGTCTTTCCGCTGTCCGTGTTTCCGTCGTCATTGTTTCACCGAGTTGTCGTTAATATAGTCTTTCAAACCCGGCCAGGGATGCCACTCGTCAACGAAGCTGAACATCTCGGCGTATTCGAGCCCGTGCTTTCGGCCCAGCCGTTGCGCCGCCCAGAACATGCGCCACTCCTGCATCCGTGCATGAGCCTCGATGTCACTGAGCCCGTCAAGTTCGGGCGCCATCAAGCCTTCCTCTCGCAACTGATTCCGGACCGAGCGTCCGGCCGCTCCGCGCAGACGCACATTGCGATGCAGCCAATAGGCGCGGGCCTTGCGGCTGACATTACTCTCATCGAGTTCGACCAGCACGTTCGGCTCATAACCCTTGCCGTAGTCGAAGCGTTGTGAGTAGAACTTGTAGGGGACGCGATGCGGTTCAAGGCCCAGCTTGCGATGCTCGGGATGAACATTCGCCAGCCCGGCGAGCAGAACGGCCTCGCCCACCGCGCGCGAAACTTTGCGGTGATCCGGGTTGCGGTCGTAGTTTCCCCAGGGGAAATACGACATCACGACGTCGGGCCGGAACTTGCGAATCAGCAGGATCAGCTGCGCTCGAATTTCCTTGATCGGCGTCGAATCCATGTAGTCGTTGCGCCAGTTCAAGCTGATGACACCTTTCATGCCCAGATGCCCAGTAGCCTCCTCGGCCTCGCGCAAATTGATCATATCGTTATGCGGATAGCCGTGCGCTCCGTCTTTTTCATCGTTTGAAACGCGGACATAGTAGCCGCTCCAGCCCGCGTCGGCCAGTTTGGTAATCAGCCCGCCATGGCCGTAGGCCCAGCTATGGTCGTCGTGATGGGGATGGATCACGAGGAAGGATTTTCCTGGCGGAAGATCCACGACGCGGAGTTTCTGCTCGCCGCCCCATGCTGGCTGCGCGACACTCAGCCACGCGGCCATCGCGGCGACGCCCACCTTGATCCGCTGCATCTTCATTTTCGAACCGCGTTTTCCGTGATGTAATCCTCGAGTCCCGGCAGATGATGCCATTCACCGAGAAAAGCGAACACCTCGGCGTACCGCACGCCATTCTCCGAACCGCGCTGAGCCGAGATCGAGTACATGCGCATCTCCTGCATCCGCTCATGCGCCTCCAGATCGTTCAACCCTTCCAGCTCGGGGATCGCGAGACCTTGCGAGGCCAGCAACGCGCGCATCGCCTTGCCCGCGCCCGCGCTCACGCGAATCTTGTGCAGGCGGTAAGAGCGGGCCTTCCGCGCGACTTCACTTTCGGTCAGCTCGATGGCCACGTTCGGCTCATATCCCTTGCCATAGTCGCCGCGCTGAGAGTAGTACTTATAGGGGACACGATGCGGCCGCAAGCCGGTTTTCAAATAGTCCGGGCGCACGTTAGCGTAGCCCGCGAGCCAGACGGCCGACCCCACGGCCCAGGCCGATTTGCGATGGTCCGGATTGCGGTCATAGTGACCCCAGGGGTGATAGGCCATCACCACGTCGGGTTTGTATTTGCGAATCAGCAAGATCAACTGGTCGCGCAACTCAATGTGGGGAATCGACGACATATGGTCGTTGCGCCAGTTCAGGCTAATGACTTGCTCCAGCCCCAGGTTGGCCGTGGCCTCGATCGCGTCGTTGTAATTCGAGATGTCGTTGTGCGCCCAACCGGGCTTCATGCCGCCATCCTTCTCGTCGTTCGAGACGCGCACGAAAACACCTTCATATCCGGCAGCGGTCATTTTCGCGATCAGCCCCCCGAAGCCGTATTGCCAAGAGTGGTCGTCGTGATGGGGCTGGATGACCATCAGCCGCTTGCCGGGCGGGATTTCGCCGAGCGGCAAGGGCCGCAAGCCATCCGCGGCCTGCACGGGTGCGACGCCCAGCGCGAGCAAGGCCAGCCCAATCAAGGCCAGGGTGCCAAGTCGCGCCCTTTCAACTCGTGGATACCGTTGCAAACCCAGTCCCTCGGTCTTCGCCACCCGTATCGACAGTGAAGCCCTCAACAAGCGGCCCGGCCAGCAGCTCGGGTCGGCCCGTTCCAGACGCTCCAGTTGTACTGTACACTGTTCGTCGCGGCTTCGCGAGAGCTCAAGCCCGGCCGGGAAGCTCGGCTCGGCCCGACGGCTCGCGGGCTGGCTCTGGAACCATGAGGGTCCCAGCCGGGCCTGACCGCCCGTCGTAGAAGCCGGACTGCTAGCGTGAGGGACACCACCCGTCGCACGGGCCTCGCCGGTCCCGCAAGCTTGTCAGTCATCCATGTTTTGGTATCGCCCCATCGGGATCATCGCCCTCTGCGTCGTTTTGGCGCTAGCCGGATGGGCATTCTGGTACGAGCCCTCGTCCTTGCGTGTACGGGAATACGAACTGCGGCTTGCTGGCGGGATCGGCGATCTCCGCGTCGCGGCGCTGGCCGATCTGCATATCGGCTCGCCCTACCATGGCCTCGAAAACCTCGAACGCATCGTCGATCGAACGAACCGCTCCAACCCGGACCTGATCGTGCTCTTGGGCGACTATGTGATCCATGGCGTGGCGGGCGGAACTTTTGTCCCGCCCGAGGAGTTCAGTCCGGTATTGGGAAAGCTGCGAGCGCGGTTGGGCGTTTGGGCCGTGCTGGGCAATCACGACTGGTGGCTGGACGCCGGGAGAGTTCGCTCCGCCATGGAGGTTTCCGGAATCAGGGTTCTTGAGAACCAGGCGGTCCGGATTCCGTGGCGCTCGTCACACTTCTGGCTCTTGGGGATCGGTGATTTCACCGCCGCACAGCACGATGTCGAGGCCGCACTGAGCACGGTAACCGGCAACGGCCCTCTCCTAGCCATCACGCACAATCCAGACGTATTCCCGGAAATACCGCGCCGAGTCATTCTGACGATCGCCGGTCACACCCACGGAGGACAAGTCTTCGTGCCGCTGCTAGGCCGCCCCATCGTGCCCTCACACTACCGGCAGCGCTACGCCCTGGGACACATCACCGAAAACGGACACCACATCTTCATCACCACCGGACTAGGCACAAGCATCCTGCCCGTGCGCTTCCTAACGCCGCCAGAGATCACCATCCTGAGTCTGAGCGCCGCCCGCTAGGGCCCCAAATCCCGCAGACCCGTAGCGCGGGTCTAGGTCTTGAGATCCGCGGCCTTTCCTGCAGCCGCTCCTTGGCTTCCGGCGGCAGCCGTAAAAAATCGATCTCAATCGGCCCCACCTGCTCCTCGATCCAGCCCGCACTCGACCACGGCCATTCGCCCGGCTCGCTCACCAATCCCCGGCGAACAGGATTCATGTGGATATAACTCAACGCCTCGTCGTACTCCTGGCGGCTCCTCAGGGCGTGGTCATAGAACCTGCTCTGCCAGAAAGCCGTCGCACGGTCGCCGGATCGCTTGAGCGACTGGAAGGTCCCGAGCTTGAACCTCTTCATCACGTCCGAGATGGTCGTCGTCTCCTCGGGGAAGATGATTACGTGGACATGGTCCGGCATGAAGCAATAACCGCACAACGCAAACGGGAGCCGCCCGCGCGTTCGCTCGAGAATCGTCGCCAGGACGCCGAATTCCCGCTCATTGAATGGCCGCCGTCCGCGCAGCAAATTCGTCGTTACCAAAAAGAATCGAGAATGAACTTCCCTGCGGCGTAACCGCGACATGGTGTAGGAATGATAGCGCCATTAGCGGGGCTTGCGCAGACCCGTAGGGGCTCGGGTTTGAGATCCGCGGCTCTTCCCACCCCAGCAAACCGTTCATACCTGCGCCTCCATCCACCCACCGCTACGCCCTATCCCCAACAGGCGAGTCACAACAATTCAACTCCACCAAATCAACAACATACGCACGAAACACCCCAAAACACTTGACACCGCGTGCTAACCTATACGCGTAACGACCGGAAAGGATAGATCACCGCGATCCCCCGACCGTTTCCTGGCCAGGACAGAAAGCTCGCCCCCGCGGTTCATCACCTCCTCGAATCACAGAGGGGAGGGTGACCGCAAAGGCGGGTCTTCAGACGGCTCTCGAAAGTGGACATCCACCGCGAAGGGCTACGAGCGCAGTCGTGCACCATCGCCGCGCAGGACTACTGCGCGGCAAGACCGCGTGAGAGAACCCTTCGCCCGGAACCGCCTGCAACTTCCGGCTGGGGCGGCTCGCCGGGATCACATAGTCGGAACGAGAGGCGCCTCTCACTTTTTTGAAAAAAAAGAATGCGACACTAGCAACGAAGCAACCCAGCACACAAGACGCGGGGCGAGCTGCCGCCCCGCCCATCGCCACACGATTTATCCCCAAAAACTTCATCCCCAAGATCTAGAACCGCGGCACACCATCCCAGCCCGGTGCCGCGAAACCATCCCCCACCCTATCCCTCCATCGCCCAAGAACCATCACCCGACCCAACCCCAGCCGTTCTCGCCCCCTCCACGCTCGAAAAAAAAGCTCCCAAAACCAGAAAAACCGGACAAAACCTGACGAAACGCCGATCGAGAACCCCTTCCCTTGAAGCGTGAACTACCCCCGCGAGCCGTCCGGATCCCGCGATGGCGAGGGGGTCAGACCCAGCCGGCGGCTGATCTTGAACACCTTCGATCGATAGATGCCATCGAGTTCCCGCTCGAACCGCTGGGCCCATTCGGTCCTCTCGATGACGCGTTGTTCGGCATCATCGATCAGTGCTATGCACTTCTTGAGCTCGCCGTTCAAACGGGCGATCTCGGTTTCCAGCTCCCGCGCCCACTCGGTCTTGTGCAGGTTTTCGGCTTGCAACCCGTCGATGTCCTCTTGCGCTTGCTTTTCGGCATCATCGATCAGTGCTATGCACTTCTTGAGCTCGCCGTTCAAACGGGCGATCTCGGTTTCCAGCTCCCGCGCCCACTCGGTCTTGTGCAGGTTTTCGGCTTGCAACCCGTCGATGTCCTCTTGCGCTTGCTTTTCGGCATCATCGATCAGTGCTATGCACTTCTTGAGCTCGCCGTTCAAACGGGCGATCTCGGTTTCCAGCTCCCGCGCCCACTCGGTCTTGTGCAGGTTTTCGGCTTGCAACCCGTCGATGTCCTCTTGCGCTTGCTTCTGTGCCTCGACGTGAATCACGGTGAGCTTTTCGAGATCCCGCGTCGTGGAAGCCAGCCAGCTCTCCTTCTGCCGCACCTCGGAACGCAGCAGCTCGGTCTTGTGCAGGTTTTCGGCTTGCAACCCGTCGATGTCCTCTTGCGCTTGCTTCTGTGCCTTGACGTGAATCACGGTGAGCTTTTCGAGATCCCGCGTCGTGGAAGCCAGCCAGCTCTCCTTCTGCCGCACCTCGGAACGCAGCAGCGCGATGTGCCGCTCACGTTCCCGCAGCACATTCGCCGTCCTTGGGACATAGACGAATGCCGGCGAGCCATGCAGGGGCCGCTTAGAGCACACGGCGAGGAAGAAGTGAGCCTCCTCGGGCTCGGACTTCGTCTCTTCCACCCGCGTCCGCACACCGCGCGCCTCCCGCGGCGAGAAGACGACCGTATCCGCATGATTTTCGAGGAACATCTCCACGTGCGGAAAGACTTCGCCGAGCGCTTCCCGGAACTCGCCGTGGTCGAATTCGTGCACGTGATAGGGATTCGGCTCAACGCGCGAATCTCCATAGTAGATGCGATTCGGGGTGGAGATGATGAGCTGTCCGCCGGGGATCAGCACCCGCCCGGCCTCGCGAATCAGCAGAGCCCATTCCTCCAGGTGCTCGATCACTTCAAACGCAACGACGGCTTCGAACGACTCATCCCGAAACGGCAAACGCGCGCAGTCGCCTCGCAGGAAAGACAAACCCCGGCTCTTGTACTTCGCGGCGCCGTCGAGCAGCGGCTCCAGGGCGCTGTCGAGCGCCACCACCTGCCGGGCGGATGCAGCCAGCCGGGCGGCTCCGTATCCAGCGCCGCATCCGGCGTCGAGCACGCGCTTGGAGCGCACCAGGGCTTCGGCGAAGCTATAGCGCGCCCAATGTTCATTCATCAGATCCGGGTCGGTCTGCCCTGGAACGACCCGCTCGCCGGTGAATTCCATTACACAGCCAGCTTCCTGCCCAGGATCGCGTAGTCACAGCCGCCAAAGAACTTCTGCTGGAACGCTTTCCCTTCCTCGGTCTTCGCCAGCCCGGCGACTTCGGGAATCAGCTCCGAGGCCGGACGCAGTTCCTCGATCTCGATACGGCTCAGCCCTGCTTCTTCGAAGAGAAACTGCAACAGCCGCGACGGCACCGGGCGGACATGAGTCGGGTCCAGATAGAAGTCGCCGGCGAAGATCGCGAGACAGCCGGGATTGGGCGTCTCGATCGCCAGCAGTCCTTCGGGCTTGAGCTTCGCGCCGGCCAGAAACACCAGTTCGGCCAGCCGTCGGGGCTCGAGATGCTCGACGACGTGGGTGCAAAGAATCGCGTCCAGCGATGCGTCTGGCCGCGAGGAGAGGTGCGAGAGCAGATCGGCCTGGATCACGCGCACGCCCTTCTCCTGGCAGGCCGCCACGGCATCCGGGTCGCAGTCGACACCTTCGGCGTCGACACCGTGTTCCTTAAGCAGGCTCAACATTTCGCCCCGGCCGCAACCAAGATCCAAGACCGCCTCGCGGTTTTCGAGATACGGCAGGTAATAGGCGAGCGTCTCCCGGACGTAGCTTTCGGGCCCTCGAAACCTCTCCTCGAAGCGGGCGTAGTCGAATTCCGCCGGCATGCCCGTCACGCCGTTCTTCTCCGGCTGCGCCGAGAGGGGCGCGGGCAGGACCTGGGCGCTTCCCTCCAGCCCGGCTCGGGCCCGCCGCCGAATCAATCGAAGTTCCGTGTGAATCAGCGCCTCCTGCTGCAGGCGGACCTGCTCAAGCGCGGCCCATAGTCTTTTCTGGGTCTCGTCCGCCGTGCTGGCGAGCGCGGCTTCGAAGTTCGTGTGTGTCTCGCTTAGCGCGACGCGGAACGAGGCGTCGCGTTCCCGGGCGCCCGCCTCGATTTCCCGCACGGTGTGCAGCAGGCTGACCTCGGACTGCGTCAGACGCTCTTCCCACGCCGGCCGCCACTGTTTCCAGTGGTCGCGCATGTCATTGAGCTTGCGGATCTCGGCTTGGCCATCGTCACGCAGAACCGCCAAGCCCCGCGCGACGCGCAGCATGTTGTCATTCTGCTCGATCTCGGCTTCGAGGCTCTTGTCCATGAACCGGATCACCGCGCGGTTGAAGTCGATTTGATCACGCACATGCCAATCGAGCGTCCGAGCGATACCCCGTTTCACCCATTGGATGAGATGGTTGAACAGTCCAGGAGCGCGGGGATTGACCGTTCCGATCGAGGCCACCTTTCCCTCGGCGGCGTCGCGAGCCTCTCCCAGCCCGTCGAGTGAAGGCAACTCGAAACCCGGCAGTCCCGAAGCCCTTTTCTCATGCCGCCGCCGTACGCGGTCGCGGATCTCGCCCACAACGGCGGTAACTTGTTCCGAAGTCATATCTTTCTATACCTTACACATTTTCATGATTCACGCCGCGCGGCGGGGTCCTTGTCGCCGTGGCCCGCCGAAACCCGAGACTCGCCAGCCTTCTTGCTGGAGTATGATGACCACATGTGGTGTTGGGCGCTGAAACCGGCCACGCCCGGAAGCAGGCGCGCTGACCACGATCTGCCCTTCGCAAGCGCACGACCCGCGGGAGAGAGAACCCATGAAAACCAGCCACGACTACACTCCAGCCACCCTGACGCGCCGAGACTGGCTCCGCGCCGGCGCCATGGCGGCGGCGGCCGGCCTGGCGAGCACGCCATCAGTAGGCATCGGCGGCGCCGCGACGATTCCCTCTCGAGGCAAGGGGACCGAGGTCTACACGCGCATCGGCGTGAAACCGTTCATCAGTTGTACCGCCACCACCACGATCAACGGCGGTTCCGCGCAACTGCCCGAAGTCATTGAGGCGATCTATCAAGCCGGGCACTACCATGTGAATCTCGACGAGCTGATGGCTCAGGTTGGGCCGCGCATCGCGAAGCTCCTGCAGGTGGAAGCTGCCATGGTCAGCTCCGGCGCCGCCGGCGCGGTCACTTGCGGAACGCTGGCTTGTTTGGCGGGCGGCGACCCGGAAAAAATTCAGCAACTCCCCGATACGACTGGCCTGAAGAACGAGGTCGTCGTCCCCCGATGGTCCCGCAGCATTTATGACCACGCGGTTCGTTCGACCGGCGCTCGCATGGTCGAGGCCGAAACGCTCGATGATTTGGAGAAAGCGTTTGGGCCCAGGACTTTCATGGCGACCGCACAGTCGACGATCCTTTGGGTGAAAGAGGCTTTCTCGCTCGATCAATTTGTCGAGGCCGCGCATAAGCGCGGGATCCCCGTGCTGATTGACGACGCGGGCAACTTGCCGACGCCGCCGCATCCGGTGCTTTCCCGCGGCGTGGATCTGGTCGCGCACAGTGGCGGCAAGGTGATTCGCGGACCGCAAAGCTCCGGCCTTCTATTGGGGCGCAAGGATCTTATTCAGGCCGCCTTTACCAACAGCGCGCCGCATCACGCGTTCGCCCGCGCCATGAAGGTCAGCAAGGAAGAAGTCGTCGGCGCGCTGGCGGCGGTCGAGGCGCTCATCCAGACGCGGGATCCCGAAAAGGAAGAGAGCGCCTGGATGCTCTGGTACAACCATATCGCCGGGCGAGTCTCGAAGGTTCCTGGCGTGTCGGCGGAAATCGAAAACTTCCAATGGAAGAGATTCGGCTACCATCCGCGCCTGCGCATCCGCTGGGACGCGAAACAGATCGGCTTGACTTCGGCCGAGCTGCACCGGGTGATGCTCGACGGGGAACCAAGAATCATGCTCCCGCCGGGCGGAGAAGACTCCTCGACCGTGATTCGCGGCGTGGCCATGTACCCGGAGGAGTACAAGATTGTCGCCGACCGGCTCTACGAGGTCTTCCAGGCGGCGCCGAAAGGAAAGCCCCGACCCGCCCCCAAGCCTCCGGCGGCGGACGTCGCGGGCCACTGGAATCTCAAGCTCAACTTCGTCATTGGATCGGCCGAGCACCGGCTGCACCTCGCCGTCGCCGGCAACCGGCTCAGCGGCCTGCACATTGGCCGCATCACCAACGGAGCCGTCCAGGGGTCGATTTCAGGACGACAGGTCACGTTTCGGACCTCGGGACGCTACGAAGGCTCGTCGATTGGCTACAAGTTCAACGGCATTGTCGAGGGCGAAGAGATGCGCGGCGATGTCGATCTGGGCGAGTACGGCCAGGCCAAGTGGACAGCTCGGCGTGCTTGAACCCGCTTCTTCCGCTCGCCGGCAGGGGTCACATGTCAGCGCGCTATCGCTTCTGAAATGTGATTGCGAGAACCAGAAATATTCGTCTGGGACTGATGCGCCAGCGCCACGGAGGCAGGGTCTTGACGCCGGTCACGCTCCGGGAAAGAACGGGGTGTTCTCTTAACTGGCGTTCCATTTCATCGAAGCCGGCTCCGGCGAAATACAACTGTTCCGCGGCGAGATGAGACGCCAAAGTCGTAAGTTCGCCGTCGTCCGCCGTGGCGATTCGCGGATGGTCATCCGACGAGGCGACATCGGAGATCAATATCGCGGACCCGCCCGGCGCGGTCGTCTCGGCGAGCAAACAAAGATGTGCCGTTCGTATCGCGGCGAGGAGTTCATCAAGCCGCGGGTGAGCGGCGCCGACGACACCGGCCGCCGCGTTCATCAGCTGTGTCAGAAGGCACGTTGAGACCACCATATCGAAGGGCCCGTCGATTTCTGGGGATGGCGTCTCGCGTGCCCGGCGAATGAGTTCCCGGATGGATCGATCGCGCCGGGCATCGTCAGACCGCGCCGGTCCGCTCGAGTCGAGTGCGCCGGCGATGCCGCTCAAATCTACTCCCCCATGAAGCCGGAGGTTCGCGCACCGCGCCGGGGCTCTGCTCGCCGCCCTGGCGAGTGCTTCCCGGTCGAGATCGGCGAGATGAACTTCCTGAAACGCGTGTGCCAGCAATTCTAGGTCGAGATCATTCGCGTTGCCGGCCCCCAGAACGCAAAGCCGGCGGGCTCCGGGCCGGGAGGCCGAGAGAATGTGCCTGGTGACTCGAAGGCGGTGTGATTCGAACGATTCCCGGTTGTTCCGGGTCAGGCGGTTGAAGCGCTGCTGCCTCGCCAGCACGCTCAGGGCGGTATCACTACGTATCACCAGACCATCTATCATACTAATAATCCTGGCTTTGTCTCGAATTCCTGCACGACGTATCTACGCTCATTTACCCTCTGTTTTTGTGTGGGGTCCCCACAAAATCACCCACAGTTTTGAGGCGAACAGCAGGCGCATGTGTGGTAGTGCGGCGGGTGTCTGCGAAAACAATTTTGCAAGATCTTGCAATATGCGAAGTTGGCGCTTGACGTAGAAAAAGGGTGTTGTTACGGTATAGATGGAAGACATCAGGCGGCTAGATGTTTCCGCCTGAAGCGCGCCTGGCGATGCCGCGCTTAAACAAATAGATCGACCCGCTGGCGGGGCAATGGTGCCCCTGAGTAGAGCCGCGACGTACGGCTGCGGCATAACAAAGAAGTCAGCTTTCGGAGCGAGAAGTGTGCCCCGATGCAAACAGCGCGAGTGCTGAGTCCGCGCTCAAACAAATAGCTCGCAGGGATCAGCGGTGGGGCTTGCCTTGCCGCAGGTAGCGCGATGTATGGCCGCGCTCTATTAAATCCGCCAGCATCCCTTGATGGCGTGTAGTTGCGCCTGGATGCAAACAGCGCGAGGCTGAGCCGCGCTATATGAGTTAAGTTGCTCGCAGGGATCAGCGGTGAGGTTTGCCTTGCCGCAGGTAGCGCGAGGGCAGAGCCGCGCTTGATAATTGCAATCGCTCGCAACCCCTGATGGCGCATCAGTGCGCCCCGATGCAAACAGCGCGATGTATGGCCGCGCTCTAGCAAATCTGCCAGCATCCCTTGATGGCGTGTAGTTGCGCCTGACGTAGTATCGACCCGCCGTCATGGTGGGTTTTTTTGTGCCCTTTGTCCCTTCGTGGGGCAGGGGCTTTTTTTGTGCCCAAAACTAGGAGAAAAGATGCAAACTCTACTGGACAAGAAGTACAACGAACACGAAGCCGCCGAAATCCTCGGGCTGAAGGTGCGGACCTTGCAGCGTATGAGGATGGAGCGCCGGGGGCCGAGATGGCTCAAGTACGACAAGAAGTCGGTTCGGTACAGCGAAGGCGATCTCGCGGCCTACATCGAAGCTGCCCGTCAAGGTGGTGAGCAGGGTAATCCCCAGTGACTATTTCCCCTGCCCATGCACGCGCGTATTACCTAACGCGCTTTCCCAAGGCGCGGAAGCCAGCAGGCGGCGAACTGAGGACGAAATGTCCGATTCACCGGGGTAAGCGCGATTCCTTCGCGGTCAATCTCGACACGGGGCTCTGGTTCTGTCACTCGCAATGTCAGCGTGGCGGCTCAGCGATCGATCTGGAAATGGCCCTGTCCGGTCGGGACTTTCGGACGGCCGCCGCAGCGGTTCTTGAAATTGCAGGGTGTCAGACATCGACCACAAGCGCCCGTACAGACCGAACCGGCCGCACCGTGGTTGCTGAATACGTATATCGCGACGAGGGCGGAAACCAGTTGTATCGCGTCTGCCGCACCGAGCCCAAGGGATTCTTTCAGCAGCGCTGGAGCGGCACCGAATGGGTAAACGGACGGGGTGACACAAAGCAGGTGCTGTACCGCCTACCGGAAGTGCTCGAAGCACCCATTGTCTTCTTGCCCGAAGGCGAGAAGGACGTTGAAACCCTACGCGGATGGGGCTTCGTGGCAACGACGGCGGCGGGCGGAGCACAGGGGAAGTGGTTGCCCTCGTACACCGACACGCTGCGAGGCCGCGAGGTGATTGTGATCCCCGACAATGATCCGCCAGGCTGGAATCGGGCCTTATCCGTTTGCCGTGAGTTAGTGGGTAAAGTGGCGCGTTTACGGATACATGAGCTTCCCGAGGCCATCAAGGACGTTTCTGATTGGTTCGCTGCTGGGCACTCAGAGGTCGAGCTTATCGAGACGCTGGAGGGCTCCGACCATGCCCACATATGAAATTCCAGAGCCCGCCGCGCTAGCGAAAGTCGCTGCGGTCAAACGTTTGGTCGTCAACGGCTTGGATAGTCAAAAGTCGCCCGCTGTCCTGACGACCGAGCAAGTCATGAACGCTGAAACCCACGAACCAGAAATGCTGGTTGAGACACTTGTGCCGACTCCGGGTGTGTCGCTGGTGGTGGCACCGCACAAGACGGGCAAAACACTTCTGAGCCTTCAAATCGGCATGAGTATCGCGGCCACGCGGCACGTCTGCGATCAATACCACGTCGAGAAACCGGGACCGGTGTTGTTCGTAGAAAAGGATGATCCGGGAGGGCTTGCGTCAATAAAGGACATCTTGAAGCGGTCCAAGATCCCCATGGCTGAAGCGCCGTTCTACACCGTTACAGATATCAATCTGGCGTTGGGGCTCGATTTTGTCACATGGTTAGACGCCGAGATCACGGATCGAGAGCTTGTGTTGGTGGTTCTGGACTCCTATACCGCTTTGCGCGGAGCACACACGCGCGGCGGCGACTTGGTGAAGGACGAACAGACCGACCTAACCCTTCTGGATCAACTGGCCAAAAAACACGGCATGGCGATCCTGCTAATTCACCACTATTCCAAAGGCAGTGTGAATCACGATTGGAGTGAGCGCGCGGCGGGAACGTTCGCGATGGGTGCGGCCACTGAAGCGCAAATCGTGATGACCCGGTTCCCCGAACTGGCCAGCAACGCCAACGAGCGCCTGGTCCGAGTCAGGGGCCGTCACCTTCAGGGAAGTGATATCGTGCTGCGTCTCGATCCGGAAACCCTAACGTTCGATCACGTGTTAGAGGGCGGCGCGGCACCGTTTTACGCCGAACTTGTCCAGCTCAAGGCCACATTTCAAGGGGCGTCGTTTTCTCCGAAGTCGCTCATCGGTGAACTCGGCATGGCACGTACCACGGCACACAGGATGCTTGGCCGGTTGCAGACGGCTGGAGCGATTCGTAGGACAGGTTACGGCGAGTACGTTTTGGCGGTGTCTCTTTGACTTGCGAGCGCATCGGTATACGGGGGACTCTTGGAACACTTCCCAAGGCCTCGGTAGCCCGCCCCCGTGTATTCAACCACTTAAGTGTTCCAACTGTATCAAGTGTTCCAGGTATCGAGAGTGTCCCAATCGTAGTTGAGGGTTTGTAGGGCGGCGGCGTAAAAGAGCATTGTACTAGGCAGCCTTTGCTGCTGTGGCCTTGGCCGGATTGAGGATGGCGTCGAGCATCCACAGATCCTTGTAACCCATGATCTTGCGGAAGCTTTTCTCGGTATCGAGGAATGCAGCCGTGGCCCAGCGACACACCATGGCCGCGTCCTTCCAGCGGGTCACTCGCCGCGTTCTCCGCCGCACCCCGGCGTTAGGAGACTCGACGATGTTCGTCGTCGCCAGGCAGCGATGCAGCGACGGCGGCGCACCCAGGCGGTTGATGGTGAAACACTCCTCCATGCCTTCGCGCAAACTCACCGCCGCCTCGGGCCAGTCACCCTCGTACCACTGGGCTAGCTTCTCCAGCCGCGCTTGTCCATCTTGGGCTCCCAGCCGCCAGGCGGCCCGGATCGCCGCTTTGGCCTGATCGCGCTCGGCCTTAGGCAGCCGCTCGACGACATTGCGCAGCTTGTGAGCACGGCAGCGCTGCACCGGAACTTTGCCGAAGACCCGCCGCACCGCCGCCCGCAGGGCCTTCGATCCATCGAGCACGAAGAGCCTGTTTTTCTCCGTCGATACTCCCCGCTCGACCATGCCCCTCAGCAAGTCTTCGGCGGCGGCTGTGCTCTCAGTGGCGGCGTGCTGCAATCCCAGCACATGTTTGTTGCCCTGACGGTCTACGCCCACCGCTGCAAGCACTACATGATCTGCGAAGATCAAACCGTCCACGTAGATCACCAGCAGATCCAACTCATCCAGGCGCCGCGTGAGCACTTCGTCGATGCTCTTTTCGGCGGCCTCGACTGCCTCCCGGCTGACGGCGGATTTCGACACCCCGGCCGTGCCGGCCATTGCGCCAATCACCCCGGCATAGTTGCGCGTCGAGACGCCCTTCATCAGAATGTCGAGCATGCGCGCGCCGAGGCGTTCGTCGTCCTGCATCGCTTCGTAAGCGGGCACTTTGACCTCGCCGCCGGAGCGTTTGCGCAGTCTGGGTTTGCTGACGCGCAGTTTGCGGTTGCTGAGCTTGACGCGACCGGGCTGGCGGCCCCAGCGGACCACATCGCCGCGGCGCTTCTTGCCGGGCTGGGAAAGTTTTCCACCGGTAACTTGCTGCGCCGACAGTTCCAGCACGGCTTGAATGGCGGCGCGGCCGGTGACGTCGATAACCTCGTCGACGGCTCCGCGGCACTGCTCGACCAGTTCAACCAAGGGCAGCATGAGTTGGGAGTTTTGGCTGAGCAGGCGGGTGAGGTCGTTGGGGCTGACTGGCTGTTGCTTCGCGGAATCCAGAATGTGATATCGTTTCTTCACGGCGGTTCTCCTTTGTGGTGAAAGGTTTGCTCGATTCTCTCAGAGAACCGGGCTTGAGAACCGCCGCCCTTCCACCTTCAACTAGATTCGGGACAATCTCCAGGTATCCCTTATATAGCCACTGTTCCAGACTTCGCGAGGATAGAACAGAGTGTTGCATCCCCTAAACGGTTCGACAGAGTTGGCGCTGTAGCCACCGCGAATCCGGGCCAAGCGACGACGATCTGAGGTTTGAGCATGGGGACCCTTAGCAAGCCACCACCGGCCAAGGCCAACGCCGCCACAGCCTGCTTACCATCGGTCGCAGCAGCCGCGACACACAGCGCAAGCCGAGGCTGGATGTTGCCACTACTCACCGGGAGGGAGGGGGGGTGCGATCTCTACAGCCTGCCGACACGGAACCGTTTTGGCTCAAGGGATTTTACGCTCGCAAGATAGACCGGGCCGCGCGCGCGAAGCGACGCCAAGCGACAAGAGTATTCCATGGCTAAACCTGGACCCCAACCCGTACCGTCCGAGCTGAAGAGGCTGAAGGGCAACCCTGGCCACCGGCCGATCAGCGACGACGAGCCGAAGCCGCTTGTTTCGGCGGGCGTGCCGGAACCGCCCGACTGGCTGGAGCCCTACGCGAAGAATATATGGGGCGTCTTAGCGCCGGAATTGCACCGCCTGGGCCTGTTAACGGTACTTGATCTGACAACCTGGGCCGCTTATTGCCAAAGCTACGCGCGCTGGCGAACGGCCGAGGAATGGCTCACGGAGCACGAAGAGACTATCGAGCTACTCGACAAGAAAAACAAGCTCCGCAACGTGATCCGCGCCTCGGCGTGCCAAACGTCCAGGGAAGCGCTAGCCGACATGAACCGTTTCGGCTCGCAGTTCGGGCTCTCGCCAAGCGCCCGAACTAGCATCCACGCCGTGCCGACGACGAAGGTCCAGAACAAATTCGCGCAGTTGAGATGACATTCTGCGCCCGCGCGGGCCGGTATGCGAGAGAGGTAGTCAAGGGCAAGATACCGGCCGGCAAGTGGACGAAGCTGGCTTGTCGGCGGCAGATCGACGACCTCAAGCGCTGGCGGGGCAAGGCCGCGCCGTATCGGTTCGACAAGGCGGCGGGCGATCATATTTGCGCCTTCGCTGAATGCTTGCCGCATATCAAGGGCGAGTGGGCTAAGCGCGGCGAGACAATTCGCCTCGAAGACTGGCAGTGCTTCTTTCTGACGGCTGTCTTCGGCTGGAAGCGGCGGGATGGCCTACGGCGGTTTCGCACGGCGTACATAGAAGTCGCACGAAAAAACGCTAAATCAACGATTGGCGCGGTGATCGGGCTGTATATGCTGGTTGCCGATGGTGAGATCGGGGCGGAAGTTTACTCGGCCGCGACGACCAGGGACCAGGCGAAGATCATTTTTGAGACGGCGCGGGCGATGGTTCGGCGCGAGTCGGAGATCCGGTCGGCTTACGGACTGGAAGTCAACGCCCACAACCTACACGTTGTCGAGACCGGCTCGAAATTCGAGGCGCTATCAGCCGAGGCCAACAGTCTAGATGGCCTTAATATTCATTGCGCGTTGGTGGACGAGCTGCACGCTCACAAGCGGCGCGTCGTGTACGACGTGCTCGAAACGGCTACCGGCAGCCGGTCACAGCCGCTCGTGGTGTCCGTCACCACATCAGGTAGCGACCGCGCCGGGATCTGCTACGAGCAGCGGGCGTATGTCATCAAGTTGCTCGAACGGACGACCGAAGACGAGACGTATTTCGGCATCATCTACACGATCGACGCTGATGACGATTGGACCGACGAAACGGTCTGGCGGAAGGCGAACCCGAACCTTGGCGTCTCGGTTTACGTAGACGACATGCGGCGGCTCTGCGCGAAAGCGCAGACGATGGCCAGCGCTACGAATGCGTTTCTGACGAAGCGCCTCGACGTTTGGGTGAACGCCGCGACCGCCTGGATGGATATGCGGGCGTGGGAAGCGTGCGGCGATACGTCGCTGGAGCTGGACCAGTTCGAGGGCCGCCGTTGTTTTATTGGGATCGACTTGGCGAGCAAGATTGACCTGGCCGCCGTCTCGCTACTGTTCCCCGGCGACGAGGGGAAGTATACGCTGTTCGGGCGCTACTATTTACCCGAGGAAACGGTCGAGTCTGGGCGGAATTCGCAGTACGCGGGTTGGGTTCGTGGCGACAAGCTGATCGCGACCGACGGCGCGGCCAACGATATTCGGGCAACGGGGCCGATCGGGCAGGATGTGATCGAGTTTTGCCGCCGGTTCGACGTGCGGGCTATCGCCTACGACCCGTGGCAGATAACGCAGCTTGCGCAAGATTTCGAGGAGCTTGGGCTTCCGGCGCTGGAATTACGGCCGACCGTCGCTAATTTTAGCGAGCCAATGAAGGAACTTGAAGCGCTCGTTGTGAGCGATAAACTGCGGCACGACGGCGGGCCGGTACTAACGTGGATGATCTCGAACATCGTTGCCAAGCTCGACGCCAAGGACAACATCTATCCGCGTAAAGAATTCGTGGACAACAAGATCGACGGCGGCGTCTCGGCGATCATGGCGCTCGGCATGGCGTTGCGCCACCAGGAGATAGGCGCGATTGATGTCTCGCAACTACATTTTGCCTAATGCTGAATCGTATCCGCAAGGCTCTCTGGGCGTTTCGGTCCGGGCCAAACATCAGCATCGATCAGCTCGATCAGATGATCCTGGACCTGGAGACAGGCCAGGAATCAGCATCGGGGGTCACAGTATCGGTGCGCAGCGGATCGCGTCAGGCGACGGTCTATTCGTGTATCAACATTCTGTCCCGGGATAAGGCGGCGATGCCGCTACAGCTTTTCGAGAAGACGAAAAACGGCGGACGGGTACAGGTAAAGGACCATCCGGTATCGGAGTGGCTGCGGAACCCGAACCCGGCGATGACGGGTTACCAGTACCGGCGGCTGGGCTGGACGCAACAGCACGCCTGGGGTAACGCCTACTCGTGGATTCAGCGGAGCGGAGCCGAGGAAATTGTCACTTGGCCGCTCCAGCCGGATCTAGTTACTGGCATCGGCTTGCGACCGAACGGGCGCAAGTTCTACCGCTACTCGATGCCGGACGGCACCAGCCGGTTTTTTGAAGATCACGAAATTATTCACAGCTTCCAGTTGTCGTTCGACGGCTTCATTGGCGTGTCGCCGATCCGGCACAACATGGAGGCCGTTGGAAAAGCTATTGCGTTAGGTGAGTACGGGTCAAGCTACTTTCAGTCGCCGGTACCGAAGGTGATTGTCACTCATCCGACTGGCTTCAAGACGGACGAGGACTATAACACGTTCAAGGAACGCTGGCATGAGGCTTACGCCGGTAAGCGCGGGTTGAAAACGATTGCAGTTATGCCCGAGGGCATGACGATCGCGCAAGTCGTCAAGATCCCAAACGATGAAGCGCAGTTTCTGGAGTCGCAAAAGTTAGCCAAAGAAGAGATCGCACAATTTTATTTGATGCCGATGCACCGGCTTCAGGGTCTTGACCACGCGACGTTTTCCAACATCGAACATGTAGACATTGAATATACGAAATATACGCTCCTCTCGGATCTAGTCGAGAACGAGCAGACGCTTGAGCGGACGCTACTACTCCCATTTGAGCGCGAGAGGTTTTTCCTTCGCCACAATATGGACGGCCTGATGCGCGGCGACTTTAAGACGCGGATGGAAGGCCACTCGATTGGCATAATGGCGGGCTTCGGTACGCGCAACGAGGCGCGCGAGTTCGAGGATAAGCCGTCGATTGACGGCCTGGACGAGCCGCTAGTCCCGCTGAACATGGGGCCTGCGTCGCAGCTTGGGAAAGAGCCGCTAGGGAAGCGCCCGAAAACGGAGAGCAAAGATGGAGCGATTTCTTGAGAACCGCAGCCTAAACCAGTTCCCGGAATTACGAGCGAGCGCCAAGACCATCGATGAGGTGATTAGGATCTCCGGCTATGGATCGGTTACGGGCAAATGGTATCCCGTCTTTGGATTTAAGGAGCGCGTCGCGTCGGGGGCGTTCGAGAAGACCCTACAAGAGCAACCCGACATCCGGGGAATGTTTAACCACAATGTCGATTTCCTGCTGGGACGAACCGCCTCCGGGACGATGGACGTGGAGGAGAACAAGCGGGGACTCCGATATGAGATTCGGGCCGATGCGCTTGATCCGCAGTCGCAGAGCGTAGCGCGCAAGATCGGACGCGGCGATGTGGACGGATCATCCATGGCGTTCTTCGTTCATAAGGAAGATTGGCTTGAAGAGAAAGACAAGCCAATGAAGCGGACGATTCCGCGGATTGAGCTGGAGTTGCTGGAGACCGGGCCGGTAGTCATGCCGGCGTCACCATCGACCACGGCAAAGATCGCCCGCGCGATGCAGGAAACAGGAATTGACTTCGACGCCATTCAGGGTTTCGTCGTCAAGAAACGAGCAGGCTTCGGCCTAAGTATGGCCGAGGAAGATCAGATCGACCGCACGCTGGAGTTTCTCCCCCGCCTCAAGTCGGAGCCGGGCCACCTCACGGCTCACTCCGACGGCACTTCCGATACACCGAGCGATGAGGTCGCCCGGTCCCTAGCGAAAGCCGCCTTCGGCCTACGGAAGCGAGTAGCGGTGCATTTACTCAGCTAACCGAAACACGGAGGTTTTGAAATGACACTAGATGACTTGGAGGGGAAGCTGCGTTCACTGCCGAAGGAAGGCGATGCAATTATTGCAGCCGCCGCAGCCGAGAAGCGCAAGCTAACAGACGAAGAGCAGATCCGCATGGACGAGATCGTCGAGGCCCATCGTTTCATGGAAGAGAACCGCGCCGAGGGGAAGCTCGTCGTCATCACCGCGTAGGCGGCTGGGATCGATCCCGGTCTAGGGGACCGACCACGTCGAAAACACGGTCTGGGAGTTCGCGCTTCCCGGCTGTAGTCCCAGGCGGCTACGAAAGCGCTAGGGTCCTTGTTGGGACGAGCATCGTCGGGAACCGACGTGTACGAATTAGCTAATCTAGGTTAGGCGTCACAGAAACATGGAGAGCGATTATGACTGAAAAGAAAGCATCGACGGATTATCCAATTCACGAACTTCTGGCGGAACGGTGGAGCCCCTACGGCTTCGAAGACCGGCCGGTTGCGCAGGCCGACCTCCGTTCTTTGTTTGAGGCGACTCGCTGGGCAGCGTCCTCCTACAACGAACAGCCTTGGAGCTATCTTGTTGCGACGAGGGAAGACCCTGTGGAGTTCGCACGACTCCTCTCCTGTCTCGTAGAGGGAAACGAGGCGTGGGCGAAGTCCGCACCGGTGCTTGCGTTGGGTGTCGTTAGTCTGAGGTTTTCGCGGAATAACAAGGAGAATCGCGCCGCCGTTCACGACCTTGGTCTGGCCGCCGGAAATTTGCTTGTCGAGGCGACGGCCCGAGGCCTGTGTGTCCATCAGATGATCGGCATACTTCCCGACAAGGCGCGTGAGGTATACCAGATACCGGAGCATTCTGAGGCGTGGACGGCTATTGCGATCGGATACAAGGGAGACCCGGCCAAACTGCCAGATGCTCTCAAGGAGCGCGATCTTGCACCGAGGCAGCGAAAGCCGCTGAGTCAGTTCGTGTTCACCGGCAAGTGGGGGGATCCATCGCCGCTCGTGCTCAAGCGCGACACCTAACCATGGGATCGAGCGAACCACGGGCCTTGGGTCGCTAGGCGGCTTATGGTTTGCCGGACGGCGAGCTCGCCGAGTAACTTGAAGCTCGCTTTCCTGAAGACAGATCATTCTCCGAGGCTCCAATAAGGCCCCGCCCCGCTCTGTGATCTCGTTAGGCACGTCCTCATGACTTTAGTGACCAACGCCCTCCAGACGATGCACGGTGCCGTCCGGAAAAGCTTCTCTGAACACTGGAATCTTCGCCACAGGTTCTGGCTGATCCAGTCGTTGCAGAACGATGATTGTCTCGTCGTCGGTCTTGGCGGAAGCGGCCGTGAAGGACCGCACTTGCCGTATCAAGGATTCCCCTACCACGGCGGGAGAATCTGTCGGAGCTTGCCGTGCAAACTCCAAAAGCCTGTCGCGGCCCACTTGTTCGCCCCCGGGCGTTTCGCTTTCGATGAGGGAGTCAGTGTAGAGGATGACTATGTCTCCGCAGCCCAACGGTATAACGCTCTGGCTGTAGCTCGTGCCCGGAATCATACCCAAGGGCAGTCCTGAGAGTTCGCCCGTCGTTGCCGCGACCTCATCTGTGAGTAACTCCCAACGGTCGTTGGCCGCATGATACCAAAGCGGCTCCGGATGCCCCGCGTTTGTGAGTAGGAGTTGACGTTTCGCGGGGAGGTAGCTCAGAATAATCGCTGTCGCGTAGTTCGTTCCACGCCTGTCTTGACGTAGCGTGTCACCCAGGTCGCGCGCAAACTCCGACTGGTCCCACGTGTTGATATGACGATACATGTGCGACCTGAGCCTAACCGCCACGTCGCTTACATCAGGACCGTGCCCACTCACGTCGGCAAGCACAATACGCGACAAAGCACCTGAATTACAATCCGAGAGGTAGTAGACGTCGCCGCCCGACGAGGTTGCAAGCGGTTCAGAGCAGACCCAAGCCGCCAGGCCTGGAAGCGACACGTTTGTCCTCGTCTCTTGATTTCCTCCCCAAACCTCCATGCGCGCGATGGCGTAACTGGTATGCAGATCGTTGCCACCCATCTCCACTGCCATGGTTGCGTTCTCCTACGTTCATATGTCGGGCCTTCGACGATGATTCGTCTCAACACTGGGCTAGGCCCGAAATCGCTGGCACAGCGGCTTCTCGCTACTCCCTCAGGGGTGCAGATGGAAGACCTTGTTCATGATCTTCCACTCCCCGTCGACTTTCAGCAGCGTGAACAAGTCGGTGTACCGGCAACCGGTCCAATTGTCGAGTTCAAGCCGCGCGGTGGCGACCGTGCCAATGAGGTCGATGCTGGCGATCCGTGCTTGGAGCCTCGTCGCTGGATCGTTCTCGTCAACCCAGTCAAAAAGCCGCTGGATAGGGCCGGCGAACAAGTCGGCACCGGCATAGCCGAAGATCGTCGCGTCCTCGTTGAAGGCGGGCTTCATGTCGTCGCCTTTGCCGGATCAGCCGCCATCGATGTAGTGCTGGACGGTCTTAGCGATCAGGTCGTACTCGCTTACGTTTGTAGGTGTATTACTCATGGGTCTCACTCCTTTCTTAGTGTCGTATTCATTTTGTTGACGATCAGCCATTCGCTTATGCGCCGACGGTCCCCGCTCACGAGATCTGGACCATCGTTTTACCAAAGTTTTCGCCGTGCAGCATGCCGATGAAGGCGTCCACGGAGCTGTCCAGCCCGTGGGTGACGCTCTCGCGGTACTTGAGCTTGCCCTCCTTGATCCAGCCCGACATGGTTCGCAACGCCTCGCGGGCGTCCGGTTGCCGGGCAGCAAGCTCGAAAAAATGGAAGAAGCGGAACCCTTCGGTGGAGCCTTCCTTGGCGAGGTCCTTCAGCCCCGCCTCGCGCAGCCGCTGGAGCGGTGTTGCCTGTTGTTGTTCCCAGGGTGCGTTGTTTCTGGGGATGTTGTATTGGCTCACCCATCCGGCCACCGGCACGCGGCAACCCGGGTTCAGCAGCGGGATCACCGCCTCGAGCACTTCGCCGCCAACATTCTCGAAATAGACGTCGATGCCGTCGGGCACGGCCGCCGCCAGTGCGGTGGGAAGGTCGCCGGCCTTGTAGTCGATGCAAGCGTCGAAGCCGAGCTCGTCGACGCAGTAAGCGCATTTCCGAGGCCCGCCGGCGATGCCGACCACGCGGCAGCCGTGGATTTTCGCCAACTGCCCGACGACCTGCCCGACCGCACCGCTGGCCGCGCTCACGACCACTGTCTCTCCCGCCTTGACGGTGGCCACGTTGAGCAATCCGGCATACGCAGCGTAGCCGGTCATCCCCAGGATGCCGAGCGCGGTGGACGGTGGGCCGAGCGAGCCGTCCCACTTCTCGATGGGCATGGTCTCGTTGCCCCATTGCAGATCTTCCGGCGTGCCGACACTGTATTCTTGCCAACCGTAGTAACCCACGACGAGGTCGCCCTCGCTCCATCCGCTCGCTCGGCTCACCACCACCTCCGACACGGTGCCACCCACGATGGTGGAGCCTAGGCTCCGCTCGTTGTTCATGGGGCCGGAAGCGTCGAGGCCGCGCATGTACGGGTCCAGCGTGAGCCATTTGGTGCGGAGCAGCATCTGAGCCTCGGCAATGGGCGGAACCTCCTCGGTCATCACCTCGAAATCGGAGGGCTTGGGCTCGCCCTCCGGATTCCGCTTCAGCACGATCCTGCGATTGACGACCCCGCCGCCTCGGGCCAGGTCTCCATCTTGCTTTTCCGCGAGTTCTTGCCGCGTCCTGATTTTGTTCATGGTGTTCTCCTCTCTTTGGTTGCCCCTTGGCCCCTTGGGGAAAAGCACAGCGCCAAACTAGAGCGAATGGACCTCTTCGGTCCCGCTAGCTTGTGTCGTCTTGTGCAGACGCAGAGGCCGTTCGTTTGGCGACCGCCGGCATTCGGGGTCCCGAGCCAGCGATCACCAGTTCTTCCAACGGTCCTTCCTATGCCCCGCTCGCCACTCCCTCAGGTGTGCAGATGGAAGACCTTGTTCATGATCTTCCACTCCCCGTCGACTTTCAGCAGCGTGAACAAGTCGGTGTACCGGCTGCCGGTCCAGTTGTCGAGTTCAAGCCGCACGGTGGCGACCGTGTTAATGAGGTCGATGCTGGCGATCCGTGCTTGGAGCCCAGTCGCTGGACCGTTGCCGTCATTCCAGGCAAAGAGCTGCTGGATGGAGCCCGCGAACAGGTTAGGACCGGCATAACCGAAGATCGTCGCGTCCTTGTGGAAGGCGGGGATCATGTCGTCGCCTCTGCCGGACTTGGCACCATCGATGTAGCGCTGGACGGTCTTAGCGATCAGGTCGTACTCGCTTACGTTTGTAGGTGTTGTCATTGTCTTCTCCTCTTTGTTTGAGATTTGGATGGCGGATCGGGCAAGGTCGCTTGGGTTTTGGTTTCTCCCGCTGCGGGTCGCCGCCACCGCTCATTGTGTCTATCGTGTGTCACGGTCTATTCAGCAGAAATAGAACGACTTATAGGAGGTTCTGAAGGAGCTGAGCCTCCTGGTTTTGGGCAAACCGCTCGGCGTTTTCGAGCGTTGCTCGAGGGGAAAGGGTTTCTCGGTTGAAAACCTCAAGCGCTTCGGCGCGTTCGATCCTTAACGGCCAGTCGGGGTTTGCCAGCGCTCCGCGCGCGAGCGATACGATGTCGCCGTGGCCATCTTCGAGTACCTGCCTCGCGCGCTGCGGATCATGCATCCCCCCGTTTGCAATGACCGGTAATCCGGTCGCCTGACGGGCCAGTCCGGTGATGGTGACTGCAGGCGCCAGCGTAGCCGTCGATATCCAATCCCGCCCTTCACTGGCCACGTGGATGTAGGATACGCCGGCGTCCTGCACAGCGCGGAAGATAATTCGCCCATCGTTTGCTCCTCCCGGCCAGCGGTACTCGAAGTCGTTGACCTTTGTCTGAGAAAGGCGAACGCCGACTACGAAATCCAGCGGGAGGTCGTCGCGAATGGCGCCAGCTACCTCGGCGGTCAGCCGGATGCGATTCGCCACGTCGCCGCCGTATCGATCCGTTCGGCGGTTCGTGTATTCGGTCAGAAACTGGTCGAGCAGGTAGCCGTTAGCCGCATGGACTTCGACGCCGTGAAAACCAGCGCGGCGCGCGGTCCGGGCTGCGGCCACAAAACCGTCCACGACCTGCTGGACGTCCTGGCCCGTCATGGCGCGCGGCGTGAGGTAAGGTCCCGAGCCGCCGTACTCCGGCATCATTCGGCCCAGTGGCTGAACCGCTGACGGACCTATGACTCCCGACTTGGGAGCGGCGCTCTGCGAAAGAGCTCCGGCATGCATGAGCTGCAGCACGACGTGAGCCCCAGCTCGACGCACCTGCTGGACAACATTACGCCAGCCTGTTAGTTGCTCTTCCGTCAGGATGCCGGGTTGATTGTGATAGCCCTGGCTGTACAACTTGTCGGTGTAGGCGCCCTCGGTGATGATCAATCCGAATCCGCCCTCCGCAAATTCTCCGTAGTAGCGCTGCATGGCAGCCGTCGGGACGCCCTGGGGGCTGGCGCTGACGCGACTCATGGGAGCGACTGCCGCCCGATTTCGGAGCATCAGGCCGCCTATCGAGACGGGCTCGAGGACTGGGTGATGCTCTATTCCGCGCCCTGCCTCCCACGGCATGGCGAGAACTGCGGATCCTTTGGAGCTTGACATAGTTTTCTCCTTTCATTGGGGCGCGGCTCTGGCTAGAGGCGGCCTCGCGCGGTCTTTGGTGAGCAGGACTGGCTTGCTGTTTTCGAATGCGTCATTTGTTTACCTTTCGAGTTGCTATGGTTTTGGTTTAGGGGGCAACGCTATCAAGTCCGATCCCCTTACTTCAGTTCCGAGGGCGCTTTGTCTCGGATCTGCGTCCAGTTCCCATCGGCCTTGACGATGTTACCCGCGATGTCTTTCTCCCAAGTCGCTTGAATGTCCGGATTCAGGTTGAGGTACAGCTTGTCGTCCACAATCCGGAACAGGGTGGGATCACCATCGAACTTCGCGCCGACCGCTACGCCAAAGGCGCAATAACCGCCGTATTGAGGCAGGTAGCGTTGGGGGTTCTGTTCGAACTTTTCCTTGTTTGCCTTGCTAAAAAAACGGTAGGCCGCGTTGCCGTGTTTCGAGCTGAAAGCCGCTTTGCCGGCACGGGCCCGACCTTCGGTAAAGTAGGCCACCGGGTCGTAGCCGTGCATGGCCAAAGGGGCGCCCGCGAGGGTCATGCCGGTGCTCATGTTGACCTCATAGGCACTGCGCATGGGAATGGAAGCAGCCGGCAGGAGCACGGCGGCGGCAAGCAGCCCGCCCAGGGCGATCCGGCTCATTGTGTTTCGGTACGTTTTTCGAATTGTCATTGTATTCTCCTCTTTGTTTGAGGATGGGTATTTACTTGACTCAGGTGACCCCAAGATGTAGGATCTTGGGCGATGGAAGATTATCCCCGGAATTTGGCCGAGTTCGAGGCGCGTTTCGCTAGCGAGCAGGCCTGTCGGGAGTATCTGTGTCAACTCCGCTGGCCGGAGGGTTTTCGTTGTCCGCGATGCGGGCATGACAAAACCTGGGCGGTGCGCACGGTGCTGCTGCAGTGTGCAAGCTGCGGGCATCAAGCTTCGGCGACAGCAGGCACAATCTTTCAAGACACCCGCAAGCCGCTCCAGAGTTGGTTTCGAGCAATGTGGTGGCTCACCAGCCAGAAGAACGGGGCGAGTGCATTGGGATTGCAGCGGGTGTTGGGCCTGGGCAGCTACAAGACGGCCTGGACTTGGTTGCACAAGCTTCGGCGCGCTATGGTGCGGCCCGGACGTGATCGCCTCAGCGGGCGCGTTGAGGTTGACGAGACTTACTTAGGAGCCCTGGAGGAGGGCGTGCGGGGCCGCCAAACCGACGCGAAAGCGCTGATTGTAGTAGCGGCCGAGGAAGATGGCGCCGGCATCGGACGAGTTCGGATGCGCACGATTCCGAACGCCTCTGGGGACAGCTTGATGGCCTTCGTCGGCGAGTCGGTCGAACCCGGCAGCGTGGTCCACACGGACGGCTGGCTGGGATACGAGCCACTCGAAAGCGACGGCTATCGCCACGAGGTGAGCTACCTGGACGGGCAACCGGCACGAGCCTCTCAACTGCTCCCCCGCGTGCATCGCGTGGTGTCGTTACTGAAGCGTTGGATACTGGGTACGCATCAAGGAGCCGTCAGCCACGAGCATCTCGACTACTACCTCGACGAATTCACCTTCCGCTTCAACCGCCGCAAGTCCAGAAGCCGAGGCAAGCTCTTCTACCGCCTGGTTCAGCAGGCCGTCGCCGTCCAACCGGCGCCCTACAAGTCGCTGGTCGGAGGCACCGCAACACGCGCTACGGACAACCACAACATGTAGGGGCCATTTCAAAATACCTGAGTCAAGTGAATACCCATCTGTTTGAGATTTGGATGGCGGATCGGGCACGCTCGCTTGGGTTTTGGTTTCTCCCGCTGCGGCTCGCCGCCACCGCTCATGTCGAGAATCGCACGCTGCGGCCATGGAGTCCATGGACAGCAGCCTATCGGTGGATGAAGCGTGTCTTACCGGCTATTGCACAGAAGATAAAGCACTTAAACGAACACCTCATGCGGCCCGAGCGCCCAGCGCCAGGAACGAGACGCCTGGTGTTAGACTTTGAAACAGGAATTTCCGATGAGTGACTCCCATCCAGCTAGGAGGGTCGTTCGGTTTGGGTCTTATGAGGTTGACTTGCGTGCAGGTGAGCTACGCAAAAAAGGGTTCAAGATCAGGCTGCAGGAGAAGCCGTTCCAAATACTCGCTGCCTTGTTGGAGCATCCAGGGGAATTGGTGACGCGGGAGGAGTTGCAAGAAACACTCTGGTCGGCGGATACCTTTGTCGACTTCGACGGCAGTCTCAATGCCGCGGTGGGTAAGCTTCGGGAGGCGCTCGGTGACTCGGCCGAAAACCCGCGCTTTGTGGAAACCTTGCCACGACGGGGCTATCGCTTCATCGCGCCGGTGGAAAAGCACGTGAGTTCGTCCGCGGCTGCAACTGACTCGGGGGTCTCTCCCCAATCCAGTGCCGAAGGTCAGGGGCTGCCGGTCGCCAAGGACGAAGCCAGCGTCGCGTGGGCAGGGCGCGCCTCTGCACCTCACGAGAAATCGATCGCTGTGCTGCCATTCGAGAATCTCAGCTCCGAAAGCGAGCAGGAATACTTCTGCGATGGCATCACCGAAGAATTGATCAACGCCTTAGCGCAGGTGGAAGGATTGCGCGTAGTGGCGCGAACGTCTGCTTTCGCGTTCAAGAGGCTGCATCGCGACATCCGCAAGATTGGTGAAGCACTCAACGTGGGACTCGTCGTCGAAGGGACGGTGCGGAAAGCCGGCGACCGGCTGAGGATCACGGCCCAACTCATTAACGTGCTGAGCGGATACCATCTCTGGTCACAGCAGTACGACCGGAAGCTGAAGGATGTATTTGCGATCCAAGAAGAGATTGCTCAAGCGATTGTCAAGGCTCTGAGGATCCGTCTAGTTGGCCAGTTGAACCGATCGCTGGTGAACAAATATACCGAGAATCTCGAAGCCTATGACTTGTATTTCAATGGTCTCCACCGGTGGCACAAGCAGACCAAAGAGGAGATGAAAAGGGCCTGCCGGTATTTCGAACAGGCGGTTCAAACAGACCCGAACTACGTTCCGGCCTACGTCGGGATTTCGGATTGCTACAGGCTGCTTGGATTTTGGGGAGCACTGCCCCCCCAACAAGTCATGCCGAAAGCCAAGACGGCTGCGGTAAAGGCTTTGGAGATCGATGACACGATTGGTGAAGCGCACAGAGCGTTGGCTGGTGTCAAGGGGCTTTACGACTGGGACGACTGGCCGGGCACGGAGAGGGAGTACCTCAGGGCCATTGAGCTGAACCCAGCCGATGCGATTACTCGCCAGTCGTACGCGATTGTCTATCTAGCTCCGATGGGACGGCTGGATGAGGCTATCGAGCAGATGAGGGTCGCCGAGGAAATTGATCCCCTGTCTCCCTTTCACTGCACCATTGTGGGATGGGTACTCTATTTGGCAGGCCGGTACGGCGAGGCAATCGAACAATGCCGGAAGGCTCTGCAGCTCGACCCCAACTTTCATCTGGCGCACCTCGTCAAGGGCTGGACCTATGAGCAGAAGTCAGGGTTTGAGGAAGCGCTCGATTCATTCGAAAACGCGAGATCTTCGGCTGGTTCCATTCCCTTGGTCCTAGGTTCGCTCGCACACTGTCATGCGCTCGGTGGCGCAACGAAAGAAGCCACCAAGTTGCTCGACGATTTGAAAGGGATGTCAACGGAGCGATATGTTCCGCCGCTCGAAATTGCGGTGATCTACGCGGGCCTGCGTGAGAAGGACCTGGCCCTGGAGTGGCTGAACAAGGCCTACGTGGATCGAACCCCTAGACTGACCTTGTTTCGTGTGGACCCCAGGTTCGACACCCTTCGCGCGCAGCCCGAATTCACAACCCTCATAAACAAGATGGGCTTGAGCGCTGCAGCCCATACTTCGCGGGCCCCTGTATGACGACCTGGCCGGGCAAAAGCTCGTAGCGCGGATCGAGGCGGGTAGTGGTGCGCGGGTTTTCGACCGGGACGGTCGCACCGGCGTAATCGACGAAGAGCTTTTCGCCGGCACGGTGCTGTTGGCGCAGAACGATGTCCAACTTGCGCCGCCACCGCTGGTAGAGTTCGCAGAAGCGCGTTGTGTCCAAATACTCGAACGTGTTCTGTTGTTGAGAGTTATGGTCCCTGCGAGAGACGCTCCGTTGGGCCGCCGCTGTGTTAGCCTGCGCTCCATGCAGCAGGTTCTGGACCGGCATTGTCAAGTTAACAACGCGAAGGCGATTTTGCCCCGGAGATCGTCCGAGGTTTCTCCCATTCAGCAGGCACAAGTCTCCGTCTTCCAGTCCGTGAAAGCTCGCTCCCGGAGGAGTCGATGATGAATCGCTTTGAGATGATGACGCCCAACTCGGAACAGATTGTGAATGGGGCCGTGGACACAGAGGAATCGTTGGAGTTGTGCCGCTGACTTGAATGGATGTTAGCGGCTATCCGATCGTAGCACCGCCAAGCTCTTGATTCCAGCGGCGTTCTACCCTTCGACGAGCTTCGAAAGGACCTCAGGCGGGCGATAGCTAGTGGGAAGGCGATATACCGACAGCTATTCGTGGACAAGCGCTAAGTAGTTCGTTTCGAGGGACTTAGTCCTGCTCGCGGTCTCGGAACTCCTCATGCTGGTTTCGTCCCCTCCACAGATACAACTCAAGCTACGGGGCTCTGACTTTTACCCCGGTGGGTCTGCCTCCCACTGAACATGCCAGCCTTCACTGGACACACTTACCACTAGCTATCGGCCGCCTGAGGTCCCTCAGAAGCTCGTCGAAGGGTAGAACACCCCTGGAATCAAGGCCCTGGCGGCGCTTCGATCGGATAGCTCAACGGAAGGCTTGTTTTCGCGCTCCCGGCGGGCTTCACCAAGGCGGATCCTTTCCGTCGTTCCCTGGATGGGCCGTCACACTACTCTTCGGCAATGCAGTAGAGGTTTCGCTGCCCGCGCAGAAACAGCTCGCCGCCGGCGACGGCGGCCGAGGCACTGAAGCTGTCGTCGAGCCGGTTGACTGCCAGCATCTTGGGTAGGCTAGCGTGACTCATCACGAGCGTTGTTCCTTGGCGATCGGTGATGTAAAGGCGGTTGGCGGCGCCCACCGGTGAAGCGTACACGTTGCGGATGCCGCCGAGCCGAAACGGTCCGGTCCGTTCTTCACCGGTCTTTGCGTCCACGCGTGAAAGGATCCCCTGGTAGTGGCGGAGGAAGTAAAGCGAGTCTCCATACAGCAATGGCGATGGTACGTACGGCGTGCCTCGTCTGCGCCTCCACACGACCTGGTCGGTTCCGGTGATGTCGTCCTTGGCGCCGTCGAGGCGTATGGCGAGCATGGCCCGCGTGTCGTAGCTGCTGGCGGCGTACACCATGCCGTCCGCCGAAACGGGTGACGCGACGATGTTAGCCGACAGCCCGCCACATTCCCATATGACGTTGCCGGTGGCCAGATCGTAGCCTCGAACGCGATTGGTACCGCTGATGATGAGCTGCGGCTTGCCGCCGTGCTCGACCACGATCGGTGTTGCCCACGACGTGACCTCTTCCCGCGCGACCCTCCACCGCTCTTCACCGGTCCGTTTGTCGAAGGCAATCACAAACGACTGGCCTTCGTGATCCCAGTTGATGATTAGCGTGTCGCCGTGGAGCGCTGGTGAGCTGCCCTCGCCGTGCGCGTGCTTAGTCTGCATCTCACCGAGGTCTGCTTTCCACTGCAGTTCGCCGTCCAGGTCGAGACCATAGAGCCCACGCGAGCCGAAGAACGCAAAGACATGCTCGCCGTCGGTGACGGGCGAGTGGGATGCGAACGTTCCGGTGTAATGACCACCCTCGTGCGGGACCTCCGTATGCAGCGTCCGCTGCCAGAGGATCTTCCCCCCGCGGCGGCTGATGGCGAGCACCATAAACCGATGATGCTGGGTCACCGGCACGCTGTGATGCGTGCCATGGGCGCTGTCGTACCTCGGTTCCATAGGATCACCGTAAGGTACGGCTGCGGTGATGAAGACGCGATCACCCCAGACGATCGGCGTCGAATGGCCACTGCCGGGCAGTGCGATCTTCCAGCGTATGTTCTCCGTCTCGCTCCATTCCACTGGTGGGTTCGCGTGCGGTGCGACACCCGTCCCCATGGGGCCGCGCCACTGCGGCCAGTAATGATCGCCATCTTCTGCCGCCGCCGGCAGCACCAGCAGACTGCAGATTGCGACGATGAAAACGCGCACTCCTACCATGGTGTCCCGAAGCTATCCTTCCAGAGCAACGGGCTGCGCACCCAGCAGTCAGTCATTACTCCGATCACGAATCAGCCTCAAGAGAGATCGACGAAGTAACCTCATCTTAGCGCTGGCCCAGGGGTGACCTGCGACCATCATGCCAATGCCCGTGGCCCGAAAACTAAGATGGATCAAGCGGGCCGGAACGTCGGCGTGGCGCAGGCTGTACTTGACCAACACCCCGCTACAAGCCAACTCCGGGCCTCTGGCGGGGTTTTCTGATTTCCGGGTACTTGCTATGCTGCCGACCGGAGACAGAGACCCATGGATCTCGAAACACTCCGGATCATTTGCGCGGTATTGGCGGTGGTGTTGCTGATGCTGATCATCCTGAGGCGTCGAAGTCGAGGTCAGCACTAGCTGTCGCCTTTCGCCTAAAGATTGCGACAATACCAGCTCAGTCATTCTGAGCAAATTGCTTTCAGCTAAGGTCACGTCCGCTTTCGCTTGGCGAGAGTTTGGCTTTGTGCCGCCTGGGTGATCTTTTCACCGATCATCGTGATCTTTTGGTCACGCAATCGCTTTTCGTTTAGCCAGTAGGGGCTGGTGATCTCCTTGAAGGCATAGATGGCGGCCTGAATGCCTTCCGCCCAAGCAACGGTAATGAGTTTGATGTCGCCATGGACATCGCCGACGGCGAAGATCCCTAGGCGACTCGTCTCGTAGTAGGGATCGATGGCGATACTGCCGTTCTGATTCAATCGCAGATCCAGCCGCTGAAACGTCTCCTTGGAGGCAAGGAAACCGATCTGTACGATGGCCAAGTCGCACTCCACATTGTTTCCGTCCGACAGCGTGAGGACGATCTTGTCGCCGTGGAACTCCGCCGTCGTTATCTCGCTGGAGGTATGGATATTTCCGCCAAGACGGCGGATGCGGGCAAGGGTATCTGTTTTCCCCACCGGAACCTCTTCGCGGATGACCATATCGACCCGGCCGTTTCGCTGGAGAACCATCAAGGCCGCGTCCATCGCGGAGTCGCCGCCACCAACCACGGCGATCTGATTCTCCTCGTAGTCGCCGATCTTGGGAATTTTGTAGTAGACCTTTTTCGAGTTGAGCTGATCGAGAACGGGCTGCTTCCTTGGGTAGTGCAACAGTCCGCACGCGATGATGACTTTGCGGCAGAGATAGCCCCCGTCGTTCGTCACGAGTCGCTTCAGGGGGTCATCTTTCTCTAGCCGATCGGCGTCTTCGATGGCTACAAGCTCTTCGTTGAAGCGAAACTGAACGAGTGCGTCCTCAGCCTGGCGAAACACCCGTGCAGAAAGCTCCTCCCCGGTAATCCCGTCGGGAAAACCCGGAACATCCACGATCTTTTTATCCGCGTAGAGGAATTGAGGCTGCCCGCCCGGCCTGGTTTTGGCTTCCACGACCAGCGTTGTCAAGCCTCGGTGGGCGGTCGTGAGACTGGCAGCGAGTCCCGCAGGACCTGCACCCACGATTACGACGTCCCAGTAGGGAAGATTTGAAAAATCAATCTCGCTGTCCAGCTCTGTAACCGCGAAGTCCACCATTCTCTTAGCTTAGTGTGTCATTTCGCGACGATGTCCGGAGTTCCGTTGAAACAAGCGGCTCCCCGGGAACCTGTAGTTTACGCCGCTTGGGCCTGAGCCGGTGGCGGCGTGCTCAGCTTGGCGAGTTCGTCGAGCAGCTTGGGCAAGTCTTTGTAGCCCTTGATCCGCCGGAAGTGTTTCTCCGCCAACCACAGACCCGCGCCAACCCAGCGCTCGCGATGATCGCCTCCCCGCCAGCGTTTCACCCGCCCACAGACGCGATCCACCACCGAGAAGGCAATGAAGCTGATCAACCAGAACCCCATGGACACCATCGCCGCGACCCGATCGGCAACCCAGGATTGGAATGAACGAGGAGTAGGCTACTTCTTCCCAGCCTTCCGCTTGGCAGCCCAATACGCCCTCAGACGCGTACTCAGGTGCTTGCGCGCCGCCGCCGATGAACTCTTCAATTGGCATTTGGATCTTTTTTTTCGATAAATGGTACGCGTACCCGATGACGCCCCCATTGCATAACCAGCAACCGCTCCGCCAACCCCGAAACCTACGATCGTGACCAAGGGTTTCGACCCCGTGCCTTCGTCAAACCATCCGGCAGCGGCGGCCAATGCCCCACCTCCGGCCAAACCTGCTGCAGTTCCAATCGCCAGTCCGAGCACAATGTTCCTTTTCCGGCTCGGTCGATCTATCACAGTCAGCCGCAACAGGTTCTGTCTGGTTACACTTCTTCCCTCCTGACCAACGCGAAAGAAGATGCCTTCGTCTGAGAGGCTCAGAAAGATCCCGGTTTGTGATTCCAAGGTAGATGGGTATTTACTTGACTCAGGTGACCCCAAGATGTAGGATCTTGGGCGATGGAAGATTATCCCCGGAATTTGGCCGAGTTCGAGGCGCGTTTCGCTAGCGAGCAGGCCTGTCGGGAGTATCTGTGTCAACTCCGCTGGCCGGAGGGTTTTCGTTGTCCGCGATGCGGGCATGACAAAACCTGGGCGGTGCGCACGGTGCTGCTGCAGTGTGCAAGCTGCGGGCATCAAGCTTCGGCGACAGCAGGCACAATCTTTCAAGACACCCGCAAGCCGCTCCAGAGTTGGTTTCGAGCAATGTGGTGGCTCACCAGCCAGAAGAACGGGGCGAGTGCATTGGGATTGCAGCGGGTGTTGGGCCTGGGCAGCTACAAGACGGCCTGGACTTGGTTGCACAAGCTTCGGCGCGCTATGGTGCGGCCCGGACGTGATCGCCTCAGCGGGCGCGTTGAGGTTGACGAGACTTACTTAGGAGCCCTGGAGGAGGGCGTGCGGGGCCGCCAAACCGACGCGAAAGCGCTGATTGTAGTAGCGGCCGAGGAAGATGGCGCCGGCATCGGACGAGTTCGGATGCGCACGATTCCGAACGCCTCTGGGGACAGCTTGATGGCCTTCGTCGGCGAGTCGGTCGAACCCGGCAGCGTGGTCCACACGGACGGCTGGCTGGGATACGAGCCACTCGAAAGCGACGGCTATCGCCACGAGGTGAGCTACCTGGACGGGCAACCGGCACGAGCCTCTCAACTGCTCCCCCGCGTGCATCGCGTGGTGTCGTTACTGAAGCGTTGGATACTGGGTACGCATCAAGGAGCCGTCAGCCACGAGCATCTCGACTACTACCTCGACGAATTCACCTTCCGCTTCAACCGCCGCAAGTCCAGAAGCCGAGGCAAGCTCTTCTACCGCCTGGTTCAGCAGGCCGTCGCCGTCCAACCGGCGCCCTACAAGTCGCTGGTCGGAGGCACCGCAACACGCGCTACGGACAACCACAACATGTAGGGGCCATTTCAAAATACCTGAGTCAAGTGAATACCCATCCCAAGGTAATCTGAACGATCTGAATCTTGTCTCCGGCGTTGAGCTGCTTCAGTGCTGCCCATTGGTCCGAGTCGCTGTCGTGTGCGGTTGCAGCGGAACACAGAACAACTGCAACGCAAATTAGCAAACGAGAAATGCAAGCGAGACCGTTCACGCACTGCTCCTTCAATGGGGGAGACCTCGCCACGCGCTATTGCAAAAGCGATCCGCGGACCATTTTCACCGAACCTGCCGGCACGAGCCTAATCCGGTTGCGGAACGATCCGCAGGTAAGGTTTCGGCGCTTTCCAGCCGCCGGGGTATTTCTGCTTCGCTTCGTCATTGGACACAGAGGGGACGATGATGACGTCTTCGCCCTGCTTCCAGTTCACGGGCGTGGCAACTTTGTGTTTCGCGGTCAACTGTATCGAATCCAGCACCCGCAGCACTTCGTCGAAGTTGCGGCCCGTGGTCATCGGATAGGTAATCATCAGCTTGATCTTCTTGTCCGGCCCGATGACGAACACCGAGCGCACCGTTGCGTTGTCTGCCGCCGTTCGCCCCTCGGCGCTTCCCGTGGCGTTGGGGTGAATCATATCGAAGAGCTTCGCTACCGTCAGATCGGTGTCACCGATCAACGGATAGTTCAGTGCATGCCCCTGGGTTTCCTCGATGTCCTTTGCCCATTCCGTGTGATCGCCGACCGAATCGACGCTCAGACCGATGATCTTGCAGTTGCGTTCGGCAAATTGCGACTTCAGGCCGGCCACGTAGCCGAGCTCGGTCGTGCAGACCGGCGTGAAGTCCTTGGGATGTGAGAACAGGACGGCCCATCCAGCCCCGATCCACTCGTGGAAGTTGATCGTTCCTTCGGTTGTTTCCGCTGTGAAGTCCGGGACTTCATCGCCTATGTGTAGAGCCATGGTTCGCCTCCAATGTTGCTTTCTGACAGATTGCGCCAGGCTAGTCCCGACGACCTGCCCCAGAAGTTATACCACTTTCTGATGATGATGAGCTGTTGTTTGGGGAAGACTTCCAGCGGGCGATTGTTGGACACAAGGCGATTTCGCGACAGGTATCCGCCGAACCGGGGCTATGTCATTCGTTTCTTGGGGGTTAGTCCTGCTCGCGTTCGCGGCAAACTAGTGCACTACGGCGCCGCTCGGACCGCGATCGTAACATCTTCGCGGCTGCGGAGCTTGGTGCCGTCTGGGCATTCCACCTCAATCAAGATCGGCACCGTGTCCCCCGGCGTGATGCCCGCGGGAATGATGATGTTGATCTGGTTGAGACCAACGCTGGTCGGCTGCAGAACCGCGCCGAGCACTTGCGCCTCCACACCCCCAACGAATACGCGCACGATCTTTTCCGTGACCGGAACCGTTCCGGGTGGCGGGAGGTCACCGGTCGCCGGTTCCGGGCTGACCGGCCCCAGGCCGTCGCACCAAATCGTCGCCACACCACCGATCGCCGCCGGCTGCCCCGCTACGGGATCGACCGAGCCGGACGGCTGCGCCCAGGAGCCTGCGATCACATCGTCCCCGGCCTGCTTGAAATTCGTGACGATCCCCTGCGTCGTGCCCGGAGGGAACATATAGATGCCGGGTGAGGCCAAAGCCGCATCGACCTCGAAGGGGTCGCTCCAGACTTCGCTTGTATCATCCTTCCAGTGGACCTTGACCTGCACCTTGCCGCCGCTGACGTCCACGTTCCAAGGCACCTGGACATTGGATTGGTCGAAGGCGCCGTCGAACACACCAAACAGGGCTCCCGGAATGTCATTGAAGGTCACGGAAAAGCCATTCAGGTCCCCGCTCAGAGGAATAGCGCCTGCTGTCGCTGTAGTTTCCACGAAGTTGCCAAAAACAGAGACAATCGATCCAGGAGAGATCAGCGCCTGAAAGCCGGCCGCATCGAGAACACCTGTGATCTCATGAACGGTCGAGGTTACCGTCAGTCGGCTCGGAGTCTTCCTGATCGTTAGCCCGGGGATGACCACAACACCATCGGGGTCAACCATCCCCATTCCATTCTGCGCGCCCTTGGAGTTGGCAGAGGGGTTCAAAGTCCACTCGAAAACGGATCCCGGTGCCGGATGGAATTGTTGGGGCCGGCGGATGGCTATATCGGCCGTCGAGCTGTCGAAGGCCGGCACGTCGTTGTCAAAGGAGGAGGCACTGACAAGAAAGATCGTCGCTGCCCAGCTCTGCGGCGTGTCGTCGATCGTGTCCAAGTCCCAGTCGTAGTAGCCCGACCAGGTGCCCCAAGGATCTCCAATCGCGGGGTCGCCATCGCCGGGATCGGGCTGCCGCCCCTCCATCGTCGGGTCCTGATCGTCGTTGAAAAACGCCGGGAACGACTGGTTGCTGCGGTACCGGGTCATTTCCTGCGCGGTGATCCTCGGAGAGCCATCCCAATGAGCCGCCGGTGCCGTCAACTGATGGGCGCGCTCATCCCAGTACACGTGCTGCCCGAACCCGGCGTCGTTCACCTGATGCAATTGCTGGACGCGCTCCGCCGACCACCCGGCGCCGCCAGTCATGTCCGCCCGTCCCGGAACAATTCTTGTAAAGGGCATGTCACGCTGGCTCTCTGAGATGGGCATTGACGGATTGAACACGTCTTCCATCGTCGGCGATCCAGGCAGTGTCGTCCCCAGATTCTGCGACCGATTGCCATGCAAAGTGCTTTCGTCGAATGGTGCGATACCGGGTATGTACGCGGTCCCGGTGGCATATCGCTCCGGGTGGGCTCGGGTGTTGTAGAAAGTACCCCGTCCACCCATGCTGGCCCCCATGACCGAGATGCGGGTCGGATCGATTCCCTCCGCTTCGACAAGCCACTGCAACATCCAGTCGACTCGCCGAATCGTGTAATCGGTGATCAATGCATCATCTGGAACCGGCTGTCCGTCTGGCAGTTCGAAGCGGTCGTACCCCTCCCAATACCCCAACCAAAGGGTTCTCTCAGCCCTAACACCCTCGGCCTTCCGGATCAGTGCCGGGTCATCCGGCGAGATCAGAAGACCATCGGCTAGATGAAAAGGCGTGGGCTCTCCCGACGAGAACGCTGGAATGATGTTCCGGAAAGCGCCGCCACCTCCGTGCAACCCGAGCGTCGCCGGCATGAGGCCCGATCCTTTGCCCGCCCGGGGTTCCCACACCCGAAACGCGAACGCTGTTCCATTGAAGTGCTCGTTGCCCATGACCGGGTAGTCGGGCCGGCTGGATGCCCCACTGGGGCGGCCATCGATCCAGTGGGCGAAGATACGGAAGGGGTGGCCTCTCAGCTCCCCAGTCTTCTGAAGGTGACACTGGATCGGCTCGATGCTCTGAACGATCGGCCCGGTCGAGTTCTCAGGGCCTATCTCGGAACTGCCGTCTTTAACCACCGCGAAGTAGCGTGGACCCGTGCCGTGGGGCGTATGACCGAAGACAGCCTCATTGTCGGCGAGTCGGTAGGTCCCGCCAACACCGTCTGGAATGGTCCAGTTCAGCTCCGGGTCGGCCAACTTCAGACGGGAAGCTTGCCAGTCTTCCGGAAATACTCGGCCGATCATGTCAGACTTGTTCAGGTCCTCAATCTCGGAAAGCGAGGCGTAGATGCGGTAGGTGTCCGGAGTCGGCTCGGTGTCTTCCCACACAAGCCAAGTTTGTCCTGAGGCGTACCAACCCCTCAGGTTGGCCTGAGCTTGTGCCACGACGGCTCCGAGGCAAATCGCCGCGATGCCCACGGCCACTCGAGTCAGGAGCATCACTTTTGAGCCTTCGGCAAGTTGCTTCCTTGTGCGGCGATCCAACCTGGTCGAGCCGCTCACGCTGGAGAGATTGTACCGCCGCGCGATAGCTGTCGCGAACAACGCTTCCGTTGAGCTTTCCGATCGTAGCACCGCCAGGCCCTTGATCTGAGCTGGTTTCGATCCCTGCGACGGCCGTGGGAGGGCCTCAATCAGCGGATTGTTGGTGCGAACGCGATTTCGCGACAGCTAACGTCAGATGGGCGGTATGTGGATGATTTCTGCGGACTTATTCGCCCGCTCAGTCGCGGAACTCGCGCAGGAAGCAGTGTCGGCCGCAGCGCCGGTCAGCCCGCTCCATCAGCGTCTGTGAGCGGACGGACGAGCCCCGGCGCCTGCCGGCGGAGGCGAGGTGCAGGGTTCAGCGCGAAAAGACGATCTCTTCTCAGCGGCGCGGGTGTATACTGTGACCGTGCCAGGGCCAAAATGGAAATCCTGGCTAAGATGTCGCGACAGCTATCGGCTGACGAGCGCTATGTGGTTGGTTGCGTGATGCTTAGCCCTGCTGGCGGCCCTGAAACTCGGCGAACCAGTTTCGGACGATTCGGTTCGCTACGCGGCCTCACCCAAACAGAGGGTCGGAGCTATCTGGGCGCCTTCTGCTGGAGAACCTCGACGATGGCGTAGTGGGCCATTTCCCTTGCGATCGTGACTGCCCTCGCTCCTCGGCGCGAAGCCGCTCAGGTAGACTGGAGAAATCATCGAGCCCACCATGCTCAGTCGCCTCGGACGCTTCAGCTTGTTACTTTCAGCGTTGTTCGTCTCCCAATGTGCGTCGACTCCGGGGCCCAAAGCAGGAACAGAATCCGGGTTTACGGTCACCGAAACAGAGGATCAGATCTTCATCAGTTCTTCGACCATCGAAGCGGTGATACGCAAACGCGGTTATGTCAGCGGTGTCTACCACCAGTCGTTTCTCGATAAGAAAACCGGTTTTCGGGATGCCGGATTCGGTCTTGACATCGCGGACTTTATCCTGGAGCCGGGCAGCGACGAGGCGGATCGCGATCAGCTTCATCCTCAGCTCGTGTATACGTTCAACAACTTGGTTCATGGCAGCCGCGCCAAGCGCCACATCGAAGGGCCGCAGATCTGCACACGAGCAGGCGAGTTGCAGCCGCGGGTCATCCGAGGCGACGGGTTCGTTGCCGTGAAGATGTCGTTCAACTACTACCTTGCGCCCCGGGGTAGAAACACCGGCTCATTATGGGAACAGACCATCGTCTTTCCGGAGGGCAAGCGCTACTTTGTCTCAAGCCAGAAGATCAGCAGCAACAACACCGCCGATGAGATGTTTCTGCGCATCGACATGCCGGGGCACATTCGCCACGAAAGCGGCGACACGTTCAGCGAAGTCTATCTGAGTTACCTAGGGAAAATTCCGTCGGAAGAGTTTGTTGAAGACTTCCCGCCGGACGAGAAATTCGACTACCGGCGAGACCGCGACGCCGAGCCGAACCGGTTCATCCGCGCGTACCGTCTTCGCGATCCGGAATCCGGCCGCGACGGCCCCTGGCTCGCGGGCATGACGCTTGATCCAAAGATCGTCTACGAAGCCTGGTGCCATCAGCGCGGGTACGTTTCGATGATTGAGGAGTTCGGCCCGGGCCGGGTCGAGCCCGGCGAGTCTTTCAGTGCTGCCTTCGTCGTAGGTTACTTCGATTCGACCGAGGAGATGGAAGCGGTCTACGACGGTTATGGCCGAGCGAGCGGACTGGCGGTGGACGAGAGCGGTTGGAAATTCGTGCGCTGAGAAGGCTGCAGGCGCCGCATCTCACTTGACAGCCAGGCCCGCTGTTCGTACATTCTGGTAGCAGCGATTCAGCTGATTTCCCCGCTCGTTCGACTGCTCCACCTGGTTCTCCTCAGCCGCCGGAGCCTCACGGCATTGTCAAGTTAACAATGCGAAGGCGGTTGTGCCCCGGAGATCAAAAACAGGCTAACTGCTTTTATTGTAGTATGTTACAAGAGAAAGACTAGTGATTGTTGGTGGGAACCCGATTTACCGACATGTTCCTGCGGATCGCGCCTAAACCTCTGCTGCGGTGAGCGTCTATTCGCGGTCGCGGAACTCTTCGTGCCAGAATAGAGCACCTTATGCCGACAGATTGGTATCGGGACAGGCCACGCAAGCGTATCAGCCCAACGGACAGGGTTTCGTTGAAGCTGACTGATCGCCAACGCGCACTGATCATCCAGCACACCTTCGCGCCGGACTACCTGACCGACAGCATCCGTGCGGGGCCGGTGGCAGTTGGTGACAAGCACCCGCTTGTGGCATTCACGCTTGATGAGTGGGAAGAGCTTCACGGCTACGTTGCCGCCGAGGCTAACCACTGTGATGAAAGGAAGCTCGAACGAGAGCTGTATCGGATCTGCGACTGCATTCAAGAGATTCTCGACACGCACACAGATCAGGACTGAATCAGCCACCGAACGGATGACACTAATCTGATGCCGCGCAAGAAGGAAGAACCTTCCGTCTACCAACTCAAGATCACCCTCCTTGGCATCAAGCCGCCGATCTGGCGACGGATTCAGGTTCCCAACATCCTGTTGCTCTGCTGCCTGCATGACGCTTTGCAGGCCGTATTGGGTTGGACCGACAGCCACCTCCACCAGTTCGTCAAGGACGACACGTACTGGAGTGATCCCGAATGGTACGAAGATTACGACGACGTTGAAGTCATCGACGAGAGCCGCGTTCGGCTCGGTAGGGTGCTGAAGGCCGAGGGTGAGTCTGTGCGCTACGACTACGACTTCGGGGACAACTGGCAGCATGAAGTGATACTGGAAAGAATCTTGCCCGGCCCGGCCGGCCGACCTTGTCCCGTCTGTCTCGGCGGCGAGCGACACCGGCCACCGGAGGACGTGGGAGGGACAAGCGGCTACGAGGCATTTCTCGAGGTGATCTTTGACCCGACACACGAAGAGTATGAGCATTACCTCACCTGGGCTGGCGGCTCATTCCAACCCGAGGAATTCAACCAGAGGGCTGTAAACGAAGTACTGTCGCGGATGAGCTGGCCCACGCGACACAGGCTGCGGAATCCGGGGTAAGCCGATCACGATTCCGAGGGCAAGTTCTATCGCTAACGGATAACCAAGGTCACACGCGGCGAGTTTGTGGGCCGCCAGTCCTCGAAACGGAGTTGGAAGGCGATTTCACACCATCTTTCCTGCGAACGAGCACTAATCCATTTTGGATGGGTATTCACTTGACTCAGGTATTTTGAAATAGCCCCTACATGTTGTGGTTGTCCGTAGCATGTGTTGCGGTGCCTCCGACCAGCGACTTGTAGGGCACCGGTTGGACGGCGACGGCCTGCTGCACCAGGCGGTAGAAGAGCTTGCCTCGACTTCTGGACTTGCGGCGGTTGAAGCGGAAGGTGAATTCGTCGAGGTAGGAGTCGAGATGCTCGTGGCTGACGGCTCCTTGATGCGTACCCAGTATCCAGCGCTTCAGCAACGACACCACGCGATGAACGCGGGGGAGCAGTTCCGAGGCCCGCGCCGGTTGCCCGTCCAGGTAGCTCACCTCGTGGCGATAGCCGTCGCTTTCGAGTGGCCCGTAACCCAGCCAACCGTCGGTGTGGACCACGCTGCCGGGTTCGACCGACTCGCCAACGAAGGCCATCAAGCTGTCCCCGGAGGCGTTCGGAATCGTGCGCATCCGAATTCGTCCGATGCCTGCGCCATCTTCCTCGGCCGCTACTGCAATCAGCGCTTTCGCGTCGGTTTGGCGGCCCCGCACGCCCTCCTCCAGGGCTCCTAAGTAGGTCTCGTCAACCTCAACGCGCCCGCTGAGCCGGTCGCGTCCGGGCCGTACCATAGCGTGCCGGAGCTTGTGCAACCAAGTCCAGGCCGTCTTGTAGCTGCCCAGGCCCAACGCTCGTTGCAATCCCAGTGCGCTGGCCCCGTTCTTCTGGCTGGTGAGCCACCACATGGCTCGAAACCAGCTCTGGAGCGGTTTGCGGGTGTCTTGAAATAAGCAGCACCGTGCGTACCGCCCAGGTTTTGTCATGCCCGCATCGCGGACAACGAAAACCCTCCGGCCAGCGGAGTTGACACAGATACTCCCGACAGGCCTGCTCGTTGGCGAAACGCGCCTCGACCTCGGCCAGATTCCGCGGATAATCTTCCATTTTCCAAGATCCTACATCTTGTGGTCACCTGAGTCAAGTGAATACCCATCCCATTTTGTTTATATGGGCTTAGCCCTGCTCGCGGTCGCGGAACTCTTCGTACCAGTTGAGCACCACGTGGATCGAGATCGGCTTGTCGCCCTCAAGCCTCTCTCGCAGCACGAACCGCCGGCCATCGTTGGCCACGTCGTAGCGAGGGTCCACCATGATTTCGTCAAGAAGAAGGTCGGGGTGCTCAAACAAGACCTGTGGGGATTCCGTTGAAAAGCTCGGCGTCGTGGTCACGCCGACCGCCATCAAGGTAGTCCCTTCCACGTAGAAGAGTTCTTTCCCGTCCCGGCTCCGGCGCACATCACATCCCCCACCATTCAACACCGTCACCTTCCGCTCAACGGTATGATGAGGAACCGCACAGAAGCCTGATGACGAGTCACCCACTTTCTGTTGCTGCCGAATCTGAATCTAAGCTGGAGGCGGTTTATCTCTACCATGACCGTACGAAGCATCACGTGGACCGCTATGCTCGGGCGTTGGGTTACATGGACTGGGCCAGCCAGCCGAACCCCTTCCGACGCTTCGAGAGCGCCCAACTGATCCCGTTGCCCCTGCCCAGGATCGAAGCAGAACCAACCTACGACGCGATCTTGGCCGCAGCGCCAACCCTTGCTCCGATCGGGATTGAAACCATCAGCAACTTGTTCTTCTTCAGTCTGGCCCTTTCAGCCTGGAAGCAGGTGACGGGACTTGACGGCCAGGTCGGCTCACGATGGTCGCTGCGTGTGAATCCTTCCAGCGGAAACCTGCACCCGACGGAAGGCTACTTGATCTCCGGCCCCGTGCCGGGGTTGGCCCAGTTTCCAGGGATCTACCACTACGCCCCTTTCGAGCATGGTCTGGAGTTGCGCCGCCGCTTGACTGACGCCGAGTGGCGGATCCTCTCACCGCTTCTTCCCCCGGAGGCCTGCCTCCTCGGACTGACATCCATCTATTGGCGGGAGTCGTGGAAGTACGGCGAGAGAGCTTTTCGCTACTGCCAGCACGACGTGGGGCACGCCATCGGAGCCGTTACGATCTCTGCAGGCAGCCTTGGATGGCGTACCCGCTTACTCGAACGGGTGAGCACTCCGGCTCTCGAACGCCTTCTCGGTATCGATCAGCAGCCGGGCATCGAAGCCGAGCACGGCGACTGCCTACTCTTGCTTCATCCAGGAGGAGAGGGCGTCCCAGATTTCGCTCCGCCTGAGGCGCTGTTGGCAAAGCTTGCCGACGGAGCGTGGTTGGGCGAGCCGAACCACCTGAGTTCCCAGCATCACTCATGGCCGGTGATCGACGACGTATCGGAAGCCTGCACTTGGCCCGGCACTGCTCCGGTAGAGGGCGCGGAGGCCCCTTCGGGACTTCGCTTGCCTGGCGAGCGGGGCCTTTCGGCCTACCGGCTGATTCGTCAGCGCCGCAGTGCCGTCGCCTTGGACAGACGGACTACGATCTCTTCCGGAACCTTCTACCGCATACTGCAAAACGTCATGCCGGAAGCGAATCCCATCCCGTTTGCCACCCTGCCCTGGCGGCCTACCGTTTCTCTCGTGCTGTTTGTGCACCGCGTCAGCGGCCTGGTCGAAGGGCTCTACATGCTCGTACGTCACCCAGAGCACTTGCAGTCTCTGCGACGGAGCTTGGGTCCTGATCTGATTTGGGGAAAGCCTGAGGGATGTCCCCAATCCCTTCCTCTCTATTTGCTCTTGACGGGCGATGAAAGAGCGATTGCTCGCGCCGTGAGCTGTGACCAGGAGATCGCAGCGGACGGAGTCTTCTCAGCTGGGATGCTGGCAGCCTTCGACGAAGCTCTTTCCGCAGCTGGCCCAGGGATGTACCCGCGCATGTTTTGGGAGACCGGCGTCATCGGCCAAACGCTCTATCTGGAAGCCGAAGCGGCTCGGATCCGGGCCACTGGCATCGGCTGCTTCTACGACGACGAGGTTCATCGGATCCTCGGGATCAAAGACCACTCCTGGCAGAGCCTCTACCACTTCACCATGGGCGGAGCTGTCGAGGATTCGCGACTCCAGTCCTTGGATGCCTATGGGCACCTGTCTGACGACCGCCGCGCCACAGGGAGAGTTAAATAGTCAGGAGTTGTCCAACGAGGCCGGTTGCGCCCGAGGCCTTTTGCACTGGCTTCGCGAAGCCGCTCCAACCACTTCGAGTTCCTGCAGTCTAGCGAGCTAGGTCGATGCCAGTCTGAAGAGGAGCCTTGGGTTCACTGGTGTGAAGATCTGCTCGCTCCACTTTTTATCGGAGTCGTTCGTCACCCTCCCTCCGTGTCCAACCATAGGAACATGTTACGTATCCTTGGGCACTTCGGATAAGTTTTCGTAGCGGTCTTGAGGATCGCTCTCGGTGGTCGTGGGAAGACCTCGCAGAGACCAGCCCGGGTACGTAAGCTGCCCCATCGGATCAGTCTCACCACCGAATCCGCCGCGCATATCAACGACGGTGGTGAACCCGTTGCTTAGAAGAAGCTCGGCAGCCTTCATCGAACGCCCACCCTTTTGGCAGCCTGTGATGCATTTGGCATCCTTGCCGAACTTGGCCTCCACAACTTCGACGAATGCCGGGTTGACCTGCATTCTACCGTAGGGATCCCGGTCCATCACAGGGACGTTCTTGGCGCCGGGAACATGCCCAGCGTCGAATTCCGGCACAGTCCGAACGTCCAAATAGATGTAACCTTCATCAGAATCGAGCATTTGATTTCCATGTCGGTGTCTCCTTAGGTCGAATCCGTCTGTGTCCTTACTTTCCTTCCGCCTTCGGGCCCAGTACTTCCCGCAACGCGATTGCGGGACGCCTTCAGTGCAGCGCCGCCAAGCGCTTCTTCCGTCGCGCCTTGCGTCGCGCCTTGCGCTCCTCTCGGTGATCCTGAGCGTTCGACAACCAAGCCTCCAAGTCCTCGTCCGACTTGAAGTAGAGCTCGTACTTTAGATCCTCCGTGAAGAACTCGCACGGGCCTTCTTTCTCCGACCCATAGTCGCGGCAAATCTGGGGACGTGTCTCATAGATGCCGCAACTGTTGTCCGGCTGAAGGCGGTTGAAGCGGAAGGTGAATTCGTCGAGGTAGTAGTCGAGATGCTCGTGGCTGACGGCTCCTTGATGCGTACCCAGTATCCAACGCTTCAGTAACGACACCACGCGATGCACGCGGGGGAGCAGTTGAGAGGCTCGTGCCGGTTGCCCGTCCAGGTAGCTCACCTCGTGGCGATAGCCGTCGCTTTCGAGTGGCTCGTATCCCAGCCAGCCGTCCGTGTGGACCACGCTGCCGGGTTCGACCGACTCGCCGACGAAGGCCATCAAGCTGTCCCCAGAGGCGTTCGGAATCGTGCGCATCCGAACTCGTCCGATGCCGGCGCCATCTTCCTCGGCCGCTACTACAATCAGCGCTTTCGCGTCGGTTTGGCGGCCCCGCACGCCCTCCTCCAGGGCTCCTAAGTAAGTCTCGTCAACCTCAACGCGCCCGCTGAGGCGATCACGTCCGGGCCGCACCATAGCGCGCCGAAGCTTGTGCAACCAAGTCCAGGCCGTCTTGTAGCTGCCCAGGCCCAACACCCGCTGCAATCCCAATGCACTCGCCCCGTTCTTCTGGCTGGTGAGCCACCACATTGCTCGAAACCAACTCTGGAGCGGCTTGCGGGTGTCTTGAAAGATTGTGCCTGCTGTCGCCGAAGCTTGATGCCCGCAGCTTGCACACTGCAGCAGCACCGTGCGCACCGCCCAGGTTTTGTCATGCCCGCATCGCGGACAACGAAAACCCTCCGGCCAGCGGAGTTGACACAGATACTCCCGACAGGCCTGCTCGCTAGCGAAACGCGCCTCGAACTCGGCCAAATTCCGGGGATAATCTTCCATCGCCCAAGATCCTACATCTTGGGGTCACCTGAGTCAAGTAAATACCCATCACACCCAGTTCAACAAAGTGCAACCCGACGGTGACGGCGCTCAGCGCGTATCCCAGCAGCCAGACCCAGCGGAAACAGCGGTCGAGTGACAGATGGAGCAGGACAGCAGGCAGAAGGCTGAGGACCGAAAAGCTGAAGGCGATCAGGGCGGCGGGCTCGGTTTGCCTCGTGTCAGCGAATGCCAGGACGAGCAGCGATCCGGCGTTCCAGAACAGGGCCAGGCCGGCGGCGGACGCACTGAGCCAGACGCCGCGGTCCCGCCAAGCGTGCTGGCTGCGCCAGAAGAAATAGAGAAAGCTGTCGAAGATCAAACGCCGGCGATGTGCCCGAGCGTGTTGATGAGCAGCGCCTCATGAATCGCAAGAGAACCCAGCATTGGAACCGACGCGCCGCGCGCGACCCACCGGGTCGCCGTCAAGATGGTTCGCTATTGCGGTTGGGGAACGCAGTGCTCTTGGTAGGCCTTCTTGAGGACTTCGGCGATCTGCGACGGGTCACGGCCTTCGATCTCGTGCCTGTGGAGCATATAGACGGGCTTACCGTCGCGAAAGAGTGCGGCGGAAGGCGACGAGGGCGGTAGCGGCGCCAGGATTTGCCGGACGTGCGCGACGGCTTCTACGTCGCCACCGGCGAAGACGGTTGCTACCTTGTCGGGCTGGACATCCCCCTCAAGGGATTTGAGCACGCCGGGCCGCGCGGAACCCGCAGCACAGCCGCAGACCGAGTTCACCACCATCAAGACCGTGCCGCTGCCAGGAACGAGTAGTTCGTCGACCTGTTCGGGCGTGCGGGTCTCGATGACACCTCGGCTCGATAGCTCGGCTCTCATGGGTTCGATGAAATGTTCGGGATATTGCACGGCTACAGACCCTCCTCCCGACAGCTTAGCAGGCCACGCTTTCGCGAGGTATGCCGGACTGAAGCGGCTCACATGTCCCATTTTGTCGCACCCCTACGCGCGCCCGCGTCACGACTTCCCCGGGACGGATGACAAGAGCAGCCAGCAACTGAAACGGCTGCTCTCGCAGACGGGCCTTTAGACCGCTCTTGCGTAGTTCGCCAGCGGCGAGGTCCAGCTCGAAGGTTCCCAAAACGAACTTCCCGAGTTGTCTGGGACTCCTCTCCCATGCTGGGAAAATTGTGCCGCCGCAGGATAGCTAGCGATAACAACCGATGTCATGAACTATGACACTTTTTTCTACCCGGTCTGTTGCCCCATGGCGGTTTGCGACTCCGCCGCCGACATTCCGGCGCGCTCCAGCGGGCGGAAACGAGTGCGATGGCGATATCGCGACACCTATCCGCAGGCGGTCTCTACGTGTCTCGTTCGGAGCGACTTAGTCCTAGCATTTTCCAATCCAAGAATGATCCTGAAACGGGTCTGGGTGGGTAAGGGTGCAGGGGTGGGTAGCGATCTCCTTTCTAGGGGGCAGGGGCGAGGGGGCTGTGAGGGCGCAGGGGGACGCTCATCTGGAGCGTGCTCCAGGTCCGCGGCCACGTTTCTGTCCATGGGTTTGCTCTCACCCCGTGCCGCCGTTTCCCTCCGCGCGCAGCCGGGCCGCAGGGAGCCCGGAGGGCGAGCGAAGGTCCCGGCTGCGCGGTGCCCTCCTACCACCGCGAGCGGCTCGCGGCCAGCAGTTCTCTCTTGCGCCGCTGCATCCGCAGCGCACACTCGGTGTCGCTCATCCGGCCGGCTTGCTGCTCCAGAAAAGCAGCCGTGACGCCGGGCTTCAAGTAGCTTTCCCATTGATCGAGCGAAAGCAGCTTCTCGTAGGGCGTGCGGTAGTCTCCGAGCCGGTAGCGGCGCCGCCGCTTGCCCTTCCCGTCCACCTCCACGGTGGCGAATCCGCAAGGGCGATGGTAGTTCAAGTAGGGATTGAACTCGGCCATGTAGAAACGCTGAAACTCTTCGGCATGCTCGGCTCCGATCGGTTCGTGTCCGATGTGTTTGCGCACCACCGCCCCATTCTTGCCCTCGACCAACGCGTTGTCGGTTGTGCGATGCGCCCGCGACTTGGTGAACTCCCCCACCAGCAGTTTGTTCAACAATTTCTCGACCCGGTAATTGAGAAACTCCGAGCCGTTGTCGGAATGAAACCCCTCGATGCGGAAAGGGTACTGATGCAGCATGGCCTCTAAAACCGGGATCAAATGCGATTCCGAGATCGTCTGGCAGCAGCCCACCGTCTGCCACTGCGTCACCGCGTCGACGGCGTTGATATGGTGGAGCCCCCGGCGGGTGGAGGTGTCGCCCTGATGCACGGTATCGACCCGCAAGTAGCCCGGCCGGCCGCGATGGTCGGGCTTGCGGCGCTCGCCAATGCCCACGGCGCGGGCGCGGGTGCTGGTGTGATGGACGTGGTGCTGGCGATAGGCCGCCCCGCGCCGCAAGTTGTAGATGTGGGAGGAAGAAATCTCCGCCAGCCGCTGATAGGCCTCCTTGTGATAGACGTTGTATTCCCGCCACAGAATGCGCCGCACCGCCGGGCCCGAGAGCCCTTCGTGCGCCGCGTCGGCTGCTGCCAGCAAGGCGATGTCGCCGGGCGTGTAGCGGGCCGGAAAACGCCGCCGCCGCGGCTGTCTCAGCCGCACCGCGCCCTGCTGGCGATACTGCCCAATCAGGCGAGTGATCTGCGGCAGACTGCGTCCGCTCAGCCTGCTTAAATAGTGGCGCACGACCCCTTTGTCTTTCTTGGGCAACCCGAGATACTGCTGCCTGCCAAGGGTGCGCTCGACCAGATTGTAGATCTCGCCGCGGCCCGACAGAGTGAAAACCAGCTCTTCGCTGGCCGCTAGGAACTCCCGCATCTGCTCTAGCGTGAGACATTCGACTTTCTGCATGATGATGTGCATTCACCCGCAGTGTCCCTCCTCCCTCCTTGGTCGCTTTCAGGATCATCTTGTGTTGGAAATACTCCCCCCTTTCAGGATCATCTTGTATTGGACAACTCTGTCCTGCTCGCGACTGCGGAAAAGCAGGGTGCTGCTTATTTCAAGACACCCGCAAACCGCTCCAGAGCTGGTTTCGAGCCATGCGCAACGAGCGTCCTGGGCACGACGGCCTGGACTTGGTTGCACCTCCGGCGCGCTATGGTACGGCCCGGACGCGACCGGCTCAGCGGGCGCGTTGAGGTTGACTACTTAGGAGCCCTGGAGGAGGGCGTGCGGGGCCGCCAACCCGACGCGATAGCGCTGATTGCAGTAGCGGCCGAGGAAGATGCGCAGGCATCGGACGAATTCGGATGCGCACGATTCCGACGCCTCCGGGGACAGCTTGATGGCCTTCGTAGGCGAGTCGGTCGAACCCGGCAGCGTGGTCCACACCGACAGTTGGCTGGGTTACGGGCCACTCGAAAGCGACGGCTATCGCCACGAGGTGAGCTACCTGGACGGGCAACCGGCGCGGGCCTAGGAACTGCTCCCCCGCGTTCATCGCGTGGTGTCGTTGCTAAGCGCTGGATACTGGGTACGCATCAAGGAGCCGTCAGACGAGCATCTCGACTCCTACCTCGACGAATTCACCTTCCGCATTCAACCGCCGCAAGTGAAGTCGAGGCAAGCTCCTCTACCGCCTGGTGCAGCAGGCCGTCGCTTTCCAGGTGCCCTACAAGTCGCTGGTCGTTGGCACCGCAATACATGCTACGGACAACCACAACATGTAGGGGCTATTTCAAAATACCTGAGTCAAGTGAATACCCATCTCATCTTGTATTGGACAACTCTGTCCTGCTCGCGACTGCGGAAAAGCAGGTTACAATGAACGGGCCGATGGCATCGAATTAGGTTATTGATGGGTTCTTTGCGTCCAGCTCTTCGATGGTTTGCGGTTTCGTGGATCTGTGCTGGTCTGTTGCCTCTGGGCCCGATGGCCCGCTTAGCCGTGGGCGCTGAAGCCGAGTGTGCCGTCCACGGAAGCGCTTGTCGCTGCCCTGCATCGTGCCGCCGTGACGCTCACCGGCACGATGATATCGGAGTTGCGCCCGCCTGCCACCGCGGGGCCAACGCGAAGACCCCGACCCGGGGCCACCACGAAGATGCTTTCGAACAAGACCCCAAGTGGTCGTCTTGCAGCCCAGAGCCGCCTGAGCTTGGTTGGCCAAACCTGCAGCGCGGCCTTCCCTCGGCAGCAACCACTCTGAGATACGATGCCGTACGGGGTGGTGTGGTCGGTCCGATCCGCACGCCTGCGATCGACAACGAACGATCCATTCCTCTTCGCCCTCCGAGATTTCTGCTTTTCTCGTTAGCTGTCTAAACTCCAAGTGTGGCCATGCGAGCCGCCACGCGCGGGACCACCGTGGGTCTTGGACTTTTGTCGCCCTGTGGGGGCAGCATGCCAGTCCAACCCTATTTGACAGGAGAGAAGCACAATGCCATTGCCACTCTGGAGAAAAGGAGAAGGACGGTGGGCGGCCGTCTGGCTGACAGGCCTCATCTTGGCCGGGTGTGGGGCTCTGTCGGCGCAGCAATCCATCATAGGAGAAGTGAAAGGCGCATCGGCCGGGGTGGCGGTGGCGGGGGCGGAGGTCCATATCGTCGACGAGGCCACCCTCACCGATCACGTTACGACCTCCGGCGAATCCGGGCGGTTCTCGGTCCCCGACTTGCCACCGGGGACCTTCGAGGTCACGATCCGCAAGGACGGTTATCTCAGCGAGAGGTCGCTGGTGTCGCTCACGCCGCGGCGGGTGCTGACCCTTGAGATCATCCTGCAGCCCGCCACCTCAGACCGCGAAACCGTTGTAGTGAAAGGGCAGGTCGATCTGTTTGACACGCAGCGAGCCCAGACTTCAGTGGTGATGAGCCGCGTTGATTTGGAGCAGATCCCCGACTTCCAGCAGACCGACATTCCGAAGCTCGTGAGTCGAACCGTGCCGGGAGCCATTGAGGGTCACGACAACTTCATCCACCTCAAAGGCAATGAGCTGTCGTTGCACCAGTTCGTCGACGGGGTCGCCTTTCTAGACAACCCTCACGCGCACTTCACGCCGGGCTTCACACCGCAGATGATCGAGTCGGTGAACGTTATCACCGGCGGCATGCCCGCCGAGTTCGGCAGTCGAGTGGGTGGGATTCTCGACATTGTGACGAAGTCGGGCCGCAACATCGGCGGAGGAAGCGTCACCTTGGGGGCAGGAACGATCGTTGGGCGCGATGCCGCCTTCGAGTACGGCATTGGACGCGACAAGTGGGACGCTTATTTTCTCGGCAGCGGTTTCAGTGACGGGCGATTCCTGAATCCACCGCAAGAGCGGGAGATCCATGATCTCGGGTACGGTTCGCGCTCGCTGTTGAAGCTCGGCTTCGTGCCCGGCGACAAGGACCGGCTGAGTCTGCTCACTTCCGGGGGCGGTGTCAACTTCGAGCTGCCGAACACGACGGAAGAACATCTGCTGGGCCGCGACCCGCTCCGGCGGACGCGGGAAACCTCGGCTGTGCTTCGCTGGCAACGGACGCTGTCGGCCGATGCTCTTCTGACGACCTCGGCCTATAACCGCTATGTGTCGGATCGCCTGGTGGGGACCAGCGATCCGCTGACACCTTTCGGCCAGGGCTTTCGACGAACCGCGACGACGGGAGCGAAAGTCGACCTGCTCTACTACGCCGCGGGGCACACGCTGAAGGCGGGTGTGGACACCACGATCATCAGCCTCAACGAAGACCTGGTGTTCGACCCCAGGGAAGAGGCGGGCAAAGGAGCAGAAGAGGAAGAATACGACAAGGGCCTTTTGGTCGCGACGGCCTTCGTTCAGCCGAAGGCTCTGCTTCTAGGACCTTCGCCCGCGTTCAGCGAAGCGGCCCTGCCGCCACTCCAATTCCGCGGCCGGCGGCGGGGCGGTCAGGGCAGCGTCTACATCCAAGACCGTTTCTCTCCCTTCAGGAACTTCACGGTGCAGGCGGGCGTTCGTTATGACCGCTACAGCGTCGTCCTTACCGAAGATCTAATCAGTCCTCGCATCGGATTGAGCTACCACATCATCCCGACTGCTACGGTGATCCGCGTCGCCTATAGCAGATTCTTTGTTCCACCACCGCTGGAGTATGTCCAGCTCGGATCGGCGTTGGGATCGGGTGCGTTCGAGGAGCACGAAGATGAGGGGGCCGAACTCGGCGCCTTCGCTGCGCTTCAGGCCGGGCCGGCGTTTTCGGGCGACGACGAGGGGGAGGAAGAAGGGGAGGTCTTCCCCGGTTCGATTCGTGCGCTCAGACAACATTACTTCGAGTTCGGCGTGCAGCAGAAGCTTCATCAGAAGATCGTGCTCGACGTTTCGGGATTCCACCACCAAGGCCGCCACGCCTTCGAGAACGTCGAGCTGTCGAACACCCGGCTGTTCGTGCCCACCAACTTCGACCGCGAGCGAACTTGGGGTGCGGACTTCTCACTGAGACTGAGGCCGCTCGGCAAGCTGGGAGTATTCGGCTTCTTGAACTATAACCACACCATTACGAACTTCTTTGGGCCCGTGTCCGGCGGGCAGCCGAGCGCGGAGGGCGAAGGCGGAGCGAAGATCACCCCGGCCTTCGACCAGCGCCATACGGCCACCGCGACCATCGGCTACCGTCACGATCGGAGCGGCTTCGTCGTAGGCTTTGCCACTGCCTTCGGTAGCGGCACGCCCGCCGAGTTGGCGTTCAACGACGAAGGCGAGCCAGTGGGCGTTGATCCGGAGGCTGTGCTGCGGAAGAGTTCATTTCTGCCGGTCCCATTCTTCTCAGGTAGCGAGGAGGAGGAAGGAGAGGAGCGGCTGGTTCGACTCCCCTCCCACTGGACGTTTGACTTCTGGACGGGCGTCACCGCCTGGAAGGCCGAGTCGAAGTCGGTGGACTTGCGTTTCAGCTTCGAGAACATCGGCGATCGGATCTTCGCCATCGCTAAAGAGAGCGAAGTCAGCCCGATACAATTCGGGGCGCGCCGTCGAGTTTCCGGGCAGTTGCGCTTGCGGTTTTGACCACTAACGGACCAGGTAACGACTGAGCGCTCCACCTTGCGAGCGAACGTACTCGATAGCGACGCTGCGCTTGAGGCAAGTGCCCTCGGTCTAATACACGACCCCAACCCGCCTTCGCCGAGTTTCTCGATGATGCGGTAGTGCGAGATGGTTCGACCGATCACGTCGGTCCAATTCTACCCCGAAATGTTAGGTGGCGATAACACCTTAGGACCGTATCGACCGTGCGGCGGGCGAAGGGCGGTGGAGAGAGGCAGTGGCAGCGTGGGCCGCCGCATTGTCGATAGGGGTTGTTGGAGGATGCCGGGCTCAGGATCGGCTATGTGGATTGTAGGGATTGGCTTGGTCGTTGGGCAGGAGGAGTAGGACCTTTCGGGAGTAGAACGTGGCTTGGATCGCCCGGATTGCTTTGATGTATGGAAGCCGCGAAGTCCTCGCAGGCGGGCGAATCAGCTCCGCGGAAAGACCCAGGCGCAGGAGTGCGAAGCACCCCCTGGCGACGGCGCGTCGCAGCGTTGCGTTGGCGAAGAGACGGTGAGGGGTCATGAGGAGTCGATAGCCTCGGGCAGGGCCATGTCCCCGGCGCGTAGCGCCAGTTCCAGCGCCGAAAGCCATGCGACCACGCGCAGCCTTCCCTCGCCGCACAGCGGGCAGCGGCGCTCCACGGCTCGCCGTTGCTCCTTGCTCAACAAGGCAGGGGAAACTTCCCTCGTCGCGGACGCCTGGAGGAGTTCCCGGCAGCGGGCCAAGCCCGCCGCGCGTCTGCGATGAGCCAAGAAACCGTAGTAGCGGATCTTGACAAAACCCCTCGGCAGCACGTGCAGCAGAAAGCGCCGCAGGAACTCGACCGCGTCGAGCGTCATCGTCTCGATACGGTGGTTGTTCTTCGCGTTGCGAAAACGCAAGCGCAGGCGGCCGTCGTGGAGAGACCGCAAGCGACCGTTGGAGATGGCGACGCGATGGGTATAACGAGCCAGATACTTGAGCACTTGTTCGGGTCCGGCCATGGGCGGCTTGAGGTAGACCACCCACTCGGTTGTTCTCAGTTCTCGCAGCCAAGAGTGAAAACGTTCGGGCTTCGTCAGCGGGGCCAGCTGCCGGTCGAGTTCCAGCTCGCCGTGTTCGAACGCCCGCCGCAAACCGTCTAAGAGCTTGCCGCGAAACAAGCGGCTCAGAGGCCGTACGGGCAGGAAAAACTTCTTGCGGCAGCGGATCCATCGGCTGCCGTCGAGCGCCATTCCTCCCGCCGGTACGACGCAGTGCAGGTGCGGATGAGGCAGCAGTATCTGGTTCCAGGTATGCAATACGGCGAAGAAGCCGATCTGGGCGCCCAAACGCTTGGGGTCGCGAGCGAGTTGTTGCAAGCTTTGAGAGGCCGCCTCGAACAGCAGACGGTAGAAGAGTCGCTGATTCTGGAGGGCCAACATTGCCAGGGCCCCTGGCACGGTGAACACAACATGGCAGTAGTGCACCGGAAGTAGTTCCTGCGCCCGTGCCCCCAGCCAGCGGTCACGCGCCGCCGACTGGCACTTCGGACAGTGCCGGTTCGAGCACGAGTTGTACGCGATCCGTTCCTGCGAGCAAGAATCGCACTGTTCGATGTGAGCGCCCTGGGCGGCGCTGCGACACGAACCGATGTCGCGAAGGGCCTTGCGTTGACGAGCGGAGAGGCGGTGTCCCCAGCGCTCGAGCAACTCCCCTTCGTGTTGGCGAATGACATCGGCCACTTCCAGCCGATGCCGGCTCATCGCCGGCGCCGGTCCCCGTCGTCGGTGAGCGCTTCGCGAATCTCGAGTGCTTCGAGTGGGCTCTGCGTCGTGCGCAGGCGCAATTCCGAGACATGCAGATAGCGCGCCGTCGTCTTGAGACTGACGTGCCCCAGCAAGACCTGGATGGTGCGCAGATCCGTCCCCGCTTCCAGCAAGTGCGTGGCAAAGGAATGCCGCAGCACGTGCGGGCTCACCGGTTTGCGGATGCCTGCCTGGCGACCAAGCTTTTGGCAGATCTGCCGTACCCCCGAGGGCCGCAGCTGGGCGCCGTGGATACGGCCGGGAAACAGCAACTCGTTCGGCTTCGCCCAGCGCCAGTACAGACGCAGCAACTCCAGTAGCTTGGGAGACAACATCACCTGGCGTGGCTTCTCTCCTTTGCCGCGGCGCACCAGGATCACCATCCGCTGCGAGTCAATGTCCCCCGCTTCGAGTTGCAACACTTCGTCGAGACGCAACCCGGCTCCGTAGAGCGTCGCGAGGATCGCGCGATGCTTCAGGTTCACCGCGGCGTCCAACAGCGCCGTCACTTCTTCACGGCTCAGCACGACCGGTAGGCGACGCCGGACCTTGGGCCGTGCGATGCGTTCGACAACCCAGGGTCGCTCGAGTGTCTGGCTGTAGAAGAACTTCAGCCCCGCCGTGCGCACCCCGAACGTCGCACCGGCCAGCTTACGCCGCTCGATCAAGTCAAGCTGATACTCGCGAATCTGCTTCGGGCCCAGTTGCTCCGGCGACTTGCCGAAGTAGCGGGCGAGATCCTCGACGGCCTTGGTATAACTCCGAATCGTCTGCGGCGAATAGCTGCGCAGCCGCAGGTCTTGGATCATCTTCTGACGTAGCTTGGTCATGAACGACCTCCTCTCGGTCGCTCATTATTCCTCTACCTCAACAAAGTTTCAATCCTTCCCCACTCGCCGGCCTCCCCTTCACCTCTGCCGCGCCAGCGGCTTCGTCCAACAACCGTTCCGTTGAGCTATCCGATCGTAGCACCGCCAAGGCCTTGATTCAGCCCGGCTTTCCACTTCTTCGAGGGCCTCTTGATGGCCTCAGGCGGCGGTTATAGCTAGTGCGAAGGCGATATCCCGACAGCTATCCGCGGAGTCCCCCGATTACCCCGCTGCGGTTCCCGCCCCAGCCCCATCACCAGTGTGCAGCAGGTCCCAAATGCCGATGGCTCCAAGAAGAAAAAGATTCGCGAACAACATGGGTGCCAGTACCGGGGCGCCGTGAATAAAGTTCTCGTACAAGCTGGAGGAGACTCCGTTGACGTCGGCAATCAAATGCAAGACAAATCCCCAAACTCCAATGACGGCTTGAAGAGCTAGCACGGCCAAACACCAGCGCAAAAACCAGCGGCTCCGTTCAAAAAGGGCCGTGGCTAAGAAGCCGACCGCCAGCGCGCTCCCAACTACGGGCACCCATTCCGTCGGGTGAAAGAATCCGTTCTGAGCATGATCACAGAGCGCCAGAACAAAGTTTCCGGCAAAGCCGCCCAGAGCCAGAAAGACGATCCACTGGCCCCACTCCGGTTGGGTCCGCGGCACCATTCGATTCAGCAGCAGCAAAAAGCCGATCCCTGAATAAGCCAGCGGGGCGACAAAGGGAGCTGTGTAGACGAGGCTGGCGATCATCCACTGCGAGAAAAACTGGCTTTCCAGGTGAAAGATCAGCCCCGTGATGCCAACGGCGATCGAGCAGTAGCCCAGCGCCTGACCGGCCCACCGGAAGAACAGGGACTGCTGGTTCTTGTACTTGGCTCGAAGTGCCACGGCGAGCAGCGCCGCCGCCACGATAGAGAACCAGAAGGGGATCCATTCGCCCCAGTGGCGAAACCGGTTCACCGAATGGGCAAGGTAGATATCCAGGATAAGAAACACGAAGTTGATGAGAATGAATCCCTCTAGGATCAGGACCTTGTTGCGCTTCCAGGTGTCACTTCCCATGTGTTTCCCTGAGGTGCCGGGCGATCTCCTTCATCTCGGTAAGCTTGAGCAATAGCTCATAGTTTCCGTGCCACTGGACGAAGTCGGCTCCTCCCATGAATGCACCGTGTTTGGCGGTGCGTCCGTAATAGTGCCAGAAGTCGAAATAAAGGAATTCGATCGGTTCGTCGAACGGCTCGGGGGTGAGAAGGCCCTCTTGGCGCAGGCCGGCGAGCAGTTCCTGCCCCTCGCGCACTTTATCGTTGGTCGCTTGTAACACGGTCTCCGCTTCCCGGTAAAACTCCTCCACGCTGCCCCGGGCATGACACTTAAGGCAGATCTCTTTCATCTGAACCTGACCCTGCAAGTAGCCTGGCCGGGCCTCCGACACGGGCGCAAAAAGCCAATAAGAAAGCCGCTCGGTGGTGTCGTGCGTGACTTTTTGTCCTTCCAATCCGCTCATGTGGCACGTGGCGCAGGTGGGAACGGGCATATCGGCGGTGGTGAGTTTTTTGGGTTCGGCCCCTAGATTCATGAACGGCCGCTGGGCGTGAAATAACACTCCGTGCTTCGACTCGTTGTAGATCTCAATCTGAGAATGATCAGGACCCATATGGCACTGTCCGCAGGTCTGAGCCTCGCGAGCCAGCGCTATAGAGGTCGAATGCCGGGAATGACATTGCGTGCAGGTTCCGATCGAGCCGTCCTTGTTGGGTTTTCCGATGTCGTGACAACCCATGCAGCCCTTTTCAAGAGCTCCCGCGCCCTCGAGCCTGACGAGAGCGTTTGGAGGGCGGTCAACTGCCCCCGGATGATATTTCTCCGCGAAAGCGACCAGCTCCGGGGCAACGTCCTCGGCGCCGTTCACGGCCGCATAAGCCGGCAAGGCGTGGCGGCTTCGGGCAAACTGTGCGTATTCGGTGGTATGGCATTGTTTGCAACTCAGCGAGGTGACGTTCTTGGCGATCGAAAACCCATGATGCGCGAGTTCATCTTGACCCTCGGTGCTTTGGTGGCAATCCAGGCACGTCACGTTTGCGGATGAATGACGGCTTGTTTCGTACTGGTGAACGATCGCCGATGTCTCCTGCCGGTGACATTGCGCGCACTTGCCGGTCGCCTTTATGTGCTGGGGCGAAGAGCGGCTCGTATCTCCCGGCGGTCGCTGTTGGTTCACGATCAGCGCCGCCACGATCAGCGAAGTCCCGATAGAGATGGCTATAAAAACGGATTTGAATGACATCGACGCCTCCTCTCGGCTCCAGGTTAAAAGATCCCTTGCAAGTGTCTCTTTGCGCCGGTCCGCAGAGCATGTCCGGAATTCCGTTGAAACGCGCGGCTCTCCAGAACTTGTAGTTTACGCCGCTTGGGCTTGAGCCGGGGGCGGCGTGCTTAGCTGCCCGAGCCTGTCGAGCAGTTGGGGCAGATGTTTGTAGCCCTTGACCCACCCGATTCAAAACCCATAGACCCGCCAGCCCTCCTCGAGCGGCTCCCTTCAAATCTAAGTGTTGTACCGCTGGCGACAGAGCGGAAGAGCGCGGCCAAACGGAGGCTTGACGCAAGCGGTACAACGATTTGAAGCCAGCCGCAACGAACTGGGAAGTCTATGCGGTTTGAATGCGGCGTGCAGAGCGAGGCAGGAGGGCGAGGAGAGGGCTTGGGCTCTGGGAGAATGCCGAGTGAGGTTGTTTTCGAGGTCTTATCGCAAGGGCCAAGGTAGGATTCGGCTGTGCAAGAGGTGCTTCCGTCATCGAGTGTTGCGGAGAGGAGGTTAAGTTTTTACGATACGATCACTTACAGCCAATTTCCGCGTTGACAGCTTCAGTCGTCGCGGGAATTGGGTTTAAGTGCTTTCCTCAGAAGGTGATAAGAGTGAGATAGCAACACTCGATGACGGAAGCACCGCGAACAGCAGCACAAAACGAGTGGAGTCGATCCGCACCGAGGTCTTGCAATTGTTGATCGTTCGGCCGACCACGACGGTCCAATTCTACCGCCGCAGGGATTCCTGATGATAACACCTTAGCACCGTATCGACCGTGCGGCGGGCGAAGAGCGGTGGAGAGAGGCAGTGGCAGCGTGGGCCGCCGCATTGTCGATAGGGGTTGTTGGAGGATGCCGGGCTCAGGATCGGCTATGTGGATTGTAGGGATTGGCTTGGTCGTTGGGCAGGAGGAGTAGGACCTTTCGGGAGTAGAACGTGGCTTGGATCGCCCGGATTGCTTTGATGTATGGAAGCCGCGAAGTCCTCGCAGGCGGGCGAATCAGCTCCGCGGAAAGACCCAGGCGCAGGAGTGCGAAGCACCCCCTGGCGACGGCGCGTCGCAGCGTTGCGTTGGCGAAGAGACGGTGAGGGGTCATGAGGAGTCGATAGCCTCGGGCAGGGCCATGTCCCCGGCGCGTAGCGCCAGTTCCAGCGCCGAAAGCCATGCGACCACGCGCAGCCTTCCCTCGCCGCACAGCGGGCAGCGGCGCTCCACGGCTCGCCGTTGCTCCTTGCTCAACAAGGCAGGGGAAACTTCCCTCGTCGCGGACGCCTGGAGGAGTTCCCGGCAGCGGGCCAAGCCCGCCGCGCGTCTGCGATGAGCCAAGAAACCGTAGTAGCGGATCTTGACAAAACCCCTCGGCAGCACGTGCAGCAGAAAGCGCCGCAGGAACTCGACCGCGTCGAGCGTCATCGTCTCGATACGGTGGTTGTTCTTCGCGTTGCGAAAACGCAAGCGCAGGCGGCCGTCGTGGAGAGACCGCAAGCGACCGTTGGAGATGGCGACGCGATGGGTATAACGAGCCAGATACTTGAGCACTTGTTCGGGTCCGGCCATGGGCGGCTTGAGGTAGACCACCCACTCGGTTGTTCTCAGTTCTCGCAGCCAAGAGTGAAAACGTTCGGGCTTCGTCAGCGGGGCCAGCTGCCGGTCGAGTTCCAGCTCGCCGTGTTCGAACGCCCGCCGCAAACCGTCTAAGAGCTTGCCGCGAAACAAGCGGCTCAGAGGCCGTACGGGCAGGAAAAACTTCTTGCGGCAGCGGATCCATCGGCTGCCGTCGAGCGCCATTCCTCCCGCCGGTACGACGCAGTGCAGGTGCGGATGAGGCAGCAGTATCTGGTTCCAGGTATGCAATACGGCGAAGAAGCCGATCTGGGCGCCCAAACGCTTGGGGTCGCGAGCGAGTTGTTGCAAGCTTTGAGAGGCCGCCTCGAACAGCAGACGGTAGAAGAGTCGCTGATTCTGGAGGGCCAACATTGCCAGGGCCCCTGGCACGGTGAACACAACATGGCAGTAGTGCACCGGAAGTAGTTCCTGCGCCCGTGCCCCCAGCCAGCGGTCACGCGCCGCCGACTGGCACTTCGGACAGTGCCGGTTCGAGCACGAGTTGTACGCGATCCGTTCCTGCGAGCAAGAATCGCACTGTTCGATGTGAGCGCCCTGGGCGGCGCTGCGACACGAACCGATGTCGCGAAGGGCCTTGCGTTGACGAGCGGAGAGGCGGTGTCCCCAGCGCTCGAGCAACTCCCCTTCGTGTTGGCGAATGACATCGGCCACTTCCAGCCGATGCCGGCTCATCGCCGGCGCCGGTCCCCGTCGTCGGTGAGCGCTTCGCGAATCTCGAGTGCTTCGAGTGGGCTCTGCGTCGTGCGCAGGCGCAATTCCGAGACATGCAGATAGCGCGCCGTCGTCTTGAGACTGACGTGCCCCAGCAAGACCTGGATGGTGCGCAGATCCGTCCCCGCTTCCAGCAAGTGCGTGGCAAAGGAATGCCGCAGCACGTGCGGGCTCACCGGTTTGCGGATGCCTGCCTGGCGACCAAGCTTTTGGCAGATCTGCCGTACCCCCGAGGGCCGCAGCTGGGCGCCGTGGATACGGCCGGGAAACAGCAACTCGTTCGGCTTCGCCCAGCGCCAGTACAGACGCAGCAACTCCAGTAGCTTGGGAGACAACATCACCTGGCGTGGCTTCTCTCCTTTGCCGCGGCGCACCAGGATCACCATCCGCTGCGAGTCAATGTCCCCCGCTTCGAGTTGCAACACTTCGTCGAGACGCAACCCGGCTCCGTAGAGCGTCGCGAGGATCGCGCGATGCTTCAGGTTCACCGCGGCGTCCAACAGCGCCGTCACTTCTTCACGGCTCAGCACGACCGGTAGGCGACGCCGGACCTTGGGCCGTGCGATGCGTTCGACAACCCAGGGTCGCTCGAGTGTCTGGCTGTAGAAGAACTTCAGCCCCGCCGTGCGCACCCCGAACGTCGCACCGGCCAGCTTACGCCGCTCGATCAAGTCAAGCTGATACTCGCGAATCTGCTTCGGGCCCAGTTGCTCCGGCGACTTGCCGAAGTAGCGGGCGAGATCCTCGACGGCCTTGGTATAACTCCGAATCGTCTGCGGCGAATAGCTGCGCAGCCGCAGGTCTTGGATCATCTTCTGACGTAGCTTGGTCATGAACGACCTCCTCTCGGTCGCTCATTATTCCTCTACCTCAACAAAGTTTCAATCCTTCCCCACTCGCCGGCCTCCCCTTCACCTCTGCCGCGCCAGCGGCTTCGTCCAACAACCGTTCCGTTGAGCTATCCGATCGTAGCACCGCCAGGCCCTTGATCTGAGCTGGTTTCGATCCCTGCGACGGCCGGGTGAGGGCCTCCGGCAGCGGATTGTTGGTGCGAAGGCGATTTCGCGACATCTATCCGCAGACGAGTGCTATGTAGTTCGTTTCGCGGGACTTAGTCCTGCTTGTGGTCGCGGAACTCTTCGTGCCAGTTTTGGATTATGTGGATCGGCTTCGGGGTGTCTTCCACTGGAAGTAGAGAGAGAGTGTCCCAATCGTAGTTGAGGGTTTGTAGGGCGGCGGCGTAAAAGAGCATTGTACTAGGCAGCCTTTGCTGCTGTGGCCTTGGCCGGATTGAGGATGGCGTCGAGCATCCACAGATCCTTGTAACCCATGATCTTGCGGAAGCTTTTCTCGGTATCGAGGAATGCAGCCGTGGCCCAGCGACACACCATGGCCGCGTCCTTCCAGCGGGTCACTCGCCGCGTTCTCCGCCGCACCCCGGCGTTAGGAGACTCGACGATGTTCGTCGTCGCCAGGCAGCGATGCAGCGACGGCGGCGCACCCAGGCGGTTGATGGTGAAACACTCCTCCATGCCTTCGCGCAAACTCACCGCCGCCTCGGGCCAGTCACCCTCGTACCACTGGGCTAGCTTCTCCAGCCGCGCTTGTCCATCTTGGGCTCCCAGCCGCCAGGCGGCCCGGATCGCCGCTTTGGCCTGATCGCGCTCGGCCTTAGGCAGCCGCTCGACGACATTGCGCAGCTTGTGAGCACGGCAGCGCTGCACCGGAACTTTGCCGAAGACGCGGCGCACCGCCGCCCGCAGGGCCTTCGATCCATCGAGCACGAAGAGCCTGTTTTTCTCCGTCGATACTCCCCGCTCGACCATGCCCCTCAGCAAGTCTTCGGCGGCGGCTGTGCTCTCAGTGGCGGCGTGCTGCAATCCCAGCACATGTTTGTTGCCCCGACGGTCTACGCCCACCGCTGCAAGCACTACATGATCTGCGAAGATCAAACCGTCCACGTAGATCACCAGCAGATCCAGCTCATCGAGGCGCCGCGTGAGCACTTCGTCGATGCTCTTTTCGGCGGCCTCGACTGCCTCCCGGCTGACGGCGGATTTCGACACCCCGGCCGTGCCGGCCATTGCGCCAATCACCCCGGCATAGTTGCGCGTCGAGACGCCCTTCATCAGAATGTCGAGCATGCGCGCGCCGAGGCGTTCGTCGTCCTGCATCGCTTCGTAAGCGGGCACTTTGACCTCGCCGCCGGAGCGTTTGCGCAGTCTGGGTTTGCTGACGCGCAGTTTGCGGTTGCTGAGCTTGACGCGACCGGGCTGGCGGCCCCAGCGGACCACATCGCCGCGGCGCTTCTTGCCGGGCTGGGAAAGTTTTCCACCGGTAACTTGCTGCGCCGACAGTTCCAGCACGGCTTGAATGGCGGCGCGGCCGGTGACGTCGATAACCTCGTCGACGGCTCCGCGGCACTGCTCGACCAGTTCAACCAAGGGCAGCATGAGTTGGGAGTTTTGGCTGAGCAGGCGGGTGAGGTCGTTGGGGCTGACTGGCTGTTGCTTCGCGGAATCCAGAATGTGATATCGTTTCTTCACGGCGGTTCTCCTTTGTGGTGAAAGGTTTGCTCGATTCTCTCAGAGAACCGGGCTTGAGAACCGCCGCCCTTCCACCTTCAACTAGATTCGGGACAATCTCAGTAGAGACTCGGTTATCACAAACCGCTGACCGTCGGGCGAGACATCGTAATTCTGAATGTTGCCTCGCTGTAGCGACAACTCCGAAAAAAGCCGCGAGGCCTCTCCCGCCGAAAAACTGGGAGTTGTCTCGACCTCAACGGTGTGCCTATCGCAACTTCCATCCACGATGAAAACACAGAGCGCTAATCGGCGGCCTTGTGACAGGCTCAACTCGGGGCGTATACTGCTACCAGCCGTTGGTTGATTCGCCAGGACACCTACGGCATCGCGAGGCCGAGGGTTCGAAGTCGTCAGTTCGCACTGCCGAATTGAAGACAGGGAGGTTCGGAGGCAATGGTGGCAACACGCCTGTGCCGCGAAAGCACGCCAGTTCTCGTGTGGGCCGCCCTGGCAGTCGCCTTGGCAGTCCCCGCCACGTCGCAGACTCCGAAGTGCACACTCGAGCACCTAGACCCGGCGCTGCCCTACCGGCTCGAGAGCGTGAACGAATCGCTCGGCGACTGGCGCTTCCAGTGCTCTGGGTTCGGCGGCTCTATCGACGTCAACGTCTTCTTCGACGGCCAGTTCACGAACCGAGCGCTCACCGTCAGCGGGCGAGAGATCGTCACCGCGATGGCGATCGTCGAGGGAACGACTCCGGATGCGGCCGTCTATCAAGTCCCCGGTCAGCCGCCGGTCCCCGGCGCCAACGTCTTCCTGCTCGAGAAGCGTGACGACCTCATCGGCGAGCGGCTGTTCGCTAGCGGGCTACCGGGCAACGTCCCGCTGATTCTGACCGGTGCGCGGGCGGACATCTCGGTCGGTCAAAGTGCGGCGCTGCAACGGGCGCTGGGCGCCGGGACGCGCGACTTCTCCGTGTCGGGAGTCGCTGGCGGCGGCAGCGTCGTGTTCGACCAGGTCGCGGTCCCGGCCCTCATGATGCTCCCGCCTGGCGAAACGCCGGTCGAATTCGACGAGAACGGCAACCCTCAATGGGTGTTCAGCGAGGCGTTTCCCAGCGCCTTCCGCTCCGCCGGGCAGGAGCGGGTTCGAGGAAATGACTTCGCGGAGTCGCCCGGCTATCCGCCGGTGGACATCGCGCCGCCATGGGACGATTCGCCGGGAGTCATGTTCATCGCCGCGTTTCTTGGGGCTGTTTTGCCGATCCAGGCTGACGAGGTCTCAACGGTTCTAGCTCTCGCGAGAGAGCCTGAGAGGTTGAATTATTTTGCTCCCACAGACAGGACCTTCGCGGGAGGCAATCTGCCGCCAGCGGACGAGCCCCCTATCTTCCCCTTCGAGCCAAACGGCGAGGGCACAGCGGTTGTGGGCGTGAGAATTGTACAGCCGCTGTCCACTGAGGCGATCGACCGGTTCGAAATTCCCTTCGAGGTACGCTGCCGGGGAGACGGCGAGATCACCTACTCACTGGAAGTCAGAACGACGCTCGGGCCCATCTCGGCCGATCGAGCTCCATTGCTGTTCGACCCGCGACCGACGCCCATTCAGCTAAGCCCCGGCGACGGCCAGCTACCGATCCTGGCATTCGAAACCGACATCTTTGAGTCCGACGTATTTACCAGCCTCGACCTCACCTGCCAGCCCGAGCTCCAGCCCCCCTTGTTCGGGGGCTTGGTTGGCGCCGCCGACTTCAGTATGGCTGCTCCGGGAGGCTTAGCGGCCATAGGCGGCGAGAATTTCAGCCAGGGGATCCACATTGCGAACACCATCGGCGTGACTCAACTCGGCCTAACCGAGGTGTTCATCTCCTCCGGCGAAGGGAGCTTTGTCCGCGCCCCTCTAGTGAGGCGGGCCGCCGCGATTCGGGCGCCCCTGCTGTTCGTGTCGCCGAATCAGATCAACTTCCAGATCCCCTGGGAGGTCGACGATGGCTCTGGCCGCGCGATGGTCGTCGTGCGCAGCCAAGGACTCGACAGTGAGCCGACCGAAGTCGCTCTTCCGCGCTACGCCCCGGCTCTGTTCACCTTTGACTTCGGCCCCGGCCGCGCCATCGCCATCCACCCCGCCGACGGCGTGCTGGCCCACGCCGACGGGGCACTGGCCGACCTCGAGCTCCCCAGCCGCGCGGCGCTCCCGGGCGATTTTCTACTGCTGCTGGGAACCGGTTTTGGGCCGACAAATCCGCCCGGCGTCACTGGAGATGACAGCTTCGACGACCTTGGAAACTTCATCCGGCGCGATTTGATCAGCACGCCGCGCGTGCTCATCGGAGGCGTCGAGAGCCCGGTCCTCTTCGCCGGCCTCTCACCCCAGTTCATGGGTGTCACTCAGATCAACATCCAGGTCCCCGCGGGTGTCGAGCCGGGCGACCAGGTTTCGATCGTCGTGGAAGTCGAGGGCGTCCGAAGCGGAGAGGACGTCACGATTGCTGTCGGAACGGGGGCGCCCGCTCAGTAAGGTATTGTCAAGTTAACGCGTCGCAAGTGGGGAGAGCCCCAAGGCATGTGTAGCGAGACCTCACCTGAATACTCGATATAGTGGCTTGATCCCTCGGCTTTCAGTTAGCTTGACAATGCCTGTCTCCGCGTTCCACCAGCGATCTGCCCAGGCGGCGATCGTTGGCAGGTTTCTCCGCCGAAGACCAGCGACCCGGAACTCAGGTGCGGGGGCTAAGCGTATGCGTTTCGCTCAGCCGTTCGGGTCGCCGCCCACGTATCACTCGATCAGTTGTCGCCCCCGCTCCAGGGTGGCACGACTTTGTTCGACCGGGCGTAGGCGATCGACTGTCCGAGGTGCTCGCTGAGGTGCTCGAGCGCGGCCCAGACCGCCTGCCGCATGGTCATGTCCTGACCGAACATCTTGACGGCCTTGTCGGCATCGGCCGCAGTCAGCTTCTCAACAGCCCTGCGGATATGGGCGAAAGACGCCTTCACTCTTGGAACGATAACCCACTTGTCCGTCGTCTGCTTGTCGTAGCCCCCGAAACTGAAGCCTTCCGGGGGCGGCGTGCCGAAATTTCCCGGAAGGCCGTAATTTGCCGCCGCGACGTGCAGGAATACCTCGCTTACCGAGCGCACTCCTTCCATGGGCCGCCAAGTGTAGCTGTCTTGAGGCATCTCCTCGGCCAAGCCAACGATTTTTTCCTCGATCGTGCCCAAGCGAGCTAACGCTTCGTCGCGGTAAGCCCCACTCGGAGCGGGCGCTTCTTCCACCGGCGGTGGTGGAGCCGAACAACTGACGATCAAAACTAGCGCTAGAAGCGTCAAGACTACTCTGAACATTCTTGCCTCCTCTCAGACCTCCCGGTTAGGAAACCAAAAAACGCTCGGTAATGCAATCTTTGTCGTGGCAGCGCACCGGCGAAGCAGTAGATTCGCAGCCCGAATCCTTGCGAAGCCATAGGCTCTCGAAACGCCAGCACCGCACACGACTCCCATGCCGCCTTCGCCGAGTTTCTCGGTGATCTTGTAGTGCGAGATGGTTTGACCGATCATGCCGGTCCGATTCTACCGCGATTCACATAGCTGGTGGTAACAACCGTTCCGTTGAGCTTTCCGATCGTAGCACCGCCAGGCCCTTGATCTGAGGTGGTTTCGATCCCTGCGACGGCCGTGTGAGGGCCTCAGTCAGCGGATTGTTGGTGCGAAGGCGATTTCGCAACATCAATCCGCGGAAGAGCGCTATGTAGTTCGTTTCGGGGGACTTAATCCTCCTCACGGTCGCGGAACTCTTCGTGCCAGTTTTGGACCATATGGGGTACTTCCTCGCACCGACTCCACAACCACTCAGTAAGCGTATTGACACTGACGCCTAGAAGGCCAGACCAACGGGCAGATGCTGTTGCCGCTGGTGAACACCGCGCAACAGTACCTGTTCGTGATCGACGGCGCCAACCAACTGGTGCAGCGCTGTCGCATGCACAAGCTGCGCAACGTCGTAGAGCGCTTGCCCCAGCACGACAAGATGCTGCACAGTCAGCGCTAGCCGGAACCAAGACGCTCGGCAAAGCCAGCGGCCAGGCGGGACCCGCACACAGGTAGATGGTATTATCTTCCTGGGCGGGCGGACATCGTCGTCCGGAGAAACATATTCACGAGGAGATTCAGATGATCCATCTTCGAACACCATTTCGTATGAGGCGTGGGGCCGCCCTTTTGGGCGCCGTGATCTTGACAGCGAGCCTGGGGTGTACAGGGCCAGAGCCAAAAAGCACGGGGCCAGAAAGCACGGGGCCGAATTGCGCGGGCTTGCCGGGCCATGCGACCTTGACAGCCGCGCTGAAAGCAAGCGTAAAGCCCACCGAGGGTCCCGCAAACGGCGGTTTCGACCTGCACATGTGGGCGACGGTCGTGAACCGTGATGGCCAGGTCTGTGCTGTCACTTTCTCGGGGGACGATCGCGGCGAGCAGTGGCCTGGCAGTCGTACCATCTCCGCGCAGAAGGCCAACACCGCCAACGCCTTCAGCCTACCGAATACAGCTCCGATCGCCGGTCTCTCATTGTCGACGGCCAACCTCTGGGCTGCGACGCAGCCGGGCGGAAGCCTGTTTGGCTTGCAGTTCAGCAATCCTGTTGATACCGCGGTCGCGTACGGGGGACCGTCGAGCCAAGACCAGGGCAAGGCTGAAGACTATGGCACGGAGAACGATCCACTCATCGGCGTTTCGTCGGCGGAGTGAACGTCTTCGGTGGCGGGTTGGCGCTTTACGACAGCGACAATAAACTCGTAGGCGCCATCGGTGTGAGCGGCGACACCTCTTGTGCGGACCACAACATCGCTTGGCGAACCCGTCATGAGCTCGGGCTGGATCACGTGCTCTTTGGTGTTAGCGGAGATTCGGATCGTCCGGACAACATCAACTACATCGGTATTGCGCCAGTTCCGTCTCTGGCGAACGACTTCTCTCACCCGGTCTGTGAGATAGCGGGTGTTGACACCGTTTCGGCGATTAGCGCCGCCCTGCCAGCGATCCCGTAGACTCGAGACCGAGCCAAACTGGATCCAGACTGCCGGAAAACTTGTGCCAGGCCGTCTTCTGGCGGTCCGGCGTGGTGATCGTTCAAGCTCCGTTTTCTGCTGTGAATCGATCTAAGCCGCGACCGAACCATGCGGGTCGATGACAAACTTCTTGGCCGCGCCCTTGTCGAAGTCGGAGTAGCCTTGTGGCGATTCATCGAGCGAGATCATCGTGACATTGCAAGCCTTCGCGGGATTTGCCTTGCCGTATAGAATCGCCTGCATGAGCTGCCGGTGATAGGTCATCACCGGACATTGCCCGGTCATGAAGTGATGTGACTTCGCCCAGCCAAGTCCGATGCGGATGCCGAGGTTGCCGATCTTGGCATTGTCATCGACGCCACCGGGGTCTCCCGTGACGTAAAGGCCGGGGATGCCAACGCCGCCGCCTGCTCGCACCACTTCCATCAGTGCATTGAGCACGGTCGCGGGACGCTCGACAACCGCATCCTTGCCGTGGCCGCGCGCTTCAAAGCCGACGCAGTCTACGCCGCAGTCGACTTCCGGCACGCCGACGATCTGCTCGATCTGCTCGGCCAGAGTGGCGCTTTCACGCAGGTCGATCGTTTCGCACCCGAAGCTCTTTGCTTGCGCGAGCCGTTCGGGAATCATGTCGCCGACGATGACGCAAGCGGCGCCGAGGAGCTGGCAAGCGTGCGCGCAAGCCAATCCAACCGGCCCGGCTCCCGCGACGTAAGCGATCGTTCCCGGCCCGACGCCCGCGGTGACGGCGCCGTGGTAGCCCGTAGGGAAGATGTCAGACAACAGGGTCAGGTCCTTGATCATCGCCATCGCCTGATCCTTGTCCGGGAACTTCAGAAGGTTGAAGTCCGCGTACGGCACCATCACGTACTCGGCCTGACCGCCGACCCAGCCGCCCATGTCGACGTAACCGTAGGCCGCGCCGGGGCGTGCGGGATTGACGTTCAGGCAGATGCCCGTCTTGCCTTCCTTGCAACAGCGGCAGCGGCCGCAAGCGATGTTGAACGGTACCGAAACCAAGTCGCCGACGCTGACGAACTCTACGTCCCGTCCGGCCTCGATCACCTCGCCCGTGATCTCATGTCCAAGGATCAGCCCTTCGGGGGCGGTCGTGCGTCCGCGAACCATGTGCTGGTCGCTGCCGCAGATGTTCGTGCAAACGATCTTCAGGATGACGCCGTGATCGCATTTCCGGTCGCCCAGGGCCAGCTTCGGGTAGTCGATGGATTGAACCTCGACCTTTCCGCGTCCCATGTAAGCGACTCCTCGATTTGAAGCCATAATTCCTCCTCTAACGTCTCTGACCGGAGACCATGTTGAAAACGTTCAGCATCCGAGCCGGGCTCTAGGATACACCCGGCGGGCTGCCGCCGACAACCTGTGCGCGGGGGATGTCTAAATCGGAAATTCCGGTTCTAGAGCCGGTCCACGAAAGTTTTGTAGCGACGACCGCGAAGCGTACCAAGAGTACGATACGACAATAGATGGAGTTTCTGAGGACGAACGCGAGCAGGTTCTGGATGGAAAGCTCGCGGCCGTAGAAAAGGCGATCCGCGCAACCGTGCGTTCGAGGTTGGTGTCTTCGGCTTTGTAAACGACCCCATGCCGCCTTCACCGAGCTTCTCGGTGATCTTGTAATGGGAGATGGTTCGGCCAATCATCGACAGGGAGATTGTACCGCTACCGGATACCTGGTGGTAACACCTTAGGACCGTATCGACCGTGCGGCGGGCGAAGGGGGGTGGAGAGAGGCGGTGGCAAGGTGGGCCGCCGCATTGTCGATAGGGGTTGTTGGAGGAAGCCGAGCTCAGGCCCGGCTATGTGGATTGTAGGGATTGGCTTGGTCGTTGGGCAGGAGGAGTAGGACCTTTCGGGAGTAGAACGTGGCTTGGATCGCCCGGATTGCTTTGATGTATGGAAGCCGCGAAGTCCTCGCAGGCGGGCGAATCAGCTCCGCGGAAAGACCCAGGCGCAGGAGTGCGAAGCACCCCCTGGCGACGGCGCGTCGCAGCGTTGCGTTGGCGAAGAGACGGTGAGGGGTCATGAGGAGTCGATAGCCTCGGGCAGGGCCATGGCCCCGGCGCGCAGCGCCAGTTCCAGCGCCGAGAGCCATGCGACCACGCGCAGCCTTCCCTCGCGGCAGAGCGGGCAGCGGCGCTCCACAGCTTGCCGTTGCTCCTTGCTCAACAAGGCAGGGGAAACTTCCCTCGTCGCGGACGCCTGGAGGAGTTCCCGGCAGCGGGCCAAGCCCACCGCGCGTCTGCGATGAGCCAAGAAACCGTAGTAGCGGATCTTGACAAAACCCCTCGGCAGCACGTGCAGCAGAAAGCGCCGCAGGAACTCGACCGCGTCGAGCGTCATCGTCTCGATGCGGTGGTTGTTCTTGGCGTTGCGAAAACGCAAGCGCAGGCGGCCGTCATGGAGCGAGCGCAAGCGACCGTTAGAGATGGCGACGCGATGGGTATAACGAGCCAGATACTTGAGCACCTGTTCGGGTCCGGCCATGGGCGGCTTGACGTAGACCACCCACTCGGTTGTTCTCAGTTTTCGCAGCCAAGAGTGAAAACGTTCGGGCTTCGTCAGCGGGGCCAGCTGCCGGTCGAGTTCCAGCTCGCCGTGTTCGAACGCCCGCCGCAAACCGTCTAAGAGCTTGCCGCGAAACAAGCGGCTCAGAGGCCGTACGGGCAGGAAAAACTTCTTGCGGCAGCGGATCCATCGGCTGCCGTCGAGCGCCATCCCTCCCGCCGGCACGACGCAGTGCAGGTGTGGATGAGGCAGCAGTATCTGGTTCCAGGTATGCAATACGGCGAAGAAGCCGATCTGGGCGCCCAAACGCTTGGGGTCGCGAGCGAGTTGTTGCAAGCTTTGAGAGGCCGCCTCGAACAGCAGACGGTAGAAGAGTCGCTGATTCTGGAGGGCCAACATTGCCAGGGCCCCTGGCACGGTGAACACAACATGGCAGTAGTGCACCGGAAGTAGTTCCTGCGCCCGTGCCCCCAGCCAGCGGTCACGCGCCGCCGACTGGCACTTCGGACAGTGCCGGTTCGAGCACGAGTTGTACGCGATCCGTTCCTGCGAGCAAGAATCGCACTGTTCGATGTGAGCGCCCTGGGCGGCGCTGCGACACGAACCGATGTCGCGAAGGGCCTTGCGTTGACGAGCGGAGAGGCGGTGTCCCCAGCGCTCGAGCAACTCCCCTTCGTGTTGGCGAATGACATCGGCCACTTCCAGCCGATGCCGGCTCATCGCCGGCGCCGGTCCCCGTCGTCGGTGAGCGCTTCGCGAATCTCGAGTGCTTCGAGTCGGCTCTGCGTCGTGCGCAGGCGCAATTCCGAGACATGCAGATAGCGCGCCGTCGTCTTGAGACTGACGTGCCCCAGCAAGACCTGGATGGTGCGCAGATCCGTCCCCGCTTCCAGCAAGTGCGTGGCAAAGGAATGCCGCAGCACGTGCGGGCTCACCGGTTTGCGGATGCCTGCCTGGCGACCAAGCTTTTGGCAGATCTGCCGTACCCCCGAGGGCCGCAGCTGGGCGCCGTGGATACGGCCGGGAAACAGCAACTCGTTCGGCTTCGCCCAGCGCCAGTACAGACGCAGCAACTCCAGTAGCTTGGGAGACAACATCACCTGGCGTGGCTTCTCTCCTTTGCCGCGGCGCACCAGGATCACCATCCGCTGCGAGTCAATGTCCCCCGCTTCGAGTTGCAACACTTCGTCGAGACGCAACCCGGCTCCGTAGAGCGTCGCGAGGATCGCGCGATGCTTCAGGTTCACCGCGGCGTCCAACAGCGCCGTCACTTCTTCACGGCTCAGCACGACCGGTAGGCGACGCCGGACCTTGGGCCGTGCGATGCGTTCGACAACCCAGGGTCGCTCGAGTGTCTGGCTGTAGAAGAACTTCAGCCCCGCCGTGCGCACCCCGAACGTCGCACCGGCCAGCTTACGCCGCTCGATCAAGTCAAGCTGATACTCGCGAATCTGCTTCGGGCCCAGTTGCTCCGGCGACTTGCCGAAGTAGCGGGCGAGATCCTCGACGGCCTTGGTATAACTCCGAATCGTCTGCGGCGAATAGCTGCGCAGCCGCAGGTCTTGGATCATCTTCTGGCGTAGCTTGGTCATGAACGACCTCCTCTCGGTCGCTCATTATTCCTCTACCTCAACAAAGTTTCAATCCTTCCCCACTCGCCGGCCTCCCCTTCACCTCTGCCGCGCCAGCGGCTTCGTCCAACAACCGTTCCGTTGAGCTTTCCGATCGTAGCACTCACAGACCCTTGATTCGGCCTGCTTTCGACCGGTTCGAGGGCCTTCTGGTGGCCTCAGGCAGCGGATTGTTGGTGCGAAGGCGATTTTACGCCAACAACCTGCCGGACCAGCGCTAACCGGTTGGCGTTGAGGGACTTAGACTCGTTCGGGTCACGGGAATCTTCGTGCCAGTTCTTGGTCGAACGGCGCTAGGTTTTGCCGAGCTGGTTAAGCCTTGACTCCCTCCACGATGCTGACACCGAAGTTGTCGTGGAGAGGAATAACGCTGGTGATTCGGAAACCAGCGGCGCCATACAGCCTGATCGACGTCAGCGCGATTGGGAACTGGTTCGACTGCCCCTGGGACAACCTTGACGCGCTGGGCTTTGAAGCCAGCGCCAGTGTGATTGTGACGATCCTCAAAGAAGCGCCCCCCTGCTGAATGGCTCCAACTAGCCGAGAGTCGAAATCCGCCCTCGCGAGTCCCCCCCCCACGCCCCTTTTTACGATGTTGTGGGTCCCCAGCGCTCCATGGGATACTGAGACAACACAAGATTCCATGCCATCCGTATCCATAAAAGGGACGATCGGGCGCCCACTCGCCGAGGTGTTTGCGTTCGTCGCCGATTGCCGAAACGATCCCAAGTGGGTGCCAATGGTCCCTGAAGTCGAGCAAATCGCCGGCGACGGCCCTGGGCTAGGCGCGCGCTACCGCATCAAGCAGGGCGTCGGCCGAGGCAAATTTACCTGGATGGAGCTCGAGACGACACACTTCGTCGAGCCCAGCGAGCTAGGGTGGGCGATGTCCACGGATGCCATGACATATCGGTCAAAAATGACCCTCGCTTCCGTCGACGGTGGTACGCGCATCAAACAGACCAACACCGTAACCTTCAACTCACGGCTGAGGGGCGTCGTCTGGTTCCTTCTGGTCAGAGTGAGTCTGCGCCGCCAGTTTCGGCGTCTTCGCGCCGAACTCGAGGGTTCAGACTAGCCTAAACGCACGTTCGAAGCCTTGAGCCCGTGACGCTCGATGAGCTTTGCGAGAGCGTATTCGTGCGTAGCGCCCATCTGATGATGGGGACAGCGCGAGTGCGTACCACGTAGCTTTGCGCGTCGTCTTGAGCAGCGGTCGGATCGTCAGCCAATTCTGCCTTGAGCCTTCTCGGGAAGAACGGCAGCATGAAATCCCTTAGCATGGCCTTGACACCAGTCGCCGTGTACATCTTGCCAGCAACGGAGCTGGTTTTAACTATCTTCTTTAGAGGACCTTCCGAACTTCCTTGACGTATTTGGCGAGCCACGAACCCTACAACGAAACAAATCGTTGCCTGCTGCGGAATTGTTCGGCTCCGAAACGCTCAGTTACCAAACAGCGTTTAAGGCAATCCACTCTTCCTCGTGGATACCGAAGACTTGGCAGATGTTGGGATGGTCAAGCGAGGCTGACGCCTGCGCTTCTCGAATTAGGCGAGCCTTGATCTCGTCATCGCCGACGGTCTTAGACGAGAGAAACTTGAGGGCGACGGTTCGCCGGAGCTGGGTATCCTCGGCCTTCCAAACCTCTCCCATGCCCCCAGAGCCGAGCTTCTCCAGGATCTTGTAATGGGCGATCGTTTGGCCTACCAAACTGCGTCGACTTTAGCGCCTCGCGAGCTTGACTCGCTTACCTGGTGATAACACCTTAGGACCGTATCGACCGTGCGGCGGGCGAAGGGCGGTGGAGAGAGGCAGTGGCAGCGTGGGCCGCCGCATTGTCGATAGGGGTTGTTGGAGGATGCCGGGCTCAGGATCGGCTATGTGGATTGTAGGGATTGGCTTGGTCGTTGGGCAGGAGGAGTAGGACCTTTCGGGAGTAGAACGTGGCTTGGATCGCCCGGATTGCTTTGATGTATGGAAGCCGCGAAGTCCTCGCAGGCGGGCGAATCAGCTCCGCGGAAAGACCCAGGCGCAGGAGTGCGAAGCACCCCCTGGCGACGGCGCGTCGCAGCGTTGCGTTGGCGAAAAGACGGTGAGGGGTCATGAGGAGTCGATAGCCTCGGGCAGGGCCATGTCCCCGGCGCGTAGCGCCAGTTCCAGCGCCGAAAGCCATGCGACCACGCGCAGCCTTCCCTCGCCGCACAGCGGGCAGCGGCGCTCCACGGCTCGCCGTTGCTCCTTGCTCAACAAGGCAGGGGAAACTTCCCTCGTCGCGGACGCCTGGAGGAGTTCCCGGCAGCGGGCCAAGCCCGCCGCGCGTCTGCGATGAGCCAAGAAACCGTAGTAGCGGATCTTGACAAAACCCCTCGGCAGCACGTGCAGCAGAAAGCGCCGCAGGAACTCGACCGCGTCGAGCGTCATCGTCTCGATACGGTGGTTGTTCTTCGCGTTGCGAAAACGCAAGCGCAGGCGGCCGTCGTGGAGAGACCGCAAGCGACCGTTGGAGATGGCGACGCGATGGGTATAACGAGCCAGATACTTGAGCACTTGTTCGGGTCCGGCCATGGGCGGCTTGAGGTAGACCACCCACTCGGTTGTTCTCAGTTCTCGCAGCCAAGAGTGAAAACGTTCGGGCTTCGTCAGCGGGGCCAGCTGCCGGTCGAGTTCCAGCTCGCCGTGTTCGAACGCCCGCCGCAAACCGTCTAAGAGCTTGCCGCGAAACAAGCGGCTCAGAGGCCGTACGGGCAGGAAAAACTTCTTGCGGCAGCGGATCCATCGGCTGCCGTCGAGCGCCATTCCTCCCGCCGGTACGACGCAGTGCAGGTGCGGATGAGGCAGCAGTATCTGGTTCCAGGTATGCAATACGGCGAAGAAGCCGATCTGGGCGCCCAAACGCTTGGGGTCGCGAGCGAGTTGTTGCAAGCTTTGAGAGGCCGCCTCGAACAGCAGACGGTAGAAGAGTCGCTGATTCTGGAGGGCCAACATTGCCAGGGTCCCTGGCACGGTGAACACAACATGGCAGTAGTGCACCGGAAGTAGTTCCTGCGCCCGTGCCCCCAGCCAGCGGTCACGCGCCGCCGACTGGCACTTCGGACAGTGCCGGTTCGAGCACGAGTTGTACGCGATCCGTTCCTGCGAGCAAGAATCGCACTGTTCGATGTGAGCGCCCTGGGCGGCGCTGCGACACGAACCGATGTCGCGAAGGGCCTTGCGTTGACGAGCGGAGAGGCGGTGTCCCCAGCGCTCGAGCAACTCCCCTTCGTGTTGGCGAATGACATCGGCCACTTCCAGCCGATGCCGGCTCATCGCCGGCGCCGGTCCCCGTCGTCGGTGAGCGCTTCGCGAATCTCGAGTGCTTCGAGTGGGCTCTGCGTCGTGCGCAGGCGCAATTCCGAGACATGCAGATAGCGCGCCGTCGTCTTGAGACTGACGTGCCCCAGCAAGACCTGGATGGTGCGCAGATCCGTCCCCGCTTCCAGCAAGTGCGTGGCAAAGGAATGCCGCAGCACGTGCGGGCTCACCGGTTTGCGGATGCCTGCCTGGCGACCAAGCTTTTGGCAGATCTGCCGTACCCCCGAGGGCCGCAGCTGGGCGCCGTGGATACGGCCGGGAAACGGCGCTGTTGCATGATTCAACTGCGGCGCGAGTGGGGGCGCTTTTCCAACTTCTCGTTCAGGACACCACAGCGCAGGATTTCGGCCTACCCAGCTCGGCCATCCGGTTGAGGATGTGACACCCGATCGCAACTTCTCTCCTTTGTGCTTTGCCGTGCCTCGCCTTCAATCCGCCTCCGAGCACGGACTTGTATCGGAAGAAGCTGTTTTCAACGCGCCCCTGCTGTCGGTAGCCCGACTCCTTCTGCCACTCTCGTCGCCCGACCTGGCGAATCCTCTCAAGAGCCGTGTCACGCTGCGCCCAGGGGCCGTCCGTTGGCCCCGCCGACACCGCGGAGCGACGAGGGGGAATCACAATCACGACGTTCTCTGTACCGGCCGCGCTGAGTTGATCGTAGACTGACCTGTGGTCGTAGGCTCCGTCTGCGGTGAAACGCCGGATGGGAACCTCGATTGTGTCGAGAAGAGCAGGGAGTGTGGAGGCGTCGTCCCGGCTGCTCGCTGTGAGTTCGGCCGCCACAATGAACCCCTCGGCATCCACCCCGATGTGCAGCTTCCGCCAATCCCGGCGTTTCTTTGATGCCTTGTGCTTGTGCGCGTTCCATTCGCCGCAACCCAGAATCTTCAGCCCTGTGGAATCGACGATCAAGTCGATCGGGCCGTCATAGGATCGGGTCAGGGGCGGCACCGCAACGATTTGGTTCCGGCGCGAGAGTGTGGTGTGGTCCGGGGCCTTGAGGTTGAGGCCCATCAAGCGGAGCAGCGAGTCCAGGAACCCCTCGGTCTGGCGGAGCGGCAGGCTGAAGACGACCCGCAGCGTCAACGCGGTCCGGACCGCGAGGTTCGAGTACCGCCGCTGGCCTCCGCGAAGACCGTTCTTCGGTGGTACCCACGCGGCAATTGCATCCTCGCTCAGCCAGATCGTGACGTCGCCGCGGCTCCTGAGGCCACGCTCGTACTCCCTCCAGTTCCGGATTCTGTACTTCTTCTTATACTGGCGGTTGACTCGGCTCGACTTCGCTGCGACCATGACGTTACCCCCGATCTCTATGATGGACTGGACCCCACCCCCGCCGCTAGCGTGCTCGCTTACACCGATTCATGCACCAACGCCGTGGGGCAATCCAAAACCAAGAGCGGCACCGGGAGAGTCATACCGCTTTCTGGGGAATTGTTCGATACTCTGACGGCGCATGCGGCATGGTTCACGCAACGCTTTGGTGACACGAAAACGGACTACTACTTATTCCCGCACGGGCAACCAGCGCCAAAGGACCCGACACGGCCGCTGTTGAGTATCAACAAATCGTGGTACACGGCGCTACGAACTTCAGGTGTCAAGTGCAGGTTTCACGACCTGCGCCACACGGCGCTTACGAAGATGACCGAGGCGGACGTTCCCGAAGGCACCATGAAAGCGTTGGCTGGCCACATGAGCGCCAAGATGCTCGAACGGTACTCGCACGTTAGAATGGCGGCGAAGCGGCGAGCCGTAGAGTCCATGACGACGGCGAAGCCACAAGCGGATGACAACGGGGTACCCACAAAATCACCCACAATTCGCAAATCTGAGCTGGTGCAGTAATCTAGAAGTCTTTTAGCATCACTATGTTAGCGCGTCTTGAAGCCATAAAGCGCCTATGCCTCGCCAGCACGCTCTCTCCCGCCTCGCGGCGGCGCATCCGTTCAGTGTTCCGATGCCGTTCCGAAACAGTAGAGCGTGTCGCTGGTGCGGAGGTAGATCCGCCCGCCGGCGATGGCCGGCGTGGCCAGGCACAATTCGCCGACGACGTTGACGGCCAGCACTTCCCACTGCCGGTCCGGTTTCAGCACGGTGACCTGGCAGGCCTCGCTGGTCAGATACATCTTGCCGTCTCCAGCGACGGGAGAGGCCCAGTATCTGTCGATCGCTTCCCTGATGCGGGCCTGCTTGAAGACAGCGCCAGTTTCAGGGTCGAGGCTCGTGACGATGCCGCCGTCTTTCGCGAGATAGAGCACACCGTCATAGAGCAGTGGCGACGGGGTGTTGGGCAGGGACTTGCGGTATCGCCACAGCACGTGCGAGTCGGTGATGTCACCCCGGGCGTTTCCCGGACGAATCGCCACCAAACTGTTCTCGTTCGCGCGCCGCATACGCCATAACTTCCACTCGCGCTGATTGACGAAGCCGTCATCATCCAGATCAAGCTCGGTCCACGATCGCGGCTCCCGCCGTTTCGGATTCGGATGTTCGGACGGAGAAAGCAGCTTGTCGCCGTTGGCGTCGTAGCTGGCCAGGTACTCGGAAAACGGCGGGAGCATGGTTCCGCCCCCGGATTCCCAGGCATTGATGAAAATCGTGTCCTCGGTCATGACCGGGGCGGATTTTAGCTGCCAGGCCATGCGATTCACCCACCACAGCTTCTCACCCGTCGCCAAGTCGTACGAAATAATGACGAACGCGCCCGGCACGATCAATTGGGGCTTGCCGTTCCGGGGATGAAATACGCCCGGCGTCGCGTAACCTCGCGGCACATCCAAACGGTCTACTTTCCACCTCACGATCCCGTTGCCGGGATCGAGAGCAATCATGAACGAGCCCGCATCCTGATCACAGACGAGGATCAGCATCCCGCCAGCGAGGATGGGGGACGTACCGTGTCCGTTGATGTTCTTGAAAGGGCCGAGCGGCATGCGCCAGCGTTCGTTGCCGTCGGGACCATAGGAGAGCAATCCAAAATCTCCGAAGAACACATAGACGTTGTCGCCATCGGTCACCGGCGTCGGCGAAGCCGGCCCGTGGGTCTTGTGGAAGTTCTCTCGCCGGGGGCGCGGCGCTTCGCGGCGCCAAAGAATCTTCCCCGTCCGCCGGTCGAGGCAGATCGTAAACAGGCGCTCATCCTCGCTCGCCGTCAGAAATATGCGGGAGGAGGTCAGGACGGGGGAGGAATGCCCCGGCGGAACGGGCGTCTTCCACACAACCTTGTCTTCAGGGCCGAATTCCACCGGCAAATTGCCTGTTTCAGCGATGCTGGATCCGTTCGGTCCGCGAAACTGACGCCACTCGGCCGCCTGGGCCGGCGAACCCCAGAACAGCAAGGCGGCTATGACGAGAGATACCGGCGGCGTGCGAGGCAGTGGCTGCATCGTTGGGTCTCCAGAACAGAAACTATAACGCAACGGGAACAAGCTTGTTTCCCGGCAGGATTCACCTTCGCCGGATCGCGAGAATTCCCGGCGTCTTCATGCCGACTTGTGAGCGACGGGATCGGGGGGCTCGCCAGAAGAAACCCTGGCGGGCGCCGTCTCACGGGTCTTATCCCGTGAAGCGCGGGCGAATCGGACGGTGAAGTAGAACGTGCTGCCCATGCCCTCCTCGCTGATCAGCCACAGGCGGCCCCCCATCAGATCCGCCAGTCGCCTGCAAATGGCGAGTCCTAATCCCGTACCGCCATGCTCCCGGGTCAGGGAGCCGTCGACCTGCGCGAACGACTCGAAAACAAGTTCCTGCTTACTCTTTGGAATCCCGATACCCGTATCGGTGACGGCGAATTTTACCGTCACCTCGCTCTGGGACAGCTGCCCGACTTCGGCCAGAATGCGAACCTCGCCCTGGCCGGTAAACTTGATGGCGTTATCGGTCAAATTCGTGAGGATCTGCCGCAGCCGCACCGCGTCACCAACCAGCGTCTTGGGCACATCGGGTTGGATGTCGCAGGTAAGGGAAAGGCCCTTTTCCTCGGCTCTGAGTTCCAGACCCCCGATCGCCTCCCGCACCGTCTCGGCTAGCTTGAATTGAGATGTTTCCAGGTTGAGCTTACCCGCCTCGATCTTGGAGAAGTCCAGAATGTCGTTAATGATCGTCAGCAGCGAATCCGCCGACCCTTTGACCATGCCGAGGAACTTCCGTTGCCGCGGGCTGAGTTCAGTGTCGAGGGCCAGGCCCGTCATTCCGATGATCACATTCATCGGCGTGCGGATCTCATGACTCATGTTGGCAAGAAACTGGCTCTTGAGATGAGCGGCTTCTTCGGCCTTCTCCTTCGCCTTGACCAGTTCTTCGTTCGCCTTGGTCAGTTCGCCGGTGCGGGCTTCGACCTGCTCCTCGAGACTCTTCTTGGTGGCCTTGTGGATCCGGTAAAGATATTCGAGGTTGATCAGCAGGGCCGCGAAAAGCAGTACAAATCCCCACTTTGCAAGCGGGTTCTCGGACTGGGAAACCAGCGGGGTCGCAAGCACCATCGCACTGAACGTCGCCACCGCCGTGGACACGTATACGATGATTGTCTTAACGGCGCGGGGACGCTCTTGGGCCCGCCTGGTCTCGTCAGTCGAATCAGGATTCATATCGCCGAAGGTCAGCCAGGATGATCTGCTCCCCTAGGTAGTATATTTCGGAACCTTCGCTGGAGCCTATTCCCGGGTACCCTAGTTTACCGCTCTTTTGCACATTATCTTTTTCACATCGGACGGTCCAGCGTACTGATGTCATCTGGTACGACACCGCCGTACTGCCCGATGGATGCCAGATACGGGAGGTCCGGCCCGGTGCGGGCCGGACCCGGGCTGGACAGCAGCTCCGGGTCTCATCTTATAGAATCGGCTCATGTCCGAATTGCATTTACCTATTCGCCCTGACTCCACCGCGCTGCTGGTGGCGGACCTTCAGGAGAAGCTGATGCCGGCAATTGATGGGCGCGAGGCGGTCATCGAGAATACGAGGAAACTGCTCCGTCTGGCGGCCATCTTGTCCATGCCCGTGCTGGCGACCACGCAGTATGAAAAGGGGCTCGGCGCGACCGTTACCGGCATCGCCGAGTTGCTGGACCACGAGCCCATCGACAAAGTCTGTTTCGGCTGCATGGGCGACGCGGTGTTTCGCCAGAGGCTCTCCGATGTCCTCCCGTCTGGCGGCGCCGTTCTCTTGTGCGGCGTCGAGGCACACATCTGCGTAATGCAGACGGCTCTGGGAATGCGCGAGGAGGGCTACAACGTCCATCTTGCCAGCGACGCCACCGGGTCGAGATCTCGGGCCAACGCGGAACTGGGAAGAGAACGCATGCGGGGAGCCGGCGTGGTGATTTCGTCCACGGAAATGGCCATCTACGAATTGCTTCAGAACAGCCGGCGTCCCGAATTCAAGCAGATGCTGCCCTTCTTGAAATGATGGCCGGATGCGCCAGCTTCTCAGCGGAGCCGGTGCGCGAGGGTCGCGCTCAAGGACGAAGCGCCGCCCAGAAGAGCCAAATAAACAGCGCCAGCAGCAGAACGATCGCCGAGATGCATCCGAACGCTCCGACATTTGGGGGCGCCTCTTTTTTCTTGCCGCGAGCGAGTTTCATTTTGGTCATGGTCATCCGCCACGAGCTGCTAGGGTCTCTTGGGAAGCCGGCGGGCGACTTCGGTGAAGAATTCCTTGACGGTCTGGCGGCTCTTCTCCGAGAGATCCCGCACGGTCATGCCGACGACCGCGCGGCCGCGCCGGCGCAAGGCATGCTGCGTCGCCAGCCACTGCGCCCGATGATAGTCCGCCGTGTAGCCCACCCTCTTGATGCTAGCCTGTTTCTCGGCCAGCAGGATCGTACTGAAACCGCGTCCGTAGCCTATGATCATCTCGTGATAGGAGTGGTTCATCGCCGGTCCTTCATAGACGTCGGCCGCCATTTTCATCCGTGAGCGGAAGACCGCTTCCGCCGCCGAGTCCAGCACACGGCGCAGCCGGCGTCCGGCCCCGTGATAGCGCGTGTCGCCGAAGAAGGTGAGTTCGCCGTAGCTGACCCTGCCCTGCCCGGCCAGGCGCTCAAGCACCCGCGCGTACACCGCGGCGGCATTTCCGTTCTCTGCTTGCAGGTCGGCGTCCTCGAGCAAGCCGAGAGCTTCGAGCGAGTCGAAACTCACGCTCAGGCCTCCCCGCCACTGGATGCGGCGGTCAGACTCGGCGAACGCCTTCCAAGCTCTGGTCTGCTCGATTCCGCCCCTCCGCCGCGCCTGTTTATCGATCTCAGCGGCGATTTCCTTGTAGAGTTCCACGCTGGGCTGGGTTACGAAATTCATGTTCCGCAGGCAGGCTAAGCCGAACACCGTGTAATGAATGAACTGCATATAGCGGGCCAGCGCGGCCTCGCCGCTCAGATTCAGAACCGCCAGCGGGTAGCGGGCGCGCCGCAGGGCGGCGAGCTTCGCCTCATCCAAATTTCGCTCGCCCTCCACGTTCACCACCAGAAAACAGCGATCCTGGCGCTCTTCCTTGGGCGGCCAATAGTTGACTAATTTCAGGCGTTCCTGAATAACAAGCTTGACGCCGATCGTTTCGCTCTTTCCCAAACTCTCTTCAAAATTCTGTTTGGTCCATACGGCGCCTCCATTCCACGATTGCGGCGGAAACAATGTCACCTTGTCTCTGCCGCTCTCGGCGTTGGATTGAATAAATCCGGCGAGCTGCAAGGCCGCGCCGGTTTGCGAATCGGTCAGCAACGCGGCCCGCATCCAGGCGGTGAGATCGTTGCCATTCAGCGCCAGCGGGTAGAGACTTCCGCGCGTTAACGGACCGCTATGACGCCCAGCCGTCGCATTACCGCCGTCCGGCTGCAGCTCGACCCGCCGAAACCCCCGCTTGGAGGCAAAGCGGTCAAGAATCGATCCCGGCAAGGTCATGTAGATGAAATTCGAGCGATTGGAGATTTTTAGTTTTTGATATATCCCGTCGAGCTTTTCCAGGTTCAACACCGGCTCGTAAGAGGTCATGCCCATGGCCATGCCCACGACCAGGCATTTTCGCAAGGCTTGTGCCAGCGAGCCCTTCTCAGCCTTTTCCATGTGCGCCAGGATCGCCTGAAGCTTCGCCGGGTCGGCCGAATCCAGAATATACGTCCGAACCTTGCGCCGCAGCAGGCCCGCGGACTGATAGAACACTTTGTCCTCGGCCGAACCTCCCATCCCGGCCCAGATGAGGTACTTGAGCCCCACGCCGTGCGCCTCGCGGATGCCCGCTCGAAGCTCATCCACCTCTCGGACTATCATCTCCGGCCATTGCGGGTTCTGCTCCGCCAGCCAGGGGAGATGGAACACGCCGTAGCCGTTCTTGGTCACGCGGCCCGCTTCATCTTGCTCGGTCCCGATCCTGATCAACGGGTCGCTCTTCGGTTGCAGTGAAGCCAATCCTTTTTCACGCGCTTTCTTGTCGAGCCGGCGAACCCGCTCTAGTACGCGGTCCTTCACCAGAAGGTCATATCCAGAATGGGACCGGAACGAAAAGAACGACAGGCTCAGCGGGCCGCGCGACCGGGGCATTCCCACCTTGTAGCCTATGGGACGCCGAAGTGCAACCAAACCGGGAAATCGAGCCGGGAATCGCCGGCTACTGGAGAGATTCGGACGCACCTTCGAGGTTACGTCTAGGCGGTTGGGCTCGCGCCGGCGGGAGAAACATCCGCAATCTGAATCTCGGCCGGCTCAAACCGCCGGGAGCCCAGACGTATCTCCAGCGAGTACTTGCCCGGCGGCATGCCGGCAGGGATCGAGAGGTCAAATCCGTACAACCTCGAGACCGGATCGAGGCATCTCGCCTCAACGCTTTCGACGAGACGATCGCCGATCCGCGCCTGAAACGCGTCCAGAACCTCGTCCGGACCGTCAAGGTGGACCTCTTCGATCTGAAGCTTTACCGCCCGCGTTTCGATCGAAGTCCGCGAGAGCAGATTGACGGCGTCACTTAATCCCAGAAAGCGGGGCACGAGAGGTCCCGGCGCCATGACGCGCATAGGCGCCTCTTGGGAAAGGAGACGACCGTCGAGCACAAGCTGTACAGGCACGATTCCGGTGCGCACGCCGGGCGGCAAATAGACGTTCACCTGGGTCGGGTTCCCGGCCGTGTGCTTGCCGATGAAGCATGGCGCGACCTGGTCGCCGTCGATACACACACGCAGGCGGTTCAGATCCGAGTCCGCGGGCAAATCGATCGCCCATACCGAAGCACTTGCGTAGCGCGCGCTCGCCGCGACGACGGCGTCCGCGGTAAAGGTGTCGGTCACGCGAACAATCCTTGCGCGCCGTGCCGCCGCCGCCGGCGACCGCCAGCCGGGTTTCGGCTTGCGGGCCGTGATCCACATGTACTGCGTGTCGAAGCGGTCCATGGCGAGCAACTGCAAGTCTTCGCGTTCGGCAAATGCCGCAATCTCTTCCGGACGGAAGCTCACACCGTGCCAGGTATCGGGCTCGTGAGCCGGGACTTCCGGCGCCGGGTCCGCGACCGGGGCCGCGCTCGCCGCTCGCGACGACCAGCCTCGGACCGGCGCCGGGTTGCTGTCTTGGCGCCGGCCCGGCAGCCCGTTGCATTGAAACCGCAGCAGCCCCCCGGTCTTGAGCACCCGGCGCGCTTCGCGAACATAGTTCCAGATAATTTCCTTGTCGGGAATGTGCTGAAACACGGCATAGGAATAGCAAAAGTCGACGGACTCGTTTTCGACTCCGGACAAATCCGCGCCGCTATTCTGGCGTGCCTCGGCGTTGGCGGCGCCAGCCAAGTTTTCCCGCGCCAGCCGCACCATTTCACCCGAGACGTCGAAGCCCAGCAGGCGGCCGAAGTCCTCGCTAAGAGGCAGCATCAGCCGGCCGGGGCCGCAGCCGATTTCGAGCGCCGTGAGCCGTTTTCTCTCAGCCGCCGAACCCAGCCGCGGGAACTCCGCCCGGAGGGCATGGAGCACCTCGCCGGCGGTCGCCAAGAATTCCTCTCTCGTTTGGCCGCGGCGCCCAAAAGCGACGAAAAAACGCGCGTCCAGGCGCGCTCTCTCATCCCAGTCGCTCCGCATGCGCTGGTTGACCTTGTCTGGGTCGGCCATGCAAGCCAGCTTAGCGCAGCCGGCTGGCAATCGTGGAACTTGCTGGCGGTGCGGTCGCTTTGAACGGAGAACAGGATATTCCTCCCCCCGGTTCCCGGTGAATTATAGTAGTCTAAACGTACGACTCTTCGCGCCGGGAGTCGCTTCGGGCGCGTGAAGCGAATCTCATGAATCTCCCCAACGCCCTCACCGTGTTGCGGATCTTCTTCGTACCGCTATTGCTGGCGGTCATGCTCCGCCGGAATGTGGAGCTGGATTTGGGCGCTTTCACGCTTACCAGGGAATGGCTGGCGCTTTCGATTTTCCTCGCCGCCGCGAGCACCGACCTGCTCGACGGATACATTGCGCGCCGCCGCCGCCAGGTGACGATGCTTGGGAAACTGCTCGACCCGGTGGCCGACAAGCTGCTGATCTCGGCGGCTTTTATTTCTCTGGTGGAGTTGGGCCGCGTACCGGCCTGGATGGTCGTGATCATCATCGGCCGCGAGTTCGCCGTTTCGGGCCTGCGAAGCATGGCCAGCGCGGAAGGCTACCAGATTAGCGTCAGCGATCTCGGCAAGACGAAGATGTTTGTCCAGGTGATTTCGGTCTGCCTGTTGCTGGTCGCGCCGGCGACGGGAATGCTCAGAGAGCTGGCCTACGTCTCGGTGTGGTGCGTGGTCTTGTTCGCTATCGTATCGATGATCGAATATTTTCGTGAATTCTGGGGCAGACTCGACCAAGCTCCCGAACCCGCCAGCGAATCCTCGCCAGACCTGCTGGTGCTCCGCAAGAGGCGCAAGGACCTGGCGACCTAGCAGCCCGTGGCAGAAGTCGGGCTCGACGCCGACTCCTTGATCTTCTTGAGCAGTTCCTTGACGGCGTCGAGCGCCAGCACCGCGGCGTGTTTCGATTCGTTCGCCAGGCCGCCGACCGCTTCCTCTACCTGCTCGCGGTTCAGCGCCGCTGCTTCTTCCGCCGAACGCCCGAGCAGCAATTCCGTCAATGCCGAGCCAACGGCAATCGCTGCCGTGCAGCCGCGCGTTTTGTAGCGCAGCCGCTTGATACGGCCCTGATCCAGATGGGCAGTCAGGCGCAGAATGTCGCCGCAAATCGGGTTCGACACCTCGACCATTACATCGGGCTCTTCGATCTCGCCGGCATTGCGAGGATTCTGGAAATGATCTAACAGCCGCTGGCTGTGCATGCTTCCTACTGTAGCTGGCTATAGCTGGTTGTAGCTGGGATTCGCGCCGCGGATAGAAAAGTTCGGCGACGATGACTTTTCGGGACTTTTCGGCTGGGGGCATCGCGCCGCCGCGCTCTCGGGACCGTTGCGGTCCGGGGCGCCCGCTACTTGGATTTTTTTCGGGATGCCGCGGAACCCTTGGTCCCGGTTCGCTTCTAGGCCTTGTCGTCCATGCTCTTGAGCAGCTCGCCAACAATCTTGGGAGGCCGGCCGCGACGGGGTTTGCCGCTGGCAAGCGTCTCGAGCAGGTGGATGATCTGCTCGATCTGCTTCAGTTCTTGGCGCAATTGATTGATGGCGCTTCCGATAATCTTGTTCCCCATTTGAAGCATTCTCCTGGCGCCTGCCCTTTCTCCGAAGCCCGGGGGGCGCGGTGCTGGGAGACACGGCGCCCGCCTGGGTCCGCGCTGGTTCCGGCCGACCCTAGCGCGGATCGGCCGAGCAGGCCCGTTCCGCGGGCTTTTTAGACAAGAGCGGCAACGCCGGCGACGAGGAGCCGCGCCCGGCTTTCAGCGAGTCTATCGGACGGGGCGTCGGCGAGCTTTATGGTCTCCACCCGGCCGGACGCCCCCGCGATATGACGCCACGAGCGCTTGGCCAGCGCTCACTGGGGTGATAAAGCTTCCCTCGCCGGAGGCCGATATGAACAGTGAGTGAATCATGCCGACGCAAGAGAAAACCGAGACGCACACCGCTAGCGGAGTCCAAGACGAAGCCGCGGTTCGAGACAGCGGCGCGAAATCGCCGCAAGGTCGTCCCTGGGCGCTCAAGGCCCTGCCGCCGTTTCCCGCCGTCGCCTTGCAACTGCTCAGTCTGCTGGATGACGCCGAAGCGCCGATGAGGAAGGTCACCGAGCTCCTGCGGATCGACCCGGCTCTTGCGGCCGAAATTCTTCGCGTCTCGAACTCGGTCCTGTATGGCCTCAGCCGCCGCATCGACAACGTTTCTCATGCCATCGTCGTGCTCGGCACCGATACGGTAAAGCGCCTGGCGCTGACGGTGGCCCTGGGGCGCTTTTCGCAGAGCTTTCTCCACAATCAGACCCTGCGCGTCTGCTGGGATCACAGCGTCGCCTGCGCCGTTGTCGCCGAGGAACTCGCTTTGATGATGGGCCAGCCCCGCGACCGCGCCTATACTGCCGGGCTGCTCCACGATGTGGGCCGTCTTGCACTGCTCGCTTGCTATCCCAACGAATACGGCAATCTTCTGGAAGTGGCGAGGGAGAACCATTTCGACGAACTCGAATGTGAGCGCCAACTCTTCGACATCGATCACTGCCAGGCCGGCGAGTGGCTGGCGCAAAGCTGGAACCTCCCCAGTGAGTTCGTCGAGGCCATCGCAAATCACCATGCCGCGGAGATCAAGAATCACTCACTGCTCTCCACCGTCACCGCCGCGAACGCCATTGCCGACGTGATCGGCTTCAACGTCCTTCCCATGCCCGCCGCGGCCACGGTCGAGGAACTCATCAGCGGACTGCCCATCGACAATACTAAAGAAGCCGCCGCAAAGATCACAGCGCTTGCTGATCGAATCAAAACAACGGTCGGCGCTGTTTCCCCGTCGTCCTCCTGACGCCTTTGCGACTCCTTGCTCCCGCGCCGGGCGGCTCTGTCGTATCTCCCTGTAAGTCCCGCAGTTATAATGGAGGACTAACCTTCACGTGCTCCATGCGCGATCGGGAGTCCCCCTTTGTCTCTGGAAGATCAGTTATTTGAGCAGCGCTACAACAAGATTCATGAGATCGAGGCCCTTGGATTTGCCGCCTATCCCCGCAAATTTGCCTATACGCACACAGCGGCGGAAATTCATCGAGAATACGGCTCTCTCGACGGAGACGAGCTAGAAGAAAAAAAGTCGCTCGTGCGTGTCTGCGGCCGGCTGCTGACGATCCGGCGTCAGGGTAAGGCGGGCTTCTGCCATATCCAGCAGCAGGGCGAGAAGCTGCAACTCTATGTCCGTAAGGATGAGGTTGGGGACAATGCCTTCGAACTCTACAAGAAGCTCGACGCCGGCGACATCATTGGCGCTTCGGGACGGGTCTTCCGCACGCGCACGGGTGAGCTGACCGTTCGCGCCGAAAAGCTGGAGTTTCTCGCCAAAGCGATTCTGCCGATGCCGGAAAAATGGCACGGGCTGCAGGACGTTGAAATTCGCTATCGCCAGCGCTATCTTGATTTGATCGCCAATCCCGGCGTGCGAGAGGTCTTTCTCAAACGAGAAACAGTTATTGCCGCCTTGCGCAACTCGCTATCCACACGAGGTTACGTCGAGGTCGAAACGCCGATGATGCAGCCGCTTTTCGGGGGGGCTCTGGCGAGGCCCTTCCAGACTCATCACAATACGCTGGATACTGACCTCTACCTTCGCATCGCGCCTGAACTCTACCTCAAGCGTCTGGTTGTCGGCGGTCTGGACCGGGTGTTCGAGATCAATCGCAACTTCCGCAACGAAGGCATCTCGAAGCAACACAATCCCGAGTTCACGATGCTTGAGTTCTACCAGGCTTACAGCGACTACGAAGATCTCATGAAGCTGAGCGGCGAGTTGCTGCGGGAAGCCGCTTGCGCGGTCAACGACGGTAATCCCGAAGTTGAGTTCGATGGCCAGAAGATTGACTTCGGACAGTTGCGCTGCCTTTCGATGAAAGAGGCGGTTGTCGAATTTTGGCCCCACCAGGATTTGCGGCCCACGGCGGAGGACGTCGAAGATGCCGGACGGCTCGCCGAGCTTACCGCCGCCTACAACCAGACCATCGAGTCTCCGCTCAAGGTCGCCGAGGACGCCTCGGCCGGGGCGCGGCTGCTGGCCCTGTTTGAACATGCCTGTGAAGCCCGCCTCATTCAGCCGACGCTTGTGTACGACTATCCGGTCGAAGCCTCTCCGCTGTCCAAGAGGAAGCCCGAGGATCCGGCATGGGTCGAGCGCTTCGAGATTTTCGTCGCCGGCATGGAGATTGCCAACGCTTACTCGGAGTTGAACGATCCGCAAGAGCAGCGCCGCCGCTTTGAAGATCAGTCGCGGCGGAGACAGCAGGGCGACATGGAAGCCCACGCCATGGACGAGGACTATATCCGCGCGTTGTGCTACGGGATGCCTCCGACCGCCGGGCAGGGCTTTGGGATCGATCGTCTGACGATGGTGCTGACCGATTCGCGCTCCATCCGCGATGTGATTCTCTTCCCGCTGCTGCGTCCCGAGGGCGAGATCGGTCTGGCGGCCCGGCTGAAGGCGCTCGACGGCTGACCGCCGCGCTTGGGATAAGTGATGACCTTTGAACTCTTTGTTGCCGGGCGATACCTTCGCGCCAAGCGCAAAGAGAAATTCATCTCCCTGGTAACCATCCTCTCGGTCTGCGGCGTCGCGGTGGGCGCCGCCGCCTTGGTGGTCGCGATGGCCATCAACAACGGCGTGCAGCTCAGTTTGCAGCGCTATCTCTCCGGCGCCATGTCGCATGTGAGCCTGCTGCAAAAGGAGCGCGGCTTCGGGATCGAGAACTGGCGAACGTTCCTCGAACAATTCGAGGGCGTGGACCATGTGGCCGCGGTCGCTCCAGCTCTCTACGGCGAGGTGATGCTCAGCAGCGCCCGCAGCCGCGGCGCGATCCTCAAGGGCATCGATCCCGGCCGGGAGACCGATGTCGCCGGCCTACTCTCGAATCTTCGCGAAGGCTCGCTCGAGGACCTGCGCCGTCCCGGCGATTTCCCGGGCATCATCCTGGGTGAATCTCTCGCGGACTATGTCGGCGCCCGGCTCGATGCGCTCATCACGGTCATCAACCCTCTGGGCGAGCCTACTCCCTACGGGTTCATCCCGGTGAGAAAAAGGTTTCGCGTCGCCGGCATCGCCCGGTCCGGCTATTGGGAGTACGACAGCCGCTGGGCGTTTGCGTCCCTGGAGGCGACCCAGCAGGCATTGAATGTCGGCGATGTGATCAACGCGGTCGAGTTCAAGCTCGACGATGTCAGCCGCACCAGCGAGGTCCGCCGGGAACTCGAAACGCTTGCCGGCAAGCAGTTCGCCGCCACGACCTGGGAGGAGCGCAACGAGCCCTTGATGCAGGCCCTGCAGGTCGAGAAACTCGTCACGACCGTTACCATCGGGTTGATCATGCTCGTGGCCGCGCTCAACATTCTTACGTCTCTGGTCATGATCGTGATGGAAAAGAACAAGGACATCGCGATTCTGAAATCCATGGGGGCGGGAACCCGGCAGATTCGGAGGATCTTCGTCTGGCAGGGCCTGCTGATCGGCTTGGCCGGCACAGTGGCTGGACTGATTCTGGGCCATGGTCTTGCATGGGTCTGCGAAAGCTACAAGCTCATCGCCCTCGATCAAGAGGTGTACGGCCTCGCCTATGTGCCATTCGCTCCGCGGCCTGTCGATGCCGTGATCGTCGCCGCGGCCGCCATGCTGACGAGCTATCTGACGACGATCTACCCGTCGGGTTCCGCGGCCCGCCTGGTGCCGGTCGAGGTCTTGAGGTATGAGTAGAACAGCATGAGCGGCCGGGTCAGCATGAGCCACAGAGAATGGAGGCTGCCCGCTTACGCCCCGAGCGAAGCGGGTCGCGTGAAGTTCCGCGAACTGCCAAGGAGTTCCGTATGAAGGGTATCGTTCTGGCCGGCGGATTGGGCACGCGCTTGGGTGCTTTGACGCGCATCACCAACAAGCACCTGCTGCCGATCTATGACAAGCCGATGATCTACTACCCGATCGAGACGCTGGTCAATGCCGGGATCACCGACATTCTCATTGTTACGGGCGGCAGGAACGCGGGCGACTTCCTGCGTCTGCTGGGGAATGGGAAGGAATTCGGGCTGAAGCACATCAACTATGCGTATCAGGAAGGCGAGGGAGGCATCGCCGAAGCGCTGGACCTGGCGGAACACTTCGCCGAGCGCCAGCCGACCTGCGTCATCCTGGGAGACAACATCATCCAGGGCAATATCGCCGCGGCCGTGGAGGATTTCCGCCGGCAAGCCTCGGGCGCAAAGGTACTATTGAAAGAGGTGCGGGACGCGCAGCGGTTCGGCGTCGCTGAGATCGACGGAGACCGGATTCTTGGCATTGAGGAAAAGCCTGCTCAGCCGAAATCCAACTATGCTGTTACCGGGATCTATCTCTACGACCAGACTGTGTTCGATAAGATTCGCACGCTCAAGCCTTCTCTCCGTGGCGAACTGGAAATCACTGACGTCAACAATCTTTTTATTCAGGAAGGCACCATGAGTTTCGCCGAACTGAAAGGATGGTGGACAGACGCCGGAACGGTCGATTCTCTGCTGCACGCCTGCAACCTGGTCGCCGACACGGGCGCGAATCTTTCCCAGTTCTAGCCGCCCCGGCGCAAGAGTGAGTAGCCTGCCTTGCGGATCGCCCTCGACGCCACGCCATTGACCGTTCCCTCGGGCGGGACGCGGCGATACGTCGTCGAACTCACGCGCGCTCTGGCGGCCGAATTCCCCAACGACGAGTTCCATCTGCTTTCGGATCAGACCTCGTGGGAGCGGCCCGCCGAGTTTCGCAATTTTTCCAACATCGTCACCGCGGCTCCTTCCTGGCGGGGGTTTAGAGGAATGTGGTGGTCGAGCGGTCTTGCCTGGGAGTCGCAACGCCGCGGCATAGAGATTTTCCACGGTACCGACTTTTCGATTCCCTATCTGCCGTTGCGGCCCTCGGTGATGATGGTTCATGATCTCTCCCCCTGGAAGCGAGGACCCGCTCGCGCCCGGGAGGCCGGCCGGGTCCGCTCCCGGACACCCTATTTATTGCGGATGGCCACGATGATTCTGACGCCGACCGAGGCCATCCGCCGGGAACTGAGCCGCACGTTCGGCGTCAACCCTGCCCGCATTCGGGCCGTGCCGCTTGCCGCCGCCTCATCGTTCAGTGCTGTTTCCCAAACCGCGCCGGACTTTGGCGTCAAGGCAACCGGGGGCACCAAGGAAATCTGGAGCACGAAGGAAACCTGGGGCACCGAGGAAACCGGAGACACCGGGGACACGAAGAGAAAAAGCGGCGGCAGACCGCAAATTCCAAAACCCTATCTTCTCTCTGTGGGCACGAGAGAGCCGCGCAAGAACATCGCCCGTCTGATCGAGGCCTGGCGGATTGTGAAGCGGTCCCGCCCCTCACTGGGTTTGGTTTTGGCCGGCGCGGCTGGCGCCGATGACGCTCCGTATCGCCAAGAGCCGGGCTTGCACGTGCTGGGACGGCTAGCCGACATCGAGATTCGTGACTTGTTGAATAGAACGGCGGTGTTCGTCTATCCTAGCCTTTACGAGGGCTTCGGGCTGCCCGTGGTCGAGGCGATGCAGGCCGGCGCTGCCGTGATCACCTCTCGCGATCCGGCGCTGGTCGAAGTTTCCGCCTCGGCGGCGATGCACGCCGACGCGACCTGCACGCGGGCGCTGGAACGGGTGATCGGCCAGGTTCTCGACAGCGAAATACTAAGAAACCGTCTTCGCGAGCAAGGTAAGCGCCGTGCTTCACGGTTCAGCTGGCGAGCCACGGCTCGCCGGACCCGCTCCATCTATGTTGAAGCCATCCGCCGATTCTGAACGGGTCTTGTTTCTCTCGCCCGAGAACCCCTACCCGATCGAGGGAGGCGGACAGATGCGCTCGGCGAGCTTGCTGGAATTCTTTGCCGCGAGATCGGGAGTTCATCTGCTGACCTTTGAAGATGGCGCCCGCCGCGGTGAAACATCGGGTCCTGAAATATCGGGTAGTGGCAAGAACCGGACCGCGCGCACCTCGAAGATCCTTTTGCCGCGCCATCGCCGGGATTTGGCTTCAAGATGTTTGCGAAACACCCGCAGGCTGCTATCAGGCGCCCTGCCGTTGACCGACCGATTTTGCTCGGCGGCTTGCCGAAGCCTGGTTGAGAGCGCGATTGGAGGAGAAAGATACGCCATCAGTGTCGTGGAGCACTTCTGGTGCGCGCCGTATTTATCGCTACTACGGCCGTTATCTGGTCAAGTCATCCTCGATCTTCACAATGTCGAGTCGATTCTCCACGAGCGCTGCGCTTTGAGCGAACCGTGGCCCCAGAGCATGGCGCACCGGCTCTTTGCTCAAAGCGCGCGGCGCGCGGAAGAGCGACTCCTGGGCGGTTTTGATCTGATTCTTGTCCCTTCCGGCGACGATGCCCGCATCGTAAGAAATCGGGCGCCAGAGGCGAACGTGCGGGTGTTTCCCAATGCCTTGCCCAGTATGGTCCAGCCCTCGCCGCCCGAGGAACATGTGATTGCGTTTTCCGGGAACTTCGAGTATCATCCCAACGTCACAGCCGTGCGGCACTTTTCCCGGAAGATATGGCCTTTGCTTCGGCGGGCGGACCCTGGTCTTCGCTGGAGGCTGATCGGAAAAAATGAAAGGAGTGTTCGTAAATTCGTGTCGTCCGGCGACCGTATCGAGTGTACCGGCCGGGTCGATAACGCGCTGGAGGAACTCGCCCGCGCCAAAGTCGTCGTCGTTCCCCTGCTGGCGGGCAGCGGCACACGCATCAAAATCTTGGAAGCCTGGGCGGCGGGCAGGGCCGTGGTTTCTACAAGGATCGGCGCGGAGGGCCTGCCCGCTGTTGACGGAGAAAATATACGGATTGTCGACGATCCGGCAACAACTGTAAAAGTAATTCTTGATCTGCTCTCGGATGAGCGGCAGCGCAGGCGGCTGGGCGAGGCAGGCAGGCGCACCTATGAGCAGTCCGGTTGCTGGAGCGCTGCCTGGAAAGAGCTTTCAGAGTTGATGGGAACACCATTTTCGGTCCGGCCTTTCGCGAAAACCATCTAGATGCGACAATACGAGGAACGACGGAATGCGAATCGCTGTTGACGCCCACGCGATCGGCCAGAGGCTGACCGGAAATGAAGTGTATGTCCGCAACCTGCTCAGCCGGTATGCGCTGATCGAGCCGTCGGTTGATGTGATCGCGTACGTCTCCACTCCGCTCGCCTCTCGCTGGATTCCCGAGAGTTTTCTTCAGAGGCTGGTGTCGAAAAACCCCTTTCTGCGGCTGGGCCGGGACCTGAACGCGCGGCTTCGAGAGGATCTGCCGGACCTGCTCCACGTGCAATATACCGCTCCCTTGTCATGCCCGGTGCCGATCGTGGTGACGATCCACGACGTGAGCTATCTGGAACATCCCGAGTATTTCACGGCCGCCCGCGCGCTACAGTTGCGCATCTCGACCCGGCACACCTTGCAGCGAGCCGCGAAGATCATTACGGTCAGCGAATTCTCACGGAACCGCATCTCCCGCGTGTTCGGCATCGATCCTGAATGCATTCGGGTGACTCCCGAAGCCGCCGAAGACTGCTTCCATCCCATCAGCCGCGACCTTGCCAGGCGCCGCGTCGCCCAACACCTGGGCGTCGTCGAACCCTTTGTTCTTAGTGTCGGCGACTGGCATCCGCGCAAGAATCAGATCGGCCTGGTCCGTGCGTTCCGCGAATTGCTCGCCGCCCACCCGTCACTGCCGCACAAACTGGTGCTCGCCGGCAAGCGTACCTGGTTCGCCAAGAGGGGTCTTGACGAAATCCGGCGGTCGGGACTCGAAGAACGCATCGTGACGACCGACTTCGTCGATGACGAGATTCTGCCGTCTTTGTACAACGCCTGCGACGTTTTCGTCTTCCCGTCATTCTACGAAGGGTTTGGTCTGCCGACCGTGGAAGCCATGGCTTGCGGACGGTCGGTGGTCTGCTCCGACGCGACCGCCCTGCCAGAAGTCGTGGATGGGGCCGCCTTGTTGTTCGACCCCAACTCGGTGGGCGAACAGATGCGGGCGATCGCCGACATTCTCCTCGATAAGGAACTGCGCGAGCGCATGGAAAAGAAGAGTCTCCAGCGCGCCGCGTTCTTTGACTGGCGGGAAACCGCCCGGCAGACCCTGGACGTGTATGCGGAAGTCGCCTCCGATCCTCTCCACGCCAGGGTGAGGAAGGAGCTTGTCGCCCGGTGAGCCGGACGGTTCCTAGCCCGGTCCGCGCCATCTTCGATCGCGATGCCGCCCGCCGAAGAGTCTCGCGCGCGGCGATGGTCTTCTTGGCGATTTTCCCAGCGGCCGGTTCTGCGCTTCTTTCACAACAGCTTCCCTTCGCCTCGGGCGAGGAACTGGTGTACGACGTAAGCTGGCCGAGTGGTTTGAGCCTGGGGGAGGTTCGTTTTCGGGCCGCATCGAGCGCCAGGCGCTGGTCGTTTCAGGCGGATGTCAACGCCTCGCTGCCCACGCTCGAAATCGCGGATGCATATCGCTCCACCGCCGGCGCGGAACTCTGTTCGCTGGAACTGCGCAAGAAGGTTTCTCGGGACGAGAAAAAGACCGGCGAAACAGTAACCTACGATCAGCGGAAACTCGAGGCCCACCGCAAGGCTCTCTACGGGGACGGAGAAAGCGTGCTGAAGATCAACCCGTGCACGCGCGACGGGCTCACCTACTTCTACCACCTGCGCGCGGAGCTGGCCTCCGGGCGCATCCCGCCACCGGACGACGTCAATTTCGGATCGCAGTACGAAGTCGTCGTTTCCTATGTGGAAACGCTCGAAATCGGCATCGCCGGCGAGTCACGCCCCGCCGACCGGCTGCTCATCGATATCAGCGGACCGGCATCGAGCCACAGTTTTGAAATATTCATAGGAAAAGACGCGGCGCGTACGCCGTTGCTCATCCTTGTCCCCTTGGAACTCGGCACGTTTTCGCTCAAGCTGGTGCCATGAAGCTTGCCGTTTTTACTCCGCTGCATCCGGTCCGCTGTGGAGTTTCCGGCTATTCCGAAGCCCTCCTTCCGGCTTTGCGCCGGCATCTTGAGATCGAGGTGTTCGCCGGAGATTACGAAGCCGAAGCCTTGCCCGGCCGTGCTGGAATTCCGGTTCGAAATCACAAAGACTACCGTCCTGAAAATTTTGGCGCCGTGCTGTATCACATCGGCAACAACCCCCACCACAGCTACATCTACGACCTGGCTCTGCGCCATCCCGGCATCGTCGTGTTGCATGAATTCAATCTTCACCACCTGCTCGCGGATGTGACGATCCGGCGGGGCGACTGGGACGGCTATATGCGGGAAGTCGAGCATAACGGCGGCGCCCCAGCCCTTGAGTTCGCCCGGAGCGTGCGCGCCCTCGAAGCAGGTCCCGATTATGAAGGCGTCGCGATGAATCGCCGTCTGCTGGAAACCTCTCGGGCGGTCATCGTGCATAGCCAGTTCATGGTGGATGAGATCCGCCGGGCGGGTTTTGATGTTGCGGTGCAAAGAATTCCTCACGGCGCCTGGATTCCCGAGGCGAACCGGAATGCCCGGCGAGCCAAGCTGGGAGTGGATGAGAGCACGCCGCTGATCGGCATTTTCGGTTTCCTAAAACCCTATAAGCGGATCGAGGAATGTCTCCACGCCATGAGCCGTCTGGTTCAGGTGGAGCCCCGCGCGCGCATGATTCTCGTCGGCGAGGAGCACCCCGAGTATCCGGTTCGCCGCCTCATCGCGCGCCGCCGGCTTGAGCCCTTCGTGCGCCTGACCGGCTATGTGCCCGAGGCCGAGTTGACCGAACTCATCGCCGCCAGCGATATTTGCTTGAATCTCCGCTATCCGACCGCCGGCGAGACCTCGGGAACCTTGCTGCGGGCGCTCGGCCTGGGCCGCGCCGTACTTGTCTCGGACGTCGGCTCGTTTTCCGAGCTGCCGGATGACATTTGCCTGAAAGTGCCCGTGGGAGAGACCGAGACGGATGTGATTACGGAATACCTGAATTTGCTGTGCACGCGCCCCCAGATCGCCGATGCGATCGGCGCCCGCGCCTGCCATTACGTCGCGACCGAGTGCAGTTGGAGCCGTGTGGCGGAAATGTACTTTCATTGGATCGAAGCCGTAACCCAAGGCCGGGCGGCGAGGGACACGGAAGTTGAGACACGGCCGGAACAGGCGCTTCTCGCGGAGCCCGCCGAAGCACCGCCCGCCGTGCCCGCGAGCGGCGAAAGCCCGGCTCCCATCATCCCCGCCGGCAGCGCCAACCGCGACCGTATCGCAAACGAAGATTTTCTCGCCTCCGCCCCGCCAAGCGAGGCGGAAACTTCTTCGCCCCAGGCCCAATACATTCTCGGCTTCTGCCACGGCTCGTCCGAGCGCTTGAGCTACGCGAAGCTGCACTTGACGCGGTTGGTCCATACACTGGAGTTGACCCCGCCCGGTGGCGAGAGCGACCGCATTCTCGAGATGGGCGCCTACATGAACATCACGCCCGCGCTCAAAACCAAGCTTGGCTATGGAGAGGTGCGCGGCAGTTATTTGGGACCCCTTGGCCAGAGAGACCTCGGGCGCGCGCGGTCCGGCGCCGGCGAGGAATTCGAGTGCGAAATCGATCTCTTCGATGCCGAACGCGATCGCTACCCGTACCCGGACGGCCATTTTTCCACTGTTCTATGTTGCGAACTCCTTGAGCACCTCTTGTCCGATCCGATGCACATGATGGCGGAGCTGAACCGCATCCTCGCTCCCGGCGGTCATCTAATGTTGACAACGCCGAATATCTGCAGCTGGCGGGCGGCCGCTGCCTTGCTGCTGGGCTATCATCCGGGGCTCTTTCATCAGTACATCCTTCCCGACGAGAATGGCGGCGCGGACCCGCGTCATAACCGCGAATACGCTCCGCGCGATGTGCAAGAAATGTTCGAGGCCGCCGGCTTCTCGGTCGAGCGGCTGGAAACCGGCCCCTATATCGCCACGCGTTCGGCTGAATTCGAGTGGGTCAAGCACTTGATGCGGCGCTACAAACTTCCCGATCACTTGCGAGAAGACGTCATCTACGCGCTGGGCAAGAAGACCGGCGAGGTCACCGAACGGTATCCGTCGTGCCTCTACAGCGGAGGGGAATCGTGACCTCTGGCGAGACGGCTCCGCGGCCCATGACGCTGTCGATTCTCGCCGCCGCGCGCACACTGTGGCGTCGCCGGTCGCTGATCCGTTCCATGGTGCGGCGCGACATTGTGGGCCGCTACCGCGGCTCCTACGGGGGGCTGTTCTGGACCATCCTGCACCCCTTGCTGATGATGCTGACCTATGCCTTCGTCTTCGGCGTCGTGCTCCGGGCTCGCTTCCCCGGCGACGGCCGGCCAGGCGCCTTCGTGCTCTATTTTCTCGCCGGCATGTTGCCCTGGCTCGCCTTCAGCGAGGCCGCCGGCCGTGCGCCGAGCATCGTGGTCGAGCATACGAGCTTCGTCAAGAAGATCCTGTTCCCGGTCGAAATCTTGCCCGTGAACTTGGTGCTCGCCGGGCTGTTCAGCGAGGTTTTTGGAATCGCCATCTTCCTTGCCGGCATGTTCTACTTCGGCCGTGACCTTACTGCCAGCGCCCTGATGTTGCCGCTGATTTTGTTGCCTCAGTTCCTCTTTACCGCGGGGGTCTGCTGGTTCCTGGCCGCGCTAGGCGTATTCTTCCGGGACCTCGGACAGTTGATCGGTTTCCTGCTTACTGTCTGGTTCTTTACCACGCCGATTTGCTATCCCCAAGCCTCGCTGCCTCAGGCTTACCTCTGGATCTTCGACAAGAACCCGATGTACGTTTTCGTGCAGGCCTACCGCGCGGTTTTGCTAGAAGGCACCGCGCCAGCCTGGGGGCCGCTCGCGACGCTGACCGTGGTCAGCGTTCTGCTGTGCATCGCCGGACATGCCTGCTTCCATCGCCTAAAGAAGTCTTTCCCCGATGTGCTGTAAGCGGGGCACGATTCCTGTGTCAGCCTTTTGTCAGACGCGAAGGGCCGTCATCGGGTGAACCCGCGCGGCCCATAATCTGTGGGAGCATACTCAGAGACCCCCAGGAGAGACAACCGATGCCGCTGCCGGAATGCCAACGTGAAATGAAACGAACGAAGATAGTCTGGATTGCGATGGCCGCCATCGCGCTGTTGGGCACAGGGGCTCTGCTGGCTACTGGCGTCTCGCGCGCCGAATCACCCGGCTCGGCATTCAGTGAGAGCCCCTACAGAGTAGCGCGGCGTTTCATCTATCCAGAGCAGTTCAAAGCTGGTAAAGCCTATAGCCCCGGAGTTCTTGCCGGCGATACGCTCTACATCGGCGGTCAGGTCAGCCTCGACCCTCAAACCGGCGAGCAGCCCGAGGGTTTCGACGCCCAGGCCAAACTGGCGATGGACAACATGGGGCACGTGCTGCGAGCCGCCGGCATGGATTTCGCCAACGTGGTCACATGCCATGTCTATCTGGCCGATATTTCCAGCTACAAGGCGATGAACGCCGTGTACGGAAGCTATTTCGAGGCTGGTTCGGCCCCGGCGCGGACGACGCTCGAAATGCCCGCGCTGCCGGGCGGATCGCAAATCGAAGTCAGTTGCGTCGCCTTCGCCGACCAGTCCCGGATTCGCATCGTCGAGCCGCCCGAGGGGGCGACCCCCGAGAACAAGATTCCGATTAGCGCTGGGGTGTGGGCGGGCGATCGTCTCTATCTCTCCGGCTTCGGCGGACGCCATCCGGTCAGCAACAAGTTCGACGACACGATGGAGGGGCAGACCCAGCGCGCCATGGAAAACGTGGCCGGAACGCTCAAGGCGGCGGGGCTGGGCTTTGAGAACGTTGTCTTCGCGAACCCGTATTTCCTGACGCGCGAAAGCTACCCGAAACTGAACTCGGTTTGGAAGACGTTCTTTGAACTCGGGACCGCGCCGAGCCGGGCCAGCTTCTGTATTTCCCGGCTGCCCGGCCCTCTCAGCCGTGTGCAGTTTGCTCTTGTAGCCACCAAGAGAATGGAGACCAAAGGCCGCGTGATTCCCCACTACATGGGAACGAGCCCGACTAGCTCGGGAGGCGGCGTACTCGATGGAGACACGCTGTGGACTTCGGGCAAGTCCGGTGACGGCAAAACGCTCGAAGAGCAGATGCGAAGCTCGCTCGAGAAGATCCGCGACACGCTGCGACTCGCCGGCATGGACCTAGAGAACGTCGTACAGGCGCATGTTTATCTCAAGGACGCCGGCAGAGACATGGGCCGCATGGATCAAGTCTTCCGCGAGTACTTTCCCAACAACGCTCCCGCCCGAACGACGGTCCAGGTGATTCAGAATCAGTTCGAACAAGTAGCGGTCGTGGCCGTGCGTTGACCGGCTCGCACGCGCTGAATTTCGGCGCCAGTCTCGGTCACTCTTAGTCGGCCAGCAGCAGCTTGCCGATATCGAAGTTGAGGGTGCTGATGCCGCTGCCGACCGTGTTGGAAAGCAGTACGACGACGATCTTCTTTTCGGGATAAAACAGCAGGTGAGACCGCGCCCCGGGCTGACTGCCGCCCTTGGAGAAGTACGTCTCCCCGCTGGTCGAGCCCGTATCCCAGCCGTAGGCGTAGTTTCTGGCGCTGTCGGGCCTCTTCGTCATCGTCGTAATGCTGGCGGCGCTGATGATTCGTCCGTTGAGCAGGCTGATCCCGAAACGCGCCAGATCATAGGCGGAGCTTTCCATGCCGCCGCCGGGATACTTCCAGCTCAGGCTCAGCGGCGTAAGCTGCTGGAACGACGAACCGCTGGTTCGATAGATTTTCGAGCGCTCGCCCACCTTGCTGTTGAGATTTTCACACCGCAGTGAAGAGACGCCCGCCCGGCTTCTGACTTGGCTGGAGAAAAGACCACAGAAACTTCCGCCGCCCGCCTTTTCCATCGCGGCGGAGGCGAGAGTATATCCGTGGGTCGAATATTTGTAGCCCGGCGGCAGCAAAGGGTCGGCGCTGAAAAGCCTTGAGGCGCTGTAGGCTGTCGTGAAGATTTTCTTGGTGCCGGACAGAGGCGCCGGATCGTTTGTTTTGTAGTGGCGAATGCGGCCGCGATTCGAGAGCAACTGCCCCACCGTGTGGGTGTGATGGCTGGGGAGTCTCGGCTCATAGCCGCGCGTCTTTCTGCCCAGGTTGAGCTTCTTCTGTTCGCGCAGCCGAAAGGCCAGCACGCCGGCCATGGCCTTGGAAACCGACGCCAGCCGGTAGACAGTGCGCGAGTGAGCCTGCTTCTTGCCCGCAATGTCGGCGAACCCGGAACCGCGCAAATACTGGATTCGGCCATTCACCGCGACCGCGGCGCTCAGGCCGGCCGCGGGCTGGTTCTTCAGATAGGTATCAATGAGGCCGCTGACGGCTTTTCGATGCTTCCATTTCAATCGGGCGCTATTTTCGACCCATACGCCCGCATAGCGCGTTCCCTTGGACGTGCGATAGGCCTCGAAGCCGCTGAGCCGGTAGCCCGCGTCGCGGTATCTTGCCCACATATTCGCGTAGCCGGTATTGTTCATGTCACGGCGCGCTCGCCAGGAGCGCCGCGGAGTTTCCTTGACCCAAATGGTGGCGTACTCCCGCTTGCCGCCCCTGAGATACGAGATGTTGCGATGGACCCGGAAGCCCTTGCCGCTCATCTGGTCGAACGTTTTCTTGAACTGCGCCTGGGGCAGATTGCGCTTGATGGCCCAGCCCAGGCGGTCTTTGTTCTGGACCCAAATCACTGAGTAGAGGAACTTCCCGCCCGCGCGGTAGGCTTCCACGTCGACGGGCAGATATTTCTTGCCGCTGTATTCTTTGAAGCGGTCGCCAAACTGTTTCGAGGTTAGGTTGCGAAAAGAGACCCAGCCGAGCTTCTCCTTGTTCTGGATCCAGATCCCGGCGAAGTAGCGCTTGCCGCCGGCGAGGTAGCTCTCTTGATCGACGATTCGAAAACCCTTCTGCTTATATTCTTTCCAGCGCTTCGAGAAGGCGGCGGCCGTAAGCTTGGTGTGAATCCGCCACCCGCGCTTGCCGGTATTGCGGCGCCAGATGACCGAGTAGCGGCGAGAGGCCCCTCCGGCGATCTCGACATCGACGGGCCGGTAGCCCTTCGCTTTCATCTGATCGAGTTTGGCCACATACGCCGTCTCGCTGAGATTCCGGCTCGACTCCCAGCCAACCGAGCCGCGCGGTTCGTCGAGCGATGCCCGTCCTAGCGGGCACAATACCAGCACGACGGCCATTCCTAGTACACAACGAATCCTGCTACAAACTCCCCCCGGCGGCGGCTTTCGAATCAGCATGGTCCCTAGCCTCCCTAACGTCTGCGTCTCATGAACAATAGCAATAGCACCCGCCCTGGCGTCAGCCCGAGGATGTCCGATAGTTCGTAGGAAGTAGCGACTCTCCGTTCCGAGCCGTTAGGCTCGGAGTGATGTTTTGTTCTTTCAAAAAGGAGAGTCGCTATGAAGAAACGATACCAGATCGACCGCGAACAAGCCGTCCGCCGGTTCCACAAGCAGGCAGAAGAATCCGAGCAGGAACTGCAATTGCACCTGCCGCTCAAGCAGGTCGCCGCTGCCCTGCAAGACGGCGTCGGCCAGTTAATGCGCCAAGCAGGCTTGGAGTTGATGCAGCTCATCATGGACAACGAAGTGCGCCAGCTCGCCGGCCAACGATACCAGCGGCGCGAAAACCAACAGCCCTTCCGCTGGGGCCATGAGAAAGGCTTCCTCGTCGCCGACGGGCAGAAGGTTCCGATCCAACGTCCGCGGTTGCGCAGCGAAAAAGGCCGCGAAGAATCCCTCGGCACCTATGAGCTGTTCCGGCGCTCCGAACCACTCGACGCCGCCGTCTGGGACAAACTCATGCTCGGTCTTTCAACGCGCAATTATTCGAAAGCCGTGCGGGAGTTTAGCGAGGCCTATGGCATCGAAAAGTCGGCGGTGAGCGAGCACTTTGTACGCACCAGCCGCGAGAAACTGCGCGGGATTTTGGAGCGTCCGCTCGGCAAATGTAAGCTTTGCGCCATCTACCTCGACGGTATCGAGTTCAAGGCTCAGCATCTCGTGGTTGCTCTCGGAGTCAATGTTGACGGTGTCAAGACCATTCTGGGGCTGCGGCAGGGAGCAAGTGAGAACGCGACGGTCGTGGGTGAATTATTGGACGATCTGGCCGAGCGCGGCGCCGATTTCTCCGTGCCGATGCTGTATGTGCTCGATGGCGCGAAGGCGCTCACCAAGGCGGTCCGCAAACACGCGGGCAAGATGGCGCTGATCCAACGCTGCCAAATGCACAAGCGCCGCAATGTGACCGGCCACCTGCCGCAAGAATACCGCGCATCGGTGGACCGCAAAATGGCCAACGCTTATGCGATGTCGCACTACGGAGATGCCAAGAAAGCTTTGGAGAAGCTGCACGGCGATCTGAGGGAGTTGAATCCATCGGCGGCGCGTTCCCTCAAAGAAGGGATGGAGGAAACGCTGACGGTGCACCGACTCGAGCTTGACGATCTGTTGCGCTCTACGCTGGCGACGACGAATCCGATCGAGTCGGCGTTCTCGGTGGTGGGTCGCGTCTGTGGCCGGGTGAGGCGCTGGCGGGGAGGCGATCATCGCGAGCGCTGGGTGGGCGCGGGTCTGTGGCTGGCGGAGAAAAACTTCCGGCGGGTCAAGGGCTACAAACACTTGCCCAAGCTGCTCGACCAACTCGCCAGGCTCTCGACGCCGCCACCGGCTCAGGCCCAAGCGGCGTAAACTACAGGTTCCGGAGAGCCGCTTGTTTCAACGGAATTCCGGACATCCTCAAAAAACAGGTCGGCGCGTTGCTTTCAGCGTTGTTCGGGCGTAGAATCGTGGAAGCGGAAGCTCGGCCCGGAACTCTCCGGCCGGGCTCCGTGAATTTCGGCAGGCAAGCAGTACGAGGGAAGGGGAGGAACTATGGCAGGAGTTTTGACTCTATTCTATGGTACGGTAGCTTATGTGATCTTCCTGGGTGCGTTTCTCTACGCCATTGGATTTGCGGGCAATATCGCTGTTCCCAAATCGATTGATTCCGGCGAGGCGGGCTCGCTTGTGCCGTCGTTGCTGATCAATGCGGCGTTACTTGGGATCTTTGCCGTGCAGCACACGGGGATGGCCCGGACGGGCTTCAAACGCTGGTGGATCCGGTTCGTCCCGCAACCGATCGAGCGTAGCACGTACGTGTTGCTGACCAGCTTGGCGCTCATTCTAACTTCTGGCAGTGGCGGCCCTTGCCTGGCGTGATCTGGAGTATCGAAAGCCAGGCCGGACAGGCGGTGGCCTATGCTTTGTTCGGCGTGGGTTGGGCAACCGTGCTGTTGGCGACATTCATGATCGATCACTTTGACCTGTTCGGCCTGCGGCAAGTCTGGCTGCGTTTTCAAGGCGTGCCTTATCGTGATCTGGGCTTCCGGACACCTGGTTTCTACAAGTATGTGCGTCACCCGATCCAGGTCGGTTTTATCATCGCCTTCTGGGCAACACCAACCATGACGGTCGGGCATTTGATGTTCGCGGTCGTTACGACTTTGTACATCATCATTGCGGTAAAGATTTTTGAGGAGCGGGACCTGCTGCAACAGCACGAGGAGACGTACCACACCTACATGGATCAGGTCGGCGGTTTCATCCCGAAAGGCCGCTATCGGAGTGCGGGCAAGGCAGCGAGCGCGAGTTAGTACTACTGCATTATGAAAATCCAGAACTACAGAAAGGACAGCGGTCAAGCTGGCGCGCAATGTGGTGTGCGATCCAGACGCGCACGGTGGTGATGGAGGCCGGATGATGCCGCTTGGAACGCATCGGGCGTCCCGCGCGGGCGGAAGTGCGGCGGCACTGGACCCCGCCAGGCCGATGCCGGGAGCGGAGGCGATTCTGTTCTTCTGGGCAGAACGAGACGTCACCACTGCCGAGAACCGGCTACGCCAGGATTTTCTTGATGACCTGAGCGGGATATTGGGCCGTCAGCCGCTCGCCCAGTCCGTGGCGCTCGTAGACCAATTCACGAAAGTTGATCCCCAGCAAGTGCAGCAAGGTGGCGTGAAAGTCGTGGACGCTCACGCGGTCCTCGACGGCGTGATATCCGATGTCGTCGGTGGCGCCATGGACATGCCCGCCTCTGACACCGCCGCCGGCCATCCATATGGTGAACCCTTTTGGGGCGTGGTCGCGGCCGGTGCTTTGCTTGTCTCCAACTTGAGAAATCGGCATTCGCCCAAACTCGCCGCCCCAGATGACGAGCGTCGAATCGAGCAGGCCGCGCTGTTTCAAGTCTCGCAAAAGCGCTCCGACAGGCCGGTCCGTTTTGCCGCAACTATAGGACAAACTCTTTTCGAGACCGGAATGTGCGTCCCAAATTTGATACTCGATAAATAACTGTACGAACCGCACCCCTCGCTCGATCAGCCTGCGGGCCATCAAACAGCGGATGCCATAAGAGCGCGTCATCTCTTCGTTGAGGCCATACATCTCTTTTGTCGACTCGCTCTCTTGCGAAAGGTCGAGCGCATCGGTGGCGGCAAGCTGCATTCTCGCCGCCAGCTCATAACTCGCGATCCGGGCATCGAGCACCCCGTGGCCGGGACGAACCCCCCGGTGGGCCCGGTCAAGCCGCGCGAGCAGGTCTCGCTCGGCTTCCACTAAAGGACTGGGCAAGTCTTCGGCCGGCTTGAGATTCAGCACGGGCGGACCTTCGGAACGGAATCGCGTTCCCTGAAACTCAGGCGGAAGCCAGCCAGCCTGCCAGTTCTGGATGCCGTTGACAGGTAGGCTTTTCGGATCGTCCAAGACGATGTACCCGGGCAGGTTTTCGTTCTCGCTTCCCAGTCCGTAAACCACCCACGAGCCCAAGGACGGACGACCCGGCAGGGTCCGGCCGGAATGCATCAAGTAAAGCGAAGGCTCGTGATTAAAATGCTCGCCGTACATCGACCGGATCAGGGTAATATCGTCGATCTGTTCGCCGAGGTGCGGAAGAAGCTCGGATATCTCGATGCCTGATTTCCCCCTGCGGGAAAACGTGTACGGCGACGGCAGGAAGCCCCCCACCTGGTTCTGGTTCTCAATCTGATTGAGTACATCAAGGGGCGCCTGCTTGCCGGCGTATTTCTTGAGCGCGGGCTTAGGATCGAACAGATCGAGCTGGCTTGGTCCCCCGTTCATGGATAGATGGATGACCGATGTCGCCGTCGGTTTGAAATCAGGCCCGCGGGCCTTGACTCCGTGAACGTTGTCCGTGCTAGAGCCGAAGGCCTTCTCGGAGGAATGGAATTCCGAGGCCAGGAGGCTCGCGAGCGCGGCGCCATGGACTCCGCTGGCGATGCGGGAAAAAAAATCACGCCGGCTGGATCGTTGCGCTCCCCTCCCTGGGTGGATCGCCCGGCTCCCGGCGTGATTCTTGCAGCCCATGTGGCTGCCGGTGTCTCCGGCTTTAGTCGACATACAAAAACTCCGCGGAACTCAAGAGAGCGTGCGCCAGGGAGCCGAGGGCCGACCACTCCGCCGCCGCGCCCCGAGGCGCATCTTGATTTTCATCCTCAAGATGATTTCGCCAGTGCTTGATCAGCTTTTTCAATGCCCCGAATGCCTGACCTCGTTCCTGGGCCGTTGGAAGGCGCGTCAGGATGCGAAGGTAAAGCTGATCGATCTGTTCGCCGACATTTTGTGGATGCTGATCCATCAGGCGGCCGGCCAGGAAACGCGCGTGTCCGCGCACGGTTTCGCCGTTTCTAATCTGCAAGGCCTGCGTGGCGACAGTCGAGCGGCCGCGAAGGGTGCAGTTCGGGTTCAACTGCGGCAAGTCGAATACATCAAGGAGCGTCACCGGCGTTTTGCGTCTTCGCAGAATGTAGATTGCGCGCCGCCTGCCTTTCTTCGCACTCTTGACCACGATCTCGCCGCTGGCGAGCACCTCGACCGGGTCGGGCTCGCCAAAAGGTGTCGGATCCAGTCTTCCCGTGGCCCGCAGAATAGAGTCGTACAGCGCCTCCGCGTCCAATCGCCTTAGGGGCATTCTCGACAATAAGAGATTGTCGGGGTCCCTTCGCGCGGCCTCTACGCTGATCCTCGAGGACTGCCGGTACGCCGCCGATGTCATGATCAGCCGGTGGATCCCCTTTACGCTCCAGTTGTTGCTCACAAACTCCGTGGCGAGCCAATCGAGCAGTTCCGGATGCGAGGGCATCTCCCCGATCCGCCCGAAATTCGAGGGCGTCGCGACGATTCCTGTTCCGAAATGGTGCAGCCAAATACGGTTTACCATCACCCGAGCGGTCAGCGGGTGATTCGGCTGCGTCAGCCACCGCGCCAGCGCCAGCCGGTTTCCGCTTGTGCTCTGGTTCGGCCAGGGTTTCTCGGACCTAAACGGTTCCAGCCCGGCGCGGAATGCCGAGGGTACCCCAGGGGAGACACGCTCGACCAGCGTTTGTGCATCGCCACGCCCCAGCAAATAGACCGGCGATGGATCGCCGCCCATGTCGAACAGCGCCCGGATTTTGGGTACGGTCTTGAGTCGTTCCCTGGCTTCGCCGATCGCTTTTCTGGCTTTCTCCGCGCTCATCTTGAAGTCAGCGAACCGCTCCTCTAACCGAGCGCTGCTGACTTCCAAAATATCAGCGAACTTCTTCGCCAGGTATTTCTGTATCTCGTTCCGCTTTTCCGGCGCCGTCGAGTCCAGCATCCGCAGATCGCGCTGCACCGATTCAGGAAGTTTTGCCATCTGCTCGCCGAGCAACTGTTTCCGTAACGGTTTTGATTTCTCCGCGAGCCCTTCCTCCAGGCGCTTGATCTCGGCTTCCACCGGCGCGTTCCATTTCTCTGCTTCCGAACGCTCTCTGTCCAAAGCCACATCGAGAAGTCGCTCAGTCGGCGGTGTCCAATCATACGGATCGAAGGCGGATTGCAGAATGGCGCTCAGGCGATAGTAATCGCGTTGGGGAAGCGGGTCGTACTTGTGATCGTGGCAGCGCGCGCAACCGACCGTGATTCCCATCACCGCCGTGCTCAATACGTGAATCTCGTCGGCAATCACATCCATCCGCTCGGCAAGCGAACCATTGGCCGGGGAATACGTGCCGTCCGGCGTCATTCGCAGGAACCCCGTCGCCGCCAGGGTGTCAACCGTCCGCTGAGTCACTGCGCCGAGATGGGTCCGGTCGATCAGCTCGTCTCCCGCGATCTGCTCCACCAGGAACCGGTCATAGGGCTGATCGGCATTGAACGCCCGGATCACCGCGTCGCGATACCGCCAGGCGTGCGGACGAATCTTGTCCGCGTCGATCACCCCTTCCGAATCCGCGTATCCGGCCAAGTCAAGCCAGTACTGCGCCCAACGTTCCCCGTAGTGCGGTGAGGCGAGAAGCCGGTCGATGAGCTGTTCGTACGCGTCCGAGCTTTCATCCTCCAGATAAGCGGCAATCTCTTCCGGTGTCGGCGGCATTCCGATCAGGTCGATGCAGGCGCGGCGCATCAACTCGAGCTTTTTCGCTGCCGGCGAAAATCCGAGATCCTTTTCCTTAAGCCGGCGCAGTAAAAATGCATCGATCGGCCCGCGCACCGTCCCACTTCGCCCGATCGCGGGGACGGCGGGTCTGATCGGCGTCTGAAACGCCCAAAAATCGAGCGCGCTCTCCTCGATCGGAGATTCACGCTCTGTCGCCGTGACAACTTCCTTCGGAGCCGGCTGGGCGCCCGCCGCGATCCACTGCCGCAACACTTCGACTTCGGTATCGGTCGGCGATCGCACATTGACCTTCCCAATCATCTCTTGCGGAGGCATCTCCCGGCTCGTAATCCGTCGATAGAGCAGACTCGCTTGCGGGTCTCCAGGCACCAGCGCCGGACCCGTATCTCCCCCCCGCAGGCGAGACTCGAGTGTGCGCAGATCCAGACCGCCATCGCGCCGGCTCTTGCCGTGGCAGACCACACAACGCATCTGAAAGATCGGCAGCACGTTCTGCTCGGTGACCCGCGGTTCGGAACCCTCCCCGCGTGCCCCGGCCTGAATCCAGGAGCGAATCGACTCCAGCTCGCTGTCGCTAACCTTGTCGCCCACTGGCGGCATCGCTCCCGAGGCAATCTTCCGCAGCAGTAAACTGCTCTCCGGCGCGCCCGCGATCACCGCCGGTCCTGATTTGCCGCCCCTGAGAATCGCGTCCCTCGTCTCGAGATGTAAACCCGCTTTTGGCGACTCTCCCTGATGACACACAAAGCACTTCGCTTCGAGGATGGGGCGGACCTCGCGCAGGAAAGAGATCTCGCTTTGAATTTCCGCTGGAACGATAAGAACCGCGACCAGTCCCAGCAGTGGGGCGTAGCGAAAAGGACTCTGAACCAAACCTGTCATCCAGTGCTCTTGATTACATCATGTCTTTGGCGCGCCTTCAAGCTGAAAAGTAACTTCCTTTCACCGCTTGAGCGACAGGTCCGGGCAGGCTATCGTGTCCTGCCTCAGCCGGAAATGGAGAGAGCGTTCCACCAGAATTTCCAATTGAGAGCTCCGCCTCCAGCATGTTACTCCCTCTCTTTTCCTGACTGCAACGACCTTGCCTCGTCAGGCAGGCCACGACGGCATCGAAGGGGTATTGTCAAGTTCACTGGTGGCCGCGGGGCGCAAGCTGAGCGAGTACTTGGCCCGCAAGTCGGAAGGTCTGCACACTGTACGCACACAAAAGGAAAACAGGGCCGCGGCGGGAAAGCGTCAGAGAGGACGTAAGTTGTTGAATTAAATTGGTGCGAACGGGGGGAGTCGAACCCCCATGAGCGTGAGCCCACTAGAACCTAAATCTAGCGCGTATACCAGTTCCGCCACGTTCGCATGTTTAGAATCGGCAAGTCACGATGGAAGAGTATCGGGCAAATCGAGAGTTCGTCTGTTGGTTGCCCCATTGTGCTCGCTTTCCATTCGCTTGAGATGCGTTTCGAGCTTCGCGGCCGCTGCATGCAAGTCGCGTTCACTTACGATATTGTACCGGTCAAAGACCGGTCGAGTCTTCCAGCCGTCGATCGCCAGCATCGCGTTCCGGGTGAACCGGCCTCCGCGCTTCGACCCCGAAACGGAGCGCTTTGACGACAAGGAAGCGAACCGCTATCCGAGGCACGAGAACCGCCAGCCGTTTGTGGCGCCGGAGAAGGTGCGGGCGAGCCGGCCGACCAGGCCGGGGTTCGGACGCGGTGGCTCGGACGCGGTGCCGGCCCGACCTGTAGGAATCGTCTAAGTGTTGCGGTCTCCGGCCGCCGCGCCGGTGGCTTGGGGGTCTGATGGCGAGCCAGTCGGCGTGCCTCCGAACAACTCATCAAGAAGCCCCTGGAGGGTGACGTTTTTTCCATCCGAGATGGTCGAGGGAAGACCCTCGTCCTCGAGCATGCGGCTGGCGATATCGTAGCCGAGCACGCGGTAGGCTTCGAACTGCTCTTCATCGAAAAACTGGTCGCCGGTGCTCTCGTCGGGAAAACCCTTGTGTTCTAGCTTGTAGTTTCTGACGCCGAGGTCAAGACCCTTGATCATGGTTGTTTTCAGAAGGACGAAGTCACCTTCCGTACCATCGCGGTAGTGTATACGTCCAAAGGCGTGACCGCGTTGGGCCAGTTTTACGCCGTCGCGATACTGCGACTCGTCCTTGGGGATCAACGCGTTGAGTTCAGCGTCTTTCGGAGTGTTTGCCTTCGCCAACCAAGCTTCCAAGTGGGGATACTGCGACTCGCCCTCGGGGATCAATGCGTTGAGTTCGGGATCTTGCGTAGCGTTTGCATTCGCCGACGAAACGTCAGACGAAGTAGCAGACGAAGCATCAGGCGAACCATCAAAAGTGATGGTGGCTCCGAAATCCTCCTCAATGCGGCTTAGCAGCACGCGCAGGTCGGAGAAGTTCGTTTTCGGGTCGGCTCCGGCGTCGCAGCATATGACCAGGCGGGCCCGTCGGCGGATCAACTCATAGACGCCGAGGTTTTCGAAGTGGCCGCCGTCGCTTAGCTGCAGAAAAGCGGCCTCTTCCTGGTACTTGTCTGAGAGGATTTCATAGCTGAGAGCATGGAAATGATTCGGTCTTTTGAAAAAGCCCCGGTCCACGAGAGTCTTCCTTGGGTTCGGGTTGCGCACCCAATAGCCCAGACGCAGATTCAGCAGCGCCATGAGCAGGGACAGGGCCCGGTTGCGGGTCGGACCCGCGCCCCCTACCCCGGTGTTCGGATGCATGGCGGCGCCCGAGATCGCCACGGCGGTGGGCAGAGTGAGCTTGTCTTCCATGAACACTTTGGTTTTTCGCCAGCCAGTGGCAAAACTTCCACAATAGAGTGGAGACAGAATGAAGTTGTCGCCGCCGCGATGCCAAAAACGCGGTCTGTCGGAATCGACCAGGACCGTGTTGACGTTGATCAAAGGGTAAGGCCCATTGAGTTTGGGCCCGTCCTCGCGGCAAACCTCACTAAGGTTGGCACGGTTCGCGCCCCAGGCCGGGCCTGTCTGGCCGGCTTGATCCGGGTCCGGCATGAACGTTTCCATAAGCCGGTCGCGATAGTAGCGGTGGATGGAGATGAAATTCAGGTTTACGATGACCCCGGTGACAACGGAAAGCAAAAGGGCGTAGACCGCCCACCCATGAAGCCAGGAATCCCCCCGGGCGTATTCGAGGGCAAGCCCGTAGATCGTCAGCGCCAGACCACCGAGGAACAAGATCGCGCCGGCCGACGGCAGCACCTTGAGGACTAGGTCCTTCTTGCCGGACGTTCCACCGCCTGCCCCCGAGCGAAAGTATGAGAACACACCAGCCGCGACGCCCGCCACCAGCGACGCGATGCCCGTCTGGGCAATTTGGTTCGCCAGCCACTCATGAACCCAGGGCAGAGCGGCAAGCACGGTAAGCAGCAGCGTGGCTCGAACGAGCCGTCCCATCTGCGTTTCGACAACTCGGCGTGTCAAATATCTGGTCGTAATACGAGGGTCCACGGCCTTGGCTTTCATGGCCGTCCATCCCGCATCGACCACGCGAAACCAGCTTGGACCGTTGATCCATCTTGCTAAGCGAGTCCACTTCTTGAAATGCACGACCGTTAACACCGAGTAGACGACGCAGATCACGGAGAACAGAAGACCTAGTCCCACGACGGGCAGAAGCAGCCCGCGGCGCACGGCGTCGGTTTCACCCCAATACTCGGTGGGTGCCGGCAGAGTCAGCGCGGACCGCGGGCCTGGGTCCGATGGCAACTTCTCCTGGTGCAGTGTCCGCTGCTGGGCGAAATGCAGTCCTCCCGTCTGAGCCGGACCCGTTTTCGCGGAGGTTCCGGGGCCGATGAATTGAATCACGCTTTCCGCGCGTAAGAATTGACCATCATTACTTCCCACCCATTGGGCCGCGCTCAGAATCAGGATCATCGCCAGCACCGACAACGGCACCCAAACGATGGAGTTCAACAGCATGCCGCGCGCGATGACTCCGAAGAGCGAGAACCCCGAAACGCCCGCCCCCGGCGTCAGGTAGTTGCCATGCTGCCGCAAGTGCGACAGGATTCGCTCCTGGTCGCGTCCCATTCGGTCGGCCGGGTCGATGGGGCCGCTGCCCACGCGCCGCCTAACTCCGAAGGGGAGGTTTGTCGAGCCGACGCCGAAACTGCTCCACAGCGGCCCTCGCCCCAACTCGACCAGATCATCCATGAGGGTATCGAACCCCGTGCGGCATTTGGCAATCCAACCATCGGGGTTGTTCGCTTTCGATTCCGTGTCGCCGGGGTCTCGCTGGGCCTCCGCCGCATTCGGCGCCGTGGTCCGGGCACCCGGGCCGTTGAGAAACCAGGTTAGCGCGCCTCCGGCGTAGCCGCCTCCGGAGACCGTGGAGAGATAGTCGGCGTAGCGAAGGACGTTCTTTTTCGCAAGCGCCTGCATCACGCCGATCGAAAACACCGCCGCGCGAATGCCGCCTCCAGAGAGAGCAAGTCCAACTAATTCGTCTCGAAGACCTTGCCCCTCCCCATCGGGAACGGGGATGCCCCTCGCCGGGCGGCTTTGCGCAACCGACTTGAGTTCTTCGTCGAATATCGCCTCGGGCAGACTTCTGTCTTCGTCCCGGCCGTCCGGTGAGATTCCCTTGACGTAGCCGTCTCCGGCGGGCACGGAGCCGTCCATCGTGCCCCGCTCTATCCCCAGCCGTTGGGCCGTCTTTCGTATCCGCCCAGCCATCGCCCAGCCTCCCGTGACCGCCTTGCGTAAGCGCTCGGCAGTCGGTGATCCAGATATAGTTTAGAGAAGACAGTCAGTACAGAATAAGCGAGAATACTCAATAAAGACTAAGATCAGAACCGAAGACTGCAAGTATGCAGGAAGTCTACATTGATTTTTCTGAAAATGCAAGAGGTTTTCTTGACACGTGTTCTTTGAAGGGGATCGGCGGGGTTAGCGCCAGTTGGGGGTCCAGTCACGTGTGTGGTACCGGCTTCGCATTCGCCAATCGCTTAGCACGTCGAGCCATCCCCGCTTCTTGTCTTGAGCGGCGGACTAGCCGGGTTCGGGCGGTTGAGAGACCATGGGGACGAACAAGACCGGGAGCAGGGAGCGGCGGCTGATGTTGCCGGCAGTATCTTTTTCGAGAAGGATCATTTGCTGGGGGCCGCCGAGGGGGCCGACCGGCGCGACGAGGCGGCCGCCGGGCCGAAGCTGATCGATCAAAGCTTGGGGAATCTTATCGGGCGCGGCGGTGAGGAGGATGCGGTCAAAGGGCGCCTGCTCGGGCCAGCCGCGGTATCCGTCGCCGATCCGCGTTTGTATGTTCGGGTAGCCGAGGCCGGCGAGCAGGCGGCGGGTCTGGAGGCCGAGGGCCTCGACGATCTCGATCGTAAAGACGCGTGCGCCGAGTTGCGCCAGCACGGCGGCTTGATAGCCGGAACCTGTTCCGATTTCGAGTATCTTGTGGCCGGGCTCGAACTCGAGCAGCTCGGTCATGAAGGCGACGATGTAGGGCTGTGAAATGGTTTGCTGGTACCCGATCGGAAGGGGCCGGTCGAAGTAGGCTGCCGAGGCCAGCGCGGCGGGCACGAAGCGATGGCGAGGGACCTTGCGCATCGCGTCAAGAACAGCTTCGGACTCGATGCCGCGCGCCTGGATCTGATCGCGGACCATGGCCAGGCGCCGGCCTAGCTGGGGGTCGGCTGGTTGCGTTTCGAGGGGGCCGGGCGGCGCGGAAAGGGCGCACGCGGCCAGCAGGAGGGCGCCTGAGAGCGGAAGAAGATACGCTTTGCGGCAAGAATGTGCCACGGCTCTGCCTTTATTGAAGCATGGGGACCGGCCTAGCCGCTCTCAAGGTGCTGGCGGTCGTCTGGCACGGGTCTGGCACGGGGGTCGAGGGGAGGGCGCTACTGGTCATTGTTACATCCCACTGGTGGATTTTCATTTCGCCGATGATGCAGGATGAGGTTGTTAGCGGCAGCGGCGGCTGGCTCGGGCGGTCGGGTTGGGCGCTTGCGTTGGGAATCGATACGCCGTTGTGTGCCCGGGACGGGCGCGAAAATTCGCCGAAAAGGATCGGTGGCGATTCTATCGCGGGGCAGTATCGAGGGCTGCGGTGCGGCACGGGAGGAAATCATGCGAGGGGTCATCCGGTTTCACAAAGGTGTGCTCAAGTCTCCGCTGGCGGTGCGTTTGTGGCTGATGCTGCTGGTGGCCGCCAACGGAGTGGCTCCGCTTTTCTTCTGGGACCGCTACGAGGCGCGCATCATCCTGGGCACGCTGATGTTCTCGGGCCTGCTGATGATGCTGCTGACCTGGCGGTTCGGCTTCACGCGGCTGCTGGGGCTGGGCCATCTCCCCTGGTTCGTCCTGCTCTGCTACCTCTGGAGCCGCCTGGATGCCATGCCGGCCGGCACATCCGCCGGCATATGGGTTCGGACCGTGATGGTGCTCAACGCGATCTCGCTGGCGATCGATGTGATCGATGTGATCCGCTATGCCCGCGGAGACCGCGCGGAAACCGTCGAGGGTTTGGACTAAGCGCCGACGGGCAAGCCCCGATCGCAAGCTCTGAGGAACGATAGCAAAAAGGGCGGAGGTCTGTCGAATCACACGGTCCAGCAAGCGGTCCAGCGGCAACGGCGCCGGGTTTTCCTTATCACGGAAGTACTCGTCCGCGGTCTTCCGCCGGCGGAAAGAGGCGGCCTCTTCCCGCTTGCCGCCTGAACTTTTGACGGCTTTCGCCGCCAGGTGCAAGCTTAGGGTGAAGTAAGATCACGCTATATGCGCGGAGCTGCCGTTCGCGCTCAGGGCGGTGACCGTCAGAGAATTCAGCCCGCTATGAATCAGCACCGAAGCCGTGAAGCTCATGCCGCTGACCGAGACCCTGACGCCCGCCACCCTTATACGCGTTAAGGCAGGGATACGGGGTGAGCGGGGAGCCGGTTGCAACCGGCTGGCGAGAGAAGCACGCGGCAGTTCCGCCATTCCTTCGTTGCGCTTGCTCGCCGTGCTCAGCGTGCTGTCAAGCGCGCCCGTGCTCGCCAAGCGGGACGCGCCTCGTCCTGACGCACTCTCACGCACTTCGCTTCGCCAGGTGGTGAGAAAAGCGGGCTCGCAACGGACATCCTCACCCAAGGCGGCAGCATTCAGGACGTAGCCGATGTTCTGGGCATCTCACCCGGAATCGCTCAGAGGCATGACGCGAAATGGGCGCTGGCGCGGCAGGACCGCATTCGGCCGATCATGCGCTCAGTCCAGAGGGCGCGTGACCTGGTCCGTTTTGGCGCAAATCTGGCAGAGAGCCGAAATACGCGCACAATCCACTGATTCTAAAGTCTGAAGGGGGAGAAATGGTGGACCTGGAGGGATTCGAACCCTCGACCTCTTCCATGCCATGGAAGCGCGCTCCCAACTGCGCCACAGGCCCACGGAAACAGCAACTTCGCTTAGCATATCACGAGCCTGGGGCCGGACTTGCGGACCACGGGGCGCATGGCCGGAGTGGCGGAGATTTCTCAGGCCAGCTTTACGAAAGATCGGCCCTATTCGCCTGGCTTGCGTCGATGATTTCTCCGTCGAAGAGGTGAATGGTGCGCTGGGTGCGCCGCTCGTAGCGCGGATCGTGAGTGACCATGCAGATCGTCGCCCCGTTGGCGTGCAGCTCGCCTAGCAGATCCATCACGGCCTCGCCGTTCTTCGAGTCGAGATTCCCGGTGGGCTCATCGGCCAGCAGAATCGCCGGGTCGCCCACCAGCGCGCGGGCGACGGCGACCCGCTGTTGCTGCCCTCCGGAAAGTTGCGAAGGGTAGTGCTTCATACGGTGGGCCATGTCGACCCGATCCAGCGCTTTAAGTACCCGTTCCTTGCGTTCCTTGTTCGGCATGCCGCGGTAGGTCAGCGGCAGTTCCACGTTTTCGAAGACATTCAGGTCGCCGATGAGGTTAAAGGCTTGAAAGATGAACCCGATTTCGCGGTTGCGCACTTTGGCGCGCTCGCCGGGCGAGAGGTTCTCGACCGGGCGCCCTTTCATGTGGTGCTCGCCGCTCGTCGGCGTATCGAGTAAGCCGAGGATCGAGAGCAGCGTCGATTTCCCGCAACCGGAAGGGCCCGAGATCGCCACATGCTCTCCTCGCCGGATCTCCAACTGAATATCCGATAGCGCGTGCGTCTCCACCTCGTCGGCGAAAAAGACCTTCTTCACACCATCAAGAGAAATCAGAGTATCGTTCGTACCCGGCGCCTCGTTCATCTCAAATCACCTCGTCTGTTTTATTGTCGTCAAACCGCCACCAAGCTGATCGTGCTTGCCGCCAAACCCTCACTCCAAGCGAATCCGGTCGAACGAGTCCATCGCCGACATGTCGGACAGAATCACCTTGTCGCCCGCGCGCAATCCGTTGCGAATCTGGATTTCATTCACCGAGACGCGGCCCACTTCTACCCGCAGACGGGAAGCGTGTATGCCGTCGGGCTCGATTCGGAAGAGGCTAATCGTGTTGCCGGCCTGGGCGTAGACGGGACGGCCGACCTTGAGCACACCCTTCAAGTGGTCGAGAACGATGCGTCCATCGACGCTGAGGTCGGGACGCGCGCCCTTGGGCAGCTCGCCCTCCAGCCGCACGTCGATCGTCACCGTGCCCTCGATCACGGCCGGGTCGACGCGCATGACCGATCCCTGAATGATGCCGTTGCGGGTGTCGATTTCGGCACGCTGGCCCAGCAGAATATCCTTGGCCTGGGTCTCGGCGATCTTTAACTCGGCCTTGAGGCGCCGGGGATCCGATACCCGGGCGATGACCGTACCCGCGGAAACCAGCTCGCCGACCTGGACTTCGAGCTGTTGCAGCACTCCATGGATGCCGGCCCGGATCTGCAATCGTTCGAGCTTCTGCCTGCGCAGCGCCAGCAGCCGCCTCTGTTGATCGAGGCGCACCTGCCTGGCCGCCACCTGCGCCTCGACGGCCCCGGCTCGCATCTGCATCCGCTCCTTCTCAATGCCCACGCGAATTTCCAGTTGATCGGCGGTAATGCGGGCTTTCATCAGGCTGACCCGATCGGTGATGCCGGCCGCGGCGAGTTTCGTCTGGGCTTCGTAGTCGGCCTTGGCGACCTGGTAGTCCGACTCAACTTGCGCGGCCGTTGCCTTCAGGTTGAGAGTTTCCGTTTTCAGCTGTACGCGCAGGTCCGCCAGTTCGGCCTCGGCGGCCTTGATCTCCGACTCCGTCTCGAAGATGTCTTGCACTAGCTGCGGGTTGCTCAGATCGACGAGAATCGTGCGGGGTTCGACGGGCGAGCCGGGCAGGAGCCGCCGCCGCTCGACGTGCCCTTCATCGCGCGCCGGCACCAGGAGAATGTCTTCAGGAACCAGGGTTCCCAAACCGCGAACGTCGAGAATCATGTCTCCGCGCTCGACTTCGTCGATGAAGACCGTGGCGGCTTCGACCCCTGGCGCGGCGGGCTCCAGCCGCGAAAGCCCGTAGGTAAACGCCCCCATCACGACAACCGCCGCCGAGGTGTAGATCACTCGCCGCAAGCGCCGCTTGCGGGCGAAATCTTTTCGCGGAATGTCCACGCAGTGACTCCTGTTCCAACTAGGAACTCTTCGTTAATAATTTAGCGCGAATGGACCTTTCTTTGCACTGGATTTTCACTCATGACAGGTTCGTCTCGCGGGAAATAGCCAACCCGAGATGGTTTCGCTCACGACGATCCGGTCCGGCGCCGGCGGCACTGGAGAGCCGTTCCTCATACGTGGTACGTGGCCGTTCAAGATAAAGTTCCGAACCGGGAGCCGGTATCGGACCAGGCCGCATGGCCGCGAGCGCTCCGACGACGAAGATCACGTTCGCGGAAAGATGGTCATCCAGTCCCCGTCATCGACCCCCCCGGTCATCGACCCCCGTGAGACTCGCTCTATCCTACACTGTAGGCCTGGGCGGACCAGCGCGGGCGTTGGCGCTCTTGGGCCGAACGCGGCCGCGTAGTGGCGGAGGCGGAGTTGTGAAGTGTTATCACCGGAGCATTTTGTTCGCCGCGATCGCGCTGTTTGTGGCCTGCGTGACGCACGCGCCAACTGGATGGGCGGCCTCTAGCACGGCGGATCTCTCCGGCGAGCCCCCCGTGATTCGAGCGGATCTTCCCCGGGCCGCTCCGGAATGGGCCTTGCTGGAGAGGCGCTTGATCGAGACGATGAATCGCGCCGGCGAGGAGTTCGTCAAGACCTACGTGTTGCCCGACGGCTCGTTGCGATGGAAAGAGCGCTACGAGGGCGGCATGAATTCGTCCGACGATGCGTACGAGGGATTTCGCGGCTACTCGCTGCACTACATCCTGGGAGGCGCGAAAAATCTCGATACGCTGCATCGTCACATATGGGAGGGCATCACCCGGCAGTTCACGCGCTACGGCCAGATCTATCGTGAATTCGACAGCAACTGGGACTGGATGCACCACGGCGAGGGGTACGTCTCCTTCTACCCGCTCGGTATGGCCGATCCCTATGACGAGCGCTTCCGGCAACGGGCGATTCGATTCGCCGACATGTACACCGGCGACGACCCCGAGGCGCCCAATTACAACCGTGAGTTGAAGCTGATGCGGGCGTCGATGAACGGCAGCCGCGGCCCGAAAATGGAGTGGACCAAGCGCGACTGGATTCCCACCAACGCCAATCTCGTCTACTACCATCTCCCGTTCGACGATATTCCGGGCGTGGAATCCTCGACCGGGTGGATCAACGATCACCCCGAAGACGACCAGTTTCAGCGCATCGTCCAAGTGATGAGCGATCGCATGGCGCGCGGCGATGTGCCGATCAATCTGACCGCCGCTCCGCTCGTCGCCAACGCTTACCTCTATACGGGGAATGAAAAATACCGCCGCTGGGTGACGGAATATCTGGGGAAATGGATCGAGCTCACGAAACAAAACGGCGGCATCACGCCCGACAACGTTGGCTTGAGCGGCAAGATCGGCGAATACAACAACGGCAACTGGTGGGGCGGATACTACGGCTGGCAATGGGTGCGCGGCGGAACCGACATTGTCATGGCCGCCGCCACGGCCGCGAAGGTCGCTCTATTGCTGACTGGCGACAGCGAGTGGTTCAGGCTGCCTCGCGGCCAGCTCGCCGTCCTTCGTGAGCGCGGCAAGGTCGAGGACGGCCGGCCGCTCGTCCCGATTCGATACAACGCCAAGAAGGGCTGGCACCACTATGTGCCCGAGCCCGCGATGAGCTACGTCCATTTGTGGTTCTTGTCGCAAGAGGATGAGGACTGGCGGCAGGTCGAACGCTTGGCCGAATTGCAGCGGCGGAAAGGAGAACTTTCGGACCAGGACCTTGGCTGGGCGTACTATCTCAAGGGCAGGAACGATCGCTTCCCAGCGCAGGCCTTCCGACGGGATTTGCGATTTGTCGCCACCAAGCTCAAACGAATTCTTAACGAGCACGGCGATCCGGAGACATGGTACGACGCGCAGTGGCTCGTGCTCGAACCCATGCCGACCGGCAACCTGATCCGTCTGACGACCGGAGGGCTGCCGGTTCACAAGCGCGGCGAGATGCTGCACGCGTACCTTCGCTATTTCGATCCCGTGCGCAAGGTAGCGGGCCTGCCGCGAGACGTGGCGGCGCTGGTGACCGGCGTGGCGGACGATTACGTCGACCTCGAACTTGTGAATACGAATCTGTTTGAAGCCAGGCGGATCGCCATTCAGGGCGGCGCCTATGGGGAGCACACCGTGACCGAGGTAAGGTATTCGTGCGCGCACGAAGAGCAACCGGTCGGCGCGCGTGTGGCGAACCGTCTGATCAGCGAGGAACGGACTGTTGGTGTCGATGCGGTGCTGTTTGACGTAGAACTCGATCCCGGCGCCGGGACAACCCTTCGCATCCGCCTGAAACGCTATGCGAATCAACCGCGCTACGCGCTGCCGTGGGGGGAGGCGGGGCGATGACGCGTTTGGCCGGGTTAGTGATGTGCGCAGCAGCAGCCGCGTTCGGGCAGATGGGCTCGCCTGGTGGAGGCGAAACCCAGGCGATTGCTCTCGATCCGGGCAACCCGGCGATCATGTACGCGGGAGCCGCCAAGGGGTTGTGCAAAACCACCAGCGGCGGGAAGGACAACTGGCCATCCACCGGACTCGAAAATCTCTCTCCGCGCGCGATCGTGCTCGATCCGGCCGATGCTCGCGTCATCTATGCCGGGACGCACGAAATGGGTGTGTACAAAAGCACGAACGCGGGCGGTTCCTGGAGGGCGGTAAACGCCGGCTTGCCGGCCCGGCGGATTCGCGCCCTGGCCGCGGATGCTTCCCATGGCCGTGTTCTCTATGCCGGAACGGACGGCGGAGGCGTCTTCAAGACAACCGATGGCGGCGAGAGTTGGCACGAGATGAACCGGGGACTGCTCGACAAGACCCTGCGTTGTCTGGTGATCGACGCCAAAAACCCCCAGGTTCTCTATGCCGGCACGTGGCACGGCGTATACAGGACGAGAGATGGCGCGCGAAGCTGGCAGGCGAATCCCGAGGGCCTATTTGACATCGACATTCGCGCCCTTGCGATCGATCCCAGCGATTCGAGAATCGTCTACGCGGCCGCTGCCCCGGCCGGCGTCTATCGATCCAGCGACGGAGGCTGGACTTGGACCGAGGGCGAGAAAACTCTCGCGCAGGATATTTTGGCTCTAGCCGTGGACCCGGCGACCCCGAGCCACGTTTACGCCGGGACCACCAAGGGCGTCTATCGCAGCGCCGACAGCGGAGGTTCCTTCCAGCCCGCCGGCCTGCAGTGGTCGAACCGTACCTGGACGCTCGTCTTCGACGCCCGCACGACGCCTCCCACCCTCTACTATGGCGGCCAAGGCGGAGTGCTCAAGACCACGACCGGCGGCCGCTGGTGGGACGTCACAGGCCCCCAGCGCAACTAGCCTATTGCGGCTGTTTTGCGCAGAGTTCGTTGTACGCCTGCTTGAGCACGGCCGCGATCTGCGACGGGTCGCGCCCTTCGATTTCGTGGCGGTGGAGCATGTAGACCGGCTGACCATCCTGGAATAGCGCCATGGAGGGAGAAGATGGCGGGTAGTCGGCTAAGATCTGGCGAACGCGCGCTACCGCTTCCACATCGCCTCCCGCGAAGACCGTCGCCACCTTATCGGGCTTGATGTCGTTTTCAAGTGACTGGATCAGGCCTGGGCGAGCCGAACCCGCCGCGCATCCGCAAACCGAATTCACCACCATCAACACGGTCCCGCTGCCGGGCTTGAGAAGTGCGTCGACCTCTTCGGCGGTTCGCGTTTCCACAACGCCGTGCTGCGTGAGTTCAGCTCTCATGGGGATCAGAAATTCCTCGGGATATCTCATCATCGTTGTCCTCCCTGCTTTCGACCTTCTAATCGATAGTTTACCAGCCCCCGTGAGGACGAACCGGTGGCAGTGCGCTAAAAGTGGGTTGCTGGTGGTGGCGGCTACTCGCGAAGCGAGGGGAGGTTGCGACCAAACGCCTGCAATAGCGCCATCAGGCTAGCAAGCAAGATGTAGCCGCCAATCTGCGTTCGGCCGGTGATGGTAAGGTACAGGCCAATCACGACGCCTACGACTGCGATCAAGAGTACGGTGCAGGTGATTGCGGTTTCGTGATTTAGGCGCTTCTCGCGAAATTCGTGATCTCTCTGGGCTTGCTTGTCCCTCTGCTCAAGAGTTGCCTTGTAGCCCTTCAGTCTCGACTCTTCAGAATGTTGTTCAACTTCAGCCAGGATTTTCGCAGTCTGGGGGTCTGGGCCGAGACTGGTCCGGGAGAAGGCCGCGAAAACTGAAAGTAGTGCCTTCGGCCCCCCTGACTCGATAACTTGCTTGAGGGCCTCTTCGGCTTCCGGTGGAATTACATCAGGAGATTCGGACCCTTCCTTCTTTGTTAAAGGCCGTACCCAAGGGGCCGCCAACCAGTAGGACGACGATTTTCTTGCCGGGCAGAACACTGAGCGACTTGACGAGGTCGATATAGCGGTAGAGGAAGAAATCGCCGGAGTACTGCATCTGTTGCCGGGCCAAGTGATATGAAATAGACAACCCAGGGGGGCTGCACAGCATCGGCGCCTCGGCCACGGCGAACGCATCTTCGCATATGGGCTATGTCATCATTGCAAGTGCTCTAGCCGCAAAATGAACCTTGACTTGGCACGACGACAGGCGTAATGTCAAGACGGCTAGGAGACGCATCGCCTGCGTCTCGGCCAAATGCGAACCCCCGCGCGGAGCGGAGGGCAAACAGGGCGGGGGTTCCTTCGGGAGGATGTCATGTTTGAGCAGTTGGAACACAAGAGAACCCCCGCGGAAACCAAGACCCTCTTTCTGGAATCGCTGGCGGCTGTAGCTGCCTGTATTCTGATCGGCGGGGCGGCTATTTGGTTCTTCACCCCAGTTTGGTGAATTTTAACGGCTCGCGCTGACAACTCGCGGCCGGCCTGGCAGCCCATCGTAGCGAGATTGCGGCGTGGCGCCGGCAGCTTCGTTGCGACTCGGTTGGGATAATCCACATCCTCGCCCCCGTCAAGCCTCACTCTCGGCCCCGCGCCGCTCGCACCGCGCCCGTCCGGCTTCTGCCACGGGCAAGCATTCCCGACCGATCGACCCCCCTCCGGATGCGCCGGCGCGTTCAACCAGCCCCGCCAGGCGAGGGGTGCGGCATTCAGCGGGCCTCTCATGTGCTTCGGTCGTCAGGTGATGAGAAATGCGGGTTGGGACCTTGCACAGACACACGGCTGCCTCGTCAGCCCACGCAATGGACCGTGCCCTCACGTATGAGGTGTTACATGTCGATGAAAAGAGGGGTGAGTCTCAACCAAAAGTTGGCTGACCTGTCAGGGGTCTATCTAGCCATGTGGAAGGCCCTCGAATCGTTCGATTCTAGGGTAGACCGCTGGTCCGATCCGGTCGACTTCGGGAGCCGAAAAGAAAGGATCCAAACAGCACGAAACGCCCTGACCCGCTTCCGCGGGCGCTACATTGATCCGCACAAGGATGAATTGCCCCCTGGGGATGAATTGACCCCTGAGGTTGAATTGACCCGTGACGTTGACGAATACGAGCGGCTGCTTGGCCAGCTTGCGGCTGGTGAGGACTTCGAGGCGGTCGCCGCCACTTTCTGCGATAACGTCCAAAAAAAGGGCTCGGACCTTGCGGACGAAAGTGTCTCTTGGGTGCACAGTGCGGATCGCAGCTAAGGCGGAGGCACAGACCCTTAGCCCAAGGGGGATCAGAGACATCCATAACATGTAGCTATCATGGCGGTCCCCGACTTTCTGAGGAGAGTTGTCGCGCGGTTCGTGCGGCAACTTGTTCGGGCTCACCTCTTGGAAAGAAAGCATTTGTGAGGCGACTCGAACGGCAGTTTGGACGGCGGTTGCGGATCGAAAAGCCAGGGCGGAAAGCTAAGGCCCCGGCTGCGGCGCGGTCCTGATTTCTGGGTTCCGGGGCGTCCATTCAAGGCTGCTTTCGGGCTCTGGAGGGTGTGAAAAAATCGGGCTGCCACAAGCGCTGGCGAAACGCGCTCTAATTCGCAAGGGCTTAGGCGATGCGCGGCTGGCTGTCCCGGCATTGTTTCACACCTTCCAGAGCCCGATATCTCCTTCTTCCCCGGCTACCCGGTTTCGGCCGGTGGCCGGGAACCGTTCCCCCTTTGCCTGCTCCCATTCGCGGCCATGGTCTCGAGCAGTTTCTCGATACGGTCCAATCTTTGCTTGAATTCCGTGAAGTCGGGCTGCTCGTCGGAGGAGATGAAATAGGCGCTGATTGAGGCGGCGAGGGTCGAGATCATCCCCAGACCAGTCAGCATGAGAAACACGGCTAGGAGACGTCCGGCTGCGGTAACCGGCGTGATGTCACCGTAACCCACGGTGGTGACCGTCACAAAAGCCCACCACAGACCTCCCACCAGACCGTGCTCGACCGTGTCCGGCTCGAGGGCCGCCATGAAAGCACCGCCGGCCAGCGTGAGGACAAAAGTAAGCGAAGCCACGTAGACCAGGCCCTCGCGACCGAGGCACTTTTCTACAGCCGTCAGCCCTCGTGCGGCAACGGCCACGACGCGGACCAGCCGAAACAACCTCACCAAACGGCTGAGACGAGCGACCCGGACGAGCGCCAGCACATCGGGCAGCATGGGGCAGGAAAGGACGATCACAGCGACGCTGAGCCAGTTGCGGCGGGTATAGGGCCAGGGGTCCTTCACGACCCGAATCATGAAGCTGTACTCGACGAGGAAGACTCCCCAGACCAGCCAATCCAGCGCGTTGACCCACAACGGATCGCCTGGGCCCCGCTGGATAATCGTCAAGGGAATCGTCGCCAGCGCGGCGGCAATGACCGAAGTATCGAGCGGCTTTTGCAGTCGTGCCAAGAGTTCTCTGTACCGGGGTCGCGCTTCTTCTCCCATGAATCCTCCTTACGGCGCCCTCAGCCCCCGCGAGCAGTGGGTCGCCGGCCGGCTCTCCGGCCGTGCCTAGGCCCGCGGGTAGGGCGACTCTTAGTGTCGCGTCTGAGCATACGAGGTTCAGATCCGAAGAGGCTTTGCGGAGAGTGGAACAATGGTTCGGGGAAGAGGAGCGTCTCAACGTCGTGGGCTCTTGATCTTGTACCGACCTGAGCTGATTACGTACGACCGGCATTCAGGAGTACGAGCGGCCAACTCGCGCTTCACCGCCAGCAGTCCAGTCAGGTTCTTGTCGCTTACCGTCAACGCGGTCACTAAGCTTTGCAGCCTGGAGGTCAGTGCTCCGCCGTGATCGCGGTTTCTGTTCGAGCCGATCAAGCGAAAGGTCGCATCGCTGGATATGCGCACGCTGTCGTTGAGATCCTCGTAGCCCGCCAAGCGAGAGTCGACCGACTGCTGCAATAGATCGGCCAGCGGAAACTTCTTGTTCGAGCCCTGCCGTGAATCGGTGGGATGTTCCTTGATCAGCCTGCCCAACCCGACTCGTTCGTCGCGTTCGCGGACCAGGCTCAGTCCGCCACCGGAAGTGACCCGCGAGCCCTGGAATTCGACCTTCGGAAAACCGTTGAACGTTACCTGAAACGGCTTGTGATCTTCGTCGTGCGCTTTCTTTCTCACCGCTTTAGTTCGATCGACCGTAGCGTGCTCGGCAGCTCGTCGGAGTAGGTCGGGGCGTTGTCTGGCCTGAGCCCAGAGAGCGAGAGCTGCGTCAAACCCTCCGGCAGCTTCTCCCCCAGATCCGGCACCGCTGCGCGCCCACTCCAGTCGAGCGAGAGCTGCGTCAAACCCTCCGGCAGCTTCTCCCCCAGATCCGGCACCGCGCCGCCCTCACTCCAGTCGAGCGAGAGCTGCGTCAAACCCTCCGGCAGCTTCTCCCCCAGATCCGGCACCGCGCCGCCGAAGCTCCAGGCGAGCGAGAGCTGCGTCAAACCCTCCGGCAGCTTCTCCCCCAGATCCGGCACCGCGCCGCCCTCACTCCAGTCGAGCGAGAGCCGCTGGAGGCCCTCAGGGAGGCATTCCTCGAACGAAACTGGCAGCCCATTCAGTTCGAGCTCCTCCACGTTCCGGCCGAGCCAACCGCAGTCCGGCATCGACAACCGACTCACCGAGACCCGCGTAAACTGGTGGCGCTGCTCGTAGAGCGCCGCCGGAGCGCCCCACGACCGCAGCATCTCTTGGTAGCGAGTTTGTCGATTGTTTTCATAGGTCCAATAGCCGCTGACCGCCACTAGCAGGACCGCTATCGAGCTCACTCCCGCCGCCAACCAACGCTTACTTCGATGCTTCGCCCGAGCACGCCGCAACAAATCACTCCCGGAGTCACGGAGATCCCCGGCCAGGCACCGCTCCTCGTGGGCCTCGACCAAACGCAGGTCGCCTCCGCGCAGCAAGCTGCGCGAGCTTCCCGTCCGGGACCAGTCCCGCATCGCATCCTCCAGCAGCATGCGTGCCCGGTCCTCTTCGGCCAAAATCGCTCCCGCCAGGCCCCGCAGCGGCGGAATCAGACGCTCGTGAACCAGGCGAAAAGCGCCGTCGGTTTCCTCTAACAGGCGAACGTCACGTGAGGCGAGCCCGCGCAGATACCCCTTCAGCCGGTGCTCCGCCATGCCGCTGCGCCTCGCCAGTTCTGTGGCCGAACGACCCTCCGCCAGCCGCCGGTCCGGGCGCTTGTCGTCGGCCAGCGCCAACATCGCCTTCAGAATCCCGTCGCGGTCGGCAGGATACGCCTCGAGCTTCTCCTCGATGTATCGCGTCAGCAGCCCGACCGCGCGATAGTCATCGGCGGTCAGCGTTTCGCCGCTGTCGCGGCCGCGCGCCAACTGGTGCAGCGCTAACATGCTGATCCCGATGTCGGACGGCGAAACCCCACCCGCTTCGCTGGAGAAGGAGCGCACCAAGCTGCTGACTAGCTCTTCGGAAAGCCGCAGGTCGGTCGCGGCCGCAAGCTGCTTGACCACATCTTCGGCGTCCCGCCGCGAGAACAGCTTCACCGCGAGGTAGTGAAAGCGACCGACGTTCTCCGGGCCGAGGAAATCCAGCCAGTCCGGTTGATAGTCGCGCCGGAACGCCACGATCCAGACCGTCGCATACGCATCCGAGCGCCCCAGAACACCGCGCAGAAAGTCGAACACGGGGCGGTGCGCGGGATCCGCCGGGTCAAGCTGCTCGAACTGATCGAGAACGACGGCCGTCGGCCCTTCGACGGCCATGCTCCGGAGACCCTCGAGCGATGCGGCGGCGGCGCCGAACTCCCGGTTCGCCGCCTCGAGAATCTGTTCCGCCGGCTGACGCGGCCGCACCTCCACGTAGCAAACCTGACCCTGGTAGTTGCGCTCTAGGGCGTAGGCGAGGCCGGCTCGCAGCAGCGAGGTCTTGCCGCTGCCCGACTCTCCGTGCACCACAAACAGCGGGTAACGCTTGTTCAGGACCACATCAAGGAGACGGCTCAACTCCTCGCCCCGCCCGAGCTTCTGGAACAGCGCCCCGTCCGCCTTCCCGAATCCTCCGGCGTCCTTGAGGGCGGTGGGAACCGGCTTGGCCGCGACTTCTCGCGGCCGGGCAGTTTTCCAGACAGTGAAGATGAACCACGCGGTGGCAAGAATGGCCGTAACAACAAGCGTCCCACCCACCGCAAACGCAGCCGATGGACCTACAATCGCGTCGACTACTGTGCGAACCGCGTCGCTACCAAAGTAGGCCCCAAAGTACGCACACGCCAAGCTGACTGCCGATGCCGCCAGCATCCCGCGCCTGCGTTCGCGGTCGCCGGACTTCATCGCGGCGACGAATCGCCTTACCGATTCCTGCAACTCCACGATCAATCCCAATCGACCGACGCCATCACAGAAAATCTACTCCCCTGCACAACCCAGGACTTGTAATTTAGCTATCCCGGCACGGCCAGCATAACCGATCGACAGCTGTGGCACAACATCCTTCGCACCGCCTTCAGGTTCCATCCTCCCTTTTTCGCGGGCCCGGCACACAGATCGGGCTTGGTCAAGGGCAGATCGGGGCAGATCGGGGACCGCAGATCGGGGGGGATCGGGGGGGATCGGGGGACAGCTCCCGAACCCAACTCCCCCCCGCCCCCGAGCACCCGCGCCGCAAGGCGCATTCACATTTCCACCGCTAGCCGAGGCCCCGCCTCGCCCCCGGCAATCCCAGAAAAAAGGAAGAATAGCAATGGCAACGAGGGGCAGGCACCCTAATCGCGTGAAACAGATTACAGCGTATCTGTTTCAATGTCCATGAGTTTCAGGCTGGTCGTGGACTTCGGAGCGCCGGCACGGCGTGGCCTGGCCTCCCGCGGAAGCGGAAAGTTGAAACAGTTCGGGGTATAGTGTTTCACCGAAGCCGGTTACTCTGGCCAGCTTTCTTCGCGCCAGTCCCTTGCTCCGTGAATAATACGCAGGATCGTGACCCTCTCATGGCGCTCGGGTTCATCGCCAAGGGCGTAGGCAATGATGTAGGGCATGCCGCTCACCAGTTTTTCATAGGTGCCGGACACACGCCCTTGGCGTCCTGTGGGTGTGGCGGCTACTGCCTGAATAGTTTCATCGATACGGGTGGCTGCGTTGTGGGCGGCGGCAGGATTGTCCTGGGCGATATAAGCGATGATGACGCGAAAATTATTGTGAGCGTGCTTTGACCAGACAACACTCCTCACGGTTTCGGTCGCTTTGTTTTTGCTTTTTCAATTGTGGCTTCAATGTCGGCCACAACGTCTTCGTGGGGAACCACGCGGCCGGCCTTCATATCGTCCAGGCCACGCTCGATTCCTGCGACAATTTCCAGTTCCCGCCCGACGTATCGGGCAATGGCTTCTCCTGCCAGGAAGGACTTGGTGCGGCGGGTCTGCTCGGCAAGTTTGCCAAGACGGTCCTTGAGTGCCGATGGCAGCCGGACAGTCAAGGTAGTGCTGGCCATGTCGTCAATTTCAGCATGTGTGCTCATGTGTACATAGCTACACATCAACAACCGGAAGGCAAGTGGCTATGGATCGCGGTGAGGATCTAAACGCGGATTTATGATAGGAGAGAATGGGGAGATCGGGGCAGCTCCCGAACCCCCCTCCCGTTCGCAAACCCGCCTAAACCCGCCACGCCGTCCATTGGAGTCACGGCATTTTCAAAAAATCATCTCCCTCATTCCAAACAACTTAACCTCCCCATCCCCCGCCTACCCCGGTACCTCCAAGGTATTCTATAACCGCAACACCCTGCGGCGCCGCCGCCCGCCCCCGAGCAGCCGCGCCGCAAGGCGCATTCACATTTTCGCCGGCAGTCGAGGTCCCGCCTCGCCCCCGGCAATCCCGCAACAAAAGGAAAAAAAGCTAATGCCAAAGAAAACAACAAAAGCACAGATTAAAGCGAACCGCGAAAACGCGAAAAAATCCACCGGCCCCCGCACCGAAGAGGGCAAAGCGCGCGTCTCACTCAACGCGCTCAAGCACGGACTCCTAGCACGCGACGCCGTCTTGCCCAGCGAAGACCCCGCCGAATTCGACCGCCAGCTCCGCGAGCTTGAGAACGACCTCCGCCCGGAGAACTCTCTAGAATTCGAGCTCGTCCGCCAGATCGCCGACGCCCAGTGGCGCATGCGCCGTCTGGTCCGCATCGAAACAGCCTTCCTCTCGGCCGCCATCGGCGCGCAGCGCAGCCACGAAGAAATTTTCCATCCCGACGACATCCAGCCCGGCCGCGAGGGCGAAACCCAGCTTCTCGGCGCCGGACTGCTCGGCCGCACCCAGGCCCTGCTCCACCTGGCCCGCTACGACGCGCATCTGAGCCGCCGTTACTACCGCGCGATTGCCGAGCTAGGAAGGCTCTGCAAGCTAGAGAGGGCAGCCGAGCAATACCGCGAAAGCAAAACTACCAAACAGAGCCAATATCCCGAACCCTATGACGAATCAGCACGATACAAGCCACCCTCCGGACCCAAAGGCTGGCAACCCGGCCCCCACTCGCGGCCCCCGCCCCAGCCTCCCATACTGCCGAGGCCCCCAGCCCCGACCCCACCGATCGTTGACGACCCGCAACTGACGGCCGACAAGAACCCAAACGAACCAAATTCCAGCTAACCGCAGCCAAATCAGAAGCATACGGAGGACAGACCACGACCCGCCTCTAAAAGACCAAACAGCGGCCTCAGACCACCTCAAACCGAAGAAGAGAACAACCCACTGGCGAGCCAGCCAACACCCCAGGCCCCCAAGCGAGACCTGCGCCTCCACCCCCGAGCCCCAATCCGCCCCCTCCCCTTCGAAAAAAAAGACTCCCAAATCCAGAAAAACCGGGCATTCGCGGACATTTCGTCCCGAAATCTAATGGATCATTATTGACCTTTATTTCTATTTATGTATAGAGTGATGTTTAAGCAGTTACATTTTCAGTGACGACGAGACTCTTGCTTTCGCTGGTGGTGTGCTCGCTGCTTGCCGCGCCACCACAAGATCCCGTTCACGGTCTGCTCGACAAAGCCTACCAGGCTCTCCGCGGCGGAGACTTCCGCGAGGCGATCTCCTGGTTTCACCAAGCGGCCAAAGCTTCGCCCGCCAACGCGGCCATTTACAAAGACCTCGCGTACGCCTGCCTCAAGGCCGGTGACCAGGACGCCGCCCAGGCGGGGTTCGAGCAAGCCTTGCGTCTCGACCCGGAGCATCACCGGCTGCGGCTCGACTTGGCCTTCCTCCTCCTCCGGCGCGGCGAAACCAGCGCCGCCAGAGAGCTCTTCGAGCAAGTCGCCAAGCAAGCCAGACCGCCCGAGCGCACGACGGCCCGCCGCGCTCTGGCTCAACCCAGCAAGCCGCGGCGCGATCGTCCGCCCGTTCCCGGCGAGCCCTCGCAACCCGGCGATGCCTCGCGACAGGATGCGCTCGGGCCCGCCTACGCCGCCCTGGCGGCGAAAGACTACGACGGCGCTGTATCGCATTTTCAAACGGCTGCCGCCCAGGCGCCTTCGCGCGTGTCGATCCGCAAGGAACTCGGCTATGTCTACCTCAAGATCGGCGAGACCGGGCTGGGCCGGGCGATGTTTGAGCAGGCGGTTCGTCTCGATCCCGCTGACGATCGCACGGCGCTAGAGCTTGCCTATTTGCGTCACGAGACCGGCGAGCAGGGTGCGGCGTTCGCGCTTTTCGGCGAACTGCGATCTTCCAGCGACACCAATATTGCCGCCGCCGCCAAGGCGGTATACGAGCGTATTGACAGCGAATGGAGCCGCGAGATCGCACGCTGGCGGAAAGAGATCGAGACCGATCCGATGAACCGGTCGGCCCAATTCGAGCTAGCCGAACTCTACGAGAAGCACGGCCAGGCGGCCAGGGCGGCCGGTCACTATCTGGCGGCCTGGGTCGTTCCCGGCGAGCTGTCTCGCGACGAGATCTTGCCCCGCCTGGCGCGCGCACGAGAGTCGGCCGGCGACGAAGAGGGCGCCGCCGGCGCCTGGCTGCTGGCCTCGCGTTCGCGCGAGACCCGCATCGCCGAGCAGGCCAAGGAGATGCTGCCTGACCGGTTCCCGTACTCGTCGGAATTTCGCCGCGCCCTGGAACTCGACTCGCGCGACACCGCCTTGCGGCGCGAGCTGGCCTACCTGCTGCTGGCGGTCGGCAACGACGAGGAGGCGCGCAAGGAGTTCGAAATCGTGGTAGAGCAGGAGCCAGAACACCTGGTTTCCGCCGCTCAACTGGCCTTTCTCTATCTCGACAATGGACGGGAGGCCGAGGCGGTCGTCATGCTCCAGCGGGCGCTCGCCAGTCCAGACCGCGAAGTGGCCCAGCGGGCGGCCGACACGCTCAAGCAGGTCCGCCAAGGGCAAGCGCGGCCCCACCGGGAACTAGGCGAGAAGAGCCTGAAGGCGAGCTACCTCAACGACGCCAAGCGTGAATTCTTAAGCGCCTACCAGTTCGACCCTTCGGACCACATGGTGGCGCTGAAACTCGGCATCGTGCATAACCTCCTGCGGGAAGACCGCCAGGCGATGAACTGGTTCAAGCAGGCGGCGACGAGCCCCGACCGGGACATCTCCGCCCAAGCCCAGTCGTCCTATGACAACCTGGCTCCGAACTTCCAGCCGATGACGACGACGTTTTGGACGCTCCCGTTCTTCTCAAGCCGCTACAAGAATGTGTTTCAGTATGCGCAACTGAAGACCGAGTTTCTGTTTGAGCGGTTTCCGCTGCGGCCCTATCTGTCACTGCGATTCATCGGCGACGTTCGCCAGCGCACCAGCGGCCCGTCGCCGCAATTCCTCTCCGAAAGCGCTCTCATCGCGGCTGTCGGGATGCGAACACCAACGCGGCACGGCGTCACGGTTTGGGGCGAAGCGGGTCAGGCGATCAGCTACTTGAGTCAGCGGCCCGAAGGCACGCCACGAGCCGGCGCCGACTACCGCGGCGGCATCAACATCTTTCGGGCGAGGGGCGCCACGCTCGGCCAGAGCCACCCGGGCCGCTTCGCCGAATTCAATTTCGATGGCGTCTATCTGAGCCGGTTCGATCACAATCTTCTGGGCTACTGGCAACTCCGGCCCGGATACCGTCTGCCCAATCGTGGCAGTCTGCAAGCCCAGGCCTATTGGAACTTCAATCTGACGGCCGGCCGCAACCGCGACTATTGGGGCAACTTCGTCGAGGCTGGCCCCGGCATTCGGATTCGCGTTCCGGGCGTTACACCGCCGATGAACTTCTCGGTCGACGTGCTGCGGGGTGTTCACCTCAGCAACAAGTTCAACCCCGGCCGCCCGAACTATTACGATGTGCGGATTGGTGTGTGGTACTCGTTCGCCAGGTAGGAGACCGCGCTAGCGTTGGCATGACGATCTTGAAATCGGCTGGCGGGTTGACCGCCGCGGCGCTCTGCGCCCTGTCACTTCCAGGCGCCCTGGGGCTTCATGGCGCGCCGGCGGCCCGGCTGGAGCGGGCCCCCGGCAGAATCCAGGTCACGATTCAGGCCGCCGAACCAGCCAAATGGGAAGCCATCTTTGCTCCCTTTGGCCTGCGTGTCGCGACCACGCCGTCGCGCTTTCGCCTCTTGGCCGGCGACACGCCGGAATCGCGGAAACTCGGCTTCGCGGCTACCCAAAAGAAGGTCCGAGTCGCGCAAGTCGTGGATCTCCGCGACCCCGATGTCCGCATGGTATGGCAGAAGCCAACCGAGCTGCCCGTACATCAACTGCCCGCGGGCGCGAGAGTCTTCGTGCGGGAGAAGACCACCGGAGCGCCGCTGCTGGCCGGACTTCGCACTCCCGAGGGAGCAGTCCTCTGGGCCGCCGCCGACCCGGGACCCAGAGGCTACGAGCGCTTTCCGTATCTGATGCATGCTTTCGCGGACCTTGGTCTGGTCCTGCCTTTTCGGGAAGACCGCCGCTGGTTCTTCTTCGACTACGCCTACCGAACGCGGGTGGATCTCGAATACATGGCCCGCCGCTGGCGGCGGGCCGGAATCGCGGCTCTGCACGTGAGCGGCTGGCATTTTCAGGAGCCAGACCCCGGCCGGGACCGCTATCTGGAGACACTCATCGAAGCCTGCCACCGGCAAGGAATCTTGGTCTACGCCTGGCTTGAGCTGCCCCATGTCAGCGGGAATTTCTGGGACACCCGGCCGCGCTGCCGCGAGAAAACAGCCACCTTGCAGGACGCCCGGCTCGACTGGCGCAAGCTCGTCAATCTCGCCGACCCCGGCTGCTTTGCCCAAGCCCAAGCGGGAGTGAGCGGGCTGCTGCGCCGCTTCGATTGGGACGGCGTCAATCTGGCGGAACTCTACTTCGAGTCCCTCCTCGGACCGGGCAACGCGGCCCGCTTCACGCCGATGAATGATTGGGTCCGCGAGGACTACCGGCGGCAAACCGGTATCGATCCCGTGTCACTGTTCGATCCCGACTCGCCCAGCTTCTGGCGGCGGAACCAAGCCAGATGGCTTCACTTCTCCGGCTACCGGGCGGAACTGGCGCTGGAGCTTCAGCGGCGCTGGTTGCGGGTCATTCGGGAAACCACGCCCGAGCTCGATATCGTCATTACGCAGATCGATGACCGCTTCGACACGCGTATGAGAGAATATCTCGGCGCCGATACCGCGGCCTTGCTTGCCCTGGTCCCGCGCTACGATTTTCGGCTGGCCGTGGAAGATCCCGCGACGCTCTGGAACCTGGGCCCGCAACGCTATGCCGAGATCGCCCGCCGCTACCGCGATGGATCCAGCGAAGGACCCGGCGAAGCCAGTCGCCTCATCATCAATCTCAATATCGTGGAAAGATACCAACAAACCTATCCGACAAAGAAGCAGACCGGGACCGAGTTGTTCCAGCTTCTCCACGAGGCCGGAAAGGCCTTCTCGCAAGTGATCCTCTATGCCGAGCAGTCGATTTCGCGGGCGGACCAGGCCTTGATGGGGCATGCCGGTCCGAGCGCGAGCGCCCGCTGGGAAGGCCAGACTCTGCGTGTGGAAACCCAACACGCGGCGGGTGTCACCTGGTCCGGCGCGGCTCGCGTCAACGGGCGGCTTTGGCCCGTCGGGGATGGGAAAGTGGTTTGGCTTCCGCCTGGCAGACACCTGCTGAGCGCGGCGGCCGATGCCCCGCCTCTGCGGCTGCTGCGCTGGACCGGAGGAGATCTTAGCATGGCCGAAAGCGTCCCCCATGGGGTGAGGTTCGCTTACCGGGCCCGATCGCGGGCCATTGCCCTGGTCGACCGGCGGCCAGCGGAAATACACATCGACGGGGAGGCGGCTTCCCCCCGGCTGATTGAAGCTCCCACGCACTGGGCGGTGCTTCTGCCCCGCGGAGAGCATACGGTTCTCATCCGCGAAGGAGGTTTGTTACGATAGGGTCTCCCATGGCGGAACAGGAGACGCCCAAAATCCCCAACCGCCTGTTTTTTCGCATCGGGGATGTCAGCGAACTCAGCGGCGTCGAACCGTATGTTCTGCGGTTCTGGGAAGGTGAGTTTCCCACCCTCTCACCCAAAAAAACCTCCTCCGGACAGCGGCAGTACCGCCGCAAAGACGTCGAAACGATTCTAGAAATCAAGCGGCTGCTCTATGACGAGCGATACACGATCGCCGGAGCCCGCAAGGCGCTTCGCGGGAAGCGAAAGCAGAAAAGGGCAGTCCAAACCAAGGGGCAAGCGGCCCTCCCCTTCGCGACCGGAGCGGGGAACGACGGGGGGCATCTCTCCGAGATCAAGCAGCAGCTAGAGAGCATTCTTTCCATCCTCGACAAGAAGTAGTGCCGACACATCCATGCCCCGCATTCTGCTGACGAACGACGACGGCATCGCCGCGCCCGGCTTGCGCGCCCTGGAAGAGGCCATGCAAAGCCTGGGCGAAGTTTGGGTCGCCGCGCCGGCCAGCGAACAGAGTGCTACGAGCCGGGCGATTACTCTGCGGCGGCCGTTGCGCTACGAGGCATCCGGGCCGCGGCGCTACGCGGTCCATGGCACGCCGGCCGATACGGTGATGATGGCCATCCATCAGATCCTCGACTTTCGCCCTGACCTGCTGGTCTCTGGCATCAACCAGGGTCCGAATCTCGGCGAGAACATCTTCTACTCGGGAACGGTGGCCGCGGCGGCCGAAGGGGTCAAGTACGGCATTCCGGCGATCGCGATGTCTGTCGACTCACGGGCGAATGCTGACTTTAGCAAGGCGGCTGCTTTCGCGCCGAAGATCGCGGCGCAGGTCTTGCGGCGGGGCCTGCCCGCTGGCGTCGCTTTGAACGTCAATGTTCCCAGCCCGTGGAGGACAGGCATTGAGGTCACGCGCCAGAGTCAGAAGATCTCACGCAATCTGATGGTCGAAGTCTTCGATCCCTACGAGCGCCCCTACTATTGGATGCATGAGGAAGTCCCCATGGCCGATGCCAAACCCGGCACCGATTACGCGGCCATTCGCGATGGCAAGATCTCGATTACGCCCATTCGCTTTGATCACACCGAAGAGAGCCTGATCGATGAGGTCGGGCGGTGGATGAACGGAGACGAGATTTAGCCATCGGTAGCGGGAAAGCGGTTCCATTTCTTTGAAGCGACGATGTCTTCCAGTCAGCCGTCTTCCAGCCAGCCCTCGAGAGCCGTTCTCTTTGACCTCGACGGAGTGCTCGCCGCCACCGAAACTCTGAAAGCGGCGGCGCACGCCAGTACAATCGCGGCGCTGGGCGGCGATGTGCCGGCGGTCTTCTACGGCCGTCTGATGGGCGCTTCCCACGCGGTTGTGCGCGGGGCCTTTATCGCCGAGGCGCGCATCGACTGCGATCCCGGCGAATACTCCCGGCTCTACCAGGCCCGCTATTTGCGGTTGCTGGAAACCGATTTGGAAGCGCTGCCCGGCGTCGAGGAACTACTCGCGCGGCTACAGGCCGACGGATTCGGTCTCGCAGTCATCACCTCGAGCCAGCCCTGGATGGTGGATCGCGTTTTCGCCCAGCTCGGACTGGCGCGGTGGATCGGCTTGACGATCACCGCCGATGATGTGGAACATCACAAGCCCGCGCCGGATGCCTATCTGCTGGCGCGGCGCCGCCTCGGGGTGGACGCAACCAGGGCAGTGGTCATCGAGGATTCCGAGGTTGGCGTGCAGGCGGGTCTCGCGGCGGGGCTGCAAGTCATCGCGGTGCGCCACTCGTTCAACGCCACCCATCGATTCGCCGGAGCCGCCCGCGAGATTCGCTCGCTGAGCGATACTGGCGCCGTCATCCGTTTGGTCCAAGAGCTTACGGAAAGCTCGCAACAGGGGTTGTCAAGAACGATCCAGCCGCGAGCCATCCCCTCGAACCGAATGCCCGAGAGTTGACTTTCTCTCTTTGGTGTCGCTAAGGTCGCGGTGGGAACCAGAGGCGGCATCCCGCTCCGCCCGCGGTGAGTATTGCAGGTTTACATCCATGAGTTCAGGGCAACCAGCTACAGCACTGTCGCGTCTTGAAGCCGAGAACCTGCGGCTGCGCCGCGCGGTCGAAGAACTATCGGTCATCAATGAAGTGGCCACGGCCGTATCGTCGGCTTCTTCGCTGGAAACCATCGTTGATCTGGTTGTGCAGAAGTGCGTCAAGCACCTAGCGGTCGCACAAGGCGCCGTTCTGATTTTCGGCGACCAAGAACACGGAGCCGCGCTACGGACCATGGTCCGCAAGGTGGACGCCGAGTCCGGCGCCGACCCCTTTCGGTTGAGCGAGCAGGTCATCGGCTGGCTGCTGAAGACTCAGGCTCCGCTTGTGATCAACGATGCGGAGAATGACAAACGTTTCCCTCAGCCGACGCTAACCGCCGACGGCTCGGTCAAGTCGCTGCTGTGCGCGCCGCTGCGGTTGCACGGCAAGGTGATCGGCGTCCTCAGCGTTTTCAACAAGCGGAGCGCCGAGGGCTTTACCCAAAGCGATGAACGGCTGATCACGATCATTGCCGCGCAGTCGGCGCAGGTGATCGAGAATGCGCGTCTGCATGAAGAAGAGAAAGCCCTGCAGTTGATGCAGCAAGAAATGCGGATGGCCTATGACATCCAGATCAATCTGCTGCCGAAGTCGCCTCCCACCGTACTGGGTTACGATGTCGCCGGGAAGACGACGCCAGCGCACAATGTGGGCGGGGACTACTTCGACTTCCTTGCCGCCGGAGAAGGCCGTCTGGCGATCTGCCTGGGCGATGTCTCGGGCAAGGGCATGCCGGCGGCGATGTTGATGGCCAATGTGCAGGCCACGATTCGCGGCCAGACTCTGCTGCGGCCCTCTCCGTCGGAATGCATGCGGCATTCGAATCAATTGCTGTATCAGAGCACCGATTCCAATAAGTTCGTCACGTTTTTCTATGGGCTCCTGGATTTCAAGAAGCATCGCTTGTGTTACGCCAACGCGGGACACAATCCGCCCATCTTGCTGCGCCACGGCGACGAACCTCGGCTGCTCGAAACCGGCGGGCCTGTTCTCGGCATCTTGCCGAACTGCGATTTCGAAGAAGCAGAAGTGGCGCTGGAGCCCGGCGACACGCTGCTGCTGTATTTCGACGGATTTCCCGAGGCGATGAACCGCCAGTTCGAGGAGTTTGGCGAGGAGCGTCTCCTGGCGACTCTTCAAGAAGTGCGCGGCGGCCGCTCCGCCGTGATCGTCGAAAACTTGTTCGATGCCGTCAAAGAGCACAGCGGCGACGCACCGCAGACCGATGACATGACCGTTGTCGTCGTCCGCGCTGGCAGCTAACCTTCCGCGCTCGCCCGCACAGGTTTCCATCGGCACGCCGTTCTGCTCATGCGCGGCTTGCGGTTCCGGCCGGACAGTTTCGCTTGAACCCGGCTTGGACTCGGCAACGCCGCTCGTGCTTCGATGCAGGACGCACGGAGAGTCGATGGCGCAACTTTCTAGCGCGCATCGTGTTAATAAAAGCCGTGAGGTGTATTCCTCCGGATCGAAGGCCTGATTCCCCGCTACCTCATGAGCCGGCCAGGTGATCGCTGGTGACCGCCGCGGTGGTAATCCACCAGCGGTCGCGCCAAAAGCAGGATCGACAAGCTTATGTGTTTCAATGGTTTAGGGTCTGGCAACGGGATTGCGTTGGTCAAGGCAAGCTGATCCTACAAAGGAGACTTGCACTCATGAAATATACAAACCTTCGCTGGATTCTGGTGGCGCCGTTGTTATCTTTCTTACCTTTCCAGGCCGCTGCCAGGGATACGACAGGCCCCGGCTACCGCGCCGACGAACGGCCGAGAATGGGTGTCGCCCGAATCAGCGCTACCAAGGGCGACGTGCGCATGCGGCACGGCAAGTCCGGCGACTCGACGGCAGCCCGCGCCGGCCAGCCTCTGGTGCCCGGCGATACGGTCTCGGCCGGACGCTCCTCGCGGGCGGAGGTCCGGCTGCATTTGAGAAACTTCATCCGCCTGGACGAGGATACCGAAGTCGAAATCGGCCAGCTCGGCAGCCGCTCATTTCAAGTCCATGTCGTCCGCGGCCTTGTCACCTACAGCGAGTGGAAACACGGCGCGGCGGATGTCGATATCGAGACGCCGCAGGTCACGGTTCGTCCGCTGAAGCGCGGCATCTACCGCGTCGAGGTGACCCCCGACGGCCGTACGGTCATTAACGTCCGCAAGGGCGAGGCCGAGGTTGCCTCGGCCGAAGGCACCAGGAAGCTTTCCAAAGGCCGCCGGATGACAGTCCGCGGAGACGCCGACGAAGCCGAGTTTCGGCTGGCCAGGGCCGAGCCCAAGGATTCGTTCGACGATTGGAACAAACGCCGCGACAAACTGCTGATGGAAGATGGCCCCGGGGGCTATAGTCGCTTCCCGGGCCGGGTGCATCTGGGTTTTGGGTACGGCTACGGTTATCCGTACCACTTGGGCTTTGGATACTACAGCGGCTTCTACCGTCCGTACGGCTACTACGCGTCGCGCGGACGAAGGGTTGTTGCTTTCCGAGGAGGAGCCGGAGGTCGTTCCAGGGGGCGATCCGGTGGACGGCGCCGCTGAGGCCAATACCCGGCGGCCGGGCCAGGGGAGCGCCCCTGGCCCAGCGCCTCTGCTTGGGGAAAACGATCGTTCTTCGATTCTCTCTCAAACGCTGGCATCCGGAGCCGGGCCGCATTACACTAGTAGCGTGAGCCGTTTCGGAAGACCACGAGAGTTGAGCCGCCGCGCGATATTGCGCGACGCCGCTTGTGGTTTTGGTGTATTGGGGCTAAGCGGTCTGCTGGCCTCGGATGGACGCCTGCTGGGCGCGCCTGGCGGCGCGGCGGGACCACTGGCGGTGAAGCAGCCGCAGTTCCCGGCGAAAGCCAAACGCGTCATCTTCCTCTTCATGCACGGCGGTCCGTCGAGTATCGACACATTTGATCCCAAGCCCCGGCTCTACAGAGACCACGGCAAGCCGCTGCCGATCAAGCGCCCGCTGGCGTTCGACGACAGCGACGCCGGCCCTCTCATGAAGCCGTTGTGGGATTTTAAGCGCGGCGGAAAAAGCGGCACGTCGGTCAGCGACCTGTTCCCGTACACCCGAGGGGTCGTCGATGAGTTGTGCGTCATTCGTTCGATGGTCGGCGAGGGCGTGGACCACGGCGCGGCGCTGTTGCAGACCTTTACCGGGAGCAGCACCTTCACCAGACCGAGCATGGGCTCTTGGGCTGTCTACGGACTCGGCACCGAGAACCAGAACCTGCCTGGCTATGTAACGATCAAGCCGGCGCTCTCGCACGGGGGCGCGAAGAACTGGAGTTCCGCGTTTCTGCCAGGAGCCTACCAAGGAACCGCGATCGGGCACGCGGGTCTCAAGATCGAAGAGTTTAAGGACGAGCCCATTGAATACCTCGTTCACAGAGGTTTCAGCGTCGAGCAGCAGCGTTATGAACTGGACATGCTTCAGAACATCAATCGGCGCCATGCCGCGCTGCGCAACAACGACCCCCAGCTCGAAGCGCGCATTCAGGCGTTCGAACTGGCCTTCCGGATGCAGATGGAAGCCCCCGAGGCCTTCGAGGTCGAAAAAGAGTCCGAGGCGACGAAAAAGCTCTACGGTTTCGATGCCGATACGACGCGTGATTTCGCGTGGCAGTGCATATTGGCCCGCCGTCTGGCCGAACGCGGCGTGCGCTATATCCAGTGCACGCACAGCTACAAGTGGGACCAGCACAGCGACCTTTTCCGCAAGCACACCCAGAACGCCGCCGAGGTCGACAAGCCCATCGCCGGCCTGATCCGGGATCTGAAGTCGCGCGGTCTGCTCGAGGACACGCTCGTCATCTGGGCCGGCGAGTTCGGACGCACGCCGGTTTCTCAAGGCGGCGACGGACGTGACCACAACCCCTACGGCTATACGATCTGGATGGCCGGCGGCGGCGTCAAACCCGGATTCATCTACGGCGCCACCGATGAGATTGGCTATCACGCCGTCGAAGACCGCATGCACATTCACGACTTCCACGCCACGGTCTTGCATTTGCTGGGGTTCGATCACCAGAAACTCACCTACCACTACAACGGACGCGATTTCCGGCTTACCGATGTAGCCGGAGTCGTGGCGGACAAGGTGATCGCCTAGTCAGTTCGCGGGTGTGTCGTGTGCCTCGAGAAATGCGTTCTCTCGGCAGCAGGCGGCGAGCTGTGCCGGTGTGGATCGTGCTGGCGTGAGAGTTATGTTCCGGCTCGAAAAGTATTCCCCGGTGATTCAGGCGATTCTCGGTCCCCACGAGGCCGGCGAGCGGCTCATGCCCCTGACGCCGGAAGAGCCACTGGGCGGCGCCGGATACGACCTTCTTGCAAGAACCAGCGCCCCGGAGCTTTTCGGCGATCTTGCGCCGGCTTCACTGGAGTTCGCCGATTGTGTGAGAAGCGCGCTATACCTGTATTTTTCTGATCTCGATTCCTCTCACCGCATATCCCAAGGTGTTCACTCGGCGACGGGCAGTTTCTTGCACGGGATCATGCACCGCCAAGAGCCGGATTTCAGCAATGCGAAGTATTGGTTTCGAAAAGTGCCCCGTCATGAGGTGTTCCCTACCTTGCGCCAAACGGCGCTAGCTCAACTCTCGACCGGAGAGGACGAGGCGGCGCGGAGACTCCGCGCCGCGGTGGAAGCTCGCTCGGATTGGGATGCCTTCTGGTTTGTCGATGAATGCGAGGCAGTCCGTGGCCATGGCGATGCCGGCATGCAGCGACGCCTGCGGGATATCCAGCACGCGGAATGGCGGCTGCTCTTTGATGTCTGCTACGAGCGGGCGCTTGGCGGTTCGTGATCCCGGAGAGGATGAGGGGAGATAGGGCGCAAAAGATTCTCCATGCCTGCCGATAAGCAAGAGGAGCGCGGGTGTGCCAGCGATGATCTCCGCCGTTTCTTTTTCCCCAGCCGTTTCGTCGCCCTTTTCCGGGGACGCAGTCCGGTTCCGCCGCGACAACGCTCCGGGTTCCAAACCTGGGGCCGCTACTGGATCTGATCCCAGCGGGTCGTCTGGAGCCAGCGTCGGCGGGACTGGCGGCGATCCAGACGGCAAGGACTCGGCCGGCCCAACCTCTCGGGCCGGCGCGGCCGCGGCCGGAGGCCTCACGGCGGAGGAACGGGCGATCGTCGCGAAACTACAGCAAACCGACCGGCAGGTGCGGGCGCACGAGCAGGCGCACCTGGCCGCGGCGGGAGGGCTGGCGCGAGGCGTATCGTTCACCTATGCCAGCGGGCCCGACGGGCAGCAATACGCCGTGGGAGGCGAGGTTGGCATCGATACCTCGGAAGTCTCGGGAGATCCCGAGGCGACGATTCAAAAGGCGCAACAGATTCGGGCGGCCGCCAGCGCTCCGGCCGATCCTTCGGGCCAGGACCGGGCCGTCGCCGCGCAGGCATCGTCGATGGAGCAAGCCGCGAGGCTCGAACTCGCCACCCAGCAGCGCGAGGAACAGCAGGAGCAGAACCGGCGCCAGCTCGAAGCCGGCAATCGCGCGCGGCAGGCCCAGTCGTATGCGTTGCCCGATGAGGGCTTGCCGGCGGCAGGACGGCTTTCGCTGCTGGGCTGAGTTGCCCGGATGAAACCAGGCTCTTGCGCCGGCGGGAATGAGCCACCATTCAAACGCGGGGCCGCCCGCGGTGTTGAACAAACGGAAGACCGTCACCGCAAGGCCGCTTACGCTGCTTCCTGCCGCGCCGCGCCGGCCTGCTCTTGATAGACGTCCTCTAGTGAGGCCGTGCTGGTGCTTATGTTGAAGATGCTTTCCCGCATGCGTTTCCGGGCGTCGGCGCGGCCGGAGGCGGATGAAATGCGGCCGCGGGACGCCAGGACGGCCTTGACCCAGAACGAGACGGGCTGGCTGAGTTGCAGACGGTGCAGGAGTCTCGGCAAGACGACCGCTTCCTCCGGCACCGCGGTTGAGGCGACGACGGGAAGCCCGGCGGCCTGCGACTCGATCATGGTCATCGGCAGGCCTTCCCACAACGAGGGAAATAACATGACGTCGATCGCCGCGAGCATCAGCCGGGGGATGTCGTCTCGCACTCCCGTGAGCACGAAACTCGATTGCAGACCGCGCGCGGCGATGTCACGCTCGATTTCGTGGCGCAGCGGGCCGTCGCCCACGAGCAGGAAGCGAATTCGTGGCTCGGCCCGGGCGAGCGCCGCCGCTACTTTGATGAAGAAGGAGTGATTCTTCAGCTCAGAAAATCGCCCGACGTGTCCGACGACAAAGTCGTCCTGGTCCAGCCCCAGCTCGCGCCGCGCTTCTGCTGAGCTGGCGGGTGCTTTACCGGCCGGGGTTTCGCCGACTGGGGTCTCGTTGGGCGGGCAAGCGAAGGGTTCGAAATCGCAGCCGTAGTAGAGAAGCTTGCAGGTGTTGAGAGATTCCCATTCAGGGCCAAATAGCGCTCGCGCGGCGAGAGGACTGGCGGCGAGTCCGCGAGTAGCGAAACGGCGGATATTCCTGCCAGCGAGGGCAAGATAACACTTCCGGGCGACGCTGGCTTTGCGCCGCTGGCGAGAGGTATCGTTATGGGAATGAACGATCCGGGCTCTCACGCCCGCTTGTTTGGCGAAGCGGGCGACGAAACCGCTGAAAGCGTCCACGTGGCTATGGACGATATCGTAGGGACGGCCTTCGAGCAAACTGCTCTGGAAGCTGGCCGAATAGGACCAGAGATTTCGCGGCGCCGGGCAATGGAGCAGGCGCGAACCGAGGGAACGGATCTCGTCGTCAAAGGCGCAGGGTCGCGCCGTATGAACGAGGAAGTCGTTTTGAAAACGCTGCCGGTCGGTGTGGCGCAGCATCTGCATCAGCCACGTCTCGACCCCTCCCCGGTCCATGCAGCCAACCACATGCAAGATTCGTATTGCTGGTTCGAACATGAGAGCCTCCGATACCCTGGATTACCTGAATCATTCGGCGGATCTGGGTTGCGGCTTTAGAAGGGTCTCGAGGAGGGCGTGCTTAAGCCGGGCAAACGGCGGAGAGGTCGAGCTTCGGCCGGTGCGAGGCGAGGGGCCCGGGGCGAGGGGCCCGGGGCGAGGGCCCCCGGGGTCTTCCACCCGTGCAGGTCACCAGCAGCGGCGAGACCCGGGTCATTTCTGAATCGCCGCCAAGTTGCGGCCGGCAAGCCGGGCGGCGGCCGCGGCGAGCAAGCAGCAGCAAAGCCGCGATGTCATGGTGTCGCGGGCTCATGGTGGCAGCGATTATACTACGGAGTCACACACCGCCTTGCCGGTCCTAGCCCGCGGGAAGCACGCCCCTACGCCCCACGCGGAAGCCGCTCTCTGGAGGCGTGAGACTGTTTTCCCCTCGCGCTAGGCGCGCGCCGGCCGTTTGGGGGATGGTTTGGGAACCCGGCCAGGCAGGCTCACGTCGAAGTACGAAGTAGGCGAGAATAGATCCCTGGCCGGGTCAGGCCGCCTCCTTCACGAGTGTCTATGAAAAAGCTGAGGCTCATGTGCCGCGTGAGCGTTGTCTGGTGTCTCGTGCTGGGTCTGTTCCACGGGGAGCAGGCCCAGGCGGCGGGCGGGGCAGCGAGCGGCAGCGGAACCTACCGCGGCCGCGTTCTTACCGAGCAGTTCTTGCATGTGCAGGCCTTGCTCGGCAAGAGCCGCACGCTGGCCCTTTCTCCCGGACCCGTCGCGGCGGCGCGGCCCGACGTCGACGGCATCGCGGTGGTCGACTCGACCGGCGGCGTGGTCATCGAGCCGAACTTCTTCGACCTGATGACGCGCAGTGTGGAGTTTTCGCCCTCCGCGGAAGGATACACGGCCGGGATTGCCGCGCTGACCATCAATGAAACCGCGCGGCGGGACGGTACGCCGGTTCTTCTAGGCGATGACGATGCGAAGGCGGTGAGTCTTCCGTTCCTGTTCCCGTTTTACGGCGAGTCGCACAGCGAGATCTTCATTCATTCGGATGGGAATCTGACGTTCCAGCAGCCCGACGCCGCCAGCACGTCCCGATCGTTTGCCCGCGCGGTCGGCGGACCGCCCCGCATCGCTCCACTGTTCAACGACCTCGACCCGAGCATCGCCGGGTCCGTCATCACGGTCTACGCAATATCGGATCGCTTCATTGTCACCTGGGACGAAGTCCCAGAATACAGCGCCTCGAACAATGGCGCGAAACAGACTTTTCAGGCCGTGCTCCATGCCGACGGACGCATCGAGTATCACTATTTGACGATCAGCGCGGCGTCGTCGGTCGTGGGCATCATGCCAGGAGAGCTGCGCGGCGGAGCGACCGCGGCGGATCTTTCTCAAGGAGTGAGCGAACAAGCGGCCGGAGCGCTGGCCGAGGTCTTTAGCGCGCTTCGTGATGTGGACCTGTTTACGGCGGCCCAGAAGTTCTACCAGGATCACGACGACGTCTACGATTTCTTGGTTGTGTTCAATGCCTTCGATTTGCAGCCGCCTGGATCGGCGTTTGCCTTCGAGATTAACGTGCGAAATCAGGTGCGGGGGATAGGCAATGTCCTTCCCGGTTTGAGCCTATTCGATTTCGGGCCAGAGCTCGGCTCGGCTCGGCGGTTGCAGAGTTTCATTAGTATGGGCGCGCTGTCGCAGTATCCGGAGGATCCAGCCGTGCGCATTCCGATTGTCGGTGAAAACACGACATTGTCGGTGTTGGGTCAGGAGGCGGGACACCGGTTTGGGGTGTTCGTGGACTTCTTCGACGCCGAGCTGGGCCGTGCGTCCTCAGCCCTGCTGGGCAGACAGCAGGCGCACTGGAGCTTCTTTTTCAACTCCGACGCGTCGGTGCTTGAGGGAAACCGCATCGCCGATCACGGCATGACCTCGCCACGCTTCGAGACCGTGGCGACAGTGGAAAAGTACAGCGCCCTGGACCAATACCTGATGGGGCTGCGCCGTCCCGATGAAGTGGCGCCGAGCTTTCTGGTCGAAGACCGGCGCAATTCACCGTAAGGGTTGCGCTCGCCGGGAAGCCTGCCGGCGAGCGGAGTGCAATTCGACGGTGACCGCAAGGAGATACTGGTCGAGTCGATCATCGCGGCCGAAGGGGAGCGCCGCCCCGCCGCCGAGGTTGCTCAAAAAAGGTTTCGGTTCGCCTTCCTCCTGCTCGTCGACGGGGATGACGAGCCTAGCCCGGCGGCTATCGCCAAGCTTGTTCGGTTGCGTGATGAGTGGGTGGATTTCTTCCATGACGGGACCGATCAGCGCGCAGTGGCCGAGGTGGAGCTGACCAGGATGCTGCATCTGTCGAGCTGGCCGGCGGCCGGGCTGGTGCTGGGAACCCCGGGGATGGCGACGCTGGAGATCGCAGCGCCCAGGGCGGCGGGTCTGGACGTGATGCTGTCGGCCGACAACGGCGGCGTGAGCGTGCCCGGCGTTGTGACGATTCCAGCGGGCGCGGTCTCGGTGCCGTTCCCGATCGAGGGGGTGAGCGCCGGCGTGACCCGTTTGCGGGCGGTGGCCGCCAAGCCCGGATTCGACGAGCCGGAAGCCTTTGTCGAGGTGAAACCCGATGTTTCCGGGTTGCAACTCGAAGTTGTTTCCGGCGATACCCAGACTGGCGGATTCGGTGTCGAGCTGGCCCAGCTCGTGGTGATTCGCCTGGCGGATGGAAATCTGTTGCCGTTTTCCGGCATGGCGCTCGAAGTCTCAGTAAGCAGAGACGGCGCAGTCGTGCCGGGCTCGGCGGTCACCGACGAACACGGCGAGATGAGGTTGCGGTGGACGCTGGCGACCAACGGCGCGCTCAACACTATGCGGGTTCGGCTCGCCGCGGCTCCGGAGATCGACGGCATCGTATTCGCGCTGGCGGCGGGTCCTCCGCCGGAGTTTGGGTCCGAGGGAGTCATCGGCGCGGCGGGATTCAATCTCGGTCCTTCGGCGGCGAATACCGGGATCTCACCGGGCGGTTTGGTTTCGATCTTTGGGACAGGTCTGGCAACCTCCGATGGGGGGGCCACATCGTTTCCGCTGCCCATCACATTGGGCACAACGCAGGTGACCATCAACGGATTTGCAGCTCCTCTTCTGTTTGTCTCCGGCTTGCAGCTTAATCTGCAAGTTCCCTCGAATCTCACTGGCGATATGGCGGAGCTCGTTGTCGAAACCGCGGCGGGAACCAGTGAGAGCGTCGAAGTCCCCCTGGCCGCGGTTCAACCGGGAATCTTTTTCGACGTGGCAACTGGCATTGGCGTGATCGTCAATCTTGATGACGGCAGCGTGGTGTGGGATCGCGCGGCGGCCGCCGGCAGCCAGGTTGTGATCTATTCCATCGGGCTTGGGGCGGTGAATCCGGCGGTTACGTCGGGTCTGCCCGCGTCGGCGGATCCCGTTTCGCGGACTGTTTCAGCGGTTGGGGTCGGCGTGGGCGGACTTCCAGCGGCGGTAAGTTTCAGCGGACTCGCGCCGGGATTCGCGGGTGTGTATCAGATCAACGCGACGCTGCCCGAGGGGCTGGTCCCGGGACGATATGTGTTGACGATTTCGGTGAACGGGCTGACGAGCAACGAGGTCCTTATCGATATTCAGTAGAGGTCAGAGTTACTGGTCCCGCGGCTCGGGAGCCCCCGCTACAGCCCGGCGCCGGGCGCGAAGAGGTCATTCATGTTTGGTCCGAAACTGCTCGCGATCGGCGCCGAAGCTCCCGGGTTCGACCTGGAAGATGAGTCCGGAAACCGAGTGAGACTCTCGGACTTCGCGGGCCGCCGGGGAGTCGTCATGGTGTTCTATCCCATGGACGGGACGCCGGTCTGCCGGGCGCAGCTCTGTGAGATGAGGGATCAGTGGGAGAGTTTTTCCGGTCAAGATATCGCTGTGGTCGGCGTAAACCCTGGCGGGGCCGTGAGCCACCGCAAATTCAAATCGAAACAGCGGTTCCCCTTTCCGTTGCTGGTCGACCAGGGCAAGAGGGTTGCATCGCTTTACGGAGCGGGCGGGCTGATTGTGAAGCGTTGCGTCTACGGAATTGCCGCTGGCCGGATCCAGTTTGCCGAAGCAGGCAGACCTTCGCCGGAAAAAGTGCTAGCGGCCATGGCGGATGGATAGCGCAGCCCAAACGGCTCGTGCGGACCCTTCCTAGGTCTTGGCGAGAGCGGGTAAATCGCGCGCCGCCGAGGCGCGGAGTCTGGCCGTGACGAAGTCAACGACTTCGGAAGTACAGTATCCCGGGGCTGGCACCTTGAAAACCGGTCGTCTTTCGAGCACGCGCGGATCGACGCCGTCCCAGTCCGGCCGCGAGGCTTTCGAGGGGGCCACGATGAACGCGTCCGCCCGATGAAGCCATCGCAAGCAGCTTTCCTTGAAGTCGCCGCAGTCGAACTGGAGAAGCGACAGATACAGATCGGGCCGCGCGAATTCGAGAATCGTGTTGGATTCCACGAGCACGTAGGAGCGATTTTCGATGAGCCGCCGCAGAGCGGGCCAGGCGTCGCCGAACTGGCCGACGCTAGCCCGCACCCAGTAGCTTTCCGCGGCGCCGGCCGCCAGCAGGCGAGATGTATCGCTTGGGCCGCCGGCGTCCCGTTCCCGCGTAATGGCGAAGGGGTGTGTCGGATCGTCGACGGCGCAATCGCAGTCCTCGCCGGAGGAGGAACAGACGCCGTGTCCAAATTGGGTGATCTTCAGCGCGGTCCATCGCAGGGCTGTGCTTCCGGCAATGATGCCGGCCGCTAGCGAGGTCTTGCCGATGTTTCGGCTGTGGCCGCCGACGACGACGAGTTTCATTTGGCGTCCTGTGTCCTTTCCGTCAACTTGGTTCTCGTCTTATTTTGATTCTAAGTGCTCGATACGGCGGCGCAGGTCTTTCCATTGCCGAAGGACCTCGGGAAGGCGCCCGAGTAGGGCGAGTTTTCGGAGATGTTCGCGCAGTGGCCGGGCCGGGGTACCCCAAACTTTCTCGCCCGAGTGAATCGTCTTGGAAGGCAGAACGCCGCAGCCGGATCCCAGCACGGCTCCTGGTTCGATGGTGACCTTATCTCCAATGCCGACCTGACCGCCGATGATGGCGTGATCGCCGACGGTGACGCCGCCGGAAAGCCCGGTTTGCGCGGCGATGACGACGTGCTTGCCGATCACGCAGTTGTGAGCGATGTGCACCATGTTGTCGAGTTTCGAGCCGTCGCCGATGACGGTCATGTTGAGAGCGGCACGGTCGACGCAGCTATTGGCGCCGATTTCTACATCGTCGCCGATTCGAACTCCTCCGAGCTGGGGGAATTTCTCGTGACCAGCTTCGCCCAGAGCGTAGCCGAAGCCGTCGGCGCCGAGCACGCAGCCGGAATGCACGATGACGCGCTCGCCGATGGAAACGCGGGAATAGATCGTGACGTTGGAGTGGATCCAGACGTCCCCGCCGATGACCGAGCCGTCGCCGACCGAAACGCCGGACCCGATGACCGTGCGCGGGCCGATGCTTGCTGATGCACCGATCACGCTGTGGGCGCCGATCGAGACCTCCGCACCGAGCGCGGCCGAAGGGGTAACCACGGCGCTGGGATGCACGCCGGCGGGCGGCCGTGGCCGCGGGTGCAGGGCTTGGAGGACACGGGCAAAGGCCCAGCGGGGATTCGATACCCGGATGACGGCCCGACAACCAGATGGGGGACCGCCTGAGGGCGCGTCCGCCGGGACGAGCAGACAGCCCGCCGCGGACCGGGCCACCCCGTGCGCGGCGGCGGCTTCGGCGAAAGCGATCTCATTTTCGCCGGCGACCTCGATGGAGTTGCCGCCGCTGAGCTCGACCGTTGGGTCGCCATCGAGTGTCCCGCCGACGAGATCGGCGACTTCTTGACTTGTCATTTCCGTTGGATCGGCGCGACCGGAACCAGATACGCGCCGCCGATTGCCGGCGCACGGCGGTCCCACCGGCGCCAACCATCAGATCTAGTATCGTACAAGTATGACGCGGTTCTGGCGGGAAGACGGGAAACTTCGGTTGCTACTCGGCCTGGTGCTGCTGGGCCTGGTGTTGCTGAGCGCCGGGGCGGCGCCCTCATGGGCCTGGGGTCCGGCCGGCCATCGCGTCGTGGCGCGCATCGCGGAAAGTCAGTTGTCGAAGCAGGCGCTTTCGAGATACCAGATCGTTGCGGGCAAAGGGGCTTCTCTGGTCGAGGCGGCGAACTGGGCGGACGAAATCATCGCCGAACGTCCGGTGACGGCGCGCTGGCACTCGATTGAGTTCCGGCCCGGCTCGGTGGAGCTGAAGCTAGAGCGTGATTGCCCGATCCGCGAGTGCATCACGGCGAAAATGAGGGAATTTGTTGGCGTAGCGCGGCTGGCTATGCGTCCCCCGGCGGAAAGGTACGAGGCGCTACGCTTCGTGATCCATTTGATGGGCGATCTTCACCAACCGCTGCGCGCCGGCTACCCGGCCGGCTCGAAAGGCCGAGAGATTCCTGTTGTGTTCAACGGCCAGCGCTCGGACTTGGGCCGGTTCTGGGAGACCGGCCTGCTAGAAATGATGATCGAAGACGAGGCCGCGTTCAGCGAGCGACTGATCGCCAAGCTCAAGCCGGCGGACAGCAAGCACTGGAGCCAGGGGCGCCTGCAAGACTGGACCTGGGAATCACATCTGGTGGCTGTGCGGTTTGCCTACGGGACGCTGCCCGAGGGCGAGACGAAGGTCTTGGAGGCGGACTACATCCAGCGTCTGCGGTCGATCGTCGAGGAACAGCTCATGAAGGCTGGCGTTCGTCTGGCCGCGGTGTTCCACGAAATCTGGGGACTCGAGCCCTGACCGGACAACCTCAGAGTCCCTCGCCAGCTGGTCCAGGAAGGCCGTGGCCGGTGTGGCACAGCACGCATCCGCCGCCCATGACCGAGCCCCGAGCAACGGCCGGCAAACAGCGCCTGTCGTCTTGCGAAACGGCCACTCCGATGTTTGCGCGGTTCGCCCGCGGCCGCTCAGTCTAAATAGCCCTCTTGAGCCAGCATTCCAAGCAGGTTCTTGAAGGCGGCGAGAGTTCGTTCGACATCCTCCTGGGAGTGGACGCCGGAGACGACACCTCCGGGCCAGGCGGCAAAGTCGACGCCGCCGCAGAGCATGCCGAGGCGGATCTTGTGACCCAATTCGGGGGCCATACCCTTCGCGAGGATTCGCCAGGGAACCTTGCCCGCATAGATGTCTTCGGTAGAAACGCTTTGGCGCTCCGGGTTGGTGAAAATGTGGAGGCCGGAGAATTCTCCGTAGACACACCAGGGCGCGCCAAGTTTTTGGATCATCGACCCGATACCGTCTCGAATGGCCTGGGCGGTTTGATTGGCGCTTTCGATGTAGGGGCCGTCCCGCAGGAGTTGCAGTGTCACGATGCCCGCCGCCGCGCCCACCGGGTAACCGTTGAACGTTCCCTGGTGAGGAATGCGGGGGGGCTGCAGGGCGCCGTCCGACACCGTGAAGCTCAGCAAGTCCATAATGTCAGCCCGGCCTACGACGGCCGCGCCGGGATAACCACCGGCAATAATCTTCGCCAAGGTGGTGAGATCGGGTATGACATTGTAATGTGCCTGGGCTCCGCCGGTGGAAACACGAAAGCCGGTAATAACTTCGTCGAAGATCAACAGCACGCCGTGCTGACGCGTCAATTCGCGAAGCTTTCGCAGCGTCTCACCTCGGGTGGGGATGTGCCCGAAACCGGCTCCGGTGGGTTCGAGGATCACGGCCGCGACATCATCGCGGCTAGAGAGAATTCGCCCGACAGCGCCGGTGTCGTTGGGGTCGGTGACGATCACCTCATCGACGACGGACCGCGGGATTCCGGCCGGTTCGTTCACATCAGGCGGAGCGGAGTTGAACGCAACGTGGTCGTGCCAGCCGTGAAAATGTCCCCCGAAGCGAAGGAATTTCGGTCGGCCGGTAAAGGCTCTGGCTAGGCGCAGCGCCATCTGCGTGGCTTCGGTGCCGGAAGAGACGAAGCGCACTTTGTCCGCGCTGGGGATCATCTCTTGTATCAGGCCGGCCCATTCGAGTTCCAGTTCATGCTGCGCGCCGAAATGCGTCCCGCGCGGGATCTGGGCGACGACGGCTTCGACAACCTCGGGATGAGAATGTCCGAGGATCAGCGCTCCGTGTCCTCCCAGATAGTCGACGTACTCGTTGCCGTCGGGGTCCCATTTTCGTGATCCGGCGGCGCGCTCGATATACAAAGGATGGGGGTTGAGAAAGCGCGTAATGTGAGTGACACCGTTGGGAAACCGCCCTAGCGCCGTCGCGTGACGCTCAGCCGAGGCCGGTGTCTTCTGGACATAGTTTTCAACGATTTTCGATGTGGCGCGGTCCGTTTCTACGATCATGGTGCACTCAGGATACCGCAAAACGTTGGGAAGGGGCGCCAACCGCGGGCCGCTATCCCAGCCACTGATTTCACTCCATAAATAGACCTTCCGAACTGGCCGATATGACAGCTAGGAACTCCGCCCGCCGCGGTGGCCATCTGTATGGGGCTGACCGTTATTCCCGCGTATGACCCTGGCTGACAATACGAAGATTGAATTCCCCGACGGGCTGCCGGGCTTCGAGGGATGCCGGCATTTCGTTCTGGCCCGGCCCGCCGAACTGGCCCCGATCGCGCTTCTCGAGAGCACCGAGAAGGATGGCATCAGTCTGCCGGTGCTGCCGGTAGACCAGGTGAGCCCGCAATATCAGCTCAACCTCGGCGCCAAGGACGAAGCCCGGCTCGGCTTGGGCGAGAAGGCCGTGCTTGGCAAGAACGTCATTGGGCTGGTCGTGCTGGTGCTCGCCGGCAAGAAGGGACCGCCCACCTGCAACCTGATGGCGCCGATCATTATTAACCCGGCGACCGGGCTGGCCAAGCAAGTGGTGCAGTTTGAAAGCGAGTATTCGTGCGCGTATCCTCTGAGGGCGGAGTGAACGATGCTGGTATTTCGAAGACAGCAGGGCGAATCGTTCATGATCGGCGATTCGGTGGAAGTGCGGGTGCTGAGGGTCGGGCGCGGGCATGTGAAGATCGGCGTGGTGGCGCCGAGGGAAATCGAAATTTTCCGGAGCGAAATCGCCAGGCTCAATCGTAGGGCCGTGCTGAAGGAGCGTCCCTCGGCCGAGCAGACTCGCAGTTTGCGTAAGCTGATCGAGCGGCTGGGCCTGCCGAAGCCCTAGCGAGACAGGCCGGCTGAGGGCCGCCAGCCATGGCGCCGGGTTGTCAACTGGGAGAGAGCTTGCCGGCGCGGGGCTGCGGCTGCCGAAGTGCTGGCTAGAGCGTGCCGGGCGGCAGCAGCTTGGCGACGTTTCCACCCAGCACGGCTGCTTCGTCCTCGGGCTTCAGTTTGAGCAGCCGGATCTTATGAATCTCGACGCGGGAGTCGAGCTCGGGGCCGTCGGTGCCGAAAATCACCTTCTTCGGTCCTAGCTCTTGCACCGCCATTTCGAGAAACCGGAAGAAGACGACCGACGAGGTTTCGAGATAGACGTTCGGGTATCGCTTGGCGATGTCGATGGCCGCGATGTGCTCGGTCCAGTCGCGCGAGGCGAAGACTCCCAGGTGCGCCATGATGAAGTTGATCTGGGGGTAGTTCGCGGCGATGAGATGGAATTGGGATACGCGGCCTGGGTGATAGAGGACCGGTATCTTCAGTTCCGCCACAGTGTCGAGAATATCGCGGGTTGGCGGGTCGTGAAGTTTGAGCCCCTTCAAGCCGAGTTCTCTGACTTCGCGGCGCAGAAGATCAGGAATCCTTCCTCGCTCCTTGACCGGGTCATGCTTGGCGAAGCCGATGAACTTGCCGGGGTACTGCTGGACGATCTGGACGACTTCCCTGTTGGGTTTCTCGAAGTCGTCGTTGTTGATCGGGAAGATGATCGTGCGGTCGATACCGGCCTCGGCCATTCTGTCGAGGGTGACCTTGGGGTCGGCGATCGTGTTCCAGGGCTGGGTCATGTCTTGCCCGTGACCGGCGTGACAATGAGCATCGATGACGAGGGGCTTGGGGGCCGCCGCGCCGGCGCGGGCGAGAAGGGCGGGCGCCGCCACCGAGGCGGCTGCTAGAAGGTTTCGGCGGGAAAGTTTCATTCTTGGATCACCTCTCTTGTATCAACCGGTACGGAAAGGCCCGCGGCCCGGCCCGGCGGCGCTGGCGTTGGTGTGTATTACTTGCGATCGAGTTCCCAAGCGGCTCGCTCGACCGCAACCAGCAGAGCCATGGCCCCGCCGCGCGGGTCGCGGCCCAGAATGGCCGTGCGGTCGAAGTAAGCGTGCAGGCTGGTCTGTTTGCCGGTGCCGGTGCAAACGTCCACCAATTCGCCATTGGGCGCGATACGGCTCTTAAGAGCGTACCAGGCGCTGCCGGTGGCCGCTTCATAGGTTGGCCGATCGAGCCAGCCGTGGCGCAGGCCCCGCATCATGGCGACGGCGATCATGGCGGTCGCGGTGAGTTCGCGGTAGCTCTCGGGATGATCGATCACCTGATGCCACATGCCGGTGGGGTCCTGGTGGCGAAGCAACGCCCGCATGTGGACGCGGTAGGCGGCCAGCATTTCGGCGCGGCCTGGGTGGTTTTGCGGGATCGCGGTCAGGGCCAGAGCCAGGCCCAGGGCCGGGAAGCCATTGCCGCGTCCCCAGGCGGCCTCGGTGAGCGGTGAATTGCGATAGAGGCCGTCGCGCCTCTGGTCGAGTTGCTGAATGAAGCGCCAATGGCGGATGGCCATGTCGAAGTATTTGCGCTCGCCGGTGAGACGCCCGGTTTCGGCCAGGATCGGCGTTCCCATGAAAACCGAGTCGCTCATCTCGTGATGGAATGGCATCGATTCGCGCGGCCGGCCTTGCCGGTCGAATCCGAGATCGGCGGCGGCACGGGCCAGCTCGGTGTATTTCTGGTTGCCGGTAGCGCGGGCGAGTTCGCTGAAGACCAGGTGACCGGCGAGATGGCTGGTGGTGACTTGCGCGGGCAGTGAGGGCTTTTCTCCGCTGGCATAGGGCGCGAGAAGCCGTTCGATGTCCTCAAGATGGCCTCGGTCGCCGGTGAGTTCAGCGAGGCGGATGTGTCCGAGGATCGCCACGGTTCGGGTGTAGACGATGCTGCCGGCGTCGTGGCCGTAATGGCTGGCGAGCTGGCGGGCGACTTCGAGCGGTGTGCGCGCGAGCCGGCGCTGGATGGTTTGACGCGCGGGCGAGGGTTCGCGGAAACCCGCCTTGGTGATGGCCTGAAGAATTTCTTCGAGGAACTGGGAACCATCGTCTTTCGGCGTGTAGAAGGTCAGGGCGGAAACCGCGCCGGTTCCGCTTGGGCGTCCGCGAACCAGTTGCGAGGCGAGCTGATCGGCCCCGGACGAGGTCACCGCCGGTGGCGGCAGATGGGCGATGAGGCCCCACAGCGGCAGGTCCGGCTCGATCCATTCCGGCGGCATGTAGCCCCAGCCGCGCGCCTCGCCCTGGTGAATATCGATCACCAGGTCGGGCGCATGCATGCCGATCCAGCGCCAGAGATAGGCGGCCTCGGGCTCGGTGGAGCTGTGATAGGCGTCGCCCCGGGGCGCATAACCGCGCGCGGGGTTGCCACCCGAGCCGTTCCCCGAGCCGTCGCCCGGGCCCAGCCCCAGAGCCCAGCCGTCGGGATTGGCCAGCGGGACGGCCGAGAGCGCGATCCGGCCGTGGTACTTCGCGGCGGCTGGGTCGCGGTGGAACCATTCGATGGCCGATAGCGCCGAGCTGACTGATGCGCTGGAGCCATCGAGACCCGCGACGAGAAGAATGCGTGTCTTCGGCGTGTTGTAGTCAAGGTCGGCGGCGGTGATGAGCGCGGGAATCGGCGTGCCCTTGCGGGTAACGCCGATGGCGATCTGAATGATGCCCGGCTGGGTGCCGCCATCGAGCAGCGCATCGATCTTCTTGGCCGATGATTGTGCCTGGGCGGCGGGCGCCAGCAAGCAAAGCACGAGAAGTATCGCCGTCGCGGTTGCCGTTATCGGAGGGCGTGTAGTGGTGGGAGCAGTGGGCAGGATGCGCGTCATGTTAGATCATCGTATACGACTGGGCGCTGGCTACCGAGGGAGTAAGACAATGCTTCGAGATACATTCTGTCGCTGCATCGTGATGTACAATCGGTCTGTGCCGAGATCGCTGGCCCTGCATGCACTTGTTTTTGAGCTAGAGCGGCTGGGTCGAGGCAAGACATTGTGAAGGTTATGGAGTCATGACGCTCGGCGAGGAGCATCGCCATTACTGGGACAAGGGCTGGGTGGTCGCCGAGGGCGTCTTCGAGCCGGAAGAGGCGGACCGAGCCGCGGCCGAATTGCTGGATATCGCCGACCGCGAGCGCGATACGGCGAAAGCCGGATATCTGACGGACCGCTCGGCCGATGGCGCCAGCAGCGCGCCCCGCAAGATCGATACGCCCTTCCTCAAGAGCGAGGTTTGCCGGCGCCTGGTGTCCGGCGGGCGGCTGAAGGAGCGCGTTCGGAATCTGCTGGGAGTCGAGCCCCTGCTGTGCATGGACCAGGCATTTCTGAAACCGCCGCGATTCGGATCGGCCAAGCCATATCATCAGGACAATTTCTATTTCCGGTGCCATCCCGACGACGAGGTCATCACGGCGTGGATTGCCCTTGATGACGTGGATGTCTCCAACGGCTGCCTGCGCTACATCGACGGCTCGCACCGCGGGCCGATCCTCGATCACATCAAAATACCGGGCGAAGATCACAACCTGGCGCCGCCGCCCGAGCAGATCGATCTGACCAGGGAGTCCCTCGCCGAGGTTGGCAAGGGCGGCGTTGTCTTCCATCACTCCAAGGCGCTGCACACCTCGCACCGCAATGAGTCCGGGCGCTGGCGAAAGGCCTATGCCACGCACTGGGTGACGGCCCGCCTCACCTGCGAGATCGAAACACTCGACAAGGCCTACTTCAAGCGCCCGGAATACGCCGCGCTGTTTGCCTAGGGGCGGGGATGAGGATGCGGGTGAGCATCGGGCGGCGCTTCGTATTGTGGATGGCGCTGCCTCTAGTGTTTCTCGCGCCGGGCTGCGGAGGCGAGGGTGCCGCGGACTGGGCGGCGCAGGATGCCCGTTACCGTCTGCTGGTCGAGGTTGCGGCGGTGGATCTGGGCGAGCGCGAGACCGATTCGCTTCCGGCATCGCTGGAGCTTGATTTTCTCTCGGACGATTTTGCGGCGCTTGACCTGCAAGCTCGGGTGGATCTCAATAGTCTGCAAGTCTTCGCTCACAACCCAGCCGGGGGCGGTGCGGCGCGAACAGCGGCATGGCCGTTTGCGCGGACGCCGGGTGAATTGGCGTCGCGGTTTCTCGACAAGTCGATGCCTTGGGATTTTCCGAAAGTGTCGAGACCGGGCGAGCCGACTGACGAAACCTTTCCCCGCGGTGCGTTTCTGGTGAACGCCAAGGGCGCCGGCAATCCGGGATTGCTTGTCTGGGATCACCAGCAGCACGGTGATCGGGCATCACGCTACGCCATCTACTTCGACACGCTTGCTGAAGGCGAGACTCCGCGGGTTCCCAGGCAGGGTTTCATCGGTGACGGTTCGCCGCGCCGAGACCCCGAGAATGATTCCCTTACCGGCAGCGTTTATAACCGCGTAACGGTCGATGACTGGGACGGCGATGGTCTCGACGACCTGTTGGTGGGCATGGGTTTTGGCAATATTCTGTTCTTTCGGAACGAAGGTGATCGCACCGTGCCGCGCTTCGGTCAGGGCGAGTATGTAACCGTAGCCGGGGGCGATATTCTTGATGCTGGCATGATGGCTTCGCCCAAAGTGACCGACTGGGACGGCGACGGCGTGAAGGATCTGCTGGTGGGGATCGAGAGGCCGCCGGGCGTGGTTTGGTATCGCAACGAGGGCGGCCGCAGTGGAAGTAACGCCGAGCGCAAGCTCGTCTACCAGGGATTCGTCGAGGCTGACGGCAAACCGGTCATCGTCCCCGCCAAACCCTGCCCGGAAGCGCCCCACTACAAGCTCGACTACGCCCCCGCGGTCGAGGCCGCCGACTGGGACGGCGACGGCGATCTCGACCTGCTGCTGGGCGGCTACATCACGGGGCGGATTTGGTTCTACGAAAATATCGCGGCGGATGCGAAGACCGAACCGGTGCTTGCCTTTCGCGGCGCGCTGCAAGCTGACGGCAAACCGATTGACACCATTTGGGGCGCGCACCCCTCGGCCGTGGATTTAGATGGCGACGGGGATCTGGATTTGCTCTCAGGCTCGTTTGGTCAGCACAAGGGCGGCGGAGACGCGGTCAGCGAGTTTCTCTTGTACTACGAAAACACGGGCAGCCCCGCGCAGCCGCGCCTCGAGCGGAAGCCATTGCGCTATGACGGCAATCCGCCAGAGGATATTCTCGCGCATCCCCGGCCCCTGGATTTCAACCACGACGGGCTCATCGACCTGGTCGTGTCAACCACCCGCCGCGTGTATCTGGCCGAGAATGTGGGAACTCGTCAAGAACCCCGCTGGAAGGTCGAGGCGCAGAAGGCCCCGTGGGGTCTGGCGCCGTTATCGGCTTCGCAAATCATGGACTGGAATGGAGACGGCCATCTGGACTTGATTCGTTCTCCGCTCGATGGCCGCGGCGCGCCGCAAGTGCTCCTCGGCAAGGGCGAGGGAACGCACGGCTTGTTTGAAGAACCAAAACCATTGCTGCCTCCTGGAGAAGAGATCAGCCATCAGCAGCCGTATGGCGATCCCTGGGCGTATGTCTATCTTTACGATTTCGATCGCGACGGCGACATGGATATCCTCTGGGCGGACGGTTCCGGTTATGCCTATCTGCACCGCAATCGCGGGGCTGGCCCTGGGGTCGAGAACGCGCCGCGGTATGACTTGGCGGGTGAGCAATTGGCGCATCAGGGCGGGCGTCCTCTGAAGGTGGGGCCGCCGGTCGTCAAGGCCGGCAAGGTCGAAGACTTCACGCAGATGCAAGGCTCGAGGGCCGGCATCGCCGCCACGGATTTCAACGGAGACGGCAACACCGATATCGTCATGGGCGACACCTACGGCGACATCTTCTACTACGAAAATCTCGGCACGAATCAGGACCCGCAATTTGACAAGCGGCGCAAACTCGGCAATCTAGAGAACCGTGCCAAGCCGCTGGTCTATGACCGAGACGGCGATGGCAGGCTTGATATTATCGGCACGGCCTGGGGCGGCAAGATGGCCTGGTACCGCAACCTGGGTCCCGAATCGGAAACACGGTTTTCCCAGCCGCTGCCGTTCGATCTGCCGCCGACGGTTCTATACAGTCCCCGGGTGCTGATCGCGGACTGGAACTCCGATGGCGACGATGATTTTCTGGTGATGTCGTCCTACCCCTGGTTCTGCTGGCTGGAAGGCTCCTACGTCGAGCACGGCTATGCGGCAGCGAAGATTTTTGCGGCCGAACGCAGGAATTAGATCCTGAGCCGCCAGCGCACTCTCATGCTGGAGGGTCTGATTCGTCGCGGTTCCGCAGGCTCGGAAACTCTCGAATGATCACGAAGACCACATAGACGCCCGCGATCATGCAGATCCCGCAGGACGCCGCGATCAGGATGTTCATCATCGCGCGGCCTCCTTGCGGCGCTGGATTACGGCAACGATGGAAAACGCCAGCAGGTTGGCCAGCATGCCAACCACCAGCGACGGGACGCCATAGGGATTCGCGAGGCCCCATTCCCAAACAGCGGCTCCGATGCCGCCCCCAATGATGCCCGCCAGGCCGCATGCCCTGGGAACCCGCTTCCACAACAGCCCGATAATCAGGGGCGGAACGACCGTCGGCGCCCAAAGCGTGTAGACGTATAAGACAGCGTCGATCAGATTGGGCACTCGCAGCGCGAAGAGGATGGCGACGACTCCGATCACGCCCACAATCCACTGGCTATACCTGAGCAGCGTCGCCGGCGGAGTATTGGGGCGGAAGTGCTGGAAAATGTCGATCGAGAAAGCGACCGAGCCGCTGTGCAGGCAGCTATCTTGCGAACTCATGATGATGCCGAAAATGCCGGCCAGCACCAGTCCCAGCACGCCGACCGGCAGGTAGGCCTCCATTGTCTTGAGGAAGATCTGGTCGGTGGCCACGCCGCTCACCGTGCCTCCGCCGATCACGCCGATGGTGACGACCACGAGCATCCACGGAAAACCGAACAACCCGGCGGCCATGAAGCCTTCGCCGGCCTGCTTGGGATCTCGGGCGGCCAGGGCCCTGACGCAATAGAAGGGCAGCAGCATTTCTCCGAAGAAGAACGAAGCCATCAGGCCGGCCAGCTCGACCGTCGAATAGTCGCCCCGCAAGCTCAGATGCGTCGCCGGCACGGCGGCGGCGAGGGCCTCGAAGTTAAACAGGAATCCCGAGAAAACGATCACCAGCGGAATGGATATCGACAGAGCGGTGAACTGGATTGCGTCGGTGAGGATGACGGTTTTCACGCCCCCCAGCGCGGCGTAGGCGATCACGGGCAGCGTGCCGACAATGATCACGGTTTCGACTGGAATGCCGGTGAAGTTGTGGACGACCTCGCCGAAACCGCGCGCGATCAGTCCCACGACAAATGAGCTAAACAGGAAGGACAGGATGCCGGTGACCAGGCGCGCCGCGGGGCCATAGATCTCTCCCATCACGTGACCGACGCTGTGGCAAGTGGAGAACTCACGCAGCTTGGGGGCGATCCATTTGCCCATCAGGATCGTTTGCAGCGGCGTCATTACCGCGATCAGATACCAGGCGTAGCCGTGCTCGGCGGCGCTGCCGGCAATGCCCAGCGTGAATCCCGGTCCGACGTAGGTCGCCGCCAGCGTCGCGAAGACGATGGCGCGCGGCATATCGCGCGAAGCCACCGTGAAGTCGTCGAGCGTGCGCGTGCGCCGCGCCTTGACGGCGATCAAGACGAGCACGGCGAGAAATACAGCGACGACGATCCAATCGAGAAAATGCATCCGGGAAGTGTGTCAAGGTAGCGTTTCGCGCGTTCCAAAGTCAAGGAGGTGCGCTGGGGATGGACCAGACGCGCAGAACACTCGCGCCAGCCGCGCGGTGTTGAAGGGCAATGATAATGTCCCCATGAGAGGGCGATAGAAATGTCCCCTAATCTAAGGCTCCGAAGGAGGAGCTTAGATTGGGAAGGACATGGATGAACGAGAAGGAATTGAGGCGGGGCCAGGTGCTGGGCCGGGTGAAGCAAAGCGAGTTGAAGCTCAGCGAAGCGGCGCAGATGCTCGATATCAGTTATCGCCAGACCAAGCGGATCTGGAAGCGCTACAGCGCGGGAGGCACGCAAGCGCTCCAGCACGGCAACGTGGGCCGGGTATCGAACCGAGCCAAGCCGGCGGCAGTTCGCAAGCAAGTGCTGCAGCTGGTGCGCGAGCACTACTCGGGCGAGCCGCACGAGCGTTTCGGGCCGACGCTGGCGGCCGAGCATTTGTGGACAGACCACGGTCTGAAACTATCGGTGAGGACGCTGCGCCGCTGGATGCTGGCCGCCGGGCTGTGGAGCCGCCAGCGCCAGCGCAAAGCGCACCGTAAACGGCGGCAGCGCAAGGCGCACTTCGGCGAGCTGATCCAGGCCGGCGGCTCGCACCACCAGTGGCTGGAAGGACGCGGGCCGAAAGCTTGCCTGATGAACTTTGTCGACGATGCGACCGGCGTAGCGCTGGGGAGTTTCTCCAGCGAGGAGACCACCTGGGCGGCAGCCGACTTGCTCGAAACCTGGGTGCGCCGCTACGGCGTTCCCAAGGCGCTGTACTGCGACTGGAAGAACGTTTACAAGCGCAAGCCGACATCGCGGGAAGCGATCGAGGGCATTGAGCCTCAGACGCAGTTCGGGCGCATGTGCGCGAAGCTAGGCATACGCATTATCGCGGCCTCGTCGCCACAAGCCAAGGGCCGGGTAGAGCGGCATCACGGCACCCATCAGGACCGCATGATCAAGAAGATGCGGCTGGAAGGCATCGCCGATTACGAAGCAGCGAACCGTTATCTTGACGAGCGATATCTGAAAGAACACAACGCCAAGTTCGCCCGCGAGCCAGCGGGGGAAGCGGACTTTCACCGGCGTCTGCCCAAGGGTCTGGACCTCAAGTGGGTGTTCTGTTTGGAGACCGAGCGGAGGGTCTCGAACGACCTGGTGGTGCGTTGCGAGAATCGATTCTTGCAGCTGAAGCCGAAGCGGAATCAAAGTCTGGGAGCGGGCGGGCGGGTGAAGGTGCAGCAGGGACGGGACGGTGAGTTGCGGGTACGGTTCGAGGGCCGCGCGGTGGGGTTTGAGGAGATCGACAGGCCGCAACCAAAGGGCCGTCCCAAACCGAAGCAGCGAGTGATTTGGCAGCCGCGCAAACCGGCGGCGGATCATCCCTGGCGGCCGCTGCTGTCGCGAAAACGGAAAACGGCAAAATCGTAGGGCTGTGGAAATGACGGGGCTATGGAAAGCGTGGAAAACCTATCGAGAGAGCGAGGCAGGAAGGGAGGACAACGAAAGGTTTCCCCCCCTTCCCACAGCCCCTTGGAAATCGCTAACGCGATTACCACATTTCCACAGCCCCGACGAACACGATACTCTCTTACGAACCAGGGGACATTTCTATCGCCCTGCTACCGGGGACATTTCTATTGCCTCTTGACACGCACCAGCCGCGCGCTGGACTTGGCGCGCCCAGGCTGATAGCATGGGGCGCTCCCGTTCCATGCCATTTCCAAATGCGGACAAGCGAGTGGGGAGGAGCACAGATGACTCGTAAATCCATGTCGCTGGACAGCATGTTCTCTCTCGCCGGCAAGAAGGCTCTGGAGTGGACCCCTGAGGCGAGGCCAAGAAATAAGGGACGTGTTGCGGTTGAATGAAAAAGCATAGCGTATCCAGCCGCATCGAGGCATGATCGAGTCAGCCGGGGAAGCGGAGGCGGGCTCTGCTGGAGAGCATCCCGCCAAGGAATACCCGGCCGCGGACTCATCGAAACGATGAGCGCGGGGTGCGCGCCCAGCGAGGCCGCATCCCGCCTTCTGCTGCGCCATCGGATCGATAGATCTGCTCATGCCTTAAGAAAACTCAGGCGGCCTCAGCCGCCTCTTCTAGCAGCCGCTCATACTCTTCCGGCGGCCGATACCCCAGCGACGAATGCAATCGCCTGCGATTGTATTCCCGCTCAATATAAGCGCCGATCTCGGCCTGCGCCTCGGCCAAACTTTCATATTCGTTGCATGCGACTTCCTCCGTTTTCAAAGTCTTGAAAAAGCTTTCCACATGAGCGTTATCCCGCGGCCGGCCCTTGCGGCTCATCGAGATCCTCGCGCCGGCTTTGCGCAGTGTTGCCACATAGGCCTCCGAAGCGTACTGCCAGCCCTGGTCGGAATGGTGTATCCAACCCGGCGCCGGCCGGCGGCTGCTTAGAGCCTGTTCCAGCGCCGCCATCGGCAACTCAGTTTTCATAGTCGAACCCACGGCCCAACCCACCACCCGCCGCGAAAATACGTCTAACACCACGGCCACATAGACGAAGCGGTTTCTCAATTGCACATAGCGGATAGCGGAGCCCCACAACTGGTTCGGACCCGTGGGCCGCAACTCGCGCGTCAGGTTCTCGTAACGCCGCGGCGAGTGTTTCGAGTCGGTCGTTTGCGGAACCCTCCGGCGACTCCGGCGCAATAGATTCTCTTCGCGCATCACCCGCTGTACGCGCTTGCGGTTGACGCTCAGCTTTTGACGGCGCACTTGATGGGTCGTCCGCCGCGTGCCGTAGGCCGGATGGTCCAAGGCCACCTGGACGATCGCCTGGCGCAGTTGCCGGGCGTGCTCGCTGCCGGGGTTTCGGCTTGCGGTAGAGGCTCGAGCGAGCCAGTCCGCTCAACTGGCACAGATCGCGTGCGCTCATTTCGCCTTAGCTCCCTGTCGCCGTGCTGCTTGTTGCTGTGGGCACTGTTGTCTTGCTGCCTTGCGGCGCGTACTTGGTCGATGAGGCGCCGGTTCCACTGACGATGCTGGGCCGGCGCAGATCCCCGGCACGCCGCAAGGCTGCGGACAAAAAATCAATCTCCATGGCCTGGCGGCCGACTTTGGGTTCCAGCTCGGCCAGGCGGGCCTCGGCCTCGCGGCTGGGCTCGACACGGGCGCTGCCGTCGGGGCGGCGTCCTGGGCCGGGAAAGGCTCCCTCGACGCCATAGCGCTCGACTTAGGCCAGCCAGTGGTAGAGCTTTTCGCGTTTCACCTCGAGCTCGCGCGCTAGAGCCGAGCCCGACTCGCCGGCTTCGAGCCGCCTGACGGCCGCCAGCTTGAACTCCTTGCTGAATCGTCTTCGAGACAATTGAACCTCCTTGCCGTTCTCTGGTTCATTGTCCCTTCTTTACTGGTCTCGCTTTTGGGGTCCATTCCATTATCATTGCCCTTCAACACCATAAACAGAGATAGGAGCTAAAAATTTACCGGCCGAGATTGAGCGTTTCGGGCGGGTTTTGGAGCTATGACAGGCGGACTTTTCTTGTGGCGCCCGAGACTCGCCGCTCTACAAGACCGAGCGCCATGCTGGCAGCGGCACCGTGGCCGGCGTGGTAGCATGGTACCCGCGTGCGGCGACTGATTCTCTTCGTCGGTGTCTCATCCGTTCTCCTGGGGCAAACCACGCCCCCGCAACCTTCCCTGACGGCGGCGGATCTGCGGGAGGGCGAAGTGCTCTACCGGGGGCACTGCGCCGGATGCCATGGCCCAGAGGGAACGGGCGGCAGAGGGGCCGCGCTGGCCCGGCCAGCGCTTCCGCGCGCCGCCAACGATAGTGCGCTTTTTCAGGTGATTCGGCTGGGAATTCCCGGCACGGAGATGCCCGCCGGGCATTGGTTCGGCGAGCGGGATGTATGGCGGCTGGTGGCCCATGTCCGCTCTCTAGGCAGGCAGGAGACCGATGCCATTGTCGGCGACGCGGAGAAGGGCCGCGAGATCTATTTCCACAAGGGCCACTGCGCGAGCTGCCACGCGATCCAGGCGAAAGGCGGACGGCTCGGCCCGGAACTCGGCGCGATCGGGGCCAGCCGCAACAGTGTTTTCCTGCGGCGGGCGCTGCTTAATCCCGAGGCGGATCTTCCTGGCAGGGCCTATCTCGACCGGCGGCCGGCCGAGATGGAGGACCATTTCGTCATTGTACGAATTCGTACAGCCGATGGCGTTCACGTGCGAGGGTTGCGCCTGAACGAGGATCCGTTTTCCATCCAGATTCGTGATCTATCCGACAAGCTTCACTCTTTTTGGAAGAGCGAGATTGCGGAATTACACAGAGAAACCGGGAAGTCTCCCATGCCGAGCTACCGGCCGATACTCAGCGGCGAGGAGATCGATGACCTTGTGGCGTATCTTGTGACGCTGAAGGGGGATCTGTGAAGTTCCTCCGCCGGACGGTCTTGGCGGTCTTGTTGTCGGCGGGCGTTCCTCTGAGCGCCCAAGTCGGCTATGAGCGGATTCGGGACGCGGACAAGGAGCCACGCAACTGGCTGACCTATTCGGGCAATTTCCTCGGTCACCGGCATTCGCCGCTCGATCAGATTAGCGCAAAAAACGTCGGACAGCTCAAAGTGAACTGGGTCTACCAGGTCACCAGCCCCGAGCCGATCGACGCTTCGCCGATCGTCGCCGACGGAGTGATGTACGTTTCCGAATCGCCGAACCGGGTGACCGCGCTCGACACGCGAACCGGGCGGCCGTTTTGGAAATACGAACATTACCTGCCGCCGGACCTCCGGTTGTGCTGCGGCCGGCGCAATCGCGGCGTGGCGATCCTCGAAGACACGGTTTATTTCGGAACGCTGGACGCGCAACTGATCGCGCTCGACGCCAAAACGGGCCATGTTCGCTGGAAATCGAAGATCGAAGACTACCAGATGGGATATTCGGTCACGGCGGCGCCGCTCGCCATTGACGGCAAGGTTATTGTTGGCATCGCGGGCGGCGAGATGGGCATTCGGGGTTTCCTCGACGCCTATGACGCTGTCACGGGCAAGCGGCTGTGGCGGTTGTACACGATCCCGGCGGCGGGTGAGCCGGGCAACGAGACCTGGGCGGGCGATAGCTGGAAAACCGGCGGGGCGCCAACCTGGGTGACGGGCTCCTACGATCCGGATTTGAACCTCATCTATTGGGGCACGGGAAACCCAGGTCCGGACTGGAACGGGGATGCACGCGCGGGCGACAACCTCTACTCGGATTCGTTGCTCGCCATCGACGCCGACACAGGCAAGATGCGGTGGTACTTCCAGTTCACCCCGCACGATGTGCATGACTGGGACTCGACCCATGTGCCGGTGCTGTTCGAGGGAACGGTCTATGGCAAGAAGCGAAAGCTGGTGGCCGTGGCCAATCGTAATGCCTATTACTATGTGCTCGATCGCGAGACGGGAAAATTTCTTGTGGGCACTCAGTATGCCAAGCAGACCTGGAGCAGTGGACTCGACGACAACGGGCGGCCGATACGTATCCCCGGAAAGTTCCCGTCGCCGGGAGGCACGCTGGTGTATCCCAGTCTCAACGGTGCGACGGTTTGGTTCAGTCCGTCATATGATCCAGGCAAGGACTTGTTTTACGTGGCGGTGAGGGAAGTCGGTTCGATTTACTACAAGCTGGAAGCCGAATACAGTCCCGGCAAACCCTTCATGGGAGGCGGGGAGAAGGGCATTCCGGGCGGCGAGGCATGGGGGGCGATCCGGGCGCTCGATGCGCCGACCGGCAAGCTCCGGTGGGAGTTCAAACTCCAGACTCCGCCCTGGGCTGGCGTGCTCTCGACCGCCGGAGGGCTGGTGTTCAGCGGGACCAATGAGGGGTCGTTCTTCGCCCTCGACGTGGCGAGCGGGAAACCTCTGTGGCGTTTCGAGACCGGAGCACAGGTTCGGGGCAATCCGATTTCCTATAGCGACGAGCGACGGCAGCACATCGCGGTGGCCTCGGGACGCGCACTGTTTAGTTTTGCGTTGCCGTAGTTCACCCGGCGGCGAGCGAATCGGCCCCGCGGCGGCACGGCTCCGTCACGGTCGCGGGACGGCACGGCGACCTCGCGCTGGGTCCGCTGCACCGAGTCGGGCGCCTTGCCGTCGCCGACAAGGGCAGGTCATGGACTCGTTTCGGGGGGGCTCTGAGGCGACTGCGGGGCGGGTCCTACGCCGGTGACGGCGCGTCGCCTTCGGAGAGGCCAGGCACCCGGTTGGGCGGTTCCGGCCTCAATACTTCCTGCTCGCCTTGCTCTTCGTCATCCGGGCTCAGCGACGGGGGTATCTCGGCGAGTTCTCCGCCGGCGATCAAAGTTTGCACTTCATCACCGGTGAGTACTTCGCGCTCGAGGAGAGCCTCGGCGATACGCACCAGGGCGTCGGAATTATCGGTAATACACTTCTTGGCTTGGTCGTAGGCGCCTTTCACCAGACTACTGACTTCGGCGTCGATCTGGATGGCTGTCGCTTCGCTGTAGTCGCGGTGCTGGGAGATTTCGCGTCCTAGGAAAATCTGCTCCTCTTTCTTACCGAAGGTGAGCGGCCCCATCCCACTCATGCCCCATTCGCAGACCATTTTCCGCGCCATGCTGGTGGCTTGTTCGATGTCGTTTCCCGAGCCAGTGGTCATGAAGTCAAGGAACAACTCCTCGGCGATCCGGCCGCCCATTAGAATCATCAGCCGGTCCTTGAGAAATTCCTTCTTATAGGTGTGCTTGTCGACCAGCGGCAGCTGCATGGTCACGCCGAGCGCGCTGCCGCGCGGGATGATAGTGACCTTGTGCACCGGATCGGCGTTGCTGGCGAGGGCGGCCACCAGAGCGTGTCCGGCTTCGTGATAGGCGGTGGTGCGCTTTTCTTCGTCGGTAAGTATCAGGGAGCGCCGCTCGGTGCCCATCAGCACTTTGTCTTTCGAGAGCTCGAAATCGGCCATCGTGACGACTTTGCGGTCTTGACGAGCCGCGAACAGGGCGGCCTCGTTCACCAGATTGGCCAGGTCCGCGCCGGTAAGCCCGGGTGTTCCCCGAGCCACAACCGTCAGTTCCACATCCTTGGCCAGCGGCACCTTGCGCGTATGCACCCGCAGGATGCCCTCGCGTCCCTTCACATCGGGGTGGTTCACTATCACCCGCCGGTCAAAGCGGCCCGGCCGCAACAGCGCCGGGTCGAGAACATCGGGACGGTTGGTCGCCGCGATCAAGATGACGCCTTCATTGGAATCGAAGCCGTCCATTTCGATCAGCAACTGATTCAGCGTCTGCTCGCGCTCGTCATGGCCTCCGCCCAAACCCGCGCCGCGGTGGCGGCCGACCGCGTCGATTTCATCCACGAAGACGATGCAGGGAGCGTTTTTCTTTCCCTGCTCGAAGAGGTCGCGGACCCGGCTCGCGCCGACGCCGACAAACATCTCCACGAAGTCGGATCCTGAAATCGAGAAGAACGGTACGCTCGCCTCGCCGGCGATCGCCCGAGCCAGCAGGGTCTTACCCGTCCCGGGAGGGCCGACCAGCAGAACGCCTTTCGGAATCCTGCCGCCCAGCCGTTGAAATTTCTGCGGTTCACGGAGAAACTCGATAATCTCTTGGAGTTCCTCCTTGGCCTCTTCGACGCCCGCCACGTCCTTGAAGGTAATTTTCTTCTGCTGGCTTGTCAGCAATCGCGCCCGGCTCTTACCGAAGCTCAGCGCTTTGTTTCCGCCAGCCTGCATCTGGCGCATCATGAAGATCCAGAAACCAAACAGCAGAATGAACGGCGACATGTTGATCAGCACGGCGAACCAAGTAGGCGTGCTGCTGTCCTCGACCTCGATCGTGGCTCCGCTGTCTTCAAGAAGTTCGATGATCCCGGGATAGTCCGACGGTATGGTGGTCTTGATCTTGTCGCCGCCGATGAGTTCAGCCGTTACATGATTGTGGTCGGAGATGGTGACCTTGTCGACCTTGCCGTTCTTGACGTCCTGCCGGAATTCCGAGTAGCTGACTTGCCTTTCGCGAACGGCGCCATCGGTCTGAACGACTTTCCAAAGGAAAATCGCCGAACATAACATGATGACCCAGAATATCGCGGTCTTGACTGTCGAATTCACGTTACCGATTCCTCCCGACTCCCATCGCTTCGCCGGCTGCTAGAACTATAGACGCCTGTAACGGGCAAATCGTTCTCAAAAACGTTCTACCTCCGAAATGTGGAGAACGGGATCGCTGTCTTCGCGTGCCTGAAAACCTTTCGCGGGACCAAACTTGCGTGTCCAGACGATCGTTTCGCGCTCCGCACCCCCGAGCGAAGCCGTGACCACCGGCCAGCCCGCCCGCCTCCAGACCTCGGTTTCCGATTCCTGGAACAACTTCTTAAGCTTCTTCGTTCCAGTGCGTCCCGAGGGGCAGTAGCGGTCGCCCGGCCGCCAATTGCGCAGCCGCAAAGGCGTTCCGATGGCCCGCCAGTCAAGAACTGTACCTAACTCTCCATTATACTCATACTTCAGATCGGCCCGCCGGAGCAGTTTCAACACCAAGACGGTCCCGCTTCCAGGAACGGGCACCTCTCCAGGGGGCGCCACATCGAAGCAGTATTCAGCTTTCACTCGCTGATGCACCGCATCGGGCCTTTCCAACCGGACCCGATCAAACGACCGCACGGCCTGGAGACCTGGCAGAGCGGCCGTGCCGCTGCGCCTGCCGGAACACACCAACTCTCGCAGCGCTTCCAGATGGGCGAAATCAATGCCCAGCAGGTTACCTCGGGCCTCGCCAACCGCCGACCGCAACAGCCGGCGCTGACTCGCCACGTCCAGATCTTTCCACTCGCTGGCCCGAAGATAAACTCCGTCCGGGCCCTGCTCGATGCGCCGCTCCCGCAACGGCTCGATCGCCGATTCCCAGTACTCCTCCTCCGCCAAGGCGCAATCGGCCATTCTAGCCAGTGTGGCCTCGATGTTCGGATTCCACTCTTTTTCCAGCAGCGGCATGAGCTTGACTCGGATCCGGTTGCGGTCGAACTCGGTGTTCTGGTTGCTAGAGTCCTCGCGCCATGGTTGTCCGCCGGAACGAAGATATCGCAGCACCTCTTCCCGGCCGACGCCGATCAGCGGCCTGACGACGCCAGATTTCAGCACCGGCCGAATCCCAGCGAGTCCGCTATTTCCTGAACCTCGCAAGAGCCTAAAAAGAACGGTCGCGGCTTGGTCTGAGCGGGTATGACCCACTGCAATCTTGTCGGTAAAGCCGTTTTCTCGCAATTGGGTAAACCACTGATATCGCGTCTTCCGTCCTACCTGCTCGAGGTTCTCTCGCCGACGGCGGGCTTCGGCGGCGGTGTCCACGCTGGTCTGGTGAAGCCTCAGGCCCAGCCGGGCCGCCAGCTCGGCCACAAAACGCTCGTCCTCGGCGGATTCGGCTCCCCGAAGCTGGTGATTCACGTGCGCCATGCTTAGGCTGATTTCGAGCGCCGGAGCCAGCTGCCGGAGCGCATACAGTAAAGCGACCGAGTCCGGGCCGCCGGAGACGGCTACCGCGACACGCTCCCCGGGCCGGAACATGCCGTATCTGGCGATCGTTCGCTCGACGGTCCGCAGCACGTCCTCATTGTAGACCCGGTTCCGCCGGTGGCCGGAACGCCGGCCAGCCATGGGGCCGGGGCGGGTTGCAGGGTGGTCTGGGCGCGGACGGCTGCCGGGATGGATCGGTCCGCGCCGTGACCCGAGCCCGCCCCGTTCGACGCGGCGACGGAGGCCCGGCTTGGCTCTCAAACCTCGGCGATCATCTTCCCGCGATTCCAAACCACGCGACGGCCGCGCTCGATCGACAGGTTGGCGAGCTGAAGAACAAGCGCGGCCTGGAACCCCACGTCGATCGGAGCGGCCGGCGTTTGTCGCAAGCGAACCGACTCAATGAAGTTGTTCACATGATCGGTCGTGGCCTGGCTGAAGCCTCCCGGCTGGACTTCGTCGATCACGGCGGTGCCGGGTGAGTCCTTGGGGTAGAGGCGGAGAAACTCGCGGCCAATATCCATACGAGCCAGGTCACCGTCGTAGGCGTTCAACTGGTCCTCCTTGCCGGGGTAGCGCATGGCCGCGTAGTTGATCGTGAACACGGCCAAGAAGTCCTCAGGATATTCGGCGACGACTACGACCGATTCGGGCCGGTCGAAACCCGCTACGTGTCCCTTGCAAGCCGAAGCATTGACCGCGACCGGGTAGCCGGCACCCATGATCATGTGAATCGAGTCGAAGATGTGAGCACCCTGGTCGATGACGATGCCGCCGGCGTAGTCGCTGAAGTGACGCCAGTTGAAAAAGATCAGCGGGTCTTTGGATACGCGTTTTTTCGCGGGGCCCTGCCATTGCTCCCAATCGAGCGGGCCTTCGAGCCGCCGGTTGCGGGGCGTCAGGCCGTTGTTGAGCCAGTAGGTGCGCACCATGCGGACCGTGCCTAATTTCCCGTCCCGCCGAATGTCACGGGCCTGGTGATAGAGTCCGTAGCTGCGGCGCTGCATGCCGACCTGAACGATGCGATCCGAGTTCTTAACCGCCCGCACCATCTCGGCCCCTTCTTCGGGCGTGTGGCAGAGGGGCTTTTCGATATAGACATCCTTGCCGGCCGCGATGGCGTCGAGCAGCATGCGGTGATGCCAGTGCTCGGGAGAGGCGATGATGACGACGTTGATATCTTTGTTCGCGAGCAACTGCTTGTAGTTGCGATAGGCCTTCGCTCCCGCGCCGGCGGCGGAGAGGCCCTTTTCGAGATTTGGTTCATAGACATCGCATACGCCGGCGATTTCGATATCGTCATGCCGCTGGAAGCGCCCCATGACGGTGCGGCCGCGGCCTCCGCTGCCGATCAGGCCCGCGACGATACGTTCGGCCGGGCTGGCGGCCATCGCCGAGACACTGCTTGCCATCAAGAAGATTCGCCGATTCATTGTGCTGCTCCTTTCCGTGCCGTCAGTGCTGGTTGCCGCTGCTGGTATCAAGCATGGCCTGCGCCGGACTCGCCGGGCTCGCCGAGCGCGTTAGATCACCCGGCAGACTTTCAACAGAACTTCATGGGTCGTCAAATCATGCCCGGCCGAGTGGGATGGCTCCTCTCCGTGGCGGATCACTCGCGCCAGCTCGGCGAAATCGCCGGCAAAGGGAGGCCCCGGCGGCGCGGCCATTTCGATCGTCTGGAGGCCCGCCTTGTAAGGCCCGGCAGGCTGCTGGAGATCGACCTGCAAACGATGCGGTGAAAACGGACGGGCCGTCGCCGTACCCCTCGTGCCGAGAATCTCGAAGGTGCGGTAGTCGCCGCCATGGGGTTGCTGAGCGGCGATGTAGACTTCGGCCATGGCATGTTCAAATTCGAAGACGGCGAGGGTGTTGTCCTCAAGGGCGTCGTCAATGGGGGCGTCATGGCGCATCCAACTGGTAATGGTCATCGGCTTGCCGAGAAGGCCTACGATGCGGTCGATCATGTGACAGCCGAGTTCGAACATCATGCCGCCGGGGAACGCCGCCAGCTCCTTCCGCGTCGCAGGAGAAATCGGCTTGTTGATCGTTGCCCGGACCATGTAGATGTCGCCCAGCCAGTCCTCGCGCGCTGCCTCGATGGTGGCCGCGATGGCTGGATGATATCGCCACTGGTAGCCCATCTGGACGATCTTGCCGCGTTGTTCGGCTTCGGCGAAAAGTTTCCGCAAGCCGCCGAGATCGATGCCAGGCGGTTTATCGAGATGGACCCACTTATTGGCGGCCACCGCGCGGCCGGCATAGTCAAGATTGTGCTGGACGGCGGATTCAACCACGATCAGCTCGATCGAGGGGTCTTCGAGAATTTGCGCTTCCGATAGCCATCTGATGCCGCGATAGACGTCATGGTCCCGCGGTACGCTCGTGTCTGGCTCACAGATCCCAACCAGATCGTAAGACTCCATCTCGCGGATGGTCTGGACCTTGCCGCGCGCATGGGCGTGCCCGATTCCGTAGATGGCGGTGCGAATCTTGCCGTCACCCGGAGCGGCTTGAAGAGCGCCGGCCGCCGAGGCAGCGAGAAACCCGCGCCGGGTGAAGGGTTCCGTTTCCGTGTCCGCCATGGCGTAAGAATTGTAGCAACAGAATGGCAGCGCCGGAATCGCAGCACTGGGCTACAGCTTATCGAGGCCCTCGGTCAGCTCGATATAGGTGCCCCACGGATCGGTCAAGAAAGCGCTTGAGTCCCAGCTTGGGAATCTCCTGGTAGGGCCGGTCGAACTTCACGCCTTGGGCTTCCAGTTTTTGGCAGAACGCCTCCAGCCCCTTCACCTCGAAGCCGATATGATCGAGCACGCGGCCTTTGGTTCCCACTGGCGCGGACGGAGCCGGGGAGTAGGTAAGATTCACTCCGGGCAAGTCGGCGGCTTCAAACGGTCCCCGGCGCTTGGGAACCGCATGGAACATCTTCACGTACCAGGCCAGCATCTCGGGAACCTGGTGGCTGGCGAAATGAATGTGGTGATTCGCCAGGGGCGTTTTGAGCGCCCGGTTTTCGAACATCTCGATCTTTAGATTGTCCGGCGCCATGATGAAGGCGAAATAGCGTTTTTGCGAAGGGCTGAAGAAAATATCTCCCTTTGCGCGATTCCGGCTGATCTCGGCCCGCGTCACCACTGGAATTCCGGCGGCTCTGACTTTGGCCACCATGGCTGGCACGTCGGGAAACTGGATCCCGATGTGATTCACACTGCTGCCTTTGGAGCCGCCGGAAGACTCCCGTTGGCGAAGAAAAATGAAGGCGTTGGGAAGCCGAATATAGATCGTGGAGCCAAGCCGGCCGGCTTCGGCGCCCATGACATCCACCCAGAATCGCCGCTGCTCGGCGACATCGCTGACGTTGAGGTGATGGTGCCCCATCGAAATCGGGCCCTCGCTTGAGGCAGGCAACTGCGCCTTACCGCCGGGCACTGCCAGCAAGCACAGGAACAAGAGCAGGGATATAGTACTCATGAGAGGATGACTCCAAAACCCTTTGGGGGATGAATGATATCGTTCGCTGGAATGGGTTGATTGTACTACGCCGGTCAGAGCAGGATGCTTGCGCCAGCCGCGGTCTCTCTTCGTCTCGGATTCGGGGGTGGCAGAACATGGCCGCATCGCTATCGAGATGACATTCAGACTACAATAGATAAGACTCAAGGAGGGGAATGGTCAAAGAAGAAGGAATTGAAGTCCAGGGGATCATCGTGGAAAAGCATCCAGGTGGCACCTTCGAAGTGCGGCTCGACGACAAACACATCGTGCTAGCGCAGATCGCCGGGAAGCTGCGCAAGCATCGCATCCGCATCCTGACCGGCGACCGCGTAACGGTGGAACTTTCTCCCTATGATCTGACGCGCGGGCGGATCACCTATCGCTTCCGCTCTTAGCAGCCCGTGGTAGAAGTCGGGCCGGGCGCGTTGCGAGCGTCGCGGGGCCCAAAGCGAGGCGCGACGAGGGCGGGTGCGATCTTCACTTGTATTCTGTAACCGAGTTTCCAGCGGGACCGGTCCGGGGGATCCCTCTGGCGGTCTCAGCCGCGATGTTGTCCGGCCATGACGTCATGGTTCGAGCAGATGCTTTCGGCGTGCTCGCACTCGTTGTGCTCGAACTGGACGGTGCTATGCCGAATATTGAACCGCGCGACCAGCACGGAGTTGATCTCGCGCAAAATCCCATCGCTGACCGACGGCGGGATGTCGGCGATCACAGCGTGGCATGCCAGAGCATGGGAACTCGACGACAGGCTCCAAATGTGCAGGTCGTGAACGTCGACTACGCCTTCGATCCCGCGCAAGGCTTCGCACACTTCGTTGTGCTTCATGCCGCGAGGCAGGGCCTCCAGCAGGATATCCATCGACTCGCGGATGATGCCCCAGCCGCTCCAGAGAATCAGCACGGCGATGAGGACCGACAGCAGAGGGTCGATCCATAGCAGTCCGGTCATCGCGATGGCGAAACCGCCAATGATGATGCCCACCGAAGAGAGCGCATCGCCGAGCATGTGCATGAAGGCGCCGCGGATATTGATATCGTCGCGGCTGTCGGCGTGCAGCGCCCACATGACAATCAAATTCACTACCAAACCCGCGGCGGCGATGACGATCATCACGTCTTGCTGAACCACGCGGGGGCTCTGGAACCGTTCATAACTTTCGTAAAAGATCAGCAGCGCCAGCCCGACCAAAGTCATCGCATTGACGAAGGCCGAAAGCACGCCCGCCCGGTGATAGCCAAATGTCTTGGTGTCGCTGGGCGGCTTGGACTGCAGGTAGAGGGCGAACCAGGCCAGGCCCAGAGCGAGTGCGTCGGTGAAGTTGTGTCCGGCGTCGGAGAGCAGAGCCAGACTCTGCGCCCTGATGCCCGCCGCGAATTCGATCACGATGAAGACGATCGTGACCCACAAGGAAAGCTGCAGCTTTCTTGCCGTGGCGTGATGATGCGCGTGATTGTGCAATCGGTTTCCGGAGTGCTTCCCTCTTCTCGTCTTTTACTCTAGACCGGCAGTGCCGGACGGTCAACCCGCTGAGATTCTCCCACCAGCATCCGTTGACTCCTAGGCCCGGTTGGTAGTGCGCCGGGAACGGCGCTTGGTTCGGGACGGGGCTTTGGCGGTTGCCTCTGGGGCGGCGGGCGCCTGCTCCTGGCCGTATCTCTCGCCCCATTCCGAGAACACCACCGCCGCCGAGAGCAGAGCCAGCGGCGTGATCTGGGCCAGAATGCGGCCGGCGGAGGTTCCCAGCCACCACTGGATCTCGTTGCGTCCGGTGGCGTAGGCGAGCAGAGCCCCCAGGAATTGCCATGCCACCAGAAGGTGAAGAATGCGAGAGGGTTTTCGGCATCCCAGGATCAGCGCCCCGATGACGCCGCCGGCGAAAAGATAGAACGTTAGACTGAACGCCCAGGGGTCGGTGGCCAGAGAGAGCAAATGGCGCAACGCCGTCGCGAACAGCGCGGCGTTAAAATCGATTCCCGGAATGAAGCCCGCCGCTTCCACTCCATGCGCCTGGCGAACGAGCCACCAGGGCAGCAGCACGGCGGCGGGGGGCGCGGATAGCCACAGCCAGTCCCGTGCTCCAGCGCGGCCGCGGGCCAGCTTCCAGGCCGCCAATAGGAGGATCGCAAGCAGGAAGAACTGCCCTTCGTTCTTCGTCCAAGCGGCGGCGGTGGCGGCGATGGAAGCGGCGCCGAGCAGGCTGGCTTCGTTTTCGCGAAACCACTGCTCGAGAAACCCAGCGGCTGCAAGAAAATAGAAGGCCAGCGTCACGTCCGCGTATCCGGCGAATTCAAACGCCGCATGGCCCAGCATCGGCACTGACGCCAGCATGGCGGTAAGAACGAGCGCCCGCGAAGCGTCAAGCCGCCGGCGAGCAAAATGATGAAACACGCCCAGCGTCGCCAGATAGAAACAGGGGGAGAATACTTTTGCCGCTTGATCGGCTACTCCCCCGTTGAGCACGTAGAGGAAGGTTGTGTACAGCGGCACGAGCAGCGGGTAACCGGGCTGCGAGACGAACTCACCGCCGCGGTCGAGCAGCGGGCCGATGCCGCCGTCGAGATAGAACGCCTTGGCCTTGAGCAGCCAGATTGCCCAGGCATCCCAGCCGGTCAGCGGCATCAGACGCTCGTAGGGCAGCCAGACCGCGGCCGGGGCGGCGATCAGCAGACAGGCCGCGGCTTTGGCGAGGTTCAGTTCAGCGGGCCACGCCAGCCGGGGGAGTCGCGGGCCGAATCGCCAGAACGACCAGCCTAGGAATGCTGTCCACGGTCCGAGAACGACCAGGCGACTCCAGCCCGCGCCTGCCAGATCCAGCAGAAACATCTCCACCGATATCGCCGCCGAGCCCAGACCGAACGACAGGCTCAGCAGCGCCGGCAGGCCGAGTTCCCATCGCCGAGGCAGCAGACGCCATCCGATCAGACAGGTCAGCAACAGAGCCAGGAAGATCATGGCCCTTGGACCGGGGAAACGCGATAGACCGCCACCCTCTCGCCCTGGTAAACGAGCGGCAAACCGTCCAGCCGCTGGTCAAGCTTGGCCTGATCCCACCGGCTGGCGAACGGGGATTGCCGCAGATTGGCCGCCGTGTCGCGGAAGACGCTCAGGAATTCGCAATCCCCATCCCCGTTCCCGTCCCCGGCTCGGGAGTTCACCGCCAGCCTCACCCGGCGAGGATAGAGCAGGTAGGCGAGCCGGCCCTGATAGTAGGCCCGGGCATCCTCGCCAGCGTAGGCGAGCACGGTGACGCATCCCGTTTCGGGAACGCCGGCCGCGACGTCGCGGGCGACCTGAATCGCCACTGGGTCGACCGCCAACGCACGCTCCTGCCCGGAAATGGGAGCAAGACGATCCCAAGTGGAGAGTGTTTTCGCGGCCTGACTGCGCAGGGCGGGCCAGGCGAAGGCGGCCCAGGCCGTGAAAACGATGGCCAGAACGACATTGGGCCGGGTGAGCCGCAAGCGAGCATGATATCACGAAGCGAGCTTGCAGCCCGTGGCAGAAGCCGGTTCCGTTACGCTTCCCAGGCGACCGGACCGCGCAGCTCGCCCCACTCGCTGGCGAGTTGCTTGCCGGTGGCATCGAGCTGGGTGATCTCGGGCCCGGTGAGCGGCTTGTAGGCGCGGAAAGCCGCGGCGGCCTGGCGCAGTTCCGCCACGCTCTTGACGCCCATGATGGCGACAGAGAGTCCAGGAATGCCGAGCGCGTAACGCACGGCCTGGTCGTAGTATTCCGGCGCGGAAAGCGGCGAGCCGTCGCCCTGCACGCCGCCGAGGATCTTCATCGCCACGACACCCATCCCGCGCTTGGCCGCCGCGGCGAAGACGGTTCCCTCGAAATTGTAGGTGTGGCGGTCGACGAAGTTGGCGGCGCACATGACTAGTTCGATCTCGCCGGTCTCGATCAGAGGAAGCGCCCGCTTCGGACGCAAGTGGCAGGTCAGACCGATATGGCGGATGAGGCCTTTCTGCTTCGCTACCCGAAGAGCTTCTAGCGCGCCGCTGTCGCCGGTCAATACGTCCAGGCTCGGGAAACGGTCGGTTCGGCCGACATTGTGCAGGTGAACGACATCGAGATAGTCGGTCTTGAGCTTGAGCAGGCTTTCTTCAAGCTGCCAGGTGGCGTCCTGTTTCGAGGTGGCTTCGACCTTGCCCACCAGAACGAAGTGGCCGCGCCTGCCCTTGAGCGCTCTGCCCAAACGGCGTTCGGCCATTTCGTAGATCGGCGCGGTGTCGAGATAGTTGACTCCTTCGTCGATCGCCGCCGCGATCACGCGATCCACTTCTTGCTGGGATACTTCCGGCTTGCCCAGCGGCGAACTTCCGATGCCGAGCATTCCGACCTCGATTCCGGTTTTCCCCAGCGCGTGGCGCGGCACTTGCCCGGCCGCTCGCGCGCTGCCCGACGCCGCGGCTACGGCCGCGCCGGCCAGCGCTGCTTTCTTTCCCAGCTCTCTGCGCGTGAATGGTTGCCCTGGTTTCGCCATGGTGTTCTCCCTTGCTTGCCCGTCTGCGCCTGGAACGCTTTGTTGATGCTATGAGAATTCTCTCATTTTCGTGAGCGGCTCGCCATATCCGAATGAGACGACAGCTAGGGATTCACGGGCAAGAGCTGTGGCTGCCGGCTGGCCGTTGGTCAGCTGGCAAGCGGCCGGAACGGAAACGGGTCCCCGGCTTTGCGCAGATCGTCGATGATCTCGCCGTCGAAATCACTCATTAATTTGCGATGCTTCGGGTCGGCGACTAGGTTGCGCCGCTGATAGGGGTCTTCTTGGTCGTCGTAGAGACACCAGCCGCCGGTTTCGCCCACGGCGTAGGTGTAGCGCTTCGTCCGCAGGCCGCGGAAGATCGGCGCCGGATGATTGCGGGCTCCGGTGGCATGCTGTTTCTCAATATGCATCAGAAAGGCGTGCTCGGGGCCTTGGTGGTCCCCGCCGCGCAATCCGGCGGAGAGATCCAGCCCGCGGCACTCCGGCGGTGGCCCGAACCCGGCCAGTCCGCAGAGCGTGGGATAGAGATCGATCGTCGATAGAATCTCATCGCTCGCCTCGTCGGCCGGCGTCACGCCCGGATAGCGAACAATGAACGGCACGCGGCAGGATTCTTCATGCGGCAGGCGCTTGCCGGTGCGGTTGTGCGAGCCCATCATTTCGCCGTGATCCGATGTGTAGACGACGATCGTATTGTCGGCTTGTCCGGTTTCATCGAGCATCCGGAGAATGCGCCCCATCTCGCGGTCGATCGCTTCGATGTGGGCGTTATAGCCCGCCAGATTCTTTCTCACATCGAAGCCGCGCCGTCCTACAACGGGACGTGCCACGGTCTCGGAAGCGTTGGGGCGGAGCTGCAAATCCGCCGCGTCGTATTTCGCCATTAGGTCCGGCGGCGCGTCACGGAACGGCGAGTGCGGCGGATTCCAAGACAGCACCAGCATCCAGGGTTCGGCCCGGTGGCGGCGCATGAAGCGCAGCGCGTCGTCGGTCATCAGCGTGGCGTTATAGCCCTTGGGCTGAAGCCGCTGCCTGGTCATGCGGTCAAATTTGTAGGAGCGGTCGAAATGGGGGTTGGTGTTGTACCACGCCTCCCACTCATCGAATCCGTGCCGGGCTTCGCCTTCGGGACGGAAGCCGCGGCCTTCGCTTCCCCGCGCGTCGAGATGCCACTTGCCGACATACCCGGTCCGGTATCCCTGACGGCGGAACGCCTCGCCGAGCGAGAACTCCGATGTCTTCAGCGGCAGGGCGTTATCGATGATTCCAGATTGGCAGGGCCAACGCCCGCTGAGCAGCATGCCGCGATAGGGCGAGCAGACCGGGTAGTTGGAAATGCAGTTGCGAACGGTAAGGCCTTGAGAGGCCAGGCGCACGAGATTCGGCGCCTCGGCATCGTTATAGGGCTCGCCGGGCATCGAGCAGGCGCGGTGCTGATCGCTGAAAGCGAAAAGTACGTTGGGTTTGCGCCGGTCGCGCTGGCCACCCGCGGAAGGCCGCTGGGCGGCGGGCATCGCGCTGGCGCCGGATACCGCCAAGGAACCGATAAACTCGCGACGCGTGCTCGACATCTTTAGCCCCCTCCGCCTTCGTGATTACCCTTCCCGGTCCATGCGGATGGGGACGATTCTAGCAGGAAGAGGCGGGATACGAGAAAGGAGTGCGAATTCAGGTGCTGATATCCACAACGACCGGGCAGTGGTCCGAGCCGGTCACATCGGGCAGGATCGAGGCGGCGGTGACGTGTTCGGTAAGATCGTCGCTGACGAAAAAATAGTCGATCCGCCAGCCTACGTTCGAGGCGCGGGCGTTGAACATGTAACTCCACCAGGTGTAGTGACCCGCGCCCTGGTGAAAGAGCCGGAAGGTGTCGACGTAGCCGGCGGCGACGAAGCGATCGACATAAGAGCGCTCGATGGGCAGGAAGCCGGAATTGTTGACGTTTCCCTTGGGCCGCGCCAGGTCGTCTTCGGTGTGCGCGGTGTTGTAGTCGCCGCAGATGATGACGCTCTTGCCCCGCCGCCGCAGTTGATTGGAGTAGGCCAGGATGGCGTCGTAGAACTCGAGCTTGTAGTCGAGTCGGCCCAGCTCCCGCTGGCTGTTGGGGAAATAGCAGTTCAGCAGCACGAATTCGGCGAACTCGGTAATGACGATGCGTCCCTCATCATCGAAGCGCTCGATGCCGATGCCGGTGAGCGGTTCGGCGATCAATTTCGGGATCTTCTTCCCGCGCCCCTTGCGCACCCAGGTCGAAACGCCGCTATAGCCCTTGCGCTTGGCCGCCGCGTAGATGGCGCGGTAGCCGTCGGGCTGGACGAGTTCAGGCTGGAGCTGCCCTGGATGCGCTTTGGTCTCTTGCAGGCAGAGCACGTCGGGTTTTTCGGCCTCAAGCCAGGAGAGAAACCCCTTCTTGGTGACAGCGCGGATTCCGTTGACATTCCAGCTAAGCAGTCTCATTGGCAAGTTGCGGGCTTTCTCGGGTTGGGGATGAGCCGGGGGCTAAGAAACGTGGGGCGTGCTTGGACTCAAAGACACAGAGATGCGGGATTCCACAGCATTCACTCCGAATCCCGATGCACCGTCTCGGGCGAGAATGCGGGCAAGCAGACGGCGATGTATTCGGCGCCTTCGGCATGCGGGGTGCTGTAGCGAACCCACTCTCCTTTCTTGGTGATGACGGCCTGGCCGGCTTCGACGTCGAGCGCACCGCCGCGGTGTTCGACGCGCAGACTGCCCAGCAGCACGACCGTGATCTCGTCAAAGTCGGGCTGCTGGCCCGGTTCGACCCAGCCGCCGGGGCTGCGCATGTGCGCGACGCTCGCCTGATCGGAGCCCGTATTGACGCGGCCGGCGTATTCGTCGATCAATTTCGGCTTATTGCCGGCGGAGGTGATTCTGGTCGGCGCGGAGATGAGTGTCGGCATGGCGAGTTGGGCGGCGTGGGACTGAGGCGATGACGGAATTCGTTATTCTCCCATCCGCGAAAGGGAAAAGCTACAATGCTGGCTTGCATTTGGGCGGGCGTGTGTGTGGGCTGGTGATGGTGCGCCGCTCGCGCCGATTGCATCCCGCGTTGAAACTTCCAATGACAAAGACGAATCGTATTTGGCGGCTCGCCATGGTGCTAACCGCGCTGGCCGCGCTGGGCGGGTTATTGCCCAAAGCTGGAGACCGGCTGCGAGCCCAGGGGGGGCCGGTCTCGGGTTCGGCTGAACTTAGCTACACTCTCGACCGGCTCAATACTTTGGGCAGTTTGCTGTTTATCGGCGCGCATCCCGATGATGAGCGCGAAACGATGGTGGCCTACTTTGCCCGCGGCCGGAAGCTGCGCACGGCCTACCTCTCGGCGACGCGGGGCGAAGGCGGACAGAACCTGATCGGTCCCGAGCAGTCCGAGTACCTGGGCGTGATCCGGACGCAGGAACTGCTGGCGGCGCGACGGCTTGACGGCGGCGAACAGTACTTCACCCGCGCGATCGACTTCGGGTATTCGAAATCTCCAGAGGAAGCTCTGGCGCGCTGGGGCCGCCAGGGCGTGCTCGGCGATCTGGTGCGGGTGATCCGGCGCTTTCGTCCCGACGTGATTGTCTCGCGATTCTCGCCAGACGCCAGCAGCGGTCACGGCCATCACACGGCCATCGGCCAGCTCGTGCCGGAAGCCTACGCCGCCGCCGCGGCCCCGTCGCGCTACCCGGAACAGATTCGCCAAGGCTTGCGGCCCTGGAAGGCGAAGCGGCTCTACTGGAGTCCGCCGCTGTTCACGCGCCGGCACGAGCAGGCAGAGGCGCGGCGCACCGACCGTCTGCGCATCAACACGGGAGAGTTCGACCCCTTGCTGGGAAGCTCTTACGCCGAACTCGGCGGCCGCGCCCGCAGCCGGCATCGCTCGCAAGGCATGGGAAGCGGGCAGCGCAAGGGCGACGCTCCGTCCTATTTTGGCTACATCGCGGGTGACCGCGCCAGCAAAGACCTTTTCGAGGGCGTTGATCTCACCTGGAGCCGTGTTAGCGGCGGCACGGAGGCGGGCCGTCTTCTCGCCCAAGCGCGCGAGCAGTACGCCGCGAAGCGGCCCGAGACCATGTTGCCTCTGCTGATCGATGCTCACGAAGCGATGAAGTCTCTTGACGATCCCTGGGCCGCCGTCAAGCGCCGAGAAGTGGTTCGGGCGATTGAGCTGGCCGCCGGGCTCTGGGCCGACGCCGCGGTACCGCGCTGGGACCTGACGCCGGGCTCGGCTCCAGATCTGACGCTGTCGGTGCTCAATCGGTCTCATTACGGCTTGCGATGGATGCGGACAGAAATTCACGGCGTCGCCGGCGCGAGCGTGGCCTCCGCGGGGCAAGCGCTTGACTACAACCAGGTCGCCACCACGACGGTCAAGATCGCCATTCCCGCCAATGCGCACTATTCTCAGCCGCGCTGGCTGCGCCGGGGCGAGAGCAGCGACTTCTACGACGTCAGCGACCTGTCGGTGATCGGCTTCGCCGAGAGTGCTCCGCCGCTGGAGGCGACTTTCTATCTCAGCGGCCCCAATGGCGCCGAGTTCGCGCTGACTAGACCGGTCATCTATCGCTGGGTCGATCGTGCCGCCGGCGAGCGAACCCGGCTGGCGCAGGTTGTTCCGGCCGCGGCGGTCAGTTTTTCACGGACGAGCATGATCTTCCCGGACGCGCGGCCGAGACAAGTCAGCATGGATTTGGTCAGCCACGCCGATGAGGTTTCCGGCCATCTCTCACTCGACCTGCCAGCGGGATGGCGGGCGGTTCCCGAAGCTGCGCCGTTTGAATTTTCGGGATCAGGACAACGCAGGACCATCCGGTTCATGGTGCATCCACCCGCCAAGACATCGGGCGGACAGATTATCGCGCGGGCGGCGATTGGGGCCGGGGCCGCGGGACGCACTGTTACCCAAGGCGTGCGCGAAATCGAATATCCGCACATTCCGATTCAGGTCGTCTACCCCGAGGCCGCCATGCGTGTGGAACGTACCGACGTGCGGCTGCTGTCAAAGCGGGTGGGCTACATTATGGGCTCGGGCGACAGGATTCCCGAGGCGATCGAGCACTTGGGGGCGGAGGTGACGCTGCTCTCCGACGACGATCTGGCGAGCGGCGACCTATCGCGCTTCGACACGGTGGTCACCGGCATACGCGTGCTCAACGTCAGACCAGCCGTCTACGCATCGCGCGAGCGGCTGATGGAATATGTTGAGCGCGGCGGAACGCTTGTCGTGCAATACAATACGCGGCCGAGGGCGGCGCGCGAAGTTCGCGTGCTGGCGCCCTACCCGCTGACGCCTTCCAGCGACCGCGTCAGCCGGGAGGAGGCCGGCGTACGGCTGATCGATCCGGAGCATCCCCTGCTGACGGGGCCGAATCGCATCACCGAGGCGGATTTCGACAACTGGGTGCAGGAGCGCGGTCTGTATTTCATGAGCGATTGGGATGAGCGCTACCAGCCGCTGCTTGCGTGCAACGACCCGCACGAGCCCGCGCGCCGCGGCGGCCTGCTCTACACACGCCACGGGAAGGGTGTCTATATCTTTACCGGATACTCATGGTTCCGCCAGCTCCCGGCCGGCGTGCCGGGCGCCTATCGCGTGTTCGCCAACCTGATCAGCGCGAAGTAGCGCCCCGTCGGTGCCCAACGCTACAACTTGGGCTGTTTCGCCGGGGAGAATCTTGCGGAGCCACCCGCGGGGAACCGGCCGAACGGCGGATAGGCTTGGACCTTGCCGGCGAGAGGCAGCGGGCACCCCGTATCCCGCGACCAGGGTGCTGCGTGGTGCGGTTTGTGTGCCTGGGCGTGGCCGCGCTACTCGACCGTGATTGAATAGGGTGCGATGCGCAGCATTCCGCCTTGCAGCAACGACACCAAGTTGGGAATCTCGTCAAGCTTCGAGCGAAGCGCCGCCGGCAGGGGTGTTTCGCGCGCCCAGGTCTCTGGATCGATCAGCGACTCGAAAATATTCTTTGGCGCCGGGTAGGGCACGAGTTTTAGTTCCGCCTCCTCATCGATCTCGGCCGCGTCGCGAGCAAGTTCGATGGCACGATCGAGACCACCGAGTTCATCGACGAGACCTTGTTCGAGGGCCTGACTGCCCAGCCACACCCGTCCCTGGGCGACTTCATGAATCTGATCCCAGTCGCGATTGCGCGACTGGGCGACTTTCTCGACGAAGTTCTTGTAGAATACTTCGATTTCCGAGCGGAGCTTTCCGCGTTCGTCCTCGGTGAGGGAACGATAGTCACTATTGATATCGGCGTAGCGTCCCCGTGTGAGCGTTTCCTTTTTGATGCCGATCTTGTCATAGAAGCCGCGCAGATTGATCTTGCCGAAGAAAACGCCGATCGAGCCGGTGTAGGTGCCGGCGTAAGCCAGCACCGGAGTGTCATCGGCCATGGCGATGTAGTAACCTCCGGAGGCCGCCACGTCGGACATCGAGACGATCACGGGCTTCTTTTCCCGAAGCAGGCGGACTTCGCGCCACATAAGGTCGGACGCGACCGCGTCGCCGCCGGGCGAGTTGATACGCAGAATCACCGCCTTGACGGCTTCCTTGTCGCGCACTTCGCGAATCGTTCTCGCGAAGCTGTCCGAACCCAGCACGGTCGCGCCAAAAAACGGATCGTCCTCGCTCGATCCGCGCATGATCTGTCCTTCGGCGTAGACGATGGCGATCTCGTCTTCCGAATCACCGCCGGCCAGATCGCCCGTGTTCTTGCTGTACTGGCTGAACTTCACCTTGGTCAGTTCCTCGAGTTCGAGTTTCTCCTTGATGTGATCATCGACTTGGTCGGCGTAGAGCAGGGCATCAACGAGTCCGGCCTTGAGGGCGCTGGGAGGGATGAAAGGTCCTTGATCGAGAATCTCGAGAAGCTCCCTGGGCGTCTTGCCGCGGGATGGGGCGACGGTTTCGACGAAACGTGTGTAGACATCGTCGAGGATGGAGTTCATCACCTCGCGGTATTCGTCCGACATCGACGTGCGTGTCATGGACTCGACGGCGCTCTTGTATTTGCCGATGCGTTCGAGTTCCGCCTTGATGCCCAGCTTCTTGAGCGTATCGGTGTAAAAGGTGGCCTGTACTCTCAACCCCTTGACGTCGAGCACGCCCTCGGGCGGCATGAAAATCCGGTCGGCGGCGCTGGCGATGTAGTAGTCGCTCGTCGCGGCGGCGCTCAGAAAAGCAAATACGGGTTTTTCGGACTTCTTGAAGGTCTCGACAGCCCAGCGGATTTCCTGCGCCTTGGCCCATCCGATGGCCAAGCCCCGGAAATCTAGCACCAGAGCGCGGATGCGGTCATCGCCAGCCGCGTGGTGCAAGGTGTCTCGCAGGTCGAGCAGTGTCGGCGGAGGCCCGGAACCCATGAATTCGAAAGAGAAATCGGTGCGCGAGTATTCCGGAATTTCTCCTTGCAGCCGGATCGTGAGAACGGAATCCTCCTCCACCGATGGAGCCGGCGTTCCCAACATCGCCGCGACAAGAATCATCGCAAAGACGGTTAAGACCGTTAGAACGACCCCACTCAAGATCCCGAGCAGAAACTTTGCCATTGCACACACTCCCGCGGTATCGAAGAGAATTCCGCGCCCAACACACCGGGATGAAAATCCCTGGCGAACACAGAACTCACCGTGAATTTATTATATCTCCGGGTCCGGAGACCCCTCGCTTGCGTCTCGTATGCCGATTCTATTGTTCGTAGGCGATCTCGACCGTCTTGCTGCGCCGTCCGTCGGCGAACTGCAGCGTCAAGGGCAGACGATCGTTGGTCGACATCTGGGGCACAACGACGTTGACCTGGTACAAGGCGACGAGCCCCGGCGACAGACCCGCGAAGTCCGGCGTTTCGGGGCGAGGAGCGATCGACAAACCGAAAATGACCAGCGGCGGGGAGTCGACAAACGACAAGAAGGGACTGGCGGAAGAGGCCGCACCGGTCTCCACACTCGGGCTCACGCTTCCCAAGCCCGTGCACCAGATGACGAGAACATCCCCGCTGCGGGCCGGTGCCGTCACCAGACCGGACGCCGCGCCTAGCGCGGTCGGAATCGGAAAGTTACCCTGAGTGAAGTTCGAGATGATACCGTACTCGCCGATCCCAATCCGGAAAATCCCCGCCGAACGGACATCCACATTCGCCGAAATCGAGTTCCCCATCTGTCCGTCGCGCATAGCTTGGATCGTGATGTTTCCGAGTGGAATTTCAAACGGCACCTGGAAGTTCACCTGGCCATAGGAAGAGAAAAACAGCGGCGCCTCAATGCCGTTGACCATGATCTTCGCTCCGCCCAGCTCCCGAGGCAGAGGTGTCACGCTGGCGTTGAGTTCGCTGCTGGCAAGATTGGTGCCGAAAACGGTGCCGATCAGCCCCGGCCCGAGTGGCTGCGTTGGGCTGAAGCTGGCACCGTTGACGACGCCATGAAAGTTCAATTCCGGACCTCCGGCCGCTTCCACCGTCAGCACGGCTGTAACGGTGGACGGCGCGTTGGCGGCATTGCTATTGAAACGCAACGTACCTTCATAGAGTCCGGCCGCTAGCCCATCGCCGTTCGCGGTGGTCTGATACAGGCCATCGCCCAAGTCTTGGACTGACAGCCAGTCGCCTCCCGAGACGGTTTCGACATCAACGCCAGAAACCTCCAGGACGCCGTTCCCCTTGTTTTGCAAGACGACGAATCGGGTGACGCCGCGATGCGGTCCGGCGACTCCTGCTGGGGAGCATCCACGGCATTGGCGTCGCTCACGATGACCTGACCGTCATAGGTGCCATCGGGTCGCCCGGCTAGCGCGAAGGCAACCGCGATGACGGTACAGCGATGACGGTACAGGTTCTGCTGCCGTCAAAATTGCAAGGTGCGGTTCCTGAAATGGAGGGCGTCAGCCACGCGGCATCACCGCCGGAAACCGAAAGCGCGAGCTCGCCGTCGCCGTCGTTCACCGCCTCGATGCTCAGACCCGCCGGACCGTCGGTGCCGGAAGCCGCCCAGACGGGCTGAACGCCGCCGTTGGGCAACTGGAGCGTTTCCGGGACAACGAGCCGCAGCGTGGGCGCGGCGGAGGCGTACAGAGCACTGCAAAGAAAAACAAGAGCACAAAGGGAGACAAGATTCCTGCCCATGATATTCACCTTCACTGAACTGGATTTTGGGGAGGCGGACGAAGCGGACCCTCTTATTGTATACCGCCGCGACTCCGAACCGACAGTCTAAATTTGTGTCAAGGAGCAATAGAAATGTCCCCTGGTTTGCAAGAGAGAATCATCGTCGTCGGGGCTGTGGAAATGTAGGAATCGCGGCAGCGATTTCCAAGGGGCGGTAGGAAGGGGGGCCTTGTTTAGGATCGCGAATTCATGGCCGAGAGGGTCTGTCTAACCCATATGGCCGACGGGATGAAAGTGAACATGACAGAGAAATAGTTCAGGGATCTACAGAACTTCTGAACCGGCACACAGCAGGCCGTGGTGGCAGTCCGGTTGGGCAACGCTGGCTCAGCTTTCGCAGGCGCAGCAGTCGCTGCAGAGTGCGCAGTGTTCGCAGATGTGATTCGGGCAGACATCGCGTGTGCAGTGGGGGCAGATTTCCGACGAGGGTTCGTTGCAGATGTGGCAGTGGAACTTTAACTCCTCGGATGATGCGGGGTGTGCGGGCGGTTCGGCCGGGCCGGGCCGGCCGGTGGCGTCCCGGAATGCGGCCCTCTGGGATGCGGCGGGCGGCGGGGGGGCGGCCGGGATGGGGAACTCCCGAGCATGGGGGGATGGGGGCGGATGAGATGCAGCCTGGGGGGATGTTGTGTCTTGCGGCATGTCGGGTGATCCTGCCGGTGAAACGCGTTCGGCGCTGGCCTACTTTGTTCTGGGGGGCTGACGGAAGAGTTCGTCCCGGCAGCGCTGCGCTTCGCTATGGGCAATCTCCATTTCCGCCTCGCGGCTCTCGGCAAGCTGACGAAGATAGATTTTTAGCTGTTCCATTCGCCCGCTGCTTCTCTCGTTCGCCGCCAAGAGCAGGTCCGAAACAGCGGGGCCTTGGTACTTCCTGGCGCCAGCGGCGATGGACGAGACCATCGAATCAAGACGGTCGAGCCACAGGAAGGTATCGACGACCGGGGTGAGTTTGTGCGGGTGGCGGGCCATGTTTTGGGCCGAGAGGATCAGGTTCCTCAGCCCGCTCAAGGTCTCGCCGTGCTGGCTGACATAGACCTCGGGGGCGCCGTCTTGGATCCACTCCTTGGGACGCACGCGGCGGAGCAATTTTTCAATATCGGCCGCGTGGTTCTCGAGCTCTTTCGCCATCTCGAGCACTTCCCAGCGTGGCGAAAGTCCCGCGGCGGCGTCTTGCGAGGCCTCTTGCGCGGCGAGCGGCGAAGCGAGGGCCGAAAGGAGTGGGATGATCGAAAACCAGTTCATATCTGCAATGGTAAGACCTGCCGAGGCCAGTGACAAGCGAGGGCTGCGGGGTTGGGAATTTGGGGCGGGGAATTCGGGACTGGGAATTTGGGGTGGATGCCTCCAGCTCTTATCGCTCGCTCTGGTCGGTGGGAATTACTTCTCCGTCAATGAGCTTGAATCCGTTGCGATGCAGCACGTCGGCCGAGCACAGCAGTCTTGGCTCGCCATACTCGCCGCGCAACTCTGGTTCCCCGCCGCCAAAACCCGCATCGTCGCGGTCCACCTTCCAGACGACCAACCCCCGGAAACGCACGCGAACTTCCAGCTCCGCTCCGCAGGCGTGGCAGGTATGCAGGGGCTTGCCGGCCGGATTTACATCGCCGGGCATCGAACTGTATTCTAGCTTGCTTTTCTGGCTGCCGGGTAGCGCTGGCGGGTAACGAGACGCGATACAGTAAGGACGCGCGGCCCAGTGGGGGACGAGCGTGGGCGGTCGACTTCGGCCCGGTATCGGCCATGCATGAAATTCTGTCGCAGATTAGCGCCGGCCGCGTCCTCGACCTGGGCTGCCGAGGCGGGAGTTTTGATCCCCGGCGCCGGAGATTTCGGACGGTTCGGGTCGACTTAGACATTCCGGCCGAGGTGGAGAACGCGGATCGCGTGCGGGCCGACGGCGCCCGGCTTCCCTTCCGGGACGGCTGTTTCCACGCCATCATCGCCAATCACAGCCTAGAACACTTCGAGCGTCTAGACGAGGCATTGGAGGAAATCGGACGGACCGCGGCCGACGGCGCGGCTCTCTACGTCAGCGTGCCCGATGTGAGGACCATCAGCGACCGCATCTACCGCTGGCTGGGCCGGGGAGGCGGACACGTCAACGGTTTTGATTCGGCTGCCGTGCTTGCCAAGAGAATCGAATCCAGGACCGGCCTGCGGCACGCGGCGACGAGAGTTTTGTATACGTCCCTCTCCTTTCTCAACGCCAAGAATTTTACCGCGCGACCGCCGCGGCGCATGTTGTTGCTGGGTGGAGGAAGCGAGCGGGCGGTCTTTCTGCTGAACTATCTTCTGCGCGGAGTGGGCCGGCTGGGGCGGGCAGGGCGGCTGGGCTGGCAGCGGGCCGACGTCTATGGCTGGGCGCTCTATTTCGGACAGATCGACGCGCCGGTTTCGGAAACTGCCTGGCGCAATGTTTGTTTGCGCTGCGGATCGGGACACCCCTCGGCGGCGCTGGAGAGCGAGCGGGCGGTTCGCCGGAGGTTCGGTGTGTTTGCTGTGTACCGCTGTCCTGGTTGCGGCGCAGCCAATCCCTACACTCCGGACTAAGCCCGCATTTCTCGCCACCTGGCGACCGAAGCACGCCATAGGCCCGCCATTATTTCGTTGCGCTTGCTCGCCGTGCTCAACATACTGTCAAGTACGCCTGCGCTCGTCAAGCGGCGCGCGCCTCCTGCTGACGCGCCGCTCCCGCACTTCGCCCCTCCATTTCGCCGGGCCACGTGGCGAGAAAAGCGGGCTAGAAAAATCGGCGGGGTCAGCGCTTCGTGGCGAACTCACCGGCTTGCAGGCGGCGGAAGTAGCCGTTGATCTCTTCGACGCCGCGGCGGCCGAGGATGAGCACAATCGGCATGTTCGCGCACAGCATGGCACCGGTGCCGACGTCGATGAGGGCCTCCATGCGGGCGGTGTCGGAAACAGCAACCGCGCCGAGGACCACGCAGGCGATATAGATCCAGCGGTAGGGCAGGATGGCCCGGCGCCCGAGGGTAAAGACGATGCCCTGCTCGCCGTAGTAACTCCAGGTGATGATGGTCGATATGGCGAAGAGCCAGGCCGCGAAACTCACCACCCACTTGCCGGCGCCGTTGAATTCCTGATCGAGTGCGTAAGCGGTTAGTGAGGCGCCGTCGAAGCTCCGGTAGACGCGCGCGTCTCGCAGCGCAACCTGTCGGGGCGGCTGGGTCCACTCGGAGGGATCGAGTTCGATGCGATCCCACTCGATGTGGCCGCTGGGGATGCCGCTGGAGATGCCGCTGGAGGCGCCGGCCGCCTGGCGGGGCGCGGCGCCCGGCGCGGTGAGAACCTGCCCGCCGACGCGGATCAGGTTCGTGCCGGTGTTGTTGTTCTGGCCACCGGCGACTTCGGCGATCAGGAAGAAGCGGCTGCCGGCGGTCCATGACGACCCGCCGGGCAGGCGCGGGAGGCTGCTCGCGGTGGCCGGGGCGTTCACCTGAAAGACGGAACCCGGCGCGGCGCTGTCGCCGGAGGTGGGGCTAGGCAGGGGGCCGGGCAGGGAAGTCACCACAGGGGTGATGGAGATCGGTCCCTGAAATCTGCCTATGGCGTCGCGGTTCCAAACCCCGGTGATGAGAATGAGCAGCGCGGTGAGGGTACAGACGCAGAGGGTGTCGATAAAAGGGCCCAGGCCGCCGAGCACACCCTGGCGCGCTGGTTCGCGGGTCTTGGCCGCGGCGTGGGCGATGGGACCCGAGCCTTGGCCGGCTTCGTTGGAAAATAGCGCGCGCCGCAGTCCCACCGAGAAGATCCAGCCGGTAGCGCCGCCGAGGAAGGCGCCAGCGGGCTGGGCGGTCTCAAACGCGCTCCGCACAACCTCGGCCAGCAACGGCGATATTTCGCTCAAGTGCGAGGCGAGCACGGCGAAGATCACCAGCAAATACAGTCCGCACATCAGAGGGACGAGCTTGCCGGCGACGGTTCCGATGCGCTTGACGCCGCCCAGGATGACGAGGGCGACGATGACGGCGAGCGCGATTCCGGCGCCGAGTTTCGGGATGCCGAAATAATGCTCGCTCAGCCCGGCGACATTCCAGGCCTGGAACATGTTGCCTCCCGACACGCTCGAAAGGATGGTCGCCAGGGAGAAGAGCACGGCCAGAAGCTTTGCGCCAAACCCGAAAACGCCGCCGCGGCTGTGCAACGAGCGGTGAATGACCCACATGGCGCCGCCCTGGGGATCGCCGGGGTTGTCAACATTGCGAAACATCATGGCCTGCGTGATCTCAATGGTTTTCAGGGCCATGCCCAGAAAGCCGATCACCCACATCCAGAACAGAGCGCCGGGGCCACCGGCGGCGATGGCGAGAGCGACCCCTCCGATATTGCCGAGTCCGACCGTGCCGGAAAGAGAGGCCGAGAGCGCCTGGAAGGGCGAAATTGCGCCCGGATCGCCGGAATCGTCATAGTCGCCGCGAAGGATGCGGAACCCGTGCGTGAGCGAACGATACTGAATAAACTTCGTCCAAACCGAGAAGATGACGCCGGAAAGCATCAGCAGCAGAAAGGTGGCAGGGGACCAGAAGTAGCCGTTGAGCCAAACGATCAGCTCGAACAGCAAGTCAAACACGGGGGTCTCCGGCGTCTTTTGGGGATCGAGCCCCAGAGGAAAGGCAGCGAGTTTGTTGCGGGCCGAGGAGTTCGTAGACATTGCCTCGCCACTCGATTTTGTGCGTGATGAGCGAGCGGAGGAAAACCCAGAGCCAGATCCAGGTCACGACCGGCGTGAGCCAGAAGTAGGCCCAGCCAAACTGGTCGAACCACTCCTGGCGCTCGGGGAACATCGATCGCGCTGCCTCGCCCCGCACCGATCCCTTCCCCATGCCCGGCAGCACGGTGATGACGAAACCGCCGAGCGCCAGGAAATTGCCTTCGAGAGCCAGCAGGAAGCTCGACAGCATGGCGCCGCAGTAGACGATGTGAGCCGCGAAGCCGGCCCGCCACATACCGGCGCGATAGACGCGCGCGATGATGAGCTGCCGCGTCGCCCAGTCGAGGAATTCCCGGCTGGTGCAGGCGCCGGTCGTAGCGACCATGGCGCGCGGCACGAAGCGGATGCCGCGGCCGGCTTCGTTCATGGCGGCGCTCAGCCGCAGGTCATCGCTCACCGAGCCCCGCCAGAATTCAGCGACCCGCGCGGATTCGAAGGTCGCTCGCCGCAGCGCCATGCCGCCGCCCCAGGCGAAGTTGTCGTCCCCGGCCTTCATGCTGCCGGCGATGGCCGCATCCCAGACGCCGCGCAGGAGGGGCCAGAAACCGCCCTCTTCGGGGAAATGCCAGCGAAAGCCGGTGGCGGCGCCGAGCGCGTCGTCCTCTAGAGGGGCGATCAGGGCGCGCAGCCAGCCGGTCTCGACTTCGCCGTCGGAGTCGGCGAAGGCGAACACTTCGCTGGCGTCTCGGCTCTGGGCCACGGCGGCCAAGAGATTGTGAACTTTTTCGCCCGTGTCGTCGGGCGGACGGCCGGCGATGATGATGCGATCCCCGGGCCGGAGCACCCGCCGCACCAGGCCGAGAGACTCGTCGGTGGCGTCGCGGGTGACGATCAGCAACTCATAGTCGGGATAGTTCTGACGAGCGAGCGAACGGATGTTTTCGATCAAGCCGTGATCCAGACCCTTGAGGGGAACGATCAACGAAGCGGGAGGGGCGTAGCCGCCGAGGGGCTCTTGGCAGGCCTCCTCCACGTATTCCCAATAGCGCCGGCCGTCGCGATGGGAGAGCAGGACGGCGATGGCGACGGGAACAACAAAGACCCAAAAAATCGTCGTCAGCAACGGTTGAGTCTAGCATAGTTGGTTGCGTGTTCTTGAGCCGCGGAGTTGTCCAATACACGGCGAAGGAGAGTATTCGATCGGCGTGCTGGAAGCGTGTAGGACCGGCGCGGGGCAGGCCGCGGAAGTGGCGCCGGGGGGAGCAGAAAGCTGCGACAAGAGGACGGGCTGGGTGCGGGCGGAGGACCAAGTTTGCCTGTGTGATATGCTCGTTTCATCGCGGTTGTTCCCCCATGATTGCCGTTGCCGCCTTGCCTCGCATCTGTGTCGCGTTAGGATGTGCCGACGAATCTCAGCTTCAGAGCCTGGCTCTCAACGCCTGTGACAACGGAGAGGAATTCCTTGAGTTGCGGCTGGACTTCCTGGCCCGGCCCGAAGGCGGGATCGCCGTCATACGGCGTATTCTGCGGCGCTATCCCGAGACGGTCATCCTGGCGACCTGCCGGCTGAAACCACACGGCGGAGCGTTCCGGGGAACGTACGAGCAGCAGCTTGCGATCTTGGATGATGCCGTGACGGCGGGTGCCGCTCTGGTGGACGTGGAGATTGAATCGGCCGAGAAAGGGCCGCGGCATCTTGAGCCGCTTCGCGAGCGGGCGCGTCTGGTGCTCTCCTATCACAACTTTGAGCGAACGCCGGCGCTGACGCGGGTTCTGCAGCGGCTGCGGAAGATCCCGGCGGACATCTATAAGTTCGCCACCATGGCGCGGAAGCCGAGCGACAATTTGCGTATCCTCTCTTTGCCTGCTTCGAGCGGCGAGAACAATCTCGTCGTTCTGGCGCTGGGCGAGACGGGCGTGGCGGCGAGAATTCTGGGGCCATCGCGCGGTTCGGTGTTTGCGTTTGCGGCGCCTTGTCCCAAGCAGGCCAGTCCGGGCACCCGGCGCAATGGACTGCCGCGGGGCGAGCCGACCGCGCCGGGACAGATCACCGCCGACGAGTTGCGGCTGCGTTACCAGGTGTTGCGGCGAAGTTCGTCATCGAAGATCTACGGCGTGGTCGCTGATCCGGTGGGGCACTCGATGTCGCCGGTGGTGCATAACCGGGCGTTCCGGGCGCGGCGTCTTGACTCGCTGTACGTTCCGTTCCTGGTCCGATCCGCGCAACTGGGCGATTTCTTTCAGGTGGTTGGCGAACTGCCGGTAGCCGGGTTCAGCGTGACGATTCCTCACAAACGGCGCGTGTTGCACTATCTGCGATCAGTGGACGCGCTTGCGAAGCGCATGGGAGCGGTGAATACGGTTTTTCGGCGCCGGGGACAGCTGTGCGGCACGAACACGGATGCGGCCGGGGTCACAGTTCCTCTGGAGAAGAAGCGCAAGATCGGCAAGGCGTCGGTGCTGGTGGTTGGAAATGGCGGGGCGGCGCGCGGCGCGATTTTCGCGCTTCGCGACAAAGGCGCCCGGGTGACGCTGACGGGCCGCAATCCGCGGAAAGCGGCGAAGCTAGCGCGGGATTGCGGCGTCGAAGCGATCGAGCGCTCGCGGCTCGACGAAGCGTATTTCGACATTCTCATTCACGCCACACCGCTGGGCATGTATCCTGAGGTAAAGGACTGTTTCTTCCCCGACCGCATTCCCGCCGACCTAGTCTTCGACATGGTCTATAACCCGATCGAGACGGCGCTGATCGGGCAGGCCCGCACGCAAGGCAAAAAGACCATTTCGGGTCTGGAAATGTTTCTGGAGCAAGCCGCCGCTCAGTTCGAGATTTGGACGAACGAAAGCGCGCCCCGGACGAGCATGCGAAACGCGGTGGTCGAAGCGCTGAGCCCCACGAGCTGATGCTGCCTGATTTTCCTGCCTTTGCTTCGCACGCCATGCGCGGCAATATCGTGCCCGTCTCGAAGGTTCTTACCGCGGACCTGGAGACCCCGGTATCGGCGTATCTCAAGCTGGCGGCCAAGAGCCGGTACTCATTCCTGCTCGAAAGCGTCGAGGGCGGAGAGAAGATCGGCCGTTACACGTTTCTCGGCGCCGATCCGTTCTTGATCGTCGAGGCCACTGGGGACAGGATCCGGCTTCACCGCAACGGCAAGACGAAGCGGTTTCGGGGAGACATCTTCGAGGTGCTTCGCCAGACCGCCAGCGAGTTTGTGCCGGCGGGCAACGAGGGTTTGCCGCCATTTTCGGCCGGCGCGGTCGGGTACGCCGGGTATGACCTGGTGCGGATGATCGAGCCCCGGGTGCCGCCGTTCGCCAAGGACGATCTGCACATTCCGGACGCGATTTTCCTGTTCTTCTCGACCCTGCTGGCGTTTGATCACGTGAAGCATCAAATTCACGTGATCGCGAACGTGCTCTGCGATGAGTGGAAAGGGGAGTTGAAGAAGGGCTATCGCGACGCTTGCCGGAGAATCGCGCGGGTGGAAAAGATTCTCGCCGGACCGCTGAAACTACCCCGTTCGAGTCCATCCACCGATCCGGTGAAAGTCAAATCGAACATCGGTGAGAAGCGCTATTGCGAAGCGGTCAAGGCAGCCAAGGAATACATTCTGGCCGGCGATATTTTTCAGGTGGTGCTCTCGCAGCGGCTGGAGATGACGCCCGAAGTGGACCCGTTCCAGATCTATCGCGCCCTGCGGATGGTGAATCCTTCGCCCTATATGTTCTATCTGCATCTTGACGAAACGGTGATCTTGGGAAGTTCGCCCGAGATACTGGTGAAGGTCGAGGGTCAGCGCGTCGAGTACCGGCCGATCGCGGGGACGCGTCCTCGCGGCAAGACCGAGGCGGAGGATCGAGAACTCGCCAAGGAACTGCTGGAGGACGAAAAAGAGCTGGCCGAGCACGTCATGCTTGTCGATCTGGGCCGCAATGATGTGGGGCGGGTCAGCGAGTACGGTTCGGTGCACGTGCCTGAGTTCGAGATCATCGAGTATTACTCACACGTCATGCACATCGTGTCGAGTGTGCTGGGCAGGCTGCGCAGCGACAAGGACGCGTTCGATACGCTAAAGGCATGTTTTCCGGCCGGGACGGTATCCGGCGCCCCGAAGGTACGGGCCATGGAGATCATCGCGGAGCTCGAGCCAACGCGGCGCGGCATCTATTCCGGCAGCGTGATGTACTTGGACTTTTCCGGCAATCTGAACTCGTGCATCGCGATTCGCACGATGCTGGTCCGCAAGAACAAGGCGTATGTCCAGGTGGGCGCCGGCATCGTCGCCGATTCGGTGCCCGAGCGCGAGTGGAAGGAAACGATGAGCAAGGCCGGAGCCTTGCTCAAAGCCGTCGAGAAGGCCCGGGAACTGTAGTCAACGAGGAGCCACGGCGGGGCAGGAAATCGGGACAGGGAATACGGGGGGCGCGGGATGCCGCGCGTGGGTGGCATCTGGGGCGACGCGAGGGACGCGAGACACGAAGACATGCTCTTGGTCATTGACAACTACGACTCGTTCACCTACAACCTGGTGCAGCACTTGGGAGAACTCGGGGCCGAGGTGGCGGTCCGCAGGAATGACGAGATCAGGGTTGCTGAGATTCGCAAGATGAATCCCGAGCACATTGTGCTCTCGCCCGGGCCGTGTACGCCTCGCGAGGCCGGTATTTGCGTGCTTCTGGTGAAGAAGCTGGCCGGGCGGTATCCGATTCTCGGTGTTTGTCTGGGTCATCAATCGATTGCGGAAGCTTTTGGGGGCAGAGTGATACGGGCGCCCTACCTGATGCACGGCAAGACGAGCAAGATTCACCATGACCGCAAGTCGGTCTTTCGCGGACTGGAACAGGATTTTATCGCCACGCGCTATCACTCCTTGATCGTTGAGAAGAAGAGTTTTCCGAAGGAGCTGAAAGTGACGGCCCGGACCGAAGATGGTCTAATTATGGGGTTGCGGCACCGGGAGTATGCGGTCGAGGGCGTGCAGTTTCACCCTGAGTCGGTGCTGACGGAAGCTGGCAAGCAGCTATTGGGGAATTTTCTGGAGCAGTGACTTGTTCGCTCGGCGCTTCGGCGGGATGGTTCTGGGCAAGGAAGTGATTTGGCGTTGGGCGATTTGGCTCGAAGGCGGATGCCGGTTTACAATTGGCAGGTACTTGCCCGTCATTCTGATTCGGTGTTGAGCGCGGGGAAGGGGATCATTAGAATGTTTGGACCGAAATGGAAAAATAGCGATCCTGACGTCCGCGTCGCGGCGGCACGGGAACTTAGCGACATGGAAATCCTGCAGAAGATGGTTGCCACCGACGGCGACTGGTTTGTGCGGCATCGCGTCTTTGACATGATCCGCGATCAAGACCCTGGCGATGCTGTCTACGCGTTTCTGGCGCGCCATGCCGGCGACGAAGAGATCCGCCGCAAAGCAGTGAAGAAGCTCGGCGACGAAGCGGAGCTAGAACACGTGGCCAAGGAAGACAAGTACCGCTTTGTGCGCGATGCCGCGGAGCACCGTCTCGACGAACTGCGGCGGAATGTCTGGGGCGAAAGGCCGGCTTAGGCCGCGTTGCTCGCCATCCGAGGCGGCGAAGCACGCGAGAGGCCATTCCTTCGTTGCGCTTGCTCGCGGTGCTCCATCTGCCGTCAAGTACGTCCGCGCTTCCCCGGCTGAGTTGATCATGCCCAAATCGGCCAGGATAGCTATGCTTTTTCAGTCAACGGCAGCGCGTCCCCAGTCTCTTGGTTTCGCCTCACAGATCTGGTCCGCCCACCGGCTTTTTCAGCGTCGCGGCCGGCCGCTGTCTTGCGCAACCGCGGCTTTCCGATAGGTGAGTGTGAACGGCCCGGCCCGCGGCGGAACCAAGAAATACATCGTGGACTGACAACGCATGGCGCAATAGTTTCCGCTGTCGTCAGGCATGGCGTTATAGGGAAACTTTTGTTTGAATCCGAAGGACGTCTTTACTCCTATGGCCGGATAATGCTTGCCAGCCACGCTCACACCCATGTCGGCGACCTTTAGGAGAAATGTATCTTCCAAATGGTCAGTGTTACCGCGCCGGGGTTCAAACTTGAATGTGACTTCGATTATGCTTGGGAGCGCATCCCACCGGTCCTGCGGCAAGGGCGAGAAGAAATAGCGCTCAACGCCCTTCAGCACGGATTGTTTAGCGGGGGCTTGGACCGCGGTAATTTCGAACCTTGCCTCATCCTGCCCGTAGGACGCGCCGGTGACGAGCAAGCACAGAAGGCAGAATCGGATTAGCTTTTTCATGGCGATGGCTTGATGGTCGTTGTTCTCGAATGCTCGCGGCCCAGCGGGGCTGAGTAGAAACAGTTCTGTGTCCCTAATTCTACTCTCTCACCTCGGCAGCGCACTCCATGCAGTCCACACACCTTCCACACCCTCTTTTTTGCCTTCGTGCGCTTCTGCTGTGGCCTAACGGTCCCAGGGAAATGCCAAGGTGGGTTGGTTCTTGTAGCGGGCCATCGTGAGTCGTATGCGGCTGCCGGACCCAGGCAAGAGCCGCACGGTGAAATGCCGGGCGGCGATTGCGGTAGCCTGATCACCTGCCTGAGCGCCCTCCTCTATGTGAGCTGCTGTGACTGTGTGTTCGGCGTAGGCTCCGGCTTGCACTACGACGGACCGCGCTTCGATCTGGTTGGTGTTTACCAGCACGACCGTTACTCCGGAAGGATCAATCTTCTCGACCAGCGCACCTACTCCGGGCGGCAAACCGGCCCTCCGCTGTTCGGGATCGAAATAGCGCAGACGGCTGTGGAGCACATTGCCGGCCCGGCCCGGGTCGTTGGCTCCCAACATTAGATTCACCAGCGCCGTGGTTGCGGCGGGATTGTAGCGCTGCGAAGAATCCGATCCCCGGGAATCGGGGGTGCTGGTGTCTTCCCGCAAACCCTTCACTTTGTCGCGGACCTGCCGCAAAGCCGCTTGCAGCGCCTGGAGAGGATAGTCTGGGTTCCCGCCGTTGAGATAGGCGATCCAAGGATCGTCCTTGATGCGAACCATGTCACTGGGGTCCATCGACCACAAGTAGACATCTCGCTGCACGTCGAATCGCTGGTTGGGTATGTAACCGTACCAGCCGGAGTCGCCGTGCTTGTTGGGCAGCAGGATACGTCCGTTTTCCACTTTCTTGGCTGCGTAGAGATTGTTGATCTGCTGGCGGAGGGGTTCGAGATAACTTGGGTCGGCGGTCAGCATAAAGGCCGCGCCGAGCGCGATGCGGGGGCCGCGAATGTAGTAGTTGCGGCTGGAGCTTTGCGGCCAAAAGTTCCAACCAAAGGTGCCGCCGTACCATTTGCCGTCCCACTCGCCGCCGATCGTGCCGTCGAGTCCGATATTGGTCGGGATATTGCCGCCGTTTTGCAGGATTCTGTCGCGCCAGGCGGAGGTGTATTCGAGGAGCCAGTTCTTGTACTTGGGCTCGTGAGTGAGCATGTAGGCGTTCATCGCCAGAGTGGTGGAGCAGAGATTGAGCGGATGGCCGCCCCGGATGTTGGCCGCGGTCGAATAGTTGGTCCCCCGCTCGGGCTGGCCTTCGACGGGCAAGCCGCCCCAGTCTGTCTCGCTCGCTGGCGTCAGCTTCGGCCCGCGGCTTCCGTTGTGCAAACTCTTGATGATCTTGTGTTTCGAGTCGTAGTTCTGAGCGTAGGGGTCTTCTCCGGTGTAGAAGCCGGCGAAGCGCCGCAGGCGCCGGAGATAGAGCTGATCGTTGGGTTTTCCCAAGGCGTAGAAGTGAAAAGCCGCCAGCCCTTCGCCGTTGTGCTCCCAGTCGAATGCGGTGATGAACTCGCGCCAATACATCCCGTGCTCGGCCATTTCGATGCCAGGTGCGCGCGCCTCGGTGTATTGCAGCAAGTGGCCTTCCCAAGCTTTTTTATAGGTGCGGATTACGGACTCATCCGCGCTGAGAGCATAGAGCAGGGGCCAGTTCCCAAAATTCTCCATCGCGTCGTCGGGACCATCGAGTCCTCCCCATCGTTCGACGCAGAGCAGATATCCTTTCTCGTCGAGATACCTGTTGGCGAACTCCTCGACGCCGCGGGCGTTCGCCCGGAGCAACTCGCTTTCCGCCAAAGCCCAGGCCGGCGGCGGCATCGGTTGGTTGATCTCCAATACGGTCTCGCCCGATAGCGTTCCTATGAGAAAACTTGCGGCTACGAGTTGAAGAATTCGCATTTTGGTTGCTCCGTGGATCGAACGTCGCGGGTCGCACTTCCGCCGAATGGCCGGGATATTCCGAAGCCTAACACGGGCGGCTATTCGCTTGGCGGTGAACGGTGGACTACTCAGCCGGGCAATGGTTTTGATAGTAACCACACCGCTGGCATTGTGGTCCCTCATGCATGGGGAAGTCGAGGCTGGACTGGGCCGAGAAAACTTCGGCGACGCTTTGCCGAGCTTGTTCCATCGCTTCCGGGCTCAGATCGACTTCGACCGCGACGCTGGGACGCAGGAAATAGAGGATAGCCCGATCGGGCAGCCGTCCCTTCGCGCCGAGAATAGCGATAGCGTAAAGCTGAACTTGGAGGGCATAGTCGCTGGCGCGGCCGGAGATTTCCTCACCGCTTACGTGATCGGTCTTATAGTCGACCAGTACTTGGCCTTCGCCGTCATCGAACCAAAGATCGATCTGACCGCGAAGGATGTGCTGGCCGACGGGAAATACGACCGTGAATTCTCTGGCAACTATCTTCGCCTGCCGGGCTCGGCGGCCCAAATCGCTCTGCTCGAACGCGTGAACGAGCGCGGCGACTTCGGGTTCACTTTGCTCATCTAGCGGAGAGCCGGCCAGCGCTTGGTGAACGTGGTGGCCAAACTGTGAGGCGGGCGGCTGGCCAGTCGCCGGGGACCTGCTTTGTTCCGGGATGCTTTGTTCGGGGGGGGCGGGCGGCAGCGGACGGGGCGAATCGATGCCCAGATAGCGGGAGAGAAAATACTTTCGCGGACACTGGCGAAAGAGCGCGGCCGATGTGATGGCGATTTCGGAATCCTGCTGCTCGAAGCCCTCGCGGGGCTGGACCCATTCGATTTCGCCGGCGGCCGGTGTCGGGGCCAGTCCGCCTGGTTCTGGTTCCTGATCGGAGACGCAATACCGGATCACATAGCCCTCGTATTGTTTGACGCAGGACTCGGTGTCAACAGTCTTGAAATCGAGGCCCAGCTTGTTTTGGATGAGCTTGGCCCAATGTTTGAGCGGCGACCTCGGGCCGAAGGATGCGCTCAGCAGGAGATGTTCTTCGGCCCGGGTCATGGCGACATAGAAGAGCCGGTCGCCTTCTTTCTTTTTTTTCTCCCGTTGCCCGGTCAGGAACTGCTTCAGCGGCGTATCTTCTCTTGCGTTCCCATCGGCTGGATCTAGCCACTTTGCCCCGATGCCGCCCGCCGGGCTGTAGGAGACCGCGGACGCGGTGTTAGGAGGGGAGCTGTCGAGCGCCGGCAGAATGACGACGGGGAACTCCAAACCCTTGGCGGCGTGCAGGGTCATCAAGCGCACGGCGTCGGTCTTCTCGTCGTATCCAGTGGCTTCCGCCTCGCTGACTCCGGATTGTTGAAGCTCGACGATCGCCCGAACGGTTTCGCTGAACCGGGAGCGGCTGGCGCTGGCTGCTTGGCCCGCAATTTGACCCGCAATGCGCAGAAACTTGCGCACGTTGGCCAGCTTCGAGCGGCCGTTCTCGGACTGCAAAAGGCCGGTCTCATAGCCGCATTCGTGCAGGAAGCGGGAGAGGAGCACATTGAGGGGGATCTCATCGCGGAGGGAGCGGTATTTTGCGAGCCGCTCGGCGAAGATTCCGGCCGCGGCGGCGCGGCCGGCCGGCGTCTCGGAGTACTGGTAGAGGCCCGTGACCAGGCCGGCGGAGCCCGACGCCAGCCGCATCCGAAACAGGTCTTCGTCCGAGGCGCCCGCGAATGGGGAACAGAGTGTCGCCGCCAGGGCGATGTCATCGTGGGGATTCCTGAGTGTGCGCAGCAAGTTGACGAGGTCGCGCACTTCGGTGGTCTCAAAAAAACCTTGTCCGGCGGAGAGTTCATACGGGATGCCTTCTTGCCGGAAACCTTCGGCGAAGCGGTCGATCAAGGTCCGCGAGCGCAGCAAAACGGCGAAGTCGGCCCAGCAAGGCGCGCGCCCGAGTTTGCCAATTTTCAGGCTCTCCATTAGTTCCCGGATGCGCCCTGCCACGCGGCGGACTTCCCACTGCCGGGCGCGATCGCCTTGAGGGTCTCTCGTTATCAGGACATCGACCGATGGCTGAGTTTTTGGCGCGAAGTTCCGCCTCGCGGCCAGAGTTTGTTGTTCGACGCCACCATCGGGATCCGACAAGAGGTGCTCGGCGAGTTTCAGTATTTCGGGACGGCTGCGGAAGTTATCGAGCAGGCCGATGACCACGCCTCGGCCGGAGAGCATCTCCCGCCGGTAGTTCCGAAACACATCCGGGTCGGCGTGACGGAATCCGTAGATCGACTGGTTGATGTCGCCGACGGCGAAGAATCTTGTGCGCGAGTCGCCCTCGCCGCTCCGCAGCAGCCGGATCAGCTTGCCCTGCAGGGGGTTGGTGTCTTGGTACTCGTCCACCAAGACGTGCCCGAAGCCGGGCCGGCGAGCGGGCTCGGATTCGAGCAGACGGATGGCCAGGCTTTCGAGATCGGAGAAATCGACCCAGCCTCCGCGGTGTTTCAGCGATTCATAATTCGCGGCCGCCGCTCGCACCACGCCGGCGAGCCAGACTCGGGAGTCGTGATGATAGCGGGTCAGAAACTCCGCGCGGCAGGCCGGCAGCAGATCTTTTTTCAATTTCTTGATCAGGGGCGCCTCCGGGCCCACCGCCTTGTGAGTTTTGAGGGCTTTCTCGGCGCGTGAGAACCAGCCGAAGACCGCCGGGTCGGCATGGTGCTCTGGAGGCGGTGTGTTCGCCCCGAGGCTGGTGAGCTGGGGATCGCCTCTCCGCTGGCCGAGTTGCATCAGAGTTTCGGCAAGCTCGTCGCGGGCGCGCGAGATGGCAGGGCTGTTTTCTGGTGTTTGGATTTCCGCGCCCGAGATCCGAATCATCTGATGGAGGCTGAGGATCTGGTTATGGACCTGGGAAAGATCCATGCCGCCGCGATAGGTTCCCGCGGCGGCGAAGACCTCCAGAAAGCGCCGCGTGCCCGCCGGATCTGCTGCATAGACCTTGTTGAGTTCCTCGTCGATGGCCTGTGTGAGCAGGATGTCAGCCTGCCAGCTCTCAAGGACCTGAAAGTTCGGGTCGAGCCCGGCTGGCAGGGCGTGGTCACGAAGCAAGCGAGCGCAGAAGGCGTCGATGGTCAGAATTTGAGCCGTCTGATAGAGCGGTCCGGCAGAGCCGGCGGGTGGGGCCGAGCCGCTCGGGGCCCGGTTCCCGGCGAGCCGCTCGAGCATGTTGTTGGCGGCTTTCTCGGTGAAGGTAATCGCCAGAATGTCGGCCGGCGAAATCCCCTTCTCCTCGACTAGCCAGCGGAAGCGCTCGACGAGTACGGTTGTTTTGCCCGATCCCGGACCGGCGATGACACAGACGTTGCCATCGCCCCATGCCTTAACGGCCGACGCTTGACTGGAGGAGAGTTTCACAGCTCGATCCTGCACACATCACGGAACTCGCAAGAACGCTTGCAGATATCCCGGTCGTCGGGTTCGACGGCGATGGACCCGTCGCGAATCTCCTTCACTTTCTCGACGGCGATGTCCCCGGCGCGGTCGAGGACGGCCTGGAAACCGGCTTCATCGATCTTTTGGTCATCCTTCTGGCAGGCGCCTTTCGGCAGCAACTCCTCGACGACCCAGCCGCGCAGAGTGGTCCGGCCCCGCAGGCCCCAGTAGCGCATGCCGGCCGGGCGCACGCTTTGCAACCGCTGCAGTCCAAGGAGATAGAGCTGCGCCTGGATCCTGGTGCCTACCCGCTGCCCCTTGGCTAGGCGGTTCATCGCCTGCTCGCCGGAATATTTGTAGTCGGTCACAATCGCGGCCCGGTCGCCGAGCACTTCATAGCGGTCGATCCTGCCTCGCAGTCGCAGGGGAAGCGCCGCGTCCTCGTCGAGAAGGTATTCCACCTCGGTCTCGAAGCCTTCGAGCGGTGGCGAGGAATGTGTTCGGGTGCGCTCTTCGGCGGCGAACCTTTCCATGTCGGCGAGAAGACCATTGCGGATGAGAGCCGTGCTGAAGTCGTCCTTCAAATGGTGCAGGCGGCAAACCTCGTCAAAGATATCTTCCAATACAGGACGAATGCCGGCGTCGCGGTTTTCGCTCCATTTCCGAATCGTCTGATGGATGATCGTGCCCATCAGAAGCGCATCGAGCCGGTATTCCGGCGAGGCGGGCATCTTGCGAAGCCGGAGAGTGTGGCGCGCGAAGAACTGGAATGGGCACTGCAGATAGGACTCGAGCGAGCTCGGCGAGAACGTCTCATGGCACAGTACGACACTGTCGAGCAAGTCTTTCGATTGCAGACGCGCTGGCCTGTGTTGCTGTACCGGCGGGGGCGGCTCGACTGCGTGGCAAACCGGCGGCTCCAGCGGTGGTTCTGTCTGGTCCGCCAAGAAACTCGAGCGCACCAGAGGGGTGCCGTCCGTGTCATTTTCCGGGTAAGTTAGGAATACTTCGGCCGTAGCCCGGCTGACGGCAATGTCAAAGAGGAACCGCTCCTCCTCGTTTTTCCGTGCCGCGGTACGCAGCTCGATGCCCTGGCGCGCCATGTTCTCGCGTTCACGGTCGGAGAAAAACAGATTCCTTGAGTGCCTGCGAGGGAACTGTTTCTCGACCAACCCGCAGACGAAAACAACGGGGAGTTCCCATTGCCGGGCCTCGTAAACCGTCAAGACGTTGACGACGTTTCTGCGCTCGTCACGGGCGGCGAGAAGGGTTTCGGCGAGAACGACATTGAGGGCGCGCGCGTACTCGCTCAGTGGGACGGGCTTGGTGTTTTCGGCGCCTAGCAGTTCCGCGGCTTCGACGGTGCATGGCTCGAACTGTTTGAGCGAGTCGGCGAGCGAGCGGATCTCGGCAACGCGAGAGGCGTCCATTTGGGCGGGAACGCCGGGTGTTCGCAGGAAGCTTGCCGCCAAGCCTTGCACGGCGGAAGCCCACTCGGACGGCGGCCGTTCGCGGCGCCCCCAATCGGCGACGGCTGAGAGAGGTTCGAAAAATTTCCCAATCTTCGGAAAGCGCCGCGCATGCCGCCGCATGAATGCGAGCCCCTTCCCAGGCAACTGCTGGCGCAGATAGAAGTCATACTCGTCGTACTCGGGCCAAAGTCCGACGGGGCTCCAGCCGCGGTGGAACAGCTCCAGCGTATCTTCGCCGGGAAAGCCCTTCTCGATGCAGCCGAGCAAAGCGCGCAGATAGGCGATGGCGCCGTGCTGGCCAAGGGGAATGGGGAAGCGCATTCGATACGGTATGCCGAACCGCTCGAAGACAAGCCGGACGATCGGCTCGTAGAGGTCGGGGGACCGCAGGATCAGGCCGTATTCATGAAACGGCCGCTCCCCGCCCGTGATGCGGCGCGCGATCTCTTCGATTTCCCGCTCCGTGGTGCTGGCTCGCACCGTGCGGCGTTTCGGCGAAGGCCGGCGGATCTGGCCGAGACGCTCCGCGGGAAAGTCAGGAAACGGGTTTTCTAGTTCGGCGGGCGCGGTCACCAGTAGTGTTTCGGCTTTCTCGTCGAGGGCCTCGACCAGGAGGCGCTCGGCTGCGGAGAAGTGCACGAAGCCGTCGAGATAGACTTCCCGGAGAGGGCCCGGGCCGCGACGGCGAATCTCGACGGCGGCTTGACGCAACTCTTCCCCGGCTGGTGAAAATCCGCTCTCTTGAAGTGCCCGTTCATACTCGCGAAAGATTGCCACGAAGGCTCGCTGGTAGCGGTCGCGGGCAAAGGGCGCAACATCGGCGGACCCGAACCCTGCGGATGCGAATTCCCGGATCAGATCGGCCAGGTGAGCGCGAAGCCCCGTGCTCGGGGCGAGGTTTTGAAACTCAGCGCGATCCGCCGCGGCGATCGCGCGGCGGAGAAGCCACGACTCCATGACCGGGCCGGGCTCGTGAATCTCCGGCGCGAAGCGGCGGACGAAATCCGAAATCGTCTCGATGATGTTTCCCGAAACCGTCAAGCCCCGCCGCACGAGTTGGTGCTCGAGGTGCCGGGCCATGCTGATGGTCGGTACCATCAACTTGATTCCGGATAGCTTGGTTTCAGAAATGGAGTTTCCCCGGATGGCGGCCTGCATCCGATCGAGAACAAAATACGTTTTTCCGCTTCCGGACGGTCCGGTGAGGAGCATAATGGTTTGATGAAACCGGATTGTAGCAACCGGATGGTAGCAACCGGGATGGTGCGGGCCTTGACCGGAGACTACTTGATGAACCGACTCGCATTCGCCTGTATGGCCGCGGGCCTGCTGGTGCTTCCATGCGCCGCCCAGAGCGTGCGCACCCTTGCGGGAACCGGCGATGCGGGATTCAGCGGAGACGGCGGACCCGGCGTGCAAGCGCGGCTCGCCAATCCCTATGGAGTCGAGATCGGCCCCGACGGCGCGCTCTATGTCTGCGAAGTCGACAACCACAGAGTTCGCCGGCTCGACTTGCGAACGGGAGTGATCTCAACGGTTGCCGGCAATGGCGAGGCGGGTTATTCCGGGGACGGCGGGCCCGCGCTCGCTGCGTCGCTCGATGAGCCCTATGAGGTTCGTTTCGATGGGGCGGGAAATATGTATATCGTGGAGATGCGAAATCAGATCGTCCGGCGAGTCGACGGCAAAACAAACATCATTTCGACGGTCGCCGGAAACGGCACAAGAGGATTTTCAGGGGATGGAGGTCCCGCCACGAAGGCGCAACTGAGTCAGCCTCACAGCATTGCGCTTGATGGCTCAGGGCACCTCTACATCGCCGATATCGGCAACCATCGCGTGCGGCGGGTGAACTTGGCAACGGGCTTGATCGAAACATTCGCGGGCACCGGCGAGAGAGGAGCGACGCCCGCGATCGCCCCGCTTCAGGGTACGCCCCTGAACGGTCCGCGTACGATGGCGTTTGACAAGAATGGCGACATGTTCCTTGCGCTGCGGGAAGGCAACGCCGTCTTTCGCATCGACATGAAGTCGGAAACACTTCACCACATCGCCGGGACGGGCGAGAAAGGGTATGCCGGGGACGGCGGCCCGGCCCGCAAGGCGCTGCTCTCGGGACCCAAAGGCATCGCCGTGGGTCCCGATCATGGTGTCTTCATCGCGGACACCGAAAGCCATACGATTCGGCGCATCGACCTGAAGACCGGCGTCATTACGACGGTGGTTGGGGACGGCTCCCGTCATGACGGTCCCGGCGGCGCGCCGCTGCGGTGCGGCCTGGCGCGACCCCATGGAGTGTTCGTTGATTCGGCCGGAAGAATCTATATCGGCGACAGCGAAAACCACCGCGTGCGCCAGTTGCATTGAGTCGCGGCCGGGGTTAGCGCGCTTTTCTCACCACGTCGCCGGGCGAAGTGGAGGGGCGAAGTGCGTGAGAGGCCCGTCAGTACGAGGCACGCGGCGCCGCTCACGCTGACGAACGGGCTCGAAGCCCATGGTGGCACGATCGAGCCGGCGCCGCGTCGCGAGGAGCCGGTTGCAACCCGCTCCTCGCTCACCTCTTGTCCCTGCCTTGCCACATGCAAGGTGGTGAGAAATGCGGGCTGGCTCAGGGTTCGGTGACTTCGCCCGCGTATTGAATGATCGTGTCGATGACGCCGATCTCGACGCGCCGGTTCTTCTGGCGCGCTTGTCTGCTGCTGCTCTTGAGGCGCGGAGCGGATTCTCCAAAACCTTTCACGTCAACGAGTGTTTTCGGAATGCCCGCTTCGATGAGGTAGCCGCCGACGGACTGTGCGCGCCTCTCGGAAAGCTGCTGATTGTAGGTTGGGTCGCCGACATCGTCGGCATGGCCGTAGACCTGGAGCCGGTAGCCGTGCGAGGCTAGCAGGACTCCGGCGATACGGCTGAGCATCTCGCGGTTCTCGGCGCGCAGTACAGCTTTGTCGAAGTCAAAGAGAAAGGAATCTTCCCCGAGATTGATGACCATTCCCATCGGCGTGCGGCGGGTTTCGGCAATGCGGCCGAGAGCTTCGCGCATCTGATCCAGTTCGGCCTCGCGTTGTTTTCTCAGCCGTTCCGCTTCGGCGCGAAATTTCTTGGCCTTCTCTTGAGCGGCCACCGATTCTTGCCGGGATTTCTGTGCTTGCTCGCGGGCGAGTTCTCGCTCCAGCTCGGCTTGCCGGCGCGCCTGGTTCCATCCCCTCGCCTCTTCGGCGGCTTCCTCGGCCCGTTGGGCCGCCCGCGAGCCTTCCAGCCGAAAACGCTCGGCCTCCTCCCGAGACTGCCGCAGGCTCTGTTCCAGAGTCGAGGCGCGCTGCTCGGTGGAGCTCAGTCGCGATTCGAGTGCAACTGACTGTTTCCAGACCATCCACAACAGGCCCAGGGAGACCGCAAGCGAAAAGATCGTAACGATGAGGGCCACGGGGCGAGACCGGCCGGCGCGGGAAGAACCACGGATGGGAGATAGCAACCGTCGCATGATCGTTCGGTCTTATTGTCGCAGTGATCCACCGCGCGAGCAATCCAGAGGGAGACATCCGGACGGAGACCGCGGCGTGGCGCGCGCTCGGGCGCGGAAATGTTCCACCCCTGCATGGCCACGAAAAGCCCAGGCCGAACTGTAGCAGGCGGCAAGCGCCGGTCCCCGGCCGCGTCACTGACTTGACGCACGCACGTGCCGAGGGGTTGCGGCTACCGGTGGCCGCGGCCATTCACTTGGTACAAATACTTGGCACAAGCGGTGGAAAGAAGAAGCAGCCTCATCCGCTGGTCAACGGCTTTCGGCAAGAGTCGGCACTGGAGCCCTCGGTCCCTGACTCCGCCTTCTTCTCGGTCTTCTTTTAGGGGAGCTTCTGATGGATCCGCCGCTGCGGTCGAGGATGCGGATGGCACGGTTTCCCGTATCGAGAATGTAGATGCGGCCGGAGCTGTCGACTGCCACCGCCGTCGGCTCATTCAGCCTCGCGTCGACCGCCAGCACGCCGTCGCCGCCATACTGGCCTTGTCCGATTCTCACGGGCCCGGACCCAGAGATCGTCTTGATGGACCCGTCCGCATCGACCCGTCGAATTCGGTGGTTATAAGTATCGGCGATCAGCAACCGGCCAAAGGAGTCTAAAGCCAGACCCATGGGACCATCGAGCTGTGCCTGGGTGGCCGGTCCGCCGTCGCCGCTGAAGCCCGCGCCGCCCGTGCCGGCGAAAACGGATCTTCGGCCCTTGTCGTCGATGCGCAGAACGCGGTGACCCTTGTCTTCGGCAACGTAGACGTTGCCGTTATTATCGACCGCCAGGGAACTAGGGAGCATCGGGCGCGAACTGCTGTCGGCGTCGACCGAGAGGGTCCGCACGCGGCGCATGTTCGACTGGATGTCCTCGTCTCCCCCCATCGCCTCCTGGGCGCGCTTCCAGGTGAAGTATATCGTTGGCGCGGCGGAAAATAACAGCACGCAGGCAATGGTGATCTGCACGGCTGGTTTGTTGAGGAGCCTTGTAAGCCAACCTTCCGTCTGGTCTTTCTTCTTGTCCTTCTTTCCCGCTCTATGCCCGCAGATACTACAGTACTGTTTCGCCCCCCTGAGCGGTCGTACGCAGTGTGTGCACATCGCCGTCTTGAGGCTGCCCAGCGCGTCAAGATCCCCAATCGCCGTCCCGCACCGGTCACAAAAATTGGCGCCCTGCTCGAGACCGTGGTGACACTTGCTACAGTCAATAAAACTCATCGCAGTACTTCTACCCAGTCTGTCGTTCAGTTTGCGGGGTCAAATTCCCTGAGATTGTCCCGAATCTAGTTGAAGGTGGAAGGGCGGCGGTTCTCAAGCCCGGTTCTCTGAGAGAATCGAGCAAACCTTTCACCACAAAGGAGAACCGCCGTGAAGAAACGATATCACATTCTGGATTCCGCGAAGCAACAGCCAGTCAGCCCCAACGACCTCACCCGCCTGCTCAGCCAAAACTCCCAACTCATGCTGCCCTTGGTTGAACTGGTCGAGCAGTGCCGCGGAGCCGTCGACGAGGTTATCGACGTCACCGGCCGCGCCGCCATTCAAGCCGTGCTGGAACTGTCGGCGCAGCAAGTTACCGGTGGAAAACTTTCCCAGCCCGGCAAGAAGCGCCGCGGCGATGTGGTCCGCTGGGGCCGCCAGCCCGGTCGCGTCAAGCTCAGCAACCGCAAACTGCGCGTCAGCAAACCCAGACTGCGCAAACGCTCCGGCGGCGAGGTCAAAGTGCCCGCTTACGAAGCGATGCAGGACGACGAACGCCTCGGCGCGCGCATGCTCGACATTCTGATGAAGGGCGTCTCGACGCGCAACTATGCCGGGGTGATTGGCGCAATGGCCGGCACGGCCGGGGTGTCGAAATCCGCCGTCAGCCGGGAGGCAGTCGAGGCCGCCGAAAAGAGCATCGACGAAGTGCTCACGCGGCGCCTGGATGAGTTGGATCTGCTGGTGATCTACGTGGACGGTTTGATCTTCGCAGATCATGTAGTGCTTGCAGCGGTGGGCGTAGACCGTCAGGGCAACAAACATGTGCTGGGATTGCAGCACGCCGCCACTGAGAGCACAGCCGCCGCCGAAGACTTGCTGAGGGGCATGGTCGAGCGGGGAGTATCGACGGAGAAAAACAGGCTCTTCGTGCTCGATGGATCGAAGGCCCTGCGGGCGGCGGTGCGGCGGGTCTTCGGCAAAGTTCCGGTGCAGCGCTGCCGTGCTCACAAGCTGCGCAATGTCGTCGAGCGGCTGCCTAAGGCCGAGCGCGATCAGGCCAAAGCGGCGATCCGGGCCGCCTGGCGGCTGGGAGCCCAAGATGGACAAGCGCGGCTGGAGAAGCTAGCCCAGTGGTACGAGGGTGACTGGCCCGAGGCGGCGGTGAGTTTGCGCGAAGGCATGGAGGAGTGTTTCACCATCAACCGCCTGGGTGCGCCGCCGTCGCTGCATCGCTGCCTGGCGACGACGAACATCGTCGAGTCTCCTAACGCCGGGGTGCGGCGGAGAACGCGGCGAGTGACCCGCTGGAAGGACGCGGCCATGGTGTGTCGCTGGGCCACGGCTGCATTCCTCGATACCGAGAAAAGCTTCCGCAAGATCATGGGTTACAAGGATCTGTGGATGCTCGACGCCATCCTCAATCCGGCCAAGGCCACAGCAGCAAAGGCTGCCTAGTACAATGCTCTTTTACGCCGCCGCCCTACAAACCCTCAACTACGATTGGGACACTCTCAATTCCCTTGCGAAAGGACGCAGACATAGCCCCACAGCCATTAGTATAGAAAGACACGGCAAGCACGCAATGAGGAGAACCCCTTAAACGACATGGGGAAAGTACGGAACCGAAAAAGGCGATCCGCGCCGGTTCGGATGATAGAATGTATCTCATTGAATTAAAATAGGATGCGGCGGTCTTGCTGGCCTCGTCGAGTTGCTGAAACGAAGTTCTACTAGCAGTCCGGCCCCTAGCATGGGTTCCTAGAGCTAAATCGTCATCAAGCAAACATTTCGTAACGCCTGTAGCATTTCCAGGTACTATTGAGAGTGTCCCAATCGTAGTTGAGGGTTTGTAGGGCGGCGGCGTAAAAGAGCAGATGGGTATTCACTTGACTCAGGTATTTTGAAATAGCCCCTACATGTTGTGGTTGTCCGTAGCATGTGTTGCGGTGCCTCCGACCAGCGACTTGTAGGGCACCGGTTGGACGGCGACGGCCTGCTGCACCAGGCGGTAGAAGAGCTTGCCTCGACTTCTGGACTTGCGGCGGTTGAAGCGGAAGGTGAATTCGTCGAGGTAGGAGTCGAGATGCTCGTGGCTGACGGCTCCTTGATGCGTACCCAGTATCCAGCGCTTCAGCAACGACACCACGCGATGAACGCGGGGGAGCAGTTCCGAGGCCCGCGCCGGTTGCCCGTCCAGGTAGCTCACCTCGTGGCGATAGCCGTCGCTTTCGAGTGGCCCGTAACCCAGCCAACCGTCGGTGTGGACCACGCTGCCGGGTTCGACCGACTCGCCAACGAAGGCCATCAAGCTGTCCCCGGAGGCGTTCGGAATCGTGCGCATCCGAATTCGTCCGATGCCTGCGCCATCTTCCTCGGCCGCTACTGCAATCAGCGCTTTCGCGTCGGTTTGGCGGCCCCGCACGCCCTCCTCCAGGGCTCCTAAGTAGGTCTCGTCAACCTCAACGCGCCCGCTGAGCCGGTCGCGTCCGGGCCGTACCATAGCGCGCCGGAGCTTGTGCAACCAAGTCCAGGCCGTCTTGTAGCTGCCCAGGCCCAACGCTCGTTGCAATCCCAGTGCGCTGGCCCCGTTCTTCTGGCTGGTGAGCCACCACATGGCTCGAAACCAGCTCTGGAGCGGTTTGCGGGTGTCTTGAAATAAGCAGCACCGTGCGTACCGCCCAGGTTTTGTCATGCCCGCATCGCGGACAACGAAAACCCTCCGGCCAGCGGAGTTGACACAGATACTCCCGACAGGCCTGCTCGTTGGCGAAACGCGCCTCGACCTCGGCCAGATTCCGCGGATAATCTTCCATTTTCCAAGATCCTACATCTTGTGGTCACCTGAGTCAAGTGAATACCCATCAAAGAGCATTGTACTAGGCAGCCTTTGCTGCTGTGGCCTTGGCCGGATTGAGGATGGCGTCGAGCATCCACAGATCCTTGTAACCCATGATCTTGCGGAAGCTTTTCTCGGTATCGAGGAATGCAGCCGTGGCCCAGCGACACACCATGGCCGCGTCCTTCCAGCGGGTCACTCGCCGCGTTCTCCGCCGCACCCCGGCGTTAGGAGACTCGACGATGTTCGTCGTCGCCAGGCAGCGATGCAGCGACGGCGGCGCACCCAGGCGGTTGATGGTGAAACACTCCTCCATGCCTTCGCGCAAACTCACCGCCGCCTCGGGCCAGTCACCCTCGTACCACTGGGCTAGCTTCTCCAGCCGCGCTTGTCCATCTTGGGCTCGGAGCCGCCAGGCGGCCCGGATCGCCGCTTTGGCCTGATCGCGCTCGGCCTTAGGCAGCCGCTCGACGACATTGCGCAGCTTGTGAGCACGGCAGCGCTGCACCGGAACTTTGCCGAAGACCCGCCGCACCGCCGCCCGCAGGGCCTTCGATCCATCGAGCACGAAGAGCCTGTTTTTCTCCGTCGATACTCCCCGCTCGACCATGCCCCTCAGCAAGTCTTCGGCGGCGGCTGTGCTCTCAGTGGCGGCGTGCTGCAATCCCAGCACATGTTTGTTGCCCTGACGGTCTACGCCCACCGCTGCAAGCACTACATGATCTGCGAAGATCAAACCGTCCACGTAGATCACCAGCAGATCCAACTCATCCAGGCGCCGCGTGAGCACTTCGTCGATGCTCTTTTCGGCGGCCTCGACTGCCTCCCGGCTGACGGCGGATTTCGACACCCCGGCCGTGCCGGCCATTGCGCCAATCACCCCGGCATAGTTGCGCGTCGAGACGCCCTTCATCAGAATGTCGAGCATGCGCGCGCCGAGGCGTTCGTCGTCCTGCATCGCTTCGTAAGCGGGCACTTTGACCTCGCCGCCGGAGCGTTTGCGCAGTCTGGGTTTGCTGACGCGCAGTTTGCGGTTGCTGAGCTTGACGCGACCGGGCTGGCGGCCCCAGCGGACCACATCGCCGCGGCGCTTCTTGCCGGGCTGGGAAAGTTTTCCACCGGTAACTTGCTGCGCCGACAGTTCCAGCACGGCTTGAATGGCGGCGCGGCCGGTGACGTCGATAACCTCGTCGACGGCTCCGCGGCACTGCTCGACCAGTTCAACCAAGGGCAGCATGAGTTGGGAGTTTTGGCTGAGCAGGCGGGTGAGGTCGTTGGGGCTGACTGGCTGTTGCTTCGCGGAATCCAGAATGTGATATCGTTTCTTCACGGCGGTTCTCCTTTGTGGTGAAAGGTTTGCTCGATTCTCTCAGAGAACCGGGCTTGAGAACCGCCGTCCTTCCACCTTCAACTAGATTCGGGACAATCTCGCAGACGGTCTCGCCAGAACGGTTGATCTTCCACACCTACTTCGTTCAGGCCGTTTTCAAAGAACCCTGAAGTCACGTCCTACTCAATTCAGGTCGCGGGTTGCGCAAATCTATGATAAGGCGTGAGTTGCGTGAGATTCCGCAGATAGATCCTCCCTTGTCGGCTAGCGTTTACCGAAGACATGATGCGGGCTGCTTGGCCAGAGACGCGTCCCACGAGGCGCGGCTGTCGGGCGAGGGGAGCGAGCGAGTGGGGGCGAGCTAGGGCGTGTTAACACTAACGTAGGGCCTCGACGATGAGAGCGAAGTGGAGGAAGGCGAGGAAAATGACGTCGAGTTTGTCGAAGCGGGAGAAGATGCGGCGGAATCCCTTTAGCCCGCGGAAGAGTCTTGCGACCTCGTTGCGGCGGCGATAGAGCACTCGGTCGTATTCCCACGGCTCCAGGCGGGTCCGCTTGGGCGGCACGACGGGAATCCATCCGAAATCCAATGCCAGTTGGCGTGTCTGGTCGTCCTCGTAGGCGCGGTCCAGCAGCAGCGGCAGCGGCTCGGGCAACGGCCCCAGAGCGGCGAGCAGTTCGCGGCCCCGCGGGGCGTCGTGAGCTTGGCCGGGCGAGAGGGAGAAGGTTATCGCCGTGCGAGCATTTGCGGCAACCAGATGAATCTTGGTGGTCCATCCGCCGCGGGATTTACCGATTGCCCGCGGACCGTTTTTTTTAACGCACCGGTGCCGTCGGGATGAACCTTCACGATGGTCGAGTCCATCGAGACGGCCTCGATTTTGATGCGGACCAGCTGCTCGCGCTGTAGTTTCTCGAAGACGGCGTCGAGCACGCCATTCTTTGCCCAGCGATTCATGCGGGTGTAAATGGTATGCCAGTTGCCGAAGCGTTTGGGTAAGCCGCGCCATTTGCAGCCCTGCTCGGTGACATACAAAATCGCGTTTAAAACCGTGAGATTCGACAGACTCACGTTGCCCCGCTGGCGAGGCAGGACTGGCTCGATGCGGCGGTATTGCTGCTCGGTGATCTCCATATATCACCAGTTTGCAGCTTTCTTGAATTAGTGTTAACACTCCCTAGCTCAGAGACTTCGCGGAAAGTCGAGCAGCACTTGATTGAACTCGCCGGGCTGCATTGTCCGAGAATGCCCGGTTTTTGGGGAGTTTTTAACTTGTTTTTGAAGAGGGAGACGGGTGAGGTTGGGTCGGGGAAGGGTTTTTGGGCGTCGTTTTGCCCGGATTTTTGGATCTTTGGACGGCCGCGGGCGGCTCGAGGGGTGCTACAGTGTCTCGGCCCTCGATCCGCTGCATGGTCTGGCGGATGGGTTGCCGGCTGGCTGGGATTGCTGGCCGCGGTTGCCGACTGGCTGGGGTTGCTGGCTTGGTTCTTCGCGGGGCTTCTTTTTTGAATTCAAGAAACTTTCAAAGAAGTGAGAGACGCCTCTCGTTCCGACTATGTGATCCCGGCGGGCCGCCTCAGCCGGAAGTTGCAGGCGGTTCCGGGCGAAGGGTTCTCTCGCGCGGTCTTGCCGCGCGGTGATCCCGCGCGACGATGGTGCACGACTGCGCTCGTAGCCCTTCGCGGTGGATGTCCACCTTCGAGAGCCGTCCGAAGACCCACCTTGGCGGTCACCCTCTCCTCTGTGATTCGAGGAGGCGATGAACCGCTGAGCGAGCTTTCTGTCCTGGCCAGGAAACGGTCGGGGGATCGCGGTGATCTATCCTTTCCGGTCGTTACGGGTATAGGCTAGCACGGGGTGTCAAGTGTTTTGGGGTGTTTTTTGCGTATGTTGTTGATTTGGTGGAGTTGAATTGTTGTGACTCGGCTGTTGGGGAGGGGGTGCGGCGGTGGGTGGCGGACGCGGGGGATTCATGGTTTGCTGGGGCGGGAAAAGCCGCGGATCTCAAAACCGAGATCCGCGATGCGGGTGGTTTTCGATTGCCGCGGCCGCGGGGGAGATCCGCGATTTGGTGGTTTTCGATTGCCTCGGCCGCGAGGGAGATCCTTGATGCGGTCCGGGGCAGGTGGCCGTAAGATGTGGGTCTGGATTGGTTTTTGGGAATTGGGTCTGTTTGGCATACCGGTTTGGCGACTGGCGGCGGGTGCACGAGCGAGACATTGTGCGGTTGTGCGGGTAAGATATGTCGCCAGGAGTGGCGACACGGCAGGCCTGGAGGCGCGCGGCACGTCAAGGCGGGGCGCTGACTAAGACGCTGATTTAGATGGGTTCGGCGAGATTGGGTCTGTTTGGTAGTTCGATTTTGGCGGTTTGGGATGGGGCTGGGGGTTGGCGGTCGGCCGGGGGTGGATGGGGGCGCAGAGGATTCATGGTTCCTGGGGAGGGAAAAGCCGCGGATCTCAAACTGAGATCCACGCTACGGGTCTTCGGAGATCCTTGGCTGGTAAGTGATGGATTCGCAAGGGGTTCAGAGAGATTGGGTCTGTTTGGTATTTTTTGTTTTGCTGGTTGCGCCGGGTCGTTTGCTTGCTGGTCAGCTGCAGGGGGGGCGGCGATGGATGGCTGGCTGGCACAGTATATTCGTGCAGCATATTTCGCGCAGTATATTTCGTATGTGGGCATTCTGGCACGGGGTATTCTGGCGCTGGGCGTTCTGATGCTGGGCATTCGTATCTAGGTTACCTCAGGTGGATGGGGTTGGCGGGGGCTGGCGGATGGATGTTGTTGTGAGGGCGTCGCTTAGCTGTTTTGTAGTCTTGTGAACCGGGCATGGAGAGCCTTCGCTTCGGCAGCCACAGGTTTGATCTGCTAAAGATGAGACCGTGATGAGCCCGTGGCTTGCTGTGTCCTATGCCCTCAGCCAGAGGGTCGGGGCTTCTTTAGGACAGTTGAGACATGGGCAAGGACAAGTAATCCGGGGATGACCAAAGAGGAAGAGCGGCTGGAGGAGTCGCGGCTGCGCACGGTCCACTGGAAGCGCTGGGGACCTTATCTGAGCGAGCGCCAGTGGGGAACCGTACGCGAAGACTACGGCCCGTACGGCACCACATGGGAGTACTTTCCACACGATCATGCCCGCTCCCGGGTGTATCGGTGGGGGGAAGACGGAATCGGCGGCATCTGCGACCGGCATCAGAAAATTTGTTTTGCCTTAGCGCTGTGGAATGGCCGCGACCCGTTCCTCAAGGAGCGCCTCTTCGGCCTTACGGGCAATGAAGGGAACCACGGCGAAGACGTAAAGGAATACTACTTTTACTTAGACTCAACGCCTACACATTCTTATATGAAATTCCTCTACAAATACCCCCAGGCCGAGTTCCCGTATGCCCGTCTAGTGGACGAGAACCGTCGCCGGGGCAAGGAAGTTGGAGAATTCGAGCTGCTCGACACAGGCGTGTTTGACGAGAACCGATACTTCGACGTTTTTATAGAGTATGCCAAGGCAAGTCACGAAGACATCCTGATTCGTATTACGGCCCATAATCGGGGGCCTGAGGCCGCTGAGCTATACCTACTGCCTACCATCTGGTTCCGTAACACCTGGTCGTGGGGGGGGCATGAGCAGCGCCCCAAGCTCGCTATAGCGAACGAGTTGCCAGGGCACCCCACAATTCGGCTGGAGCACTCCTACTACGGCCAGCGGTGGTTGGTTTGTGACGACAAGCCGGAATTGCTCTTTACGGAAAACGAAACGAACTCGGAGCGACTGTGGGGCGTTCCGAACCGGACACCTTACGTCAAAGATGGAATCAACACTTGTGTTGTCCACGGCATGCAGGATGCGGTCCATCCGCGGCAAACCGGAACCAAGGCGGCCGCACAGTATCGATTTACGATTCATCCGAACGACAGCATCACGCTACGCCTCCGTTTCACCGATCAGCCACCCACCACGGCGATGGTCAGCGGGGAATTTGAAAACGTTTTCGCTGCCCGGCAGGCGGAAGCCGACGAGTTTTACCAGAAGCGGGTTCCCGCCAGCCTGCGGGAAGATACGCGCAATGTGCAGCGGCAAGCCTTTGCCGGGATGTTGTGGAGTAAACAGTTCTATCACTATGACGTCCGCACCTGGCTGAAAGGCGATCCGGTGGGCTCGGCTCCGCCGGCGGAGCGCCGGGGCGGGCGGAACCACGAGTGGGCACACCTTTACAACGCCGATGTCATCTCCATGCCCGACAAGTGGGAATATCCTTGGTACGCGGCTTGGGACCTTGCATTTCACTGCGTTGCGTTGGCCTTGGTGGACCCGGACTTCGCCAAGGATCAGCTCGTGCTGCTGCTGCGCGAATGGTACATGCACCCCAACGGCCAGATCCCTGCCTACGAGTGGGCATTCGGCGACGTCAACCCGCCAGTCCATGCTTGGGCGGCGTGGCGGGTCTACAAGATTGAGCGACGTATCCGCGGTAAAGCCGACCGGGCCTTCCTAGTACGCGTCTTTCACAAGCTCCTGCTTAACTTCACCTGGTGGGTCAATCGCAAAGACGCCGAGGGCAAGAACGTATTCGAAGGCGGTTTCTTGGGTTTAGACAACATTGGCGTCTTTGATCGTTCCAAGCCACTGCCCACTGGCGGCCGGATGGAGCAGTCCGACGGCACCAGTTGGATGGCGATGTATTGCCTGAACATGCTGGCGATTGCTCTGGAACTGGCACGGGAGGAGCGGGCCTACGCGGATATCGCCAGCAAGTTCTTCGAACACTTCGTCAACATTGCGCATGCCATGAAGAACTTTGGCGGCGAGGGCATCGAGCTATGGGACGAGGAAGACGGCTTTTACTACGACGCGCTGGAGCTGCCGGACGGGCGGCGCCAGCGATTGAAGGTGCGCTCCATGGTGGGCCTGATCCCGCTGTTCGCCGTGGAGACCCTGGAGCCGGAAATAGTGGATGCGCTGCCGGGCTTCAAGCGGCGCATGCTATGGTTCATTGAGAATCGGCCGGAATTCCGCCCTCACGTCTGCACCGTCACCCGCCCGGACGGCAAAGTCAGACGGCTTCTTTCTATCGTCGGCCAGCAGCGGCTGCCGCGAGTGTTGCGGCGCATGCTGGACGAGGAGGAGTTCCTTTCCCCCTACGGGATCCGTTCGCTGTCGCGTTTCCATCGCGAGCACCCCTATATCTTCAACGTGGACGGTCACGAGCACCGTGTCGATTACGAGCCTGCTGAGTCCACCGGCGGCCAGTTCGGGGGCAACTCCAACTGGCGCGGGCCGGTCTGGTTGCCGCTGAACTTCCTTTTGGTGGAGTCCTTGCAGAAGTTCCATTATTACTTTGGTGATGAATTCAAGGTGGAGTTTCCCAGCGGATCGGGTAAGCAGGTCTCCCTATGGGATGTTGCGTGCGATCTGTCGCGCCGGTTGAACCGCATTTTCGTGCGCGACGCTTCCGGGCGACGACCTGTTTGTGGCGAGCTGGAAAAGTTTCAGAGCGATCCCCACTGGCGTGATCTGATTCAGTTTCACGAGTACTTCCATGGGGACAAGGGCGCCGGACTGGGTGCCAGCCACCAGACGGGCTGGACGGGACTCGTGGTCAAGCTGATCGAACAGAGCGAGTGTTGAAGTGGGGGGACGGTCTGGCAATGGGGGCACAAGAACGACAACCGTCTGCTGCCCTGATCGACCCGGTGCCGGTGGATTTGGGTCGCGAGATCCGCGGCGATATGCATATAGCCGAGCGGAAAACCTTCGCTTCGGGGCGGTCGGCCTTTTTGTGCCCCTGCTGAATCCATGACTCGTGCTCTGTGACTCACTGCCGTTTGTGCGGCGAGAGTTAGGGTGCCTGTCCCTGCATTAGATGAAAATGTAAAGTGTTGAATCATTGAGACTTCTGCGGAGTTACGGTGCCTGTACCTCGAACCAGTGAACCCCGTCCCTCGAACGCCCTCGAACCCCCTCGAACCCCCTCGAACCCCGTTTCTCTCGTTTCTCCGTCCCTCGTTTCCCCCGATCCCCCCCCCAAAGCCCCCCGACCGTAAAGGACATATTGATCAACCGCCTCTGGCGCTCGACTTCAAAAGCAGCCGGATTATTGAGAACATCCGATGATAGAGGTAATCGACCTGCGCTGATTCCGCGATCGGGGGCTTGCCCACTTCGGTGTGGCGGATCATCAGATTGTTGCCGATGAAGTTCAGTTCCTTGGCTTCGAGTTCAAGGCGCTCGCGCAAGACCGGTTCAGTCGCAGCTTTGTCCAACAGGGCCGTGGCCTGTGCTTTCTTATCCGATCCCGGCTCAAGTGTCTTGAGACGTTCCCAGGCGTCCCAAAGCTTCTCCAACCCCTCTTTCCGAACGTCCAAGGATCTGTTCAGGAACTTCGCACGGGCGGTTTCGAGGAGTTTGTCGAGTTCGTCGTCGCCCGTTTTGAACAATGCGATGGCGAGGGCTTCCTGAAGTCCCGTGGGCGCAATGCGCGTGACTTCGCCTTGGACCAGTTGGTACGCGAGGCCTTGCCGCTCGAAAGCGCGATTGACGTCCTCGGTGAACTTTGTTCGACCGGCTTCCTGGTCATAGCTGAAGTGGTCGTGGCTGAAGAACGAGTGGAAGTCATACGCTTTTGGCAGCGCCACGTGTTCGTATGAGAATTCGATGAGATCGAAGATGTGCGGGTCGGGAGCCCCGTGCGGCCAGTCGTCGGGCCAGATGACCTTGTAGAGGGCGAGTGTATTTTTTAACCTCGAGGTGTTGCAGCCGATGTTGTGGCCGCCGTCCTGGCACTCCGTAGGGAAGGAATCGCCGAACCAGTCTTCGTCGATCCGCGCCTTGATGATCTCCAGCAGGCCAATTGCCGCACTGCGGTCAAGCCCTTCTTTGACGCGCGGCTGAGTCATGCCGTGTCGTTCTGTGAACAACTTCTTCATATGGCCGTCCCCATCGACAGAACTGGGAGGAGAGGGCTCATTGTACCAACGTGAAGGATCGGCGATCTTTTGTCCTGGCGGAGGCGCTGGATCAAGCCCGAGTGCTGCCAGAAGTAGCCTCTGAGCCAATAGCAGAAAACCAGCAGCGTGACCACACGAAGGCCCTATTCAAGGGCGTGAATAATCCGGTGAGAGCAATAAAAGGCTCCGTCCCCTTTACGCCGCGGATCGAAAAGCCAGGGCGGAAAGCTAAGGCCTCGGCTGCGGCGCCGTCCTGATTTCTGGGTTCCGGGGCGTCCATTCAAGGCTGCTATCGGGCTCTGGAAGCTGTGAAAAAATCGGGACTGTCACAAGCGCCGCCGAAACGTTTTCTGATTCGCAAGGACTTAGGTCATGCGCGGCTGACTGCCCCAGCATTTTTTCACAGCTTCCTGACCCCGAAAGCCCCGAAAGCCGAAAGCCCGACCCCGAAAGCCCCCGAACCCGCGTCCCTCGAACCCCGGAGCGCCGTTCAGCCCGCTCAATCAACGTCTGTGAGCGGACGCACGGGCCGTGGGGCCTGCCGCCGAGGTGATGTGTAGAGTCAGCGCGGAAACACTAGCCCTTCGCAGCGGCGTGGGTGTATACTGTGACCGTGCCAGGGCCAAAATGGAAATCCTGGATTAGAGGGGAGAATATACACAAATGAGCCTACCTACGACCGGCATTGTCGTACGGTTTCAGATTGACGGAACGCACCGCTTTCCGAATGCCCCCGCCCCGTTTGAGTTCTTGCGTTACCGCCACCGCCACTTATTCTTCGTGACCGTGAAGCTTCAGGTCTTCAGCAATGACCGAGAAGTCGAGTTCCTCACTCTCAAGCGGGCCCTACAGGAACACTTTGTTGGTGGCGACTTCGGAACTTCAAGCTGCGAGTCCATAGCCACTCAAGTTAAGGATTACGCTCTCGGTCGACACCCCGCCAGCTGGGTCTGGGTCGAGGTCAGCGAGGACGGCGAGAATGGCGCTTTCGTAGAACAGTACCCGCAGGAGTCCCCGAAATGTTAGATCTATCATTATTGGTTGCCGCCGTCGCGCTGTGTATCAAGATAAAAACCGAACTCCAGACCAACAGTTCCCGCCGCGAGCTCCGCTCGCAATTGGAAGAAGATGGGTATTTACTTGACTCAGGTGACCCCAAGATGTAGGATCTTGGGCGATGGAAGATTATCCCCGGAATTTGGCCGAGTTCGAGGCGCGTTTCGCTAGCGAGCAGGCCTGTCGGGAGTATCTGTGTCAACTCCGCTGGCCGGAGGGTTTTCGTTGTCCGCGATGCGGGCATGACAAAACCTGGGCGGTGCGCACGGTGCTGCTGCAGTGTGCAAGCTGCGGGCATCAAGCTTCGGCGACAGCAGGCACAATCTTTCAAGACACCCGCAAGCCGCTCCAGAGTTGGTTTCGAGCAATGTGGTGGCTCACCAGCCAGAAGAACGGGGCGAGTGCATTGGGATTGCAGCGGGTGTTGGGCCTGGGCAGCTACAAGACGGCCTGGACTTGGTTGCACAAGCTTCGGCGCGCTATGGTGCGGCCCGGACGTGATCGCCTCAGCGGGCGCGTTGAGGTTGACGAGACTTACTTAGGAGCCCTGGAGGAGGGCGTGCGGGGCCGCCAAACCGACGCGAAAGCGCTGATTGTAGTAGCGGCCGAGGAAGATGGCGCCGGCATCGGACGAGTTCGGATGCGCACGATTCCGAACGCCTCTGGGGACAGCTTGATGGCCTTCGTCGGCGAGTCGGTCGAACCCGGCAGCGTGGTCCACACGGACGGCTGGCTGGGATACGAGCCACTCGAAAGCGACGGCTATCGCCACGAGGTGAGCTACCTGGACGGGCAACCGGCACGAGCCTCTCAACTGCTCCCCCGCGTGCATCGCGTGGTGTCGTTACTGAAGCGTTGGATACTGGGTACGCATCAAGGAGCCGTCAGCCACGAGCATCTCGACTACTACCTCGACGAATTCACCTTCCGCTTCAACCGCCGCAAGTCCAGAAGCCGAGGCAAGCTCTTCTACCGCCTGGTTCAGCAGGCCGTCGCCGTCCAACCGGCGCCCTACAAGTCGCTGGTCGGAGGCACCGCAACACGCGCTACGGACAACCACAACATGTAGGGGCCATTTCAAAATACCTGAGTCAAGTGAATACCCATCTGGAAGAATTGGTTGACCTGCTGGAGCGGTCAAAACAAGAGATCACGCTTCTCGATCACGTACTACCCAGTCTCCTGACAAATGCACGCAAACTCGCTGCCTGGAAAAACCTCCACCACGTTTTTCACAATACTTGGCCAAACATCGTTGCGACGGACCTAGATAAGGTCAGGACTAAGACCTCGCTCCGAGATTGGCCAGCAGCCACCAAGATATGGGACACGCGGTGCGGTAATGACGGCCTGCTCCATGACATTGCTTACCAACTCGAGAGCGCGCACGGCGAATTCATACAAGGCGATGTTGAGGCCGGGAGAAGCATTACCGATATCCGCAGCAGAGCGGAAAGGGTCAAACAAGCCCTCGCTGACTCTGATGAGTCGAAGGTAAAAGCCAACCTTGAGCCATTCAAGGAAGCAGTTAACTCACTGTACCGAATGGCAGACCTGAGGATCAAAGTTCTGTCGGAGGCTCAACTGGAGCTCCTGGGTCAGATCGGAGGTTTCTCGGTATGACGGACGCTGCCTTGAAGCGCGACATCAAACGCTACCAACGATTTATGCAACTCGAACGGGAGTTCGAAGGCGAGTTTGGTGACAAGCTTCACCCTGGCTTGGACATAGATCAGCCCACTAGAAATAGAGTGGCTCGTTCTCTAGAAGAACTAGCACTGGCTGCTGCTCGGCTACGACTTTTGCCGCACCGGGAATACTGTCGCCCGATTCTTTGGAAGTGGGCTGATCAAATGAGTCTGACGACCGGCATAACTCCGACGATACCGCAGATTACGGGAGCCGATAGGCCCTCCGATATCCGTGAGCTTGGCAGTTTGACCAAGTACTTGGAGGTCGGCGGGTCGCTTGAGGTGGCCCTTCGAATTGTTGCTGATTTACTTCCGGCTCATGTGGATCGGGTATCAAAAGCAAGTTATGAAACACGCCAGACGCGCGATGTGCTGCTTGACGCTGTACTCCTACTGGACAAAGAACTCATGCGGGAGCAATTGACTATAGCGGAGTATGAGGATCGATTACGAGATGATGGGTATTCACTTGACTCAGGTGACCACAAGATGTAGGATCTTGGGAAATGGAAGATTATCCGCGGAATCTGGCCGAGTTCGAGGCGCGTTTCGCCAACGAGCAGGCCTGTCGGGAGTATCTGTGTCAACTCCGCTGGCCGGAGGGTTTTCGTTGTCCGCGATGCGGGCATAACAAAACCTGGGCGGTACGCACGGTGCTGCTGCAGTGCGCCAGTTGCGGGCATCAAGCTTCGGCCACGGCAGGCACAATATTTCAAGACACCCGCAAACCGCTCCAGAGCTGGTTTCGAGCCATGTGGTGGCTCACCAGCCAGAAGAACGGGGCCAGCGCACTGGGATTGCAACGAGCGTTGGGCCTGGGCAGCTACAAGACGGCCTGGACTTGGTTGCACAAGCTCCGGCGCGCTATGGTACGGCCCGGACGCGACCGGCTCAGCGGGCGCGTTGAGGTTGACGAGACCTACTTAGGAGCCCTGGAGGAGGGCGTGCGGGGCCGCCAAACCGACGCGAAAGCGCTGATTGCAGTAGCGGCCGAGGAAGATGGCGCAGGCATCGGACGAATTCGGATGCGCACGATTCCGAACGCCTCCGGGGACAGCTTGATGGCCTTCGTTGGCGAGTCGGTCGAACCCGGCAGCGTGGTCCACACCGACGGTTGGCTGGGTTACGGGCCACTCGAAAGCGACGGCTATCGCCACGAGGTGAGCTACCTGGACGGGCAACCGGCGCGGGCCTCGGAACTGCTCCCCCGCGTTCATCGCGTGGTGTCGTTGCTGAAGCGCTGGATACTGGGTACGCATCAAGGAGCCGTCAGCCACGAGCATCTCGACTCCTACCTCGACGAATTCACCTTCCGCTTCAACCGCCGCAAGTCCAGAAGTCGAGGCAAGCTCTTCTACCGCCTGGTGCAGCAGGCCGTCGCCGTCCAACCGGTGCCCTACAAGTCGCTGGTCGGAGGCACCGCAACACATGCTACGGACAACCACAACATGTAGGGGCTATTTCAAAATACCTGAGTCAAGTGAATACCGATCTACGAGATATTAGAGACGAGGCGGTTGTCGCTGTATTCTCGAACGAATTTGAGGAGTTGACAAGATATTTCGCCTCTCTTTGCACTAACCTGGACCGTGGAGTTCGCTATTTGCTTTTTTGCTCCAATGTGAGTCGGGTCAATCAGCTTCGTCGAAAACTCGGCGAAATATCAAACGTACCCGTGGAAGCTCAGAAGAAAGTGATTCACATCGTTCCGCCGAAGGGCCTGTTGGCAGTATCTGGACACCAAGCGGTGATTGTCGGTAGCGGTAGATCTTTCGGGACGCTAAAAAGGAAATACGATGTTGGTCGGTCAAAGTCCTTTGTTGAGATTCCTCGTGACCAGGTCGAGGCAATCAAATCTCAAATCGTAGAACCAGTCGTCCGGCGAGTGAGCACCGTGGCAGTGACGGAGCCACTAGAGCGGTTTAACTTGAACTGGGAAGTACTGGAAAATGGCTGAAGTCTGTCCGAGTATTCAAAAAATGACTTCGAATGCCAGCATATCTTGTAGTTTGGCGGCGCCAGCAATACTTCATTTAGTCAGAGATGTTAATGCTCGGACACACTGCTAGGAGCGGAAAGCAATGGTACAGTCAAGATCCGGAGACATGCGGCTAGACCTACCGGTTGCTGTGCTAGTCACAGCTTTCATCGCGTCAGTTGTTGCAGCAAACGTGACAGGGGGCAAAATTGTGTCTATAGTGGGATTCTCCCTGTCTGTAGGTGCCCTTGCTTATCCAATTACGTTCCTTTACACTGATGTTCTCAGCGACGTTTTCGGAAAGCGAGCCACGCAGCAAGTTATATGGATGGGATTTCTTGCAAATGTTCTAGTAGGTGGATTTATTTGGCTTTCGGTCCAGATTTCTCCCGCCGAATTCTGGCTCGACCAGGGTGAGTATGCCAACGTGTTGGGTGCGTCTGCCCGGGTGTTCTTTGCCAGCACTTGCGCTTTTCTTACTAGTCAGTTGATCGACGTTGAGATTTTTCACTTTATCAAGCGGCTTGCTCCAGGCTTTGGTGTGCTCTGGATACGAAACAACGCGTCGACATTCATATCACAGGGTATTGACACGGTTGCGCATTCATTGGTCAGTATGTCATTTATCGCGTTACTTGACACGCCAATTTGCTTTGGTGTGCTCTGGATACGAAACAACGCGTCGACATTCATATCACAGGGTATTGACACGGTGCTTTTTGCAAGTATCGCATTCATTGGTGTGGTCCCCTTCGAGCAGGTCCTCGATATAATTATTGGTCAGTATGTCATCAAATTATTTATCGCGTTACTTGACACGCCAATTTGTTACTTAGGTGTCTGGGTACTCACGAGGAGGAAAGATTACGAGTTCGATGGGCAGTTACGCTAACTCTCGCCGCACGAACGGCAGTGAGTCGCAGAACGCCATTCGTCGATTCCGCAGAGGGGCAATTTACGCGTGATAGGGACGACGGTCAAGGCCTGGAAGCTGTGAAAAAGTTTCCGAGAGTTCAATTTAAGGGGCCTCATGGGTCCAACCCTCTGATATAGTTAGAGCTATTCTCTCCCCGAGACTGTATCCCGCTTCGCTATCTTCCCCTTGATCGCAACCAGATGCGGCCCCAGCCGCCCGATGTAGAACGCCTGATCGGCCAGGAGCATCCGGCGCTAAAGATCTGGCGCGTCGTCGTGGGGCTGGCCTTGCCGGGGTTCGAAGCCAACGCCCGCGCCTTCAGTGGCTAGGCGGGAGTTCAGCAACCTCCTTACCGTTCCCGGTTTCTTTGCCCCTTCTTTACCGGTCTCGCTTTTGGGGTCCATTCCATTCTTCGACATTGTGTCAGCGGGTTGCCCGGCAGCCAGTCGGTTCCCCCCTCGGCCTAAGCGCACGGTAGGTAGTCGATCCCACGGCGGAAACCTCGCTTGCGGAGTTCCCGCTCGATGTCTTCCCGCGCGCCGCGGGATGCGACCCACCCCAGCACGAAGCAGCGTCCTGGAGCGGGCAGGGCGCCGGGCCAGATCACTTCGGCCCCGCCGATGCGGTGGCCCACTTTGCGCGGGTCGATATCGACAAAAGCTTCCACCCGGATGCCCAGGCCAGTCAGAAAGCGCAGGCGCTGGCGGGACGTGCGTCCCGACCCCCACACGATCACCGCCGGATGATGCGCGTTGTGACGTTCGAGCCAGCGGTAGAGATAGGGCGCTTTGGTTTGGTAAAACGCATCGACGGAATAGCGCGGATCGGTGTGCGTGAGACGGCCGGGCCGGTCCCGCCATTCGAGCAGCGTCTCCTCGAGTTTGGCCATGTGAACACCCCTCTCCATCCAGCGCAACCATAATTCGTAGTCCTCGGGAAAGGGGCCGTCACGGTAGGGGCCGAAGCGCTTGGGCAGCTCGCGCCGGAACATGACGCTGGGATGAATGAGGGGGGATTCGACGAATCGATAGAGGGAGATGTCGCGAGGCGCGATGAGCGAGTTGCTCCAGCGCACGAAATGAGCCAGGCCCTCGTTTTTGTTGGCGTCGCCGAGATATTCGACCCGGCTGCCGACCAGGCCGATGTTGGGCTCGCGGTCTAAGAAATCCGCTTGCAGAGCGAGACGCTCGGGGCGGCAGATGTCATCAGCGTCCATGCGGGCGATGTAGGTGCCCCGGGCCTGGCGCAGGCCGCGATTGAGCGCCGCGACGATCCCGGAGCGCGCTTGGTGTACCGGCTTGATTCGCCGGTCGCGGGCGGCGAACCGCGCGAGCACCTCGCCGGCGCCGCCGTTTGAGCCGTCGGAGACGGCGATGACTTCGAAGTCACGCTCACTCTGCCGGAGGAGTGAATCGAGCGCCTCTTCGAGAAGGCTCTCTTCGTCGCGGACCGGGAGGACGACGCTGATTCTCACTGGATGGAACCCGCAACCTACTTCGTCGCCAGCATCACGTCGAGCGGCCGGCCGGTTCGGCGATAAGCGAACGTCTTGAACCCGGCCGACTTCACGAGCGCTTCGTATTCACCGGGCGTGCGCTCGCGCCCCTCGGTGCAAACTAGCATGTTGAGTGACTGCAGATAAGCAGTCGCCGGCCCGTCGCGTTTCTCGCTTAGTAATTTCTCGCAAATCAGCAGCGCGCCTCCGTCGCCGAGGTGGAGGAAAATCTTCTCGAGCAGCAGGCGTACTTTCTCATCGGACCAGTCATGGAGGATGCGCCCCATGGCGCAGAGATCGGCCGCCGGGAAGGGGTCGGTGAAGAAATCGCCGGCAGCGAACTTGATCCGTCCCTCGAGGCCGGCGGCGGCGATGTATTCGGCCGTAACAGGGCCGACCGCGGGCAGATCGAACACCCAGCCGCGCAGGTTCGGATATCGCTTGCAAGCCTCGATCACCAGGTGGCCGGTACCGCCGCCGAGGTCGGCCATGGTTTGAAAACGGCTCAGGTCGAAGGCCGCAACGGCGGCCGGTGAACTGAGCAGTCCTCCGCCGTGCATGCCGGAGAGGAAGGTCCGCTTTTCCTGCTCGGTGGAGAAGAAGCGATCGAACAGCACGCGCTTGCCTCCGAACTCTTGTTCCCAGCGATGCGAGCCTTCCCGCAGAGCGTCCTCCAGGTGGCTCCAGAGTGGGAAGAGTACGCGGTCGGAATACTGGATGTAGCCGGTCATGGTTTCCGAACTCTCGCGGCGCAGAAAGCGGGTCGCCGCGGGCTGGTTGTGATAGCGGCCGTCCTGGATGGAGAGCAGGCCAAGGGCGGTGCAGGCGCCCAGGAGTCTCGCGAGCGCGTGTTCGGGCAGGTCGAGTCGCGCGGAAAGCTCGCGAGAGGTCGCCGGATCGGCGTGCAGGCTCTCGAAGACTCCCAAGGCCACGGCGGCAAACATGGCTTTCGATGCACGGAATCCGTCGAGCAGGCGCTCGATGATTTCGGCTTCCGGGTCCGCCGAGGGGAGGGTCTCTTGGCCGGACATCATCTCTTTGGCGCGCGGGGTCTCTTTGCTGGACATTATCTCCTTGCCGGGCAGGGTCTCGCCGTTCGCCTTCCTTTCCATGTTCATGGTCCGCTGGTGGATTCGCCGTACTTGAGGCGGAGCACCTTCGCCTTGCCGGGGGCGTATACGGTCACAACGAAGAAGTTGTCGTAGTCGGTTTCCTGGAGCGGAGGAATCGTCCCGGCGCCCAAGCTTTCGATAATCTTCGGCACCGTGCTGCTGTGCCCAGCCGCCAGAACGACCTGGCCCTGGTGGCGGTTCAGAATGGCGGCCACCAGGGAGTCGACATCCCGGATGTCGAGGATAGTGATTTTCAGACCAGCGGCACTGGCGGCGGGCCGCACCGTTTGCTGGGTGCGAATGCGGTTGGTGGCGAAGATCGCCTCGACCCCCGCCCGGCGGGCCAGCGCCAGCAGCGCCTCGGCCCGGTGGTGGCCGGCGGCGGTGAGCGGCGGGTCGTCCTTGGGTGACTCGGCCTTTTCCGCATGCCGCACCAGCAGCAGGGTGGTCACGGCGTAGCTGCCGGCCGCCGGCGCCGCGGCGGGAGAAATCAAGGCGGCGGCGAGCAACCAGACGAAACGCATTCGGCCCAATAATAATGTAACCTCGCAATCGACGGATCTCATCTCGTGCCTCCTTGAGGATGGTTCGCCGGAAGACTCGCTTCTCGGGCGCTCCTACTATCCTTACCCCACTTGCGCTGGAACTGACAACTCGCGGTATTGCGCCGGGCAGGCCGAGTTCGCGATGCTGAGAAGTCTCCCATGCCTTCGGCCAGCAGCAGCGAACACAAGAAAAAAGCCAGCGACAAGGGTCCGGTCACGGTCGCCATCGTCACGATCAGCGATACCCGCACGGCGGAAACCGACGTCAATGGCCGCTACCTGCGGGCGGAGATTGAACAATCGGGCGACCGGGTGCACTCGTGCCGCATCCTTCGCGATGAACCCGAACAGGTCGAGGCCGCTTTGAGTGAACTCTGCGACGACCCCGATGTGCGGATCATCTTGCTCAACGGCGGGACCGGAATCTCGCGACGAGACCGGACCTTCGACGTGGTCAGCCGCAAACTGGAGAAGACCCTGCCCGGCTTCGGCGAGATTTTTCGCATGCTCAGCTATGAGCAAGTGGGCGCGGCGGCGATGTTTTCCCGCGCCGTGGCTGGGGTGAGCCGGGGCACGGTGATTATTTCGACGCCCGGCTCACCGGCGGCGGTGGCGCTGGCGTGGGAAAAACTGATTGCTCCGGAATTGCGGCATCTGGCCTGGGAAGTCGCCCGCTAGCGGGCCGTGGTCCGCGGGCCGTTGGCCGCACCGTACACTGAGCAAAACGAAGCCGCCGCCGTCCCGAACGCTCGTCCGCAATGGAAATGTCGTGGTTTCTTGATCCTCCCGGAGTACCTGAAATGATGAATAGTTTTTCTTGTCCGTCGCCGCGATTCCCGAGCTTACTGCTGGTCTCTCTGCTGGCCTTGTTCTTCAGCGCCGCCGGCCGAGCCGATACGGTGGTCTTGAAAAACGGGGACCGGATTACGGGAGCGCTCAAGGGCCTCAACGACGGCAAGCTCTCATTCGAGACGAGTTACGCCGGCACGATCGAAATCGACTGGAAGCAAGTGCAACAGCTCGTCACCACTGGCAAGGTCGAGATGGAAGCCGCGGCGGGCGCTCTCTATAGAGGGACTCTCACAGGCGCTGCATCCGGAATGCAGATCGTCACCGGCGACGAGGTTCTGCCGGTAAAGCGCTCCGAGGTGGTTCGGATCAGGCCCTACCATGGCGGCCAGACGCCCGGCTTCTGGGACATCCTTGATGGATCGGTGGATGCTGGTTTTAGCTTGACGCGCGGCAACTCGCAACTCACTCAATCGTCGGTTGGAATCGATGGTTCCTACCGCAGGGAAAAATACAAACTATCGGGCACGGCTACGTCGCTCTTTAGCCGGCAAGACGATGCGCCGCCCACCAGCCGCCAGACCGCCCAAGGGCGCTATGACCGGTTTCTTGGCAAACGCAAGTTCGGCTTCGCGCTGGCCGCGCTGGAACGCAGCGATCGCCAGCGGCTGAATTTGCGCAGCCGCGCCGGAGGAGGATTCGGCTACAAGCTCAAGGACAACCCGCATACCGAGTTCTCTTTCCTGGGAGGCTTCGTTTTCATCAACGAGCAGTTTCAAGACGACCCCGCCCGCCCGCCGCCCGAGCACACCAATAGCGCCGAAATTCTGGCCGGATTCGATCTTCGAACGACCGTCTCCGACGGCGTTCAGATTACGACGAAGATGGCCGTTCTGCCGAATCTGAGTCAATCCGGCCGTTACCGGGTAGAGTTCGACAGCACGGCGAGGATCGCCCTGCTCAAGAGGCTGACCTGGAGCTTGACGCTCTTCGAACGCTTTGACAGCGCCCCGCCGCTCGCTGTTCGGCGGAACGACTACGGCGTGGTCAGTGCTCTGGGTTACGCGTTCTAGCCGCCGCTGGCCGGTCAGATCGAGCGCGAACTCGCTCGCTGGGAAAAGCTGGGCGCCATCTCGAAAGAATCCGTGTCGACGGAATCCGTGTCGAAAGAATCGGTGTCGAAAGAATCGGTGTCGAAAGAATTAGTGCCGAAAGAATCGGGGGCCAAGACGCCCCCAGTCAGTCCAATCCAGGCCGTCCCCTAGCAGCCCGCGGTAGAGGTGGGGCCGCGCCACGAGTGTCTGACGAGCGTCCAACGAAATCCTCTCCAAACCGGTTCCGACAGGCAGACTGGTCTTGTGGGTTTCACTCGCAGAGACTTGATGGTCGCGGCGGCGATTCCCGCGGTGGCGTTGGCTGGGTCCCGTCCGCTCGCGGCCCGGTCGATTTACTCCAGCCGCCCCCGCCTGTTCTTTCGGCATGAAGCCTGGGGCCCGCGCGGACTCACCGTGGACGAGGTTCGCCGCGGCGGTCGTCACGTCGCAAACTGAGCAAAGGTGCGTTCGAGTCGCTTATCTGTCGGAAGTCACCCCCCCGAAGGTGCAAATTCCTTCACCAGGGTTAGGACGTTCTTGTCCGCCTGACGCTGGTAGGTTGCCTCATCAGCGAGCGTTCTTACCAGGTGAATCCCCAACCCTCCGAGTTCGCGCTCCTCGATCGGCGTATTCGTATAGGGAGTCTCTGGTGTCAATGGGTTGAAGGGGATTCCGTCATCGGTGATCGTGAGGAGAAACCTGCGATCTGCGACTTCCATCCAAAGCTCGATCTCGTGGTCTTTGTCATCCGCATACGCATAGGAAATTATGTTGCTAAGCAGCTCATCAAGAATGATCTTGAATTTGGAGACAATGTCGGCCGGGATTTCGTGTCGTTCCGCAACGGCGTCCAGTTTGTCGTCGGCAATCGACATGTCGTCAAAGTTACTACGAATCCTGAATACCTCCGGTGCCGCTTTGCCGTCGCTGCCGGCCCCAACGAAATGCAGGGCAAGCACGGTTATGTCGTCGGATTGCTCGACCTCTTTTTCAAACTGCTCCACTCTCGCGGTAACCAAATCCACGGACGCTCGAGCCATGTTCGAGTTGGAATTACTCAAGACATTTTCCAGGCGGTGTTCCGCAAAGAGTTCTCCCTGAGCGTTCGTTGCTTCGGTTACACCGTCTGTATAGAGAAGCAGAAGATCGTTCGGTCTCATGCGAAGGCGGGACTCCCCGTAAACGAGGCCCTCCCTTGCCCCGACTATTGGTCCGTGGACTTTCGAAAGACGCTCGATCGAAGCATCTTCCCGGCGCAGTAACGGTGGATTATGTCCTCCGTTGCTGTAGACGAGTTCACCTGTTTGTATGTCCAGAATGCCGATAAAAATGGTCACGAACATGGAACTGCTGTTGGATTGGCTAAGTTCGGCATTGACCTGTGTCAGGATGTTCGCCACCGACTGCTCGGACGCGGCCTGGGATTTGATTACCGTCTTCGCTACAGCCATGAAGAGTGCAGCAGGAACTCCCTTGTTAGAAACGTCACCAATGCAGACAAGCAACCGTCGCTCATCCAGGAAGTAAAAGTCGTAAAAGTCTCCGCCGACTTCCCGAGCAGGATTGAGCTTCGCGTAGATCGAGAATTCGTCATGTTCAGGGAACGGGGGAAATATCAAGGGAACCATGCTCATCTGGATTTCACGGCCGAGATCGAGCTCTTGCCCCATGCGATCGTTGTGCCCGCGAATAACCCCGTTGACCTTTTCGAGTTCCTCATTGGACTTGGAAAGGTCAGCAGTTCGCTCTGCCACTCGCTGTTCCAATTGGTCATTGGCTTTTTGAAGCGCTTTAGCGTTTCTCCGCAACCTGACCAGCGCGATCCCAATCCCACTCAGGGAGAACATGATGACGGATCCCATAGCAGCAAGCGTTCCGCGAAATCCAGTCTGATATTCCCGAACACTGGCAAGAGGACGCACGATCTCAAGTACGCCCCTGACATCACCGATCTGCCAATCGGTTTTGGGGCTATCTGGATGGCTGTTATGACACTCAACGCAGGCTGGGCGCATGAGGTCTGCTGTTGCGTATCGAAGCGAGGAACGACCAGCAATTTGCTCAAAACTTACAAATGCTTCCTCCGGATTCTCTCGCAAAAAACGGAGAGCCTCTCTTTCGAAATCGTCCTTGGGCCCACCGGCTTTCCGCCATGGAAACGGATAGTCACTGTACAAACGCACCCAGGCACCCTTCTCGTGCTTCCCGATTTCGGCGGCGAGTATTTTCGTTAAGGTGGCCGGTAAGGGAATAGCGCCTTCTCTTTTGGAATAGTCATGGGTAACCTCAATACCCTTTGTACCCAACCGGGAAACCACTTCTGACGTATAAACGGCACGAAACTCCTTCAAGGCTTGGCTGTAGCGCTTTGCATCCCTCAGGGTTGAAGAGCTCACCAGTTCTGAGGACAACCTTGAGAGATTCCACACCAGAGCCGCGATTCCAACCAGCATAAGAACCAGCAGCATGACGACAACCTGGCTTTGGAGCGCCCTAAATATCGATTGTCGCCTGTGCGGCTCAGTTTTGCTGTTTAATGTCATCACAATCTCCTAGTCAATGTGCAAGTCGATGGGAGACAGTCTCTTCCAAACCAAAGGCGCGCGGCCTGCAATCGACGATCCGAGGTTCGCGGTGCATGTGATGTTAACGGGTGTCGGATTCATTTTTGTTGGTTCACCCGGTTCACCCTTCGGGCCCAATGTTTCCAAACCCACAGGAAGCGCTGGGAAAAGAGCAAGCATGCCCGCTTCGGCTTGCCGTAGTGCGGCGACGATTTGCTCTTCGGTGTAGCGCTTTCTCGGCATCTGTGGTCCTCCTGCTCTCGGTTCCAGAGAACCACCTCAGCCCTCGAATCCTCAACTTACGACTGGTTCAGTTTTCGGGTCTCGGGTCAAGTGTTTCACACGAGGAGTAATTTTGGTGCTGTAGTCACTTGTTCTGCTTCTTGCTTTATCACGGACTGAACGCGTTCGTAGAGTTCCTCTGCCATTTCGGGGGAGTCACCGACTGCGACAACACCGAAACGTCCGTTCTCTCCGACCGTAGGCAGCATGTGGAGCAAGACACCAGTCTGTTTGGCCTGGCCGAAATGCAATCCGTTGCGGATACTAATGTCAACAAGATCATTTGGGGCGAAGGCACGGTACAGCGTAGATTCTAAGTGGTCGCTCGCGACGTAAAACTTCTCTTTCCCGCTGGGTGCTCGGAACTTGCCTTCCTCCGGATAGAATTGTCCTTCGGTGAGGAACTGGAGGATTTGAAACGGATGGGTCGTACCGCCCATCCGTAAGTTGATCTCAATCGCATAAGACTGCCAGTTGTCATCGTCCCCACGCACTACGACGAAGTCGACGGCAAAACGACCGAGGGCCCCGAGATCGGCGAGCCGTTCCCCAATCTTATTGGCTTCACTTGCGATGAGCGGGCCGTACTCGGGATTGGCCGGGAATCGGCTTCCGAGAAAGCTGCCTCCGGTCGGTCCTCCGAGGAGTTGATCGTGCGTGGACAGAATCTCCACATCCCCCAGTGGAGAGATTCGCATCTGAACACTGGGACTCAGGAATTCACGGCCTTCGATCCTTTCTTCCACGATCCCCCCCATTTCCTCAAAGCCAGCGGCAAACATATCCAGGTCCGCGGAAGAGAGCTCGTAGACCATCGATTCAAGGCGTTCTTGCATAGCATCGGCATTTCTCGCATCATCGGGATCCGGCAATCCCTCCAGATCGACGACTGCGTTGCCCTCACCGGAAATACCGTCGTTTAGCTTAACCATCGCTTTCTGTATTGACGGTTTCTCTTGTCGCATCTCGGCGAGTTTCGTTTTCAATTCATCGATTGAACGCAGGTTTTCGAAGCCAATGGGAAATGACACACCCGCTCGAGCGAAAACCTCCCGCCCTCCGCTCTTCCCACCGAGGTAAAACAGTGAAGGGTCCGAGCCGTAGAGTGGAATGCCCAGACGAAGCGCCAGATCCCGCTCCTGCAACGTCATGGTATAGGTGACGAGGTGTGCAAGATCTAGATCTGGAATTAGCGACCGAATCTTTTCGCAAAGGTGTGGCCGCTCGAGGAGCTTCAGCGTCAAACTACGGGGGGAACGGTCCTCCGGCGCGATATTGATGAAACGCTTAAGTGCGTGACTGGTGATGACGCCCGGCATCATTGACATGTGATGGGTATTCACTTGACTCAGGTATTTTGAAATGGCCCCTACATGTTGTGGTTGTCCGTAGCGCGTGTTGCGGTGCCTCCGACCAGCGACTTGTAGGGCGCCGGTTGGACGGCGACGGCCTGCTGAACCAGGCGGTAGAAGAGCTTGCCTCGGCTTCTGGACTTGCGGCGGTTGAAGCGGAAGGTGAATTCGTCGAGGTAGTAGTCGAGATGCTCGTGGCTGACGGCTCCTTGATGCGTACCCAGTATCCAACGCTTCAGTAACGACACCACGCGATGCACGCGGGGGAGCAGTTGAGAGGCTCGTGCCGGTTGCCCGTCCAGGTAGCTCACCTCGTGGCGATAGCCGTCGCTTTCGAGTGGCTCGTATCCCAGCCAGCCGTCCGTGTGGACCACGCTGCCGGGTTCGACCGACTCGCCGACGAAGGCCATCAAGCTGTCCCCAGAGGCGTTCGGAATCGTGCGCATCCGAACTCGTCCGATGCCGGCGCCATCTTCCTCGGCCGCTACTACAATCAGCGCTTTCGCGTCGGTTTGGCGGCCCCGCACGCCCTCCTCCAGGGCTCCTAAGTAAGTCTCGTCAACCTCAACGCGCCCGCTGAGGCGATCACGTCCGGGCCGCACCATAGCGCGCCGAAGCTTGTGCAACCAAGTCCAGGCCGTCTTGTAGCTGCCCAGGCCCAACACCCGCTGCAATCCCAATGCACTCGCCCCGTTCTTCTGGCTGGTGAGCCACCACATTGCTCGAAACCAACTCTGGAGCGGCTTGCGGGTGTCTTGAAAGATTGTGCCTGCTGTCGCCGAAGCTTGATGCCCGCAGCTTGCACACTGCAGCAGCACCGTGCGCACCGCCCAGGTTTTGTCATGCCCGCATCGCGGACAACGAAAGGGGATTATAAAGCCTACTTGACAACAAATGCCACGAGACACTACTATACTGAGACCTAGTAGCCTAGGTTGAGGACTCTTTGCGCATGATTTTTTCGTATTCCGACTGCTCGTCCATTTCATCAATATCATCACGAAAGTTGAACCGGGGCTTCTTCTCAGACGACTTGGACTCGTCAACAAGGCGATACTTACCACGTCTGATGCGCTCGAACTCGGCCATCTCCATCAATGCAGTGTTGATTCTGTTCGAGCCAGATTGACCATTTCGGACAACATCGGCGTCAATCAGAAACTTTCTGGCAGGCGTTACCTTCAAGGTCCCGCCGCACTTTTCCGCGACATAGAGCAACGCCTGTTTCAGGGTCTTGCCTTGAACTTCGCCGATCTCGATTCTGATTTCGCTCTCCCTGAAACCTTTTGTGGATGGATCAGCCAATAGTTCCAGGGCGGTCACAACTGATTCGTGCTGCTTTTTAGCTTCCCCGTACTGCCGTGACAAGCGCTCAACCTTGGCCTCAAGTCGCGCCCTGATCTCCTGTAACCGCGATACCTCTTCCATACCTACCTCCTTCTCGTTATTCCATACTCATGTTTCATAGCACGAGTTAACAACTTGTCAATATCTCATATACCAAGTACCATAAATGTAGTGAGGGCTGGAGCCACGGACCGGATTCGAACCGGCATCTCAAGCTTTGCTAGGCGAGCGACTTGCCATTTGTCCACCGCGGCGTCAGACCCTCATCAAAAGCCCCGAGAGCATCGCCTACACAAACGGTGATCGGCCCTCGGAACTTTCTGGCGGGGCGGCGGCTCCCTACAAAAGGTCGCCGCCCTACTTACCTCAGAGTCTATCACATAACCCCGGCTAGGAGAAGTGTAGATGAGAGCCATGCTCGACCCGAAACGAGACCTGGAGGGCGCCACGCCCGAGAAGTTGGCCCGCGCCCTGTTGCGGCCCCTACGACCGAGATCCAGAGGGCAGTCCGTTGTCCCGGATAAGGTCACGGTAGAGAAGGTTGCGACCGACCAGGCGGGCAACCGTATCCCGCATTTGAGCAAGCGTTCCTAGCTCGCGGATGTTGTGGCGTCCCGCGAACTCTCGCACGTAGCGATCCAGGTGTTTGGGTGATAGCTTGTGGAAGGTTCCCTTGTGGGCACGCTTCAGCATCGACCAAAACGATTCGATCCCGTTGGTGTGGGCCATCCCTCGCACGTACTCGGATACTGAGTGCTTCACCGATTCGTGGTCGTAGTCCTTCATCCCGTTATAGGCCGTGGCATCGTCGGTGTAGAGGGTCGCGCCGGATTTAACGCTGTCCCGTACAAACCCTTGCAGCGTCTCGGAATCAGTGTTCCCGACTACCCTTGCGCGAACCTGATTGGAGGTTCGATCCTTGACTCCAGCGACAGCCACCTTGCCGGCCACCCCGCGACCTTCAAGTTGCTTGCGCCTGGACTTGGGCATGTTCGCCCGCCGTCCTCCAAAAAACGACTCATCCGCTTCGGCAGGGCCATCGAACAAGTCTTCAGGTTCATGTGCCCACGCTTCACGAATCCTATGCAGCATGAACCATGCCGTGGGCTGTGATACATTGATGTCCCTGTGTAGCTTCATGCTGGACACGCTCTTCAGACTCGTAAGGCAGAGGTAGATGGCGACCGCCCACTTGCGTAACGGGATGTTGGACCGAGCAATCGCCGTGCCGGTTCGCACGCTGAAGTAGCTGCGGCAGTCCTTGCACCAGTAGGGCATGGGCTTTCGCTTGGGGGTTTGACTGGTGGCAACGGACCCGCAGTGGCCGCAACAGCGTTCTGCTCCCCACAGGGTTTCCTCAAACCACCGTTCGGCTATCACATCGTCGGGGAACAATGCTATGATCTGAAACAGATCAACACCTTGCCGGTGAGATTTCCCAGGGGCTTTGTGCTTCGTTCTCATAGCTCCTATTGTCTCAGATTCAGCAGGGTTTGTCAAGTAGGCTTTATAATCCCCCAACGAAAACCCTCCGGCCAGCGGAGTTGACACAGATACTCCCGACAGGCCTGCTCGCTAGCGAAACGCGCCTCGAACTCGGCCAAATTCCGGGGATAATCTTCCATCGCCCAAGATCCTACATCTTGGGGTCACCTGAGTCAAGTAAATACCCATCTGACATGTAATAGTCGAGTGTCGTCGGCAGGATGGCCTGAGACGTCACATATATCATTCGGGTACGGGGTTGGCGCATCAGCATCAGCAGGTACAACATGCGTTCTTCGTATGCCTGCATTTCGGCGCCTTTGCAGTCAAAAGGGATCGACTGAGATGGAACAACAACGATCGTCTGTTTACGCTGATCCGTCGGATCAAGGTCGCTAATGGATTTCCACAGCGGAATCAGCCTGGACTGCAGTTGTTCGAATTGAACCTCAGCCTCATCCGCGGAGATCGAGATTGTCCCGAATCTAGTTGAAGGTGGAAGGGCGGCGGTTCTCAAGCCCGGTTCTCTGAGAGAATCGAGCAAACCTTTCACCACAAAGGAGAACCGCCGTGAAGAAACGATATCACATTCTGGATTCCGCGAAGCAACAGCCAGTCAGCCCCAACGACCTCACCCGCCTGCTCAGCCAAAACTCCCAACTCATGCTGCCCTTGGTTGAACTGGTCGAGCAGTGCCGCGGAGCCGTCGACGAGGTTATCGACGTCACCGGCCGCGCCGCCATTCAAGCCGTGCTGGAACTGTCGGCGCAGCAAGTTACCGGTGGAAAACTTTCCCAGCCCGGCAAGAAGCGCCGCGGCGATGTGGTCCGCTGGGGCCGCCAGCCCGGTCGCGTCAAGCTCAGCAACCGCAAACTGCGCGTCAGCAAACCCAGACTGCGCAAACGCTCCGGCGGCGAGGTCAAAGTGCCCGCTTACGAAGCGATGCAGGACGACGAACGCCTCGGCGCGCGCATGCTCGACATTCTGATGAAGGGCGTCTCGACGCGCAACTATGCCGGGGTGATTGGCGCAATGGCCGGCACGGCCGGGGTGTCGAAATCCGCCGTCAGCCGGGAGGCAGTCGAGGCCGCCGAAAAGAGCATCGACGAAGTGCTCACGCGGCGCCTGGATGAGTTGGATCTGCTGGTGATCTACGTGGACGGTTTGATCTTCGCAGATCATGTAGTGCTTGCAGCGGTGGGCGTAGACCGTCAGGGCAACAAACATGTGCTGGGATTGCAGCACGCCGCCACTGAGAGCACAGCCGCCGCCGAAGACTTGCTGAGGGGCATGGTCGAGCGGGGAGTATCGACGGAGAAAAACAGGCTCTTCGTGCTCGATGGATCGAAGGCCCTGCGGGCGGCGGTGCGGCGGGTCTTCGGCAAAGTTCCGGTGCAGCGCTGCCGTGCTCACAAGCTGCGCAATGTCGTCGAGCGGCTGCCTAAGGCCGAGCGCGATCAGGCCAAAGCGGCGATCCGGGCCGCCTGGCGGCTGGGAGCCCAAGATGGACAAGCGCGGCTGGAGAAGCTAGCCCAGTGGTACGAGGGTGACTGGCCCGAGGCGGCGGTGAGTTTGCGCGAAGGCATGGAGGAGTGTTTCACCATCAACCGCCTGGGTGCGCCGCCGTCGCTGCATCGCTGCCTGGCGACGACGAACATCGTCGAGTCTCCTAACGCCGGGGTGCGGCGGAGAACGCGGCGAGTGACCCGCTGGAAGGACGCGGCCATGGTGTGTCGCTGGGCCACGGCTGCATTCCTCGATACCGAGAAAAGCTTCCGCAAGATCATGGGTTACAAGGATCTGTGGATGCTCGACGCCATCCTCAATCCGGCCAAGGCCACAGCAGCAAAGGCTGCCTAGTACAATGCTCTTTTACGCCGCCGCCCTACAAACCCTCAACTACGATTGGGACACTCTCCGGAGATCCCCAGGGGAGGCACATCGAGTGGTTTCATCATTACTATGTTCGATGTCCCGGATTCTTGAGCCGGTCAGCGACCAGGCTGAACTTGCGACTTCTGTGTCACTTCCACGACGACATCTATCTCATGACGACGAATGGCCATTACCCTTGTCCTCGCCGATGGCTTCTGGAGTAGTGGGCTAGAAGGCGGAAAGAGCGTCGTGTTCAGAGTCATGCAGTTCGATCAGGTCACGGAGACCTGAAATTTCCAGGACCTGTTTTACAATGCCGTTCGCACCACAGAGCTTCATCGTTCCGCCTGATCCTGTCAACTTGCTTTCAGTGCGCAGGAGCACGCGAAGACCGGCACTGCTGATGAACTCCAAGTTCTCAAGATTCAGCAGCACCGTACTGGCTCCTTGTGCTATGCGGAACAACGCCTCGGACGCGGGACCTGACGCCCGCGTGTCCAACCTGCCGGAGAGATCCGCAACCGTAACGTCATTCACAGTTCGAGTCGTGATATTCACGGCACCTCCAAGTCATCAAGTGCGGTTCGCTAGATAGTCTGAAACCTGCGTTGCTCGAGAAGGCGGCTCCCGGTTCTGTGCCCGTTATCAAACCATAGATCGGAGTGGGTTTTCAAGTGCCCGTTTCATCCTTAAACGGGCTCAACCTCTTGGGATGCGACCACAGTACGACGGCACGACCGAGAATCTTTGCTCCGATGGCGATGGCGCGCTCATCAATGTCGAAGTTGGGTGAGTGTAGCGGTGCTCCTGGAAAAGCGGAAGATCGGCAGCCCAACCGAAACATACATCCAGGAACCAGGTCGAGGTATTCGGCAAAATCTTCGCCACCCATGCTGGGCCGCTCTATTTCCTGAACGTTGTCGATTCCCACTACGGAGCTTGCCGCTTCGCGAATTAAGGCCGTCAGGCTAGGGTCGTTGTGAACCGAGCCGGCACCGTCGGCATACCTGACCCTCATTGCAACGCCCGCAGTCTCAGCCATCCCGCGGGCGAGTTGGCGAATGTGCTTTTTTGTTCGTTCGCGGATCGCGCCGTTCAGTGTCCGCACGGTGCCTCTCAAAAGAACCTCTTCGGGAATGACGTTCGGGTTATCTCCCCCTGAGATCTGGCCGATCGTTACAACGACAGCGTCATGGCTGTCGATGGCTCGTGGGACAAACAAGTAGATCGAACTGATCAACTGCGCGGCGGCCGCAATCGGATCGAGTGATTCGTGGGGACGTGCCGCGTGACCGCCGCGGCCCTCGATCCTGATCTCCAGCTCGTCACAGGCTGCCGTGAACGCGCCCTCACGAACACCGATGGCGCCGACAGCACGGGAAGGATCGAGATGCATGCTCAGAATTGCGTTCACATCTCGTAGAGCTCCCGAGCTAATCATTTCCCGTGCGCCCCGGCTCGTTTCTTCAGCAGGCTGGAAAATCCCTCGCACCCACAGTGGCCAGGGGCAGGTACCTTCATCTTGAAGCCTCTGTAATGCAACTAGTGTGCCAACCACAACCGCGGCGTGGCCGTCATGACCGCAGGCGTGCATGACGCGGGGGACCTGGCTGCGATAAGCCGTCGTCTTTGCGTCGTGGATCCGTAGCGCGTCGAGATCGGCTCGAATAGCAATGCAGTGCTGGAGCTCCGAACGATCCGTCCGGTTGGGTTCGACAATTAGGCCCCGATTCTCGGGTCCGAACTTCACTTCAAGACCGCCCTCGCGAAGGTGATCAGCCACGAAAGCACTCGTTTCCTGTTCTGCTCCGCTAGGTTCAGGGTGCATGTGGATGTGACGCCGCAGAGCTACTAGATCGTTGAAACGCTCATCGATGGCTTGGTCGAGCTCTTCTGTCCAGTTGACCATGGAATCAGGTTCGGGGTGAGAGTCTGGGTTGCGGTCTTCTGATTGCTGAGAATTCATCTACTGTAGCACCACCCATCCCACCCCCGCTCCTGACGACCGAGATCTACCTCAACCTCTCGCCCGAGCAGGTTGTCGAAGAGTTTCAGCAGAAGTGGTGACCCTAGGCCTTGCCAAACATCGTTCTTCTGTGCCATTCAACTAGCGAGGGTTTCAAAAGTACCCTCAGCAGCCACGTCACCCGTTCGCTAACGCTCTTCCTCTTCACGTCTCTAGTACTTGCTTGCAAAAATAGGCGTCATATCACAGCCGCTATTAAGTCACATAGAATGAGCAGGTTGAGCTGGCATGGATGCCAGTCGATAGTACGCTAACTTTCGCAACTAAGTACTAGGCTGTCGTCTACTGGACTGTCTCTGAGTCCCGATTTGACAGTTGATTTGTTTTCGGTCTGGTCAGTGGCGGGTTCGAGGTCTTCAGCCAGGATTTCCATTTTGGCCCTGGCACGGCCACAGTATACACCTGCGCTGCCCCGAATGCCCGTCTTTTCGCGCTGAACCCTGCACATCAGCTCCGGCGCCAGGCCCCAAGGCCCGTCCGTCCGCTCTCGGGCAGTGATTGAGCGGACGGAACGGCGTTCCGACCGACAACACTCCCCGGGAAACCTGTTTTGGAGCCAAAGCTGTTGATCCTCGCTGTGAAACGCTACCCGCCAGGCACAGGCAGCGCCCAGATCCTGCTCAGCATCTCGCCGAATAAGCGCCGGTTCAGATGCCCTTCGGCTAAGAGCAACCAGTAGTAGCGGGCGTGCTTGACCAGCCGACCGCCGGTCTTCATCAAGCGATGTTGTAGGCTCGTCAGCGACCAACTCTTGATCCGTCGCGGCAGCCCCAGCCGCCGCCAAAGGTTGCCCAGGTTGTAGGCCAGCACACTCAGCTGCAAGCGCACTTCGTTGGCCCGAAAGCGATGGCACGAAAGCCGCGTCCAGTGTATAGCCTGTTTGCCTTCTTTGATCCATTGCTCGGCGGTGCCGCGTTTGTTGTAGAAGCGCACCACCGAACGACTCGGCAAAACCATGTTCGTGACGATAAATCCGACGCGCGGGAATAGCTCGCCTTGATGATGCTCGACCCTGGCCACGACCCGCCGAGGCTTCGACCAACTCTCCGCCTGATAGCGGAAGCTCTTGTAGCGCACCAGGGGCTTGTGGCTCGGCCTTCCCGGCGGACGAAACAGAATGTCCTCGACCTCCAACTCCAGGGTCTTGTTGGCTGGAATGCGGATGGCGTAGTCCACGCCGCGCTCTTCCATTGCCTCGTAGATCTCCGGCTTGGCGAAGGCAGCGTCGGCGCGGAACGTCACTCGTTTGCCCTCGGCCTGTTGGCGCTCGATCTCGGGCAACAGCAACTCGTTCCAATCCTCGGCGCTGTGCACGTTGCCCGGCCGCAGCTTCGCCGCCAAGCAATCGCCGTGCTGGTTGAACAGCAGCAGCGGGTGGTAGCAGACCGACTCGAAATGGCCGTTGTAAGCGCTGCCTTCCTGTTGGCCGTGAACGGGGCTCTCGGTCGAGTCCATGTCGAGCACGACGCGGTCTGAAGCGTTGGGGGCTTCGGCTTGCGCGACCAGTTTGCGGTTCACCGCCATCAACCCCAGCAGGTTCTTGTCGCTGGCCAGCAGCTCAGTCTCAAAGCTTTGCAGACGCGAGGTGAGCGCCCCGCCCCGATCCCAATTTTTCTTCGAGCCGATCAAGCGAAAGGTCGGATCGGCGGATACTCGCACGGCATCGTTGAGATCCTCGTAGCCCGCGAGGCGGCTGTAGACCGACTGCCGCAGCAGATCGGCCAAGGGGAACTTCTTGTTCAGGCCTCGACGCGAATCCGTCAGATGTTCGTCGATCAGCTTCCCGAGCCCGAGCCGCTCGTCCAACTCCCGAACCAGGATTAGCCCGCCGTCGGAAGTGACACGCGATCCTCGGAAATCGACTTTTAATAAACCGTTGAAGCTTAGCTGGAACGGCTTGTTTTCTTTTTCACCCATGGGGTGTTGATCTCCTCAGCGCCTTGAGTGCGTTCAAACCCTCATCACTAAAGGCGTCGAAGATGCTCGAAAGGTTAGCGAAAGAAACGTGAAAATGGAAATCCGGGTTCAGTTGTGCTTGGCGGCGTGTCCAGCGGAACATCTGTGACTAAGGGCTGGCCCGTCGGGGGAACATGTATGTTGGCCAGTTCGAGTAGGATCTCGAACTTGTCTCGTGCCGGAGGGCGTCCCGCAGCGGTTTCTATGGAAGTATCGGCGAATCGAGTCAACCGGGGGAGGGCAAAGACAAGATGACGATCCTCGACTCAGCGTCGAGTGTCTAATGCCGGTTAAGATTCTAGCAAGCTTCGAGAGGTGCTGTTGTCGCCGCGCCTCTCATCAGCGAGAATTGTTGTATGACTCCGAACAAGGAATCCACCTCCTGGCGCCGTTCGCGAAAGATCCTCATTCTGGCGTGCGTCGTATTTCCCCCGGCGGCGGTGGTGCTGGTTTGGAGTCGTCCAGAGAGCGGTGTCTTTCGGAAGCTGGCGTTTTCGCTGGGACTTGCCGTGCTCTTTGTGGTGCATCTGTTCGCTTTCTACGGCCTGCGCGCGGAACTCGACGGCACGGGCATGAGCCCGATTTTCAGTTTTCACAACCCGCAATCGCACTACGAAGCGATCGAGAAAAGAGGCGGAGCAACCGGTGCCACTAGCGTTCAGACGGCCGTCCAGGGGGCCGTGCAGGCGGCGAGCGCTCGCCAGTCAAGCGCCTATTGGACCGACTACCGCGGCCCGGGTCGCGACGGCAGCTACGAGCAAACGCCGATCCGCACGGATTGGCCGGCCGCCGGTTTGCCGGAAATCTGGCGCCAGAAAGTGGGCGGCGGTTACGCTTCGGTCGTCATCGCCGGGGGCCGCTTGTTCACCATCGAGCAGCGGCGAGGCGAGGAAGTGCTCGCCTGTTACGACTTCGACGACGGCACTGAGATTTGGACCAATCGTTGGGAGGCGAACTTTCAGGAGCCGATGGGCGGTCCCGGCCCCCGAGCCACACCGACCTGGCATGACGGTACGGTTTACGCCCTAGGCGGCGAAGGCGAATTGCGCGCCGTCGAGGCGGCCACCGGCGAGACGCTCTGGCGCCGGAACGTTTTCGACGATACAGGCGCGCGGAACCTGACCTGGGCCATGGCTGGTTCTCCGCTGATTGTCGGCGGCAAAGTGATCGTCTTGCCCGGCGGCCCCAACGGCAAATCCATCGCGGCCTATGACACCCTAAGCGGCGAACCGGTCTGGACATCACTTGATGACCAGCAAGCCTACACCTCCCCCATGGAGGTGACTCTGGCCGGCCGGCGACAGATCGTGCTGGTTTCGGCCCCCCGCATGCTCGCCATCGACGCCGAGGACGGGCGATTGCTCTGGGACTACCCCTGGAAGACGTCCTACGACGTGAACTGCGCGCAGCCGCTGATCGTCGACGAGCATCACGTCTTCGTCTCGTCAGGCTACGGACATGGCGCGGCCCTGGTGAAGATCACCCGCGAGGGCGAGCAATTCCGCGCCGGCGAGGTATGGAAGAATCTGTCGATGAAGAACAAGTTCAACAGCTCGGTCTTGCGTGATGGCTACGTCTATGGCCTGGACGAAGCCATCCTGGCCTGCGTCAACGCGCGGACGGGCAAGAGAGCGTGGAAGGGAGGCCGCTATGGTTTCGGACAAGTGCTGCTGGCGGGTGAGCACCTCATTGTGCTGACCGAAAAGGGAGACCTTGTGCTGGTGAAGGCAATGCCGGAAAGCCACCAGGAACTGGCGCGCTTCTCGGCGCTGAGCGGCAAGACTTGGAATACGCCCGCCATCGCCGAGGGGCGCTTGATCGTCAGAAATCAGACCGAAATGGTCTGCTATGATTTGCGAGTCCGCGACTGATCGTCCCTGTATTCGTTGATTGTTATGAAACCAGCCCTTCCACGACCGGGCGCCGCCCGGGCCAGCGTCTCTCTGCTTCTGGCCGTCTTGGCCTGGACCGGCTATGGCGCGCCAACCAGCCAGGCACAGCAGACACCTTCCCCGCGAACGTCCTACAAGGGACGCGAGATCGCGCAAACGATGAGCTTTCACGGGGCGCCTTGGCTGCTTCGCCCCGAGCGTGAGGAAGAAGAGGAGCCGGCCCAGCTGCTCAAGGCCTTGCGGATACAAAAGGGCCAGAGGGTTGCCGATATCGGCTGTGGCAACGGTTTCTACTCCCTGCGGATGGCGCGACTCGCCGGCCCCGAGGGTCGCGTGCTGGCGGTGGACATTCAGCCCGAGATGCTCTCGTTATTGAGGGATCGGGCGAAGCAGGCGAGCCTTGAGAACATCGAGCCGGTCCTGGGTCAGCCCTGGGATCCGAAGCTGCCCAAAGGCCGGCTGGACTTGATCTTGCTCGTGGACGTTTACCACGAGTTTGCCTATCCAGAACGGATGCTCGCCGCGATGCGCGAGAGTCTCAAGCCCAATGGGGTGATTGCGCTGGCCGAATACCGTTCCGAAGATCCGAAGGTGCCGATCCGGCAACTGCACAAGATGAGCAAACAACAAATTCTCAAGGAATTCGCTCCCAACGGCCTGCGGCTGGCGCGCGAATACGACCGCTTGCCCTGGCAACATTTGATGTTCTTCAAGCGCAAGTGATGCCCGGCTTGGAGGGTAGGGCGCATCATTTTCAGGTTTGCCGGCGGCGACGCCTCGGATGTTGAGCTGCTGGATTACCACTAACGAAAGGAGAAAACCATGCCGATGAAAAACCCGCCGCACCCCGGCCTCTCGGTGCGCATCAACTGCCTGGAGCCGTGCGGCCTCTCGGTCACCGAAGGCGCGAAGGTACTCGGTGTCAGCCGTCAGGCGCTCTCGCGCCTGCTCAACGGTCAGGCCGGGATTTCACCGGAAATGGCCATTCGGCTCTCGAAGGCCTTCGGGACCACGCCGGACATTTGGATACGGATGCAAGCCGTGTACGACATCGCCCAGGCCAAAGGGCGTGAAGATCAGATCAACGTCGAGCGCTACCAGCCGCGGCCAGCAGTGTAGGGAGCCGGACCGACGGCGGAAGCAGACGAGCATTGGGCCGGAGTGGCCGCGTCGTTGGCTTGATTTTGGGCGGCGGGCTCTTTCTCTGAGTTCCGAGCAAACAGCGGCGGCTCAGCGCGGATATATACTGTGACCGTGCCAGGGCCAAAATGGAAATCGTGGCTTGGTTACAGCTCCCACTCCCATGCGAAGGATGCCACCATAGAACTTTCCCCAGGAGGAACAGGTGTCCGATAAATCCCGGCCGATTCGAATCGTCTGCGCCGCGGGCAGCGTGCGCCCGGCAAATCAGACGGCCAATGCGCTGGCCCTCGTCGTCGATGAGATGAGAAAAGATCAGCGCGTTGCCGTGGATGTGATCGAGCTGGCTGAGATCGAGATGCCCTTGCCGGGGACAGCCAAGGATTCAGCCGTCACGAAGTCACTGCAAGACCAAGTCCGTTCGGCGACCGCCGTCGTCTTGGGTACGCCCGAGTACCACGGCAGCTACAGCAGTGTGATCAAGCTGTTCATCGAGCAGTTGGGATACCCCTCCGTGCTCAGCGGCAAGCCTGTAGTACTACTCGGAGTTGCCGCCGGAGTCATCGGAGCCATCAAGGCTAACGAACACCTGCGGAGCGTGTGCTCGCACGTCGGGGCCATTGTCCTGCCCGGCTCTGTGTCGGTGGCGCAAGTTCACAAGGTTTTCGACCAGGACGGGCATTGCCTCGATCCCGGCATCGAAAAGAGAATCCGGCGATTAGGGACCGGGTTGATCGACTACATTGACAATCACCTTTGCCCGCGAGTCGCCCTCGAGCAGATGGTGCGGGAAGGGAAGGTCTAGTGGTACTGTCAGGTTGACGAATGGTGGGCTAGGTGGGCAAGATCTCAGGGATGAAGTCGAGTCCGACGCCTCACAGTACGAAAATTAGAATGCTGGTCTAAACTCGTCTGTCCGCCCCGTAGCACCCCCCACTCGCAACCCCAGCGCCAGAGTCTGCCGGCGAATCGCTCAAGTTGACAATGCCCTCTTCCTTCACGGTGTATCCTGGAACGACCCTCGGAGGTGGGCTGAGACATGGCTACAGTGAGATACGTCGTCAATGACGTGGAGGCGGCGATCGGCTTCTATACCGGCCTCCTTGGGTTCGAACTCAGGCAGGATTTCGGGCCCGTGATGGGCATTCTCGCAAAGGACGACCTCGAGCTGTGGGTCGCCGGCCCCCCCTGCCTCGGCGCAGCGGCCGATGCCGGGCGGCAGCCAGCCCGCACCCGGTGGATGGTACCGGTTCGTCGTCCGGGTTGAAGACATAGCGGCGACCGTAGCTGCTCTGACCGAGGCAGGCGCGAACTTCCGCAACGAGATCATCTCTGGCCCGGCTGGCAGCAGATCGTCGTGGAGGATCCGTCCGGTAATGCTATCGAGGTCTTTCAGCCGGGCTAGTCGTCAGCCGACTCCAGAGCCTTGGCCATGCGGCGGGCTTTTTGGTAAGCGTCGGTGAGCGGGTGGTGCATGACGGTCCCCTACCACGATGAGGGTATGATGCGGCATTTCCAATCATAAGCGGGATGGTGCATTTGATGGGCTGTTCTTCCTCCCGCCTCGATTCTGGCCTGGCCAGCCGGCGAACCCCGATCATCGAAACCGTCGCTGGCGTCGAGACGGTGTTCAGCCTGAATTTGATCGCCAGCCTCGCCCTGCTGCTCGCCAATGCCGCGATGGCGTGACGCGCGAAGAGACATGGTATTCGGGCAGAGCCGGTGTATACTGTGATGGTACCATAACCAAAATGGCAATCTGGGCTCGTACTACGATGAAAATCGCCCATGTTGTAGGGCTTTGTCCGAGTGAGTGGAGATCGCCGACTATACTATGGTCTACACATGAGCCTGAGCGAGTCCGAGTTTTCCAAGTTCGCGGTCGCCATTGCCGGGGAACCCTCCGACGAGCGTCGCTACCAGCGCCGACATGCGGGCGGTGGCGTGGCCAAGATCTGCTGGTCTGACGAGGAACTGCGAGAGCAGCAGCTGGAAGGCCAGATCCTTGACTATTCGAAAACCGGGCTGGCGCTGGCGCTCTCGCGGCCGCTTGAAGTCGGTGAAAACGCGCTGATCTCGATCGGCCAGGACATGCAAGTGAAAGTGGTTGTTCGCCACTCTCGCAGGGACGGTGACCAGTACGTGATCGGCCTGTTCTTCCTGCCCGAGCCTCGCGCGAAGACCGGCAACCAACCCGAGAAAGACTCCGTCGTACTGCAGTGGCCCGATCTTGAGACCGGAAACATACACAGCATCGAGGCCGACCCGCAAAATACTTCGGAAAACACCATGCGCATTTTCGTCCCCGAAATCATTCCCGCGGGGACAGTGATGCTCCTCTCGGGTAGCCGTCTCGAATGTCTGGCTACCGCACGGAAGGCCGAGCCGCATGACGACAGGTATTTGCTCGAAATCGAAGTGATCGGTCGGCCTTACGCCAGGGCCGCCGGTTGATGACCGCTTGAGGGTCTACCGCGGGCAGACTCCACGAGCGAACGTCGTGGAGTTCTCGGCATAGTCTGTGGTGTGTGGAGTGAACCCCAAAAGTGAGACAGTGGAAAGCGGGAAAGCGGAAAGCGCGGAAAGCGGGACAGCCTCTGTTTCTGCCAAGCGCAGGGCCAATACCTCCGTTAAGTCTAAGTGAATGAATAGCTTATGTGGTCCAAGCTGGCCGGGCTCGTGCTCGTGTCAGATCAACCAGGACCGCTTAAGTCGTTTTCTTATAGTTGTTTGTCGGTCTGCGGACGACGCCAGCTAGCTGAATTGAGGCTGTCCCGGTTTCCGGTTTCGTCAAGGTGCCTGCCTCTTATCCTCGCCCTATCCTCCGCCCCCTATCCTTCGGACAGCCAAGCTAACTGTTGGCTAGGAGCCCAAGGTTACTCTTACCGTCAAGTAGCGAGGCCTCACGGAACCGCCTGATGAATTCTGGCGTCACCGTTTCCTGACGCTCAAGAACTGCGATATCTTCTCGCTGTTTTCCGATTTCTCGCTGCATCAACGTCGACTCTTCGATCCGATCCTCAAGATCGGGCGCGGCTGGGTTCAGTTCCTCTGTAAGCTGCACACACATGTCAACGCTATCTCGGGCAAAGCTCGCTACGCGCCGACAATGGTCCGGATCCGGATCCGTCAGGTGCTCTAGGAGAACAAGGGTCATCAATGCCGCATCTTGTGCTGCTGCCGCCTCAGCCGAAGGGAAGTCATCCGAGTGAGGTGCCCACGACTTGCACTCCTCTCTAAGCTGTCCTAGGTTTACTCCAAGTCGGTGACCTTCTGCGACAGACCACGCTGTGTCGACGGCCTTACGAAAAGGTTCAATCGTACCCCAAGACTCACGACCGACGAAAAGCTCGTAGTTTGGAGGCGCCCGCTCGCAACAGGAGGCACAAAAGGCCAGGCGATGAGCATGTGTCAGCACACTTATCTCATTGGTCACGTCTTCAAGGAACCTATCGATCAAGCGTGTTCGTGCCATCTTCATTGCGGCGGAGAGGCGGGTGTTCCGCCAATAAGTTGTAGCCCGTCCCCGACTTCCCCCCGACTTTTCTTCTTGCTGTGCTTCTTCCAGAGATTGGGCCCGGCGAAGACCGTTCGCTTCGACCGCGTGTACTCGCCCCAGAGGACGCGGACCTGATCTTCGGTGAGTTCCTCGTCGCAGTTGGGGCTGTGCAGCAATAAATTGCTCTGTTGCACTCGCCGAAGTGACTAGCTAGACTTGGCGGCGACTTCCGAATTGTACTGTTTTTCCCGAGGAGACGCAGTCTAGTGACTCAAGAACGTTTCGTGGGGAGCAGTCTCGGTCGAAGCAAAGACAACGCAAACCGTAACCGGGGGAGGAAACCATGACCGAAAGAGAATTTTTCATCCAAAAGTGGTCCGAGGAATTGCCTTTGACTCTAGGCGTTCTTGAAGCACTGCCGAGCGACAAACTCGACTACACACCGCACGAGAAATCGCGCACAGCGCGTGCCATCGTGGGTCACCTGTTGGGCCACGTGGAAGATTTGATCGAACTGGCCGGCGCCGGGGGGACCATCAACCACCGCATGGAGCTGCCGTTCACGGATATACCCGACGCGGTGGCGAAGTTCAACGCCTCGAGCAGCCGTTTCGAGGAGCGGCTGAAGGGCCTCAACGAGGAGACCTGGAGCACCACGAACAACAAGTTCAACCTCGATGGCCACACGCATTTCGAAGCCCCGCTGGGCTATACCGCCTGGCTCCTTTTGCTCGACACGGTCCATCATCGCGGTCAGCTCAGCACCTACATTCGGCCCATGGGCGGGAAGCACCCCGACATTTACGGGCCGAGCGGCGACAGCGAAGAGTCGTAGTCCGTTCTCGGTGCCGCGGCAAACACTGGCGTCACGCCTCGCCATCCTGTTCCTGGCGCCCCTCGCAGCACTGCGCCCAGGGGATCGTCTCCAGGCGCTTCTCATCGGTCGCCATGGAAGAATTCCTCGGGATTCTGCAGGAGCTCTAGCCGCCCCACTTCCACCACGGGCTGCTAAGGCCTCACAGCACCCTCTGACGGTCTGGAAATCAAGCCGGAATGAAGTGTTGAGCTGGGCTCAATGTGCAGTGGAACTTACCAAACCGCGTAGATCAAGAAAGCTCCGAACCCCAGCGACACCAGCGACCAGACACAAATCATTCCCGGAGGCCGTTCGCAAAACCACTGCACAAATCGTTGCAGGCGTGCTAATCCCAGAAACGGCGCGATAGCCGCGGCGACCAGAGAAATGACGCCAATTACTCGAAACACCTGCGGGAAACGCGATTCGGAAGCAGTTGCAAGCAGCAGCAGCCCGAAGACGACCCTGATGCCAATAGCCGAGTAGAGGCCGGCCCGAGATTGCCACACAGATCGGAAGAAGGCAAGAAGTCCCCTCGGACGAACGAGGCCGAAGATTCCAAGCCCTGAGAGTGATGCGCCAAACAGTGCGACGACGAACGTCATTTAGAATCCTTGAGGCCTCTCCACGGGGTCAGTCACAGCCTCTCCACGGGGTCAGTCACAGAATGCCCAACTCCAGAGCAATTGTACTGCAAGGCGAACCCGAACGGAATCCGGCAGGTGCGCAGGGATTGTCAAGTTAACGCATCATGGGTTGAGACAGCTCCAAGCCAGGATTTCCCTTTTGGCCCTGGCACGGCCCCAGTATACACCCGCGCTGCCCCGAGTACCACGTCTCTTCGCGCTGAACCCTGCGCATCATCTCCGGCGGCAGGCCCCAGGGCCCGTCCGTCCGCTCTCAGGCAGTGATTGAGCGGACGAATGGCGCTCCGGCCGACACTACTGCCTGCGAAACCTTTTTGGAGCTCAAAAGCTGTTGATTCTCGTCCGGGCAACGCTACCCGCTCGGCAGCGGCAGTGCCCAGATCCTGTGCAGCATGTCGCCGAAGAGCCGCCGGTTCAGATGCCCCTCGGCCCGCGGCCGGGCGGAAAACCAGCGCTTCGGGGCGTTCGGCCTTTTTGTGCTCCTGCTGAATCCATGACTCCACTCTGTGACTCACTACCGTGTGTGTGGCGAGAGTTAAGGTGCCTGTCCCTCGAACCTCCTCGAACCTCCTCGAACCCCCCTCGAACCCCTGTCCCTCGAACCCCTCGAACCCCCTGTCCCTCGAACCCCCTCGAACCCGTCCCTCGAACCCACCCTCGAACCCCGTCCCTCGAACCTCGGTTTTACCGTAGATCGCGCCGGTCGCCACGGCTCCAGAATCTACCGCCACCCCGACCGCCGCCGCGTCGTGATTCACTACCATCACGGCAACGACACCCTTACATGCAAAACCCTTCGCAGCGTCCTTCGATCGATCACATGGACCGAGGCTGACCTGCGACGACTCAAGCTTTTGAAGTAGCTATGGCGGAGTAGGGAAGAGGGCAAGATCGAGCACACCATCTCTTCAAGGCACCTTGGGTCCGCCTCGGCCGAGAGGACGCCTTCAGCGGTTTCTCTAGACCTGTTTTTTTGGTGATCTGTCCCAGAACCGCACTGCGCGCCCGAATCAGCGCCGCCGGCACGGTTGTCGACTTTCGCCCAGAAATTGCGACACCTGGCTTGCTTTTACCCGACCCTCCAATGTATTCTAACCACTGAACACTCTCCGACTCGTCTCGGAATCCGCAGGGATTCCGACTGATATTGAAAGATCTGCTTGAAAACCCAAGGGGGGGCCAGTGAAACATCTCCTCAGATGTTCGTTTCTTCTTGCAATAGCAGTATTTCCACCAGCTGCGCAGGGCGACATCGCAGCACTTACAACTGTGCAATACACCTTGGACGGAGAAGTCGTCGAGGGTCCTCGTTTGGTCCTAGGTACCTCTGTGCAGGGTGCATGGAGTGAAGTGATACTAGTATAGCGTTTCATTAAAACATATCGATACGAGGATGTTTCCTGCTAGGCTGGATGCATGGCAGGAAAATCGAAGCGTCCCCAACTGCTTCTCACGCCCGAAGAGTCGCAACATCTGCAGCGGCTGCGTCGTTCGCGTAAGGCTCCGGCTCGGGAGGTGCAGAGAGCCGAGATTCTGTGGCGCTATCATTGCGGCGAGACGATCGCCGAGATTATGCGGGCCGTGAAGATGACGCGCAAAAGCGTTGGCAAATGGATCGAGCGAGCCCTGGCCATGGGGGTGGAAGCGGCGCTCAAGGATGCCTATCATCGTCCCCGGGAACCCCGCATCAGCGAAGAGGCCAAGGCCTGGGTGGTGCACTTGGCCTGTAGCAAACCCAAGCAACTCGGTTACGCCGCCGAGCTCTGGACCCGCGGCGCGCTCGCCCGGCACGTGCGCCAGCATGCCGTGGAAGCGGGCTATCCGGCCTTGGCCCAAGCGGCCAAGGCGACCGTCCATCGGATTCTGGCCGAGCAACCTCTTCACCCGGAGAAGGTGAAGTACTACTTGCAGCGCCGCGACCCGGATTTTGAGTCCAAGATGCGGCAGGTGCTGCTGGTCTACCGCGAGGTGGCCTTGCAGAATGAAAGCGCGGGCGAGGGCGGCCCATCGCCGGGCGTGATTACGGTTTCGGTCGACGAAAAGCCCGGCGTGCAAGCGATCGCCAACACCGCTCCGGACCTGCCGCCGACTGCGGGGCGGCATCCCTGCGTGGCTCGAGATTACGAATACAAACGTCTGGGAACTTGCTCGATTCTGGCGGCGCTGGACTTGCACGACGGTCGGGTGACAGCGCGGGTGGAGCGGCGCCACCGCAGCCGGGAATTCATCTTACTGCTCAAGGATCTGGACCAATCCTACCCGGCCCACTGCACGATCCGATTGATCTTGGATAATCATTCCTCCCACGTTTCCAAGGAGACGAAGGACTATTTGGCGACGCGTCCGAACCGCTTCAAATACGTGCATACGCCGACCCACGGGTCCTGGCTGAATATTGTCGAGACGCTGTTCGGGAAGATGGCGCGCACTTTTTTGAAGCGAATCCGGGTGGAGTCCTGGGAGGAACTTCGAGAACGAATCCTGCAGGGGATCGCGGAGATCAACGCCGCCCCCGTCGTTCACCGCTGGAGGAAGTTCGAGCCGCTGGAGAGCGCGTCTGAGATGAGTACAGTTTAATGAAACGATATACTAGCCCGCATTTCTCACCACCGGACGACCGAAGCACATGACGGGCCCGCACGCTTTCGTTGCGCTTGTTCGCCGTGCTCAATGTACTCTGAAGTACTACTGCGTTCGTCAAGCGGCGCGCGCCTCCTGCTGACGGGGCTCTCGCGTGCTTCGCCCCTCCACTTCAACCGGCCAAGTGGTGAGAAAAGCGGGCTGGGCCCGGGCCAGCTTAGGCGAGTGCCTCGATCAGCCGGTCCACGTCGCTGAGATGGTTGAAGACCGATGGCGAAACTCGCATCCGCGCATTGGCGCCCGACCCCAGGCTGACGACAACCCCGGCCCGGCGGAGTCTCTCGCGCGTCGCCTCGGGATCACGGACGCGAAAAGAAATGATCGGGCTCTCATTACCCTCGGGTGTAATCGTTGGGTAACCGATCGCCGGCAGTTCCTTTCGCAGCCTCTCGGTCAGCGGACTCACATGCGCCTGGATGTTCTCAACGCCGAGCCTGTGAATATACGCGAGCGCTTCATGCTGGCAGACGAATCCGACATGATTCGGAGTGCTGACCTGGTACTGGCGCGCGTCGGTTTGCCCTGAGCCTTTGCTCCCGAATTGCGTCGGCCGCATGACGCCGCCGTGATGCTCCTCGCGCACGTAAAGGTATCCGAAGCGTCCGCCCATGAGCCATTTGTAGGCTGAGCAGGCCAGAAAATCCACCCCCATATCACGAACATCTATGGGCACCGCGCCGGCGGCCTGGATGACATCCACGTAGACATAGGCACCGTGCGCATGCGCCAGTTCGCTGATTGCCCGGATGTCATGCAGGTAGCCGTTGATGTTCGACACCAGGGCGATCGCGATGAGTTTCGTCTTGCGATCGACCACCCTCTCCAGGTCACGCATATCCATGACGAAGTCGCGATGCTTGACCACGCGCACATCCAGGCCCCGCTGTTTCCGGGCGCGGTAGTTCGACAGACTTCCGCCATAGTGCAGGTCATTGGTAACGACGTTGCCGCCTGCTTGGGCGATTCCGAGACCGTCGATCACAAGGTTTTCTCCGATCTGCGTGCTCGGGACAAAGGCGATCTCTGACGGCTTGGCGGCGATCAGTTTGGCGAATTGCCGGCGTACATTCTCTTGCAATGCGGTGTTTTCGAACTTCGCCCGGCCCGAGTCCGGACCAGTGGTCAGATAGTCGATGTATTCCTGCATCGCCCGCGACGAATGGACGCTCAGCGGATGTTCGAGCGCACAATTTAGATACGTCTCGCGCGCGGCCCAGGGAAAGTCCGCTCGCGCCCAATCAAGATCCTTCGGCCTTGGGCGGGGCAAAGCGGAACCGGGTATCGATGCGGCGGTTGCTACACCGGCGGCTCCGGCAAATAGCTGACGACGACTTAGCATGTTCGTCCTCCCTCGGCACTCTCGGTTTGGAACAGATCATATACTCGAGCCGAAACGCTGGGCGCGCATATCGCGCCTGCTCCGAGGCGGTTTCATCCTCGCTGGCGCTCTTCCCGCGATCGCCGTCCCGTGCCGCGCCCCGTGCTGTGCTCCCGTGCCGCGCCCGGTGCCGCGGAACCGAGCAACCTACTTCGCCACAGGTGGATCGACAATTCCGAAGGCATCGACACTACTGGGGGCATCGCCGCTCATCAGGGCGGTCATCTGGGGCCACACTTCTTGATGCAAGTCCGTCTGAGCCCACTGAATTCGCAGATCCTCACTCTCAAACGCAAGCGTGAGAACATACTTGCCGCTGCTGTTGGGAACCGTCAGCAAGTTCGAATACTTGAAACCGGCCTGGCTGCTGATCGCCGGATAGTAGACTTCGTGGAACGTCTTTTCCAGATCCGCCGACGTGCCGGATTTCGCCGTGAAATGGCCTTGCAGTTCGACCGGTCCCGGTCCGTCGTAGCGCCGTCCTCCGCTGGGTCCGGAAGAACACGCCAGCGTGAACGCGACGAGGATCGCCGAAACAACGTGCTTGTAACTCAACATGGGACGTTTTCCTTTTTCTGTCATTTGATGCTTCGCTCACCGAAGGGCCGCGAGTAGGGTGTATTATGCCAGAAGTCGTCCCGCGCTGGGGAGACGTGCTGAGGTGTTGCATGTGCCGGGGTGTTGTATCCTCGTCCGCCGCCGCGGGACGGTCGCCAGCCTCACTCGTATCGGTAACTAATAATCCGTAACCCATGCAGAGAGAACTCATGCCGCGATCCATTTCCGTCATCCTGCTGTTCCACCTCTTGTTCTGTTTGTTCTGTGTGCCGAGCCCGGCCGAGGTTGTGCGCGTCCTGCTCAGCGAACGCAGCGCCGTCCTCGACGGCAAGTCCTTCGGCGATACCGGTCCCTACGAACGCCTGGTGGGCAAGGTTTACTTTGAAATCGACCCCACCGCCGAGGCCAACCAGCGGATTTCAGACATCGGTCTCGCGCTGACCAACAGCGGGGCCGCGTTCAGTTTTCGGCCGATCTCGATATTCTCGTCCCGCGGGATCCCGCCAAGGGCAACGGCACGGTTTTTTACGAAGTCGTAAACCGCGGCCGCAAGGGGGTGCTGAACAAGTTCAATCTGGCGAAAGGTTCGTTCGACCCAAGAGGGGCCGAGGAGTTCGGCGACGGCTTGATGATGAAGCTTGGTTACACGGTCGTTTGGATGGGCTGGCAATACGACGTGCCGCCCGAGCCCGGTTTGATGCGCTTCGTCGTGCCGGTGGCGCGGGAGGGCGACCAACCGATCGTTGGGCTCGTGCGCTCGGACTTCGTGCCGGATGAAAAGATGTTCAGCTTTCACCTCGCCGACCGGACGCACATTCCTTACCCTGTCCTCGATCCCGGCGATGCCCGCATCCGGCTCACCGTCCGTGACCGTATCGACGCGCCCCGGCGCCTGATCCCGCGCGACCAGTGGCGGTTCGCCCGCGAGGAGCATGGCAAGCCCGTCCTCAACCGAACGCATGTATTCGTGAACGCCGGGCTCATGCCGGGAAAGATCTACGAGATCGTCTACCCGGCGAAGGACCCCAGGATGGTCGGCCTCGGCCCAGCGGCGACGCGCGATCTGATCTCCTATCTGAAGTACGGAGGCGAGGGAGAGAGCGGACCGCTCGCGGGCCTGCACCGGCACATCGAGCACGCCATCGCCTTCGGCTCATCGCAGAGCGGACGTTTCCTGCGGACCTTTCTCTACTTCGGCTTCAACCGCAACACGAAGGGACGGCAAGTCTTCGACGGCGTCTGGCCCCATGTCGCCGGCGGCGGACGAGGCAGCTTCAATCACCGCTTCGCACAGCCTTCGCGCGACGCGCGGCCGCACTTCAACTTCTTCTATCCGACCGACATCTATCCCTTTACCGGCCTGCCGATCGAAGACCCCGAAACCGGCCTCAATGAAGGCATCCTCTCGCGGACTCTGCAACAAGGTGTCGCGCCGAAAATCTTCTACACCAACTCTTCCTACGAGTACTACGGACGCTCGGCCTCGCTCATTCACACCTCCCTCGATCGCAAGCACGACGCGGAACTTTACAAAGATACCCGCATCTACATGTTCGCGGGATCACAGCACGGTCCCGGCTCATTTCCTCCCAGCGGGAAGGGGAGCCAGAATCGGGCCAACGCCAACGACTACCGCTGGGCGCTGCGCGCTCTGCTTGTCGCCATGACTCGCTGGGTCTCGGGCGGGGCGGAACCGCCCCCGTCACAGTACCCCCGCATCGACAAGGACCAGCTTGTCGCCGCCTCGGCCATGCGGTTCCCAAAAATCCCCGGAGTCAAGCGATTCACGAACTCGAAGATCCACCACGGATACCGTGTCGACTACGGGCCGGACTACCGCTCGAAGGGGATTATCACCGTCGAGCCGCCGAAGGTCGGCAAGGCCTTTGTGATGGGCGTGCCACAGGTGAATAGCGACGGCAACGAAACCTCGGGGATCATTCTGCCGGTAATCGAGGTCCCGCTGGCCACGAACTTCGCCTGGAACCTGCGCGCGCCCGAAATCGGAGCGCCGGAAGAGCTCTACAGCATGCGCGGCTCTTATGTCCCCTTTCCCAGGACCAAAGCCGAGAGGATCCGAACCGGCGACCCCCGCCTCTCGATCGAAGAGCGCTACGAAAGTCGCCGGCAGTATTTGGAGCAGGTCGCCGAGTCGGCCCGCAAGCTGACAATCGCGGGCTACGTCCTGGCCGAAGACATCGCGGGCATCGTCGAAGACGCCGCCGAGGAGTGGGACTATCACGCAGAGCGTTAGGGTGTTCGGCGGCTACCGTTGTTTCCTGATCTGTTTCACGGAATCTCGAAAGTGGCCGACAAGTCATCTTGGTCTTTTATTCCGCCATGGAATGATCGCCGTGGAGTCCGCGCTGCAAGACCTAGCGGGGCGGGGGATTCGCCCGCGGTAGGGGCGACGGTGCGAGAAGCCGCGGGCCGCCGTGCCGTTGCCGTGGGCCCGCGCCAGCAGACCGTGGTAGAAGTCGGGCCGCCCATCCGGTTGAAAATCTCCTATAATCTACAAAGGGATACCAGCTATGATGAGCGACACTCCGCGTGGTTGCATTCGAGTGATCTCCTTCGGTTTGACCGCGGCGTTTCTGGCGCTGGCGGGCTTGCCTGCCGCCGGAGCCGGCCGTGCTGGCCAGCGGGTCGAGTTCAACCGCGACATTCGGCCGATACTTTCCGACCGATGTTTCACCTGCCACGGCCCCGACGCCACCAACCGCAAGACACCTCTGCGGTTTGATTCTAAGGAAAATTTCTACCAGGATCTCGGCGGGCGCTTCGCCGTCGTCCCCGGCAAGGCCGAGGAAAGCGAACTCATTCGCCGCATCGCCACCGACGACCCGATCCGGCGCATGCCGCCGTCCTATGCCGGACACGAGAAACTCAGCGATCGCGAAATCGCCCTCATGCGGCAGTGGGTTGAGGACGGGGCCCAGTGGCAGGGACACTGGTCGTTCATCGCGCCCAAGCGTCCGGCGTCGCCGCGAGTCAGTGACGCCTCTTGGGCGAGAAACCCGATCGATGCCTTCATCCTCGAACGGCTCGACAGCGAAGGTTTGCAGCCCTCGCCCGAAGCCGATCGCGCAACGCTGATTCGCCGGGTCACGCTCGATCTCACGGGTCTGCCGCCGACGATTCCGGAGATCGACGCCTTCTTGGCCGACTCCTCTCCGAATGCCTATGAGAAAGTCGCCGAGCGGCTGCTGCAATCTCCGCGCTACGGCGAGCGCATGGCGATCCGCTGGCTCGACGCGGCCCGCTACGCCGACACGAACGGTTACCAAACCGACGCCGAGCGTTACATGTGGCGCTGGCGGGATTGGGTCATCAACGCGTTGAACGACAACATGCCCTTCGATCAGTTCACCGTCGAACAACTCGCCGGAGATCTGCTGCCCCATCCGACCCTCGACCAGCGCATCGCCACCGGCTTCAACCGCAACCACCGCGGCAACGGCGAGGGCGGCATCATCGCGGCGGAGTACGCCGTCGAGTATGTGGTCGATCGAGTCGACACGACCTCCACGGTTTGGCTGGGCATAACGATGGGATGCGCCCGCTGCCACGATCACAAGTATGATCCATTCACGCAGAAAGAGTTTTACCAGTTTTTCGCCTATTTCAACAATGTTCCCGAACGAGGCAAGGCGTTTAAGTACGGCAATTCACCGCCCTTCATCCTCGCGCCCACGCCCGAGCAGCAAGGGGAGCTGAAGAAGGCGGATCAGGACCTTGCGGCAGCCATCGCCGACTATGATGCGCTGGAGGCCGGGCGCGCCGCCGCGCAGCGAGAATGGGAAGCATCCCTCGCCGACTCGGTGGCCGTGGATTGGGCAAGCCGCGACGGGCTGGTTGCGCACTATCCGCTCGACGGCAATCTCTCCGGCGACACGCCGGGACGCAAGCCCGGTACGACCCTGCATCCCCGGCTGCTCAACGGCATGCCTCGCTTCGTGGAAGGCGTGGCCGGTCCGGCGGCTGATTTCGACGGTAAGCGATTCATCGAAGTCGGCGACATCGCTAATTTTGGTTTCCACGACAAGTTCACAATGGCCGCCTGGATCTATCCAACCTCGGCCAGCGGCTCGATCGTCAGCCGCGTCAAGGAGCGAGTCGGTGGCGGCGAGCGAGGCTATGGCATGTACCTCAAGGACGGCAAGGTCCAGGCCAATCTCGTCACTCGCTGGCTCGACGACACCACGCGCGTCGAAACCGCCGAGCCGCTTGCACTGAACCGCTGGCATCACGTCGCCGCCACCTACGACGGCTCGCTGCTGGCCACGGGAGTGAAGATCTACGTCGACGGCAAGCCGGTAAAGATGCACGTCGTTGTCGATGAACTCAACCAGTCATTCGCCAGCGGCGAGCCGTTGCGCATCGGCGTCGGCGCCGGCAACAAGAACGGTTTTCAGGGCCGCATCGACGAAATCCGCCTCTATGACAAGGCGCTTTCCCCCGGCGATGTCGCCGTTCTCGCCGAGCGCCAGACGATCAACGAGATCGCGGCCATCCCGCCCGTGAAGCGAACCAAGGCTCAGCGCGACAAATTGAAGCAATGTTTCCTGGATCAGTATTCGCCCCCAAAGGTTCACGAGGCATGGATCGAGACGGTCAACCTCGCCAAAGAGCGCCAAGCACTCATCGACGATTTTTCGACCGTCATGATGATGCAGGAGATGGAAACGCCGCGCCAGTCGCACCTGCTGATGGGCGGCGCCTACGACAAGCCGGGGGAGAAGGTCTCGCCGGCGGTTCCCGCCGCGCTTCCGCCCCTCCCAGAGGGAGCGCCCAACAACAGGCTGGGGTTCGCGCGCTGGCTCGTCGACCGTGCCAACCCCCTGACCGCCCGCGTGACCGTGAACCGTTTCTGGCAGTCCTATTTCGGCACCGGGATCGTGAAGACCGTCGAGGATTTTGGCTCCCAAGGCGAATGGCCCAGCCACATGGGGCTGCTCGACTGGCTGGCCGTCGAATTCATGGAGTCAGGATGGGACGTCAAAGCCCTGCAAAAGACGATTGTCATGAGCGCGGCCTACCGGCAGGCGTCGAGAGTCTCGCCCGAACTCTGGAAACGGGACCCCGAGAACCGGCTGCTGGCGCGGGGTCCGAGAGTTCGCTTACCCGCCGAAGCCGTGCGAGATCAGGCTCTTGCGGTTTCTGGACTGCTGGTCGAAAAGATCGGCGGACCCTCTGTGAAGCCCTATCAGCCGGCTGGATTGTGGAGCGAACTGGCCGGCGGGAAGGGCTACAAGCGCGACAGCGGAGACAGTCTGTACAGGCGCGGCATTTACACATTTTGGAAGCGGGCCGTGCCGCCGCCGTCGATGCTCAATTTCGACTCCGCTGGCCGCGAAGCTTGCACCGTTCGCGAAACCCGCACCAACACTCCGCTGCAGGCCCTGAATCTGATGAATGACGTGACCTTCGTCGAGTCTGCCCGCCTGCTGGCCCAGCGTATGATGACCGAGGGCGGCGCGACCCCCGAAGAGCGCATTGCGTATGGCTATCGTCTGGTCACGGCGCACAGACCGCGGCCCGAAGCCAGTGAGATTCTTCTGAGCAGCTACCACCATTATCTCGATAAGTTCCAGACCGACCGTGCATCCGCGCTCTTACTGGTTTCCGAGGGAGAGCACGTCCGCGATCAGGCTTTGGACATCGCCGAACTCGCTTCCTGCACGACCGTCGCGAGCCTGATTTTGAATCTCGACGAGGCCATCACGAAAGAGTAGGGGCACGCCATGCCGTGCCCGTGAGCCATGATACACCGTTCACAGGAGACGCCCATGAATCCGTTACGCGAACGCTACCTCGAGACGACCCGGCGTCACTTCTTCGGACGCTCGGCGGCGGGTATCGGCACGGCCGTTCTTGCCAGCCTGTTTCAGAATGACGGCCTCGCCGCGGCGACCACCGGCGGCGACAGCGCGTCCTCGGGCGGCCTTCCCGGCCTTCCTCATTTCGCGGCGAAGGCCAAGCGCGTTATCTATCTATTTCAGTCCGGCGGCCCGTCGCAGATGGACCTCTACGACTACAAGCCCAAGCTCGACAAGATGCGCGCCACCGAGCTGCCCGCCTCGATCCGCATGGGGCAGCGGCTGACCGGCATGACCGCGACGCAGACCAGCTTCCCCGTAGCGCCGACGATCTTCAACTTCGAGCGGCGCGGCGAGTCCGGCGCCTGGGTCAGCGACCTGCTGCCGCACACGGCCAAGCTTGCCGACGATCTGACGTTCATCAAGTCGATGCACACGCAGGCTATTAATCACGACCCGGCGGTCACGTTCTTCCAGACGGGCTTCCAGCTCGCGGGCCGGCCCAGCATCGGCGCCTGGCTCTCCTACGGGCTGGGCACGCTCAACAAGGATCTGCCCTCGTTCGTCGTCATGGTGTCGAGCGGCTCGGGACGCAGCGGCCAGCCCCTCTATGACCGCTTGTGGGGAAGCGGCTTCCTGCCGACGCGTTACCAGGGAGTGAAATTCCGCTCGGTCGGCGACCCGGTCCTGTATCTCTCCAACCCTCCGGGTATCAGCAACGCCATGCGCCGCCGCTTCCTCGACGATGCCGGTAAGCTCAATCAGCTCAAATTCGACGAATACGGTGACCCGGAAATATCGACCCGCATCGCGCAGTACGAGATGGCCTACCGCATGCAGAGTTCGGTCCCCGACCTGACCGACTTGTCGAAAGAGCCCGAGAGCACGTTCCAGCTCTACGGCCCCGACTCACGCAAGCCCGGAACCTATGCCGCGAATTGCCTGCTGGCCCGCCGCCTGGCCGAGCGCGGCGTGCGCTTCATCCAGCTCTTTCACCGCGGGTGGGACCAGCACACTGGCTTGCCCAAGGGCATCCGCGCGCAGTGCAAGGATACCGACCAGGCCACGGCCGCCCTCGTCCAGGATCTGAAACAACGCGGCCTGCTCGAAGACACGCTCGTTGTGTGGGGCGGCGAGTTCGGCCGCAGCGTCTACAGCCAGGGCAAACTCACCGACGATGACTACGGCCGCGACCACCACCCGCGCTGCTTCACTCTCTGGATGGCGGGCGGGGGCGTCAAGGCAGGGATCACCTACGGCGAGACCGACGACTTCAGCTACAACATCACCAAGGACCCGGTGCACGTTCACGATCTGCACGCCACGATGATGCACTTGCTGGGCATCGATCACAAGAAGCTCACCTTCAAATACCAGGGACGTCACTTCCGGCTTACCGATGTTCACGGCAACCTCGTCAAGGGGTTGCTAGCCTAGGTCCCATTCTCTTCACTTGAGGAGAAGAGGATGGCAAACGGTTCTAGAAGACCAGGGAGCCGAAGATGGCCCGAACGTTCGAGGCGCTGCCGCCAGTCAGGCGGCTGACCAACTTCATCAGCTTTGGGGATCGCGCGGTGGATCCCGCGAAGCACGCGATGGCCCGCCGTTCCATCGTTGCGCTTGCTCGCTGGGCTCAACGCAGCGTCAAGTACGGCTGTCAAGCGCGGCTGCGCTCGTCAAGCGGCGGGCGCCTCTTGCTGACGGGCCTCTCACGCACTTTGCCCTCGCTACGTGATGGAAAATGCAGACTAGCAGGCGGTACAGGAGTCGGGCGGGTGGGCGGCTAAACCGGGCGGATATTGCGGTGAATAGCGTACAGAGCCAGCTCGAGGCGGTCGGAGACGCCAAGCTTGTCAAAGATGTTGTGGAGGTGGTTCTTGACGGTCTGTTCGCTGATGAACATCTTTTCGGCGATCTCTTTGTTCTTGAAGCCCTGAGCGACACAGGCCACGATCTCGCGTTCTCGATTGCTTAGGGAAGGTTTTTCACGCTCGCGAAGTCCGGGGTCGCTTGGCGCGGCGAACTGTCTCATGACCGCCGCGGTCGTCCGCGAATCCAGCCAGATCTCGCCCTCATGGACCTTGCGGATGCTCTTGATGAGAAGGTCGGTCGCGGTCTGCTTTAGGACGATGCCCGAGGTACCATACTTCATAGCCTGGACGTACTCGCCCTCGTCCTCCGAGGCGGTCAGAACAATGATCTTCGTCTTGACCTTTTGCGTCTGGATGCGCTGCAGCACCGAAAGTCCGTCGACACCAGGCATCCGGAGATCCAGCAGCAAGATGTCTGGCTCGTACTCGTCTAGCAGGCCCAGTACTTCCGAGCCATCCTTTGCCTCGGCGACGATCTCCATGTCCGTTTCAAGCGAGAGGAGACGGCGGAGGCCATCGCGGAAGATCGTGTGGTCGTCGGCTAGTATAATCTTGATGGTCTCGCCCGCGTCATCGCCTGCTCCAGTGTCCGAATCTTGAATGTTTTGAGCTTGTGGCATATTTATTTGTTGGCCTAGCCGAGATCTAAACAGAGATCTCCGCTCGCCGCGCGGACACCGGGACAACTCGTCGCATAAATGGGACAGCTTAGCGTTTCAAAAGTACTACTCTAGGATATTCTAGAGTCCCAAGAGTACTATGTCAATAATCCTAAAGGAGAGATCTTCCTATCTGAGGAAACATGTCCACCGAATCGTGTGGTTTTTAGCACTTAGAAACATTTGAGTGGGCGCCCGCGTGAAGCGCGATCTTCCTTAGTACTGAATGGCCTAGGAGAAATACCACCAACCGATGGATGTCAAGGTTCGGGCGAGATGGGCACGGCGTTTCTTGCCGTGCCGTTCTCGGCCGCGGACCACGCTGTGGGTCATGGTTGTGGACCGCTGAGCGGTGCATCGACAGGAGAATTCGGGCCATGCTAGGATGATTTGCATAGGCTCGTAGCTCAGCTTGGTTAGAGCGCTACCTTGACACGGTAGAGGTCTCGGGTTCGAGTCCCGACGAGCCTACCATTGTTTTCAACCACTTACCACCCGCAGCCCCCGGTCCAAGGGTCCTACATGGGTCCAAGATTATGCACCTCTCGATTTGCGAGGCCTCCGGTCCACCACTTCCCCCTTTCAGGACCATCTTGCATTGGACAACTCTGACGGTGCCAGGCGCTAGGATAGAATAGAGACCATGATGGTTGGCGGGCAGCGACTTGATTTGGTGCATCTCTTCTATTTCGCGATCCTGCTTGCCTGGGTGGCCAGCCCGCACCCGGTGCTGGCGCAGGAAGCGTTCTCTCCGCTTGATTCAGTGGAGGAGGACGCGCCCGCGGGCCCGACGAATGCTCTCGACAAGAAGGATTTTGAATTCTATCTGCGTCACCTCTATATTCTTTCGCCCGAAGTGACCGTCCAGATCGGCGACTTCAAGCCGTCATTGATCGAGGGACTGCTAGAAACCACGGTTCGGATGTCGAACCGCTTTCAATCGCGAGACAGGCTCTTTTATGTCTCCAAGGACGGTCGGAAGATTGTCGAGGGCGTGACGCGAGAGATCTCGAAGAACCCGTTTCACAAGAACCTGGAAGCGATGGACAACCGCGGCAAGCCGGGTTTCGGCAAGCAAGGCGCGCCGGTGGTGATCGCGGCGTTCAGCGACTTTCAATGTCCCTACTGCGCCAAGGAGGCGAAGCTGCTGCGCACGCAGGTGGCGGAGGCGTATCCGGAGCAGGTGCGGGTCTATTTTTACGATTTTCCACTCCCGATGCATAAGTGGGCGAAGGATGCAGCCGTCGCGGGGCAGTGTATCTACCGGATGGAGCCGGAAGCTTTCTGGAAATACCATGACTGGATTTTCGAGCAGCAGAGTAAATTGACGCCGGAGAACCTGGCGGACAAGATCGGCGAGTTCGCCGCGGCGGCGGGTCTGGACTCGTTGAAGCTGATGCCATGCATCGACGGGCGAAATACGGAGGAAGTCGTCCAGGCGTCGATTAAGACCGGCCGCGCGATCGGTGTCTCGTCCACTCCCACGATTTTCTTGAATGGCCGTTTGCTGAAGGGCAGTTTGCCGTGGGAGAAACTCAAGGCCATCATCGACCACGAGATCGAATACCAGAAAGTAACCAAGAACGCGGGCGACGATTGCGGTTGTGAAATTGAAGTTGCCTTTCCCGGTCAACAGTGATCCCCAGACATGCGAATGAGAGGTGAGGCGGCCTCGGGCCGCGGGTTCGGTTTGGGCGCCGGATGGCGGGCTTGCTGGCCGGGTGTGGCGCTAGGGCTGGCGGCGATGTTCGCCGCGCTGGTCATGGATGGGGCTTCGGCCCGGCTCGATCAGGCCAAGGCGGCGCGGTATATCGAACACGTGAAGGTGCTGGCGGCCCCGGCAATGAAGGGGCGAGGCGCGGGCACGCCGGAGCTGGAGAAAGCGGGACGCTACATCGCGTCTCAGTTCGAGCGATACGGCCTGGAGCCGGGGGCCAGGGACAGATCGTATCTGCAGCCGTTCACGGTGACGACGGGAGCGGAATTGGGCGAGCGCAATCACTTCGTTGTCCGCTCAAGCGCGGGCGAGAAATCACTGCGGCCGCGGCGCGACTACATGCCGCTGAATTTTTCTTCCTCCGGATCAGTGAGCGGGCCGGTGGTATTCGCCGGTTATGGCGTGTCGGCGGAGGAGTTTGGCTATGACGACTACATGCATTTCGCTGTCGAAGGGAGAATCGTCGTCCTGCTGCGCTACGAGCCGGAGCATTTTCAGGGGAAGCTTGAGGCGGCGGAAAAACGCTATTCCCACCATGCGCATCTCATAGCGAAGGCGATCAACGCCCGGGACCACGGCGCGAAAGCGGTGATTTTGGTCAATGGCGAACGAGAGGCGGGCGAGCCGGATGAGCTGGTCAGGTTCGGCGGCGTTCCAGGACCCGAGGACGCCGGCATTTTGATGCTGCATGCTCGCAATGAGATCGCCGACGGCTGGCTGCGGGGGGCGGGGAAGTCGCTGGCGGATGTTCAGAAGGAAATGCGTGAGGGCAAGTCGCCGCAATCGTTCACTCTGGCGGATGATCTGGTGCTGTCGATCGAAGTAGAAATCGACCGCAAACAGGCAACCGTGCACAACGTGGCTGGGTACCTGCCGGGCCAGACGGACGAGTATCTCGTGATCGGCGCTCACTATGACCATTTGGGCTTGGGCGATGAGAGTTCGCTGGCGCCGTCGAAGATCGGCACACCGCATCTTGGGGCGGATGACAATGCGTCTGGAACGGCGGGCTTGATCGAGCTGGCGCGGATGTTTTCGATGCGGCGGGGAACGCTGCGACGCGGCGTGCTGTTCCTTGCCTTTAGCGGCGAGGAGATCGGGCTGCTGGGATCCTCGTACTGGGTGAATCATCCGACGCGGCCGATGGGCAGGGCCGTCGGAATGCTCAACATGGACATGATCGGCCGAATTGCCGGGTCGAAGGTTTATGTCGGCGGGAGGGGCACGGGATCGACGTTTGAGGAACTGCTCAAGCGCGTGCAGGAGCGTCACGACTTCGAGGTTGCCTATTCAGAAGGCGGCTACACGGCCAGCGACCACACTTCGTTCGTGTCCAAGCAGATCCCGGTGCTGTTTTTCTTCTCGGGACTGCACGGCGACTATCACAAGCCGTCGGACACCTGGGAGAAGATCAACGCGGCGAAGGCGGCGCGGCTTGTCGACATGATCGGCGACGTTGCGGGCGAGCTGCTGGAAGCCGGAGCCAGGCCGGAATTCCGCAAGGTCGCGCAGACCTCGCACGGCGGGGCGCGATCTGGCGGGGGCGGGCGGGGCTACGGCCCGTATTTCGGATCCGTACCCGATTTCGCTCCGGTGGAGAGCGGTGTGAAGTTCGCCGATGTTCGTGAGGGGTCTCCGGCCGGGAAGGCGGGCTTGCGGGGCGGTGACATCCTGATCGAGTTCGGTGAGCGAGAGATCAAGAATCTCTACGACTTCACCTATGCGTTGCGAGCAAGCAAGGTGGGCCAGCAGGTCGAGGTGATGGTGCTTCGCGATGGCAAGCGTGTTTCGGCTTTGGTGACGCTGGAGCGGCGTCGCTAGAGCGGGGTCGCCGGTCAGCCTTCCCAGCCCGGCCATCCTTCCCGGCAGAAGTGCGACTGATTGGGAGTTTGATAGGCAACCCGCAACTCGGGTGTTTCGATCCGCCGGTTCCCTTGCAGGATCGACTCCATCAAGAAATCGAGAACTCCGCTTGTGAGCAGAGTGCGCTCGACGGGATAGGGGGGGTGCCGGTCTCGAACATCTTTTCAATATTCTTGATCAAGCAGCCGAAGTGCTGGTGATACGGTTTTCGCATGAGCCGGCATAGGGTCGAGATGGGGGCGCTCTGGCCCGCAACGGCGACGGCGAAGTCATCCTTGACGGCGCCTGAGAGCATGAAGTCGGCCGCTTGCAGACCATCGCGATAGCTGACCAAGAAGACGGCGGGTTTCTTGACGATCTCGCGCAAGTTGCCGGGTTGGCGGGTCATGCAACGGGCCAGAGCGGCGTCGAGCAGCGTGCGGGCCCAGGGTTTCGCGTCGAGAAATTGCCAGACGGCCTCGCCCTGAAGACATTGCACCGACGACACACCGACCTCGCCCCCCTCGCGGCGCTCGACCATGGCCTGGATCGATTCGAGCATATGAAAACCGTAGGCTTCGAGCCCGCCAAAGGCAATGGCGGCGGCGTGGGGGACGCGGGCGCCCCAAGGAACGTCCACCAGCGGGACGCGAAACGCCACCGGTACCGAAGAGCCCGCCAGCATGGGGAAGTGCATCTGGCGTGAGATGTCGACCATGCGCTTTGCCTTCAGCCAGCTATAGGAGAGGTGCTTGTCGTTGTAAACCGGAACCGTCTTGCCGGTCTGGCGGAAGACGTCGGTGACCTCAAGGAACAACTCAAATCGCGGGTAGAGTTTCTGACCTTTATCGTTCAAGGGATAGTTGCCGTGCTCGCCAATGATGAGGACGCCATCGACGGCTAATTGGCCGGTCCCCTGCGTGAGGGTTTCGTAGATCGTCCGGTAGACCGGTAAGTTGTGTTTTCTTGACATCTCGCGGCTCAGGTCGTTGGCGGGGACCTGCGCGGTGTAGAGCGAAACGATCTTCGATCTCGGATAGGGGGGCTGGCTGTTCTGGTGGAAGCCCTCAAGATACTTGCCGACGATGACGTCGGCGTGAGAGCTCTTGCGGTACTCTGTCACGACGGCGGCGATCTTTTTGGGAGGACCTTGCGCCGCAGCCGGGCGCGGCGCGACGAGCAAGGGCAGCGAGGCACTGGAGAGAAACGAGCGGCGCGTCATCCAACTACTATGCCAGAGCGGACCGCTCTTCGAGTCCGTGACGCCGAGGGACGGCCAGAGCCCGGCTGGGCGCCGATCGTCTGAGTACGTCAGTAGGATGATGCGACCGCCGCCGGGGCTGGCTTGAACGCGCTGCGCGGTGGCGGCGCGCTGATCGATGCGAGCGGCGAGCAGGCTCAGGCGTCCATCGTGAAGATCTGGTAGTCGCTGTAGCAGGGATTGCCCAGGGCCACGTGCATGCGGTTCTTCGCGGGCTCGGCAATGAGCGAGGCGACGGTACGGCCGGCGGTCTCGAAACCTTTCGCCAGATCTTTCGTGCTCGGGTGGCGGCAAATGCTGGCGGGGCCGTTGGAATGGTCGCTGAGGTAGCTCTTGATCTTATCCACCGTTACCGAGCCGACATCGGCCTGGATCATCCCGTCCATGCGCTCCAGGCGCGGGAACGAATCCGCCAGGCTATTGCGCAAGTTCTTTTGGGTCGCGTAACGAGGGCAGAGGTAGTGATTGGTGTGGGCGATGAAACCTCTGTCGCGGTCGGTGACGATTTCAAGACCATTCGTATTCGCTTCCAGATCGATGATGCCGCCATCCCGGTCACAGACAACGTAGTTGCCGTTCGAGGCCAGCGGTACGCGGTCGAAAACAGCGCGCACTTCATCAAGGGTCGAGCATTCGAGCATCAATCGCTTGACCGGGTAGTGGGGCATGGCGAAACGGCCCTTGGGGCCTCCGCCTAGAGCGTTGGCGAAGTGGGCCACGCCGGCGCTGTTCATGCCGTGATAGCCAATCATGCCGCCGAAGGTCCAGATGAGAACCTGGGGCTTGCCGTTCGGCTTGAGATGGAGCACGTAACCCATGTCGATATTGGGCTGAGACATGTCGCTGTTCTGGCCGATGAGAATTTCCTTGCCGGCCGCGGCGGACTTGCCGACGACGTATGTAGTGCAGCCGGCGGCGGAAGCTTTCCCCAATTCGCCGCGGATGTTGCATGCCAGAGCTTCGGCGAACTCGACGCCGGCTCCTTCGGCGAGGCCCCGGATTTCCTCCGTCAGGTGGGGGCAGTATTTCTCGAACAGGGGCAGAAAGCGAAGCGCTTTCGCGCGCAGTTGCGCGCCCCCGAGTTTTTGGCCGCGAGCGATATGGTCGAGGTGCGCGCGGATAGAGTCGGTGGCCTGTTCGCCGTGCTGGCGGCCCAGTTCGCGGTGCGAACCTTGTGCCCGAACCAGTTCATAGGCGAGCTTCTTGCCTGGGGAGGGGGAACGGTCCCGCGCCGTGGCCGTGGCGGCGCCACGCTCGAATCCGCACCCAAGACCGGCTGCCGCCGTTGTTAACGCCGTGGTTAACAGGGAACGGCGGCTGAACTGCGATGAACGGCTCGTAACCCTACCAGATTTCGGCATCATTCCCTCCAAACCAAAGTGAGGGCCGAAGAGTTGTCGGCTGGCAGTATTATACGGGATCGGTCGGGGCGACAGCAGCGCCGGGCGGTTGCCGGCGAGCCCAGACATCTTGCGCGGGCCGCTAGAGCGGATAGGGCACGGCGACTAGATCCGGTCCATTCGGCGAGGGCCGGAGCCGGTACTTCTTGATGGAGACGGCCACATCGCCGCCCTCGCTCCGGATGGTGACACCCTGCACTCGAAGGGATATCTGGTCGGCGGGATTATCAAGGCCGGGGCCCATCTGAATAACAACCTCAATTCTGCTGCCGACGCTGAGCGTCTCTTCAGTGTGAAAGAGGACTCCCCTGCGGCTGATGTTAAGCGTATGACCCGTGCCCTGAAGATGGCCCGAACCTTTTCGCACCCGGTACTCGACTGGGCGTTGAATCTGATATCGTGGTGCTCGTGGTCGCATCCTTCTGTACATTGTTCATGGTGCGACCCCCTAATATCAATAGGACCTTAGTTACATATTTCGATAGTACTATAGGACCTAGTTTTACGATGAGTCCGGTGGGACTGTGATTCGATCCTGCTTGCCATGCAACTTATGTGTTTACTATAGCTTGGAGATGTTACGCCGGAAAGACGAGCAGCGCCACCTGGTACTAAAGTAATACTCGAAGCAACTGTCACCTTTGAGGACTTGGAGATTTTCTTAGATCTGGAGATGAAGATGCAATTTCTACCGCTGCTCCACTCGGTGAGCTATTCGGGATCATGGGGCCAGGCATGCCTGGGGATCGAGCAATTCGTGGAGAAGGCGGCGGAACTTGGGTATGCCGGCGTGATGCTAACGGCCAAACGCCCGCATCTGTCAATTCTTGACTACGATGCCGGCGCCCGGACGAAGCTGGCCAGAGAGATCGAGGCTCACGGGCTGAAGAAAGTCTGCATCGCGGGGTACACCAACTTCACGGCGGATCTCGAGCATGCGGAGATTCCGATGCGAGAAATGCAGATCAGCTACGTTGTCGAGTTGGCGCGGCTGGCGCGGGATGTGGGAGGAGATTTGATCCGAATCTATACCGGATATGAAAATCCCGCCGCCGGGTATCTGTCGCAGTGGAACTTGGTGGTCGCGGCTCTCAAGGAGTGTTCACAGCGGGCCGTGGAGTTCGGCGTGACCGTCGGCGTGCAGAATCACCACGACATCGCGGCAGACTACCGCAGCCAGCGTGATCTGATCACCGCGGTGGGCGAGCCCAATTGCAGGGCCTTGTATGACGCCTGGGCTCCGGCGTTGCAGGGGGCCGACATTTTGGAGGGCGCCCGAGTGATGGCGCCGCTGATGGCCCACACGACGATCGCCAACTACCAGCAACGACCGCGCTTCCGTTATGATCCGGAAGCCATCAACTACGCCGCCGAGACCCCGTACTCGCAAGCGGTTCCGGTCGAAGAGGGTTTCATCGACTACCGGGCTTTTCTGACGATGCTGGCGGGCGCGGGCTTTTCCGGCACGGTCGCCTACGAGATGTGCTCGCCTTTGCTGGGCGGAGGCAGCGTCGAAAACTTGGACCGGTACGCGGCCTTGTTCTTGAAGTTTATGTCCTCACTAGAGTAGGATGCGGAATCGCCATGGCCGAACCCACACTGCAAGATCCGTATAAGCTGCGTCCCGAGGACGTTGAAAATCCGCCGACAAATTTCGCCGCGATCTTCCGGCGAATCGGTCCGGGGCTGATTCTGGCCAGTTCGATCGTCGGCTCGGGCGAGCTGATCGCGACAACAGTTCTGGGTGCGGAGAACGGCTATGCGCTGCTGTGGCTGATTATCGTCAGTTGCTTCATCAAGGTCGCGGTGCAGAATGAGCTGGGGCGTTTCGCGATCGGCACCGGCGAGACGGGCCTTGAGGCGTTCGACCGCGTACCGGGGCCCTGCTTCCGTGTTTCGTGGGTTGTCTGGCTTTGGTTCGTAATGGTCGGGATGACTCTGATGCAGGTCGGCGCGATGATGGGCGGCATCGCGGAGATTCTGCATGACGTGGCGCCGGCTCTTTCCCTGTACGCCTGGGTTTGGACTCTCGCGGCGATCACGGCCGCTCTGTTGATTGTCGGGCGCTACGAAATGATCGAGAAGGTGGCGGTGGGGCTTGTGGTGAGCTTCACGGCCCTGACGGTGGGCGGTGCCGCGCTGTTGATCTTGCGCCCGGAATTCTTTTCATGGAAGCAAGTGCTTGAGGGGTTGATGTTTCAGATGCCTCAAGGAGGCTTTGTCACCGCGGTGGCCACCTTTGGCGTGACGGGCGTGGGCGCGACCGAGCTGGTGATGTATCCGTATTGGTGCATAGAAAAAGGCTACGCACGCTATGCGGGCAAGCGGGATGATTCGCCGGCGTGGCAGAAGCGCGCCCGCGGCTGGATCAAGGTGATGGGCGTGGATGTCATGAATTCCATGGTGATCTACACCTTCGCCACGGTTGCGTTCTATCTGCTGGGCGCGGGGATTCTGCACGGAATGGGTCTGGTGCCTCGCGGCAGCGCGATGATCAAAGCGCTGTCGAGTATGTATACGGAAACTTTGGGTGACTGGTCGATTTATCTGTTTCTGTTTGGGGCCTTCGGCGTTCTCTATTCGACCCTTTTCGCCTCGACCGCCGCGACCTGCCGGATCTTCGCCGACTTCGTAGCGATGCTGGGGTTCTATGACAAGCGAGACTACCAGAAGCGCCGGCGGCTGACGCAGATCTTCGCCGTGGTGCTGCTTGTCATCCCCTGCCTCTACTTCATGTTTTTTCAAGAACCGGTGATGATGGTTAAGATCGGAGGGTTCGCGCAGGCTTTGATGCTGCCCGTGATCGGCTTCGCAGTGGTGTATTTGCGTTATCGTCATATGCCGAAGATGATTCTGCCCAAGCCCTGGCTGACATTCGCTCTCTGGGTGTCGGCGGTCGTGATGACGGTCATGATGGGATATTCACTTCTTCGGCAGATCACTTCGTAAAGAACAAAGGTAAACAATATGAGACGGCTTTTGATTGTTTTTGTATTGCTCATCGCGGTGTCAGCGGCCGCGGCCGCCGAGCACAACACCCTCACACTGGAAGAAGCCGAGGAAGGATGGATTCTGTTGTTCGACGGCAAGTCCGAGTATGGCTGGGAGTGGCACGGGGACGCTCGCTGGAAGGTGGACAAGGGCGTCCTGCGCTCGGACGGCGGGGGCGCGGGATGGCTCGGGACGACGAGCATGTTCGGCGATTTCGAATTGCAGATTGATTTCCGCACGGCGGCGGACGGCAATAGCGGCATCTTTCTGCGTTCGGCGCGCAGCGGTCAGCCGGCGCGGAGCGGCTACGAACTGCAAATTTTCAATAGCCAGCCGCGGGGGTACAACACCGGCAGTCTGGTGTTCTACAGCAAAGTCGAGCGTTCCCCATATGTGGGCGGCCAATGGAACCACTACAAGGTGCGGGCTGTCGGCAGCCGGTTTGTCGTCACGCTCAACGGCAAGGAGATTCTTGATGCCAATGACTCCTCCCACGCGGTTGGGGCGATTGGTCTTCAGTACAACACCGGCAAGCCGATCGAGTTCCGCAACATCAAGCTCAAACCGATCGGTCTCGGCCCGCTGTTCAATGGCGAGAATCTTGACGGCTGGAAGAAGGTGGACCGTCCGAATCGCGACGCCACCCATGAGTGGTCGGCGCGGGACGGCATTCTTCATGTCGAGAAGGGTCCGGGACAACTTGAATCCGAGAAGGAGTTCAAGAATTTTGTTCTGCAGTTGGGGGTCCGAACCATTCCCCCGAGCCCGGATCATCATCCCAACAGCGGAGTGTTCTTCCGGGGAGAAAAGGGCGTTTTCTGGACCGGCTATGAGGCACAGATCCGCAATGAGTTTAAAAAAGGGGACCGCAAGCAGCCGCATGATTTTGGCACCGGCGGACTGTATTTTTACGTACCCGCGCGTGAAGTGATCCCCAACGACGGCGAGTTCTTTTATAAGACGATCGTCGTCCACGGCCGTCACATGGCGGTCTGGATCAATGGAATCCAGACGAGTGACTGGGAGGATCCGCGACCGGTGGGGAACAATGCCCGGCGGCAGGCGCGGCTTGTCGCGGGAGTCTTCAGCCTCCAGGCGCACGACCCAACGACCAACCTTGATTTCGAGAATATTCGGGCGGTGGAATTGCCCGCGAGGTAGCTCAAGCAGAGATCTGTGATGCCTTCAGGACCTGTATCTTCGTCGGGCGGCTTTAGCCGCCGAACTTTGCTGAACGTGGCCGCCGGGGGGCTGTTGGGCGGTGGTTCGAGACGTATCCTCGGCGCGGACCGAGCCGCGGCCGTTCCTCACGTCCACGACCAGATCAAGAAACTTGCCGCCGAGGCGCCGATGAGCATGCGTTTCGCGGGTGGAAGCGCGGACCAGTGCCGCGCCTGGCAGAAGGCGTTCGCAAGCAAGCTTTCGGAATTGCTCGGCCCGCACGACCCGCCGGCGCGATGGAAAACCATTACCGAGTGCGTCGTGGAACTCGACGACCATCGGCGAGAAGCGCTGGTTCTCACCGCCGATGGGCATCCACCGTTGCCTGTCTATTTGCTGACGCCGAAAGAGGCCAGCGGGTCTAAGCGGCCGGGGATTCTGGCCCTGCACGGGCACGGACCCTATGGATACGAACCGGTGGCGGGCATCGCGGATACGCTGGAAAAGAAAGAGCACCTGGCTCGGCTCAATTACGATTACGGCCTGCAACTTGTGCGGCGAGGTTACGTGGTCGTGACGCCTTGTTTTGTTCCTTTCGGCCGACGGCTCGATGGGAAGAAGAACTATCAAGGCAACGATGCTTGCGCGGTGACGGCGGTACGGATGCTGATGCTGGGCAAGGTGCTGATTGCCGAGAATCTGCGAGACGCGCGGTGGAGCTTGGAACTGCTCTCTCGTCACGGCCGGGTGGATGCCGGGCGGCTGGGCTGCGTTGGGCTCTCCTATGGCGGACGGATGACGATGCTGACGACGGCTCTTGAATCCCGTATCCGCGTAGCGGTAGTGTCTGGCGCCTTGAACGTGATGCAGGAGCGGATTAGGCTCCGCTATAGCTGCGGCGCGCAGGTGATTCCCGGTTTGCTCAAGTATGGCGACGTTCCGGAAATCGCGTCTCTGATCGCGCCGCGGCCTTGCCTCTGGGAGGTCGGCAATCAAGATGGCCTCATGGTGAAGGACTGGATACCGGGGGCGCTGACGCGCATGCGCCGGGCCTACCGGGCGTTCGAGGCCGAGGACCAGCTCCAGGTCCAGCGATTTGAAGGCAGCCATCGCTGGGATGGTGTCGCTGCGTATCCGCTGCTGGCGAAGGTGTTGCGGCCGGAGGCGGGCTGAGCCTAAACCCGGCGCTCGACCATTAGCAGGTTTTTCCCCTTTTGCAGGATCTGACCGTTCTGATTGCGCAGCTCGAGTTCGAGAGTGACCACGCCGCGGTCGGGCTTGGATTGCGAGGGTCGTTTCTCGGCCACGCGGAGAGTCGCCGTGACCGTGTCGCCGATGAAAATCGGTCCGACGAAGTCCCAGGACCAGTGCAGGGAAGCGATGGCGCGGACCTGAAATTCCGACCGGTTTTTGAGTCCGTCGGTGAGGGCCAGTCCCAGGAGTCCGTGGGCGACCCGGCGGCCGAATTCGGTTTGCTTGGCGAATTCGTCGCTGGTGTGCAACTCGAAGAAATCCATCGACAGACCGGCGAACTGCATGACATGCCAGTCGGTGATGGTGATGCCGGGCGTCGAGTGGGTCTCGCCGATTTCGATTTCGTCAAAGTAGCGCTTGGGCATTCTTGGGGAACCACAGATTAACACACACGAACGCAGCTAGGTTCTAGGAAGAGTTGCCAGGGGCACGGTGTCCGATCCGGCAAGCTCTTTCTCACTCGCTGGCGAGCTATCTCTGAGAAGGGCGCGCGCATTTGTGCGGCGAGCGGGTTGATTTGTGTTTGTCGCTGTGCAGGCACGGTTCCGCCGATACCGTGCTAAGATTTGGCTTCCGTCCTTTCGAGGAGTCCATGCGTACGGTTCTTGAAAAGCCCGTTGTTAGCGCCGAGGAGGCGGTCTCGCGTATTGGGGACGGTCAGACGGTGGCCGTTGGAGGGTCGGGCTCGGGGCATTGCATTCCCGACGCGCTGCTGGCGGCTCTGGGCCGCCGGTTTCGGAAGACGGGCCGACCGGCCGGGCTGACCTTGGTCCATGCCTTTGGCGTTGGCGATCAGAAGGATCGCGGGCTGCAACAGATGGCCTGCCCGGGCATGTACCGGCGAGTGATTGGGGGGCACTGGTCGATGGCCCCAGCGATGGCCAAGCTGGCGGCGGAGAACGATTTCGAGGCATACAATATTCCGGCGGGAGTGATCGTGCAGCTCTTTCACGCAGCGGCGGCCGGCAGTCCGGGATGGCTGACGCATGTGGGGCTCGATACCTTCATGGACCCGCGGCGGGAGGGCGGCAAGCTCAACCGGAAAGCGGTGGACGATGTGGTGGAACTTGTCGAGCGGGAGGGCAAGGAGTATTTGTTTTACCCGACGATACCGATTGATGTGGCGCTGATCCAGGGCAGCGTCGCCGACCCGCGGGGCAATATCGGGATGAACCGCGAGGCTGGCTTCTGGCACAACTGCGTCATGGCGCAAGCCGCTAAGGCAGCGGGGGGAATTACGATCGCGGTGGTCAAGGAGCTGACCGGGCGGCGCGGGATTCACGCGCGCGACGTCAGAGTGCCGGGCTGTTTCGTGGACTGCATCGTCGTCGATCGGGAGGCGGGGCAGACGTTTCAAACCAAGTATGATCCGGCGCTTAGCGGCGACGCGATTCGCCCAGAGGACGAATTCGGGGCGTTTCCGCTGAGTATTCGCAAGGTGATCGCGCGGCGGGCGGCGCTCGAACTCGCGCCCGGGGCGGTGTTGAACGTTGGCTTTGGCGTGCCCGACGGCGTGATGAAGGTGGCGCGGGAAGAAGGCCTCGCCGAGACGGTCGTGCCTACGATCGAGCATGGCCAGTTTGGGGGGATTCCGGCCGAGGGGTTGGATTTCGGAGCGACCTACAATAGCGAGGCGATTCTTGAGACAGGACACATGTTTGATTTCTATCAGGGCCGGGGCGTCGATCAAGCCTATCTGGGTTTTCTCCAGGTCGGGCGGGATGGCAGCGTCAACGTAAGCCGGTTGGGGCCGACGATTATCGGCACGGGCGGCTTCATCGACATTTCGCAGCGCGCGCGGGAACTGATCTTCTGTGGTACGCTGACCGTGCGCGCGAAGGTGGAACTGGCGGGCGATGGCGTGCACTACCAGCGGCATGGACGGTCGAAGTTCGTCGAGCAGGTGGCGCAGGTGACCTTTAGCGGCCCTTACGCGAGAAGGCTTGGGCAGAAGGTGCTGTATGTAACCGAGTCGGCGGTCTTCCGGCTGACCGGCGAGGGCGTGCGGATCGAGGAGCTAGCTTCGGGAGTGGATCTCGAGAGAGACGTTCTGCCGCAGATGGGTTTTCGGCCGGTGATGGCGGATCCGGTGCGCACGATGGCGCCGGAACTTTTCTCGGCCGGACCGCTGCCACGAAGTTTGTTTCAGCGCTATTCATCATGAAGATTCGCAATTTGCGATACGTCGTCGTGGGCCTGCTGTTTCTGGCCACGGCGATCAACTATGCCGACCGGCAGATGATCGCGGTGGTCTCGACCGAGCTGCGGGCGGAGTTCGGTTTGAGCGAGGTGGACTACGGAGAGATTCTGGCCTGGTTCATGTTCGGCTACGCGATCATGTACGCTGGCTCGGGACCGATCGCCGACCGGCTAGGCACGAGGCGGGCTTACATCTTCTTTGTCGTGGCATGGTCGGCGGCGGCCATGGGGCATGCGCTTTCGTTTGGGAAGTGGTGGCTTATTTTTTGGCGGCTGATGCTGGCGCTGGCGCAACCGGGCAATTGGACGGCGGCCGCCAAGGCAGTTGCGGAATGGTTTCCGCCGCATCAGCGGGCGCTGGGAGTAGGCATCTTCAACTCGGGGGCGTCGATGGGCCTGGTGCTGGGCCCGCCGCTGGTGGCTTTCTTGACGCTGGCGTTGAACTGGCGGGCGGCGTTCTTGATCACCGGTTCGCTGGGGCTGGTTTGGCTGATCGGCTGGGTGTGGATCTATCAGCCGCCTCACAAGAACCGCTTCCTCACCTAGGGAGAATGGGCGTTTCTCAAGGGCAAGGTCACGTCGCCGGACGAGGCCGCGCCCGCGCGGACGAGGCTGATGGACTGGCTGCGGGTGCTCGGAAGGCGGGAGTGTTACGCGCTTGTCGTCGCCAGGTTTTTTACCGATCCGGTGATATATTTCGTGATGTTCTGGTTGCCGGAATACTTGCGCAAGGAACGCGGCTTCGACTTGGAGATGGTAGGGAAGTACTCGTGGGTTCCGTTCTTTGTTGGGGCGCTGGGCTATGTTATCGGCGGGTGGCTCAATGGAGTGCTGATCGGCCGCGGCTGGCCTTTGCCGAAGGCGCGGCGGTTTGTTCTGTTCCTGGGGGCGGCAGGAATGCCGGCGGCGATCTTCGCGCCGTTGGTGTCAGAGGCGTGGATGGCGATCGCGCTGACCTGCGTGGTCACCTTTGGCCACGCGTTGTGGATTTCGAGCCTGCTGACGCTGCCGACGGATATGTTTCCCGGAGCGCAGATTGGCACCTCGACCGGGCTGACCGGCATGGGGGGCGCGGTGGGCGGGATGCTGGCCAATCTTGGGACCGGACATCTCGTCCAAAAGTTCTCTTACCGCCCGGTATTCTTGATGGCCGGACTGATGCATCCGCTGGCGTTTGTGATCTTGTGGATACTGCTGCCGAATGATCGCATTCGCCGCGTGGATGCGGTCTGACTTAGTGGTGGCTCAGGGTAGACATGGGGCGATGCGGGCGGTGGCAGGAATGCGGCCCGGGGACAGTCCGACGGTTTTCGCGGGGATGGGCGATTGGAAGTTAGTCATGTGATGAGATCCTGCAAGCGGGTGATAGTCGCCGAGGGGAAGGTCCGCAATCTTGTCGCGGGCTGTCAGGAGGAGAGAGGCAATCAAGCGACGCAGTTTACTCAAATCAGCAGTAGCCGCGGGTGTGGCGGCGGGCACGGCGCCTGGACTGAAGGCGCAGAGAGGCGTGCACATGCCCGCGACGCATGCCGGGACCGATACTGAGGTCTACATTGAGCGCGACCGGCCAGGGCAGCCTCACAAGGGCAAGGTGCTGGCGGCGATTCAGCCGCATAACGACGATATGCCGATCTACTATGCCGGGGTTGCCGCGAAGCTGATGAAAGAGGGCTACACCGGCTATCTGATTCGCACGACCAATGACGAGAAACCGGGTCCGGGCACGATGGCGGATACGATCAAGGCGAACGAGATTGACAATTACGAGGTCGGCAGGGTGATGGGGTTCAAGAAGGTCTACGATCTTGGGTACCGCAATCACCGGATGGACAACGCGGCGATGATCGAGATCCGGGAGCGGCTGATATTTCTCTTTCGCCTGCTGCAGGTCGATACGCTGGTGAGCTATGACACCTGGGCTCATTACGACCGCAATCCCGATCATTGGATGACGGCGCGGGCGGTGGAAACCGCCCTTTGGATGGCCGGCGGCCGCAAGGACTATCCGGAGCACTTCGACGCCGGCGTGAAGCCGAGCCGCATTCGCGAGACCTATTATTACTCGCGAGGACCACAACTGGTGAACCGGATTGTCGATATCTCGTCGGTGATCGACTTGAAGGCGCGATCGCTGCGGGCTTGCAGGACCCAGGGGCCCGGCGGCACGCGCGGCTCACGGCTCAAGAAGGAGCTGGCAGAAAAGGGCATGCGGCTGCCGCTGCTAGGCGGCGGCGACGAGATGGCCGACATCAACTTCATCAAGGAGTTCGCTCTTGAGCACAATCGTACGCTGGGGAAAAAGTATGATCTGGAGTGGGCGGAAAAGTTTCACTATTGGGGTCCTTCGGTAGTGGCGGGGCGGGGGCTGTCCCGCGTGAATGAATACGTCAAGCAGAATGCCGTGCCGATTTGACGGGCGGGGCGACGGCGAAGCGCCAGAGAGACGGGGGAGCGTGAGCTGGACTGGCTCGGTGGTTTTTTCGGTGGCACGAAGGACCGGCGAGCTTCCCGCGATAGGGTTCCCCCGAGTGATGCATTCGAAGTTCGGAGTTTGGCGGTGAATCCATCCGACGACAAGTCCCGTGAAGTAGCCGATCTCAAACGGCGTTTGGGCGAGCGGGAGCGTGAGCTGGAGAGAAGGGACGCCGACCTGCGGCACAGGAAGGCCGGATTGGACGACCTTCGGCGGGCAGTCGACGGCAAGACCGCGGAGGCGGCCCACCTCAATAGTCAGATCGGTGATCTTCGGGAATCGGCACAGCGGCGAGAAGAGGAGCTTGGGGGGCAAAAGGAAGAGCTGGCGAGGCTGAGAGTGCTGCTGGAATTCAGCGGCGAAGCCCATCGGCAACTCGCGGACCTGCGACACTCTTTGGCGCGCAATAGGCTGCGCAGGCTGATTCAGAGGATCTTGAGCGTTTTTCAAACGCTGGTTCCCGAGTTGGTACGAGCCGCCGTTCGGCCGATGTACCTGAGGTTGTACTATCGCGTGATCGCGCCAATTGAGCAACTAGTGCCAGCGTTTGGTGGAGCAGCCATGGCGGATAAGGCCATGGCCGATACGATCGCCGGCGAGACCGCTACAGCCGCGGAAACCGGAGCGGACGAGCAATCCGGGCCGGCGGAGATGGCGAGTGAAGCGGCGGAAGCGCGGGGCTCGGTCTCCGGGACGGAGTATCAGGCGGCATGGGTCGAAATGTATCCTTGCTACCTGCCGAAGGTCAGTGTAGTTCTGCCGGTGTGGAATCAAGCGGATTTGTTGGGGGAGTCGATTCAGAGCGTCCTAAATCAGACTTACCCCAACTTGGAGTTGATTGTTGTTGACGACGGTTCGACGCAGGACCTTGGGCCCGTATTGTCTCAGTTTTCTGGCGATCCCCGGCTTCGCCTTCTGCGGAGACAGCACGAGGGCCTGCCCCAGGCACTGAACGCCGGGTTCCGCCTGGCCGAAGGAGACTTTTGGACCTGGACATCGGCTGACAACGTCATGGGCACTGAGATGCTGGCGGCGCTGCTGCGGTTTCTGTTGCTGAATCCGGCGGTGGACATGACGTACGGAGATATGGAGTTGATCTCGGGCACTGGAGCTGCCTTGACCGAGTCCTCATATCACTTGTTCAACCAGCGGGCCGGCGCAAGCAACGAACTTCGATTGTCCCGGTCGGTCGAGACCCTGGGGCTTCTGGACGACAACTTTATTGGTGCCTGCTTTCTCTACCGAGCCCGCATGGGCTGGACGCTCGGTGACTATGACTCAGCCTTGCTTGGAACCGAGGACTACGACTACTGGCTCCGGATGAATGATCTTGGCGTGATTCGGAAACTGGACCTGGGAGAGTGCTTGTATCGATACCGGGTTCACGATGACACGCTGAGCGGACGCCACGGCGACGGCACGATAACTCACAACGTACAGATACTGCTCGATTATCAGCGCCAACGACTCAGCTTTTATCGCCGAGCATTCGATGTAGTGATTCTATTCGACGCGGCCCGGGGAGTCGCGCAGGGGCCCGTAGCCGAAATCGCTGAGGCAATGGGGAGGCTCGGGCATCGTGTTGGCGTTTTCGCGACGAATGGATGGGAGGGTCAGGAACAGTCCGGCTTTTACGAAGTTCACCTCGGGAATGATTTGGCATCTATCGAACGCCAGCTCGCGGAGAGCCGGCGGAATGAAAAAGCAGTCTTGATCTCGTTTGCCGAGGACGCAGGCTCGGCCGCCCGGCTCGGCCGCGGCTGGGGGCCAGGTTCTGCGTTCTGCTTCCACTTTGTTAGGGCGGAAGCAGACCTAGCGGGTCTGGACGGGTTCATGGGGCCGGGCGCTCCGCCGAACTGGATCTTGGCCGATTCGAACGACGTGGCCGCCAAGCTGCCGGACGCCTACCGGCGCCGTTACAGCCTTTTCATTCCGCCGGAGACCTTGTCGCCGCACTCTCCAGAACTGGCCCTAAAAGCCAGGGACGCCGCCTATCCTCTGGGGGATTTCCCTGACGCCCGACATCCGCTGGTGGTTTGCGTGGCTCCGATGGATGAGTCGCTACTCGATGTTTCGGTGATCCGGCGAATTGCCGAAGATCACCCGCGGATCGATTTCGTTTTCATCGCAAGCACGGCGCGTTTTGCCGCCGACCCATCTCAGTGGGCGGGGAGTCGCGCCAACGTGCGTTTTCTTGGCCACAAGAACCAGGGGGACTGGCATCTCTACTTGTCGCGGGCTGCGCTGCTGCTGGCGCCGTTTTCGGCCGATCCGATCGCATCGCCGTGGATTCAGGAAACCTTGCAGTGGTATCTGGCGGCGGGCAAACCCATCTTGGCCACCGAGGCGATCGCGATGGCCGGATTCGCCGACGTTCCCGGGGCGATGATTGTGAGGCCCGAGGACTGTTCGAAGTTTCTTGCCGACGCCCTGCTGGTGACTCCTCGCGCGGATACGACCGATCAATATCGGCGCGGTTTGAGGACTGACTCGGCGGTTTCGCGGTGGCTCGCCATCGCGAACAACGACTTGTTTTTCGAGAAGACAAGAGTGAGAAACCGGGCGATGCCCGTCCGTCAGGAGGAGACGGAGACCCCACCGCCGGGGATATCCAGGGCAAAGAGTGGCCTCAGCGTGGTATTGGAGACGCTGACGCTCGACCGCGGCGGTCTGGAGCAGGTGGTGGCCGACATGAGTTGCGTTTTCAGGGACGGGGGGGTCGGGGCGTCGATCTGCGTTCTCGAAAAGGATGGCGAAATCGCGGAGAAATGTCGTGCCAGTGGCATTCCGACAATTTGGCTTGGCAACAGCCGTCCGAAACTGGAAGCTCTTCTGGGTTCGAGGCGGCCGGATCTATGGATTGCCCACTATTCGAATATGGGAGCTAGCGTGGCGGCGCGGCAGGGAATTCCCGTCGTACAGGTCGTCCACAATTCCTATCTTTGGCACACGGCCGCTCAGGACGCCGTCATCCGCGAGGCGGATCCGTTTGTTACACGCTACGTTGCCGTCTCCGAATCCGTGAAACGCTACTTCTGTGGGAAGTATGGCGTGCAGCACGAGAAGGTCATGACGATTCCTAATGGCTTGAACTTTACCCGTCAGGAAAAGAAGACCGGGGCCGCGGCGGTTACGCGCGAGTCGTTGAAGATTCCCGGGGACTGTTTCGTTTTTATTCAGGTAGCCGAGTTTAACGGGACGAAGGGTCAGTTGCATGCGGTTTCCGCTCTCGGCCGCGCCATTCGGCGGATTCCAAACGCCCGTCTGCTCCTGCTCGGCGGGGCCGCCGACCCCTCCTATCGCGATCTCGTGCGGGACTACGTACGCGAAATGAATTTAAGCGGCCACGTGATGTTCCATGGTCATACCGAACGGGTTTCCGACTACTACCGGCTCGCCGATGCTTTTCTGGCGCCCTCACTGATCGAAGGCTGGAGTTTGGCCGTCAACGAAGCAATGTATCGTGGTCTGCCGCTGCTGCTAACCCGAGTCGGGTCCGCCGAGGAAATGATTGAAGAAGAGGATACCGGCATCACAGTACCGGCCGCCTACGAGGACCCTCTGGCTGTGAACGCCGCGACGCTTCGGGAACATTGCATCGATCCGGAACCGCGAAACTTGAGCGAACTGGCGGAAGCGATGGTTCGCATGGCGGAGAATCCCGCGGAGTGGAAGCAGCGCGGCCGCCAGGGCCGCAAGAAGGTGAGTCGTCTGTGCGGCCGAGAGGTCATTGACCGTAGATACCTGCAATTGGTGGACGATCTTCTGGGGAAAGACCTGCTCGCCGGGGCCAGGTCCGCTTCGGCGTCCGCGTAGTCATACCGGTGCAGTCAGGCGCGGCTAGCGGTTTCTAGTTCTCATCGCCGTATTTGTCCCGCCACATGTTTCGCAGGGCATCGACGATGTAAAGGATCTCCCTAATCTGGGTCTGGACGAGCCGTCTCACCATTACCGCCTGAACGGAGTCCGCGGGGTCTACTTCTCCAAGCTGCTGATCCAGAGCTGTGATGATGCTCTGGAGATCGTCCAGACACCGTTTCCGTTCATCCAACCGAATTTCTTCTTCCGTCATTGCTCTCCCCCTCCGAAACAGATATCCAGACCGCGAGCCTCGGAAGGATTCGCTCCTCACCTGTCGCTATGAAAGTACTGAATCTTACCACGCCTCGGCCACTTGCGGGTTGCCAGGCGACGGCGGAGAGGCGGGTTGCATCGATCGAGGAACCCGCAGGTTTCCATTGCGCCGGTAGGGGTAGAGATCCCAGGGCGATTCACCGCGCGATCGGGGGTCGCCGGTTGCAGCGAGCTGCTTGGCGAGGGCTTGGCTCAGATCTTTCTTGATGGCGGCGAAGTGGGGATCGCCGGCTAGATTATGAATCTGTCCCGGATCGTCGGCGATGCGGTACAACTCTTCCGCCGGGCGACGGCTGAAGGCGAGTTCGAATTCGCGGACATATTTCCTTCGATTGACTTCCTCGAGCATGAAGGTCTTTGTCGGACAGCGGTCCACGTCGCCGTACTGGCCTTGCGCGGCCCCTTCAATATCGGGATCGCCGGCGGGCCATCGTGCGGGCTCAAAGTTGCGAATGTAGAGAAACTCGGCGGTACGGATGGCGCGTACCGGATAGGGCGCTCCGTTGGGGCGGGTCCAGGTATGGCGCTCGATGGCGGTGAAGACGCGATCACGCGCGGGATCGACGCGGCCTTGCTTGTTGCCGGTGAGCAGGCTATGAAGACTGCGCCCGGTCATGACTTGGGGAACCCTCAAACCGGCGGCTTCGAGAAAGGTCGGGGCGAAGTCGGCGTGACTGACAAAATCATCGATCGTGCGTCCGCCGGGGATCTTGCCCGGCCATCGAATGGCCAGCGGCATGCGTGTGCCCCAGTCGTAGAGCGTTGTCTTGGCGCGCGGAAACGGCATGCCGTTGTCGCTGGTCACGACGATGAGCGTGTTGTCCAGTTCCCCAGCTTTTTCGAGAGCGTCAAGCATGCGGCCGAGATGCGAATCGAACCATTCGATTTCGACATAGTAGTCAAGGATGTCGCTTCGTATTTCTTCGGTGTCGGGGAGAAACGGCGGCACCGATACGCTCTCGGTTGTCTTGCCCTTGCGCAGACCGGCTCCTTTGTCGTAGCGGCGGTGCGGCTCGCTGGCGCCGTACCAGAAGAAGAATGGATCCTCCGGGTTACGTTGCGCCAAGAAGTCTTCGAAATTCGCGGCGTAGTCGTTGTTGCGGATGCCGCTGGGCGCCGATTCGTACTTTCGGTCGTTGAAGCCTTCACCAACGGGATACTCGGTCAGGCCAGCGGCTTTCCAATCGCCCGGTCCCCAGGCCTTGCCCGTATATCCGATGCGGTAGCCGGCCTCTTCAAGCATGCGGGGAAAAGAAACAAGATCCGGCGGGTACGTGCCCATCAGTACTCCGGCTTCTCCCAATCGCCAGATCGCCTGACCGCTGAGAATCGCACCGCGGGAGGGAGTGCACGAAGGTGCAGCCGTGTAGCTGTGAGTGAAGAGCACGCCTTCACGAGCCACACGGTCAAACGCCGGAGTCGAGATATTGGGGTCTCCGTAGGCACCGGCATGGGGGAAGGACTGATCGTCGGAAATCGCGAAGAGAATATTCGGCCGCCGCGCGGTCGCCGGTTCTGTTGTGGAGCCGCAAGCCGAGAGTACGATCAGGCTCAGCAGGACCAGACCTGCCGAGCCCACGGGCGGCAAATTCGGTTGGATGACGCGGCGATCGTTGTGCCGGTGGTTCACGATGTCTCCTCGAGTCGTCGTCACCGGTTTCGGACCGGCAAGCCCCGCATGGCTGGCCCCATCGGGGAGCACGCATGGCCGTCAGAGGATGAGACTGACGACCGCCGGCCGTTGCCGGTTTTGGCCAGAAACTCTAGTCCAGGTGCGAAGCCAAATCTCTTGCGGCCGCTTCGGCGTCGCGTTCCGACAATCCAACGACGCCCGCCAACCACTTCTGCTTTGCGAGCACGAGGGTAGGCTGGCCGTCGTCGGTTCCGAAGTAGCCGCCCATATGAGCGAGATACTTCGAATCGCTGAGTTCCCCCGAGTACTCGAAGAGCAAGATGCTGGCGGTGGTGGCGTCTCGCGTTTCGATGGCGAACAGGTAGTAGGTCTCGCTGCCGCGTTCGTATTCGCCGACATTTCCGCCCGGAAGGAAAGCCTTTCCCATGACGTGGTTTTCGACGAGCTCCATCTTGACGCGGCCCCGGCTCGGAAAGCGGCGGCTATGATCGGCAAGCTCGGCGGCTGGCTCCGCCGTTGCAGGGGCTGGTCTGTTCTCGCCAATGGAACACGCCGCGGCCAGACCTAAGACTCCGATCAGAAGAGTTTGTACGTTCACGGATATTTCTCCTTTCAAGCACACGCCGGTCTCGGGTTTGCCTGCTGGCGATTTTATCATGACGTTGAAGCGCCCCGACAGGGGGCTGGCTATCGGGTTTGAGCGATCAACTGATGAATCTTGCCCACGATCGTCTCTTCAATCGACGGCGCGAAGGGCGCGGGGAGGTCGTAGTAGATCGTTTCGGCTTCGGCTTCGGCTCCGCCTTCGGCAAGAATTCTCGTCGAGGGGATGTAGCCCAAAACGTCGTTGCTGAAACCGGCCACCCAGATTTTTTCGGCGTCTAGTTCGCGGTTGAGCCGCAGAACGTAGTCCACGACTACTTCGCCGCCCATGGCGATCAGTGTCAGTTCCGAGCCAAAACGCCAGACTTGCAGCGGGTAGGGGTAGGTTTTCGGGAGATCGCCGTCACGGTCCAGGATCGCGAGCATCTTCTTGGCGTGGATGCGGCGGTAAGGATGGTCCTGTCGGCCGATCCGTTCGAACTCTTCGCGGCTCTTGGGTTTCTGGAATCGAATCGGAAACTCCTCGTATCGAACGCGCAGAGGGCCGCTGAGAGGCCGCAGAGCCCGCCCCAGGGCGATGCGGACCATGCCGGCGAGCGCCCGGCCATGAATTTCGGCCAGCTCTTGGCTGCCGAAGGGATAGGGGTTGATGTCGCCGCCGCAGCCAGCGAGGAAGAGGGCGACCGCGCCGGGATAGTGTGCTTCGAGTTCGTGTTGCGCGGTGCCGGACCAGCCGCCGTGAAACTTCATGACCTCGGGCCGAATGGCGGTGTTGTGACAGGCGTATCCGAAGACGATGCCGCGTATCTCGCTGCTCGGGCTGGTGACGCGAAGCACCGGGACATCGTGATCGACTGGGCCTTCCCAGTTGTGGAAGGCACCTTTATAGCCGGCGGGGGTTTTGATACGGCGATTGACGGCGAAGCCCGCCCGGGTGCGGCCGAAGTCCCGCGTTGCGGGCGCGAGGTTCGCGATGGCTTCACCGATCACCTGAACGACCTTGTCTTCGAGGATGCGCGTATAATCGTCGACCGCGTCCCAGTTCTTCTGGCGCATGTTGAGATAACTGGTGGCGAACATGCGGCCGATGACCGGTCCGGCATGAGTGTGGGGGGAATTGAGCAGGAGGGCATTACGCGGGAGCTGATACTTTTCCCGCGCGCGGCGCGCGACGCGCTGCGCCAGGTCGCGGGTAAAGCCCAGCATATCGGCGGCCACGATGACGGAGCGCTGTCCGGCGGCGTCTTCGATCGCCAGTGCCTTGGCATAAAGATGCTGCGCGACGCCTTGCGCCGGGCGGTCACGCCGGCCGTAGCCGGCGAGCCAGACCGGACCCTCGGGCGTGATGCGAATCGTGGCGGCTCCGGCTTTCCAGCCGTTGGAGGCGGCTGGGGCCAGACCGGCCGGAAGGCATAGCAAGGCGACGAGCAGGCATCTGATGAGCAGAGCTTTGCGGTGTGTCATCGTCTGTGTCGGTTTAGCCCAGCGGACTGCGCTTTCGCACGTATTCGATTGCTTCGGCGGGCACGGTGTAGGTTTCCAGCGCGGTATTGCCCTGATAGCCCAGGTCGGCGACGCCGATTTCGCTGGTGTAGTAGGCGTCGACGGCCATTTTGCGAATCCACTGAAAGAATTTGACGCCGGCATCGATCTCGCCGGGCTTGGCGATGCCGGGCTCATCGGTGGCGGTGTCCGCGGCCTGCTCGGCGGCGACGAGCTGATCCAACAAACCTGTCTGTTGGATGGCACTGGAGCGCAGGAAACTGGTTCCGTGCCGCTGGCGCATCCAAGCGTCGATCCAGCCCAGTCCTCCGCTATAAATGCGGGCCAGTTCGGTGTTCTCGGCGCAGAGAAGGTCGATAAACTCGGGTGCGCCTGCATCGACGGCGCTGCCCGAGCGCTCGTCGGCCGGAACGATCAGCTCGGAAAGCCGGGCGACGATCTGGTACTCCCGGTCCGTGAAGAACTGCCGGGTGTAGCCGCCCGGCCCGGACTTTCGGCGGGCAGCTTCGCGGTGCACCAGTTGCGCGGCGGCCGGGTCGAGGCCCGCTGCGTTCACGCCAGCCGCGGCGACGACGAGCGCCGTCCGGCGCAGCAGTTCGCGCCGTGACAGCGAGCCGGGGGCGGAAGACTCTCTGGTCACAGGTTCCCTCGCCGCATTTCTTCCGCCAGGTAGTCGGCCGCCCGCCACGAGAGGGCGTTGATCGTTAGTGTCGGGTTCTTGTCCGGATTCGTGACAAAGGCCGAGCCGTCGGTCACGAACAAGTTACTCACCTCGTGGGCCTGGCAGTATTTGTTGAGCACCGAGGCACGGGGATCGTCGCCCATGCAGGCGGTGCCGACTTCGTGAATAATGGTGCCCGGAATCGAGATGCCTTCTTTCTCGAATGCATTACCGGTGCCGGTGACCCGGCCGCCCATGGTCTCGATCACGTCGCGAAAGGTCGGCTGCATGTGGCGGGCCTGATTCCGCTCATAGTCGTTCCACTTGTAGTGAAACTTGAGCACGGGGATCCCCCAGGCATCGACCACGCCAGGGTCGATTTCGCAATACGAAAAGCGGTTCGGAATCATCTCGCCACGGCCGGCGATGCCCACACTGGTGCCGTAGCTTTCGCGGGCAAGCTGCTTGATCTTGGCGCCATAACCGGCCTCGCGGGCGACGCCGTGAAAGCTGCCGACGCCGGGCATGCCGAAACCACCACCGAATTCGATGTGATAGCCGCGCGGGAAATCGAGTTGGTTGTGATCGTTCCAGGCCCACCAGGGCGCGTAGAGATGCGAACCGCCGAAGCCGTCCGTGTTGTAGACATCAAGGCCCTCGAGTGCCGGAATATGTCCGCGCATGCTGAAACCGACGGTATCCATCAGATTGCGGCCGACAAGGGGATGCCGAGCTTCTTGCCCGCGGCGCGAACCAGTACTTCGTGGGCGCGCGGTGGCGGCGTCTGGTGAAACACTCCATCGGGGGCCGAGGGAATACCTTCCAGCGAACCGGTCACCCCGATGAAGGCCTCGGTTTTGTTGTAGTAGGGAGCGAGGTCTTCATAGCGGATGGGCCAGTTCGGCCCGATGCCGTCGCGGTCGCGCGCCCTGAGATCCATCGCCGAAAAACGGAACGACATCCGTCCGTAGTGGTTGGTCTTGCCGCCGACGATGCGCGAGCGAAACCACAGGAATTGACTGTCCTCGCCGACGGTGTAGGGTTCGTCGTCGAGACGCCATCCGCCGCTGGTGCTGCGGAGAAAGCCAAAGGGCTTGCCCTTGCCGAAATAGCGTTCGCCTTGCGGGCCGGCGCCGCGGTGGGGATAGTTGTGCGGCCAGTCGTGTTCCTTGAATTCCTCCTCGGGAACCAGGTTCGGACCTGCCTCTAGAAGGGCGACCTTGAGTCCCTTCGACGTCATCACACGGCTCATAGTTCCGCCGCCGGCGCCCGCGCCGACCACAACCGCGTCATAGTTCTCGGAGGCGCGAGATATTTGGGTCATAGGGGGAGCGCTGTTGCGTGATCTATTCCAGATAGAGGAATTCGTTGGACGCCATGAGGATGCGGCAAAGGCCTTGCCAGGCGTCAAGGTCGTCGATTGCGTTGGGGAACTTGTTCCTAAACCTTGCCAGGAAGGAACGGCCGGCGCCGGTCTCGGACGATACCGGCGGCCGATTCAGCGTGATCAGATAGGCCCGCCGAATTCGCCCCGCAGTATTGGAACTAGTGTCGTCGAGTAGCGTCTTGGCCAGCGTCCGGGCGCGCTCGGCGACGAAGCTGCTGTTCATCATGAAAAGTGCCTGCGGGGCGACATTGGTGGAGGCCCGTTTGCCCGTGGAGGTGGTGGCGTCGCCGAAATCGAAGAGATTGAGCAGCGGAGCCAGGTTCGATCTCCGCAGCGGCACATAAACCAGGCGGCGGCGCAGGGTGTCGGGACTTAAACTGAGACGGTCATTGGAATTTTCGCGGTCCGTGCCGACGCCGCTTTGCAAAGTGCCGCCCATTTCCAGATCGAGCGAGCCGTCGATGGCAAGCAGCCCGTCGCGCATTTCCTCTACCGCGAGGCGGCGGCGCTGAAAGTGAGAAAGGAGGCGATTTTCCTGGTCCGCCCCTTGCTGCTGGTCCGTTGTGTGGCTGCTTGACTGATAGACGCTCGATTGCATGAGCAGCCTGTGCATCTGCTTGACGGACCAGCCGCTCACGATGAAGCGGGAGGCAAGATAATCGAGCAGCTCGGGATGCGTTGGACTCTCGCCCGTCTTGCCGAAGTTGCTTGGTGTTCCGACAATGCCGCGGCCGAAATGACCTTGCCAGATGCGATTCACCATCACGCGCGCGGTCAGCGGCTGATCTGGACCGGTGAGCCAGCGGGCCAGTTCGAGGCGTCCGCTCCCGGAGGTGACAGGGGTTTGATGGTCGCCGGCCAGGATTGCGGGAAAGACCTTGGGCGCGTCCTCGCCTGGAGCTTCATAGTTGCCCCTCACGAAGACCTTCTGCTGTACAGTCTTGCCTTCCGTGACGGCGCAGGCCATCGGCGGTTCCTCGGGCGCGGTGTCCTCGAGATGCTGCCCCTCATTGCGAAGCCCGGCGAGCCGGGCGCGCGCTTCGGCGGTAAACACCGTTTCCTGATCCTCTTCTCGCAGGGCGAAGGGGCCGGTTTTTGCGAAATAGACCTCGTGAAAGAAGCGATCCTCACCGGCTTGGAAAACAGGCTTTTTCGGCGGAGGCATGTTCTTTTGCTTGAGGCTTCGGCGTACGGCTTCGCGCCACTTGGCAAGACGCTCGCTCCATTCGCGCAGTCGGGTCTGATAGCGCTGCTGGTATTCCGCCGCGACCGAGGCGAGCCGCTCGCCATCGGCCTGAATCCATGCCGCCAGGTGCGGGCGGGGAACGTCTTTCAGCTTGAGGTAGGCCACCCATTTACTAAGAATCGGCGTGTCGAGGTTTGCCCGCCGGGCCATCTCGCCGGCCGTACCTTCCTGGCCGGCAACCCGGCGGGCCGCGAGCATATAGGCGGCGAGTTGGGGACTGAGTTCTCCGTTGTAGCGCTCGAGCTGCTGATCGATGACGTCGGAGATCTCGATTTTCTTGCTCGCGATCTTGTCTTGGTGATCGAGGTAGGCCTGATGGACTTGCGGGGCGACGAGGGGCGTGAACAGCAACTTGGCGACATGAGTTGTGGAATCGAGGAAACTGCGGGTGCTGGCGAACATGCCGATCAACGAGTAATAGTCTCGCGTGCGGATCGGATCGAACTTGTGGTCGTGGCAGCGCGCGCAGGTCACGGTCAATCCGAGGAAGGCTTTGGACAGGACGTCGAGTTGCTCGTCATAGACGTCGTAGAGCATCTTCGTCTTGTCCTGCTGGGCGATGGCCTTCGGTCCCAGGGCGAGAAAGCCCGTGGCGATGATGCCGCGGCGGTGGACTTCGCCCGGATGGGGGGCGGGCAGCAAGTCCCCGGCGACCTGTTCCTGGACGAACTGGTCGAAGGGCATGTCGTCGTTGAATGCCTGAATCACGTAGTCGCGGTAGCGCCAGGCATAGGGATAGCGATGGTCTTCGTCGTTGCCGGTGGAATCAGCATAGCGGGCAAGGTCGAGCCAATGGCGTCCCCATTTTTCACCGTAGCGGGGCGAATGCAGCAGCCGCTCGATGACGCGATCGAAAGCAGCGGGGGACTCATCGGCCAGAAAAGCGGTGATCTCGTCCTCGGTCGGCGGCAGCCCGGTTAGGTCGTAGGAGGCGCGCCGCAGAAGCGTGGGCTTTGTCGCTCCTGGCGAGGGCTCGAGATCCTTGTCTTCCAGCTTGGCGAGGATAAAAGCGTCGACCGGCGTTCTGGCCCAATCGGAGTTGCGAACCGAGGGCGGCTCCGGATCGCGGATGGGCTGAAACGCCCAATACCCGCGCTCCTCGGCTGTGAACTCGCGACCGGCGGGCGCGAGGCTCACCTTGGATATCTCCGCGGGCATCTCTGAGGCCATGGGCCAGGTGGCGCCCTGCTCGACCCACTCGCGCAAGGCCGCGAGTTCTTCCTCGGCAAGCTTGCCCGAGGGCGGCATCTTGACTCGTCCGTCGTAGGCGGTGACTTTGAGCAGGAGACTCTCGAGCGGCTGTTGCTTCGAGACGACCGGGCCGCTCTCGCCCCCGCGGGCAAAGCCCGCGGCGGTCGTCAGGTCGAGGCCGGCTGTCTTGAGGCTGGCGGAGTCCTGAGCCAAGACGGGAAGGAGCAGGACTGCCAGAAGCGTGAAGCCAACGGGAATCCGCGCGGTCATAACCGCCGAAAGTATATCAAGCAAGCGGCGACGGCGCTGGCCGTTCTGGCGATTCCCATGCTGATCATCTCGGCGCTGGTTCGCGCAACGTCCCCGGGTCCCGTGATCTTTAGGCAGGTGCGCTGCGGACTGAGTGGGCGGCGATTTGGCTTCTACAAGTTCCGGTCGATGGTCGAGAGCGCCGAGGAACTCAAATCACGGCTCACCCACCTGAAGGAACGCGACGGCCCGCTGTTCAAAATCGCCAAGGATCCGCGCTTGACGGTGCTGGGCCACTATCTGCGGCGTTTCTCCATTGATGAATGGCCACAGTTTTGGAACATCCTCAAGGGTGATATGTCGTTCGTAGGACCGCGTCCGGCGGTGTCGTCCGTGGTTGCGCAGTATAAGTCATGGCAGCGGTGGCGTCTGCGCATGAGGCCCGGGCTGACCTGTCCGTGGGCGATCCGGGGGCGCTACCGGGTGGATTTCGACACCTAGATGAAGCTTGACCTCGAGTACATCGACAACTGGTCTCTCTGGCTCGACGCCAAGATTCTCCTGCCATCGATTCCCCAGGTACTGGCCGGGCGGGGCGCCCACTGGGCTGGGCCGCGTCCTGCTACAACTCCGAGGCGGTGCCGGTCTCTCCGGCGGCGCTGACGGCGTGATAACCGAGAGCGACGATCGTCAGGTACACTCCCAAGATTTCGCTGTCTCCCAGCGTCAGGTCGAAGCAGCTCACGACGCATACGCCCAGCGTGGCGGCGATCACTCCGTGGGCCAGAAATAGGCGCTCGTCGTTTCTGCCGACCAGCACTCGCGCGGCGCGCCAATGATTCCAAAGAACTTGTGCCAGGAACCAAATCAAGAACAGAGCGGCTGGAATGCCGCGTTCGGCGGCGTAGTGAATGAAGACGTTGTGCAGGTGGCCATAGTAACCGGGCGGTAATTCATGAACGTCCTCGGGCTGAAACTCAGCGAACCGGGGGCCGACCCGTTCCGGACCTACGCCCAGCCAAGGGTGGGTCTGGATCATCGCCAAGCCGGTACGCCACATGATGATACGGTTCTGATACGCCTGCGAATCGGCCGGGGACTCGACCCGGCGCTGCAAGGCGTCGGGACTGGCGAGGACCGCCAGCGCAAGGGCAACCGGCACGGCCCACAGATAGGCGCGATTCCATTGGAAGATCAAATACAGCCCGCCGGCCAGTATGGCGAGCCAGACGCTTCTGGTGAAGCTGAGCAGAAGTGCGGCCGCGAAGACAGCCGCCATTGCTCGCCAGACGTGGCGTCCGCTGGTTCGGGCGCGGGGCGAGAACAGAACATAGGCCAGAAGCATCAGGAACAGGATCATGAGGATTTCGCTGAACGTCATCCAGTGGCTGAAGAATCCGGTGATCCGCTGGTGGATGTAATCGTCGTAGAAGTCGCGGCCCGCGGCGGCGGCGGCCGACCATTTGAAAAGAAATTGTCCGATGCTAAGTGCGGCGGCCAGCAGTGCGCAAACGAACATGGCTTCCAGAAGTCTGCGCCCCCGCTCGGCGCCGCGGAAGAGCGAAAAGATCACAACGAGAATCGTGAAGACGAGGAACTTTCTCAACTGCGGCCATCCGGAGACCGGGTCGTCCGAAGCGAGGACGGAGAGGATCGTCCAGCCGGCGAAACCTGCCAGGGGAAGGGCCGCCGCGGGTAGCTTGGGACGAGTGCCCGAAGCCGCGAGCAGAACCACAGCCAGCACGAGAAATGTCTGGGAAACCGCGATGGAAAACAGCAGCGTCGCGCTGGAGACGAACGCGGCCAGAAAGGCAAAATGTGAGAGCCGGTCTCGCGCTGGCGATTTCAAGCAACTGGCCAAACGAAAGCGCGGCGAGCCAGAAACCATAGGCACACCAGTATGACAAGTTGGCGGGCGGACCGCCCCTTGTAACACACGAAGTGCGTCAGCGGGTGAGCGGCAGTTGTATGGTACAGTCGCATGGATATGTCCGCTGAGCCTCTAAAAGACGAATGGATTCGGCAATCGATTCTTGGAAAAAGCTTTGCCGATATCGGTGGGTTGGGGGGCTCGGCAGTCAACGAGACGGTTACCATCGCCCTGGAGGCCGGGGCAAGCGAGGCTACGCTGATCGACGTGCTGCCGTTAGAGCACCCCTTTTGGGAGGACTTCGAGGAACGTTGCCGCGAGCGGCATCTTGAAAACTACCGGAAGCTGCAAGGGGACGTCAATCGCTTGGACCCCGATGAGACAGGCACGTTCGAGATGGTCCACTGCTCGGGCGTGCTCTACCACATGCCCGACCCGGTGAGCACGATCCTGCGGCTCCGTAGTGTGACGGAGCGGTATCTCATCCTGAGTAGCGCCGTCGTTCCCGATCGCATCACGACTAGCGAGGGGGCAGAGCTGAACTTGCCATCGGGTGGCGCCCTGTTCGTGCCAGCGCTTGGCGGCGCTGTCGCCGAGATCCTGCGCCAGCACTGGAGCGCGTGCGGTGTGGAACTCCCCGAGGTGGGCCAGGGCAGGGTTTACCCGTGGATACGGTTCGGGCAAGGTGACAAGGAATCACGAATGGGGCATGTTGACTATGGTCCCTGGTGGTGGTTTTTCACTGAGAGGTCACTTGAGGGCATGCTCCAGACCGCCGGTTTCAAAATCCTTGACAAGCACGCTGCCTGGGGCTCGAGAGCCATGAGCTACCTCTGCGAGCGAGATGCGCTCCCGTCGGGTCGCGGTAGATCTTGAAGTGAGACAAGCAGTCTCATCTTACCTTGGAAAACCGAGCTGCTCGGCGGTGGAAGCCGGAGCGGGACAGGCGAGAGGGGTTGGGCTGAGAACGGGGTGAGGCTTGTGGAGAGGCGCTATTGTTTTCCGAGCACCCGCTCGGTTAGCCAGCGCAGCTCGCGCTCGAGCAGGTCGCGGCGGTTAGAGGGGCGAACCAGTCCGTGGGCCTCTCCGGGGTAGATGACGAACTCAACGGGCACTTTGTTCTTGAGCATGGCGGTATAGAGATGGCGGCTCTGCATGACCGGCACCCGTATATCGGCATCGCCATGCCAGATCAGCGCGGGAGTGCGGATGTTTTCGCCGAAGTACATCGGCGAGCCACGGTAGTAGCGTTTGCGGTCTGTACCGAGATAGCTTTCGAAGCGTTCGGGGACATCGGTTGTCCGAAGAAAACTCGGCAGGTCGGTGATCGGCGCTCCGATGACGACGGCCTTGAAGCGATTCGTTTGACTGATCGTCCAGGAGGTCATATAGCCTCCATAGCTTGATCCCGACATCGCCATGCGGCTGGGGTCGACAAGGCCGCGCTCAATCAGGTCGTCCACTCCGCTCATGACATCTTCATAGTCTCCGATGCCCCAGCTTCGCAGATTGGCGCGCAGGAACTTCTCGCCGTAATGTCCGCTGCCCCGAAAATTCGGGCGAAAAACGAGCCAGCCTCGCTGAGCAAAGAGCCGGTACTCGCCGCTGACAAAGGTGTTGGACATCACCGAGTGAGGGCCGCCGTGGGGTACGACCAGCAGGGGATAGCGCTTGCCGCTTTCATAACCTAACGGCTTGTGCAGAATCCCCTCAATGCGCATGCCGTCGAAACTGGTCCAGTGTATGATTTCGGTCTCGATCGTCGGCCAGGAAGCGATGCGCGCATCGGCTTGTACGACGCGAGCGGGTCGCATGTCATCGAGCCGGGCGAAGTATATTTCGGGCGGATGCGACGAATTTTGACGCAGGAAGGCGATCGACTTTCCGTCGCCCGACACGCTCAGGCCGCTGTGAACGTCGTTGCCCCGCGTCAGCGCATGCACGGTTCCCGCGCTGACATCGACGCGGTAGATTTGCGTCGCGACGCGATCACCGGCGATGTAGAGGATGTTCCGGCCGCCGGCGGTCCAGAAGAATTCCTTGATCTTTTCGTCGAATTTCGGCGTAATGTTGCGAATCTCGCGCGTCTGAACATTGACCAGATAGAGAAACGAGACGGTGACCCAGTCGTATCGTTCGGTCGAGAGGAAGGCGATCTGGCGGCCGCCGGGAGACCAGACAGGATGGCCGTCCATGCCCTCGCGCTCGACGAGCATTCGCGGGTCGCCGCCATCGCGGGAGATAACCGCCACGTCGCCGAAGAGATGGCTGCCGGCCTTGGCGTGCGGGCGCATGCTGAAAGTGAGTTGCTTGGCGCCAGGAGACCACGAGAAGGTGTCAGGAAACCATTGTTCATAGCCGCCAACGCTGTACGTGCCGGGAGTGATCTGATGCTCTCGCCCGCAGCCGAGGTCGATCACGAAAAGCCGGTTCATGGGCAGATTGTTGTGATCGACCTCGACGGGGACGAGCGGGCCGGGCGCGTAGGTGAGCTTCTTGAGGTTGGCGGCATGTTTCGGGCGAGAGAGGAAGGCGATGCTCTTGGAGTCGGGCGACCAGCGGAAGCGGTCGATGAACCCGGCGTGGCGCGTAAGCAGCCGCGGAGTTCCGCCCCGCGAGGCGATGGTCCAGATTTGGCGGCCGCCGCCCTTGGATGAGAAAAAGGCAATGCGGGCACCGTCGGGCGACCAGGCCGGCGCGGAACCTTCGCAGAGTTCACGGCTTTCGCCGCCGCGCACAGAAACAACATGAATCGCCGAGCCAAGGCTGGCGCCCAGGGTGTCGCGCGGAGTAACGACGTAGGCGATTTCAGAACCGCCGGGAGAGATCGCCAGGCCGCCGAGCGCCGTGGTGGAAAGGATGTCATCCAGGCCGGGGGGTGGCGCGGTCTGGGCCCCGATGAAAGACGCCAGAAGAAACGGAGGAAGAAAGAGTATCGAGAGCAGACGTTTGGCGAGGCCTGAAACCATCATGCCGCTAACTCCGCGAAGCAGGTTGTCGGCGGATCGAGGGGCCGCCGAAGAATCTCACAAGTATAGTCCGAACTCGTCGCGGGAGCGCAAGCCGGCGTCGTCGGGAGGCGGTTCGAGAGGCGCGGGCAAAACCGTATTCCGCCGCGGCGTCATTCCTCGTCGTAGGCCGTGGTGACGAACTTTAGATCGTATGCCTCGTCGACGAGAGCCCGGGTCAGGGTTAGCGGACGACCCTGGAAGCGGATCAAATTGAGGGCAATCCGAAGGACATCGCGGGGGTGGCAGCGGCGAAGCTTCCTTCCGGTGGGGCCATAGTGCTTCTGAAGGACGTAGGTGGGAAGGTCCTTGGAGTACTTGAGCTTGATTTCGTCGCAGTATTCGCGAAAGATCTGCACGAATTCGTGCTCGGGAGGGTTCCTCATGAAGAGCTTGTACTCCAGACGGCGGAGAAACGCTTCGTCACCCAGTTCTTCCGGGTTCAGGTTGGACGAGAAAATCAGGAAGCACCCGAAGGGAACCTGAATCTTGGTGCCGGTGCGGAAGCGGAGATAGTCCTTGCCGCGATCCAGAGGGTAAATCCAGCGGTTGAGCAGTTCCGTGGGCGTGACCTGCTGGCGACCGAAGTCATCGATCAGATACATGCCATTGTTGGCCTTCATCTGGTAGGGTGCGTCGTAGATCTTCGCCGTAGGAATGTAGATCAGATCGAGCATGTCGAGGGTGAGTTCGCCTCCGGTTGTCAGAAACGGGCGCTTGCACTTGGCCCAGCGCTGGTCATAAAGCGGCTCATGGGTCAGCGCAGCGGATGACTGCGGCTCGTCCACCCTGACGTGGTAGAGGGAGTCGAACACCTTGATAAACTGGCCTTCGGCCTCCACGACATAGGGGATGTAGATCGGATCGGACTCAAGGTAGACCAGATGCTCGGCGAGAAAGCTCTTGCCGTTGCCGGGTTTGCCGTAAATCAGCATGGAGCGGAACGAATTCATGGCCGGTCCGATCCGCTGGAGGTAGTCATCGGAGATGACCATGCCCTTGAGCGCGGCACGGAGCTTGTTGAGCGTCGCCCACCCGACCTTGATTTGCTGGCGCTCCACGGCGTCGACGTAGGTGCCCAGAGTGATGGGGGCGGGACCGAGGAGCTGGTTATTCTCAAGAAACTCTTTCGCTCTGGACCTTCCTTCTTCCGCCAAGACGAACGAGGCCGAAACGCTGCCGATCGACGACGATCTCTTCACGAGCATCAGACGCTTGAGTTTCAGGTTATCGATCACCGGCTCGATCACACTGAACTGAAACCCGGTCATTTTGGCCAGTTCACGGCCGACCACTTCACCGCGGAAGTACAGGTTCTTGAGAATGAGCTGCTCGACAATGGTTTCCGAGACCTGGGCTTCGGCAAGGGAAGCCGGCGAATGCGGTATGAAGACTTCTTCGTCGACGGCCGGGCTTCTCGATGGAGCCGGCGGGGCAGAGGTGGTACTCATGGAATACTTCTCCTCAACAGTTCAACTTCCACATTATCGCCTTATCAGCAGTTCGAGGCAAAGGCGAGAAACCCAGGTGTGGAAGAGGTGATCTATCCTTACAAAACCGCGCCAGAGTTCCGAACAGAAACCCGGGCAAAAACCTAGTGCCTGAACTCTTGCGCACTACTATCGTCAGAATTCCGCTGCATCGTCAGGTGGGCCGCTCCGCGGGCTGGTCTGATCACTGACGCTAGCCCGCATTTCTCACCGCCTGGCGACCGAAGCACGCAATAGGCCCGCCATTCCTTCGTTGCGGTTGCTCGCCGTGCTCAACGTACTGTCAAGTACGCCTGCGCTCGTCAAGCGGCGCGCGCCTCGTACTGACGGGTCTCTCACGCACTTCGCTTCGCCACGTGGTGAGAAAAGCGGGCTAGCCCGTTTGTGCATGATCTTCGGCGGACCAGGGAGCACGGGGCCCGCCACGGGAAAATGGGTTCTCCGCGGACATGGCGAAAGGGCAGCCGCCTCGCCGGCTTGGCGCCGACGCTTCGCGGGAAGGAGTTCCTGGCGAGTCCTCTCGTCCGCCGGATGTCTAGAAGATCTTCTTTGTAAGCCGCCGCACATCGAAACGAGCCGTGTGAGCGATCGCCATCACGGCCATGACGCCGGCTTGAATGGGGTCGCTGACGACGAGGTCGGCGGCCGCCGGTGCTCCTCCAGCCATATTGAGAGAGATCACCAGCATGCCCTTTTTGCGTACTTCCCGGACGGCGGCTTCGATCTCGCCGCCCATCAGTGCGCCCGCCAGCACCAGGGCGCACGCACGGGGCAGGCGCGCGACCGCGCGCACGGCCTCGGCCAACTCGGTTTCCCCGGTGAGCGGGATGGTATCAACCGAGATGCGCTCGCCTCGAAGATTGTGCCGGTCGGCTTCCGATACCGCGCCGACGGCGACCTGTCCGACCTGGGCTCCGCCGCCGATGATAATCAGGCGCTTGCCGAAGATGCACCTCAGACTGTGCTCTTCGGCGGCATGAACCACGACCGGGAGTTTGTTCAATTCCTCAATGATCGGGTCGAGCGATGCCACGCCGCCTACTTCAAAGAAAACCGTCTCCGTTGGTTTCTGGCTGTCGAGAATAGCGACCCACGTGATATCACCGCCGAGGCGGGCGATGACGCCGGTAAGCTGGTGCAGAGCTCCGCGCTCGTTTCGAGCCTCGACCAGCAGCCCCATCGTGGCTGTTTCTTCGCTGAGCTTGTTGAGCGTCATGTAGCTGTCTCCGGCACGGGGGACACGGCGCCGGGCAGGTCGCGAGGAGCCGGCCCGGCGCGAATACTCGTCATTCCATACCAGCTTTGCGACGAGAAGCACACAGACCCGTGCCCAGTCTCAGTATCCCGCATTGGTCCGCATGGCGGGCCGCCATGCGAGGGATCTGCCCGGGGCAGTCAGCCGGGGTTGGGGGGGGGCCGGAACGGCGGGGGCGCGGCAGGCGCCGCTCTAGATGACCCCTCGTCTTCCGCCGCTTCCGGCAAACCGGGGATCTTCGAAATCCCGCTGGTCTTTGTGAAACAGTCGCCAGCTGTCGTAGACTAGGTCGCCGATATAATAGGCGTCACGATGCATGCTGTGCTGGCCCGGCAGATCGTCTTTGGTGGAGGGATGGCTCAGCTGAGGATACATCACAAAATCCATGTAGGTGAACGCATGGAAATAGCTTCCTGCAAAAGCAATCCGCGAAATCACCTCGGGGCATTTTCTGCGCAACACCGCTGAGGCTTCTTCCGCGGACGGGTCATCGGGCATGTTCGCGATTTTCGCCTCGATCGCCTGGATCTCACCTCTGATGGTATCCTTTCCAGAAGCGTTCCACAGCTTCAGCCGGTGACGCAACGCGCGAACACGGGGCCAGCTAAACAAAAGGATGCTTAGCGCGATCACAGGTTGAATGAACTTCTGAAAGGTACCGAGATCGGCCCACTCCGTGGTGGCGGCGCACCAGGAGACAAGCAACCCGAGACCGGCAAGACCGGCGATCACGCCCAGGATGGGTTTCTTGCCCATAATAAAGCGCCGCCGGAACGACTTCAGACAATCAACAAGATTGAGGAGCGCCTCTCGAGCCCGAGCCGAAGCGTACACGGACTTGTCCCAATCCTGATGCGCCATGGCTGGCGGATAGTACAGGACGAGCAGTTTGTCTTGCGGTATTTCTTTACCAGAAAAACAGCAGGTCATAAGTGTCTGAACAGGCGGGCGTGAAGCGCGCCGGCGGGCCGCCGGGCCGGAGGAAGAGGACCGGGAGAACCTTCCATCCGCCGCAACCAAGCCAGCGCGACAGGCCCCCCGTGAGGGGCCAGCCCGGCCAGCCGTGTGATGATATCGGCGCTGGACATTCCGATGCTCTGAGTCGTACGATAGCACACTCGAAGGCTTGCGGCTTTTGCCCGGCCCTCGCGCCCACCCGGACTTCCACCAGGGGTTGCTAGCGCAGAGGAATTCCAATCAGGGCTTCCACGGATATGGGAACACCCTCTTGAAAGGCGGGAAGAAACTCCCAAGAGCGCAGATGAGCTAGGACCATTTGATCGGTTTCGGGGTCCAGGCCGCGGATCACTCGCTCTGGTTCAAAACGCCCTTCTTCGCTCACGACACCGTAGACAACGATACGCGGCGGGGCAAGACTGGCGTCTTCTCCGGCCTCCCGCAACGGCAGTGCGCTGGGTTCGAGGACGAAAGGCGGATCGACACGCGGAAACCGCCTGATCCGGATCACGCCGCCGGAGACTTCAAGCCTCCCTGTCTTCGGCACGCAGTATTGGAGAATCCATTTGCGGGGGGCTTGGGGGACATCGATATACACTGTATAAACCGGCGAGCCCGAAAGCACGCCAGTTGCTTCCGGCAATTCACTCCGGGAATTGGAAACCAAGATGATGCCGTATTGGGACCGCGGCAGGGGTTTGAAGCGCTTCTTGCCGGTTTCGCCACCGGAAGGATCTCCGCCAGCGCCGGCGCCCTCTCCGTTCTCGCCGGTTCCCGAGCCGTCCGCTGTGTCGCTGGGGGCCTCGAGAGGCGGGCTCGTGCCTGCGGCGCCAGTCGCGTGATCGGCGGCTGTTTGGGGTTGCGCCAACGCCATCTCGATGATTTTAGCGCCTCCTTCGCCGAGCGTGGTGATCTTCGCGATCAGCGGACTCAGCGGGCTCAGTCCGGCGCTTTCGATGTCAAGGTTGGGAGGGGTCTCAAGGTAGCTCTCCACCTCTGTGAAGCCTTCGCCGATCATGACGTCTTCGTCACGAAGCGGGACGGGATCGAACCTCTCGGGACCCGAATCAGGGACGGGATCGAAGCTCTGGGGAGCCGAATCAGAGACGGGTTCGGCGGCGGGAGTCTCCGGCCCGGCTGCCGCAGGTTCTCCCATCGAGGGATCGGGCACCTCCTCGAAAGGCTCGGATTCAATCGACCTCGCGCGGAGTCCGGGCAGTAGCTCAAAGGTGCTGGCTTGAATATTCGGTGTCTGGCTCAGGGCGATCAGGCTGTTTCGGCCCTCGGCGCCGGTAATGGATGGCGGCTGCACCTCTTCGACGACAAGGGGATTCTGGCCGGCCAAAGGAAAGACATCCGCTGGCGGCACAGGCAGCGCGGGACTCTCATTGAGGACGGGTGCCGGGGGAATCTGCAGGTCGGCCAGCGCGGCTTCCAGGTTCGGCCGGCGCAGCTGCGGTTCGAGGTTCGGCAGTATCGCGCGAGCGGACTCGGAGACCGGCTTTTTGACTGGTTCGAGAACGGCGGCGTTCTCGAGCTTCCCGGACTCGGGGGTCCAGAGCAACACGGGCGGAAGGTCAACCACGTAGTCCTCGGGCAGGGGCGCGGTGAAATCAGGCTGGAGCACAATATCCTTCTCCGCCGAATCGGTTTTGAGTTTCTCGGGAAGCAGCAGCCTCACGACCGCCGGCTCCGGTGCGGGCGCGGGGCGGGGAGGCTCCGGCCGGGTCGGGGGCCGCTGGGCGGTAAGTGCCGCCGGGGCGCCGTCCCCGGCCTCGGCGGACGGTGGCCGCGGTTCTGGTGTGCCGGCCGTCCCTTCCTCTTCGCCTTTCACGGGTTCCTCTTCTTCTTCAGCGGGCTCGGTAGAGGTGTCGGACGGCTCGGAACGCTCCATTTCGGCGGGCTCGGGCAGATCCGAGGGTGCAACGACGGGAGGAAGTGGAATGCGATAGTCCAGGGCGATGAGTTCGTATTCTGGAGAGGGCTCGTGCAGGATCAGTCTTTCGGTGAGGAAAAGGGGAAGCATGGGCGCCGCCGCGATACCCAGCATATGGAGTAACAAAGAAGCAATAAAGCTCAGTTGCCGCGGCGTTCCGCCGCGATCCAATACGCGAAAAACGGGACCGCGGCGAGCGTCTAGCAACTCTCGTCTTCCGTCGGGGAACGCCCTGGCGCGGGTGAGCAGGAAGACCGCCAGCAGGAGAAGCAGAGCAGACACAAGCCCGAGGCCGACATCTTGTATCGGGATCTGCGGTAGTTCTCGCATCGTGATTGGACAGGACTTAGTGGTCCATTACAGCCTAAATGCTCCCCCGCCCGGCGCACGGCGTGGTCGCCTCAGATATGCCAGCCGCCTAGCGGCCGTGGCGGCATTCCAGGGAGTTGCACCATGCCGGCGACCGACTTCCGCGCACGTCCCGCATGTACGAGAACAGGGGAGACATATTACGGTTTATTACTTTACCAGGTTTTTTTGCAACCCGCCAAACCCATTCTGGATGGTAATCAAGGGAGCGGGGTGAGCGCGAGACGAGGCGCTTTCACTCCAGTGGCCCTCGGACCGCAGGGCTTGTGCCGGCGGGACAGCCAGAAAGCAAACTCGGGCCCATCCCAGGCCTGACCGCATGCCCGGCCGAAGGTCTCGGCTGGAGACAAGCCATTAGATCCGGACAGACATGCGCGCGGACGGTGGCCGCGCCCAAACACGCCCTTGCCGAGCGACCGGCGGTTACGACCTTCCTACGCCCAGCGGCATGTCACCTAGACGTGTTTCCGCATCCGGCACGCCCATGGCGTCGAGGGTTCGCCGCGCCGCCGTTCGCAGGGACTCGAAGGCCGAGACCACACCCCTGAGATCCGAGGTGGCGGCAGAGCCGAGGAGCAGGTACCGGATGTGAATGGAGATGTACAAGAGATGGAAGGTCAGGAACTGCCTGGAAACCAGCGCAGCGAAGTCAGGATTCTGACTCAGCGGGGCCAAATAGCGGCCGAGTCTCCACAATCGCAAGAAATCGCGCCGAAGCTCGCCCATGTAGAGCCGCAGGATACGTCTGCGCTGGCCGCGAAAACGCCGCAGGGCGGCCTTGGCCGGGCCGGACCGTTTCACGAGGTCGAAATCGCGGTCATCGAACAGCCGTTCAACCGGGCGGTAGATGCCGCCCACCGAAACGTCCGCGGCGGTCGCGATGACCTCTGTGTGATCCGTATACTCGCGCCTACGGAGGCGAAATAGCGCGATACTGAGTGCGGCAAGCGCCAGAATCATACAAGTGAGTAGCACGATGAGATACGTCATGAGCGTAGTATCCTCGAGAGTTGGTCGTTGAAGCTCTGGAGTCCGCCGCTAATCTCGGCCTCCGCCCGGCGATTGAGCAGCCAGCGCGGCGAAGCCGGACGACGGATGGTTTCACCGTCAAGCGAAACCGAAAGCGCCGGATACAGCACGCACCCGGCATAGACGATGGAAATCACGTAGCCTACATTGTCGTCCGGGAACTTCCAGCCGAGTGCATCAATGGTCCTGAGAAGGGCCGCCGACGCGAAATAGATCGCGAATGCCGTATAGAGGATGCGAACATTTCTCGACACATGCAGGCCGAAGTACAACGCGGCAACGAGCAGCAATAACGAAAGCAGGGTCAGCGCGACATAAATGTTCCGCCGGTTGAAGTCCCAAAACTGCCACCATTCCGAACTCGGTTTCTCGAGCAGGATCATGGCCAGGAAGAGCAACCCAACTCCCACTGAAGCACCCTTCATGACGAGCTTTCCCAGCTGCTGGAACCCACGGAAACCCTTCAGTATATTGTTGTAGAACTCGACGAGCACGCAGAAGAGCAGGGTCCACTGAAGCGGCAGCGAAACCACCCAGTACCACCCGTAGATGACCCTGACCGAACCCCGCGGATCGGTCTCCACTACCTGATGCAGCAGCAAACCGCCGACACCCATTAACGTGGTCGCCAGCAGGTAGGTAACCAGAACGGGATAACGCGCAGCCAGACCAAGCCGCCAGAGCCGGACGGCCCAGGCGGCTTGGAGGAGCCACATAGCAATCCAAAAGTAAAAGAAGACTTGTGCCACGGCTAGATCGAAGCCTAGAGGGAAAAGCCTCGATTATTGTAACACGTAACTCAGCTATACCGAGCTGTTTTCTTTTATCTTGAGATTTTTCGATTCCAGCGTATCATTCGACGGATCTAGCCTTAACAGTCAGCGCACGGATCGCCCGGATAGCATGACGGATCTGGAAAGCAGTCTGGGCAGTCCGCCCTAAGGTTCGTCTGGGTGGTGTCGGCGGGCGATACAGCCCACTGTCCCAACAGGCCCAGGATGGCCAACTTGACGCTAACGGCGGTCAGAACAAAAAGTTTCTTGGTCATAGACGTAAGGTGTTCTCCCTGTGATTGATTTAGGATGGGCCTGATCTCGGCTGACGGCGGAGCAGAGGAGGCGGACGCTCAACTTCTAAATGAGACTCTATCGTTGTAGAGGGAGAAAGCGGGCCCGATACGAAGTTTTTTCAGCAGCGGAACAATAAGGCGGAGAGATCGCTGCTGGCGAGGCGCCGACGCGCCGCGGGCAAGATCTTTATTGACAACGTCTTGTCAAGAGTCGCCGATGGTGCGACCGCAGTGCCTGGTCCAGCCGGCGCCAGGCCGAGGAGTCAGGATTCGTCGCCGGTGAGTTGCCATCTTGCGCGGTCGGCGCAGGCTCTCGGGGCGGGAAATCAGAGGCGGACTCCCCGGCGAAGGCCGAACCTGGGTCCGCGAGGATGGTGCCGCGATCTAGAAGGTCACCGTGCCGGGCAGTTCGGTGGGCATGTAGTAGATCGACCCGCCAGCGGTGATATAGAGGCCCTTCCAGGCACGACCCCAGCAACAATTCGTCGCCTTGTCTGGGACGTGGATGACGCCCAATTCGATTCCCTGGGGATTGAAAATGCACACACCTTCCGCCGCGCAGAGGTACACGTTCCCAGTACGGTCTGTCTTGAGCCCGGCGGGCGGGCTAGCCTGGCTGGCCGATAGTTGCGCAAAGACCGAACCCGAGGCGAGCGCGCCGTCCGCCTGGATTGGAAATACACGAATATTGCTTTCGTATTGATCCACTATATAAAGGTTGAGTTGCCGGGCGTCGAGCGCCAGGCCCGCCGGCCTTCGGCATTCGAACGTGGCAGGCCGGACATCGCCCGATCTTGTGATTTGGAAGACGGCCCCGGGCGGACCATCCGACGGGGAGACATCTGGCGAGCTCTCGGGCCGGTCGGTGAAGTAGATGCTTCCGTCCACGGCGAAGACGACATCGCGCGGCGCTTGAACACCACGCGTGCGGTTCGAGTCCGCTAGTAGGGAGATCTCTCCGCTGACTTCAGTCCGGACAACCTGTCCCGCGCCGGTACGACAGACCAGCAAGCGGCCCTGGTGGTCGAGAGTCAGTCCGCTCGTCCGGTCCCTCTCCTGGCGGTAGAGGCTCACTTCGCCAGAGTCGGCCGGGATGCGCCAGCGCGGAATGGTGTACTGGAGAATGCGGCGGGAGGGCCCGTCGCTGAAATACATGGCGCCGAGCCGACCGAAGACCGGACCATCGAGTCCCTCGAAGCCGCTGGTGACATCCATCAGCTTGGCCTGGGAGGCAACGATCTGACGGAAAGCCGGGACGCGGGCTCGCGCGGCGTCCGAAGCCATGCTATACGGCTCCCCCGAGCGTGAAATCCGAGACTTCCTTGGCCTGATAGGAAACATTCAGATGCGGAGTTTCGCGAACCGACTGCCCCTTGTGACCGGATTCCATAGCCGCGGCCAGCGCGCCGGTCGTGAGCAGAGTGCGCTCGATGGGGCGGTCCGCGACTCCGGTATGGAACATCCGGGTGATGGAGCGGACCAATGGGCTGACGTTGTCAGCGCTTTCGGCGGGAAGACAGAAAGCGACAGCCGGCGTGTCGTCGCGGCCCTTGAGCCGAAACGCCGCCAGATATTCAAACAGCAGTCCGCCTCCGAGGGTAAGCATGACCGCCTTGAGGCCGTCGTTGTAGTGGATCAGGCAGGCGGCGGCGCCGCGGGCAACTTCCTCGGGCACACCGGGAGCACCCTCGATTCGTCGGCATGCCAATGCGGCGTCCAGCAGAGCGCGATCCCATCGGCCGGCAAGAGCCGCTCGCCAAACTTCAACGTTGACGAGTGACTGCACTGAGCGGATGCCGGCCTCTCCTCCCCGCCGCCGCTCGGCGAAACACTGCAGGGTCTCGAGAAGGTGAATGAACCAAGTCTCGCCGAACCAGCCTCCGCCGACGACCAGTATCTCCTCAAAGCCGGTTCCCAGGGGAAACTCCACTCTGGGTTCGCGCCACGTAACGGGGAGCGAGGACCCGGCGATGAGCGGGAAGCGAAGCTCTCGCGACCAGTCGACGATCTGCCTGGCCTCGGACCAGTCATGGGAAAGATGCTTGTCTAGAAACACCGGCACCGACCGCCGGGATTTCCGAAACACAGCGACGACCTCCCGCATGAACGCAAAGCGCGGATAAAGCTTCTGAGCACGTTCATTTCGCGGGTAATCTCCATGCTCGACAATCAGCAGAACGCCGTCCACCTGAAGCTCGGAGCCGCCGAGCGTCAGGGCCTCGGTGATGCTCGAACAGGTCCGCACGCCATAGGCCATCGCAAGGCGCTGACTGATGTCAGTCTGCCGGATCTGATCGACATAAAGGGACACGATTTCGCACGAAGGAGGGTGAAACAGCGGCCCGATCCAGTGCCCTTCCAGGAAGCGTGTAATGAAGTTGTCGCTGTGCGAACGAAAATGGTAAGAAGTCGAAACGGCCGCGATTCTCGGGCACGCGAGCGTGCCGCAGGGTTGTGTCTTGCTCGCCATGGCGGATCACAGGCGCCCGGAGGCACCCAAACTCACGGCAGTATATCATTGCTCTTTGGCTCGGCGTTTCTGGCCGCAACGAATCGCACCGCCTGGGAAACTACTTTGCCGGCACGAAATATCGGCCGCAAGACGGGATTTTCTGATAGACTTTACGTGAACGGAAAGTGGCATGGATCGGGAGTGGAGCTGCCTGAAATGAGCCGCCAGTTACGCATGGGCGAAGATTTGCCAGAGGATTCCGGCAGCCCAGCGCCGAGGGACGTGCGCGAGCGGGCCATGCATGATCTGTGGAATCGCACGCTTTCTCAGGTTCGCAGCACCTTTGGCAAGATCGTATATCTGGCTTCGCTGAGGAACGAAAACACGGGGCGCTACGAGCACTTCGGTCTGGCCCAGATCTACAGCGACGCCGACGCCGACGCCGTCCTTCGCCAAAGTCACGATGATGTCTTCCGGGAGTGGCTTGGCTACTCGCTCGAGGAGCAGAAACGGGATCTGGAAAACTACTTTGAAACCATGGGGGACGACCGGGGCACGGTTCTCAACACATGGCTGACGCTGAGCCCTTACCGGCGCCTTCTGCCCGCCAGCGCCAGCAAAGCCGAACGGGAACTTTACATCACAGACCTGGAACTAATTTTGGAACTGCTGCGGCACGAGACTTCCGCTTCGGCTTCCGCTTAGCCGGCGCGGCTTCGAGCTGCATGGCGACCCCGACAACACGGCCGACCACGTCCGCGTCGTTCGGGTAGTTGAGCAGTATCGGTTCGCATGGCGAACTCGGGTGCGGCTGAAGAATGAGATGTCCGCCGGTGAGATTGCACCAGCAGCAGGCATAGCCGCCCCGCAACTCGAAGAAATATATGGGGCGCTCGAACTCGTGGGTCCAGCCAGTGCTCTGGATCTTCGTCTGGCTTTCATCGATTTGTACCATCGCCCCCGGCCGCAGCAATGGAAACATCAGGTAATCGTCGCTGCCGATGATCGCATAGCGGTATTCCTCAATGTCGAGATTATCGAGCAGGGTCACCGGAACCCGGCCCCACTGCTGGATGACGCGGCTGAGGTCGGTGGTTTGGCGAAAGTCCACGCCGGGCTCCAACTTGAGAGGAAGCGTTACCGACGCCCGATCCGCGGTCGAAAGCCGCAACAGGTGCGTCTTCGACGGCGTCACGAACGCCCAGTCCCGCGCCATCTCTCCGAGATCAATGCCATACCAGCCGAGAACGTCCGCAATGTCGAGACGATAGATCGCGCAAAGGCTGTAGAGGCGGTGTAGACTAGGTACGACGCCCTTGTTCTCAATGTCGGCCAGGCGGCTGAGGCCGATGGTGAAATCCAGGTTGCGATGACGCTGAGCGATTAAGTTGCTGGCCTGCTCTACCTGCCGGTAACGCAGTCCGAGCTTCTCTCGGGTTCGTTTGAGCTTGAGTCCGCCGTCCATCGCAGGTGTGTGGGCCGTATTTGAGTATATAGGGTAGCGAAGGAGTCCGCGACAAGAATGTCAAGGGCGCGTGTTCTGAATTCAGAACAAGTCGCTTACAGTTGTTCCAATATCCGATACTAAAGGCACTCACATACTGGCTTATGACTAGAATCATCGTCGGGATTACCGGCGCAAGCGGGTCGGTTTACGGTATCCGCCTGCTCGAACGGCTGCGTGATGCTAAAAACGTTGATACGCGCCTGGTGATCTCTCGGGCCGGCGAGAAGACTCTGTTCCAGGAAACTGGCCGTACGCTCCGCGACATCAAGGGTTTGGCCGGAACCCGGTATTCGAACGAAGAGATTGGCGCCGATATCGCCAGTGGCTCGTTTGTCGCGGCGGCGATGGTGGTAGCTCCCTGCTCGATCCATACGATGTCGGCGATCGCGGCTGGAATTGCCTCCAATTTGATCGTCCGGGCCGCGGATGTGATACTCAAGGAGCGCCGCAGGCTGATACTGATGGTCAGAGAGACGCCGCTTCATCTAGGGCATCTTCGAACCATGGTGGCCCTGGCCGAGATGGGGGCCATTCTGGCGCCGCCGATGCCTGCCTTCTACACCCATCCAGAGAGCGTGGACGAGCTAGTGGACCAGACTGTGGCGCGAATCCTGGACTTGCTCGGTCTGCCCGACTCCGGGGCGAAACGGTGGAAGGGCTGCTGATCGGGCCGGGCGACGCGCTTCGGCCAAGGGCCGCGCCAAACGGACGTGCCGCGGCGGGGAAGTTTCCCGTCCGGCCTCCAGGCGCGATCCCTCGCCAACGGGGACGGTGTTGCCCACGAACACCCGCCGGTAAACGAACCTGCTGGGCTACAATGGGACACTTCGTCGTCTTCTTATGAACTCCGACCTGTTTGAGCGGCGTCCGGTCATCGTTGTCGTCGTCCTCACGCTGCTGTTTTTTTGGAAGCTGGTCTTTAGTACGCAGTTCACGTTTCTGGATCTTCCCGACCAAGTATTTCAGGTCTTACCCTGGTACCAGGTGCAAGCAAAGGCCTGGAACGAAGGTGTGTTCCCGATGTGGGATCCGGCGCACTGGACGGGCCAGTCCCTGCTAGGGCAGATGCAGCCCGGCGGGGCGTTTCCGCTGAACTGGCCACTATTTCTTGCCCCGCTCGATGACGGACACATTGACCTTGCGTGGATTCACCTGCACTTCGTGTTGATGCACCTGCTGGCCGCGCTCTTCATGTATGGCCTGATTCGGCAACTGGGCCGGGGACGGTACGCGGCCGTGCTGGCCGGGGTGGCCTTTGCGTGTTCAGGATACGTGGCCAGCACGGCCTGGCCGCAAATGATGCATGGAGCCATCTGGATTCCTCTGATCTTCCTGTTTTTCCATCGCGTCTTTGACTCGGCCGAAGTGCGCGACCGTCTTGCCAACGCAGTACTTTGCGGCGGGGTGATCGGGATGGCGCTGTTGAGCGGCCATCACCAGACGCCCTTCTACAGCCTGCTGGCGCTGAGCGTCCTGTTTCTTTATGTGCTCGCCGGGCGATTTCGCGAGTCGCCGCCGGCGGCCGCCAAGTTTACAGGTCTGTTCGGCCTGATTGCCGTAGTATCGTTCTGTGTCGCGGCGCTGCAATTGATTCCGGCGCTGGAGTACGGGTACCTGTCCTACCGCTGGGTCGGCCTGGACGACCCGGTCACGATGGGGCAAGAAGTGCCCTACTACGCACACACAAAGCTGCGGCTCTTAGGGGCTTCTTTGCTAGGCGCTTTCGTCCCGACGGCACATTTCCAGGTGAGCACGTTCACCGGATTCGTGTGTCTGACGCTGGCGGTCCGCGCGCTGCTGAGATGCTGGCGCGAGCGCTGGGCGCGGGTCTATGCAGCCCTGGCAGTCGGCGCGCTGGCGTTTTGCTTCGGTCCGTTGTCGCTGCTTCATGGCTGGATCTACGCGTTCATCCCCATTGCCGACAAGGCCCGCTACGCATCCCACGGAGTATTCGTATTTCAATTCGCGGTGATTATTCTTGCCGCCCACGGAGCCGACGGGCTGCTCGGGGTGCTGCCCGGGAATCGGCTCGGCGGCAGGGATGCGCGAGAGACCGATTGGAGCTGGGTCGCGCCCGTGCAAAAGGTCCTGGTCGGATTCGCTGGCGTGGCATGGGTGATCCTTTTCGTCCAGTACAGCTTCGCGCGAATGGAGGGCAAATCTAGTGACCAGGTGATGATTGCGTCTCTGGTCGCGCTGGTTCTCGCGGCGCTGCTTGAGGCGGGCCGGCGGGGTGCGATGAAGACCCCGGGGCTCCGTGTGGCCTTCGTGCTGCTGATGGTCTTTGAGATGAGTGTCGCCCATTCGATCGCGCTGACCCACCGAGAGGATCCGATCCGGCCTGGGTTCCTAGACAAGCTCTTGGAACTGAGCGATGTCGCGAAGTTTCTCAAATCTCAACCGGGGCCGTTTCGCTTCGAGATCAGCGCCGAGGAGGGCCAGCCGAATCTGGCTGGCTGGGAAGGCCTCGAGATGGTGGACGGATTTCTGGCGTCGGTAAACAGGGATATCCACGATTTTCTGATCCCGGACTGGCACAAGCGTCGTCTCATGCTGAACATGGTCTATACCGTTGCCAGGGAGAAAACTCGTGACACGCAACTTGAAGTTTACAGCGACGCCAGCGGCTGGAAGGTTTTCCGAAACCCCGATGCCTATCCCCGCGCTTGGACTCTTCGTGATCTCACGGCCCTGGACGACCCGCGAGGACCGCGGGCGGCCCCTCTGGAAGGCGACCCGTGCGAGGGGGACGCGCAAATAGCGTTTGAGCGATCCACGCTGCATAGCGTCGAAACGACCATCGAGGCGCCCTGCGCGATGTACGTCGTTTTTTCCGATCCCTATTTTCCGGGCTGGGAAACTGAACTAGACGGCGAACCGGCCACGCTCTACCGCGCCTACCACGCTTTGCGGGCGGTCGTGGTACCGGCCGGAAAGCATTCCGTGTCGTTCTACTACCGCCCATGGACGGTCTATCTCGGCGGCGCACTGACCACGCTTGGGCTGCTCGGCTGCCTGCTGGCGGGCTGGTTCGCATGGCGGCGCAGCGCGGCAGCGTAGATGCTTTCGCGGGCCTCGGGCGGCGATTGGATGATCCGAAGGTTATAGCGCCACCTATCCGCCGCCGAACGCTATGTAGTTCGTTTAGGGGGACTTCCGGCAATCCCCATTGTCGGAAGCGACTCTCCGGCCATTGGATTCCTTAGGCGTCGACGGCTCACGCGTTGATGGCAGGCAGAAAGTTGATGGAAATATCCTATTGCTTACAGGCCCTCAACTACAGTCGCGGCCTTCAGGTTCTCATCGGAGTTACTCGTGCCGTAATGCCGCAACCGGGTTCAGCCGCGCCGCGCGGCGAGCTGGCAGGTAAGCGGCTGTCAACGCCGCCGACCAAACTATCGCGACAGCAGCCAAGTACACTTGTGCGTTCCATGGTTCGAGCCCGTAGAGGGCCGATCGGATGAGCTGACCGACTACTGCCGCCGAGCCCAAGCCTACACAAGTACCAACAATCATGACTGCGGCCACCTCGCGCGTGACAAGTCTGCGGATGTGGCTCGATTCAGCGCCCAGGGCCATCCGGATACCGAACTCACGTCTACGCCGCGCGACGCTGTAGGCCAGCACTCCGTAGAGACCGACGACCGCGAGAAGCGTTGCCAGGGCGGCGAACGTAGAAGTCAGTGTAGAGAGTATCCTCTCGGCATAAGTATTTTCCGCAAGCTGCGTTTCCATCGTCTTGAGCGCGCGAATCGGGAGTGTCGGCTCAACCGCGGCAACCTCGCGTCGGACTACAGCGAGGGCATTCTCGGGCGGGATGGTAGTTCGCATGTAGAAATGAAACGGTCCCCAACGGGCAGTCTGCCGCAACGGCTTGTAGAAGGCCGGCTGAGGCATTTCCCGCATGCTCGCTTCGGCCGCGTTCTTCACAACGCCTACGATCCGCCACGGTTCGTTGCGTTCGGTGATGTGCGCACCGAGAACGCTTCGGTCGACCGGCAAGAACTTTCGGACAAAGGCTTCGTTGACGATCGCGACCTTCGAACCTCCGGCGTTATCCGCGGGCGTGAACTCCCGGCCCGTAATCAGCGGAATTCCCATCGTCCGGAAGTAGGCCTCGCCGATCCAATTGACATGGACAGTCGGATTATTGCGCCCGTCCTCTGTTGAATAGCCTTCGACGCCGATGTTGGTACGAGGGGCAGAGCCTGTGAGTCGCGGAGTTTGAGCCGTCGAAACCAGCGTCACGCCGGGGATCGCCGCGAGCCGCTCGGTCAACCTCTGGTGCAGCTGCGCAGTCTGCGTGTCGCTGTAGCGGTTCATTCTCGGGAATACTCCGAATGTCGCCAAGTGATCCGTTCTCATTCCCAGGTCGATCCGGGACAAGTTGACGAGCGTTGTGACAAAAAGGCCCGACGTGATCAACAGTAAGAGCGTGATCGCCACCTGCAGCGTCACGAGCGCCTTTCGAAATGCGGTGGCTGACCGGGGCATCGAAACCTGTCCGGCCTGGCCCTTGAGAAACAGTGCTAGAGAGACACCCGAAGCTCTAAGCGCGGGGAACAACCCGAATGCCAAGCCGGTCGCCACCGAAAGCCCGAAGCAGAACAGCAGCGCTCCGGCGTCGAGGTCGGGCGACAAGTAAGCGTCAAGACCTCTCCACGCTGGCACGGCCGCCAGGATTCCCCTTGCAGTGAGATGTGCCACGCCGAGCCCCAGAACGCCGCCGGCAATGGCCAGTACCGAGGACTCCACCAGGACCAAGCGCGCGAGCTGCATCCGAGAAGCTCCCAAAGCCGAACGCACCGCCAAGTCACCCATTCGCGCAGCGCCTCGCGCGAGCTGGAGGTTGGCCACGTTAGCGCAGACCAACAGCAGGATCAGCAGCGTCATCCCCGTGATGAGCATGAAAGGTTGGCCGGACTGCTCCCGCAGGTCGCCTCTTCCATGCTCGCCCGGTTTGAGCGTGATCGTCCGCGCCCGGTAAAGCTCCAGAAACCGTTCGCTTGGCCGCCTTATGAGTGGAATGTCTTGCTCGAGTTGCGCGCGGTAGGAAACGTTGATTTCGACCTCGGCGCGCTCAAGGGTAACCCCGGGCTTGAGTCGTCCGAACATCGTCACCCAAACAAGTCGCCGGTCTGAGAGACTGTCGGCATAGAGACCGACTACGCCCCACATCGCCATGGGGATGTAGATGTCGGGCGGGTTGCCTGCGCGCTCGCCTGTAAAACCCTTCTGGGCTACTCCGATGACCGTCATCGGCGAGTTGTTCACGAGTACCGTTTGGTTGAGTATGCCGACATCCGCGCCGAATCGTGACTCCCAATACCTGTAGCCGAGGACCGCAACGGGATGGGTGCCCGGCACGCGGTCGTCATCCTCCTCAATGAGTCGTCCTAGCGCCGCGCCGACCCTAAGCAAGCCGAAGTAATTGCCGGAAACGATGCGGACCTGCCCGAATGACGCCTCGCCGCTGGACGCCAGGCTGACCGAGTAGCTTCGAGCGCCGGCTAGGCCTGCGAAAGGCGTTTGCTGTTCACGAAGCTCGCGGAACAGGGGATGGCTGAACGACGGACCGCCCTGCTCGTCACTCTCAACCGCCCCCATCCAGGGGCCTTCGCTGTAGAGGTAGACGAGCTCGTGCGGGTCCTGAACAGGCAGCGTCCGCAGCATCACCTGCTCCAGCAGCGAGAAGATCGCAGTGTTCGCGCCTATTCCAAGCGCGAGCGAGAGAACCGCGACCAGCGTGAACAGCGGTGTGCACACTAGCCCACGCAGGACTATCCGGAGATCTGCCATCGGGTCACCTTTGTACACCATTCTAGAGGACCGGGTTACGCGACACTGCCTCTCTCGGTTTCCCACATCCAATCCGCTGTTCGCCGGCTACTTCCGACAAGTCCGGTTGTCGGAAGCGATGGCTGGCCGCGACGCATTGGTGTTGGTGACAACCGTTCCGTTAAGCCACCCGATAGCAACATCGTCAAGCTCCTGAGCCGGGACAGTTTGTGACGTTTCTGACGACGTGCTGAGGGACTCAGGCGGGCGATAGACAGTGTGAAAGCGAGATATCAACATCTAACGGCGAACGAGGGCAATGCGATGCGCCTTGGCGGTCTCACTTTGCACAGGTGCGGCCGGCCGCAGCGGGGCCGGCGCCCTGGCTTGGAACCATCGCGCTACAATGACGCGCATATGAAACGTGGATTTGTAGCGGGAATGGCGATTGCCGGTGCCTGTTGGATTCTTCTCACAAGTGCCTGCGGTGGCGAGTCCTACGATCTGGTAATTACCGGCGGGACGGTCGTTGATGGCAGCGGCTCGGAGGGGCGGCAAGCCGATGTCGCTGTCTCAGACGGGCGGATCGCCGCCATTGGAGACTTGTCCGGCTCGAACGCCACGCGGCGGATCGATGCCTCGGGACTGGTCGTCTCGCCCGGCTTCATCGACATGCACAATCACTCCGACCAAACCCTGCTCGACGAGCCCAAATGCGAGAGCATGATCCGCCAGGGCGTCACGACGATGGTGCTCGGCGAGGGCGGCTCGGCCGGTCCGGTGAAAGAGGGTGAGAAGCCCTGGACGACTCTCGGCGGTTATTTCGATTACGCCGAGGGGAAAGGCTTCGCGCCGAACATGTGTTCTTATGTCGGCCAGACGCAGGTGTGGACGTATGTCAAGGGCTATGAGATGACCAAGGCCACGCCCGCCGAGATCGAAGCGATGCGCGCCCAGATTGGCGAGGCGATGCGCCAGGGCGCCATGGGACTTTCGACTTCGCTGCTGATGCCGCCCTCGGGCATGGTCACCACCGAACAACTCGTCGAGCTGGCGATGGTCGCCGCCGAGCACGGCGGAATCTACTCAAGCCACATTCGCGGGGAAGGGAAGGGTGTTTTCGATTCGGTGGCCGAGGCCATTACGGTCGGCAAGGACGCCGGGATTCGGGTCGACATCATTCATTTAAAGATTGCCCACAAGGATCTGTGGGGCCGCATGCCCGAAGTGATCGCGCTGATCGCCGAGGCTCGCAGCGAAGGACACGATATTCGCGCGAACGTCTATCCCTATACAGCGGGGCAGAATAATTTGCGAGCGATCATCCCGCCCTGGGCGCACGACGGCGGCAACGAAAAGATGCTCGAACGCCTGGGGGACCAGAAAATGCGGGCCCGCATGAAGCGAGACATCCTCAACGGGCTGCCCAGCTGGTACAACCACTACCTGGGAACCGGCGGAGGCTGGAACGGCATGCTGCTGGTCTCGATGTCGAGTGAGCAGAACAAGCCCTTTGTCGGCAAGCGCATGAGCGAGCTGATCGAGGCCCGGGGCGGCGATCCGGTCGATGTGCTGTTCGATGTTCTTCTAGAGGAAAGCGGTAGTGTGCGAGCTGTCTATTTCCATCATAGTGAAGAAGATATGAAGCTAGCCATAAAGCAACCCTTTATCTCGATCGGCTCCGACGGCTCGGCCATCAGCCCGGAGGGGCCGCGAGGCTCGATGCATCCCCATCCGCGCTGGTATGGGACCTTCCCCAGAGTTCTTGGGCGTTACGTGAGGGAACTCAAGGTCCTGACGCTGGCCCAGGCCGTACGGAAGATGACCAGCATGAACGCCGACAAGATCAGCCTGCCCGGCCGCGGCCTGCTCAAGGTGGGCTACTGGGCCGACATTACCCTCTTCGATCCCGAGCGTGTGATCGACAGGGCGACGTTTGAAGATCCCCAACAGTACCCGCTGGGGATTCCCTACGTCATCGTCAATGGCGAGGTGGTGCTGGACGACGGCGAGCATACGGGCCAGATGCCGGGCAGGGTACTGCGCGGACCTGGGTACAAGAAGCCTGGCGCATAGCTCTAGCCCGCATTTCTCACCAACTGACGACCGAAGCACATGACAGGCCCGCCATTACTTCGTTGCGCTTGCTTGCCGTGCTCAACGTACTGTCAAGTACGCCTGCGCTCGTCAAGCGGCGCGCGCCTAGTACTGACGGACCTCTCATGCACTTCGCTTCGCCACTTGGTGAGAAAAGCGGGCTAGCCGCGCCATGGGGGCAGGTTGGGCGTGCGCCGGACTGCCGAGCTACCGCCGAGTTAGCGGGCAAGCGCCGGAAAAGTGCGTCTACAGCGGGGCAACTCACCATCACCCCATGTGATATTCTGAGCCGACGAGCCTGAATGTTTTTCCTTCAGGCGGATGCTATGTCAGAGAAAACGCGGTCTTTCTTTCACCCTCCCCAACGGCTCTTGCTCGGACCTGGCCCCAGCATGGTGGATCCCGCCGTCTTGCTGGCCATGGCCGCGCCGACCATCGGACACATGGATCCGGCAATGTTCGAATTGCTCGACGACCTTCGCGATCTGTTGAGGTATGTGTTCGGGACGAAGAACGATTTCACGCTGGCGATCTCGGGCACCGGGTCGGCCGGGATGGAAGCCGCGGTCGTGAATTTCATCCAGCCGGGCACGAAGGTGGGCGTCCTGGCGAATGGATATTTTTCCGACCGGCTGACGGAGATGTGCAAGCGACAACGGGCCGAGATTGTTCACCTGGAGAAGCCCTGGGGCGAGGTTTTTTCCGATGACGAAACGGCGGACTTCATCGCCAAGGAAAAGCCTCAGGTGGTCACCTTCGTTCATGCCGAGACCTCGACCGGAGCACTACAGAATCCGAAGGGGATTTGTCAGGCGGCCCACGAGGTGGGGGCTCTCGTCATTGGCGACTGTGTTACGTCGTTGGGCGGCATGCCGGTGGATGTCGACGAAAATGGGATCGACATCGCCTATAGCGCTACCCAAAAGTGCCTCGGCGTGCCTCCGGGATTAGCGCCGATTACGCTGTCCCCGAGGGCGGTGGCGGCCTTGCGGGCGCGTCAGACGCTCTGTGTGTCGTGGTATTTGGACCTGAAGCTCATCCATGAGTACTGGGGAGAAGCGCGCCGGTATCACCACACCACGCCGGTGAATATGATCTACGGATTACGCGAATCGCTGCGGCTCATCCACGATGAGACCCTGGAAGCGCGATTCTCGCGGCATCTGATGAACTACCTCGCCCTGGTGGCCGGTCTGGAGGCGCTGGGCTGCAAGATGCATGTGGCCGAGGAGCATCGTCTATGGTCGCTGCACACGCCGTGCTTGCCCGAGGGAGTGGATGACGGCAAGCTGCGGAAAATGCTGCTGGCAACCTATGGCATTGAGGTCCTGGGAGGCTTCGGACCACTGGCGGGCAAGGTCTTGCGCATTGGGCTCATGGGCTCGTCGTCAACGAGAAAGAACGTCCTGCTGCTCCTGGTGGCGCTTGAGAGCTGTCTTAAGGCTCAAGGCGTCAATGCCAGCGGCGGGGTGCGGGCGGCGGAAGGCATCTTGGCGGGCTAGCTGCCCAGACTCGCCCGCTAGAGGGTCCTGGGCGGCAGTTGAGACCCTTCACAATAAGATGTTATGAAGTTCGCCATCTACGGAGCCGGAGCGGTGGGCTCGGTCCTCGCCGCTCGTCTGTTGGACTCGGGCGAGGACGTGGCGCTGATTGCGCGGGGAGATCACCTTGCCGCGATTCGCGAACGCGGCTTGCTGGTATGCAGTGAAACGTTCGGGCGCATGGAAAGCCGCCCGCTGGCAACCGACGATCCGGCCGCCATCGGGCCGGTGGATGTCGTGCTCATCTGCGTGAAAGCGCACAGCCTCCCGGCGGCGGCGGCAACCATACCGGCGCTGTTTCACCAGCGCACGACGGTTGTCACCTTCCAGAACGGGTTTCCGTGGTGGTACTTCCACGGATTGGGCGACGCTTATCGCGGCATGCGGGTGGAGGCCGTCGATCCGGGCGGCGTTATCGAGAAACATATTGACCCGCGGCGAGTGATTGGGGGCATTGCCTACTGCTCGGCGAGCCGGCGAGAGCCCGGGGTCATTGAACACCTTGACAGCGCCCGCTTCCCGCTGGGCGAGCCCGACGGGTCCCGGTCCGAGCGCATCCTGGCGCTGGCGGAAACGTTTCGGCGCGCGGGACTCAAAGCGGCGCTGCGAACCAACATCCGGCACGAGATTTGGGTGAAGTTGCTTGGGAATGTCCCCTACAACCCGATCAGCGCGCTGACGCGGTCCACGCTTGGGGAATTTCTAACCTTCCCGCCGACTCGCAAGCTGGTACGGCTGATCATGGAAGAAGTGCGCGCGGTGGCGGCGGCGTTCGACATGCAGATTGGCATCCCGACCGAACGCAGGATCGACGGCGCGGCGAAGGTAGGCGCGCATAAGACGTCGATGCTGCAGGACTTCGAAGCCGGCCGGCGACCGGAGCTGGAGCCTATCGTGGGAGCGGTCGTCGAGCTTGCCGGCAAGAGGGACGTGCCGGTTCCGAACATGCGAGCGGTCTACGCGCTGACAAAGCTGCTCATGGATCGCCCGGCGGAGTTTGCCGGGAAACAGCCGGGTGGTTCAGCATGAGAGCGATGCACCGCTGATGTGGCTCGACTGGGGACTTCAATTCGGGCCGTTGGCTCGGGAAAGACCTCGGAATTCGGGCGGACCCGGGCCGCGGGGCCTCGGCCAGCGGTATTTTTGGGTGATGCCCCCGCGAGGAAGCGTGCGGAATTGACTTGCCTCCAGGGGTTGGCTATAGTCGGGTCATAGCCCTCAGGGCGGCTGTGATTTCGCCTGCATCCCAGCATTTGGCATCGGGTATCAGGGCAGAGGAAATGCCTCCGAGCCGCTTGCGGCCCGGGTGGCTGGAGTTTCCTGTATTGATGACAGCGCGGGTTCGCATCTCCCAGGGAATCGAATCTCTCTTCGGCACCCGCGACGAAAACATCCGTTTTTTCGAGAAGGCCCTTGGCGTCCGCGCGCACCTGCTCGAAGACAGTATTGAAATCGAAGGCGAGAGCGAACGCGTCGAGCGAGCCCGGTTGCTGCTGGTCGATTACGAGTCGCTGCTCGAAGAGGGCCAGCGATTCACCAATGGCGACGTCAAAGACTTCCTGCGAGTGATCGAGCAGGATCCAGCGATCAGCCTGAAGCATCTGGTCGAGAGCAGCCGCCAGCGGAACTTTGGGCGCAAGACACTCAGTCCTCGCAGCGCCAATCAGATGCACTACTTCGAGGCGATGGACCGCTGCGACATGGTCTTTGCCATTGGCCCGGCGGGGACGGGGAAAACGTACCTGGCGGTCGCGATGGCCGTGTCGGAACTGCTTGCCAAGAAGGTTCAGAGAATTATCCTGGCACGGCCGGCGGTGGAAGCTGGAGAACGGCTGGGTTTTCTGCCCGGGACGCTGCAGCAGAAGATCGACCCGTATTTGCGGCCGCTCTATGACGCTCTCTATGACATGCTCGACAGCGACCGCGTCGAACGGCTGATCGGGAAGGGCGACATTGAGATTGCGCCGCTGGCCTTCATGCGGGGCCGCTCGCTGAATGAAAGTTTCATCATCCTCGACGAAGGCCAGAACGCCACCGCCGAACAGATGAAGATGTTTATCACGAGACTGGGATTCGGCTCCAAGGCCGTGATCACCGGCGACATCACACAGATTGATCTGCCGCCGGGCCGGCGCAGCGGTCTGGTGGAGATCGTAGACGTACTGCACAAGGTCGACGGAATTGGGATGGTGTACTTCGACGAGCACGACGTGGTTCGGCACGACCTCGTGCAGCGTATCGTGCGAGCGTACGACGCGTTTGACCGCCGAGAGGCCGCCAAGGCGACACCCGGCCGGAAAGACAACGGCGCCGAGGCAACCGCGGAAGGGGAGAGAAACGCCGCGGCGCCGGGCGAGCAGTAACCCTCTGCTGGAAATCGATTCGTGCCGAAGTGTCCTCATGAAGCCCGTTCCCGACAAAGAACCGGTCTGGTGGCTGAACCGGCAGCGCAGCGTACCCTTCGACGAGCAAGAATTGGATGCATTTCTCCGCGGGCTGGGGCGCGAGGTCGCGCGCGGGCGTTCGTTCGCCGTCGTGATTGGTTCGGATGAATCGCTGCGGCGCGCCAACACGATGTTTCGAGGAAAGCGTGCCGCCACCGATGTGCTGTCTTTTCCGGATGGAGAGAATGGGCGCCTGGGCGATATTCTCATCTCGGCGCGGCGTGCCGAGCGCCAAGCCGTAGAATTAGGCCATCGAACCGAAGAGGAGCTGAAGATCCTGGCGCTGCACGGGCTGCTGCACCTGCTTGGCTATGATCATGAGATCGATGCCGGCCGTATGCGCCGGGCCGAAAGGCGCTGGCGGAGGAAATTCGGCCTGGCCCGGGGACTGACCGAACGGGCGACACTGTAGAGGTTGAAGAGAACGCGCGGCGGATGACGCCCGATGCACGCGGATCGAGCCTGGGAGCCGCCGCGCCGCCGGCGAATGCGAACCGTTGCCGGGGACCCATGCCCCAGCATGTGGTTGTAGTCTCAGGATGGTGAGCAGATTTGCAGGAAGAAATCGTACAAGAAAAAAGATCCGGATTCGTGGTAATCCTCGGCCGCCCGAATGTCGGCAAGTCGACGCTTCTCAATCGGCTGGTCGGCTCGAAGGTCGCCATCGTTACGCCGAAGCCGCAGACGACCCGCAACGCCATTCAGGGCGTGGTCACTCGCCCCGAGGGGCAGATCGTGTTCGTCGACAGTCCGGGCATCCATGAACCCAGCCTCGAGCTGGGTAACCGCATGATGAGCGAAGTACGCAGAGCGACCTCGGGGTGCCATCTGGTGCTGCTGGTCGTCGATGCCACGATACCTGCTCAGGCGGGAGACGTGGCGGTCATCGAGATGGTTCGGGACCTCGGCAAGCCGGTGATGCTGCTTCTGAACAAGATCGACCTCCTGAAATCGAAGGATGAACTGCTTCCGCAAATCGAAGAGTACCGGAAGCGATATGAATTCGCGGAGTATGTGCCGATCTCGGCCCGGCTCGGCGACGGTGTCGAGGCATTGTTCCATCTCAGTTTTGACCGCTTGCCGCCGTCGCCGTCGTACTACCCCGACGACTACCTTACCGATCAGCCGGAGCGCTTCATGGCCGCCGAGATGATCCGCGAACAAATCATCTTCGCCACCCACCGCGAAGTCCCCCACTCGACGGCTGTCGTCGTCGATGAGTGGGAAGAGGACGAGGGTCTGCTGCGAATCTTCGCCACGATCTATGTCGAACGGCAGGGACAGAAGGCCATACTGATTGGTTCCCGCGGCGGCAAGCTCAAAGAGATCGGCACGAAAGCGAGAAAGCAATTAGAGGCGTTCTTCGGCAGGAAAATCTTCCTGCAGACATTTGTCAAGGTGCATCCACACTGGAGAAACCGGCGCGGGTTCGTCCAGTCACTGGATTTTCATAATCTTGTGGGTATGGAAATTCCCGAGTTGCCGGACAACTTCAGCGACGCCGCTGACATGGACAGCGACGCGGGCAGTGACGTGGGCAGCGACCTGAAACAAGAGCCGGCCAGCGCCGAGTAGGCGCGGCATCCCTTAGACATCGAGACCCACCGAGCGCATGAGTTCAATGGCGTTGCTTTTTTGTACGACGCCGGGCCGCATGCGATAGTCAAAACTCATCTGCCCGTTGGTGAGATGATCCTCGAAGTGCACGTTCGCTCCGCTGGCGCCGAGTCGATCGGCGATGCGCGCCAGCGCCAGATCGTGTGTGGTGACGAGGCCGATCGCATCACGATCGGCGAGCCCTCGCACGACCGCTTCGGCGCCGATGCGCCGGTCGTGTGAATTGGTTCCGTTGAGAAGCTCGTCGATCAAAAACAATACCGGCGTGTCCTGGCCGGTCTGTTCCATGATGAGGCGCAGACGCGTGATCTCGGCAAGGAAGTGTGAGGTGCCGTCCTGGAGCGAATCCTGAATACGGATGGAGGCGCCGACGATCAGCGGGGAAAGTCGCAGCCGCTTGGCGCGAACCGGTGCGCCCGCATGTGCCAGCACCGTGTTGACGCCGACGGTACGGAGCAGGGTGCTTTTGCCCGACATGTTCGACCCGCTCACCACTAGCACGCGGGCCTCGGCGCCGATGCGCAGGTCGTTGGCGACGACTCGTTCGGCGGGCAGCAGAGGGTGGGCTAGCGCTTCGCCGTCGAAGTAAGGGGATTGGTCAACAAACTCTGGGAATACGTAACCGGGCTGCTCATAGCGGAACGCCGCGAGCGACGATAGCGCCTCGATTTCACCCACCGCCTTAAGCCACCTCCGCAGAGCCGGACCCGAGGTTCTCCTCCAGTCCTCGAAGGTATACGCGAGATGCAGGTCCCAAAGCACGAGAGGCCCGAGAATTGCGACGAAAGCGTTACGGCGGGAGTCGAGCAATTCCACTAGCCGGTTGAGCCGTGCGATGCGCCGCGATGGCGGATGGCCCGCGGTGTTGAGTTCCGCGCGGAGGGTGGCAAGCATGGGGCAAGAGAAGCTCTCGGCCTCCAAGCGGCACAGCACGCCCGAGAGCAGCCCGAGTTCACGCGCAACCTCTTCGACTTCGTGGAGTATCTGGCCGGTGCGTTTCTTGAAGCGCCACAGGAAGCCGACGACGATGACGGCAATCAGAAAACAGTAGATGCGAAGGCCGGCGATGGTTTGCGCGCTGAGATCCAAGGCGCCGGCCGCGGCGGCGAAATAGGCGAGGATCGCGCCGATCGCGATGATGCCCAGCAGCGAGACCAAGCCGGCCACCAAGCGCATGGACGATGGCTGGAGAATCACCTCACGTTCGGCCCAGGCGGCCAGGTTTTCTGGATGCACGCCCGACCGGGCATCCTCGCCGAGTACGGCGAGATCTTCACGCAGATCGAGCTTCGGGCCGAGTTCCATGACCGCCCGCTGGCGCGCGCGGACGGCATCGGGCGGCGCGGGCGAGAGCAGCCATGCCGCGAGTGTTTCCTCTCCGATGCCGGTGCGGGCGCAGGAGAGAAGCTCGAATAGCGAGGCGTCGCCGAGAATGTCCAGGTCCCGCGCGTAGAGATGACTCGCCGTCAGAAAACGCGCGCCGCTCTGGCCGCTTCCCGCCCAGCGGCCGTCGAGTCTGGCGAGTGCGCGTTCATAAAACCCGACCACGCGTGAGAGAGTTGTGCGCTCGCTTTCCGCCCGCCGCAGGAGCAGGCCGAGCCACCCGAAGCCGGCGGCCGGCCCCAGCAGCAACCATCTGAAGAAATCCGCACGCTGGAAGACGCCGAATCCTATCCCGGCGGCCACGGCCGAAACCACGAGCCGGACGTACCCGAGGACGTAGTGCCGCCGTTCGGCGCGTGCGAGAGCGGCCCGGCTTTGATCGAGCCGGCGCGTATACTCATCTCGCGGTTGAGCCGCCGATTGTGAGGCGTCTGCCATGTGCTTATTTTCGCAGGAGAGAAGAAGGACCGGCGCTACATCCTGGCCCGCGTGCTGACGTAGTTCTTGCCACCTCGGGTGAGTTGCGACTGCTTGCCCGATTCGAGATGGATGCGCCAGATCTCCCACTGGCCGCCGCGGTCGGATTCGAACACAATCCACTTTCCGTTGCGCGAAAACGACGGATGGCCATCGTTCCCCTTGGCCTTGGTGATGTTGCGCGCATCCGTGCCATCGAGGCGGGCGAGAAAGATCTCGTCTTCGTCGCCGCCGGAGCTGGTCTGCCAAGCGAACCAATTCCCATCGGGTGAAATCGCTGGCCGGCGGTGCTCATGTTTTGCGTCCGTTAGGTGCAGGGTCCGGGCCCCCCGGCCCTGACCCCACAGGCGGACCAGAGCAATCTGGCGGGGGCGGGTCCCGCGATTCTTCTCGTGCATGAAGATGATACTCTCGGGCAGAGCGACGCCATTGGTGGCTTCCATCGGTACTTCATATTCTCCCGGTCCGAAGCCGACCCACTGCGAACGGTGCTTGCCGCAATTGCGGTGATAGGCAAGGCGATCCTCGATCGGAGACAGGGAAGCATGATGCAGGGCGCATCCTTCGACCTCGGCCACGACCTCCCGCTCGCCCGTGTAGATGTCGAGCTTGATCAACCGAGCGCCGGCGGCGTGATCGTAGCGATTGACCGGGAACTCGGAGTAGAGGACGTGCCGCTGATCGGAGTAGAACGAGGCGTGCTCGTCGTAGGTCGTGCCGCCGGTGAGCCGCCGAAGATGAGATCCATCCTCTTCCATCAGCCAGAGTTTTCCGGCCAGAATCTGGTTGCCGCTATTTTGGTCAAGATGGGCTCGCTGAAAGATCACCGGGTTCTTGTAGCGGTATTGGGAGTCCTGGGCGAGTGCCTGGGACGGTTGCCCGAGCCCTGCGACGCACAGGCAGACAGCCGAAAGGATGCCGCCGGAGAGAATTCGATGCATAAAGGCGATTCTACTGGAAAGTGACCCGCTTGTCTGGTGGAAAAGCTTCGCTGGACATGCCGGCCGGGCTCACAGGAGCTGTTTTCTTCGGGCTCCCGGCGCCGCTTCAGGCAGCCGATTCTCTGGCTAGGAGAGTCTTGATGGATTGATAGATCGCGCGGGTGGCCGTGGAGCGGTTGAGCGTGTAGAAGTGAATGCCCGCGACATCGTTCAAGAGCAGTTCTTCGCATTGGCGCGTGGCGTGGTAGACGCCGATCTGGCGGACGGTTTCCGCGTCATCTTCGACAGCTTCAATCTTCGTCAGCAGATCTGCGGGCAGTGCGGCTCCACACATTTGGGTGAATCGCTTCACTTGCTTGACCGCGAGGATCGGCATGATGCCGGCGAGAATCGGCGCCGTGACGCCCGCCGCGCGCACACGGTCTCGAAAGCGGAAGAAATCATCGTTGTTGAAAAACAGTTGCGTAATAAGGAAATCAGCCCCCGCGCCAACCTTTCGCTTCAAGTTGTCCAGATCCACCTCGGCGCTGATCGCCTCGGGATGCCGTTCCGGATAGCAGGCTCCGCCCAAACAGAACGGATAGCGCCCTCGTATGAACCCGGTCAGCTCGCTCGCGTAGCGAAAGCCGCCCGGTGTGGGCTGGAACTGGTCCTGGCCCTTCGGAGGATCGCCCCGCAGCGCGAGAATATTCTCCAGACCGGCTTCGAGGAACTCATCAAGCACTTCCTCGATTTCCTCGCGCGTGGCTCCGACACAGGTCAGGTGCGCCATCGCTTCGATGCCGATTTCGTTTTGGATGCGCTTGACCAGTTCCACGGTCTTGCCGCGCGTGCTGCCGCCAGCGCCGTAGGTCACCGAGACGTAGCTGGGCCGCAGCGGCTTAAGAGCCTCGATCGTCTGATACAGACCCTCGAAGCCGGCATCGTTCTTGGGAGGGTAGAACTCAAACGATACCGTTCGCGTATTGCTCTTGAGGATGTCAATGATCTTCATGCCTGTTGCCGGCCATGCCATGGCGCCTCAAAGGAGCCATTTCCCCCGCACCTCTACAGTCCAACGAAGCCTATCGAGTCCACCGAAGCCTATTTAGTCTAACGAAGTCGTTTTCCCAACGAACCTATCCCACTGCCCGTCCGTTAGGTGTATTTCAATCGACAACCCGAACGCCGTTCGATAGCCGCGCTGCCGGGAATGCGAGCAGGCTTCTCGTCAAGCCAGCAAGCCGTGAACGACGTTTCCAGCGACATCGGTCAGCCGGAAGTCACGTCCCGCGTAGCGATACGTGAACTTCTCGTGGTCGAAACCCAGCAAGTGCAGCAGGGTCGCGTGCAGGTCATGGACGTGAACCTTCTTCTCCACGGCGGCGAATCCGAACTCGTCGGTCGCGCCGTAGGCGATCCCAGCCTTGACGCCTCCGCCGGCCAGCCACATCGAAAAGCCATAGGGATTATGGTCGCGACCGTTCATCATGCCGTCATTGGCGCCGGCTTCGGGAAGTTCCACAGTGGGCGTGCGCCCGAATTCACCGCCCCAGACGACCAGAGTGTCGTCGAGCATGCCGCGCTGTTTGAGATCCTTGAGCAAGGCGGCGATCGGGCGGTCGGATTCGCCCGCGAGTTTCGTGATGTTCTTCTTGATGTCGTTGTGGGTGTCCCAGGGTTGCCCGGCGCCGTGCCAGACCTGCACGAAGCGTACGCCTTTTTCAAGCAATCGCCGCGCAATCAGCATCTGCCGTCCTTGCAGATTGTCGCCATACATCGCCCGAATCGGCTCGGGCTCGCGGCTCAGGTCAAAAACGTCGGACGCTTCCATCTGCATGCGGTAGGCCAGTTCAAACGACTGCAAGCGGGCTTCGAGCAGTGCGTCGTCGTGGCGTTGCCGCTGGTAGCGCCGGTTGAGCTTGGCGAGCAGAGAGAGCTGCCGCCGCTGCTGATCGAGCGTGGCGACGGGACTGCGGATATTCGCGATCAGCTTTTCGACGCGTGACTCCTTCGTGTCGATATGCGTTGCTTGAAAGGCCGGGGGCAGAAAGGCCGAGCGCCAGTTATGAGCGCCCTGCACCGGGAGTCCTCCCGGGCAGAGCACGATAAAACCAGGCAGATTCTGATTCTCCGAACCCAGGCCATAGGTAAGCCAGGCGCCGAAGCTCGGACGCACCTGCCTCACGTCGCCGCAGTTCATCATCATCAGCGACGGCTCGTGGTTGGGGATGTCGTTGTGCATCGAACGAACGACGCAAATGTCGTCGATCATCGAACCGATTTCGGGAAAAATGTCGGCGACTTCGATACCGCTCTTGCCGCGCCGTGTAAAACCGAAGGGCGAAGGATAGGCTGTGCCGGTTCGGCGTTCGGTCTTGAACTTGAACGGCAGCTCCTTGCCCGCGTATGTCCGCAGCGCCGGTTTGGGATCGAAGGTGTCGACCTGGGACGGTCCTCCGTTCATGAACAGATGAATCACGCGTCTGGCCCTGGGGGCGAAAGGCGGTGGCCGCGGCGTCAGCGGTGAGTTCATATCGGCGATGGGAGTGGCCCGGAGTTCGCCGCGGCTTTCCAGCAGGGCGCTCAGCGCCACGGCTCCCATGCCCATCCCGGAGATCCGCAACATCTGGGCGCGTGTTAGAAGCGCTGGCGAGGATGAGTTGTCGTTGGGCATCGGCGTCTCGGCGGTATCCATCTTAGCTTAGTCCACGAAAGCGAACTCGTGACTTTGTAATAGCACCTGGGCATATCTGGCCCACACCCCGAGCGGCCTCTCTCGCGGTTCCTGGAAGCCGTCCGAGGCCTGCCAGGATTGCTTGCCGCCGCGGTTGTCTCGCAGGGTAACGACGGGATCCCAGGTGAAATTGTCGTTTTCAAAATCGTCGAGTGCATCGACGGCGAAGTCGATCGTATCGCCGGCGCGTACTTCGATGTCCGAGACGGCGAGTTCCTTCTCATCGTCCTTGACGATCTTTTCCACCAGCAGACCCGAGCGGCTGTGAACGACTCTTGCCCGAACGCCGTCTCCCCAGCCGCGCTTGTCGATCTTGCAACTGAGTTTTCCGCCGACCGTGGCGACTCCGCCGCTCACAGCGCGCCAGCGCCGGATGACGGCCCAGGATGGGTCGTCGGCAACCGTACCGGCCTTGGCCGAAAATCTGACACCGCCAAGACCAGGCCGCGGAACGATCGGCGCCGGCTGCCACTGGTTTTGATCGAAGTAGCGAAAGGTCTTGAAATCGATGATGCGAGATGTCCCGGCGTCGTACCGGCCCATGCCATGGAGCCATCTCGGCTCGGGCGCCGCGTTGGCGGAGGACTCGCCGCGGCCAGCGGTTTCCTCACCGCGCAGGTAGTCCAAGCCCCACGCAATCTCATCCTTACTCGCCTCGCGCGAGAACGCCATGCGGTAGAGCCGTCCGATGTGCTCGCCATCGGGCTGGGCGGCGTCCTCGGCCCGCGCGGCAAGATGCCGCGCCTGTTCGGCGACAAAGGAACTGTTCATCAGATAGAGGGCCTGCTGAGGCACGGTCGTCTGGAAGCGCTCGGCGGTATGCGCGTCGGGATTGGCGAAGTCGAAGGTTCGCAACACATCGGGAAGCAGTCCGCGCTCGAAGTAGGCGTAGACGGTTCTTCGCGGAACGCTCGGCCGCGGCCAGCATGGAATCCCGCAGCGACTCGAAATCCAGCCGTTGCCGGTTCGCCCGCCAGAGAAGGCGGTTTTCAGGATCGACGGCAGCCGCCTTGGCCCGCTCCTCGCTGGCTTGGCGGTAGGTACTCGAAAGCATGATCCGCTTGTGTAGTTTCTTCAGCGACCAGCCTTCCTTGATGAACTCTCGCGCCAGATTGTCGAGCAGCGCGGGGTGCGAGGGCCGCTCGCCGCGCATGCCAAAATCACTTGTGGTTGCAACGATGCCCTCACCGAAATGCCATTTCCAAACACGATTGACGATGACTCGGGCGGTCAACGGGTTGTCCGCGGCGGCAATCGTTGCCGGTTCGCCCGCCAGAGAAGGCGGTTTTCAGGATCGACGGCAGCCGCCTTGGCCCGCTCCTCGCTGGCTTGGCGGTAGGTACTCGAAAGCATGATCCGCTTGTGTAGTTTCTTCAGCGACCAGCCTTCCTTGATGAACTCTCGCGCCAGATTGTCGAGCAGCGCGGGGTGCGAGGGCCGCTCGCCGCGCATGCCAAAATCACTTGTGGTTGCAACGATGCCCTCACCGAAATGCCATTTCCAAACACGATTGACGATGACTCGGGCGGTCAACGGGTTGTCCGCGGCGGCAATGGCATTGGCGAGTTCCAGTCTGCCGCTGCCTTCGCGGAAAGGTTTCCTGTCTTTCCCCGACAACACGGCCAGAAACTGCCTGGGGACTTCGATGCCGCGATTGTTCGGGTTACCGCGAAGGAAGACGTGGGCAGGCTCGGGGTGCTTCTCGTTCTCGATCGACATGGCCCGTGGCTGGAGACCGCGATAAGCGATTTCGTCCTGCCATTTTCGAATGGCGGTTCGCAGGCCGCGAACGATATTGGCATCTCCACCGGGGCCGCGAATTTTCTCGAAGTCAGCCAGAGAAATGGCGGTCGGCGTGGACCGGGCGCGCAGAGTCATCCGCAGCGCTTCGTCGGCGGAATGGGGATAGGGTTCGGCGCAGTTTCGCTCGGCGAGCATCTCGCCATAAACGCGCGCAACGTCGCTCATTGAGGCGGGAGGTTGTTTGCGAAAGCGTTCCACCAGCAGCGGGTTCGCAACCGTTGCCAAGGATTCGGTAAGCGCGGCTGCTTGGGACGGGAACGGGCCATCGTGCTCGTCCAGCTTCGAGAAGGCGTGCCAAAGAACAAACACCGCATCCCGCTCGTCACGGGTACGGTTTAGATCATCGCGCCAGCGCCGCAGAACGAAAAGATTGTAATCGCGTTCCAGCGACAGTTTTTCGATTTCCGTGTTGCTCATCTCCGATGCCTTCGCGGCCGCCAGCAGGTAACGAGCGAGCCAGTCGGGCGAGCGAAACTCGTCGACCAATTCCTCGTGCCGGGTGGTAACGAAATCGTCGAGCGCCTTGAGACGGCGGCGCATGCCTTTCTGGTACAGGCGAGCGAGAGAGCCGCCGGTTTCGTGGTTCGCCAGAAGGGGATATTCGACCGGCTCCCGGGCATTCCGAAAGATGCCGTAGAGCGAGTAGTAGTCACGGGTCGGAATCGGATCATACTTGTGATCGTGGCAACGGGCGCAGGTGACGGTAAGGCCCAGCAATCCGCGGGTGACCACGTCAATGCGGTCGTCGATCATGTCGTGCTCGCCCTTGGGAACATTGCGGCCGAGAGTAATGAAACCCAGCGCCGCCAGATCCGCTGGCTCGCCCGTTTCCATGCGGTCGGCGGCGAGCTGCTTGCGGATGAACATGTCGTAGGGCATGTCCTGGTTCAGGGCCTCGATAACCCAGTCGCGATAGGTGTAGGCGAAGGCGAATCGCGACCCGCGGTCTCGCGTGTCGGCGTAGCGGGACACGTCCATCCAGTGGCGTCCCCAGCGCTCTCCGTAATGCGGCGAGGCGAGCAAGCGATCGATGAGATGCTCGTAGGCTCTGGGAGAGTCGTCGCCGACGAAATCCCGGACCTCTCGCCAAGTGGGCGGCAGGCCGGTGAGGTCATAGTATGCCCGGCGAATCAAAGTGCGCCTACCGGCATCGGGGGAAGGGGAGAGGCCCTTCTGCTTGAGCTTGGCCAGGATGAACCGATCGATGTCAGTGCGTACCCAGGCATCATCGGGCACAGCGGGAGGCGGATGGTCCGCCAGCGGGCGAAACGACCAAAATCGTGCGTCCTCGCTCGCCGGGCCGGTATTCTCGGCGGCCTCGTCTGCCCGCGGATCCGGAGCGCCGGCGCGAATCCAGACGGCGAAGTCCTCAATGGTCCCCGCCGGCAGCGCTCCTTGCGGTGGCATGCCCGGTTGGTCGCCCGAATACCGCAGAGCCTTCATCAGCAAGCTCGCCTCGGGTCGTCCGGGGATCAGGATGGGGCCGGAGTTTCCTCCGCGCCGCAGGGCTTCTCTGGTGTCGAGTCGCAGGCCAGCCTGTGGCTGGGGTGTGGAGGCGCTGTGGCAGAGGTAACACTGCGTCGCGAGAACCGGCCGAATCTTCTCTTCAAACCAGCCGGGATCAAGCTCCGCCGGCGGACGGGGCTGCGCGAGGGCGATCGCCGCTATCGCGGGGAAGAAACAGAGCCGCAAGGCGAGGGAATGACGCATGACACACAAAAGCGCGAATCACTCATATCGTAGCGCGGCGATGGGATCGAGCGCGGCCGCTCTCTTCGCCGGATAGTAGCCAAAGAACGCGCTGACCGCCGCGGCGGACCGCTCTAGCGCGAAGCACGGGGCGGTAGCTCGACCGATTCATGCTCGTGAATGGGCTGGCGTTCGTTGTTGTGCTCCGGGTGCCGCCGGCGCGGGCCGGCCGTGATGGTCTGGGACGATTCATCGGCTTTGAATCGCCGGAAAAGCTTTTCTTCATGCTCGGCGTTTTCTATATCGCCCAGTCCCCGGTAGCAGAACATCCGCGTGTAGTGCATTTGCAGATCTTCGGGGTCGATGCGTGCCACGCGGTCGAGAACCTCAAGCGCTTCTTCGTACTCGCGGCGCAGGAAGTGAATGCGAGCCATCTGATTGAGAACGACCCGGTCTCTGGGGTACCGCTCAGCGGCGGTTTCAAAGGACGACATGGCGGCGGCGTAGTCGCCTTCGGCTTTCTGGACCAGGCCCCGGAAGAAGTGAATGCGGCCGAGTGAGGGGTCTCGCTCCATGGCTTTGTCGAGGAAGGGCTTCGCCGCGCGGGCCTGTCCTTCTTGCACGAGCGCGCGGGCGATGTTAAGCCAACCGTCGGCGTAGGCAGGATCGGCCTCGGTGACTTTTTCGAAGGCATGCCGGGCCGCTCGCAAGTCCCCCTGCAACAGGAGCCCGATGCCGTAATCGTTCCAGCGTTCGCGGTCTTCGGCGGTAACGGCCGGCGTCCAAGCCGTCTCGCCGCCGGTCAGCGAGACGCTTACGGCGTCTTCCGCGAGCACCACGATCGGAAGCACCGGGATGCGGTCGGTGATCTTGCCGGACACATTCGCGGGGATGTCCGCCACCGAGAATGTGAAAGGCCGGTCATCGAAACCGGGTCCAAGCAGGGACGGGTCGTTCGAGGCTGGCTTGCCGGCATAGGCGAATTGCGTGTAGTAGTGCGAGAACTTTCGATAATTGAGTTTCGCGGTGAAGCGAACCGGTCCCTTGGCATCCGCGGGAATGGTCACGCGGAAATGGCCGACGTCGGCTGCTCCGGGCGGGATGAGCCGGACATAGAGCGCGCTGCGGGCGTGGAAGGCGTTGCGCTTGTTCACCTCGTTGCCGTGCTCGTCGAGCAGGACCGAGCGATAGAAGTGAGCTCCCTTTTCGACCGGGCCCTTGCCGTCGTCTTCGACCTTGCCGCTCCAGTAGATCAGCCGCCCGTCGGCGTCCGCGGCTTGGAGTTCCAGCCATACGTCGAAAGCGTCGACCGTGCCGCCGGGGAAGAAATGTCCCACCGAGCGCGTGCGCACCACCACATCGATCTTCACGGTTTCGCCCGCCCGCAGCGCGACGCCTCGACGGTCGAGGGGCGCACCGAGAGCCCCCACGTCCCGCAGGATCGAGGGGCCGCCCATCGACGATGCCTCCTCGCCCACCGCGAAGCTGGTGGCGGCCTCGGGGACCCGGGCCGGGTTCGGGCCGGTAGCGGCATGCCCCGCTTGCTCCCGAACCGGTGATACGGCGAAAATATCGACCGACACGATCCCGTTTTGCAGAAATTCCGTCGTGGCCTTCAACTGTGCCTGATCATTGTTCACGAACGGCACGGCCGTGTTGGCGGCCGGAAAGCGGTGGGAGTGAACAAAGCCATCTACGTTGCCAGGATCATCGGAGCGAATCAGGGGCATATGGCAGTCGGCGCAATCCATCGGCGTCCGCGGGTAGTAAAACGATCGGGCTCCCTGTCCTGAAACCCCGCTAGCCTGCCAGGAATCGTATTCGTTGAAGCCGCGCAGCCAGCGATACTTATTCACCGGAACATCGAGATGCACCTTGTGGCAAGAGGAACAAAACTCGGCGCCGTCCTCGATCAGGAAGGGCTTGAGGAAGGCGCGCCGGTGGGCCGCGGGCGCGGTGTTGACGACGTAGTTGTGCAGCATCTTGACGACCGGGTTCTCGCTCGCCATCAAGTCATGGAGGGGCGGATAGTTGATCGTGAAGCCGCCATTGCCCATCGTGTCGGGGATATGCGAAATCGAATGACACGAAACGCAGCCTAAGCCCGCCTGCGCCTCGGGCGTATCGATTTGACCCGCCACCGGCTTCTCGAACATGCCGTTGAAAAGCATGGCGTGATCGTGACAGCCGGCGCACCACTTGGAGGCCTCCAGTCCGCCGGCGTCCTGCATGTATTCAATGGCTTTGCGATAGAACTGGTTGTTGAACGACGAGAAATGGTGCATCGAGCCCTTCCACTGCTCGTAGACGTCCTTGTGGCACTCACCGCACACTTGCGAATCCAGAAAGAAGTCCGAAGGGATGTAGCCGCCGGTATTGGTCTGCGAAGCCGAAGGAAAGAACGGGCTCGATGGTCCTCCCCCTTCGTACTCCATGCTGAGCGGGGCACTGAGCGGGTTCTGGATGCGTTCCTGCTCGGAAGGATACCAGCGCAGGCGCAATTGTGCCCCGGCTGGCAACAAACAGGCTAGGACCAGGACCGCCGACAAGGGACGCGAAAAGTCGGCATGACGGCTCCGCGTGCCGGCGATCAGCAACCCCACGCCGGCGAATCCAGCCGCCAGATGCAGATACACGATCCAGAGGTGGGGCTTGAGCGCTCCGATGACGCTCAGCACGACGCCTAGAACGCCCGCAACCGACAGCACCGCGAAGGCGGCCTTCGAGCCGGTCCGGATTCCCGCCACGGCCGGCAGACGCGAAAACCACAGGGCCGCGAGCAGCATGCCGCCAAGTCCAATGTGCAAGAGCACGTTGGCGACATAGAAGAGACTGGCTTCGGGAAAGGCCCAGATCCAGCCGGAATTGACGACGAGGAGCAGAAACCCAACGGCGACCGCTTTGCTTTTACTCATGGCGGGCGCTGGCCCGGTTCGACTCACTCCGCCTGCTCAGAGGGCGAATCAATCGCAGGGCCCGGCGCTGTAGATATTCTCTCAGATAGTCGCGATGCGCCGCGCCGCTCGGGTAGTGCTCACTGGCTGGATAGGGGTACCTCGACATGGAATGAAACGGCAAGGGCTCGACCGTTTGACCGAAGGCGGTATTGGAGTCGGCGTCCTTTGCCCAGCCATCGAAGAAGAGTAGAAAATCCCGCTCCCAGCCCGGCGGAAGGTTGGGAAGATCCGCGACCGGGAAGCGCAGGACGAGTTCATCACCCGAGCCCATGATGACGAAGCGGTCGTCGGAGCGCTCCAGCAGTTCTCGAACCTCGCCGTAGCGCGTGTAGAGCCCTGGCGTCGGGTTCCACATCGAAGTCGCCAAGACCCGTTGGTAGTCAAACGACTCGGGCTGGCGCCGGGCCGGGTCGAGCGTTACGGCGGAAAATCCGCGGAAGCGCAGTGCAGCCTCGGAGGCGAGCTGCTCTGTCAACCGCACGGCAGGCGAGCCGGTTCCAATCGCCGTGAAGATTTCATCCCAGTAAACGCACAGATTCGTGAGAATGCGAACCTCCCGCGAGCTGGAAAGAAACAGCCCCTTCAAGTCGACGGCGATCGTCTTGGGCTTGCCCGCCGGCATGCCCATGTCATTGATGACGGTGACCCAATCGCCGTCCGGGCCGCGAAGCTGAAGCCGGGGCGGCAGCAGCTCGTTCGCGCTGCTTTGGGCGGACCCAACGAATGTGCTGCCGTCGGCCCAATCCACCCACCCTCGCAGAAACAGGACGGCGTCATCGCGGTCCGCGAGCCCTGGAAAATCAAGTGTCAGCGAGTGTCTTTCCGCGCGGCCCGCGAAGTCGCGCCGGAAAGCGTCTGGATAGCGGCGATCCGTTTTGATGACCCGATCGAGCACGTCTCTGCCTTCGTGGTCACGGGCCGTCGCCGGGTGAATTCGCTCCCGCACGCCATAGAGCCGGAACCGCGGGAAGGGCGGGGAAATGAACTTCTCGTTCGTATAGATCTCAACGTCCGCTGGATGATCGACCGCAATCAGTTTGATTTGATCGAGGTAAGAAACCTCGCGCAGTTCCTCGGTTACGCGGACTTCGTGGAAGCCCTCGCGCGCGGCCAAAGATGTGCCATCGATCCAGACATACTCGTCATGGTCGGTCGGAAAGAACTCACCATCGCCCAGGCCCGCGCCCAGCGGAGCGACACCCAAAACATCGCTGACAAATGCAAACTTCTCGCCGTCCCAGACAAAGATCATCGGGCACGAGCCGGAGAGTCGCGGCTTCTCAACGTATTCATGCTCCAGGCCGGCCGCTTGTTGGGATTCGTTCTGGATCAGGCCGTTGGCCCAGGTGATGCGCACGGTGTCGATCGCCTTCGCCGAGCCCAGGCCGAAAACCAGGGGATGGCCCCGATACACGCGCTTGCGGTAGACCATGCCCGCCTTGACTTCCACCCGTGAGCCTTCGGCGAGAATCTGATTCTTCACGCCCCTCAACGCGATGGTCACATGCTGGTTCGATGTCTCGATCGTGTTGCGCAGCAGCCGCGGCGTGCCGCTGGCATCGAGCACCAGGAAGTCTTCCTTGCCATCGGCGTCAAAGTCCGCCGCGACGGCGGCCAGCGCGCCAGCGGCGCCGAGCGGCGCCAGGCCGGAAAACTCGAAAATCCCCTGGCCAAACAGCAAACCCTCGGGGCTCAGCAAGTCGGCCCAGGAACGATTCTGCGTGTCGCCCCAGGTCAAGGCCCGGGCAAGGGTTCGTCCCGGCGTCAAAACGCCGCCCCGGTTTTCGAGCAGCAACGTGCCGCCCCCTGGAGAGCCCAACGTCAATGTCGCATCGGAATAGCCGTCGTTGTTGAGGTCGAGCACGCCGAGCGAGGCGCCACTGCCTGGAGCGATTCCCGCGATCGGGACGGGATCGAAACGGCCGAGCTTGCGATCTTCAAACAGAACCAACTGGTCGCTGTAGGCGATCAGCAAATCGTTGCCGTTGTCTTCCTGGACCTCCAACAGGGCTGCGGCCGCCACCGGGGCGCCATGGCGAAACGGGAATCTTTCCGAGATATCGAGATAGCTTCCATCACCGTTATTGCGCAACAGTTTTTGATCCTTGCCCAGCGCGAAGAGGTCCAGATCATAATCGTGGTCGTAGTCGGCCCAGACAACGGCATGGAAGTCTCCGCCCGCCAGCAGCTTCGGGGCGTCGCGGAAACCGTCTTCGCCTTGGAGGATCAGAAATACCCCGCTGGCGGTGGCCGCGGCGAGGTCTTGTCGGCCGTCGTTGTCGGCGTCGCCGGCAGCGAAGTCGCGGATGCCGTCCAGCCGAGCCAGGCCCGGCGGAACCGAGGACGCAAAGCTTGCACCGTGATGGATCAGCAGGGCGGCGTGGGACTCAGACCAGGCCACTACATCCGGTCTTCCGTCGGCATTCGCGTCGATGATCGCCAACTTCTCAAACCGGCTCGCGCCCGCGCCTGGCACCTCACTGGACGCAAACGACGGAGCTGCCGGCGGTGCGGGCGTTAGGGGTTCGACCGGATCGTACAACTCAGAGTAGAAACTCCAATCCACATCTTCGGAATCCGCCGATTCGGCCTGCGCCGCTTTGATCTTTTTGAAAATCTCGATCTCCTGCCGGGCGCGATCCGGATCGGAGCGTCTCAGCAGATTGAAGAGTTGAAAATGGGGCGCGGCGAGACTGGGATCGAGTTCCGCCGCGGTCTCGAACTCAGGAAGCGCCTTTTCCCGCTCGTTCTGCTGGCGGTAGAGGGAGCCGAGTTGATAGTGAGTCTTGGCGTGTCCGGGGGCCAGGCGCAGCATTTGCTGGAATTGCTCGATCGCCTGGGCGGCCTCGCCTCGTTTTTTGAATTCGACGCCCAGATTGAAGTAGATGTGCGGGATCGACGGATCGATGCTTCTCGCCTTCTCGATCGACGCCATGCCCTCGCTGGTCTTTCCGGTCCTCAGCAGCGCCAGGCCCAAATTGAGATGTTCCCTCGCCGAGTCTGGGTTGAGAACGACGGCCTTGCGAAGTTCCTCCGGCGCAAGATTCTGAGTCGCCGGGTTTTCGTAAAAGGCCTTGCCGAGGTTGCGAATTTCTTGGAGTCGAACCCGCGCGGAATCGGGCGGGGCAACCGCGCTAGGGCTTGCATCCGGACCGCCGCCACAGCCAGCGGACAGGGCGATGCACAGACACAAAGCAGAAATCAGACCGTGCCGCATGACTCGTCCCTGTTATCGTAACGAACTGGTATCGATCCAATAGGCACCGGGTAGCCGGCGCTCCAGCGGTGCTGACGAGGTTCCGATGTCAGCGGCGGGGTCTGCCCGCGAAGGCGCGCCGCGGAAAACTTGCGAGGGGTTACGTCTTTTTCTCCAGCGATTGAAGCTCCTTGCCGGGCTTGAAGCGCACGGCCTTGCCGGGGGGGATGCGGACTTCCTCGCCCGTGCGGGGGTTGCGGCCGATTCCGGTCTTGCGGGGTCTGACCCTGAAGACGCCGAAGCCGCGCAGCTCGATTCTCTCGCGGTGCTGCATCGCGCGTTTCATCGTCTGAAACACGGTCTCCACAGCCATCTCGGCCTTCGCTTTGCTCAAGCCCGTGCGGTTCACTACTTCCGTTACGATGTCATACTTGATCATTCGTGTCTTTCCCGGCCTTCTAGGTTAGCCTTCTTCTCTATGCTAGGGAAGCTGAATTTCGGTTGTCAAGGAAGAAAGTCGGCCCGGCGCCGGCGGCTAAAGTCTTTTGACTCTCCGGTTTGGCGGAACTGTAGCGGAAAACTTTCTTTTTTTCCGGGCCGATTCGTGCTACTATAACCTTCACATAGTGGGGTTCGAGACATTGCGGACTCCGTGTTAGACGACAAGTTAATTGCGAATTCGCTTAGAAAAGTAGTCGATCAGGGATTGAGGGCCTCGCGGGCTCGCCAATCCCTTTTTTTATTGAACCAGGGGCACAGAGGTCCGGGCGCTCGGCTTGACCGGCGGCGGAACTCTCGGCCCGACCGCTAAACCATAGGGAGGACATTATTTTTCGCAGATCATTTCGACCTTTTCGCAGAGCACGAAAAGACAACGTAAACCAGTTTATCCGGGCCCGCACGGTCCGTGTCGTCTTCCCCGACGGGGAGACCGAAGTGCTGCCCACTCATGTGGCGATCCAGAAGGCGAAGGCGATTGGCCTCGATCTCGTCCTCGTCTCGCCCACGGCCGATCCGCCTGTCGCCAAGGTCATGGACCATGGTGAATACACCTACCTCGAAAAAAAGAAGAAAAACGAAGCCAAGAAGAAGCAGCATCGTATCGAGGTCAAGGAAGTCAAGTTTCGGCCGAACACCGACCGGCACGACTACAACTTCAAGAAGAATCACGCGCTGCGCTTCCTCAAGGAAGGCAACAAGGTCAAGGCCGTCGTGTTCTTTCGGGGACGCGAGATCACTCACGCGAACTTGGGCGAGAAGATCCTTCGGGCTCTGACAAAGGACGTGGAGGAACTCGGTGAGGTCGAGGGGCGTCCGCGTCTCGAGGGCCGGCAGATGCACGTGATCATCGGGCCGAGAAAAACGAAGCTCCCCGCAAACGAGGGGAAGCCGCAAGCGGCGCCGTAGACTCCCACGGTCTTCGTCGCGATTCGAGCGGGCGGGCCGTCAGCCGGGCGCGGCGCCGAAGTCCGGGATCTTCATCGGTTCGCCGTCCCGTAGCGCCGACTCGTGCGCAATAATGCCCGGAGCCGTGTAGGCGGCCGATTCCCAGGCATTCACGCTCGGGTGGCGATCCTCCACGATCGCCTGCACGAACTCGTGTGTCAGAAAGGCGTGCGAGTTGCCGTGACCGGTTTTCACGCGCAGCGGCTCGGGCAGCTTGTCGAAATGATCGGGCTGCTCGAAGGCGCGGCCGCTCACTCGTCCGGCCGGATACCCATTCTCGTCGATCGTCATTTTTCCCTTGTCGGTGATCTCGACGATCGTATTGGGCGCGCCTTCGGGCGTTTTCATGATGAATGACCGGCGGTCGCCGTGGAACTGCGCTCGTTCGGCGCCGCCGGCCGCCACATGCCAGAAGACCGATATCCGGGAGGCGTGCCCGCCCGACGTCTTGAAGAATCCGGTCGTGTTCCAGAATGGATTTTGGTAGCGGTTCGTCTTGAGAATTTCGTGACCGTCGCCCCAGCCGATGGCTTGCACCTCGGTAAGCCGTTCGCCGGTTACGGGAACGATCATCCCGGTGCAATGCGTCGGATACCACATGGGAGGGAAACCGTGACGCCAGGTCGGCAATCCGCGCTCGTCGTGCATCAACCCGAGTAAGCCTTCGTGGTGATACTCCGCCTCGGAATAGATGATGGTTCCGAATTTCTTCTCGGCCGACCACTCGCGGCAGGTGATGATCTCCGGGCGGTAGTAGCTTGTCTCGGCCATCATGTACTTCATGCCGGTGCGCCGCACGGCGCCGATCAGAAGCTCCAGTTCCTCGATCGACAGGCCGGCGGGTACCGCGCTAATGACATGCTTGCCTTCGTTCATGGCCGTGGTGGCCATCCAGATGTGCAGCGGCGCGGGAGTGAAGACGCCGACCGCGTCCAGTCCCGGATGACGCAGCATCGCCCGGAAGTCGTCGTAGGTGTTTGGGCAACGGTAGACCTCCGAGAGCGCCTGGCGCCGCTCGGCGCGGATGTCGCATACCGCCGCGACCCGGCAGTTCGGGTCCAGATGCCACTGGAAGCTGCGGCCGAAACGCCCTCCGACGATCCCGATGTTGACCTTCCCCGCGGCCCGGCGGGGACCCGGCTGGGCTCCAGCGGCGGCTGCGGCAGCTCCAGCCAGAGCGCCCCCCGCTACAAAATTCCTCCGTGAGCAGGAGCTTGACCCCTTGCTGCCCGATGAATTCATTCCTTAGAATCCTCCCTAGCGGACGAAGAATCGCCAGCCTTGGTTCGCAGTGTAATTCATTCGGAACAGCCGTATGGCGCCAGGCTCTCGGGCTCTCGCCAGTGGCCGCCAAGCAGAGGCGCCTAACGCTGGCGAATGTCGTAGCAGGAAAGCGTATCCTGATCCCGCAGGTAGAGTCGGCCGTTGGCGATCACCGGAAGGGTCCAGGTATGCAGATCTCCATGCGGAATGCTGAATCTCGAAATTTCGCGATAGCCGCTCGGCGTTGCTTCGGCCAGTCCAGCGACACCGTCCTCGCTCCATAGATATAGCTTGCCCTCGGCGGTGATCACATGACCTTTGCCGACCGAACGGTCTTTCCAAGCGACCTCACCCGTCTTGAAATTCATTGCCGTGAGCACGCGGCTGGAATAGCCGTAAAGATAGCCGTCAATGAGAACCGAACTCGAATAGTGATTTCTCATCTCGCGGCTAAAATATACCTCTTCGGCCCGCATGCCATCGCCGACGGGAATCAATTGCAGGAGCGCGCCTCCGGTGCCGTAGTCACTAGAGACGAAAACATGATGGTCATGAACGATCGGCGTGGCGACGTTCGCGGTGCGGTTCGAGACCCGGTCGTAGCGCCACAGCAAGGCCCCATCGCTGGCCCGCACGCCAACCGCGCCTTCGCCGGTCAGAAGCACATAGTGACGAATGCCTCCGGCCTCGGCGACCATGGCGGAAGAATATCCGGCCTCATCGCTCAGGGACTTCCAAAGGACGTTTCCGTTGCTCTTGTCGAGGGCGACGATCGACGCGCCGCCGGCGCCGGCGTTGACGATCATCCGTTGCCCGTCGATCAGCGGCGATTCACTGAGTCCCCACGAGATGTTGCTCCCCTCAAACCGCGTCAGCAGGTTGGTGCTCCAGAGTCTTTCTCCCGAGCTTGCGCGGGCGGCCACCAAACTGCCGTCACTGTTGAGGGCGTAGACGACGCCACCCTCCACCGTGGGTGTGCCGCGCGGACCGCCCCCGCGCCGGTTCGCATACCCCCCTCCGTTCTCAACCCGCCAGACCCGCTCGCCCGTCTGCTCGTCTAGAGCAATCAAATAATTCGATTCGCTCTGTTGGCCCTGCGTGTAAACCCGTCCGTTCGATACGGCGACCGACGCGAAACCGGCGCCCAGTCCAGTGACTCTCCAAGCCAGCGGCGGGCCATCGGGCGGCCACTCGCTCAGCAGGCCGGTTTCCTCTGATGTCCCGTCGCGCAGCGGCCCTCTCCACTGCGGCCAGTCGGCAGCGACCATAACCCACGCCATGGCGAATCCAAAAACGACGCGAGTAATTGTCCAGTTCATAAAAAAAGAGTAGATGGGTATTCACTTGACTCAGGTATTTTGAAATAGCCCCTACATGTTGTGGTTGTCCGTAGCATGTGTTGCGGTGCCTCCGACCAGCGACTTGTAGGGCACCGGTTGGACGGCGACGGCCTGCTGCACCAGGCGGTAGAAGAGCTTGCCTCGACTTCTGGACTTGCGGCGGTTGAAGCGGAAGGTGAATTCGTCGAGGTAGGAGTCGAGATGCTCGTGGCTGACGGCTCCTTGATGCGTACCCAGTATCCAGCGCTTCAGCAACGACACCACGCGATGAACGCGGGGGAGCAGTTCCGAGGCCCGCGCCGGTTGCCCGTCCAGGTAGCTCACCTCGTGGCGATAGCCGTCGCTTTCGAGTGGCCCGTAACCCAGCCAACCGTCGGTGTGGACCACGCTGCCGGGTTCGACCGACTCGCCAACGAAGGCCATCAAGCTGTCCCCGGAGGCGTTCGGAATCGTGCGCATCCGAATTCGTCCGATGCCTGCGCCATCTTCCTCGGCCGCTACTGCAATCAGCGCTTTCGCGTCGGTTTGGCGGCCCCGCACGCCCTCCTCCAGGGCTCCTAAGTAGGTCTCGTCAACCTCAACGCGCCCGCTGAGCCGGTCGCGTCCGGGCCGTACCATAGCGCGCCGGAGCTTGTGCAACCAAGTCCAGGCCGTCTTGTAGCTGCCCAGGCCCAACGCTCGTTGCAATCCCAGTGCGCTGGCCCCGTTCTTCTGGCTGGTGAGCCACCACATGGCTCGAAACCAGCTCTGGAGCGGTTTGCGGGTGTCTTGAAATATTGTGCCTGCCGTGGCCGAAGCTTGATGCCCGCACTCGGCCAGATTCCGCGGATAATCTTCCATTTCCCAAGATCCTACATCTTGTGGTCACCTGAGTCAAGTGAATACCCATCAAAGAGTATATCAGTGGGTTTTGTCTTTCTCACCCGAAATCGCTCCGCCCGAATCATACTCTCCACCGGGGACAACCGATGTTCGCGCACATCTGGCCGCGTCGTCCCGCGTCGTCGCTGGGTAGTACAGTAAGATATTCCGATAGCGCGAGCCGGTTCGTCCTTCGCGGTTGGATTTCGGTATCGAATCAGCCCCTGCTGCGCGCGGCATCGTCGTCTATCACTTGTCGATCGCTGGAAACGCGTTCAGGGAGGGAGTGAGACATGAAAATGCTCGTCGCCGGTGACTGGATCGCCGGCTCCGGCTCGATGCCGGTCAGGAATCCTTTCGATCACACGGAAGTGGGGACGGTTCCGCGTGCTTCGGCCGGGGACATCGAACGCGCCGTGGCCTATGCCGCGGAGGGCGCGCGAGTGATGCGCAAGATTCCCGGCTATGACCGCTACCAATTCCTCATGAAGGCCGCGGCTCTGATGCGGGAGCAAGCCGATGATCTGGCGGAGACGATCACGCTCGAGGAAGGCAAGATCCTCGCCGAGGCGCGAGGAGAGGTCCAGCGGGCGGCGGAAACCATGATCGGCTCGGCCGAAGAGGCCAAACGCCTGGGCTCGGAAGTCGTGCCGCTCGACGGCGCCCAGGGAGTGGGAAACCGGCTGGGGTTTACACTGCGCGTGCCCTGCGGCGTGGTCCTGGCCATCACGCCGTTCAACTTTCCTCTGAACCTCGTTGCCCACAAAGTCGGACCGGCGCTGGCCGCGGGCAATAGCGTGATCGTGAAACCTGCTTCGGACACGCCGCTGACGGCTCTGAAGCTGGGGCGTATTCTGCTCGAAGCCGGGGTCCCGCCCGAAGGCATTCAAGTCCTTACCGGCTCGGGCTCGGATATCGGCGACCTGCTCACCGGCGACCGGCGCATTCGCAAGATCAGCTTCACCGGCAGCCGCGATGTCGGTGAGAGAATCTGCCGCGCCGCCGGACTCAAAAAGGTCACCATGGAACTTGGCAGCAACGCTCCGCTGATCGTCTTGCCCGACGCCGATTTGGAGAAAGCCGCCGGAGCCATCGCCGCCACCGGCTTCGCCAACGCCGGACAAGTCTGCATCAGCGCTCAGCGCGTGCTGGCGCACAGCTCGATTTACGCCGACTTGCTTGACGCCGTGACACCCAAAGTCAAGGCTCTCGCGACCGGCAACCCGCTCGACGCGGCGACCAAGGTCGGCCCCATGGTGCGGGAATCGGATGCCATCCGCGTGGGTGAGTGGGTCGACGAGGCCCGCGTGGCCGGCGCGCGCATGGTTACCGGCGGGGAACGAGACGGGGCCATCTATGCTCCCACCATCCTCGCCGATGTGGCCCCCGATATGCGGATCAGCCGCGATGAACTTTTCGGCCCCGCCGTCTGCTTCACCGCGGTCGAGTCCATCGACCAGGCCATCGAGATGGCCAACGACTCCACCTACGGTCTCTCGGCCGCCATCTTTACCGAGAATCTCGATAATGCCATGAAGTTTGCCCGCGAGGTTGATTCAGGCAACATACACATCAACTGGGGACCGCAATGGCGGGTCGACCACATGCCCTACGGCGGACTCAAGGACAGTGGTTTCGGAAAAGAGGGTCCGAAATACGCCGTCGAGGAGATGACCGAATACAAGATGGTCGTGATGCACCTGCGGTAGATCGGTTGGCGCGGCCGCGGCCGGCTTGCGGGCAATAATGCCGTAACGCCGCCGCCGCGAACCGGCCCGCCACGGATCGATCTCTTGATCGAGAACGAATCCCGCCCGCTCGAGTTCTTCGCGGAGCAAGGCCTTCGGCATCCCGTGCCCGCCGCGGTTTTCCGGCACGCCCGAAGGCCTCATCAGCCAGAATCTCCAGACACTCGGTTCGAAATCAATAATCGCCAGCCATCCGCCGGGCTGAAGAGCCTCGGCAATGGAAGCGTTCATGCGGTCCGGGTCGATGAAATGGTGATAGACCTTCGACAGGAAGATCGCCTCGCAACAGCCAGGGGGTAAATTCGTCTGCGTGTTATGGCCTTCGAGAACAATGACGTTCTTCAATCCCGCCTCATCGACGGCTTCCCGAATGGTCTCAACGCGGCTGGGGTCCAGATCCGTGGAATAGAACCGGCTCGCGGGCCCCAGCAATGTCGCCATCGCGACCGTCATCTCTCCCCTGCCGGCGCCGATCTCCGCCACCGTCATACCGGGACGAAGTTTCATCCGTTCCGCCAGTTGCCGAACCTCGCCCTCGGGGTCGCCGCCGGGTCCGGCGCGGAGCCCCAGAAAAAGCGCCGCGCCAACCGCCGCCGCCACAAGCAACAAGATCCATGCCGCCACTCGCCCGGCGGCCTCTTGGTTCCTCGTTGCGAGAAGACCTCTCATGCGTTTTGTCGGCTCAAGGCCGCGCACCAGTTGGGGCGCAAGCCGATCCCTGGTCCCGGCGGGCCTGCTTCAGTTCAAACCGGCCGCCTTCTTCGTTTTGACGAGAACAGCCTTCTTGGGCTGGTAGAGGTGATCGGGTCTCCACAGCGTCGGCGTCCAAACAAATCCCTTCATGAATTTCAAATCCAGCCGGAAGCCCGTCTCGTGCAACTCGCACTCTCTCACTTGACAAGAGATCTCCATGCCGCCGCTTTTGAGAATGACGAGGGCACCCTCGGGAAGCGCACCCGGCACCGCGATGCGCGCTCCGGCGGCATGGATTTCTTCCAACAGAACCGTGTCGGTCTGGACGGTCCCATCGCTCGAGCTCATCTCCATAAGATGGGAGCACAACCACCACCGCGCTTCCTCGTCCATGGATCGACCCCTCCTCTTGGCAACTCGGGCGCCTAGGCAGCCGTCACGCCCATCCTACAGTGGCCAGCGGGGGTGGGGCAACAAGAATCCGGGCCCTTCCGGCCCCCGCGGAAAGGGACCATCGTCCTCAAGTTTCTGTCCTCCGCTGGTGCATCGGTTCGGCCTGGCCAGGTCCCGATGGCGGGCGCCCAGGAGATCCGTTGAGCAAGAGCCGCCGGCCTCCGATGTTAGAATGGTGCGGAAGAACTCTAGTGAGGTAGAAGAACATGCTTCGAAGGATTTTTGTAGGAGCGGCGGCGGCGTCCCTGGTCGCCGGCCCCGGCAGGTCCCAGACTGCCACTCAGGGTGGAGACGCCACCGGCACGGCGGAACTGATCATCGCCGCGCTCGCCGCGCTCGACCGGCACGGCCAGATTGACGCCCCCATGGTGATTGATTACCTGGGGTATCTCAGAGAAACCGGCATCGAGAGCATTCTCGTCAACGGCTCCACCGGCGAGTTTGCTTCCTTCACCACCCTGGAGCGCAAATTTGCACTCCAGACCTATCTTCGGCATAAGGGAAACATGCGAGCCCTGTGCCACGTCGGCGCGTCCAGTCTGCCCGATACGCTCGATTTACTGCGTCACGCGCAGGGGGCCGGCGCGGAAGTGGCACTGGTTGTGCCGCCCTATTATTACAAGAACCCGAGCGTCGATGGTCTGATGCGGTTTTTCGAGCCCGTGCTCGAAACTTCTCAAATTCCGGTGCTGCTCTACAATATCCCGCAGGTCAGCGCGGTCTCGATCTCGATTGAGCTTGTCCGGCGGCTTTCCGGGCATCCGAACCTGTTGGGCATCAAGGATTCCTGGGGCAAGGCCGAATGGACAGCCGCTTATATTCGGGAGTTTCCCGATCTCAGCATCTATACCGGAGCGTCCGCTCTTATCGAAGGCGTTCTCAAGCAAGGCGGAGCCGGAGCGTTGACCGGAAACGGCAATCTGTTTCCGGTCGAAACACTGTCGATTTTCGACGCCCACCGTAGCGGCGCTGACACGTCCGTGCCCCAGCAGAAGCTCAATCAGCTCGTGTCGATGCTCAAAGACCTCCCGGTGATCCCCGCCATGAAGTATGTTCTCTCCCGTATGGACGTAGCGAAGATGCACCTGCGGGCCCCGCTCACCGAGCTAACGACGGCCCAGAAACTGAGTCTCAGTCAAAAGTTCAGAGGAGCAGGGTTAATCGGTTGATAACAAAGCTGATTATTCTTGTTGTCAGCTTTGCCATCTGCCTGCCACACGGCTCGGCTGCCCCCCTGCGCTCGGAGTTCATCTTCGTGGCCGCGCCCTTCGCGCAGTGTCACGCTTCGACGCTGGTTGAGACCAAGACAGGCGGCCTCATCTCGGCCTGGTTTGGAGGTTCGCGCGAGGGCCACAACGATGTCGCCATCTGGACCTCCCGGCGCGAACCGGACCAGCCCTGGAGCGCTCCCCTCGAACTAGTCCGCGAGCCCAACACGCCGTGCTGGAATCCAGTTCTCTTTCGCGCGGCGGATGGGATGCTGCGCTTCTATTACAAATTCGGCGCCAGCCCGCGCGAGTGGACTGCGGGCTTTCGCACTTCGAGCGACGAAGGCCGGACCTGGTCGGCCCCCCAGCACATGCCGGCCGGGCTGCTCGGCCCGGTCAAGAACAAGCCTCTGGTTCTCGATGACGGCACGATCATTTCTGGCACTTCGGTGGAAAGCTACCAGTCTTGGGCTTGTTGGGTCGAGCGCAGCACCGACAACGGCCGCACTTGGTCGAGGCATGGGCCAATTGAGCTTCCCGGCCAGCCGTTCGGAATCATCCAGCCCGCGATCGTCTCGCTCTCCGCAAACAAGCTGCGTATGTTCGTACGGTCGCGAGGGGTCGGCAAGATCTGCTACGCGGACTCGGCCGATCGGGGCCGGACGTGGTCTCCGGCGAAAGAGACGGCGCTACCCAATCCCAACTCCGGAATTGACGCCGCCGGGCTTCGCGACGGCCGGGTTGTGCTGATCTACAACCACGCTACCGAAGGCCGCACACCGTTGAGCCTGGCCGTCTCGCATAACGGCGGCGATACGTGGAAGCGATTCTTGGATCTCGAAACCACTCCGGGCGAGTATTCTTATCCCGCCATCATTCAAACGAAGGACGGTAATCTCCACGCGACCTACACCTGGAAGCGCCGGCGCATCAAACATGTGGAGATCGAGATCGGGGACGTTCCCTGACGGCGGACGGGACATTCGACGCTCCGAGCCTCCCTCATCACCTCCTCAAACAGCAGGGCTGACATGGATTCCGGTCATGAGCCACTAAAACAGCGCTAGGGATAAATTGTCTAAATAGTAAATTTATCTTAATTTTAATCTCAATTTACAGGGCGCGCACTTGCCTGCCGTAATCTATACCATAGAGCCATAAAATACTGTGTGGTGTGCGTCGAGGGCTGCCTGGTTCCCGGTGGCGAGACAGCGCACGTGCGATAAGCGCGACGGCCCCCCAAAATCGCTCATGGGCAAACGGGGAAAAGATAAGACAGCGGAACGGTTTGCGGAAAAGGAAGCCTTTCGCCTGATTACCGGCCACATGCCGGTGATGATGGCCTACATTGATGCCGGGCAGAAGTACCGCTTCGCCAATCGGGCTTATGAGCAGTGGTTCGATCTGCCGCCCGGCGGCTGCGAGGGACGGCCCCTCGAAGATGTCGTCGGCAAACCCATTTACGAACAGATTCGAAGCTACGTGAAAGCTGCGCTGGCGGGCCGGCCAGTAAACTTCGAGGCGCAGGTCGTCAAAAACGGCGAGCCCTGGCACTTCCGCGCCAACTATCTTCCTAATATCCAGAACGAGAGCGTCGTTGGTTTTTGCGCGCTCATCACAGATCTCACCGAGGTCAGGCAAGCCGAAGAAAAGACGCGCCAGCTCTATCTGGATTCGTCGACCGACGCGATGATTCTTGTCCGCGACGACGGAACCATCCACTCGTCAAATGCCGTAACGGAAGAGCTCTTTGGCTACAGCAAGTCCGAACTGCTCGGAGAGGCCGTGAACATCCTGATACCTGACCGTTATCGGGATCGTCATATCGCGTTGCAGAACGAGTATTTTGCCAACCCCTCCCGGCGTAGCATGGGCAGCGAACTCCGGGGCCTGCGGAAGGACGGGTGGGAATTCGTCGCCGAGATCAGTCTCAGTTCCATCGAGACAAGCCAGGAGAGGTTGGCGGCCGTGGCGATACGTGATGTGACCGAGAGAAAACAGGCCGAGCAAGCACTGCGCGACAGCGAAGAACAGCTTCGGCTCGTCACCGACAACGTGGAGGTTTTGATTTGCTATGTCGATGCGGACGAGCGCTTCCGATTCCTAAGCAGGGCATTTGAAGACTGGTACGGGATCTCGCGTTCTGAAGTGATTGGAAAGGGAATAAGGAATTATTTCCGAGTCGCCGGTCTGGCCTTCGACCAAGCATACAAGAACATCCGCGCGTACAGCAAAAGAGCCCTAGCGGGTGAACGTGTCAGCTTTGAGATCTGCCTGAAGAACCAGGACGGAGACGAGGTCTACCGCCAGATGACCTACGTTCCGCATATCGAGCCGGACGGCAAGGTCAAGGGGTTCTTCGCCCAGAGTGTCGACATCACGCAGCGCAAGCGCGCCGAAGAAGCTCTTCAGAAAAGCGAGAAAAGCCTCATTGACGCCCAGAGAATTGCTCATCTTGGAAGCTGGGAATGGGACATCGGCCGGGACGAAATTACCCGTTCCGCCGAGGCAGACCGGATTCTCGGCATTAAGCCGGAAGAACAGCAGCGCACCCGCGGGTATCCTCAGTTCGTTCATCCCGAGGACGAAACTCGTGTCAAGGACGCGATTCAGGCGGCGCTCGATGGGCGGGAACCCTATCGCCTCGAGCATCGCATCCTGTGCGCCGACGGCGAAGAACGAATCATTCGATCCGAGTCCGAGGTGGTGCATGATAAGTCCGGCACTCCCATCCGAATGCTTGGAACCTTCCTTGATGTCACCGAGCAGCGCCGCGCCGAGGACGAGAAGCGGAAACTTACGCTCCAGATTCAAGAGGCCCAGAAATTCGAAAGTTTAGGCACACTGGCGGGTGGAATTGCTCACGACTTTAATAATCTTCTTGCCGCGATCTTGGGCAACGCCGAATTGGCGCAGCTTGAGTTGCCGCCCGAAGCCCCTTTGATGGAGAACCTCAGCGCCATCGCCCACGCCGCCCAGCGCGCGGCCGATCTCACGAAACAGATGCTGGCGTATTCCGAAAAAGGGGGTTTTCTCGTTAAGACGCTCGATCTTTCGCGTTGCGTATCGGAAGTCGTGCCCCTGCTTGAGAGTGCGATTTCGAAGAAGGTCGCCCTCAAACTGGACCTCTCCAAAACCCCTCTGCTCGTCAAGGCGGACGCCAATCAGATCCGGCAGGTCACCATGAGTCTCGTCGTGAACGCTTCAGAGGCACTTGGGGAGAATGCGGGACTCATCACGCGGCGGACAGGCGCCGCCGAGATCACCGGCTCTGAGCTGACCGGCGCCTCCTCGCGCCAGCCGCTGGCGCCGGGCCGATACGCATACCTCGAGGTAACCGATACGGGCTGCGGAATGGACGAGGAAACCCAACGGAAGATTTTCACCCCTTCTTTAGCACAAAGTTTACAGGCCGTGGACTCGGTCTTGCTGCCGTGCAGGGGATTGTGCGGGGTCACGACGGGGCCGTGACGGTTGTCAGCGAGCCCAGCGCCGGTACGACCTTCCGGGTGCTGCTTCCGAGCGCCGAAACGGAAAGCCATAAAATGGCGGATCCCGCTGCCGCCGTCTCGCCGGTCCCGGCCGCGTCCCGTCGAATTCTCATTGTGGACGACGAGGAGGCATTGCGAAACTTTATAGGGCGCATCCTGCGCCGTAAGGGCTTTGCAGTGCTCAGCGCCGCCAACGCACGCCAGGGCCTCGAGCTATTTAGGAGCTGTCGTCATGAGATCACCGCCGTGCTGCTGGACTTGACCATGCCCCGCATGGATGGCCGCGAGATGCTGGCGGAACTTCGCAAGATCCAGCCGCACGTAAAGGTGATCGTCATGAGTGGCTATTCCGAAGAGGCCATGGGCGCCCGGTTCGCCGGTACCGACGCTCCCCTGTTCATCGAGAAACCTTTCAAGGCCGCCAGCCTGATCGACGTCATTGTCCGCCTCCTGGACTAGAGCGAAGGCGCTCCGGCCGGGGAACCCCGCGCCGCGCACTTGAAGAAAAAACCGGAGTAGTGCCTCCTGGAATTGCCCCACCGCCGGAATAGCACCGAGACCCTTTCGCCGAAACACGTCCGGCATTTGTTCCTAACAAGCGGACTTCCTGTTTTCGTTTTTCGGAAAAGAAAGGACATTCATACCCTGTTCATGGCATCCGGTGATATTCTGCCTCCAATGTTTATTCCCGTCAAGATGGGTATTTACTTGACTCAGGTGACCCCAAGATGTAGGATCTTGGGCGATGGAAGATTATCCCCGGAATTTGGCCGAGTTCGAGGCGCGTTTCGCTAGCGAGCAGGCCTGTCGGGAGTATCTGTGTCAACTCCGCTGGCCGGAGGGTTTTCGTTGTCCGCGATGCGGGCATGACAAAACCTGGGCGGTGCGCACGGTGCTGCTGCAGTGTGCAAGCTGCGGGCATCAAGCTTCGGCGACAGCAGGCACAATCTTTCAAGACACCCGCAAGCCGCTCCAGAGTTGGTTTCGAGCAATGTGGTGGCTCACCAGCCAGAAGAACGGGGCGAGTGCATTGGGATTGCAGCGGGTGTTGGGCCTGGGCAGCTACAAGACGGCCTGGACTTGGTTGCACAAGCTTCGGCGCGCTATGGTGCGGCCCGGACGTGATCGCCTCAGCGGGCGCGTTGAGGTTGACGAGACTTACTTAGGAGCCCTGGAGGAGGGCGTGCGGGGCCGCCAAACCGACGCGAAAGCGCTGATTGTAGTAGCGGCCGAGGAAGATGGCGCCGGCATCGGACGAGTTCGGATGCGCACGATTCCGAACGCCTCTGGGGACAGCTTGATGGCCTTCGTCGGCGAGTCGGTCGAACCCGGCAGCGTGGTCCACACGGACGGCTGGCTGGGATACGAGCCACTCGAAAGCGACGGCTATCGCCACGAGGTGAGCTACCTGGACGGGCAACCGGCACGAGCCTCTCAACTGCTCCCCCGCGTGCATCGCGTGGTGTCGTTACTGAAGCGTTGGATACTGGGTACGCATCAAGGAGCCGTCAGCCACGAGCATCTCGACTACTACCTCGACGAATTCACCTTCCGCTTCAACCGCCGCAAGTCCAGAAGCCGAGGCAAGCTCTTCTACCGCCTGGTTCAGCAGGCCGTCGCCGTCCAACCGGCGCCCTACAAGTCGCTGGTCGGAGGCACCGCAACACGCGCTACGGACAACCACAACATGTAGGGGCCATTTCAAAATACCTGAGTCAAGTGAATACCCATCCCCGTCAAAATCAGTTGTATGCCTTGCATGCAGTAAAGTCACGTGCATGCTGCGTTATTAATCTCACGGGGATACAAATAGGAGAACACGATGTTGCGGAAATCTATGTTTGTTAGTTTACTCACGGTAAAGCTGGTGGTCGCGGGATTCATGGCCCACTGGTTCATTGAGGCGCAATCCTCAGAGCCGGAGTTGCGGGCTGACTGCGGAACATGCTGGCCCGATATTGAGTGCGGTCTTGGAGACCCTTGTATGGACTGCGACTAACCGTCGCCGAACTGCGCGGGCCAGGTCGCGGGCCGCTCGACACGTTCAACTATTTGTCCGGACCGGTGAGAAGGGCCTTGTCCCTTTTGCGGGCCGAGCTCCAGTCTTGTTTTCACAACACCCCGTGGAAGCACTGCGGGGACGCTGGAGGAGTGTCCTCAGTTCAGTGTGCCCACTCTGGCGCGCGGGCCTCGGAGCGCGGAGTCTTCAGATCTCAAAACGCCGTGCTATGATCGGCGTACGGTCAAGTGGGATGGAAGACGTTGCGGCACTGGCGGTGGTGATTCCAAAGGTAGCGACCGCGGTTTCCATTCCGCTGCAAATATTCTGGGCCGGTAAGATTCTCCGGTTCGGTTTGACATCTAGGCACAGAGCCCTGCTCGCGTATCTTGTAATTATTCCTCTCTTTTCCGCCGCCCTCTTGGCGGGCGTCCACTGGCTGGATCCTGATACAAGAGCATTTCGCCTCTTTTATGGTTGGCTATTCGCGGTGTTTACGCCCATCAACGCCATACTGCTGTTCTGTGTCCTTGTGGAGACGGCTCGCGCGATGTTTCGAGATTACTCCGGCCTCCAGCGCCTCGCGCAGTTGGGCATCTACGCGGCTTCGGTCGCCGTAGTGGGTATCCTTTTGTCGATGACAATGATGGACACTTCGATCGGGACCTGGACCCGCTTTTGGCGAGACCAGGAGCGCAGTGTTAGCATGGCGCTGACCTTGCTATGTTTGCTGCTGGTCAGCATTGGAACCCTCTTCCGGCTGGAAGTCACCCGCAACGTGAAAATCATCTTCCTGAGTTTCGGACTCGGTTTCGCCGCCAACGCCTCCTTCGGACTGCTGAGCCGTTACTCCGGCGCACTGGGCTTCAACCCCCGAGACATCCTCGTGCCCATCGCTTCGGCGGCGGGCTTCGCGATCGGCGCTGTGGGTTTTTCGAAAGTCGGCGCCGCGGGGCTCGATCCGAGGCCGGTCCTGCCGGTAGACGCCCGCCTGGAGGCCCAAGCCAGTTCTGTGTTGCGGGATTTCAAAACCCTTCTATTGGGCCTCTTTCGTTCCTCCTAGTAGCCCGACTTCCACCACGGGCTGCTAGCCCCAATACTCTTCACCGAAGGACAAGAGTAAGAGTATCGCGACTCGCCCCCGGCGCTCTCAGCGGTCAAAGAAGAACTTCTCCGCCGTCGTGACAAGCAGATGCTCTTTGTCCGAGGGGCTCAAGAAATCAGCATGATCGCGAATCAGCGCCAGCGACGCATCATAGGTATGAGGAGGCTGAACCTGAAACGGACAGTCGCTCTCCCACATACAGCGTTCCGGACCGAACGCTTCCACGACTCTCTCGATCATGGGCAACATATCGGTATAGGGAGCCTTGGCCTCCCCCAGCGCGTAGAATGCGCCTACCTTGACCATGATTCGCTTGTGCTTCGCCAGGGCGCACAACTCGGCGACCTGAGAATCCTCGACCGGCTCGTTGGCCCCGATGCGCGCCAAGTGATCGATAATCACGGGCGTCGAAGGGTACTTTTCGCACATCCGGCCGACCTCGGCAATGTCGCCGGGGTTCATCAGAAAGCTCAACGCAAGATTACGTTCCGCGCCGGTCTGGAACATCTTGTCCCACTTGGGATGGCTCATCCACTGCTTGCCTAACTCCGGCCGGTGGATTCCGCCGCGAACACGAAACGCGTAGACGCGCTTCGGGGCCAGTTCGACCATCATCTCCGCCGGGCCGAGTCCTTCCTCGAGCACATCGGGCAGCACGCCGGTTCCGGCGAAATTCTCCGGGTACTTCTCCATCATGTCGAGCATGTAGCTGTGATCCAGCCGGTAGTACGACATCTGGATGAGGTTGATCCGATTCACGCCCGACGGCTTGCAGTGCGCGAACAGTTCCTCCGCCGTGAAACTCACCGGCTGCATGTCCTCTTTCTTGAAACCCGGGTCCAAGGGATAACGTGCGATGTCCGGAATCCAGATATGCACATGTGCGTCAATGATCCTTCCGTCGAGGGACGACGCTGTTGGATTTTCAGCCGGCGGGGCAGGGGACTCGCCTTCGCGGCACGCCAACGCGCCGGCGCCGGCGGCCGATGCCAGCCATTCGCGTCTTGTCAGCGACGCGGACTTCCTCTTGCTGTCGTCCTTCACGATGCACCTCCCAACGGTGCAAGGATTATAGCCCACAAGCCATTCCGTATTGGCAACCTCTTCTCAGCAACCCTCGGGGGCTGGCTTTCTCGTTCGCCGGATAGGACAATATGACATGATGCGATGTCGCCCTCCTCTTCGAGCGCGCCTGTTCCGGAGACTCTTGTGCGAGCTTTGATCGTCGTGGACTTGCAGAACGATTTCATGCCTGGGGGTGCGCTGGGCGTGCCAGGCGGCGACGCGGTCGTGGAACCGGCCAACCGGCTGATGAAGCGCTTCGAGTTCGTCGTCGCCACGCAGGACTGGCACCCGCCCGGTCACGGCAGTTTCGCCTCGCGGCATCCAGGTCACAAACCCGGTGACACGATCAACCTTCATGGCGTCGATCAAGTCCTCTGGCCCGACCACTGCATTGAGAACACCAGCGGCGCGAGGTTTCAGGCCGGTCTCGATCAGTCGCGGCTGCGCAAGGTATTCCACAAAGGAACCGATCCGCGGGTCGATAGTTATAGCTGCTTCTTCGACAACGCCCGGCGTCGCGATACCGGACTGGCGGACTATCTCAGAGAGAACGATGTTCGGGAGGTCTATCTGCTTGGTCTGGCCACCGACTACTGTGTCAAGTTCAGCGCCCTTGATGGCGTCGAGAGCGGTTTCGCGATGAGGGTCATCGAGGATGGCTGCCGCGGCATCGACCTCACGCCAGGCGATGTCGCACGCTCGCTCGATCAGATGCGCGACGCCGGCGTTAAAATCGTAACCAGCGCCGAACTCTGATGAGCAACCGCTCGCCGCCCTCGTTTCGCTCCCCCAACCACCATGAATCCATCCCGCGATGAGACCATTCTTGGCTCGGGACGCTTTCTCGAATTGCGAGTCCGCGATGGCTGGGAGTATGTCGCCCGCCGCGGCATCACCGAAGTCGTCGTCGTGGTTGCGGTGACCGCCGGCCAGGAGGCGGTTTTCGTGGAACAGTACCGGCTGCCCGTCGATGCGAGAATCATCGAGTGGGCGGCGGGGCTGGTGGGCGATGAGGAAGGAGAAGACGGCGAACAGCTCTTCGATGCCGCCCATCGCGAACTGGAAGAGGAAACAGGCTACCAGGCCGGGCAGATGACCCTGCTCGGTCGCGGGCCCTCTTCTTGCGGATTGACTTCGGAAATCATTACCTTCGTCCAGGCGCTGGATATCGAAAAGGTGGGCCCAGGCGGCGGCGTGGGCTCCGAGGACATCCAGGTCCATCTTGTCCCCTTGCCGGAAGTCGACCGCTGGTTGCAACAGCGCGAGCAGGAAGGCTTGCTGATCGACCCGAAAGTCCCTGCCGGACTGTATTTCCTCTCCAGAGGTTCGCCCGGATCGTGAGCGGATCCGCCGGCTGAACGGCCATCCCGGTTAGTGCTACGCTGAGGCGTTCTCTTGGAAGCCGGTCCGTACTCTCTCGAATCCCCCATGGTGGAACCACGTCTTTCGCGCGGCTTGCGCGACCTTCTTCCCGAAACTGTTCTGGCGCGCCAGCATATGATCGAGACCATCCGCGGCGTGTATGAGTTGTACGGATTTTCGCCCATCGAGACGCCGGCCGTCGAGTACCTCGACGTGCTTTCGGGCTCGGCCGGCGAGGAAGCGCAGCATTCCATCTTCACCGTCTCGAATCCCGAGGAGGAGCAGCTCGGTTTGCGCTTTGACCTCACGGTGCCGCTTTCGCGCCTCGTTGCGCAGCACCAGGACCTTGTCTTGCCGTTGCGCCGCTATCAGGTGGCTTCGGTCTGGCGCGCCGACAAGCCTGAGCCAGGACGCTTCCGTGAGTTCACCCAATTTGACCTCGATTCGGTCGGCGCGGACTCCGAGGTCGCCGACACGGAAATTCTCGCCGCCATGTGCGACACGCTCGATGCGCTCAAGGTAGGCGCCTATCGTGTCCGCTTCTCGAGTCGCAAGATTTTGAACCTGCTGCTGGACTACGCCGCCATTGCGAGTGGCCAGGGCGCGGCTGTGTTTCGCGTACTCGACAAGCTCGATAAGCTCGGTTTTGACAAAGTACGGCTCGAGCTGACGACCGGTTATACCGACGACTCGGGCGACAGAATTCGCGGGCTCGGGTTGTCGCTCGACCAGGTCGGCAAGATCGAACGGTTTCTCGCCATTCGGGGTGAGAGCCGCGACGATGTTCTGGCGCAACTGCGCGATCTTTTCGCGAGCCTGGAACATGCCGCCGGGGAGATCGATGTCATCGCCCGCATCTCGTCCAACCTCGCGGCACTGGGTTATGCCGGCGACCGCGTGGTCGTTGATCCTAGCATCGCGCGCGGCCTCGCCTACTACACCGGCCCGGTGTTTGAAGCGACCTTGCTCGACGCGCCGAAGTTCGGCTCGATCTTCGGCGGCGGGCGCTACGACGATTTGGTGATGCGTTTTACCGGCCGCCGCATCCCCGCCACCGGTGCCTCGATCGGCGTGGACCGGCTGCTGGCCGCGCTCATCGAGCTCGACAGAATTCCCCTCCGAAAGACCACTTCCCAAGTGCTAGTCACCGCCATGGACGCCGGCCTGATCCCCCAATACCTCGCCATCACCCATGAGCTGCGCCGGGCCGGCATTCGTACCGAGATCCATGTGGGAAAACCAAAGCGGCTGGGCAAGCAGCTTCAGCGAGCCGACCGCCTCGATATTCCCTTCGTCGTCATCATGGGTCCGGATGAAGCCGGGCGCGGCGTCGTCACCGTCAAGGAGATGACCCTCGGCCGCCAGAAGTCCGCCGAAGTCCGCTCGCACGAAGAGTGGAAGGCCGGCCGCTTCGGCCAGCAAGAGGTTCCGCGCGACAAGCTCGTCTCGACTCTAAAGCAATTGCTGGCTTGAGCCGCCCGTCACCAATTCGCTACACTCGGCTCGGCACACCCAATTCGCTACGCTCCAATTCACGGAGGCCTGTCATGTCCCGATTCTCACGGCGCCGGCGCGACCTGCTCGTAGGAGCCGCGGCCGCGCCGATGTTTCTCGCCGCCAGCGCCCAAGGCGCCAACGACCGCATCACTTTTGGTCTGATCGGCTCCGGCGGACGGGGCAGGGGAGTCGCGCGCGCCTTCATCGAGCTGGGAGCCCAGTGCGCGGCCGTCTGCGACGTCTACAAACCGAACCTCGCCAAGGGCATTGAAATCGCCGGCGAAGCCGCCACCGGTTACAGCGACTTTCGCCGCCTCCTCGAACGCAACGATCTCGATGCCGTATTGATCGCCACGCCCGACCACTGGCACGTGCCCATGATGCTCGCCGCCGTCCAGGCCGGCAAGGACGTCTATTGCGAAAAGCCGATGTCACACTCGATCTCCGAGGGTGTGCGGGCGATTCGTGGTGTGCGCGCCACCGGCCGCATCGTTCAGATCGGAATGCAGCGCCGTTCGACGGCCTGGATCATTGAGGCCAAGAAGCTCGTCGACGACGGCACGATCGGCAAGGTCTTCATGGCCAAGGCCCAGTGGAACTGGGTGCGCTCGGCGCCGCTCAATAATACCGTGCTCGAAGGCGAACTCGACTGGAAACGGTTTCTCGGCCGTGCCACCGCGCGTCCGCTCGAGCCTCAGCGTTTTCGCTCCTGGCGCTACTTCTGGGATTACTCGGGCGGCAACATGACCGATCAGGGCACGCACCTGATGGACGTCATTCAATGGCTGAGCAGTTCCGGCACCCCCCGCTCGGCCGTCTGCCAAGGCATGGTCTTCGAGATGAGCGGCTCGGAGGTGCCCGACGCCTTCGCCGCCGCTTTTGAATACCAGGGCATGCTGGCCACCTGGACTCTCAACTACAACAACGACTACGAGAATGGCTGGACCATTCGTTTGGAAGGCAACAACGGCACCCTCGTGCTCAATGGCGAAGGCTACAAGGTCTTCGCCGAACCGTGGAAGGACAACCTCGAGCCAATCATCGAAGTCGCCGACCTCATGCCCACCATTCCGCACGTGCGGAATTTCCTCGAGTGCATCAAATCGCGCGAAGAGCCCAACGCACCGGTCGAGGTCGGACACAGCGCCGTCTGCGGCCCCCACCTGGCCAACATAGCCTTCCACACCCGCCGCGCGGCCTGTCTCAACCCCGAGGCCACCGAAACCTATTGACGGCGCCCAGCGCGCGGCCGTTGCCCAGATGCCTCTCGGGGCGCGGAAAGTCCTGCTCCGGGACGACCTGCACGTAACCTATTGCGCGCGGTTTCCGGTAAAGATCCTCCACGACCCCATCACCAAGATCGGCAACAAAAACAGAACCCAAAAACCATAAGTAATCAAGCCATACCCATCGCTAATCAGCTTGACCAGCCCAAACCGGTCCGCCATCCAGATCGCCACCACCAGCAAACCCGCCGCGACGCCCAGCCGCTGCCAGTGCGACATCGTCCCTCCGCGCTCTTTCATCGTGCCCGCGATCCGCTCGTTGAATCCGTGGATCATGCCCGTTCCCGTCTCGATGAACGTGCCGAAGAGAATGATTTGGAAGAACGTCTGGAACCCAGGCATCCCCAGGCCGCTGAGAACGAAATTGGCCGGAATCGCTTCTTCCATAATTGCCGGATAGTTGGCTAGAAACGCCGTGTAGATCAGCATGCCTGGGAACATTGCGATCACGGCCGCCAACATTCCCGCACCAAGCGCCTCACGCCGATGTTCGAGATGCCGCAGCGAGAACAGCATCGCCGGCAGCGCGGCCAGGTTGTACGCGCCGTACTTCAAACCGCCCAGCAGCCACCCCGAATCCTCTTTCCAGAGAGTCATGTTGCTGAAGATCGCGTCGCTCGACTCCTTGACAACGAGCACAATCACGATGAAGTAGACAACGTAGAGTCCCAACGACCACACGGAAAAGAACTTCTCAATGAGACTGCTGCCCGAGTAAGCAAACAGACCAACGAGCGATATCAGGAGGAGAGTACCCACGATACGAGGCCAGCCGATGGTTTCATTCAGCAGTTCTCCCGACGCCGACCCGACCACCGCCGTCGTCAGAATCACCGACAGCACGTAGAGCACCTCGAACGCCATCCAGCCGCGGCCCAGCAGCGCATTCAGAAACCTCCGGTAGTCGTAGTATCTGCCTAGCCGCGCCAGCTCAAAACCTAGCGCCAGGATCACGCCCCATACCACCGTGGCGACCAGCATGCCCAAGTAGCCGCCCGCCGGGCTCTCCCTCAGAAAGAACTCGACCAACTCGCGGCCGGTCCCATAACCGCCGCCGATCACAATCGACTGGAACACGAAACCGGGAAGAAGATACTTCTTGTAGAAGTTCAGCATTTCAACGGACACCGCCAACCCTTGATCGCGCCATCATACCGCGATCCATTGAGTGCATGATACGCCGAAATGTCTTGGTCAGGATTTCTATTTTGGCGATCCTATCGGTGCTTCGGTCGTCCGGTGGTCAGAAATGCGGGCCTAGCTCGGGGTCTCCGAGACGAAATCGTTCCCCTCGCCGCCGACCCTTAGGCAGTCGCGAGCCCTCCCTCGGCCGAAAACCCTATTGATCCAATCGTGCCTGCGGCCCGATGATAGAAAGACAGGGAGCAAGCGATGCTTCGACTCATTCTGGCGCTAGCCTTGTTGCTAGCATTTTGGCCGTCACCGGCCGCCGCCCAAGGCAAAGGCAAAGGCCGGTCAGCGGCCGCCGCCCACGGGAAAGACAAAGGCAAGGGCCGGTCGACGGACTACGCCCGACAGGAATCCCGGCACCGTTCGTCCAATATCGGCATTGACCTCCATGTCAGGCTCGGTAAGGATCGCGATCTCATCCGCCGCTATGTTGGTGGCTACAAGGGCGGGGGACTGCCCCCGGGTCTGTCCAAGCGCGGCGGTGCGCTGCCCCCAGGCCTGGAGAAACATCTTCGTCGTAACGGCCGTCTTCCTCCGGGACTTGAGAAGCGAGTCACCTCATTTCCGCCCGATCTCGAAAGCCGCCTCAGCCCGCTTCCCAGTCATCTGCGCCGCGGCTTCCTCGAAGGCCGCGGCGTTGTCTTTGATCGTTCGACATCGGCCATTGTAGATATCTTCATTCCGTGACCCAACCGGTCACCGGGAGATGGGTTGACGCGATAAGACCGGCTGGCCTCACAACCCGCACTTCGAACCGTGAGGTGAGAGTGTCGCCCGCCCCAGAGCGTTTGACAACGGGGGTGGAATCATGCAAATTTCGGTGTGCGGCATGGGCCGGGTTTTCACGCTGCGAGGGGGATCACAAGATGAGGAACCTGCTTAGATGGAACCGGAGACGCTTCCTGCAGGGCAGCGGATGGTTAGGATTGCTCGGCGTTCCGCCGACTGCCAACCGCCTAGCCGCCGCGCCGGCGGCCCGGGCGGGTAATGACTCCAGCCAGGTCTATCGCCGGCTGGGCCTGCGCCCCATTATCAACGCCGCGGGCACCTACACCCATCTCGGCGGTTCTCTGATGCCTCCAGAAGTCGTCGAAGCCATGCTCGACGCCGGCCGCCACTATGTGCCGATTCGCGACCTCTCGCGAGCTGTGGGTGAGCGCATCGCGAAGCTCACCGGCAACGAAGCGGCGCTGGTCACCACCGGCGCCGCCGGAGCGATCTTTGTCGCGACTTGTGTCGCCATTGCCGGCGACGATCCCGATAAGCGAAAACGTCTCCCGTTCGCCGGCGGCATGAAGAACGAGGTCATCTGCCAGAATCTCCATCACACCGGTTGGGTTCGTCAGTGCGAAGCCGCCGGAGCGCGCATGGTGACCGTCGAATACCAAGACGAGATGGAGCGGGCGATTACCGGCAAGACCGCGATGCTTTATTATTTGGTCGCGGAAAAGCATTTCGGCACGCACCGCGATCGCCTGGATGCTCCCGGCGGCAAGGTCTCGCTGGAGCAGTGCGTCGCCATTGCCAAGAAAGCCCGCCTTCCTCTGCTCGTGGACGCTGCCGCCGAGTTGCCTCCGAGCGAGAATCTTTCGAAATACACCGGCATGGGCGTCGACCTGGTGGCCTTCAGCGGCGGCAAGGGACTCCGCGGACCGCAGAACGCCGGGCTTCTGCTGGGCCGCAAGGACCTCATCGAGATGGCCCATCGCTTCCAGAGCCCCTATAGCGGCATTGGCCGCGATCTGAAAATCTCGAAAGAAACCCTGATCGGCATGTTGGCGGCTGTCGAACGCTATGTCGCTCTCGATCATGACAAGGAATGGAACCGCTGGAAGGACCAGATCGATCACGTCAAGAGTGCGCTCGGCGAGCTTCCGGGCGTCGAGACAGGCTACGTTCCGCGCTGGGTCACCCACCACGTCCCGAGACTGTGGGTGCGCTGGCCCGAGAAGGATTGGCGCTATAGCTGGGACGATTGCTTCAGGGACCTGCGGGCAGGCGAGCCCAGCGTAGTCCCGCTGCGAACGCCCCTGGGCGTCACGATCGTCACCTGGATGATGGAGCCGGGCCAAGAGCGCATCGTGGCCGGGCGTCTTGTGGAGGTCTTGACCTATGCTAGACAAACCGCGGCCAAACGCGCCGCGATAAACAACCCAAAAGGGGACTGGCAGCTAGACAATCCGATCGACGCCTGGGACGCGTTCTGTATCTCAGGCGGAACGAGGAGCGTTGAGAAGCGGGGAAGGTCCGAGGAGTGAAAATTGAAGGGTCTCTCGCAACTGGCACGCAAAGTCGCTCTCTGGGGTACTGTTGTCGCGGGCACGCGAGTCGCGTTCATCGGTCTGTGGCATCTTGCGCCGGGCGATTCCCAGATGCAAATACTTGCATATTTGCTCATGATGACGAACCTGCCAGAGTTGATTCTGCTTAAGGCGCTAAATCTGTCTCCTCCGTCTTCTCCTGTGTGGACATGGTTGGCTTGTGGTTTCGTTGCTGCTGGGAGTTACCTCTGGACGTATCTATTTCTAGTTTTCTTGTCGTTGCTGAGGCGGTTGCGGACCCAGGATGATGGCGTGAGGCAATAGGGAGGTCTGGCCTGGACGCGACCCTTCGGCCTGAGCTAGCCAGATATATAACTTAACATAATATACATTATACGACCTCATCTGTCTCTCCCAACCCCGTTCTGACAATCCCGTTCTGGAAGATTCTGTCCGGCAAGATCTCCCCGTAACAAGCTGACGCCGCAACTGGTTTACCCCGCTGAGCCCGCTCAGCCCGATTCCTGCCGCGTCCTCTCTAGGACGGCAAGCAACTCCGATGGCCCTGCGACACGCTCAACACGCAGACCGGCGGCCGTCGCCGCCGCGACGCCGGCGTCTGAGTCCTCGACCACCAGACATTCCGAGGGATCGATCCGTGTTTCTCCGCCTAGGGGGGCTTGCCCGGCCACAGGAGCGTGTCCGGCTGCTGAGACCTGCCGCGCCGCCGCGGCATGCCGCAGGTTCTGATTCAGGCGCTCGACGGCCAGTAGATACGGTTCCGGGTCGGGCTTACGTCGCTGGACATGCTCTGCGCAAATCAGTAAATCCAATGTATCTAAAATATTAGCCTTGCTCAGTACAGGAACTACTTCAAATCCATGACTTGAGGAGACCACGCCTAAATATAGATCTTCTGGACGGCTAGTGATCCAAGATATGGTGTCCTTGTCGATCCCGACCTCGGCGACGACCCGTGCTACATAAGCGCTCTTCTTCACCTTGCAGGCCTGCTCGATCAGCTCGCTGGTGGGCGAAACTCCAGCTTCGCTCAGCAGAATCCGGGCCGCGCTGCTGTCGGTAATGCCGATCATCCGGCTGGCATAGTCCTCCCAGCCGATATCGCCGCCGTAGGGCCGGATGGCCTGCACCCAGCACTCGTGATGCAGGGGTTCACTATCGACGAGTGTGCCATCGAAGTCAAGAAAGATGGCTCGAATGGAAGGCGGCAAGCCCCTATTCTAGCCCGCACGAGATCGTCTGGTATCCGCGGGCCCGAGTTGGAAGCCGGGGCTAAAAAGGTTCCGGGCCTTTCAGCGGCCGTCTAGTCAAAGACCGCGGACTGCACCATGTTCTGAAAATCAACCCGCAGAGCCTCGTACTCGTTTTCCGGGGCGACAAAGAGCATGTAGAACAATCCCTTCCGCTGTTCGTTGACCACCAGCCACGCCGCCTCGCTCTGATTCCCAAGTGGCGACCGGCCCCTCAGCAGCAGGCTTTCGCCGTCCAGCGCCCCGAAACGGACCCCGCGCCGCTGCCCTGGAACCGCGGCCAGTTCGGGACTGCTTCGCCGCAAGTCGGCAAGAAGCTCGTTCGTCTTCTGGCCAAGGCTTCGCCCCGACGCCGGAAAGTATCCAGCCATCGCGCCGCGGGCCACCGTCGGCGAGCCATGCGTCGCCGTCACCAGCCCGTTTGCTGGAATCACCGTGACGGTCGCGCCGCCATCGGTTGCGTAGGCCCTCCAGTCGGCCGGATGAACAAACTCGTAGCCGCTGCCTCGGAAGCGAACCCGCCCGGAAGCGGCTGTGGCCCCAGCGCCGGCGGGCCCGGAAGCGGTCTTCCCTGCTCCGGAGAGTGATTCCGCATCCGCCTTCTTCTTGGGCGGCCCTTTGATCTTCGCCGCCCGAGCCTTCATGGCCTGGAACAGGCCGGCCGAGCCCTTGGTGTAGGAGCGTTTCGGCAGCAATTCGACCTCTTCGCTGATGTAGCGCACGCGATTGCCAGGATTTGGGTGATCCGAGAAAAATTGCGGCCCGCGCGCGCCTCCAGTCTCTTCGAGCTTCTGGAAAAACGCGGCCATCTCGACCGGGTCGTAACCGACCTCGGCCATCATGCGCGCCCCGACGATGTCGGCCTGTTTTTCGGCGTTCCGGGAATACTTCATGAAGATCGAATTCACGCCGAAGCCGATTCCAATCTGGCTGAGCGCGCCCAGGATACCTCCCTTCTTCTCAAGCATGCCTCCTGCCAGCACGAGCGGAATTTGAAAAATCTGCGCCTTGGTCGCGCGGTTGGTGGAGTGCCGCAGGGCGACATGCGCCTCTTCGTGCGCCAGCACTCCGGCCAACTGCGCCTCGTTATCGGCGGCGGTGATCAGTCCGGTGTGGACATAGATCGGACCGCCGGGCAGCGCGAAGGCGTTGATGCTTGGATCGGCCACAACCTTGAACGAATACGGATACTTCTCGCCTTGAGCCACAGCGGCCAGACGCTGGCCGATCTTGGCCACATAGGCGGTGAGCTTCTTATCCTTCGCAACGCTGACCTGTTTCTCGATTTCCGCCGAGGCCTCCTTGCCGAGCTGGATGTCCTGAGCGGGCGAAAAGAGATTAAAGCCCGGCCTGATCCTCTTTTGCGCAAGCGCCGGCCCGGCTTGCAGCAGGCAAACCGCGATGGCGGCGGCGATGCTTCGATGAATGAAAGTCCGCACGTTGATTACTCTCCTGGGTCGCTGTGTTGGACCCCTGCCTCTGTAGTCAAACTTACACCAATTCGGCGCCGACCGGCGACACGTTCGGGCCTGATTTTGTACCCCATGTAATGCACCGTCGAGCTTCCTGGCCGCATGGGGTGCCATAATGGTAAATAATCGTACAAGGGGTTTTTCGGGGACGATCCGATGATACAACCGACGGAAAAGATCTGGCACAACGGCACATTGATCAACTGGGACGATGCCAAGATCCACATTCTCACGCACGCGCTCCATTATGGCACCAGCGTGTTCGAGGGCATACGCTGCTATCAGACCAAGGCCGGCCCGGCCATCTTTCGTGTGCGCGAACACACCCGGCGGCTCTTCGATTCAGCGAAGATTTATCGCATGGACGACCTGGGATTCTCGCGGGACCAGACCGTGGAGGCTATGCGAGAATTGGTGCGCGCCAATCGTCTCGAGGCCTGCTATCTCCGTCCGATTGCCTTTCGCGGATACGGCGAGGTCGGTGTTCTGGCGCTCGAAAATCCCATCGAAGTCTACATCGCATGCTGGGAATGGGGTAAGTATCTTGGCGCCGAGGCTCTCGAACAAGGTGTCGACGTGTGTATTTCGACCTGGACGCGGCTGGCGCCCAATACCTTGCCGACCCTCGCGAAATGCGCCGCCAACTACATGAACTCCCAGTTGATGAAGATGGAGGCGGTCGTCAACGGCTACAGCGAGGCCATCGCGCTCGACGCGGCCGGATACGTTTCCGAAGGCAGCGGCGAGAACATCTTCCTCGTTCGCGACGGCAAACTCTATACCCCGCCGCCGGGCAACTCCGTGCTGCCGGGCATCACCCGCGACACGGTCATCCAACTGGCCGCCGATCTTGGCTACCAAGTCACCGAGCAGGTGCTGCCGCGTGAGTGGCTCTACATCGCCGACGAGGTTTTCTTTACTGGAACCGCGGCCGAGATCACGCCCATCCGCTCGGTCGACAAGATCAAAGTCGGCGACGGCAAACGCGGACCCATCACTGCCCGCTTGCAGGCGGAATTCCTCTCCATCGTCACCGGCGAGGCCGAGGATCGGCATGGCTGGCTGACCTTCGTCGATACGCCCCGGCCGGTCGCCGTTTAACTCCGCTCCGCCGCCTGGCATGGCCTTGCTGCTCCGCTCCAGGTGCTACCATTGGCAACGACTGGATCTGGCACGACAGCAGTCGCCGCAAGGAGGTTCCGCCATGACCCGACGAGGATTCGTCACCACTTCTCTGGCTCTTTCCACCGCGAAGGTTCTGCGGCCCGCTCGCGTGATCGGCGCGAACGACCGTATCGGCATCGGCGTGATCGGCTGCGGGCGCCGCAATCTGCTGCGTGAAGTTCTCAAGTTTCAGCAGCAAAGCAATGTGGAAGTCCGTGCCGTGTGCGATATCTGGCGCCAGCAGCGCGAAAAAGCCGCCTCGGATGTCAGCGATTCCTCGGCTCCCGCTCCGGCTCAGGTCACCCGCTACCAAGACGTTCTCGACAACCCGGATATTGACGCCGTGGTCATCGGCACGCCCGATCACCAGCACTGTACGCAGTTGATCGAAGCCATCCGCGCCGGCAAGGACGTTTATGTCGAAAAGCCTCTCGCCATGAGCATGAAAGAGTTGCGCAAGGCCGTCGACACGGTGAAAAAATCCAGCCACGTCGTGCAGATGGGAACGCAGGTCCGCAGTTTCGACTCCTCCAAGGCCGGCCGCGACTTCATTCAATCCGGGGGCCTCGGCGACATCTTTAAGATCGAGCAGTCCCGCAATGGTTACAAGCCCTACTGGCACCGCTACGGGGAGCGAACCATCGCCGAGTCCGATACCGACTGGCGTGCCTTTTTGATGCACCGCAAGTACCGGCCCTGGAACGCCGATCAGTACGCGGCCTGGTTCGGGTATCGCGAATTCTCCCGCGGGCCGCACAGTAATTTGATGGTGCATTTCATTGACTTGGTGCACTACATCACCGGCTGCAAACCTCCCCAGCGGGTGATGACCATGGGCGGAACCTACCGCTGGAAGGATGCGCGCACCGCCCCCGACTCGGTCGAAACCGTGTTGGAGTATCCCGACAAGGGATTTCTCGTTCGTTATTGCACCATGTACGGGATCGCCGACAACAGCTACCTCAAGTTTTTCGGCACCCGCGGCGTGATGGACGCGTCCCGCTGGTCGAATCCGTTTCTGATTAGCGGCGAAAAGTCGCAAGAGGACGATCGCATTCCTGCCGGCACGACGATCCCAACGGCCGAGAGCACGCCCCACATGCTCAACTGGCTCGAATGCCTCCGGTCGCGCACCCAACCCAACGCTCCGATCGACGCGGGCTACTCGCATTCAGTCGCCGTAATCATGGCCGATGAAAGCCTGATGCGCGGCCGGCGGATGATCTATGACGAGCGCAGCCGCAAGATCCGGCCCGGCTGAGAATCATAGGGAACGCTTCCGAGACGCTTCGGATTGCGGCCTTTCGGTCCGCAAGGCGCCGCCTCTCTTCTGCCACCGCTCATGCCACGGGAAACTGCGACCAAGCAAGATCAGAGTCACCTGACGCTCTACATTTGCGCGGGCATCGTCGCCGCCATCTTCATGGCGCTGTTGTTTCCCCATCTCGCGGTCAAATTCCATGTGGGCGGCGAGATCTTTCTGCGGCTGCTCAAGATGATGGTGGTTCCCCTGGTGATGGCCAGCGTCATGAGCGGCATCATCGGCCTGGGGGATGTTCGCCGGCTGGGACGGCCCGGCGGCCGAACCGTTCTCTACTACTTCGTCACAACCGTCGTGGCGGTGATTACCGGACTCGCTGTCGTGAACCTGATTCGCCCCGGCGTGGGGGCCTTCGACGCGCAAGCGCTCGAGGCAGTGGCCAGATCCAGCGCTGCCGCGATTCCCGCCGCGGGCGAGGCGGCGACCATTGGCACCATATTGCACAACCTGTTGTTGATGCTATTCACCGACAATCTGATCGCCGCGGCCGCCGAGACCAACCTGCTTCCTCTGATCCTATTCAGCATCATTTTCGCGGCCATGCTCACCACCATGGGCAAGCGCGTCGAGGCCATCACGACGATGATCGTGCAAGTCAACGACGGATTGATGTCGTTCGTCCTGCTGCTGATGAAAACAGCTCCGCTGGGCATCTTTTGTCTGGTGACGGCGCGATTTGGCGAGGCGCAAGCCGATGGGCGCTTCCTTGACATGCTCGGCCAAACCGGCTGGTACGTCGTGACCGTGCTCACCGGGCTGGGCATTCACGCCATGCTGACCCTGCCGCTGGTGCTTTGGGTCGTTACGAAAAGAAACCCTTACCGTTTCATGTATCAGATGTCGCAAGCCCTCCTGACCGCCTTTTCCACGGCCAGCTCTTCGGCCACCCTGCCGGTGACGATGGAGTGCGCCGTCAAGAAGGCGGGCGTCTCGAAGCGCTCGGTCGAACTGGTCTTGCCGCTCGGAGCGACGATCAACATGGACGGGACGGCTCTTTATGAAGCCGCCGCCGCCATCTTCATCGCGCAGGCGATCGGCGTGGATCTTAGCATCATGCAGCAGATCATCATCGCGATGACGGCGACCCTCGCCGCCATCGGCGCGGCAGGCATTCCCGAGGCCGGGCTGGTCACCATGCTGATCGTCCTCAACGCCGTGGGGTTGCCGACCGAGTACATTGGACTGATCCTCTCGGTGGATTGGTTCCTTGACCGCTTTCGCACGGCGGTCAATGCTTTCGGCGATGCGGTTGGATCAGCCGTCGTGGAAAGCGCGTTCGCCGAGGAATCATGAGCTGGAAAGCTGATCCGGCGCCTCAACATCGCGCGCGGTCGGTGTCTCAAACCACACATAGTCCATGCGCCAGAGCGATGCAAAGAAGTTCTTCACGTAGCTTACGGCCTCTTCGTCTTCGCCCAGCCCGGCCTGTTCCATGACCTGCCTCAGGTCCCGCTGATCGTCGAGGCAATTGAGCAGCACGATCTGAGTAGCGCTCAGAAGCGCGGTAATTTCCGGATAGCTATGCCGCGCCCATCGCAGGCGCGCCTCGCAGTAGTCTTCCCGCCCCTCATCGGCCACGACTTCCACTTCCGGATTGCGAACGGGCACATAACCCAGCCAGTCCTGGCCCTCGAAACAAATCTCTCGCCTTGCTCTGACAGACTCACTCGCGCAAACGATCAGCTCATGGCTGGCGATGTCGCCTCGATACAGCTCCATGAGGGCATATTGTTCGGCGGCGGGCAGTGCTTCCACGTCATTGACCAGTTCGGGCGTGGCCATCAGCAGGCTCACCCGCGCCAGGTAGTGGGCTTGCGGAAAGAGGCGCTGCGGGTACAGACTGTTATCTTCGAGCAAGCTCAATGCCTCGCCAACCGTGAACGATACGACCGGAGGACGCCGCAGTTCTCCCATCAATTGACGATTCTCGCTCCAGCGCTCGATCTCCTCCCGCTCGGCTTCGTTCGAGGCGGCGTTCCTGGCGACTGCTATGAGCAGTTCACGCACCTCGGCCTCGCTCTCCATTCCGATCAAGCCGGCCAGGCGCTGTAGCATCTCGATACCGCAACGGCCATAGCGGCCCGGAAGGCTCAGATGGAGAGCGCCATCGCTCTTCATCACGCTCCGCAAATCATCGAGATAGCGGGCAGCGGCGGATGCCTCCTCGAACTCGCCGCGCGCTAGCACGAGATCATAGCGCCGGCCGTTGCGCCCCAGCTCCCCGAGCGGCTCGGCCAGCGCCTCAAAGTTCCCAAGACCCTCTTGCTGAACCAACGCTTCGACGCGGGCCTTCTGATCGGCATCGGTCGCCGAGAGGAAGAGTCGGGCGTTTTCGCAAGTCCGAGCCAGGACCATCGCGCGATCAACCGACGCACCGTCAGCGAGGACCGTCAGTTCGGTGTCGCCGGCACGCTCCGGCAAGTACAGGGCTTGCCAAGCGCCCAGGCCGCGACTGGGAACCTGGTCTTCCGCGACAGCGGTTCCGCTCTCGCCAGCCGTCATGCTTTCGGTGACCGGGTTCATTGTTTCGACCTCTCAGGGCTCGAAGCGTCACGGCTTGAAGCATCAGAGGTCGAGGCTTCCGGGGTCGAAGTATCACGGCGCGGCCCCGGCACCGCCACCGGCCCGGCTCTCTCCACCGTCTTGTACATCATGAAATCGAAATCCCACAAGCCCTCGAATAGGCTGCGAGCACGTTCTCGCTGACGCCGGGCATCATCCGCGGCTGTATCGTTGATGATCTTGCGTATACTGCGAGCCCCGTCAACCTGCTTGTACATCTGGTAGCCGTGCTCGTCGAGGTGAATCTGTATATCGCGGCTCTCATAGGTCGGCCAAGAGAGATCCGCCCCCACCACCGAGTTCCCTTCCCTGTTTTCTTTGACCCGAATGCCCGGCGTCGGCACCGGCACGTAGTCCAGCCATCGCGTCCCGGCAAATTCCACCGTGGTCGAGGACTCAGGCCGCTCGTCGCGGCAAGCAACGAACTGATGTTTGCGGATCGAAGAGCGAAACAGCTCCCCTACAGCGTACTGATCCTCGGTGGCCAGAGCCTCGATCTTCGACAACAACGGCGTGTCGCGCAGACCGCTGCAGCGCGGCTTGTAGCGAGACTGATACATGAAACGCTGCAGGCGCATTCCGCCCTCCTTGAGAAAACCGATCACCTCGGGCACCGAGTAGGAGCGTTCTCTGGGGTTCAGCAACAAATCGGCCAGGCCCGCGTCCTCCCCGACATCCAGAACGTCCGCCGCCGCCTCGCGAAACGGATGCTCCGGTCCCAGCGTGGTGATCCATTGCCGCGTCTTGGCGATGCCGTCCCTGTCGGCGCTGGCGCCGGCGCGGCGCAGCAACTCCTGCATCATCGTCAGTCCCAGGCGGCCGTAGCGCGCGTAGAGCATTAGATTCATCGACCCGTCCAATCGCAGGACCGAGCGAAGCGCTCGCAGGCCCTCCAGCGGGTCGGCCAAGTGATGCAGCACGCCCGTGCAATAGATCAGATCGAATTGCTTGCCGAGATCGGCCACTTTTTCGACCGGCAACTCGCGGATCTCGACATTCTTGAGAGAGTACTGTTCCTTGATCTTTGCCGTACTCTCAAGCGCCGCCCGGCTGATGTCAATCGCGGTAATGCGCGCTCGGCGGCTTCCCACCGCCAGCGTTCCTGTCTGCGTCGTTCCGCAGCCGGCGATCAAGATGTCGATGTCTTCCCGCCACGGCTGCCGCGGAAAGTACATGTGAAACCAATCCTTAGGATGGCCCACCGTCTTGCGCCTGCCACTGGCATGCAAATCCAGCCCAGGATCAAAGGGTGGATAAGGATGCTTTTCGTAGAACGCGCGCAGATCCATTTCGTCAGATATTTTGCCGTTCTCCGCCATCGATTTCCCGCTCCGTTCCATCCCGGTCCTCTCCAACAAGATAAATCGGCGGTGGAGCGGCCAACGTGTAGTTTCCACCACCTGCTTGCCCCGCTAGAAACCGGTCATCCACTACACTGATATGTCTTGTTGGCGGACCCCGCCGCCCGAACCCGCCGGCGGGAGCCGGAGAATCGCATGCTGAAGACTTTCGTCCATCTGTACCGCGGCCGCCTCGGCCAGGGGAAACCGAACTTTGTTCTCGCCTCGGCCTGCGGCGCGGCTGCTACGCTTGCCCTCCCGGTCGCCGGCACGCTATCGGTTTTCTTCGAAGGAGCCGGGCTTCTTCCCGGCGGCGGTAGCGATGATGCGCCGATACGTGCCGCGGCCATTCTGCTCATGACCGTTCTCCCGGTCATGCTGCTGTTTGTCTTCGCCGGGATGCTCGCCCTTTCCATCTTGCTGTGGTCGTCGAAGTGGTCCGCGAAAGGGACGATCTTTCTGGGCGTGCTCTTCGAGAGCCTGCTGATCGGCGGGGGATTCGCCTTCTTGTCGGCGAACCAATTCGGTCCGGCGGACGCTTGGATAACCTTCGCCCTTTTCGGCGGCGTTACCTTTGTCTCGCTCGGCGCCGGCTCGACCCTCTGGTGGGTGCTGCTCCATCGCACCGGCAAGATCCCGCGCCTTTCGCTTGCCGGAACTCCTGGCCCAGATTAGCCCCCGCCCAGAGCTGCCGATTAGGGCCGCCGATCAGGCTGCACCGGGGGCTGCTGCCAAGCGCTTCTGCCCTGCGCGACTTCTGGCGCGGGCCGCTAGCGGCACGGAACCCGTTCACGGCCAGCGAAATTCACTGATGATTTCAGCGGCGCCCGTCGATCATTGACCTGAAGGGGGCGTGTGTCGCTCTCACGCCCAAGGTCGTCATGAAACCGCGAAAGAAGAAACGCCGCGCCGCGGCCGCCGCGCCACCCCCAGCCGCTCCTGAGCCTCAACACCATCGTGCGCGATGAGGCCGGCTGCATTGCCCGCTGTCTTCGCTCGGTTTCCGGCGTGGTGGATGAAATCGTTGTAGTGGACACGGGTTCGACCGACGAAACGATACCGATCGCCAAAACGTTCGGCGCCCGAATCTGCGAATTTCCGTGGCGAGATGACTTCTCCGCGGCTCGCAACCATGGGCTGCTGCACTGCCGCGGTCAATGGGTGCTCACGCTCGACGCCGACGAGCAACTCGATCCCGAGACAACAGGCCTCATTCGGCCCGCGATCTCAGAGCCGGGCCGCGACCTGTATTACCTGCGTGTGTTGAACCTCCTGCCCGGCGGTCTGACCGGCAGCGAAGTACGGCTGATTCGTTTGTTCCGCAACGTGCCCGGCACCTGCTATATGGGACGCATTCACGAGCAGCTTGTGCAGAATCTGCCTTCCTCGGTTGGCGGGATTCTCGACACGCGGGTGCTGCACTACGGTTACGATCCCGCCCTCATGGCGAAAAAGGACAAGATCAGTCGCAACATGAGGCTGCTGGAACTCGGGCTCGCCGAAACCCAGCAGAGCGGCTCGGTGATGCTGCGCAGCGCCTATTTGCACTACTGGGCGCTGGGCGCCGAAGGGGCCGAGAAGCTGCGGCGGCTCGAAGACTTCGCGCAATTTGCCGAATCCCACCAGGCGGAACTCAAGCAATCCATGCCGTGGATACCGTCCGGACGGTTGCAATACACCGTGGCGCTGCTCAACGCTGGACGTACCGGGGAGGCCGCGCAAGTCGCCCAGAGAATTCTTCGGGATTTCGGTGAAGCCCCCTTCTTGCACGCCTTTCTCGGGGCCGCTCATCTGGCCAAGGGCGATTTCGCGGCGGCCGAACGCGAACTCAGAATCGCCATGCATCCCGAGGCCCTATGGGACCCTCGTCACCGTGAATATGTCGTCACCAGTGACGTGGCCACGTCACTGGCCCCCCTCACGCTGGCGCGCTGTTTCGAGCGCCAAGAACGCTGGGCCGAGGCCGAAGCGGCTTACCGAGCGCTCCCGGCCGAGATGGAGTCCGCCCGGCGGCATTTGATCCGCGTCCAGATGATGCAGCGGAAATACCAACATGCCCTCGACACGGTCGACGGCACACTCGCCGAAAACCAGACACCCCACCCCGACTTGGTCTGCCTCGCCTTCATTCTCTCGCTCATCGTGCAATCCTCGAAAGGCCTGCTCTGGTGGGGAGTACATCTGCGGGAAGCCGCGGCGACTCACGCCCGCTGCCGCACGGTTCTCGCTCGTGTCGAACAAGGCATGCCCGGCCGGCCCTACCAGCCCGACGATTTCCCCGAATTGCAGGAAATCGTGTCCGGCTAAGCGGCCCCCAAACAAGCAAACGCCGGTCGCCGGTTCGCCGTCACTTCACGCCAGCGGGTTACTCTTTCCGCCCGGTTACTCCTTCCACGGCGTGCCGGCCCGGCCGTTGAGATCCCACATCACCCGCCCCCGGCGAAGAGTCAACTCCGCTGTAAGAAACTTTGTTCCTTCAAAGCGCGCCCTGCGAACATCGAGAAAACCGAATGTTCCCGTATCGAGGCGCATCACCGCGATGTCGGCCTCCGCGCCCACGGTAAGGTGACCCAGGTCGGGACGCAGAATCTGCCGCGACGGATTCCAGGTCGACATTCGCACGACTTGCTCCAGCGGTACCCCGAGGCTCAAGAACTTCGACATCACATTCGACATATCCTTCATGCCGGCGTTCATGCTGCCGGTGTGGAGGTCGGTCGAGATCGAGTCCGGAATAAAGCCTTGTCGTACCGCCGGTACGGCCTGACGCCACCAGAAGCTTCCTCCACCATGGCCGGCATCGAACTTCACGCCGCGCTTTTGCGCCTCGAACAGGTAAGGCCGCACCTTTCCTTCGTCATCGAGGATCGGGACCCGTCCCAGAAACGTGTGCGTATACATGTCGCCCGAACGCAGATGCTTGAGCACCAGATCTTCAAACGGCCGCTCGGGCCGAAAGGTCCCGAAATCGACCATCACCGGAATCTTCGCCAGCTTCCCGGCCTCGACCGCGCGATCCACCGCCACCCACTCCGGTCCGCTGAAGTGGGCGGTTTTGATCCCGACGATAATCTTACGATGCTTCTTCGCCATCCTCGCGGTCGCTTCCGGCTCCATATCATCGACGTTCTGCTCCACCTCGGAGCCACCCATGCCTCCGCCCACAATATTGAGCATCGCGAGCACACGAGTCTTGGCACGCTCGATCACGCGCTGTTGGAAGTCCTCGAAGTTTCTCCGCCCCGAACTGCCCACATCCACCACCGTGGTCACGCCGGAACGGAACGAAAATCCGTCGGGATAGACGCTCTGGTCGCCCGTCAGCACCCCGGCGAGTCCCGTTCCGGCGTAGACGTGCACGTGAATATCGACGAGACCGGGCATGACATAGAGCCCGCTCACATCCACTACCTTCTCTGCTTTCTCCGCCGCAAGATTCTCTCCCACCGCCACGACCTTGCCCTTCGAGATCGCGACGTCGCGCACCGCGCTGACATCATTTTTCGGGTCGATCAGATGACCGCCCTTGAGCAACAACTCATAGGGTTTCTGAGCACTCGCGCTCCCCAGACACACCAGCAACAGGACCACATATCTCATCATTTGCATCACGGACAACTCATCTCCTGGGCGATCATCGCCAAAGCGCTCGCGGCCGATCATCGCCAAAGCGCATCCGGCGCCATCAACAGCGTCACCAGCACTTGAGGCTCGGAACCCTGTCCCAGCCAGGCCGGATCATTTGTTTCGAGGTAGGCGCGGATTTCCGCCTGCAGTCTGCCAACGGCTTCATCCACCGATGCGCCGCGAACCAAAACTGGCAAGTCGAAGCATTCCGCCAAGAATATATTCTCCTCGCGGCGAACCCGCGCTTGGATACACGCCCTCACTTGACTGCCTGAAGTCTACACTAGTTCGCCACCGCCCGCGATGCCGTGCCGGAAGCTATGAAGAAATCGGCACTGTCACAAGCGCTGGCGAAACGCTCTCTGATGCGCAAGGGCTTAGGTGATGCGCGGCTGGCTGTCCCAGCATTTTTTCACGGCTTCCCGGAATCCCTCCCCCCTCCCAGCCCGGATCGCCCCCATCCCTCGGGCGCGGACCCTGCCGCGAAGCGTACAACTAGATACGCTAGGACGATGGGCAACAATTGGCAACAGATTCGCGGCGAGTTTCCAATGCTCGACCAATGGACGTATCTCAACACCGCCAGCTTCGGTCCCCTGCCCCGGCGCGGGGTCGAGGCCGCCCTCGGCCACTTCCACGATCGCGATACGAACGCTTGCTTCGATTTCCTTCGCTGGTATGACCACCTCGACCGCTACCGCGAGGCTGCCGCCCAGCTCGTCTCGGCGCGGGCCGCCGATATTGTGTTCATTCCCAACGCCGGCACTGCCCTCTCATGGCTGCTCCACGGCATCGACTGGAAGCCCGGCGACCACATTCTGACTTTTGCCGGCGAATTCCCCAACAACCTCTACTTCGGCAGCGCGCTCGAAGAAAGGGGTGTCAGCTTCACCACCTTCTCTGCCCGCGACGGCTTGTTTTCGATCGATGACTTTCTGGCCTGCGTGACTGAGAAAACCCGCCTGGTCGTCATGAGCACGGTGAATTACTCGACCGGTCTGCGGCCGCCGCTCGAAACCATCGGCCAAGCGCTCCGTGCACGGGGCATTCTCTTCTACGTGGATGGAACGCAGAGCGTTGGAGCTCTCAAGATCAACGCGGAAGCGGCCGGCATCGGCATCATGGCCGTACATGCCTACAAGTGGCTCTGCTCTCCCACCGGATCAGGATTCGCCTATGTCAGCTCGCGGGTGCGCGAATGGCTCGAGCCCAGCGTCTACAGTTGGCGCAGCCATCGCGACTGGCGCGAGGTAGACCACCTGCATCACGGCGCGCCCGAACTGCCCGAAGAAGCCATGAAGTATGAAGGCGGCATGCAGAATTTCGTGGGGCTCTGCGCCCTCGGGGCTGTCCTCGAATGGTGGCTCCAGCTTGGCGCCGATGCCGTCGAAAGCCGCGTACTCGATATCACCCGCCAAACACGCGATGTCTTGCGGTCGAGGGGCGCCGAACTGCTCTCGGACCGCCATCCCTTCTACGATTCACCCATCATCGCCGCGCGCTTTCGCAATCACGACGCTTCCGCCCTGGCCGCCCGCCTGCACAAGCGGCGTGTTTGCGTCGCCGCGCGCAAGGGCCATCTTCGCATCTCGCCACATTTCTTCAACAACGAGGAAGACTTGTCCCAACTCGACCGGGCCTTGCAAGAGGTGCTTGCTTGAGAGCCGCCGCGGGCCGGCCTCAGCCCGCTTTTCTCACCACGTGGCCCGATGAAGTGGAGGGGCGAAGTGCGTGAGAGGCCCGTCAGTACGAGGCGCGCGCCGCTTGACGAGCGCAGGCGTACTTGACCCTGCGTTGAGCACGGCGAGCAAGCGCAACGAAGGTTTGGCGGGCCTATCGCGTGCTTCGGTCGTCAGGTGGTGAGAAATGCGGGTTAGACGAACAGCGTGTAGGCGGTGTAGCCGATGCCCGCGCCCATGCAGGCGCCAATCACCACATCGCTCATGAAGTGCAGCCCCAGCGCGATGCGCGAGAACGCCACGCTGACCGCGCAGAACATCAGGCCCGTCCAGAACGCGGGGTAAAACATCGACAACGGAACCGTGATCGCAAATGCGGTGATCGAATGGCCCGAGGGGAAGGAAAAGCGGTCCGGTGGCTCTAGCTGCAACCAGCCAACCGGAGCAATCGTACAGGGACGCGGCCGAGAGATCAGCCGCTTGAGCCCGAGGAAGCAGCAGATCCCGGACGCCGACGATAGGGCCAGCACCGCGATCGCGTCGTAGCGGCGGCTATCCCCCAGCCACAAGATCGGAATGGCCAGCGCCGCCCACAACCATCCGTCACCCGCGCGGCTCGCCGAGCATATCCACACGCGCGCCCATCCTGGAGGTGACCAGCGGCCCACAATCTCCATCAAACGGCGGTCCCGCCTGCCCACAACACGTGCCAGATACCGAAAAGTTTTCACAGGTAAACAGCGCCGTCTCTAGGGTAGCACGCACGGGCCCCAGCGCCTGAGCCACATTCAACTCCAGTGCGCTGCCGTTTTTTCGCTACACCATGCCGCTTCGCGGCCCGCCTCCGCGCCCCCCCCTACCGATCGACCGCTTCCAGTTCTAGCCACGATGTAAGCGCATTGCCAAGTTTAGCCCCCTGAGACCCACTCTGAGGTAGCGAAACGGCGCTGAGCGGGCCCATCAAGGTCGTGCCTTGATGCTGGAGCAAGAATCGCAGTTCATATTTTCGGCGGTTGGTGTCCGCGGTGCCAATATCGCCATCGAACACCCCTGCAAGCTCCTCACCGCACAGCTTCACGCTCCGAGCGTTTGTTCGCACCCCGCCGTTGAGTTCGACCGAAACGCCGCCCTCGCTTCCTATGCCCACCTTGATGGGAAGCCGGCCTTTGTAGGTCGTCACATGCCCTGCCCATTCGCCTGCAAACTTCGCCGCAACAGAGCCATCGTCAATATCCTGGCAACTTCCCGCCGTTGTCTTCTCCCGGCGTTGCGCCGCCCGCCGCTTCCGGAAATCAGGAAACATCACCGACAGGATTTCGTCCCGGATCTCATCCACGAACTGCGAATGTCTGTTTGCCAGCACCACGACCACGGTCTTTTTTTCGGGAACCAGCGAGAGCTGCGTCCGCACGCCTCCCATCGATCCTCCATGGTGAACCACCCGCAACCCGCCCAGGTCGGGATAGAGCATCCATCCGAGACCGTATTGCTGCCTGGCGTCTGGCCCGGTAACCGCCCGCTGCATCTCATCGATCGACTCGCTGGAGAGAATCCGTTTCTGGTCCCTCTCATCGGCGTTTTGACGTGGAGCATTCCAAAGCGCGCCAAATCGTGCGCGGAGGCAAACACAGCCGAGGCGCCGCGATGGTCGAAATCATAGAATGGCAGCGCCCTATTCTCATCCCAATAGCGCACGGCCCAAGGGCGCGCCGGAGTGGCCGAAGGTATTTCGGTGTCTTCGAGCCCCAGCGGCTCGAACACTTCCTCGCGCATGAACTGCTCATACGACTTGCCCGAAACGCGCCCGATCGCATAGCCCAAGATGCCGAAGCCGATGTTGGAATACTGGTAGCGCTCTCCGGGTTTGGCCACCAAGATCCCATAGCGCCGAATCGCCTCTTCCATCGACGGCAGCGGATAGGATTCATCCGCCATGTAGAACTGATAGTGCAGCGGCAATCCCGAAGTATGCGACCCAACCCGGCGCGGGGTCGCCGCCGAGGCATCGCCCGCCAGGCCCTGAATCTTTGCTTTGCCCAGATAGTCGTTGAGCGGACGGTCCAGGTCCACCAGCCCGCGCTCGACCAGGATCATCAACCCCGTCGCGGTAAAGGGTTTCGAAATCGACGCCAGCGAGTACATCGTACGCGGCGTGGCCTTGACTCGCCGTTCCACGTCGGCGAAGCCAAACGCTTCCTCCCAGATGATTTTTCCATCCCGCGCGACGGCAATCGACATTGAGGGAACGCCATGTTCGCTCAGCCCCGCGCGAATCTTCCCCCGCACCCCCTCGAACAGATCAGCCGCCAGCGCCGGCCCTGCCGCCGACCCCGCCAAAGCCACCGCAATCAGAAATCCACCAACTCTGCCGACCATCTCAAACACCCTACTACACTTCTCATCCTTTGGCGCAGAGGCTAGGCCCAGTGGTTGACCCAGTGGGAGTGGATGAAGCCGAACTCTTTGCGCCCCGGCTCAGCTACCGCGACCCGACGGGAGCGCATCACGTTCGCAGAGGTAGCTCATGGCTCTCGAGCCCCAGGCAGCGTGCTTGTCAAGGATTTTGAAACCGGCGGTCTGGAGCATGCCCTCCAGTGACCTCTCAGTGAAAAACCACCACCAGGGACTATAGTCAATGTTCCCCATTGGTGATTCCTTGTCACCTTGCCCGAACCGTATCCACGGGTAAACCCTGCCCTGACCCACATCCGGGAGTTCCACACCGCACGCGCTCCAGTGCTGGCGCAGGATCTCGGCGACAGCACCGCCAAGCGCTGGCACGAACAGGGCGCCACCCGATGGCAAGTTCAGCTCTGCCCCCTCGCTAGTTGCGATGCGATCGGGAACGACGGCGCTGCTCAGAATGAGATACCGCTCCGTCACACTACGGAGCCGCAGGATGGTGCTCACCGGGTCGGGCATGTGGTAGAGCACGCCCGAGCAGTGGACCATCTCGAACGTGCCTGTCTCATCGGGGTCCAAGCGATTGACGTCCCCTTGCAGCTTCCGGTAGTTTTCAAGATGCCGCTCGCGGCAACGTTCCTCGAAGTCCTCCCAAAAGGGGTGCTCCAACGGCAGCACGTCGATCAGCGTAGCTTCGCTTGCCCCGGCCTCCAGGGCAATGGTGACCGTCTCGTTGACTGCCGAGCCCCCCAACCCGCCGATATCGGCAAAGCTTTTTCCAAGAATCAATTGCCGAATCCATTCGTCTTTTAGAGGCTCAGCAGACATATCCATGCGACTGTACCATACAACTGCCGCTCACCCGCTGACGCACTTCGCCTATTAGGCTTTCCGGGGCTTCCGGCGACCTGCAGCGTCGGATCTGGGCGCTGCCGCTGCCGCTGCCGAGCGGGTAGCGTTGCCCAGACGAGAACCAACAGCTTTTGGCTTCAAATCCAAAAAGCTTTCGCGGGCAGCAGTGTCGGTAGGAGCGCCGTTCAGCCCACTCCAGCAGCGTCTGTGAGCGGACGGACGAACTCTGGCCCCGCCGGCGGAGGTAATTTGCAGGGTTTGGAGAAAAAAGATGTGGTATTCGTGGCAGCGCAGGTGTATACTGTCACCGTGCCAGGGCCAAAATGGAAATCCTGGTGAATAGCAACCTTTATTGTTGGATAATTGCATCGGCGGGACCGGGAACGATCTCGGGCGGAGGTTGCGATGTGTTTTATGAGATTTGCGTATTGCGTAGGCCGTAGTTGGCCTGGAACCTCGCTTAGCCGTATTTGCGTCTTCACGGCGCTCACTCTTCTCGTTGGCTCAAAGACGACCATCCGAGCGGATCACGAGTGCCGTGATATGGTTAAGGCGGAACTGGGCCGAGACAAGCCGGACGACGCCTACCGTCTAGGAGCCTGTCCGAGTATTGGTCATTTTCTTCTTTGAGAAAAAACACAAGTGGGCGATAATGGTTTATGGGAAAAACTTACCGCCCCTACCTTCCCGAGCAAGAACTGCTGCTGCCTCCTAGTTTGCGCGATTGGCTGCCGGAAAGCCACCTCGTCTACTTCGTCAGCGACGTGGTCGATCAACTGGATTTGTCGGCGATCGAGAAGGTCTATGAAAAGGAGTGGCGCGGCCAGCCGCCTTACCATCCGCGGCTGATGGTGAAGCTGCTGCTCTACGGCTACTGCCTGGGGGTGCGTTCCTCGCGCAAGATCGCCGAGCGTCTGGTCGAGGACGTGCCTTTTCGGGTGTTGGCGGCCGGCAATCAGCCCGACTTCCGCACGATTTCCGACTTTCGCAAGATCCACCTGGAAGCGCTGCACCAGCTGTTCGAGCAGGTGTTGCGGCTGGCGCTGGAAGCCGGGGCGATGAAGCTGGGTCGGGTGGCGCTGGACGGCACGAAGATGAAAGCCAACGCCTCCAAGTACAAGGCCATGAGTTGGGGGCGGATGAAGCAAACCGAGCAGCAGATTGCCGACGACGTCCGCAAAGCGAAGCCGCGCGACAAGGATCAGTACAACTTCAGCGATCCGGAATCGCGCATCATGAAAGGCGGCGACGGGTTCTTGCAGGCCTACAACGCGCAGGCGGCGGTGGAGGGGGTCTGTCAGTTGATCGTGGGGCAGACGGTGACGCAGGCGGCGAACGACAAACAACAACTGCAGCCGCTGCTCGAAGCGGTCGAGCAGCAGGCGGGGCAGCGGCCACAACAAGTGTTGGCCGACAGCGGCTATTGTTCGGAGCAGAATCTGCAATCTTTGGAATCGGCCGCCGCGCCGGAGAACAAGATTGAGGCTTACATCGCCACGAAGAAAGACAAGCACGGGGAGCGGCCACCGCCAGCGAAGCGCGGACCCTTGCGGCGGGGAGCAACGCGGCTGGAGCGGATGAAACGCAAATTGCAGACGCGGGCTGGAGCGAAGGTTTACGCCCAACGCAAGGGGATCGTCGAGCCGGTGTTTGGTCAGATCAAACAGGGGCGCGGGATGCGAGGGTTTCTCTTGCGCGGGTTGGAGAAGGTGCGCGGCGAATGGGCGTTGATTTGCCTGACGCACAACATATTGAAGATGCACACCCTCTGCCATGGATAGCAAGAAGGAAATGCGGTTCGAAGAGTTCGCGGAGGCTTCTGCGGGGCGCGAGAAACTGCTGCCAGGCGGTGTTTGTCCATCCCGCCCGACTTCGACCGCCCGAGCCCTGCCTTGCCGAACGAGTAAATCTCCCGCCGGAAATTCAACCCAGCACCAAAACCGTGCCAAGCTGATACTCGGACGGACTCCTAGGAATAAAGGTCGCAGGTTCTTGGAAGTTCTTCAATCAAAACTCTCCAGACCAGCCCCACGCGGTCGATATCGGGGATCGCGGTACTTCGGTGTGCCTAGCGTGGGGCGCTCCACCGTACCACCGCAGTCCCGCACAGGTTGTTTACGCCGCCACCAATTACCGAAACGACCAGCCCCTCTGGTTGTTTCGAAATGCTGCTATCAACTTGCCCGTGATTAGGAGCCTCCTGGGGAATTGGAGCCGGCTGGCCGACGCCTCTGGCCACCCACCGGTGAAGACCTTTGTCGAATTCCACGGGGGGAGTCCGCCCAACAACTTAGGAGATTCTCAGTGGAAGGACCTGGTGAGGTGGCACGATACGTCACTTTGGCTGGCGAACAAGAAGACTTACGACCTCGTCTCCGGCCTGGTAGCGCTTGAAGGTACTCCGGGCTTGAAACTGGGGACCGAAAGACTCTTATTACTGCGAGGGAACCGGCCCAAGCTATCCTGGGTTCCCTTGATCACAGAACCGCCAAGAAAGGGCGAAAAGCTATGGGTCACGTTGGCCTTCAGCGGAGATCTGGACGAGCGGGGTCCTAAGTCGTATTCGTACATCTTCGTCGTGAAGTAATTCTGCTCCGGATGCCCTTGAACTTGCAGACTCGGGTCCTAGAGGTGCTTAAGGCCTTCGCGGCCATGTTTACGCAGCCTCTTGAGCAGCAAGACCTGCCGACCTCCTTAAGAGCAGCGGGGGTCGCCATCACGTTGGCCGCAAGTGAAGGGTTCGTGGTTCTTGGGTGGCAGGGAGCCGCCGCCGTAAGAACGGTCCCTGCTGCGAGCCTGGTGATTGTCTTGGCATGGATGACGGGAACAGGCATCCTCTCTAGGGCTCCTGATAAGCAAGTGCCGCTGGCGAGGAATCTGAGCCTGGTATCCTTTTGGATCGCGGCAACCCTTGTCTTTGTCATAGTCGCGTATTGGTTGTTCCCAGGCTTACAGCACGCAAAGCGCTTTGCGGTCGTCTCGCTTTTGCTGTTCGTCGCTGTCCCCGTTCAGGCCTGGGGCATCATGTCGCTCCGTCGGGCAACCTGGGCGGTGCCGGCTCTCTGGCTTAGTATGGGTGCGCTGGCTTGGGCAGCCATCTACTGAGCGCCTTGAGCGAGCTTTCGGGCTTTCCGGGTACGGAATGGAGCGGACCCCTGAGGCGAGGCCATGGAGTGAACCCCTGGCGTGAGACAGCTTAATTGGGGACAGCGAACCGTTGACTGTAGAAATGTCCCAGATACGAATGTCCAGATACGAAATATACTGCGCCGGCCACCCGTCCATCGCCACCGCCCCACCGCCCAGTGAGTTGATCGAAGACCCACCGCAACCACCAAAACAAGAAATACCAAACAAACCCAACCTCGCCGGACCCCATCTAAATAAACAACTTGCGAACAACAATCACCGCGGACCCATCGCGCGAATCTCGCTTTTGAGATCCGCGGCTTTTCCCACCCCGGCGAGCCATGGATCCCCTCGCCCCAGCAAACCATCGATCCCCCCGCCCCCACCCACCCCCGCCCTGCCGCCAGATCCCACCCACCCCAAACCGCCAAAATCGAACGACCAAACAAACCCAATTTCGCCAAACCCTCCCCACACTGGCGCACGGTCTTAGTTGGAAACCGATTGCACATTTCGCCCGGCTTGTGCTATACGCTAAGTGATTCCAGGAGCCGGGCGTCTCAAAAAAGGCTGGCCAAGGCCGCCCTTCGCAGCTCCACCTCTGCACGCAAGAACCTGCTGTTCGACGGCTGTGCTTACCCGGCCCCGTCGGAATTTTAGGCAGGACGTTATCGAGAAGGAGAATCATGTACCCATCACGCATGACCCTGGGATTAGGAGTCCTACTAACCCTGCTCACAGCCTGCGCAAAGGACGTTAACTCAGAACTGATCAAGGCCGCGGCCACCGGCAGCGCCGATGCCGTGGAAGCTTTGCTGGCCGAAGGCGCGGATGCGAATGCTCGAGCCAAGGATGGCCAGACGGCTCTGATGGTTGCGGCGAATAGCGGTCACGCTGAAGCGGCCCGCGTCCTGCTTGAGCAAGGCGCTGACCTCGACGCCAAGACCGGGGATGGCTGGACGGTGTTGATCGGCGCGGCTGCCGCCGGCCACGCTGGCGTCGTGGAAGTTTTGCTCAGCAAAGGAGCCGGCCTGGATGCGAGAGCTGCCGAGGGTCGAACCGCCTTGATGTTTGCGGCCGAGAACGGCCACGCCTCCGCCCTCCAAGCTCTGTTGGATCAAGGCGCCGAGGTGGATGCGAGAAGTGAAGACGGCCGGACGGCCCTCATGTTGGCGGCGGATAAAGGTCAGGGTGAAGTTGTGAAGTTCCTGCTGGACCAGGGCGCGGACGTCAATGCGGAAGCGCAAGACGGCTGGACCGCCTTAGATACGCGCGGGAAATTCGGGGCACGCCGGCGTGATCGAAACCCTGCTGGCCAAAGGGGCTGATGTGAATGCGGAGGCGAAAGACGGCTGGACCGCCTTGATCGGTGCGGCCTTCGGTGGGCACGCCGGGGCCGCGAAAATCGTGCTGGAAAAGGGCGCGAAGGTAGATGCGAAAGCCTCCGGTTCTCGTACGGCCCTGATGCGTGCCGCGTCGGAGGGGCACGCTGACGTCGTGGACATCTTGCTGGAGCACGGCGCCGATGTCCGCGCGGGAGATGACGAGCGCCGCACGGCCCTGATCGATGCCGCGTTTTCTGGGCACGCCGGCATTGTCAAGGTCCTTCTGGCCAAAGGCGCCAGGGCAAATGCCAAGTTAAAAGATGGCATAACGGCCCTGATGAGTGCGGCGGCCGCTGGACACGCGGCCGCCGTGCAAGTACTCCTCGAGCACCGCTCCAGCGTGAATGCCCAAGCCAAAAACGGCGCCACGGCTTTGATGGCGGCGGCGGTGAACGGTCACGGCGACATTGTCAGGATCCTGCTCGACAACAAGGCCGCGGTCGGAGTGAAAGGAACCGGGGATCAGACGGCCCTCATGATGGCTGCAAGCAATGGCCACGCTGACGCGACGCGGCTCCTGCTCGAGCGAGGGGCCGACGCCAATGCGAAAACAGAAAGTGGCATGACAGCCTTGATGGGTGCGGCGCTGAACGGCCACGCCGATACCGTAAAGCTCCTGCTGGAGAAAGGCGCCGGAGTGAATGCGACGCAGGCCGATGGCTGGACCGCCCTCATGTTCGCCGCCGAAAAGGGCCAGGCTGCCGCTGCGCAAGCCCTGCTCGAAGGAGGCGCCGACGCGGATGTGCAAGCCGCTGGCGAAACGGCCTTGACGCGTGCGCTCAGCGCCGGCCACTCCGAAATTGTGCGCCTGCTTCGAGGACCCGGCCCGCGATCACCGTAGACCCAGTGGCGCGGATCTCGGTTTTGAGATCCGCGGCTTTTCTCGCCCCAAAGCGCCAAAATCGAACTGCCAAACAGACCCAATTTCTAGAAACCAATCTAAATCACCAACTTGCCGGCCCACGATCTCCGAGCACCCGGAGCGTGGATCTCGGTTTTAAGATCCGCGGCTTTTCCCACCCCAGCAAACCGTTATTCCCCCGGCCACCCGCCGTTGAGCCCCCATCCCCACCAGACGAGTCACAACAATCCTCTCCCACCAAATCAACAACATACGCACAAAACACCCCAAAACACTTGACACCCCATGCTAGCCTATACCCGTAACGACCGGAAAGGATAGATCACCGCGATCCCCCGACCGTTTCCTGGCCAGGACAGAAAGCTCGCTCAGCGGTTCATCGCCTCCTCGAATCACAGAGGAGACGGTGACCGCAAAGGCGAGTCTTCGGACGGCTCTCGAAAGTGGACATCCACCGCGAAGGGCTACGAGCGCAGTCGTGCACCATCGCCGCGCGGGATCACCGTGCGGCAAGACCGCGCGAGAGAACCCTTCGCCCGGAACCGCCTGCAACTTCCGGCTGGGGCGGCTCGCCGGGATCACTTAGTCGGAACGAGAGGCGTCTCTCACTTTTTTTGAAAAAAAGAATGCGACACTAGCAACGAAGCGGCCAAGCACGCAAGAAGCGGGGCGAGCGGCCACCTAGCCCGCCACGCCAAACAGCCCGGCCCTAATCCAGCCCCAATAATCCTCAGAGAGGGGCCGCCGCCGCTCCATCGCCCAAGAACCATCACCTCGCCCACCCCCAACCGTCCAAATATCCGAAAATCCGGGCAAATCCGGACAAAACGCCACCACCGGCCTGCGCCCAAAATCCAGCCGCACCACCCCGCAGCCCCCAAAACCCGCACCGACCCACCACCCGAGCATCGCGCCGCGACAAAAAAAGCTAGAAAATCCCCAAAAAACCGGACATTACCGGACAAAATGCCACCCGAAGCGCATCTTCCACGATCTTCGCCGCACTGGGACCAGCAATCTGCTAGCTGCCGGTGTACCAGACCGAGTCGTCATGCCGATCCGAGGACGGAAGACACCGAGCGTATTCGACCGGTACAATGTTGTAAGTGAACGCGGAGATGGCGGAACTGGCAGACGCGCTAGCTTGAGGTGCTAGTGGGAGAAATCTCATGGGGGTTCGAGTCCCCCTCTCCGCACCATTTACTTTCACTAACTTGCAGCCAAACCCAACCAACACGGTCCCGTCGTATTTGACTGTTTTCACCGTATTTTCACCGTATCGCATCAGTGGGCCGTACTCTCTTCGGAGGGCTTCTCGGACTGTCGCAATTCCTCGTGATACCGCTCAAGCTTGAGCGCCGCTTCCCGGATATCCCGCCCCGACACGATGTTGTAACGGTCAAACACGGAACGGGTCTTGTGACCTGAGATCCGCATGGCAACGGCTTCCGGCACGCCAGACCGGACGAGATTCCTAACACCTGTCCGACGTAGGTCGTGAACCAGCCTGTCTTTGACGCCGGCTCGCGTACAGGCTTCCTCCCATGCCCCACGGAAATCCTTGATGCGCCGGCCGTTCCGTGAGAACACCCACGGGGACGAAGCGTAGAATTGATCGCGCCGCTCCTTTTGTAGAACCAGCATGTCGTACAACTCGTTCATGACTGGCAAGTCCCGCGGCTCATCGTTCTTCGTCTCGCCGGGCTCAAGCCGGATGATGCGCTCCGAGAAATCCACCTGCGGCCATATGATTTTCAGCGACTCGCCTACCCGGCAGCCGGTGGAGTGGAGGAAAGTCACGAGCGGACGGAGTTGTTCGGGGAGTTCGCGGCGCACGATCACGAAGTCGTCCCATTCAAAGAAGCCTTTGCGGGGTGTTGGTTCCGTCAGTCGCGGCATCCGTGGCGTTCTGGCTACCTTGGGCGGCTCCGACTCGCGCGCTAGGTTGTACGCTCTCCGCAAGCGCATCAGTTCCCGATTGATCGTTGAATTGCTAACGCCCTTGATTCGTCGCCGCAAGATGTAGGCTTCAATCGCATTCGAGCCGACATCAGCAGCAACCAGAGCACCGAAGAACGGGCGAAGGTGGGCATCCACGATGCGCGCCCACTCGATCGACTTGCCGTTCGTCTCGAAATCCCGTAACAGGTCGTCAAGCAGTTCGCTGACGAGGATGCGACGCGAGATGACAAGCGCACCGGTATCCACTTCCTGACGGCGCCGGTTGAGAAGCCTGACGGCATCGCCCTTCCTGTCGCTCTTGCTCGATTCTCTGATCGGCTTGCCCCGGTAGTAGAACTCGATCCACCAGGGCCCCTGGTTCCGATACTGAAAGACTCTCCCGAGCCCATATTTGCGTGGCATGAGCATAGTTTAGGCGACCACCTTGTGCTTTTCAATCCACTCGTCAAGATCCCTGCGGTCGAAGAACATGAAACGGCCATCCCTCACCATCGGGATCTTCCCTTCCCTCGCCATCCGCCGCATCGCCTCCCGGCTTAGGCTCAGGTACTTCGATGCTGCGGGCACGTCGAGCAAGCGGGTTGTTGTCTGGGCGGGCAGGCGCTCTTGAAGCTTTGCGGCAACAGCCTCCGCAAGAGCGTCCAGGATTGGCTCCAAAGTCGTCATTAGTCGGTTTTGTTCTCCGCATCTACCGGAGGTTCGGCGAGAGTAACTGCCGTCAGAGGGTGTGTGCCAACGTAGGTCAGCGTCGCAGTAAGATCTTTCAAACCTGCTCCCCGCAGACAAGCTCCAGCCAAGCCGCCGCCACCGTCTGAATCTTCTTCGTCCGGCCGTCGTACAGAAGTTCGCGCGCGTCATCCCGGCGACCCGTCTCAAGCTCCCGCACGATCCGGTGCTCCATTGACCCGATCAGCCCTTCGAGCGCCGCCACGTAGAACCCCGGCGGATTCGTCATGACAGCAGGCTCATCGACCAGGTGCACGATGACAGCCAACTCTCGCGCCGTCACTCCCATGTCGCGCAGCCGCGCTTTTTTCAGCGCTACCTCGGCCGCCGATCGCGCCGACCCCGGCAAACGCTTTTCCAACTCGCCGGCTAGCATCCGAAGTCCCGCTTCGTCTTTGTTTGCTGCCGCCTGTGGTTGCTTGTTTGTTTGTTTGTCTATACAAACAAACAGATTCTCTTCTGGAGTTACATCAACAGCGCCCGCGCGCGCGGACGTACTAGTCCCGCAGTCCTCCGGGAGGTCGCATGGATGAGACTTTTGTGGTCGCATTTCCTGATGACCAGGTGGAGAGAAGTCGCATGACTGCGACATCCGTGGTCGCTTCTCTGCACCCTCTTCCAAATTTTTCTCTCTGTCACCGGTAGGCAACAATCGGATCACAAGTCCGTCACGGGTACGCTCGTAGGTTATGAGTGGGCCGCGCAAGCGCCCGAGGTAGCGCATCGTTGTCGTTCGATGCGTGCCAAGCTGATGCGAAAGCCAACCGACCGAGAGCGGTTGTCCGTGATTGACCTGACCGTGGGAATCCGACTGTAGTGACTTCAGAATCAGGTAGAGTTGTAGGGAACCGCCAAGCCAGCGTAGGGTTCGAGGCTCCGCAATCCATGCGGCGATCGTCAACCGCTTCGCCGTCGATCAGCTCGAGTCAATCGAGACAATGCTGCCCGTCAAACGTGCCTCCAGGACCGCCGTGCACGATCACGTGTACTGTTGACACCCAAGACGCCATAACCAGCCGCAACACTGTCCCCAGTTGTGCCTGCAGCTACACGGTCCCGGATGTCACGCACCTCCGCTGCCGTGAGCTTTGAGACCGCTTTGAGGTCGCTTGTCCGGTACCGGATAGGCCGGGGCCCAAGGTTCGACTGCCTCCACGCCGTGATAGTGTCGAGGTCGAAGCCCAACGGTCCCGCAACCTGGCACGGCGGCAACGTAGCCGGCTCGTCGGCGGGAAGGAGTCTTTTGGCGGTAGGCCCTTTGGATGTCACAAGGTGACCTCCAAAGCCCTTCGCACCCGTGGGTTATCCCGAGGCTTCCCGCCGAGTCGTGCGAGTACGTTCGTCAAACGCTCAGCCTCGGATGGGCTGAGTTCAAGCCGCCCCCGCTCGAACCCGCTTAGTCGAGTGGGGCTGATGTCGACTTCCCTCGCTACTTCGGCTAACGAGTACCCGAGAACGACCCTCTGTAGGCGCCAGCTTGTCATGGCGACTACAGAATACGGTAGCCCCAGGCTGGATTGCACATCTCGGCTAGAGTGCCGTGACCGTAAATCCTTGTTATTTCAAGAGATAGGCAGGCCACAAACTGTTTCCCGGGAAATTTCCCGCTAACACCGGGCACGAGGAGAATCAAGACTTGAGCCGCTTGAGCGTCTTTGACAGCCAGGTCCGAACGGACGACCCGTACCTATCATGAAAATAAGCTTCGTCCCATCGTAGATCTCTCCAACCAACCATGCACGGCCGGTTCCTATTACCCAGTCTCCTGCATATCTCTAGGTGGGACGCACCTTCCGCCTGTAGCTTCAGAATGATCTGTTCCGTTTCCTGGAGCGACTGCGGGCGTCGCCTGCGCTTGCTGCGACTCGTATCTTGCCGAGTCTCCGCTGAGCGTGATTCTGACGGGTCGCCAGTTTCGGCATCAGCGCCACGAACGACCGCAGCAGTCGGACTCAGGCCCGTCGACGGCTTACGGCGGACCCGCTTCCAATGCTGGATTCTGGGCTCAAGAATCTTCCGAAAGACCGACCGTTGGTACTGCGTTAGTTTGTGATTCCCGAAGTGCTCTCGCTCAGGAGTTGAGCGGCGTGCGGACTTCACACGGCGCTGCGCTGCCCATCTCTCAGGCTGTATGTATTGGCTGTAGATGACTCGTCGCCGCGGTGGAGCTTCCTGCGATGGTGCGATTTCTGGAATAAAGACCCACGGGGTTACGGAATCGAACGCTGCATCGGCGACCCGCTTCGGTATACCCTCGTCCAGCAAGTCGTCGTCGAGGTCGATACCAGCATCAAGCGCATGTTGTGCAAACGCATCATAATACCTTCTGCAATTCAGGATTCCTCGCTGCGATCGCTGGCGACGCTCGCCTTTTGGTATCCCGATGAGCCTGTCATCGAAGCTGGCTTTGATATCGTCTAATGCTATCTCCGTGCTTGCGGGAAGATCATCGAGAGTTCCCATCGGCCCTTGCTCCGATCCCTTGCGGCTTGTTTAAGAGTGGCGGCCGGCGGGGCAAGGGGTCCCGCTGTTCGCTTGGCCAAGCTAGGCCGCCGGATTCCTTAGGATACACCCATAGAGACGTCTGATCGCTAGCGTTTCTTTGCCTTCTGGTCAAACTTGTTCACTTCTTCGGCTGAAGAGGTTGTCCTGTGAGGCTCTAGTCTCGCTAATAGTCGTTAGAACACGTGAGCGTGACCGACGCCGTAAGTGAGGGAGCGCTAGCACCGGTGAAACCGGGTGGCGAACCGGGCCTACGGGTGCGGTTTGACCACCCACAGCCGCAAAGGCTGCCAGCGACCCCGTAGAACCGGATGCCTGGAGGCGGGGCTTGTCCGACCGGATATCTAAGGGGCTCTGCCCCTCGTGCGGGCAAGCAAAATGTTCCCCGGGTCCATTGCGCGAGCCCTTCGGTATGTCCTCGAACGCTGGAGGGGCCAGCGTTTCAGCGCCTAGAACGGCATTTGGAGGAGGGGTCTGAGCATCGGCCGCGGTACCTGCAGGGCTGCTCATGAGAACGGCCATGGCGACAACGTCGATCAAGGAGTCTCGCGTCGTGTAGAGGATCATACGCAGCTGCCTTGTGCGTTGTTCCAATTCTTTCATGGTTCCAAGAAGTCCCGGTTCGCGAAGCCAGCCGGACGGCAGACAGCCTTACTTCCTCGATTCCCCATTCGCGGAAGTGCGGGCTGCGACCGTGTCAGGCAAGATGAGCGCGTGGATCCATACTTGCCGACTAGTATAGCGTTTCATTAAAACATATCGATACGAGGATGTTTCCTGCTAGGCTGGATGCATGGCAGGAAAATCGAAGCGTCCCCAACTGCTTCTCACGCCCGAAGAGTCGCAACATCTGCAGCGGCTGCGTCGTTCGCGTAAGGCTCCGGCTCGGGAGGTGCAGAGAGCCGAGATTCTGTGGCGCTATCATTGCGGCGAGACGATCGCCGAGATTATGCGGGCCGTGAAGATGACGCGCAAAAGCGTTGGCAAATGGATCGAGCGAGCCCTGGCCATGGGGGTGGAAGCGGCGCTCAAGGATGCCTATCATCGTCCCCGGGAACCCCGCATCAGCGAAGAGGCCAAGGCCTGGGTGGTGCACTTGGCCTGTAGCAAACCCAAGCAACTCGGTTACGCCGCCGAGCTCTGGACCCGCGGCGCGCTCGCCCGGCACGTGCGCCAGCATGCCGTGGAAGCGGGCTATCCGGCCTTGGCCCAAGCGGCCAAGGCGACCGTCCATCGGATTCTGGCCGAGCAACCTCTTCACCCGGAGAAGGTGAAGTACTACTTGCAGCGCCGCGACCCGGATTTTGAGTCCAAGATGCGGCAGGTGCTGCTGGTCTACCGCGAGGTGGCCTTGCAGAATGAAAGCGCGGGCGAGGGCGGCCCATCGCCGGGCGTGATTACGGTTTCGGTCGACGAAAAGCCCGGCGTGCAAGCGATCGCCAACACCGCTCCGGACCTGCCGCCGACTGCGGGGCGGCATCCCTGCGTGGCTCGAGATTACGAATACAAACGTCTGGGAACTTGCTCGATTCTGGCGGCGCTGGACTTGCACGACGGTCGGGTGACAGCGCGGGTGGAGCGGCGCCACCGCAGCCGGGAATTCATCTTACTGCTCAAGGATCTGGACCAATCCTACCCGGCCCACTGCACGATCCGATTGATCTTGGATAATCATTCCTCCCACGTTTCCAAGGAGACGAAGGACTATTTGGCGACGCGTCCGAACCGCTTCAAATACGTGCATACGCCGACCCACGGGTCCTGGCTGAATATTGTCGAGACGCTGTTCGGGAAGATGGCGCGCACTTTTTTGAAGCGAATCCGGGTGGAGTCCTGGGAGGAACTTCGAGAACGAATCCTGCAGGGGATCGCGGAGATCAACGCCGCCCCCGTCGTTCACCGCTGGAGGAAGTTCGAGCCGCTGGAGAGCGCGTCTGAGATGAGTACAGTTTAATGAAACGATATACTAGTACTGCCTCATAGTCGCGCGCCATAAGCAGTGCCAAGGCGAGCATTCGGTTGACAAATGGACTCAAGGGATCCAGGTCAACACCGGTACGGTGCTCCGCGACGCCCTCTCCGGACCGACCGCATACAACGAGGAACCAGCCGAAAAAGACTCGGCAGGTCGGCGCCGCCGGATCGAGTTCAATCGCTCGGCGAAACGACTGCTCAGCTCCGGCGAAGTCCCAATCATAGGAGAACTGAACCAAAGCCAAAGATGTGTGTGCTTCTGCGATGGTCTCATCCAGCTCCAGTGCGCGGAGTGCCTCCGCCTTTGCCTTCGGCATAACCTCCTGCGGTCGCACGAACCCGAGAATGCCTAGTAACGAGTATGCATCAGCCAGCCCGGAATGCGGTTCAGGGTACTGTGCGTCGTGTTCGAGAGCGTTCTCGAAACAGGAAGTCGCTTGGCGGAAGGCGGCTCTGGAAAACGCGTAAAGGTGCTGGCGGCCCTTCAGGTGTAAGCGATATGCCGCAAGATTCTCGGTACGGTGCACTCGAGCGGCCGACGACGTTGCACCGGTAAGCTTCGCCTTTAGCGCTTGGGCGATTGCCTGTGAGATCTCGTCCTGGATGTCGAAGATGTCCGCCATCACGCGATCGTAACGCTCGGTCCAGACCTGATCTCCTTTGGCCGTCTCGATCAACTCCACGGTGATGCGCAGCCGGACCCCTGCACGGCGAACGCTGCCTTCCAAGACATGAGTCACCCTCAGCAACTGAACGAGCTCATGCAGCGCGGGCCGTTTGCCCTTGAACTGAAACGCCGAGGCACGTGGGATGACCCGCAAGCCTTCCAGTTTGCCCAGAGTGCTGATCACGTCTTCGGTGACGCCGTCAGTGAAGTATTCATCCTCCTCGTCGCGACTGCGGTTCTGGAATGGAAGGATGACGATCGATGGTCTCGTGTCCTTCACGCCCGAGGAAGGCCGCTGCGTTGTCGGGGCCCCTCTCAGGGGCGCTTTGTGAGTCGGCTCATGAGCGCCCCTGAAACCGGCAGACTGCGTCTTAGCATCACCCGGCGTAACGCGAAAGACCTGGACCGGCTCTGCGATGTTCTTTACCTCGTGTGTCCCCATCGGCTCGAACCCTTGGTCGAGCTTGCCTTTGACCCGCTCGAACGCGGAAGCCGACACACAAATGCCGCCGGGTTCTGCCAGGGCTTCCAGCCGCGCCGCCACATTGACGCCGCCACCGTAGATCGATCCGTCGGCCTGTTCGATCACGTCGTCGAGGTTGACCCCGATGCGGAACAACATCCGTCGGTCCTCGGACAGAACCTCGTTCCGCCGGGCCAAGGCGTCCTGTACCTCAACGGCCGTTCGCACCGCCTCCACAACACTGGGAAACTCCGCGAGCACGCTATCACCAGCAGTGTCCACGACACGGCCATGGTGTTCTGCGATCCTGGTCTTGAATATCGCTCGGCAGTCGTTGAGCGCGGAGACTGTCGCCTCTTCGTCCGCTCCCATCAGCCGGCTGTAACCGACCATATCGGCGCTCAAGATTGCCGCGAGTTTGCGCTTGCTTTCAGGCATACGTACTGCCGTTCCACAGGCATGATGCTATGTCTCGCCTGCGACGGCCCGTTCCAACTTCAGGTCCTCGGCCTTGTAAACGACACCCATGTCGCCTTCACCAAGCTTGTCGGTGATGCGGTAATGGCTGATGGTGGACCCGAGCATGCAGGTCCGATTCTACTCTTCCCCGGTAGCTGTTGGGAACAACCGATGTCATGAACTATGCCATTTTTTCGTGCCCAGGTGCTTGAGGCGACTCGGTTTCCGCCTGCTTCGACCGCCTACTCAGATTGCTGGGACGGCCGGTAGTGGGTGGGAAGTAAATCTCTCGGACAGCTATCTTCGAGCGCGCCAGCCGGCCTGCGGAACCGCCTCAGTCCGGCTGTGGAACAATCCGTAAATACGGTTTGGGCGCCTTCCAGCCGTCCGGGTATTTTTGCCTGGCTTCGTCATCGGAAACGGAGGGAACGATGATAACCTCCTCGCCTTGCCGCCAATTCACCGGCGTCGCTACCTTGTGCTTCGCGGTCAACTGCATCGAATCAAGCACCCGTAGGACCTCGTCGAAGTTGCGGCCTGTGGTCATGGGGTAGGTGATCATCAGTTTGATCTTCTTGTCCGGACCGATGACGAACACCGACCGCACTGTAGCGTTGTCTGCCGCCGTTCGCCCTTCGGCGCTTCCCGTCGCGTTGGGGTGAATCATGTCGAAGAGCTTCGCTACCGACAGATCCGTGTCGCCGATCAGAGGGTAGTTCAGGGCATGCCCCTGGGTTTCCTCGATGTCCTTGGCCCATGCCGTGTGATCGCCTACCGAATCGACGCTCAGACCAATAACCTTGCAGTTCCGCTTGGCAAATTCGTCCTTGAGGCCGGCTACGTAGCCGAGTTCGGTCGTGCAGACAGGCGTAAAGTCCTTGGGATGGGAAAACAGGACCGCCCATCCATCCCCGATCCACTCATGAAAGTTGATCGTTCCTTCTGTCGTCTCCGCTGCAAAGTCTGGTACTTCATCACCGATGTGTAGGGACATGGTCCACCTCCAATGGCATTGTGTTGATCTCACGCAAAGGTTTGACCCTCTACGAAGGGCTGTAGTGCCGATTTGACATCCAGCGCCAGACCCTTGGCTAGCTCGCTGGTCTCGTGGGGAATGTGCACCTTGGCGAATAGGATGACCACAAACAGATCACCTGACGACAACACCCCACCAAAGCCCAACACCGACTGCACGCCGGTTGGGATCACGAACTCCTGCTGTGCGGGAATGTACGGGCTGCCGACTGCCTCTGGCACGTGAAAGGCATTGTACTGCTTCTGTTCCAAGTCCACGATGATCGCCGGATCGGGCCGGAGCACGGCGTTCAGGTCGAGGCCGAACTGGTTGATCAGCCGTGAGATCATCGGGATCTGCGAAACGAACCTCTCGCTCGGCAGTGGAAGGGCCTTGTGCCCCGCCGACTTCCCCCGATCATTCCAATCCGGCTGATCTCCTCGGGTGGCCAGAAGGGTCAGACACTTCATGTCGGATGATTCTGGGACATGTCCCAGAATCCCTTGTGCGAACCCCTGGAGCTCCGGACCTAACTCCCCGTACGGGTGCGTTTTGTAGAGGCGGACTAGGGCGCTAGACGTCTCGCCCGAGCCCTGATCTCCTAGATTGGTGTATAGGAAATCCACAATCTGATTCGCTGCTCCTTCCATCGAGGACTGATCTCCACCGAGTTGTCTCAGTGCGGCTCCACATCCCTCGGCGTCGGCTTGGCTGAAGTGAGTGAGATCGTACATGGTTTGCTCCTAGCGGATGGAATCCACACGCAGTGTAGCTCAATTGTCAGTTCGGCAAGGCTTTACACGAGTAAACCTACACCGCTCTCGTCTGGGGTTGGCTGACGACGGACATCAAGCCGCGAGGCGGTTCGAATCTCTCCTCGGTAGTGCGAGATGATCCGGCCGGACATGGCCTGCCCTAGCCTGGGGAGAATGTACCGCCGCGGGATTTCTGGCGGTAACAACCATTCCGTTGAGCTTTCCGATCGTAGCACTGCCAGGCCCTTGATCTGAGCTGGTTTCGATCCCTGCGACGGCCGTGTGAGGGCCTCAGTCAGCGGATTGTTGGTGCGAAGGCGATATCGCGACAGCTATTGGCAGACAAGTCCTATGTAGTTGGTTTCGAAGATCTTAGCCCTGTTCCCGGTCGCGGAACTCTTCGTGCCAGTTCTCGACCACACGAACCATAGGCTCGAAAACAGGTTCGGCCTGGCTCAGCAGGCATCTCAAGGGACGAAAACTGTCAACCCTAAGCCGCCACGCCTTCGATAACGCTCCACGGAGAATCGGGCGGTGGCTTCCTATCAGCCCGCGAGGGCGTTCTTGCGATGGGGCTCCTGGCTGAACTTCAACCCGATGAGGAAGCCGCGCGGGTCGTCCCTGCAATAGCGCACGGTTCCCATACAGCGGAACTGTTTACCAGTTAGGTAAGCCGAGATCCCGACTTTCAAGGGTATCCGAGCGACTAATTGCGCACCGCTGTCGCTGATGTTCGAGACCTCCACAGGGGTCCGCTTGGCGGTCGTGCCGGCATCCCACGTCAATTCGCCGCCGCCAGAGACGATATCACGTTGCTCTTTGCGGAGACCGCGCCCCCTCAAGAGCGCTGTTTCATTCGACGAGGTCACGTTGAAATTGTACCCTCGTTTCCACAGGAATGCAAGATATCATTGGCCGCATAGGGCACTCATGAATGCGAAATGGTTTGACCGATCATAGCCCCGCCCCGACCTGAGGGAATTGTACCGCAGCAGGATAGATGGCGAAAACAACGCTTCCGTTGAGCTTTCCGATCGTAGCACCGCCAAGGCCCTTGATCTGAGCTGGTTTTGATCCCTGCGACAGCCGTGTGAGGGCCTCAGTCAGCAGATTGTTGGTGCGAAGGCGATTTCGCGACAGGTATCCGCGGACTAGCGCTATGTAGTTTGTTCCGCGAGACTTAGTCCTGCTCGCGGTCGCAAACTTGGCGAACTAGTTCTGCGCGACGCCTACGGTGAACGTCTCGGCGGGGAAGCGTTAGGGAATGACGACGCGGTGCCCGTATATGTCGGTGAGGCCGGGCATCAGATACGTGCCGCTGCCTTCAATGACCTCCGCGCCGGACGACACGTCCACGTCGACCGACGGCCCAACAGCAGTACTTCTCTCGCCATTAGTGAGCACGGTGTAGCAGAATGCCTAATTGCGGACGAGCACAACGGGCGCCGTGGCCGCGGCGTTGACTTCTCTGAAGAACTCCTTCACTCTCTCGTACTCGTTAGGGGCTAAGACGACACTTTGAAGTTCCAGCGAGCGGTCGAACAATAGGCGGCCGTCTTCGACGCGCCACTCCGCGCGGAAGGTGCCGAAGCTCTCTTGAACTTCGACGTCGTCCGGTGTTTCATCTACGTGAAACCCCATCGGCAAAATCACTTCGACCGATTCATCGTAGGCGCGGGAGTTCAGCACAATCGGCTGATCACGCGTCTCTTCCGTGAAGGAAAGTGCGTCCCGTCGCGACACAACGGCCGGTTTGAAGATGATGAGCTGCCCCTGCATCGACTGCCCGTAGCGCTCGGCCTTGAATTCGACATCGAGCTCGAAGCGCCCGGCGTCGTCCTCTTTTGCGTTGACCTTGGTGACCGTAGACCCCGGCGCGCCGTGTGCGACCCACCGCTCGATCAGCTCCTGGTATTCGGTCTGGGACAGCCGCTTCAACAGCGAACGATTAAGGGTGGCTGCCTGGCCGAAGGCCTCTTCGTGCAGTGACGCTTCGATGGCTCCAACGGCGCTCAGGCGGAGTTTGAGAGTGCGCTCCATCCGGTTTTCAGCGGGTTGAGTTGTCGGGACCCGGATCAAGGCGCCACCATCGCCGGTCACCAACAAAGCATAACTGCCCTGTTCGTGATCAGGAAGATGCCCGAAGGGCGTCACTGGATCCGTGGGATCAAAAAACAGCAGCCGTCCGATTTCGGGGTATTCTCCGACCGCGGGCGCTTCCGTGACGCCGGAGACTTTGACGGCGATGATGGCGTGGTTGAACTGCTGCGGCGAAGCCCAATCAGGGCGGACGTAATTGCGGTCGCCGGAATAGATGGCCACAGGATACGATTCGATACCCACTGTCTTGAGCATCGTTCGCATCAGGTTCGCTTTGTCTTTGCAATCTCCGTAGAACTTCTCGAAGACCTCGGCCGCCGAGTGAGGCTGATAACAGCCGCCCCGGCCCACGCCGGTTTGAATGGAGATGTAGTTGACACCCTGCGCGAAGCGGCCGATGGCTGCGATCTTTGCAAACTCACTGTCCGCAGATGCTGTTAGCTCCTTTACCTTGGCTGCGATATCGGGCGTTGGGGTGGCTTGCGGGTCGTAGAGCGTACTCAGCCAGCGCGATACGTCCCGCCACTCGCGGAACGCCGGTCCGACGGATGCGCCCGCGTTCTCGGCGGGGAAGTAGCTGACGGCGAGGCGAGGTACGAGCGACGAAATCGAAGGGCCGGCTTCTCGAACCTCACGGAACGGCAGGTCGCGGAGTTGCCAGGTTGTTGTCAAGCCGCTCCCTCGGCCCTCGATGCCGGGGTGGTTGAATGTAACGGCTTCGGTTTGCCATCCGGAGGGCAGGGTCAACGAAACGATGGAGTTAAGCGTAGGCAATGCGTCCTGAAAGAGCCATTCGAATTGCGTGAAAATCGAGCGGTCTTCGGTGACGGCTTCAGAGCCGAAGACGTCACCCCGCGAGGCATCGCCGGAAGCTGATATGATGCGTACCCGCGCTTCGCCATACACATCGCCGTCGGCAAGCGCCACGTCCACCGTTTCTTTCTTGCCATAGCTTCTTACTTTGCCGGCCGCCGGGATGAGCCACGCTTCGAGTCGCCGCATCTTGCCCGTATCGGTGCGGTAACGAGCACTGGCAAAGGCTTTCTTGCGTCCTTCACTGGTCAGAATCTTCACGGCGCGGCGTTCGGTGCGTTGCACGCGGCCCTTCGCATCGACGATCAAGCGTCTCTCGAGAAACAGGACAACGGCCGACACCTTACTTTCGTAGGCGGGAACTTCGGTCGTTGCGAATTCTTGAAGCCACGAGGGTGCCTTGTCCGCGCCTGGCGCCGGTAGCAACAACAGCAAGAATCCCGCCAGAAGCCTGCCGTACATGGGTTGCCTCCTTCGAGCTAGTTGGACGCCGTCTGGGCCGTCAGCGTCACAAGTTGGGTGTCGCTTTCGTGAATCTTGTCAAACACCGCCTTGAGCTGTTGATACGCCGTCTTGGGGAAAATCACACGTCCGCCGCGCCCAAAGGTCAGCTCTCTTTCAAAGTGCAAGGAACCGTTTCCGTCGATAGCCAGCCCGGCGCTGTAGCCGCCGACTTCACCAAAGCCGAACGACCGCGCCGGATTGACGTTGCCGGCGACGAAACCCTGGGGCAACTGGATCGTCACGTCATCACTCTCTATCCAGGCATAGTCGAAGTGGATGTCATGCTCCCGCGTGCTTGTCGGAAAAACGACGCCCTCGCCCATCTGGAAGTACGCCGGCTGCAAGAAAAGCCTCTTGCCGGTGACCTGCGCGTAGCCGGGGATACGCACCTTATAGGTATAGCGGAAGGGCTTGTCCGGATCCGAGACATTCTCGAACTTCACTTCACTGACCTCGGCCGTCGTTAGACGATCTTTGAGGGCCTCGGCGAGGCGGTCTTCGCGCTCTTGAGCGGTGAGGGCGTCATAGGTCGTCTTGCGGCTCACGCTGAGATGACCCGTGGATTCGACCTCTACATCACCTTCGAGTGTTCCGTCGAGACCCAGGGTCATCGTGGCCCGGCGGGTGATGCGTGTTTTCTCGGGTTCGGAGAACGGCATCCTTAAGAAGAGGCGTTCCTTTGGGTCCGAGACGAGCGCTATTGCTCCTTCCTCTGGCCAGCGCAGCATACCCTCGGTCACATAAGGCGCCGAGGGATCGAAGAAAAGCCATTTGCCGCCGACATTCACGACGATATTACTCTGGTCCAACAAATCAATGTTCGGGAAGTTCATAGCGAATTTACTCGAGTTGCGGCCCGGCAGCCGCGCGATGCGAACATCGAATCCGGCGGCTAAGGCGAGCACCGCGAACAAAGGATTGATATCTCCAGAGTAGCCCATGCGCTGCTTGAGGGTGTCGGCCGGCGAGTGTCCTTTCTTGCGCTTCTTGACATACTGCTCCTGCTTGTCTTGCGAGAATCCGAAGCGGTCATGGAAGAGGCTCTTGATTTCCGTGCGACAGAAACGGGCCAGGCGGTTGAGCTTTTCCTCCGGCGTTGCGGCGTCACCAATAATTGAGGGTACTGCTTTCTTGATGTCGCCCTTGACCTTGGCTTCATCCTTGAACGATTTGTGCAGTTCTTTGCTCAGGCGGTTCCATTCCTTGGCGACGTCGCTTTCGTTTTGGATTCCCGTTCGGGTCCGCGTGTAATAAATCAACAGCCATGGGCGCACCGCTGCTTCCGGCGGCATGCGGGGCTCCTGTTTGAACGCCGGAATATCCCGCTGTTCCGTCATGTAATAACCCCCCGGCTCTGGCTGAAACTTAGCATGGCCTGCCTGAAAAGGCTGTCCCTGCATCACGAATCCCGGGGCGGGTTTGAGGTGATAGCGGACATGCCATGACGGCAGGTCGCGCTGGAAATCGAGCCTCAGCATGTGGGCCCATTGATCGTCCCGGAATTCCTTGTACTGATACTCAATGATCGAACCCGGCTCCACGCTCGGCAGTGTGAAGGACTTCCCTTTCATCTTGATATCGCGCGATTTGGCGATGGTCTTCGTGAAGATCGCATCCTTGTCGAGCTTGATGATCGTGCCGTCGGGTTTGATCGTGCGAGCTTCGATGTCAAGGATCCGGCTCTTTCCGGCCCACGTGAGATCCACCGTGCTCTGAGATTCAACACCTCGCTGATTATAGATCTTGATACGGACGTAGTGGGTGAAACCCAAGCGGGTGAAACTCAAGCGCGAGATTTCGTCCGAAATCCGGACGTCCCACAGCATGACTTCCGCGTCCGTGTCTCGATCGATTCTGGGAGTTTGAAGCGCCAGTTCCTCGGGGTTAACCGGCAGCCAGTCGTAGGGAAATGCCGGGGCACAGAGGAGGATCGCGGCGCCCAGGATGCGCAGCAAGCTGAAAAGTTTCAGATGGGTATTTACTTGACTCAGGTGACCCCAAGATGTAGGATCTTGGGCGATGGAAGATTATCCCCGGAATTTGGCCGAGTTCGAGGCGCGTTTCGCTAGCGAGCAGGCCTGTCGGGAGTATCTGTGTCAACTCCGCTGGCCGGAGGGTTTTCGTTGTCCGCGATGCGGGCATGACAAAACCTGGGCGGTGCGCACGGTGCTGCTGCAGTGTGCAAGCTGCGGGCATCAAGCTTCGGCGACAGCAGGCACAATCTTTCAAGACACCCGCAAGCCGCTCCAGAGTTGGTTTCGAGCAATGTGGTGGCTCACCAGCCAGAAGAACGGGGCGAGTGCATTGGGATTGCAGCGGGTGTTGGGCCTGGGCAGCTACAAGACGGCCTGGACTTGGTTGCACAAGCTTCGGCGCGCTATGGTGCGGCCCGGACGTGATCGCCTCAGCGGGCGCGTTGAGGTTGACGAGACTTACTTAGGAGCCCTGGAGGAGGGCGTGCGGGGCCGCCAAACCGACGCGAAAGCGCTGATTGTAGTAGCGGCCGAGGAAGATGGCGCCGGCATCGGACGAGTTCGGATGCGCACGATTCCGAACGCCTCTGGGGACAGCTTGATGGCCTTCGTCGGCGAGTCGGTCGAACCCGGCAGCGTGGTCCACACGGACGGCTGGCTGGGATACGAGCCACTCGAAAGCGACGGCTATCGCCACGAGGTGAGCTACCTGGACGGGCAACCGGCACGAGCCTCTCAACTGCTCCCCCGCGTGCATCGCGTGGTGTCGTTACTGAAGCGTTGGATACTGGGTACGCATCAAGGAGCCGTCAGCCACGAGCATCTCGACTACTACCTCGACGAATTCACCTTCCGCTTCAACCGCCGCAAGTCCAGAAGCCGAGGCAAGCTCTTCTACCGCCTGGTTCAGCAGGCCGTCGCCGTCCAACCGGCGCCCTACAAGTCGCTGGTCGGAGGCACCGCAACACGCGCTACGGACAACCACAACATGTAGGGGCCATTTCAAAATACCTGAGTCAAGTGAATACCCATCAAGTTTCATATAGACCACCTCCATCCCGCCTTCGCCGAGCTTCTCAGTGATCTTGTAATGGGAGATGGTTCGGCCGATCATCGACAAGGATATTGTACCGCTACCGGATACCTGGTGATAACAACTGCGAGCTCAACCGGTCGATGCAACACTAGCGTTAAGTCGTTTAGCTGGAGTGTCCGAACGCTGATAGGGACAAGTGGCTTGCCCACAAGCCGAAGCCCCAACTCGCAACCACGTAAGTCGTTGTACTTCAACAGCGTATAAAGGGAAGCGCGGCATCCTCGCCGCTAGCCCTTTTGTTTCTTAGGCTTACACTTCACCTTCTCCATTCTCGCAAAGTGTTGCATCGATCCCTTGAGACCACCACCGAACCCATCAACAATCAGATTATTTCACGACTGGGCCTGTGAGTCGGCTCGGTTTGCAGTTGAGGGTCTCCTCAGAATCAAGGTCTCACCATGGCATGCAATCCCGTTGCACGTCCCTCGCTGCGCCTGTAGGTTGTGACAGAATGGGGCAGTTTCCGCCCCGCCGGGCAAGCCGGCCGGGAACTGGAGGACATGAAATGGAAATCAGTTTCGAATGCAAGAAGTGTCGGAAGGAATTCGCTTGCGAGGTGGGGCAGATAGGCATCAATGATCAGACCATGCGCCCGGACTTCGAGAAGCCAATCGTCTGTCCCCGTTGTGGAGAGAGAACCATGGATGAAGTGCTTTTGACCGAACTCGGTCAGAGCCAGATGACAGAAGCCACCATGGATCTTTGACCCGGCTCGCCCGATTGTCTTCGCGAGCCGACACCTACGTGCAGTACACGGTGACGATTCGACCGTTGGGAAGCCGGACGCTGCGCGGGCAGCAGCACCATGGCGACGATGGTGATGCCGTGGGTGAGCGGTCGATGTTTCACAGATTCTCAGCCTGGGACACAGGGCACGGTGCTACGCCGATGCGGCGAGATAACCATCGAGCTTCTGTTTCGAATCCCGCAAATACTCGCGCATCTTGTCGCCTTCGCCACCGATCTCGAAGATGAGCACGCCGGGATATCGGATTCTCCGGAGCGCCGAAAGCAGCCGAGGGTAATCGACGAAGCCGTGGACGAGCGGCTTGTGTTCGTTCCAGGTGTCCGGCTCGATGTCGTGGACGTGCAGGTGGAACAGCTTGTCGCCGAGCGTCTCAACGATCTTCACATTGACGTCGTTGTAGGCCTTGATGCCTTCCGGCGTGCCGTATTCCTCGGGCTTGATGTGTGAAAGCTCCTCGAAGCCGGACTGGTGCCCGACGTCGAGAGTCACGCCGACATTGTCGTGGTTGATCTCTTCTATGAACCGGACGAGACCCGGAATCGAAGGGGGCACGCTGGTTTCGCAGGCGATCTGAAATCCCCGGTCGGCGGCCATCGACCCCCACTTCCGCGTGCGCTCGATCACTGTCTGCCGATTCTCTTCCAGCTTCGTGTCGCGGGGCTGCGGGTGCAGCACCGCAACTTTGGCGCCCATGAACCCGGTGGCCTCGATGCTTATCTCCAGGTCCGCAACGGCATCGTCGTCATCTGGGAGCATATAGGATCCCGAAAAGGGCAGGTGCACTGTTACTTGGTCAAACGGCATGAGCGCTGCTCGAATCTTCTCTTTCTGCTCCTCTGTGAGCTCATCGAAGCGGAAGCCGGGGTGTTGGTCCGGGGTAGCTTCAAGGCGCCCCGAGACGAGCAGGACTTCGAGGGTGCGGAATCCGAGGCCTTGCACGAGATCGATCGCCTCAAAGAAACCCGCGCCCTGAATGGCGGTGTTTGCGCCGACGATGTGGGCCACGAATTCGAACGGCGACTGGTCGGAGGCCGGTTCCGGTTGGCTGCATCCGACGAGAGACGCCGCCGCCCACCCTCCGGCGAATGAGAGAAAAGCACGTCGGTTGAGCCGAGTCTTGTAGACGACACCCATCCCGCCTTCTCCGAGCTTCTCAGTGATCTTGTAGTGCGAAATAGTTTGACCAACCATAGCCCCAACCGTGCCTGACGGAATTGTACCGCAGCAGGATACCTGGTGGTAACAACCGTTCCGTTGAGCTATCCGATCGTACCACCGCCATGGCGCTGATCCAAAGCCCGTTTGCGTGCCCGCCGACGAGCTTCTCAGCGCCTCAGGCGGCGTCACGCCGGCTGCCGCTTCCCGTTATGGCTGGCCCGCGAGGTACCCGCCGTCGACCGGCATGATGATTCCGGTGGTGAAGCTGGCTAAGGCCAGGTGAATGACGGCGTCAGTAATCTCCTCGACTTCGCCGACGCGGCTTAGAAGCGCCATGCCACCGAAAGCATCGACGTCTGCGTCACCATAGATTGGAGTGCGAACGACGCCGGGGGCCACGAGGTTGACGCGGATGTTGTCGGCTGCCAGCTCCGCCGCCAAGCTCGTTGTCAGGGCATGGACGCCGCCCTTCGTGACGAGAGGAGCCGAGGCAGGCACTCCCGACTTGGCGTGGTCGACCAGCACGGTGCCGATGTTCACGATGGCACCCCCGCCTTGCTCTCTCATCTGGCGTACGACGGCCTGCGTCGTGAAGTAAGTGCCCTTTAGGTTACCGTTGATGTAGCCGTCCAACTCTTCCTCAGTCACTTCGAGGAACGGCTTGAGGTTGAAGGTGCCGGCGTTATTGACCAAAACGTCGACACTACCGAAGCGCTCGAGCGCAACCCGTACCATGGACTCCCCCGTCGCGCGGTCGCCGATGTCGCCAGGGACGACAGCAACGCGAGCCGGATGCCCGAGGCTTTCCGCCGCCTTCGAGAGCTTCTCCGGGTTACGGCCGTTCAACAGCACGTTGGCCCCCTTCTGGAGGAAGCCCCGGGCAACGTCGTAGCCGATACCGCTCGATCCGCCAGTGATCAAAACGGTTTTGTCATTAGCTGACATGTTGTTCTCCTTTCTGTCTCGTAGAGCCGATCTCGTCGGTTCGATTCTACCTCTTCGCGGATACCTGTTGGTAACACCTTAGGACCGTATCGACCGTGCGGCGGGCGAAGGGCGGTGGAGAGAGGCAGTGGCAGCGTGGGCCGCCGCATTGTCGATAGGGGTTGTTGGAGGATGCCGGGCTCAGGATCGGCTATGGCTATGTGGATTGTAGGGATTGGCTTGGTCGTTGGGCAGGAGGAGTAGGACCTTTCGGGAGTAGAACGTGGCTTGGATCGCCCGGATTGCTTTGATGTATGGAAGCCGCGAAGTCCTCGCAGGCGGGCGAATCAGCTCCGCGGAAAGACCCAGGCGCAGGAGTGCGAAGCACCCCCTGGCGACGGCGCGTCGCAGCGTTGCGTTGGCGAAGAGACGGTGAGGGGTCATGAGGAGTCGATAGCCTCGGGCAGGGCCATGTCCCCGGCGCGTAGCGCCAGTTCCAGCGCCGAAAGCCATGCGACCACGCGCAGCCTTCCCTCGCCGCACAGCGGGCAGCGGCGCTCCACGGCTCGCCGTTGCTCCTTGCTCAACAAGGCAGGGGAAACTTCCCTCGTCGCGGACGCCTGGAGGAGTTCCCGGCAGCGGGCCAAGCCCGCCGCGCGTCTGCGATGAGCCAAGAAACCGTAGTAGCGGATCTTGACAAAACCCCTCGGCAGCACGTGCAGCAGAAAGCGCCGCAGGAACTCGACCGCGTCGAGCGTCATCGTCTCGATACGGTGGTTGTTCTTCGCGTTGCGAAAACGCAAGCGCAGGCGGCCGTCGTGGAGAGACCGCAAGCGACCGTTGGAGATGGCGACGCGATGGGTATAACGAGCCAGATACTTGAGCACTTGTTCGGGTCCGGCCATGGGCGGCTTGAGGTAGACCACCCACTCGGTTGTTCTCAGTTCTCGCAGCCAAGAGTGAAAACGTTCGGGCTTCGTCAGCGGGGCCAGCTGCCGGTCGAGTTCCAGCTCGCCGTGTTCGAACGCCCGCCGCAAACCGTCTAAGAGCTTGCCGCGAAACAAGCGGCTCAGAGGCCGTACGGGCAGGAAAAACTTCTTGCGGCAGCGGATCCATCGGCTGCCGTCGAGCGCCATTCCTCCCGCCGGTACGACGCAGTGCAGGTGCGGATGAGGCAGCAGTATCTGGTTCCAGGTATGCAATACGGCGAAGAAGCCGATCTGGGCGCCCAAACGCTTGGGGTCGCGAGCGAGTTGTTGCAAGCTTTGAGAGGCCGCCTCGAACAGCAGACGGTAGAAGAGTCGCTGATTCTGGAGGGCCAACATTGCCAGGGCCCCTGGCACGGTGAACACAACATGGCAGTAGTGCACCGGAAGTAGTTCCTGCGCCCGTGCCCCCAGCCAGCGGTCACGCGCCGCCGACTGGCACTTCGGACAGTGCCGGTTCGAGCACGAGTTGTACGCGATCCGTTCCTGCGAGCAAGAATCGCACTGTTCGATGTGAGCGCCCTGGGCGGCGCTGCGACACGAACCGATGTCGCGAAGGGCCTTGCGTTGACGAGCGGAGAGGCGGTGTCCCCAGCGCTCGAGCAACTCCCCTTCGTGTTGGCGAATGACATCGGCCACTTCCAGCCGATGCCGGCTCATCGCCGGCGCCGGTCCCCGTCGTCGGTGAGCGCTTCGCGAATCTCGAGTGCTTCGAGTGGGCTCTGCGTCGTGCGCAGGCGCAATTCCGAGACATGCAGATAGCGCGCCGTCGTCTTGAGACTGACGTGCCCCAGCAAGACCTGGATGGTGCGCAGATCCGTCCCCGCTTCCAGCAAGTGCGTGGCAAAGGAATGCCGCAGCACGTGCGGGCTCACCGGTTTGCGGATGCCTGCCTGGCGACCAAGCTTTTGGCAGATCTGCCGTACCCCCGAGGGCCGCAGCTGGGCGCCGTGGATACGGCCGGGAAACAGCAACTCGTTCGGCTTCGCCCAGCGCCAGTACAGACGCAGCAACTCCAGTAGCTTGGGAGACAACATCACCTGGCGTGGCTTCTCTCCTTTGCCGCGGCGCACCAGGATCACCATCCGCTGCGAGTCAATGTCCCCCGCTTCGAGTTGCAACACTTCGTCGAGACGCAACCCGGCTCCGTAGAGCGTCGCGAGGATCGCGCGATGCTTCAGGTTCACCGCGGCGTCCAACAGCGCCGTCACTTCTTCACGGCTCAGCACGACCGGTAGGCGACGCCGGACCTTGGGCCGTGCGATGCGTTCGACAACCCAGGGTCGCTCGAGTGTCTGGCTGTAGAAGAACTTCAGCCCCGCCGTGCGCACCCCGAACGTCGCACCGGCCAGCTTACGCCGCTCGATCAAGTCAAGCTGATACTCGCGAATCTGCTTCGGGCCCAGTTGCTCCGGCGACTTGCCGAAGTAGCGGGCGAGATCCTCGACGGCCTTGGTATAACTCCGAATCGTCTGCGGCGAATAGCTGCGCAGCCGCAGGTCTTGGATCATCTTCTGGCGTAGCTTGGTCATGAACGACCTCCTCTCGGTCGCTCATTATTCCTCTACCTCAACAAAGTTTCAATCCTTCCCCACTCGCCGGCCTCCCCTTCACCTCTGCCGCGCCAGCGGCTTCGTCCAACAACCGTTCCGTTGAGCTTTCCAATCGTAGCACCGCCAGGTCCTTGATCTGACCTGGTTTCGATCCCTGCGACGGCCGTGTGAGGGCCTCAGTCAGCGGATTGTTGGTGCGAAGGCGATTTCGCGACAGGTATCCGCAGACGAGCGATATAGGGACGGTTTCTGCGGACTTATTGGTCCGCTCAGTCGCGGAACTCGCGCAGGGAGCAGTGTCGGCCGAAGCGTCGTTCAGGTCGCTGAATCAACGTCCGTGAGTCGATGGACGGGCCCTGGCACCCACCGGCGGAGTTGATGTGCAGGACTCAGCGTGGGAAAAACGTGGCATTCGGGGCAGCGCGAGTGTATACTGTGACCGTGCCAGGGCCAAATTGGAAATCCTGGTTTGATTCCGGCGAGGAAGGCCGTGACCGGATCGCGGAACGACCGCCGTTCTCGCGGGGCGTGAGACTTACGCACGCTGGTCCGCATGGCTCTCCACCCGAGGCCGGCAGCACGCGGCAAGAAAAGCAGTCACGGCGATCGCCGAAAGCTCCAAAAGAAAGATGAGCCGGCAAAACGAGTTGCCCGAAAAGCGCCGTCGCGTCCGAACCAGGAAGGTCGGCCCGCAGCAGGTGACCCTTCGCCGGCTCAGCGGCCTCGGGCGGCAGGAGGACCTCCCGGCAACGCTGTGGGACTTCAGCTACGGCGGACTCGGCATCGAGCTTCCGCACGCCCTCACACCAGCGGAAGAAGTCGATGTGGACGCGAATCTGCAGGGCGAGGAATACTCGGTGCTCGTCGACGGACTGGGCAGGGTGGTTCACTCTCACCGAGTCGCCGCGAACCGCTATCGCGTCGGCATCTCTTTCATGCACGTTCGTTACCAGCGGCTTGATGCGGTCAAACCAAAATAGGCGGTCCGCCGAGGAGGACTCACCATGACGTGTCCCGCCCGGCGTTTTCTTTCTTGAGATATTCCATCAGCGGGCCGAAATACTCGAGCATCGCCCGCGTGCTGACCTCTTCGCCGGTTTTCTCGCGGATCACCTCGCGCCAGTCTCTTGTCGCGCCGAGTTCGAACAGTCCGAGGAGAAATTCCCCGCTCATACTCTTCTAGCGCGACCTGGGCGTCGAGTAAAAGCTTGCTTGTCTCACCCTCGGGAGCCGCGTTCTCGATCGCCGCTCCAGCGCGCAGAAACTGACGAATCAGCGAACGACCCCTTATCCCGGATTTCCATTTTCACGTTTCTTTCGCTAACCTTTCGAGCACCTTCGACGCCTTTATTGATGAGGGTTGGAAAGCACTCAAGGCGCTAAGGAGATCAACACCCCATGGGTGAAAAAGAAAACAAGCCGTTCCAGCTAAGCTTCAACGGTTTATTGAAAGTCGATTTCCGAGGATCACGTGTCACTTCCGACGGCGGGCTGATCCTGGTCCGCGAGTTGGACGAACGACTCGGGCTTGGCAAGTTGATCGACGAACATCTGACGGATTCGCGTCAAGGCTCGAACAAGAAGTTCCCGCTGGCCGATCTGCTGCGGCAGTCGGTCTACAGCCGCCTCGCAGGCTACGAGGATCTCAACGATGCCGTGCGAGTATCCGCCGATCCGACCTTTCGCTTGATCGGGTCGCAGAAGAACTGGGATCGCGGCGGGGCGCTCACCTCGCGTCTACAGAGCTTCGAGGCTGAGCTGCTGGCCAGCGACGAGAACCTCATTGGGTTGATGGCGGTGAACCGCGAACTGGTCGCGCAAGCCGAAGCTCCCGACGGTTCCGACCGCGTGGTGCTCGACATGGATTCGACCGAAAGCCCAGTCCACGGCCAGCAAGAGGGCAGTGCCTACAACGGGCACTTCGAGTCGGTCTGCTATCACCCGTTGTTGTTGTTCAACCAGCATGGTGATTGTCTGGCGGCGAAGCTGCGTCCAGGCAACGTACACAGCGCCGAGGATTGGGAGGAGTTGCTGTTACCCGAGATCGAGCGCCAACAGGCTGCGGGCAAACGGGTGACCTTCCGCGCCGATGCCGCCTTCGCCAAGCCGGAGATCTATGAGGCGATGGAAGAGCGCGGAGTGGACTACGTGATCCGCATTCCGGCCAACAAGAGCCTGGAGCTGGCAATCGAAGAGATCTTGTTTCGCCCGCCGGGAAGGCCGAGCTTGAAGCCCCTGGTGCGCTATAAGAGTTTTCGCTATCAGGCGCAGAGTTGGTCACAGGCGAGGCGGATCGTGGCCCAGGTCGAGCATCACCAGGGCGAACTGTTCCCGCGGGTCGGATTCATCGTGACGAGCATGAGCTTGCCAAGCCGCTCGGTGGTGGGCTTCTACAACAAGCGCGGCACGGCCGAGCAGTGGATCAAAGAAGGCAAACAGGCCACGCACTGGACGCGGCTGTCGTGTCATCGCTTCCGGGCCAACGAAGTGCGACTGCAACTGAGCGTGCTGGCCTACAATCTGGGCAACCTATGGCGGCGGCTGGGGCTGCCGCGGCGCATCAAAAGTTGGTCGCTGACGAGCTTGCAACACAGGTTGATGAAGACCGGCGGTCGGCTGGTCAAGCACGCGCGGTATTACTGGCTGTTGCTGGCCGAGGGGTATCTGAACCGCAGGCTATTCGGCGACATGCTGCGTCGGATCTGGGCGCTGTCTGTGCCGGGTGGTTAGGGCCGTCCCTTGCGGGCAGGAAATCTGGGCGTTGAGGAAGGAGGGTCGGACGGGTGTGCGGCCCATCGGCTGAGCAGCAGCAAGACGGGCCCACCGGACGACAAGAACAGGCCATGGGAACCCTTCGATGCCGTCGTGGCCTGCCTTACGGGGCAAAGTCGTTGCCTTCAGGAGACGAGAGGGAGTAACATGTTGGAGTCGGAGTTCCAAATCGGAAATTCTGGCTTATAGGGCTCTTGGCCGAGGAGATCGACAAGATGAACGAACCACCACCCGGGCCGCCGAGAGATCCCATTGGATTCTCAGCCGAAAACCGCTCTGGATCAGGAGCCTAGCGGTGCTACGATCGGTTAGCTCAACGGAAGCGTTGGTATCGCCAGCAATCCGCCAGGCTACAATCTTGTCGTCGATTCACCGTGCAACAAGATGATCCCAAGGTCGCCGGTTTCGGCCTCTTCGAAATGGATCTGAAAGCCGGAGAGCTGCTTAAGAGCGGCGTTCGCATCAAACTTCAAGAACGTTGGTCGGGCGGCGTTCAGCCCGCTCAATCACTGCCTGAGAGCGGACGGACGGGCCTTGGGCCCTGCCGCCGGAGGTGATGTGCAGGGTTCAGCGCGACAAGACCTGGTATTCGGGCCAGCGCGGGTGTATACTGTCGCCGTACCAGGGTCAAAATGGAAATCCTGGCTCGAAGGGCTGACGACGAGTAACGAACAACAGAGTCATAGGTGACAAGTAAGAGAGTAACAAGTAATAAAGTATCAGGTAATAAAGTATCAGGTGACTATGCCACTTAGCCCAGAATCACAGATCGCACTGGACTCACTCACCGGGCCGGAAGTTCCCGCTCTCGATGCCTTGCCTCCCCAGGAGGCTCAATCGGTATTCAACGAGATTTTCAAGACTCAGCCCGAAGACCAAGAGGATGTCGCCATGGTTTTGGAACTTTCGATTCCCGGGCCAGGCGGCGAGATTCGAGCCAGACTCTACAAACCCGCCGAGGGCGAGCTGCCGGTGATGATGCACTTCCACGGCGGGGGCTTCGTGCTTTGCAATCTCGATACGCATGACGGCCCCTGCCGCGCGTTCGCCAATCGCTCCGGGTGCGCCGTCGTCGCGGTCGAATACCGGAAGGCGCCGGTGTCGCGATTTCCCGCCGCAACCGATGACTGCCTGGCGGCCACGCGATGGGTTCATGACAGGGGCTCGGAACTTGGCGTGGATCGGGCCCGGATGGGCGTGATGGGCGACAGCGCGGGCGGCAACCTGGCCGCCGTCACCGCCATTCGCTGCCGCGATAAAGCAGGGCCGGCGCTGAGGCTGCAGATCCTTAACTATCCATGCATCGACGCCACCCTGTCTCTGCCGTCGATCGAGGAGAAGGCCGAGGGCTACTTCTTGACGAAAGGCTCCATGGAGTATTTCTGGGGCCACTATCTGGGCGACTCGGGTGCCGAGCGGAACCCGCTGGCTTCCCCGCTTTTTGCCCCCTCGCTCGAGGGGCTGCCGCCGGCGTTCGTCGTCACGGCGGAGTACGACCCGCTGCGCGATGAAGGCAACGCTTACGCTAAGCGGCTAAGGGACGCGGGCGTCGAAGTCGTCCACGAGCAGGTTGGGGGCACGATCCACGGCTTCCTGGCGCTGGCCAAGCTGATCCCCGACGCCGAGCGTATTCTTGTGTCGGAAGCCGAGTTTGCGCGGTCCCAATTCGGAGTCTGGCCGCCGGTGCGCGTAGCGGGCCGGGCGGACTCGCAGGGCGGATGACGAGAAGATCGGCTACAAGCTCATCAACGCGCGATCGGAAACCGCCAGCCAGAAGCCGAGTTTCCGGGCCGCGTTGCGGCAGCGCCGGTGTCTCGTGCCTGCCAACTGGTTCTACGAGTGGAAGGGGGACCGGGGAGCGAAGGTTCCCCACGTGATCCGGCGGAGTGACGGCGGGTTGTTTGCGATGGCTGGTTTGTACGAAACGTGGCGGCGTCCGGACGGGGACGTTTTGCGATCGTTCACGATCTTGACGCGCTCGCCGAATTCGCTCGTGGCTTCGATCCACGACCGCATGCCGGTCATGCTCCGCGAGGCCGAAGAGAGTACGTGGCTGTCTCCCGCAACAGATCCGGGAGCATTCTTGCGCGACGCCGAACCGTATCCGGCGGACGAAAGGGAAGCCTACTCGGTCTCGCGTTTGGTGAACGTGGCTCGGAACAATTCGCCCGCGTTAATCCGGCCCCTATCGGCGGCGAGAGACGGCTAACGCGCTTAGTGCCAGCCAGCATGCGAGTAGATCTCAAACAGAGCCCAGCTCACTTTCGACTTGCGGTCAGCAGTATCTTGAGAGGATCGAGTTTCCGTGTAGGGAGACGGCGGTAGGGTTGAGATCTGGTACCACGCTCGTAGCGTCGCGGAGGACGCGCCCCGGATCGGGGCTAGGAGCTTCTTCGCCTTGGCAAGCTCGCGGTCTGCTTCAGCGTATGTGGACGGGTCATCGAGCAAAAGAAGCGCGTGGTCAAGTCGCGATTGTAGTTCGTCGATGGTCATTACCGCCCCCCTCGGAAGCGAAGATGTGACAACTGTTGCATAGGCGCGTGACGGTCCGCAACCGGCGTTTTACTTCGCGCTTGCCCGTACCAAAGTAACGGGACGAAAGTATCTGGGGGACTAGCGACAAGGGCGTATACCGGAGATTCCGTTTCGTCGTAGACGACTGCTGGGGGGTAGAGGAGAGCGGGGAGTGAATCGTATCTTGTCGCGGCTGGCAGCGAACTAGATCGGCCCTGTTCCCGGCAGGCGCGAAACGAGGGGGGGCGGGGGCTTCGGTCCCCGCCCCGAACCCTGTCAGTGTGCTGACATGAAGCTGACAGCGTTTTTGGAATGTCTCTTAACTTACTGAAAACAATGGTACTGGCGCCCATAATCGAACTGGGGACCTCCTGATCCACAAGTGTGGGGTTTGGGTCTTCTGGAGTGCTACGGAGTGTCACAGAGTGCCCTATCCATCGGGTCTGGCCCTGTATTTGTAGCACTTCGTGACACTCCTTGTCACTGGGTGTATCTCGGTGTTCCTGACCTAGTTACGTCACAATCCACGTCACAATCGCCTGTCTCGACCGATTTGAGCGAAGGTTTCTGTTTTGGTTTTGGACCTCTTCGTACCGGTAGTGTACGCCTTAGCCACCGTCGCCTTCAATCCAGGCGCTGGCATCTTCCTCTCCAAGCTTCGCGGCAACGTTGTAGGTCCGCCCTAGCAGCCCGCAGTCGAAGTGGATGTGGGAGTCTGGGTAGCTTTGCCGGCGGTCTGTGTGGACAGTGCCCTTGTCAAAAGCCATCCCCCATTTGTTTCGGGTGACCCCAAGGGGGGGGCCGACGGGGTCCCCAGGTTCCCAATGGTCTCCTCACAGCGCGCATGGGTTTTTCTATTGAGATTTTGGGGTCCATTCCCGGCAGGGTCGGGAACGACCGATTTCTGCGGTCGACAGACCGCGGCCCCCCTTGAAGCATAGTACCTCCATTACCTTTGACGTGCAAATTTGCACGGATTTCCGCAGTCGAAAGACTGCGGCCCCATTGAACCAGGATTTCCGTTTGGGCCCTGGCACGGCCACAGTATACACCCGCCCCCCCACAACCCACAGAAGAAGGCGCCTCCTCACACACCACCGTCATTTTCCGCGACCCACCCCTCACGACCAACCCGAGACCCACGCGTCGCGAGGAATCCAGACCCCAGAACCCAAATCCTGCAAACGGATTTATGCTCCACGAAATACCCTGCTCCCACCCGCGAGCTCTTCACACGAGGACTGCTAAGATGGGCCGATGGGGATTAGCAAAGATCTCGCGAAGGCCAACGAGTTACTGAATGAGGCCAGACGGCTAATCCTAGAAGACAAGGCGCAGGAGTGCCTAGGGTTGCTGGATGGGGTCTTGGCACGAGTTGACAGGGTGATAGCTGCTCTGCCGCAAGGCAAGGGCCAAGCTAAAGAAACTAAAGCTAAAGAAACTAGTGGTCGTTGAACGTGAAGCGAACGAGCTCCCATACCGGCACCGTTTTTGTCCACCAGACCAAAGGCAGGCGCAACCGACCAGAGCTATCTTAAGGAAACAATGAAGCTCAACGAGGAAATTCAACAAGTGCTTAGAAGCTTCAGTCTGCCCGCTGAGGTTAGCCGGAAAATCGGGGCTGCCATGGCGAGTATTGACGCCAAGCGCGTAGCGCCGGGGATTCAGATTGGCGAAAAAGCACCCAGCTTCAAGTTGCCCGACACGGGCGGGCGTGAAGTGTCGTTGGAGGAACGATTGAATCACGGTCCCGTGGTTCTGACGTTCTATCGCGGCGCGTGGTGCCCGATTTGCAACTTGCAGTTGTTGGCTTTACAGAGGGCGTTGCGGGACATTCGGTTGTTGAACGCTTCGCTGATTGCGGTATCCCCGGACGATTCGACGCCGACGCCCCAGAACACACAGCTCGAATTCGACGTGCTGACCGACAAGGACCAAAGCGTCCTTCGCGAGTACAAGCTGCAATATCGAGTCCCGCCGGAATTGCACCAAATCTACACCGGGGTCTTTGACACCGACGTCAGCAGCTACAACGCCGACGGAAGCTGGAACCTGCCCGTCCCGGGCACGTTTGTGATCGATCGGGCCGGAATCATCCGCAACCGCCACGTCACCGCCGATTACCTGAAACGGATGGAGCCCGAGGACGTCATAGCTGCCCTTAAGGATCTGAACGTATCCTAAGGAAAGAGCTGCGGGGCCAATCCAACCAAAACCAAGCCCCTCGCAGGGCATTGTCAAGTTAACCCGGGTCAGCGACAATTGACCGATGGAATCCCTGTATCGACGCCACCGCTTTCCACCCCAAATCATCAGCCATGCCGTCTGGTTGTACCATCGGTTCACGCGGATCTAGCTGCCCTTCGTAGTTTGCGAAGTGGTGGACGAAGGGGGGGGTGCCCTCGTCCGGGTTGCCGACCGTACAGCCAAGTGACGCTGCGACCGGGCTAAGCACCTTTGTTGTAATAAGTTAAGAACTGAGGACGGCGGATTGTTGGTGCGAAGGCGATTTCCCGACAGCTATCCGCAAACGAGCGCTATGTAGTTCGTTTCGGGGGTCTTAGTCCTGTTCGCGGTCTTTGAACTCGGCGAACCAGTTTTCGACGACACGTATCGTCGACTGTGGGGCTTCGGTTTCTTCGTAGCCAACCGGCTCGGGCAAAATGAACCTTTGCCCATCCAGCGATACATCGTAGTTCGGGTTGTTAATGATGCGTCGCAGTCCCGCATGCTCGAACAGCTCTGTCGGCGAGCCGGCCGAGAACTCCCCATCCGTCGAAACCGCCACCACCATGAGTTTCTCCCCTTGCACATAGAACAGTTCTTTCCCGTCCCGGCCCCAGCGCACGTGGTTCCCGCCGCTGTTCGACACCGTCACCTTGCGGCCACCCTCGGGAAACGGCTGTACATAGACTTCTCGCTGCCCTGATTCGTCCGAGACGTAGGCCACATACCGGCCATTGGGTGAGAATTTGGCCGCATTTTGCAACGAGGGTTCTTGCAAGAACGGGTGCGGCTCCCAGCCGCTGCCGTCCTCGCCGCGCTCCAGGTACCAGAGATCACGCCCGGTTTCGGGGTCGGATTGATCGTAGAGAAGATACTTCCCATCCCTGGACCAGTCAGATGGCCACTCGTTTTGCGACGTGACCGCCAGCGCCTGCTCCTCCCCGCCGCCATCGGCTTGCCGGAGATAGATATCGGGATTGCCCGCACGAAAGGACAGAAACGCTACCTCGTCGCCTCCGGGCGACCACACCGGGCTGAAGTCCAATTCCGGGGCGGTGCTCAAACGTGTGCTGACCCCCCGGGCAAGATCCCAAACCCACACGTCCAGATTGGAGCCCTCCGGTACCCCAACCGCTACCCAGCGGCCATCGGGGGAGAGTGCCGGGGTATATACAGCGTCCTGTGCTTGACCGATCTCTTCAACTTGCTTGCCGGCGCGGTCAACCCAAACCAGTTGCTGTTGCCCCGAGGAGCCGCAGCGTCATCGAGCAGATGGTTCATCAATGCGTCAGCGAAGACCTCTGGTTCCGCACCATGCTTGGAGTGGATGTGGGACTTCCGCCCCTTCCGCCGAGGGAAACCCGCGCGGTGTTTATTACGCAGTATGCCAACAGCACCGCCAAGCGGCTGGAAGCACTGGGAGTGCAAGGCGAGAACTGGTGGGAAGAGCCGGTGTCTTTCTTTGACGAGAAGCGCCCGCGCACGTGGGTCATGGTGCGGCGAATCGCCCACACCTCGCACCATCGCGGCCAGCAGATGGCCATGCTTCGCATGCTGAACCGTGACCTGCACAGCAGCTACGGTCCGACGGCCGACACGGGTGGTTTGATGCAGAACAACGCACCGGTCATCTATGCCTACCCGGATTTGGAGTCGTTACTCGCGGGCGAGCATGGGGCCGGCGCAAAGACCCCGCTCCCGGGCCCGGGCTCCAAGCCTCCCACCGAGCGCCCTGATTTGTCGTAGACGCTGAAGAGCAGTAAAGAGCGCGAGAGCACCGTGGCGGCGCTTGGTTTACTCGCCGCTTGACTCGTCGACTAACCCCATAATCACCGCCTCCAAACCCAAGACGACACGGGCCAGGCGGTCGTAGTTGAGCTTGTCCGGCGTGTCGTCTCCTGTGTGGTAGTGCGCATAGCGAAACGGGGCGCTATCGGTGACCATGATGCCGGGATAGCCCGCCTGCCAGAAAGACCAGTGGTCCGACCAGTCAATGCCCGGAAGGTCGCCGAAGGTCGCGACTCCCTGTGACGGGAATTCTGCTTTCTGGCGAAAGGAATTGACCGCGCTTCTCACGAGCCCGCGGGAAGAAGTGTCTCCGATGAACGCTAGAAAGTTTCCTGTCGTCGGATAGAGAAGGCCAATGGGGAACGGGTACTGCTGGCTTCCGGGCGCGTCGGAGTAGTATCCGATGGTTTCGAGGCTCAGCATGGCAACGACTTTCTCTCCCCGCGCTTCGCAGCGCTTTGCGTGGACGAGGCTTCCGATCGCCGGTGTCTGAAAGTAAGGCGGTTCTTCATTCGTGAAGAGAACAAAGCGCAAGGTCCGGTCCGTGCGCCGGCCGGCGAAGAGCCGAGCCAACTCCAGAGCTGCCGCCGTGCCGCTGCCGTTGTCGTTGGCGCCCGGAGTGCCGGGCGCCGAATCGTAGTGGGCGCCGATGATGACGATCTCTTTCCGACGGCGTGAACCCGGAATCTCAACCTCGAGGTTGTGGCAGGTCCGGGTCTGAGGTGTTCGCTCAGGTTCGAGAGCACCGATACCCGGTACCACCTCGAACTCCTGCGGACGCACTTCGTACCCAGCGCGGGTCAGGGCTTCTTCCAGGTAAACCCTCGCCGCCGACAGAGCCTCATAGCGGAACAGATTGCGCTCGCCGATCTCAGCCGCGAGCTTGTGCACGTGCAGTCGTAGCTGGTCTGACAGCAAGGATTTGCCTTGGGAGAGGGAGGGGAGCGGCCCACTGTAGCTCTCGCCGGGCATACGGATCATGAGAAACCAAAGACCCACTCCGATCAAGGAAACCAGACCGGTTACTACAGCAATCGTCCTCATATCGTTCTCCCCTTTTCACTCAAAACGATCACGGTAGAGCAACGGCTCTCAGGCGCCGCCGGCCATGACTGAGAACCGTTGCCATCCCCAGATACGCGACCAGCAATGGCGCGAGAGCGGCGTATGAGAGCAGGCCGAGCCAATCGATCCACTCCTCGAAGCGTAGCGTCGATGGATCGAAGGTTCCTTGCAGGCCGGCCATCTTGGTAAGCACGACGTGTTGCAGGTTTGAGACCGTCACGAACGCTACGATGGACGTGAGCGGCAGCAACGTTAGAAGTCCGACGCTGTACCATCGGAATGCTCCGAGTCTGCTCAAGTAGAACACAAGCAGGGCGACGCGCCAAGCGGCGACTAGTCCCAGGAACCCTAGGTTCAGCGACTGTGCGGTCGCGGAATCGACAAGGTGTTCCAGCGGTATCGCGTAAAGAAGTGCCGGAGGTGAGGTTAGCGTAATGAACGTAAGCAGCCTCCGATAAGACCAGTCCGGGCCGGCAAGCGGACGTCCGACAAGCCAGACCAAGAGGGCGAGCGCCGTTGCGTAGATGAGCGAGCCGATTCCCACGTGTTGGGAGAAGCTTGCCTGCGGCGCATCCCAGTACCTGCCCATGCCCACCACCCAGGTCGGGTGGGAGAGTGTCCCAATCGTAGTTGAGGGTTTGTAGGGCGGCGGCGTAAAAGAGCATTGTACTAGGCAAACGAGACCGAAGGCCAGGTGCCGGTAGTCAAGGTGCACAAGGTCGCTTTGCGTGGCGCGAAAACTCAGAACTCGAAGTGCGGTTCTTACAGTTGAGGGGCTTTGCTGGTTTTTCATTGGTTTGACCTCACAAGAGGCGGTGATGGTTATCGACCGCTGTTTCCATGCTATTGGCGGAAGCAGAATCTGGCAATGCGAGACGTGACAGTTCCTGATGTGTCACAATCCCTCAGGTCGATTCCAGGGTGGTGCGATTCGACTCGTCACGACAGTGAGACCCATGCGGATCAACGTCAGCAAGGAAAGCGAAGTATCCCTTCGCGACCAGATCGCGGTTCAAGTTGAGTTCTTGATTGCAACTCGGAAGCTGGAGCCGGCTGACTCACTGCCCAGCGTAAGAGCGCTAGCGACACGCCTGAAGATCCATCACAACACGGTTAGCCAAGCCTACCGAGACTTGGTCGAGAAAGGTCTACTTGTGAGGCGCCGCGGCAGCCGCCTGGTCGTCCGTTCGCCCGAAGAACCGCTTACACCGACCCCGGCAAAGGACCTCGACGATCTAATCAACGGAACGGTGAGGACCGCCCGACAGCATGGATTCACAATGCAGCAGCTTCGCCATCGACTTCGGGCGAGGCTGTTGAGCGAGCCCCCGGACCATATCCTTGCACTTTCCACAGATGCGGGGATGAGAGTTGTCCAATACAAGATGATCCTGAAAGGGGGGAGTATTTCCAACACAAGATGATCCTGAAAGCGACCAAGGAGGGAGGAGGGACACTGCGGGTGAATGCACATCATCATGCAGAAAGTCGAATGTCTCACGCTAGAGCAGATGCGGGAGTTCCTAGCGGCCAGCGAAGAGCTGGTTTTCACTCTGTCGGGCCGCGGCGAGATCTACAATCTGGTCGAGCGCACCCTTGGCAGGCAGCAGTATCTCGGGTTGCCCAAGAAAGACAAAGGGGTCGTGCGCCACTATTTAAGCAGGCTGAGCGGACGCAGTCTGCCGCAGATCACTCGCCTGATTGGGCAGTATCGCCAGCAGGGCGCGGTGCGGCTGAGACAGCCGCGGCGGCGGCGTTTTCCGGCCCGCTACACGCCCGGCGACATCGCCTTGCTGGCAGCAGCCGACGCGGCGCACGAAGGGCTCTCGGGCCCGGCGGTGCGGCGCATTCTGTGGCGGGAATACAACGTCTATCACAAGGAGGCCTATCAGCGGCTGGCGGAGATTTCTTCCTCCCACATCTACAACTTGCGGCGCGGGGCGGCCTATCGCCAGCACCACGTCCATCACACCAGCACCCGCGCCCGCGCCGTGGGCATTGGCGAGCGCCGCAAGCCCGACCATCGCGGCCGGCCGGGCTACTTGCGGGTCGATACCGTGCATCAGGGCGACACCTCCACCCGCCGGGGGCTCCACCATATCAACGCCGTCGACGCGGTGACGCAGTGGCAGACGGTGGGCTGCTGCCAGACGATCTCGGAATCGCATTTGATCCCGGTTTTAGAGGCCATGCTGCATCAGTACCCTTTCCGCATCGAGGGGTTTCATTCCGACAACGGCTCGGAGTTTCTCAATTACCGGGTCGAGAAATTGTTGAACAAACTGCTGGTGGGGGAGTTCACCAAGTCGCGGGCGCATCGCACAACCGACAACGCGTTGGTCGAGGGCAAGAATGGGGCGGTGGTGCGCAAACACATCGGACACGAACCGATCGGAGCCGAGCATGCCGAAGAGTTTCAGCGTTTCTACATGGCCGAGTTCAATCCCTACTTGAACTACCATCGCCCTTGCGGATTCGCCACCGTGGAGGTGGACGGGAAGGGCAAGCGGCGGCGCCGCTACCGGCTCGGAGACTACCGCACGCCCTACGAGAAGCTGCTTTCGCTCGATCAATGGGAAAGCTACTTGAAGCCCGGCGTCACGGCTGCTTTTCTGGAGCAGCAAGCCGGCCGGATGAGCGACACCGAGTGTGCGCTGCGGATGCAGCGGCGCAAGAGAGAACTGCTGGCCGCGAGCCGCTCGCGGTGGTAGGAGGGCACCGCGCAGCCGGGACCTTCGCTCGCCCTCCGGGCTCCCTGCGGCCCGGCTGCGCGCGGAGGGAAACGGCGGCACGGGGTGAGAGCAAACCCATGGACAGAAACGTGGCCGCGGACCTGGAGCACGCTCCAGATGAGCGTCCCCCTGCGCCCTCACAGCCCCCTCGCCCCTGCCCCCTAGAAAGGAGATCGCTACCCACCCCTGCACCCTTACCCACCCAGACCCGTTTCAGGATCATTCTTGGATTGGAAAATGCTGGATGCGTGCCTTATTCCGAATGGAACTCATGGACGCGCTCGGGTGTCCGGTCGAAACATGCCCGCCCGAAAAGCTTGTCGCGAACCCAGGTCTGACCATCGGAGCACTGGTCCTGACTCCGCCCGGCCTCATGCCCAAAACCGTTTCCGTGCTTCCCAAAGACCGACCGGTTGTGCAGATTACGTATTCCCTTGCCGATGAGCACGTTGCGTTGGTTCGGGATATCGAGCGGCCCTCCCAGATCGCAGTTGCCTCAATCAGCGAATACTTCCTGAAAACCGCTCGAGGCGTGCTCGCCCCGGTCGTCGGCAGGCGGCACTCCATGCGGGAATATCTTCTCGTTGGGCATGACCCTCAAGATTTGGGCGCGCCCGACATCCTCTTCTGCGATGCGATGGTTTATCGCATTATGCGGGCTCAGGGAAAGAAGACGAACGTTGTTCCATATCAACTCATTTCGGCGGATTGTCTGGCCGACGTCTCGTCAGCGATGTCCAAGTCAGAGATGGAAGTCCTGCCGGTTAGCTAGCGTGGCTGAAGGCTCTCGCACAAGGCAGCCATGCGAGAAGGTCCTCAACATCGCGAAAGCTCAGCGTGAACCGATGGTACAAGCACCCCCCCCGTGCTGATGATCTCGGATGGAAAACGGTCACGTCGATACAGGGATTCCATCGGTCCATGCTCGCCTACCGGTGTGAACTTGACAATGCCCTTCAAACCGGCCCACCACCCGAGTATCATGAAGCTCTGATCTCCGTCACGTCAGCCCGGCCCGCTAACGCCGACGACCTCGACGGCCTGTTACGTCTCGAGGAAGAGTCCTTCACCGGCTATTACGAGCCCCACCGCTCGCAAAACCGGGCGCTGATCTTTACCGACGAGGCCAGCTTCCGCCAGGACTCGACTTTGCATGCCACCTGGAGCCGCGTCGGCCAGCCGCCCGAAATCCCCGTGACCGGACAGCGCAAGAGCGTCAAGATCCTGGGTGCCATCGAACTGTGGCGCACGCGTTTCCATTACCGGCAGGACACGGTCTTTAACGCCATGACGTACTTGGTCTTCCTGGAACAGTTGGCGCGGCGCTATCGCCGGCAGGGGGCGATTCTGATTCAGGACAACGCTTCCTACCACAAGGATGCGGAGGTCTGGGCCTGGTTCCGCTCCAACCGTCACTGGCTGGAAGTCCACCAACTGCCGCCGTACTCGCCCGAGTTGAATCCCACCGAACGGCTGTGGCAGCACACGCGCCGCACGGGAACTCACAATCGCTACTTTGAGAGCGAAGCCGAACTGCTTGCCACACTGACAAGAGTCTTCGGCGAGATGCAGGCCCACCCTGTCGTCATCCGCTCCTACTTGCAGTCTTTTTGTTGACTCTCTATATCCCTTTATTTATGCGCGCCTGTATAGTCACCATCTGGACCGCAAATCGAGAACTAAGTCCAATGTTTTCAACACGCACGGGTGTCGTGCGGGACTCAGTAGGGCCACGGTTCGCAGTGCCAAGAAATCATTGAAAACATTGGACTTAGATCCTACTGATAGGCCTTAGAGTAGACCAAGAAAACAAAGCGCCGTCGTCGCCGACCTTCCCCCGGTACCAAGCCCGGTGCCAAGATTGTGAAGAACGCGATGCAGCGGGCTAGCTAAAGTGGCCGTCCAGCAACGCAAGCTGTCCGAACTCAAGCTTATCAACGCCGCCCAGCCCCGCGAGGGCCAGCTTGGTGTCCTCGGCCTTGTAAACGACGCCCATGCCGCCTTCGCCGAGCTTGGACAGGATCTTGTAGTGGGAGATCGTTCGGCCGACCACAATGGTCCAATTCTACCTCTCGACGCATAGATGGTGATAACACCTTAGGACCGTATCGACCGTGCGGCGGGCGAAGGGCGGTGGAGAGAGGCAGTGGCAGCGTGGGCCGCCGCATTGTCGATAGGGGTTGTTGGAGGATGCCGGGCTCAGGATCGGCTATGTGGATTGTAGGGATTGGCTTGGTCGTTGGGCAGGAGGAGTAGGACCTTTCGGGAGTAGAACGTGGCTTGGATCGCCCGGATTGCTTTGATGTATGGAAGCCGCGAAGTCCTCGCAGGCGGGCGAATCAGCTCCGCGGAAAGACCCAGGCGCAGGAGTGCGAAGCACCCCCTGGCGACGGCGCGTCGCAGCGTTGCGTTGGCGAAGAGACGGTGAGGGGTCATGAGGAGTCGATAGCCTCGGGCAGGGCCATGTCCCCGGCGCGTAGCGCCAGTTCCAGCGCCGAAAGCCATGCGACCACGCGCAGCCTTCCCTCGCCGCACAGCGGGCAGCGGCGCTCCACGGCTCGCCGTTGCTCCTTGCTCAACAAGGCAGGGGAAACTTCCCTCGTCGCGGACGCCTGGAGGAGTTCCCGGCAGCGGGCCAAGCCCGCCGCGCGTCTGCGATGAGCCAAGAAACCGTAGTAGCGGATCTTGACAAAACCCCTCGGCAGCACGTGCAGCAGAAAGCGCCGCAGGAACTCGACCGCGTCGAGCGTCATCGTCTCGATACGGTGGTTGTTCTTCGCGTTGCGAAAACGCAAGCGCAGGCGGCCGTCGTGGAGAGACCGCAAGCGACCGTTGGAGATGGCGACGCGATGGGTATAACGAGCCAGATACTTGAGCACTTGTTCGGGTCCGGCCATGGGCGGCTTGAGGTAGACCACCCACTCGGTTGTTCTCAGTTCTCGCAGCCAAGAGTGAAAACGTTCGGGCTTCGTCAGCGGGGCCAGCTGCCGGTCGAGTTCCAGCTCGCCGTGTTCGAACGCCCGCCGCAAACCGTCTAAGAGCTTGCCGCGAAACAAGCGGCTCAGAGGCCGTACGGGCAGGAAAAACTTCTTGCGGCAGCGGATCCATCGGCTGCCGTCGAGCGCCATTCCTCCCGCCGGTACGACGCAGTGCAGGTGCGGATGAGGCAGCAGTATCTGGTTCCAGGTATGCAATACGGCGAAGAAGCCGATCTGGGCGCCCAAACGCTTGGGGTCGCGAGCGAGTTGTTGCAAGCTTTGAGAGGCCGCCTCGAACAGCAGACGGTAGAAGAGTCGCTGATTCTGGAGGGCCAACATTGCCAGGGCCCCTGGCACGGTGAACACAACATGGCAGTAGTGCACCGGAAGTAGTTCCTGCGCCCGTGCCCCCAGCCAGCGGTCACGCGCCGCCGACTGGCACTTCGGACAGTGCCGGTTCGAGCACGAGTTGTACGCGATCCGTTCCTGCGAGCAAGAATCGCACTGTTCGATGTGAGCGCCCTGGGCGGCGCTGCGACACGAACCGATGTCGCGAAGGGCCTTGCGTTGACGAGCGGAGAGGCGGTGTCCCCAGCGCTCGAGCAACTCCCCTTCGTGTTGGCGAATGACATCGGCCACTTCCAGCCGATGCCGGCTCATCGCCGGCGCCGGTCCCCGTCGTCGGTGAGCGCTTCGCGAATCTCGAGTGCTTCGAGTGGGCTCTGCGTCGTGCGCAGGCGCAATTCCGAGACATGCAGATAGCGCGCCGTCGTCTTGAGACTGACGTGCCCCAGCAAGACCTGGATGGTGCGCAGATCCGTCCCCGCTTCCAGCAAGTGCGTGGCAAAGGAATGCCGCAGCACGTGCGGGCTCACCGGTTTGCGGATGCCTGCCTGGCGACCAAGCTTTTGGCAGATCTGCCGTACCCCCGAGGGCCGCAGCTGGGCGCCGTGGATACGGCCGGGAAACAGCAACTCGTTCGGCTTCGCCCAGCGCCAGTACAGACGCAGCAACTCCAGTAGCTTGGGAGACAACATCACCTGGCGTGGCTTCTCTCCTTTGCCGCGGCGCACCAGGATCACCATCCGCTGCGAGTCAATGTCCCCCGCTTCGAGTTGCAACACTTCGTCGAGACGCAACCCGGCTCCGTAGAGCGTCGCGAGGATCGCGCGATGCTTCAGATTCACCGCGGCGTCCAACAGCGCCGTCACTTCTTCACGGCTCAGCACGACCGGTAGGCGACGCCGGACCTTGGGCCGTGCGATGCGTTCGACAACCCAGGGTCGCTCGAGTGTCTGGCTGTAGAAGAACTTCAGCCCCGCCGTGCGCACCCCGAACGTCGCACCGGCCAGCTTACGCCGCTCGATCAAGTCAAGCTGATACTCGCGAATCTGCTTCGGGCCCAGTTGCTCCGGCGACTTGCCGAAGTAGCGGGCGAGATCCTCGACGGCCTTGGTATAACTCCGAATCGTCTGCGGCGAATAGCTGCGCAGCCGCAGGTCTTGGATCATCTTCTGACGTAGCTTGGTCATGAACGACCTCCTCTCGGTCGCTCATTATTCCTCTACCTCAACAAAGTTTCAATCCTTCCCCACTCGCCGGCCTCCCCTTCACCTCTGCCGCGCCAGCGGCTTCGTCCAACAACCGTTCGCACTCGCTATCGGCCCAGATCCCCGCTAGCCGCCTGATGGGACTCGATTTGGGCCAGATCGACGACGGGTTGCGAAGGCTCTGATGCCTGATTGCTCAATGAGAAATTATTTCTCGACAGCTATCCGAGGTTGATGCCCTTTCGTCGAACATTCTAGCGCGGGCAGCCGGCACGAGGGGCTCCCACCTACTCGTGAAGCATGCGTTTGTGCACAGAGCCGACAGATCCTCACTACCCCTGCTTGTTCGAGACCAGTCCTCCAGTCCGGGGAATCTCGTGCAACTTTTGCACGGTCGTCGCCTACACGAAACACGAAACCAAGGTCAAGCCAAGAAAGCCAAGCGCACTTGACTCTCAGTTCTCGGTCAGGTCGGTTCCGCTCAGCCCCTGGCTGGTACTGCTGGTACTTAATCCGTGCAATTTTGCACGGATCTACCGCTTGGGCCGTTCGTCCTGTCCTGAGTCGACACTTTTCCAGACCGCCGGCCTGTCGGCCCATGCTGGGTACAGGATTTCGGTATGGCCGGTCAGCCGATGGATTCTCACCGGGAGGGTGTGCCCCGTGAGGAACGTCATCTGCACGTGCTCACACCGATTCGCCCAAATGACCACGTCAACCGCCACCACCACGAACAGGAGAGCAGCCCGTCCAAACCAGGGGCTGAGCCGTAACTCTGACAGTTTCGCCAGCATACGACGCTCCGATGGGTGGCGGTTCGAGCAGAGCATGAAGGCGCAAGGGCTTCCGATCCGTGCAAAATTGCACGGCCAGGCGCGCTTCTTCCGGCCCCAGGCGTCAAGGGTGGAGCAAAATTAGGCCGCCCAATGGAGCGTCTCTCGCATGGACCATAACTCTCAACAAGAGAACGCATTCGAGTTTTTTCGGACACGACGGGCTATCCTATCGATGTGAGGACGGTCAAAAAGAAAATCCTCGTTCAAGATCAGAAATTCGCTCGGAGACGCCTCCAGCTGAGTCAGTCTCGTCTGTGGCAAGGTGCTCACACCAACCCGCTACGGTACGGAGAGGCCACTTCGCCGGTACCCGAAGAGCCAACGTGCTGTGGTGGGTTCCTTCTGGAAACGGACGGACGTAAACGTCGTACGGCCCGGCTTCGTCCGAAACATAGGCGACGAAACGTCCATCGGGAGAAAAGCTTGCCGCATGCTCCCAGCCAGGATTTCCATTTTGGCCCTGGCACCGTTACAGTATAGCCCCACGCTGGCCCGAATACCACGTCTTTTCGCGCTGAGCCCTGCAGATCAACTCCGCCTGTAGACGCCAGAAATCGTTCGCTCGCTCACAGACGTTGATTGAGTGGGCTTATTGAGTGGGCGCAACGGTGCTTATGGCCTGGTCTTGCTCTGCCACAACCTGGCTGAACTCCGCCGCCTTATGGCCCATTTTCTCTCCGCCGGTAACATCCGGGCGAATGGGCCGATTATGCGCCGCCGTGGGAGGGCCGTCACGGGCGACGCCTCCCGACTTTGATTCCAGGATTGGTCTTGAGTGTGGGTTAGCGGCCCTTCGTCTCCAACCCCGTCTTCAACTCATCCCACGTCTTCGGCTTCCACTTGCTGGCGAGGCGTTGGGCTTCGGCTATCTGGTCGGGAGTCATTCGTTGGGCGAGTAGTTCGGTTACTTTGGCCAATTTCTCAAGGTCTTCGCCGTGCGACCGAGACGCCGCTAGGTTCACCCACATCTACGCCTGTACGTAGTTCCGCGGGACGCCTCGACCCAAGTCGTACATGACACCGAGGTTGTACGAGGCGTTGGCGTAACCCTGCTCGTCGGCTGAGGAAGGCCGGACGGTCGTACCGCCAGATCGCTCCAGAGCTGGGTGTCTCCACTAGGACGGCCTGTCGAGCGTGTGGCTAGGGTGACCAGTCGGTGATTGTCGGTAGGTTTCGACGCCGAGCCAGTACCCGAAGGAGCCATTCCTCCGCAAGGGGCGTCCCCGCTCGGACCGTTCACGACTCGCAAAGCGTGGGTGCGGTGCGGGGCTGATCTCTCGGTGGATCTGCCGAGCCTGACTTGGTCACACGGCTCGCCAGACGAAACCGGCCGAGGTGTCAAGAAAGCCGGGTATGGGTGCGGGTTTCGGGTGACGCCAAGGGGGTGGGTACGGGGTCCCCAGGTTCCCAATGGTTCGCTCATACCGCGCATGGGTTTTTATAGCGAGATTTCGGGAACAATCATAAAGCCGCAGAAGACAATCACGCCTGTGTCCACGGGGGACCACCATTCCAGCGTTGGAACGAGATAATTGGGATAGCATGTCTGTAGGCATTCACCGATTGAGTTTGCTTCTGGGGATTCTGGGGGCGTGTTTTGGAACCCTGGGTGCCGTGGTGGAGGGAGGGGCGGTCTACAGCAGGTCTCAAGCCTGGAATTCGTACGACGATAAGCAGGCGGCGTACGAAGCGCTTGTGGCAGAGCAATCAAGTGATGAGTTATCGCCCGGTTCCATTCTTCCTGAACCACCTCCCAGTCCCTCTTACTCATCCCGCCCAGGGGCGCTGTCATACGTGGGTGTCATAGCTTGGCCTGTTCTGGGATTCCTGCTTCCCTGGGGAACCGTGCGGGTGGTCGGTTGGGTTATCATGGGGTTTGTTCTCGACTTGCGGGGCAAGCGGCCAGCGGACGAAAACGATGACTGAATCGTGGGCTCTGCCTGATGGCTCGAAGCTGCTGGCAGCGATTCTCTTGTTTTTCTCCTGGGGTTGCACCTCTCCAGCACCTCGCTATGTCGTAGACACCCGCACAACCCCGTTTACCTGCTTTGCGGAACTGGGATCGAGTGTGAGCGTTGTTTCGTGCGATGAAATCGTTGATCAGGTAGGGGATGTCATCACGTTCAGATACGAGAAGGCCACCGATTTCGTGGACAACCACGGGCGCATGTCTGTGATTTGGACTTGGGGGGGCGACAACGCGGGGCTCGTCAACGCGACGCGGTATTACACGAACTATTACTCTGCCAAGTGGGCACAGAGCACCGGTGTCCCAGCATCTATATTCAGCTTCTTGATTACAATGGGCGGCCTTATCGTGATCCTCATCGTGGGCTTCGTTCTGCTTATGTATTTGGGGTTAGCGGCGGAGAGAAACTAGGCCATAGGGCGGCGGAGTTCAGCCGGATTATGGCGGAGCAAACTAGGCCGTGAGCACCGTTGCGCCTGCTCAATCAACGTCTGTGAGCGAACGAACGATTTCTGGCGTCTACAGGCGGAGCTGATGTGCAGGGTTCAGCGCGAAAAGACGGGTATTCGGGGCAGCGCGGGTGTATGGTGTATACTGTGGCCGTGCCATGGTCAAAATGGAAACCCTGGCTAGATGCGGGACAATCTCGGCTGTTGGGCAAACAGCCGCATGCCTCACCTGGCGGTGAACCATCGTCGCGGCAAACAGACCTGACCGAGCCGCAGCCCCCACCTTCAGACGACTTCATGGCCGACATTCAAGCGTACTCTGAGGCCAAGGACGAGGAGGTCAAGCGGACGTTGGAGGGCCACGAAAGGGAACTTGAAGGGAAGTACGGCGACGACCTGGAGCTCAAAGGTCGCCTTGCCGATTTTGCTCAAGAGCATCGCCTAGACGACGGCCTGATAGCCTTGTGGGACGAAGTGCGGTATTACCCCGAACAGAGCAAAGGCGAAAACTTCGCCCAATGGAATAAACTCGGGGTGACCTATTGCGAAGGGTCTAAGAAGCACGAAGATCGTCAAGATACTAAGAGAGTTGTCTTCAACCTATCCGGGGTACGGTACGAGGTAGTACAGACGATGCGGCACTTGTTCGACGGTGACATGCACGCGGATTTCGCTCTCTCAGAAAACGGGATGCTCGTCTTCGGAATAAATACGGGTGTCGGGGATAACGAAGTTGAAACCACTTATAGATGCTTTGATGTTTTTGCGATGAAGAAGAGCGGCACCTGGGCAAAGATGCTCCTGGACGTTCTAGCAATGCATGAAATCGAATCTGGTAAAAGTGCGGCACGTTTGAACCAGCGATACTTCGGGGCCGATCAAATCAAGGGAAAGTTCCAAGAATAGGGCGGGATAGATCGCTGCGAACGGTAATGCCGCAGAGTGCGGGCGTACTCGGGTCCAAACTTTCGGCACCAGGATCGAATGGCTTCGTAGGACACGGTGACGCCACGCTCAGCGAGAAGGTCCTCGACATCCCGAAAGCTCAGCGTGAACCGATGGTAGAGCCAATCGGCATGGCTGATGATTTCGGGTGGGAAGCGGTGGCGTCGATACAGGGATTCCATCGGTCAATTGTCGCTGACCCGGGTTAACTTGACAATGCCTTAGGGGCAGCTATGACGTCCTCGGGCTCCATCCGTTTCAGGTAATCGGCGGTGACGTGGCGGTTGCGGATGATTCCGGCCCGATCGATCACACGCGGCGATGGCTTCCTCGCTCAGCCAGATCGTGACGTCGCCGCAGTTCCTGAGGCCACGCTCGTACTCGCTCCAGTTCCGGATTCTGTACTTCCTCTTGTACTTGCGGTTGACTCGGCTCAACTTCCTTGCGGCCATGACTTCGCCCCCCTGATCTCCATGATGGATCGGGACGCCGAGTCGATGCTAGCGTGGGAGGCGAAGTCGATTCATGCACCAACGCCCTGTCCAGCCGTTACGCTTAGTTTGTTGTTTTGCGCTGCGTTCGCCGCGCCGCTGCCCAGGGCTGCTTCCGTCCCAGTAGACTTCCAGCGCCAAGTGCGGAGAGTGTCCCAATCGTAGTTGAGGGTTTGTAGGGCGGCGGCGTAAAAGAGCATTGTACTAGGCAGCCTTTGCTGCTGTGGCCTTGGCCGGATTGAGGATGGCGTCGAGCATCCACAGATCCTTGTAACCCATGATCTTGCGGAAGCTTTTCTCGGTATCGAGGAATGCAGCCGTGGCCCAGCGACACACCATGGCCGCGTCCTTCCAGCGGGTCACTCGCCGCGTTCTCCGCCGCACCCCGGCGTTAGGAGACTCGACGATGTTCGTCGTCGCCAGGCAGCGATGCAGCGACGGCGGCGCACCCAGGCGGTTGATGGTGAAACACTCCTCCATGCCTTCGCGCAAACTCACCGCCGCCTCGGGCCAGTCACCCTCGTACCACTGGGCTAGCTTCTCCAGCCGCGCTTGTCCATCTTGGGCTCCCAGCCGCCAGGCGGCCCGGATCGCCGCTTTGGCCTGATCGCGCTCGGCCTTAGGCAGCCGCTCGACGACATTGCGCAGCTTGTGAGCACGGCAGCGCTGCACCGGAACTTTGCCGAAGACCCGCCGCACCGCCGCCCGCAGGGCCTTCGATCCATCGAGCACGAAGAGCCTGTTTTTCTCCGTCGATACTCCCCGCTCGACCATGCCCCTCAGCAAGTCTTCGGCGGCGGCTGTGCTCTCAGTGGCGGCGTGCTGCAATCCCAGCACATGTTTGTTGCCCTGACGGTCTACGCCCACCGCTGCAAGCACTACATGATCTGCGAAGATCAAACCGTCCACGTAGATCACCAGCAGATCCAACTCATCCAGGCGCCGCGTGAGCACTTCGTCGATGCTCTTTTCGGCGGCCTCGACTGCCTCCCGGCTGACGGCGGATTTCGACACCCCGGCCGTGCCGGCCATTGCGCCAATCACCCCGGCATAGTTGCGCGTCGAGACGCCCTTCATCAGAATGTCGAGCATGCGCGCGCCGAGGCGTTCGTCGTCCTGCATCGCTTCGTAAGCGGGCACTTTGACCTCGCCGCCGGAGCGTTTGCGCAGTCTGGGTTTGCTGACGCGCAGTTTGCGGTTGCTGAGCTTGACGCGACCGGGCTGGCGGCCCCAGCGGACCACATCGCCGCGGCGCTTCTTGCCGGGCTGGGAAAGTTTTCCACCGGTAACTTGCTGCGCCGACAGTTCCAGCACGGCTTGAATGGCGGCGCGGCCGGTGACGTCGATAACCTCGTCGACGGCTCCGCGGCACTGCTCGACCAGTTCAACCAAGGGCAGCATGAGTTGGGAGTTTTGGCTGAGCAGGCGGGTGAGGTCGTTGGGGCTGACTGGCTGTTGCTTCGCGGAATCCAGAATGTGATATCGTTTCTTCACGGCGGTTCTCCTTTGTGGTGAAAGGTTTGCTCGATTCTCTCAGAGAACCGGGCTTGAGAACCGCCGCCCTTCCACCTTCAACTAGATTCGGGACAATCTCCAAGTGCGGCCGATCCTCTCCAACAATTGTTTCCAGTGTCATGGGGGTGCTTCCCCCATCGACTGTTGTGGCCTCACTCTTATCTTCTTCCGAGGAAAGCACTTACACCCAATTTTGGCGACGACTGAAGCTGTTAACGCGGAAATTAGCTGTAAGTGATTGTATCGTAAAAACTTAACCGCCTATCGGCAACAGTCGAGAATGGAAGCACCCGCCCGTCAGCGCCTGACTATGCACCAAGCGGTATTAGGAGAGCACCTCAAGTAGGTGCTCGACGTCCGCGTGATTGTTGAACACAGACACCGCGATCCTCATGTGGTTGCCAAATCTGATGGTTAATTCGATGTTGGCTTTCTTCAGCTTTTCCCGGGTTCCCTCAGGGTCTTTGAGCAGGAACGTCACAATGGTGCTCTCATTCTCCCTTGGCGTGATCGAGGGGTACCCCATGGATGGAAGCTCCTTCTGCAGCCGCTCTGTCAGAGACTTAGCGTGCGCCCGGATGTTGTCAACGCCAAGCTGCTGGATGTACTTGAGGCTCTCCGACTGACAGACTGCGGCGATGTCCGAGACGTTGCCGACCTGGTAGCGAGAGGCCCCCGATCTAGGATTGAAGATAATCTCCTCCCGGCCGGCGTCAGGGGTCGGAACCCACGGAGAATAGTTGAACTGAACGCCGCCACCGAACTGTGTGGGCCTCACGACCGTGCCCTGCAGATCCTCGCGGACGTACAGGAAGGCAAAACCCGTTAGGCCCATGAGCCACTTATAGGTCGAGCAAGCGGCGAAATCGATACCCATGGCCTTGACATCGATTGGGACTGCGCCAGCGCACTGAATGATATCTGCGTACACGTAGGCACCGTAGGTATGTGCCAGCTCGCTGATCGCCTTCACCTCGTGGAGATAGCCATTGACATTTGAGACAAGGGCGATTGCAATCAGTTTGGTGTTTCGGTCCACGACTCTTTCCATGTCTCGGATATCGATCTGCCAGTTACGATGCTTCACGATCCGCACATCTAAGCCGGCCTTCTGGCGCATCTTGTAGTTGTGTAGGCAGCTGGAGAAATGGAGATCATTGGTTACCACATTGCCACCTGAAGCTTGGATATTCATCCCGTTGACGATCATGTTTTCGCCCACGGTCGTACTGCGGGTGTAGGCGATCTCTGACGGCTTGGCATTAACCAGCTTGGCAAACATAGGTTTCACTTCACGAAGCCGTGCCCCGAAAACTTCACGGCTTTCACTGGGCGTCCAAGGGGCACGCGTAACATCGTCCGTCAGGTAGTCGATGTAGTTATGCATGACTTGGGAGGCGTGTATGCTCAGAGGATGTGAAGAGGCTGTGTTGAAGTAGGTCCGAGTGTTCGCGCGAGGAAAATCGGCTCGTACAGCTGAAAAATCGCGAAGGCCGGGAGAAGCCTCGCGGCCCTCCCCGCGACCGGACTGAACGGCGCTCGAAGCGGCTACAATGCCGGTAGCTAGAAACTGACGTCGCTGCATATTCATAGTTCTCTCCTGTGGGTAGACGCAAAAAAGGCTCCTCTCCCAAAAGTGTGATCAGGCCTCTTCGGGCAGCGGCAACCGAGCGCAGCAGTGGTAGATGGCCGCCGCGTAGTGCCCGACGGTGCGGAAGCCGAAGGTGCGGTGGCTGATCAGCTTGATCTTGCTGTTCATCCCTTCCAAGGCCCCGTTGGATAAGCGCAGCAGCATCGTGACCAAGCTTCTTTGAACGGCTCCAGCCGCGAGCGCATCCAGCACTCCAGAGGAGCCTGCCCCCGCGCCGACCTGCTTGTATTCGAAGAAGAGTTGAAACGACTCCTTTAAGTACCAAGCCGGCGTGATCAGCGTGTTCGACCGGACCAGCGTCGAAAGGCGCTCCTTTTGATCTGCGGTCAGGTTCCACGGGTTCTTCAACAACAAGTAGCGCGTGCCTTTGAACTGCACCTTTTCCCGCCGCCAACTTGCTTTGGGAGACAAACCGACAAAAGTTGTACGCAGTGTATCAAGTATGGGAACATGCATGTCGTCAAAACACATAACCTACGTGGAATCATCGAGTTGTGTTGATGAAATCACTCTGCGTCCGTCCCGTGTCCGTTTTGCCGCCGCGGCGTGCCTGAGCGGTGCTCCCGGGGGTAAGGGCGCTAAGCGCGGTTGGTTCCAGGCGTTTTCTACCCCTTCGACGAGCTTCTGAAGGGTGTCCTTCGCCAAAACTCCGTAGCCGATCGAAATTGAAGGTCGGACTCTTGAACGAGCCGGTCTTCTTGGTATTGTGGTGCTTCCGCCATTAACTGTTGGCGGTCCAATCGTAACTCGCGTAGCGGCTAGGATTTAAGACTCAATTTCGGGTGACCAGTCCTACCGTTGACCGGTCCAGGAGCAATGAAGAGTCTCAGCCGCACAAATAGGGAATGCCCGTTGTTAAGAAAAGCCGCCGCTGGAAGGGTCGTCCGTCACGGCTTCTACCGGATGAAAAGGGGAAAGCGTCGTCGAAACCGATGCCACCCTTGCGGCAAGACTTTCTGCACCAACATCGGGACGCCTTACCATCGCGGTAGGGTCTGGCGAGGCGGCGGCTAACGTTCAGGGAGATCTTCTCGTCGAGGATCGTTTTGCTGGCATGGGAGAAGGTCAAGTCGGTGTTCGCCCACTTCACGATCTTGGTCATTGTCGACGATAGGCGAGTGCAACTGGCCGCGTAGCAACACTCGATGACGGAAGCGCCTGACGAAGAGCAAAATTCTCGAGAGTGAGGCTCCTGCGGCTGGGGAAAACCAGGTGGAGCAGTCGCACGGACGAGGAAATCAGCTGAATCACTGCTACCAGAATGTGCGAACAGCGGGCCTGGCTGTCAAGTGAGATTCGGCGCGAGCACTTCAAGCTAAACGGCTACCTAGTTTTGGCGAACCACTGGACTCATGGGATATAATCAGGCCAGCGCAACAGGACCTTTGTGTTCTTTCTCGATGCCTGGCTGGCCGCCATTCGAGAGGGCTCGGTAGCGTAGGCGGGGGTATTGTCAAGTTAACTGATTTCGGAGGGACCAAGCCACCATATCGAGTACTCAGGCGCGGTCTCGCTGCCCATATCTTGGGGCTGTCTCAGCCCGTCATGCGTTAACTTGACAATGCCCGCCGGAGGGTTCATCTGGACGCGGTCGCCTTTTTCTCTGAACGGGTTCGGGGGAATCGACTCCGCCTTCACGAACCAACGTCGATTGAACAGGAACTCCGGAGCCTGCACTGAACCCCAGCCGATACGGGCGGGCGAAAGATTGTTGAACGCGCGTACGATGCCGTCAGCGATGCGGCGAGGAAGGAATTCGCGGTACCAACGCTCGATCTCACCGTTACGCACACCCAGCCGAGGGGTGCTGTGGGTGTGAGTGGCCGCGATGAGCATCCGCTCGGCCGGTAAGCCCGTCGTTTCCGATGCGATGGCTTTGGCCTCGTCGATCAGGTCCTGCCACATCATTGTGCTGTCGCATACGGCGATAGCGATTTGCGTCGCGCCGTCGTCGAGGATGATGCAGCGCGCGTGAAGTTCATCGTGAACGTGGCGGGCCGGGCCATTTTGCGAAATCGGTCCGTCGAGTGAGATGCCGAGAGGAGGGGTGATGTTGCTGGTCGCCGCACCGGCCCGAAGGTTCCCGCCGTGAGCAGCTGTGGAGCTGACTTGAGCTGCACCCTTTCTGGCAGCGGCAAGGGATGCGGGAAGCGTTGAAAGCAAGTCGCGTCGTGTCATGTTAGGGAAGAAACCGATCGCGAAGGGCGACCAGTTGTCGCGTCGCGGCTTCGACAAGCTTCTCTCCGCCACCGGCCGCGACACGTGTGCTGATCACTTCGTAGGCTCCCTCGGGGTAGGCTCTGCGGTCGGGCACGTAGCCGATCGAGCCGTTTGCCAACTCCGCGATGATCGTCAGTGGGAACGGGGACCTCACCTTGATGGCGCGGCCCAACTCGACGAAGATCTCACCCGGCAGTCCGACCCAGGCGATGTGGTCGCCTAAAGTAATGACCTGGACCTCGGCCTCGATGGGCTTGCCTTTGAGCTTTTCGATGTCGAGAACCTTGAAGGCATGGACTTGTTCGTAAAAAGGGGCGGCGTCCGGGGTGCCGTACCGGGCGAGGACGCTGCGTGCCCATTCGGGGTCGTCCGCCTTGATCGGCGCGGGGTCGAGCAGAACGATCTCGCGTGAGGCTTGGATCGCGCCCGGCTCGATGTCCTTCAGTCGCCGGAAAGTGCGCAGCACTTCGCCGACCAGGATCGTGCCGATCCGGGCCGCTTCACCATGGCCTTTTTGGCGAGTCGGGCTCTTCACGTCAATATGGTTGATGTTCCCTGCTGTTCCGATCGTAAATGTGGTCACCATATCAGGACCATGGACTTCCCTCAGTTGTTTGGCGAGCGTGTAAGGATAGTCAGCCGAGAATTTCATACCGCCGACGGTGTCGAGATGATTCGCGAAGTTCACATATGTGGCAAGAGGTTCGCGATCGGGTGTTGAGAAATAGACGACAGGAACGTCGGGATCGATCGTGCCGATGGGATGGACGATCTCGGGGTTCAGCTTACCGGGATTCCAGCCTACGCGCCCGTCCTTCATTCGAAAACGCCGGATAAAGCTGATGTTGTGTTCGTGTCCAACCGCCGCTGACACGCTTGCCCGCTGGAGGTCCGCCGCCGCTTTCTCGACGCTCTCGGCGATCCAGACCGGCAGACGTCTGTGGTAGTTCGCCGCAATCTTTTCCGCCTTGGCGTCGACGCCCTTGAGCCGGGCTCCCATCTCGGGACCGGTGTGCGAATGAGTGGCGCTAATCATGACGGAATCGCCTGGGATGCCTGTTCGTGACTCGATCTCGCGACGCGCTTCCGCGACAAAACGCTCGGGAATCGACACGAGATCCAACGCCACGAGGGCCGCCCGTGTCCCTTCGTACTCGAGCACGATCGCTTTCGCCCACAGGTCGTCGTGGACGCCCTCATTCAGGCGGACGCGGTAGTAGCCCGCCATGGGCATCCCGGCTCCTGGGGTGATTTTCGTGGCGGCCCGACCGACCCGCAGCTCGGCTGCCGACACTGTGTTGACTCCTGCCAGCCAGATGAGAATGGCCAGGAGAATGGATGTCTTTTTCATGAAGCCTCCGGGCTATCTTTCGAAGCTGAAGCCTTGGTTTGGTTGGGTCCTATCGTGCATCTCAATCAGCATGCGGACTGCCGCGTCAACCATCTTTTCGCCGCACCCGGGCGCGCAGCGGGCGCTCATCACCTCGTAGCTGCCTTCGGGATAGGCCTTGCGGTCCGGCACGTAGCTGACCCAACCGTTGGCCAACTCGGCCACGATCGTGTACGGGAACGGGGACGCTTCCTTGATCAGCAATCCCAGTTCGACGAAGATCTCCCCGGGAAGCGAGACCCACGCCACTTGGTCGCCGAGCGTGATGACCTGAACTTCCTTCTCGATGGGCTTTCCGTTGCGCTCGGCTACATCCAACCCTCTGAAGGCGTCCGCGAGGGGTCGCGTTCCTGGACCGTCAGGCTTGCCGAAATCGGCTATCACCGCGCGAGCCTTTCGCACGTCCTCCTCGGTGATCTCGAAAAGCGGCAGCTTGACGATCTCGTGCCGGACTTGGAGCGGACCGTCTTCGACGGGCTCCATCCGGTCGTACGTCTTCAGAACCTCAGCCGCCAGGATCGTGCCGATCCGGTTAGCTTCCCGAAAACCACTGCGGCGCTCCTTCGATCCGACATTCAGATGATTCACGTTTCCGCAGGTGCCGGCGGTGAAGAGCGTCAGCATGTCTTCCCCTTTTACGTCGCCCAGAAGCCGGGCGATGACGCCGGGGAAATCCGAGGAGAACCGGCGGCCGCCGGTAACGGCCGCGTGGAGTGCGTGATTGACATAGGTGGCCAGGGGCTTACCTTCCGTCTCACCAAGACTCTTGAAGTAGACGATGGCGATGTCGGGATCGATCGGGCCGACAGGGCGTACAACGTCCGGGTTCCCGAGCCCAGGGTTTGTACGGACCGAGCCGTCTTTCATGAGGTAGCGCCGGTTGAAGCTCACCGCGGATTCCGAGCCCACTCCCGCCGAGGCTGCGGCGGGCTCGAGATGCTCGGCGGCCTGGCGAACGGATTCCGCGATCTTGACGGGCAGGTCCCGCCGAAACTGTTTCGAGACTTCGAGCTCTCCGCCAAAGTACTTGTCGAAACTCGCGCGGCCTGGTATGAAGGGACCGGAATGAGTATGAGTGGCGCTGATCATCACGTGATGAGCCGGAATGCCTGTCTGTTCCTCGATGAGTTTTCGAGCATCGATCACGATTTCGTCGCTTAAGGCCACGAGATCGCACGCCACGAGCGCCACCCGGACTCCGTCCTTGTCGAGGACCAAGGTCTTGGCACGCAATTCGTCCATCACTCCTTCCGACAACCGCAGCGAGTAGGAGCCTGCCATCGGCATTCCGGTCGGAGGCGTAATAACGACCGAGGCCGTTCCGACGCGTAGCTCGCTCGCCCGCACTGGCAGCAGGACGGTCAGCGCGAGCAACAGCCCGCCGATTGCCAGCGAGACGGCGCGAGCCAGGAGATCCCTTATCGCTTGCATCGTTTGATTCTCCTTCGCTTGGCGACTCAGGTTCCCAAGCTTTTGACGTAGGCAATCAGGTCGGCCATCCCCTGCACATCGACGTTCTGCTCGACGTCTTCCGGCATGGGTGAAACACTCAGGGAATACATACTCTTGACGTTCTTCCGCAGCACGGTGTCCTCCTCGCCCTTCGCCCGTCGGATGGTCAGCGTTGTCGGGGTCTGCTTGGCGATGATCCCGGAAAGGGATTGCCCATCGACCGTCTCGACCAGATATTCCTCATAGCCGGTTTCGACCGCCTGGTTCGGTATCAGGATATCGGCGAGCAACACCTCTTTGTAGCGGGCAGTTACCGACATCAAATCCGGACCGACCTCGTGGCCATGGTCGCCGATCTTGTGGCAGTCCGAACAGGCGTCTTGAAAAATCCGCCGGCCGTGCTCGGGGTCGCCCGTCAAGCGCAACGCGGGGAGGTAGCGCTCATAAACGGCTTGACGCTCTTCGCCCTGGGCTTGCTCGAGCAGCGCTAGGGCACGTTGTTTGATTTCCTCGTCGGGATAGCGCTGCAACTGCCGGCTGCGGGCGCGCCCGAGCGACCAGGGTTGAATCTCGCCCGCCTCCACCGCGTCGAGCAAAACGGGAAGCCGCGCCCGGTCGACGAAGAACCAACCCAACGCGATCTCGCGCATGGGCGCGGAAAAACTGCGCCACTGTTCCCTGAAAACACCGGCCACATCGCCGTGCGGCGAACGAGCCAGGGCGCGGGCGGCGGCATGGCGTACCTCCTCGGGTCGCTGCGGCGCGAGGAGCGCTGTGAGAGTTCCGATCGTGGTCCCGGTCGGATCGAGCCCGAGAACGCCCACTGCGTACTCCCGCTCAGCCAGGTCCGCTTGATCGTCACGGGCCAAGCCGGTCTTCTGAGCTATCAGCCGCCGCAGCGCCGCAGAGTCATCGAGCTCAACTCGCCAAGCCACTTGAAGCGCCGCTTCTCCGATCTCCGGTCCGCTTTCCAACAGAAGGCTCTCGAGAATCGGTTGGCCTTTCGCCAGCCGGACTCCGCCGCCAGACCCTTGGCTGAGCCCATCGCCAAGTCCCTCCAAACTGGCCTTCCGCCACCAAGCGGACTTGGCACCTCGCTCGTTTCGGATCCTCGCCAGCACATCCGTCATCTCTTCGTCCCGGTGTCGCGCCCCGACGATCGCTGCCGTTCGCCGCAGAAAGTCTCGTCTTCCTTCGGACGCATTGTCGACGAAACCCGGACTCTGCAGCAACGTCCGAAACCATCGTCCGGCGTTCTTGGCCGCCGATGTCAACACGGCGATGCGAAACCAGGGGTCTTCGGTGTGGCCGAGAGCAATCTGCTGCAATGTGCGGAACGACTGGTCGTCGGGAAGGTCGTCCTGCCGTAGCGCAACCGTCAAGGTCAACTGAAACCGTACGTGCGAGTCGGGGTCATCGACCAGCCGCGGCAGTTCCTTTTGCAGAGCGGCGTCGGGAAGTCGATTCTCCGCAAGTCGAATCGCGTGACGCCGGACGGCAGGATCCGGATCGGAAAGCGCCGCTATGACGAGTTCGTTATCGAGCGCTTTCAAGCCGTCGAGCGACCACAACGCATGGATGCGCGTGACCGCCGAGTCCGCCTTACGCAGCAGCGAGAGTAGCGGCTCGACAGCCGCGGAATCGCCGCGATCGATCAACAGCCGCTGCGACTCCATCCGCCACCACTGGTTCGGATGCCGCAGGTTGTCAACCAACTCGGCGGTCGAGGCCTGCAAAAGATTCGGCTGTGGCCAGCGTTTCGACGATTCGTGAAGCACGCGATAGATCCGCCCGAGCTGACGCTTGGAGTTGAATTCAATTTCCTTCGACAATTCCGGCGGCACGAACTCGGGATGCTCGACCGTAAATCGATAGTAGTCGACGATGTACAGCGCGCCGTCGGGCCCCGTGGTCGTGAACACCGGCCGGAACCAACTGTCCTTCGAAGCTAGGAACTCGCGGCCGTCGTATGCCGGCTTGGCCGCGAAGCTGGCGGTCGTTGGTTCGATGATGCTCCGCCGCACCAAGTTGTGGACCGGTTCACAATTGAAGGTGTTGTTCTGGAATCCTTCGGGGAAAATTCCGCCGGTGTAGACCGAAAGTCCGCATGCGGACGTAAAGTGGCCGATCTGGGAATCGTGAATGTGAAGCGGGTCCTCGGTGATGGGGTAAACCGGGGCCGAATGATCGAGTTCAGAGGGTGAGTCGTAAGTTCTTTCAACGGCGAGATAAGGGTTCTGCTGCAGGTAGCGGCTCTCAATCACCAAGAAGCGAACGTAGTCGTTGTTCCAGACTGTAAACCGGTTGCCCCAATCGTCGAAAGAATTGCCGAACTGCGAACCACCGCCCAGGGCCTCGATACGGCCTTGGTCTGGCCGAAAGCGGATATCTTCCGCGCGGATGTCGGCGGCGGCGGTCTCCGGGTGCTCTGGAAACCGCAGCGCTTCGCCGGGATCACCGAACTCTTCAACAAACTTCCGGGGCTGAATCACGCGGGGGTAATTCGCGTAAACCCAGTTGTCCACGCCGTAGCGCAGACCGTTGACGCGCAGTTGAGGATTCGTGGCCGCGAATCCGGTCAGAACGACCCGCCGGATGTCCGCCTGTCCGTCGCCATCCGAGTCTTCGAGATACAGAATGTCGGGCGCGGCCGTGACCAAGATGCCATCACGCCAGCGCATGACGCCGTTGGGGAAATCGAGCCCGTCCGCAAAAAGAGTGCTGGTTTCGTAGTAGCCGTCGCCGTCGGTGTCTTCGAGCCGCTTGATCTGTCCCAGAGGATGCAGGTCAAGGGGATAGTCGCGCATCTCGACCACGTAGATACGCCCCTGTTCGTCGAAGGTTATCGCAACCGGATCGACGACGTTCGGTTCGGCCGCGACGAGTTCAATGCGAAAACCCTCAGGCAGTTCGAGCAAGCTCATGGCCTGTTCGGGCTTGTAGGGCGGAACATCCCCGCCACAACCGGTCACCGCCAGGGACGCGCATAGCAAAAGGACGAGTGCGAAAGCTCGGTACGTTAGCACGGTGGCTTACCTCTTCAGGCGCACTACTTTTTCAGAGGCCGGAGTTCAATGTTGCGGTAGAACACTTCCGCCCCTTCGGACTGAAACAGGATCTTGCCGCGGGTCACGTCCGCCCCGCTTCCCTCGTTGGCGAGTTTTCCGTTGACCCAGTATTTGACGTGACCGCCGTCGGCGATCATCTCGATGAGATTCCACTCGCCGTGAGGCTTCTCCAGTTCGTTCTCCGGGTCGCGATAACCGGCAACATCTTCCCACGGGCCTTTGCCGAAACGATTGAAACGGCCGCGGGTCTTAGTTTCTCCCTTGACGGTGAGGGAACCACCTCCGACCACGAGGATGTCTCCCGTCCCGCCCTCGATCATCTGAAACTCGAGGGACTTAGGCCAGATCTTGTTCCCTCCGACGACGTGATAGAGGATGCCGGCGTCCCGCGCCTTACCTTCCCGAGGAGCATAAGTTGCATCACCCCACTTGAACTCCAAACTGAGATAGTAGTCGCCGTACTCCTTCTTCGTGATGAAGTAACCGTACTCCTTGCCCGACACATGGACGGTGCCGTTCGCTACCTGAAAGACGTGTTGCGGGTCGTTGTTGAACCCCTTGTCGCGGAGGAAAGTGTCGAAATGCTTCAGGCTCTTGCCGTCAAAGAGCTTGACGGTCTTGCCGGTTGGAGGTAGATCGGCCACCGCGGCAACCGCAAGGGCCGCGATCAAGATTCCGGCGGTGAGACCTGTCGCTCTCCACCACGCATGGCGGGCTGACGTTTCGCGCCGCCGAGGGCCTTCTTGTTCTGGATGCTTCATTGAGAATCTCCGTGTTTCGAACCCATTCACGACTACTTTAATTCAGGCGGCACGTTACCGTAGGACCACGGCCTCGAACCTATCCCGCTACCGTCCTTGCTAAAGGGCGAAGCCTTCGCCGGATGCGGGACCGCGCCGGGCTTGAGCGACCGCGCCAGCTTAACGGCTGCCTCCACCATCTGACGTCCGGCCGACGGCACGAGATTACGTAGCTCGTCAGACGTGTCTCGTAGCCCCCGCCGTGAGGCCCCAGCGCCTCCTCGGTAGGTATGTACCCCGCCGTGCCATTGGCGAGTTCGACGGGAACCGTGAACGGGAAACTGCTGCTCTCGCGTAGCCGCAATCCGAAGTCGACGAACATTTCTCCCGGAGTGGAAAGAAAGACCGCCGGCCCGACCTGGACCGCCTGGATCTCGACATCCAGTTCTGGAGCCTTTTGCAACAGAGCATCGAGCAAGACGGTCTCTTTGGCGAAGGTCCATTCAGTTCGCCCAACGGTTTGCGGATCCTTCTTGACCAACTCCAGACTTTCGCGCACGCGGTCCGGATCGGGCTTGCGACGCGATATGCGGATGGTCTCGAATCGAGCTACGACCGGGCTCAACGCGCCCGCGTGGCGATCGTGCGTGATGGCAACAAGGTAACAGTATACTTGAACGGGAGGACGACGCGGGAGATCTCTGGCAAGTGGCCCCACAAGAGCTTTTCTTCATCCGGCAAGCTGTTCATAGGCGGCCGAAGCGACTCTGTTGCCAACTTTGAAGGAAGGATCGATGAGGTGGCGGTCTATTATCGCGCCTTGTCACCTGGAGAAATTGCGAGACATTTTGCTGCCTCCGGCAAGGAGTCTGGCCGGTAGGTCAGTTGCGTTCGAAGCCGCGAGCAAAGTCATTCCCGGCCCAGACGCGAAGCCAAGTGCTTTAGCACGGCTCTGGTTTCAATGATCTGCCGTTCCAGGTTCTGTTTGTGTCGGGCAGCCTGGTTGTCGATTCTTTCTCCCGCGTGGGCCAGATCTTCTTCCAGCTCCTTAAGGTAGTTGCGACAAAGCTCGAGGTAGTGATCAGCCGTTGTCGGGTTGTGGAAGCTCGCTCCGTCCACTCTGATGTAGACTGGCGTCGTATGGGCGACTTGGGTGTGGGCGGCATCTGCCCGGGCGGCGACCCAGATCCCACGTTCCACCGGCAGCTCTATCTCGATAGAGAGCACTTCCTTACTCTGACCCGGCTCCCCCGCAGAGACTTTCGCCAACGTTTTTCCATGCCCCACGATTTCCAGCTGACGTAAGGGGATCTGAGACGCCTGCCCGTAGGCTTTGGCTGAGATCCTTACTTCAGTACCCGGTTCGACATCCAGCGTCGCTCCAGGCAGCCGGTCATTCACCGTAAATTCCAGCATCGGTCCGCTGGTAACGAAGGTGCGGCCTGCCTTTACGCCCTGCAGCCAGCGGTCAAACGAGAGGCTATCACCGGTATAGGTATAGAACCGGGCGTCGCCGATCTGCGAACACCCCTGTTCAAGACCAAAGCGAGGTCCTCGCCCACACCAGGGAAAGTCTGAGCCGCCTAACGCTGTAAGCTTGTACCCAAGATCCAGGAAATGATAATAGTGCTTCAACGCCAGCGGCCCTTCCTGTGGACAGAACTGCATCACCTCGAGAAAGTCGACCCTCCCTCGCAACACGTTCAGTGTCATTCCGCGATAACCGTGAAAGGTCATCGCTTGATGGGCGAAGCCGGTAATGCCACCCAGCTCGTGCACTTGGTCGAAAACACGGCCGTAGTTGTAGTAATCGTCCCGAAACCGGACGAACTCTTCCGCACCGAGCGAGATAGTGTGACCGATCTCGGGCGTCCGGGGGCCTTCCTGACCGGGCGAGAGGATGTAGTCCCCTTCGCGGTAACGGCCCCTGCTGCCCCACGCATATTGAGAGTAATAAGTGGCCCAAAAATCCCCCATTTGGAGAAGATGCGCCACGTGCACATCCTCCGCTGCCGCCCAGCGAAGAATGGCCGGGTCGTCGCGCGGCGACCGCCGCAGGTGAATGTGATCGTCCCCAGAGTACCAACCACGCCGGGGCATGTTGATCCAGCGCTCCAGCTTGTACTCTTGGGAAAGGCTCTCGCCCGGGTTGAGGTTGAGCTTCACGGTTTGCGCGACGAACTCATATCCCTTGGACAGCTTGAGTGAATACGTCCCCGGGGGCAGTTGCGCCTCGAATGCCCCATCGACGTAGAAGGAGCCGTCGGGCTGGAGCAGATACCCTTCCGCGCGATCGTAGCGCCCGTACATGACCGGAATGGCGGCGTCCGGGATAGGGAGCGCAGATTCCGAGACCGCTAAGGCGCCCGTGACCCGAGGAGTGTTGCCGTCCGAGTTCGTCAGCAGGACCCGCACCGGCGTGGGTTGACCGGTGCCGGCATCGAGGATGCGAACGGAAAGCGAGGCCTCGCGGCTCGACTGAGCGGAATAAATGACGCAGAGCACAAAAAGCCCTGCACAGACTAGCCGCAGGCCCGGGCGAGACATGGAACCTCGCGCGGCCTTGATCAGGACTTCCATTTCGACCCTGGCACCATCGACAGTATACCTCACCACCCTGCCCGGTCCCGAACTCCGGGCCAGAAGTTCCCTCAAAGCGGTTGCTCTTTCGACGGGGATATGAACCAGACGGTGACCCTTTGCTTCTGGAGCAAGATCTCAGGCAGGCATTGTCAAGTTAACTGGTAGCCGAGGGACCAAGCCGCCATATCGAGTATTCAGGCGCGGTCTCGCTACCCATATCTTGGGGCTGTCTCAGCTTGTGATGCGTTAACTTGACAATACCTCTCTGACGTAGTTGGGTCATGAACAACCTCCTTGAGGTTGTTCATGCTGTCAGATTCCGCCTCCCCGTAGGTCCCCGCCGCTGCCAGCGGCTTAGTCGTGTGCCGGGCATGTCTGACAGCTTGGAGGTGAAAGTCCTCTGCACAGTCTGATGGAGACGAAGTGCTAGTGAAGCGCAAGGGCGTCGCCGCGAGGCGGGGTCTGAAGGAAGCGTGGATCAAAGCCGTGACCTGACGAACAGAAACCGGATAAGAGGCATCCCTGGTCGGACGAGCGAACGACTGATCGCGAAGTCCACATCCATCAAGGGCCAAGGCTGTAGATCCGGCAGGTGTGCGGTGAAGGCGGTCAGACTTACCCCGGGAGGTCTGCGTTCTGTCCCGCTATTGGGGACTGAGGGAGCCGAGAGGCGACTTGACCGGAACGCAGAAGTCAGCAGAGGGCAAAGTAGGCCATGCAGTCGGTAAGGCTAATGAGGCACTCGGAAAGCCGAAAGGCGGAGCGAACAGATAGGCCCAGCCGGGAACGATGGTCGAAGGCCCGAACGGAAGAGAGCGGCAAGTAGGACTCGCAACTCATGGACGGCAAGCGGCAGAAAATCCAGCAACGACTGGCCTTCAGGGACGTGTCAAAGGGTGAAGCCCCGAGGTGCGCTCAGCAAGGGACCGAACCGTTCGCGGTGAAGCGAGAGACCGAAAGCCCCGCCAGAAGAACGACTGATGGAGGAGGTGTGCGAGCGAAACAATCTCGTAAAGGCTTGGAAACGAGTCCAGGGTAACCAGGGAAGTCCGGGCGTCGATGGCAGAACCATTGACGAGAGCTGGGAGGACCTACGCGAATACTGGCCGGCCATCCGGGAACCGTTACTTCGAGGAACTTACAAGCCGCAACCGGTGCGACGGGTGAAAATCCCAAAGCCCGGCGGTGGAGTCAGGAAGTTGGGCATCCCTACGGTGCTCGACCGACTGATCCAGCAGGCGGTGTTACAGGTTCTGCAAAAGCGCTGGGATCCGACGTTTTCCGATCACAGCCATGGCTTTCGGCCGGGACGTTCGGCGCAGCAGGCGGTGGCGCAGGCGCAAGCCTACATCGCCGAGGGCTATCAGTGGGTGGTGGACATCGATCTGGAGAAGTTCTTCGATCGCGTCAATCATGACCAGCTGATGGCTCGCGTTGCTCAGCGTGTCGCCGACAAGCGATTGCTGAAACTCATCCGGGCGTTTCTTACTGCCAGGGTGATGGAAGACGGGCTGGTGAGTCCTGTGGATGAAGGCACGCCGCAAGGCGGGCCATTGTCTCCGTTACTCTCGAACCTTGTGCTCGACGATCTGGATCGGGAGTTGGAATGGCGCGGCCATCGATTCTGCCGTTATGCCGACGACTGCAACATCTACGTTCGCAGTCGGCGAGCTGGCGAACGGGTGATGGCCGGCGTCTGCCGGTTTCTCACGAAGAAACTCCGGCTCCAGGTCAACGCATCGAAGAGTGCAGTGGCTCGACCAGACGAGCGGAAGTTCTTAGGCTTTCGCTTAACGACCGGTGCGGAGCCACGGCGATTGATTTCGCCGCAGGCGCTCAAGCGGTTTCAGGCGCGAGTGCGGGAACTCACGAGCAGGACACGCGGGATTAGTATCGAGCAGATGATCGGCTCGTTGCAGCCGTATCTGCGCGGCTGGCAAAGCTACTTTGGTTTCAGCCAGAACCCGTTGGTGCTTCGCAACCTGGACGCGCGGATTCGTCGGAGGTTGCGCATGATGATCTGGAGACAGTGGGGAAGCGGGCCGACTCGATACGTCAACTTACGGCGCTTGGGCGTGCCTCACATGCGAGCAGCCGTGGCTGCTGGTTCCCCGACTGGTTTCTGGGCGATGTCGCGACACGCGGCGGTCCAGCAAGCGCTGCCCAATGCCTATTTCGACTCGCTCGGCCTTCCCCGAGTGTCGGTATCTTCGAACGCTTAACTCATCCGAACCGCCGTGGTACGGACCCGTATGCCCGGTGGTGTGGGAGGAGGGAGCCGTGAGGCCTCCCCCTATCCCGATCAAATCGCGTTACCACCAGCAATCAGCAGTTGTTGGTTCGTAACATACTCCAACCAAGCCACTTAGCCTGATTTCGCCGGCTGGGGAATGAAAAGGTCCCCTTCTCGTCCATGGGCTCGACGAGCGTGGGGCCTGAGCCACACAGCTCCGCCCTAACGTTAGAACCTTATCGGGAGTTACCCGGCGCTGGGAAACCCCCGAGTGGGGTGAGATGCCGAATGCCGGGTTACTTTGGATAAGGCCGTTTGAAGGGGGCCGCGCGCGTTTGCGGCGGACGCGGCTCCTCGAGCTATGGGGTTTGAATTGAGTTGCGCAGGTTTGGGTGAGCTGTTTTGCCCTGGCCAGGGCGCCGATGGGAACCAAGCACAGCGACGGAGAGGGCTGGGATGCAGCTTGGAAGTGCCTCCTGGTGCATTCTGTGGTTGCCTTGGCGTTCGGATCCCGGCGCGGGACACACTTCGAGTGGGCGCGCCGGATGATACGCGAGTGTGGTCAGGAGTCGAGCGAGATCAAGACGTGTCAATAAAGTCTCTCTGTGTTGCAAACTGGCCATGGATCTGCTGGGCGGTGAGCCTCTCGATCCGCATCATCGGGCCGCCGCAGAGCGGACAGCTCCAGGTGGCTGGCGGACAAGCCTGGGGAGCTGCCGAGGAGCGGGAACCCGACGCTGGATTGTCTTGCAGCAGTTGCTGAGAGAGGGGCGCTGTTGCATGATTCAACTGCGGCGCGAGTGGGGGCGCTTTTCCAACTTCTCGTTCAGGACACCACAGCGCAGGATTTCGGCCTACCCAGCTCGGCCATCCGGTTGAGGATGTGACACCCGATCGCAACTTCTCTCCTTTGTGCCTTGCCGTGCCTCGCCTTCAATCCGCCTCCGAGCACGGACTTGTATCGGAAGAAGCTGTTTTCAACGCGCGCCTGCTGTCGGTAGCCCGACTCCTTCTGCCACTCTCGTCGCCCGACCTGGCGAATCCTCTCAAGAGCCGTGTCACGCTGCGCCCAGGGGCCGTCCGTTGGCCCCGCCGACACCGCGGAGCGACGAGGGGGGGCGCTGTTGCATGATTCAACTGCGGCGCGAGTGGGGGCGCTTTTCCAACTTCTCGTTCAGGACACCACAGCGCAGGATTTCGGCCTACCCAGCTCGGCCATCCGGTTGAGGATGTGACACCCGATCGCAACTTCTCTCCTTTGTGCCTTGCCGTGCCTCGCCTTCAATCCGCCTCCGAGCACGGACTTGTATCGGAAGAAGCTGTTTTCAACGCGCGCCTGCTGTCGGTAGCCCGACTCCTTCTGCCACTCTCGTCGCCCGACCTGGCGAATCCTCTCAAGAGCCGTGTCACGCTGCGCCCATGGGCCGTCCGTTGGCCCCGCCGACACCGCGGAGCGACGAGGGGGAATCACAATCACGACGTTCTCTGTACCGGCCGCGCTGAGTTGATCGTAGACTGACCTGTGGTCGTAGGCTCCGTCTGCGGTGAAACGCCGGATGGGAACCTCGATTGTGTCGAGAAGAGCAGGGAGTGTGGAGGCGTCGTCCCGGCTGCTCGCTGTGAGTTCGGCCGCCACAATGAACCCCTCGGCATCCACCCCGATGTGCAGCTTCCGCCAATCCCGGCGTTTCTTTGATGCCTTGTGCTTGTGCGCGTTCCATTCGCCGCAACCCAGAATCTTCAGCCCTGTGGAATCGACGATCAAGTCGATCGGGCCGTCATAGGATCGGGTCAGGGGCGGCACCGCAACGATTTGGTTCCGGCGCGAGAGTGTGGTGTGGTCCGGGGCCTTGAGGTTGAGGCCCATCAAGCGGAGCAGCGAGTCCAGGAACCCCTCGGTCTGGCGGAGCGGCAGGCTGAAGACGACCCGCAGGGTCAACGCGGTCCGGACCGCGAGGTTCGAGTACCGCCGCTGGCCTCCGCGAAGACCGTTCTTCGGTGGTACCCACGCGGCAATTGCATCCTCGCTCAGCCAGATCGTGACGTCGCCGCGGCTCCTGAGGCCACGCTCGTACTCCCTCCAGTTCCGGATTCTGTACTTCTTCTTATACTGGCGGTTGACTCGGCTCGACTTCGCTGCGACCATGACGTTACCCCCGATCTCTATGATGGACTGGACCCCACCCCCGCCGCTAGCGTGCTCGCTTACACCGATTCATGCACCAACGCCTCCGATCCGTGCAAAATTGCACGGCCAGGCGCGCTTCTTACGGTCGCGGATCTAGCTGCCCTTCGTAGTTTGTGAAGTGGGGGACGAAGGGGGGTGCCCTCGTCCGGGTTGCCGACCGTACAGCCAGATGAAGCTGCGATCGGCCTAAGTGCCTTTGTTGTAATCAGTTAAGACTGCGGACGGCGGATTGTTGGTGCGAAGGCGATATCCCAACAGTAAAGTGCGGAAGAGGGCTTAACTCGCTCTTTTTGAGTAGCTTAGTCTTGCTCGCGGTCGCGGAAGCCGACGGTGCAATCTGCACCTGCTGGAGGACTGTCGCCTACAGTGGTAGGGCACGCTTCCGACAAGCCCGTTGCAGCTTTTTGAACTCGGGCGGGCGGAAAAACGCGACAAACCGACCTCGAAGGCCAGATGTCGTGTTTTGCCGCTTGAATCAGTCGGGACGCTGGGTTAAGGTTCAGACTGCAACAGCGATTAGAGGCGCAAAATGACAGATCGAGACCATCAACCGAACCAGCCAGCCGGTGAAGCCCCTTTGCAGGGCTGGAAAGAGATCGCCGCCTACTTGGGGCGGGACGCCCGGACCGCCCAGAGATGGGAGGCGTCCGCGGGGCTTCCCGTGCGTCGCCATGGCGGCTCAGCGGGCAGCGTCTATGCCTATCCCAGCGAGCTTCAGAGCTGGAGGGCTTCGCGACGAACGAAGCCCGGGGGAGAGGCGGCATCGACTCCCGCGCGCGAGCAGCCGAGACGACGATTGATCTCGGCTCTTGCCATCGCGGGCACGGTCGTCGTGGCGCTCTTGGTCATTCGCTTTGGCCCCGTGCTAAACCCTCCTTCACCAATCGCGCAAGCTGCCGAAGACAGTGTTCGCACGGAACTGGTTTGGCCGGAAGCCAGGGGATTCAGCACTCAAGGCTCCCCGTCTCCTGACGGCAAGTTCGTCACCTACGTCGATTGGGTTGACGAAGGGAATCTGGCGATACGAAATCTCGAAACAGGAGAAGACCGCCGGCTCACTCACACCGCGGATGGCAATACGGGATTTAACGACAACTACTCCTACACGGGCAATTCCCGCGTCTCACCGGATGGCAAGCAGGTCGTCTATACCTGGGCTATTCACCCGAGACCGGGCATCGAGACCGGCGAGTTGCGTCTGCTATCGCTGGACGACGCCGCAACGGAACCGCACACCGTTTGGAGCCCTGCGGAAGGCACGTGGGCCTCTATTCAGCACTGGTTTCCTGACGGCGGTCGGGTTGCAGCAATCGTCACCAAGTCCCCCACAGATCATCAAATCGTCACTGTTTCTGTGACTGACGGCAATGTTCGACAGATTCGCTCGATCGACTGGAGTGACAGCCCGCGGGTTCGAGTGTCACCTGACGGTCGTCACATCGCGTACAGCCGCTCAGCCTCGCGAGATCAGGCAGCCAAAGACATCTTCGTGGTCGCAGTAGACGGCTCCTCTGAATCTGCGGTTGTCGAGCATGCTGCAAATGACGAGCTAGTCGGTGGGAGCCCGAAGGGTGACTATCTCGTCGTCAACAGTGATCGCGGCGGACAACCGGGCCTCTGGGTACAGCCGCTTGAGAATGCAGAAGCCGCCGGACGGCTCCGATTGATCGTACCCAACGTGGACGTCGCCGCAGGGATGGGGATGGCCCAGGACGGGTCGTTGTATTACTCCGTCAGAGTCACACCCCAGCGGTTGAAGCTCGCTGAGATCGACTGGCAATCGGGCAAGTTCCTCGCTGAGACCAAGAACGCCGTCGAACGGTTCGTCGGGCGCAACAGTACCGGGGAGTTCTCCCCCGACGGTGAGAAATTCGCCTATGTTTCGAGGCGAAAGGAGGCATGGAACAGGCCCGCGATTATCGTCCGCACTATTGCAACTGGCGATGAGCGCGAGGTACCGCACCATCTCCGCGGTGCTTGGTCGCTGATCTGGCAGCCGGACGGTAACAGCCTCATCGTACAAGCGAGCGATGATCGCGGCCGCTACGGCTATTTCGATGTTAGCTTGGCTAACGGTCAGGCCAGGCTTCTTGTGAAGCGTGCGTACGCGGGCGTCTTGTCTCCAGATGGCGAAAGCTTATTGCATCGCAGCTCGGAAGGGGAGAACGGATCGATCTACTCTTACCGGCTGTCTGACGGGTCTGTGGAAACAGTTCCTGGTAAGTTCGCGGGTCGTATTGGGGTATCACCGGACGGGCGGATCGCGGCAGTACTTCACCGAACAGAGGTCCGGTTATATCCGGCTGCGGGCGGAGAAGGAAAGGTTCTGTGGCAGACTGCGGCAGATCCACCGCTTGGGAGATGGACGCTTTGGACGGCTGACGGGAAAGCGCTCCTTGTCCCAAGACGAGACCCGGATGCCGGTCAGAGAATGTGGAGAGTTTGGGTGGTGCCCGTCGACGGTTTGCTCCCCTACTCGACGGATCTTGTCTACGAGACCTCTGGGGGGTGGCCACCCGACATACACCCGGATGGGAAAAGAATTCTGTATACGGAAGGAACATATTTTTGGCAGGTTTGGGTGATGCGTAATCTTCCCTTCGACCCGCGGGAGCAGGCTGCGGAGTAGCCGAAGATGTGGAAGCGAATCCTGCTCGAAACGTCGATCGTCGCCGTCCAGACGGTGGCCCTCATCGGCTTGTGCGCCACGGTCGGAATATCCCGATCCGATCCGAAGGCGGAAGCGAACTCCGGGCGGCCGCTCGGGCTTGATCTCTACCAACCCGAGCCCGCTGAGAACCCCGCAACACCGGACAAGGTCCGGCTCGGCCGGCGACTGTTTCGTGAGCGCTTGCTCTCGCGCAACCGCTCGATCGCTTGCCGCGACTGTCATCAGCCGAAGCGCGCTTTTGCCGATGGGCGCGTCAAGGCTGTCGGAGTATACGGGCGCCAGGGACCGCGCAGCGTGCCCACGCTGATCAACCGCGCCTGGGGGGAGTCCTTCTTTTGGGACGGCCGCACTGCAACGCTCGAAGAGCAGGTTGTCCAGCCCATTCAGGCCGAGACCGAGATGGATCTAACCCTCGACGAAGCCGTCGTACGCCTGAGTCAGAAGCGTCGCTACCGCAAGACGTTCGCGGCGGTGTTCGACCGTGAGCCGAATCGCGACGACTTGGCGCGTGCCCTGGCGGCCTATGTCCGAACGATTCTCGCGGGAGACTCGCCCTACGATCGCTATCTTTTCGGCAAACCGGATGCGCTCTCGGCGCAAGAACTGGCCGGGTTAAGGCTCTTCCAGGGCAAAGCCAATTGCTCGGTGTGTCATTCGGGCCCACTGTTCTCGGATGAGCGGTTCCACAACACAGGAATCGCCTGGCGAGACGGCAGGTGGCTCGACGAGGGCCGCGCGATCGTCACGGAACAGCAAGAAGATCGCGGCAAATTCAAGACCCCCACGTTGCGAGAGGTCGTTCGTACCGCGCCCTACATGCACGACGGGTCGTTGGCGACGCTAGAGGATGTCGTCAACCACTATGCCAACGGCGGCCGAAAGAATCCCTATCTCGACTCCGAGTTGCATCCGCTCACCCTAACCGACGACGAGAAAGACGCGTTGGCGGCATTCCTCCGCTCCTTGACGGGCAGGGTGATCGAGGGTCCCTAGAGTCGCTCCTGGCAAACCGACCCCGCCCATCATCGATCCCTGAAGAAGGAAGAACAGCAGCGCAACCGTGCGACGCAGCTTGGTGTCCTCGGCCTTGTAAACGACTCCCATCCCGCCCTCGCCCAGCTTGGAGAGGATCTTGTAGTGGCTGATGGTGGAGCCGATCACGACAGTCCAATTCTACCCCCGCCGGATACCTGGCGGTAACAACCGATCCGTTGAGCTTTCCAATCGTAGCACCGCCAGGCCCTTGATCTGAGCTGGTTTCGATCCCTGCGACAGCCGTGTGAGGGCCTCAGTCAGCGGATTGTTGGTGGGAAGGCGATATCCCGACAGCTATCCGCTGATGAGCGCTATGTGGCTCGTTTCGGGGCACTTAGTCCTGCCCGCGGTCTCGGAACTCTTCGAACCAGTTCTGCACCACGTGGATTTCTGTGCGACTTGCGCTTTCGACTCTTTCGGCCAGAACAAACCTTTGGCCATCGGGCGTCACGTCGTAGCTGAGGTAGTTGCCCCCGCGCAAAATCAAACCCGGCGATGAGAACAACTCCTTCGGGGAAGCGACAGACAAAGAACCCGACAGCGCAACCGGCGCGGCCATCAACCGTTCTCCTTCGACGTAGTAAATCTCCTTGCCGTTGGCCCGCCAGCGCGGCTGGGCGCCGCCGTTGACCGAGACCTGCCGCTTGACGCCGCCTTCAGGAAACGCCTGGATGTAGACTTCACGCTGGCCGGACTCGTCCGACGTGTAGGCCACGAAGCGCTCGTCGGGGGAGAACTGGGGCGTGGTTTCTTCAAACTTAGTCGTCAGGAAGGGGAACTCTTCATAGTCGCCGCCGCTCTTCTGCCGCAGGTAGAAAATGTCGCCAACCGTTCCCGAGCCGGAAGCACCCCCTCCTCCCCGCGGCCTCCGCCAGAAAAGCAGTGTCTTCCCGTCCCGTGACCAGTCCGTCAGATACTCGGCGCTGTCGTCGGTGAGCAATAAGGCTTTGGGCTCACCGGAACCATCGGCCGACTTGACGTAAATGTCGCGCTCCCCCGTGCGGCCGGAAGCAAACCCGATCTGGCGGCCGGAAGGCGACCAAGTCGGCCAAACGTCGTATCCGAAGGTGGTGAGACGGCTCTTGACCGGCCGGTCGACCTCGTGAACCCAGATGTCCATCGCGCTGCCTTCTCGGCTCCAGGTGGCCACGCGTTTCCCATCCGGCGACAAGGCGGGGTAGGCGATCGTTAGCTGGGGTTGACCGATCGTTCCCAGGGGCTTCCCCTCTCGATCCCGCCACACGAGTTGCCTCAATCCGCCGCCTGTGGAATCGAAATATAACAGTGTTCCGTCCGCCGCCACGCTCGGGCTAACAGCTTCCTGGGCAATGGGAAAAGGCTCGCCTGTGGAGTCCAATGTGCCGAGCGAGAACGGCAGGGCCCAAAGGTCGGGTTGGTTTGGGGCGGCCCGGTAGACGATGTGACCGCTCGGCGAATAGGCGGCTTCCGCTCCCGGACCCAGCTTCTTCATCTCTCCGCTTTCGAGGTCCCGCACGAATAAATGGCTTACGCCTCCACCCCTGACGTTGAATAGGAGCGCGCGGGCCCCGCCCGGCCGGGGCAGGAAGCGCGGACCCATGTTGAGTCTTGATACACCTTCCTCCACCCGGTCAAAGAGCTGTTTGGGGTTGCCTCCTCGCGACGGCGCCTCGTATAGCGCGAATGGAGACCCGGAACTGAAGACGATAGACTCACCGTCGGAACTCCAGCTTCCTCCACCAAAATTGCCGCCCGGCAATTCACACACTCGGGCGGCCGGGCCGCCCTCCCGGGAAACCTTCTTGAGATCGCCGCCCTCTTGGAAGCCGATGAATCGGCTGTCAGCAGACCAAAACACCCTAGGTCCCGGCACGGCGCCCTCAAGCACACGGGGTCGCTCCGAATCGAGGTCGCGTACCCAGAGGCTGTTGGGCGAACCGCGTTCGATGTACGCAATGTGCTTGCCGTTCGGCGAAATGACCGCATTTACCAGGTCGGCGGGAGCGAAGGAGAACCGCCGCAGCGGAACCTCGGCAGGCGCACCGGCCGGGCCCAGCCAGCCCGTTGCATAGCCGAGCAGGATGGTGAGCACCACACCCGCGGCGAAGAGCGCCGCTTGCCGGATAAGCTGCTTTCGTCCCAAGGCCTTTGCGGCCGACTGCGTAATCACCCGCACATCGACGAGCCGCCGGAGCTGGGTGTCTTCGGCGTGATAGACGACACCGTCGTCCTGTTCTTCCGCGTCTTCGATAACCCTGTACCGAGCCAGGGGCCCTGGGGCGGCTTGTCCCGTCTGTGCCGGCTGGGTTGCTACCGCCGGAGTCCCAGCCTGCGCCTTGAGAATGCTGGACTTGCCCAATGCAAGCTTCTTCTGCAGGCTGCGCAAGTCAACGAGCACGTCTTCGGCATGTTGATAGCGCTCGTCGCGGTCTTTGGCAAGCGCTTTGCCGATGATCCACTCCAGTTCCAGTGGCAGCCCCGCTCGCTGGGCGGTGACCGAGATTGTCCCGAATCTAGTTGAAGGTGGAAGGGCGGCGGTTCTCAAGCCCGGTTCTCTGAGAGAATCGAGCAAACCTTTCACCACAAAGGAGAACCGCCGTGAAGAAACGATATCACATTCTGGATTCCGCGAAGCAACAGCCAGTCAGCCCCAACGACCTCACCCGCCTGCTCAGCCAAAACTCCCAACTCATGCTGCCCTTGGTTGAACTGGTCGAGCAGTGCCGCGGAGCCGTCGACGAGGTTATCGACGTCACCGGCCGCGCCGCCATTCAAGCCGTGCTGGAACTGTCGGCGCAGCAAGTTACCGGTGGAAAACTTTCCCAGCCCGGCAAGAAGCGCCGCGGCGATGTGGTCCGCTGGGGCCGCCAGCCCGGTCGCGTCAAGCTCAGCAACCGCAAACTGCGCGTCAGCAAACCCAGACTGCGCAAACGCTCCGGCGGCGAGGTCAAAGTGCCCGCTTACGAAGCGATGCAGGACGACGAACGCCTCGGCGCGCGCATGCTCGACATTCTGATGAAGGGCGTCTCGACGCGCAACTATGCCGGGGTGATTGGCGCAATGGCCGGCACGGCCGGGGTGTCGAAATCCGCCGTCAGCCGGGAGGCAGTCGAGGCCGCCGAAAAGAGCATCGACGAAGTGCTCACGCGGCGCCTGGATGAGTTGGATCTGCTGGTGATCTACGTGGACGGTTTGATCTTCGCAGATCATGTAGTGCTTGCAGCGGTGGGCGTAGACCGTCAGGGCAACAAACATGTGCTGGGATTGCAGCACGCCGCCACTGAGAGCACAGCCGCCGCCGAAGACTTGCTGAGGGGCATGGTCGAGCGGGGAGTATCGACGGAGAAAAACAGGCTCTTCGTGCTCGATGGATCGAAGGCCCTGCGGGCGGCGGTGCGGCGGGTCTTCGGCAAAGTTCCGGTGCAGCGCTGCCGTGCTCACAAGCTGCGCAATGTCGTCGAGCGGCTGCCTAAGGCCGAGCGCGATCAGGCCAAAGCGGCGATCCGGGCCGCCTGGCGGCTCCGAGCCCAAGATGGACAAGCGCGGCTGGAGAAGCTAGCCCAGTGGTACGAGGGTGACTGGCCCGAGGCGGCGGTGAGTTTGCGCGAAGGCATGGAGGAGTGTTTCACCATCAACCGCCTGGGTGCGCCGCCGTCGCTGCATCGCTGCCTGGCGACGACGAACATCGTCGAGTCTCCTAACGCCGGGGTGCGGCGGAGAACGCGGCGAGTGACCCGCTGGAAGGACGCGGCCATGGTGTGTCGCTGGGCCACGGCTGCATTCCTCGATACCGAGAAAAGCTTCCGCAAGATCATGGGTTACAAGGATCTGTGGATGCTCGACGCCATCCTCAATCCGGCCAAGGCCACAGCAGCAAAGGCTGCCTAGTACAATGCTCTTTTACGCCGCCGCCCTACAAACCCTCAACTACGATTGGGACACTCTCCGGTGACCGGCTCGGGTTCTTCGCTGGTGATCCCGTAGAGAACCGCCTCTTGGCGCTCCCCCACGAACGGCAGTCTGCCGGCGATCATTTCGTACAGCACGACCCCGAGCGACCAAAGATCCGCGCGGCGGTCCGTTTTTTCACCCCGCGCCTGTTCCGGAGACATGTAAGAGGGAGTGCCCAGGATGGTCGTCGTCTCGGTCAACTTGGACCGCTCGGCGAGTTGCGCCAGGCCGAAGTCCATGATCTTGACCTGTCCCGGCGGCGTGACCATGATGTTGGCGCCCTTGATGTCGCGGTGGACGATGCCCTTCTCATGCGCTGCTTGAAGACCTTGGGCGGTTTGAACGGCGATGTCGAGTGCCTGGTCGAGCTTGAGCGGGCGCTGGGCGATCTTGTCCTTGACGGTCAGGCCTTCGATGAAGGCCATGGCGAGGAACGTCCGCCCCGCGTCTTCGTCGATTTCATAGATGGTGCAGATGTTAGGGTGATCGAGAGCCGCCGCGGCCTGCGCCTCACGAAGGAAGCGCTCTCTGTGCTCGGGGTTCTCGATCAGTTCAGAGCGCAGAAACTTCAGCGCCACCACACGGCGCAGCTTGGTGTCCTCAGCCTTGTAGACGACACCCATGCCGCCTTCGCCGAGTTTCTCGGTGATCTTGTAGTGCGAGATCGTTTGGCCGATCATGGCTCGCCCCTGGCCTGGGGAGATTATACCGCCACGGGATAGCTGGCGCGAACGACGCTTCCGTTGATCTTTCCGATCGTAGCACCGCCAAGGCCTTGATTCAGCCCGGTTTTCCACTCCTTCGAGGGCCTTCTGGTGGCCTCAGGCAGCGGATTGATGGTGCGAAGGCGATTTCGCGACAGGTATCCGCAGACGAGCGCTATGTAGTTCGTTTCGCGGGACTTAGTCCTGCTCGCGGTCGCGGAACTCTTCGTACCAGTTTATGACGACGCGGATGGCGGGTGGCTTGTCGGACGCGCCCTCAACTGCCTCCCTGAGGACGAAGCGCCGGCCGTCGGCTGAAACGTCGTACATCTGCTTGGGGGCGCCCGACCTCAGCCAGCGATCGCGAAACAGCAGCTTAGGTGTTCCCGGCGAGAAGCCTTGGGCCGTCGAAACCGAGACCGCCATGAGTTGGTCCCCTTCGACGTAGAACAGTTCCTTGCCGTCCCTCCTCCAGCGGGGTTGCGTGCCTCCGTTGATCGAAACCTGCCACTTGCCCCCACCCTCGGGAAAAGGCCGGACGTAGATCTCGCTTCGACCCGATTCACTCGACACGTAGGCGACATATCGGCCGTCGGCGAGAAGACCGGGATTCTTTCGTCAGCCGCGGTCCTTAGATACGGGGTCGGCTCATATCCCTCCCCGCCTGCTTTGGGCTTCAGGTACCACAGATCATCTAAGGTGTCTTCACTATTCGCCGTGTAGATCACAAACTTCCCGTCGCGCGACCAATCGGGAGCCCTCTCCCCGGTATCCTCGTCAACCAACAGGTCGGCTTCACCGCTACCGTCGGCGGGCTTGCTGTAGATGCCGAACCCTCCTTCGCGCTGCGAGTAAAAGGTGATCTGCTCGCCCGAGGGCGACCAGGCCGGCTGGCCGTCTCTGGCGGGATCGAAAGTGAGCCGTGTCTTCGCCCCGCGCACGGCATCATGAACCCAGATGTCCCGGTTGCCGTCCGCCTCCCAAGCTTCTACAGCCACGCTCTTGCCGTCCGGAGACAAGGCCAGAGGCCCGATGTTTTCCTGCGCCCGCCCAATCGTCCCGAGGCTTTTCCCCTCCCGGTCTCGCCACACCAAGTTCTGGCCTCCGCCGCCGGCGCCGTCGAAATAGACCAGCGTTCCGTCTTGCGCCATGCTGGGGTCACGCCCGGCTTCGACGATCGGGAAGGCCTCTCCCGTGGCAGTCAGAGTCTCTAACGAGAAAGGCAAGGCTCGCAGGCCGGAGTCCGAATCGAAGCTCTCCTGGTAGACGAGGTGGCCCGAAGCTGAGTAAACCGGTGTGGTTCCGGCAACCAGCTCCCGGCGCTCGCCGGTTTTGAGATCCAGGATTCCCAATTTGACATCGTCTGGGCTACGACCGATCTTGTTCCCCGTCGCGCTCATTGCTTTTACCGGCCTCGCGAGGCTCTGGCAGAAGAAGCACGTGTAGACCAGCCCCCGCGAGCCTTCGGTCACAAGCAGGAAGCGCGGGCGCATAAAGTTACTATTGCTTTCGGCCTCTTCCCGCTCGAAGAGAAGCTTGGGAGTGCCGCCCCGAGAAGGCACTTGGAACAACTGGAGGGAGGCCGAGTAGACGATCTGTTCACCGTCGGGACTCCACGACCCTCCGTAGAACGGTGCTCCGGCTTGAGGTAGGTCACACAGCGTAATCGGCTCGCCCCCGCTGAGCGGAATCCGCTTCAACTCTGCGTCGGTTCCAAAGCCGATCGACTGGCTATCGGGCGCCCAGAAGGGATCCTCGGCCCCTTCGGTTCCCTCGAGTCTGCGGGGCGTCTCGCGGTCGAGGTCCCGCACCCAAAGGATGCGTTCTCCATCTTCCTCGGAGATGAAGACGATGTGCCTGCCGTCCGGCGAGATCACGGCGGGCGTTGACCCGAAGGTCACGAGATTCTCGGGAGTGAACGAAAACCGGACCGGCTGCTGAACCTCTTCCGAAACAGGAGCTGTTGAGAATAGCGGGAAGAACGCGAAGACCAGGGCGAGTAGCACGCCTAGTGCCGCGATCCCAAGTAGCGCCGCTTGCTGGCGCCGCTGCACGCGAGCAATCCGCTGGGCCGAGGACTGCGGCACAACCCGAACATCAACTAAACGCTTAAGCTGAGTGTCTTCGGCGCGATAGAGAACGCTGTCATCGCCTTCCTCCAAGTCCTCGATCACGCGATACTTAGCCAGGGGATGCGGTGGCGACAAGCTCTCAGCTTGTCCTGCTCTTTCTTCCGGACCGGCAAGAGTGCCGGTCGCCACTCCAGTACGCAAGATCGCCGACTTGCCCGACTCCATCTTCTTCTTGAGCGTCTCCAGGTCGAGCAGCAGGTCGGCTATCGACTGGTAGCGTTTCTCGCGGTGCTTCACCAAACACTTGCCGGTGATCCGTTCCAGCTCCATCGGTACGCCCGTCCGCAAGGCCGTCATGGGCTCGGGCTCTTCGTGCAGAATCGAATAGGTGATCGCTTGATCGTAGTCGCCTTGGAAGGCCCTCTGGCCCGTCACCATCTCGTAAATCACCGCTCCCAGCGCCCAGACATCGGTGCGATGGTCGGTTCCGGCGCCTTCGGCTTGCTCGGGCGACATGTAGGCGACCGTGCCCATGGTCGTGTCCATCTTGGTGAGTTTCGAGCGGTTGGCCAGCAGGGCCAAGCCGAAGTCCATGATGGTGGCATGTCCGTCGCTGCCGACCATCACATTGGCGGGCTTGATGTCGCGGTGCGTAATCTGTTTGCCGTGAGCGGCCCGAAGACCTTGGGCGGTCTGGATGGCAATGTCGAGGGCCGCATTGATTTTCAACGGCGCGGCATCAATTTTCTTGTCGAGGCCTTCCCCCTCGATGAAGGCCATGGCGATGAACGTCTTGCCTTGGGCCTCATCGATCTCATACACCGTGCAGATGTTGGGGTGGTTCAAAGAGGCCGCCGCTTCCGCCTCGCGCCAGAAGCGCGCCTTGATCTCTTCATCACCGAGCAGGTGCGCCTTGAACACCTTAGGACCGTATCGACCGTGCGGCGGGCGAAGGGCGGTGGAGAGAGGCAGTGGCAGCGTGGGCCGCCGCATTGTCGATAGGGGTTGTTGGAGGATGCCGGGCTCAGGATCGGCTATGTGGATTGTAGGGATTGGCTTGGTCGTTGGGCAGGAGGAGTAGGACCTTTCGGGAGTAGAACGTGGCTTGGATCGCCCGGATTGCTTTGATGTATGGAAGCCGCGAAGTCCTCGCAGGCGGGCGAATCAGCTCCGCGGAAAGACCCAGGCGCAGGAGTGCGAAGCACCCCCTGGCGACGGCGCGTCGCAGCGTTGCGTTGGCGAAGAGACGGTGAGGGGTCATGAGGAGTCGATAGCCTCGGGCAGGGCCATGTCCCCGGCGCGTAGCGCCAGTTCCAGCGCCGAAAGCCATGCGACCACGCGCAGCCTTCCCTCGCCGCACAGCGGGCAGCGGCGCTCCACGGCTCGCCGTTGCTCCTTGCTCAACAAGGCAGGGGAAACTTCCCTCGTCGCGGACGCCTGGAGGAGTTCCCGGCAGCGGGCCAAGCCCGCCGCGCGTCTGCGATGAGCCAAGAAACCGTAGTAGCGGATCTTGACAAAACCCCTCGGCAGCACGTGCAGCAGAAAGCGCCGCAGGAACTCGACCGCGTCGAGCGTCATCGTCTCGATACGGTGGTTGTTCTTCGCGTTGCGAAAACGCAAGCGCAGGCGGCCGTCGTGGAGAGACCGCAAGCGACCGTTGGAGATGGCGACGCGATGGGTATAACGAGCCAGATACTTGAGCACTTGTTCGGGTCCGGCCATGGGCGGCTTGAGGTAGACCACCCACTCGGTTGTTCTCAGTTCTCGCAGCCAAGAGTGAAAACGTTCGGGCTTCGTCAGCGGGGCCAGCTGCCGGTCGAGTTCCAGCTCGCCGTGTTCGAACGCCCGCCGCAAACCGTCTAAGAGCTTGCCGCGAAACAAGCGGCTCAGAGGCCGTACGGGCAGGAAAAACTTCTTGCGGCAGCGGATCCATCGGCTGCCGTCGAGCGCCATTCCTCCCGCCGGTACGACGCAGTGCAGGTGCGGATGAGGCAGCAGTATCTGGTTCCAGGTATGCAATACGGCGAAGAAGCCGATCTGGGCGCCCAAACGCTTGGGGTCGCGAGCGAGTTGTTGCAAGCTTTGAGAGGCCGCCTCGAACAGCAGACGGTAGAAGAGTCGCTGATTCTGGAGGGCCAACATTGCCAGGGCCCCTGGCACGGTGAACACAACATGGCAGTAGTGCACCGGAAGTAGTTCCTGCGCCCGTGCCCCCAGCCAGCGGTCACGCGCCGCCGACTGGCACTTCGGACAGTGCCGGTTCGAGCACGAGTTGTACGCGATCCGTTCCTGCGAGCAAGAATCGCACTGTTCGATGTGAGCGCCCTGGGCGGCGCTGCGACACGAACCGATGTCGCGAAGGGCCTTGCGTTGACGAGCGGAGAGGCGGTGTCCCCAGCGCTCGAGCAACTCCCCTTCGTGTTGGCGAATGACATCGGCCACTTCCAGCCGATGCCGGCTCATCGCCGGCGCCGGTCCCCGTCGTCGGTGAGCGCTTCGCGAATCTCGAGTGCTTCGAGTGGGCTCTGCGTCGTGCGCAGGCGCAATTCCGAGACATGCAGATAGCGCGCCGTCGTCTTGAGACTGACGTGCCCCAGCAAGACCTGGATGGTGCGCAGATCCGTCCCCGCTTCCAGCAAGTGCGTGGCAAAGGAATGCCGCAGCACGTGCGGGCTCACCGGTTTGCGGATGCCTGCCTGGCGACCAAGCTTTTGGCAGATCTGCCGTACCCCCGAGGGCCGCAGCTGGGCGCCGTGGATACGGCCGGGAAACAGCAACTCGTTCGGCTTCGCCCAGCGCCAGTACAGACGCAGCAACTCCAGTAGCTTGGGAGACAACATCACCTGGCGTGGCTTCTCTCCTTTGCCGCGGCGCACCAGGATCACCATCCGCTGCGAGTCAATGTCCCCCGCTTCGAGTTGCAACACTTCGTCGAGACGCAACCCGGCTCCGTAGAGCGTCGCGAGGATCGCGCGATGCTTCAGGTTCACCGCGGCGTCCAACAGCGCCGTCACTTCTTCACGGCTCAGCACGACCGGTAGGCGACGCCGGACCTTGGGCCGTGCGATGCGTTCGACAACCCAGGGTCGCTCGAGTGTCTGGCTGTAGAAGAACTTCAGCCCCGCTGTGCGCACCCCGAACGTCGCACCGGCCAGCTTACGCCGCTCGATCAAGTCAAGCTGATACTCGCGAATCTGCTTCGGGCCCAGTTGCTCCGGCGACTTGCCGAAGTAGCGGGCGAGATCCTCGACGGCCTTGGTATAACTCCGAATCGTCTGCGGCGAATAGCTGCGCAGCCGCAGGTCTTGGATCATCTTCTGACGTAGCTTGGTCATGAACGACCTCCTCTCGGTCGCTCATTATTCCTCTACCTCAACAAAGTTTCAATCCTTCCCCACTCGCCGGCCTCCCCTTCACCTCTGCCGCGCCAGCGGCTTCGTCCAACAACCGTTCGCACTCGCTATCGGCCCAGATCCCCGCTAGCCGCCTGATGGGACTCGATTTGGGCCAGATCGACGACGGGTTGCGAAGGCTCTCATGCCTGATTGCTCAATGAGAAATTATTTCTCGACACCTATCGGGTTGACGCCCCTTCGTCGAACATTCTAGCGTAGGCAGGAGCAAGAGGGACCGCATACCCAGACAGTCTCACCAGAAGGATAGAATATTCTGTCTGGCAATCGGATGGAGACGGCCACCACTGCGCCTGAGCCGCCCTGAAAGGCGACGTCAGGCTGCGTTCCAGTCATCCCTCGAAAACCGCTGCCCCTTCACCAACTGGTCTACGTTTGCTCCGCCGAAGTGGTCTAAATTTGCTCCGCCCTTGACACTTACGGCTGGCGACTGCCGACCTGACGAGCGATCGACAGTTGATCGATCAGGCTCGCGGCTTCCGAAACTCAGCCTTTTCTCGTCCAGATGGAATAAACGGTAGCCACAGGCGTCGATACAGTGATTCCATGGGCCAATTGTCGCCGACCCGTGTTAACCTGACAATGCCGTAGCGAGGGTTGGCTTCAACATGCTCGGCCTGTCGCCAAGATCGCTGGCTACATTTGCTGCAACACCGTGACCGGCAGATTCCATTCAGCGTACGACGAGCTTCGACAACGAATGAAGGCACTCGTCGAGGCCGATGGCGATGTCTATCTTCCGAATCCTGATCCAGAGGCTCCCGTACAGTACGTCCTGATCTGCATGGAGCCGTCTCTTGGTCGTTGGGCCCGGTCACCAGATCACGCAAGGTCGAGAGTCGAGGCGGGATTCAGGAATTTTCTCTTCTCGATCGAGGATTTTATTCTTCACTTCTGTGCCCGACGGTATCTATGCGGGCCCGGGCAGCGATACCACATAACCGATTTGTCCAAAGGCGCGATGCTCGTCGATCGTGCCGGAATCGCAAGGGACCAACGATATGACAGATGGTACGCGTTGTTGCTCGAAGAGATAGACCTCTGTGCTAGCGCCGACGCAGCGATCGTCGCGGTCGGCAACGTTGTTTTCGATCACCTGAAGAAACGGGACTTTCCCAGGCCTGTGACGAAGGTGATCCACTACTCCGGCCAAGCGGCGGCTGCACGAAAAGCGGGAATCGTGGGTCGCGAAGACAGCTTCCTTAAATTCAATGATTCAGTCTCGCTGGCGAATCTAACCGTCACGGCTAGGGATGTACTCCGAGAAGCGCGTGTCCCTGACGAACTCCGCGATGAAGCTCTGTCTAGATTGGCGAAGAGTCAGCTTACTACCTCGCGGCGGCAACTAATGTTCAATTACAAGACGGCGTTTGAGTCGATGCGGCCCTGATTTTGTTTGTCACTTGTGCCAAGAGCGGAAATCCGGCCCAGCGCCACCTGTCCCTCCCGAATATTTCGTCCGCGTTGAAAATATTGAGGTTATCGTTTCTTCACGGCGGTTCTCCTTTGTGGTGAAAGGTTTGCTCGATTCTCTCAGAGAACCGAGCTTAAGAACCGCCGCCCTTCCACCCTCAACTAGATTCGGGACAATCTCCTTGCCCACGCTGAACCCTGCACGTCGCCTCCGCCGGTAGACGCTAGGGGTCGTCCTTGGCGACGATGTTTCAGCGAACCACCCTCCCCGGAACGAAGTGAACATACAGAGTAATGCGATGGTCAGCCATTTGGCCGCTTCTCCTCGCGGCCAGTCAATCCGCCAATCCGTGCAAAATTGCACGGATCTACCGATCGGGCGGTTCGTCCTGTTTTGATTCGATGGTCTCCCAGTTGAATGCTAGCCCTCGTGAGCCGAATGGGCCCAGGATCTCGGCCGTGCCGGTCAGCCGGTGGATTCGCACTGGGAAGGTGGCTCCATCGCCGGGCGTCATGCTGGCGTACTCATACCGATTCGCCCAAAGGACCAGCGCAACCACCCCCACCACGAACCAGAACACATTCCGCCTGAACCAGGGGCCCAGCCGCCCCAGCCGCAACTCTGGCAGTCTCGACAGCATGCGACGCTCCGATGGGTGGCGCTTCGAGGATAGTATGAAGGCGCAGGGGCTTCCGATCCGTGCAATTTTGCACAGATTTCACGCTAGGATGATGAGGGTATGGAGGCGAGGGTGGGTGAACCCACGTGGCTCGTCTCACAACCACAGCGCTGTAACGGGCCACTAAACGCCACTTAAGGGCCGGTAGCGTACCAGAACGGGCTATAGTGACAGCGGCAGGATGGGGCCGGGAATGACAGCCGCGCCGCGCTCACGACCGCATTTAAAAGTTCCAGGGTTTTTCAGGCCGCAACGGGCGCATCCTGGCGGGACAACGCGGCTGGTGGAGTCTCAGGTCGACGGTGCCCATTTCTTTTCGGCAGTAGGCGCAATTCCGTAGCTTCTTGGGCCGACCGCCTCGGTGGTTTTGCCGCAAACTCGATAGCAGCCGCCCAGCTTCGCTTGGATCGATACCCATCCCTATATTTTATCCTCTATGCCTGAGGCTTGCTTGCGCAGCCGAACCCGCGTGCGCCGTGTCGGGACCGTCTCCGTGTCTGCTCTCGTGGCGCAAAGCCATGGTGATCGACTCATCCTCTCGTTCGGACGCATCCTCTGGCGGGTTGTTCCAAGGTCCAGGTATCCGGACGCAGAACTCCGGTGCCCCCGCCTCGTGGATGAGTTTGGTCGTCTTCTCAACAATTGCTCGTCCCCACGGGAAGCGCACTCCGTAACTGCGGTCGCCAGGACGGGTGGTTCGTTTCAGGACCCGATCGACGAAGGCAGAGGGATATTTCGGAGCCTCTTTTGCCAGCGCCGTCAGGCGAGCGTACGTCTTCAGCGAGTGTTCGGTCCGCTCAGAGTGTCGTCTCGCTTCCCGCTCCTTCGCCTCTTCAGGGTCCTCAGGGTGCTCTTCCGGCCACCGATAACCGCAGGTCCCGCAGCGCCATTCGAACGGCCTGAACGGTACTATTCCGTGAACGATCTTGCCATCACTGCCCAGCCACTCGACGTCAGCATGGCCGTCTAAAATAGGAACCATCTCGTCGCTCCCGACCTTGGGGCAGGTATCCGGTGCATTCTTCTCGGAACCATAAACAGAGGAGAACAATTCGTCGAGAGTCACGGGCAGACGACGGAACTCGATTACGTCTTCGCTCATAGCAATGGTGCTACGATACCGGTCGGCACTCATCCTACCAGTTGGCCTTTGGGGTCATATCCCATCCGTGCAAAATTTGCACGGCGACAACTGCAGCTTGATCATGCCGGCGCTGGTTCGAGAGAATTCTGGATCCGTCAGGAGCGCGAGCCGATCACTGTGCCAGAAATGTGCCACGACTATGCTTTTTTCGCCTTTTCTGCGCTTCTGCCATTTTGTAGAATCAATAACTTACGTGCAATCAATGTGGGTGAGAAGTTCGAGTCCCCCTCTCCGCACCAAGTTTTTCAATGACTTAGCTTCCCTTGTAGGGCCTTATGCTGAAGCGCTTTATGCTCAAGCTCGAAAACTGTCGTGAACGTCAAAGCCGTCTGTTGAAGTTGATGGAGGTCGGCGCGATAGGCCTGGCGGTTCTGACCAACCCCAAAACGATCTATTACTTCTCCGGCGTGCTGGTGAACCCGGCCCGTCCGCACGCCTTCCTCTTGAGCGAATCGGGCCGTAGCGTGCTCCTGACCGATGCCCCGATCGCAGGGCCGGATGAGCCGCCCGCCGCGGCCGCCGATGAAGTCGAGATGTACCGCTTCCTCAGCCTCGAAAGGGACAATGTATCGACGGCCTGGAGCCAGGACGTGGCCGAACTGACCCGCCGCGCGGCCGCGAAACTCATCCCCTGGGGCGGCCGGCTGGGGATGGAGTTCGAGTCGGCGAGTTTCGCTCTCACCTCGGTTTTCGGTGAGCTGACGAGGGAGAATCCCGAGAACCTCACGCCCGCGCTCGACCAAATGCGGCGGCAGAAAGACCCCGACGAGATCGAATGCATGCGCGCGGCCGTGGGGCTGGTCGAAGCCGGATTGGCCGCCGTCAAAGCGCGCCTCGAGCCCGGCATGACCGAATACAAGGCCTACTCGATCTACTACCAGGCCATGGTGGCCCAGGCCGAGACATCGGTCGAGCTGGCGGGTGACTTTGCCTGCGGGCTGCGCGCGATCAAGGGCGGCGGGCCGCCGATCAGCCGCCGCGTGCAGCCGGGCGATCTCTATATCTTCGATACGTTCCCGCTCTATCAGGGGTATATGTGTGATTTCACGCGCACTTTTTCGGTCGGACGGCCCACGCAAATGCAGCAGGACGCCTGGGCGCAGGTGATGGAAGCGCATGAAATCGCCCGCCGCACGATTGCCCCCGGCGTGCCGGCGAAAGAGGTCTATCACGCCATCAAGACCCATCTCGACAAGTTCGAACCCGCCTCGGGTTCTTTCTGGCATCATGCCGGCCATGGGGTCGGCATGGCCGGATGGGAGTTGCCCTGGCTGACGCCCGGAAGCGAGCATGTGATTCAAGAGCGCGAGGTGCTCGCCTGCGAACCCGCTCTCTACGCCGAGGCGATGGGGGGCGGCCTTCGGCTGGAGCATAACTACCTGGTGACACCCGAAGGTGTCACCGCCCTCGATCATTTTCCAATGGACTTGACCTGAGGCGGGATAAGCAGAACCACAGAGCCCGGCAACTGCCAAGAACATATGTCGCGAACTGGCAAGCAAACGCTTGCGCCGCGCATCCTTCCGGGCTACAATAACCCCGCCGTCGCCAAAGGAGGCCTTGATGACAGATCATGTGCGGATCTTGGGTATTCTCTTCATCGTTGGCGGGGCCTTCGGCCTGCTCGTGGCGGGTTTATTCGTGGTCATCTTCGGATTAGGCGCGCTCGGAATCGCGGGCGCGGCAATGCAAGAAAACCGGGAAGCCATACTGGCGATTCCCATCATCGGCGCGATTGCCACCATCCTCGTGGGACTGATCGTCGTCTGCTCGATTCCGGGAATCGCGGCGGGTGTCGGCCTGCTCAAGTACCAGCCTTGGGCGCGTATTCTGAGCATCGTTCTGTCGGCGCTCAATCTGCTCAATGTCCCGATCGGCACCGCCTTGGGCATCTATGGCCTCTGGGTCCTGCTCAACAAAGACACCGAAAAACTCTTTCTCTCCCCGCCGGTCCCCGCCGCGGGCGGAAAGGTCTCGCCAGGTTAGCCCGCATGATCTGTCCTCGCGAAATCCGCCTGGCCCTCCGCCAGCGGCCCGCCGCGGCCGGCCAAGGCCGCCTGTCGCGGCCGATGGCCTCCTCCCGCCTGGTCAGCATCGCCGTGGCGGCTTGTCTTTCGCTTGCCGCTCAGCAGCCCGGCGCGAGGGAAAATCCGCTTGCCGGCACTCCCGGCGCCGTCGATGCCGGCCGCGTGCTCTTTCTCGAGAAGTGCAGTGCCTGCCACGGCCCCCATGGCGAAGGCGGACGCGGACCCAGCCTGATCTCGGGACGGGAAACCCGCCGCGCCACTGACGGCCAGTTATTCGACTCCATCAAGAACGGCGTTCGCGGCGCCGACATGCCGGGATTTCCCTTGCCCGGCGACGAACTCTGGAGGCTCGTCGCCTTTGTGAGAAGCCTGAGCGCGCCCGCAATCGAGACCGTCGTTCCTGGCGACCCGGCGGCCGGCGCCGATATCTACTGGGGAACCGGAGCGTGTTCCCGCTGCCACATGATTCGTGGAAAAGGCGGAGTCACCGGGCCCGACCTCACCAACATCGGCCGCATGCTTCGCGCCGATCAGCTCCGGGAGGCTCTCCTCGAACCGAGCGCGCGCATCAGCGAGGGTTTCCGAGCGGTCGAGGCGCGCACCCGCCGGGGTCTCACGATCAAGGGTGCCGCCAAGCTGGAGAACAACTATTCTCTGCGGCTCTTTGATGCCGGCGGAAAGCTTCATTTCCTGCAAAAGAGGGATCTGGTTGAAGTCCGCTATGCCGCGAAATCGTTAATGCCCGGCGACTACGCCGAGCGGCTTTCAGAGCAGCAACTGCGGGACCTGCTGGCGTTCCTGAGCCGGCAGTCTCTTCGGGAGCCGGTGAAGCAATGAAATGGTGAAGCAATGAAATTCAGTCCCATAACCAGCAAATCGCGCATCGCGGCAATGTGTCTCACCGCCGCGCTTTTCAGCTCGGCGATTTCGCTCCCCGCCCAAGTCCGCTACGAAGATATTCTCAAAGGACCCGGCGACGAGTGGCTCACCTACGCCGGCGATTACGCCTCGCAGCGCCATAGTCCGCTTGAGCAAATCAACCGCCGCAACGTGAAATCCCTCGTCGCGAAATGGGTCTATCATTTTCGCGACGCGAAGCGGCTTGAACCCAGTCCGATCGTGCACGACGGCATCATGTATGTCACCAACACGAACGAAGTCCACGCGCTCGACGCCAGAACCGGCCGCAAGCTCTGGGGATATTTCGCCGACGACGCCGAGCGGCAGCGCGCCAATCGCGGCGTCGCCATTCTCGGCGACCGGATTTACCTCATCACCAGCGACGCTCATCTGGTCGCCCTTCACCGGGTCACCGGCGCCCTGCTCTGGGACCGTGAATTCGCTTCCAGCAAGGAGGGCTATCACTCCTCGGTCGCACCGCTGGCGCTGAAGAACGAAATCCTGGTCGGCGTCGGAGGCGGCGGTTCGGGTCAGCGAGGTTTCGTGGCGGCGCTCTCGGCCGATACCGGCGAAGAGTTGTGGCGTTTCTGGACCGTTCCCGCCGAAGGTGAACCGGGTTCGGAGACCTGGGGCGGATTCCCGTCGAAATGGGGCGGCGCGCCTACCTGGACCGTTGGCTCCTTCGACCCGGAGTTGAATCTAATCTATTGGCCCACCGGCAACCCCTGGCCGGACTTCTACGGCGGCCGCCGCGAGGGCGATAATCTCTACTCCGACAGCGTCGTCGCGCTCGACGCCGACACCGGCGAGATGAAATGGTATTTCCAGTTCACCCCTCACGATGTGTGGGACTGGGACGCGAATGAAACTCCCGTTCTCGTGGACATGGAATTTCGGGGCAAGACGCGCAAGGTCCTCTTGCAGGCCAATCGCAACGGCTTCTTCTACGTGCTCGACCGCGAGACCGGTGAATTCCTGCTCGGCGAGCCCTTTGTCGAACGGCTCAACTGGGCTTCAGGTCTCGACGAAAACGGACGTCCCAAGGAGTTGCCCGGCATGACGCCCACGCCAACCGGCGTCCGGGTGTGCCCGTCGGTGCGGGGCGCCAGCAACTGGATGTCTCCCACCTATATCCCCGAAACGGGCCTGCTCTATGTGGTCACTCTCGAGCAGTGCGACATCTACTACAGCTCGTCGAAGGAGCCCGTGCCCGACAGCGGATTTCGCGGGACCGGCGGCGCGCAGATTCCCGCCGAGCCGGGTGAGTTCTACCTGCGAGCCATCGACCCGGCGACGGTGGAAACAAAGTGGGAATACAAGATGCCCGGCCCCGGCAAGGCCTGGGCCGGTATGGTCTCAACCGCCGGCGGACTCATCTTCGCCGGAGACGACGATGGCAATCTCGTCGCCCTCGACGCCAGAACGGGCGAGGACCTCTGGCACTTCAGCATGGGGCACTCGATCTTCGCCTCACCGATCACCTGGGCCATCGACGGAAAACAGTACGTAACCATCGCCGCCCAGTCCGACGTGTTCACGTTCGGGCTATTCGCGCCGGAGTAACAGCACGGGGTAGCAGCACGGGGTAGCGGCACGGGGTGAAGGCACACGGTTGGTTAAGGCGCATGGTTGGTTAAGGCTCACAGTGAAGAAGGCTTGCCGGCCAGCCATCACAGCCGCACCTCGACAATCGTCGCGCCCCCTCCGCCTTCTCGCTGCTCGGCTTGATAGAAGCGTTCGACATGCGGGTGATCGGCGAACATCTTCCAGAGCGTGTTCCGCAAGACATTCATGCCGTGACCGTGGATGATGCGCAGGCGCTGGATCTGGGCGAGGACAGCGTCATCGAGAAACTTATCCACGACCGAGCGGGCGCTTTCCGCATCGTGTCCGATGACGTTCACTTCCGAAAGAGACTCGGGGGTCTTCGTCTTCACCGCGGCGTGGAAAGTGATGCCGCTGGAAAGCTTCGCGGGCACGGCGGCGGCCGGGGGCAGTACTTCCGCAATCTCCTCGCGCGACACTCGCAGGCGCAGTTGTCCGACCTCGACCTCCCACTGCTCGCCGGTCATTTCCCGCAGAATGCGTCCGGTGGCGTTGAGAGTTCCAAGCCGCACCATCGCGCCCGCTTCGAGGACGAGCCCGGCCGGAGCGGTCATGCTCGATGGTTGCTGTCCCGTGACGGCCTGCAACTCTGCCCTCAGTTCGCGCTGCATTCCCCGCACGGCCTTGCGGGCGCTGGTTTGAGCACGGCGGGACCCGCCAGTCTCCGCCAGTTGAGCGAGCATCTGACGGCTTTCGCTCTCGAATCGCTGGATATGGCGTTCGACGTCTCTTTCCAGTCCTTTGATTTTAGAAGCCAGCCGCTTCTTGCTTTCTAGGGCCAGTTCGCTTTCGCGTTCGCGAAAGCTTCGTTCGGCTTGCCGGTAGTGCTGCTGGGCCTCCTCCATCTCGCGTACCTTCTGGTGGAGCTGCCGCAGGAACGCGACGGTGTCCTCGGCGTGCGTGCTCATTGCCTGGCGGGCGCGGACGATCACAGCCACGGGAATGCCCAGCCGCTCGGCCATCGCCAATCCGGCGGACTGCCCCGGAACGCCGAGCAGAAGCTTGTAGTTGGGAGCGAGCGTCTCTTCGTCGAAACCGACGGCTGCGTTCTCGACTCCGCTGGTCGTAGCGGCGTAGACCTTCAACGCCGGCAGATGCGTGGAAGCGATTGTGAAGCCCCCGGTTTGCAGAAAATGATCGACCACCGCCGTCCCCAGCGCGCCGCCCTCTTCCGGGTCGGTCGCCGCGCCCAGTTCATCGAGCAGAACCAGCGAGCGGGCCTGCGATTGTTCGAGCATGCGTTTCAGCTTCTCGACGTGCGCCGAAAACGTGCTCAGGCTTTCCGCTATCGACTGGGAATCACCAATGTCCGCTAGTACGCGGTCAAACCACGGAAACTCCGCTTCATCGGCTGGAACCGGCAGTCCGGCCCGCGCCATCAGCGTGAGCAGTCCCACGGTCTTGAGCACCACCGTTTTGCCGCCCGCGTTCGGGCCGCTGATCAGCAGCACGCGGCGGTCCCGGTTCAGGGTCAGCGAAAGCGGCGTGATCGAACGGCCCTGGCCAGAGAGCACGTCCATGAGAAGAGGGTGCCGCGCGTTCTTGAGCCGCAACTCGAACACGCCTTCGTCGTTGAACGAGGGAATCGAGCAACCGAAACCGGCTCCGAAGCGCGCCTTGGCGAAAAGCAGTTCGAGTTGCGCCAGCGTCAGCAGTGCCGCCGCAATGGCCTCGCGTTCGCCCCGCAGGCGCTGAGTCATCTCCCGCAGAATACGGTGAATTTCGATCTGCTCCTGCTCGAGCAGTTCCACGATCTGGTTGTTGAGTTCGATCGAGGCGACCGGCTCGACGAAGATCGTCTGGCCAGTCGAACTTGTGCCATGAACAACGCCTTCGACCCGCCACTTGCGGCTGCTCTTCACCGGCACGATCAATCGCCCGTTGCGGATCGTGACGTAGTCTTCCTGCAGCACGCCCTCGTCGTAGTGCTTGCGGACAAACTGCTCGAGCGTTGTGTGGACGGCTTGGCGCTGACGCTCGATGCGGTGGCGAATTTTGCCAAGTTCCGGACTCGCGTCGTCGGCCAGCTCGCCATTGCCGAGCACCTTGCCCGATAGCTGGCGCAGCAGGACGGTGAAATCGCCCAATCGCCGGGCATAGCCCGCGAGCCGCGATGATTTCCGGGTGCATGCCCTCAAGCGCAGGCGAGTTTCCTGGGCGCGGTCGAGCAGTTCAATGATGCCGTGGATCTGCTGTCCTTCGAGCACCACCCCCTCGGCTCGCAGACGATCCACCGCCTCGCGCATGTCCCGAAGACCGCGGAATCGAGGCAGAATCACATCCCCGGCCCCGGCTTCCCTGCCGCCGCTTTCCCCGCCGCCAGTTTCCCTGTCTCCGCCTTCCCCGCCGCCCCGCGTCTTGTCTTCTCCGCCCGAGCGGGCGAGAATCTGCATCGCTTCGTCCACTGCGGCGAGGGTCTCCACGGCTTCGCGCCGCGAGGACCGCGTGCAGCTTTCGCGGAACTCTTCCAACTGCCATTCACCCAGCGGGCCGGCGAGGTAGCGCTTCAGGATGTCTAGCAAAACCGGAAGTTCTAGCGATTCTTGAGCAGTGTGCAGCATGGTTCCATACAGCGTCGTACTGTAGCGCCGTAGTATGCGCCGCGGGCAGTGTTCGCTGGAGACTCGCGGCGAATCACGAAGCCTCCCGTCAAAAAACGATCTCCCAACGCGGTCGCCCTGATGCAATGCGATGCGATCCCGCAGTCGGTCCGCGGCCGACGCTCAGGGTTTGGCCCGAAGCTGCTCCCGCATCTCGAAGGCTTTTTCGATCACGGCGAGCGTTCCCTCGGTGAGCCGGAATCGCGGCAGTTCCTTGCGGGGAACCCAGCGAGCCTCCTCGGCATCATCCCGAGCCCGCAGCGGGGCGAGTCCTGCATCGACCCGGCCCGCACCAAGCCCGTCCCCTGCAATCTCCCTGTCCCCAGTTCCCATTGCGGCGCCGTCGATTGCCGCGCGGGGCTGACGGTCCTGGATTTGCTCGCCGGTTTCTTCACGTCCCCCGCCGATCGCGGGCTCGCAAAGATAATCGATGAGCACATAGTGATATTGCACCCTCTGGTCGCCGTCGCGCAGAATCCTTTCGAAGATCTCCACCATCCCGAGGACTTCGATCTCAAGACCGACCTCTTCGCGAACTTCACGCCGCACGGCGTCGAGGAGAGATTCGCCGAGTTCCAGCCCCCCGCCGGGAATCGACCAAAACCCCTTGAGCGGCTCCCGGCCGCGGCGAACCAGAACTACCCGGTCACCATCGAGGATCACCGCCCCCACGCCCGGCACCGGATGAGAAGGATAGCTGCGAGACATCCGCCACCTCGATTGCAGCATACCGGCCGAAGTCAGGCAACCAGACAAGCGGAACTGTCAACGCAAAGTAGAACGTTCCCCTCCAGGCTAGGTAGTGAAGAATCCGGACACGGATCCCTTCGCTCGGAGACGGATCGAGGTGCAACAGGATTCGACCCATGTCACCTCCGGCCATGTCGCGCCGGCAGGGTCCTCACTGCTCCCCGGCCTCTCGCGGGCCGGACTCTGCTAGTATCGCCGGTGCACGGCCAGCACCCGTCCCTGGATTTGCAAATCGGCCAGCGGCACGAAGATGGGCTCCATGGCGGCGTTGGCCGGCTGGAGCCGCGCCATGGTCTCGGACTCCTTGTAATATCGCTTCAGAGTTGTCTCGCTGCCCTCAACCAGAGCGACGACCAGTTCGCCGTCACGAGCCTGGTGCGTCTTTTCGATCAATACGTAATCGCCTTCCATGATGTGATCGTCAATCATAGACTCGCCGCGAACCTCCAAAGCGAACACCTCTTTGCTGCCGGTGAAATCCGCGAACGACAGCGTGTCGGGCTGCGAGTAGGTCTCCACGGGACGGCCCGCCGCGATCGTGCCCAGCAGCGGCAGCTCGGGCGCGGCCGCCGCCATCCTCTGCTGCTGGCGTAGTTCGCGATAGTATCTCGGAGCCAGGTCCAGCGCCCGGCTTTGATTAAAACTGCGCTTCAGATATCCCTTGCTGTCGAGCGCCGTCAGGTGCTTGTGCACCGTCGCGATCGAGGCCAGCCCCATCCCTTCGGCGATCTCTTCAAAACTCGGACTGTATCCCTTGCGGCTGATGAAGCCCGCGATGAAATCAAGAATTTCCTTCTGTCTGCGAGTCAGCGCCATGGCTTTCTCCTTCGCCTTATATTCTAGGCGAAGAAAGAGGGAAAATCAAGAACGATCTCGAAGGGCCGGCTCCTTGTTCAACCAGCCGCTTGGAGCATGGTATGTTCAATGACGTGAAAGAAATCGCCCTATCCAAAGACAAGGAAAACCGTCCGGCGGTATGGGATCTCACCTGGGTACGTTCGCAGTTCCCGGCGCTGGCCCTCGAAGTGGCGGGCAAGCCGGCGGTATTCTTCGACGGCCCCGGCGGTACGCAAGTTCCCCGGCGCGTGATCGACGCTATCTCGGACTATCTCATCCGCTCGAACGCCAATACCCACGGAGGGTTTCTGACCGCCCGCCGTACCGAGGAAATGCTCGCGGAAGCTCATGCGGCGATCGCCGATCTGCTCGGCTGCGAAGCGCGCGAAGTCGTCTTTGGCGCGAACATGACCAGCCTCACCTTCGCGCTCAGCCGTTCGATCGGCCGCGAGATCGAGCCCGGCGACGAGATCGTTGTCACGCAGCTAGACCACGACGCCGACGTCGCACCCTGGCGCGCGCTCGAGGAACGAGGAGCCGTCATTCGCGTCGCCGACTTCCATCCCGAAGATTGCACGCTCGATCTCGAACACCTCTACAGCCTGCTCTCGGATCGAACCAAGCTCGTTGCCGTTGGCTACGCTTCCAACGCCACCGGCTCGATCAACGATGTTCAGGCGATCGCCAAAGCGGCGCACGCGACCGGTGCCATGTGCTTCGTCGACGCCGTACACTACGCGCCCCATGGCCCGCTGGACGTCCAGGCGATTGGCTGCGATTTTCTTGCTTGCTCGGCCTACAAGTTCTTCGGCCCGCACGTCGGCGTGCTCTACGGAAAGGCCGAGCATCTCGAGCGCTTGCGTCCCTACAAAATCCGTCCCGCGCCCGGCGAGATTCCCGGTTGCTGGGAAACCGGCACCCAGAATCACGAAGGTCTCGCCGGTGTAATCGCCGCCGTCGATTACCTTGCGGAACTGGGCCGCCGCCATCGCCACGCGGACTCTTGCTCCGCCGAGCCCGCAGTGCGCCGAGAGATGCTCGTCGAGGCCATGCGGGCCATCCAGCGATACGAACGAGGGTTGTCGGAAGAACTGATCTCCGGCCTGCTCGCGATCCCAGGCCTGACGTTCTACGGCATCCGCGACCCGCAACAATTCGGCCGCCGCACGCCGACCGTCTCGATTCGCTTGGACGGCCTCTCGCCTCGCCGCCTGGCGGAATATCTCGGCGAACAAGGCATCTTTACCTGGGACGGCAACTACTACGCCATCAACGTCACCGAGCGCCTGGGAGTCGAAGCGAGTGGCGGAATGGTTCGCATCGGTCTGGCACATTACAACACCCGCGGCGAAATCACCCGCCTCCTCGAAACGCTCCGCCAAGCCCGCTAGGGGCGACCCGCCGCGGCGCCCCCCTTGCTACAATCCCCACCATGAACGCACCGAAACCGAAATCCACACGGCGCGCCTTCGGCAAGGCCACCGCCCTTACCGCCCTCTCTTACCAGCGCGTTCTGGGAGCGAACGACCGCGTCCGGCTGGGCTTCATCGGCGTCGGCAATCGCGGCACCTCGCTGCTGCGCGCCACCAAAGAATACGCCGACCAGCAGATCGTCGCCGTCTGCGATATTCGCGGCGACTACATGGATAACGCCGCGCAACTCGCGGGCACGAGTCCGGCGAGATACAAGGATTTCCGCGACCTGATCGAGAAGGCCGGCGTCGACGCCGTCGTCATCGGTACGCCCGATCACTGGCACGCGCTGATGATGATCCAGGCCGCGAACAGCGGCAAGGATGTCTACGTCGAGAAACCGGCCTCGCTGACCATTTACGAAGGGCGCCGCATGGTGGAAACGGCCCGGCGAACCAAGCGCGTCGTGCAAGTGGGCATCCATCGCCGCTCGGCACCCTACTGCAAGGAAGCGGCCGATCTGGTGCGGTCCGGCGCCATCGGACACGTCACGGTCGCGCGCGCCGCGCGCGTAGGCAACGAGTATCCCCACGGCATCGGCAATACGCCCGACAGCGATCCGCCCGAAGGGATTGACTGGAACCTCTATCTCGGCCCCGCCCCAGAGGTGCCCTACAACCGCAATCGCTTCTCCTACAAGTTCCGCTGGTTTTACGATTACTCCGGGGGCCAGCTTACCGACAACGGGGTGCATTTTCTCGACCTGATTCAATGGGGTCTTGGGCAAGACGCGCCGCTTTCGGTCACCGCCATCGGAGGCAAATACGCCGTGCAAGACAATCGCCAGACCGTCGACACGATGGAAGTCCTGTGGCAATTCCCCGGAGCGACGCTGGTGACGTTCTCGGACTTTGGCTGCAACGCCGCCCCGGTCAGCGCCACAAAGGGGTTCCTGGCCGAATGGCGCGGCACCAAGGCCACGGTCTATGTCTACGGAGACGGGTACGAGGTGATCCCCGAAAAGCAAGCCGCGATGCCGGCCGCCGGAGGCAACCCGCTGCCCGAAGGACGCGAGCGAAGACGCCAGTTCCGGGAATCGTTCTCGTCCCAAATGGAAGCGAAGAAAGTCGAGGGACGCGCCGACACGCGCTACCACATCCGCAATTTCCTGGATTGCATCAAGAGCCGCGAAAAGCCCAACTGCGACATCGAGACCGCCCACCGCTCGACCACAACGGCCATCGTGGCCAATATCGCCTACAAGACCAGCCAGCACCTGGTGTGGGATCGCATGAGCGAGCGCTTTACCAATAGCGAAGAGGCCAACCGGTATCTGCATTACGAGTATCGGAAGCCCTGGAAACTGGGCTAGCCGGTGCCTGGGGATCGAGCGGCGGTGTCCGGTAATGCCCGGTTTTTGGGGATTCTTTTTAGCTTTTTTTGTGAGGGAAGCGGCTGAGGTTGGGTCGGGGAAGGGTTTTTGGGCGGCGTTTTGTCCGGATTTGCCCGGATTTTCGGGTTTTTGGATTTTGGACGGCGACGGGCGGGTTGAGGGGCTCGACGGTGTCTCGCCCCCGGGCTCCGCTGCATGGTTTGGCGGATAGGTTGGGTGGGTGGCTGAGGCTGCTGGCTGGCTGGGGTTGCTGGCTTCGTTCTTCGTGGTGCTTCTTTTTCAAATTCAAGAAATTCTAAAAAAGTGAGAGGCGCCTCTCGTTCCGACTATGTGATCCCGGCGAGCCGCCCCAGCCGGAAGTTGCAGGCGGTTCCGGGCGAAGGGTTCTCTCGCGTGGTCTTGCCGCCCATTATCTCGCGCGGCGATGGTGCACGACCGCGCTCGTAGCCCTTCGCGGTGGATGTCCACTTTCGAGAGCCGTCCGAAGACCCGCCTTTGCGGTCACTGTCTCCTCTGTGATTCGAGGAGGTGGTGAACCGCGGGGCGAGCTTTCTGTCCTGGCCAGGAAACGGTCGGGGGATCGCGGTGATCTATCCTTTCCGGTCGTTACGGGTATAGGCTAGCACGGGCTGTCAAGTGTTTTGGGGTGTTTTTGGAGTATGTTGTTGATTTGGCGGGGTGGAATTGTTGTGACAGGGGGGTCGGGGGATTTGGGGTTTCGGTGCTGTGGATTCCAGCGGGGGATTCCAGCGGTGGATTCCGCGGCCCGATGAGCGGTATTTGTGGTGAAGGGGGGTGTGCCGCCCCTACCGGGGCTGACTGTTTTCGGCCTGTGGTCCTGGGGCTCACGCCCCAGGCTGTTCGATGTGTCGCTCCTACGGAGCTTGGCGGGCGCGGGGGGATTGGGGGATTAATAGCTCGGCAGGCCAGGAAAAGCCGCAGGTCTCTTCGAGCTCCGCGCCGCGGTTGCTTTTCGATTGCCGCAGTCCTGGGGAGATCCGCGATGCGGTCCGGGGCAGGTGTCCGTAAGATGTTGATTTAGATTGGTTTTTTGGAATTGGGTCTGTTTGGTATTTTGATTTTCGGGGATTTGGGCTGGGTTGGGGTTTTTGGGTGAGAGGTGGTGGCGGGGGCGATTGCGTTGTCGCTGGGTGCGGGAATTGGGTTCGTTTGGTACACCGGCTTGGCGGATTTGGCTGAGTGGGGTTTCCTGGGGGAGAGGCAGTGGCGGGGGCAGGATGCTGGGCACGATGCTGATGCAGGAAGGGTGCGGCGAGATTGGGTTGGTTTGGTATTTTTTGTTTTGCCGGCCGCGCTGGGTTGGTTGCTTGCTGGCCGGGCGCCGGGGGCGGCGATCGACGGCTGGCTGGCGCGGTGTATTCTAGCATGGTGTATTCTGGCGCTGGGTATTCGTATCCAGCTTACCGCAGGTAGGTGGGGTTGGCGGGGGCTTGCCGGTGGATGTTGTTGTGAGGGGGCCGCTTAGTTAATTTGTGATCTCGTGACACGGGTGTGGGGAACCGGTCCCCCGGCCCGCGGCCGAACGGAAAACCTTCGCTTCGGGGCGGTCGGTCTTTTCGTGCTCCTGATGAACCATGACTCGCGCTCTGTGACTCACTGCGGTTCGTGCGGCGAGAGTTAGGGTGCCTGTCCCTGCATTCTCCCTGCATTCTCTGCATTAGATGAAAATGTAAAGTGCTGAATCATAGATACTTCTGCGGAGTTACGGTGCCTGTCCCTCGCCCCCGAAACGAAACTTGTGGCCCGGCGCCACGCCGCGACACTTTGCCAGCAGCTGCCCGAAGACGGTTTCGTAGATCTGCCAAGGAGGTTGCCGGTTGGCGTAGGCAAGCGTCGAGCGCGCCGGAGCGGCGGACAGGCCCAGATGCCGCAGCTTGCCTTCGCTGGCCGCCAGAGAGCCGCAAATCTCGCGCAACGACTGGGCGCGGCCGAGATGGCAAAACAGCATGGCGACGAACTGTCCCCAGCAAGTAAAGCCGCGGGCGTGGCGCTCTCCGCGATGCTGGCGGACGGCTTGTTCAAACTCTGAACGCGGAAACAACTTCAAAAGCTGTGAGAAAATGCTGCATACTTGACTCATGGCGGGACCTCCCAGGGCGGATCGGTTCATAGGCCTGAACCCAATCCCAACCTAACAGAGGTTCCGCCTCCCGGCTGACACGTTCAAAAAAAAGCTAATTTGGACAAGAGTGCCTATTGAGATCCTATGAGCTATTGATCAGATGGGTGATGTTAACCTGAAACCGGACGCTGTGCAAGCGTCAACTAACGACACGGGATGACCGACTTGTCTCAGAGCCGGATCGATTGGCGATTTCCCGCAAATGCAGCGCCTCTAGGCAGTAATACTAGTGGGTCCAACAGTTCCCGGACCGCCTCTCCGGGCGAAGGCGCTGCTTCGGAACAGCTCGGCGGCGGATCGTGATCCTCGACTGGTTTAGGAAGGTTCTCTGGCCCGCTCCGGAAGCGCCCAGCGGTGACCGGCTCGACTCCTGGAAAGAGATCGCCGCCTATTTGCGACGGGATGGGCGGACCGTCCAGCGCTGGGAGGCGCAGGAGGGCTTGCCTGTGTCTCGCCGTGCCGGTAAACAGCGCGCGGCGGTCTTTGCCCACAAGAATGAGCTTGACGCCTGGTGGGAACAGCACAAGAACCGCGTCGGTAGCGGCGGGCTGAAGAACGGCTTGCGAGGCTGGCGGCGCCTGCCGCCGATGGGTCTGGCTGTAGCGCTTGGCGCGGTGATTGCGGCCGGGGTCGCTGCCTACCGGCTAGTAGAGGATCAACCCGAGGGACAAGAGGGTTGGTCCTCTGACGTGGGCATCGCCGCCCTTCGCTTCGGCTGGGCGGCGGTCTCGCCCGATGGGCGCTGGCTGGCCTACACCGACGAGAGACAAGCGCATCTCTGGCTCAGGGACTTGCACTCGGGCCAGGATCGCTTGCTGGTGAGTGAGTGGACCGAGTTGTTCGCCTGGTCCCGAGACGGCCGGCACATCGCGTATGCCGGACGGCTCGACCCCCCGCACCGCATGGAAATCATTGCGGTTGTAAGTGGTGAAACGGCTCTCATCGCGGAGGCGGGCAGTCTGCAAGCGCTCCCAAAGCCCTACGATTGGTCGCTCGATGGGGAGCGGTTGCTCTGCACAAGAGTCTCAACGAATAACCCAAGAAGTCTTCAGATGGGCTTTGTTTCCGCCGCGGACGGCGCGTTTGTACCGTTCATCACCGTGCCCCGGGGAAACGATCCCATCCGATCATTGCGCCTTTCCCCCGACGATAGCCTCGTCGCTTACAGCTCACGGCGCGACGGCAACTACAATATTTTTGTGACGCCGACCGACGGCAGCGGGCAGCAGATCCCCCTCACGTGGCATCCCGGCTGGGATCGGGAACCGGTTTGGACGCCTGACGGCCGCCTACGTGCTTTTCGACCGGCGGCACGGCACAGATCGGGACAACAGCTTGTGGGCGGTGGCGGCGGACCCGTGGCAAGAGGCTGCCAGCCAGCCGCCCCAGCGGCTTGTGGAACTTGGCTATGAGTCCCGCGGCTTCAGAAAGTCGTTCAGCCCCCAGGGGGATTTGCTGGTGGGGCGGCAGAAGACTCGCACCCAGTGTCACCTGCTAGAGATGGATCCGGCGAGCGGCATGCCGCTCGGGGAACCTGTATCTGATTTCCCGGAGTTTTCGAGCTGCTCGAGCTGGAGCTCGGAAGGAGCACGGCTTCAATACTATGACTGGATTGTGTCGCAGGCAAGCCCTGACCCCGTTGTGGTAGAGCGTGATATCGAGACGGGCGGGGAGCGGCTCATTACAAGCCCCACCGCCGACGAGCAAGCGGGCATCGATTGGCAAATTCCTCGGTCGCCCCAAAACGTGCCGGACTATCGCTGGCGGTTCTTCTCCAAACCGAGGGAAAAGTTCATTTACCGCTACGACCTGGAAACGGAGCAGGCGGAAATTTTCCATGAGGCGGCTGGGCGGGTCTTGCGCGTGGGAGTTTCTCCCAACGCCGACTATCTTTACTTTCAAACCCTCCGTCCGGGGCCTGCCCACTTTTTGAGTTGTGGCTCATGCGGCTCGCGGACAAGCATGTCCGGCGGATGGCTACCCCGCGCCTGGCGACAGTTGTGACCTGGTCACGCGACGGCCGGGAGCTGGCGTTTACCGACATGAATTGCCTGATGGTGATGGCTCCTGAAGATCCCGGCCCCTCGAAGCTCACGTGTGTGGCGCCGCCGAATCTGCCTGACAGTCCCCGGCAGTGGGGGGCTGTGGGCAGGCACGTGTGGTGGGGCGGGGCGCGGTCCGTCGGCTGGAGCCCCGATGGGGCCCGGCTGGCTTGGACCATTCCGGTTGCCGGCAAACGCAGGGTCGAGCTTCGGATCGTGGATCGCGCGGCCGGCGAACACCAGGTCGCCTTCGCTGGCGAGGAGAACTACTACACCATGCCTGTCGGCGCCCGTTGGTCGTATGACGACCGGTGGATCGCCACCAATCTCGTCTGGTACCCGAACCACGAGATCGAAAGGCTAACGAACGTGCTCGCCAAACTCACCAAGCCCCCGCCCGCCTCGCGCGCTTCAACAGGCCGCTGACCGTCCGCGGACTGCCATCGGCCAGTGCTTGAGATCTTGCGCGGGATTCTGAACGCGGTCCTGAAGGCAGACCCTCTTGGTACTCGAATCGGGTGGGGTTCTAGCCCCAATACTCTTCACTTAGTGTATTATCCTAATGCATCTGGAGAAGCCGATGCGGCCTCGGGGCAGTGGGCCGCGGGGCCGCATCTTGTAGCTGCTCATCTTGCGCTTGACCCCGCGTGGCCGCCGCATGCCGCGGCTCGATTTCACGCGTTCGTCAAGCAACTCGCTCAATACCGCCTCATGAAACGCGCTTTTGTCCCGAGGGGGGCATAGCGACCGCTTGGGTCATCTTGCGCCGTACCACCCGCACCGCATGCAGATACGAGAGCCGGTCGGGGTCCCGGTCGACGCGCAGGGCCGCTTCGTGCATCAACCCGCGAATGGCGAAATGCGCCATCAATAGCCCGTAAAACTCCTGCCGCACCAGCTCCGGCGTCTTGCTGCGCAGCACGATGCGCGCCCCGCGCAAATGCGTCTTAAGCTCGTCCAGGGCGCTTTCGATTTTCCAGCGCTCGCCATACAGCGCCGCCAGTTCTTGGGCCGGCGCCTCCCGCGGATCCAGGATCGTCGTCACCAGGCGATAGAACTCCTCGGCCCCTTCGATGCCTTCCAGAACATATTCGATGACGCGCACCTCGATCGGCGAGCGCCCTTGGCGCCGGTCCCTTTCCGAGGCGTACAGCGCACCGCGGTAGGAGCCGTCGGCGAAGCGCTCGGCCACTTCCAAACGCAAATGTTTCTTGGCCCTCCACAGCATCTGGGCCCCCGTTTTGCTGGCTTGCCGCCAGAGCTGGTAGCCGAGAAAGTTGCGGCCGGCCAAGCAAAGCATGTCCTTTTCCAGAGCCGGCAACACCTCCTTGGTAAGCGTGATCTCGCCCGTTGCATACGGACCCATGCGGCTGCCAAAGAGCACATGCGTGCCGTTTTCCAGCAACGAGACGAAACGCAACTGAGGAAACGCGCTCCCCCCTCGGGAGGCGCCCGGATACCCGAACGCCTCCCGGTTGGCGGCCTGATCGGCGACATCGAGCGTCGAGCCGTCGAGCGACACCAGCCGCCAGTTTCGATAAAAGGACCCGCGTGTCTTCTTTGTCGCCAAGGGCCGCACCAGCTCGTCGTGCAGCTTCTCGAGCGGTTCGGCGCCGAGCCGCGAGCGAGCCTGCGAGATCCCCGCATCCCCCACCAATCTCGGCGGCGCCCCCACTTCCGAGAGCCAGTCCAAACCTTCCAGCAAGCAACGCAGCACCTCGCGGTAGGACGACTGCATATACAGCGCCAGCGCGATCACGTAATAGACGACCACGTGCGCCGGCAGGTCGCGCTGCCGGCGAGAAGTCTTGCCGCTCTGGCGCAAGACGCGATCGACGGCCGGGCGCGGAAACCATCGCGCGATCACCCCCAAGCTGATAAAGTCGGTAATACGACTGCCGGGTGGCAGCACTCCTAAGGTTCGAGCCATCCTGGGCCTCCTGTTCTTCTAGAACAGTTTGCCACACTTTATCTATTAAGTGAAGAGTATTGGGGCTAGCCTGGAAACGCGCATCGTCCTCGCGCGCCGGCACTTCCCCTCAGGCGACCTTATCCTTGGCGTAGCAAAGCTTTTCCAAACCGCATTCGGCGCAGCGGGGCTTGCGAGCGACGCAGACTTGGCGTCCGTGGTGAATCAACTGATGAGAAAATTCAATCCATTTTTTTTGAGGAAGAATTTTCATCAGATCCTGCTCCACCTTCTTGGGATCCTTGTGCTTCGGATCCTTGTGCTTGGTAAGATCGAGCCTCCCGGAAATACGCTCGACGTGAGTATCGACGACGACGCCCTCGGCTTTGCCAAACCACGTGCCAAGGACGACATTCGCCGTTTTGCGGGCGACTCCCGGCAAGCTCAGCAACGGCTCCATCTCATCGGGCACTTCACCCCCGTACTCGGCGACAATCCGTTGGGCCGCGCCTTTCAATGACTTGGCCTTGTTGCGGAAAAACCCGGTGGACTGGATCTCCCGCTCCAGCGCTTCCTGGTCGACCGACGCCACGGCGTGCACCGTCGGCAGTTTGGCGAAAAGTCCCGGCGTCACCAGGTTCACCCGGACATCGGTGCACTGGGCCGAAAGAATCGTCGCCGCCAGCAACTCCCAGGCCGACCCATGAGTCAGCGCGCACTCGGCAGCGGGGTAGTCTCGCTTGAGACGCCGCAGGATCTTGGCAAGACGCTGTTTCCTTTCCTTGGCCAGACGAGGCCTCTTGACGACGGTCATCGAAGGTGTGATCGGCCGGTTCGGCTCGCGCAGGGTGGCGAAATAGGGCGGACGGCGGTCACTTCCCCCGCCTTGAGTCATGATACAAGATGTCCGGGTGGGTGTGCCTCCTGCCTGCTTCCGGACATTCGCGCCAGAGAACAGCCGCGGCTGTTTCAGCACAGATCTACATCATAGTTCTACATCTATTTTCTTTGCGATCTTCCGAGCCAGTTCCTCAAAGTCCTGGCCGGCCTGTTGAACCGCCTGATAGTGAGCGCCAATGGCGCCATCGGCGGGCTTGAGCAAGAATACAGGCTTGCGAGCTTCTTGAGCCATCGGCATCAGGCTTCGGTAGTGTTTCAGCATGGCCAATGCATGCGGGTCATCGGCTACGGTCACGTTTGGTTCTTCTGGGCGTGCCAGGACATCCTTGCGGTAGACACCGGGGATCCGCCGAATCCATTTCTCGTAGGCTTTCACCGGACGATCGAGACGCGTCGCATGCTGCATGACCACATACCCGGCCGCATGAATCACTCCCGGCGGAAGGTCCAAGTCTAGCTCGGGCCTGTGAGCCAGCCTCTGTGTCCAGTCCGTCCTCCACTGCCTAAGGGTCGGCCCCAAATTGCTAAGTCCTTTCAGTGAGAACAGATCCGGTGAAAGCGGGATGACGACATGGTCGGACGAAACTAGAACCGCTCGGTTGAGGGAACCGAGGTTCGGACCGAGATCGATCAGCGCCAGGTCTGCTTCTTGACGTCTAGCCGCATTCTGAATCATGCGCCAGAACGCCGATGTAACTCGAAATGCCCGCTCGTCGCCGCTGAGGCACTTCGGCCAAACTTCAGAAAGATCATCCTCGTAACTGGACAGAGCAAGATCCCCTACAAGAAGAGCCAGGTTCTCATCGATGTCTTCGACATGGGCGTCCTTGATATCGCCTACGCCCGCCTTGAGCGGTTGAATCGCCCCAAAGACAGTCGCTCTACGGTCGTCCTCTCCCCAAAGGCTTTCCAGTCTGTCGTCGTCAAGAAAGGCCGCCGTCAGGTTGGCCTGAGGGTCGAGATCGGCCGCGAGAACACGCTTGCCAAGCTGGGCGTACATCCACGCCAGATGATAGACGAGAGATGTTTTCCCAACGCCGCCCTTGTTGTTGAAAAAGGCGACAATCGTGACGCTCACCGCGTCCTCCGAATCGTCACAAGTACAGTCACAAGTACATTCGTCGCTTGGACATCAAACTCAGGCGGCGGATTTTCGTTTTTCTCTAATTCGTTACGGGCGATTTCCAAGCCCATGCCGAATCGCTGTACATATCCCAAATTCTTCATCGCCTCGGCTAGGTGCGGATTTCGATAATCGGTGATTCCCGGATCTCCGAAGTTCTCTCGAGTGACTTGACCATACGGTCCCCCGGGGCTGTGGATCTCAATCCTGTCGTTAAACCAGTAGACGCGAACCGGCGCATTCGTTCCGTCGTAGGCGCGGTGAAGAATCGCGTTGCGCACGAGCTGGCGCAGCGCCGCAAGCGGGTAGTCGGGATGCTTGACCTCGATCGCCTCGCTGTTGATATCGGTGGCGGTTGCAATGTTGAGCCGAAGCACGCCCTCTAGTGTCGCCATCAAGTGAGGCAGGGGCCCGTCAATTTCCTTCTGGTCCTTGATCGGATCAACGAGTTCTTCGCCGTCGAGTCGCAGGAATTGAACGTAAGCACCGGGCAGAAACCTTCTCGGGTCCTTCCCCGCCACCAGGATGCCTAAGACAGTCGGTTTGCGCGGGTCACCAGGAGACAGAAATCTCAGCGACGCAAGCTGTTCCTCGATACTGCGCTGATTTTCGTCTAGAACTTCCTTCGCAATCGCTGAAGGCAGATACGTTTGCTGAAAGAGGCTCAAATCTAAGTCGTCCAGCGAAGCCGAGTCTAACGGCGAAATGTCAAAGGGAAGATCGGCGAACCGGCGCCTTTCACTAAGACGTTTGATGGGTATTTACTTGACTCAGGTGACCCCAAGATGTAGGATCTTGGGCGATGGAAGATTATCCCCGGAATTTGGCCGAGTTCGAGGCGCGTTTCGCTAGCGAGCAGGCCTGTCGGGAGTATCTGTGTCAACTCCGCTGGCCGGAGGGTTTTCGTTGTCCGCGATGCGGGCATGACAAAACCTGGGCGGTGCGCACGGTGCTGCTGCAGTGTGCAAGCTGCGGGCATCAAGCTTCGGCGACAGCAGGCACAATCTTTCAAGACACCCGCAAGCCGCTCCAGAGTTGGTTTCGAGCAATGTGGTGGCTCACCAGCCAGAAGAACGGGGCGAGTGCATTGGGATTGCAGCGGGTGTTGGGCCTGGGCAGCTACAAGACGGCCTGGACTTGGTTGCACAAGCTTCGGCGCGCTATGGTGCGGCCCGGACGTGATCGCCTCAGCGGGCGCGTTGAGGTTGACGAGACTTACTTAGGAGCCCTGGAGGAGGGCGTGCGGGGCCGCCAAACCGACGCGAAAGCGCTGATTGTAGTAGCGGCCGAGGAAGATGGCGCCGGCATCGGACGAGTTCGGATGCGCACGATTCCGAACGCCTCTGGGGACAGCTTGATGGCCTTCGTCGGCGAGTCGGTCGAACCCGGCAGCGTGGTCCACACGGACGGCTGGCTGGGATACGAGCCACTCGAAAGCGACGGCTATCGCCACGAGGTGAGCTACCTGGACGGGCAACCGGCACGAGCCTCTCAACTGCTCCCCCGCGTGCATCGCGTGGTGTCGTTACTGAAGCGTTGGATACTGGGTACGCATCAAGGAGCCGTCAGCCACGAGCATCTCGACTACTACCTCGACGAATTCACCTTCCGCTTCAACCGCCGCAAGTCCAGAAGCCGAGGCAAGCTCTTCTACCGCCTGGTTCAGCAGGCCGTCGCCGTGCAACCGGCGCCCTACAAGTCGCTGGTCGGAGGCACCGCAACACGCGCTACGGACAACCACAACATGTAGGGGCCATTTCAAAATACCTGAGTCAAGTGAATACCCATCAGACGTTTTTCTTCTTCCGGCGTAGCATAGGCTCGTCTCGGCCCCACTCGGATACAAGTCCGGCCCTTATAGCGAACCGGGGGAGCCGCGGACGGCTGAACGATAATCCCCGCCGTATCACAACCGTTGAGGGTTCGTTTCCCCACGCTCATCGCAGGCAGCGGCACGATATTGCCGTCCGACCTGATGTCACTGAGCGTGAGGAGCAACGAATCCGTGATCGGCAGATGAGCACAGGATCCATCATCGTTCGCACCTATAAACAGGACTCCGGGCTTGCGCTGACCCGGAAGATCGTTGGCGAAACTACAGACAGCCTCACGGATCTTGGCCATATCCGACGCCGCGGCTTTCCTCTCCACGCGATCTGACTCCAGATCCGTAAGCAGATCAGTGATTTCTTCGTCGGTCATCAGAACGGCAGTTCCCGATGTGCTTCGGCTGCCCCGAGCGGTGCGAACACCCAATAGGCCTCACGGCAACCAAACACTAGCAGTATCTCAAAACGGGACGGACAGCCTTGGCAGGTACGTCCAAGCCGAACAGTTGAACAATCAAGACCGGTGGGTGTCCAAGAAGGCAAGCCCCAACCCTACGAAGAGAAGCGGGTGCCTGGGGCCAGTGTGCTCCAGGGCTAGCTGATCGCCGTGGGCGCGGCAGAAAAGGATGGAGGGTTGTTGTATTCGACCGGCAGCGGCCTGTCGCGCGGTGCCGCAATCGGGTGCGAGCGCTGAAACTCGTAGTGGTCTTGTCTCGCCTGCCGAAGAATCGATCGCTCCGCTAGAATCAGTCCCCACAACACCATCACCAGTACGCTGATCACCGCCAGTCCCCGATTTGTGATGCCAATCAGTCTCATGTCGTGGCTCCGTGCTCCCCTGTTGATAGCAATTGTCCTGCCAATGTCTCGCGGGCGCTCCTACACCCTCCTATTCGTGACAAGCGTACAAATAGATACGCTGGAACCCAGAGAAAAGTGCGCAAATTTTCCAGGGCGTGGTTCGCCGCTGTGTAGTTCTTACACGGTTGTTCGGCGACGAAACGCTGATTATCCGGGGCCCGGGGCTCGGCGCGGGCTCGGGCCGTCGAGACTGTCGCGGAGACCACTGGTCGCAATCTGTCCTCACCTCCCGCTCCGGCCTCCCGCTCCAGACTCCCGCACCGGCCTCCCGCACTGGCCCGGCGACTGCCCTCGGCTAAGTCTTGTGGTGTATATCGGCCATACGGTGGTTGCACTCGATCACGCAAGGCTGTGCCAGGCGGCGGATCCATCGGCCGGATGTTCAGACTCTCACTCGGGTACGGCGACTCTGCTTCCCTGTCCAGTTCTTCCCTACCCGGCTCGGGAGCCGCCGGCCCCGTCCGCCGCGCTCGAAAGGTGATCTTTTACACGAGTAGCCGCCTTGCCGGCCCCCCTGCTCTATAGACTGAAGAAGCAATGGAAAAGTTTGTTCGCTGGCTGGTCTTCTTCTGGACCGTCGCCGCTTGGGCGCAAGGCGGTCCTCCCGGAGCCCGCGTGACCGACCTATTCGCCGATCCCTCGACGCAGGGACTCGTCTTCGCGGCTACGAGTCGGGGCGTCTTCCGAACCGAGAATGGCGGACTGAGCTGGGGGCCGGCCAGCGCCGGACTCACCAGCGCGTCGGTATCGGCGATCACCGGCTCGGGCCAGCAGTGGTTCGCCGCCACGACCGAGGCCGGCGTCTTTCGCTCGGCCGATCAGGGCGATTCCTGGACGCAGGCCAGCAACGGACTAACGACGCTCGATGTTCGATCCCTGGCGATCGACCCCGCCGACCCGGACACCATCTATGCCGGCACCCGTTTCGGCGGCATCTTTAAGACCACCGACGGCGGCAATCAGTGGACTGCGATCAACATTGGCCTGCTGATTTTCAACGACACGATCTTCGAAGGCGACTATCTCGATATCCTCGTCGACCCCAACAACTCCCAGATCGTCTATGCCATGCAGACGAGCCTGACGCTGCCCGGCGACGGTTTTCTTTTCAAATCCACCAATGGTGGCGCGCAGTGGACCGCGGCCGGCAGCGGCGCGCCGGGCCAGACGCTGGCCATCCACCCGTCGGACTCGAATGTCATCTATCTGGGAACCGGCAACGGGCTTTCGATTTCGACCGACGCGGGACAGTCCGCGGCCATCGTCGCCGACCTGTTCGGCTTCAGCATCACCGATATCGTTATCGATCCCGGCGACCCCAGCCTTGTCTATATCTCCACTCAGCTCGGCTTCACTTTCCGCAGCACTGATGCCGGCCAGACCTGGGAGGGCATCAGCGAGGGCATGCCCTTTGGCGAAGTCTTCGCGCTGGTGATCGATCCCAACGAGACCTCCACGCTGTTCGCGGGTTTCAACGGGACCGGAGTGTTTCGCTCCACCGATGGCGGCGACCACTGGCAGATTTCCTCCGACGGCCTGGCGACGGCCAGCATACGGGCGCTGGCGGTCGATCCTCAAAACAACGCCAACCTGCTCGCCGACGTTTTCGGAGGCGGATTATTCCTCTCCACCGCGGCCGGGGATCGCTGGGAGGAATCCCGCGAAGGCCTTCTCGCGGTGGATCTTCGCTCCATCGCCTTCGACCCGCAAAACACTCAAAACGTCTATGCCGGCTCGGTGAATCCGTTTACGCGGGGCGATGGGGGATTTTTCAAGAGTACCGACGGAGGCAGGAACTGGAATCCGCTGTTCACCGGCGCTTCGGTCTTCCGCATCGTGATCGACCCGGCGAACCCGGCGGTCGTCTATGTCGCAACCGCCGGGGGGGTATTCAAAAGGGACTTATAAAGGCTACTTGACGCGCCCCGCATGAGCGTGAGAGCGGCCATTCGGGTGCATGGGTTCCCTGCTGAGGCGTCGGGCGGAAGACACGGCGACCTCGACCTCGCTGCCCTTGTCTATCTGAAGACGGTTCAGCTTGACTGGAGCGACTAGCTCCACGCACCTCTTGTCGTGTTGTCGTGCGGGTTGCCGGCCCGTCTGACCAGGACCTCCTGGGTCTCGCCTCGCACTGACGCCGTCGCTCTGTAGTAGCAGTACCCGCCGCGTTTCTTGGGGATCCTTTGGTCTGTCGGATGCTTGACGTCCTCTGGGCGCTCGAAGAATAACGCACGCATAGCGCTCAGGTCGTCAGATACTCCATCGGCTACCCTAAGGTTGAGAGTGCCGCAGAAAACGCTCTCCCAACCGGTCTCTTTCATTATTCGGCACACACGCTGCGGATTGCACTTGAAGACCTCCCTCTCCCCCGCCATCTCAGGTTGCCTGGGACGATCAGATGAGCTCCGTCTGTACACCGTACCCTTGAAGATCATGCGATCTCTCCCTTGTCTCGACGGTGAGACGAGACCTAGTGAGCAGAGCGCCGTCGGGCAACAGGGGCGGAGACACTCCCCGAGAGGCCTGGCACGCGCTGCGTCAAGCATTCTTTATAAGCCCCATTCAAAAGCCAGGACGGCGGGGTAAGTTTCACTTCCATCAACGACATCCAGGGTACCGGCGTTGTCGGTGCGCTGACGGCTTGGAACATCACCGGCCTTGCGATGGACCCTTCTGACTCGCAACGGCTTTACGCGGCCGGCAGTATCACGGATTTCTTCGGTCAACCAACCTTCCAGTTGTTCAGCAGCGACGATGGAGGCGACGTCTGGGATCCGATGGGGCCAACTCTCACCTCGCTGCTCGATGTTGTCGTCGATCCCTCAAACACCAAACGCCTCTTCGTCAGTTCGGCGTTCGGTGTCTTCCGCAGTGAAGACCGCGGCAGGGACGGTTTCGTGCCGGTGGTCTCGGGTGCTCCGGGCGGCGCCGCCCTCTCGGTCACCTCCATGGTGGCCGACCCGCAAGACAACGGGGCGATCTATATCGCGACGAACCTTGGCGTGTTCAAAAGCACCGATGGCGGCAACAACTGGGACGCCATCCCAACCGGGATCGAAACTCAAATTCCGCTCGTGCTTTCGGCGGACCCGGTTACGGCGCGCACCCTGTATCTGGGAACATTCGACGGGGGGGTGTTCAAAACCACCGACGGCGGCGCGCTCTGGACGCCGACCCGCGCTTGGATCACGTCCCTGCCGGTGATTTCGCGATCCGGCATCGTGAACGCGGCCGATTTTTCCGGACAAGCGGTCGCGCCGGGAGAACTCGTTTCGATCTTCGGCCTGAACATCGGCCCGGCCCAAGGAGTCACCGCCTCGTTCGACCCGCAAACCGGCAAGCTGCCCACGCTGCTCGGCGGTGTCCGGGTTTTCTTCAACAACTTCCCCGCGCCTCTGTTGTTCACCAGTGAAGAACAGATCAACGCCCAAGTACCTTTCGAAGTCGCGGGTGTTGAAAACGTGGAGGTTCGGGTCGAGATCGGCGGACAGTCCAGCAATACATCGACGATCACCGTCGCCGATGTGCATCCGGGTTTGTTCAACATCGTCGCGAATCTTGACGGCACGATCAACTCCGCCGAGAACCCGGCGGCCGCCGGAGGGTTCGTCATTCTTTACGCGACCGGGCAGGGCCTGCTCGACAAACCTTTGATGACGGGCTCGCCGGCTCCGCTGCCCGGCGAGGGCGGCCTGTTTACTCCGCTGCTGCCAGTTTCGCTGCTCGTCGGCGACACGCCGCCGCCGTTCAGCGCGGCCGTGCTGGCTCCGCAATTCGTTGGACTGATTCAGATCAACCTCATGCTGCCGGCCGGTCTCGCCGCTGGAGAGTACGAGGTATTCCTGCGTATCGGAGAGCACGGCAGTCCGGTTCCGGTTCTTGTCTACGTCCAGTAAGCGGAAAACATGCCGCGGCGACGGCACAGCGGAAACCCGAACAGCCAAGTTGAGCACCTCTGACGGACTGGCGACCGGGCCCCCCGCTACCTGATTGCGGGATTGCCGCCGGCTCGCGGTTGACACTCACACGTCATCGGCATAAGATACATATTTAGGCGTACCTAAATTTGTGACCTATGCCTTCTGAGGCCGTAGATGACTATCTGAAAGCGATCTTCAAGCTTGCCGGAGATCAGGGGCGGGCCTCGACCGCCGCACTGGCGAAAAAACTCGGCGTGGCGCCGGCGTCGGTGACCGGCATGCTGCAAAAGCTTGCCGAACGCAATCCGGCTCCGGTCTACTACGAGAAACATCGTGGCGCGCGGCTCAGCGACGAGGGCCGGCTGCGGGCCCTGGAAGTGATCCGGCATCACCGGCTGATCGAGTTATACCTGCATCGTTTTCTCGGTTATCGCTGGGACGAGGTGCATGAAGAGGCCGACAAACTCGAACACGCCATTTCCGAAAAACTCGAAGACCGCATGGCCGAACGTTTGGGCGATCCCGAGGCTGATCCGCATGGGCATCCGATTCCCCGCAAGGACGGCACGATCCCCGAGCGGTCCGAACGGGTTCTGCTGGATTTGAGCGTCGGCCAGGAAGCGACCGTATCGCGTGTATCGGACGGCGATCCCGAGATTCTGCGCTACCTCTTTGGGCTGCGGATCGTCCCCGGCACGCAACTCCGGCTGACCGAGCGGGGACCCTTCGACGGTCCGCTGATGCTCGAAATCGATGGACTGGAGAAGCTCGGCGCGATCGGCCCCACCGTAGCCTCGCTCATTCACGTCGTGCCGGCGGGCGAGAGAGAGCACGAAAGCGAGGAAGGCGGACCAGGGGAAACGAACCGCCCGGGACCGGAGGATAACGGGCGATGACCGGCTCCTGGGTGTCTGGCTGGATGCTGTTGCTGCTCTGCATCATGGTCATGATTTTCTGGCCTGGCAACGGTCTCTATGCGCGATGGAGCCAGCGGCGGGTGATGAGTCAGCGGCGGCTCTTCGAGGACGCCCTCAAGCATCTGATTGCTTGGGAACACAGGAGAATGAACGCGACACCGGAGTCGCTCGCCGGGGCGCTCGGCCTTTCACAGCGCCGCGTGCTCGCGCTGCTCACGCGCATGGAGGCTCGCGGCCTGCTGCGAAGCGCCTCGGAAGGCCTGCGTTTGACCCCGGCCGGCGAGAGCTGGGCGCTGCACGTCGTCCGGGCGCACCGTCTCTGGGAGCGCTACCTGGCCGACGACGCCGGCGTGCCGATGTCGAAACTGCACCAGGCCGCCGAAAAAGCCGAGCATACGCTGACACCCGAAAAACTCGACGCTCTCGAAGCGCACCTGGGCCACCCGGTGCGCGACCCCCATGGCGACCCGATTCCGACGGCGGAAGGCGCTGTCGATCCGCTGCTGGAGCTCTCGCTCGGTGAGTGGCCCGTCGGCGAGTCCGCCCGCATCGTCCATATCGAGGATGAGCCGGATGTGATCTTCCAGCAGATTCTCGCCGCGGGCTTTCTGCCCGGCAAGACCATTCGAATTCTCGAGCGCACACCCGAGCGCCTGCTGCTCAGCGATGGTGAGAACGAGCATCGCATGGCGCATGTGGTGGCCGCGAACATTCAGGTCACCCAAGCGCCTGGCAGCGCCCGTCCCCAGGGCGCCGGGCGGCTCTCGGAACTGGCCGTGGGACAAGCGGCCGAAGTCATGGAACTCGACCCGGCCTGCAGGGGGTTCAGCCGCCGCCGCTTGCTTGACCTCGGCCTGACGCCCGGCACGCGCGTCGAGGCGGCTCTTGAGAACACCTTTGGCGATCCGCGAGCCTTCCGCGTGCGAGGCACATTGATCGCTTTGCGCCGGGCGCAGGCGTCGCAAATCTGGGTCCGGCCCCTGACCGAATCGAACGGCAAAACCGAACCAGCCGAAGCGGTACGCACATGAGCAGCCGGCCCGTCTCTCCAGATGCATGCGAAGCCTGCCCGGCGACCGCGCAGCTTGCGCAAATGGGCGTCTCGCTCGGCAAGCATGACCATCTGGTCGCCTTGGCCGGGAATCCGAACACCGGCAAGTCGTCGGTATTCAACGCGCTCACCGGACTGCGCCAGCACGTCGGCAATTGGACCGGCAAGACCGTCAACCGTGCCGAGGGCGGCTACGTCTTCCAGAACAAACGCTACAAGCTGGTGGATCTTCCCGGCACCTATTCCCTGCTCTCGGCCTCGGAAGATGAAGAGATCAGCCGTAATTTCCTGCTGTTCGGACGGCCCGATTGTACCGTCGTCGTGGTCGATGCCACAGCGCTTGAGCGCAACCTCAATCTCGTGTTGCAGGTTCTCGAGATCACCAGCCGCGCCGTAGTGTGCGTCAATCTAATGGACGAAGCAGAACGCAAGGGCATTGAGGTGGACGTTCGCGGCCTGGCCCGTGATCTGGGCGTCCCCGCCGTACCCACGGTCGCGCGCACCAAACAAGGTCTTGACCAACTGGTAAGCACCGTGGCCGACGTCATCTCCGGAGCCGTCGTGTCACGACCGCATCGGCCCGAGCCGCCCGCGGAACTGCAAGAAGCGGTAAACCAGCTCGTCCCGATGATCGAAGAACTTGCTCCCGGCCTGCCCAATGCCCGCTGGTTGGCGTTCCGCCTGCTGGACGGCGACCACCGGGTGCGGCAAGCCCTCCTGTCGGGCGAATTGCGGGAACTGGAAGCGAAACAGACCCAAGCCATTGAGAAAACATCCCGAGTGATCGCGTTGGAGGGCGCCCAATGAGCACAGCTCCCTCGGATGTAAGAACGCTGGATCCGAAAGCCGTGCTGCTGCGAGCCGACGAGCTTCGCCGCGGCATCGGCGACGATTTTCGGGACCGCATGGTGGGCTCACTCTACGCTGACGCCCAGCGCATCGCCAACCGCTCGGTCAAGACCAGCGGCAACCGGCAGTGGGATTTCGATCAGAAGATCGACCGCATCGTCACTTCGCCCGTCTTCGGACTGCCGATCATGCTCGTCATCCTGGCGGCCGTCTTTTGGCTCACCATTGTCGGAGCGAATGTTCCCTCCCAGATGCTGGCCGAGATGTTCTTCTCGTTCGAGGCGGTCGCGGTTGGCTGGTTTGACGCCTGGGGCGCGCCGTGGTGGCTGACCGGATTCATCTGGCATGGCGTCTATCGCGGACTGGCCTGGGTCATCAGCGTCATGCTGCCGCCGATGGCGATCTTCTTCCCCGTGTTCACGATCCTCGAAGACCTGGGCTACCTGCCGCGCGTCGCCTTCAACATGGACTGGCTGTTTCGCAAGGCGGGCGCCCACGGCAAGCAGGCACTGACGATGACGATGGGATTCGGGTGCAACGCCGCGGGCGTCATCGCCACGCGCGTGATCGACTCTCCCCGGGAACGGCTCATTGCCATACTGACGAACAACTTCGTTCCCTGCAACGGACGCTTCCCGACGCTCATCATGCTGGGCACGATCTTTGTCGGGGCGGCGTTTCCCGCGGCGCTGGCTTCGCTCGCGGCCGCCGGAGCGGTCGTCGGCGTCGTCCTCATCGGCATCGCCTTCACGCTGCTGGCTTCGTGGCTGCTGGTCAACACGGTTCTCCGGGGTGAGGCCTCGGCGTTTACGCTGGAGCTGCCTCCCTATCGGCGCCCCAGCATCATGCGTATTCTCTATACGTCGCTGATCGACCGCACGATCTTCGTGCTGGGCCGCGCCATACTAACCGCGGCGCCGGCGGGCGCGGTGATCTGGGTGCTCGCCAACGTGAACTGGAACGGAATGAGCCTGGCGGGGCACAGCGCCGGGTTTCTCGACCCGCTTGGACAGGCGCTCGGGCTCGACGGCGTGATCATGCTCGCCTACGTGATTGCCATCCCGGCGAATGAAATTGTCGTGCCGACTCTTCTGATGGTCTATATGGGCACGGGAATGATGTCCGATGTGACCTCGTATGATCAGATTCGCGAGCTGCTGGTCGTCGAGCACGGCTGGACGATGCTGACGGCTGTGAACCTGATGCTGTTCTCGGTGCTGCACAATCCCTGCGCCACAACCATTCTCACGATCTGGAAAGAGACGCGCAGCCGGAAATGGACCGTGATCGGCACGTTGATGCCGCTGGCCTTTGCCTTCGCCGTTACCTTCGCGGTCGCGACGCTGGCCAGGATGTGGCCTCTGCTCTAGGCAGCCTGCCCCCAGGGCGACGCCCAAGCCAAAGAGATCCACACCCCCCACCCCCGACCAAACCCAACTGCTCGCCTTCCTCGATTCCCTGTGACCTCCCCAACCTTGCACTCAGTTCGTTCTGCCCACCCAGGCACCGTCCTTCGGCAAACGCCACCCGACCCAGCTTGTAGAAGGTGTAGCTTGTCTGGTCTTCGGCAGCTGTCTGGCTAGGTAGGTTTCGTCATCTGCTGCTGTATCGCTGTGAGAAGCGAGGACCCTTTGGCGACCTGATCTGTTCCGCCGAGAGCATCGTACGATTGACGTACGAGAGCGAGGCTTTTCTTGATCGCATCGTCGTCCAGTTTGCTCACGTCAACTCTCGCGAGGTCGCTCGCCGAGGGGTTGTTCTTACCTGTCAGCGAAACGACGGCGTGCATACCGACATAGAATCGGAGGTTGCTTCGGTCCTTGCTTGCGAGACCGGCAATAGGCGACTTCAGAAACGCTTCCACGCGCCGCATTCCTTCAGCGCATACATGATAGAGCTGAATTGGGTACGAAGGATTATAAACCTTTTGGTAGTCCTCGTCCTTCTTTAGGAGGGACGAGGGTCGTGCCCGAGCCGTGTCCGGGCGCTGCAAGAGGATCGCCATTGTCGACTGGGCTAGATGTGGTATCCCAATGATCTTGTCACGCCGTTTGCCCTCGTTCTTATAGAAATTCTTTCGACGATCATAGTAGAGACCTCTCGGTCGGAGGAATTCCTCAATATCGCGATGGATTTTGTCTGTTGCGCGAAGCGACGCCTGCTGAATGGCTGTCTGGCTGTTCGTCGCCTTGATAATGCGGTCTCGGCTTCCGGCTTCCTCCGGAACTATGACCCTAGTGGACTGTCCCAGAGTAACCTTCTTAGTGAAAGCGGCGTCTATACAGTATGCCCTTTCAAGCCGAACCAATCGCTTTGGACGAGAAAGAACGGTCTGAGTTGGAAGAGATCGGCGGCTCGCAGTCGCTGCCGGCCGGGTTCGTGCTACGAGCCAAGATCGTGTTGTTGTTGAGCGGCGGCTGGTCGTATGCACGCCTAGCCGACAAACTCGACACCTCGGCGCGTACCGTGGGGAAATGGAAGCGCCGCTTTCTCCAAGCCCGACTCGATGGGCTCGAAACCGAGCGGCCCGGTCAAGCGCCCTCCAAGCTGAGCGTCAAGCTGCGCGCTCGGATACTCAACGCCACGCGCCGCAAACCCCGAGACGGTTCCACCCACTGGTCCTGCCGCAAACTCGCCCGTCAGCTCGCGCTAAGCAAGACGATGATTCATCGCGTTTGGCGGGAAGCCGGCCTGCAACCGCATCGTTTGGAACGCTACATGGCCTCCAACGACCCGGACTTCGAGCGCAAGGCGGCCGACATCATCGGGCTCTATCTCGACCCGCCCCGGCACGCCGCCATATTCTGCGTTGACGAAAAGACCGCCATTGAGGCCCTGGATCGCCGCGACCGTGTGCTGCCGCTCTCGCCCGGCCGGGCGGAACGGCACGGCTTCGAATACAAGCGCAACGGCACACTCTCGCTCTACGCCGCTCTGAACACCAAGACCGGCAAGGTGCAGGGCAAGACCGCTCGGCGACACACCAGCAAGGAGTTCGTGAGCTTTCTCGCCGACATCGTCGCGCCCTACGAGGCCGAGCAGGAGATTCACATCATCCGCGACAATCTCTCCGCGCACAAGACGAAGAAGGTGGCCGAGTTCCTGCGAGCCCATCCCAACGTGCAGTTACACTTCACCCCGACCTATTCGTCGTGGCTGAATCAAGTCGAATTGTGGTTTTCCAAGCTGCAGAGGGATGTGATCACGCGCGGCATCTTCACCTCCACGGCGGACCTGGCCCGCAAGTTACGCCGCTACATCAACGCCTATTCCAAAGACGCCAAGCCCTTCCGCTGGAAATACTCCAACCCCGCGCGCCGCATCCGTCATGGTGTATCTTTCTCTGGGACAGTCCACTAGATGACGGATGATTGGAAAGAGACAGCGAAGCATCTTTCATCTATCACCGAGGCGCCGACATGTTTTCCGATCAACAGACGGTACGCATTCTCATGACCAGCCTTGCGTTGCTCCCCGGCTGCGGAGGCAGCGGGCCAGACGATGAGGACAGCCTGCAACGATTCTTTTCGGCTGACTATGCGGTTGCGCGGTCGCGGTTTCGCGCGGCGGCCAAAGCGGCCGGAGCCCGCCTGATTCCGCTCGGCCTCGAAGCCAACGGACCCGCCGGCGAGAAACTCACCATCGACATCGCTTGGTTCGGCGCCGAACAACCGCGCCAGGTGCTTCTGCATTCCTCGGGGCTTCATGGAGTGGAAGCTTTCGCCGGCTCGGCGATTCAATTGCAGTGGATGGCGAACGGGATCGCGCCCCTCCGCGAAGACACGGCGGTTGTTCTCGTGCATGTCATGAACCCGTATGGCATGGCCTGGCTGCGGCGATTCAACGAGAACAATGTTGACTTGAATCGAAACTTCCTTCCTCCGGGAGCGCCGTACGAGGGAGTTCCAGACGGCTACGACCAGCTCAACTCGTTTCTTAATCCCGCGAGCCCTCCTTCTTGGGATTTCTACTATGCTCGGGCCGGCTGGCTCGTCCTGCGCCATGGCATGAGCACGCTTAAGCAGGCGATCGCAAGGGGGCAGTACGAATATCCGAAAGGGCTGTTCTACGGCGGCGACGCACTTGAGGAAGGTCCCCGCAAGTTTCAGCAGTTCGTCAAATCTCAGCTAGCGGAGGTCCGGCGTCTGGTCGTCGTGGATGTGCATACTGGGCTGGGCCCTTTCGGCGTCGATTCGCTGCTGCTGCATGAAGCGGACGAGGGGTCGGCATTATATCGCGAGATGAAGGCGGCCTTTGGCGCGCGCGTCAGTTCTTGGGATCCGGACCGGGGCGTGGCCTACAGAATCAGCGGGGCGCACGATACGATGTATCCTCGCGTGCTTCCAAAGGCGAATTTCTACTTCGTCTGCCAGGAATTTGGAACGCTAAGCGGTGTTGAGGTCGTCAAGTTTCTCCGGGCGGAAAATCGCTGGCGCCACTACGGCGACGGAGGTATCGGCCACCCGGCAAAGCTGGAGTTGAAAGCAGCTTTCAGCCCGGCGGACCCGTCCTGGCGACGGGAAGTCTTGTCCCGAGGCGCGGAGGTGATCGGACAAGCTCGCAAGCTCGCGTTCGCGGAATGATCGGGGCGTATGGCACGGCCAGCGGGGTGGATGATGAAACACTGGCGGAGCGCCGCGGCGGGCGGTGTTTTCACCGCCCGTGCGGCCCGGATTCGAAGAACGACCGGTCGAAGCGCGTGAACGTGATGAATTGGTAACCCACGCTGACGCCCCGTTCCCAGAGCACGCCAACCGTTTTATCGTTGAGAATGGCGATGTCGGAGTAGGCCGCGAGGCCGCCGTAGATGACTTTTTCGTCCCGGAAGGTTTGGCCCTCGTCATAGCTCACCCGCAGCATGAGCCGCTTGCGGCCCGGGCCGGCGGGGCCGGTCCAGAGAATGCGGTCTCGGTCGTCGCCTTGGGCTTTCGATGTGTAGCGCTCGATCGCGGCACAGATCGGCGTGACCTGCTGGCCCGGAACGGGATTCGACCACGTCCCGCCGCCGTCGGAGCTGACCATCAGCCAGCGATGCCCGCCGGCACCCTGGCGCGCGTCCATCATGATGGCCCCGTCGCTCAACTCGACAAGTTGATTCTCATTGGTTTGCGCTTTCACCAGTTCGCCCCGCTTCCATGTGTCACCGTGGTCGTCACTTGTAAGCGCATAGGCGCGCATGAGGCTCGTACGGCCCTCGAAGCCGCCAATCGACATCCACACGGAGTAGATGTCGGGCTTCATGGCCGCGGGCACGATCAGGCGGCCGTCGCGTGCCTGGATCGCGCCGCCTGGCCCCAGGAACATCGCGCCCCAGTGGTCGTAGGCTCGGGACACGCGGGTCAGATCCACCGCTTCGGACCAGGTGGCGCCGTTGTCATCGCTGTGACGCGCCCAGGCCTGGTTGTTCGACGTGCCGGGCTGGGATCGCTCGGTGCCGAAACCCGGCTCCCAGTGATTGTAGAGAATCCACACGCGGCCGCTATCGCGGTCGGCGACCGGAGTCGGGTTCGATGCACCCCAGCCTTCGCCCGGATCATCGAGCACCCTCAGCGGCGACCATGTCTTGCCGCCATCGGTGCTGTGCCTGTAGACAAGATCGATGTCGCCGCCGCCGGGGTCGGAGCGGTTCTCCTTGCGCGCTTCGGCGAATGCGATCAGTGCTCCGTCCGGGGCGGTCACAATCGCGGGAATGCGAAAGGTGTGATAGCCGTCGTGGCCCGCCGTGAAGACGTCGACCTGTTCCCACAGACCCTCTCCCGGCGGGTCCGCCGCGGGCAGAGAGACCGGGAGGGTAAGCAACACCAGCAAAGGCATCCAAGATCGTGTCGTCATCATGAAATCACTCCATTTGCGACTGCGAGATCAACGCTCAGAAAGCCAGCGGCAGCTTGTCGGCCGCGCGGGTTCCCTGTTCGTCCCCGCTTTCGTCGGGCACGGCGGCTGGCCTTTGCAGAAAGCCGAAGTCGCAGCCTTCGTCGGCTTGCAGAACATTTTCGATGTAGAGCCGGCCGTAGCCGCGGTCATAGTGGGTGCGCCGCTTCTTCCGCTCTCCTAGCCGCCGGGCAATCTCTTCTTCGCCAACGAGCAGGTCCATCTTGCGGTTGCGAACGTCGAGGCGAATCTCGTCTCCGTTCTGGACCACCGCCAGGAGGCCGCCGATCGCCGCCTCGGGTGAGATGTGCAGCACGACCGTGCCGTAACTGGTCCCGCTCATGCGCGCGTCGCTGATACGCACCATGTCGGTGACGCCCAGCTTGAGCAGTTTCGACGGAATCGGAAGGTTGCCGTACTCGGGCATGCCCGGTGCGCCGACCGGTCCGCCATGCTTGAGCACCAGCACCGAGTCTTTGTCGACATCGAGGTCTGGACTGTCGAGCCGCTCCATGAGGTCGGAGTGGTCCTCGAAGACAACCGCGCGGCCGGTGTGCTGCATGAGCTTCGGGTCGGCGGCGCTGGTCTTGATGACCGCTCCGTTGGGAGCCAGATTGCCATAGAGAATTACGGTCCCGCCCTCGCTCTGAATCGGGTTGCTGGTCGGGCGGATAACGTCGTTGTTATGGCAGCGGGCGCCGCTGATGTTTTCACCCATCGTCTTGCCGGTCGCCGTTATCACATCGAGATGCAGCAGCGACTCGATCTCTTTCATCACGGCCGGAACGCCGCCGGCGTAGTACATGTCCTCCATCAAGTACTTGCCCGAGGGACGGATGTTGGCGATCACGGGGGTGCTGCGCGAGATGTCGTCGTAGAGCGAAAGGGGCAGATCGATGCCGAGGCGTCCGGCGATCGCCTTGAGGTGGATGATGGCGTTGGTCGAGCCGCCAATGGCCATGTTGACGCGAATGGCGTTCTCGATCGCCAGCCGGGTAATGATCTTCGCCGGGGTGAGGTCTTCGCGAATCATCTCGACCATGCGGGCGCCGCTACGCTCGGCCATCTCGTAGCGGCGGGAATCGGCCGCCGGGATGCTGGCGCAGCCGGTGAGGGTCATGCCCATGGCTTCGGCGAGGCTGGTCATGGTCGAGGCGGTGCCCATGACCATGCAGTGGCCGGCGCTGCGCGACATGCAGCTTTCGAGTTCGCACCAGTCCTCTTCCTGGATGCGGCCGGCGCGCAACTCGTCCCAGTAATGCCAGACATCGGTGCCCGAGCCGATCTCGGTTCCTCGCCACATGCCTTTGAGCATCGGCCCGCCGGTGACCATGATCGAGGGCAGCTTGGCGCTGGCTGCGCCCATGAGCTGAGCCGGCGTGGTCTTGTCGCAGCCGCAAAGCAGCACCACGCCATCAAGCGGATTGGCGCGGATTGATTCCTCCACGTCCATCGCCATCAGGTTGCGGAACATCATCGTCGAAGGGCGCATGAAGGGTTCGCCCAGCGAGATCGTGGGGAATTCCAAAGGAAAACCGCCCGCCGCCCAAACCCCGCGTTTGACGGCGTCGGCCACCTGACGCAGATGCGCGTTGCAATTGGTCAGCTCGCTCCAGGAATTACAGATGCCCACGACGGGCTTACTGTCAAAGACGGCGTCGGAGAAACCCTCGGCTTTCATCCACGAGCGGTGAATGAACCCCAGCTTGTCCTTGCGCCCGAACCAATCCTGGCTGCGCAATTTGCCGTTCTTTGACATGTCGTTCCCCCTTGCGGCGGATTTAAGTGTAGCGGCAGAGAGTGTCTAGTGTCGAAGAGCAACGGCGGGTTTTCTTAGGAGCGCGGGGTTTCGATGGTTCTCTTGTCGGGCTTGGGCCAAACGTGGCGGGATGGTTTGAACACGCGGAGTGGCTAAGGGAGCGAAGGCTGAGCCGGGCGAGCGGCCGGACGAGCGGCCCTTGCGCGGCGATTTGGGTCACGCTAGACTGACGGATCAGCAGCGATTTGGAGAGCGGGGGCCTATGGGACTGGCGGAGAGAAGAGTCGCGGTATTTGTCGCGCAACAGTACGAAGATCTCGAACTGTGGTATCCGATCTTGCGCTTGCGTGACGCGGGCTGCGAGGTCCTCGTCGTAGGACCGGAAGCCGGTGTCACCTACTTAAGCAAGCATGGCTATCCGGCCCGGGCCGAGCGGGCGATCGGAGAGATTCAGGTGGACCATCTTGACGCGATCGTGATCCCCGGAGGGTTCTCCCCCGATCACATGCGGAGAAATCCGGCTTTTCGCGAATTGGTCCGCAAAGCGGTGCATGAGAACAAGCCCGTGGCGGCGATTTGCCACGGCCCCTGGATCTTGTGTTCGGCTCGTGTGCTCGAAGGCCGCAAAGCGACCTCGTTTTTTTCGATTCGCGACGACATGGAGAACGCGGGCGCCGAGTGGGTTGACGAAGAGGTGGTTGTCGACGGGCCGATCATCACTTCACGCACGCCGAAGGATCTGATCCCGTTCGTTAAGGCCCTGATGAAGGCTCTGGAGTAACCCGGATCCGCGCGAGCTAAAGCGGAGCCCCACGCCAACCTGAAAGCATGGAGCGCGGAACCATCGGGCAAGCGCCGCAAGGTCCAGTGGGCGCTTGGTCTGGTCGCGGGCAGAGAGTCCAAGCGCCCCTGGGTTTATTTTTTTCGTGGTTTGCTGGGCTAGCTGCCGAGAGTTACATTGACCGCCTGAAGGCCCTTGGGACCCTGCTCGACTTCGAACTCTACTTCCGCGCCCTCTTCCAAGGTTCGGAACCCATCCGCCTGAATGGCGGAGAAATGCACGAAGACATCGTCGCCGCTAGATCGCTGGATGAATCCGTATCCTTTGCTGTCGTTGAACCACTTTACGGTGCCTCTTTCTTTCATTGCTACTTCTCCTCGTAGAAAACTTGCTGTTAGACTTTGTGTCTGAGCTAGCCTAGGATCTGCAGGCAGGGTAATCTCGAGGTGCTAACCTTAGAGGCGTTCTGGTCTGCGAAGACGATGGTAGGGAGTTCAGGAATCAAAACAGCAACCATTTCCATTATGGCACGTGCGCACAGCGCTTGCGCGACGCTGAAGCCCTAATTTATTTCAGGCCGCGGCGAGAGCAGACGTGATCTTCAAGCAATATTATCTCAATTGTCTGGCCCATGCGTCTTATTCTCATTGGAGATGAAGCCACCGGATCGGCGGTAATCATCGACCCTCAGCGCGACGTGGACCAGTATCTCGGCGAGTGCCGGAGCCGTGATCTCCGGATAAAGAACGTGATTCTGACCCATTGTCACGCCGACTTTGTCGCGGGTCATCTCGAGTTGCGCGACCGGGCCGGCGCCCGGATTTGCATGGGCGCGCGGGCGAAGGCCGAGTATGAGTTCACCGCATTACGGGATGGAGATTCCATCGAAATGGGCGAGGTCCGGCTGCAAGCGCTCGAGACCCCCGGACACACGATGGAATCGATCTGTATCCTGATGTTTGACCGCCGCCGTAGCGCCGATACGCCTTACGCAGTGCTCACCGGCGACACCCTGTTCATCGGCGACGTCGGCCGTCCCGACCTCATGGCGTCGCTGGGCTATTCGGCCGCCGAGCTGGCCAGCAGACTCTACGACTCTCTTCGCGACAAACTCCTTCCGCTTCCCGATGATACGCTCGTCTATCCGGCCCATGGGGCCGGTTCGCTTTGCGGGCGCAACCTGAGCAAGGAGACGGTCTCGACCATCGGAGAACAGCGCCTCTCGAACTATGCGCTGCAGCCCATGACGAGGGACAAGTTTGTCGCGCTCGTAACGGCCGACCAGCCCGATTCTCCCGCCTACTTTGGCTACGATGCCGTGATGAACACCAAGGAGCGCCCGACTCTCGATCAGGCTCTTCCGCGCGCGCTGCAATCTCTCTCGCTCGACGAAGTTCTTGCGGCCGGCGCCGCGGACGCCCAGTTGCTCGACACGCGCGATCCGGCGGATTTCGCCCGCGCGCATCTCGCCGGGAGTCTCAATATCGGCCTGGGCGGACAGTACGCCACCTGGGCCGGGACGCTGCTGGGCCACGAGCGGCCGATCATCTTGATTACCGAACCCGGCGGAGAGGAAGAAGCCGCCATGAGGCTGGGACGCATCGGTTTCGATCACGTGGCCGGATATCTCCAAGACGGGCTCGCGGCCTTGGAATGGCGGCGCGATCTGGCCGAGGGCTGGGACCGTATTGTTCCCGCGGTGCTGGCCGAAGAACTGGCCGGCGAGAATCCCCCCTTGGTCCTCGACGTTCGCGGGCCCAGCGAGTATGGCGCGAAACACCTGGAAAGCGCCCTCAACATCCCGCTGAATCATCTGCTGGAACGACTGGGGGAACTGCCGCGCGGCCGGCCGGTGGTGGTGCACTGCGCCGGGGGCTACCGCTCGTCGATCGCCGGCAGTATTTTGCAGCGGGAAGGAATCGCGAACCTGCGAGACCTCGCCGGAGGCATGGCGGCCTGGGAAGCGGCCAATTTGCCGGTGATCGCCGCCCGCTCCCAAGCCTAGGTCTCCCGTTCCGCGCTAAAATCAGGGACGATCAGACGGGCGAGGGGGCGATCGGCCACTGGCAACGACTGGCCAGCCGCGTCCGCCCGAAGGGTTTCGTTGACACGGGTTTTCGCTGACACCGTGTCCAGGATCTGCTGGAGGCCGAGATGTTGCGCCTGATGAGTGTTGTCGTTTCGAGCGTGCTAGCGGCGATTGCGCCGGGCCTAGCGGCCGGATTCCTGGCGGCGGCTATCGCGCTGGCAGCGCCGGCCGAGACGGGCGTGGACTTCCAGAGTCAAGTCCGGCCGCTTCTCTCTAATAACTGTTTTCTTTGCCACGGCCCGGACCCGGCTACTCGCATGGCCGGCTTGCGGCTCGACACGCGCGAAGCTGGCTTCGCGAAACGGGACAACGGCACGCCGATCGTTCCCGGCAACCCCGAAGCGAGCCTCATCTACCGGCGGATCATCGAGAAAAATACCGCGCTGCTGATGCCACCCGAATACTCCCACAAGAAACTGACCGGCGGCCAAATCGAGACGATCCGGCTGTGGATCGAGCAAGGAGCCCGCTGGAGCGATCATTGGGCTTTTATCCCGCCGCGGCGGGGCGCGCTGCCCGCGGTAAAGAATCAGAAGTGGATTCGCAACCCCATCGACCGCTTTGTGCTCGCCCGGCTTGAGGCAGCGGGACTAGAACCCTCGCCCGAGGCCAGTCCGCGTCGTTTGATTCGCCGCCTGACGCTCGATCTCACCGGCTTGCCTCCCGAGCCGCAAGACGTGGAATCGTTCGCCGATGATCCCTCGCCCGGCGCGTATGAAAAACTTGTCGATCGCTTGCTGGGCTCGCCGGCCTATGGAGAGCATCGCGCGCGCTACTGGCTCGACGCTGCTCGCTACGCCGATACGCATGGGCTCCACGTCGACAACTACCGCGAAATGTGGCCCTACCGCGACTGGGTCATCCAGGCGTTCAACCGTAACCTGCGATTCGATCAATTTACTATCGAGCAGCTTGCCGGCGATCTGCTCGACAATCCGACGAACGATCAGCTCATCGCCACCGGTTTCCACCGCTGCAATATCACAACTGATGAAGGAGGCGTGATCGACGACGAAGTCGCGGCCATCTACGCCAAGGATCGTGTCGACACGACAGGGATGGTTTGGCTCGGACTCACGATCGGTTGCGCGACCTGCCACGACCACAAGGTCGATCCCATCAAGTAGCGGGATTTTTACGCCATGGCGGCGTTCTTTCGCAATACGACGCAGCATCCCCGCGACGGGAATATTTACGACACCCCGCCGGTGATCATCGTGCCGGCCCAGCACGAAGGCGAACGCTGGGAGCAGTTGCGGCGAGCGATTGCCTCCGAGCAAAAGCGCTTGGAGGAAGTCCGCTCGAACGCCCACCCGAAGCTGACCTCATGGCTGCATTCGCGCCGACGCCCGCTTCGGACGGTGCGTTTTGACCGCTCCGAGGTGCTTTCGTTCGCCAAGGGCGGAACTCTCGAATTAGAGACGGCGCCCAAGGGTGCCAAGTTGGAAGCTTCGTCTCTATCGCGGTATGTATGACCAGCCCAGAGAGAAGGTCGAGCCAGCCACGCCCGCCGTGCTCGGCGCCATGCCCGAGTCGCTGCCTCGCAATCGCTTGGGTTTGGCGAAGTGGCTCGTCGGCGAGGCCAATCCGCTGACCGCGCGCGTCACGGTGAACCGCTTCTGGCAGGAACTCTTCGGGACCGGTCTGGTTAAGACCGCCGGGGATTTCGGTTCGCAAGGGGAAGCGCCCTCGCATCCCCGCCTGCTCGACTGGCTAGCGGTTGAATTTCGCGAATCCGGCTGGGACATCAAGCAACTCATGAAAACGATGGTCACCTCGGCGACCTACCGGCAGTCCGCCGCCGTGACCGAAACAGCGCTCGCGGCCGACCCGCAGAACCGGTTCCTCTCACGCGGTCCCCGCTATCGCATAGAAGCCGAAATGGTGCGTGACTACGCGCTCGCCGCCAGCGGGCTTCTCGCGCGCCGCGTGGGCGGGCCGAGCGTGAAACCCTATCAGCCGGACCGCATCTGGGAGACCGTCGCGATGAAGAGCAGCAATACCCGTTTCTATGAGCGTGACTCGGGCGAGCGGCTCTACCGGCGCAGCCTCTACACGTTCTGGAAGCGCTCGGCTCCGCCTCCGGCGATGACGATCTTCAATGCACCGTCGCGCGAGTTCTGCACCGTGCAGCGCGAACGCACCAACACTCCGCTGCAAGCGCTGCTGACGATGAATGGAACGCAGTTTTTTGAAGCGGCGCGATATCTGGCCGAGAACGCCATGCGGGCCGCGAAGAAGTTCGACACACGGCTCGACTACATGAGCTCTCGCTTGCTGGCTCGCGCCCTCGATCAGACGGAGCGCGCAGTGGTTCGTCATGCCTACGCGGACTATTTGCGCTTCTATGATTCCCATCCCGCCGAGGCCCAGGCGGCGCTCTCGGTCGGGGAGTCGAAGCCCGGCCAGAAGCTCGGCAAGGCTGAGTTCGCGGCGCTTACGATGGTGGCGAATCAGCTCATGAATCTCGATGAGGTCCTAAACAAATGAGTGGAACAAGAGGCATCCCGGGGTATCTGTTAAGTGAATCGGCCGTGGACCAGGCGGTCGAGGTGGAAACGCGGCGGCAGTTTTTCGGCCGTGGCGCGCGCGGCATCGGCGGACTGGCGCTGGCCACGATGCTGGGCGAAAAAGCCACCGCAGGCAGTGCGCGAGTGGCGGGCAGCGGACTCTCCGCGTTGCCTCACTTTGCGCCCAAGGCCAAAGGCGCCATCTATCTGCACATGGTCGGCGCGCCGCCGCAGATGGAAACCTATGATTACAAACCCGCCATGAAGGACTGGTTCGACAAAGACCTGCCCGATTCGATCCGCAAGGGACAGCGGCTGACCACTTTGACCTCAGGACAGGCTCGTTTCCCGATCGCGCCATCGGCGTTCAAGTTCGCGCAACACGGCCAGAGCGGCGCCTGGGTTTCGGAGCTGCTGCCCTACACCGCTCGCATGGTCGACGACATGGCAATTATCCGGTCGCTGCACACCGAGGCGATCAATCACGAACCGGCGATCACCTTCATCCAGACCGGACGCCAGATCCCCTTCCGCCCTTGCATCGGGTCATGGATGGCCTACGGGCTGGGCAGCATGAACCGGGACTTGCCATCGTTCGTCGTTCTCAACGCCAGCCACTCGGATCCGCGGGCGAACGTGCAGGCGATTTCGGCCAAACTCTGGAGTTCGGGATTCCTATCGTCGAAGTACGCGGGCGTGTCGCTGCGTTCGGGCGCCGACCCGGTGCTCTACATCAACAACCCGGATGGCGTGCCGGTTAAGATACGCCGGCGCATGCTCGACGCGCTGAGCGAGCTGAACCAGATACAGCACGAGAAGATCGGCGATCCGGAAACGCTGGCGCGCATCCAGCAATATGAGATGGCCTTTCGGATGCAGTCGTCGGTCCCCGAGTTGACCGACGTATCGAAAGAGCCCGAGAGCACCTACAAGCTTTATGGTGAAGACGCCCGTAAGCCTGGGACGTTCGCGCAAACCTGCCTCATGGCGCGGCGCTTAATCGAACGCGACGTGCGCTTTATTCAGGTCTACCATCGCGGTTGGGACGTTCACGGGCAATTGCCGCAGGTGTTGCCCAGCCAGTGCAAAGATGTAGACCAGGCCTGCGGGGGACTGCTGCAAGACCTCAAGCAGCGCGGCTTGCTCGACGAAACGCTCGTCATCTGGGGCGGCGAGTTCGGCCGCACGATCTACTCACAGGGCAAGCTCACCGGCGAGACCTACGGGCGGGACCATCATCCGCGCTGTTTCAGCCTGTGGATGGCCGGCGGCGGCATTCGCGGCGGCGTCGTGCATGGCGAGACGGACGATTTCGCGTACAACATCGTCAAAGACCCGGTGCATGTGCGCGATTTCCAGGCCACGATCTTGCACCTGTTTGGCATCGATCACGAACGCTTTAGCTATAAGCACCAGGGGCTCGATCACAAGCTAACTGGCGTCGTGCCAGCTCATGTGGTCAAGGCCGTCGTGGCATAGGGCCTGGCCGCGGCAGAGCCGCGAATGGGAATTCGCGGTCGAGTTGGCGCGGAACCTCCCGCGGGAGATCTCAGTTTTCCGCGCCACCACACAGCACGTCGCACCAGCGTCGGCCGTTGCGGTCGCTGCAAGTTCTTGACTGCGGATTTCCATCCGCAGCTATCTTTCTTGGCTGGCGGATACTGGCTTAGGTCGTCACTGTGAATTCGACAGGGTAATCCAGAGACCATTGAGCATCACTTTGCGGACCTCGTACATATGGCGAATATCCGTATCGGGAGTCCCTTCGACGAGCACCAAGTCGGCCAGCTTGCCCGGCTCAATCGTCCCCAGCCATTCATTCGCGCGGAAGAAATGCGCGTTCCAGCGAGTAGAGGCGCTGATGGCTTCGATCGGCGTCATGCCGGCCTCGACAAGCAGTTCCATCTCCCGCTGGTAGGTCCAGCCGCGCCCGGCGTGGGGAACCCAGCTATGCGAACCGGTCACGACGCGAACGCCGCGGCGAATCGCCCGGCGGGTGAACTCCATCATATTGGCGAACCCGCGCACATGAACCTCGGTCGCCTCCTTGTCGCCTTCGCGCCGCTCGAAGACAGCCAGATTCACGCTGAAGAAGGTCCCCTGCCCGGCCATCAAGTCGATGAACTTGCGAACGCGCGGATGCTCGAAATCCACCTGGCTCCAGAGTTTGTAGCGGCCCAGGCGGCGCGCGGAGTTGTCGGCCGTCACCTCCTGCCGAAACTGCTCGGCCAGTCTCAGCGGAGCGATGGCGGTTCCCACGCTGGTAACGTGCTCGATGCCGTCGAGTCCGGCGAGAATCGCGGCATCGGCGTGCACCAGTTCCAGATGCGCCGTAACGGGGATGCCGCGCTGATGAGCCGTTTCGCAGACGGCTCGAATCGAGCCCAGCGGCAGCCGGAAGTACACCTTGATCGCCGAGGCGCCCTGGTCGGCAAAGCGATGGACGGCCCAGCGGGATTCTTCCGGATCATTGAGCAGGATCGAGTTTTTCGGGTAGGCGGCCGGAGCCGTGTCAAAATGCGGTCCGGTCAAGAATAGCCTGGGCGCTGGCCGGCCGGAGTGGATGACCGGTTCGTATTTTTCGATCCACGCACCAGGGTCACGAACCGAGGTCACCCCGTGCCGCAGGAAGAGATTAGCTATTTGGCTGCCTTCTGAGCCGCCGCCAATGTGAAAGTGCGCGTCCATCAGTCCAGGGACCAGGGTGAGTCCAGAACCCGTTACCCTGTGGGCGTCTGCCGGCACGCTTACTTGCGCGGACTCTCCGGCGGCGGCGATACGGTTGCCGCGAATCAAGACGGTCGCGTTCTCCACCACGGCTCCGCCCCGCCCGTCGATCAGACGAACATCGGTGATGGCGGTTACGGCATCGTCCGCGGGTGCGGCGACCTCGTTCACCTCGCGGGGGAAACGGGCTTGTTCCGCGCCGGCGGGCCAACCGCTCGCCAGCACGACGGCGGTCGCCAGCACGAGGGCTCGGACAAGATCACGGCGCCGGAGCCGGTGGCTGTATCGGGCAGGTATTCGAAGCTCAAACAGCAAGAGTTTCAGCAAGGGGTTCCCAGTGTGTTCCTGTTTCCCTGTGCTCTCGTGTTTCACTGTGCGCTCCCGGAGAGGGCAACTGTGACGTGTCGAACCAAGTAGGCATCCTAACACCGGCAAGGGGCGCGGCGGTGCCGGGGGCGAGCGGCCTGGCCTCGCGATGGCCGATCACCCGCGGCGGCGATGCGATAATGGAATCTTTCCCCATGCCCGCGAAACGTCCCGTTACCTACGCTGATGCCGGTGTCAGCATTGAGGAAGCTGGCCGCGCCACGTCGAAAATCAAGAGTCTCGCCGAGCGGACTTTCGATCGGCGGGTGCTGACCGGGATCGGCGCATTCGGCGCCGCCTACGATATCGGGAAGCTCGGCTTGAAGCATCCCGTGCTCATTAGCTCGGCCGACGGCGTTGGAACCAAACTCATGGTCGCTGTCGCGATGAATGTCCATCACACGGTGGGTCAAGACCTGGTGAACCATTGCGTAAATGACATCGCCGTGCAGGGCGCCCGGCCGCTGTTTTTCTTGGACTACTTCGCCACCGGCAAGCTCCGCGCCGCCGTGACGGCGAAGGTCGTCAAGGGACTGAGCATCGCCTGCCGCGAGAACGATTGCGCCTTGGTTGGCGGCGAGACGGCGGAGATGCCCGGCATGTACCGCCCTGGTGAATACGACCTGGCGGGATTCATCGTCGGGGCCACCGGCCGCTCCGAGCTAGTGAGTCCCAAGAAAATGCGAGAGGGCGATGTGCTGCTCGGGCTGCCCTCGAACGGGCTTCACACCAATGGATACTCGCTGGCAAGAAAGCTTCTCTTCGAGGTCGCCGGCCATAAACATTCCGATCGTATTGCTCCGCTGAAGCGCAGTATCGGACGCGAGCTGTTGCGAGTGCACCGGAGCTACCTGAAGCCGCTGCGCGCGCTGATCGGCAACAACTTGCTTCATGGAGGGGCCCACATCACCGGCGGAGGCATCAGCGACAATACGCCCCGCATGCTGCCCGCCGGGCTGGCGGCACGCGTCGAAACGGGCTCATGGCCGAGCTTGCCGGTCTTCGATTATTTGCGCGAACTGGGCCAGCTCAGCGACGCCGTGGCCTATCAAACATTCAACATGGGCCTCGGGCTCATCGTCGCGGTGGGCGCACGTTCGAAGACCCGCGCCATGCGTCTGCTCGATGAGATGGGCGAGCCGGCCTATGTGATCGGCAAAGTCGTCGCGGGCAGGAAACGGGTCATCTACGCATGAAGAAGCTGGGCATTTTGCTCTCGGGACGAGGCTCGAATTTCGAGGCCATCGCCGACAGCGTCCTCGCAGGACGAATCGACGCCGAGATCGCGGTGGTCATCAGCAACAAGCCCAACGCTGCCGGTCTTGAGCGGGCCAAGGCGCGAGGCCTTCCCGCGGTCTGTATTCCATCCAAAGGCCAGCAGCGCGAGCAGTATGACCGGCGGGTTGTCGAGGTGTTGCGCGAAAAGCAGGTCGATGTCGTTTGTCTCGCGGGCTTCATACGCCTGCTGAGCGCCTATTTCGTGAACGAGTACCCCAACGGCATCCTCAACATCCATCCCTCGTTACTGCCCTCGTTTCCTGGCCTCGAAGCGCAGCAGCAGGCGCTCGAACACGGCGTGCGCTACACGGGATGCACGGTGCATTTCGTCGACGCGCGGCTCGACGCCGGGCCCATCATCGTGCAAACCACGGTCCCTGTGCTTGACGAGGATTCCGCCGAGAGCCTCGCCGGGCGCATTCTTAGAGAGGAGCACCGCATCTATACTGAGGCCATCCAGCTTGTGCTGAGTGGTAAATTCCGTATCGAAGGACGAAGGGTGATCCGGCAGTTGTAAGGGGACCTGAAAAAATACCAAAGGTGGCGGCGCCAAAACAAATCACGATCCAAGACGTTTCATGAACCTAACCCATGAACCTGAACATCAGCGAGCAACTTGCATATTTGAAGAAGGGCTTCGCCGAGATCATCCCCGAGGCGGACCTCAAACAGCGGCTCATTGACGCCGCCAAGCAAGGCCGGCCCTTGCGCGTGAAAGCGGGCTTCGACCCGACCGCGCCGGACTTGCACCTAGGCCACACCGTCGTAATTCGCAAGCTCAAACATTTTCAGGACCTCGGGCACACGGTGGTCTTTCTGATCGGCGATTCGACCGCGCTGATCGGCGATCCCTCGGGACAAAACCTCACCCGCCCGCCGATGACAAGAGAGGAAATCGAGGCCAACGCCGAAACCTATACCGAGCAGGTGTTCAAGATTCTGGACCCGGAAAAGACCGAGATCCGCTTCAACAGCGAATGGCTTCTGCCCTTGCGCTATGAAGACATCGTGAGGCTATGTTCGCACTACACCGTGGCCCGCATTCTCGAACGCGACGACTTCAGCAAACGCTATCGCTCCGGCCAGCCGATTTCGATTCACGAACTTCTCTATCCGCTCGCCCAGGCCTATGATTCGGTGGTCCTGAAGGCGGATGTCGAACTCGGCGGCACGGACCAAAAGTTCAACCTGCTTGTGGGACGCGAAATCCAGAAGGATTACGGTGTGGCCCAGCAGATCGTGGCCATGACGCCGCTGCTCGAAGGGCTCGACGGCGTGCGCAAGATGTCGAAGTCGCTCGGCAACTATATCGGCGTCACCGAACCGCCGGAGGTGATGTACCGCAAGATCATGCAAATCTCCGACACGCTGATGTACAGCTACTACGAGCTGCTGACCGACACGGCGGTGGCGGAAATCGAGCGCATGCGGCGGGAGATCGAAGCCGGCGAAACCCATCCCATGAAGACGAAGATGCGATTGGCCGCGCTCATCGTGACCGACTATCACTCAGCAGCCGCCGCCGCCGGGGCCGCCGAAGTGTTTCGCAAGGTGGTCCAAGAAGGGCAGACACCCGACCAGATGCCGGTCTTCGATCTGCCCGAGGCGATGCGCGGCCAGCCGGCGATTCGCGTCGACAAACTATTGCGCGAGATCGGCCTCTGCAAATCGGGCGGAGAGGCGAACCGCAAACTGAAAGAAGGCGCCGTCGCGATCAACGGCCAAAAGCACCGCGAGATGAGCCTTGACCTGGATGCATCGGCCAGCGAACTGACGATTCAAGTCGGCAAGAAGTGGGCCCGTGTGACGGTGTGAGCTCCCGATGAGGGCGCGGTAGGGGTGAGCGGTTGGAGTCGCTGTCCGTCTCGCCCGGCTTTCGTAAAACGTCTTGGAACTGATTCTCGTATCCATCGCCGCCCTGCTGGTCGCGGCCCTGACTCTATTCTCCGGCTTCGGTCTCGGCACGCTGCTGATGCCGGTGTTCGCTCTATTCTTCCCTCTGGAAGTAGCGGTGGGCGTGACCGCCGTCGTCCACTTGGCGAACAATCTCTTCAAGTTTGCGCTTGTGGGCCGGCATGCGTCTTGGCCGGTTGCTTTGCGGTTCGGGTTGCCGGCGATTCCGGCAGCGATGGCGGGCGCGTATCTGCTGGGGGCGGTTTCCGCCCGCGAACCGGTCACCAGCTATTCCCTTGGGGGAGCCGATCATCAGATCACCTGGATCGGCCTTGTCATAGGCTCGTTAATTACGGTATTCGCGTTGCTGGATCTGCTTCCTTTTTTTGATCGTCTGCAATTCGGAAAGCGCATGCTTTCCGCCGGCGGATGCCTCTCTGGTTTTTTCGGAGGCATCAGCGGACATCAAGGCGCGCTGCGTTCGGCCTTTCTGCTCAAGTGGGGACTGACGAAAGAAGCCTTCATCGCGACCAACGTCGTCTGCGCCGTGGCCGTTGACGTGACCCGGCTCTCGGTCTACAACGCACAAGCGGCGGATCGCGGATCGATGTACTTGCGGGACCCCGAGGCGATGACCCTGTTTATTACCGCCACGCTGTCGGCCTTTGTTGGATCGTTCTTGGGTTCGAGACTGATCTCGAAAGTGAAACTCGATCTCGTGCGGCGCTTGGTGGGAGTCATGCTCCTGCTGCTGGCGGCTGGGATCGCCGCGGGTATCGTCTAGCCGCGGGCATCTTTCTAGAGCGTTTTCAATGATGACATAGCCCTTATCCCAGTGCGCCACAACAGAGCCTCTATCCGAAGATGCATTCGCGGTAGCCAAAGAGTTGATGCTAAGCAGCCCCGATGAGTTGTCTATTTCATCCTTGAAAATGCTCTAGCGATTGTTTCGGCGCCAGAAAGCAGTGACAAAAATCGGGACTGCCACAAGCGCTGGCGAAACGCGCTCTAATTCGCAACAACTTAGGCGATGCGCGGCTGATTGTTTCAATGCATAGGTGGTGCAAAGAGGAATCCTCCTGGGAGCACAATGCTGTAGCGGCTTTTGGGCCGACTATCCAAACACCCCACAGGAGGATTCCATGGAAGAACTCTACTATATCGGACTCGATGTGCATAAGAAAAGTATCAGCTACGCGCTTAAGACGCAGGCCGGCGAGGTCATCGCCGAAGGCAAAGTCGCGGCCACGCGGGCGGCCTTGAACGCCTGGGCCGCGGTCATCGAACACCCTTGGGTGGGCGCCGCCGGAAATTCGGGAACTGCGCCGCGTGTTGCGCTACCGTCATCTGCTGGCCGGCGAAGCGGTGCGCATGAAAAATAAGATCAGCGGCCTGCTGATGGAAGTCGGCAGCCCTGCGACGCCCGGCGGTTGCACGGCCGCAAATATTTTCATTCGTATCTGGACAATTTGCACGACACGCCCGACTCGGTGCTCGAGCTGCTGGCGATCACGCGCGGCAGCGTGGAAATGTTCGACCGTTTGCAAGGCGAGTTGCTGCCCAAACTCGAAGCCCATGCGCTGCTGCGCGAGCGGGCCGCGCTCTTGCAGTCGATTCGGGGCCTGGGCCAGGTCACGGCGCTGAGCTGGGCGCAGGAGATCGCCGAGCCCGGGCGGTTCGGCTCGATCGGCCGGGTGGTGAGTTATTGCGGGCTCTGTTCGGCGCAACGCCAGTCAGCCGGCAAGACGCAGCGCGGGCCGCTCTCGAAGCAGCGCAACAAACATCTGCAGCGGGTGCTGATCGAGGCGGCGAAACTGGCGCCGCGCTGGAACCCCGAGCTGCGGGAAGTTTACGAGCGGGAGCTCAAGCGCGGGCCGCGCAATCGTGCCACGTTAGCGGTGGCGCGCAAGCTGGTGGCCTATCTGTGGGCGGTGGACCGGACCCGCCGGCCGTTCGTGCCGCGCCCTCGGGCCGAGGCAACGTAAGAAGGACATCTGCTTTTTTCTATTGAAAGGGGAAAGGAGGAAGGAAAGATTTTCACCGACGTGGTGCTGTGTCAAGAGCTGCCCGCCGGTTCTCGCCTACGAGGAACTACGCGATGAAGTTTGCCCGATGCTGAGGGTTGGCGGATTTCGGATGCGTTCATTGTGCCTGTTTCGAGACCGGGGGGCGTAAAGCCCAAACTGAATCTTCCGTGACGGTTTTGTCGGCGAGGAGCCGGGCAGGACCCGATGCGCGCACATGGATGTCTGGTCACGCGACTGGTTGACCCTTGAACTGGATTCGCAAAAGGCTCGTACTCACGCTGCGTCACCGTGGAAGACAACGCCCCCGCTGGCGGGAGGAGTAGGATGCCTGCATCCATCCTTGACATGTACCTATCATGGACATCCCCGGAGGGTAGCTTGGCGGCGACGTGGGGTGGGAGTGGTGGTTTATTTGGGGAAGAGGGTGGTGCTTAGCTGGTCGTGGTCGTTGAAGTTGGGGACGATCCAGTCGGCTCCTACTTCGGCTAGGCGTTTTCGTTTTACTGGATCGACTGCGGCGCAGTCGGGTTCGTCGGTGGCGACTCCGACGGCGACTCCGCCGACTTCTTTGACGTTTTGAATCTCGACGAAGCCGTCGCCGAAACCTAGGAATTCCTCGCCCTGGAATTCGCTCTCCCGGATAATTTTCTCGATCAGGATTTTCTTCGAGAAAGATTTGTAGTCGTCCAGCGCGCCGAAGCAGCCTCCGTCGAAGTAATGGTCGACTTGGAGCAGCCGGGCTTCGGCCCGCATGAACTCCTGATCGGTTCCGCTGGCGAGATACATTTTGAGACCTCGCGCCCGAAGCGTGTCGAGCAGACGCCGCGCGCCGGGGACCATCATTTCATCGGGCGCTCTCTGGCCGGATTCGAGCGCGCCGATGCGGTCTTTGATTTTCTCCGAGAGCAGGCGGAGATAGATGTGTTTGTATTCGACGGGGTCGAGCGCTTCCCCGCCCCGCTTCTTGACGTGCCCGGCGAACTCCATCATTTGATAGATGGTCTGGCGGCCGGTGAGGCGTCCGACGAATTCGGTGACGATGGCGCGGAGTTCGTCCTCGCTCTCGCCGGTTTCGAGTTCGAGAAGATCGCCGACCATCATCGGCACCATCACGTCCTCCCAGCCGGCGCGGATGGTTGAGATGGTGCCGTCGAAATCGAAAATGACGACTTTGGCGCGGGAGGCGTTGGCATGGGGATTGAGAATTTCCATGGGAGAGTGATGGGGGATTTCGAAAGTTCGCAACGTTGATCGTTGATACAAGAATGCCGGAGGCTGGCTGGAGCAGCGCGGCGGGGACGAGGCTGAAAACTATTCACTGAAACTATTTACTGTCGAGCGGGTCAAGTTTGGCGGGCTCGCACTTCTGGCTGGGGGCTCCGGTAAGGCGAAAATCATCGAAGTCACCCGTTTCGTCGAATGATCCGAGGCCGACCCAACCATACTGGAACGAGGTATCGGTGACGGCGAAGCGCGCCTGGGTTTCCCCGTCGACGAAGACTTCGATGCTCCCCGACCCGACCTTGCGAAACACCCTAACCGTGTGCCAGCCCGTGGTTGGCAGGACGGGCGCCGAGCCGGTGCCGCCGATACGATAGCGCTCGCCGCCGCTGACCTTGAACAAACCGTTGTGCACGCGTGTATTGCCGTCGTCGCGCGAGAGATGCGCGTAATAGAAATGCGCGCGGTCTTGAAACCCAAAAACCATCAGGAGGCTGCCGCCGTCGCGGCGCATCTTGACTTCGGCCACGAAGTCGCTGAAGCAGCCCGCTTTCCAGAGGGCGAACTTGACGGGCCGCCTGGGATTTCCGATGGGTCCGGATTTCTTTAGCCGCAAGACGTGGTTGGAGCCGTCGGTGGCGATTTCCCAGTCCTGGGGCAGGGGCAGATGCCAGCCCGCCATAGCGGTCTGATCGAGATCGGGGCCGGTTTGATCGAAATCGGTGCCGGTCTGAACGAAATCGCCGAACCAGCGGGCCTGGGCGTCGGCGAGCAAGGGCAGGCAAAGTCCGCAAAGCAATAGCAAGAAACTGAGACGCATCTTCTGTTCGTTGTAGCAGAATCGCGCCGGGCCGCGCGGGTGCGCCGCGGCCAACGGACAGTTGGGAGAGGGTGTTGCGTAGAATGAGACGCAATGCGATGGTTCCTCACCGGGCGGGCGCCCGATGCCAGCAGGGTGCTACTGATCGAGAGCGGTCCGCGGGAATTGGCCGAGCGCGTGCTGCCGAAACTCCGCGACGCCTTCGGCGCGAACACGGCAATCGACCTGCTCACGTGCCTGCCGACGGACCCGGCCCAACTGAGCCCCGACCAGGGCGTCTATGAGGGTGCCTGCGAGAGTGCCCCCGAGAGTGTCCCCGAGAGTATCAAAGTGTGGCGGGTCAGCAAGTATGCGGATGACGCCGCGCGCTGGGGTCTGCTGCGCGAGATTCGCGGGCGGCGCCACGGCGTGGCGGTGATCCTCTGCGCGGGCGACGGTATCATGGGGCCGTGGCGGACGGCGGCGCTCGTGCTGCTGCCGGCGAAGTTTTTGCTTGTCAACGAGAACGCCGATTATTTCTGGATCGATCTGGCGCACGGGGATCATCTGATTCGCTTCTGGCTGCAGCGCGCCGGGCTGCTGGATGAATCGGTGGCCAATACGATCGTTCAATACCTGGCGCTTCCGCTGACGTTTACTTACCTTTGCTTGTATGCGGCGGGCGTTCACTTTGTTCGGCTGTGCCGGATGGCGCTGGGGCTGGGCGGACGGTAGGCCGCATTTCTCACCACCTTGCATGCCCCAAGGTAGGGATAAAGAGGTGAGCGAGTTCTGATTTTTCGCATCGCCGAGCGCGGCCATCACCTCGGGCGACAAAGTAACAGCGGTCGGCGGCTTCTTGCGATACTGGGTCTGTTTGGCTCGGCCACAGTGTTACTACAACTGCTACTACAACTCCGGTGCTGCTAGAACTCAGGGGAATCGAGAAACATTTCGGCGCGGTGCGCGCGCTTGCGGGCGCCGAGTTCTCTGTCGCCGCGGGCGAGGTGCATGCGCTGGTCGGCGAGAACGGGGCGGGCAAATCGACTCTGATGAAGATTGTCGCCGGCGGTCTGCCCTCCGATGGTGGGGAAATGCGGTGGCGGGGGGAGGCGGTGGTTTTCGAGCGCCCGTCGGATGCGCACGCGGCCGGCATTTCGATGGTGCACCAGGAGTCGCTGCTGGCGCCGCATCTGACGGTGGCGGAGAACGTCTTTCTGGGCCGGGAGAGATGCGCGGGACCGCTGCTGGCGCAGCCGGCGATGGAGCGGGAGACGGCGGTGCTGATCGCCGAGCACGGCTTCCCGCTCGATGCCAGAGAGCGGGTGTCGGCCTTGAGCCCGGCCCAGCGGCAGCTTGTGGAGATCTGCCGGGCCTTGCACGGCGCGTCTCGATTGATCATTTTCGACGAACCGACCTCGTCGCTCTCGGAGGCGGAGACGGCCGAGGTGTTTCGGATCGCGCGCGAGCTCAAGCAGCGCGGCATTGCGATCATCTACATCACCCACCGGCTCGATGAACTCGAGCAGATCGCCGACCGCGTGACGATCTTGCGGGACGGGAAAACCGTGCACCAGGGAAGGCGGGCGGAGCTCTCGACCGGCGACGTTGTGCAGCACATGGTGGGCCGCAAAATCTCGTCGGTCTATCGGCGGGAGTCGCTGCCGCCGGGCCGCGAGAGACTTTCGGTCGATTTGCCAAACATTCGTTTCACCCTGCACGCCGGCGAGATCGTGGGACTGGCGGGCCTGGCCGGCGCGGGGCGAACCGAGTTGTGCCAGACGATCTTCGGCGTCACGCCGGCCCGCGAGGGAACGATCACGGTGGATGGCCGCGCCGTGCGGCTGAGGTCCCCGGTTGAGGCGGTTGGCGCGGGCATCGCGCTGATCAGCGAAGACCGTCAGCGAACGGGTCTGGCGCTGGGGCTGGCGACGGCGAGCAACATCACGCTCGCGAATCTCGACGGCATCTCGCGAAGGGGTGTCATTGACCGGGGCCGCGAGAGGGCCGTCGCGCGGGACTACGGCCGCCGATTACGCATTCAGGGCGCGGAGGTCCAGCAGCCAGTCGCGCGGCTGAGCGGCGGAAACCAGCAAAAAGTGGTCATCGCCAAGTGGCTGTTTCGTGACAGCGGTGTTTTTCTCTTCGATGAACCCACGCGCGGAATCGATGTGGGAGCGAAAGCCGAAGTGTTCGCGCTGATGGATGAGCTGGCCCGGGCGGGAAAAGCGATTCTGATGGTGAGTTCGGAATTGCCGGAGCTTTTGCAAATGGCCGACCGGATTCTGGTCATGCGAGACGGCGTCCTGGTGGCCGAGCTTGGCAAGCCGACGACCCAGCAAGAGATCATGCGTCATGCGGCGGTGGGGGGATGAGACTGACCTTCTGGAAACGGACCTTCGGGAAACTGCCATCGGGCATGGTCCAGAAACTCCTTCCCTTCCTGAGTCTGACGGCGTTGTTTGTGTTCCTCTCGGTGGCCTCGCCGCACTTTCTCACTGCCGGCAATCTTGCCAGCGTCGTGCGGCAGACGGCGACGATCAACATCATGGCGCTGGGAATGACGCTGGTGATCGTGGCGGGCGGCATCGACCTGTCGGTAGGGGCGATACTGGCTTTCGCGGGAACGGCCGGAACGATGATCATCTCGGGGGGCCTGCCGGTGCCGCTGGGCATTCTGGGCGGTCTGCTGTGCGGACTTTTTTGGGGACTGGTCAACGGCGGATTGACCACGGGCCTGAAAATTCCTTCGTTCATCGTCACACTGGGAACCCTGGGCATCGTTCGCGGACTCACGCTGGTGCTCACGGGCGGTCTGCCGGTGGCGGGTTTGCCGCGAGAGTTTGGGACGCTCGCCGAGGGAACGCTGGGCGGCATTCCGGTGGTGCTGCTGATACTGGCCGCCTGCGCGGTGTTTACCTATGTGGTGCTGCATTCCACCAAGCTGGGACGCTATACCTACGCGATCGGGAGCAACAAGGACGCGGCCATCTACGCGGGCATCCCAGTGGCCAAGTATACGGTTGCGGTGTATGCCATCTCGGGCATGCTGACGGGCTTAGCGGGGATGATCGAGGCGTCGCGGCTGATGACCGGCCAGCCCACGGCGGGGCAGGGTTATGAGCTGCAGGTGATCGCCGCGGTCGTGATCGGCGGAGGCAGCCTGAGCGGAGGCGAGGGCAGCGTGATCGGTACGCTCATCGGCGCCTACATCATGGGACTGCTCTCGAATGGAAGCGTGCTGCTGGGCATCAATCCTTATGTGCAGCAAGCAGTGATCGGGGCGATTATTATTCTCGCGGTGGCGGTGGACGAAGCGAGGAAACGGAGGTTTTCTTTGTAAGGGCGGGTTAGTAAGGATGGCGGAGCGTTGGCTGGTTGGCGTAGCGCTTCATCGTGATGACTAGCTTGCCGCCGGCGCCTGGGGCAAGGCGAACCTCGAAAGATGAATCGCCGACAGTGACCACCTGATCGCCTGCTTTCACCTCGACGCATTCATGCTCGCCGTAGGCTCCTGTCTGCACGATCAGCGTGCGGCGATCAGTTTGGCTGAGGTTCACAAGGGTGAGTTCCACGCCTTCGGGGCCAATTTTCTCGACCAGTGCGGCAACGTCATCAGGCAAACCGCCGCGGCGGCGAATCGGATCGAAGTAGCGAAGCTGGGCGTGCAGCATGTTGGAGGTCTTGCCGGCGGGATTCGCCGCCAGCATGAGCTTGACGAGGTTGCCGGTCGCGGCGGGACTAAAGCGCTGGATGTCGTCGGTGTAGCGAGTGTCGGGAGTCGTCTGATCCTGGCGCATCGCGTGCGCGCGGCTTCTCACCGTGCTGAGATCGCGGCGCAGAGACTCGGCGGGAAAACCATCGTTTTCGCCGTCGAGAAACATCAGCCACTCGTCCTTGGCAAGCCTCTCGCGGTCGGAGGCGCGGAAGGACGCAAGGTAGATATCCAGCAGCACATGGGACGGCGGCGAGCGGCGGTAACCGTACCAGCCTTGATCGCCGTACATGGAGGGGTATTGCGTTTCCCCGCCGACCTGCTTAGCGGCGGCGAAGATATTATCCATCTGCCGCCGGATGACATCGACATACCCGAGGTCGCCGGTCAGCAGCAAGGCATTGAGGAAGCCGACCCGCAGGCCCCGATAGACGGTGTTGCGGTTGGCGTGACTGTTTCGGGCCGGGTCCCAGGGAGAAAAGCCCCAGCCATAGATGCCCCCGTACCATTTGCCGTCCCAGCCTCCGCCGATGGCGCCGTCGAGTCCGATGACGCTGGGGATATTGCCGCCGTTGGCGGCGGTTCGCTCACGCCAGGCATCGACGTACTCGAGCAGCCAGTTTTTGTATTTCTCCTCATGGTCGAGCATGTAGGCGTTGGCGGCCATGGAAGTGGCGCAGAGATTTTGCGGGCTGTCGCCGACGATATTGGTGTAGTCGGCGAAGTGGGCCAGCATCTCGGGATACGTCTCGGCGTCGTGGCGATCGGCGTATTTGGTCATCGGATCGCCGGCCCAGTCGGCGGGGGTGGCCTCGCGCAGCAGCGGCCCCTTGCTGCCGTTGAAAAAGCTGCGAATGATTTTATGCCGCGGGTCGTAGTTGGGAGCTTGCGGGTCTTCGTTCATGTAGAAACCGGCGAAGCGCCGCATGCGGTCCTGGAAGCGGGGATCGGCCGGATCGGAAAGCGCCTGATAAAAGAATGGCTGAAGACCTTCGCCGGTGTGTTCCCAGTCGAAGGTGGTGACGAACTCCTTGTGATACATGCCTTCGGTGGCCAGGGGCACGACTTTGGTTTTCGCTTCGGTGAACTGAAGCAGATGGCCTTCCCAGGCGTGCTTGTAGATCGCCAGCACTTCGCCGGGCGCTCCCAAGGCATGGAGCAGGGGCCAGTTGTAGAAGTTTTCCGTAGCGTCGTCGGGACCGTCGAGCCCTCCCCAGCGCGGCGTGACGCGGAGATAGCCTCGCTGGTCGATGTAACGCTCGGCCCAGGCGGCGACCGCGTCGGCGTTGGCGCGCAGGAGCTGGCGTTCGAGCAGCGCCCAGTAGGGTGGCGGCAGCGGCGTATCGATGGTGATCGTCGCGGGCGCGGCGGTTAGGCGCGGGGGCGCTGCTAGCAGCAGGATTGCAACGAGCAGACCAAAGGCGATCGATTGCCTGAGAAATCGATTCGAGGATAAGGGAACCCATTTGCCGGTTAGACGCATATCATTGACACCGTATCCGCATCAGTGGTACGTTCGCGGTCGGAGAATCATCCATGACCCTGAGCCGCCGCGGAGCCCTTCAGAATTTAGCAGGTTTCTTCTTGAGTTCGCCGCTGCTGAGCGGCCAAGGAGGGCTGCCGCCGCGGGACCCGCTTCTCGAAACGGTCAACGTGTTCGACTTCAAGAAGCTTGCCAAGGCGAAACTGGACCCGATCGCCTGGGACTACATGGCGGAAGGCGGCAAGGACGAAGTCTCGCTGCGGGAGAACCGCAAGGCCTTTGAGCGGCTGATCTTGCGTCCGCGGTGGCTGACCGATGTTCACAAGATTGATCTGACGACCGAACTGCTGGGACACACGATGAAGTATCCCATCTATATCTGTCCGGCCGGGGGCAAGAACTGTTTCTACCCCGACGGTGAAGCCGAAACCGCCCGGGGCGCGGCCGCGGCCGAAGCGCACATGATTACCAACGGCGGCATCGATGAGTTGATGCAGAGCGGCAAGGGACCGAAGACTTGCTGGCATTACACGATCGGCGGGCAGTTTCGCACCAAGAACACGATGCTGAACTTCGTCGAACGGGTCGAGGATGGCGGCTACAGCGGCATCTGCTTCACGGTCGATAATATGCTGGTCTCGCACCGCGAGCGCAGCATTCATAACCGTTTTGTCCGCACCTGGTGCAACGAAGGCGGGGTGCCAAGGGACGCGCGGGGCAAGATCATCCACCGCGCCAGTGATCTGGACAAGATCTGGCGCAGCGACGTGTACCCGTCGCGGCCCTTTCCGACCGCAACCTGGGACACCGTACGGCAGCTTCGCGACATGACCGACCTGCCGATCATCATCAAAGGAGTGATGACGGGCGAGGACACCGAGTTGTGCGCCCGGCACGGCATGTCGGTGGCGGTGGTTTCCAACCACGGCGCGCGCCAGTTGGATCACACAGGATCGACCATCGAGGCGCTGCCCGAATGCGTCCAAGCCGCCGGCGGCAAGATCCCGGTACTGATCGACGGCGGTTTCCGCCGCGGGACCGATATCTTGAAAGCGCTGGCGCTGGGAGCGACGGCGGTGGGCATCGCGCGGCCCTATCTGTGGGGCTTGACCGGATTTGGTTCGCGGGGCGTGGCGCGGGTGCTTGAGTTCATGCGGGTCGAGCTGGCCCTCGACATGGGCATGAGCGGAGTGGCCAAGATTTCCGATATCGACCGCGGATTGGTGCGCATTCGGAATTACAGTCTGTGATGCGAGCGGGATTCGAGCGTGGCTGCATGGGCCGCCGGCATATGGGAGGATGAAGGGCTTGCGGGACTCGTCCCCGCCCCACTGGCCCGCGTTTCTCACCACCTCTCCCTCAAGAATCGTTCCGCTCTGTAATGGACACACGCGAGAAAATCCTCCGCTTAGATCAGGCCTTGGAAGTGTTGGGTAAGCTTGCCGCCGATGGCAAACGCATCGCTGTTGCTATGGGCTGGTTCGATGTTCTGCGGTCCTCGCACACGGAAGCACTGGCCGGGGCGCTAGGCGGGGCACTAAGCGGGGAGCGGCCCGCCGCCGATGTTCTTGCAGTGGTTGTATTTGCCGACGGTGGCGGCGGCAGGACCCTACTTGACGAGTCCTCTCGCGCGCAACTGGCGGCGGCGCTGGCGGTGGTGGACTACGTGGTAATCTGTGACCGGTCCGAAGTGGAGGGGCTGCGGTCGGCCGCCGGTTCGCCGGTGGTGGTGGACGCCGAGGCTTTGGCGACGGGAAACGTGGTGGATGATGTCCTGCGGCGATACGGGAAGCTCTAGCTCGCATTTCTCGCCACGTGGCGGGCCTCTCAGGTCAGTCCCTCGTCGGGCGGTGAAAAATGCAAGCTAAGGCCGCACTGCGTGTGTTGATCGTCCGCTTAGGCGCGATGGGCGATATCATTCACGCCCTGCCGGCGTCGGCGCTGCTCAGGAAAGCGCTGCCGGGCGCGGACTTGAGCTGGGCGATCGAGGAACAATGGACGCCGCTGCTTGCATCCAACCCGGACATCGATCATGTTATGGGACTTCCCATTCGCCGCTGGCGGAAGCAGATGGCCCGGCCCGCGACCTGGCGCGAGATCGGCTCGTGGAAACGGCGCTTGCGACAGGGTGGCTTTGACGCGGCAATTGACTTTCAAGGATTGCTGAAGTCGGCCTTCGTTGCTCACCTCAGCCGAGCGGACGCTGTATTCGGTTTCGCCCGCGGCGAATTGCGGGAAGCCGCCGCCGGGGCGTTCTACTCGCAGCGGGTGGACTCGGCCAGCACGCATGTGGTCGAGAAGAATCTCGATTTGGCCTGGGCCGTGGCCATCGGCTTGCAGACCGGCACGGGCGCTCTTGCCCGGCGAAGCGACCTGGCGGTGACCTTTCATCTGCCCGAGGGTGTGGCCGAGGGTGCTCTGCCCAGGGACGGCTTTGTTCTGACCAGCCCGGTGGCTGGATGGCGCGGGAAACAATGGCCGGCCAAGTTCTTCGGGGAGCTAGCCGGCATCCTGTACCGCGAGACGGGCATGCCACTGCTGGTGGACTGTGCTCCAGCCGACAGGGCCGAAGGCGAGCGGATCGTAGCGCTTGCCAGGCCCGGGACCTGCCGTTTGCACATTTCGTCGATCGAGGGTTTGATCGCGGCGACCCGGCGCGCACGCGCCGTGGTTGGCGTCGACAGCGGGCCGCTGCACTTGGCGGCGGCGCTGGGGATTCCCGGCGTGGCGATCTACGGCCAGACCGATCCGGCGCGAAACGGTCCCTTCGGAACGAGTTTCCGGGTATTGCGCTCGCCCGGCGTGACGACGTCGTACCGGCGGCGGGGTGAAATCGATGAGTCGATGCGGCGGATGGAACCGGGGGCGGTGTGGCGGGCTCTCCAACCGATTCTCTACCGAATCCGTGATCGATCGGACTCGTGATCGAGCAAGACCGCGCGGCGGGGTGGCGCAAGCGGTTGGGCGGCCGGGCCTTGCCGAGCCCAGGCGTTGTCGCTGGCCGCCGGTGATGTCCCGCATCCTCCTCCTCTCTCGTAGCCCGCCTATCTCACCACCTGACGGCCGAAGCACGCGACAGGCCCGCCATTACTTCGTTGCGCTTGCTTGCCGTGCTCAACGTACTGTCAAGTACACCTGCGCTCGTCAAGCGGCGCGCGCCTCGTACTGACGGGCTTCTCACATACTTCGCCTCGCCACGTGGTGAGATAGGCAGACTGGCCCGCGGCCGCAAATCCTTGCCGTGCGTTCAGCCGGAATCGTGCCACGGGCTGCTAGGGTAAGGCTTAAAGAAAAAGGATGGATGGATATGAATCTACGACGCTTGTTCCTTTGGATGCTGCTGGTTGCAACGGCCCTGACTCCGCTCGCTTTGGGCCAGTCTTCGGCGGATCGCCTCAGTTCCGGCGAGGCCGGCAAACTCTACGAGTCGATCGGTGATTACATGCAGGCCACCTCGCTCGCGATGCCGGAATTGGCCCGCGCCGGAGAGCCTCTGGTGCAGAACGTGCGGCAGTCCGCGGAACTGCTGCGTGCCGGCAACACGAGAGAACACGCGGGCATTCTCTACCGCCTGCTGCGCAGCGCCAAAATCTATTTGCAGGTCGCCGAGGCCGTCTCCCGGCCCGCGCCCCTGGCCGAGGAAATCGAGCGGCAGTTGCGCGAGCTTCGCGCCCAAACCGGTCGCGCCGAGAGGCACTTCCGCGCCCAGCTTGAAGCCAAGGAAAGACGGCTTCGATCAAGCGACCGGGACAATTTGGCCCGTTACGAGGAACAGAATCGCCTTCTGACGCCAGCGGCAAGCGGGACGCAACGGGTCGTCTTTCTGGGCGACTCGATTACCGACGGCTGGCGGCTGAATCAATACTTCCCCGGCGAGCCCTATGTCAATCGCGGCATCAGCGGGCAGATCACCTCCCAGATGCTGGGAAGGATGCAGGCCGATGTGCTGGCACTGGCGCCCAAAGCAGTCGTGATCTTGGCGGGAACCAATGACCTCGCCCGCGGCATCAGCAACGAAGCGATTCAGAACAATCTCTCGATGATCGCCGATCTGGCCGTCGCTCACCGGATCCGTCCGGTGTTCTCATCGATTCTGCCGGTAAGCGACCATCACAAGGAGGCAAATCCCAACTTCGAGAGAACGCCCGGCCGTCCGCCGTTCCGCATCTTGGAACTCAATCAGTGGATCGGCGCCATGTGCCGCCGCCGGGGCTTTGTCTATCTCGACTACTTCTCCGCGACGGCGGACTCGGCCGGTTTTCTGCGAGCCGACCTCGCCGACGACGGGTTACACCCCAATACCGAGGGTTACCGCATCATGGCACCGCTGGCGTACAACGCGATTCAGGATGCTCTGAAACGGCGCCGGCCCGCGCCGCAAAAGAAGAAACGTTTCGGAATTTTCTGACGGCCCGAGCCAGGGAAAGCAAGGATGGAGCGGGGGACGGCCCCATTCCGAGGGAGAGTGTTCTATAATCTTTGGCTATGAACCCCGCCCTGAGTCGCCGTGATCTTGTGAAGGGAATCGCTGGGGCGGCCGCTTTGGCGGCTGGCTGCCAGTCCGAAGCGCCCGCTCCGGAGGAAGCCGCATCCGAGCCGTCGCTGAAGATCGTCGATCCGCATGTGCATGTCTGGGTGAATGATCCGAAGTATCCCTGGCCGGAGGAGAACAAGAACCCGCCGAAAGAAGACGCCACCGCGGAGACACTGCTGGCGCTGATGGAAACCCACGGGGTGTCGAATACGGTGATCGTGCACCCGATGCACTATCGCTGGGATTGCCGCTATGTCGGCGATGTAGTCAAGAAATATCCCAAGAAGTTTCAAGGGGTCTGCCGCGTAAACCCGGAGGCGGCCGACGCGGCGGACGAGCTTTCGAAATGGACCGAGGAATGGGGTTTCAAGGGCGTGCGGCTGAGTCCGTCGGCGAGCGCGGCTGGCGACTGGATCACCAATGATGAACTGATGGACCCGATCTGGAGCCGGGCCGAGCAACTCAAGGTTCCTATGCTGCTGCTGACCAAGACGTCGCGGCTGCCCGATGCGCGGAAGTATATCGAGAAGTACCCGGACCTCAATGTGGTCATTGACCACATGGCCGACTGCCGTCCGGCCGACCCGAGCGAGGAACTCGATAAGCTGCTAATGCTGGCGAAGTTTCCGCGCGTCTACTGCAAGATTTCGCACACCTGGAGCATCTCGAGCGAGGCGTATCCCTACCGCGACACATGGGATCAGGTGAAGAAGGTCTACGATGCGTTCGGACCCCAGCGCACGATGTGGGGCACCGACTGGCCCGTCTCGAAGCCCAAGATCGAATACGTCAAGACGCTCGAACTGGTTCGGGATGAAATGGATTTCTTCAACGACGACGACAAGCAGTGGATCTTGAGCAAGACGATCGAGCGGCTGTGGCCCTTCGAGGCTTGAACGGGACAGCTAGCCGGATACTTACGGCATGCTGGCCGCGAGCTGCTGGGGCCGTGTCTGGCTGAGCGTGGTGAGCGAGCGGCGCTTGAGGGTCGGACGCTCGTCGCCGTCGTTGCCTTCTTTGCCTTTTGGATCTTCGGTGGGATCGATCGTGCCGCTAGGCGCCCGGCGGCGCAGAGTGGGCCGGTTGGGGTCGTTTGCTTCCCGCTTGTTGGGACGGTGCTGGCGCGCGAGCAGTGCCTTGACCTCGTCGAATTCACTCGTGCTGAGGGTGTATTCGGGCCGGTCGGGCAGCAATTCGTTGATCGCGGTCTGTATTCTCTTGATGCGGTCCTTGGTCAGAGGATGGGAGCGGAAGATTTTTGCGATGCCGCCTTTGGGTTTCTTTTTCTGCTTCCCCTGCAGGCGTTCGAAGAACTGGACCATCGCTTGCGGGTCGTAGCCCGTTTTGTAAAAGTACTGAACGCCAAGAAAGTCCGCTTCCCGCTCGAAACCGCGTGAGAATTTCAGGAAGGTGACGGGAATGGCGAAGTTTGCCGCCTGGCGAATTCCGAAACCGCCCCAACCGTCGAGGAAGATCAGCGGGATGGTGGCGAGGCTGGTGATCTGGCCGCGCGTCGCCTGGCGCGTGCCGTGGCGGGCGGCCACGTGCGCGATCTCGTGGGCCATGACGCCGGCGAGCTCGGCTTCGTTGTCGGCCAGTTCGATGATGCCGGTGTTGACGAAGAAAAACCCTCCCGGCAGCGCGAAGGCGTTCACCTCATCGTTGTCGATGACCTTGATGATGAAAGGCATCTTGGCGTCGGAGTTACGCACGAGGTTCTGCCCGATGCGGTTGACGTACTCGGAGATGACCGGATCATCGACGATCTTCGAGTGCCTTTCGACGTCTTGGGCCAGTTTGCGGCCAAGGGCGATCTCCTTCTCGAGGGAATAGAAATTCACGCCCTTGCCGACCTTGCGGTCACCGATCGCGTCGACGTCCTCTTTGGGATTCTTCGGGTCCCGCTTTTCCACCTTGTTCTCCACCTGGGCGAGGCCCAGCGGAGACAGGTTCAGCGCCAGCGAGAGAACTAGCAACGAGCTGCAACGTTTCATCGATCGAGCCTCCTGCTGCGCCCGGCGGGGCGCTCTTGCCCCCAATACTACATACCCGGTGTGACGAGGGTATAGCCAGCCGCCAGAAGCGCGGCAAAGGTGAAGAAACCGGAGATCACTCCCCAGGGAATTCCGCCATGATGTTCTTGCACTGAAGTCTTAAACATGAGTTTCTCTCCTTCCCGTCGTGAGGTTCCGCTTCGCGGCCTCTTACTGTTGTGGACGCGGCGCGAGCCTGTGGGGTTTCTTCTCACTCGGCCGGCAAGCCGCGGCCAGAGAAGTCAGCCACGTTCGTGCTCCCGCCTCCGCTGAGCCATTTCGAGATCGAGGCTGAGAGACCAAAGCCCTCCGCCGAGGTTCAACAGAGCAAGCGCGAAGAGAACCAGAATCAGGGTTTCCATTTTTGAATGTGTCTCCTTACGAAGTACCTTCTGGTGTATGAGACGATTTCGTTACGGTTTTGGTTGTTCGGCGGCGGTTAAATGAAGGTAAAACGTGTTTAACCGGGATTTAACATTGATGCGAAGACCGGGGTGCAAAGGCCGACAAACGATCTAGAGGGCGAGAGATCTACGGAAGGGATCGGTCGGCGGCAAGGAGCGCCTGGTAATCGGCTGGCAGGTCGATGTCGCTGAGAACGCCCGGGTCGGCGGTATCGAGGAAGAGCGTATGGTGGCGGTGCGAGCGAATCACGTCCTTCGGGGAGGCGCTAGGGGAGAGATCGAGGATGGCATCAAGAATCTCTCGCGAGAGAATGGCGGGATGGCCGCGACGGCCCTCGTAGCATGGAATGACGAGCGGTTGTTCGGATCGGTGAAACGCCGCGATCAGCGAGTCGATGGTCTCGCCGCGCACCGCGGGGTGATCGACCAGCGTAAAGAGGGCGGAGCGGGCTTCGACGGGCAAGGCCCGCAGGCCGGCCTGCAGCGAGGAGAGCATGCCGAGTTCGTAGCATGGGTTGACAACGATTCTCGTCCCTGCGGGAAGGGTTTTCCGGATCGTGCCGGCGTTGTGGCCCAGCACGACGATCAGCGGATCGGTCTTGGACGAAAGCAGCGCGATCAGGTGATTGAGAAAGGTGGAAGCGCGGAATGGGAGCAGCGCCTTGTCGCGGCCCATGCGGCTCGAAGTTCCGGCGGCCAGAATGATGCCGGCGGGCTTGCGGGCTGGGGCGCTATCGGCAGAGGCCTTCACAGCAGAGTCGGGCACAGCAGAGCCGGGCACGGTGCCCCCGTTACGAGGCGGAGGCTTCCACTTCCACCGAGCCGCCTTCGCCCTCGGGGGTGGTATCGGGGGCGCTATCGGAGGCGGGGCCGGACTCCGGGCTGCCCGGGGAATTTTCATTCGCGAGCTTGGCGGAATAGACTTCGAGCGCTTTCGGTATGCCCTCTTTGAAGATCGACATGGATTGCGGGCTCCAACCGGCGTCTGGATTTCGGCGCAGATGAATCATCTCGGCTACGACCGATACGGCGATTTCCTCGGGGCTGATGGCTCCTACGTCCAATCCCATCGGCGCCCTAAGCTTCGCAAAACTCTCGAGCGGGATGCCCTCTTTGTGCAACTGCTTGATCACTTCGAGTGTTTTTCGCTTGCTGCCGATCATGCCGATGTAGCGTGCCGAGGTCGCGGCGGCCCAGCGCAGAACCCTCATGTCGTCGCGGTGGCCGCGGGTCACGATGATCACGTAGGTCGAAGGGTTTACGTTCAACCGCGGGAAGACATCTTCGTACTCGCCGGCGTAAATCTCGGCTGCCTCGGGAAACCGCTCGCTGTTGGCGAAGGTGTCGCGATCATCAATGATCATCGTGCGCAAACCGGAGAGGGTGGCGACCTTCGAGAGGCTCTTCGATATGTGGCCGGCGCCGAAGATGCAACATGCTGGAAGGGGCAAGATGGGCTCCACGTAAACGTTCAGTGTACCGCCGCAAATGAGGCCGTTGTCGTAGGCGGCTTCCTGGCCCAAATTGAAGGTGAGCATGCGCGGCCGCTCGGACTCGATCACCTCGCGCGACGCGGTCCAAACCTCGGCCTCGGTGCAGCCTCCGCCAATGGTGCCCACCATGGTGCCGTCTTCGCGGACCAGCAGCTTGGCGCTTTGAAAACTGGGAATCGAGCCGGCCACTTGGACGATGGTGGCTAGCGCGGCCTTCTGTCCGTCGCGGCGCAGGCGGACCAGTTCCTCGAATACATCGCTCGATGGCTGACTCATGATCGCTGGCTCATGACCGGTCTGGCTTGGGACTCTCTGTAGCGTGCGGCTTGAGAACGTCATCATTATAATACGAGTGCGTCGCGGCTGATTCGGCGCGGATTGAACCGGCGTGCCATCGGTTCGGCGGAAGGAAGCAGAGTCTCATGAAAGCTGTCAGGATTCACGAACACGGAGGACCGCAGGTTCTTCGCTACGAAGACGCGCCCGAGCCCGCCCCGCGCGCCAATGAAGTGCTCATCAAAGTGGGCGCTTGTTCTCTGAACCATCTGGACCTGTGGATTCGCGGTGGGCTGCCGGGCTTGAAGCTCGACATGCCGCATATCCTGGGCAGCGACGCCGCCGGAGAAGTCGTCGAGACCGGTGCGCTCTGTGGCACGGTGAAGGTGGGCGACCGGGTGCTGGTGGCTCCGGGCAGGACGAAAAGTCCTTCGCAATGGACCGCCTCGGGGCAAGATAATTTCGCTGCCGACTACGGGTTGTTCGGCTACCACTATCCCGGTCTGAACGCGGAGTACGTGAGCGTGCCCGAAGCCAACGCGTTGCCGATTCCCGGAGACCTGACGGACGAAGAAGCGGCGTCGATTCCGCTGGTGTTTCTCACCGCCTGGCACATGCTAACCGGTCTCGCCAAGCTCAAAATGTGCGAGGACGTGCTGATTATCGGAGCCAGCAGCGGAGTGGGCATCGCGGCGGTGCAGATCGCCAAGCTGTTCCATTGCCGGGTGATCGCGACGGCCGGCGGCGAAGCCAAGCTCGCCAAGGCGCGTGAGCTCGGGGCGGATGAAGTCATCGACCACTATGAGCAGGATATTCGGGCCGAGGTTCGCCGCCTGACCGGAAAACGGGGCGTGGATGTCGTGCTGGAACATGTCGGCGAGGCGACCTGGAAACACTCGGTCGCCTGCCTCGCCCATCATGGACGTTTAGTGACCTGCGGGGCGACGACCGGAGCGGATGTCGGTCTGAACCTCAACCATCTGTTTTTCCGCCAAGTCTCGCTGCTTGGATCGTTCATGGGCACGCTGGGCGAATTGCATGAGGTGTTGAAGTTTTTCGAGCGCGGCTTGCTCCAACCCGTGATGGACAAGGTCTTCCCGCTCTCCGAGCTGCGGGCGGCGCATGAAAGACTGGAGAAGAAGGAACATTTTGGCAAGATTGTCATCGTCCCTTGACGGTGATGGGGGGAGCCGGTGTTGGCCATGAGACTTCGATCGTTGTTCCTGCTGCTGGCAATGGCTGCTTGGGCGCCTTTACCGGGCGCTACGAAGTACAAGGTTCTGATCGTTGACGGCCAGAATAATCACGCCTGGCGGAAGACGACGCCGCTGATTCGCCGGGCGCTTGCGAGTTGCGGGCGATTCACGGTGGATGTAGCGACTTCGCCGGAGCAAGGCGCGGACTTGAGCGGTTTCTTGCCCAAGTTCAGCGACTACGACGTGGTGGTGTCGAACTACAACGGCGAGCCCTGGGGGGCGGCGGCCAAGGCCGCGTTTGAGGAGTATGTCAGCGAGGGCGGCGGTTTTGTCTCGGTTCACGCCGCCGACAACGCCTTTCCGAAATGGGACGCCTACAATCGGATGATCGGGGTCGGAGGCTGGGGGAGCCGCGATGCAAGATGGGGACCCAAGGTGCGCTACCGAGGCGGCAGGATCGTCTGGGATGCCTCGCCGGGACGCGCCGGCCATCACGGCCAGAAGCACGCCTTCCAAGTGATCGTGCGCGAGCGGACGCATCCCATCACGGCGGGTCTGCCGGAAAAATGGATGCACGCCGAGGATGAGCTGTATGACAGCCTGCGCGGACCGGTTGAGAAGATGACCGTGCTGGCGACCGCTTACTCGGACCCGGCAACGGGCGGAACCGGAGAGCACGAGCCTGTTCTGATGACGATCGGGTACGGCAACGGCCGCGTCTTCCACACCACGCTGGGGCACGATGAAATCGCCATGGGTTGCGCCGGGTTCTTCACGACGCTGCAACGGGGCACGGAATGGGCCGCGAGCGGCAAGGTAACGCAAGGCGTCCCCAGCGATTTCCCCACCGAAGATCAGGTCCGAAGGCGCTAATAATTACCGCCTCTGGTTCGCATACCCTCCTTGCGGTGGTGGCCCTCGGGCGCGAGTTCCTGATATATTGGTTGCAGGGGCGCTCGGGCGCTCACCGTGATGGCATCGCCGGAGACGGCGCGGCTGCAAGACCCCATAGAGACAGGATCACTCATGTACGCCATTATTGAAACGGGCGGGAAGCAGTACCCGGCCTCGCCCGGCAAAGAAATCACGATTGAGAGACTCGATGGGGAGGTCGGCTCGGCCGTCGAGTTCACCAACGTGCTAGCTGTCTCGCGGGACGACGGAGCCATGCTTTCGGGCCCGGATGTGAAGTCCGCCAGAGTGACTGCCACGATCGCCGCACACGGTCGCGGCGCCAAGATCATCGTCTACAAGTTTAAGCGCCGCAAACATTACCGCCGCAAGCAGGGCCATCGGCAGGACTTTACCCAAGTCAAGATCGACCAGATTGTGGTGTAACCGGAACGGAGCATAGGATATGGCCCACAAGAAAGGACTTGGAAGTTCCAGAAACGGCCGCGACTCGCAAGCTAAGCGGCTGGGCGTGAAGCGGTTCGCGGGAGAGACCGTTACCGGCGGCTCGATTCTGGTCCGTCAGCGCGGCACCCGTTTTTTTCCAGGCGACAATGTCGGCCGCGGCAAGGACGACACCCTCTACGCCAAGGTGAGCGGCATCGTCGATTTCGTCGACCGCGGGCGCAAGGGGCGTTTTATCCACGTTCGGACGCCGGCCTAGTTCGGCCGCGAGAGTCGCGTGTTTTCCTCCCGGCCCGCGCAGGTCCCCGGCTCGAACCGGTTCCCGGCCCGGCGAAATCACTGATCGGTCGAAACTGCGCGTCCCGTCCCGCTGGCAGGGCTTTGCCCATCCGCGGGCGCCGCGGGGTCACTTTGTTTGTTGACGAAGCGAAGATCAAGATTCAGGCCGGCGGTGGCGGCGATGGTTGCGTCGCCTTCCGGAGGGAGAAGTTCGTCCCCCGGGGCGGGCCCAGTGGCGGCGACGGCGGCCGCGGCGGTCACGTCATTCTCGATGCCTCGAAACAGCGCAACACTCTGATTCACTTCCGCTACAAACCGGAGCAGAAAGCACAGCGCGGCCGGCACGGCGAAGGCAGCAACTGCTCGGGCAAAAGTGGCGCGGACCTCATTCTTGAAGTTCCGCTCGGCACCGAGGTTTGGCACGACGATACCGGCGAGAAGGTCTTTGATTTCGTAAGCCATGATCAGAAGTTCATCGCCGCGCGAGGCGGCCGCGGAGGGCGCGGCAACGCCCGTTTCGCCAGCTCCACGAATCAGGCGCCACGGCGCTTCGAGCCCGGAGCGCCGGGTGAAGAACGCGTGTTGCGTCTGGAGCTGAAACTGCTTGCCGATGTCGGCTTGCTCGGCTTCCCCAACGCGGGCAAATCTACCTTGATCTCGCGCGTCTCGGCGGCGCATCCAAAGATCGCCAGCTATCCCTTCACCACGCTGGAACCGCACTTGGGCATTGTGCTGGCGGGAGATTTCCAGAGCTTCGTGATCGCCGACATGCCGGGTATTATTGAAGGCGCCCACCAGGGACATGGCCTCGGCTTGCGGTTTCTTCGCCACATCGAGCGCACTCGCATGCTGCTGCATCTGGTCGATGTCAGCGAATCGACCGAACGCGACCCGGTGGAGGATTTTCGTGTCATCCAGAAGGAACTCGAGAGCTTTTCGGGGGCCTTGGCCCGTAAGCCCATGGCCGTCGCCGCCACGAAGATGGATACGTCGCCAGGCTCGGAGCGTCTTGAGCACTTGCAGTCTTTCTGCGCCGAGAAGGATCTGCCTTTTTTCACCATTTCATCTGTCTCGGGGACCGGAATCGAAGAGCTGGTCCACTTCTTGGGCGCGCGCGTGAGAGAATTGCAGCAGAGTCTGGAAGCGGTGACGTGAGACTTGCGCTTTACGGCGGGACGTTCGATCCCGTTCATCTTGGTCATGTCGAAGTCGCCCGCGCGGCGGCGGACACTTTCGGTCTGGAGCGTGTGATGTTCGTCCCGGCCGGCAATCCCCCTCACCGCCCAGCCCGTCCTCAAGCGAACTACGAAGACCGCTACCGGATGGTCGAGCTCGCGTGTCTGCTCGACGGGCGCTTCCGCGCCTCGCGGGCCGAGGCGCCCCGGCCCGGCAATGAGCCGAACTACTCGATCGACACGCTAGAAGAGGTCACTCGCTCGCTGGGGAGCGGAGATCGCTTGTACTTTGTGATCGGCTGCGACGCCTTTGCCGAGATCGAGTCTTGGCATCGCTGGGAAGAGATGCTGAAACTGGCCGACTTCATCGTCGTCAGCCGGCCCGGCGAAACTGGCCGGCCGGTCGAACCGCCGCCGGCGGCAAGGATGCATCTGCTGACCTCGGTCGATGTTCCGATCTCCTCCACCCGCGTTCGCGACAGCCTTCGCTCGGGCCAACCGGCCGATCAGTGGCTGCCTTCGGCCGTGGCCGAGTATGTCGGAGAGAGGAAGCTGTATCAGGGCTGAATTTGCCGCGCACGATCTGGGACACCGCAGTTCGCCGGGCTCGCCGGAACCGCGGATTTTCTTGACCGGCAGGGACCTCCAATGAAGGAAGGCTCCAGGATTGCTACGATTGGTCACGGCTCGATGAATGATGGCTGAACTCTCTCCGCCCCCCCTCTCCCTGACGATATAAGAAGTAAGAAACACGCCGCAATGCCCAGAAAACCCCATTCTTTGTCCACAGGTTCCATTACGAAAGGCAGACGCGAGTTCCTCCGGCACGGCTTGGCCGGCATGGGTGTTCTCGTCACCGGCGCATTGGTTTCGAGCTGCCGCGAGTCGACTCCTCCGGCCACCGGCGGCATGATTTCCGGCCTCAAGCGAAAGCTGGGCCGCCGGCTGTGTTCGCTAGGTCCGCTGCGCGAAGCGGACGAAAACGGTGTAGCTCTTCCCACCGGATTTACTTCGCGCATTGTCGCGCGGTCGAGTCAAGAACCCATTGCCGGATGCGGTTACCGCTGGCACGCCGCCCCCGACGGCGCGGCCGTTTATCCGGCCGAGGACGGCGGCTGGATCTATGTTTCGAATTGCGAGGTCGGCGGCGGACGCGGCGGTGTCGGAGCGCTCCGTTTTGACGCCGGTGCGACGGTGGTGAATGCCTATCCGACCTTGGAACATACGACGCTGAACTGCTCGGGCGGCAGCACACCCTGGGGAAGCTGGCTCTCGTGCGAAGAGTTTGATTTGGGCCGCGTATGGGAGTGCGACCCGCACGGGAAAGAACCCGCCGTCGTCTGGCCGGCGCTGGGCGTGTTCAAGCACGAAGCCGTCGTCGTCGACCCGGCACGCCAGCAGCTCTATCTCACCGAGGATCGCGGTGACGGACTCTTCTACCGCTTCACGCCCGACCGGATGAGCGGAGAGGGGCACGCGGATCTCTCCTCTGGCGCCCTAGAGGCGGCCGAGGTCACCATGGGCGAGCAAGGCCCGGTCCGCTGGCATCGGGTTGCCGATCCCAGCGCGGCGCGTCAGCCCACTCGCGTGCAGGTTCCCAGGGCGACGATTTTCAAAGGCGGCGAAGGAGCGTGGTTCCACGACGGCGTCGTCTTTTTCACGACCAAACTCGACAACCGCGTGTGGGCGCTCGACACTGAACATGACTTCATGGCTATCGTCTACGATGTGGCAGCTCCCGGCGGCTCCGAGCTCGAGGGAGTCGACAACGTGATGGTCTCGGCCCAAGGGGACGTCGTCGTTGCCGAGGATGGCGGCAATAATCAGCTAATGGCTCTGGCGCCCGACGGCAACCCGGCGCCTGTCTTGCAAGTCATCGGCCACGACGGGTCCGAGATTGCCGGCCCGGCCTTCGACCCGTCGGGAACGCGCCTCTATTTCAGCTCCCAGCGCGGTTCCAGCGGCAAGTCTGAAGACGGTGTCACCTTCGAGATCACCGGCCCATTCGCTGGCTGACGCTTCTGGCGGAGAGTTTCTCGATCCGGCAATCCAGTATCCCCTCTTGGGACGAAACCTTACAGTCGATCATGCGGTGCATTGCGCGCCATGTTACATTGGGGACAGTTATATCAGGACAGGTCAACATAAGGGTGGACCCCCGGGTTCAGGGGATGCGCCTTCGTATGACTGGAAGTTTTGAAGGATCGAGGCGAACGCGGTGTGCCGGGCGTGGCCGCCAAGATCCAGGGGGAAGCGCAATGCAGGAACACACTAGCCGCTATCTGGCGTTGTTCGTGGCGGCGGCCTTGCTGCTCGCTCTGGCCCCTCTGGCGCGGGCACAGTCGATTGGCGGTGTCCAGGTCCAGCGGCTCGCGCCCTATGTGCCCTCGCCTCCCCGGGTGGTCGACCGCATGCTCGAACTGGCCGAACTCACCGCCAGCGACACGATCTATGATCTCGGTTCGGGAGACGGCCGCATCGTCATCACCGCCGCCCAGGAGTTCGGGGCACGGGCGGTTGGCATCGAGATCGATCCAGAACTCGTAAAAAAGACCGAAGCTCGCATTCGCGATCTCAAACTCACGCGCCGCGTGCGGATCTTGAACGAAGATGCGCTCACCACGGATCTGAGTTCCGCGACAGTGGTAACCCTTTACCTGCTTACTTCGTCCAACAAACTGTTGAAGCCGAATCTCGAACGGAGCCTTCAGCCTGGAGCGCGGGTCGTTTCTCACGACTTCGCCATTGTTGGATGGAAACCCGTGCGGACAGAGAAGATCCACGGCCATGCGCGGGTGCATACCATCTATCTCTACGAGATCGGGAAACACTAACGCCCTCCTGGCCGTAACACCTACAGAGTTTCGAGCGATTCTATCCTTTCGAGAATCATTTGAGGACGTGATACCGTTGTGCCTGCCTGCCAGATACTTCTAACCCTGTTGCTGTTTTCTCTGACGGCCGGTCTCGCGACGGCACAGATCTCCCTTCGCGGCCGCGTGGCCGCCAGCGGGACCACTGCTAACTATTTCCCGCTCGAAGTTGGCAATTCCTGGACCTACCAGTGGCGCGGAGCCGCCGCTCAGGGCTCGGCCACCGTGAGAGTGACCGGCCAAAGAGAGATGGGTGGTCTCGCGTACTATTCACTGGAGGGTTATACGCCCGAGCCTGCCTGGGTCCGGACGAATGATCGCGGTCAGCTGGTCGAGTTTCGTCCCGAAACCGGCGCCGAGTTGCTCTGGTATGATTTTGGCGCGCCGCTGGGCATGACCTGGGAACCGCAACTTCCCGTGGGCTGTCTGGGGCAGGCGACCATCTCGTCTCGTTCGGCGGACATTCAGACTCCGGCCGGAGATTTTTCCGGCGCTCTCGTCGTCACCTACGGGCCGACCGAGTGCGCCGACGCGGGTTTTCAAGAAGAAAATTTCGCCGCCCAAAGTGGGTCTGCTGCGCAGAGTCATCACGACGATCGCGGGGCCCAGAGAGATGGTTCTCTTGGAAGCCACCCTCGGCACGACGACGATTCAAGGCAGCCGCGTGTCAGTGACGCTGGCTCTGGATCGTCCCCTCTATGTCGCGAACTTGATGCCTCCGACCGATCCCAGCCGCTCGGTTCCCCGCTTGCGCGCCGAACTCATCATTGAAAACACGACCGATTTCGAATTGTCACTGACGTTTCCTTCCGGCCAGCGGTTCGATTTCGAAATCCGCAACCCGGAAGACACGGTGGTTTACCGCTGGTCCGATGGCAGGTTCTTCACGCAAGCCGTGGGCACGATCGACCTCAGCCCGGGCAAGCAGGTCTTCTCGGTGGAGATCCCGCTCTCGGACAAGACCGGTCAGCCCCTTCCCGCCGGTTCCTACACTATCGGTGGCTGGCTCACCACGGGTTCGGTGCGAAGCTACGGCGCGCTGTCGGGTTTTGAGATCGAGCATGTTTTCTAATTTTCCGAATGGACGGAAAGCCTCGCCGCAAACTCGCTTCCAGACGACAAAGCTCTTCCCGGGGCTTCCCAGCGGGCAAGTGGAATCACCGCCAGAGGGCGTAGAGAATGCCCAGCAAGGCGAGCACCGCCGTTAAAAAGAGGCCCATAAGGAATGGCCGCCCGGCGGTTTTGAGTACGCGGAATTCGGTCATCAAGCCGACGCCGGCAATGGCGGCCGTGATGATCCACTGGCCCGCCTGACCGAGAATCGCCGCCAGATCGAAGACGCGCTCGCCCGCCCCGAAGATAAAGCGGTCGGTCATATGAAGAGTGACCTGCGGGAAGAAGCCCATCGTCCTGAGAAGCGCCATGCCGATGAAAAAGAGGATGAACGCGGGTACGAGCCTCGCATAGCGGACCGTCGGCGCCACGAAGACCGCCTGCTTCCTGCGATGGCGGGCATAGAGCAGTCCGATGACAAAGACCACCGGGCCCAGCAGCGAGATGCGTGTCAGCTTGACGATCATCGCGATTTCGCCCGCCGTCTTACCATCGAAGTGATGGGCGAAGCCGGCGGCAATCACCTGCGGGGTCGCGTGAATCGCCAGCCCGCACCATTCTCCATAGACCTGGGGCGGCAGGGCCAGCAGCGCCCCCACGAATGGGAAGAGAGCCATCGCCAGCGCGCCAAGCAGGTTGACCGTCGCGATGGAAATGGCGATGTCCTTCTCTTTCGATTCCACGACCGGGGCCGTCGCCACGATCGCCGAAGTGCCGCAGACCGCCGTGCCGACTCCCAGAAGCAGCCCGAGTTTGGGTTCTACATCGAAGAAGCGAGACGCGTAGCGGGCCACAAGAATGATCAGGGCGATGAGGACCACCGCGCCGGAGAGGACCCGCGCGCCCACTGCGAGAAGGTCATAGAAATCGAGGCGCGCGCCCAGCAGGACGATTGCCGCGGGCAGGAGTCTCCTGATGACGACATCGACGCCGGTCTTCAGCCTGGCCGTCGCAGGAACCGTATTGCGGAGAGCCAATCCCAGGATCAAGGCGAGAAGGACCGCGCTGAGCGGATGCGTCCCGTTCATGGTAAATGGTGCGAAGGGGAGGGCGTGAAGGTACACCGCCAGAGAGGTGAGCGCCACGCAGACGCCGATGCCGGCCAGCGGGCTGGATGGGTCGGGGACGCCCAGTTTCTTCCGGAAGCGCTGTTCAAACGCCTGTTCTTTGCGGCTCAGATTCAATGTTCCGGCGCCCCTGCGTTACAGTAAACTCCCGGTGGGATAGGTGTCATCGCGATGGAAATACTCCTCGACGCTGAAGTATCTCGTCCCAGTGTCACAGAGCATCGTTACGACAAACTGTCCGGGGGCGAGGCGTTCGGCGACCTGCCGAGCAGCCGCCACATTGGCGCCGGAAGAAATGCCCAGCAGAAGAGATTCCTTGCTCGCGAGCTGTTCGGTCATTTCGAAGGCTTCCCGGTCTTCCACGGTAATGACTTCGTCGATGATGTCGCGGTTGAGAATCGAGGGCACGAATCCGGCGCCGATCCCCTCGATCGCATGACGAGCAGCCGGCTTGCCGCTCAGTACGGCGGAGGCGGCCGGTTCCACGGCCACGATCTTCAGACCGGGCACGGCCGCTAGCAGCACCTCGCCCGCGCCGGTGATGGTTCCGCCGGTTCCGACGCCGGCCACGAAGGCGGCCAGGTCCCCTCCGGTAGCCGCAAGGATTTCGGGTCCGGTGGTCTCGCGGTGGATTTGCGGGTTGGCCGGATTGTCGAACTGTCTTAGCTCAATGCAGCCGGAATTTTGCTCCGCGATCTGGCGGGCTTTCTTGACCGAGCCGGCGAGATCTTCGTCCCCTGGAGTCAGAAAAACTTGCGCGCCGTAACGTTTCACCAGCGCCCGGCGCTCGAAGCTCATCGTCTCGGGCATGGTGAGAATGAGCTGGTAACCGGATTTCGCGCAGAGCATGGCCAGGCCGATCCCGGTATTGCCGCTGGTCGCTTCGACGACGGTCATGCCGGGCTTGAGCCGGCCGGAGGCTTCCGCGTCGCGAATCATGCTCCCAGCAATGCGGTCTTTGACGCTGCCGCTGGGATTGAGTGACTCGAGCTTGCCGAGGATCGTCGCCCCGCCGGGCGGTGAAAGCTCGTCGAGCCGCATCATGCGGGTGCCGCCGATCAGGTCGGTGACATCAGAATAAATCCGTGCGTCCATTGGCTACTGGAAGATATGAAAAAATGCTGGGACAGTCAACCGCGCATTGCCCAGGTCCTTGCGAATCAGAGTGCGTTTCGCCCGCGCTTGTGACAGTCCCGATTTTTTGACACCTTCCTGGTAAGGTTCGCACAGATCGAACCCGACAAGCCAGGGAATTTCTTGGCGTGCTCGTGTTCGCGGTACTGGCTCACCCCGCCCCGTTCGGGTTAATCCAGCGCCGGCGGTTGCTTGGTTATCTCGCCCCGTGATACTGTTGGCGATCGGCCCCCGCGCGGTGTGCCAGAATGTTTGCCGCCAGAGCGCGGCGAGAGCGGCGTGCCCGCTGCTGGAAGGAGACTGTGCCATGACGATTCTTATTCTTTTCATTCTGCTGGCGGTTCCCTCGCTTGCCCGCGAACCGCTGGCCGAGCGTATCGCGCACACCGAGCCGTCGAAGTACCGCAAGATTCAGGCCGTCCACGGCGGCGCCGGGGCGCTGCACTATCAGGGCCTGCTGGATTCGTACGATCTGAGCACCAACTTCCTCTTTCTGCACCGGGGCGAGATCCCTCCGGGAGGCGGCATCGGCAATCATTTTCACCACAAGATCGAAGAGATGTATGTGATCTTCGACAACGAAGCCGAGTTCACGATCAATGGCCGCACCTCGGCGGTGAAGGGACCGGCCGGCGCGCCCTGCAAGATGGGACAGGCCCATGCCATCTACAATTCGTCGGACAAGACCGTGGACTGGATCAATATCGCGGTCAGCACCGTCAAGGGGAAGTACGACAATTTCGACACGAACGATGATCGCGTGGGAGCGCCCAAGGACAAGATTCCGGTATTCGTCACCATGCGTCTGGACCGTTCGCTGCTCAAACCGGTCGAGGGCTACTACCAGGGCACGGGAACCGTCCGCTACCGCCGCGCTCTTCAGCCGGAAGTTTTCACCACGAATTGGGCCTATGTCGATCATTTGCTCCTGCCGCCAGGTTCTTCGACCGGCAAGCGGAAGCATCAAGAGGTCGAGGAGGTCTATTTCGTGATGCACGGTTCGGGAACCGTGCGCGTAAACGGCGAGAGCGCCGCCATCAAGAAAGGCGACGCCATTCCGATGCGGTTGAACGATGAAGAGTCGTTCCACAACGACGGGCGCTCGGATCTCGAAATGATGATCATTGGCGTCGCCCGCGTGAAAGGCCGTCTGGACCCACCCGGATTTTAGGTTCTTGCGTGCGTCGCGGCAAGCTGAAATCTTTTTGGGACTGCGTTTTCGCGCGGGCTTCCCGCTTGAGGTTTTGACGCCCGCGGCGCAGAATGAAGAGCGGCCTTCAGCCTGCATGGAATCGGATCTGCAATGAACCGGCGGGATTTTCTCAACAGCAGCGTTTGGGCGGCAGGAGCGTCTGGAGTTCCCGGCGCCGCGAGGGCCAGTGCGGCGGCGGAAGCCCTGACGATTCCGTTTCAAGGCGACATTCCGTTTCAAGGCGACATGGTCCGGCGGCCCGGCGGCCGGCTCGTCCTCATGGGCCAGGGCGTGCGGTACGCGGTTTCCGACGACGGGGGCCGCCGCTGGTCGCAGCCCCGTCCGCTACTCACCAGTTCGAAGCCCGATCAGGGGCTGCCGGTTCGGAGTGATTCCGATGTGCTGGGCCTGCGATTCCTGCCCTCGGGCGATCTGGTGATCTGCTATGGCCGCCGGCGCAAAGTCGGCAACCGCCGCCGTCAGGAGATTATCTTCCGCACCTCGATTGATGAGGGCCGCAGTTGGCTCGACGAAATCAGCATGACGCCGTTGCCGGGCGACGATCTTTACGCTTTGCACGGCAGCCTGACTCGGCTCCAGAACGGACGTCTGATTCTGCCGGCGTACACGAAGTTTTCGCACGATTATGTGGGACGGGGCAAAGGCCTCGGCTCGACCTGGCTGCCGGAATACTCCGCCACGCACATGCTCTACTCCGACGACCAGGGCCAGAGCTGGGACCATGGCGGGGCGCTGTTCCACTGGAAGGGCATGGGGTACGGTGGCTCGGCGCCGTGCGGGCAAGCCTGCCTGGCCGAAATACAGGACGGCCGATTGCTGATGCTCGCGCAGTCAACGAACATGCGCGTCTTGCGGGCCTACTCCTCCGACGAGGGCGAGTCCTGGACGATGGTCGAAACGACCGATCTCAACAGCGCCGACGCGCCGGTTCGGCTGGCGCGGATTCCTTCGAGCGGTGATCTTCTGATCGTTTGGAATCAGGCGACCGCGCAGGAACAGAGAAGCGGCTACGGGCGCGGCCGTTTGTCGACTGCGATATCACGCGACTCAGGCCAGAGCTGGGCTTATTTCAAGACCCTCGAGTTGTCGCCCGGCATGAGGGACATCCGCCGAGTCGTAGACCCCGAGCCAGCGCACTTCGTGCGCGCGGGCGAGGCGACCCGGCCGGGCCAGACGCCCCGCAATCCGGCGAATGGATTTATGGAAGCCACCCGCCCCAGCATTCATTTTTTCGATGGGTACGTTTGCATCGATCACCAGTTGTGGTTTCGGCCCAACGCCTGGGCGGGCGAAGGCGAAAGGCGCGATGTCCGTCAGAAGCTGCATATTTTTCCGGTGGAGCAACTCTACGCCTAGACAGCCCGTGGCACAAGTGCGCTCATGCGAAAATGGGGGACTGCGATCCGATTTTCGCTCGTTGAACTGGTTTGTTTTCAGCACGATTGAAATGCGCAATTCGGTGATTACAGTTTTCGAGAATCGTTTCTTGCAGCTCAAAGCGAAGCGGAATCCAAGTCTGGGAGCGGGCGCGCGGGTGAGGATGCAGCAGAGCCGGGACGGTGAGTTGCGGGTACGGTTCGAGGGCCGCGCCGTGGCATTCGACGAGATCGACAGACCGCAACCGAAGGGGCGCGGGGAACCGCGGCACCGAGGGGCGCGGCAAGCGCGCAAACCGGCGGTGGACCATCCTTGGCGGCGGCCGCTGCTGCCGCGAAAACGGAAAACGGCAAAATCGTAGGGCTGTGGAAATGACGGGGCTGTGGAAAGCGTGGAAAACCTCTCGAGAGAGCGAGCAGGGAGAGGAGGGCAACGAGAGGTTCCCCCCCCCGTCCCACAGCCCCTTGGAAATCGCTGACGCGATTACCACATTTCCACAGCCCCGACGACGACGATTCTCTTGTACCAACCAGGGGACATTTCTACTGGGCTACCGAGGGGGACATTTCTATTGGGCATTGACAAAGGACAACTCTCTGTCTTGACATTGAAAGGGTCGTATGTTTAACTAAACAGATCTTAATCGGCACATACCTGCACCGTCTTGCAGGTGCCTGGCGAGACAATCGCTCTCAGATCGCGAATTTACGACAAGCTTGAGCTTGACGCGCAAGTTTTTCCAGGAGGAGACCGTTCTGTACAAACCAAAATACTGGACGAACATCGATCAGGTTCCTCAGTTGGGCGAGAGGGAAAGAGAGCGGCTTCGACTGGTGGGCGAGAAATTCGTCTTCCGAACGAACGACTACTACCAAGGGCTTATTGATTGGAGCGACCCGGCGGATCCGATCCGAAAACTGGTGATCCCCGGTGAAGAGGAACTCAACGAGTGGGGCCAGCTCGATGCTTCCCGGGAGGATCTGTACACCAAAGCTCCCGGGCTGGAACACAAGTACTGGGATACGGCGCTATTGCTGGTGAACGATGTCTGCGGAGCGTACTGCCGTTTCTGTTTTCGCAAGCGCCTCTTCATGGACGACAACGATGAAGTGGTGCGCGACGTGACCGAGGGCGTCGCCTACATCCGGCGGCATCCGGAGATCTCGAACGTGCTGCTTACCGGCGGCGACCCGCTGATCATGTCGACCCCGAAGCTTGAGAGGATCATTGCGGAGTTGCGCCGCATCGATCATGTCAAGATCATCCGAATCGGCACGAAAATGCCGGCGTTCAATCCCTACCGCATCCTCAATGATCCTTCGCTGGGGGAGATGATCGAGAAATACAGCACCACCAGCGGACGCATCTACATCATGGCCCACTTCAATCACCCGGTGGAGCTGACCGATGTCGCCCGCCGGGGGCTGGATCTGCTGCACCGCAGCGGAGCGGTGATCGTCAATCAAACGCCGCTGATCGCGGGCGTGAATGACAACGTGGAAACCCTGCTCAAACTATTCAACGAGCTTTCCTGGATGGGGATACCTCCCTACTACGTGTTCCAATGCCGGCCGACCCAGGGCAACGAAGCCTATTCGATGCCGATTGAGAAAGGCTACCAGTTGTTCCTAGAAGCGCAAAACCGGTCCTCCGGCCTGGCGAAGCGGGCGCGGTTCTGTATGTCGCACGTAACCGGGAAAATCGAGGTGTGCGGCCTTACGCAAGACGAAGTCATCTTCAAATATCATCAAGCCGCGGATCCGAAGAACCTGGGCAAGACGATGATCTTCCAGCGCAATCCGGGCGCGCAATGGTTCGATGACTACGATGAGGCGTCTTCGCTGTCCCGGCGGATTCCGGCCCAGAGCGAACTGGTGGTTCTGCAAGCCTCGGCCGGACGCGGCTAATTCCCTTTCGATGGCAGGCTCGGCGGCATTTGGGCCCGCGCCGGTAGATCCAGGCAGTCGCCGTTCTTACCCGCCTTCGGTGGAAGGCTCACTCGCGGGGCCGGTTCGCCGCTGTGCGCGGTACTGTTCCGCCTTGAGCAGCAGGTCGATCTCGGCCGGTCTCCTGTCGAGCGCGCGCGCAATCGAGGTAGGATTCTGGCCGGTCGCCGCTAACCGCGCCGCTGCCATTTGCAGCGCCAGGCCGACCGGCCGGCCAGGCGAGAAGCGGGCTGGCGCGCCAGCCGGGCGCGACGGATCGAGGCGAGATTGCAGGCTGTCGATCTGGACTTCGCAGGCGCGCGCGGCGATCTCCGAGCTGGCGCGGAGGGTCGCGAGCTGTGAGGCCAGATCTTTCCAGCGGAGGTACGCCATGTAGCCGACCAGCAATAGTCCCGCCTGAATATTCGCAACCAGCAGAATCGTCGTAACGTCGTCCGTGGTGATGGGCATGTTATGAATCACGCTCCTGTGTAAGCTAGAAAATGGAACGAATGCGTTCCCGGCGGCTAACAACTTCGGTAATGCGGATGCCGTAGTTCCCTTCCACGATGACCACCTCGCCCCGCGCGACGACGCTGTTGTTGACGAGCACGTCGACCGGATCGCTGGCCGGGCGGTTCAGTTCGACAATCGATCCCGACCCGAGTTTCAGAACGTCTTCAAGCGGCAGCTGTGTTCTGCCAAAGCTCACGCTGAGATCCAGTTCCACTTCCATCAGCATTGCGAGATTGTAGGAAGCGGTGGAGCTCAGCGCCAGCGGAGCCTGGTCGTGCTCGCCGGGTCTGGCCTCGGAGCCGGATTCTTGTTCTGTTTGCCCGGCGGGGCCGTCCGCGTCTGGAGTTTCGCCAGGGGGCGGCGAGAGAATCGACTGCAGCAGCGGCTCGCTGGGCACGAACGCCAGCAGATGAGTGCTCTCGCCGAGCTTGAAGCCGAACTCGGCGCCGAGATCGGTGAACGCCGGTTCCTCGGCGCTTTGCGAGGCCCCCATGGCCGCGGCCGCGCCCAGATGCGAGGCAACCTCGGCGGCGACGCCGGCCGCCGTCTGGTTGAGCAGTTCGGCGTAGGTCTCAAGCGTGGCTTCTTCGCCGAGATCCGTTTCGCCGGTAATGAGCTCGGCGAGTCTGCGGCGAGTCCGCGGGCGGTGTCGGCGGCGCAACCAATGAAGAGTTCGGCCCCTTCGGCTAGATCGGCTGGCACGCGGCGCCAGAGCGGGTCACGCCACTGCTTCCACAACTCCGGATCGGGCTCGCGAGGTTGCAGGGAAACATCCGCCGGCGTCCCGGTCAGATCCAGTGACCGAAGCACGGCCGTGAACTGGTCGCCCCAGGCCTTGACGAGCCAATGCGAGAGTCTCTCGGCTCGCCACGTATTGATGTCGGGGTTCGGCACGCTGATGGGTCTCACTCTCCTGCGCGGAAGAAATCGTGAATCAATACTGCGCGCGTATTTCCGCTCGTGACGATCTCACCGAGAAATTTCGGTTTGCTGCTGACTTGGACTTCCACGGGCCGGCGGGCCGGGATGTCCAGCGAGATAACGTCGCCTTTTTTGAGTTCCAGCAGGTTCTGGACGCTAAGCTTGGCGCCCTCGATTCTGGAATCCATTCCCACGGGCACCCGCTGTACCAGCGACAGCATGCGGTCCCGTCCGGTCTTTGTGCTGCTGCGCCGCCGGATCGACCATTGCTGCTCGAACTTCTGGCCCATCATCTTGACCAAGATGGAGGGAATGCCGAAGTTCATCATCCCCCGCGACTCGCCCATCGTGATCTCGAACCCGATCGCGACGATGACTTCGTTCGGCGACAGAATCTGCATCAATTGGGGTTGCGTCTCGGTTGCCTCAATGGTGAAATTCAGTTCGGCCACCGGCGCCCAGGCTTCCCGCAAGTCATGCAGTACGATGCGAATCACGCCCACGACGATGCTGCGCTCGATCTCGGTAATCTCTCTCGAGTCCTCAACATCGGACGCTCCCGTGCCTCCCAGCAAGACATCAAGCATCGGGAAGACGAGCGAAGGATTGAGTTCCAGAACGGAGTTGGCTTCCATCGGACGCATGCCGATGCTCGAGATGCAGGTCGGCGTGGGTAAGTACTGCAGGAACTCGCCGAAGGAAAGCTGCTCAACCGAAACCAGGCTGACCGTGACGTAGGCGCGCAAATAGGCCCCCAGCGACGAGGCCAGGTTGCGCGCCAGGAAGTCGTGCATCAAGTGAATGGAGCGGAGTTGTTCCTTGGGGATGCGGTCCGGCCGGCGGAAGTCGTAGGTTACCGCTGTGGGGAATTGGCTGCCGTCGCCGCCGGGCAGACTCCCGTGTTCTTGAAATAGCCGGTCGATTTCGTCTTGTGATAGTTTCGTATCCATAACTCAAGCGCGCCTCGCCCTCCTGGAAACGTCCCGCCCTATGTCGGCCACTTGGCCCGCAGACTCACCCGCATACGCATGACGGCTTGGGATTTGAGTTGCGAGACGCGTGTTTCGTGCAAGTGAACGATTTGAGCGATCTGCCGCAGCGTCATTTCGTGATGGTAGTAGAGCGTAATAATCGTGCGCTCCATCTCGGGCAGGCGCTCGATGGTGGTCGCCACGAGATTCTTGAGCTCGGAGCGTTCCATAAGGTTCGACGGCCACTCGCCCTCCTCGCCGGAAGCAAACCGCAGAACATTGGTTCCCTCGCCGTCGGCTCCGCCGGGCTGTTCGAGCAGCGCGAGATTGATGCCCCGGATCTCGACGAGCCACCGCCGGTACTCTTTGAGCGAAATTTCAAGGTTCTCGGCCACCTCTTCCTCGGTCGCGCTGCGCTGCATGGTTTTCTCGACTTCACTGATGGCCCGCTCAATCAGCTTCGACTTGCGCCTCTTGTTGCGCGGCGCCCAGTCGAGGCTGCGCAGACTGTCGAGAATGGCCCCGCGTATCTTGTGTTCCGCGTAGGTCTTGAGCTTGATGTTCATCGACCGGTCGAAATGGTCCACCGCGTCAATCAGGCCCAGAACGCCGGCGCTGATCATGTCGTCCAAACAGACGCTGCCGGGTACTTTATCGTGAATCCTCGAGGCGATCAGCTTGACCTGCGGCAGGTGGTCGAGGATGAGCCGGTCGCGTTCCGGGTCTCGGTCGCTTGTCTTGCCAGATTTTGAGAGTTTCGTATATATAGACAGCCGTTATAGGAGCAGGGACTTTCTTAAGAGCAATTCCGCCAAATAGGCGTGCGTCGCCGGAGTCAGATCTTCGGGTATCCGCCGGCCGGTGCTCAAAAACGAGACCGCAAGCCCGGTTCGGGCCGCCTCGTTGAGAATGGAACCATACGTTGCGGTCTCGTCGAGGCGGGCGAATAGCAGCTTGTCGGGCCCGAATATCGAAAAGCGCTCAACCGCTCGCCGCAAATCGGCCGGTTTGCTTGCCAGACTCAGTACCAGATGAACATCGGCGAGGCGCCTTGCTTGCAGGACCGCGGCCAGGCTGCCTGCAGCGGCCCAGTCGTTGTCGTCGTATCCCGGTGTGTCAATCAGCACCAGATCGGGTCGCTCGCCGGGCGCCAAAGCCTCAATGCGATCCAGTGCCGGCACAAGCTGGCCGGCGTCCTCAAGAGTCGTCAGCGGAATGCCGAGCAATTCGGCGTGGGCGCCGAGCGTGGCGTCGCCGCCGATGCGGTCGCCTCCCAGACTCAGTAATTCGACGCGCCGGCCGCGGCCCAGCCCTTGGCCCACAGCCAGTTGGATAATCGCCGCGGTTTTGCCCGCGCCCGGCGGACCGACCAAAGCAGTCACCTTGAGCCGTTCTCCCGGCCGCCCCAGCTCATCGTCGATCGCCAGGAGCGACGCCAGACGGCCGGCGGCGGCCTCCCAGACCTCGTCCGGCTTCTGCTGGCCCTCGGGCCCCGCTCCCGCCTCGCCGACAATCTGGGCGGCTAATTGCGGGGCGACTTCGTTCGCCCTCAGAGCCCGCTGGAGCATCCCCGCGACGGGATCGCCGGAGATGTCGGGGGCCAGAGGAAGGGCCGGACTCTGTACTGCCACGCTCCCCTCCAGGGACCGCGCTAGGCTCTCCATCGAGCGGCTCAGCGCGTCCATCGACTCGCGCAGATCTCTTTCCCGTCGATGGTCTTCCCAGGCCGCGAGTTGCTGCTCGAGCCTGGCCGCTTCGGCCGGGTCGGCCGCGGTCTTCATCGCCGCTGCCGTTCCGGCCGAAGCGCCCGGACTCCGAGCCGGCGGGACGGCATGTTCGGCTGGAGAGGGGCTCCGCCCGGCGCTGGGGCTTTCGAACGAGGAAGAGTCCTGTCCGCGCGCCGAGCCCGCCTGGCCGAAGGCTTCCGGCGAGTTGTTGGGCTCCCAAGGGAGTGCCGGAGGCTGGGAGCGCGAGGCTGGGGCACCGCCGGTGAAGCCGGCCGTATTCGCATCCCCGGATTGCTTGTCGTCCAGGGGCCGCGGCAGAAACTGTTTCCAATGAGCCCGTTCCACTTGCAAGGAATGCGCCTCGGCCGGAGTGGCGATGGCCCGCTCGTCCAAGCGCGCGGCCCTTCCAGGGCCAGGAGAGAGTTCCCCGCCCCGCCCGGAGCGCTTGGCCTGGTCTGGCTCAGAGCCTCTGGGCAGCGCGAAGGTCACCTCGTAGACGCCCTCGGTCCCGTCGGCCTTTCTGGATCCAAGAAAGACCGCGTCGTCACCCAGTTCGATCGCGGCTAGCCGGGCGGCCGCCTCCACCGAGCCGGTGTGATAGGTTCGCAGTTTCATTTCCGTCTCTGTCGTGCCGGCCCGTTCACCGCCCGGCTACCTGCTCTGCCGTGCCTCCGCCTCCCCGTCACTGCACCAGCCCGAGGGAAACGACTTTGACTTGCGGCGGCACCTCGCCGTGAGAAATCACCGCCAGCAGCGGAAGTTCCGTCTCGACGATCTGACGCACCGCATAGCGCGACGCCGCCGAGCAGATCAGCACAGTCGGCCCTTGCATCTCTCCGACCGCGGTCTTCACCTTTTCAAGAAGCTCGCCGATGGTCTTGGGCGCCAGCGCCAGTCTCGAAGTGAACTCGGTGTGTTCGAGCGAGTTCTGTACGATCTGTTCGAGGGTCGCATCAAGAAAATGGGCCGGCAGCTCGCCCTGCTCATTGAGGTAGGGCTGGACGACGGCGCGAGGCATGGCTTGCCTCACGAACTCGGTCAGCAGCGCCGGATTCTTCGTCGCGTTGCCGGCCTCGGCCAGCGCTTCGAGAATTGTGACTCCGTCGCGAATCGACACGCGCTCGCGCAGCAGGTTTTGCAGCACCCGCTGGGCGAGGGAAAGCGGCATCAGTTTTGGAACCAAATCCTCGATCAGCTTCGGGTTTTCGTCGCCGACACGGGCCAGAAAACGGTCCGCGTCCTGACGGGTGAAGATCTCATGGGCGTGCAAGCGGATGAGTTCGGTCAGATGCGTCGCCAGGACATTCGACGGGTCCACCACCGTATAACCCATGACCCGCGCCTTGTCCACCTCTTTGGGCTCAATCCAGATGGCCGGCAGTCCGAACGCCGGTTCTTGGCAGGGAGTGCCATCGAGCTTGCCCTGGGCTTGTCCGGGGTTGATCGCCAGTTCGAAATTGGGTTGCAGTTCGAAACGGGCGATTTCCGCGCTCTTGAGCTGAACGACATACTCGCGCGACTTCAGCGAGAGATTGTCGGTGACCCGAACCGGCGGAACCACGAATCCCAGTTCCGAGGCCATCTGCTTCCGCACGCCGGCGATGCGCTTGAGCAGCGTTCCCCCCTGCTCGCTGTCGACTAGCTTCACCAGACCAAGTCCCACTTCGATGGCGAGTGGTTCGACGCGCAAGAGCGTTTCGACATTTTCCCTCTCCGCGGGCTGGGGCGGAGCCAGCAGCGCGGGCCCGCCGTCCTCCCGGCGGAGATTCCAGCCGAGTCCTCCGACCCCGGCGCCGAGCAGCAAAAACGGCACCGTTGGCAGCCCGGGCACAAGAGCCAGCGAGATGAGAACCCCCGAGGCGATCAGCAGGGGCTGAGGTTTTGCCATCAATTGCGCGCGAAAATCGGCGCCCAGACGCGCTTCACCCGCCGCTCGCGTGGTGATGATCCCGCCCGAGATGGAAATCAGCAGCGCCGGCACGACGGTCACCAGGCCGTCGCCGACCGTCAGGATGGCGTAGCTTTCCAGTGCGTCGGAAAGACTCATGTCATGCTGCAGCGAGCCGATAAGAATCCCGGCCACGATGTTGACCACCGTGATGATGATGCTCGCGATCGCATCCCGTTGCGTGAAGCGCACCGCGCCGTCCATGGCGCCGTAGAACTCGGCTTCGCGCGTCACTTCGGCGCGGCGTTCTCGAGCCTGGACTTCGTCGATGAGCCCGGCGTTGAGATCCGAGTCGATACTCATTTGCTTGCCCGGCAGCGCGTCGAGAGTGAAGCGCGCCGTCACTTCCGAGATGCGCACGGCGCCGTGGTTGATGACCACGTACTGAATCGAAATCAGCAAGATGAAAATCACGATGCCGATGACGAAGTCCCCGGCGACGACGAAGTTTCCGAACGCCTCGATCACCGAGCCGGCGGCCCCCGTACCCAGATGTCCTTCCATCAAGATCAGCCGCGTGCTTGAGATGTTGAGTCCCAGCCGCAGGATCGTGAGCAGCAGCAAGAGCGACGGGTAAACGCTGAACTCCACCGGCCTTTCCAGGTACATTGTCGAAACCAGCGTAATGACCGAGAGCGTAATGTTGAGAGAGATCAGCACGTCCAGCACGAAGGCCGGCACGGGAATGACCATCATCAGAACGACGCCCATGATCGCCACCGGCACGGCGTCGTCGAGCATCTCGATCATGGGACTGGTTGTGGCCTTGCTCATATCGCGGCTCAGCGTCTTTGCTGCTCGGTCTTCGCTGCTCTGGGCTTCCCTCTCTCTTTGAACGGATGCGCCGGTCCGCGGCGAAGGTTCGCCCCCGGGACCGGCCAGGCGATGGCGGCCCGAACCGGGCGTCTCCCCTATCGTGAAGAGGCCTCTTGAGTTAATCGGTAGATATGAGCCAAAATTTCAGCTACCGCGCGATAGAGCCCCAGCGGGATCTCGCCGCCGATCTCGGCCCCCTTGTAGAGAGCCTGCGCCAGCGGCGGGTTGACGACGATGGGAATCTGGTGTTTTTTGGCCGTTTGGCGAATCCGCAACGCCAGGTGCTCCAGACCCTTGGCGAGCACCAGCGGAGCGGCCATCGTCTCGGGCTCATACCGCAGCGCCACTGCATAATGAGTCGGGTTGGTGATCACCAGAGTCGCGTTCTGGACATCGCTCATCATTCTCTGGCGCCTCATTTCTCGCCGCAAACGCCTCAGTTTCGCCTTGATTTGCGGGTCCCCTTCCATGTCCTTGTGCTCCTGCTTGACCTCCTGCTTGGTCATCATGACCTTCTTGTGCTGCTTTCTCCTCTGGCGGAAGAGGTCCGCCAGACCCAGCACCAATAGCACGACCGCCGCCTTAGCCAGCAGTTCGAGCAGCGTTTCACCGACATAGTCCGCCCCGGCCTGCAAGGATAGTTTCGGCAACTGAAGAAAGCCGCTCAGCTCGTCCTCAATGATCCTCCAGAACACCCAGACCGCCAGCGGCAGCAATACTAGCGCCTTGAGAGTCTGCGCCAGATTGTCGCCGGGCAGCTCCTTGATCTTGTTCATCGGACTCAGCCGGCCGACGTTGGGTACGAGGCGTTTCGGGCTGATGGCGAATCCCGTTTGCGCCATGTGGATTGCCGTTCCAATGACCACCAGAACAACCGCGTAGCTCCCCATGAACTCGAGGGGACCGGTCACCAGGCCTAGAACCATGAACCGCAGCCGGTCCACCGTCAGAGAGCCCTGAAACGCTTCTCGAAACAGACCCGCCGCCACCGCCTTCAGGTCGTCGGTGACTGCTCCCCCATAGACGTAGAGCATCAGGATCGCCGCGCTGAACTGCGCCGCGGCGGTGAACTCCCGGCTCGAGGGGATCTGGCCTTCCTCGCGGGCTTTCTCCTTCCTCCGCGGAGTCGGTTCCTCGCTACGCTGTGCGCTGTCGGAAGCCATGACGCGCTAGCGGTTCACCAGGGACTCGATGACGAACTGCGTCTTCTCGGCCAGGTCATAAAACAACCTCGCCGAGAGCCGCAGCAAGGGATGGATCAGGGCGATCGCCGCGAGGATCTTGATTGGAAACGCCAGAGTCAGAAGCTGCAGACGGCTGTTGACCTGGTTCAACAGCCCCAGTGTCAGGTCGATCAGCAGCAGGGTGGCGATGACCGGGAACGCCAACCGGACACCTGTCTCGAAAACCGCGCCGCCCAGCCGGGTCACCATCTGGGCATCGGCTGGCCGGGTGACGAAGCCTCCCAGGGGCCACTGCTCTAAGCTGGTCGCCAGCGCCCGTACCAAATGCAGGTGCAGATCAAAGGCGAAGAACAGTAGCCCGCTCAGCAGCGTAAACAAGACGTTCAGGATCGAGGCATCGACCTGTGTGGTTGGGTCCACCATGTTGATGTAGGAGTAGCCTGCCTGAAATCCGAGAATCTGCGCCGCCAGGCCAAAGGCCTCGAGCAACAGGCTGGTCGAGGCCCCGATCGCGAGGCCGAAGACAGCTTCTCCCAGCAGCATGCCGGCCAGGTTCCAGATCGCCGCGGGGGACTCCAGTACGCTGGCGTCTTGCATGCTGAGCGCCGCCGGCAGCAGCAAGAACGCGAGCGTGGCGCTGAGTACGATCTTGGGCGCCACGGGAAAGCCGCGCACGCCGGGGATGGGAACAAAAACGAACAGCCCCGAGGTCCGCGCCAGAAGCAGGACGAAGTTGAGCAGCCAGGCCGTGGGGACTTCTAGAAACATGCCCGTGTCCCGCTCGCGTGTATGGATTTCCTATGGGCCCGAGGCGGAATCAAGAAAACCTCCTGGCCGGGCAAGAGCCCAGGGCGCGTCCCCTTGCACGAGACGTGTTGTCGGTGCCCGCTCTTGCACGCGAAGCGGACGGTCCGCGTTCCGCTCCCGGCCCCTCAGCGGGCGAATCGCTCCAGCCCGCCGAGCAGATCCGTCGTATAGCTCATCAGACGTTCAGCCATCCACGGCAGCAGGAGCATGGTCGCCCCCAGGAAGACCAGCAGCCGGGGTACGGAATTGAAGGCCGGGTCCTGCATCGAAGTCAGAATCTGCACTAAACTCACGAGAATGCCTCCGGCGAAGCCGATCGCGAGAATCGGCCCTCCGACCATCAGCGTGACCCAGAGTGCCTCCCGGATGATCTCGACCGCCTGGTCTGCATGCATGAATTCTCCTTGCCCCGCCGAAGCGTCAATAGAAACCTCTCACCAGCGATCCCACGACCAAGTTCCAGCCATCGACGAGCACGAATAGCAGCAGCTTGAACGGCATCGAGATCATCACCGGCGGCAACTGAATCATTCCGAGCGCAGCGTGATCGAGGCCACCAGGAGATCGATCACCAGGAAAGGCAGAAACAACACCGCCCCGATTTGAAAGCTGATCCGAAGTTCCGAGAGCACGTAGGCCGGCATGAGCACCGTCAGATCCAGGTCCGAGAGGTTCTTCGGTCTGGGCTTGCCGGTGATATCAATGAACAGAGCGACCTCTTCTTCCCGCACGAATCGGGTCAGATACCGCTTGATTGGACCGCTGGCCTTCTCAAGTGCCTCGATGTGCCCGATTTCACCGGCCTGAAGCGGCACGACGGCCTCGGAATGCACTTGATCGGCGACCGGGCGCATCAGCACCGCCGTGAGAAACAGCGCCAGCCCAATGAGAGTCTGATTCCCCGGAGCCGTCTGCGTTCCGATCGCCTGCCGCAGGAAATGCAGGACGACGACGATACGCAGAAACGGCGTCAGCGAGGACACGGCCGCCGGAAGAAGAGTCAGCAGCGTGAGCAGAAGCAAGATCTGCATCGGAATGCCCAGCGTCGCCGTGCCCTCGCCGAGCGAGAGACCGGGAAAAGACAGCGTCGGAGCCGTCGGCGGGGTGGCGGGGGACTGCGCCGCGAGCGGAGCGGCCATCGCCAGCGTGATCGAAAAGGCGCTGAGCCGGGCCGCTCTCGAGAACCGGCGGCGCATCGCAGCCCAAACCGGCTGCCCGGCTCGTGTGCTGCCGGGGCCGGCTGAGACAATCAGCTCGGCCCCCAGCGCGGCGCGCGCCGGCCCCCTATTGTCAGCGTCCCGGATCGGTGGCGAGCGAGTTGTCCAGGATTGTTTCACAGCGCCCCAGCACCGTGGCGAAAACCCTTCTCCTGGGCCGGTGGGTTGTGGCGCCCACGGAATGCTTGCCGCCATGGTCTGGTGCGCCATAGTTTGAGTTGCAACCGTTTGGCGGTCTCCGGCGCGACTTCCTCGCTGCGAAGCTCGCTGGCGTCGAGTTCAACGAGCTTTTCAATCCCGTTCGCGGACACCGCCAGCAAGAAGTAGCGGCCCGCGGCGCGAACCAGAGTCAAGTTCTTGTTCGCGCCGAGCGCCGTCGAATCGATCACCCGCAAGTAGCGTCCCGACATGGGCGGGGCCGCGCATCGGCGCAGCAGCAGCAACGCCCCGGCCAACAGAGCCAGAACGGCCAGGATCGGCGCCAGGGAAGCCCACATCAGAGATTACTCTTCCTCCTTCGCTGCGTCGAGGAAGGCCAGGTCCGTAATCCGTAGCCCCATCGTGTCCTCAATGACGACGATCTCGCCGTTGCCGATCAGGTAGCCGTTCAGCAGCAGGTCGACGTTCTCCCCGGCCGAGCGGTCCAGTTGGATCACCGAGCCGGTCTGTAGTTCGAGAATCTCCTTGAACTTGGTGAGTTTGTGGTCAAGTCGCACGCTGATGGTCATCGGCACGTCGCGGAAACGGGCGATCGGCTCCGCCGCGGTCTCCGGCCCCAGCGCCTCCAGCGAGGTGTCGTCTGCATCAATCGAGGAGACATCCGGCGCCGGACCCTTTCCCTGTATTGTTTTTCGCCGGCCCGCCGCCGTTTGCTGTGCCATGCTGGATTACCGTTTCAAGTTGAGGGCTTCTTGGTTCAGCTCATCGGCCGTTGTGATGACCCGGGAGTTGGCCTGAAATCCCCTTTGGAACGTCAGTAAATTCGTGAACTCCTGAGCAATATCGACGTTGGAGAACTCCAGCGATAGACCCACGACCGATCCCAGTCCGGTCGTGTTCGCTTCTCCGGTGACTGGGACTCCGGCCGCGGTCGTGACGTTGTAATTGTTGTTGCCCACCGCCACCAGTGATTTCGGGTTCGTGAATCTCGCCAGAGCCAGCCGGGCCAGCGTCAGTGTGCGGCCATCGCTGTAGAGCCCGTTAATGTTGCCTCCGTCGGCGATCGAAATGGAAGTGAGTTCGGCCGACGCGGTGCCATCTTGAAAAATCTCGGTCACAGCCGAAGGCGCCCCGAAACTGGTCAAGGTCGGCTGGCTGAGATCGTCGAGCAGATCCCAGACGATCAGCAGATCGGCGGCGCCGTTGGCGTACTCCACCGCCGGAGCGAGCGCTCCCATGTCGAGCGTGATTTCGAAGGGCGTCCCCGGAACGATCAGGGTTCCCGAACTGTCGAAGTCGATCAGAAACGGCCCGGCCGCGATCATGTTCACGTCCGCGCCCGGGGGCAGCCCCGTTCCTTCGTCAATCATGTCCTCCGACGGCATGGTCACCGTCACGTCGAACGAACTGGATGCGCCCGGGCTGGCAGCCACCGGAGTAAACGTCAGCGTCACAATGTGAGATGCGCCCAGCGCGTCGAAAATCTGAATGGGACGCGAGAACGACGAAGTCGCCCCAGCCTGCAGATTGGCCCGAATGGTCATTGCGGTCGTTGGCGAAGGATCGATCGTCTGCTGGCCTTGCAGCGTGATGTCGCCAAACGGCAGATCGGTGTCGAGTGGCGCGTTGCCACTTCGAACCCAGCCCTGTACCAGCTCGCCATTGATCGTCACCACTTGCAGGTTGGCATTGAGCTGGAAGTTGCCCGCGCGCGTGTACTGGGTCAGGTTGTTGTCACTGACGATGAAGAATCCCTCGCCCTGGATGGCCGCGTCGAGAAGACCGCCCGTATTCTGAATCGTGCCCTGTTCAAAACGCCGTGATACCGTGATCGGTGAAACGCCAATGCCGACCTGGGAAGCGACGCCCGCGCGGCTTTGCCCGATCTGCTGGTAGAACAGATCCCTAAAGTCGGCCCGGCTCCCCTTAAACGAGATCGTGTTCAGGTTGGCCAGGTTGTTGGCGACCACTTCCACGGCCCGCGCGTGGGCGCGCAGCCCGGATAGTCCTGTAAAAAATGCACTTGGCATGTGTGAATCCTCCTAGATTGAAATTTCTTGCTGCACGGTGTTCTCAGGCTGGCCGGAACTGCCCGTCTGTGTTCCGGCGGCTTCGCCGGTTTCTGGAGGCCGCTCGGCCGCCTCGAGCAGTCCTTCGATGGCCTGGAGCGATTTGCCGATCTTGAGCAACTGCTCAAGCGAGCTGAACTGCGCCAACTGGCTCACGAACGCCGTCGGGTCCAGCGGCTTGAGCGGGTCCTGATTCTGAATCTGAGCCACCAGAAGCTGCAAGAACGTCTCCTTGCCGCTCTCGTCGCCCGGAAAAACTCCCGTGCGTGGCGCCTGTTCGGCGACGCCGCCGGTGCTGGCCGCTACAATGCTTTCTATCATCTGTGGGTTTCCCTCCCTCTCATCGAGCTTCCCTCTCTCGGCAAGCTTGCTTAGCTCCCCATGCGCACGCGAAACACGCCCTGTTGCTGCCCGGGCTGCCCGCGGCGGGATCGCCGCTGCTGCCCCTGGTGGCGGGAGCGGCCTTCCCGCGGATCGAAATGCCGCCCTCGCTCGGCGGACTCTTGTCCCATCGCCGTCTCGGCGGCTCGCAGGCCCTGCCTCGATAGGCTTTCAAACAACGCCGGCAGCTCTCCAGCGAGCAGTTGCCGTGTGCGGCTGTTTTCCGAGCGCACCATGGCCTCGACCAGCCCGGCCCGTTCGCTGAGCCGCACCACCACGCGGCCCATGCGCTCGTCGTTAAGCATCACGTTGAGCCGGCTCACGCCTAGATTCCTCTCAAACGAGGCCGCCTCGACCGCGGGCTGACGAGTGCCCGGTACCGGCGGCAAAGTTCCCTCCTGCTGTTTGGCCGTGGGACCGGCTTCGGGCCAAGTCGGCGTCTTCGCGCCGCCAAGAGAGACACCGGCGATCGGTTGACTGGCGTGCCACTAGCGGCACGAGCACGCACCGTAGCGCTCTCGGCCGCGATCGGGATCTTCCCTGCTCGAACAGCCGCCGCGGAGCGACCGAGCCCTTCCCGGCGCGCGCCGGCCTGCTCCCGGGAACCACCAACCGCCGCGACTGGCGAAACTCGTTCGCCGACTTCGGTCGACTCAGCGAGTCTAGGCGATGAATTCGAATAAATATTCTTGTCCACAGGTTGTGGATGAACTGTGGAAAACTTTCTGACGGGAACCACTGATACCTTGTCGTAAAGGTTACTTACTTCCCTGGAACCATCTGCAAGCGCGGAAGTTGTGCGCAGATGGATGCGAAATGCCTGTTCGCCGATCCCGGCATCCAACTTAGCGGCCACCCTGACGTTACTGAAATTATCGAAGTCCTGGTTGCTGGCGCCATTCCGGGAGTTGCCTTCTGGCGTCCCGGTCGCAACACCTGGACCGCTCCCGTCGGGAGATGGAGTTGGAAGGAGCCCGCCAATCAGTCCGGCGTCGCCCAAGAGCATCCCGCCGGGCAGGCCGTCCGAGCTAGCTTCAACCGTCGCGACTTCGGCCGTATCGGCGCTCGTGTCGCCATCAGCTGAATATTTTCTTGTTATAGATAACACATTTTGTTTCAGATAATTAATAGTTGTTACTTCACTTGTTACCGTAGATGGTTTAGGATCATCGACCGATGCAGTGCGCCGCAGTTGCTCGGCAGACTCGGGCGTGGCCTGATCCGCGATCCGCGGGACGGCCTGCGTGTCCACCTCAGATGTCTTAGCCTGTCCGGTGTCGGCCTCGGGCGGATGCGCGCTGGGCGTCGTCTTGTCGGTCTGCGGGGCAGATCCCTCTCCGGTGGCCGGTTCGAGATCCGCCGCGGCCTCGGTCGGCGCTGTTTCTCCGATGACTGGGGTCGCGAGCGAGGGCTCCGATGTCGCCGCCGTCCCGCCCTGTGGAATCGTCTCGCCAGGCTCTACAGCGCCGGGTCCCACATCGCCGGATGAGGTGTCGCCCGGTGGAGTATCGCCGATGGAAGCCAAGTTGGCGAACGGGTGTCGGTTGAGCGCCTGCTCGGGAAGAACAGCCGGGAAATGGCTGGCAAGCCGTGACCGCATGGCCGCCAACACCGCTGTGGCGACGGGACTGCGACGAGACGAGCGAGGGCTGGCGCCTGCCTCGGGTTTTCCCCACGCCGGCGGGGCAGACTTCGTCTCGTCGGGCGCTGGTTCGCTAGCCTGGCTGCCGGTCTCGGGAGACTCGGGCGCTGTTGCGCTGCCGTCGAGATCGCCGCCGTTCGGTAATCCGGCGGCGGGTTCGAGATCCGCCACGGCCTCGGCCGGTGCTGTTTCTCCGATGACTGGGACCGGGAGCGGGGGCTCCGATGTCGCCACCGTCCCGCCCTGCGGAGGCGCCTCGCCTGACTCCACATCGCCAGGCTCCACATCGCCAGGTGCCGCCTCGCCAGGCGCCAGATCGCCGGGCTCCACATCGCCAGGCTCCACATCGCCAGGTGCCGCCTCGCCAGGCGCCAGATCGCCGGGCTCCACATCGCCGGGCTCCACATCGCCAGGCTCCACATCGCCAGGCTCCACATCGCCAGGCGCCACATCGCCGGGCTCCACCTCACCGGGCTCCACCTCGCTGGGCGCCGCCTCGCCGGGCTCCACATCGCCGGGCACCGCCTCGCCGGGTGAGGTGTCGCCGGGCGGGGTGGCGCCAGGGGAGGTATCGCCCAGGGAGGCGAGGTTGGCGAACGGGTGTCTGCTGAGCGCCTGCTCGGGAAGAACAGCCGGGAAATGGCTGGCAATCCGCGACCGCACGGCCGCCAACACCGCTGTAGCGACGGGACTGCGACGAGACGAGCGGGGGCTGGTCCCTGCCTCGGGTTTTCCCCACGCCGGCGGGGCGGACTTCGCCTCGTCGGGCGCTGGTTCGCTAGCCTCGCCCCCGGTCTCGGGCGACTCGGACGCTGTTGCGCCGCTGTCGAGATCGCCGCCGTTGGGCAATTCGGTTTCTGGCTCCTCGGAAGGAGCCGGGGCGGCAGCGTCGCCGCCCGCGGCGGGCTCCCCACTTGCCTCAGGTGCCGGCGCACTGGTGGGTTCGCCGTGGTTTGTCATCGGTAGCTGTTCTGCCGCAGGACTCTGATCCTGGGCTGTCCAGCCGTCCTGGGCCTCAAGATTGCGGGGCTCGGAAGAAGGCGACGCATCCTTGGACTCGGCTCGCGCAGCCGTTCGCAGATGAAACGCAAACGGTCGTTGCGCGGACCGCTCGGCGGTGTCGGGCGATGCGAACGGGCCCCTGGCGCTGGCCGATGGGAACAGAGCCTCCGGTGCGTTGCTGGTCCCGCGGGGCGCTGCGGGCGGAGCGGCCAGGACTGCGGTTGCGAGTGACATTCGTTCGTTGGATGGCACGCGGCGGGCCAAACGGCTTGGGGCCGTGTTTGCAGGCATCTGGCGACGTTTTCTGATGCCTGCTTGCCGTCAGGATGCTGCCATTCGGCAAGAAACGCGCACTGCCGCCGCGGCCGGAAGGAACCAAAAACCTCCCATTCGCTCGAGTTGCGAAGCTTTTTCGCTTTGGCCTGTCGATTGCTTATGGCTCGGGTGCGTACTGCTCGGGCATAAGGAAGCTTCGATGAATCACGCACTGCTCACAGCCGCCGCGGGAATGAAAGCTCAGATGGAAACCCTCGATCTGCTCGCCAACAACATCGCCAACGCCGCCACGACTGGTTACAAGGCCGACAACGAGTTCCACCGGCTCTTTCAGAGTTCGCAAGCCCAAGCCGGCGCGCTCGGCGGAGACCCGGGGCGCATGCCCGTGGTCGAAGGCTCGATGATCAACTTTCAGCAAGGCGCATTGATCCTGACCGAGGCGCCGCTCGATGTGGCTTTGTCGGGCCCGGGGTTTCTTGTCGTCGAGGCCCCCGCGGGCAGACTCTACACGCGCAACGGCCATCTGACCCGCTCGGCCCAGGCCCGGCTGCGAACATCGGCTGGTTACGATATTCTCGACGCCCAGGACCGGCCGATCGATATTCCGCTCAACGGCAAGATCGAGATCGGCGCCGACGGCATGCTGTCGGTCGGTGGCCTGGCCATCGCCCAGATCGCGGTGGTCGAGTTCCCCGGACGGCCCCGGATCTCCAAGGCGGGCAGCAGTTATTTTAAGGCGGCCGACGACGGCGAGGCCCGTCCCGCGCTAGAGACAACACTGCGGCAGGGCCGTCTGGAGGCGTCGAATGTCAGCGCCCCGATATCGGCGGTACGGCTCATGCTGGCGGCGCGCAATTTTCAGATGCTCCGCGAGGCAGCCAGTCTGATCGGACAGGAAATCGACCGGCGGGCTGTTGATGAACTCGGCAGTATCGGGCGCTGAGCCGCGCGGCGTCGGCAAACGAGAGACGAAGGAGAAGACGAGGCCATGATACGAGCACTTTTTACCGCCGCCAGTGGCATGGTGGCACAGCAAATTCAGATCGACAATATCGCCAACAACTTGGCCAACGCCAGCACGACCGGTTTCAAGCACCGCCGGGTTCAATTCGAAGATCTGCTCTATCAGACTCTGCTGGCGCCTGGCGCCTCGGCCGGACAGCAGACCGTCGTACCGTCGGGCTTGCAGTTGGGCCTGGGGACGAAGGTCGTCTCGAATGCCGTCATCCAGAAACAGGGTGATTTCGTTTCCACCGAGAACCCGCTCGACGTGGTGATTGAAGGGCCGGGATTCTTCCAAGTCCTGCTGCCCAACGGCCAGCAAGCGTTCACCCGAGCCGGAGGGTTTCATCTCGATCGCGATGGGAACGTGGTCACTTCCAACGGCGATCCGCTCGAACCCGCGGTCACCATTCCGCAGCAGGCGTTCAACATTTCCATCGCCTCGGACGGCACGGTCAGCTATTCGCTGCCGGGCGAGGTCCAGGCCGCCCAGGCAGGCACGATTCAGCTGGCGGGGTTTCAGAATCCCGCCGGGCTGCGCGCCATGGGACGGAATCTGTTTCAGCCCACCCAAGCCTCGGGTGACCCGACGCTCGGCGAGCCCGGCGGTCAGGATGGTCTTGGAAGCCTGCAACAAGGTTTTCTCGAAAGCTCCAACGTCAGCGTCGTCGAGGAGTTTATCGCCATGATCGTGGGCCAGCGAACCTACGAGGCTAACGCGCGCGTCGTGCGAGCCGCCGACGAGATGTATCAGGAAGCCAACTCCCTAAGCAGATAATCCCAGGCAAATAATTATGAGCTGTTTCAACACACCGCATCGTCGCGTCGTCTTCGATCCAAGATCGCCGGGGGCGCGCGATCCCGGCCGGCGCCGCTCGGCGAAGCTCATCGCGGCCGCCGTGCTCCTGGTTTTGACGGCCGCGGGGCCGGGCGCCGCCGAAACGCTCCGGCTCATCGTCGAGCGCGACCGGATTACCGCCGGTGCGCTGGCGCGAGTGATTCCCGCTTGGGGAGCGGCCGCGCCCGATACGGTCGTTGGTTACGCGCCTCGCCCGGGGATTCGGCACCGCGTTCGGCTCCCCGAACTGCTCCGCTGGGCGAGGAAGGCGCATATCGAGGTCGAGGGAAACGCCCTGCCCTCCGAGTTGGTCATCGAGCGGCACATGCGGCGGCTCGATCTGGCGGTCCTCCGCGGACACCTGCTGGCGGCGCTCGGCGAGCACTTTCAGGTTTCTCAGGAAGATCTTGAGATCGAGTTTTCCGGCTCGCTCGAGCCGCTGGTTCCGGCCGGCGATCTTACCTTCTCTCTGGCGACTCCGCCGGCCAGACTCAACCAGATCACGCCGTTGACGCTGCAATGGAAGGATGCCGGCGGCCGCACCGGCAGGCTTCGAGTGCAGGCCTCGGTCGCCATCATCGGCACGCTGGCCTCCGCCCGCCGCTACCTGCCCGCTGGAGCCGAGTTGCGGCCCGGGGACTTCCGCTTCCGCCGGGAAGCGCTGCCCGGCGCGCCCGAGCGATTTCAATTTACCCCGGCCGGCATCGGCCAGGCGCGGCTGCGGCGGCCGCTCCGCGCCGGAGAGCCGCTCGACCGGCGCATGCTCAGAAAACACGAAACGGTTCGCCGCGGCGACATCATCCAGTTGCGGGTTCGCTCTGGGAGTATCGTTCTGCAAACCCCGGCGCGGGCCGAACAAGGCGGTTCGGTCGGTGACGCGATCGTATGCCGAAATATCGAAAGCGGCCGCCGCGTTACGGCGACGATCGCCAGTCCGAAATTCGCCGAGGTGGTACTGAGCCCGTGAACCATCGAACTCTTTTCCTGTCTCTGGCCCTGGCCGCGGTTTGCGGCCCTGCCTCTGGCACGGAGATTGTCCCGAATCTAGTTGAAGGTGGAAGGGCGGCGGTTCTCAAGCCCGGTTCTCTGAGAGAATCGAGCAAACCTTTCACCACAAAGGAGAACCGCCGTGAAGAAACGATATCACATTCTGGATTCCGCGAAGCAACAGCCAGTCAGCCCCAACGACCTCACCCGCCTGCTCAGCCAAAACTCCCAACTCATGCTGCCCTTGGTTGAACTGGTCGAGCAGTGCCGCGGAGCCGTCGACGAGGTTATCGACGTCACCGGCCGCGCCGCCATTCAAGCCGTGCTGGAACTGTCGGCGCAGCAAGTTACCGGTGGAAAACTTTCCCAGCCCGGCAAGAAGCGCCGCGGCGATGTGGTCCGCTGGGGCCGCCAGCCCGGTCGCGTCAAGCTCAGCAACCGCAAACTGCGCGTCAGCAAACCCAGACTGCGCAAACGCTCCGGCGGCGAGGTCAAAGTGCCCGCTTACGAAGCGATGCAGGACGACGAACGCCTCGGCGCGCGCATGCTCGACATTCTGATGAAGGGCGTCTCGACGCGCAACTATGCCGGGGTGATTGGCGCAATGGCCGGCACGGCCGGGGTGTCGAAATCCGCCGTCAGCCGGGAGGCAGTCGAGGCCGCCGAAAAGAGCATCGACGAAGTGCTCACGCGGCGCCTGGATGAGTTGGATCTGCTGGTGATCTACGTGGACGGTTTGATCTTCGCAGATCATGTAGTGCTTGCAGCGGTGGGCGTAGACCGTCAGGGCAACAAACATGTGCTGGGATTGCAGCACGCCGCCACTGAGAGCACAGCCGCCGCCGAAGACTTGCTGAGGGGCATGGTCGAGCGGGGAGTATCGACGGAGAAAAACAGGCTCTTCGTGCTCGATGGATCGAAGGCCCTGCGGGCGGCGGTGCGGCGGGTCTTCGGCAAAGTTCCGGTGCAGCGCTGCCGTGCTCACAAGCTGCGCAATGTCGTCGAGCGGCTGCCTAAGGCCGAGCGCGATCAGGCCAAAGCGGCGATCCGGGCCGCCTGGCGGCTGGGAGCCCAAGATGGACAAGCGCGGCTGGAGAAGCTAGCCCAGTGGTACGAGGGTGACTGGCCCGAGGCGGCGGTGAGTTTGCGCGAAGGCATGGAGGAGTGTTTCACCATCAACCGCCTGGGTGCGCCGCCGTCGCTGCATCGCTGCCTGGCGACGACGAACATCGTCGAGTCTCCTAACGCCGGGGTGCGGCGGAGAACGCGGCGAGTGACCCGCTGGAAGGACGCGGCCATGGTGTGTCGCTGGGCCACGGCTGCATTCCTCGATACCGAGAAAAGCTTCCGCAAGATCATGGGTTACAAGGATCTGTGGATGCTCGACGCCATCCTCAATCCGGCCAAGGCCACAGCAGCAAAGGCTGCCTAGTACAATGCTCTTTTACGCCGCCGCCCTACAAACCCTCAACTACGATTGGGACACTCTCCTGGCACGGCCTCCGCTCAGACCAGCGAAAGCACGCTGAACCGCTATCTGGAGGAGGCTCTCACCCCGGCGCCGGGCAATCTTCCTTCGGCCGGCTCGCTCTATCTGGGCCGCTCGTACCTGGCCGACCTGGCGCGGGATCCGAAGGCGGCCATGGTCGGCGATCTGATCACGATCCGTGTTGTCGAGCAAGCCAGCGCACTCTCGAGCGGCGTGGTCTCGAGCTCTCGGGCTTCGAACTCCGACCATGCGGTGAGCCGCTTTTTGGGATCGTTGAACCCTGGCGGCGCGCTGGCCAACCTCGGCCGCTGGTCGGGTGATTCCAGCCTTGATGGTGCGGGCAGCACCAGCCGCCAGATGAGTGTCACCGCTCGAATCACGGGTCATGTCACCCATGTGATGCCGAACGGAAACTTGGTTATCGAGGGCGTCAAGGAGGTGATCGTGAACTCCGAGCGCCAGCTTGTCTGGTTGCGCGGCACGGTGCGGCCGGTCGACCTCGCCCCGGACAACAGCGTCACTTCCGACCGCATCGCCATGATGGAGTTGCGCATCAACGGCAAGGGAGTTGTCAACGACGCGATCCGGCGGCCCAACTTCCTGGTCCGTGTTTTAAAAAGGATCTTTCCCTTCTAGCCGCTCATGAAGCTTCCTCGAATCTTGCCCGCTCTGCTCGCCGCTTGCTGGACCTTAGCCTCGCCAGCCCCTGCCGGAGCCGTGCGTCTGAAGGATCTGGTGACGATCGAAGGCGTGCGTGAAAACATGCTCATCGGCTACGGCTTGGTCGTGGGACTCAACGGCACCGGCGACCGCCAGCAGACCGTGTTTTCGACTCAAAGCCTGTCCAACCTGCTTCAGAAGATGGGCGTCAACGTGTCCCCGAGGTCGCTGCGGGTCAACAACGTGGCGGCGGTGATGGTCACCGCCACCTTGCCGCCCTTCGCCCGGCCAGGGATCAAGCTCGACGTCACGGTCTCCTCTATTGGAGACGCCGCCAACCTGCAAGGCGGCGTGCTGCTGCTAACCTCGCTCAAGGCCGCCAATGGCGAGGTGTACGCCGTGGCCCAGGGGGCCATCTCGATTGGCGGATTCTCCGCCGGCCGCGGCGGCAGCGGTGTGCAGGTCAACCATCCCACTGTGGGCCGTGTTCCCCAAGGCGCGATGGTCGAAAAACCCGCGCCCAGCGTCGCGCCCGACCCCGACGGCTTTCGCCTGCAACTGCGCCGGGCCGACTTCGCCACTTCCTCGCGCATCAGCATGATGCTCAATGATACGTTTCCCGGCGGAGAGGCCCGTTCCGAGAATTCCGCCATCATCGCCGTCCGCATGCCCGCGGCCTATCGCGGCCGGCCGGTCGAATTCGTCGCCCGCATCGGCGCCCTCGAGATCGAAACCGACCGCCGCGCTAAAGTCGTGCTCAACGAACGCACGGGAACCGTTGTCATCGGCAGTGAGGTGCGCATCGCGCCGGTCGCGGTGCTCCACGGCAATCTGACCGTGCAGATCGTGACTGATTTCGTTGTCTCACAGCCCCCCGCGTTCTCGCGGGGCCAGACCACCGTCACGCCTCAGGTCAACGTGCGAGTCGAGGAAGAACAAGCGCGGCAGGTTTCGCTCAAGGAAGGCGCCAGCGTCGAGGAACTGATCAAGGCGCTGATGGCGATCGGCTCCACCCCGAGAGACATCATCGCCATCATGCAGAGTATCGCCGCCGCCGACGCCCTCGAGGCGGAATTGGAGGTCATGTGACCCACCTGGAAATCGTGCCGGCCAGCCTGGCGATCGGGTCCCAGCGCGTCTCCGCTCTCACGCCGCAAGCGGCCGCGCGCGAATTCGAGGCCATGCTCATCGCGCAGTTGATGAAGACCGCGCGCTAGTCCGGCGCCCTGGATGATTCCGCCGACGCCATGACCGGCTCGGAGGGCTACTTGGAGATCGCCGAGCGCCAGCTCGCCGAGGCCCTCGCGGCTGCCGGGGCGTTCGGCTTCGCCCGCATGATTCTTGAAGAACTCGAGCCCGGCCCGGCGGAGGGGGGAAAATATCCTCCAGATTCATCAGAGCTTGGCCGATGAGTCATACAAGACCTTGTGTAGTGAAACGAGTCAATGAAAATCGACGATAACTTGGGCGCGTCCACCGATGTTCGCTCCAGCGGCGTCGGCCGGGCGCAAGATGTTGGGCAACAGCAGTCCACGCGTGAAAAAGCGGCCCTGTCGAGGGAAGATTCCGCCAGTCTGTCCGCGCTGGGGACCGAGCTTGCTCGAGCGATCACGACCGATTCGCCAGAGGAGATCAGCCGGGTCTCGCAACTCGAGGAGGCGGTGAAGAGCGGAAACTTCTCCGTCCCCTCCGGCGAGGTGGCCGAAGCACTGATCGCAAGCGCACTGGAAGAAACACAACAGGCGGGTGAGAACCCGCACGCGCCGCCCTCGATCTAGCCCGCTTTTCTCACCACGTGGCGAAGCGAAGTGCGTGAGAGACGCGTCAGTACGAGGCGCGCGCCGCTTGACGAGCGCAGGCGTACTTGATTGTACGTTGAGCACGGCGAGCAAGCGCAACGAAGTAATGGCGGGCCTCTCATGTGCTTCGCTCGTCAGGTGGTGAGAAAAGCGGGCTAGCACTTGAGGGGTGGACCGATTCTCTGGCGCGGCGAGGATGCGTCCGGTCGCCTGAAGCCCGCTGGAAACGGGCGCGCGTGGAACTCAAAGATGGCGTCATTCGATATCCTAGCGATCGAGCGGCTGGCGGAATCGGTCGAACAGGCCGCGGACCTTGCCGCCCAAGCCAAGTACGCGGAATTGGGCGAGTATTCGCGGATTCTCGAGTCGCGGCTAGCCGAAATGCAAGCGTTGCGCGACGAACTGGCCGCCGCGCCCGGCGAGGCCCGTGAGCTTGACGGGGCGGGTGACCTCGCGGGGGCCTGCGAGAGCTTGCGCCAAAAGGCTTTCATGGCGGGCCAGATCTTGCAGCACCTGGACTTGGTTGTTTCCGGCCTGGTCGAAATCGGCCGGGCGGCCTCGGGTGGCTATGGTCCCGACGGGCACTGTGAGGCCGCCGAGCCGTCTCGCTTGAGAGCAGAGGGCTGATCGATGGGCAATCTGAGCGGAATCCTCCAATCGGCGACCCGCTCGCTCTCGTCCTATTCGCAAGCGCTGGCGGTCATCCAGAACAATATCGCCAACGCGGCTACGCCGGGCTATGCCCGCCAGCGGGTCTCGCTGGCGCCGGTTCTTGTGCCCGGGGGCTCGCAGGCCCTGGGCGTGGAGGTCGTCCGGGTCCAGAGTTTGCGCGACAGTTTGCTGGAGTCGCAGGTTCTGCTGGCGGCGCAGTCGAAATCGTTCTATGAAAAGTCCAGTCAAATTTTCGAGAGCGTCGAGCCCATCTTCCGGCTCAGCGGCGGCGACAGCATTGGCGAAAACATAGACCAATTCTTCTCGGCGGTCTCGGCCCTGACGGTTCTGCCCGAAGACTTCAACCTGCGCCGTTCGGTGATCAGCGCGGCCGACGCTCTGGCCGGGGCCTTTCGTGCCACGAACGCCGAACTCGCCCAGCAGCGCACGAATCTCGATACGGATGCCACGTCGGTCATCCAGCGCGTCAATGTCCTGATCGAGGAAGCAGCCGAGCTGGGTGTCAAACGGCAGGGCGGCGCCTCGGACACTCCGAATTTCGCCGCCGAGACTAGACTCACCCAGGTGCTCGATGAACTCTCCGGCCTGATCGGATTTCGCACTCTTACCCAAGTCGACGGAACGTTCACTCTGGTGAGCGCCGACGGCGAGCCGCTTATCGTTGGGCCAACGACGTATCCGCTCACCGTGGCTCTTGGCGACGAACAGATCCAAATCTTCGACTCGCGTGGCAACGATATCACCAGCAGTTTCAGAACCAGGGAGGGCAGCCTCGGTGCGGTCCTCGAGTCTCGAAACACCCTCTTGCCGCGCTACCTTGATCAGATCAACCGCCTGGCCAAATCCGTCGCCGATCAAGTCAACGAGCAGCTTCTGCGGGGAGCGACGCTGACCGGCGGGCCGGGAAAAGAAATTTTTCAGTACACGACCTCGTACTTTCAAGGCGCGGGACGAACCGCCGGAACCGCGGGCGCGGCGACTCCCGCGCCGCCCACGAGTATCGATGTCGTCTTCAGCGGCGGGGTGACGGGCGCGATCAGCGCTGACCTGGATGGTTTTTTCGTCGCCGCGGCCCCGCCGGCCGGCCCGGCCGCTGGAGATACGCTCTCAATTACTTTCACCAGCGCGGACGGATCGGTCGAGCGAACGCTCACGACCGCCGCTCTGCTGGGCGGAGAAGACGCCGCCGCGCTGGCCACGCGTCTGAACGATCAGGCATCGCTCGACCCGCAGCTTGCCGGTTTGGTGACCTTCTCCGATGCCGGCGGACAACTCAAACTCGTCCTTTCTGATCAAGCCGGTCAAGGATTCAGTTTTACTTCCTCGACCTCGAATCTGGCCTTTACCAGCGGACTGGAAGCAGGCGGAACCCTTGGCGGACATTCGGCCGGGGAGATCGCCGCGGCACTGAACGCCGAAGTCGCCCTCGACCCGGCGCTTTCCGCGGCCGGGCTTCGGTTCGTCGGGCTCAACGGCGAAGTGCGTCTCGACGGCGATGTTGCCTTTGACTTTACCGTCACCGACAACGATCCGGCGGCGACCGGTTTCGTCTCCGGCTTGGCGGGCGCCGATTCGGCCGGCGGAGCACCCGCCGCGGCGACGATCCAGTTGGCCGCCATCAGCCCGGCGGAAGTCGCCGCCGGCACGTTCGCGCTTCCCGCGGGCAACGACAACCTGCGGCTGATCGAGGCGCTGCCCGGCGCCAAGCTGATCGGGGGGTTCAGATTTAACAATTTCTTCGCGAATTTGGTCGCTGAAGTCGGCGGCGCCTCGAGCGCGGCGTCGTCGCAGCTCCACACCAAAGAGCAGCTCTTGCTCGCCGCGCAAGGCATTCGCGACAGCTTTTCCGGCGTCGACATCAATGAAGAGGCCGTCCAGCTCGTGCAATTCGAAAAATCATTCTCCGCCATGCTCCGCATCATTCAGGTGGTGGACGGACTGATGGCGGAAGTCCTCAACTTGGTGAGGTAGACATGCGCGTATCGTTCTTGACGCAAGGCCGCGAACTGCTCTTCCATCTCCGCCAAACCCAGGCTCGCAAGACCCAGGCTTCGATCGAAATCGCCTCCGGCCTGCGGGTCACCAAGCCGTCGGATTCGCCCTCGGACGCGTCGGGAGTGGTCCGCGCCACCAGCGAACTCAACAAATTGGCGCAATTCAGGGCGTTGGTGCATGAATCGGTGTAAGCGAGCACGCTAGCGGCGGGGGTGGGGTCCAGTCCATCATAGAGATCGAGGGTAACGTCATGGTCGCAGCGAAGTCGAGCCGAGTCAACCGCCAGTATAAGAAGAAGTACAGAATCCGGAACTGGAGGGAGTACGAGCGTGGCCTCAGGAGCCGCGGCGACGTCACGATCTGGCTGAGCGAGGATGCAATTGCCGCGTGGGTACCACCGAAGAACGGTCTTCGCGGAGGCCAGCGGCGGTACTCGAACCTCGCGGTCCGGACCGCGTTGACGCTGCGGGTCGTCTTCAGCCTGCCGCTCCGCCAGACCGAGGGGTTCCTGGACTCGCTGCTCCGCTTGATGGGCCTCAACCTCAAGGCCCCGGACCACACCACACTCTCGCGCCGGAACCAAATCGTTGCGGTGCCGCCCCTGACCCGATCCTATGACGGCCCGATCGACTTGATCGTTGATTCCACAGGGCTGAAGATTCTGGGTTGCGGCGAATGGAACGCGCACAAGCACAAGGCATCAAAGAAACGCCGGGATTGGCGGAAGCTGCACATCGGGGTGGATGCCGAGGGGTTCATTGTGGCGGCCGAACTCACAGCGAGCAGCCGGGACGACGCCTCCACACTCCCTGCTCTTCTCGACACAATCGAGGTTCCCATCCGGCGTTTCACCGCAGACGGAGCCTACGACCACAGGTCAGTCTACGATCAACTCAGCGCGGCCGGTACAGAGAACGTCGTGATTGTGATTCCCCCTCGTCGCTCCGCGGTGTCGGCGGGGCCAACGGACGGCCCATGGGCGCAGCGTGACACGGCTCTTGAGAGGATTCGCCAGGTCGGGCGACGAGAGTGGCAGAAGGAGTCGGGCTACCGACAGCAGGCGCGCGTTGAAAACAGCTTCTTCCGATACAAGTCCGTGCTCGGAGGCGGATTGAAGGCGAGGCACGGCAAGGCACAAAGGAGAGAAGTTGCGATCGGGTGTCACATCCTCAACCGGATGGCCGAGCTGGGTAGGCCGAAATCCTGCGCTGTGGTGTCCTGAACGAGAAGTTGGAAAAGCGCCCCCACTCGCGCCGCAGTTGAATCATGCAACAGCGCCTCAAGCGACGGTAAAGACGCCGGCAGGTTGTTCGGTTTGTCGCTAGTTCCTGGTCCGAGCAACTAAGACGGCGAGACCGGAGGGTACGCCACTGGCGTTGCGGTACAGCAACTTCATCTCGATACCGCTCGTTTACACTCGCGGCTCGGCTTGGCTGCATATCGCTCGTTCACACTCGCGGCTCGGTCTGGCTCGATACCGCTCGTTTGCACTCGCGGCTCGGCTTGGGTCCCTACCGCTCGTTTCGACGGAACTCCGGATATCCTCGCGGTCCGTTGATACTGCGTCACACAGAGATCCTCTGTGGTGTGGAGTTTACAACTCTGCGCGAGCCGTCGTCTTGCGAACCAGTTAAGATTAGTGGGCCCTCATGATTCGTGGCTCACTCAGGCGGCTTTTGCACACGCCCAGCGAGTAAGACAGGCGGAGGATCAGGTCTCGATGGTAGCTGGATCGCTGAAAAATCCCTATGCCGTTGTCGTCGGCGCGCTCACCGTGCTGCTGCTCGGCGTCGTCGCGCTGACACGTATCCCCACCGACATTCTGCCGTTGTTCAAGACGCCGGCAGTTCAGATCCTGACGCTCTACCCCGGCATGCCGGTGGAGGTCATGGAGAAGGATATTACCAGCCGGCTGGAGCGCTGGACGGGCCAGGCCAACGGCGTTGCGCGACAGGAATCGCGAACGATGATCGGCGTCAGCATTGTTCGCGACTATTTCCGGCCGGATATCGATCCGAATACCGCAATGTCACAGGTGTCGTCCTTGGCCATCTCGGACATGTATTACCTCCCGCCCGGCACGCTGCCCCCGATGGTGATGCCTTTCGACCCCACGGCGAGCGTGCCGCTGGCTCTGCTGAGCGTGAGCAGTGCGACGTTTGATGAAACGAGACTGTACGACGTGGCCTACTTTGATCTGCGCAACAGGCTGCAGGGGATTTCCGGAGTGATCGCCCCGGCGGTGTTTGGAGGGCGGATTCGGCGCGTGCTGGCCTACATAGACCGGAACAAGTTGGAGGCCCGCAATCTGTCCGCGATGGACGTAGTCGAGGCGCTCAAGTCCTTCAATGTTTTGATCCCTACCGGCAACGCGAAGATCGGCGATTTCGACTACCAGATCAACGTGAACGGCATGGTGAAAGACGTTGATGAGATGAACCGCTTCCCCATTCGCGTGGATGAGAGCGGCGCGCCGATCTACGTGGGCGACGTCGCCGAAGTGGAGGATTCGCACCAGATCCAGACCAACATCGTCCACATCAACGGGAAGAGACAGGTGTACATCCCGATCTATCGCCAGCCAGGCGCCAACACCATCGGCGTGCTGGACGCGATGCGGGGAGCGATCGATAATATTCTGGCGCGGCTCCCGAAGGGAATCGATCTAAATATCGTGATGGACCAGTCCGTCTATGTGCGCAAGGCGATCCGTGGCCTGCAACACGAGATCGTTCTCGGCGCGCTGCTCGCCGGGCTCATGATTCTGGTCTTCATCGGGAGCTTTCGTTCGACGGGCGTCGTGCTGCTGGCGATTCCACTTTCCATCATGGCCGCGCTGGTTGGGCTGTTCTTCACCGACAACAGTCTGAACGTAATGACGCTCGGCGGCCTGGCCCTGGCCGTGGGCCGCCTGGTGGATGACTCGATCGTGGTCCTCGAGAACACACACCGTCACGTGGACCTGGGTTCTACGCCCGAGGTTGCCGCGCTGCGGGCAGCCGAGGAAGTCCGTATGCCGATCCTGGTGGCCACTCTTGTCACGGTGGTGGTCTTTGCGCCAGTGATTTTTCTTACCGGCGTCGGCAAGTTCTTGTTCACGCCTCTGGCCTTGAGCGTGACCTTTGCCATGATTGCGTCCTATGTGGTGGCGTTGAGCGTCGTGCCGGTCTACTGTGCAAGGTTCCTGAAGCCCACTGCCAAGGAGCACAGGCCGGGGTGGTTTCGCTTGTTCGAAAGAGGGTTTGAGAGATTTGGGAACGCCTACGGGCGATCTCTCGGTTGGTCGCTCAAGCACCCACTGGTCGTTGGCACGGTGGTGCTGCTGGTGGGCGCCGGATCGGCACTGCTGGTCCCGCACATCGGCACGGAACTGTTCCCGCGGGTGGACGTGGGACAGTTCGCCATTCAGATGCGGGCGCCCTCGGGCACTCGCATCGAGATCACCGAGAACCATGTCAGCGAGGTGGAGGAGACGATTCGCGAGGTGATCGCCCCTTCCGACCTGCAGATGGTCATCTCGAATACAGGCGTTCTCTACGACTGGCCGGCGGGTTACACGCCGAACGCCGGACCGATGGACTCGGAACTGATGATCCAGTTGGCGGAAGATCACAAGGTTACATCCTTCGAGTACGTCACCCGGCTGCGGGAAGTCTTTCGGGAAAAGTACCCCTTCCTCGACTTCCACTTCAAGACGGGCGGGATGATGACCTCAGCGCTGAACTTCGGGTTGCCTTCCCCGATCAACATTCAGGTGGAAGGCAACAGCCTCGAAGTGGGGCAGGAGATCGCCCGGGAAATCCAGCGTATCGTCGAAAGTGTTCTTGGAACCACCGATGTTCGTATCAAGCAGAAGCTGGACTATCCGCAACTCACGCTCGATGTTGACCGCAACAAGTCAGCGATGCTGGGTCTCAATACCGAAGAGATCGTCAAGAATATCGTCACCAGTCTCAACTCCAGCGTGAACTTTGATCCCGCTTTCTGGATCGATGAAACCAATGGCAATCACTATTTTGTTGGGGCGCAGTACCGTGAGGAAGACATCACCTCGCTGGACACGCTGCTCGACATCCCGATCACCGGTGCGCGCCAGTCACAGACGGCTGCCGCCATGGACCGCCTCTTTCGGGCCGCGCCCAAGGCTGCCGCTGCCGCGCGGCCGTCCCGGAAAGGACAGCCCGTCAAGTTAAGAAACATTGCCAGCATCAAGAGAGATACCGCTCCGACGGAAATAAACCACGTCAATATTACACGAGTGACCGATGTTTTCTCGAACGTCGAAGGACGAGACATCGGCTCGGTGGCCGCCGAGATTGAGAAAAAACTCGAAGGGAAGACGTGGCCCGAGGGGTACTTCGTCCGCATGCGCGGAGAAGTGCAATCGATGCGCGAGTCGTTTGGCGGTCTGTCGTTCGGGTTCGGGCTGGCGGTCGTGCTCATCTACTTCGTCATGGTGGCGCTGTTTAAGAGTTTTCTTGATCCTTTGATCGTCATGCTGGCCGTGCCGCTGGGTCTGATCGGCGTGTTGTGGATTCTGTTCGCCAGTGGCACCACGTTCAACGTGCAGTCCTTCATGGGGACGATCTTCATGATCGGGATTGCCCAGTCGAACAGCACCTTGCTGGTGGAGTTCGCGAATCGGCTGCGGGAAGGGGGCCGCTCGGCTCGGGAGGCCATTGTGGAAGCGGCCCACATCCGTTTGCGTCCGATCCTGATTACGGCCGGAGCCGCCATTCTGGCGTTGATGCCGTTGGCGCTGAACCCCGCCGAGCCGAACATGCCTCTGGCGATCGCGGTCATCGGCGGACTCGCTTCTTCCACGGTGTTGACGCTCATTGTCGTGCCCATTCTCTACCTGAGGCTCAAGCGATGAAAATGAAGACAGCCGTTCTGCTCTATTCGAGTGTCGCTTTGCTGGTTTCGGCATGGGCTTGCTCCAGCGGCGCCGGCTCGCCGGCCGAGGGGACGGAGCCGGCCGCGGCCCCCGCGTCGCCGGAGGCGGTGCGGGTCTCGGTGGCCAAGCCGGAATTGCGGGATCTTGCCGACGAGATTACATTGGCGGGAACTCTGACACCCTATGAGCAGGCTACGCTGTACGCTCGCGTTAGCGGGTACTTGCGTTCGATCCGGGTCGATATCGGCGACCGTGTGCAAAAGGGGCAGGTGCTCGCCGAAATCGACGTGCCGGAGATGCAGGCGTCCCTGGAACTCAAGCGCGCGGTAGTGATGCGCGCGGAGGCTGCGATAGCCCAAGCCCAGGCCGCCTTGGCACAACACGAGGCTGAGACTGCCTTCCAGAAGCTGAACCACGAGAGGCTTGAGAGGATTCGTCAGCGGGATGCTGACGTGCTGCCACAGCAACAAGTCGACAAGGCATTGGCCGGACTAGGGGTTGCTCGCGGCAAGTTGGGAAAGGCTCAGGCAGATATCGGAGTTGCTGAAGCCGCGCTACAGGCCGCCAGGGCAGACTTAGGCGTACTCGAACGCATGGCGGACTACGCGAAGATCACGGCGCCCATGACGGGCGTGGTGACGGAGCGTTTTGTGGATCCCGGCGACCTGGTGCAGGCGGCTACGACCTCTCGGACGCAATCCGCGCCGATCGTCTCGGTGGCCCGTCTTGACCGCATCCGCATTCTTGTCGATATACCCGAACCGCGGGCCCCTTACGTGCATCGAGGAACGCGCGTGACGGTGCAAATTGCCGGTCTCGATCCGATCGCCGCGCAGTGTGCCCGAACAAGCAGGGTGTTGAGCCCGGCTACCCGAACGATGCGGGCGGAAATCCACTTGGCCAATGCCAAGCGGACCCTTCGTCCCGGCATGACAGCGGAGGTGACTCTGGAGCTGCGGACGATCGAGAACGCTCTGACGGTTCCTGTCTCAGCGCTTCGCTCCCAGGGAGACCGCTACGGCGTGTTCGTGCTGGAAGGAGGCGTGGCGAAGCAGCGAGAAGTCAAAACCGGCCTGGAGTCCGCCGAGTGGATTGAGATCGTCGAGGGCCTGAGCCCCGACGAGAATGTCGTCGTTGCAACCGCCGCTCCCCTCACGGACGGAATGCACGCGGAGACCTTGGCGGAAAGGAAGGCACGATGAAACGAACGGGACTACGTCATTTCCTGCTCTCTACGGTCCCGCTGCCGACACGGATCGAGCTTCGGCGACTGGAAAGCGCTTGTACAGAACCGGTTACGGCCATCTCGGGTCAGGCTGGTGGAAGGCTGGAGCGAAGCGGACAGGATCGCCGTGTCGCCGAGTATTCCGTTGCGCGGCGCTGCACAGTTGGTTTGGGCACAGTTGGTTCGGACACAAGTGGTTTGGGCACAAGTAGTTCGGAGGTGAGACTTAGTGTTCCCCCTGCTCGTTGAAAGATCGCGGCTGCTGTGGGCGACTGCGCTGCTGGCCTCGCTGGCGGGCGCCCAGTCGCCTGCTCCGATGAGTTTGGAGCAGGTGGTTGCCCGTGCCTTGGATTCGAGTCCGCATGTCAAGTCGGTGCAAGCGGCCGTCGAGGAAGGGGCAGCCCGGCTGCGGCAAGCGCGCTCGGACTACTACCCTCAGATTGGCAACAGCGGCATCGCAAAGGCCGGTCTTTCGGGGGCGCTGAACGGGCTACAGACCGTTGGGTTGCCAAGCTCGCCCTTCCACCGCAATTTTGCGAATTCTCTTAACGTTTATCACCCCGGCCTCGACTTCGGACGCACCAAGCACAGTGTCGGCGCGGCGCGCAAACGCATGGAGGCCTTAGAAGCGGACTTGCAGGCGACCCGAGCGTCCGTCGCGTTGGACGCCGTCGTTCTGTTCTACGAAGTACTGCGAGCCAGGCGCACTTTGGATGCCGCCGAAAAGTCGGTGGCCAGCCGCCGGCTGACCGTCCGGCAAGCCCGCGCCTACTACGAGGGTCAGATCCGCTCGAAGGTCGACCTCAGTCTGGCGCGGGCGGATCTCTCCGAGGCCCGCTTGGCGGAGTTGGAAGCGCAAACGACCCTCCAGGGCGCCAACGCCCGGCTGGCCAGCGTGCTTAGCGATTTCGGCACGCGGGACTACGCTTTGGCCGAGCCCGATCTGGGGCTTCCCGAGATCGAGGCGTTAGACTCTCTGGTCGAGGAGGCGCTCGCCAACCGGCCGGAATTGCGTGCTCTCGAAGCTCGGCGCGAAGCTGCTCTCGAAACGCTGCGTCTGGCCCGCAGCCGCCGCAAACCGATGCTTTCGCTGTTCCTAAGCGGCGGTTGGGCGCGATTCAATCCCCTGACCATCAGCAAGCTGCTGGCCGTGGGAACGGGCCTCTCCTTTCCGGTTTTCACCTTCGGACGGACGGCGGGGGCCATCGAAGAGGCCGAAGCCCGCGTGAGCCTGATGGATCACGAGATGGAGAACTTGCGGCGGCAGGTCCGGTTGGAGCCTCAACTTGCCCGTCAAGGGCTGGAACGAGCCGTGCGGTCCATCCCCCTGACGAGCCAGCGACGCGACGCCTCTCGGGAAGCGGTGCGTCTTGCGCGCGCCCGCTACCGGGAGCAACTCGGAAGCCTGGTCGAGCTGAGCCAGGCCGAAAGCCTTCTGGCCGACTCCGAAGCGGCATCGCTGCGGGCGGTCTTGGATGCGAAAACCGCCGAGGCCCGGCTGGCGTACGCCGCGGGCCGCACCTTGCCGGCCGGTTCGAGGTAGTCAGCCCGCTCTGGCGGTCGGCCCCGAGACCCCTCGGGCCGCAGTGCGATCACACTTCCGCGATTGTGGGCGCCACGATTCCTGGCGCCGCGATTCCTGGTGCCGCGATTCCTGGTGCCGTGATTCCGGGTACGGGGAATTGCGAGCACATGGCTTCAACTTCCTGTCCGATCGTCAGCAGTGCTGCCTCATCGCCGTGATTCTTGAGCGCTCGGACGATCCAGCCGGCAAGCTGGCGCATTTCGCCCTCTTTCATTCCGCGCGTCGTCGCCGCGGGTGTTCCGATGCGAATGCCGCTTGGACGCAGCGGCGGATTCGGGTCGTCGGGAATGATCTGCTTATTGGTCGTGATGCGGACGGCGTCGAGCGTTTCTTCCGCGATCCGTCCGTTGATATCGAAGCTTTTTACGCAGTCGATCACCATCATGTGGTTTTCGGTGCCGCCGGTGATGAGCAGCGCCCCCTGCTCGCGCAGCGACGTGGCGAGCACTTGCGCGTTCGTCAGCACCTGGGCGCAGTACTCGCGAAACTCCGGCTGCTGGGCCTTGCCGAGGGTCACCGCCACGCCGGCGACGGCGTTCATATGAGGTCCGCCCTGCAGTCCGGGGAAGACGGATTTGTCGATGACCTTGGCGAATTTCTGGCGGCACAGAATCATCCCGCCGCGCGGGCCCCGCATGGACTTATGCGTGGTCGTCGTCACAAAGTCGAATCCGGCATCGCAGGGATTGCGCATCGCGCCGCCGGCGATGAGACCGCCGATATGGGAGACGTCGGCCATCGTCAGCGCGCCCACTTCGTCGGCGATCTCTTTGAAGCGCGCATAGTCGTAATCGCGCGGGTAAGAAGAGTACCCGCAGAGCACCAACTTCGGCTTGTTTTCGACGGCAACTCGCCGCAGCTCGTCGAAATCAATACGGCCTTTCTCCTCGGGGTATGTCTTGTAGCGAATGAAATTGTAAATCTTGCCCATGTGCGAGACCGGAGCCCCGTGGGTGAGGTGTCCGCCGTGGGAGAGATCCATGCCCAGCACGGTGTCGCCCGGTTGCAGCATCGCCATGTAGACGGCCTGGTTCATCGGCGAGCCCGACAGCGGCTGCACATTGGCGTGTTCGGCCCGAAACAACTCCTTGGCGCGGTCACGCGCGATGGTTTCGACGATATCGGTGTATTGCTGTCCGCCATAGTAACGGCGTCCGGGATAGCCTTCTGAATACTTGTTCGTTAGCACCGATCCCAAACACGCCAGAACCTCCGGGTAGGTGTAGTTTTCGGAAGGAATCAACTCGATGCCGCGTCTCTGGCGATCCTCTTCGCCGGCGATCGCTTCGTATACGTCAGGATGGTTCTGCTTGAGCAGTTCACGGTGGGCGTCCATCATATCCTCTCGAAACAAAAAAGGCCCAGGCTCAAGGATCAGCCCCGGGCGAACGGCAGTCTTCTATGCCAAGCCTCCCTCGTGGGGCTCCCTCGTGGCGGTTCCACCTCGTACTCGCCGGTAACGCGGGCTGGGGTTGAAGACTATCTTCAAGTTTACAACGCCGCCGGCCCCGGCTCGCAAGCTGGCTTGCGACTGGGGTTTGTGACTGGGAATCCGCCAGGACGGCCGAACTGGCATGGCCGGGCTGGCGCGGGCGGGCTGGGGGTGTGGAAGTTCCCTCCCCCTGCGATCACGGCGCGGATGTGCTTTAATCGGTTCATTCCGATGGACGAGAAACGGGGACCGATGACCATGCGGCGACGAATGTTTCTACTACAGATGGGCGGGATGACCGTGGCGTGTTCGGCGCCCGAGCTGGAAACCACGCCCGCGGCTTTCCAGCAGGAAAAACTCGACCAGGCGGCTGCTCACCTCCAAAGCTGGACCGGCGACGGCAAACTCGTCTCGGCGAGTCTGCACGTTACACGCGGCGACGAGACGTTCGCGAAGGCGTTTGGCAAGGCGACCTCGCCCGAGACGGTCTTTCTGCTCGCCTCGATTACCAAGCCAATGACCGCGACGGCGATGATGGTGCTGGCCGACCGCGGCGAACTCAAGCTCGAAGACCCCGTGTCCAAGTTTATCCCCGAGTTTTCCGAAGGCGACCGCAAGCTCATTACGATCGAAGACATTCTCTCTCACAGCTCGGGCTTGCCCGATCAGTTGCCCGAGAACGTTGAGCTGCGCCAGCGGCATGCGCCAATCGAGGAGTTCATCGAGCGGGCCATCAAGACGCCGCTTCTGTTCAAACCGCGAAGCGAAGTCAAATACCAGAGCATGGGCCTGCTGCTAGCCTCGGAAGTCGCCCAGCGTATCACCAAGCAGCCGTTCCGAGATTTCCTCAAGGAGAATGTCTTTGACCCGCTCGAGATGCGACGCACGGCGCTGGGCGTGGGCAACCTCCCGCTGGAGGAACTCGTCGAAGGCGCGCCGAGTCAGGTCGAGCATGCGCCCGCGCTCTATGGCGGAGGGGACAACAGTTCATGGGATTGGAACAGCCTCTATTGGCGCGATCTGGGCGCCCCTTGGGGAGGCGCGCACTCGACCGGTCCTGATCTGAGCAAGCTGCTCAAATACTTTCTCGCGCCAGACGACCGCGTCTTGAAACCCAGCACGGCAAGATTGATGCTTACCAACCACAACCAGGGACTGAACCGGCCCTGGGGCATCGGCTTTTCGGTCGAGCCAGGATCGTTCGGCAAGGGTTGCTCGGCGAAAACATTCGGGCACTCCGGCTCCACCGGCACTCTATTCTGGGCCGACCCCGAGACGAACATGACCTGCGTGATTTTGACGACGCTTCCCGCCAGGATCTCGCGTAAGCCGCTCATCAAACCTGTGTCGGATTGGGTATCGGACGCGGCCGCCTAGCGGCCCATGGTAGCGGCGCGATTGCCGGACCCGTTCGGCGGCGCGTATTCCAGTTGTTTGCTTGCGCGAGCGGACCGGCTTGTTCTCACTGACTCATCACGGCTCATGAATCCCATTCGGCAAAGGGCGGAAGAGTATTTCGACTTCCGGCGCCTCGGGACCAACTGGAAAAGAGAAACCCTAGCTGGTTTGACGACATTCTTGACGATGTCGTATATCGTCTTCGTGAACCCGTCGGTGCTTCGCAACGCCGGAATGGCCCCGACCGGCGTTGCGATCGCCACTTGCTTGTCGGCCGCGCTGGGCAGCTTAATGATGGGGCTCTATGCCCGCTACCCCATCGCGCTTGCTCCCGGCATGGGCATCAACGCCTACTTCACCTATACGGTGGTCGTTAGCATGGGCGTGCCGTGGCAGACGGCGCTGGGCGCGGTATTTCTGTCTGGAATCTTTCTCATTGTCCTCACGCTCACCGGCGTGCAGAAGGCGATTGTGGAATCGATCCCAGTCGACCTGAACGCGGCGGTCGCCGCCGGAATCGGACTGTTTTTGGCGTTCATCGGAATGCAGAACGCCGGCATCGTGGTGCGGCACGATGTCACGATGGTTACGCTCGGCGATCTCACCCGGCCCGCAACGCTTCTGGCGCTTGGCGGCCTTCTGCTCATCGCCGCCCTGCTTGCGTGGCGCGTCAAGGGCGCCATGGTGATCGGCATCGTCGCGACGGCCCTTGCCGGCATCCCCTTCGGCCTGGTGCAGTGGCAGGGGGCGGGATACGACTGGTCCCAATTTTCGGCCGTAGCCTTCCATCTCGATGTCGGCGCGGCCATGAAGCTGGGCTTCCTTGAAATCGTTTTCGTCTTCTGGTTCGTCGATCTCTTTGATACCGTCGGCACGGTGGTCGCGGTCGTAAAGAAGGCCGGTCTGTTCACTGACGGAAATCGAATTCCGCGGCTAAGGAAAATCCTGATCACCGATGGAGTGGCGACCGCGGCCGGCGCGCTGCTGGGTACTTCCACCGTGGTCAGCTACATCGAAAGCGCCGCCGGTATCGCCGCCGGCGGACGTTCAGGATTCTCGGCGGTGGTCACCGGAATTCTCTTCCTGGCATCGCTGGTCATCGCGCCCCTGGTCGGCGCCATCCCCTCGGCGGCTACCGCGCCGGCGCTGATCATCGTCGGTTCGATGATGATGACAACGGTGCGCGACATCCGCTGGGACCGCACCACGACGGCGGTTCCCGCGTTTCTGACGCTGATCACCATACCGCTGAGCTACAGCATCGCCAGCGGGCTCGCGATCGGCTTCATTTCCTTCACGGTGCTGAAGGTTCTGGCCGGCGAACGCCGCCAGATCAGCTGGCTGGTCTACATCCTGACGCTGCTCTTTCTGGCCCGGTTTGCGTACTTGGGATCGGGCGGCTAGCCCGCTTTTCTCACCACGTGGCGAAGCGAAGTGCGTGGGAGGCCCGGCAGTACGAGGCGCGCGCCGCTTGACGAGCGCAGGCGTACTCGACTGTACCTTGAGCACGGCGAGCAAGCGCAACGAAGGAATGGCGGGCCTATCGCGTGCTTCGGTCGGCAGGTGTGAGAAATGCGGGCTAGGTTTGCCCTGTGGCGGCGCGCGCAAGACCATCTCCGCTCACAGTCTCGGTTCCCGGCCCGGCCCGGTCCCGGCCGGCGTCGCTACTTGCCGAACCGGAAGGAGAAAAGGTCCGCGTCACGCATCACGAACCGCAAACGAACGGCTTGCTCGGCAACTCGCTTGAGCGGCTGACGGTCGGTGCGTGTGCCGGGTCTGGGCCAGGCCACCTCGCCATCGATCTCATCGCCGTAGAGAACGGGCGAATCTTCCAGTGAAAACCCTGGCAGCGGCTGACCTCTGGCATTCTGAATCTCGATGCGGATGCTGCCGGCGGCGGAGGTGGCGTAGTTCAGGAAAAGCTTCTGGCCCTCGAAGATGAGGGGCTTGGTGACGAGTTCCCCTCCGGGAACCCCGGCATGGGCCGAGACAAAGCCATCGGTGCGCAACACCATGCGCTCGATGTGCGCCGTTGGATAGGTATAGTTCCGGGAAACGTAGAGCGAGAGTTCATCGGGAGCGGTCTGGAGGATGCCCCGTGAGACGGCGTTGGTGCGATGCACCCAGTTCCGCTCGTCGCGCCCCGGCCGGATAAAGGCCTCGAGATATCGGAGCCAGTGAACGCCGTCGCGGCTCGTCATGAAGACTCCGTCGGAGAGACCGTTATTGATCTCATCTTCGACCTTGCTCCGGAAGGGCAGGAAACGCTTTGGAAACGCGAGATAGATATGAGGCGCCCGGAAATAGGGCACGGTGGCGTTGGTGTAGAGATGCTCGGGAGGAGCATCGCCATAGTCGGCCCACTCACCGGGCGTCCAGTGCAGAAAATCCTTGGATATGGCTGTCTTGATCGTTCGGACCCCGTGGCGGAAATCGCGGTATATGGCCACGTAGAGCTGGCGCTGTTGGTCCCAGAAAGCGACGTTTTGTGAGTCGAACCTGCCATCGGTAATGACGGGCTCGTCACGCATTTTCTCCCAGCGCAAGCCGTCCGCCGACTTGAGGGCGATCAAGGGCCCGCCGGCGAGGGCCTTGTAGCGCTCCGAGGGAGGAGCCGCTGGGTTGGTGTCTTTGAAAGGAGCAAAGTTGTGGCCGCCTTCACCCATCCAAACGATGCTGTTCTCCTTGGAACCATTGAATTCGAAAAGTCCCAGCGAAGGCTTTGTCCACTCGATGCCGTCCCGGCTTTCCGCGTAAGCGGTGAGTTGCGGGTGGTCGGCGGGGATGGTCTCGCCGGGGCCGACCTTGGAGCGGATCACGTAGTCAGGATGGACGCTGCCGCGGTAGTACATGCGATAGCGGTCGCCGTCTTCGAAAACGGTTACATAGAGGCTGGTATTGCCCTCCCACGGCTTGTCGAATATCAGCGCTTTGCCCGCGGGCCGCGGGCGGTGAAGTTGAAGCCGCACACCGCCGACGGACTCGATCAGCAGATCATCCACAAACAGTTCCCGGCGGGAACCAATATGGATCGCCGCGGGCGATGATTCCTGCGACAGCGCAACGGATGCGCCGAAAACAAGGGCGGGGATCAAGACAACGGAAGCCGGCCATCGAGAAGACATTGTGTTCTTCCTGTTGTCGCGTGATTCCAGTCGCCGCCGGAACTAGCGTGAGCAGCAAATACTGGCCCTTGCAGGGGCTAAAAGGCCCGTTTGGCGTCCCCAGCGGGATTTGAACCCGCGTTACCGCCGTGAAAGGGCGATGTCCTAGGCCAGCCTAGACGATGGGGACGCGACGCAGGGAGGGTAAACCGGCTTCGACTCGGTGCTCCGAAGTACTAGTGCTCTCTATTGCAGTGTATCGGGGCTTCCGGCCGTGCGTCAATAAACAGGTTTCTTCTGGCCGGGCTCGTGAGAAAGTTCTGGCCACATTTCTCGCCAGGTGGTGAGAAATGCTCGCTGGCCGCCACGGCCGGGCCGGTGCCAACACACACAGCCGCCGGTGCCACGGCCATTATGTCTTCCGCGAGGGTGGTCGATATGGATGATGTCAGAGGGTGTTGGATGAGGGACAGAGGCCTCTATTGGTGGATTCAAAACCCCGCGGCCGGAAGGGGGAGAAATATTGAAGGACGGACCCGCCGTCGAGAGGCGGGGTTGACTGCATGGCGGCTCAAAATGAGAACCTAGGTCTTACCGCCGGCGAGCCGGCCGGCCCGCCGCCAAGCGGCCCGGCCTCGGATCCGTTCGAGGTGTACTCGGACGCCGTCGCGGGTTACCTCTCGCAAGGTTCCGCGGCCCAGCGCCAGCGGCTCTCGTCGTTGGCGGCGGAACTGGCGGCCCAGCGGGCCTCACTGACTGATCTCATCGGCTCGCTGTGGCAAGCGGCACGCCGGGACACCTTGGCTGCATCCCCGCAAGGCGCCGGAGAGCGGCTCGAAGCCGTTCTGGATCTGCAGAAGGAACTCTGCTCGATCTTCGAACAGACACGCGATAGCGAACGCCGGGCGCACCAGAATCTGGCCGCGGCCTATTCGCAGAAAATACGGGAAGTGGACGCCATCCTTGATAACTTGCCGGCTCTTGCGTTCATGAAAGACACGCAGCTCCGGTACATCACTGTGAACCGGTCGTTTTCCGAGGCGCTTGGAATTCCCACGAGCGAAATCATCTCGAAGACCGACGCCGACTTGTTTCCCGAGGAGGTGGCCAGTAAGTTCCGCGAGAGAGACCGGGAAGTCATGCAGACCGGCAAGGCGATTCGCGACGAAAAGACCGTCGATTTCGACGGTGATGCTCGAACGCTTCTGATCATCAAGGCGCCCATCCTCGATGCCCGGGGCCATCCCACGGGCCTGATTGGCGCCGGGTTCGACATTACCGAGCGCAAGCGGATTGAACTAGAAAACAAACGTCTTGCCGCGGCATTGGAGTCGGCCGGGGAAGCCATTTTCATTACCGATATCAGCGGAAGGATCGAATACGTGAACCGCGCGTTTGAACGCATGACTTGCTACGGCCGCCAGGAACTGGCCGGCAAGACCCCGAGGATTCTGAAAAGCAGCCGTCACGACGCGGAATTCTTCCGTCAGATGTGGGCCACGATCGGCCTTGGCGAAGTGTGGCAGGGCACCGTTACGAATCGCCGCAAGGACGGTACGGTTTACGAAAGCGACCAAACGATTGCGCCAGTCAAGGACGAGGATGGAAAGACGACCCATTACGTAGCGGTGTCCAGGGATATTACCGAGCGTCGCCGCATGGTGGAGACTCTGCAGCGGGCCGTGATGGTGAAGACCGAGTTCACTTCGATGGTCTCGCACGAACTGAGGACGCCGCTCAGCGCCATCAAAGAGTCGATTGGGGTTGTGGAAGACCTGACCGCTGGACCTCTCAACAAGCGGCAGGCCGAGTTTCTCTTTCTCGCCAAGCGGAATGTTGACCGGCTGCACCGGCTCATCAACGACACGCTCGACTTCTCAAAGATCGAACGCGGAGAGTTTCGTCTGCACTCGGCGCGTCATGATCTGAATACCATCGCGCGGGAAGTCGTCTTCCAGCAGCGCATGGCCGCGAAGCAGCGCGGGCTTCAGCTAGAACTGGCGCTGGAGGAGAGTCTCGAGCCAATTCTGTTCGACCCGGACCGCATTAGTCAGGTGCTCGTCAACCTGATCGGAAACGCCATTCGCTATTGCGAGGGAAGCTGGATTGAAGTAGGGACCAGGATAGAGGGCGCGGAAGTCATTGTGAGAGTACAGGATAGTGGTCCCGGCATCGCCGAAGACCAGTTGAAGAACATTTTCGACCCCTTTGTTCAGCTCAGCACCGGACCAGGGCGGAAGGTCGGCGGCACGGGTCTGGGCCTGGCCATTTCACGCCAGATCGTCGAGCTTCATGGCGGCAGAATCTGGGTGGAGTCGGAACTGGGCAAGGGATCGGCGTTCTATTTCGCGCTCAACAATGAGCAGGAAACCAGCGATCAAAAAAAGAAAGAGGTGTCTCAAACGTTATGACAAGAATCCTGCTAGTCGACGACGAGCCCGATGCCCTTGGAACCCTCAAGTTTCGGCTGGAAAACACCGGCTACGAAGTCTTCACGGCCGCCAATGGAATGGAAGCGCTGCGCGTTCTCCAGCACACTTCCGTTGACCTCATCCTGGCTGACTTCATGATGCCGGAACTCAACGGCATCGAACTGGCCAAACTCGTAAAGGAACACCCGATCTGGCACCAGACCCCGATTATTCTGGTCTCGTGCAATACCGCGCCCGAATTCAAGAAGCGAGCGCGCGACCTGGGCGCTCTGGATTATCTCGCCAAGACCGACGGCTATGCGACGATCGTCGACCGTGTCGTTCGGGCCGTTCCCATCGAGCCAGCTGAACAAGATTCCAACGCCGAGCCCGGACACCCGCTCGGGCGCGATGACGGCCACGACGCCCACCCGGGCGACTACGAAACGCTATTTCGCGAGCAGTTGCGCACCCTTGCTCAAAATCTCAAGGACATGCTCAAGGTTGCGGCCATGGATCACTCTCTGCCGCCGCGGACTCGGCATGCTCTCGACTCGGCGGCGCGGATCGTCCAGAACATGGAGCGGCTCACCAGCCACCGTACCGGCGACCGAACGCCTGACCAGCAAGCCCGCCGTCCAGTCGTCACGGGAGGGGATCCCAGCCGTGATTAACCCGGAGGATAAGCTGCTCGTTCTGATTATCGACGATGAGGAAGACGTCGTGAAGCCGGTGGCTTTTCGGCTCCAAATGCAAGGCTTCGAGGTGCTCATGGAGCCCGACGGGGAACTCGGCTTTCAGACGGCCGTGGCCGAGAAGCCCGACCTGATTCTTCTCGATCTCATGATGCCCGGCATTGATGGAATTACCCTCTGCGCCACGCTCAAGAACCGCCCGGACACGCTCCATATTCCGATTATTATTCTCACCGCTAAAACAACCATGGGCGATGTCGAGCGCTGCTTTGCCGCCAAAGCCGATGACTACATCGCCAAGCCCTTCGAATGGCCTGAACTCTATGGCAAGATCAACCGCTGTCTCGCGGCCACGAAGAAGACAAGAAGGCGGCGCCGCTGAAGCGGTCTGGTTTCCAGCATCTCGTGTTGCTGATTCCCGGTTGTGGAGTACGGCCCGGCGGCAGAGGGCCACAATTTGCCGGCAGGATTCCCCATGCCGGCTCCGACAAGCCAGTGTTCGCCCGCTCAACGCTCTTGGTCATGACCGGTGATCGGTGGGTGCGGGCGAGAAGAGAAGCCTTCCGGCGGCAAGCACAGCTGACTGTCCGCGGGCTGCCTGTTCGCCATGCGCCGCGAGAGGAGGAAAGGGGCGATTTGACGGGAAGCGGCGCCGTGATTTAATCTTGTAAGACTTTCGCGTAGAACTCTTGGGAGGATTTGGAATGGCGGACCAGTGGACGCTTCGCGGCGTCGAGTACGGGAACTGCAATTGTGACTACGGCTGCCCATGTCAGTTTAGTGCACCCACGACGAACGGATTCTGCGAGGCCGTCGTTGGCGGATTAATCGAAGAGGGCCACTTCAACGACATCTCGCTCAGCGGTCTAAAGTGGGCCATGATACTGCAGTGGCCTGGAGAAATCGCCTCTGGGAACGGCAAACAGCAGGTGGTGATCGACGAGAGCGCCGATGACCAGCAGCGCGAGGCCTTGCGGAAGATTCTGCATGGGGAATCCACCAGGCCCGGCGCGACGGTCTTCTTTGTCTACAACAGCACGATGTCGGAAGTGCTGGAAACCCTCTATGCGCCGATCGAGCTAGACATTGATGTCGAAGCGCGCAAGGCCCACTTCAAGGTGCCCGGAGTTGTGGAATCGACCGGCACGCCGATCATTGACCCCATCAGCGGAGGGGAGCATCGCGCCCGAATCGAGCTACCCAACGGTTTTGAGTACACGGTGGCGGAAATGGGCTCGGGAACAACGAAGGCCACGGGTGCCATTCGTCTCGACCTTTCCGGCACCTACGGTCAGTTCAACATCCTCCATATGAACCAGGACGGGGTGATCCGCTAGCAGCCGATTACAGAGCCCCCCGCGCCGCCGCATCCGCACACCTCCATGCAAGCAGCTAGTCTTCCCCGTCGCGATCGCGTCGCGATTCTCTCCGCGCTGATCGGCGTTACGGCGCTGTCGTGGGCCTATTTGATTCGCATGGCCGTTCAAATGGACATGAGCGCCATGATGCCGGCCGCGATGCTTGAGATCCACCCCTGGTCGGCCGGCGATTTCGTTTTCATGTTTGTGATGTGGGCGGTCATGATGGTCGGCATGATGCTGCCGTCCGCGATCCCGATGACGCTCATCTACGGGGCGGTGGCGCGCAAGGCCGCGGGTCAGGGAACCACGCTGGCGCCGGCAGCGGTGTTCATCTCGGGCTACATCGCGATCTGGACGGTTTTCAGCGCCGGCGCGGCCTTCGCGCAGTGGGCGCTGGATCAGGCGGCGCTGCTCTCACCGATGCTCGTTTCCAACAGCCCCTGGCTAGGGGCAGCCTTGCTGATTGCGGCCGGAGTATACCAGATGACTCCCGCCAAAGAGGCGTGTTTGCGCCACTGCCGTTCACCGGCGCATTTCATTTCTGAGCATTGGCGGCCGGGCTGGGCCGGGGCTTTCCGGATGGGACTCGATCACGGCGCGTTTTGCTTGGGCTGTTGCTGGGCGCTGATGGGACTGCTCTTTTTCGGCGGCGTGATGAACTTGCTTTGGATCGCCGGGATCACGCTATTCGTTCTGCTGGAGAAAGTCCTGCCGTTCGGCGGACGAAGCGGACGTTTCGCCGGAATAGCTATGATCGCGGGTGGCTTGGCCGTCCTGAGCCAGGTTTGAACCTAGACCGCTGGCGGCTCGACCTCCGTGGGCGTGAAGAGCAGCAGCAGATCACTGCCCGGCCGCGCGGGGACGGGCGCGCGGACCGTTCTCTGGTTCATTGTCCCTTCTTTCCTGGTCTCGCTTTTGGGGTCCATTCCAACTTCGTACCCGAGCTTCTCATCTCCGCCCGCGCCATGAAGGGCGCGCTGGCGCTGATTGGACCGCTGCTCGCCGAGACGGGCGCGGAACCGGCCGGGCGAGTGATCATCGGAACCGTCCAGGGGGACCTGCATGATATCGGCAAGAATCTCGTTGCCTCCCTGCTCGAGGGCGGGGGCTTTGAGGTCATCGATCTGGGGACGGATGTCTCACCCGAAGGCTTTGTGGATGCCGTGCGCGAGAGGAAACCTCATCTGATCGGCCTCTCGGCGCTCCTGACCGTTACCATGTCGACCATGAGAGCGACGATCGAGGCTCTCGAGGCCGCCGGCCTGCGCGATCAGGTCAAGATCATGGTGGGCGGAGCGCCTGTGACGAGCGAGTTTGCGGACCAGATCGAGGCCGACGCCTACGCCGAAAACGCCAGCGTCGCGGTCAAGAGAGCCAAGCAGCTCATGAGTACCTTCGCGACCAACCCGAAGTAGCAGCCCGCATTGCTCATCACCTGAAGACCGAAGCACATGACAGGCCCGCCATTCCTTCGTTGCGCTTGCTCGCCGTGCTCAACGTACAGTCGAGTACGCCTGCGCTCGTCAAGCGGCGCGCGCCTCGTACTGACGGGTCTCTCACGCACTTCGCCCCTCCACTTCGCCGGGCCACGTGATGAGAAAAGCGGGCTAACAGCCCGCGGCAGGAGTCCGGCTCCGATGCATCCGGCCGTCGAAAAGCAACTGACCAAAGAGTGACATGCGCCTCAAGCTGATCAGTTGCGAGATCTTCTACCGGGAAATGTGCGCGGTGTTGGCCCGGTCTCGGAACCAGGTTGACGTGAAGTTCCTCTCCGAAGGCCTGCATGACATCGGGGCGGCGTCGATGTGCGCCCGCCTCCAGCAGGCCGTCGACGGTGTGGATGGTTCACTCTACGAGGCGATCCTCTTAGGTTACGGGTTGTGCGGCAACGGGATCGCCGGACTGCGGGCGCGTTCGGCGCCCATCGTCGTTCCGCGGGCCCACGACTGTATCACGTTGTTCTTAGGCAGTTCCGGGCGCTACCTGCGCTACTTCCAAGACAACCCAGGCGTCTACTTCCGGACTACCGGATGGATCGAGCGGGGCGAAGGTCTGCGTCAGCTCGGAGCGGAGACCATTCAGGGCCAGACCGGCGTCGGCTGTACCCTGGAAGATCTGGTTGCCAAGTACGGCGAAGACAACGGCCGGTACCTCTATGAGCAATTAGGAAACGACAGAAAGAACTACCGGAAGTTGACGTTTATCGAGATGGGTATGGAGCCCGACGATCGTTTCGAGCGCCGGGCACGAGCGGAAGCGGGTCGCCACGGCTGGGAGCTCGAGAAGACCGCCGGGGATTTCTCGATGCTGCAACGATTTGTGGATGGGGTGTGGGACGACAAGGAGTTTCTGGTGGTTGAGGCGGGGGCGCGGGTTGTCGCCCGCTACGACGAAGGAATCATCGCGGCGGAAAAGGCCGGTGCTGAGTGATTTCCACCTTCCGGAGTTGCCGGGGCGAGAGGCTGGAACCAAGCCAGTTCAGTAAGGAAATGGGGGCAAGGAGCTGGGCAGGTTGAAAAATTTAGAGCACCAAGAACCCGGGCTGAGATCCTCTCTTTACCGGCCTCTTAGCGGCGGTGATGTGCGCAAGATCGTGGACGGAGCGCTGCGCATTCTCGAGAAATCGGGTCTGGCTGTCTACTCCCCTAGCGCCTTCCGGGCATTCAAGGAGGCGGGCGCCGATACGGACGCGGAAACACGGGTGGTCCGGCTCCCGAGAAGCCTGGTAGAAGATGCCGTCGCATCCAACCCTTCATCGATCACCCTGTTTTCACGGGACGGGAACTTCGACTGCGTTTTGGAAGGCAACAAAGTGCACTACGGCCCCGGGGGCACCGCTATCTATGTGCTTGATCCCGACACCGGCGAGCGACGGCCGTCAACCACGGATGACGTCATCCTCAATGCCCGTATGGTGAATGGCCTGGAGAACATTCACCTGTTCACCATCAATGTCTTTCCTAACGAGATCAAGTCGAAGGACCACATCGACATCAATCGCTTTTTCCATTCACTCGATAACACGACCAAACATGTCATGGGGGGCGTCTATTCGATGACCGGTCTGCGTCAGGCTGTTGAGATGTCGGCCATGATCGCCGGCGGCCTCGCGGCGCTGCGCCAGAAGCCCTTCGTCTCTTTCATCACGCTGATCATTAGTCCCTTCAAGATCGACCGCGACTATGGCGAAATGACTTGTTACTTGGCTGAGAAGGGCATTCCGGCCGTCATTCCGACGGAACCCATTTGCGGAACGACTTCTCCTATTACGCTCGCCGCGAATGTGCTAACGCACGTGGCCGAGACGCTCGCGGGAATTGCCTTGGTGCAGTCGGTCCGCAAAGGCGCTCCGGGGATATGCGGCAGTGTCGGCTCCGTTCCTGACCTGCGGACGATGGACCATCTTGGCGGCCCGATCGAAAGGGCCATGCTGAATGCCGCCGTCTCGCAAGTGGCGCAGTACTTCAAAATGCCGCTCTACTCGACCGCTGGAACCAGCGATGCGAAAGAGATGGATATCCAGGCCGCTTATGAAAGCGCCATGTCAAGCCTGCTGGTCGCCATGTCGGGGGCGAACTATATCCATGACATCGCCGGTCTGATGGAGGCCGATCTCACGGTCAGCTACGAGAAGCTGGTCATCGACAATGAGATTCTCGGCATGTGCCAAAGGGTGCTGCGGGGCATCGAGGTCAGTGATGAGACTCTCGCCGTCGATCTGATGATCGAGAAAGGGCCGGGCCAGAACTATTTCACCGAGGAGCACACGATCCGCCACATGCGTCAGGAATTCTTTACGCCGCGGTTGGCCAATCGGAAGAAACGCGGGCAGCCCGGCGGCGACCAGAGCGCGCTGACGCGGGCGAGGAAGGTGGTGGCGGATGTCCGCGCGGAGGAACCTGTCCGTTGCCTCGAGGCGGACCTGCGGCGGAAGATCCTGGACGCGTTTCCGGAGATAACGGACGACCGAAGAGTCCGCTGAAAGCGCGGCGTTGCGCGGGTTTGAGGTGCTCATGGTGGCGGGCCGCTTCACGCGGGTCTTCGTTCCGCCGGCCGCCGCCGCATCCGTTCGATCCTTCCGCCGGCCAAGAGTACGCCCGCCGCGAGCACCCAGACCGAGCTGGCCGCTACAAAAGGCGCTCCATAGCCCCCCAGATCCACAAAGCGGCCGATCAGCGGCTGCGTGATCGCGCCCATCAGCGTTCCGGCGGAACCGGTAATGCCGTAGAGCACAGCGACGTGCTTCGGAGGGGAGATCTCAGTAATCACGGTGTGGAGATTCGACGCCCACGCTTGATGTCGCAGCAAGGCGACACTGATCATCGCGAGAGCCGTGTAGGGACCCGCCACAAAGTAAGCCAGTCCGCCCACCATTCCGAGTAAAGCCGCGGGCAGGAGGATGAGCTTGCGGCTACGGTCGACGCTCAGGCCCCGCCGGATGAGCATGCTGCTGATCCAGGCTCCCGAGAGCGCTCCAACGTCGGCCGCGAGATAGGGTATCCACAGCAGGGCTCCCACCATCCGCAGGCTGTATCCGCGAACCTCCTGAAAGTAGCCCGGCATCCAGAACAGGTAGAAGTACCCGGCCGCATCGGTCAAAGCCCGTGCTGTGAGCACACACCAGTACTTGCGTCGCCGCAGTGCCTCAGGCAGTGAAATCTCCGCCTCGGATGCGCCATCCTCCGTTTCTCCCGACTCGAGAACCGGGGCCGGGTCTGCTTGGCCGTAGGCTCGCCGGATCTTGCGATGGAGCCACAGCCAGGGCGGGATCAACGAGAAACCCAAGGCCCCCGTGACCAGGAAGGACGCCCGCCAGCCATGATGGATGGTGATCCAAGCCACTAACGGTACGGTGAGAAGGGTCCCCAGACTGAGGCCGCATAGGATCAGGCCGACCGCTTTGGCGCGGTCCCTCGGAGGGAACCATTCAGCCGCGCCCCGCATCGCTGTCGGGTAGTAACCACCCTCTCCCATACCCAACAACGCCCGAAAGAAACACAAGCTGCGCAATCCCCGAGCCAGCACATGCAGCATCGCGGCAACAGACCAAAACGAGATCGTCACCAGGAAAGCGCGCCGGCAGCCCAGCCGATCGGCCACGATTCCTCCCAGGACGTAGAAGATCATGTAGAGCACCAGGACGGCGTTCACAGCGAGACCGTATTCAGCGTTGGTCAGCGACAGATCCCGGCGAACCTGCGGCATGACTACGCCGAGCACGGTGCGGTCCATGTAGTTGATCACCGACCCCAAGAACAGAAAAAAAACCACGAGCCAAGCAAATCGGTCCTGACGTGACGCGCTCACCGGCATTGCACTCTCTCCGGGCGATAGCCACCTCGCCCCGGTGGCCGCCGATCCAGTGTAGGATACTACCAGAGATACTGGACTTGAGTGGCGTGTGTTGTGCGAGCGCCCGCGCCCGAGGGCTCGCGGGGGACCGCCGACAGTATTCGTGCGCCCAGCGGAAGCAGGCAGTCAGCCGAGCCGCCCGGCGCGAGAAGTGGCTAACTGCCTCCCCCAACTGGCTCCCCCGGCACGCATTCACCGCGGCCCCGATTCCGAACGAAGGATTCCGATGACTGAACGCGAACGCGTCCTCGCCGCCATCCGCGGGGAGGTCCCGGATCGCCTCCCGTGGCTTCCCCGGCTCGAATTCTGGCGCCGCGCCAAGCTGCGCGATGGGACTCTCCCCGCCAAGCTGCGTTCCCTCGACCTCGTGGAACTGGCTAAGAAACTCGGGGTGGGCTGCTACCAGGTGGTCCCCGACTTCACCGACTGGGAGAGCGAAACCGATATGGCCGACCAAGCGCTGGGCCTCTGCCGGCTGCCGGTCCTTGTCTACGAGAACACTCTCGAGGGGGTCGACCGCAAAGTCAGTCGCAGCGGCGGCGAGACGATTGTGGAGTACCACACGCCGGCAGGTTCCATCCGCACGCGGACGGTCTTCACGGAGCAGATGCTGGCAGCCGGAGCGTCGATCCCATGGACCATGGAACACGCCATCCAGAAGCCGGAGGACTTCGAAGTCGTAGGCTACATCTTCTCCCACTTGAAAGTCGAGCCGCGACTGGAAGGCTATTTGGCGAGGCGCGAGCAAGTGGGTGAGCGAGGGATCGTGGTGGCCTTCCTGTGCGGCACGGCGTGCCCCATGCATCACATCATGAAGGAGTTGATGCCGATCGATCAGTTCTTTTTCGCCTTGCATGACTACCCGGAAAAGGTCGAAAAACTTGTCGAACAGATGGAGCCCTGCTACCAGCGGATGAAGGAAATCGCCCCGACTCTCCCGCCGAAGTCGTGCTCCTAGGAGTGTGTCCGAGTATTCAAAAAATGACTTCGAAGGATACCGTATCTTGTAGTTTGTATTCACTCTCAATACTACATATAGATCGAGATGCTAATACTCGGACACACTCCTAGGCGCCAACTACGATGACACCATCACATACCCGCCGTTTTTTGAGAAGCACTTTGTACCCCCGCTGCGGCGGTATGCCGAGCAGTTGCATCGCAAGGGCAAGTACTTGATGTGCCATACCGATGGCGAAAATCGGAAGTTGTTCAAGCATTATGAGGCCGCGGGCTTTGATATCACCGACTCGGTCTGTCCCTACCCCATGACGAGTTGCACGCTCGAGGATTTTCGGGACGCTTTTGCCGACCGTGTCACCATTGTGGGCGGAATTCCCTCCGTGCTTCTGTGCCCCGAGAGCACGAGCGAGGAAGAGTTCCGCCGCCAGATCGATGACCTGCTCAGGAAGTATCGCGGCGCGAGCCGTCTGATCCTCGGGGTCAGCGACATGGTGACCGCCGATTGCAGATGGGATCGCCTGCAGTACATCACCGACGCTATCGCCCAGAGCACGGTGGCCGATCGGCCCCTTTAGGCCGCATTTCTCATCACCTGACGACCGAAGCACATGAGAGGTCCGCCAAACCTTCGTTGCGCTTGCTCGCCGTGCTCAACGTACTGTCAAGTACGCCTGCGCGCGTCAAGCGGCGCGCGCCTCCTGCTGACGGGCCTCTCACGCACTTCGCCCCTCCACTTCACCGGGCCACGTGGTGAGAAAAGCGGGCTGGCGTCCAAAAACTTGATCCCCGAACTCCAGGGCCACCCTGGTCCATTCTCAATTTAGCGCGATGGGGTATTTGCCGTAGCGGTAGGTCGCTTCGAGTATGGCGGCATAGTTGTCGATCGGGACATACTCGGGAATAGAGTTGCCCGAAGAGACGCAATATCCTCCCCCGGGCGCCAGATCACGTATCCGGGTCCGAACCTCGTCAGTGACTTGTTGAGGCGTTCCCCGGGTCAGCGTGTATTGCAGATCGATGTTGCCCAGCAAGGCTATCCGATCGCCATATTGCGCCTTCACTTCGTTGATGTCGTGGGACTGCTTCTCGACCGGATGCCAAGCCGTGATACCCAAATCGATGAGATCTTCAATCACCATCGAGATATTGCCGTCCGAGTGGTAGATGAAAGGCTTGTCCACGGCCTTGGCCATGTCGCACATCTGCTTGTAACAGGGGAACGCGTATTTGCGGTAATGGTCGGGGTGGACCAAGAGGCCGCTGGTCCCCGAGAGATCTGTCGGCGTGAAAGCTCAGGCCCACAGCGGGGTGCTCCATCGCGGCTTCCATGACGCGCTGCTGCAAGGGGATGATCTTGCCATACATCATCTCGATTAGTTCGGGGTCGTCCACATAGGCGAACATGAAGGTTTCCATGCCCATCATGAACCAAACCCCGGTAAATACCTTGCCGATGACAACAGCAATCTTCATTCCGGGCGGCAGCAGGGCGCCGACTTCGTCCAGGACAGAGAAGTCCAGGTTGCCGGGGTCTGGCCAGGGATACGCTTCGAATTCTTCTTTCGTCGTGATGACCCCTTTGTGCATCTCCGCCCAATGGCGTTCCGTGTACGCCTCGAGTTCCGCCTTGTAGCCGCGGGTGGTGTGGCTGCTGACTCCGACTCCTGTCGTCTTCCCCGCGTCCCTCTCGGTACCTTCAACGGGCCTCATGTTGACGTTGATCACGCTCACCGAAACGGGGTAGACATCGAAGCCGGCCAGCCGGAAGAACTCGATCTCCTCGGCGTGTCCCTTGAGGGGCCGCCCCATGAATTGCTGCTTGATCTCCGGGTCGATCCCCATTTCGAAAAGAGGCACGTAGTCCGGCTCCTGGCGATTCAAGGCTGTTTTAAGACGTTCGAAGTCCGTCTTTCTGTCGCCCTTCGCGGCCAAGGCCTTCCGCACCGATTGCGGAACTGCCATGGGAGGCATCCTCCATCCAATCTAGAACAAGATCCGGGCCGGCTTCTTCGGCTTCGGCCGGAGACCTCGCGCTTGGCCCGAAAAGCCACAGAGGAAGTACGGGAAAACGCCTATTGGCAGTTCGTTCCTCATCCCTCCAGGGAGCTGGGCCCCTCGACCCGTTCCATGGCCAGGAAGCCATGCTGGCCGCCTTCGTAAACCGTGCAAATGTTGGGATGATCGAGGGCAGCCGCCCCGCGGGGGTGAATGCCGGTAAGGATCGTTCACCGAACGGCCGCCGGCGCCAAGCCAGGGCAGGCCTCTCCAGCCCTCTACGCGCCCCGCTCAATGCGGAGGGCGAATGATCTGGTCGACACCCTTGCGAAATCCGTATTCTGGACCCAACTTCTGGTAATCGATGCCGGTCAGCGAGTTCCAATCCCAGACGACCTGGCCCTCCCGCAGGGTCAGTTCGCAAAACAGCCGCTGATTCCCGTTGATGGCGCCGTTGCCGCCGTCCCGAAAACGGAACTTGCCGCGCAGCATCCGGAACGCCGCGACATCGGCAACGGCCCCCGGAGTGAGGTGCCCCAGTTCTTCCCGCTGGATCTGCCGCGCCGGGTTCCAGGTGGATGCTTTGATCACTTCATCCAAAGGCATCCCCATCGCAAGGAACTTCGACAGTGTCGTTTGCATATCCATCATGGCGCCGTTCACCGAGCCCTGGTGTAAGTCGGTCGAGATCGAGTCCGGGTAGAAACCCTGCTCGATCGCCGGTACGGCATTGCGGAACACGAAGCTGCCGCCGCCATGACCCACGTCGAACTTGATGCCACGTTTGCGCGCCTGATAGAGATAGTCGTAGAGCTTGCCGTTCTCGTCCACCCACGGCACGGGGCCGCGGAACATATGCGTCGGCATGTCGCCGGGCCGCAGCCGCTCCAGCACGAGCTCGTAGAACGGCCGCTCGGGCAAGAAGTAACCAAAATCCACCATTACCGGAATCTGGGCCAGCGTACCGGCCTTGACGGCTTGGTCGACCGATTCCCAATCCGGCAGGCGATAGTGCGCGCTCTTGACGCCCACGATCACGTCGCTGTGTTTCTTGGCCAGGCGCGCCACTTCTTCGGGGTTGAAATCCTTCTGCTCGGTGATGTCGGTGATCATGCCGAAGCCGGCGATGTTGATATGCGCCAGCACGCGCGTTTTCAGGCGGGCCTTGTCGATCACCGTATGGCGGAAGAACTCGAAGTTGCGCCAACCCGAACTGCCCGCGTCGACGGCCGTCGTGACGCCTGTCGGCAGTGTGTTCGAGTCCGGCTGCACGCTGTTATCGCCCGCCCAGGCCCCCGGGATGTTTGTTGTCGAAAAGATATGAACGTGCAGATCGACTAGGCCGGGGGTGATGTAGAGGCCTTGGACGTCGAGCGTCCGCGTCGCCTTCGATGCATCAATCGATTCCGCCACGGCGGCGATCTTGCCTTGCGAGATGGCGACGTCGCGGTGCCCCGAAATCCCGTTCTTCGGGTCGATCACGTAACCTCCTTTCAGCAGCAGGTCATACTCCCCCTGCTGCAAGGAAAATGCCGCGCCCAGGCAAAAAATGAGCATCGACAGCAACCTCACCCATCCTGCCCAGTGCCCCTTTCGTCCGTTGCTGTTCATCCTAAACTCCATTGATTGTGCCTCTTCGCAAACCCGTCGAACGAAACCAGAGCATAGCACCCGAGCGTGTGTTCCCTCTCGAACCCGGATTTCTATTTTGGCCATCCCGGCAGGGAAAGGGTAGCCGTGTCCGGGCCGCGGTGCGACAGTCCCCTCGCCTGTGTCACGTTCGATCCTCCCGTGCACTGGGCTTCGAGCGCGGCCCAAGCCAACCGTCGAACTTTGAAGGACTCAACTTCAATCGCCGCGCCGTCACACTGGCTCCTGCTAATTACTATTGGTGCGTTTAGGTTGAGCTATCCGAGCCTGGCCCCGCCCCGACCTGACGGAATAGTACCGCAGAAGGACAGATGGCGAGAACACCTTAGGACCGTATCGACCGTGCGGCGGGCGAAGAGCGGTGGAGAGAAGCAGTGGTAAGGCAGGCCGTCGCATTGTCGATGCGGGACGCTGGAGGATGCCGGCTCAGGACCGGCTATGTACCCCGGCTCGCGGCGCCAGTTCCAGCTCGAGTGTCTGGCTGTAGAAGAACTTCAGCGCTGCTGTGCGCACACCTCACATCTTGCCGACGACTTTTAGGAAATCGCTCCACGGGACGGGCTGACCGTGGAGCGGGGCGATCGTAACCACGTCGAGGCCAATCTGCCGCACATTGTCGAAGAAGGCTTTGTTCGTGGCGGTCGGTTGGGTGGCGGACGGCTCGTAGAGATCGGCTTCGATGAGGATTTGCTCTTTCGGCAGGTAGGCCATCAACATGCCTTCGACGTGTGACGCTAGTCCCTGGACGTAATACATTTCCAGAGAGCGCGTTCCATCGCTGATGACATACTTCTCATCCACGTCCTCCATCGTGTAGCCCTCGGAAATCTCGGTCGGCGGATAGAGCGACATCATGTCGGGCTTCAAGGTCCGCGGCACGTAGTTCAGCAGCTCGGTTTCATAAAAAAGCCGATTGCGCTGGTGCGTAACAACGGTAGCCCCGATGTGGAGGTAGGCGCGCAATCCACCGAGATGGTCGTAGTGGGCGTGCGTGTTCACGATGAAGCGGATTGGCTTGTTCGGGACAAGCTTGACGATTTTCTCGATAACCACAAGCGAGCGTTCTTCGCCGAGCGGCGCTTCGACAACGACAACGAACTTGTCGAATGCAACCGCCACGCTGTTGTGTGTTGAACCGCCGAGGAGCCACACTCCTTCAGCGAGTCTCATGGCTTCCACTCGGGGGGCGGGAGGCTTGTACTGAAGGACGGCGCTGGGGACGGTGAGGGGTTCGCCGCAGGCGTTTGGTTTGATGTCGGCGAACGTGCCACCAAAACTGTTATGGCCGCCGCTGATGACGGGGAACCGCCGCTCGTCGTCCCAGCCGTCATGGTGATGCCATCCGGCGGGGAACTTGATGCCGTTGATGTCATGCCACTGGGTGTATTCGTGCTCGTAGTTCATGTCGCCGAGGACCGGATCGGGAACCCAAGTCTGAATCCTTTGAATCAGGTTTTGGCTGTTGATGGTGGCGTTCACACGGTACTTGCCGAGGACGGTGGCGGAGACGACGACGATCTTCTCGATGCCGCTGGTCGTGGCGCCGTCGCGGCCGCTCTCGGCCATCTCCCATCGCCAGATAGCGGTGGGGTTCGCGCCGGGGGCCAGGGCGGCCTTGATGAAGCCCGGCGGATTGAGCCAGATGTCGAGTTGCCAGAGTTCGGCTTGCGCCGGGGCGGGAATGGGGCTGCCGCGTTCGCCGTCAATGTGCCAGGCGTAGCCGCCGCTGACGGCGAAGGTCTGCCTCTCGTTCCGCTGCAGCGGCGTCCCTCCGAGCCAGCCGGCGCCGTACTTCCAGGAGCGCGGGTTCATGCCGGGCTGGCGCTCAAAAGTCTCGACGGAAGAACGGGCTTCATAGTTGATGGTACGGGTGTAGCTGGCGAGCGGCTCGCCGCGCGGCCAGTCGGTATTCTGCGTGACGTTCTGCCCAACCTTGCCTGAGTACCCCGTGCCCGAGAACGTGACGCATTTCAACCTGCCGGTTCCCATGGCTCTGGCCGCGGCCCTTAGGACGGGCAGAGGATCGAGGTGGCCGGGGGCAGGTTGTTGGGCCGTGGCGGGGGCGAGCATCAGGAGAGCAGCCAGAATCCGAAGTGTGTTCATTATGGACCCCCAAGATGGTGAGACATGCAGGCTAGTTCATATGAATAACTGCTGCCAGATTCGACAACGACCCATTGAATCTCACCCGTAACTGCAACTAGCGCAGCAGCAGCATCGCGATCAGCGCCGTCCAGACCTGCTTGCGCACGGCGTTGCTGCTGGCGCCCACAAAGGTCTTAACCAAGATTACCGTTTTGGCCATCCCGGCACAGGGTGGCTAACCCCGTCCAGAGGACTTCAGAAAATCCTCTAATGATGCATCGCCGACGCGGTGCAGTTTGATGAGATTCGTCTTGCCGGGCAGTTGCAGCGGCGTTCCGGCCGTAATGCAGATCAGATCGCCTTTCTCGGCCCAACCGAGCTTGGCAAGCAATGCGTCGGCCACCAGGGCAAGCGCGTCGGTGTGATCTACCAGGCCGATCACCTGCGTCCGCACCCCCCAGTACAACTCCATTCGTCTGCAAGTGGACACATCGGACGAAAGGCCCAAGATGAGCGAACTCCGGGGACGGTGCTTGGATATCAAGCGCGCCGTGAATCCGCTCTGCGAGTACACGACGACACAGCGCGCGCCAACCCGTTCGGCCAGCCGCACCGCTCCGCCGGCTACCGCGTCGGAGAGATCGGCCTCCTCGCCCTCCTCGCCCGCCTCGCTGACCGGCGGCGGCAGCGAGGTGCCCACCAGTTTTTCCTCCGCCGCGCCGATGATGCGGCTCATCATGCGGACTGACTCGACCGGGTAGCCGCCCACGGCGGTCTCGCCCGACAACATCAAGGCATCCGAACCGTCGAACACCGCGTTGGCCACATCGCTCGCCTCCGCGCGCGTCGGCGAAACGCTCGTCATCATGGATTCGAGCATCTGGGTCGCCGTGATCACCGGCTTCCGCCGAAGAGCCGCCGCTTCAATGATTCTCTTCTGTTCGATCGGCACCCTCCAAGGGGACAACTCGACGCCAAGATCGCCGCGCGCCACCATCACGACATCGGCCTCGCCGAGAATCGCTTCCAGATTGTCGAGTGCCTGTGGCTTCTCTAGTTTCGCGATGATGTGGGCATCGGCGCCGGCTTCGCGCACCAGTTCCCGCGCTTCGGCAATGTCACTGGCCTGACGCACGAACGAGACGGCGATATAGTCCACGCCCGCTTCGAGGGCAAAGCGCAGATCCTGGCGATCTTTGGCCGTCAGCGCCGGCAGATCAAGCGCCGAACCAGGAATATTCACTCCCTTGCGCTCTCCCAGCCGGCCGCCAGCGACGATCGCGCACACGACATCGGCCTCATCGATCCGCAGGACTTTCAGTTCGATCGAGCCGTCATCGAGCAGAATCCGCGCGCCGGCCGAAACATGGCGGGCCAGGGAGCGATAGTCCACCGGAACGATTCCGGCGTCGCCCGGCTCCGGGTTCGGCGTCAAGCGAACCTCTTCTCCGGTGCGAAGCTCAACCGCCCCGCCGCTCTTGAAGCGGCCGACCCGGACCTTGGGACCCTGCAGGTCCGCGATCAGCGGCACCAAGACACCGCGCTCGGCCGCAACTTGCCGAACCCGCGCGATATTTTCGGTGTGCGTCTGGTGGTTCCCATGGGAGAAATTCAGCCGGAACGCATTCACCCCCGCATCGAGCAGCGCCCCAATCACACCAGCGTCGCCCGACGCCGGTCCGAGAGTGGCCACGATCTTGGTCCGTCTCATTTGCCGGGCGGCGGCAGCCGCTGGCCGGGTCACGGCAGCAACTTCTTCGCAAGCGCCTCAAATTTGGCGGCCAGGGTGAGGTCTTTCGAGGTAATGCCTCCCGCGTCGTGGGTCGTCAGATCGACCACGACCCGGCCATACACATTCGACCACTCCGGATGATGTCCCATCGCTTCGGCCGTGGTCGCGGCCGAGGCCATGAACCCGAAGGCGTGCACAAAATCGCTGAACTGATATTCGCGATGCAGCTTACCGTCCGCAACACTCCACGCTGGAAGATCGGCGAGCGCTCTCTGAATGTCCTCTGGAGCCAGCTTTTCCACATTTCTCATGATTCCCCTATCTTAGTCGTACGCTGGCCGCCGGTGGCAGAAGTCCGGCTAGAGCATTTTCAGTCATGGTATAGCCCGTATCCGAAGATGAGTTTCCGTCGCAAGACCGCTTACTTGCGTGCGCGGCTCGGTTTGGGGGCGATCTGGCACCCCCCGTGGGTGGTCTATGTCATTCCTGAAAATGCTCTAGCCCGCGCGACATGTTCGTCCGCGTGCACGAACGCCCCGGACTTGCCCTTGCAGCATTTTCCAATCCAAGAATGATCCTGAAACGGGTCTGGGTGGGTAAGGGTGCAGGGGTGGGTAGCGATCTCCTTTCTAGGGGGCAGGGGCGAGGGGGCTGTGAGGGCGCAGGGGGACGCTCATCTGGAGCGTGCTCCAGGTCCGCGGCCACGTTTCTGTCCATGGGTTTGCTCTCACCCCGTGCCGCCGTTTCCCTCCGCGCGCAGCCGGGCCGCAGGGAGCCCGGAGGGCGAGCGAAGGTCCCGGCTGCGCGGTGCCCTCCTACCACCGCGAGCGGCTCGCGGCCAGCAGTTCTCTCTTGCGCCGCTGCATCCGCAGCGCACACTCGGTGTCGCTCATCCGGCCGGCTTGCTGCTCCAGAAAAGCAGCCGTGACGCCGGGCTTCAAGTAGCTTTCCCATTGATCGAGCGAAAGCAGCTTCTCGTAGGGCGTGCGGTAGTCTCCGAGCCGGTAGCGGCGCCGCCGCTTGCCCTTCCCGTCCACCTCCACGGTGGCGAATCCGCAAGGGCGATGGTAGTTCAAGTAGGGATTGAACTCGGCCATGTAGAAACGCTGAAACTCTTCGGCATGCTCGGCTCCGATCGGTTCGTGTCCGATGTGTTTGCGCACCACCGCCCCATTCTTGCCCTCGACCAACGCGTTGTCGGTTGTGCGATGCGCCCGCGACTTGGTGAACTCCCCCACCAGCAGTTTGTTCAACAATTTCTCGACCCGGTAATTGAGAAACTCCGAGCCGTTGTCGGAATGAAACCCCTCGATGCGGAAAGGGTACTGATGCAGCATGGCCTCTAAAACCGGGATCAAATGCGATTCCGAGATCGTCTGGCAGCAGCCCACCGTCTGCCACTGCGTCACCGCGTCGACGGCGTTGATATGGTGGAGCCCCCGGCGGGTGGAGGTGTCGCCCTGATGCACGGTATCGACCCGCAAGTAGCCCGGCCGGCCGCGATGGTCGGGCTTGCGGCGCTCGCCAATGCCCACGGCGCGGGCGCGGGTGCTGGTGTGATGGACGTGGTGCTGGCGATAGGCCGCCCCGCGCCGCAAGTTGTAGATGTGGGAGGAAGAAATCTCCGCCAGCCGCTGATAGGCCTCCTTGTGATAGACGTTGTATTCCCGCCACAGAATGCGCCGCACCGCCGGGCCCGAGAGCCCTTCGTGCGCCGCGTCGGCTGCTGCCAGCAAGGCGATGTCGCCGGGCGTGTAGCGGACCGGAAAACGCCGCCGCCGCGGCTGTCTCAGCCGCACCGCGCCCTGCTGGCGATACTGCCCAATCAGGCGAGTGATCTGCGGCAGACTGCGTCCGCTCAGCCTGCTTAAATAGTGGCGCACGACCCCTTTGTCTTTCTTGGGCAACCCGAGATACTGCTGCCTGCCAAGGGTGCGCTCGACCAGATTGTAGATCTCGCCGCGGCCCGACAGAGTGAAAACCAGCTCTTCGCTGGCCGCTAGGAACTCCCGCATCTGCTCTAGCGTGAGACATTCGACTTTCTGCATGATGATGTGCATTCACCCGCAGTGTCCCTCCTCCCTCCTTGGTCGCTTTCAGGATCATCTTGTGTTGGAAATACTCCCCCCTTTCAGGATCATCTTGTATTGGACAACTCTCTTGCCCTCTTGCACTAAGATGTTGTATTAAGATGAATGCAGCCTATGTCTTGGGGCTTGGTCCCGGTGACTGGAGATCGCCGACTATCTATGGTCTGGACATGAGTCTGAGCGAGTCCGAGTTTTCCAAGTTTGCAGCGGCCATCGCCGGGGAACCCTCCGACGAGCGTCGTTACCAGCGCCGATACGCGGGCGGTGGCGTAGCCAAGATCTGCTGGTCTGCCGGGGAACTCCGAGAGCAGCAGATGGAAGGCCAGATCATCGACTACTCGAAAACCGGGCTGGCGCTGGCGCTCTCCCGCCCGCTCGAAGTCGGCGAAAACGCGCTGATCTCGGTCGGCCAGGTCATGCAAGTGAAAGTGGTTGTTCGCCACTCTCGCAAGGACGGCGACCAGTACGTGATCGGCTTGTTCTTCCTGCCCGAGCCTCGCACGAAGTCCGGCAAACAACCCGAGCAGGACTCGGTCGTACTGCAGTGGCCCGATCTCGAGACCGGAAACATACACAGCATTGAGGCCGACCTGCAAGATACTTCGGAAAACACCATGCGCATATTCGTCCCCGAAATCATTCCCGAGGGGACAGTGATTCGCCTCTCGGGCGGCCGTCTCGAATGCCTGGCTACTGCACGGAAGGCCGAGCCGCATGACGGCAGGTATTTGCTCGAAATCGAAGTGATCGGCCGGCCCTACGCCAAGGGTCCGGCGGCATCCGAAGAGTAGCAGCAGCATGCGAAGAATAGCAGTGGCATGCGAAGAATAGCAGTGGCATGCGAAGAATAGAGGCATAGTCCTTCGGCAGCTCGAACCTGCACTCCGCCCATCAGGCCCGCGGCCTGGCATGATGAGGTCTTGCTCCCGCCACCCCCCAAGCCAGCATCCCTTCGGCCGCGGCGGCGCGTTCAACATTCTTCTGGCCTCGTTTTCTTCTTGGTCCGCTCGCTTGCATCCCTAGCCGCCATCCCCCTGCTCATCGCGACGCCGGCCCTTGCCGAAGACTGGCCCGGGATGCTTGGGCCAAGGCGTGACGGCACCTATCAGAGTGATGATCTCGCCGCAAGCTGGCCCGCCTCGGGACCGCCGATTCTTTGGCGCAAGAAGGTCGGCAGAGGATTCAGCAATGTCGTCGTCGCGAACGGCACGGCCATTCTCTTTCACCGCCTGGGCGAGGAGGAAGTCGTCGAGGCGCTCCATCTCCGCGACGGCGGCAGCCGCTGGACTTACCGCTACCCCACCACCTACCGCGACGATTTCGGATTCGACCCCGGACCGAAGGCCAGTCCGGCGGTCACCGGCGGGCAGGTCTACACCTTCGGCGCCGAGGGCGTTCTGCACTGCCTGCGGCTCGCCGACGGCAAGAAAGTCTGGAGCCTGGATACGCACCGGAAATTCAACGTCCCCAAGGGATTTTTCGGAGCCGTTTGTTCTCCGCTTGTCGATGGCTCCCGCCTGTTCCTGAACGTCGGCGGCCCCGATAACGCCGGACTTGTTGCCTTCGACAAAGACAGCGGCCGCGTCTTGTGGACCGCCACCGGCGACGAGGCCGGCTACTCATCGCCCGTCGCCGCCCGCTTCGCCGGACGCCGCCGTATCCTCTTCTTCACCCGCCAGGGCCTGCAAGTGGCCGACCCGGAAACTGGCGAGATCGCCTTCGCCAAGCGATGGCGCTCCCGCAGTCGCGCGACGGTCAACGCCGCCCTGCCCCTGCTGATCGGCGAGTCCGTATTCCTTTCCGCCAGCTACGGCACCGGCGCCGTGCTGCTCAAACCCAGCGGAGGGAAGCTTGAGACCCTCTGGTCCTCGGGAGATGCCCTCTCAAATCACTACGCAACAAGCGTCCATCACAAGGGTTTCCTCTATGGCTTCCACGGACGCCAGGAATACGGACAGGCGCTGCGCTGCATCAATGTTCGCGACGGCTCGGTGCGCTGGAGTCACACCGGCTTCCGCGCCGGCAGCGTCACACTCGCCGGCGGCCGCCTGCTCATCTTGGCCGAAGATGGCCGGCTGATCATGGCCGAGGCTTCGCCGGCCCGCTTCAAAATTCTCAACCAGGCGAAGATCCTCGGCGGCGTCGTGCGAGCCTTCCCTGCCCTGGCCAACGGCATTCTCTACGCCCGCAACGAAAACCTTTTAGTAGCCGTCGACCTGCGCAAATAGGCCCGTCAGAGACCGCCCCGAAGATCTACTGGGCGGGCGCCTCCTCGTCCCTGGCTAATTTTAGATATCGCAGCAGATCGGCCATCTCCGCGACGCTCACTTCCTTTTCCAGGTTCGAGGGCATCGCCGACAGGCTCGTCGCATACATCGATTCGATATCCTTTCGCTGAATGACGTCCTCTTCCTCTTCCCGCCGGAGAATGAGAAACGCCGGCCCTTGCTCGCCGATCACCCCATCGAAGCTCTCGCCGTTTTTCGTGTCCACGACGTACGACTCGTAGGTTTGAGCGATCGACCGGTTCGGCATCAGGATGTCGGCCAGCAGCACAGTCGGAGGCCGCCCCGAGACCGTCGCCAGATCTGGGCCAACGTAGCCGCCCTTGCCGCTGAGCAAATGGCACTTCTCGCATACCCGCAGGAAAATCTCTTTGCCTCGGGCCGCGTCGGCATCGAGTTCGAGAGCCGCCTCATATTGCTCAATAACCGCCTGCCGCTCCGCGTCGGGCTCGGTCAGAAGCCGCCGCGCTCTCGCGCGCAACCCCGCGTCCTTGTGCATGATGAGCCGGTGCCGGTGTTTGGACGAAAGCATCCAAGGCTCGATTTCGCCGTTCTCCATCGCCTCGACAACACGAAGAATTCTCGCCTCGCTGCGGTACAGGGCCTCGGCCGCCTCGTAGCGCACCGGGCCGGCCATGGTGCGCCAGTTCTCTAGCAGGAACGAGGCCATCTCGGTTCCAGGGATCGCGCCGTAGGCCTTCACCGCCTCCCGCTGCACGGGTTGGGGCTGGCCGGGGTGAATGAGCGACTTGAGCAGCACTCGGTGCGGTTTCGGACCGGCGAGCCCCAGCAGGGCGATGGCGTCCGCCCGGGCTTCGGCTTCGGCGCCGTCGTCCGCGGCAATCGCCGCGGCCCGCCGAACCGCCTCGGCGACGGTGCTGTCGCCGCCGTCCAGACCAGCCACCACGAGAACTCCCAGCGCCGCGCGCCGCACATCCGCCTCGCTCGTTGCAAACAACACCAGCAAGCTGCGCCGCCCGGCCGGCGTGATTGAGTTCCCGCGGCCGGTAAGTCCCGCCGCCAGACCTTCCAGCGACGCCCGCCGCCACCAGGCGTCTTCGGTCCGCCTCGAACGCGACACCGCGCTCAAGACGGCCGCCGCGTCCCGCGGCGTTCCCGAAGCCGCCAGAATCGATGCCAGCCGCTCAAAAAAGACCGCTCGGGCTTCCGTGTTGCCGCCCGGCTTCGTTAGACCGCGCCTGCCGGCCGCCTTGCGGAACAGCGCCGCCGCCTCGCCGGGCCGAAATCGCCAGCTCAGCGCGGCCAGCTGCATCCAGCGGTCCTCGATGTCTGAGAACAAGAACTTATCTCGCAGCGCAACCGCCTTCGGGGACCTCGCCTCGCCCAGCGTGCAGAGAAGCTGGAACCGCACTTTGGGGTCAGTTTCGCCGGCCATCGACAAGAGTTCTTCGATCCACTCGGGGTGGTCCGCCAGGCGTGGTTCCGCCAGGATCAGCGCGTTGCGGCGGACCCCAGCCTCGGGATCGCCCAGGCTCTGGAAGATCAACGCATCGTCAAGCCGGTCGAGGCCTCGCAGTGTCCAGAGCGCATGCAGGCGAGCGGGCGCTGACTCACCGCCGGCGGCCTTCTCCAGCAGCGCAACCGGCGCTTCCGTCCCCTGGCCGGCCAGCAACCGCTGGGCCGTACGCCGCCGCCAACGATTATCGCTGCCCAGCGCGGCCACTAGCTCCTCGCCCGAGGCCTCCCCCAGCAAGCCCCCTTCCGCCACGCTCCCCCTCAAGCTATCCGTAAAGCCGTCTGGGACAATGCGGTAGATTCGCCCCATGCCCCGGCCCTGATAGAGAAAATCTTCCGACGCATAGGTATCGGCCGAGGTCCACTCCGGATGCTCGATCACGCGCCGATAGTAGTCCACCATGTAGAGCGCCCCATCGGAACCCACTTGGAAATTGACCGGACGAAACCAGCTATCGGTCGAGGCCAGAAATTCTCGCCCCGCGGCCAGCCGGCTCGCCCGAAACGTCGTGCCCGCCTCGAACCATCGGTCCGTATGAACCAGGTTGTGAGTCGGTTCTCCAACGAAAGAGACGTTCTCGTAACCGGCCGGGAACTTGCCGCCCGCATACAGCGTCAATCCGCTCGCCGACGTGATGCGCCCCACGCCGGAGAGAATCTCATATCGCGGCCGCATTGTTACCGGATACACTTCGGAGGCATTGCCGTGGTCGGACATGTCGTGCCAGGGCCGCGCGATCCGCAAGGCCGGATTACGCTCGAGATACCGCGCCGCCAGAACTTCGTGCCGCACGTGGTCGGAGTTATTGTGCGTAAAGAGATCTCCCCAAGCATTAAAGGTCTGGCCGAACTGCGAGGGCCCGGCAAGCAACTCCAGCTCAAAACCATCCGGCCGGAACCGCAGCGAACGCCGTTCCATCGGCAGCCGCGGGCCATCGGGCCGCGCGGGGTAATGAATCTCACCGCCAGGATCGCCGAACTTTTCATCGAACACCACCGCCCGCACCGCGCCCTCGTGCGAGAGATAAATCCAGTTGTCCAGACCGTAGAGAGGACTGCTGACCGTATGCTGCGGATTCGTCGAAGCGAAGCCCGTCAGAACGACTTCGCGGCGGTCGGCCCGCCCGTCGCCGTCGGTATCCTCGAAATACAAAACATTCGGAGCATCCGTGACGAGGATACCTTTCTTCCACGCCATGACCCCGGTGGGCATGGTGAGATTTTCGGCGAATACCGTTGAGCGATCGATGCGTCCGTCGCCGCCGGTATCCTCGAGAAGCTTGACCTTCCCGTTGGCGCTATCGACGTCCAGCGGATACCCTGGGTTTTCGACAACGTAGATCCGTCCAAATTCGTCGAACTCCATCGCCACCGGATCGGCGATATGCGGCTCGGAGGCAAACAGCTCGACGCGAAAACCCTCCTCCACCTCGAACGTGCCCATCGCCTCCTCGGGACCATAGGGCGGCTTCTCGCCGCCGCACCCCGCAACGATGAGCAGCAGAGAGACCGCGGCCAGTCTCACCGGCCACACCGGCATTTCCCCGCACATGCTCATGATCCAAACTTCATAATCCACGCCCTGGCCGCCGCGGCGCGATTCCCCCCGCGCTCGCCGGCCCTCCCGCGGTCCTCAATCCCAGACCTTATACAACCCCTGATTCCCCAGCTCGCCCATGCCCTTGTCGAGCGCTTCGGTAAACAGCTCATACGAAAGCTGCGTCCCCGGCGCGCGCACCTTCAGGTCTTTCACAAACTCGGCCGCCAGCCGCAAATCTTTTTGATGGAGGCGAATCGAAAACCCCGGATCGAAATTACCCGCCAACACTTTCGGGCCAAGGTGCGAGAGCATCCACGAACCGGCCGCTCCGGCGCTCACCGCCTTGAGCGTCTCTTCCATGGGCAGTCCGGCCTTTTCCGCCACACGCAGACCTTCGGCCATGGCCACCAAGGTGATCGACCCGACGATCTGGTTGACCAGTTTCGTCTTCTGCCCGTTTCCATTCGGCCCGGTGTAGACAATGTTCTTCCCCATGGCTTCGAACAGCGCAAGACAGCGATCGAAGACCTCCCGTTTGCCGCCCGCCATGATCGAAAGCGTTCCCTCGATCGCTCCCGATTCCCCGCCGCTGACCGGGGCGTCGAGCATCTCCACCGACTGCTCGCCGAGCCGCCGCGCCAAGTCCACCGTGGCCGCCGGTGAAATCGTGCTCATGTCGATCACCACGCTGCCGGGCTTGAGTCCCCCGGCGAGGCCATTCCCGCCGAAGAGCACCGCCTCGACATCCGGCGTATCCGAGACAATCGTCACCACCACGCCGGACCGCTCGCCGACCTCCGCCGCCGAGCCGCACCGCTCCGCCCCAGCGGCAACCAGCGCATCACATTTCTCCGCCGTGCGGTTAAACACCGACAGCTCATAACCCGCCCCGAGCAGATTCCGTGCCATCGGGGCGCCCATAATTCCAAGACCAACGAAGCCAATCTTCACAACGCAACCTTCCTATGCGGAACTGCCAATGCGACAATTTCTCTCTGCAATTCGTTGAGCTCGCGAATCCCCTTTTCGGCGAGCGTCAAGAGCTGCCGCAACTGCTCGCCGCTAAAATTTCGCCGCTCGGCCGTCGCCTGCACTTCGACGAATTCGCCCGCGGAAGTCATCACGACATTCATGTCCACTTCCGCCCGTGAGTCTTCTTCGTAACAGAGATCGAGCAGTGGCGTCTGATCGACCATTCCGACGCTGGTGGCGGCCAGATAGTGGCTCATCGGTATCGTGTCGAGCGCCTTGTATTCGACCATCTGGCGAAAGGCCAGCGCGAGCGCGACCCAGCCTCCGGTGATCGACGCGGTGCGGGTGCCGCCGTCGGCCTGAATCACGTCGCAATCGACGATCATCGTGCGTTCGCCGAGCTGCTTCAGATCGGTGGCGCCGCGCAGGCAGCGGCCGATGAGGCGCTGGATCTCCTGCGTGCGTCCGCCCGGATGTCCGCGGGTGACTTCCCGCGATGTGCGCGTGGAGGTCGCCCGCGGGAGCATGGAATATTCCGCCGTGACCCAGCCTCTGCCGCTGCCTCGCATAAACCTCGGCACACTGTCTTCAAGCGATGCCGTGCAGATGACTTTCGTGTGGCCCACTTCGATGAGTACCGACCCCTCGGCCGTCTGTAGATAGTCCGGCGTGATCTTCACCGAACGCTGCTGATTTGGCTCGCGGCCATCGCTTCTCATGCTTTCACTCTAGCTTTCACCCCAGCGGGATCACAACGAGGCGACGAGGCGCTTGCCGCGGCAAATGGTCAGGAGGCTCACCAGTTTCTCTTTCACCGGAACCATATTTTTCTGAGAGTCCACGAGCTGAAAGCTGCCTTGATGCATTGCAAGGACCGCGATATCGGCCGGGCCGCCCACGCTCAGCCCGCCGGCGCCGGCCAGCCGGTTTACGACTTTCGCCGGGTTCGCGGTCGAGCGCAGCAGGACGTCGTCGAGGCTCATTCCCAGCGCCAGCATCTTCGACATCGTGGTCGGCATGTCGTAGACCGGACCGTTAATGTTGAGCGTGTATACGTCGGTGGAAATCGAGTCGGGCAAGAAACCCTGGTCCAGTGCCTTGCGCGCGATGCCGAAATTGAAGCTGCCCGCACCATGCCCAATATCAAAGAGAACGCCCCGCTGCCGTGCGCCGGTGACACTGGATTTGATCTTTCCGCTTTCGTCCAGAATTCCGATGCCATGTGTGTTGTAGCAGTGCGTGACGATATCGCCAGGCCGCATCACCTCCATCACCTGATCGGTCGAAGGGGGCGAGAAACTGATATGCGCCATGAGTGGCAGCTTGTAGGTGTCACACAACTCACGGGCGATTTTGAGAAAGTCCAGGCTGTAGCGCCCATTCATGTTCGCGCCGACTTGGAACTTCACCCCAAGGATAATGTCGCGATTGGCCACGGCGGCCTTGCCGGTCGGATGCATCGCGCGGCGAACATGACGCACCGCGTCGGCCGCCGGATTGCGATTGTTCGGATACAAGTGGATGAAGCCGTAGATTCTCGCCTGAGCAGGTTCGACGATGAACTCGCGGAATCCTCGTGTCTCGTTGTAGGCGAATGTGCCCGCGTCGACCCAAGTCGTGGTTCCCGAACGCGCCGCGAGCGGATCGGCCTTGATGCCGATGCCTAGCCCGTAGTGGATGTGCGTATGCAGATCGATCAAGCCGGGAACGACCCATTTGCCGCCGGCGTCCACAACGTCGAGGGCGCGTTCGGCGGCGATGTTTGGCTCGATGGCGACGATCTTTCCGTCCTTCACCGCGACATCGGCTTTTTTTCGGATTCCGCGGCCTGGATCGCGCACTTCCCCATTCTTGACGAGAATATCGTAGAGGGCGACCGGCGGCGGAGATGCCAATGCGGGGGACGCCAGCGCCGGGACGGCGACGGCCCCCAAGGATTGAATGAATTGTCGGCGATTCATAGGAAAACCTCAAGAAAACCTTATTCTACACGCCGTCCAGCGCCACCCGGACGTGGTCATCGGGGGAGGCAGACCTGCTCGGGAATATCGCCGGCCTGCTCCTCGAGCCTGTGCCGATAGCGAATCACGCCGATGAACGGCGTCAGAATATCCAGGCCCGCGCGTGGGGCGCCAGCGCAGCTTCCAAGAACTCCACGACCTATGCGCTCCGCCGCGGCGGGACAACAGTTTTCGCGATGATGACGATGACCACGGCAACCAAGAGACCGGTTACGGCGAAACCGCCCATGGATTCCATCATTGGACTCCCTCTCCGCTGCTGCTCTGTGTGGTGTCTTCGCTGTGGCTCTGCGCGATTTCCGGGCCGCCCGGCGGTTTCTTGGGGTCAGGCTTCCTGTTCGCGTTCAAACATATCGTTAGTCCGTCGATGGCCAGAATCGGATACCTTCTGTCTTGCTCCAGCGCCATTGTCCCGAAGTTCTTCGCGGTCCAGACGTTGCCCCGCAACTCGACCTTGCCGGTTTCTCCCGGGGCGATCCAGTTCAGGCAAAGGACCATCTCGCCCACCATATTGTCCACCTCTTCAGGCGTTCCGCGAACCTTCTCAAGAAGTTTCGTACGCAGCAGGGCCAGCGCTCCGATCGAGAGAAAGACAAACAGCAACTCTTGAACCCAGAACGGTCCGGCAAGCCCCGCCAATGCCAGAAGTCCGACCGCGATCGCTCCGAAACCGAAGAACAGAACGTAGAACTTGGCGGGAAGAAAAGCCTCGGCAAGCAGAAATAGCAGTCCCAGGACGATCCACATCCACCATGACGATGTCCCTGTGTCCATGCGCGCTCACTCGCACGGCCGGCCACTTCTAGCCGTGTCCCGCGATCAGCATACACTGCCCGCCAGAGCCCTCGCAACAGCAACAACGAGAGTGTCCCAATCGTAGTTGAGGGTTTGTAGGGCGGCGGCGTAAAAGAGCATTGTACTAGGCAGCCTTTGCTGCTGTGGCCTTGGCCGGATTGAGGATGGCGTCGAGCATCCACAGATCCTTGTAACCCATGATCTTGCGGAAGCTTTTCTCGGTATCGAGGAATGCAGCCGTGGCCCAGCGACACACCATGGCCGCGTCCTTCCAGCGGGTCACTCGCCGCGTTCTCCGCCGCACCCCGGCGTTAGGAGACTCGACGATGTTCGTCGTCGCCAGGCAGCGATGCAGCGACGGCGGCGCACCCAGGCGGTTGATGGTGAAACACTCCTCCATGCCTTCGCGCAAACTCACCGCCGCCTCGGGCCAGTCACCCTCGTACCACTGGGCTAGCTTCTCCAGCCGCGCTTGTCCATCTTGGGCTCCCAGCCGCCAGGCGGCCCGGATCGCCGCTTTGGCCTGATCGCGCTCGGCCTTAGGCAGCCGCTCGACGACATTGCGCAGCTTGTGAGCACGGCAGCGCTGCACCGGAACTTTGCCGAAGACCCGCCGCACCGCCGCCCGCAGGGCCTTCGATCCATCGAGCACGAAGAGCCTGTTTTTCTCCGTCGATACTCCCCGCTCGACCATGCCCCTCAGCAAGTCTTCGGCGGCGGCTGTGCTCTCAGTGGCGGCGTGCTGCAATCCCAGCACATGTTTGTTGCCCTGACGGTCTACGCCCACCGCTGCAAGCACTACATGATCTGCGAAGATCAAACCGTCCACGTAGATCACCAGCAGATCCAACTCATCCAGGCGCCGCGTGAGCACTTCGTCGATGCTCTTTTCGGCGGCCTCGACTGCCTCCCGGCTGACGGCGGATTTCGACACCCCGGCCGTGCCGGCCATTGCGCCAATCACCCCGGCATAGTTGCGCGTCGAGACGCCCTTCATCAGAATGTCGAGCATGCGCGCGCCGAGGCGTTCGTCGTCCTGCATCGCTTCGTAAGCGGGCACTTTGACCTCGCCGCCGGAGCGTTTGCGCAGTCTGGGTTTGCTGACGCGCAGTTTGCGGTTGCTGAGCTTGACGCGACCGGGCTGGCGGCCCCAGCGGACCACATCGCCGCGGCGCTTCTTGCCGGGCTGGGAAAGTTTTCCACCGGTAACTTGCTGCGCCGACAGTTCCAGCACGGCTTGAATGGCGGCGCGGCCGGTGACGTCGATAACCTCGTCGACGGCTCCGCGGCACTGCTCGACCAGTTCAACCAAGGGCAGCATGAGTTGGGAGTTTTGGCTGAGCAGGCGGGTGAGGTCGTTGGGGCTGACTGGCTGTTGCTTCGCGGAATCCAGAATGTGATATCGTTTCTTCACGGCGGTTCTCCTTTGTGGTGAAAGGTTTGCTCGATTCTCTCAGAGAACCGGGCTTGAGAACCGCCGCCCTTCCACCTTCAACTAGATTCGGGACAATCTCGCAACAACGGAGAGTCCCCCAATACACGGTGTCTCGGTGTCGGGGAGGCGAAGGCTGAGAGCAAGGCACTAGAACCCACTGAGTGGCGGCGAGGCGACTGGAAAAGGCGCCGAGGGTGCATGCTCTGCCGCGGTTTGCAGTCACAAGAGTTTCAACTCAATGTAATCAATAACATAGGTACCCTTTGGGGCCTGATTACTTGACATGACACTGTACCCTGTAGTCGGAAGCCGGGTAGTCGCAAGTTGGAGGTCTTACGGCATGGCAAGTGAAATTCAGCGGTATTCGGACGAATACGAGCCCGGAGAGGATCTCAGGCCCTCTCAAATCCGGGCGATCACGGCATTGATGGAATCTCCTTCGATCGTCGCCGCCGCGGAAAAAGCGGAACTTAACGAACGCACGATCCGCCGCTGGCTCAGGGACGACGAGCACTTTCAGGCCGCGCTACGCCACGTCCGTACCGAGGCGCTCTCGCAGGCCTCGTTGCAGCTACATCAGTGCGCCTCGACGGCGGTCGAGAAGATGCATGACATCCTCAAGTTCGATAAGCCCGTCGATTCTCCCAAAGTCTCGCTCATCCGGTGCGCTATCGACTTCGCCTTCAAGGCAGGCGCCTACAGCGACCTCGCCGAGCGCATCCACATGCTTGAAGGGGTGGCGGCACGCAAGAAGACGCGATGAACTCGCCACGTCTCCGCGCCGCCAAGACCTCAGGGCCCTGGAGGAAATTATGAACCGGCTCCACTTTCGCGATCTTCACCGCCAACTCGAAAACCTCGAAGAGACTCTCCTCCCCGAGCCCAAAGTCACCGTCTATTGGCAGTGGGTCGGCGAGAATGGCCAGCCGAACATGATCTGCGGCCCCGACTTTTTCTGGACACGCTCGAGCGATGACGAGCCGGTGCCCGAACTGCCCCCTCTGTAACGAACCGGCTCCGTATCGAATCCCCTCCGCAGGGAATCGAGGCTTGAGCCGGCAACACGCCGTGGCGCGACGACGGGAAGAATATCCCGTTGCTCGTCAGCATCCCGCGAAGCTGTGTCTCGCGAATCCGTGTCTCGCGAATCCGTCTCGGCTGGCACTGAAACCGGCCTCCGACGCTGCTAGCATGGAACCAGAAATGGTGGCCTTGCGCAGTTGGGCGGTTGGCGGTCTGTTCATGCTTGTCCCTCTGGGCTTGTCCGGCGCCGCTTCGGCTCCCAGTCCAACTTCCGCTCAAGCTTCTCCGAGCCGGGGCGAAGCCGAACTCCCCGCCGCGGCCCGGGGGCCGGTTGACTTCGCGTCCCAGATTCAACCCCTTTTCCAACAATCCTGCCACGCCTGCCATGGCCCGGCGAGTCAGTCGAGCGGTCTGCGGCTCGACAACAAGACCGCCGCCCTCAAGGGCGGTCATTCCGGTCCGGCGATCCTGCCCGGCGATTCGGCGAATAGCCGCCTGATCCATCTGGTTGCCGGTTACCAGGTAAAAGTAAGGATGCCGCCGGCGGGCGATCCGCTCAGCGACAAGCAGATCGGCTTGCTGCGCGCCTGGATTGATCAGGGCGCCGTCTGGCCGGATTCCAAACTCGAGACCGCCGAGAGCGCGGACGAATCCCGGCCCGGACACTGGTCCTTCCAGCCCATCACACGCCCGCCGGTTCCAGTCGGCGGCCACCCGGTGGACGCTTTCGTCCGCGCCCGTTTGCGAAGCGAAGGTCTCTCGCCGTCCGAGCCCGCCTCGCGGGAGACGTTGATTCGGCGGGTCTCGCTCGACATCACGGGCCTCCCGCCGACGCCCGCGGAAGTCGCCGCCTTTTCCTATGACCGGCGCAAGGACAGCTATGGCCAGTTGATCGGCCGTCTGCTTGCCTCGGAGCACTTTGGTGAAAAATGGGCCATGCACTGGCTCGATCAGGCCCGCTATGCCGACAGCGACGGCTACGCGAAAGACTATGTTCGTCCTCACGCCTGGCGGTACCGCCGCTGGGTGATCCAGGCGCTCAACGCCAATATGCCGTTCGACCAGTTTTCGATCGAGCAGATCGCCGGAGATCTGCTCCCCGGCGCCACGGTCGAACAGCGCGTGGCGACGGGCTTTCACCGCAACACGCTCAAGAACCGCGAGGGCGGGGTCAACCCCGAGCAGTATCTCTTTGAAGAAACCGTAGATCGCGCCAGTACGCTCGGCGGCGTCTGGCTCGGTCTGACCGTGGGCTGCGCGCAGTGCCATGACCACAAGTACGATCCGCTGACCCAGAAAGATTTCTACCGGCTGTTCGCCTTCTTCGACAATCTGGAAGAGGGATGGATTTACGCTCCGATTCCCGGTGAACTGGGACCGCATCTGAAAACCGTCAACGAGTATCGGGAGAAACATCGGGCGATTCTCGACGAATACCATGTGCCGGCGATTCAGGCCGAATGGGAGAAGAATAGCCTGAAGGCCGCCGCCAACCCCGGCGTCTCCACCGACTGGGATCTCGCCTATCAGGAACTCGGTCTCAACACCGATGGCGGGCAGAAGATCGTCCGCGTGCCGGCCGGGGAACGTTCCTGGCGGCGGGCCAACATGGTGACGTACTACTTCTTGGGCGCCTACCGGCTGGTTTCGGACGCCGAGGAATACAAGAAACTCGGTTTCCGGGAAGCGCTCGAGCGGATCAAGAAGCTCAACGCAAGCTATCAACAACTCAGCGAAGCAAGAGTCGTCTTCGAGAACCCCGCGCCCCATCCCACATTTCTTCGCGTTCGTGGCTCGTGGGACCGTCCGGGCGTCGAAGTGACGCCGGGAACTCCGGCCGCTCTTCCGGCGCTCCCGCGGGCAGGTGTTCCCCACCGGCTCGGCCTCGCCCGCTGGCTCTTTTCCCGAAACAATCCGCTGACCGCCCGCGTGGCCGTGAACCGAATATGGCAGGAGTATTTCGGGCGCGGTCTGGTTGCCAGTTCGGAAAACTTCGGAACCCAGGGCGAGCGGCCAAGCCACCCTAAGCTGCTGGACTGGCTTGCCGCCGAGTTCCGCGATTCGGGCTGGGATCAGAAACATATCCACCGGCTGATTCTGACCTCGCAAACCTACCGCCAGTCCTCGAACATCCGCCCGGAGCTTGCCGACCGGGATCCCGCGAACGTGTTGCTGGCCCGGCAGTCGAGACTGCGTCTGTCGGCGGAGCTGATTTGGGACAGCGCTCTGGCGGTGTCCGGCCTGCTGCACCACCAGGTGGGAGGAAAGAGCTTTCGTCCCGAGATGCCGCCTGGAACCACGGGATTCAAGGCCGGGGGCACGGACTGAGAGCCTTCGCAAGGCGCGGAGCGCTACAAGCGCGGAACCTACATCCAGTTCCAGCGGACCCAGCCCTTCCCGTTTCTTACGAACTTCGACTTCCCCGAATTCAGCGCCACCGTATGCAGGCGGGAGCGGTCGAATACGCCGCTGCAAGCGCTCAATCTGCTCAACGGCCCCACTTTCAGCGAGGCGGGCCAGGCGCTGGCGGTGCGGGTACTGACCGAGTCTCCGGCGCCGGACTTCCAGTCGCGCCTGCGCCACGCGTTTCGGTTGGCGCTGGCCCGCGAGCCGGATGACTACGAGAAAGGGCGCTTTTTTAACTACTGGATCCGCCGGCGTGAACTCCTCGCATCCTCGGAAACCCAGCCGGCTGGGAGCATCCCCGCACTGGAAGGCCACCGGCCGGAGGAACTGATGGCTTGGAGCGGCGTGACCAGAATTCTGATCAACCTTGATGAGTTTGTGACGCGGCCATGACACTTTTCAGGTTTCACCAGATCCAGACACGCCGCCGTTTTCTAGACTCCGTCCTGGGCGGCATGGGCTCGGCGGCGCTGGCGAGTCTGCTGGCTGTCGAAGGCCGCGGGGCGACGAGTGCAACTGGCGAGCCTGGCGAGACCGCCATTCCAATGGCTCCGCGTCCGCCGCATTTCGCGCCCAAGGCCAAGAACGTCATCTTTCTTTTCCAGGCGGGCGCTCCGAGTCAAATCGATCTGTTCGATCCGAAGCCGGAACTGCACAAGTGGGATGGCAGCCCACTGCCCGAATCCCTGGCCAAGAATCTGCAGTTGGCCTTCATCAAACCCTCGGCCAAGGTGCTCGCCAGCCGGCGCGCGTTTCATCGGGCGGGCGAGTGCGGCATGGAACTCTCCGAATGGCTGCCGCACACCGCGACCATCGCCGATGAGATCTGTCTGGTTCGCTCGATGCACGGCGAGTCGGTGAACCATCATCCGGGCCAGGCGCTGCTGATGTCGGGCAGTCCGCTGCTCGGACGGCCCACCGCGGGCGCCTGGGTCACCTATGGTCTGGGCAGTGAGTCGCGCGATCTGCCCGGCTTCGTCGTCCTCAAGACCGGCAGCTCGACCCAAGGCAGCACGGGCAACTGGACGAACGGCTTTCTTCCTTCCACCTATCAAGGCGTACTCTTCCGAAGCGAAGGCGACGCGATTCTTCATCTCTCGAACCCGCCGGGAATCACCGGGCAGATGCAGCGCCAGGACCTGGACGCGATCCGCGACCTCAACCAGGCCCATCTCGAACGCACCGGCGACCGGGAAATCGCGTCCCGCATCGCCTCCTATGAACTGGCCTTTCGGATGCAAGCCGCCGCGCCCGGCTTGATCGACTTCTCCGATGAGCCCGAACACATCCGGCGGATGTATGGCCTGGATGAGGAGACGACCCAGGCCTACGGCACTTCGTGTCTGCTCGCCCGGCGCCTGGTCGAACGAGGCGTCCGGTTCGTTCTCAACCAGCATGCGCAGTGGGACCATCACTCGAATCTTGACAAGGGACTGAGCCAAAAGTGCCGTACGACCGACAAGCCCGCGGCTGCTCTGATTAAGGATCTTAAGCAGCGCGGATTGCTCGACGAGACGCTGGTAGTCTGGGCCGGGGAGTTCGGACGCACCTCGTTGTCGGAGTGGCGCAATCCGTCGGACCCGGGAAACATCGGCCGCGATCATCATGCGAATGGGTTTAGCATTTGGCTCGCTGGCGGCGGCATCCGAGGCGGCCAAGTCATCGGGAAGACGGACGAACTGGGCCTGAGCGTCGCCGAAGACCCGGTCCACGTCAACGACTTCCAAGCCACGCTGCTGCGTTGCCTGGGACTGGACCACACCCAGCTCAGCTACCGCCACATGGGGCGCGACTTCCGCTTGACCGATGTCGGCGGGCGGGTGGTAGAAAAAATGCTGTCCTAGCCGCCCGTGATCAAGGCCGGGCCGGGCGTGCTTCTTGCCTGTCAATACGACTCGGTTGAGACACGCAAGGAGAAGTTGATGCCCACAGCGCCACGCCAGATTCGTTTGACCTTCGTCGAGACCGGGGAATCGGTCGTTGCCGAGATGCTTGAAGACGACGCTCCAATAACCTGCCAGCTTGTCTGGGACATGCTGCCGGTCGAGCACAAGCTCATCCACGGGCGCTACTCGGGGATGGAGGCGTTCGTGCTGCTCGACAAATATCAGCCCGCTCCAGAGGAGCAACGGACCCGCCTTCCTCTGCCCGGAGAGATCCTCTACTGGTCGGATTCCGGATCGTCAGTCACGAGCAACGGTCAGCCGGCCGCCGAAATTCTGCTGGCCTTCGGACGCGGCGTCACCCTGCGGGGCGCCGAAGGCGTGCCCTGCTACGGCAGTCTATTCGCGCGCATTCCGGGCGACTGGAAACACGATTGGACTGATTTCGCCGGGGCCTGCGGACGCATCCGAACCCAAGGCTCGCCAACGTTTCGGATCGAGCGAGTGGAAGAGTAAACCCTCTTCGCGTCAGGGCCGCCAGCAGCGCGGCACGATGGCTTCGGCGAAGCCGAGCTGGCGCGAGATCCAGCGCTCCTCAAACAAGCCGTCCTTAGCATTTTCCAATCCAAGAATGATCCTGAAACGGGTCTGGGTGGGTAAGGGTGCAGGGGTGGGTAGCGATCTCCTTTCTAGGGGGCAGGGGCGAGGGGGCTGTGAGGGCGCAGGGGGACGCTCATCTGGAGCGTGCTCCAGGTCCGCGGCCACGTTTCTGTCCATGGGTTTGCTCTCACCCCGTGCCGCCGTTTCCCTCCGCGCGCAGCCGGGCCGCAGGGAGCCCGGAGGGCGAGCGAAGGTCCCGGCTGCGCGGTGCCCTCCTACCACCGCGAGCGGCTCGCGGCCAGCAGTTCTCTCTTGCGCCGCTGCATCCGCAGCGCACACTCGGTGTCGCTCATCCGGCCGGCTTGCTGCTCCAGAAAAGCAGCCGTGACGCCGGGCTTCAAGTAGCTTTCCCATTGATCGAGCGAAAGCAGCTTCTCGTAGGGCGTGCGGTAGTCTCCGAGCCGGTAGCGGCGCCGCCGCTTACCCTTCCCGTCCACCTCCACGGTGGCGAATCCGCAAGGGCGATGGTAGTTCAAGTAGGGATTGAACTCGGCCATGTAGAAACGCTGAAACTCTTCGGCATGCTCGGCTCCGATCGGTTCGTGTCCGATGTGTTTGCGCACCACCGCCCCATTCTTGCCCTCGACCAACGCGTTGTCGGTTGTGCGATGCGCCCGCGACTTGGTGAACTCCCCCACCAGCAGTTTGTTCAACAATTTCTCGACCCGGTAATTGAGAAACTCCGAGCCGTTGTCGGAATGAAACCCCTCGATGCGGAAAGGGTACTGATGCAGCATGGCCTCTAAAACCGGGATCAAATGCGATTCCGAGATCGTCTGGCAGCAGCCCACCGTCTGCCACTGCGTCACCGCGTCGACGGCGTTGATATGGTGGAGCCCCCGGCGGGTGGAGGTGTCGCCCTGATGCACGGTATCGACCCGCAAGTAGCCCGGCCGGCCGCGATGGTCGGGCTTGCGGCGCTCGCCAATGCCCACGGCGCGGGCGCGGGTGCTGGTGTGATGGACGTGGTGCTGGCGATAGGCCGCCCCGCGCCGCAAGTTGTAGATGTGGGAGGAAGAAATCTCCGCCAGCCGCTGATAGGCCTCCTTGTGATAGACGTTGTATTCCCGCCACAGAATGCGCCGCACCGCCGGGCCCGAGAGCCCTTCGTGCGCCGCGTCGGCTGCTGCCAGCAAGGCGATGTCGCCGGGCGTGTAGCGGACCGGAAAACGCCGCCGCCGCGGCTGTCTCAGCCGCACCGTGCCCTGCTGGCGATACTGCCCAATCAGGCGAGTGATCTGCGGCAGACTGCGTCCGCTCAGCCTGCTTAAATAGTGGCGCACGACCCCTTTGTCTTTCTTGGGCAACCCGAGATACTGCTGCCTGCCAAGGGTGCGCTCGACCAGATTGTAGATCTCGCCGCGGCCCGACAGAGTGAAAACCAGCTCTTCGCTGGCCGCTAGGAACTCCCGCATCTGCTCTAGCGTGAGACATTCGACTTTCTGCATGATGATGTGCATTCACCCGCAGTGTCCCTCCTCCCTCCTTGGTCGCTTTCAGGATCATCTTGTGTTGGAAATACTCCCCCCTTTCAGGATCATCTTGTATTGGACAACTCTCCTGGCAGCAATCCTCTCGGCCATGGCGCTATAATGGCTGCGTAATCACTCCGTCGTGAGTCTATCCGAGGGTCCGGCCGGGACCCTGTTCTGTTACCCATTTCACTGCCGCTGTATCGGAACCCAGCGCCGGCGCGCGTGCGTCCGCGTGAAGTGCCGCCGATGATCGAGCGCATAATCGAAGCCCTGGTCCTGCTGGGACTATTGGCCATCTGGTCCGCTTGCTACGAAAACTCCTTCGAAGCAGCGCCGCCCGCGAACGCTGACCGGGAGCCGGAAACCGGCTCCGATGACCCCTCGGCTAAGACCGGCCCGGCCTCGGCGAACGCCGCTCGCAAGTCCGCCAGCGCCTAGCGGAGAGCTTATGCCACTGTTCAAGACACGAAGCGCCGCCATCTATGGCGTCGACGCCCTGGTCATCGACGTGGAAGTCGACATGTACATGGGCTCGGCAAAGGATTTCATCACCGTCGGCTTGCCCGACACCGCCGTCCGCGAAAGCCGCGAGCGTATCCGCTCCTCGCTCATCAATGCCGACTACGGCTACCCAAACAAGGCGATCACCGTGAATCTGGCGCCGGCCAACATCCGCAAGGAAGGCGCCGGCTTCGACCTGCCGATGGCCCTTGGCATCATGGGCGCCATGGGCACGATTCCCGCCAACGCGATGGAAGATTTTCTGGTCGTGGGCGAGCTGTCGCTCGACGGTGGATTGCGTCCTGTTCGCGGCGCCTTGCCGGTCGCGGTCTGCGCCAAGAAAGAGGGAATTCCGAACGTCATCCTGCCATCGGCCAACGCCGCCGAAGCTGCCGTCGTCGGAGGCGTGAATGTCTTCGGCGTCGATTATCTTGCCGATGTCGTGCGGCTGATCGAGCATCCGGAGAGCCGCAATCCGGTGAGCGCCGCCGCCGACCCGAATGGGAATGCCGCTCACCACCGCCCTGCGCATGATTTCCGGGACGTCAGAGGTCAGGAAACGGCAAAGCGGGCCTTGGAGATCGCCGCCGCCGGCGGACACAACGTGCTCATGGTCGGTCCGCCCGGCTCGGGCAAGACGATGCTCGCAAAGCGGTTCGCCGGGATCCTCCCGCGCATGACCTTTGACGAAGCCCTCGAGACGACCAAAGTTCACAGCGTCGCGGGCGTGCTTGACTCCCATCAAGGTCTGCTGACCGAGCGGCCCTTCCGCGCTCCGCACCACAGCATCTCCAACGCCGGGCTCGTCGTCGGCGGCATGGGCGTCGCCAAGCCTGGCGAGGTGAGTCTGGCCCATAACGGCGTGCTCTTTCTCGATGAATTCCCCGAGTTTCCCCGCAACGTCCTCGAACTGCTGCGCCAGCCGCTCGAGGAAGGCAATATCACCATCGTTCGCTCCGCTCTGGCGTTGACATTTCCCTCGTCGTTCATGCTCATCTCGGCCATGAATCCCTGCCCTTGCGGGTACTTTGGCGATCCCAACCGGGAGTGCCGCTGCAGCCCGGCCCAGATCCAGCGCTATGTCGGGAAGATCAGCGGCCCTCTGCTCGACCGTATTGACATCCATGTCGAGGTCCCGCCGGTGAAATACCGCGAACTGCGCTCCGAGATCTCCGCCGAGCCGAGCCAGAACATTCGAGAGCGAACCGACAAGGCCCGCCAGCTTCAAACCGCCCGCGGCTATCCCAACGCTCGCATGCCCTCGAACATGATCCGCGAGTTCTGCAAGCTCGACGAGGCTGGCGAAAGGACTCTTGAGATGGCGATTCAGCGCATGGGTCTCTCCGCCCGAGCCCACGACCGGATTCTCAAGGTCTCTCGCACCATCGCTGATCTAGGTGGTCACTCGTCGATCGCCGTGAGCCATCTTGCCGAAGCCGTTCAATACCGCAGCCTCGACCGAACCTACTGGACCTGACTTATACTCTTTGCGCGGCTGCCCCGCCCCGGGGGGGGGGAGACCTGGCTTCGTCAGTCTGCCCCGCATACCGGCGCCGTTGAAATTGCCCCGCATACGGGATATTCTCCTAGTGGACTAGGGTATTACACTGACACGTAATACCGCATAAATATCACTAGCGCCCAATTGCCGTCAGGCTCGGTTCGTGCTCTAAATGTAACGTGGCAGAAAGCGCCCAAATCGATCCCGGCGACGGCTCGCACACCGATCTCTATCCTTCAGAGTTGCAGGCGCTGAAGGCCGAGGTGCGCAAATCGTCCGATGACCTGGTGCTTGAGCGGCTTGCGCGGGCCCTGCCCGCTCTCGCGCTCGTCTTTGCCGGCAGCGCCGCCAGTGACCTTGTGGTCGGCCACGAGTTAGGACGCCATCTGGCCGCGAGTGGCTCGGTCATGGCGGTCATCTCCTTCTGGATGTACCGGTCGATCGGGAGATTGTCCCGAATCTAGTTGAAGGTGGAAGGGCGGCGGTTCTCAAGCCCGGTTCTCTGAGAGAATCGAGCAAACCTTTCACCACAAAGGAGAACCGCCGTGAAGAAACGATATCACATTCTGGATTCCGCGAAGCAACAGCCAGTCAGCCCCAACGACCTCACCCGCCTGCTCAGCCAAAACTCCCAACTCATGCTGCCCTTGGTTGAACTGGTCGAGCAGTGCCGCGGAGCCGTCGACGAGGTTATCGACGTCACCGGCCGCGCCGCCATTCAAGCCGTGCTGGAACTGTCGGCGCAGCAAGTTACCGGTGGAAAACTTTCCCAGCCCGGCAAGAAGCGCCGCGGCGATGTGGTCCGCTGGGGCCGCCAGCCCGGTCGCGTCAAGCTCAGCAACCGCAAACTGCGCGTCAGCAAACCCAGACTGCGCAAACGCTCCGGCGGCGAGGTCAAAGTGCCCGCTTACGAAGCGATGCAGGACGACGAACGCCTCGGCGCGCGCATGCTCGACATTCTGATGAAGGGCGTCTCGACGCGCAACTATGCCGGGGTGATTGGCGCAATGGCCGGCACGGCCGGGGTGTCGAAATCCGCCGTCAGCCGGGAGGCAGTCGAGGCCGCCGAAAAGAGCATCGACGAAGTGCTCACGCGGCGCCTCGATGAGCTGGATCTGCTGGTGATCTACGTGGACGGTTTGATCTTCGCAGATCATGTAGTGCTTGCAGCGGTGGGCGTAGACCGTCAGGGCAACAAACATGTGCTGGGATTGCAGCACGCCGCCACTGAGAGCACAGCCGCCGCCGAAGACTTGCTGAGGGGCATGGTCGAGCGGGGAGTATCGACGGAGAAAAACAGGCTCTTCGTGCTCGATGGATCGAAGGCCCTGCGGGCGGCGGTGCGGCGGGTCTTCGGCAAAGTTCCGGTGCAGCGCTGCCGTGCTCACAAGCTGCGCAATGTCGTCGAGCGGCTGCCTAAGGCCGAGCGCGATCAGGCCAAAGCGGCGATCCGGGCCGCCTGGCGGCTGGGAGCCCAAGATGGACAAGCGCGGCTGGAGAAGCTAGCCCAGTGGTACGAGGGTGACTGGCCCGAGGCGGCGGTGAGTTTGCGCGAAGGCATGGAGGAGTGTTTCACCATCAACCGCCTGGGTGCGCCGCCGTCGCTGCATCGCTGCCTGGCGACGACGAACATCGTCGAGTCTCCTAACGCCGGGGTGCGGCGGAGAACGCGGCGAGTGACCCGCTGGAAGGACGCGGCCATGGTGTGTCGCTGGGCCACGGCTGCATTCCTCGATACCGAGAAAAGCTTCCGCAAGATCATGGGTTACAAGGATCTGTGGATGCTCGACGCCATCCTCAATCCGGCCAAGGCCACAGCAGCAAAGGCTGCCTAGTACAATGCTCTTTTACGCCGCCGCCCTACAAACCCTCAACTACGATTGGGACACTCTCGTCGATCGGCGCCAAGCGCATGTCGCCCGTGAAGGCACACCGGGCCCTCGCGGCCGCCGCCGCGATGGCCGTGGCGAATAGCATGGCTCATCTCTATTTCGCCGCGAGTCCGCGTGAGATCGTCGTACTATTGGGCGTCTTCGGACTTCTCTCCTACACGGCCCTGTCGCTTCGCTGGCTACTAGCCATCGAAGGGGTCGCCATTGCCGCCTGGATCTCGGTCGCCTGGAATTCCAATCTGTTTTGGCCGTGGCTGCCGCTGACCGGTGTTTTGGCCGCGGGCGCGGCCTTGTCGGTCGTCATTGTGCGGAGACGCGCGACACGGCTCCGGGCCGGCTGCCGGAAGCGAGTGATAGAAGAACGGCTCGAGATGCAGGCGCGAACAGAGCGGCATCGAAAACAACTCCGCGAAACCCTGGCAGTAGCGGGAGCTGGTGACGGCCACTGGTACTGGGATCTAAAAACGGAGAAGACCTACTTTTCTGATCAGTGGGCCGCTTTGCTGGGATTCGAACCGGGAGAGTTGAGCGATAACCCGGACGAGTGGCTCAAGCGAATTCATCACTTCTACCTGGCCGACGTCAAGCAGGCCCTCTCGAAGCATCTCTACGGCAAAACAGAGCGATTTCAAATTGAATACCGTATTCAGCACCGCGACGGCACCTATTTGTGGGTGCTCAGCCGCGGGGTCGCAGCCAGGGACGATGACGGAAACCCAATCGCCATTGCCGGCTCGCTCACCGATATCAGTCAATTGATGGAGATTGAAAAGCGTATCCTCGACGACGCTTTTCATGACAAACTGACGGGTTTGCCCAATCGCCAGGCCTTCATGGCCCGGCTGGAACGCGCTGTTCAGCGTTCTAAGGACTTCCCAGACAGCATATTTGCGGTCGTTTTCCTGGACCTCGACCGCTTCAAGATCATCAATGACAGCCTGGGGCATTTGGTCGGCGACCAGCTTCTCGCCGCCGCGGCGGCTCGCCTTCGAGGTTGCCAGCGCCGGGGTGATATTATGGCTCGCTTTGGCGGCGATGAGTTCGTCATGTTAATGGAGGACTTGGAGGGAGCGGAAGACGCTGTACACGTCGGCAACCGGATCCGCGACGTTTTGGCCGAGTCCTTCAAGATCGGCGAGCACGACATCGCCACTGGAGCAAGCATCGGGATCGCGTTCAATACGACGGGCGTAACCTGCGCCGAAGACCTGGTGCGCAACGCCGACACCGCGATGTACCACGCCAAAACACAGGGCCGAGGCAACCTCCAGTTGTTCAACGCCGAGATGCACGCCAAGGCCCTAAGAGTCTGCCAGCTACAGAATGATCTTGGCCAGGCCCTGGACCGCCAGGAGCTGCAACTTCGATATCAGCCCATCGTCTCAGCGAGAACCGGCCGGATCGTCTCCGCCGAGGTGCTGCTGCGCTGGCAGCCGCCGGGTTCTGATTTGATCGGACCCGCGGAATTTATCCCGCTTGCCGAGGAAATGGGTTTGATCGGGCCGTTCGGGGAGTGGGTCCTGCGCCAGGCTTGCTCGCAGAACGCCGCCTGGCGGCGTTCTGGTCTGCCGCCCCTAACGGTGGCTGTCAATTTGTCGGCGCGGCAATTGCAGCGGGAGCATTTCCCTCAAGACCTCCGCCGAATACTCAGCGAAACGAAACTCGATCCGAGGCTGCTGCAATTGGAACTGACCGAATCCGCCCTGATGGATGGTTTGGACATAGCCCCGCGCACTCTGGGCAAGCTTGAGACGATGGGGATTCGCATCTCCATCGATGATTTTGGAACGGGGTACTCCTCGCTTAGCTATCTGACGCAGTACAAGTTCGACTGCCTCAAGATAGATCGCTCGTTTGTCTCCAGTGTGACAACCAACCCCAAGGCGGCGGCCGTGGCGAAAGGCATCATCGCCCTCGCCCACAACCTGAACCTCGAAGTCACAGCCGAAGGGGTCGAGTCCGAGGAGCAGCTAGCCTTCTTGCTGGCCGCACGGTGCGACAAGATCCAAGGCTATTTGGCGAGCCGCCCGATTCGGGCCTCCGAGCTTGAACATCTGCTGCGGTCCGAGGCCCGGCTTCTGGACCCGTTTATCCAGCAGGGGCAGATGGAAGACTTGCTCACTTCGACGGGCGCGGGCTTCACGCTGCCATCCTAGGCTGTAGTAGAAATGGCTGCGAGCGGTGGCGCGGCCATTTCCAGCGACCGCGGCCGGCGCTAGCGCGGCAGGTTTTCCCGCAGGAAGGTTCCCAGCGCAGCGGCATAGCGCCGATGGGCCAAGGCGCTGGGATGAGCGTCGTGGGGCATGTTGCTGTTGGCCTCAATGCGCAGATCCACCGAGATGTCAATCGCCGGTATCGCCCGCGATTCCGCGAAAGACATCATCACCGCCGGGTGCGCGATCTCGGCGATCGCAAAGAGGATGTCTCGCTCGGCGCACACGCCGGCCATCTTGGCGAGGATCGCCCGTGAGACCTCGCGGCCGCGGTAGATCTCCTCTTCCCGTGAGTTGTAGATCGTTTCCAGGTAATGGCTCAGGGCGGAATAACGCATCAGCGGAAACTCAGAATACAGAACTTCTTCCATGCGGAAGGAGAAACCCTGCTCCTCGGCGAGCCGGGCGTAGGGCAGGATCAGCAGCCCGAGCCGGTTCCAGGGTACGAAGGCCTTTCGCGCCTGCCGGGCGAGGATGTTTCGCATGTCGTGGAATTGGGCGTAAGCCATCACGACGGCCACTGGCGCGGCGCGCTGATCGAGAGCCTGCTTGAACTGCAGGTAGGACTGCAGATTACTGTAGCCGTTGACGCCGAAATTCACGACCTTGTAGCGCGGCAGAATCTCTTGAAGAAGCCAAGGATAGGTCGCTTCGTCGTCAAGCGACCACCCGTGAGTAAACGAGCAGCCGAGAATCCAGATCTCGGGCCGGGAGTCAGGCCCGCCAGAGGCGGGACGGCTGGTGATCCGCAGTGTGTCGCCGCCATGCGTGACATGAAACGCATAACCACCGGGCAGGCGAACACGGAACTCGCCTGGCAGATGGCGGTATCCGGCCACCGCGTCGGATTGAAAAAAGCGTTCGCCTGGCTCGACCCGGATCCGCAATGGTTCGGGCGCCCAAGGCCGCAGGCCCTTGAGCCGAACAGCCAACTCACCCGCACCGAGCAACAGCACGACTACGCCAGCCACATATACCGCGTAGAACCAGGCAGGTCCGCGTCCCCGCTGCTGCGCTATCGTCTGTTTCAGCATTGCGCTCGAAGCGTCCTGCTTCCTAGCGTATCGCGTGGCCCGGGGCTCGGCCGGCTGATATGCCGGGTCGTCGTGGAGGGCCATGCCCGACCGCTGGAGAAAACACAACCCCGGTTCGGCGAGCGGTGTCCTCGAACGAGGGATGGCCTCGTTCCAGCACCGGGGTTCGAAATTCCGCGAAAACGACTTTCTCGCCCAACCGATGAAGCTGGCTGTGAATCGCCTTCCGGCGGACTCCTGCCACGGGCTGTTAAGCAGGCGGCATGCGGAGCCGGATGCAGAGTTCGTTTCCCAACGACGGGACGCAGGCGGCGATGAACTGATTGAGCCGGACCCAAAGCTGGAAATTCTCCAGCGAGTTGCCCGTCATTCGCAGGAAGTGGGACCCGGTGAACATCTCGGTCTTGACGCCGAGCCGCCGGATCAATCGCCTCCAGAGGGCCGGGTAGAACACCAGCACATGCTCGCCAGGGGTTCTCTTCCCGGCGACGATCTCACGGCGAAATTGCCGCTGCCGCACAGCGGCTAGAAGACGCGGCAGCACCGGTGTGCCAATGAGAAGCACGCCGCCCGGCTTGACGACACGAGCTAGTTCCGCAAGGGTGGTTTCGGTCTTCGGGAGATGCTCGAAAATATGCAGACAGACCAGAACATCCGCAGTATCGTCGGGCAACGGAATGGAGTCTTCCAGATTGCACGCATGGAGTTCGTCGTAGCCGGCGCCGAGCACATACTCGTTGGCGACGTCGCGGTCCAGGCCAATCCAGCGCGAGTTGGCAATGGGCGGGACGATGTTCTTCAGCAATCCCTTTTCCGAGCCGACATCAACGATCGTGACGGGCCTATGCAGCCGGCGAACTTCGTCGCCGATGGCGTTGATAACCCACCAATAGCGAAGCACGCGAAAAGGGTAGCGGGTGCGTTTGGCGCCGGGCCGCAGCGGAAAAGCTTCCTCCCGGAACACGCTGGCTGTTTCAAAGAGCGTGAGAGGCCAGAGGAGAAGCTGAAACCGCCGTCGCAGCCAGCCCGTCATGCAAACCCGCATTTCTCACCACACGGAAACCGGGGCGAAGGAGACGAGCAAATGATCAGGGCCAGACGCGGTTCTTGTGCCTTCATGGGATCAACAGGGCGTGCCAGGCTCGGGAGAGTCTGCCAGGTCTTGGGAAGTCGTATCGTGGCGTGCTGACCGATGGCCAGCCCGCTCTCGCGGCCAGAGACCGGTTTGCGGCCAGCCCGGCGCGCCAACCGCCGTGACGAGAACCAACCTAAGACAAGCGACCGCTCTCGCGGACAACGCGTTTCCGCCACGCGCCACCGAGCCTCCGCGGGGTCAGCGGGTTTACGATACCTCTCAAAGTATCCGCGAGCTAGACTGCTTCGACCGCATGCTCATGAAGGATGGTCTGCATGCGGTCCTTCAACCGCAGTTTCAACTTCTTGAGCCGCAGTTCCTCGGTCTGCTCTTCGTTGGATGGGAAACGGCGCGCGCTTAACTCTTCCAGGCGCCGGTTATGGGCGCTGTGCTCTTCCGCGAGCGCTCGATACTGATCGTCGGATTCCATCAATCGAGCAGACAAGTCTTCGCGACGGTTTGATCCCATGTGAGTCCTCTCTCCTTCGGGCTGGACGGAAAGCCGCCGCGGAAATCCAGTGTTCAACACGAGATGATGTGCGTTACCGGATCCGTCGTCAACAGCATTCCCCCAATACCTGCTAACCAGACATTAGCAAAGCCGGAACCAGATTTCAAATTCCATAGCGATGCATCTCATTTTTCATATCGACTAGAGCGAGCGGAACCAAGAGGCGCCAGCCGAACCGCTCGCGCATCATCACGAGCGCATCTTCCTCTGGGTCGCGATCGTAACGCCTGCGCCGTTCCCTGGACCGGCTTTCCGATTTCCGCCCTCAAAGGAAGTGGACCCGAAGCCGAAGGCGAAATTCATGCGAATGGCGACTGCGTACCGCCGGGATGAGGTGCCCGGCATTGGCAGCCAGCAAGAGTATCCCTGGCCACACTTCGAAGCTCTGCGCCTCGTCGCGGCGATGAACGAGCTGGCGCCGCTGGTGACCGGCATTTTGGGGTAAGCCGCTTCCGAAACAGAATGGAGCGCCGATTCGTTTGATCAGTCCATGGAAGTACGGACTGAAGAGCATTAAGCCGATCGTTAAGATAGAGTTCACGGTCAAGCGGCCCGCGACGATCTGGAATCACATACAGCCACGAGAGTACGGCTGGTACTCGAACGTCGACCCCGGCAGACCAGATGTGCGCTGGTCCCAGGCGCGGGAGAGGGTTCTTTTGGACAGGAAGGCGCGCCCAACGCTGATGTACACACGGTTACGAAGAGTTTGTAGCGAACCTCCGCAGCGGCAAAGAGTTCCAGATGGCAGGGTGGGCGAGTAGGTGTTCGACCCGGGTGGCCGTCCTGTGATGTAATGTTAGAGTTCGCTACAGTTTGTTAGCATTTCGCGGGCGGGAGGGGCGCACCGGAAAGAGCGTGCTGGCGGATGCCGAAGCATTCCTGACCGCGAACCGGATCACTCGAAACATATGCCACACAGGATCATCGTCATCACAGCCGACGTGGAATTGTCTGAGGCGTTGTCGGCCACGCTCGCGAACACCGAGTCGGTAGGAGGAACAACGATCGTTGGTCGTTACGTTACGATCGGACAGCTCAAGAGCTTGGTGGAGGAGAACGACCAGCCGGTCACGGCATTTATCGTTGGACTGAGTGATCCGGAGCGCGGCTTCCATCTGATTCGCCAGATTCGCTCGGCGTACCCAGATTCGCTGGCCGCCGCCGCCGACATGAAATCCACGGCGGCGCCGATTCTTGGGGCGATGCGAGCCGGCGCCTCGGAGTTCTTGGTCCCGCCTTTCGATACGGCACAACTTGGGAACACTTTGCAAAGGCACGCGAAAGCGATGTCGGCGTCCCAAGCGCCGGCGGGAAAGCTGATTTGCGTTCTGCCCGCGCAAGGCGGCAACGGGGCGTCCACGTTCGCAATCCATCTCGCCGTCACGATTGCCGGAGCGACGAGCAAGAAAGTACTGCTGGTGGATTTCGACTTTCATTGCGGCACGGTCGCTTTTCGCCTTCGGCTGGAACCGCAGTTTAACTTCACCGACGCGGCGGGACTCCATGATGATTTAGACGAAATGTGGCCGCGAATCGTATGCCCGTGGGAGCAAGGTCAGATAGATGTGCTCACCGCGCCGTCACGAAGCCTCGACATCAGGGACGAGACCTTCCATCGTGTCGAGGACATCTTTGCTTCCGCGGTGCGAGTCTACCCCCATGTCGTCGTCGATTTTCCGCCGAGGGTTCACGATTCGTATCGCGAGATCCTGGAGCTCACTGAATCGGTCTGTCTTGTCGCGACCCCGGAAGTTGTTTCCCTTCATCTCGCGCGGCGCAAGGTCAATGAACTGGTGTCGCTCGGCCTGGAGCGTGAGAATATCCGGCTCATCCTCAACCGGGTGGGCAGCAAGAAGACTCTCCACGTAGAGGATGTGGCCGAAGTCGTGGGAACCCCTATTTTCGCAACCCTTCCCAACGACTATGGAACCGTCGCGGATGCGTCGCTCAAGGGCGGGGTGGCGCCCTGGGATACCCGCTATGGAAAGCAAGTCAGGGCGCTGAGTAAAAAGGTCGCTGGAGTCGAGCCAGAGAACGACCCAAGCGAAAAACCCAAGTGGAAAGCTCTGCTGCCCTTTTAAATAGGGCGCGCCCAGCCGGACTCCTGCCTCCCGCTGCTAGAGCGGGAGGATGACTTCCCGATCGGGATCGAACTTCAGCCTCCGTTTTTGGAGATAAGCAATATTTCCCAGATGCGAGGCTTGGGCGGAGCGATGTCCAATCCAGACATCGCCGTTCGGCCTCTTGCGCGAACGGACGCAGTCAAGGAAATTATTGACGTGATGAACCGTCAGGTCTCCTTCGGCGGTGACGACGCTCGGGGGAGCATCTCGATCAGTCGTAAAGAACTCGAACTTCTTGCGATCGATCCAAAGCCGCCCGTCCGTGCCGCAGATCTCAACACCGGCGCCCCGCAGTCCCGGCGCCAGAGTGGCCTCGAAGGTGGCGTTCCATTGTTGCCGGTATTCCAGAAGCACATTGATCGTGTCCGGCGCGGTCCGTCCGTCTTGGTAATGGTAAATCCCTCCGGCGGCCACCGCAGAAACCGGGTCGTCTTGTTCCAGCAGCATGTGCACGACATCGATCCAGTGAGTAAACAGGTCGGTGACTTGGCCGCCCCCGAAATCCAGGTACGCGCGAAAGTTGAAATACTGAGGCGGGTCGTATTCGCGCCACTTGACCGGACCAAGGTACCGCGCCCAATCAAGGTGCGATGGCAGGGACGAGAGTTCCTCGGGTGACTTTCGCAGGTGGGCGCCGTTGCCATGCCACCAAGTACGGGCCAGGGTGACCTTGCCCAACCGGCCGGTGTCAAAATACTCCTGTTTCGCGCGCAGGTAGTGCGGGCCCGAGCGCTGCTGCATCCCGACCTGACAGACACGGTCGTGGAGACGAACTTCCTTGACGATGCGGGGGCCTTCCTCGATCTTTAGGGTGAGGGGCTTTTCGACGTAGATGTCCTTGCCCGCGCGAGCTGCGTCGATGGCGATGCTCGCGTGCCAGTGGTCGGGCGTGGCAATGAGCACGGCGTCAATGTCGTTCCGATCGAGGACGTCACGGTGGTCTTTGAAGCCACGAGCCCCAGGCGCCTTCTCAAGCGCCTGATCGGTTCTTTGGCTATAGACATCACAAACGGCGCCAACCTGGAGCGAGGGATTTTTCTGGAAAGAGCCCATGACGCTCCGCCCGCGGCCTCCGCAACCGATAAGACCCAGACGGATTCTCTCATTCGCTCCCAAAATTCGTGAATAGGACGACGCGGTAAGGACAAGCGCACCGGCACCGGCGGCCCGCATGAAATCGCGGCGGTGGAAAGCGTTGTCTGTCACTGCCGCCGATCTTAACACAAGAAGATGAAGCATCTTGACCGGCCCGCTGGAACTCCCGGCGCGGCGGTGGAACGCATCTTGCCAGGCGAGCGTAACGACCTACCGGCGAGGGCCGTGGAACGCGCCGCGGGTGGGTCCCTCAGACAGGGGAAGGGGGCGGAATTTCGGCGTCGGAATCTTGGCCGGAATCACGGATTTCAATTTGGTCCCCGCGCTCGGTGCGCGTTCTTTCGGCGGTACCCGCTGGAAGTTCGACCACACTGGTGGCGCGCCAACTGCCGGCCATACGCCATGCCTTCAGGCGATGCACGACCTTGGTGACCTGCTTCGACCGATCGAGAAATACCAGGTCGAGGACAAACTTCATCCAGAAGGTGTGCACGGCCTCGGAGGGAACAATCCAAAGGCCGCCACCCTCGTCCAGGCCCGTGCGGCCGAGAAGTCCCCGTTTTCGAGTGGCCGCGGTGTCGGCGACTTCGACGAGATGACCCAGCTCGGTCTGCTTGGTTTGATTGAAAACGACGACGGTCGACATTTTAGAGGGATGCATGGGCCGCGCCTGGCGCCCCCGGACCAACATGCCCGGCGCGAATCACTCGAATTCCTAACTTACCACGGAAGCCGAGATTCACGCAGGGCGTGCTCGAATGTGGGCCGGAGGAGCTCTGCCGCCCGGCGATGTGGCCTAGCGTCAGCCGGCGATTTGCCACGCTTCCAGGCGCATGCTGGAGTTTCCGTGTTGCGGCATCAGCAGCAGAGACTGCGTCTCAGGCCGGCAAGGCTTCATCGGTCCCGGATGACGGAGGGAGAAGTAGTCTCTGGTGGGGTAAAGCGCATAGGGTTTCAGCTCGTAGAATACCCTGCCCAGGTGCTCCTCGATTCAGTAAATCGCGTGATAGAAGTTGCCCCGGCTGAGGCCAAGACGAGGGCAGCACAAAGAGCAGGAAGCTCCCAAAAGGAAGTGGTAGCGAAAGATCTTGTAGTGGGCGGCGTCGAGAGCACGGCGGCTAACCAGGGTAAAATCGGCAATGTATTCTTCCTCCTTTCTTGACCACGTACCGCGGTGAGACCGCCCCTGTGGTAACCGGTCGAAGGACACGTGGGAGCGAAATTTCCCCTGGATCGCGCATTCTCGAAAGCGGTTGTAGCAAGCCCGGAAAACCGTTCGAAACACACATCCGCACGGAACGGGATCTCCATCCTTCTCCCTTCTGATACCGGAACTGTCGCACCTTGTGCAATCTTGAGCGGCGAGGCCGGCGAGTTCGATCTTGGTCCATTTCATTCAGTGACTCCTTGACGGTGCTGCGAGAACTGCGGCAGCAAAGGGCCGGGGACTGGCAGTCTGTCAGCATTATCCCTACTCCTGGTCTCTTGTCAAGAATTATGGGGAAATATTTTTAATTAAGGTTATTTATTAACTAATTATCATCTATACCCGGCCGAAGGTATTGTCTGGCAATACCCCGGAGAAGCAGACCCAGAATCTGATCTTCTTCAGCCAACTCTCCGAAAAGACGCATGTCCGCTAGTGCCAGTACCCTATTTCTAATAGCTATATGTTGGACCCACCAAGCCTACGCGTCCTCGTTGCCAGGCTAGTTCGTTATTTGAACGAGAGGGTTCACAGTGGAGATCTCACTGAGCGAGGGCTGGCGCGGCTGACGGGATACTCCCAGCCCCACATCCACAACGTGCTCAAAGGCGCGCGCGCAATGCGAATTGAGCTAGCCGACCACATCATGGCGCTGCTTGGCATTCCCTTGTCGGCTCTGCTCACGCAAAATGAGATCGCGGGTCAGGAGGCTTCCCGGGCCGGGATGGCTCTGCCGGTGCCGATTTTGGAAGGACCGCTCGGCGCGGGCGCCCCCTTTCCGAGGGAGACGGTTTCCATGGAGCGGCGACTGTTCCCCAGCGCCCAGCTGGACGGACTGATCCGGCCCGTGCTGGCGCGAGTCCATCCGAGGGAGCGGTCGATGTGGCCAGTGATCTGGCCCGGGGACTTCGTGCTGCTGGATCGCTCGCCGAAGGTCCGCCGGAAACCCCTTTTCGAACATGTCTATGCGGTCACACGGACAGGCAAAAGTTATCTTTGCCGCTGCCGCGTCGTGGGCCGGGCGCTTGTAATGGTGGTGGACAACAGCCGGGAAGTTCGCGGGCCTTCCGGACCCCTGTCCCTGTCGGATCGGGGTGTTCTCGATATTGTCCAGGGCCGGATCGTCTGGCTGGGCCGGGATTTGTCGGAGGAGGTGTGAGTGGACTCTATGAGTGGACGAGCCAACGGATACGGTCTCGATCTGAATCCGTCCACCGGCGGCGCGCTGGCCGCTAGGCGGAACGACCAGCGGCTACCGTGTCCCGGATGTCCTGACCGGTCGGATTCTGGAACGGCCGCAGATCGAATTGCGGCAGGGCGGCATAGATGTGATCGAAAATATCGGCCTGGATGTCCTCATAATTCGCCCAGGCCTGGTCGGCGCTGAAGACATACACTTCCAGCGGCAGACCCTTTTCGGTCGGCTGGAGTTGCCGTACCAGGAAGGTCATGTCCTGACGAATCCGCGGATGCGCCCGGAGGTAGGCCACCAGATAGGCCCGGAAGGTTCCAATATTGGTGATGCGGCGGCCATTGACCACCACGCTTTCGTCGATGCCCTGCTCGCGGTTGTAAGTGTTCAGCTCATCGAGCTTGGCCTGAATATAGTTTTTGAGAATTTGAATTCTGGAAAATTTCTCGATCATCTCCGTGGTGCAGAATTTGATGCTGCCCACATCGATATTGAGAGAACGCTTGATCCGGCGTCCTCCGGACTCGGACATGCCGCGCCAATTCTTGAACGAATCCGAGATGAGTGCGTAGGTCGGAATCGTCGTGATCGTCTTGTCCCAGTTGCGCACCTTCACCGTGTTGAGCGTAATCTCGATAACATCGCCGTCGGCGCCGTATTTAGGCATTTCGATCCAATCGCCGGGACGAACCATGTCGTTGGCCACGAGCTGAATGCCCGCGACCAGACCCAGGATGCTGTCCTTGAAAATCAACAGGATGATCGCGGTAGCCGCGCCGAGACCGCCCAGCAGAGTCCAAGGCGACTGATCGATCACGATGGAAACAGCGACCACCAGCACGGCGACCGTCACGACGATCTGGACGACCTGGAGGTAACCGAGAATCGGAATTCTGGTCGAGACCTCGAATTTCTGATAGATTTCGTTGGCCGAACTCAGGGCTGCGTCGACCACCAGCAGAGCGACCACGAGCATGTAGATCTCGGCGCCGCTCTGGGCCAGCGCCACCAACTTCTCTCCCGTGAAGACGACCGGCGCCAGCGAGTGGATCACCAGAGCCGGAGCCAATTGCGCCAAGCGGTGGAAGAGTTTGCGCTCAACCAGCACGTCATCCCAGTCGTTCTTGGTCCGTTTCGCCATGCGGTGCGCGAAATGAAGGATGACGTTCTTGGTGATCTTGTTAGCGGCGATTGCCAACAGCGCCGCGCCGAGGATCTCAACGGTCTCGACAACGAGCGTGGCAACGTACTCGGAAAGACCGACCTGCATCAGCCACTGGCGCAGCGCCTGGGTCAAATTTTCAATCATCTGGGAGCTCTCGTCTTGAAGCTGGATTCAGGACCGGCGCCGTTCTGCCTCGCGAAATCGAAGGAGATTCCGCCCGGCAGCGACCGCGCGGTGCATTTCTCACGATAGGCGAGCTAGCCGCGTGGCCGCAACTGGGCTGCCGCATTCGGCTAGCTTATTCCCGGCGAATGGCGGCCCGTATCGGCTCGCCGGGTTTTCGCGATGTGTCAAGCTTTCCTTGACGAACGACAGGAACACCGCCAACCAGCACATACTCGATGCCTTCGGAGTAGACAGCGGGCTGGTCGAAGGTGGCCCGGTCGATGACCGTCTCTGGGTCGAAGATCGTGATGTCCGCGTCGGCGCCGATCCGGATACGCCCTTTGCCGACCATCATCGGTGTCCGCTGCCGTAATCGTTTCGCGGGTTCGATCGTCATCTTTCCAATCGCTTCCATCCAGGTGAGCTTTCCGTCTTCCCGCACAAAACGGCCCAGCACGCGGGCGAACGTGCCAGCCCCGCGCGGATGGCCCTTGCCGTTTTGCAGCAGGCCATCGCTGGCGATCATCACCCCTGGCGTCAGAATCGCGGCTTCCATAGCCTCTTGAGGAATCATGAACATGACCACCAAACCGCCTTCCTCGCGGTACTTGGGGAAGGTCTTCTCGGTGAGACGCTCGCCGGTCTTCACCCACAGCAGGTCGCCGTAATCAATGCCCAGTAGCTGCCGCCAGCCCTTCTGAAAGATCGCGGATTCGAGTTCCGTCATCGCGGCGGTGTAGGGGTAGACTTCGGTTGTGACCGCCAAACCATCTGTTTGCGCCTGGGCGATTTTCGCGAGAAGTTCCTTGGTCGTCCCGAGTCCGCTGCTCTGGATGTGCACGACATGGAGCGGCGCCCCCGTTGCGCGGGAGGCTTCCAGGAGTTCGTCGAGCGCCACCGGGGCGCTCTCGCCTTCCTTGGATCCCATGTACCGCATGTGCACGAAGCAAGGAGCGGAGAATTCGCTGGCCGCCTCGAAGGCCGCCTTGATTTCGCCACGGCTCGCCGCCGGGGTATATTGAACACCCAGACCGACGCCCGGAGCACCTCGCTCGAGCCCTTTCCGGATGATGGACATCATTGAGGCAATCTCGTCTTCGGTGGCGGCCCGATCGGCCGCCGGACCGCTGGGCAGAAAACTGCCCTTGTCCCCCATGACCCGCATCCTGGCCGGAATGTGACCCACCGACGCGCCGAAATGGATCAGGGAACGCCCCTCTCTAGCGGCGTACCACGAGTCGATGTCCGCGACGCCGACTTCGAGTTCGAGCGCCACGGTTACCCCGTCCATGGCCTTGAAGCGATAGTTCTCATCGTCCTGACCATGCGAGTGCAGATCGATGAACCCGGGCGCGACGATCAAACCGGAAGCGTCGATCGGGGGGCTGGTTCGAGCAGCTCAGCAAGCCCGCTAGCAGCACTAGTATAGCGTTTCCCGGCCGCGGACGGCCTCGCTGGAGAGGGCCTCAATTTTCCCATCCTTGACGGCTAGGTTGGCAATTTGATCGAAGCCCGATTCGGGGTCCATGACGCGTCCGCCGAGTATCACGAGGTCGAACGTAGCGGGGGGCTGGTTCGAGCAGCTCAGCAAGCCCGCTAGCAGCACTAGCAAGCACAGAGTTGGGAGTGGCCGCGATGTTCGCGCAGTCAAGCGATAGGTCATCGTCGATTTCTATCGTCCTTCGGCTGGGTGCTGGTCTGCGGACCGCCTGGTTGGGTGGTTGTGAACCCAGTCGAGCGCCTCGGTGGGGTTGGCCGCGACCCGGTATGCGGAGCGCTGCTCGGGCTTGGCAAATCCGCCTTGATAGAGGCGCTCAAACATTGTGAGCAAGGGGTCAAAGAATTGGCCAGTATTCACCAGGGCCACCGGTTTTTGATGTGCGCGCAGGTGCCGCAAGGTCAAAATCTTAAGCAGTTCTTCGAGAGTCCCAAATCCGCCAGGCAAAGCGATAAAAGCGTCTGACCGCTGTTCCATGATCGCTTTCCGATCCCTGAGGTCGGCGGTCACGACCAGCTCATCGGCCGCGTCATAGGCGATACCCTTCCGCTGGAAGCGTTCCGGGATCACGCCCACCACGTGGCCGCCCCCGGCGTGCGCGGCACGAGCGAGCGCTCCCATCAGCCCGATGTCGGCGCCGCCATAGACGAGCGTGAAGCGGCGCCGGGCAATGGACGCGCCTAGTTCCCTGGCGGCGGCGAGGTACTGCCGGCCGACCGCGCCGCTCGAAGAGCAGAACACACATACAGCGAAAGACATTGCGTTTCCGAGGTGACCCCTTGTCTAGAAAAGCCGCGCGGAAAAGTGGCCCCGCGATCTTCTCACCGCCGCCCCCCGTGCCGCAAGCCCGTGCCGCGACCCCGTGCCGCGCCTCTGGGTCGCTCCTTCTCTGACGAGAGATCACAATAGGCTATCATGGCGCGTAGTATCCGTGGTCACGGGGTTTGGCGTCACGGGGTTGGACATCACGAGGCTTGGCGGGACACATCCTCTGCATGTCCTGGGCAGGCGCGCCTTCAGGCTTTGGCCTCTCGTCATTTCGCAAGGAACGGTTTTGCTCAAGCAACGTTTATGAGACTGTACCGGGAGCAGCTCGCCAACGATGGCACGCGATGTACTTCCACGGCGGCGGACCTCGCCCGGCGACTTCGACTTGAGCGCTCGAGCAGGCTTGTCACACTGGGCCTGATGGTGACCGTCGCCCTGTGGGGCGGAGCCCTCGCCTCGTCTGGGGACCGGACGCGTCCGGCGGTTGGGGCGGACGCCACCAAAGGCCGCGCCGAAGAGGACGAAGGGGCAGAGGCGAAAGCGCGTCCCACCCCCGCCACCGAACCCGCGGCGCCAGAAGAGGCGACCGAGTTGAACCTTCTCGGACAGACCGATGCTTCTTCGGGTGAGGGCCGGCGCAACGAGAACGTGCAGTTCAACGCGGTCGATAACAATGCGCTGCGAGAGTTGCAGACCCGGCTCGGGACGACGGCCACGATCATCGGCGAATTCGAACCCGAACACGGATACTTTGGCTCGGAATTCGGGAGGCCGCCCTCCAAGCTCGTTCATCTTCCCGCGCGGGCCGCCTCAGGGGTTCACGGCAGCATCCACGAAATGCACAATAACAGCGTCTTCACGGCGCGTTCGTTTTTCCAAGCGGGCGGCGTAAAACCAGCGAGAGAGAACCGCTACGGCGCGGACTTCCGAGCGCCGGTCTGGCGCGGCGGCTACTTCTCGATCGAGGGCAGCCAGCAGCGCGTGCGGGGCAGCGTCAACGGCAACATCCTGGTTCCGCGTGCGGATGAACGCACACCACTGGACGAGCACCCGGAAACGAGAACAAATGACCCGGCGACTCGGGCGGCCGTTGTGCGGCTGCTGGGGTCGTTTCCCGCCGAGTTGCCCAATCGGACGGACATTGATTCCCGCGCTCTTAACACCAACTCACCCCAGAAGATTGATACCGACTTGATCGGCGGCCGCATTGACCAGCATCTCAGCGACCGTGACCGGCTGGCGTTGCGCTACCGGCTGACCTCGCAGCGCGTCGATGCTTTCCAACTTGTGGCAGGTCAGAATCCGGACACGACGATTCAGAGCCATACGGCGCGCATGAGCTGGACGCGAAGCTGGAGCCCCGCGACGGTGACCGACTTCTCGGTGGGATTCGACCGTGTGGAGTCGCTGCTGGTCCCGGAAGAAAATGCCTTCCCGATGGACGCGTCCTTTGGGGAAGTGGTCGAACGAATCGGTCCGGGGTCGGCGATTCCGATGGATCGCGCCGAAAATCGTTTCACCTACGGCGCCCGCGTCAAGCAGGTACGAGGGACACACAGCCTCACGGCTGGTACGGAGCTCATGCGCCGCCAGTTCAACGGAACCGAGGTCAGCAGCTTGCGAGGTTTTCTGGGATTCCGCAACGACTTTGGCCGTGATGCTCTGACGAATCTCCGGCTCGGGATTCCGACGCGCTTCTCCGGAGCGCTCGGAGCGTCCTATCAAGGTTTCCGCAACTGGGACATGCAGTACTACGCCGGCGATGCCTGGCGCCTTCACCCCAAGTTCACGCTCAATGTCGCGGTGCGCTACACGCCCGTCCCGCCTCCCATCGAAGTCGATGGCCTCAGCGAGGTGGGTTTCGGATGCGACTGCAATAACGTCGGCGGGCACTTCGGCTTTGCTTTCCAGTTGCCGGAGCGTTGGGGTGTGCTGCGCGCCGGCTATGGCTTGCACTACGCCGAAGTCTATCCGGCAACCTACCAGCAGGTGCGCTTCAATCCTCCCGCGGTGTTCAAGATCGTCGTGCCCAACCCCGATCTGGTCGACCCGCTTGGGGGGCTTCGCATTGAGGACCTCGATCCGAACCAGCGCTCGACGATCTTCGTCAATCATCCCCATCTAGTCTCGCCCTACTCGCAGCAGTACAGTTTCAGTTGGGAGACAGAGCTGGCCTCGCATTGGCAGTTGCAGCTCGGCTATGTCGGCAGCCGCTCGCAAAAACTATTTCTGAAGTCCTACACCAATCGCGCGCAGCCAGTGGACGGCATCGACTTTACCACCGGGACCGTGAACGAGCGGCGGCCGGATCAGGAGCACTTCGATGTTCGCCGCATCATCAACACCTCGCGCGGGTATTTCGATGCCGCCCGAGCAACTCTCGTCGTGCCCGACTGGCGCGGGCTCACCGTCACTGCCTCGTACTGGTTCAGCAATGCCATCGATCTGGGGACGGGCTACACCGACACCGGGGCGGGCGTAACCTCGCAGACCGGGCGCAATCAATCAGAGTTTTCGATTCACGAGGACCTCAAGGGCCTCAGTACGTTTGATCAGTCCCACGCGTTCCTCTGGCGCTTTCACTATGTGACTCCGGAACTCTCCTCCCGGCGCGGCTGGCTCAAGCAGGCTCTCGGCGAATGGAACTTCTCGGCGGTTACTCTGCTGAAGACCGGCACCCCGTTCACCGTCCTGACGGGCTCGGATTCGCCGGGCTTCGGCAATGTCGACGGCCGGCCCGGAGACCGGCCCAACATCGTGGACCCGTCGATCCTCGGCCGCACGATCGACAACCCGGATACTTCGAGAGCGCTGCTGCCCGCCGCGGCCTTCGCCTTCGTAACCCCAGGAGAAGCCCGAGGGAATGTGGGTCAGAACACCTTCCGCAAAGACGGCATCAACAACATCAACGCGGCGATCTCACGAACTTGGACCGTGCATTCGGATCAGACGGTAACGTTTCGCGCGGAATCGATCAACCTGTTCAACCGGCCGCAGTTCGCCGAGCCGGGCAACACGCTGAGTTCGGCCAATTTCGGTCAGATCACCAATACGCTGAACGACGGCCGTACTTTTCAGTTTCTGCTGCGCTTCGCGTTTTGAAACGCGTTTTCCGCACCGGCTCTCGCCGTCGAAACTTGCCCTCTCCCGTGGCGCCGCGCCCTGGCAAGCGGCAAGCCCGCTAGTGAACCGGCCCGCCGGCATCGCTTGCGCTACACTGGTGCGTCGTGACGCTGGTTGTTCCAGGTTCTGGGGAGGTTGCATGAAAAAGATTCTCTTTGCCTCGGTTGGGTCTTCGCTGGCCACTCTCTTGCTCGTCTACTCTCTGGGGGCCGCTTCGCCGGTGAGCCGCGAGGTTGTGCTTGAGAATGTGCGAGTCGTGGTGACGGAGCGTTCGATTCCGCCGGGCGGAGTGCGGGAATCCTATATCCGCCCGAGCGATCAGGTCATCGTGTTCCTGAACGAAACGAGTTACGACCGGATCGATCCCAAGACCGGTGGGAAGATCACGCGCCATCGCAAAGCCGGGGAAGTGATCTGGCATAGCCGGGGTGAGTTGGCTCCGAGACTCGTGAACGCCGGCAGCGGACCGATGCGATCGCTGGTGATCGCCGTGAAGTGACGCTGACCCGCAGGGGCGTTTTCGCCCGCCCGTCCCCGGCATGGCGTCCCCGGCATCGCTTGGAGGGGCGGACCGGCTCCCAGAGGCGAGCGCGCGCGGGCGAGGAAGACGACGGCGTTTTAGCGAGAGAAAAGCGCCTCAGGCCGGGGTGCTCACCGTAGGGCCTTTCAGCGAGGCATCCCGGTCTGGAGCTTCCAAGAGAGCCCGGATCTTGGCCTGGTCCTCTTCGCCAGGGATGCCCCAGCCTTCTTCATAGCCGAATACCTCGCACAAAGAGCGTGATCCGTAGCGGTCGTCGATGAAGGCGATATGATCGCTGGTTACCAGAGCCGGATGTGCCACGCCACAGGCGTGGGTGAGTTGGAGCAGTTCTTTCCGCAGCGTGACGACGTAGTTGGCCAGCCGATGGGATTTATATTCCGGGTCAAGGCCGCGCATCAGCCAGCGCGATTGTGTCGCGACACCGGTCGGGCACGTCCCCGTATGGCATCGCCGCGCCTGAATGCAGCCGATGGCCATCATCGCCTCGCGGCCGGTGTTTACCATGTCGCATCCCAAGCCGAAGGCCAGCAGCGCCGAGGCCGGAAACCCGAGCTTCCCAGAACCGATAAAAACGATCTTTTCGTGAAGCCCGTGCCGGGCAAAGACGCTGTAGACACGGCTGAAGGCGATCTTGAAAGGCAGCGCGACATGATCGGAGAAGACCAGCGGCGCGGCCCCGGTGCCTCCCTCGCCGCCGTCAATCGTAATGAAATCGACGCCGCGCGAGGTTTTCGCCATCCGGCGCGCGAGGTCTTCCCAAAAGGCCATCTCTCCCACGGCGGATTTGATGCCCACCGGCAATCCGGTCGCGTCGGCGAGCATTTCGACGAAATCGAGCAGACTGTCGGCGTCACGAAATTCAGCATGGCTCGGCGGACTGATGCAATCCCGGCCCATCGGTATGCCGCGAATCTTCGAGATCTCGGGAGTGATCTTCGCGGCCGGCAGAACGCCGCCCAGGCCGGGTTTGGCTCCCTGACTCAGTTTGATTTCGAGGGCCTTGACAGGCGCTCGGGCTGCTCTCTCCCGCAGTCGTTCCAAGTCGAAGCGGCCTTCGGCGTCGCGGCAGCCAAAATAGCCGGTCCCGATCTGCCAGATCAGATCGCCGCCCATGAGATGATACTTGGCGATGCCGCCTTCCCCAGTGTTCTGCAGACACCCGGCGAGAGACGCGCCTTTGTTGAGAGCCGTGACGGCGGGGCCGCTCAGGGAGCCAAAGCTCATGGCCGAAATATTTGCGACCGAGGCAGGACGGAACGCCTTCCGGCGGCCGCGATGGGCTCCCAGAACCTTGGCACAGGGCAGCCGGTAATGATGGCTCTCGTCTCCGCTGGCTCGATCCGGCGGCGAGTACGGGAACGCGCTGTGCTTGATGATCAGATAATTGGAAGAGATTTCCAGATCGTTATCGGTGCCAAAGCCAAAGTAGTTGTTTTCTTTCTTGGACGAGGCATAGATCCAGCGGCGCTGATCGCGGCTGAATGGGCGCTCTTCGTCATCGCCGGTAACGATGTACTGGCGCAACTCGGGTCCGACCGATTCAAACAGGTAACGGAAGTGGCCGAGGATGGGGAAATTGCGCAGAATGGCATGCTTGCGCTGGCTCAGATCGTAGATGGTGAGCCCGAGAAGACCAGCAAGAAGAATGCCCAGAATATAGAAAACCAGCATGAGGTTTAGGATCAGAATCGCATTGTTCCGCCGGTGCCGCGCTCAAGCGAAAAACCGTGAAACCGGCATCTCGTCTCTCCCTCCGGGACCAGGCGCGCCACGCTTAGCCCGGCGGGTTTTCAGCAAGGCGGCCTCTGGAAGATCGCGGCGCACTTTCGCGGTTAGCTCAGAGCGGCGAGATCGCCGAGCTAAGCCTCCAGCAGGCCCATTTCTTCTTCTCCGACCAGACCCATCTCGATGAGATTCCGGTAGCATACGCGCATGTTGCCGGGAATGTGTTCCAGGCCGGGCTCGAGGTCGAGCGTCATCAGCCGGCTGGCGATCGCTCGGTTATTCAGGTAGCCGGGTATCTCGTCGGCGAAATCCTTCATGAGGTCGTGTTCGTTTCGCTCCTGCCGGACGGTCGGCCCCTCATAGAGAATAGCCCATCCGTTGAGCCATGCAACGCGCTGGGCGACAAAGCTCCGCCAGATATCGGTCACCCGAAACGAGCAGCAGGACGGCAAGTACATCAGCGGATAGGCATCGGGAAACCAGGCCGTGTTCTGACTGTTGAACGGACACCAGGAACCTTCGGCCAACCCCACGAGAGGCTCCTTCCGGAAATTTTGAGGAAGCGGCAAGGTGAGCCGGTAGATGGCATCGACATCGGGATTTTCGTCCGCCAGCCCCTGCTGAATTTCGCACCGAATCTCTTCCACGGGCAGACTGCTCAGAGGAGCCAGCGTGGACTGAACGCAGTCCAGCGGCAGGCCCCTCGGCCAGATGTTAGCGTCGGAGAAGTATCGATACACGTTCGTCCATCCGGCTTGCTTGAGAACCGGAACGCGCGCTTTCGGCTCTCTCACGCGCCAGAAAGCATCGCGGGGGTCGTTATCGTCATCGGTTTCGATAATCTGCCTGGCTCCGTTCCGTATGGCGATCAGATATCCGATGTTCTTGCGCGCGTAGTGCCGCGTTGGACAGGCGCGCGCAAGGGCGAAACCCGAGCCCAGTTGGTCGCTCATGGAAAAAAAGCGGCAGCCGTCGAGCTGGAAGTCGCCCGGACTCGCCACGTCGCCGATCACGATAAACTCGAAATCGTGGGCTCGGGCGCCGCCGGCAAGGGCGCGAAGAATGTCATTGGGAGCGGAGATCGACGTGACGACGATCGCGCGGGGCAAGCTCATGAAGGGGCCCTCCGCGGGGCGAATCCGGTGACGAGTCTGTTGCGGAAGAGCCGAAGCAGGTGACGCAGTGCGTCCCGGACACTCGCCGCCGCCACGCCCTCGGCGGTTGCCTGGTAGGCAATCGGCACCTCGACGCATTTCATCTTGCGGCAGTAATACTTGATTTCGGTTTGAAAGAAATGCGCGCGGGACTCGATGCCGTGTTCAAGAATGCGGGCCAACACGTCGCGGCGGAACAACTCATATCCGCTGGTCATGTCGGTGAGGCGGGTGCCGAGCAGCAAGTTCGTTAGCGCTGTCCCCCCGCGGCTGAGAAATCGGCGCGTCCAGGGCGTCTTGGTCACCTGGCCGCCCTTGGCAAAGCGGCTGCCGAAAACGCACTGCACGTCTGGACCCATTGCTTCGATAAATTTCGGCAGATCGCTGGGCTGGTGGCTGAATCCGGCATCGATCTCAAGAATCCATTCATACCCGGTCGCCAGCGCCGCGCGGTATCCGGTGATATAGGCGTCCACAACGCAACGATTCTCCGGAGCCCAGATGACGCGAAGACGGGGCTCCTGACGGGCATACTCGCGCATGAGAGCAAGTGTGCCGTCGGTCGAGACCCGGTCGAGGACGACAAACATGCGCACCGCGGCCAGTTGAGCGGTTTGTTCGAAGACTTGTTGTACGAAGGAAATCGCCGTCTCGCTCTCGTTCGCCATCGGGCATACGATGGCAAGCCGGGTTTCACTGCAATCCGCCGGCATCATCTACCTCGCATGAACCGGGGCGGCGGGCAGCTTCCTTGCAGAGACGATGAAAATGGAAGTTCTCGCGGAAACAAACATTGAGACATCAATATTATACTCGACACATTTCCCGAATCGGAGCGCTGTCGGCACCGAGGCAGCGGCCGCCATCTGAAGAGAGCCCATCCGCAAGCGCGGTCAACCACGGTCTGTTGCGGGCCGGACTGCTACCACGGACTGCTAGCGGTTTCGGCTGGGACGAGGTAGCTGATGACCATGTACACGGCATAGGAGAGCAACAGCACGTATCCGAAGGGCCGGCGCAGGTAGTCCCCGGAGAAGATAATGCCAGCGCGGAAGATCAGCAGAATCAGCAGCATCATCGGGAACAATACGAGGAAGAAATGCCCCCCGGCCGTGAGCCCGGTTCCGGTCACCGAGGCCGCGGCTCCGGCGACGAAAAACACGTTCAAAATATCGGCGCCGACGATATTGCCCACCGCCAGTTCTCCGTGGCCCTTGCGCGCCGCGCTCACCGCGGTTACAAGTTCGGGCAGCGAAGTGCCGAAAGCCACCAGCGTCGCGGCGATGATGCTCTCGGGAACATGCATCCGCAACGCGGCTTCGGCGATGGCCGGGATCAAGACCCGCGCCGAGAGAACAACGATTGCGACGGCTACGGCGAGTTTCGCAACGACCACTAGCGTGGTCACGCCGGATTCGCTTTCGTGCTCGTCCTCGGCGAGCGTGATGCCTTGACGCGCCCAGCGAATGGACTGCCACATGTAGACGGCCAGGGCCAGCAGCAAAGCCACGCCCGCCCACTGAGCCAAGTTCCCTCCCTTGCTAAACACTTCGCTGGGCGCGGTCCAGGGAAAGCACAAGACAACGAGAGCCACGGCGGCGCCAAGCTGGATCCAGCCCTGGCGATTGACGATCTTGCGATCGAGTTTGAGCGGAGCCAGCAGGCAGGCGATACCGAGAATCAGGCCCGTGTCGCAGATGATTGAGCCGACGGCATTGCCCAAGGCCAGTCCTGGCCGGCCCTCGATGGCGGCGAAGACCGATACAGCGGCCTCGGGCGCGGTCGTGCCGAGGCTGACGATCGTGGCGCCCACAATGGTCTTCGGGATGCCGGAACGCTGCGAAAGCTCGACGGCCTCCTCCACGAGCCAGTCGGCCGCCTTGGCCAGTACCGCGAGACTGGCGACAATGACGCCACCGAGCCACAGCGGATGGAGCGTCGGGAATAAATGTTCGAGGGCTTGTTCCATGGGCGTTACAACCTGGTGCTAAAAATTAGGTATTCTAGCAGGCGCTCCTTCGGCGTACTGAGCCGTCGCGACTACCCCGGGATTCGCGAGAACACAACCGGCGGGAGCGCGGGCCGCATGGCGAACCTTCGCGGCCGGTTCAATCTTGCAGCGTGACCATGACTCGATCGATCACCGGATAACGGTCGCCGTTACCGGATTTGAGGATCGCCCGATATTGCAGGCTTCGATCGCTTGCCCGCAGTGAGAAAGCTCCGCTGCTGGTATCCTTCCATGGCTGGGACGGAAGCTCGCCGGCTTTCTCGGCGGAACGTATCTGAAAACTCAAGGCCGCTCCGGCGGGAACCTCGCCTCGGTAGGTGACGCGGCCCCGTGTTCGTCCGCTCTTCCACTCAAAGACCGCGGAGGTATAGCTCTGTTCCCAGCGGCGATGCTCAATGTGGCCCATGTCCTGTGACCACATCCAATGCGGCCCGCGGGCTGGCAGCCGTTGCACTCGGGGATTCTCGAAACGGCTTCCGTCGTTGTAGAACACCTTCGACGAGGTGCGGTGATCACCGTCGGTGGTGTGACAAACGATGGCCAAATCGAGACGACCGTCGCGGTCGAAATCCGCCGCCAAGCCGTCATGGGCGGAATTGCAGATGAGGACCTTGCGCCGCCGCGGAGCGAATCCGTGCTCGGATCCCCAATAGAGGTAGTTGGGCAGAAATTCGCGCGTCAGATCGCTCTGATAGTTCGGAACGAAGATGTCGAGATGTCCGTCGGCATCGAAATCCGCGACCACCGGACTAATGGGACTCATTCCGGGCAGCCACTGCGAGTTGGCGCTCGTGAAGCCGCCGGCGCCTCCCCAGAAGATGCTCAGGCCGGCATCGTGGCGCCCGCCGACCGGATCCTGGTAGCTGGCGACGATGAGATCCAGCTGACTGTCGGCGTTGAGATCGGCGGCCTCCATGCCGATGGGCGCCGGCACGTCAAGCCCCGCTTGGCGCGAGGGGTCGAAACCCCGCGGTCCGCCCCAGAAAATTCTCACACGGTGCTTCGCGAACGAGGACACGGCGATATCCAGCCAGCCGTCTCGATTGAAGTCGGCGATGACCGGTTCGGTCGAAGGGCCTTCCGAGGCGATGGCGGCCCGGCGCGACGCCGGGTAACCGTCGGGTCCGCCGTAGTAGATCACCAGGGGAGCGGTCACGCTGAAAGAACCAAGAACGAGATCGAGGTAACCGTCGCGGTCGAGGTCGGCGATGTTGGTGGATCCCAAATCGGGTTCGCGCAGAATGGTTCGCCGCCGGCCGGGATCGAAACCGCCGGCCGCGCCCCAGAAGATGTTCGCGCCCAGGGTGGGGTCGCTTCTGGCGGCGGCGCCGGCGTGGCCGGAGTTGACCACGATCAGGTCGGCGAAGCCGTCCGCGTTGAGATCGGCGGCGCTGGATTCGTAGCCGCTGCGCATCTCGAATTCCCATTGCCGGCTGGCGTCAAACCCCTCGGGGCCGCCCCAGTAAACTTGCGACAAGATCAGCTCGCCAACCGTTCCTCCCAGGCTGTTGGAGAAGACGGCGCGCGCAGGATGATGTTTGGTCGCCGCCGTGATCGCGGCATGCATCGCTCCTTGGGTCGGCGGGTCTTGGGCAGCCCTTGCGAACCGGCGATTCCCTTTTCCAAAGAAAATCGCGGAGCCGGTCAGATAGGTTTTCTGTCCTTGATGAATGGCGACGGCGAGGTCGGCGCGGCCATCGCCATCGAGATCTCCCGTCGCGGCCGCGACGGCATTGGGCGCTTCCATCGTGGTTGCGCTCGACACATCCCAGGAATCGGCGCCCCAGAGAACGCGCACTCCACTCGCGGTGCTCCTCGCCGCGCCGGATGCCTCACCTCCGCCGGCACGGTTCTGCGCAAAATGGGTTAGCAGCAACTCCGGCCGCTGATCGTTGTCTAAATCGCCGATCGCGACATGAGTCGCCTTGAAGGCTGGCACGGGCCGCGGCTCTGGCAAATCCCAAGACCCGCTGCCCGCCAAAAGGTAAACGACCGGTTCGCTCCCGGCGATGACGACATCCGCATGACCGTCGCCGGTCGCATCCCCGGCAGCCAGCGCGACGCCCGCGCCCGGCAGAGCGATCTCCGTCTTTTCCTCATCACCGCGATCCCAAGCGGTCGAGTCGCTCTGGTAGATGATGAGCTTCTTGCCCGCCAGAACGGCCAGATCGAGCGCGCCGTCCTCGTCCAGATCCGCGGCCGCCAGAGCGGCCGCGCCTTCGAGAGCCAGGTCGGCATGGCGGGTCATCATGAAGCCCCCGGCGCTTCCCCAGAATATGCGCAGGATCTTGCCCGGCCCGGGCTGGCCGGGCAGCCAGGCTTCGTCGTTGAGAGTCACGATGTCGGGCCACTGATCGGCGTCGAGATCAGCCACCGCAACCGCCCGAGCGCCATGGACCGGCAGCAACCCGGTGGCGCGGTGCGCTGGCCAGCCATCTTCTCCGCCGTAGATGATCGTGAGAAACCGGCGCTTCGTCTGGACGCCCGAGGCGTTGGGGCAAAACACAACATCGAGGAAACCGTCGCGATTCAAATCAGAAAATACGGCCTGGATGCTGCCTTCCACCGCCAGCGGCGAATGCTCGACTCCCCCATCGGCCCCGGCAACCGCCAGCGTGGCGGGGATGAAAGACCGCCGGTCATGGGTGTTATTGAAAATCAGGTCAATATAGCCGTCATCGTTCAGGTCGAAGCGATGGATCGTGCGTATTTTGCCGTCCCGGCTGACGTAGAGGTTCTGTCCAGAACCGTCGAGCGTGCCAGCGGCGAAGTCTTCAAAACTGTCGTCGATCCAGGTTTGCGCGCCAGTCGGGCCGCAGAAGAGCAACCCCAATACAAGCCCCAAGGCGAAGATTATTTTCGATTGCAGGGCCATGGGGCCTCCTAGTTCGTCAATGCTGTGGAAGATTGGCTGGGCCGCGGGTTGCGTTGCCTCTCGCCGGCCGCGTGGTCACCCATAGGGCTGTATCGTGGGTGTCATGATCAGTTCGGGAATCATGGCCCGCGCGGGAAGTGTCGCCACCAAGAGGGCGGCTTGCGCCAGGTCCTCGGGTTGCAGCATCTTCGCCCGCCGCTCGGCGCCGGGCACCACGGGGCGGTTCTCGAGGATGGGAGTATTGACCTCTCCCGGGCAAAGGATACAAGAGCGGATTCCGTTCTTGCCTTCTTCCATGCCGGTGGTCAAACTCAGGCCCGAGAGTCCGAACTTCGAAGCCGTGTAGCCCGCGCCTCCGACGGGGCTGCCCCGCACGCCGGCGATCGATGAGATGTTGATGATCACTCCGCCTCCTTGCGCTCGCATGGGCGGCAGGACCTCGTGAATACAATAGAACGCACCGCTGAGGTTGATGCGAACCATCTTGTCGAAATCTTCGGGCGAGAGCTGCTCCAGGCTTCTGCGCGGCACATTCACACCAGCGTTATTGACAAGGATGTCGATCGAGCCACGATCCGAGACCGTCCACTCCATGAGATCGCGCACGGCATCTGGGTCCGAGACATCCAGCGGCCGCGGAGTAATGCGCCTGCCCGCCTCGCCCGCCGCCGCGCGGGCGGCTTCGAGTTTGCCGGCGTCGCGTCCCACGGCGACGACCAGCGCTCCTTCCCGGGCGAAGCACTCGGCGATGGCCCGGCCGATGCCGCTGCCCGCGCCGGTCACGATGGCGGATTTCCCGTCAAGCTTCATCTCTCTGGACTCCTTCGCGTCGTGTATCTAGTCTAGTTGACCAGTGGCGCCGGCGGCGAAGCGCGCGCGACAAAACGCCGCCAGAGGGAAAGCTAACTGACCAGCGCCGCGCCCGCCGCGACGACCGAAGCCGCCGCCGCGCGCCAGGCGCCGAACCGTTCTTTGAGCAACATGGTAGAGAGCAGGGCTCCGAAAATCACGCTCGTCTCGCGCAACGCCGCGACCGGCGCGAGCGGGCCAAGCGTCAGCGCCCAGATCACAAACCAGTAGGCTGCCAGTGACATCGCCCCGCCGGCGGCCGCGTCACGCCAATGGGTTCGAGCCCACGCAATGGCCGATCGGCGGTGCTTCCCGTAGGCGATCAGCGCGATCGGGATTCCGTCGAGAACAAAGAGCCACGCTATGTAGCTGTGCGGCGTCTCGGCCAAGCGGGCGCCGAGGCCATCCACCATCGTGTAGGCCGCGATGAACACGGCGGCAAGAGCGGCATAGGCCACTGGCGACCGGCGGCGCCCCAGACCCGGCCCAGACCCGCCACTCCCGGTCACTCCCCGCAAAGCTAAGCTGGCGACCCCGAGCGTAATCAAGAAGACGCCGACGAGAGTCTGGTTCGACAAAACTTCCGCGGTGACAAGAGGCGAGACAAGCGCAACGATCATCGGCGCCAGCCCGCGCGCAATCGGATACACCTGCCCCATGTCCCCGTGACGGTAGGCTGCGTAGAGCAACACATTGTAGGCCGTGTGCAGGGTCATCGAGAACAGCAGGTACGCCCACACTTGTCCACGGGGCAGAGGCACGAAAGGGACGGCCGCCGATGATAACAAGGCCGCGGACAGCGCCACAGAAGCCAGAACAATGAGCGGGTCGCCGCGATCGCCGCGGAACTTCACCAGCGCATTCCAGCCCGCGTGAAGCAGGGCGGAAAGCAGAACGACCACAACGACAAATGGCTGCACGGAAGTGACCAAGAGTAGCAGATCATGCCGGGATTTCCGGCTGGAGACTACCCCCGGAAGAGCCCTCCGCGCTAACGGTCGTTAGTGTTCGATGGCGGTAACGAGTTCGGAAGCAGCCGGCTGTTTCAGCAGATAGCCCGACGGTCCCAGTTTCAGCGCCTCGGTGGAGTAGCAGCCGGTGGTAGAGGTCGGGCTGCTAGCCCTCGGCTGTCATGTTCATGGGCTCGTCAGCGCTGGGTCCGTAGATCTGGGGCACCTTGCCGCCCATGGCCCGCAGGTAGGCCGAAAGCTGACCCCGGTGATGGATCGAATGCCGCACCATGAGCGACAGGAAATCAATGGCCTGCATATTGAAGACTCCCATCAGAGAAATCTCCTTGGCCAGATGTTCCCCCGACAGAGCTTTCACTTTCTCGATGCGGCTCGGCAGTTCCTCTTGATAATGCGCGGCGGCTTGAGCGGGGGTCATGATCCCGCAAGCGTCGCTCTGATCGGGAACGGCCTGAAATTCCAAACCAACGATCGAGTCGAGAAACCACACATCCTCGAGAGCGATGTGGCGAACCAGCTCGAGCGCGCTCTTCGAGACAGGGTCCGGGCGATAATCCAGGCGATCTTCCGGAACGGCGGCGAAAATCCGGCCCGTTGTGGCCGCTTCGTGCTCAAGTGTGGTTAGCAAAAAATTGGCGATGGTCTTGCTGTCTTGCGGATTCATATTGGCGTCCTCTTGGTGGAATACTTTGAATTATATCGTGCGATGTCCTCGCCGCCGGCCCGCGGGCCTTACTGCTGCCACGCTCTGTTAGGCAACATCCATGGCACAGCGAAATCCCAGGTTCGTAGTCGAGCTGTCGGGTGTATTCGAGGTGCGCGCCGCGACCCGATAACGATTGCAATAAGAGCGGTGGCAAAGAAACGAACCCCCACGCATGACTTTGGCCGTTCCCGTTGGAGGGCCAACCGGATGGACCCGCGTCGCCTCAACGTGATAGGTGGGGTGAAACCAGTCGCCGCACCACTCCCAGACGTTTCCCGCCGCGGAATACATGCCGCGGCCATTCGCGGGGAACGCGTCCACCGGGCAAGGGCCCGCGTAGCCGTCCTCCGCCGTATCGTGGGAGGGAAATTCGCCCTGCCATATATTGCAGAGATGCTTGCCCCCCGGCGTGAGTTCATCACCCCAGGCATAGATTTTCTGCTCCAGACCGCCACGCGCCGCCAATTCCCATTCGGCCTCTCGCACCAGCCGCTTGCCGGCCCATGCGGCGAATGCGGCGGCGTCGTTCCACGATACGTGCGTCACGGGGTGATGGGGCCTTTGCTCGAGACTTGAATCGGGTCCTTCCGGATGCGCCCAATCCGCGCCCTGGACCTTGCACCACCATTCGTGTCCGGCGACGGTATCTTCGACCAGACCTGCGTAGCGGTCCGCCGGAAGCTGGTTGTGAAACACGAAAGACCATCCGAAGCGCTCGGCGTCTGTCTTGTAAGCCGCCGCTCGAACGAATGCACGAAACTGCTCGCTGGTCACCGGATATTGGTCAATGTGGAACGCGCCGAGGGTGACCTCGCGAATCGGACCTTCGCCATCGGCCGGAAACCCTTCTTCGTTCTCGGTCCCCATCAGGAATCGGCTCTTTTCGACCTTGATCATGCCGGCGGTCGAGCCCGTCGAGACGCGAGGGCGGGAATCGGCCAGACGGCGTGACTCGGCAAACCGTTCGGCGCGCTCCTTGCTTGGAACGCAGCACACGTGAGACCTCGGCCGGTGGGAGGAAATATCGTTGGCCTCGCTCATCATCTCGATACTATGTTCTCCGGCCCAGCGACGAGGTCCCGTATGTCGGCTTGCGTCTTGAGCCGGTCGACGAAATCTTCGATCACCTTGGTCTGCTTGCGCCGGCTCAGTTCCTGTTCGATATCTTGCCGGGCGTCGGCCAGTGACCGAGATCCAGCCGGAGTTACCTCATACACCTTGGCGATATGAAATCCGAACGGGGTGCGGAATACCGGGCTTGTTTCGTTCCCAGAGAGCGCGAACACCACGTCGTCGAACTCTTGCACCATCTGTCCTCGGGGGAAAATCTCAAGGTCGCCTCCGCTTCCGGGGCAGTCGGAATGCTTGTCGGCCAGTTCTTCGAACACGCCCCCGGCGGCGAGTTCGGCTTCCACCTGCTTGATGGCGGACAACGCCGTCTCTTCATCGGTGTGTTCATCGACGTTCTTGACGATATGGGCGGCGCGAACCATTTCCGGGATCTGAAAGCGCCCCCGGTTGCGGCGATAAAATTCGGCCACTTCCCTGTTCTTAGGAGCCTTGATGGACCGAGTAAGTCTGCCCATCAGTCTGTCGAGACGAATGCGGTCCTCCACCTCGGCGCGGAGTTCTTCCCTGCCCTGAAGGCCCGCCTTGAATCGATTCGGCTCGCCCGACTGCTTCTTAAGTTCCGTGACGGCGTTTTCGACTGCTTCCGCGTCGACAGGTTCGTTGTCTTTGCGCGCTTCTTGTCTGAGCAGAACACGCTCGATCAGATTCTCGCGCGACCACTCCCAGAGATGTTTTTCAAAATGTTCGGCGTCCAGTCCGCGCCGTTGGCGTTCTTCGGCCGATATCTGCTGGAAACTCTGCCGCAACGACTGCGCTTCACGCGCGATCGCGTCGTCTTCCACGAGCTCGTCATTGATCAGAAAAGGCATGATCGATCAGCAGCGGCATTCGAAGCTGTCGCCGCAACGTGGACGACTTGGGCCGGCGCCAAGAAGCGCTGACGCGGAACTCAGCCCAAGCCGGCGGCACTTGCCGCATCGTCAGGGCTTTCACAACGTTCGGCAAGAACCGCTAAAGGATGCGCGCTCCATTGTACATCGAACGCTTTCACTACCGCCATGGAGGGCGTGCCTGCCGGCCGCGGAGCGGATCTTTCGACAAGCGGCAGGCCGCCGGCGGCGCTGCTTGACATCATCCAGCACCAGTGCCACGATGGACGCTGTTTGCCGAGGCCGCCGAAGGAGCCCTCCCCGATGTCCAGATCAGTTTCTCTTTGCATGATCTTTTTCCTGCTCACTCTCGTGGCCGCCTTGCCCGCGGCGGGCGCCGAAAAAACCATCGTCATTGATGAGCAGATGGCGCCTCCAGGCTGGGCGCTGATGGAGAGAGAACTATTGGCCTCGAACTCGCGGGCCTGCGAGTATTTCTCCAGCCGTTACCTCGACAGCCGGGGCTATCTGCTGCATACGCCGCGCTGGGGTACGCTCGACGGACCCGACGATGCGATCGAGACCTTCTTCAACTGGACGCTCTTGCATGCGCTGGGCGCCTCGGACTCGGTGCTCGCGCTATTCAAGAAAGCTCTCGACGGGCACTTTGCGCAGTACGGCAAGTTGAGGACCGTGAAGACGAAAATCGCTGAAAACGGCGCCTACTTCCAGGAGTTCATCACCCAATCAGACTGGTTTCACACCGGGGAAGCATGCGGGGCATCATGTTCCAGGGGCTTTCCGAACCCACCAACGAAGTCTTTCGCCAGCGCATGATGCGCTACGCCAGCTTCTATATGGGCAACAACCCGGCGACACCGAACTATGACCGCAAGAACAAGGTCATCCGCAGCCTCTGGACCGGCAGCAAGGGCCCGATGATGCACAAGGCGACCACCTACGACTGGGTCGGCGACGACGTTCCGGGCCGCTTTCACCTTCTGCATGGGCCTAACGGGAGAAACCAGCTTGTCGAGCTGACCTCGGTCTATGACAAGATGCTCGCCCACTGTGCTGAGTACCTCGACAGCGTCGGCGACCACCCGCTCAACCTGGCGGCCACCAATCTCGGCCTGCGGGCTTACATGCTCACTCATGACGAGAAATACCGCGATTGGGTCCTTGAATACGTCGATGCATGGAAGCAGCGCGTCGCCGAGGCCGGAGGCATGATTCCGACCAACGTTGGCCTGGACGGAAAAATCGGCGGCGAATACGATGGGCAGTGGTGGAAAGGGACCTATGGCTGGAACTTCACGATCTTCGACGGCGAGATCGAGAAGATCGCCCATCGCAACACGGTGACCGCGGGCAGCTGGCCCGGGTTCTCGAATGCTTACCTGCTCACCGGCGATACGTCCTACATTGATGTCCTTCGCAAGCAGACGGATTTGATCTATGCACAGAAGAAGATCGTCAATGGCAAGATCACCCTGCCGACGATGTACGGCGATCCGAGGGGCTACAAGTACAACGGAAAACCGGAATGGTATCAGTGGATGGCGAGCCAGCCCATCGACCGCCTGACCGAAATCTATCTCTGGTCGATGGATCGCAAGGATCTCGAGCGTATTCCGATCCAAGGGTGGATCGGCTTCCTAGCAGGTAAGGACCCGGGTTATCCCGAGAGAGCGCTGCGGAAGGACTTTGGCGCTATCCGGCGGAAGATCCAGATGATCAACGAGGACCAGACGACGCCCGATACGAGGCTTGCCGACTACCTGCAGGGTTTGAATCCCGCTCAGACGAATGCGCTCAGTAACCTGATGTTGGGCGGCTATTTTGCCGGCAACATCTGGACTCTGCACAGCCGCGTTCGCTACTTCGATCCGGTCGCGCGGCGATCCGGTGTCCCCGAAGGCGTAGCGGCGCTGGTCGAGAAGATGTCCAGCGACAGCGTTACGCTCACGCTCGTCAACGTGAACCAGACCCAAGCGCGACCCGTCCTTGTCCAAGCCGGAGGTTACGGCGAGCATCAGTTTGACTCGGTCACCGTGAATGGGGAAACCACCAGAATCGATCACCCCTACGTGACGGTGAGTCTCGAGCCCGGCTCGGGCAGCCGTCTCACCTTCCGCATGAGCCGGTACGTGAATCGGCCCACGCTGGCCCAACCCTGGGACCGCGGCTGGATGGTGAAACACTGATCAGGCTGGTTTCGAAAGGCGGCTCCACTGGTGGGCCGAAACACATTAGCAGAAGCACTGCCCGCCGTCGCCGGCGCGGCGCGGGTTCGCTCACGATGATGCCGCGGCCTTAACAGCCCGTGGTAAAATCGCCTCGCGGATGCCCAGCGCTCTATTTAGCGAAGAGATGGCCTTCCGGGAACGCCGCCTGCGTCACCTGGCCATACTCCGGCTGTTCCTCGGGGTGACCTATCTCCTGATCGAAGCCCTGGACGCCCCGGACGCGCCCGGTCAGTTTCGCTGGCTCGCCGGAGCTGCCTTCCTGGTCTACAGCATCCTTGCGTTGTTTCCTCGGTTTCAACTGTATGTGCGAGCCCACGCGCTGTTGGTTCAGTACCTTGACGTGGTTTTGATGGTGCTGCTGATCGTTTTCTCGGAAGCCTCCGATCGGGTACACCCGCTCCTGATGTTCTACTTCCTGATCACCCAGGCGGCGTTGATACACAGCATCAGGGAAGTTCTGGTAGTGGCGATCGTTACGATTCTCTTCCTGGGGAGCTTATTCTCTCGCGGCGACAAGACAGGCCTTGAGTTCTCCTTCGGGTCGTTTGTGTTCTTGCTCATCGTAGGGGGCATGCTTGCTTTCTATTTCGCCTACCAGCGAATACGAAGAGAGCGGAGGGTTTCCGCATCATTGCGCCATGCCGCCGGGCAGGACGAGACCGGGCTGGTGCAAGCGGCCGAGACGGCCCTGGGAGAACTCGCCAGATGGCTGCGATGTTCCGGCGCCATTCTCGCCGCCTGGGACGAGGAACTCGACTATTATGCGACGCTGCGGTATCCGTCGCGGCGCGATGCCGGCGACCCTCCGCCGGCATCGTTCGAGTCGAATCCTGAATGGTCGTATTACCGGGCAACTCGTTTGAACTTTTTCACGAGCGATCTTTCGGAGGCCGGCCAAGCCGGAAGTCGTGTGGAACACGACTTTGACCTCCAGCGGTTCATTATTCAGGAATTCGAAATTTACAACTGCATGGGCTACGGGCTCTATGCGGGCAAGAAGCCGATTGGCCGGCTGCTGCTCTTCAACAGCGTCTCTACGCCCAGGCGGTCTCACTACAGGGAATTGCGCGACGCAAGCAACTATTTCCAAGATGTCGTCCGTCACCTTCTGACTCTCAAGCGCACCGAAATCGCCTCTTATGAGTCTGAATCCGAACGCATCGCCCACAACCTTCACGACGGCCCGCTCCAGAGCATGATCAGCTTCGAGATGCGTCTTGAGATCATTCGCCGGCTCATCCAGCGGGATCCTGCAAACGCTTCGAATGAACTCGTCTCGATGCAGCAGTTTTCGCGCAAACTCGTCGCCGAAATGCGCACCTTCGTACATCGTATGCGGGGGGTCGAAAGCGACAGTTCGTCGCTGCTCGCCGAGGCCCGGCGGCTTGTGGAAAACTTCCAGAAAGAAAGCGGGGTCGCGGTCACCTTCGTCAACAACGAGAGCGGCGATATCGCCCTGTCCGCCAAACAGTCCACCGAGATGCTCCAAGTCGTCCGCGAATCGCTGAATAATATCTACAAGCACGCCGACGCGACTCACGTTCTCTTCTCGGTGGAACAGAAGAACCGGCAACTCTACGTTGCTATCCAGGACAATGGCCAGGGATTTCGCTTCGGAGGACGCTACGGCCTCGAGGAACTCGATGCCATGCGGATGGGGCCCCACAGCATCAAACAACGCGTCCACGCGATGGGAGGCAGCCTGACCCTCGAATCCCATCCCGGTCAAGGGGCGAATCTCCGCATCAGCGTGCCGCTGGCATGAGCCCCCGTCCGGAACGGCCGCGGCGCGACCCGGGCGAGCTGGCTTCATGCCCGAGGGCCGGTGTCGGGCCGATCGCGGCCCGTGGAAGCGGTTTTCGCGTGCTTTGACCTGATTTTCCTGCACGCCGGGCTCTGCTGGCGCGTCTTCACTGTAGGTGAAGATTCTTTCGGTGTTCGGAGCCGCTCTGGCGGCACTACTCATGGCTTGGCCGGCCTATTGCGATGATGGTTCCGCGTTTTTCCAGGATGGCCTGCGGGCCGAACGCCAGGGCAACGACATCAAGGCCTACCTCCTCTACATGCAGGCCCGCGCGACGGACCCCGGCCGCCACGAATATGTACTAGCGGCACGGAAGGTGCAACGGCGGGCGTCGCAAACGCTGGCCGGACTCGGAAACCACCAGGCCGCCCTTGCTTTGGATCCCGCCAATCGGTACTTGATCGCTGACGCCGCCACGTCGGCGGGCCAGCCACTGGGGCCGCCGCCTGCCCGGCCGCAACTGCGTTCTGCTGTCGAGCTGGCCCCCCTGGATCGAACCTCAAGTTTTCGGCTCCGCGACTCAGTCAAAACCCTTTACCAGGGTATCGCCGAAGCCTACGGCATGGAGGTCATATTTGATGCTGATTTTCGGGACAGCGAAAAGATTCGCTTCGAACTAGACAACGCCGATTTCAGCGACGCGATCTACTCCATGATCGACGTGACCAAGACGATCGTCGTGCCGGTGACCCCCAAGCTTTTCCTCGTCGCCGAAGACACGCCGCAAAACCGCAAGGATCTGGAGCCGATGGCAGTCCTGGTGCTGCCTCTGGGCGGCTCGATGTCCAGAGAGCAGGCAATCGAACTCGTCAAAGCCGTGCAGCAAACGCTCGACATCAAACGCCTCGTGTTCGTCGCTTCACGCCAGGAAGTCATCATGAGAGATACGCTGGCCAAGCTGCGGCTGGCGCGCTCTCTCTTTGAGCAGCTATCGGCGCCGCCGGCCGAAGTCGCCGTGGACGTGGAGTTGATCACACTCGCCGACTCCCGCGAGATCACCGCGGGTCTCAGCCTGCCGGCTTCGTTCCCGGTCGCCAACTTCAGTACGGTGTTGTGGAACCGTCCCGCGGAGCCCGATGGCTCGCTTCTGCTGTTGGGAATCGGCGGGGGTGGCACGATTTTCGGCCTCAGTGTTGTGAGTTCCGCTGTTACCGCCCGGCAATTGTCCTCCATGGGAAAAGTACGGTCCAGCTTCACTGTTCGCGCCACCGAGGGCACGCCGGCGGATTTTCTCTTGGGAGAGCGCTATCCGATCATCACTGCGCGGTTTTCTGCTCCAGTATCCACCGCGCAAGGCGACGACTCCAATCAAGGGGGCGCCTTGGGCCAGCCCTTTCCCTCGTTTACATTCGAAGACCTGGGCCTGGTCTTTAAGGTGACGCCCTATGTCCACAGCGCCAGGGAAGTTTCCCTCGAAATTGAACTCGGAATCAAGCAATTGACCGGCCAGAGCGTGAACGATCTCCCCATCCTGTCGAACCGCCAGCTAAAGACCTTCGTCCGGTTGAGGGAAGGAGAAATAGCGCTGCTGACGGGTATGGTGGTCGTGGAGGACCGAAAATCATTCTCGGGCCCGGTCTTCCTGGCCCAAATTCCACGGCTCGGGAGGTTGTTTCGGCGAACCACGAGCCAGGTCAGCAAAGAGCATCTCCTGATCAGCGTCCGGCCGCGCATTGTTCGCCTGCCGCCGGCCGAGACGACGCCGTCGATGACCCTTCGCTACGGTCCCGAACAGCGGCCCCTGCCCGCCCTCTAGCCCGCTTTTCTCACCACGTGGCGAAGCGAAGTGCGTGAGAGGCGCGTCAGTACGAGGCGCGCGCCGCTTGACGAGCGCAGGCGTACTTGATGGTAAGTTGAGCACGGCGAGCAAGCGCAACGAAGTAATGGCGGGCCTATCGCGTGCCTCGGTCGGCAGGTGGTGAGAAATGCGGGCTATCCCGCGGTCGAAGTCGGACTCGCTCTCTTCCCTGTCCGCTGTCGCGCCGATCAGGCGATCCTCGCCGGCCGCGCTTCACCAAATGTAGTCCTTGGCCGTCTGGCGCCTCTCGTGGCCGTCGAGAACGTGCATCACCCGCGCTTTCTTCAGCGCCACCGGAGAGAGCTGTCCAATGGGAATATAGATAATCTTCAAACCCAGTCTCCCGGCGATGCCGCGAAACATCGACCGGGGCGGTTTCGGCGCCACGTAGACCACGTACTTCTCCAGGGAATAGTCCAGCGCGGCCAGCAGCAGGCGTTCCGGCTTGGACTCGGCGATCACATAATCGGGGTCCTCCCAAACTCCCATCATGCGGCCGGGAGGCAGTGTCAGCAGCAGTCCGCCGTATTCGGCGCGTCCGATGCCGGGGCCGACAATATTTTCAAACGGGTCGGTGGCGTAGAACGCCATGTCGGACTCGTTCTGATGTTCGCCCATCCAAGTCAGACAGTAGGAGTAACGATCCTGGCGATCTTCGTCGAAGATCAGAACCATCGAGCCCACCTCGCCGGCCACGCGCTGCTGGGAACGAACATACAAGCGCTTCTCGTGCCAGTTCCGCAGCGTCTCCCGCAAATCGATGCCGTCGAGCAGCGAGGTCGTGAACGGTTCGGTGCGCGAGCGTTCCTCGGAAAGAATGTTCTTGCCCTTTTTCTTGAGAAGCAGCCCGTAGTTTTCAATCACTAAGTCTTCGGGAGGATAGGAGCAGATCGAAGAACCCTTCCATTCCCCGAGCCACTGGCCCGGAACGCTCTCCCGTTTGCGGCCTCTCAATCCCGCCGGACGCGGACGGCCCTTGGCGCGCGGCAGCCGGCGGCGAAGCTGGATGCGCTGGTGGTTTACCCACATCTGCTCGCCCGATACTTTCACCGTCATCAAATCGCTGGCGGTCTTCTGGGCTGGATAGGCGCCGGCCATCTCCCAGAACTCCCAGGCCATGTTGTCGTCAACGACCGACCGCGCGGCGACCGTAAGGTCAAACAATCCGCCCAGCAGCCGCTGCTGTGTGATCGCCAAATTGCGGGAATAACGGGCCCACAGCCTCCGCTGCCAGAAGGTAATTTTTTCACCCGTGCTGTTTTCGTACTGTCGCCGCGACTCGTGAAACAGCCGCAAGTGAAGTGCCTGCCGGTCGATCGGCTCTTGGGCGGCCCGCGCAATGGCCGCCCCCTTCGGCTCTTCTTTCGGCCCGGCTGTTATCGTGAAGCCGCGAACGTTGCGTGTCTCGTAACCGGCGGCGGCGGGCCTGTCGGGCGGGCCATTCCGCCGGGCCCCGTAGACCGCCTGCAGAAACGGCATCTCGGTGCAAACTTCGGCCAAACATTCTGGATGCAAATTCAGCAACCGGACGCCGCTTCGTCTTACTTTCTTGAGCGGCCGGGCCTGAGGCCGCTCCATGGCGTCAAGCAAAGGGTCAAGCAGGGAAAGCGAAACCACGACGGCGACCGTGGCCGCCCGGTCCAGGCCTTGCAGTGTCCAAGCCAGACCTTCGGCATGAGCGGCCACTTCGAGGGAACGCCGCCCAGAATGCAGGCGCCATGCCTCAATGTATTTGTGAATCCCGACGCGCCGAACTGCGTAGGTGTCAGGATAAGACTCAGGCATTGTACTTCGCTCACCCGCGTCTGGGTCGAGAAATACGGTCTCCGCTCCGATCTCACCAGCCGTTCGCAACGCCTCGACCAAAGGATCGGTCACCTCGACCGGCGAGTAGACCGAGCGGTCTTCCCCTTCGTCGTCGTAGAGAATGACCGACAGTTCGGGGAGCCGTTCGATCGCGCGCCGGTAGGGTGGCTCGAGCGTAGCCGGCAAATCGACGGCGACGACCTGGGGCCGCTCGCGCAGCAGTTCCCCGCGCACGAACTCGGCGAACTCCATGCTGCCGGGCACCGCGGGCAGGTAGCGAATCCTTCCCCGCCGCGGAACGGCTTCGTCAAGTTTGCGGAACATACCGCAACGCCTCGTAGCCGAGGGTCTGAACAATCGAAGCGTGCAACGCCGCGGGAGCCGAGTCGTGGCACTGGGTCTTGAGCAGCTTCAAGGCAAAACGGCTGATGTTGATGCCGTCCCGCGCCGTGTAGCGTTCATCGGCCTGGTGGGCTCGCTGCAGGAACCCGGTGACGTAATCGAGGATTTCATCATCGGCGAAGGGAAGATTTTCCTTGAGGATCGCCTTCTCCTCCTCGTGCTCGGGAAAATCAACCATGATCTGAGGCTGTAGCCGCGAATGGATGTATTCGGGCAATTCGAAGGTCGATGCGTCATCGTTCATCGTGGCGGTCATGCGGAAGTTCGGGTCGGCGTGAATCTTGATGCCGGCGACGATCGATTCCACGTAGCGGCGGTTGTCGAGCAGAGGCGCCAGCGAGGCCCAGCTTCTCTCGCTCATGCGGTTCCCCTCGTCCAGAATCACCACGCCGCCCCGGATCATGGCCGTCACCAGCGGCGAAGCCACATAGCGCAGCCGGCCTTCGCCTTCAATCACCGGGGTGACGAGCAGGTCCTCGGGCCGGATGTCGAGAGTCGCTTGCATGATGTAGACCTCGCGGCTCATCTGTTTCGCCGTGGCATAGGCCAGGGTTGTCTTGCCCACACCGGGCTTGCCCAGCAGCCGCGGCGTCATCGGCATGTCCCGCTCACCGAGCGTTAGCCAGGCGGCCCGCAACTGACGCATCAGTTCCTGCTGCCCCACCCAGCGGATCGCGATCTCGTCGGGATGGGCCAGATGAAGGGTGACTCCATCGACCACAACCGTGCGGGCACTACCGGAAAAAGGCGAACTCATACCGACTATTCTAGCCCGCGGCCGAATTTGTGGACGAAACTCGCGAAATTTTCCCTCTCTCACCCCGATTCCATTTGAACCCGACCGCCCCGCCACGCTAGAATATATCTCTGCGGTACAAGCCTATACTACTCGTCCTTCTCGGACTCGGACTGATCACCGCCCTGGCGGCCTACTCCCAGCCGGAAGAGCCGCCGAGGGATGAACAAGACACGTCTTCCCCCAATGTCGTGTTGATTACGGTCGATACCCTTCGCGCCGACCATCTCTCCTCCTATGGCTACCATCTGAAAACGAGCCCGAATATCGACCAGTTGGCGGAGGAAGGCGTCCGCTTCGAACGAACCTATACCGTCATCCCTCTCACCGGACCCTCGCACCTCTCGATGTTCACCAGCCGCTATCCGCAGGAGCACGGAGCGCGCATCAACGGCGTCGCCATTCCGCGCGACTCGATGTGGCTGTCTCTGCCGCAGATCTTGCGCCGCTTCGGCTACGCCAGCGCTGCCTTTGTCAGTTCTTGGCCGCTCCTCGACCGCATGACGAAACTCGGACGCTGGTTTGACGTCTACGACCAGAAAATGACGCGGAAGTATAATGTATTGCACTCTAGCCGCTACGCCCAGGACGTGACGCCCGAGGCTATCCGCTGGCTGAAGGACAACCACAAAAAGCCGTTCTTGCTCTGGGTGCACTACTTCGATCCGCACTCGCCCTACAACCGGCGCGAGGCGTTCGCCTCACCGCGGCCGAGTGGTCATCCGCGGTCGATTCCCGAACCTAAGAACGAGCGGATGCGGGACCGCGTCGAACGCTACGACTCCGAGATTGGTTACGCGGATCATCACATCGGCCTGCTGCTCAAGCAGCTCGACCGGCTCGGGTTGCGTGATTCCACCCTAGTCGTGTTGACTTCCGATCATGGCGAAAGTCTAGGAGAAAACGGCTATGTCGGCCACGGACGGCGTCTCTCCGAGGGGATTATTCACATACCGCTGATCATGCGCTATCCTGGGTCGATCCCGCCGCGTACCGTTGTCACTGAGCGAGTTTCGCTGCTCGATATTACTCCCACGATCGTCGACCTCAGCGGCATCGGGCGCAGAGTAAAAGATCCTCCCTGGTCATTCGCCGGCCGCAGCCTGGCCGCGGCCTGGCTCGATGGCGAGAAGCTGCCGGCACGGTCGATGCGTTATGTAGCCTTTGCCGGAAGAAAAGGCGTCGCCCCCGCCTGGGTATCGTGGATGTGGGTCCGGCGTCCGAAACTGCCGCTTCGGATTGGCAAAACCGAAGGCACGCAAAAGGTGGTTTGGACTCCGGAGTCGAACTCGGTCGATGTGATCGACCTCAAGCGCGATCCCTACGAGTCGTCGCCCCTGCGGCTCAAAGTGAAGAACAATGAGTATCGCCGCCAGACGAACGCCCTGCGCCGCTGGTATGGCTCCACGGATCTGGAAGAGACTGAAAGTTCGCTCTCCGGCCGCGACACCGAAATACTTAAGAGCCTGGGCTATCTTCAGTAGTCGTCATCGGAGAACCCCGCGGCGGTTCCCTTCGCCCATGGCATAGCCCTTATCAAAGGGCAAGGAGACTTTCTTTGATACAGCGTGTCGTCTGGGCGAACCTCCGGCATCGCCGAATGCGGACGTTCTTGACTATCGCGGCGATCGGCCTCGAGGTAGCGATGATTCTCCTCATACTCGGCCTGGCCGACGGCCTGATCGGAGAGTCGAATCGCCGCCAGCGAGGCGTCGGCGCCGACATCGTGCTTCGCCCCGAGACCAGCAGCGGCGCTCTGTCGGCGGGCTCGGCCGGACTGGCCCAATCCATGATGGATGAGCTGGAAGCCATCCCAGGAGTTACGATGGCCGTGGGCACGGCCTTCTCGATTCAGGAGCAGCTTCAGACCGTCACCGGCGTCGACTTCGCCAAGTTCGACCGCATGGCCGGAGGCATCCGCTTCCATGCGGGAGGTCCTTTCGAGGAACCCTTCGAGATGGTGGTCGACGAAGTCTACGCGCGGCAGAAAAAACTCTCGGTCGGCGACACCGTGCGTATTCTCAACAAGGATTTTCTTCTAACCGGCATTATCGAGGCCGGCAAGATGTCGAGAATCTTCGTCTCTCTCAAGACCATGCAGGAAGTCATGAATTGGGACGGCAAGCTCAGTCAGATCTATCTGAAGCTCGATGAATCGGTTTCCTCCTCGGCGTTCGTCACGACGCTCAAGCAGAAGTATCCCGACAACCCCATCTATACGATGGAAGAACTCATCTCTCTGTTCAACCGGCAGGCGCATAACTACGGAGACGATTTCATCCACGTCATCGTCGGAATCGCCGTTGTGGTTGGCTTTATCGTCGTGCTGATCTCGATGTATACGGCGGTGCTGGATCGTACACGCGAGATCGGCATTCTTAAATCGCTCGGCGCCTCGCCCGGATATGTGATTCAGATTTTCCTGCGGGAGACGGTTCTGCTGACCATTGCGGGAATTGTGGTCGGCATTGGATTGGCCTATGCGGGCCAGTCGGTTCTCGAGCACCGATTTCCGGTCATCACCGTTAGCATCCTGCAGTCCCATTTCGCATGGACGGCGGTTATTGCCTTGCTTGGCTCCACTCTCGGATCCGCCTATCCGTCCCTGCGAGCCGCGCGGCAGGACCCCATCGAAGCCCTGGCCTACGAATAGGCATCTGGGACCTGACCTCTTGGCAACTCGGCCGTCGGACACCGAACGCAAGATCAAGAAACGAAATTCGCGGCGCATCCGTCTAGTGAAGACAGAACGGGACGATCTGAGATACTGAGTACGAAGCCCAATTTTTTCGCGAAGGAGCACACCACCATGCACCGCACACCCGTTATTCTCTGTTTGGTTACCCTGCTATCCAGCGCTGCGCTGCTGAGGGCCGACGAACTCCGGCTGCATAACGGCACCACCGTCACCGGCAGTTTCGTGGGTGGCAACACGCGTTCGGTGCGGTTCATCGGCGACGACGGGGAACTGAGAACCTACTCGGTGGGCGACATCGAAAGCATCCACTTTGTCAGTACCGCGTCCGCCGCGGTACCGTATGCCCCCGCCCCAAGCCGAGCCCCGGCGACACCGGCTCGCGCCCAGAGGCCGCTCCGCGCCGCGGCCTCGGCTCCCCAGCACTCAGCGACCATCCCAGGCGGAACGGTTATCACGGTCAGGTTGATCGACTCGATCGATGCCGACGTCACTGGCGCGGGCGAACGTTTCCGGGCCAGCATCGACGATCCCATTACCATCGGCGGACAAATCGTGATTCCCCGCGGCGCGGACGCCACCGTGCAGGTCGTGCGTGTTGAACAAGCCGGGAAGATCTCCGGCAGCGACGAAGTCGCTCTCAAGCTCTATGACATCGTCATCAACGGCAAACAGTATGAACTGGCGACCAACTACGCCGAGGTCAAGGGCAAGGGCCAGGGCAAACGCACGGCCAAGACAACCGCCATCACCACCGGAGTGGGCGCGGTGCTTGGCGGCATCTTCGGCGGAGGCAAGGGCGCCGCAATTGGCGCGGGCGCCGGAGCCGGAGCCGGCATCGCCGTCTCGGCGGCGCGTGGCAAAACCCTGCGCATCCCCTCGGAGTCGCGTCTGGATTTCGTCCTCCGTGCTCCCCTGGGCATCGAATAGCATCACCGACGGAAAACTCGGGCGGCAAACGGCCTTAGCGCCCAACGGGTTGAGGCGGCGCGGACCGGGCAGCCTCGTTGCGACTCGGGCCTGATGAACCAGATCCTCGCCCTTGTTCTGCCTCGCTTTCGGCCTCACGCCGCTCCCAACGCCCCCGGCCCGACTCCTGCCACGGGCTGCTGGCCTTGCGTTCCGCCGCTCACACCCCCAGAATGAGAGGCGCGGGAAGACGTCGCCCTCATGCGAAGATGATGACCACCACGTCCGCCGAAGCCCCGTCGTTTGACGACCTCGCCCTCGCCGGGCAGGCCAAGCAGGGCTCCAAGCAGGCCTTCACCGAGTTGGTGGAGCGCTACGCCGCCCGTGTGTTTCGCGTGGCGCGGCACATCACCAAGAACGATCAAGACGCCGAAGACGTTCTCCAGGAGACGTTCCTAAAGGCCTTTTCCCGGCTCGACCAGTTCGAGGGCGGATCGAAATTCTACACCTGGCTCGTCCGCATTGCCGTGAATGAGGCGCTGATGAAAATACGGCGTCAGAAACGGCATCCGACCGTTTCCCTTGATCAGGAACTGGAAACCGATGACGGTTCGCTGGTCCGCGAAGTTCGGTCGGCGGGCGAGGATCCCGAGCAGCACTACGGACGGGAGGAACTGCGGACACGGATCGAAGATGCGATCGACGGACTTTCTGAAACCTATCGGGCGGTCTTCGTCCTGCGAGACGTCGAAGGCTTGTCCACCGACGAAACCGCTCAAATGCTCGGCCTTTCCATCTCGGCCGTCAAATCACGGTTGTTGCGGGCTCGCCAGCAATTGCGGCAAAAACTTCATTGGCATCTGGAGCAGCATGGCCGGAAAACAGAAGATCACTTGTAAGGAGTTTCTAGACAACGTCTCCGACTACGTCGACGGGGCGCTCGACGCGGGCCTGCGGGGTTCACTCGAAGCCCATCTGGCGCGATGTCCCGGCTGCTGGGTGGAATTTGACGAGACCCGCAGGACCGTCGAAATCGTGCAGAACACCGAGTGCCACCCTCTTCCGAAAGACGTGCACGATCGGCTCCTGATAACGCTCGAGCGCCACTGGGCGCGGTCGGGGGGCTCATGACGCCCCCGGCGGCGGTCCCTCGTCACTAGAGAACACCCGCGGTGCTTTGAACTCCTCCAACCGCTAGCCCGCATTTCTCACCACGTGACGAAGCGAAGTGCGTGAGAGGCGCGTCAGTACGAGGCGCGCGCCGCTTGACGAGCGCAGGCGTACTTGACAGTACGTTGAGCACGGCGAGCAAGCGCAACGAAGTAATGGCGGGCCTCTCATGTGCTTCGGTCGTCAGGTGGTGAAAAATGCGGGCTGGCACCCCGCATTGGCTTCCTGCAAAATTCCCCGGTTCGATGGTAACCGTCTTCGGCCAACCACGGTCTAACCTAACAAGAGCAGCGCGGCAATCCTGGGGTCGGCCGCTGGCTCTTCTTTTTAGGGGTTGTACTTTTGTCCTTGACAAGACGTAACCATGTGAATTTACAGGAGATGTCCTTATGGCCGTCGGGGTTGTACCGTCTTTTAGCGTGACACCGGTTTGGGATGATCCGCTCGACATCCTTCCCCGCCGCAAGCCTCTGGAATTCCTCAAGGACGAAACCATTTATACGGCCCAAGACCGCGCCGATAGCTTTTTTCTCGTCGTCGACGGCGCCGTCAAGCTGGGGCGTATTTCGCCGTCCGGCCGCGAGACGATTCTCGACTTCTGTCCCCGGGACTCGTTCTTCGGAGAGTCCAGCCTGCTCGGGTCGGCCTATCGTGATCAGACCGCCGTCGCCTTCGAGGATTGTCAGATCATGGAGTGGACCACCAGTGACCTGCATCAGATCATGTGCCGCGCCCCGGAATTGGGGCCGTCTTTGCTGCGCGTGGTCGCCCGGAAATTGTACGAAGCCGATCGCAGAATCGAAAGTTTCGCCGTCGATCACATTTCCCAGCGGCTGATCAAGGCCCTTCTTCGCCTGGCCGATACCTTCGGCGCCCCGCTGGATGCCTCGACCATCCACATCATGCCGGTTACCCACGAGTTGCTGGGGCGCTACGTGGGCACCTCGCGGGAGATCATCACGCAGCACATGAATCACCTTCGCAACAAAGGACTGCTGCTGTATTCGAGAGCCGGAATCGAGTTCGACCCGGCCGCCCTCCGCAAGGAACTCGCCGACCCTGGCCCGCGGTAGAAGCCCGGCTGGGTGCACGGCGATCAGCTCTATCGGATTGCGATGATCGACGACGCGACCTCGGATCTGGCAGCCCGTTGAGCGTTCGCGGACGTTTGCGGTCCCCGGCCGCCGCCGCGCTCGGACCCGACCCAGCCGTTCGCCGCCAAGACCGCGGCGCCACCCAGCAGCGCGACCAGCCACGTAGCAAGGCACGCATAGGCCGCGCCCATCAATCCATGGGCGGGAATCAAGAGCATACAACTCAGTAGCGCCGCTGCGGCCGTCACCAAATAGACTGGCAACTGCTGTTGAAACAGCCGCAGCGAAGTGAGCATATACCCCAAGGAGGAACTGAGGTAGGACACGGCAGCGCCGGCCATCAGCCACACCAATAACTCTTGGTGCGCGGCGTACTCGGGCCGATAGATCACGGCCAGCAGCCGGGCCCCCATCAGCGACGCGGCGATCGTTCCCCCAGCGCCCAACAGACCCGCAAAACCCAACAACAGAAGCGCCAAACCCACGAAGCCGCGCCGGTCATGCCCCGCGTGGCGCGCCATGCGGGGCATGACGGCCTGACCGGCGGCTTGCAGCAACAGACCGCCCACCATGGTCAGATGAAACAGAGCCGCGAAATAGCCCAGTTCCTCCTGTCCGAGATAGTGCTCGACGAAATAGCGCGGCGTATTGGCGATGAAACTGATCAGCGCTCCCACCAGACCAAGCGGCAGGACGGTACGGAATAGCTTCCACTGAATTCGCGTATTCCAAAGCGGCCGCGCGGACTCTCTCCTTTGGGCGAGAGCTTCCCGCGCGGCCGGAAGTTCGCGGGCGACCAGCACGGCCAGGCTCCACGCCGCCGTGACCGTCAAGCTGACCGGGAGGCTTTCGGTCCATTGCCACGCCAACCAGAAGCTCGGAACCACGCCGAGCGAGCGGATCGCCGAGGCCCTCGTGATTTGATTCCAGTGATCGTCGCGCTGCAGGACGCCATGCAACAGATCACTGACACTCTCTGTCGCCTTGATGGCCACGACCGCCGCCAGCACGGCGACCACTTCATGCGAGAAGCAGGTCAGAGCGGCCCCCGGCAGGATGACCGCCACCAGCAGACTAGCCGAAAGTCTGGCTCCGAAGTAGTCCCCGAAGCGGTAGTCTCCGGCAAAGTCTGTCGCCAGCACGGGCCGCAACTGCAGCTTGGCGAGCAGCATGGGCGGGGTCACGATCGCCAGCGCCAGCGCGTACTGGCCGACCAGCGACGGCGCCGCGAGCTTCGCCAGCAGAATGAAGATGCCGATCTGCGCGGCGGTTTGAACGCCATTCGCCGTCAGCGCCAAGACGACATTCTTACTTAGGCGGCCGAAGCTGCTCTCCACACCCCAATCCATCGGCCATTGCGACCCCAAGGCATAGACGCGGAGCAGCGCCGTGGGGCGATGTCTGCGTAAGGCTTTCGGGTCACAACGTCCCCGCGCAATCCCTCAGGCATTCGAGCACGGGGATCAAGGCACAGGGGTCAAGACACATGGATCGATGAGAGCCCTGCGCGGGTTCCGCCGCGCAAACAACAAGAGGAGAGCTGTCTTTTCCAGAGCGCCGGCAAGAGCCGCTTCTAGCGGTAGCTGTTCCGGATCGAGTTCAGCAGATTACGATGGAACGGGCAGAGCTTGCCATCGGGCGCGGGCTGGCCGCACTTCTGGCAAAAACCCGCCGTCTGATCGGGCATGCCGCGCTGGGTCTGGCCGTTGCGCTGACTGGGAGCCAGAACATTGCCATTGACTTCGCCATTGTTCGCGGCGCTGTGTCCGCGTTTGCGCTTTTTCTTTCGAAAGGTCTTCGGGGGTCTGGAAGATCCCCTGTCTGAAATTTGATTTCTCATTTTGTAGAGAGCGCCCGCGGACCTGGTGCAACACCGCGGACGAACGTAGCGTACAGCCTCAAACCGATGTCAAGAAGGACGTGATGGTTCGTTGATCGATGCCCTTGCTGGTTTTCGCGCGAAGAAGAAATATCGTGGGGGACGTGGACCCGGCGCGAATTCGTCGATCACTTGCAGCATACATCAGATTCCCGTGTAAATTCAAGTCGAAAAGTTTGGCCTCCGGTCCCCACCCCAAGCTGGCAGCCCGTGGTAGGTAGTGACGCAACCGCGGGCCGGAGGGTTTCCTCGGCCGCGCTGCTTTCCCGGCCGCGAGCGTCCTTGTTGTTCTCATCGGTGCGTTGAAGCGGAATCTCTACATCGCCTCGGCTGCTTCGCCGCAAGGCCTGTCCGCGAACCGGTTGTGACTGCTGGCGGCGCTGCTAAACTGTTAGGCTCCTGCTGGGCCTTGCGCCGGCCGTCAACTGGCCGGCCGCCATATGACGAGTTCCCATCATCCGCCCGCTATCGGGCCACGCCGAAGCTTTCTCGAAAAGCTGCTCTGTGTGTTCAGCCGGGTCGAGCCCGGTGAAGGCGCGATCGTCCTCCTGCTGGCGTTGAACGCTTTCAATATGATGGCGCTCTACTACATTCTCAAACCGGTGCGCGAAGCCTTGATCCTCTCCCAATCCGGGGCCGAGATCAAGAGCTACGCCAGCGCAGTCCAGGCTCTTCTGTTCATTTTCGTGGTGCCCGCCTACGGCGCTTTCGCTTCGCGCGTCAACCGCGTCTGGCTGCTATCGGGGATGACGATCTTCTTCATCTTGAATCTGCTTCTGTTCATCGCCGCCGGGGCGGCTGGTTTTCAGGTTGGCGTCGCCTACTATGTCTGGCTGGGCATCTTCAGCTTCATGATCGTCTCGCAGTTCTGGGCCTTCGCCAACGATCTCTATTCCGAAGAGCAGGGCAAGAGGCTGTTTCCCATCGTGGGCATCGGCCTCTCGCTCGGAGGGCTGACCGGCGCGAAGGTGACGTCTGTTTACATCCAACAGCTTGGGCCGTATCAGTTCATGTCGGTCGCCTGCTGCCTGCTGGGTGTGTTCGCTCTCTTGATCGTCGCCGTAAACCGCCGCCATGTAGGCCGGGCGCATGAAAAGCAGACCGTCGCGCAACAGACCCTCAGCAAGGAGGGCGGTTTCCAGTTGGTGATGGGCGATAAGTATCTCCGCTCGATCGCCTTCCTGGTGCTGTTGCTCAATCTCGTCAACACGGTCGGCGAATTCATTCTGGGCAAACTAGCCTTGGCGGCCGCCGAAGCGGAGATTGGCGCGGCGGCGGCGCTCGAGGCCCAGCGCGGCGCCTTTATCGGCGCCTTCTACGGAGATTTCTACTTCTGGGTGAATCTGGCTGGATTTCTGATCCAGACATTCTTGGTGTCGCGCATCATCGGGTGGATCGGTCTGCGCTCGTCGCTATTCGTTCTGCCGAGTATTTCAGCCGCGACCTATGCTCTGGCCGCTTGGAGCCCGGTTCTTCAGATGGTCCGCTTTGTCAAAACCGCCGAGAACAGCACGGACTATTCCCTCAACAATACCGTACGCCAGGCGCTGTTTCTGATCACCTCCCGCGAAGCGAAGTATAAGGCGAAAGCCGCGATCGACACCTTCTTCGGGCGCAGCGGCGACGCGCTGCAAGCGGCGGTCGTCTTCGCGGGCACGCAACTCTCGTTTGGCATCCGCTCGTTCGCTCTTCTCAATCTGGTATTCACCGGGATCTGGCTGCTGGTCGCGCGCAGCGTTTCCCGGGAGCATCAGAAGCTCACGACAGAGTGATCGTCCGGGGGGCGCCAGGCTCGGCGGTGGGACGGTTCGCCGGATCAGATGACCTTGCTCACTCCGGTTCCCAGCGCGCGCCTCACCAATTTCTCGGTTCCAGGGTAGTTTTCGATTCCAGAGTACAAGGCCGTGTCAAGGATTTCGGGCGGTTTTGCGGCTAGCTTGTTGATTTTACTGAGCTGGGGTTGTCGTGACGGGATTGCGCGCCGGGACATTCCGCCGGGGGGCCGCTCGCGTACTCCTTACGAAATAGTATTTCCGCGCTCTGCCGATAAGAATCATGCAGCCGGCGGTCGTGACGCCGAAATTCTTTTCCTAGAGAGCCCAACCGAGAGGCGACCTCGCCATCGGAGGGGTCTTGGGCGAAGGTGCTAATGTAGTCATGTCAGGAGTCTTGCAAACCACCCCACCGCCCCGGAGCACGGAATCGTCTGCGAGCCCCGAGCCGGAGCAGATCGCGCCGGAGCAGACCGAGCCGGAGGATCGTGAACCATCGCGGGGGCCGCCCGCCAGCTCCGCGCTTTCGCGGCGGCTCGCGCCAACCACCTTTCCCGAGAAGCTAGCCGGTACTCAAATGCAGCGATTCTCCTTTCTGGTCGGGCTCCTGGTGTGCATGGTCACTTTGGTGGCGTTTTCCTCCCCTGGCGCCCAGGGCGAAGGTCATGCCGGACACGTGACCATCTACTACTTCTTGTTTGCAGTGGTGACGATTCTGCTGGCGGCGAAAGTCGGCGGGGAGGTATTTGAAACCTGGGGTCAGCCCGCCGTCCTCGGCGAGCTGGTCTTCGGCGTCATACTGGGAAATCTTCATCTGCTGGGCATCGGCGGGCTCGGCGGCCTGAGCACCGATCAAGGCGTGGCGCTTTTCGCGGAAATCGGCGTCATCCTGCTGCTGTTCGAAGTGGGTCTTGAGTCCGACCTGACCGAACTGCTCGAAGTCGGCGCCGCCGCGCTGGTCGTGGCCGTGCTGGGGGTCGTGGCGCCGATGGCTCTGGGCTACGGTGTTTCGTTGTGGTTTCTGCCCGAGGCGAGTTGGTACGTTCACGTGTTCTGCGGCGCGACCTTGTCGGCGACCAGCGTTGGCATCACCGCGCGGGTATTGAAAGACCTCAACAAGATGGACACCAAGGAGGCCCGCATCATTCTCGGAGCGGCCGTGGTGGACGATATCTTGGGGCTCATTATTTTGGCTGTCGTCAGCGGCCTGATTACTTCCATCGGCTCGGGAGCCGGCGGCGAGGTCTCGCTCGGTCCGGTGCTGATGATTATCGGCAAGTCCATCGTCTTCCTGGTATTCTCCGTGGTCGCTGGCCGCTTTGTGGGCGCCAGAATACTGAGTGCCGGCGCCACTTCGAAGGTCCGCGGCATGGCGGTCGTGTTGAGCATCTGCCATTGCTTCGCGCTCGCCGGGCTGGCGGAGTTCTTCGGACTTGCGCCCATCGTCGGCGCATTCGCCGCCGGGCTGGTTCTCCAAGAAAACCACTACGAAGGCTACGCCGAGTTGCAGGGGCAAAAATTCCACGAAATTGTCTCCCCGATCAGTTCGATCCTCGTGCCCGTCTTTTTCGTGGTGATGGGGATGAAGGTGAATCTGGAATCGTTCGCCGATTTGAGCGTGCTGCAGTTCGCTCTGGGCCTGAGTATCGCCGCCTTTGCCGGCAAACAGATCTGCTCGCTGGGCGTGCGGGACAAGAGTCTCAACCGCCTTGCCATCGGCATCGGCATGGTTCCGCGCGGCGAGGTGGGCCTAATCTTCGCCGGGATCGGTTCGTCGCTGCTGGTGAAGGGAGAGCCCATCTTCGGGGCTGAGACCTTCTCCGCCATGATCGTGATGGTGATGGTGACGACACTGGCAACACCGCCGTTGCTCAAGATCGTCTTCGCCAAGGACGCGCCCAAAGAGGCCGCTTCCTAGCCCGTGGCACGCGCACCGGGGTCTCAACTCTGGCGCGCAATCTGGTCGCTTTCGTCGTCGGCTTGGGCCATCAGCGCCTCGCCAGCGTGGTGTGAGACGAGCCCTTCGCTCATCGCTCTTTGAATGGCTGTCTTGCGGGCCGTGATCATTTCCATGCGCGCCAGGCGTTCCTCTTCCTCGGCGCTAGCGTGGCCGGCCTCGTGCATGGCCTCGATCTGCTCGTGCACGCGGCGCGTGGCTGAGTCCACTTCGGCCCGCAGGCGCTCGTAGATCCGCGGCGAAACGATGTGGCGGCTTCTCAGGTTCTCCAACTCTTCGAGAGCCGCTCCCAGCGCCATCTGCTCCACTTTGACCCGGTCGTATTCGTCTTCCCGGCCCATTGCAATGCCCAGCCACCGCATCAGGGGCGTAATCGTCAAACCCTGCACGACGATAGAGAACGCCACCACGCCAAAGGTCAGGGCGAGGATCTCGGAGCGGTGCGGGAAGTCAGCGGCCAGGCTCAGCGCCAGAGCTATCGAAACGCCGCCATGAATGCCTCCCCAAAACAGGACGTGGCGCCACGACCTGGGGATCTTTTCGACCAGGCGGTCGGCCAGCGGAGTCAGAGAGTAGATCGTGATGGCCCGCCCCAGCAGCACCGCGGCGATGGCGAGCAGGATGCCCCGCCAAGCCCCGGCCAGGTCGACGATGTGCACCTCAATACCGATCAGCAGAAAGATCAGCGAGTTGATGACGAATCCCAAATAGTCCCAGAACGACCATAGCGCCACCTTGGTGCGCGAACTCATCCCGGCCGGGGCGCCAAAATTGCCGATCATCAGTCCCGCGCCGACCGTCGCGATCACGCCCGAGACGTGCAGTTCCTCGGCAAGCAGAAACGAACCATAGGCAAGGATCGTCGTCAGCGTGATTTCGATGCGCGGCTCATCGATCCGCGCCGTCAGCTTGCTGACCAGATACCCCAGCCCGAGGCCGATCAGAGCGCCGCCGAGGGTCACGAGCAAGAACTGCCGCAGGCCGCCGATCAGGCTGAGCTGATGGGCGCCGGCCACGGCTCCGAGTAAGATATGGAACAACACGACGGCCGTTCCGTCATTGAACAGGCTCTCGGACTCGACCAGCCCCGCCAAACGCTTCGATACGCCCATCTCCCTAAACAGAGCAAGGACCGAGATCGGATCGGTCGCCGAGACCAGGGCTCCAAAAAGCAGCGCCACGAGCCACGGGAACCCGATGGCCCAATGGATCGCGAACCCGGTCACGAGAGTCGCGATGACAACGCCCACCACGGCCAGCAACAGAATTGGAACCAGATCCTTCCGCAACTGGCGGGCTTGAATGTTCAGGCCGGCCTCGAAAAGAAGCCCGGGCAAGAAGATCATGAAGATCACGTCTGGCGTGAGCACCTGCGAACTGCCGTGCTCGCCCAATAGTCCGCTGATGGGAACGCGGAAGATGTCGATCAGAAATCCGCCGACGACCAGAGCGATCGTGTAGGGGATGCGCAAACGGATCGTAACGATCGCGATGACCGAAGCGACAATGAGCAGCAGGAGCAGGAGTTCAATGACCGAGGCGGCTGGCATCCCCTCTATACTAGATGGTATTCTCGGCGGCCCGGAGAGGGTGGCCCAGGGCTCAATGCAGACGCCGATTTCGGTTTGCGGGTCGGTCTGGGGGTGGCCGGTTGTCCGGAAATGCCCGGTTTCTTGAAGATTGGGAACGAGCCGGTTGTCCGGAAATGCCCGGTTTTTCAGGATTTGGGAGCTTTTTTTTCGAGCGTGGAGGGGCCGAAACAGGCTGGGGTTGGGTCGGGTGGGCTGGCGACGGTTTGCCGCGTCTTGTGTGCTTGGTTGGTTCGTTGCGAGTGCCGCAATCTTTTTTTCAAAAAGTGAGAGACGCCTCTCGTTCCGACTATGTGATCCCGGCGAGCCGCCCCAGCCGGAAGTTGCAGGCGGTTCCGGGCGAAGGGTTCTCTCCCGCGGTCACGCCGCGCAATTATCCCGCGCGGCGATGGTGCACGAGCGCGCTCGTAGCCCTTCGCGGTGGATGTCCACCTTCGAGAGCCGTCCGAAGACCCGCCTTTGCGGTCACCCTCTCCTCTGTGATTCGAGGAGGCGATGAACCGCTGAGCGAGCTTTCTGTCCTGGCCAGGAAACGGTCGGGGGATCGCGGTGATCTATCCTTTCCGGTCGTTACGGGTATAGGCTAGCATGGGCTGTCAAGTGTTTTGGGGTGTTTTTGGGGTATGTTGTTGATTTGGCGGGCCAAAAATCTCGTGACAGGGGGGGCGGAGGATTTGGGGTTTCGGTGCGGGGGATTCCAGCGGTGGATTCCGCGGCCCGATGAGCGGTATTTGTGGTGAAGGGGGGTGTGCCGCCCCTGCCGGGGCTGACTGTTTTCGGCCTGTGGTCCTGGGGCTCACGCCCCAGGCTGTTCGATGTGTCGCTCCTACGGAGCTTGGCGGGCGCAGGGTGATTGGGGGATCAATCGCTCGGCAGGCCAGGAAAAGCCGCGGGTCTCTTCGAGCTCCGCGCTACGGTGATTTTTGATTGCCGCGGCCCTGGGGAGATCCGCGATTCGGCCAGGGGCAGGTGTCCATAAGACGCTGATTTAGATGGGTTCAGCGAGATTGGGTCTGTTTGGCAGTTCGATTTTGGCGGTTTAGGATGGGAGTTGGGACTTGGCGGCAGGCCGGGGGTGGATGGGCGCGCGGAGGATTCATGGTTCCTGGGGCGGGAAAAGCCGCGGATCTCAAAACCGAGATTCGCGCTACGGGTCTTCGGAGATCCTGGGCTGGCAAGTTGGTGATTTAGACGGGGTTCGGAGAGATTGGGTCTGTTTGGTATTGTTGTTTTGCGGGTTGCGCTGGGTCGCTTGCTTGCTGGCCGGGCGCAGGGGGGGAGACGATGGACGGCTGGCTGGCATAGTATATTTCGTGCAGCATGTTTCGTATTTGGGCATTCTAGCATGGGGGCATTTGTATCCAGCTTACCGCGGGCGGGTGGGGTTGGAGGCGGCTGGCGGATGGATGTTGTTGTGAAGGCGTCGCTTAGCTGATTTGTGGTCTCGTGACCCGGGCAGGGAGAGTCGGGGGCCCGGTCGGCGGCAGCGGCGGCCGAACGGAAAACCTTCGCCTCAGGGGTCCACTCCATTCGCCTCCCGGCTTCGCCCTGTCCCGGTTTCACCTCCCGGTTTCGCCCGCAAATCATCCATCCGGTCGTCATGCCGCCGTTCTTTCCAGCCAATATTCGCTGATGCCACGCTCAGCGAGCAGATCCTCGACATCACCAAAACTCAGCGTAAACTGATGGTACAACCAGAGGGCGTGGCTGATGATTTCGGGCGGGAAGCGGTGGCGCCGGTACAGGGATTCCGTGGATCCCTTGTCGCCGAGCACCATTAACTTGACAATGCCAGCCGTGTCGGCAATGCGCCGAGCCGCAGCTTTTCAGCCTCTTTTTAAACGTTTCGGGCCGCTGCAGTGCCAATATAGCTCTATTGTGTTTTCACCAGCTATTCCGTCCTGGTACAATTCCGGTGCTTCCGTCATCCAGTGTTGTTACGTGGCCAGTTGCACTCGCCTTTCGTCGACAATGACCAAGATCGCGGCGTGGGCGAACATCGACTTGACCTTCTCCCATGCCAGCAAAACGATCCTCGACGAGAAGATCTCCCTGAACGTTAACCGCCGCCTCGTCAGACCCGCCTGCATGGCCGGTGTCCTGACCCGTCGTCCGAATTTCAGCGCCCGGTGCGGCCTCACGAAGTTGTAATAGCAGCGCAACAGCTCGAGGTGTGCTTCCAGTCGCTCCCTCCGTCGCGCATAACAGAGCGTCCGGCGAGTAAGGTACGCCGAGCCCTGGCGGATCGTCAGATTCAGCCGTTCGATGAACGACGTGTTCAACTTCGTAGAGTCCTCGCTGTCACGCCAGGCCTGTTCCCATCGCCAGGCCGTACCGATTCTGATTCTCCGCTCCACTCTGGCCACGCGATCATTCCTCCGCATCTTGATCACCTGGCCGTAGAGACAGGCTGGCCCAAACACGCGCCGCACAACTTTTTCGTAGAACTCGAATCCGTCCGTGGCGATCAGCGGAAAACGCACGAAATTCATGCGGTTCGCAACGTCTCGAAAGAGGGTGAGCGTGTTTCGGTAGCTCCGTCTCCCGACGACCGTCGAAGGCCAGAGCCGAGACCAGACGTCGATCGAAACGAAGATCCAGATGGGCTGTTGCTTGCCACCGACCATCGTACGAATCTCGTCGGCCTGCAGCTCCTCGATGGCCAATCCAATGATCGTTCGATCGTTGAATCGACGACAAGAGTCGGCGGCCCGTTCGAGCCAGCGATCGACCGTATTCCAGGCGATTTGTTTGGATCGTGCGATGGCGGACTTGTTCAGGCCTTCGACGCTGAGGGCGGCGACCTCGTCGAAGGTCACGCGACGATGTTGGAGTCGGTGGTAAGGCGTCCCGGTGTTTGCGCAGAAGGTCTTGCCGCAAGTCCGGCATCGGTATCGACGACGCCTTCCCCATCTCGTCCGGTAGAAGCCGTGGCGGACGATCCTTCCGGAAGCGGCTTTTCCCGACAGCGGGCATTCCCTGTTTGTGCAACTGAGACTCTTCATTGCTCATGGGCCGGTCGACGGTAGGACTGATCACCCGAAATTTAGTCCTAAATCGTAGCAGCTACGGGAGTTACGATTGGATCGCCAACAGCTGATAGCAGAAGCACCGATGAAGGAGCCGACGGAACTGAACGAGGGTGTTTGAAACAAGCGATGCCTGAAATGGTTTCAGCTCAGGAGCGCGGTATCATCCTCATGTTCCAAAGACGTGGGGGTGATGAGGCGGCGCGGAAGGAGGACGGCTGATCCGTGCGGTTCAGTAGAGACAAGCTTCTGAGCCCGGAGCAGCTGTCCCACAACACGGGGTGGTCTCTGAAGACCTTGGCGAACCGCCGAAGTCTGGGCAAGGCGCCCCGCTACATCAAGTGTGGCGCGAAGATTTGGTATCTGGTCGAGGATTTTGAGAACTTCATGGAGGCGAGTCATGCCCTTGCGGAAAGCGAACGGGAAATGGCACTGGCGATTCCAGGTCGACGGCATAATCTACCGAGGCAGGACAGATTTGGCCGCAACACGACGCAATCAGAGCGCCGCGCTTAGGGTGGAGCACGACGCTCAGCAGAAGGTGCTCGCGGGCCAGGCGGCATCACTGAAGGTCAAGACCGTGCCTTTCACTGAAGCGGCGGATAGGTTTCTCGACTGGGCCGCGGGTGAACACCGCGAACACCCGGGGACGGCACGTCGCCTCAGGGTCAGCCTGGCGAGCTGCCGGCGTTTCTTCAAAGAGCAGCCCGTCCGTAGCATCACGGCCGGCCACGTCGAGGATTACAAAGCGTGGCGGCGCACTGAGCATGGCGTCAGAGACGTCACCCTGCGCCACGACTTGCACGCCCTCTCGAAGTTTTTCCGCTACGCCTTGAAGCATGAGTGGGCCCGCGCGAACCCGGTTCGGGACGTTGAGATCCCGAGCGACGCCGAAGCGGTAAGAATGCACGTGCTCACACCGGCTGAGGAAATGAGCTACTTCGAGGGGGCGCGGCGCTACCCGAACCTTTACGACTTGGGGCGCATCATGATTCGCCAGGGCATGAGACCCGACGAGGTGATGGGGCTCGAACAGGCGAACATCGACCTCGAGAAGGGCACCCTCTTCATACCCAGGGGCAAGTCCAGGGCGGCTCGGCGCACGCTCGACCTGGCCCCAGACGGCGAGATTGCCGCAATCCTGCGGCGCCGGCTCAACGGGGAGCGGTGGGTGTTCTCCGGCAAGAAGAAGGGCACGCATATTACGAAGCTGAACAACAGCCACGGCAAAGTGCTCGATGCCACCGGCCTCCGGTTCGTCATCTATGACTTGCGGCACACCTTTGCCACGCGCATGGCCGAGCGGGGCATGGACCTAGCGACTCTTGCGGCCATCTTGGGACATTCCGGTATTCGAGTGGTGCAGCGGTACATACACATCACCCAGGAGCATCAGCGGGAGGCGATGCGCCGATTTGGGGCCGAGCCGAGCGTCAGCCATGGCAGTTTCATGGCAGTTACGGACGTGAATTGAAGGGAATCGGAGGGAATCGTCGGGAATGAACGGGAACTTCAAAGTGGAGACAAGTGCAATAAAATCAACGCTAAACAGCGTGTTTTGTTGGAGGCGCGGGTGGGAATCGAACCCACGAATAAAGGTTTTGCAGACCTCTGCCTTACCACTTGGCTACCGCGCCCTGGATCGGACCGCACTCGACCGGTCCGGCTCGCGCGTCGCCCGCCAGCATCACGCGGGCAACACGAGGTGCGTCTCGATGCAGAGGACGGCCGGCGGTTCGTTTTGGAGCGGGAGACGGGGCTCGAACCCGCGACATCGACCTTGGCAAGGTCGCACTCTACCAACTGAGTTACTCCCGCTCTGAGCTTCTCAGTCTATGTCCGTCGCCGCGCTTGTGTCAACACAACTCGGACACGTTCCGGCGAAGTCTGTCGCTCCAGCCGCCCCCCGCGCCGAGCCGCGAGCCCTAGCCCACATTTCTCACCGCCTGACGACCGAAGCACGCGATAGGCCCGCCATTACTTCGTTGCGCTTGCTTGCCGTGCTCAACGTACAGTCAAGTACGCCTGCGCTCGTCAAGCGGCGCGCGCCTCGTACTGACGGGCCTCTCACGCACTTCGGTTCGCCACGTGGTGAGAAAAGCGGGCTAGCCCCGGGAGGGGAACTTTTTTGCTTTGCGCTGGCACACAAGTCGGAGCTCACTCCCCGGGCGGGGCAGGTTTCGAGACACCGCTTGCGGCCCGCGGTCTAGATATGTAATTATTCATGTAGGTGAATAATATGTCCATAACGACCTCCGAGGCGGAGGCCGCCGATTCGATCCGGCCCATCGAGTCGCCGGACCTGCTCGTCGATAGCGATCTTAGCTCCGCCGAGCTGAAAGATCTCATCGCTCTGGCCCGCGGAGTGAAGGCGCACTCGGCGAGTTATCGCCACATGCTCGAGGGGCAGTCCATCGCTCTGTTGTTTGAAAAACCTTCCTTGCGAACGCGCATGACCTTCGAGCTGGCCATCAAGCAGCTTGGCGGCGACTCAATTTTTCAGGACCACCGTGACGGCCGCATCGGCGAGCGGGAACCGGCCAGGGACCTGGCACGGAACCTCGACCGCTGGGTGCAGTGCATCGTGGCCCGCGTTTTCTCCCAGACAACGCTCGAAGATTTAGCCCGCTGGTCCTCGGTGCCGGTCGTGAACGCTCTGAGCGACTCGTACCATCCCTGTCAGGCGATGGCGGATTTCCAAACGCTCGACGAGCGGTTTGGGAAGCTCAGCGGCCTGAAAATGGCCTTTGTGGGCGATGGCAACAATGTTTGCAGTTCGCTGATGCTGTGCGCCGTTCGGCTGGGCGTTTCCATCGCCGTCGCCGGTCCGGAGGGTTATCAGCCGGACCCGGAAATCGTCGAGAAAGGACGCGCGCTCGCCACGGCCGGCGCGGAGATCCTCGTGACGCAAGACCCGGCGGAGGCGTTGCAGGACGCCGCGGCCGTCTACGCCGACCTGTGGACGAGCATGGGTTGGGAGGCCGAAACACAGAAACGGCGGATCGCCTTTACCAGCTACCAGGTAACCACCGAGTTGATGGGCAAAGCCCGGCCCGACGCGGTTTTCATGCACTGTCTGCCGGCGACGCGGGGAGAAGAGGTCACCGACGCCGTCATGGAATCGGCGGCCTCGGTCGTTTTCGATCAGGCGGAAAACCGCCTGCACGCTCAGAAGGCGCTGTTGCTAATGCTGCTGGCGCCGCGCCGGGACTGATCCCTCGCGCCAGCCGCCGGTTTGCGGTCCGGCCGCTATTTTGAAAAAATCTAAAAGGAATGCCGAACATGAGCTTTCAGCCCAAGAAAATTGCACTGGCCTACTCAGGAGGCCTCGACACATCGATCATCATCCCCTGGCTCCGCGAGCAGTATGAAGGCTGCGAAGTCGTGGCGGTTTGCGGCGATATTGGACAAGGCGGAGAGGAACTCCAGGGCATCGAAGACAAGGCACGCAAGAGCGGAGCCTGCGAGATCTATGTCGACGACATGCGCGAGGAATTCGTTCGCGATTACGTTTGGCCGATGGTGCGCGCCGGCGCTATCTATGAGCACAAGTATCTGCTGGGTACATCGATTGCCCGGCCGCTGCTGGCGAAGCGCCAGGTCGAAGTCGCCCTCGAGTCCGGTTGCGACGCCCTGGCCCATGGCTGTACCGGGAAAGGAAACGATCAGGTTCGCTTCGAGCTGACCTACAAAGCTCTGGCGCCGCATCTGCCGGTCATCGCGCCCTGGCGTTTCTGGGATATCGTCTCGCGTGAGGACGCGATCGATTATGCCGAGCAGCACAACATTCCGATCGATGTAACCAAGGCGAAGATTTATAGCCGCGACCGCAACCTCTGGCATCTCTCCCACGAAGGCGGGGAGCTGGAGGATCCAGCCAACTCGCCCAGCGACGGCGTCTGGACCTGGACCAAGAGTCCCGCCGAGGCTCCCGACTCACCCGAGGACGTGACGCTGCGCTTTGAGAAAGGAACGCCAGTCGCCGTCAATGGCGAGAGCCTGAGTCCCGCTGCCTTGGTGGCCGAACTCAATCGCATGGGCGCCGAACACGCCATCGGCCGCGTCGATTTGGTCGAAAACCGTTTTGTCGGCATGAAGTCGCGCGGCTGTTATGAAACGCCCGGAGGGACGATCATCACGACGGCCCATCAGGAACTGGAAGCGCTCACGCTCGACCGCGCCACGTCCCACTACAAAGAGAAACTCACCCTCGACTACGCCGAGCTGGTGTATAACGGCCAGTGGTTCACGCCGCTTCGCGAAGCGCTCGATGCCTTTGTCGAGACGACACAGGAGACTGTCAGCGGCGAAATTACCCTGCGCCTCGCCAAGGGACGCGTGGATGTCGTCAGCCGCAGGTCGCCCTACTCCCTCTATTCTGTCGACATCGCCAGCTTCACCATGGGAGCCGAGTATGAGCCGCAAGACGCGCGCGGGTTCACCAACCTCATCGGACTGCCGATTCAGGTTCGGGCGGAAGTTTTGAAAGGCGCTAAGAAATCATGAAACTTTGGGGAGGACGATTCGAGAAAGGGCCGTCGGAGTTGTTCGAGCAGTTTTCCGGATCCCTGGGCTTTGACCGGCGGCTGGTCGAGGCCGACATTGCGGGCTCGAAGGCCTTCGCCTCGGCGCTGTACAGGGTGAACATTCTCACCACCGGGGAGCGGGACCGCATTCACACGGCATGCGACAAGATGCTCGCCGACTCTCGGCGGCCTGACTTTTTCGATGGCGCGACCGACGAAGACATCCACACCTTCGTGATTCGGAAGCTGGAGGAAGAAGCCGGCGAGGTGGCGGCCAAGATTCACACCGGCCGCAGCCGCAACGAGCAGGTCTCGACCGATTTCCGTATCTGGGTGAAGGAAGAGATTCACCATACGCAGGACCGTCTCGCCAGCCTGATGGCGGCACTGCTGGCATTCGCCCGGCGCGAGCCTGCTGCCTTGCTGCCCGGATACACGCACTTGCGGCGGGCGCAGCCCGTTCTCTGGGCGCACTATCTGCTGGCTTATTTCGAAATGCTCCGCCGTGACTGGGAGCGCTTCGAGCAGGCCTACGAGCGAACCGACTCTCTGCCGCTGGGCAGCGGCGCGCTGGCGGGCAGCGGTTTCGATTTCGATCGCCGGGCCATGGCGGAGGAACTAGGCTTTGCCAGCATCTCGGCGAACAGTCTTGACGCGGTTTCGGACCGCGACTTCGCGCTCGATTTTCTCTACGCCGCCTCGGTTACGATGCTGCACCTGAGCCGGCTCAGTGAAGATTGGATTATCTATTCGAGCGAGGAGTTCGGTTTTCTCGAAATGAGTGAGGAAGTCACTAGCGGTTCGAGCCTCATGCCGCAGAAGAAGAACCCCGACGCCTGTGAACTGGTGCGCGGCAAGACGGGCCGCGTCACCGGCAGCCTCATGTCGCTGATGATGACGCTCAAAGCCCTGCCGCTGGCCTACAATCGCGACATGCAAGAAGACAAAGAGCCGGTTTTCGACGCCGCCGAGCAGCTTGGCGGGTCGCTAGAGGTCATGCGGCTGGTCGTGGACACGGCGGCGGTGCATGCCGAGAAAATGGAGGCAGCCGCGGACGAGGGCTGGGTGTCGGCAACTGCGCTCGCCGAGGTCCTGGCGCGGAACGGTGTTCCCTTTCATCGGGCGCATCAGATAGTCGGCGCGCTAGTGCTGCGCAGTGTGCAAGAGGGCAAGAAACCTCAAGACTGGACGGCGGAGGACTTGCGCAAGATCGCTCCCGAGTTCGGCGCCGAGGCGGCTGGGCTGCTCGCCGCCCGGCCTGCGTTATCGCACCACGTGCTTCCGGGTGGCACGGCCCCCGAGGCGGTTCGTCAGGCGCTCGCGGCCGCTGAAGAACGTCTTGCCCAGATGCGAAGCCGCTCATGAACAAAGCCTACCGCCAAGCCCAAATTGCGAAGATCATCCAGACGCGATCGATCTTCACGCAAGAGGAGCTTGCCGCCGTGCTCGCGGCTCAAGGGGTAAAGGCAACCCAGGTCACGCTTTCGCGCGACCTTCGCGAACTCGGCGTTCTTAAGACCCCCGAGGGCTATCGCGGAGCCGCGGCGGCTCTGCCGGCCGAAGCGAGCAAGGACAATCTGGAACGCGTGCTGCGTGAATTTCTGCGGGACGTCGAAGTGGCTCAAAACCTCGTCGTCCTCAAGACGCAATCCGCCGGCGCCGCCGCCGTAGCCGAAGCTCTCGATGCCGAGGGCGAACTGGGAATCACAGGCACGGTGGCCGGCGATAATACGATCTTCGCCGCGATGTCCAGTTCCCAGGCCGCGAAGCAACTCAAGACGACGCTGCTCAGGCTCTGGGGCCAGGGATAGGTCCACCGCCAAACCGAGCCGCGCACATTAGTAAGCGGTCAAGCCGCCGGATTTCGCCCGGCACTCGGGCCGAAAATAGGCCAGCTCCACTTGCGAAATCGGACGGCGCTCCCCATTTTCGCCTGAGCACGCTTCGGTGACCGGCTAAGGCGAAACCGGTTCGGCCGTCCAGCGCTGCCGGTCGATGATCACCTCCGGCTCATAGGTCCAGCCGCTGGCCAGCCGCCGCTCCTCGCGCCGCGTTGTCCACAACACCAGCGGCCCCAGCAGGTCGCCGGTGATACGCGAGAGAACGCCCAGTTCTTTCGACATCTCCATGCGCAGGGCGCGAATCTTTTTGCTGGCCTCCTGGTTCTTCTTGCGAAGCTGGTGCTCCATGGCCCAGAGCATGCCGCTGTAGGAGGTTCGCAGGGTCGAGGCCTCGCGCTCGAAGCGTTCGCGTATGCGCTTTTCCGGGTGATCGTGATAGCGCTTCCAGCCTTCGAGCATGGTGCGGCAAATGCGATAGAGGCTCGGGCCGTTGCGTTCGAAATCGCGCCGGAACGCCGAGTCGAGAAACGTCTTGGACTGATCGCGCGAAATGGCGGCGTGCTTGAAATTGAATTTGAACTGTCCGTGGATGTCGGCCAGGTCGGTGTCGAGCAGACGCGTCTCGGCCTCCATGTCGCTGTAGAGCGGCGTACCCGGAACCGGCGTATGGAGCATGAACTGATGAAAATCGCTGTCGTGCGATACCGCGTATTCGATCTCTTGCTCAATATTTTCCGGCGTGTGATGCTCCAGGCCCACGATCGATGAGCCGAGCAGCCGCACCCCGTGCCGCCGCAGCTCTTGCACCATCGCGAGCGTGTCAACGCCCTTCAGCTTGGCGTACCTCGACTTGGCCGACTCGAGGCCCATCCAGACCCACGACACGCCCAGGCCGACGATCTCTTCCATCGTATATTTGCGAACGGCGTTGGCCGAGGAGAATACGTAGAGTTCCCAACTCTTGGCTTCCTCTCTCATTCGCTTGAGCAGTTGCAGCGCCCGTTTGCGGTGCAGCAGGAAGTTCTCGTCCATCATGAAGAACGACTTCACGTGGAGCTTTCGTTCGATCGAACTCATGACCTCGAAGAGCTCGTCGCCGGTGTCATAGAAATTCAGAAAATTGCCCTTGCCGCCGAAGAACGACGAGGTCGTGCAGAAGTTGCAGCCCAGCGGGCACCCCACCGAGGGAATGATCGTGGCCGCGGTGGAACCCGAATTGCGCGGCACGCTCAGTCCCATCGCCCGATGTCCGAAGCCCGAGAGGATTTCGGGATGCCGGATGGGCGCGGCCGGGTCTTCGCCGAGGAAGGTGCGCATCCAACTCACGCCGTCGCCTTTGACAATGTGGTCGGCGTCGACGCGCTCTTCAATGTCGGCGACGGCGGCCACATGTCCGCCGACGACAATCACCGACTTCGGCGAAAGCTCGCGCACCATGCGGCACATCTCGCGCACCTTGCCGACGTTCACAATGATGGATGTGATGCCGACCACATCGTCGGCGTTTTCGCGCAGCTCCCGTTCGAAATCCTAGCGGCTGGGAAAGTCCAGGACGGTGCAGGGAGCGGAGATATTTTCTTGGATCATCATGATGCCCCAAGAGCGATGGAACATTCTCAGCGAGAACGCGCCCTGCTCACGGGTCACCTGATTGTGATACAGCTCCATCGGGTTGATGCGGCGGCTGCCATACTCATCATCTTGGGCGTAGGGGCCGAAGACCGACGAAAGCAGCACGCGCGCCGATGTGCCTTTAGGATGGGGATCGTTGCAGGGGGCGGGGAATGTAGTGGTCATTTTGGTCGACAGTGCTCCTCATTTACACCTCCCCACTAACAACTAGAACACATCTGTGATCATTCGCGCGGGATGTTTGGACCCTTGATGCTCGGGCGGGCGACTCCGCGGGCGGGGCACTCGGACGCGGCTGGGTCACGTGCGGGGTCATGAGGGTTGCGGTTCTGGCGCAGTTCCCGGAGAATGACACCTGATGCACAGGGAGAACGATCGAGTGCGAAATCAAGAAGCGGCCGCGCCTTCGCGGCGGAGTTTTCTGCGCGCGACGGCGATGGCGGCGAGCAGCGGACTGCTGCCGGGATTGCCGCGCCGCGCCAGTGCAATCAACCGGCCGAACATCCTGTGGATCAGCGCCGAGGATATCAGCCCCGACCTGGGCTGCTACGGCGACAGCTACGCGCACACCCCGAACATCGACCGCTTCGCGGCGGAAGGCGCGCTGTATGAACGCTGTTTTTCGATCTCGGGCGTCTGCGCGCCAAGCCGTTCGGCGATTATCACCGGGATGTACCCAACCACGATCGGCACGATGAATATGCGCACGCGCGCGGTGCCGCCCGCCGAGGTGCGGTGCTTCCCGGAATACTTGCGCGCCGCCGGTTACTACTGCACGAATAATTCAAAAACCGATTATCAGTTCGAGGCTCCCGTCACGGCGTGGGATGAGTCGAGTTCGAAGGCGCACTGGCGCCATCGCGGGAAGGATCAGCCATTCTTTTCGGTGATCCACTTGACGGTGACTCACGAAAGCTCGATCCGCGACGAGAAGGCCCGGCGGCGCAAGGGCGCCGGCCGCGTGCCAGCCGAGTTGCTGCGCGATCCGGCCAAGGCCAAGTTGCCACCCTACTATCCTGATACGCCGCTGGTGCGCCGCGACTGGGCGAACTACTACGACAACATCACGGCGATGGACATGCAGTTCGCCGATATCCTCCAGCAGCTCGAAGACGACGGTCTGGCCGAGAACACGATCGTCTTTTTCTGGGCGACAACGGACGCGGTCTGCCGCGTGGCAAACGCTGGATCTACGACTCGGGCATCCACGTGCCGCTCATCATTCGGTGGCCGGGCCAGATCGAAGCGGGCAGCCGGGTGGGCGAGCTGGCCAGCTTTATCGACTTCGGCCCGACGGTGCTCTCGCTCGCCGGAGTGCCCGTCCCCGGGCATATGCAGGGGCGGCCGTTTCTTGGCGAGCAGAAAGCGCCGCCGCGCGAGTACATCCACGCCGCCCGCGACCGCATGGATGAGGCCTACGACCTGATTCGCGCCGTGCGCGACAAACGCTACAAATACATCCGCAACTATATGCCGGAAGTTACTCAGGCGCAGCACATCAACTACATGGACCTGATGCCGACGATGCAAGAATGGCGGCGGCTCCACGCCGAAGGCAAGCTCGAAGGTCCGCAAAAAACTTTCTTCGCTGAAACGAAGCCCGTCGGGGAGCTTTACGATACCGATATTGATCCTCACGAAATCAATAATCTGGCTGGCGCGCCCGGGCACCAAGAAACGCTCAAGCGGCTGCGCGCCGAGCATGAGCGCTGGCGCAAAGACACCAATGATCTGGGACTGATCTCCGAACCCGAACTCATGGAGCGGATGCGCCCCGGCGGCAAGTACGAGACCACCGCCGCACCGGTGATCGAGCCAGCCGGCGAGGGCCGCCATGCGCCGCTCGATGTGAAACTGACGTGCGCGACCGAAGGCGCCTCGATCGCCTACACGGCCGATGCGGGGAAGAATCCGCACTGGCTGCTTTACAGCGGCGAAGTTCGCCTCACTCGCGGGGCCACGCTCCGCGCCAAGGCGATCCGCATCGGATTCCGCGAGAGCGAGGAAGTGTCGGCCTCGTTCTGAGCGCTGATTTACCGCAATCGGTCACGATGGCATTCGACCGCAATGGAATGCAAGCGCGATGGGACTCGACACAGTTGAACTAATCATGACGGTCGAGGACGCTTTTCAAATTCGCCTCGCCGATGAAGATGTCGGCGCCGTCGTAACGGCGGGCGATCTCCACCGACTCGTGCTCAGCAAGCTGCCGCAAGACGAGCAGAGCGGCGACTGCCTCACCAGCGGCGTCTTCTACCATCTGCGGCGGGCGCTCATCGCCGAAACCGGCGCGGGCCGGGCGCGGATCGTCCCAGCCGCTGAGCTTGACTCTCTGCTGCCCCCCGAGGACCGCCGGCGGAGATGGCGGCGCGTTGCAAGCAAGCTCGACTTGCGGCTGCCCGATCTTCGCCAGCCGGTCTGGGTGCAGGGTCTGATTTTCGTCGCCGGGCTGGCTCTCTCATCGCTTCCCTTCGCCATCGGCGCGGTGGAGATCAGCGTGCCGTGGGTGGCCGCTTCCTTCATTGCCGGGTTGATTCTCTTGGTTCTGCTATTCAAGGCGGCCAAGCCTTTGGCCAACGCTATACCCGCCGAGTGCGCCACGGTGGGCGAGCTAGTCAAAATGATGGTTGCGCTCAACCACGGCCGGCTTGCCGGTCGCGCGCGGCGATGGAACCGTGATGAGGTTTGGGAATCGCTGCGGCGGGTGATTGAACAACAGACCTCTGTGCCGCGCGGCGAAATCAAGCCGGAAACCAGTTTCGTAGCGGATCTGCGGATGGACTGAAGCGGGACCGTTTCACAGGTCAAGCCAGACGCTGAAAGCCGCTGTGATGCACTGGGCCGCCGATGCGGCTGGCCGCGTCGCCAGCGTCGATGGCTTCGCGCAACTCGGCGAAAATTTCATCGGCCGCGGCAAGGTAGCGATCGACGTGTTCGTCTTGATGAGCCAGCGTGGCGTAGAAACCCGAACTCGCGAGGATGCCGCGTTCGAGCATTCTTACCGTAAGGAGAGTTTCTAGCGCCGGCGCTTGTTCGTTCGCGAACGAGAGCTTGCGTATCGCGGCGTGGCCGCTGAACTTGACGGAAACACCGTGCCGCTCGGCGATGCGCGCCAGCCCGCTGCTCCACCGCTCTCCCATCGCGGCGACATGCGCCGGGACATCGACGCGGCGCATCTTCTCGATCGTGGCCACGGCCGCGGCCGGTCCGACGCCCTCGGTCCAATAGGTGCTCGATATGAACGTCTCCTGCGCGGCCTGCATCACCTCCGCCCGGCCGATCACCGCTCCCATGGCGTGCCCATTGCTGAGGGCCTTGGCGAAGACGGCGATGTCGGGTTCGACTCCGTAACGCAGGTGCGAGGCGCCGAGCGTGAGCCTCCAGCCGACGGTAATCTCGTCGAAGACCAGCACGGCGCCCGCTTCGCGGCAGACTTGCTTGACGCCTTCGAGGAAGCCGGAGTCGGGATCGGTCGAACGCGTCGGCTCCATCACTACGGCGGCCAGGTCGCCGCCGTTGGCCGATGCGATGGTTTCAATCTGATCCAGACGATTGTACTCAAAGGGCAGAATCGATCCGGCAAGAGATTTGGGAACTCCGTCGGGTGAAAGACCCGGGAGCAGGTGACCGCTCAGATGATCGGCGGTGCCATCGGGGGTAAGGTTGGCGGCGAGATACCAGTCGTGCCAGCCGTGATAGCCGCAAATAGCCACCAGGCTACGCTTCGTGTGAGCGCGGGCGATCCGCACGGCGATCGACATCGACTCGCCCCCGGCCCGGGCGTAGCGCACGTTTTCAGCCCAGGGGTGAATCCCTGTCAGCAGTCGCGCCAGCTCCACCTCCTCCGGATTGTTCAGCGTGCACATCGACCCCGCCTGGACGCGGCGAATCACGGCCTGGGTCACGTCGGGATCGTTGTATCCAAGCAAGCACGAACCGACCCCCATGATCGACATGTCGATATACTCGCGCCCGTCGAGATCAACGATCTGGCAACCGCTGGCCTCGCGGTAATAGGCCGGCCACTGGTTTGGCGCAAACTGCTCGGGCCGCTTGCTCAGCAGTTGCGTGCCGCCGGGGATGAACCGTTTCGCTTCGCGGTAGAGGGCCTCGGTTCGGGTGAGTTCGCTGGCTGTCTTTCGATCCATCTTCGTCTCCGGGCCGGTGGTGGCGGCTGGTTGCCTGATAGCGGTATCTTTTCGCCGCCGCGCCGATTGTAGCACCCGGCTGGACACGCAGGCTCGAACCAAGACTCATACGATAGTGAGTTAAGGGTAGCATTTTCCAATCCAAGAATGATCCTGAAACGGGTCTGGGTGGGTAAGGGTGCAGGGGTGGGTAGCGATCTCCTTTCTAGGGGGCAGGGGCGAGGGGGCTGTGAGGGCGCAGGGGGACGCTCATCTGGAGCGTGCTCCAGGTCCGCGGCCACGTTTCTGTCCATGGGTTTGCTCTCACCCCGTGCCGCCGTTTCCCTCCGCGCGCAGCCGGGCCGCAGGGAGCCCGGAGGGCGAGCGAAGGTCCCGGCTGCGCGGTGCCCTCCTACCACCGCGAGCGGCTCGCGGCCAGCAGTTCTCTCTTGCGCCGCTGCATCCGCAGCGCACACTCGGTGTCGCTCATCCGGCCGGCTTGCTGCTCCAGAAAAGCAGCCGTGACGCCGGGCTTCAAGTAGCTTTCCCATTGATCGAGCGAAAGCAGCTTCTCGTAGGGCGTGCGGTAGTCTCCGAGCCGGTAGCGGCGCCGCCGCTTGCCCTTCCCGTCCACCTCCACGGTGGCGAATCCGCAAGGGCGATGGTAGTTCAAGTAGGGATTGAACTCGGCCATGTAGAAACGCTGAAACTCTTCGGCATGCTCGGCTCCGATCGGTTCGTGTCCGATGTGTTTGCGCACCACCGCCCCATTCTTGCCCTCGACCAACGCGTTGTCGGTTGTGCGATGCGCCCGCGACTTGGTGAACTCCCCCACCAGCAGTTTGTTCAACAATTTCTCGACCCGGTAATTGAGAAACTCCGAGCCGTTGTCGGAATGAAACCCCTCGATGCGGAAAGGGTACTGATGCAGCATGGCCTCTAAAACCGGGATCAAATGCGATTCCGAGATCGTCTGGCAGCAGCCCACCGTCTGCCACTGCGTCACCGCGTCGACGGCGTTGATATGGTGGAGCCCCCGGCGGGTGGAGGTGTCGCCCTGATGCACGGTATCGACCCGCAAGTAGCCCGGCCGGCCGCGATGGTCGGGCTTGCGGCGCTCGCCAATGCCCACGGCGCGGGCGCGGGTGCTGGTGTGATGGACGTGGTGCTGGCGATAGGCCGCCCCGCGCCGCAAGTTGTAGATGTGGGAGGAAGAAATCTCCGCCAGCCGCTGATAGGCCTCCTTGTGATAGACGTTGTATTCCCGCCACAGAATGCGCCGCACCGCCGGGCCCGAGAGCCCTTCGTGCGCCGCGTCGGCTGCTGCCAGCAAGGCGATGTCGCCGGGCGTGTAGCGGGCCGGAAAACGCCGCCGCCGCGGCTGTCTCAGCCGCACCGCGCCCTGCTGGCGATACTGCCCAATCAGGCGAGTGATCTGCGGCAGACTGCGTCCGCTCAGCCTGCTTAAATAGTGGCGCACGACCCCTTTGTCTTTCTTGGGCAACCCGAGATACTGCTGCCTGCCAAGGGTGCGCTCGACCAGATTGTAGATCTCGCCGCGGCCCGACAGAGTGAAAACCAGCTCTTCGCTGGCCGCTAGGAACTCCCGCATCTGCTCTAGCGTGAGACATTCGACTTTCTGCATGATGATGTGCATTCACCCGCAGTGTCCCTCCTCCCTCCTTGGTCGCTTTCAGGATCATCTTGTGTTGGAAATACTCCCCCCTTTCAGGATCATCTTGTATTGGACAACTCTAGGGTACGTGTGGGGCACCTTCGGTTGGTATCGTGTGTTATCGGCTCGTATCGCGCGTTAGCTTCGTTTAGCGCTCCAGATCGCCCGTTAGCGTGTCGCAACGGTCAATTAGAGCTTCGTATCGGGCATTAGAGCTTCCGCCGGAACATTTGATCCCTCGTATGAAAATCGACTGTATTCGTCTGCGCGAAATTCGCATGCCGCTGGTGCATCACTTTGAAACCAGCTTCGGACGCACGACCGAGCGCCGCATCCTGCTGGTGGAACTCGAGGGCGAAGGAACCGCCGGCTGGGGCGAAGTCACCTGCGGCGAGCGCCCTTTCTATAACGAAGAGTGGGTCGATTCAGCTTGGATGATTTTGCGGGATTTCGTCGCGCCGCAGGTGCTGCATCGCGAGATCGCCTCGGCGGCCGATGTGGCTCGCTTGAGCTCGCACATTCGCGGCCACCAGATGGCGCGCGGCGGTTTGGAGGCCGCCGCCTGGGACCTCGAAGCCCGCCTAGCGGGCGTCCCTTTGTGGAAGCACATCGGCGGCAGCCGCACACAGATTGACTGCGGCGTATCGATCGGAGTGCAGGACTCGGTCGAGGAGTTACTGGCCCTGATCGAACGAGAACTCGACGCCGGGTATCAGCGCATCAAAATGAAGATCAAGCCCGGCTGGGATGTGGATGTCGTCCGGCAGGTACGCGAGCGCTTCCCCGATATTAAGCTGATGGCCGACGCCAACTCGGCCTATACGCTCAGCGACACCGTGCATCTCAAGCAGCTCGATGCGTTCGATCTGATGATGATCGAGCAGCCGCTGGCGTACGACGACATCATCGACCATGCGGCGCTTCAGGCCGAACTCGACACGCCCATCTGTCTCGACGAGTGCATCCGTACGGCCCGCCACGCCGAGCAAGCCATCGAGATGAAGGCCTGCCGCATCATCAACATCAAGCTCGGCCGCGTAGGCGGGTTTTCCGAAGCCCTGCTGGTCCACAACGTCGCCCGCGCCCATGGCATACCCGTCTGGTGCGGGGGAATGCTGGAAGGCGGCATCGGCCGGGCCCACAACATCGCACTGTCCACGCTGGAGAATTTTTCGCTTCCAGGCGATGTCTCGGCATCGAAGCGTTACTGGAAGCGCGACATCATCGAGCCGGAGGTCGAAGTCACCTCCGCCGGCAGAATCGATGTCCGCGACGAGCCGGGCTTCGGTTACGCGATCGACCACGAGCACATCAAGGAATTGACGGTGCGCGAAGAGGCCTTGGCGTCCTAACCGCTCGCGGCAGGACGTCGGCCGGGTGCATCGAACATGGGCGACGCTGCTCAAACCGGGCTAGAATAGGACTGTTTGCCGCGCGGGAGGGTCATGCATCGTCATAGACATCTGGTCACGCTGTTGAGCTTGCTCATCGTCGCTGGCGTTGCCGTCCATGCAAACCGCTCCGCTCCCGAGCCGGTCAGGAGCCTCGACCCGGCCACGATGCCGATCGAGCTTCGCGCCGGCGCTTACTTTCCTGAAGGCTTTCCGCTTCACGGCAAGGTGCGTCTGTTGAGCGCGCCGGTGGCCGAGATGGGCAAGCGCACCCGCGTGCAAGTCGAGTACACGGTCGGCGACATGGCGATCGAAGAGGGAATGTCGATCCAGGTCTGGAAGCATTTCACCAGCGATGTCGAGGAGTTTCAGGTCGGGGACGCCAGCGAACCCGCTTTCTTCGGAGTGGAATCGACCGCCGCCGGACTTGAGATCGAGACGAGCATCTTCCCCAACAACACGCGGCGCAACGATCCCAGCGTCTTCCCCTATCGCCAAACCGCCGCCATGACGGTTCGCCGCGGACGCATCGCCACGGGAGAGAAAGTCCTGCTCGATCTCGGCGGCAAGCAGGGCGTCCGCATGCAGCACTACGAGGAAAGCCTGTTCAACTTCCGGCTCGTGATCGTCCAGGACAAGAAGGTGCTCGGCTACGTGGGCGATGTGCTGCTGAAGGTCACCGGCGGCCCGTTCCACAAGCTCAAAGTGCAGGTGCCGTCGATTGTCGCGGTGGGCGAGCGCTTCGCCGTCGAGGTGGTGCCGCAAGACCGCTGGGGATCGCTGGCCAAGAACGCGGCAGGCGTCAAGCTGGTGATGAACTCAGGAGAGACTTCCGAAGCCGCGTTCCAATACGAACCCAGCCTGCTCCACTTCGTGACGCGCGACGTCGTGCTAATGAAAGAAGGCATCCACCGCATTCGCGTCCGCGCCGCCAACGGAAGCGTGTCGGCGGTCTCGAATCCTATTCGAGTCGAGCGGCACCCGCTGCGGCGCGTCTTCTACGGTGATCTGCATCAGCACACCTATCTCGCCGACGGACGCGGCGTGTTCGAGGAACTCTACCTTTATGCCCGCCGGGTGGGGATGCTTGATTTCGGCGCCTTGACGCCCCATCACCGCTGGCTGACCGGCGACGGGCCGAGCTATCACCTCGAAGGCGTCACCCGTCCGTCCGACAATTGGCCGGCGCTCTCGAAAGCCAACCGCGTGATGAATGGCTGGCAGGGCTTCGTGTCCATTCTGGGATATGAATACAGCGTCGGGACCAAGAGCGGCGGCCACCACAACGTGTTCTACAACGCGGACGAGGCGCCGACCACCATGCACCTTGATCCCAACAACCCGCTGGCGCCGATCGGAGAGATGCTCAAGACCCTCGATCGCGCCCGCAAGCCCACCCTGGTGATTCCCCATGTCGGCGGCGGGCCTCCGGACTGGGAGCATCCGACCGACCCAAAAATCGAACGCCTCTATGAGATTGCATCCGTCCATGGGGTTTTTGAGGAGTCCTATCAGAAGCACTTGCAGGCAGGATTGCGTCTCGCCGCCAGCGCCGCCGGCGACACCCATACCACGTCGTTCGGCAACGCCTACCCGGGGTTGATTTACACCATGACCAACGCCCTGACCGGCGTCTATGCCTATTCGAAAACCAGAGATGATATCTGGGATGGCCTCTACCAAAAGCGGACCTTCGCCGTCACCGGCAATACCCGCATGCTGCTGGATTTCCGTGTCAACGGCGAGCCCATGGGCGGCGAGCTTGCGCGTACCTCCGGGCCGCGCCGCCTGAAGGTCCGAGTCTCGGGGACCGCTCCCCTTCTGCGGATTGACCTGCTGAAGAACTCCGAGGTGATCCACTCGGTCTTTCCTTCGCGGAACCATGGCAGGATACTGCGGCTAAGCTGGGGTGACAATATCTACCAGCGCCGGGCGGCCGTCAGCCTGGTGAACGGCGAACTGCATGCCGCGAGCGGGTCGCTGCGCCTGGTCTCCGCGCTGCAGACCGATCAGGCGTTTGAGTGGTTCCGCCAGAGAGGTCCTCGTGTCGCCTGGCGCGCTTCGACCAGTTCGAACGACCGCGATCCCATACTTGTCGACATTGCCGAAGCCTCCGGCGGCGCACTGCGCTTCCGCGCCGATGACGTCCGCGGCCTGGGCCTGCTCGAAACCGAGATTCCCCTCGACCGGTTGCGGCGCGAGGGACGCTTCGTCTGGAAGACCCGGGGATCGAATCCTCTCGAACACCGCTATCTGAAAAAGATGGGCATCCCGGTCCAGTTCACCCTCGAATGCGACCTTGTCAACGCCGAGGGTCCGATGGATTATGAGTTGACCTACGAAGACCGCGAGCCCGCTCGATCGGGCGACTATTACTACTTGAGGGTCGAGCAACTCGACGGTAATCTTGGCTGGAGTTCCCCGGTCTGGCTGAATTGATGTCTGGCTGCACTGGCCTGTCGTGCCGGTCAGCGGGTCCGGCTGACGCTCGAAGCAATGTCCCGCCACGGACCCATGCGCAACTGGGCTGAATACGCCGCGGTTTGGCCTGTATTGAAGCTCCTGGAATGGCTGCCGATGCCGGCCGCTCGCCCGCTCTCGGGCGCTTTGGCGCGGATCGCCCGGAGGGCCGTGCCGCGCTGGCGTTGGGTCGCCGAACGCAATCTGAGCCTCGCGCTGCCAGGCATTGATGAGCGCCGCCGCGGCGAGATCATCCGCGGCGTTTACGAAAATCTCGGCCGCGTCCTGCTCGCGCTGGCGAAAACACCTCGTCTGAGCCCTGGGAACATCCGGCGCTGGATCGACTACGAGGGTTTTGAGCACTACGAGGCCGCCCTCGCCCAGGGACGCGGTGTTCTCTTCCTGACGGCGCATCTGGGGAATTGGGAGTTGAGCGCAACCGCGCATGCGCTGCTTGGCCATCCCATGCATGTGATGATCCGGCCACTCGACAATCCGCTTCTCGACGGCCTGCTCGACCGGCATCGCCGGTCTTGCGGCAATCGAACGATCGCGAAACAGCAGTCGGTCCGGCCCGTACTTCAGGCGCTCCGGCGTAATGAGGCAGTGGGTGTCTTGATTGATCAAAACACGGCGGGCGAAGGCGGTATTTTCGCCGATTTCTTCGGTATCCCCGCCGCCTCTACCAGCGGTCTGGCCAAGATCGCCCGGCGGACCGGCGCGGCCGTGATTCCCGGATTCGCGCTCTGGCGGCCCCGCGAGAGGCGCTATGTCTTGAAATTCTACCCGCCGCTCGAAATGGTCTCGACCGCGGACGAGGAACGGGACGTGAAGGAGAACACGCAGCGCTGCCAGACGGCCATTGAGGAGGTCATCCGCGAGCATCCCGAACAATGGCTCTGGATTCATCGCCGCTGGAAAACGCGGCCACCCGGCGAACCGCCGCTCTACTAACGATGGCGCCGGTCCGAGCGCGGCCTGTGCATTCCACGGTCGCATGGCCCGGGCAACCGCCGAGTGTTTCGAGGCGTCTAAGATCGTGAAAGCCTTCGCGGAATCAGCGCCTGGCCTAGTACATGTGGCTCAGTACATAGCGGCACAGGCCCGGCCGGCCCGCCAGCAATTTCCGCCGCGCTCGGGCCGGGGGGCCGATTCAAGGTATACTTACCATTAGCGTCGTGTGTCTTCGATGGCGGTGAACGAGGAGATTTTGTGACCGTAGTGACCATCCTCCCTCCCAGTCTTCCCGCGGGGCGACTTGCTTCCTGTTGCTTGCTTGTTGTCCTGCTGACTCCTCTTGCCGTTTCCGCCCAGCAGACCGAGACTCCCGCGAAGGAAGCGGATCGTGCCTCGGCCTACTATCACTTCTCGCTGGCCCATCTCAACATGCAGCGGGCCAAGGAATTCGGCCGGCCGGAATACATTCAGAAGGCTCTTGATGAATACAAACTGGCCCTGGAAGCGGATCCCGAATCAGAATTCGTGCGCTTGGAACTCGTCAAGTTCTATGGCCGGACCAGCCGGCTGGACGAGGCCGTGGCCGAAGCGGAAAAGCTCCTCGCCAGGAACCCGGACAGCATCGAGACCCGCCGCGTGCTTGGAACGCTCTTTCGTTCCTATGGGACCGATCGCAGCGGCACCGTCGACAAAGAGATGCTGCGGCGGGCGGTGAAAGAGTTCGAAAAACTTCTCGAAATCGATCCGAAAGATACGGACGCGCTGCTTGAGTTGTCCAGTTTCTACCGCATGGTGGAAGAACCCGAGAAAGCCGAGCAGACCCTGAAAAGGCTGCTCGATATCGAACCGGACTCGGCCGAGGCGCTCACGAATCTCTCCCATCTGTACCTGGGAATGGGCAACACGGACGCGGCCATTGAGGCGCTGGAAAAAATCAAGGCGTCGGGCGCGGCGGACCGCCGGGCGCTCGCAACTCTCGGCCGGGCTTACGAAAACGCGGGACGCCACCGCGAAGCCGTCGAGATTTTTGAAAAAGTCGTCACGATGGGGGGCGACACTTCTGCTTTACGGCACTCGCTGGCGAACAACCTGGTGCTCTCGGGCCAGTATGACAAAGCTCTCAAGGCCTATGAGAAACTCGTGAGCGAAGAGCCGCGAGACCCTGAATTGCAACTGCGCCTTTCCCAGATCTATCGCCAGAAGAGGAGATTCGAAAAAGCCCGGGATCATCTTCGCCGGGCCGCGGAATTGGCTCCGGATTCTCTGGAAGTGAAATACAACTCCGTTCTGCTCTACGAAAGCGAGGGCAAAGAAGATCAGGCCATCGAAGAGATGGAGAAGCTGCTCGCCGAGACGGAAAAGAAGAGTTACACACAGAGAGAAAAGCGCAGCCGGACCATCTTTCTAGAGCAGCTCGGAATGCTCTACCGGCGTCAGGAGAAGGCGCCTCGCGCAACGGAAGTCTTCGAAGCCATGGCCAAACTGGATCCGGATTCCCGGCCCCGGGCCTTGGTGTACATTATCGAAACGCATCGCCTGATTCGAGATTTCGACAAGGCGCTGGAGACCTCGGAAAGCGCTGCCGGCGAGTTCCCCGACAATCGCGGCCTCACCATGCTGCGGGCCAGCGTTCTCGCCGATACCGGCCAAGCCGCCGAGGCCAGCAAGATACTCAAGCGGCTTCTCAAGGGCTCTCGCCAGGATCGCGATATCCTGCTGGCGCTCGCGCAGGTCTACCAGAAGGGCCGGCAGTATGATCTGGCCGTCAAGGCTGCCGAGGACGCCGCGGAACACAGCGAGAGCCGCAGCGAGAATCTCGGCGTGCTCTTCACGCTCGGCTCAGTCCTGGAACGCGCCAAACGCTACGATCAGGCGGAAAGGAAGTTTCGCGAACTCATCGCATTGGATGCCGACCATGCCCCGGCGCTCAATTATCTGGGATACATGCTCGCCGACCTCGGTCACAAACTCGACGAGGCGCACGACATGATTCAGAAAGCCCTTGATTTCGACCCGGACAACGGCGCCTATCTCGACAGTCTCGGATGGCTCTACTACCGGCAGGAGAAACTTGAACTCGCCGCGCGCTACCTGGAACGGTCGGCGGAGAAAGTCAAGCGTGATCCGGTCGTCCATACGCACCTGGGCGATGTCTACTTCAAGCAAGGCAAGATCTCTCAGGCGGGCGAGCACTGGCGGCGTGCTCTCGAAGAATGGAAAACCAGCGCCGTGGCCGACCAGGATCCCAAGGAAATCGAAAAGCTGCGCTCTAAGCTGTCCGATTTGGAAACGAGGCTCTCTTCTCGGAATCAAGAGAAGAAACCATAACGTTCCCTCTCCGGGACCGCGGCAAACATGTCCGCGAGATCTCGCTCAAACAACCGTCTGGACTAGATCTTTCGGGTTCGGACGAAAGGCGCCCCACTCCGACCATGCGAATCCTGGCTCTGCGAATCCGTAACCAAGTTCTGACTCTCGCCCTGCTGCTGGCCTGCGCGCTTCCGGCTCAAGTGAAGTTTCTCACCGGCCCGGAGAAGATCGGCGTCTCGATCGGCGGAAGTCCCTTCACCGCGTTCTACTACGGAGCTGCCGCGCCCAAACCCTACCTGCACCCGATTCGGGCGGCTGATGGCACGATCGTCACGCGAGGCTATCCGATGGCCGATGTCGAGGGCGAGCGGCGAGACCATCCCCACCATCGCGGGCTCTGGTTTACGCATGGAGAAGTCAACGGTCTCGACTTCTGGGCGAACGAGCCCTCGCAAGAGGTGCCCAACAAGGGCGTGATCACCGTGGAAGAGATCCGCTCCTCCGGCGACACCATCGAAGCCCGCTTCGCCTGGAAGACGCCCGATGGCAAGCCGGTGCTCTCGGAAGACCGCGTGATGAAGTTCTACGCCGGTGCTGGGGTCGGGGACGGCAATCGCGTGATCGATTTCGATTTCACGCTCACGGCCGGTCCCAAGCCCGTGCATTTCGGCGACACCAAGGAAGGAACCTTCGCGATTCGGCTGGCCACGCAGCTCGAGGAGCCTCACCGCCGCGGAACCGGCATCGAGCGCACCGGCGTGATCACCTCCGCCAGCGGTAAAACGGGAGAGGAAGACACCTGGGGCAAGCGCTCCCCCTGGCTCGATTACAGCGGCCGGATCGGCGGCATGAAACTCGGCGTTACGATCATGGACCATCCCGGTAACCCGAAGCATCCCACCTACTGGCATGTCCGGAGCTATGGGCTCTTTGCGGCCAACGTCTTCGGCGAACATCATTTCTACCGGGACGACAAACGGGACGGAAGCATCACGCTCAAGCCAGGCCAGTCGCTGCGCTTCCGCTACCGCGTCGTGGTGCATGCCGGCGATGTCGTAGAGGCCGGCGTGGCCGGACTCTACGACGACTATAAGAACGGCAAAGCGCCGGGCGCCACCCAATAGCGCGTCCCCCCGGGGCCGGACTAGGAAAGCGCCCGGATCAGGCGCTCGACATCTTCTTCGGTGTTGTAGACAGAAACAGACACCCGCATCTGATTTCCGAACCGCAAGGTTACTTCGATGCCGGCCTTGCGCAGCCGCTCTTCCGTGTCTTTCGAATCCTTGAGTTGGAAGGTAATAATCGGGCTGCGATTGCCCTCGGGCGTGATGGAAGGATATCCCCTGGCTGGCAGTTCCTTGTAGAGCCGGTCGGTCAGCGTCTTGGCGTGGGCTTGGATCTTGTCGACGCCAACGCGATGAATATACTGCAATGCGTCGTGCTGGCAGACGCAGGCGACACTCGATGAGTTGCCGACTTCGTATTGCGAGGCGCCGGTCTTGGGCCGGAAAATGATCTCTTCCTTGGCCGGGTCGGGTTCGGAAACCCAAGGCGCGTAGTTGAAGCCCACGCCGCCGCCGAACTGCGTCGGCTTGACGACGCTGCCTTGTAACTCCTCTCGGACGTAGAGATAAGCGTGCCCGCGCAGGCCCATGAGCCACTTGTAGGTCGAGGCGGCCGCGAAGTCGATCCCCATCTCCTTTACGTCGACCGGGACGGCGCCGACGGCCTGAATGATGTCGGCGTAGACGTGCGCTCCCCGGGAGTGGGCGATCTCGCTGATTTCCTTTACAGGTGCCAGATAACCGTTGACGTTCGAGATCAGCGTCAGGGCGACCAGCTTCGTCTTGTCATCCACAACCTTCTTGAAGTCTTCCGGATCGAGTTGCCAGTTGCGATGCTTGACGATGCGAACATCAAGGCCGCTCTTCTGCCGCATCTTGTAGTTGTAGAGACAGCTTGAGTAGTGCAGGTCGTTGGTGACCACGTTGCCACCCGACGCCTGAATGTCCATTCCGTTGAAGACGATGTTTTCGCCGACCGTGGTGCTTTGGCAGTAGGCGATCTCCGATGCTTTGGCGTTGATGAGCTTGCCGAATAGCTGCTTGCTCTCGCGGCGGTAGGCTCCGGCGAAGGCACGGGCCTGCTCGGACGCGGCGCTCCATCCCGAGCGGGTGAGATCGTGGGCCAGATAGCGGGCATAGGCTTGGATCGCTTGAGCGGACTGCATGCTCACCGGGTGCTGGGACGCGTTGTTCATGTAAACGCCCGCGCCGCTGGCCGGGAAATCCTGCGTTGCGGTAGAGAGATCTCGCGCCGGCCGCCGGGTCTCGGTTTCGCCGCCCGATGGCCCGCCGCAACCAAAGGGCGCCGCGGCGGAAGCGGCCAAGCCGCCAGCCAGAAATTGTCGTCGATGAATGTTCATGGTGCCTCCGTTCCGCCGGTCTGCTCCGGCCGCGGGCTGCTAGCTCAGCGCTTCCAGCAAGCGGTCCACATCCTGTTGATTGTTGTACACCGACGGCGAGATTCGCATGCGGTTTCCGGTCAGCGTAATCCGGATATTAGCCTTCTTTACTCGCTTGCCGGCGTCTTCGTAGTCTTTCGGCATGAAGACGATCACCGGCCCCCGGGTCCCCGGCGGCGTGATGCAGCGGTACATCTTCTCGGGCAACTCCTTGCGAATGCGGTTGACCAGGTCCATCGAGTGGGCCAGAATCTTTCCCATGCCGAGCCCTTTCATGACCTTGAACGACTCGTACTGACCGGCATAGGCCGCGTAGTTGACGTTCCCGGCTTGATAGCGCGTGGCGTCTCGCGGCGCCTTGTAAGGGAACTCCTCAAGACTCGCATCCGGGGTCTCGACCCAGGGCGGATAATTGAACGGCACGTAGCCGGGATACTGGCGGTCCTTGACGAGAGATCCTTGGAGTTCTTCTCTCACGTATAGATAGCCCGCGCCCCGCACCCCCTGCAGCCACTTGTAGTTCGAGCAAGCCGCGAAGTCCAGCCCCAGGGCTTTTACGTCCATCGGGATCGCGCCGGCGGCTTGAATGATGTCGGCGTAAACATGGGCTCCGTTGGCGTGGGCGATTTCGCAGATGGTCTTGGCGTCTTCAATATGACCATTGACGTTCGAAAGCAGCGTGATCGCCACGAGTTTGGTCTTCTTATCGATGATTGCTTCCATATCGGCGGGGTCGATCACCCAGTCGCGTGCCTTGGCGATTCGCACGTCGAGACCGTTCTTCTTCAGCCCGACATAGTTGTGAAGCGAACCGGCATAGTGCAGATCGTTCGTCGCGATGTTGCCGCCCGACTCGCCGATATCGAGCCCCTGGATGACGACGGCTTCGCCCGCCTTGGTATTCTGCACGAACGCTATCTCGGACGGCTTGGCGTTGATGAGCCGGGCGAACATGTTCCTGGCTTCGCGCACCGCCATCGACGCGTATTCGCCCCGTCCTTCTCCCGGACCATACATGTGGAAGTCGTGATAGCGGTCGATCCCGGCCCGCGTGTGCCGGCTCAGCGGACAGTGGGAAGCCGAGTCGAGGTAAACCTGTTCGACCGCTCGCGGGTAATTCGCCCGCAAAGAGGGGAAATCAGAGAGGTTCGGCGGCGCATCGCCCGAGGCGGCGCGGGCCGGTTGTGTGAGGGCCGCGGCCGTGGCCGCGCCGAAGGTGCCGAGGAATTGACGCCGATGGATCATGCTGTGCCTCCTGGTCGAAACAGTTCGACTGCTCCTCTAGTCTAGACGCGCCGGCGGAAATGATCTACTCGGCGCCGTCTATGACAAAACCTCCACCACGCGGTCCACATCTTCGCCGTTATTGAAGACCGAGACGGAGAACCGGACATGGTTGCCGAAGCGCCCGACCGTCAGGGCCGAATTCGGCCCGGTGATCGAGATATTCGCCCGGCCGTCCTCTTTCGCCCGGCGAATCTTTGCGCGCACTTCGTCGGCATCCTTGCACAGAAACGTCATGATCGCGCTCTCGGTCCCTTCCGGAGTAATGGGTGTGTAGCCGAGCGGAGTCAGCTCCTTGCGCAACCGCTCGGTGAGCGCCCGCGCATGGGAGCGGATATTCGCAACGCCGAGCCAGTCGATGTACTTGAGCGAGGCGTGGAGCCCGGCGAAGTTGATGACGGCGGGCGTGCTGCATTCGAATGCGCCGATGCCTTCCCGGGTGTGGTGAATATATTCGGGCTTGGCCGCATCGGGGGACTCTGCCCACGGCGCGTAGTTGAATTCCGGGTGGCCGGTGTACTGCGTCCCCTGGACGACCGAGCCTTGCAGATCCTCCCGCACGAAGAGAAAGCCGAAGCCGTGTTCGCCTTGGAGCCATTTGTACATGCCGCACGAGGCGAAGTCGATGCCCATCGCCTTGACGTCGATCGGAGTCGCGCCGCAGCCCTGAATGATGTCGGCAAACAGATAGGCGCCGTGCGCGTGCGCCAAGTCGCTGAGCTTCTTGACATCCTCGAGATGGCCATTGACCGAGGAAACCAGCGAGACCGAGATCAGTTTGGTCTTCGCGTCCACGGCTCGTTCCATGTCGGCGAAATCGATTTGCCAGTCGCGGTGCTTGACGATGCGAACATCCAGGCCGAACTTTTCTTTTCGCGTCAGGTAGTGGGCCAGCGAGGCGCTGTAGTGCAGGTCGTTGGTAACCACATTGCCGCCGCCGAGATCCATGCCACTGGCGATCAGGTTCTCGCCGATCGTCGTACCGGCGCAGAAGGCGATCTCGGAGATGTCCGCGTTGATGAGTTTCGCGAACATGGGCTTGATCTCGCGCAGGCCGGTTTCCCAAAAATCCTCGCGTCCCTCGCCCGGGCCCTTCGACATGAAATCGACATAGCGCTGAATGCCTCGCGCCGTGTGTACTCCGACCGGATGCTGGGCGCCGGAGTTGAAGTAGGTCTCGTTGAGCGCACGCGGAAAAGCCTGCCGCACCTTGGCCCAGTCGATAGGTCCCCCCGGCGCGGAGGCATCCGTCGTGTTTTGGTCGTCCGGGCCACCGCACCCTGATTGCGCGGCGGCCGCGGCGGCGCTGAGTCCGGCCGCCAGAAAGTTCCTTCGGTTTACGTTCATGGGGTTCTCCCGCAAGCTTCCTGCTGCCTAGTGTACTGGTTTTGACGCCGGCGGATTCCTGGGGGGCCGCCGCAAAACCCGTGACGCCGCTCCGCATGCCGGGATCGGAAATCGGAGCTAGCCAGCGCAGGGGAGTGAGATTGGGGACGATCCCTCCGATCGGCGGGTCGCGGGCCCGCTCAACGAAAGGCCTTCATAGGAGGCTGTTCCAACGTTTATTGCTCGAAGGCGCCTGGCCCCGGGTCCGCTTAGAGAGAAAGCTCGCCCTTGTAGAGCATGTTCTTGAGCTTGAACTTCCTCTTCGTCTTCGAACGGCCGAGCTGCATTTCGAACTCAACGTCCTTGTCCTCAAGCGTAATCTCGTCGGTCCGGGGGAAAGTGAAGAAAAACTCCACTCCCTTCTCGTCGCCGCGTACTTCCATGCTCTCGGCGACGATCGGCTCTTTCTTCTTTCGCTTGAGTTGAACGCCTTGGGTGAAACGGTCCGGGTCGCGCTGCGTCATCCGCGCCATCCGTGCCGGAACGCCGCTGACCGAAAGGATGTAATTGGGCTCGGCGCGGTCGAGAAAGTCCAAACTCTCTTTCGCCGTCGCCGCCTCGTCGCCGAAACGCTGCCGCATCATCGCCTGTTTCACGGGTAGAGAACTGACCCATCGGATAATGAGCAGTGTCCGCGCAGGCGCCATCCCTCCGCCGCCACCGCCACCGCCGCCAGGACCTCCCGTTGCGCCGCCACCGCCGCCAGGAAGTCCCGTTCCGCCGCCACCGCCGCCAGGAAGTCCCGTTCCGCCACCGCCACCGCCGCCCCTGCCGCCACCGCCGCCCCTGCCACCGGCACCACCGCCGCCCCCAAATCCGCCCCTGCCGCCTCCTCCTCCCATGGAGAGACTGACTTGGCGAGCCCAGGGCGAGTTCGTCAGCAGTTTCTTGCTCTCTTTCTTAGTCCACTGGGCGTAGTCCTTCGTCTCCCAGAAGTCAGCCGCGCAGAGAGTCACGGTCGCCGCGGTCAGCGCCGCGAGCATGAGGAAGAAAATCGGTCGTGTCATCGTTCGTGGCATCAGCTTACTCCATTAGCGGCCCGGTCGCGCGCGCATGATGATGTCTCGCTGCCCGCGCGAGCCGGACTCCGGAGCATGAGGTGTCCCTCGTCCCAAAGCGCGGCGTCCCAACGCGGAACGCTATCTAGATGATAGACGCTGCGTGCCTCCATTGGTTACAGGATTGGGGTCCCGGCTGTTGAAGCCCAGTGATCATGTCCCCATGAGAGAGGACATTTCTATCGCCCCTTGACATGATGTACCGGGACGATTGTGTTCTCCCCGCCGGACGGGTACAATTACACCAACGGAAGCTGGCAAGCTTGGCCACCGGTCGGGAGGCTTGATGAAAAAATTCGCAGTGTTGTTGCTCTCCGTCGCGATGACGGGGGCGTTCGGGGCAACCCATCTCAAAGTAAGAGACAAGGCGCCGGAGTTCTCGCTGTCGGCGACGACCGGCGGGAAGGTCGCTCTCTCGGATTTTCTGGGAAAACAGATTCTCGTCGTTGGATTTTTCCCGGCCGCGTTCACCGGTGGCTGAACACGCGAAGTCAAAGCGTACCAGGCTGGTATCGCAAAGTTTGAAACGGCCGGCGCCAAGGTGGTGCTGGTCAGCACGGACAATCTCCCGACGCTTAGGCATTGGGCCGGAGAACTCGGCGTCAGCTACCCCCTGCTGAGCGACTTCTCCGACAGGAAAGCCTCGAAAGACTACGGAGTTCTCATCGAAGGCCGCGGCATCGCCTCACGCACCACTTTCGTGATTGGCAAAGACGGGCGGATTCTGCACATCGAAGAGGGTGGCAGTGCGGTCGACCCGGCCGGCGCCCTCAACGCTTGCACGCGCAAGTAGAGACACCTTCGAGGTCCGAGGCGAGCTCTCACCGGCTTGGCTCGGACTGCCGCGCCGTCACTTTGATTCGTGGCTATTTCGATTCGTTGCTACTTGATTCTGTAGGTGCGCGAGTGGCCCGTACGGCTATTGGTCAGCGTATACGAGCCGTCATCGCTCAGCGAGGCATGAATCCAGTGGCCCGCGCAGCCTTCGGTGGGCGTCAAGTTGGCGGTAAGCGCCTCGGCCGTGTTGTGCTCGGCGTCGTTTTCCACCGCACGATGAAGCTGCCAGAGGTCCTGAAGGCCGGGCGACTGCATGACGGTCTCGACGGCAACCGGGCCGGCACCCTTGCGAGGTCCGTTATTCATCACCGCGACAGTGGGCTTGACCGACCACATTCGCTGCGGCACGACGTCGTCGCGAACGCCGTGATGGGTCACCTGAAACAGATCCACTTCACCGAGCAGGTTGACCGGACATGCCAATTCGGCCTGGTAGTTCCACGACAGATCGCCGAGGTTCAGAAACTCGAATTCCCCGGAGCGCAGCAGGTAGCCGGTGCTCTTGCCGTTCTCGCCCGTGTCCGGCGGATGCGCGCTGAAGTCGCCGCAGAGCGGGTTCTTACCCCCTCCGGGCAAGGGCTCCGGCAGAGAGCGACTGTGCGCGGCCACGATCAGCAGTTCCGCGCCCGTGAGCGAGATGGTGTCGCCGGGCTTCACGACACGGCGCTTGTCTCCGGCGGTCGCAAGGTAGGCTTGCCAAACTTTGCTCTGCTGGTCCACGCTGTCGCCGTGATCGAGAAATTGGCCGATCGGCACCCGGCGGGCCAGCGCCGGAATCCCGCCGGCATGGTCGCCATGAAAATGCGACGTGATGAAGTAGTCGATTTTCGTGACGCCCGCCTCTTCGGTAAGAACCTTGTGGATGCGTTTCGCGTCGCGGTCATCGAACCCGGCGTAACCGGCGTCCATCAAAACCGTTTCTCCAGCGGCGGTGACGATCAGCGTCGAGGCGCCGCCTTCGACATCGATCCAATAGATATCGAGCTTGGTGGCGGCGCTGGCGCTCAGCACGCACAACAATGTTCCCAAGATGAGCTGGTTCATACTCCCTCCCCCCGAGCTGTGACAATCCGAGCCGCAACAATTCTAACCATCACGATCGTATCCAGTGCCCCTTCCACCGCTACCAGGGAAGGCCGTCAAGATAGCGCAGGCTCTGCCGGATTTGCGGGACGGCGTCGACGGCTTCTTCTTCGATGTAGTGATGCTTGACGCCGGTCTCTTGAGCGGCTCGCAGTGCAGCTTCGACATCGACCAGTCCGGTGCCCAGCGGCACGCTGTCATCCTCGCGCACATCGCGCGGCAAACCCCCGAGAACGGTGCCCGAGCGGATATCTTTCACATGCGTGAGCGGGAAGCGGCCGGGGTAGCGATGCAGCAATTTGACCGGGTCTTGGCCGCCGTAGACGACCCAGAAAATATCCATTTCGTAGTTGACGAACTTCGGGTCGGTGAGCTTCATCAAGGTATCGAAGACCGTACCGTCGGAGGACTTGCCGAACTCGGTGCCATGGATGTGATAGCAGCAGCGCAGCCCCGCGCCGGCCAAAGCCTCGCCGCGCTTATTCAGGAAATCGGCGGCCCGCCGGCATTCCTCGTCGTTCAGATACCGCTTATGGGGAATCGTGGAGCAGACAACATAGCCGGCTCCCAACTGTTTGGCATCGTCGGCCGCCGACTGAACTTGCTTGTCGAGTTGGCCGTAACTCGCCATCATCGACGTAGCCTGAAGGCCCGCGTCGTCGAGCAAGCGGCGATACTCGGCCGCGGTTCGCCCGGACGCCCCCCCGACCTCGACCTCTTCGAATCCCAGTTCCCGGATCAGAGCGAGCGTCGCTGGCAGGTCCTTGCGGGCTTGGTAGCGCAGACTGTAGACCTGCAGGCCGAAACTTGGCTTATTGCTGGAACGCGCCCTGCGTTCCCCCTGACCGGCGGCTGGCAGCGCCGCGCATGCCGCGCCTAGAAATGTTCGCCGTGAGATCATTCGCCTCCTCCGGCCAGGCTTGGGAATCCGGGCTGCTGTCTGCTCATACTTCCAGTTTCCAGGGTCCGCGATAGTCTCGGTCCAGGTCCTTCTTGGCGCCGGGTTGCAGTACGGTCTTGGCCTGGTCGTCCCAATCAAGGCGCTGGCGGTTGCGGTAGGCCACATTGCCGAGCAGACAGGTCGCCGAGGAGCGGAAGCAGTTCTCGATATCGCTGTTGGGCCGCTGCCGGGTTTTCACGCAATCCAGAAAATTCACCCAGTGCAGCGGATGCGGGTCGCTGAGCCGGCGCATCTCGCTGGCCTCGAGCGACGAGCCTTTTTCGGGAGTCACTTTGTATCCGTGGCGGTCCACATAGAGCGTTCCGCGAGAGCCATGAAAGGTCACGCCCATGCTGTGGGAGCTTGCCATGCCGGCGTTGTTGGAGCGGTGCTCCCAAGATCCGATAAGCCCCGGGTATTCATAAGTAACCTGCAGGGTATCGGGAGTTTCGCGATTGTCTTCAAACCAAGACTTGGCCCCCAGCGCGGTGACGGCTTTGGGCATCGCCTCGTCAAAGGCCATCTGCAGAATGTCGACCATGTGGACGCCGGAATCGGTGATCTCGCCGCCGGCATAGTCCCAGAACCAGCGGAAGCTGGAGGCCCCGCCTCTGCCGACAGCGAAGCGGTTAGGATTGAAGGCGCGCTTGGCGGCCGGTCCGAGCCACAGTTCCCAGTCAAGGCCGGCGGGCGGGTCGCCGTCGGGCGGATTGCCGATCCCCTTGCTGGGCTGATTGGTATAGATCCAGGTCCGGGCGAACGTCACCCTTCCCAGTTCTCCGCCGCGAACAAGGTCACAGGCCTTCTGGAAGTGCTCGCCCGAGCGCTACCAGGTGCCGCCCTGCACCACGCGATCGTATTTGCGCGCGGCCTCGATCATTTTCAGACCTTCGCCGATCGCCACACAGACGGGCTTTTCAACGTAAACGTCCTTGCCCGCCTTGCAGGCCTCGACCGACATATAGGGGTGCCAATGGTCCGGCGTCGAGATACAAACGAAATCAATCGACTTGTCGGCGAGAACCTCGCGGAAATCATTCACCTCGGCGGCCTTCCGCCCCGTCTTGGCGACGATCGCGCCGACTCGTTCCCGGTGCGGCTGGTAGACATCGCACACGGCTTTGACCTCGGCGCCGTGATCGAGCGCGACGCGCAGATTCTCCGAGCCCATCATGCCAGTGCCGATAAATCCGCCGGTGATGCGGTCATTGGCGCCCTTCACCTCTCCGGTGAAAAGCGAAGTGGTGAACGCCGCGCCGGCTGTCTGCAGGAAGGCCCGGCGCGCGGGTTGGTGCTCACTCGTGTTTCTGGGAATTTCCATCGCGGGCTTCCTCTTGCAACGAGTATACGAACGGTGCTGGCCCGGCTGCAATGAAGGCTGTGGCGGCCTCCCGCGTCACTTGCCGAAACAGTAGAGCCCGCCCATTGTGCGCACGAAGATCTTGCCATCCGACAGCGCCGGGGTGGCGTAGATCTCCTCGTTCAGGTCATTGACCGCGATCACTTCCCAAGCAGCGCCCGGGGCGACGACCGAGAGCTTGCCGGTTTCGCTGGCGAAGTAGATCTTGCCGTCGGCGGCTACTGGCGAAGCTGAATACGGATCGATGGCATCCTTCAGGCGGCCTTGCTTGAGCATTTTCCCCGTTGCCGCATCCATGGCGGTGAGGATGCCGCCGTTCTTGACGAAGTAGAGAACGCCGTCATAGAGCAGCGGCGAGGGGATCACGCCCACGAAACTCTTCTCGTATTTCCAAATCTCGCTCGCTCGAAGCACGCCGCCTTCCGCGCCCGGATCGAGGCGCATCGCCACCAGGCGCGAGGGGCCGTCTAAGCGGCGCACGACATCATCCCACTCAGCGCGGTTGAGCACGCCGTCTTGGTTGCCGGAAAACCTCGCCATGCCCGTGAGCCAGGCGTTGTCCTCGTATTCACCGATACCGAGAACGCCGTCGCCATTCTTGTCGAGTTTCGCGAGCCGGGCGTCAAACGGCAGAGGACGGCCGAAGCTGTAACCGAAGGCGTAGAGCGTGTTCCCATCTAGAACCGGACTAGCCACGATCGCCCCGGCCAGGGCGGGCAACGTAAATGTGCGTTTGCCGCTCTTGAGATCGTGCACGCCCATGCGCCGGTCGCCGACAGTCAAGATCTGGGCAGAGCCGCCGTCCGAGCGATAGACCACCGGCGTGGACCAGGCGTCGCGTTCCTCGCGCTCCGTTTTCCAGACGGTTTCGCCATTGCTGGGATCGAACGCCGCGATGTAGGACCCGGCCAACTGATCGACTTGCAGGACGAGCAAGCCATCGGCCAGAATCGGCGAGATACCCAGGCCCTGGGCGTTGGTAAACGGTCCGAGCGGAGTCTTCCAGCGAAGCTCGCCCGCATCGTCGTAGGAGAGCAGCCCCCAGTCCTCGAAAAAGACGTAGACATTGCTGCCATCAGTGACCGGGGTGATAGCCGCAGGCTCATTGAGCCGGTGGGTGTTGGCTTTCCGCTCCCGGCCGACGGACCTCTCCCATAGCAGCTTTCCGGTCCCGCGGTCGAAGCATTGCGTGAGCAGCTTCTCGCCGGCGAAGGCCGTGAGGAAGACATGCCGGGCGGTGAGAATCGGGGACGACTTGCCTGGAGCGACTGCCGATTTCCAGAGAAGATTCTTGTCCGGACCGAACTCGGCCGGATACCCCGTGCCGCTGGCAACGCCAGAACCATTTGGGCCGCGGAAGCGCGACCAGCTCTCGGCGTGAATCGCTGATGCCGTCAGAAGGAGAGCGAGCAGGAAAAGCGCCGCGCGCCGGTGTTCCACATGCAGGGGGCTGCCCAAATTCATTCGATACTCCTGGTTGGCTCTGCCGGTGGCCTGACCTCTTGGTAAAACTCTCGCGGCAGCAACTCATGGCCTGGTTCCAGGAGAAATTTCACATGCGCCTCGGCCCACAGCCTATTCCCCTGCTCGTTGAAGTGAATGTCGTCGGGATAGTAGTACCGGTCCACGGGCGTGCCGGACACCGCGGGACTCAGAGCTTGGTGGGCATTCAGGAAGGGGACCGAGAGTTCTTCCGCCAATTGTTCGAGAGCCTCGTGAGGCCGCGAGCTGTGCGAAGGCGGCTCCTTCCCCTGCTTGTCACCATGAAATTGGGTGTAGTGAGCGACCGAAGCAAGAGCCAGCTTGACATGGTTCTCCTGGCAAAGTTTGGCGACTTTCCTTAGCACGTCAAACATCCGCTCCACGTTTTCGGCTGTTGTGCTGTCCCACTCCTTTTCACACCAAGCCCACCTGCGGTACAACAAATCGGTCTGCTCCGAAGGCGACACCTGACCGGCTGGATGCTCCCAATCCGCCATCAGGTGTTGGAGCACGTTGAAGACATAAGAGCGCGTATGGAGAAATAGCATCACCCGCGTCCAGAACGATGCCCGCACCGCTCCGAACTCCGTATACACATAGCCCGCCATGACCACGTCCCGAAATGGCACTGCTTCCGGATTTCCGTCATCGTCGACGATGAGGCGCGCCCGGTATTTCCACTCATCGAAATCATCCGTCATGTCGATGTTGATGACCACCATGTCGGGCGCAAGGTCGAGGATCTTGTATCGCAGCAGCAGATAGTGGAGCGTGGGAGAATAACTCGACGTAGCGGCGTTGATCAGCTCAAGCTTGACGCCCGCCGCGCCGGACCGCGCCGCCAATTTCTCTCTGACCAGACGGGGCAGTGTGTATTCAGGCACGGTGTGTCCCTCGACGAACGAATCCCCGAGGTAGAAAATCCGGTAGACGCCCGGTTCCTTGTACGGCGAGACATCCTCTTCGCCAAGCCATCCCTGATTGTTAAAGTGCCAGCGGTCGCTCTCGTTGAAATAGCGGATCATCTTTCCGTTGGAGGAGAAAAACTTGCGCGGGCCGATCGTTGCGTTGGGTTTGCGAACGTGGTTGAATTGCCAGGATGGAAGAAATGAGTCAAAAGGCCGCACGGCCACCGACCAGCACGCAAATTCAAGTCCGCCCCAGATGACTGCCAGAACGAGCATGTTCGCCAGCAGGGTCCAGAGAACCTTTCTTCGCATCGGCGTGCCGGCGATTGTCTTGGCGGTGTCTGTCATCCTGCTCAATGCGTGTTCCCTAGACGTTTCGGCCAAGCATCGTCCCGCTGGCGATAGGGTCGTAATGATGAATGATGGGTATTCACTTGACTCAGGTATTTTGAAATGGCCCCTACATGTTGTGGTTGTCCGTAGCGCGTGTTGCGGTGCCTCCGACCAGCGACTTGTAGGGCGCCGGTTGGACGGCGACGGCCTGCTGAACCAGGCGGTAGAAGAGCTTGCCTCGGCTTCTGGACTTGCGGCGGTTGAAGCGGAAGGTGAATTCGTCGAGGTAGTAGTCGAGATGCTCGTGGCTGACGGCTCCTTGATGCGTACCCAGTATCCAACGCTTCAGTAACGACACCACGCGATGCACGCGGGGGAGCAGTTGAGAGGCTCGTGCCGGTTGCCCGTCCAGGTAGCTCACCTCGTGGCGATAGCCGTCGCTTTCGAGTGGCTCGTATCCCAGCCAGCCGTCCGTGTGGACCACGCTGCCGGGTTCGACCGACTCGCCGACGAAGGCCATCAAGCTGTCCCCAGAGGCGTTCGGAATCGTGCGCATCCGAACTCGTCCGATGCCGGCGCCATCTTCCTCGGCCGCTACTACAATCAGCGCTTTCGCGTCGGTTTGGCGGCCCCGCACGCCCTCCTCCAGGGCTCCTAAGTAAGTCTCGTCAACCTCAACGCGCCCGCTGAGGCGATCACGTCCGGGCCGCACCATAGCGCGCCGAAGCTTGTGCAACCAAGTCCAGGCCGTCTTGTAGCTGCCCAGGCCCAACACCCGCTGCAATCCCAATGCACTCGCCCCGTTCTTCTGGCTGGTGAGCCACCACATTGCTCGAAACCAACTCTGGAGCGGCTTGCGGGTGTCTTGAAAGATTGTGCCTGCTGTCGCCGAAGCTTGATGCCCGCAGCTTGCACACTGCAGCAGCACCGTGCGCACCGCCCAGGTTTTGTCATGCCCGCATCGCGGACAACGAAAACCCTCCGGCCAGCGGAGTTGACACAGATACTCCCGACAGGCCTGCTCGCTAGCGAAACGCGCCTCGAACTCGGCCAAATTCCGGGGATAATCTTCCATCGCCCAAGATCCTACATCTTGGGGTCACCTGAGTCAAGTAAATACCCATCTGATGAATTACTAGCCAGGAACTCGGCCCTCCGGCCTCCCGGTCCGCGTCTCGTCCGTTATCTCTCCAGCGGTGATCTCTCCAGCGGTTCTGTGGAAAGCTGCCGCGGCCGGCGGCTACAGTGGCTCGCTATCGACACGGGCTCGGTGTCTCTGACACAACGATAGCGCTTCGAATTCTTCGTGCGACTAACGGGGACGGCGAAGGCTCTACTTACGATACCCTAGACAGACGATCTAGCCAAGGCGGGGAAACTCCCTGGACTTCTCGCGCGAGAACCATGGCGAAACTGCGATCCGGCGCGCGGTCGCGGATCGACTCGGGCACGGTACAATCTCCGGTGACCGCTCTGGCAAGCGGCCCCGCACAGCCGCGGGGGAAAGCCACTCCGGGACGGCGGTCCTCGCAAGGCCGTCGCGCATGATGGAAGGACGGTCCGCCGTTTGCGGTCTTCTGAAATTTGTACGCCAGGATGGAAGCACCACGCAGACAGGCTCCCGAGCAGTTCCGCACGCCCGAGGAGTACCGCACGATGGTAAGGCGGCCCGCCGACTTCGACGCCTTCTGGGAAGAGGTGCTCGAAGAAGCGGCCGGAATTCCGCTGAACGCAACGATGGAGCGGCTTCCACTTCGCTCATCGCCGGAAGTCGATGTCTACCTCGTCCACTACGATAGTCTCGACGGCGTGCGCATCGCGGGCTGGTATTGTTTGCCTCGCCAGCGATCCGGGAAACTTGCCGCCATAGCGCACATGCCCGGCTATATTAGTGACCCCGGCATTCCGCGAGCGACCGCGCGCACGGGCTACGCGGCCCTCGGCGTGATCACGCGGGGAAAGCTTCGCAGCCACCACCAGTTCAATCCTGGTTTCCCGGGGCTGCTCACGCACAATATCCACGACCGCGACACCTACTCCTATCGCGGGCTCTACATCGACGTCTCGCGGGTGATTGATTTTCTGCTCTCGCGCGACGAGATTGATCCAGAGAGGATCGCCGTGGCCGGAGGCAGTCAGGGCGGAGGGCTATCGATCACCACCGCCGCCTTGCGTCCGGAGGTTCGCGTGGCCGCCGCCGGGGCTCCGTTTCTCTGCGGCTTCATGGACTCGATCGCGCTGACCAGCACGTATCCCTATCAGGAGATCAGCGACTACCTGCGGCTGTATCCCGAACGGCGAGTGGCGGTAGAACAAACCCTGGCCTACTTCGACGGCATCAACTTCGCGCCAAAAGTGAAGTGCCCCATCATGGTTCATTTCGGCTTGCAAGATAATGTCTGCCCGGCCGAAACCGCCTATGCCGTCTTTGAGGCGCTTGGGTCCGAGGACAAACACATCTATCCCTATGACGGCCACGGGCACGATGCCGGCGGCAGATATCATCGCCCGATTCTCGACGACTTTCTAAAACAGCATCTGAATCCGTGACCACACAGTTCATGTCTTGCACTGCCCGGCCGAAGGATTTCGACCAGTACTGGGGGAAGGTCCGCCGGGAACTCGAAGCCACCGCTATCGCCGCCGAGATCGAACCCGTCCCGCTGCGCTCCACCGATTTCTGCGATTGCTATGCGGTGCGCTTCACCAGCATCGGCCCCTACCGGCTGTTCGGCTATTTGAGCATTCCCCACGGCGAGGGACCCTTTCCGGCCATGCTCAGCGGACCAGGCTATCGCAGCTCGGTCGAGGCGCTCTTCCAAGGCGAGGCCAACGAAAAACGAGGCCGCTTCGTCGTCTTCTCCACCGCCGCCAGAGGTATGAGGCACGCCGATAAACCGTTCGCGGCCGAGTTCCCCGGCCTGATGACCGAAGGCATCGACTCGCCAGACTCTTACATCTTTCGCGGCATTACAGCCGACTGGGTGCGGGCCGCCGACTATGTGCTCGCGCGGCCCGAGGTCGATCCGAACCGCGTGGCCGTGATTAAGCCGAATAGCATGCCGATTCTTACAGCGGCGCTGCGGCCGGAAATAACGCACGTCGTCGCCAGGCCGGGCAGCTTCTTTGGCGCGGCCGACAATACGTCCGAAGAGTTGGAAGATTATCTGCGGATGTACCCGGGCAAGCGGGAACGAGTGAAACAAACGCTTGCCTATTTCAACCCGCTTTGGTTCGCCGGTGACGTCACTGCGCGGACGCTGCTCTGGGGCGACCCAGAAAACCTCGACCCGCTAGCCGCCGCCATCGACGGGGAAACCGATCTCAAGCAAACCGAGCATTCCCAGTACAAGGAAGAGTTGTCCAATACAAGATGATCCTGAAAGGGGGGAGTATTTCCAACACAAGATGATCCTGAAAGCGACCAAGGAGGGAGGAGGGACACTGCGGGTGAATGCACATCATCATGCAGAAAGTCGAATGTCTCACGCTAGAGCAGATGCGGGAGTTCCTAGCGGCCAGCGAAGAGCTGGTTTTCACTCTGTCGGGCCGCGGCGAGATCTACAATCTGGTCGAGCGCACCCTTGGCAGGCAGCAGTATCTCGGGTTGCCCAAGAAAGACAAAGGGGTCGTGCGCCACTATTTAAGCAGGCTGAGCGGACGCAGTCTGCCGCAGATCACTCGCCTGATTGGGCAGTATCGCCAGCAGGGCGCGGTGCGGCTGAGACAGCCGCGGCGGCGGCGTTTTCCGGCCCGCTACACGCCCGGCGACATCGCCTTGCTGGCAGCAGCCGACGCGGCGCACGAAGGGCTCTCGGGCCCGGCGGTGCGGCGCATTCTGTGGCGGGAATACAACGTCTATCACAAGGAGGCCTATCAGCGGCTGGCGGAGATTTCTTCCTCCCACATCTACAACTTGCGGCGCGGGGCGGCCTATCGCCAGCACCACGTCCATCACACCAGCACCCGCGCCCGCGCCGTGGGCATTGGCGAGCGCCGCAAGCCCGACCATCGCGGCCGGCCGGGCTACTTGCGGGTCGATACCGTGCATCAGGGCGACACCTCCACCCGCCGGGGGCTCCACCATATCAACGCCGTCGACGCGGTGACGCAGTGGCAGACGGTGGGCTGCTGCCAGACGATCTCGGAATCGCATTTGATCCCGGTTTTAGAGGCCATGCTGCATCAGTACCCTTTCCGCATCGAGGGGTTTCATTCCGACAACGGCTCGGAGTTTCTCAATTACCGGGTCGAGAAATTGTTGAACAAACTGCTGGTGGGGGAGTTCACCAAGTCGCGGGCGCATCGCACAACCGACAACGCGTTGGTCGAGGGCAAGAATGGGGCGGTGGTGCGCAAACACATCGGACACGAACCGATCGGAGCCGAGCATGCCGAAGAGTTTCAGCGTTTCTACATGGCCGAGTTCAATCCCTACTTGAACTACCATCGCCCTTGCGGATTCGCCACCGTGGAGGTGGACGGGAAGGGCAAGCGGCGGCGCCGCTACCGGCTCGGAGACTACCGCACGCCCTACGAGAAGCTGCTTTCGCTCGATCAATGGGAAAGCTACTTGAAGCCCGGCGTCACGGCTGCTTTTCTGGAGCAGCAAGCCGGCCGGATGAGCGACACCGAGTGTGCGCTGCGGATGCAGCGGCGCAAGAGAGAACTGCTGGCCGCGAGCCGCTCGCGGTGGTAGGAGGGCACCGCGCAGCCGGGACCTTCGCTCGCCCTCCGGGCTCCCTGCGGCCCGGCTGCGCGCGGAGGGAAACGGCGGCACGGGGTGAGAGCAAACCCATGGACAGAAACGTGGCCGCGGACCTGGAGCACGCTCCAGATGAGCGTCCCCCTGCGCCCTCACAGCCCCCTCGCCCCTGCCCCCTAGAAAGGAGATCGCTACCCACCCCTGCACCCTTACCCACCCAGACCCGTTTCAGGATCATTCTTGGATTGGAAAATGCTCCAGGTATGACGAGCAGCAAAAGATTCGTGGCGGCGATTCGAGCGATCCGGCGATGGGGGCCGGGTTAGCGATTGTTTTTTTACCCAGATTTTGTCCGGTAATGCCCGGTTTTTGGCAATTTCTTAGCTTTTTTTGAAGAGGGAGATGGCTGAGATTGGGTCGGGGAAGGGTTCTTGGGCGATGGGACGGTGGTTTTGCGAGGGCGTTTTGTCCGGATTTGCCCGGTTTTTCGGATATTTGGTGGCCGCGGGCGGGTTGAGGGGCTCGACGGTGTCTCGCCCCTGGCGCCGGTGCATCGTTTGGCGGATGGGTTGGGTGGCTGGCTGAGGTTGCTTGCTTCGTTCTTCGCGGTACTTCTTTTTTAGAAAAGTTTCAAAAAAGTGAGAGACGCCTCTCGTTCCGACTATGTGATCCCGGCGAGCCGCCCCAGCCGGAAGTTGCAGGCGGTTCCGGGTGAAGGGTTCTCTGGCGCGGTCACGCCGCGCAGTTATCCCGCGCGGCGATGGTGCACGACCGCGCTCGTAGCCCCTCGCGGCGGATGTCCACTTTCGAGAGCCGTCCGAAGACCCGCCTTTGCGGTCACCCTCTCCTCTATGATTCGAGGAGGCGGTGAACCACTGAGCGAGCTTTCTGTCCTGGCCAGGAAACGGTCGGGGGATCGCGGTGATCTATCCTTTCCGGTCGTTACGGGTATAGGCTAGCATGCGGTGTCAAGTGTTTTGGGGTGTTTTTGGCGTATGTTGTTGATTTGGCGGGCTAGAAATCTCGTGACAGGGGGGGCGGGGGATTTGGGGTTCGGTGCTGGGGATTTCAGTGGGGGATTCCAGCGGTGGGTTCCGCGACCCTGGGTACAGTCAGCTCATTTTCGCCGCGATGGCCGGCTGACCGTTGTTGATTGAGTGGGGACGCGAAGATGAGTGACAGTCCCCGGGGGGGGCTCGGAGTTCTGCTGTTGATTTGTCGGGCGGGAAATCTCGTGAACGACTGAAATTGGGTCTGTTTGTCACGCCGGTTTGGCGGATTTGGGTGGGTGGGTTTTTTGGGTGACGGGCGGTGGCGGGCGACGGGTGGCGGGGGCGAGTGCGTTGTCGCTGGAGGTGGGAATTGGGTTCGTTTGGTATGCCTGTTTGGTGAAATTCGTTACGTGGGGTTTCTTGGGGGAGCGGCGGTGGCGGGGGCAGGAAAAGCCGCGGATCTCAAAACCGAGATCCACGCTACGGGTCTGCGGTGATTGCGGGCCGGCAAGTTGTTGATTTAGATGGAGCTCGGCGAGGTTGGGTCTGTTTGGTAGTTCTTGGGTTGCTGGTTGCGCTGAGTCGCTGGCTGGCTGGGCGCAGGGGGGGGCGACGATGGACGGCTGGCTGGCACAGTATATTCATGTTCGTGTGGCATGTTTCGTATCGGCGCATTCTGGCGCTGGGCCTTCGTATCCTGGCCTTCGTATCCAGCTTACCGCAGGGGGATGGGGTTGGCGGCGGCTTGCCGGTGGATGTTGTTGTGAGGGCGTCGCTTAGCTAATTTGTGGTCTCGTGACCCGGGCAGGGAGAGCCGGGGCCTCGGTTGGCGGCAGCGGCGGCCGAACGGAAAACCTTCGCTTCGGGGTGGCGGGCTTTTCGTACTCCTGCTGAATCGATGAGTGGCGCTCTGTGACTCACTGCCGTTCGTGCGGCGAGAGTTAGGGTGACTGTCCCTCGGTTAGATGAAAACGTAAAGTGCTGAATCATAGATACTTCTGCGGAGTTAGGGTGACTGTCCCTCGAACGTCCAGGACAGGGCACGATTCTTTGCTCCACGAAGTCAGGCTCCGGTGGTCGAACTCCGTGACCGTGGCGGCTCGGCGGGTGGTGCCAGCTTTACTTCGCCCTTTCGACTGTCACGACAAGACGCGGGTCTTGTGAATCGTCAAGATGGTTCCGGTCGTAGCGCGGCGTCCAGCCGAGAGTCGTGATCATTTGGTGAAGTGGGCCGTACATGTCCTGGTTGAGACGGCCGACGGAGCTCTTCAGGTGCCGAGCCAAGTCGCGAGAGTGGCAGTAGAAGCGGCCTTGATAGAAGTCGGACGGGATTTCGTATGCGGTATGGGTGCCCGCTCTGCGGCCAGGAACCTTGATGATCAGCTTCGGTCCCGAGGGAAGCGGCGGGTCGTCTTGGTAAAACCACTCAAGCGGGATGGCGCGCAGACGGCGGCCGGTGACGTCGCCCGGACGCGCGTTGACGACGCTTCTTCCCCACGAGACGAACACGATATCGTCAACCGGGCTGAGCATCGGATAGCTGACACGACCGTAATCAGCGGGCAGGTCCCCCACGTAATCGAGTCCGCGGGCCATACGCGGCTCGGGGTCCGGGGCGACGCGGCCGGCCGGTGGTAGGACCGAGGTATCGATCGTCCGGAAGTGCCCCCAGGTCTTGCCGTTGTCCTTGCTGATGGCGGAGGAGAGCCGTCCGCGACGGTAGCCGGCGCGGATCTCATCACCCGAGACCTGGTTCCAGGCCAGTAGCAGGTCGCCGGTTTTGGGGATGCGAACGATGGCACAGGGGGAATACGAGCCCGCGAGAGGCGTGGATTCAGGAAGATCGAAGCGTCGACCGGGTCGGTAGACGACTCGCCCGCCTGTGGACGTGACCTCTTCCGTTTGGCGGCTGCGGGCGGTGTAGATTCGTCCGAGTGTGGTGCGGCAGTACATCACGACATCGCCGTTTTCGACCTCGATCACGCTGGGTTCGTCGCATGGCCACATGCCACCATGTCCATCCTGGTGCCAGACCATGATGCCGCCGTCGCTGCGGTGCCAGGTCCGTCCTTCATCGTCGGAGTAGAAGGCGTAAGCGATATCGGGCTCCGGCCAGTGGGCGTGTCCCTCGATAGGCGTCATCTTGCCGTTGAGCAGGCCCCAGGAGCCGGTGTCTGCGTACAGGCCCTTATGGCCGGCGCCGCCTGTGAAGCGGACGGGCTGTATCAAACGTCCGGTGCTGGTCTGGATGAGTGTGTTTGGGTAAGGCCAGGCAGGGACGCTGCCGACCGACATCTTGCCGCGGCGCTCCCATGTCTTGCCTTCGTCGTTGGAGACGAAAAAGTGGAGGCCGGCGAGGTGGTGTTCCCAAAACTCACCTTCCGCGCGGTCCCGTAGCGGCGCAGGCCCGCCTAGCTTGCCCGAGTCGAGCCGAATGGCGCCCTCGAGCCGCGCAGGCAGCGGATTGGGCTCGGACCAAGACCGCCCGGCGTCACTGGAATAGGCGATCTTACCTGCGCCGATCATCATCAGCCGCCCGTCTCGATGCTTCAACACCGGGGCGTGGCCGATCGGAGCAGGCATTTCCCAACCCACATCGAGCTTCCTCACGCCAGCGGCTGGAGGATCGGGGACGCGATGCTCGAGAATGTCGGCTGCGGAGGGCTGCTGGGCCGGCAGAGTGCCCACCACGGCGATGACCACGCACGTTGGAGCTAGTTTATGTAGAGCAAGCACCTTGCTTTCCAGTCCTTCCGGGACCCAAACCAGCATACCACCAAGTATTTGAGTTGAGCGCTGAGCTGCCAGAGCTGACCAATTGGCCCCGTCATGTTCCGGAGAAGACCTCACGAAAGTTGGTCATCCGGCGCTGCAAGCGATTGCATCCCCGGACCACGTGTCCTCTGAGCATCATGCGGGTTTCGACCGACCGTTGGCGCCGATCGGGCGTGTGAACCTCATTGTAGAACTTTCGATTCTACCCAAAAACGACAACGAGGCTCGTTGAACTGTTCAACGTGATTGCCTCACCGACTGACGCTGACTGAAGGGCGCCTGCCAGCCCCCCGCGTTCAGGGCTCATCAAGACCGGTGGACCCTCATACCCAGAATTTCCGATTTGGAACTCCGACTCCAACATGTTACTCCCTCTCGTCTCCTGAAGGCAAGGACTTTGCCCCGTAAGGCAGGCCACGACGGCATCGAAGGGTTCCCATGGCCAGTTCTTGTCGTCCGGTGAGCCCGTCTCGCTGCTGCTCAGCCGCTTGGTCGCACACCCCTGCGACCCTCCTTCCTCAACGCCCAGATTTCCTACCCGCAAGGGATGGCCCTAACCACCCGGCACAGGCAACGCCCAGATCCGACGCAGCATGTCGCCGAACAGCCGCCGGTTCAGGTACCCCTCGGCCAGCTGTCAAGGGCGGAGCAAGATTAGGCCACCGTGGCTGAGTAATAGTGGACCATCTCGGGGAGAGGGCACGTTTCGGAAAGCGGCTGTTTCGGGGGTGTAGGCCGAGGTTGTAGATCAGCACGCTCGCAAGTAGTTCCTCGCCCATCCAGACATGAGTCCTCTCAGGTGACGGCTCCCCCACTCCCGGATTGAATCCCGGATAAACGCCATCTCACAACAGGCAAACAAGCCCAGGTAGTTCCTACAAAACGCGTTCTCTGGCGTGTTGATTCGTCCAATCGAGGCAGCACCTCAGACGCGCCTCAGGGAGTCCGTGGGAACGTCGAGAGCCTCAGGAATGAAGCCTTAGTGAGATCCAAAAGGGCACATTACGGCCTAGGAAGTGGGCTTTGGCGCGAGGCATGGAATCGAGCCGTGTCAGTACCAGAGCTGAGGCATGCCGGGACGCGGGCTGGGGCATGTCGGGACGCGGGCTGGGTTGATCGCGGTCACTGAAACCGGGCACGCGTACGAGGAAGGATCGCGTCAAGCGGTCGAGCGTCTACGACATGCCCGAGCGCCGTTGACTGGTAATCGCTGCTCGGACGGCCCTGGCAGTATTCGCCGGACCGCCTCTTCCCGCTCGGCGTTAACTCGATTAACGATGGCACCCTGGAACACGTGGCCGCCCTGTGTCCGATTTGCCGCCGTGGCCGAAACCGAAGGGGCGGGAACCGCAGCCCCCGCCCCCAGGTTGTCAGTCGCCGCTTTCCTCAACTGCGAGCGTCAGCTTGATCCCATCCTCGAAATAGTCGGTTTCGATGTCTCAAGAAAGCGGTCCCTCACACCAGCCGCTCGACGAAATTAGCGGTGTGCTTGCGGTCGGTGTAGAATTGTCGTCATGAAGGTCGCGCTCGCGGTTGTCTGTTTGCTGTGCTCGCTAACGGCGTGCGGCCAGGAGCAGAAAAGGTCGGCCGATCGTGTTTTGGCACAGTACGGGGTATCAGCCGTGAAATCTTCGCCGCCTGCGGTCAACTGAAATGAACCATCGACACAGCTGCACCCCCTAAACCTATGGCACCTGTTGGTCCGGCCTAGCGCCAGCGCTATTCGGGCCGCTGCCAGCGTGGGACGATGGTCACTTCCAGCTCATCGATCACGATGTCGTCTTGACCATCCTGGCCGGGACTTTGCAGAGTGGCCTTCAAAACATTGTCTCCGAACCCGACAGGCGGCGATGCCAACGGGATCATAAACACCCAATGAGGCCCGAGAGGCCGGCCATACTTGGCGTCCCTGCCTTCGCCGTGGTACTTGGTTTTGATGTCCCCCGACGGAATTGGCGTCCCGTTAATTGAAAATGTCAGCCTGTCTTGGTCCGTTGTATGGGACGCCCGAGCGATCAGTTCGGCCGCCACGCCCGCCTCGCTCAGATCTTCGGCGATCCGAAAGCGGTATTCGCCCGAACTGCCAACCTCGCGCTTCAGCAGGATCCGGTCGTTCTTGACGAAACCCGAGGGCGAACCGCGGGACCAAAGCGGATAGAACAAGTAGTGGCGGGGCAAACCGTCGAACTCGTCCGTACCGCGCCACTGGCGCAGCCACGCCAGAGCCGTGGGATAACCGCTCACCGCCCAAGGGTATCCGCTTCGCCGCCGGCCCCAGTGGTAACTATAGTTGAACTGCGAGATCCCATCAGCCCCCGCGGCGTACATGTTGCGCACCGCGGCTCGGTAGTTCCGCGGAGCCATTACCCCTACGTGATCTCCCCGGCAAAGAATCGGATGGACAGCCGGGTACAGCATGCAGTCCGACTCCCGCGTCAGCACCGCGAACTCCTCGTACTTCGCGTTGAAATCGGTGTAGAAGAAGTCGGACGGGGCCACATAGTCGATCAAGCCTTGCTCGATCCACGTGGGCACGTCATAGCCCAAAGCGTGGCACTCCTTCAGCGTCTGCGGAACGCGCACGCCGAGCAGCAACTTGCGGCCTTTTTTCTTTCCGACGGCGTCGAGTTTCTCGCGGACGCGACGCAGAAACTTCGTCATGACCGGGTGGCTCTGCCGCGCTGTCGCCTTGGGGAAACAGTGCATCCAGCGGGTGTAGGTGAACTCCAAGCCGTCCACGTCAAAGCGGAGCAGGATTTCTTCGACCAGCGCGAACACCCAGTCGCGCACCTCGTCGTGCGTGTAGTCCATCGCGGCGTCGCCAAAGTCCGGGTTCCACAGGTCTCGACGGCGGGCAATCAAACCTTGCTGGCCGCCGCGGTGCCGATCCGCCATGCGAAACGCGGGCAGAAATTTCATGCCTCGTTTGTGGCTCTGCTCGATGGCAATCTTGATGGGCGGCCCGTCGCGGCGGTCGATCTTGTCCACCTGGCCTCCGAAGTGCGCGTGGTCGGGGTGCTCCGGCCAGAACCAGCCCACGCCGTGTTTCTGAAAAACGTCCTGGACGAAGATGTCCACACCGCTAGCCGCTAACACATCAACGTGCCGCCGCAGGTGGCCGACGGTCGCGTTCTCGGGCAAGACGCTGCGGGTGTCGCTGTCAGTGTCCGACACGTAGACGATGCGCACGTCGCCACGCGGCTTCGAGTGGCGTGTTAGCACCATGTCGGCCGCCCGCGCTTGGGCGCAAGTCGCCGCCAGCCCAACTGCAAAAACCAGCGCAATCCGAATCCGAGCCAGAGTCCTTACGGTCAGTGGCGTTCTCCTGATAGTCATGTCGTTCTCCTTCCCGAAATAGAAACGCTGCCCCGCCGGTCCCTTCCTCTTAGCCAGAATTTCCGATTTGGAACTCCGACTCCAACATGGTACTCCCTCTCTTCTCCTGCATGCAACGACTTTGCCTCGTCAGGCAGGCCACGACGGCATCGAAAGGTTCCCATGGCCTGTTCTTGTCGTCCGGTGAACCCGTCTCGCTGCTGCTCAGCCAATTGGTCGCACACTCCTGCGACCCTCCTTCCTCAACGCCCAGATTTCCTGCCCGAAAGGGACGGCCCTAACCACCCGGCACAGGCAGCGCCCAGATCCGACGCAGCATGTCGCCGAATAGCCTGCGGTTCAGATGCCCCTCGGCCAGCATGAGCCAGTAATAGCGGGCGTGCTTAACCAGCCGTCCGCCGGTCTTCATCAGCCGGTGCTGCAAGCTCGTCAGTGACCAGCTTTTGATGCGCCGCGGCAGCCCCAGCCGCCGCCATAGGTTGCCCAGGTTGTAGGCCAACACGCTGAGTTGCAGCCGCACTTCGTTCGCCCGGAAGCGATGGCACGAAAGCCTTGTCCAGTGCGTCGCCTGCTTGCCTTCCTTGATCCACTGCTCCGCCGTGCCGCCCGACCGGCTCGGCAACCTCATGCTCGTCACGACAAACCCGACGCGTGGGAATAGCTCGCCGTGGTGATGTTCTACCTTGGCGACAACCCTTCTGGGCCGCGACCAACTCTCCGCCTGATAGCGGAAGCTCTTGTAGCGCACCAGCGGCTTCAGGGAAGGCCTGCCCGGCGGACGAAACAAGATCTCTTCGATCGCCAGCTCCAGGCTCTTGTTGGCCGGAATGCGGATCACGTAGTCCACTCCGCGCTCTTCCATCGCCTCATAGATCTCCGGCTTGGCGAAGGCGGCATCGGCGCGGAAGGTCACCCGTTTGCCCGCAGCCTGTTGGCGCTCGATCTCGGGTAACAGCAACTCCTCCCAATCCTCGGCGCTGGGTACGTTGCCTGGACGCAGCTTCGCCGCCAGACAATCACCATGCTGGTTGAACAACAACAACGGGTGGTAGCAGACCGACTCGAAGTGCCCGTTGTAGGCACTGCCCTCTTGCTGGCCGTGGACTGGGCTTTCGGTCGAATCCATGTCGAGCACGACGCGGTCTGAACCGTCGGGAGCTTCGGCTTGCGCGACCAGTTCACGGCTCACCGCCATCAACCCCAGCAGGTTCTCGTCGCTGGCCGGCAGCTCAGCCTCGAAGCTCTGTAGACGCGAGGTGAGCGCTCCGCCGCGATCCCAGTTCTTCTGCGAGTCGATCAAGCGAAAGGTCGGATCGGCGGATACTCGCACGGCATCGTTGAGGTCCTCGTAGCCTGCCAGCCGAGAGTAGACTGACTGCCGCAGCAGATCGGCGAACGGGAACTTCTTGTTCGAGCCCTGCCGCGAATCCGTCAGATGTTCGTCGATCAGTTGGCCGAGACCGAGCCGCTCGTCCAGCTCGCGAGCCAGGATCAGCCCGCCGTCGGAAGTGACACGCGATCCTCGGAAATCGACTTTCAATAAACCGTTGAAGCTTAGCTGGAACGGCTTGTTTTCTTTTTCACCCATGGGGTGTTGATCTCCTCAGCGCCTTGAGTGCTTTCCAACCTGCATATATAAAGGCGTCCGAGGCCGTCGAAAGGTTAGCGAAAGAGACGTGAAAATGGAAATCCGGGCCGAAAGGCGGGGAGTGAGCGGAACAGCCGGAAGAGTGTAACCGAGAATCCAGTATCCGGCCCAGGCCGAAACATTATCACCGGCGAAAGTCCCAAACTGCCTGGCCATTTCCATTGAGGAATCGAAACCGCCCGGCAGAGGGCGAACGACCCGCAGTCCGCTCGTAAAGAGGTCCGCGTCTCCTAGCGAGCCATTCTCGCCCAGAACCCGCGGGGTCGTCTTCCAGAAAGTGTAGGGCTCGATGATGGTCTTGGGAATCAGCCGGTTGAGCTGGCCGTAGATGCCATGGAGGTTGTTGCCGTCGCGGCGGCGGTTGGGCGCGTGCTGGTCGATACGGACGACCGCGGCAGCGAAAACATCCACGCTCATGTCTTTTTTGCCCAGCGTGAGTTTCACGGCGTCGAACTGGCGGGCAGTGTTGGTCCAATTGAGCGGGCCCACCAGACGCTGCGCGCCGTACTTGAGTTCCTGGCGCCCGCCGCGCACGGTCACCCAGCCGTTTTCCGGGTCACCGAACTGAACGTAGGCCTGGCGAATATCGAACGGGTCGCGGAAGACTTGGTTGGCGTTGTTCTTGCCGGGCGCGCGGGCATCTTGCCCCTGGAAGAAAAACTTTACCCAAGGCTTGGGCTGCGCACCGATGTTGATCAGCAGCCGGCTGAGCCCGTAGGCGTCTTGGGCCCCTTCGCGGTAGCCGATGCCGGTGCGCCCTTCGGTACGAAAGCGATACGCGGCGCCGATGGTGAGCCAGCTCGGAGTATTCTTCTGAATTGAGGCCGAGGGCCCAATGACATTCTTGTTTCCGCCCGCTTTCTGGGCTTCGCAGAGATAGGGAAACAGAGCGATCACAAGCACGGAAATAGCAGTCTTCCCGACCGAGAATCCAACGCGACTCTTCATTTGCATACCCCCAATGGAGCAGCAATTCGCATGCCAACTTGGGCCAGTCCGCCTCCTGCCCCTATGGTGCCCATCGGCCAGTGAAGAACTGCCCCTTAGTGACGATTTGGGCGATTTACCCCATCACTCTCTGTGGAAATGAGCCATGTGGCTTCCAATGCCGGTTCCGCGCAAGGAAATAAGGAGCACCCTACTTGAGGTTCGCCGCATCGGGTCCGTGCGACCGTCCTGTTTCTGTTGTCTGTTTCTCTGGCGAGACCGGCCGCTCTGAGAGGGCAAGCGTGGTCGATCGAGGCGCGAACTGTTGTATGATAGACACAGCAAGCGATATTCAGACCTTGTGTTATCAATAGTTTAGATATGGACCATGATTTGCTAGTGTTCTCGGTGCAGGTAAATGAAACGAGAGGCCGTCGTTGCAGTTTGAAACCGTACAGTTTGAAACCACCATTCTCCACCCCGTAGATACGCAAGGCGTCGGCTTGCATAGCGGCGTGCCGGTTCGTCTTCGCATGCTCCCGGCCCCGGCGGGCGCCGGCATTGTCTTTCGCCGCACCGACCTGGAGGACTTCGAAATCCCGGCCCAGGGCAAGTACGTGGCGCGAGTGAGTTACGCCACGAGCCTGATGCGGCAGGGCGTGTTGTTGTCGACGACCGAGCACCTGCTCAGCGTTCTCTACAGCCTGGGCGTTGATAACGTGACGATTGAGCTCGACAATCTTGAGGTGCCGATTCTCGACGGCAGCGGCTTGCCGTTTGTCGAGTTGCTGCGCAAGGCGGGCACAAAGAAGCTTCGGCGGCCAAGAAAGTACCTCAAGATCACCCGGCGCATCGAGGTCAGCAACGGCGCCAAGCACCTGTCGATCGAACCGGCCAGCGAGTTCGTCATCACTTGCGAAACGAACTACGACCACCGCATGGCCGGCCGCCAGCGGCTTGAACTCGTCGTGACGCCGGAACACTACGCCGCCGAAATCGCGCCGGCCCGTACCTTCGGCTTCGAGCAGGACTTGGAACGAATGCGTGATATGGGCCTGATTCGCGGCGCAACGCTTGAAAACGCGATTTGCTTTACCAGCGACGGCCTGCTCAACCCCGAAGGACTTCGATTTCCAGATGAGTGCTGCCGCCACAAGGTCTTGGACCTGATCGGCGATCTCGCGCTGATCGGCCACCCGATTCTCGGACACGTCATCGCCGAATCCGCCGGTCACGCCATGCACACCGCCATCGTGGGAAAGATCCTGCACGACTCGTCCTGCTATGAACTGGTGACTTCCGGCCAAATCTCCCCGCCCGTGGCTCAGGCCGCTGTGGGTTAGCCGCGCCCCGCCCCGACCAACCTGACGCCGAGGCTTGATAAGCTGGGGGGCGGCCGGAAAAGGCCGGGAGCCACGGGCAATGCAGACGCGAAAACTCGGCAAGACCGGCCTCGAAGTGTCGATCCTCGGTTTTGGCGCCGCGCCCCTGGGCGACGAGTACGGAACGATCGACGCCGCCGAAGGCGAGCGCGCCGTTCACTGCGCCGTCGATGAGGGCATCAACTTTTTCGACACAGCTCCCTACTACGGTCGGACGGTTTCGGAAACTCGCCTGGGCCAGGCGCTGCAGGGCCGGCGCCACAGGGTGATTCTCGCCACCAAGTGCGCGCGCTACGATACGGATGATTTTGATTTCTCGGCCCGGCGGATCGAACAGAGCATCGACGAATCGCTGCGGAGGCTGCGAACCGACTACGTGGACCTCTATCAAATTCACGACATCGAGTTCGGCGATCTGCGCCAGGTGATCGGCGAGGCCATCCCGGCGGCGCGCAAAGTCCAGCAGAGCGGCAAGGCGCGCTATGTCGGCATTACCGGTTTGCAGCTTCGTCCGCTGCGCGAAGTCGCCGCCGCCGAGCCGGTCGATACCATCCTCTCCTACGCCCGCTATAACTTGATGACGCGCGATCTCGATGGAGTTTTGACACCCTTCGCCCGGGAACAGGGCATCGGACTGATCAACGCCTCGCCGTTGCACCTGCGGATATTGACTCCCTCCGGCGCACCGGAGTGGCATCCGGCGCCCGATGAGGTGAAACAAGCCGGACGGCGTGTGGTCGAGTTCTGCCGCGCGCGCGGCAAGCCCGCGCCCAAGGTCGGGCTCCGCTTCTGTCTCGACCACCCCTATGTCTGCTCCACGCTCGTTGGACTGGCCAGCGCCGGGCAGGTAATGCAGAATCTCGAAATCCTCGGGGAAGAAAGCGACCCCGGCTTCCTCCGGGAAATCGAGGACATCATCGGCGATGCGCTCAACAAGACCTGGGCCAGCGGCCGCCCGGAAAACCAAGACGGCGGAGCGGGCCGCGAAGGCGCCGGCGCTGGTGAAGCAAAATGAAAATCGACACGCATCATCACTTTTGGAAATACAGCGAACAGGAGTTCGGCTGGATCAGCGATCAGATGACGCCCATTCGCCGCGACTTCACGCCCGCCGACCTCGAACGGCAGATCCTAGCCGCCGGCGTCGACGGCGTCGTCTCGGTGCAGGCCCGGCAAACGATCGAAGAGACCCGCGTGCTGCTTGATTGGGCGCGGCAACACGACTTCATTCGCGGCGTCGTGGGCTGGGTTCCGCTCATCAGCAAGTCGGTTCGAGACGATATCGCAAAATTCGCCGGACGCGAGGAACTCAAGGGCGTGCGGCATGTTTTGCAAGACGAGCCCGATGACCGCTATATGCTGCGGGCGGATTTCAACGAAGGCATCGCCGCGCTCAAGGAATCCGGCCTCGTCTACGACATCCTCATCTTCGAGCGCCACCTGCCCCAGACCTTGCAATTGGTCGACCGGCACCCGAACCAGGTTTTTGTCCTCGACCACATTGCCAAGCCGCGCATCAAGGACGGCTATCTCGCGCCCTGGCAGAGCAATATCGTGCAGCTCGCCCACCGCCCGAACGTCTACTGCAAAATCTCAGGCATGGCCACCGAAGCCAGCCATTTGGACTGGACCGAGGAAGAACTCCAGCCCTATCTCGACACAGTCTTTTCGGCCTTCGGAGTCAAGCGGCTGATGTTCGGATCCGACTGGCCCGTCTGCCTGCTGGCGGTGAGTTATCGCCGCTGGTTCGAGGTAGTCGAGCGCTACGTGTCCCGTCTCTCCCGAGACGAACAAGACCGCTTCTGGAGCGGCACGGCGGTGGAAGCCTACAAGCTCTAGCGCGCTTCGCTCGCCGCCTCCCCCGGCCGAAAAGGCGATCCCGCAAACGCTGGGGCGTGGTTCGCAACTTCGACCTGTACTGTACCCGCCTTTGGCCAGCCCACGCCTAGCGGCGGGTTCCCTTGATGGCAGTCCGCACTTTGAAGAGTGTTTTCCCGGCAGTTATATAGAGGGTCTTCAAATCCGGCCCGCCGAAGGCGCAGTTCGTGATCGTGTCCTCGGGAACGGGGATGAACTCCTTCAGCTTGCCGTCAGGGGAAAATACATGCACGCCGCACTTCGTATCCAGCGTCTCGCTGGTCCCCCGGCGGCGGTGCAGCCCGGCCGCCACATACAGGTTGCCCTCGCTATCGATCGTCATGCCGTCGCCGCTGCGTCCCGGATAGAAATTGTGAAAGACCCTCATGTTCGTGAGGCTGCCGTCGTCTTGCAGGTCGTAGGCCCGGATCATGCGCGCTTCGCCCTCCTTCGGACTAGCCTCGATCAGATAGAAGGTTGTATCGTCGGGCGAGATTACGAGGCCGTTCGGCTTGTCAATCTCCGGCTCGACCAAGATCTGATGAATCGATCCATCCAGGTCGATGCGGTAAACGGCGTCAACGTTGGTCTGATCTGGCGCTGGGTTCTTGCGCGGCCGGTCTGAGAAATACAGGCGCCCCTTACTATCGAAGGTCACATCGTTGGGCTGATTGAGCCGCTTGCCATTGTATCTCTCGGCGATGACTTCCACCTTGCCGGTCTCCAGGTCCGTTCGCGTCAGGCGCGGCTGATCTACATCTTCGTTGCTGCCTTCGCAGGCGATCAGCCTCCACTGGCTGTCGAAGATCAATCCGTTGGCCCGGTTGCTCGGCTGCCGAAATACCGAGTAGGCGCCGCCGGGCGAGAGCTTCATGATGCGGGAACCGTAGGTGTCGGTGAAGAAGACGCTGCCGTCCTTGCCCACCGTGGGGCCTTCGGTGAATGTAATCGTGGCGGCGACTTCCAGCCCCCCCTGAGCCACCCCCTGTGCCACCTCGGCCGCCGCGCCTCCCGCTCGAGACGCACCCGCCGGTTCCCTGCCCCCGCCGCAACCTGAAAGAGCGAGCCATAGCGTAGCTGGAGCGAGTGCTAAAATAGTCATCCGTGCGGTTTTGCGCATGATGTCCTCGGCGAGATCAGGCAGACGAACCGTACCAGTATAGCCTGGCTAGAGTGAATCAACGCCCTGAACGCGGCGCGCTCTCGGCGCCGGTCCGGCTCCCGGAGCATGCGACTCTGCATCGATCCATGAGCTGAGAGCCGGAACCGCGAGAAATATCGTTCAAGAACACAAGGAAACGAAAACATAATGGAGGATGCAGCGAAACCCCTCGTGATCGTGATGATGGGAAGTACCTCGGATTGGGACACAATGAAGGGCGCGTCCGAGACTCTCAAGCAATTCGATGTCGCCCACGAATGCAAGGTCTTCTCGGCTCATCGAACGCCGCAACACACGGTGGACTACGTCTCGGCCGCCGAGGAGCGCGGTGTCGATGTGATTATCGCCGGCGCTGGCGGCGCCGCCCACCTGGCCGGGGTCGTTGCCGCTCATACGATCTTGCCCGTGCTCGGCGTTCCCATGCCCAGCGTCGTGAACGGACTCGACTCGCTGCTCTCCACCGTGCAGATGCCCGGCGGCATTCCCGTCGGCACGCTGGCCATCGGCAAGCCGGGCGCCAAGAACGCCGCCCTGCTGGCCATCGCCATTTTAGCCCGCCGGCGTCCCGAGCTTCAGGAAAAACTGCGAGCGTTTCGCAAGGAGCAATCTGAAAAAGTACTGCGGGCCGAACTGCCCCAGGATTAACCCACGCTCACAGCGCACGAGTCTCAACTGAGCCAAACAACACTGAGCCAAACAACAATTCCGTCCCGGACCGCTCCGGGCGCAATGAGGAGGAACGACAGTGAACTTGAAACCCATGTTTGACCGCGTAGTGGTCCGCCGCAACGAGGACGAGATTGAGAAAAAAGGCAGTATTTACATCCCCGACTCGGCGAAGGAAAAGCCCATGCGAGGCGAAATCGTCGCCGCTGGCCCGGGCAAACGTCTCGACGACGGAAAGATCGTCGCGCTCGATGTCAAAGCGGGAGACCAAGTGCTGTTCGGCAAGTACTCGGGCTCGGACGTCACCGTCGACGATGAAGAGCTTCTGATTCTTCGCGAGGAAGAAATTCTGGGGATTATCGAGTAGCTTTCATCACCGCGGGCCCAGGCCCGCACGCTCTGAGACCAGCGAACCCGGGAGGGCGGACCTCAACCGTCCGCTCTCTCTTCCCGCGCCCGGCCGCCGAGCCCGCCAACGGCGACTCTCCACGATTTGTTTACACCCAATCTCGATCGCAACTCTATCGCCCAATCCGGGTTTACGATAACCTGGAAGGGGTCGGAGGAAGAGGCTGGTTCTCAATCCACTTGGGGCGGCGAGTTGCTTAGACGAGAACGTACAACAACGCTGTTGCACTGCGCCTGGGGGCGCTGGCTCTTGCTGCTCCCGCTGACGGCCGCGCTGCTGGGCGGGCAGAGCGCAACGGAAGAAAATCACTACCTCGGCAGTGAGGTCTGCTCGGCCTGCCATCCCGATATCGCCCGCGGCTTCAACCGCAACCCTCATTTCAAATCGATTGCCTCGGGCCTCGAGCCTCCGGAACGCACCGGCTGCGAAGGCTGCCACGGTCCCGGCCAGCAGCACTTCGAAGGCCTGGGCGATAAAACGAAAATCGTCCGCTTCCCGCTCCTCGAACCCAGTCAAGTGCTGGACCGCTGCCTGGGCTGTCACGCCAAGGACCTCGGCAAGATGAACATTCGCCGCTCGGCGCATTCGACCGCCGAGATCAGCTGCGTCAACTGCCATTCGATTCACGACGCGCAACAGCCCCGTCATCTGCTCGCCAAAAGCCAGAAAGAGGTTTGCTACGAGTGCCACGCCGATATCCGCGCGCGCTTCGATCTTCCCTTCAAGCACCGCGTCAACGAGGGCGCGATCGAGTGCACGGACTGCCATAACCCTCACGGCGCCCCTACCGCGACTTGGCGCATCGCGCAATCTCCCCGCATGGTTTCCCGCGCTTTCGGCAACGACATTGCCTGCGTGAAGTGCCATACAGACAAGCGCGGACCCTTTGCCTTCGAGCACCCGCCGGTGAGAGTGGAAGGTTGTCCGAGCTGTCATAACCCGCATGGAAGTACGAATCCGCGGCTGCTCCGCCGTCCGGCCGTATTCACCATGTGCCTGGAATGCCACAACAGCGTCGCCGGCTTCGGCCCGCGCCAAGGCGGCATCCCGGCTCCGGGCGGATCGTTTCATAACTTGGCGCAACCGCAATTTCAAAATTGCGTCACCTGCCATTCGCGGATCCATGGCTCGAATGTTGATTCCTTATTCCGGCGATGAAAACCGTGCTTCCCATCCGGCTCGGGCTGGCGATGCTGATCGCATCGGCGGCGGCGCTCGCCCAGCCTGTCGTTGCGCCGACGCCCGGCGCGCCCGATGAAATCCAGGACGCCGGCGGCTATACCATTTCCAACTCCTTCGAAGCCGGCTATCGCTCAAGCAGCGTGGCGGGCAATCACGACGCCTACCGCGCGGGCGTCAACTTCGGCAGCGGCATACGCCTGCTGGAAACAACCATGCGCATCCACTCCCAGCAAGGCAAGGGCACGCTGATCGACGAGCTGTCGTTTCACACCGCCGGCCAAGGCGGCGATCCCTACCAGTTCAGCCGGCTTCGCGTGGAAAAAAATCGCTGGTTCCGTTATGACATGACGCTGCGGGTGAATCAGTTCTTCAATCAACTCCCCTCGCTATGGAGCGGTGAGCGGGCCGTGCGCTCGGAGCGAACGTTTCAGAATCACGACTTGACGCTCTTTCCCGGCGCCAGGCTCGAAGTCCTGCTCGGCTACGACCGCAACACACAGAGCGGACCGGGATTCACCACCGAGGGAGTCGATCGCAGCTTCGGAGGGTTTGAGCGAAGCAACTTCCTGCGGCTGGCAAACGATCTGCGCCGCGCCAACAACCAATATCGCGCCGGCGTGAACTTTCGCCTTGCCGGACTCGCCGTCACCTTCCTCCAGGCACTCGACAACTACAAGGAAGACACCAGCTTCCGAGACGGCGCCCCCTATCCCTCAATTTCACCCAATATACAAGCGGTTAGCAGCCTCCGCCGAGACGAACCCATCCACGGCAACACCCCCGTGACGACCGTGGCCATTCGCACCGAAAACGAACACAAACTCGGCTTCCAAGCGCGTTACGTGTACGCTTCGGGCAATCGCGGTTTCGTTCTCTCCGAGGATCTCACCGCCTTCAATCCCGGCTCCGGCCTGTCCAGCAATCGCCAGACATTTGTTTTCGGCGACGCCCGCCGTAAGCAAGCGAGCGGCGAGGCGACCGTCACCTTCATGCCGAACGAGAAGCTGACGCTGAGCAATACGACGGCCTTCAACAATACCCGCATCAGCGGCGACGCGTCGTTTCTTGAGGTGACCTCGTTCAGCAATCAGTTCGCGCAATTCGAGCATCTCGGGATTCGCCATCTCACCAACGCCTCGGAAATCAATTTCCGCCCCCGCCCGAAGATTGGCCTCTATGGAGCCTATCGTTTCTCGCGGCGGCGCATCGAGACGCGTGACAGCTTCACGTTCGGAAGCAACACGTTTCGTTCGCCTCTGGCCACGCAAGACAACGACATCCACTCCGGCGTCGCCGGATTCCGCTGGCGGCCCGCGCCCGCCTGGCGCATCTCGTTCGATACCGAAATCGGACGCGCCGATCTGCCCTTTACGCCGCGCAGCGACCGCAAATTCCATTCCGAGACCGTGCGCATGCAGTGGCGCCGCAAGGGTTTCCGCCTCTCGGGCCGCCTCAAGAGCCGCGAAAACAACAACTCCGCGTCGCTCATCAACCACAGCTCGACGAGCCGCTATTACAGCCTCTCGGGCTCCTGGGCGCGCCCGTCGGGCCGGTTCAGCATTGACGGCGGCTACACCAAGCTCGAACTCGACACCGTCTCGGGAATCTTTAACTTCTTCGGCGGCCCGAGCGGCCAGCCCAGCCAGAGTTTCTACACCTCGAACCTGCACACGGCGTACATCAGCACGAGAATTCAGCCCCGCGCGCGCCTGACACTCTATCTCGGCTACAACATCGTCAAGGATACCGGCGAGGGCCGCGACAGCCTCGTTTTCGCCGACGATCTTGAGCCCGCCTACCCCAACTTCCGCTTCGACGGCGTGAACTTCTTCAACAGTTTTCCGCTCACCTACCAGTCCCCCTCGGCGCGCCTGTCGGTGTCGCTTCACCAGCGTCTGTCGTGGAATTTCGGATGGCAATACTACGGCTACAGCGAACGCTTCAGCGGCACCCAAAACTACCATGCCCACGTAAGCTACTCCAGCCTGCGCTGGAGTTTTTAGCTTTCCGCCATCGGACCCGGACGTGATCCGAGACCAGGACGCTCCGGGGCGTCCGCCCATTGAGTTTCCGCCCTCATCCTGGGATGCTGTTCACAGGTCCCCAGCCCATGGGGAACCGGCAAGTCGGGAGCGGAGTTACATCATGAATCCCAGCCACGGAACGTTCCGTCCCGCCTCGGCGGCAAGCCTGGCCGGTTTCGCAGTGATATTGCTGACACCGGCCTTGCTAACTGTGATCGTGCTAATTGCTTCCTGCGCATCGCCACCAGCCGCGCCTGGCCCGCTCAGCTTCGACGACTATCAAATTCTCGACCTCACCCACACCTTCGACCAGAACACGCTCTACTGGCCGACCGCCAAGGTTTTCCAGCACGACCGCGTGGCCTGGGGCATCAGCGAGCAGGGCCATTGGTACAGCTCCTACGACTACGCCGCAAGCGAACACGGCGGGACGCACCTCGACGCGCCGATCCATTTCGCCGAAGGCAAGCGGGGAGTCGCCGCCATCCCGGTCGAGCAACTGGTGGGTCCCGCCGTGGTGATCGACGTTTCCACCTCTTGCCGCGACGACGCCGACTACCTCGTCTCAGCGGCCGACATCGACCATCACGAGCAGCAACACGGCCCGATCGCGCCCGGCTCGGCGGTTCTCCTCCACACCGGCTGGAGCGCCTACTGGCCCGGAGCAAAGAAATATCTGGGCAGCGACACACCCGGCGACACCGAAAATCTGCACTTCCCCGGCCTCTCGCCCGAAGCCGCCGAAGCCCTTGTCCAGCGGCGAGTCTCGATCGTGGGGATCGACACCGCCAGCATCGACCGCGGCCCCTCGCGCGACTTTCGCGCCCACCAGGTCCTGGCCGCCGCCGAAATTCTAGTCCTAGAAAACGTAGCCGGCGCCGCCGAGCTGCCCCCCACCGGCGCTCACCTCATCGCCCTGCCCATGAAGATAGCCCAAGGCTCGGGAGCCCCCTGCCGAGTCATCGCCCTCCTCCCAAAACAATCCTGACTTTTTTGCGGTTCGGCCTCCCTTGGCAACAAAGAAGACCAATCAAGAATCGCCCCGAAAGGGCGGTACACACGCTCGGCCGGTGATCTGAGCAACGGTTTAGAGCCGCTCGGAATCGATGAAGTTTTCTGTTCTGGTCCGAGAAGGCAGCGGCGATCGAACGGGCGGATTCTCGGAATCCAGTTTGAGAATCTCTCGCTTGAGGTGAAAGAGATCGCGTTCCGCTTTGACCGCCGTCTTGAGGGCCGGCGACTTGGCTGCATAGCGACGCCGCAGGTCGGAAACCAGCTTCGAGATGGCGTTATGCGCTTCGGTCAGATCAGCCAAGATCTGTTCTCGATCCTGTTCCGTCAGCGGTGAAGGCATTCTAAGTGATTTAATTGCAGTAACATAACGTCCTTTATGTTACCCCAATTGTAGCGCAGGGGCAGGGGGTGTCAAGGGCGGTTTTGCTTCCCAATTCCTGCGGGCACCAGCACAGTGAGGTCAGGCCAGGAACTCTTGCACGACGGGGACTACATGCGTCCGTCAATCGCTGTTCGCGATCGCCGGCTGGCATTCAAAATGGGGCAGCGTACGCGCGCCCGTGTTGCTGGGGCAGCATTACAAATTGGAACGGTGTTTACATTTGTCGGGCTTAGTCCGCCATAGCCTCAGCCTTTCGGCAAGTCGGTCGTCCAAGTCTTGTGTGCGCTGGCGAAGCTGTTCACATGCCGTCTGCCTCAAACCGAAGGATGTTTCAGGACAAAAGTCAACGGCGTCGCCGAGAGCACAACCGCTAGGATCTCGGTTGTTTCTACGACAAATGTTCATTGCCCTTCTCCAAAGCTGGAACGCTCGCTTGATGTCTGGAGCATTGCTATTCAAAAGGCCCGCGATTGCCCGTCGGTCTGCAACTATTGCCCCGTCGACCCGTGTGAGCGCGCGTTCCAGTTGTCTGCAAGCAACTGGGTCTTCAAGCGGACCTGCTGTCTGTGGATTAGAGATCTCCACCCACACGTAGTGCTCAATCCCCAAGCAGATCGTACATCCGAGCTCCTTCGCCCTAAAGATAACAGCGTGCTGCCCCGACCTAAGGCGACCAACGTTCATCGTGACGGCAGAAAAACCGTCAAACGTTGCCAGTTGACTGTTCGGATTCTGTACTGTGATGGCTCCCGCAGGAATCGTTTGCCCCACGGCCCAGACACGTCCAACTATGTACTCGAATGCGTCATGGTCCGAGCCCGCGTCGAATCTCAGCGTCAATTGGTTGAATTTGCCGACATTCTCGACAAGCAGGTGCCCATTGCTAACTACTGTCTTATCCTCGAAACCAGTTTGGCAGTCGTCGAAGGCTTCTTCGAAATCCATGGCCGAGTCCACAGCCCCTCCCAAATCACCTTCAGAACCGCGACTGAAGAACTCTGCCGCTTTGCGGGCAGCAACTGAACAATCTAGTATATCGTTTCATTAAACTGTACTCATCTCAGACGCGCTCTCCAGCGGCTCGAACTTCCTCCAGCGGTGAACGACGGGGGCGGCGTTGATCTCCGCGATCCCCTGCAGGATTCGTTCTCGAAGTTCCTCCCAGGACTCCACCCGGATTCGCTTCAAAAAAGTGCGCGCCATCTTCCCGAACAGCGTCTCGACAATATTCAGCCAGGACCCGTGGGTCGGCGTATGCACGTATTTGAAGCGGTTCGGACGCGTCGCCAAATAGTCCTTCGTCTCCTTGGAAACGTGGGAGGAATGATTATCCAAGATCAATCGGATCGTGCAGTGGGCCGGGTAGGATTGGTCCAGATCCTTGAGCAGTAAGATGAATTCCCGGCTGCGGTGGCGCCGCTCCACCCGCGCTGTCACCCGACCGTCGTGCAAGTCCAGCGCCGCCAGAATCGAGCAAGTTCCCAGACGTTTGTATTCGTAATCTCGAGCCACGCAGGGATGCCGCCCCGCAGTCGGCGGCAGGTCCGGAGCGGTGTTGGCGATCGCTTGCACGCCGGGCTTTTCGTCGACCGAAACCGTAATCACGCCCGGCGATGGGCCGCCCTCGCCCGCGCTTTCATTCTGCAAGGCCACCTCGCGGTAGACCAGCAGCACCTGCCGCATCTTGGACTCAAAATCCGGGTCGCGGCGCTGCAAGTAGTACTTCACCTTCTCCGGGTGAAGAGGTTGCTCGGCCAGAATCCGATGGACGGTCGCCTTGGCCGCTTGGGCCAAGGCCGGATAGCCCGCTTCCACGGCATGCTGGCGCACGTGCCGGGCGAGCGCGCCGCGGGTCCAGAGCTCGGCGGCGTAACCGAGTTGCTTGGGTTTGCTACAGGCCAAGTGCACCACCCAGGCCTTGGCCTCTTCGCTGATGCGGGGTTCCCGGGGACGATGATAGGCATCCTTGAGCGCCGCTTCCACCCCCATGGCCAGGGCTCGCTCGATCCATTTGCCAACGCTTTTGCGCGTCATCTTCACGGCCCGCATAATCTCGGCGATCGTCTCGCCGCAATGATAGCGCCACAGAATCTCGGCTCTCTGCACCTCCCGAGCCGGAGCCTTACGCGAACGACGCAGCCGCTGCAGATGTTGCGACTCTTCGGGCGTGAGAAGCAGTTGGGGACGCTTCGATTTTCCTGCCATGCATCCAGCCTAGCAGGAAACATCCTCGTATCGATATGTTTTAATGAAACGCTATACTAGGATAGGAATCGGGCGCGGCGCGGCGTCTGGCACACCGTGGTAGAAGTCCGGCTTCCTGGCTTGCCCGGCGGGCGTAATCGGGCGGCAGCAGCAGCATCAGGCTCTCGGGAGCGATCTCGACCTTCGCCGGCAGACGGCCGGCGTATTCGCCGTCCACCTCGAGATACACTCGCTGATCGGCTGGCGTTAGGATTTCGACCTGCTCGGCAAAATGGAAAGAGACGTCGGGAAAATGATCGAGTGTTTGCGTGGCGATCTGCGCGATGTAGCCGATATATCGAAGCGGTGAATCCCCGTGGAAGACAACCACTTCGAAATGCTCCGCGAGCAGGTGTGCGTTGGGAGTGAGCGTGAGTTTGCCCGCGTAGCGGCGGCTCTTGCTGATTACGGCAAACGTGCTTAGATGGGTTTTGCCGTTCATCCTGATCTCAAAAGACTCGAACTTCCGCTGCAATTGCTCGATTGAGCCCACCCAATAGGCGCCCTGTCCCATGTAGTCCTTGAGCCTTGTGTCGAGGTGATAGACAATGCTCGCGTCGACCCCGGCTCCGCACATCAGCAGGAAATGGCGCGAGCCAGGCCGGGGGTTGCTGTAGTGCACCACCCCGAGAGGAACCCTTTCCGCCGCAAGAGAAGGAAACTCGGCGGCGGCTCCGCGGGGGTCCATCGGCAAGCCGGTTTCCTCGGCCAGCACGTTGGCCGTTCCGGCGGGCAGGGGGAAGAGCGGAATGTCCGAGCCGGCCAGGCCGCCGGCCACTTCATTGATCGTGCCATCGCCGCCGCAGGCGATGACCAGATCGCAGCCGGCAACTACCGCCTCGGAGGCCAGCCGGGTCGCGTCGCCGCGGCGGCTGGTCGGCGTCAGGTCCACCTGGTCGATCCACGGCAGCAGAATCTCCCGCGCCTGCTCAACCTTCTTTTGGCGGGAGGTGCGCTTGCGGCCCGAGGCCGGATTGTAGATCAAACTCGCTTGACGAAACTTCATCGGTGACCACTTTATAATAAAACCTCCATGCCCCAAAGCGTTGTTCCCGAGGAACTTCGGCGTGAGGCGCAAGAGCTTCGCTCCACCATCGAGCGCCACGATCATCTGTATTACGTGCTCGACCAGCCCGAAGTTTCAGACGCCGAATACGATGCCTGGATGGTGCGGCTGCGCCAGCTTGAGCAGCAGCATCCGAGTCTGCTGAGGGCGGACTCGCCAACACAACGCGTCGGCGGAGCGCCGCAAGAAGGGTTCCGTAAGGCAGAGCATGCCTCGCCGATGCTCAGCCTCGACAATGCCTTCAGCCAGGACGAGTTGCGAGAGTTCGACCGCCGCGTGCGCGAGCGCGCCGCTCTGGAAGCGGCCGACTACGTCGGTGAACTCAAACTCGACGGCATCTCGATGGCGGTCCGGTTTCGAGACGGCCGCATGCGTCAAGCGCTCACCCGCGGGGACGGACGCACCGGGGAAGACATCACCGAGAACGCTCGCACGATTCGGTCCCTGCCGCTGGCGCTTCGCGGCTTGCCTCGATTCCCGACCGGCCTGGGCAGTGAGACCGGGATGCGGGGTGAGATCGAGGTGCGGGGCGAGATCGTCATGAACCGCCGGGCGTTCGAACGTTTGAATCGCGAGCGATTGGCCGGCGATCTGCCGCCGTTTGCCAATCCGAGGAACGCGGCGGCCGGGTCGCTGCGCGTGCTGGATCCGAAAATTACAGCCTCGCGGCGGCTGGAGTTCTTCGCCTACGCGCTGCTTCGCGAAGGCCAACCCGTCATCAGCCGGCATTGGGACACGCTCGAGACGCTTGCGGAGTTAGGGTTCAAGGTGAATCCTCATCGCACGCGGGGCCGCGGAATCGAATCGATGATCGAGTTCGCCTCGAGCTGGCTTGAAAAACGCGACTCGCTTCCCTATGAGATCGACGGTTTGGTCGTGAAGGTCGACCTGGCGAACCTGCGGAGCGAACTGGGCAGCACCGCGCGGGCGCCGCGCTGGGCGATCGCCTACAAGCTCGCGGCCCAGCAGGCCGAGACCGTCGTCGAGGGGATCGACGTGCAGGTAGGCCGCACCGGCGCGGTCACGCCGCGGGCGAAGCTGCGGCCCGTGGCGGTGGGCGGAGTTACCGTCTCGCGCGCCACGCTGCACAACGAAGACGAGATCCAGCGGTTGGGACTTCAGATCGGCGACCATGTGCTCATCGAACGCAGCGGCGACGTCATCCCGAAGGTGATCCGTGTCGTCCAAGAGGCGGCGGATCGGCGCCCGTTCGCGATGCCCGATTCCTGTCCCGTGTGTGAAACAAGGCTCGTGCGCGAGGAAGGAGAGGCCATTCGCCGCTGCGTCAACGCGGACTGCGCGGCGCGCCTGAAGGAATCGATTCTGCATTTCGCTTCGCGGCGCGCGATGAACATCGACGGACTCGGCCAGGCTCTCGTGGATCAGCTTGTGGCCAAAGGCCTGATTGCAAGCGTCTCCGGGCTGTACACTCTCACGGCGGAAACACTGCAAGGACTCGATAGAATGGGCGAGAAGTCCTCCCTCAACCTTCTGGCACAGATGGACGCGTCGCGCTCCCGCTCGCTGGCCCGTCTGATCTTCGCGCTCGGCATTCGTTTCGTCGGGGAACGCACCGCGCAGGTTCTCGCCGCGCAGTACCCAAGCATCGACTCGTTGCGCGCGGCAAGCGCCGATGAGCTGCAACAAATCCACGACGTTGGACCGCGAGTCGCCCAAGCGGTGAGGAACTTTTTCGGCGAACCCAACAATCAAACGCTGCTTCGTCAGTTGCGCGAGGCGGGCCTGGCCTTCGAGCAGTACCAGGACGACACCGAACCGGCAAGCGGCCCGGGTCCGCTTGCCGGCCAGACGCTGGTGCTCACCGGGACCCTCCCCGGCCTGAGTCGCCACGAGGCGGCGCGGCTCATCGAGCAGGCGGGCGGCAAGGTCAGCGGCTCGCTCAGTAGGAAGACGGCCTATGTCCTGGTCGGCGAAAAAGCCGGATCGAAGCTCGAAAAGGCCCGCAAACTCGGTATCCCCGTGATTGGTGAGCCGGAACTTCGGAACCTGATCGCCCGCCAGGACGCGCCCGTCTAGGCGTCTTCAAGAAACGCTTCGGGCGACTGGAAACCATTCGTTCGCAAAGCCGAGCCTAACTTCTCCAGGGCGCTTTTGTGAATTTGCGACACACGGCTTTCGTTGACGCCGAGAACGGCTCCAATCTGCTTCATCGTGCGTTCCTGGTCGTAGTAGAGCCGTATGACTTTCTGGTAGCGAACCGGCAGAGTGGTGATCATGCGGTCGAGCACCATCCGTAATTCACGGTTGGCAAAGACCTGATCAGGCCGGTAGGTCGGTGCTTCGGCGACTTCGGCGTAGCTGGAATGATCAGGTTTTTCGACGCGGTGCGGCTGTCCCGCGGTGAGGCCGGCGTTGTGAAGTTCGACCTTCATGCGGCGTAACTGAAGTTCGGTCACCCCCATAGCCTGGGAGATCTCGGCTTCGCTGGGAGGGCGGCCGTAGTCCTGCCCGAGCCTCTGCGTCAGCGCCTCAATGGACTTGAAACGTTTTCGCAGATCGCGCGAAGCCCAATCCAGCTGCCGGAGACTATCCAGAATCGCTCCCCGTATCCGGTGCTTGGCATAGAGGTGGAAGGCGACCTTTTTCTCCGGGTCGTATTTCGAGATGGCATCAACAAGTCCGAGGATTCCGGCGTGCACTAGTATATCGTTTCATTAAACTGTACTCATCTCAGACGCGCTCTCCAGCGGCTCGAACTTCCTCCAGCGGTGAACGACGGGGGCGGCGTTGATCTCCGCGATCCCCTGCAGGATTCGTTCTCGAAGTTCCTCCCAGGACTCCACCCGGATTCGCTTCAAAAAAGTGCGCGCCATCTTCCCGAACAGCGTCTCGACAATGTTCAGCCAGGACCCGTGGGTCGGCGTATGCACGTATTTGAAGCGGTTCGGACGCGTCGCCAAATAGTCCTTCGTCTCCTTGGAAACGTGGGAGGAATGATTATCCAAGATCAATCGGATCGTGCAGTGGGCCGGGTAGGATTGGTCCAGATCCTTGAGCAGTAAGATGAATTCCCGGCTGCGGTGGCGCCGCTCCACCCGCGCTGTCACCCGACCGTCGTGCAAGTCCAGCGCCGCCAGAATCGAGCAAGTTCCCAGACGTTTGTATTCGTAATCTCGAGCCACGCAGGGATGCCGCCCCGCAGTCGGCGGCAGGTCCGGAGCGGTGTTGGCGATCGCTTGCACGCCGGGCTTTTCGTCGACCGAAACCGTAATCACGCCCGGCGATGGGCCGCCCTCGCCCGCGCTTTCATTCTGCAAGGCCACCTCGCGGTAGACCAGCAGCACCTGCCGCATCTTGGACTCAAAATCCGGGTCGCGGCGCTGCAAGTAGTACTTCACCTTCTCCGGGTGAAGAGGTTGCTCGGCCAGAATCCGATGGACGGTCGCCTTGGCCGCTTGGGCCAAGGCCGGATAGCCCGCTTCCACGGCATGCTGGCGCACGTGCCGGGCGAGCGCGCCGCGGGTCCAGAGCTCGGCGGCGTAACCGAGTTGCTTGGGTTTGCTACAGGCCAAGTGCACCACCCAGGCCTTGGCCTCTTCGCTGATGCGGGGTTCCCGGGGACGATGATAGGCATCCTTGAGCGCCGCTTCCACCCCCATGGCCAGGGCTCGCTCGATCCATTTGCCAACGCTTTTGCGCGTCATCTTCACGGCCCGCATAATCTCGGCGATCGTCTCGCCGCAATGATAGCGCCACAGAATCTCGGCTCTCTGCACCTCCCGAGCCGGAGCCTTACGCGAACGACGCAGCCGCTGCAGATGTTGCGACTCTTCGGGCGTGAGAAGCAGTTGGGGACGCTTCGATTTTCCTGCCATGCATCCAGCCTAGCAGGAAACATCCTCGTATCGATATGTTTTAATGAAACGCTATACTAGGTCGTCTAGCTCAACCTGAACAGGCAGACTCTCCCGGACGCGATTGGCGATCGCGCGCACCAGAGGCAAGTGCCGCACAATGCACTCGTCTCTCTCCTCCTTGTTGGCGGGCCTTGACATGAGCGGCCTGGCTTCAACGCCAGATGCCGCGGCGGTAGCAACCGATGGCATGAATTCTACTCCTCAATCCGTACGAAATGAAGTATCGCGTCGAGACACTGCGGCGGACCCTGTCGCGCTCATGACCGCGCCCCCTCCAGGGAGGCGGCAAACCCTTCCCTCACAGGCCGCGGCCGGCAAGCTTGCTTCGGGATCGCCGGGGTGTATCGCCGTCGAATATGCACCAGGACTGCCACTGTGGCCGAGCACTGTAAGTCGTTGCAAATATGGAAAACCAGTCATTCGCTTCTTTTCGAAACCGCCAAAATACTGACACTTGACGTCAATTTGTCGCTTCTTGTCAGCCTGCAATCCACAAGCAGTGACGACGTCAAGACATCCGCCCGATTTTCATCGGTCCCATCGCGGCGCCCCCAACCTTCCACCCCGGGTTTCTCGGCCACGCCGCCGCTCCAGAGACGAGCGTTTCTAATCTTGACGCCGCCGTGGCCAGATGCCTCCCTCGGTCCATTCCAGCCTGAGTCGAAATGGAATCGGCTGCATCGAAATGGAATTTTGCCAACTGGCCTGGAAAACCTTTACGAATCAGACGATTACCCTATGCGCCCAATCCTCTGAGTCCTAAAGTGATTTCAAATCCCGACAAATGGAGTCCGGCCTGACAGGTACGGGAAAGGACATCGACGGATAACTGCTGTGGTTTCAGCGAGAAAGACGAATACGTCGGAAGTGGCACTGTGTGTGCCCTAGAAGCAAGCGCTTGCGGATATATTGCTGTCATCGACATGGCGGATCCTTTATTCAGTTCTGATTCTCAGCAGCGGCTGATACTGCTGGTCGTCCGCGGCGAGGACGATCGAAGGTATTTGCATTCGGCGCTGGAGTCGCGGGGCTACCGTGTCGAGCCGTTGGCTTCACCCGAGAATGTGACCGACAGGATGAGGCACTTGCAGCCCAGCGCCGTGGTACTAGACCTGGACGAGGAACTCCCGGAGGACCGTCAAATCAAGGCGATCGGACCGTCAAATCTATGGAGATCTCGTCAAACAAGCGTCGGTTTTGTCGACGCCGACGATTCTCCTCTCAGCCGAGCATGAGTTCGAGACAGTGGCGAAACTCCTTGCCCAGGGCGCTAGCGACTATCTAACTAGGCCTGTCACGGCGGATATGCTTCTGCACCGGGTGGAGGTGGCCTTGCTGTCGGTACGGCGCCATCTGCGCAGGGCCAGCGATCATCCCGCCGAGGAGCATCCGCCGCGGGCCATCAGGCCGAGGAACTCCGGCGAAGGACGCGTCAGAGAGGGAGACCGCGCCGTCGCCACCGGCATGGTCGTCGGACGAAGCCAGGCGATGAAAGAGGTGATGGAGCTAGTCACTATGGTCGCCCCGAAGCAGACGACCGTGCTGATTACGGGCGAAACGGGCACGGGCAAGGAGCGCGTCGCCCAGGCCATTCACACGCTGAGCCCGCGGCGCGGGCGGGAGATGGTCTCGGTCAACTGCGGAGGGATTCCCGCCACCCTGCTCGAAGACGAGTTTTTCGGCCACGTCAAGGGCGCCTTCACCGACGCGCATCAAAGCCGCGCGGGACGCTTCGAGCAGGCCCATGGCGGCAACCTGTTTCTCGACGAGATCGGTGACCTGCCCCTGGAGCTGCAGCCGAAGCTGCTGCGCGCCGTGCAGGAGCGGGAGATCCATCGCATCGGCGGCGTGGAGCCTCTGCGCGTGGATACGCGCATCATCGCGGCCACCAACGCCGACCTGGGGAGCCGTGTACGGAAGGGACAATTTCGGGAGGACCTCTTCTACCGCATCAACGTCTTCCCGATCCATCTGCCGCCGCTGCGAGAACGACGCGAGGACATTCCGCTATTTCTCGCCATGTTCGTGGAACAATTCTGCCGCCGCGACGGGCTCTCTCCCAAACAGATTCATCCAGCGGCCGAATCCGAACTCATGTCACGCCCCTGGCCGGGCAATATCCGGGAACTGGAAAACGCCGTCGAGATGGCCGTGATCCGCTCCCAGGATCGCAGTGTCATCGAAATCGATGATTTTCCCGCCTCTTGCGAAGCAATCCAGCCCGCCTGCGCGCCGCCAGAGACGGGGCTGCCAGCCGAGGCTAGCTACAAGGAGATCATCGGCCGTTTCGAGCGCGAACTGATTCGCCAAGTGCTCGACCGCACTGCCGGCAACAAGACCCAAGCCGCCGACGTGCTTCAGCTCAAGCGAACGACGCTTGTCGAGAAAATCCAAAAAACTCGGCCAGGCCGGCCAGGCCGCTTCCGGGGCCTAGCGGTCCGGGCCATGGCTGACAGCACTGGGTCGGCGGCACACGGTCAGCGGCATTGTGTCTAGGCCGCACTGGCCTAGGCGGCACTGGCCTAGGTAGTTCCTTCCTTGCGGGTGAAAAAATTACGGGCCCGTCTCCACCGTGGTGACGAAAAATCGCGCCGCGCATGAAATCCTCCGGGCGGCTGCAACGTCTAATGAATAGAGGTTTTACGAGGTGAGCTAGGGAAAGGCGACGGTTCTCGATTGGTTTGGCCGCGCGCTTGCACATTGTGCGGGCGGAGAGGACGGGTCGAACCAGAGGAGGAGCACCGATGCACACCCGAAGACGGCTGAACCGGTCTTGCAGAAGCATCTATATCCTGACCGCGGCAGCGGCCATGCTGTGTTGCCCGCCGCTGGCCAGCGCCGACGCTGACCCATGGGACGAACTGCCGCCTCCGGCGGCGCGGTTGAGCAAGCGGCCGGTTCCCGGCGACCTGGAACAGTTGCGCTGCCAGTATACCCGCGAGCAGATCGCCCTGCTCGAAAAACTCAATCGCACCGACGCCAGCCATCTCATCCGCCTCAGCGAGATTACGGTGCCCGACCGCTGGGATTTCCGGGAACTCGACTATAGTCCGCTGCCAGCGCGATGGACCTGGGCCCGGGGCAAGCAAAAGGCCTTGCTCGTGCACCAGCCCAGTCAGGTGTTCGGAGCCTATGAAAACGGCCGTCTGGTGCGCTGGGGACCGGTCAGTTCCGGCAGCCGTAAACGGCCGACGCCCTCGGGGATCTACAACCTGAATTGGAAGTCTCGCGGCCGCCACAGCACGGTGAATCCGAAGTGGTATCTGGCCTGGTATTTCAACTTCGTCAACGAACACGGCATCTCGTTCCACCAATACGCCCTCCCCGGACACCCGGCCAGCCACGGCTGTATCCGTTTGCTGGAGCGCGACGCCCGCTGGCTCTACCAGTGGGGAGAGCAGTGGAAGCTCGATGAGAGCGGCATGCTCGTCCAGCGGCAAGGAACGCCGGTTTGGATCATGGACAGCTACCCCTACCGCAAATCCCCAGCCTGGCATTCGAAGCAGTACGTAGCCAGCGGCGGGCGCATTCGGCTGGATGGCGGGCGCGGTGAGAACACGTCCGTCGTATTAGCCACCGGTGAGCCGCCGCGGCGCAAGGTCGCGACACCGGCGGATAACGCTGCAGCCCAGCAAGTGGGCAGTATCTAATCGCCGCGAACCCGGAGCGCACAGCCGGGACTTGCGCGCGGGACGAGGTTGCCGGGACGCCTGATGTATTCCTGAGCTTGTCAGCGGCCGGGTTACAATACGGCTTCCGTTATGAAGGTCTTGATTCTCCTCCTCGCCGCGCTGCTGGCGCCGGTGATCGGCCTCTCGCAAGCCGACTACAAGGTTTATACCTCTCATCCCCGGCTCTGGCTTGAGGAAAAACGTCTTTCACGGCTTCGCAAGGAGGTCGAACGGCAATCGGATCGCTGGCAGACGTTGAGTCGCTTGATCGACCAAAACATCACTTTCCCCGAAGAACCGCTGGTGCTCGCGTTGCGATACCAAGCCGCTGGAGATGAGACCAGCGGCCGCCATGCCATCGACTGGGCGCTGACGAAAACCGCCGACGGACGGACATTCTCAACGGCGGCCAACATCAGGCTCGGGGCCATCGTTTTCGACTGGTGCCACCGGCTGCTCGACGATAAGGAGCGCCGGCGGCTGGCGACCCAGCTCGGGGAAGCCGCGCGGGCGCTCACCCAACGTGAGCGGTTGAGTCTCGCCGAGGAACGCAGCGCGGTGATGGCGCTGGTCGCGGTGGCCGGCGACTGGGACGCCTAGGCCCAGGTTCTGCAAACGCTCATGGACCGCCATTGGAAGGCCAGTGTTCTCGGGCCGGTGCGACGGGGCAAGCCTTTCAATGACCCGCACCAGCGGTTGGCGCTCGCCGAGTTATCGCACCTCATGCGATACAACTTTGAGATCGATCCGTGGCGCGAGACGCCGGGATTCTTCAAAGCCCTGCCGCTGGTGACGCTCCTGCAATACGGACCGCGGCCGGTGGTGACGAGCCAGGGCCGGTTTCGTGTTCCGGGTGAGGCCCGCTTCAGCGACCGGCGCGAGGAAGACGCCGTGCGTGTGGGCACGCTGAGCCGGCTGGCGGACATGGTTTTCATCGCCTACGAGAGCAACCTCGCCGGCTACCAGTTCTTGCAGGGCTGGCTGCGTCATGACGCCTATGCGCTTACCTCGGCCTGGGGCGCGCCGTATGAGTTCCTCTGGGTCGATCCCTATCTGCCAGGGCTCAGCTACTTCTCGGCGCCCGCAGTCGTTCACGACGAGCTTCGGGGCCGCCTCTACGGACGCTCGGGCTGGCAAGACAGTGACATGTGGGCGGGGTACTTCGACGGCAACCTGCACATTCTCGCCGATGGCGAGGCCCACGCCATCAGCCCGGATGACAAACAAAAGCCGCTCGTCTTCGGCCCGGCGGCGATCGCCATCGGCCGCGTTCCCTTCTCCTTCCAGGTTGAGATACCCGGCGGCAAGATGATCTTTGTCGCCGGACTAGAGGAGGGCCGGAGCTACCGCGTGCGAATCAACCGCACCAAGGAAACCGAAACGCAAGCGGGCCGGGGCGGGATCATCGTACTGCAAAACGATATCCGGTCCCAGAGGCCCGAGATCGATTTCAGTCAGAAGACGCGGGTACGCGTGCGGGCCGCGAAAAAGAGGTAAAAACAAGGGCTCCTGCTATGCTGGAGAGCGGGCCGGGCGAATCGCGCGCCGGTCCTCGCCAGCCGAGGAAATCACCCATGTTGCTCAAGATCCTGTCTCATCCCATCTTCATGAACCTCAATTTCCACATGCCGATGATGGTCGATCTCTCCCATCGTCTGATCATGCTGGCGGGCGAGAACGGCTCGGGGAAATCCACCTTGCTGCACTCGATCTATCACGCCCTCAAGGGTGAGCAGATCGACGGATACGCCTATAAGTTCGAACAAGCCGAGGCCTTTCATCCACCGAAGGTCCTGCTCTTCGACGCCGAAGCTCACAATCCGCGCACGCAGCCCGAACTATTCACCGATGATCCCCGCATGCGCGAGTTCATCGAGATGGCCAGCCACGGCCAAGTGATGCTGTCGATGTTCCGCGACACCTTCCCCGCCCTGCCCGATGGCACCGTGCTGCTGCTCGACGAGCCGGAGATGGCGCTGTCGGCGTCGAACCAGCGAAGAGTTCTCAAGATGCTCAAGGAACTGGCCGGCCAGAAGAATTTCCGCATCATCGCCGCCACGCATTCTCCCATCCTGCTCGACGCCGGGGAGACCTACGTGATCGACCTGGACCGCCACATTAACCGGAATATTATCTCCGGGGATATGGGCGCCCAGGGCACCAGCACGATCCACTAACCGGGCGCCATTCGGTCCCGCGGCCCGCCGATGTGACGGTGAGCACGATGTAACGGCAAGCACGGCGGCACGAAAATCGTCCTCCACGAATCCACCCGCACCGGCGTCGGACTTAGTGGAGGTGCCTGTGCGTATACATCCTGTGCGGAAACATCTGATTATCACTTTCCTGCTTTCGTTCGTCTTCGTGCCCGGCTCGAGCGGGCAGACGGACGAGCTTCCGATTCGCAAGGTAGTGCTTTACAAGCACGGCGTCGGATTTTTCGAGCGCTCGGCCAGCGTGCCCGCCGGCGAGCCGGTACGCCTGGAGTTCAAGACCACCGAGATGGACGATGTTCTCAAATCACTCACCGTCACCACCGACGGCGCGGCCGTCTCCGAGGTGCGCTACGAATCGAGCGATCCGCTCTCCAAGAAGCTCGCGAAGTTCCCGTTCCGCATCGGCGAAGCGCAGCCGCTGAGCCGCATCCTGGACCAATTTAAGGGCGCGCGCATTCTGCTGCGCATGGCGAAGGACGAAATCGCGGGAACCATCATCAGCGCCCGCACCATCGCCGCAACTGACTCGCGCTCGGAACGCCACCAGGTCCTGCTGCTCACCGATGAGGGTGAGATGCGCACGGTCGACCCGGACGCGGCCTTGGGGTTGCGCTTCGCCGACCGCAAATTGCAAGAGCAGTTCCGCGAATATTTGACGCTCATCGCCGGGTCGCGTAATCGCGAAAAACGCACGGTGTTGATCCGCACCAGCGGAGAGGCCGGCCGGGTGAGCGCCCGCTACGTGGTGCCAACGCCGGTGTGGAAGAGCAGCTACCGGCTGATCTTCGGCGAGCAGGCCCAGCCCATGCTCGAAGGCTGGGCGATTGTCGACAACACCAGCGGCGACGACTGGGAAAGTGTCGGACTGTCGCTGGTTTCCGGCATGCCGGTCTCGTTCATCAGCCGTCTCTACGAGCCGACCTACCGGTTGCGTCCGGTGGCCGAACTCGCGCAGAACCGGGCGCAGCGACCGATCGTGCATCGTGGCGTGGTCGGTGGCGTGCCTGGTGGCACGACTGGCGGCGTGCTGGGTGGTCTGATCGGTGGCGTGCTCGCAAGCGAGGAGCAGGAGCGGAGGATGGCCGGCGGGCGGCTGCGGGCAGATCAGGGGAAAATGGAATCCCGCAATAGGTCGATCGGACTGGCTCGTAAAGCAATGGCGCAGGCTCCGGCGTCAATGATCGCGGCGGAAGCTTCGGCCGACTTCGCCGCCAACGAACCCATGCTCGCCGCCCCGTCCCGCCTCGCGCAAACGGCCTCCGCCGGCGCTCTGGGCGACCTCTTCGCCTACCGCATCGGCCGGCCGGTTACGATCCGCAAGGGCGAGTCGGCGATGCTGCCGTTCTTGCAGCAAAAAGTCAAAGCCCGCAAGCTGTTGATCTTCAACGAAGCCAATGGATCGCAGCACCCGTTAAATGCCGTCGAGCTTACCAATGACACGGGCAAAACGCTCGACGGCGGCGTGGTGACTGTGCTCGATGACGGCGCCTACGCGGGCGAAGCGCTGTTTGAAACCATCAAGGAGGATGACAAGCGCCTGGTGAGCTATGCCGTCGATCTCGGAATGCGGATTACCACGGCGTTTAAGACATCCAGCAAAATGCTCAGCGAGTTCACGCTGCGGCGCGGCATCCTCACCACCCGTCACGCCAGCAAGGAGACGCGGACGTTCACGATTCGCAACGTCGATCAGCAGACCAAGACCGTCATCATCGAGCGTCCGGCACGCCCCGGCTACAAGCCCGTTGGAGAGGAACCGTCGGAGAAGACGACCGACCGCTACCGCTACGAGGTCGAAGTTCCGCCCGGTGAGACCGTTGAATTCCCAGTGACCGAGGAGCGTGTCACTTCGCAAAGCATCGGCGTTACCAACCTGACCTACGACCGGCTGGTCGCCTACACCCGCAACAAGACGCTCAACGCCGAAAGCCGCGCCAAACTCGAACAGATCGCCGGCGTCAAGAGGAGCCTCGCCGACGCGAACCGCGAAATTCAGATGCTGGAAAAGAGCATCCAGGAGCTATTCCAGGACCAAGAACGCTTACGCCGCAACATTTCAAGTCTGCGTTCGGTGAGCGGACAGCAGCAACAGGTGCAGACCTACGCACTCACACTTTCGCGGCAAGAAGGCGAGCTGGCCAAGATGCGAGACCGGCAAGCCGCCCTTCGGCAACAGCAAAGCAACCTGCAAACCGAGCTGAATACTCTGATCGAAACCTTGGTAATCTAGTCGCAACCCGAGGCGGGGCGGGAGGCGAAACTCCCGCTTCCGCCGGCCCCGGGGGAGGACGAAACCAGCGTGTTTCGCCAGACCTTTGTGCATCAGCAACGCGACCCGCTCAAGCCCTGGGCGATGGCGGCGTCGTTGTTGGGCCAGTGCCTGGCCGTCGCGGCGATGGCTCTCGCCCCTCTCGTGTTCACCTACCAACTGCCGCTGGGACGACTCGTCAGTCAAATGTGGATTACCGCGCCCCCTCCTCCCGCGGCTCCCGCGCCCCTGAACGCTGCGGCGGCGAAACTCCCCGAGCGGTTTCAGACGCAGCTCCAAGCGCCGAGCGTCATTCCCGATGCCGTCGCTCTGATTGACGACCGAACAAGCGCGAAGCTGGCAGCCGAGGGCGCGGCCTCGCTTGGCGGGGTCGTTGGCGGAATCGCCCGCTTCGGGTCGAATCTGGCCGGAATCGGGCAGCCCTGGAACCTCGCTCCGCCTCTGGTGCGGGAGCCGTTGCGTGTCGGCGGCAGCGTGCAGGCCGCCCGGCTCGTACATCAGGTCATGCCGGTGTTCCCGCTCGAAGCGTCCCAAGAAAGGGTCGAGAGCGTCGTCAAGCTGGAAGCCATCATCACCACTGCTGGCTTGATCCGGTCATTGAACGTGCTGGAGGGACATGAACTGCTGAGGGCAAGCGCGGTGGAAGCGGTCAGGCAGTGGCGCTACAGGCCAACGCGACTCAACGGCAAAGAGGTCGAAGTGCGAACGAGAATCGATGTCGTGTTTCAGCTCGCCGAGTTGGAAATCGAGGAAGAAAAGAAAGACGAAAAACGCAAGAAGCGCCGGCGGAAGAACAAATAAGGCAACCCTCGCGCGGGGTCGGACAATCAGCGGCCGGAAGACCAGGCGCCGGACGATCAGGGGCCTGCTTCCCCGGCCGCAAGCGCTTGGACAAGCTGACCGGCCACCTGGCGGCTTCGGCGAATGCAATCGGGAATGCCAATGCCCGTGAAGGCGTTCCCGGTGAGATAGAGCCCCGGAATCGCATCTACTTTTCGCTCGATCTCTTCCACCAGCGCCTGGTGCCCGACCTCATACTGCGGCATGGCTCGGGGCCAGCGATGCACCCGGCAGGCGGCCGGATTGGCCGTAAAGCCCATGATCTCGCTGAGTTCGTCGTGAGCCATTTCACCGAGTTCGGCATCGCTGAGTGACAGCAAGGCCTCGGCCTTCTCTCCAGCAAGGAACGCCCGCAGAAGAGGCCGGTCATCCGCGGCGCGATGAGCGAATTTCGTATTCACCCAGGTGCAGGCGGCAAGCTGGCGCTTCTCGGCGCGAGGAATCAGGAAACCAAAGCCATTGAGCGGATGTTCGAATTCCGGCCGCCGGTAAACCAGCGAGATCGTGATCGACGAGTGATACCGCACCTGCCCGAGCAGACCCGCCAGTTGCGGATCGAATCTCTCAAGAAGCGGCGCGGCCCGGTTGGCGGGAACCGCCAGCACGACTTGGTCCGCCTCCAGGGTTCCACCGCCGGTGGCGAGAGCGAAACCTCCGCCGGCTCGTTCGACGCCGATCACCTCGGCGGTAACGCGTTCGAGGCGTCCTTCGAGCTTTTCGGCGAGCGTGCCGGTCAGCACGCCCATGCCGCCTTTCAGCGTCAGAAACAGCGAACCAGGTTTTCGCGAAGCTCCGGGCCTTGGCTTGGGACGGCTTTTCAATATGCCGCGGGTCAGGCTGCCGTACTTGCGCTCCAGTTCGACGAAGCGGGGAAGCACCGCCGAAATGCTGAGCTGCTCGGGCGAGCCGCCATACACGCCCGCCAGCATGGGCTGCGCCAAATACTCGTTCACCTCGTCGCCATAGTGCTGGCGAACGAACTCCGCCACCGAGCGGTCCACTGTGCGGTCCCCCGAGTGATCCGCGGCCTCGGCCGGCGGGCGGTGAAACCATTCCAGCCCCATGGTGGCCTTAGCCCGCCAGCTCAGCAGCCGGGTGGTGATCATAGGCAGGAACTTGGTCGGCGCCAGAAACTGGATGCCGTCGGGCAGCGGAATGAGCCGGCCGCCGCGAAGAATGCAGGTCGTTCTCAGATGGTCCCGCGAGCCAATAACCTGGTCTTCGATGCCCAGCTCGCGAATGAGTTCGAGTGCCCAAGGCTTGTGGACGATGAAGCTGTCGGGTCCGGCTTCAATCAGGCAGCCTTCGGCGCGCTCGGTTCGAATCACGCCGCCAAGCCGATCCTGAGATTCAATCAGCGTGCAGCGATGTCCGGCCTTGTCAAGAAAATAAGCGGCCGAAAGTCCCGAAATGCCGCCCCCAACGATCGCTACGTGGCTCATGACCCATCGGAAGGAGAATATTCACGCACCATCTCGACGACGGCCTTGACATTCTCCACCGGCGTCTCGGGCAAGATGCCGTGGCCGAGATTGAAGATGAAGCCCGGCCGGTTGCCCGCGCGGCGGAGAATATCTTCCACCCTCGTTCGCAACTCCGGCAGAGGAGCAAACAGCGCCGCCGGATCGAGGTTCCCCTGTACGGCAGCCTCATGGTGGATCGAGGACCAGGCTTCGTCGAGATGGACTCGCCAGTCCAGACCAAGCACCTCGCCCCCGGCCCGCTGCAGCAATGGCAGGTAGCCGCTGCCGCCGGTCGAGAAATGAATCACCGGAACACCGGTCGACTGAATGGCCCGGATGAGCAGTCGAGAGTGAGGCAGAACATGGCGTTCGTAGTCGGAGGGCCCCAGCGCGCCGACCCAGCTATCAAACACTTGGATCACTTCCGCGCCGCGCGCGACCTGATTAGCCACGTACGGTATCAATGCTTCGACGAGCTTTTCCATCAGCCGCCGCCAGGTATCGGGCTCAGAGTACATCAGCGACTTCGCGCGCAAGTAATGCCGCGACGAGCCTCCTTCGATCATGTAGCTGGCGAGCGTAAACGGAGCGCCGACAAACCCGATCAGCGGCACGCGGCCGCCAAGCAATTTCTTGGCTTCGGCGATCGCTTCGCCGACATAGGCCAGCTCATCCGAGCCGCCGGCTCGCAGCGCTTCCACATCGCTCGCCGAACGCACCGGATTGTGAATCACCGGGCCGTCTCCGGCGACGAACTCCAGGTGCAATCCCATCGGCTCGAGAGGCAGCAGCAGATCAGCAAAGATAATCGCGGCGTCCACGCCAAGTGCATCGACGGGCTGCAGCGTGACCTCGGCCGCCAAGCGGGGCGTTTTGCAAATTTCCAGAATCGAGTGGCTCTTGCGAATCTTCCGGTACTCCGCCATATAGCGGCCAGCCTGCCGCATGAACCAGACCGGAGGCCGGTCGAGAGGATGCCGCCGGCAAGCCTTGATGAGCGGAGCAAGCATTTATTGACTATATCAAGGGGACTTTTGAAAACGCCCGCGGGTCGGCGCTTGCGCATCGGGTCCGCCTTATGCCAGGTGCCGGCCCGATCGCCTCCTAACGGTCCGGCCGGCCCCAGTGCAGCAGGCGCTCAAGCAGGCTGGGCGGCGGCTGGGCCGGCGGTTTGGGTTTGACTAACTGAACCGGAACCGGCCTCGCCCCGGCCGCTTCTTCGCCGATTCTCCGGACGCGATCATCCAACAGCACATAGGTTCTTTCAACGAGTTTCCCGTCCGTCGCAACCGTAATCGTAAAACCGGGCCCGGTGCCGCGGGGGGTTTTCAGACTCCGCTCAATCTTGACCGGGAGGTATCCGGTGAGACCCCGTTCTAGCTTGATCGTTCGATAGGCGCGGCGCCGCCGGTTCCAGCGAAAGACGCGAACGAGATCGAAATCATGAGACTGTTTGCCGCGGCTAAGTTGTGTCCAGAGCCAGGTGACCTTGGGTTGGGGCTGGCGCGGGTCGTCCACCACTCCCAGACGAGCATAGGACGTGATCCGCCGCCGCTCGGCGAACTGCTTTACCTCATCCGGAATCGCCGAGTAGAGCCCGGTGGCAAGCACCCAGCCGGCCTGGCCGTCGGCGAGACGCACGAGAGTCCAGTCGTCGAGCCCGGTCGGAGCCGGCGGCGGCTTGCCTGGCTCGGGCTGGCGGGGGATGCGGTCAACCAGACGATGGCGAAGCAGGTCGACCGGCTCATCCTCGGTGAGTTGATAGATCGTGTGCGACCAGCGATAGGGCTCCAAATGAACGTTCAGCGTATAGAGCGCGTGATAGATGCCCTGGGAAGAGTCTGTCTCTGTCTGGTGGCGCAGTTGTCGAATCATCTCCCGAAGTTCGGGTGTCGCCAGGCGGGTATCGCGGGTCCATCCCTCAATCCCATCCATGGTTCGAACCTTGACGAAGCGGCGCCTGCGTTCCATCACTTCAACCGGCTCGCCGAGATCGAGGGTCGCCACGACAGCGGCGTTGGGCTTCAGTTCGGCCCGCAAGCCGGCGCCGTTTCTCGACGCGTGAGCGATCTCGCGCTGCCGGACTTCGGGCTTCGAGGAACAGCCGAGGGCGAGCATCGCCAGCGCGACAAACACGGCCAGTGGCATCGCCGGATTTGTTCGGAAGCCTGACGGAATCTTCAACATGAGACGCGGTCGTAGCCTCTGCCGGGGTCTCGGCGCGCACCGGGCGCCAACATGCTGCCCGTCCGCCCGATTGCGTCCCGCCGGTCGAAGCGGGCCGCGCCTCACAGCACGACGATCGGATGATAGACCAGCGGCAGCTTCGCTTCGCCGATGGCGATGAGCCGGCCCTGCGGATCGACGGCCTTGACGCGTTTCGCCCCGCGGCGATTCCCAAACGCCGACACGCGGAAGTCGCGGCCATGCTGAATGAGCGCCGCCGTTGCCTCGTCCACTCGCTCGACCGGTATCTCGGGCAGCACCTTCTCGGCCGCGACGAAGGCCTCGCCGAGGCGGTTCTCCGAACGCAACGACTCGAGTTCAGCGAGAGTGTGAGCGCTCTCGATCGTGAAAGCGCCCATCGCCGTACGGCGAAGAGATTCCACATGAGCACCCGTGCCCAGCTTGTGTCCCAGATCATGCGCCAGCGAACGAACATAGGTTCCCGCCGAGCACCGCACGCGCACGCGCGCCAGAGATCCCTCCACCGCGAGCAGCGAAAATTCGTAGACCTCGATCTCGACCGGCTCAAGACGCACGGGCTGCTTCTTTCGCGCGAACTTGTAAGCTGGCACGCCGCCGACTTTCTTAGCCGAAACCGGCGGAGGAGTCTGCGCAAACCGGCCCCGGAAGTCCTTGAGCAAAGCCTCGATCTGATCCGCGGACAGCTCAACGTCGGCCGGCTCGCTCACTCGTTCGCCGCGGGCGTCGTAGGTGTCGGTGGCGTAACCGAACCGGATTTCCGCTTCGTAGGCCCGGTCGTGTCCCAGAAAGAATTGAGACAACCTCGTGGTGCGTCCCACGACCAGGGGCAGGACTCCGGTCGCGAGCGGGTCGAGGGTCCCCAGATGCCCGACGCGCTTGATCCCGCACAAACGGCGGATCTCGCGCACGGCGTCATGAGAGGAAATCCCCTGGGGCTTGTCGAGAATCAGTACTCCATCCATCTCCGATCATTCTAACGGCCGGACGCGATGGTCCGCTCGCCGGGACGTTCGTTGTGCTTTATCGCTGGTGTCTCATGACGGTCCGTTCGTTCACAACGGGGAGTTGCTTTCTGGGAAGAAACGTTCACTTCTATTTTCAGCGCGCACGGCGATTCCGCCCGGGGCGCTTTCTTTCGCGCGGGCGCGACGGCTAAGAAATTCCGCGGAAGTGACGATTACCTGTCAGAGGTTCTCACTGGATGGAGGCCTCTCATCGCGCCGGTCGGCCGCACCGGAGACCGGAGTGGTGATCTCCCGCGAGGTTTCCGATTCGTGCGTGCATTGGCCGATAGTTTCATTACGATGATTTCCCTGGCGGCGTGCGTCGCCGGAAGTCTGCTGATCGCCCTCGACGGAGGGCACGAGGTGAATGCGGGGGAGGTCATCCGCCAGCATAGCGAGCTGCTGGCGCACTCGATTTTGCTGCCCGGCCTGCTTCTAGTGCCGCTGCTGCTGGCCGCTGGGGTTTATCGCAAAAAACCGGCCCCGGCCGCGCGCCGGAAGGCGGCGGCAATCACTTTGTCGGTCGTGGCGTCCTATGGAGTGGCGCTACTGGTCCATCTCTTTCTCGAACCTGCTTCGCTCGCAACGGCGGCTCCGGTTCTGGCGGTAGCCTGCGCCCTGAACTTGACAGGCTGCCTGGGGGCCCGCACAGTCAAGTGGCTGGTGACCGAGCGTTTTCACGTGCGGCGGAAACGTCCCGCGCTCAAGAAACCAGTGGAGAAAGTGCTGCTGATCGGCGGCGCCGGCTACATCGGCAGCGTGCTGGCACGGCGACTGCTCGAAGCGGGTTACCAAGTGCGGGTGCTGGACCTGCTGCTATTCGGCAAGGCGCCGATCGCCGAGTTGTATTCTCACCCCCGGTTTGAGTTGTTTCGCGGGGACTTCCGTCATGTGGACGCGGTGATCCATGCCGTCCGCGGTATGGACGCCGTGATTCATCTGGGAGCGATCGTGGGCGACCCGGCGTGCGCCGCTGACGAAGAGACTACGCTCGAAACGAACTATGCGGCGACGGCGCTGGTTGCCGATGTCTGCAAGGGTTACGGAGTATCCCGCTTTCTCTTCGCTTCGACCTGCAGCGTCTACGGGGCCAGCGACGAGGTGGTCGACGAAAAATCGGACCTGAATCCGGTGTCGCTCTACGCAGCGACCAAGATCGATTCCGAACAGATCCTGCTGACTTGCCGCGGCGCCCACTTCCATCCCACGATCCTGCGGCTTGGGACGGCCTTTGGCTGGTCGCACCGCCCCCGATTCGACCTGGTCGTGAACCTGCTGATCGGAAAGGCGTTTTTTGAAAATAAGATCGTCATCTACAACCAAGAGCAGTAGCGCCCATTCGTGCACACCAGAGATATTTCGAGGGCGTTTCATTTGATGCTCGAGGCTCCGCTGGAGGCCGTTAGCGGAGAGATATTCAATGTCGGCTCCGAAATCCTGAATCACCACCTGGAAGATGTGGGCGCGACGATCCGCCGACTCATGCCCCATGTGGAGGTGCAGCGCGAATCCAACACCGATATCCGCAACTACCGTGTTTCGTTCGAAAAAATCCGCGCCCGCCTCGGATTTGAATGTGAGATGTCACTCGCGAGCGGTATTCGCGAAATTCATCATGAACTCGAGATCGGCCAGATCTCCGACTACACCTCGAAGGTCTATCACAATCACAAGTCGGGCGAACCGAGTCAGGCCAGCGTTTCCAAGAGTCTTCTGGCGCTTCGGCGCGCCTCGAACCGCTATGCCGAACAGCATCAGAGCCAGCGCAAAGTCATCGCGCGCGTCTCTTGACTCCGAAAGCGATGGTGGCTTCCCGCCTCGTTTCGCTGAGACCATCCGCCGGGAGACGGCCCCAGGACAATGCGAGTCTCGGTGGCCGGCGGGCCCCCTGCCGCGGGCCGCTCAGGCCCTGCCAAACAGCCTTCCGTTCAGCCCATCACCGAGGCCGATGCGCCGGAACCAAACAGGTCTCCTTCGTCATAGCGGGATGCGCGCAGCGGGGCGATGTCGAACGTCGTGGCCGTGCCGTCGAGAGCAAGTTCCCCAACCAGCTTGCCGGTGGCCGGCGCCAGCTTGAACCCATGTCCGCTGAATCCGGCCGCGCAGATCGCGCCCTCCACACCCGGCAGGTGATCGATCACCGGGTGCCAGTCCGGAGTCACCGCATACAAAGCACTGTAACCGCCCCGCCCGGTACTGCGCTTCATGCCGCTATAGCGGCGGATCAACTTCGCCTTCATTTCCCGCGGGAATTCTCGGTCGGCGGTAGCGGGGAAATTATCAGGGTCAACTTCCGCGTTTTCCTCCCGCGTGTCGATGTTCCCCACATGAACGAGTCCTCCGGGCAGCCTCTTGAAATAGATCTGATTCGTGTAGTCGGCGTAGAGCGGATGATCCCGGACCATCTCCGGCGGCCGGCGAAGCAGCGCCACCTGAACCCGGCAAGGCTTGACCGGCAGCTCGGCGCCAACCTTCGCCGCGAGTGACGATGCCCACGCTCCCGCCGCGATGATGACGGTTCGGGTCGAGATGACTCCCGCGGCGCTCGCTACGCCGCTGACCCTTCCGTCATCGAGCATGATGCCCGTCGCCTCGCTCCCCTCACGGATCTCGACACCGCGCTCGCGCGCCGCCGCCGCGAACGAAGCCATGACCTGTGCCGGATCGCAGTATCCCGCCTCGGGCTCATAGGCGGCGACCTCGTCATCGGCAAGACCGGCGTTGGGGTCGATGGACGAGAGTTCCTCTCTGGAAACGAGGCTGACCTGAATTCCCAACCGATGCTGCAAGGCGATGGTCGCTTCCAGGCGCCGGCGGTCCTTTTGCGGCATCACAACCACCATTCCGGTGCGGGTAAAGACGCTGGGGCCCCCGACGACTTCCGGAAAATTCTCAAACATCCGCAGTCCGAATTGAGCCATGTCCGCGGTGAGCGGGTGGGAGTAGTGCCGCCGGATGTTCGCTCCTGATTGGCCGCTGGAGCCGGCGCCGAGGAACGATTTCTCAAGGACCACGACCGAACCCGCCTTCCGCCGCCCAAGCTCGAAGGCGATGCTCGTCCCCATGACGCCGCCTCCTATGACGACGATGTCGGCCGTGTTGTTCATCTGTTTTTCCTCAATGCGGCGTCCCGCTGCGAAGATGCGGGTCGGCCGGCGGCGAAAGAGCCATTCACCTAAAAGGACCTCGATTCCAGAAAGGACAGCAGCCAGTACTATAGTCCCAACTCTGGGCCATGAGTACCAACTGGCTTACGTAAAGTATGCTTAGGTGATTTAGCCTAAACTCCTAGTGCGCAGATCGACGAATACATATGTATTAGGGGCAAGTAACAAACATTTGAGCCGTCGCCGCCTCCCGCTGGAGGTGAGCGGTATCTCTTTACCTATTTATGCCACACTCAATTTCACGGCCGCTCTCGATTGTTTCCGGTTCCCTCTGCCTGGCGCTAGCCACGGTGCTTTTTCTGCTCGGAGACCGAGAAATGGGTTGGGCGCCACTGAGCGTGATTTCCGGGTGGTTGCCAAATTTCGTGCTCGCGGGACTGCTGTTCTTTGCCGGGCTGGCCCTGGTGTGGCTTACTTGCCGGAGTTCACAGCGGCATGCTGAAGCGGATCGCGGGCCGAACCACATGCAAGTTCAGCCGAAAACCGAAGCCTCCGAACAGTACCTCGCCATGCTGTCGCGGCTTCGCGAATCCAGCGAATTGGAGCGGGTGGACGACGTGCGCGCACAGATACCGGTCGAGACTCTCACTCACTGATAGGGCCACTTCCGCTTCTCGTTCTCCAGACAGGTTTCAGTCCGCCAGTTCGCTCAAGACGGCTCGACTCCCATTAACTCTCGGCAGGCCTGGCTGGCCGATGCCAAAAACGAGGCAACACGATTGAATTGCTGATCGTCGCCGTCCTCGGCAAGAGCGGCCGCGGTCAGTACTGCCCCCAGCCAGCCGTCGGCGTGCCACTCGCCGCCTCCCTCCAGCGGCGGCAAGCGGGGCTCCTGGGGGTGGGGCCAGGGCGTAACGTAGAAATACGGCTCGGAGTAGTCGGCATCGCCCGGCGACATGCCGATTCCAATCGACGCCCCTGATTCCGGGTCGTTGCCGGGCTCGAGCTGGACCAGCGTGGCGATGTCGAAATGATGGGGCCAGCATCGCACTGGCGAGGCATGGGCCGTGACCTCCTGGATATCCCAGAGCACGCCTGCCGAGTTGTCAAACCATCTCGCCCACTCCTCAAAGGTCTCGCCGGGGTCGGATGAGAACAACTGACCGCCGCCGACCCGGTGCTGGGGGATCTTGTGGGGTGGCCGGACCAGCCCGGCGGCAAGGGGAGTTTTGGTGAAATCCTCAATGGCCTGCTGGAGCCACGAATATGCTTGATCGATCGTGTGGCCGGCAAGCTCGTACTCGGCGGCAATCCGATCCGAACCCTTTCCCTCAAGCAGGAGAAGCCGAAGGTCACCAACGGCCAGAGCCGCGCGGAAAGCGACTCCGCCTCCAGATGGCCGGCTCACCAGCGCGCCCAGCGAACTGGACCACTCCATACTGCTGTGGCTGAAGTCCTCTCGCGGCGCGACAAACGTAAATCCGGCAGAGGATACAATCTGCGCGGCATGATGAAGCTGCAACCGGGCATCGGTCAACTCGCTGGAAGCCACAACGCCGAGTGTCGTCCAAGCGCGCGTCATAGCTCATCACAATACCACGCCAACCCTCAAAGCCAGTAGACATACCTGTCGAGAGGCAAGCCAGGGGAAGCGGCTGGAAAGCCGGCCCTACGGCCGGTAGACGAACTCGTTCAGGTTGAATAGCGTTTGGCAGAAGTCGACCAGCCCGGTGGGACTTGCTTGCAGGAAGGCGAGGGCTTGGCGCTTTTCCGCCGTGCTGGGAGGCCGGGCGAGGGCCAGTACAAAGGCGAGGGTGACTTGTGCCTCCGGGTCCGGGCCCGCTTCCTGCGTCAGACGCCCCGCGAAGAACTTCGCTTGCAACAGAACCTCGGCGTTGTTCATCAGCAGCAGCGCTTGCGGGGCGACCGTCGAGTCGGCGCGGCGCGAGCAGTGTCCGGCCATGTCGGGCTGATCGAAGGCTTCGAACATCGGGTAGCGAATCGAGCGCTTCAAAAAGACGTAGACGCCGCGGCGCCAAGTCTCGCGGTCACCGACGGGTTTGCCGTTCCAGACGCGAGAAGTGGAGGACTGCCAAAGGTCGGGGTCAATATAGGGCCGGATGGCGGGTCCGCCCAAAGTGCGGTTCAGGGTTCCGGCGACGGCAAGGATCTGGTCGCGCAGGATCTCGGCTTCGAGCCGTTTTCTCGGCATGCGCCAGAACAGACGGTTCTCCGGATCGGCGGTGAGGTTCGCTTCCATGTCGTCGGACGATCGCCGATAAGCCTGGCTTTGAAGCATCAGACGGTGCATGTGCTTAACGCTCCAGCCCGAGCGTGTGAATTCCGTGGCCAGCCAGTCGAGAAGTTGCGGGTGCGAGGGGCGCTCGCCTGTTTTGCCGAAGTTGCTCGCCGAGCCGACGATGCCTTCCCCGAAATGGTGCTGCCAGAGGCGGTTTACCATCACACGGGCGGTGAGCGGGTTCCCCTCCGAGGCAATCCACTCGGCGAACTGGCGCCGGCGGTGGCTCGTAGCAGCCCCGGCTGGCGGCGCGGTGAAGGAGACCTGCCGCCAGGCGGCCACGCTCAGTACGCCGGGACGCATGGGCGAGCCCTTCGAGCCGGGATCGCCCCGATGAAGAAAATAGGACGGCAGCGCGGCGGCGCTTTCCTCGCTCACCGTGCGAGCCGTGGCGTAGGCTTTGGGACGCCCGGCATTGAGCTGCTCGATATCGAGGCTCAGTTGTTCGTGCTCGGTTTTCTCGCTTGCCGTCATGCGGGCGAGGATCTCGCCGGCCCGGATCTGCCGCGGCAGCGCCTGGACCTGGCGAGCGTTGAGCCGCGGGCCTTCGGTGCGCTTCTCGACCGGGGTCTCCCACGCCTGGCGATAGTAGGCCGGCAGCGCATCGAGCTTGATCTCGAAGAGCTGCTCGCGGTAAGGCGCTTCGATCTTCGCGATGCGCTCCCGGAGCGGCTTTTGCTCGCCGGCAATCGCCTTGAGGGCATCCTCATACTGGCGAACGACTCGATCGGGGACCAGCGGATAATCATTCTCCTTCGTCGAGAAAAACACCGCCTGCATCTGGTAGTAGTCTTTCTGCGGGATGGGATCGAACTTGTGGTTGTGACAGCGGGCGCAGCCGACGGTCATGCCGAGAAACGTGAGCGCGGTAGTGGAGACGTTGTCGTCGAGTTCGTCCATGCGCGTGCGCTCGTCCTTGATGTTATTGTCCAGCACGAGCCGCAAGTAGCCGGTGGCGATGTGGGCGTCGGGGTTGCCGGGGTCGATCTCGTCACCGGCAATCTGTTCGACAATAAAGCGGTCATAGGGCTTGTCGTCGTTGAACGCCTGGACCACGTAGTCGCGATAGCGCCACATCGACGGCCAGTCGAAGTCGCGTTCGTAACCGCCCGAGTCGGCGTAGTGGACCAGGTCAAGCCAGTGCCGCGCCCAGCGCTCCCCGTAATGCGGGGATGCCAGGAGTTCCTCGACGACTTTGTCGAAAGCTCGGGGAGAATCATCCACGAGGAAAGAGGCGACTTGCTCGGGAGACGGGGGCAGGCCGGTCAGATCGAGATAGGCGCGGCGAATGAGTGTTCGCTCATCGGCCAGCGGGGCGGGGCGGGCCGGAGACCTTTCTCGGCGAGCCGCGCCTGCAGGAAAGCGTCGACCGGATTCGGCGCATTGCTGGGCGGCTAGCGGCGGACGGGCGGCTGAAAAGCCCACCACCGGCGTTCTTCCTCAGTAATGGGGCGCTCTTCGAGTTTTCTTAGCGCTGCGAGCCGTTCGGCTTCTTCGTCTGTTTGGGCGAGTTTCGGATACGGAGCCCCCGCCAGTATCCACTTGCGCAGGATTTCGATTTCCCCAGCGGGGAACTTGCTTCCCGGCGGCATCGTGGGCTGGGACCGCTGGGTAACAAACTTCCACAGAAAACTCAGCTTGAGATTGGTGGGTGTCACGGCCGGGCCGCGCTCGCCACCGAGCAGAATCTTGTCGCGAGTGCGGAGGTCCAGCCGTGACATTTGCATCGCGGCGCCATGGCAGGCGAAACAGTTCGTCTTGAGGATCTCGCGGGCTTGCCGCGGCAGGTCGCTGGCGGTCGCGAAACATGGAACCAGCAGCGAAACAACGACCGCTCGCCGCGCCGGATGCGGTAAAGATACAAGCCAGGAAAACATGCCGAGACTGCCCGGGCCCCCGTCCCGGCGCCCAGCAGCCCGTGCTGGACAAGAGCGCCGAGTGAGACATACGGCCCAAACTACTGACAGTATACCGGGGAAACTGAGCGTCCCATGCGGGCATCCAGGCCATCCGGGCCGCGCGAAGCAAATCAGCCCGCGGGGTGCACGGCACGACCCGCTGCCCGGGCGGTGAGAAATTGGGATCATCTGGTCCGCGGGCTGGTTCGCGAGGAAACAGGATCGGCCACCGCCCTCTGGCTGGAGCGGCGAGGGTTGCCGTCCCCGCGGTCACCACCCTGACCCGCTCGGCCCGCTGGTAGCCGGCTTTGCAATCGCTTCTAGGAAGCGTTGACCGCCTGAACCAGACCCCGGATGTAGCCGTGGGTGAAGCTGCGTCCAGTATGGCCCCACCCGGTGTCGCCTTCGACGCGCGGCGTGTGGTCGGAGACGAACGGTCCCTGAAAGCCGGACTCCTTGTAAGTTCTCATCGCTTCGAGCATGTCGATGTCGCCTTCATCGACGAAGACTTCCTTGTACTTTGGTACGGTTCCCCTGACAGATCGAAAGTGGACGAGTTTGATACGCCCGAGGCCGGCGAAGTAGCGGATCTCCTCGAGCACATCCACGCCCATTTCCGTGATCGTGCCCTGGCAGAAAGTGATGCCGTTATACGGACTGGGAATCTCGCGCAGGAGCCGCCGCAGCCCGTCGGTGTGATGGAAGATACGCGCGACGCCCCGCATGTTCTCAACCGGCGGGTCGTTGGGGTGCATGCTGAGCTGGACTCCGGCGCGTTCGGCCGCTTCAACAATCGGCTTGGCGAAATAGAGGAAACGACGCCACATCTCATCCTCGCCGACCGCGCCGATTTCAGGAAACGGTGGTTTGGATTCGATACGACTATAGTCGAAGGCCTTCAGCCCGGCGCCGCCACGCCCGCGAAGACGGTAGTAGCCGACGCGCTCGTCCCAATAGAAGTCTGGCCAGAAGCGCCACTCCATCATCGGAACACCCGCGTCTCCGGCGGCCCCGATGGTACGGATCACGTTCTCGATTTCCTGGTCGCGTCCCGGGCGGCCGAAACGGGCAGCCGTATAGAACTCAATCGGGATCATCATCGAGCTCAGCACGACGTCCTCCTGGTCGCACATTCTCTTGTGCCGCAGAACGTCCGCCGTCGTCCAGTAACCCTTGTTGTCGCCGTCGACATGGCCGGTACCTTGAAAAACGGCGTGCTTGAGTCCGAGCTGCTTGAGCCAGCGCAGCGTACCGGGCTCGACGTTATGAAGATTCTCCGAGACCACGGGATTCCATCGGCGAGCCTCGGCTGGCGGAGTGGAGCTTGCCCTGGGGACGAGCGGAGCGCCGATCGCGGTCATCAGCATGGCGCGGCGGGTTGTTCTCATCACGATGTACCTCCGGCGGGCTCCTGATATGATCGCACGGGCACATGATCGCACGGGACATCGGGACCGAGTCGCTCTAAATCGGCCCGCGGGATGTAACGTCCCGGCGCTTCCCGGCGCCTACACAATAGAGTCGCTTTACCGGTTCACGGTCGGGGCGCGAGACGCTCCCCGGCTTGAATCCGAGCCCGTGAAGTGGCAGGTTGCAACCAAATATTCATACAGCGCGATGATTCTTACGGCAGTATCGAAACCAAGATCCTGAGCTTCCAAATTCGATTCAGAACCAAAGGAGCCGAGATGTTTGAAGTTGCCGAAGAAAGACAGGCAGGGATACCCTGGGGCGTCATTGGCGGGATTGCCGCCCTGGGCATATTGTTCGTTGCCGGATATTTCATGATCTCTTAGCAGCCGCGCTCGTGCCCCCGGCTCTCGCCCTCTCGTCCTGCAGGTCTAGCTGATCCCAAGGGCCTCGCGAAACCCTGCTTCCGGCAGCGTGTTGAGCACGTCGGAAGCTTCGAGCCAGCCGCGCCGGGCGGTCGCCACGCCGTACTTCATATTCGAGAGATGTCTCGTATCGTGGGCGTCGGTCGAAATTACGAACCGGATGCCCATCGACTTGGCCAGCCGAATCAGGGGCGCGCCCAGGTCGAGCCGCGCGGGACTGGCGTTGATCTCCATATGTACGCCGCGTCGCGCGGCCTCCTGAGCGATGCGTTGGAAATCGTACGGATAGGGGTCGCGCCGCGGCAGAAGTCTCCCGGTCGGATGGCCCATGATTTTCACGTGTGGATTCTCGAGCATCCGCAGTAGCCGGTCGGTCATCTCCGGCTCTTCCATGTTCATGTGACTGTGGACACTGGCGATGACGACGTCGAGTTGCGCCAGCACTTCGTCGTCGATATCCATGCGCCCGTCGCTGAGGATGTCCACTTCACAGCCGGAGAGGATCGTGAGGTCCTCGAATGTTTCGGACGCTTCACGGACCTCGGCGATCTGCGCGAGCAATCGTGTTTCGTTGAGTCCGTTGGCCATGGCCAGAGCCTTCGAGTGATCGGTGATCGCCAGGTGGGTGTAGCCGGCCTCCCGCGCGGCCCGCGCCATTTCTTCGATCGAATGGTGTCCGTCGCTGGCCCGCGTGTGCATGTGCACGTCACAGCGAATGTCCGCCAGCTCGACCAGGTCCGGCAGTGAGTTCTCGGCGGCGGCCTCAATCTCGCCGGTATTCTCCCGCAGCTCGGGAGGAATCCAGGGCAGACCTAGTGCTTCGTAGATCCCTTGCTCGGTTTCGCCGGCGATCTTCTCGCCGTCGTTGCTCCGAAACAGGCCGTATTCGTTCAGCCGGCGCCCCATCGAGATGGCGCGCTCGCGCAAGGCGACGTTGTGTTCCTTGCTGCCGGTGAAGTATTGCAGAGCCGCGCCGTAGCTGCCCGAATCCAGGGCGCGGACGTCGACCTGCAGGCCCTCGCGTCCGATGAGTGCACTCGCCTTCTTGTCGCCATGGCCGAGCACTTCGCTGACTCCAGAAAAAGCGACGAAATGATCGAGGGCGGCGGACGCATTGGGGCCGCTCACCAGCAGATCGATGTCGCCGATGGTCTCCTTGCCGCGACGCAGGCTGCCGGCGGCGGTAACTTTTTCCACGCCCCCGACTTCGGAGAGATAGGCGGTCAGCTCCCGCGCGGTCCTGTCAGCGAAGTTGAGCAGGAAGCGTCCGGCGCCGCGTTTGTAGGTCTCGATGCCGCGCAGAATTTTCTGCTCCAGCTTTTCACCCATTCGGGGCAGCGAGCGCAGCTTACCGTCGCGGCAAAGCTGTTCGAGCGCCTCGATTGTGCTGACGCGAAACTCAGCATGGATGACGGCGATGCTCTTCGGTCCGAGCCCGCTGATCTTGAGCAGTTCGAGCGTGGTCGGGGGATAGATTGCCAGCAGTTCATCGCGGCGGGCGAAGCTTCCGCGTTCGGCCAGTTCGTGAAGAGCCGAGGCCAGGCCCTTGCCGATACCCTTGATCTCGGTCACGCTGCGGCCGGCGTCGTGGATGATGTCTTCGATATTTTCGCCCAGGGCATCGATCACGGCGGCGGCGTTCCGGTAGCTGCGAACGCGGAACGGATCGAGCGCGGCGATCTGCATCAGGTCGGCGGTCTCGCTGAGAATGGCGGCGATTTCCTTGTTGTTCATTGGCGCGGATGAGTTGGGACTCGATGACGGAAAACGCGGCGGCGGCAACCAGGAAGGCGTCAAAAAACCGGGACTGTCACAAGCGCAAGCAAGACGCGTACTGATACGCAAAGGCTTGGGCGATGGGCGGCTGGTTTCTTCACGCCTTCCGGCCCCATCAGGCTGTTGCCTCAGAAATCGCCAGCGGTGTCATCTAGTGCGCGCCAGTCAGCGAAGAGAGAAGTATCATGCTCCGCCACCGGCGGCTAAGCCAGCAGACCTTCGATCATGACGCCGCTGTCGAGAACCTTCTGCGGCCTCCCGGCGCTGGTCTGGTAGACGCGGCGCGGGTCGGCGCCGAACATCTTGTAAATCGTGAACAGCAGGTCCTCGGGCAGCACGGGGAAGTCGGTCACCTTGTCGGCGGTCTTATCGGTCGCGCCCAGCACGCGGCCTCCCGGAATCCCCGCACCGGCCAGCACGATCGACCAGGCGTCGGAGTGATGATCGCGCCCGGCGCCTTTGTTGACCTTCGGCGTGCGGCCAAACTCGCCCATAGCGATCACAAGCGTGGTGTCGAGCAATCCGCGCTGGTCGAGATCCTCCAGCAGCGCCGCAAAGGCCTGATCGAATTCCGGAAGCAAGACTTTCTTCATGCGGTTGAAGTTATCGCCATGCGTGTCGTAGTTCAGCCAGCCTTTCGCAACGGTCACGAAACGCACTCCGGCCTCAACGAGTCGGCGAGCCAGCAAGGCGCCCTGACCGACCGGGGTGCGGCCGTAGCGCTCCCGCAGTGCCGCCGGTTCGGCATGGATGTCGAAGGCATTCTTCGCTTTCGGGGAACTCAGCAGGCTATAGGCGCGTTCGTAAAACGAGTCCATCACCTTGAACTCGGGACTGGATTCAATCGCGCGGAACTTGTCGTCCATTCGCTTCAGCAGCCAGCGCCGGTCGCCCAGCCGGTTCCAGTCCACATCCGAAGGCAGGCTGAGATCACGGGCCTTGTAGTCGGAAACATTCGGATTCCCGGCCAGAAACGGGTTGTACTCCCCGCCGAGATAACCCGCGCCGTAGGACGGAAATGACTTGGGAACCGTGACATAGGGCGGCATGCCGTTCCGCGGACCCAACTGCTCCGAGATCACCGCACCCATGCTCGGATACTCCATGGTCGAAAGTGGGCGGTGGCCGGTGAGCAGATAGTTAATCGCCCGCTCGTGGTTGCGCTCTTTCGAATGCATCGAACGCAAGATGGTGAACTTGTCGGCCTGCTTGGCGGTAAAGGGCAGATGTTCGCAGATCTCAATGCCCGATACATTGGTTGGAATCGGCCGGAACTCGCCGCGGAATTCGCTTGGGGCGTCGGGCTTGAGATCGAAGGTGTCCTGCTGGCCGCAACCGCCACTCTGCCACAGCAGGATGCACGAAAGTTCCTCGTTGCTGCCTCCGGCACGCAGCACGCGGTCGAGGCTGACGCCCAGGGCGCCGAGCGAACCAATCCGCATGAAATCCCGGCGGCCAAACAAGTCGGTGTGATTGGTGATCTTCATCGCACGGCCTCCCGTCTTTGCCAGTGCCCGTCTTTGTTAGTGATTGTATAGGAACTCTTTGGAGTTGAGAAGAGCCCAAAATGCGTCCTCGATCCCCCGCCGCCTCTCGCCAGATCGTTCGACCGCGGTGAGGACGGTCCGCCGCTCCTCCGCGTCGGGATAACGGGAGAGAGTCCGCAGGTAAAGTTCCTCGGTGATCTCTTCGGTCGTCTTGCCCTCTCTCAGCATGCGCTCGAGCACGCCGTCGGCGTGGACGATCTTCTTCTGCACGGTGTCTCCGCTGATCAAGTGCAGAGCCTGATTCAGCGTGCTGGTGCGCGTACGCTCGCAGATCTGCTGCCGCGACGGCCGGTCGAAGACATCCAAGAAGTACGACGGAATCTCGGGTTCGGGCAACTGCGAGGCCCGGGTTCCGGGATACAGATAACGGAACTCCTCGGGCACGCCCGTAGCTTTGGCAATGGAATCCGAGAGCTGCTCGGCGGTCATGCGCCGGGGATAGTACCGCGAATAGGCGACGGTGTCGTCGATGTTTTCATCCGTCGCGACCGCCGAAAGCTGATAGACCTTCGAGCTTGTGATGACGCGGATCAAGTGGTGCAGATCGTAATCATGCTCGATAAAATCCGCGGCCAGGGCGGCCAGCAGCGGCTCGTTCGTCGGCGGATTCGTCACACGGATGTCATCCACCGGATCGACGATCCCGCGGCCCATGAAATTGGCCCACATCCGGTTGACGATCGCGCGCCCGAAATAGGGGTTGTCTCTCGAGGTCAGCCAGTCCGCGAGCAGCTCGCGGCGGTCGGTCCACTCGTCGGGAACCATCACATCTCCGCCGAGGGCCTTGGGGAAGTAGACCTTCTCAGTGAGCGGGTGCTTGAACGGGCGCTCGAAATCGACGTAGAGGATTCTCTCGTTATTGCGGGGACCGGCGCCGCTCTTGTAGCGCACTTGCGAGAAAAAGGCCGCCATGCCGCTGAAATCGTCCTGCGTCCACCTCTCCAGCGGATGATTGTGACAGCGCGCGCATTCGATCTTCACTCCCAGGAAGAGCTGCGACGTGATAGAGGCCATGTCCAGCTCTTTCTTCATGATCGGATAGAAGCTCGCCGCCGGGTCGCCGCTATACATATTGCCCGACGAGGTGATAAGTTTCCTGACGAACTGGTCGTAGTGCTCGTTTTCGCGAAATGCCTTGTGAAGCCAGCGCGTGAACGTATACGGCCCTTTGTTGAAGAGCAGTTGCTTGGTATTGCCGAGATGGTCGCCCCAGTAGAGCGCCCAATTGTCGGCGTACTCCGGCCGCTGCAGCAGATCGTCCACCAGCCGCGCACGCTTGCCAGACGAGTTGTCGGAGAGGAACTCGCGGACCTCTTCCGCGGCCGGTATGACGCCGATGATGTCGACAAAGGCACGCCGCAGGAACGTTGCGTCCTCGGCGAGTCCCGAGGGCGGCAGCGAAAGGCGGCGCAGCTTTTCGAATACGTGACGATCCACAAAATTGTAAGGCTCTAGTTCCGGGAACCTCCGCTTTTCCATCACCACGCCGATCTTGGCTACCGTGATGACACCCGGGCCCTGGGCGATGATCGCCGTCTCGCCGCCGCGCAGCCCGGTGACCACGCCCTCGGGGGTTACCTCCACAATACTGTCGTCGTTGGACTGGAATTTCACCCAGCGCGTGACGTCGGCCTCGCTGCCGTTGGCGTATTCGGCGGTCACCAGGATCTGGCGTTTCGCCCGCTTGCCATGAAGCACCATCGAAGCCGGCGTCATGCGCAAGGAAGTAATCTTCCGGTCCCTATTCGGGTCGCGTCCGGCTCCGGCGCGAATCCAGCGGAGCAGGATTTCATATTCAGTTGAGTTCTTCTGGAGCACCTGTCCGCCGCCGTGCGCGATCCCGAAAGTCGGTTTGGTCAGAAGCAGGCTTTGTTCCGGTTCGCCGGGATTGAGGCGCCGGCCCTCATCGATGCAGGTGATCATTTCGTAATCGTTGTCCGGTTCGTACCCGAATAGCGAGAGCTTGAAGCCGTTTTGACCGTTGAGCGAACCGTGGCAGCCTCCGCCATTGCACCCGATGCGCGTGAACACAGGCATCACATCCCCGAGAAAGCTCACCGGCAAGGGCCGATCAGCCTTCTGCACCAGCGCGGTAACCGCGGCGGTGAGGCCCTGGTAAGACGCGCGAATCGCCGAGCCGCCGTTGCCGCGGGCCTCGATCACACCCGCTGAGTCCACCGCCGCGACGCTCTGCTTCGCCGAACTGAATTTGACCTGCAAGGTTACATCCCGCTCCGTGCCGTCGGCGAAATGGACGACGGCCACGAGTTGCTGCCGGGCCCCTTGGCCGAACAGCAGCGGGTTGTGCGGAGCGATGGTCAGCTTCACCCCGGCCCGGTGGTTGGAGACAGGGTGGCTGGACACAGGTTGGCTGGAAACGGATGGATCCCCTGCCGCCGGCAGGTTTGCCGGAACTAGCAGGTTTGCCATGAGAAAGACAGGCAGAATCCGTCTCATAGTCTAGTCAATCGTCACCGAGATTTTGGGGGCTTGTTGCACTTCACCCGACGATGATCTTCCCAGAATCACGACCCGCCGATACGTCCTGGTTTCGGTGCTCGCCCCGGCGCGCAATTGTATGGTAACAGACGTTTCGTTTTTCGACGCCTCAACCGATTCCAGCGTGACTTCGGCGGGCAGATTTTCAATCCAGAATGTGATCTCTTCCTCGAAACCGTCGGCGCGATTCACTTCCATCGGAATGCGCACCATGCCGCCTCGGACAAGATTATCCGAGCTGAGCTGGGCTTCAAGCGAAAAAAGGGGCTTTTCGGCCACGCCGAGCGTAAGCCGCGTGACATCAGCGAAGGCCGCTCCTTCTCCGCCGCCGCTGGCAATTTTCACCGCGCGCCAGGCAGGCCGGGCTGCTTCGCCGGCTACCACCAGAATCTGGCTCCAATCGCCGGGCTCGGCGCAGGGGCTGGTGCCCGGGTTGGTGCCCAGACTGGTGCCAGGGTTGGTGCCCGGATTGGTGCCCGGGTTGGTGCACTCTGCGCGAAAGATGATCTCGCCGCTTTTTTCGGTGGCCGCAATCACAACCGTCTCCGCCGTCACGCCGTCCGGAAGTCCTCTTACGCTGAGGCGCACCGGGCCGTCAAAACCGTCATGACGAAGTACATCGACCTTGAGCTTCCCCTCCCCGCCGGCGAAGACATAAGGATGATCGGTCGCCGCCATCAGTTCCAGATGAGGTTCCGGTGGGGTGACGCGCAGCAGGTACGGATAGTTTTCGCCCCTCGTCTTAGAGAGATTTCGCAATTGCAGTTCGTACCGGTCCGATTGCTGGAAGCGATAGAGAATACGCGAGTCCTTGTTATACGCGATGCCTGGAATCTTGAGATCGTCGTTCTCAGCGATGACGCCGCCTTCCTCGTCGAGAACGCGCAGCAGTGCGTCGACGGGCGAGCCGTGCCGATGGGCGCGTACTTCAAAAGCGAGAGTTTCGCCGGCCAGAGCGCGGAAGAAGAAACTCTCCGGGCGGCGATAGTGAATGATCCCCCTCACCGAGGTTGGGATCTGGAGCTCTTCGCCGTCAGCGTGCCGGGGCGTGTCATCCACCAGAAAAGCGGCTGCGCTCGAGCGGCCCGCGGCGGTTTGCAGCGCCAAATGGTATTCGCCCGGCGGCGCCTTCGCCGGCACACGCAACCGCAGTCGTGCTTCGTCGCCGCGAACCGCGATCACTTCGCCTTCAAAGCCCGGAGCGTCGAACCAAACCTCGGCGTCGGGGTCCGTAATGCCCGCGCCGAACACCGTGGCCTCTCGCGTCTCCCCCGGCGAGAAGGCGATGGGCGAAACCGTGGCCAAATGAGGCGGCCGGCGGATGTCCAGTTGATATGCGAAGTAGGGGTTAATGCGCCGGTTCGGCTGCACGGCCAGATGGTAAACGCCATCGCTGGCGAATGTGTGTGCGAAGAACGGATCCCAGATGAAATGGTCCTCGACGTGGCGCAGTTCGGCCCCCCGCTGGTCAAGCAGAATGAGCGCCGCGTCGAGTCCGTTGCCATTGCGCGCGGCTCGCAGGTCGAAGATCCAGGTCTCGCCCTTGCCCGCCTCGAAGCGGTAGAAGTCGAAATCTTTCTCGCTGTCGAGGCGGGCGTTGATGGTCGCTGGCGTCGGTATCGCCTCGGCGAGACTCAGACGGTCATTGGGTTCCTGTTCGACCCGTTGAGGTTGGTCGCCGACATGGAAAATCATCAGGCTGGACGGCCCGCGCGGACTAACGATCCGGAAGTAGTGCGGGCCGATCGCCGCGCGTTCGCTGATCTCAAACTCGAGAGCGGCGGCCGTGTAGCCGCTCTCGAGAACGCGGCCCCGCAGTTCGGAGTCGAGAAAAACCACCGCCCGTGCACGGTCGAGGTGCTCTCCCATGAGCTCGACTCGCAGCGTCTCGCCGGCCGACCAGCCTTGCGGAAAGACAGCGGCGATTTTCGGGAGATGGTGAGCTATTTCCCCCGCTCGGGCAATACTGGCGATCAGCGCGAAGACAATGACACAGGTTTTCAGGTGAACGCTCCTCCCCGCCAGATTCCCCCCCGCCAGATTCAGGGTACTTGATGATACCCCAGGGCCTCATCGCCCGCGGGCCAGTGGCCCAGGTGTGCCCGTGGAGCAAGTGTGTCAGTGCCGCACGTGAATCTCAACGTGCCTCACCACCAGGGGTGGCTTCACGTGACGATTGCGTTCGAGCAGAACCACCCCGATCTCGTGCGCTCCCAAGCCGGCGCTTCGCCGCGCGAGGGGCCAAACCAGCCAGCTCGACTCGCCAAAGTCAGCCGGATCATCGCTGAGTTCACGCGCCGGGCTGCGCACCGCCGGCCGTCCTAGCTCTTCTCCATCGAACGTAACGCGCACCTTGTCCAAAGCCGTGAAATGATCGATTTCGATATGGAGTTCCGCGGCCCGCACCCCGTCCGCGGACTCGTACACCGGTATGTGGAAACGCGGTCCGTCCCCGGTCAGGGTCCGATAGAGAGCGACCGGTGTTTCTCCCAGGATCCGGTCGTGCAGATCGGCTCCGGCCCACGGGCCGCCCTCGGGAGCGATGTGCCGGTGGAGGCTTGCATAAACTTTGTCCGAGCCGCGCAAGGACTCGGCGGAGCCGATCGTGGTGAGCAGCGGTCGCCGCGTGCGCTCGTTGGCGTGCCAGTTAAAGACGTACATGCCGTCGGCGCCGCCAGCCCAATACCCCTGCGCCATGGCCCGCACCCATGCCAGGTTCCATTCTCTCTCGGGCATCAGGCCCTGATGCTCTCCCCACAATCCGCTGTCGAACCCGGGATAGAACCGGATGCCGCTGCCGCGCAGCAGCGCACGAAAACCATCCACTTCCACGCCAGGATCAGTAACCGCTCCTCCCCCCGCGATGACCATGTCGCAGAGCCCTTCTTTCACCCATACTGCCAGATCGTAGCCAATGCGCCGGCACGATTCCAGTGTCGTCGCCACGCGAACCGCCAGATACATCGGCCGTCCCCGCTCCCGTCCGATTTGGTCCGTTAGCTTGCGCACGGCCCGTTGCAGGTCCGTCAGCGCGTAGCGCAAGCGGTAGGCGTCATCGAGCGGCAAGTGAAATCCATGCCGTTGCCAGTCGAGTTCGATGCCGTCCCAGTCGGCCAGGCGGGCGACTTCGGTGATGTGTTGCAGGCGGTGTTCGCGAACCTCCGGGTGCGCGAAATTCCAGCTCGCGGCGAACCACCTCGGAGCGTTCCCGCTCCCCAGGCACCACTCCGGATGCTCTTTGCGCATGCGAGTCAGACCGGGCATCACGCTCTCGGCCATGTCTTCCACCTGCAGGCCGTTGAAGTGATTGTCGTTCATCCGCACAGAGGCCCATGGAGAGATGTTCAGTTCACGGCCGCGTTCGACGAGCGCGGCGTAGGGATTCTCGCCGCGATCGAGCAGCGCGCGCAGACCCTCGATATGCCGCATGGCCCTGGCCGAGCGGTACATCCGGTTTTCGCTCTCGCCAATCATCTCCATCTGGCTGGGTTGCCACTTGGCCTCGTGCTCGCCGATGCACCAGAAGTGGGCATCCACCTGCGTGCCCTTCATAGGCGCGTAGGTCTTATCCACGAATTGATCCAGAGTCTGCGGGAATTCCGAATAGTCGTGCGGCGCCCCGTCCCAGTTGTAAATGATGCGATAGGCTGGCGGGCCGGCGGTCTTGGACCGGGAGGCTTGTGAGACCGCCGGCAGAGCGGAAAGCGCGGCCACCCCGCGCAGTAGATCCCTTCTTGTCGTCTCCATGGATGGATTATCCCCCCCTGCGGTCCGCGTTGTCCAAGTACTTTGTCTCCACATTTCACGGCGCTTGCCCCCTGCGCGCGAGTTCGCGGGTACACTGTCAAGGAGCAGACAGGCGCATCCGCGCCCGGAGGTGTACCGTGATCCGTCGTAACTTTCTCAAAGCCGGCCTGGGCGCCGGCTCCCTGGCGGCCCCCGCCGCGGCCAGCGCGCTCCCGCGGGCGCCGGCCCAAGATCAGCAGCGCCCGCGCATGTTCTTCTATCACGATGGCCGCCATCCCCTGATCTACATGTATGAACCTCCGATCGAGAAAGAACAGTATGAGGCGGCCGTGGACGAGCTGGCCGGCACCCCCGTCGAGGCCATCATGTTCTGTCTTGGAGACGGACGCACCGTTCTCCACGACAGCAAGGTGGGAGAGTTGTGGGGACACAACGTCACCAAGTGGCCGCACCTGATCTTCCGCCGGGCGCATCAGAATGCCAAACACCTCATCGAGTCCGGACACGATCCGTTGCGCATCGTCTGCGACCGGGCCCACGCGAAGGGAATGCTGCTCTATCCCGTCTTGCTCGTTCAGCAGGGAACCCGCGACCGGGCAACCGATGTCAGAGCGTCGGACTTCGTTTTCGATCACCGCCATCTGGAGATCGGTGCTCGCGGCGGCCTCGATCCAGATCATCCCTGCGCGTCGTGTCTGGACTTCAAGCACGGCGAGGTCCGGGACGAAAGGTTCGCGCTGATCGAAGAAACACTGCGCCGCTATCCGGTGGACGGGTTCGAACTGCAGCTCAACTATCAGCCGTACTACTTCCACCCGCGGGAGATCGATGCGGGACGCGAAATCATGACCCAATGGATTCGGCGCGTGCGCCGCGCGGTCTCGGAGAGCGGAACGAATCGGGAACTCGTCGTCCGCGTCCCCGCTGACGTGGACGCTTGTCATTCCATCGGGCTGGATGTCCGCCGCTAGATCGACGAAGGGCTTGTGGATGTCGTGACCGGCGAAACGCTGGGCGGTCCGGAACTTCTCGACCAGAGCTCCGATCTCCGGCCGCTGGTCGAAGCCGCCCAAGGCAAGCCGGCGCGCGTCCATGCCGCTCTGCACACGCTCGTTGACTCCGACCGTCTGCACACGGCCACCAGCGAGATGCTGCGGGCCGGCGCTTCCAATTACTGGGCGCAGGGGGTCGATGGCCTCTACCTGGCCCACTGGTTCAACTACTGGCCCTACAAGGCGCCGTTCTACGAGATCTTGCGCGAAGCGCCTCATCCAGACATCATGGCGCCGAAGGACAAGACCTACTTCGTGCCCACGATGACCGGCCGCTATCCCAAACCCCGTCTCGAGCCCGGACTGCGCATGCAGCTTCCAGCCGGCCTCGATCTCGATCAGCCTGTCAAGATCGACTTGGCGATAAGCGACGACCTCCGGCGCTGGGAACGAAGCGGCCGCGTCCATCAGGTGCTGCTGCGCTTCCGGGTGATGAATACGACGGAACTCGACCGGCTCGCCTTTAGCCTCAACGGGCGCCCCTTGCCCGCGAAGATGCTCAGAAAAATCAACGAAATGTACCGCATGAGCGCGCCACGCTACCGCACGGGTTCGGGCTACTGGTTTATCTACTGCCTCGATCGTGACTATTGGCCGATGCAGGGCCGCAATACCTTGGAAGCCTCGCTCACAAGACGAGATCCAGACGTCACGCCCCCCGTCTTTCTGAGGGATGTGGAACTTGAGATCCAGTACCTGCTGGGCAGAAATTTCCACCGGGGTCAGGACGAGGATCTCGGCCCCTATGAGCACGCCGGATTCTGAAACACCCAGCGGCACAAAAAGCCCGCACTCCCCTTCACGGGCAAGACAGGACGCCTGCCCGCGCCCAGCCGCACGAGCCGTCCGCTCCATCCTCGAACAGCCGCACTCAGACGGCGCTCTCGTCAGCCCGCATCCGGCCGTGCCCGGTAGCTGCGCGAGCCCGTCGCGGGTCCTGGTCCGGGACGGCATTTGCCGCGCGCCAGGCGTCTTAGCTGGTAACTGTGTAAGTACTCGTGTGTGGTCCGTAACAAATAATATTGGATGGGTATTCACTTGACTCAGGTATTTTGAAATGGCCCCTACATGTTGTGGTTGTCCGTAGCGCGTGTTGCGGTGCCTCCGACCAGCGACTTGTAGGGCGCCGGTTGGACGGCGACGGCCTGCTGAACCAGGCGGTAGAAGAGCTTGCCTCGGCTTCTGGACTTGCGGCGGTTGAAGCGGAAGGTGAATTCGTCGAGGTAGTAGTCGAGATGCTCGTGGCTGACGGCTCCTTGATGCGTACCCAGTATCCAACGCTTCAGTAACGACACCACGCGATGCACGCGGGGGAGCAGTTGAGAGGCTCGTGCCGGTTGCCCGTCCAGGTAGCTCACCTCGTGGCGATAGCCGTCGCTTTCGAGTGGCTCGTATCCCAGCCAGCCGTCCGTGTGGACCACGCTGCCGGGTTCGACCGACTCGCCGACGAAGGCCATCAAGCTGTCCCCAGAGGCGTTCGGAATCGTGCGCATCCGAACTCGTCCGATGCCGGCGCCATCTTCCTCGGCCGCTACTACAATCAGCGCTTTCGCGTCGGTTTGGCGGCCCCGCACGCCCTCCTCCAGGACTCCTAAGTAAGTCTCGTCAACCTCAACGCGCCCGCTGAGGCGATCACGTCCGGGCCGCACCATAGCGCGCCGAAGCTTGTGCAACCAAGTCCAGGCCGTCTTGTAGCTGCCCAGGCCCAACACCCGCTGCAATCCCAATGCACTCGCCCCGTTCTTCTGGCTGGTGAGCCACCACATTGCTCGAAACCAACTCTGGAGCGGCTTGCGGGTGTCTTGAAAGATTGTGCCTGCTGTCGCCGAAGCTTGATGCCCGCAGCTTGCACACTGCAGCAGCACCGTGCGCACCGCCCAGGTTTTGTCATGCCCGCATCGCGGACAACGAAAACCCTCCGGCCAGCGGAGTTGACACAGATACTCCCGACAGGCCTGCTCGCTAGCGAAACGCGCCTCGAACTCGGCCAAATTCCGGGGATAATCTTCCATCGCCCAAGATCCTACATCTTGGGGTCACCTGAGTCAAGTAAATACCCATCATAGCGCAAAATGACCCGCCTTCAAAGCAGCATCAACATATGACTGATCGAGCCGGAACTGAAATGATCTAAGGGTGCGATAGATAAGGTCACGCAACGTGTCGTCGGTCTGGTTGAGGTGTCGCAATTCAATAAAGATGGGGACCTTGGCTTTTGCAAAGAGGCAGCTCAGAAGCAAATGCCGCATAAACACAGTCTTCCCGCTTCCGGCTGTGCCGGCGACGACGAGACGGGGCGAGATCCGAGCGAGAGACGTGATGTCGGGGCGATCGAGGAGTGTCCGTGCAACTTTGATAGCAAGTGGCACATAAAAATCGTAGAGGTATACCGACTCCGTGCGAATGAAGAAGGACTTGGCCTTTGAATGGCGATCGAACAGGCAGGATATGTAAGATGTGTAGGTGCTGTCTAGGCGAAGACGGAGCTTATTTGTGCTGAGCTTCAGTACTCCTTTGCCAATAGCTAGAAATGAGTCGATGTTCTTCTGAATGAACTCAGCGGCTATTCTGTTGGTGTCTAGCTCTTCCGGCATGATCACCTCTTCGGTTGGGCAAACGGCGGGCTCGGTGCTATGCCACCTGTGGAACTCGGAAACAGGTTACTACTTTTGGGCGTGGATCGCAACTCATCCAGGATTTCCATTTTGGCCCTGGCGCGGCTACAGTATATACCCGCGCTGCCTCGAATACCACTTGTTTTGTGCGAAATGTTCCACATTACCCCCACTGCTGGACGCTAGGGCTTGTCCGTCCGCTCACAGACGCTGATGGACGGAGAAAATTAGACACAAGGAGATCAGGGACCTTTATTGCTAAGAAACCGTTTGTAGTCAGTATTTTACATATTTCCCTCAGCGAGGGACCCTCGCCTTAGTCCCGTGCCCCCCGACCACGGGATCTAGCACAGCCCCCGCCGCCCCACGTATCGCGAGCGCTCCCGCCTGTCGAGGGCCTCGATCCCTCCGGGGCCCTGGATCTGAAAAACGGACGGAGAATCCGCAGCCGGGGCGACTCGGCCGGAGCGCCGTTCAGCCCGCTCAATCAAGCTCTGTGAGTGGACGAACGAGCCCTGGCGCCCACCGCCGGAGGTGATGTGCTGGGTTCAGCACGAAAAGACGTCGTATTCGGGGCAGCGCGAGTGTATACTGTGACCGTGCCAGGGCCAAAACGGAAATCCTGCCCTGGCGCCCACCGCCGGAGGTGATGTGCTGGGTTCAGCACGAAAAGACGTCGTATTCGGGGCAGCGCGAGTGTATACTGTGACCGTGCCAGGGCCAAAACGGAAATCCTGGCTCAAACGGCAACACTATCATGTTGTCAGGTGCTCCCCTAGGGGACAGGCGGTGATGATGAAACCTGCGACGTCCAGATAGCCAAATTGGGAGAGAGTGTCGCGATGGGCGTCTTTCAGTTGTTCACTTTCAGGGTGGATGGGTATTTACTTGACTCAGGTGACCCCAAGATGTAGGATCTTGGGCGATGGAAGATTATCCCCGGAATTTGGCCGAGTTCGAGGCGCGTTTCGCTAGCGAGCAGGCCTGTCGGGAGTATCTGTGTCAACTCCGCTGGCCGGAGGGTTTTCGTTGTCCGCGATGCGGGCATGACAAAACCTGGGCGGTGCGCACGGTGCTGCTGCAGTGTGCAAGCTGCGGGCATCAAGCTTCGGCGACAGCAGGCACAATCTTTCAAGACACCCGCAAGCCGCTCCAGAGTTGGTTTCGAGCAATGTGGTGGCTCACCAGCCAGAAGAACGGGGCGAGTGCATTGGGATTGCAGCGGGTGTTGGGCCTGGGCAGCTACAAGACGGCCTGGACTTGGTTGCACAAGCTTCGGCGCGCTATGGTGCGGCCCGGACGTGATCGCCTCAGCGGGCGCGTTGAGGTTGACGAGACTTACTTAGGAGCCCTGGAGGAGGGCGTGCGGGGCCGCCAAACCGACGCGAAAGCGCTGATTGTAGTAGCGGCCGAGGAAGATGGCGCCGGCATCGGACGAGTTCGGATGCGCACGATTCCGAACGCCTCTGGGGACAGCTTGATGGCCTTCGTCGGCGAGTCGGTCGAACCCGGCAGCGTGGTCCACACGGACGGCTGGCTGGGATACGAGCCACTCGAAAGCGACGGCTATCGCCACGAGGTGAGCTACCTGGACGGGCAACCGGCACGAGCCTCTCAACTGCTCCCCCGCGTGCATCGCGTGGTGTCGTTACTGAAGCGTTGGATACTGGGTACGCATCAAGGAGCCGTCAGCCACGAGCATCTCGACTACTACCTCGACGAATTCACCTTCCGCTTCAACCGCCGCAAGTCCAGAAGCCGAGGCAAGCTCTTCTACCGCCTGGTTCAGCAGGCCGTCGCCGTCCAACCGGCGCCCTACAAGTCGCTGGTCGGAGGCACCGCAACACGCGCTACGGACAACCACAACATGTAGGGGCCATTTCAAAATACCTGAGTCAAGTGAATACCCATCTAATATTGATTTAAGTGATATTGGGGCTTCCATTCGGGCGCCATTTCCCGTAGGATTGATTACTGGCTCTCGGCTTGTTCCTGACCGTCAACCCGGGAGCCAAGGAATCATCCCTATATGGCAGCCGCCGCGAAAGTCCCCTCACCCCGGCAATCGAGACCCAACTTCGCGGCCTGCGCCATTCCTGTCGCATCGCTGCTGCCTGCCTGCACGGTATGGCTCTCGACAGACGCCCGAATCGCGGAACAGAGTCCAGTCCGGTTCGGCTTGCCGAACGGCACGCTGAAGGTCAGCGGGCCGTTTGTCCGTCAGCTACTCTCGAACCCCAAGATGGGGATCTCGTTACGGGTCTTAGCCCGCTTTTCTCGCGACGAGGAGAACCGAAGTAATGGCGGGCCTCTCATGTGCTTCGGTCGTCCGGTGGTCAGAAATGCGGGTTAGGGCGCTTGGACAGACGCTCGGGCTGAAGTGTGGTTTGCGAAGGATAGTATCGAAAGATCCAAAGAGCGAAACGCAAGGCATCACGCTGATGGAAGACTGGAGTAAATTGGGAGGTATTGCATGATATTCCTATTCCTTATGTTCAGCATCGCGCTGGCGATGGGCCTAGGTTTGGCCTGGCAACTCCTGCGGTCTTCCGATCCTCCTCTCCCGCCGGTCGGCGGTGTTTGTTTCGAGCGCAATACGCCGGACCTGCGGCGCTATCACGTCATGGCCAGACTCTGTCGTGAGGAAGATATCAAGTTCCTCTCGTCGCAATCTCCCTTGGGCGCGATACAACGAATGCTGTTTCTAGCAAAGCGCGGCGCATTATGAGGCTATACCTGGCCGAGATGAGGCGCGATTTCATAAAAACCTGGTCGCTTTGCCGCACACTGGCGCCCTTCATGCGGAACCGCAACTTCGGGACTCTGCTGCTGGAGCAATTTCTGGCCTTCCACGGCTTGTTCGGTCTGCTTTGGCTTCGCTCTCATTGCCTTTCCGGCCCCCGGCTTCATGCCAATATCGACGGCGTCGTCAAGGCTCTTCAGAGGATGCGGCAGGTAGCCCGCGAAACGATGCAGGCAACCGAAGCGCTCGCGCATGGCTCCCAGGTCGCCGCGCTCTAGCCCGCTTTTCTCACCACGTGGCGAAGCGAAGCCCGTGAGAGACCCGTCAGTACGAGGCGCGCGCCCCTTGACGAACGCAGGCGTACTTGACAGTACGTTGAGCACGGCGAGCAAGCGCAACGAAGGTTTGGCGGGCCTATCGCGTGCTTCGGTCGTCAGTGGTGAGAAATGCGGGCTAGTTGCTGTCGCCGGTCACCCCGTGGCGGAAGCCGATCCCCAGCAACCGATCCCTAATGAATACGAGAGCGGCTATCGGGAATAGTCCGGCGCGTTGTCTGGCTTCCACTTGATGTTGCAGCCCATGCTGGGCTTCTGCTCACCGGCGGGCGCCCGGCCCGCGAGGACGGCGTCGATCGCGGCCCGCAGATCCTTTCCGGTTACGGGCAGGCCGTTTTCAGGACGGCTCTCGTCGAGTTGTCCGCGATAGGCGAGTCTCCGGTCCGCGTCAAACAAAAAGAAATCCGGCGTGCAGGCCGCCGTGTAGGCCTTGGCGATTTCTTGTGATTCGTCGTGGCAATACGCAAAGCGGTACCCCAGCTCTTTCGCGCGACTCTTCAACTTGTCCGGTGCGTCGTCCGGGTAGTTGTCCGCGTCGTTGGAGACGATCGCCACCATCCCGAGTTCCGGCCCGGCATAATCTTCCCCCAGCCGGACCAGCTCAGCGTTGATGTGCATCACGTAGGGGCAGTGGTTGCAGATGAACATCACCAGCAAACCCTTGCGTCCAGCGAACGTCTCCAGACGAATGGTCTCGCCCGACACCGTGTCGGGCAGCTCGAACGCCGGAGCCGGCGTGCCGAGCGGAAGCATCGTGGAAGCTGTGAGTGACATGACGGGTCCCCTATGGATGGATTTGGAACGCGGGATAGTCGCCGCAACACGCGTCCCGTCCTAGAATAGCAAGCAACCGAAACGCCAGCCAATCGCCAGCAGCCCGGCGGCGACACCGCGCGGTGGCAGCTCGAACCTCGCGGCCTCACGACCGCATTCGAAGCACGAACCAACCCATTCCTGCTAACAGCAGGACCACCGCCCCGGAACGAACCGGCCGAAGCCAGGGGGCCGCCCTGGTGAGCCGGGAAAGCAAGTGCCCGAATAGCACCAGCAGCGCCAGGTCGGCAAGCACGACTCCGCTCAGCACATAGAAGGAATCCATTTCCGACTGCCGCAGAAACGTGCCGAAATAGAAACCGTGGAACACGCCCATGCCCCCGGCAATCAGCCAGCGGTAACCGGCCTCGGGCAGCACGAGAATTTCCACCGCCAGGTACGCCACCGTCAGGGCGGCCGCGGCCTCCACGAATCTTGGTGGCGGCAGCCAGGGTTTCCACACCACCACGAGCGCCGCAACGACTTCGGCGAGCACGAATGCGCCGGCCAGCCGCGTCAGTTCCCGCTTGTTGCGCCCGGCCAGCACGAGCGCCACGAGAAACAGAATCTGGAGCGGACCGGCCAGCACCCGCAGGCCGCCCGAGCCCATCTGCGAGAGCAACTCCTCGAAAACCGTGGGCGGTATGAAACGAATCGTCGAGCGGCTGAAGGTGAAGTCGAACACAGCTTGCGCGGTGACCTCGCCGCGCGTCGCCCGCAGAATGTGCACATGGTTCGGCACCGTCACGGCGGCGAAAGTGCATTCCACATCGAGCCGATCCACCGGCTCGGGAAACACAAACTTTGCCCGGCACAGGTAGACGCCTTCATCGGGGTTCGCCCGGCAGGACGCCTCGGCGGCCGAGACTTCCCTGCCCTCCTGATAGAGACGAAAGTTCTCGAGCAGGCTTTTCTCGGGCTCCTCGAGATGCACGATTTCATAGAGCGGCATGCGCAGCTCGTACTCGGCCACGGACCCCTCGACGACGAGCTGCCCGCTGCTCATGCTCATGATATGAGCGGACAAGGGTGCCGGGAACGCCCACGAGAAAGCACACAAGAAACCACAGATCAGAAACGGCCTGGCGAATCCGCGTGCTTCGGTCCTCAGGTGGTGAGAAAGGCGGGCTAGCCCGCTTTTCTCACCACCTGGCGAAGCGAAGTGCGTGAGAGGCGCGTCAGTACGAGGCGTGCGCCGCTTGACGAGCGCAGGCGTACTTGACAGTACGTTGAGTACGGCGAGCAAGCGCAACGAAGGAATGGCGGGCCTGTCATGTGCTTCGGTCGTCAGGAGGTGAGAAAGGCGGGCTAGCAGGCGGGACGGCATAGAACGGCAACGGCGCTCTTCATCTTACCGAGCCCGCCCGCCGCCTCACAAACCGCACTGATGCCACTCATCGCCGCTAGTGGCGATCAGTTCGTCGGCTTCCTTGGGACCCCACGAGCCGGCCGCATAGTTGGGAAACTCGCGCGGAGGAAGCGCCCGCCAGACATCGAGCACCGGTTCGACCACATCCCAGGCGGCCTCGACCATGTCGGAGCGCTGAAACAGTGTCTGGTCCCCCAGCATGCAGTCATAGAGCAGCCGCTCGTATCCGGTGCTGGGCGTGGTCCCGAAATAGTCCTCGTAAGCGAATTCCATATGGACCGTCCCTAATCGGACGGCCGGTCCTGGCACCTTGGCCCCGAAACTCAGCGAAATTCCCTCGTCCGGTTGCAGACGCAAGATGAGACGGTTGCGCGTCAGCCGTTCCACACCGGTTTGACGGAAGAGAACAAACGGAGCCCGCTTGAACTCAATCACGATTTCGGTGGCGCGGCAGGGCAGACACTTCCCCGTGCGAACATAGAACGGCACGTGCGCCCAGCGCCAATTGTCAATAAAGAGTTTCAACGCGACAAAGGTCTCGGTCCTGGAATCCGCGCCGACATGGGATTCCGAGCGATAGGCTTTCTGCGGCTTTCCGTCGGCTGTGCCCTCCCCGTACTGGCCGCGCACGGTCCGCGTCAATACCTCTTCGGGCGCGATCGGGGCGATCGCCCGCAAGATCTTCGCCTGCTCGTCGCGCACCGCGTCGGCGGCGAACGAAATAGGCGGCTCCATCGCCGTCAGGCTCAGTAACTGGAAAATGTGGTTCGGCACCATGTCGCGCAGAGCGCCCGAGGTGTCGTAGTAGCCTCCGCGCTGCTCAATCCCGGTCGACTCGGCGACGGTGATCTGGACATGGTCGACATAACGCCGATTCCAGACCGGCTCGAAAATGCCGTTGGCGAAGCGGAAGACCAAGATATTCTGCACCGTCTCCTTGCCAAGATAGTGATCGATGCGGTAAATCTGATGCTCCTCGAATACTTCGCGGATCTGCTGATTCAGCAGCCGCGCCGACTCCAGGTCGCGCCCGAACGGCTTCTCCACCACAACCCGACGCCAGGCCTCTCCGTGCTGCTTCGCGAGGCCCACCCGGCCGAGATTCCCGGCCACGGGCGCAAAAAATCTCGGCGCCGTCGCCAAATAGTAAAAGTAGTTGCCCTCAGTGCCATGCCGCTGGTCTACTTCCTCCAGCAGGGTTTTCAGGCGGTCGTAGGTTTCCGCCTCCCGCAGATCTCCGGGCAAGTAGTACAACTGCCGGACGATCCGCTCCCAAAGACCGCGATCGATCTCATGGGTCGCATACTCCCCCATGTCGGCGCTCATCTTGCTCCGGAACTCCTCGTGGCTCATCGGGCTGCGAGAAATGCCGATCACCGCGAACTCCTTCGCCAGCAGGTTCTCCCGCGCGAGATTGTAGAGCGCCGGAAGGAGCTTGCGTTTCGCAAGGTCTCCCGAAGCCCCGAAGATGACCATCACCGACGGCGGCGAGGCAACACTTTTCTCCGCAAACTCACTCATAGATTTTTGTTCCATCCCAGCCGTGTCCATCCCTTGTAATGATCGCCGTCCCTACAGCGCTTCGAGGATCGCGGCCTCGAGTTGCCGCAGCCCCGCCTCGCTGTCGGCGGGCAGGTGAACCCGCAGGACGCGCCGCTCTCTGTCGGCCAGCACCTGCAAGTCGCCTCGTGCCTGTACCGACTTGGTCATTCCAAAGCTCAAGGCACGGCCGGGAACCGCCAGGTCTTCGGCGTCGTCACAGGTGATCTGCAGGAAGACACCCGTGTTGGGCCCTCCCTTGTGGAGCTGGCCGGTCGAGTGGAGAAAGCGCGGTCCGAAACCAGCGCAGGTTGCCACGCGGTTGCTGTCGCGTATCGCTCTGCGGATCGCCTGTAGCTTTTCGTCGTGGGCCCGGCTCATCTCCAGATAGGCCAGCAGCGCGATGTAGTCGCCCGCTTGGGCGCGGCGGATGTGAGCGCCGAGAACATTCGTCAGCGTCAGCTTGCCGGCACTCTCTCTTAGCACGGTTTCGTTGGCCGGGTCGGCGAAAAGACGAACGCCGCCTTCTTCGAGAAACGCTTCATCGAGCGGCGGCGAACCGCTCTGCTCGTATTGGGCGCTCAGTTCCCGCGTCGCAATCTTGCTCGCTTCCACATCCGGCTGATTGAAGGGATGGATTCCCATAATGGAACCCGCGACGGCCGTGGCCACTTCCCAGCGAAAGAACTCTTGGCCAAGCTGGCCGGCCTCTTCGATGCCGATGCGCACGACCGGATGCCCGGCCTGCTCGATGGCCCTCACGCGCGTTTCCTGTTCAGCGTCGGCCGCATTGTCCAGCCGCAAATACACGAAGAGCCGGTCGTCTCCATAAACCCCAGGCGCGCCCAGCGGCTCACGATCCACCGGGACCAATCCCTTGCTCTCCTTGCCGGTGGATTCGGCCAGCAACTGTTCCAGCCACGCGCCCAGAGCTTCCACGCCCGGAGACGCAACCAAGGTCACTTTGTCGCGGCCCGCGCGCGCCGATATGCCGAGAATCACGCCCAGCACCAGCCCCGGATTCTCTTCCGAACTCAGATCCGGGCGGCAGGCGGACGCCATCTCCTCCGCGGCCCGAAGAAATTTCTCCACGCCGATCCCCATCATCGCGGCGGGCGCCATGCCGAAATCAGACAGCGCCGAGTAACGTCCGCCGATGTCGGGCACTCCATAAAAAACATGCCGAAAATCGTCCCGCCGGGCCATAGCTTCCAGCGCCGAGCCAGGATCGGTGATCGCGATAAACTGCCTTCCGGCCTTGTCCTGCCCGGCAATTTCCCCGACACGCTCGAAGAAGTACTCCTTGAAGAGGTTTGGCTCGGTGGTCGAACCCGACTTACTGGATACGACAAACAAAGTTCTCGCCAGATCGACCCTCGCCTCGATCGCCCTCACCCGCGCCGGGTCGGTCGAGTCGAGAATGTGCAACTCGGGGAAGCCGTCCGCCGCGCCCAAGCTCCGGGAAAGCACCTCGGGACACAGGCTCGACCCGCCCATGCCCAGCACCACGATGTCGCTGAATCCGGCCTGCTGAACTTCCGGCGCCAGCTCGCTGAATCGCCGCGTGTCCTCCAGTTGATCTCGAATCACGCTCAGCCAGCCGAGCCATTGATCCTCGCCGCTTGAGGTCCACAACGACGCGTCCCGCTCCCAGAGACGGCGGATCTTTCCGCCGTCAAGCCATTCTTTAATGGTCTGATGGACTTCGGTCTCTAGTGTTTCCCCGAGCCGGTAGGAGAGAGAGTTCATGCCCGCGTGGCCACTTACAAGAACCGGCGGATTCGGAGGCGGCCAGCCCTTCTTCCCCGCCGAAAATCCCCCGGGGGCAACCTGGGGAAATCTGTCGCGCGGGACCAGACCTCATGCTATCGCATGCCGCGGCGGGTTGAAGATTGCGAACGACCCGCCGTGTTCTGCCCCCACTCTCTGCGCACGCCAGGTGGCCACAAAGCCATCGCGCGACAAGCCCAACGCGACAATATACGGTGCGGCAATGTACGGCGCGACAAAATACGGTGCGACAATAGGGAGTCTTGCAAGGAGTGTCCAGACCGTGTTTCTGAATCCGGCCCGTGGCCCGGCCAAGCGTTCGCTGCAACCGACGATTTCCAGTCGCTCTCTCGCAGCCCGGGTGATGCCCCCCTTGCTGGCGCTTGCCCTGGTTTCTTTCGCCGCCGGCGCGCCGAAATTCTACGGCCTGTCCCAGCGCACGCCCTGGACAGGTTCTCGCGTCATCGGCTCGCCCGAACCTCCTTCGCCCTACACAACCCGCCGTGCGTTCCCGCGCCTGATCTTCGACCGGCCCACGCTGCTCACCAGCGCGCCGGGGACCGCCCGTCTTTTCATCGCCGATCTCGGCGGGCGCATCTTCTCGTTCGAAGACCGGCCCGGTGCCAGCGAGAAGGACCTCTTTCTCGATCTCGGCTGGATCTACGAACCCAAAACCGGCCGCAAGCAATACCGCCGAATCGTCGGCCTGGCCTTTCATCCCGATTTCCAGAGCAACGGATACTTCTTCGTATGCACTTCGGAGCGATACCCGAAGCCGGTTCGCACCCGTATCGCGCGCTATGAAGTCTTGCCCGGCGACCCGCTCAAGGCCGATCCGGATTCCGAACTGATCGTGCTTGAATTCCCGTCCAATGGCCACAACGGCGGCTCGCTCAAGTTCGGCCCCGACGGCTACCTCTACATCTCAACCGGCGACGGTTTTGGACAGAGCGATCCGATGAAGACTGGTCAGTTCACCGGCGATCTGCTCGCCTCCATCCTCCGTATCGATATCAACGGAACCCACTCGGTCAAGCCCTACGCCATCCCGCCCGATAACCCATTCGTCCATACGCCCGGAACGCTGCCCGAGATCTTTGCCTTCGGCTTTCGCCAGCCCTGGAAGATCAGCTTCGACAGCAAGACCGGCGACCTCTGGACCGGTGAAGTGGGCCAGGATCTCTGGGAATCGATCTTTCTGGTCAAGCGCGGCGGCAACTATGGCTGGAGCGTCAAGGAAGGCTCGCAGTGGTTCCGTCCCGAACGGCCTCGCGGCCCGGCGCCGTTCTCGCCGCCGGTCGTCTCGCATTCCCACGGCGAAGCCCGCTCCATCACCGGAGGCTTCGTCTACCGCGGCTCGCGCCTCCCTGAACTCTACGGCGCCTACATCTACGCCGACTGGGAAACCGGGAAAATCTGGGCCCTGCGCTACGACGGCGAGAAAATCACCCAACACGACGAACTCGCCGACACCGCGCACGATTACGCTGCCTTCGGTGAAACCAATGACCGCGAACTCTATCTGATGACCCACCGCACCGGAGAGATCCACGAACTCCAGCGGCGGCCGAAAACCGAATCCCGTCGCGACTACCAGGCGTTTCCGCGCCTGCTCAGCGAGACCGGGCTATTCTCTAGCGTGCCCGCCCACGTCCCCGCGCCCGGCGTGCTGCCCTATTCGGTCAACTCACCGCTATGGTCCGACGACGCCTACAAAGAGCGCTTCATCGCCTTGCCGGGCCAGAGCCAGATCCGCTATCTGCGGGACGATCGCTGGCTGATGCCAGAAGGCGTCGTACTGGTGAAGACTTTCTCAATCGAAATGGAAGTGGGCAACCCGGCCAGCCGCAAGCGGCTAGAGACTCGCCTGCTCACCTTGCAGTCCGGGCCCGAGGGCCGCGAGCAATGGGCCGGCTATATCTATCTTTGGAACGATCAGCAGACCGACGCGAAACTGCTCGGCAAAGACGCTTTGCGCAAGACCTACTCGATCCGTGATGCCCGCGCCCCGGACGGCGTCCGCCAGCAGACCTGGTACTATCCCAGCCGCGCCGACTGCATGATCTGCCATAACGAGAAGGCGGGTTTCGTTCTCGGACTCAATACCCTCCAGATGAATCGGGATCACGACTACCCCGAGGCGGCCGACAACCAGTTGCGCACCTTCGAGCACATCGGCATGTTCGCCGAACCTCTGCCCGCCGCGGAGGAGGCGGAAACGCCGATCTGCAACTGCTCTACGGGCTTTCGCTCGAAAAGACGGCCACGCTCAACATCCCTCCGCTGCACGGCGACATGGGAGCCGATCGCGCCCTGCTGCTCGCGCCGGGAGATCCAGAACAGTCCGTCGTTTACCGCCGCATGAAAACTACGCAAGAAGGCCGCATGCCGCACATCGGCTCGCTTGAACCCGACCAGGAAGCTCTAGCTCTTCTCAAAAACTGGATCCTCGGCCTGCCCCGCTAACCCCGTCCGCGATCCCAACTCGGAACTCGGGCCGCCACGCCAGGGGAGTCTGCTTCCTGCAAAGGGCGTCCCACAAGCTCCGCCAGCCGGGTCGTTCCCAAAAAGGAGTGGGGCCCCAGAGTTTGGGCGGCTCCGGGGCCCCGGGGGTCAATCCATGAATGGTCAAACAGTACAACCCCGCCGCTTAATATTTGCGTCTTCGGTCGAGGAGGACAGCGGCGGTGTTAATTGCCTTCCTTACAAGCAAGAACTGTGCCATTCTCCGGCATCGCCACAAAGGAGCCCCCGCGGGCGGCCCCGGTCGCGCCGAACGCCACGACCAAAACCCGGCCAAGCAACAGATCGAGGAATTTAACCCATGCACTGGGTGATTTCCCCCACCCACCTGCCACCGGCCTCCGGCACCCTGTCTGGAGAACCAACCGCGCCCCAGTCCAACCGCCAGCGCCGTCTCGGGCGCCCCCGTGCCGCAAGACCCCGTGCCGCGAAACTACCTGCCGGAAGACTGCGTGCTGGAAAATTACGTGCTTGACCCGCCCGTTCCCGATGTTAGATTATTGATGGACCTGCCGAGGAGGTAGAGTTCCATGGAAAAGTCGATCCAGGTCTCGGTCAATGGCCAGACCTATGAGCGGAAGGTCGAGCCGCGGCTCTTGCTGGTTCACTTTCTTCGGGAAGTCCTGAGCCTCACCGGCACGCATATCGGCTGCGAGACAACGGTGTGCGGCGCTTGCACGGTGATGCTTGAGGGCCGCGCGGTCAAATCCTGCTCGATCCTCGCGGTGCAGGCCGATGGAAAAGCGATCATCACCGTGGAAGGTCTGGCCGAGAACGGCCAGCTCCACGCCGTGCAGGAAGCATTCTGGAATGAACACGGTCTGCAGTGCGGTTTCTGCACGCCCGGCATGATCATGGCGGTCGAGCAGTTGCTCTGCGATAACCCGAATCCGTCGAGGGACGAGATCCGGCACGGCATCGAAGGCAATCTCTGCCGCTGCACCGGCTATCAGAACATCGTGAGCGCCGTCGAAACGGCGGCCAAGGCCAAGGGGGCGGGGGCGTAGCCATGGCGACCACTAAAGCGGTTCCTAAGACAAAAAAGCTTGTCGGTGAACGCATTCGCCGGGTGGAAGATCCGCGTCTGATCACCGGCGTCGCGACGTACGTGGACGACATCAAGAAGCCAGGCATGCTTTATGCGGCCGTGCTTCGCAGTCCCTACGCGGCGGCGAAGATCAATCACATTTCGACCGAAAAAGTTCTAGAGCTTCCGGGCGTTCGGACCGTCTACACCGCAAAAGATGTGGAATCGGTCGGGCCCGTGCCCTGCGCCGCGTCGATGCCCGATCTGCGCATCCCGGCCCACAAGATTCTGGCCGGCGATCGCGTCTACTATGTCGGCCACCCGGTCGCGGCGGTCGTCGCCACCGACCGCTACATCGCGGCCGACGCGCTTGATCTGATCGAGGTGGACTACGAAGCCACCGATGCTGTCTCCGATCCAGAAAAGGCCCTCGAAGACGGCGCGGTTCGCGTTCACCCCGACTATCCCGATAACGTCGCATTCACGTATCACCAGGATGGCGGCGATGTCGATGAGGCATTCGCCGAGGCCGATGTCATCGTCAAGGAGCGCATCCATGTCCCCCGGCTGGCGCCTTCACCGATGGAAACCCGCGGCGTGGTGGCCGATTACGACGAGGGTTCCAAGGAACTAACGATCTATTCCTCGACGCAGATTCCGCACCTTCTCAAGACCCAGCTCGCCGTGCAGCTCGGAGTGCCGGAACACCACGTCCGCGTCATCGCGCCCGAGGTCGGCGGCGGCTTCGGCGGCAAATGCAATGTCTGGGCCGAAGAGGCGCTCACCGGTTTTATCGCGATGGACCTCAAGCAGCCCGTCAAGTGGATCGAATCGCGCCGGGAATGCATGCAAGTGCTCGCCCACGGCCGCGCGCATCTTGACGATGTCGAGCTGGCCGCGAAAAACGACGGCACGCTGCTCGGCCTCAAACTGCATCTGCTTGTGGATATCGGCGCGCATCACCAGCTGCTCACGCCGATCATTCCGACTCTCTCGGTGCTCATGCTGCCGGGGCTGTACAAATTCCGCAGCTTCAACGCCGACCTCGTCGGAGTCTTCACCAACCGCGCCCCCAGCGATCTCTACCGCGGCGCCGGCCGCCCCGAGGCCACCTACGTCATCGAGCGGATCATCGACAAGATGGCCGCGAAGCTCGGCATGGACCCGGCCGAGATCCGCCGCAAGAACTTCCCGGCCCCGGCCGATTTCCCCTTCGAGACCGCCACCGGTTTGCAGTATGACAGCGGCAACTACGAAGCGGCCCTGGATCGGGCGCTGGAGATCGCCGGGTATGGCGAACTCCGCAAGCAGCAGGCCGAAGCCCGCCAGCAAGACCGCCTCTTCGGAGTCGGCATCTGCACCTACGGAGAGCTCTGCGCCTTCGGTCCCTCGCCGGCCACGCCCGCCGGGGGCTGGGAAAGCGCCACGGTGAATGTCGAGGCCACCGGCAAGGTTTCGGTCATGACCGGTATCTCCCCGCATGGCCAGGGCGAGGAGACTTCCTTCGCGCAGATCGTGGCCGACGACTTGGGCATTCCGATGGACGACGTGGCGATCGTGCATGGCGACACCGCCAAGGTTCACTACGGCATCGGCACTTTCGGCAGCCGCGGCATTTCCATCGGCGGCGCCGCGCTCCACCTGGCGTTGAAGGATGTCGTCGCCAAGGCCGTCAAGTACGCGGCCCACATCCTGGAAGTCGATGCCGACACCGTGGTTTTCGAGTCCGGTGTATTCTCATCGGGAGACAAAAGTATTGCGTTGGCCGAGGTCGCCCTCGAAGCGCACCTGTGCCGAAAACTGCCGCCCGGTACCGAGCCCGGTCTGGCCGCCACGCGGTTCTTTGAACCTTCTAACTTCTCTTTTCCTTTCGGCGCGCACATCTGCGTCGTGGAAGTGGACCGCGACACCGGGGAGATCGAGATCCTCCGATATGTCGCTGTCGACGACTGCGGCAAGGTGATCAATCCCCTCCTGGTCGAGGGTCAGATCCATGGAGGCATCGCCCAAGGACTCGGCCCGGCCCTGGTCGAAGAGGTGGTCTACGACGACGACGGTCAGCTTCTGACCGGGACATTCATGGACTACGCCATCCCCAAGGCGCGGCACATGCCTTGGATCGAAATGGGCCGCACCGAGACTCCTTCGCCGGTGAATCCCCTGGGCGTCAAGGGCGTCGGCGAGGCGGGCACGATCGGCTCGCTGCCTTCGATCGTAAACGCTGTCGTCGATGCGCTCTCGCCGCTGGGCGTCGATCATATCGACATCCCCATGACGCCTCAGAGAGTCTGGCGTAAGATCAACGAAAGGAGTGCCTCATGATTCCCGCGAGTTTCGACTACTCCTCTCCGGCGACGCTCGCCGGCGCTCTCAAGCTTCTCGCCGACAACCCCGGCAGCAAGATTCTCGCCGGCGGCCAGAGCCTGATTCCGATTCTGAAACTTCGTCTGGCCCAGCCCGCTCACCTCGTGGACCTCGACCGAATCCCCGGCCTCAACCACATCACCGAAGAGAACGGCCTGATCCGCATCGGCGCGATGACCACCCATCATCAGGTGGAAACTTCCCCGCTGCTGCGGGAGAAATGTCCCCTGCTGGCCCAAACCGCCGGGCACATTGGCGATGTCCAGGTGCGCAACCGCGGAACCATCGGCGGCAGTCTCGCGCATGCGGACCCGGCAGCCGACTACCCCGCCGCGCTGCTCGCGCTCGAAGCGAAAGTGAAACTCGCCGGCGCAGCCGGAGAACGGCTCGTGGCAATCGAGGAGTTCCTCGTTGACACCATGACGACCGCGCTCGAACCCGACGAGATCATAACCGAGCTGCAAGTGCCCGCCGAATCCGCTGGTGTCGGCGTCGCCTACCGGACCATCATTCAACCCGCTTCCGGTTTCGCGATCGTCGGAGTGGCCGTGCGGCTTGGCGTCTCCGGCGACAAGGTAACGCTCGCGCGAGTCGGCGTCACGGGAATCTCGTTCAAGCCCTACCGGGCAGCCGCCGTCGAGCAGGCGCTCGAGGGCGCCGAGGCCTCGGCCGATGCGTTCGCCGCCGCGGCCCAGCGCGCCGCCAGCGGCGCGGATGTTCTCACCGATCTGCACGCTTCGGCCGAGTACCGCGCCCATTTGGCGGTCGTGCAGGTCCGTCGCGCTCTTGAAGATGCTGCTAGACGATGAAGCTTGCCGGCCAGCAGATCTTACCCGCATCCCAGGATGTGGTCTGGAGGGCTTTACTTGACCCCGACGTACTCTCACGCACGCTTCCCGGTTGTGAATCGCTCGATCCGGCCGACCCCGATGCCTATCGGATGCGAATGAAACTTGCCATTGCTAGCGTGCAGGGTCTCTTCGATGGCAAAGTGAGCATCACCGAGCAAGACCCGCCCCATTGCTACCGGCTCAATGTCGAGGGCCGGGGCAAGATCGGATTCGTCAATGGCGGCGGAGTCCTGCGGCTCGAGCCGTCGGGCAGCGGCGGCGACTCGCCGGCTACGCTCGTCCATTACGAAGGCGAGGTGAAGGTCGGAGGCATGATCGCGTCGGTCGGCCAGAGGCTGCTCGACATGACCTCGAAGATGATGATCCGAAGGTTCTTTTCCGCGCTGACGTCTGAAATAGCGGCGGGCGCGGGTGCGCTCTGACGGGCGTGTGGATCGCAATCGCGCCGAAATCACGGCCCCAATGACGCGCGCATCTGGAAGATCGTCGTCCTATGGTCGATATCTGGAACAGTGCTGCCGCCAAGTTTATTGTTGGCGAGTCGACTGGCGACGTTATATTCTAAAAGGGCCTTTCATTTGGCTAAGGACTTGAATGGGGAAACACCTTACAGAGGGTACCAGTACAATAGGAAGCTGGTACCGGGCGGCGTGAGGTAAATTCAGAGGTTCGCGAAACGCCGATTCGCATTAGACTGATTAGCGCGGGCGAAAGGTTGGAGGTCGAATGTTCCTGCTAGGAGTTTTCATCACGCTCGGGTGGCTGTTCATGAACTTCTACTATGGCGACTCGCTGCCGCGAAACGTGAGCGTCGGCATCATGATGTCCGGCCTCTTTATCACGGGCTGGGGTTTGCTTAAGGGCAGGGTATAGCGACTGGCGGATGGTTGTGCTTCCGAGTGACACGCCAAAACCGGGGCCGTCGGCCCCCATCGCCCCGCGCTAGGAGTCCGTCCGAGTATCAGCTTGGCACGGTTTTGGTGCTGGGTTGAATTTCCGGCGGGAGATTTACTCGTTCGGCAAAGGCAGGGCTCGGGCGGTCGAAGTCGGGCGGGATGGACAAACACCGCCTGGCAGCAGTTTCTCGCGCCCCGCAGAAGCCTCCGCGAACTCTTCGAACCGCATTTCCTTCTTGCTATCCATGGCAGAGGGTGTGCATCTTCAATATGTTGTGCGTCAGGCAAATCAACGCCCATTCGCCGCGCACCTTCTCCAACCCGCGCAAGAGAAACCCTCGCATCCCGCGCCCCTGTTTGATCTGATTGATCTGACCAAACACCGGCTCGACGATCCCCTTGCGTTGGGCGTAAACCTTCGCTCCAGCCCGCGTCTGCAATTTGCGTTTCATCCGCTCCAGCCGCGTTGCTCCCCGCCGCAAGGGTCCGCGCTTCGCTGGCGGTGGTCGCTCCCCGTGCTTGTCTTTCTTCGTGGCGATGTAAGCCTCAATCTTGTTCTCCGGCGCGGCGGCCGATTCCAAAGATTGCAGATTCTGCTCCGAACAATAGCCGCTGTCGGCCAACACTTGTTGTGGCCGCTGCCCCGCCTGCTGCTCGACCGCTTCGAGCAGCGGCTGCAGTTGTTGTTTGTCGTTCGCCGCCTGCGTCACCGTCTGCCCCACGATCAACTGACAGACCCCCTCCACCGCCGCCTGCGCGTTGTAGGCCTGCAAGAACCCGTCGCCGCCTTTCATGATGCGCGATTCCGGATCGCTGAAGTTGTACTGATCCTTGTCGCGCGGCTTCGCTTTGCGGACGTCGTCGGCTGAGTGGTCTTGGGCGGCCGCTTTGTCGCGCGCCCTTTGTTTTAGGGCTCTCTGGGCTTGCCGAATCTTTTCCAGCCGCGTCTGGCGGCGCTGCAACTCCTCGGGCAGCTCCTGGCCCGTCTGCTCAGGCCCGTAGCGGGCGTCCTCGGCGGCATCGGCCCTCTCCGCTTCGGTCAGCATCTGTTGGACCTCGGCGGCAATCTGCTGCTCGGTTTGCTTCATCCGCCCCCAACTCATGGCCTTGTGCTTGGAGGCGTTGGCTTTCATCTTCGTGCCGTCCAGCGCCACCCGACCCAGCTTCATCGCCCCGGCTTCCAGCGCCAGCCGCAACACCTGCTCGAACAGCTGGTGCAGCGCTTCCAGGTGGATCTTGCGAAAGTCGGAAATCGTGCGGAAGTCGGGCTGATTGCCGGCCGCCAACACCCGAAAAGGCACGTCCTCGACCAGACGCTCGGCGATCTTGCGCGAGGAACGCACCCCCAGGCAGTAGCCGTAGAGCAGCAGCTTCACCATCAGCCGCGGATGGTAAGGCGGCTGGCCGCGCCACTCCTTTTCATAGACCTTCTCGATCGCCGACAAATCCAGTTGATCGACCACGTCGCTGACGAAGTAGACGAGGTGGCTTTCCGGCAGCCAATCGCGCAAACTAGGAGGCAGCAGCAGTTCTTGCTCGGGAAGGTAGGGGCGGTAAGTTTTTCCCATAAACCATTATCGCCCACTTGTGTTTTTTCTCAAAGAAGAAAATGACCAATACTCGGACAGGCTCCTAGAGCATTTTCAGGGATGAAATAGACAACTCATCGGGGCTGCTTAGCCTCAACGCTTTGGCTACCGCGAATGCATCAGGGGCTGCGTCATCATTGAGAATCATCTAAGCCCACAACCATCGGGTCGAGTGACGGGGATGCCAGGCCCCGTCACCCTCCCACACCACCGGACATACGGTTTTCCGTATCCGGCGGTTGAACCCAGCGGCCTTAATCCCACGCCGCAAGATCCGATGGCATCACAAACCCGTACCGCCGCAACGTCGCATTCGATAACGCTGTCTGCATTAGCCGGTTCGCCGCAATGCGCCATGCGCCGCGGCTCGCCGAAACACCTTTCAACAGCCGTTCCCCAATGCCCAGCCGGCGTAATGCCCGCCGGCGTCCCGTGGCCCTGTCCCGTTGCCCCATCCCGTGGCACTGCGCCGGCGCAGCCAGGAGCACTTCCGTATGTGCCGTCGTATCCATCCTTCCAGCCCGAAGATCCCGCGCCGCCGCTCGGCCAGCCGGTAATAACCCCACCAGCCGCGAATCTGCCGCCGCCACTGGTCGCGTAACTGCCGACTCGTGACCGATCGGCCTTCGCGCCAGATCTCCCGCACCTTCCGTTGGAATCGTGCGATACTTTCCGGCGCCACTTCCACCTGCCCTTGGCGGCTCAGACGAAACCCCAGAAACTTCCGCTCCCACGACCTCCCCGCCCCGCTCTTGGCCTCGTTCACCTTCAGTCGCAGATGCTTCTCGATCCAGACCCTGATCCCCTTCAGCACACGCTTCGCTGCCCACATAAATGTTGCAGTCGTCCGCGTATCGGCGGAACCGCGGTACTCGGCTCTCCAGCTCCCGGTCCGGCGCATCAAGGTAAATGTTCGCCAGCAGCGGTGAGAGGGGCCCGCCTTGCGGCGTGCCCTCCGCACTGCGTTCCACCACCCCGCCCGACAGCACCCCGGCCCGCGGATATCGCCCGATCAATCGCAGCACTCTTTTGTCGCCGATGACTTCCGCCACCCGCCTCATCAGAATATCGTGATTGACGTGGTCGAAGAACTTGGCGATGTCAATATCCACCACCCAGTCCTTGCCCTCGCGGACATATCCCCATGTTGACGGCACTGCGCCGATCGTACTGCGTCGTGCGCGCTCCGTCCCGGCCGGAACCCCCAGCCCGGCTCGCTAAATCGCGGCTCAAAGATCGACTGTAATACTTGCAGCAACGCTTGCTGCACCAGCCGGTCCATCACCGTCGGTATCCCGAGCTGCCGCTTCCCCCCGCCCGGCTTGGGTATCTCTACCCGCTTGGCTCTGTCCGCTTGACGGGGGGCTCGGCGTCCAGCGTCCGGACGCGAGCTTCGCCCGAATCTCCGCGCCGTGACGGCGAAAGTGAGGTTCGAGTTTCTCCGTGGTCATCTTGCCGGTCCCCGCCGCGCCCCGGTTGCGTTTTACCGCTTGCAGCGCCCGTTCCCAGATCACGTTCAAGGCTCTCCTCGCTGACCACCTGTTCCATCAGATCTTCGTGCATTGCTTTCTCCGGCGAGTTTCGCCAAACTCCGCCTTGCCGCCGCCGGGGGAGGCCCATCCCAGTTCCACCGTTCCTGCCTGCCCCTGCTCTCCTTTCTCGTTCCCCCAGCGGGGAAGGGCCTTGCGGCCCGAGACTCCGGACGTTCTCTTCAGCTCGGTTCGAGTTGCTCGTCTCGCTTTGATCCTTGGTTCTTCGGCCCTTCGCTCGGGCGGCATTACCCGCCCTTGGTCGCTACTACGGCCTCTGCTGACTTCTCCCCGGTTCTCACCAGGGAGATCTCCCCAGGTAAGGCGCTGAATCTTTCCCTTCAAACCGCCTGGCTCTACCCCGTACGTCTTCGGATGGACTTCGGGCTTGACGTTGGCTAGCACGCTTACCGCCCGTACGAGGCCTCACTGCCAATTCGTGTTCCTGCGGTCCAAGGTTTGTTTCCCGCTTCCTTCAGCTTCACCTCGCGGCTACGCCTTGCGGTTCCCTACGGTTACCTCCATCGGTCCCGGTTGGCTCTTTCCAGCCAACAAGATTCAGCCCATGCTGGGCACACTAGCCGCGGCTGGAAATCCGCGGTCGAACCGGCGCGGAACCTCCCGTATTCGGCCTTCTTTTCCCGCGGCATAACATGTCGCGTAAACGCCGACCGTTGCGGCTGTTTCAAGTTCCTGACCGCGGATTTCCAGCCGCGGCTCTGTCGCGACATCTTGGGATAGGGCCTATGTCATCTTTGAAAACGCGCTAGTCTCTCCCTTTCCGCCCCCCCCCGGGCGTCGAGACGTCCGCGTCTCGGGTTAGATCGTTTTCGTGATTTTCGTCAGCGTCCGCGGACGATCCGGATCGAGCCCCTTCTGCTCCGCCAGACAAGCGGAAAATAATTGCGCCGGAATGATGTAGGGGATCGGCGTGAGCATGTCCTCCGGGCAGCCGGCCATGGACGGGAGCTTTCCGGGAACCCCGATCGAGCGTGTGGCCATCGACAGAACGTCTTTCCGGGCAGCGGGGCCGATCACGATGGTTTCGGCCTGAAGCTCCCGCAGCTTCTTGAGCATTTCGATGCTTCCGGGCAGGGTCGGTCCCGGTGGCGCGAAAACAAAAGCAGGGAAGGCTCTCTCGATCAGAGCGATCGGACCGTGATAGAAGTCCGCTCCGGAAAAGCGCTCGGCAACCACATAGCAGGTTTCCATCATTTTCAGCGAGAACTCGAACGCGTTCGCGTAGTTCAGTCCCCGGCCCACCACCACCGCGCTGCTCATGTCGCGGTGTCGTTCCGATAACTCCGCGATCGCTCGCTTCAGTTGCAAGGTTTGCTCGGTGATCTCGGGCAGCTTCTGCAAGTCGCGCGGATCGAACCGGGCGCCCAGCGCATAGCAGAGCAGATACAGCATCAGCATTTGACCGGTATAGGTCTTCGTCGCCGCGACGCTCCGTTCTCGTCCGGCGTGCACTAGAAATACCTCGTCCGCGATGCGGGCCGTCGAGCTTTCCGATTCGTTAGTGATACCGATCGTCAGCGCGCCCTGCTCCTTGGCGGACTCGAGAATCAAGTTCGTGTCGGTGGATTCCCCAGACTGCGAAAGCCCAACCACAAGCGCGTTCTTCCAGCATGGCTTTGTGCCGTAGAGCGTCGTCACCGATGGCGCGGCCAGCGAGACGGGCAGGCCAAGCACCATCTCAATGAGGTAGCGCCCAAACAATGCCGCGTTGTCGGACGTTCCACGGGCAACCAGCACGACGAGAGAAATTTCTACCTTCTGGATTCTTCGGCGGAAGTCTTCGATCGCCCGAATCTCTTTCTGGAAGGTCTTCTCCAGCACCGCCGGTTGCTGTTCGATTTCTTCAATCATCAACGACATGCAGAATTCATCATGTCAGATTCGAGAAACACGACCCTCTTTCGGATGCATCTTTCGGATGCGCGATTCGCCAGGATTGCGCTACGGCGCTGGCCGCCCTTTGGGAACATCATCTAGCAGTGGCCAACCCGCGGCCCGGGTCCCGCGCTTTGTTCAGCCAGCGCCCGACTGAGCAACATCTCTCACGAGGTCATGAGGCGAGCACTCCCGGCCACGGTAACCGAGATCGTTCCCCGCGAGAAATCCTGACTACCGCTCCGCCGCGTCGCGAGGCCGCAAGAACCATTCAATTTTCTCTTCTACGCTCCGCTCAGCCGGCAGCCGGGGCGCTTCCGGATGCGTCGTCAGAAACCTCGCCAACATATACCTCTGCATCGTCTCGACTACCGCCGCGTGACGGCCATCGGCCGCCAAATTGTTCAGCTCCCGAGGGTCGTCGCCCAGATGATATAGACACAAGTAGCGGCCCGGTCTGGGCTCATGCGTGTCGTAGCCGTCCTGACGAGCCCGCTTGCCCGAGCAAAAGATAAACTTCCACTCCCGCGTGCGAACCGCCGCCTCTTCGTTCTCCAGATACTCCGAAAAGACAACATCACGGCCACCGCCCGCCGAGCCGTCCAGCAGCGGCGTGAGTCGGCGCCCGTGGTCCACCGGCAGCCCCTCGACGCCGAGCACATCGAGAATCGTTCCGGGAATGTCCACCGATTCGGTCATGTTCTCGATGACCCTGCCCCCTCTGTAACGTCCTGAATATCGCAGGATCAGCGGCGTTCGCATCGGTTCGTCACAGAGGCAATGTTTCTCAAAGCGCCCATGGTGACCGAGATTATACCCATGGTCGGCGGTGTAGACGACCAGAGTATCCTCCTCAAGACCAAGCCGTCCGAGCGCCGCCAGCACACGCCCCACATTGCGATCCATATACTCGACCGAGGTGTAGTAGGCGGCGGCGATGCCGCGTTTGTCTTCGTCGCTTAGATCGCGAAAAATGAGCGGGATGAGATCGTGATCGTCGCGCCCGATCTCGGGCACGGGGAAGTCCGCCGGCTCGAATCGGTCACGATCCTCCACCGGAAACGCGAAGGGCGAATGCGGTTCGTTGAAGCTCACCCACAGCGCGAAAGGATGACGCTTATGGTCGTTAAGAAATTCAATGCCCTGGGAAGCAATATAGGTTCCGCGAAGGTCCTTCTCGTAACCGCTGTCGGGAAGCTTTTCGGCGTTGAGCCAGATCCGCGCTGGATCGCGAAACGGTCTCCAGCGCGGCTTGGTTGGGACGGCCGAGGGCGCCGCTCTCGGATTCTTAACCGCGGCCCGATGCGCGTCGTAGGCGGCGCGGTCGGCCATGGCCCAGTCGAAGCCGTGCAAGCCGGGCTCGGGCGTCCGGTTCCAGTGCATCTTCCCGATCACGCCCGTGCGATAGCCGGCCGCGCGAAGCTGCTTGGCCAGAGTCGGCAGCTCGGGCGAAAGCGCCGTACGAAGCACCGTCACGCCGGCCGCGTGCGGCATCCGCCCGGTGAGCACCGACTGCCGCGAAGGCGTGCAGACTGGCGAGTTGCAGAAGTTGTTCGCGAAACGGATGCCCTGCGATGCCAGCCGGTCGAGGTTCGGCGTCCGGGCCCGCCGGTTTCCATCGGCCCCCAGCACATGCCCGGCGTGATCGTCCGCCATCAGGAACAGCAGATTCGGCTTGCGCGCGCGTTTCGCGGTTTGAACAGACGGGGTGGTCGCCATCGATTTTCCAAGACCTCGCTCTGTAGCCTACTCTACCGCGGCATAGTTTCGTCGCTGTCTCCAAGGCTTGTCGCCCCGCTAGTTCCCCGCCCCGGGGACTTTCTCCTACCTCGAACGCCTCGTTTGGCCCCTGCCTGCCCACCCGGCTCGCATTTAGCTAGGAGAACGCGCTACAATAGAACGAGTGCGGTTCGGCTGCGCGCTGTTTCGCAGAGTCTGAGCGCTCGAAGGGCGAAAATTAGCGGAGACCGTTTTTCTGGCTTATGTAATCCTGTAGGGCTCGTTCGAGTCTGAACTCGGCCTGCCATCGACTGAGATCTCTAGCGCGGAGTCCACTGCGGCGGCTCTTCGTTTGACTAGAAGCATTGGTTCGGGCGGGAGCCATCGACTCGCGCACGATAGCCCCGGGTGCCCCCCTGGGGGCGGAGGAAGACGAAGGAGCCCGGCAGGTGGGCTTTTCCGCCACGACCGCCTCGCTGGCGGACGAAGAAGCTTGTGCCATCGCTTGGAAAGTTTCCGGCGTCCGCGAACAGCGCGCGGCTGCCGGCCGCGACATTTTGATTTTGGAGGATACACGAATGCAACTGCGACCACTACATGACCGAATCCTTGTCGAGAGGATTGAAATTGGCGAACAGAAAAAGGGCGGCATCATCATTCCCGATTCCGCGAAAGAAAAACCCGCCGAAGGCAAAGTCATCGCCGTGGGGCCCGGCAAACGGCTCGACGACGGCACCATCATCCCGCCCGACGTCAAACCGGGCGACCACATCCTGTTTGGTAAGTATTCAGGCTCGGAAGTCAACTTAGACGACACCGAGTACATCATCTTTCGTGAAGACGAAGTCCTGGCCGTCATTGAAGGCGCGGGCAAAGCTGAGAAAGCTGCATAAGGGAGGACAAGACAATTATGGCTGGTAAAGCAATTCATTACGGAGAAGATTCTCGTCAGGCGATTCTGGCGGGAGTCAATAAGCTCGCTGATACCGTGAAAGTCACGCTCGGACCCAAGGGCCGCAACGTGGTTCTCGAAAAGAAGTTCGGCGGACCCACCGTCACCAAGGACGGCGTGACCGTCGCCAAGGAAATCGAACTCGAGGACAGGCTCCAGAACATGGGCGCCCAGATGGTCCGGGAGGTTGCCTCCAAGACCAGCGACGTCGCCGGCGACGGCACCACCACGGCCACCATTCTGGCCCAGGCGATCTTCCGCGAAGGCGTCAAGAGCGTCGCCGCCGGAGCGAACCCGATGGCCATCAAGCGTGGCATCGAGATCGCTAGCGCCAAGGTCGTCGAGCACATTGAGGGAGCCTCCAGCGAGGTCGAGGGAGCCTCGATTTCCCAGGTCGCCTCTATCTCCGCCAACAACGACATGACGATTGGCAACATCATTGCCGAAGCCATGGAGAAGGTCGGCAAGGATGGCGTCATCACCGTCGAGGAAGGCAAGGGCATGGAAACCGAACTCGACGTAGTCGAGGGCATGCAGTTCGACCGCGGTTACCTCTCGCCCTACTTTGTTACCGATCAGGACTCCATGGAAGTCGTCCTTGAGGACGCCGTCATCCTGATTCACGAGAAGAAGATCAGCGCCATGAAAGATCTGCTTCCCGTCCTCGAACAGACCGCCCGTTCCGGCCAGCCCCTGCTCATCGTCTCCGAAGATGTGGAAGGCGAAGCGCTGGCGACCCTGGTCGTCAACAAGCTGCGCGGCACGCTCAAGGTCGCGGCCGTCAAGGCCCCCGGCTTCGGTGACCGCCGCAAAGCCATGCTCGAGGATATCGCCACCCTCACCGGCGGCAAGTCCATCATGGAAGAGACTGGCATCAAGCTCGAAAGCGTGCAGCTCGAAGACCTCGGCAAAGCCAAGAGAATCGTCATCGACAAAGACAATACAACCATCGTCGAAGGCGGCGGAAGCAAGGAAGCCATCGAAGGTCGTGTCAAACAGCTTCGCGCCCAGATCGAGGAGACCACCTCGGACTACGACCGCGAAAAGCTCCAGGAGCGGCTGGCGAAACTCGTCGGCGGAGTGGCCGTGATCAGGGTTGGCGCGGCGACCGAGACCGAGATGAAAGAGAAGAAGGCTCGCGTCGAGGATGCCATGCACGCCACTCGCGCCGCGGTCGAGGAGGGCATCGTTGCCGGCGGCGGCGTCTGCTTGCTGCGGGCCGCCATCGCTCTCAAAGACCTAACCTTCGACGACCATGACGAGCAAGTCGGACTCAAGATTGTCCGCCGCGCGCTCGAAGAGCCTCTGCGCTGGATCGCCCAGAACGCGGGCCTCGAAGGCGCCATCGTCTGCGAGAAGGTGCGCGAATCCTCCAGCGCCTCGTTCGGCTTCAACGCCATGACCGAGGTCTACGAAGACATGATCAAGGCTGGCGTCATCGATCCGGCGAAGGTCACCCGCACGGCGGTTCAAAACGCGACCTCCATCGCCGGGCTCATGCTCACCACCGAGGCCAGCATCCATGAGATTCCGGACGAAACACCGGCCATGCCCGGCGGTGGCATGCCCCCGGATCATTTCTAAAACCTCACAAGCCGCCCGTATTCATTGCGGCTCGAAACACTCATCCAAGAGGCCGGGTTCCCCCCGGCCTCTTTTTTTTTGTCCCCGCCTTCCGGCCACCGGCGGCTGCTCTTGCCCCGAGTACCCGCCCCCTTCTCCCCCTCGCCACGCCAATGAGATAATGTCATCATGCTACGGTCGCGCCAGTCGCCGGCCAGGAGGCCGCTCCCCTTGTCCCACCAAGTCCATACGCCACCCCGAGTCCATCCCCATACCATCGTCGCCCTCTTGGGAACTCTTTCCCTGGCGCTCTTCGCCCTGACGAGCCTCCACGCCGAGGACTGGCCCGAATGGCGCGGCAAGGGTCGCCGTGGCGAGTGGACCGAAACCGGCATCCTCGAGCGCTTCCCCGCCGCGGGCCTCAAACTCTCCTGGCGCTCCCCGGTCGGCGCCGGCTATTCCTCCCCCTCGGTCGCCGGCGGACGGATCTTCGTCACCGACATCGTCAACCGCCATGGCCGCCGCGGAACCGAGCGCGCGCTCGCCTTCGACGAAACCACGGGCAAACTTCTCTGGACGCTCGAATGGCCGGCCGACTACAGCGGCATGTCCTACGACAATGGCCCCCGCGCCGCGCCCACCGTCGACGGCGACCGCGTCTATGTGCTCGGCGCCGCCGGTACGCTCTCCTGTGTCGGCGCCGCCACCGGCAAGCTCCTCTGGCGCAAGGACTACGTCGCCGACTACCACGCCGAAATCCCCACCTGGGGCATCGCCGGCGCGCCCCTGGTCGACGGCAACCTGCTCATCGCCCTGGTCGGAGGCGAGCCCGATGCCAAGGTCGTGGCTTTTGACAAGATCACCGGCCAGGAGCGCTGGCGCGCCCTTTCCTCGGACTGGGAGCCCGGCTACAACGCCCCGCTGCTGATCGAGGTCGGCGGCCGGCCCCAGCTCATCATCTGGCATCCCCGGGCCGTAACCTCGCTCGACCCGCGCACCGGCCAGACCTACTGGGAGCACCCCTTCCGCGTCCATCACGGACTCACCGTCGCCTCGCCCGTCGCCGATCGCAATCGCCTGCTCGTGACGTCCTTCTACGAGGGATCGCGCTTCTTCAAGCTGCACCCCAGCCGCCAGCTCGCCGACCTGATATGGAAGGGCAACAGCACCAGCGAAATCGAGTCCGACGGACTGCATTCACTCGTCAGCACCCCGGTCATCGCGGGCGACTACGTCTACGGCATCTGCAGCTACGGCCAGCTCCGTTGTCTCGACGCCCGCACCGGCAAGCGCCTCTGGGAGACGATGGACCTCACCAAGGAAAACGCGCGCTGGGCCACCGGACACATCGTCAAACACCACGACCGCTATTTCATCAGCAACGACCGGGGCGAGCTCATCATCGCCAAACTCTCGCCCAAGGGTTACCAGGAAATCAGCCGAACCAAGCTCATCGAGCCGACATCGTTCGTCAACCGCCGCCGCGAACTCGGCGCCATCAACTGGACCCACCCCGCCTACGCCAACCGCCACATCATCACCCGCAACGACCAAGAACTCCTCCGCTACTCCCTAGAGAAACCCTAAGACCGGCGCCTGTTCGCTGACCTGCCACGCCGGACCGTGCCGCTGCCGCTGCCGAACGGCCAGCGTTGCCCGGGCCAGGACCAACAGCTTTTCGGCTCCAAAAAGGTTTCGAATGAGCAGTGTCGGCCGGAGCGCCCCTCAGTTCACTCCATCAACGTCTGTGAGCGGATGAACGAGCCCTGGCGCCTGCCGACGGAGGTTTTAGAGAAAAAACACGTCGTATTCGCCCGGGCTTGGGCAGGTTCGAGGCGCGTTTCGCTAGCCAACAGACAAAACCTGGGCGGTGCGCACGGTGCTGCTGCAGTGTGCTTTTCGCCAGCTGTTGGGCCTACAAGACGGCCTGGACTTGGTTGCACAAGCTTCGGCGCGCTATGGTGCGGCCCGGACGTGATCGCCTCAGCGGGCGCGTTGAGGTTGACGAGACTTACTTAGGAGCCCTGGAGGAGGGCGTGCGGGGCCGCCAAACCGACGCGAAAGCGCTGATTGTAGTAGCGGCCGAGGAAGATGGCGCCGGCATCGGACGAGTTCGGATGCGCACGATTCCGAACGCCTCTGGGGACAGCTTGATGGCCTTCGTCGGCGAGTCGGTCGAACCCGGCAGCGTGGTCCTGGCGCCTGCCGACGGAGGTGATGTGCAGGGTTTAGAGAAAAAACACGTCGTATTCGTGGCGGCGTGGCTGTATACTGTGTGGCACCAAGGTCAAAATGGAAATTCTGGCTGAGAACCTGCGTAAGATAGGGAACTGATTAGGGGAAGGGGAGTTGCGGTCGTAGAGCGGAGCTAAAGGACTTTTGCAATGTCGTCTGACCTCACATTCCTGACCAATGAGCCGGGCAACGTTCTCAGCGACCGCTTCCGCGTTCTCCTGGGCGACAATACGCGGTATTTCGATGTGCTGGTCGGCTATTTTTTCGTCAGCGGCTTCCACCAGCTCTATCCGTCACTGGAGAAGACCGAGACAATCCGCGTCCTTGTCGGGCTGAGAGCAGACCGTACCACCGTTGACCTGATCGAGCAAGCGAAGAAACAGCAGGGGGAGATCGACTTCCATTCGCAGGCCGAAGCCAAGGAATCTGCTCAGCAGGATATTGCGCAGGAGCTTCAGGGCTCGCCGGACACAGCCCCCATTGAAGCTGGCGTCCGCAAGTTCATCGAGTGGATCAGATTCGGGAAACTTGAGGTGCGCGCCTACCCCTCGCAGAAGCTGCACGCCAAGCTCTACATCATGACCTTCCACGAGAATGACCGTGACAAGGGACGGGTGATAACGGGCTCCAGCAACTTTACCCAATCCGGACTTCAGGACAATCTTGAATTCAATGTCGAGCTGAAGCAGCGAACGGACTACGAGTTCTCGCTCGCCAAGTTCAACGAGCTTTGGGACCAAGGTGTCGAGCTGAACCAGACGTTTGTCGACACGATAGAGAGAAAATCCCCTTACGCGCACTTCACGCCCTACGAGCTATACCTCAAGTTTCTTTACGAGTACTTCAAGGACTCTCTGAACAGGCCGGATGAACTCGAAGACTCGTTGGTTCCGGCCGGTTTCATGAAGCTGCGCTATCAGGAAGAGGCAGTCTTGAGCGCTAAACGCATCCTCGAAGAATATGATGGCGTCTTTCTTTCCGATGTCGTGGGACTCGGCAAGACCTACATGGCTGCATTGCTGGCCAGAGAGCTGGAAGGCCGCACTCTGGTGATCGCTCCGCCCGCCCTTCTTGACCGCAACAATCCCGGCTCGTGGCCGAACGTGTTCGGCGATTTCGGCGTGAGGCAAAGCCACTTCGAGTCAGTTGGCAAGCTCGATGATCTTCTGAGCAGCGATACAAGCCGCTACGCTAACGTGTTCATCGACGAGTCTCACCGGTTCCGCACTGACAGCAATCAGACCTACGAAAAGCTTGCTCAGATTTGCCGGGGAAAGCGCATCATCCTGGTCAGCGCCACCCCGCTCAACAACCGTCCGGCGGACATCCTGAGCCAGATCAAGCTCTTTCAGAACGGCAAGAACAGTACCATCCCAAATCTGCGCAACCTGGAGGGATTCTTCAACGGCTTGCAGCGGAAGCTCGGAAGGCTAGACCGGCAGGCTAACCGGGAGGAGTTCTTTAAGATTGTCCGCGAAAACGCAAGCGCCATCCGCGAGCGTGTGCTCAGGTACCTCATGATCCGCCGCACTCGCGGCGAGATCGCCAAGTACTACGAGGGGAACCTCTCGCAGCAGGGGCTGCGCTTCCCAGAAGTGACGGACCCCGAGCCGTTCTTCTACACCTTCAGCGAGCGCGAAGAGCGGGCGTTTATGGAGACGATCCGGCTGATCGTTTTGGAGTTCAAGTACACCCGCTACAAGCCGTTGAGCGGCGAATATTACAAGGGTGACATTGATCAACTCGACCAGCAACGCCAGGTGAACCTCGCCAAGTTTATGCGGGTTCTGCTCGTCAAGCGCCTGGAAAGCAGCCTCTGCGCATTTCGACTGACGCTTGATCGGTTCATCAGATCCTACGAGCGATTCATCACTGAGGCGAAGAAGGGCTCGGTCTACATCAGCAAAAAGCACATCCACAAAATTTTTGATTACCTTGAGACCGGCAACGAAGATGCGGTGCACCGCCTCATCGACGAAGAGAAGGCCGAGCACTTTCCCGCAAAGGACTTTCGGCCTGCGTTCCTCCGCGACCTGGAAGGCGACCTGAGCGTTCTCCGGCGGGTCAAAGATCTTTGGGCAGGCGTGCGCCGCGATCCAAAATGGGTTGCTTTCGAGAAATACCTCCGGACCCACAGCCGACTCAAAGAAAAGGTCATTATCTTCACTGAATCCAAGGAGACGGCGGAGTATCTCGCAGCAAGAATCGAGGCAAGTGTCGAGCCCAAGGTAATCTGCTTCAGCGGGCAGTCGGATAGGGCGACGCGGCAGACGATCATCGAAAATTTTGATGCTAGGTCTTTTCACAAGCGCGACGATTACCGGATCGTCGTGACGACGGATGTCCTCTCGGAAGGCGTCAACCTCCACCGCGCGGCGACCGTCATCAACTACGACATCCCGTGGAACCCGACCCGCCTGATGCAGAGGGTGGGCCGGGTGAACCGCGTAGACACGCGCTTCGAGAAGATTCATACCTTCAACTTCTTTCCTTCGGAGCAGGGCAACGATCTCATCAAGCTCAAGGAGTCTGCGGAGGCCAAGATCCAGGCCTTCATTGAGATGCTCGGTGCGGATGCCCGTTTGTTGACGGAGGGTGAGGATGTAAAGTCTCACGACCTGTTTGCGCGCCTCAATTCCAAGCAAACGATCACAGGCGAGGATGGGGAAGAGGAGAGCGAGTTGGAGTACCTGACCGAGATCCGGCGCGTCCGCGACGAAGAGCCTGACCTCTTCGAGCGCATCAAACGTCTGCCCAAGAAGGCCCGCTCGACACGTTCTGCAGAAGCTTTGAGCGGGGGCCTCGTTGCTACGTTGCCGACCCTGCTCAGCTACTTCCGCAAAGGCAAGCTCGACAAGTTCTATCTGAGCGGAACCGAAGGTGAAACGAAGGAATTGGACTTCTTCACGACCGTTAAGATTCTCAAGCCCGTAGATGCAGCCGAGGTCAGGCGGGCCATCCCCAAAGCGTTCTACGCCCTCCTAGAACACAACAAGAAGGCTTTCATTGCGGCGACTACAGAGGGTGCCGAGGTTGTGAGTAGCCGCTCACTCAGCCGCGGCAACGACAGTTACATCCTCAAGCGCCTGAAAGCGAAAGAGATCAAGCGCTGCAAAGCTTTCACGGATGATGACGAGGTCTTCGTCCAGCACGTAATGCGCCTGCTCGACGACGGCGCGCTTCCCAAGCAGACGACGAAGAAGGTCGCTGACGCGCTTAAGAAAGGCACCGTCGATCCCCTCAAGGTCCTGGGAGTACTCCGGCGCGACATCCCTCGCGAATTCTTCCAAGTGCGGAGCGATCTGGCTCGCCATAGCGGCAGCGTCCATGAAGTCATATTATCCTCATTTGTGAGCTGACATGAACCGCGAGCAAGCCAGGCAACTCGTCCGCGACACCTTCACCCATGCGTTTCAGAGGGAGCAGTTTCGGCGCTTCGCCAAGGAGCTGGTCAATCGCTACGACGAGAGCAAGGCGCAGATCTGGGGTAGGCAGTACATTCTGGATGCGTTCAAGGATCACATCGACCGCTATGAGCGGGTGGGGACCTACAGCGCCCCGGACGGTGAAAAGCTCGACATCCTGATCGTTTACCTGACGAAAGAATCGAAGCTCGAACGGGCAAGAACAGCGCTTCGCAACTTCGTCGCCCATCACCTCAAGAGCCGGGACGACAAGGACGCAGGCCTTGTGGCCTTCGTCTCGCCGACCGAGCAGACCTGGCGGTTCTCCTTCGTCCGGATGGAATACGAGACCGAGCTGACGGAAGCGGGCGTTGCCAAGGCCAAGCTCAATCTCACATCGGCCCGCCGCTTCTCCTATCTTGTCGGGGAGAGTGAAAGCTGCCACACCGCACAGAGCCGGTTCCTGGACCTCCTCAAAGAGACCGGCAAAAACCCCACTCTTGAGCAGATCGCCGAGAGCTTCAGCGTCGAAACGGTGACCAAGGAATTCTTCAACCGCTATTACGCCCTCTTTCAAAAACTGAAGGAGGCGGTTGAAAAAATCGCCGCGAAGGACAAGCTTGTCCGCGATGAGTTCTGTAGGAAGGGCGTCAACACGGACGATTTCGCCAAGAAGCTTCTCGGCCAGATTGTGTTTCTCTACTTCATTCAGAAGAAGGGCTGGCTGGGCGTTCAGAAGGGCGAGGAGTGGGGAACCGGCCCGCGCGACTTCCTGCGCCGTCTGGCAAGAGGCGATTACGGGAAGTTCAAGAACATATTCAATGATGTCTTCGAGCCCCTGTTCTATGACACCCTGGCGACAGATCGCGGCGCGGAGGCCTGGTGCGCGACGTTCAAGGGCCGCATCCCGTTCTTGAACGGCGGCCTCTGCGAGCCGATCTCCGGGTACCACTGGAGGGCGACCGATCTTGCTCTGCCCAATGAGCTGTTCTTTAACGACGAGGTGACCGTGGAAGGTGACAAGGGGACGGGCGTCCTTGACGTGTTCGACCGCTACAACTTCACCGTTAACGAGGCGGAGCCTCTGGAGCAAGAAGTCGCCATCGATCCCGAGATGCTCGGGAAAGTCTTTGAGAATCTTCTCGAAGCCGAATCCCGCAAGTCCCTGGGCACGTTCTACACTCCCCGTGAGATCGTTCACTACATGTGCCAGCAGAGCCTCATCAGCTACCTGTACCGGGCGCTGAACACCGGCTCTCAACCGATCGTTTCGCCGAAGTCCATTCAGGGCGCGCTCTTCGGGGCGACCAAGCCGGTTCAGGCTGTGCTTGGGACACCGGGAATAGACGAGAAGATTTCCAGAGACGATTTGGACGTGCTGGTCCATTCCGGCGACCAGGCCGCTCATTACGAGGCAGCGCTCAAGGCCGGCACGACCAGCTACGAGAAGAAGGCGCGTCCGCGCCTTCCCAAGTCCATTGAGGCCCACGCCAAACAAATCGAGGTTGCTCTCAGGGACATCACGGTCTGCGACCCGGCCATCGGCTCCGGGGCGTTTCCCGTCGGCATGATGACGGAGATTGTCCGCGCTCGCCTTGCGCTCAACTCCTACTTTGAGAGTGCTAACGAGCGCACCGCGTATCACTTCAAGCGGCACGCGATTCAAAGCTGTCTTTACGGTGTTGACATAGACTGGAGCGCGGTCGAGATCGCAAAGTTGCGCCTGTGGCTGTCGCTTGTTGTGGATGAGGAGGACCCGCAAGAGATCAGGCCGCTCCCGAACCTAGACTTCAAGATTGTCGCCGGGAACTCGTTACTCGGGTTCCGGTTCCAGTCGCAGGGCCTGACGGAAATTGAAAAGCTCAAGAATGAGTACTTCGATGAGCCAGATCATGACCGCAAAAATGTGCTCAAGGAACAGATCGACCGCAAAATTGGTCAGCACCTAGGAGTCCGTCCGAGTATCAGCTTGGCACGGTTTTGGTGCTGGGTTGAATTTCCGGCGGGAGATTTACTCGTTCGGCAAGGCAGGGCTCGGGCGGTCGAAGTCGGGCGGGATGGACAAACACCGCCTGGCAGCAGTTTCTCGCGCCCCGCAGAAGCCTCCGCGAACTCTTCGAACCGCATTTCCTTCTTGCTATCCATGGCAGAGGGTGTGCATCTTCAATATGTTGTGCGTCAGGCAAATCAACGCCCATTCGCCGCGCACCTTCTCCAACCCGCGCAAGAGAAACCCTCGCATCCCGCGCCCCTGTTTGATCTGACCAAACACCGGCTCGACGATCCCCTTGCGTTGGGCGTAAACCTTCGCTCCAGCCCGCGTCTGCAATTTGCGTTTCATCCGCTCCAGCCGCGTTGCTCCCCGCCGCAAGGGTCCGCGCTTCGCTGGCGGTGGTCGCTCCCCGTGCTTGTCTTTCTTCGTGGCGATGTAAGCCTCAATCTTGTTCTCCGGCGCGGCGGCCGATTCCAAAGATTGCAGATTCTGCTCCGAACAATAGCCGCTGTCGGCCAACACTTGTTGTGGCCGCTGCCCCGCCTGCTGCTCGACCGCTTCGAGCAGCGGCTGCAGTTGTTGTTTGTCGTTCGCCGCCTGCGTCACCGTCTGCCCCACGATCAACTGACAGACCCCCTCCACCGCCGCCTGCGCGTTGTAGGCCTGCAAGAACCCGTCGCCGCCTTTCATGATGCGCGATTCCGGATCGCTGAAGTTGTACTGATCCTTGTCGCGCGGCTTCGCTTTGCGGACGTCGTCGGCTGAGTGGTCTTGGGCGGCCGCTTTGTCGCGCGCCCTTTGTTTTAGGGCTCTCTGGGCTTGCCGAATCTTTTCCAGCCGCGTCTGGCGGCGCTGCAACTCCTCGGGCAGCTCCTGGCCCGTCTGCTCAGGCCCGTAGCGGGCGTCCTCGGCGGCATCGGCCCTCTCCGCTTCGGTCAGCATCTGTTGGACCTCGGCGGCAATCTGCTGCTCGGTTTGCTTCATCCGCCCCCAACTCATGGCCTTGTGCTTGGAGGCGTTGGCTTTCATCTTCGTGCCGTCCAGCGCCACCCGACCCAGCTTCATCGCCCCGGCTTCCATCGCCCCGGCTTCCAGCGCCAGCCGCAACACCTGCTCGAACAGCTGGTGCAGCGCTTCCAGGTGGATCTTGCGAAAGTCGGAAATCGTGCGGAAGTCGGGCTGATTGCCGGCCGCCAACACCCGAAAAGGCACGTCCTCGACCAGACGCTCGGCGATCTTGCGCGAGGAACGCACCCCCAGGCAGTAGCCGTAGAGCAGCAGCTTCACCATCAGCCGCGGATGGTAAGGCGGCTGGCCGCGCCACTCCTTTTCATAGACCTTCTCGATCGCCGACAAATCCAGTTGATCGACCACGTCGCTGACGAAGTAGACGAGGTGGCTTTCCGGCAGCCAATCGCGCAAACTAGGAGGCAGCAGCAGTTCTTGCTCGGGAAGGTAGGGGCGGTAAGTTTTTCCCATAAACCATTATCGCCCACTTGTGTTTTTTCTCAAAGAAGAAAATGACCAATACTCGGACAGGCTCCTAGCACAGTCACAGAAGTCGCAAGGACATCGTGTCGATTTTGACTATCGCTTGTTCTTCTCTGAGGTGTTTCGCAATAAGGACGGTTTCGATGTCGTGATAGCGAACCCTCCCTATCTTGGGTTTCAGGGATTCATGGAACAGAAAGATGCGTTAGTTCGCCTATTCAAAACTGCCAAAGGAAAATTCGACTACTACGTTCCGTTCATAGAGAAGGGTCTCGAATGCCTCCGCGCTGATGGAACCTGGTGCCTAATCTGTCCGACCAACTTCATGAAGCGTAGCTATGGAAAAGAGCTGAGACAGCTACTCGTGGATCACGCGTCGATTACACAGGTGTGCGACTTCGAAGACCATCAGATATTTGAAGGAGCTCTGAACTATACCGGAATCTTTCTCGTCCAGAAGACGAAGCCGCCCATCGGCCACCGCGTATCGTTCAAGAGGCGGTCTCTGGATAGCAAAGAGCTGCTAGTGCCACAACAGTTACTTTCAAGCGCCCCGTGGGTCTTTCAAGATCCTCTTTCTCGGGAACTGATTGATAGAATCCAGTCGCAACATGTGTCACATCTTGCAGACATATCCCAGGGTATTTCCGAAGGGATTGTTACTGGCCCGAACAAGGTATTTCTCCTACCAAACGAGAAGGTAGCCGAGTTGGGTCTTGAGACGGAACTTATCCGCCCCTGCATACGAGGGCGGCAGATCCGCCGGTTTGCGCTCGGTGACGTAACGGAAGCAGTGATCTACCCTTACAGGACCGAAGGGCAAAGGACGACTGCGATCTCTGAAGAGGAGCTGAAAGGGCACAAGCGCTTGTGGCAGTACCTATTGGAAAGCAAACCGAAGCTACGCGGGCGGGGTTATTTCGAAGAGTCCACCAAGCAATGGTATGAACTGTGGTGTCAGCGAGACATGGCGCAACTGAGATCGCGAAAGATAGTCGTAGCGGAGCTAGCTGAGACTAGCAGGTTTTGCATTGCGCGCGAAGAACACTTCTACGGAGATACAGTGTGCGGCATCGCTCTGAGAAAGGATGTCAAGGAGGATCTCCGATTTGTTCTTGGGATTCTCAACTCTGCCCTGATCGAATACGTGTTCAAGAAGACCACCGTGCCCAAGGCAAACGGCTTCTTTATCTATAAAACAATGTTTCAGAAAAAGTTGCCCGTGATTCGAATCGACTTTTCCATTCAGAAGCAAAGGGACGCTCATGATGAAGTGGTCGCAGATGTCGAAAGAGCGACGTCGATAGCCCGTGACGGTGGATCAACGGAATCTGTCGAAGCTGAGATAGACAGGAACATCTATGAATTGTACGGGCTCAGCAAGAACGAGATCAGCATGATTGAAAGCGCGGTGAAGGGAAAGAATGTATAGGATCGGTTCGAGGGGCATCGCTTCGAGGCGATTCGAGAGGGGGTTCGAGAGTTCGGGAGTTCGGGAGTTCGAGGGACAGTCACCTTAACTCCATAGAAGTCACTATCTTTCAATAGTTTACATTTTTCCTTATTCAAGGGACAGTCACCCGAACCCTTGACCGCCGACCCCGCGATCTGCCACAATCTTCACAGTGCCACGCATCGCGCGCGTGGTCGCGGCGGGCGTGCCGCACCACATTACCCAGCGGGGCAACAACCGCCAACAAATCTTCTTCAGCGACCGGGATCGTCGCCTCTACCTCACGCTCCTCCGCCGTCACGCCGAGCGGCACGGCCTGCGGGTGCTCGGCTGGTGCCTGATGCCGAACCACGTCCACCTGGTCGCCATCCCCGAGCACGACCGTTCGCTGGCCCGCGCTCTGGGCCACGCACATTATGAATATGCGATCTACTTGAATCACGAGCGGGAGCGAAGCGGTCACCTGTGGCAAAATCGCTTCTTCTCAACCCCCCTGGACCGCCGTCATCTCCGCCTCGCATTGAGATACGTCGACCTGAACCCGGTTCGCGCCGGCCTCGCCGAAGAGCCGGCCGCCTACCCATGGTCGAGCGCGTTCCCGCATGTGGAAAGCCTCGATCCGTCCGGGCTGCTGGACCTGAAGAACTGGCGCAAAATCTGCAGCCGAGGCGACTGGGCCGATGCGCTGCGGGACCGCATCATGGAAGCAGAGTTCGAGGGAGTTCGAGGACGGAGTTCGAGGGGGTTCGAGGGACAGTCACCCTAACTCCGTAGAAGTCACTATCTTTCAACAGTTTACATTTTCCCTTGGAGTTCGAGGAGGGTTCGAGGGGTTCGAGGGACGGGTTCGAGGGTTCGTGATCAAAACTCATTGCATTAAAGAGGGAATGGGGGTAGCATTGATACGTGTGAGATCGAAATTGGAAGTCTCTCATGACAGAAGAGACATTCAAATAGACTGTCTCGCATGATTACCCAGTACGATTGAGGAGATACGGGTATGGCGGAGCTACTACTTGGCTTCAAAGAGCTGTTTATTTCGGTATTGATGGGTATTTACTTGACTCAGGTGACCCCAAGATGTAGGATCTTGGGCGATGGAAGATTATCCCCGGAATTTGGCCGAGTTCGAGGCGCGTTTCGCTAGCGAGCAGGCCTGTCGGGAGTATCTGTGTCAACTCCGCTGGCCGGAGGGTTTTCGTTGTCCGCGATGCGGGCATGACAAAACCTGGGCGGTGCGCACGGTGCTGCTGCAGTGTGCAAGCTGCGGGCATCAAGCTTCGGCGACAGCAGGCACAATCTTTCAAGACACCCGCAAGCCGCTCCAGAGTTGGTTTCGAGCAATGTGGTGGCTCACCAGCCAGAAGAACGGGGCGAGTGCATTGGGATTGCAGCGGGTGTTGGGCCTGGGCAGCTACAAGACGGCCTGGACTTGGTGGCACAAGCTTCGGCGCGCTATGGTGCGGCCCGGACGTGATCGCCTCAGCGGGCGCGTTGAGGTTGACGAGACTTACTTAGGAGCCCTGGAGGAGGGCGTGCGGGGCCGCCAAACCGACGCGAAAGCGCTGATTGTAGTAGCGGCCGAGGAAGATGGCGCCGGCATCGGACGAGTTCGGATGCGCACGATTCCGAACGCCTCTGGGGACAGCTTGATGGCCTTCGTCGGCGAGTCGGTCGAACCCGGCAGCGTGGTCCACACGGACGGCTGGCTGGGATACGAGCCACTCGAAAGCGACGGCTATCGCCACGAGGTGAGCTACCTGGACGGGCAACCGGCACGAGCCTCTCAACTGCTCCCCCGCGTGCATCGCGTGGTGTCGTTACTGAAGCGTTGGATACTGGGTACGCATCAAGGAGCCGTCAGCCACGAGCATCTCGACTACTACCTCGACGAATTCACCTTCCGCTTCAACCGCCGCAAGTCCAGAAGCCGAGGCAAGCTCTTCTACCGCCTGGTTCAGCAGGCCGTCGCCGTCCAACCGGCGCCCTACAAGTCGCTGGTCGGAGGCACCGCAACACGCGCTACGGACAACCACAACATGTAGGGGCCATTTCAAAATACCTGAGTCAAGTGAATACCCATCTCGGTATTTTTCGAGGCCGCCCTCGCGATCGTCTGGGTGAGCCTAATCACTTCGGCCTTTTGGCGGCCGAAAGAGTTTGGGGGTCTTCCGGCTTTCTAGTGGCTAGGGAGCCAGGTTCAGCCCTCCGCAGTGGAAGTAGATGGCGTTGATGAAGTTCTGTTGGTTGCGGAATCCCCGGGCGGTGTACTTCACCCATTGCACCTTCGCGTTCAGCGATTCGCTCGTCGCGTTGCTGATGCGGTGGCGCAGATAGGTCACGATGTTTCGAAACCGCCGCTTCAGCATCCGCCCCACTTTCACCATCGCTGGCAGCCGGCTGCGTGCCGCCCAGTTGCACCACCAGCGAAAGTGCTTTCTCGCCGGCCGCTCGTAGCGGTAGTCGAAAAACGCCATCATCGTTTCCTTCAACGCCCAGGCCCGCGCCGTCTTCAAACCACTGTTCCGCAGGGCCGCGAACGCCCGCCGGTCTTTCGGCTCCATCCGCGCCGGATGCCTCAGCCAGTCATAGCGTGTGCCTACCAGCGTGTCGTCCCCGGCCGCGCGCAGGATCTTGTTCTCCTGCCGGCGCACTTGGTCCACCGCCCCGCCCAGATGCTGCGCGATATGAAACTTGTCGTAGACGATCTTGTCCTCCGCGCCCGGCAGGTGCTTGCGCACCGAGGCCACATAGGGATTCCACATGTCCATCGCCACCGCCTCGATCGCGCCGGTCTGCTCCGCGGTCAGGGTGGCCCAAAACCCGTCCAGGCTGCTCTGTTTGCGGTCCACCGCCACATAGAGCACCCGGCCGCGCTTGAGATCGTTCACCAGCGTCAAGTACTTATGGCCCTTGCGGAAGGCCTTCTCATCGACGCCGATAGGCGTGACCTCTTCGGCTTGGCGCCGCTCTAATCCGCGCTTCACCGCGCGCTCCATGATGCCGTGCATTTCGTCCCAACTCAGGTGCAACAGCCCGGCTACTGCTTGCTGGCTGGCGGCCCTGAGCCAGGCAATCGCCAGTGCCTCGAACAGCGCGGTGAATCGGCTGGAGGGCTCGGCCCAGGGCAGTTTGATCACCAGCGCTCCGTGTTTGGGGCATGCGCTGCGCGGCGGAGCGGCATGCACGATCGTACGATATTGACACGTATCGAGGTGCCGCCACTGCCGCTCGGACTGATGATCGTGCAGCTTGCACGCCGCGCCGCATTCCGGACACGGCCACTCCGTCTGCTCGGGGTGCGCGAGATAAACGTGGACTTCTCCGGCCTCCAGTTGCAACTCCACCGAGTCCACCCGCCAGGGACTCTCGATACCCAGAATGCGCCGATACAGTTCGTGATCTTGCATCCCGGAATTGTCGCATGTCCGCCGGACAGGCCGCCGTCAACCCACTACAAAGCCGGAAGACCCCGGTGAAGATCCCTTGCCCGGCGGACGTTGGCTTTGCTTACGACACACAGAATGTTGAACTCGACTCCCTTGCGCTGCAGCAGCTCCACCGACTGCATGACCCTTTGCCAGGAGCCCTGGCCGCCTCGCTTGAGACGGTAAGAGTCGTGGACCGCTTGCGGGCCGTCGAGGCTGACGCCGACCAGGAAGTTGTAGCGCTTGAGCGTCTCGCACCAGCGCTCGTCGAGTAACGTCGCATTGGTCTGAAGCGAGTTGCCGGCTTGCTGTCCCGGCGCTCCGAAGCGCTGTTGCAGGCGGCAAGCCTCCTCGAAAAACTCGCGTCCGGCCAGAGTCGGCTCGCCGCCTTGCCAGGCGAACGTCGCCTGCCGGGGAGAATACTCCATGTAGTTACGAATCATCGCCGCGAGCGTCTCGCGGCTCATCGTGCGGACGGAACGCTCCCTGTAAGGGTCGCTTTCGCGGTCGATGTAGAAACAATAGGAGCAGGCGAGGTTGCACAGCGCCGAAACGGGTTTGATCAGCAGCGAGGAGACCGGCGGAGCGGGCCGCGGCCGGAGAACTCGAAGCCCGCCCTCTCCCGGCGCCGTCAGGCCTGACGGCCTGGCAGTTATTTCCATGTCACTTCCATGCCAAAGAAGTGATCGGCCACTTTTCTTCCCGGACTGTTCTGCTCATCCTTCTCAGGACTCCGAATAAAGAAATCAAGCTGCTGCATGGCGGGATTGACGGCGCCGGCGGGGCTCTTCTTGTTGAGCAGAGGATAGTCGACTTTTAACGATTCCCGGTCCCGCATACCTTGCGTGATCATGAAATGGATTTCGTAGTCGTCGTAGAGTGTCTCACCATTCAGTTTTGCGTGTCCGTATCCCCAACCGGCGATGTAGAGCAGTGATTTCGGCCAGTTGCTGTCGCCGCAACCCGAATCACCGTGCTCGAAAATGAAGGCCGCGACGCCTCCATCCTGACACGGGCTGAACTCGTGGAAGCGATCCATCGAAATCACCAGCTCGCCCTCGGGAACTTTTAGGCTGGCTACGAAGGCGCCCGTATTGTTGATTTCATCGACATCGATCTCAACGGCGCCTTCCACGGGATGCACATTCTCGGCGTCGTTTCCGATGTGGTCCCAGCCCGGCGGGTCATTCAATCTCCCGACCTGGTGGATGCGTCCCACAGTCAAGCGAAAGCGGCCGTCATAGAGGTCGTGCTGCTCCGGCGTGTAGATTCCCATCTCGGTGGCGGGTTGCGAGCGGGGTCCTGCCGGGACGGGTTGCGGGGCGGGTTCTGATTCGGAAGCACAGCCAACAAGAAACAGTAGGCCTGTCAAGCCGGCACACAGGTTCAAAAAAGTTCTGGTCATTGTCTTTCACTCTCCGTTTGGGATGTAAAGGAAATGGTTAATTGGGATGTCGTGTTCGGCTCGACCGTGACGGTGTGTTTCTGGGAACCAAAATGTTCATGCCAGACTTCCAACCGGTGCGTGCCTTTCGGAACGCCTGCGATGCGAAAGCGGCCGTCCGGATCGGTCACGGCGTGGAACGGGTGCCGGTCGACACGAATGTAGGCTTGCATCCAGCCGTGGACGTCGCACTTCACGATCAGAAAGCCCGGGCGCTTTGGAAGTTCGATAAGCCTTGATTTTGTGGTGTGCAAGGACACGTTGAGTTGTTTCAGCCCGTACAGGTGCACCGAATGATAGATCGGGTCGCCGTTGACTGCCTCGATCGTGCTGCCGACCGTTAGAACGGAGACGCGAGGTTCAAAGCGGCACTGCCGATTGTCGAGAACGAGCCGGGAAACAGGAGGTTCGTAGCCTGCTGCCAGAGGCAGGTCCGCAAAGGAGACGATTACGTTTTGGATTCCGCGGCTGGTCGGGGAGACGATGATGTTCTCGAGCGAGTGGAGTCGGCCGCAGTGGTCTGGGTCGGTGGTATTTTCTATCTGCGTGCTGTGGGGAATGCGGGCTCCATCGAAGAGCACGCGGCCCTCGAGAACACCACTCGGTCCCTCGGCCGGGGAAGCAAGTCTCGCGACTTCAAGCTCGCCTTCGGGTGTGCTCGGCTCCGGCGGAACCGAACAGCTCAGCATTCCGAGAACCGTGAGCATCGTCACGTAGCAACATGCCTTCACTGCATCAAGACCGGTCTGTAAGGGAGGACCGCGACATCATCATGGGGAAGAGCCATCGGATACTGCTCCATGCTGATGGCAACACCGCTTCCCTTGAGTTATCCGATCGTAGCACCGCCGCGCTCTTGATTCCAGCGGTATCCTGCCCCTCCGGCGAGCTTCTGACGAACCTGAGGTGGCGGTTAGGTACAAGGATGGCTCGCACGAGTGTTCCGGCCACGACGGTCCGATGTTGGCGCTGCCCGGATAGCTGGTGAACAACGCGTCGGACCAATGATCGGCCGGCGATGGCCAGGTCCTTGATCCGGACCGGTTTCAGCTCCGCCCATGAGCTCCGTTCTTGACCGTTACAACATCGTCAGCAAGCGAGACAATCGCGACGAGGGACGAAAGGTGACCGAATGTATTCGGAGCAAAGTGGCACACCCGGAGGCAGCCAAAGGCTCAGGCCGGCACAACCGCCGTCCCGCGGGGCGTTTCGCGAACTTCAAAAAAGGAACAGAAGGAACAGTAAGTTGTTGAACCGATGGTGCTGGAGGTGGGGGTCGAACCATCTGCGGCCCTTTGTTTTCCGCAAGTTACTGATCCCTCTAGCGCCTCAACCCACCTGAACACCTCTAGGTGCGCTTGCGTTGTACGTGAGCTGTACACGGGATCGCCCCAGATGACTGTAGGGTGTGGCATTTTAGACACGCCCCCGGAAGGTGGTTGGGCGCGGGCGTGAATATACAACTTCTTGTGTCACTGGAACTACAAAAGCACAATGTCTTGTGGTTCTGGCCACTTCCGACAATGTAATATTTACACACCACCAGCCACATTGGAGGTAACAAAAGTGACAGCTAAAAAAAAGGATCGTCGGCAAACCAAGTTTACCGAGGCCCGTATGGGGCAGGCGCTTACGGAAGCCTATGGCGTAATCGAGACGGCGGCCAGGAGCTTGTCGTGCTCCCGGAAAACGGTGTACGAATATCTCAAGCGCTACCCGGCGCTCGATGAGGTGCTGTCCGAGGCCCGCGAGAGCGCCCTGGACTTCGCGGAGTCGAAGCTGATGGCCGCGATTGAAGACGGCAACCTGACGGCGATCATCTTCTTTTTGAAGACTCGGGGCAAGTCGCGCGGCTACAGCGAAAGGACTGAGGACCAGCCGGAGAGAGATTTCAAGTTCACGCTCAACATCGGGGACAAGGGCAACAGGGACATGTAGCGCTCATCATGAACGCCAAGGCCAAAGGCACGAGAAACGAACATCGCTCCATGCGCTTGCTCGAAGCGGCGAGCTATCGCTTGACGCCTGCCCGCGCTAGAATGTTCGCGAAGGTGCGTCAACGTCACATAGATGTCGAGAAATAATTTCCCATTGAGCGATCAGGCATCAGAGCCTTCGCAATCCGTCGCCGAGCGGCCCCAAATCGAGTCCCATCAGGCGGCTAGCGAGGATCTGGACGGATAGCGAGTGCGAACGGTTGTTGGACGAAGCCGCTGGCGCGGCAGAGGTGAAGGGGAGGCCGGCGAGTGGGGAAGGATTGAAACTTTGTTGAGGTAGAGGAATAATGAGCGACCGAGAGGAGGTCGTTCATGACCAAGCTACGTCAGAAGATGATCCAAGACCTGCGGCTGCGCAGCTATTCGCCGCAGACGATTCGGAGTTATACCAAGGCCGTCGAGGATCTCGCCCGCTACTTCGGCAAGTCGCCGGAGCAACTGGGCCCGAAGCAGATTCGCGAGTATCAGCTTGACTTGATCGAGCGGCGTAAGCTGGCCGGTGCGACGTTCGGGGTGCGCACGGCGGGGCTGAAGTTCTTCTACAGCCAGACACTCGAGCGACCCTGGGTTGTCGAACGCATCGCACGGCCCAAGGTCCGGCGTCGCCTACCGGTCGTGCTGAGCCGTGAAGAAGTGACGGCGCTGTTGGACGCCGCGGTGAACCTGAAGCATCGCGCGATCCTCGCGACGCTCTACGGAGCCGGGTTGCGTCTCGACGAAGTGTTGCAACTCGAAGCGGGGGACATTGACTCGCAGCGGATGGTGATCCTGGTGCGCCGCGGCAAAGGAGAGAAGCCACGCCAGGTGATGTTGTCTCCCAAGCTACTGGAGTTGCTGCGTCTGTACTGGCGCTGGGCGAAGCCGAACGAGTTGCTGTTTCCCGGCCGTATCCACGGCGCCCAGCTGCGGCCCTCGGGGGTACGGCAGATCTGCCAAAAGCTTGGTCGCCAGGCAGGCATCCGCAAACCGGTGAGCCCGCACGTGCTGCGGCATTCCTTTGCCACGCACTTGCTGGAAGCGGGGACGGATCTGCGCACCATCCAGGTCTTGCTGGGGCACGTCAGTCTCAAGACGACGGCGCGCTATCTGCATGTCTCGGAATTGCGCCTGCGCACGACGCAGAGCCCACTCGAAGCACTCGAGATTCGCGAAGCGCTCACCGACGACGGGGACCGGCGCCGGCGATGAGCCGGCATCGGCTGGAAGTGGCCGATGTCATTCGCCAACACGAAGGGGAGTTGCTCGAGCGCTGGGGACACCGCCTCTCCGCTCGTCAACGCAAGGCCCTTCGCGACATCGGTTCGTGTCGCAGCGCCGCCCAGGGCGCTCACATCGAACAGTGCGATTCTTGCTCGCAGGAACGGATCGCGTACAACTCGTGCTCGAACCGGCACTGTCCGAAGTGCCAGTCGGCGGCGCGTGACCGCTGGCTGGGGGCACGGGCGCAGGAACTACTTCCGGTGCACTACTGCCATGTTGTGTTCACCGTGCCAGGGGCCCTGGCAATGTTGGCCCTCCAGAATCAGCGACTCTTCTACCGTCTGCTGTTCGAGGCGGCCTCTCAAAGCTTGCAACAACTCGCTCGCGACCCCAAGCGTTTGGGCGCCCAGATCGGCTTCTTCGCCGTATTGCATACCTGGAACCAGATACTGCTGCCTCATCCGCACCTGCACTGCGTCGTACCGGCGGGAGGAATGGCGCTCGACGGCAGCCGATGGATCCGCTGCCGCAAGAAGTTTTTCCTGCCCGTACGGCCTCTGAGCCGCTTGTTTCGCGGCAAGCTCTTAGACGGTTTGCGGCGGGCGTTCGAACACGGCGAGCTGGAACTCGACCGGCAGCTGGCCCCGCTGACGAAGCCCGAACGTTTTCACTCTTGGCTGCGAGAACTGAGAACAACCGAGTGGGTGGTCTACCTCAAGCCGCCCATGGCCGGACCCGAACAAGTGCTCAAGTATCTGGCTCGTTATACCCATCGCGTCGCCATCTCCAACGGTCGCTTGCGGTCTCTCCACGACGGCCGCCTGCGCTTGCGTTTTCGCAACGCGAAGAACATCCACCGTATCGAGACGATGACGCTCGACGCGGTCGAGTTCCTGCGGCGCTTTCTGCTGCACGTGCTGCCGAGGGGTTTTGTCAAGATCCGCTACTACGGTTTCTTGGCTCATCGCAGACGCGCGGCGGGCTTGGCCCGCTGCCGGGAACTCCTCCAGGCGTCCGCGACGAGGGAAGTTTCCCCTGCCTTGTTGAGCAAGGAGCAACGGCGAGCCGTGGAGCGCCGCTGCCCGCTGTGCGGCGAGGGAAGGCTGCGCGTGGTCGCATGGCTTTCGGCGCTGGAACTGGCGCTACGCGCCGGGGACATGGCCCTGCCCGAGGCTATCGACTCCTCATGACCCCTCACCGTCTCTTCGCCAACGCAACGCTGCGACGCGCCGTCGCCAGGGGGTGCTTCGCACTCCTGCGCCTGGGTCTTTCCGCGGAGCTGATTCGCCCGCCTGCGAGGACTTCGCGGCTTCCATACATCAAAGCAATCCGGGCGATCCAAGCCACGTTCTACTCCCGAAAGGTCCTACTCCTCCTGCCCAACGACCAAGCCAATCCCTACAATCCACATAGCCATAGCCGATCCTGAGCCCGGCATCCTCCAACAACCCCTATCGACAATGCGGCGGCCCACGTTAGCCGCATCGAACACCGTTATCGGAAACGATCGTCCCGCCGTTGTCTTTGTCCCTAATTGTGATCCGAAACTTGTCCACGCCACCGCTCCCAGTCTGTTGACCGTCAGCAGCGGTGAGTATGAATCTGTAGCCATCGACACCCAGGGATCCGAACTGGCCGTTGATCTCTCCGCTCCCCTCGTACTGAGCCTTCGGGCCGGCCCGATTTACAATCTGTTCCGAGTTGGACGTCATCATCTCAAAGCGGTCCATCATCGACTTCTGAGATAGCGAGCTTCCAATGACTGGAAGACGGCGACTTGTGCCTGTTGAAAGGAAGAAACCTCGAACGATCTCCGGGGCAAAACAGCCTTCGCATTGTCAACTTGACAATGCCCCAGCCGACCTTGAAGCATCCTTGGGATCGGAGTTAGCGGCGGTCACTCGCACTGGAACGCCGTCGGGTCCTCAGCTTCATTCATCAACGAACCGGAACCCGAACAGATGCGCATTCTTCAAATAGAAGCGGATGTAGACGTCTTTCCCCTTCAGGACGGAGAGATCCGCGCTGCCGTTCCACGTCACGACGTAATCCACGGCGTTAGACCGAATGCGGTCGCAATCGTCTTGTCCGAATCCTTCAATCGGGCGATTGTCATTGTAAGGCCCACTGCTCCGGTCGAACAGTTCGACCTTTACGTGGCCGTGTTGGTCGCGGCTGAAAGCGCGATGCTCGGGAGCGATGTTGATCACGAGGCGGTCGCCGGTCACTTTGACTTCACGAGACAGCAGCCACCCTCCCTTGTTACCCGCGTATTGTCCCATGAACCGGTCCCGCCGAATGCGTGCCATACCGATCCCTTTGAAGTTTTCGGGGTAACGGTAGCGCCACGACCGCGAGGAGCCCACGTAGTACATGTAGAGCCAGTCTCCCACGGGAATGATGCTCGGAAGCATCCAGGTGTGTCCGCCATCCCAATCACCCTCCCGACCCCGGGCGATGAACGGTTTGCGCACTGGCGAGCGGAACCACCGAAAGCCATCGGGACTGCTGACCAACTCGATGTATCCGTGGCCGGGGCCGTCGCGAGGTTGGACCGCCACAAAGCCCAGGTACTGGTTGCCGTACTTGGCCACCTCCATGCGGTCGAAAAAGAAACCGTCGTCGAGTTCGTCGGGAACCAGGATGTGACGCGCCGTGCTCCAGGTTTTGAGGTCTTTGCTGACCGTTACCGAAATTCGGGTGCGCACGTTCTCACCCGTGTAGAGGACTTCGTTTGCGGCCAAGGCCTGCGGTCGAGCATACAGCAGCCACAGTTTGCGGCGCTGATCGTAGACCGGGAAGTGTTCCGCATCGAGGGCTCGGGTATAGACCGGATTGTCCTCGTAATGTTTCCAGTTGACGCCGTCGTCACTGAAAGCCAAGTTTATGCAGTATCCGTGCTCGGGTAGCCTGTCGCGGTACCAGAGCATGAAGCGGCCCCACTCGCCCATGTGCTTCGGCGTCCACATGACATGGAATTCCTGGGCCCGATTCAGCCCCGTCATCACAATGTTTGTCTTGTCATGGCCGCCGTAGGGAACCTTGTCGAACAGGGGCTTGGTCCAATGGACGCCGTCTTGGCTTTCGGCGTAGGAAATCATGTAAGGGTAGCGCTTCCATGCGGACTCGCCTTTGAGGCGTGCTTTGAATCCTCCCCACGCTCCCCACGCGAAGCTGTCATAGAGCGCATACCACATGCGGAAGATTTTGTCTTCGCTGTCATAAATCACATTGGGCAGGCCGACCTGCTCCTCCCAGGGCTGATCCGCCATCAGAACGGGATTCTCCGGGTGCTTGCTGGGTTCATTGACCCGCCCAACCACATCCCAGCGATCCGCATAGGCATACGAGTCGATGAACAACTGGATCTCGTGACCCAGTTCTTGCGCTTCGCCATGAAAGTACGCATCGTCTAAGGCCACCGAACGGGAAGTCCCGATCAGCGCCAGAGTGCACAGGACAACTGCGATCATGAACTTACTCATGCTTTTCCTCCTCCAGGAAGGTTCCAATATACTCCTTTGCTGATTGTCGAGCCGAAAAGCCTTACACCAGGATTTCCATTTTGGCCCTGGCACAGTCACAGTATACAGTCGCGCTGCCCCGAATACCACGTTTTTCCCACGCCGAGTCCTGCACATCAACTCCGCCGGTGGGTGCCAGGGCCCGTCCATCGACTCACGGACGTTGATTCAGCGACCTGAACGACGCTTCGGCCGACACTGCTCCCTGCGCGAGTTCCGCGACTGAGCGGACCAATAAGTCCACAGAAACCGTCCCTATATCGCTCGTCTGCAGATAGCTGTCGCGAAATCAAATCTTAGTGTTGTACCGCTGGCGACTGGACAGGAAGAGGGCGGGCAAAGCGGGGGCTTGACGCAAGCGGTACAACGATTTGAAGCCAGCCGCAACGAACTGGGAAGTCTATGCGGTTTGAATCCGGCGTGCAGAGGGAGGCAGGAGGGCGAGGAGAGGGCTTGGGCTCTGGGAGAATGCCGAGTGAGGTTGTTTTCGAGGTCTCATCGCAAGGGCCAAGGTAAGATTCGGCTGTGCAAGAGGTGTCGGAAACGGTACGAGTTGGTCAGAAAAGCGAACCAAGGGGTGCTTCCGCTATCAACTGTTGGCGATCCAATCGTAACTCCCGTAGCTGCTAGGATTTAAGACTCAATTTCGGGTGACCAGTTCTACCGTCGACCGGCCCATGAGCAATGAAGAGTCTCAGTTGCACAAACAGGGAATGCCCGCTGTCGGGAAAAGCCGCTTCCGGAAGGATCGTCCGCCACGGCTTCTACCGGACGAGATGGGGAAGGCGTCGTCGATACCGATGCCGGACTTGCGGCAAGACCTTCTGCGCAAACACCGGGACGCCTTACCACCGACTCCAACATCGTCGCGTGACCTTCGACGAGGTCGCCGCCCTCAGCGTCGAAGGCCTGAACAAGTCCGCCATCGCACGAGTCAAGCGAATCTCCTGGAATACGGTCGATCGCTGGCTCGAACGGGCCGCCGACTCCTGTCATCGATTCAACAATCGAAGCATTACGGGACTGGCCGTCGAAGAACTGCAGGCCGACGAGATTCGCACGATCGTCGGTGGCAAGCAACAGCCGATCTGGATCTTCGTCTCGATCGATGTCTGGTCTCGGCTTTGGCCTGCGACCGTCGTCGGGAGACGGAGCTACCAAAACACGCTCACCCTCTTTCGAGATGTTGCGAACTGCATGAATATAGTACGTTTTCCGCTGATCGCCACGGACGGATTCGAGTTCTACGAAAAAGTTGTGCGGCGCGTGTTTGGGCCAGCCTGTCTCTACGGCCAGGTGATCAAGATGCGGAGGAACGATCGCGTGGTCAGAGTGGAGCGAAGAATCAGAATCGGTGCGGCCTGGCGATGGGAACAGGCCTGGCGTGACAGCGAGGACTCTGCGAAGTTGAACACGTCGTTCATCGAACGGCTGAATCTGACGATCCGACAAGGCTCGGCGTATCTTGCTCGCCGGACACTGTGCTACGCACGACGGACGGAGCGACTGGCAGCGCACCTCGAGCTGCTGCGCTGCTATTACAACTTCGTGAGGCCGCACCGAGCGCTGAAATTCGGACGAGAGGTCAGGACACCGGCCATGCAGGCCGGTCTGACGACGCGGCGACTGACGTTACGGGAGATTTTCTCGTCGACGATCGTTCTGGTATGGGAGAAGGTCAAGTCGGTGCTCGCCCGCTCTACGATCTTGGTCATTGTGGACGATAGGCGAGTACAACTGGCGGCGTAACAACACTCGATGACGGAAGCACCCACATAGAATGTCAGGATCGCACAGCAGACCAAGCTCCAAGTGCTTGAAAATAAGAGCGTACGTATTATTTGCGCACGACAACTACGTGGCCGCGTTCTATCACTGCTGTGCCAGGCTGGAGATTGTCCCGAATCTAGTTGAAGGTGGAAGGGCGGCGGTTCTCAAGCCCGGTTCTCTGAGAGAATCGAGCAAACCTTTCACCACAAAGGAGAACCGCCGTGAAGAAACGATATCACATTCTGGATTCCGCGAAGCAACAGCCAGTCAGCCCCAACGACCTCACCCGCCTGCTCAGCCAAAACTCCCAACTCATGCTGCCCTTGGTTGAACTGGTCGAGCAGTGCCGCGGAGCCGTCGACGAGGTTATCGACGTCACCGGCCGCGCCGCCATTCAAGCCGTGCTGGAACTGTCGGCGCAGCAAGTTACCGGTGGAAAACTTTCCCAGCCCGGCAAGAAGCGCCGCGGCGATGTGGTCCGCTGGGGCCGCCAGCCCGGTCGCGTCAAGCTCAGCAACCGCAAACTGCGCGTCAGCAAACCCAGACTGCGCAAACGCTCCGGCGGCGAGGTCAAAGTGCCCGCTTACGAAGCGATGCAGGACGACGAACGCCTCGGCGCGCGCATGCTCGACATTCTGATGAAGGGCGTCTCGACGCGCAACTATGCCGGGGTGATTGGCGCAATGGCCGGCACGGCCGGGGTGTCGAAATCCGCCGTCAGCCGGGAGGCAGTCGAGGCCGCCGAAAAGAGCATCGACGAAGTGCTCACGCGGCGCCTCGATGAGCTGGATCTGCTGGTGATCTACGTGGACGGTTTGATCTTCGCAGATCATGTAGTGCTTGCAGCGGTGGGCGTAGACCGTCGGGGCAACAAACATGTGCTGGGATTGCAGCACGCCGCCACTGAGAGCACAGCCGCCGCCGAAGACTTGCTGAGGGGCATGGTCGAGCGGGGAGTATCGACGGAGAAAAACAGGCTCTTCGTGCTCGATGGATCGAAGGCCCTGCGGGCGGCGGTGCGGCGGGTCTTCGGCAAAGTTCCGGTGCAGCGCTGCCGTGCTCACAAGCTGCGCAATGTCGTCGAGCGGCTGCCTAAGGCCGAGCGCGATCAGGCCAAAGCGGCGATCCGGGCCGCCTGGCGGCTCCGAGCCCAAGATGGACAAGCGCGGCTGGAGAAGCTAGCCCAGTGGTACGAGGGTGACTGGCCCGAGGCGGCGGTGAGTTTGCGCGAAGGCATGGAGGAGTGTTTCACCATCAACCGCCTGGGTGCGCCGCCGTCGCTGCATCGCTGCCTGGCGACGACGAACATCGTCGAGTCTCCTAACGCCGGGGTGCGGCGGAGAACGCGGCGAGTGACCCGCTGGAAGGACGCGGCCATGGTGTGTCGCTGGGCCACGGCTGCATTCCTCGATACCGAGAAAAGCTTCCGCAAGATCATGGGTTACAAGGATCTGTGGATGCTCGACGCCATCCTCAATCCGGCCAAGGCCACAGCAGCAAAGGCTGCCTAGTACAATGCTCTTTTACGCCGCCGCCCTACAAACCCTCAACTACGATTGGGACACTCTCCCCAGGCTGCCGCTGTCCGAGAAAAACTGGTTACACTTTTGAGAGAGGAGCTCTTATTCTTTTAATGCGGCAAACCGCTAAAGAAAAGCATTTCCCGGCTTCGTTCGAACGGCCCCGGCCCTTCGGCGCCCCAGGCGGTGTCTCTCTCGACCCGCAACAGCCGGTTGTATTTCGCCAAACGTTCCGAGCGCGTGATAGAGCCAATTTTGATTTGCCCAGCACCCGAGGCGACTGCCAAGTCGGCAAGGAAGTCGTCCTCGGTTTCACCCGAACGCGCAGAGATCACGACCGCGAAGCCGGCTTCGCGCGCCCGGTCGATCACAACGAACGTCTCGGTCAACGTACCGATCTGGTTCATCTTCACCAGTACGGCGTTGCCCGCTCCCTTGACGATGCCGCGTTCGAGCCGCACGCTATTGGTGACAAAGAAGTCGTCTCCAATCAGGTGGCAGCACCCGCCGATCCGCTCCGTCATCAGACACCAGCCCTCCCAGTCGTCCTCGGCCAACCCGTCTTCGATCGAGAGGATCGGGTAGCGCTCGAGCCAGCCCTCATACATCTCGACCATTTCCAACGCCGATAGCGTCCGGCCTTCGCTCTGCAAATGGTATGCCCCGTCGCGCTCGAAGTGACTCGATGCAACGTCGATCGCGAACGAGACCTGCTTCTCCGGCTCGAAGCCAGCCCCCTCGACCGCCCGCATCATGAAGTCGAGCGCTTGTTCGTTCGATTTGAGCCGCGGGCCAAACCCGCCTTCGTCCGCCACGCCGGTCATCACGAATCCGTCTTCGCAGAGCAATCGGTCCATCGCGCGGTGAACGCCAACGGCAGCCTCGAGCGAATCGGCGAATGAATGAAACCCATGCGGAACGGCCAGGAAGTCCTGAAACTCGATCTGACCGCCGGCATGGAGACCGCCGGAGAGAATATTGATCATCGGGACCGGCAAAACGGCCTCACGCTCTTCGGCGAGTGAGCGCCATAGTGGAACGCCGCGAACCTGAGCCGCGGCGCGGGCGCAGGCAGCCGAGACACCGAGGATTGCGTTCGCGCCCAGGCGGCCCTTGTTCTCCGTTCCGTCCAACTCGATCATTCGACGGTCGATCGCGGCCTGGTCTTCGACCGTCATGCCGCGGAGGGCGGCGGCGATCTCGCCTTCGACATGGCGAGCGGCTTGGAGGACCGATTTCCCCTGGTAGGTCCCGGCTGGGCCGTCGCGCAATTCGAGCGCTTCGTGCCGACCAGTCGATCGGCCGGAGGGAACCTGAGCCCGTGTGCGGGTTCGGTCGCTAAGTTCGACTTCAACTTCGAGCGTGGGATTGCCACGGGAATCAAGGATCTGGAGAGCGGAGAGGTTTTTGATTGTTACGGGCACGGTAGAGAATATCATTGAGCGACGGCGACAATGGCCAGACACTCGTCGATGCTCGTCAGGCGGCTCTTGATGATTCGCTTGGCGGCCGTACGCACCTTGTCTCTGAGCTTATCTTCCGTAATGTAAATGTATTCGACCGGCGATTTCCCGTCGATGCGGGCCAGCAACAGGAAACCGAGATGCCGCGCCGTGGCGCGCTCGATATCTTTGAGCGTCTCGGACAGCAGTCGAGTGAGGACGGAGGTGAAAAACACCCGCGCCAGGTCCAGATAGGCAGACGCCTGCTCGGCTCGACGGAAGGCTTTCAGCACAAGATGGCTAAGCCCGAACGCCACATCGAACGCGGGATCGCCGAAGTGGGCGCACTCGTAGTCGATGAAGATCATGCGACCACCCTCAACCATCATGTTCTTCGGGCTCCAGTCGCCGTGCGTCAACGCCAATCGCCGCCCGTCTGTCTCGAGGAGCCATGCGGCCATGTCCTCGGCGATGTCCGGATTGCGCCGAGCGATGGTGCGGTAGTACGGGTCCGTGCGGAGTTGGTGGAAGGCGGTGACGTCGCCGTATTTGGCGCGGAACTCCTCGGAGCGCCAACTGCCGCGGATCGTCAAACCCAGCGCAACGCCGGCACGGCGAGCGTATTCCACTTCGATAAGCCCCCGCAACAGGCGGCTCTTCCAGGGCTCGGCCTCTTCGGTGACGGCCTCCATCGCAAATAGGAAGTTGACCTCGTCGCTCCAAAGCACGCGCGGAACCCAGCCGCTCGGAAGCAGCCGTGCCGCATCGACGAGCGCATCACGCTCACGAAAGATCCTCGATCGATCCGCCAGCCACTCATCCTTGACGCGCAGTTGCGACAACGCCTGCTTGAGGACGAAGCGTTTGTCGGGCGCCTCGACGAGGACGACGCTGTTCGAGACGCCGCCGCCGAGTTCCTGGCAACGGACATCGCCGCTTACGCGTCTTTCGCCGCGCAAATACTGCGCCGCGGTTTGGGCGCCTAATTTGAATCCGTCGGGCGATTTGGCTGCTGTTTGGCCTGGAGCACCGGGTAGAACTGCGTCGAGTTGGGATTTTCGGTTTCGTTCGTCCCTTGGCATCAGTTTATCCAGAACTTTCAATTTGAGTGTTGCGGCGGGCAATGTCAAGTTAACTGGTTGTCCTTCGCCAAAACTCCGTAGCCGATCGAAATCGAAGACCGGACTCTTGAACGAGCCGGCCTTTTTGGTGTTGTTGTGTCGGGCGTGCCGTTCGAGCTGGCACCCGAAGGCCTTTCGAGCAAGCCCAATACCTGCTCTGCGCGCGTTCCACCGGATAGATCACCTCACCGGCATACGGCTGCCTCGTCCGGTTGCCGAATACACAACCGGATCGAATTCGCGGGCCCCACACTGCCGGCTAAGCGGCGCGCCGTTCGTAACGATGGTGCAAGCCGTCTACTGCCGGAAAAGCCAGGACCTCGCCGGATTCGGGACCTTGCACCTCCCGCTCGACTGGAGCACCCTTCCCCATCGCTAAGTACGTCCTCGATCGATGGTAATAGTCAAAGTAGCTGTTCAAAATACGCCGCAAGTGTCGGCGGTTGAGCACAATGACATGATCCAAACACTCCCGACGTATCGATCCAATCAGACGTTCGACGAAGGGATTCTGCCACGGGCTGCGGGGAGCCGTCAGGACTTCTTTGATTCCCATGCCTTCAACTCGGTCACGGAAGTAGTTGCCATAGAACCCATCGCGGTCACGCAGCAAGTAGCGCGGCGCTGTGTTCCCGGGAAAGGCCTCGATCATCGGTTGAGCTGTCCAGAAAGCGGTGGGGTTCGTCGTGATATTGAAATGCACGACACGCCGACGGTCGTGCGCTACGACAAGGAAGACAAACAAGATACCGAAATTGATCGTCGGGACGGTGAAGAAATCCACCGAGACCAAGTCACCAACGTGATCGGCCAGAAAGACGCGCCAGCTTTGAGAGGGAGGTTTCTGTCGCTTTGGGAGCAAACGAGAGATGGTGCTCTCGGAGATCTTGATACCCAGTTTCAACAGTTCGCCGCGTAGACGTGGGGCTCCCCAGATCGGGTTCGCCTGCCTCATCTTGCGAATCAGCTGACGGATCTCTTGAGTCAGACATGGCCGTCCAGGCTTGCGCCTGGTGCGACGACTCTTCCAACTCCAGTAGCGACGGAAGGCTTGACGATGCCAGGCGACGACAGTCCTGGGTTGGACGATGACAACGGCAGAGCGCCAATCAGCCCAACAGCGAGATAGCCAGACCCAGAACAGGCGATCGGTTTGGCGCAAGCGAGGCCGTTTGACGCTTCGCTTGTAAACCGCGAGTTGCTGACGAAGAGCAACATTCTCAAGAGTGAGGCTCCTGCGGCTAGGGACAACCAGTTGGAGCAGGCGAACGAGCGAGGAAATCAGCTGAATCACTGCTACCAGGATGTGCGAACAGGGGGCCTGGCTGTCAAGTGAGCTTCGGCACAAGCTCTTCAATCCAAACGGCTACGTAGATCTGGCGAAGGTCAGGTATTCGGGGCAGCGCGGGTGTATACTATGATCGTAGCAGAGCCAAAATGGAATCCTGGTCAAGAGTCCGGTCTTCAATTTCGATCGGCGACGGAGTTTTGGCGAAGGACAGGCGTTCTACGGCACTGGAGGAGAACCAGGGCCAAAAATGCGCTTGACCGTGACGTTGGTCGGTCGCGTGCAGTGAAACCTGTACATTGACCGATCGAAGAGCGATCCTACTCGGCGATGACGATTGATTCCTGATTGGAGGTTCGTATAGCATCATGTCGTTAGTGTCCAGTGACATTTTGCGTCAGCTTGCGCAGTTCGATACGGCTTTATTGGCCAATACGGTGGAGGCTCTCAAGCCTTCCAGTGGCCATGAGTGGTATATGGCTGGCACGATTCAATCGGTGACCCCGGAACTCGGGCCCACAGTCGGAGTCGCCTATACCTGCGAACTGGATTCAAGTACTCCCGGCGGCGAGCCGGAGATGGACGAGTACTGGAGGTTTCTGGAGGAGGCGGAGAAAGAAGAAAGGCCCGTTGTGTGGGTGGTGAAGACAGTTGGATCTCGTCCTGACCACGAGTGCGTCCTCGGAAACGGAATGGCAAAAACACTGCGTGCCGCCGGCTGCGTCGGACTGGTTACCGACGGGGGCGTTCGGGATGTGGCCGGCCTATCAAGCGCGTCCTTCGCGGCGTACTGCAAGGGCAAAACAATCCATCACGGTGCTCTCCGGTTTCGGGCTGCTACTCGCGCGGTGGAGGTCGGGGGTATTACCGTACGGCAAGGCGATGTGATTCACGCAGATTGCGGCGGGGGCATTCGCATTCCTTCTGAGTGTTTGCAGGAGTTACCATCAGCCGCTTTGCGCATGCTGGCGTTTGAGCGGGAGGCGCATGGCTGGCTGGCCAGGACCGACGTTAGCCTATTGACGAAGCGCGAGCAAGTGCAGCACCTACTGGTACGGCACGGCTTTGACCGGACGTGCCTGGGTGAGAGGGATGATCGGTCACCATCCTCAACTTTCTCGACGGAGCGTTGATTCGGTGGTGTTGAAAGGGCATTGTCAAGTTGACAAGAGGCTGGTGTCAAGAGGCGATAGAAATGTCCCCGGTGGTAGGGCGATAGAAATGTCCCCTGGTTCGCATGAGAGAATCGTCGTCGTCGGGGCTGTGGAAATGTGGTAATCGCGTTAGCGATTTCCAAGGGGCTGTGGGAAGGGGGGGAAACCTCTCGTTGCCCTCCCGTGCCTGCTCGCTCTCTCGAGAGGTTTTCCACGCTTTCCACAGCCCCGTCATTTCCACAGCCCTACGTATTTGCCGTTTTCCGTTTTGGCGACAGCAGCGGCCGCCGCCAAGGATGGTCCGCCGTCGGAGTGCGCGGCTGCCGAGCCGCTCGTTGCCGCGGCTCCCCGTGCCCCTTCGGTTGCGGCCTGTCGATCTCCTCCAAGGCCACCGCGCGGCCCTCGAACCACACCCGCAACTCGCCGTCCCGTCCCTGCTCGAGCGTCACTCGCGCGCCCGCTCCCAGACTTTGATTCCGCTTCGCTTTGAGCTGCAAGAAACGGTTCTCGAAACGCACCAGCAGGTCGTTTGAGACCACACGCTCGGCCTCCAAACAGAACACCCACTTGAGGTCCAGACGCTTGGGCAGGCGCCGATGAAAGTCCGCTTCCGCCGCTGGCTCACAGGCAAACTTGGCGTTGTGTTCTCTCAGATACTGCTCGTCGAGATAGCGGTTCGCCGCCTCGTCATCGGCGATGCCTTCCAGCCGCATTTTCTTCACCAGCCGGTCTTGATGGGTGCCGTGATGGCGCTCCACCCGGCCCTTGGCTTGCGGCGATGAAGCGGCGATGATGCGGATGCCCAGCTTCGCGCACATGCGCCCGAACTGCGTCTCCGGCTCAATGCCTTCGATCGCTTCCCGCGACGTCGGCTGGCGCTTGTAGACATTTTTCCAATCGCAGTAGAGCGCCTTGGGAACGCCGTATTGACGCACCCAGGCTGCGAGCAAGTCGGCCGCTGCCCAGGTCGTTTCCTCGCTCGAGAAACGGCCCAGCGCCACACCGCTCGCATCGTCGACGAAGTTCATCAGGCAACCTTTCGGCCCGCGTCCTTCGAGCCATTGGTGGTGCGAGCCGTCGACCTGGATCCGCTCGCCGAAGTGCGCTTTGCGCTGCCGCCGCTGGCGATGCGCCTGGCGCTTGCGTCGGCGGCTCCACAGGCCGGCGGCCAGCATCCAGCGCCGCAGGGTCCACACCGATAGTTTCAGATCGTGGTCGGTCCACAAATGCTCGGGCGCCAGCGTCGGCCCGAAGCGCTCGCGTGGCTTGCCCGAGTCATTCTTACGCACCAGATCGAGAACCCGCTGGCGCCGCTCGTCATCTGCTCGATTCGAAGCGCGGCCGACATTGCCGTGCACCAAAGCTTTGCTCCCACCCCAGCGGTAACGCTTCTTGAGCCGCTTGGCTTGGCGGCAGCTCATCTCCAGCAGATCAGCGGCTTCGGTCAACTTCAGTTCCCCTCGTTGCACTCTGCTGAGCACTTCCACTCGCTTGAGTTCCTTCCCGCTCATCCATGTCCTTCCCAATCCAGGCTCCTCCTTCGGAGCCTCAGATTAGGGGACATTTCTACTGGGCACTCAAGGGGACATTATCATTGGGCTACAACACGGTGAGCCCAGACCGGCCTCAAACACTCCCCATGATTCTTAGTGTGCGCCCGGCGCGGCGGCCGCCCGTGTCAAGCGCCCGCGATGGAGTCCGGGTTAACGGATCACGTCGGGACTATCGCCGAATTGGTAGCAACGCAGAATTAGGACACTACCGTAATCCGTCCGTAAGATGCAGCGAGAGTTGGTTTGAGGGGCGGATGGTGTCTTCAGGCTCGGAGAAGAGCGCCCGGGGAGGGAACCCGCCGCGGCCTGCGGGCCGGCTGGGTATCCCTGGCGGCTGGGCGCGGCGGCCCGGCGCCGATTCTGGGGCGCAGGGTCGCGCGCGGGCGCAGCTCCGCCGAGCCGCCAGCAGCAGAAGAGAAAACGCAGGAGCCGGCCGCCGTTAGCCCGGCGCCGGCAGCGGCAACTGCTCGAACGCCCAAGCCCAGTTCGAGAAACGCCTCCAAGCGCGCATCAACCGCAACTTGAGCCGATGCGCATGGTTCACGCATCTGCCCGGCTGGGTGAACACCAAAAAGCGCAGCCGCTTCGGCCGCGCCCGCAGCAGCTCCGGCGGCAGCACCAAACGCTTCAGGGCCGTGAGCAGGTTGTGCGTCAGCGCGCGGAGCCGGAGCCAGGCCGCGTTGGCGCCGAACCGTCCGCAGGGCAGCACCCCCGCCACTAACTCGTTTTTGAGCACGTCGTGCAGCGCCTCGATCGAACCCTGCTTCTCGCGATGCCACTCCAGTAAACGTTGCGGTTTCCAGTCCCACAAATTCGTCGCTACGGCGAAATGCTTGACCGCGCCGCCGCCGGCAAACAACTCGCCTTGCTTCTGGCGCACGCGAATCGCCACGTAGCGCAGCGGCTCGCGATAGCGGCCGCCCTTCTCTGCCGGGTAGTAAGGCACGACCGCGCATTCCAACACCGCTTCGGCGTCTTGGCGATCGAGCTGCCAGGCGCTTTCGTCGAGTTGCGCAATCTCGGCCTTCAGCGGCGCCACCATCGGCGCGCTGACGGCAAAGCCAATGAAGCCTTGCGGACCTTTTTGTCTCTTTTCGTCTCGTAGCCAATCGAGCAAGTCCGTCTCATAGCAGGCCGCGTCGCCGCGAAAATAATACTCGGTCACCGTCTCGGACAAGGCCCCGAACGCCCGTTGCGCCACGGCCAGCGGCTCTTGGATCGCCGGTGTGTTGCCGTCGCGAAACTGATCAGCGAGCACCACATCCAGCTCGGCCCACAGAGCCAGCAGCGGCTGATAACCGCTCGTGCCTTGATAGGTCGGCCGCGCTTGGCGCTTGCTCGATGCGATGATCGTGGCGTCGAGATCGACGGTGGCGATCTTTTGATCGGGGCAACGCCGGCCGAACTCGCCGACCACATCGCGGTTGACGGCGGCGAGTCCGGCGAGTGCTTCGCTTTCTCCGGGGATGATGCTGGCTCGTGCCAAATCGAGCTGTTGTTGTTGCGCTTGCTCGATCTTTTCCTGGTCGTGAAACTGGTAGAGAAACTTGCGCGCGGCCTCGGGCGAGGGCGGCTCGTAGCCGAGCATCGCTGCCATGCCGGCATCTTCGCGCAGGACATCGAAGTCGTCGAGGCATGCGCCGCCGACCGCGTTGAGCGCCAGAAAGCTTTCGACATAGGAGGCTTCGTCGAGACCCCGGCGGCGTTGTTTGAGTCGCAGATGGTGCTGGACGCTTGCGGCGAGGCCGAGGCTGCGGGCCGTGCGCAGGAACAGCGGCAAACCGCCGAACGAGGTGAGGATTTCCTCGAGCGGCGTGTCGTCGATTTCGAACAGAAACTCGCCTTCGGCCGGGCTGCGGTGTTTTTTGAGACCCATGCCAGGACCGTAGCAATCCAACACCCACTGGGTGCGGCGCCGAACTGCCACTCGGAGCCATCCCACCCCCTGCCTCCGCACCTCCGACCACCCCCTGCTCCCCAGGTCCGGTGCTTACGGACGGATTACGGGGCGCCGAAGCTGGTCCCGCGATGCCTCGAAACTGGTAAGCTTAGACCACCTCATGGGCAACACGGACAGTTATGGTTTCTCCTTCGTCGGTTTCTCCAGTGAGGTCACCGGCAAGGTCTCGACGGACGAACTCGAAATCGAGCTTGCGGGCAGATGACAACCGGCCATCTTCGCAGCCGAACGGCTAAGACCTCCGGACAGTCGACTCTGATTCTACCCCCAAGATCCCGCCGAAGCGCCCCCGGTTAGGAGGCACCTTGAGACAGCAAAAACGGAACAGGGCTATCCTCTTCATACTGCCTCTCACGGCGTCCTTGCTGGTGAAGGCGGCGGATCTTCCTCCACTCAAGACTTTTGAACAAGACGGCCGAAAGATTTACTATTCGGACACTGGCTCAGGCAGCACCGTCCTCCTACTGCACGGTTACGCCTCCGACCATACCGACTGGCGCCATCAGATCCCGGTTCTCTCGAAGCGATACCGCGTGATCGCGCCGGATCTGGCCTTCTTCGGCAAGAGCGATCCTGGCTCGCGCCCCCACACGACGAAAAACCACGGGGCCGATTGTCTTGCTCTGCTCGATCGGCTGGGCATCGAACAAGCCGTAGTCGTGGGTCACAGCATGGGCGGTTTTATCGCACGGGACATCTATCTGACGGCCCCCGAGCGTGTCAAGGCCCTAGTGGAAGTCGACAATGACGGCATGGTACCCGCGCTCAGCGACCTGCCGAAACTTCTCCATGTCTACCGTCCGAAAGGAGGTGAATATCTGTCCCAATTCAATTTTAAGCGGCACAAACGGTATGAAAAGCGAAAGGCGGAACTGAGGGAACAGTTCGGCGGCAAAAGCCCCCGTGCCTTTCACGAGGCCACGCCCGAAGGCAAATGGTGCAACGTTCCGCTCTTGTCCATCTTCACCTCTCGGGGAGCTTTCTCTCAGGACGACATTCCGGACAACTGGACTCGGGAGAACTTCCCCACCGAAAGGTCCCATCTCGTGATCATCCGTGATTCCGGTCACTGGGTCATGCTCGAGCAGCCGGAGCGAGTCAACGAAGCGTTGTTGAAGTTCCTGGAGCAACTCCATTGACGGCATTGTCAAGTTGACTGGCAGCTGAGGGACCAAGCTACTATATCGAGTATTCAGGCAAGACCTCGCTATCGAAATCTTGGGGCTGTCTCTGCTTGTGATGCGTTAAGTTGACAACGCATTCGGTGACATGCTGCATAGGATCTGGGCGCTGCCACTGCCGAGCGGGTAGCGTTGCCCGGGCGAGGATCAACAGTTTTTGGCTCCAAAAAGGTTTCGCGGGGAGCCGTGCCGGCCGGAGCGCCGTTCAGCCCGCTCCATCAACGTCTGTGAGCGGATAGACGAGCCCTGGCGCCTACCGGCGGAGGTGATGTGCAGGGTTCAGCGCGAAAAGACGTGGTGTTCGGGGCAGTGCGAGTCTATACTGTGACCGTGCCAGGGCCCAAACGGAAATCCTGGTTCAATGGGGCCCCGGTCTTACGACCGAGGAAATCCGTGCAAATTTGCACGTCAAAGGTAATGGAGGTACTATGCTTCAATGGGGCCGCAGTCTGTCGACCGCAGAAATTGGTCTTTCCCGACCCTGCCGGGAATGGACCCCAAAATCTCAATAGAAAAACCCATGCGCGCTGTGAGGAGACCATTGGGAACCTGGGGACCCCGTCGGCCCCCCCTTGGCGTCACCCGAAACAAATGGGGGGGGATGGCTTTTGAAAAGGGCACTGTCCACACAGACCGCCGGCAAAGCTACCCAGACTCCCACATCCACTTCGACTGCGGGCTGCTAGGGCGGACCTACAACGTTGCCGCGAAGCTTGGAGAGGAAGATGCCAGCGCCTGGATTGAAGGCGACGGTGGCTAAGGCGTACACTACCGGTGCGAACAGGCCCAAACCCAGAACGGAAATCTTCGATCAAATCGGTCAACCCAGGTGATTGTGACGTAACTAGGCTAGGAACACCGAGATTCACCCAGTGACAAGGAGTGTCACGAAGTGCTACAAATACAAGGTCAGACCCGATAGGCAGGACACTCTGTGACACTCCGTAGCGCTCCAGAAGGCCCAAACCCCACACTTCGGGAGCAGGAGGTCCGGAGTTCAAATCTCCGCGCCCCGACCATTGTTTTCAATAACTTACAGGAAGTCCATTTCCCCACTAGAAATCTGTGTCCGCTATGTGTCCGCAATCTCTCCGCCGCTCAGCACTCCGTGACGGCAAATCGCGCTGACCTCGGCAGCTTCATTTGGGCACGAAATCGCCAGATCAAGCGTCGCTACTGCAAAACTTCTTGCTCTCCGCGCTGCGCGAATGTTCGGCGAGAGGGCGTCAACGTCGGATAGGTGTCGAGAAATAATTTCCCATTGAGCAATCAGGCATCAGAGCCTTCGCAACCCGTCGTCGAGCTGGCCCAAATCGAGTCCCATCAGGCGACTAGCGAGAATTTTAGCGGATAGCGAGTGGGAACGGTTGTTGGACGAAGCCGCTGGCGCGGCAGAGGTGAAGGGGAGGCCGGCGAGTGGGGAAGGATTGAAACTTTGTTGAGGTAGAGGAATAATGAGCGACCGAGAGGAGGTCGTTCATGACCAAGCTACGTCAGAAGATGATCCAAGACCTGCGGCTGCGCAGCTATTCGCCGCAGACGATTCGGAGTTATACCAAGGCCGTCGAGGATCTCGCCCGCTACTTCGGCAAGTCGCCGGAGCAACTGGGCCCGAAGCAGATTCGCGAGTATCAGCTTGACTTGATCGAGCGGCGTAAGCTGGCCGGTGCGACGTTCGGGGTGCGCACGGCGGGGCTGAAGTTCTTCTACAGCCAGACACTCGAGCGACCCTGGGTTGTCGAACGCATCGCACGGCCCAAGGTCCGGCGTCGCCTACCGGTCGTGCTGAGCCGTGAAGAAGTGACGGCGCTGTTGGACGCCGCGGTGAACCTGAAGCATCGCGCGATCCTCGCGACGCTCTACGGAGCCGGGTTGCGTCTCGACGAAGTGTTGCAACTCGAAGCGGGGGACATTGACTCGCAGCGGATGGTGATCCTGGTGCGCCGCGGCAAAGGAGAGAAGCCACGCCAGGTGATGTTGTCTCCCAAGCTACTGGAGTTGCTGCGTCTGTACTGGCGCTGGGCGAAGCCGAACGAGTTGCTGTTTCCCGGCCGTATCCACGGCGCCCAGCTGCGGCCCTCGGGGGTACGGCAGATCTGCCAAAAGCTTGGTCGCCAGGCAGGCATCCGCAAACCGGTGAGCCCGCACGTGCTGCGGCATTCCTTTGCCACGCACTTGCTGGAAGCGGGGACGGATCTGCGCACCATCCAGGTCTTGCTGGGGCACGTCAGTCTCAAGACGACGGCGCGCTATCTGCATGTCTCGGAATTGCGCCTGCGCACGACGCAGAGCCCACTCGAAACACTCGAGATTCGCGAAGCGCTCACCGACGACGGGGACCGGCGCCGGCGATGAGCCGGCATCGGCTGGAAGTGGCCGATGTCATTCGCCAACACGAAGGGGAGTTGCTCGAGCGCTGGGGACACCGCCTCTCCGCTCGTCAACGCAAGGCCCTTCGCGACATCGGTTCGTGTCGCAGCGCCGCCCAGGGCGCTCACATCGAACAGTGCGATTCTTGCTCGCAGGAACGAGAGTGTCCCAATCGTAGTTGAGGGTTTGTAGGGCGGCGGCGTAAAAGAGCATTGTACTAGGCAGCCTTTGCTGCTGTGGCCTTGGCCGGATTGAGGATGGCGTCGAGCATCCACAGATCCTTGTAACCCATGATCTTGCGGAAGCTTTTCTCGGTATCGAGGAATGCAGCCGTGGCCCAGCGACACACCATGGCCGCGTCCTTCCAGCGGGTCACTCGCCGCGTTCTCCGCCGCACCCCGGCGTTAGGAGACTCGACGATGTTCGTCGTCGCCAGGCAGCGATGCAGCGACGGCGGCGCACCCAGGCGGTTGATGGTGAAACACTCCTCCATGCCTTCGCGCAAACTCACCGCCGCCTCGGGCCAGTCACCCTCGTACCACTGGGCTAGCTTCTCCAGCCGCGCTTGTCCATCTTGGGCTCCCAGCCGCCAGGCGGCCCGGATCGCCGCTTTGGCCTGATTGCGCTCGGCCTTAGGCAGCCGCTCGACGACATTGCGCAGCTTGTGAGCACGGCAGCGCTGCACCGGAACTTTGCCGAAGACGCGCCGCACCGCCGCCCGCAGGGCCTTCGATCCATCGAGCACGAAGAGCCTGTTTTTCTCCGTCGATACTCCCCGCTCGACCATGCCCCTCAGCAAGTCTTCGGCGGCGGCTGTGCTCTCAGTGGCGGCGTGCTGCAATCCCAGCACATGTTTGTTGCCCTGACGGTCTACGCCCACCGCTGCAAGCACTACATGATCTGCGAAGATCAAACCGTCCACGTAGATCACCAGCAGATCCAACTCATCCAGGCGCCGCGTGAGCACTTCGTCGATGCTCTTTTCGGCGGCCTCGACTGCCTCCCGGCTGACGGCGGATTTCGACACCCTGGCCGTGCCGGCCATTGCGCCAATCACCCCGGCATAGTTGCGCGTCGAGACGCCCTTCATCAGAATGTCGAGCATGCGCGCGCCGAGGCGTTCGTCGTCCTGCATCGCCTCGTAAGCGGGCACTTTGACCTCGCCGCCGGAGCGTTTGCGCAGTCTGGGTTTGCTGACGCGCAGTTTGCGGTTGCTGAGCTTGACGCGACCGGGCTGGCGGCCCCAGCGGACCACATCGCCGCGGCGCTTCTTGCCGGGCTGGGAAAGTTTTCCACCGGTAACTTGCTGCGCCGACAGTTCCAGCACGGCTTGAATGGCGGCGCGGCCGGTGACGTCGATAACCTCGTCGACGGCTCCGCGGCACTGCTCGACCAGTTCAACCAAGGGCAGCATGAGTTGGGAGTTTTGGCTGAGCAGGCGGGTGAGGTCGTTGGGGCTGACTGGCTGTTGCTTCGCGGAATCCAGAATGTGATATCGTTTCTTCACGGCGGTTCTCCTTTGTGGTGAAAGGTTTGCTCGATTCTCTCAGAGAACCGGGCTTGAGAACCGCCGCCCTTCCACCTTCAACTAGATTCGGGACAATCTCGCAGGAACGGATCGCGTACAACTCGTGCTCGAACCGGTACTGTCCGAAGTGCCAGTCGGCGGCGCGTGACCGCTGGCTGGGGGCACGGGCGCAGGAACTACTTCCGGTGCACTACTGCCATGTTGTGTTCACCGTGCCAGGGACCCTGGCAATGTTGGCCCTCCAGAATCAGCGACTCTTCTACCGTCTGCTGTTCGAGGCGGCCTCTCAAAGCTTGCAACAACTCGCTCGCGACCCCAAGCATTTGGGCGCCCAGATCGGCTTCTTCGCCGTATTGCATACCTGGAACCAGATACTGCTGCCTCATCCGCACCTGCACTGCGTCGTACCGGCGGGAGGAATGGCGCTCGACGGCAGCCGATGGATCCGCTGCCGCAAGAAGTTTTTCCTGCCCGTACGGCCTCTGAGCCGCTTGTTTCGCGGCAAGCTCTTAGACGGTTTGCGGCGGGCGTTCGAACACGGCGAGCTGGAACTCGACCGGCAGCTGGCCCCGCTGACGAAGCCCGAACGTTTTCACTCTTGGCTGCGAGAACTGAGAACAACCGAGTGGGTGGTCTACCTCAAGCCGCCCATGGCCGGACCCGAACAAGTGCTCAAGTATCTGGCTCGTTATACCCATCGCGTCGCCATCTCCAACGGTCGCTTGCGGTCTCTCCACGACGGCCGCCTGCGCTTGCGTTTTCGCAACGCGAAGAATAACCACCGTATCGAGACGATGACGCTCGACGCGGTCGAGTTCCTGCGGCGCTTTCTGCTGCACGTGCTGCCGAGGGGTTTTGTCAAGATCCGCTACTACGGTTTCTTGGCTCATCGCAGACGCGCGGCGGGCTTGGCCCGCTGCCGGGAACTCCTCCAGGCGTCCGCGACGAGGGAAGTTTCCCCTGCCTTGTTGAGCAAGGAGCAACGGCGAGCCGTGGAGCGCCGCTGCCCGCTGTGCGGCGAGGGAAGGCTGCGCGTGGTCGCATGGCTTTCGGCGCTGGAACTGGCGCTACGCGCCGGGGACATGGCCCTGCCCGAGGCTATCGACTCCTCATGACCCCTCACCGTCTCTTCGCCAACGCAACGCTGCGACGCGCCGTCGCCAGGGGGTGCTTCGCACTCCTGCGCCTGGGTCTTTCCGCGGAGCTGATTCGCCCGCCTGCGAGGACTTCGCGGCTTCCATACATCAAAGCAATCCGGGCGATCCAAGCCACGTTCTACTCCCGAAAGGTCCTACTCCTCCTGCCCAACGACCAAGCCAATCCCTACAATCCACATAGCCGATCCTGAGCCCGGCATCCTCCAACAACCCCTATCGACAATGCGGCGGCCCACGCTGCCACTGCCTCTCTCCACCGCCCTTCGCCCGCCGCACGGTCGATACGGTCCTAAGGTGTTACCACCAGGTATCCGGTAGCGGTACAATCTCCCTGTCGATGATTGGCCGAACCATCTCCCATTACAAGATCACCGAGAAGCTCGGCGAGGGCGGCATGGGTGTCGTCTACAAGGCCGAAGACACGAAGCTCCAGCGTCCGGTCGCCCTCAAGTTCCTGCCGTCAAACTTGTTGGGGGACGAGGAAGCCAAGGTGCGGTTTCTTCGCGAGGCGCGGGCGGCGGCTGCATTGCAGCACCCGAACATCTGCACGGTCTACGAGATCGATGAGGCCGACGGCTACACGTTCATCGTGATGGCCTACCTGGAAGGCGAAGACTTACGAAAACATATCGAGAAAGGGCCGCTAAGCCTCGACCGCCTGCTCGACATCGCTATCCAGGTAGCACGGGGTTTGCAGGAGGCGCACAGCAAGGGCGTCGTCCACCGCGACATCAAGCCGGCCAACATCATGGACACCACAACCGGTCAGGCAGTGCTGATGGATTTCGGGTTGGCGCAAATTGCCTCGGCAGCATCGAAGCTCACGCGTGAGGGAACGACCCTCGGTACCTCTGCCTACATGTCGCCGGAGCAGACGAGCGGCGAGAAGCTCGATCAGCGCACTGATATCTGGGCCCTGGGAGTGGTGCTGTACGAGATGGCCACCGGGCAAGTGCCCTTCCAAGGCCATTATGAGCAAGCCATCCTCTACTCGATTCTCTATGAAGCGCCGGAACCGATCACGGCCCTGCGGACGGGCATCCCGCCCGAATTGGAGCGCATTGCCAACAAGTGCTTGGCCAAACGGGCTGACGAGCGTTATCAAACCGTCAGCGACCTGCTTGCCGATCTGGGTGCATTGAAGCGAAGCCGGGAATCGAGTGAGGGAAAGCGGCAGTCGTCGGGGACAAGGGACGCGCGTCCCTCGATTGCGGTCCTGCCGTTTGAGAACCGCGGCCGGGACGAGGACGACGAATACTTCAGTGACGGCGTCACCGAAGACATCATCAGCGCTTTGGCGAAGGTCGAAGGTTTGCGGGTTACGCCCCGTACTTCTGCGTTTCGCTTCAAAGGGGAGAGCACGGCAGTAAGGCAGGTCGCCGAGAAACTGAATGTGGGCTGTGTGCTGACCGGCACTATCCGTCGCGCCGGCAGCCGGCTGCGCATTACGGTCGAGTTGATCGATGCCGCCGAAGAAGCCCAGATGTGGTCCGAGCGCTATGACCGGGTGCTCGAAGACATCTTCGACATTCAGGACGAGATCTCGCAGGCGATCGTCAACCAGCTCAAGAGGAAGCTGGTCGGCGCCGCCGCTTCTCCGGGGGCGACCCGCCGGACTGCCGACTTCGAGGCTTATCGCCTTTACTTACAGGGCCGCCACAACGTTGGTAAGCTCTCCGAGTCCGGCATGCGCCAAGGTATTTCGTGTTTTCAACGGGCCCTGGCGACTGATTCGAACTACCCAGAGCCGCACGCGGGCTTGGCCGAGGCATACGCTCTATTGGGCATACTCGGCTACGCGCGGCCCGCTGACGTGATGGTGAAAGCCAAGGAGGAGGCCGTTAGAGCCCTCGGGATGGACGAGACCACGTCCGACGCTCACGTCTCTTTGGGCCTCGTCCGCCATGTGTACGACTGGGATTTCACCGGAGCCGAGCAGTCTTACCGGCGCGCTGGCGAACTGAACCCGGCCGACCCGATTTGGCGAGTCTATTTGGGCTTATTGCTCGGGGAGACCGGCCGGCCGGCCGAAGGCGTTGCGGAGTTGCGGACCGCCGTCCAATTGGACCCGTTGTCTCCATTCGTCAATCGTTTTCTTTGCCTCCTCCTGGTTTATGCGCGTGACTTCGAAGCCGCCCTCGATCAGGCGCGCAAGACTCTGGACATCGACCCGACCTATTTCCCAGTAAGGTGGGAGATGTCAACCGCATGGCGCTTCCTGGGCCGTACGGACGAAGCACTCGGAACGATCGAAGCTGCCGTGTCGCTCGCACCGAAAGACCCCTTCACGCTGCGACTCCTCGGAACGTGCCAGGCTGTCGCGGGGCACCAGGAGGAGGCGCTGCGGACGATCGACAAGCTCAAGGACTTGCGAGCGGAAAGGTATTGCGCCGCCTCACCGATCGCCTGGGTTTATGCGCACCTGGGTGACTTTAATCAAGCGTTCCAGTGGCTGGATACAGCCTTCGAGGAGCGCGACGGTCTGCTCGTGCTCCTCAAGCAGTACCCGTGGCCAAACGAGTCCTTCAGGCAAGACCCGCGCTACCAAGAGCTGCTGCGGCGCATCGGCTTCCCGGAGTGAGGCAGACCATCTCCCACTACGTCATTCTCGAGAGTGTACAGCAGGACCAACCCTTTCGAAAATTTCCAGTGAGGCATCTGGGAGCTGTGGTCCCCAACGAAGCTCTACCAGAAAACCGATGTACCGCGATAGCTGTCGTGATATCGCCTTCGCACTAGCTATCGCCCGCCTGAGGTCCTTCAGAACCTCGTCAAACCGGTAGAACACTGCTGGAATCAACTGCGCTTAGCGCCCTTAACCCCGGGAGCACCGCCGGGGAACACCGGGTGTTCCGATGGATGGGGGTTGCTACGATGGATTGAGCCGTCCATACGACACCCGACCGAGTATCGTGTGGCTGGTTAGGCTCCAGTCGGCGTTAACGCACCGGCTGGGGCCGCTTCCTTTGTACCACAGAGGCGGGCAGGGCGCAAGGCGGGGCGGGGCCTTCATGGACTCGGGATGAGGGGCTTCGGGCGAGTCAGCCCTTCTTCTCCGCGATCCAAAGGTCTAGATCCACCCGGTCCAGCATCGTCCGCCGGTCGCTCTTCACCGTCTTTAGCTCGCCTTTGCGGATCAGTCCCCACACGCCGGATTCTGACCGCCCGATGTAGGTTCCGGCATTTCGCACGCTCATCAGGCGCGGCAGAATGTAGTCGCCGCTCAGACGCGAGGCTACCTCATCGACCAGCGCGTCTAGGTCAACGGGAATGTAGAACGTGTCAGACATATCCACCCCCTCAGCGGCGCACGCGGCTAGTCTTCTCCTGCCACCTCCGGCAAGCGCCGTATCAACTCAGGGGAATTATACCGCCCCGAGTTCACCAGACGCGCCGAGCCGTGTGCCAACGTAGAGAACCGGGTGTTCTAGTTGCTCTCAAGCTCGGCGCCGATCTCTAGCGTCTCCCCAGCCTCGACAGCGACCTTGCGTTCCCAGGCGGCGTATCCCTTCTTCTTCAACTTGACGTTGTGCTCGCCGGGCTGGACGGTTGGGTTTCGGGGAGTAATACCGACGTAGGCCCCATCGATCTCAATCTCGGCTCCCTCTGGATCGGAGGAAATCTTCAACGATCCTTGATCGACGCGCGGAGCGTTGTCGCCGCGTCTCGCTACCGTTTGCTTCGTGTCTTTGACGCCCTCTTGGTCGTAGCGCATCGTCTGGCCGGTGACCTGCTCGGCGGTTCTCAAGGCGCCACGGTAATTACTCTTGTGGAGCTTGAATTCCACAGCGCCAACTAGCTCCGCACCGTCGTTGAATGTGATGGTCAGGTAATGCTTGCGACCTTTGCTGAACAGCAGAAACGGCGTCACTAAAATCGCCGCGCCGATCCGCCGCCCGGAAACGCGAGAGTAGAATAGCTCAGAGACAACGTCGGTGGGAATCGTGAAGTATTCTGCGCCGTTGTTCTTCGCAAACCGAATTTGCTTTCCGTCCATAACGATCTTGCCCTTGTTGCCTTGCTCGGCAGCGCCGAACGTGGTGCGCGTCTGGACTTTCTTGAAGGTGATCTGACCGATTGCTGCCGTGTTGAAGAACGCCAACACTAAAACAGTCGCGATGTTTTTCATGGAGAAACCTCCCTGTTTGCCAGTGCCGACTAGCAGGGCACGTAGCATGTTTGTCTCCCTAGTTCATGTGAATCTCCCGTTCAGAAGTTATCCAGCGGCCGCCCCTCGACGAGCAGGCGCGCTATTTCGCCTCCGTTCTTCTGGATCGTTTCTAGTATATCGTTTCATTAAACTATACTCATCTCAGACGCGCTCTCCAGCGGCTCGAACTTCCTCCAGCGGTGAACGACGGGGGCGGCGTTGATCTCCGCGATCCCCTGCAGGATTCGTTCTCGAAGTTCCTCCCAGGACTCCACCCGGATTCGCTTCAAAAAAGTGCGCGCCATCTTCCCGAACAGCGTCTCGACAATATTCAGCCAGGACCCGTGGGTCGGCGTATGCACGTATTTGAAGCGGTTCGGACGCGTCGCCAAATAGTCCTTCGTCTCCTTGGAAACGTGGGAGGAATGATTATCCAAGATCAATCGGATCGTGCAGTGGGCCGGGTAGGATTGGTCCAGATCCTTGAGCAGTAAGATGAATTCCCGGCTGCGGTGGCGCCGCTCCACCCGCGCTGTCACCCGACCGTCGTGCAAGTCCAGCGCCGCCAGAATCGAGCAAGTTCCCAGACGTTTGTATTCGTAATCTCGAGCCACGCAGGGATGCCGCCCCGCAGTCGGCGGCAGGTCCGGAGCGGTGTTGGCGATCGCTTGCACGCCGGGCTTTTCGTCGACCGAAACCGTAATCACGCCCGGCGATGGGCCGCCCTCGCCCGCGCTTTCATTCTGCAAGGCCACCTCGCGGTAGACCAGCAGCACCTGCCGCATCTTGGACTCAAAATCCGGGTCGCGGCGCTGCAAGTAGTACTTCACCTTCTCCGGGTGAAGAGGTTGCTCGGCCAGAATCCGATGGACGGTCGCCTTGGCCGCTTGGGCCAAGGCCGGATAGCCCGCTTCCACGGCATGCTGGCGCACGTGCCGGGCGAGCGCGCCGCGGGTCCAGAGCTCGGCGGCGTAACCGAGTTGCTTGGGTTTGCTACAGGCCAAGTGCACCACCCAGGCCTTGGCCTCTTCGCTGATGCGGGGTTCCCGGGGACGATGATAGGCATCCTTGAGCGCCGCTTCCACCCCCATGGCCAGGGCTCGCTCGATCCATTTGCCAACGCTTTTGCGCGTCATCTTCACGGCCCGCATAATCTCGGCGATCGTCTCGCCGCAATGATAGCGCCACAGAATCTCGGCTCTCTGCACCTCCCGAGCCGGAGCCTTACGCGAACGACGCAGCCGCTGCAGATGTTGCGACTCTTCGGGCGTGAGAAGCAGTTGGGGACGCTTCGATTTTCCTGCCATGCATCCAGCCTAGCAGGAAACATCCTCGTATCGATATGTTTTAATGAAACGCTATACTAGTTTGCAACTGACGATGAGTCTAGTCAAGCCGAAAACTCCACAACTCGCCCCCGCTGGAACGCCCCCGGCTATCCCCCAGCCCACCGGGAAACACCGCTCGGAAAACTAAGTCCTTTATAATCATTCTGTTCACTTTATCCTTAGAATAAGTGTTGACAAATAGGGCATTCTGGTGTACTCTTGAGTCATGACAAGAGCATTCGCGTACCTCAGGGTTAGCGGAAAGGGACAAGTGAACGGAGACGGCTTCCCCCGTCAGCTAAAGGCCATCCGCGAGTACGCCAAAGCGCACAACATTCGCATTGCGAAGATCTATCGCGAAGAGGGCGTGAGCGGGACGAAGGACATGGAGAACCGGCCCGCCTTGCTGGAGATGATGTACGCCCTCCACTCCAACGGAACCAAGCTCGTCCTGGTCGAGAAGCTGGACAGGCTGGCGCGGGACCTGATGATCCAAGAGACGATCATCGGGGACCTGAGGAAGTCTGGGTTTGAACTGGTCTCCGTTGCCGAGCCCGACCTGTGCAAGGATGATCCCACGCGGACGCTGATGCGCCAGATCTTCGGGGCCATCGCCGAGTACGAAAAGACAATGATCGTCATCAAGTTGAGAGGCGCACGGCAGCGCAAGAAGGCGCGCACGGGGCGCTGCGAGGGACGCAAGCCCTACGGGCACTACCCCGGCGAGAAGACCGTCGTGGAGCGCATGAGAGCGCTCAGAGCAGAGGGCCTAGGGTTCGACCGGCTGGCCGCCAAACTGAACGAAGAGAAACACCGTACGCGCAAGGGCACGGCTTGGCACGGGTTTACGGTGAATCGCATCCTGTCGCGGCCGGCAACGAAGTAGATCGGCCCCCCCCCAAAGTCAACACAGTCGGCGGCTCGGTTCGACGCTGACGCCTGAAACATTCCACACCGGAAATGTTATGATTGGGCTGGCCGCCTAGCCGACGCGAGGCGAACAGGGCAACCCTAGCTCCCGGCGGCCAACCCCCCAGGGAACCGCAGAGGGAGCGGCCATGCGACGACCAGTACTAACCCTTTCAACGAAGCAGTCCGAAACCGATCACGCCCCCGAAGGCGAACTAACCGCCGAGGCGTTCCGGGATCTGAACGACTCGCTATCAAAGGCGTTCCAGAGACTGAGTGGGCAGTCCGCGTTTCCCATCGGGTCGATGCCGGAAATGTTCCGATCTCCCGTCGGCTTGATCGGAGGCCTTTGGTCCTCGCTGGAGTGGCTTAGCCCGATCGCCGGATTCACGGAAGCGCTTTTGGATCCCCTTCCTGGGTTCAGTCCAGAGTTCAAGAAGATCGCCGCCGACTGCATAGGACCAGACGACGAGCTTGATCTGAAGAAGTTCAAGATCAAGGTGCAGGTTCGTCTTGGCCTTTCGCCCAACGAGCCTTTGAATATGTCGGAAAGGGAGATCGTGTTGTGGTACCAGGAACTTGATCGCCGCGACCAGGCGCAGGAACGTAATCGCCGCGACCAGGCGCAGCCATTGGCAGAGCTTGTAGCGGGGTATATTCTGGCCCACGCCTGCGCAGGAGACGGCTCTGTCGTTCTGGATTCCCAATCAGAGGAACTCGGGGCAAGGATTCGTCGATGGCGCGAGAAGGCAGGCATGACCCAGTACCATCTCGCCCGGCTAGTAAAAGTCGATGAGTCAACCGTGAAGCGATGGGAGGGATGCAAGACCACGCCAACCCACAAGAATACTAGGCGCATCTGTAAGGCGCTCAAAATCCCCGTAGATACGCTGTTAAATGGCGAGTCTGCCGCGAAACGCCCCCTAGATGCCACCCTAGATGCCACCCTAACCAACTTAGAATCCTAGACTTACACGCCCACCTGCCCTATGCTGGGGGTATGTCTACGAACCCCGAGAAACTGTTGCGGCTTCCGGCGGTCATGGCCTTGATTGGTCTTCGCCGTTCAGCGGTTTACCTGCGCTGTTCAGACGGTCGTTTTCCCCAACCCCGTCATGTCGGAAGGGCCGTGCTGTGGCCCTCCAGTGAGATCGACGCCTGGATCGCCCGTGTCGTCGCGGGCGGCGAGCCATCGCTGGGAACTTATCCAGTGCGAGACGAGGGGGTCACACAGTGAGACTCGCCGACGCCGATCTCGGCACGCTGTGGGAAAGCGTCGAGGCCGCCCACCAGGAAGCCGGTAGGCCACTCCCACGGTATCTGTGCTGGATTTATTCCCTGATCCATGCGACGCTCCGCTACTTCTCCCGGCGGGCTTGGAGGGCGCGTGGGTAGAGTTCCTTACTTCCCCTTCTTCGTCGGCGATTGGCTCAGCTCGACCGCCATCACGCTGATGTCGCCTGCCGAGGAAGGCGCCTTCATCAGGCTACTCGCGATCGCTTGGAGTGAAGAAGATTGCGGCCTACCCGACGACGATGAGATTTTGGCTCAACTATCGCGGCTTGGCGATGACTGGCGCGCCGGCAGCGGCGACAAACTCCGGCGAAAATTCCGGGCTGAAGGCGGCCGGCTCTTCAACGATCGCCTGCTCCAAGAGCGACAGAAACAGAAGGACTGGTCGCGCAAAAGCTCGAAAGGCGGTTTGAAATCAGCGACTTCGAGGGCCACGAAGAAGGTTAAGAATGGTTGCAATTTGGTTGGAACCAAACCCCAACCAAACCCCAACCGGGTGGTTGACGATTGGTTGCAACCAAAAGGCAAGCCTTCACTTGCACTTTCACTTTCAAAGAAAGACCCCCCTGTAGTCCCCCCTGAAACCGACAACCAGCTCGATGCAGACTTTCATCGCTTGAGCGAGCAGCACCCGAATCGCACGAAGATCGACGAGGCTTGCCGCCTCTGGATTTCGCTGGTCGGCAAAGGTGAGATCACCGCCGAAACCGTCGGGGAAGTTTTCGCCGGGCTCGATCGCTGGCTCGCCTCAGAAGAATGGGCGAAGGAAGACGGTCGATTCATCCCGTCGCTGGCGCGATGGCTCGATGGCAGGCGATGGAAAGATCACCCCCGGCCGTTGGAGAGCGAGCAGCAGCACCCACCGCTACCCGAATGGCTGGGTGAGCGAGGCGAGGGTTTTCCGGATGACGAGATCGCGCAAATGGCGGAAGGACTCGGAGTCCCGAAATGACGACCACCAAGCTGGACGCTGAACACGTCAAGCAGAGAGCCGACCTCGTGAAGCTGATCCAGCATCGCGGCATCGACCTCAAGGCCGCCGGGGACGGCTTCATCGGCCTCTGCCCCTTCCACGACGACCGGAACAATCCGTCGCTAAGCGTTTCCAGCGAGAAGGGCGTCTTCAATTGCTTCGCGTGCTCTGCCAGAGGTGATGTGTTTGAGTTCGTCCAGAAGCTCGACAATGTCGATTTCCCCACCGCGCTGCGCACCGTTGCCGACTTCGCCGGAGTGACGCCCGCCGCGACAAACGTCCACCGAAACGGCAGCACGAACGGCACCGCGAAGCCATCCCGAAACGGCGCTTCGGCCGCCGCCAAGCCTGGACCGATCGTCGCAAGCTATCGCTACACCGACGAGTCCGGCGAGCTACTTTTCGAGGTGTGCCGACACGAACCGAAGACGTTTCGCCAGCGCCGTCCGGACGCCGACGCGCCGGGCGGCTGGAGCTGGAAACTCGGCGATGTTCGCCGCCCGCTCTACCGCTTGCCGCAGGTGCTCGCAGCCGAGGAAGTCTATGTATGCGAAGGCGAGAAGGATGTCGAGGCGCTTGTCGGTCTCGATTTGTGCGCGACGACGAATGCGGGTGGAGCGGCTCAGAAATGGCGGGCCGAATGGACTGAGGCACTCGCAGGGAAGCGAGTGGTTGTCTTGCCGGACAACGACGGGCCGGGACTCAAGCGCTGCGAGACGATCGTCCGGGAACTCAAAGGAAGCGTCGCGGAGCTGCTCGCTGTGCGCGTGCCCAGCCCTTACAAAGATGTTTCCGACTTCCTCGCAGACGGCCACACGCGCGACGACCTGGAGGAACTGGTCGCCGAAGCCCGCAAGCAACTGCGGACCGAAGAGCTAGCAGCGAAGGGGCTTCTGTGCCCGCGCGAAATTCTGGAGCTGACCGGCGGGCTGGGTCCGTTGATGAAGCCACCGCGAGGGCTTCAGACCGGCTTCCATGACTTCGACAGGCTGACGCTCGGCCTGCACGCCGGCGAACTCAGCATCATCGCCGCAAGGCCAGCGCAGGGAAAGACATCGCTCGCGCTGAACATCGCGCTGAAGGTCGCTCTGTCGGGTCGCTCAGTGGCGATCTTCTCACTGGAGATGTCTCGCAGTTCCCTGCTGGTCAGGCTCTTTTGTAGCGAGGCGAACGTATCCATGATGCGCATGCGCCAAGCTGTGCTCGACCGCGAGGAGCGGCGCCGCATCAACGGGGCTCTGAACGCAATCGCCGACTTGCGTTTGATGATTGACGATTCAAACGTTGACATCTCGACGCTCACAAAGCGCCTTGAGCGCATGGAATCAGACGGCCCAGTGCACCTAGTGATAGTTGACTACCTCCAGCTTCTCGCAGGTCGCCGCACCGAAAACCGGACTCAGCAAGTCGCCGAAATGTCGCGCGCTTTCAAGCTGATGGCCCGCCGTTTCAACTGTCCTTTCCTCGTGCTGTCGCAGTTGAGCCGTGCGACCGAAACGCGCACCAACCCCCGCCCGCAGCTCAGTGACCTGAGAGACAGTGGCTCGATCGAGCAGGACGCCGATCTCGTCTCGTTCGTCTTTCGCGAGGAGATGTATAGACCGGACAAACCGGAACTTCGCGGCAAAGCAGAGCTGATAATCGCCAAGCAACGCAACGGCCCAACCGGGGTGGCTCATCTGCGGTTCGACCCGCAGTTCATGCGGTTTTCCGATGAAGGAAACACGGCGCGCCGGGGCTGGTCGAGGGAAGGGGCGGACCGTTGAGCCTGTCGATGAAATCGCATGCGGCCGAGGAGCAGCATTACACGCCCGCCCAAGTGGGGAAGCTATGGGGCTTCTCTGCGCAGGCGATGATACGGCTGTTTGAAAACGAGCCGGGCGTTGTGTTCTTGGGTACCAGGGCGCCTCTAAACGGCAAACAACGGCGCATGTTCCTGCGGATTCCGAAGAGCGTTATGGAGAGAAAGCACGAGGAGCTAGTGATCAAGTGACCCTGCGACTCCCGAGGCACGAGCGTAGAATGGACTCCATGTTGAGCCTCTACCGCCGTCACACGAAGAAGTGCCCGCACCGAAGCAAGGGCGTCCGTTGGGCAAGGTGCAACTGCCCTGTCCATGCCTGGGGAGCACTGCCGAACGGCAAGTGGATACGGAAGGCGGTCGGCACCAGGAGCATGTCGCAGGCGCGCCGCACGGTCGAGCAATGGGAGCGCGACCAGCGCACCGACGCGCCGCCGCCAATTGGTGAAGCGACTGATGCCTTCCTATTGAGCCACAAGGACTCCGCGCGCGCCATGGTGCTCCTGATGCGCTACACCGGGCTCTCGATTAGGAACACGTTCTTGCTTCGCCGAGACCAAATCCACGACGGGCGTCTGGTGGTCCGGCGCGCGAAAAACGGCAAGCCTATCTGTGTCCCGGTCATGCTCGACCTGCAAGCCGCACTGGAGGCCGTGCCCGTGCCGCGTACGGCGCAAGACCCAAGCTGCCCGTATTTTTTCTACAACGGTCGGGACGATATTCCGATCGAGTACGCCCAGCGCTCGGCTGAAGGTACCATGAAAGCGGTGTTCAAGCGTTCGGGCATCACCAACGCCAAAACGCACAGGTTCCGCCACACACTGGCGACGCGGATGCTGGAGCAGGGCGCGTCCTACGAAGATGTGTCGGTAGTGCTGGGCAACTCGGCACGGATCGTCGAGAAGCATTACGCGAAGTGGTCCAAGGGTCGGCAGGAACGAATCGACCGCTATTTCAGAGCGGCGCACGGGATGAGCGAGGAGTCGGAGGTGGTGCAGTGAATACGAGAACAGCACCGCTAGAATGAGTACGTTGAGCTATGCCTGAAATCCTCTACAGGCTCTTGCGCGAGCATGCTGCGAGCGGTAAGCGGTCAACAGCCATGCAGCCGCTTCTGTGGCTTATCGCCTTACTATGTGCTGCATGCATTGGTGCTGCCAGGGTCAACGCCCCATTCTGGCTGACCGCATTGATAGGTACTGCGGTAGCCGCAAGCGTCGGCGTTGCGTTGTGCGCGTACGTTTTCTTCATGATCAAAGACCCCGATGCCTTACGAAACGAATCGTTTGTGATCCGAAAGATGGAAATCGAAAGGGGTATCGTCGGAGACGATATCGCTGGCGAATTTTCGTCCGTGTCAGATGCTGATGTCAAACAAATTCGTAGTCCTGATTGACGGCGGTACGAAGAGTATTCGAGACGCCATTACAGCCGAGCTGAAAAAGCACGGACACGGCTGGTGGCACTATTTCGGAGATTCTTGGCTAGTCGAGACCCAAACTGACATATCGCCCAATGAACTATACGAACAGCTTAAGCCAGTGGTCGGTTCCACCCAGATTATTCTTGTTCGGGTGCAGCCACAGGACCTGGAGGGAATGGTGCCAACAACAGGGCTCGCATGGATCAGGCGGTGGCTGTAGTGAGGAGTCGGAGGTAGTTTAGGTCGAACACGGCACATACAGGGACTTTGGATATGTGACGTTGGAGGTCACGAATCTGGCGAAATGCTGTACGCCAGTTGTACACGGCCCCAAGAGGCAACCGTAAGCCCATGAAAACAAACGTCAAAAGTCTGGTGCTGGAGGTGGGGGTCGAACCCACATGCCCAGTGAAGGGCGCTGGATTTTGAGTCCAGTGCGTCTGCCAGTTCCGCCACTCCAGCCTGTTTAGAATCGTCTACTTACGAAGGAAATATATCGGGTGGATCAGAGGTCTGCCCCTTTCTTGGCCCTGTCATGCTCGCTTGCAATCCTTCGGACGTGCCGCTCAAGCGTCGCTGCTGCATCATCTCGAATGGAGGCCGCTTCGACCACACCGGTCCGTGGCCAGACCCGCGGGCTCAACAGTCCCGCTCAATGACCCGCCTGTTCGCCCCAGAGCTTCTTCAGGCGCGCGTCGCGGCCGCACCCCCAGCGATAGTAGTTGTACCGCACGGGGTTCTTGGTGTAGTAGTCCTGATGGTATTCTTCGGCCGGATAGAAAGCGCCGGCAGGCAGAATCTCGGTCTGGATCTCGCCCCGCAACTTGCCGCCGGACGCGAGCGCCGCCTTGGACGCCTCGGCGGCGGTCCGTTGCTCGTCACCGAGCGCGTAGATGGCCGAGGTGTAGTGCCGGCCCTTGTCGCAGAACTGGCCGCGCCGGTCGAGCGGGTCGATGTTGCGCCAGAAGACTTCGAGCAGGCGGGCGTAGTCGACGCGCTTCGGGTCGTACTCGATGCGGACCGCCTCGCGGTGCCCGGTCCGTCCGGAGGCGACCTGCCTGTAGGTGGGGTTGGCTTCGGCGCCTCCGGTGTAGCCCGAGGTGGTCGAGAGCACGCCGTCGAGCTTGTCGAACGGCGGTTCCATACACCAGAAGCAGCCGCCGGCGAAGATGGCCACGGCCTTTTCGTCTTGTTTGGGAGCGGCCGAGGCCACAGCCGCCAGTCCGACGGTGAGGGCCAGCAGTTGGACGATGTCGCGATAGCTCATGGATGGATCCTCCCTTGGACTGGACGATTCTCTGCCTTGAACGATGCTGAGAGTCGGCGAGTGCTCTGGGCCGGTGATCCTACAATCCGGATGCTTCAGCCTCGGCGGCCTCGAACTTCATGGCGACGCCGTTCATGCAATAGCGCAGCTTGGTGGGCGCCGGACCATCGTTGAAGAGGTGGCCCAGATGTCCGCCGCAGCGGCTGCAGTGCACTTCCGTGCGGGTCACGAAGAACGAGCGATCCGTGGACGTCCCGATGGCGCTGTCCAGTGGCCGCCAGAAGCTCGGCCAGCCGGTGCCGCTCTCGTACTTGGTCTCGGAAGAGAACAGCGGGAGACCGCATCCGGCGCAAAGGAACGTTCCATTGCGCTTTTCGTCGTTGAGATGACTGGACCCGGAGCGCTCGGTGCCCTCTTTTCGTAGGACCGAATACTGCTCCGCCGTCAGCGACCGGCGCCACTCTTCATCGGTGCGCGTCACTTCGAACTTCCTCCGTTTGCCGGCCTGCGCGCGCGTCCCGAGGAACAGGGCGGCGGCGCTCAGCGCGAGATGTCGGCGTGTCAGTTTCATGATGATGCCCCCAAAGTGTCTGTCTATTCATTCGACGCCCTCGTTCAGATTGTTACCGTGGAAACGCCGAATGTGGCCGCGGCATTCCCGACTCCTCGAAACAGGTTTCGGACCTGGTTTGCTTTGGAGCGGGCACGCCCCGGCGCACGTCGCGCGAAGCGCCCTTCTTCACGCTGCGACCTGCCGCTTCGTACTTCCATTGTACAATCCCGCGGCTCGGACCGCCGAACGGCACTCGGCTAGCATCGCACTGTGCTAGAATCTCGCCATGCGACCGGCATCCGTCCCAATCATAGCTACCCTGCTTCTCCTTGCACTGCTGGCCGGCTGCGGCCCCACGATCGCGAGGATCGGCGAGAGCCGTCAAGCTACCGGCGTCAAGGTCGGTGAAGTCACCGATCAATCGGCCATCGTCTGGGTGAGGCTGACCGAGAAGGCCTCGCGCCGGCGGGACGGAATCGAGCGCCGCGGACGCCCTCAGCCGTTTGCGGCCGAGCTGGGTCCGGCCGACCTCGAAGGTTCCTCTCCCGGCGCGCTGGGCGAGGTGCGCTTGCGCTACGCCACGCGCGAAGACCTCAGCGGGGCCGTCGTGACCGAGTGGGTAGCCGTGTCCGCCGAAGACAACTTTACCCATCACTTTCAATTGATAGACCTAAAGCCTTCCACAGCATACTATTATTCTTCCGAGACAAGAGGCCCCGGCGGAAGCCCCGAGCACAAACCCCTGCGCGGGAGTTTTCAGACGGCTCCGCCGCCAGACGAATACGCCGAGGTCACTTTCACCGTGATGACGGGACAGAAATACGTCGATGCCGACCACGCCGACGGCTACATGTTTTACGACGCCATGGCGGCGCTTGCGCCCCAGTTCATCGTGCCCACCGGCGACACGGTCTACTACGACAGCGACGACCCGCGCGCCACCAGCATCGCTCTGGCGCGCTATCACTGGCATCGCATGTACAACTACCCGAAGGCTATCGCGTTCCATCTGAAAGTTCCCGGCTATTGGGAAAAGGACGATCACGACACGTTTTTCAACGACGGCTGGCCCTCCCAAAACGTGGACGTGATGGGGAGTTTCACCTTCGAGCAGGGACTGCGGGTTTACAACGAGCAGGTGCCGATGAGCAAGAAACCCTATCGCACCTTCCGCTGGGGAAAAGCCTTGCAAGTGTGGCTGACCGAGGGGCGTGACTTCCGCTCGCCCAATACGATGCCCGACGGCCCGCTGAAATCCATATGGGGCGCTGAGCAAAAGAAGTGGCTCCAGGACACATTACTCGAAAGCGACGCGGACTGGAAAGTACTGGTCAGTCCCACGCCGATCATCGGACCCGACCGCGCCAACAAGCAGGACAATCACGCCAACCAAGCCTTCACGCACGAGGGCGACGAGTTCCGCGCCTGGGTTCAGCAGAACCTCCCAGACAATTTCTTCATCGCCTGCGGAGACCGCCATTGGCAATATCACTCGATCCACCCCGCCACGGGCGTGCACGAGTTTTCCTCCGGCCCGGCGAGCGACCAGCATGCCGCGGGTTCGCCCGGTCTCGACAAGCGGTACCATCAATTTCATCGCGTATTGGGGGGCTTCTTGTCGGTGAACGTCAAGAGGGTGGGAGATCAGAGCACGATCACCTTCCGTTTCCACGGCGTCGACGGGAAAGTACACTACGAGTACGCGCGCTCCCGGCCCGCGGCTTAGTCCGCCCGTGGCAGGACTCGCAACGAAGCTGCCGGCGCCGCCCGATCTGCATCCGGCCGCAACCCTTGGGACGCCCGGCCGGACTCCCATCACGGGCTGCGAATACCCGCGACCACGAGCTGCAGCGGAGTCTCCCACTGGTCCTGGGCGCCGGCGGAATACTTCCAGCCTTCGCGCGAGCCGTCGTAGCGGAAAACCGATTCCGGCACGGCCGGCACGCCGGTATTGTCAGGATGGAATTGATAATCACGCCCGCCCATCTTATAGACAACCAAGTCAAGCGAGGGCACGACATAGATGCAGTGGCCGCCCGAGCCCGCCTTCCAGAACGTATCCCTGGGAAGGCCCGCGATCTTGCCATCGGCATTGACCTGGAACTGGAAACTGTAGTTCGAGTGCGGATTGTAGGGCGACGGCCGTCCGCACATTCTTACGTAGCTGGCCGGGGCCACCTGGCGGTTGTTCCAGCGACCCTCGCGCAGGAGCAGATAGCCGAAGCGGAGCATGTCGGTCGCACGTGGCGCGGTGCCGCCGCCGCCGGCGGTATGGCCGAGGTTATCATCGCGGTAACCCCAGCCCCAGCGGCTCCAGCCCAGCGGTTCGGCAAGCTTGATCCGAACATACTCCTCAAGCTCCATTCCGGTAAGGTGACGAAGCATCACCGAAGCGAGATGAATCGACGAAGTGGCGTAAGAGTAGCCGCCGCCCGGCCGGCGCCATAGAGTCGTGGCGCTCCCGTCACCTTCCCGCTTCCCAAACGCGGCATCGTCCAGCATGGCGAACCAGCCGTCGGGGCCGGCCGGGTCGAGAATGACGTCCTTCCCGTTCACCTTGCCGGGATTGTTGCCCCGAATTCCGGCCGACATGCTTAACAACTGACCGAGCTTGATATCGGCCTTGCGCGGGTCGGTGAGCGGGAACATCGCCGCGGGAAAATACTTTGGCGTGAACACTTTTTGATCCAGACCCTCGGGAAACCACTCGGGGTGCTCGGCCATGAGTATACCGACCGCTATGCTCGTGTAGGCCTTACCGACCGAGCCGGTGTTGGCGGTTGCGGCGCGGTGAGCACGGCCGAAATACCGTTCATAGACGAGCCAGCCGTTGCGCGCCACCAGCAGCCCGCCGTTCTTCGTCGTCTTCTTGCAGAAGGCGAGAGCCTCATCGAGTTTGGCGGTATCCACACCGGCGATGCGGCGAATTTCGGCGCTGTCTTCGAGCGTCCGCCAGCCGCCGTCTTTGTCTGGCGGCGGGAAGTATTTCTCGGCGCCTGGAAGAGGCAGCGACAGCAGGAAAGACAGTAGAAACAGCAGGCGGTAACTCATAGGGATTCCACGGCCGCGCGAAACCGTGATCCGCTGGCCGGGCGGCGGACCGGGCTCGCATGGCGTACTAGCTAGCTTACACTCCCGCGCCAGCAGGCAGGAAACATAGCGGCCCAGGAGCGCCTGCTACGAGGCAATGCCGGCAAGTTTGCGCGATGCATTGGGGAAGCCGCCGAGATCCGCTCCCATCACATCGTTGGCGATGGCCAGATGAAGGTCGCCCATCGTCGCGGCGACTTCGCTGTGGCGTCCGGTGATCATCGCACCGGCGTGACCGGCGAGAATGGCGATCATGCCGTTGTTCTTATGAAGATTGGCTTCGGCGTGTTCGTGAAGGTAGAGCAGACAACAGTTGTCGAGCAAGGTGCCATCGCCTTCGGGGATCGACTTGAGCTTGCCCAACAGATAGGCGAATTCCTCGACATGCCAGCGGCAAATATCCCGCAACACGCGCTGGCCCTTGGGCCCTTGCGACTTGTTATGGGTGTAGTCGTGATGACGCATCGTCGTATAGCCGAGCCAGGGCAGCCGGGTCAGGCTCTGGCATTTCGTCAGCATGTAGGAGGCGACGCGCGTCTGCCCGCTGGCTAGCGCGTGCACCAGAAGGTCGGATTGCAGCTTAGCGACTCGTGGCCAGTCCTTCATGTCGCCGCCGATCTCGGGCTCGCTGGCACCCAGATCGCCGGGAGGCAGGCCGGCGATCGCCTTCTCCAGCTCCCGGATGGATCCCAGGTATTCATCCAGCCGCCGCTTGTCGGCAAGGCCCAGGCCGGATTGGAGACCTTTCGTGCTGTCCCGCACCGAGTCCAGGATGCTCTTCTTGCGCTCGGTCCAAGACGGATCCTTCACGCCAAAGATACGGTCAAACAAGTTGTGCGGAATCAGCTCCGGCGGCAAGGCACGGTCGGCGCCCGCCCAGCTCATATTGCGCTGAATACTGTCGCCGTGAGACTCGGGACAGACGCCGATCTGCAAAGAGCGAAAACGCGATTCTCCTCTGATCTTCGAAGCGATGAGTTGATCGATCGATGGTCCGCCGGCGCCGCGTCCGGTGAAGGGCCGACCGGAAAGCAGCCCGCTCATCGAGCGGTGATGATCATTGCCGGGGCCGGGCACGCGCGCGATATCGTTGTCGAGCCCGCTGAGGATGTGAATGTCGGAGCGAAAACGGGCCAGGGGCCGCAGACAGGGCGTTACGCGGTAGCCGGCGCCGGTATCGGTGGGTATCCAGTAGCGCTCGGGGATGCCGTTGCCGTTGAACCAGAGAATAAAGCGGGATTCGATCGGCTGACTAATCACACGGCCGCTGGGTGTTGCGGCGGCGTACGCGCTGCCGTGTGAGTTGAACATCGCCTCGAACGGCGGCAAGCCGATGCGGACGGACGCGCCCGCCAACCCCGCGCCCTTAAGAAATGTTCTGCGTGAGAGTGGTTTGCGCATGAGACGAACAACTCGCCGGCAAAGCTCCTAGTAATGATACCCTGGTTTGCGGTTTCTTCGCTACCGGCATGTCCCGCTCCGGGCCTGTCCCAGCGGGCGTGCCCCCCCCCCCCGGTGGAGAAGCCGCGCGCCACGACAGGGTGAGGGCGGAGCCGTTTGCTAGAATTGAAGCCGAATCGAAGCCCCGCTGCCCGTTTCTCGATGGGGTTTGGAAATCCGGGATTCTCAGCGAGCGAGGTTATGAGCCATAGCAAAAAAGTTTCGAGCAGCCGCAGGGAATTCGTCAAGGACGCCAGCGTAGCCGCCGCCGGCTGGACGGTCATCCAGCCCGGATCGGTCAAGGGGACGCCCGCCAACTCCAAGCTGAAGGTTGGCCTGGTGGGCTGTGGCCGGCGAGGATCGCGGGTCAGCCAGTTGTTCGTCAAGAACGCGAATGCACGCCTGGTGGCGCTCGCCGATATCTACGATGACCAGATCGCCGCCGCCCGCGAGAGCCTCCCGGCCAAGGACACGCAGGCCTACAAGAGCATCGAGGCGATCCTGGACGCCGATATTGACGCCATCTACATCGCGACACCTCCCTATCTTCATCCCGAGCACTTTGAACTCGCGGTCGCCTCGGGCAAGCATGTGCTGATGGAAAAACCCGTGGCGGTCGATCCGGTCGGAGTGCGGCGGATTCTGGCCGCGGCTAAGAACATCAAGCCCGGCCAGATGGTCATGGTGGACTTTCAGCAGCGCTGGGGCAAGGACTATCTGCGCGCCTGCGAGATGGTCGTCAACGGAGAGATCGGCGACATTCGAATGATTCGCTCGGCTTGGCTTGGCGGAGGGTTGCCGGTTCGCAAGGGCCATCCCAGTTCCGAGGAGAAGGTGCGCAATTGGCTGTTCTACAAAGAGCGCTCGGGCGACATTATCGTCGAGCAGAACTGCCACAATATCGACGTCGTCAACTGGTTCACCGGCACCCACCCGGTGAGCGCAACCGGGTACGGCGCGCGGGTGGTGCGCGACGACATCGGTGACATCATGGACAGCCTGGCGGTCAATTACAAGCTGCCCGACGGACGCGTCTACACTCACTCGGCGAATCAGATCTCCAAAGGCAGATACCGCGACGTGGGCGAATACTTCTTCGGAACCAAAGGCGTGATCACGACCTCGCGACGCGGCTTTACCGTGTACGTGGAAGGCAAATCGCCCAGCGAGCAGAAGACCACCTACAACATCACCGAGGATGTCATCGAACACTTCGTAAAAGGCGCCCGGGGCGAGGTTCCGGCGGTGAACGCGGCCATCTTCGCGGCCGAGAGCACGCTCACCGCCATCATGGGCCGCATCGCGATTGAGCTAGGCCGGGAAGTGACCTGGGACGAAGTCTACAATATGTAGCCTGGCACTAGATCCGCCGCCGAGGACACTCTACATCGCCACGCCGCTCAACTCCGGTGTCACGGACGAACACTGATGCCAGAAGATTCTCCCAAGCTTGAAGCGTGGATCCGTTTCGGCCAGCCGCTCGACCCAGTCCTCAATGATTATTCCTGCATCTTTGACGCCTGGGAAATCATCGGAGTGCGTGGTATCGTCGTCGGCCGCATGCTCGTCCGCGATGATTCCGGCCGCAATCAGTCCATCTTCGAACCGGATCCGAAAATCTACCGCCGTCTCGGCGTCGAGCCTCCGCCGGCGCCAACGCAGCGCTTTCCAGCACAGCGCCGCAAACTCGACCGTCTGTTCGCCGACGCCAAGCGCCGCGGCTGGACGATCTTTATATTTCGCCCCGATGGCGGCTACGGCCGATCGGATCAAGACAAGTTCGCCCGCTTCGCCAATCCCAACCGCTGGGCGGCGCGCGCCCTCGACACTCTGGCGCACTTCCCAGCGGCGGATGGTGGCATGATCGATTGGCATGAATGGGGCTTCGAGATCTCGGAGGGACACCGCTCGAACATTTTCAGCGACCTGCCCGGCGTCGTCCGGCCGCTGGCCGAGTCGATGCATTACGACTGGGCCCAACTCAATGCCGCCAGCCGCCGCCTCGAAGAGCGTCTGCACAACCTCGACGACAAGGTTGCCGGGGCATACGCCGGGCGGGGTCTGTTTGGGAGCTATCAGATGCTCGGCTTCGACGACGGCCTGGCAAACTGGTTGCGCTTCCGGACCGATGTCATCACGGGCACGATCAAGACACTGAAAGGCCTAATGAGGGAACAGCGCGGCGACCTGCAACTGGGCATCGGACCGCGCTCGGCCGTGTTCACGCCTCTATGCGGCTACGACTTGCCCAAACTGGCGCCCTACGCCGATTATCTGCATCCGAAGCACTACTTCTGGCATCGCGGCACGGACGGTCTCTACGGAACGGTTTATCGCTGGCTGACAACGTTGCGCTCGTGGAACCCCAGTCTCTCGGCGCGCGGGGCGTTTCAGGTGATCGAGATGCTGCTAGGCGTTCGGTTGCCGGGCGTTGAGAGCGAACTTGATTTCGAGCGGGGATTTCCAGACGCCTTCTTCAACGAGATCGTTGGGCCCGCCACGCGGGCGGTACTGGCGGCCGCCGAACGTCCCGAGCAGGTGGTGCCCTGGGTGGATGTCGGGCGGCGGCCCCATGGCGGCGACCCGATGGGATCGGGCGACTTTGTTCGTATTCTCGAAGCGTCACGGGAGGCCGGGCTGAGGCGATTCCTCTTCCATGGCTACGACCACATGACCGAGGCCGAGCTGCGGGTCATGCGGGCACTCTGCGGGGACGAAACGCGCGATCTCCCAGAAGGTTTCCGACTGCCCACAAGGCGTTAGAAGAACGGGAACCGCCCGGCGCCCAGATGACAAGGCGCTGCGGGAGCGCCCGCGGACGCTGGGGCGCGTTCTCGCCAAGCCGATCTCGCCAGGCAGTTTCCACGGCCATGAGGTAGAATCTTCCCATGGCGACCCAAGACACCTGCATCACGATCCACCCCTACTTCAAAGTCTCCGAGGGCAACCTTGAGGCGTTCAAAGGATTCTGCGAACAATTCGTCGAGCTGACGAGCAAAGAGCCGAAATGTCTCTACTACGGTTTTAGCTTCAAAGGAGACGAGGTTCATTGCCGGGAAGGCTATGAGGGTGCCGCGGGACTGCTCGCGCACCTCGACAATGTCGGCGAACTACTGAGTGAGGCGCTGAAAATCGCCGAAATTACCCGGCTCGAAGTCCACGGCGTGGAAGCGGAACTGGTGAAGCTTCGTGAACCGCTCGCGGGCTTCAATCCGCGGTACTTCACCCTGGAATACGGGATTCGGCGCTAGCCCGTTTTGTTTACTCGTAGACGGAGGCGCCATGTTGAAATTCCGCCGGGCTGGGTTGGTTACCATTCTAACGCTTGGGGCGATCTGCCTATCCGGCTGCGCCTCGGGACCTTCTTCGCGGCCGGTTGAGAACGAACGCCCGGCAGAGCAGAAGAACCTCTATTGGGGCGATCTTCACAATCACAATTCCATCGGACAGATTAAAGGATCACTCGAACGCATGTTCGACATCGCTCAGATCCACCTCGACTTCTTCGCTTTCACTCCCCAGAGTCAATGGCCCGACATGCGCCAGATTCCCGGCGGCAAGAACGCTCAATTCGTGAGGGGGTTTGACGCCGTAAAGGCCAACTGGGGAAAGATTCAGCAGCTTACGGCCGAAGCCAACCGGCCGGGCAGGTTCGCGGCCTTTCTCGGCTACGAGGTGCACTACAATTCCGGCGATTTCAATATCATTTATCCCGGCCCCGAGGGCGCGCTGGTTCATCTCACCACGATCGAACAGTGGCAAGCCCACGCCCTGGAAACGGGCGCGATATTGATTCCGCATCACCCGGCCTATTTGTCCCAATGGCGCGGCTGGGACTGGAGCCGGCTCGACCCGCGCGTCTCTCCCATCGTGGAAATGATGTCCGAGCACGGCAGTGCCGAGTCGGACCGCGGACCCCTTCGCTACATCCGCCACAGCATGGGCGGACGTTACACCAAGAGTACGGTGCAGTGGCTTTGGACGAGCGGGGTCGAGGCGGGCGTGATCGCGAGTCCCGACGACCACCTCGGCTATCCCGGAGCGTACGGCCAGGGGCTGGCGGCGGTCTATGCCGATTCGCTCGACCGCGCCTCCATCATGGAGGCGCTCAAGGCTCGCCGTACTTACGCGGTCAGCGCCGACCGCATTGCGCTGAAGTTCAAGGTCAACGGGCATTGGATGGGAGAGTCGATCAGGTCCGGGTTCTCGCGGGAAATCTCGGTCCAAGTACGAGGCGAGGATGGCATCGACCGGGTCGAAGTACTCAAGAACAACCGAGTGATCCACCGCGACTACCCGGTGGACCGCCAGCCGAACGATCTGAGTTGAAACAATCCCGTGCTGTTGCGCGTCGAATTCGGCTGGGGGCCCTGGGCGGCCTTCAAAATGCCGCGCACCGCTGACTGGCGATTCCAGGTGCACATCGAAGGCGGCAAGCTTCTCTCGGTGTCGCCGCACTTTCAGTCGCGGCCCTTCGACGAGCAGCGCAGGAATCGCGTCTCCGCGCTCACGAGCCGGTCATGTGAAGTCGCGTCTTATACATCGCGGGAAAACGCGCTGGACGACAAGGCGACCCATGACATCGTTCTTGAGATCGAGGGTTCGCCGGAAACAGAAGTCGTCCTCACGATCAGCCAGCCCAACCAGCTCACGCTCCGGAGGACACTCAAGGAACTGGCCGAGTCGAGCCGGATTGCCTTCCTGGGCGAGTTTTCCTCCGAGTCCGTGATGATGCACCGCGTCGTATTCGAGGAGAACTACGTGACCGAGTTTTCCGTGGAGACCGGGCGGAAGGTCCCGGCACGGACTGGTATCAGGTTCGCGTCGTACAGACCAATGGCAATCTGGCCTGGTCGAGTCCCGTGTGGGTCGCGGCGCGATGACGGGGCGACATTGGCGGGGTGAGAGCAATCGGGTGATACCATGAGCAGCGAATGTCCGGTTCGGCCGCAATCTCACCCTCTGCTTGCTCGCCCGAACGCAAGCTCGGCCGCTCGGTGTTGTTCGCCATCCCGCTTCTGTTGGCCGGATGTCACAGCGGCCTCTCGCAGTCGGGCCAACAGGAAGGGCCTGCCGTGACTGGCTCTCTGCCGGGCGCGGCGGCTTTCTCCGAGCTACTCGCCGGGACCATCGAGCAGGCCTGGGTGAAGCGCGATCCGGAGTATCAACCGCGCACCCGCCATCTCAACGATGACGGTTCTCCCAAATTCACGAACCGTCTTTTTCTCGAAGGCAGTCCGTATCTGCTGCAGCACGCCCACAATCCGGTGAACTGGTATCCCTGGGGCGACGAGGCCTTCGCGGCGGCCGAACGTCTGGGCCGGCCCGTGCTCCTGAGCATCGGGTATTCCACTTGTCACTGGTGCCACGTGATGGAAGAGGAGTCGTTCGAGGACATCGAAATTGCCCGCTATCTCAACGAAAACTATATTGCGGTCAAGGTGGACCGCGAAGAGCGCCCCGACATCGACGGGATTTACATGAGCGCCATCCAGGCCATGGGTCAGCGAGGCGGCTGGCCGATGACGAGCTGGCTCACCACCGACCGGAAACCATTCTACGCCGGCACGTATTTCCCCGCCCGCGACGGGGACCGGGGGGTCACAAGAGGATTTCTGACGCTCCTCGCAGAGTTGCGGCGGACCTACGACGAACATCCCGATCAGGTCGCCGAGCGGTCCAAGCAGATCGCGGCGCGCGTCGCCTCAATGCTCGAGCCGGTTGCGGGGACGCGCTTGCCGACCGCGAAGGTGCTCCACAAAGCAGCCACCTTCTACCGCTCGCGCTACGACGAGGCCAACGGCGGCACGCGCGGCGCTCCCAAGTTTCCCAGCAGCATGCCTGTACGGGTCTTGCTTCGCTACCACCGGCGCACCGGCGAGGCGCGGTATCTCAAGATCGCCGCGACGACGCTTGAGAAAATGGCGGCCGGTGGCATTTACGATCACGCCGGCGGGGGCTTTCACCGCTACTCGACCGACGCAACATGGCTCGTGCCGCACTTTGAAAAAATGCTCTACGACAACGCGCTGCTTACGGTAGCGTACCTAGAGGGCTACCAGGCCACCGGCCGGGAGGATTTCGCCCGCACCGCCCGCGAGATTCTGCAATACGTCAAACGAGACATGACCGCGCCCGGCGGCGCGTTCTATTCCGCCACCGACGCCGACAGTCCCAATCCTCGAGGCGAGCGCGAGGAGGGCTGGTTTTTTACCTGGACGCCGGATGAAATCGAGAAGGTTGTCGGCGGGGAAGACGCCGCGGTCGTGGCCGCATACTTTGGTGTCACCGCGGGCGGAAATTTCGAAGGCCGCGGTATCTTGCATACGGCTAAGCCGCTGGCGGTCGTAGCGAAGGAGTTTTCCGTTACCAGCGCGGAGCTGCGCGGGACGATCGAGAGGGCACGCGAAAAACTCTACCGGGCGCGGCTCAACCGTCCGCCGCCATTGCGGGACGAGAAGATTCTCACCTCCTGGAACGGCCTGATGATCTCGGCGCACGCCCGGGCCACTCTCGTTCTGGGAGACACGCAATATGCCCGGCGAGCGGAGAGGGCAGCGGACTTTATTCTCAAGAACCTGCGTCGCGACGGCCGGCTTCTTCGCCGTTACAAGTCGGGTGAGGCCCGCCACAACGCTTATCTAGACGACTATGCCTTTCTCATCGCCGGCTTGCTCGACCTCTGCGAGGCGACGGGCACGCTGCGCTGGCTCGAGAGCGCGATCGAGCTCGATCAAGTCCTGCACGACCACTATGAAGATAAGACCAGCGGTGGATTTTTTGCCGTTAGCGGCGATCACGAGGAATTGCTGGCGCGTGAAAAACCGAATTACGATGGCGCGGAACCGTCGGGGAACTCCGTGGCCGTGCTGAACCTGTTGCGGCTCCATTCCTTCACCACTCGCGATAGCTACCGCCAGCGGGCCGAGAAGGCTCTCCAGGCCTTCCAGCCGGTCTTGGAGCGCTCGCCGGCGGCCCTATCGGAGATGCTGCTGGCGCTGGACTTCCATTCCGATACGCCCAAGGAGATCCTCATCGTCACGCCGCTGTCGCGAGACGAAGCCCAGCCGTTTCTCGCGAAATTGGCCGCGACGCTCGCGCCCAATCGGGTCCTGGTTGTTTCATCCGCAAAGGACCTGCCAGCGCAGTCGAAGTTGATCCCCTTACTGGAGCAGAAGCGGCCCTTGGGCGGCAAAGCCACCGCCTACGTCTGCGAGCAGCGCGTTTGCGAATTGCCCACCAGCGACCCGGAAGTATTCGCGAAGCAGATCGCCAAGGTAAAGACGCTGACTTTCGAGTCGCCCTAGCGCTGAGTTGGAAGAGACCCGCGGCCGCCTGGGCCCGGGATTCTACAGACCCTGCTCGAACACAACATCCACGGGAATACCGGCTGACTTCAGCCTGTCGAGATCCGCTTGCAGCAGCGGACCCATCCGGCCCATCTCGCCGAGAAACCGCGTGACCTCGTCGTAATCGCCGTCGCCCTGGATCTTGAGGATCTTCTCGGAAAGCGCATCGACCGCCTGGCGCATCTTATCCATCTCGACGCGGTAGACACCGCTGGTTTCGTCCCTGGAAAAGGCGCCGGCCCGCTGGAAAAAATTGAAACGCAGCAGGTTGGCGATGCCATGCGCGCTCGATGCGCCAAAGCGAATCGAGCGAAAAATTCCGGCGAAGAAGGTCACGTAGTTGTCCATCAGGTCCGCGCCGCCCAGCTCGCCCCGGTCGTGAAGCTTCGTCACCATGTAGAGGCCCAGAATGTCGGCCTTGCCTTCCTCGAGCGCCGATGCCTTTTCCTTCAAGGCTTCGCGCACCGAGCCCTTGCCGGTAATCGTGTTCTTGATTCCCAAACCATGCGCGACTTCATGAAACATCGTGTTCGCGAAGAAGGCGTCGAATTGGATATGGCGGCGCTGCCTGGCGGCGATCAGGACATCGGCGATGGGGAGAAGAATCTTCTCGAACTTTGCCCGCATGGCGTTCTTGAGTTGCAGCCTTCGCGCACCCTTTGCGAGCTGTACTTCTTCGTCGTTGGGCAGGTTGATGGCGATGGTCTTCGCGCCGGCGTTCGCATCGCCCGCGTAGTAGATCACGTCATAGGCGTTGAGATCGGAATCGGCGCCCGGTTGCTCTTGCTTGTAAGCGGCGTCCACCGGCAGACCTTTCTGGAGTTCGGGCAGCATCGAGGTGTACTTCGCCAGTCGCCGGCTCCACTCCTTGTCCTTGATCAGGACGTAGGCCTCGTAGGCGGCTTTATAGCCAAACAGCGCGTCTTCGTAGGTCTCGATCGGGCCGATGACGATGTCGATCGTGTTGTCCTTCATCTCCATCCAGGCGAAGTCGCTGGGCTGGTAGTCGTCGGTCATGAGCGCTTCGGCGCGCATCTCAAGGTACTTGCGCAGCCCGTCATCGTCGGCGAACTGAGCGGCCTGGCGCAGCTTTTCCGACGCGATACGTAACTCGGCGGCGAACACCTCGTGATAGGGCAGGGCGACAAGCGATCCTTGGGCGTCGCGCCGCACCAAGGTGTAGAGACTTTTGAGCGACTCGGCGCTTTCGAGAGAGGCCGCGACAGCGGCATCCCACTGCTCCGTGGTCATATCGACCGGATAGAACCCCGAGCCGGGCGGCTTCGCACCCACGCCTTCGACAAAAGATTCGTTCCCGGCCAGGCGATCCCAGGGTCCGTAGTTGATGTCAATCAAGCGGCGAACGTCGGGACGGGCGACGCACTCGAGCAGTTTCTCCCGGTCTCCATACGATTGCCGCCAGAAGAGACCGTTCATGACGCCGGCCGCCTCGATCAAGAGGGGCAGCATGCGGCGCTGGTTGCCGGTGAGCGCGCTACGATCGCTCTCCAGACGAACGGAAGTATAGTCTGCGAGACGCTGCGGAATGTCCATGGATGTGTCTTTCGGCGCTCGAGCGGGCGAACCGCACATGGCCCAGAGCAGGCCCCCGGCGGTGGCCACGCCGGCTGCACCATGGCTGAACGCCGGCGGGCGCCGGAGGCTTCTCATTCTTACTTCTCAGGCACTCGAACACGAGCAAACATGTTCGGAACTCTGCTCCAGTTCTTTGGGGATGAAGCCTTTTAGTATGAAGCATCCTTGGGGGCGGGGCGAAGGCAGCGCCATGTCCTGTGGGCGGCCGGGTCTGCACCGTTCTTAAAGCCTTTCCTAATGCCGCTCCTAATGCCGCACCGGCTTATCGACGATTCTGCTACTGGGAGGCTCTATCTCGGGAGGGTCGTCGATGTCGAAACACTTCATCCGATGGATATTGTCGTTGGCCGTGATCGGGCTGCAGGCCGCCGATTCGCTCCAACCCTCGATCGGCGTGAACGGCGCCTATCTTGTCGGTCCAGGCGACGTATTGCGCGTAACTGTTTTTGAAGTCGAGGAACTCAGCAACACGGTCGTGGTCAGCCCGAAGGGGACGATTTCCCCGCCTCTGCTCGAGGAGTTCTCGGTCGCGGGACTCACCACCAGAGAGATCGAAGCCAAACTCGAGCAGATGTATGAAGGGGGCTACCTCCGCGATCCGCAGATTAGCGTCGTGGTCAGCGAGTTTCGCAGCCAGCCGGTCAGCGTTCTCGGCGCGGTCGAGCGCCCGGGTGTGTACCAGCTTCAGGGCAGCCGCCGGCTGCTGGAAGTCTTGGCCATGTCTGGCGGGCTGGGAAAGGACGTCGGTGACACGATCACCATCTCGCGGCGGCGTGGCGGCGGCTCTTCGTTCACCAGCCCAGGCTCGGCCATGGGCGAACCGGCTCCAGCCGTATCTGGAGAGGAAATCGAAGTCTCGGTGCGAAACATGCTCTTGACGCCCGACAACGACCTCGCCAACCCGCTCATTCAGCCTCATGACGTGATTCAAGTCTCGAAAGCCGGCATTGTTTACGTGATGGGCGCGGTGGAGAAAGCCGGTGGCTATACGATCAAGGACCAGGAGAAGATCACGGTCCTTCGGGCCGTGTCGCTGGCCTCGGGACTGGGTCGTCACGCCTCGCCGCAGAAGGCCCGCATCATCCGCGAGGTTGACGGCAAGAAGCAGTGGATCCATGTTCGCATCAAGGACGTCATTGCGGGTCGCTCGCCCGACCCCGAACTCGCCGCGAACGACATCCTCTACATCCCGGACAGCCGCGCGAAAAGCGTTCTCAGCCGAAGCGTGGAGGCCATGATTCAGGTGGGTACCGGCGTAGTGATCTTTCGCCGCTGACGCCCGCGGCGCTGGCAAACTAGGCGCTGGCAAACTAGGTGCCGGCAAACTAGGCCCCGGCAAACTAGACACAGGGAAACGCGGGCGCCGGCAAACGTCATGAGTCAAAAACTGCAACGGCTCACCGAGGCGCTCCAGCCCGACGCGAGCACCCCTAGCCTCGCCTCGCCGCGAGAGCTCACTCTGCCCTACTATCGAGCCCCGCGGGAAGAGTCCGAATCCGCGGGAGCCTTTTCCTTGCACAGCTACTGGCGGACGATTCACGCCCGGCGCCGGACGATCTTCTGGACCGTGGCCTTCGCTCTGGCGACCGCGGCAGTCTACAACTTTGTGCGCGTGCCCACGTACCGGGCGACGGCGACGATCCAGATCGACCGCGAAGGCCGTGATATCGCGCGCCTGGACGACAACTATGCGCAGCCGCTCGAGCAGCCCGACTACATCGAGACGCAGTACAAAGTGCTCCGCAGCCGCAGCCTGGCCCGGCGGGTTATCGGCAAACTCGAACTCCAGGACCGCAAGGAATTTCAGGGAGGCGCGCTCGAGGAAGACGCCGGCCCCGGCGCCGGCACGCCGGGCGAGCAAGATTTCGCCGCCAGCGCCCTCGTTGGGGCGATTCCGCCGGCGAGCGTGGATGTTTTCCTGGACCGCCTTGGCGTCTCTCCCGGCAAAGGCACGCGTCTGGTCGATGTCAGCTTTGAGTCTGTCGATCGCCGGCTTTCTCCCCTCATCGTGAACACCTTGGCCGGGGAGTATATCGAGCACAATCTCGAGACGAAATGGAACGCCACGCAGAAAGCATCGTCGTGGCTCCAGCAGCAGCTTTCGCAACTCAAAGCCAAGCTGGAAGGAAGCGAGACCACGCTGCAATCCTATGCCGCGCGGCACTCGATCCTGTTTGTCGAAGAGCGCAAGGACATCACCACCGAAAAGCTCGCCCAGCTTGAAGACGAGTTGACGCGGGCCGAGGCCGACCGGATTCGTGAACAGTCCGGCACCATACTCATCACCGGATTGCTGGAACACTCCTCCGCGCTGCCGGCCAGTCTGAGCAGCGAGACCTACCAGAACTATCAGGCCACCCTAGCCGAGTTGCGCGGCGAATACTCGCGGCTGCTTGTGACCTTTGCCCCGGGCTACCCGAAGGTCGAGCGGGTGCAGCGTCAGATGGACGAGATGGGGCGAGCGATCCAGGAAGAGAAAGAGCGCATCCTCGACAGCGTGCGGGAGAAGTACCAGCTTGCCCTGAACCGCGAAGAACTCCTCCGCGCCGCCGCGCGCAACCAGCGCCGGCTCGTCTATCGCATCAGCGACGACTTCATCGAGTACAACATCCCCAAACGCGACGCCGAGACGAACCGTGAACTCTACGAAGGCCTCCTGCAGCGTCTCAAGGAAGCCGGGATCTCGGCCGGTCTGCGAGCCTCCAATATCTCGGTGCTGGACCCGGCCGAGCTTCCTCGACAGTCGTATCGGCCGAAGAAGCAATTGAACTTCCTGCTGGCGCTCGCTGGCGGCCTCATGCTGGGAGCCGGTTTGGCCTTCGCGCAAGAACACCTCAATACTCTTGTGCGCACGCCCGACGAAGTCGAGCAACTCACCGGGCTCTCGCTGCTGGCGGTCATTCCCCGCAGTAAACAGATGCACCACGGCACGATCGTGATGAAACCGTCACGGTCGGCCGGCCATGGCGCCGAGACGACTCCCGGCTCCTCCGCCGATGGCGCCGATGGCGGCGATCAGGCACTTGCGGCTGGGGAAGCGCGCTGGGCTCCCGAGGCCGGTCTTTCCGAGGCCTACCGGACGCTCCGCAGTTCCGTTCTGCTCGGCTCGGATGAGTCGATGCGGCGGCTGCTGGTCACCAGTTCCCAGCCCGAAGAAGGCAAAACCTCGGTCAGCCTCAATCTCGCTTGCAGTCTCGCGCAGCTTGACAGGCGCGTGCTGGTGATCGACGGCGATATGCGCCGTCCCAATTGCGACAAGCGACTCGGCGTCTCCAACGACCAGGGCTTGGCGGATTTCCTGCAAGGCCTCGCGCAGTTCGATGACGTCGTGACCCCAACGCCCATCCCGGGGCTTTCGCTGATCCCCGCCGGCCGCACCAGCGCCACCGCCTCGGATCTGCTCTCCTCGCCGCGTTTGGTCGCCCTGCTTCAGGAAGCCGGCCAGCGCTTTGATCATGTCGTCATCGACTCGCCGCCGTCGCTGGTGCTCTCCGATGCCAGAACGATCTCGCGGCTCGTCGAGGGCGTCATCCTGGTCGTCTCGGACGAAACCGAGCGCGGCTCGCTGGTCCGCACCAAACAGACCTTCGACGAGGCTCAGGTACGCTTCCTGGGATTCGTCATGAACCGCGTCAACCTCGACAATCTCGACTACGGATACTACAAGAACTACGGCTACTACTACGCTTACTCCAACCAGGAGGCAACCCGGAAATGAGTTACGCCGAACAAGATCATCCCTCCCAAAGCGAGGCCGCCGATCCCAGACAGAGCGCCGATCCTGAACAGGCCGCCCGCGTCTCGGAGTCCATGCTTGGGCTGGCGCGGGTCCTCGATAGCATCCGGAAACAAGAGCATGCCTCGCGCCGGGACAAGCCCTCGTCCCCGTCCGATTTCAACACGCGGCCCGAAGATCCGTTCGCCGCCTGAATCCCTCCGCGCACGAACTCGAAATCCATCCCCGGCGTGTGGCCCGGCGAATGGGAACCGGAAGCCGTGAAAAAATCGCGACTGTCGCAAGCGCTGGCGAGACGCTTTCTGAGTCGCCAGGACTTAGGCCATGCGCGGCTGGCTGTCCCAGCATTTTTTCACAGCCTCCCGTCCTCTTCAAGCGAACATCGAATGTCCGTGCTACGGAATGCGCATGGGGCGCGGCTAGCGCCCGCGCGACCGGCCGGCGGCCCGTGCGGGAGGGGGGGGGCCTTTCGTGCTATTTCTTCTTCTTCTTCGTCGTCGTGGCCGCAACCACGGCGATCTGAACGCGCCAGCCCAGGTATCCGAAACAAACCGTGGTCATCAGCAGACATAGCAGTACCACGAACAGATCGTCGATTGATTCGATCACCTGCCCCGTTACTGCGAGCCACGCGGCGGCGCCGAGTCCGATGGATCCCAAGATGAGGCAAAAAAGATATCCGCTAATCGTATCCAGCATTTCTGTACCCGCTCCCGTCTGTGCGTGGCGGCTTCCCTGCCCGGCCGGTCATAGGAAGGCCCGCGGGAAACCCTGCCCTTTATCTTGAAGGAATTCTGGGGCGGTTGCAAACCGGCGCTGCCAGTCCGCCGTCCGGCGAGCTATCGCGCGAGGCGTCCCGCGAGGCCGGGCCCCGCCGCCGGGATGACACCGCCGCGGGGACGCGGACTAATAGCGCACCCGGTACTTCTCGACGATCTCTTCGTCCAGTTCAATCCCAAGTCCCGGACCGCTGGGAACCGCAACGCGGCCATCTTTGAGTGGCGGCAGATTTCTGACGAGTTTTCGCATCAGTGGCGAGGGCCGCAGACAATATTCCACCAAGTCGCCGCCCGGTGTTGAAGCCATCCAGTGCAGCGAGGCGGCGAGATTAATGCCGGTGCTGAAACAATGCGGCACATACCGGCGTCCGGCGGCTTCCGCCATCTCGGAAACCTTCGCGCAGACGGTGAGTCCGCCGCAGAAGGCGACATCGGGCTGAATCACATGCAGACCTCGTTCGATGAGGTCCTCGAAATCCCAGTGCGTTACGTCGCCCTCGCCGGCGGCGATCGGCACGGGCGACCATTCGCACAGTTTCTTATATCCTTTGCGATCGTCTTGCGAGAGCGGTTCCTCTAGCCATTGGATGCGAAGCGGTTCGAGAAGCTTGGCTCTCTCCAGCCCGGTTTCCCACCCCCAGGCATGTCCGGCATCGACCATCAGGTCGCGTCCGTCGCCGAGAACTTGCCGCGCGGCCTCGACATGCTCGAAATCCGCGACCGGATCTTGCCCGAAAGGCCCCCAGCCGAACTTCACGGCTCTTAGCCCCAGGTCATCGGCCTCGCGAGCCAGCTTCGCCGTTGCGTCGGGCGTCTCGCCAAACAGGTAGCTGGCATAGGCGCGCACGCTGTCGCGCTGCTTGCCGCCGAGCAATTCATAGACCGGTTTCCCCTCGGTTTTTCCGCGGATGTCCCACAAAGCGATGTCGGCTCCGCTGATCGCGTGAATGGCGGCTCCGCGACGGCCATAGCGGTTCGTCTGATAGTACATTCGTTCCCACAGACGATCGATCTCCAGCGGATTCTCTCCGACCAGAATCTGCCGCAACCCGTGACGCCGCTCGGCCGATCGCGGAGCTTCAAAGATCGCCTTGCAGACATAGGACTGTGAGGTAACCTCGCCAATCCCGCTCACCCCCTCGTCGGTCGAGATCTTGACAAGAAGAACGTCCTGCGTGCCGTCGGCGATTTCCTCCACCTTGGGAAGCCGCAGATGGATCGCCTCAACGTCGGTGATTTTCATTTCCTATGCTCCAAACGACAGTTAGCACTTTGCTGCCACCCGCCGCAACGCGGCCGCGATGTTCTCTTCGCTGGTACGCTTCGTCTCCATCTTCAATCCGTGTGGAAGACTTCTTCCATTTGGGCCCACCACTCGCCGTCACCCCGTGCGGGAAGGGGCTCTTGCATCGGCTCCATCAGATCCCACCATGCCTGCATTCTTGGGCTTTCGGCCATTTTCCCCATGTCGGCCTGATAGTTGCTTCCGGTGTATTCGAAATAGGCGAACAGATAGGAATCCTTGTGAAAGATCGAGTAGTTGCGGATGTTGCAATCGCGGATCAGGCTAAGCACCTCTGGCCAGACGCGTTCATGATACCTTTTGTATTCCTCGAATTTTTCGGGTTTAACTCGCAGCACCATTCCGTAGCGTTGCATCGAGAGCGTCTCCTTGCCGCTGATCTTGCCTGAAGGAATGCGCAATACATCAGCGCATGCGGATGCCTTCTTGCATGAGCGCCCGGCCGGCTGCTGGCGCCGCGTCGCGGCCGCGCCGAACTCGGGAGAGGTAGAATCGAGATACTCCGGTGCGGACGATCTCTGGCATTTTGGGTTGCCTGCTCTTGCTGGCCGCCGCGGCCGCGCAAGCGCCCGAAGACTCGCCCGAGTGGCGGGCCGTTCACTACCTAACCCAAGAAGTGCCCCGCTGGTTCGAGGAGAACCGTTGCCATTCCTGCCATAACAACGGCGACGGCGCGCGAGCTCTCTACACCGCGAAACAACTGGGGCTGCGCGTTCCCTCGCCTGCGCTCGAAGATACGAGCGAGTGGCTTCGGCAGCCCCTGGCGTGGGATCACAATCAAGGGGAGGCCGCTTTCAGCGACCTGAAGCTTGCCCGCATCCAGTTTGCTTCCGCGCTCGCCTCCGCCTCGGCCTCTGGCGACATTACGAGCCAGAAACCTCTCCTGCGGGCCGCCCAGAGCCTTCTCCCCTATCAGGACGAGCAGGGATATTGGGAAATTGACGAGCAGGGCACGGTGGGCTCGCCCTGCACCTATGGGTTGCATCTGGCGACGTACAGTGCCCGGGCGTGCTGGAAGCAGCCGGCCGGGAGCGCTTCTCCGAGGCCATCGCGCGGGCCGACCTCTGGTTCCTTGACACGACGCCCGCGTCGGTGCTCGATGCGGCGGCGACCGTGCTGGCGCTTCACGACCGGACTCGCCGGCCAGCCCTGCAAGGCGCCGAACATCGTCTCCGCCAGGCAATCGAAGTGTTGCAGCAGGGCCAGGCCGGCGACGGCGGATGGGGACCTTACGCCAAGTCCCCGTCCGAGGTCTTCTACACGGCGATGGCCGTCCTCGCGCTGCACTCGATCGGCAAACCAGCCCAATATCAGAGCCTCATAAATCAGGGACGAGCCTATCTCGTCCAATCCCAACTGCCCGCCGGAGGCTGGATCGAGACAACCCGGCCTTCTGGATCGCAGAGTTACGCTCAGCACCTCTGCACCACCGGCTGGGCAACCCTGGCCTTGCTCAAGACTCGCTAGTCACTCTTGCGCGAGCCGCCCGGCGATCAGCCCCGATTCACCAATCAGGCTTGCCGAATCTCTACGGCGAATTTCTGAATCTTTCGCGCCGCCTCGGCCACTTGCTCCATGTCGTCGCGGCCGCCCAGTAGAGTGCTCTGGCCCATCCAGACGGCTTCCTCGCACAGCCGGTCATTCTCGGGTGTGTGATTGCGGTCGTGCCAGTCGGCGATCTCGCGCGGGCTGTAGATTGCCTGAAACGCCCGTGTTTCAAAGGTGTCGCGCAGAAACGGGTCCTTGTTCAGCGGACGATATCCAGGGGAACTGGGAATGCCCTCGGCCCGCATCGCTTCAAGAAGCTTCGCGCGGGGAAGTCCGGCAAACCCGGCCGGATCGTAGCGGTACATATAGAGGTGGTAGGCATTACGCGTGCAGCCGTCATACATACGAGCCGGCTCGATACCTTCGATCTCGCGCAGCATGGCGGTGAGGTAGTTCGCGTTGCTCTCGCGAAGCCGCGACTGCTCTTCCACGCGCGCCATCTGCGAGTGCAGCAGCGTTCCCTGAAACTCGGTCATGCGCAGATTGCAGCCGTTGGTGCGGCTGGGAAGCGGAAACGGCGCCTTGCCCAGCGAGTTGCCGTTATTGTGAAACCGCTCCGCGCGGGCCAGCAGTTCATCGCTATTGGTGAGCAGCGCGCCGCCCTCGCCGCAGTTGAGATTCTTTGATGCCTGGAAGCTGAAGCAGCCCATGTCGCCAAGGGTCGAGACGGCCTTGCCGCGCCACTCGGCCAGGTGAGCCTGGCAGGCATCCTCGACCACCGTCAGACGATGCTTCTTCGCGATCGCGAGGATCGCGTCCATATCGGCCGAGGCGCCGCCCAGGTGCACGGGCATGATGCAACGGGTTCGCGGCGTGATCCTCTCCTCGATTTTGGTGGCGTCCATCTGCCCGGTCAGCCGGTCGGTATCGACAAATACCGGCATGGCGTGCTGCAGCAGAACGACATTGACGGTAGCGATGAAGGTATAGGGGGGCACGAGCACTTCGTCGGTCGGCCCGATTTCCAGCGCATTCATCGCGGTCCAAAGCGCCGTCGTGCCGGCCGATGTCGCCAGGCAGTGCTTGGCGCCAAGCCTGCGGGCCCACTCCTCCTCCACCGCTTTCACCGCGCCCCCGCGCCTGCGGTTCCACTGCCTCGAACGCAGCACCGACATCCAGGCTTGCTCGTCGTTGTTTTCGACAACCGGCCACGACGGAAAGCGCTTGGACCGAACTGGAGTTCCTCCCAGCAGCGCCGGCTTCTCGCCCAGTCTGGACGCAGCCGCGCTCGCCGCCACGGCGGCCGACGTCGCGCCCAGGAAAAGACGTCTTGTGTGGGAATTTTTCATGCTGAACTCCGGTAGTGCTGGTGGTATCCGCCCTGTCACTGGCGTGGGCGCAATCTGACAGCTAGCATACTACAGAATCTGTAATTAGAGAGAACCTGCAATTAGCGAAAATGCAGTCCCACTTCTTCCGCGGGCTGCTAAGCAAGCACCTCGCGAACCACTTGCGCGCCAGTCGCCGGAAAGTCGGTCAGCGTCTCGTCCCGGCCGCTATGCCGGAAACTCAGTTCTCGAAAATTCAGTCCGAGACTTTCCAGAACCGTCGCATGAAGATCCGCCACGCTGACTTTATCCTCCACCGAGCGGTAGCCGACTTCATCGGTCGCCCCGTGGATGCAGCCGCCCTTGAATCCCCCGCCGGCCAGCCACACCGTGAAAGCGTTCTTGTTGTGGTCGCGCCCGCTGCCACGCTGCGAGACCAGCAGACGTCCGAACTCCCCGCACCAGAGAACGATCGTCGATTCGAGCAGCCCGCGGCTCTTGAGATCACGAAGCAGGCCGGCCACCGGCAGATCGGTTTGCGCGCAGATATCGGGCAAGGCCGTGTGCAGATTCTTGTGGTGGTCCCAGGGCTGGAACGAGGGCACGGCCGAGGGAAAAACCTGCACGAAGCGCACGCCCGATTCCACCATGCGGCGGGCCATCATGCATCGCTTGCCATAAGCCTCGGTCACCGGATCGTCAAGTCCGTAGAGCTTCCTGGTGGCCGCGCTTTCGCGGCTAAGATCGAGCGCCTCGGCGGCGGAAAGCTGCATCCGCGCGGCAAGTTCGTAATTGCGGATTCGCGACTCCAGTGCAAGCTCTCGCGGATACGCGCGGCGATGCTCCTCGTTTAGTTTCGCCAGCAGATCCAAACGGTCGCGCTGGCTCTCCGCCCCCACCTCCTCCGCTGGACGCAGGTTGAGCACGAGTTCGCCTTCGCTAGAAAACTCCGTGCCCCGGTAGAGCGCCGGGAGCCATCCATTCTCCCAGTTGAGCGAGCCGTTGGTGTTGTATCCGCGAGGGTCGCGCAAGACCGCGTAGGCCGGCAAGTCTTGATTCTCGGTGCCCAGGCCGTAGGTGATCCACGCGCCCATCGTCGGCCGACCGGGAAAAATCTTGCCGGTCTGGAGCATCGTCAGCCCCTCGGCGTGATTGTTATGGCCGGTGTGCATGGAACGAATCATGCAGATGTCGTCGGCCAGACGCGCCGTGTGAGGCAGAAGTTCGGAAAAGTCCATCCCCGAGTCGCCGTACTTGCGGAACGAGAACGGTGAGGCCATCAGTTCGTTGCTCTCGCTGCCGGCCTGCAGGATCTCGACTTTTTCCTCGTAGCGCTGGCCGTCCCGGCGCTGCAATTCGGGCTTGGGATCGAACAGGTCCATCTGGCTCGGACCGCCGTTCTGCATCAGTTGAATCACGGCCGTCGCGGCCGGCCGGTGATGCGGCGGTTTCGCCGTCAGATCAAAATTGCGCGGATTCGCCTTCGCCGCGAGCGCTTCCCTCTGGCAGAGATACGCCAGCGCCAGGCCGCCGAACCCGAGCCCGGACCGCTCCAGCATCTCTCGTCTCGAAAACACTCGGTTTGGCATGCTCACTCCACGTAGAGGAACTCGCTGGTATTCAGCAGCACGTGAGCCAGCGCGGCGAGCGGGGTGAGCGTATCGCCCGCGCGCTCCCCCTCACGCTGCGGCTCGCGCCGCGACTCACGCTGGAGCAGTTCGCGGCTCCAGGTCCGCTCACGATCGCTGGGGCTTCGCGCGAGCGCCAGCTCAAAGGCGGTTTCGATTTGTCTTGCGGTGTCGGCGCCCGCAAATTCCGCAATGCGTTCGGCGAAAAACCGCGACTGCTTCAGCACAAAGCCGCCATGGAGCATGGCCAGCGATTGCAGCACGACTGCCGACGAGTCCCGCCGCAGACAGTTAGTCCGCATCACCGGCTGATCGAAGACCGTGAGCATGGTCAGATTGTTGTTGCGCCGCTGAACGAGGTAGATGCTGCGCCGAAACCGGTCGCCCGGCTCGCGAAGCGCTTGCTCCTTGATGACAACCATTCCGCTCGGCCGCGTTTCGATCATAACGGCGGGGCCGCCCAGACGCCGGTCGAGCATGCCGCTCACCGCCAGAACGGAATCGCGAATCGCCTCCGACTCAAGCCGGCGCAGCCGCATCTTCCACAGAAGCTTGTTCTCCGGATCGACGGCATAGGCGTGTTCGTCATCCTTGCGCGCGGATGCCTGCCGGTAGACCGCCGACATCATCATCCGCTTGATGAGCGGCTTCACGCGCCAGCCGTTGGCGACAAAATCAGCCACCAGCCACTCGAGCAGTTCCGGGTGCGTGGGAGCGGCGCCCGACTTGCCGAGATTTTCCGGCGTCGCGACGATGCCTTCCCCGAAAAGCCGCCGCCAGAGGCGGTTCGCCATCACGCGCGCCACCAGCGCTCCGCCCCGCCCGTTGGGCGAGGTAAGCCAGCGGGCAAACGCTAGTCGTCTGCCGCTGGTGAGGGCGTTCGGGTCAGCCGGCTCCGCGCCAAACGGTTGCCCGGGATCATCGAGCACCGCGAGCACGCCTGGCTCGACCCCCGCCGCGGGTGTTTCGAAGTTCCCGCCAGCCAGCACGAATGTCTTCGCCGACGGCCCGACGTCAAACAGAGCGTGGATTTCGCCGTAAGAGCGGCGCCGCTTGTCGACGGTCTTGATTTCCTCTTGCAGCCGCCGCCACCGTTCCCGCTCGGAGGGCTCCATCGCTTCAAGAACTTTTTCGCTCGAAACGGCAAGTTGCTTGCCGAATTTTCTCACCAAGTATTTCTGCACTTCGTCGCGTTTTTTCGCGGGAATCAGCAGCGCCGTTTTCGTGTCGCGGCGAATAGCCTCGGGCAACGCCGCGAGCTTTGCATCCAGCAAGCGCTCCTCGTAAGGACGCCCCAGCACCTCCAAGCGCTCGGTCAGCGGCTTTTTCTCCTCATCGAGTCGCTCATTGTGGGCGTCGATCTCGGCCTGCATGTTCTTCGAGACATCGGGCAAGATGCGCTTCTGCGGCGTTCGCCAATCGCGCGGGTTATAGGCCGTCCCCAAGATCGCCGTCAGCCGGTAGTAGTCGCGCTGGGCAATCGGCTCGATCTTGTGGTCATGGCACTGCGCGCACGCCACCGTCAGGCCCAGCACGTTGCTGGTGAGAATCTTCACCGTGTCCTGCAACACGCCATAGCGGTGCAGCGCGATATCGCGCTCCGGAGCGTTAGTAGGGTCCTCGGCGGTGCGCAGGAAGCCGGTGGCGATGAGCATCTCACGGATCTCCGGCGTGTAGCGTTCCGCTCCGCGCCAGTCGGCAAGCTCGTCGCCCGCGATTTGCTCGGTCAGAAAACGGTCGTAGGGCTTGTCGTCATTGAACGACCCGATAACGTAATCGCGATACTTCCACTTACCCTTGCCCAGCGTAAACGCCTTGGCCTGCACCTCGCGCCCGTAGGTGTCTACATAGCCCGCGGCATCCAGCCAGTGGCGTCCCCAGCGCTCGCCGAAATGAGGCGAGGCTAGCAGCCGGTCCAGCAGCGCCTCGTAGGCGCCCGCGGAATCGTCGTTCAAATACTGCCGGATTTCGGCGGGCGAGGGCGGCAGCCCCGTCAGATCGAGAAAGGTCCGGCGCAGCAGCGTCGGGCGGGCGGCCTCTGGTGAAAACTTGAGTTGTCTCGCTTCGAGTTTTGCGAGAACAAAGGAATCGATCGAAGTTCGGACACCCTCGCCACCGCGGGTTTCGGGAACGGCCGGGCGAGCCAGCCTCTGAAACGACCAATGCCGGCGGTCTTCCTCGCTAATGGCCCAGCGTTTCGCGGCCGGTTTGCCGCCGATGGAATCGTTCGAGACCGGCCCGCTGTTGATCCCCGTGTTGATCCACTGCCGAATGACTTCTTTTTGTTCCGGCAACAGTTTGAGCGCATCGCCCGGCGGCATGCTGTCATCGGCAATGCGCTGATAGAGTTTGCTCTTCGCCGCCGACCCGGCCACGACAACCGGCCCGTTATCCGAGCCCTCGAGAACGAGCGAGGCCGTGCGCAGATCCAGGCCGGAAACGGTGGCCTCGCGGCCGTGACAACTCACGCAATGGGCCCTCAGCACAGGCAGAACCGCGGACTCGAACGAAACCGTCTCGGCGCTCTGAACCGCCACCGGCAAGGCCGTGAGAAGCGCCAGCGCGATTACAATCTCTTTCACCGCCATAGCAGTCCGTGTCATCGTGGGTCCGCCAACGCCTGCCGCCAACAACTGCCGCCAGCGCCTACCGCCAGGCCGGAAACGCCAAACCATCTTCGTCGAAAACGACTTCGCCTTCGCGGAGCGTCATCACCGCGCGCACGCGCTTGGCCCCGAGCAGCTTATTCCGCCGCGCGTCCTTGTAAGCGAAGACTCCCGTCTCAAGCCGCAAGACAGTAATATCGGCCACCCTGCCCTCTCCGAGCGTCCCGAGTTCAGGAAACTTTCCGATCGCCCGAGCCGGAGTCACCGTCGAACGCATGACCGCTTCGGCCAGTCCCATGCCCAGGGTCATCAGCTTCGACATGCAGTTGGGCATGCTGACCTGATTCATGATGCTGTTCGAGTGCATGTCCGTGCTGATGATGTCCGGAAGAAATCCCTGGCGCATCGCCCGCGACGCCACCGGCCACATGAAACTGCCGCCGCCGTGACCCATGTCAAAGAGCACGCCCCGCGCCCGCGCTTCGTGTATCTCCGGCCGCACCTTGCCGCTGAAACGGTCGACCAGGTGCATTTGCTGATCGTTATACATGTGCGTGTGCAGATCGCCGGGCCGGAGAATATCGAGCAATTTCTCCCGCGTGTTCCGGCCCGAGTTGGAATAAATGTTGTCGTCAATAATCAACGGCGTATTGGAAAGTCTGCCCGCTTCCATCGCCCTCTTGAGCACGAACCAGCCCGGCGGTCCCGGGTCGTGTTTCTTGATACCGACGATCAACTCCGGATATTCGCGCACCTTGGCGGTGGCCGCCGCGGGGTCCATATCCTCGACATTGCTCTCCGCCTCGGAACTCACCATCCCGGCACCGACGATATTGAGAAACGCCAGCACGCGCGTCCGCGAACGGTCGATGATCTCTCTCTTGAGACGATCGAAAGTCCTCCAGCCCGCGCCGCCGCAATCGACGATCGTCGTCGTGCCGGTAACGAGCGCCGTATCGTCGGGAAACAGACTGCCCGGCAGTCCAAAGACATGGCCATGAATGTCGATGAGTCCAGGCGTTACGTGCAGGCCCGCCACGCTGACTACTTGCTTTGCCTTGGCCGCCGGAATCCCCGTGGCCACCTCGGCGATCTTGCCGTCCCGAATGGCCACATCGGCGACGCCGTCGATCTCGTTCGCCGGATCGATGACGTGTCCGCCCTTGAGCAGCAGATCGTAGGCCGGCTGCGCCGCGACCGGCTCGGCCGGCCAGCCAGCGGCCAGCAACAACACGACCACGGTCCGCCAGGGCAAAATCATACGCAGGCGGCGAACCAAAAAAATCAGCACGCAAGTCGTCATGTCCGCCGCGACACGGCTAATTCGTCACCTGCTCCAGAATCGCAAAATCACCTGGATTCCAAGCCTGCGCGATGACATAGAACTTGCCGCCATGCTCACGCAGCACGGCGTTATGAATGTGCTGGAAATTCTCAAGACCCAAATCCTCTTTGATCATCACCGTCGAGATCAGCTTATCGTTCTCAAGAATGTAAATCGGCGCGCCCTTGCTCCGGTCCGGTCCCCGCAAAGAGCCCACGATCGCGTAGTCGCCCAGATAGTCGATGTCGCAGGGCAACGACCCGAAGGGCATCTTCAGCGTGGAAAGATACTGACCGTGACGCGTGAAGCGGTCGATCTCGGCGTTAGCCCGGTCGGAGACATCCACCCGCGTCGTCCCCCGCGGAACGGTGATGCCGTGGCCGGTGCCGAACTGACCGACGCCGCCGCCTTTGCCGCCAAACGCCAGATCATGCCACGCTGCCCGAAAGGGTTTGATGCCGCTGATCTTCGCCGTCAGCACATAGTCGAGATTGGAATACCCCGTGGCGACATAGAGCAAACCATTGACCTGCTCGGTATCGGTCGGCACGAAATTGCCCTGGCCCAAGAAGTAGTCGGTAGCATTTGGATGCCCCAGATCCGAGCGTCCATCCGGCGCGGCCAGCGTGTGAACCAGCTTCCCTTTGAGGTCGGTCGTATACACTTCCGCGGACTTATTGCCGGGAAACGTCAAGAAACCACTGCCGTCGGGCGCGTACCAGATAGTCGTGTTATGCAGATTCGTGTCGCGCATCGCCGGAGCGGTCTCGAGCATGCGCGTCTTCTTGAGATCGGCGCTGATCTCGATGATTCCCGCGCCGGGAAGCGAGAAGTACGTCTTGCCCTTCCCCTCGCGCCGGTCGATGGCAAACCCGCCATGGGCGGCTTTGAGAACTTTTTGCGCCGCGCCGGGAAGGTGCCCGGACGTATAGAGAACTTGAAACGTCATCTTGCCCTGCCCGCTGGTCTTTCCCGCCGCCGTCGTTGGCGCACGGGAACCTGCCATCCAGCTCAGCGCGAGCAAGCCCACAAACAATGCACTGACCGCGAATCTTCTCATGGGACCCTCTCCTCCTGCCGAAATGCTATTAGACCACTTTACGGCGGGCCTGCCAATCGGGCATCTCATCGCAAGTTGTCCCACCCGCGCCCCTCGCAACGCGCCCCGCCCGGCGTCCGCCGCGTGCTTCCTAATCTTGACCCCGCTCCGCGGTCTCACCTGCCACGCCCGCCCGCGCAACCTGCTTCACCAGCAACCGTATCCATTCCGAGAGCAGTTCCGTTCCTTTCTCGTCGACGAGGTTCGAACTGGTCGGCGGCATTTGGTTCACGCCGCGCGTCGTGATTCGCTTGTAGAGGATCGAACGGCCGGGGTCTCCCGGCGCCACGATGCGTGAGTCGGCGACTCCCATCGTGTCGTGGATCGGCGGCTCATCGATCATTCGGGATTCGTCGAGCGGCGTCTTGTGGCTGAGTTCGATCCGCGAGTTCCCTCCCCCGTCATTTACATGACACATGGCGCAGTTCACGTCGAGATACGCCCCGACGCGCTCCTCAATGCCGGCCGTTTTGTCGAACGGGTTCGGAAACGCCGGGTATTCCTCCGCAGTTTTCTCCAGCGGCTGCTTGAAAAGTCCTATCTTGTTGTAGGTTCGGAGTTGGTTGTCGGTGACGCCGCCGAAGTCGTGGTCGCGGTTCATTTGGCGGGTGTTCAAACCGAGCACGAACCCGGCGGCGCGCGAGTGGCAGAACATGCACTCGTTGCGGCTCGGGTAGTGCCAACTCTGACGCCTCACCCCGCCCGGCACGCTCGCGTCTCTGATTTCGTAGGTGCGGTCGATGCCCTTGGGACCGACCAGGGTGGCGTCTGTCTGCTCGTCGTTCCAGAGATAGGTGTAGCCGACCCAGTGATCGTCTTGTTTGACGACGATGCGTGTCTCGATGCGCCGGGCCGAGGACGGGTCGCCCTCGGTCATGTCGAGAGTGAACAATTTCATGGTTACCGCGCCGTCGTCGAACGTCCAGCCCCGGTCTTCCTTGAATGCAATGCTCGCATGGGCCGGCAGCGCGACGAAACGCTCCTTGTATGCCCCGTCGGACCAGAATGGCGCGTTGATCGAATAGGGCATCACACCGGGCGCAACCTGGTGATCCTTCACCGAAGTGAACAGTCCGGTCTCGGTGAGCTTGCGGGGAAACGGAGGCAGCGTCTGCCCGGCGGGCTGCCGCTCCAGTTGGTAGATCTCGCCCCGGTCGTAATCCAGCGCGTAGAACGACCCGTCGCGCCCGAGACCGAAACTCGATATCTTGACTGCCGTATTCGCAAGTTCCCTGTGCGAGACGACCTTCTTCGCATCGTGATCGTAGCCAACACTCCAGACCTTCCCGTACTGGTAATCGCCATACAGATACAGCCCCTGCAACTCGGGGAATTTCGCGCCTTCGTAGACATAGCCTCCGGTGATCGAGCGGCACTCGGTATGGTGATGTTCGACAATCGGCGGCACGATCGGCGTCGGCCCGCGTTCGGAATTCGGGTGAAACGGGTGTGTGCCTTCTTGCACGCTCCAGCCGTGATTGCTGCCCCGGCTCACCAGCTCGATCATTTCCCACAAATCCTGTCCCACATCGCCCACCCAGGGCTGCCCCGTCACCGGATCAAAGCTAAACCGCCAGGGATTGCGAAAACCGTAGGCCCAGATCTCACCGCGCGCGCCCGGCATGTCAACGAATGGGTTGTCTTTCGGGATCGAATAGTTGCGGCCCGGACCGGGGTTCTCGACATCGAGCCGCATCATCACCGAGAGCAAGTCGTTAACGCCCTGGCCGCTGTTAGCCCGGTCCGAACCTCCCGTGCTGTCACCCGTAGCGATGTAGAGATAGCCATCCGGACCGATGATCGCCTCGCCGCCATTGTGGCCCCCGCCTTTCCACTGGATGATAATTTTCTCCGACTCCGGACGCAGCCGCGGCGGGTTGCTGCCCGGCTCCAGCTCAAACCGTGAAACGCGGCTGGTTTGTTTGACTCGCTCGCCCTTCTTCTTAGGTTTGAGTTTCGGATCGCTCGCGCTGAAGACAAACACCTGGCCGTTCTTGGCGTAATCAGGATGGAACGAGAACGCCGAGACGCCCCGGTTCATATCGAGAAACAGGTCTTTCTTGCCGCTGAAATCATCCGGGAGAAAGCTATAGATCTTGCCCTCGTGCTGCGCCACGAAGAAGCGTTCCGAGAGCGGGTCCTGGGCAATAAAAACGGCGTGCTCAAAAACAAACTGAGGAAAGGCGCGCTTAAGCCGGTAAGGCGAAGGCGGATCGGGCGAACCGATAACGCGCGAGGTTGTCCAGTGGACCCGCTCGCTCATACCGTAGGCCCTCTCCGGCTGGCCGCCGCCTTCCTGAGAAAGCGCCACTCCCGCGCCCAACCCCGCGCCCAACAACAACACGACACCCAGCCCGGCGGCCCCGTCCCTCCATTCAGAAAACCTCAAGACCCCCCTCCCTTCTCCGCGGCAGTAAAACTCTAGAACGCCACCGGCTTACCTTCAAAATGCCGGTGCAGCCTGTATCGTATGCGGCAATCCACGTCATACACTTCAACCGGCAGATCGAGTTCCCGATCTTTCCGCAACAGCGAGACCTTCACGGCATTGAGCCCGCGTTTGGGATAGAGGTCCGGAGACAGATCGTATTCATAAGTGTAACCGTAGGGCTGCGCGGCCCCGTCCCTTAAGATTCGGTACGTCAAATCGTTGTGCCCGAGATCCGAATCCGGCAGCGGGCGGCCATTGAGTTCGATCCGCACTTGATTGAGAGACGGCTCGATGTTGGTCAATCGCACCCGCAACGATACCGATTCTACGCGGCCAAGCTTCTCCCAATGGGCTAGCTCATCCGAGATCCGCAACGCGGCTTCGACCGGCCCGCCCTCGGTAACCGGACGCGGCACCAACACCCGCCCGCCGGGCAAGCCGTTGCTCATGTCGCGCCGATGAGGTTGCGAGCGAACCCGGTGCATCTTGTCAACGGTTGCCAGCAAATCCGGATGCCCCAGCGGCCGCAACGCCGCGTAATGTTCCGCGCCCCAGGGCCAGGGGAACCAGTGAGCAGCGTCCAGCCCGAACCCATCGGCGCCCTGGTGGTAGGCGTTCGCCGCCGCCGCCCAGATCATCGGCGTCGTCGCCTTCGACGCCTGTTCCCGGCCCAGCGCTCTGCCGCAAGCCGCCAGAACACGGCACGGCGTTCCGCTTGTGAGTTCCACGACAGGCCGCAGATCCAGGTCCTGATCGCACAGACCGGGAGTCGCGCTCGTACAGATCAGCCCGTCTACGATCTGTTCCCGCACCCACCGCTCGACCTCATAACCAATCACCGGCCAGGTCTTCGGATCGGCCGGCAGTCGAACATAGATGCGTTTAGGCCGTCCCTGCGCTTTCGACGCCCTGTCGGCCACACGCTGCAATTCTCGCAACCACTGCGTCATCACCGGCGCCAGCCGCCCAGCCTCGCCGAACGTGCAGCCTGGAAAATAATCCGACGCCACCTCGACCCCATCGGTCTGGAAACGCGACAGTAATTCCTCAAAAATCCGAAATCGCTCTCGCCGAACTTCTGGATGCAGAAAGCTGAATCGCGTTACCGGCAGCCCTTCCGCTCGCGGGTCGTTATCCTCGCCCACTTGATACGAGGAATGTTCGAGCACGAAGTCCGATGTGCGGCCGTGACCGGGAGGCGATATGTAGGATCCAATGTCGATCGGCACGCCGGGGAGGAACCACACGCCGCGATCGTGGCATCGCTCGCACAGCAACGCAATACGGTCCAGCCCGTCGGCGATGATCTGCCGCAGATGCCGCGCGTCGCGATAGTGAACCGCGTGAGTCCACCTGACGACGTTATCCCCGAGCAGTTGGCCGACTCGGCTCGGGTAGTTGACCCGGCCGCCCTCGACGCCGGCCGAAAAGAGAATCGTGTTGACGCCGCTGCCGGCCAGTTGATCGACGACCATCGTCAGATCCGCGCGGCTCAGTGGAGGCGCAAACTGATCGAACCCGGCCGCGTGCCGGCCGTCATCGCGAATAAAGACGCGGCGCTCGCCGCCTTGCGCCTCCTCCATCGACGGCCGCGAGCCCTGAGCACCCGCCGGCCCGGCTGAAATCGCGGGCGTCGCCGCACCGATCGTTTGCAAGAAATGTCTTCGCTTCATAGCCATTCGTCTCTGACTCACCCAGCGTTTCTTCGCGATGTCCAGTCTGCCAAGCTACTGCACCCCATACATCGGCCGCCGAATATTCTTATACACACGATTGTTCGGATTAATCGTCGTATAGCCCGGCGTATCGACCTCGATAATCCGCGCCGCGATCGGTTCATACGCGGCCCGAAACGCAACGGCCGCCTTCACCACCAGAATCTTCTGCCGCTCGGGATAAACGCCCGCGCTCGTCAACTGATGAATACTAAACGGCGTGTGCCGCCGGCTCACCAGCAGCACCACGTTCGGCAGATCCCGCGTCGATCCCTCGGTATGAATCACCGCCGTGAGGCCCTGGTCCAGATAACGATGTCCCCCGTGACGGACTTCCGTCTCAATGTATTTCCCGTCGTAGATCAGCTTCACCTTGCCGCGCACGCGCACCGGGTCGCCATGTTCGCGGTTCGTCTTGCCGCCGACCATACCGTCGAAATCATTGCCCACTCCCGCCCGAACCGCTCGCGCGACGGCTTCCGGATCGGCAATCGCCACAACCCAGCCGCTCGCCTTTTGCCGCACCAGCTCGCTCAAGATGATCGTGCTGTCTCCCGGCCCGCCTCCGCCGATATTGTCACCAGTCTCAACGAGCACAACGGGAAACGAGTCGCCGCTCATCGCCTGCCCGACCGCCGCCACCGCCTCCGGCAGCGTCAGCTTGAACTGCTCCCGCAAATCCCATATCTCATCCGCCAGCCGTTGCGCTTCGCGCTCGGCCAGTTCCATATCGTCGTCGGTCACCACGATGACGCTGGGCGCCATATTCCAAACATCCGCGTAATGATAGCTTCCCGAGAAGCTCACCGCCAGAATGCGCGGATCCTTCTCCAGCCGCCGGCTTTCCTCGACAATCGGCAGCAGCGGCTTGCGCTTCGTGTACTGGTGGATCTTGGTGATATAGACCAGCGGCTTGACGATCGCCTGCACCGGGCGAACCTTCCCCGCGACGATGTCCCGCATGATGCGCGCCGCGTGTAGTCCGCGTTCACGCTGATCAATATGCGGGTTCTCCTTATAAGTCAGCAGCGCCGTCGAAAGCGCGACAATCTCTTCGCCGACATTGGCGTGAAAGTCATGCGTAACGACGATGGGAAACTCCGCGCCCATGGCCTCGCGCAACCGCCGCACGACCTCCGCGTCTGCCGCCGGATACGACTCGGCGACCATGGCGCCGTGCAGCGCCAGCAGCAGCCCGTCGAGCCGCGGCGCACGCTTGAGCCGCTCAATCATTTCGGCCGTGATGACATCCAGTGCCTCGTCGGTGACCCGCCCCGAGGGCACCGCCCACCCCACGACCGCCGGATAGAGTTCCAAGCCGTACTGCTTCGCGCCTTCGATGTAACCGCTAATTTCGGTATTGCCCTGCTCGAACTCGGCAACGGATAGAGTTCCAAGCCGTACTGCTTCGCGCCTTCGATGTAACCGCTAATTTCGGTATTGCCCTGCTCGAACTCGGCTAATCGCAGCACCGCGAAACAGCCCGTCGCGCTCAAACTCGGCCAGTCCGGTGCGGGCCTCGCTGTAGGTATTCGACTCATGCAGCATGCCAGCGACTCCGATGCGCGGCTGCTGAGCCATCAAGACATTCCCCATCGCCATCAGTAGCGCGACCCAAAGTAGCCGAGAGAGATTAAGTCCGCACGATCGAACCCGCCCCACCTCAAGCCGGATACCGCGCCAGAACCCCGCGCAGCTTCTCCCGCGCCGCCGCCGACTCCGCCGTATCCTGATCCGGCAAAATAGGATTCACCTCGTCCACATCGGCCGGCACATCATATAACTCGCCACTCGCCTCATACAGCTTATAGCGCTTATCGCGGGCGAAACGAACCAGCTTATAGCCCACCTTATTCGCCCCCGGCAGCGGGTCGAAGTGAAACATCACCCACTCCCGCGGATCGCCCTCATCACCCCGCAGCCGGGGCAGAAAGCTGCGGCCATCGAGAACCATATCATCGAGCGGCTTCGCGCCCGTGGCTTCCATAATCGTCGGGATGAAGTCGGTCGAATCAATCAGATCATCGTTCACAGCCCCTTCTTGCGAGAATCCTTTCCAGCTAACGATCATCGGCACATGCGTTCCGGCGTCGGTCGTATGGCCCTTGCCCCCGTGAATCACGCGATCGCCCATCCGGGATTCCACTTCCCGCGGCGTGCCATTGTCGGAATAGTAAAGGATCAGCGTATTTTCGCGAATGCCCAGCTCGTCGATCTTGCGCACAATGCGACCGATGACGTGGTCCATATACTCGACCATATCTTTGTAGTACGCGGGCCCGCCTTTATGCCTGTCGCCCTCCGCCCACACATCACTATGCGGAGTGGGCCGGAACGGACCGTGCGGCAGCGCCATGGGATAGTAGACAAAGAACGGCTCGTCGTTCTTCCCCTTCCCCGCCTGGCGCTCCATAAAATCTTCGATGTAATCGGTGTAGACATCCGGCCCGTACCCGCCCTCGAAGCTGCGCAAGGTCCCGTTGTCGAGAACCACCGGATCGGCATACCGCGACCCTTTGTCCTCGGTATGGCCGGCATGCCACAGGAAATACTCATCAAAACCGGCGTTTTCGGCGAGCATGCCCTTGCCGCGCCATTCGGGCTCAAAGTCCGGCGGATTATAGCTATAGAGCTGCCACTTCCCCGAGATGCAGGTCTTATAGCCGGCGGCCCGCATCATGTGGCCGAAGGTCTTCTCCTCGGGCCCCATGATGCCGAAGGCCCGCCAATTGCGATGGTTATACTGGCCGGTCATCAACTGGACGCGGGTCGGAGTACAAAGAGGCTGCGCATAGGCCTGCGTGAACCGAACACCCTCTTTCGCCAGCGCGTCAAGATGAGGCGTCTTATAAGAAGTCCCGCCATAGCAGCCCAGAGTCTCATAACCCAAATCGTCGGCCATGATCAAAACGACGTTAGGCCGCGACGCCCCAGAGAAAGCCGTCTCCCCACTCGCCTCTCCAGCCGCCGCGTCCCCACCCGCCTCGCCCCCCGAACCGCATCCAGCGGCCAAACCAGCCGAAACCAAAGCAGCAGAGCGAAGAAACCGGCGCCGTGACGAAACAGAGCAAGGCATATCGGTTAGAGATGGGTATTCACTTGACTCAGGTATTTTGAAATGGCCCCTACATGTTGTGGTTGTCCGTAGCGCGTGTTGCGGTGCCTCCGACCAGCGACTTGTAGGGCGCCGGTTGGACGGCGACGGCCTGCTGAACCAGGCGGTAGAAGAGCTTGCCTCGGCTTCTGGACTTGCGGCGGTTGAAGCGGAAGGTGAATTCGTCGAGGTAGTAGTCGAGATGCTCGTGGCTGACGGCTCCTTGATGCGTACCCAGTATCCAACGCTTCAGTAACGACACCACGCGATGCACGCGGGGGAGCAGTTGAGAGGCTCGTGCCGGTTGCCCGTCCAGGTAGCTCACCTCGTGGCGATAGCCGTCGCTTTCGAGTGGCTCGTATCCCAGCCAGCCGTCCGTGTGGACCACGCTGCCGGGTTCGACCGACTCGCCGACGAAGGCCATCAAGCTGTCCCCAGAGGCGTTCGGAATCGTGCGCATCCGAACTCGTCCGATGCCGGCGCCATCTTCCTCGGCCGCTACTACAATCAGCGCTTTCGCGTCGGTTTGGCGGCCCCGCACGCCCTCCTCCAGGGCTCCTAAGTAAGTCTCGTCAACCTCAACGCGCCCGCTGAGGCGATCACGTCCGGGCCGCACCATAGCGCGCCGAAGCTTGTGCAACCAAGTCCAGGCCGTCTTGTAGCTGCCCAGGCCCAACACCCGCTGCAATCCCAATGCACTCGCCCCGTTCTTCTGGCTGGTGAGCCACCACATTGCTCGAAACCAACTCTGGAGCGGCTTGCGGGTGTCTTGAAAGATTGTGCCTGCTGTCGCCGAAGCTTGATGCCCGCAGCTTGCACACTGCAGCAGCACCGTGCGCACCGCCCAGGTTTTGTCATGCCCGCATCGCGGACAACGAAAACCCTCCGGCCAGCGGAGTTGACACAGATACTCCCGACAGGCCTGCTCGCTAGCGAAACGCGCCTCGAACTCGGCCAAATTCCGGGGATAATCTTCCATCGCCCAAGATCCTACATCTTGGGGTCACCTGAGTCAAGTAAATACCCATCCGGTTAGATTATAAGCCAGCCGCCACCCCGTAGCCGCTTTCCTGAGACTTCATGTTTCAATTGAGCCGTCAGGAGAACCAGGCTTTGCTATTGCAAATTGCAAGAGCAAAAGGCAGGGGCGGTCGCCGAACGGCCCCCTGCGCATTCACCGAGCACGGCGTAGCCCACTCTTGTCCAAATTAGCTATCTGGACAACTGACGTAGGCAACATACCGCGCCATTCCAGCGAACTGGAAGCCGAGACCAGGAACGATCTGAGCCTGCGTCCCCCCGGTCGGCCCCCGAAGAAATCCCCGGTCACGCTAGCTCTGCACGCGTCTCAGGCGTCATAATTGAGGCTGTTTCCGTCCGGTTTCCGTTATGGGCCTGGCCACCGGGGCGCCGGCCCAGCGCGTCGGACAAATTCGTAGACCGTTCGCAGCGCAGCGGGTTGTTCGGCCGCTCTCCACTTTCGATAGCGCGCCCGTTCGCATTCGGTGTAGAATCGTCGTCATGAAGTTCCCGCTCGCGGTTGTCTGTTTGCTTTGCTCGCTAACGGCGTGGGGCCAGGAGCAGGGAAGGTCGGCACTAGACGATCTCATTCGATCCGCCGAGCAGGGGGATGCCTTCGCCCAGCACAACCTCGGCGTGACGTACACCAAGGGCCTAGGTGTGCCGCAGGACTACACTGAGGCCGTCAAGTGGTTCCGGCTCGCCGCCGAGCAGGGTAATGCGGCCGCTCAATACCACCTCGGCGTGATGTACGACAGGGGCTGGGGTGTGCCGCAGGACCAGGGCGAGGCCGTAGAGTGGTATCGGCTCGCCGCTGAACAGGGTAACGCCATCGCCCAGAACAGCCTCGGCATGAGGTACGACAACGGCCAAGGCATTCCGCAGGACTACACTGAGGCCGTCAAGTGGTTCCGGCTGGCCGCCGAGCAGGGTAACGCCAGCGCCCTGTTCAACCTCGGCTCGATGTACGACAACGGCCAAGGCGTTCCGCTGGACTACGCCGAAGCCGTCAAGTGGTACCGGTTCGCCGCCGAGCAGGGTAATGCCGCCGCTCAATACCACCTCGGCGTGAGGCACGACAAGGGCCTAGGCGTGCCGCAGGACTACGCCGAAGCCGTCAAGTGGTACCGGCTCGCCGCCAAGCAGCGTTATGCCGACGCCCAGAGCAACCTCGGGGCGAAGTACGACACAGGCCAGGGCGTGCCGCAGGACTACGAAGAGGCCGTTAGGTGGTATCGGCTCGCCGCCGAGCAGGGTAATGCCGCCGCCCAGAGCAACCTCGGCGCGATGTATAGCTACGGCCAAGGCGTTCCGCAGGACTACGCCGAAGCTGCCAAGTGGTACCGGCTCGCCGCCGAGCAGCGAGCAGGGGGACGCCAGCACCCAGAACAGCCTCGGTATGAGGTACAACAACGGCCAGGGGATTCCGCAGAACTACACTGAGGCCGTCAAGTGGTTCCGGCTCGCCGCCGAGCAGGGTAATGCCAGCGCCCAGTTCAACCTCGGCTCGATGTACCATGACGGCCGTGGGCGTGTTCTGCGGAACTACGTCCAGGCGCACAAGTGGGTAAATCTGGCGGTTTCCCGTGCCACCGGAGATGATCAAGAAAAATATGCCGACGCCCGTGAACGTATCGCCGCAAGGATGACTCCTCAGCAGATCGCCGAAGCCCAACGGTTGGCCCGCGAGTGGGAGCCGAAGACGTGGGATGAGTTGAAAGACCGGTAGAAGTAACCCTGCCCGAGGCACCAAGCCAAGCACCGGGACCGGCGGGCCGGGGGATACGCAGCCAGCCTAAACCAGAATTGGGCGCTTGCGGCAGTAGGATGGGCATGCTCAACAGTCTATGTCGCTGCATGACTGCTCCCGTCGATGGCTACGAGACGACGGCCGCTGCCCTCGCTGCTCTCGATACGATCAGGTCGGAATGTACGGCCCTCCATTCTGTGTTACTGCCGGTCGAGGTCTGGCCTAAGTTCAAAGCCTGGCATGGGAAGCCGGACGCCGCTGCATTCCACTGCTCGATGCTGCTGCTGGCTCTGAAGCGCGGCCACCTGAAACAGTTGACGCACCCAATCCATCGGTATCTCATCAAGGACAGCGAAGTTCGTGCCGACTTGCGGCTCCAATACGTGAAAGACCTGCCAGAGCGCTGGATGTACTACGACGATGCTTTAGAACGCCACCAAAAGTCCAGAATCTTCACTGGCCGAATCGTCGAGTTGCAGTGTGCAGAGTGGCTCGAAGCGCACGATTGGACGATCACCGCCCTCGATGCTCTTCAACAGGGTCCGGACATAGAAGCCAGGGATCCTTCCGGCTGCGTCACGGCCTTTGAGGTGAAGTTCATCGGCACCCAAGACGGCGACTTTACACGGATTCTCAACAGCATAGCGAGCGGGCCTTCCTGGGGAGGAAGCTCCGCGTATAGCGGTATCAACTACCTTCTCTTTCGTTTGTATCAGGCTGCGAAGCAGCTGGGGCGATTCGATCGCCCTCGCATAGCCGTGGCAGTCATTGACGACTCGACGTGGCGCAAGTTCAAAGTCCAGCTGAAGAATGGCTGGTTAGACTTGCGTAATCCGAGGTTTCTCGGTTCCGATCCTGGATGGGAGGAGTTTATCGCGAAGCAGGAGCGTCGCTATCCTGAACTCCGCGTTGACCTGGCCCCCACTCTGGGAGCACTCGACGCGGCGTGGGTCTTTAGGCAACGGTACGGCTACGAGTACTCTCGGGAGTACGTACTGCCTACTCGCAACGGCTCGGTGCGGGCGGGCAAACGTTCCTGATCGTCGAACCCGTCGAGGAGATCGAGCCGGTCGAGATCCGCGCCATTGAGAACTGGGCGGAGGGGGTACCGGACGCGCTTGATCGCCGACGCGTTATTCAAGATTGAAGCAGCACAAATCGAACGGAAGCTACGTCCACATGCGCAACTGCTCGTCGAAAATGAGGGTAGTGTCTGAGTTTGAGCTAGACCCAAGTCGGTTTGCCGTTCGGGTCTTTTGCTCTTCGCTCCCGGTAAAGCTCGATAGTCTCAGCCTGGGTTATCAGTACGCCATCGAGTTCCTCGCATCTATCATCAATTTCCCTCGGATCACACTCCATGTCGTGGACCCGCCCACCAGCCAGAATTCCGTAGTACATGATTGATCTCCTGTACCATGATCGTAGCATCCCAAACCGCTCAAGCAAGCCGGGGAGATCGCGGAGATCGGGGACGGCCTGGAGTGGACCCCTGAGGCGAGGCCAAGAAATTAGGGACGTGTTGCGGGTGACCGAAAAAGCATAGCGGATCCAGCCGAATGGGGGCATGATCGAGTCAGCCGGGGAATCGGAGGCCCCGGTTCCCCATACCCAGCTCACGAGATAACAAACCAGCTAAGCGACGCCCTCACAACAGCATCCACCCGCAAGCCGCAGCCAGCCCCACCGCCCCCGCGCCCGCCCACCAAGTCCCTGCGACGGGGCCGCTGTGCCGGCCCCGGCCCGCATCAAAGGCCATGGGCTCTCTTAACTAGGGGAATGACCCCGTCGCTCAACGTTTTGAGTGGCACGATCTTGAGGTTGTTGAACGACGCCAGCCCAGATTCGAGAGCGAACCCTTCGATCAGATGCGGATCTTCCGCCTCCACGACCCAAACGAACGTGTGTTCGAAGGCCGAGTGGTACTGACCGAGAACCTTGCCGATGCGGTACTTGGCCAGAAGCGGCGCGGGGTCGCTTGCCGCGAACGATACCAGCCCGCTTTTCTCATCACGTGGCGAAGCGAAGTGCGTGAGAGGCGCGTCAGTACGAGGCGCGCGCCGCTTGACGCGCGCAGGCGTACTTGACAGTACGTTGAGCACGGCAAGCAAGCGCAACGAAGTAGTGGCGGGCCTGTCATGTGCTTCGGTCGTCAGGTGGTGAGAAATGCGGGCCTGCTTCTTGGCGTTCTCCAGATTGTTGGCAGGACACGCTTCGACGCTGTGGCTGCCATAGATTCCGTAAAGAGACATCTTCTTTTCCTCCAACTCGTTGTTTGGGATTTAAGTAGCCGGGATCTCCACCGTCTCTTCACGGTCGCCGGCGGCATAACGGATGACTTCGACTGCATCGATCAAGAGCGAGACCGAATTCAGGACAATCAGCGCCCGAACCCAGACCCCGAATCCGTCGTCCATTGGAATCTGATCGAGACGGCTCCACAGCCATGCGATCAACGGAAGCCAGAAGACATGGCCCGCGCCGAGCAGGCGCGTAAATCCGGCAAGTCGCGTCAGGACGGTCATCAACACCAACGACGCCGCCAGCGCGACGACGACGAGCTGCGCCTCCTGACGCTCCAGAAAGAAAAGAGGGGCCACAAGATTCGCCGCGACCAGCAGCATCATCCACATCCGCACACGAAGGGGCGATTGAAGACAGATCTACTTTATCAGAAGAGACGAGCGGTTTTCAGTTCTTCCGGCCACGCCGAGGAGGGCCTCAGGAGGACCGTTAGCTGGCGAGAAAGGTATCTTCCCGACAGCTATGCTCAGCGGTCGCTGCCCAGCTGAGGGCCCTAAGGAAAAAGGGAACGAAGGACCGCCCAAAAGGGCGGTCGGTTAAAACCCAGGCTGGCGCTTCATGACAGCAGTCACCACTTCTGCTGGAACTCTTCGACAACGTGCTCGGGCGAGAGGTTGAGGTAGATTTCAGTCGTCTGGAGCGTGTCATGGCCCAGCAGGCGCTGCAGCGCCGGCAGGGAGATCCCTTTCTGGATTGCCGTGACGGCAAAGGTGTGCCTCAGCACGTGAGGGGAGACGGTGCGGCTGATACGGGCGCGGTTAGTAAGACGCTTCAGCATGCGCCGGATGGCGCGGGTACTGAAGCGGAAGGTTTCGTGTAATGCAAAGTAGCCCTCGATGAGGGGCTGGATGCGGGCACTCAAAGGAATCGCCCGGCGCTTGGATTTGCTGCCGAAAGGTCCGCCCTTGCCGTAGATCATCAGGCGGTGAGTCTGCCAGTCGAGATTAGCTCGTTTGAGGTTGGCCAGCTCGGAGACCCGGAGTCCCGTGTCAAGAAGGGTCCAGACGACGAGTTTCTCTTCGTGGGGGTTGCAGGCGTTGGCCAAGCGGGTTGCTTCATCTCCGGTAAGAGGTTCGCGTTTGTACTGGTAGCGCATAGAGGTGTTGTGCGGCTGCCGTAAATCCTCAAGGATCGCGACAAACTGCCGCAATCTTACACGGGCATCGTACAGGAAATAAAGAACTTAGGGAAGAGTCGGCTGTGGAAGCGTCGCGATTAAGGGGGGAAGGCGACAGGACACCAGCAGCCGTCTGGGGATGGTAGAGTGTAGGAGACGAAAAGAGGCTAGAATCAGGCTGTACATGAAGGCTCAATGAGCCCTGAGCGGTCCGACGAGCCGCCAACCACCAGGAGGGTTCCTCATTATGACTCATTACAGCACGGCTTCAGCTCTCAGAATCCTCGGCCACTGCCGGAGCCCTGCGGCAAGGCGCTGGGCCTTGCTCTTCTCCCTGTTAGTAGGGCTGCTGAACCCCGCAGTCAAGGCTCAAAACTATGTCGGTGATGGATGTAGGATACGCGACCGCGAGGGTACGGTACACTGCAGTGAACATAACTCCAAGGGAGAGAAGATTTGCACCGGCCGTTGTTGGATGGGCGACGGGGTTTGTCGCTGCAATGTCGAGAAATGCATTGAGTATAAGCGGCCACCAGCCTGTGTTAAGTCTTGTATTGATTTATGGAAAGAGTGCTTTCAGGGATGGAAAGACGTTAAGGGAGTGGATCCGGGGCTTGAGGCGCTGACGGGAGGTTTGTTTTCCGCCGGTTTAGGGCCCTCCGATGAGCTTGTCTACTCTGCATGCGGAATCTCGGCTCTGGGAGGGATAAAAAAGGTTCCAGAAATCTTAGAAGCATTCAAGCAAGAAGGCAAAGTGTTCTACCGCGACTTCGGTAGAAAGAGTAACCCCCTGAAAGTGGGCGCAAAAGGAAAAGCCTTAGGCGGTATTTTTAAGGGGATTATAAAGCCTACTTGACAACAAATGCCACGAGACACTACTATACTGAGACCTAGTAGCCTAGGTTGAGGACTCTTTGCGCATGATTTTTTCGTATTCCGACTGCTCGTCCATTTCATCAATATCATCACGAAAGTTGAACCGGGGCTTCTTCTCAGACGACTTGGACTCGTCAACAAGGCGATACTTACCACGTCTGATGCGCTCGAACTCGGCCATCTCCATCAATGCAGTGTTGATTCTGTTCGAGCCAGATTGACCATTTCGGACAACATCGGCGTCAATCAGAAACTTTCTGGCAGGCGTTACCTTCAAGGTCCCGCCGCACTTTTCCGCGACATAGAGCAACGCCTGTTTCAGGGTCTTGCCTTGAACTTCGCCGATCTCGATTCTGATTTCGCTCTCCCTGAAACCTTTTGTGGATGGATCAGCCAATAGTTCCAGGGCGGTCACAACTGATTCGTGCTGCTTTTTAGCTTCCCCGTACTGCCGTGACAAGCGCTCAACCTTGGCCTCAAGTCGCGCCCTGATCTCCTGTAACCGCGATACCTCTTCCATACCTACCTCCTTCTCGTTATTCCATACTCATGTTTCATAGCACGAGTTAACAACTTGTCAATATCTCATATACCAAGTACCATAAATGTAGTGAGGGCTGGAGCCACGGACCGGATTCGAACCGGCATCTCAAGCTTTGCTAGGCGAGCGACTTGCCATTTGTCCACCGCGGCGTCAGACCCTCATCAAAAGCCCCGAGAGCATCGCCTACACAAACGGTGATCGGCCCTCGGAACTTTCTGGCGGGGCGGCGGCTCCCTACAAAAGGTCGCCGCCCTACTTACCTCAGAGTCTATCACATAACCCCGGCTAGGAGAAGTGTAGATGAGAGCCATGCTCGACCCGAAACGAGACCTGGAGGGCGCCACGCCCGAGAAGTTGGCCCGCGCCCTGTTGCGGCCCCTACGACCGAGATCCAGAGGGCAGTCCGTTGTCCCGGATAAGGTCACGGTAGAGAAGGTTGCGACCGACCAGGCGGGCAACCGTATCCCGCATTTGAGCAAGCGTTCCTAGCTCGCGGATGTTGTGGCGTCCCGCGAACTCTCGCACGTAGCGATCCAGGTGTTTGGGTGATAGCTTGTGGAAGGTTCCCTTGTGGGCACGCTTCAGCATCGACCAAAACGATTCGATCCCGTTGGTGTGGGCCATCCCTCGCACGTACTCGGATACTGAGTGCTTCACCGATTCGTGGTCGTAGTCCTTCATCCCGTTATAGGCCGTGGCATCGTCGGTGTAGAGGGTCGCGCCGGATTTAACGCTGTCCCGTACAAACCCTTGCAGCGTCTCGGAATCAGTGTTCCCGACTACCCTTGCGCGAACCTGATTGGAGGTTCGATCCTTGACTCCAGCGACAGCCACCTTGCCGGCCACCCCGCGACCTTCAAGTTGCTTGCGCCTGGACTTGGGCATGTTCGCCCGCCGTCCTCCAAAAAACGACTCATCCGCTTCGGCAGGGCCATCGAACAAGTCTTCAGGTTCATGTGCCCACGCTTCACGAATCCTATGCAGCATGAACCATGCCGTGGGCTGTGATACATTGATGTCCCTGTGTAGCTTCATGCTGGACACGCTCTTCAGACTCGTAAGGCAGAGGTAGATGGCGACCGCCCACTTGCGTAACGGGATGTTGGACCGAGCAATCGCCGTGCCGGTTCGCACGCTGAAGTAGCTGCGGCAGTCCTTGCACCAGTAGGGCATGGGCTTTCGCTTGGGGGTTTGACTGGTGGCAACGGACCCGCAGTGGCCGCAACAGCGTTCTGCTCCCCACAGGGTTTCCTCAAACCACCGTTCGGCTATCACATCGTCGGGGAACAATGCTATGATCTGAAACAGATCAACACCTTGCCGGTGAGATTTCCCAGGGGCTTTGTGCTTCGTTCTCATAGCTCCTATTGTCTCAGATTCAGCAGGGTTTGTCAAGTAGGCTTTATAATCCCCATTTTTAAAGATTGTCTGAGATACGGTGGTGCAGCGGCGTGGGGAAAGCTTCTAGGATGCAATGCAGGATATTTATATTGTAGATGGGTATTCACTTGACTCAGGTATTTTGAATTGAAATGGCCCCTACATGTTGTGGTTGTCCGTAGCGCGTGTTGCGGTGCCTCCGACCAGCGACTTGTAGGGCGCCGGTTGGACGGCGACGGCCTGCTGAACCAGGCGGTAGAAGAGCTTGCCTCGGCTTCTGGACTTGCGGCGGTTGAAGCGGAAGGTGAATTCGTCGAGGTAGTAGTCGAGATGCTCGTGGCTGACGGCTCCTTGATGCGTACCCAGTATCCAACGCTTCAGTAACGACACCACGCGATGCACGCGGGGGAGCAGTTGAGAGGCTCGTGCCGGTTGCCCGTCCAGGTAGCTCACCTCGTGGCGATAGCCGTCGCTTTCGAGTGGCTCGTATCCCAGCCAGCCGTCCGTGTGGACCACGCTGCCGGGTTCGACCGACTCGCCGACGAAGGCCATCAAGCTGTCCCCAGAGGCGTTCGGAATCGTGCGCATCCGAACTCGTCCGATGCCGGCGCCATCTTCCTCGGCCGCTACTACAATCAGCGCTTTCGCGTCGGTTTGGCGGCCCCGCACGCCCTCCTCCAGGGCTCCTAAGTAAGTCTCGTCAACCTCAACGCGCCCGCTGAGGCGATCACGTCCGGGCCGCACCATAGCGCGCCGAAGCTTGTGCAACCAAGTCCAGGCCGTCTTGTAGCTGCCCAGGCCCAACACCCGCTGCAATCCCAATGCACTCGCCCCGTTCTTCTGGCTGGTGAGCCACCACATTGCTCGAAACCAACTCTGGAGCGGCTTGCGGGTGTCTTGAAAGATTGTGCCTGCTGTCGCCGAAGCTTGATGCCCGCAGCTTGCACACTGCAGCAGCACCGTGCGCACCGCCCAGGTTTTGTCATGCCCGCATCGCGGACAACGAAAACCCTCCGGCCAGCGGAGTTGACACAGATACTCCCGACAGGCCTGCTCGCTAGCGAAACGCGCCTCGAACTCGGCCAAATTCCGGGGATAATCTTCCATCGCCCAAGATCCTACATCTTGGGGTCACCTGAGTCAAGTAAATACCCATCATATTGTATTGCAACGCAGTGTGAAGCCAAACCTTTCGAGAAGAGTTGTGAGCCACCATTCATGCCTTCGCCCTAGCCCGTCCCAACGCCGACGCCGAGGGGGCGGCAGTGACCCTGCTCTGGGGTTTCGTCGCCTTCGGGCAGATCCACCTGAGACACATTGATGGCTACTTACCACTCAAGGTTTTTGCTGTATGGTACCTACTCGCCGGGATTCTTAAGTACAAGAAAACCAGAACCTCTTGCAGTCATCCGCACCAAGGCGAGACCCTGACCTTCGGCTACCAATCCGACCCCCAGAATCTGTAGACACCTGTCTCCACCGCTTCGGCAGCTAATCCCGCCTCAAGAACAAACCAAGCCCTAACAGGCTGGTTTTTCTGTGTTCTAGACTCGCGCGACATGTCCGACAGTGGGCGGGGTTAAGAAGTCGCCGGAGTGATGAACCCTCCGGTGTCGCAATTTTTAGGCGAAAGACGACAGCTCGCGCCGGAGGCGCTGATTCGGGCGCGTAGTGCAGTTTTTGGGGCAAGATGGCGCAAAAAACAGGCCCACAGAAGCCTCTGAAGGCCTTCTCTCGGCCGAGGTGGACCGAATGTACCCGCCAGCTAGCGGCGATACAGAAGACAGATGCCGCACCTGTTCTCGGAGGAGACGGGGCGTTTTCAGCATTGCGGGGCAAATCTGTCTGCTGCTGGGAGCAAAACTCCGCCTGCGGTGGTGGGAGTAGCGACAGCGCCAGCTGAGTTTGCCGCCAATGCGTTTCCGGCCGAGCGGCCGCCGGCAGTGATCACAACGTGGAGGCATGAAGCGGTTGAAGGTTACTTGTGAGGGGGATCGGCAGGTTTTTGAAATCACAATGTGTGACTTCAAAGCTGATCTACTTCTTCGACGCCTGAAACCCTATAGCCCGCCTCGGTTTGTCCTTCGGGGGCTCCAGGAGCTTCTGGATCGCCTTGAAAACATCGGTGATTTGGCTTCCCTGGGCTTTCTGTTCTCGCTCCAGGTCGGCCATCCTTCGGGCCAGGTCCTTGTGGGTTGCGAGGACTTCGCGTAGCCGCACGAAAGCCCGCATGATCGCGATGTTGACGGCTACCGCTCGTTTACTGCGCAGGACGCTGGAGAGCATCGCCACGCCTTGCTCAGTGAACGCATACGGTGGATAGCGGGCGTCACGGTGTTTCTGGGAACCGGTCACAATTTGTGACCGGTTCCATGCTGTCACCTCTTCCCGGTCGAGGCGGAACATGAAGTCCTCCGGGAAGCGATCGAGATTCCGGCGAACGGCTTGGTTCAGAGCCTTGGTGGGCACATCATAGAGCTCGGCCAGGCCGGAATCGAGCATGACCTTGTGGCCACGGATGAGAAAAATCCGCCGCTCGATCATCCCGGCCGGGATCGGCAGGTTTTCGGCGGCTGATCGGGATAGTTTTTTGGCCATGGAGGAGTTCGAGGGTTAACGATAGGAGGTTTGAGGTCACAAATTGGCGCCTCAAACGGAACTAGTGAGGTGAAGTGTACCAGGAATCGGGCGCTGGGGAAAGATCCTCGTTGTCCACAATTTTTTGTCGCTTGCGGATCGCAGGAGTTCGAGGAAGCTCGAGAAGTTCGGAGGGCACCCTAACTCTCGCCGCACGAACGGCAGTGAGTCACAGAGTGCCACTCATCGATTCAGCAGGAGCACGAAAAACCCGCCACCCCGAGGCGAAGGTTTTCCATTCGACCGCCGCCGCCTCTCCCCCAAGAAACCCCACTCAACGAATTTCACAAAACGGGTATACCAAACGAACCCAATTCCCACCTCCAGCGACAACGCACTCGCCCCCGCCACCGGTGGCCCGCCACCGCCCGTCACCCAAAAAACCCAACCCATCCCAAACCGCCAAAATCGAACTACCAAACAGACCCATCTCTGCGAACCCAACCTAAATCAACATTTTACGGCCACCTCCCCCTGACCGAATCGCGGATCTCCCCAGGGCCGCGGCCATCGAAAAGCAACCGCGGCGCGGAGCTCGAAGAGACCCGCCGCTTTTCCTGGCCCGCCGAGCGATTGATCCCCCAATCTCCCGCACCCGCCAAGCTCCGTAGGAGCGACACATCGAACAGCCTGGGGCGTGAGCCCCAGGACCACAGGCCGAAAACAGTCAGCCCCGGCAGGGGCGGCACACACCCCTTCACCACAAATACCGCTCATCGGGCCGCGGAATCCACCGCTGGAATCCACCGCACCACCCCCCAAATCCCCCACCCCCCTGTCACGAGATTTTTGGCCCGCCAAATCAACAACATACCCCAAAAACACCCCAAAACACTTGACACCCCATGCTAGCCTATACCCGTAACGACCGGAAAGGATAGATCACCGCGATCCCCCGACCGTTTCCTAGCCAGGACAGAAAGCTCGCTCCGCGGTTCATCACCTCCTCGAATCACAGAGGAGAGGGTGACCGCAAAGGCGAGTCTTCGGACGGCTCTCTAATGTGAACATCCACCGCGAAGGGCTACGAGCGCGGTCGTGCACCATCGCCGCGCGGGATAACCGCGCGACGTGACCGCGCCAGAGAACCCTTCGCCCGGAACCGCCTGCAACTTCCGGCTGGGGCGGCTCGCCGGGATCACATAGTCGGAACGAGAGGCGTCTCTCACTTCTTTTGAAAAAAAGAATGCGACACTAGCAACGAAGCAACCAACCACGCAAGACGCGGGGCGAGCTGCCACCTAGCCCGCCGCCGCTCCATCGCCCAAGAACCATCACCTCACCCACCCCATCCCTCCATCGCCCAAAAACCATCACTGCGTCCACGCCTCCAAAAATCAAAAAAAATCAAAAAACCCCCAAAAACCGGGCATAACCGGACAAAGACCCTCCCCAGCAGTTGATCGAGCATCTTCTGGCGGGCCAATATCGACTGAAACATCCTGCGGTTCCGATGCGTAAGCATGTCTTGGCGACATTCACAGAATATGAGGTAACCGTTCAGGGTGCTGAGCGTCTTAATGCCGATGCGAGAGGGCGTGGCTTGGAGTGTGGACGCTGGTTTGTCGGCGGGTGAGGGGCGGAGGATGAGACCGAATGCGGCGTCCAGGCCTGAGGCGATCGGCAAAGTCTTGGGTGCGGGAGTTCTCTTGCTCCTGCTCTCTGGTTGTGGTGTTCGCAACTATCAACTGCTGGTGAAGGGGCGCGGTGACCTTCTTATCTCTCCGATCCGTAAGCAGGAACCGGTCTCTTCGCGGCAAGCCCATCGTCGTGTCTACGGGCGGTACGTTCAGAAGGGCTATATAGATCTTCGGCCTGGCATGCACATCAGGGTAGTAGCGCCGGCGGTTTCTGCCGGCGAGAGCCTCTCGACGAAAGTCGTTTCGGACGATCCAGCGACCCGCACACTAACGGTTGAATCCAATGCGACCGGTTGGGAGAAGGCATACTACGTTGTCGAACGTCGCGCCAAAGACGACGGCGTCTATCTCCGGTTTGTGGCGGGAGAGTCCATGATCGAAGGGCGGAGCCGCGCGCTGCGTGCACCAGAACTTGCTCGCGTGGATGTTCCGGAAGGTTTTTCGATGCTCCGTCTGGTGTTCCATCAGCGCGTTTCGGCGAACGATCGCGATCAAGGTCTAATCGCCGCATCGAGTCCCGCGGCTCTGGGAGAAGCCCTGGTGAACCTGGAACAATCGTGCGACGTGCGCCGGGACGATCACCGGGACGGGGACTTCGCTTGTATTGTGATTTCGCGGGGTGTCTCGATCAACGCGGAGGTTGGTGTGAACGCGAATGGCAAGATGTACTACTTGCCCCTCGGCACAACTCTCAGAGGGTTGCTCCGCAAGGCCGGGGCCGTGCCGGCTGGGGCCGTGCCGCCTAAGCTCAAGGTTCGCCGCCGGTTTCGAAATCGCCTGATTTCCATCCGCTATGATCGCGCTGCGATCTGCGGCTTGGTCTTGATCGATGGAGACCGGCTCGAATGGTGATGCGGGGAAGCGGTCGGTGCCGCGCCGCTCATCGCTCAGAAACCCTCTTGACTCCGGCTCCACAAATTGCGATGTTGAGAGGCGTCGTAATTCGATCCATTCGGTCAGCAGGAGGACAACAGTGACATTACGGAACGTGCGAACGATCTCGGGCGCGGCCTTGATTGCCGCGCTCTTCGTCACCTTGGGCATCGCGGCCAAGGCGGGCTCGGGTCTCCAGGCCGGCAAGGCGGATCTGAAATCCGCCGGTGTTTTGGCCTTCGGGCCGGACGGCATCTTGTTCGTCGGCGACTCGGCCGGCGCGGCGATATTCGCTCTCGATACCGGAGACAGCTCGCCTGCGTCCTCGGGAGGCAAGGTCGAGATCACCTCCATTAACGAGAAGGTGGCGGCCATGCTCGGCGTCGCCGCGGATCAGATTCTGATCAACGATCTGGCGGTTCATCCGGTCTCGAAGAAGACCTATCTCTCCGTCTCCAGGGGACGAGGTCCCGACGCCATTCCGGTCATTCTCCGTGTGGACGGCGCGGGCAAGATTTCCGAATTCGAGCTCGACAATGTGAAGCATTCCAAAGTCTTGCTGCCGAACGCGCCCGACGACGACGCCACCGACCGCCGCGGACGCAATCTCCGCCTGCAGGCCATCACCGATTTGGCCTATGTCGACGGGAAGGTCTTCGTCGCGGGTCTCTCGAACGAGGAGTTTGCGTCCACCTTGCGTTCCATCCCCTACCCCTTCTCCAGCGCGGACAAGGGCGCCGGGGTCGAGATCTTCCACGGCGCGCACGGCCGCTTCGAGACCCATGCGCCCATCCGTACCTTCGTGCCCTATGAGATTCAGAAAGAGGCGCACTTGCTGGCGGCCTATACCTGCACCCCGCTGGTCAAGTTTCCCGTCTCGGCATTGAAGCCCGGCGCCAAGGTCGTCGGCACGACCATCGCCGAACTCGGGAATCGCAACCGTCCGCTCGACATGATCGTTTACAGGAAGGATGACACCGATTTCATTCTGATGAACAACAGCAGCCGCGGCGTGATGAAGATGTCGACCGAGAAGATCCATACCTTCGGCGGCATCACCGAGAAGACGGATGTCACCGGCCTTCCCTACGAGACGATCGCCGAACTGAAAGGCGTGCAGCAGCTTGACAAAATCGACGACGATCACGCCATGATTCTGGTGCAAGCCGAAAGCGGCTCGCTCGATCTGAAAACCATCGCCTTGCCATAGCTGTTCGTGGCACGAGCGGGATGCCGCCCCGGGATGGCGGCGCTGCCCGGCGGCGATCAGAATATCGGCGGCGTGTAGTGTGTCCAGTATGCAGCGAATCGGCTTCTTCTCAAGACGGGCCGTCCTGTGGGCGGCGCTTTCGTGGATGCTCGCCTTCCCGCGGCCCGAAGCCGCGCGTCCGCTTCCTGCGGCTCGCGCCGAGGTCGTCCTGGACGAAACCAGCGGATTGCACTTCAGAGTCACCGGTCTGCCGGCGCGGCAAGGCTCGGCGGCGTCTTGGGTGGAGAGATGGCGTGAGCAATTTCGCGTCTATGTCGATAACGGACGGACGGCGGCATCGAAGGCCTCGGAACTCCCCCCGCTTCTCGGCTCCTATCACGCCGAAGGCGGAGTGCTGGTTTTCCGGCCGCGCTTCCCGCTCCAGCCTGGACTTCGCTACCGGGCGGTCCTCGGCAAGTCTGGAGACGGGCAGCCGCTGGTTCGTTTCTTCGACCTCCCCACAGAGCATATTGAGCCCATGACCCATGTTCGCGCCGTCTACCCGTCGGCCGGCCTTCTTCCGGAAAACCTGCTTAAATTCTATCTGCACTTTTCGGCTCCGATGAGCCGCGGAGAGGTGTACCGCCGCACTCGCCTGCTCGACGGTTCCGGCAAGCCCGTGGAGATGGCCTTCCTCGAACTTGAGCAGGAACTTTGGGACGCCGAAGGGAAGCGTCTTACCATCCTATTCGACCCCGGGAGAATCAAGCGTGGCTTGGTCCCCCATGAAGCGATGGGACTTGCGATGCGGCAAGGCGGCCGCTATCGCCTGGTGATCGATCAGGGCTGGCCCGATGCCGAGGGGCGTCCGATGCGGGAAGACTTTGAGAAGTCCTTCCAGGCCGGACCGGCTGATCACGAACCGCCGAACATCGAGAACTGGAAGGTGTTGCCGCCAAAGAGCGGCACGCTCGATTCGCTGGTCGTCGAATTTCGAGAATCGCTCGACCACGCGCTTCAGCGGCGCCTGATCCAAGTCGTGACGGCGGCCCGAATCCGGCTGGAAGGTTTCATTACCGTCGATCGCAACGAAACCCGCTGGACCTTCACGCCCCGGCAGCCGTGGCGGGCGGGTTCTTACTATTTGGAAGCCGGAACCGCGCTCGAGGATTTAGCCGGAAACTCCCTCGACCGTCCCTTCGAGGTTGATGTCTTCGGGCGGGTCGAAGAGAGGATCTTGCGCGAAACCCGCTCCCTTCGGTTTCAGATCGATCCGTAGCTCTTCCCCGCCCCGCCCCGCCAGAGTTCCGATTGCAGGGCATCTCTGTCGGCTGATACCGGCCTGCCCTGACCCTCGCAATACGTCTCCATGTGCTACAATCCGTAGGCGAACAAAAAGCGAATAACGGAGACGTGTTTGAGAACGATCGGAACAATGGGCGAGCTGCGATCCCTGCTCGATCAAAAGGGGTTTGCCGAGACACTGACGGACTTTGAGCCGCAGTGTGACTCTCCTTTGCCTACCGGTTTTGCCGCACTTGATGAACAGCTCGGCGGTGGATTCCCGCGAGGCGAAATCAGCGAGTGTCTTGGAGCGGTTTCATCAGGTTGCACCAGTCTGTCGCTCTCACTTCTTGCCCAGGCTACCTCGCGCGGCGAACTGGCGGCCTATATTGATGCCTCCGGCAGCCTGAACCCGGACTCCGCCGAACAAGCCGGCGTCGTGTTAGAGCGGCTGCTATGGGTGCGTTCTGGTTCTCACAGCGACTCGCCAGGCCAGCGTTCCGGTCATGCGGCGCACACCGCCCAAATTTGGAAAGCGACCAATCTCGTAGCGGCGGCTGGCGGTTTCGGATTGATCGTGCTGGATCTGATCGGCTTACCGTTGCAACAATTGCGAGAGCTGCAGCGCTCTCCCTGGTTCGGTTTGCGCCAAACGATTGCGCGCGGCCCTGCCGCGGTTTTCGTGCTTGCCGCCGAACATGTCGCGGGAAGCGTGGCCGCGCAAACTCTGTCGTTACGGCGTGAGAAAACACGCTGGCGCGGACAATCTGGTGTGTCGCTGCATCTTGCCGGCGTTTCTGTTCAGGCAACGGTTCTTCATCAGCGGCGGCGGGCTCGTGGACGGCAGGACATCTCCTGTCCCTTGGAGATCCGCCGATGAAGAAGCTCTACGCCTGTCTCTGGGTTCCCGACTTCCCCGTGGCGGTCAAGTTGCGTTATCGGGGGCGCCATCTAGCGCCTCCCGCGCTGGTTTTCAGAGGAGCTATTCCGAACGTATTCGTCGATGCGGCGAATGCTCCGGCGCGATCGGCGGGCATCCAAGACGGCATGCCGCTAGCGCAGGCCCGGGGACGGTTCGCCGTTTCCGAAATGGCGAGAAGTAGCCAACGGAAATTGCTGGTTTACCCGCGGGATGAGCAGGCCGAAGAGCAAACGCAGAGAGAGCTTTTGGGCAGAGCGCTTACGGTGTCTCCCCGTGTTGAGAACAGCGGGTTGGGTTTTCTGACTCTGGATTTGACGGGTTTGCCCGACCCCCATGGGGCCGCCAGCATTCTGGCTGACCGAGCAGAGCAACTGGGCTTAGTGGCGAATGTTGCTGTCTCGCAGAGCCGCTTCGTGGCGACTTGCGCCGCCCAGGCAGAGCAAGGCATAACGCATGTTTTCCCCCATGAGGCCGCGGGGTTTCTGCACAGTCTTCCGGCGAGTCTGCTTCCCCTCGCCGATCCAGAACGGAAGACCTTAGCGGGTTGGGGAATTCATACGATCGGGGAATTCGCCCGTCTTCCGAAAAACTCCCTGGCAGCTCGTTTCGGTAAACGGGGAGCACGCTTAGCAAAGCTCGCGCGCGGTGAAGATGATACGGTCTTTGAAGCCTGGCAAGCGCCGCCCTGCTTTGAAGAAAGCTTGGACTTCGACTGGCAAATCTCCGAACTCGAGTCCCTGGCATTTCCCATGGGGGAGTTGCTGCGAGCGCTCTGCGAGAAGCTTCGGCGTTATCACTCAGCGGCGGCGGCGGTTTGCGTCTTGCTGCGGCTGGCTGGCGGCTCACGTTTTGAGCGCACAATTTCTCTCTCGTACCCGCTCACCAGCGCCGAAACTTTACTAAGGCTCATCGGTCTCGAACTCGCCGCCCATCCGCCCGGCGATGCCGTAGAGGGCATCCAACTGGCCGTGAAGCCCGTGCCCCGGCGAGTCGCGCAACGTAACCTTTTCGTCTCTGCCCGGCCTAGCCCGGAGAATTTAGCCATCACGCTGGCCCGGCTGCAAGCTCTGGCTGGTTCACAGAATATAGGCGCGCCCGCGGTGTGCGACACAAACCACCCGCGCACCTTTTCCATGACCCCCTTCGAGCCCGAGAGTTTGATCAAGAAAACATCCCCTGCTCCCGTGCTGGGGCTGCGCTGTTTCCGGTCGCCGGTTAAAGCGGCGGTTCGCGAAGAAAGCGCACAACCGGTATCCATTGCCAGCCGCGTGGCCAGCGGGCGGATCGGCAAGTGCGCCGGGCCTTGGCGTACGAACGGGAACTGGTGGTCCGAAGATGCGTGGGACTTCCAGGAGTGGGATATCGAGTTGCCCAACGGGCTCTATCGTCTCTCTTGTAAGTTGCCATCGCACTGCTGGCAGCTTGTGGGGTTTTACGACTAGCCCGCTTGTCTCACCATGTGGCGAAGCGAAGTGCGTGAGAGGTCTGTCAGTACGAGGCGCGCGCCGCTTGACGAGCGCAGGCGTACTTGACCCTGCGTTGAGCACGGCGAGCAAGCGCAACGAAGGATTGGCGGGCCTATCATGTGCTTCGGTCGTCAGGTGGTGAGAAATGCGGGCTAGCCCCAATACTCTTCACTTAGTGTATTATCCTAATGCATCTGGAGAAGCCGATGCGGCCTCGGGGCAGTGGGCCGCGGGGCCGCATCTTGTAGCTGCTCATCTTGCGCTTGACCCCGCGTGGCCGCCGCATGCCGCGGCTCGATTTCACGCGTTCGTCAAGCAACTCGCTCAATACCGCCTCATGAAACGCGCTTTTGTCCCGAGGGGGGCATAGCGACCGCTTGGGTCATCTTGCGCCGTACCACCCGCACCGCATGCAGATACGAGAGCCGGTCGGGGTCCCGGTCGACGCGCAGGGCCGCTTCGTGCATCAACCCGCGAATGGCGAAATGCGCCATCAATAGCCCGTAAAACTCCTGCCGCACCAGCTCCGGCGTCTTGCTGCGCAGCACGATGCGCGCCCCGCGCAAATGCGTCTTAAGCTCGTCCAGGGCGCTTTCGATTTTCCAGCGCTCGCCATACAGCGCCGCCAGTTCTTGGGCCGGCGCCTCCCGCGGATCCAGGATCGTCGTCACCAGGCGATAGAACTCCTCGGCCCCTTCGATGCCTTCCAGAACATATTCGATGACGCGCACCTCGATCGGCGAGCGCCCTTGGCGCCGGTCCCTTTCCGAGGCGTACAGCGCACCGCGGTAGGAGCCGTCGGCGAAGCGCTCGGCCACTTCCAAACGCAAATGTTTCTTGGCCCTCCACAGCATCTGGGCCCCCGTTTCGCTGGCTTGCCGCCAGAGCTGGTAGCCGAGAAAGTTGCGGCCGGCCAAGCAAAGCATGTCCTTTTCCAGAGCCGGCAACACCTCCTTGGTAAGCGTGATCTCGCCCGTTGCATACGGACCCATGCGGCTGCCAAAGAGCACATGCGTGCCGTTTTCCAGCAACGAGACGAAACGCAACTGAGGAAACGCGCTCCCCCCTCGGGAGGCGCCCGGATACCCGAACGCCTCCCGGTTGGCGGCCTGATCGGCGACATCGAGCGTCGAGCCGTCGAGCGACACCAGCCGCCAGTTTCGATAAAAGGACCCGCGTGTCTTCTTTGTCGCCAAGGGCCGCACCAGCTCGTCGTGCAGCTTCTCGAGCGGTTCGGCGCCGAGCCGCGAGCGAGCCTGCGAGATCCCCGCATCCCCCACCAATCTCGGCGGCGCCCCCACTTCCGAGAGCCAGTCCAAACCTTCCAGCAAGCAACGCAGCACCTCGCGGTAGGACGACTGCATATACAGCGCCAGCGCGATCACGTAATAGACGACCACGTGCGCCGGCAGGTCGCGCTGCCGGCGAGAAGTCTTGCCGCTCTGGCGCAAGACGCGATCGACGGCCGGGCGCGGAAACCATCGCGCGATCACCCCCAAGCTGATAAAGTCGGTAATACGACTGCCGGGTGGCAGCACTCCTAAGGTTCGAGCCATCCTGGGCCTCCTGTTCTTCTAGAACAGTTTGCCACACTTTATCTATTAAGTGAAGAGTATTGGGGCTAGCAGCGCATTTCTCACCGATTCCCGGAAACGGGGTTGGCGGGGCGCGCGCGATGAGATTTCATGGGTTTTGGGCGGCATCGTCTCTGGCCGGGGTCACCGTGAGACGGAAACGGCCCTGCTTGCCGTCCGCGACCCTGGCCGGATCGTTTTTGATCTGTTTTTGGGCAAACCTCAATGGCCGGCCCTCTCGTACCCTGTGTGCTTCAAGTGATGCTTGAACTCGCTACGCCGTTTTCAGATGCTTTGCGGCTCCCCCCGCTCGAGATTCTCATACACTTGTTCAAATATCTCCGCCCAGGTGTATCCGCTCGCCAGTGAAATCCATATCTTGCGTGCCGTGATCCGGATGCGCGCTCCGATCTTGAACAACCGCAGCCGGATCGTCGTGCATTGCGCCCGCGCCATCTTTGTCCCCGCCAGCCCCAGCCGACGCAGCCCTTCCATAACACAGTATCCGATCGATGAAAGATATAAGCGGATCTGATTCGAGCGGAAGGAGGCCGTCGAGGTGCGGTCGGCGAACACCCCCAGCTGCTGCTCCTTGATGCGGTTCTCCATCTCCCCGCGGGCACAGTAGATCGTCTCGTATACTTCTTGCGCCGCCGCTTGCTTCGGCGTCAACGACGTCACCACGAAGCGCGGGTTTTCGCCCTTCGCCAGATACTCGGCCTTGGCCACCACGCGCCGCCGCCGCGCCCAACTCTTGCGCGTGCGGTAGCGGAAATCCCCGAACGCCCGCGCCGCCTTACCCGTCTTGGCGAAACGCCGCCGCGCCAGCTGTATCCGTCTCTTGATCCGGCGCTGTAAACGGCCGTTCTTCGCCAGCCCGAACACGTAATCCACACCGTTGTTCTCGCACCAGCTCATGATCTGGTCGCGGCAAAAACCGCTGTCGGCCCGCAGCATGATCGCAACTTCGGGCCACACCCGCCGCAGTTGTTCGACGATGCGCCGGACTTCTTCCAGCGCCCCGGCCGCGGCGTCGAGATCGGCCGACCGCAAGCGCGCGCACAGCAACTGGTCCCCCGCGAAAATGTAGAGCGGCAGGTAGCAATAGTGCCGGTAGTAGCCGTGGAAAAAGCGTCCTTCCTGGTTGCCGTGCAGCGGGTCGTCGGTGGCGTCGAGATCGAGCACGATGCGCTTGGGCTGGCGGGGCTGGGATTGGATGTAAAGCTCGGTCAGCAGACGGTCGGCCGCGGCGGTGTCGAGAGCGATCTTTTTGTAACGGCTGGACGCGCCGCCTTCGGCCGCGGTCAACTCCAGACGGTTGAGAGTGCTCTTGCCGGCGCCGGGGTTGCCGCGGTCTTGGGGGCGCCGCCGCTGGGCGCCTGCGAGGTCTTGTTTGCCGCTGAGCAGGGCCAGCAGCGGGTCGGCGCGCAGCTGATCGTGATCGTTGAGATCCTCATAACCGAGCGCCAGCCCGTAGACGCGCTGGGCGACCAGTTCGCGCACGCTGTGTTCGACCTGCGCCGGTTGCCGATGATCGCGGAAGCAGGCGGCGAACTACCGCACGATGCCGCTGCGCTGCTCGATCTGGCGCAACAGCACGGAGCCGCCGTCGGAGGTGATCGTGCCGCCATCGAAACGGGCCACCACCTGGCGGCGAGCATGGTTGGCGAAGGTGAAGCTGGTTTGGGTACACTCTGTCATGGCAGGGGTCGCTTTCTTGTTGGCTCAAACATCTTGTAGTGATTATGTTTATGCCACAAAAGGCGGCCTTCTGCCAACCCCGCGATGAGAAATGCGGGCTAGAGCATCTTCACGGATGACATAGTTCGTATCCGAAAATGCCACAACAGAGCTGTGGATGGAAATCCACAGTCAGGAACTTGAAGCAGCCGCCAGCGCTGGCGTGATGTGTTGTTCACGGGCAAAGAAAGTCGCGTACGGGGTATCCCGCGTCGGCTCTGGCGCAGGCCCTCACCCAACAGGAATCACGACAACATTGCTCGCCACCCCGTTGATGATGATGACGAGCGTGAGATTCCCCGCCGGCAGGCCCGCGGGCAATGTGATATTGACCTGATACAAACCCACCAGGCCCGGCGTTAGCCCGGCGAACTGGACCGTGGCCGGCAGTCCACCCACCTCGACTGTGGCGGGGCTCTGCGTCCACACCGGATCGAAGCCAGCAGGCGGTTCGCCGCTGGATTGGGCCTGGGTCACGGGTCCCAGCCCGGTGGCGTAGACGATCACGGTCTCGCCCGGCGAGGCCGGGTTGCTTGGCGTCGCGACCGTGCCGTCCAGATGCGTCACGACGGCCTGCCGCACCGCCTCGAACGAGAACTCGAAAATGCCCGGAGCCTCGCGGGCGAGATCCAGCCGGAAGACTTCGCTCGCCGAGTCTTCGATACGCATCTTCACGAACACGAAGTTGAGGCCGGCCAGCTCCCACGGAATTTGCAGATTCGCCTGCCGGTCGTCGGCGTAATAGAAGCGTCCCGGAACGCTGATGTTCTGCTCGGGGAAGTCAAAACTTACGCTCGCGTGCTTCAGCGCGATGGGCAGCGGCAGGCTTGATATCGAGCCCTCAAACTCGGCAAGATTCTCGCCAAAAACCGAAACGATCGAGCCGGGCGCAACCGGGGTCTCGGCCGAGAAGCTCGCCGCGTCGACGATCGCGCCGATCACCGGCTTGGCCCGCGCGGCGTTGAAGAACGGGATCGCCAGTCCGCCCGCGACGGCTTCGAAAGTCTGCGGGCCGATTTCGGGGCCCATGTCCACATCCGCCGCGGCGATGCCAAAACGGTCCGTCGCCGAGTCGGCGACAACGATCACTCCGCCGCCGGCGGTCGCGCTGAAATCCACCGGCAGATTCGCCACCGGCTGCCCATGAATATCAATCACGCGAAAAATAAGCAACTCGGGATGAGGTTCCCCGGCCGTGCCCACGACGCCAGTCCCCGAAATCACGAAGGAGTTGAACGGCACGCCGTCGCCCACAACATAGTAGAACGGGATCAGCAACTCCAGTCCGCCGGTGTCGCGCGCAACCTGAATGAATCCCTCATAGCTGCCCGCCGCCGGGGCCGACCCCTCGAGCCGGACCGGCAAGTCAATGAACTCCCCGCCGCCCAGTTCGATCTCGAGTTCCGCATCCCCGTCGACCAGGACCTCGGCGCTCGGGTTCTCATCGCGGGGCAAAACACTGACAAAGAACGTGTGAGCCACCGAATCCGGGTTGTAGATTTGGATCGCCCTCTCAACCGGAAACGTTGTCCCGCCCCCAGCACCGAAGCCGACCGCACCGAAGCTAATCGTCGCCGGAGCCGCCGTGGCGACCGGATCGAGCGCGGCTCTCACATCAAGCAGTCCCGCGCCCACCGAACTCAGCCGGGCCAGCTCGCCGTTTTCGAAGATCGTGGTCGAGGCCGTGTTGACCAGAGCCGACTTCACATCAATGGCCAGAAACTCTGGATTCCGCTGCAACACCAGAGCCGCCGCTCCGGCTACCATCGGGGCGGCGAAGCTCGTGCCATCCACTCGCGAGAATCCGCTGGGATCGTGCGTGTCGCCGTTCGGGTCGAACCTCTGCGCCCCGGAGTAGATGAACGTGCCCGGCGCGACCAGTTCCGGCTTGATGCCATTGCCCGGACTTGGGCCTCGCGAACTAAACGGAGCAACTTGGTCCGGCTCCACCGGCCGAGCCGACAGTGCCGGGTCTAGTGTCACCTCAATGCCGGGATCACCCGCCAGACCATTGCGCAGTTCGATTCCGTCACCCGAGCCGATCATGAACGCCGGTATGTCGGTCGTTTCCAGATCGGACATGACGAAAGGACTCTCTTCGCCGTCGAGATTTCTCACGACGACGCCCCGCGCGCCTGCCCGCGCGGCGAAGTCCACCTTGCTTTCAAACGAGCAACCGCCGCGATCGACCAGCACAATCAGATTCGCCAGCAAACCCGCCGGAAACGGGCCGCACCCAAGTTGGTTTCCCAGCGAGGCGCCGTCAGCGGCATGAAGCGTCAGTGGCGCCCCCAGCTTCGGTCCTCCGCCCGAGAGAGCCGTGAATGTTTCACCGCCGAAACCGATGCTTTGGACCAGTTGCCGGGAGTTGACGCTGGCTCCGACCGTGATCACCGCGGCTGCCGAGCCCGGTGTCGCAATAGAGTTCAGCGCCGGGAAGCGCTGCTCGCCCAGCGCGCCGGCGTTGCCCGCCGCGGCGACCACCACCACGCCCCATTCTTCCATCGCGCTCTGGGCCGCCATGGCCACCGGGTCGCAAAGGATATCCGCCTCGGCGAAACACCCTTCTCCCTGCTCGTCAAACGGATACTGCGCCACCGCGCCGAAGCTGATGCTGATAATGTCCATGCCGTCGAGTACCGCGTCGTCGATGGCCGTGATCACCGCGTCGCCGCTGCTGAAGTCGTTGATGTCGGCGGAACCGAAAATCTTGTAATTTCCCAAATACGCCTGGGGCGCGATGCCCCTTAGCGTGCCCAGCGGCGACGTCACGCTGCCTCCGGCGGCGATCATGGCGACGGCGGTTCCGTGGCCAATGCGATCGCGTGGCGAGAAGTCATCGGGCCGCGAGAACTCCGGCAGCGCGGAACTGAGTATCGCCACGTAACTGCGCGCGACGATGATCTTGTTGCTGGTGAAGGCCAGATCCTCGGGGCGCGCCTTGGGGAAGCCCGCTGGCGGCGCGAGCGATTCGTCCGCGAATGCCGGATGATCGCGATCGATCCCGGTATCGATGATGCCGATCTTGATCCCCGCGCCGGCGCTGGATGCTCCTCCCAGCGTTTCCCAGGCGGCGGGGGCTTGAATAAGACCGGCGGCTTCGTTGAGCATGAGCTTGAATTTCGGAGTGCGCACCACGGCGGTTACTCCGGCGAGCTGCCGCAGCCGCCGCGCCTGGTCTCGAGTCGCGCGAACGAAAATGGCGTTGATCGTATGAGAGACCGAGCCGGTGATCTCAACGCCTTCGGCCTCGATAGCAATCTTTGCCGGCTTCTGAGCCGAGACCACCTGTTGCGTCAACTCTACCAAGGAGACGTTTGCGAGCCGGACCCGGCGGCGTGCAACACGGAGCTGTCGAGGCAAGAGCTGGCCCACCGACTTTTCTTGAAGCATCACGATATAGGGGCGCGGGACCTCGGCGGACCAGGCCGGAGAGACCGTCAAAAACGCCGCCAGTGCGATCAGCAAAGAGAACGCCGATCGCAGAGCCCGTCCTGTGCGTTCGGTGGTCATACCTGCCTGTAGAGCAATAGGCGTGCCATTCGGCCGCGCGTGACCGGCGGAACGATGAAAGCTATTCGTTATCAATAGGTTATCTGAATCGCTCCAGAATCGGTCGTTGGTGCAATACCACCAGCGAGCACCCTTCGGAGCGATCCTATTGCACCACTCGCCTGCCACTACCGGCCGCGCCGCATCTTGGACATCGGGCTCGCAATCGATGGCGGCGAGGCCGGGCCGCTTCGATTCGCTTGTCACCCGCCACAAGGAGATGATAAGTTACACTGTCCAGCAACCCCCTGTCCGGCACCACTGTCCAGCACCAGCGCTACTGGGCCGCCGAAGTTTCCAGGGGGCCGCTGGCGAAAGAGGCCGATGCGCGGATGACGAAAATAGAAACGCGCCCGTACTTTGTCGTTGGCGATCTGATCGCGAACAGCGCTCTCGGCGCGCTGGTGGGAGTTTGCTGCGCCCTCGTGATTCCCGAAACCTGGCCTTCTCTCGCCGCGATGCTGGCCGGAATGTTCTTGGGGATGCTGATCGCGACCCCGGTCCAGCTCGCCAGCAGTCTTTTGCTCGGCGCTTTTGAAACGATGCTGCCCATGATGCTGAGCGGTATGTCGAGCGGAATGCTCGTCGCGATGGTGGCGTCGCAAGGACTTGTCCCATGGCGGGATGGGCTCGCCACCGGGGCGCTGGCCGGTCTGGCGGTCGTCGTATTTACCTACCTCATGAATGCCTTGCTGACCAGGGAGGCAAATCCCAGCGAGGTCAGCCAATGAGCAGGCGCGCGAGTGAAAAGTGGGACGGCGCGGCCAGAGGATACGATTTTTTCAGCTCCCGAGGACCGGAGCGGCGCTGGGGACCGTTCAAGCGGTCCTTCTACGCCCCGATGCGGGGCAAAATTCTGTTTCTTGCCGTGGGAACCGGACTCGACATTCAGTTTTTCCCCGAAGGACAGCACATCACCGGAATCGACTTCAGTCCGAAGATGCTCGCAACCGCCCGCCCGCGGGCCGAGGCATATTCTGGGCGCATCGAGCTTCTCGAGATGGACGCACAGCAGCTTGCCTTCGCCGATGATTTCTTCGACCAGATCTACACTTCCTGCACATTCTGTTCGGTGCCCGACCCGGTCCAGGGATTGCGGGAGCTTCGCCGTGTGCTCAAACCCGGCGGCGAGTTGCGAATGTTTGAACACACCGGCAGCCGCTGGTTTCCTTTCAATGCAATCCTTCACATGATGAATCCCGTCAGCCGCCGTCTCGGGCCCGACATCACTCGCGACACGGTGGCGAATGTGGCCGAGGCCGGATTTCAGATCTCGTCGGTGCGCAACCTCTATCTCGACGTGGTCAAGAACATCGTAGCCACGCCCTAGCGGCGCCGGGACCGCGAATCGCCCCGGCTCCGGCAACAACAAGCAGCGGTCCTTGCTACCCCGTGCGCGCGTGGTCGATCCAGATACGCACGAGCTTGTCGCCGTCTTCGATCCTGACGATGTCCTCGCTTTCGCCGCGAAGCTGGCGGACAGCGGCCGCGATGTTGAGATTCTCGCCATCGCCTTCAAGCAGGGCGTCGACCACCGCGATGGGTATCTCGATCCGAACTTTCTGCTGTTTGCCAGACAGCTTCTGGACGCTAATCAGGATGATGCCGGCTTCACGGACAATTCGCACATGCTGATCTTTCTTGGGATCATCGACCCTCACAAGCTCGGCGTCACCGGCGTCTCGAAACTCCACCCACAGACGGCGCAGGTCGGCCACCGAAACGCCGTGATTCTCCATCTTTAGCCGGCCTTTTTCGAGGATCTTGTCGGGCACGATGTCCATTGCCACTTCGACAAGCGACAGCGGCAGATTCACCTTGACGTTGGTCGCATTCTCTCCCTTCCCGCTTACTTCAACGTGAATCCAGGGCGTAGCGCTCTGAGCCCAGACGACCGATCCGCAGACGAGCAGAGCGACGGCTGCCAGCCAGATTCCAGCTTTTCGAGTTTTCATCTTGCATCCTCTCTATCTATTGGCTTTGGAGGCGGCCGGGCGGGGTCACCGGAATTGGGTATCTCCAGCGATCCAGCGGACAACCGCTTATGTCATAGGGATACGGAACCCAACCAGAAAAGTTCAGTCAGGAAAGTTCAATCAGGAAAGTGCAACCTTGCGAGAGAGGGCGGCCGGGGTGGACGGGGCCCGGAAATTACGGTGAAGCCAGCGACCCCTGCGGTGCCGCAACGACCTCTCTCTCATACTCGGACTGCAGCTGATCGAGCCGTGCCCGACTGAGAGCGTCGCGGTGCACGACGAGGCGATAGCGCAGCGTAAGCGCCTTGTCTCTGGGCAATAGCGCGGGCTCGCGTCCGGGATAGACCGGGTTCTGCATGCTGCCGCTCGTACGGAGGATCCACGGCTGAGGGAAGCCGGGCAGAGTCGGGTGGGTGAGGATCGCCAATCCGCTCTCGCCCCCGGAGGAACCGAACCGGACAACGATGTCAACCCAGCGGCCGGCGTCGATCTGATTGGTTTCCGGCGTCAGGGCTCCAGCGCTGCCCAAGAAACGAACGCCTTCGGGCAGCCGAATGCGCGCGGAGAACCCCCCGTAGCCTTTTTCGTCTTCGGAACCGCCAATGCGCACGTCGTCCTCCAGCGCCAGCAGGCTAATCTCGAAATCGACCTTTCTCATGTCCGATTCCGCCCGATGGACGCGCACCGTCGTTGTCTCTTCCACAAAGGGCTTCTTCTTGCCCTCGTCGTCGAGCCAGCGGGGAGACTGCCAGAAGAACTTCACTTGGACCGCCGCCGAATCCGCGCCGCTTTCCAGGATCTCGCGGCTCTCTACGGCCCATTCGGAATCCTCAAGTCCCCACTGATCGCCAAGGCGCTCATCGCCAGCGAAGACCTGATGCCAGGCCCAGAAAATGCCGCGCTGGTGAAGGTGATCCGGAGGAAAGTCTTCGGTGATGACTTCTCCGTCCAGGTCATAGAGCGGGTGGATATAGTTGTTTCGTTCGTACTCTCCATCCGCTGATTTTGGCGTCAGTTGATAGAACAATACATCCGCCTCGCCTTCCTTGACAAGAAACCCCTCCTCTTGCTCGACAACCGTAACCGGCGAACCATGGCCGGTGTCCGGCGCCTGGCAAGCCGCGCCCAGCAGCAAGAGCGTGACTGAAAATACGGGGCCTGAAAACATGGTGGTCAAAAATATCGTGGCTGAGAAAGTCTTCACGTGGTGCGCTCCATGGCGTCGAGTAAGGGCCGCCGAGCGGCCACCTGCGGATCGTCTGGTCCCCTACAGAATACATGCCAGGAGATTCGCTCGCCGACGGTGTCTCTGGCTGGAGAGACGTTATAGACCACATCGTCTGGGTGATCGCGGGACTTGTGCTGGCCAAATTCTTGACATCTCCCAGGGCTGCACACGGTCCAAACTATACAAGCGAAACGACATAGCGGCTGTCTCTTCGGGACCGCTGGCGATTCTCCCAGAGGCGCGCGTGGCCACGAACCCGGCCCACCATCATACTTCCTAATACTAGAAAGTATTTACTCCATGATTCCGTTTCCATCCTCAAGAATCAATGCTATCTGATTGAAAATAAACTGTATTACTACCACATTCTGCATCTAGTAGTATTAGCAAATACAATACAGTTAGCGTAACATCTTTACTTGCAATTATAGTCCTAAAATGCTATCCTGCTAAAACCTCCTGAGTGTAGAGAATCTCTACCTCTCTTGTATGACGGCTCGGTGTTCTTTCCGAGCCGGTTGCCGACATCATTGACAAGCTGTCTCCGCGCACGCAAGAGGGGCTGCCTCCCCGTCAGTGGCCGAGGCTGTTATGAATATGTACGGGTTACCGCCACGACAAGGTCTCTACGATCCCAAAAACGAGCACGATGCTTGTGGCATCGGCTTCGTTGCCGATATTCAGGGTCGGCGATCGCACAAGATCGTCGAGCAGGGCGTCGAAGTCCTTGTCAATTTGACTCACCGGGGCGCTTGTGGCTGTGACCCGGATACCGGTGACGGCGCGGGCCTGGTCGTCCAAGTGCCGCATAAGTTTTTCCAGCGCGAGGCCTCGGCCCTCAATCTCGATCTGCCCGGCAGGGGCGAGTACGGCGTGGGAATGTTGTTCCTTTCGCGAAAATCCGAAGACCAGCTTGCCGCGCGAGAGATGGTCGGGCGGCTGGCCGGCGAAGAGGGTCTGCGCGTGCTTGGATGGCGCGAGGTCCCGGTCGACAGTCAGGCGATCGGCTGGCTGGCCCGGGAATCCGAACCCAAGATTGAACAGGTTTTTCTCGGCAAGACCGCACGGACCCGCGATCTCAAGGCCGAGGCTTTCGAGAGAAAGCTCTACATACTTCGCAAGAGAACGGAGTCGGAAGCCCGCAAGCTTTCGCTGCCGCGTTTCTACCCCTGCAGCATGTCGTCGGCGACCATCTGTTACAAGGGGTTGCTGATCGCGCCGCAGATTCCGAACTTCTACAGCGATCTGGGCGATCCTGATTTTGAAAGCGCGATCGCGCTCGTGCATCAGCGCTTTTCGACGAATACATTTCCGACCTGGGAGCGCGCGCAGCCGTTCCGCTATCTGGCGCACAACGGCGAGATCAATACTCTTCGCGGCAACGTCAACTGGATGCGGGCTCGCGAGGCGACACTGACCTCGCCCCTCTTTGGAGACGACATCAAGAAGATCTTGCCGATTATCGACGAGACCGGCAGTGATTCGACGATGATCGACAATGCGCTGGAATTGCTGATTCAGGCCGGCCGTTCGGTGCCGCACTCGATGATGATGCTGATCCCCGAGGCCTGGGACTCGCATGCTCACATGGAGGACTACAAGCGGGCCTTCTATGAGTTTCACGCCACGATGATGGAGCCCTGGGACGGCCCGGCCTCGATTGTGTTCACCGATGGCTGCTATGTGGGCGGTGTTCTCGACCGCAACGGGTTGCGTCCCTCGCGCTACTGGGTAACGCACGACGATTTGGTCGTGATGTCGTCCGAGACCGGCGTGCTTCCGATCAAGCCCGAAGACGTTCGCCTGAAGGGGCGGCTGCAGCCGGGCCGCATGTTTCTCGTCGATACGGCGGAGGGCAGGATCGTCGAGGACGACGAGATCAAGCAATCGATATCGCGCCGAAAACCCTACCGCCAACGGCTGGACGAGAATCTCATTCACATCGACGAACTGCCGGAACCGACCGCCGTTCACAAAACCGATCTTGAAACGCTGCTCGAGCGCCAGAGGATGTTCGGCTACACGCTCGAGGATCAGCGCGTGCTGCTCGGGCCGATGGCGGCCAAGGGCCAGGAACCGCTCGGGTCGATGGGCGTGGATATTCCGCTGGCGTGCCTTTCCGACCGGCCGCAGCTCTTATTCAACTACTTTAAGCAGCTCTTCGCGCAGGTGACCAATCCTCCGATCGACCCGATTCGCGAAGAGCTGGTCATGTCGACGACGGTGTACGCGGGAGGCGAAGGCAATCTTCTCGATGAGTCCGCCAATCACGCCCACCAGCTCAAGCTGCCGCTGCCGCTGCTGACCAACCACGAGCTGGAAAAACTTCGCGGCGTGGGCGAGCCGGGATCGAGCGAGTACGGCAACGGAGCGCTCGATGGCATCGGCGGGCGCATTCGGTTTGGCGCGAAGACGCTCAAGACCCTGTTCCGGGCCGCGGACGGGGTCGCGGGTCTGGAGAGCGCGATCGATCAGCTATGCCGGAAGGCCGAAGAGGCCTCCCGCCTCGGCTATAGCGTGCTGATTCTCTCCGACCGGGGTGTCGGCCGGGAGTGGGCGCCGATGCCCAGTTTGCTCGCCTTGGGCGCGGTGCATCATCACTTGATTCGGGCCACCACGCGCGGCGATGTCGGCATCATTGTCGAGTCGGGTGAACCGCGCGAGGTGATGCATTTCTGTTTGCTGATCGGCTACGGCGCGACGGCGATCAATCCCTATCTGGCTTTCGAGACCTTGGAAGACATGCACCGGACCGGCTTGCTGGCTCGGGGTCTCTCCGCCGGGCAGGCCCAGGCGAACTACGTCAAGGCGCTCCGCAAGGGCATCCTCAAGGTGATGTCGAAAATGGGGATCTCGACGGTGCGCAGCTACCATGGCGCGCAGATTTTCGAAGCCGTCGGACTGAGCCAGAAAGTCGTGGACCGCTACTTTGTCGGCACGGCCACCCAGATCGAGGGCGTCAATCTGGAGATTCTGGCCGATGAAGCCATTCGGCGGCACCGCTTCGCCTATCAGCCGCCCAGCGAATCGGAGAACAGGCTCGACCCAGGCGGAGAATATCAGTTCCGCGTGCGCGGCGAGCGCCATCTGCTCAATCCCGACACCGTCTCGAAGCTCCAGCAGGCGGTAAAGAACAATAGTTTCGCGAGCTTCGAGGAATACAGCAAATCGGTCAACGATCTCTCGAAGACGATGTGCACCTTGCGGGGCCTGTTCGAGTTCAAGAAGGCCGATCCACCGCTGCCGATCGAAGAGGTCGAGCCGGCCAAGGAGATCGTCAAGCGCTTCTGTACAGGGGCCATGTCGTTCGGCTCGATCAGCAGTGAGGCGCATGAGACGCTGGCGATCGCGATGAACCGTATCGGCGGGCGCAGCAACACGGGCGAGGGCGGGGAAGACCCGGCCCGCTTCGTGCCCGACGCGAACGGCGATTCACGGCGTAGCGCGATCAAGCAAGTGGCGTCGGCGCGTTTCGGCGTCACGATGAACTACCTTGTCAACGCCGACGAGCTGCAGATCAAGGTCGCCCAGGGAGCCAAACCCGGCGAGGGCGGACAGCTCCCGGGTCATAAAGTGGACGAAAAGATCGCCCAGTTACGGCATTCGACGGCGGGCGTGGGATTGATCTCCCCCCCTCCGCACCATGATATTTATTCCATTGAGGATCTGGCGCAATTGATCTTCGATTTAAAGAATGCCAATACGCGGGCGAATGTCTCGGTCAAGCTGGTTTCCGAGGTCGGCGTCGGCACCGTGGCGGCCGGAGTGGCCAAAGCCCACGCCGACTTGGTGCTCATCAGCGGGCATGATGGCGGAACCGGCGCCTCGCCCGTGAGTTCGATCCGCCACGCTGGCACGCCCTGGGAACTGGGGCTCTCGGAGACGCAACAGGTTCTGGTGATGAATGACCTGCGTGGCCGCATCAAGGTGCAGGTCGACGGCAAGCTGATGACCGGTCGCGACGTGGTGATCGGCGCCCTATTGGGCGCCGAGGAGTTCGGCTTCTCGACCATGCCGCTCATCTCGATGGGCTGCATTATGATGCGCAAGTGTCATCTCAACACCTGCCCGGTGGGCATTGCCACGCAGGATCCCGAGCTTCGCAAGAAATTCACGGGCACGCCCGAGGACGCCATCAATTTCTTCTTCTTTATCGCCGAGGACGTGCGGCGGTACATGGCCGAGTTGGGCTTCCGAACGATCAACGAAATGATTGGCCGCGTCGACAAGCTGGACGCCAGCAAGGCTGTGGACCATTGGAAGGCTCGCGGACTCGATTTCAGCCGCGTGTTCTTCGATCCGCCCGTGGACAAGGCCGTCCCGCGCTACTGCGTCAAGAAACAGGATCACGGTATCGAGATACAGCTCGACAACCAGTTGATCGCAATGTGCAAGGACGCCCTGGAGCGCAAGGAGCCGGTGGAACTCAAAATCCCGGTGCACAACGTGAACCGCACGATCGGCACGATGCTGGCGAGCGAAATCACTCGCCGCCACGGCGCCGAGGGGCTGCCCGAGGATACGGTCCGGATTCACCTCACCGGGTCGGGCGGTCAGAGCTTCGGCGCCTGGATCGTGCGCGGCATGACGCTGACGCTCGAAGGCGACGCGAACGACTATTTTGGCAAGGGACTCTCCGGCGGACGGCTGATCGTTTATCCGGCGGCGAAATCAAACTTTGTTTTCGAAGAAAATATTATTATTGGCAACGTTTCGTTTTACGGAGCGACCCAAGGCGAGGCATTCATCAACGGCATGGCGGGCGAGCGGTTTTGCATCCGCAATAGCGGGGCCCGGGTATTGGTGGAAGGAGTCGGCGACCATGGCTGTGAGTACATGACCAACGGCCGTGTCGTCATTCTGGGCCGGGCGGGACGGAACTTCGCCGCCGGCATGAGCGGCGGGTTTGCGTTCGTGCTGGACGAGGCGGCTGAGTTTGCCGAGAAGTGCTGTAACCACTCGATGGTGGATTTGGAGCCGCTGGTCTCGCCCGATGATATCGACTTTGTCACGGAAATGATTCGGCGGCATGTGGAGTATACGAAGAGCCCCAAGGGGCAGTGGGTGCTCGACAACTGGGAGTCGATGCTGCCGAAGTTTATCAAGGTGTTTCCCAAGGACTTGAAGCGCGCCCTGAGCGAGCGCTACGAGGGCGAACGGGCGATGGTGTCGGTCTAAGGCGCGGCGGCCCCGTGCCTCCAGGGAGCCGTGCCTCCAGGGAGCCGGGCCTCTAGGGGGCCGCGCCTCTAGGGAGCACTATGCGGGCCAGACACATCGCCCGTTCGCCGCCGAAAGACAAATACGACCAATGGGTAAGGTAACCGGATTCATGGAATACGCGCGGCAGGCGCCTGCCGGGCGCCCAGTGGGCGAGCGCCTCAAAGACTACCTCGAGGTCTATCCGCCCGTCGATGAGTCCGTGCTCAAGGAGCAAGGCGCCCGCTGCATGGATTGCGGTATTCCGTTTTGTCACACCGGATGCCCGCTCACCAATATCATTCCCGACTGGAACGATCTCGTCTACCGGGGTCGCTGGCAAGACGCGCTTCGCCGGCTCCACTCGACCAACAATTTCCCCGAGTTCACGGGCAGAATTTGCCCCGCGCCCTGCGAGCCCGCTTGCGTGCTCGGTATTAACGACGATCCGGTCACCATCAAGAGCATCGAGAAGGCCATCGTCGACCGGGGCTGGGAAGAGGGCTGGATACAGCCTGAGCCGCCCGCCCGGCGGACGGGAAAGAAGGTCGCCGTCATCGGCTCGGGACCGGCCGGACTAGCCGCCGCGCAGCAGCTCAACCGGGCCGGGCACCGGGTTACGGTTTTCGAGAAAAACGAGGTTGTCGGCGGGCTGATGGCTTTGGGCATTCCCGACTTCAAGATGGAAAAGCATCTCATCGAGCGCCGCGCCGCTCAGATGGAAGCCGAAGGCATCGCTTTCCAGACCGGTGTGCATGTCGGCGTGGACATCGAAGCCTCGAAGATTGCGCGGGATCACGATGTGGTGCTGATTTGTACCGGATCGGAAAAGCCGCGAGACCTCCCCATCCCCGGGCGCGATCTCGAAGGCATCTACTTTGCCATGCAGTTCCTGCCGCAACAAAACCGGCGCGTCGGCGGGCGGCCGGTCGATGCCCATCTCGACATCACCGCCACCGGCAAGCACGTCATCATCATCGGCGGCGGGGATACGGGCGCCGATTGTCTGGGAACCTCGCGGCGGCAGGGCGCAAAGTCGATCCGGCAGTTCGAACTTCTGCCAAGACCTCCGCTGACCCGTGATGAACCCGGCGCACAGCCCTGGCCGCTGTGGCCGTTCACTTTCAAGAGCGAAAGCTCCCACCAAGAGGGTGACGTGCGCGAGTGGGCCGTCAGCACCAAGGAGTTTATCGGCGACGGCGATGGCCATGTTCGGAAACTAAAGGGAGTCCAGCTGGCTTGGCCCGATCCTGACCCCGAGACAGGAAAGCGGGCGTTCCAGTTTGACGAAGTCGCCGGTTCGGAGTTTGCATTCCCCGCCGATCTGGTCCTGCTTGCGATGGGATTCGTGCATCCGGTGCACGAGGGTTTGCTCGAACAGCTCGATGTTGAGAAAGATCCGCGCGGCAATGTGAAAGCCGAGTTCGGCGAGTGGACCACCTCGGTTCCCGGCGTGTTTGCCGCCGGAGACGCCCGCCGCGGCCAGTCGCTTGTTGTGTGGGCGCTGGCCGAAGGCCGCAAGGCCGCTCGGGCCATTGACGTCTTCCTGATGGGCAGCAGCGATCTGCCCGAGAGCTAACAGAGCCTCTGCATCCAGCGTTAGCTGAATGCTGCAATAGGATCGCGTTGATCTATTGTTTTGACACAAGCGCTGTTGGAGAACTCCTCGTGGACTCCGACCGGGAGGTGATAATCAAGGGGCTTCTCGCCACCGGTGCAGTGCATGTAACAGCACTTAATGTGTTTGAGGCCGTGAAACATGGTGGGGCCGAGTCTAGGCGAGAGCTACTGAAACTTCTTCGGCAACTTTCACCACCTGGCAAGGGCGTTCTCGCGATGCCGAACGACCTGCTGGAGAGGGCTGCGAGAGCCTTTTCGACGAACGAAGCCAGGTTTGCCACGGATAGCACCAGCGCACGTGAAGTTCTCGATGGGGATAGCGAGGCAGAAGACGAACTGAGCAAGCGGGCAACTGAGTGGGCCGAGTCGGTGGAGGCACCGTTCAAGCAGGCACACCTCGACGGGCGGGAGGAATTCCAAGACATTTTTCGTCAATCGCCAGGAGAACGACCCAATAGTCGTGCTGCCGCCATTAGACAGTCCTGCCAGAATGACGATCTTATGCACTCCTTCGTTTCCCCGGCGTATGCACAGCATGTCGGCCAGGAGCTTGACTCCTCAGAAGCGAGAAACTTGCTCCGCACCTACCCGGAGTGGGCGCTTCACTGGCTGGGATGGGTCCACCAGTGGTATGAGCGTGGGGTACAACCGATCGGCTACGGCTGGAAGCGCAAGCCCGGAGCGATAGACCTATCGTTCGCGGTCTACCTGCCTCTTTGTGACCGATTTGTTACAGCCGACAAGGGGCAATTCCGAGCGTTGCGAATGCTTAATGTGTACAACAGATCGCTGGACGAAACTAGACGAACGGAGGTTCTTCTGTACGACCAGTTTCGTCGTCGGCTAGTCTTGAACTAGGCAGTCGCCAGCGCAAGATCAGACTCCGACTCAAGGGGGCTCTCGCCAGGATCTCCCCGTTCCAGGGTTTCTCCGCCGTTTGCCAGATGGCTTGAATCTTGCCTAGGCCGCAAGGCCGCCCGGGCGATCGCTGTTTTCCTGATGGGCAGTAGCGATCTGCCCGAGAGCTAGCCCACGGACCTCTGTGTCGCGTGACACATTCTCCAGGCCCAGCGGCCGAGACCGAACATACCTGGCGCAACCATTGGCGGGAGATATTTCACGCATAATTCGTCCATGCTGTAGTCGCTTTTCACCTCAAGACCCTGGGCGGCGGTGAGCTGGAATACATTGCCCTCTCCGCTGTTCGGGATGCCAAACATCCAAGGCTCACCCCATTCCGAGACGGTTCTAGCCCACTTCTTCCACAACTCATCATCGTGATCCTGGTTGACGAGTGGTTCGTCAAAGTAGTCGAAAAGAATACTGCTTCCCGGCCCGGCATGGTACGCCACGAATGCCAGGGTGCTGTCAATGGCGGCCTTGGGCAGATACATGCTAACGCCTTCCCAGGTGATCAAGGTCTTAAGGTCTGAGCGGTAGCCGTTGCGTACAAGAACCTCGTCAAGCGACTCCTTAGTGAAATCGATTGGGACGTAGGTAAGGTTCCGCGGGGGATCGCCGATCGCGCTGCTGACCTTCCTCTTTTTGTATTCCTGTGTCGGCGGGAAATCGACTTCGAACACGCGGCCGGCATCCCAAGAATTCGTGAGCCGGTAGGCGCGGCTGTCCAGCCCGGCCCCCAGGATAATGATCTGCTTTGTGCCGTCCGCTAGCGCGCCGCGAACGGCGGCGTCCAGATGCCGCGTCCGCAGATTCAAGAACGCGTAGGGAAGAAACCCGGGGTGCTTTGCGAACTTTGTACCCAACTCCTCCTCGAAGTACTCCACCAAGTCGGGCCAGCTCATGCCGAAAGTGTCGTACAACAAGGCGGCGCCTTCTAACAACTCTCGATCCCGCGCCGTGAGAAACTTTTCGGCGAGGTAATCCGGGTTGCGAGTGGCCTCATCGGGGTCCCGAGAGCCAAGAGCCCGCATGGACGCCACGACAACGGTTGTCCGAGAGGGCTGGCCAGGTTCGACACCGTAAAGCCGTCGCGGCCCAAAGAGAGCCACACCGAGCAGCGGAAGCGCGAGAGCCTCACGGCGAGAAAGCGCGGAACCAGTGAATGACATCTTCGACCCCCAAGCTAGGATGTTCGCAAGGCGCGCACCACAGGTCGTGAGCGCGATCTCGATGCGTGGAAATTCTATATCAGCCCAATGAGAATTGCCGGTCTGGACATTCGACTAGCTGATAGTACATCGTAACGGCTGGTAATACAAGCAATTTCGGTCCGAAGTGTCACCGTAAACTAGAACGTTCTCGCCCGAGGCTTGGGTCCGCAGCCCGGCCCGCCCCCTCAGGACCTCTCCGCCGCTTGCCGCAAAGCCTGCATGTAGCCCAGGGCAAAGGCCCAGCCGCGCTGCGAGGCGATCGTGTCGTCACTGAATTCCGGCGTGTGGTCGGGGATGATCAGCCGCGAGTAGCCCACTTCCTGAAACGCCTTCATGCAGGCGAGCATGTCGCAATCCCCTTCGTCGTGCGGAACTTCGAGGTATTTGTAATATGGCGTATCGACCCGGACATTGCGGAAATGGCAGTGGTTGATGCGGTCGCGGGAACCAAAATAACGGATGGCCTCGGGCGCGCTCTCGCCCATCTCGGTCGTCACGCCCGTATCGAGAGTGATGCCGTTCGAGGGGCTGTCAACGGTTTCGATCAGGCGCCGAAGATCTTCCAGCGAGCGCAGCGGCTGCGCGGCGCCGCGGTAGACCTCCACGGGCGGGTCGTTCGGGTGACAGGCCATGCGGACGCCGGCCCGCTCCGCCACCGGAATCACTTCCTTGAGAAAGCCTTCGAAGCGCTCCCACATTTGTTCCCGTGTGTGCGTGCCGGTGTTTGCAAGCGGCGGCAAGTCGCGGATGCGCTCGTAGTCGAAATCGCGCAGCCCGGCGCCGCCGCGCCCTGTCGTTCGGCGGTAACCTTCCGAGGCGCGCAGGGGCGTAAAATTGTACTCGACGACCGGGATGCCCGCCTTGCCCGCCGCCCGCAGCGACCGTTTCACGCTTTCGAGTTCCGCGCCATCGCCGTCGCGACCGTGCAGGATGCGATGGAATCCTCCGAGATGCACCATCTCGGCCTTCAGTCCCGCCGACTCGATCTTGCGCTTAATCTTGATCAGTTCGGCGGCGTCCCAGGGTTTGAGAATCGCGCCCGGCCGCGGGCCGCGAGCCGTCGCGGGCACGAGGCCGCGCTGGCGCACTTCCGTGTTGTATCTCGACGGCATGACGACATGCTCAACGCCCATCTGCTGAAAAAAACGCAGAGTGGCATCATTGACGTCACGCAAACCCTTGGCTAGTTTGAGACGGCCGCCTGGCATGAGACCATCATACACAGCCCTCGCCGCCGGGGCTGGATGTCCCGGTTTTCCCCTTGACGTCACTCGTCACAAGTGGTATGTGTTAGTGAATGATAAGGAGCTACCGTGACAGAGTCACGGAGCGACTTGCCATCGGAGGACGCGTTGCTAAGTGGGAGGCGTTCCGGCGTCAGGCGGAAAAGAGGCTTCGCATCTTGGAAGCCGCCTCGACGCTCTCCGATCTGGCTGTGCTCAACTCCAACCGTTTGAAAGCTCTCCAGCGCGAACGTAAGGGGCAGCACTCGATCCGGATCAATGAGCAGTGGCGTATCTGTTTCGAGTGGCCAGCCAGCGCTCCAGGGCCCGAGAATGTCGAGATCGTCGACTACCACTGACTAGAGAACGGACGATGAGAGAACGGAGAAAAACCATGCCACGCACCCCGATTCACCCCGGCGAAATCCTCGGCGACGAGCTGCAAGAGATTGCTTTATCGGCGAGCAAATTGGCCGAGATGCTCGAAGTTCCGCCCAATCGCCTCTATCAGATCATCGCCGGCAAGCGCAACGTAACCGCCGACACCGCTCTGCGGCTGAGCCGCTACTTCGGAACCTCGGCGGATTTCTGGATGAACCTGCAGAGCGCCTATGAGCTGGATCTCGCTTGCCAGCAGCACGGCGGCGAGATCGCTCGCCTTCCCACGCGCCGCGAGCAGGTAGAGGAGAAACATCCGCAACTGTAGCGCTCACCTTCAGGAGACGATGACTCAGGCGGCGGAATTACTTCTTCGACCCGGCTTTCTTGGCGCGCGCCGGCGGGCTTTCGCGGCCCCCTGCCGGCGGCGGCTGCCCGAACGGCACCAAGCTGTTGGAGAAAGCCGGAGGGGGCTCCTTGGGTAAGGAACCGAGCTCTTTCGTGACGTAGGTGACAAACTCCTGCATTTGGAGCTGCATCTCCTCCATCCTCTGGCGCATATTTAGGATGATTTCCACGCCCGCGAGGTTGACGCCCAAGTCCCTGGTGAAGGAGAGAATCAGCTCCAGCTGCCCCATATCTTCCTCGGTATAGAGGCGTGTGTTGCCCTCGGTACGCGAGGGTTTCAGCAGCCCCTCGCGCTCGTAGAGACGCAGCGTTTGCGGATGGATGTCAAACTGCTCGGCGACGACCGAGATCGGGTACGTCCCCTGGGTTCGTTTTCTCCTCGCCATTGGTGGCTCTACTCCCAGAGATTGGCCCGCGGGTCTTCGGGATTAAGATTAGCAAAGTCGCGCATGAGCGCCTTGGAGTCTTCGCCGGGCACCTCGGGAACGACAATCCGCACTTCCACGAACTGGTCCCCGCGGCGCTTGGTTCGCCGGTTCAGCACTCCTTTCTGGCGCAGCCGAAACACTTTCCCCGAACTCGTCGCCGGTGGAATTTTCAGTCGCGCCCTGCCGTCGATCGTCGGCACCTCGATCACGGCTCCGAGAATCGCTTCGGAAACTGTGATCGGCGCCTTCACGCGCATATCGTCCCCTTTGCGCTCGAAATAAGGGTGGGCGCCGACACGGGTAATGATGTAGAGATCCCCCGCTGGAGAGCCGCCTGTACCGGCATTGCCCTTTCCGGCCACGCGCAGACGCGAACCTTCCTGCGCCCCCGGAGGAATCCGCACTTCCACCGATTCGCTCCGGCTGCTGCGGCCCTCGCCTCCGCATGACGGACAGACGTTCCGTAAATGCCCTTGCCCCTGGCAGCGCTGGCACGTCAGATTAAACCGCATCGACCCGACTTTCTGCGCCACCTGGCCCGTGCCCTGGCATTCCGTGCAAATCACATCGCCGGTAGCCATATTGCCCGCGCCCCGGCATGTAGCGCAGCTCTCGAAACGGTTCACTTTCAGCCGCAGCGTCGTACCCCGGATGGCGTCCCAGAAATCAATGCTGGCGTTGTATTCGAGGTCTTCTCCGGGCCGGGGCTGCTCAGCCTCCTTCGGCGCGCCCTGATGGAAGAACTGTGAAAACAGGTCCGAGAAGCCGCCCCGCCGGGCGCCTCTCTCTCCGCTCTGTTGCTGAGAGACATCGGAGAAATCGAACCCGCTAAAATCGAAGCCTCTGGGCGCTCCGCGGCCTCCACCGGCGGTGCCGGGGTAGGATCCCGATTCTGAGTAGAATCCGTACTCGTCGTACATCTGTCTCTTCTTCTCGTCGCCCAGGACGCCGTAGGATTCCTGGATCGACTTGAATTTGTCCTCGGCCGAGCGGTCTCCCGGATTCACGTCCGGGTGGTATTTGCGCGCCAGGCGGCGGTAAGCCTTGCGGATCTGGTCCTGCGAGGCGGCCCGTTTCACGCCAAGAGATTTGTAGTAGTCCTCTGCGCCTCTGCTTGCCACGATATTCGCCTGCTTGCCGCTCCGCCCGGGGCCGCGCCTAGGGCCGCCGCTGGCGTCCCCTCAAGTTCGTTCCGCGCCCCGGGGAACGGATCTGCCGCTGGGTTATTCCTTTCCGCCCTTGGGTTTGCCAACCCCGGGCTTGTCATCTCCGGGCTTGTCATCCCCGGGCTTGTCATCCACGTCCACAAACTCCGCATCGACCACATCCTCGGTGCTTGCTTGCGCGCCGTTCGTGCCCTGTCCGGCGCCGGGCCCTTCCTCCGATCCGGCGGCGGCTCCGTCCGCGGCGGCGGTGGATTTGTACATCGCCTCGGCGAGCTTGTGGCTGGCCGCTGTCAAGCCTTCCACCGCTTTGTTGATCTCTTCGGCATTGCCGTCCCGCAGCGCTTTCTTTGTCGTTTCGATCGCGTCCTCGATCGTCTTGACATCCTCGTCGCTGATCTTCGAACGATGCTCCTTGAGCGTGTTTTCGGTGCTGTAGAGCATCTGATCGGCCCGGTTGCGCACTTCGATCTGCTCCCGTTGCTGGGCATCTTCGACCGAGTGGCTCTCGGCGTCCTTCGCCATCTTTTCCACTTCTTCCTTGGACAGGCCCGACGAACTGGTGATCGTGATCTTCTGTTCCTTAGCTGTCGCCTTGTCTCTGGCCGACACGTTGAGAATGCCGTTGGCGTCAATGTCAAACGTCACCTCGACCTGCGGGACGCCCCGCGAGGCCGGCGGAATCCCTATCAGTTGGAAAACGCCCAGCAGACGGTTGTCCGCCGCCATGGAGCGCTCGCCCTGAAATACCTTGATCTCGACCGAGGTCTGGTTGTCCGACGCCGTCGAGAAGGTTTCGCCCTTGCGGGTGGGAATCGTCGTGTTGCGCTCGATGAGCTTCGTGAAGACGCCTCCCAGTGTCTCGATGCCCAGCGAGAGCGGTGTCACGTCGAGCAACAGTACGTCTTTGACCTCGCCGCCCAGAACGCCGCCTTGTATCGCGGCTCCCAGGGCCACCACTTCGTCGGGGTTCACGCCCTGGTGCGGATCCTTGCCGAACAATTCCTTGACCAGCATCTGGACTCGCGGAATCCGGGTCGAGCCGCCCACCATCACCACTTCGTCGATGTCGTTGGGAACACAACCGGCGTCGCTCAGAGCCGTCTTGCACGGATCGAGAGTCCTCCGCAGCAGCGGTTCCATCATCTGCTCGAGTTTCGCCCGTGTCAGCTTGAACTGCAGGTGTTTCGGACCACTGGCATCGGCGGTGACGAAGGGCAGATTGATCTCGGTCTCAAGCAGTGTCGAGAGATCCATCTTGGCTTTCTCGGCGGCCTCTTTGAGCCGCTGCAATGCCATCTTGTCTCCGCTGAGGTCGATACCCTGTTCCTTCTTGAACTCTCCGATGATCCACTCGATCAAAAGCTGATCGATGTTGTCGCCGCCTAGGTGCGTGTCGCCGTTGGTCGCCTTGACTTCCACAACTCCTTCGCCAACCTCCAGAATCGAGATGTCAAAGGTGCCGCCGCCAAAATCATACACCGCGATCGTTTCGTTCTTGTTCTTGTCCAGTCCGTAGGCTAGCGCGGCGGCCGTGGGCTCGTTGATGATTCTGAGAACCTCTAGCCCGGCGATCTCGCCGGCGTCCTTGGTCGCCTTCTTCTGGGCATTGTTGAAATACGCGGGCACCGTGATGACCGCTTGCAACACCTTCTCGCCCAGATACGACTCGGCGGCTTCCTTGAGCTTGCCCAGGATCATCGCCGAAATCTCTTGCGGGGAGTACTCCTTACCCTCCGCCTTGATCTTGACCAAGTCACCGTCCGAGGTCGTTTCGTACGGTATGAGTTTGGTCTCCTCGGAGACCTCGTCCGGCCGCCTCCCCATGAACCGCTTGATCGAGAAAATCGTGTTCTCGGGATTGGTCACCGCCTGGCGTTTGGCCGCTGTACCCACAAGCCGTTCTCCCGTCTTCGTGAAGCCGACCACCGAGGGCGTCGTCCTGGCGCCTTCCTGATTGGCCACCACGGTCGGCTGCCCGGCTTGCATCACCGCCACCACCGAGTTTGTCGTTCCCAAGTCGATTCCGATGATCTTTCCCATGATTCTTGTCTCCTCTTCCCGCCCGCCAACTGCTGCCAGTTACCTCACACTCCGCGTCCTCGCCTCTAGCCCGCTTGTCTAGCCACGTGGCTGCAAGTGCGGGCTGGGGCAAGAAACAGGCATGCGCGGTTTCGCCATGACCCTTACGATACTTTAGCTTTAGTTTATTACTAAACCTTAGTATACCATTAGCAGAAACAGAGCTGTCCAGTCGCGCTTTGTGGAATGTATCTAGTTGATAAAGAACATCTTAATAATACTATCGAACATGAATTCCTTTACCGCCCGCTTTCTGCGTCCGAGGTTACACCATCTGTCAATCGGCTTCTCCACTCCGTTGGAGTAGGGTCCGGAGCGGGGCCCAGAGTGGGACATCGTGTCTGGGCCGGATGCGGATCGGGCGGCGCCTCAAGCCCGCCAGCCCACCGCTGACTCGAAGGTGCGGGACCCTGCCAAGCGCCGGGCCGCCGAGACGAAAACCGAAAAGAAGAAGGCCAAAAAAGCGTCTGCCGCGAGTGTGCCCGAGAGGTGTACACGGACGAGCGGCGGACCTATCGCGTGCTTCGGCCCTCCGGTGGTGAGAAATGCAGGTTAGCTTGCGGCCTTGAACTTGTCGGCCTGGAACTGACCGTCATCGACGTAGCTCGCGTTGATTGCAGTATACTCCTGCCATTTCTCGGGCAGGTCATCTTCGGCAAAGATCGCCTCGACAGGGCAGACCGGCACGCACGCCCCACAGTCGATGCACTCGGTCGGATCAATATAGAGTTGCGGGACCTCGTCGAGAACAGGACGGCCATCTTCATAGGTCCCGTCCTGTGTCGGATGAATGCAATCCACCGGGCAAGCATCGACGCAAGCAAGGTCTTTCGTTCCGATGCACGGCTCGGCAATGATGTAAGCCATAATTGATCTCCTCAGTGCGTTTTGTAGCAGATTTCACAAACTTAATCAACATCTTCGTTTTCAAAGATGGTAACTGACCCTGGCAATCTAGCAGAGTGCGACAACCGATTTCGGCTCCCCTTCCGGCTCCCCGGCAACGCCAACTCGTGCTACCGGCGATGCGCACAACCTTATCCCAAGAGGTTTCGACGAGGAGAAGCATTCTCGAGTACCTCAAGAAACATGGCAGTGCCGGCGCCAGGGGCATTGTGGAGTTCCGCGGGCTGACGAGCGTGGCCGTAGGCCGCCACTTGCTCAGGCTCAAGGCCGATCGGCTGATTGAGACGAAGTCCCAACGCCGTTCCCGGGGCCGCCCCGCCGCCCTGTATTCGCTGACCGGGCACGGGGACGCCCAGTTCCCCAGAGATTACGCGGGCATCGCCAATGACCTGCTGCAGTGTGTCGCCGAGCGCGACGGACCGCAAAAGGTGCGCAAACTGTTTCGCAAACGCCGGGGAGTCCTCGAGCAGCGCTTCGGGCCGAGAACCGGCGGCAAACCCTTCGAGCGAAGGGTGCGGGCGCTGGCCGAGGTGCTTACTGAGTGCGGATATATGGCCGAAGTCGAGAAAGCGGGGCGAGAGTTCTTGCTGATCAAGCACAACTGCGCCATTCGAAACGTGGCTCAGTGCTTCCCGGAAGCCTGTGAAGAGGAGTTGATACTGATCGAGAACCTGGCGGGCGGACAAGTCAGCCGAGTTACTCACCTGCTCGCTGGAGATCCGCATTGCTCGTACCGCATCCGTCGCCGGGGCCGAGCGAAGAGGACGCCACGGCGGCCAGGGGTTGCTGAAGACGCGGTTTGAACAGGGGCAGGAAGACTTCACAAGGTTTGCCGAGGACCTGTACCCGGGCCGCTACTCCCGCGACTATGTCAGGCTCCTGGTCGAAATGAGCGAGGAAGTCCAGAGTCTGGCACGCCGGAAGAGTTCGGCGATCGTCGCGCACAACTACCAATATCCCGAACTGCAAGAAGTGGCCGATACGGCCGGGGATTCGCTCGGGCTTAGCCAGTATGCTGCCAGCCGCAAAGCCGCGCGGGTCGACTTTCTCCGGCTGTCTGTCGAAGACGCTGGGCGGTGCGGGCCCCTATCAGCGGGCGTACTTTCTTTCCACCGAGCAGATGCTCTGGCGCGCAAAGAGTTCTCCCCGCGGCGAATTCATCGTGGGAACGGAAAATGGTATGCTCTATCGTTTACGCAAGGCCGTCCCGCAAAAGACGTTCCATCCGGTTTCCGAATCGGCGGTTTGCGAATACATGAAGATGAACACCATGGAAAAGCTTCTCGATTCCCTGCGCAACGATCGGGTGGAAATCAAGGTGGACCCCGAAATTCGCAGGAAGGCTCAACGGGCGATCGGGCAGATGCTCACGATTCAATAGCCTCGGTTTTGCCGCTTGAGATGAAACGCATCATCACAACGAAAGCCGGACCGCGGGGAGTTCTCAGGCGCCCGGATACGGAACGGACTGGGCCGGGGAAGGCCTGCCGCTGGACGGCAAAATGGTCCGGCGGAGGAGAAGTCTCATGAGCGCGACAGAGTTTGATTTTGCGATGGCGATTGGGGGTGCGGCCGGACAGGGCATCGCCACCCCGGGCGACATCATGGCTCGTATCTTCATCCGCCGCGGCCTCCACCTCAGCACCTATAGCGCCTACCAATCGATCATTCGAGGCGGTCATATTCTGCTGACCCTTCGAGCCAGCGATCGGCCGGTTTGGAGCCATGGCGACAAACTGGATCTGCTGCTTTGCCTCAATCAGGACACGATGGACCGTCACCTGGGACTGATGGGACCGGGTGCGAGAGTGATCTTCAACAGCGACACGATCAAGCCCGGTGAGGTCGCCGAGGCTGCGCAGCTTTGTCCAATGCCCATCGGTGCGTTAACGGAGAAGGCGCGAAACAAGCTGATTCAGAATACCGTCGCCCTGGGCGCAATTGGGCATCTGTTGGGACTCGAGTTCGATGTCCTCGAGAGTGTCCTGACTCTGCAGTTCGAGCGCAAGGGAGAAGCGGTAGTCGGCGAAAATGTCTCCATGGCGCGGAGGGGCTTCGACTATGCCCAGGCCCATTTCCCCGTCTTTCCTAATCCAGCGCCGAGGAACCCAAAGCCGCTCGCTGTTTGGTCCGGCAACGAGGCAATGGCGATGGGGGGCGCGGCGGCCGGAGTCAAATTCTACTGCGCCTATCCGATGAGTCCCGCCACGGGCGTGCTGCACTGGATGGCCCAAAACGCCCGCGAACTGGGCATCATGGTGCGCCAGGTCGAGGACGAAATCGCTGTGGCCAACATGGCCATCGGGGCGGCCCATGCCGGCTGCCGCGTCATGTCCGCCACCTCGGGCGGCGGCTTTGCGCTGATGACCGAGGCGCTTGGCAGCGCGGCAATGATGGAGATTCCCGTCGTCTTCATCAACGTGCAGCGCGCCGGACCTTCTACCGGGGTGCCCACCAAGACCGAGCAGGGTGATCTGTGGCAGATGCTGGGGGCGAGCCAAGGAGACTACCCCCGGTTCATTGTGGCGCCAAGAGACGCACTGGACTCTTTCAACACGATGGCTGAACTGTTTAATCTAGTGGACCGCTATCAATGCCCGGGCATCGTGCTTTCGGATCTGTTGATAGCGGAGGGCCGCTTCAGCGTCGATCCGGACGACATCAATATGCATCCCAAGATCGATCGCGGCCAGTTGATCACCGAATCCTCCGCGACCGACGGCTACAACCGTTACCTGAACACCGCAAGCGGGATTTCTCCTCGCGCGATCCCAGGCCTGGAGGGACACATTCATGTGGTTGCCACCGACGAGCACGACGAAGACGGCGTCTTGATCAGCGATGAGTTTACCAACCCTCACAAGCGCCGCATGATGGTCGAAAAACGGGCTCGCAAACTTCTCGGCGTGGCCGGCCAGATCGAGCCGCCTCAACTGGAAGGACCAGAAGATGCCGAGGTCACCCTCATTGGCTGGGGCTCGACTTATGGCGTAATCCGCGAGGCGGTCGAGCAACTGAACGCTCTAGGGGTAACAGCGAACCACGTTGGGATCAAGTGGATCGTTCCCCTGCATGCGGAGGCCATCAAGCAGATCGTCTCGCGAGCCAAGCGGACGATTGTTGTCGAAAACAATTACTCGGGCCAGTTTTATCGGTTTTTGCGAGGGGAAACAGGTCTGACGCTAGACGGGCACATCCGCAAGTACGACGGAGAGCCCTTTATGCCGCACCATATCGTGGCCGGGGTGCGGGAGCAGCTTGCTGGGAAGACGGATCACTCCGTCCCCTATCAAGAAGTCATGGTCTAGAACGAGGAGGGCAGATGAGCGAGGGAAGCACTACGCCAATGGCCGAAGGTCACCCCACGGCCGGACTCACGGCCAAGGATTTCAAAGGAAAAATCGACCCCGACTGGTGCCCCGGCTGTGGCGACTTTGGAGTTCTCCGAGGCCTGCAAACAGCCTGCGCCGAGCTGGGCCTCCAGCCCCATGAGATCGTGACCGTCAGCGGCATCGGCTGCTCCTCCAATTTCCCGGGTTTCTTCCATGCCTATGGGATGCATACGCTCCATGGGCGCGCGCTGGCGGTGGCCACGGGTCTTCAGATGGCCAATCATACCTTGACGGTGATCGTAACGGGCGGAGATGGGGATGGCTATGGAATCGGAGGGAACCATTTCATGCATACCTCCCGCCGCAACGTGGACTTGACCTACCTCGTGATGGACAACCAGATCTATGGCCTCACGACGGGTCAAGTTTCCCCCACCAGTTTGGTCGGCATGAAAACCAAGAGTACGCCGTTTGGCAGTGTGGAGCAGCCGCTGAATCCCATCACCACGGCGATCATGGCCGGCGCAACGTTTGTCGCTCGAGGGTACACCGGCGACCAAAAGCAGCTCCAGGAACTGATGAGCAAGGCGATCCAGCACAAAGGTTTTGCGCTCATCGACATCTTCAGCCCCTGTGTGATTTTTAACCACGACAACGACTATGCGTTTTTTCGCTCGCGCATCAAAAGGCTCGAAGATGGGGAACACGACGCCGGCGACTGGAAAACGGCCTGCGAGAAGGCGATGGTCTGGGGCGATACGATCTATACCGGGCTGTTTTTTCAGACCTTGCGGCCGACCTTAGATCAGCTCGAGCCCGTTCTCGAGGAGGGCAAACCGCTGGCTCTTCACGCCCTGGGCCTTACGAAGAAACAGGGTGAGCGGCTTAGGCGGCGCATGATGTAGTTCCTCCGGCTCGGCAGGAAGCGGAGGAAAGGAGGATCTGGATGGGAACCTTCGTGAAAGTAGCCCAGCAGGGGGAGATCGCACAGAACACGGGCAGGTTGATCGAAGTGCGGGGCCGTCAGATCGCCTTGCTGCGCGACGGTGACAACTACCATGCCCTAGACAACACCTGCACTCATCGCGGTGGGCCGCTGGCCGAGGGGGCGATTGAGCAGGGCGAGGTAGTGTACCCCTGGCATGGCGCTCACTTCGATCTTGTGACCGGACGGCCGACTTGCCGGCCTGCCAGTGTGGAAGTGAACACTTACCCTGTACGCGTGCGGGGACAAGACATCGAAATCGAGCTGTAGCACCAGCGGTGATCCGGGGAGCTTGACCGCGCTGGCTGAGGAACCATGAGAAATGCTTTTCTGGCCGCCACTCCACTTGCTGTCGTCGAAATTCCGGCGCCCGCCGGCAACCTCGTCATCCTTCGCGGATATCTCGTAGATCAGATGTGCGCGGATAGCATCGCTGAGCAGGGGCTCAAGGCAGCCGCCGAGCACGATCGCACTTGCGCGCTCATTGAAGTCGGAGTAGCCTCATCATGGACGAACTGTGGTGGATAGCATAAGAAGATGTCTGATTTAGCGGATAAGACCTGTGTGCCGTGCAAGGGAGGCGTGCCTCGGCTGAAGGGCGAAGCGTTGCGGACGCTTGCCAAGCAAGTTCCTCACTGGAGGGTCGTGGACGAGCATCACCTTGAATGCACGTTCAAGTTCAAGGACTTCCGGGAGGCTTTGGCTTTTACCAACCGCATTGGGGCGGTGGCCGAAGAGCAGGGGCATCACCCCGATATCTGCTTGAGTTGGGGCCGAGTGGGCATCAAGATCTGGACGCACAAGATAGATGGCCTGACCGAGAGCGACTTCGTGATGGCGGCGAAGCTGTCGCGACTCGGTGAGGGCTCTGACCCGCGGCCGAATGCGTCCGTGTAGTATCCAAAACTCGAACTTGTTCTCTTGTTAGCACTCAGCAGCCCGTGGCGGGAGTCCGGCTGCGCGGGCTGGCCCACCCGCGCCACGGCCGCGGTGCGCTTCGGCTAAGGAAACCCATTCTCGCGACCGATAGAAGTTAAGAACGACGCTCTACAAATGCCATGGGACTCCGCGTATTAATCGTCGACGATTCTTCAGTGATGCGAAAAATTCTTGAACGCAGTTTGCGCCAAGCCAGCGAGTCTGCTATCGACGAGGTCATTGAGGCTGGCGATGGCGGCGAGGCGATGGAAAAGCTTGAAGGCGCCTCGGTCTCGGTGATCTTTTCCGATATCAATATGCCCCATGTAAACGGACTTGAATTTCTCCGCCTTCTCAAAGAGTCCCCTCACAAGGACCTGCCGGTCATCATGGTCACGACCGAGGGCGGCGAGAAGACAGTCATGGAAGCGATCTCTTTCGGGGCTAAGGGTTTTATTCGCAAGCCTTTCACCGCGGCCCAGATGGTAGACGCGCTGGCCAAGGTAACCTCCTAGCGACCGATCCGTAAGCGACAAGAGTCAATCCTATGATGCGGGCTTTACCCCCGAAGGCGGGAATTCCTTGATGACAGTGGTAACTGAATTAGGAAAACATGCCATTCTCGACGCGATCAAGAACGCGACCGACGGCGTCTTCTCGCTCATGCTCAATATGGAAGTCTCCCCCGAAGAGCCTTCCGAGCATACCGAGCCGGGACCGGTTGACGGCGTCGTCGCCCTCCTTAGCTTTACCGGCGACTGGATCGGCACCGGAATGCTGTATTGTGATGAGCAGTTGGCCTGCAAGATCGGCTCGGCCATGATGATGACCGAAGTGACCGAAGTGACCAGCGACGTCCTCGACGGCATAGGCGAAATGGCGAACATGATCCTCGGAAGTTTCAAGGAAGCCCTTGAGGCGCAAACCGGACCGCTCCAGCTTAGCGTCCCCATGGTTGTCTGGGGCAAAAATTTTCGGACTCGCAGCGGTATCCGCGCCTTCTGGACCGTCGTTCCGTTTCGCGTGGCCGGTGGCATTTTTGAAGTTCGCGTCTGCATGAAACCGAAATAACCCCCACCCCCGCACCGCGGCGGGGGCTGCTACGCGGCTCCCGAGCCCTCGGCGAAGCTGCGGCCCAGCAGACCGATGAACTCATCCACGTCGGCTTTTGAAATATTCATCGGCGGAGTAATGCGAATGACATTGCCGTAGAGTCCGCCCTTGCCGATCAGAAGTCCGTTGCGCCGCGCCGCCTCCATCAGCTCCGAGGTCCGTCCGGCGGCCGGCTCCTTGGTCTCGCGGTCCTCGACCAGCTCGAGCGCTTGCATCAGCCCCATCCCGCGCACTTCGCCAATGATGGCATGGCTGCGCTGCAATTCCTCGAGCTGCACTCGCAGGTAGCCGCCCACCTCCGCGCAGTTCGAAAGCAGATCTTGCTCGCGCACGAAATCGATCACCGCCTTGGCGGCCGTAGCCGCCACCGGTCCCCCGCCAAAGGTCGACAGCGTCAGAAAGCGCATCGCCTCGGCCACCTCGGCCCGCGCCGTGGTCATCCCAATCGGCAGGCCGTTCGCCAAACCCTTGGCACTGGTAATCACCTCCGGCACGACTCCGAACTGTTCGATGCCGAACCATTTGCCGCCCGTGCGGCCCCATCCGGTCTGAACCTCGTCGCTGATGAAGATCCCGCCATGCCGCCGGACAATCTCCGCGACGATCGGAAAGTACTCCTTCGGCGGAGTGATAAACCCGCCCACTCCCTGAATCGGTTCGGCGATGATGCCGGCGACCCGGCCCGAGGTCGAGGTCTGAATCAGCTCTTCGAGATCCGTCGCGCACTTCACCTCGCAGGACGGATATTTCAGCCCGAAAGGGCAGCGATAGCAGTAAGCGTTGTGAGCGTGCACGAATCCCGGCTGCGGCGCCAGCGGACTGCGCCAGACACTCTGGCCGGTGAGCGATGTCCCCACGGCGGTGCGGCCATGATAACCGTACCTGAGCGCGACGATCTCGCTGTGGCCCGTATAGCAGCGCGCCAGCATGATGGCCGTTTCATTGGCTTCGCTGCCGCTGTTGGTGAAAAACGACTTGGTCAGCTCCTCCCCTGGCGTCACCGACGCCACCGTCTTGGCCAGCGCCGCCTGCGGCTCGGTCCCAAACAGGGTCGAGACATGGTGGAGTTTGTCGAGCTGCTCGTGAATCTTCCCCGTCACATAGTCGTTCACGTGCCCGACGCTGATCGTTACGATGCCGCCAAAAAAATCCAGGTATCGCTTGCCGTCCGCATCCCAAACGTACTGATCCTTGGCGCGCTCAAGGACCAGACGTTCCTTGAAGTAGTGAAACACCGCCGGAAAGAGGAACTCTTCGCTGGCCAAGATAATTTCGTCTTTGTTCATACGAGTTTTTCGGCTGACCTCTATGCCTGCCATCTTCCCATAATCCGCTCTGCGGCCCAGCCGCCCGTGGCGGGCCCCGGCCCCGTTTTCGGAAACGCCACGAGTTCTCGTCGCTCCTCGAGGGCACGAATAAGTCTTGCGCACAACAATATATACATCTCCCTCAACAGGAATCTATGCTATACTTATCAATCTTTTCGGTATGCCTAATTTATCTCGCGCTCCCCTCACCTGCCTCCTGCTGTTGTGTCTCGTGCCGCTGTGTCTTCCAGCCCCAGCCCAAACCAGCACCCCGCCGCACTCTGACGAGCAAATCCGCCGCAGGTTCGATCTCCTGGAGAAACGGATCCGTCTCCTCGAAGCCGAGCTGCGCTCACTCAAAGAGGCCCAAGCCCAGCCGACCCGCGCCGAGCCCGAACTCGCCCCCGCCCCCGCTCCGGACCCCCTCGTCACCGAGAAACAGCCCGCCCCGCCACCCGCCCCGCCAGCGCCGTCCCCGCCACCCGCCCCGCCCATGGCCGAAGTCCTTCAGGCGAAAGCGGCAACCTCCGCCACCCTCGATTCCACCGCCACCCCAATGCCGGTTTCGGGCTACATGGACTACCACTTCAACAAGCCCGGCGGTCTGCCGGGCACGGGCGACTTCCACCGCTTCGTGCTCCTGTTCGGACATCGTTTCAATGATCGCATTCAATTCTGGTCCGAGTTGGAGGTCGAACACGCGTTCGTCTCCGGCGAGGCCGCAACCGGCGAGTTGGAGCTTGAGCAAGCCTATCTCGACTTCCGTGTCAAGCCCTGGCTCAACATCCGCTCGGGCATCATGCTCACGCCGGTCGGGCTCATCAACGAACGCCACGAACCCCCCTCGTTCAACGGCGTCGAAAGGACATTCGTCGACACGGTCATCATTCCCACCACCTGGTTCGGTCCCGGAGCGGGCATCCACGGCGACCTCGGCGCGGGCTTTGTTTACAAAGCCTATATGATGGACCCGCTCGATTCTTCCCTCTTCAGCGCCGGCGAGGGATTTCGCGAAGGCCGCCAGAAGGCTTTCAAAGCCGTCATGCAAAATCCCGCCTTCACCGGCCGGCTCGAATACCACGGACTCCCCGGTGCCTCGCTCGCGGCAAGCCTCTGGACAGGCAAAACTGGTTTCGCCACGCCCGGCATCAATCCCCGCCTCAACGTTTTTGAATTCGACGCCCGCGGTGCCTTCCGGCGTTTTGACTTCCGGGGCCAGTTCGCCCAAACCACGATGAACGAAACCGCCCGGCTCAACGCGCTCTTACAGCGGACCAGCGGCATCAACCCCAATATCGCCGAGCGCATGCGCGGATACTATTTCGAGGGCGCCTATCACTTGCTTCCTTACAGCAGCCGCCACGACTTGGTGGCCTTCTCGCGCTACGAGAACTTCGACACGCAGAACCGCATGGCCCCCGGTTTTCTGCCGCTCAACGAGTTTGACCGCGACGCCCTGGTGACCGGGTTCACGTACTTCCCCGAGCCCGACGTCGCACTCAAGTTCGACTACACGTTTCTCCGCAACCAGAGCCGCTTCATCAAGGCCAGAAATGGCCTCAATCTCGGCATCGGCTGGTGGTTCTGAGCCGTGGTGATTCTAATCAAGGACGCACAAACCATGATGCACCCGACTCCCAGCCTGCTGCGCCCTAGCCTGTTGCGCCCCAGCCTGCTCCTCTCGAGAGTGCTCCTCTCGACAGTGCTCCTTTCGACAGGGGTCTTGCTGATTTCTCTCTTCGCCCCGAGCCGATCTGTAGCTGGCACGCCTCTAGCTGCCACGCCTGCTGCTGACACGCCTGCTGCTGAGACTGCCGCGACCGAGAGCCCCGCCGCAACGCGCCCCCCCGACCGCGTCATCCGCCTGGTGGCCGAGCGTTTCACCTTCGTCCCATCGCGCATCAAACTCAAACTGGGCGAGGTCGTCGAACTCCGCATTCGCAGCCTCGATACCGATCACGGATTTCGTCTCCAGGACACCGATGTGAATGTCGTCATCCCAAAGCGCGGCCGCGGAGAGGTGCGCGTCCTATTCCGCGCACAGCGCAAGGGCGTCTTCCCCTTCCTCTGCTCGAAAGCCTGCGGAGCCGGGCACACCATCATGCGAGGCCGCATCATTGTCAAATAAGTACGGGTCGAATAAACATGGGTCGAATCCACATCACCGAAGGGACGCGGGAAGCTGTGAAAAAATCGGGACTGCCACAAGCGCAAGCGAAACCCTTGCTGATTCGCAAGGACTCGGGCAAGGCGCGGCTGGCTGTCCCAGCATTTTTTCACACCTTCCTGCCCGGCGAATATCGCCCAGAAAGTATCACCCAGCAAATATCGCCAAGTAAACCCTATCCACTGAACATGCGACAAACCCCGCTCACCACCGCCCTCACCACCCTGGCAGTCACCGTGTCAGCCGTCCTGCTAGCCTCGACTCCACTCCAGGCGCAGCTACCCTCCTCCGGGGCAACCGGCCAGCTAGCGATTCCCGCCCGCGCCCGAGCCAGCCACCGCGTCGCGTCGCCCGCCGTCTCGCTTGAAGGCCCTCCCCCAGCTTCCGCCCAGCTTTTAGGGCGCCCCTCGCAGCCTGGCAATCCTTTGCCCGGCATTACCGCCGACGAGTTTGAGCTCTTTCGCATTGGCCTCGACGATTTCACCGAAGTCGAGGACGCGGGCGAGGGATTGGGACCCGCCTTCAACGGCCTCGGCTGCTCTCAGTGCCACTCCACTCCGGCGATTGGCGGCATCAGCCCGGCGGCGACAACCCGGGCCGGTTACCGCGACCCCGAGGGCCGTTTTTTCGTTCTCGGCGGCGGGACGCTCTATCAGCTCTTCTCGCTGCCGAATCACGAGTGCCAGCCCACCATCCCGCCCGAGGCGAATGTCATCTCCCGCCGGATTCCCATTCCCCTCTTCGGAGCGGGTCTGGTCGAAGCCATTCCAGATGAGACCCTGCTAGCACTCGCCGATCCCGACGACGAGGACGGCGACGGCATCAGCGGCCGGGCGCCGATCATCACCGACGTGGCGACCGGCCGGCCGCGCGTGGGACGATTCGGCTGGAAGTCCCAGCACGCCAGCCTGCTCACTTTCGGGGCCGACGCTTATCGCAACGAGATGGGCATCACCAGCGATCTGTTCCGCAACGAGGTCGCCCCCGGCATCGATCCGGAAACACTCAAGCTCTGCGACCTCATCCCCGACCCCGAGGACAGCCGCGATCCGTTAACCGGCCTGCGCGGCATTGACGCTTTCGAGGCGTTCATGAAAGTTCTCGCGCCGATCGAACGACTTTCGCCCGGCGACCCAGCCTTCGCTCAAGACGCCGTCCGCGGCGAAACCATCTTCGCCGCCGTCGGTTGCACGAGCTGTCACATTCCCATCCTGATGACCGGACCCGACACCAACCCGGTCTTCGACCGCCGCCCGGTAGCGCTCTTTTCCGATCTGCTGCACGACGTAGCCACCGGAGACGGCATCCCCCAAGCCGCCGCCCTGGCAAACGAGATCCGCACGCCCGCGCTCTGGGGACTGCGTTTCCGCCGTCCCTTCCTCCACGACGGCTCCGCCGCCACCCCGCTCGAGGCCATCCTCCGCCACGGCAACGAAGCCCAAACCGCCACCACCAACTACCGCGAACTCCCCACCCCCGACCAAGACGCCCTGCTAGCCTTTCTCGATTCGCTCTAGCCCGCCCGACCTTGCCCGTCCCCCTCGCCCGACCGCCGCCGCCTCGTGGGACGGATGTCTAGCCAAGCAGCTCGCCCCAGGTCTTCGGTAACCGCTAGCCGACAAGGGAGGACCTATCTGTCAAACTGGAGGCCAATCCTGCAAGTTTCAGAGATTGGCGGCGATGCCCCTTGATGCGCGAGTTCAACGACAGTTGCACCGCTGATGATGGTTGGCCACAACGGGCCGCTCTCAGCGGCGATCCTCTAGGAGCCTAACAGGCTTACGATTCTGCTGCGCAAGCAGGATGCCGACCGCGTTAGCCCTGCGCAAGTTAACCGCGACAGCAGCAATCGCTTGTTAGGTGGCGCTATTGTTAGCCGCCGGTCCCAGATGGCTCCCCCGGGCGGATATCTCGACGCCGCAACTGGCTGTCCGTGTCTTCGATGCCCAGGGTCAGTTCAACGGCCTTGATTGCCTGATTGAGAACGCCGAACACGAGCCTCGTGCTGAAGCCGGCGAGGAAGGGAAGCAGCACGATGAGTGGGTTGTCGGGCGGCGGCAAGTTTAGAGCCGCGGGATATGTGAAGTAGAAGAGCCATCCGAGGATTCCACCCAAAAAGACACGTGTGGCGTTCTCGGCATAGGCGCTTGGATCGAAGGCCTTCGCGCGCATCACTCCGAGAAGATTGAAAAAGACGTAGACAATGGCGCCCAGAAACCCCAGGCACACACCAAGAAGCGACGACGCCCAGCCGAATTCGAATCCCTGTTCTCCTGTGGGTCGACCGTGATACGCTACCACCGCACCGATAAGGACTACAGCCGCCACACCGACCAACGTCTTCAGGACCCGCCTCGGCACGTCTGCGTGTTTGAGCGTCTCCATGGTAGTTGGGTACGTGATCTTGGTGAGATCCCGAATCGCTTGGTCAATTCGGTCAGCGTGTTCTCCGAGTGAGGTTGGCAAAGCAGCCGCTGCGCTGTTGATGTCCTTGATTATTTTGTCAGTCACGTGAAGGTTCTTCGCCCCGAGCGCGTAGTTCAAGAGCGCTCGTGCGCCCTTCAGCTTCTCCTGCAAGTGAGCGACTCCTACCACATCTTCAGACGCCAACCGCGTCTCGGACTGATAGGACGGTTCCTTGGTCATATTGGTCCTCCTTGAGCAACGCCTGCTTGACCCTCAGCGCCGTCAGCCTGCATGCCGTTGTTAGGTCGTGTTCCGTTGTGCTCTTGGGCCGCGGCGACATCATTGGATGCTCAGCCCCGCAGCCGGGTTACAAGCGCGCGGCTGACCGCGACATCCTTCTGCCACGTCACGTTGCTGAGATCGAGCGCGGCCAAGCGCTCGTCGATCATGACGCTTTCTTCGGCGAACCGCAGGGCCTCAACGCGCTCGCCCCGCTGCTCGTGAAATTCAGCCATCCGCGTCAGGCTCCATGACAAGTCCCGCCGCCAACCCGCGTTCGAGGGATCGGCCTCGGCCAGCCCTCGACTCAGCTCCAGCGACTCCCGGTAGGCCGCCAGCGCCCCGGCCAGATCGCCTTGGTCACGGAGCACGTCGCCGATCCTGTCCTGGCTCGCGCTCAGGTCGCGCTGCCAACCCGCGTTCGAGGGATCGGCCTCGGCCAGCCCTCGACTCAGCTCCAGCGACTCCCGGTAGGCCGCCAGCGCCCCGGCCAGATCGCCTTGGTCACGCAGCACGTCGCCTTGGCGGTCGAGCAGCGAGGAACGCTCACGACGCCAACCGGGCTTTTCGGCCTTGTTCGCCGGAAACCGCTCGATCCAGCCCGCAACCGCGTCCAATGCGAGCGTCACCAGGGGCAGCCGGCCCAGATCATTCAGGCGGCCTGCCATGTCGTAGAGTGCGAAAGTCGCGAGTGGTTTCCAGAGTCTCTGGTCGTCGTCGGCGCGCAGCAAAGCGGCGAGATGTCCCAGCGAGCGCGTCAGTGAGAGCGGCCCGCCGCCAACGGCGCCGGCGGCTGTCAGCGCCGCCCCGAGATGCCCGCGCAGCCAGCGGCCCAACCGCTCCCGAATTGCAGCATCGGAACCCGTCTCCTGTCGTGCAAAACGGTAGCCGAGGACGTGGGTAAACTCCCAGTGATCGGCCGCCTCTGAGCGTCGCAACAGGCCGCGTTGCACTAGGGACCTGAGCGCGTCGCGCGCAAGCTCCTCGCCGCGGTTGCCGGAGTCACCCAAGACCGCGCCGATCGCCGCGAGCGGGAAGGGCGCGCGGGCGAGAAGGCCCGCTGCCGCCAGGGTCTGCCGTGTGGTGTCATCGAGCCCGCGCACGCTGCGGTTGAAGAGCCATTCCAGCGTGCGCTGGGCCTGGCTGGGATCGCTGAGTTTGGGAAGCCGTTCCCCCACCCAGTCGCCGACCAGCCGTTCGGGGTCATCGTCGCCGCGCGCGAGGAGATTGCCGGCCCAGGTGAGCGCAAGTGGATGGCCTTCGAGCAACCACAGTACGCTGTCGCGCACGGCCGCGGTCACCCGGCCTTGCGTGAGCGAGTCGAGCAAGCGCTCAGCCTCCTCGGGGCCGAGGGCGTCCTTCAACTCCACGCTCTCGGCCGGGGCGGCTTGGGTGTTGAGACGGGTGAGCAGAAGCCGGCGATTCTGCGGCGACAGGACACTGAGGAGTTCGTTGATGTCGGCGCGGCCGTCTTTGCCGTCGGCTTCTTCGCCACCCTCGATGACAACCAGCAGGCGGCGTCCGCGGCAGGCTTCGGTCGCGCGGTCCCGCGCGGGCGAACGCTCCATGAACTCGGCCCCGGCCAATTTGTTCGCCAGAGCGCCCCAGGCCCGTTCGGCTTCACCGTGGAATGTGTAGAGATCGATGAATACAACACCATCTGGAAATGGGCTAGCGGCAAGCGTGGCCGCGGTCTCGCCCGCGACCACAAGGAGAGCCTTGGCCGCCAAAGCGGTCTTGCCGAGCCCGGCCGGCCCGACGACGGCGGTGTTTCTGTTCGACCGCAGGCGCTCTGTGAGGCGCTCCAGTTCAGCCTCGCGTCCAAAGAATTCCTCGGCGGCGGGAGGCAGCTCGTGCGGGGTAAGGCCGCTGGCGGCACCGGCCGCTGCGACGCCTTCGATCTTCACCGTGATCGGCTGCAGCGGCACTGGGCCGGTCTGTTACCGCCCTATATAAATGTAGATGGGTATTCACTTGACTCAGGTATTTTGAAATGGCCCCTACATGTTGTGGTTGTCCGTAGCGCGTGTTGCGGTGCCTCCGACCAGCGACTTGTAGGGCGCCGGTTGGACGGCGACGGCCTGCTGAACCAGGCGGTAGAAGAGCTTGCCTCGGCTTCTGGACTTGCGGCGGTTGAAGCGGAAGGTGAATTCGTCGAGGTAGTAGTCGAGATGCTCGTGGCTGACGGCTCCTTGATGCGTACCCAGTATCCAACGCTTCAGTAACGACACCACGCGATGCACGCGGGGGAGCAGTTGAGAGGCTCGTGCCGGTTGCCCGTCCAGGTAGCTCACCTCGTGGCGATAGCCGTCGCTTTCGAGTGGCTCGTATCCCAGCCAGCCGTCCGTGTGGACCACGCTGCCGGGTTCGACCGACTCGCCGACGAAGGCCATCAAGCTGTCCCCAGAGGCGTTCGGAATCGTGCGCATCCGAACTCGTCCGATGCCGGCGCCATCTTCCTCGGCCGCTACTACAATCAGCGCTTTCGCGTCGGTTTGGCGGCCCCGCACGCCCTCCTCCAGGGCTCCTAAGTAAGTCTCGTCAACCTCAACGCGCCCGCTGAGGCGATCACGTCCGGGCCGCACCATAGCGCGCCGAAGCTTGTGCAACCAAGTCCAGGCCGTCTTGTAGCTGCCCAGGCCCAACACCCGCTGCAATCCCAATGCACTCGCCCCGTTCTTCTGGCTGGTGAGCCACCACATTGCTCGAAACCAACTCTGGAGCGGCTTGCGGGTGTCTTGAAAGATTGTGCCTGCTGTCGCCGAAGCTTGATGCCCGCAGCTTGCACACTGCAGCAGCACCGTGCGCACCGCCCAGGTTTTGTCATGCCCGCATCGCGGACAACGAAAACCCTCCGGCCAGCGGAGTTGACACAGATACTCCCGACAGGCCTGCTCGCTAGCGAAACGCGCCTCGAACTCGGCCAAATTCCGGGGATAATCTTCCATCGCCCAAGATCCTACATCTTGGGGTCACCTGAGTCAAGTAAATACCCATCTAAATGTAAAGGCCGACTCCCAGGAGAATGAGGGCCCACCCGCTTCCGAAGGTTGCCCATTCTGATACAGAAAGCAGTTCGCGATCGGTCCCAAGCCACCGGCTGACGATTTCATACAACAGTGGCTGCCACCACGGTGCGGCCACCAGCGGGAGACCAAACACGATCAACAATCTTGGAATACGATACCTGGGATCACCCCACAATAAGCGCAGGACTTCGAGTAGATAATCCAAGTAATGGCGTCGGTTTTGGATCACTCGCCCGACAACGGCGGTCGGGGCCGGAAAACTCGGGACAGGCACCTTTATTTTCCCTTTATACATGATCGCCGAGCACGACTCCTGGCACAACCCCGGACCAGCCGCGCACTACCGGCACAAACCGCCGCCCGCGCCGCCGCTCCTCGCCAAGCCCCAACTCAGCCCAAGCTACCGAACCGCTGTGCCAAACGAACCCAATCTCACCGAACCCCATCGAAATCAGCACCTTACCAGTCATGCCGCCACCGGGTAAATGAGGTCTCGCCCAGCCCACCGGCTCAACACCCAAGCCCGCGAACCTACCACGCTTCCGGCACCCAGCCTTATTCCGCCCGATCGCCCTATTGACATACGCGTATATCATCGAGATTCCGGGCCAACGGTGATCTACAGATTCGGCTCTTCCGACCGAGACGGATCAATTATGCCACATCGATCCTCCCAAATGGGCAAGAATTTCGCGGCGACAGGAAACACGGGGGAATGGAAGACAGCTTCCCTGTTCTTGGACCCTCTAGCGGCCAGCGCCCGCCGCGTGCCGTCCCCCACAGTGCCTCCCCCACAGCGCCCCCTCCAGAGTGCCCCCCCAGAGTGTCATTTCGTCGAGACAACGGCCCACGATTTACCGTTCACGAGACTACAAAACAGCTAACCGACGATATAACAACAACATCCATCCGCCAGCCCCCGCCAGCCCCAACCACCTGCGCTAAGCTGGATAAGAATGCCGAGCCCGCTCCATCAACGTCTGTGAGCGGACGGACGGGCCTTGGGGTCTGCCGCCGGAGGTGATGTGCGGGGTTCAGCGCGAAAAGACATGGTATTCGGCCCGGCGCGGGTATATACTGTGACCGTGCCAGCGCCTGGGCATCCTGGTCAAGAGACCTGCGAAGAGCTGTGCGGTCGCGGAGTCGATTTTACTCAGCCGAAGGAGATGCCTTGGGGACCGTGCGCCATCTTCGTAGATCCCGGTGGGAATTCGTTCGGCCTGAGAGGCCGTCTAACAAGCCGCTGAAGCTGATGGTTGCCTGCGGCGCGCCCGTAGCTTATCGGCGGGGGGTTATGGGCCATGAGTAAGTTAATCAGCATCCTTGAAACAGCCAATATCTTTGCCGGATCTTTAGTGTTTGGTGGGGCGATCGTCCTCTTGGGCTTTGTTCCCTACTTGGTAGCGCGCCTCTTGCTCCAGTGGACACAGACCGCTTTGCCAACGTGGGGCCACGGTGTAGTGCTTTTGTTGTTTTTCTCGGTTCTTCTCTCATGGGCTTGGATGATTAGCGGTGATCGAGGCAGCCAGCTCTTCAGAAGACTGTACAGCCTCGGAATTTGGTGGCCATTTTTGTTTTCGATATCGTTGTTGATCTTTGCGACCCTCTGCTTTGCCTCACTAACCAGCACTCTCAGTGATTTGGGACGTGTTCAGTTTGAGCCCGCGATTCCTCGAGGAGAGTTCTGGAGAGTCCAGGATTTCTATTCCTGGCACTTTTTTAACTCCATTCCAGGGCTCAACATCCCAGAAACGCTGTTGTGGAAAAAGCCGTTTACATACAAAGATCCCCTTACCGGAGTGGTTCTGTTGCTATTCAAACTCGTAGTAATCCTCCCGGTGATCGGTTCGTTCGCTGTATGGAACCGAATCAGAAAGGAATCGAAGCAGGCGAATCAGGAAACAACTCGTGGCACATGACAAGTCAAAAAATACCAAACAACCCCAATCTCTCCGAACCCATTCTAAATCAACAACTTGCCAGTCCAGAACCTCCGAAGACCCCTAGCGCGAATCTCGGTTTTGAGATCCGCGGCTTTTCCTGCCCCTGCCGCCGCCTCTCCCCCAAAGAAACCCACTCAGCCAAACTCGCCAAACCGGTGTACCAAACGAACCCAATTCCCACCGCCAGCGACAAAGCAATCGGCCGCGCCAGCGGTCGCCCGCCCCCGCCCAGCCTGCCGCCCAGCCCCAACCCAGCCCCAGCCCCAAAGTGCCAAAATCGAACTACCAAACAGACCCAATTCCTAAAAACCAATCTAAATCGACATCTTGCGGACACCTACCCCTGACCGAATCGCGGATCTCCCCAGGGCCGCGCCAATCGAAAACCACCGTAGCGCGAGCTCGAAGAGACCCGCGGCTTTTCCTGGCCTGCCGAGCGATTAATCCCCCAATCTCCCGTGCCCGCCAAGCTCCGTAGGAGCGACACATCGAACAGCCTGGGGCGTGAGCCCCAGGACCACAGGCCGAAAACAGTCAGCCCCGGCAGGGGCGGCACACCCCCCTTCACCACAAATACCGCTCATCGGGCCGCGGAATCCACCACTGGAATCCCCCGCTGGAATCCCCGGTACCGAAACCCCAAATCCCCCGACCCCCCTGTCACAACAATTCCACCCCACCAAATCAACAACATACGCAAAAAACACCCCAAAACACTTGACAGCGCATGCTAGCCTATACCCGTAACGACCGGAAAGGATAGATCACCGCGATCCCCCGACCGTTTCCTGGCCAGGACAGACAGCTCGCCCCGCGGTTCATAACCTCCTCGAATCACAGAGGAGACGGTGACCGCAAAGGCGGGTCTTCGGACGGCTCTCGAAAGTGGACATCCACCGCGAAGGGCTACGAGGGCAGTCATGCGCCATCGCCGCGCGGGATCACCGCGCGGCAAGACCGCGCGAGAGAACCCTTCACCCGGAACCGCCTGCAACTTCCGGCTGGGGCGGCTCGCCGGGATCACATAGTCGGAACGAGAGGCGTCTCTCACTTTTTTAGAATTTTTTGAATTCAAAAAAGAAGCACCACGAAGAACGAAACCAGCCACCCAACCCATCCGCCAGACCATGCAACCGGGGGTGGGGGCAAGACACCGTCGAGCCCCTCGCCCCACCCGCCGCCACCAAATATCCGAAAAACCGGGCATTCCCGGACAAAACGACGCCCAAGAACCCTTCCCCGACCCAACCCCAGCCGTCTCCCTCTTCAAAACTTCAAAAAAAAAGCTAAAAAATCCCCAAAAACCGGGCATTCCCGGACAAAATGTCGCCAAGGCGGTCCGCAAACACGCGGGCAAGATGGCGCTGATCCAACGCTGCCAAATGCACAAGCGCCGCAATGTGACCGGCCACCTGCCGCAAGAATACCGCGCATCGGTGGACCGCAAAATGGCCAACGCTTATGCGATGTCGCACTACGGAGATGCCAAGAAAGCTTTGGGGAAGCTGCACGGCGATCTGAGGGAGTTGAATCCATCGGCGGCGCGTTCCCTCGAAGAAGGGATGGAGGAAACGCTGACGGTGCACCGGCTCGGGCTCGACGATCTGTTGCGCTCTACGCTGGCGACGACGAATCCGATCGAGTCGGCGTTTTCGGTGGTGGGTCGCGTCTGTGGCCGGGTGACCGGGTGAGGCGCTGGCGGGGAGGCGATCATCGCGAGCGCTGGGTGGGCGCGGGTCTGTGGCTGGCGGAGAAAAGCTGGCGGCGGGCTGGGGATTCTGGGCAGTACACCCTATCCCGGATTTGAAATTGAGGGGAACCCTCTTCAGTCGATCAATGGCATCCCCAGGGCGCTTTTCGCGGATCCGTTCCCAAGCGGCGGCGAAAATGTCAACCCGTTGCCCGAGCCCTTCGGTCAGCGATTCGGCAGATTCGCCACGGTCGGGTCGAACGAGGCGATCTTTTTCACTCAAGATCGCAGCGGGGCCATCAACGACCGCATCAATGTCACGTTGCAGCACGAGACGGTTTCCCGCATCGTTGTCGACGTGACTTACTTTGCGAACTTCGGCCACGATCAGCCGTTTGAGCGGCGCCACAACCTGCTCGATCCGCGGATCGGCTTTCAGTTCCAGAACGCCATCAACGATCGCGTGGACAATCCCTTCTTCGGACTTTCTCAAGACATCATGCCGGGTCCGCTGGCGAACCAGCGCACGGTTCGCGTCAGCGACCTGCTGAGGCCCTTCCCACACTACCTCAATAACGGCATCCGAGAGAGGGGCATTCCAGGACGCAGTGAGCGTTACAATGCGCTGCAGGTGCAGATCCAGCGGCCGTTCGCGAATGGTTTCAACCTCCTGCTCGGCTATAACTACCATCGGGCCCGGAACGAAACTTTCTACGACACCGTCGATGAAATAGACCAGGCCTTCACCTACCAGCGCGACACGCGGGCCAGGAATAAGCTCACCGTGGCGAGTATTTATGAATTGCCGTTCGGTCGCGGTAAGCCCTTTGGGACCAATCTCTCTGGAGTCGCTAACAAGATCGTCGGCGGCTGGCAGTTCAGCGGACTCTTCTCCTATCTCGGCGGCGAGTTTCTGACCTTTGGCGGCCTCAATGTCAGCGGCGATCCCGTGCTGGCCAATCCGACTCGCGAAGCTAGGTTCGACACTTCGGTGTTCTCGAATCTGACGGCGTTTACGCGGCGGAGCAACCCCTGGAACTACGACGGGGTCCACGGACCGCGGTTCCAGCCAGGATTTCCATTTTGGCCCTGGCACGGCCACAGTATACACCTGCGCTGCCCCGAATGCCCGTCTTTTCGCGCTGAACCCTGCACATCAGCTCCGGCGCCAGGCCCCAAGGCCCGTCCGTCCGCTCTCGGGCAGTGATTGAGCGGACGGAACGGCGTTCCGACCGACAACACTCCCCGGGAAACCTGTTTTGGAGCCAAAGCTGTTGATCCTCGCTGTGAAACGCTACCCGCCAGGCACAGGCAGCGCCCAGATCCTGCTCAGCATCTCGCCGAATAAGCGCCGGTTCAGATGCCCTTCGGCTAAGAGCAACCAGTAGTAGCGGGCGTGCTTGACCAGCCGACCGCCGGTCTTCATCAAGCGATGTTGTAGGCTCGTCAGCGACCAACTCTTGATCCGTCGCGGCAGCCCCAGCCGCCGCCAAAGGTTGCCCAGGTTGTAGGCCAGCACACTCAGCTGCAAGCGCACTTCGTTGGCCCGAAAGCGATGGCACGAAAGCCGCGTCCAGTGTATAGCCTGTTTGCCTTCTTTGATCCATTGCTCGGCGGTGCCGCGTTTGTTGTAGAAGCGCACCACCGAACGACTCGGCAAAACCATGTTCGTGACGATAAATCCGACGCGCGGGAATAGCTCGCCTTGATGATGCTCGACCCTGGCCACGACCCGCCGAGGCTTCGACCAACTCTCCGCCTGATAGCGGAAGCTCTTGTAGCGCACCAGGGGCTTGTGGCTCGGCCTTCCCGGCGGACGAAACAGAATGTCCTCGACCTCCAACTCCAGGGTCTTGTTGGCTGGAATGCGGATGGCGTAGTCCACGCCGCGCTCTTCCATTGCCTCGTAGATCTCCGGCTTGGCGAAGGCAGCGTCGGCGCGGAACGTCACTCGTTTGCCCTCGGCCTGTTGGCGCTCGATCTCGGGCAACAGCAACTCGTTCCAATCCTCGGCGCTGTGCACGTTGCCCGGCCGCAGCTTCGCCGCCAAGCAATCGCCGTGCTGGTTGAACAGCAGCAGCGGGTGGTAGCAGACCGACTCGAAATGGCCGTTGTAAGCGCTGCCTTCCTGTTGGCCGTGAACGGGGCTCTCGGTCGAGTCCATGTCGAGCACGACGCGGTCTGAAGCGTTGGGGGCTTCGGCTTGCGCGACCAGTTTGCGGTTCACCGCCATCAACCCCAGCAGGTTCTTGTCGCTGGCCAGCAGCTCAGTCTCAAAGCTTTGCAGACGCGAGGTGAGCGCCCCGCCCCGATCCCAATTTTTCTTCGAGCCGATCAAGCGAAAGGTCGGATCGGCGGATACTCGCACGGCATCGTTGAGATCCTCGTAGCCCGCGAGGCGGCTGTAGACCGACTGCCGCAGCAGATCGGCCAAGGGGAACTTCTTGTTCAGGCCTCGACGCGAATCCGTCAGATGTTCGTCGATCAGCTTCCCGAGCCCGAGCCGCTCGTCCAACTCCCGAACCAGGATTAGCCCGCCGTCGGAAGTGACACGCGATCCTCGGAAATCGACTTTTAATAAACCGTTGAAGCTTAGCTGGAACGGCTTGTTTTCTTTTTCACCCATGGGGTGTTGATCTCCTCAGCGCCTTGAGTGCGTTCAAACCCTCATCACTAAAGGCGTCGAAGATGCTCGAAAGGTTAGCGAAAGAAACGTAAAAATGGAAATCCGGGTCCAGAACATCGACTTGATTCTCGCCAAAAGCACCGATATCACCGAGACGCTGAAGTTCGAGTTGCGGCTGGAGGCCTACAACCTCACGAACAGCTTCATGGGCCGCAATCCGACCACGAACGTCAACAGCGGGAACTTCGGCCGTATCAGCAGCAAGGTCAGCACGCACTTCGGCCGCGAGTTCCAGTACAGTGGCCGGTTTATCTGGTAAACCTTAACCGGGGCCTTGGCTTCCAAGGCCCCAGAATACTCGAAGACCCAGCCGGGCCGTCCGCCAAACCAAGGCAGACGGCCCGGTTGTTTTTTAGCCCCAGCGTACCCCGCGGACCGGAACCCAGGCGTCTATGGCAGGCGCCTATCGCCGGCGCGGGCCGAACAGTGTGAGCACGTTGTCGTTGGAGCCGATGATGCCCATTCCCCGGATCACGATCGCCCTGGCCGGACGCTTGCCCGGCGGCGGCGCAGCGCCGAAGCGGATGTCCGCGATTGCCCGGATTTTCGAGATCTGACAGTTTTTTTTTCGCGCGCGGCGCTGATCTGCGGGGCGCTGATGTGAATGATGCCGATGCGGGCGGCGCTGTCGGACTCTCTGTGGAGTGATGGAGGGCTAGGGGAGGCGATGGGAGGCGATCAGGCCGTGTATTGCATCGACGGCCCGGGAAGCGTTCTGCTGGATCCGGAGCCAGGCTTGGGCGAGGGTTTCCGAGCCGGCTTGGCGCAGGGCGGTCTTGAAACACTCGTCCTCGCCGAGCCAGCGCTGCAGGGTGCGCTCGCCGACTTCGGCCTTGCGCGCGGCGGCGACAATCGACGGGGAGTCGAATAGCGCCGCGAGCGCGCGGACTTGAGACGGTTTCAAGCCTGTCGTCTTTGAGGTCTTGGTCTGACCATCGAGAATTTCGCTCGCCATATCCTGCTGCCTCCCAGTTCTGGTTCCAGGGTACAGGGTCGTGTCAAGATTTTAGGGCCGTTTCGTGGGTATGTCATTGATATTGCTAGGTTGATACCGTTGTGACTCGATTGCCGGGCTGGGCAGGTTTGGGGGTGGTGGGGCGGATCGAAAAGGCCGTGCCGCGGGCCGGGATTGGGTTCGTTTGGTTGTCTCGGAATGGCCGAGGCCGGTGGCTCGGAAGAGCTGCGGATCTCAAAACCGAGATCCTCGCTACGGGTGCTCGGCGGGCTGGCGGCCGCGAGAGGCGAAACGGCCCCCGCTTGCTCAACGACATCGCTAGATGTGGTCTGTAACCGATTGATATGACCATTGTTACGAAGAATTGGCTCTGTTTGGTAGTTGTCTTTTTCTGGGACCGGCGCATCGGTTTGGTGGGACCCATTGGCTTTGTTTGGCAGTTCTCATTCTCCAGAATCGGCGCACTGGCTTGCTCATCGCCTTGGCTCTGAGCCGGGGGTCTTCGCCGGACGAAGGCCCCCGGTGAGGACCTTTCCGATTCCAGTTTAACCCGGCGCACCCGGCTTGGCGGCGGCCTTGTTGTGGAAGACGTTGCAAGGACGTCTCTTATTTTTTTGGGAGTGTCGTGAAGGGCCCGGGGCGGGTACGCGGAAAAGCCATCGGCTGGCGGCACGGGAAGAGGACCCCGATTCGGGTTGGGACAAAAAAGAAGCCTTGCGTCATTGGCCGCGGGGTTGCGAGGCCGGCGCTCGCCTGTAGCGGCGCGGGCTAGTCGGAGCCCAGCACAAGAGTGACCATTTGATCGGCGAGCCACTCGGCCTCGCGTTTGTCTCGGATTCCGGTGCCGGCTTTGACTTTTTTGCCGTTTTGGCGGTGGATTCGGATGTCGTAGTAGGCTTTGCCCGATTGGGTGGCGGTCTGCTGCTGCTGCATGCCGATGCCGATTTTGATGTCTTCGATCTCGGCGAAAGGTATGCGGGTCGTGCCTCCGATGCCGAGCGTCCGGTTGATGACTCTCACTTCGCCGGATTCGATCACCACGCGGGTGGTGCCGAACCACAGGTCCAGGCCGATGAAGACAAGGATCAATTCCACAAGTCCGAAGAGGATTGGGAAGATGATGGGCGCGCCGAGATGGACCTGAAGCCAAATGGCTCCGGTCCAGATGACCAGAAAAATCGTCATCCCGATCGCGGCGCCGAGATTGCGGGCCGCGCCGTAGTAGTACTCGGTTCCGCCCAGTGCGCTGGGCCGCACGATGATGGTGGCCTCGGCCGGATCGAAGGTATCGGCCACCGCGGCTGACGCGAAACCAAAGGCGCTTCGCTCGATGGGCTCGGACGAGCTCTCGGCGGTCTTGAAGACCGGCACCTCGAACTGGGTTTCGTAGTCGACGCCGGCGACTTCGGCGGTTGCGTACAGCCGCCAGAGGATTTGGGTGTAGTTGTCAGGCTTGTTCGTCGGGCTGCAGTCGAAAGGGATGACGAACTCGGCCGGGATGGTCAGCCCCTGCTGGCCCGGATATAGCTTCTCGCGGGGGATGGTCTGGCTCTCTTCCCAGAGGATGCGCTCGCTCGAACTGTTGCTGCTTCCGCGGCTCTCGCGGCGGTTCACGCAATGGAGCCGCAGCTTGACGCCCTGCTCGGGAGGCGTCCGCAGTCCTGTATAGATCGTTCCGCGCAATTTGCCTCCGATGACGCCGGGGACCGAAGCCATCTCGAAGACGGACTTGCCGAACTTTCGCCACCGCAAGGTCGCTTTCGCGGCCCAAGAGATCATCCAGATTCCGGCAAGGGGGAAGATGAGGGCGAGCCAGGCGAGCTGGTTGCCTTTCTTGAAAATTTCCTCGGGCACGAAGATGAGCACCGGCGCCGAGAGCAGATTCCAGATGATGGAGAAGAACCAGGCGACGAGCATCGACGCCTTGTTGGATCCCTCAATGCGTCTGGCGGCCCAATCGGGCTTCCACATCCAGGGCTCGTTGGGGTGCATCCGTTTGAGATGCTCCTTCTCCTTCTGCTTTTTGGCGGCGTAGCGGGAGCCCCACAGCAAACCGAATCCGGCGGCGGTGAACACCAGCGCGCCGGCGCAGAGGGCTCCGAACTTGCCCCAGTCCTCGGGACCCTCGGTGTACTGCTGGAGGACTTGATAGAGGAGAAAAACGCCCGCGCCGGCGAAGGGCAGGGCGAAGAGGGTGAGGCAGCCGGAGCCGAAGGATTTCTTGTCTTTTTCGTCTGTCATGATTGGCGCACAAACTTCTGCAGGCAGCAGCAGTCGGGAGGTATGAATCCCTTCTTGCCGCCGGCCGACCAGGTTACTTCGCCGACATAGACATCGCCGAAGCGGTCGGCCCAAATGTCGTGCGGCGCGTAGAAGTCGCCCGGAGCGCAGGGCGCGTCGCCGCCACCCCAGCGGTCGAGCAGGTTGCCCCGGTGGTCGAAGATACTGACGCGTCCGCCCACCGGGTCGGGCGAAGGGGGCGTCACGCCGGGGAACAGCCCGGCGCGCCAGCCGATCTCGGCCACATAGACGCGGTCTTCGCTGTCGATGAAAACCTGGGCGGGGCGCTCGACCTGCGTCCACTCGGCGAGGAACTTGCCGTTGGGATCGAAGAGCTGCAGGCGGTCGTTTTCGCGATCAGCGACGTAGACGGTTCCGCCGCTGTCGAGGGCGATGCCGTGGGGGAGGTTGAACTGGCCGGGGCCGCTGCCCGGCTCGCCCCAGGAGAAGAGAAGCCGGCCTTCGGCGGAAAATTTGTGAACGCGGGCGTTGCCGTAGCCGTCGGAGACGTAGATTTCGCCATCGGGGGTGAGGGCGATATTCGTCGGCTGATTGAAGGGGCCGGCGGCTTGGCGGATGGTGCGGTAGTCATTGCCGTCGACGCCGGTATCGGAGGCCTGGCCGGGTTCGCCGAGCGTCATGAGCAGCTCGCCGCCGGGTGTATACTTTCTGACGGTTTGGCCGGCATCGTCGGTGAGGTAGACGCTGTCGTCGGCTCCGATGTGGATGCCGTGCGGCCGGGCGAACTGGCCTTGGCCCCAACCGGCCTCGAAGCGGCCGTCGCGATGGAAGATCAGCAGGGGCTGCTTGCCCCGGCAAAAGACATACACTCGGTCGCGCGAGTCGGTCGCGACGCCGACGACTTCGACCAGGTCGCAGCCTTCGGGCAGGAGGGGCCAGTTGGGCGCTACTTGGTAGTTTTCGGATGTGAACGCGGGCATGGCGCGGGCTCCTGATGTTTTCCGGCGGCGGTGGAATGGGGGCGCGGCGGCTCGGAAATGGGTTACACCTATTCTACGCTTAGAAATGGGGGTTGTAAGAGCGGATGGGGTGGTTTTGTGGTGGGTGGCGGCGCGGTATAGATGTGGGACAATCGAGCCGTGAAACCGTTGTCGATTCGTGGAGGGGGCGGTGAACCCGAGAGTATTGATCTTCTTTGGAAAAATTTAGTCAGGGGAACCGTCAAAGCTCCGCCGGTACTTGGCGCATTGCTGGAGCAATTTATCTATGGCACGCTAGACGCCAAAGAGCATGCACAGGAAATTGCGGAATTCCGGAAGCATTTCGCTGAGATCCTGGAAAGCACTGCGGGGAAATCTTTGTTGGTGCAGGAGCTTGTCGTGCTCGCCAGGAAGCAGGCGGCAGGCTCGGGAAGGATCGAGGCTAAACTCGATGAGCTGATTTCGGTGACGCGCGAAATGAACTTCGGTGCGCTGCCGGATGATGTCAAGAATGCGTTTGCAGCGTTCTTGTCAGAGCGGAGCGGCGGACTTGCGGGGGTTGTGATCGTTCCTTTTAACGTCCCGCATCCTCACAACCCGGTGTTCACGGGCCGGGAGGAGCTGCTCGGGGATCTGCGGGAGGTTCTTTCGCGGGATGGCCCGGCGGCGCTGTCACAGCCACAAGCGATGAGCGGGCTGGGCGGGATTGGAAAAACGCAGGCGGCCGTTGAATACGCCTGCCGCTATCGGGACGAATACCGGGCCGTGCTGTGGAGCGGCGCGGAGTCCCGCGACGCCCTCGTTTCGGGCTTCGCGGCGGTGGCCCGCTTGCTGGAACTGCCTGGGAGCGACGAGCAGGATTTGGCTGTCGTCGTCGAGGCGGCGAAGCGCTGGCTGGAGACCCATCGGGAGTGGCTGCTCATTCTTGACAATGTCGAAGACTTCACGGTGCTCCGGAACTTTATTCCTTCAAACAGCGCCGGTCACCTGCTGCTGACAACGCGGCTGCATGCGACAGGAACGATCGCACGACGCGTCGAGCTGCTCAAGATGGAGCCGAGCGAAGGCTCGCTGTTCCTGCTGCGGCGGTCGAAAATTATCGCGGCCGGCGCCGCGCTGGAGGATGCCAGTGAAGCGGACAGAGGGCTCGCGGCCGAGATCCTTAAGGAAGTGGACGGTCTGCCGCTGGCGCTCGACCAGGCTGGCGCGTTCATTGACGAGACACCCTCAAGCTTGGCTGAGTATTTGGAGCTTTACCGCGCGGGGGGCGCAACGCTTCGGGCGAAGCGAGGCGAACTGGCGGGGGACCACGATTCGGTGACGGTGACTTTTTCTCTTGCCTTCGAGCAGGTCTCAAAGAAGAGCGCCGCGGCGGCGGACCTGGTGAGGCTGTGCGCTTTCCTGGCGCCCGATGCGATTCCGGAAGAGGTTTTTCGCGAAGGCGCGGAGCATCTGGGCGAAGATCTCGGTGGCGCGGCAGCCGAGTCCTTGGAGTTTGTTGATGTTGTAACGGTGGCGGGACGATTTTCGCTGGTGGGGGGCGCTGTTGCATGATTCAACTGCGGCGCGAGTGGGGGCGCTTTTCCAACTTCTCGTTCAGGACACCACAGCGCAGGATTTCGGCCTACCCAGCTCGGCCATCCGGTTGAGGATGTGACACCCGATCGCAACTTCTCTCCTTTGTGCCTTGCCGTGCCTCGCCTTCAATCCGCCTCCGAGCACGGACTTGTATCGGAAGAAGCTGTTTTCAACGCGCCCCTGCTGTCGGTAGCCCGACTCCTTCTGCCACTCTCGTCGCCCGACCTGGCGAATCCTCTCAAGAGCCGTGTCACGCTGCGCCCATGGGCCGTCCGTTGGCCCCGCCGACACCGCGGAGCGACGAGGGGGAATCACAATCACGACGTTCTCTGTACCGGCCGCGCTGAGTTGATCGTAGACTGACCTGTGGTCGTAGGCTCCGTCTGCGGTGAAACGCCGGATGGGAACCTCGATTGTGTCGAGAAGAGCAGGGAGTGTGGAGGCGTCGTCCCGGCTGCTCGCTGTGAGTTCGGCCGCCACAATGAACCCCTCGGCATCCACCCCGATGTGCAGCTTCCGCCAATCCCGGCGTTTCTTTGATGCCTTGTGCTTGTGCGCGTTCCATTCGCCGCAACCCAGAATCTTCAGCCCTGTGGAATCGACGATCAAGTCGATCGGGCCGTCATAGGATCGGGTCAGGGGCGGCACCGCAACGATTTGGTTCCGGCGCGAGAGTGTGGTGTGGTCCGGGGCCTTGAGGTTGAGGCCCATCAAGCGGAGCAGCGAGTCCAGGAACCCCTCGGTCTGGCGGAGCGGCAGGCTGAAGACGACCCGCAGCGTCAACGCGGTCCGGACCGCGAGGTTCGAGTACCGCCGCTGGCCTCCGCGAAGACCGTTCTTCGGTGGTACCCACGCGGCAATTGCATCCTCGCTCAGCCAGATCGTGACGTCGCCGCGGCTCCTGAGGCCACGCTCGTACTCCCTCCAGTTCCGGATTCTGTACTTCTTCTTATACTGGCGGTTGACTCGGCTCGACTTCGCTGCGACCATGACGTTACCCCCGATCTCTATGATGGACTGGACCCCACCCCCGCCGCTAGCGTGCTCGCTTACACCGATTCATGCACCAACGCCGAGTCGCACCGGAAGGTCAACCTCGACGACTGGAAGCAGAAAGTAGTGCGCCAGTTTCGCACGTCGTGGAAGGACGGCGCAAGGTCGTCTCTTAAGAAGCTCGAGAGGGTAAGAGCGTTTTTCCGGTTCGCGGTGGACAACGAATGGATCTCGGAGGATCCGGCGCGCAAGCTGAAGAACCCAAAGGTGCGGCCGAATCCGACGCTGCCGTTTGACGTTGAAGAAATGATTCGGATTCTAGAAGCCTGTGGCCGCTACACCGATTCGCGCGGTAAGACGGGCAAGCCGAATGCCAGGAAGCTTCGCGCTTTCGTCCTGCTGCTCCGCTACTCGGGCCTTCGAATTGGCGACGCGAGTTCGTGCGCCGTGGATCGCCTCCAAGGTGACAGGCTGCTGCTATACATGCAGAAGACCGGCCACCCCGTGCACGTGAAGCTCCCGCCGTTCGTTGTGGCCGCGCTCAACAGCATTCCGCGATCGAGCGAGCGTTACTGGTTTTGGTCGGGCGCCGGAACGGTCGAGGGCAACGCGGACATCTGGAGACGGAAGCTCAATCGGCTGTTCTCTCTGGCGGGTGTCGAGAAAGCGCATCCGCATCGTTTCCGCGACACCTTCTCGGTTGAGCTGCTCCTCGCTGATAGATCGATTGAGGATGTGTCTGTGCTGCTGGGGCACGAGAGTGTGCGGATTACCGAGCGCAGCTACTCACCTTGGGTGAAAGCTCGGCAGGAGCGGCTGGACGCGGCTTTAGAGCGCGCCTGGGCGCAAGATCCCATCGCGCTTCTGGAAATCGAAGGTACACGAGAGGTACACGGGAAAAGTGAGACTGTCAACTAACTCAAAACACGGTAGTTATATTGGCGGTGAGGGTGGGATTCGAACCCACGGAGCCCGTAAAGGCTCAACGGTTTTCGAGACCGCCCGATTCAACCACTCTCGCACCTCACCGCGGCTGGCTTCGGCTCATTATACCGTTTCGGCCCCGGCCGCCCTCAGAGAGCGCGATGGCAGGAGGGCGAGCTCGGACGAAGCCGGACCGCCACAATTTCAGCGAATTGCGCCGCGAAAGATGCTCGCAAGCATGGACTGTCCGCCCGCGACGCCGCCACCGGCTCAGGGCCGAGCGGGGTAAACTACGGGTTTCGGGGCGCCGCTCGTTTCAACGGAACTTCGGGCATCCTCGGGTTCCGCGGCGAGACCAGCGAGCGGGGGCCCGGCCGGAGCCGCGAGGCGTGAGGGCTGCCTGTGTTGTCACCGAAGTCGCCTGTCAGTGGAAGCGGTCTTTGCGATCCGGCACTGGGGTAGCGTGAAAACATATAGAGCCCCCAAGTCGGCGAGCCTTGGCCTGATCGTTTTGCTGGCCGCTTGCGCCTCTCGCCCTCCTCGCGTTTCCACGCCCGGTCTCGATCAGGGCCGAAGCCGGTTCCGCAGCTATTGCGCCGCCTGCCACCAATATGACGGCCAGGGTGTGGGCGAGGCTCCGCCTCTGGACGGCTCGCCTTGGGTGACGGGTCCGCAAGACCGGCTCATCAAGATCGCGCTGCACGGCCTGCGGGGGAGGATCGAGGTCCAGGGTAAGACCTACGACCAGGAAATGCCGGGTTTTGGAAGCATCTTGACCGACGCCGACCTCGCCTCGCTGCTCTCATTCGTGAGAAGCCGTTTCGGCGGGCCAAGCCAGCCGGTTACGGCGGCGGCGGTCAGCCGCGTGCGCGCCGCGAGCCAGGACCGCACCCGGTACTGGAATCCCGCCGAGTTGCTGGAGCAACGTTGATCCATTCCGCTTTGACCCTTGCCGGCGGGCCGCTCGGCAAACCTGCCCCACTACCCGCCAGAACCCGCCCGCTTGGCCCCAGCTTCCAAAGCTGCTGCTTGCCCCGCGCGACCCATTGTGCGGAGCAACATGGCATAGTTCTCGACAGTTGTGGCGGTGTTGGGGTGCTTGGGTCCGAGGGCTTTTTCGCAAATGGCGAGGGCACGCTTGAACAGTGGCTCTGCCTCGTCGTAGCGGCCCTGGCGTTTACAAAGTGCGGCCAGGTTGTTGAGGGTGCGGGCGACTGAGGGGTGGTCGGGCCCCAGCGCATTTTCCGAGATAGCGAGGGAGCGCTGGTAGCGAGGCTCGGCCTGCTCGGAGCGGCCTTGGCTTTCATAGACTGCGGCCAGATTGTTGAGGGTGGTGGCGACCTCGGGGTGCTCGGGCCCCAGCACCTTTTCCAAGATAACGAGGGCGCGCTGGTAGAGCGGCTCGGCCTCCTCGCAGCGGCCTTGGCTTTCATAGAGTGCGGCCAGGTTGTTAAGGCTGGCGGCGACTGTGGGGTGGTCGGGCCCCAGCGCCTTTTCCGAGATGGTGAGGGCGCGCTTGAAGAACGGCTCGGCCTCCTCGTAGCGGCCTTGGCTTCGATAGAGTGCGGCCAGATTGTTGAGGGTGATGGCGGTGTTGGGGTGTTCGGGTCCTAGCACTTTTGCATAGATGGCGAGGGCGCGCTGGAAGAACGACTGGGCTTCCTCGTAGCGGCCTCGACTTTCATAGAATGCGGCCAGGTTGTTGAGCGTGGTGGCGACCGAAGGGTGGTCGGGCCCGAGCGCTTTTTCCGAGATGGCGAGGGAGTGCTGGTAGCGAGGCTCGACCTCCTCGTAGCGGCCTTGGCTTTCATAGAGTCCGGCCAGGTTGTTGAGGCTGGTGGCGACCGAGGGGTGGTCGGGCCCCAGCGCCTTTTCCGAGATGGCGAGGGCGCCCTGGAAGAGCGGCTCGGCCTCCTCGTAGCGGCCTTGGCTGCGATAGAGTCCGGCCAGGTTGTTGAGGGTGGCGGCGACCGAGGGGTGGTCCGGCCCCAGCGCCTTTTCCTTGATGGTAAGGGCGCGCTGATAAAGCGGCTCAGCCTCCTCGAAAAGGCCGCGGCCGTGCAGATAGCGACCCAGCTTGTCGAGAAGGTCTGCCGAAGCTTCCGAATCGATACGCTGACTTTTGACAAACCCCGCGGCGGCTAATCCGTGACTTCGCAGGCGCTCGCACTGCGCCCAGTTCCGGTATTCCGGCCAAGGAAACGTTTGCTTCAGCGCATTCACGGCCCGCCCGGCCCAAAGCCGGTGTGTCTCCCCGTCCATCTCATCCCGTACGACGGCCTGCACCAAACGGTGCATGTCGAGCGTCTTGTCGCCGGGATTGCGCCCCACCAGGGCGTTGGTGCATGAATCGGTGTAAGCGAGCACGCTAGCGGCGGGGGTGGGGTCCAGTCCATCATAGAGATCGGGGGTAACGTCATGGTCGCAGCGAAGTCGAGCCGAGTCAACCGCCAGTATAAGAAGAAGTACAGAATCCGGAACTGGAGGGAGTACGAGCGTGGCCTCAGGAGCCGCGGCGACGTCACGATCTGGCTGAGCGAGGATGCAATTGCCGCGTGGGTACCACCGAAGAACGGTCTTCGCGGAGGCCAGCGGCGGTACTCGAACCTCGCGGTCCGGACCGCGTTGACGCTGCGGGTCGTCTTCAGCCTGCCGCTCCGCCAGACCGAGGGGTTCCTGGACTCGCTGCTCCGCTTGATGGGCCTCAACCTCAAGGCCCCGGACCACACCACACTCTCGCGCCGGAACCAAATCGTTGCGGTGCCGCCCCTGACCCGATCCTACGACGGCCCGATCGACTTGATCGTCGATTCCACAGGGCTGAAGATTCTGGGTTGCGGCGAATGGAACGCGCACAAGCACAAGGCATCAAAGAAACGCCGGGATTGGCGGAAGCTGCACATCGGGGTGGATGCCGAGGGGTTCATTGTGGCGGCCGAACTCACAGCGAGCAGCCGGGACGACGCCTCCACACTCCCTGCTCTTCTCGACACAATCGAGGTTCCCATCCGGCGTTTCACCGCAGACGGAGCCTACGACCACAGGTCAGTCTACGATCAACTCAGCGCGGCCGGTACAGAGAACGTCGTGATTGTGATTCCCCCTCGTCGCTCCGCGGTGTCGGCGGGGCCAACGGACGGCCCATGGGCGCAGCGTGACACGGCTCTTGAGAGGATTCGCCAGGTCGGGCGACGAGAGTGGCAGAAGGAGTCGGGCTACCGACAGCAGGGGCGCGTTGAAAACAGCTTCTTCCGATACAAGTCCGTGCTCGGAGGCGGATTGAAGGCGAGGCACGGCAAGGCACAAAGGAGAGAAGTTGCGATCGGGTGTCACATCCTCAACCGGATGGCCGAGCTGGGTAGGCCGAAATCCTGCGCTGTGGTGTCCTGAACGAGAAGTTGGAAAAGCGCCCCCACTCGCGCCGCAGTTGAATCATGCAACAGCGCCGAGAACCCGGGCAAAACACCGCCGCGAAACCAGCCCCGACCCCAGCACCCATCGCCCAAGAACCCTTCCCCGACCCGTCCTCAGCCGCTTCCCTCACAAAAAAACCAAACAAAATCCCCAAAAACCGGACATTTCCGGACAACGAACTCGCCAGAACTCTCGCCTCCACCACCGCCCTGATCTCGTTACGGACCCGCGTCCTGGGGCCGCCCGGCCACCTTCCCGAGATCCTCGGGCGAATTAAGGTTTGTCAGCAGCCGGCCCGATGGATCGAAACTGGCGTACTCGCTTGGGGTGACATAGCCAACGCTGAGTCCGCCGAAAGCGCGCGTGACTTTGTGTATCCCCGAGCGAACTGCGTGATCGAACTGGTCGCGGCAATCTCGGGAGTAGACTCCGCAGAGCGGCTCGGGAAGGCCGCCCGGTCCCAGGGGCAAGATGATGTCGTGCCCTGAGTGTTTCGCCCGGCGAAGCAGAAACTTCAGGAACTCGCTTGTCAGCAGAGGCAGGTCGCAGGCGACGATCAGATTCCAGCGGGAGGAACTCTCGCCCAGCGCCGCCAGCAGCCCCGCCACCGGTCCAAAGCCTTCCACCGGGTCCGGCACGACGGGCAAGCCAAGATGGGCATACTTTTCGGGTTGCCCGACCAGAGTCACCTTGTCCGTTAGCGGCTCAAGAACGCCGGCCAGACGCAGTACGATCGGCTGCCCGTCGAGCTCGAGCAAAGCCTTGTCGCGGCCCAGGCGGGAACTCCGGCCTCCCACCAGGATGTACCCGGCTGCGTCCTTCACGAGCCGATCGTAGCACGGGTGGAAGCGGCGCATACGGTCCGCTATACTCATCTCCGGACCAATCGCCATGGTGAATCTCCCCGCTGGGAAGCTGCCTCCGGAACTGCTGCGTTCCTTGCTTGCGCGGGCCGCGCCGGACGACCCGTCGGTCGTGGTCGGAAGCGCGATCGGCGAGGACGCCGCCGTCCTTGACACAGGCGGAGACGAGTTGCTCGTGGTCAAGACCGACCCGATCACGTTCGTCACCGGGGATATCGGACACTATCTGCTTGCCGTCAACGGAAATGACCTTGCGACCATGGGAGCCGAGCCCCGCTGGCTGCTGGTGACGGCGCTGCTGCCGGAAGGCATCGCCCCGGAAAGCGTCCGGAGAATCTTCTCCAGTCTGACGGAGGCTTGCGCGAAAGCCTCTGTCTCGCTTGTTGGCGGACACACGGAAGTCACGATCGGCATCGACCGGCCGATTCTGGTCGGATGCCTGCTGGGGACGGTCGAGCGCCAGCATCTGGTGCGGACGGCTGGAGCGCGGGCCGGCGACGCCTTGCTGCTTGTTGGCGGGGTTGCCATTGAGGGGACGGCGATCCTTGCCGGCGAGCATGCGGAGCGTCTCGTGGAGTTGGGTGTTGACCGGGAAGTGATTCGCCGGGCGTCGGACTGGATCCAGTCGCCGGGAATTTCGGTTTTGCCGGCGGCCCGCGCGCTGCGGTCGGTTGCCCGTGTTCACTCCATGCATGACCCGACCGAGGGTGGCGTCATTACCGCGGTGCATGAGCTGGCCGAAGCGGCGGAGTTGGGAGTCCGGCTAGACCGCTCGGCAATTCCGGTGCTGCCGGAATGCAGCATCATCTGTGATGCGGCCGGGCTTGATCCGCTGGGCCTGCTGGCGTCGGGAGCGCTTTTAGCCGCTCTTGATCCGGGCGAGGCGCCGGCGGCAATCGAGACACTCGCTTCGCTTGAAATTCAGGCCGTGCAGATCGGCGAGATGGTTCCCGCCGGGGAAGGCCGGCTCTGGAACGATGCCGGGCGTGCCGACGAACTGCCCGTTTTCCGCCGTGATGAACTCGCGCGGTTCCTGGAATCGGCTTGAATAGAAAATCCACCGGCGAGCGGGGACTTGCACTGGACTGGAAATCCGCGGTTGGCGCCCGCCTCGGGCGCGAGAGGCATCCCTGCCGGGCTGGCCACACACGTGGCCTGTGTTGGGGAGGGGCGGCCCGCCAACGGCTTACAATACAAAGGTGCTGACTGACATGGGCGAGCAATCAAGCTCCAGGCGCCGGCTTGTCTCTCTGGTTCCTCGGGGCTGCCGCGGCAAGACTAGGGTGCTTTTTTTGGGCTTGGCGTTCGTTCTGTTGGCGGCCCCCGAGGGGCGGGCGCAGGGGCCCGCCGCGGCAGCTCTCGTATTCACGACGCCGGCGAGGACGCATCAGGTCACCTCGGCGATGGAGCTGCCCGGCTCGGTCGAACCGTTGCGCAAGACACGCGTGGCCTCGCCCGTCGCCGGTCTGGTGAAAGAGTTGCTGGTGCGGGATGGCGACTCGGTGGAAGACGGCAAGATCCTCGCGCGTCTGGATACCGATTCGGCTCAGGCGCGGCGGGCGACCCTGCGTGCTCAGATCGTGGAGTCGGAAGCGCGGCTCCACGAGGCGAACTCGAACCTGGCGCGAGCTCTGGAGTTGTTCGGCGCCAGTCTGATTAGTCAGGAACAACTCGACGGTTCGCGCTTTGAGCGCGAAGCTCTGCACGCGCGAACTCAGTCTCTGCGGGCCATGATGGCCGAAGTCGATCTGGCCATCGAGCAAAGCGTGATCCGGGCGCCCTTTGGGGGCGTGGTCACGCAAAAGCTGACCGAGATCGGTCAGTGGGTCAAGGTCGGCGATCCGTTGATCGAAGTCGTGGGAGTTTCCGACATTGAGGTCCGCGTCGATGTTCCCGGCATTCATCTTCACAAGATTCGGCTGGGCCAGCCGGCCCGCGTCCGCATTGAGGCCCTGCGCCAGACAACGTTGCGGGGAACGGTCACCGCTCTCTCTCCGGAAGCCGATCCTAAAGCGCGCACTTTTCCCGTGAAGATCGCGATTCCGTCCCGCAACGGAAGCATTCGCGCCGGCATGGTGGCCTCGGTCAGCTTCGCCCCGGCGAGGCCGCGCCGCGTGACGATCGTGCCCAAGGACGCCCTCGTCGAGCAGGACCGGGGCTGGGTAGTCTTCGTGGTGGGGGAGGATCAAACAGTGTCCCCGGTGCCGGTGCGGCTCGGCGAGGGGACCGGAGCCTGGAGTGAAGTGCTGGGCGCGATTGAGCCGGGCGACACCGTCGTGACGCGCGGCAATGAGCGGCTCAGGGCTGGGCAGAGCGTGACGGCCGAGCATCAGGATTATCCATTGCCATGAAACTCGTTGATGATGCGATTCGCTATCCGGTATCCACGGCGGTGGGCGTGCTTTTGGTGGCGCTGTTCGGCGGAATTTCTCTGTGGCAAATCCCGATTCAGCTCATTCCCACAGTGGAGAAGCCGGAAATCCGCGTGCAAACCAACTGGCCGGGAGCGCTGCCCGCCGAGATAGAGCGCCAGATTGTTCAGGAGCAGGAAGAACAGCTTAAGAGCCTGGAGGGACTCGATCAACTCAGTAGTACGAGTTCCTACGGCCGGGCTCGGCTCAACCTTACCTTCAAGGTAGGCACCGATATCGATACGGCGTTGCTCGACGTATCGAACCGGCTGCAGCAAGTGCAGCGGTATCCCGACGACGCCCTCAAGCCGCGCATTCGCGCTGCCAGCACGGAGGACTCGGCGATTGCCTGGTTCGCTCTCGGATATCTTGACCCGGAGGCCGCCAACGAGCCCATCGCATACAAGCGGGATTTTCTCGACGATGTAGTCGCTCCCGTGCTTGAGCGGGTGCCGGGCGTATCGACGACAAACGCGTTTGGCGGCCGGCGGCATGAGATGCATTTCTATGCCGACCCAGCCAAGCTGGCTACCAGGAAACTCACGATCGCGCAGGTCGCCGGCGCCCTCGCCGCCGAGAACTCCAGCGTCAGCGGCGGAGACTTTGATGAAGGCAAAGTCAACTACACCGTGCGCACGACAGGCGAATACGGCGCGCCGGAGGATATCGAGCAGGTCGTTATCGCCTACCAGAACGACATCCCCATCTTCGCGAGAGACATCGGATTTGCACGCCTGGGATTCGAAAAAAATCGAGGTCAGGGTTTTGGGGGCACCGATCATGTCACGGCGGTGATTTTTGTCAACGCCGCGAAAGCTCCGGGCGCCAATTTGATGGAGGTGATGGCCGGCGTCAAGGAGGCGGTCCGCGGGCTCAACGCTCAGATCCTCAATCCGCAGGGAATGCATCTGGCCCAGATGACCGATTCGACAGACTATATCGACAGCGCGATCGACTTGCTTACCAGCAGCGCCTGCATCGGTTCGGGTTTGGCAATCTTGGTATTGCTGCTGTTTCTGCGAAGCGTGATGAGCACTCTGGTGATCGCCGTGGCGATCCCGATCAGTGTCATCGGTACGTTCTTGGTGATGCACCTGGCCGGCCGGTCGCTCAACGTGATTAGCCTGGCGGGCATCGCCTTCGCGATCGGCATGGTGGTGGACAATTCGATCGTCGCTTTAGAGAACATCTATCGCCACCGTCAGATGGGCAAGCGGGCGGCGAAGGCCGCTCGGGAGGGGGCGTCGGAAGTCTGGGGCGCGATCCTGGCCAGCACGCTGACAACCGTGGCGGTGTTTCTTCCCGTATTGTTTATCGAACAGGAGACGGGCCAGCTATTTCGCGACATCGCGATTGCCATCAGCGCCTCGGTCTCGTTGAGCATGCTGGTCGCCATCACCGTCATTCCGGCGCTCTCGGCCAAGCTGCTGAAATTCAGCAGGACGGGAACCACCACCGGCGGCGATTCCGCAACGCCGACCGGGTCGCGCTTCACCGGCTGGACCGCCGACCTGGTCTATTGGATTTGCGGAGGGACCCTGCGCCGCGTCGCGATTGTCGCTGTTCTGACCATCGCGTCGGTTGCCGGGTCGGTCTGGCTGATGCCGGAACTCGAGTACCTCCCCGCCGGAAACGCCAATTTCGTAATCGGCAATGTCTCGGTGCCCTCGAATTACAGCATTGAGTCGATTGAGGCTCTTCACGGCTATTACGACGAGGAGTTCAAGAAACTGGAAGGCTGCACGGCGGAAGACCTGGACTGCCCCGGCGGCGGAGTGCTCGGGCGGTTCTTCGTCGCTCGCGGCTCGGGTGCGTTCTTCGGCGCCAGGGCCAACGATCCTCTTCGGGTGCGGGAGCTCATTCCGCTCCTGCAACGGGCCACGGCGAAGATCCCAGGTGTGATTGGAGGGTTCCGGCAGGGCAGCTTGTTCGAGAGAGGGCCCAGCGGCGGCTCGGTGGATCTAGACATTGTCGGACCCGACTTTGAGAGGCTGCAAGAGCTGGGGGCACTTGTGCTAGCCAGACTACAGGCCGAAGTTCCCGAGGCGCAGGCTCGCCCGCTGGGTGGCATTGATCGCGGCAAACCGGAATTGCGCATCATACCCAACCGGCTTCGCGCCTCACAGCTTGGGATCAGCAGCCGTGATCTGGGCGTGTCGGTCAACGCTCTGGTCGACGGGGCCAAGGTGTCAGACTATCAGTGGCTCGGCAAGCGAATCGATCTCAAACTGATCGCCGACGAGGGCTGGCGACACCGTACTCAGGATGTCGGCAGGTTGCCGATCGCCGCGCGGGACGGGCAACTCGTGACGCTCGATACGATCGCGTCGATCGAGCTGACCACCGCTCCCGTGTCGATCGCCCACCGCGAGCGCCAGCGCGCGAGTACGGTTCGCGTCACCCCGCCGCAAGGCATTCCCCTGCAGCGTCTGATGCTTGACATTGAAGAGAAGGTGATTCAGCCGCTGACACTGGAAGGAGAGCTGGGCGGAGCCTACCGCGTCATTCCTCGCGGTTCGGCCGACAAGCTCACTCAGACTTGGGAGGCGCTGGGACTGAACCTGCTCTTTGCCCTCGTTATCACCTACTTGCTGATGGCCGCGCTGTTCCAGAGCTTCGGTTATCCGCTGGTGATTCTGTTCAGTGTTCCCCTCGCTGGTTTCGGAGGTCTGCTGGGATTGAAGCTGGTCAACTACATCTCATACCAGGCGCTCGACGTGCTGACCATGCTGGGCTTCTTCATCCTCGTTGGCACCGTGGTGAACAATGCGATCTTGCTCGTCCACCAGGCACTCAATCACATCCGGCATGAGGGCATGGGGCCTCGCGAGGCGATCCGCGAATCGGCTCGCAACCGCATTCGCCCCATCTTCATGAGCGTTCTCACCAGCGTGTGCGGCATGATGCCTCTGGTGCTCTATCCAGGTGCGGGCTCGGAGCTTTACCGGGGCATCGGCAGCGTCGTCGTCGGCGGCCTGCTGGTCTCGACGGTGTTTACTCTGCTTCTGGTACCGGCGCTGTTCTCTCTGTTCCTGTCCGCCAAGGCCGGCCTCAGCCGGACCTTCGTGCGGCTCACCGGTTACGCCGGGGAAGTCGAACCGGCTGAGTCTGAGTAAGCGGCTTCTTCGCGAGGATCGGTCGGCTGGCTTGCCGGCAGTGCCTGTTCCAGCCGGTGGCCTTGGCGCACCTCCAGCAGATGGTTTCCCTCTCGGCGGAAACACCACGGGCCAGTAAGGGGTGCACTAAGCCCGCATTTCTCGCCACCTGGCGACCGAAGCACGTGATAGGCCCGCCATTACTTCGTTGCGCTTGCTCGCCGTGCTCAACGTACTGTCAAGTACGCCTGCGCTCGTCAAGCGACGCGCGCCTCGTACTGACGGGCCTCTCACGCACTTCGCTTCGCCACGTGGTGAGAAAAGCGAGCTAAAAAAGCTGTTCCCCCGGTGCTTGCGAGACGTGTAAGATAGGTGCGGAGTGGCGGGTCGCCGCCCGGCGGCTGGTGAAGAAGGAGAGGACCATGGAGAGACGACGATTTCTGTTGCATTCGATGGCGGCGGCTACGGCCTTGCGTCCGGCGATCTCGATGGCGGCCCGTCTGGCCACGCCGGACGAGGCGGCCCGCCGTGAGCGGCTTCGAGTGGGCATCGTCGGCTGTGGGCGCATGGGGCAGTATTTCGCCGAGGTGTATCAAGCCTTGCCCGATACCGAACTCGTCGCCATCGCCGAATGGAACGATGAGCGGCGCAAGGTCGTCGGGGAGCGTTTTAAGATTCGGGCCCTCTACAAGGACGTTCATGCGATGCTGCGCGAAGTCGTGCCCGACATCGTCGCCGTGATCACTCCCACGAAGTTCATGAAAGAGGCCGTCATCGCCAGCGCTGAAGCTGGCGTCAAGGGAGTATCGACCGACAAGCCCATCGCCGCGCGGCTCTCCGACGCCGATGCCATGGTCGAAGCCTGCGAGAAGCGAAACATCGTCTTCGCCGGCGGCAACCTGCAGAGGGCCATGTGGGAGGTACAGCAGGCCGCTTCGCGCCTGCAATCGGGCGAGTACGGCGCCCTTCGTGGCGCGGCGGTTCACCGCTTCGGCGGTGAGATTTCGGGTGGTGGCTGCCAGCATTGTTCCGTGCTGCGGCTGCTCACCGGCTCGGAAGTCTCGGAGGTCATGGCCTGGGGAAACCCGCCCGAGGCTTTGCGGAGCGACACCGACGAAGGACTCGAGATCAACGGCCTTTTCAAGATGCGTTCCGGTCTCGAGGTGCTGGTGTTCGGAAAAGAGACCCCCGGGCGAGGAGTCGATGTGTGGACCCGCGACACGCTGGTTCGCTGGGACTGGGGACCGCCTCAAGTATTCCGGGGCAACGATGCCAGCGGCGCCCGCCGCGAAATCGACCCCGACTACCCGGCCTTCCCCTGGCAAAGCGTGCTCGACCACCCGGTGCTGCGGCCGACTGACAATTACCTTGTCGCCTCGATACGCTCGTTCGTCGACGCCGTGGCGTCGGGCAGTCCGCTCTTTGTGTCCGGCCATGATCTGCGGCAAGCTCTCGAGATTGCGATTGCCTCGAAGTTGTCGGCGCAGCTCGGCAACCAGCCCGTCACATTGCCGCTGAAAGATCGTTCACTCCTGCTCTATCCGCGTCCGTATCGCTGGCTCGGGGGCGACGAGACGGGCAAGCCGCAGAGCGGGGCGGACGCGGCGGGAAAGAAGCTCTAGGAACACTAGGACTGAATAGGGAAACGCCGGGCGGGACCAACGGACCTGCGTACATTCGAGGAGGCACTGATGGCGATGACACGCCGGAATTTCGTACAGCGAACCGCGGCTCTGGCCGGGGTGACCGGTGCAGGGGTGACCGGTGCAGGGGCCGCGGCAGCCGTGCCGGCCGGCTCCGCCGACTCATCTCGGGAGAAGCGCAAGCGCCGCACGATCTACTTCAACGACGCCCGTCACTACTATCTGTTCGTCTACGAACCGCCGATGAGCCTGGCCGACGCCTGGAGCCCGATCGACGAGGTCGCAGGCACTTCCATCGATACCTTCGTCTACGGCGTGGCGCGCAGCGACGGCCTGTTTTATCCCTCGAAGGTTGGCCTGCAGTTCGGCGCCGACATCCAGCCGTTTGAGATGGCGGCCTATTGGCGCATCTGGGAGAACATGCAGAGCCTGGCGGCCCAGGGGCACGACCCGCTCAAAGTCCTTATCGACCGGGCGCACTCGAAAGGCATGGACTTCTTCGCCAGTCTCCGCATGTCGGCCTACGGAGGAATGGATCCCGCCTATCAGGTTCCTGACGGGCGAGGTCTGGCCCACAAGGAAGTTCGCGATCATCAGTTCGAAGTGCTCAAGGAGCTGATGACCGATTACGAAACCGAAGGAGTGGAACTCGACTTCGCGGCCGCGCCCGGCGGCATGCCCCCTTTGTTGCGTCCCGAGGACGCGGCGGAATTCACGCCGGTGCTGACCGAATATGTGCGCGAGATTTCGGCATTCGCCAAGGGCCGCTCCGGCAGGCCGGCCGCGATCGGCGCACGGGTCTATCCCACGGAAAAAATGTGCCGCGACAACGGTCTCGATGTGCGAACCTGGCTGAGCAAGGGCCTGGTGGATTACCTCGTGCCGCTGCTCTATCTCGACTTTACTCTTGATCCCAACATGCCGATCGATTGGCTCATCCGCGCCGCCCACGAGCACGATGTGCCTGTATACGGGATGATTCAACCCTACGCCCAGGATGAAGCCACCGGATCGGCGGTTCGGATTTATGCCGAACCCGAAGTCGTGCGCGCGGCCGCGGCCAACTATTGGGCGCGTGGCGTGGACGGGCTCTACGCCTGGTTTCTTTCCTGGCCGCTTGGCCCGCCGCAGCGCCAAATTCTGTCGGAACTCGGAGACAAGGATCTGATTGTGGAGCGCTCGAAGCGCTATGTTCAGCGGCACCGCTCCGAGCGTGCCGTCGAGCTGGGGTACGACGCGATTCTGCCGATCAAGATTCCCTCGGCGGACAGCCAGATACGCTACCGGGTGCCGTTCGATTTCGCCGATGACCTTGAGCGCTCGAAGCGCAGAGTCCGTCAGGTTACGCTGAAACTTCGGCTAGACAATGTGGTGAGCGCGGACAAGCTGACGATTCTGCTGAACGGGAAATCTCTCGCCGGCGAGACTTGCCTGCGCACGTTCGGGGGTTCGATCGCGCCCTATCGCGGTCAATGGCTGGAGTTTCATCTCACCGATGTGAGACCCGTCCGGGGAAGCAATCTTCTGGAGATTTCTCTCGATGCACGCCCGCCCAGGCTCGAGGGCGGCATCTCGGTCGAAGAGTGTGAAGTTCGCGTCGAGTACGGCCCCTACCCCTCGTCGCCGCGGGCTTGAGGATACGGAGTCCGGCGAGTCGCCCGTGCTAGAATTCATCCCATGCCCATTATCGACATCACACTTCTCGGCGGCCGCGGCTACGAGAAGAAGCTGTCTCTTATTAAGGAAGTCACCGCCGCCACGGTTCGTTCGTTGGATGTAAAACCCGAGCAGGTTCGGGTCATCGTGCGCGAGGTTCACCCGTCGCATTTCGCCGTTGGCGGCGAGCCCAGGGGCCTGCCGGAGAGCGACAACTAACCGATAGTCATCGGAGACAAACACGTGCGTCAGCGGTGACGCCGGCCCAAAACGCCGAACCGTCAGCTCGCAGCGTCGCTATGAGGATTCTTCTTCCATCCCCATTTGCGAGAGGCGGTAGCGCAGGGCGTTGCGCGTGAGACCTAGCAGCCGCGCGGCCTGGCTCTTGTTGTCGCCCGTGCGGCGAAGCGCCTCGACAATGAGCTGCTGCTCGTACTGATCGAGCGTCATGCCTTCGGGCAAGAAAGCGATCTCTCCGGCCGCCGTGCCCGCTCCGGCCTGGTCGAGGTGAATGTCAGTGTGCTCGATCGGTTCGTTGCGAGCCAGAACGGTCGTGCGCTCAATGATGTTTTCGAGTTCGCGCACGTTGCCGGACCAATGGTAGGCGATGAGTTTCTCGAGGGCTCGCGGGGTCAGTGAGCGGGCGTCGTCGCCGGCGCCGGCGGCAAGTTTCTTCAAGAAGTGATCGACAAGGCGGGGAATGTCTTCTTTCCTGTCGCGCAGCGGCGGCAGATTAATGGGAACGACATTGAGGCGATAGTAGAGGTCCTCGCGGAACGTGCCCTGCTCGAGAGCCGCGCGCAGATCCTGATTCGTGGCGGCGATGATGCGCACATCAATGTGTATCGTTTTGGAACCGCCGAGGCGCTCGAACTCGCGCTCTTGCAGAACACGGAGCAGCTTGACTTGTACTTGAGGCGGCACGTCGCCGATTTCGTCGAGAAAAACGGTTCCGCCGTCGGCCTGCTCAAACTTGCCGGCATGAGATTGCGAGGCGCCGGTGAAAGCCCCTTTCTCGTAGCCGAACAATTCGGATTCCATCAGATTTTCGGGCAGGGCCGAGCAGTTGATCTTAGTGAACGGCGCGTCGCGGCGGGGCGAGGCGTGGTGGATGGCGCGTGCCAGCAAGCCTTTCCCCGTACCGCTTTCGCCGCCCAGCAGCACGGTGGCGCGGGTCGGCGCGACCCGCAGCGTGGCGTCAAACACATCATGCATCGCCACGCTGCGCCCGATGATCTCGTTGAAGTCATAGCGCCGCCCCAACTCGGCCTTAAGACGACGATTCTCGAAACGGAGTGAGTGCAACTCGAGAACCTTTTCCATCGTCAGCACCAGGTCTTCGAGGGAAAACGGTTTCAGCACATAGTCGCTGGCGCCGGCCTTCATCGCTTCGACGGCGGTTTCGACCGAGCCAAAGGCCGTCATGACGACGACGGGCAAGGCGGGAAAGCGGAGCTGGATTCGCTTGAGCAGTTCGAGGCCGTCCATGCCGGGCAAACGCAGATCGGTAAGCACCAGAGAAAGCTGCTGCTCGCCGGTCTCGAAACGATCCAGAGCCTTCAGTGCGTCCTCGGCGGCCGAGACCTTGGTAACCTCATAGCCCTCGCCGCTGAGATGGAGGTCGAGAACCCGCAGCATCTTTGGCTCGTCTTCCACGACAAGAATATTTTTCTTTTTCACTCCTATCTATCCATCGGCAAGGAGATGCGAAAGGTCGAACCCTGGCCTTCTTCACTGACTACGGAAATGTTGCCACCGTGGCTGTCGATGAACTTGGATACGATCGCGAGTCCAAGTCCGACGCCCGTGGGCTTGGTTGTAAAAAAAGGGTTGAAGATGTTCTCAAGCTGCTCATCGGGGATGCCCACGCCCTGGTCGGCAACCTCGATGATCGCCGAATCTTTCTCTCTCCGCACTCTGACCCGAAGCGTCCCGCCCGACGGCATCGCCTCGTGCGCGTTGAGCAGGAGGTTGAGCACGGCGCTTTCAATCAGCGTGACATCGAAAGTAAACTTCGGCAGCGCGGCGAGATCCTTCTCTATTCGAAGATCGCCGGCGTTGTCTTTCAGCTTCTCGGTGAGTTGGCTGATGCCGCCCTCGACCGCTTCGTTGAGATTCGCTTCGCTAAGTTGCAGCTTGGATGGCCGCGTGAAATCGAGAAAGCGAGTGACCAGCATGTTGCTGCGGTTGACCTCTCCCCGAATGAAGCCCGCCATCTCGCGGGCGACCTTATTTTCCTTGCTTACGTTTTGCTGCAGCAGCTCCGCCGAGGCGGAAATCACGCCCAGCGGGTTGCGAATCTCGTGCGCCAGGCCGCCGGAGAGCTGCCCCAGGGCCGCCAGACGCTCCGAGCGCCGCACCTCGGCCTGGGCTTCGCTGAGCTCGTCATAGGCTTGAGCCAAACTTGCGGTTTTGCCGCGGATCTCGGTCGCCAGGCGGTTCACCACGATGGCGCTCAGGAAGAAGAAGAGCACGCGCAGCGCCAGCTCGCTTTCGCCCTCCGGGAGCATCTGGTAGCTTTGAAAGTCCACATAGAGCAAGAAGGAAAGATAGGCCGCCGAGGCAAACAGCGTGGCCAGTAATGCCCCGCCGAGTTGAAACAGCGAGGCGGCGGAGACGATGGGCAATGAGAAAATAAGATAGTAACTGCTTTCGATGCCGCCGGTCTCGGCGACAAGCCAGTAGCAAAGTACCGATTTCATGCCGATGGCCAGCGCGGCTGAGATCTGGTCGGAACTGACGTCCAGGTTGGTCTCGGCGATTTGCGCCGCGCCCAGCGCCAGCAGAATGAACCATTCATAGAAGGTATGCTCTTGCGCGAACCCGAGGGCCGCGAGGGCAGCTAGAAAGAGCAGCCAAACTGCGTCGATGACGCGAATCCTCGGCAAGCTTGCCATGGTCAGTGAAATCACCATCGTACTGCGACCGGCCGCGTTTAGTTGGATGTGTGCCGTGGCGGACGCGTTGCTTACAGGCCGATGCGGGTGCCAGCGGGGAAAGTCATCCACGATCGGGAAGATCCGGCGGCTGGAAGTCATCCCCCGACGATTCCATCCTCGGAACGACGCCAGCCTGCTGGCCGCCCCGGAAGACATAGCGGGCCTCAAGTTGCCGGTGCGCCACCTCGGTAATGCCGAAAGTGTCGGTGATCTCGTAGTCGCCCTCGCAAAGGTCCAGCACGACGATGTCGGCGCAGGCTCCTGATTGCAAGGTGCCCAGTTCGCCGGACAAGCCGAGGACCTTCGCCGGATTCGCCGTGACGCGGCGAACAACCTCGTCCAGTTCCATGCCCAGGTGCAGAAACTTATCCATCGTCGTCAGCAGATCGAATACCGGACCCTGAACGTTATAACTGTGAAGGTCGCTGCTGATCGTGCCCGGCACGACATCCTGTTCGAGCGCGGCGCGGGCGATCTTGAACGTGAAGCTGCCGCGTCCGTGGCCGACGTCCAAATGCAGGCCCTGCTCTACTTTCTTGCGCACCGCCGGCAGCACCTTCAGCTCGTCGTCAACAATGCCTCCGACGCCATGGCCATGCAGGCAATGGGTGAGCACATCACCGGGGCGTAGCTCGTCGAGAATCCTCTGCATTCCCAAACTCGAAAGCGGGGAGTGAATCATTACCGGCAGACCCGCCGCGTCGGCGGCTTCGCGGGCCCGCAGCAGGGCGCCGAGTTCGTTCTTGCCGTCATTGGCCAGGAAATCCGACAGCCGCACCTTGACGCCAAGAATGCGGTCCCGGTTGGCCTCGATCATCTTCAAGGCGGCGGGGACATCGCAATAGCGCAGATCTTCGAGTTCGCCGAGCGGAGGCTCAGTCTCCTGGCCCGAGACCATTCCGAGCCCGGAAATATTCAGAAGCGCATAGGTGCGGGTTCGGGAAACATCGATCACGTATTTGCGAAAGCCCGGAAAGGTGAGGGCCCCCGAAGAGCCGGCATCGAGCACAGTGGTCACGCCACGGCCCAGACAGGTGGGGTCCACGTCCACGCCGTAATGGCTCACGCCCGAGAAGACATGCACGTGAATATCGATAAGGCCGGGCAGGACGAAGAGCCCTTTCACGTCGATCACGCGTCTGGCCTCGCCGCCTGAGCCGGGTTCGAGCACGGCGGAGATGCGGCCTCCGGTGACCGCCAGGTCTTTCTCGGCGTGAAGCCCCGCGGCCGGGTCAAGCAGAGTTCCGTTTTTCAGGATCAGGTCGTACAAAATTCACCTCGATCAAGAGTCGTTTGTCTGGCCCCGTTCTTCAACGAGTGCTTCCCGTCTCGTGTGACGTACCGGGTGAGCGGTTTGCTGCTTCTTACCATCCGGTTGTCGCATCAGCGAAACGACCCGCTGTGCTCCGGCGGCCATGAGGCGCGCGTCCGAAGCAATGGTAACGAACTGAAAGCCCTTGCCGATCATGCGCAAGGCGTATTCCGGGGTGCCGTTGTGGATGCCGGCGATCAGCCCCTTCTCGCGAGTCTTCCGCACAATAAGATCGATCGCCTCGACCACGGGCCTCTCCTCCTGATCAAACTTTGGCTGGCAGCCCAGGGCGAGCGACAGATCGGCGGGACCAATGTAGACCGCGTCGAGACCGCCGACCGAGAGAATGTCATCCAAGTTATCAAGCGCCTGACGAGTTTCGATCATCGCGAAGGTGAGGATGGTCTCGTTGGCATGGCTGGCGTAGTCGGGTCCGGCATGGAGCAGCGCCCGAATCGGCCCGAACGACCTCTGACCCTCGGGCGGATAGCGGCAGGCGGAAACGAACGTTTCCGCATCTTCCCGCGTGTTGATCATGGGGCAGATGATGCCGTAGGCTCCAGCGTCGAGAAGCCTCATGATCTCGCCGGCATCCAGCCACGGCACTCTCACGAGCGGCACAACGTCGGTAGTCGAAATTGCCGTCAGCATGTCGACGGCGCGCTGATAGCCGGTGACCCCGTGCTGCATGTCGATCGTGAGAGAGTCCCAGCCCTGGTGAGCCATCGTCTCGGCCGAGAACGTGCTTGGAATGGCCAGCCAGCCATTGATGACCGAGCCGCCCTGGCTCCAGATCGTGCGAATCGTATTCTCTCTCACCTTCGGTTCCCTAAGAGTTTCGGCCCCGGCCGCTAGAGTGCCGGGCGCGCAATGACCATCGTAGCTGGTTACGGTGGGTTGCTGAGTGGCCGAGCCGGAGGTTCGCATGCGACCCGCGGAACTCTCTGGCCGTTCTCTGAAAGAAACCTGGCGGCCGTTTCGGCACGTTTTGATAGCTTGCATCTCTTCTCAGGTGGCGAGCGCCAAACCGGTGCGCGCCGATTCAGGTAGAGGACTCGATGAAGCGACGGCATTTTCTTGGCGCACTTTCCGCCACCGCGGCCCTGGCAGCCTGCTCGGACGGCGCGGACGAGGTCCCGATTTCGTCGCGACCCGCCGAGGCTGGCCGGCAGCGGCTGGGCCGGAAGAATCTGTGTTTCATCACCGACGAGTACAGCCAGAACCTTGACGCGGCGCTCGGGTTCGCCAAGGAATTTGGAATCACGCAGGTCGAGATCCGCGGGGTGGGCGGAAAGTATTGTTTTCTCCACAACGCCACGACGCTGCGCGAAATCCAGGCCAAGCTCAAGGCGGCCGGTGTGCAAGTGGCCCTGCTGGCGACGCCGATCTTGAAGTGTGTCGCGCCGGGATTCGACGTCTCGTCCGAGGTTGAAAAGGACATCAAGGCCGCCGCCAAGGGTTTCCCGATTCCGGGCGATCTTCAGTTTGGGCGTTCCATCGAGTTTCTTCACAAGGCGATCGAAGCCGCCAAGATTTTCGAGACGAACAAGATTCGTGTCTTCTCGTTTTGGCGAACCACCCGCCCGCGGAAGACCCATCCCCTGCTGCTGGAAAAACTGGACGAGGTCGCTGCTATCGCCGACAAAGAGGGCATGACGCTGTGCATCGAAAACGAGAACGCCTGCAATCTAGCCACCTGCGCCGAGATGATGCAAATCATACGGAAGGCTCCCGAGAACGTCGGCATCCTATGGGATCCGTTCAATGGAGAATGGGCGGGCGAGCCGGCCTTCCCTGACGGCTACGGGCTGCTCGACAAGGCCCGCATTGAGCACGTGCATCTCAAGGACTACGTCACGGGCGAGGCCACCGGGGAACGGAAAATCGTCGGCGTCGGCGAAGGCAAACTTCCTTATTCCGATATCTTTCTTGCGCTCGACAAGGACGGATATGATGGCGCTCTTTCCATGGAGACGCACCATCGTATTGCCGGATCCAAAGAGGCCGCCAGCCGCCTCTCGATGCAGGGGATTGTGAAGGCGCTGCGAGTCATTCGGTAGGCGCGTGCCGAACTTGGCGGCTGTTTGGCGGATTCCCTGGTGGCGAGCGAGGGAGCGGAGAGCTAGCGGGCGGCGGGTGGCAGCGGCAGGTGGGCGCTTTCGTTTGCGCGCGCTGGCTGGAAGGATGGGACAGGCTCCGGCGTCCGTACCTGCTCGAGCCAGAGTACACCGTCGAAGTTGCCGCTGTTGCCCCGGGTGGTGACGAAGTCGATATCGCCGTCCGCGTCCATGTCGCGCGGAAGGAACCCGTCATACATGCCCCGCTTACGCCGCGAGATGTCGTGGCGAATCCACGGGTCACCGGCGTCTTCGGGCTGCTCGAACCAGGCCAGGCGGCCGGTGCGGCTGCTGGCTGAAATTTCTTCGCCATCGTGATCGCGGGGATTTTGGCTGTAGCCGCCGGTGATCAGATCCTTGCGGCCGTCGCCGTTGATGTCGGCCAGCGCCAGTCCGGTGGACGAATCAGGATCGAGGTCGCCGATGCGGTGAATCGCCCAGGGCTTGGCGAAGTCATCGGGCTGCTCGATCCAGATGATGATTACCGGCGTCTCCTGGAGAACGATGTCGAGACGACCGTCGCCGCTCAGGTCGTGGAAGACAACGTTCATGCCGGTAAGCCGCTTTCCTCCGGGCTGCTGGGGCGCGTTGCGGCCTTTGACTTCGATGCGGTGTTCTTTGAAATGCGGCGGGCTGCCGCCGAGATTCTCGAACCAGAACATGCGGGCTTCTCCGCGGCTGCCGCCGAGAATATCGAGATCGCCGTCGCTGTCGAGATCCACCGGCTCGGCGTTGATGGGAATCCGGACGCGCGCCAGGACATGCTCTTTCCAAGCCTTGCCGTTGAGCGGATCCGGGGGCAGTTCAAACCAGGATATTTCTTTCAGCGGATGGTTCTGACCATCGAAGCCGCGGATGCCGGGAAGCTGCTCGCCCTTGTTGGGCGCGGTGACTTCCGGATGGCCATCGCCGTCGAGATCGGCGAAAAACACTCTTATGTAGGAGCCACGCTGATTGGCCGCGCCGGGCATGACCCGCGGCCAGTCGCCCGAACGTATGGCGGCTTGGTCGCCCGGGTTTTGAAAGTAGATCAGATGGGCGAGTTCGCAGGCCACGACGAGATCGAGATAGCCATCGCCGTTCGCGTCGGTGATGGCGACGTCTTCGGCCGCGCCAGCTTCATCGCCGGCGGCCAGTGTGGCGAGGTGCCAGCGATCGGGATCGGCTGTGCCGAAGGCGAGGCGGATGTGGTGGTTGTCCTCGTGGACCGAAACAATGTCTTCATAGCCGTCTCCATCAAGGTCGGCCATCTGAAGGCCGTCGCCGCCCCGGAGCACGATGCCGCCGCTGAGCTGTTCATCGTCAATGAGATGCTCCTTCCACGAAATGTACTCTCCGCCGGAGGCGCGGGCGCGGGTCGGGGTTTCGGCGACAGTCAACTCGGGATGCGGAGTTGGTCCGGCATCGCGGGGCTGGCAGCCACAACTAGTAAGGATCGCGGCGAGAGTCCAGAAGAATGGGGGGGAACCGGTCATCGGTACTGGGCGCGGAACAGGGCGCGCAACAGGATCGAATTCGAAAATCTGGCGGTTACGGCGAACACGCACCGCGATGACGGCAACGCTGGCGGACCCGGCGCGGCGAGCCCGCCAGTTCGTTGCGTGAGAAGAAAGCCTAGGGAATCCAGGCGATCATTTCGATTTCGACCTTGGTGCGTGAGTCTGGAAATTCAACGCCCACGGCCGAGCGCGACGGTTTGTGCCCGGTGAAGAACTCGGCATAGGCCTTGTTCATGGCCGGTTTTTCGACTTTGATGTCGGACATGAAGACGGTCACCTTGAGAACATTGTCGAGCGAGCTGCCGACGGCTTCGAGATTGTCTTTGTGCTTTTGAAGAATGGTCCGCGTTTGCTGCCCGACGCTGCCACCAAAACTGCTCGCGTCGCCCCGCTCCACTCCGGTCAGCCCGGATGTGAAGACAAGATTGCCGAGCCGCACGCCGGCTTTGTTTTTTTCGATCTTGCCGCCGGCTGCTTGGCCCGGAACCGCCATCGCCAGGGCGGCCATGCCGGCCGCGCCGCCAATCTTGGCCGCGTTGCTGATGAAACTGCGGCGCTCGTTCTTGTTGCTGGTCATTTGATAATCCTCCTAGATAAAGGCGTTCTGAATGCTGAATGTGATCATGAAATGTCTGGGAAGAGGGTAATCCGCCCAGCCGAAGAGTTCTGGCCATTCTAGCATTCGGCCGCCGGATGGCGCGGGAGTCCGTTTCTTGTGTCATGTGCCGCGATGACCCGAAGGCGGGTATTGATGCACAATGGGAGATCGATCCCTCATTCAAGAGGGAGCGCAGCCAGGTTTTGTGACCGCCAACAGCGGAAAACAGGACCGGTTTGCTGATGGGGATAGTAATGCGACTACGGCTCTGCTTGCTGGTTCTTCTCGTGCCGCCCCTGTTGGTCATGTCTGCCCGGCTGACGCGCGCGCAGGTCTCCGATCGTTCGCTCGCGGAGTCGGCGCGTTCGGTGCGCCGCATCATCGCCCATCGGGGCTCAAGCGCCGACCGGCCCGAGAATACGCGGGCTGCATACGAGCGCGCCATCCAAGCCGGTGCGACGGCGATTGAAACCGATGTGACAGTTTCGCGCGACGGCCGGCTCGTCGTCATGCATGACGGAACGGTGGATCGTACGACCAACGGCAGCGGTCCGGTTGGTGGCTTGAAGCTCGCCGAGCTAAAGCGGCTGGATGCCGGGAGCTGGTTTCATCCCCGGTTCAAGAATGAACGCGTGCTCACGCTGCGCGAGGTTCTCGAGCTATGCAAGGGACGCGTTAGTGTTGTCGTGGATTCGAAAGAAGATGGCGCCGGGACGGTCGCGAAAATGATCGATGAAATTCAGCGATATGGCGATCCGAAAGAGACCTTGCTGGTGCTGGGATCGGCGGCGAGAATCAGGTTCTATCGGGAGCATCTGCCTGAAGCGACGAGGATGGGATTCATTCAAGATCCGGCTCAGATTGAAGAATTTCTGGCCGCCGGAGCCAATTTGATTCGGTTGTACCCGCGCTGGGCCAAGGACAAGACTGTCGTCGAACGGGTCAGGCGGGCCGGGGCCGAGCTGCATATGATCGCCCGTTTGGGAAGCAAGCAAGAGCTGCTGGAACTGCTGCCCTATCGGCCGGACTCGATTCATACGGATGATCCGGGACGGCTGATTGGATCACTGGCGGAATTCTCCGAGAAACAGCGCTGAGCGACTCCTCTTCGCACAGCCCGATGGGAGCGAACACGGCATACCGTGCGCCCGCATTGTCGTGGCTATGCTCTCGCGGCGGGCCGGCCGAAACGCCAGTAGGCCGCCGGGACGACGATCATGTTCAGGGCCGTGGAGCTGAAGAGTCCGCAGAGCACGACGATGGCCAGGGGAGCGTGAATCTCGCTGCCGGTCTTGCCCAGTCCCATGCCGATGGGCACGAGGGCCAATCCAGTGGACATGGCTGTCATCAAGATCGGCGCCAGGCGTTCGGACGCTCCCCTCACGACAGCCTCCCGGAAATCGGTGACGCCTTCTTCCCTCATCAAGTGCTTGATGTGCGAAATGAGCATGATGCCGTTGCGGGTCGCGATGCCGAACAGCGTAATGAAGCCGATCAGGGAAGCCACCGTCAGCACGCCGCCGGCGACAAAGACGCCCGCGATGCCGCCAATCAATGCCAGCGGGAGGTTACACATGATGATCAGCGCGTCGCGCCAGGAGCGGAAAGCCGTTGACAGGAAAACCAAGATCCCGGCAATGACAAGCGAGCCGAGCAGCAGCAGACGCCGCGTGGCTTCGGCTTCGTTTTCGAATTGTCCGCCGTATTCAATGCGGTAGCCGCGGGGCAGCTCTATCTTTTCGGCCAAGTGCGCCCGCAGGTCGTTGACCACGCCGCGCAGATCGCGCCCGGCGACGTTGGCCGAGACGACGATCTTCCGCTGCACGTTCTCACGGGTGATGAAGTTCGGCCCGCGGTCCTCGCGGATCTCGGCGATGGCCGAGAGCGGAACCCGGACTCCGGAGGGCGTGTCGATCATCGCGCTCCGAATGCTTTCCATGTCGGATGGCTGCCCGGCCTCGTAGCGAATCACCAAGGGGAAGGCGATTTGTCCCTCAAGAATTGTGCCCACCTGCTGGCCCAGGAAGACTGTTTTGAGAGCCTCGGCGGCTTGACCCGCGGGCAGCCCGTAGCGCGCCAGCGCGTCGCGGCGGAAGCGCACGCTCACGGTCGGGGTTTCGGCCTGGTTTTCCGCGGCCTGATCGACGATGCCCGCTATGGCGCTCATCTCCGTTTCTACTTGTTTGGACAAAGCCCGCAGCGTCGGCAGATCGTCGCCGAAAATCTTCACGGCGATACTGGAGCGCGTGCCCGATATCATGTGGTCGATGCGGTGCGAGATCGGCTGACCGATGCTGACCGTGGTCCCGGGTATCAGCGAGACGCGCTGGCGAATTTCCCGCAGCACCTCTTCCTTCGGACGGTCTTTCATGCGCAAACGCACGTCGATCTCTCCGGCCTCGACGCGCTGCAAATGCTCGTCGAGTTCACCCCGCCCGGTGCGCCGTCCCGTCGAGATGACTTCAGGCACATCGAGCAGAATCCGCTCCAGAGCCGAGCCGAGCCGGTCGGAGTCGGCCAGGCTGGTGCCGGGCAGCGCGACCGCGTTGATCGTGAGCGACCCCTCATTGAACTCGGGCAGGAAGGCGCGGCCCATGAACGCGAAGCCTCCTAACGAGACGCTCAGCACGATCACCGAGGCAGCGAGCACAACGCCGCTGTGGTCGAGACTCAGCCGAATTACCGGCGCGTAGAGCCGCTTCAACCCGCGGGTGAGCCTTGTGTCCTCGCTGCCGCGGACGGCCTTGGCGCGCGGCAAAAGATAGGAACACAGCACCGGCGTGACGGTCAGCGCGATCACCAGCGACGCGAACAGCGCCATCAGGTAGGCCAGGCCCAGAGGCTGCAGCAGAAGGCCCTCGACGCCTTCGAGAAAGAACAGCGGCGCGAAGACCGCCATCACGATGATGGTCGCGAAGACGACCGAGCCGCGAATTTCCTTGCTGGCCCGATAGACCACCTCCAATACCGGGCGGCGTTCGCTTTCCGGCAGCAGGGAATTTCCCCGCAGCCGGCGGAACACGTTCTCGACATCAATGACGGCATCGTCGACCAGCTCGCCGATGGCGATCGCCAGGCCGCCGAGCGTCATGGTGTTGATCGTGAGCCCGAGTGCATCGAGTCCGAGAAACGCAGCCACCAGAGACAGCGGGATGGCGAACAACGTAATGATGCCGGCCCGGGCGTTAGCCAGAAAGACGATCACTACGATGACCACCAGCAACCCGCCGTAGGTGAGAGCCTCTTCGAGATTGGCGATGGCGGTCTCAATGAAGTCCGCCTGGCGCAGGACGTTGCGATCGATGTGCATGCCAGGCGGCAGGTCCGCCTCGATTTCGTCGAGCACCGCGTCAATCGCGGCCGTCAATTCCAGCGTGTTAGTTTCCGGCTGCTTGCGGATGCCGATCACCACCGCCGGTTCGCCATTCAGAGAGCCCTCGCCCCGCTTGAGGGCCGCGCCGACCTGAACCTGGGCGAGATCGCCGATGTAGACTGGCGTCGCATCCCTTACCCGCACGACGGTCCGCCGAATTTCATCCAGGCTGGTGAACCGCCCGAAGCCCTGGATCAAATATTCCTGTCCGCCCTCGACGCGAAAACCGGCCGAGGTGTTGGCATTGGCGGCGCGGAGCGCGGCGGCGACCTCGGCCAGCGACACGTCGTAGGCCCGGAGTTTTTCCGGGGAGAGCAGAACCTGGTATTGCTTGAGTCCGCCGCCAATGGGAGTGACCTGAGCGACGCCCGGCACCGCCAGCAGCCGCCTGCGGATGACCGTGTCGGCCAGCGTTCTCAGTTCCAGCGGACTTTGCTGGCCGGAGGTCAGCGCGATGAAAAGAATCTCGCCCATGATGGACGAGATGGGCGAGAGAATCGGGCGGCTGGTGCCCGGCGGCAGCGATTCGGCGGCCACGTTGAGCCGCTCGGTCACCGTTTGCCGCGCCCGGTAGACATCCTCGCCCCAGTCGAACTCGACCCAGATCACGGCCACGCCGACGGCGGTCGCCGAGCGCACCCGGCGCACGCCGGAGGCTCCGTTTACGGCGGTCTCGATCGGGAAGGTGATGACCGACTCCATGTCGGCCGGCGCCATGCCGGGGTGTTCGACCACCACGGCCACCGTCGGCGCATTCAGGTCCGGCAGCACATCCACCGGGAGCCGGGTTGCGACATGCCAGCCCCAGGTCAGAAAGCCGGCGGCGAGCATGAGTACCATCGGCCGGTTGTCAAGCGACCATCGAATCAGTGAATTCAGCATCAGGCGTTCCTATTAGCGGGCTTAGTGGGCATGTCCATGCGCGGCGCCCTCGGTGGATTTCGAGGCTAGACGGATCAAGAAAGCGCCTCGCGTGACGACGCGTTCTCCGGCGCTGAGCCCGGCGGTAATTTGCACCCGGTTGTCCTGGCGATTGCCGAGCGTCACCGGACGGCGCTCGAACGACTCGCCGCCCCTCTGCAGGTAGATCACCGGGCGGCCATCGTCGTCCACCAGCGCCGTCACCGGGATTACCGGCGATTTCTGGCTTTGGCGGCTCAACAGCCGGACCGAAACAGCCTGGCCGATCGCCAGCTTCGGGCCGCGGTTGTCCAGTTCGTGAATGATCTTGAGCGTCCGCGACACCGGATCGACGATGCTGCCTACCGCCACGAGCCTGCCCGCGCGAATGGGCCGCTCCAGGCCCGGCACGATGATTTCCGCGCCAGCGGGACGGCGAACCATCGCCGCCTGGGATTCGGGCACTTCGGCCGCCACGTAGACCTTGTCAACCGCCACGACTTCGACAAGTTTTTCGGAGTGTTCAACGTGCGCTCCATCGGTCACATAAACAGCCGATACGATGCCCGCCAGCGGCGAACGAATCTGAAACGGCGCCGCTTCATGGTCATGGTGCTCCGCCGAACGAGTCTCTTCGTACTGCTCCAGCCGGGCTTGCGCGCCCTTAAGACGCGCGGCGGCGACATCTTCGTCGGCCTGGGCCTGGGCCAGGCGCCGCGCCGGAATCGCGCCCGCCTCGACCAGTTTTTCGAGCCGCTCTCTCGTCTGCCGGTTGAATTGCAGTTTCACTTTCGCCTCTTCACTCGCCATCTCCAGCGTCGCCAGATCCGACGGCGTGCTCGTCGGCGGAACGATCGCCGCGACGGCTTGCTCTCTCCCAACCCTCGTGCCAACCACGGGAAGTTTTGTCGACAGCGCCAGTCTGCCGCCGAGCGTCGCGACGACGGTGACCCGCCCGCCGCCGCGGGTTTCGATCTTGCCATGCACCGTCAGGCTGTTCCGAAGCGACGCCAGCTCAGCCACCTCGGTGGCGAAGTCCAGGGCCCACTGTTGTTCCTTCAAGAAAGCGATTTCATCCGCGGGCGAGGCTGCCGCTTCGCCCCCGGCCGGTCCATCGTGGTCGTGGCCGTCGTCACCGTGCCCATCGCCGTCGTGCTCATGGGGTTGGTTGTCATGGTCGTCATGACTGTGCCCGCTCACGCCTGTCTGAGCGACCTGGGCCGGACCCAGCACGTGCTCGTCCTCGACCACTTCCGATGCGACCCGGATCGTCATCGCCGGCCGGCCGGCTCGGCTCGGTGTCACGTTCACGCCGAAGATACCGGGCCGTGAGGGAGCCTCCTCGCTGAAAACCTCAGTGTCGCCCGCGCCATAGTCGAGCTCCACCGTGCCGCGGCCCTCTCGCAGCGGCTGAAACGTGGCCAGGTCGGTCAGATGGATCGCGAACCGCGATGTTTCTCCGGCGACCAGCGGGGGATACTCGACAAACAACTCTGTCTTGCCGGTCCAGCGCGTAACCACTATGGGCTCGGCTTCCTCCGGCTCCGCGTGCGAATGGGGCTGCTCGGGCTGGCCGTTGCAGGCGCTCAGTATCAAGACGGCGGTAAGAACCAGGATTTTCATGGCAGCATCTCCTTGCCGATCGCGCGATCGAACTCAACTTCGGCCAGTTTGGCGGCGGCCTGTAGTTCCAGCAGACGAAGCCTCGCCCGCTGCGAAACACGGTAGGAATCGAGCAGTTCAAGAATTCCCAGCTCATCTTCCTTATAGGCGAACTCGGCGATGCCGCGCAGTTCCGCCGCCTTGCGCCTGGATCGCTCCCGGTAGTCGGCGGCCAGTTTGCGTCTCAGCCGCAGGGCTTCCCAGCTTCCGCGAATTTCCGCCAGGATGCGCCGCTCGAGAACTTGCTGGCGCGCCCGCGTTCGCTCGCTCTTGGCCAGGGCGAGTTGTTTCTCCACCTGCCCCTTGTCAAAGAGCGGCAGGTCGATCGAAACTCCCAGCACCGCCCCATTGCGGAACACCGTGTCGTTGCGGAGGCTACCGGCCTGTAGTCCCCGCGTTTGCGCCCGCATGAACCCGACGGTAATCACCGGGTCGGGGATTCGCTTCTTATCGGCGGCCGCGGCCTCGAGACGCAACTGCTCCAGGCGCTCGGCGCCAATGCGGTAGTCGCTGCGCCTCTCAAGCGCCGTCATGAGCACATCCGGCAACGGGGGCAGCGCGTAGCCGGGTTCAAGCGCGCCCGCGGCGACGAGACGGTCCGCGCCCATCCCCGGGCCCATTCCCGCGCCGAGGTATTCAGCCAGCCGTGCCCTGGATCGAGCCATCTCCAGTTCGGTTTCGGCGGCCTCGGTTTCGCGCTCGACGACTTCGCGTTCCGCCCGCAGCCGGTCGAACTTCGATCCCTCGCCCGCGTCCTCGCGCGCCCGCAGGATGCGCGCTAGTTTTCGCAATTCTTCCAATCCGCGCTCGATGCTCTCCTGCTGGCGTTGCGCATGCGTCAGATGATAGAACGCGCGGCGAACCTCGGCCTCGATCCCGCGAAGCGCGTGATCGGCCTCGGCCTGGGTCGCGGCGGCCGCCGATTGGCCCGCCTGGCGCAGCAGCCGGCGGCGGCCGTTCAGCGGCAGGCGCTGCTCGAAGCGGTAGAAGTCGGTTCGCCCGGCTCCCTCCACCTCCACGCCAACCGAGGGGTTGGGGAACAGCGTGCCGCGAAGCGCGGCGGCGCGCGTCACCGCGACACGGGACTGCAATTCCCGGTAGTGAGGGCTTTCTCTGAGTAGTTGCAGCGCCTGCTTCTCGGTGAGCTTCCTCGCGGCGGCAACCGCGCTCAGGCAGCAAACGAGAACACACAGACGCACGATGAGACGTGGTCTCGCAGTCATGGTCTAGCCTCGCAAGAGGGTCTCCGACCCTCACAAACGAAAACGGTCGTTTAACGGAGGCTAAACAGGCGGTGCTCTAGGGATTCGTGACGATAGCCGCGGAGGGTCGTGGATGCGCGGTCTGAGCCCGCTAACACCGAAACTCGGTCCGGTGTCGGCGGCGACACCGGCAAAAGCTTCGGGAACGCGCGACACATCTGTGTGTGGGCTGCTGGGCAACTCCGACCGGAGAAGCGCGATTTCCACAGCGCTGAGGTCTTCTTCGGCCACCTCCGCGAGCGGACCGGAGGGCAGGGAGGCCGGCCTTGATACCGACACCAGATGGGAATGAGTAACCACCCCGTGCCGATGCTCGGATTCGACGTGTTCGGTGGCCTGACCCGCTTGATGGACGTGGAATGCCGGAGCCTGCACTAGCGCACACAGCAGAGCGACCGAAATCAAGCTGGCAAGGATGCAGCGCACGCAGACCCCATTGTAGCTATTTCTTAAAGAGATCCGGGGGGAATACGACCGACGGAGGGGCCCGAGACACGGATTGGCAATCTAGAACCGTCTGTAAGTGATTGAAAACGTGGTGGCCAGAGACGGAATCGAACCGCCGACGCCAGCCTTTTCAGGGCTGCGCTCTACCGACTGAGCTATCTGGCCGCAAAATCAGATTGTAGGGAGCAAGCGCCTCCTGTGTCAAACCAGAGGAACTCTTCCGCGCCCCTCAGCGTCCGCACACCTCGCGGTAGTACTCTTCGTAGAGGGGAACAATCTTTGTCGAGCAAAACCGCGCCCTCGCCGTTGCCCGCGCCGCCGCCGACACGTTCCGCAGTCGTTCTGGATCGCCCAGCAATGCCATCGCGGCCTCGGCCATGGCCTCGAGGTCTCCCACCGGGCGCAGCATTCCGTCGTGTCCATCGGTGATGACTTCCGGCAACCCGCCCACCCGTGAAGCGATCGGAGGCACGCCGCAGGCCATGGCCTCGAGCGCGGCCAAGCCGAATCCCTCGATCTCGCTCGGCAGCAGCAGTAAATCCCCGAGCGCCAGCAATGGGGCGATCTCAAGTTGCTTGCCGAGAAACCGAATCCGGTCGTCGATGCCGAGCTCCCGTGCCAGCGCTTCGGCCGGCGCGCGCTCGGGCCCGTCTCCGATCATCACCATGCGGGCGGGAAGACGCCGCTGAACCGCGTCGAAAATCCGCACGCAGTCCAGCACGCGTTTTACTGGACGGAAGTTCGAGAGATGAACCAGAATGCGCTCGTCAGGCTCGGCGTAGCAAGCACGCCGCTCGGGCTGATCCAGCGGCAGGTAGAGATCGCAATTGACGAAATTCGGGATGACGCGGATGTCACTGGCGATGCCGAACACATCGACGGTTCTGTTGCGCAAGTATTCGCTAATAGTGGTTACGCCCGGACTATTCTCGATCGCGAAGCACGTGATCGGGAAGTAGGAAGGATCATTGCCCACCAGGGTAACGTCGGTGCCATGCAATGTTGTTACGAACGGCAGCTTCCTGGACGCCATCATCTGGCTCGCCAGGTAAGCGCTGATCGAATGAGGAATGGCGTAGTGCACGTGGAGCAAGTCGAGTTTCGCCGTCGTCGCTACCTCGACCATGCGCGAAGCCAGCGCCAGGCTGTAGGGCGGGTACTGAAACAGGGGATAGCCGGTGACTTCCACTTCGTGATATTGCACCAGCGCCCCTTCGGTGTTCAGCCGGATCGGGTTGGCGTAGGTGATGAAGTGGACTTCATGACCGCGCGAGGCGAGTTCCATCCCCAGCTCGGTGGCCACGATGCCGCTGCCGCCATAGGTTGGATAACAAGTGATGCCAATCTTCACGATGAGCTCTTTCCGCCGCTCGCCGGCGAATCGTGGCCGCCGCGGCCCAGCTTCTTGGCGATATCCTTGGCGATTTGTATGCCGTGGAACCGCCCATTTTCGATAAAGATCTCGTTGGTGTGCATGCCCGCCACGATGACTCCGGCGAGATAAACACCGGGAACGTCGCTCTCCAGGGTATCTGGATTCGTCTTGGGCTTCCGGGACTCGGGGTCGAAAACGATGCCGGCGCGTCTCAAGAACTCCACGTCGGGCTGGTACCCGGTCATCGCAAGGACGAAATCATTCGGCAGCGTCTTCTCCCCTTGCGGCGTGCGAAGGCGAATGGAGTCCGCGGTGATCTCAAGGACCTCGGATTCGGCGTAGCCTTGAATCTCGCCGTTCTTGAGGCGGTTTTCGATGTCGGGCCGGATCCAGTACTTGATTCTCGAACTCAGTTCCTTGCTACGGTGGATCAAACTCACCCGGCCGCCCGCGCGATGGACTTCCAGCGCCGTAAGGGCCGCCGAGTTCTTCGCGCCGATCACGGCCACATCGCAGTCATAGAACGGATGCGGCTCGACGTAATAGTGCAACACCTTGGCGAGATCTTCTCCGGGCACACCCATCTTGACGGGAAGGTCGTAGTATCCCGTGGCCAGGATGATCGTCCGTGCCCGGTACTCGCAGCTCCGGCCCCGCCGGTTCACCGAACGGACGAGAAAGCCGCCGGCGGCGCGTTCGATGTCGTGGACGCTCTCGTACTGCCGAATATCGAGCTTGTAGTGTTCAGCCACCCTGCGGTAATACTTGAGCGCCTCGGTGCGATTGGGTTTGTCGCGCACCGCCGTCATGGGCAGATCACCGATTTCGAGCAGTTCCGGCGTTGTGAAGAAGGTCATGTTCGTGGGGTAGTGGTAGAGCGAGTTCACCACGCAGCCTTTGTCGAAAATGACCGCCGCAACCCCTAGATGTTGAAGTTCGATGGCGCAGGAGAGACCTGTCGGACCCGCGCCGACCACTAAGCAGTCCAAGACTTGGGTTCTCGCCGCCGGAGAGTCTGACATTACAGGAGAGCCGTACTGGAGAGGTGTTGCCGCTAGAAAATCTTATTGTAGCGGCTTGGCGGCCATGTCCCCGCTGGGCGGTCCCTTGAGCGACGAGGAAAGGGAAGCGAAGACAATCTTGGTCGTTGGGTGAAAGAACGCGGACTATTTAAGAATGTTGACCGGGACGGAGGCCTCTGAACCTTGCCGCTCGCCTTTGGACTGGATCGCGGCTTCGTTCTGGTCACGCTCGCATGCCAGCCGCAGTCCGTGCAACGCTAGCTCAAAGCGGTCCCGGATGCCGGTTTTCTCGAAAATATGCATCAGGTGAATCTTCACCGTTCCGGTGGCGATGTGCAACTCTTCGCCGATCTCGCGGTTCTTCATCCCCTTCGAGACGAGTCCGGCCACTTGCTGCTCTCGCTGGGTGAGGGGGCGAGTGCGCGGCTTGTCGAGCGGAGAATCACCCTTCAGGTAGACATCCTCGGTCCAGATGCCGCCGCCGGAGACCGTACGCAAGCAGTGCAGCAGCGCGTCGAGAGAAGCCGTCTTCTTGACGATGCCGCGGGCTCCGCCCTGTAACGCCCGGAAGCACTCTACATCGGTAATGTCGGCCGCCCATAGGATGACCCGCGCCCGCGGATGCCTCTCGGTGGTTTGGTTTATCCATCCGAGCAGGCTGTGCATTCCGAAGCAGCGGTCCGCCAAGACGATGTCTGTGGCGGCTCTTTCCAGTTCGTAGGAAGCCTGCTCAAGGCTCGCCGAGGAACCGGTGAGCTGGAACTCATCGGTACCCTCGAGTACGGTCTTCAGGCCTTGGCTAAGAACAGGCTGGGGGTTGCAGAGATGAACGGTGAACGTCAAGTTCTTTTCCCTCTGCTCCGAATACGCAGTCGGAGCCGGCACGCCGAGGTGCAACGGTCGCTGATCTATTGATCGGCCGTGCCACGGTTTTCCTACAGGGCGGGCGGCCCGGAGCACCGCGGCCGGGGGGAGCCGCGCCGAGCCCATCTAGCTCGGACGATTCACTGTCCCGGCGCGGAGCGGCTGAACCCGGCCTGGTTAGGTTCAGGGTTTGCGCCGGCCTGGCCGATGAAGAGATAGAAGACATGGTGCGCCGAGAGCCCGAGTTCCCATCTCGAGGCCGCGGATGAACAACGCACAAGCCTAAGCTGATCCGCCCTTGAGAAGGGAAACGATTCCCTTCTGGCCGCAAGCCGGGGCGGCGGCCGGCGGAGTTTGGGAGTGATGCGTGCATCGGGGAGGAGAGGAACGGAAGGTGGTCTTAAAGGCGCTGCTAGTGTGTCCGGATCAGGCGCTGGCCGAACAGTTCAACGGAATCATGGCCGGGCAGCCCGGGATTGTGGTGGATTTGCGGCTGCAAGACTATCCCACTCCGGTTCAGCTCAGCGAGGGGCTTGAGAAGCACCGATTCGATGTCGTCCTGATCGACGTGGGTTCGGACTGCGAACGCGCCGTGGGTCTGATCGATCTTGTCTCCGACACATGGGCACAGATCAGCGTCATGGCCCTGAACCGGGAGAATGATCCTGACGTCATTCTCCGCTGTCTTCGCAGCGGATGCTCTGAGTTTCTGAGCCACCCGTTCACCGCCCACGATTTATCCCAGGCCGTCGAGAGAATCATCAAAAGAAACCCGGTCGCTGGCGCCCACCTCGTCAGCCCGTCCCTCGGAGAGATCTTGGCGTTCGTCCCGGTAAAGGGCAGCTCCGGCGCAACCACGATTGCCGCGAATGTCGCCTGGCAAATCCAGAAGACCGGAGGCAAGGTATTGCTGGCTGATTTCAATCTCCCGGCTGGCATGCTCTCGTTCATCATGCGGTCGAGCCACCAGTACACGGTGATGGACGCTCTCAAACATTCCGCCGAAATGGACGAGGCACTGTGGAGATCCATTATTATCCGCTGTCACGACATGGACATTCTGCTGGCTCCGGAACGCCCGGAACCCGCGATTGTGGAGCCCTACCCCGTGCAGGCTCTGCTCGACTACGCCCGCTCGCTCTATGATTACGTCGTCGTCGATCTCGGAGGCGTCTGCCAGTCCATGTCCATGGCCAGCCTCTCGGCGACCAACGGGATTTACCTGGTCTGCACGCCCGCACTGCCCTCCCTCTTGATGATGCGCCGAACGATTGCCCTGGTTCAGGAACTCGGCTACCCGCGTGAGTTTATCCACGTGATTGTGAACCGCCTCCCAAGACGTTCGGACCTTAGCACGGCTGACATGGAAAAGATCTTCCGCTCGCCGGTGCGGGCCGCTTTCCCCGAAGACCTGGCCGGCGTGCAAAAAGCTCTGCGGGACGGCGCTCCTCTCGCCGGCAACTGCGAGCTATCGAAAAGCATTCGAAAGTTCGTGGCAACCTTCGTCGAGCGCAAATCCTCGAAATCCGAGCGCGCCCAGGGCTCCCGCTCGTTCAGGGAACTGCTCACCGGAACCTAGCCCGCATTTCTCACCACTTGACGACCGAAACACATGATAGGCCCGCCATTACTTCGTTGCGCTTGCTCGCCGTGCTCAACGTACAGTCAAGTACGCCTGCGCTCGTCAAGCGGCGCGCGCCTCGTACTGACGCGCCTCTCACGCACTTCGCTTCGCCACGTGGTGAGAAAAGCGGGCTAGCGGCCCGTGGCAGGAGTCCGGCGGAACAACGACAGCTACAAATCAATGCGGCAGATATATCCCGAATACGCGCTGGCGTTATCCTTGTGACCCGGGGCAATGCCGGCATCGCAGTAGTAAAGGCTTCCGTTCCACCAGGTCATTCCGTGCGGGTCGGGATCGTCGCGGTTTAGCTGGATTGCCTCAAGCACGCGACCGCTGGGGATTTCGAACTTGAGGATGCGGAAGTCGTTTGAGAACATGCACCAGATATGTTTGCCGTCCCAGCCCATGCCGTGAGCCCGTCCTAGCGGCACGGGGAAGGAATGCCTAAACTTGAGATCGGCGCCGGTCTGAGTGATATTCTTGTGCGGCCCGAATTGTGTGATCCACAGCGAGCCCAGCGTCCAGAGCAGGCCGTGCACGCCGCCTCCATTCGGGGTGGGAGCGTTGCGGACGTGTTTGCCCGATTGAAGGTCGAGGGTGACGATGCGCCCGCCCTTGGCCACATCATGGGGACGCTTCGGGCGCAGCTGCGCCGACCCGTTCGCCGCCATGAAAACATACCCGCCTCCGGCTGCGATGCCGCTCGTGTTCGATGACTGTGTCTCGTAGCTGGTCAGCGGCTTGCCGGTTTCCCAGTCAAGCAAATGGGCCCGGTCGCTGACCTGCTCGCCGACCCAGAGACCAGCGGCGGTTGCTTCCAGCCCGTTGGGATGTCCGTCGGGCGACTTGAACAGGCGCTCGACCCGGCGCCGTTTGCGAATCGGATAATCGCCCGCCTTCGCATAGGCGGCGCAAGTCAGCGCGGCAAGAACAGTTCGGCGTGTGAGCATTCGGCCCTTCCCAGTGTTGTCGATGTGGCCGGGACGAGGCCCAGCCCAAGTGCCTACATAAGATATCAGATCCATGCGCCCGCCGAACTCCTAGCCCGTGTCTCTCAGGGGACATTATCCCTGCCCTTCAACAAGCGGGGCCGAGACCTGCATTGGACGCGACCTGTATTGGAAAATGGTCCGGGGCTAGGCCCCTATGATAAAATTAATGTCGTCAGACGCAACGACTGGCGGGCGTCTTTCCATCTTGGGCGAGACAGAGGGGGTCGAGTTGTGGCGGTGTCCGCCATTCTAAACTTGAAACGACCGTCGAAGCGGAAGTGGTGGTGCGTCCTCTGCCTTCTCTGCCTGCCTGTAGCGCTCCCTGGCACCGACGCCAAGGTATCCATACGACCCAGAGTTCCCGAACGGCTCGACGACGAATTGGCGGTGCGCTCGGCGTCGATCAAGGTCGACGTAGACCTGGTGGTCATCAATGTGACCGTCACCGATCCCATGAACCGGCTTGTCACCGGACTTGAAAAAGATCATTTCCAGTTGACCGAAGACAAGCAGGACCAAGTGATCACTCAGTTTGGAGCCGAAGACGCGCCCCTGTCGCTGGGCATCGTCTTCGACGCCAGCAGCAGCATGGGACACAAGATGAACAAGGCTCGCGAGGCGGTGCCTCAGTTCTTCAAAACCTCAAACCCCGAGGATGAGTTCTTTCTCGTGCAATTCAACAACCGCCCGCGACTGATGGCGGGGTTTACCCGCAACGTGGAGGAAATTCAAAACCGCTTGACCTTCATGCGGTCGAAGGGCAGAACCGCGCTGCTCGACGCCGTGTATCTCGCCATCAACACGATGAAGGAGGCCTCCAACGCGAAGAAGGCCCTGCTGGTGATCTCCGACGGGGGAGACAACAGCAGCCGCTACACCGGACGCGAAATCAAGCGGCTGGTGAGAGAGGCCGACGTTCAAATCTACGCCATCGGGATCTTCGAACCGGTTTCGGGCCGGAGCCGGACGTCCGAGGAACTCAACGGGCCGGGCCTGCTCACGGCCATCGCCGAACAAACCGGCGGACGGCAGTTCCCGGTCGAGAACCTCAGCGAGTTGCCGGATGTAGCCGCCAAGATCGGGATGGAACTGAGGAACCAGTACGTCTTAGGCTACGTCCCTACAAATCAGGAGAAGGACGGCAAGTGGCGGCGCGTGCGCATCAGCATCAAGAAGATTCGCGGCATGCCGCGGCTGCGGTCTCACTACCGCTTGGGCTACTACGCTCCGTCCCGCTAGCCCTGTCGGGCGGACTCGCCGGCGGCGGCCGGCAGGGAACGATACGGCAAGAGTCTAGAAATATCTAGGAATGAGTTTTACTGTGCCGAAATTACGGAAAATTTGGCTTCTCAGCATCTGTCTTCCCATGGCGGCGTTTTCTGCTCACGGCCAGACGGGCCCGTCACAGCAGCCCGGCGACGGCTCGGATATAGGGCTGGTGTTCCGCAGCGACACGCAGCTTGTCGTCCTGCACACGACGGTGCTCGACAAGAGCAATCGTCTGATCACGGATCTGCTTGAGAAGGACTTTCAGGTATTTGAGAACGATGTCCGGCAGCCGCTGGCGCTGTTTCGGCGCGAGGATGTGCCGGTGTCGCTGGGAATTCTGGTCGATAACAGCGGTAGCATGCGGGACAAGCGGAGGCAGGTCATTGCCGCCGCGGTGGACTTCGTAAAAGCGTCTAACCGGCAGGACGAGGTGTTCGTCGTCAATTTCAACGATGAGGCCTTTCTTGACAGTGGCGGATTTGTTTCCGACATCGCACGGTCGCAGGATGCGCTGCAGCGGGTGGACTCGCGCGGCGGCACGGCGCTCTACGACGCGCTCCAAATGTCGCTGGATTTTTCCCAAGACAAGGCGAAGTGGGACAAGCGGGTCCTGCTTGTGGTGACTGACGGCGAGGACAACGCCAGCCGCGCGACGCTGGAAAAACTCGTCCGGCAGTTGCAGGAGACCGACACGGTCATCTATGCCGTGGGACTGCTCAGCGAAGAGGATCGCCGCGCGGCACGCCGGGCCAGGCGGGCGCTTCGCAACATCGCCCGGTCCACGGGAGGGGTGGCCTACTTTCCTGCCAGCGTGGATGAAGTGCACGCGATCACGCAGCGAGTCGCCCGTGACATCCGCAACCAGTACATTCTGGCTTACTCGCCACCAAACCTCGGGAAGTCCGGCTTTCGAAAAGTCCGGGTTGCGTTGCAGGGCAAGGCCAAACGGTATAAAGTCAGACACCGGCCCGGTTATTTTGTTCAGTAATCCACAGTGAGCTGAGAAACTTTTGACGGGGAAATCCGGGACGGCAGAGAACAACCGGTTTCTGTCGGCGCCAGCGTTGTGGAAACTCCTCTGGATCTCGACCCGGGGCTATCGTCTGCGGCCCTGGGCAAGCCCCTACTTGCGCTGGAGGATCGAAACCTACTGGGGCTGGCGCGCCGACGACATCGGCGTGCCGCGCTTCTTCGCGTTCCTGTGGGAGCACAAGAGAGAATTGCTGGCCTTCCTGCGCTGGGCGGCGCGAATGGGTGAAGACTCGAGGCTGTCCAAGTCAGCCCGTTAGCCCGCCGTTGCCGCTCCGCACGGCTCAACTTCCTTGAGCAGTATCGCGGCAAGCCCGCTAGAGCGCCCGAGGTTCATGCCGGGCGAGGGGAGTTCGCTCAGCGACCACTTTCCTGGTGCTGCCGGCAGACCGCCAAGACCACAAGCAAAACGGAATCGAAACATCGCCCTCAGGTGGGCGACCAGCCCGCATTTCTCACCACCTGACGACCGAAGCACGCGATAGGCCCGCCATTACTTCGTTGCACTTGCTCGCCGTGCTCAACGCAAGGTCAAGTACGCTTGGGCTCGTCAAGCGGCGCACGCCTCCTACTGACGGGCCTCTCACGCACTTCGCCCCTCCCCTTCATCGGGCCACGTGGTGAGAAAAGCGGGCTACTTCCAAAGATTCCAGGCTTCACTGAGGCCGATCCAAAAATTGACGAGTCCCAGGCCGGAGATTCCACCCCGCAGATACGTACTGAACCAGACAGTATTCCAGGCCGGAGTCAGGCTGAAGAAGTAATTGTTGTCCCAGAACTGGGTCCACGGCAGAATCAGCAGGACGACCCCGATTTCGAGGCAGAACAGAATGAACAGCACACGGGTCACGAAGCCCGCGCGCGTGGGCGGCGGGTTGCCGGACCCAGAGTCATCGGGCAGATGGCTCGCCAGGATCTCCGCCATGGCTTAGCTCAGGGCTCCTTTTGATGAAGCGCCGGCTGAAGCTGCTGTCTCTGGAAACAAGGGCGGAGCGTCGCTGCCGGGCGCATAGCCAAGGACCGGCGGCAACAGGGTCGCTGGGAATGGGGCCGGCGGGAATTGAGCCGCCTCGGCCACGGGCCGAAAGCTGAAGCGGTGCATCGGCGTCGGACCCCGGAGGCGCAGGGCTTTGAGGTGGGCGGCCGTGCCGTAGCCTTTGTTCGACGCCAGCCCGTAGCCGGGATAGAGCCGGTCCCACTGCTCCATCCATTGGTCACGCTCCACCTTGGCAATAATGGACGCCGCGGCGATCGCGAGGCTGAGCGCGTCGCCTCGAATGACGGCGAGCTGAGGAATGTCGAGGGCGATCGTGATGGCGTCCACGAGCAGAGCATCGGGGGCGGGAGACAAACCCTTCACCGCCTCGAGCATCGCCTGGCGGGTTGCCTGGAGGATGTTCCAGCGGTCGATCCGGGCACTGTCGGCCGCCGCGAGAGAAACAGCGATGGCCCGCTCCCGAATGCGCTCGCTTAGCCGGCGCCGCATTCCGGGAGCAAGGCGTTTGCTGTCGTCGAGGCCGGAGACCGGTCGCTGGGGGTCGAGGATCACCGCAGCGGCGACTACGGGGCCGAATAAGCAGCCGCGGCCAACTTCATCCACTCCGGCGACCCGTTGCAGTCCCCGAGCCCGGAATTCGTTTTCGAGCTTGTTCGATGGCCGCGGACGCGGTCTTGCCGGGCGGCCTGGTGGTTTTGAGCGCACGAGAGGAGGCCTAGGCAGTTCGAGCGCGCTCTCGGAGCCGGGCGGCCTTGCCGCGCAGCTTGCGCAGATAGTAGAGCTTCGCCCGCCGAACCCTAGCGCGGCGGACGATCTCGATGCTGCGGATGGAGGGTGAGTGAATCGGGAAGATGCGTTCGACGCCGACCGAGAAACTGATCTTGCGAACCGTGATCGTTTCGCTCAGCCCAGTATTATTGCGCGCGATGAACACACCTTCGAAGGCCTGGATGCGCTCTTTGTCTCCCTCCCGGATCCGGACATTCACACGAAGGGTATCTCCCGGCTCCATGGCGGGAATTCCGTCCTTCTTGTGCGCCTCATAAATTTTCTGCAGTTCCTTGCGTACCATCGTAATTCTCCGGTCAAGTCCGCCGCGCGGACGACAATGTTTCTACGAATTTTCGGTCCGCGATACTAAGGCCGGCCCGGTCGAGCAAATCGGGCCGGTTCTTCCATGTTTTCTCCAGCGCCGCTCCGCGGCGCCACCGCCGGATGGCCTCATGGTTGCCGCTCAACAGCACCTCGGGCACGGCCCAGTCTCGGAATTTCGCGGGCCGTGTGTAGTGAGGACAATCAAGAATTCCCGCTCTCCCATCCGGGCCCGGCTGAAACGACTCGCGCCGCGCCGACGCCTCGTTGCCCAAAACTCCCGGCAGCAGCCGGGCCACAGAGTCGATGATCATTCCGCAGGCCCATTCGCCTCCTGTCAGCACGAAATCGCCGACAGAGATCTCCTCGTCGGCCAGATACGTATTAATTCGCTCATCCACGCCCTCATAGCGGCCGCAGATAAAGGCGATCTCGTCGCAACGGGCCCAGCGCGCCGCGGCGGCCTGATCAAAACAGCGTCCCTGCGCCGAAAGCAGAATAGTGCGCGTTTTCTTGCCCGGCCAGGTTTGGCGAATCTTCTCCAGCGACTCGAAGACGGGTTCAATCTTGATGACCATTCCTTCATCCCCGCCAAAAGGACGGTCATCGACCGTTCGGTGGCGATCGGTGGTGCACTCTCTGGGATCGTGAAACCGGATGTCGACGATGCCGCTTTCCCGCGCGCGCCCAACGATGCCGCAGTCGAACGGCCCCTCGAAAAAGCGGGGAAAGATCGTGATGACATGAAAGACCATCTCACTGATTAAGTTCCTCAAGCCCCTCGGGAAGTTTCACCCGGATTTCCTTCTTCTCGACTCGCACCTCGGCGCAGATCGCCGCGTTGAACGGGATCAAGACTTCCCTGCCCCGCGAGTCCACCCGCAGCAGCGGCAAGCCAGCCGATTCGAGAAGATCGGTCACGATGCCAATGAGGCGCCCGGATTCGCTATCGATGACCGAGCAGCCTTCCAGATCCGCAAGATAATACTCTCCCTTGGCCGGTTCGCCCAGTTCCTCCCGCGGTATCCGAACCTTCCATCCCCGCAATCGCTCGCCATCGGAGATCGAGTCCACTCCTTGAAACTTTAGTATCAGCCGGCCCTTGTGGCGCCAGACGCGGTCAAGCACCGCCTGGCGCCCGTCGCCGCCGGGCCCCTCGAGCTCGTAGTTCCGTCCCGGTTCCCAGCGCTGGGGCCTGTCGCTGAGATCGTCGGCGACGAGTTCGCCCTGATTTCCGCGCGTTCGGATCAGTTGGGCAATGGTGACGTAGGGGCCGCGGATCGGTGTGCCTCCGCTATTCCAGAATTTCCAGCATATAACGCATCTTCAGCTTCACGCCGGCGGCGGCGAGCAGCACCCGGATCGATTTCGCCGTGCGGCCTTTTTTCCCGATAATCTTGCCAATGTCGGCCATCGCCACCCGCAACTCAAGAACCCGCACCTGTTCTCCTTCGATCGAGCGCACCGAGACTTCGCCGGGTTCGTCCACCAGAGCCCGCGCAATCAACTCGACTAGATGTACGATGGGATCCGTAGAATCTTCCACGCCGACCCTCCCCCAACCGCGGCGGCGACATCGGCCCAAGGACCCGACCGGTAATCAGCCGATGGTTCAAGGTCCGCTCAGAGCGGGCGCGCCGGTCCGGAAACCGCTGTTTCGATTATATCAAGGCCCTATTCGGTCGCCACGTCCGAGGCAGCCTCGGGCTCGGCGGCGGTTTCAGCCTCGGGTTTCGCGGCGGTTTCCGGCTCGGGCTCGGCGGCAGTTTCAGCTTCGGGCTTCGCGGCGGTTTCCGGCTCGGGCTCGGCGCCGGTTTCAGCTTCGGGCTTGGCGGCAGTCTCAGCCTCGGGCTTGGCGGCAGTCTCAGCCTCGGGCTCGGCGGCGGTTTCCGGCTCGGGCGAGACCGCCACAGTGGACTTCTCCGGGGCCGTGGCAGCGGCCTTCTTCCGAGGCGCGGCGGACTTCTCCGGGGCCTTCTCCGGGGCCGCGAGCGGGAGGTTCTTGGGATCGGTCGTCACCATGGGTTTGCCGTCCTGCTTGTAGGCGAGCAAACGCCGCACGGTGTCGGACGGCTGCGCGCCATGCGACATCCAGTGCTCGATCCGCTCATTGTTCAGTGACAAGACAATGGGATCTTTCGTCGGGTTGTAGTGGCCGACGATCTCGATATTTCTGCCGTTTCTGGCGCGGCTCTTCTCAATCACCACTACCCGAAACGAGGGTTGTTTCTTGGCGCCAACTCGGGCCAAGCGAATCGCTAACATACTTCCTCCATCGAAATGAGTATTTCTGTTCCGCGGGCGCACATCACCCGGCTTACTGCCTGAGCAGCGACTGGAGATTCATACTCCCCAGTCCGCCCCCGCGTTTTCTTTTCTTGCCGCCGGTCAGGGAGCGCATCATCCGCCGTGTCTGCCGGTATTGCCGGACTAATTGATTCACTTCTTGCACGGTCGTTCCGCTGCCGCGGGCGATGCGCCGCCGGCGGCTGCCGTTAAGGATTTCGTGATTTCTTCTCTCTCGCGCGGTCATCGAACCGATAATGGCTTCAACGCGTGATAAATCCTTGGGGTCCACTTTAACGTCCTTGAGCTGCTGGAGCGGTCCCATCTGGGGAAGCATCCCGAGAATCGATTCCAGCGGCCCCATTTTCTTGAGCTGCCGAAGCTGCTCGCGAAAATCGTCCAGCGAAAACTCATTCGAGAGCATGCGCCGCCGCATCTCCATCGCCTGCTTCTGATCGATGGTCTCTTCGACCTTCTCGATCAGCGACAGCACGTCGCCCATGCCCATAATGCGCGACACGATACGGTCGGGGTGAAACACCTCAAGGGCATCGGGCTTCTCGCCCATGCCGATGAATTTCAGAGCCTGGCCGGTGATGTGGCGAATCGACAAAGCGGCGCCGCCTCGCGCGTCGCCATCCATCTTGGTCAAGATCACTCCGCTCACGCCCAGGCGCTGATGAAACTGGGCGGCGGACTTCACCGCGTCCTGCCCGGTCATCGCGTCGGCGACGAACAGCGTCTCGCTGGGATGCAACCGGTCACGCAACTGCTCGAGCTCGGCCATCAGCTCGTCGTCGATATGCAAACGCCCCGCCGTATCGACGAGCACCACGTCACAACCCGATTGCGTCGTTTCCCGGAGCGCTCCGGTAGCTAGCTCGATCGGCTTCTCTTCGCCGTCCCGGCCTTCGTAGACCGGCAACTGAATCTGCCTAGCCAGAACCTTGAGCTGCTCGCGGGCCGCCGGACGATAAACATCCACCGACACGACCAAGGGCCGGTGTCCGTTCTTTGAGAGCCAGCGTGCCAGCTTGGCGGTCGAGGTCGTTTTTCCCGAGCCCTGCAAACCCACGAGCAGGAAGACCGACGGAGGATCGCTGGAAAACCGCAGCCTGGATTTCACCGACCCTAGAACGCGGATCAACTCGTCACGAACGATCTGGACAAGCTGCTCGGTAGGCGAAAACGACGTCAGTACTTCCTGGCCCAGCGCCTTCTCTCGAACGGCTTCGATGAGTTCCTTGACGACTTGGAAGTGAACATCGGCCTCCAGGAGCGCCAGGCGGATTTCCTTCAGCGCATCCTGAATATTTCGCTCCGTCAGCTTGCCTTCACCGCGCAAGTTCTTGAAAACGCGCTGGAGCTTCTCCTGTAGATTGTCGAACATAAGGGTCAAAAAGACCGAATCGGTGGGAGGGGGCCGCGGCAGCGGCGCCCCGCACTCCTCTTGTTATTGTAAGCGCGGGCCGAGAAACGCGTCAAACGATGTTTTGGGGAGGTTTTTGGCGATGTTTCCGGCGATGCTTCCAGGGACCGCTGGGACCGGGCTGGCTGAAAAATTATTCGAGATTCTCTTGAACGTTCCTAGGCGCTCGATCGTCTGTTTACAATAGAAGACGGAGGACGCCAGGGCTTATGCGCTCCAGACGAAGCAGGAACGGTTTCTCACTCATCGAGCTTCTGATCGTAATCGCGATCATCTTGATCATCGCGGCGATCGCGATCCCCAAGCTCACCTCGGCGCGGATGGCGGCCTTCGAAATGGCGTCGATCCGCACCCTGCACACCATCAATACGGCGCAGGTACAGTACTTCTCCACCTACCAGCGCTTTGCCTCTTCTCTCGCCGAGTTGGGGCCGCCACCTGGCAATGGCGGTCCGACACCCGCCGCGGGCGACCTGATTCCAGACGATTTGGCGGCGGGCATCAAATCCGGCTATGTCTTTACCATGGTTGGCACGCCGGGGGGCTACACTATTAACGCCGATCCGCAGACCTACAATGTCACCGGGGCGCGGTCTTTCTATAGCGATCATACGAATGTCATTCGCAATCACTACGGCAACGAGCCGGCGAGCGAGAACGATCCGGCGATCAACTAGCTTTCCCCGCCCGCCGCGGGCGGGGACGGAACCCTCTGCATCGAAACCATCGCAGGTGTTGGAAGCGGCGCCGGTTTGTTCCCGTTGACCGGTTCCTCCGCGATGACCCCATGACGGCATCCATGCACGTGTCCAAGGCGGTGATCCTGGCGGCTGGCCGGGGCGCGCGCATGAGGCATCTGACCGACGAGCGTCCCAAGCCCATGGTGATGGTCGGGGACCAGCCCATGCTGGCCCATGTTCTCGATAGCGTTGAGAAAGTGCCCATCAAGGATATTCTCTTGGTCGTTGGCTACAAGCAGGAGATCGTGCGCAATTACTTCGCGGCGCACCCGCGCCGCAGCTCCCGGCTTTCCTACCGCGTACAGGAGCAGCAAGACGGCACCGGCAGCGCCGCGCTGCTGGGGCGGGACTTCGCCGGTGGTGAGCCGGTCCTGATGACCTTCGGGGATATTCTGGCGCCTCCGGAGACTTACCGCTCGCTGTGCTCTCTCAAAGACGGCGCGGACGCCGTACTGGCGCTGAAGCAAGTCGAGGACCCCTGCCAGGGGGCCGCCGTCTACGTCGAGGGGGACCGCATCATCAAGATCATCGAAAAGCCGCCGCCGGGCTCATCGAGCACAAACTGGATCAATGCGGGCATCAACTGCTTCGGGCCGGCGATTTTCGGCGAACTAGCGAAAACGCCTCTCTCCCCGCGCGGTGAATACGAACTGACCAGCGCCATTCACCAGATGCTGGCCTCGGGGGCAGTGATTCGCTGGGCCCCGATCGAAGGATATTGGCGGGATGTAGGACGGCCCGGCGATCTGGCGGCCGCGGAAAGCGATCTGTCCGATAGGCGGCGGTCCGAGAGATGACTTCCACATATGGGTTTCCAGGCACGAGGCTCCGGGCACGGGGGAAACGCGAGTGGCGGAGTGGCGGCGTCCGGCTCGTCCAGGATGGCCCCGCGCGGGCAGTCAGGCGCAGGGTACTCAAGCACGGGGTACTCAAGCGCGGGGATACTGGGAAGACAGCGGGCTATACGCACAGGCGGGAGTCGCGACCAACGCTCGATCGAGAGGAATGTATAGCAGCCCGACCCCCGCCACCGGCCGCTAGTCTTGGGCGACCGTGGCCACGGGGCTGCCCGAGCCGGTGCGATCCATTCGCATGGGCTTGAGGGAAAAATACCCTTTCGCCAGTTGTGGCTTGAGTTCGATCGCTTTCTCGAAGCTTGCCAGGGCTTCGGACTCCCGGCCCAGGGACCGCAGAGCAGCGCCCAGATTGAGATGGGCCTCGGCAAAGTCGGGATTCACCTCAATGGCCCGCGAGTAATACTCCAGCGCCTTCTCATCGTTTCGTGCTTTCTGCTCCAGCAGCCCGGCGTTGAAGAAGACCTCCGGAGAGTCCTGCTTGATGGCGACGATCTGGCCGTAGAGTTTCCGCGCTTCCGAGAGGTTTTTCTCGCCCACATGCACCGCGGCCAGTCCGAGGAGAGCCTCGGCGTGATTGGGTTCGATGGCGATCACCTTGGAAAAGGCCGCCGCCGCCTGATCGGGCTGCTCGAGTTTGAGACAAACGACGCCGTGGTTCAGCCAAGCTTCGGGCCAGTCAGGTTTCAAATTCGTGCACTGTTTGTAAGCGGCCGCGGCTTTCTCCCACTGCCCGGACCTCTGCAGCGCCACGGCGACGCGGAAGAGCGTCTCGGGCGTCTCGGTGACCGTGGCGATCTTGGAGTAGTATTCGACGGCGGCGCCGGCCTGGCCGTCCGCCTCCAGAAGAGCAGCGAGCCCCTGCAGCGCCGGGAGCGAGTCTGCGTCGCAACGCAGGCCTTCTTCGAAGGACTCTTTCGCGGCCTCGGTGTCGCCCAGTTGCTGGTAACACGACGCCAGGTTGAGCAGCGCTTCGAGCGAATCGCCCTGAATGCCGGCCGCCATCTTGAAGGCGCTGATGGCCTCCTCGTACGCTTCGATCTTCTGATTTACCAGGCCGAGGTTATACCAGCTCTCGAACGAGCTAGGAGTCAGCTTGGTTAATTCCTGGTAGTGCGTACGCGCGGTGGAGTGGAATCCTTCGCGATAACACGAGAACGCCAGTCCCTCCAGGGCCTTGACCGAATCAGGCTTCACCTTGAGCATTTGGCGGAAGCAATCGGCCGCTTCGGTGTACTGCTCGGTCTTGGTATAGACGCTGGCGAGATTGGAAAAGACTTCCTCGGACTGCGGCCGCTGCTCTAGCGCCTTGCCGTAGTAGCGAATGGCTTCGTCGTAGTCGCCGCTGAGCTGCGAAGCCACGCCCAGGCCGAAGATCGCCGTGTAGGAGTCGGGTTCGAGCTCCACATAGGCCAGGTAAGCCTCGCGGGCGCCTTCGGGGTCGTTGAGCTTCAGACAGGATCCGGCCAGCCCGAGATAGGCGTCGACGAGTTCCTTGTCGTTGGCGACCGCCGCCCGGAACGCATCGCGCGCTCCCTCGTGGCGGTCGAGGGCCTCCAGGGCCAGACCCAGGTTAAACTGCGCGGAACCGTTGGCGGCGTCCATCTCAATCAGTTCCTGGTAGGCGTCCGCCGCCTTGTCGTAATTCCTGCTTTCAAGGTAAATCTGCGCCATGGCCGTAGCGATCTCAGCCATGTCTTCGCCCGCGTCGCGGGCCCGCAGCAACTCCTTGAGCGCTTGTTCTAGCTGCCCTCTGAGGTAATACCGAACCGCCGCGGCGTAATACTCGGTGCCAGCGCTCACTGCCTCGTCAGCCGATGGTTCGTTCGGGTGTGACATTTCCGCAAGATCCTCGACAAGGTGTGGGGCGGGAACAGGATTCGAGTTCACCGCTTCGGGTCGCTCGTCTTGTACCTCATCGGCGTCGTCCAGCAATGCTTCGAGCGGCGGCGGCTCTTTTTCCGCTGATGGACTCTCTGTCTCAGATTCCCGCCGGGAACGGCCTGGGATGCGTATATCGCCTAAGATATTCATACTCCAACCTCTTCGCTCATTGTCATCAGGGCCTTGGTTCCTGGACGAGGCACTTCCACATTCTAAACTATACTCTGCACTCCGCAAATCCGCTGTAGGGGATTTACCTCAATCACCCCGTCCTTGGTTGCTTGGATACTGCCCTCTTTTTCGCCACCGTGCCGACAACGAGCCAGCTTCGGGAAAGTTGCGCGCGTTCCGATTTTCCCCTTACGCGGCGCCGTCAGGCAACCGGCCGCAGATCGGTGTCCAGCCTGACCTCCTCGGCAACCATAGCCGGCAAGTCCTGCATTTCAGGGTCGTGTCTGATCAACTCATCGGCGAAGGACCACTCCCGGAGTTCCTGACTCCGGCCGGCGAACTCATCGGCGAGCCCTACCGGCATGACCGGATCAAGATGGAGCTCAACTGACTCAGACATCTTTGCGCCGGGGCCCTCTGGAGCCGCCAGACCAGCAAGGCTGGCCACATCACCATGCCGGCCGGGACCTTCAGAGCCGAGCAATTCCAAGGGCGCAAATTCGGCGCAAGGCTCCAAGTCCATCAGCGAGACCGCTGCTTCGTCTTCCCCGGCCGCGGGCGTCTCGGCGGCCGGCTTCTGCTCGGGCTCGTCTTGCCGGCCGGCCATGGACGACTCGGGCGACGACTCGGGTCCCGGGAAAGTTACGATCTTCTCACCCTTGCCGCTAGCTATCTCTCTGGAAGCCAGTTCCACCAGGTCATCGCTCATGTCGAACGAGTAGCGGTCATCGGACGCCGGAGCCACCGGCAGCGGAGGCGACTCGGCTTTCCGGAAGATGTCCTCCAGTAAGTCACTGCGATCCGCGACCGGCGGTTCGGGGTATTGCGCCTCCATGGCGGGCGGAGGCACCTCGGCCTGTTCATCTTCCGAGCCGGCCCCTGCAGTGAACAGTGACAAATCCAAGTCGCCGAAATCGCCCTGTTCGGCCTGAATGGGGACTTCGGCCTGTCCGGGGGCCTCTTGGGTTTGCTCGGGTTCCTCGACCGATCTCAACAGTCTCTCGAGTGCTTCATGCTGGGCCGAGAACTCCGCTCCGCCTAGCGGCTTGGCCGCCGATTCCGGCATGGCAGCCAGGGGCGCCTCATCCTCATTCGCCGGATGCGCACCGAGCAGGGCCTCGCGCTCGGAGACTGGCTCATCCTCCTCAGCTTCCATCGCCATTTTTTGCAGCTCGTCGAACAGCGCGACGGTGTCACCGGGACTTTCATCATCCACCGGCGACGGGGGCGAAGGAATTGATTCTTCGTAACCTAGCGATTCCTGGAAAGTACGCGGCGCGGCGGGAGCATCCTCGGAAGGCTGCTCGTAGAAGCCGAAGTCTGGGCTGGGGTTCGGATCGAGCCCTTCGGCCTCGTCATGCGCCTCGCCGACGGGAGGCATGAGAATGGCCGCCGATGGATCCGGATCCTCGGAAAACAGCGGCGCCGACTCTTGCGCGTCCAGCGCGGACGGGATATCCAAGGCAGGAGGAGAAGAGAGATGCTCGCTGGTCCGCTCAGCGATCAGCGCATCGAAGTCCGGCTCAGAGCTCTGAGGCCGCGGAGCGCTCAGCGGTAGGGGAGCCGGCTCGCCGGCTTCCGTATCTTCATCTTCGCCAAAAGTCAGCCGATCGAGGGTCTCTTTGCGGTAAGCTTCCTCGTGAGCCTTCTTGCAAAACTTGGAGGTCTTACCAAACAGCCAGAACCGCGAAATCTTCTGGTGGCAATAGAGACATTCCATGGCACACGTATCACTGGCAGTGCCAACCGCCCACAGCCCTAGCCAGCACCTAGCGACAAGTATACACTATGAATTATCAAGCACCGCCAGCCGCGGGCCGATTCGTCGGCGGCCCTGATCACATACGTATCGTCCGAATCCGCATGCCACTACAGTTGCGGGTGCGAGCCTCGGGCCGGGCTTACCCGTGGGGGGGCTCCATGACATCGCGTGCTCACTGAGGGTCGAGGGGACCCAAGATGCAGGACAACGCCCAGGGATCGTGGCCCGCGGGACTCGGTCCGGCCGCCCTACGGTCGACGCTCGAGACCCGGCGGCATGGCTGAGGCGGCCGGCCGTGGCGGGCCTTTCGCCTTCCCGGAGCTAGTGCTATTGAACGCGTTCTTCCGGGATCTCTCGCAAAAACTGGTTGACGAGGTCCCGCTGCTGCTCTTCGGTCAGCGAGGACTGGATCAGCCGGCTAGCAGCCCGTATGGCCAGGTCCGCCGCCATCACGCGGATCTCGCGCAGCGCGGCACGCTGCTCCGCCTCAAGCCGCTGCAAACCCTGATCCACGATCCGCTTGGATTCGGCCCGGGTCTCGTTGAGAATCTGCTGTCGCGAGCGATCCGCCGCTTCCCGCGCCTGCTGAATGATCTGTTCGGATTTCTGAATCGTCTCGCGGATGCGGAGCTGGTTCTCCGCCGCCATGTTCTCGGTTGCCTGCTGCGCCTTTTGCGCCTGCCCGAGAGCCTGTTCGATCTTCTTCTCGCGCTCGTCGAGCGCCGCGAGGATCGGCCCCCAGGCAATCTTGCGCAGAACGACCAGCAGCACCGCGAAGGTAGCAACGGTCCAAATCATTAATCCCGGCTCGAAACGCAGCAATGCGTTCGAGCTTGCTAGCAGCCAAAGGGCGCTTAAACTCGCCATCATTCCACCCTCAAGTCATGAAGATAACAACGAAACAGACACCCAGCGCAATGACAGCGACGCCTTCGAGCAAGAACATCGGCATCAGAAACGCGCCAACGATCTCCTTGGCCGCCTGCGGCTGGCGGGCAATACTCTCGACGGCCGCGGCCGTCAGTTTGGAAATTCCCAGCCCGGCGCCGATGACCACGATTCCGCTGCCAATAGCGGCGCCGAAATAGTGCAGCGTCGGGTTGTCCCCTCCATCCTGCGCCATGGCGGCCGAAGGCGCCAGCAGCAGCAGGGCGACTAGCGCCAGCAGAATGTATGCAGATTGTTTCCCACTTCGTCTCATCTAAAATTACTCCTCCAAGAACCTTTCTTTCAGCCCATTCCTAGTGCTGCGCGGAATGCACCATCATGCCGATAAAAATTGCGGATAGCAAGGTAAACACGTAGGCCTGGATAAACGCAACGATCAACTCAAGCAGGCTGACCGCCACCGCCATCGGTACCGATACGAACAGGCCGACCAGCACGCTCTGAAAAACAAACACGAACGACAACATCACCAGTATGACGATGTGACCCGCCGTCATATTCGCGCCCAGACGAATCGTTAGCGCGACTGGCTTCACAAACGTGCTGATGACCTCGATCACGATCAGCAGCGGCGAGATGACTAGCGGCGTTCCCGCCGGCACCATATGCTTAAAGTAACCCACCGGGCCCATCACGATCATTCCCGAGAGAATCATCGTCACCAGCGTGATCAGCGACAAGGCGGCAGTCACGTTCAAGTTGCTCGTCGCCGCGTAGCCTCCAGGCATCATGCCAAGCAGGTTGCACGCGAGGATGAAGAAAAACAGCGTGCAAAGATACGGCGTGAACATGCGGCCGTACTTCTCACCCATATTCTGAATCGCGATCTGGTCACGGATGAACTCGACCACCGCCTCCAGCGCGTTGGTCAAACCTTTGGGAACGCTTTGTTTCCTCTTCGAACCGCGGAAGGCGACGCCCAAGAGCACGATCAGAAAAACCGCCGCGAGGACGAGGAAAATCGACGCCTTCGAGAGATGCAGCCCTTCCAGCGACGCAACGTGCACGTCGGAGTTCGAGATGTGGTGCATCACGACGTCCGAGAGGGTCTGTTCCCCTCCGTGCTCGCCGCCTTCGGACGAGGCCAGCAGGGCGAATGGTAGTTGCCAGTTCATCTAGATCGAATGAGGTTTCTATGTCGCAAGGCTTCCAGCATTTGAGCTAGGGAGTAGCTGCTGAGCAGCGCCACGGTAAACAATTTGCCGTCCAAAATTCCCGTCGCCAGAACGCCGCCCAGCAGGCCCAACACCCAGACCACTCTCAGAGCAGCGCCCAGTAAGAGAAGTTTCCAGAAGGCATGCACCGGCCGCGAGCCCCAGCACCTCAGCAACCCTTCCGACAATCCAACTGTAGCCAGCCCTCCCAGCAACCCGCACACAACGGCGTTCATCTCTTCCGCCACATGATCTTGGCCAGGTTGTACAAACCCACCACCATCCCCAAAAACAGCCCGCCCACTGTCGCCCCCGGATTCGCGTCGAAGTACTCTCCGAGCACGTAACCGATCAGCAGGCAACCAATGACACTTCCGCTAAGCGTCGCGCCCGCGTCGGCGGCGGGCCCGAAGCGCTTCCACCAGAAGTCTCGCTCTTCAGAGTCTTTCATCAGAAAGCCCTCCAGCGCAGACCTCTTATGGCAACGAGAATTCGGGTGGTTTCTATGAGGTGGAAATCCTCGGAAGCGAGCAACGGAACAGACTTATGACGATAACAAAAACACCCGGCCGGCAGCAAGCGAACGAGCGAGCGCGATCTCTTTCTTGCCTGCATCCCTCCGGCGGGGATGCTCCGCACTTCCGCTCGCGGGCCGGATTCGCTACGATAATTCGCTTGGCTGGCGGCTTTCCAGCCGGCGAGGAACCAGGGAGTGCGCCCATGTCCGCGCGGGAAGATCTCGAACAACTCGAAAAACTATTGAGAACCATCTCGGTAAAGCGGGGAGACTTTCTGCTGGCCTCGGGACAGCGCAGCAACGTCTACGTCGACGCCCGCCTCACCACGCTGCACGCCGCGGCGATGCCGCTGATCGGAAGGGCCTTCCTGGCCAAGATCGCCGAGCAGGGCTGGCATCCCCGCGCGATCGGAGGGCTGACGATGGGCGCCGATCCGATTGTCACAGCCATCGCCCGGGAATCACTCGAAAGCGATGAAGTCGTCAATGCCTTCTTGGTTCGCAAGGAGCCCAAGGATCACGGCCGCCAGGGTTGTATCGTGGGCATCGACGACCCGCCGGGGCTTCGGGTCGTGATCGTGGATGACGTTTGCACGACCGGCGGCTCGACGATCCTGGCCATCGAGCGGGCCCGGGAAGCGGGCATGGAAGTTCTCGGTGCGCTCTGCCTGGTGGACCGCGAGCAGGGCGGCCGCGAAAACATCGCGGACAAGACCGGTTGCCCCTTCGGCGCGCTGTTCACCATGAAGCAGCTCACCGGCTGATGCGCCGGCGGCGGCTACTGTGCTAGCCAGCCGCCGTCGATGACGATATCGGTGCCGGTAATGAAACCGGCTTCTTCCGAACAGAGATAGACGGCCAGCCGGCCGATCTCTTCCACCTTGCCCCAGCGGCCGGCGGGAATCCTCGCCAGGAATTGGGCGTTCTTTTCCGGATCATCAATGATCGCCCGGTTCATCTCGGTGGCGAAGGGTCCGGGGCTGATTCCGTTGGCGGTGATGTGCCAGGGCGCCAGTTCCAGAGCCAGGGCGCGGGTCATGCCCAGCAGCCCGGCCTTGGTCGCGCTGTATCCGGTTCGTTGCGGCAGCGAGACGTGAGACATGATCGAGGTCATGTTGATGATCCGCCCCCACCCGGCTTTCTTCATCTCCGGCACAAAGGCCCGGCACATCAGAAAAGGCGCCGTCAGGTTGACGGCGACAATCTCGTTCCACTCTTTGAGTGTGAACTCGTCGACGGATTTGCGGTTATTGATCCCGGCGTTGTTAATCAGAATGTCGCAGACGCCGAGTCTTTCGCTCACCTGCCGGGCGACATCCGAGACGGCCGATTCATCGGTCACGTCGGCGACGATGACTTCGGCCTTGCCGCCCTGCTGGCCAATCCCCGCGGCCACGCCATCAAGGAGTTCCTTGTTGCGGGCCACCAGCGCGACAACGGCGCCCTCGGCGGCCAGCGATTCGGCCATCTGCTTGCCCAAACCCTTGCTCGCCCCGGTGATCACGGCGACCCTTCCTTGCAGCTCTTTCTCGCTCAACGCTCCGCCTCCTTAGCTAACCTTGCTTAGCCAACATGTTGTCCCAACTCGCGAACGACCGACTCTAGCACATCCCTCTCCGCCCGGCTAGACAGCGGGAGGGGCCGCGGGAGGGGCCGCCAGAGGGATCACAGCGCGTACTTCGCCAGCAGCAAACCGATCACCACCAGAAAACCGGCCAGGGCCTCATACTCTCTATTCTTGCGATAAAGCCCGAAGCGGAACCGCTGCCCGGATGCATAGCGGGCCTCGAGCGCGGGCCAGAGCCTCGGCACCCGTCTCTGATATTCGGAGTATCCAGGAAACTTCTCCCGCAGATAGCTCTCCTCTTCCTCGATCACCGGCAGATAGAACAGGACGAAAAACGCAATCAGCGAGACTCCGATCAGCAGTTGAGCGCCCGCGATCGCGAATCCCGCGCCCACGATCAGCGTTCCGGCATAGAGCGGATTGCGCAGATGCGCGAAGGGTCCCGAGGTGGTCAGCCGTTCGAACTTCTCGAGATGACCGGCCGCCCAACCCCGCAACCCGAGTCCGGCCAGCGCCAGCCCGCCGCCGAGAACCAGCGACACGCCCGTCGGCTGGGCGAGCAACAAAAATAGGGCCCCGACCACGAACCCCGCCCTCACCCGCCATCGCGCCGCGATCTCCGCGTACCGCTTTGGGAACGCCATCGGCTAGAATATCTGCTCCTGGGGCCGCAGCGTTCCAAACGATCCGATATTCGCGATCGACAAAGCGATGCGAAACTGATTGTCGTTTCGCGTGCGGCCGATCGCGAAGCGCCGCCACTCGAAACTAAATCCGCAGCAGTCGGTATTGTAGGTTACCTGGGACGCACTGTAGATAAAGATGCTCTGGCGGTAATCGTAGTTGGTCCGCGTAGCCACGTTCCATCCCCTGCGGTTGAAGCCGCCGAAGCGGACCAGCGTAGAGATCTGATTGCCCGGCGGGCTCAGTACCGGATCGTTGCGGACCGCGTGATGGCCTACTTCCACGGTCCACAGATCCGAGAGCCGGGCACTGGCGTACACGGCAGTGTTGACGATCTTGTCCCGCAGTTCATCATAGTCATAGCGCCACTCCAGGCCGTAGCGCCACGACGGATGCACGCGCAAAGAGGTGACGATCGGCGAGGCGTGACGAGCCCGGTCCAGGAAGGCAAACGGTGTCACGTCGATCGTGGACCGGAACACGTTCCTCTGGCCCGGAACCAGCGCGCCGCCGAAGTCCGGATCAAAATAGCGGCGCTGCCAGATTTCCAGGGTCATCACCTCGCGCACTCGTCCGCTCTGAAGATCCTTGGTGTAGAAGCGGTTGGTGATGGAGAAGTCGGCCTCGTTCGTGTTCGTGAGGATGTCGGTGTCGTCAAAGCGAATCACGCTCCCGAAATTGTCAATCCCATCAGTGAACCGGTAGCGAATTCTGGGCTCGATCACGTGCTTGATGCGGTCGGCAATCCATTTCGGCCCCTCGTAGATCCGGGCCAGCGAGGGCGGAGCGATGTCGAGGGAGAATTCCCGGCTGTTGCGGAGCAAGTTCACTCCCCGCAGCGAACCCTCGGCGCGCCGCTGGCCATAGGACGTTTGACGAACACCGAACGAAGGCGTGAACTGAAATCCCTTCAAACGCAGGCTGCTGGTCAGGCGGGGAAAGATGTCTCCGCGCTGCACGAACCGCCGCGTCTGGAAGGTGGGTTGCGTGCGGCTTATCAATCCGAAGGAGCTTTCGAGATCGAACCACAACGGCGCCGGACCGCCCAGAATCTGCCGGTCATGACTATTGAATTCCATACTCGGCAGCTTGCGGACAATGACCGTATCCCCGCGATCGACGCTCTGGAAGTTCTCATTGCGCAGCAGCGAAACGTTCATGCTGAAGGTCGAGACATTCTTCGAGATGAAGCCGATGGATTCGACCTGCGCGAAGACCGCCTCTTCAAACGACTGGCTAAAGGCCTGGCGAAACTCGAGGGAACTCAAATAGTTGATCTTCACGACACCCCGGAATCCGGCCGGCATCATCCCCGAGCCGCGCATCGTAAACTGGCGGCCACCCTGTTTGAGCCGGCGGCCGCCGGAGAGTTTCAAGCCGCGATCTTTGACGCCGTGAAAGGTGGCGTCGAAGGAGCTGTTGGCGGTCGGACGCCCCCGAAATCCGATCTGGCTGGCCACCCCCCGATCGGAATACCAGGTGCCCGCGAAGGTGGCGTCGTAGCCGCGGTTGATCGCCCAGTAGTAGGACTGACCTAGGACCATTCCAAAGCGCGAACTCCTGCCGAAATTGGGGGTCAGGAAGCCGCTCTGCCGGGGCGTCTCCTCGAGCGACCTGCGGAAGTATGGAAAGTAGAACAGAGGAATGCCGCGCAGCCGGAACACCGCGTTTCGCGCGCTCGCCCATTGGCCGGGCACGATCTTGGTGCGGGGAGCGCGCATCGTCCACCACGGACGGCTCGCCTCGCAATTGGTGATGAACCCGCCATGTACGGTGTAGTGGTTCTTGGCCTTGTAGACGATCTTGCCCTCAATGTAGAAGGGATTGTCGGTCGTCAGCATGCGCGGCGTACCCTTTGAGGCCGACGCCACATAGCCATGGACGTCGTAGAAGGTGCCTGTCTCGGTCTTGATGTTGTAGCTTAGTTTTTCGGCGTGCAGAGTCTCCGGGGTGTCGAGAGTCTTATAACGCACATTTCCGCGAGCCTCGGTTTCTCCGCTGGCTTCGTTGTAGTCAAGTTCGTCGCAGGTGAGAATCAGATTGTTCACGCGCAACTCGACGTTGCCCCGCAGATGGCGAACCTCGCCGATCATTTCTTGACGGTCGGCGAGAACGCTCAAGTCTCCGCGCTCCGGCTCGGGAAACTCCGCGGGCTGGGCGCTGGCAAGGCCTCCGCATGCGACGAAACCGGCAGTGATCCAGAGGGGAGCCCGGAGGCTGGCGAATACTTTGGCGAGGCGCACAGGCGTGAAACTTGACCGTAGCACCGCCCCGCCGCGGGCCGCAAGACAACCGAGCCTGGCACTGTATCGGCCCTCACGCCGCGGCTGCGTTTTGCTGCTTATTGGCGATCGAACGCCGAGACATTGCGCCTGGTCGTTTCACGAGTCTTGCCCAGTTGTTTCACGAGCCCTGATAGTCTGGGAATTTCCAAATCCCGAGCGCGTTCTTGCCCAGCATGAGCTCACGGTCTTCGTCCGTGTAGAAGTCGCAAATCTTGTCGACGAACTCCAGCTCCTTGTCCATCGGCAGCTCCCACCTCGGGCGCGGATAGCCGGTTCCCCAGACCAGTTGCTTGCCGCCAAACTCCTCATAGATCGCCTTATAGAACGGCAGCGTGTCCTCATAAGGGTATTTGTTGATCTCGCTCATCTCATAGGGTTCGGAGTTGCTGATCCAGACCTGCGGGAATTTCTTGAGGCGGAACATTTTCTTGAATTCCGGCCAGGGGTCGTCGAGCTTCAGGTCGGGCTTGCCGGCGTGATCGACGACGATATTCACGCCTGGAAATCGCCTGGCCATGTCTTCGAGCATGGGCATCTGGTGCGGCGCGATGTAGTAGTTGAAACACACGCCGAGCCGCTCGGCTTCGCGCCATAGCGGATAGTGTTCTTTCGAGTTGAGCCAGGTCGATTTCGGGTGGTAAATCGGGCTGAAGCGCATCCCTTGAAAGCCGTGCTGCTCGACCCAATAGCGCAAGTGCTCGGCGACTTTGGGATGTTCGGGGTTGATGAGCCCGTGCGCCACGAAGAGATGCTTGTAGGTGTGATAGCAATAACTCATGTATGCGTTATCCCAGCCGAAGTATCGCGGGTTGATGAGGACCGCGTACTGGATGTCGAAGTCCTTCATCTGCTCGACATAGTTTTCGACCGGGGCATCGATGCGGGCGCGTTTGAAGTCGGGCCGCTCGGGGTGGCGGAAGGGAAACCGCGGCTCGGAGGTCCAGAACTCGATGTGGGTATCGATGACGAGGCGGCTTTTCTTGGCCTCCGCCTTCGGGGCGGCCGCGGTGGCCGCCAGCGCTCCAACGAATTGACTCAGGATCAGGCGTCGTGTTTGCATCTCTCACCTCGGCTTGGCGCCGGCCAAGCGGCTTGCGCCGATTATCTTAGCTCAGTGGTAACAGGCTGCGGGTGATCTAATGGATGAAATCGTGCGGGTGCCTGTTTTTTTGGGACTTTTTGGGAAGTTTCGGGAGGCCGCCGCGGGCCGGGGCATGAAGGCTGACAAGAAAGGCTATGGGTCGGATCGTGGCCGACTGCTTCGCCGGTTAGTCCCCGCCCGCAATCAGGCGAGAGCGGCCTGGCCGCTGGCGGCGTCAGAATTTCTTGAACAGTTCGGTGACCCGCCATGAACCTGACGCACTGGCTCACCGCTCCATCCTACTGCCGGTCCCTGAACTCAGCGAACCAGTTTTGGACGACGCGGATCGTCGGCTCGGGAACCTCCGCCCCCTCTACCGCTGGCTCAGCTAGGACAAACCGCTCTCCGTCGGGTGTGACGTCGTAAGTCAATAAGTGGCTCCGCTCAAGGACAAGGCCTTCCGACGAGAACAGCTTCTGGGGCGAACCCAGGCTGAGGGTTGGATCAGTGCTGACACGCACGGCCATGAGGGAATCACCTTCGACGTAGAATAGCTCCTTGCCGTCCTTGCGCCAGCGCGGCTGGGATCCCCCATTCACCGAGACCCGCTGCTGGTTCCGGCACTCGGGAAACGTGCAAACGAAGACTTCGTCCTGTCCCGTCCGGTCCGAACGGTAGGCCACAAAGCGGCCGTCGGGTGAGAACTTCGCCGTGCTTTCATTGGCGGAAGTCTGGAGCAACGGAACCTCCTCGTAATTGCCGTCCTCCTTTCGTTCTAGGTACCACAGGTCCTGTTCTGTGGCGCCCTCTCTGTGTCGGAAGAACAGCAGGGTCCTCTCGTCCGGCGACCAATCTGTCAAGTATTGCCTGAATTCAGGGTTCTGTACTATTTCGGCAGGCTCGCCGCTACCGTCAGTGCGCTTGATGTAGATAGTGCGGTCTCCCGTGCGCCCCGAAGAGAAAGCAATTCGGTCTCCAGACGGCGACCAAGTAGGGAAAAGGTCCACATCCTCGTCTGTCGTGAAGTTTATCTTCACCGGCCGATCCACCTCGTGAATCCAGATGTCCTGGTTGCCGTTCTCTGTACCTGTCACCGCGACCTTGCGCCCGTCGGGTGATAGGTTTGGATAGCGGATTCCGTTCTGCGGCTGACCGATCGTCCCTAACGGATTTCCCTCCCGGTCGCGCCAGACCAAGCGATCGAGTCCGGTCGCAGCCGGCCCTTCGAGATAAACCAGCGTTCCATCCAGCGCAATGCTGGGTCGGTAGCTGTTCTCGCTGATGGGAAACGGGTTGCCGGTCGCTTTCATCGTATCCACCGAGAACGGCACGGCCCAAATACCCACGGGGTCGATGCTCTGGTAGATCACGTGGCCGCTGGGATCGTAAACCGGAAAGAATCCCGCCGCCAGGATCTCACGCTGCCCGGAGGCGCGATCGAGGGCGATGATTTGAGCTTCGCTAGCCGACTTCGCTTCCACGTAGAGAAGCTTCTGCGTGCCCTCGCCAGCGGAGAAGAACGCCGGTTCGTATGCGCCGAACCCTTCCTGCTCGGCTTCGAGCCACAGCTCGGCCTTCCCTCCGCGAGCGTCTACACGAAAAAGCTTTCCCCCCGAGGTGAAGATGACCGACTCACCGTCCGGCGTCCAGGTGGACCGTCTCGAAAAGCCTGTAGCTTCCGCCAGCGTCACTACGGGGCCGCCGGAAACGGCCACCTTCCTGAAGCTATCCTCGGACCGGAAGCCGACGAATTGGCTGTCGGGCGACCAGAACGGAATACTGCGGTTGATACGCGCCGGTCCCACGATCGCACGCGGTTCATTTTGGTCCAGGTCCTGCACCCACAAGATGCGCTCACTCGCGGACCCTGACAAATAGGCCACATGGCGGCCATTGGGCGAGATGGAAAGCCGGATGGGGGCTCCATCGGTCTGCAACGTGAAGCGCCGCAGCGGAGTCTCAGCGACCGGGGTAGGAGCGAACAGCGGGAAGAAGGCGAAGATTAGGGCGAGAAGAACGGCCAGCGCTGTGGTCCCCAGGAGCAGGGTTTGCTTGCGCCGCTGCGCGCGTTCGATCTTTTCCGCTGACGATTGCGGCAAGACCCGGATCGCGACGGACCGATGCAACTCGGTGTCTTCCGCGACGTACTTGATCGCATCCCCTGCTTCTTCCACATCCTCGATCACCCTGTACCGAGCCAGGGGACCTGCAGAGGCTTGTGCTGTCTGTGCCGGCTGGGTTGCTACCGTCTGAGTCCCAGCCTGCGCCTTGAGAATGCTGGACTTGCCCGATGCGAGCTTCTTCTGCAGGCTGCGTAAGTCGACGAGCAGGTCTTCGGCATGTTGATAGCGTTCGTTTCGGTCCTTGGCAAGCGCCTTGCCGATGATCCACTCCAGCTCCATCGGCAACCCCGCTCGCTGGGCGGTGACCGGCTCGGGTTCTTCGCTGCTGATCCCGTACAGAACCGCCTCTTGGCGCTCCCCCACGAACGGCAGTCTGCCGGCGATCATTTCGTAAAGCACGACCCCGATAGACCAGAGATCGGTGCGGCGATCGGTTTTTTCTCCCACCGCCTGTTCCGGAGACATATAGGAGGGGGTGCCCAGGAGGGTGGCTGTCTCGGTGAGCCTCGAGCGCTCGGCGAGCTGCGCCAGGCCGAAATCCATGATCTTGACCTGTCCCGGCGGGGTGACCATGATGTTGGCACCCTTGATGTCGCGGTGGACGATGCCCTTCTCGTGCGCTGCCTGAAGACCTTGGACGGTTTGGACGGCGATATCGAGCGCCTGGTCGAGCTTGAGCGGGCGCTGGGCGATCTTGTCCTTGACGGTTAGGCCTTCGATGAAGGCCATGGCAATAAAGGTACGCTCGCCTGCGTCGTCAATTTCGTAGACCGTGCAGATGTTTTGATGATCCAGGGAAGCAGCGGCCTTCGCCTCTCGAATGAAACGGGCGCAGCCTTCCTCGTCCTCTAGCAGGTGGGAGGCGAGGAACTTGAGAGCCACGGTACGTTCGAGTCTGGTGTCCTCGGCCTTGTAGACGACACCCATGCCGCCTCTAGCAGGTGGGAGGCGAGGAACTTGAGAGCCACGGTACGTTCGAGTCTGGTGTCCTCGGCCTTGTAGACGACACCCATGCCGCCTTCACCAAGCTTCTCGGTGATCTTGTAGTGCGAAATAGTTTGACCAATCATAGCCCCGACCGAGCCTGAGGGAATTGTACCGCAAAAGAGGACATTCTTGAGAATAAAGAATAAGAAGGTTCGAGAATAGGAATCACAGTTCGAGCAGGGCGGTTCCCTGCCCCGCTGCCACCCGTGTCAGCGCCGGTTGGCCGGGGCACGCAGGGATCGCTATAATTCTCTTGCGACAGCCAGCAGCCGCGGCAACGGGCGCTGTGTCCGTCCCCGCGGTGTTCCGCGAACAGATTTCATTAGCGAGGGTTAGTTATGCGAGCCGGTGTTTGGGTCTTTATCCTTTGTGCGGCGGGACTTCTTGGCTATGCGGCTCTGGATGCCGAGTCTGAGCAGCGGCGGCCGGTGGCGGACCCGGGCGAGTTGGCGTCGGGTGAGTCGGCCGTGGGCGAGTCGGCTCTGGGCGCGGAGAAAACGGCGGCGCAGTCCAAGACCGCCGCTGAGCGCAAGAAGGCCGAGCGGGGAACGTACTCGGAAGCCGACAGGATTACCGCGCGCCTGCGGCAGACAGTCGCCGAGTTGCCCGCGGCCGAGGTGGCCGGAGAGGTGGCCGCCGCGCGCGTGAGTTCGGCCGGGCGCACCGCGGACTGGCCCGCCGTTGCCGCGGCCGCCGATGGCGCGCTGTGGACTGCCTATATCGAGTGGGACGGTGAGGATGCGGACCGTGTGGTGGTGCGGCGGCGCGGGTCCAGTACTGGTGACGGGGCTGGCGAGCGGGCTGGTGCGTGGGGCGAGCCCGTGGTGGTCGGCGACGCGCACGGGGACCATTACATCCCGGCGATCGCCGCGATTCCCGGCGGAGCGCTGGCCGTCTGGTCGGCACAAACCGGCGGGCAATTTGAGCTCTTCGCGGCGGTGGTATCGGGCGATGGCCACCCCGGCAGAGTGGAGCGTCTCACCCGCGCGCCCCACGGCGATATCAATGTGCGCGCCGCCTCCGACGCCGCTGGCAATGTGACCATCGCTTGGCAGTCGTTTCGCGACGGGCAGTCGGACATCTACGTCCGCCGGTGGAGCGATTTCCGATGGGGCCCGGAAGTTAAGCTCTCCACCAGCATCGCCAATGATTGGGAACCGGCCATCGCGCTCGACAGCACGGGCCGCGCTTGGGTGAGCTGGGACAGCTACCACGCCGGCAATTACGACATCTTCCTGGCGTCGTTCGACGGCACGGCCGCCTCGGCTCCGGTCGCTATGACTTCCGGCGAGAGGACATCGTTCCACTCGGCGGTCGCGGTCGATGGCAACGACCGCGTGTGGGTCGCCTGGGACGAGGCCCGGAAGAATTGGGGGAAGGATTTCGCCACATCCAGCCGCCTGGAAGGCAGCGAAGGTTTGCATGCCCGCCGCAATCTCAGAGTGCGCGTCTACGCCAATGGAAGGATTTTCGAGCCCGCCGCCGACATTAACGAAGCTTTCACCGGACGCATGACGCAGTTCGCGGAATTGCCCACCATCGCGATCGACGGCAACGCAACGCCGCAGGTCGTCTTCCGCCACTGGACGCTCACCAAACCGACCGAGATGTTCCATTTCTACGCAACGAAACTTACCGCGTCGGGATGGTCGAAACCCTGGCTGCTCGCCAATAGTTCGGGCCGCAACACGCAGCGCGCGCCCGTGGTCAGCGGACCGGGCGATTCGGTGATGGCGGTTTATTCTAGCGACGGCCGCTCGCCGGATAACCTGCCGCAAGACCAGACCCACGCGCAGCACTACAACGTCTATCTGGCGTCGCTGCCCGAGAGCGCGCCATCGGGCGCAATCGCGTTGAATCAGGTTGATGTGCCGGCGCCCGTGGCCGGTTTCGCGCCTCGCGAGCGGGCCACGATGACGCTCGACGGCAAGACCTACACGCTGCTGCTGGGCGATTGCCACCGCCATACCGATATCCGCGGACATAGCGGTGTCGATGGTTCGCTCGAAGACACCTACCGCTATGCGATGGACGCCGCGCAGATGGACTTCGTCGGCCCGAGCGATCACAACGAGGTCATGGGCGGAACCTGGCCCGACGGTCTGCGCGATTACCAGTGGTGGGTGGCGCAGAAACTTGTTGATGTGATGACGCACGCGCCGCGCTTCTGGGGTATCTACACCTACGAGCACAGCATGGACCGCCCGGGCGGTCACCGCAATATGCTGTTCCTCAAACGCGGTGCGCCGATGCGCGGCATCGACCGGCGGCGCGATGCGCCCGAGCCCGACAATCAGCCGCCCGCGCTATGGGAGTGGGTGGAGAAGAACGTTCTCAGCGAGGCCGGCCAGAAGACGGTCATCGTGCCGCACACCTTCGCCGCCGGTCCGCTGGCGGACTGGAACTGGCCCAATGCGCCGTTTGATTGTTTGCTGGAAATCTATCAGGGCGCCCGGGGCAGTTACGAGCGCTGGCGGCTGCCCGCGGCCGAGAAGCGCGGACCCACACAGACCGATGAGCCGGGCCACTTCGCGCAGGACGCGCTCAACAACGGCAATATCTACGGATTCGTCTCCTTCAGCGACCACCGCTCGACGCACAATAGCTGGGCGGCGGTTTGGGTGGAAGAGCTGCGGCGCGAATCACTTTTCGACGCCATGCTGGCGCGCCGCACCTTTGGCGCCAGCGACGAGATCATCGCCCGCGCCTCGGCCGGCCCTCACATGCCCGGCGAGCAGTTCACACTGCCGGTGGCCGCGCCCATCGAGATCAAGATTTCCGTCGAAGCGCCGGATGAGATTTTGCGCGTGGATGTGATCAAGAACGGCGAGTACGTCTACACGCAACGCCCCGGCGGCCGCGCGGCCGAGCTGCGATACCGTGATAACGACTCCAAGAAGGGCAAGAGCTACTACTACGTGAGGGTCTTTCAGCGAGACACGGAAAACCCCTCGGGCGACCCGGAAATCGCCTGGGCCTCTCCGTTCTTCGTGACTTATGAATGAGCTTCCGAGAGGCAGCCGGGCCGGGGCTCGGGTCGACCGGCTCGGTCTTAGTTTGGCCCATCCGGAACTGCTCGGCCAGTGTCCCCCGATGCAGTTGCGGCGGCGAGCCTCTCCCAGGTCGCGCGAACCTCTTCATTCCTGTCCCCATTGAGAAAAAGAGCGCGCTCGGCCAGTTGACGAGCTTCCCCGCCCCGCCCGGCGGCGTCCAAAACTTGAGCCAGCATCCAGTAGGGTTTATACCAGTGCGGGGCCCACTCGATCGCGGCGCGCAGGTTTTTCTCGATTTCAACAACGTCCTCTTCCGGCGCCAAGAAAAACGCGAGGTTATATAGGGCGCTGTGACGAATCTCCGCGTGCCGGACCGCCCTTTCAGCGGCTTGCTTCGCCACGGCCCAAATTTGTAGTCGTTTCGCGGGCGCGGGGATCTCGGCGGCGGTGTTGAGCATCAAGCGTGAAAACCAGACATCCACGTTCATTCCTGACGGCTTGACCGCGAGGAAGTGGTGGTACTGCTGGGCGGCCTCGGCGATACGGCCTGACCGCGCACTGGTCTCCACCTGTTGCAGCAGCCGGTCCGCCCAAGCTAGCTGCAGGGCAAACCCGGCAAACATAAGACCCAGTGTAAAGACAACGACCCCCATCCAGCGGCTGGGACGGTGGTCGTGGCGGGAGTCGGCGGTGACAACTGCCAGGCCTGCCAGCAAGGATATTTGGACGAAGAAATAGAGCTTAGTAACCGCCACAAATGCGAGGAACTGATTGCTACAGAGGGCGGCAAATAGGCCAGCGAGCAAGTAACCGGTCAGAGGGGAATCGTGTCCTCTGACCCGCCACGCGGCCAGGCCGGCCACTGCAATGAGACCGCCAAGAGCGAGCACGCCAGGCAATCCCTGGGAGGTCCAAGCGTCCAGCAAAATATTGTGCGGAGACTCGTAATAAGTATTCGGAAAGGCTTGCGCCACTTCCACGGATTGATACTTGGGATAGTGGGAAGAAAAAGTCTCAAGGCCCGTTCCCGCCAGCCAGTGGTCCGCGCCCATCGCCAGCGAGTCGCCGTAGAGCCAAAGGCGTGCGCCGCCTTGACTGTCTTCGACGTACCAGCGCGTGCGGGCACGAAGCTTCTGCCCCGGTGGCGTGAAATAGAAAGCCACCGCCGAGACTGCAATGGCGGCTAAGACCAGCCATTCGCGAGTTCGCGGCACCGGCCGGCGCCACGCCCACAACAGCACGACACCCGCGGCCAATCCGAGAATCGCCGAGCGCGTTCCACTCAAAATGATCGCGGCCGAGGCGATCGCAGCCGTCGAAATTCCGAATACACGCCAGAGACGACGCTGTTCGGCCGCCCAAAGCGCTCCTCCCGCAAAGACGCCGTGGAGCAAAAACGTAGCGAAGTATCCCGCGTGGCCCAGTGTGCCGGGAATGCGTACGATGGTCCAGTAGCCTTCACCGACGTGATAGCTCGCTGGGTCGAGCAGAGGATCGAAACCGAAGTACTGGCTGATACCGTATAAGGCACCCGCGAAACCTGTTAGAGCGATGGCTCGCGTCAGGATCAGGACTCGTCTCTTGTCGCCGGCCACAAAACAGGCTGCAACGAGCGCGAAGCAGATGAGCGCAAGTTCCGGAGCAAGTCCCAGCCGCCGCCAGTTGGTCCCGGTCAGAGACAGCAGCGGTTCGAAGGAAAATACCGTCGATAGCACGACGGAAACCGTTTGCAGACCCAGAAGCGCCAGGAATGCGCGGCCCATAGGGTTGTGCGGAAGCAGCGAAAACCCCGGAAGCCACGTTTTTCTTAACGTTAGGCAAGCGGCACACGAAAGCAGCAGGATGGCGACCTTCGGTGTGACGTCGTAGAAGTGAAAGACGCCCGGCGTGAAGACGAGAGCTGAAAAAAATAGAGCGCCGCACAGCACCCAAGAAAGCGCGATGCCGTTGTCTTTCGAAATTGCGGAAGCATGCGGCATCGGACGGTGTCCCATTCTCTGTCGATAGCGGGCAGCGGCGGTTTAACGAGTCGCGCGCCCGCGCGGGCGCAACATATTCGGATGCTTCGCCCGCGCACGCCAAGTTCCCACTGGGTTGATGCGGTGTTGCATTTGTAAATTTTCAGCGAGAAGTCCACGAACCGTACTCGTTGTTTTTCCGATACAGAGGCGAATCGGCGTTCTCACTTGTCATGATCTGGGGTATCCTGCGAGATACGAGCTTCAAGGCTATCACAGAGAGTTCGGGGATCCATTGGATGAGAACGCATCACGGCGGTCGAGAAGCTCTGCTAAGAGGGGGTTTCGCGGCCTTGCTGGCGGCGAGCTTCGGCGGTGCGGCGTATGTGAGCTTTTGGTCTGGACTCATCACCGTCTCGGATCAGCCGCACTTGTCGGCGTATGCGGCCTGCGCCCTCAGCAGTGTTGTTGTGTGGGCGTTGCTGGACTGGCACCTTGACCTCAGCACGTCGTTGCTCTTTACGCCTGTGCTAGGGCGCTGGTTGTTTTGTTTTTTCGCGGCCAACGCAGCGACGCTGGCCCTCGTCTCCTTGGGGGCGTTCTTTTGGCGGGAGCCCTCTTTATCGAGGCTGACGGCCGGGCTGGCTTGACTATTCTTTTCCGTCTCGGGCGGGTTGCTGGCGCTGGTTTTGCGGCGCTGGGCGGACGAGATCCTGCCGCGGCGGCGATGCGAAGTCTGGCTCACCTCCGAGGCGGCCGATCTCGAAGATGCGTGCGCCCAGTTTGCCGACTTGGGTAGCCCGGCAGTTTTCCGAAGATTTCCATCGGCCGAGGCAGCACTGCGGGCCCTAAGGAAAGTTCGAGAGAGCGGGGTTGCCGAAATCCACATTGCGCTGGGTTCGGAACAATCAGAATCGTTCGCCGTACTGTTTCAGGCGATGCGGCAGCTCGAGTTGCCTGGAGGGATACTGGCGCCATCGGCGGGCAGGACCGCTATCGAACCGATGGGGTCGTTTGTGCAAGTTCCCACGGCGGTGGACAGAGTGGATACCTTTCATTACCGGGTCACGAAGCGGCTTCTGGATCTGGCGGCGGCCTTGCTCTTGGCGGTGCTCTGTTCTCCGCTGCTTCTAGCCCTGGCGATCTCGATCGCCGTCACCGCCGGGGGGCCGATTTTCGTGACGCAGGAGCGCCTGGGACGGAGCGGGCGGCGCTTCGGGTTGCTGAAGTTCCGCACGCTTCCCGCGGAGGCGCTGCGGCGCGCTGATCGGGAATGGTCGGTCGAACCCGCCTCCAGATGGACGGGCTTTCTGCGAGACACGGGACTGGACGAGCTTCCGCAGTTGTTCAACGTCATTCGTGGAGACATGAGTTTGGTGGGGCCTCGTCCGGAGCGGCCCTTCTTCGCCGCTCTCTTCGAAAAGGAATGGCCGTTCTATGGGCTGCGCCAGCGTCTCGAAGCGGGACTGACCGGCTGGGCGCAGATTCATGGCTGGCGCGGCGACACATCGATCGCCCGGCGGATTGAACATGATCTCTATTACCTGAAGAATTGGTCTCTCGGGCTGGATGTCTGGATTCTGTTTCAAACCGGATTGTTATTTGCGCGGAACATCGTGAGTTGTTCCCTGCGAGGAGAAGCGTCTCGAGATGCCGGAGCCGGTTAGCGCCTATCAATTTCTGCAACACGTGGCGGCGCGCTGGCGCGTGCCGGTCATCGCCTGCGTTACGGCGGCTGTGCTGGCATTCGCCGGCAGCAAGCTGATGACGAAGGAATATGTGGCGGCTGCACGAATTCTGATCGAGCCCCCCGGTACGTCGGACCCGCGTTCTGCGCTAGTAGTGAGTCCCGTCTATATGGACTCGCTGCGCACTTACACTCTGTTCGCCTCCAGTGACGAACTCTTTAAGGAGGCAGTGGAGACGCTCGGCATTCGTGATCCGGAAGATCCCAAACCTTTGTCCCGTTTGAAAGAGACGATCCTGGAAGTGGAAATTCCGCGCAATACCAAAGTGCTGGAGATCCGGGTCACGCTGACGGATCCGGAGAAAGCGCAAATTCTGGCCGGATACCTTGCCGAAGCGACAGTGCGGCTGAACCAAGAACTCAACGCCGCGAGTGACGAGGCGCGAACAGCCGCACCGCGGCGCGCCCGCGATCACGCCGCGCGGCGGGTGCGGGACGCGGAGAAACAGTTGCGGCTGTTTGCCCAGAAAGAGCCGGTTGCCGGGCTGGACCAGGAACTCGAAGCCTTGGTATCGACGCGGACCATCCTGCGTTTGGATCTCCTGCGTTCAGACCGTCAACAAAGCGAACGGGTGGGAACCCATTCCAGTTCCGGCGGCGGGGAGACCGAAGGGACACGGGATCAGGGCGATGCCCCCGGCACCGGGAAGTTGAAGAGCCGAACCGCTCATCTGCGGGAGCAAGTCAGCCAGTTAGACGAGGAGATCAAACACATTCGGGTCTCGCTGGCCCAGCGCGAGGCCCAAGCACAGGCCTTGGAGGCGGAACGCTCGGCGGCTTGGTGGATTCAGGAGGACGCGGAAGCGCGCTTACTGCAGGAAAGGTCCATGCAGTCGGCCCGCGGGGAGCGCCTGCAGATCATGGATCGCGGCGTCGTCCCGGAGCGCCCCAGTTATCCGCGCGTGGGCCTCAACGTGATTGTGTCCACCGGATTGGCTCTTGTGCTCTCTCTGCTGTATCTAACGTTGCAGTTCAGCTTCTTGCAGCAGAAAGAGGCCTTGCGCCTTCAGGAAACTCGGGGCGCTCGGCGTGAATGAACTGCGTGTAGCGCTTGTGCATGACTGGCTGACCGGCATGCGCGGGGGCGAGCGGGTTCTCTTGGAACTGTGCCGTTTGTTTCCGAAATCTCAGATTTATACGCTGCTGTGGAATCGAGGATCTGTCCACGAGGAGATCGAGCGCCGGGTCGTTCAAACCTCGTTTCTTCAGCGGCTGCCCGCCGCTGCAACCCGATACCGCTACTATTTGCCGCTATTTCCCGCGGCTGTGCGGTCGCTGCGGATTCGAGAGGCCGACCTTGTGCTGAGCAGCAGTCATGCGGTGGCAAAGGGAGTGCGGGCGCCCCAGGACGTTCCGCATATCAGCTACATACACGCTCCCATGCGTTATCTCTGGGGCGAATCGCGGCACTATTTCTCGTTCGGAAGAGGCCGCCTTTGGAAGCGTGCGGCGCTGGCGGTTGTGTCGCCTTATCTGCGGCGGTTTGACCTTCGCGGCGGCCCATCGATCGATCGGATGATCGCCAATTCAGAATACACACGGAATCGAGTGCGGACGGTGTACGGCCGCGACGCACGGGTCATCTATCCGCCGGTCGATACCGAGTTCTTCTCTCGTGATCCAGCCGCGGGAGTAGAAGACTTCTTTCTCGTCGTTTCATCGCTTGAGCCGCAGAAGCGCGTCGACTTGGCGATCGACGCTTTCCGGTTGCTCCAGCGGCCCCTGGTTGTCGCCGGCACGGGAACGCTCGAGGCTGAGTTGCGTGCCTCCGCGCCCGGCAATGTGCATTTCACCGGCCGGGTTTCCGATGGAAAGGTTCGAAGCTGGTACCGCCGCTGCCGTGCCTTGGTCTTTCCTGGAATCGAGGATTTCGGCATGGTCCCTGTCGAGGCGCAAGCTTGCGGCCGTCCTGTGATTTGTTGCGGACGCGGCGGGGCGACCGAGAGCGTCATCGACGGCGGAACGGGCGTATATTTCTGGCCCCAGACGACGCCAGCTTTGGTGGCGGCGGTGCACCGACTCGAACAAGGCTCGTGGGACCCGGAAGTGATGCGCCGGAACAGTTTGCGCTTCTCCGCAAGCATTTTCCGGGCCCAGATACGAGAGGCGGTGCGTGAGGCGGGCATGGAGGCCCTCGCCGCCGCCGAGCGGCAGGACGCGGCTGGATCTTGATGCGGATACGAGATAGCGATGTGCATGCAAGATGATGTGTATACAAGATAATGCCGGGAAGTCTTGAGACGATCTTTGCGGTTTCCGAATCGCCGCGCCGGCAATGGCTGGGTCCGCGGTCCGCTGCCGCCATCATCCTGGGCATACTGGCGGCGGCCATTTCCTTACTGCCCGATGGGCAGAGCCGTCTGATCGCGGTGGCGCCTTTCCTGCTGGCGGCTCTAGCATGGTGGATCTTGCTGAGACCCTTGCATTGGTGGATCGGCTTCGCGGTTGCGACGCTGCTGCTCCCTCCCTTTCCGCTGGAACTTGGCAACACGGGACCTCACCTGGCGCTGCTATTCGCGGTTTTGGGAATCTGGGCAGGCGTCATCCGGCTCGGGGAATGGCGCATCCGGCCCGACACGGTCACAGTACTGCTGGTCGTCTTCACGGTGTGGCTCTCGGCCACGGCGCTGGTTGGCGCGTGGTACACGGGCGTGACGATTGCTCTGCTGAGTCTTGCCCGGGTTGGACTTTTCGGTATCGGAGTCTGGATCTACCTGTTCGTCGTCCACGGTCCGGGGCGGCTGTGCAGAATCGATTCCTTCCGCTGGGCGTCGGCCGGTTTCGCACTGGCGTCTGTTGCCGCGCTTTGGGCGTGTATCGATTTCTACTACCAGTTTCCGCCTCTGACCGGTTTTTCCCAGCAGTATGTGTGGCTGCCTTTCGGCGTCTATCGCCGAGCGCAGGGTGTGTTCTACGATGCTGGGATGCTGGGGAACCTCTGCTCGATGTTTCTGGTCATGGCGGCCGTAGCTTCGGCGCAACCGGAAGTTCGGAAGCGCATCGCTTCCAGACCGCTGCTCGCGCTCGGGTCGATGGTGCTTCTTGCCGCGCTGGTGCTGTCGTTCTCCCGATCATCGCTTCTGCATCTGATGACGGCGCTCGCGACACTGCTCGTGCTGGAGTGGCGGCGAACCCATTGGATGAGCTTTCTGGGCCCCGCAGTGCAGGTGCTCGGAGCCAGCGCGGCGGTTGTCTTTTTCTGGGTGCCGGAGTTCTTTCGGGCTTTCTGGCAGCGCCTCGCCGACACAGTGATGTACGCCGGGTCTTACACGGCGGAGTTATTAAGCGGCCGTCTCGAAACCTGGAGCCTCTTACTCGAGCACATCGCTGACCATCCACTGATCTTGTTGACCGGAATCGGCTTCAAGACACTGCCTTACACCACATACTTCGGGGAACCGCTGGTCGCCGACAACATGTACTTGAGCATCATGGTGGAGGCCGGCCTATTGGGTCTGGCCATTATGCTTGCCCTCTGCGGAGCGATGCTGGCCGCAAGTCTTCGAGCCAGGCGCGGCGGCGACCCGGCCGCGCGGTTCTTTGGCACTTGGTTTCTTTGTTTCTGGATGGGGCAACTCGTTCAGATGCTCTCGGTGGACGTTCTGACCTATTGGCGGGTCTTGCCGCTGGCGTTGTTCGTTCTTGCAATGGCCCGCCGTGCATCGCACCGGGCCGGGGAGAGTGCCGGGGAGGGCGCCGCAACGTGAGGGTGCTCTTTCTGGATCAGTATTCGGACCTGGGCGGCGCTCAGCAGTGTCTGCTGGATCTGCTGCCTGCCCTTGCCGGCTCGGGCTGGCAAGCGAGCCTCTGCCTGCCTTCCGCCGGACCCATGGCCGAGCGGGCACACCAGATGGGCGTCGATACCGTGCTGGCGCCTCTGGGCGCATATTCCTCCGGGCACAAGTCCTGGAGTGAAATCATTCGATTCGCCTGTGACTCGATTCGCTTGTCGCAAGCCATCGAGAAGCAAGTCCGCCGTTTCCAGCCGCACTTGCTCTACGCGAACGGCCCGCGCGTATTGCCGGCCGCCGCCCGCGCGGCAAGACGAAAACGAGTGCCTTTGATCTTTCACTGCCACAATCGTCTATCCCAGCCGGCATCTGTTTGGCTGGCGCGGAGGTCGCTTCGCGGCGGCCGGGCACACCTGATCAGTTGCTGCCGCTACGCGGCCGAACCACTGATGTCCTGCGTGGAACCCGAGCGCCGTCACATCGTTTTCAATGGTGTCGCGGGTCCCTTGAAGCCGCTCCCGCATCGCCGCGGCTCGGACGGTTATCGGATCGGCGTTCTGGGCCGCATCGCGCCCGAAAAGGGGCAAGCGGAATTCCTGCGGGCCGCCCGGCTCATACTTCAAGAGATTCCCGAGAGCCGATTTGTCATCTGCGGGAAACCGCTATTCGGCGACGCTGTTGCCGAGCGCTACCTGCGGAATTTAGAGAAGCAATCGATCGGAATGCCGGTTGAGTTCACCGGCTGGCAAGATGACATTGATCCGCTGCTCAGAAGTCTTGAGGTGGTTGTCGTGCCCTCGACCGGTGAACCGGCGACGACGCGGGTGATACTCGAGGCCTACGCTCGCGGGATTCCCGTCGTTGCCTTCGCCAGTGGGGGGATTCCCGAAATCGTGGTGGATGGCGAGACCGGGCTCCTCGTTCACGCTCTGCAAGCGGAAGCTCTCGCCACGAGCCTCGTCACGCTGTTGAAAGGCGGACTCCAACGACTCGAAACACTGGGAACCCAAGGACGCGGGGAATGGGAACGCCGGTTCACAGTGGAACGTTATCAGCGCGAAATCATCGCCCTGATGGGAACGGCGACAGCGGCCCCTGGGTCCGGCGAACAGTGACCCAAGAAAAGTCTTCGATGCGATCTTCCCACGCGCCGCGCGGCTCTCTCAATATTGTCCAGGTCAGCTTTCACTACGACATCTATCGCCGCGCTCCCGCGGAACTGATCCAGGCCTGGCCCACGCTCCTGGGCGTGGCCGCGGCTGTGGCCGGCAGCGGCGCCAAGGTCCATGTTGTTCAGGCCTGCCACGAGGACGCCGTTTTGCGGGAGAAGGGCTTCGATTTGCATTTCGTGCGAGAACCCGTCCCATTTGGGCTGGACTCGCGGCGATGGTTTCAGCGCCTATTTTGTCCGCTGCGCCTCTCGGAGAGAGTTGCTTCGCTGGCCCCTGACGTTGTGCACGTAGCCGGCCTGAACTTCCCTCTGCAGACCCGCTGGCTGAGCCACCGGTTGCCCGGCGTGCCGATGATCTGCCAGGATCATGCGAATGCACCCGCGACTGGCTGGAGGAAGCCGCTCTACCGCTGGGGACTTCGGTCCGTCGACGCGGTCACATTCACCGCGCGCGAGCAAGCGACTCCATTTTTCTCATCCGGCGTGTTGCGCCCAGGATTGCCTGTGTTCGAGATCCTTGAGGGCTCCACCCACTTTCGTCTCGGAGATCAACGGGAAGCCCGCCGACGAACGGGTCTTTACGGTGATCCGGCTTTGCTTTGGTTGGGACGTCTCGATAGCAACAAAGACCCCATGACCGTCTTGGAGGCCGTGGCGATTGCCGCCGAGGAGTTGGCGGACCCGCAGCTCTGGTGTTGCTACACGGTCGCGCCTCTCGAGATGGAAGTTCGAAGGCGCATCGAGTTGGACCCGCGATTGCGCGGACGAGTTCACTTGCTCGGCCGAAAACCGCATTCCGAAGTGGAATCTCTGTGTCAAGCGGCGAATTTCTTGGTTCAGGGGAGCCATCAAGAGGGCAGTGGCTTTGGGGTGATCGAGGCGCTTGCCTGCGGCGCGACACCGATCGTGACGGATGTTCCATCGTTACGGAAGATTACCGGCAACGGCCGGGCCGGCGCGCTTTCTCCTCCGGGCGACGCCTCGGCGATGGCCCGAAATCTTGTGGAATGGTCGTCCAGAGACCGGGCCCGGTTGCGGGTTGCCGCAAGAAGACATTTCGAGCAGGAATTGTCTTACAGCGTGATGGGGCGCGACCTGCGGCTGGCCTGCGAGCAACTCCTGATTCCAAAATGAAGATCGCGCTGATCGTACCAGGCGGTGTGGACCGCGGCCGGGAGGTCCGAGTGATCCCCTGCCTCCTGTGGATGATCGAGCGGCTTGCCCGCGAACACGAATTGCACGTCTTTGCCCTGCGGCAGGAGCCCCGGCCCTGCAGCTATCCGCTACTGGGGGCAGTCGTGCACAACGCGGGAGCGCGGCCCCGCCGGGCTCGTCTGGCGGCCACGCTCGTGCACGAGCACGGCAAGCGTCCTTTCAGCCTGATCCACGCCGTCTGGGCGGCGCCCCCCGGAGCGATCGCCGCCGTCCTGGGACGGGTCCTGAGAATTCCCGTGCTGCTGCGGCTCACAGGCGGCGAGCTGGCTTCCCTGCCCGAGGCCGCTTACGGCCAGCGAGCGAGCTGGCGAGGCAGATTGTGGCTGCGGGCGGCCGTGGCCGGCGCCTCCCATATCACCCTGCCGAGTTCGGCGATGCAGTTGGCGGCTCGCGAACTCGGAATTTTGGCGGAGCGGCTTCCGTGGGGCGTGGCAACCGACCAATGGCCTCCCCGCCGGCCACGACCGCGCGGCCCGGGCATGCCGGCGCGGCTCCTGCACGTTGGCACACTCAACAGGGTGAAGGATCAGACCACACTGCTCTACGCAGCCAAACGCTTACAGTCCGAGGGCATTGCTTTTCGGCTGGATATCGTGGGCGCAGACCTGCTCAACGGGAAAATCCAGCGTTTGGCGGCGACTCTTGAGCTCAGCCAGCAGGTACACTTTCACGGATTTGTGCCCCACTCACGGCTCCGTCCCATGATGGAAAATGCCGATCTGCTACTGGTTTCGTCGCTCTATGAGGCAGACCCCATTGTTTGCCTGGAGGCGGCGGTTGCCGGCCTTCCCACCGTTGGAACGGCCGTTGGCCATTTGAAAACTTGGATGCCCGACGCCGCGCGGGTGGCGCCGCCGAAAGACAGCAGAGCCCTCGCCGCGCAGGTCGCCGCCTTGCTTGACGACGACTCGCGACGTCTGAGCATCGCGGCCGCGGCACAAGAGAATGCGCTGCGCGAGGACGCCGACTGGAGCGCGCACAGGGTTCTTGAACTCTACGAAACTTTGACCTCCGGCTGACTCTCGCCCGCGACCACCCGGCCACATCGGGCTCACGGCGCTTTCTCTTCCGTTCGACGACTCATGGGACCTCGGGCGAGCGGGCCCGACTGCGATGTATCCGCAAAGCTTCCGAGGGTTATACGGAACAGCAGCCCGGACACCACGGCGAGCCCGGCCGCGATGACAAGCACCGTCGAATAGTCCCACCTGGTAATCGCCCAGCCGGCCAGTGCCGCCGCGCCGGCGTGCGCGCTGAACACCGTCACGTAGTACAACGAAGATGCCGCGGTCCTCTCGTTTTCGCCGACCTGCTGCATCAACAAGCTATGAATACCCGGCTCGCTCATCCACTGGAACGACATGTATAAGAGGTAGGCGAGAGCGGGCAGCCACACCGGTTGCTGAAGTGCCAGCAGGGCAAGTCCGAGCCCCGTCGCCCCTTGAAGCGCCGCTATGCCGCTGACCACGCCGAAACGCACCAACAAGATCGGGGCCAGCAAGACAGCGCCTGCCTGAGTCAACTGGCCGAGAGAAAACAGTTGGCCGATCTGGCTTGTCTGCAACTGCAAGTGCTGCGCGAAGTACACATTGAAAAACGGGTTGAATGCGCCCGTGGCCAGGTTCCAGATCAGGATCACGGGCAGGAATCTCTTGATAAATGGATTTCGCGGATACCGAGAAACCTCCCGTTGTGGCTTGGCCAGGTTCCCGATTCTGCTGCCAAGAAGCAGCGAGGTCCCCATGATGGCGCAACCGATCAACAACGCAACCTGCTTCGGCGTCCAGTCGCTCGCCGGGCCCCATAGCGCGATCCAATCCGGGAGCTGTCCGCCCAGGAGCCCCCCGACGATTCCCATGGCGATGCTGAGAGAAAAGAAGATGCTGAAAGCGCGAGGCCTGGAGTCTTCCGGCACAAGCTGCGCCACCACCGGCGCAATGCACACGGCCCAGAAAGCAAACAACACACCGTGCAGAAACGCGGCGCCGATCAGAGCTTGTTCTCCGCTGACCACCGAACGGCAGGCGGCGACCAGCGGCGTGACCGAGAAACACACCAACAGCATCGGCCGCAAACCCGTCCGCTGAGCCAGCCAGCCCGCGGGCAAGGTGCCGGCAATGCTTCCAAGCGCCATCGCGGCGCTCAGAAGGCCGAGAAAATTCTCTTGATACCCCAAATCGAGCAAGTGAAGATTGTAGAGAATGACAAAGACGAACAGTCCCAGGTGGAATAAGGTGGCGGCACCGAGGTACGTCCAGAACGCCATGCTCAGCCGAACCCCGCAACCGATCTTGACGAACCCCTCAAGCAGGCTCGGCAGCGCCCGCGCATGATGGCCGACTCGCCTTGCCAGATGGGCAAGGTAGAGCGCTTGTTCTTTCCCTTTGCGAAAAATGGTTTTTTGTGCGTTCGGCGTCAGTACGCCGGCGACCGGCGCGGGCAAACTCAGTGGACCGAGTTTCCTTCGGATCACCGGCCAGACTGAAGTTGTTCTTGGCAGCAGAGCCAGATGCAGCCAGAGTTCATGCTTGTTGGGACGGAACTGATTTTCCAATGGTGCGGCCGCGTAGTCGCCATACCATTGCTGGACTTCTTTCGGGAGTTCGTCGATCTCCCCTGCGAGCCGGTTCGCACAGGCGCAGCCAAACCACATCCGGGCGAGCTGAAACACTACCGCGCAGTAGCGGCGAACCTCGGGTGAGGTTTGATCCGCCCAGGCGGCCCAGAACGGTTCGTCGTGTGCCTTCGCGTGCAGGAAATGGGCGACCTCATAGAGGTGGAAAACGCTCAAATCACCGCGCAGCAGGTGACGAAGCGCATGCAAAGCGGCATAGGAAATTCTGTCGCAAGGATCCAAGGCGGGAAGCGCGCGACCCGCGACCCTGATATGGGTCCTTCTCTCCCAGAATCGATCCAGGCCGCTGGCCGGCAGCTTCTCGGTATCCTCATCCCAGAGTCGAAAATGCGGCTCAATGGCAACGGGCAGGTTCGGATCGAAGAAATCTCCTTGCCATCGGTAGCCCGTTTTTCGCACCATCGCGGGGAGATGATCCAAGGGAAAGTTTCGTCATTCCGCGATGGCTTCATAACCCAGGCCGGTTAGCACACGGCGGGCCGCGTCCAGCGTGCCGGTTCCGCGGAACAGATCGAAGTCGCACTGCACGCGGAGCCAGGGAGCCGCCACGTAATCCTGGCCATGCGTGAAGCCTTTGAGAACCAGGTATTCCACGCCACCGGCGCGCAAAGCGGTTTCGAGTTCGTCCAGGGCAAGCCACTGCCGCTCTTGCCGTGCGCGATTGTCGGCAATGTTTTGGTCCGTGCGCCGCTGAACCCAGCCGGGGAACTCATCCCGCCACAGATCGGCCAGCACGAGCGTAATTCCCATTCGGTCGCAAAACTCAAGAACTTGCTTCCACTCCCGCTGCGTCCATCCCGCAAAGCAAGCCCGCGGCGGTGGCGGATACAAGCGCAAGGAAGAGAGAACCGCCCTGACGGTTCGAGGAAGAGCGGTCCGCTCATTCCAGTCCAATCCAGGGGCATTGTCGGCAAACAGCATTTGCTTCCGTGAGGATCTTCATCCTCTCACTGTCTACCGAACATCTCCAAGGACATCGTGTAAAACCTGGGTCGCGGATGCCGCCTCTCGGTAATGGAGTTCATAGGCGGGCGCCCCGGCCAGCCGCCGCAGCGATGCCAGTTGCTCCCGCCGCACCGGCGCATCATAAACGACCAAGCCCGCGGCCATGCGCCGGTAAGCCGCGGCGGCCGGCAGCGGACGCAGGGAAGGAGGCTGGCTGCCATCTCGGCGCAGGAATATAGATGCGGCCACCTCACACTCGGTGGCCAGCGTGATCGCTGGAAATTCCTGCAACGCGATCTCGATAGCAGGTTTGCCGTTCACCGCCAAGCCGGCGGGGCGGTTCTTGAGTTCCGGAAACAGAGCGGCCGTGTCCGGACGCAGACGCAGATGATGAGGCCGGCCCAAAACCCGGCGACTCCCCTCCGACCTCACCAGCCAGGCGACATCGTCGCTCACCAACGGCCATCCCTGGCGTGCGCATGCAAAAGTCAGCGTGCTCTTGCCCGCGCCGGATTCTCCCTGCAGGAGCAAGCCGCGCCCCTCTCTGGCAACACAACCGGTGTGAATCGGCGTAAGGTACCGCTCAGTGAGCAGGCAGTAGACCATTGCCTCCAGAAAAAACCATCGAAAGAAGTTAGCATTCTCTACGACCGGCTCGGTGACCCATGCGAAACCAATGCCTTGCGAGTAGTCGAGAGTGGCGAAATTCATACGGTCGGCCACAATGGAGGTGAGGTGCCGCTGAGCCCGAAAGACCGGCTCGGGAGGGAGCTTGGCGTCTGTTCCCGCCGCCACCGCGATACACACCGTAAGCGGGTCGCTGTCAAAACATTTCTCAAATCGTCCCCAGCTTTGCCGCGCCGCCTGAAGAACACGCTGGTCATTCGAACGAAGGTCGAGTTCGAATCCTAGCGGATGCAAGCGGGTGCGATGTGCAAGGCGAACCTTTCGCTTCAAAGGATCCAGCATCCGTCCGATTTTCTCCCAGTCCAGCTATCATTCTGGATCATGACCGATATTTCACATCCTGTAAACTTATTGCGAATCTAAACATGATCGCAACTGTCGGGCGATTTGTGGGTTCTAATAAGTAAGGTTTCGGCGTCGCGCGGTCTGCGGTATCCTGGAGGCTGGAGAAGGGATGAATTCACGCAAAGCTATCTTAGGTATCGTCCTGACGGCTTTTCTCTGTTTTCCGCTCTACCTGTTCTCGGAATTGGACGGAGCGCCGCCGCGCCGCAGCGGAGGGAATTTCCCCGGAGAGCAGAGTTGCGGAACGAGCGAATGTCACAACGTGACCCCCAACGAAGGGTTTCCAGGCAGCGTTTCGATTTCGATCAACGGCATGCCGGCGACTTCTTATCGGTACCTCCCCGGGGAAACCGTTCCGGTCATTGTCACCGTATCCGACCCGGATCAGATACGAGCGGGATTTCAGATTACGGCCCGTACTTCCGACGGTTGCGCGGCGGCTGGCTCCTTTGCGGCGATCGATGGGACTGTCCTTCCTCAGTCGGACACGGCCACCCACGCCCCTTGTCCGGAATCGACCGTACAAGCGTTTACGCACTTCTTCCCAAAAGAATTGAATGCATCCGCCTCCTTCGAGCTGAACTGGACCGCCCCCATGAGCGATATCGGCGACATCATTTTCGCCGCCGCCGGCAATGCAGCGGACGGGAACAATCTAAACACCGGAGACCGCATCTACACCACCCAGACCACGGTTCCGGCGGTCGCGATCGGTGGCGAGCCTCCCACCGTGGCCGCGGTTCTCAACGCCGCCACCAACGTACTCGAGGACCAGCCCGAACATGCCGTCTCGCCCGGTTCGATCATTTCGATCTATGGCGAAGGCTTCGCTTCCCATCTGCCAAGTGGCTCGACGGTACCGCTCTCATCGACACAGCTTCCGCTTGAAACAACGCTAGCCGATCTCATGGTGACCTTCGACGGTAACCCCGCTCCCATATTTGAGATCTTCCGCGGCGAGGACCTCGGCAAGGGCTTCGATCAGATTAACGCCCAGCTTCCTTGGGAAGTCATGGTATCAGCCGGCAAGACAACCGCCTCCATGGTCATGACGAGCGGTGGAGTCTCAAGCGAACCTCGCGATGTGTAGATCGCGCCAGCTTCGCCGGGAATCTTCAGTTTCTTCTTCGGTCCGGGTGCGGGAATTGTTCAGAACTTCAAACTCGCCCGGCCCGAGGACGAAGACGTCATCAACTTTTCCTTTGCGCAGGTGGAAGGTTTTACTCTAACTCCCCCCTCGCAGCCGGCGGCGATCGGAGGCGTCATTATCATTTGGGCGAACGGCCTGGGGCCGCTGACCGGAGCGGTTCCCTCGGGCGACATCCCAGCCGGCGCGGATCTCCTGTTTGCCGCAAACACGGTGCGGGTCTTTGTCGGCGGTGTGGAGGCAACAGTCCTGGCGGCCTTTCTGAGCCCACAGTTTGTCGGCGTGAATCAGATCAACGCCCTGATTCCCGAAGGTGTGACGCCGGGAGACGCAGTGCCCATCGTCGTCGAGGTGGATACCGGGGGCGACAACATCTTCCGCAGCCGCGGGGACGTAACCATCGCTGTCCGCGCACGCCCCTGACTTGCATCTGAATCCGGGCCAAATCCTCGCAGCCGTAGGGGCGAGACACGCGGGTGTGTGAAGCGTATCTTGCCTGGTTTCGCCTCGGGGGTCCACACCACGGCGACGCCGCTCGGGAGTCGCTTGACTACCTGCCCGGCACGCCTCAAACTGGCGGTAAGGATGCGCTCTCTCGAGGGCCAAGTTCCGGTTATCGCTTTGTGAACACCTGGGAAGTTATTCTCGATCTCGCGCTGGTGCTGAGCGTAGCTCTATTGCTCGGCGCCCTCTTCGAGCGCCTTCGTCAGAACGCTGTCACCGGATATCTCCTAACCGGCCTGCTGCTCGGCCCGGCAGGGACAGGATGGATCAGCAACGTCGAACACATCCGGCTTCTAGCCGAACTCGGTGTGGCGCTGTTGCTGTTCACGATCGGGCTCGAATTCTCTCTGAGCCGGCTCAGGGTATCCGGCCCCATGGCCATCTTGGGCGGAACCATGCAGATCGTCCTGACGGGCGTCATTGCCGGTTCGGCGGCGGCTGCAAGCGGGCTATCTACCGTGGCGGCCGTCGTTATCGGAGCTGCCATCTCGCTGAGCAGCACGGCCGTCGTGCTCCGCGTTCTTGCGGACAGGACTGAACTCGAGAGCCTCCATGGCCGCAACGCTCTGGGGATACTCCTGCTCCAGGATCTGGCCGTCGTGCCGTTGGTGCTACTTGTGAGCGCCCTTGGGGGAGGGGTCAGCGGTTCGAATGCGTTGGTCAGGTTCGCTTTCAGTATCGGTGTGGCCGCGGCGCTGATCGCAGCCATATTCGTGGTCACGAAGTATGTTTTTCCACATCTTCTCAATATTGCCTCGACCTACCGCAACCGAGACTTGCCGGTCGTGCTGTCATTCGCGGTTTGCCTCGGGGCCGCTGGGGTGTCGCATGCTGCAAACCTGTCGCCCATCCTGGGCGCGTTTCTAGCCGGCATCATGCTGGCCGAATCCCCTTTCGCTACTCAGATTCGTGCTGATATCACCCCTCTACGGGCGGTATTTCTGACCTTATTTTTCACCTCGGTCGGTATGCTGGCGCAGTTGCCAACCGGCGGAACACTGCTGGTCGTTGTTTCGCTCGCCCTGGTGATCATATGTGGCAAGGCGATGATTGTGGGCTTTGTGGTTCGGCTCTTTCGCCAGCCTCCTAGCGTTGCCGTGTCCACGGGGCTGGCTTTGGGTCAAGTCGGCGAGTTCTCGTTCGTGCTGCTGGAGCTGGGCTATCGCCAGGGTCTCTTGCCGCACGAAACCTTTCAAGTGCTGCTGTCCGTGTCCATCGTTACCTTGCTGTTGACGCCTTATGTGATCGCCGGAGCGCCACGGCTCAGCGAAGCCGTCACCGACATCCTGTACCGATTCCTGAGCGTGTTGCCGGGCAGGGCGCGCTCAGTCCAAGACGACCGGCGCCTTTCTGGGCAGGTGATCATTGTTGGCTTCGGGCCCGCGGGTCAGCGCGTGGCGGAGGCTCTCCGCGGAGCTGCGATATCGTTCGTCGTGGTGGACCTCAATCCACGTACGGTGAGCGCTTACAGGTCCAGCGTACCCATCGAATCCGGGGATGCGGCGCGGCCCGAGATCCTCCACCACCTGGGCGTCGAACATTCGCGTGCGCTTGTGATTACCGTTCCGGAACCCCACACCTCGGAACTCATCATCCGTCAGGCCAAGCGGATGGCTCCAAGCATCCCGGTCGTCGCCCGTGTCAGGTATCACACACATGTTTCCACTCTGGCCCAGGCGGGCGCCGACCGAGTGGTCGACGAAGAGAAGCTGTTGGGAGGGGAGTTGGCAACAGCGGTGGAGGAGATTGTCGGGGGTGCCGTTGAAGCGTCTGACGAGGATGTCCGAACCGAGGCAGACCAGTGGCCCTCTGCCTAAACCCAAGCCGTTGGCACTTGCAAATCCGCGGTCAGGAACTTGGCACAGCCGCCGGCGCTGGCGCGAAGTTCCGTTCGCGGGAAACGAAGGCCTCCTGCGGGACATTCCGCGCCGGTGCGACCTTAGAGGATTTTCACTGATGACATCGCCCGCGGCCGAAGCGCCGATGCTAAGCGACGCCCTTGGGTGGTCTATTCCATTCCTGAAAATGCTCTAGTTGCCTCGGCTGGTGACGCCATCACTGCTTTTGGCGCTGGCCGCCGAGGCCGCCCGGGCCAGTGGCGCCGCCGCCATGGAGCGATGACTCGCTCCACTGCTCCCTCCATTGCTGGAGCCATTGCCGCCAGCGCCAAGGGGATTCTTTATCTCGGTGGGCGGGCGCTTCAGCAGCGCCAGGGCGCTTCGCCCCAGCAGAGTGGCCAGCCTGCGCTTGGTTCCCTTCACGGCGCTGTCGGCGGAAAGACCATAGCGCTTGTAGCGGGAGAGCATGCCGCGGCAAATCACCATGTAGGCCAGGAATTTTCTTAGATCCCCGAAATGCCCGAATCGGCTAGACCGCGCCCAAGTGGAGGACAAACTATAGAATTTACTCCAGGCTCGTTCCACGTTCGCCAGAAGTCTTTCCTCGCTTAGATTGGGGTGGTGGTAGAGAATTCTCGGGTGGAGAGGATCGAGCCAGTAATCGTAATCCTCCCGAATCAGCTTCAGCGCCGACTTGCCTCTTCGCATCTGGTGGAAGTCGACCGTGCCGGGCAGCGGGGTCATGGGGATGAACTGCGCCAGGGTGAGATCACATTCGAGAGCGAAATTAATGGTGTACTCCAGTGACTGCTCCGTATCGCTTTCGATGCCAAAAATAAAGGCCCCCATGATATAGCGGAAACCTTCGGTTCGAATCTTTTCGAGCTTGTCGAGCAATTCCTGCCCCGTGGAATTGAAGCCCTTATTGGTGGCCTTCAGCCCTTCTTCGGTCACCGTCTCGATGCCGATCAAGGCCCCCATCACGCCGGCTTTCCGCATAGCGGCCAGATACTCGGAGTCGTCGGCCACCTCCATGGTGATCTGGGTGAAGAAGTACAGATCCTTGGGCACTTCCTTCTCCAGCCGGCGGAGCAGATCGAATCGCTGGTCGAGACCGGCCTGAAGTTCCCGCCGCGCTTGATCGTCGCGCGCGTTGGCAATATCCTCACGCGTGTAGGGATAAAAATTGTCGTCGGCGAACATGACGAAACGAAAACCCGCGCGGTAGAGATACTGGGCCTCCTCGACGATCGCATCGTTCGTTCGCAGGCGGGGCGCCTGCCCGTCCTGCACCCATACCGAGCAAAAGGAACACTGCTTGGGGCAACCGCGAACCGTTTGAATGGAAGCGACCAGGTAGCGGTCCACCTTCAGCAGATCCCAGCGGGCCGGCGTGAAGGCATCCGGGTCGATGCGCCCTCCACGGTAGAGCGGCTGCAGAGCGCCCATCGAGTAATCCTGGAGCAACTGGGACCAGATGATTTCCGCGTCTCCGGTGACGACCGCATCTCCGCGGCTCCGCGCTTCCTCGGGGAAAATCGAGGCGTGAGGCCCTCCAAACACGACGGTAGCGCCTCTTTCCTTGACTTTTTTCGCCAAAGCATAACCATGGATGGCGTTAAAGGTATGAATGCTGATCCCCACCAGATCGCCCGGACGCACCTCGTCGAAGGGGAATTCCTCGATGGACTGATCCACGAGCCTTATCTCTTCGATGTAATCAGCATTCGGCGTGACCGCCGCAAGCACTGGCAGCGCCCGCGGCGTGATGAAGGAAAACTCGATCCGCTCGGCGGCTGGAGCGGGGTTTACAAGATACAACTGGAATGAGTGGTTCGACTCGCGCCCGGCCATCAATGGACCCTCCTCGTGTTCCAAAGAGCTAATGAGGCCCCTTCGGTCCCGGCCCATCCGGGCCAATCCCTGCCAAGGCCACAAAGCTCACTGTTGCGCTGCATTGTATCAAAGATGGCATGGTCAAGTTAATAACGCGAAGGCGGTTTTGCTCTGAATCGCGCCCGAACTTTCCTTCCTTAGCACGCACTCGTCGCCATCTTCCAGTCCGTGAAAGCTCGCTCCCTGAGGAGTCGGCGGTGGATCGCTTTGAGATGATGACGTGCAACTCGGAACGGGGCGTGAATCGGGCCGCGGACCGAGAGAAATCCTTGAACCCGTGCCGCCGATTGGAGGCGACGCATTTGGCGTTCCTGCTCCCGGGCGTGCTGATGGGAGACTTCAGCTCGGTTGTTAAGGTCCACAGCTCGAAGTCGGCGAGCGTGACGCGGACGCGATACTGGTCAGCTCCGGTAGCGCAAGGTCACCGGCCCGGAGATGGGGTGTATCATCGCTTCTCCACTGGCCCTAGCCCTGATGTGGGCGGCTTTCAACTGGAAGTACCACTCGGACAGCCGGTCACCGTCACCCACCAGAGTCATGGCCGGCAGGCGCCCGAGACCGAGAATCTGCTTTCCCATGTTGCGCAGGTCTTGACCCAAGAACTTGCGGCCAAAGAAGCGCAATATCGGTCCCACAAACGGCGTCCAGGAAAAGATATTCCATGCGGCACAGACGTCGAACCGGCACTTGCCGCGGGTCATGGGCGTCACCGTGGCGCGGCTAGACAGCCAATACGGGCCGCAATGAATCTGCTCGAAGCGCATCCCCGGCAGCACGAACTCGATCGTGGTGGTGATGGGGTGGCCATAGACACGCAGCAACTTGTAGGCAGCACTGTTGGGCGAAGGCGAGTGGGCGGGAATGCGAAAGCCGCCGGGGATGGATTCGACCACCTTTTCCTTGTCCTGAATGCCGCCGAGGCTCCGCCACCACCAGGCCTGATGAATGAACGGTCCGTGAGGCGGGTCCATTTCGTGGATGATGGCCTCGTCAACCCCTACGCCCAACTCCGCCGAGAGGTGAGTCTGCCGGTAGCGGGAACTGAAGACCGGAAGCCGCGGAACGGGCGGCAACGCCTCCTGGCGAGCCGCGGGGTCCGGCATGTACACCCAAACGTACCCGTCCGCCTCCGCGCAAGAGAACGAGGGAACGGTAATGCGGTCCATCTTGACCTTGGAATCGGACGTCAAGGAGGGGATCTCGCGGCGGCGGCCGCGGCCTCTCGCACCTGCGCGCTGCCGTTTTCAAGAGCCGCCCGGTAATGGAGCAAGGCCGCATCGGCCTCGCCAAGATGGTTAAGCAGGTGGGCCAGGTTGATGTGCGCGACGGCGTAGTCGGGGTCGATCCGAAGGGCCTGTTCGAGCTCCCGGCGGCCTTCGTCATAGCTGCGCAAGTCCGCCAGGGTGGCCCCCAAACCGGCTCGAGCTTGCGCCGAAGCGGGGTTGAAATCGATGGCCTGACGGTAATGGTCCAGCGCTTCTTCGAGCCGATCGTTGCGGGCCAGCGCGTCGGCCAGGTTCGTGTGGACGATATCGGGGTGCGCCACCAGGTTGGACAGGTACCTCGGCTGCACGGGCAAACTCGATCGCGACCCCGTTTTCTCCTCCCCCGCCCGGTACACCTCTAGCGCCCGTTCGAACTGCTCAATGGCTTCGCCGACCCCCCCCTCGGTCGTACAGGGCTCCGCCCAGGTTGTTGAACGCCTTGGAGGACTCGGGCATCAGATACACCGCTTTGCGGTAGGTTGCGACGGCCTCGTCGAGCCGGCCAGTCCGCCATAGCACATTACCGAAGTTGTACTGTGCCTCGCCGCTCTCGGGCGTCAAGGCAACGAGCGACTGCCGGAAGCTCAGCTCGTCATGCGCATTCCAAGTCTCGAAGGCCGCCAGAGTCAGCACAACCGCCACCAGGTAGGCCCCTTGCAGCCGGCCATGTTCGGTCGGCATCAGCCGCCGGACGAACTGCTTCAGCCCGCTCATGACCGACTCGGGCTGCACGGACGGACCTTCCTGGGCGATCTCCAGATCCTGGCGCGTCTCAACGTCACGCATCTTCCAGATGAAGCCGTCGTAGTAATAGTGCATGCCGCCCGAGGTGATAATGAATGCGATCAATAGACTCTGGAACTGCCCGGGAACGGAACTGGCCCAGTAATTGATGAAGCCGTAGGCAAAGATCATTGCCATGTAGAGGACCACCAGCGCCACCCGCGGCCGGAACAGGAACCGTGTGAAGGCCGTCACATGACCGTGTTTGGCCACCCGGTTGCGGTTGAACATCCAGACGATGCCGTAGTACTGGATGCAGTGAAAGGCCGACCAGATGGTGAAGCCAACCAGAAAGTCGTCGATGTAGACGTAGAGGAAGTAGGTCGCGCCGATGAAAATGCCCAGCAGCGTGAACTTGCGCCAGCTCACGGGCCGGCCTTGGCGCCAACGGTTCAGGTGGTAGCCGATGTAAACCAGCGTCAAGAGAGCTGTCAGCGTGCTCATGCCGGTGCGCGCGGCGGCGAGCGTTTCTGGTGAGATCAGGGGCAGCCCAGTCAGATAAGCGCGGCTGAGTAAATTGTGGCTGAAGTGAGGGCTGATCAAGATGAGGGTCACGTACCAGGAATACGACAGGGCCCAGTCAAGCCACGACGCCACCGGGCTGATGGCCCCCGCTTTGGAGTCATAGATGCGCATGAAGCCGAAGTGCTGCATCATCAGGTGCCAGATGTCCCACATCGAAATAAAAAGCAGCAGCCCGTGCAAATCCCGTGCGTTGAACCACAAGGCGCCGGCGAAAATGATCGGCGGAGCAAGCAGGAACCGCCAGCGATAGCGAGCGAACAGGTCATGGTCGCCGTAAGCGCGCAGAAAGGTCGGAAAATGATGTCCGAAGGTGAAAATCGCCAGCAGGACGACAGCGATCTCCTGCGACCTGAACCAGGCGCGCATCGGCAAGAATGCCGCGATGGCCACCAGCGGCGCACCGATGAACAACAGGGAGTCGCGGACGGGACCGATTATCCAGGCGGAACCGGACTGGCTAGGATGGGTGGCGGCTGCGCCTGCCGGGGAATGCGGGTCTTGGCTAGGCGACAGCTTCTGTGAGTCCTTACGCTGCATCGTGCCCCCTTTCGGCTTGGAAACGCAAACTGGTCAACGTTAACGCGGGTGCCAGCACGTTCACAATGAGCAATTTATTTCAGATACTAGTGTGTTTGCATCATGGGGAGAGGGCCATGAAGTCGAGCATGTCCCGAATCTAGTGAAGGGTTGAGCGGGTGTCAGTTTTGAGCGGGATAGCCGAGCTTTTCCACTTCCTTGCGCAGTTTGGGCACAGCGACGCGGAAAGCCGTTTTGTAGGCTTGGCAGAAGTAGTCGAGGTCTTCGAAGCGGCCGAGGCGTCCCTCGCGGAGTTTCGGACAGCCCCGGCGGCAGATCGAAGCGTACTTGCAGTCCTCGCACTCGCTGTGCGGCAGGGCCTTCGCGAACTCGAACCGCCGCCCGTGCCGGGCGATCTCGCCGAACGACGTGTCGTTGACGTTGCCTAGCTTCCATTCCTCTCGGACGAAAAAGTCGCAAGGATAGACGTCGCCGTTGTGTTCGACGACGCAATAGCTGTCGCAGCTATCGTGCAGCGAGCAAGAGCCGGGCTTGACGACGTGTCGTTGACGTTGCCTAGCTTCCATTCCTCTCGGACGAAAAAGTCGCAAGGATAGACGTCGCCGTTGTGTTCGACGACGCAATAGCTGTCGCAGCTATCGTGCAGCGAGCAAGAGCCGGGCTTGAGTCCGGCAAGCGCCTCGGCGAGATTGTCAAAGAAGCGAATTCTCAGGCGGCGGCGGTTAGGCCACCACAGACGGAAGGTCTCGGCCAAGAAACAGCCGTACTCCTGAGCAGTGACCGACCAGGGCCGCGGCGCGCCGCCGGGCTGAAATTCGGCAATAGGGATGTATTGGACGTACTCCACGCCGAGTTTGCGAAAGAAGCGGTTTGTAGTCGCACCGGTCTCGACGCAATATAGATGGCTACGGCAGCTCTTCGAGCGGTCACTCGCAAACAGCCGTGCAGCGATCCTCGCCCTGTCGATTCTGCTGATCTTCGGGTACCCCCTGGGTGTGGTCCAGAGGGCGTCAGACGACTTCGTAGAATTGGGATCGGCCTGGATGCCCAAAGCCTCGGAGTTGACATCCACAGTGCCTGGGCTCGGAGTTGACATCCGTTGGGAAGCTATCGGTTCGGATAACGAGATCCGAGACGAGAGCATGAGAGACTTCCGTTATCTGCTTCAGGGAGAAATGGATTCGATCCAGGCCGTCAGGTATCCAGACTTGCCCGACAAAAAGATCATGACCGTCGCTCGCAAGGTGCACACACGCCGGGCCTTCGCCAATTGGGGAGGAAACGGATCGGGGACGTACATGCGGGAGCTTCTTGAGTTGGTGCGAGTCTGCCAAGCTACCCTAACCCACGTCGGCCTTCTGGCCATTGGTTATCTCTTGTTCGCCGTTGTGCTGGGTTGTAAGCTGATCCCATTCCCATGTCCATGGGGCGGTGCAGCTCGGGGTGTGATCAATGTCACGGCAATCGCTTGGGTCTTGTCCTACGCTCCACGGATCCATGACCCGAAGGAGTACGATTATCCCGTCTTGGCGCTGCTGCTCGCTGTTGCTGGTCCAGTGTTATTTTTCTCTTTCACTAGAATGCCTACTCTAAGACTTACACTAACGCAAGGTCGTCACGCGCTACTACAACTAGCGATTGGCTTCGCCCTTGCTCCCGGATTTCCATTTTCACGTTTCTTTCGCTAACCTTTCGAGCATCTTCGACGCCTTTAGTGATGAGGGTTTGAACGTACTCAAGGCGCTGAGGAGATCAACACCCCATGGGTGAAAAAGAAAACAAGCCGTTCCAGCTAAGCTTCAACGGTTTATTAAAAGTCGAGATGGGTATTCACTTGACTCAGGTATTTTGAAATAGCCCCTACATGTTGTGGTTGTCCGTAGCATGTGTTGCGGTGCCTCCGACCAGCGACTTGTAGGGCACCGGTTGGACGGCGACGGCCTGCTGCACCAGGCGGTAGAAGAGCTTGCCTCGACTTCTGGACTTGCGGCGGTTGAAGCGGAAGGTGAATTCGTCGAGGTAGGAGTCGAGATGCTCGTGGCTGACGGCTCCTTGATGCGTACCCAGTATCCAGCGCTTCAGCAACGACACCACGCGATGAACGCGGGGGAGCAGTTCCGAGGCCCGCGCCGGTTGCCCGTCCAGGTAGCTCACCTCGTGGCGATAGCCGTCGCTTTCGAGTGGCCCGTAACCCAGCCAACCGTCGGTGTGGACCACGCTGCCGGGTTCGACCGACTCGCCAACGAAGGCCATCAAGCTGTCCCCGGAGGCGTTCGGAATCGTGCGCATCCGAATTCGTCCGATGCCTGCGCCATCTTCCTCGGCCGCTACTGCAATCAGCGCTTTCGCGTCGGTTTGGCGGCCCCGCACGCCCTCCTCCAGGGCTCCTAAGTAGGTCTCGTCAACCTCAACGCGCCCGCTGAGCCGGTCGCGTCCGGGCCGTACCATAGCGCGCCGGAGCTTGTGCAACCAAGTCCAGGCCGTCTTGTAGCTGCCCAGGCCCAACGCTCGTTGCAATCCCAGTGCGCTGGCCCCGTTCTTCTGGCTGGTGAGCCACCACATGGCTCGAAACCAGCTCTGGAGCGGTTTGCGGGTGTCTTGAAATAAGCAGCACCGTGCGTACCGCCCAGGTTTTGTCATGCCCGCATCGCGGACAACGAAAACCCTCCGGCCAGCGGAGTTGACACAGATACTCCCGACAGGCCTGCTCGTTGGCGAAACGCGCCTCGACCTCGGCCAGATTCCGCGGATAATCTTCCATTTTCCAAGATCCTACATCTTGTGGTCACCTGAGTCAAGTGAATACCCATCAAAGTCGATTTCCGAGGATCGCGTGTCACTTCCGACGGCGGGCTAATCCTGGTTCGGGAGTTGGACGAGCGGCTCGGGCTCGGGAAGCTGATCGACGAACATCTGACGGATTCGCGTCGAGGCCTGAACAAGAAGTTCCCCTTGGCCGATCTGCTGCGGCAGTCGGTCTACAGCCGCCTCGCGGGCTACGAGGATCTCAACGATGCCGTGCGAGTATCCGCCGATCCGACCTTTCGCTTGATCGGCTCGAAGAAAAATTGGGATCGGGGCGGGGCGCTCACCTCGCGTCTGCAAAGCTTTGAGACTGAGCTGCTGGCCAGCGACAAGAACCTGCTGGGGTTGATGGCGGTGAACCGCAAACTGGTCGCGCAAGCCGAAGCCCCCAACGCTTCAGACCGCGTCGTGCTCGACATGGACTCGACCGAGAGCCCCGTTCACGGCCAACAGGAAGGCAGCGCTTACAACGGCCATTTCGAGTCGGTCTGCTACCACCCGCTGCTGCTGTTCAACCAGCACGGCGATTGCTTGGCGGCGAAGCTGCGGCCGGGCAACGTGCACAGCGCCGAGGATTGGAACGAGTTGCTGTTGCCCGAGATCGAGCGCCAACAGGCCGAGGGCAAACGAGTGACGTTCCGCGCCGACGCTGCCTTCGCCAAGCCGGAGATCTACGAGGCAATGGAAGAGCGCGGCGTGGACTACGCCATCCGCATTCCAGCCAACAAGACCCTGGAGTTGGAGGTCGAGGACATTCTGTTTCGTCCGCCGGGAAGGCCGAGCCACAAGCCCCTGGTGCGCTACAAGAGCTTCCGCTATCAGGCGGAGAGTTGGTCGAAGCCTCGGCGGGTCGTGGCCAGGGTCGAGCATCATCAAGGCGAGCTATTCCCGCGCGTCGGATTTATCGTCACGAACATGGTTTTGCCGAGTCGTTCGGTGGTGCGCTTCTACAACAAACGCGGCACCGCCGAGCAATGGATCAAAGAAGGCAAACAGGCTATACACTGGACGCGGCTTTCGTGCCATCGCTTTCGGGCCAACGAAGTGCGCTTGCAGCTGAGTGTGCTGGCCTACAACCTGGGCAACCTTTGGCGGCGGCTGGGGCTGCCGCGACGGATCAAGAGTTGGTCGCTGACGAGCCTACAACATCGCTTGATGAAGACCGGCGGTCGGCTGGTCAAGCACGCCCGCTACTACTGGTTGCTCTTAGCCGAAGGGCATCTGAACCGGCGCTTATTCGGCGAGATGCTGAGCAGGATCTGGGCGCTGCCTGTGCCTGGCGGGTAGCGTTTCACAGCGAGGATCAACAGCTTTGGCTCCAAAACAGGTTTCCCGGGGAGTGTTGTCGGTCGGAACGCCGTTCCGTCCGCTCAATCACTGCCCGAGAGCGGACGGACGGGCCTTGGGGCCTGGCGCCGGAGCTGATGTGCAGGGTTCAGCGCGAAAAGACGGGCATTCGGGGCAGCGCAGGTGTATACTGTGGCCGTGCCAGGGCCAAAATGGAAATCCTGGTTGCTATCCTTATCTCATACTTCGCGACCTTCTCCTGGTCCGAACACCGCGAAAACTATTTCGAGTCCGCGATTGTCCTTGGAGCCGCTGCGGCGGAAAAGGAGACAGATTCGACGTCGGCGTCGGCGGAGCTGGCGAAATCCATCGTAACTGATTTTGAGACTTCAGGCAGCGCCGTTGTGGGCGTTGTGGGCAAACGACTCCTTATTGCCGACGACGAGCTCGTTGGCACGGTATTGGACTGCCCAGAGCCTCTCTTGAACCCTTGGAACTGCGGACTCGTAAGAATTGAGCGCAAGCGGAAGCAGAGCCGCCCTCATACAGAACAACCAAGGCTAGCCGCTGTGCAGGACATCGAAGGCCTCGCCTCCGACCGAAGTAACACGGTGTTTCTCGTCGGTTCCCACGAAGGAAAGGGCGGCGAGCGTCGCCCGGATCGCGAGTTTCTGATTCGGGCAGAGTGGGATGACGAGAAACGGGAGCTTGAATGGAAGTGGATCTACGAAGGGCTCGCCAAGGACTTCCAGAAGGTACTCCAGGACGTTGGTGAGAAATTTCCCCTCGATAAAACGACGATCCATGAAGAGTTCAATATTGAGGGCCTCGCTTACCGCCTGCTCAGCGACAGCGAAGGGATGCTGTATGTCGGCTTGCGAGCTCCTCTGACTCCCGACGGGAAGGCCGTGATACTGAGCTATCGCCTGAACCTTGAGGCCTCACAGTTTCACCCGGGCAACCTAAACCGCACTATGTCAACCTGGAGGGACTGGGTGTTCGTGGTCTTGATTGGGACTCACAAACGAAACGCCTTCTCATCGTCGCGGCGGGAAGCGCCGACAAGGCCAAGGGGTTGCCCCAACCCGGGCTCGTTGAATACAACCTCGAGACCTCAGAATCTAGGGTGCTCCAGCACTTCGCTGGCAGCAGCAGAGAACCAGAAGCAGTCTCACGGGCGCCTAGCGGGACATTGATCGTTTTTTTCGACGGCAAGGAGACGACCGATCGAGGCGCCTTGTACGTTCCGAAGTGAAGAGGGGATCAATGTAGCCAGATTTCCTTACTTGGCTCAGCACGCACTGACAAAAGCCAGCAAGTTGACTGACGAGTGAAAGGCGACTTGGGGCAGAAACCGCCTGAAGAATCACGCTATTGAGAGCCAACTCAACACTTGCTGGGCTGGGGATCTAGTTGAGCAGGAAGACGGCGGGCGTTTAGTCTTTGACCCCGGCCAGCTCCTGAAGCAGGTTCCAGTTTTCCAGGCGGTCTTGCTGGGCGGCCAGCAGAACGTCGGAGGGGTTGCCGTCTTTGTCGAAATGCTTGGAGAAACGGCCCTCGGTGCGGGCGAAGTGGATGAAGTCGATCTGCTCGCCGGTCTTGGGGTGGGTGTACCAGTCCTCCTTCACCTTCGGGTTGCCGGTCAGGCTCAAACGATCTTTGAAGCGGGGGCCCTTGCGGGGGTCATAGATGAAGACGGGAAACGTTCGAGAATCGGCCGCCAGCTTCGCCTGATGATAGGCCATGTCGTCGGCCACGCCGTGCTCGGGCTGGCAGGTGGTGAAGGTGTTAATGACCGCCGGCCCCGGGAATTCGTTGGCGTCGAGAATGGCGCGGTAAAGATGGTTGGGGTGCGCGGCGGTGGTTTGGGCGACGTAGACATCCTTATGCATCATGCAGATGTTCGCCAGCTCTTTGCGGTGCTCTTTCTTGCCCTTAATGACTTTGCCGTGAGCGGACATCTTGGCGTTCTGTCCCATGTAAGAGCCGGTGGATGCCTGTCCGCCGGTATTGGAGTAGACCTGGGTGTCGAGGACGAGGACTTTGATATCCATGCCCGAAGCCAGCATGCGCGAGAGCGACTGGAAGCCGATATCGAGCATCGCGCCGTCGCCTCCGATCGCCCATGGTCATTTGTTCTGCCAGCCCATCTGGTCCCAGCGGGCGCGGACGCCCATGGCGTCGGCGGCAACGTTTTCAAAGAGAGAGTTGGTCCAGGGGACGAGATAGGGGTTATAGGGGTAAGTGGAAGTGTAGACGGTGTTGCAGCCGGTCGCCGCCACCAGGCCGATGTTTTCCGGACCGTAGACGAAACCAGTCGCCGCGAGCATCATGCGAAGCACGGTGGCCTCGCCGCACCCCATGCAGGATCCGGCGCCGCCGACGTAGAGCAGCGATTTTTCGCTCAGCATCATGTCGGCCAGGGCACGCTCGTTGATGAACTTCGAGGGCGTGTCGGGCGCTTTCTGGAAGAAGGTAAAAGCGTTCTGGTACCAGGGGAAATTCTCGTCGTCCTTGCGGATCATCTTCAGCGCTTCATGGTCGCCGCAAGCATCGACGCACTCCGAGCAGCCCTTGCATTTGGTGGGGTCGATGAAAATGCCGAACTTTCCGCCGCCGATGCCCTTCTTTTCGAGGAGCTTGAAGTATTTGTTGGTCTCGGTCCACTGCTCGGCCATCTTGGCGCGTTCGCCCTCGTCGCCGATGGACTCGAGGCTGGTCTCGAGTGTCTCGGGCTCGATGACTTTCGCCAAAATAGCGGTGTCGGGACACTGCGTAACGCAATCCATGCAGCCGACGCACTGATCGGGGAGGAACTCGGGGATGTCGGGGGCGATATAACTGAAATCGCGCAACGAGCCGGTGCCGGCCGGTATGACGCTGCGGGCCACCTGGTCGTCGGCATCGAGACCTTCTTCGGCCGTGCCGTTGTTGTAAGCGCCGACGATGCGCTCATTAAAGTCGGCCACGTCGACCACGTTGGCCTTGAAATCTTTGATTTTCGCTTTGAGTGCTGGATCGATCTGTGTGCTCATTGAATAATCCTTAGCGAACCGGCGGCCTTGTCGGCCTCCTGGTTTTGAAGCATGATCTCGCGCGACACCTCGATGCTCTCGGAGAAGCCTCGCCTGACGGCCTGGAGGTTGTCTTGCACGACTTGTTCGCCGCGCTTACCAAAGTACTTCCGAATGGAATTCTCGACGCCGTTGAATAGTTCTTCGTCGCTAATGCCGGACTGTTCGCGAAACGGCGTGACCCTCAAGAACACTCCCAGCAGCACGATGCCCTGCATGCGCTGCTCAAGATCGGCCTCGCTCGAGACGTCCCGGGCGATCTGAACCGTGTCAAGCGAGAAGAAGCGGGCGTTCTTTTCCCGAATGCGGTTGCGCGCCCAGGGCGGGATGGAACCCCAGATCTCGGCCGGATCGGTGGCGGCGCTTTGAGCGAAGACGATGCCGTTCTCGGCGAGCCCTTGCAAGGGATCGCCCATATTGAAGGCGTTGACGTCGTTGAGCGGAATGAAGTCGACATAGTGCAACTCGGAATGCGCCCGGATATGCTCTTTGGCGATGGTGAGATAGTAGGTCGTTGGCAGGCCTTTCTTCTCCGAGCCGTATTTAGGATAGGCTTGCACGTCCATGCCGAAAACTTCGCCGGCGATGGTGGCGATCACCTTATTGGTGGTGACCGAGCCGTATCCTCCGACCGAGTGGCCGCGCATGGAGAAGGCGTCCGCGGACCGGACATCGGGGTCCAGCTTGGCTTCGAGGGCCGTTTCATGCTTGATGCCGAGGCTGAAGTAGTGACGCGGCTCGTCACTGAGCATGTTTTCGACCACGGCGATGAAGTCGCCGGCGCGAACGTCGCGGCTGCCCAGACCCGCCGAACCTCCGTAAAACTTCGGCATGCGGTCGAGGGCGGGATAGCCGGGCACGCCGGTGAGGGCGTCGGCGAAGGAGGCCTTGATCTCGCAGAGCTGCGGATTGGACTGCTGCATGGGGATGTCGAGCCGCTCGAGCACCGAGATCGCCTTGACGTGTTTGAGGGCGTTCACAATATCGACCGAAGGCCAGGGCCGGAAAACACTGATATGCAGCAAGCCGACCTTGATGCCCATGTTGTCGCGAATCCAGTCGACGGCGGCTTCGCCGGTTTCCATCATGGACCCGGAGCCGACAATGGCGTACTCGGCGTCTTCGAGGCGGTAGGGCAGCACCAGGTCGTAGCGGCGACCGGTCAGCTCGTAGTACTCGTCCATCGCGCGCTGGGTAGCGCCGAGGATCTTGTCGTAGTAGGTTCGCTGGGCGATCTTGCCCTTCATGTAGGAATCTTGGTTTTGCACGACGCCGGACATGACCGGCATAGCGGGATCCATCAGATTCCGCAGGCGGTGGCTGGGGTCGCCGATGAAAAGCTTCATCATCTCGGGTTCGGGAAGCAGCACATTTTCAATCGTATGCGTCGTCAGGAAGCCGTCCTGGACGTTCATGAACGGCGTCTCGGTATCTTCGGCGATCCGGCGGCAGATCAGGGTCATATCTCCGATCTCCTGGGCGTTGCGGCTGTAGATGATGCCCCAGCCGCAATCGGCGACGCCGTAAACGTCATCGTGGCCGCAGTGAACGTTCAAGGAATGGGAGGTAAGAGCGCGGGCGCCGATGTGGAAGACGATGGGAAGGCGCTTTCCCGAGATGACGTAGAGGACTTCCTTCATCAGGATCAAGCCCTGGCCGGAAGTGAAGTTGGTGACGCGTCCGCCAGCAACGGCGAACCCCTCGCAAGTGGTCGCGGCGCTGTGTTCAGACTCGGATTCGACGAAGATCAGCTGGTCACCCCAGAGATTCTTCGCGCCATTGGCCACGGCGATTTCGAATCCGCTTCCCATGGTGGTGGAAGAGGTGATGGGATAGGCGCAGGCTCCCTGACTGATACGGGTTTCGGCCCAGACCACGGCGGCCGCCCCGTCGGCCGTAGTCGGCACGCCGGGAAAGGGGAACTGCCGCTCTTGCAGTTCTTCCAGCTCGGCGCCTTGGGTGGGAGTTGTTCCAGCGATCGTACTCATTCATCCTCTATCGGCCGTGCCGGTCGTGTCGTCGGTCTGTTTGGCCAGTGAGGCCGCGACGAACCTCGTCAGACTCGGGTCGCCAGCCCCTAACCATCTGAAAAAAAGACGGTTATTCGATCCATCGTGAGACCGGGCCCCGGCAATGTCTTTTCCGGAACCGCAATACGGTCAGTGGACCACTGCTGATTCGCGCACCACCCCCCGGTTGGGGCTCTTTTTCACAATTTACTATCGTAGCACTGAGCGAGGCCGGGCGAGATGAATTTTGATAAGGCCGGGGGAGAGTATAGCCGCCCGTGGCAGGAGCCGGGCTGGGGAAATTGCGAGTCGCCGGGCATGGGCCGGCGTCCGCGCGGTGAAATTGGGCGAGCACGGGCGGCGCGGCTCCGGCGGGGCGGCGGGAAGCCATAGAATTAGCAGTGAGGGATCCCCGAGGCGAGCATCCTGTAGACGCGGAGCAAGCGGCACACCAGGTGACACGACACGGGGCACAACAGGTGACACAACACGGGAAAGTTCTCGAGGCGCGTGATTTTGTGCAGTCGCGACTGAGCGCCCGGCCGCGCGTGGGCGTGGTTCTTGGGAGCGGCTTCGGCGAGGTGGCGCGGCAGTTTGATGGTGCGGAAGAGATTGCCTACGCGCAGATCCCGTACTGGCCGGCCAGCGTTGCCGGGCGGGGCGTTCCTGGACATTCGGACGTTTGGATCTCGACGGCGGTGGATGATGTTCCGGTGGCGGTGCTTTCGGGCAGGGCGCATCTTTATGAAGGATTCTCGGCCGCCGAGATCGCGTTTCCCGTGCGGGTGCTGGCGAGCTTGGGGGTGGACGCGCTGGTGCTCACCAATGCGTCGGGCTCGCTTCATGAGCAGTGGAAGCCTGGCTGCGTGGCGCTGATTTCAGACCACATCCATTTGCAGGGGGTCAATCCTCTGAGCGGGCCGAACGAGGATCGCTGGGGTCCCCGCTTCCCGGATCTCTCGGACGCCTACTCACCGAAACTTCGCCGTCTGGCGCGGGAGGCGGCCGCGGAACTGGAGACCGGCTTGCATGAAGGGGTCTATGCCGCGGTGGCCGGACCGAACTATGAAACGCCGGCGGAGATTCGTTTTCTTCGAGCGATCGGCGCCGACATGGTGGGCATGTCGACCACGGGCGAGACGATCGCGGCACGTCATATGGGGGTGCCGGTTCTCGGCTTGTCGCTCATCACGAATCTCGCCGCCGGCATTTCGGCCCGGCCGCTCTCGCATGAAGAGGTGCTCGAATCGGGCCGGCAGGGGGCGCCGATGCTCTTCGCGCTGCTGAAGAAACTGATCCCTCGAATGGCGAACCAGGGCCGCAAGTGAGAGGGAAGTCGCGGCGAGAGTCGAGAGAACGACGATGACCATGCGGCTGGGTCTGTTTCCCGGAGCATTTAATCCGCCCACGCTGGCTCACGCGGCCGTGGCCGAGGCCGCCTTGGAACAGTACCGGCTCGACCGGGTCGTTTTCCTGCTGCCCAAGGCCTTTCCGCACAAACCCTACGGCGAAGCGTCGTTCGCGGACCGCATGGCAATGCTGGAAGAGCTGGTTGGGCAGCGGGAGTCGTTCACGGCTGCTTCGCCGGACGGGCTTTTGTTCATCGATTTCGCCCGGGCCTTCCGGGCCAAGCTGGGTCCAGAGGCGGCGATCTGGCTTATCTGCGGCCGCGACGCGGCGAAACGCGTCGTCGAATGGGACTATGGCGACAACATTCCCTTCGCCGAGCGGCTGAACGACTTTCCATTGCTTGTCGCCTCCCGCGAGGGCGAGTATCGGCCGCCGGCGGACTGTGGCGAGGGAATTCACAGGGTGAAGATGCCCGAGGCATTCGATGAGATTTCGTCGTCTAGGGTCCGTGAGGCGATTGCCTCGGGCGGTGAGTGGCGGCAACATGTCGCACCGCCGGTGGCGCGGCGGATCGAGGAATTGGGACTTTATCGCACCACTGAGCCAGGCCGCCAATGAGGCCGGCCCGAGGTTGACGTATCAGCGGGCCGAGCCGGCGGTCGGGGTTGGAGAATCTTCGGGCATGAGCTGTTGGGCTTGAGGAAGCAGGGCCGGCCGCCGTGCTAAACTTGAGACTAATTGCCCGGCTGCCCGGCGCCCGAAGACCCCTCGAGATCGTCACACCCGAGCGCATGAGGACGAGGCCGGGCGCACTGCCCGATGGCTCATTCGCGACCCGTTACGCCACTGCCAATCCTGGGCAGTGCTGCCTCACGGGCGAAGGCGGTTGTTTTCACTAGTTCTTCTCTCGGCACTAGTTCCTCTCTGGCACTGGTTTCCCCCTGGACACTGGTTTTTCTTGATTCATGTGTCGGGCCAAGCGCCGGTTCGGGCGCGGCACCGGCGATGGTGGAGTGATCTATGGGTTCGATCAAGAAATGCATCTTTATCACCGGCGGCGTGGTCTCGTCTCTGGGAAAGGGCATCGCGGCGGCGGCGATCGGCTGTCTGCTCGAAAGCCGGGGGTTGCGGGTGACGCTGCAAAAATTTGATCCCTACCTCAATGTCGATCCCGGAACGATGAGCCCGTTCCAGCACGGCGAGGTCTTCGTGACCGACGACGGGGCGGAAACGGATCTGGATCTGGGGCACTACGAGCGCTTTACCCACGCAAAGCTGACCCAAGCCCACAACGTAACCAGCGGCCGGATCTACGAGCGCATTCTCGCCAAGGAGCGGCGCGGAGACTACCTCGGCAAGACGGTTCAGGTCATTCCGCACGTGACGAACGAGATCAAAGACGCCATTCGCAAGATCGCCGACGACGACGTTGATATCATCATCGCCGAGATCGGCGGGACGGTCGGCGACATCGAGTCTCTGCCGTTCCTCGAAGCCATCCGGCAGATGCGGCACGAGCTGGGACGCGACAACTGTGTCTTTATCCACGTGACTCTGGTTCCCTGGATCGCGGCTGCCGGAGAACTGAAGACGAAACCCACCCAGCACAGCGTCAAAGAGCTGCGCTCGCTTGGCATTCAGCCCGACATCCTGCTTTGCCGAACCGAGACCGATCTCTCGCGCGAGATCAAAGAGAAGATTGCGCTGTTTTGCGACGTGGACAAGTCGGCCGTGATCGCCGCGCGCGACGTGGACTCGGTCTACCAGGTGCCGAGCAACTTCGCCCAGCAAGGCGTCGACGAGAAAATTTTGCAGCTTCTCGGCATGACGCCGCCCGAGCGGGACCTGAGTGCCTGGGAGAATATGATCGATCGTCTGCGGCATCCGGTGGACGAGGTCACGATCGGCATTATCGGCAAGTACGTTGACTACGAAGACTCCTACAAGAGCCTGAAAGAAGCGCTGCTGCATGGCGGCCTCGGCCACCGCCTCACCGTGGGATTGCGCTGGATCGAGGCGGAGGGCATCACGGCCGAGACGGCCGAGCGGCAACTCGGGGATCTGGACGGTATCGTTGTGCCGGGCGGATTCGGCCTCCGCGGGATCGAGGGCATGATCGAAGCCGTCCGTTACGTCAGGGAAGAGAAGGTTCCCTGTTTCGGCATCTGCCTGGGGATGCAAACGATGGTCATCGAATTCGGGCGGACTCTGTGCGGGCTGGAAAACGCCCATTCGACCGAATTTGATCCGGGCACGCCGTGCCGGATGTTTTACAAGCTGCGGGAGCTCAAGGGCGTGGAGGATTTAGGCGGCACGATGCGGCTGGGAAGCTGGCCGTGCAAGCTGGCCGAGGGAAGTCTGGCGCACTCGGCCTACGGCGCCACCGAAGTGCACGAGCGTCATCGTCACCGCTATGAATTCAACCGCGAGTATGAGGGCGCGATCACTTCCCGCGGCATGGCCATCACCGGCGCGACGCCGGACGGCCTCTATGTCGAGATCTGTGAATTGCCCGATCACCCCTGGTTCCTGGGATGCCAGTTCCATCCGGAGTTCAAGTCCAAGCCGCTGGAGCCGCAGCCGTTGTTTGTGTCGTTCATCGGAGCCGCCTATGAGCACCACAAGAAGCGCATGCGGAATCAGGAAACCAGCGAGGCCAATCAGTTCTTGCGCGCCCGCGGCATGGGTTTGTGATCGCGGAGGGTTCGAAATCGTTCCCCATGGCTAGAATCGACTTGGGCTCGTTTGAGATTGGCGAGGGGGCGCCGCTGGTCTTGATCGCCGGGCCGTGCGTGATCGAATCGTCCGAGCACGCGCTCGCCGTCGCCCGAGCCGTGCGCGAGGCCGCCGGCGCGGCCGGGATGCCGGCGATCTTCAAGGCGTCGTTCGACAAGGCGAATCGCACGAGCGGCGGATCCTACCGCGGTCCCGGCCTGGCCGAAGGTTTGGCGATTCTCTCGGAAGTCAAGAAGGCGACGGGCCTGCCCGTGCTGACCGACATTCACGAGCCGGGGCAGGCCGCGGCAGTGGCGGAGGTTTGCGATGTTCTGCAGATCCCGGCTTTCCTTTGCCGGCAAACCGATCTGCTGACCGAAGCGGGCCGAACCGGCCGGGTGGTCAACATCAAGAAGGGGCAATTTCTGGCGCCATGGGACATGCGATTCGCCGCGGACAAGGTGGCCTCGACCGGAAATGACCGCATCCTGCTGACCGAGCGCGGCGCGAGCTTCGGATACCAGAACCTGGTCGTGGACTTTCGATCGCTGCCCATCATGCGCGGACTCGGTTACCCGGTGGTGCTCGACGTGACCCACAGTCTGCAACTGCCCGGGGCGGCCAAGGGAGCGAGCGGCGGCCAGCCGGAGTTCATCGAGCCGCTGGCGAAAGCCGGAGTGGCGGCTGGAGCGGACGCTATTTTCTTCGAGGTGCATGACGCCCCCGAACGGGCGCTCTCGGACGGAGCCAACGCGCTGAAGCTGGACTTGTTTCCTGAGCTGCTGCTGAAGCTGGCGCGGATTCGGCAAGCGCTGGCGGAGCCCGCGGCAGGGGGCTAGCGGCATAGGGCCAGCAGCACGGGGCTGGCTAGCGACGGATTGCGGTTTCCTGCTTTCCTACGGCGAACGATTTTCTCCCACCCGCACCACCAGATGGGCGATCGCCGTCTCGCCGCGCTCGTTGGTTCTTTCCACGCGAACGATGTAATCGCCCGCCTTTTCATAAGAGTGTTTCGTAATAGCGTAGCCGTCCTTGGCGAGCTTGACGACATTGCCGTCGGAGCGGACCGTCACCTTGGGAGTGCCGTCGCCGAAATCCCAGAACTCCTTTCCATCGGTCGTTCGAAAAGTGCGCACCTTGAAGGTGATCTCATCGCCGGGCTTTATGCCCTGGGTCGGATAGTAAACCGGATGCACCGAGGGAGGAACTTGCTCGGGCTCGCCTGGCTTCTGCTTGTCCACGACCTGGACGACGGCGAAATCATACGCCGTGTTCCCTTCACTGTCGGTGACCTTCAAAACTTCGCTGTAGGATCCCGGCTTGTCGTAGACGCGCCCGACGGTGGGCCCGGAGGCATCGCTGCCGTCAGTGAATCTCCACGAGTAGCTGGTGATCTTGCCGTGGCGCGTCCAGGATCGCGACCCATCCAAGGTCACGGTCTCGCCGCTATGGATGAAGTGATGCGGCCGGGCGGCGGCGATGATCTTGGGTTTGTACTCGCGCTGATAGGCGTCCCATAGAAAGGCATAGCCCTCCTGGGTGCCCCATGCGCCGGAAGGCTGCCGGCTCTTGATCTCGAAATGCAGATGCGACCAGCCGCCGCTGCCGCCCTCCTTGCCGAGCAGCCCCAGGGGCTGGCTGAGCTTGACCCGTTTGCCGAGTTCGACATCCTTGTCGAAGGAATACAGGTGAGAGTAGCGGTAATACCAGCCGCGGCGGTCTTGAATGTAGATCACGTCGTAGCGGGGATCTACCGGCGTGTCTTCTTCGTGTCCCTCGAGAACCTTCTCGCCGAGCGAAACAACCAGTCCGTCGGCGGCGGCGATGACCACGGCCATGCCTTCGGCGCCGCCGATGTCGAGTCCGCTGTGATAGTAAATCGTTCGGCTTGAGGGCCTCTCGCCGCCATCGATAAAGGTTGGCTCATTCGACATCTGCGTGCCGCTAGCGAACCAGCGTTGCCGCACCGGATAGACGAACGTGCCCGGCTTGATATAGGGGTAGCCCTTCGGCCAGAGCCGCAGACGGGCGTCTTTGTTGAGTCCCCAGAAGTCTCCGCCGCTGTTGCTGTTGGAGCGGTAGCCGCCGGTGACCGCGCAATCGATCTCGACCGTCCCGACAACGACCGGCAGTTGATAGTTGCCGCACCGCAGCGTTGCCTGCAAGCCATCGACCAACACGTCGACTTCCGCCCGGCGGATGGCGTTGCGTATCGGGTCGCGCGTCTCGCGGAGGGCGAGCAGCTCTACCGTGGACATGAAACGCGTCGTCAGCTCGACATCTTGCGATTCGCCGACTTGCATGTCGACGACGCGCACGAGCGGAAACAGCGTGCTGCGCTGCGCCGAGCCAGTCATGGGAAGCAGGCAAGCGAGCAGCCATCCGCACATCGCCCAGCGGCGCATCGTCCAGCGCAACGGGAGACAAGCGATCGAGCGGGAACGCGAAATTGTAATGGATGTGATGGTGAGGAGCGGCAAGAACTTCACTTGTTTTCGTCAAGCCTTGTAAGCCAGCGAATGGAATTTCGGATGAGGCGCTGCATCATGGGATGGCCCAGGGCTTCGGGCGTATGTCCGGGAGCGAGGTAGACGAAGCGGCCCTTGCCGGGCTCGCGCCACCAGCCGGCGGGCGCGGACTTGTTGCCGCGAGAAATATTGCGCAGCAGTAGATGTTCGCGGTCGAGGTAATACTTGCTCATATGCTGTTCGTCGAAGGTATCAAAATCCTCGACGCCCCGGGTGACGGGGTGGTCGTGGTTCTCGACGCGAACCGTGAAGGTCGCGGGCGGCGGATGCCCCCCATAGTCGCCACCGAAGAGCTTGTAGAAGAGACCGCCGGGCGGGTAGATGCCGTGCGAGTTGTGGAGCGCGAGAAACCCGCCGCCGTTGTGAACGAAGTCTGAAACCGCCTTCTGCTGTTGCGGCGTCATCCACTTGAGGTGATCGTGATCGTAGCCGTTGGGCCAGACCATGCCGTCTTTCAAGAAGACCAAGAGCTGAACCTGTTCGAGCGCCTCGGCCGTCAGGGCTTCGTGATTGACGATGAACGTGATCGGGACGTTTTCTCTGGCGAAAGCAGGCAGCAGATTGTCGCGAATATACACGGGGCTGTGGTAGCGATCCCCGATCACGGCCAGAGCGCGAGGACGGTCGGCGGACTGATAGACGCCCATCGCATTGTGTGCCCGCGCGTTTTGTGCTGATGCATTCTGTGCCGGGAAGATCCCGGCAAGTAGAGCAAGAAGAACTACGAATCGAGGCATTCCGTGCTCCTTACGGCTGTTTCGATGCAGACGGCCACGGCAGGGATTCCCGCTATTGGTTCCCAGTGTCGGTTCCCGGTGTCGGGTACGCCTCGCCTTGTATTCAAGGCTTGTGTCGAAGGCACATGGTAGCAAACCCCATGGCGCGGGTGGCTCCAGGGCGCCGGGAGCTGACAGGCGGCTAAATCTCCATCGCCGCGCGAACGTCGGCGGGCAGCGTGTCGCCGGCCGGCCGGGGCCCGAACCACGAGACGGCCACGAATACGCCGATCGCCGCCAGCAGCGAGACGCAGCCCACCGCCATGCCGTTGGGCAGCGAGTAGAGCCCGTGCCGGGCGGAAAGCTCGAGCGCGAAGTTGAGCGCGATGCTGACGCCGATCGAGGCGACGCAGGCCGCGCCAGTCGCACGCTTCCAGTTCAAGCCGATGGCGATGCTTGGCACGATCGCCGCCGCGAATGTCCCCCAGCCAAAGGTGCCCAGCAGGGCGATCAAACTCTCCATGTAGACGGCGAAAAGGGCCGAGGCTGCCAGCAGCACTCCGGTGGCAATGCGAGACCAGCGCAACTCATGCTTGAGCGGACGGCCCAACAGCGCGGTCGGTATATCGCGAACCAGCGCCGCCGCGCCGAGATTCAGAAAGCTGTCGGCGGTCGACATGATGGCGGCTAGCAACCCGGCGAAGGCGACGCCGGCCAGCAGCTCCGGCGTGTAGCTAAGCAAGAATACCGGCGCGGCCAGGTCGGGTGATTCCAGCGGGCTTTGCACGCCCTTTTCGACCAGAGTCCGCATGGAGACGCCGATGCTGATCCAGAGCAACGCCAGCAGCGCGTAGCAGGGGCCGGTCATCAGCCCGATCCACTTCAGATCGCTGATCTTGCGCAGCATCATGTACTTGGTGATGCCATGGGGCTGTCCCACGCCGCCGATCACAAACAGCACCCACCAGCTCAGCGCGGTCAGCGGTCCTCGGGTACCCCAGGGACCGAGAAACTCCGGGTCCATGTTCCAGAGCGTGGCGCCGATTTCATGGAGACCTCCGGCGGACTGGATCGCGATCACAGAGACCGCGATCGAGACGCCGATCATCAGCAGCCCCTGGAACAGGTCGGTATACACGCCGGCCAGGATGCCGCCCGCCACGCTGTAGAACGCCAGCACGCCCAGCCCGATCAGCAGCGCCACCGGAAGTTTCACGCCGAAGACCGCCACTAGAACGATGCCGATGGCCATGACCTGCGTGCCCAGATATCCCAGCACGCCCAGCAAGATCGCGATCGCCATGGCAAAGCGCGGCCAGCGTCCGCCATAGCGCGCGGCCACGGCGTCGGGCAGGGTGAGAACGTTGCGAGATTCGGCCAGCAGCCGCAGCCGCTTGCCGACCATGATCGCTCCGAGCGGCATCGAGAACGAAGCGGCGAAGGTCATCCAGAAGGAACTGGCCCCGGAATCAAACACCAGTCCCGGGCCGCCGACGAAGCCGAATCCGCTCATGATGCTCGACATCGTGGCGAGCACGACAACCAGCGGCCCAAGACTCTTACCGGCCAGGAAGAAGTCGGCGCTGCCCCGGGTACGCCGCATCGCCCAAATCCCGATCAGGAAACACACCGCCAAATAGCCGGTCACGCACAGTACGATCGCCGGGGAGCCGGAGGAGACGGGCATCAGCGTGCCGAGTCCCGCCGGCAATATTTCTGGAGAAACTCGTCCAGCTTGGCCGGCGGCAAGATCGAGCGATCAAACACCTTGTAGTAGAGAATGCCCAGAGCGATGCCGAGAGGCCAAATGCCGAACGTGAGGAATGCCGTCGCCAGGGGCATGCCGAGCACGAGAAACGGCTCGCCGGCGGGCGTGTCGAAGTACAGTATGGCGGCCTTGAACAGGGCGCCGGTCATCATCAGCAGGGCCAGAGCCTTGGCGATGCCGCGCCAGCCCCGGCCCATTCCGAAACCGATCGCCGCGCAGAGAAACAGCAACAGCCAGGTCACGAGTCCGAAGGCGGGCCAGGCCCCGACAAGCCCCAGAATCAGCAAGACACCACTACAGAGGCCGATGGCCAGAGGAATACGGTTGGACATACGGTTGGACATCACGAGCCGGGCGGGCTGCTAGCAGATCTCCCAAACAAAGGCGAGAAATTGCCGATGAACGCGGAAGCCGACACTCTCATATAGCTCCACGGCGGCTCGATTCGAGGAGGTCACGGTCAAACTGACAGCTTCGCAGCCATGACGCCAGCAGGCATTAAGGGACTGGCGAAGCAGATCGCGTCCGGCGCCCTGCCGCTGGTAACGCGGCGCCACGCACAACTGTGTGATGTGGCCCACCTTTTCCTTGACCTGGCTGCCGAGACAGACACCGGCCATCTCGCCCGTCAAGGGGTCGGTCGCGGCTCGCGCCCCGGCCGGAAAGAACGCCCCACAGCCGGGATGCTGTGTACTGTTGAAAAGAAATCTCCGTGCGCCGGCCAGGCTGCGGTACTGATCGTTGAGCAGCGAGTCCACATGCCCCTGGTAGGCGAAGTAGATCAAATCGGCGGTGCGATCCAGATCTTCATGGGTCCAGATTCGGAAATCGAACGACCGCGCGCCGGGAGGGACATCGCGCGGCGGCGATCGATCGGCCAGCATCAAGACGCGTTCAAAGCGCTGGAGTTTCTCTCCGTACACCGCTTCGGTGGGGAGATCGCCCGCCAGGGTGAGAAGCTGCCCTTCGATGCGCCGCACACCCGGATACACCGCGGCCGCGCGCAGGGTTCGCAGCAGGAGCATCGTTTCGGTCTGCTGGTGGCGTTCGGAGCGAGTGATGAACAGGTCGCCGACCATCGCCTTGTGGTCGTCGTGAATGAAGTAGCTGTAGCCGATCGGAAGACCGCGGCGGAGCAGCGCGAATCCCTGGAGGTTCTTCCCGTCGATGAACCGCAGCAGAGTTTCTTTCGACGAACCGAAGTCCCACTGCAACTCATCGCTCCAGAGAGCGGCCTGTTCGGCGAGCAGGTTTTCGAGATCGGAGGCCCGAAATTGGCGAAGCTCTACCGCAACCAGCTCGTTGGGCTGAAGCACGGACGCCGCCATGCTGGAGATTATACCGCCGAAGCGGGTCGGCGGCGCGGGGTCTCTTCCCCCCGCACTTTGCCCCGCCACGTGGTGAAAAAGCCGGACTAGGCGTAGAGCGAGTGTTCTTTACCGTGCCGGTCCGAGCGGTTGAGCTGCAGCACGTATCCCTGCCGCACGACCGAATGAATCGCCACGTCGCGAATCCCGCGCAGTTTTTTTCGCAGACGGCTGACGTGGACATCCACCGTTCGGGTGCGAGTCTCGTCGGCGTAACCCCAGATGGTCTTCAGCAGATAGGGCCTGGAGAAACAACGCCCAGGGCTGCTCTCGAGCACATTGAGCAATTCTCGCTCTTTGTGGGTTAGTTGCATCCCCGCTCCATTGGACAAGTTTCCAGTCATGGGTATTGGCCACCCCCTCCGGCCCTGTATAGAGGCCGTAAGAGATTCATTCGCCCCATGCCAGAAAAGGTTACTCACAATTACCGGGACGAGCGGACCATTCGCGGGGGATCATGTGCGATCTGATACATACGCGGACTCTCCGAGCAAGGCGGAAGGCGATCGGAACTGTAATAGGCGAGCCCGTACTGGACATGGCGGCGAACCTCGCCGAGGCAAGTTTCTTCGAGCCGCGGCTCGACCTGGCGCCACAAAGAGCGCGTGCCCGCGCTCTCGTCGATCAGCGGGAATGTGGCCGTCTTCACGCAGATCAGCGAGACGAAAGTGGCCGCCGCGGTGAGGGCCACGGCCAGGGAGCGCCGGTTTCTCGACGCCGCCCAGTAAACAGCCCCGCTAAGCATCACCGCCGCCAGGCCCCAACCCCAGGGCAGTTGCAGCCCGGTCCATGCCCGCCCAATGCCGTGCGAGAGCGCCGAGGGCAGCAAGGATGCAGTGAGCGGGACCAGCAGCATAGGCAGCACGGCTGAGATGGCCAGCGGCAGCCGGGGGTTTTCGGCCCGCGCCAGCCCGATACCCAGGCAGGCCGCCAGGGCAGGCAGAGCGGGCAAAATGTATCCGGGCAGCTTATTTGTCGAAACAGAGAAGACCGCCACGGTCGAGAGCGCCGAGCAGAGCAGAAACCGGAACCGGCGGTCTCGAAGAAGCTGCTTCCGAAAGACCATCGGCAACAGGATCGTCCAGGGCACTAGAGCCCCGAGCATCACCGGCGCGAAGAACCAGAAGGGCTGCACATGTTCGAGCGAGGGACTAAAAAAACGCATCACATGATGCCGCCAGATGAACTCCTCCAGGAAGATGGAACCGTTGGCGAGATAGCAAAGCCCATACCACGGCAGCGCGACGGCGGCGAAAGGGGCCCACGTTCTGGGATGCGCCAGCGCGCGCATCACCGCTCCAGGGCCGCGATCCCAGCACAGCGGCAGGAGGGCCAGGACCGCCAGCAGAGGCCCGACCAGACCCTTAGCCAAGACCGAGATCCCCAGAAAGAATCCGAAAAGTGGAAACCCGTCTGCTGAGGCGTCTTGCGCGGCTCTGGCTGCGGAATCCGTGGCTCCCGAATTCGTGGCTCCCGCGTCCCCGACCCAAGGCAGCAGAACCAGAAGGGCCGCCGCGAAGGAAGCCGCCAGAGGCAGGTCGGGCGTGCCGATCTGCCCATAAGCCGCCCATCCGGCCGAGGTCGCCAGAATCAGCGTGGCGTAACCTGCCGCGGCCTCGCCGAAATGCTGGTTCAGTCGGCGGTAAAAAAATACCAAGAACGCCAGGCTGATGAGGGCGACCGGCAGCCGGGTCGCGCGGTCATCATCGAAACCCAGGCGGGTGAAAGCGGCGCCCAGCCAGTAGACCAGGGCTGGTTTTTCAAACCAGGGCTCGCCCGCCAAATGAGGAGTAATCCAGTCGCCGGACCGCGCCATCTCCCGGGCGATGGAAGCATAGCGAGGTTCGTCGGGCCCGATCAGCCCGCGATCGGAAACGCCGAACAACAGCAGCCCGCAGGCGCCGACGATCAGGAGAACCCAGATGAAAGCTCGCTTGTGCACCGCGGGTTGAATCCAACCAGTTTAACGAACCCCGGGGCAGACGGCTGTCAGCGATCAAGCAGGCAACGGCGCAGGCAGCTCAGCAGTGCCAAAGACCACAGGTCCATCCCGCCGCCAGCGCACACTAGCCCATACCCGCAACGGCCGGAAAGGCCTGGGATGCCGGAAACAGCCTCCGATCCCCCCTAGGAGCCTGTCCGAGTATTGGTCATTTTCTTCTTTGAGAAAAAACACAAGTGGGCGATAATGGTTTATGGGAAAAACTTACCGCCCCTACCTTCCCGAGCAAGAACTGCTGCTGCCTCCTAGTTTGCGCGATTGGCTGCCGGAAAGCCACCTCGTCTACTTCGTCAGCGACGTGGTCGATCAACTGGATTTGTCGGCGATCGAGAAGGTCTATGAAAAGGAGTGGCGCGGCCAGCCGCCTTACCATCCGCGGCTGATGGTGAAGCTGCTGCTCTACGGCTACTGCCTGGGGGTGCGTTCCTCGCGCAAGATCGCCGAGCGTCTGGTCGAGGACGTGCCTTTTCGGGTGTTGGCGGCCGGCAATCAGCCCGACTTCCGCACGATTTCCGACTTTCGCAAGATCCACCTGGAAGCGCTGCACCAGCTGTTCGAGCAGGTGTTGCGGCTGGCGCTGGAAGCCGGGGCGATGAAGCTGGGTCGGGTGGCGCTGGACGGCACGAAGATGAAAGCCAACGCCTCCAAGCACAAGGCCATGAGTTGGGGGCGGATGAAGCAAACCGAGCAGCAGATTGCCGCCGAGGTCCAACAGATGCTGACCGAAGCGGAGAGGGCCGATGCCGCCGAGGACGCCCGCTACGGGCCTGAGCAGACGGGCCAGGAGCTGCCCGAGGAGTTGCAGCGCCGCCAGACGCGGCTGGAAAAGATTCGGCAAGCCCAGAGAGCCCTAAAACAAAGGGCGCGCGACAAAGCGGCCGCCCAAGACCACTCAGCCGACGACGTCCGCAAAGCGAAGCCGCGCGACAAGGATCAGTACAACTTCAGCGATCCGGAATCGCGCATCATGAAAGGCGGCGACGGGTTCTTGCAGGCCTACAACGCGCAGGCGGCGGTGGAGGGGGTCTGTCAGTTGATCGTGGGGCAGACGGTGACGCAGGCGGCGAACGACAAACAACAACTGCAGCCGCTGCTCGAAGCGGTCGAGCAGCAGGCGGGGCAGCGGCCACAACAAGTGTTGGCCGACAGCGGCTATTGTTCGGAGCAGAATCTGCAATCTTTGGAATCGGCCGCCGCGCCGGAGAACAAGATTGAGGCTTACATCGCCACGAAGAAAGACAAGCACGGGGAGCGGCCACCGCCAGCGAAGCGCGGACCCTTGCGGCGGGGAGCAACGCGGCTGGAGCGGATGAAACGCAAATTGCAGACGCGGGCTGGAGCGAAGGTTTACGCCCAACGCAAGGGGATCGTCGAGCCGGTGTTTGGTCAGATCAAACAGGGGCGCGGGATGCGAGGGTTTCTCTTGCGCGGGTTGGAGAAGGTGCGCGGCGAATGGGCGTTGATTTGCCTGACGCACAACATATTGAAGATGCACACCCTCTGCCATGGATAGCAAGAAGGAAATGCGGTTCGAAGAGTTCGCGGAGGCTTCTGCGGGGCGCGAGAAACTGCTGCCAGGCGGTGTTTGTCCATCCCGCCCGACTTCGACCGCCCGAGCCCTGCCTTTGCCGAACGAGTAAATCTCCCGCCGGAAATTCAACCCAGCACCAAAACCGTGCCAAGCTGATACTCGGACGGACTCCTAGCCGCGCGATCGGTTCATCCTCGACCGATCTGAATACGGGACCGCCACTCCAACCGCCGGGATTGTCGTTGGTCTCAGGCCCTTGCCATCGCATCTTCTCGAAATCAGGCTCAAGAGTAATGGCATCGTCAGTCACTTCACTTACACGGCCAGCCACCCACTGGAATGGCAGATCAGCGGTGGAACCCTTCTCCTCACGCAAGACGCCAGGGAACCCACCAAAAATCACGGCATCTGACTTCTGTGCGCGCTGTGGCGGCCATAGGACCGCGTGGTGATATGAGTTGGGATTTCGAATGGCTCCGCCGACGAACACGTCGGGGAGATCAAAGGTCGCAATATCCCATCTCTCGCTATCGGCGATCACATGCTTCTCAGGATAGATTGTTGAGTTTCCGAACTGGCACTCTATCGCTTCAGCGCCATGGTTTTCTTTGTCAGCCAGGTATTCTTTATAGACGTGACTCGCTGTGATTCCTATGCGACGCGAGCCCGTATCGACATAGCAAATCGTCCCGTTGTGCAGAATCCGAGCCGCCGTGTCTTCCGGTTTCGCTACGCTCCACCAGAAGGGAGCACACATGCATTCCGCGAGGCCGCTGAAGACCGCTGACAAGTACTGTCTCCGACTCCAGAATCCGCTGCGCCCACCGCCCATCATTTTTCTGCCACCACACCCCCGGATCGCCGTCAACTGGCAAGCTAGGGCGCAAAGCTCGCTTCTGGCGGCCCTGCAAGCGCCGCCCTATCCTTCTAGGGTGCCAGACCCGCTGAAACCCGCTCCTGGGGCTTCCTACAAGCCGATTCAAAGTTTTCCACAGATCGCTGTGATTCGGGGCAGCAGAATCCGAGCCGCCGTGTCTTCCGGTTTCGCTACCAGCTCCACCAGAAGGGAGCACACATGCATTCCGCGAGGCCGCTGAAGACCGCTGACAAGTACTGTCTCCGACTCCAGAATCCGCTGCGCCCACCGCCCATCATTTTTCTGCCACCACACCCCCGGATCGCCGTCAACTGGCAAGCTAGGGCGCAAAGCTCGCTTCTGGCGGCCCTGCAAGCGCCGCCCTATCCTTCTAGGGTGCCAGACCCGCTGAAACCCGCTCCTGGGGCTTCCTACAAGCCGATTCAAAGTTTTCCACAGATCGCTGTGGAGTGATCCGCGCAAGACAGTGGTTCAGCGGTGCCCCCCTATCCACGGTGAAAGGCGTTGGTGCATGAATCGGTGTAAGCGAGCACGCTAGCGGCGGGGGTGGGGTCCAGTCCATCATAGAGATCGGGGGTAACGTCATGGTCGCAGCGAAGTCGAGCCGAGTCAACCGCCAGTACAAGAAGAAGTACAGAATCCGGAACTGGAGGGAGTACGAGCGTGGCCTCAGGAGCCGCGGCGACGTCACGATCTGGCTGAGCGAGGATGCAATTGCCGCGTGGGTACCACCGAAGAACGGTCTTCGCGGAGGCCAGCGGCGGTACTCGAACCTCGCGGTCCGGACCGCGTTGACGCTGCGGGTCGTCTTCAGCCTGCCGCTCCGCCAGACCGAGGGGTTCCTGGACTCGCTGCTCCGCTTGATGGGCCTCAACCTCAAGGCCCCGGACCACACCACACTCTCGCGCCGGAACCAAATCGTTGCGGTGCCGCCCCTGACCCGATCCCACGATGGCCCGATCGACTTGATCGTCGATTCCACAGGGCTGAAGATTCTGGGTTGCGGCGAATGGAACGCGCACAAGCACAAGGCATCAAAGAAACGCCGGGATTGGCGGAAGCTGCACATCGGGGTGGATGCCGAGGGGTTCATTGTGGCGGCCGAACTCACAGCGAGCAGCCGGGACGACGCCTCCACACTCCCTGCTCTTCTCGACACAATCGAGGTTCCCAGCCGGCGTTTCACCGCAGACGGAGCCTACGACCACAGGTCAGTCTACGATCAACTCAGCGCGGCCGGTACAGAGAACGTCGTGATTGTGATTCCCCCTCGTCGCTCCGCGCTGTCGGCGGGGCCAACGGACGGCCCCTGGGCGCAGCGTGACACGGCTCTTGAGAGGATTCGCCAGGTCGGGCGACGAGAGTGGCAGAAGGAGTCGGGCTACCGACAGCAGGGGCGCGTTGGAAACAGCTTCTTCCGATACAAGTCCGTGCTCGGAGGCGGATTGAAGGCGAGGCACGGCAAGGCACAAAGGAGAGAAGTTGCGATCGGGTGTCACATGAGCGCCGGGATAAACCGGCATGTTGTCAGGAATGAAAGAGTCCTACAAGGAAGGAGGTAGCGAGCCACCTTGACCCCGTGTCTTGCGGCGGGCGTCGTGAGGCGTCAACCGAAGCGTAGATAGGGGCATCGATGGGCCGGGCTATTGAGCTTCGAAAAACCCTTTGATGGGTATTTACTTGACTCAGGTGACCCCAAGATGTAGGATCTTGGGCGATGGAAGATTATCCCCGGAATTTGGCCGAGTTCGAGGCGCGTTTCGCTAGCGAGCAGGCCTGTCGGGAGTATCTGTGTCAACTCCGCTGGCCGGAGGGTTTTCGTTGTCCGCGATGCGGGCATGACAAAACCTGGGCGGTGCGCACGGTGCTGCTGCAGTGTGCAAGCTGCGGGCATCAAGCTTCGGCGACAGCAGGCACAATCTTTCAAGACACCCGCAAGCCGCTCCAGAGTTGGTTTCGAGCAATGTGGTGGCTCACCAGCCAGAAGAACGGGGCGAGTGCATTGGGATTGCAGCGGGTGTTGGGCCTGGGCAGCTACAAGACGGCCTGGACTTGGTTGCACAAGCTTCGGCGCGCTATGGTGCGGCCCGGACGTGATCGCCTCAGCGGGCGCGTTGAGGTTGACGAGACTTACTTAGGAGCCCTGGAGGAGGGCGTGCGGGGCCGCCAAACCGACGCGAAAGCGCTGATTGTAGTAGCGGCCGAGGAAGATGGCGCCGGCATCGGACGAGTTCGGATGCGCACGATTCCGAACGCCTCTGGGGACAGCTTGATGGCCTTCGTCGGCGAGTCGGTCGAACCCGGCAGCGTGGTCCACACGGACGGCTGGCTGGGATACGAGCCACTCGAAAGCGACGGCTATCGCCACGAGGTGAGCTACCTGGACGGGCAACCGGCACGAGCCTCTCAACTGCTCCCCCGCGTGCATCGCGTGGTGTCGTTACTGAAGCGTTGGATACTGGGTACGCATCAAGGAGCCGTCAGCCACGAGCATCTCGACTACTACCTCGACGAATTCACCTTCCGCTTCAACCGCCGCAAGTCCAGAAGCCGAGGCAAGCTCTTCTACCGCCTGGTTCAGCAGGCCGTCGCCGTCCAACCGGCGCCCTACAAGTCGCTGGTCGGAGGCACCGCAACACGCGCTACGGACAACCACAACATGTAGGGGCCATTTCAAAATACCTGAGTCAAGTGAATACCCATCAACCCTTTTTCAGGGTGCCGACCACGTATGTGAGATGGGAAGGCAACACGGGCGTTCGCGCTAGTTCGCGAGTGGGCGCCCGGCCCTGTGTAGTCGAAGAACCTGAGCACGTCGAGAAACAACATGCACGAGAACCGGGAGACCTCTGGAGTGTCTCGATCTGATCGAGACCGGTCCGAGAAGGCGCTGAGCCGAACGGCGGACACGTACGCTCCAGAGGAGTCTGACTGCGCCGTACTACCGATGAACCGACCGAACAAACAAGATTCGTCTTGGGCGGAGGCCGGGGAGGGAAGGGCGCAGACCAAGGAGACCGCCAAAGGATCCTACACGAGCCCGACACCGAGCGGGAAGAGAGTGTCCCAAGGACTTGGAGGCGTGCGTAGAACAGCCAACGAAAGGAGGCAGGAGAAGTTCACCGCCTTGCTCCACCATCTGAGCGTCGATCTACTCCGGGAGAGCTTTTACGCCCTGCAGCGAAAAGCCGCCCCGGGAGTCGATGGCGTGACGTGGCGGGAGTACGAGACCGGGCTGGAGGGTCGACTCGTCGATCTTCATAGCCGGGTACATCGCGGAACGTACCGGGCGCAGCCCTCGCGAAGGGTCTATATCGAGAAGTCCGACGGACGGCAGCGTCCGTTGGGCATTGCGGCCTTGGAGGACAAGATCGTTCAACAGGCCGTAGTGACGATCCTCAATCAAATCTATGAGGTCGACTTCTTGGGCTTTTCGTACGGGTTCCGTCCGGGACGCGGTCCTCACCAAGCGCTTGATGCGCTCTCGGTGGGGATCGAAACGAGACGAGTGAGCTGGGTGCTTGACTGCGATGTTCAGAAATTTTTCGACACTTTGTCGCACGATTGGCTGGACAAGTTCCTCAAGCACCGCGTGGCCGATCCCAGGGTGCTTCGCCTGATCCAGAAATGGTTGAAGGCGGGAGTATCGGAAGACGGTCAGTGGTCGGAGACGAAGGTGGGGACTCCGCAGGGTTCAGTGGTTTCGCCGCTGCTCGCCAACGTGTACCTGCACTACGTCTTCGATCTGTGGGTGGAAGCCTGGCGCAAGAAAGTGGCTAAGGGCGACGTGATTGTCGTCCGTTACGCCGACGACTTTGTGATGGGTTTTCAGTACCGAGCCGAAGCCGAGCGTTTCTGGAGAGAGCTTCAGGAACGGTTGGCCAAGTTCGGTTTGGAACTCCATGCGGGTAAGACGCGGTTGATTAGGTTTGGGCGGTTCGCCGCTCGGGACCGGAAGCAACGTGGAGAGGGAAAGCCGGAGACCTTCGATTTCTTGGGCTTCACGCATTACTGCGGGAAGCGTAAGAAAACCGGCACATTCATCGTCTGGCGCAAAACGGCAAAGAAGCGGATGGTGGCGAAGCTGCATCAGTTAAAGGCAGCTCTGCGTCGCCGGATGCACGAGCCGACGGCGCTGGTCGGAGCTTGGCTGAAGCAGGTCGTCCAGGGCTTTTACCAATACCACGCGGTTCCGGGTAACTCGGATCGACTGTCGTTGTTCCAACACCGGTTGCGCGTGCTGTGGCGACACGTTCTGTTTCGCCGCAGTCAGAAGGGACGCAAGTCCTGGAAGAAGCTCAATCGATTATTGGACCGCTGGATTCCCATCCCACGTGTTCTGCACCCTTATCCGATGGAACGTTTCTGCGCTATTCATCCGAGGTAGGAGCCGTGTGCGTTAGGAGCGCGAGCACGGATCTGTGCGGGGGGTGCCGGGCGACCGGCATCCCTACCGCGATCCTCAACCGGATGGCCGAGCTGGGTAGGCCGAAATCCTGCGCTGTGGTGTCCTGAACGAGAAGTTGGAAAAGCGCCCCCACTCGCGCCGCAGTTGAATCATGCAACAGCGCCAACATGGGAGACTAAAAGCCATGCAGCGTCAACGCGACGAGTTGGTTCCCGTTGCTGAAGTCATCGCCGATCTGCCCGGCCCGGTCCAAGCGCTCCGCAAAACCCCACCACCGGCGCGGCGGGGCTTCACCCTCGCCGATCAGGTAAACCAGTTGGTCGGGGCCAGCGAAGCGGACCCGGATCTCGGTTTCATGGCGCGGATGATGGCCGCTGTGCTCCCTGCCCCGCACCAACCCCGGCAACCGCCTTCAATACAAGCGACAGAACGGCCCCTTCACGCTCTACATGGTCGCCGGCGGCGGAAACAAGCTCCCCTTTGGCAACTTCCCCCGTTTGTTGTTGGCTTGGGTCTCGACCGAAGCGGTACGGACCCAAAGCCGCGAGCTGGTTCTAGGGCGCTCGCTTTCCGAGTTCATGCGGGCGCTGGGGGTCTACAGCAGTAGCGGCGGGCGGGGGGGCGTTCAAACTCGGCTCCGCAACCAGATGAACCGGCTCTTTGGTTGCACCGTCTCGCTGATCTATGAGGATGAGAACGGGCGAGCCACCGTGAACTCGCTGATCGCCGACCGCACCGAACTCTGGTGGACCCCGAACCGGCCCGATCAGGCGGGACTATGGGAGAGCAAGATCGAACTCAGTGAGAAGTTATTCCAAGAGATCATCCGCCATCCCGTGCCGATTGACATAAACACCCTGACGGCGATCAAACGCTCTACGTTGGGTCTCGATCTCTACCTGTGGTTGGTCTACCGCACCTTTGCCCTCCGCGCTCCGCTACGGCTCTCCTGGAGGCAGGTGTACCGCCAGTTCGGAGCACACCCGGACAACGCCCACGACAAGAAAACCGTTCAAAACTTCCGCATCAAGGTGCTGCGCGAGTTGAAGAAGATCAAGATGGCCTGGCCGGGCCTGAACTACACCACGGCTCCGGGCGTCCTGATCCTGCATCCTTCGACCCCGGCCATCGCCCCAGTGGATCAGCGTCAACTAGCAAGCTAGAACCGCAAGGCTCGCCCCTGACGGCCCCACCGCTAAAAGTCGTTCCTGGGGCTTCTTACGGCGTCCTGCTCGACCGCCGCCACGAGGTTCATCCACAGGTGCCAGTGATGCGGGGGAGTTTTCCACGCCTATTCGGGAGACCCCCTAGCGCTGCTTCTTCGCCTATTCGGGAGACCCCCCCCTCAATTCTTCGCCTATTCGGGAGACCCATACAAGTAGTTAAAGAACAAGTAGTTAAAGAACAAGTAGTTAAAGAACAAGTAGTAGGAGCGGCTACGGCTGTGGATAACTCACTGAAAACAAAAGAGAAACCACCGAAAGCGGAGCGCTGACGCCCCCGCAAAAGGCAAAACCAAAACCTTCCTTATAGATAAAGAACTGAAAACACAATACTTAAGTCATACCGCAGCGGAACGGGGGAACCGGGACGACAACAAAACCCAACCCAAACCCCCGAATAGCCTCCGCCAAGGGGCGAGTCAAGCCGCTGGCGCGGCTCCTACGCTGCGCTACGGCCCTGCGGGTGACAGCGCCCCTCGGCTGCGGCTCAAGACGTCTGGGAAGAGACGGGCAGCGACGAGCGGCGCGATGCTTGAGCGACTCATCCGCGCGTTCCTGGTCGTCGGCAGCGTCAGTGTCGCGTGCGCCTGGACGTGGCCCAGCGCGTTTCCCGCGGCCGATCCTCGACGCCCGGTTGGGCGACGGGTCGCGCGTGGCCATCTGTGTGCCCCCCGCCAGCCCGCACGTGGCCATCACCGTGCGGCGCTTCGGCACACGATCCTTTTCGGCGGCACAGCTGCTCGCACAAGGCGCGCTGCCCGCGCACATCCGTGACGAAGCCCAGCGGGTGTTGCACACCCGCCGCAATATCCTCGTCAGCGGCGACACCGCGAGCGGCAACACGACGCTGCTCAACGTGCTCATTGCCCTCATCCCCGACGACCAGCGGATCGTCGCCATCGAGGACACCTTGGAGCTCCGCATCGACTCCCCGAACCGCGTCCGGTTCGAGGCGCGCCGGTTACAGCAGGGAGCCCTCACGATCCGCGACCTCGTGCGACGCGCCTTGCGGCACCGGCCCGATCACATCGTCGTCGGCGAAGTGCGCGGCACCGAAGCGGCCGACCTGTTGCAAGCCCTCAACACCGGACACGGCGGCTCGCCCGCCACGCCACCACCCAGGCGAGCGACTGCCGCCGCGGGGCCGCGCCGGCCGACCGCACCCGGCGGCGCTGGACCACCAGTCGGTGAGCAGGCGCTGGAGGGGTCGTGATCGGTGATGTCCGACGTGCGGGCGCCGGGCGTCACGCACGGTCTCAGACACGCGAGACCGACGTCGCCTCGACCGGCCGGGGCCGCGCGCGCTGGACACTCTCCCTTCAATTCCAGTTCCTCCAACACATCCCCCCGGAGTTGATCGTGTTCAACCCCATGGGAATCGTCATCACCTACTTGCAAGGCGACCGGGCCACCGTCACCGGAGATCAATAGATGATCGAGCACTTGCGGGGAAGAGATCGCAAGCTGGAACCGCTCGGCTGGACCGGCCAGGACGCGGAATGGATCGCGCTCGTGTGCCTTCACAGCGGCGTCTTCACGCGGTCGCAGTTCTGTCATTACTTCAATACCTACCGGAAACAGGCGCACCGTTTTGTGAAGGTGTTGATTGATCGCAAGGCGGCGGTCGAGGGCGAGTGGCCGCTACTCAATGGGGGAGGGAAAACGTGCCGGATATCGAGTAACGCGATCTACCGGGCGCTGGGCGTCGAGAACATCCGCCACCGGCGAAAGGCCAGCAAGCCGGTTGTCATGCGACGGCTTTTGTCCCTCGATTTTGTTCTGGAACATCCGGGCATGAAGAAGCGCTACTTTGCGCTCAAACTACCCCTTGCCGTGGACCCTGAAACCGTCACCTTTGCCTACGTCAATCCGGGCCACCAGACGGATACCGAACTCCACTCGTGGGGAGCCGCGCATGGGCCGCTTTGGGATGCGCTCCGCAAGAAGGGGCGGCAGGTTCGGGTGATCGGTATTGGGGTTGAAAATGCCACCGTGGATCGGACGGCGCGAGTGCTTGAAGCATGGGCGGCGGCGGGCGGACCCAGGGACACCCGCTGAAGGGCTGACGGCGAAGCAGGAGATCAAGGCGATTCACGAGGCGATGCGCGGGGAGGACGAGGAATTTCTAGCCCGGTACGGAGGATTCGCGGAAGCCGGGAGACGGTCTGTGGAACTCCAACGCCGCCCCGAAGCCAAGGTCACGGAAGGAGTCTCGATTGACGACTATTCGACATGGCGGGCCGTCCGCTTTGCGGACCCGGATGAAATCGGCTGAGAGAGAGGGAAAATCGGCGAATTTTGTTGTCCCAAAAGACCGCATGGTTTTTGCCCCAGGGTTAGAGGGGGGGGGGGGGACAAAATTTCGGCTCAAGATATGGCGCAGCCGCTTTCCCCTATGTGCCTCATTTTGCTGTGGTTAGCCACTTTGAAACGGCCCTCGCGCTTCGGACGCGGGAGAAAGGCTGGGACGAGAGCGCCCCCCCCCAAAACCGGGGGGGCATGTGACCTTGAATAGACGCGCTGTGGGACACGCTTCTATCCGGCCCCATGGGGGGTCGCTCTCGTCCTCATTGATCCCTGCGGGAAGGCTGAAAACACGGAGACGGACCTATGAAATGGCGCGAGTTGGTCCCATATTTACAAGAGCTTTGGCACCGGCTCGCTGGCCCCATGAACTGGAAAAACCCGATCCGGGTTTTCGCCGTCGCGGGCTGGGGGTTGGTTCAAGGTTTGGTGCTGTTGGGCTGGGCCGGGTGGCGCGTGTTTCAAGGTTTGGTGCTGTTGGGTTGGGCCGTGTTTCGCGCCGGGCAATTCGTTGTAGCGCTTCCGGCTCTGGTGCTCTTTTTTTTCGCCGGTCTGTGGTATGCCGTGTGGAGCTTTGTACGGCGTCCCTTCCCGTCGCTTGATGAAAACCCCTGGCTTGCTTTGGTGAACTACCACACCCCCAATTTCTTCGATTGGCTGGTGCTGTGGTACTACGTTTCGCCCTTCGTTGCCGTTATGCTGTCCGGGCTTATTGCCGTCACCGTTTGGAAGGTCTGGTTGGAGGGGCGGCGGCGCGACTTCGCACCCTTCGCCAAGCTCCCGCCGTGGCCGCTTGATCCCAAACAAAAGGCCCCGGCCATCGTCATCGGGGAGGTCCATCACCCGGTCGAGGCGCGGGAGATTTTCAGTCCCTCGTGGCTCACCATCCCGGAGCGTGGACTGTATACCGGCGTGGCGATTTTCGGAGCCGTGGGATCAGGGAAAACATCGGCTTGCATGAACCCGTTTGCCCGGCAGCTTCTCGGCTGGCAAGCGGCCAATCCGCAGATGCGGGCGGCGGCACTGGTGCTTGAAGTCAAGGGAGACTTCTGTCACGACATCCGCCAAATCCTGGTCGAGGCGGGCCGTGGACAAGACTACATCGAGCTTGGCATGGACGCCCGCGCTCAATGGAATCCGCTCTCGGCCTGGTGGCTCGATTCCTACTCGCTGGCCTACACCGTTTCGAGCCTTCTCAATCAGCTATTCGGCAAGGGCAAGGAACCCTTCTGGCAGCAAGCCTATACCAATCTGGTGCGCTGGATCATCGAGCTTCACCGGGTTTTCCCGGAGCGCTGGGTGACGTTGCAACAGGTCTACCGCTGTGCCATCGACCCGGAGCTTTTTGCGGCCAAGATCGAGGAAGCCGAGAAGCTGAGTGATGACCTGAATACAGGGACGGTTTTCGTGGCGCGGAGCACCTACGAAGCCCAACTCATAAACCTTGCCGAATGGAACTGGACCAACGCACCGGAGGCGAAGAAACTGCAAGCCGTCTACACGCGCCCGATGAAAAAGAAACTTGACAAGCTCAAGATTGACTATCGGATCGTTTGGGAACCCGGACCCGGCGAAGACACAAGAGAGCGCGTGGAGGCCGTCAAGCGCTGGTTTGTCCACGACTGGCAAACCCTAGACAACAAGATCAAGTCCTCGATTGTGGAGGGGGTTTCGGTGTTCCTTGCCATGTTCGATATGCCGGACGTGGCCAAGGTGTTTTGTCCCGCCGCGCCGCATATCCCTGACGATCCCGAAGCCATTATCCTGCAAGCCCAACTGCGGCGGATCAAGGCGGAGAAGGACGCGAAGGAGGCGGCGGAGCCGGAGCCGGACGACAAGACGCCGGACCCCGCAGCCGAGAGCAACCAAGCCGCTACCTCCATTCCCCCGGCTACCGCAGGGACGGCCCCGATCTCGCAGCACCTACCGCCGCTCTTTGAATTGATCGAGCAGGGCAAGGTGCTGGCCTTGAATATGCCCGCTGGTATCAACCCGGCGCTGGCCCGCGCCGTGGGCGTGATGCTCAAGAACGCTTGGCTACAGGCGCTTCTCATGCGACCGGCCAAGATGAAGCGGTCGCCAGGCCGCTACTTCCGGCCCGCCGTCTTTATCTGTGACGAATATCAAGCCTTCGCTTCGGTGGGCGAGGACGACCCATCGGGCGATGAAAAATCCTTTGCGCTGACCCGGCAATGCCGCTGCATCCCGATTGTCGCCACACAATCTATTTCCTCGTTGCGGGCCGTCTTGGGAAGCTCGGAAGCGTGGCGCTCGCTGTTGCAGACGCTCCGTACTCGTATCTTCCTATCGCTGAGTGATGACGCATCCGCCAAGATTGCGTCGGAGTTGTGCGGCCAGGTTGCGAAGATCAAGGAATCCTACACCATCAGCGAGACCTCCAAGCGCTCGGAAGTCTCCCCGCTCTCAGGCCGGGCCGGAGGCGGAGGCGGGAGCATGGGCGCGACCAAATCATTCCGGGAGCAACGCGAGGCCGTGTTTCACCCGCGAGACTTCGCCTTGCTCTCGAACTGTCAAGCAATCTGTCTGCCCTATGACGGGGCGCAGTCGCTTGAGCCGCGCCGCGTTTACCTGAAACCGCACTATCTACCAGCCGAACACTCCTATTGGAGAGCGAAGGAGGCGGGCCAAATATGAGCGCCGCGAGCGGACTGGAACACCTCAAACCGTTTCTACCGGGTTTGGAAAGCGCCCTGGAAGATTCCGAAGTGAGCGAGATCATGATTAACGGCCCCGGTAATGTATGGGTCGAGCGGGCCGGACGGCTGACCGCACACGCCGCGCCGGACCTGGACGAAGCGGCGCTGTTACGAGCCGCTATCCATATCGCCCGTCCCTTGGGACTGGACCCGTCAACCTCTCCCATTGTCGATGCCCGGCTCGATGACGGATCGCGGGTTGCTATCTGCGTTCCGCCCGCCAGTCCTCAAGTCGCTATCACCGTCCGCCGTTTCGGCAAGCGGGCGTTCTCGGCGGATGATCTCGTCAAGCAAGGCGCACTCCCCGAAAACGTGCGGGCCGAAGCCGAGCGGGTGTTGCGCTCCCGGCGCAACATCCTGGTTTCAGGCGGCACCGGATCGGGCAAGACCACGTTGCTCAATGCGCTCATCGAACTACTGCCCGATGACGAGCGGATAGTTGCCATCGAGGACACCTTGGAGCTTCGCATCGAGCGGTCCAATTGCGTCCGCTTCGAGGCTCGCGGTTTGCAGGAAGGAGCGGTTACGATCCGCGATTTAGTCCGCCACGCGCTACGTCACCGCCCGGATCACATCGTCGTGGGCGAGGTTCGCGGCGGAGAGGCGGCGGACCTGCTGCAAGCCCTCAACACCGGCCACGGCGGATCACTGACGACCGTACACGCCAACAACGCCGAGAGCGCCCTATCCCGGATCGCCAGTTGTGCCATGCAGGGCGGCGGGTCGCTTCCGTGGGAAGTCACCTGTAGAGGCGTGGTGGACGGTATCGCCATGGTAATTCACATGACGCGCCACGAGGGGCGGCGATTCGCCGAAGAAGCGGTTTTCGTCAAAGGCTACGAAGCAGCCGAGAACCGCTGGCTCATCCAGCCTGTATGGCCACCCCCGGGGGAGCCTTCCCCGCCCGGGAGGGGCTCGTGAGAGCGCTCCGCGGATCCTCGCCCCGGGCGCGGCGCCACTTCACCCGCTTCGATCAGGTGGACCGGCTCGCGAGAGCCGCCCTGGCCTCACCGGACCGGGGCTTCATGGCGCGGCTGATGATGCTCTGCAGCCGAGAGTGTCCCAATCGTAGTTGAGGGTTTGTAGGGCGGCGGCGTAAAAGAGCGTAAAAGAGCATTGTACTAGGCAGCCTTTGCTGCTGTGGCCTTGGCCGGATTGAGGATGGCGTCGAGCATCCACAGATCCTTGTAACCCATGATCTTGCGGAAGCTTTTCTCGGTATCGAGGAATGCAGCCGTGGCCCAGCGACACACCATGGCCGCGTCCTTCCAGCGGGTCACTCGCCGCGTTCTCCGCCGCACCCCGGCGTTAGGAGACTCGACGATGTTCGTCGTCGCCAGGCAGCGATGCAGCGACGGCGGCGCACCCAGGCGGTTGATGGTGAAACACTCCTCCATGCCTTCGCGCAAACTCACCGCCGCCTCGGGCCAGTCACCCTCGTACCACTGGGCTAGCTTCTCCAGCCGCGCTTGTCCATCTTGGGCTCCCAGCCGCCAGGCGGCCCGGATCGCCGCTTTGGCCTGATCGCGCTCGGCCTTAGGCAGCCGCTCGACGACATTGCGCAGCTTGTGAGCACGGCAGCGCTGCACCGGAACTTTGCCGAAGACCCGCCGCACCGCCGCCCGCAGGGCCTTCGATCCATCGAGCACGAAGAGCCTGTTTTTCTCCGTCGATACTCCCCGCTCGACCATGCCCCTCAGCAAGTCTTCGGCGGCGGCTGTGCTCTCAGTGGCGGCGTGCTGCAATCCCAGCACATGTTTGTTGCCCTGACGGTCTACGCCCACCGCTGCAAGCACTACATGATCTGCGAAGATCAAACCGTCCACGTAGATCACCAGCAGATCCAACTCATCCAGGCGCCGCGTGAGCACTTCGTCGATGCTCTTTTCGGCGGCCTCGACTGCCTCCCGGCTGACGGCGGATTTCGACACCCCGGCCGTGCCGGCCATTGCGCCAATCACCCCGGCATAGTTGCGCGTCGAGACGCCCTTCATCAGAATGTCGAGCATGCGCGCGCCGAGGCGTTCGTCGTCCTGCATCGCTTCGTAAGCGGGCACTTTGACCTCGCCGCCGGAGCGTTTGCGCAGTCTGGGTTTGCTGACGCGCAGTTTGCGGTTGCTGAGCTTGACGCGACCGGGCTGGCGGCCCCAGCGGACCACATCGCCGCGGCGCTTCTTGCCGGGCTGGGAAAGTTTTCCACCGGTAACTTGCTGCGCCGACAGTTCCAGCACGGCTTGAATGGCGGCGCGGCCGGTGACGTCGATAACCTCGTCGACGGCTCCGCGGCACTGCTCGACCAGTTCAACCAAGGGCAGCATGAGTTGGGAGTTTTGGCTGAGCAGGCGGGTGAGGTCGTTGGGGCTGACTGGCTGTTGCTTCGCGGAATCCAGAATGTGATATCGTTTCTTCACGGCGGTTCTCCTTTGTGGTGAAAGGTTTGCTCGATTCTCTCAGAGAACCGGGCTTGAGAACCGCCGCCCTTCCACCTTCAACTAGATTCGGGACAATCTCCTGCAGCCTGCCCCGAACCAACCCCGGCCGCCGGCTGCAGTACAATAGGGTCAACGGCGCCTACACCCTGATCATGACCGCCGTGGGTAAAACCGGCCTGCCCTTCGGCAATCTCCCCCGCCTGTTGCTGGCCTGGGTGTCGACCGAAGCGGTGCGCACCCAAAGCCGCGAGCTGTTCCTGGGGGCCTCGCTCTCCGAGTTCATGCGCAAGCTGGACTTGGTCCCCGTCGGTGGAGGCACCAGCGGCGGGCGAACGCGGCTGCGCAACCAGATTAAGCGGCTCTTCAACGCTCATATCCAGCTGACGTACGAAAATGAGCGGATCTCGGCCAGCGTCAACTCGCCGCTGGCCAGCCGCACGGAGTTCTGGTGGAACCCGAACCGGCCCCATGAGCGCGCGCTGTGGGAGAGCAGGATCGAGCTGGGCGATAAGTTCTTCCAGGAGATCGTCAGCCATCCCGTGCCGCTCGATATGAATATCCTGAAGGCCCTCAGGCGCGGGGAACTCGCTCCGGCGCCGCGAACTTCGCCCCTCACGGGCGGTGGAGTTGCGAAATGCGTGGGCAGGGTGTTAGTTGTCGGTCATGGCCGGTTCGACCGACAACATCGAGGCCGTCGCGCACGTCGTGTGCGCGAAGAGCCTGGGGCACGATGGCAAGAGCGAAGAGCAGCTCGCCGCCGCCGTGGACGTGTACTGGCACGTCGTGGCCACCTACCTCATTAGTTAATTGAAATTTCCATTCCCCCGACGAAAATTGAAATCGTGATGGTACGCTTTTGGGCTTGACTGCGAGGCTTCTTCTGCAGCCGTCAAGACCGGGCTCCGACTAGCCCAGGAGAGTAATGCCACCCTCCACCTGATACACGTCGATGAAATCCCTGTGGGAATTGAAGATGTGTTGAGGCTAGCCGCCGGTAACCGGCCGGTCCCAACACAGCAACCGGTCGCATCCGGAACGGGCGCGTTACTCCTGGAGGCCCTCCGTGTCCGGGGGCAGACCGACGGCATGTAGCGCCTGGTCAAGCGCTCGTTCCGCCTCGCCGCCCGGAGCGAGATCAACTGCTGCCTGGCGGAGGACCGCCGCGGCGATCGGCAACGACGCCGCAGCAGGCATCAGGTCTCTCATCGCATGGAAGAAAATCCGCTCCATCTCTTCCCGGTTGGCTCCCCCGATGCCTTCGACCGTCATGCCGCTGGTGCGATGCGTGCCGCCCTCGACGGCTAGATAGTACACATGGCTTAGGATCAGCGAATTCCAATGGTGGGCACCATATCCGAACTCTTCGGTAGAGTAGATGTACTGACCATCGACGAATACGAACCCGGAGTAGTCCCAGTTCTCGTCTTTGTCCAGAGTGAGGGCGAACTCGTAGCGGTCGCGGTAGACATCCGGATAAAAGCCGTCACGGAGCGACTTGGGGTCGCTCAGGGAGCGAATGGGTCCGCGCTTCGTTTCGCCGCCCACGAGATAGTCGGCCGTGGTGCCTTGACTTTCATAGAAGAATTCGAGGGATTCGCCGAAGATGTCGGAGTAGGCTTCGTGGATGGCGCCGTCTCCCGAGTAGGCGAGGAGGAACCGTCCGTCGACACACCAGGCCGGGACCAGACCTTCTTCCAGCCCCTCCATTGTCTCGACCAAGCCGGGGAACCGTGCGGTGGCGCACGTGTAGGTTTCACCGTCGACGTCGGTGAAGCTTTCTGGACCGAGTCGCGCGTCCAGGGGGAAGGGGTTGGAGAGACCAAAGGGGCTTCCGGTGCGATTGCTCACGGAGAAGTGCGTCACACCGTGCATTAACTCGTGGCCAACGATATCGAGCACCGTCAACGGGTCCTCGCTCGTTTCGTCGATAGCCCGACCGAAACCGAATATGCCTCTGCCTTCCGGGCCAAACGGCGGGGGAGCAAAGAAGGCATTATCCTCGTCAATATTGACCATGGTGATCGTGCGTCCGTTCGCGCCATCGATGCCTTCCCAACCGTGTCTGCCGAAGAAATAATCGTACGTCCAGCCGCTGTAGACATGGGCGCCAACCACAGCCGGGTCGTCCCAGTTGTTATCGGCGTCAACCGCGATGTCGTCCGATGTCCAGACCGGTTCCCCGGGCGGCAACTGGAAGAGATAACCTAAGATCAGACGAAAGGCACGCAGGAGGTTGAACCGGGCGTCGAGAGTGACGAGTTCCCCCGGCCGCATCCGGTCGTATGCTCCGAAGCCGGCGTCCCCCTGCGTCGTGCTCAGCTTCCTCCGCATACCCGTGGAGTCTGCGCCGGCCCCGACCGCCGACTGCGACTTGAGCGCATGGACGCGGTGCAGGAGTTTGCCGTTGGCGGTGCCGGCGAAATAGAAGTATCCGTCACTCATGGCGACTTGATAGGCCAGGACGTACGAGCCGTCAGGCCGCGGCAGTATACTCAGCGGAGGCTGCCGGTCGGCGACGAACTCTCCGCCGTGCATCACTTCGAGAAGCGCGGCAACCTCGGCCCCGGACAGCGCTGGCGTCGTATCCACGGCGATCCCCTGGTGCAAGGTACCGAACAGCGACACGGTGACGCCGCTACCGTCGAGCTGCCGGGAGACGCCCCCGCCGTGCACGGGAATGCCCGCATGGTACTGCGCGAGATACTCGTGGGTGCGGCTTTCCAGGGAGGCGTCGCTCCGGCGCGACATGACGACGAGTTCACCGGTGCGCTCCATGCCGTAGACCGTCGCGTCCCACCGTCGCAACGCGTCGAGGCCTAGAGCTTGTCCTGCTGCGATGGAAACGACATCGAGTTCCTGGGCCGTAGCGTCGTGCCCCGTTGCCATGAGTGCGATCCCGATGAGGGCCAGAGCGATAACGATTCGTGGAGCGATTCTCATTATGTGTCGATCTCCTTGGGGTCAGGCTAACGAGTTTGCCGGTTCGCTGTGTGGAGGCGCATTCAGAACCGCAAGCGCAGGCCCCCTGCCGCATGCAGCCCACCGGGCTTGATGTCGAGTGTTCCGTTGCCCGCGGACGGAAGTTTCAACGTCGCCCGGCTGTAACGGGTGAACCAGCCGATACCGACGTGGTCAGTGAAGTAATAGGTGACGTCGGCTCCCACGTTGAATCCGATAGCCGAGGCGGATTCCCGGCTGGCGACCGCACTGGAGAACGTAGCCGTGTCGAAGGGGTATGTGTGGACGAAATTCACGTCGGTGACAAGTTGCTGCTCCACGTTGAAGAACGTGGGTCCGGCAAAGCCCATTACCGTGAGCGAGTTCGTGACCGGCACCACCACGTGCGCCTGCAGGTGGACGGCCATCTCGCTGCGGGTGAGAGGCGACGAAACGCCCGAGATTGAGCGGTTGCGGTTGAAGTAGAGCGGGTGCGGCAGCTGCGCCGATACGCTGGCCGTTTCCTCGGTGTTGAACCACGATATGCCGGCACCGAGCGCGAAGTACGGCGAGATGCGCACGCCGCCGCTCACATCAAAAAGCGGCCCGGTCCTGTAGCGGTAGTCGCTCTCGAAGCGGGCCTGCTCCTGGGCTGCAGCCGCTGACAGGACCTCGCGATACACGCCTCCCGATTCCGGAAAGTCGACGCTTTCGGAGAAGCTGCCGGTCAGTGCCTGCAGTCCTCCGTTGATGCTAATGAACGCCCGCGCGTTCCCGGCGGGCTGCTGTGCATGGGAGGGCGCGACGCCAGTCAGTGTCAGGACCGCAGCGGCCAGCCAGAGGGCCAGTGCCGACGACGATCGTGTATTCGAATGTGTGGTCATGAGGTTTCCTGTGGTCAGTATGTTCAGAACGACCTGTTCGGACCGGCACTGACGAGGCCGAAGTCTTGTACCAGTAGTGGTAGTATGCTCATTAGCCAACTTGAGAGAGGGGCATCAACTTCTCGCTCAGTTCGATCTTGCTCTTCCACAACGTACGCTCGTCGGGGCGTTTGGGGTTCCACCAGAACTCGGTGCGGTCGGCGATCAACGCAGTGACGCTGGCATCCCCGCGCTCATCCTCGTAGGCCAGCGAGACCGTGCAACGGAAGAGCCGCCGCATCTGATTGCGGAGCCGGGTTTGCTCCCCTCGAGCGCCGCCGCTGGTGCTGTTGATTCCGAGTTTTCGCATGAACTCCGAGAGCGAGGCTCCCAGTACGAGCTCGCGCTTTTGCGTCCGCACCGCTTCGGTGCACACCCAGGCCATCAAGAGGCGCGGCAAGTTGCCGAACGGTAGTTTACTAATCGAGGTGGCGGACATAACTAAGGTGTACGGGCCGTTGCGGCGGATGTACTGCGCCCGGTTGCCGGGGTTGCTGCGGGGCGCTGCACAGCGCCATCATCCGCGCCATGAAGCCGAGATCAGCGTCCGCTTCGCTGGCCCCAACCAACTGGTTCACCTGATCGAAGCGGGTAAAGTGGTGCCTCGCCTGGGGCGAGGCTTTGCGGAAGGACTTCACAGCGCCGCCCAGACCGGCCAAGGCTTCCCCGACGGGAACCAAGCCGTCGCAGTCTCGTTGTTTGCGCTGCATGGCCGTATTCTCCCATGTTCCCCAGACAAAAGAGGGCGTTTTCTGGTCCATGTTTTCCGCCCTACACCAGTTCGATAGTCACCCGCCGCCCGACGATTGCCGCCGCCCGTTGCAGGCTAGAGAGCGTGATATCGTTGTTCGGATCGAGCAGCCGGTCTACCTGGGAGCGGCTGGTCTTGAGTAGCGCGGCCACTTTGCTCTTGGAGAGATTCTTTTTCTTCATGGCGGCGGCAAGCTGCCATGCGACGACCTCTTTGATCGCCTGCGCTTGTGCTTCATCGAAGCCGCCTTCTTCCTTGAGAAACTCATCGAGGCTCGATCCCATGTGCTTCTTGCTCATTGTTTCAACTCCTTCTGGCGCTTGCGTGCCATTGCCAGATCCGCTTCCGGCGCGGCCCGTGTTTTCTTGATAAACCCGTGCAACGCCACGAGGTGTTCGCGGTAGAAGCAAAGCAGCACCCGAGCTGTCTGGCTCGTCGGCAGGTCCGAACGGATTTCCCAGAGACCGTTGCCCAACGGGCGACACAGCGGCATCCCCACCGGCCAACGCCATTGTGCCCGCATCAGATCCTTCCCTATTGCTTGTCTCTCCTTCTCATTCAGCCCTTTCAGCCACTCGCTAACGGGTTCGCGGCCACCTGCCGTGCGGTAGAAGATCAACGGGGTTTTCTGTGGCTTCTCTACCATCCCGCCCCGGCAGTGCCAATCCAGTGTGGAGTGTACCACATAAAGTGCAGACGTAGACCCCTGCCCGCCGTAGTTCCCTTTAATGGCAACCGCTCAAAAGTGTCTTGAAAGCCGGAGTCTGGATTTGAAGGGCTTTCCGATGCGCATGACCTTGTTGGGTCGGGATTTTGGGTTGGAGGGCCATGGCGGCAAGTAGAATTTCAGGCTTTCGAGGTTTCAGACTTTTGGGCTTTCAGACTTCTCAAGCCAAGCTGTAACTAGCTCGTCGACAAGTTCGCTGAACTCCTTGCCGTCGTCGAGGAGCCGCTTCTTGGCAGCAAGGTGATTATCTTTGCGCAGGTAGACGGTCACCTGGGCGTAATCGGGGTCGCTCTTCTTGCCGGGCGGACGACCGAGCTTGCGAGGGGCCTTGCCGGGAGAAGCAGAGGCCGCGCGACGTTGCCGCGGCTTCTTGGCTTGCTCAGTAGAGTGCGGGAGCTTGCCGAGGTTCTCCAGGACCTTTCCGAAGCGGGTACTCAAGGGGAAATCTCCTTTCCGAGGTTGAGGTAATCTCGCCAAGCGTCTTGAGATCGGCGGTCATGGGCATCGTAGACGGGAACGCCGGCAAGCGCTGCCTTTTGATAGGCGATGAAGCGCCGAATGCCAGTCGCAAACAGGGGAATTCCCCGCCCCGCAAGTTCGTTGCGTATTTCCTCGCCGTCGCGGTTGGGCTTCGGCGGAATGATGGTCAACAGCACTTTATAGTTGTTCCCTTTGGCCTTCTCGATGGCATTGGTAGTCATCTGGAGAGCCTGTAGGCTTAAGGCGTCCGGGGTCGTCGGGATGATGAGTAGGTCGCAACCCTGGACAAGCTCGGAGATTTCCTCGGGCTCGGGACGAGCATTGGTGTCGATGATCGCGTGCTCGTAGTTGCGTGCCAAGCGGGCGGCTTGGTGCAGATGAATGACATTAAAGGGAAGGTTGCCGTTTAAGGCCCAGCCGCAGACCGAGCGGTTGGGGTCACCGTCAATGAGTACCGTAGGGGCTTGCTGTTGCAGGTAGGCGGCGAGGTGGACGGCGGTAGTAGACTTGCCGACACCGCCTTTATAGCTCGCCACGGTGATGACCACGGAGATGATTATATCAGAAGTCTGAAATTCTGAAGTTTCGGAGTGTCGGAAGTCTAAAAGTCTGTTGGGGTGGGGAAGTCTGGTATTAGTGTCCGCGCTCAGTGGGATATCGCCTGATGACGCCGCTTAATCGGTCCGCTGCCGCGAAGCTTGGCTTGGGGGACCCAACCGTAAAGGCACCGGAGAAGTGCTGACGCGGCCACCAGCGGTTGCTCTTCAAATCAGAATCCGCTCGACCTCGTCGAGCGAGACCTGGTCGTTGCGTCTGTCGTAGAGCCCGGTGGTGCGGGCGGATTCGTGGTTGGCCATCTGCTGCGCCACTTCGAGTTTGCCCCCGTTCCGCAAATACTCCGTGATGCCGGTGGCGCGGAAGCTGTGGCAGCCTATTTTCGTCTCGATGCCCGCGTCGAGGGCGCGGCGGCGGATCATGCGGTACACGTCGGCCTGGCCCATCGGGCGGTTGCTGAGACGGCCGGAGCGTCCTGCGGCCGTAGGGAAGGTCCAGGCCTTGGAGTCGAGCGGAGAGCCGGCCTCGAGCGCTGTTGCCTCGAGAGCTTCGATGTACTGCTGCAGATAGGACTCGAGTTTGTGGTGACAGGGCATCTGGTGATGCTTGCCGCCTTTCTCGTGGAGCCTCACCCAGGTGTGGCGGCCTTGCGTGAATACGTCCTCGAGGCGCATTTTGAGCACCGCGCCCACGCGCGCGAAGGTATAGATCATCAAGGCGATCAGCGCCCGGTCGCGCAGGCCCACCGGGGAGCGCGTGGCGATCGAATCAAGCAGGTCGCGGGCTTCTTCAGCTGTCAGCGCGGGCGTCTTGCCCTTCTTGAGCGAATGCTTCGGCCCGCGCACGGCGCTGGCCGGGTTGGTGGGGACGATCTGGCCCACCACAAGCCAGTCGAAGAGCATGCGGATCGCGGCCAGCTGGAGTTTGACCGAAGGAGCCGACAGGCGGCTCTGCAACTGCTCGATATAGGCGGCGACATGGAGTGGCTTGATGTAGCGGAGATGGGCGATGCCGATGGTGTCCGTCCAAGCGGCGAAGCCGCGGACGGCGGTGGCGTAGGCCTTGCGGGTGTGAGGGTTCCTGATGTTGGCGGTGAAGAACTCGAGGACGCGCTGGGCGGTGGCCGAGTCGGGAGAGAACAGGGCGGGGAGCTGGATACCGCCGCCCGGGAGAGTTTCCGGTGTTGGGGTTGAGGTCTTGGGAATCAGTGTCGGGTAGTTGGGCATGAGGACCTGCTGACAATATGAATGATAAATACCCTTATCATGCATTATATACTCCTCCTCCCGCCGCTCCCGGGCAGGCCATAATGCCGGATCGCTCCCTAACGTATAGTAGAGCAGGAGCTTCCCCCAGGCCCGCCCAACCCGCCTGCTTTCATCGACTTGACGAAATCCTCAGCGCCCTGCGTTGTCAAGGGCGGAGTAAATTTAGACCACTTCGGCGGAGCAAAAGTAGACCAGTTGGTGAAGGGGTAGCGGTTTTCGTGGGACGGCTGGAACGGAGCCTGCGGTCGCCCTTTAGGGCGGCCCAGGCGCAGGGAAAGCCGTCTCACGAAAACCGTGCGAGCGGCTGGTGGGTCAGCCCGAAGAATGAGCCCGCTTCTTCTTGCTCTGGATCAGGCGGAAGCTTTCGCCGTTCATCTCCAGAATATGAACGTGGTGCGTGAGGCGATCCAGCAAGGCGCCGGTCAGCCGCTCGGAGCCGAAGATCTCGGTCCATTCGTTAAACGGCAGGTTCGAGGTGACCAGTGTCGAGCCCTGTTCGTAGCGCTGGGAAAACACTTCGAACAATAACTCCGCTCTGGTCTTCGATAACGGCACGTAGCCCAGTTCATCGACGATCAGCAGATCCTGCTTGGCCAACTGCTTTTGACATCTCAGCAAGCGCCGTTCATCTCGAGCTTCGAGCAGCTCATTGACCAGTGCCGCCGCTGTTGTGAAACGTGTTCGATAGCCGCGCTGGCAAGCCGCCAGTCCCAGCGCCAAGCCGATGTGCGTCTTGCCCGTGCCGGAATTACCCAGCGCCAGCACGTTCTCGCGGCGGTCGATGAACTCACAGCGCGCCAATTCTAGCACCAGCTTCTTGTTCAATGCCGGCAAGGCTGGGAAGTTGAAAGTGTCCAGACTCTTGGTTACGAGAAACTTTGCGGCCTTGATGCGGCGCTCGGTGGCCCGCTGTTCACGGTCGAGCAGTTCCAACTCGCAGAGTTGTTGCAGGAAGCTCCTCGAGTCCAAGCTCTCGGCGGCGCATTGCCGCGCCAGCTTGTCGTATTCACGCAGAAAGGTTGGCAGCCGCAACGCTTTCAAATGCGCTTCGAGCAGAAGTTTCGATCTCGCCATTACCCCCCTCCTTGTGCCAGCAGCGCCAGATAGTCCGCCGCGGAGGTTTGCTCCACTTGGGCTGCGGGCAGGTGCGGATACTTCGTCAGGTCCAAGCGCGGCGGCCGTTGCTCGATGCGGCACAGCACCAAGTGCCTGACAGCATCCAAGCCGATCGCTCCCAACTCGCAGGCTTGGCGCACCGCCGCGGCAACGTGCTCGAATCGAAAGTCCTCCAGCAATCGCAACACCTGCACGTACTCGCGCTTGCCCTCCTTGCCCAACCGCGCCTCAAGTAAACGTCTCAAGTATGCGAACTGTTGGGGCAGCTCCCAGCCCGCCAACGGGGCCGCTTGATCAAGCGCGTTCGTCTTGCGCTCCAGCAGCGCCAAGTAGTGCAGCGGATCGAAGATCAACTCTTCGCGTTCATAACTGCGCCGGTGGCGCGCGATCTCTTCACTGCCACAACAGATCACGATTTCATCGACGTAGCCTTTCAGCAACACCTGGCGATGTCCGTAGCGCGTGGGCACCGAGTAGTCGTTGGCGCGATAGCGCACCAATGACAGCGACGTCACCCGCGTGCTGCGTTTGTCGCAGGCGTCATAGGGCGTGGGCGGCAGAGGCAACAATGCTTGGCGGTCACGCTCGCAACGTTCCTCAATCGTTTCGGTGTGCCGCCGCAAGCGCCGCTCACGATTTTTAATGCACTGCGCTTCGAGCTGCTCGTTGAACGCTTCCCAGCTTGGAAACCTCGGGACCGGCAGCATGAAGTTACGCCGGGCATAACCGACCAGCCCTTCCACCTTTCCCTTGTCGTTGCCCTTGCCCGGCCGCCCGAAACGATCGGCGAATAGATAGTGCGACTGCAGTTCACTGAACACCCTGGTCCGCTTGCGCCTGCCATCGCCCAGAATCCTCGCCACCGCCAAGGTCGTGTTGTCGTAGAGGATGCTGCGTGGCACACCACCGAAGTACTGGAACGCTGCGTTGTGCCCTTCGCAAAAGGCTTCCGTCGTCTCAGCCGGGAAAGCTTTTACGAAAGCGTCATCACTATGCGGCAGATCGACAACCAAGTAGTGCGCCTTGCGTTGCACGCCGTCAATGACGACCAAAGCTTCGCCGAAGTCGGCCTGGGCATCGCCCGGCGGATGCACCAGCGGCACGAACATCTCTTGCCCGCCCAGCTTCTTGTCGCGAACATAGTCCTTGACGATCGTGTAGCCGCCGGTGAAATCGTACTCGTCGCGCAAGCGGTCGAAGATGCGTTTCGCGGTGTGGCGCTGTTTCTTAGGGCGTTCCTGATCGTCGATGAGGATCTGATCGACGATTCCGGTGAAGGGATCCAGCTTCGGCCTCCGCGCTGGTTGGCGCCGCCGATAGCCCGGCGGAGTGGCGTAGCGCAACATCTTGCGCACCGTCCCTCGCGCCAAGCCAAACCGTTTGGCGGCCTCGCGCTCACTCAGACCTTCGACAAAGACACTGCGCCGTACTTGAGCGTATAGCTCCACGCGATACATCCCTCTCGTGTCCCACAAACACCACAGGAATGTTCGCTGGACCACTCGGACGGTCTACTTTTACTCCGCCCTCAAGCAGCTTCGAATCGCCGCTCTATGGTCTAGTTTCGCTCCGCCGTTCTCATCGGGAGCTCTCGCGCTACGTGTGTCTGGGAACCGAAGCGGTTGCCCGGCTCACCGCCGAGGACGACCAAGCGAGGCGTGGGAAGCATCCACGGCGCTAGAGTTGTGACGCACAGAAACACCATGATCCGGGAAAACACCAGGATTTCGTTCCATTGCTACTCGGACCCCCATATGGCGCGCCCGGATGCTTCCGATATGGCAGCGATGCGCCGTGCGGTATCGGTAAAGTGCTGGACTTCCTTAGGTGTGAGCGCTCGTCCGAGGATGTCTTGTTCGCGGTAAGAGAGCCATTTCTTGAGCACCTGGTAGCCGCCCAGCCGGTAAGTCCAGACTGCGGCGGGGACGTTGCGCCAGAAGGCGTTGCCGTTCAGGTGGATGTCGAAGGTAGTCTCACCGAGAGTGGCGACGGTGTCGCCCAAGGCAGCACGCTCCTCCAACGTAAGGCCGCGTTTGACAACCCGCCCCTGGCCCGGCATCACGGCATCTCCCGATCCGTAATGCCCCCATCCCGCCGTCAGCGTGAAGTCATCGCCGGTCATGTTGCGTCCGTCGATAGTGGCAGGAACGGCGATGGCGGCGATTTCCGGTCGCAACGCGCCCTGGGTGACGCCCGGCGCGGGCATACCCGTGTCGAGCAGCCGGGCGAGGTCCCGGCCACGCACCGCCGATTGGGCAAGTGCGTCCGCCGCGCCTTCGGCCTCGCCATCCGGCCAGCCCGGAAGCGGGACGCGCGGACCCTCCGCCCGCAGGGCGTCCGCGTTGACCTGGTTGTAGGTGGAATCGTGGAGCACCGCGAAGACATGATGAAACAGATCCTTTACGCTCGCGCTGAGATGTTTGAGATAGGATTGGGCGGCACCGGACAAGTTAGGACGGCGTTGCATTCCGTCGCCGTTGAGTCCGAGACCATCCTCGCCGAACCATAGCGGGACACAGTACACACCGCTGTTCATCTGGTTGAGGTCGCCAATGTTTGAAATTACGAGTGGAGGCGAAAGATCGGGTCGCGCCTTGTTCTGCAAGACCAGCCACAGATTCCCCTCGAACACATGGGGCTGGTAGTCGGCGCGCTTTTCGTCGAGCAGCTTTGTTTCCGCTTCCCAATAGAGCCAGCGATTGTCGAACGGCCGGTAGGCGAAGCGGATGAAACCGGCCTCGTCCGGCCCGCCTCGTGCGAGCAGTGCATCGCGTACCTTGCGGGCGTCGAACCGCGCCGTGGTCTTCATCACGCTCGGATAGCGCCGCGCGATTTCTTCATGGCTCAAAGCAGCGTCAAAGTAATCGGCGACGCGAGCTTTGAGACGGTCAAGGTCGGTATCGACGAGAAACCCGTCGCGGCTGGTCTTGACACCGGGAAACGACTTCGGGAACAGGTCGGGCAGCGCTGGCCAGTCGAACCAGCTCTTGCTGACCGCCGTTCTCACGAACGGCAGCCCAAGCGGCAGCACCGGTTCAATGCCTTCGTAGAGTGCGCCTGGTTCCGCCTCCGCTGTCGCGGTCAGTTCCGCAGGCTTGGCCTGTCCCCAGAGATGCCGGAAGCCCACCGCATCGGCGTGCGCATGATCGGCTTTGCGCACCATCGTCGCGATGGCCGTCCCAACTTGAATGCCGACAGGATCATCCGGTGTCGAGAAGATGCTCGGGTCCGGGGAACCGTCCGGCGCAACTTTGCCCGTCTTGTACTTGTCGCCATTCAGGCAGTCGATCCGGATCGCGTCGAACGCTTCCAAATAGCGTTCCCGCATCCCAGTAAACGACAGCCCGTCGAGCCAGGAGTAGTTGGAGATGAAGCAGACCACGCCGCGGCCGGTCCTCTCCGCGATCCGCCTCTCCGCCATGCGGAAGAAGCGGACGTAGAGATCGTTCAGCCCCTGACCCTCGGGCCGGCGCACCCGCTTCGTCGAGCGGTAGGCTTCCGACAGTTCCCGTTCCTCGTCCACCGCCATGCCGGCGTAGCCGTTGTACGGTGGATTGCCGAGGATCACGAGGATCGGCGTTTCCTGCTTCACCCGCTCCGCCCGATCCCGTTCCTCCTCCAGCTCGGGGAAGGGCAGGGGCTTAGTCGTTCTCGGCTCCCAACCGGTCAGCGCATTAGTAAGAAAAACGCCGGCGCGTTCGGTTCCATCATCGGCCAGCGGCGCGTCGAGTTTCTGCATGGTCAATCCGACTTGCAGATGGGCGACGACGAAGGGCGCGGGCATGATCTCGAAGCCGAACACGCGCTCCGTTGCTGCCTGCTTCACCCGCGCGCCCGTCAGCGCGCCAAGACCCTGTCCCTCGAGATTGGTGGCGATCCGGCGCAGCACTTCGGCGAGATAGGCCCCGGTGCCGCAGCACGGGTCGAGCACATAGACGTTCTCCGCCGCGAGTCCGTCCGCGATGCAAAGATCGTCCTTCAGTGCCCTGTCCACGCGGGCGACCATGTAGTGCACCACCTCCGCCGGCGTGTACCAGACGCCCAATTGCTTGCGCAGGTCGGGATCGAAGGCTTCGAGGAACGGCTCATAGAAGTACGGCACTGCTTCGCCCTCGTTGAACTGGGAGAAGAAGGCGGCGCGGTCCACCCGGTCGAGCGCGGCGGCCGTCCAGTCCAGCACCTCGACGAGGCCGAGCGGTTGCAGCCGTCCGGGGTCGGAAAGCTGCTGGAACAGCGCCCGCAGCACCGGCGCGCGCAGATGCCAGACCGCCTCGCGCCAATGGAACCGAGCAGTGCCGTAGCCACTGGCAAACAGCGGCCCGGCGTCAGACTTCGAACCGGCACGTGCCCACAGCACCCAGGCGGAGAAGACGCCGTAGAACAGGGTCTGCACCAGGGTCGAGTGGAAGAAGCGCACGCCCTTCTCGCCATCAAAGTGCACGCCGAGCGCTTCTTCGAGTGCCGACCGGACCGCCTTGAGTGACGGCGCGTCGCCCGCCGCCTCAACCCGTGCGAGGCCGTCCCGAGCATAGGACGCCAGAAGCCAAGCCAGGTCCTTCGGCTCGGCGAGTGCCGCACGATGCGACAGGACCCGGCTAAGGTACTCGCCCAGAGCTGCACCGACTTCGCGGGCGAAAGCGCGCGGCTTATCCAAACGGCGCGCGAACGCTTCCGCGTCCCTGGCCAGCCGGAAGGTTTCCAGCTTCTCCGGCCGCCCCAACGCACCCTCGCCCACCAGCACGAAGTCGCGCGTGTTGGTTACCAGCACAAGACGGTAGCGGCCCCAGTACCGGCTCACCTGATCGCCCGCCGCCGTCAGCCAGGCGTCATTTTCGACAGCCTTCACCTCGACCACGCCTCGTTCCGGAATCTGCCCCTCGCGCGGTCTTCCCTTCTGCACCTGCTTCGCCGTATAGAGGCCGAAATCGGGATGGCCCGCGCCCTGATCGGCAAGCTCGCCGACGCAGAACATCTTCGGCTTGAGCGTCGCGCCGACGGCATTGAGCAGGTTCGCCAGCGGCCCATAACTTGACCGCTCCCCGGTCGACCCGCCCGATGCGCGCACCCGTCTGAGATCGTCGAAGTAGGTCTCGATCGACGCTGTCAGTTTCGTGTTCCTTCCCGTCATCATGTCTGTTGTCTCCGAGGGCGGCGCGGCGTGCAAGTCCCTCCTTCCTCGCGACATCGACCGGGGCTCGGATCACCATCGACGATGACCGGGCCGGGGCGCATTATGTGACAGGCGCGTGGCCGGAAGGAACCGTACCAGCGGCATCACCGCGAGCGCCGTGCGTTCCGCCGTCATCGCTACTTGTCCGGTGCGTCGAGGGAACAAGTGCGCGTTGGGCCACATCGATACACTCAAGGTTCCGCATGATCATCCCTCTAGCGCTGACTCCCTTGAAAGGTGTTGCACCGGTGCTACTCTAGGCTCAAGGAGGAGATGCTCCTTGAAAAACTATGTTTTCAAAATCGTCGTCGAAGATGACGAGCACGAGGACGGGCGGCCCGCATTCCGGGCGTACTGTCCCGCTCTCGAATCCATCGGAGCCGCAACTTGGGGTGATACCCGAGAAGAAGCAGTAAAGCACATCGGCGAGGTGCTTCACATGATCGTGGATGAACTTGCCGAGGAAGGGAAAGAAATCCCGCCGGACGCTCTCATCGCGTCCACTAAATTTTCCGCCGTTTTGGTGAGCGTTTGAAACTGCCGCGGGGCGTTTCCGCCCGCGAACTCATCCGCGCGCTCAAAGCTGATGGATTCGTTCATGTCCGAACTACCGGAAGCCACCGCAGATTTAATCACCCTGACGGTCGACGCGCTTCCGTTTCCTGCCATAAGGAATCCGCAACCCTTCCATTGAAAACCCTGCGGAGCGTCATCGAGATCCAAGCCCGATGGGAGGAAGATGATCTTCGACGACTGAAACTTATCAAGTAGCTTCGCAGTGACCATCTTTACGATGCCTATTTTTCCCCTGCGTCGAGCGTATCCAGAAATTGTGTGAGCGCTTCCTCCAGAATCTCACTCATGTCTCGCTGGTGACTTGAAATCGCCATCTGGCGGTGGTTTGAAGACTTCTCGAACACCTTCGCATCACTTTGCCGTAGGAGCTGGGTCACCCCCTTGTCTGCCACGCCTCCCGCGCTTAAACGGGTTGCATACTTCCCGCGGAGATCGGCGATTTGATCCTTGACTCGCGACTGCTTCAATTCGGCGCTTCTTCCTAGCGGCTCGACGTCTTGACCGGCGGCTCTTCTTGCAAGATTTGTCCGCAATATCTCCAGGTCTCGCTCTTTCGCCATCTGCGCCTTTGCTACCCGGTCTCCATCCCAGCGTTGTAACCACAAATCGGTCTGAGCCTCTTGGATCGCCTTCAGGTGGCCGATCAACTCATCGTGCAGCGCTTCGAGCTCCGCGATCTGCTCGGCAACCTCTTGGCGCACCCGTTCCGGATCGCGTTGGGGCGCCGCTTGATCTAAGACGATCTTTGCGCCGCCGGGGCGGCTCATGCCCCAGCCATAGTTGAGCCGCACGTAGAAGCTCGCGCCGTTGAACCCGAAGGGCGAGAACTGGCTGTAGTAATTGCCGACCGTCAGGATGCCATTCTGGTTCACGTCGGGGTAAGTATTCAGCACGTTCTCCCCGCCGATGGCCAGAGTGACGTTTTCTCTGAACGGGATGCCCAGCTCGACATCGAGCAGCGCCTTGCCGGCATAGGACGGGTACAGCCACGACTCGGATACGACGCCCAAGTCAGCCGCGTTCCGCCCGTCCTCGCTGTCCCAGAACTGACCGAAGTAGTTCAAGCGGCCCATGAGATTCCATCGGCCGGCGTCGTGGTTGACGTTGAAGCTCCACCGCGTGTTCGGCAGCCCCCGTTCCAGCGTAGTGATGCGGAACTGGTCGATCACGGAAGATTCGACGTTCTTGACCTCTGTATCCGTGTAGTTGTAGAGCGCACTGAACGTCGTACGCCCCTTCACCAGCGTCGAGATCAGGTCGATGCCCTGGGTCGTCGTCGAAAAGTCGTTCAGGAAGAACCGGAACACGGGGAAATTCCGTGCTTCTGGAATCCCTTCCGCCAGCAACGTATCGATCTCGTCATCCGACAATTCGATTTCCTGGGCCAGGGCGACGCGGTCGTCGATGTCGACCCGGAAATAGTCCGCGGTGAAGGTGAACGGGCCCTCCTCGACGACGACGCCCGCGCTGTAGTTGCGCGATGTCTCCGGTTGGAGCTGGCCTCCGCCCCGCGCCATGGCCACGGCTGAGGTAGCCGGAACCACACCTTGGTTGGTCAGTTGCCCGCCGATAAAGGCGGTCGTCACGTTGAACGCGTTCTGTTGCCCCGGCGTCGGCGCCCTAAACCCGGTGCTGACGGCGCCGCGCAGCGCGGCCATGTCGGTCAGCTTGAGGCGCCCGGAGACCTTGTAGTTGACCGTCTTGCCGAAGTCGTCGAAGTTCTCGAACCGGAGGGCCGTGCCGAGCGTCCACCGGCCCGAGTCGGTGAACTCAACGTCGCCATAGACGGCGATGTTGCTGCGGTCCCAGACTCCCGCCGTCGTGTCGGCCCGGTAGCCGTTGAAGCCGTTCGAACCGGAACTGAAGCCCTGCGCGGCATACGGACCGATCTCCCACGACGGCTGGTCGCCGGCGCCAATCGTGAACTCCTCCCTCCTCCACTCCGCGCCGGCGGCCAAGTGCATGAGATCGTTGAGGGGGTAGGTAACGTCGAAGTTGAGATTGGTTTCCTCCTGCCGATAGACGCCGGGCCGGAACGATGTCGGCGTGTCGAAACCGAGCGACGCATTGACCGTATCGAAAATGAACTGATCGATCTCGCTGGTGCCGAGGCTGGCGCTCGCGTCCCAGGTGAAGCCGTTGCTGGCGAACCCGCGCAGACCGCCGACCAGCGAGTAGTCGATCAGATCCCCGCCGAACTGCGGAGTGAATCCTCCAGGAAACCGGTTGTGGAGGGTGAAGCAGTTCGGGTCGGCCTCGACTGCGGAGAGAGCGCCTGCGTCGGGGACGTTGTCGACGATCGGGATGATGGGGCAGCCGCCGGCGCCCGGCGCCCGTCCGGGAGGAGGATCCTTGCTGGTGGGCGCGGTATCGGCCCAGACCCGGTCGCCGACGAGCAGCGTACGGTTTCCGTCGACCTCGGGACCGCGAAAAACCCCGCCCCGCGTGTGTGGATTCCGGAAGTAAAAGCCCCCGGTCACCTTGCGGGACGCGTAGTTGCCGTGACCGTAGAGTTGATAACGATCGTCGAACAGATGGCCGAAGTTTGCGAACAGCTTGAAGTCGTGGTTGACTCTCGGCGATCCCCAAACCTGCGCCGTGTCGCGCAGATTCGTATTGCCCGCGTTGATGATGTCCGACGCGTCTTGGCGCTGGATGGCGCGGTTGGTCGGCTCGGCGGTGCCGTACTCCATGCTGATGTTGCCGAAACCGTTCGCTCCCAGCGGCACCCCGACGTTGCCGGCTACGGAAAACGTCCGGCCGTGTCCGCCGATTCCGTTACACGAGTGCTTGATGTCGCCGATGATGCCCGACCCGCACGTCGCCGGGTTCCCCGCATTGGCATTGAAGAAGCCCCCGGTTTGAACTTCCAGGCTGCCTCCCGAGGGACTGTCCTTCAGTTGGAAGTTCATGACTCCGGCGATGGCGTCCGAGCCGTATTGCGCCGCCGCGCCGTCGCGCAGCACCTCAACCTGCCGAATGGCAATCGATGGAATGATGGAGATGTCCGGTCCCTGCGAGCCGTCGGCGATGCCATTTCCCAGCCAAGTGATGACCGCCGAGCGGTGGCGGCGCTTTCCGTTGACCAGGACCAGCGTGTGGTCGGGCGCCAGGTTGCGCAAGTTAGCCGGACGGACGACTGTCCCCGCATCGCTGATCGGCTGAGTGTTGATGTTGAAGGAGGGGATGACAGCCCGCAGCTGGGATACCAAATCCCTGCTACCCTGTCTAGCGAGGTCCTCGGCACGGATGACGTCCACGGGCACGGTGGACTCGGTCGCCGATCGTGGCGCGGCGCGGCTGCCGACGACCACGAGGGACGTGGTGACAGCGGGCAATTCGAGCGTAAAGTTTCGCAGGACAGATTGGCCGGCAATCAGTTCGACGACATCGGCGATGCCAGTCTCGAAGCCGTAATTCTCGGCCGTAATCGTGTAGATCCCGGGCTCCAGAATCAATTCGTATGCGCCAGCGGCATCCGTCGAACCGGTCACCTCGGCTCCGGTGGCGTTGTTGGTCGCCGTTATTTCCGCGCCTGTGATGACTGCGCCGGAATCATCGGTTACCTCTCCGCGCAAGGTAGCCGTTTGCTGAGCGTACGCGACTCCGCAAACCCCGACCAGCAGCAGCGCTGTCATGACAACAAGCCTTCTTGGGTACATGGATAACTCCTAAGAACCAGGATTTCCTTTTGGGCCGTCTGGGAACGTATACGATAGCCGACTACCGGCTGCGATGCAACGGTTTTCGCACTGCTGCCAGGTTCGGTACTCCTTTCGCTGCCGCTCCGGCCTTCGAATGCTGGCCGATCATGGCGTTCCAGCGAAGCCAGAGGGCCCTTTAGCAACACCTCTCCCGCGCCGACCCTCGGCAACCCGCGTACGCTGGCTGTTCCGGGCCGTCGACGTTACCCTCCGGGCACAGGTAGCGCCCAAATCCGCCGCAGCATGTCGCCGAACAACTTCCGGCTCAGATGCCCCTCCGCAAGCAGCAACCAATAATATCGCGCGTGCTTCACGAGCCGTCCGCCCGTCTTCATCAGCCGATGCTGCAAGCTCGTCAGCGACCAGCTTTTGATTCGCTGCGGCAACCTCAGCCGCCGCCAGAGATTACCCAGGTTGTAGGCCAGCACACTGAGTTGCAGGCGGACTTCGTTCGCCCGGAAGCGATGGCACGACAGCCGTGTCCAGTGCGTCGCCTGTTTGCCTTCTTTGATCCACTGCTCGGCGGTGCCGCGCTTGTTGTAGAAACGTACCACCGAGGAGAGTGTCCCAATCGTAGTTGAGGGTTTGTAGGGCGGCGGCGTAAAAGAGCATTGTACTAGGCAGCCTTTGCTGCTGTGGCCTTGGCCGGATTGAGGATGGCGTCGAGCATCCACAGATCCTTGTAACCCATGATCTTGCGGAAGCTTTTCTCGGTATCGAGGAATGCAGCCGTGGCCCAGCGACACACCATGGCCGCGTCCTTCCAGCGGGTCACTCGCCGCGTTCTCCGCCGCACCCCGGCGTTAGGAGACTCGACGATGTTCGTCGTCGCCAGGCAGCGATGCAGCGACGGCGGCGCACCCAGGCGGTTGATGGTGAAACACTCCTCCATGCCTTCGCGCAAACTCACCGCCGCCTCGGGCCAGTCACCCTCGTACCACTGGGCTAGCTTCTCCAGCCGCGCTTGTCCATCTTGGGCTCCCAGCCGCCAGGCGGCCCGGATCGCCGCTTTGGCCTGATCGCGCTCGGCCTTAGGCAGCCGCTCGACGACATTGCGCAGCTTGTGAGCACGGCAGCGCTGCACCGGAACTTTGCCGAAGACCCGCCGCACCGCCGCCCGCAGGGCCTTCGATCCATCGAGCACGAAGAGCCTGTTTTTCTCCGTCGATACTCCCCGCTCGACCATGCCCCTCAGCAAGTCTTCGGCGGCGGCTGTGCTCTCAGTGGCGGCGTGCTGCAATCCCAGCACATGTTTGTTGCCCTGACGGTCTACGCCCACCGCTGCAAGCACTACATGATCTGCGAAGATCAAACCGTCCACGTAGATCACCAGCAGATCCAACTCATCCAGGCGCCGCGTGAGCACTTCGTCGATGCTCTTTTCGGCGGCCTCGACTGCCTCCCGGCTGACGGCGGATTTCGACACCCCGGCCGTGCCGGCCATTGCGCCAATCACCCCGGCATAGTTGCGCGTCGAGACGCCCTTCATCAGAATGTCGAGCATGCGCGCGCCGAGGCGTTCGTCGTCCTGCATCGCTTCGTAAGCGGGCACTTTGACCTCGCCGCCGGAGCGTTTGCGCAGTCTGGGTTTGCTGACGCGCAGTTTGCGGTTGCTGAGCTTGACGCGACCGGGCTGGCGGCCCCAGCGGACCACATCGCCGCGGCGCTTCTTGCCGGGCTGGGAAAGTTTTCCACCGGTAACTTGCTGCGCCGACAGTTCCAGCACGGCTTGAATGGCGGCGCGGCCGGTGACGTCGATAACCTCGTCGACGGCTCCGCGGCACTGCTCGACCAGTTCAACCAAGGGCAGCATGAGTTGGGAGTTTTGGCTGAGCAGGCGGGTGAGGTCGTTGGGGCTGACTGGCTGTTGCTTCGCGGAATCCAGAATGTGATATCGTTTCTTCACGGCGGTTCTCCTTTGTGGTGAAAGGTTTGCTCGATTCTCTCAGAGAACCGGGCTTGAGAACCGCCGCCCTTCCACCTTCAACTAGATTCGGGACAATCTCCCACCGAGCGGCTTGGCAAGCTCATGTTCGTCACGATGAATCCGACGCGCGCGAACAGCTCACCAAGATGATGCTCGACCTTGGCGACAATGCGTCGCGGCTTGGACCAACTCTCCGCCTGATAGCGGAAGCTCTTGTAGCGCACCAGGGGCTTTGCGCTGGGCCTCCCCGGCGGACGAAACAAGATGTCGGCGATCTCCCACTCCAGCTTCTTGTTGGCCGGGAGAGATTGTCCCGAATCTAGTTGAAGGTGGAAGGGCGGCGGTTCTCAAGCCCGGTTCTCTGAGAGAATCGAGCAAACCTTTCACCACAAAGGAGAACCGCCGTGAAGAAACGATATCACATTCTAGATTCCGCAAAGCAACAGCCAGTCAGCCCCCACGATCTCACTCGCCTGCTCAGCCAAAACGCGCAGCTCATGCTGCCCTTGGTTGAATTGGTCGAGCAGTGCCGCGGAGCCGTCGACGAGGTCATTGACGTCACCGGCCGCACCGCCATCCAAGCCGTGCTGGAACTGTCGGCGCAGCAAGTTACCGGTGGAGAACTCTCCCAACCAGGCAAGAAACGCGCCAGCGATGTCGTCCGCTGGGGCCGCCAGCCCGGCCGCGTCCGGCTCAGCAACCGCAAGCTGCGGGTGAGCAAACCCAGACTGCGCAAACGCTCCGGCGGCGAGGTCGAAGTGCCCGCCTACGCGGCGATGCAGGACGACGAACGCCTCGGCGCGCGCATGCTCGACATTCTGATGAAGGGCGTCTCGACGCGCAACTATGCCGGGGTGATTGGCGCAATGGCCGGCACGGTCGGCGTGTCGAAATCGGCCGTCAGCCAGGAGACGATCGAGGCCGCCGAAAAGAGCATCGACGAAGTGCTCACGCGGCGCCTCGATGAGCTGGATCTGCTGGTGATCTACGTGGATGGTTTGATCTTCTCAGACCATGTCGTGCTGGCCGCGGTGGGCGTGGACCGTCAGGGGAACAAGCATGTGCTGGGCCTGCAGCATGCCGCCACCGAGAGCACCGCCGCCGCCGAAGACTTGCTGACCGGCATAGTCGAGCGGGGCGTATCGACGGAGAAAAACAGGCTCTCCGTGCTCGATGGATCGAAGGCCTTGCGGGCGGCGGTGCGGCGGGTCTTCGGCAAAGTTCCGGTGCAGCGCTGCCGCGCTCACAAGCTGCGCAATGTCGTCGAACGGCTGCCGAAGGCCGAGCGCGATCAGGCCAAAGCGGCGATCCGGGCCGCCTGGCGGCTGGGAGCTCAAGACGGACAAGCGCGGCTGGAGAAGCTCGCCCAGTGGTACGAGGGTGACTGGCCCGAGGCGGCGGCGAGTTTGCGCGAAGGCATGGAGGAATGTTTCACCATCATCCGCCTGGGTGTGCCGCCGTCGCTGCATCGCTGCCTGGCGACGACGAACATCGTCGAGTCTCCCAACGCCGGGGTGCGGCGGAGAACCCGCCGAGTGACCCGCTGGAAGGACGCAGCCATGGTTTGTCGCTGGGCCACGGCTGCATTCCTGGATACCGAGAAAAGCTTCCGCAAGATCATGGGCTACAAGGATCTGTGGATGCTCGACGCCATCCTCAACCCGGCCAGCGCCACAGGGTCCAAGGCTGCGTAGTACGATGCTTGTTTACACCGCCGCCCTAAACCCTCAACTACGATTGGGACACTCTCGGGCCGGGATGCGAATGACGTAGTCCACTCCGCGATCCTCCAACGCCTCGTAGATCTCCGGCTTGGCGAAGGCGGCGAGCGAGAAGGTCGACGTCCAGATCCGACGTCGCGAGATCCAAGGCACGCTGTCGAGGCTCCTCGAGCGTGGGCCATTTCCCCTTCATCCTGCTGCAGTGCTTCTCGTACACCGCATCGACATCTGATGACAGTTCCCTTACCGCACGGTCAATCAAGCCGATGACTTCTGTGCGCAGTTAGTCAGAGGGTTCAGCATCGTCGGCTGTAAACGCGCGTTGCGCGGTCGCTAATGCTGAGCGTGCTCGAGCATCCAATTCGGTGCGAGCGAAGGCATGAATCGAGAGGATCAGCATCGACGACGTCCCCAACGCCATGCATCGATGCTTCTTTATGTTTGTCAGCGGCCGTCCTCGCGAATTCGCGCGTGCGATCCCGCATCTCCATTTCGATGCGTTTCTCAGCTAGTGCGAGTGCTTCAGGGCTCATGGCTTGTCGCTGGGTTTGCGGCCCTACCCGAAACTCGTCGAGGCTCTTAGGGGGGTCTTGCGCGAACGCGATGAGAATCCCGTCGGACTGAGGGCAATGTTGAAGTGGAGGGTCGCTCTGACGCTCTGACGCTCTGCAAGCTGCTTTGTTTCGTGAGAGTTCACGGAGTGAAAGGGTTGGAACGATGGATCGCGCGAAAGTTTTCAGTATCGTACGCCTGGAGAGCGAGGGCGACACGGCGAAAGACACACGGCGAAAGGCGCGGCAGTTCTACCGCGAAAGCAGACGAAGATGTCGGGAGTTCGGTGGGCCGCGCAATCGCGATGGGGGGGTGCGGCGCTACGCGCGATGAGAGCCTCCCGCGACACCGCCGCGGCGTTACCGACCCGCAGTCCCTCGAGACCCGCCATGATCTGTCGTGCACGGCGCTGACGCACACGGAAGAGCTTCTCGACCGCCAGGCGGTCGAGCTGAGTGAATGTCATGGAACGCAGGGCGCTGAGGATTTCGTCAAGTCGATGAAACCAGGCGGGTTGGGAGGGCATGGGGGAAGCTCCTGCTCTACTATACGTTAGGGAGCGATCCGGCACTATGGCCTTCGAAGCCGAAAGGGAACCTTTCGGCCATACCAGACGCCTGAGCCGCAGCCGTGGGGCGCTGTCACCAGCAGGGCCGTAGCGAAGCGTAGGAGCCGCGCCAGCGGCTTGACTCGCTCCTTGGCGGAGGCTATCCGGGGTTTTTAGGTTGGGTTTTGTTGCCGATCCGCTTGTCCGTACTGCCGCGGTATGGTGTAAGTCGTTTATTTTCAGTTCTTTACCTATAAGGAAGGTTTTGGTTTTGCCTTTTGCGGGGGGCGTCAGCCCCTCTCCCGGGTGTTTTCTCTTTTGTTTTCAGCGAGTTATCCACAGGATCGGCGCTCCTACTACTTGTTCATTTAACTACATGTTCTTTAACTACATGTGAGGGTAGCCGCTTTGGTACTGGAAAACTCCCCTGAATCACACAAGCCTGTGGAAATAAGTACCGAGAGTCCAACCCGGAGCGCAAAGGCCGCTGACGGGCCGCTGAGAGGCCAGGAAAGGGCAGATTAGCTTGTTAGCTGGCCTTGATTGAGCGGGGTGATAGTTGGGGTCGAGGGATGCAGGATCAAGACGCCCGGAGCCGTCGAGTAGTTCAACTCCGGCCAGGCTAGCTTGATCTTGTTCAACTCGCGCAGAACCTTGCGCCGGAAGTCGAGGACGGTGCGCTTATCGCTGGCGTTGTCGGGGTGCGCCCCGAACTGGCGGTACACCTGTCGCCAGGTGAGGCGCAGCGGAGCGCGGAGGGCGAAGGTGCGGTAGGTGAGCCACAGGTAGAGATCGAGGCCCAGGGCGCAGCGCGTGAGGGCCTTGAGGGTGTTCATGTCGAGCGGCACGGGGTGCTGGATGATTTCGTTGTAGAACTTCTCGCAGAGTTCGATCTTGCTCTCCCGGGGTTTCGATTCTGGTTTTGGGTTGGGTTTTGTTGTCGTCCC
>CBDEGU010000011.1:0-909478 GCA_965238045.1 Bryobacterales bacterium | reverse complement strand
GACACCTATCCGAGGTTGACGCCCCTTCGTCGAACATTCTAGCGCGGGTAGACGGCAAAAAGGGGCCAATACCAAGACAGTCTCACCGGCAGGATAGCGCCCCAGCAGATCGCCGAAGCTCAACGGTTGGCGCGCGAGTGGAAGGCGAAGACGTGGGATGAGTTGAAAGACCAGTAGAAGCAACTTTGCCGAGCCGTCGAACGACGAGCCGAAGCGGGCCGTACTCGCGCTGGCCATCCGCCGGAGCGCAAAGCTCGGGAGCCACAGGAGGGCCGCCACGCCTCGCTAGACGCACGTCGGGTGCATTCGATGGATGGGGGTTGGTACGATGGCTTTCAACCGTCCATACGACACCCGACCGAGTATCGTGTGGCTGGTTAGGCTCCAGCCGGTGCCTAAACATCGGCTGGGGCCGCTTCCTTTGTACCACAGGGGCGGGCGGGGCGCAAGGGGCGCTAACCTTCCGCCGAGATTGGCGGGAAGTCTCGATCTTCTTCATGGTGCCGGCGCTGGCTCTGGCCACCTTGGCCACCTTGGCGCGGGACTTGCTTTTCATAGCTGGTGCCAACTTTGCACTAGCTATTCCGCGTCCGAATTTTCCCCCCGCTTCCGACCACCTTGGCCACCTTTCGCGAGACTTCCCCACCAACACTGGTGAAAACTTTTCACTAGTGTTTTTCGCTTTCCCTGGTGCCGTACCTCCGTACTCTCGCTGCCGGTTCTTCGCCGCCAACCGTTCCCGCTCTTCTAGCGCCTCCGCCACGAAGGCGGCAAATACGAGGCATGCTCGCATTTGCCACCTTCATGGATGACTGTTTACGAGCTAACCAGAGTGCTGCAAACCAGCTAATGGCTATTGCGGGGCATTTTCTATTGTCAGATCGGACCCATGGGTCCGATTTGCCTGTTTCTTGGCGAACTATCTACGAGCGTCCGCCACGAAGATGGTAAATTCCACCCATGGGTGGAATTCGACAGTAAGGCATGTCCCACAATAGCCATTAGGCGGTTCGCCGTAAAGTGGCCGAACGGAGCCCTGTCGCTCTCAATCATCGGTCCAAACTCGCCATGCGGTAGCGTGTGCTTGTTCCGAAAACTTTTCGGAACGTAGCTGTCCAGCGCGTCCCTTGCGCTGGCTCTGGCCGCCTTGGCCACCTTGGCGCGGGACTTGCCTTGACCCTGTGCCAAGTTGGCACAGGGTTCCTTTTTACCGGCCAGCATTCGTTGCTTCGCCGCCTGCCAGCACCTAAGCCAAGGTCAACGTACGGCACTGGCCGTGAATATCTTACCAGCGCTGGAAAAGGAAGCTCGGGAGCGACAGGCGACAAGCACCGGCGGGGCGGCTCCCCAGCTTACGGAAAAATTTCCGGAAGCTGAAACCGGTCGAGCTCGCGACAAAGCGGCCGCGTTGTTCGGTGTCAACCCGCACTACGTCTCCGATGTCAAGACTGGCGGAATGTTCCACAGGTGTTGTACCAGGTGATAAAACACCTGACAGAGCCGAGCTTCCATCGGGTGCGGTAGCACATAATACCGGACCCGACAGAAAAAAGCGGGGACCCGACCTCACCAGGTCCCCGCACTCACCTAACCGGAGCGGCCCGGAGTGGAGCCGCCCACTTTTCCCCCGGTGACAAGCCGGGAAACTGTTTACGCTCTGGTCGCCAGAACCACGAACGGCGAGAGCGTGTTCGCGCCGTGGCCGGGAAGCCAGAGCCGATAGAGTTCCCGCCCGTCAAGAAGGACATCGTGTGCGAGATCGAGGAAGCTCTGTTGTTGCTTCAGGTGGCCCCTGACTGGCTGAAGCTCGTCGAAATCCGGCTCGAAGAAATCAAGAAGCAGGCTATCGCCAGCAGGGGCGGCAAGAGCGCGTAGTAACAGAGGGGGGCGGGGGCTTCGGTCCCCGCCCCGAACCCTGTCAGTGTGCTGACATAGTGCTGACACGAAGCCGACAGCGTTTTCGTGGTGTCTCATAACATACTGAAAAGAATGGTACTGGCGCCCAGAATCGAACTGGGAACCTCCTGATCCACAATTAGTAGGTCTTCTCGACCTAAATCTTTGAAAAGAAAATGGTTCGCTAGCGATTGCTTACCTTTTGGAGGGCAAAAGATGTTACTCGAAATGTTACTTTCTTTTTACCCCTTAGAGTCCGCCCGTCATCCCGAATCCTGAGGCCTTCCGCTCTCCCCAGACCTCTTCACCCCACAGCCAGTCGTGTTGGGCCTTGCGCATCTGCCGCTGGACCGCTTGTGCTTGCGCTTCCGGTCCGAGCCGCGGCCGTTTTTTCAACCCCAAGACCCCACATGACAGGCGACACTCTACATGCTAGGATGACGCCGGTATGGAACTCTCAATCTTCCTCGCTAAAGTCTTGGGACTCTACCTCGTCATCGTCCCGCTGGCGGTGCTCGTCAATCGAAAGCACCTCCCTCGCCTCGTCGAGGAATTCTCAACCAATCTCGGCCTCAACATCTTAGCGAGTTTCTTTGCGCTCGTCTTGGGGCTGCTCCTGGTTGTGAGCCATAACGTCTGGACGGCGGACTGGAGGGTCATCATCACCATCCTCGGGTGGCTCACCCTCGCAAAGGGCGTGGTGCGCCTTCTCTTCCTTGAGCAGGTGCAGAAGCTTTCCAGGATTTCACTCAAGCCCTGGTATGCCCTCGTTCTCGTCTTGTTTGTCCTCATTGGCCTCTACCTCTCGTACGTCGGCTTCTCGACACCCATTCCGACCCCATGACGTTCCGTTCGGCCGAGAACGCTTCCACCGGCGAAGCTTTGCTCCCAGCGCCAGACAGATCTGCCCGCAATGCCGAAAACGCCCCGTCTCCTCCGAGAACAGGTGCGGCATCTGTCTTCTGTATCGTCGCTAGCTGGCGGGTACATTCGGTCCACCCAGGTCCTGAGAATGCCTTCACGGGTTTCTATGGGCCTCTTTTTTAGCGATCTGATCCCAGGACACCGCCAGTTCCAATCGGCACCTCAGCTGTCGTCTTTCGCCTAAAAATTGCGACACACCTGGATACCTGAATACGGTTTCATTTCGGAGCGGGCCGAGCACGTGGTAGATTGGAGAGCCATGAGCCGCCACGGTTTCTCGAAACTGGCTGTCCAAGTCCTGACCATTGCGGTCTCCTTTCTCCCGCCGGCTCACTGTGAAAAGATCTCGTTCGTCCAGACCAGCCGAGAAGTCATCAAGAACCGACTGTACAAAAATGCCTATGGAAACGGGAAACGGCGAAGGCGCTTGCGGGAGCTTTTTGAGGAGGCTGGGTGCCGCGGCGACCAACTGACCGAGCAAAAAGTGCAGACGTCCCGTTATCCAAATGTGATATGTACTGCGCCTGGGGAAACAGATTCCGTCATCATCGTGGGAGCCCACTTTGACGCAGTCCTGCGAAGCTATGGGGCTGTGGACAACTGGTCCGGCGCTTCGTTGCTACCGAGCTTGTTTGAGAGTGTGAGCAAGGAGCCTCGGAAGCACACTCTCGTGTTCATCGGATTCACGGACGAAGAGACCGGACTGAGAGGATCGAAGGTCTATGCCAAGCAGCTCGCTGACGAGGAGAGCCAAAACGTGAAGGCGATGGTGAACCTAGAGTGCCTTGGCCTTTCCCCGACTCTTGTCTGGATAAGCCGGGCGGATCCGAAGCTAGCTCAAGCGCTAATCGACATCGCAGGAAATATGAAGCTTCCGCTAGGGGGTGGGAATTTGGACAAGATTGGGGCAACCGATTCATTCCCATTCGACGAGATCGGCATCCCCACAATTACGATCCATTCCACCACTCAAGAGAGCCTGTCGTGGATCCACACCCCAAAAGACCGGCTACACCTGATCGACCTGAACCAATACTACGAGACCTACCAGCTGGTTGCCGCGTACATAGTGTTCCTTGACACGGTTCTGGAGTGAGTGCGGGCGTGTGCACCGACTGTACTTCTTCTAACCTCGTGTTGAGGGGCCGCCCAAGGACCTGCACCTGTCGTCTTCCCCCTTAATCGCGACGCTTCCACAGCCGACTCTTCCCTAAGTTCTTTATTTCCTGTACGATGCCCGTGTAAGATTGCGGCGGTCTGTCGCAATCCTTGAGAATTTACGGCAGCCGCACCGTCTCCCCTCACGTGCTGAGGCACACCTTTGCCGTCACGGTAATCCAGAAAGGCATCTCCCTTTAAGGGGCTGTGGCAAAACTCTGCGGAGGCCTAGTGTCGGTTCTGTTGAGCTGGGGAGAGAACTCATTTCAGAGAGCGAGCCGAATATAGCCGGAAACGTCCTAAGTTCTCCTCTCGCCGGGCCGTCCCGTCGATTGCCATGTAGGGCGCAAACGGAATAGGGAGTCGCGAGGACGAAATCACGGGCGAGACGCGGATACCTTCACTTTGCAAGTTGCTGAAAACGCAATCCTTATACTCTCATGAGAATCGCCGGAGCCGTCCCGAAGGCGTAATCCGTTTAGAGTTTTGTTGGTGCCTACTCTAGTGGTGAATTTAGGGCTAGTTTTGGGCGCGGGAACGCCGGGATTGTGGGCGAAGGGAGCGCCAAAGCGGCCTCTACGGTCCTCGTTACGAGCGGTCTAAGAGGCTCTCTGACGCGAGGGAATCCGGTTAACCGTCTTGCCCTGCCACGCCTTCCCCGTACGCGTACGGAGGCCTTCTGCGGTCAGTTTAGCTGCCAGACGGTCAAAGCCTAGCCCGGTGGCTCGCAGGGCCGTCATGCGTTCGAGAGTCGCCTTTTCGCCCTCGTAGTGACCGAAGGGCTTACGTCCCTCACTCGGACGGGCCGAGGCCGGTAGTGGATCACCTGATACGACGCCGAGCGGAACCGAGAACGCGAAAAACCCGCCGAGCGCGTGCACGGTTGGGGAGTACGTTGGGGATGGGAAAAACGTCCTTCTTCTAACTGACTTGGAATCAGTTAGGTGTAGAGTTTTATGGCGGATACCGGATCCGTCATAGCGCCGCTAGCCCAGCCGCAACCACGAGAGGGTTGCACGCGGGAAGCGGAACGGCGGCGTTCGTACGCTGCTAGCTTTCTCCGCTTCCGCCCTAAGCAGCGCAGCAACGCGGGACCGCCTACGACAAGAGAGGGAAGCGACCAGAGGCCGGGTACGTCCGCTCGCTAGATTCTCTCGGCGCACCTGGAGGGACCGGAGGCAAGCGGGACGGGGATCGGGAGCACGCCAGACGAATAGGGGTCCCAATGAAGCAACCGGGGAGAGGCGACCCTCCGGAGTCTCGGTCCGCGGCGGAGTCCTGCTCCACGCTCGCATGCGAGCGTGGGGTGGACCGGATGCGCGGAGAAAAATTCCCCCAAACTTTTCAAAAAAAGAACGCCGCAAAGCGACGCAAGCCGGTCACGAAAAGGGGACTTCTAAGCGTTTGTAAGCGTTTGCCGCTCCTGGGGTCATTACCGCGCCGGGGACGGCTCCTGGAAGCTCCTAGCGGCCTTCGCGGGCGTCTCTTTCGTTACTTCTTCACCCTTCGCGACGGCTGCCGTCACGCCTAAACGTTCCTCCATCTACTCCGCGTCCGACAGTCCGAAACGACCGCACATATCGCTACGAGTTAGCGCGACGGCCGCTTAGCTCCCGAACACCTGACCCATTCTTGATCGCTGTGCGTCGCATCTGGGCGCTGCCTGTGCCGGGTGGTTCGGGCCATCCCTTTCGGGTAGGAAATATGGGGGTTGAGGAAGGAGGGTCGGAGGGGTGTGCAACCAATCGGCTGAGCAGCAGCGAAACGGGCTCACCGGACGACAAGAACAGGCCATGGGAACCCTTCGATGCCGTCGTGGCCTGCCTTACGAGGCAGAGTCGTTACATGCAGGAGAAGTGAGGGAGTAACATGTTGGAGTCGGAGTTCCAAATTGGCAATTCTGGTCTATACTGATAGGGGAATGCGGATTCTTTTTACTGAGCAGCAGCGAAACGGGCTCACCGGACGACAAGAACAGGCCATGGGAACCCTTCGATGCCGTCGTGGCCTGCCTTACGAGGCAGAGTCGTTACATGCAGGAGAAGTGAGGGAGTAACATGTGCTGCCGAAGACGCAACGGGCTTCCAACGTCAAACCGTCACCGGCCCGGACGGTCGTTATCGGCTGGGAGACCTACGGACGGGAAGCTACACAGTAACCGCGGAGAAGAACGGATTCCGTCGATACGTCGCGACCGGAGTTGTGCTCGCCGTAAATCAAAAGGCCCAACTTGATGTTCGGCTGGAGCTTGGCGAATTGCACGAGAGCGTCACCGTTGTAGCCGAGGTCTCACCGCTCGAAACCGGGGACGCCTCGGTCGGCTACAGGCTCGATCAGAGCTTGATTCGCAGGCTCCCGTTGGACGGGCGGAACGTGGTGTCGTTGGTGACCCTCGGTCCCGGCACGATTCCGCGTCAACTGGGCGGTTTTGTGCACGATGTTCACACCGACATCCAAGAGGCGCGTGGAGCAGTGGGACTGAATCCACCGGTAAACGGAGCGCGCTCCACGATGAATACCTTCCTGCTGGACGGAGGCCTAGATACGGACCTCAATGCCAGAGCGATCGCCGTCATACCGCCGATCGAGAGCGTGCGGGAATTCCGAATTCAGTCGTCGCTGCCGTCGGCGGAGTTCCCTCAGTCGGGTGGAGCGGTTGTGGACTTGGTGACGAAGTCCGGATCACGCAAATTCCATGGCAGTTCCTTTGAGTACTTCCGAAACGAGGCGGTAGACGCCCGGCACTTCTTCGATGACCCATCGTTGGGCCGCGGCGTCTTTCGGCAAAACCAGTTCGGAGGGACCTTGGGTGGTCCACTGCCCTTCAAGCGGACCTTTTTCTTCGCGGCCTACGAGGGGCTTCGCGGCAAGTCGGCCACTCCGTTGCTGCGCATTGTGCCAACGGCCGAGCAACGCGCCGGGGTGCTGCCGGGCGTTAAGGACCCCCTCGCCGGAGGCACGCCGTTCCCCGGAGGAGTAATTCCCAAGAATCGTGTAGACAGCATAGCGTCGGCATTCCTTGCCGAATTTCAGCCGCTTCCCAATCGCAACGCCACGACAAGCAACTTTGTCGACAGTACGCCGACCGAGCGCACGGAAGACTCGGGTTCCATACGCGTCGACCACCAACGCCTCTTCTTTCGTTACACCATCAACGACGAACGGAATCGCCTGGCCGGTGCGTTTCCCGAGTTGCCGACGGACGAACGCATTCGCGCGCAGCAAGCCGTTGCGGGATACACTTCGGCCGGATCGCGCTGGGTCAACGAAGCCCGGTTCTCCTTCACCCGGCTACAAATTCTGGAACTACCTGAAAACGCCTTTACGCGAGACGTCGCGGCCGAACTGGGGGTTTCAGGGCCCTCTCGCGAACCGGTGGACTTCGGGCTACCGTTCTTTCTCGTAACGAACGTCTCGCTGGTCAGCGACACCCCCAACCGGCCACTGACACAGCGCGACAATCTCTACTATTTCAGCGACACGGCCAGTGTGCAGCACGGACGACACATCCTCAAGTTCGGCGGGCAGTTAACGCGGTTCGAACTGAACTACCAGCAAAGTCGTGTCGCGCGGGGACGCTACACGTTCACGGGCTTTTTCTCGTCGGATCCATTTGGAGATTTTCTGCTCGGTATCCCGCAAATAACCGAACGCAGTGTCGGCGACAGTCTCGGCAACCTCCAGCAGAACATCTACGCCGCGTTCGTCCAAGACGACTGGAAGCTCTCGCCTCGGGTTACGCTGAACCTCGGAATACGCTATGAGTACGCGGCTCCGTTCCGGGAGACCAACGGTAAATTACGCAACCTGGTGTACGGCGGCGGGCCTCCGACCCTTCAGCAGTTCGAGCGCTCGGCAGAACCGGATCAAAACAATTTCGCGCCCCGCGTCGGATTGGCTTGGCGGCTGGCTCCGGAAACGGTGTTCCGCACGGGGTACGGAGTCTTCTTCAGCTCCGAGATCGCCGTCGAGTCGTATGACTTAGTGCGTAACGGTATCCGGAACGAAAAGAACATTACCAACGAGCCGATCCTCAGTATCGCGGATGGGTTTCCGAAATCAGCGACGACCGGGTTGTCCGCCTTCTTCGGTCTCGACCGCGACGCCCGCACACCGATGATTCAGCAGTGGAATGCCGGCTTTCAACGACGACTCCCGACCGGAATAGTCGCGGAGGTCGCATACATCGGGACCAAGGGCACGCACCTTGGCCGCTTTCGCCGATTCAACACGCCGCTTCACGCCGCGACCGGCGCGAATCTTCCGCCGCGCGAGGGCGACAGGCAAGCAATGCGGCCGTGGCCACAACTCGGGGAGATCATCCAACGCCAGCACATCGCGAATTCCTCCTATCATTCCTTGCAAACGAAGGTGGACAAGCGAATGTCGAAGCGGCTGGCCCTACTCGCAAGCTTCGTTTGGTCAAAGTCGATCGACGACGCCGATAGCGTTGTCGTCGGGCTGTTCGACAGCGTCGGCGCGCAGGACGAGCGGAATCTGCAGCTGGAACGCGGACTCAGTTTTTTCAACGTGGGTCGCCGTCTGAGTGCTGGCGGCGTCTATTCGTTGCCGTTCGGAGTCACCGTTAGCGGAATCTATACGCTGCAAGACGGCACGCCGTTGAATCCCGTCTATTTCGCGTTTGACGGCGCCAACTCAGCGACGCCGAACCGTCCGGATGTCGTACCCGGCGTGTCGGTTCGTCTGCCACGGTCCGAACGCACGGCCGACCGGTGGTTCAACACCGGTGCGTTTCGCGAGCCCGCCCCGTTCACCTTCGGCAATGCCGGGCGGAACACCATTCCCGGTCCCGGAAACCAGGTTGTCGATTTGGCTCTGGCCAAGCGATTCGCACTGACGGAGTCGGCGGCGATGGAACTGCGAGCCGAGTCGTTCAACTTGCAAAATACCCCGAACTTGGGAATCCCCGGGCCGTATCCGGATTTCGGTCCCTTCTTCGGAAGAATATTCTCAGCGGGCCAGCCCAGGCGGATCCAGTTCGTACTCCGACTCGATTGGTGACGCTTGCCGAAGTGGGGGGCGTCGTCGCCACCTTCTCTACTGCCTCTTCCGGGCCTTCTTTCCCCTTCGCAGCCGCCGCCTTCGCCAAGTACGACATCATGTAGCACCACGCGGAAGGCTTGGTCATACCCGTCCGCCCGCCCCGATCTTCCCAACGCTATTCGGTGCCAGCGCTGCATTACTCGTCGAGCTGCTTTTTGACCTGTTCGATGGATTGTGGCCGTTGGCTAGGGTTCTGGTCGATCATCAGTTCGACGAGAGAATCAAGGTGCTTGAACTTAGGTTGAGATCTAGCAATTGTCACGTAGTTGTGCCCCTGAGGAACCTTTCCCGTGAACATCTCGTTAAGCATCAGGCCCAGAGCAAAGATGTCAGCACGGTGATCCACCTCCCCGGTTCGAGATGTCTGCTCGGGTGCTGCGTACTGGAAGTTCGCAAGTTTTGTCCTGGGGTCTGTTTCGATGGCAGTGGCCAGTAACTCCTGCTGGAAATGAGCAATGCCGAGATCTGCCACGATGAGCGTGTCGTTCGCTTTGTCGAATAAGATGTTTTCTGGCTTGAGGTCTCGGTGATACGATTCACGTTCGTGAATCGCCTGTACCCCGTCGAGGATCTGCCGGAAATAGGAAAGAATAAGGTCGGAATCGATTCTTGAAGTCATCAACGCGCGTAACGTGCCGTCGTATAGCTTCATGACGTAGAAGGGACACTTTATTTCCTGATACCAAACGAAGCCAGCGTCAAGAGTCTTGACGACGTTTGGGTGACCGAATCGAAGGCTGGACTCCACCTCGTTCTTAAACCTCTTCCGCTTCTCGCTCGTGACCCGGTCAGGGTTCAGCATCTTTAGGGCGAAGCCTTGTCCGCTCTCATCTGTGACCTCGTCAACGAACCCAGAGCCGCCCTCGCCGATATTCCTGACTCTCTTATAGGTAGCCGACATAGTGTCGAATCGCTCTGGGCGCTTTCTGCCTTTGCTGGCGGAGCTGGTATCGGAGATCGCGGGGGGCTCGTTCCCGATGGTTACCCGTTGTATCCGCTCCACCTCCTCAACGCCATCTGGAGTAAGACTCCCCGACCACAGACTGAACGCCAGTTGACCTGTGATGAGCCCCTTCTCTTCAAGATGCTTGCGTAGTGTCAATGCCTCATCGGCCGAAGCCGCGCCCACGAGAGGGTAATCCAACATGTACCGGAACTTGATCTCTTCGATGATCGGAGGGCTGCTTGGAGCGTGTAGCAGTAGCAGACTCTCCACCCTTGAGGGCGTTCGTACATCACGACACTTCTGCGCATGTAACTGCCAGTTCTCAAGTGTCAAGAGTTCAGGACGAACGTTCTTCTGGTTAAGTTGACGCGTGTAGCTCGACAGATACGGGCGAAGTCGATCCTTCGGATTTTCCAGGAATAGCTCGATGAGTGCATGGGTAATTGAGAATCCACCGCACCGTGGACAGCTAAAGGCCGATGCTGGGGCACCGTCCTGGCGCGACTCGTGGGCGCTAACGCCACTATCTAGGCTGCAAATTGGACAGTCTTGGGGCTGGGCCACGGAGTACCTCTGGTAACGCCTAATAGTCTACTGGATCGCTGGAGTCTGAAGTGTGGCAGAAAAAGGTCGGCTATTCCACCTAGCGCGGCGACAGGTTCGTCAAGCATGGTCGCTCCTATTGGCTGCTGCTGGCCGAGGAGCATCTGAACCGCAGGCTATTCGGCGAGATGCTGAGCAGGATCTGGGCGCTGCCGCTGCCGAGCGGGTAGCGTTGCCTGGACGAGGATCAACAGTTTTCGGCTCCAAAAAGGTTTCGCAGCGAGCAGTGTCGGCCGGTGCGCCGTTCAGCCCGCTCCATCAACGTCTGTGAGCGGACCGTCGGGCCTTGGCGCCCACCGGCGGAGATGATGTGCAGGGTTCAGCGCGACAAGACCTGGTATTCGGGGCGGCGCGGGTGTATACTGTGGCCGTGCCAGGGCCAAGATGAAAATCCTGGATTGGGGGGCTTATTAGTTGAGTTGCAGGAGCGCTATGGGCCGCGAGTTGGTGTCTGCCCTCCTCATTGGGCTCGGGTCGTTGATCGTAGGATCCTCTCTGTTCCCGATTCTTGCTCAGGCTCATCATGTGGCGGTCGTCAATATCGATCGCACGATCGACCCGGTCAGTGCCAGGTACCTGACTCGAGCCATTGATAACGCCACGGCCGACGGAGCGCAGCTACTGGTTGTCAAGCTCAATACCCCGGGCGGGCTCCTGAGCTCGACTCGCGATATGGTCGGAGCGATCGTGGGCGCTAGAATCCCTGTGACGGTTTACGTGTCCCCTTCTGGGGCCCGAGCCGCCTCGGCGGGCACGTTCATCACGGCGGCTGCCAACTTCGCGGTGATGTCGCCTGGCACCAACATCGGCGCCGCCTCGCCTGTAGCGGCTGGTGGCCAAGATCTCCCCAAGACGCTGGCGAAAAAAATCCACGAGGATACGGCAGCATTCATAAGAAGTATTGCCGAAACCAGAGGGAGAGATGCTGGGGCTCTAGAGGAAACCGTCACCAAGGCCAGATCTTATACTGCCAGCGAAGCAGTGGAGAGAAACATCGTAGATTTTATCGCCCGTGACCAGGCAGACCTCCTGGCCCAGTTGGATGGACAGACTGCCAAAACCACTGCGGGGACCGTTGTCCTAAAGACCAGGAACGCTCCCGTCCGAGAAATCAGATTGACTCTCCTTGAAAGTTTCCTCGGTGTCCTGGCCAATCCGAACCTTGCCTTTGTGCTCTTGACGCTGGGCGGACTGGCGGTCCTCGTGGAGATGTTGTTACCAGGATTAGTCGGCCCGGGTGTATTGGGGGGTATCAGCCTGTTATTGGCGTTTGTGGGCATGGGGCACCTATCCGTGAATTGGGTGGGTGTCGCTCTGATTTTGTTCTCGATGCTGCTGGTGTATCTGGAGCTGCAGCAGCCAGCTCTGGGGATCTTTGGCGTGGGGGCTTTAATCTCCTTTGTTTTGGGAGGACTTCTTCTCTTTGGCAGCTTCTTCAGCACCCCACAGATGCCTGAGCCCGATATCGGAGTAAGCTCATGGATCCTTGGTAGCTTCGCAGTCCTGCTCGCTACTTTCTTACTGTTTTTTCTCTACATTGCAAGGACCACTGGGTCCCCAACAGGATTCACTTCCGACTCGGATGCAGCCCTCAGCGGGCAGCCAGGTGTCGCTCTCACCGACCTGACGCCTTCAGGTAGAATAGGGATTGGCAATGAGGAGTGGACGGCTACCACCGACCTCGGCGATCTAATCCAACAAGGAGAACACGTCCGAGTGATCGGGGTCTATGGAGGCGTCCTCAAAGTGACCAAGCAACGTAAGAACCAAGGGCGTAAATAAGCGACCGACGGACGGTTCAACGTTTAGTAACAAGCCTTTGGCTTTATATTTACACCAACGAACGGAAGGAGGCACACGATGGCGGGATTCCATACTGTAGGCCCAAACGAGGCACTGATTGTCGCGGGCGGTGGAAAACAGCCCAACATAGTGATTGGAGGTCGGACCTTCGTCCTACCGATCCTCCAAAGGGCCCAGGTTCTTTCCCTGGAAGTGATGACCCTGACCGTAAAAACGCCCAACGTCTACACCCAGCAAGGTGTTGCTCTCTCCGTGGACGGGGTGGCGCAGGTGAAGGTTGCGCGCAGTGAGGAGGCTGTCAGGACTGCAGCCCAGCAGTTTCTGGCGAAAGGCCCGGACGAGATCGCAAACATTGCCCTTCAGACCTTGGAAGGGCACCAGCGCGCCATGTTAGGCACCATGACGGTGGAGCAGATCTACCAGGACCGCGAGACCTTTGCCAGACAGGTTCGGGAGGTAGCGTCCACCGACATGGCAAATATGGGCTTGGAGATCGTAAGCTTCACCATCAGGGATATCTCGGATGAAAAAGGATACCTCGACGCTCTAGGAATCCGCAGGACCTCAGAGGTCAAGCGAGATGCGGCGATCGGACAGGCTGAAGCTGAGCGAGATGCCGGGATTCGCGAGGCCGACGCGAACCAAAAACATCAGCAGGCCAGGTTTCAGGCAGATACCGCCATCGCGGAGGCGGAGAGGGATTTCGACCTCAAAAAGGCGGACTATGAGAAGTCAGTCAACGCGGCGAAAGCAGAGGCTGAGTTGGCGTATAAGCTGCAGGAGGCCAAGACCCGACAGCAGATCCGGCAAGAGGAACTGCAAATCGATGTGGTGGAGCGGCGGAAGCAGATCGAAGTGCAGGAGGAGGAAATCAAGCGCCGCGAGCTCGAGTTAGAGGCCACCGTGAGGAAGCCGGCAGAGGCCGAGCGCTACCGACTGGAAACCGTTGCAACAGGAGACAAGTCGCGCTTGGTGGCTGAGGCAGAGGCGGAAGCCGAGGCCATCAAGCTACGCGGACAGGCAGAGGCCGACGCCATTCGTGCTCGCGGTCTAGCCGAAGCAGAAGCGATGAAGCGGAAGGCAGAGTCATGGAAACAATATGGCCAGGCAGCGTTGATCCAGCCGCTCCTTGAGTCCCTTCCTCAACTGGTTAGCGCCGCGGCTCAGCCCTTAGCCAAAACCGACAAAATTATCGTGGTCAGTTCGGGCGGGAGTAACTCAGAGGGAACCGGAGTCAGCAAGATTACGCGCGACGTCACCAACATTGTCGCTCAGCTCCCTACCCTCATCGAGTCGTTGACGGGCATAGATCTCCTTGCCACGCTAAAGAACCTGCCCGGCGTGGTGGCTTCGCAGGAAAAAGCTCCTCACCCACCTGACTCGGAGAAACGGGCTTCTGCTACAACGGCTTCCGAACAATAGTGGCAGGATTCCCATTTTGGCCCTGGCACGGTCACAGTATACACGGGCGCTGCCGCGAATACCCGCTTTCCCGGCGCTGAATCCTGCACAGCACCTCCGGCGGTGGACGCTACGGAGACCCGTCCCTGGCGACGGCGGTCCCGCGAACGATCGGCAGCGAGTCCACCTATTCCAAGATGCCGCTGTTAACTCAGTTAACGCTGAAAGGGGCCAAGACTCCCGGTCCGACTGGAGGATCTCCCCAAGCGGTCCGACGCCTTGTTCTTCCAGTTGATCCGCTCAGCGACGGCCTTGCGCAGGGAGAGGGTCTCCCGACTTTGCCTTAGGTCCGCCCTTGACAGCTGGCCGAGGGGCATCTGAACAGCGAGGTGTTTCGGCTGATGTTAGGCTGGATCTGGGCGCTGCCTGTTCCCGGCTGCAAGGGTGTGGCCTGATCCAGCCGGAGCCCAATCGGAGATTCCGGCTTATAGCGGGAGACGTCGGCACGGGCTGCGAGAGCTTCCTGGACCCAACACGATGCTTCGGCAGCATTTTGCCCCGGCAAACGCCAGCGACATTTCTCTGACGCTTCCCAAAGCTTAGCCGCAACGCCCAGCCGGATGCAGGGGGAGTGTGGTATATTTTCGGCAGCTGGGACAACCCAGCTAGGAGGGTCAGCTCATGCTGCGCTGCCCGTTTAAGTCCATACCCCTGCTGCTCCTTCTGGGGCTCTTGCTTCCGGTAACTCTCACTCTGGCGCAGTACACCGCAAAGGACCACTTCAAGTCAGGCCGACGGCTCCTGAAACAAAACCTGATCTACGATGCGTACGATCAATTCAAAGCTGCCGCCAATCTTGCCCCGCGAAACAAGAAGTTCCAAAGGAAGCTGGCTGAGGTCGGCAGAATAGCTTCGCCGCTGTTCGAAGCCAAGAGTCTAAACGCAAGTCCGAGCGAGGCCCTTCGCGTACTTAAGAAGGCGTTGGAGTATGACCCATCAAACATATCGGCCTCTGAGAGGCTTTCGCAACTGCGACAAGAGATCGAGTCAGCCTCCATTGAAACTTCCCTTGCCCTCGATAATGTGAACCTTGGAAAACTAGACTCCGTCATACCGCTACTCCAAAAGCTCAGCTGGTTCCGCGATGTGGTCCCCGCAATCAATGAACTAGAGCAACAGCTTCAGCTTGCTCGGACTGCCCTGTCAATTCAGAGCCGCTGGGTCTTATCGAAGGATGTCAATAGTGTGATTCAGGGCGTCCTGGCGCTGGACCAGCCAGAAGCCAGCAGTGATTATGTACGCTCTGTCTCAGACAGTCTCAAGAAGCAACTGTCAGAATGGTTGATTCAGGAAGTCAAGGTTCTACCAGGCGATGCACCTGAAACTAAGATAAAACAACTTAGGGCCCTTGACCGAGCACAGAAGCTGACCACCTTAGCAAGTTCTGCTGTCCAACTTCAAGAACAATTGACAGATCAGCTTGCCAGGCAATTATATGGAGATGACACTTACCTTCCTTCGGATGTTCCTAATGGAGCTCGGGTTGTTTTGGCGGCTCTCCGCCTAACGGAGCAGTGGACTAGTCAACACGTTGACCACTCCGAAGCTCTATCCCATTTCCTCCCAAAGTCCTATCCCGCTGCAACAGCAAGGCTGTTAGTGAGCGAAATCACCAAGATGGGTATTCACTTGACTCAGGTATTTTGAAATGGCCCCTACATGTTGTGGTTGTCCGTAGCGCGTGTTGCGGTGCCTCCGACCAGCGACTTGTAGGGCGCCGGTTGGACGGCGACGGCCTGCTGAACCAGGCGGTAGAAGAGCTTGCCTCGGCTTCTGGACTTGCGGCGGTTGAAGCGGAAGGTGAATTCGTCGAGGTAGTAGTCGAGATGCTCGTGGCTGACGGCTCCTTGATGCGTACCCAGTATCCAACGCTTCAGTAACGACACCACGCGATGCACGCGGGGGAGCAGTTGAGAGGCTCGTGCCGGTTGCCCGTCCAGGTAGCTCACCTCGTGGCGATAGCCGTCGCTTTCGAGTGGCTCGTATCCCAGCCAGCCGTCCGTGTGGACCACGCTGCCGGGTTCGACCGACTCGCCGACGAAGGCCATCAAGCTGTCCCCAGAGGCGTTCGGAATCGTGCGCATCCGAACTCGTCCGATGCCGGCGCCATCTTCCTCGGCCGCTACTACAATCAGCGCTTTCGCGTCGGTTTGGCGGCCCCGCACGCCCTCCTCCAGGGCTCCTAAGTAAGTCTCGTCAACCTCAACGCGCCCGCTGAGGCGATCACGTCCGGGCCGCACCATAGCGCGCCGAAGCTTGTGCAACCAAGTCCAGGCCGTCTTGTAGCTGCCCAGGCCCAACACCCGCTGCAATCCCAATGCACTCGCCCCGTTCTTCTGGCTGGTGAGCCACCACATTGCTCGAAACCAACTCTGGAGCGGCTTGCGGGTGTCTTGAAAGATTGTGCCTGCTGTCGCCGAAGCTTGATGCCCGCAGCTTGCACACTGCAGCAGCACCGTGCGCACCGCCCAGGTTTTGTCATGCCCGCATCGCGGACAACGAAAACCCTCCGGCCAGCGGAGTTGACACAGATACTCCCGACAGGCCTGCTCGCTAGCGAAACGCGCCTCGAACTCGGCCAAATTCCGGGGATAATCTTCCATCGCCCAAGATCCTACATCTTGGGGTCACCTGAGTCAAGTAAATACCCATCATCACCAATTGTCCTCCGGGCGTCGATCAGGACTCGATATTCGCGGCGATTGGGAGTGCCTTACTTGGCAAATCCTAAAGGCGGCCGCTCATCGCGGTCACGGGTGATCCAAATGCTCAGTTGACAATTAGGCTTGATGACATCACCTGCTCATTTATTGACATCCCGCAACGAGATAAGCAAAAAGTCAACTCTACATATGCGGCAGGTTCCAACAGCCGTCTTAATTACGAGTACATAAGACTCCGAGATGCTCTCGCGCTGGCACTCGTCGAGTTACAGCAAGCCAAATACAATAGTAACAACAGTCCTAACAACCCAATTGCGGCAGGGTTGCAATTATTGGAGGCACGGAGAAGATTCGCCAAACTAAGCAACGCCTTGAGTTCGACATCACCCTATATCGAGGAAGAAATCGTATTGGCATACGAGTACGAAAAGGTTGAATCGCACCGCTCTTACGAGATCCGGGGATCACTAGAGATCTGGACGGAAACGGGCGATGAAACACCACTCATGGCTTTCAGCTCAAATGAGAGGGTCCAGTTTATGGCAAGCGACACTATTCAAGGAGTGTCGGGGGTCCTTGAGAACGATCGGACCTACGCGGAGAATGACAGCCCGAGTCTTCCATCGAAGGAGACATTCGCTGAGAGCGCCTGGCATGGATTTCGCGAAGAGCTTCGGCGAGTTGCGATGGAGAACATAGCTGGCTTGTTCGCTGCTTTAGCAAAGAACGAGGAGCGAACTCCCGAAGAACGTCTCGCAGCCAGCCTCTATTTGATGGATTTAGCTGGAGGAACCAGATACGAGCGATACAGCGAGGAGCTTCAAGCACTGGCTTACAACGCTATCTTGACAGGCCCCAACGGAATAAGTGGATTCGTTGCGCCAGCGAACCTGCCGGTGCCAACTCAAATTGAGGTCCCGACTCCAAGGACACGCAGCTTGCCGAGCGATTCCGTTGAGCGAATGATTCAGAGTGTGGTTTTGATTGAGACCAATGACGGGAAGTCTGGAAGTGGATTGTTCGTCACGAAAGCGTGTTTGGTTGTGACTAACAGGCACGTGATTGAGGGAGCTGACTTGATAGTACTGAAGACAGATTCCCGGAAGCTTTTCCTTGGGCAGGTGGCCGCTGAAGAAGAGGGACGAGACTTGGCATTGCTGACGACGAACGCAAAGACGTGCGAGCACTTGGAGATTGCAGTAGCTGAACCGACGATAGGTGCCAATGTTTTCGCGATTGGAAGCCCTTTAGGTTTGTCGCAGAGTGTTACTAAGGGAGTAGTGAGCGGTTTAAGGCAAGATGGGTATTCACTTGACTCAGGTATTTTGAAATAGCCCCTACATGTTGTGGTTGTCCGTAGCATGTGTTGCGGTGCCTCCGACCAGCGACTTGTAGGGCACCGGTTGGACGGCGACGGCCTGCTGCACCAGGCGGTAGAAGAGCTTGCCTCGACTTCTGGACTTGCGGCGGTTGAAGCGGAAGGTGAATTCGTCGAGGTAGGAGTCGAGATGCTCGTGGCTGACGGCTCCTTGATGCGTACCCAGTATCCAGCGCTTCAGCAACGACACCACGCGATGAACGCGGGGGAGCAGTTCCGAGGCCCGCGCCGGTTGCCCGTCCAGGTAGCTCACCTCGTGGCGATAGCCGTCGCTTTCGAGTGGCCCGTAACCCAGCCAACCGTCGGTGTGGACCACGCTGCCGGGTTCGACCGACTCGCCAACGAAGGCCATCAAGCTGTCCCCGGAGGCGTTCGGAATCGTGCGCATCCGAATTCGTCCGATGCCTGCGCCATCTTCCTCGGCCGCTACTGCAATCAGCGCTTTCGCGTCGGTTTGGCGGCCCCGCACGCCCTCCTCCAGGGCTCCTAAGTAGGTCTCGTCAACCTCAACGCGCCCGCTGAGCCGGTCGCGTCCGGGCCGTACCATAGCGCGCCGGAGCTTGTGCAACCAAGTCCAGGCCGTCTTGTAGCTGCCCAGGCCCAACGCTCGTTGCAATCCCAGTGCGCTGGCCCCGTTCTTCTGGCTGGTGAGCCACCACATGGCTCGAAACCAGCTCTGGAGCGGTTTGCGGGTGTCTTGAAATATTGTGCCTGCCGTGGCCGAAGCTTGATGCCCGCACTCGGCCAGATTCCGCGGATAATCTTCCATTTCCCAAGATCCTACATCTTGTGGTCACCTGAGTCAAGTGAATACCCATCTAAGGCAATTGGGCGGAGTTAGATTGCTTCAAACAGATGCTGCCGTGAATCCCGGTAACAGCGGAGGCCCACTGATTGACGAGCAGGGCAGGGTGGTTGGTGTCGTGACGTTCAAGTGGAGAGGAGCTGAGGGTCTCAACTTCGCCGTATCTAGCAGCGAGGTGTTGAGGGCATTCGCTCGTTTTTTCAATTGACCCGCATTCCAATGGTTGCGGTGTGGAGGGAGGCCGGGCTCGCAGGACCAGTGGCAACGCTAACTGTAATCTAGGAGCCTGTCCGAGTATTGGTCATTTTCTTCTTTGAGAAAAAACACAAGTGGGCGATAATGGTTTATGGGAAAAACTTACCGCCCCTACCTTCCCGAGCAAGAACTGCTGCTGCCTCCTAGTTTGCGCGATTGGCTGCCGGAAAGCCACCTCGTCTACTTCGTCAGTGACGTGGTCGATCAACTGGATTTGTCGGCGATCGAGAAGGTCTATGAAAAGGAGTGGCGCGGCCAGCCGCCTTACCATCCGCGGCTGATGGTGAAGCTGCTGCTCTACGGCTACTGCCTGGGGGTGCGTTCCTCGCGCAAGATCGCCGAGCGTCTGGTCGAGGACGTGCCTTTTCGGGTGTTGGCGGCCGGCAATCAGCCCGACTTCCGCACGATTTCCGACTTTCGCAAGATCCACCTGGAAGCGCTGCACCAGCTGTTCGAGCAGGTGTTGCGGCTGGCGCTGGAAGCCGGGGCGATGAAGCTGGGTCGGGTGGCGCTGGACGGCACGAAGATGAAAGCCAACGCCTCCAAGCACAAGGCCATGAGTTGGGGGCGGATGAAGCAAACCGAGCAGCAGATTGCCGCCGAGGTCCAACAGATGCTGACCGAAGCGGAGAGGGCCGATGCCGCCGAGGACGCCCGCTACGGGCCTGAGCAGACGGGCCAGGAGCTGCCCGAGGAGTTGCAGCGCCGCCAGACGCGGCTGGAAAAGATTCGGCAAGCCCAGAGAGCCCTAAAACAAAGGGCGCGCGACAAAGCGGCCGCCCAAGACCACTCAGCCGACGACGTCCGCAAAGCGAAGCCGCGCGACAAGGATCAGTACAACTTCAGCGATCCGGAATCGCGCATCATGAAAGGCGGCGACGGGTTCTTGCAGGCCTACAACGCGCAGGCGGCGGTGGAGGGGGTCTGTCAGTTGATCGTGGGGCAGACGGTGACGCAGGCGGCGAACGACAAACAACAACTGCAGCCGCTGCTCGAAGCGGTCGAGCAGCAGGCGGGGCAGCGGCCACAACAAGTGTTGGCCGACAGCGGCTATTGTTCGGAGCAGAATCTGCAATCTTTGGAATCGGCCGCCGCGCCGGAGAACAAGATTGAGGCTTACATCGCCACGAAGAAAGACAAGCACGGGGAGCGGCCACCGCCAGCGAAGCGCGGACCCTTGCGGCGGGGAGCAACGCGGCTGGAGCGGATGAAACGCAAATTGCAGACGCGGGCTGGAGCGAAGGTTTACGCCCAACGCAAGGGGATCGTCGAGCCGGTGTTTGGTCAGATCAAACAGGGGCGCGGGATGCGAGGGTTTCTCTTGCGCGGGTTGGAGAAGGTGCGCGGCGAATGGGCGTTGATTTGCCTGACGCACAACATATTGAAGATGCACACCCTCTGCCATGGATAGCAAGAAGGAAATGCGGTTCGAAGAGTTCGCGGAGGCTTCTGCGGGGCGCGAGAAACTGCTGCCAGGCGGTGTTTGTCCATCCCGCCCGACTTCGACCGCCCGAGCCCTGCCTTTGCCGAACGAGTAAATCTCCCGCCGGAAATTCAACCCAGCACCAAAACCGTGCCAAGCTGATACTCGGACGGACTCCTAGGGACAGGCACCCAAACTCTCGCCGCACGAACAGCAGTGAGTCACAGAGCGCCACTCATCGATTCAGCAGGGGCACAAAAAGGCCGACCGCCCCGAAGCGACGGTTTTCCGCCCGGTCGTGGGCTGCCGCCAAGCAAGACACCGGCTCACGTACAGGGCCGGATCAACTCCGGCGAATCATTTCGCGCCGAATTCACCAAACGCGAGACGGGATACGCTTCCATCTCGTCCGCCGGATACGGTTCGGCGTCGCGTAAGAATGCTCCCGGATCGGCCCCGGAAGAAAGCCACGTTTCCTCTTCGCTCTCCCGCAGCGTCACTGGCATCCGGTCGTGAATGGAAGCCACTAGCGAATTCGGCGAGCGCGTCAAGCGCGGACGGAGGTTCTGGCCGGACGGAATCTTTCCGAAGCGGTCAACCGGCTTCCGGGCGTATCTCCCCGCCACATGCCGTTACCAGTCTGGCGCGGACGGTCCGTCTCCGGGAGGGAAATCAAGCAACTTCCCGAGGCCAGCAGCCAAGAAGCCCAAAACAACTACCACGATGAGCCAATTGTTCTCTCCGAAACCGTCAAGAAAGAGGACGACACCGCCCCCTCCGAACACTAGGCCAAATCCAATGAGAGACAGGGTGCTAGGACGAACGTCCGTGCCCTCCCAGTGGGCGAAATCCCGTAATCGTGGGACCACCGCCGCCGCGAAGGAAAACAGCGCCACTATCACAAAAATTGCGCCCATCAACTGTCTTGTCATCGCGAAACACCCACGGTCCCGATCGTACAGCCGTAGCGGCGGAGTCGTCAACCGGCTTTGCAACGAGTCTCCCCGGCCAGCTCTTCCCCGCCGCGAGCGCCGTTTCGCGGCCGTCCGGACGGAATCTTTCAAGATACTTCAGGAGGCATTCTGAAAGATCTCCGGCACCTAACCCCTTCTGTACGAGTCACTTAGGTTGTATAGAATAAATACTTCAAATAATTCTATACCTTCTAAGGCATTCCTCAGAGAGGGGCTGACTCGGAGAAACGTACCCGGCTGAACTATTGAACTATCTCCGGCTAGCTCTTCCGCTGGTCTTCCGGGTGCCGGGATTCGTACGCGTCTACAAAATCGGCGTGGACGTAGACTGTCGTCGGCTTGGTCTTTCCTTTTCGACTAAACGCAACGACCTTGGCACTGTCAATGATGGTGAAGAGCGCTTCGTTCCTTTTTTGCGGGTGCAGGCCCTGAAACGCTATCGTCCACTCGCTCCTAATGAGGCCGTCAGCCCCGGCCCTCTGAATCGCTTGTTCCATCTTCTGGCGGGTGTGGCCTTCCGTCGATACTCCTGTGTTGAGGAACTCAAAGATCGTCCTTTCTAGCTCGGCACCCGCCGCTACAGCTCGCGTCCAAGCCTCGGGCGTCACCTGGAGCGTGCGCGACATGGAGACTTGAAAGATGACAGCGAGTTGCTGTACGTGAATCCGGTGACGGTGCCAATAGGCGTCAGCAAGATCCCGGTTCGGGTGTGCCTTGAAACGGGCTCTAGTTGAGTGGTACCAAAAGTCATACTGAGCGTCGATGGCTGTAAGGTCGGCTTCGCCTTTTAGCTCCCGAATCTCACGAAGGGCTTCGATGAGCGGCGACTCAAGGCGTGAGTCCGGAGACAGCGTTCGCGACAGAGACCTATTCTCGTCCGGAACGCGTACGAACATCCAGCGCGGAAGAAATCCGCCGGTGCTATCGGTTGTTTGCAGCTCCTTGAAAAACCACGCTTCCGAACTTGTGGCGAATATGTTGAGCCGGGGCGCTTGATGAAAGACGATATCAGGCGTATCAGTCTCTCGGCCGGTCTTTCGATGCGTGATGGCCGGGGGGAGGCTGAGCGAGTTGTAGATGTTAGTAATCCACGGTAGCGCTGCGCCAAACGGACCGCTTTTAAGCGTTTTCAATCGTTCAGAAAACTCGCCCCAATCGAAAAGCCCAGTCGGATTCTCGGCGAAGTGCTGTGTCAAGGCTTGTACTGAGCCCCACTCAACATTGGACACTATATCGTCAACGCCCGCCTTCTTGAGAAACTCTTTGAGAAAGTGAACGGTCGTGCTCCGCCCCCCGCCGCTGGCCGATAACAACAATGTCCAGACATCGAACGGCGTCTTGAACGCACCATCCGGGATGAGGACACCGTTACGATTCAGAAGCGTGGCAATCGTTTGAATGGCGGCGTGTTCATGCATCGCACGCGGCAGCTCAAAAAGATCGGCGTACGTCGCATACCCCTCGATATAATCACAGGGCTTCCCGTTGCGTGTCGGCTTGGATCGCGCCTCTTGCGGCACTCTCGACCGACTGGCCATAAGGCCGCGAAGGCCATCAAGGACGGGGGCCGTTGTCGTCTGTCCAGGGAACGCGGAAGACGGCGGTCCGGAAGACGGGACGCGCTGCCCAGGGTCAGCGAGCGCGGGAATGGAACTTTCGTGTATGGTCATAATTTCCTTGTATCGGCGTGCCACGTTTCTTCGCGGCGATTACATGCTTGACCCGCCGGAGGGAGTTGAAAAAGCTCCGCACCGGGACGGGCGCGTTGGAAGCGTAATCTCCGAGAGCCTGCGTAATCTCGGCCGGGTTCGCGAAGGAGAAGACGACTTCCTCCCCGTCCTGCCCGACAGACGCGTACTCGTGGCCGCGTGCGACTAGGAACGCGACGAGAGCGAAGTCTTTCGTAGTAAAAGGGGGCATGATGGGTGGAATCCTTTCGTGGTTGGAGCTTCTATGTGTTTGACGGCTTCCCGCGACACCCGGTTCCACGGACGCGAGAAAGAAGAGACGCCGGGAGGCCGGGGCCATTTTCCCTCGAACGCGCCAGGGAAGCCGGTTAATACTTCTCAAAGATTCCCGCAGACCGGATGTGATCCACGAGGAAGCTCGTGTCGAAAAGACATGTAATCTCGCTTTGGATCACGAGGCCCCTCTTGTCGGCTTCGATAAAGCGGACACTGGCGATGGCTTCCAGCGGATCGTCGTATAACCAAACGACGCGTTTGTCCGGCGAGTCATCTTCCTTCGGTGACGTGAGAACCGCCCAACATCCGTTACCCTCTTTCTCGGAACCAGGCCACCGGCGCTCAGCTTCTATATGCCAGGGGAGATACATCGGAGCGGTATACAACGTGCGATCCCTTCTTCTACTGCTTTCCGTGCGAGCCATCTTGTTTTCCTTCTTGATGGGTATTCACTTGACTCAGGTATTTTGAAATAGCCCCTACATGTTGTGGTTGTCCGTAGCATGTGTTGCGGTGCCTCCGACCAGCGACTTGTAGGGCACCGGTTGGACGGCGACGGCCTGCTGCACCAGGCGGTAGAAGAGCTTGCCTCGACTTCTGGACTTGCGGCGGTTGAAGCGGAAGGTGAATTCGTCGAGGTAGGAGTCGAGATGCTCGTGGCTGACGGCTCCTTGATGCGTACCCAGTATCCAGCGCTTCAGCAACGACACCACGCGATGAACGCGGGGGAGCAGTTCCGAGGCCCGCGCCGGTTGCCCGTCCAGGTAGCTCACCTCGTGGCGATAGCCGTCGCTTTCGAGTGGCCCGTAACCCAGCCAACCGTCGGTGTGGACCACGCTGCCGGGTTCGACCGACTCGCCAACGAAGGCCATCAAGCTGTCCCCGGAGGCGTTCGGAATCGTGCGCATCCGAATTCGTCCGATGCCTGCGCCATCTTCCTCGGCCGCTACTGCAATCAGCGCTTTCGCGTCGGTTTGGCGGCCCCGCACGCCCTCCTCCAGGGCTCCTAAGTAGGTCTCGTCAACCTCAACGCGCCCGCTGAGCCGGTCGCGTCCGGGCCGTACCATAGCGCGCCGGAGCTTGTGCAACCAAGTCCAGGCCGTCTTGTAGCTGCCCAGGCCCAACGCTCGTTGCAATCCCAGTGCGCTGGCCCCGTTCTTCTGGCTGGTGAGCCACCACATGGCTCGAAACCAGCTCTGGAGCGGTTTGCGGGTGTCTTGAAATAAGCAGCACCGTGCGTACCGCCCAGGTTTTGTCATGCCCGCATCGCGGACAACGAAAACCCTCCGGCCAGCGGAGTTGACACAGATACTCCCGACAGGCCTGCTCGTTGGCGAAACGCGCCTCGACCTCGGCCAGATTCCGCGGATAATCTTCCATTTTCCAAGATCCTACATCTTGTGGTCACCTGAGTCAAGTGAATACCCATCTCCTTCTTTACTAAGATGCTTCCCCTCGGTTCCATCGAGGCTATCGCTAACCTCTCCTCTAATTGTACCACGAGTAACCGGCCTAACCGGAGTAGATTAACGTTAACTTGTGATAAGATAGAAGAGTAAGAGACGGACGCGTCCGGAGGCATCTTATGGAAACTTCTAATAGCGACTCTAACTCCTTTCCGAAAGGCTCAATCACGGCCGCCGAGATGGGAAGACGAGGCGGGCTAGCGAGAGCCCGTAACCATCCGCAGAAGCTTCTAGCGAAGTGGTCTCGAAAGGGCGGCTTGGCCACGGCGGCCAGGACCCGTAAAGACGGCGGGAAGAATGCCGGACGCTAACGCTAATATCCTCGAACTACTCCCCCGACGCCGGGCGGCCGACGATTCCTCTGGACGCTCGGGTTCGTAATCGAGCAAGGCTAGCAACTCGTACCCCGCTGGAACCGAGTGTAACTCCAGCACGTCTTTCTAATAGAGAGGGGAAAACGGGGCCGGGCCTGCCGCTAGTCTGACTAGCTGGAGGATATTTTTGTGCCCAGAAATAGGAAGCAGGAAGTTGCGGATTTCGCCGCGTGGCTTCGAGAGAGGCGGCCGGAGATATCTATCACCGAACCAAAATGGGGGAAGATGCAAGAACAGACACTACAAGAGTCTTGGAGCTTTCCTACAACCTTCCGCTGGGCAAAGTTTCTAATAAACGCTCTCCAAGAAGATGAAGCAATCACGGAGGCTCGTGGGCAAAAGCTTCTCTCTCTATGGCTTACGGGCCATAACCGCGCCTCCCAACTCGACGACCTTGAAATCGTCGATGCCAAGGCTTCTCCATGAACAAGCCGCCGAAGCGCGTCGAAGTCCGTTGGTTGGATGCTTGTAGCAACGAAGAAGAGCCTCTTCTAACCTTTGGATGCCTCTGCTACGAGATTGGTTACCTTGTACAGAAAGATAAAGACGGAATCCGCATCGCGAGCGAGTGGAGTCGCGGCGATTGCGACGAGATTATCTTCCGCAGCTTTACCGATATCCCAAAAGGGATCGTTGAGAAGGTGAGGGGTCTGTAAGGATTGACACCCCGCCATGCCCCCTGCTACCCTCTTGGAAATCGCTAGCGAGCCCTCCAGGTGGAGGAAAATGGCTCGTTCAAGAAGGCCTGGGCAGACGCCTCGGCCACGCAGGGAAAAAGGTAAATGGAAAATTTGGTATCGAAAGGACACCGTCTCGGCAGAGGGCGTGCATCGTCGCTTCCAGACTTCCCGTACTTTAGGAGACGTTAAAACGATGTCCTTCTCAGAAGCTTCTCGCCTCTCGCGGGAGTTTATTCTTCCAATCAACGATGTCCAGACGGGCGTAGAATACTCGGCTCGGACCTTCGGGGATCTCGTCATCCGCTGGCGTCGGACGGTAAAACCGACGCTCAAGGGATCGACGCAACACTCGTACGAATGGGCCGCCGTACACATGCTGGCGGAATGGAAAGAAACGCCGGTATCGAAGATCGAACGTGCCGACGTGCAAGAATTCCTCTTGTCGCGTCCGGGACTCTCACCCGTCTCTATCCATAATCTACGTGCTCATCTCTCCGGCCTCCTCACGGTCGCGGTTGAGTGGGAGTGGCTTTCGGCCAATCCCGCAAAGGGTCGCTTCCGGCTTCCGGCTCCCGAACCGGTACGTCCCGCCGTGATTCTACGCCCGGAACAGATCCGGCTTCTGCTGGAAACACTCCCCGAACCATACGACTCCGTCTTCGGCTTGGCTGTCTTGTGTGGCTTACGTCCAGGTGAGATCGGGGCGCTTCGTTGGGACGATCTTGTTAACAAGGAAGTCACCATCCGGCGTAGGGTATATAGGGGCGTCTTGGACACGCCGAAATCCCAACGTTCTCGCGCGACCTTGCCCGTGGATCGGGGCATATGGGGGCGGCTTGAAGCGTGGCGTTCTCGAACGCGTTTCCCTTCCGGTGAATCGTATGTCTTCGCTGTGCGCCGGGATTCACCCCTGGACATGCACAACGCGCTTCGGCGCAAACTTCAACCGGCGGCCCGTTTCGTAGGGTTAACCCGCCTGTGCTGGCGGGATCTTCGGCCGACCTTCTGTACCTTGGGTCGCCAGTCGGGGGTATCGCCGGAGGGGATGCAGAAGCTTATGCGGCACCGGGATGTTTCGACGACTCTCGGCGTGTATTCCCGCTTCGGCGGGGTCGCGGAACTGGAGAAAATCAGTGCTCTCGTTCACTGACATGTTACTTGGAGCGTTACTCGGGAGATTGATTCTTGCGTCTAAACTACTAAAAAGAATGGTACTGGCGCCCAGAATCGAACTGGGGACCTCCTGATCCACAATCAGGTTTAGCACCCCTTTTGCCGTCAGTGACTTAGCCCTCTTCAAATCATGTAACGGGCTTATGTACTTGCACTTACCTTGACATTCCCGGACATTCTGCGCATACTGAATGTCAGACAAAACGCGTTAGTTTGCTGACATAGTGCTGACACGGAACGGGCCGGAGTGGGCTCGGGGCTTCCTGAATCACCGTCAGGCGTTCTGAAAAATCAGTCTAGCGAGCTGCTGACACGCTGCTGACACGGGGTGGTGGAATGCGACTGACTGAGCGAGTTATAGACCGGCTGACGCCGCCAAAAAGCGGCTACTTGATCGCGTGGGATGAGGACCTGAAAGGGTTTGGCGTACGGGTTACGGCGGCGGGTGCTAAGAGCTTCATTGTTAACTACCGGACGAGGGACGGGCGGCAGCGCCGGGCGACAGTCGGACGGTTCCCCGCCACAAGCGCGACGGCGGCGCGGCTACGTGCTCAGGAGCTACTCGCGGGCATAATGCTCGGTTCTGACCCCGTCAAGCAGGAGCAGGAGCGACGCAGCGAGATAACGCTCGGCGAACTCGTGAACAAGTACGAGGAAGAGCACCTGTCCGAACTGAGCAGCGGAGACGAAGTGGTCCGCTATTTGCGATCGGACGTTTTGCCTTGCCTGGGCAGGAATAAGAAAGTGTCTGCCGTGACGCGCCGGGCGATCAAAGACATGGTGAAAGCCAAGGCACGGCGGGCGCCGGTCGCGTCGAACCGGCTACTCACGCACGTGAAGGGAATGTTCGCGTGGGGTGTAGATGAAGAGTACATTCAGGGCGATCCGGCGGCGGGGATAAAACGCTTGGGCGCTGAAGAAACACCCCGCACTCGCTTTCTCTCAGAGGAGGAGATATGGAAGGTCTGGGATGCTCTGCCGACGGCTAAGAGGATGTCGAACAGCGTTCGGTCGGTACTGCGGCTCATCTTGGTTACCGGACAACGGCCCGGCGAAGTGGCAGGGATGCGGTGGGATGAGATCGACACGAAAAGCGGCTGGTGGGTGTTGCCAGCCGAGCGCACAAAAGCGGGGCGGGAGCACCACGTACCGCTATCGAGGCTGGCGCTGGCTGAACTCGAAACAAGGGGTAAGGGGGATGAGTGGGTGTTTCCTGAGACGGCGGGGCACATCTCGCGACTGGCGCTGAGTCACGCCGTCCGGCGAAACCGGGAACACTTCGGTATCCCGGCTTGGACACCGCATGACTTAAGGCGAACGGCTACCACTCATCTGGCGAAGCTGAAAGTAGACCGGCTGATTATCAAGCTGATCTTGAATCACAGCGATAAATCAGTGACGGCGGCGTACGACCAGCATTCTTACGAGGACGAGAAACGCGAGGCACTCGCGAGGTGGGGCCACAAGCTCCAGCAGAGCATTTCCGGCGAAGCTCCGGCCAAGGTGGTGGCCATCGATGGCTAGGAGGACCGTCAAGGAGCGCCGCGCGGCACTGGCGGCCTGGCTGGACAAGGTAGAGCGCCAAGTGAAGGCACGCCTGCGCAAGCTGAAGTTACCTGATGAGATAGATGCCCTGCGGGCGCACTTGGCGGACCCGCCGGGTGTGAATAGAGTCGATCCCAAGAAAAACCCGATGGCGATCACGGACCTACGGATCGCGGCGCAAGAGGTAGCGCAAGCAATTGCCAATTCTCCGTCTTATCAGCAGGCATACGATCTGTTTACGTGCCTGGTGTGCCTGCCGAAGTGCCGTGAGCTGCTGAAGCGGCGCGAACCAGAAGGCATAGTGATGCAGGCGTATGTGTTGGGGGCGCGCGCGCAAATCGCGGGCCTGCGCATTGACAGCACGACGGGCAAGCAGGTGCGTCAGGGCGGCAGTCAGGGCGGCGTGAAGAGCCACGGCGGCGAGCGAGCGATACAGGACCGCCACCGGGAGTGGCAACGTAGGTTAGACGAATTACACCAGAGGCGACCGGGCCTGAGCTGGACAGCACTTGCCAACACGGTAGCGGTGGACCGGAAGAATCTGGGCCAGCCAGTGACCGGCCGAAATATACGTAGCTTCTGCACGAACCCCCACAAACAAACTGGGAAGTGACCCCGTTACATCCCGCTAGGTTTCGGCCTACACTTGTCTTTTCGTTACCGAAGGAGACAGGTTTATGATCGTTCCTAGCAGCATTGAATTACCTACTGCCGCCTATATCTCTGAACGGGAGTTCGCCGTCCTAATAGGCCGTTCGCTTCGCACTATTAGGCGGTGGGGGGTGGCTCGACAGGGGCCGCGCAGGACGCGCCTGGGCAAGACGGTCTACTTCTCCAAGGCCGCGATCCGGCAGTTCCTAGAACAGCGCGAAGAGGTCGAATGACTCCGCGCGAACTAGTGGACTGCACCGATATTGCCGAGGTGTGGGCTGGGCTTGGAGGCCCGCCGCTCCGAAACAATCGCGGATCGGCTTGGTGGAGGGGCTCGGAGAGCCGTAGCGTCTCAGTCTCGCCCGGGAAAAATTGCTGGCACGACTTCAAGGCGGGTGAAGGCGGCGGTGGCGTACTCGCGTTGGTTCAACGCGTTCTGGGATGCGACAAGCGCACCGCGTCGCAATGGCTGGCCAGCTTTTACAACGTTTCGCTCGACAACCGGCCCTTGTCGCTAGCGCAACGGCGCGAATGGCGCGAGAGGCGCACTCAAGCTGAGGCACGGGCCGCTGAGTTGACGGGCTGGCGAGAAGGCACGCTCAAGGCAATTCGCGAGTGTCGCAACTGCGTAATCAGCGACGACCTAACCATCTGCTGGTGGGCGCGTCACGCGCTTGCGCACGGTGCCTTGGAGGACGACTGGGAGTTCGCGTGGGGGGTGATTGCAGGAACCCTGGACATTGACCGACTCGACCGCTGGGTCTGTCGCTTGGAAGCTATGGCACCCGCCGAGGTCATCAGCCTACAGCAGCGGATGGAGGCGCGGGCCGCATGAAAGTTGAGCAGTTCCAACGCGCCGCGAGACGCGACTACGAGCGAGCGGCGGAGCCGTCGCCACCCGATGTACCGAGACTTATGTCGCATAAGTCGCTTATGTCGCATGTACAGGGATGGCCGCAGCGCCTGGAAAAAGAGGCCTACTACGGAGTCGCTGGGGAGATCGTCCGTGCCATTGAGCCGCATACCGAGGCAGACCCGGCAGCTCTACTCATTCAGCTACTCGTCGCCTTCGGCTCAGCAGTCGGGCGCGGTCCTTACTTCCCCGTGGAGGCTGACCGTCACCACCCGAACCTGTTCTGCTGCGTCGCTGGTGAGACCAGCAAGGCGCGGAAGGGCACAAGCGGTTCTCACGTGAAGCGTGTACTCGGTGCTGTTGATGAAGGCTGGGCGACGGCCTGCATCACCAACGGCCTTTCGTCGGGGGAAGGGCTCATTTGGCAAGTGCGAGACCCCATCAGGGAGTATGACCAGAAGCGGCAAGAATACGTCGTGAAAGACCCAGGTATCGACGACAAGCGGTTACTTGTCGTCGAGCCGGAATTTGGCCGGGTGCTACAAGTCTGCGAGAGGCAAGGTAACACGCTCAGCGCCGTCATTCGCCAAGCCTGGGATGGCGACACGTTGCGGGTGATGACCCGCTCGGCTGCGGCGACCAGCACAGATGCGCACATCTCCCTTACCGGACACATCACCGTAGGTGAGCTTACGCGCTTGCTCACTGACACTCAGGCAGGCAACGGATTTGCCAATCGTTTTCTGTGGGTGTGTGCCAGACGCTCTAAAGAACTACCAGAGGGCGGAAGCCTGACAGACCACGACCTGCAACCGCTGATTGACAAGCTGCGGGCAGTAGTGAAGAGGGCCCGGTTGGCTGGCGAAGTGCGGCGCGATGATTCGGCGCGCTCGGTGTGGAGAGAAGTCTACGGCAGCCTGAGTCAGGGACAGCCAGGCCTGTTCGGTTCCGTCACCTCACGGGGCGAGGCGCAGGCAGTGCGCCTAGCGCTCATTTACGCGCTACTCGACGGCTCCAACGTCATTAGTGCTCATCATCTGTTTGCTGCGCTAGCCGTGTGGTCATATGCCGAGTCCTCGGCCCGGTTCATTTTCGGAGACTCGCTCGGGGACCCGGTTGCTGATCGCGTACTCCTGCTGCTACGGGACAAGCCGGACGGCATGACGCGAAACGATATTGTCCGCAGTTTCTCCGGCCACAAAGGGAAGGAGCAGATAGACAGAGCCCTTGATTCGCTACTGCGGCTCAAGCGGGCAGCGAAACACACGCTCAACACCGGCGGCCGCCCGGCTGAAGTATGGGTTGCCATTGCGACATAAGCGATATAAGTACGCCAAAACTTAACATGCACTACTTGGAGATAGCCCGACGCGTCATGGCAAGGCAGCAGGAAGCGCGAAGCGCGGACGCCAGCGCGTGCGCCGCGCCGCCACAGCTTCCGCCCGATATCGATGACTATCTTGCTCTCTTCTATGAGCGAGCAGCAATTTGTGAGTACGACGGCGGCTTGGACCGGGAAGCGGCGGAGCGCTTAGCTCTACGCCAAGTGCTTACGATGCACGCGGAATTAGGGTTTCGAGACGCGCCTGAGAAGAACGCATGAGCTATCGAGAGCAGCTAATCGCTGATGGCTGTGACGCGAGCGCTGATGATTTCGCGGACGCGATAGCCGAGCGCTGGCAGGATTCCGTGCTGGCGATTATCGACGTAGGCAAGCTGTTGCTCGGAGCCAAGCACGCGCTGCCGCATGGCGAGTTTGGACCGATGATTGAGAGCGACAGGGTTCCGTTCGGTGAACGTACCGCGCGGCGTTTAATGGCTATTGCGGGGCATTTGTTATTGGCGGATCGGACGCATGCGTCCGATTTGCCGCCTTCGTGGATGACTGTCTACGAACTGACTAAAGTTCCAGACGATGCGCTTGGCGGCTGGCATTTGGGTACTGATCCGCTCTGCGAGAAGTGTCTCGAAGACGCCAACAAGGCCATCCAGAAAAACAAGCAGATCCTTCAGGAAATGGGGTAATGGAGCTACCAATTTCCGATGTATCAGTCGGCGAGCGCGCACGGAAAACAGTCGGCGATCTTGCCCAACTACAAGCAAGCATCGAAGCGATAGGGCTACTGCACCCCATAGTGATCGACGAAGATAGGCGACTGATAGCTGGAGAACGGAGGCTAGAAGCCTGCAAGGCGCTCGATTGGGAGACGATTGCCGTCCATATTGTACGGCTCAAAGACATCCTGCGAGGACAGTGCGATGAGAACGTGGTACGGCTGGATTTTAGGCCCAGCGAACAGAACGCAATTGCGGAAGCTCTAGAAGCGCGGGAGCGGTTGGCGGCGAAGCAGCGAATGCTAGCTGGTAAAAAGGAACCCCGTGGGAACTTCCCACAGGGTCGAGGTAAGTCCCGCGACAAGGTGGCCAAGGCGGTCGGAACGAGCGCTCGCAGCCTGAAAAAGGTACACGAAGTCTGCGAAGCCGCCGAGGCAGAACCAGAGAAGTATCAAAAGCTAGTCGATCAGATGGATAAAACGGGGCGAGTGAGCGGGGTGTACAGGAAACTCAAAACCGCCCAACAGGCCGAGAAACTACGCGCTGAACCAGCTAAGCCGCCAGACGGAAAGTACCGCGTTCTCGTCATTGACCCGCCGTGGAGTTATGGACGCTCGGCTGATTCAACACACAGATCAGCGAACCCCTATCCAGCGATGTCGCTTGAAAGTATCCACTCATTACCGATAGGAGAATGGGCGCACGCGGATAGTGTGCTCTGGCTGTGGACTACGAACGCATTCATGCGTGAGTCTTTTACTTGTATCGACGCGTGGGGCTTTCAGCAGAAGACGATCTTGACATGGGTAAAGCCGCGTATTGGCACGGGGGACTGGCTGCGTGGCATGTCTATTGGCACGCTGGCTGCGTGGGATTGCAACGAGCGTTGGGCCTGGGCAGAAAGTATCCACTCATTACCGATAGGAGAATGGGCGCACGCGGATAGTGTGCTCTGGCTGTGGACTACGAACGCATTCATGCGTGAGTCTTTTACTTGTATCGACGCGTGGGGCTTTCAGCAGAAGACGATCTTGACATGGGTAAAGCCGCGTATTGGCACGGGGGACTGGCTGCGTGGCAAGACAGAGCACTGTCTATTGGCAATCAAGGGCAAGCCAACGGTGGAATTGACAAACCAAAGCACGGCGCTGATCGCGCCGATGGGTAAGCATTCCGAAAAACCGGACGAGTTCTATCAGATGATCGAAGGATTGTGTCCCGGCTCGAAATTAGATGTTTTCGCCAGGAAGTCGCGGAACGGCTGGACGGCATACGGAGACGAAATTGGCTAGTAACGACTTTCAGTATCAGCTTGGCTTCGGCAAGTACGACGAGACGAATCTGCAAGCGTTGTGCTCGACGTGCCACTCACGGAAGACGGTTTACGAACGCGAAAGCGCAAAGCGCGGCGGGGGTGGGGGGGTGCCCCTGGCCCCCTGGCCGTACGTGCCGCGCTCGCTGGCAACGAAAAGCAACGATGGCCCGGAATGGGCGCGGGGCGTACCGGGGCTACGGCCCGGTCGCTGAGCGGCGGAGATCAGTCGAAGGCATGGGCCTGGGTGGGGGAGGGGGGGGGCAATCTCTAGCGCCTGCGCAAACGGAACCGTTCGCCTAGCTAGATTTTTACGCACGCAGGTTTTGATAAGGGGCAGGGAAAAATAAAAAATGACCGAAGCCAACGATCACGCCGATTTCCCGGCACCACAGCACCTCTCACCCGAAGCCAGCGCCCTCTGGGCCGAGCTGGTCCCATCCCGCGCCCGGAGCCCGGAGCGCCGCGCCTTGTTGCGCGTGGTCTTGGAAGCATTCGACGAGTTGCAACACATCCGAGGCGAGCTGAAGGACGCGAAGCTAGTCACCAGCAACCGCCGCACCGGCGTCCCACGACTCAACCCGCTTTTGAAATTCGAGAAGGAAGCACGGCGCGAATTCTGTCGAATCTGGGATTCGCTCGATCTGGATTTCAATTGCGCCATAGACAAGCGCCCGCAACACCCGCGCATATCCTAGGAGACTTTATGCATTTCGACCATCTGGATTTCAAGAACATGTTCGTGGCGGCCGACCGGCTCAGGAGATAGACACGAGGGCCGCTCGGGTTAGGTGAGTAAAGGGGACCGGGCCTCACCCGGCCCCCGCTTTTTTCGAGCCGCTACACATGAACGCCAAGGCCAAGGGCACACGAAACGAGCATCGCTCCATGCGCTTGCTGGAAGCGGCGGGCTACCGCTGCACCCGCTCGGCGGCCAGTCTTGGCGAGTGGGATATCGTCGGCATCGGCTCGCGCGATGTGGTCCTGGTTCAGGTGAAGACTCGAGACTGGCCCGGCAGTGTCGAGATGGAAACGCTCCGAGAGTTCACGGCGCCGCCGATGGCCCGCAAGCTCGTACATCGCTGGCGAGACTGCCGGATGTGCGGGAACTGTAGCGGCCCGTCATTGCGGCGGGGCGCTCACCTCGCGGCTACAGAGCTTCGAGACAGGGCTGCTCGGACTGGCATACAACCCGGTAACCGACCGCCAAAAAGGTTACCTATGAATTTCAGCCGGAAACTGCGGCGCGGTTGGTAGCGCGCCGAGAAGGCTCAAAAGGAAGTCGCCGACACCATGCTGAAGGTGGCGGAACAGCTCGGCGAGAATGAGAAGATCCTGTTGCGGATAGACACACATATATTGCCGGGGCTGTGATTACTGCGGATCGAAGCAGCACAGATCGAACGGAAGCGAAGTCCACATTCGGAGTTGCTGATCGAAGACGAGGCCGATCGACGCCAACCCGAAGCCGTCGCCGAAGATCTCAAGGACGCCTTCCTGGCCCTGGGTGCAGGGGATCTGATCGCGCAACAGGAACGCCGTCTGCGTATCGCGCCCCATATGGTTTACGCTCCGGCAAAGCTCTACACCGCTGTTATTTCTGGCGAGCACGGTTACGTCCTGATCGCTGCCGGACATGATGGCGACGCCACTGAAGAGTCCACCCTTCTCCGTAAAGGGCATTCGCACGAAGTTCTGAAACGGCCCCATTCCCGGTATTGACGCGCGGAACTGCGGCATTCCGCCCGCGAAGCTGGTGATGACCGCCTGAATGCCGAGTTCCCATATGCTGGGCGTGTCGAATTCGACGAAACCTTGCTTGTTTTCATTCGTGGCGAACGGCGTGACCAGGCGCATGATCCCGCCTGCGGGCACGATGCCAGCGTAGACTGCACCGGTGCTCACCAGGTTGCCGTCCGTGTCCCGGAGATCGAGGGGCTGCGGGTCGCCGTTCGTATCGAAGATGCTCATCACGAACGGGACGGGCGCTTCCTCCAGGTTCATGATCTGGAATTCGGTAGAGAAAGTGTTGGACCCGGAAGCGTAATGCGGGATAAGACTTCCCGAGTCGATCGTTCCGAACTCCTTGCGGTCCGGCTCGGCCGCCCCGGCCACGCAGGCCAGCGCCAAGAACGTTGCGAGCAGCTTGGTCATGGCTTCCCTCCCCTAGAGATCTTCAAGCCTCGTGGTGCCTAGTTGGTAAGCGTGCGATGGAGCATCAATTGCCCGTCGCTCCGGAGAATCTGCTCGAACTGATCGGAGGTCATGTTTTTCCAGTTGATACGATCAGCGATCGCTTTGCGCAACACGAACTTCCCGACCTGGGCCATGACGTCGTTACCGTATTTGTCCGTATGTTCCATATAGGGCATGAGCAGGTAGATCTTGACGTCGCTAAGGTCAGGGTCCGTACTCAGCTTCTCAATCACTTTCATCGCCAGCGAAACAACATTGACTCTCACCAGCCTCGTCGTGAATTGGTCGTTGGCCCGGTACTTGATTCGCGCCAGATAACCTCCCTTGTCCTCACCATCAACCTGCTCAATGGTGTCAACGCTCATGAGGGCGGCGGGTCGGCCCTCCCAGTTCACCTTTTCGCCGAGCACATCCACAGACGCTTCGGACACGAGATCTTTAAGGCTCTTCGGCGCGGCGGGCTCTGCCTCAGTTGAGACCGGTAGGTCTGCGCTTGCTCGTTGTGCCCTAGGCTCTCGGCGCGTCCCAGCAACGAGAAATAACACTGCGATGATTCCGGTTACTACCCACTTCGTTCTGGACTTAAACGTTGAACTTCTCCACAAGGCGTACAGGCCTGCCGGAAAGAAAAAGATCACCAGCACAACGACGGTCACTTGGTTGTCGAACCATCTCGGGCTGTCCGACATATTTGATCGCGCTGGGTTCGTCTCCCGCGACAGTGGAGCGGTGACCTGCTTTACATCAGCCCCGCACGAGCCGCAGAACACGGCATCGGGCTTGAGTTCGGAACCACAGGCTTTGCAGAACATTCCCCCCTCCCCTAGAATTCACACAGCGGCCTGCCCTCAATGAGCAGCCGCGTTGTCTCCCCTCCGTTCTTCTCGATCGTTTCTAGTTTGCACCTGACGATGATTCTAGTCAAGCCGAGATCTCCACGACCGCGCCCGCTGGGTGTGCCGCAGGACTACGCCGAAGCCGCCAAGTGGTACCGGCTGGCCGCCGAGCAGAATAACGCCGCTGCCCAGTACAACCTCAGCCTAATGTACGCCAATGGCCAAGGCGTGCCGCGGGACGACGGCGAGGCCGTCAACGCAGCGTTCCGGTACTTCGGCGGCGTGCCACGCAGCATCCTCTACGACAACACGACCTTGGCGGTGGCGAGGATCCTGGGCGACGGCAGGCGCAAGCGGACCAGGGTGTTCAGCGAGTTGCAGTCGCACTATTTATTCGCCGATGGTTGCGCAAAGCCGGTGACCAGGGCTACGTAAGCGCCCAGATCGACCTCAGCCTCACGTACGCCAACGGCTGGGGGGCGCCGGAGCTGATGTGCAGGGTTCAGCGCGAAAAGACTGGTATTCGGGGCAGCGCAGGTGTATACTGTGGCCGTGCCAGGGCCAAGATGGAAATCCTGGCTATTCTCGCAAGGGTCCACGGGGGACCACCATTCCAGCGTTGGAACGAGATAATTGGGATAGCATGTCTGTAGGCATTCACCGATTGAGTTTGCTTCTGGGGATTCTGGGGGCGTGTTTTGGAACCTTGGGCGCCGTGGTGGAGGGAGGGGCGGTTTACAGCAGGTCTCAAGCCTGGAATTCGTACGACGATAAGCAGGCAGCGTACGAAGCGCTTGTGGCCAAGCAAACAGAAGTTATTGCAGCCTGGGAAGCGGCAAGCGAGCACGTCACCAAGGATGGCGACCACAAGTTCGTTAAGGCCGAGAGTTCTGAAATCTTTCGTTAAGGCCGAGAGTTCTGAAATCTACGCCGAAGCCGCCAAGTCAGCCGCCGTGAAAGCGGGAAGAGGCCAATGGTACAAGTTGATACTCAGGGCTAAAAAGGGCCCGATTACGCCAGGCCAATTTTTAGAAACTACATGGGAGCCTCGCCACGAATACTTCCAGCACAGCGAGGTTGGAGAGCAAGCAGGTGATGAGTTATCGAGACTACCCGGTCTTCCTGAGCCACCTCCCAGCCCCTCTTACTCATCCAGCCCAGGGGCGCTGTCATACGTGGGTGTCATAGCTTGGCCTGTTGTGGGCTTCCTGCTTCCCTGGGGAACCGTGCGGGTGGTCGGTTGGGTCATCATGGGGTTTGTTCTCGACTTGCGGGGCAAGCGGCCAGCGGACGAAAACGATGACTGAATCGGGGGCTCTGCCTGATGGCTCGAAGCTGCTGGCAGCGATTCTCTTGTTTTTCTCTTGGGGTTGTACCTCATCAGTACCGCTACCGCGCTATGTCGTAGACACCCGCACCACCCCGTTTACCTGCTTTGCGGAACTGGGATCGAGTGTGAGCGTTGTTTCGTGCGATGAACTCGTTTATCAAGAGGGGGATCTCGTAACGTTCATGTATGAGAAGGCCACAGATTTCGTGGACAACCACGGTCGCATGTCTGTGGTTTGGGATTGGTGGGGGGGCGAAGGTGTGGGGCTCTTCACCGGCACGCTGTATTACACGAGTTATTATTCTGCCAAGTGGGGGCAAAGCACCGGTGTCCCAGCATCTGTATTCAGCTTCTTGATTATGGTGGGCAGCGGCATCGTGATCCTCATCCTGGGCGTCGTTCTGCTTTTGTTATTGGCGTGGGGGACCAACTAGGCCCGGTCCACGTTGAATGGCGGATTCGCCATCACGAAGTCGAACCTGCCGACGCTCTTGTGGATGTCGTCGTAATAGGTGACGCCCTGCCGGATGTCGCCCGAGAGGCCATGGACGGCAAGGTTCATCTTGCAGAGGCGGATGGTCTCCTCGACCTTCTCTTGGCCGTAGATGGAAATGTCGGTAACGGCCTTCTGGTGGTGATCGACGAACGCCGCCGACTGGACGAACATGCCACCTGATCCGCACGCCGGATCGTAGATGCGACCGTGGTAGGGTTCGATGGTTTCCACGATCAGCTTGACGATGCTGGTAGGCGTGAAGAACTCGCCGCCCTTCTGCCCTTCCGACATGGCGAAGCGCCCAAGGAAGTACTCGTAAATCTTCCCGAACGCATCGCCTTCGATGTCCATGGGCACGGCTGCGAATTTTTTCAGGAGCGAGACGAGAAGGTCCTTGTCGAGGCGGTTGTAGGTCTTCGGCAGAACGTCCTTCAGGTCCTCGTTGTCGGCTTCGATGGCCCTCATCGCATCGTTGATGGCCTTGCCTATGTCGGCGCCTTCCGGGAGTTGAAGCAGGTTCGAGAACCGGGCGCTCTCGGGCAGGTAGAGAACGCCTTGCGCCTGATAATCCGCCTTGCCGATGGTGCGGCGTCCGCTGCCTTGTCTGGTGAGTTTCGCTTGGGCCGTGGCGAACTTGTGATCGGCGTAGCGAAGGAAGATCAACCCGAGCACGGGAACGGAGTACTCGGAAGACTTCAATTTGGAGTTGGCCCGGAGTTCGTCAGCGGCTCCCCAGAGACGCTTTTCCAGTTCGGTGGTATTGGCTGGCATGTGGCTCGGCTACCTGTGGTTAACTCGTTGGTGCAATCGTTTGCACAGAAATAGGTTTACCACAATACGGCGTGGGAGTTTCTGGAACTCAAGAAAATCGGGGACGGGAAGGCGTGAATCCGCTATCCACCGTATGCGTTCAGCGAGCAAGGCGTCGCCATGCTCTCCAGCGTCCTGCACAGTAAACGAGCGGTAGCCGTCAACATCGCCATCATGCGGGCATTCGTCAGGCTGCGCGAAATGCTGGCCACTCACAAGGATCTCGCCCGAAAAATGGCCGACCTGGAGCGAGAGCAGAAAGCCCAGGGAAGGGAAATCACCGAGGTTTTCAAGGCGATCCAGAAGCTCCTGGAGCCCCCGAAGGACAAACCCAGGTGGGCTATAGGGTTTCAGGTCCCGAAGAAGTAACTCGCGTCTCCATGCCCCAACCATCAGGACTCGTTCCCGTCCGGGAACGAGTCAACAACCCCACGTGCAAAAACTGCCATCGACCACTGCGAGCGCCAGCCGAACCCGAGGCTGGCCAGTGGATCGTTCGCTGCTTTGAGTGTGGAGCCAAGAACATCATCGTGGCCGTCGTAGGACGCCCGCACGCGCCCGTGCTGTCAATTGCCGGGTGGAGGGAGTGACTCCGGGAATCTGGGAGGCCCCTAGTCCACACGACCCGTGAGAACGCCTTCAGCGGCTTCTCTGGGCGTTTTTTCGGGCGATCTGACCCCAGGATCGCACTACGCGCCCGAATCAGCGCCTCCAGCCCGGTTGTCGTCTTTCGCCTAAAGATTGCGACAGCAGCCAGGCTCAAATGGTGCTAGCATAGAGGCTCAGCTATCCGTCTAAGGGAGGAGAACCATGTCCCTGATTCGCGTGGTGCTTGTGTTCCTTACCTGTCTAATCCCACTCGCCAGCTGCGCAGCGGATGTGAATGCACAACTGATCGAAGCGGCCAAGAAAGGACACACCGCTACTGTCAAAGCCTTACTCGCAGAAGGAGCTGATGTCGATACGAAAACCAAGGATGGCAGCACAGCCCTGATCTGGGCGGCGATGCACGGTCACACCGACACCGTGGAAGCCTTGCTGAAGCATGGCGCAGATGTAAATCACCCCAACCTCAACGAGGGCGCAACGTCCCTGATGTTGGCGTCTGCTCGCAGACACACTGCTACGGTCAAAGTATTATTCGACCATGGGGCAAATATCCTCGGGCTCTATGCTCAGACCTCCTTTGCCAACCTAATAACAGTGGCAGACCGTGGAGAGGAACCTTGTCCGATTTTGTGGAATACACCGATGGGACAGTTCTGGGGGCGAACCACTGACGCTGGAGTCCTTGCCTTTTTGACCTTTGAGCAACTGGTGTTGGAAGTCTATCAAAGACGTGAGGCTGTTGTCCTTCCGGGGGATACAGTACTTGACGTTGGGGCTCATCTTGGGGTTTTCTCCCGTCTGGCTTTAAACCGAGGCGCTGTTCGAATAGTAGCCTTCGAGCCAGAACCGGTTAACGCTATCTGCTATCAACGAACTTTTGAGCGCGAGATGAAGAACGGCAAAGTGGTCCTACTTGAAGCGGCCGCATCCGATAACGCCGGTGTTCTACACCTTGCCGTGAATGCCGAGAATACCGCCGCACACAAGATCGTGGATTTCGAGGAGCGGACTGATCCGATAGAAGTACCAGCTACAACGATCGATGCTGCAGTGCAAGAGCTAGATCTGCAGCAAGTCAATTTTGTGAAGATGGACATTGAAGGCTATGAGAGGGTTGCACTCTTAGGGGCTCGCAATGGCAATCTGTATCTATCACCGACCTGACGACGCCGTCGTAATTCCGAATATCGTTATGGAACTAAATGGAAGTTACATAACCTACAAGACCAAAAATCAAGCGTATTATTATTGAGGGGGATGGGTATTCACTTGACTCAGGTATTTTGAAATGGCCCCTACATGTTGTGGTTGTCCGTAGCGCGTGTTGCGGTGCCTCCGACCAGCGACTTGTAGGGCGCCGGTTGGACGGCGACGGCCTGCTGAACCAGGCGGTAGAAGAGCTTGCCTCGGCTTCTGGACTTGCGGCGGTTGAAGCGGAAGGTGAATTCGTCGAGGTAGTAGTCGAGATGCTCGTGGCTGACGGCTCCTTGATGCGTACCCAGTATCCAACGCTTCAGTAACGACACCACGCGATGCACGCGGGGGAGCAGTTGAGAGGCTCGTGCCGGTTGCCCGTCCAGGTAGCTCACCTCGTGGCGATAGCCGTCGCTTTCGAGTGGCTCGTATCCCAGCCAGCCGTCCGTGTGGACCACGCTGCCGGGTTCGACCGACTCGCCGACAAAGGCCATCAAGCTGTCCCCAGAGGCGTTCGGAATCGTGCGCATCCGAACTCGTCCGATGCCGGCGCCATCTTCCTCGGCCGCTACTACAATCAGCGCTTTCGCGTCGGTTTGGCGGCCCCGCACGCCCTCCTCCAGGGCTCCTAAGTAAGTCTCGTCAACCTCAACGCGCCCGCTGAGGCGATCACGTCCGGGCCGCACCATAGCGCGCCGAAGCTTGTGCAACCAAGTCCAGGCCGTCTTGTAGCTGCCCAGGCCCAACACCCGCTGCAATCCCAATGCACTCGCCCCGTTCTTCTGGCTGGTGAGCCACCACATTGCTCGAAACCAACTCTGGAGCGGCTTGCGGGTGTCTTGAAAGATTGTGCCTGCTGTCGCCGAAGCTTGATGCCCGCAGCTTGCACACTGCAGCAGCACCGTGCGCACCGCCCAGGTTTTGTCATGCCCGCATCGCGGACAACGAAAACCCTCCGGCCAGCGGAGTTGACACAGATACTCCCGACAGGCCTGCTCGCTAGCGAAACGCGCCTCGAACTCGGCCAAATTCCGGGGATAATCTTCCATCGCCCAAGATCCTACATCTTGGGGTCACCTGAGTCAAGTAAATACCCATCTTGAATAGAATATGTAGAAACGCCTTATCCATCGTCAACTCTCCTGAAGAGGCCAAAGTCTCAATGCTTGGGGACATACTACTATTTTCGAGTGAGAAGAGCAACAGACTCGTTTGTCTCGTTTGTCTCGGCCTTGCCAAGTCTCGCCCTCTGGCAGGCATGAAAAAATGCTGGGACAGCCAGCGGCGCATTGCCTCAGTTCCGGCGAGTCCGGCGACGCTTCGCCAGCGCTTGTGGCCGTCCCGATTTTCTCACAGCTTCCGGCCTCGGAATTTCGCACCCCACGGGTACTGGGCAAAAGTCGATTTGGGGTGCGAAAATCGAATCGCGGTTCTCGAGTTTCTCCGATTGTCACGCGGTAGTTACCACAATCTATGAAATCTGTCGTCTTTCTGCCGGAACGTATTTCCAATGCCGGGCTCGATGTTCTGCGGGGCCAATGCGAGCTGGTCATTCCCTGGGAGGATGGCGTTGCGCGAGACCACGACGAGTTGCGCCCGCTGCTCTACGAGGCCGACGGGGTCATCGTCCGGCTGTTCGAGATCCGTGCCGGGGATCTGGAAAAGACCGACCGTCTCCGGGTGATAGCGAAACACGGGGTGGGAGTGGACAATATTGATACCGCGGCCGCCACGGCCAAGGGCATTCCCGTTGTCCATACGCCGATTGCGCCGGCGCTTCCGGTTGTTGAGTTCACGATCGGGGCGATGCTGGCGTTGGGGCGAAAGATCTGCCCGGCCGATCGCGCCGGCCGCTACAGCGAGCGACTGGCGTTCCAGGGCGTTGAATTCCGTGGCCGCACCCTCGGGATTGTCGGTCTGGGCGAAATTGGGCGGGGCGTCGGGCGGGCCGCATCGGCCGGGCTGGGGATGAAGGTGATCGCCTATGATCCCTTCGTATCGGAGGAAAACTACGATGGGCCGGCCCGGCTGGTGGATTCGCTGGATGTCTTGCTGGCGGAGTCCGATGTCGTTACGCTGCATGTTCCGCTGACGAAGGAGACACGGGGGCTGATGGACCGGGAGCGGCTGGCGGCGTTGAAACCCGGCTGCCTGCTGATCAACGCCTCCCGCGGGCCCGTGGTGGATGAGAAGGCGATCGTGGCGGCGCTGGAGAGCGGGTCGCTTGCGGGCGCGGCTCTCGACGTGTTCGAGCAGGAACCTCTGGCTGGCGACCATCCGTTGTGCCGGCTGCCGAACGTGATTCTCACGCCGCATATTGCGTCGGCGACGCCCGAGGCGATGGACCGCATGGCCATCGGCGCCGCGCAGGGCGTGCTGGACGCACTACAGGGGAGAAGGCCGGAGCACGTCTACAACCGCCGGGAACTGGGGTGATCCAGCGTGATCAGGGGTGATGCGACGGGCGCGGGCGCCGATCCGCGCCGTGCTGGATCGCTTCCTGGGTTCCTTTCTCGTGGGCCGGGCGCGGTTTGCGTTATCGTAGAGAGTTTCCGCCCGCTCTCCTCATGAACGAATCCTCTGCCCGAACCGAGCAAGCTGCCGGTGAAAATCGCGTGATTTGGGTCGTCTGGCTGACCTATGGCGCGTTCTACTTCTGTCGCACGAATATCTCGGCCGCCGTCCCAGGCATGCAAGCTCCGGGCTCGGAGGGCGGACTCGGGCTCAGCGGCGAACAAATCGGCCTGATCCTCGCTTCGCTGAAGATCGCTTATGGTGTCGGACAGTTGATCAACGGACAGCTCGCCGAGCGTTTCTCGCCTCGCGTCCTGCTGGCGGCCGGCATGTTCGGCTCGGCCGCGCTGAACGTCTTGTTCGGCGTCAGCACGGCGTTCTATTTTCTGCTGTTTGTGTGGGCGAGCAATGGTTATGCCCAGGCGCTTGGCTGGACCCCCTGCGTGCGAGTGCTCGGCAATTGGATTCCACCTTTGCGGCGAGGAAAAGCCATGGGGATCGTCGGGACGGGCTATCAGCTTACGCTTGGGCTGACGTTCATCGTCGCTGGTTTCTCGGCCGAATGGCTGGGCTGGAGGACGGCTTTTCTGACGCCAGCTCTGCTGCTGGCCGCGGCCGGGTTCGTCATGCTCGCCTTTCTCGAAGAGTCGCCCAGAGTGGAACCCGATGATGCGCTCGCGTTGAAGGGTCAGCCCCGCGGCGGCGGACTAGAACGGCGGGGCCAGCGATCGATTCTGGCCAACCTGGCGCTAACTCTGTCGAACCCTTCGCTGTGGTTGCTCGGCCTCTCACTCGGCTTGCTCAATGCTTGCCGGTATGGCTTTCTCGATTGGGGGTTGGCGCATCTGACCGAAGTGCAGGGGACCGGCGTAGGAAAGGCCGCGCTTAAGTACGCCGTGCTGCCCGCCGGCGCGATGGCCGGGGCTTTTCTTGCGGGCTGGGCCACGGACCGTTTCTTCGGCGGACGGCGCGCGCCGATGATCTCGATCCTGCTTGTCGTGCTTGCCGCGCTGACGCTAATTTACGAATCGGTGGCGGAGATGAGCTTGATCGCTACGCTGCTGCTGCTCGGCGTCATCGGCTTCTGCATCTACGGTCCGCAGGTCCTGCTGGTGGGCACGGCTCCGGCGGACCTGGCCCGGAAGGGCACCTCCGCGGCGGCTGCCGGGTTTGTGAATTTCCTCGGCTATATGGGCGCGGCCGCGGGCGACATCGTCACCGGACATTATAAAATGGCAGAATACGGCGGCTGGCAGGTGGCCATTTATATCTGGGCGGGCTGGGCCTTGGCAGGCGGGATCTGTGCCGCGCTACTCTGGAACGCGACCGCCCGGGAGGACGCGGCCTCCTGATGCCGTCCTGTTTTCTTGGGGGCGAAATTTCTCCGGGACGAAACTTCTTGGGTTTGCAGCCCTGAATTCTTGAGCGAGAGCAATCACTAATATGCAAGCTATTATCATCGGCGCGGGACGAGGCAGGCGCCTGATGCCGGCGACCGCCGACGCGCCAAAGTGTTTCGCCGAGGTCGGCGGCCGTTCCATTTTGGCCTGGACGCTTGAGGCCTTCCGCCGCAACGGGGTCGAGCGGGTCTGCTTCATCGGCGGATATCAGATCGACAAAGTTTGCGAGCGGCATCCTGACTTCAGTTTCCGCCACAACGCCGACTGGCCGAATAACAATATTCTCGCTTCCTTGTTCCACGCCGAGGATCTGATGACGGGGCCGTTTTTCTGCTGCTACTCCGACATCCTGTTTACTCCAGACGGGCTGCGCGATCTGCTGGCCAGCCGGGGTGAGGTCTCCTTGCTGGTCGATACCGACTGGCTCGCGCGATATGAGCATCGCAAAGAGCATCCCAGCGGCGACGCCGAGAAGGTGATTGCCGCGAACGGGTGGGTGAAGCGCATTCATCGCACGATCGCTGATTCGGACGCGCATGGCGAGTTCGTGGGCGTCGCGAAATTCTCCGCCGCAGGGGCGGCGAAGTTGCGCGAACACTACCACCGTTGCCGCCAGGCAAGCGATGGAGGTCCGTTCCGCGAGGCGCGTTCCTTTGGCGAGGCGTACTTGATTCACCTCCTGCAGGAGATGATTGAAGCTGGAGTCGCGATATCCCATGTCGATACGCCTGGAGGGTATATCGAGATCGACACCCAGGAAGATTTTGAATATGCGCGCCGTCATTGGGAATCGAAACATCTCAAGAAAACATCATGAATCCCGCCAAGGTACTGTTTCCAGCTTCGGTGATCGGCTCGATGCCGCGGCCCGGTTTCGTCAAGGATCTGATTCTCGACGACAGTCCCATTCCCGCCGAGGATTACGAACAAAGGATGGACGCGGCCGTTCGTTTCGCCGTCGCGCTTCAGGAATCGGCGGGTCTGGATGTGATCACCGACGGCGAGTGGCGCCGAAAATCTTACATTGGCGTGATTGCCGAACTGGCTCACGGCTTCGAGCTGAGCCAGTATGACGACGGCCGGCCGCGCACTGTCGTGGTGGACAAGCTTTCGCCAAAGCAGCCCGGCTTTATCGCCCGCGAGGTCGCCTTTCAGAAGCAGCTCACCAGCCGGGACATCAAGGCGACTCTGCCAGCGCCCGCGCTGCTGGGCGAGCGCATGTGGGACAAGGAGAAATCCGCCGGCGCCTATCCGACCCGCGAGGCATTCGTCGAGGACTGCGTTCCGATTCTGCGCCGGGAAGCCGCTCTCCTGCGCGATGAAGGGGCGGCGATCATTCAAGTGGATGATCCGCATCTGTGTTTGTTTGTGGACCCGGAGGTTCGCGCGAGGTATGAGAATCCGGACCGCGCCGCGGACTTCGCCGTTGATATGGATAACCAGGTGTTCGATGGCGTGACGGGCGTCAAGCGAGCGGTTCACCTCTGCCGCCGGGCTGGCGCGCGCGTCCGCGGCGACGAAACGCACGCTGGCGGCTACGATCCGATTCTGCCGCAACTCGCCCGGCTCGATGTCGACCACCTTACGATGGAATTTACCGCTCCGGGCTCGGGTGAGATGCCGGTATTCCGGCGGTTGCCCGAACACCTCGAAATCGGTCTGGGCTGCGTAAGCTGCCAGCCGGGCCAGATCGATTCGGCCGAAACCATTGTCCAGCGCGTGGAGTTGGCCCTCGAACATCTCTCACCCGAACGAATCACGCTGAACCCGGACTGCGGTTTCGCCCCTGGGTCCGCCGCCGATGTCTCGGTCGACGAGGTTTACGTCAAACTCAAGAACGAAGCCGAGGCGGCCCGCCGGCTGCGGGAGAAGTACGGCTAGGGTGCCGGCGGATGAGTGTACCGCCGAATCGCTACCATCATCCAATGGATTGGCCCCGCTCAGGCCTATGGATCGCGACCGCTCTCTTACTGCTGCCAGCCGGCTGCGGGCGGCCGGGCATGGAGGACAACCGTTTTTTGCTAGTTCCGAATGTTCGAAAGGACGCGCACTCCTATTCCAACCCTGAGCAGGTTCGCCTCACGCGCGTCGAACTGGATCTTGATGTCTCGTTTGCAAGCAAGACGCTGAGCGGTTCGGCGACCCTTGTCGTGAAGCGTGAAGCGCCTGACGCTGATGAACTGATTCTCGACACGCGCGAACTTGACATACAGGCAGTGGAGACCGCGGCAAGTGACGGCGCGTTCGTCCCGGCGCGGTTCGAGGTCGGCGAACACGATCCGATCCTGGGCGCGCCGCTGACGATCGAACTGCCGCCGGAAACGAGCCGCGTCCGAGTTCACTACGCCACCGGGCCGGGCGCGTCGGCGCTCCAATGGCTCGACCCGGCTCAGACGGCCGGCAAGAAACACCCATTTCTCTATACGCAGTCCCAGGCGATCCACGCGCGAAGCTGGATACCGTTGCAAGACACGCCGGGTGTTCGGGTCAGTTACGGCGCGACAATTCGCACACCGGCCGACCTGTTTGCGGTCATGAGCGCCGAGATGGAGGCCCGCGACCGGTCTGAGGCGCCCTCGCCGGGCCAATACCGCTTCCAGATGCCCCAGGCGATTCCGTCGTATTTGATCGCGCTGGCGGTGGGCGACTTGGTCTTCAAACCGATGGGCGAGCGAACGGGAATTTACGCCGAGCCCGGGGTCGCGGAACGCGCCGCCAAGGAGTTTGAAGACACCGAGCGGATGATCGAGACGGTCGAACAACTCTACGGCCCCTACCGCTGGCAACGCTACGACATCCTCGTTTTGCCGCCTAGTTTTCCGTTCGGCGGAATGGAGAATCCTCGTCTGACCTTCGCCACGCCCACGGTCTTGGCCGGGGATAAAAGTCTTGTCAGTCTGGTGGCCCACGAGCTGGCCCACTCCTGGTCGGGAAACCTGGTCACCAACGCCACGTGGCGGGATTTCTGGCTCAATGAGGGCTTTACGGTCTATCTTGAGAACCGAATTCAGGAGGCCGTCTACGGTGTGGCCCGAGCCAACATGGAGCTGGCGCTGGAGTCGAGCGAGTTGCATCAGGAATTGCGCCAGCTCGACGCCCGCGATCAGGTACTCTATATCGACCTCAATGGCCGTGACCCCGACGCTGGATTCACTGGCGTACCCTATGTCAAAGGCGCGCTCTTTCTCCGCGCGCTCGAAGAGGCCGCTGGCCGGGAGCGTTTTGACGCCTTTCTGCGCGGCTACTTCGATCACTTCTCGTTTCAAAGCGTCACGACGGCCGATTTTCTGGCCTATCTTGAGAAGCATCTCGCGAGCGAGGTTCCTGATTTGATCGAGAAGGTCCCGCTTAAGAAGTGGCTTCTAGAGCCTGGCCTGCCCGAGAACGCCCCCGTGCCGGAATCGGATGCTTTTAGGGAAGTAGAGCGAGCCACCAAGAGCTGGACCGAGGGGGTGATTTCGGCCAGCGAGATTCCAACGAGGGAATGGACGACCCAAGAGTGGCTTCACTTCCTGCGCTCGCTGCCCGCGGACTTGCAGCCTTCCCAGATGAAGGCACTCGATGAAACCTGCGCTCTTACCGTGTCGGAGAATTCCGAGATTCTTTTTCAGTGGCTGCTGATCTCCATTCGCAACAACTACGAGCCCGCCTACCCGCGGGTCGAAACCTTTTTAACGACGGTGGGGCGGCGCAAATTCCTCAAGCCTCTCTATAGCGAACTGGTCAAAACCGAAGAGGGCAAGAGCGGCGCCGCGGCGATTTACCGCAAGGCCCGGCCGCTCTATCACCCGATTGCGGTGGCCACGATTGATGAGATTGTGGGGTGGGATCGGTAGGCGGTGGCTATGTGGCTGGGCCGCTTGCTGAGAAGCTGTGAAAAAATGCTGGGACAGTCAGCCGCGCATGGCCTAAGTCCTTGCGAATTAGAGAGCGTTTCGCCAGCGCTTGTGACAGCCCCGACGATTCCGCCGTTTTCTGTTTTCGCGACAGCAGCGACCGCCGCCAGGGATGGTTCGCCGCCGGTTTGCGCGGCTGCCAAATCACTCGCTGCTTCGGTTTGGGGGCTAGCCTACGAACAAGCCGGTCACGGCCTTACCCTTCACCAGGGTGCGCGGCTGGTTGAGATGGTTGTGGATTTCCTGATTCGGGTCGATGCCCAGGGCGTAATAAACCGTCGCCAGCAGGTCGTTCGGGTGGACGGGCTTTTCCTTGGGCGACGAAGCCGTGTCGTCGGACTCGCCGTAAAGACGGCCTCCCGGAATGCCCGCTCCGGCCACCAGCGCCGTGTAGCAATAGGGCCAGTGATCGCGGCCGTCGGGTGAGTTGGAGTTGCCCGAGGTGCTTACGCCCAGCCGCGGCGAACGTCCAAACTCGCCAACCGCCACTACCAGCGTCTCATCGAGCAGCCCGCGTTCGGTCATGTCCCCGAGCAGTGCCGCGAGACTTCGGTCCAGCACCGGACAGTGCAGATTTTTCAGCGGTCCGAAGTTCGACGAGTGGGTGTCAAAGGCCGTGGTTTCCGGGTCGCCGTTGGATACCGACGGCCAGTTGACCTGCACGAAACGCGTCCCGGCCTCGATCAGCCGGCGCGCCATGAGCACGCCCTGTCCGAACGTGTTGCGCCCATAGCGGTCACGAACACGGCCCGGCTCTTTCTCCAGATCGAAGGCGTCGCGCGCCTTGCCCGAAAGAACTAAGTCGAAGGCCTTTTCGTAGTAGGTATCGAGCGCCGTGTTCCGCACGGCTTTCTCAAGATCCGGCATCGACCTGTTGATGCCCCTGAGCAACTCGAAGCGGTCCCTCAGGCGTTGCGGCGAAGTTTCCTTACGCAGGCTCAGATCGTCAAGCCGGATCGGCTTGTTGGGATCCTGATAAAGGCGATACGGGTCGAAGGCCTTGCCGATGAATCCCGCCGCACCGCCCTTGCCGATGATGCTCGACTCCTGCAGCGGCCGGGGCAATTCGACGAACGGCAATACCGCCTCGGTCGGTGGTTTCTTCTTGCTGATCCACGAACCGGCCGTTGGAAAGTCGATGGGCGAGGGCGGCTCGAGCTGACCCGACGGAGAGACCTTGTCGGGCGGATAGCCGGTCAGCATTTGGTAAATCGCCGCCGTGTGATTGAACAGCCCCTTGGGCGTATAACTCATCGAGCGGATCAGCGTGCACTTGTCCACCGACTCGGCGAGCATGGGCATCGTCTCGCTCAGCCAGATCCCGGGCACCTTCGTCTTGATGGCCTTGAACTCGCCGCGGACATTCGAGGGGGCGTCGGGTTTCGGATCCCAAATGTCGATGTGACTCGGCCCGCCCTGCAAGAAGAGCATGATGACCGATTTCGCCCGCCCAAAACCGGTCGCGCCCTGAAAGCGCGGCGGCGTCGCGGCGGCCTTCGCCGCGTCCTGTAGCGCCAGAACGCCGGAAAGATTCATCCCCAACAATCCAAGCGAACCGACCTCCAAGAAATCCCTGCGGCTCACTCCATCGCAATTACGAACAGACAGACGCCCTGGAATGTGAAGCATGCCGACCCTCCCTGACCGAACTCGCTCTCTGGCACTATTATAAACCAGTTCGTGCCCGGGGGAGAGCATAAGATCCCGGCGGACCGCCCACGATGTCTGGACGAGAGCCCGCGAAGGCCGGGATCTCTACGACCGGTTCCTCAAAGAGCACCGGCCCTGAAACAGCGCCGGCGATGAACGGCTCGAAACACCGAGGCCCTCATTCTATTCCGCCGTCTGCTTCCGCGCGGTTTGATCGCGCAGCCAGTCGACCGAAGTGCCCAGCCCGCTGAGCAGCCCCGCCCCCAGCGCCATCATGAAGAAGATGCAGCCCACGAGCCAGCCGATCACCGGGATCCACTGAATGATCGTCACCAGCAGCGCGCCCAGCACGGTCGTCGTCAGCAGAGTGGTCCGAGACGCCATCGCCCGACCCGCCCAATAGCTGATGCCCGTATAGCCCCCGACAAGCAAGACCAGCAAGAGCACGCAGAAGGGAAAGAAAATCCCCGGTATCCAGAATGGCGCGGCCACCGAAAGAACCGCCAGCAAACCGGAAATTGCTATCAGAGCCACGCCGGCCAGGAACGACATCCCAGCCCGGCTCCGGGCTGTATCGGCCAGCACCTGGACCCGCGTCCTGCCCATGATCGCGGCGCAGAGCAAGGCCAGCAGTGGCTGAAAAAACATCAGCATCAGCAACAAGACACCGCCGACAATCGCCAGTCCCGAGGCCACCATCGGCATCATCGCGCGAACCGAAATCACCTGCCCCCGGATGCCGGCCTGCTCGTGACCTATTACCTGACCGAACACCGCGGTGACGCCGCCGCCGACACGTGCTTCGGGCCGCAGTTCCACGTCCGCGCCCACCGAAACAACCTCGCCGCCCACGCGGCCGCCCAGCACGACCGGCCCGCCGACAGCCACGACCGCGCCGCCCACGTTCCCCATGCTCTCCACCGATCCGCCGATCGAAACCGCGTCGCCCCTGACTTCGCCGTCAATCACCAGCGAGCAGAAAATACAGACCGCGTCGCCGGTCTCCTCGCCCACGCCGATCACAAGCCGCTCGCCGACTTGAACCCGGTCGCCGGCCCCCTTCGCCAGCGGCGCGCAGCAGACAAGCAGCGCTAGCGCGGCGAGCCACGGCCGTGCTAACCCCACGACCAGGAATCGGTTCGCAACTCTCACATCAAAACAGTACGCCGTTCAGCGGCCAAAGTTCAACCCGCCGGCCAGCAGCCGCCGCCTCGCCGCCGCCGCGTCCCGGTTCTCTATTTTCCGTTCCAGGCGCCTCCCCAGGTCGGCGCGTCGGCGATTGGGAAGCCCCGACGCGGGATCCCAGATCACTTCGCAGGCTGGCAAAGCCGCCTTCAAGCGCTGGTATCCCTTCGCGGTGACCACCGTGTGGTAGAGGTTCAGCCGGCGAAGATTCCTGAACTTCTCCAAGTACCGGATCCCGTCGTCGGTCACGTAGGTGTTGTCGAGATTCAAGTCTTCCAGGCGGCTAAGCCGCTCCAGGTGGCAAAGCCCGTCATCGGATACATCGGTATGTTCGAGATTGAGCCGCCTAAGGTTCCGCAGTCCAGAGAGCGCCTCGAGACCCTCGTCGGTAAGGCGCGTGCGGCGCAGGTCCAGTGTTTCCAGTTTGTAAAGCCGGCGAAGATGCGCGACACCCTTGTCGGTAAACCTTGCGTAGCTGAGCGAAAGCGCCCGCAACTCGCCAAGTCCCCCCAGAAACACAAGCCCCGCGTCGCCCGCGTCGGTTCCTGTCATGTCCAGACGCTCCAGAGCCTCGAGCTGGGCAAGGCGGGCCATTCCTTCGTCGGTGATATCGGTGTGGGCAATCGAGAACTCTTTCAGCCAGGTCAGCCGGCTGGCCATTTCCAATCCGCGATTCCCGAGCGGTGTGCCGCTCAGGCTCAGACGGCGCAGCGCCCGCAAGCCCGTCAACCGGGCGAGCCCCTCGCCCTCGACGAAGCTATGGTCGAGGGACAGGCTTTCCAGAGCCGTCAGATTCGCCAGCGACTCCAAGCCCCGGTCGGTGATCGTCGTGTTGTCGAGGTTAAGCCGCCTGAGCGAGGTGAGCTTGGCGAGGTGACGAAGCCCCAGATCCCCGGTTTCGGTCGACGCCAGATTGAGATCACGCAGCGACCCGAGGCCTTCCAGATATGCGAGCTGTGGATCCACCACGGCCGTCGCCGCCAGCGACAGCGTGATCAGCTTTCCAGCCTCGAGAACGGCTTCGCCTCCCAGCGATCTCGCCCAGCGGGCAACGGCCTGGTCATCGCCCGGCCGGGGCGCCTCGATCTTGCTCATCACGGCCGGCGGACGCAGCGATACATCGACGAAAACCACGCGCGTGCCGGGCAGGGCCGCGCGCAGACGCTCGATCCCGGCCGGCGTCGTCCGGGTGTAGCGCAGATCGAGCTCTCGCAGATGACGAAACTGTCGCAGGCGTTCGAGCCCCGCGTTGGAGATCTTCGCCCGGTAGAGGTTCAGCACCTCTAGCTTGCGCATTCCCGCCAGATGCGCCAAACCCTCGTCGGAGAGGCCGACTCCCATCAGGTTGAGCTTCCGCATTTCACTCAAGTGCCGCAGCCGCGCGATCCCGGCTTCGCTGATTTGCGTACCGTGCAAGTCGAGTTCCTCGAGTTTTCGCAGCTTGCCCAGATGCGCCAGCCCGGCGTCAGTGACGAGCGTATCCCCGAGCCGCAGCCGCCGCAGTTCCGTCGCGCCCGCCAGATTGCGCATGCCCTCGTCGTCAAACCGCGACAGCGTCACGTCGAGCGCTTCCAGCCGCCGAAACGACGCCAGCGAATGTCCGCGCACGGCCGTCTGACGCAGCGTCAGTTCCTTGAGGTTCCAGAGATCGCCGATCTCCTCCAGCCCGGTGTCGCTGAAACGGATGTTGTCGAGAAAGTGATAGCTGAAGCTGAGCTTCTCAAGCGAGGCGATCCCGGCAATATGGCGCAGATCGCGGCTGAGGTCCTTACCTCCGTCGGCGTTGCGGTTCCAAATCGGTCCCGGCAGATACAACTCTCTGAGATACTCGAGTTCCGCAAGACGCTTCAGATCGGGCGGGTAAACGTTCGTTCCGACCAGATCGATCACGGCAAGCCGGAACTCTCCGGCCGGAAGCTGATCCGCCGAGTCAGCCCGCCTGGCAGCGCCGCTGGTTTCTACCACGCCGCCCATGACCAGCACCCATTCCGCGACGCGGCGGTCGGCTGTTTCGGAACGGAGCGGCCGCGCGGCCGAGACAAGCGCGCAGAGAACGACGATCCCGGCGAGAAACCGGCCGCGCTTCTTCCTCAGCGAAATGAAATGCGAGATCAAATGGGTCACGATCAGCCAGCGTTCGGCATACAGCGCCGGCATGCCCGGCGGCGCGCATCAAGGTGGGCGCGAAGACTCCCGCCGGCAACCGCCGCTGGGCGGAATTATATCAGAACCTGCCCGGCCGGCCGTCGCGGCTGGCTTCGGCCCAGAGCAAGTCGCGAGACCCACTCAAGGGGCCGCGACAGGCTTCGGAGCCGGCTCTGGGGCGTGACGACCGCGATGCTACAATGCGCTTGGGAGAGGCCTGGCATGTTTAGTATTGATTGCCCTGAGTGCGGCAGAGAGCTGGGGGTGGGAGACACCGTCTGTCCCGGCTGTGGCACCCGGATCGCCGAAGACTCCGAGCTGGAACGCCCGGTGCCGCGGCCCAAGCCCAGGCCCGCAACCCGGCCCCCGGCGGTAACAGCGCAGCCGGACGTCCCCGATCCTGTCGCCCCATCCTCCCGGATCGCCGAGACCCAGCAAGGCCAGCGGGCCCGGCCTGAGCCGCCGCCGTTCTCGGTTCAGCCGAAACACCTCGTTCTGGTTGGCCTCCTGCTGTTGGCTTGCGTTCTGGCGGCTCTCTATGTATCGCGTCCCGGCCTCTTTAGCGCCGGCGCCGGATTGGCCCTGGAAGATGTCGACGATGCGCCGGCCCTGCTCCCGGCGACTGGTTCGGTGTCGTACGGGGATCTCCAGATCGCGGGCATCCGAACCTGGTATACCGACAATCACGAACCCAGAGTCAGGGCGGTGATCATTAACCACGGTGAAGCGCCGCGCTCGGGCATCGTTTTCGAAGTGAGTCTCTCTCCCCTCGAGTCGCCCCCTTCGGCCCCTCCGCTGGCACGCTTCACCATCCGCATCGACGACGAACTCGGAGCGCTTGCATCGCGTGAAGTCGAAGCGGACTTACTGGCCATGGGAACGCTTGCCTCAATGCCGGCCTGGAACAAGATCCGCATTCTGCTGGAAGCTCAATAGGCGATGGCCTTGCCCGCGGCCGGCGGCGAATGCAGGAAGAGGGTCTTCCTGCCCCTCCGGCGCGCGTATGTCTTCGGTTCAGGTGCGTTACCATTGTGTCGTTACTATTGAGAGGATCGGCTCACGGCTCAGCCCCGGTCACTGGGCGAACACGGTCACCGGGCGAACACGGTCACGCGGCGAACCCGGCGGCTTGCGGGCGGGCTCCTGTATTGCGGGGTGTGCCTGACGGAAGACCGGTTTCGCTGGCAGCAACAGGAGAGATTAGGAATGAAACAAATAGCATTAGCTGTATGCGCCGCGGGGATGCTCGCCCTCCCGCTCTCGGCCGCGGATGAATCCTCGTATTGGCCCGACTCGGAACTCAAGGGCTATGCCGCCAAACTGGCTCCGAAGATCAATGATCAGCATTTCGCTCTGCACAGGTTCGGCGATTGGGGCAGTCACTACTCGTTGATGGTCCATCGCGAGGGGAATGGCCCGGCGGAAATCCACGAGGAGTTCACCGATTTCTACGTCGTCCAGAGCGGCGAGGCGACTCTGATCACCGGCGGAAAACTGGTCGATCCGAAAACGACCGAACCCGGCGAAATTCGCGCCAAGTCCATTCAGGGTGGCAAGAAACGGACGCTCCGGCCAGGGGATACTGTCAACATCCCGCCCAAGACGCCCCATCAAGTCGTTCTTGAAAGCGGCCACAAGATCACCTATTTGATTGTTAAGATTCGGGCACGGTAGCAGCAAGTAGCCGGGCGTTTCTAGAGCATGTGCCCCGGCGCGGTCCTTTCCCCGGGCGGCGTTGCGCGCGTGCCGCCCCAGCCCGGAAGGAGTGCGGTTCGCTGGACGTCTCTGAAAAAACAATCGTCAAGGGAAGCACCGTCCTGGCCGCGGGATTGTTCCTGGCTCAGATTGCCGGGTTCGTTCGCCAGCTGGTGATTGGGTATCTGCTCGGCACCGGTCCGGAAGCCGACGCCCTAACAGCCGCCATGGCGCCCCTGGAAATGGCCTGGGCCATCATGGCCGTAGCGTTGATCTTCGGCTTCGGGCCGCTGTTTTCCAGCCGCGACGGGCGGCCCCCGCATGCCTTTGGCGATGTCCTCCAACCGGTCACCGGGCTAGCCATCGCCGGCGCGATCCTGCTGTTACTCTTCGCAAACCCGGTGGTCCGGCTCTTCGCCCCCGGACTCGACGCCGCCACGACCGCGACCGGGACCTGGCTGCTGCGACTTTGCAGCATCAGTCTGATCGCCAGCGCCTGCACGTTTGTCTACAACGCGTACCTGTTCTCGAGGCGGCGATTTCTGATTCCCGCCCTTCAGCAGGCAACGGTGAACACGGCTACCGTGCTGGCTGGATTACTCCTATTTCACCAACTGGGCGTCGACAGCTTTGCCTATGGCTACGTTGCCGGGAGCTTTCTGCACCTTGCTTGCACTCACTGGTATGCGCGGCCCATTCTGCATGACCCTTCGGCGGTGTCGCGCCAAATTGGCGTCGCGGAACTGCTCATGACACCCGCGCCGATCGTCGCGCAATCGCTCGCCGTGGAACTCAACATGGCGGTCACCCGCGCCTATGCCTCAACCTTCGGCAGCGGCATGACGGCGGCGTTCGAATACGCCCTCAAGCTGTTTCGAGTGCCGTTGGCCATGCTCGTCGTCCCGCTGTCGCATTCTTTCTTGCCCGAGGTTACGCGATACGCCGAGGACCCCGTGAAGAAAACAAACTCCTGGGCGGCGGTCGTGCGAACGTCTTGGTTCATGGGGCTCGCCTCGGTGGCGGCCACGATCTTATTGCTGGCTGCCCGTGAACCTGTCGTAAGATTGCTCTTCCAGCGCGGCGCCTTTGGCGAGACCTCGACCGAGACCGTCGCCCTCCTGCTGCTCGGCTGCGCACCAATCATCATCGGGCGATCGGTGAGCGACTTCCTTTCCAGGATGCTCTTCGCGATCGGCCGGCAACGCCTGCCGATCATCGCCGCCGCCGCCGCGCTGCTGGCAAACTTCGGAATCTGCCTGCTGCTTCCTCGCGAGTATCCGGAACTCATCGGCCTCGGCGCCGTGATGGGCTTTCTTGGCGCGGCCATGCTGGTGACGGTCTACTCCTCGCGCCTGCGCCGCTCGATTTGACCCCGGCGGCGGCCACGGACCTGACTCGCGTCTCGGGTCAGGGGCGCCCGGCCTCGCTGACCGGCGAAAGTTCCCGCAGCCGCTCGACGACCCGGGCAACTTTGTCGATTACGTAATCCACTTCGGCCGCGGTGTTCGAACGGCCCAGTCCGAAACGAAGAGAGGCGTGCGCGAGCTGCTCGCTCCGGCCGATCGCGAGAAGAACGTGGCTGGGTTCGGGCCGGTCGGCCGTGCAGGCCGAACCGCTCGAGACAGCGACATCGTCAAGCCCCATGAGCAGCGACTCCCCGTCCACGCCCGGAAAACTGACATTGAGGTTATGCGGCAGGCGATGGTCCAGGCCGCCGTTCACCACCAGATCCCCGACCCGCGAGGAAAGCCCGCGCAGCAACCGGTCCCGGAGTCTGGCGAGCCGGGCCGACTCGGAGGCCATCTCGCGGCCGGCGATTTCACAGGCTTCACCCAGCCCGACGATCCCCGGCACATTCAGCGTTCCCGAGCGCACGCCTCTCTCATGCCCGCCCCCGTCGATCTGGGCGGCGATCTCCACCTGCGGATTGTGGCGCCTTACATACAGCGTTCCGGCGCCCTTGGGGCCGTACAGCTTATGGGCGCTCAGCGAAAGCAGGTCGATACAGGAGGCTTCGACATCGAGCGGTATCTTGCCAGCGGCTTGCACGCCGTCGACGTGGAAGAATACCCCGTGTTCTCTCGCCAGGCGGCCGATTTCCGAAACCGGCTGAATGACGCCGATTTCGTTGTTGGCCCAAAGCAGAGAGATCAGGACGGTCCGGCTGGTGATGGCTTGCTCCACCGCGGCGGGGCGGATTAGACCGTCACGGCCCACCGGAAGATAGGAAACGCGATATCCCCGTTTCTCCAGCCACTTGGCCGTGTCGAGCACCGCCCGGTGCTCGGTGCGGCAGGTGATGATGTGATCCTTGGAAGCGCCCGAATGTTCGGCAACGCCTTTCAGCGCCAGGTTGATCGACTCGGTCGCGCCGCTGGTAAAGACGATCTCGCGCGGCCGCGCACCGATCAGCGTGGCAACTTGCCGCCGGGCGGTATCGACCGCTTCCTCGGCTTTCCAGCCAAAGGCATGATTCCGGCTGGCCGCATTGCCGAAGTGCTCCTTGAGATAGGGCAGCATCGCGTCCAGCACCCGGGCGTCAACCGGCGTCGTGGCGTGATGGTCCATGTAGATCGGCGGATTCATACAGCGGATTCATCCAGCGGTTTCAAGCAGCGATTTCGTGCCACGAGGGAGCAGCCCGTAATCGCGCAACCACGTGCCTTCATGCTAGCTCACGGCGACCGGAGAAGTACCAGGTGTGCCGGCCGGGTCCAACGCCCCAAGCCCGCATTTCTCACCACCTGACGACCGAAGCACATGACAGGCCCGCCATTCCTTCGTTGCGCTTGCTCGCCGTACTCAACGTACTGTCAAGTACGCCTGCGCTCGTCAAGCGACGCGCGCCTCCTACTGACGGGCCTCTCACACACTTCGCCCCTCCATTTCACCGGGCCACGTGGTAAGAAAAGCGGGCTAGAACAAACGCTCGAATTGTTCGCGGCGCTGATGGGGACGCTCGCGGGGAATCCAGTAGGAGTCCTGTTTGGGGCCCCGGCGGCGCAGCGGGTTTCGTCCCATCATGCGCCTGACGTATCCGTAGGGTGTGATCATCGCGTAAAACATGACCGACAAGAGAATACGGCTGTTGATGTATCCGAGCGTCTCGGCCAGACGCATCCAGGAATCGTGGAACGCCAGCGCGCCCCGGGTCCAGCTTCGCCCGATCACAACCAGAATGAACCCGCCAAGCGCGATGATCCCGGCTGCAAGCGGCGAGCTCGTCGCTAGTTGCCACAACGACACCAGCAGCAGAACCACGCCGACGGTGCGAGCCGACCGGCGAGCCCGGTTCGCGTGGCGAACACTGTCCACTATGGACTGGTCAGTCAAGCTGGTAGACCTCCCGCCATGCTTCCTTTTCCTCGGACTCAGCTTGCTCATCCTTTTCCAGCACGTAGTCGCCGAGGACCAAAACGTCCATTTCGGTGCGCATGAAGCAGCGGTAAGCATCCTCGGGTGAGCAGACGATGGGTTCGCCCCGGACGTTGAACGACGTGTTCACGAGAATCGGACAGCCGGTCAGCCTGCCGAACTCGGCGATCAGGTCATAGTAGGGGCCGTTGTCATCGGCGCAGACCGTCTGAACGCGAGCCGAATAGTCCACGTGAGTCACGGCGGGAATCGACGAGCGAGGCACTTTGAGTTTCTCGATGCCGAAAAGTTTCTCTTCCTCGGGCGCCGGCCGCCGGCGGTGTTCCTGGCGAACCGGGGCGACCAGAAGCATGTAGGGTGAATCGGCGTCGAGTTCGAAGAACTGCGAGACCGACTCGCGCAAGACCGAGGGCGCGAACGGGCGAAAGCTTTCGCGGTACTTGATCTTCAGGTTCATCGTCGACTGCATCTTCGTCGAGCGCGGATCGCCGAGAATGCTGCGGGCGCCCAGCGAGCGCGGTCCGAACTCCATCCGGCCCTGAAACCAGCCGACCACTTTCTCCTTCGCCAGTTGCTCGGCGGTCCAGCGGATGACTTCCTCGTGCTCCATGCGCCGGTAAGTCGCGCCGTTTCCCTCCAGCACAATCTCAATCTCGTTGTCAGAATATGATGGTCCGAGATAGGAGCCCTTCATGCCGTCCAGGCGGCCCCGGCAAACATCCGGCAAGTTGCGCGGCTGGTCGAGGTATTGATACCAGACCGAAAGCGCCGCGCCGAGCGCACCGCCCGCGTCGCCCGCCGCCGGTTGAATCCAGATGCTCTCAAACGGGCCGTCGCGCAGGAGGCGGCCGTTGCCGACACAGTTCAAGGCGACCCCGCCGGCCAGACAGAGGTTCTTTTCGCCTGTCGCCTTATGAACATGCTTGGCCATCAGCAGCATGGCCACCTCGGTCACTTCTTGTATGGAGCGCGCCAGATCCATTTCCCGCTGGGTAATCTCCGACTCCGCTTTCCGGGGTGGCCCGCCAAACAGGCGGTCGAACTCGCCGTTGGTCATCGTCAGCCCCTGACAGAAGTTGAAGTACTTCATGTTCAGGCGCAGGGACCCGTCCTTGCGAAGGTCGATCAGTTCATCAACGATTTTGTTCACGTAAACCGGCTTACCATAGGGCGCAAGCCCCATGAGTTTGTATTCGCCCGAGTTGACCTTGAAGCCGATGTAATACGTGAAGGCCGAATAGAGCAGGCCCAGAGAATGAGGAAAGTGCATCTCGGCGAGCATCGAGACCCGGTTGCCGTTGCCCTGGCCGTAACTGCTCGTGGCCCACTCTCCCACGCCGTCAACGGTTAGAATCGCGGCGCGCTCGTAAGGCGAGGGAAAAAACGCGCTGGCGGCGTGCGATTCGTGATGCTCGGTAAAAAGAACCTTCCCCTTGAAGCCGCACTCCTTGGCGATCTTCTCGCGCAGCCACAGCTTCTCGCGCAACCATAGCGGCATCGCCTGAAGAAACGACCGCAAGCCCGCCGGGGCATAGTCGATATAGGTTTCGAGCAGCCGGTCGAATTTCTGAAAAGGCTTGTCGTAGAACACGACATGGGTCAGCTCGCTCGGGGCAATGCCCGCCTGCCTAGCCGGCAGGCAGTAGGCGACGGCCCCGATGGTCGTGTTTCTTGCGGCTGAACCGCTCTTCTTGCGCGGCGGCGATAATCTCGCCGTCGCGAACCAAACAAGCAGCAGAATCGTGGTAGTAAGCCGACAGGCCCAGAATGTGGACCGTGCGGACGATATTTTCATACTACCGGCCGGGGCGTCTCTAGTGAATCACCTTATTTCTGCACGATATCTTGGTCGGGGCCCAAGGGGCCATTGAGGCGCGCCGCTCGGCTGTAACCCGAAGTTGCCTCCTCGCGTATCTACAAGGGCTGCCATCGGCGGACCCGTCTGGCCGCTTTCGCTGGTCCAGCAGGGCCGGCGGCGGCGGCCTCCAGCCGGGAAATCAGGGTAATGTCCTAATCCTGCGTTGCTAGTAGTTCTCGGAAACCGGTGGTCGTGTTTCTTGCGGCTGAACCGCTCTTCTTGCGCGGCGGCGATAATCTCGCCGTCGCGAACCAAACAAGCAGCAGAATCGTGGTAGTAAGCCGACAGGCCCAGAATGTGGACCGTGCGCGACGAACCGCCCGAATCTCCGGATGCATCGCCCAACGCCGGCGCGGCCGCGTCTTTGCCCCATTTATCAAGCCCAAAAGCCATTTCCACTCTTACCGACGATATTTTCATACTACCGGCCGGGGCGTCTCTAGTGAATCACCTTATTTCTGAACACGATAGTTCTTGGTCGGGGCCCAAGGGGCCATTGAGGCGCGCCGCTCGGCTGTAACCCGAAGTTGCCTCCTCGCGTATCTACAAGGGCTGCCAACCCGCCGATCGGCGGACCCGTCTGGCCGCTTTCGCTGGTCCAGCAGGGCCGGCGGCGGCGGCCTCCAGCCGGGAAATCAGCGGCAAGCGACCCTATGTTAACCTTGGGCAGACGGTCAGGCAAGGGGCGTTGGTCAACAGTGAACGGACGGTATCATCGCAAGACCGCCGCCGTGGCGATCACGGTCATCCTCAGCACGGCGGCGCTGACCGCCTTGCAGCGCTTCCGGTCTCCGCGGCGGTTTCGTGAACCGCCTTCGCTTTCCTGGGAGCAGGGGGATGCAAACGCTGAATTCCATTTCACCCGCCTGGTATACGAAAGCGGCGGGGGCGGCTGGCGCCGGCGAGGCAGTTGGGCGACCGACTATCCCGAGGCCGAATATCACTTCATGCAGGGAGTACGCCGGCTCACGCGCATCGACGCGGCCGCCGGGAGCAAGCTCGTGCAGCTCCTCGACGACAGCTTGTTTGACTATCCCTGGCTCTACGCCGTGGAGGTCGGCCGCTGGTATCTTGGCCCGCAAGAAGCCGAACGCCTGCGCGAGTATCTGCTGCGAGGCGGCTTCCTGATAGTCGATGACTTCCACGGTACCTACCAGTGGGCCGTCTTCATGAGTAGTATGCGGCGCGTATTCCCCGACCGGCCGGTTCTTGAAATCGAGGCCGGCGATCCGATTCTTCACGTGCTCTATGACCTCGACAACGGCATTCAGATCCCCGGGATTCAGTACGTCTGGAGCGGCAGCACCTATGAACGAGACGGCATCCAGCCGCATTGGCGAGGCATTCTCGACGATGACGGCCGCCTGATGGTCGCCATCAACTTTAATATGGACCTGGGAGATGCCTGGGAGCACGCCGACACGCCCGAATACCCAGAACAGATGACTGCGCTGGCCTACCGCTTCGGCATCAATTACATTTTGTACGCCATGACTCATTAGCATCGGTTCCGCACTGTGTTCGAATTTCTTTTCCACTATCCACTCACGGTCTTCCGCAAGGGGGAATTCGTCTTTGCCAGCGGCTGGTCCGGCTGGCTCCTACCGCTGGCGATCGTGGCGTTGGGCGCCGGAATCCTCTGGCACTTGCGCCGCCATCCCGGACGCCTCGGCCAGCGGCAGCTTGCGGGCCTGGGAGCCTTGCAAGTAGCCGCCCTGGCCCTGGTGCTCTTCATGCTCTGGCAGCCGGCGATACGCATTCGCTCGCTGCGATCTCAGCAAAACGTCGTGTCGCTGCTGATTGACACCTCCCGCAGCATGACGCTCGGATCGGACCAGGAGACACGTCTCGAGCAGGTCGCCGCCCTTCTCAACGGTGGACTGCTCGAGAAGCTGCGAGAGAAATTCCGGGTCCGGATCTACAGCTTCTCCGGCGACCTCAAACGCATCTCGTCGCTCGAAAACATCGAGGCCAGCGGCTTGAGCACCCGCATCGGCGAATCGGTCGCCCGGCTGCTCGGCGAGTCGGCCGTCGTGCCTCTCGGCGCTGTCGTCGTCTTCAGCGACGGCTCGGACAACACCGGCTCGTTCGACCGCCGCCTGATGAGCGAGATTCGCCGCCGCCGGGTGCCCGTGCATACGGTCGGCGTCGGCCGCGCGGAAATGCCCGAAGACGTCGAACTCCGCGGCGTCAACCTCGCCGCCAGCGCCTTGCCTCGCTCCCAGGTCACCGCCCAAATTTCGATTCGGCATCACGGAACCTCTCCGATCGAGACGCGCCTGACCGTGCGCGATGATTCGCGAATCCTGGCGTCGAAACCGATCATCCTGCGGCCCAGAGAAGCCGTTCAGAGCGAAGCGGTGGTCTTTAACGCCGGCGACGCGGGTGTGCGCAATCTGCAATTTCTTCTCGATCCGGTCGAAGGCGAGCGGATCGAGGGCAACAACTCGCTTGCCCGCGTACTGGATGTGCCGCGCCAGCCGCGGCGCGTTCTCTACGTCGAGGGTGAGCCGCGCTGGGAGTACAAGTTCATGCGCCGGGCGATCGCAAAAGACGAGAACGTCCGGCTCGTCTGCATGCTCCGAACAACGCCCAACAAGTTCTATCGCCAGGGCGTTAACGATCGCACCGAGCTCGCCAAGGGATTCCCGACCACACCGGAGGAACTTTTCGCCTACGACGCCTTGATCCTCGGCAGCATCGAAGCGGCCTACTTTACGACCGAGCAGCAGGAGATGATCGCCGACTTCGTCGGACGGCGCGGCGGCACACTGCTCATGCTGGCCGGCCGCCGCGGATTGGCCGACGGCGGCTGGGCCGTCTCGCGCATCGCCGATGTGCTGCCGGTGCGGCTTCCCGAAAACTCCGAGAAAACCTTCATCCGGGCCAGGGCGCACGCCGAGCTGACCAATCAGGGCCGCAACTCCCTGATCTGCCGCCTCGACGCCGAGGCCGCGAAGAATCACGAAAAGTGGAACCAGCTTCCCGATCTCGCCGACTATCAGAGCCTCGGACCGCTGAAGCCCGCCGCCATTGCGCTGCTCAATGCCCGGGTCGGCGATGAAACCTTTCCCCTGCTGGTGGTTCAGAACTTCGGGCACGGCAAGGCCATGATTCTGGCGACGGGCGGAACCTGGCGCTGGAAGATGCAGCTGCCGCACGATGACACGCGCCATGTCACCTTCTGGCGGCAACTCGTGCGCGGCCTGGTGGCCTCCTCGCCCGGCCCGGTCGTCTTGTCGGCCGACCGCCGCTTGTACGCCGACGAAGCTCGCGTGAAGTTGCGCGCCCAGGTCCGCGACAAACAATTCAAGCCCGCTGGAAACGCCACCGTCACCACCACGATCACACCCGAATCCGGTGACCCGTTCACCATCGAGATGCATCCTTCGGCCGAGGAAGAAGGTGTTTTTGAGGGAGAATACACCGCCACCGAGGCCGGGGCCTACCGGGCGGAAGTCAGTGCCTATGTGGGGGAACAGTCGCTGGGATCGGATTTCCTCCACTTCCGGCGCGAAGATGGCGTCGCCGAGAATTTCCATCCCGAGCAGAATCGCGAGTTGCTCGCACGTCTGGCCGGGCAGACCGGGGGCCGCTACTGGACTCCGGCCGATGTCGCGGGCCTGCCCGGCGAGATTCGTTTTTCCGAGGCCGGCATCACCGCCTGGGAAACACTCGATCTATGGGACATGCCCATATTGTTCTTTCTCTTGTTTGCCCTGAAAGGGGCCGAGTGGCTGCGGCGGCGGCATTGGGGGGTCGTATGAGACTGCGCGCAATCTTGCGGCCCCCGCCCCTGCTTCTGTCGCTGCTGCTGGCCGGTTCGCTCTCGCCGCTGGCGGCCAAACCGTATTTCGTCATCATCAGCGGACTGGGCGGAGAAGCTCGCTACGCTCGGGATTTCGCCGAGCGCGTCGAGGATCTGCGGCGGATCTGTGAATCGACCTCTGGCGACTCCTCGCTCGTCCATGTGCTCTCCGGCCCCGCGGCGACCCGCACAGCCATTGAGGAACTTTTCGCCAGCTTGCGTGCCGCAACCAGGGAACTCGACACCGTAACGCTCTTACTGATTGGGCACGGCAGCTACGACGGACGGGATTACAAATTCAACGTCCCCGGGCCGGACCCGACTGCGGCGCGGATCGCGAAAATGCTCGATGCGCTGCCGGCCAAGGACCAGCTCGTCGTCGTCGCGACAAGTTCCAGCGGCGCCACGCTCAAGCCGCTGAAGGCGGATCGCCGCATCGTCATCACCGCGACCAAGAACGGACGCGAACGCCTGTCCACGGTTTTCGCTTCCTACTGGGTCGATGCTCTGAAAGCCTCGGACGCGGACACGAACAAAGATGAGGTCATCTCGGCGCTGGAAGCGTTCGAGCACACCAAGAAGCAGGTCGAGGAGCATTATGAAAAGGACAAGAAACTAGCCACCGAGCACGCGCGTCTGGAAGGAGAGGGTGCGGGCGGCTTTACCCTCGTACGGCTCGGAGCTCTGGCCGGTACGCCGGACGATCCCCGGATTCTCCCTCTGACCGAGAAGCGCGGCAACATCGAGCGGCGAATCGCGGAGTTGAAAAGCCGCAAGGATGCGATGGAAACCGGCGACTACCGATCTCAGTTAAGAGTCCTCCTCATTCAGATCGCAAGGACGCAAGCCGAGATTGACAAACTAACAGGTGAGTCCTAGAGACCGCGGCAGGCGTATGACCCATTCACAGTCAGATTCATTGCATCGCGACCCAATTCGCGGCCCATTGTGCGCCGACAATTGCTTCCATCGCCGAAGCCTGCCGGCCGCCGCGATGTTCTTGCTCGTCTTCTGCGCCAGCCACGCCTGGGCCCAGGAGCCCGTCCAGACCGCACCCCCAGAATCCAGCCAGCCCCCGGCCCAAGACGCAGCCCAGCAGTCCGGTCAGCCAGGCAAGCGCGATGCCCAGCTCAAGGCCTGCGATCAACTCTTCGATCACGGCCAGCGCCTGGAGTCCGCCGGCTGCTACCGCCGGCTGCTCGACACCCCCGGCGACCCAGCGGTTCGCGCCGAAGCGGCCTGGGGGATGCGCGATTTGCAGCAGGCCAACGGCCTGTTTCGCGCCGCCGTCAAGGCCCGGCCCGAGGATCCGCACTTGCGCGTGCGCTGGGGTTACTTGTATCTCGAAACCCACAATGCCGCCGGAGCAACCAAGCTCTTTGAAGAGGCTCTGGCGCTCGACAAGGATTTCGCCCCGGCGAAACTCGGCATCGCCTCGGTGTACGCCAGAGGGTTCGACGGCAAGACCGGCGCATTGGTCCGAGAGGCCATTGAGGCCGACCCGGATCTCATCGACGCTTATCTGCTCCTTGCCCGCATGGCGATAGAGGAAGATGACTTTGAGGAAGCCGCTACGCTCCTCGATCACGGTCTCGACAAAGCCCGCGAGCTTGGCCAGTCACCTCTTGATTTCTACGCGCTGAAAGCCTCCATCGATCTGCTGCGCGACCAGCCCGAGAGCGAATGGACCCAAAGGGCTCTAGATTACAACCCAACCTACGGCGGCATCTACTCGATTCCGGCGCATTTTTATGTCATTACGCGGCGTTATCGCGAGGCCGTCGCATTGCTTCGGAAGGCCGTCGAAACCGACCCCCGCTTGTGGAGCGCTCATGCCGAACTGTCGGTAAACCTGTTGCGGCTGGGATTCGAAACCGAAGGGCGCCGTCATCTGGAGATCGCCTACGCCGGCGACCGCTTCGATCCCAAGACCGTAAACTCGCTGCGCCTGCTCGACAGCTTCGAGCGGGACTTCCGAACGTTCTCGAGCAAAGACGACCTCGTCCTGGGCTCGGCCGAGCAGTTGGAAGCATCCGTCGATCAGCCCGAGGTCGTCCTCAAGCTGCACCAGAAAGAGGCCGAAGTGCTGCGCCCCTATGTCATGCGCCTGGCCGAGGAAAGTATCGAAATCTTTTCCAGCAAATACCGTTTCCAGCCGCGACAACGCATCCGCGTCGAACTCTTCCCCGATCATGAAGACTTCGCCGTCCGGACGATGGGCTTGCCCGGTGTGGGCCTGCTCGGCGTGACCTTCGGTTACGTCGTCGCGATGGACAGTCCTTCGGCGCGAACCCCCGGCAGCTTTCATTGGGGCACCACGCTGTGGCATGAAATGGCGCACGTCTTCACGCTCGAGGCCACCAACCACCTGGTTCCCCGCTGGTACTCCGAGGGCATCTCGATGTACGAAGAGTGGCAGGCTCGGCCCGGCTGGGGCGAGCGTCCCTCGACCAATTTCCTCAAGGCGATGAAAGAGAAGAAACTCTTGCCCGTCGCCGAACTCGACCGGGGCTTCGTCCGCCCCAAGTATCCCGGCCAAATCGTCGTCTCCTATTTTCAAGCCGGTCTGACTTGCCGTATGATCGCCGAGCAATGGGAATTTGAGAAACTGGTCGATCTTCTCTACGGCTACGCTCAGGGCCGCTCGACCGCCGACAACATCCAGGAAGTTCTCGGCATTACCAGCGAAGAGTTCGACGAACGGTTCCAGACTTTCTTGGCGGACGAACTCGGCGAGCGAGCCCGGGCCCTGCCCGAGTGGCGCAAGACCATGAAAACAGCCATCGACGCCTCGAACAAGAAAGAGTGGGACGCGGCGATCGAAGCGGCCGCCAAGGGCCGCGATCTGTTTCCCGAGTTCGTCGCCAAAGGAACGCCCTACCTCGTGCTCGGCCGCGCCTATGACGAAACCGGAGAACGCGGCAAGGCCATCGAAGCCCTCCTGCAATACCAGAAACGCGGCGGCAAGAGTCCGCGCACTATTAAGAAGCTGGCCGGATGGCTCGACGAAGCGGGCCGCCGCCAAGAAGCGATTGAGGCTCTCGAAGGCCTGCTTTATATCGGGCCCGGTGACGACGAATTACATACCCGGCTGGGCGGCTGGCTGCTTGAGGAAAATCGCGCCGCCGAGGCGCTGCGCGAATTCAAGACCCATCTGGCGATGAAGCCGCTCGATATCGCCGGAGCGCATTTCAACGTGGCGCGCGCGTATCATAACATGAAGGCTCTCGCCGAAACGCAAGAACATGTACTACTGGCCCTGGAAGCGGCGCCGAACTATCGGCCCGCCCAGAAGCTGCTCTTGGAGATCATTGACTAACGGACCGCCGACACATGAGTCTTCCTATCACACCCGCATCCCATCCCGGCCCCAATCCCGAACTCGATGATTTTCGCGAGCTGGTCGATTCGTTTCGCGTTTCCCAGGAGAAAATTCGCGAACAAATTCGAAGGGTCATCGTCGGCCAGGACGAAGTCGTCGACCATCTGCTGCTGACTCTGCTCGTCGGCGGACATTGCCTGATTACCGGCATGCCCGGCACCGCGAAAACTCTGCTCGTCCGCACCCTTGCCACCACCCTGGGACTGACCTTCAAGCGCATTCAGTTCACCCCCGATCTGATGCCGACCGACGTCACCGGCACCGACATCATCGACGAGGACGTAACGACCGGCCGCCGCAAATGGACCTTTGTCGAAGGCCCCATCTTCACCAACGTGCTTCTCGCCGACGAGATCAACCGCACGCCGCCCAAGACGCAAGCCGCGCTGCTCGAAGCGATGCAGGAACTGAACGTGACCGTGCGCGGCACGACCTACGTCCTAGAACCGCCCTTCTTCGTCCTGGCCACGCAGAACCCCATCGAACTGGAGGGAACCTACCCTTTGCCCGAGGCCCAGCTTGACCGTTTCCTGTTTAACGTCATTCTGGACTACCTCGATAGCGGCCAGGAACTGGAAGTCGTGCAGCGCAATACCACCAGCCTCCCGCCGGAGGTCGATATCTGTACTTCCGCCGAGCAGATCCTGCAATTCCAGAGCCTCGTGCGGCAGGTGCCCGTCTCGGAGGACACGGCGCGGTACGCGGTCGAACTGGTCCGCGCCACGCGCCCGACCGATCCGGCATCGACTGAGCATGTGCGTAAGTACGTCAACTATGGTGCCAGCGTCCGGGCGACTCAGTTTCTGGTCATGGCCGCCAAGGCGCGCGCCCTGATGCAGAACCGTTATCACGTCACCGTCGGCGACATTCAGTCGCTCGTCCTGCCGGTTCTTCGCCATCGCGTGCTGACGAACTTCCACGCCGAATCCGACGGAGTCAGCTCCGACCAGGTGCTCACGCAATTGATCGAGGAGAAACCGGCCCCGCGGGCCGAAAGCTGATGGCCAAGCAGACGCTGCTCGACCCCAAGGTCCTCTCGCGCCTGTCCAACATCGAATTGCTGGCGCGGACCGTCGTCGACGGCTTCCTCACCGGCATGCATCGCTCGCCGAAGTTCGGCTTCAGCCTGGAATTCGCCGAGTACCGCCCCTATGTGCCCGGAGACGATCCGCGCTTCATCGACTGGAATGTGTTTTCACGCACCGAGCGCACCTACCTGAAGCGCTATCTGGGCGAGACCAATACCCATCTTGAAATCTTGCTCGACGCCAGCGCCTCAATGGGATTTCGCTCCACCGGCGTATCGAAGATCGAGTATGCCCGCTACCTGGCCGCCTCGCTCGCCTACTTATCGATCCGGCAGCATGACGCGGTGGGCCTGATCGTTTTTGACGAGAAGATTCGCGCCTACCGGCCTCCTTCGACCCGGCCCGGCCATCTGCACGCGATTCTTCACACGCTCGAGAAAGCCGAGCCCGCCACCGGGACGAACCTCAATCTGCCCTTCGAGCATTTCCGCGAACACCAAACCCGCCGCGGCCTCGTCGCGGTGATTTCGGATTTCTACGCCGACCCGGCGACCGTCGTCAAGGCCGTCCGTCCGCTCGTTCATCAGGGCCAGGATATTTTCTTTCTCCACCTACTGGACCCGGCGGAACTCGAACCGCAATTTCAGGGCTCGGTTCTGCTCGAGGACATGGAAACCGGCGAGGAAATGGAAGTCTCGGCCGATTTCGCCCGCCGCGAATACCGGGAGCACATCCAGAGTCATATCGAAAACATGCGAAGCCAGACCCAGGGCACCGGCGCCGACTACATCGTGCTCGATACGGCCAAGCCGCTCGACCTGGCTTTGAGGGAGTATTTGATTTTTCGGCAGCGGCGCCGCTGATCGCCACCGAGAATAGACTAAACCTTTAGCCGAAGACGGACGTCTAATCAGAAGAAGAGTTGATGTCATTATTGTCGCCATGGTTTCTGCTGGGTGGTTTGGCCATTGGCCTGCCGCTCTGGCTGCATTTGCTCGACCGCGAAAACCCGGTCCGCCAGATGTTCAGCTCGCTGATGTTCTTCGAGCGCCGCCGCCAAAGCTCGGTCAAGGAACGCCAGTTTCGCTATTTGCTGCTGCTGGCGATGCGTCTGGCGCTCTGTCTTCTGCTGGCGCTCGCCTTCGCCAAGCCGGTCTGGGAGCTTGCCGCCGGCGCGGCCATTGGCGATGTGCCCCGGCTGCATCTGATCGTCCTCGACACCTCGCTCAGCATGACCTACAGTGATCGCTGGACCCGCGCCGTGGACCAAGCCCAAGCCATCGTCGATGCGATGAACCCGGCCGACCGCGGGCAACTGATCATGCTCGGACCCGGGGCGCGCCTGGGAACCGAGCCCACCGCCGACCGTCAGGAACTCGGCGACGCTATCCGCGCGGCGCGGCCGTCGGCTTCCCGCGCCGCCTATGGCGACCTGGCCGAGGCCGTCCGCAGCCTGGCCCCCGCCGATGGCACTCCGGTAGTGGTTCACCTGCTTTCCGATTTCCAGCAATCCGCTCTGCCTGGCCGATTCTCCGACCTTGCCCTGCCCACCACGGCCTCGCTCCAGGTTCACAATCTCAGCGAAGCCGAATCCCCCAATTGGGTCATCGAAAACGTTAAGGGTACAACGCATCTGTGGGGCCAGAAAAGCGGCCGCCTCGAAGTGACCGTGGCCGGGTTCGGAACCCCCAAAGCCTCCAAGACAGTGACTTTCCTGCTGAACGGCAAACCCGCCGGCAGCTACTCGGTTGAAATTCCCGCCGGCGGACGCGCCTCGGTCGTCTTCGAGGACTTTGAAGTGCCGACCGGCGTAACCAAGGGTGCATTCGTGCTCAAACCCGGTGATGACCTTCCCCTCGACGACATCCGCCGGGTCGTCATCGACCGCTCCGAACCGCCGCCGATCTTGTTCGTCTACGGGGATGGCCGCCGCCGAGACCTGCTCTACTACCGCGCCGCGCTCGGTGCTTCGGCGCAGTCACGGTTCCGCGTCCAGGGCGTCTCCCGGGTCCAGGCCGAACAGAGCGTGCCCGAGCGCTTCCCGATGGTCGTGCTTTCCGATATTCCCCGGCTCGCCGATTCGTTTCTCGCGCGCCTCACGTCGTTCGTCGAGAATGGGGGCGCGGTTTTGATCGCGCTCGGCGTGAAAACCACGCTGGCCGGCACGGCGGCTTTCTATCCCGATGGGATACAGCGAACCGTCTACACCGGACGGGAAGGACAGCGTTTCCAGTTCGCCGGAGCGTTCCAAGAATCTCACCCGGCCCTGCAACAATGGCAGCGGCTGCGGGGCGTTAAGTTCTACCGCTATGCCAAGCTCCCGACCGCCCCGGACGACGACATACTCGTGCGTCTCTCCGACGGCTCGCCTCTCTTGATCGAACGGCGCATGGGCGAGGGGAAGATCTTCATCTTCGCCTCGTCGTTCGACAATGTGTGGAACGACCTGCCGCTGCACCCGGTTTTTGTGCCCTTCGTCGTGGAGTCGGCGCGCTATCTTTCCGGCGTCGAGGAAGGCGGCCGGCAGGCGACGATCGATTCGGTTCTCGACCTGGGCAGGCGCCGGGGAAGCTCCGGTTCGGTGCAGGTGTTCGATCCCGCCGGCGAGCGGGCGCTTTCGCTCTCGGAATCGGTCGCCGGAACCAGCGTCGCGCTTTCGGAACTCGGTTTCTACGAGATTCGTCTGCCAGGCGCCTCGGATCTCGCGGCCGTCAACCCCGACGCACGCGAATCGAATCTGCGTCCGATGGATTCGGACATGCTCGCCGGCTGGCAGGCCACCGGAAGCAACGCCAGCGCCCCCGCCAGCGGCGAAGGTGAGAAATCGCCCATAAAACCGCCTCCTCTGCGCATTTGGAGGTTCCTGCTCGTGCTTCTCGTGCTCGCGGCGCTGGTAGAATCGGTAATAGGTAATTTGCATCTCAAGGTCCAGCGGGAGGTATGACACTGTGAATCCGGCGCCGCGCTCGCCCAGTCGGACGCTTCAGCAATACCTTCGGCGCATTCATCGCCGCTTGCAGGTGCGCACCGTCTCGCGCGGTTTTGGGGCTTCCATCCTCACGGCGCTGCTGCTCACCGTCGCCTGCGTCTTCGTCGCCAACCGCTACGCCTTCTCCGACACCAGTGTTTTCAGTGCGCGGACCATCCTGGCCGGCTCGCTCATCGCGGTTCTGCTGCGAACGCTCATCTGGCCGCTGCGGCGGCTCGGAGAGAAAAGCGCCGCCGGCGAAGCCGAGCGCTCCGTGCCGGCTTTTGACGGACGGATCGAGACTTTCGCCGACCAGACCTCCGCCGCCGGCCAGCGAGGCGCGCCTGGCAATCCATTCCTCGAATTACTCGCCGAAGATACCCTGCGCATCGCCGACACCACGCCGGCCGGGCATGTGGTCGGCGCCCAGCGCGTTCTGGCTTTCGCCGCCGTCGGGCTGCTCTCGCTCTTCACGCTCCTATGGCTGGGCACATCCGGTCCCGGCTATTGGGGATACGGCGCCTCTCAGTTGTGGACCGGCTGGATCGCTCCCCAGGAGGCGCCGCTCTACCAAATCATCGTCCAGCCCGGAGACGCGACCATTCGCCAGGGCGCGGACTTGACCGTGTCGGCCGACATTGTTGGATTGGAAACTTCCAGCGCCCAGATCTTCGTCCTCTACGCCGGAGGAGCCGACTGGGAGCAAGCTCCCATGCGCCGCCAGCTCGAAGGCAGCGGTTTCGAATTCCTCTTCGCCGCCGTGCGCGAGCCCTTCCGCTACTACGTCTCGGCCGCGGGCATCCGCGGGGCCGAATTTGACGTCGATGTCGTCGAGATGCCGGTCATCCAGAACCTCAAGCTCACCTACAATTATCCGAAGTGGACAGGGATGAAAAGCGTCACCGAAGATCCCGGCGGCGACATCATCGCCGTCGCCGGCACCGAAGTCGAAGTGGAGATCGAGACCGACAAACCGCTCGAGGATGGCGTCATTCTTATCGACGGTGAGCGCGTCTCCAAGCTGACGCCAGACGCGCTCAGCAGCAGCGGCCGGATCGTGATCCGGCAGGACGGGCAGTATTCGATCGCCGCGATGTACGGTGGAGAGGCCGTCCGGCTCAGCGAGGAATATTTCATCACTCTGATTCCCGATCGCAAACCCGAGATCACCCAGCTGCGGCCCGGCCGCGACTCTCAAGCCACCAACATCGAAGAGGTTGTCATTGAGGTGGAAGGCCGGGATGACTTTGGCGTCACGAGCCTCGATCTGTACTACTCGATCAACGGCGAGGAGATGCAGAAGGTCTCCCTGTCACCGGCGCGCGACAGAAAGAAGCTTCGCGGGGAGCACACCTTGTACCTGGAGGAGATGGGCCTCCCCGCGGCCAGCCTCTCCATTGAGGAGACACCCGCTCCAGAGAAGAAAGGCAGCCAGACGCCACCCGCCCCGGCGACCCTCACGCTTCCGGTCACGTTTCCGGCACAGGGGCTCGTGCCCGGGGATGTCATCGCCTACTACGCCGCCGCCAGCGACCATCGCCTCACGGCTAAGACCGACATGTACTTCCTCGAAGTCCGGCCCTATGACCGCTCGTTCACTCAGAGTCAGGCCGGGGGCGGAGGAGGAGGCGGCGAAGAGGGCCCCGGGCAAAACGAGATTTCCAAGAGGCAGAAGGAAATTCTCGCCGCGACCTGGAATCTGATCAAGAAATCCGACGACGCGAAGTCCCAAATCGAGCGCAAGGAAATTAGGGAAAACGCGATTGTTTTATCCGAGATTCAGCTCACGCTTCGCGATCAAGCGCGCACCCTGGTCCAGCGGACCAAGGCCCGCGAGCTGACCGGCTCGGATGCCATGATCCAGTCCTTTATCCGCAATCTGGAGAAGGCGGCCGAATACATGCAGCCGGCCGCGGACCACTTGGCCGCCGTGAGACTCCAGAAAGCGCTTTCACCGGCGCAGAAGGCCTTGCAGCAGGTTCTTCGCGCCGAAGCCATCTTTCGCGATATTCAGCTCCGGTTCAGTAGAGGCGGCGGGGGCGGCGGCGGACAGGCCCAGCTCGATCTGGCGGAAATGTTCGAGCTCGAGATGGACCTGCACAAGAACCAGTACGAGACCGGCGGAGGAGCGCCGGGCCAGCAGCAGGAACGCGAAGTCGACGAGTTGATGGAGAAGCTCCGCGAGTTGGCCCGGCGGCAGCAGAAGCTGGCCGAACGGCGGCGCGAACACCTTCAGGCGACCTTTGCCGAACGCTGGCAGCAAGAGATGCTGCGGCGCGAAGCCGAGGAACTCAAGCGAAAGCTTGAACAGCTGCAACGGCGAGAGCAGGCCGCGCAACGCGAACAACAGCAATCCGGGCAACAGCAAGGCGGCCAGCAACAGGGCCAACAGCAGGGCCAGCAACAGGCAGGACAGCGGGGCGGTTCTCCTTCCTCGGGTCGTAGCGCGGGCGGCGGGGGACGTCAGGACAAGCTGCAGAACATCATCCGGACCCTCGAGCAAGCCACTCGCGAGATGCGCTCTTCCCCTCCCCATCCCGGCGGAGGTTCGCGCCAAACGCAAGATGCGGCCTCGGCTCAGCGGGCGCAAGAGCGTTTGGAGAGCGCGCTGAAGGAACTCGCCGGGCAGCGGCGGCGGCGGAACTCAGCCGCGCTGTCGGATCTCGCCAGCCGCGCCGAAAAACTGGCCGCCGAACAGCGCGCCATCGCCGAGCGTCTGCAAGAAGATCTGACCCGGGCCGTCGAGCAGCGCGACAAGGCGGCGGAACCCGGCAAGCCGAGTCCCAGACTGCGCAGCACGCTGACCCGCGGCGAGACGCGAGAACTAGCCGCGCGCAAGAAGGCCATGCAGGCCGAACTCGAAGCCATCGAGCGGAAGACGCAAGAGACCATCCGGCGGCTTAGCGAAGGCCAAAGCGAGGCCGGGCGCAAGCTTCGCGAGGCGCTCGGTGACTTGCAAGAGGCCGAGGTGGCGACCCGCCTCCGCGTCGTCGCCGAATACATTCGGCGCGGATTGGCGCCGCATACGGTTCAGAGTGAAGGCGTGGTCACCCGCTCGCTCAATCAGTTCGAGAAGCAGCTCCGCCAAGCCGAGCGGCTCGCCAGCGCCGCGGGCGAGAGTTCCGAGCAGGGCTTGGATCGCTCCCTCTCCCGCCTCGAAAGCTTGCGCCGCCGGCTCGAACAGTCTGCGCGCATGGGACAGGGCAGGTCGCCGCGGCCAGACCCTGGTCAACAGGCTTCCGGTCAGCAAGGCGAGACACCGGGGGGGCAGAATGGACAACAGCAAGGAAGCAATGGCCAGAAACAGCTAGCCCAAGCCGGTCAGCAGCAAGGCCAGAACGGCCAGCAGCAAGGCCAGAACGGCCAGCAGCCGGGCCAAGGACAGGGCCGAGGACAGGGGCGGCAGCCGGGCCAGCAGGGCCCCTCCTCTCAGCCGGGCCAAGGCCAGCAGGGAAGTTCGAGCGGGCAGAGCGGCCAGCAGGAAGTCAACAGCCGCGGGCAGCGTGGCGGCCCCCAGCGAACCGCCGGAGGCGCCAGCAACTTCGGCCAGCCTGGCTCGCTAGGCAGCCTCGGCCTGTGGGATCAGAAAACGCTCCGCGAGGTGGAACAGACGCTGCGCCGAACTCTCGATCAGATCCCCGAACTCACCCAAGATCTTCGGCGCCGGGGCGTGGATCCGCTCGACTTGGCCGAACTCCGCAAGTTCACGCAAGGGTTGGCCAACTCTCGTTTCGCCGGCAACCCGCAACTTCTCAGCCGGGAGTATCGCAAGATGCTCTCCATGCTGGAACAGCTCGAACTCCAGGTTCGCCGTCAGGTGGAAGAGCGTCAGGGCGGCCAGGTGCGGGCCACCATCGCCCAGCCGGTGCCGGAAGAATACCGCGAAGCGGTCGCCGAGTATTTTCGGCGCCTCAGCAAGGGACGCCCATAGCCGGGCCGGCCGGGCGCTACAGCTTCACCGCGCTACAGCTTCACCGGCGTCTCGAACGCCCCGGGCTTTACCGCCAGCAGCGAACACTCCAGCCTTCCCACGACCCGTTCCGCCGTGTTCCCGATCAGGAACCCGGCAATGCCCGACCGCGCCAGAGAACCCATGACCACCAAGTCGATGTTGTGTTTTCTGACGATGCGCGGAATCACGGCACCCGGTTCCCCCTTCGCCAAGTGAATGGAGACGGCCTTGGGCTGGCAGCCGCAGCGTTCTAGTAATTCGATCAGACGCGCCCGTATGTAGGAGCGTTGAGAAGCAATATACTTTTCCAGCTCCTGCCCCCGAATGCCCGTATGCCCGGTGAGCGGGCCTTCGGCCAGCGCGTGCCAGGCATGCACCACGTGCAATTGCGCCTTTTCCCAGTTCGCCAGCGAAGCGGCCAGTTCAATGACCTTGCGATTGACTTCCTCGTGCTCGGCGTCATCGCAAATCGGATCGACGCAAGCGAGCACGGCGTTTCGGCTCCTGGCCGCTGGCGGCCGCACAAGTTCCACCGGGCAGGGGCAATTCCACAGCAGATCCATGGCCGCGGGATCGGCGAGCTTCGACATCGCCTTCTGGTGGACGGTTTTCATCACCAGGTCGTGCCCGTTCCGCAGCACCTCGCGGATCACTTCCACGAAGGCCTTGCCGTGCAGAATCTCAACATCCACGCTTGTGCCGCCGCGGCGAATTCTCGCCGCCTGCGTCTCGAGACGTTTTCTCTTGTTCTCCACCATCCGGTCCGGCAAGAGCCAGGCCGGAGGATGAAACCGGGGATGCAGCAGCGGTTCCTCCGCGATGACATCAACGACCTTCAGCGCGGCGCCTGTCGATTTGGCCAGCTTCGCCGCCCGGCGAAGAGCGTGATACTTGGCCGTATCGGTACTCTGGTAAACCAGAATCTTCTTGAATCGCTGCATGACGACAACTCCCCTGCCCTGATGATCGGCGACACCGGCATCGCCGGTCAACCGCGCCCGCAATCCGTGCCCGCGGTCTGCCCGGAAACCTCGATCCCTGCCCGATGGGCTGGGACAGCCCGAAAAACCGCCCCCTCATCGCTTTGCTATATTCTTGGCGTGTCCCATCAGCCACCCGAAGGAGCATCGACAATGCCTTCCCTTTCCCTTAGCCGGCGAAAGATGCTCGGCCTGGCCGCGGCGGGCCTGCTGAACATCCCCGGGCCGAGATCCGCCCGCGCGGCGGGCTCGAAACTTAGCCCGGCGGAATTTCGCAAGCGTCTGCGAGGCCCGATTCTTTCGATTCCCACCGTCTACACGAAGGACTTTCAGCTTGACATGCAAGGCGTTCGCAACCAGATCGATCTAGCCTCCAAGGCCGGAGTCAAAGTCTTCGCCCTAACCGCCGGGAATAATCAATACGACCGCCTCACCTATAAAGAAATCCAGCGCCTCACATCCGTCATGGTCGAAACCGTTGCCGGACGCGGTGTCACCATCGCCGCCACCGGTCCCTGGTGGACCGGCCAAGCCGTCGACTACATGCGTTTCGCCGCCTCGGCCGGCGCGGACTGCGTGCAAGTTCTGCTGCCCCGGCACGGGCCGCCCGAGGAGCTCTTGGGCCATTTTCAAAAGATCGCCGCCGCGGCCGATATCTCCATCGGCCTCCACGGCAAGGTTCCTCTGCCCGCGCTTAAACAACTCCTCACCATCGACCAAGTCGCGGCCTACAAGGAGGAATATCCTCAAAGCTACTCCATGGAAGTCTTCCACCTCTACGGCAAGCGGCTGAACATCTTCGCCGGCGGACAGAAATCGCGCTTTCTCTTCTACCAACCCTACGGCATGCAGGCCTACTACAGCACGTTTGCAACCTTCGCCCCTGAGATCGCGATGAAGTTCTGGAGAGCGGCCGAGCGGGGAACGCTCGACGAGGCGCGCCGGGTCATGTTCGAATACGACATCCCCTTTTTTCAGAAGTGGTCTCACGCCTTCTGGCGCGCGACGCTCGAGCATTTCGGAGTGGCCCAGCGCTGGCTGCGCCCGCCGGAAAAAAGTTTCACTGACAAGCAGATGGCCGAAGTCGGCGCTTTCTATCGGCGACTGGGGGTTCACAACCCCGCGCAAGGATCGTGACCTTCCCTTCACCCTTCGCCGCCCAAAGGAGTTCAGCAGCCACCAGGAGACTTTCCCCATGACGCATCCCATCACTAGAAGAAACGTCCTACGCACGGGCGCAGCCGCGGCTGGTTGCGCACTGGCGCCCCGGCTCGCGTCCGCCTCACCCAAGGCAAGTGTCGAGTCGGTCGAAATCATCAGCAAACGCCCTAATCTCTACCACGGCTGGCCCACTCTGGCGCGCCGCCGCTCGGGTGAGTTGCTGCTCGTGTGCTCGGGAGGCCGCGAATGGCACGTCTGCCCGTTTGGACGCGTGGAACTGATGCGTTCGAGAGACGGCGGCAAATCATGGAGCTGGCCGCGCGTGCTGATTGATACCGCCATCGACGATCGAGACGCCGGCGTATGCGAGACCCCCGACGGTTCGCTGCTGGCGACCACCTTCACATCGCTCGCCTACCAGGACGACCTCCGAGACGCCAAGCCCGGCGTCAAGGGCCGTTTCGCCACCTGGACAACGGAACGGATCCAGCGCTGGAAAGCGGCCCACAATCGCACCACCGCCGCTCAGCGCGAAGGGATGCTCGGCAACTGGATGATTCGCTGCACCGACGGAGGCGTCAGCTGGTCGGCTCCCTACCGTGTCCCGGTCAATAGTCCTCACGGCCCGGTCGCTCTCTCGGACGGCCGCGTCATCTACGCCGGCAAGCGCCTTTGGCACAAGTACCCTCGCATCGGCGTCGCCGACTCCTCCGACAACGGCGCGACCTGGCGCTGGCTGGCGGAAATCCCAACGCGACCCGGCGACACGTATGAGCAATACCACGAACTGCATATCACCGAAGCCGCCAACGGCCGGCTGATCGCCCACATGCGCAACCACAACAAGGCCAACGAACGCGAAACACTGCAAAGTGAATCCGCCGACGGCGGCCGCACCTGGACGATCCCCCACTCGATCGGAGTCTGGGGACTGCCCTCTCACCTCCTGCGCCTCGGCGGCGGACGCCTGCTCATGACCTACGGGCATCGCCGCAAGCCCTACGGCAATCAGGCGCGCGTGAGCGACGACAATGGACAAAGCTGGTCCGAACCGGTCGTCCTCTCCGGCGATGGCCACACCGGCGACCTCGGCTATCCGTCCACGGTACAGCTCGGCGACGGAACACTGCTGACCGTCTGGTACGAACTCATGGAAGGATCGCGCTTCGCCGTGCTTCGCCAGGCCCGCTGGCAGCTCACCGTCTAACTCACCGCTTAACGGCCCGTTGCAGCAGAAGTTCGGCCCGCCGCCGGCTCTTGGCCGGCATTCTCGCGGCGGCGCGGGCAGGCCTCGCAGCTCACCGGGTCGCCTTCGGAATCGAGAACTTCCGGCCCGCCGCAGGACCCGCGCAAACAGGGCCGCTTCATGATGACGCCGACCGCCATCGCCAGCATGACAACCGCGAAAACAGTGACCGTGATGACCACAAGTCCCAGCACGACGAGTTTCAGTCCTCCTCGGCGGATCGCCCGGCCGCCCTAGATCCCGGGCCATCCCCGCCGAACCGCTCTCGAAACGCCGCCGTCATCACTTCCGTGATCTCGCCACTGGCGGTTCTTATCAGAAACAGAGCCAGCAGCCCGCTCGATTCGGCGAACCGCAAACCTTCCTTCTCGCCCATCACCATCAGCGCCGTGGCATAGGCGTCGGCGCGCATGCAAGACGCATCGAGCACGCTGACCGCCGCCAGCCGGTGCATCGCCGGACGCCCGCTGCGCGGGTCGATCGTATGCGAGTAGCGAACACCGTCCTTTTCGATGAAGTTGCGATAATCGCCCGAACTCGCCATGGCGATATCTCTGAGCGCCAGCACTCGCTGGGTCTGCCGTGAGCCCGCCATCGGCCGCTCGATCGCGATCCGCCATGGCTCGCCGGCCGTGTTCTGGCCGGCGCAACGGATCTCCCCGCCCACTTCGATCATATAGGCCCGCGGCCCCCGCCTCGAAAGCGCCGCGGCGATGCGGTCCACCGCATATCCTTTGGCGATGGCCGAGAGGTCGCACTCGATGTCGGGTGCCAACTTGCGAACCGTATTTTCTCTCTCGTTCACCTTGATCTTATGCCATCCCACTCGCCCGAGAAGCCGCTGAATCGTTTCCTCGTCCGGAGCAGGGCCCGCCTCGCCCGCTGGCCCGAATCCCCAGGCTTCGACCAGCGGCCCGACCGTGATATCGAACGCGCCCCCGGTGGCGGCGCTGATGCGGGCCGCTTCGAGCAGCACCTCGATCGTCTCGGAAGAAACCACCAGCGGGCGGGTCGTCTCGGCGCGGTTGAACCGCGAGATCTCCGATGACGCCAGGTAGGTCGACATCTTCTGGTTCACATCGTCGAGTTCGGACGCGATCGCGCGGCGGATTTCATCTTCCCGGTCCGCCGACCAGCCCCGACCGGCGACCTTGACCTGAAAGGTCGTACCCATCGCCGGCCCCTCGAAAACGTACTCCCGCACCGCGGGGCTGCTATCACCGCAAGCGCAAGCCCCGGCGGCAATCAGAACAGCGGCTACCAGGCCAGCGCGCCGGGTGCGCGGCCCGAGCGTGCCGTCCGCCGAGAGGGAGCCAGCAGCCGGGATCGCGTTCCCAGAGAACGACCCATACTGTGGGAAACCAGACACGGCCTAGCTGCCGAAATCGTCCGACGCGATGTTCTCCGGCTCGACGCCCAGATCGTCGAGCATCTTGAAGCAAGCCGACATCATGGGCGGTGGCCCGCACACGTAATACTCGACATCCTCAGGCGCCTCGTGGTCCCGCAGGTAGTTTTCGTACAACACCTGGTGAATGAATCCGACGTAGCCCGTCCAGTGCTCTTCCGGCAGAGGTTCCGAGAGCGCGAGATGCCAGGTGAAGTTTGGGTTCTCGGCCTGCAGCTTGTCGAAATGATCGATATAGAAGGCCTCGCGCAGGCTCCTTGCGCCGTACCAGTACGACACCTTGCGCTTGGTGTGGAGCCGCATAAACTGATCGAAGATGTGCGACCGCATCGGCGCCATGCCCGCGCCGCCTCCGAGGAAGACCATCTCGGCGTCGCTGTCCTTGGCGAAAAAGTCCCCGAACGGACCCGAAATCGTCACTTCATCGCCCGGCTTGCAGTGGAACATGTACGACGACATGATGCCGGGCGGCGTCCCCTTGGGAGCCCGCGGCGGCGGCGTCGCCACCCGGACATTGAGCATGATGATGCCCTTCTCTTGCGGGTAGTTCGCCATCGAATAGGCGCGGGTAATGGGTTCGGCACAGGTGGAAGTCAGGTTCCAGAGGCGAAACTTGTCCCAATCGGGCCGGTACTCCTCGTCGATGTCGAAATCCTTGTAGTCGGCCGTGTGCGGGGGGCACTCGATCTGAATGTATCCGCCGGCGCGGAAGGGGACCGACTCACCCTCGGGCAACTCGATGACAAACTCTTTGATGAAGGTCGCCACGTTCCTGTTCGAGCGCACCGTGCACTTCCACTGGCGCATGTCGAAGACTTCGGCGGGTACCTGAATTTTTAGATCCTGCTTTACTTTCACCTGACAGGCCAGACGGCAGCCCTGGCGCGCCTCGCGCCGGGTGACGTGGGCCGTCTCGGTGGGAAGCATGGCGCCACCGCCTTCGAGCACATCCACCTTGCAAACCCCGCAACTGCCCTTGCCGCCGCAAGCCGAGGGGATGAAGATCCGTTGGGCCGCCAGAGCGCCCAGCAACGTCCCGCCCGTCCGCACCGTGATCGCCTTGCCGGCGTCGTCGTTGATGAGGATGTCCACTTCGCCGTCGGCGACGAGTTTTGCGCGAGCCGCCATCAATACCGCCACCAGCGTCAGAATGACGGTGGTGAACATGAACACTCCCAACAGTACGGTCATCGTTCCAGTGCCTTGTTACTGCCTTTTCCCGCCCGCCGCTAGAGTTGCACTCCGGCGAACGCCATGAATCCAATCGCCATCAATCCCGTCACAATGAACGTAATTCCCAGCCCTCGCAAAGCCGGGGGCACGTTGCTGTAGTGCATCCTCTCGCGAATCGACGCCAGGGCCACAATCGCCAGCGCCCAGCCCATGCCCGACCCGAACCCATACACCACGCTTTCGGCCAGCGTGTAATCCCGCTCCACCATGAACAGCGACGCGCCCAGAATGGCGCAGTTCACCGCGATCAGCGGCAAGAAGATCCCCAGGGCGTGATACAGCACCGGAGCAAAGCGATCGAGCGCCATCTCCACAATCTGCACCATCGCCGCGATCGTGCCGATATAGCACAGGAATCCGAGAAACGACAGATCATACCGCGCCAAACTCGGATCGATCCAGCTCATCCCGCCTTCCCTCAGCAAGTGGCGATAGATCAGGTTGTTCATCGGGACCGTGAGCGTGAGCACAACGACGACCGCCGCGCCCAGACCGATCGCCGTGCTGACCTTCTTCGAGACAGCCAGAAACGAGCACATCCCCAGGAAGAAGGCTAGCGCCATGTTCTCGACGAAGATCGCCTTGACGGCAAGGCTGAGGTAGTGTTCCATCTCAGGCCCCCTCCTCGATCTGATCGGTCTTCCAGCTCCGCAAACCCCAGATCAAGAACCCGATCAGGAAGAACGCCCCGGGCGAACTCACCATGATTCCGTTCGGGTTGTACCAGCCGCCTTCGGTCACCAGCGGCAGAATCGTATAGCCGAAGAGTTTGCCCGCTCCGAACAACTCGCGAAACGCTCCGACGATGAGCAGCACCACGCTGTAGCCGAGTCCGTTGCCGATGCCGTCGGCCGCGCTTCGCCCCGGACCATTCTGCATGGCGAACGCCTCGGCGCGGCCCATGATGATGCAGTTGGTGATAATCAGGCCTACGAACACCGAAAGCTGCTTGCTGATGTCAAACAAATACGCCTTCAGAAACTGGTCGGCGACGATCACCAGCGAGGCGATGATCGTAAGCTGCACGATGATCCGGATCGACGACGGAATGTGCTCCCGAATCAGGCTCACCGAAACATTCGACAGCGTGATAACAAACAGCAGCGCGCCGCACATCACCGCCGAGGTTTCGAGCTTCGTCGTCACCGCCAGCGCCGAGCAAATCCCTAGTACCTGCATCGCGATGGGGTTATTCTCGACCAGCGGGTCGAGCAGCGCTTTCTTCACGGGGCTCGCCATCACGCTTGCTCCCTTCTCATGATTCCTTCCTTCTCATGATGCCCTTTTTCTCATGATGCCCCGCGGCTTTCCCGAAACTTCGCCAAATAGGGGCCGAACCCGTGCTCGCCGAGCCAGAATTGCAGCATCCTCGTCACGCCCCGGCTGGTCAGCGTCGCGCCCGCAAGCCCATCGACCCGATGAGGATCCTCATCGGCCGGCCCGGCTGGCCCCTTGATCACCTCGATCACCGGCCGGCCGGCCTCGTCGAACGCCACGCGGCCCGGCCAGAGGTCTTTCCAGCGCGGATTGTCGACCTCACCGCCTAGTCCCGGCGTTTCGCCATGCTGGTAATACGTCAAGCCCGCGATCGTCTTGGTGTCGGCCCTCAGCGCCAGAAATCCGTACAAGGTCGTCCACAGTCCGTAGCCTTCGACCGGCAGCACGAGCATCTCGACCTGATCCTGCTTGCCGATCACCTGGTACACCACCGCGTACTTCGGCAACTTCTTAATGACCGAGAGATTCGGCGGCGCCTCGCGGCTCATCTCCGGATCGGTCTTGGCTTTCTGCTGGTCGTAGGAGGCGGTGTCAAAATCCTCCACCATCTCGCCGGTTTCGAGATCAATCGCCACCGGCCGAACGTTTTCAAATCGCTCGTTGATGTCTTCCGCCGTCACTTTCTCGGTACTGCCAATCAGCCCGGCGGCGATCAGCACGTTCTTTCTCTTGTACCGCAGGGCATTGGCCCGCTGACGATCCGCCAGCGACACCGCCGAAGTGGAAACCAATACGGCGCAGATCACGCACACCGCGCCGGCGAAAAGGAACGTGTAGGTGACGCTATGCCGCATAGCGAGCCCTCCGGCGCTTGATGTTCGACTGCACGACAAAATAATCAATCAGCGCCGCGAATAGATTCATGAACAGAATCGCGAGCATCATGCCCTCGGGATACGCCGGATTGACCACCCGAATCAAGATCGCCAGCAGCCCGATCAGGAACCCGTAGATGTACTTGCCGGTCTGGGAATGTGCCGCCGAAACCGGGTCGGTGGCCATGAACACCGCGCCGAAGGCCCAGCCTCCCAGCACGGCGTGCCAGTGGAAGGGCATCGAGAACAGCGGATTGGTCTCCGAGCCGGCCGCGTTGAGCAGCGCCGTCATCGCGAACGATCCGGCCAGTACCCCGGCCATGATGCGCCACGATCCGATGCGCGTGATGATCAGCACCGCCGCGCCGAACAGACACGCCAGCGCCGAGGTCTCGCCCATCGAGCCGGGCACCAGTCCCAAGAAGGCATCCTGCCACGCAACCCCCTCTAGGAGCGCGCTGGGACCGCTGGTCGCGGCCGTTGCCAGCCAGGTCGCTCCGCTCACGCCGTCGGCCATCGTATCGGCCGCGATCCATGCCCGATCACCTGAGATCTGCCCCGGATAGGAGAAGAACAGAAACGCCCGCGCCGTCAGCGCCGGGTTGAGAATGTTCATCCCGGTTCCGCCAAAAATTTCCTTGCCCACCACCACGCCGAAAGCGACACCCAGGCCCACCTGCCACAGAGGGATCGTCGGCGGCAAGATCAGCGGAAAGAGCATGCCCGTCACCAGAAACCCTTCGTTGATCTCGTGACGGCGCACCACCGCGAAGATCGCCTCGCAGTTGCCGCCCACGAAAAATGTCACCAGCAGGACCGGCAAGTAGTACAGCGCTCCGTGGACCACGCAGCCCGCCACGTCGCCCGGATCCCAGGCCCCATATCCCAGCCAGCGGACGGCTTCGGTCTGCCAGCCATCCAGAGGCAGCGCGCCCCGCGCGATCGCCAGGTGCGCCTGATACCCGGTGTTGTACATGGCCATGAAAACACACGGCAGCAGCGCGACGACCACCGTCATCATCATGCGTTTCAGGTCCAGGCCGTCGCGAACATGCGACGCTCCCCGCGTTACCTCGCCGGGCGTATAGAGAAACGTGTCCGCCATTTCGTAGAGCGGATACAGAGATTCAAGCTTCCCGCCCTTCCCGAAATGTTTCGCCTGGGAATCCAGCAGCGAGCGCAATTGCTTCATTAGCCTTCTTTCTCAATCCTCGTCAGCACGTCCCGCAACAGCGGACCGTACTCGGCCTTGCCCGGGCATACAAACGAGCACAACGCCAGATCTTCTTCGTCCAGTTCCAAGCACCCCATCTCCTGGGCTCGCTCCACATCGCCCGAGAGCAGCGCCCGCAGCAAGAACGTCGGCGGAATGTCCATCGGCATGACCCGTTCGTACATGCCGATGGGAACCATCGCGCGGCGCGAACCATTGCTCGTGGTGGAAAATCCGAAGCGCTTGCCGGGCCTCAGCTTGGCCAGAAAGGTATTGACCGTCGAGTACTTGCCGGCGCCGGGCCAGAGCCAGCCGAGAAACTGTCGCTCGCGGCCCTCACGAATGACTGAAACTTGGTGATGATAGCGCCCTAAATAGCCGAAAATATCGCCCGCCGCCGCCCTTCCCGAGAGCACCGAACCGGAGATCACGCGCTGCTCTGCGTCGCTGATTTCCCCCGAAATCAGGTCATCGATCCCAACTCCCAGCCGCGTTCGCAGCAGCCGGGGCCTCCGTACCGAAGGGCCGGCGATCGAGATCACCCGCTCCACCTCCAGTGTGCCGTCGCCAAAGAGCTTGCCGATCGCGGCGGTGTCCTGGTAGTTCAGGTGCCAGACCAGCTTGTTGGCATCGACCGGGTCCAGCACATGGATGTGCAGCCCGACCGTGCCCGATGGATGCGGCCCCGCAAAGACTTCTTCCCGAAACGGCGGCTCCCGCGGTACCGGGATCGCACTGCCCGGCCCCTTGCAAACATACACCGCGCCGTCGGTGAGCCGCGCCAGCACTCGCAGTCCGCGCTCGAAATGAACTTCCTTCCCCGCCAGCGCCACATCGGCCGACGGGGCGAGGGGCTGCGTGTCGAGGGCCGTGACGAAAATCGAATGCGGCACATCGGCCGGGTTCGCCGTACGGCTGAAAGGTCGCGTCCGCAGCGCCGTCCACGAACCTGATTCCAGCAGCAAATCCTTGACCTGCTGCCGGCTCAACGCCCCGGGCGGGGCGCCGCTGTGGGCATCGAAGGAAACGCTATCGCCGCCGCCGGCCCGCTCGGCCTGATCCAGCTCGATCACTACGGACTGAAATGCTCTCCGCGCCCCGCGATGGATCGCCACGATCTTCCCCGACGCCGGGGAGGTGTGGCGCACGCCCGGGATTTTCTTATCCTCGAAGAGCAACTGCCCGCGACGCACCTCGCCACCGGCTCGCACCCGCATGGTCGGCTTCATGCCCGCGTAGTCGTCCGCCAGCAGCGCCACCCGCCGGGGCGTTGCTACAGGATCGATTCTCTGTTCGGGCTCGCCCTCCAAGGGAAGGTCCAAGCCCTTGCTCGTCTTGTGAACGCCCATCGAAAAATGCAGTTTCGTTCGGCGACTTCCCGCGCTGGCTCGCCGGCACGGCGCGACGGCGCAACTCTATCCCTGCAACTCTATCCGTGGTATCGGCTGCTTCTTGGAGGGGCAGTACAGGCCATACAAACCCTAGCGTAAGCCGTGGTTCCCAGTCTCGAATGATCGAACCCGTGGAAGCGGCGGAGAAACTTCGGCGACGGGAATGCGAATCGCCTGCCCAACCCTGCTCGCGCCCCGGAACAAGCATCAAGACGCGCTGTGCTTGTCGATCCGAAAGGCTGGTTTCTCCCCTGGGCGGCTGCTTACCGAAGCCGTATATTACATTTTACCGCGTTCACGGATTTCTTGGTGAGAGATGCGGTTATTAGACCTGAATTTCACAAGGAATACACCGCTGCCCAGGGAAGAAGAATGCAGCCGGTCGAGCCCGCAAAATCAGGACCGGCTCTAGGCGCCCGTCGATCCGAAGCCGCCCGTTCCCCGGCCGGTGCCGCTCAAATCCTCGCTCGGCCGCCAGTCCACGGCCGCGTAGCTTCCAATCACAAGCTGCGCGACGCGGTCTCCCGCGCGGATGGTGTAACCCTCGGGACCATGATTGATCAGCAGCACCCGAATCTCCCCGCGGTATCCCGGATCGATCGTGCCGGGCGAGTTCAATAACGTAACACCGAATTTCGCGGCCAGCCCGCTGCGCGGCCGCACTTGCCCCTCATAGCCGGCCGGGATCGCCACCGCGATCCCGGTCCCGACACTCTTCCATCCGCCGCTGGGCAGTGTCGTCTCCTCAACGGCATAGAGGTCAAGCCCGGCGTCTTCCTCCGCCCCGTGCGAGTTCTCGGGCAGACGGGCGCCGGGCCGCAGGCGGCGGATCGGAATGGCGAGTCTCTTCACGGAATTCTTCACCGAATCAGGCAAGCGGCGATCATAGCAAATTTCGGCTCAAACCTTCCCCGACACGGACCTCCACTATCGCAGACCTTTGCCGGCTCCGGCCGTAATCGGACCGCAATCCATGCTAGGCTTGGACCGATCCCGATCCCGACAGACAAGGTCCCCAACATGAACTCCGCTACCCGGCGAACTTTCCTACAGACAGCTGCCTCCGCCCTGGCCGCCGCCCCGTTTATTGCCGCCCCGCTTAGCGGCGCTTCCAGCGAGAAGACCGCTCTCGCGCCCGGCATGCATTCGCTCATGGTCCGCCTTCGCGGCGTCCACAACTTCCTGACAACTCCCTTTCTGCCCGACTACAGCCTCGATGCCGACGGCCTCCGCAACAACGCCGCCCATTATGCCCGCGCCGGCACGCCGGACACGACCCTCGTCTTTGGCGGCGGACTCGGCGAGCTCTTCGCCCTCAACGGTGGAGAACAGCGCGCCATGGCCGAAGCCGCCGTGGCCGGCTCGCAAGGAAGAATGCCGGTCGTCGTCGGGGCCGGAGGCGGCTACCGGCTCGCTCTCGATATGGCCCGCAACGCCGAGCAAGCAGGCGCCGACGCCCTGCTGCTGTTCTCTCCGCCCTATGGAGCCAGCGACGCCGAAGGGGCCTACCAGTACTTCAAGCAGGTGGCCGCTTCGGTCGGGATCGGCGTCATCCTCTACCCGCGCGGCAAGGAATCCCACTGGGCCTCGACCATCCGCCGTCTCGCCGAAATACCGAATATCATCGGCTTCAAGGACGCCAGCGGCGATATCAAGATCGGACAATCGCTCGCTCCGCTCGTTCCCGACCGCTTTCTCTGGATCGCCGAGAGCGAAACCCACGCCGCCAAGGCCATGCCGGCCGGCGCCCGCGCCTATACCACCGCCGTCGCCGTCTTCACGCCCAATGCCTGCCGTGAATTCTGGCAGCACGGCATCGCTGGCCGCGTCGATCAGATGAACGCCGTCCGCAAGCAGAAGCTCGACCCCGTCCTGGAGCTTCGCGGTGTCAAGCCAGGCTACGGAATCAGCGGGATCAAAGTGGGGCTCGAGGCACTCGGCCTCGCCGGAGGGTCCGTGCGTCCGCCGGGGACCCAAGTCCTCGCCGCCGAAATCGCCGAAATCGCCGAAATCGCCATTCGCCATTCCGAAGCCGCCATTCGCTAACCGCGCACCACAACGCTGATCGCGCGCCCCAAAGGGGAAGACGCCGGGGGCGATTGGTTTCTCCGCCGCCGGGCGTCTTCGTTTGAAAAACAGCGCTCTTGAATCAGGACTCGCCCAGGTCCGCGAGCCAGATTGACAGCGCTCCCAGATCTATAGCGCTCGCGGTCGCCGGTTTCCGCCCTGGCGGCGCCCGCCACGCCGGCCCGCGGGTCCATCGATCAGTCCCATCGCGGCGGCCTGACGCGCCACCCGCGCGTGCTTGAGCGACTCTTCCAGCTCTTCGAGCTGCGCCGCCTGTTCCGGCGTCAGCACCGCCGCAGCCTCGCTCTTGCAGCCGGCGCGCGCCGACTTGATCTCATTCCTCAAGCTCTTCCCGTCGACCGCGTACTGTCCGACCAGGCCCGGATCGGGGTTCTCCTTGCGCATCTCGGCCCGCACCATCTTCTTTAGCTCACGCGCCCTCTGCGCTTGCGGGCGAAGCGACTCACGGCACTCCTTGCGGATTTGCCGCAGACTATCGAGCTGCGCCTCACTCAAGTCGAGAAACTCGATCGCCGCCCTCGTCTTCAGCCCCGGCCCGGGCCTGGGAGCAGCCTCATCCTGCGCCCATGCCAAGCCGCTAGAACAAACAACAGCAAGTAAAAAACCAGTCACTGGTTTCATAAAATTCTCCTCTGGGTCCCACTGCGTAATCAGGGTTTCAAGGCGCCTCTGCCACTTAGAAACCCGCTTCACCCCAAAGGGTTGCTGTCGATTTGTAAAGCCCATGCAAAATGTCGTCCGGCAACCAACGTCCGCGCCCGCTCCCAGCCGAAGGACGAGCGCCGCGGCGAGAGGGAGGCCCGCAAGCTGCCGGTGAGGGACTTCGCGAACGAGAGGACGCTAGCAGCCCGCGGCAGGTGCCGGGCCCGCCGCGTTGCGGGCGTTGCGAGCGCCGCGGAGCCGAAAGCTAGGCTCGACGCGGGCGATTATGTGGTTCCTTACAACCGAGTCGCAACGAAGCTGCCGGTACCGCGCCGCAACAACATCGCGACGGGCACCTCGCGTCCAAGCACGCCACAAAGCCGGCCCGAGCCGGATCTCTCAGCGCTCATGGGATCGTCCCGCCGACCGTGTCTCGCCGGATCGTCCGCACTCGCCCCGCCCCGGGCCTACCGCTCAACGACGGCCGCTTTACAGCGTAGAAATGTACGCAATGACGTTGTCCTTATCTTCTTGATTGATGAGTTTCTCAAATGGAGGCATCCCGCCGCCGCCGGTGTTGAGATTCTCAAGAAGGACCTTGCGAGTGGTTTCCTTGCCGCTGGGCAGTTTGCCATCCTTGATGCCCAGCAACCCCGGGCCGATCTTCTTTTCCTTGCTGTCGGCGTTGTGACAGATGCCGCACTTGGTGTCGAACAGTTCCTTGCCCTTCGCGGCATCGCCCTTCGCGGCATCGCCCTTCGCGGCATCGGCCTTCGCGGCATCGGCCTTCGCGGCATCGGCCTTCGCCTTGTCGGCCGCGAGCCCGACACCCACCGACAGAAACACCGACAACCCAGCAATCGCTATCAATCGACGCAACATATTTCCCATCCCCCTCGACTTCAACAAGAAATTCATTCTAGCCCATCTCGCTGATTTGGAACGCCCGGAGCGTGATAGCGCCCCGCGGCCGGCAGTCAGCCCGAGCCCAGACCTAGATGATCACGCGCACGCCGCCAAGTTCCGCCAGCCCGTACATCAGATGACCGGTCGGCGAACCGATGAACATGAAGTTCGTCGGGATGTTCCATTTTTGCGACAGCTCCTGGATCAGCTCCGGACCGAACGATCCTTCGTGAACGACCAGTTCGACATCGATCTCCGGATACACCTCGTCGAGAAAGGCAAGATCCGTCTTCAGGCGGTCGGGCACGTCCGCGGAATCTTTCACCACCGTTACCACCTTGATACTCTTGGTGTGCTCGTTGCGCCGCACGTAGAGCATCGCGTGATTCAGCTTGGCGACGCTGTCTCCGCGCGTGAAGAAGACGATCTGCTGCGAGTTGATTTCCTCGATCTTGGTTCGAATCGACGCGGAGACCGTGCTCATGCGCCCGACCATGAAAGAAAGAATGGCGCGAACCACGAACAGCATCGCCTTGAGCAAGGCAATGCGTCCCAGCATCATCGAAACAATTAGCAGCGTGGGCAAGAAGTATTCCAGGAAGACCCACATATACTCCGGGTGGTTGGCCGCGGTGCCCGCCAGCCCCGTCAGCACCGCGGCCATCCCGACCAGCACGCTCAGCCAGGAGGCCTGGGTCGAACGCGGCAGACCCGCCCGCTTGACCTTCAGCAAGATGTTCCCCAGCGCGAACAACACCATCACGCCCAGGAACGAAATCGTATAGACGCCCGCCAGCGCCTCGAGTTCTCCGCCGGTGATAAAAAGAACCGACAGCGCCAGCAGGAAGAACGCGATCAGGATCCGATGCGTCGTTCCCCGCCGGTTGGTTTTGAGCAAGAACTGAGGCAAACAGCGATCCAGCGTCATGCGCCGCACCAGACCATTGACGCCGACAAAACTCGTCAGCACGGCGCCGCTGAGCACCAGCACGGCGTCGACCGAGATGAGGCTCGCCAGCCACGGCCCCCCGGAGAGTTCGCCCATATGAGCCAGCAGCGCTTCCTGATGCTGCCCGACATCCCCGATCGGCACCAGGGCCAGGGCGAGAATCGCCATGCCGGGGTTGAACACCGATACCGCGATCCACATGTTCCGCAGCGTCTTGGGAAACACGCCTTCGGCCTGCTCTTCGACGAAGTTGGCGGAACTCTCAAAACCGGAGATGCCCAGCAGCGCGGCCGCGAATCCGAAGAACAGCGAGGTCACGATTCCGCTCGGCGTCGGCGTCGCCAAATTCGCGAGAATCACGCCCAAGCCGGTCATCGCCACGTAGCCGCAGCCCACCAGCATCAAGAGCGTAAGACTCCCCATGTGGATGAGGAAAATGCCCACGGCCACTTTCGCGGAATCCGTGATGCCGAGGATCGTCAATCCCATGAAGGCCGCCAGCAACAGCGCCGTCGCCTCGATCACCGGCAACCCGCCCCACAGGGTGTGGGCGTAGCGCATGGCTTCGCTGGCCGAGATCACCGCCGTCGCCATGTAGGAGAGAATCGTCAAACAGGCCGCGATCGAGGCCCGGAACTTGCTCGTCGTATTGAGCAGCGCGTTGTAGGCCCCGCCGTTGAGCGGCAGCGCGCCGACAACTTCCGCATAGATCGACCGGAACAGATAGAGCACCGCCGCCACGATCGAGAGAACGACTGGCGCCAGCACTCCGGCGTAGGTGATCGAAAGGGCCGAGACATAGAGGCAGGAAGAGGTGATGTCGTTGCCGCTGATCGCGGTCGCCGGAAGCTCCTCCATCCCGCCCTTCTTGTGTTCGGTAACGTGCTGATTCATCATTTGCTGGTTCATCGTTGCTCGGTAAACCCTGGACGGCGGACCCAGGCCAGCGGCTCGAAACCCAGTGGATCGAAAGACTCCGCCGCCCGGAATTGAGGAGTGGACTCGCATTGTACCGAACGCTTTCCGCTTGCCGCCGTGATCTGATCCGCAACAGGGGTGAGGTTCAAGTTGGAGGAAGCACCTGGGCGCGAGTTGGGTTGGTGGGGTTTGTCCGGAAATGCCCGGTTTTTGGGGATTTTTCTTAGCTTTTTTTTGCTTTTCTTGGGGAGGCTTGGAGGTTGGGTCGGGTGATGGTTCTTGGGCGATGGAGGGATGGGGTGGTGGTGGGGGTGGCTGGGGTTGCCGACTGGGGCTGTTCGTGGTGCTTCTTTTTTAAGAAAGTTTCAAAAAAGTGAGAGGGCCTCTCGTTCCGACTATGTGATCCCGGCGGGCCGCTCCAGCCGGAAGTTGCAGGCGGTTCCGGGCGAAGGGTTCTCTCGCGTGGTCACGTCGCGCGGTTGTCCCGCGCGGCTATGGTGCACGACTGCGCTGGTAGCCCTTCGCGGTGGATGTCCACCTTCGAGAGCCGTCCGAAGACCCGCCTTTGCGGTCACCCTCTCCTCTGTGATTCGAGGCGGCGATGAACCGCTGAGCGAGCTTTCTGTCCTGGCCAGGAAACGGTCGGGGGATCGCGGTGATCTATCCTTTCCGGTCGTTACGGGTATAGGCTAGCACGGGGTGTCAAGTGTTTTGGGGTATTTTTGGGGTATGTTGTTGATTTGGTGGGGGTGGATTGTTGTGACTCGCCTGTTGGGTGTGGGGCGTAGCGGTGGGTGGCGGGGGGGGAAGGTATGAACGCTCTGCTGGGGTGGGAAAAAGCCGCGGATCTCAAAACCGAGATCGCTACGGGTGGTTTTCGATTGCCGCGGCCGCGGGGGAGATCCGCGATTCGGTCCGGGGCAGGTGGCCGTAAGATGTGGATCTGGATTGGTCTTTGGGAATTGGGTCTGTTTGGTAGTTCGATTTTGGCGGTTTGGGGCTGGGGCTGAGGGTTGGCGGCAGGCCGGGGGTGGATGGGGGCCGGGGGATTCATGGTTTGCTGGGGTGGGAAAAGCCGCGGATCTTAAAGCCGAGATCGCGCTACGGGTCTTGGGAGATCCTGGGATGGCAAGTTGGTGATTTAGATGGGGTTCGACGAGGTTGGGTCTGTTTGGTAGTTCTTGTTTTGCTGGTTGCGGTGGGTCGCTTGCTTGGCGGCGGGGCGGTGGCGGCTTAGCCCTTGGCCCAGTCGTCTCGGCTAACGGGGCCGCAGGACGAGGAGCTTGATGATGTCTTCGAACAGGAAACGATCCTCGACCACCTCCAAGCCGGCGGCTTCTACGTATTGTTCGGTTCGGCGGTCGAAGGCCGCCCCGTACATCCAGCGGACCCAGGGCGCCCACAAGTGCATCACGAAGCGTCGCAGAGGCTGGCTGGAGTAGGCGTACTCGAGAATTCTGATTTCTCCGCCGGGTTTCGTAATGCGCCGCAACTCGCGGAGCGCGGGCAGCTGGTGTTCGTCGTCGAGAACGCAGAACAGAAACGTGGCGACGGCGTAGTCGAAACTTGCGCCGGGGAAGCCGGTGGCGGTCACGTCCATCTCTCGCAGGTCCGCCGTGACGCCCAGGCTCTCCCGGCGCCGGCGAGCCCTGGAGAGCATGCGCGGGCTGAGGTCGATCCCGACCATCTTGGTGCCGGAGGGATAGAACGGCATGTTGCGCCCGGTCCCGACGCCGGCGTCGAGCACGGTTCCGCTCAGGCCTTGAAAGATCGTGCGCCGAAGTGGCCGGTAGCGGCCGTACTCGAAGGGCAGGTCGAGCAGGTCGTAAAGGCGCGCAACATGGACATAGGGCCGTTTCTCAGTCATAGCGCCGGAGCCACCCTTGATGGTATCGCGGTGCTCCCTCACTGGTCAGGCGAGGCCGAGTTGCAGCTTGACGACGCGATCCCGCAGCGCGCCGGCCCCGCCGCCTTGGCCGAGGACTCTCCGTCCGTTTTTCAGATCCAGGGGCCCGGAGGGATCGAGGCCCTTGACGTGCCGGAGGAGTATCCTGAGAGCAGCGTCGAGTGGGCGCAGGACCCGATAAGCGACCTCTCTCGCGCGGCCCATCACCGATGTGCGGGCGCCGCGAGCCAGGCGCGCACCGACGCTTCCCAGGCGGAGGCAGCAGCATGTCAAAGATCGTTCACGTGGTGGGCACCGGAACCATTGGCGAGCCGTTGATCGGGCTTCTTGCCGACGACAGGGAAGCCTTTGGCATCGACGAAGTGACCTTTCACAAGCGCACGCCTCTCATCGAGGAGCGCGCCAAAGTGAACGATCTGCCGCGGCGCGGGGCCGCGCTGGCGGTGGACGACGATCGCCGCGCCGCGTTTGAAGAGCTGGGCCACAAGCCGAAGTACGAGGCTCGAGAGGCCATCGAGCGAGCCACGGTGGTCATTGACTGCACGCCCGCGGGCAACGCCAACAAGGAAGAGTACTACCAGGAGGCCAAAGGGCCGCTGGGGTTCCTGGCACAGGGATCCGAATTCGGGTTTGGCAAGATGTACGCCCGTGGCATCAACGACCATGTACTGGTGAGGGGCGATGACCGGTTCATTTAGGTGGTCTCATGCAACACACATAACATCGCGGTCCTGGTGCATAGCATTGCCCTGGACGGGGGAGTGAACCACCTTGAGTCGGGACGGTTTCTTTGCATGCGCCGGACCAGCGACATCAGTCAAGAAGGTGGTTTCACGCCCGCGCCCACGGTAGGCACGCATGGAGACGCCCGCTTCGGAACGCACCACGCGCGTGATGCCCACCGCCTGTTCGCGACCACCGGGCTGGACGTTCCGCTGTGGTCGTCGGCGGTGAAACTCAACACGCAATACATGCATGCGATTTGGTTCAGCCTGACCCTTGACCACGAGATCACAGTGGCGGAAGCCAGGGAGCGCTTCGAGGCCAATACCCGCGTCGCATTGACCTACAAGAGAACCGCCAACATGATCTTCTCGTTCGGCCGTGATCACGGCTATTTCGGCCGCATCCTCAGCCAGACGGTCATCTCGGTCGAAACGCTAGCGGTTCGAAACGGCAACGAGCTGATCGGTTTTTGCTTCACGCCGCAAGATGGGAACGCCCTTCTGTCTTCGGTCGCCGCCATGCTCTGGTACCTCCACCCGGACGGGTTCGAGGATCGTATCGACGTGATCCGGCCTTACCTGTTTCAGGAAATCTAGTTCGACAGACGGAACGCGATATTGTGACGGTTGACGCAGCGGGCGTGTCACGTCCCCCCTTGCCCAGTCGCCTCGGCTGCGGATTCTCCGTCCATTTTTCAGATCCAGGGGCCCGGGGGGATCGAGGCTCTCGACAGGCGGGGGCGCTCGCGACGCGTGGCGCGTCGAGGATTGTGCCGGGTGCCGTGCTCGGGGTCACGGATTAAGGCGAGTGTTCCTCGCTGAGGGAAATATGTCAAATACTGACTACAAACGGTTTCTTAGCAAGATGGGTATTCACTTGACTCAGGTATTTTGAAATGGCCCCTACATGTTGTGGTTGTCCGTAGCGCGTGTTGCGGCGCCTCCGACCAGCGACTTGTAGGGCGCCGGTTGGACGGCGACGGCCTGCTGAACCAGGCGGTAGAAGAGCTTGCCTCGGCTTCTGGACTTGCGGCGGTTGAAGCGGAAGGTGAATTCGTCGAGGTAGTAGTCGAGATGCTCGTGGCTGACGGCTCCTTGATGCGTACCCAGTATCCAACGCTTCAGTAACGACACCACGCGATGCACGCGGGGGAGCAGTTGAGAGGCTCGTGCCGGTTGCCCGTCCAGGTAGCTCACCTCGTGGCGATAGCCGTCGCTTTCGAGTGGCTCGTATCCCAGCCAGCCGTCCGTGTGGACCACGCTGCCGGGTTCGACCGACTCGCCGACGAAGGCCATCAAGCTGTCCCCAGAGGCGTTCGGAATCGTGCGCATCCGAACTCGTCCGATGCCGGCGCCATCTTCCTCGGCCGCTACTACAATCAGCGCTTTCGCGTCGGTTTGGCGGCCCCGCACGCCCTCCTCCAGGGCTCCTAAGTAAGTCTCGTCAACCTCAACGCGCCCGCTGAGGCGATCACGTCCGGGCCGCACCATAGCGCGCCGAAGCTTGTGCAACCAAGTCCAGGCCGTCTTGTAGCTGCCCAGGCCCAACACCCGCTGCAATCCCAATGCACTCGCCCCGTTCTTCTGGCTGGTGAGCCACCACATTGCTCGAAACCAACTCTGGAGCGGCTTGCGGGTGTCTTGAAAGATTGTGCCTGCTGTCGCCGAAGCTTGATGCCCGCAGCTTGCACACTGCAGCAGCACCGTGCGCACCGCCCAGGTTTTGTCATGCCCGCATCGCGGACAACGAAAACCCTCCGGCCAGCGGAGTTGACACAGATACTCCCGACAGGCCTGCTCGCTAGCGAAACGCGCCTCGAACTCGGCCAAATTCCGGGGATAATCTTCCATCGCCCAAGATCCTACATCTTGGGGTCACCTGAGTCAAGTAAATACCCATCCTTAGCAATAAAGGTGCCTATCCCTGAGTTCCCCTTTATTTCCCTCCCTGAAAGCCCCTGAAAGCCCCTGTGATATAATCAACATGCCGAAACACGTGAGTGTCGCCCGGAGCTAGCCTACCGGTCCTGACGATGGCAGGCTCCTTGGTTCGTCTCCTAGTAGTACTGAAGACACAGACGTTGATGAATGTGGATATTTCGTGGGTGAAGGAGGGCTTCGATGGAATGATCGACGTTTCAATCTCAGCACTACGGAGACGGGTTTTTCTAGGCTCAGCCTACTGACGAGTCTGTGAAAGCCAGACGAAACAAACACCCTGAGATGGGTATTCACTTGACTCAGGTATTTTGAAATGGCCCCTACATGTTGTGGTTGTCCGTAGCGCGTGTTGCGGTGCCTCCGACCAGCGACTTGTAGGGCGCCGGTTGGACGGCGACGGCCTGCTGAACCAGGCGGTAGAAGAGCTTGCCTCGGCTTCTGGACTTGCGGCGGTTGAAGCGGAAGGTGAATTCGTCGAGGTAGTAGTCGAGATGCTCGTGGCTGACGGCTCCTTGATGCGTACCCAGTATCCAACGCTTCAGTAACGACACCACGCGATGCACGCGGGGGAGCAGTTGAGAGGCTCGTGCCGGTTGCCCGTCCAGGTAGCTCACCTCGTGGCGATAGCCGTCGCTTTCGAGTGGCTCGTATCCCAGCCAGCCGTCCGTGTGGACCACGCTGCCGGGTTCGACCGACTCGCCGACGAAGGCCATCAAGCTGTCCCCAGAGGCGTTCGGAATCGTGCGCATCCGAACTCGTCCGATGCCGGCGCCATCTTCCTCGGCCGCTACTACAATCAGCGCTTTCGCGTCGGTTTGGCGGCCCCGCACGCCCTCCTCCAGGGCTCCTAAGTAAGTCTCGTCAACCTCAACGCGCCCGCTGAGGCGATCACGTCCGGGCCGCACCATAGCGCGCCGAAGCTTGTGCAACCAAGTCCAGGCCGTCTTGTAGCTGCCCAGGCCCAACACCCGCTGCAATCCCAATGCACTCGCCCCGTTCTTCTGGCTGGTGAGCCACCACATTGCTCGAAACCAACTCTGGAGCGGCTTGCGGGTGTCTTGAAAGATTGTGCCTGCTGTCGCCGAAGCTTGATGCCCGCAGCTTGCACACTGCAGCAGCACCGTGCGCACCGCCCAGGTTTTGTCATGCCCGCATCGCGGACAACGAAAACCCTCCGGCCAGCGGAGTTGACACAGATACTCCCGACAGGCCTGCTCGCTAGCGAAACGCGCCTCGAACTCGGCCAAATTCCGGGGATAATCTTCCATCGCCCAAGATCCTACATCTTGGGGTCACCTGAGTCAAGTAAATACCCATCCACCCTGAAAGTGAACAACTGAAAGACGCCCATCGCGACACTCTCTCCCAATTTGGCTATCTGGACGTCGCAGGTTTCATCATCACCGCCTGTCCCCTAGGGGAGCACCTGACAACATGATAGTGTTGCCGTTTGAGCCAGGATTTCCGTTTTGGCCCTGGCACGGTCACAGTATACACTCGCGCTGCCCCGAATACGACGTCTTTTCGTGCTGAACCCAGCACATCACCTCCGGCGGTGGGCGCCAGGGCTCGTTCGTCCACTCACAGAGCTTGATTGAGCGGGCTGAACGGCGCTCCGGCCGAGTCGCCCCGGCTGCGGATTCTCCGTCCGTTTTTCAGATCCAGGGCCCCGGAGGGATCGAGGCCCTCGACAGGCGGGAGCGCTCGCGATACGTGGGGCGGCGGGGGCTGTGCTAGATCCCGTGGTCGGGGGGCACGGGACTAAGGCGAGGGTCCCTCGCTGAGGGAAATATGTAAAATACTGACTACAAACGGTTTCTTAGCAATAAAGGTCCCTGATCTCCTTGTGTCTAATTTTCTCCGTCCATCAGCGTCTGTGAGCGGACGGACAAGCCCTAGCGTCCAGCAGTGGGGGTAATGTGGAACATTTCGCACAAAACAAGTGGTATTCGAGGCAGCGCGGGTATATACTGTAGCCGCGCCAGGGCCAAAATGGAAATCCTGGATGAGTTGCGATCCACGCCCAAAAGTAGTAACCTGTTTCCGAGTTCCACAGGTGGCATAGCACCGAGCCCGCCGTTTGCCCAACCGAAGAGGTGATCATGCCGGAAGAGCTAGACACCAACAGAATAGCCGCTGAGTTCATTCAGAAGAACATCGACTCATTTCTAGCTATTGGCAAAGGAGTACTGAAGCTCAGCACAAATAAGCTCCGTCTTCGCCTAGACAGCACCTACACATCTTACATATCCTGCCTGTTCGATCGCCATTCAAAGGCCAAGTCCTTCTTCATTCGCACGGAGTCGGTATACCTCTACGATTTTTATGTGCCACTTGCTATCAAAGTTGCACGGACACTCCTCGATCGCCCCGACATCACGTCTCTCGCTCGGATCTCGCCCCGTCTCGTCGTCGCCGGCACAGCCGGAAGCGGGAAGACTGTGTTTATGCGGCATTTGCTTCTGAGCTGCCTCTTTGCAAAAGCCAAGGTCCCCATCTTTATTGAATTGCGACACCTCAACCAGACCGACGACACGTTGCGTGACCTTATCTATCGCACCCTTAGATCATTTCAGTTCCGGCTCGATCAGTCATATGTTGATGCTGCTTTGAAGGCGGGTCATTTTGCGCTATGATGGGTATTTACTTGACTCAGGTGACCCCAAGATGTAGGATCTTGGGCGATGGAAGATTATCCCCGGAATTTGGCCGAGTTCGAGGCGCGTTTCGCTAGCGAGCAGGCCTGTCGGGAGTATCTGTGTCAACTCCGCTGGCCGGAGGGTTTTCGTTGTCCGCGATGCGGGCATGACAAAACCTGGGCGGTGCGCACGGTGCTGCTGCAGTGTGCAAGCTGCGGGCATCAAGCTTCGGCGACAGCAGGCACAATCTTTCAAGACACCCGCAAGCCGCTCCAGAGTTGGTTTCGAGCAATGTGGTGGCTCACCAGCCAGAAGAACGGGGCGAGTGCATTGGGATTGCAGCGGGTGTTGGGCCTGGGCAGCTACAAGACGGCCTGGACTTGGTTGCACAAGCTTCGGCGCGCTATGGTGCGGCCCGGACGTGATCGCCTCAGCGGGCGCGTTGAGGTTGACGAGACTTACTTAGGAGCCCTGGAGGAGGGCGTGCGGGGCCGCCAAACCGACGCGAAAGCGCTGATTGTAGTAGCGGCCGAGGAAGATGGCGCCGGCATCGGACGAGTTCGGATGCGCACGATTCCGAACGCCTCTGGGGACAGCTTGATGGCCTTCGTCGGCGAGTCGGTCGAACCCGGCAGCGTGGTCCACACGGACGGCTGGCTGGGATACGAGCCACTCGAAAGCGACGGCTATCGCCACGAGGTGAGCTACCTGGACGGCCAACCGGCACGAGCCTCTCAACTGCTCCCCCGCGTGCATCGCGTGGTGTCGTTACTGAAGCGTTGGATACTGGGTACGCATCAAGGAGCCGTCAGCCACGAGCATCTCGACTACTACCTCGACGAATTCACCTTCCGCTTCAACCGCCGCAAGTCCAGAAGCCGAGGCAAGCTCTTCTACCGCCTGGTTCAGCAGGCCGTCGCCGTCCAACCGGCGCCCTACAAGTCGCTGGTCGGAGGCACCGCAACACGCGCTACGGACAACCACAACATGTAGGGGCCATTTCAAAATACCTGAGTCAAGTGAATACCCATCTGCGCTATTTCTCGACGGGTTCGACGAAGTGGCTCAAAGCAAGAAGTCGGTGGTGGCCTCTGCCATTCAAGATCTTGCTAACGAGCACGATTCTAACTGGGTAATCGTCTCCTCTCGGCACGACACCGACCTCGAAAGTTGGCAACGCTTCGTAGTAGCCACCCTGCAGCCTCTCAAGCGCGATCGTGCATGCGAGCTTGTGGAGAAACTTCCCTTCGACGATGACCTGAAACAAAAGTTCCTAGATGAGCTACGAACTGATCTGTTTGACAAGCATGAGTCGTTTGTATCGAACCCTCTCTTACTATCTATAATGCTCCTCACTTACGGTCAGGGTGCCCACATCCCAGACAAACTCAGTATTTTTTATGGCAAGGCATATGAAGCATTGTTCGAGAGACATGATGCCCTCAAAGGAGGTTTTCAACGCCAACGACTTACGTCACTCGACATACAGGAGTTCGCTAGGGTCTTTGCGGCGTTTTGCCTGCAAACATACGACAAGACAGAATATCAGTTCAGCAAGACATCAGCTCTTAGGTACCTTGAGAACTGCAAGAAGATCGCAAACCTCAATTACAGTGCTAGTGACTACCTCGAGGATGCACTACAGGCAGTCTGTTTGCTAGTGGAAGACGGCTTGTCTCTTGTGTTTGCACACCGGTCCTTCCAAGAGTACTTTACAGCACGCTTTATTTCGGAAGCAAACCCTAACGTTCAAAGCTCGCTGATAAAGAAATACAGAGAACATGTTGGCCCAGAGAACGTGATCGGCTTGCTCTACGAAATCAGACCAGAGGTCGTGGGGAGGTACTATATCTTACCAGGCATGGACCAGCTTGTGGAACGCATCGGGGTCAAAAAGAACGTTAGAATTACGCACTATACCAGATACCTGAAGCTGGCGTACAGGGATTTCGTCATCGGCGAAGAGCATATATGGGCGTTTCGCGGCACTCATAACTGGCTGGCTCAGTTGACCTATTTCGTGGTATCGAGGTGTGGACACCTTGTTGGTTGGTCTGGTTTCAAAAATACTGAAGAGACAATTAGGTTCATGGTAAAGAAGTATGGTCGAGTTAAGGTGGTGACGGCAGACCTCTCCTATCGAGATAACTTTGTGAAGGACCTCGGAGAGGGTAACGTATTCCAGTCGATGGAGACACTGAGACTAGCGATGCGAATTCGTGAGGCGATAGTAGAGAAGCATCGAATCACTGAGGCTTCCCTTGAAGAGATTCTCGGAGAAGAACCGGGAGAAGTCGGAGGAGCAAAAGAGGCAAAATAGGGGCAGCCTAGGGTCCGAAGAAGGCCAGCCACCTTATTTGCCGCAGCGGCGAGGTGGTGTTTCTTCGTGCGACCGCGTTTCGTCGGTTGGAGGGTACTTTTGAGGCGGGTGTCGAGCTTCTGGACAAACCCGCCGGAGGCTAGCGGGCGGCCCGTGCGGGTGGCGGCGCGGGGCCGAGCTAGCTGATCTGCTTCCATGACACGATCCCGCAGCGCGCCGGCCCAGTCGCCTGGGCTACAGATTTTCCGCCAGTTTTCAGAGTCTGGATCCGGGACGGATCGGCGCCCTAGACATGCGGGAGCGCTGGCGATGCGTGGGGCGGCGAGGATTGTGCTAGATTCCGTGGTCGGGGGTCACGGATTATGGTGCCTGTCCCTCGCCGAGCCTGTCCCTCGCCGAGCCAAGACTTGATGGCGATACTGGCCCATTATTAGGCAGGAATCGAGGCTGCCCGGTTTCTGGCACTCGGCTAAGTTTTCAGTATCTGGTGTGTTACGCTCTTGGCCACTTCCCACATCATCTGCGCGTCTTCGGTGGACAGCCGAATACCGTGCGAGAGCTCTTTTTGCGGATGGATAAAGTTTCTGTAGTCCCGAACAACTTCGCCGATATCCTTGGCTGTGGTCGAAATCCACTTGAGCTCGTGGGCGACATCAATGTAATTCTTTAAACCCCAGTCTCTGAGACCAAGCGTCTTCCTGCTCTCCTTATCTCGCGGAGCTGCAGCGGCCCTGACCACGGGAGCCCTGTCTTCAAGTTGATTGATCCTTGCCAGTAAAAGACCTTCGAGGATACCGCCCATCATGACTGTGGCGGCCAGAGGCGCACCTGCTTTTAGGCAGGCAACGCACTCGATCCACCGCCGATTCAGGATCGCCTGCATGTTTACATCACCGATGAGCGGTGAGAACTGAGGGGGCGCGTCCGATGAAGATTGGTGCGACTGGGCGGTAGGAGCATCCGATAGCGCAATGACCTGATCCGCTTGCAACTGGGCGAGGGCTCTCTTGATGCGCTTCAGGCCTTTGAGGTACGACGTTCTGAGCGTTGCGCGACCGGTTGCCGCTAGCAAACCCCTGTACTCATCGTCCAACAGTAACAGGTCATCGCCGGCAAGGGCTTCGACTACGGTCTTGCGGTGGTTGTTGAACCAGGCGTGAGCCGTCGCATTAATGATCTGCTTCTGGCCGGTCGAGGTTACTTGCCTAGTGCCATTGCGGAGTGTATTCAGGAGTCGTTCAGACTCCTTGATCGCAGAGTCAATGGCCTGCTGAGCGGCAGTCACGGGTCACGCTTTCCTGGCCGCCTTCTTCCTGGCCGTCTTTTTCCTGGCCGTCTTTTTCTTGGCAGTCTTCTTCTTGGCAGTCTTCTTCTTGGCTCTTTTACCGCCGGAATTACTGTCCCCCGGCAGGGTCATCGCAACAAGGTTTTCTCCCACCGCGTTCACAGAGAAATAGCCGCGTTCAGTCCTGTCGAGAAGGCCTTGCTGGCGAGCGTTGTTCAGGGTCTTGCCCGGATCCAATAAGCGATCTCTCCCCGCTTTTCGGCATGCCTCCTGCAAATCATTGCCGCTGATCGCTTCCTGCCTCTCAGATGTTGGTGCCTGGAACCGGAAGTAGTAGGCTATGGTGGCGGCAAACTGGATGTCACTGCGAGGGCTCTTCGCTGCGACGAATGACCTGATGTCTTGGGCAGGCGGTGATTGCGTAGAGGCAGCTTCATGTGAGACAGAGGGTGATCGCGATGTTTCCTCGTGATGAGCTTGAGTGGACGGAACGCCAGAAGTCCCAAACGGCCCGGGTAGTTTGAGCTATTCGGCAGCCCATCTGAAAATACGCTGCTGTTCCTGCTGCTCGAAGTCCTGAACAGCCTCTACCACGGCCCGGACAGCGTCGAGATCGTCAAGGGGTTTTGGGGCACTCATCGCGAAAATATCCTTGCTATTCATGTTACAGGAAAAGTCGGAGAGGGAAAGTCGAGGAGTAGGCTTAAGAATCCCGGCAGATGGGTATTTACTTGACTCAGGTGACCCCAAGATGTAGGATCTTGGGCGATGGAAGATTATCCCCGGAATTTGGCCGAGTTCGAGGCGCGTTTCGCTAGCGAGCAGGCCTGTCGGGAGTATCTGTGTCAACTCCGCTGGCCGGAGGGTTTTCGTTGTCCGCGATGCGGGCATGACAAAACCTGGGCGGTGCGCACGGTGCTGCTGCAGTGTGCAAGCTGCGGGCATCAAGCTTCGGCGACAGCAGGCACAATCTTTCAAGACACCCGCAAGCCGCTCCAGAGTTGGTTTCGAGCAATGTGGTGGCTCACCAGCCAGAAGAACGGGGCGAGTGCATTGGGATTGCAGCGGGTGTTGGGCCTGGGCAGCTACAAGACGGCCTGGACTTGGTTGCACAAGCTTCGGCGCGCTATGGTGCGGCCCGGACGTGATCGCCTCAGCGGGCGCGTTGAGGTTGACGAGACTTACTTAGGAGCCCTGGAGGAGGGCGTGCGGGGCCGCCAAACCGACGCGAAAGCGCTGATTGTAGTAGCGGCCGAGGAAGATGGCGCCGGCATCGGACGAGTTCGGATGCGCACGATTCCGAACGCCTCTGGGGACAGCTTGATGGCCTTCGTCGGCGAGTCGGTCGAACCCGGCAGCGTGGTCCACACGGACGGCTGGCTGGGATACGAGCCACTCGAAAGCGACGGCTATCGCCACGAGGTGAGCTACCTGGACGGGCAACCGGCACGAGCCTCTCAACTGCTCCCCCGCGTGCATCGCGTGGTGTCGTTACTGAAGCGTTGGATACTGGGTACGCATCAAGGAGCCGTCAGCCACGAGCATCTCGACTACTACCTCGACGAATTCACCTTCCGCTTCAACCGCCGCAAGTCCAGAAGCCGAGGCAAGCTCTTCTACCGCCTGGTTCAGCAGGCCGTCGCCGTCCAACCGGCGCCCTACAAGTCGCTGGTCGGAGGCACCGCAACACGCGCTACGGACAACCACAACATGTAGGGGCCATTTCAAAATACCTGAGTCAAGTGAATACCCATCTCCCGGCATTACAAAAAAGGCGCTGACGGGCCTGAATTTACCGTGGTAACCACGGCAGGGGCGGCGTCCTGCTCTGTTGATCAACTTGCGGGGGACTCCCCAGCCTTTGTCAAGTGCTGATCGGGGGGGCGCTCTCTCCACCAGGAGGCTAGGGTGGAGCCGGAGATGTTCATCCAGGTGCCGAAGATGGCCGGGCCTAGGGCGGCGCTGGAGCTTTTGAGTACGTCCATGGCTAGGGCCGTGCCCATGCCTCCGTTCTGCATGCCGACCTCGAAGGCGACCGTGCGGGAATCGGTCTCATTGATGCCGCTGGCGCGGGCGCCCCAGTAGCCGAGCAGGTATCCGATGCAGTTGTGCAGGATGGCGGCCGCGAACAGGCCCGCGCCGACGGTGAGGATCTTTTCGCGATTGTTGGCCGCGATGATCGCGATGATATAACAGATGCCCGCCATCGATACGACCGGCAGCGCTTTGTCGAGCCAGGCGCGGCGGCCGTGCATCAGATGATTGGCGAGGAGTCCGGCGGCGATGGGCAGGACGATCAGCTTCAGGATGGAGATCATCATGGCGTAGGCGTCGATTTCCATGAGCTCTCCGGCGAGGAGTTTCATGGCCAGCGGCGTCATGATGGGGGCCATCATCGTGGAGCAGGCCGTCATGGTGACCGAGAGGGCGACGTTGCCCTTGGCGAGATAGGCCATCACATTCGAGGCCACACCGCCCGAGCAGGCGCCGATCAGGATGATGCCGGTGGCGACTTCCGGATCGAATCCGATGGATGTGGCGATCGCCCATCCGAGCACGGGCATGATGGCGAATTGCAGGAAGATGCCGATGGCGACGGCCTTGGGCATTTTTAGGGCGCGGCCAAAATCGCCCAAGCTGAGCGTGGCTCCCATCCCGAACATGATGAGCTGAATGAGCGGAACGATCAGCCGTTTCTGCTCGAAGCTTCCCCAGGTGAGAAACCCGGCCGGAAAGAACAGCGCCCCGATGAAGAACGCGAAAACCCAGAAGGTGAAGGCGAAGATCTTGAGCGTCGCGTGAGCTTGAAAGAATATGGCCAGCGCGCAGAGCGCCAGTACCACGCCGGCGCCGGCGAACACAACCGAACCGGCAATCCACGCGGCCACGGCCGCTAGCGCGGCGGCGGCGGCGGTCCAGAGAAAGAGGTTGGTGCGCGGGCTGGGGATTGGTTGAGATGAATCTTGTGGCATTCAGTGGTTGCCTTCGCGAGAGGTGGCGCGGCCGCGGTGCGTGCTGATGAGCGGGCGCGGTGACGGCTAATCGCGGCATGGTATCACAGTGCGGGGTGGTTTGGGATTGGCTTTGGCGGCCGGGGGTGGAGGCGGATGGTAGAGGGGTGCTTCGCTGACAGGAAGGCCTGAAAAAATGCTGGGACAGTCAGCCGCGCATCGCCTAGGTCCTTGCGAATCAGAGGACGTATCGCCCGCGCTTGTGACAGTCCCGATTTTTTCAGACCTTCCTGTCAGCGAAGCGAGGCTTTGTGGTTTTACGGTGGTTACGAGCGGGGATTGGGCTGGGGACTGGGGGTACACTAGTACGAATGTACGTTGTTGGTTCACGATTGCCTGCTGGGGAGGAGAGAGGGTTGTTGGGGCTCGGCGGCGGTGCGGGCCACGGCGGCACGGGGATTGGGCGGGACCGGCGATACTTTCTGCTGACGCTGCTGGCGGTGGCGGGGTGCGGGCGGAAAAGAGGCGTTACGCTGCCGCCGCCCGTTTCGGCCGTCGTGGGAGCGCGGGAGTACGGTCTGGCAAGCTGGTATGGGCACCCCTACCACGGGCGGCGAACCAGCAATGGCGAAATCTATGACATGCGTTTGATGACGGCCGCGCATTTGCGGCTGCCATTCGGAACCTGGCTGCGGGTTACCAACCGGCGCAACAAGAAATGGGTGGATGTCCGCGTCAACGATCGGGGACCGTTTGTCAAGAACCGCATCATCGACTTGTCGCAGGCGGCGGCGGAAGAAATCGAGATGATTGGCGCGGGCGTCGAGCGTGTCGTGGTCGAAGTGATCGCGAAGCCGGGGCCGCCCGGTGAGGTAAGGGACCGGGAGCGGGGCCGGCGGGCGAGCGAAACGGCGGAGGCCGGGGAAGGGAGGGGAACTGGAGAACGGGGAGGAACTGGGGAACGGGGGGAAGCCGAGCCCGAACAGATCCCGGAACGAGAGGCGGCGCCCATTGCGGAGGGAGGGTGCGAGCCGGGACCCTACTATGGGGTTCAAGTCGGGGCGTTTGGCGTGAGAGCGAATGCCGAGCAGGCGCGGCTCAAGATGAGCGAGCGGTACGGGGCGGCGGTGATCGTGGCGCGGAGACCGGCGGATGGGCCGCTGTACCGGGTGGTGCTGGGGCCGGCGGCGGGTTTTGACGATGCGCGGAGTTTGTTCGAGCGACTGCGGCGGGATGATGTTTCGGGATTTGTGACGCTTATCAGCGCAATAGATGCTCGCAATTGTCTATAATGTTTGCGTAGTTTGAGTACTTCGCTCAACTATTTAGTTCAACCGTTTCGTTTTCGTTCCATTTAGTCCAACCGTTGCTGTGCCCGCTACCGCTCTCGTCGAGGGCGTCCATTCTGAATTCGGCCTGGTCGGAGACTCGCCGGAACTTCAGCGCGTCCTGCGAATCATCAAGAAACTTAGATCGGATATCTCGCCGGTCCTCATCACGGGGGAAAGCGGCGTGGGCAAGGAACTCGTCGCCCGCGCGGTGCATGAGGTGTCTCCGCTGGCGGGCAATGTGTTTCTTGCCGTCGATGCGCCGACGCTGGCGAGTTCGCTGTCGGAAAGTGAACTCTTTGGGCATCTCAAGGGTGCCTTCACCGGAGCCATCGACAACAAGATGGGCCTGGTGCGCGCCGCCGAGGGCGGGACGCTGTTTCTGGATGAGATCGGCGAGCTGAGCGGAGAGGTGCAAGCGAAGCTCCTGCGCGTGCTGCAGGAGAAGGAAGTCCGGCCGGTTGGCGCGACCAGGCCCATCAAGGTGAGGGTACGCGTGATCGCCGCCACGAACCGGGATCTGGCCGAAGCCGTCAAGGAGAACCAGTTTCGGCGGGACCTCTACTATCGCCTGAAAGTAGTCACCCTGCGGGTGCCGCCGCTGCGCGACCGGCGGGTGGACATTCCGCCGCTGACCGCATTCTTCTTTTCGCGATACACCGATCATCGGGTTCGTCTCTCCGACGGTGTGCGGCGGCGGTTGTTGGAGCACTCTTGGCCGGGCAATGTGCGGGAACTGGAAAACGCCGCGCGGTATATGGTGGTGATGAAATCCAGCCCCCTGCTGGAGATGGAAGATCTGCCGTCGGATTTGCGGAACTCACAAGACCTGGATTGGGGGGGCGCGACGGGCGGAAATGCTCAGCCGATTCTTCCGCTCGAAGAAATAGAACGGCGGCACATTCTCAAGGCGATGGAATTCACCAAGAACGACATGACGGTGGCCGCCGCGCTGCTGGGCATCGGCAGGACGACGCTTTACCGTAAATTAAAAAAAATCCGGCAATCCCGCGAGCCCGCGCAGGGGGACCTGTTTGGCTGAGAAGGCGAGCGGGTAAGAGGCACTCTGGCGGGCCTGTTGAAGTGTCCCTCGTGATTGGGTCATGCTGGGGTGGTGTGTCGTGAAGCTAGCTTGCCGTGCTCAACGCATGGTCAAGTACGCCCGCGCTCGTCAAGCGGCGCGCGCCTCCCGCTGACGGGCCTCTCACGCACTTCGCTTCGCCAGGTGGTGAGAAATGCGGGCTAGCGCAGCCGATTGCCGTGCGCTAGCGGTCCAATTTCTCGAAACCTGCCACCGGACCGGACGTGAGCCGCTGGAGATCGCCAGCCGTCTCGGCGCACTGGCGGCTTCCGGGGATCGGGCGACGGCGGTGGCGGCGACGCAGGCGATTTTCTCTCAGATCGTTGAATATCTGGGTGATTGCTTCCAGCCCGAGTTGTGTGAGCTCTACGTCTGCTTTTTCAGCCGCATCATTGAGGATTGCCGGCGGCTGCCCGAAGGCCGGCGAATCGACCGTCTGCTGGACGAGTTCGGTCTGGGGAACGAAGAGGCGATTCGCGAGCGGGCGGCGCGCCTAAGCAGTGCGGGCACGCTGGAGATGAGCTGGGTTCGATCCGTTCGCAAGGCGCTGGTACTTTCACGGGTCACACTGGGAGCGGACGTGGCGGTGACGAGCGTGATCGTTGGGAAGCTGAAGCGGGCCTGCCCGGAGGCGGAAATCGTGCTGCTGGGCGGCCCCAAAGCGTCGTCACTCTTTGCCTCGGATCCGCGAGTGCGGGGCGCCGGGGTTGCCTATGCGCGCCACGGCGTGCTGCTCGAACGGCTTGGCGCCTGGACCTCTCTGGTGTCGCTGGTGGCCTCGGAGACGGCCCGGTTGCGGGCGCAAGAGTATCTGGTGGTCGATACGGACTCGAGGCTGACGCAGCTTGGGCTGTTGCCGGTGGTGGCGGATGCATCGCGGTATTGTTTTTTTGAAAGCCGCCGTTTCGGTGCAGGGCGCGAAAGCTCGATTGCGGAGCTGGCGGGCGAGTGGGCGGCGGGGGTGTTTGGCGTTGACGGTGAGACGGCTTACCCGTACGTCGGGCTTGCGAGAGAAGACCGCGAAGGCGGCGAAGCCCTGCGGCGGCATCTGGGAACCCGGTCGCTGGCGTCGCTGAACCTGGGGGTGGGAGGGAACTCGGCCAAGCGTGTCGCCGATCCGTTTGAGCGTGATCTTCTGCTGATGCTGATCGCCGAGGGGTATCGCATCGTTTTGGACCGCGGGGCGGGAGACGAGGAGTTGGAGCGGACCGCTGGTCTGGTGGGCGATTTGGAGGCGAGGGGGAAGAGCGTGCATTGGTTGCGGCACGGCATGGCTGAGGCCGCGGCGGATGTGTATGTGTGGGAGGGGAGTCTGAGCGGGTTCGCTGGGCTGATCGCGGTGTCGGATCTGTATGCCGGATATGATTCGGCGGGCGGACATCTCGCGGCGGCTCTCGGCGTGAGGGGAATCGACATTTTTTCCGGGGCCGTGTCGCCGAGGATGCTGGAGCGCTGGCGCCCCTGGGGGCGGTGGCCGGCGGAGGTCGTGGCCGTCGAAGACAACACTCGCGCGGGTCTGGTGCTGGAGGCCGTCCGGGAGCGGCTGCCGTGAAGATTGCGCTGGACGCCAGTCACGGTCAGGATCGCAATCCGTCGGGTGTCGCGGTCTATAGCCGGAATTTGATTGGCGAGCTGGTGCGCGGTCACCCTGAGGAGCAGTTTCTATTGTGTTACCGCGCGAACCGGCTGCCGCGTTCGTTTGGCGAGCCGCTGGCGGGCGAGAATTGTTCTCGGCGGCTGCTCGAGGAGTTCGCCTGTTTCTTGTTCGCGGCGGATGTCTCGGTCTTTCACGGGCTGAACCAGCGGTTGCCGCGGCATCGCTTTCGCCGGTCGGTGGCCACGTTCCACGACTTATTCGTGATGAGCGGCGACTACTCGACGGCCGGCTTCCGGGCGCGTTTCACCGAACTGGCCCGGGACGCGGCGGAGCGGTCGGATCATATCATCGCGGTATCGGAATACACGGCGGGCCAGATCGCCGGGCGGCTGGGGGTTCCGCGCGAGCGGATCAGTGTCGTGCACCATGGGGTCAGGCCGGTCACTAAGTGTTCGGGCCAAGAGCTTGCCGGTTTCAGAGAAAAACACGGTCTCGAAGGCGAATTCATTCTTCACATCGGCGCGCTGCAGAAACGCAAGAACATCGAGCGGCTGGTAGAGGCCTTTGAGGCGATCGGCGGACGGCGGACGCTGGTGCTGGCGGGCTCGGATGGTTTCGGCGCGGAGAAGATTCTCGAGCGTATCGCGCGGAGTCCGGCGCGGGACCGCATTCGGCGGCTGGGCTATGTGGATGGCCGCATGCTGGAGCGGCTCTACCAAACGGCCGCGGTTCTGGCTTTTCCTTCGCTCGACGAGGGCTTCGGTCTGCCGGTGATCGAGGCGATGTCGGCCGGTTTGCCGGTGGTGACATCGAACCGCTCGGCGCTTGCGGAGGTGGCCGGCGAGGCGGCGCTGCTGGCGGACCCCGAAGACGCTGATGCCATCGGGTCGGCGCTCGAGCGAGTTCTCGACCAAAGCGAGCTTCGAGACCGGCTCATCGCCGCCGGACTCACGCGCAGTCTCGCGTTCGGCTGGGACAAGGCGGCGCGGCGGACGATGGAAGTGTATCGGCGGCTGCGCTGAATGGGCGGGGTAGAGTCGTTGAGACTCAGCCGACGCGGGGACTTGGTGGTTCCGATCCGGGAAACGCCCAGACCCGCAGTTGGCCGGCAAGGCTTCTTCTCAGGGATGTTCCACCTTCCAGCGGACCTGCCTCAACATGCCTTGCATCATGCGGGCGTCATCGGGAGCCAGACGGAGACGGCCGACCCAGCGGCGGACTTTCTTGAGCTGGGAGCCGCGAGTATTGGGCAGCAGGTAGCCGCCGGCTTCGAGAATCGGCGTGAGCATTTCGACGATGCGCTCGCGCTGCGCGGCGTCGGCGGTGGCTGGCGTTTGCAGCGCCGGGACGGGTTTGGCGCGCCGGGCGATTTCGTAGCAGCACAGCGCGACGGACTGGCCGAGGTTCATCGAAGGACAGTCTTCGCCGGTGGGGATGGTGAGGATCCAATCGCAGAAACTGAGTTGCTCGCTGCTGAGGCCGAATTTCTCACTACCGAACACGAGCGCGGCCGGCCGGGTTGCAAGATGTGTCCGAAGAGCCGGCGCGCCATCGGGCAGCAAGCGCCGAACATGCGGCTCCGAGCGCGCCCGCAACGCGGAGGTTGCCACGACGAGCGAGGATTCGCCAAGCGCCTCGGCCAGATCGGAGGTGACTTTGGCCCGCCGCAGAACGTCCTGGGCCCCCACGGCGGAACGCGCCTCGCGAAAGGCCGGCGGGTAGGGGTCGACAAGCCAGAGTTCCCCAAAGCCGAAATTGAGCATGGCGCGGGCGGCGGCGCCGATGTTCAGCGGGTTGCGCGGGCCCGCCAGAATGATGCGGAGATGTTGTTGCCACTGCATGGGTGAACCAAAAAATGTTCCCCGGGCGCCAGAGTTTCCCGCGCCAGAGTTTCCCGCGCCAGGGTTCCCCGCGCCAGGGTTCCCCGAGCGCCGGGAACCGCCCAGTCCCGCCGGTCTCCATTTTCCGCCGGCCGCGCGGGCTCGCTGCCCGGACCGGCGAAGGAGAACTCCCGAGGGCCGGAACTTCCTCAATAGTATAATGATCGGAGTATGTTCAACCTTTTCCGAAGCCAGAAACAGGCTGTCCGTCTTTTTCTCGGGGCCATTTTGATAACCGTCGCGTTCTCCATGGTGATTACTTTGATTCCGGGTTTGATGAGCAACACGCCCGTGGCCCAGACGCCGGTCTTGGGCGAAATCGACGGTTACCAGATCACCGTGCGCGCTGTAGACGCGCACATGCGGTCGCGGGCCGTACGGCCGCAGTTGCCGCTGCAGACGATCAGACAGAGCGCATTCGCCTCGCTGAATTACCTTATCACCGAGCAGGCGCTGATCCTGGAGGCGGAACAGCTCGGCATTGCGCCGACCGAGCAAGAAATCGCGGACTGGCTGAAGTTTCAGCTCCCTTTTCTGTTTCCCGATGGGGTATTCGTCGGCCGGGTGACCTATGCGCGGTACCTTCGGGAGTCGTTTGAGCGGACGATCTCGGAGTTCGAAGCCGACTTGAAGCGGGCGCTGATCGTGGACACCCGGCTCAAGCGGCTTGTGACCAGCAGCGTGATCGTCACATTGGAGGAAGCGGAAAAGGCGTTTCATATTCGCAACGATCAGGCGAAAATTGAGTTCGTCAAGATCTCGCCGGAGGATTTTCGGCGCTCCGTCCGGCCCAGCGAGCAGGAGCTAAAAGAGCACTATGAGAAGAACAAGTCACGGTATCAGATCGCCCAGAAGCGCACGCTGAAGCTACTCTCCATCCGCGGCGAAGATCTCCCGGTGGCGGAAGTCAGCGATACGGAGACGCGGCTGTACTATTCGGAGAACCGGCTGAACTTCAGGAAGCCGGAGAGAATCAAAGCCAGTCACATCCTGTTCATGACGATGGAGAAACCCGAGGACGAAGCCGCTGCAATCGAAGCCAAGGCGCAAGAGATTCTGAAGCAGATCCACGAGGGCGGAGACTTCGCCGCGCTGGCCAGGGAACATTCCGAAGACAGCGGGTCGGGCGCGAAGGGCGGAGACCTCGGCTGGTTCGGACGAGGCCAGATGGTGCCCGAATTTGAGAATGCCGCCTTCGCCATGAAGGCAGACGAAGTCAGCGACCTGGTGAAGAGCGAGTTCGGTTTTCACATCATCAAGCTCTTCGACCGGGAAGAAGCGCGCACTCGTCCGTATCAGGAAGCTCGTGAGGAAATCCGGGAGTCGATCGCCGGTGAACGCCAGGCCACCGCGCGGATCCGGTTCGTTGACCAGGTGATGACCGCGGCGCGCAAGGCGGGAGCGGATCTCGAATCGGTCGCGGCGGAATTCAACCTCGCAGTGCGAATGATCGAAGGCGCCGTCCGCGCGGAACCGCCCGAGGAACTTGTGGATTCACCCGAACTGGTTGCCTCTCTGTTTCGAGCCAAGGAAGGTGAGCCGTTGTCGTCGATGCAAGAAGACCGTACGACGATCGCCGTGGTGGCCAAGATCGAACCCAGAAGACCGGGTGAGTTCGGGGAAGTGCGCGTCCGCGTCCGCGAGGATCTTGTGAAAGCCAGAAGCGAACAAAGCGCCACCGGCCGCGCTGACGAAGTCGCGGCCGCGGTGAAGAAGCGCGGCGGATTTCGGGGCGCCGCTGCTCGCTGGGGGCTGAGGCCGAAAACGAGTGAGCTATTCAAACGCTCGGACTTCATTCCTGATGTGGGAACGGCCGGCGTGCTGGGAGCGGATCTGTTTCGGAAGGAAGTGGGAGCGATTGTAGGACCGGTGAACGTCCGGGGCAGCCACGTCGTATTCCGCATCGTGGAACAGAAACGGGCGGATAGCATCGACTTCGAGACCGAGAGAGATGCCCTCCTGGGCGGCATACGAAACGCGAAGGCGACTTCCGCTTTTAATCTTTATCGTAAAATTGTTACCAAGCGGTACGAGCAGGCCGGCAAGGTGAGACGTTACATGGAAAGGCTGGACGAGTTCGCGCGAGTGTACCACCGGCCGGGTCCGCTGGAGTAGGCGGTTCCCGCCAAAGGTCACGGCATCTCCGCGGCTGCCGAGGGGGGAAAGTTTCGGGAGGCGCGGCCTCTCGGCGCACTCCGCCGCGATATGGGACGCTATCTTGTCACGCCGGCCGAGCGAGGCGGGCTTGAGGCCACGGAACGGACGGTTTTGCGCAAGGGGGTTTTGCGCAAGGGTGAGCGGAACGATGGGTGAAAGAATCAAGCCGGTCCGTGTGCCGGACCTAAAGAACAGGAAACGGCGCGGCGAGAAGATCGCCATGCTGACCGCCTACGATGCCTCGATGGCCCGGCTGTTGGACCGCGCGGGCATCGACATGCTGCTGGTGGGCGACACGCTGGGCATGGTGATCGAAGGTCACGATTCGACGATTCCCGTGACGCTGGAGGCGATCGTTCACCATACGCGGGCCGTCGCACGGGGCGCCCGGCGCGCCCTGGTTGTCGCCGATATGCCGTTTGGGACGTATCATGTGAGCGTCTCGGAGGCCGTTCGCAACGCTTCGCGGCTGATCCAAGAGGGAGGAGCGGCGGCGGTCAAGATCGAGGGCGGCCGCGTTGTCCTCGACGTGGCTTCGCGTCTTTCAGACATTGGCATTCCGGTGATGGGGCATCTGGGCATGCAGCCCCAGTCGGTCCACCGTCAGGGCGGGTTTCGAAGACAGGCGCGTAATGATGAAGATGCCCAGGAACTGATCGCCGAAGCCCAGACACTCGAAGCCGCCGGCGTGTTTGCTCTCGTACTCGAAGCGATTCCGGCCGAAGTCGCGGCTCGCGTGACCCGGGAGCTTACGATTCCGACGATCGGCATCGGCGCCGGGCCCGATTGCGACGGGCAAGTTTTGGTGAGCTACGACATGTTCGGACTCTTTGATGAGTTCGTTCCGTCGTTCGTGAAACAGTACGCGCAGTTGGGCCGGGAAATGGTCGCGGCGACCGAGGAATATGTCGCCGATGTGCGGCGGGGACGTTTCCCGGCTGAAGAGCATACAATGCGCGGGCGGGTTGCCAGGCCGGTCCCCGCCAAACAAGAGTAGCCAAGCAAAAGTCCATGGTCCGAGTGCTCCGCTCGATCGCCGGCCTGCGCGACGATCTAACGCCGCTTCGCCGCGACGGAAAAAGCATTGGCCTGGTGCCGACCATGGGTGCACTGCACGCCGGACACGGCTCTTTGATCGAGCGGTCGGCCCGAGAGAACGATTGCACCGTCGTTTCGATCTTCGTCAATCCCGCGCAGTTCGATCGCCGGGACGACTACGCCGCCTACCCCAGAGATTTTGAGAAAGACTTGGAGTATTGCCGCTCTCGCGGCGCCGGGTGGATCTTCGCGCCCGCGGCGGAAGAGATGTACCCTGGGACAGGCGTTACTTTCGTCGAGGCCGCTGCCTTGGGCCGGCATCTCTGCGGGCCGTTTCGCCCTGGGCATTTTCGCGGCGTCGCTACCGTGGTCGCGAAACTTCTTAACATCGTCGAGCCGCGGCGTGCCTATTTTGGCGAGAAGGACTATCAGCAACTCGCGATCATCCGGCGCATGGTCGCGGATCTCAATATGCCGGCCGAAATCGCCGGCGTCGGCACGGTGCGAGAGGCCGACGGACTGGCGCTGAGTTCCAGAAATCAGCTTCTCTCGGTGGAGGAGAGGCGGGCCGCTCCGGTGCTGTATGAAGCGTTGCGGGTGGCTCGAAACATGATCCGCGCGGGGGAAACGTGCCCTGGCGAAGTGATGAAGCAGACGCTGCCGGTCATGACGCGAGAGAGGTCGGTACGGGTTGAATATCTGGAAATCGTCGATCCGGAAGACTTGCAGCTGGTGGATGAAATCATCGTGCCGGTACTGGTGGCGGCGGCCGTTCGCATTGGCGCGATACGGCTGATTGATAATATCGTCGCGGGTGCTGGTGAACCGGGCGAGCCCGCATTTCTCACCACCTGACGACCGAAGCACGCGATAGGCCCGCCATTACTTCGTTGCGCTTGCTCGCCGTGCTCAACGTACTGTCAAGTACGCCTGCGCTCGTCAAGCGGTGCGCGCCTCGTACTGACGCGCCTCTCACGCACTTCGCTTCGCCACGTGATGAGAAAAGCGGGCTAGACGATCTGCCGGATGACGCGGCCGCGGAGCTGCGTAAGGCGCTCTTTGCGGCCCATGTGGAGATAGCTGAGCTGATCTTGATCGAGGCCCAGCTGGTGGAGCATCGTGGTGTGGATATCGCGGAAGTGGCAGGGCGTCTCGATCGCTCGCAGTCCGATGGCGTCGGTCGCGCCGACGACTTGACCGCCCCGGATGCCGCCTCCGGCCATCCACATCGTAAATCCGAGGTTGTGATGGTCGCGGCCCTTGCCGCCTTGGGCTTCCGGCGAGCGGCCGAACTCTCCGCCCCAAACCACCAGCGTGGAATCGAGCATCCCGCGGCGTTTCAGATCCTCGAGCAGCGCGGCCATGGGCTGATCGGTCTGCGCCGCCATCCGCAGATGATTCTCCTCGATATCGCTATGGGCGTCCCACTGCAAATTGCCGGGACCCCCGCCTGAAACCACCGTCACGAAACGAACGCCCTTTTCGACCAGCCGCCGCGCCAGCAGACAGCGGCGGCCGTAGTCGTTGGTGGGTTCCGCGCCGACGCCGTAAAGGTCGAGGGTCTTCTGGGGTTCGTTCGAGAGGTCCAGGACGCCGGGCGCCTCCATCTGCATCTTGAAGGCGAGGTCGTAGGACGTAATGCGCGCGCCGAGTTCGTCATCGTCCTGGGTAAGGACGGCTTCGTTGAGATCCCGAATGAGATCGACGGTCGCGCGGCGCTGGCCGAGGGAAACCCCGGCGGGCAGATCGAGATTCAAGACCGGCTTGTCGCCGGCGCGAAACATCGTGGGCTGAAAGACGGCGGGCAGAAAACCGTTCATGTACATCGGCTGGCCGGCTTCGAGCGCGCCGTCGGGATCCGGCATCACGACATAGGCGGGAAGCGAGTCGCTTTCCGCTCCCAAACCATAGATCGTCCACGAGCCCATGCTCGGGAAACCGGGCACGATCCGGCCGCTGAATAACTCATATTGCGCGGCCGAGTGCACGACCATATCGCCATGGCAGCCGCGCAGAACAGCGATATCGTCGATGCGCTGGGACAAGCGCGGAAACAGGTCCGAGACCTCGATGCCGCTCTGGCCGTATTTCCGAAAGACGCGTTTGGTGCCAAGCAGCTTGGCGTCCTTCTTGACGAACTGATATTTGGCTTCGCCGAATTCCGCGGGCCGCGGCTGCCCGTCCAGCTTATTGAGCAGCGGCTTGGGGTCGAAGGTCTCGATGTGGCTCGGTCCGCCGGCCATGAACAGGAAAATCACCGCCTTGGCCTTGCCCTCGAAATGGGGCGCTTTGGGATCGAGCGGGTTCACGCTCGCCGCCGGCAAGGGATCTTGGGCCAGCATCGAGGCCATCGCGAGCGAGCCGAAACCGCAGAAAGCGTCTTCGATGAATTCGCGCCGGTTGCGGGTATAGCGAATATGTTCGGCCATGGTCAGTTCACATATAGAAAGGCGTTGAGGTTGAATACGGCGAGCGCGAATTCTTCGAGCGGCTGGGTGCGCAGAAACTCCAGCGCCAGTGCCGATTCCTTTTCCGTCGGCGCCCGGCCCACCGCCAGCAGATACGCCCGCTCGACTTGCTGGAGGGGACTGCCGCCGACTTCCCGCCGCAACCGTTTCGCGAACGCCCGCGCCAGTTCGTTCGACAGCCGGCCATTGAGCAACTCGAGAGCTTGCGGCGCGTGCGTGCTCGATTCGCGCCGCGAACAACTGGTCAGCAGCGTGGGCTGGTCGAACACTTCCATAAACGGCAGCCGCATATTTCGTTTGGCGATCAGATAGATCGAGCGGCGCCGGTGCTCCCGGGGGTTCTTGGCCACCTGCCACTGATCGGGCTTATACATCAGTCCGATGAGCTCCGCTTCGACCGGAACCATAATGCTTTCCCCGCCCGCCTTGGGGTTCGCTTGACCGGAAACGGCGAGCATCGTGTCGCGGATTTCCTCGGCCTCGAGGCGGCGGCGCATGAAGCGCCACAACAAGCGGTTCTCGGGATCTTTCAGCCGCCCGGCCGCCGCCCCCGAGGAGCGCGACGCCTGCCGGTAGGCGCTGCTGTTGAGCATCATCCGATGGAGGGCCTTGACGCTCCAGCCGCTTTCGACAAAGTGGTTCGCGAGGTAATCCAGGAGTTCGGGATGGCTTGGCCGCTCGCCGTTGAACCCAAAGTCATTCGCGGTCTTGACGATCCCGGTCCCGAAGTGGAAGCCCCAGACGCGATTCACCATGACGCGGGCGGTGAGCGGATGATCGGGCTCGGTCATCCAGTTGGCCAGCACGGTCCGCGGGTTGGGCGTATCGGCCGGCAAGATCGGCGCGCCTTCCGGCAGCAGAACGCCCAGGGCGCGCATGCCGACTTGGCGGCCCTTCTTGTCCCAGTTGCCGCGTTCCAGAACGTGGATGGCCGTGCGCTTCTCGGCGTCGTTGCGGATGCTGGTGATGGCCGGCAGCGGTTTGGGCAGTTGCGCCTGCAATATTTTGACTTCGCTGTCCACTTCCTTCTTGACTCGCTCCTTTTCTTCTCCCTCCAGATCCTTGAGACGTTTCTTGACCTTCTTGATCTTTTCGTTGATCTCGTCGGTGCTCGCCTGCCAGGCCTTCTGCTCTTGCTCGGGAGCGAGGATAATCTGCTCCTCTTGCGTGGCGGCAAGAAACGCTTGCATCTGGTAGTAGTCTCGCTGGCGAATGGGATCGAACATGTGATCGTGGCAGCGCGCGCAGCCGACGGTCAGCCCCAGGAACGCCGCCCCGATGATGTCGGTTCTCTCGGTCAAAACTTCGTTGCGGCTGCCGGAGACTTCCTGATTGCCGGCATTGCGCCGCACGGCTCCGAGGCGATGGAAACCGGCGGCGATCCGCGGATCGTGGTCCGCTGCGCTTAGTTTCCCTGTGCTGAGTTTCCCTGCGCTGAGTATCTCCGCGCCGAGTTCATCGCCGGCTATCTGCTCCCGCACAAACTGGTCATAGGGCTTATCTTCGTTGAACGAGCGAATCACATAATCGCGATAGCGCCAGGCGCCCTGTATCGAGCGGTCGTACTCAAAGCCTTCGGTCTCGGCGAAACGAACCACGTCGAGCCAGTGCTGGGCCCAGCGTTCCCCATATTGGGGACTTGCCAGCAGCCGCTCGACCAGATTTTCGTAGGCCCGGGGCGAGGGGTCGCTCAGGAAGCCGGCCACGGCGGCCGTGCTGGGAGGCAGCCCGGTCAAGTTGAAGAAAAGCCGCCGAATGAGCGTCTCGCGGCCGGCTTCGGGCGACGGCCGCAGCCCGTTCTCCCGCAGCTTCGCCAGCACGAGAGCATCGACCGGCGTTCTCACCCAGGCCTGATCCGGCGGGTCGACGAACCGAGGCGGCGCCGGACGGCCGCGCTTCTGAAACGCCCAGAAGCTCCGCTCGGTTTCCCTGTATTCGGGCGTCTGGCTCGGCTCGGCCGGCAGCGCCGGCGCGAGCAAACATCCTGCCAGGACCGCCGCTCCCGCCGGGAGCAAGCGCGACCACGAAAATAAATTTGCCGGAACCACCACCATAACATTCTCCCAACACAATTGTAAGCCCCGATTTTCGGCCGAGTCAATCACCACCGCCATCCCCTGCCCGCATCACATTGGGAAAGCGGGCTTCCCGCATCCATGCGCTTGTCGATTCGCGGTCCAGCGTGCTTGCGGTGAGAGCCGGTGGCGCGGCCCCCCAACGACTTGGAGCGCGCCGTCGCAGTTCAGGATGTGGTTTGCTCGATCATGCTCGCCGGTAACGCACATCGACGCGGGCCTGCTCGATGACGATCTCCTTGCGGGCTGCATCTCCTCGTCTGGCGATGGCGAGCTGGAGCTGGTTAACTCCTTGCTTGACCGCCGTTGGCGGCAGCGCCAGACTAAGCCAATCGGAGCCCGTGGTGACCACCGCGCTGGCCGCGGCCCCATTTAGGCTGATGGTCAGCAGGTCATTCGCGACGACCCCATCCGGCTTGAGCTTGAGAACCACCTCCCGCAATTTGCCGTTCCGATGCGCGGCAGCAATGTCATCACCAATGCGAACCGGAATGAGGCCAGAACCCTCGTCAGCTTGCCTGCCCAGCGTGAGCGGGAGCGGCACCGGCGCGCTGGCCCGCTGATACTGCTCACGCACACGATGATTTACGGCGAAAGACTTGTCTAAATATCGCAGCCGCGCTGGGTCGGCGATGTCAGGCAGGTGTTTCTTGTATTGTGCGGCTGCCAGGCGGCCGTAGCCGATCGAGCCGCCGGGCAGATACTGGAAGTTCCACAGGTAGATGCCGTCCGCGCCCGCCCACCAGAGGTTCGACGCGGCGGCGCGAGGATTTCCATTCCCCAGTTGGCTGCTTCCCGGACAATTGATACAGGGATAGACGGGAACCTCATAGCGGTGTCCAAGCGCGACAAGCTCTTCGGCGGGCGTTGAGTAACAGACATAGCCGCCGCCGGTGAGCAGGCGATCGATCAACCCCTCGCGCAGCCAGGTTTCGATGTCGATTCCCATGCGAAGACAGGCTTCGAGGGTGCCGGGAATGCGCACGCCCAGCAACAGGGGCCGTCCCCGGAGCCGGCTGATCTCGTCCAGGCGTTCGCGGGCCTGACGGAGGAAGCCGGTCATGAGCGGGATGTTCTTTTCTTCCTCGCCCAGTTTGAAGAGCCACGGCATGCGGAAGAAATTCAGGTCAAGACCGTCGAGGTCGTAGTTCTTGGCGCTATTTTCGATCCACCAGAGCCGGTCCGCACGCACTTTTTCATGGGCGTAGTCCAGTCCCGACCACATAGCGGCGGCCAGTCCGTCGTCGGGGCCGCCACGCTGGCTCTCCTCGCCAATGAGCAGTTCGGGGTGTTCGACCTTGAGGGGATAGGCGAGCTTCGGAAACGGAAAGCCGAACGCGTCGTGACAGTCGTTCATGCGCAGAGAGCCTACGATCTCGATGTCATTCTGGCGGCAGAATGCAGCGATCACCGGCGTGGGGTCGGGCATGGCTGGCGTCAGCGGTGCGCCCCGCATTTGTGTCTGCCAATAACGAGTGGGGGACTTGCCCTTGATGGCGATGGCCCACATCATGCACCAGGCGAGGCTGTTGACGCCGGCGTCACAGCAGTCGTTCATGCGCAGCGAGAGGAAGGCTTCGGGGCCCCGAAGCGTTTCATCGGCGTAAGCCATGTCGCCATCGTCGTCGAGGATGAGAGGCCGCTTTCGGTGAGCGGCTTGCTTGCGGGCGTGCAGCAGCGCGACGGCGGACTCGGGAGGGTCCGCACAGCCAAGGAATGCTGGCGCCACGACAGCCGCCGTGATGTGCTTGATGGCGGATCCGCGAGTTAGCACGGTTCTATTCTCGTTCCCTGTGTTATTCCGGGGCCGAGGGCAATCGCCAGCGTGCCGCGGCCATTGTCCGCTTTCCGATAGGACGTCCTCTCTCGTTCAGCCGTGTGTTCTCGCAAGCTGTGACGATCGTGCCATCGGAATAGACGACACTGCTCGGATATCCATGGGCCTTGAATAGGGAATAGGTGCGTTTTCCCCACGTCCTGCCACCATCGTTGCTGATTCGAACGCGGATGTCAGATTCGGTGTAGGGATAGCGTTGCAGCCAGATCGCGGCCACACGCCGGTCGGGCGTCTGGATCAGTTCGCCTGGCACGCTGCCATAGGTGTCGAATAGCCGGAGGTTTTTCCATGTGCGCCCGCCGTCGTTTGACTGGGCGACCACGCCGTTCTTGAGCGGCCACGAATGACCCTCGGTGGCGCCGGTCTGCTTCCAGAAGCCGGGGGCATCTTCGGGCAGTGAGTGGCGCTGAGCCCGAATGTAGGCGAGCATCCGGCTGGAGTCGCGAAGGGCCAGCAGACTGCTTTCCGCTGAATAGGGAATGAGCAGGGTCGGGTCGCCCCAGGTGACGCCGTTGTCAGCCGAGCGAAAGATGTAGTCGTGGAAGCCCGGCTGATCGCGCTGGCGCAGCGTGACGGTGATCATGGCCGTGCCATCCGGATGCTGATACACGTGGCTCCAGCCACCGCCGCTGAAGTTGAAGGGACCGGTGTCGAGGGCCACCGGCTCACTCCAGGTCTCACCGTAGTCGGTGGAGCGCAGAACGGAACTGGAGGAGTTATCGGGAGCGTATAGCACGAGCAGGAAGATGTCGCCGTCTACAATTCCAAAGCCGCCGCCGGCGCGCTGAGGAAGGGTGCGCATGGTCCAAGTCTCAGCGCGATCGGTGGACTTCCAGAGAAATCCGCCACCGCCGACATAGATGTCGCCATTCTTCACCATTGCCGTGCGGGTGTCGGTGCGAATGCCTGCCTGAGGCATCGCGAAGAGTTCGACTCCCGGCAGCGGCACAGTCATTTGGGCGTGCTCGGCATCCATCATGATCGGGGCGGGCCGCCGGGCAGGGGGCTGCATGGGCGCGTCCGAGCTGGTGAGCGGGGTCCCATGGCCAATGGCCGGCCACAATGGGGCGGTCGCCGATATCGAGAGGAAATTGCGGCGATGCATGATACGTTTCATGATGCAATTCTGAATCTTGAATACAGCAAGCTGACTTCTGGCGCTCCATGGTACACGGTGGAGGCTACCCGATGGTACACGTGCTCGCCTGGTGAACACAACGGTCGGCTAGCCGGTCACTCGTGTTGCCGGTCACGAGCAATCCGCTGAGGAGAAAACGGTCTGGAATCGGAGCGTCGGTGGTAGCGGAACAGAGCCGCCGTGTGTATCATTGTGCCAGTGAGGATTCCATTGAGAAAAACTCGGCGGGAATTTCTGTCCATGGCTGGCGGGCTGGCGGTTGGCGCCGAACTGCTTGGCGGCGGGGGCTGCGGCCAGGTTGGCGAGCCCGCGGCGGACCGGGTTCGTTTTGGCGATACCGATCTGTTCGTTTCGCGTCTCTGCCAGGGAACGGCGTTTCGGCAAACGGAGCGCTCGCCTGATAATCCGCTTGGGCAGCGTATTCTCGCTCGCTGCCTTGACTTGGGCGTCAATTTTTTTGACTCATCGAATGCCTACGGCTGGGGCGGAGCGGAACGTGCTTTGGGCCGGGCGATTCAGGGACAGGCGCGCGACAAGCTGGTTATCTGCACGAAGGTCCATCCAGGCACGAAGCCTGGTGAAGATGGAAAGTCGCGGAGCGTTCCGTTCACGCGGGAGTTCGCGGTGCGCGAGTGTGAGGCGAGTCTGAAACGGCTTGGGCTGGACTACGTGGACCTATACCTGCTGCACAACCGTGATCCGGTGACGCCGCTGGAAGAGATTGCCGACACGATGGACGCACTAGTGAAGGCGGGCAAGATCCGCCATTGGGGATTGTCGAACCACACTGGCGCGGAGGTGCGGAAAGCCGCCGATTACAGCAGCCAGAACGGGCGTGCGCCGCTGGCCGGAATACAGCACTATTTCAACATCGTCGGCCGGCGCGCCCCCGAACAGACTGTGCCCAAGCTGGAGCAGGAGATGTTTCCGCTGATCCGCCAATACCGGCTGGGGCTGATGGCGTTTAGTCCGCTGGCGGCGGGAAAGATTGCTCCTGGGCGAACGGCGGAGGAGGGAAGTCCTCTGGCGAAGGTGCTGGCGGTGATGGACGATGTGGCGGGCGAACTGGCGGTGAGCCGGGCGCAGGTGGCGATTGCCTGGGTGCTGACCCGTCCCGAGGTGACTTGTTCGCTGGCGGGCGCGGAAAAACCCGAGCATGTCGAAGACAATGTGGCGGGCTCGAAGCTGACGCTTCCCCCGCCGCTGCTGGGCAGGCTGAACGCGGTGAGCGATGCTTATATGAAGAGCGATGCCTCGATCAATGCGTAAGCCGCCGCGCCGGAGTGTTTCCTCATGATGTATCGAAGAGATCTGCTGAAAGGCCTGGTTACCGCCCCCTGGTGGGCTTCGGAACTCTACGGGCAAGCCACTCGCGGCTTGCCGCCGCTTAAGATTACCGGCGTCAAGGTGATCGCCACGAGCCCTGGCGGGGGGTATTCGTGGATCTTCATCAAGGTACTGACGAGCGAACCGGGGCTCTATGGAATTGGCTCGGCGGCGAATGCGTATCTGAGCTGGGCCGTGAAAGCCGCGATCGAGAAACATCTGGCGCCGTTCTGGGTCGGCCAAGACCCCGACCGCATTGAGGACCTCTGGCAGCAGACCCATGTCCGCTCGTACTGGCGCAATGGAACTGTCAACAACGTCACGCAGGCGGCGCTCGACATGGCGCTCTGGGACATCAAGGGCAAGCGAGCCAACATGCCTGTCTACCAGTTGCTGGGAGGCAAAGTAAGGGACGCAGTCCCTCTTTATGCGCATGCCAGCGGCCCTAGCTTTGACGGCTGCGTGGAAAGCGCGCAGTCCTGGATGGAAAAAGGATTCCGTCATGTCCGCGTTCAGATGGGAGGCTATGGCGGAGGCGGGTTCATTGCGCCCGGCGAAGGAAGCCGGCCCGAAACCGGTTTCAACGGTAAGGCGTTTGACGAGGAACTGTATGTGGATACGATCCCGAAGCTCTTCGAGCATGTGCGCGACAAGCTGGGCTGGAAGGTGAAGCTCCTGCACGACGTGCATGAACACCTCACGCCCGCGATGGCGCTAGATCTCTCCAAGCGATTAGAGCCGGTGCGGATGTTTTTCTTGGAAGACGTTCTGCCGCCCGAGCAGATCGACTACTTCAAGCAGATTCGCCGCCTGACCACGACGCCGCAGGCGATGGGCGAACTGTTTACTCATCCGCACGAATGGCGTCCGCTGATCGCCGAGCGGGTGATCGACTTCATCCGCTGCCGCGTTTCGCAGATCGGCGGCATCACGCAGGCGAAGAAGATCGCCGTTCTGTGCGAGCATTTCGGAGTGCGCACGGCCTTCCAAGAAGGCGGGGAGAACGATCCCATCAATCAGCTCGCGGCCTACCACGTCGATATTTCGTCGCCGAGTTTCGGGATACAAGAGGAAAACGCATTCCCGGAAGTTGTCCACGAGATGATGCCCGGAGCGGCGCGTCTTCGCGGCGGGTATCTCTACGGAAGCGACAAGCCAGGCCTTGGACTCGATATCAACGAAGAGATCGCGGCGAAGTACCCGTTGCGGGACAATTATCACAACGCCGATTGGACGACCGTGCGAGGCATGGATGGGTCGCTGGTGAAACCTTAGCAGCCGTGACGGCCGGCGAGCAGCCGCGGATCAACCGAACACTCGTTTAAATATGTGATCCACGTGCCGCAACTGGTGTTGCAGCGTGAAGGCGGCGTCGATTTCCTCTGGCGTCAGGACCGCGCTGATATCCTTGTCCCGCCCCACGAGTTCGCGAAGACTGGACTCTTCTTCCCAGGCTTGCATCGCGTTTTGCTGGACCCAGCGATACGCCTTTTCACGCAGCACGCCCTTGGCCGCCAGCGCAAGCAATAGCTGGCCGGAATAGACCAGCCCGCCTCCTGTTTCCAGATTCCGGCGCATTCGATCCGGGTAGACGAGCAGCTTGTCGATCAAATCTGTCGTTTTCGCCAGCAGGTAGTCGGTCAGGATCGTCGAATCCGGCAGGATGACGCGCTCGACCGACGAGTGCGAGATATCGCGTTCGTGCCATAGGGCAATGTTCTCGAAGGCCGCCATCGCGTTGCCGCGAATCACCCGCGCCAGACCGCAGATTTGTTCGCTGATGATGGGATTCTTCTTGTGGGGCATGGCCGAGCTGCCCTTCTGCGATTTGGAGAAGTACTCCTGAGCCTCGCGCACCTCGGTTCGCTGTAAGTGCCGCACTTCGAGAGCAATCTTCTCGAGGGTGGCCGCGATCAGGGCCAGGGCGGACACATATTCGCCGTGGCGGTCTCGCTGAATCACCTGCGAGGAGATAGCGCAGGCCTTGAGGCCGAGTTTCTCACAGATCCGCTCCTCGGCCCGCGGGCTGATATGGGCCAGCGTCCCCACGGCGCCGGAAATCTTGCCCACGCGCATCTGTTCAGACGCTCGCTGAAAACGGATCAGGTGCCGCCCCACCTCGCTGTACCAATTGGCGATCTTGAGCCCGAATGTCGTTGGTTCGGCATGCACGCCATGGGTTCGTCCAACCATGACGGTGTCTTTGAACTCCCACGCCCGGCGGCGAAGAACTTCGTGCAAGTCTTCGAGGCCCTTCTGAATCAGCCTTGACGCCTCCTTGATTTGCAGCGCCTGGGCGGTGTCAACGACGTCATTCGACGTTAATCCGAAATGCAGCCAGCGCGAGGCGTCTTCCGCGCCGGCCGCGGCGAGCTTCTCGGCTACGGCCGTGGTGAAGGCGATGACATCGTGCTTGACCTCATTTTCGATTTCCTCGATGCGGCGGACCTCGAAGTCCGCGTGGCGCCGCAGCGCCTGGGCGGCGTCGCCGGGAACTTCGCCAAGTTCGGCCAGTACTTCCGACGCCGCCAGTTCGACTTCCAGCCACTGGCGGTACTTGCTCTCGAGGGACCAGATGCGGCCCATGCTCTCTCTCGTGTAGCGGTCAATCAAAACTCAAATACCTCCGTGGGCGTCTTCTGTGGAGCGATTTCCAGGCGGATCTTCTCGGCGCCAATTTCTCTTAGCGCTGAATCGGCGAACATGCGGGCGACTTCAGGGTGGTTGTTGTTATCGCTGAGGTGAGCCAGGACGATCAGACGCGAGGCGCGGTCGAAATCCTCCACCAGGAAGTCCGACACCGCCTTGTTGGACAAATGTCCGACACGGCTCATGACTCTCTGCTTGACAAACCAGGGGTAAGGGCCGACCTTGAGCATCTCAAGGTCATGATTCGACTCCAGCACGAGCATGTCACAGCCCTTAATGTGTTGTTTCACCGAGTCGGGCATGTAGCCCAGATCGGTGACGATCGCGGCTTTCACTCCTTGATGGTGAAAGCAAAAGGCGACCGGATCAGCCGCGTCATGAGGCACGGTGAAGGAATCGATTGCAAGATCACCGATCACGAGCCTCGCTCCCGCCTCGAAGGGCTCAATGTTGGGCTCGATGCCGTCCCAGGATAGCGTTTGTTCGGTCCGGCGCGTGATATAGATCGGGCACCGCAGACGCTTGGCGATTTGGTACAGGCCCTTGACATGATCAGAATGCTCATGCGAGACGAGCACGCCGTCAAGGTTCTCGGGCTCTTCACCGATCGCATGCAGGCGTTTGCTGATCTCCCGAAAGCTGAAACCGGCGTCCACCAGCAGACGACGCTTTTCGGTTGCTATGAAGACAGCGTTTCCGCCGCTGCCGCTGCCTAGTACGCAAATGCGAAGGCTCGTGGTTCTCTCCTTGCCGGTCTCCCGGGTGCTGTTTGCCGCGGGGCAGCCGGAATCGCCGTTCTCTTGGAATCCTCTGAATTCCCTGTTGTAGCAGGAACGCGTGCCGCCGCTCAATAGAGTACTTGATCCGGGTGCTTGATCCGGAATCGCGAGCGGCGGGGTTCCGGGCACTTTTCTCGTGGAAGCTGGGGTTCACTCCGGTTGCCGAGGAACTCCCGGAGTGCGACGGCGAAGGGTTCGGCCGCGGGCGACTCAGCATCCGGGAACTCGTCCATTCCACTACTCCCATAGCTCTAAAGAGTCTGGCGGTCCTGGTCGATCAACTTGAGGTGGTGTTCGGGGAAGGATGAGGGACTGAGTCTGCCGGGAAGGAAGAGCACCTGGCGAAAGCTGGCTTCGATCCTCGGGAGTCTCGATCAAGCCAGACGCGCGGCGAATCGCGCGTCGGTTCCGCTCGTCAGCGAAACCTATATTCACGGGGAAACCTATATTCACCGGGAATTAACGGGGAAATGATTCACGGGGAAATGGAAGATCTTGAGGTCGCGCTCGTCCGAGGACGTCCCGATGCGCGGCGTGAGGTCCAAGTTCTCCGTGTCAGGCCGCGGCAAGCGCCCCAGAGCCCGCGAGCATTCTAGGAGCGAGAGAATGGTCCTGCAAGAATCAGCAAATTTCCAGCAGACGCTGACCGTCTCGCTGGTCCGCCTCCGGAGGATTGTCCAGCAGGTAGCCGCCGACCAGTATGCGGGAGCTACCTACGGTTTGTTGCACATAGCCGAGTTGCGTGACCAACTGCGAGCCATCGAACAGCGCTTGAGAGACTCTCTAGGCGGGAATCGGTTCCGTGATCTTTCCGGTGATCTTTCCGGCGATCTTTCCGGCGATCTTTCCGGCGAGTCGCGCGACACTTCGAGCCTGCTCGACGAGTTGTGCATGATTACTGAGTCGCTGGGGATATACAGCGCTTTCTCGGGCAACCTTTCGCCTGGCGGGTTGTCGTTGCTGCAGATTAAGTTAGACAATGTCCGCGGGCAAATGGAGAGACACCGCAAGAATGGTTCCTAGGCGCCGGGGACACGAGCTGTTGCCGGCGGAACGCGTCCTCCATTTCCGGTTGAGGCACGACACCATTGCATCCCTCGGATACATCCCTCGGACGATCTTCAGAGTAAAACCGCCTTCGAGGGTTCACTTGACAATGTTGGCGCCGAAGTTGGCGTGGTCGCGGGCGATACAATGGGCACTGGCACGAACCCGTTCATGCCCAGGTGCACGAAGTGAAGCCCCTTGTTCTCGCGATTCTTCTTTTGCCGCCGTTGCCGGTGGCGGGGTTGCAGGTGTTGCCGCTACAGGTGGCGCCGCTACAGGGCTCAGCCCAAACATCGCCCGCCCCCGCAGCAGCGGGCAAGAAGCCTTTCCACGACCTCCGTCACCGCTCAACGGTTTTCGGCGGCGAACGCAACTACCGCCTGTTCCTGCCGCCCGGCTACGCCGCCGCCGGCCGGCGCTACCCGGTGATCTACTACTTTCACGGCCATAGCGATCGCTACACGCTTGAAAAATACGATCAGGGCGAAGATACCGTCCCGAAGATCGCCAGCTTCGTCGCCAACAACGATGTGATCGTCGTCGAGGCCGATGGCTATGTAGCCGAGCATTACACCGGTTTCTACGGCGGATCGCCCTGGGATCTTGGCGACGGCGGTGGCCAATACGATTTCGGCCTCTACTTCCAGGAACTGGTCGCGCACATCGATTCGAGCCTGCGCACCCTCACCGATCGCCGTCATCGCGCCACCTCCGGTCTGAGCATGGGCGGATTCATGAGCCTCTATCTCAGCGCGCGGCTGCCCGCACTGATCAGCAGCGCGTCGTCGTTTAATCCCGGACCCGAGTTTCACACCGGCGACGCGGGCCGCCGCGTACTTTGGCGCCCGAAGGATCACGTGCCCACCCACACCAACACGATGGTGCGGCTGATCCGCGCCAGCGGCGACTACATCAGCCAGTATCACGAAGAGACGCGCGCCGCCTACGCTAATGCGCCGGAGGTCGATTTCGAGTTTCGCCAGGATGAATATCATCGCCACTGGGCGACGTCCATCGGCGAGGCCTTCGCCTTTCACCGCCGCGCCTTCGAAACCTCGTCGCTCGACAACGTGCCCGAGGTCTGGAATTACACCAGCGCCTACCGCTCGTTCGATGTCTGGGACTACCAGGTGGAAACCGGGGGCGGGGAAGCCGGTTTCACATATCTGGAAGACGTTCGCCAGGGAGACCTGCGCGTGACCACGCGCCGCTCGGCCCCGGACGGCCCGCCGCTGGCTGGCAGAAAAATTACCATCACCACCGCGCCGCTCTACCGGCCCGGTGAGAGCTACCTGCTGATCGATCATCACCTCGCGACCGGCGAGACCAGGCGCCGGCCGCTGGCCGCCTCCGCTTCCGGCCGGCTCACCTTCACCGTCGATGGCGGCGGACATCAAGTAAGTTTCGCCGGTCCGGGCTCTGGCGCCCAGCCTCCGGTCCTGCTGCCCGCGACCTCCAAAGACAAGCCCCGCCTCCCCCCCGACAAGGAAGTTGCCTTGCCCGTCGCCATTTACAATCCGCGCGGCGAAGCCATGGCGGAGGTCACCGTTACGGTGACGAGCGACTACCCGACGGTCGAAATTCTCTCCGCGCCTCTCGAGATCGCCTCGATCGGCCCCGGCGAGCGCATCGATCTTTCCAGCAAGATCCGCGCCCGCTTCACCGCCGGCAACGGCTATTTCGCGCCCACGCGCTTGCAAGTGAAAATGGGCTACGACGGCTGGCACGCCGAGACGGCCAACCTCGATGTCCTGGTCGCGCCGGAGAACATCCCCGCGCCCGCGGCGGTGGAAATCCTCGACGGACGCACCCTCACTCTGCCCATCTTTCGCCAGCAAGGCAATCAGGGCGGCGGGAAATCCGTCGAGCGAAAACTGACCGAAGGCCGCGGCAACGGCAACGGCCGCCTCGAACCCGGAGAAGAAGCGACCATCTGGGTCCGCCTGCCCCAGGGCCTCGACCCATTTGACAAGAACAACTGGCACCGCGCCAAGGTCTACGCGCAGTCGGAGTGGCTCACCGAAATCGGCGACATCCAAGAAGGCAAGCAGCGCGAGTGGACCGGAGCGCAAGAGCGCACCAGCTTGCTCCGCCTATCGGAGAAGACCCCGCCCGGCAAGAAAATCCCCTTGCTGCTCGACATCGAATCCTGGAGCTTTCACTACACGCCCGACGTGCGCTACGGGACGGAAAATCTCTACCAGGCCTTCCAACTCCACAAGCGTCATCTTCACCGCTATACGATCGACACGTCCCCGTAATCCAGTCCCCGCCTTAGCAGCCGCGCTCACCGCAGAAAGCGTTTCAGAACATTCGCCGTAATAGCCGAGACCCCGTCATCCACCAAGATCGACAGCGTCCAGCACATCGACCCCGCCGAGAAGACCGCCCCCCCGCTGGGGGTTTCAAAGCACACCAGATCGGCCCCGTCCCCGCCGCCATTCTCTCCCTTGGCCAGATGACGCAGACCCGCCGGCGACTCGGGCGCAATTCTATCGAGTTCGTGCCCCGAGGCGCCGCCCGGACAGCGCTCATGCAAACTCCGGTGTCCAAACAGGTCTCCGCTCCGCAGGCCCGTCCCCTCGAACGCCCAGTGATCGCCGTCAAGCACTTGGTAGGGCGCGCCACTCTGGTAACCCGCGTGCGTGTACGCCACCCCGAGCAGTGCGGCTTCGGATTCCCCGCGCAGGTCCCGGCGGCCTTCCTGCCGGCAGACCATCGTCGCCTCAACGGTAAACTCATCGGGGAACTCGACCTCGGCGAGCAGCCCGCAGCCGCCGAGATACATCAGCCGGCCTCCCTCGTCGAAGACCCAGCGCTTGACCCGAAAATACATCTCCTTCGACCAGTATTCCGGATGCGTGTTCAGCACCAGGACGCGATAGCTCTCGAGAGGCAGATTCCCGAAGTGCAGCTCTGTTTCCGAGTAGAGATCGCAGGCGAACCCTTCGCGCTCGAGCCACCCCAGCAGCCGCCACTCGCCCGGCGCCATCACTGCGTCCAAGCGCCCCTCGATCGGATCCATCACCTGCGCCTCTTCCCCAACCGAGGCATCCACTTCGGGCCGGTCAAACGAAAGCGGAGCCGATGTCGTTTCATAGGGCCAGGCACCCGGCTCGGTGAAGCGCCGCAGATCCTGGCGCGCGTGCAGCGTCGGACGAGCCGGCAGGCCGTCTTGATTCACATAGTTGCTGCGTCCGCCAAAGCTGTTGTAGGCGTTCCAGGTAATGTTCGAGGTGAGTACGGCGGTCTTGGCCGCCGGACGGGCGGGCTCGACAATCCACGGAAAGGAGAAAAACTCGCCCGAGGCCGTCTTGGCGTGAAAATAATAGAGGCCCGATCGCTCCGGCGCGGTGATCTGTTGCTGATGCCAGCGGCTGCCGTAACCGGTGCGGTTCCAGGCCACGCCCGAAGCCGAGAAATCGCCGTCGGGCAGCAGCTGCACGGTGGCGCGCGGACCATGATCGTCAAACCAGCCCAAATTGCGGATAAATTCCTTCTCGTATCCGTAGCGATAGAGGCCCAGTTTGTAGGCCTCCGGGCTATGGACCCGGAACTCAGCCATCTCTCCGGCCCGAACCCATTTCGGCCAGGCATAGCCCAGCAAACGATCCGAAAGCAGCCGAAAACGATAGGGCCCATCCCCCGGCACCGTAATCCGGACACGCTTCGCGCCATAGCCCGTCCTGGAAAGATGAACCGTATACTCGCCGGCATCGAGAGAGGCATACACTGCGCCACTGGCCCGCGAACGACAGCCAACCGGCACGCCCGCACTCTCAAACTCGACCCAAACCCCCGACAGCGCCAAATCGTCTTCGTCGCTGACGTGGCCAATAAGTGATTGCAAGCTCACCCCAACCCGCCCCCTTCCGAAGAACCATCATAGAAGAATGCTCTGAACTTCCGTTGAGCGTTCATCGTGTGTAGCGCTTTTTCCCGCAGGAATGGGAGTCACACAAGGCCCGCGGCAGAGGCGTAAACCCGCCGGGAATGCGATCGAAGGAAGGGCCTTGCTACGATGGTTTGAGCCGTCCATACGAGCCGCCCTCGTGTGGCTGGTTAGGCCCCAGCCGGTGTTAGCTCACCGGCTGGGGCCGTTTTGTCGAGACCACGGCTTCGCAAAAATTGCGAGAGATCTCGGGGTAGTAGGCTCGTAAAGCGGAGATCGGGCGCGAGTCGTCCACGTGGTGACAGCCTTCTGCTCGGCTTTGTGGTTGCGCCGGTCTCGGTTCACGCCAGCTCTTGTTCGAAAACCAGGGTGACTGTGGCATCGCCGTTGCGCGACCAGAAACTCGCCTTGGCCTTCGCGATGGCCGCGGCCCGAGTGCCGGGTTACGGGCGACCGGAGCGTCGTTCGGCTCGCTCCATCGCCGCCTGTGCGGGGATGGACGAGCCCCGGTGGCCACCGGCGGAGGTAATGTGCGGGGTTTAGCGCGAAAGGACCTGGTATTCGGGGCGGCGCGAGTATATACTGTTACCGTGCCAGGCCAAAATGGAAGTCCTGGCTAAGGCGAGGTGAGACATGTCTCGTAAAACTAGTATTGCGACACAGCTATTCGCGCCGGGTCTAGCCCTCGGGATGGTGGGTCTGGGGGATTTCGACGTGGAAGGTTTCCTTCTTCTCACCTGTGTCATTGTTGGCTTCATCTTCTGCATCGCGGGGATCTCCTTGCTCTACAAACAATGGACGTCGCCGCAAACCGCGGTCATCGAGTTGCAACTTCCGTTTGTCGGAAAGGTGACGACCCGGTCGCCATCGATCCTGCTGATCGTCCTCGGTTTTGTGATGGTGTGGTCGCCCGTTTATCAGCAGCTCGAAGATCTGGACACCAAACGCTTTTTCGGAACGGTCACCTTGCCAGGGTTGGGGTCGTCCGGTGGAGTTGACGTTTTCTTCGCTTCAGGCGATTCCTCGGGCAAAACCGTGGATAATGGCTCCTACTATGTCCGGATTCGGCCGGATTCCTACCCGCTGCAGGTAGTAGCCATTCTGAGACGCCTCGATGGCTCGGTCGCCGGGACGAAATACATTGTCGTCCCGGACGAATCGATGCTGACGGAGCTTGCAAAAAATCTTGTTTTGGAGGTGACGGAGTCTCCATGATGAGAAGTGGCTGGGCTCGCGCGATCGTGCTCATGATGCCGATGATCTCGGCTGTAGCGACAGTGCCGATGTGGCCGGATGCGCGGGCCTTGGCTCAGCAACCGGCACCCTGCCACTATCCGGTCGAACCTCTGACGCTGCGCCAGCGGACGATTACTAAGCTCAGGGCGCCTGAGTTTGAGAAAGAAGTGTTTGTTCGAGTGGGCGACGTGCATAGGAAATGGGCGCCCGTCTTCGTCTCCGTCGGCCGGCCAGATGCTTGGTCGGAGGATGGTGAACTCAGCGATGGTGATTTTGAAGCACATAGGAGTCTCATTTCGTCGGGCAACAGTTGGCAGGGGGACCTGAGACGGCCTCCGGACACGCCGCGCCATCTGCTATTCAACCACGGAGGCACGCAGTATCAACTCATTCTCTCCTCGATCCGCTGGCGTTTTATCGGAACGGACGAGATTACCGCTCAGATCTGTCGTGGACCCAAATAGTGTAAGTGCTCCGCTTCGGAAGTTCCCTCTAGCCAGGATTTTCGTTTTGGCCCGGCGGGTCTTCTTTCGCTGTGCTCGCGTCAGCCGCTCCCCGAATTTGTCTGAGAGGAGCGAAATGGGTCGAACGCCGGTTCGCGGAACGTTACTCATCGCCTTCATCGCGATCCTTTCCGCGGGCTCGGCGGCTGCGAAGAACGAGTGGATCAGGATCACCTCGGCGAATTTCGAGCTGTACACGACCGCCGGAGAGAAGCGCGGCCGGAAAACGATCCAACACTTCGAAGGAATTCGGCAATTTTTTCTGGACGTACCGGGGGCCAAGGAGTTTTCAGATCAGCCGGTCCGCATCATCGGTTTTCGCTCCAAGAAGGAGTACAAACCTTATAGCCCGAACGAGGTTGCCGTCGCGTTTTACACCTCGAGCAGGGCGCGCGACTACATCGTTATGAGCGGCCTCTCGTCGACCGAATACCCAGCGGCGGTTCATGAATACATGCACCTGATTCAGCGTCACAGCGGCAAGAAATACTCGCTGTGGATGAGGGAGGGGTTGGCGCAACTCTACGAGACGCTGACTCCCGTCGGGAAGCAGGTCCGAGTGGGCGATGTCAACACAGGGCGGTATCGGCTTCTCCGAAACAAGAGTTGGATGGATCTCGAGACGCTGTTCAGCGTGGGTCATGACTCGGAGCACTACAACAAGAAGAAACATGCGGGCATGTTCTATGGCCAGAGTTGGGCCTTGACTCACATGCTCACTCTGGAGCCGAAGTACCAAAAGCTGAACTCTCTTGGCAACCTAATCAACGCGGTTGTGGGCGGGGAGTCGGAAGCGGTGGCTTTCCAGCGGCTCTACGGCAAGACCCTCGACGAGGTCTACCGCGACCTCCGCAACTACATTCGTGAGGGACGCCTCTTTGCGGCGCTCTTCGATATCAAACTCCAGAAGGGAGCGGAAGACCCCCAGGTCGAGCCGGCCGGCGAATTGGAAGCGGGGCTTGTGCTTGCTGATCTTCTCAGCGTCACACGCAACAAGCAAGAGGAGGCCCGCGCGAAGTATGCGGCACTGGGAGAAAAGCATCCGCGGAGCCCGGAGGTCTACGAGGGTCTCGGATACCTGGCCTGGCGGGCGCGCCATGAAGACCAAGCGCGGCAACACCTCGGCCGAGCCGTCGAACTCGGATCCAAGAGCGTACAGACTCACCGAGACTACGTCTACTTTCTCCGGCAAGCGGGCGCGAAGCCATCGGAGATGATCGAGGTGCTGGAGAAAGCCCTATTGCTGCAGCCCGATGATCGGGACAGCCATTACCGCGTGGCGTTTCTCTATCTGCGAGGGGATAACTACATTCAGGCTCTGCGTCATATGGGCCTGGTTCGCCGTGTGCAAGAGGAGAAGGCGTTTCGCTTGTTCGATGCGATGGCTTATGCGTACAGCCGGATCGGAAGGACGGAAGACGCGCTCAAGGCGGTCGAGAAAGCTCGACGGTACGCGAAGGATCCGAACGACATTTTGCTGTTGGAAAACCGGGTCAAGGCACTGCAATATCAAGCCCGGGCAGGCCAGTCGCGCGAAGCAGTCGCCGCCCCCGAGCCTGCTTTCGTGGCGGAGGATCGCGTGGACGGAACTCCGAAACTCAAGAGGGCCGCGCATCCTAAAGTGACGGAGGTTGACCCGCCGCCCCAGTGGAAGGAAGAGTTCAACCCGAACTGGCTGCGGGCCGAGGGAACTTTGGAGGTTTTTGAGTGCCTCAGCCAAACGGCCAACATGCACATTCAGACAGCAGACAAACGCCTCGTGCTCGCGATCATTGATCCTGACAACGTGATCGTACGAGGCGCGAAGGCGTCACTCGACTTCCAATGCGGCGCACAGGGCTCGGAGCCCATCGTAGTAGAGTACGAACCAAGTCAAGAGGCCGGTAGTCGCGTGGCAGGGGTTGTGCGCGCTATTGAGTATCAGTAGGGCTTCGTCAAACCGACCAAGGAACCCTTAAACGACGACCGAGATCGGGCGGAAGAAGAACAGGGCCGGGAGTCGCGGGTCGAAGAACCGCAAAAGAACGAGAAAAATACCGGCGTCAACCGCGTGCTAGCGGCGGGTGCGCCGCACCACCTCAAGCCCGCGCACTGCCCCCCGGACCCGGCTCACGAGACCACAAATCAGCTAAGCGACTCTCTCACAACAACGTCTACCGGCCAGCCACCCTCAGGCCCAACCGCCCGCGGTAACCTGGTTACGAATGCCAGGATACGAACACCCAGATGCGAACGCCCAGATACGAATATACTGGGCCAACCGGCGGGCCATTCCCGCTCCGGCCCGCCAAGCAAACGACCTAGCAGGGCCCTCGAGCGGCCATCGAAGGCGCCTAGCCTGTCTCTAGTTTTCTTACACAACTACGGTATCGACGGCAGAGACCCGGCGATCGCGCTCTCGTTGTCCGCGTTCGCGGCAATAGAGTGCGGATGACCAAATCCGCCCGCGGACTCGGGATTGCCTCCGGCATCGTCCGTGAGGTCGAAGACGATATTATCAGGCCTCGCCGCGTCACCGCTGATACCCGCGGGGACGTGATCCAGGCCAAGACCATGGCGTGTCCGCCAGGCGATGTTGTGGTCGGCACACGAGCTATCGCCGCTGACGCCTATGGCTCCCACGAGTTCGCCTTCGCTGTTGTACAGCGCCAGTCCGCCGCCGAAGACATTCACCCCGCCGATTTTCTTCCCGCACATCGGGTCGTTGTCCTGTCCATAATGTTCGGAGTCGCCCCCGTAGGCAACCTGGGTGTCAACCGGATTGCTGTGCTGCAGGCCGAAGAGACTTCCTCCCGGTTGCACCGGGGCCCACAGATTGGCGGTGGAGAGAGCCAAGCCAGGCAAACTGAAGGCATTGGCCGTATTGGCCTTTTGTGCGGAAATCACGCGGCTTCCCGGCCACTGGTCGCCCCTATGATTCCCGCTGAAGGCAACCCCGCAGACGATCCCGTCCCTCTCGACGATCGTGGCCCACATGTGCAGATTAAAGCCCCCGTTTCCACTTGGCGGACTGCCGACAGCGGCGGCAAGAGCGGCTTTTAGTTCGGAATGGCTGGGTAATCCTTTGCAGTTCATCGTTCCTCCAGTGTTGTGTTAAGCGACTTTTCCTCGCCATGGTCTTCAGCCAGGATTTTCTTTTTGGCCATCCCGACACCGATAGAGTAGCCGAGCCACGGCTGCGATGCAACTCTCTTCGCACTGCTGTTCGGGGGCGCCGGACGGAGTGGTCGTCAAGGAACGAGAGCGCTCTCTAAGAGACCTGCTCCTGACACCCCTCGCAGCACCATGCCCACGCAATCGCCTTCAAGCGCTGCTCAACGATCCCCCCGCGCGCGTTCCAGGCGAGACTGCCGTACTCGCGATCCCGTACTCGCGATTATCGCAGCGCTCTGGCAGCCCGTGGCGGAAGCCCAGCCGGAGTGCGCCTATTTGAATACCATGCCCCCGAACGATAGAATCATTGTTGGCGACTGCTGGGTATCGCGCCGGGGCGCTGGGGCTTCGGTCCCGCGGGTCTTGTCATTCCAGCCCTTTGGGCGGTGCGAGCGGCCCGGCCGCTCGCCAGTCGTGGATGGGAGTGTATCTATGAAAACTTGCGGCACCTACGATGATGTCAACCTGATTCTTCGTTTGTACGATCTGCGGCGCGAAGAGAAGCTCCGCAAGGCGCGCGAGTGGTTCGCGAAATCCTTTCACGCGGGAAGCCTCGAGGAATTGGACCGCCTCTGCCCCCTGGGCTCGGAGACCAACGCCAACTTTCGAATGGTGGTCAGCTACTGGGAAATGACTGCGTCGTTTGTCACGGGCGGCATCCTGGATGAGCAACTCTTTTTCCAAAGCGGCCGGGAGCTTCTCTTCGTCTGGGAGCGTCTTCGCGACGTGTTGCCGCTCTACCGCGAGCGGGCAAAGGACCCGGCCAGTTTTGAGAACCTCGAGACGGTGGCAACCTCCTTCATCGCTTGGTGGAACGCGAAGTCTCCCGGCGCCTATGAAGCGTTTTCGCGGCGCGTGCGCGCCAGCCAGTAGCCGCATCAGCGCCCCAAGGGCCCCTATCGGACTCGGATCTTTATCTTTCGTAATACTTTTGTTAATAACTACTTAGCGCCCCTCTGAAGGGGATATCGATTCTGTTAGAATGAGGAATTCGGCCGGTGGAATCAGAGCATATGGACGCAAGCAGGAAAGACGCCAGCACAGCGGCCGAGGTGGCGGAACCATCGGCAACCGAAGCGGAAGCAGTCCAGCAGGACTCCGCCGCTAGCCCAGCCGCTCCTGGCGCCCCAGCTGCTCCCGATGCCCCGGGCGGCGCGGCCGGCGAGATGTCCGGCGAGACCCCCGATGATCTCGCCGCCTTGACCGCCGAACTCGAGCAACTCAGGGCCGAAAAAACCGACCTGCTCGATCGCTTTCAGCGGGCGCAGGCGGAGTTCGAGAACTCCCGCAAACGCCTCGTTCGGGAGAAGGAAGAAAGCGCCAACTACGCGGCCATGGAAACGATCCGTTCGCTTCTGCCCGTGGTGGACGACTTCGAGCGGGCGCTGGAAACTCCTGGATTAGACGAAGAAGTCCGCAAGGGACTCGGCTTGGTTCATAAAGCGCTGTTTGATATCTTGTCGCGCGCCGGGTTGTCGCCCGTCGAAGAGACAGGAAAATTCGACCCCCACATCCATCATGCGGTCGACCGGGCCCCGGTGGAGCAAGACGACCAAGATCAGGATATTCTGGAAATCCTTCAGCGCGGATACCGTTTCAAAGACCGCTTGCTTCGTCCCGCGCTGGTCAAAGTTGCCGTAAAGGAGTAGCCGCCTCCGCTGAGCTGGAACCGTCATAAGCGACGCCGGAGGGCTGCCAGCCCCCCGGCGTCCATAGCAGATATCGTGTCAAAACCAGACTATTACGAAGTGTTGGGAGTGGATCGCGCGGTGACCGAGCAGGCGCTCAAGAGCGCCTACCGCAAGATGGCGGTGAAGTATCATCCCGACAAGAATCCCGGCAACCCCGAAGCGGAGGAGAAATTCAAACTCGCCGCCGAAGCCTATAGTGTTCTCAGCGATTCCAACAAGAGGAGCCGCTACGATACCTTCGGCCACGATGGCCTGGCCGGCGCCGGCGGCCCCGCTGGTTTCGACCCTTCGCAGTTCGGAGATTTTAGCGATATCCTCGGCGATTTTTTCGGCCTGGGAGGCGGACGGGGACGAGGCCGCAATCGCCGGCAACGTGGCGCCGATCTTCAATATGACCTAGAGATAGATTTCGAGGACGCGGTTTTTGGGCTCAGCACCGAAATCCAGTTCCCGCGCTCGGAAAACTGCGACGATTGCGAAGGCAGCGGCGCCGCGCCCGGATCCAGCCCGCAGAGCTGTCCTCATTGCGGGGGACGCGGGCAGGTCTACTACCAGCAGGGTTTCTTCTCCGTGGGCCGCACCTGCTCGGCGTGCCGCGGCGAAGGACGGGTCGTCGACCAGCCCTGCAAACACTGCCACGGCGAAGGCCAGCTTCGCAAGCAGCGCAAGCTCAAAGTCAGCATCCCCCCAGGCATCGACACCGGCACGCGGCTTCGCCTAAGCAACGAAGGCCAGGCCGGCTCGCACGGAGGACCTCCCGGAGATCTCTACGTGCTTCTTGGGGTCCGGGAACACCCCATCTTCCAGCGGGAAGGAAACGACCTGCACTGCGAAATCCCGGTCAACATCGCGCAGGCCGCCCTCGGCGCCGAGATCGAGGTGCCGACGCTCGATAGCTCCGAATCGGTCAAAGTGCCTCCCGGAACCCAAACCGGGGCACGTTTGCGATTGCGCCACAAAGGGGTTCCCTTCGTCAACAGCGGACGCCGCGGCGATCTGATCGTTCACCTCCGCGTGGCGACCCCCACGAAACTGACCAGGGAGCAGAAACGACTCTTCGAGGATCTGATGGACCTGCTTCCGGCCGATAACCAGCCGACGGAAAAGGGTGTGTTCGAAAAGGTCAAGGACTTCTTCACCCAATAGCGCTGCCCTGCGCTGCTTCCCGAACGCTCGTCGCCCGCCCCTGCTCTCTAGCGGGTGGCCTCGATCAGCGCCTCCATGTGCGACAGATAGTGTTTTAGTGCTTGGCGGCCTTTCTCGGTCAGCCGATAGGTAGTCTTCGGCACCCGGCGTTCAAAGGTTTTGTCGCAGTCGATATAGCCCGCCTCTTCCAGTTTGCGGCAGTGAACGCTGAGATTGCCATCGCTCAGCCGCAACAGCTCCTTGAGTTCACGAAACGCCAGCGCCTGGTTGGCGGCCAGAGCACTCACGATCGCCAACCTCGCCTGCTCGTGGATCAGCCGGTCGAGCTGCAAGGCCCCGCGGGCCTCGAACTGGCCCAGTTTCCCGGGGGACGATGTTTTCGAGGGGCCCTTCGAGAGCGGCCTGCCGCCCCTTGCTCCGGACTTAGCCACCGTACTTCCTCGTAATCACCGGTTCCGTAGCCGCCCGCGACACTTGAGAGCCCACCATACGACTCATCATAAGCGCGCGCCGACCATTCGTCGAGACTGCGCCGGGGAGCAGCGACTTGCCGTGCAGGAGGGAGGGCGCGACGATTCGGCCTAGCGCGGGCGAATACGACCGGCTGCCCTCACAACATTTGATGTTCTTCAAGCGCAAGTGATGCCCGGCTTGGAGGGTAGTTTTGTCCGAATTTGCCAGGTTTTTCGGATATTTGGTGGCCGCGGGCGGGTTGAGGGGCCGGCTGGGCTTGCTAGTTTCGTTCTTCGTGGTGCTTCTTTTTTGAATTCAAAAAATTCTAAAAAAGTGAGAGGCGCCTCTCGTTCCGGCTATGTGATCCCGGCGAGCCGCCCCAGCCGGAAGTTGCAGGCGGTTCCGGGCGAAGGGTTCTCTCGCGCGGTCTTGCCGTGCAGTAGTCCTGCGCGGCGATGGTACACGACTGCGCTCGTAGCCCTTCGCGGTGGATGTCCACTTTCGAGAGCCGTCCGAAGACCCGCCTTTGCGGTCACCCTCTCCTCTTTGATTCGAGGAGGCGATGAACCGCGGGGCGAGCTTTCTGTCCTGGCCAGGAAACGGTCGGGGGATCGCGATGATCTATCCTTTCCGATCGTTACGGGTATAGGCTAGCACGCGGTGTCAAGTGTTTTGGGGTGTTTTTGGTCTATGTTGTTGATTTGGCGGAGTTGGATTGTTGTGACTCGGTTGTTGGGACGGGGGCTTAACGCCGGGTGGCGGGTGCGGGGGAATTCATGGTTTATAGGGGTGGGAAAAGCCGCGGATCTCAAAACCGAGATTCGCGCTACGGGTGGTTTTCGATTGCCGCGGCCGCGGGGGAGATCCGCGATTCGGTCCGGGGCAGGTGGCCGTAAGATGTGGATCTGGATTGGGTTTTGGGAATTGGGTCTGTTTGGTATACTGGTTTGGCGGATTTGACTGGGTGGGTTTTTGGGGTGACGGGCGGTGGCGGGCGACCGGTGGCGGGGGCGATTGCGTTGTCGCTGGCGGTGGGAATTGGGTTCGTTTGGTATGCCTGTTTGGTGAAATTCGTTGCGTGGGGTTTCTTGGGCGAGAGGCGGTGGCGGGGGTGGGAAAAGCCGCGGACTTCGTCTGGGGTCAGCAAGCCGTCGGCGTCCAGCTCGCCGAAGCGCTCGCTGAGCGGGGGCGGAGCCTCTTCGCGGCTGAGCTTGCCGTCGTGATTGGCGTCGGCGAGCATCATGGTTGCAAACCGGTCACCTGCCCTCAGGATCACCGGCCTCGGGATCATCGCCTCCAGGGCGCCTGCTTCCAGAGCCCCGGGGGCCGCCCATGCGCGGGCGCATCGCGGCGAGTTCCTGCTGGTCCAAGAAGCCGTCGCCGTCGGTATCGAGTTCTTCGAAGCGCTGCCGCAACCGCGGCGGAAGCTCTTCTTGGCTGAGCCGGCCGTCGCCATCGGCATCTCGGCGCATCCAAGCACCGGGGCCTCCGCGCGGCCCTCCGCGCCTGAAACCGCGCTGCATCATCGCTTCGATTTCCGACGGTTCGACATAGCCGTCGCCATTCTCGTCCATGCGCTCGAAGCGCTGCCGCATCCGCTCGGGAAGCTCCTCCCGAGTCAGGCGGTCATCGCCGTCGGTGTCTCCCGCCAGAAGACGCTCGATCAACTGCTGGGGATCGCCAAAACCGCCGGGTCCGCCTCCGCGGCCTCCTCCCCAGTCTCCTCTCGGGCCTCCGCCCCTGTCTCCTCTCCAGCCTCCTCTCCGCTCTCCTCTCCGGTCTCCTCTGGGGCCGCGCCCCCGCGGCGGGCCGGCCCGGCTAAAGTCCATGCGGCGTGAAATCACCCGCCCGGCATCGCGGTCTACATCCCAGGTGATCCAATACTCCTGCGTCACGGGCTTGCACCACTTGTCCGTGCAAGCGAAGTACCGGAATTTCAAGCCGATTGGCTCGCGCGAGCCGTTGAGCTTCACGTCCACCAGAAACTCGCGCGGATCGGCGTCGGCGTCCTCTTTCACCTCGGGTCCGGTCAGCTTGGCCGGAGTAATCTCGACGCCGTCGGGCGGGAACAATTCCACGTCCATCGCCGGCGCCAGGTTGTTCCAATGCACGCCATAGAGCGGGTCGAGCAGGAAAGCCAGGTAGAGCTTGCCCTCACCGTTACGCCGCAGCCTCTGCCCGGCTTCCGCGCGCAGCTTCGTGTAGAAGGGCTTGGTTGTCTTCTCTAGCCGGGGCTTCGTGACGAGCACGCGGTAGAAGCCGGGCTTGTCGATGCGCGGAACCACTCCGGTTGGAGCATGCCGGGGCGGCGGCTTGATCTTCATGTTGAGATCCGAAACCTGGGTTGGTTTCTCCACGGGGCCGATGTATTCCTCCAGGTCCCGCCGCAGTTGCGCCGGATCACTCCAGGCGCGCACGCGCAGCACTCGGCTCTCGGGATCGAGCAGAACCTCGGAATTCGGCCGGTTGCCGAGGGCGTGCTTGAGATCGTTCGTCATCGTGTCGGCGATCCATGGAATCTCCGATCCCAGGGTCCGCTTGGCTTCCTCAATGTGCATCAGGCGCTCTTCGAGCGTCACCGGATTGATGTAGCCGTTGAGTTCCGGATGCGCCAGCGCCTTATAGAGATAGAGGAACTGGACGCCCTTGGGCGAATAATCTCGATAAATCGTCTCCAACCTGGGGACGTTACGGATGAAAGGCGGTCAAGTCAGGCAACCGTTGACGATGACAGTGTACTTGCCCTTGAGGCTCCTGGTGCTGAACTTCTTGCCGCTGGCGTCGTGGACATCGATCTCGGGGAACCGGTCGCCTGGCCCGAGCGGCATCGGCCCCCGATTTTGCGCGACTCCCGCCGCGACCGGCAACAAGAATCCCAGGGTGAGAACAACCGTCAGATCAACGAGGTGAAAGCGTTTCGTTTTTCTAACCACTCCTATCAGTATTAACACCAACCCGGCTTCATCATTGTTAAAGGCTGGTAAAATCTTGGACGCTCGCGATCGCACAAGATAAGGCCTTGCGATGGCAGTCGCCGCGCGTCCGCCGACCGGGCACGAGCCTTCCGATCCGCCCGGCTGGCTCGATTGTCCTCTGACACAGGACACTCGCGGGCGTTGACGCCAGGCGGCGGCTGGTTGCTTCCACCTTTGCCGGGGCCGGCTCGGGTTTGGGGGGCGCTGCTCGGGCGCGATGCCGTGCCCTGGAATCTCGGTGAAGCTGCTGGGGGCGGGATCGGGACTGCGTTGTAAAGTGCTGATTTGGCTTGGTTTCGGCGAGATTGGGTGTGTTTGGTATTTTTTTGTTTTGCTGGTTGCGCTGGGCCGCTTGCTGGCTGGCCGCGGGATGCCCGATCCGAAGAAGGTGGTGCACGACGGGGTGCTGCACTACTGCAAGAAAATGTAAGGACCGTCCGGCAAGGTGCGGGCCAGGGTCAGCCGGCCAGCCTCGATCATTTTCACATGTCTGTGAACATGATGGGACTTGGAGAGGCCGCGGGTGAGAGAGGGTTGATTGAGCGACACGTCGGGCGCACCGGCCTATTGCGGCCACGCGGGGATCGGCGTACCATGAGGTCGTGAGGCTGCGCTTCAACGAGGCGAAAGTGGCCCAGGCAGCGGCTCGAGTCCTTCGTCTTCGGGGTGGCCAGATGAGCTACATGAAGCTCATCAAGCTGCTCTATCTCGCGGACCGGGAAGCGCTCCTGCGATGGGGACGGCCGATATCGACCGATTGTTATGTCTCCATGGATCGCGGGCCGGTCTTGAGCCAGACGCTCAACCTCATCAACGAAGGCAGCGGGCCCGGGGGCGACGGTCCGTGGTCCAAACTCATTTCTCCGCCGGAGAGCTACAAAGTTCGCCTGCTCGTCGAGGACCCGCCCAAAGACGAGCTCTCAAAGGCCGAAGAGGAACTCATCGACGAGATCTTCAGACGGTTCGGTCACCTGGAGCGCTGGAAGCTGGTTGATCACCTCCACACGCTTCCCGAATGGACCGATCCCAGCGGAAGCGCCTTGCCCATCAGCTACGGCGCCATTCTCAGAGCAGGCGGTAAGAGCGAAGAAGAGACCGCGGTAATCGAGCAAGAGCTCGAAAGTCTGGAAGCCGCGCACCTGCTTGTCTGATGCGGTGCGGGGACGCGTTCCTCATACCCGCCCCCGGCTTTGGACCCACGCCTCACCTGTGGATCGTCACGACCGAACCTGGAGAGAGTCCGGCTGGCGATTGCATCATCGTAAACGTTACGACTCTCCGCCGCGACGCCGACCAAACCGTGACGCTGATGCAAGGCGACCATCCGTTTGTTCGGCATCCCTCGGTAGTGAACTATGCCGATGCCCGGATTGTGAAAGCCTCGAGCATCGAACAGCAGCAACAGGCTGGCCGGATTCTGCCAAAGGAGCCCTGCAGCGACGAGCTCGTGCGAGAGGTCCGCGCCGGCCTGGTTGCGTCGCCGTTCACGCCGAATAAGGTGCTGAGTTTCTTCGACAGCATGGGACGGCGTTAGCGAATCACAAGTTTCGGTGACCTTGACAGATGCACGGCGAAAGATCGCCGGGGGAGGCGAGAAGCTGGTGCAAGACAAGCAGAACAATCCAGATGATCTACTCACGTGGGAGAGGCTGCGGTTTTCGGCGTTTGTGCAAGAGGAGGTGGACGCGCGCGACGCCGAGGTCGCCCGAAAGATCGAAGAGTTGCGCGGTCGGAGCTTACTTGGGGCCGATGGCGTAAGTAGTTCCGGCACAGCCAGCCGCGAGATCGCGGACATCGTGATGGGGAGCATCGAGAAGATCGCCATGGAGATGATTGACTGGCGACGCAAGACCGCCGGCAATGATCCCGTGCTTGCTTCCACTGACCCCCTGCGCCAACTTCAGGAAACTATCTTCAGCTTCATAGATGCTCAAGAGCGTGGGGCGGTCCAGCTGATTGCTAGGCGATCAGGAGTGAAAGTGCCGTCCTCGGAGGCACCGCTGTCTCAGGACATAGCTCGGATAAAGTCAGAGGTACGCTTGGCCTTGTCGACGTTTGAGATCGAAATGAAGACCGGTTTGGGAGTTTCCCCACCAACACCGTCACACATTACGATTCAAGATAGCAGTGTTGGAAATCTGAACCTCGGAACGATTGTCGGCAGCATTAAGGCGAACGTTACGACGCTTGAGGAGTCAGGCAATCAGGATGTTGCCCGCGCGATCCGGGAGCTTGTACGTGCCATAGAATCCAGTAGAGACTTCCAAGAAGAAACGGAACGGCAAGAGGCCGCTGAACTAGTCGGAGAGATCGCCAAGCAGGCTAACTTGCCGACAAATGAGAGGTCCACGCGATCCGTCATCATGACGCTAGTCGCTCGATCGAGAGCCTTGCTTTCCGAGGTTGCTTCCATACATCAGCTCTGGAAGAAGTTGGAGTCTCTGCTGAAAGCGTTCTTTTAGTGAGGCTGGTCGGCTGTCCACGACAATATTGCATTCGAGTGCCGTCGGCTAGTGATCCATGAAGTGCGAGCGTGTCGGCGTTCGTTGGAGGGGTGGTTTGATGGGCCGGAAGTTTCCGGGTTGAGAGGCCTTCGCCGCGGCTGGCTGAGAGGCTTCCGCCTTTTCTTGGCGGTGTTTGTTACATCTCCGGCAGAGGCGACGGCTGCCGGCCTTCTTGGTGTGCTTCTTTTAGAGCTTGGACCCGGCGGAGGTGAGGTGCAGCGTTCAGTACGAAAAGACACGGGATGGGTATTCACTTGACTCAGGTATTTTGAAATGGCCCCTACATGTTGTGGTTGTCCGTAGCGCGTGTTGCGGTGCCTCCGACCAGCGACTTGTAGGGCGCCGGTTGGACGGCGACGGCCTGCTGAACCAGGCGGTAGAAGAGCTTGCCTCGGCTTCTGGACTTGCGGCGGTTGAAGCGGAAGGTGAATTCGTCGAGGTAGTAGTCGAGATGCTCGTGGCTGACGGCTCCTTGATGCGTACCCAGTATCCAACGCTTCAGTAACGACACCACGCGATGCACGCGGGGGAGCAGTTGAGAGGCTCGTGCCGGTTGCCCGTCCAGGTAGCTCACCTCGTGGCGATAGCCGTCGCTTTCGAGTGGCTCGTATCCCAGCCAGCCGTCCGTGTGGACCACGCTGCCGGGTTCGACCGACTCGCCGACGAAGGCCATCAAGCTGTCCCCAGAGGCGTTCGGAATCGTGCGCATCCGAACTCGTCCGATGCCGGCGCCATCTTCCTCGGCCGCTACTACAATCAGCGCTTTCGCGTCGGTTTGGCGGCCCCGCACGCCCTCCTCCAGGGCTCCTAAGTAAGTCTCGTCAACCTCAACGCGCCCGCTGAGGCGATCACGTCCGGGCCGCACCATAGCGCGCCGAAGCTTGTGCAACCAAGTCCAGGCCGTCTTGTAGCTGCCCAGGCCCAACACCCGCTGCAATCCCAATGCACTCGCCCCGTTCTTCTGGCTGGTGAGCCACCACATTGCTCGAAACCAACTCTGGAGCGGCTTGCGGGTGTCTTGAAAGATTGTGCCTGCTGTCGCCGAAGCTTGATGCCCGCAGCTTGCACACTGCAGCAGCACCGTGCGCACCGCCCAGGTTTTGTCATGCCCGCATCGCGGACAACGAAAACCCTCCGGCCAGCGGAGTTGACACAGATACTCCCGACAGGCTTGCTCGCTAGCGAAACGCGCCTCGAACTCGGCCAAATTCCGGGGATAATCTTCCATCGCCCAAGATCCTACATCTTGGGGTCACCTGAGTCAAGTAAATACCCATCAGACACGGTATTGGGGCAGCGCGGGTGTATACTGTGGACGCATCAGGCCAAAATGGAAATTCTGGGTTAAATCAATTCGTATTCCATCTGGCCCCTGTGATGCCAACTCCGAGGACGCCGATGAAACTCTTCTCAGGAATGCTTGCGTTGGGACTCACCCTCAGCACGACAGCGGGATTGCGGGCAGCGGACGGGTTTCCTCTTCTGGTCCGCAAGGCCGTGACCGAGTACGAGAGTCACGCCAGCATCGAGAAGGCAGAAGCCGGCGCCGAGATGATTCCGAGGAACGTCGTGAAGACAAACTTCTTCACGCCACTGGCCGGGCAGTATTACGTGGTTGAAGTCGGCATCTATCCCTCGGAAGGTCAGACGGTGAGGTTGAAACGCGGGCGTTTTCGGCTGCGGGCCGCTGGCAAGTCGCTGAAGCCCGAGCATCCCTGGGCGATGAGCAACTTTCTCGTGAAAACCGCTCCTCCCGAGCCGGGCATGCGAAGCGAGCAGCACCGTGACTATACCATCGGCGTGAGAATACGGGGCCGCCCTCCCAACACTCAGGGCAGCCGAGCGCAGGTCTATCAGGAAAGCCACGACGGCGGGTCCATCAGCAATGGCCGGTACTGGGATCCGAAAGATCGCGACCTGATGTATGAGGAACTCGATCGCTTGGGTCTTCCCGAGGGAGAGGCCAACCAAGCGGTGGCGGGGTACCTCTACTTTCCCATCAAGGACAAAGGGTTTGCGGGACCCTTCGAGTTGATCTATCGCCGGGGCGGGAAGAAAGTAGCCGTGCCGCTTGCGGGCTCATACTAGATAACTCAGCAACTTCTAGCTGCTCTCATAAGAGCCAGCCCCCAGGCGCCCCTCGCAGCACTGCCGCCCAGGGGATCGCCTCCAGGCGCTGCTCATCGATCGCCTGCCTGCGCCGCGTGTACTACAGTGCATGTACAACAGTACGAGGGGTCTGGCCCGAGGCCGGGTCTGCGCGGCGGGAAGAGAGATGGCGGGGCCACTGCTGGCTCTTGCGCCGGAACGCGGCCGAACCCGAACTCAGCCGAACCGGAACGCCGTCGGACCCGAACCTAGTGGAGCTGGAACACGGTCGAACCGGAATGGAGTCGAACCCGAACGTGGTCGATTCGTTAAAATCGGTTGTCCTCACCAAGGATCTCGCTCTCAGCGAGCCTCTTGGCCTTGCTAAGCATCTTGTCCTCACCAAGCATCTTGTCTTCACCAAGCATCGGGGTTCGGTCACTTTTCGTTGTTCTCTTGCTGTTCGCGGCTGTGGTCGCGGGCGGGTGTTTTGCGATCTTCTTGCTGCCCGCCGAAACGGTGCAGGGTGCTCTGATCCTGGTGGATCACGATGACTCGACCACGCCGATGCGCCTCGACCTGGTGACAAAGCTGCAGTTGGGCTCGCTGTTCTCCGCGGTAACGGCGGCGGGCCTGGGATGGTTCGCCTACCGCGAGCGTGGCACGGTGCTGGTGTTCCTTGGTTTAGCGCTGGAAGATGCGTATGCCTGTGGGCGAGAGATCGGGGAAGGCGCGGCGAGGCTGGCCGGACCCGGCGAGCGCTGGAAACTCGTTGCGCTCGGCGGGGTGATGCTCGCCGGCGGGCGCTCCGTGTCGCGGCGCTCGACGCGCCGATGCGCTACGACGAGTCGTACACGTTTCAGTACCACGCCTCTCAGGACGTTTTGAATCTCGTCTCCGACTATACGACGCCCAATAACCATATTTTCCATTCGCTGCTGGTTCATTGCAGCTACCTGCTCTGGGGCGATTCTCCGGCGGCGCTGCGGCTGCCCGCGCTGCTGGCGGGATGGCTACTGATTCCAGGTGTGTTTTGGCTTGGCCGGAGGCTGCTTGACGACGAGACGGCGCTGATCGCCGCCGGTTTTGTGGCTGTTTCTCATCCGCTGATCGCCTACTCGGCCAATGCCCGTGGCTATACTCTGGTGGCGCTGTTTGCCGTGGTTGGGTTTCTTGCCGCCACGCGGCTGAGCGAGGCGCCGAGTCTGAGTGGATGGAGCGTGCTGGTTTGTGCGTCGATTCTCGGGTTCTTCACGCTTCCGGTCATGCTCTACGGATACGCGGTCATCAGCTTCTGGCTGATTGCCAGCGCGACAAAAGAACGACGCAGGCCGCTGCTTTACGAGTTGGTGGTTGCGTCGGCGGTCGTGGCGGTGGTGACGGCGGTTCTGTATCTGCCGGCGGCGGTGCGTTGCGGAATTTCGAATATTATCTCGAATCAATTTGTGCGGCCCCTGGCTTTGCTGGATTTCTTGAGCGGGCTGCCTAAGCTGGCGGGGGATCTGGTGGGCTACCGGCCGGGCGGCCTGCCGCCCGCCGCCGGGATGGCGATGGTCGTCGCCGCGGGAGCGTCGTTTTTTGGGTCCGGAGCGCTCGGGCGCCGTTCTCGCCTTGTGCTGGGGGCCGTATTGCTGACGATCCCGCCGATCGTCGCGTTGCAGCGCGTGCTGCCGTATCCGCGGGTTTTCCTGGTTGTGCTGCCCATCTGCCTGGTGCTAGTGGCGGCGGGCCTGAGGAGGGTGATTGAGGCGGTGCTGCTACGGGGCCGCTGGCGGGACGGGCGGGCGCCGCTCGCCGCGGGGCTGCTGCTGGCGGGCTTGCTCGGTGGCGCGGAATGGAAGCGGCCCAAACCGGCCGGACTCTTCACGGACCTGGAGGCGGTGATGGAAAAGCTCAAGCCGATGCTGAGCGGCAGCGACCACATCGTGGCGGGCATCCCGCTCAGCGAGCCTCTGCGCTATCACGCCCGCCGGGCCGGGCTGCATGGGCAGGTGGTGCACGAGTTCCGCGACTTCTGGGGACCTCGACAACTCGACCGGTACGACACCATATATTTTGTGGAAGAGAAGAATACGCGGGTTCGCGTTTTTACAACCTGGACGATCGAAGCGGTGCCGGTTTCGCATCCGGTGCTGCGGGAGAAATTCGATCCTCCGGTGCAGGTTGGCGAGACGCGGTGGACCCGCCTGTACCGGCTGCGGCGGGCGTCGCGCTGAGGGGCGCTGAGCGGGGAAGGGAAGTTTGCCGGACCTCCGCCACGGGCCGCTAAGGCGAGCCGGCGGTGACTTCGATGGGCAGTTGGATGTCTTGGCGGCGGTAGAGGCAGGTGCCGTTGACGTCCTCGCAGACATAGTAGAGCGCGTAGGACGATAGTTGCACCTGGCCTGGCTGGGCGTCATCGGGGCAGCGCAGCTCGAACTCGATCTTGCGGGCTTCCAGGCTGACGAGTGCCGGCGGGTTGGCGACGGTGAGGGATTGCTGGTCAGCTTGCCAGCCCTCGGGCGGGGTGAGCCAGTATTCGAGATCGCCGGCCTCGTTGTTCCAGTGAGCTTTGATTGCGGTGTTGGGGCGGAAGACCACGTGAATGCGCGCGGACTCGCCTGGGCGGATGACCGGCGGAACGATGGTTGTTTCGGCGCGGATGAAGCCTTCCTGATCGCGGTGGATGCGTCCGCGGGGATCGGGTTCGGCGGGCTCGCTTGTTTCTGATGTGAAGGTCTCGGCGGGATGGGCGAATTCGGCGCCGCCGGGTTCGACCCGCAGCGGGGCGGGTTCTTCTCCGCGAGCGACGATCTCCTCGCGGGCCTGGTGAACCCAATCGTAGAAGGAGTAGGGTTTGTCGAGCCGGGGGCCGTACTGCTGAATTCTGCGCCGCCAGATGTACTGGTTGGGGTCGATATCTAGGGCGCGGCGCCACTGGCTGACGGCGGCTGAGAAATCGTTTGGCTGGCGGCGGGCCGAATCATAGCGTTTGCGCAAGGCCACGCCGAGCCGGAAGTGCGTTGGCCCGTCGGCGGGGTCGAGTTCGAGCGCCCGCTGGTAGGAGGCGATGGCTTCGTCGAGACGGTCCTCGCCACCCCAGAGGACCAGGGCAGCTCCGTAGGCGCGCCAGGCCTGGATGGTTGGCGACGGGCCTGGCTTCAGGTCTTCTAGGCTGGGCGCGGCTGGCTGGGCGGGTTGCTCGGCGGACTCCCGGCTCGCCGAACCTGCCGGCGGATCGAAGGATTTCGAGAGAAAAGTTTCGTCTAACCCGGCGGCGGCATCGACGCGAAGATTCTTTCCGCGAATGATGCCGTACTCGTCGATCGCCAGAGTGATGGGAACGGCCGAGACGCCCAGCAGATTGAGCGGGTCGACGAGGATGGGCCAGTCCATCTGTTTCCATTGCATGAAGAGGCGGCAGCGCTCGGGATGCTGCTCCGGAATGATGCCAAGCTGCAAATACGGCATCAGCCGCAGCGCGACCCCTTCCTTGCTGCCGCCGGTCCAGCCGCCGCCGTGAATATAGACCACCGTCGGGCGCGGCTTCTCCGAATTCCGAACTGAGTAGACATCGAGCTTCGCCTCATACCCGTTGGCGACCTTATAGGTGATGTTCGCCGTAATACCGTAGTGATTGCCGACCGTGGCGGCGAACTGGCTTGCCGGTCCGTCGTGAGCCGGCAGCAGCGGAGCCAGCGCCGAGAGGCTCAACAGCAAAACGGAGCAAGACAGCACGAAAGATCGATCGAGGGCAGGAGTGCTTCGAGTCATTGCGTCACCTTTGGTCAAGTTGGATGGGTGGTCAAGTTGGACAGACAGGAATCGCGGGAGCACGAACTCATCGAGATTAGCAAACTCCCGGCAAACGGCTCAACCGCGAGCCCCGACACACGGAGTTATCAGATAGACGCACGTAACAGCCCAGGGAAGGCACTCCCGCTTCGGGCCATGCCGAGAGCGAGGCACTCCAGCGGCAGTGAGCCCGCAGACCAATCCCAAGACGAAACAGCTTTACAGCCTAAGGAGCCGTCGCGGCTTGAAGCAGCTCGGCGATGGCGGCATGGCCTTGCTTTTCCGCCAGCGTCAATGCCGTGGCACCGCTGTCGGCTTTCAAGGCCGGATCGGCGCCTTTGGCCAGCAATGCCTCGACGATTTCGGCGTGACCGTTGGCCGCGGCGAACAGCAGGGCCGTCCCACCGTAAGTGTCTCTGTGATTGGGATCAGCCCCGTGAGCCAGCAGAGTCACGACGGCGGCGGTTGCGCCCTTGTCGGCACTGTGCATCAAGGCGGTCCAGCCAGAGTTGTCGGCAATGTTCGGATCGGCGCCGTCACTGAGCAGAGACTCCACCACAGCGGCGTCCCCCTGTGCGACAGCGTGCAGCAGGGCCGTCGTTCCATCGCGGGCTTTCGCATCCAGATCGGGCTTGTAAGACGCTTCCGACGCCGGCCAATCCTGAGCGAGCCTCTCCGCTTCGGCAATGTGTTCGGCCGTCATCTGTCCAGCAACTCTCACTAGGAAGGGCGCGGCGGCTTCAGTTTGTGCGGCGGCCATGCTTAACCATATGTCGGCCAGGACGAGATCTCTCGGCACGCCCAGGCCGTTCTGGTACATCGCGCAGAGGTTGATGTGCGCTCTTTCATGGCCCTGTTCCGCGGCCTGACGGAACAAACTCATCGCCGCGTCAAAGTCCCGTGCTACCCCTTGGCCATCACCGTAGGCGACCGCAAGGTTGTACTGCGCTTTCGCATAGCCATGTTCGGCGGCCTTGCGGTACCATTCGGCTGCCTCGGCGTAGTCTTGTGGCACGCCCCGGCCGTTGTCGTTCATGACGCCAAGTTGGTATTGCGAGCCAGCGTCGCCTTGTTCGGCAGCCTTGCGATACCACTTGACGGCTTCGGCGTAGTCTTGCGTCACGCCCTGGCCCCGCTCGTACATCGCCCCAAGATTATGCAATGCTTCGGCGGAGCCCTGCTCGGCCGCCTGCCGGTACCACTTGACGGCCTCGGCGCCGTCCCGAGGCACGCCCTGCCCTACGGTGTACATCACACCGATGTTGTACTGAGCTTTGGCGTGACCCTGCTCGGCGGCCTGCCGGAACAAATTCATCGCAATAGCAAAGTTCTGTTCTACTTCCTGGCCATCGCGGTACATGACCGCAAGGTTGTTCTGGCCTTCGGCAAGCCCCTGCTCGGCCGCCTTGCGTAGCCACTTGAGAGCCTCGGCGTGGTCCTGTGTTACGGCGGGTCCTGCGAGGTACATTGCACCGAGGTTGAGCTGTGCCAAAGCGAAACCCTGCTCGGCGGCGAGCCGGTACCACTTGACGGCCACGGCATGGTCCCGCGACACGCCTCTGCCGTTCTCGTACATCACACCGAGGTTGTACTGGGCTCCGGCGTGACCCTGCTCGGTAGCCCTGCGGAACCACTTGATGGCCTCGGCGTAGTCCCGTGGCATGCCTACCCCGTTGAGATGCATCACGCCGAGGTTGTAAAGGGCTTCGGCATCTCCCTGCTCGGCGGCCATCCGCTGCCACTTGGCGGCTTCGGCATAATCCCGCGGCACGCCTCTGCCCGCGTAGTACATCAAGCCGAGGCTGTACTGGGCATTGACGTAACCCTGGTCGGCGGCGAGCCGATACCACTTCGCGGCCTCGGTGTAGTCCTGCTGCACTCCTTGGCCGTTGTCGTACATTGCGCCGAGGTTGCGCTGGGCCCCGGCCTGCCCCTGCTCCGCAGCCAGGCGATACCATCTGGCGGCCTCGGCGTCGTCCTGCGGCACGCCTTGGCCCCTGCCGTACATGAGTCCCAGACTGAACTGGGCATCGGCATCTCCCTGCGCGGCTCTGATTCTTAGCGCCTCAACATCGGTTTGCCCGGCAAGAATCCCCGCGGCGGAGATCGCCAGCAGCGTCACAAAGAGGCAACGACGAAGCAAACTTCGCATCCCATGCGCAAGCATAGCTCTGTTCATCGCACGGCGCAATGGCGGCAAGGAACACTGTCAAGGCTCTTCAACACTGCAAACCTGCCCCTGCATCCCCGCCACATCACGGCCCGAAATCTGGATTTCGCCCAGCCTTTGGCGTAGGATAGGCAGTGCGACGTTATTGCTTGACCCGTACCACCGCTGGGACATGACCACTGGTCCGCGTCAGAGTGCTTCTTGGGTGTATCCGGCCGTATTCGTGCTGGCCTGCCTCTCGGCGGTCCCCGCATCCCCGGCCGCCAAGGCCGCCGAACCCCAGTGGCTGAAGCTCAGCTCCCCAAACTTCGAGCTTTACACAACCGCGGGAGAGAAACGGGCCCGCAAGGCCATCGTTTATTTCGAGACGATTCGCCGGTTTTTCCTCAATGTTTTGCGGTCGAAACAGCCGGCCGGCCCGCCGATCCGCATCATCGCCTTTCGTTCGGAAAAGGAATTCGCCCCCTTCCGCCTGAACGACTTTTCGCCCGCCTATTACGTCGGCGCGCGGCATCGCGACTACATCGTGATGCGGAGCATTTCGGCGAAGAATTACCCGCACGCGATCCATGAATACGTTCACCTCATCGCGCGGCATTCCTCGGGACGGCTGCCGCCCTGGCTCGACGAGGGACTGGCCGTTCTCTATGCCTCGCTCGAACCGATAGCCAACAAGGTTCGCGTCGGCGCGATCGTGCCCGGACACTACCAGGCCTTGCGGCGCAACAAGTGGCTGGATCTGGAAACTCTCACCGGCGCGGGCCACGACTCGCCCCATTACAACGAGAAGGATCGCGCGGGCGTGTTCTACGCCGAAAGCTGGGCGCTCGTCCATATGTTGTATCTCTCGCGGGAATACGACCTCTCTAAATTTGCCGAGTTCACCACCGCGATCGCCGCCCGGACGCCGGCCCCGGAGGCCTTTGCCACGGTGTACGGCAAGACGCTCGGCGAGGTCTTCGAGGATCTTCGCCGCTACATGCGCGGCGACCGTTTTCAGGCCGCCCTATTCGACGTGAAACTAGATAAGGCGGCCGAAACTCCCAGCGTCGAGAGGGCCGGCCGGTTCGAGTCCGCCCTCGTCCTGGCCGACCTGCTCAGCGTCTCTCCAGACAAGCAGGACCAGGCCCGCGAGCGCTACGAAAAGCTGACGGCCGAGTATCCAGACCGCTGGCAGGCACACGAGGGCCTCGCCGAACTGGCCCTGCGCTCATCCGGCACGGGGGCGGCCCGGAAACATCTCGCGCGAGCCATCGAGCACGGATCGCCCAACGCCCAGGTCTACCTCGACTACGCCATGCTGCTCGGTCTAGAGGGCGAAGACGACTCGAACATCATCCCCATTCTCGACCAAGCGCTGGCTCTGAAGCCGGATTTTCAAGACGCGCATTACCGGCTCGGGCTGATTCATTTCAACCAGCAAGACTATGTGCGGGCGTTGCGGCACTTCTCTCTTCTCGGCCGCGTCGATCCAGAAAGAGCCAGCCAGGTCTTTGGAGCCATCGCTTTTGCGCACCAGAAGCTGGGCCAGCACGACGAAGCGCTCAAGGCCGCCCGGCGATCCCTCCAGCATGCCCGCGAGCCGCTCGAAATCGAGTCGGCGGAATATCTGCTGCGTTTCATCGAGAGCGAGACGCCGGCGGGAGATGACGCTCTCGCCGCGCTGCCCGCCGCCCGGGGAGGCGAAGCTTCCGGCGAGGGCGCGATGCCCTACGTTTCGAGAAAATCGAAAGCGCCGCTGGAGAACCCCGGCGATAAAAACGCCCGATTTAACCAGACGCCGAATTCGTCCCGTTCCACAACACTCTCCATCAAGGGGACGCTTGTACACTTCGAATGTCTCGGCGAGACGGCAAGACTGCGTCTAGAGGTCGAAGGCAAGCTCCATATTTTCGCGATCCTTGACCCGGCCGGCATCGAAATTCGCGGAGTGGACGATGACGCCTTCCAATTCACCTGCGGAGAACAGCGTCCCCGGGTCGTCGTCCTGGGTTACGAACGGCCCTCGGCGCTGCAGCGCAAATACGAAGGCATCGTCCGCTCGATCGAGTTTCGCTGATCTTCCCTCGCGGCAAACCTTCGCTACAGTGTCAGTATGAAACTCACTCGCAGGCATTTCCTGGCCGGCTCGGCGGCCCTGGCGGCCGCGCGTCTCGAGGCCGCCCCGCCGGTGCGCGAGAACATGGCCGCGCGGGCCATGGATCTAGCCAAGAAAGCCGGCGCGAGCTATGCCGACATCCGCATCAACCGTTACCAATACGAGAACCTCTACGCCCGCGAACATCAGGTGCAGCGGGTTTCGGCGCGAACCAGTTACGGCTACGGCATCCGGGTCATCAAGAAGGGCAGCTGGGGTTTTGCGGCCTCGAACAATTTCAGTGACGAGGCCCTCGCCAAGGCCGTGCGCCAGGCCGCCGAAATCGCCGAGGCCAACGCCGCGCTCCAGGACAAACCCGTTCAGCTCGCGCCGGAAAAGGCCTACCGCAAGAAGTGGAATTCTGGATACAAGACCGATCCCTTCCAGGTTTCTCTCGACAAGAAGACCGAGCTGCTGCTCAAGATCAACGAAACCGCGCTGGCGGTCAAGGGCGTGAGCTTTGTCAACAGCTCGATGTTCTTCGTGCGGGAAGACAAGTTCTTCGCCTCGACCGAGGGCTCGGTGATCGAGCAGGATCTGGTGCGTTCCTGGTGCAATTTTTCCGTCAGCGCCGTGGATCGCGCCAAGGGCGATTCGCAGTCGCGCGATTCCCTGGCGCAACCCACCCTGCGGGGCTGGGAAGCGATCGAGGAATATCCCTACATCGAAGAAGCCGAACAGGCCGCCGGCGAAGCCGTTCAGAAACTAAAAGCCCACACGGTAGGCGCCGGGGAGTACGACCTGCTCCTGCATCCCACCCATCTGTGGCTGACGATTCATGAGAGCTGCGGCCATCCCACCGAACTCGACCGCGCTCTGGGCTACGAGGCCAACTTCGCCGGCACCAGTTTCCTGACACCCGAAAAGCTGGGCAAGTTTCGCTATGGCTCAAAATGGGTCAACATGGTCGCCAACCGCGACGAGCCCCACGGGCTCGCCACCGTCGCTTACGACGACGACGGAGTTCCGGCGCAGCGCTGGGACTTGGTCCGCGAAGGCATCTTCGTCGGCTACCAGACGACCCGCGAGCAGACCGCCTGGCTCGCCGGCGTCAAGTCGCGAGGCTGCGCTCACGCCGATAGCTGGTCGAGCGTCGTATTCCAGCGCATGCCCAACATCGCGCTCGACCCCGGCGAGAGCAAGCTCACACAGGACGAACTCATGGCCGGCATCAAGAAGGGGATTCTGATCCTCGGCCGCGGCAGTTACTCGATCGACCAGCAGCGCTACAACTTCCAGTTCGGCGGACAGGTGTTTTGGGAGATCGAGAACGGCAAGAAGAAACGCATGCTGCGCGATGTCGCCTACCAGTCGCGCACGCCCGAGTTTTGGAACGCCTGCGACGGGGTCGGCGGCAAGGCTGAGTATCTGCTGGGCGGCACGTTCCGTGACGGCAAGGGCGAGCCGGGTCAGATCAACGCCGTCAGTCACGGCTGTCCTCCGGCGCGCTTTCGCGGGATCAACGTCATCAACACCGGGAGTCAATCCGCATGACTCGCGACCAAGCCCGCGTGCTCTCGAAGAAAATCCTCTCCTTCGCCCGCGTTCCCGAACTGCACGTTACACTAGGCACGACCCGCCGAGGCTATCTGCGCTTCGCGCGCAATGCCGCCACCACCAGCGGCGTCGTCGACAGCGCGACGGTCGGTGTCACCGCCTGGAAGGGCAAGCGCAAGGCGAGTCTTTCGGCCACCGTCGATCTCTCGCCCGCGGGTATCGACGAAACCGCTCTCAAGCGACTCGTCGCCGGCGCCGAAGAGCTCGCCGCCATCTCCCCCGAAGATCGCGAATACGTCCCGCTGCTCGGCCCCCAGGAATATCTCGAAGTCGATGCCTACGACGCCTCTTCCGCGAACCTAACGGCGAAGCGCCGGGCCCAAGCGGCCGGCGAAGCCATCGGTTACGCCAAGAGCAAGAAAGTCGTCGCGGCCGGTTTTTTCGAGAATCGCGACGCGGTCTCGGTCATGGCGAACTCGAACGGGCTGTTCTCCTATTTCCCCAGCAGCGGCATCTCGTTCTCGGTTACCGCCCGAACAACCGACGGCACCGGTTCAGGCTATTACGCGACCAGTTCGCTCAAGATCAGCACGCTCGACGTCAAGGAAGCGGCCGCCATCGCCGTCAAGAAAGCGCTCGACTCACGCAACCCGCGCGAGATTAAGCCCGGCGCCTACCCAACGATCCTCGAAGCCCAAGCCGTCTCGAACCTCATTCCCTACCTGTATCCCGACGCGCGCCGCATCCGTCATGGTGTATCTTTCTCTGGGACAGTCCACTAGGTCGGCCGTCGGCGTTCGGCAAAACATTCTTGAGCTGTTTTGTGGGATGCGAGAGGGATGTATTCCGTGGAGTGGTACGGGCGTGTCCGGCGGGCGGTTGTTGTCGAAGGGATCAGCAGGCGGGAGGCGGCGCGACGAGATGAAGTCGGCGTTCTGATAGACGATGTTCTCAACCATTACGATCGGCGTTTCCAGACGGGCGCGGCGGCGTGCAGGTGCCGGCCTAGCCGCCCGCGGCGGCTGGCGGTCGGCGGGCAGTGGTGGAAGTCGGGCCGCCGCGCCCGCCGGACGCTTCCAGGCCTGCTTGCAGGTCGCAGGAACGTTTTATCGGCTTTTGGTGGCCATCCTTTGGATAGAATAGGAATGGTGAGATGAGGCGTCGCGAGCTGATTTTGCTTTGCTTTCTCGGAGGCTTGCCCGGGGGGTTTCTCGGGGCGGGGGCGGCCGGGGCGGCGGAGCTGTTTCCTTTTGAAGACGTGAAGGCGGGCCAGAGGGGCACGGGGCGGACGGTCTTCTCGGGCAATGAAGTTACGGAGTTCGAAGTCGAGATTCTCGGGGTGCTCGAAAACGTTTGGCCTGGGCAATCGCTGATCCTGGGGCGGCTTTCGGGCGGGCCGCTGGAGAAGACCGGGGTCATGGCCGGCATGAGCGGCAGCCCGGTATACATCGAGGGGCGGCTGGCGGGCGCGATCGCGTATTCGTTTCCGTTCTCGACCGAGCCGATCGCGGGCATTCGTCCGATTCATGAAATGTTGCGGGGGACAGAGCGCGCCGAGGCTTCCAAACCAGTGAGAGTGCGGGGCGGGGTGATTCGGTTTCCCGAGGGCGGCCTCGGAGACGGCCTCGAAACCCGGGAGCGGCTCGTCCTGGCGGGCACGGGCGATCTGCTGCCGGGCGATCTGCTGCCGGTTGGGGCGTTTCCGGCGGGAGTTGGGCCGGCGGGAATGGGGCCGCTAGGGCCGCCGCCGGCGGGGGGCGAGGCGGGCATGATTCCGATTGCAACTCCGGCGGGATTGGCGGGATTTTCAGAGGGCGCCTTCGAGGTGTTCGGATCGCAACTGCGGAGCCTGGGCCTGCGTCCGGCGCAGGGCGTTGGCGGCCGGGGGCGGGTGGATGGAGAACGGGGCCAGAAGCCGCTGGAAGCCGGGGCGATGATCAACGTAGCGCTCATTCAAGGCGATATGGTATTGAGCGCGGCAGGCACGGTGACCTATATCGACGGGGAGACGATCTACGCCTTTGGCCACCGTTTCTTGTCGAGCGGTCCGACCCAGATGCCGTTTCTGCGATCGTCGGTGATCGCGGTGGTTCCGAACCTAAATAATTCCTTCAAAATCTCGGCGTCGGGCGAGCCGCTGGGCGTGATGGATCGGGACCGCAGTACGGGGATTTCCGGACGGCTGGGCGGGCAGGCGGACATGCTGCCGCTCGATATCACGCTGCTGTCGGGAGGGGACCAAAGGCAGTACCGCATGCGGCTGGTCAACGACCGGTCGTTGTCGGCCTTCCTGCTGCAAATGGCGCTGTTTTCGGCCGTGGACACGACCCAGCGACAGGTCGGCGCTTCGAGCTACCGGGTGAGCGGCTCGGTCGATCTGGGCAGCGGGGTGACGCCCTTGCGGCTGGACAACATGTTTTCCGGCTCGACCGGCGTGCCGTTGCAACTGGCGACGGCGACGGCGATTCCGCTGGCCTATCTGATGGAGAGTGATCTGGAAACCTTGTCGCCGCGCCGGATCACGCTGCGGATCGAGGCGATCGACGAGGAGAAATCACTGGAAGTGGATCGCGGCTGGGCGAACAGGACTCGAGTGCGCCCGGGTGAGGTACTGGAACTGGCGGCGGCGCTGCGTGATCCCAAAGGGGCGGAACAGATTCACCGGGTCAGGTTCACGGTGCCGCCAGGTTTGGCGCCAGGGCCGCTGGAGATCTCTTTCTCCGACGGGCAAACGCTGAATGCGCTCGACTGGCGAACGTTCCGCGAACCGCGCCGGGCGCGCGATTTGAACCACCTGGTACGGGCGATGAACCGGCTGCGGCGCAACGACCGCTTGTACGTGCGGATCTGGAGACCCTCGCGAGGGTTCCTGCTCCATACCGAGCGGTTGCCGACGCCGCCCTCGTCGGTGGCCGGGCTGCTTTCTTCCCCCGGCGCGGCGGCCGCGGGCGTTGTCAGCGACTGGCGGACGACGCTGGCGGAATATGAAATTGACGGACTGGGCAGCGTGGTGCGGGGCAGCGTGAACCTGAAGGTCTCGGTCGTTGAATGAGGAGTGCTCGGTTGAGAGGTTGGTGGAAGGGGTTGGCTGTCACGACGAGGGCGCGCTTGAGGGGGCGGATTGGGTCCCGTGTGGCGTTGGCGGCGTTGGCGTGCGCGGTGCTGGTTAGCACGGGGATGCTGGCGGCGGCGTCGAGTCAGGCCTGGGAGTTTGGCGGCTACGAAGCGTTTGCGGCGGGGACGTTCAGCAATGTTTCTCTGAGCCCCGAGAGCGGGCTGCGGCTGGGTCCGCGGATGGACGAGGTGTTCTCGCCGGATCAGCCGCTGATCTGGGCGAGCGTGGTCGCGCCCGACGGCTCGGTCTATCTTGGGACCGGCCACCAGGGTCATGTCTACAAGATCGGTCCGGGGGGGAAGAGCCGCCTGTTCTGGAAAGCGCCTGAGATTGAGATTTTCGCGCTGGCGGTGGCGGAGGATGGCACGGTATTCGCCGGCACCTCGCCCAATGGCAAGATCTACCGCTTGAGCGCGGAGGGCGAGGCGGAAGAGTTCTTCGATCCAGGCGAGACTTATATTTGGTCGCTGGTGATCGCCGAGGGTGAAGCGAAGAGCGGCGGGGGCGGGTTCACGCTGTATGCCGGGACCGGCGAGCGGGGCAAGATCTACCGCGTCGAGGTGGATGGGCCCGGCGCCAAGGGCAGTGACGCTCAAGGCGGTCCCGCTAAAGGCAGTGGTGAACTGTACTACGACAGCGGCCAGCGCCATGTCGTAAGTTTGGCGTTCGACGGCGAAGGGCGGCTGCTGGCCGGTACCGACCCCAACGGCATATTGCTGCGAGTGGAACGCAAGGGCAGGGCGTTCACGCTCTACGACTCGGACTTGCCCGAGATTCGGGGGCTGGAGGTGGCGACCAACGGCGATATCTACGCCGCGGCGGTCGGGGGAGGGATGACGGACGTCCCGTTGGGGGTTGGCGCTCCAAGTCTGACGGCCGGAGGCGCGGCGGCGGTGACGATCCAAGTGTCGGCTTCCCCCAGCGGCGGGATCCAGCCGGGCGATCCAGCCGTGCCCGCGACGAAGCAGAGTGCCGGCCCCTCGGCTCCGGCCGCGGCCCCCACGGCGGTGATCAGCTTTGGCATCGGCGAAAAGTCGGCGCTGTTGCGCATTCGTCCCGGCGTCGAGACGGAAAAGCTGTGGAGTTCGCGGAAAGAAAATGTGCTGGATCTGAAGCTTGTCTCGCGGGAAGCAGGCCAGTTACTCTTTGCGACCGACCGCCGGGGACGCGTCTATCGGCTTGGCGAGGACCGCCAGGCGGTGCTGCTGGCGGAAACCGGCCAGCAGCAGGTCACTCGATTCGCCGCCCGCGACGACCGCTTGTGGCTAGCGACGGCTCACTCGGCTAAGCTGCTGCGTTTTTCGAGCGAGGCGTCGGAGCACGGCGTCTATGAGTCGCCGCCGCGGGACGCTGGCACGATTTCACGCTGGGGAAGGTTTTTTTATCGCGGCCAGAGATCCAGCGGCGCGGCTCTCGAGATCAAGACCCGAAGCGGCAACTCCGCCCGGCCGGACGGGACTTGGAGCGACTGGTCGGCGCCGATCGGTTTCGAGGAGGAAGGCGAATGGAGGGGCGGGGCGATCGCTTCGCCTGCCTCCCGCTACTTCCAGTGGCGAGTGAGTCTGCGGGGAGCCGACGGAAAGACACCGTCGCTCGAAAAGGCGCGGATCACCTATCTGCCTCATAATCGGGCGCCGGTCATCACGCGGATCGAGCTATCGACATCGGAAAATTCGGAGGCGAGCGCGAAAACGAGTTCGGCTGCGCCGGCCGCGGGAGCGTCTCCAGCCGCAGCTTACAGCATCACAGTAAGTGCCAGCGATGATGATGATACGGCGCTTAGCACCGGCCCGAGTTCCCCAAAAAAGACTGCCGGCGGCGTCCGGCGCAATGTGAATATTTCCTGGACGGCCGAGGACCCCGACGGCGACGAACTGATCGCGGCGCTGCGGTTTCGTGGCGAGGGTGAGACGGTATGGAAGCTGATCAAGGACGAGATCACGAAGAGTTCGCATTCGATTGAGAGCGACATGCTGGCCGACGGCGTCTATCAGTTTGAGGTCGAGGTCTCGGACAACCGGGTCAACCCCGGCGAGAGGGCGCGCTCGGCGAAGAAGCTCAGCGAGGTGATTCTGGTGGATCACACCCCGCCCATGGTGAGGTTCCTCTCACCGAGTGATCGAAACATACTTCATTGCAGGGCCGAGGATCAGGCGTCCGGGCTGCAACGGGCCGAATACTCGGTGGATGCCGGACGATGGATGCCAGTGCTCTCGGACGACGGCATCATCGATTCTCAACGAGAAAGCTTTACGATCCGGCTGGATGGACTCGGGCCCGGCGAGCACCTGGTGACGATGCGAGTCGGGGATCGGGCCGGCAACGCGGGGCTGGCCAAGACGATTGTTCGTTAGGCGCGTGACCCGGGACCCGTGGCGCGGGGGACGGGGCACTGGATGGGAGCGGGGGCGGAGAGGGCCCGGCGTGTCCGCCATACTTTGGCCGCCTGAGCAGCCGAGGAGCATGGGATTGAACGAATATACGGACGAGCACGCCAAGGCGGGCATTGACGCGAAGCTGCCCGAGCTTGAGAGCTGGGCGAATCAGTTTAGAGGCTATCGCATCAAGGTCGAGATTCCCGAGTTTACTTCCGTTTGTCCAAAAACAGGACTGCCTGACTTCGGCAAGCTGACGCTGGAATACGAGCCCGCCGGGCGCTGCATCGAGTTGAAGTCGCTGAAATACTACATGCTGGCGTATCGAGACTTGGGGATCTTCTACGAGAATGTCGTCAACCGCGTGCTCGCCGACGTCGTCCGGGCGATCGATCCGGTTTGGGCGCGGGTGGACGGTGAGTTTACGGCGCGTGGAGGCCTGCGTTCGACAGTGCGGGCCGAGTATCAGGCGGCATCCGATTCCGCCTCATCCGATTCTGGGGACGCATGAGCCGGCGGCGGCGGTTGGCCAAGAGTCGGCGCCTCAGATGAGCGTTTCCCAGGGGTCGCGAAACGCTCCCTGCTGGCCCTCGTCCCACATCGAGAGAGCTTGGATGGCGAAGATGGTCGCGGTGGGATTGATGTCGAGGATGATCTCTCCGTTTCGGCGGGCAAACGCGAAGCCGCCATCGATCTTGGGATCCGGCGATTGCATCTGAAAAGCCTCCAGGGCGGTGGCTTCCTCGGCGGCTGAGTTGTAATCGAGTTCCATCACACCGTAGTTGTCGGCGTAGAGCCGAAGGCGCAGCAGTTGCGCGATCACGTCGCAGCGCTGATACTCCTCAGAGTATTCGCCGAGCAAGTTTTCGATCTGGAGGATGCCGAACTGCAGAGCGCGGGCGCTATCCTGCTCAAGAGCCGCGACCGGGAGCAAGCCTTCGAGGAAGCAGGCGTAGGCGTACACCTGGCTGACGATCTTGTCTGGAGCCGGTTCGTCGGTGGAAAGGAACGATTCATGACGCCTCAAGCACCACTTCCGGAGAGCTTGGGTCGCGTGCTGGAACTCTCCTCGTCCGGTAGCCTCGAAAAGTTCCAGGAACGCCAATCCGACCTTGAGCTGGTGAACTTCCGCCTGGACCGACCAGGAGCCGCTATCGGTAAACGGACGGTCGGTGTCGATGTCGAGGAGAGCGAAAAATCCGCCGTCCACGGTCGCCATCCGTGTCGACAAGACGAGGCCGCAGCGCTCGGCGCATTCTAAATAGGACGGATCTTCGGTCGCCTTGGCCAGCCGCAGAAACCCGCGAATCGTCATGCCGCAGTCAAAAAAGTAGGCCAGCGAGGCGGGCGGTCCCGCGCCAATCGGATGTTCGAAGGGAAACACTTCCCGCGACAGATCGAAGGAATGTTCGAGAAGGAAACGTCCGGCAAGACGCGCTCTCTCGGAGGGTTCGTCGCCGGAGAAGCGGCCGGCCCAGAGGAGCGCACGGATGAAATAGCCGGTGACGGCGGTAGAGATGGGCTGGGGGGAGGCCGTCTGGTGGCGGTAGTAGCGAGAGACGCCGCCGGATTCGTCCTGAATGCCCGAAGAGTTGAGCCACCGAAGGCCGGAAAGGATGCAGGAGTTCATACGACAGACAAGTAGGTCAGGATAGCAGACGGGGGCGAGATGGGCCTCTCACGCGCTTCGTTTCGCCAGGTGGTGAGAAATGCGGCCTAGCGGCACGGGGCGAGCGGCTCACTGCTTGTTGAAATTCACGGCCGGCGGAGCCTGGCGAGCTTCCTCGGTCGTTCGGAAGTAGGCTTCCTCGCGCTCGAAACTGCTCATGGATGCCACCAGGTTGTTGGGGAAAAGCTGGATGTAGGTATTGTAGAGTTGCACGGCCTGGTTATATTTTCTGCGCTCGATGGCAATGCGGTTTTCCGTACCGGCCAGTTCATCCTGCAGGCGCATGAAATTCTGGCTGGATCTTAGCTGAGGATAGTTTTCCATGACCACCAGCAGGCGGGAAAGAGCGCCGCCGAGCTGGTCATTCGCGGCCATGCGCTGGCCGGGCGTCCTGGCGCCGGCCATGGCGGCCCGGGCGTTGGCGATATTGGAAAAAACTTCTTTTTCTTGGGCCGCAATGCCCTTAACGGTTTCGACCAGATTGGGGATCAGGTCCAAGCGGCGTTGAATGACGATATCGACCTGAGCCCACGAGGCCGCGATGCTTTCTTTCTGCTGAACCATGGCGTTGCGGGCGGTGATGAACTTGCCGCCTAGGCTCACGGCGACAAGCAGCAAGAGGGCTACCAATACCCCGGCGATAATGACGGCTTTTCTCAACAGCGCATTCTCCTCATGGGCATTCTCCTCATGGCCCGGTCTCCCGAGTCTTTCAGACCAGAATTATAGCTGGTCGACATGTTCGGCGGCGCTCGTGATCTGGCGCAGATAGTCCTCAAAGAGGGGGCGGATCTCGGCGGCGGCCAGTTTCCGCTGGCGCTGCCTCACATCCAAGAGCGTTTCAAACGGGGCCGCCGAGATCCTAAACCTCTCCGCCGCCTGGAGGAAAATCTCTCTCTTCTTGACCGGAGCCTCGGCACCGGAAAGAATAAGCGCATGCCGGAACAAGGTGGCAAAGGTGGGGACCGAATCCACCATCAGCCGCTGGAGTTCGCGGCGGTCTTTTTGCAACGCCAGAAAGCGCTCCCGCAGCCGCAGCAGCGCGGCGCGGATTTCATGTTCGACTTGATGGCGATGATGCGCCGGATCGACCGAGATGCCGGAAATCAGATCCTGGCCGTAGAGAACCTCATAGGCGGCACAGATGTCGATAAACTCGATGGCGAACGCGTCGCGCCCATTCTGAAGTTCCTCGAGCGACAAGACCACGGGCACGGGTTGTTTTTGCTTCATCCAGCGATCGACCGCCGGGTAGGCCTTTTTCAGTTGCGCCACGCCCGCCTCTCTCAGCACGCACAGGACGTTCAAATCGGAAATCTTTTCTTGGTAGTCGCCCGTCACGGCCGAACCGTAAAGCACGACCGAGAGGAGGTCGCCGCCCAGTTCGGTTTTGAGATCTTCGACAAGCTTGTCTAGTAATTGTCGTTTCATAGCTGTCTACCAGAAACCCCGCTACCAGGAACCGGACGCGCCGCCGCCGCCGAAACCGCCGCCGCCGAAACCACCAAAACCGCCGCCGCCGGAAATGTAGCCGCCCCTTCCTCCTCCGCCCATGGCCATGCCGCCGAGACCACCCAGCATCAAGGCGGTGGTGATGCCGCCGCCACGCCAGCCGCCACGCCGCCGCCGCCGGGGCAGGAAAAACAGGAACATCAGGAGCAGCGGCCACCAGCCTCCGCGGCGCGAGCGCCGTCCCCGGCGGCTGGACGGCGGAGGCTGGTAGCCGGTGAGCTGCACTCCAGCGTCTTGCGCGATCATCGCCGCGAGCATGGTCATACCAGTGGCGATAGCCGCATCGTAGTCGCCGTCGCGGAGGTGGGGAATCATTGCTTCCCTAACGTCCCCGGCGCGGCCATCGGGAATGATTGGCTCGAGTCCGTAGCCGATCTCGACCCGCAGCAGGCGGTCTTTGATAGAGAACAGCAGCAACGCGCCACGGTCTTGCTCGTCGCCGACGCCCCAGCGCTCGGCGAGAATATTGGCGAAATTTTCCAGGGATTCGTCGCCGAGAGAATCAATGACGGCCACGGCGACCTCGGCGCCGGTCTTCTGTTTCAGCTCGGCTCCGAGCGCGTCGAGTTGCCGGACTAGGCCCGGACTCAAGACACCGGTGAAGTCGTTGACGTATCCGGTGGGCTCGAGTTCGGGCACCTGCGCCGGCAGGGAACCGGCCCCAGCGGCGGCCAAACACAAGATCAAGAACCCGCGGGGCAGCCAAGAGACTGGAAAACCGCGCAAATCTAGGCGAAGCAGCATCGACCTTAAGAATAACATCAGGAACTCCGGGGGCGGCTAGGCGCGCAGAGAGAGACCGCCATCGACGGCGAGCACCTGGCCGGTGACGAATTTCGAAGCAGTAAGAAATCCGAGAACCGCTTCGGCGATCTCGTCGCCCGAGCCTGGACGGCGCATGGGCGTGACCGAGATGAGGCGCTGGATTTGGGGCGGCGTTTCGTCTCCGAAATGGATCACTCCCGGGGCGACGCTATTGACCGCGATCTCGGGCGCGAGCGCCTTGGCCAGGCTCTTGGTCAGCATGATCACGCCGGCTTTCGAGGCGCCATAGGGCACATGTTTCGTCCAGGGACGAAGGCCGCCGAGGGAGCTGATGTTGACGATTCTGCCTCCCCCGCTTTGTTGCATTAACTTGGCGGCGGCCTGGCAGGAGAAGAAGACGGCCTTGAGATTGATGGCGTGCATCGAGTCCCAATCCTGCTCGGTCACATCAAGGACCTTCACCTCTTGATACCGTGCCGCGTTGTTGACCAGACCATCGAGGCGGCCGAAGGCTGTTGCCACTTCGGAATAGAGGCGCTGAATCTGGGAAACTTGGCAAAGATCGGCCTGAAACATTTCAGCCCCGCACTGCTCGGCGGTTTCACGGGCTTCGGATTCGGAGTGGTTGTAATGAACCGCGACGCGGGCGCCTTCCCGGGCCAGGCGCAAGGCAATGGCGCGGCCGATGCGCTTGGCGGCGCCAGTCACCAGGACGACCTTGCCGTGGAGTTGCGCGGTGCTGGTTGTAGCGCTGGGGGTCATGGCGGCGGCAAGGATGCTGGCAAACGCTCGGGCCTCGGTATCAAGGGTAACAGGGCCGGGCTGAGATGGGCCGGCGGCGCGTGCATCCAGGAAGTGCGTGCTAGACAGGGAACCCGCAAGTTGGTAAGATTGCCCGCCATGGACATTCATCCGCTCGTTGTACTGACTCTGGCGATTGCCGTTGTATTCATTCTCATCATTCGATTGAAGATCAACGCCTTCCTGGCGCTGATCACAGCGGCGATGACGGTCGGTTTGCTGTCTTCGACGGTCTCGCTGGCGGAAGTGATGCCGGAGGTGGCGGAGTCGTTCGGGAGAGTATGCGGCGGGATCGGGATCGTGATCGCCCTGGCGGCGCTGATCGGGCAGTGCCTGATGGAAAGCGGGGCGGCGGACAAGATTACGCGCGTCTTCGTGAGGGCGCTGGGCGAGAAGCGCGCTTCGCTCTCCATGCTTGCCAGCGGCTACGTGCTCTCGGTCCCCGTCTTCTTCGATACGGTCTTTTATTTGCTGATCCCGCTGGCTAGGGCCTTGAGGGTCAGGACGGGCAAGAACTACGTGCTGTTCGTGATGGCGATTTGCGCCGGCGGGGCGGTGACGCACACGCTCGTGCCTCCGACGCCGGGTCCGCTGGCCATGGCGGCGACACTCAATATCGATCTGGGCATGATGATCCTTGTCGGGGGCGTGGTCGGCATAGGGATGTCGATTGTGGGGTGGTTGTTCGCGAGGAACCGGGACCAGGCGCTCAACATTCCGCTTCGGGAAACTCCAGGACTGAGCCTGCAAGATCTCGAAGAACTCGCGACACGGGACGAGAGCCGGCTGCCGAGTTTCTTCCTGTCGATGCTGCCGATCGTACTGCCAGTTCTCTTTATCACCTCGAACACGGCCGCCAACGCGATTGACAAGACCAGCGCCATCGCCGGTGTGACGGCCTTTCTCGGCAATCCGAATTTCGCTCTGCTGGTTTCGGCGGCGATTTCGCTGTATTTGCTTGCGAGCCAGAAGGGCTACAGTCTGGCGGAGATGGCCAAGCCCGTCGAAACGGCGTTTGCCAGCGGCGGGCTGATCATCTTGATTACCGCGGCGGGAGGATCGTTCGGCGGCATGCTCGTGCGAGCCGAAGTAGGCACGACGCTCGGCAATCTGGCGCAGGACTTCGGCATTCCGCTCCTGCTGCTGAGCTTCTTGCTGGGCACGCTGCTTAAAGTCGCCCAGGGATCGGGCACCGTGACGATGATTACGGTCTCATCGATCATGGCGCCGCTGATCGTGTCGTCGCCGCCGCCATTTCACGCGGTGTATGTGGCCTGCGCGATCGGTTCGGGCTCGCTGGTCGGCTCGTGGATGAACGACAGTGGCTTCTGGGTCTATAAGCAGATGTCTGGTTTTACCGAGATGGAGGCCTTGCAGACGTGGACTCCTCTGCTGGCGGTGATGGGGATTTCCGGGTACGTCATTACCCAGATTCTGGCCATCCTGTTTCCGCTGGTCTAGCCCATGTTTGCGCTGCTCTAGTCGCTGGCGGTGGAAGCGGGCCTGTCTGAGACCTCGGCGGCACTGCCGGCTTCCCGCAGCAGGTTCCGGACGTAGTCGAGCGAGGATTCGACCAGTTCCCAGGAGCCGGCCCAGAAGCACATGTCGATCGCCCAGTAGTCGATGTTGGGAACCTTGAGCATCAACGGAGCTACGGACTGGAAGTCGACATGACCTGTTCCGAACGGATCGTGGGTGCTGGTGTGATTGTCATGCAGGCCGCCGCCGGAATCGATGAGGTGAATGGCGCCGATGCGGCCCTCGAGATTCGCCAGCAGTTCCTCGATGCCACCGGCGAGCGTCTCGGTTTCTCCATGCTGCCTGGCTCCGACCACGGCGCACATATAGGCGTGGCTGGTGTCATACATGACGGTGAAGTTGGGGTGGGCCACTTTTTCGCGCATGGCGACGATCTCGGACGGCTTGTTGAAGATGAAACCGGGCTCGAACTCCCAGTGCAGAGCGACGCCGGCGTCCTGGGCCTTCGCGGCCGCGGCGTTGAAGACTTCGACCACGCGGCCATTCGCCGATGCGTAGGCGGCATCGTCTGAGTACTTGCCCGGATCGGCCACCGTGTCGACGCGAATGTCCCGAATGCCCAGGTCATTGCACATTTCGAGGTTGCGCGCGAATTGGTCGAGGTAGGCTTGTTTGTTGGCCTCCTCGGTGGGATCGAAGGCGTACTGGTCGCAGGCGTAGCCCGAAATTTCAAGACCCAGGTCCGCAAGCATTTTTTTGACTTCCTGGCGTGACTCGGCCGTGGGATAAGCATCGAGGGTGACATGCTGCTGGATGCCGCAGATCTCGATGGCGTCGTAGCCGGCCTCGGAGAGCCTCTTCGCCGTCTTGTGGAAAGGAATGGGGCTGGACGAGTAGGGTCCGAAGGCAAAAGCCCAACTGCCGAGCGAAATTTTTTTCATGAGAATTTCCTTCGCCAGCCTCGCCGGCAACAGAGTAGCCCGGATGAGAGGACCGGCCGCGCGGTGAGAAAAGCAGGCTCTTTCTGGTTATCTTAGCTCTCGAATCCTGATGTTGCGAAAGCTCGCCCGCATCGGCGGACCGGCGTGAAGCTGCAAGGCGAGGATGCCCAACGCGGCCATGGCGTCGCCGATATCGACGGTGACGAGATTGTTCAGCGTCAGCGTAATGCGTTTCCCCTTGCAGATGATCTCGTAGTGGTTCCAGTCGCCGGGACGGACGACTTTTTCACCCTTGCCCTGATAGCCGGGGCGATGACGCCCCTGCCGGTCTTCTCTCCGTAGAGACTGCCCCACCAGGCGCCCGCGGCCGCGTCGGCCTGATAACCGCTGACGACCCATTCGGGCAAGGCCTTGCTTCGGAACTGGATGCCGCTGTTGTGGTTTTCGAGTTTCACGTCGATCCGAAGAATGAAATCGGAGAACTCTTCCTTGCTGATGAGAAAGCTATTGTGGCCGAGCTTATGGCCGTGGGTGGAGCCCACGAGCACGCCGTCTTGCACCGTCCAGAGGCCGGGAGCGCCGTCCCAGCCGTTGAGAGTCCGGCCATCGAAAAGCGGCCGGAAGCCTTGCCGCTGCTCGGCTTGGGTGAGCGGGCCGGCGGAGTCTTGCGCGGCCGCCAGAAGAGGGAACAGTACAGGGAACAGTACGAGGAAAGCAAACAGGATTTGCGTCATAAGATCACCATGATAGCTGTTGGATTGTTGTACCCCAGCGGCGATGCCCAGCGCAACCGGCCAGCGTCACATCTTCTCACGTTTACATCCCTGCTTTCCTGCTTTGCCCGTAATCCGTCTGTAAGAGGCGGCGGGGGTTGGCCGGAGGGGCGCCCGATGCGAGCCCAACGGCATAACCCGGCCGCGATCACCACCCCGCGAACTCAACTCGCCCACTATATCCCGCGGCAGCTCGAGCGATGTTCCTTTTTGGGGCTCAGGAGTTTTGTAACACATCAGTATGAGCCGCCCGTCGTAACAGTCCAGCCTCCAAGGGTGACGACCAAGAAATTACCACGAAGCCGTGCGGGCCGGAACATTCATGCGCTAGAATGTATTCTTACGGCGGTCGTGAGAAGCCCCGTAATGTTCTCGACGTGGTTCCGCCGATCATAGATACGGCGGGCGGACTAAGCGCGAGAATGTCCTTCCCGCAATGGCGGCGGGAGCCGACCCTCGGCCAGCCGCCCTCACCTCAGGTGTAATTATGCAGTGTGCGTATTGCGGCGCAAGGAACGAATCCCCCGAAAATCGTTGCGGTCACTGCGGCCGCCGCCTGGAAGAGCCGCCCAAGGACCTCTGGTCTCGTACGGGTCTGAGCCGCGACTCGCCCGAAGTACTGCCCCCTCTGAGAGGAAAGCCCTCGGCGCAAATGCCTCAGCCTATCCCGGAGTGGAAAAAACAGCTTCACCAGAAACTCGACGCGTATCGGGAACGTCAGAAAGAGCGGGACCCAGCGCCGGGTCCCGCCCAGAGATCTTCCGGCGCGACGGCGAATCCCCCGCCCGAGCGTCCTCTAAGACTGCTAGCTTTTCAGACTCCCGGTCTTGAGCCGGCCGCTTCTCCTCCATCGAAGAGGGGCGGGTTGGTGGCCGTCGCCGAACCCGCCGATTGGGAACCGGTCGCGAGCACCGGCGCCGGAGCCCGCGGCACGCCGAAACCGCCGGCTCCCTCGAAACTGCCTCAGCTTCGCCGAAAGGCCGCGGGAGACGGCGCCAAAGCGGTACCGCCTGGCGCCGGGCGCGCCGATTACTCGCTTGCTTATGATGACGATGAGGGCAAGGTTGCAGGTCCCTCAACGGCTGCGATTGAGATCCACGTAGCTCCGATCGCTACCCGTGCGGCGGCGGGCCTGCTGGACCTGGCCCTTGTCGTGGTCGCGCTTGGGGTGTTTAGCGGCGCTTTAATGACCATGACCGATCTCACGCTCAGCGGTCCCGAGGGGCAGCGAACCCTGGCGCTGTCGTTCTTCGGAATCTTGGTTTTCTACTGGATCTTTTATCTCCGCTATATCGGCGAGACGGCGGGCATGATGTGGGCCGGACTGCATCTGGTGACTTTCGACGCGCGGGCCCCGGACGAGAGCCAGCGGTGGGCCCGGGCGCTGGGCATGGTGCTCAGTTGCGCCGCGTTGGGCTTGGGCTTCGCCTGGTCGCTGGGAGACGAGGAAAAATTGACCTGGCACGACCGCATTTCGAAGACCTATGTTTCCACCGTGCCTCCCCCGAGCCAGGCCGCGAGCGGATCCCCTTTCCGGCGCGGGCAGAGACGAGAGTTCCGCCGGGCGGCCCGCCAGGCCTGAGTTCGCCCGATCATTCCCTCGGCCGGCCCGGCTCCGAACCGCAGTTGCTAGGAACCGGGGCTGCTAAGAACCGGGGGCTGCTAACTGGAACAGCTCTCGGGCCGGATGCCGATGACCGCCACCATGCGTCCAGCCTGACTTCCGTCGCGGCGATAGGAATAGAACTGCTCGCCGAGGCAGTGCGTACACAGATCCGCGCATCGGATCTGTGTTGTGGGAATGCCCGCCCGCGCTAGCTGAAGCCGGTTTGCCAAACTCAGATCGAGGCGCGGCCGGCCGCTTCTGGTGGAAACTGCCAGGCGGTCGAATTGCGCGGCCACATCTTCTCCGACTTCGTAACAGCAGGCGCCGATCGCGGGCCCGATGGCGGCTTCCAGATCTGCCGGCTGGGAAGCGAACTCGGATTGCATTCGCTCGACCGACCGGCGCGCAATCTGTTTCACGGTTCCCCGCCAGCCGGCGTGGACGGCGGCCACCGCGCGCCGTTTGCGATCGAGCAACAGCAGCGGAACGCAGTCAGCCGTCCGCACGCTGAGCAAGAGCCCGGCGCGGCGCGTGAGCAAGCCGTCGGCTTCGGCCGGCTGGCCGGACCGCGGCGCGACCCCGTCAGCGCCTTCCCCGTCATCGGCTTCCACGTCATCGCCTTCCACCCATAGCCGGCTGGAATGAATCTGACCTGCGGCTCGCCAACTCAGGCCGCCGAGCGCGGTTGAGGCCAGGGATCGCTTGCGCACCTCCGCCCGCGAGAAATCTCCGGCAGTCCGGGTGCTGAAACCATGCACGAGCCAGGGGATCTCGCGCCAGGCTTCCACCTTCAGCATTCCGGCCAGCGTATCGGAATCCGGGTAGAAGAGCATCCGGGGCTCAGTCTACCAGCGCGCAGGCTCGCCGGAGTGCTAAGGCCGCCCGAACCACGGGAACTCGGTCACGAATCGGTAGCCAAGCTGGCTATGCATGTAGTACATCCCCGCTCCGGCGAGCAGCAGCAGCACGCCCGCTCCGATCAGGATCTTGTTCCACGGCAGCGTCCGGCCTTCTCGTTTCATCACGAAGAGATAGCTGGCGATGATGCCCACATAGAACAGCAAGACCATCGGCCCGGCGAACAAGATCATGTTGAAGACATCGGGCGTCGGCGTGATCACGGCCGCGAGAACGAAGATGATCAAAATCGCGTAGCGGACATTGTCCAGCAAGAAACGGGGACTCGAAATCCGCAGCACCGTCAGGATGAAGATCACGATCGGCATCTGAAAGACGACTCCCAGGCCAAGCAGGATGCTGACGAAAATCCCGTAGTAGGAGCTGATGCTGATCATCGGCGCCACGCCCTCGCCGCTTCCCACTTGCAAGAGGAACGCAAGGGCAAATTGCAGCGCGACGAAGTATCCAAACAGTCCGCCAAGAATGAACAGCCCGCTGGAACACAAGATAAATGGAGTGGCCCAGCGGCGCTCCTTGGAGTAAAGACCGGGCGAGATGAATCCCCACACCTGGTAGATCCACCAGGGAGCGGCCAAGAAAATGGCCGCGACGATCGGCACCTTCATCCAGATGAGGTTAAATTGCTCCATCGGCGTCAGTGCGACGAGCTGAATAATTAGATCCCCGGACGTCTCGTGGATCGTCCGCACCGCGGCGTCAAATGGCAGCCGCATCAGACGGAATAGTTCGTTCTTGAAGATCAGCGCCAGGGCGTATGCGATGACCAGACCCATCAGAGCGCGGATGATGCGCGTCCGCAGCTCCTCCAAGTGGTTGAGAAACGACATGCGAAGCATCCCGCCGTCTTCTTCCTCTTCTTCGTCGTCACCCGGTGGCGGAGGAGGAGGAGGAGGCGAGGCGCTTTGGGCCGGCGGGGTGGCCGGCTTGCTCGGCTCTTCGTAGTTGTACTCGTATTCGTCGTAAGGATCGTCGTAGTAATCCGAACTGGCTGAGACGGTCCCGGAGGAAGTCTTGCCGGAAGTCTCGGAGGAAGTCCCGGAAGATATCTCGGAGGAAGCGTCAGAGGCTTCGCCCGTCTCAGTACGATCCGTCCCGGCATCAGGATCGCCGCCCGTATCGGGTTCTTCCCCGGCAGCCGTCTCGCTCCCGGCAGCGGGTTCGCCTTCCGAGGCAGCCGTCTCCGGCGCCGTTTCCCCAGCGGGAGAATCACCAGCGGGAGGATCACCAGCGGGAGGATCGTCTTGCGGAGAATCTTCACCCCCAGAGGCGTCCGCGCCGGCATCTGGGCCAGCGGCGCCTGTATCCCCGACACTGGCATCGGCGGCACCGGTATCCGCTACGCCGCTCTCGCGCGGGTCTTCAGAGGGTTCGTCCGGCGAGGAGCCGGCGGATTCCTCTGGGGTCGAATTGTCGGCGGGTTGCGCACCCGGGTCGCGGCTCTCCCGCGAGTCTAAATCATCCGAACTCATTTAGCCTCGTACTAACTTGCTTTGGCTTCTGAAGTTTCGGCGTTGGCGCTCGATGCCGCCGGCTTCGATGCATTGCTTGCGGTGACCGGTGCGCTTTGGTCATCGCTTGATCCGACGTTCGAATCGCTGTTGACGGCGGGGCTTTCCGTGCTGCTGGCAGCCGCGGATTCCGAGGAGGATTCCGGGGAAGCTGCATCTTTCGACCCGCTGTCGTTATACGTCGTGTCGTCGTATTCGGAGTAGTAATCGTCTTCGCTATCTTCGTAATTGGTCGTGCTGATCTGCTTGTTGAGTTCCGTGTTGGCTTGCTTGGCTACTTCCTTGACCTCGGCGGTTTCCCGCTCGATATTGTCCATTTCGGCCTGGAACGTCGACTTCAACTCATTCGACGCCCGGCGGAACTCCGCCATCCCCTTGCCGAAGGACTTCCCGAGTTCGGGCAGCTTCTTCGGCCCAAAAATCAAGAGAGCGAAGACGAAGATGAAAATCATCTCCGGAATGCCAAGTGGTCCCATCGATTCTTTTTCCTGCCCTTGGTGACCCGCGACTCGTGGCCCGCGAAATGTCAACTTGATCATAACGGCGAGTGGATTGGCGCGTCAACCCCGCTCCCGTCCGTTCCGCGGCCCGCCCTCACCCCGTCGCCTAACGCTGTCTCGACGGCAGCGGCCGGCGCCAGGGATGATCCGCCACTTGAACGACGAGCTTGATTGACCGGCCAAAACCAGCGTCCGTATACTGAGACAGACTTTTCATGCCCGCCCCGTTCATCCACCTGCACTGCCACACCGACTATTCGCTGCTTGACGGCGCTTGTGAGATCACGCGGCTTATGGATTTGGTCGAACGAGAGGAGATGCCGGCGGTGGCGATTACCGACCACGGCAACCTGTTCGGCGCCGTTCATTTTCATGGGGAAGCCACGCGCCGGGGCATCAAGCCGATCATCGGCTGCGAAGTCTACGTCTCGCAAGAGGGGCACAAGACGCGCAGCGACACCGACCGCTATCACCACCTGCTGCTGCTGTGCAAGGATCAGACCGGCTACAAGAACCTGATCCAGCTCGTCTCGACCGCCTTCCTGGAGGGCTTTTACTACAAACCGCGCATTGACAAAGATCTGCTCGCCGCTCATAGCGAGGGGCTGATATGCACTTCGGCCTGCCTGCGGGGCGATCTAAACGAAGCGCTGCTCGAAACCGGATACGACGCCGGCCGCCACCTTGCTTTCGAGTACCAGGACATGTTCGGCAAGGAGAATTTCTACCTGGAAGTCCAGGATCACGGACTCGACCTCGACAAGCGGCTGATGCCCTCGCTGCTGCGGCTGAGTCAGGAATCGGGCATTCCGCTGGTGGCGACCAACGACGCGCACTACCTGACGCGGGACGACGCCCGCGCGCACGATGCCTTGCTCTGCATCCAGACCGGCAAGACGCTCGATGAGCCGAACCGCATGCGGTTCCAGACGCAAGAGTTTTATCTCAAGAACCGCGACGAGATGCTGCGCGTTCTCGACGGCAATGAGGACCCGCTCCGCCGCACCTGGGAGATCGCCGAGCGCTGCAACTTGAAGCTTGAGCCGGTAGCCAATCCGTTCCCTAAGTTCGATGTTCCGGACGAACACAGCATCGACACCTACTTTGAATGGGTCGCGCGGCAGGGCTTCGAGACACGCCGGCCACGCCTGGAGGCGCTGGCGGCGAAAGGCCGGCTAAAGCACGCACTCGCTGAATATAGTGAACGGCTCGATACCGAGATTAAAATCATTCAGCAGATGAAGTACCCCGGCTATTTCCTGATCGTCTGGGACTTCGTCCGCTATGCGAAAGCACAAGCGATCCCGGTCGGCCCCGGACGGGGATCGGCCGCGGGCTCGCTCGTCGCCTACGCGATGAGCATTACCGACATCGATCCCTTGCAGTACGACTTGCTGTTCGAGCGTTTTTTGAATCCCGAGCGAGTGGACATGCCCGATATCGATATCGATTTCTGCATGCACCGGCGCGGTGAAGTCATCCAGTATGTTACGGAAAAATACGGCCGCGAACAGGTAGCGCAGATCATCACCTTCAACACTCTGGCGACAAAGGCCGCGATCAAGGACGTCGGCCGCGTGATGGACATGAGCTTCGCCGAGGTCGACCGGCTCACGAAGATGGTGCCGAACGTTCTCAACATCAAACTGGCCGACGCCATCAAGCAGGAGCCGGCGCTGGCCGAACAGGTCAAGAACGACGCCCGTGTCGCCGAACTGATGCAGATCGCCCAGCGGCTCGAAGGAGTGGCCCGCAACCCGTCGGTCCACGCGGCGGGCGTGGTCATCGCGGCGCAGCCGTTGCAGGAACTCGTTCCGCTCTACAAGACCGCGAAGAACGAAATCGTCACCCAGTACGACATGAAGAGCCTCGACAAATTGTCGCTGCTCAAAATGGATTTTTTGGGACTGACAACCCTCACCGTCATCGACGAGGCCCTGCGGCTTCTCGAGCGGGAGAAAGGGATCAAACTACACCCGGAGGATCTGCCGCTCGACGACAAGAAAACCTATGAACTGCTCGCCAGAGGACTAACCAGCGGCGTATTTCAGTTCGAGTCCGACGGCATGCGCGACATTCTTCGCCGCTACCAGCCCGAGCGTATCGAGGACTTGATCGCTCTGAACGCGCTCTATCGTCCGGGGCCGATTCAGGGCGGCATGGTAAGCGATTTCATCGACCGCAAGCATGGCCGCAAGCCCGTTACCTATGACCTGCCCGTCCTGAAAGAGTTGCTCGAGGAAACCTACGGCGTGATCGTCTATCAGGAGCAGGTGATGCGGATAGCCAACCGCGTGGCGGGCTACTCGCTGAGCGAGGCGGATCTGCTGCGCCGGGCCATGGGAAAGAAGAACGCCGAGGAGATGGCGGCGCAACGGGAGCGGTTTCTCAACGGTGCGCTCGAAAGAGGTTATCCGAAGCGCAAAGTGGTGAAGTTGTTCGACCTGATGGAACAGTTCGCGGGGTACGGATTTAACAAATCGCACTCAGCCGCCTACGGTTTCGTGGCCTATGTGACCGCCTACTTGAAGGCTCACTATCCCGTGTTCTTCATGGCGGCGCTGCTGACGGCGGAGAGCGGCAACACCGCCAAGGTCGTCAAGTACATCAACGAATGCCGCGACATGGATATCCAGATCTTGCCGCCTGACTTTAACTCCGGGCATTGGGGCTTCACGCCCCATGGCGACAAGAGCATCCTCTTCGGACTGGCGGCGATCAAGAACCTGGGCAAGAAGGCCGTCGAGACGGTTTCCGCGGCGCGGGAGGAAGTGGGACCCTTTCGGTCGCTGTTCCATTTCGCTGAATCGGTGGATTGGCGGTATCTCAACAAGCGGGCGCTCGAAAGCGCCCTCAAAGCAGGCGCGATGGACTCGTTCGGCGGACACCGCGGCCAGTTGATGGCAACTCTGGACCGCGCGATTGAAATGGGACAGAAAGCCGCGCGCGACCGCGAAACAGGTCAGCATGGTTTGTTCGCGGCCCTGGAGACCGAGTCCGCGGCCGTACCCGAGAAGCTGCCCGACGTGCCGGAATGGACCGAGAAGCAGGCTCTCGCCGGCGAGAAAGAGATGCTTGGTTTTTATGTCACCGGTCATCCGCTAAACGCCTATCGCGAGAAGATCGCGGAGTTGTCGGACCTCGACTCCTCGAAGCTCGACAAGCTGGAAACCGGAACGCCGGTGGCCCTGTGCGGCTGGCTGAACTCGATCGCCCGCAAGCGCAACCGGGAAAGGAGAAGCTGGGCCGCGGCGGTGCTCGAGGACCTGCGGGGCAGCGTCGATTTGCTGATCTTCGCGAATCAATACGAAAGTTTGGAATCCCTGCTGGTCGAGGATCAGGCCGTTCTGATTCGGGGCGACGTCCGCTTGGATGAGAACGGCCCTTTGAAGATCTCCGTCAGCGAGATCATTCCGCTCGAGGTGGCCCGGGTGCGCCTGCCCGCGAAAATCTCGATCACGTTGCGCCTCGATAACGGCGGTTGCGGGGAAACCGCGGAAAAGCTGCGTGAGCTTTTTGACAGCAAACCTGGGGAAACGCACGTGCGACTACGGTTGCTTCGCAAGAAGGACTTCCTGGTGTTCTACGAACTCGCCGACAATGTCAACGCCGACCGGGGCTTTCGCGCCGAGGTCGAGCAGATCTGTGGTGCGGGCTCATTGGAAATCATGCCATCCTAAGGGTTAGCTCGTCGCCGGATCAAGACCCCGATCAAGCCCCCGATCAAGCTATGGCAACCGATTCTCCCCATGACCGGGCCTCGAGCCACGAATCGAAGCCGGCGGCCGAAGCCGGCGGCCCGCGTCCCCTCTCCGCCTGGGAGCATGTGCAACTCGCGCGGCATCCGCAACGGCCCCATTCGCTGGACTACTTCGAGCGTCTCTTCAGCGGCTTTCAGGAAATCCACGGCGACAGAAATTTCGGCGATGATCCGGCGACCGTCTGCGGTTATGCCTTGTTTCAGGGTTTGCAGGTCATGGTCATCGGCCAACAGAAGGGCCGGGACACGAAGCAGAAACTTCACCGCAACTTCGGCATGGCGAAACCCGAGGGCTATCGCAAGGCGCTGCGGGTGATGAAGCTGGCGGCGAAATTTTCCCGTCCGATTCTAACTTTTCTTGATACGCCCGGAGCCTATCCGGGCATCGACGCCGAGGAGCGAGGCCAGGCCGAGGCGATTGCGCGCAACCTGCAAGTGATGGCACGATTGCCGGTGCCGATCGTGGTCACGTGCATCGGAGAAGGCGGCAGCGGCGGCGCGCTGGGACTCGGTGTTGGCAATCGCATCCTGATGCTCGAAAACGCAGTCTACAGCGTGATCTCGCCGGAAAGCTGCGCCGCCATCGTTTGGCGCGATGCAGGCAAGGCGGAACTCGCCGCCGAGGCCTTGAAGCCGACCAGCGACGATTTGCTGCGACTGGGTCTTATTGACAAGATTGTTTCTGAACCGCCAGGCGGCGCTCACACAGACTACGATCAGGCCGCCCGGACTCTGGGCGAAGCCATCGCCTCGCAACTTGCCGATCTCACCCCGCTCAGCGGTCCCGAACTGATCGAAGACCGCTACAGAAAGTTTCGCGGGATGGGGAATTTCTTTGCGCAGGATGCCGGCGGCGGCGCCTGAATGCTGAAGCTTGGTTCGAGGTTGCGCCCCCCGCCAGGTCTGGCAGCGATGCTCTGAAGGAGTACGAACTTGAAAATCACTGACGTGGAAGTGATTTATCTTCGGTTGCCGGAGGTAAAGAAGCAGTGTGACAGCGGCCAAGACGCCCTGATCGTCAGAGTGTCGACCGACGCCGGGATCACGGGCATCGGCGAAGTCGACTCGGCGCCGCTGGCCGTCAAAGGCGCCATCGAGGGTCCCTTCTCGCACAACGTCACCTGCGGATTGCGAGAGCTTGTCATCGGCGAGGACCCGCTGGAAACCGAGAAACTCTGGTACAAGATGTACCGCGAGAACGTCTACGGCGGCCGCCGCGGGGTCGGACTGCACGCCATCAGCGGCATCGACATCGCTCTGTGGGACATCAAGGGCAAGGCGCTCGGGCAGCCGATCTGGAAACTGCTCGGCGGCGGATTCCACAAGCAGATCCGTCCCTATGCCAGCAATCTGTTTGGCGCCACGCCGGACGAGACGCGCGAGCGCGCCGAGCGCTTTCGCGACCGGGGGTTTACCGCCGTCAAGTTCGGCTGGGAACCGATGGGGCAGGATGAAAAGACCGACATCGCGCTGGTGCGCGAGGCGCGCCGGGGCCTGGGCGACGACATCGACCTGCTCATTGACGCCGGCCTTGCATGGGATGCCAAGACGGCGATCCAGCGTGCCCGTGCTTTCGCCGACTACAACATCTTCTGGCTCGAAGAACCCCTGGCCCCCGACGACTACGACGGCTACAGGAAGCTTTGCGAGGCGACCCATCTCCGCATCGCCGCCGGCGAGGAAGAGAGCAACCGTCTCTCATATATCGACCTGATGGATCGCGGAAAGATCGATATCGTCCAGATCGATCTCACGCGCGTCGGCGGATTTACCGAAGCGATGAAAATCGCCAGTCTCGCGATGGACCGCGGCCTGCCGGTGGCGAATCACGGTTTCACGACCTACATCAACGTCGCCGCGGCGCTGCATTTCTTGAACTCCGTTCCGAACTCCTTCATCTGCGAATTCGTCGCCGAGGAAGAAACGACGCTCCGCGACCACATCACGAAACAGCGCATCGTCGCGAAAGACGGCATGCTCGATATTCCGTCCGAGCCCGGCTTGGGGCTCGATCTCGACGAGGAAGCGATCGAGAAATATCGGGTTCGCTAGCGAAAGCTCAGCAGGTCTGGGTCGAGCAGGTGCGGCACGCTATTGAAGGTGAACACGCGCAGTCCCTCTTCGGCGAGCCGCAGCGTCGAGAGTCCGGAGTTGTAGGTGGCCCCGGCGAGCCGCCAAACTTCCTGATCGGCCAGTTTGAGCGCCCGGCCCATGGCCAGGGCGATCGGAGTCGCCGAGGTGAAGACGGCAATCTTTTTCCCCGATCCCGGGCCAGAAAGTTTCCGAAACGCCGAGGCGATGCGTTCTTGAAAATCCGGCCAGGACTCGCCCCCGTAACGGTACCGTCCGGATGTCCAGGCACGGACCACCTCGATGTCGCAGTAATTGTGAGATCGATGAACCTGAGCGTCGCCGTTCTCAATGGACCGCGTCATGACATCCAACTCCCGCCGGAAGAGGGCATCGTCTTCTCGCAGAGGATCGGCCAGAGCCCGATAGAGGGCGTCCAAGTCGAACTCATCCCAAAGCGGGTCCTCGATCAGCTCGGGAAATGCCAGGCCGGCGGCGTCATAAGCCTGGACGACAAGGCGCGCCGTACGTTTCTGCCTCTGCAATGAACCCGTGTAAGCGGCCGCGAAACCGGCGCCTTGCGCGGCCAGATGCTCGCCGAGCAGCCTGGCCTGACGTTCTCCCAGTTCCGAGAGCCGGTCGTAGTCATGGCGCGGTCCCGCCTGGCCGTGCCGAATCATGTACAGGGCGCTCACCGGGAATTTTCCATCACCATGACGGCCGCCTCGGCGAGGCCGAGAACTCTGCGATCAAAATCTTGAAACCTCGCGTCACGCGTCTGTCCCTGACGATAGCGGTGATAGATCTGCTGCAGCACGACCGCGAGTTTGTACAGGCCGAAAACCTCATAGTACTTGAGACCAGAGAGATCCCGGCCGGTGGCCGCCTGGTAGCGCGTCATCAATTGGGACCGAGAAAACCAGCCCGGCTCGGAGGTGACCGGACTGATGGCCTCGCGGCGCCAGTGAGGATCGCGGGCTTCAGACCAATAACAGAGAACAATGCCCAGATCGACCAGAGGGTCTCCGACCGTAGCCATTTCCCAATCAAGTACAGCGTTCACGCGGCCGGGCTCGGCCGGGTCGAGCAGCAGGTTGTCGAGCTTGAAATCATTGTGAATCAGCGTTGCCGGCTGCGATCGGGGCAGCCGGCCGATCAGCCACTCGGCGACACGGTTCATCTCGGCGACTTGTTCCGTGCGGGCGTTCTCCCAGCGCGTCTTCCAGCCGCGAACTTGGCGCTCCAAGAACCCCGCCGGATGCCCCAGCCCGATGAGCCCGTGCCGTCGAATGTCGATCGAGTGCAGTTCGCTCAGGCAGTCGATGAATGCCTCGCTGACGCTCCGCTGGTAGTCGGGATGCGCCGCAAGCTCCGCGGGAACTGTGCGTTGAAGCGTCAGCCCGGCGCGCCGCTCCATGATGAAAAACGGGGCGCCCAGAACCGACTTGTCCTCGCACAACAGATACACCCGGGGCGCTGGAGCAAAGAGCGGCGCAAGCTTCTCGAGCACCCGAAATTCGCGGCCCATGTCATGTGCTTTGTGGGGAATCGGACCCATCGGAGGCCGTCGAAGGACGTACTCGCGGTCACCGCAACGCAGCCAATAGGTTAGGTTCGAATGCCCGCGGGGAAACTGAGCAGCCTCGGCCGCCTCGGGGAAACCATCCAGTCTGCCGGCGAGATACTCCTCCAGCCGGGCAAGCGGGAGTTCCTCTCCGGGCCGGAACGGCGCCGCGTCGCTGGGAATCATCGCCGCGCGCCCCCCCGCCAAACCGCCACCAGTTCTCGAATCATCCCAGCTTCTCGAATCGTCCCGCTGCTGTCGAGGGACCGGCCATGCCGCGCCGACCCGGCGAGCTTGACCAGCCCGCGGCGCCGCTTACCGTGAACGGCTCCTGCTCTTGGGCTCTTCGGATTTGACAACGGTTAGATACAGTCTAAGCTTCTCAAACTGCTTGCTGGTAAGACGCGGCAGGGAGCGCAGTTCCTCAAGCCGGCGAAACGGGCCGTTGCGCCGCCGAATCCGGAGGATCATTTCCGCCCGCGTCTTACCGATTCCGGGCAGGCTTTCAAGCTGAGCGGCCGTGGCTGTGTTTAGGTCCAGCAGAGGCCTTTGAGGTGAACCGGCGTTCTCTTCCGCCACTGCGAGTGCAAACGCCGACAACACCAGCAACAGCGCGGCGGCTGAGACAACTCGGTTGATAACCACACTCATGAAGAATGCCTCTTGACGGAGCGACGCCCCCGACACGGCCGAGGACTGCCCGGACATATTCATTCAAGCAGGAAGGCTCACGCGGTGTCGTACCCGCTGTTGTTCCCCTGGTCGTCCCCCGGTGTCGTTCGTCGAAATCCAGCCCTGCCGCGGCATCGACACGACCGGCGGCCTCTCCGCCGCAGCGGGCTCTCAGAGATCTAAGCGAACGCCGAGTTCCTCCGCCGGACGATCGCTTAGCCGCTCCCATGAAGCTCGGAGTCGACCGACTGGTTACGCAAGACGCGCAAAGTCCGCAGCGCTTGGACGCGATAGTCCTCAATCACTTGGGGATCCATTCGGCGCGCTCGGTCCAGGTCGTCCAGCGCCCGCCCCATCTCGCCCCGCAGCAGCGGCCCTGGACGGCTCGCGCGGCCCGACCGGCCATAGTCTTTCAGGACCACTTGCAGTATTTGCGTCAGAGCTTCCAGCGCGCGGCGACGGTTGAATCCTCCCGAGGCCATCTCCTGAACCGAGGTTTCCAGCAATCCAGTCAGCAGGTCCGAGACCATGGAGGAGGCGATCAGGTGGCGCAGCTTTTCTTGCGGTTTGACAAGCTGAAATTCGGCGCCCCAAGCCCGAATCAGAGTCCGCGCCATCGACCGGGCGGCGGTATCGCCTTCTACCGTAAAGTAGACGCCCGCCAGGCTGAGAACCGGGTGCTGGAAAGCGTAAAGCGGATGCATCGAACCCGCGGGGGCGCCGCGCTGACGCAAAGGCTCAAGCACGGTGCCCGAGAGCAGGCCGTTGGTATGCAGCACAACTTTCTTGGCGTAGCGGAAGCCAGTTGTGGCGAAACGCCTGGCCACGGCCTCGATCGCATGATCGTGAACCGCGACCAGCAGCAGGTCGCAATCGCCGAACGCCTCCGGGTCCCCAGTCGGCTCGCCGATTTCCATCAGCCGAACCGAGCGCCGCGCCGATGTCAGCGTGTGCGAGAGGACCGGCCCAAGGTGAAACCGCTCGCGGGGCAGCAGCGTCGCCAGGGTGCGGCCCACACGTCCCGGCCCTACGAGTCCCACTTCGATCACGAAGGGACCTCAACGACACCCGCCAGGCCGCCCGTCTTGAGGGCCTTGATGCGGTCTCTCAACTTCGCCGCCGTTTCAAATTCGAACATCTTCGCCGCTTCTCGCATATGGTCTTCGAGCCGCGCGATGAGCTGCCGCATCTCTTCGGCGTTGGCGGGCGGTTCCTCGGAGCCGATTTCCGCGGGTACGGTCACGTAGTCGGCCTCCACGACCCGGGCCAGGCTCATATCCACCGGTTTGGAAATCGACTGTGGGGTAATATCGTGTGCTTCGTTGTAGTGCTGCTGCACCATGCGCCGCCGGTTCGTTTCACCGATGGCCTGATTCATGCTGTCGGTCATACGGTCGGCATAGAGAATGGCCTTGCCGCTGGCATGACGGGCGGCGCGGCCCATCGTCTGGATGAGCGAACCGGCCGAGCGCAGAAATCCTTCCTTATCCGCGTCGAGAATCGCCACCAGAGACACTTCGGGCAGGTCGAGGCCTTCACGGAGAAGGTTCACACCGATCAGCACGTCGTACTCGCCCCTGCGAAGGTCTCTCAATAGCCGCACGCGTTCGAGCGTGTCGATCTCGGAATGCAAGTAACGGCAGCGGACTCCGGTTTCGGCGTAGTACTCGGCGAGATCCTCGGACATGCGCTTGGTCAGCGTCGTTACCAGGACCCGTTCGTCGCGCCCGGCCCGTTCACGGATTTCAGCGAGCAGGTCATCGACTTGTCCGTGAACCGGACGCACCTCAACCTCGGGGTCCAGCAAGCCGGTGGGCCGAATGATCTGCTCGGCGAAGATTCCCGCGGACTTCGTCAGCTCGTAGGGTCCGGGCGTCGCCGAGACATAGATGACTTGGCCGGCGCGGTGCTCGAACTCCTCAAACATCAGCGGCCGGTTGTCCAGCGCGCTGGGAAGGCGAAAGCCGTGTTCGACCAGTGTCGTCTTGCGTGAGCAATCACCATGGTACATGGCATGAAGTTGAGGGATCGTCTGATGACTTTCATCAATGAACACGAGCGCGTCTTGCGGCAGATAGTCCAGCAATGTGGGCGGCGGCTGACCAGGCTGACGCCCCGAAAAATGACGCGAATAGTTTTCCACGCCATGGCAAAATCCCATCTCGCGCATCATCTCGATATCAAAGAGCGTGCGCTGCGCCAGACGCTGTGCTTCGAGATGTTTTCCTAACTTGTGTTGTTCGGCATTCCACCAGTCGAGCTCGGCCAGAATCCCCCCGATCGCCTTGTTCCTGGTTTCGTCCGACATGACGTAGTGGCTCGCCGGATAGACCGGCAACCGCAAGTAGGTCTGCCGCACCTGCCCCATCAGCGGATCGATTTGAGACAGACTCTCGATTTCATCGCCCCATAGCTCGACCCGGTAGGCGTAGTCATCGTAGGTGGGGAAGATTTCGATCACGTCGCCGATCACGCGAAACGTTCCGCGTTTGAATTCTCCGTCACGCCGCTTGTAGAGGATCTTGACCAGTTTGCGGGTGATTTCCTCGCGCGAGATCCGGGCGCCCTTCTCAAGCATCAGCAGCATATCGAAATAGGCGTCGGGCGAGCCTAATCCATAAATGCAACTGACGCTGGCGACAATCAGGCAATCTCGCCGCTCCAGCAGGGAGCGAGTCGCCGAGAGACGAAGCTTATCCAACTCGTCGTTGATCGTCGACTCTTTTTCTATGTAGGTGTCGGAGGCGGGAAGATAAGCTTCCGGCTGGTAGTAGTCATAGTAACTGACGAAGTATTCGACGGCGTTATCCGGAAAAAAGCTCTTGAACTCGTGATATAGCTGCGCTCCCAGGGTCTTATTGTGAGCGAGAACCAGCGCGGGGAGTCCCGCGGCCTCGACGACTTTCGCCATCGTGTAGGTCTTGCCCGACCCAGTGACTCCCAGCAGGACCTGATGCATCTCACCCGCCCGGATGCCGTTCAGAAGCTGCGCGATGGCGCGCGGCTGGTCACCGCGAGGCTCATAGTCTGAGGCCAATCGAAATTGCATGGATGAGACACGGCGACCGGAGAACCGCCACCAGCGAACCCATAGATTTTAGCATTCCCTCTTGGGTTCTACTTTGTAAGCAGCGTAAAGCCGCCGGGGTCTACCTCAAGCCGGGAAGGTCTCTCTTGCATCGTTAGCCGGAGTTCGGTAACGGCGCCTTCGGTGAGCACGTACTTGCGGACGGAACCACCGGTTCGGGCATGAACTTCGAGCGGTATGACGACTGAGGCGGATTCGGCGATATTCTTCCGTTGCAGGCGAATCGAAAGCTGGAAGCGCCCCGCCCGCTGGGCGACCTCATAGCTTGCCTTTACGGAGGGAATGCCCGTTCCCCTCACCCAGTGCTCAAAGAATGCTTCCAGTCCCGCATCGGGATAATCCTTGGGGATAAACCGAGCCGCCTCCCGCTGAAACGATCGCGTACTTAACGGCTGGAAACGATAGTTCTCGGTCAGGCTTCGCAAGAATCCGAAAAACGCTTCGTTTCCCATGATTCCCCGGAGCATGTGAAGCACCCATGCTCCTTTCTTGTAAACGATAATTTCCGCCGCTTGCGGAAAGCGCGAGGAACGCAGCCGGTCTCCCATCGAGATCGGGCCCGCGCTCTCGATCGTTTCCCCGTCGTCGTTGCGCGCGAGAAGCTGCGACTGATAGTCCCGCAGAACCCCGAGGAGAGACGATTGGCTCGGCCGGTGATCGAGCAACAACAGCGATGAGTAGGTAGCCAGCGCTTCCATCAGCCATTCATCCGGTGGTGACTCGGCCGAGACGACATTGCCCCACCACTGGTGAGCGATTTCGTGCGGACGAAGCAGCTCGCTGTAGAAGAGCTTCCGCCGGGGAGTCATGTCCTTGAGCGGGGCGTCTCGCGGCCGCAGATAGCTCAGCGTGGAGGCGTAAACCAGCCCAGGAAAGCCCTGGCCAAAGTCGCCTGGCACCGGCGAAATTACAATTTTTGACGTCGAGGGCGGCCCAAAGAGTTCCAGAAAGTAGGCAAACGCCTCGGCGCTGTCATTGACGACATGTTTCAGCCGCGAAGCCGGGCTCGGCGAAGGAGTACCCGCGGGCCTTGCGATGATCGCCGCGGGAGGCGCCAGCGCGCCTCGCCGCGAGCGTCCGGACTGATGGGAGGGCCAGAGAATGGGCGCCGTCAGCTTCGGTTGCAGCCGGGTTTCGACATTCGTGTTCGCACAGACCTCCACCGTGTACTTGCCGACCTGACGTGATTCCCGCTTATACCGGCCGAGGTTGAACCCGGCCATCCGGATGGGCGAGGCGTTCTGGAAACGCGACGTGCGCACTCCGCCCGCGGTCGAAGTTGCCGCCAAATCCCCCGTCGCGACCAGGTCTAGCTTCTCGGGATGGTGGAATATGAGATCGAAGCGCGTAAAGCGGATGTCGCGCCGCGGATACCAGCTGCCCCGGCTGCCGACATAATAGACGTCGTCGCCCGCCTTGCTGACGACGCTCCCTTGGTAGTGAAATTCCAGGTCATGGCGCTCCCGGGGACTTTCCGGAAAGATCACGGCGATCAACTGGTTGCCGCGCTTCCGGACTTCATTTTCGCCGGGCCGGCCGAACTCGATGAACTCGGCGGGCTGGCCATCGAGAAGCAGCTTCGTTAGCTTCAGCTTCTCGGAAAGCTCAAAGGCATAGGCCCTTTCCGGGGAGCCTCGCGGCAGAAATTCGACCTTCGCGACGACCTTCATGCTCAGATCCTCGGCCAGCCACGACTCGATTCGGTAGTTTTCCAGCCGGCCCTTCTGCTCGACAACCTTGCGCCGTCCTTCGCGAAAGTTCCGTCCCACGAACGAACACCATCTCTCGTGGTAAAAGCGTCCGTCTCGCCAGGTCGCTTGTCCCACGACGACCTGCTCTTCGAATTGGGGATCGACGATCACGTCAAAGCGGCCCTTGGGTCCGCCTCCAATGGCGGCGGCGAAAAACCCTTCGTCGCCCCGGCGGCCGGAAAGGTGATCGAACAAGATCCGCAGCGAGAGTCCTTCGAGCACGTTGCGCATGACGACCGACCAGCGCGAGGCCAGTTTCGCTCCCGTCGCGGCGTCCGCCCGGCTCGCGCCGCTCTCTTCGAGGGCGGCGTGGAGGGCTTCGGCCGTGTCATCGGTAAAAAACATTAGGGCACTGCGAAATGACAGGTTGAGCACCGGTTCGGAAATAAATCGAACCAGCGACTGGCGCTCCTGAGCAGTAGGAGGAATGACCAGAATCTCGCCCTGATCCAAGGGAGAGTTCGGGACGAAAGCGGCGGCGAAGGTGCGCTCGGCGAAAGGTTCGGCGAAGAGAAGGTATCCGTCGGTAAGGTACAGCTTGACGTCCTCACGGGCGAGGAACAGGTCGCGAACCCGGTAGCACTGCCGCGGGTCGAGTTCGGTTAGCTGGATCAGGTGCAGTTGTTCGGTCGCCGTCTGGGCGCCGACCTGGGCACCGATCTGACCACTGAGCGGGAGCGAGCACGCCAGGATCGCCCAGCCAAGAAGCCGACGCCTCATAATTTCATGATCGTTTCCGGTCCGGACAAGGTCAAGTTTGGCTGGCTGGCCTTCCGGGCTCGGGGCCAGAACACCCAAAAGCCCAAGAAAAACCTCCCCCAAAAGGCCCCTTAGAGACCGCCACGGGGGAGCAGCGGCGCTGGTCTCAGAAAACTCCGACCGCGTGCAAGAAGACCATCACGACCCCGACCGGGACCAGGAACTTCAGCAACAAGAGCCAGGACCGGTAGAAAAACTGTAGCTTGCTGCCGGCAAGAAAGTGATCATGGCGGATGCGCTCGTCCATGCGCCAGCCAGTATAGATCGCGATCCCCAGTCCGCCAAGCGGCAGCATCCAGTTCGTCGACAGATAGTCGCACAGGTCAAACCAGTTCTTGCCGATCAGGGCCTCCATATGGGAGCCGAAGAGGTCGGTTCCGCCGCTCAGGGCCGAGGGAATGCCGGCCAAGGCGATCAAGCCGCCTGAAAGCAAGGTCGCGCGGGAACGTCTCCAATTCTTCTCGTCGATGAAATAGGAGGTGGTGACCTCGAGCATGGAGATCGCGCTCGTTAATGCGGCGAACACCAAAAGCCCGAAAAAAATCACCGCCAGAAAGACGCCGCCCTGCATCTTGCCAAGAGCGATCGGGACGCTGACAAATACCAGGCCGGGCCCCTGAGCCGCCTCCATGCCCTGGGTGAAGATGATCGGGAAGAGGATCATGGCGGCGATCAGAGCGATCACTGTGTCGAGAACGGAAATGATGACGGCCGCGCTTACAATGTCATCGTCCTTGTGAAGGTAGCTGCCATAGGTCAGGATGGCTCCCATTCCCAGACTGAGGGTAAAGAACGCATGTCCCAGCGCGGCCAGCGCTCCGCCCGCGGTGAACTTCTCGGTGTGAAATCCAAAGACGAAGTCCGCCGCTTTCCCGAATCCGCTCAGCGTCAACGCATTCACGAATAGAATGAGAAGCATCACGAAAAGCGCGGGCATCAAGATCCGAGACCAGCGTTCCACGCCCTTGGAGACTCCGCCGACGACGACGGCCATCGTCAAGCCTATGAATACTAGATGCCAGAAGCAATTCAGCCAGGGCGATGCGTAGACCTCGCCGAACAGCGCCGCCATGGAAGCCGCGTCCATCCCGATCAGATCACCTCTCACCGCCAGCCAGGTATAGTGCAGCGACCAGCCCGCGACAACGCAATAAAACGAAAGGATCACAAACGCCGAGGCCAGCCCGAGCCAGCCCACCGACATCCAACCGCTGCCAGGCCCAGCCAGTTTGCGGCAAGCGCCCACGGGCGAAGACTGCGTCGAGCGGCCCATCAGGATCTCGGCCACCATCACCGGAAGTCCGACAAAAGCGACACACGCCAAATACGTAATCACGAACATGCCGCCGCCGTTCTCGCCCGTGATGTAGGGAAACTTCCAGATATTACCGAGTCCGACGGCCGAGCCCGCCGCCGCTAGGATGAAACCTACCCGGGACCCCCAGTGTGCTCGTGCGCCCAAGATTCCTGCTCCTCTAGCTTCTGGCTGCAGCGGATTTCAGCCGTCCAGATTTGATCGAAATCGCCAAGATAGCACATCCACGCCCGCCGGATCGCTGCGCGGCCGGCGCCCGCGGAGAAGACGCCTAGATTGTGATGGGCGAGAGCGGAATCGGCGAGCGGCGACCCTCGACGACCACGATGCCGGTCTCGCTGACGAAGTACTTCTCGCGGTCCTGCTCCAGGTCATAGCCAATGCGCTCGCCGTCGGGGATGACGGCATTCTTGTCGATGATGGCCCGGCGAATCCGCGCTCCGGCGCCGATCCGGCAATTGTCCATCACGACCGATTCCTTGACTTGAGCACGGTCTTCGACACGGACCCGGCGTCCCAGAACGGAATCGATCACGCGGCCGCCGGCGAGAATCGACCCTTCACAGATCACCGAATCGATCGCCCCTCCCTGGCGGCCTTCCTCATTGAAGGTGTACTTGGTCGGACCCTCGTGATACTCAGCCGTGTGGAGCGGCCAGAGGTGATTGTAGAGATTCAGGGCCGGTTCAATGGTCCGCAGATCCATGTTGGCGTCATAGTAGGCCTCGATCGTGCCGACATCCCGCCAGTAGCCGCGATTCCGCGCCGTCTCTCCGGCAATGAGATTCGTCTCGAAATCATAGGCGTAGATGGCGTGAGTCCGGACCATTTGGGGCAGAATATCTCGTCCGAAATCAGGCTCGCTGGCGGTATCGGTGGCGTCGCGCTTGAGTTCGCCGATCAGGACCTCGCCTCCGAAAACATAGTTTCCCATTGAGGCCAAACACCATCCTGGACGGCCGGGTATCTCCGGCGAGCTGTCGTTCTTTTCGTAAAACCGCTGGATGCGCCAGGACTCGTCGATTTCCATCACGCCAAACCGGCTGGCCTCGCTCACCGGAATCGGCAGCGCGGCCACGGTGCCTTCGGCGCCCTTTCTCCTGTGGTAGGCGACCATCTGGGAGATGTCCATGCGATAGATGTGATCCGCACCGAAGACCGCGACAAGTTCGGGCCGCGCCAGCTCCAGCAAGTGAATATTCTGGAAAATTGCGTCCGAGGTTCCTTCGTACCACTTCTCTCCCTTGTGCATTTGCGCCGGTACGGGGATGATGAACTGGTTTTTGAGCAGGTCGGAGAACTGCCAGCCGTCATGGAGATGCTGCAGCAGCGACTGGCTCTTGAACTGCGTCAGAACATAGATCGAATAGATGCCCGAGTTGATGAAGTTGCTCAGGACGAAATCAACAATACGATACTTGCCGCCGAAGGGGACCGCCGGCTTGGAGCGCTGCTTGGTCAGCGGATAGAGTCGTTGCCCCCGTCCGCCCGCGAGAATAATGCCCAATACGTAAACATGCTCCATCGCTTCACCCGCCGACCCCGAAATAGTATCCCACCCGAGGGCCTCTGCCAACAGACCGGAGTTTGCGTTTCCGGCCAGCCGCTCGGGGCCAGCCGCCCGGGACCTGCCGCTCGGGGCCTGCTCGAACAATCTTCCCGTTACGAATCGCCAGACCCGGCCAGTTCTCTCAACGACTCCACAAATGGAGAGCGGGCGACACCTTTTTCGGTGATGATCGCGCCGACATATCTGTTGGGCGTCACGTCAAAAGCCGGATTCATGACCTGTGTATTGGGAGGGGCCACCGGCACACCCCGCCAATGTGTCACCTCGGCCGCGTCGCGCTCCTCGATCGGAATTTCGTCGCCGGTGGGCAGCGCCAGATCGAGGGTCGAGAGCGGGGCCGCCACATAGAAAGGAACCTTGTTTTCCTTCGCCAACACCGCCACCGAGTAGGTGCCGATCTTGTTGGCGACATCGCCGTTCGCCGCAATGCGGTCAGCGCCCACGATAACGGCATTCACCTGGCCCGACCGCAGGACGTGGCCCGCCATGTTGTCGGTCAGCAGTGTTACGGGAATATTGTCCTGCTGCAACTCCCAGACCGTCAGCCGCGCACCCTGCAGAAAAGGCCGTGTCTCGCTGGCGATCACGGCCACCGGATTGCCGCCCTCCACCGCCGCCCGAATCACGCCCAGCGCCGTGCCGTAGCCTCCGGTAGCCAGCGCGCCGGCGTTGCAATACGTCATGACTCTGGCCGCTTGCGGCAGCAGAGCCGCCCCGTGGCGGCCGATCACCCGATTGGTGGCGATATCTTCGTCGAGCACGCGGCACGCTTCGGCTTCCAGTTTCGCTCGCACCTCGGAGACATCGGCGCCGGCGGAACGCAACTGCTGGTACTTCTTCTTCATCCGTTCGATGGCCCAAAACAGATTCACGGCCGTGGGACGGGTCGCGGCCAGAGTCGAGCAGATCGTTTCCATCTCCTTGTCGAGGTTGGCAGCCGAAGCGTGTTTTACTCCCAGCGCCACGCCCATAGCCGCCGCGACGCCGATCGCGGGCGCGCCGCGTATGACCATCGAGCGAATGGCTTCGGCGACCTGCTGGTAGTCGCGGCAGGTGAAGTAGACTTCTTCGGCCGGCAGCTTGGTCTGATCAATCATGACGACGGTGTCGCCGGTCCATTCGATTGTTTTTACCATTGAGATTCTAGCTTTCTAGAGCCCGCTGGGGTCGGCGCCCGCGGCAAAGATGATGAAGAACAGCGACGCGTTGTAGGAGCTATGAACGAGCGTCGGTGGAATGATGGAACCGGTCCGCGCGCGAATCATTCCGAAAACAACTCCGACCACCAGCAGCAGAATCAGGTTCTGCCATCGCCAGCCGTACTGGATGCCATGCAAGAGCGAAAACACTAGGCTGGTGGCAAACACGGCGACGCTCGCGCCGCTGGATCGCTCCACGACGGGATAAATGAATCCGCGGAAAAGCAATTCCTCCGCCGCGGGAGCGACGAGCACTCCGAAGAGCCCGATGAGAAGCATGCCCACCGGATCGGAGAGCAGGCGGTCCATGGGTACCGGTTCTTCCACCTTGGGCAGGAAAGTGGAAAGCACGGCCACGCCGAACGCCAGCCCGAAGCCGCCGACCAGGTAGCCGCCGCGCGAACCGGCATATTCGGTCCAGCCGATGGACCGAGCGAACGGAAGCCTGTGCTTGACCACAACAATGTTGTGGATAAATCCAATGATAAAGATCCAGACGAGCAACTGAATGATGATGCTTAGCGAGGCCTGCACGCTGGGGTGCTCGGTGTCTATCGTCCATCCGAGAAGCATGTCGAGCCCCTGCAGCGTGCCCACAAAGAGCAAGAAGATTAGCGCGAGGGTCGGGACGGTAAACAGCACAAGCTGGAGAATATCCCCATAGGTCCAGCCCGCTGGAGGACTGCTTCTCTCCACCGGATCCACCGCGGGCCGTTGGAATGCGGACTGATCTCCACTCATCGTCAAGTACCCTATCCTACCAGTCTCGATTCCCGCGGCGGCCCCCGGAAACGTCACGTTCCCTTCGCTTCCGAGCGCGTGCCTCGTGTCATGCAATGCGGTGTTTCTTGGGCACTTAGCGGCCTCGCTCGCGGCCCCGCGGCGCTCGCAACGCGGCTGGCCGGCTTCTGCCACGGCCTCGCTTGGAGTACGCTACTCGGCCCCCGCAAGATCGAGCGGCAGCTCCGGATCGATCAGCAGCCAAAGAAGTCCCGCGAGAACGTAGTACCCGGCAGCGATCAGCAGCGGCAACTGCCAGGAGCCCCAGGTCTCCACCATCCAGCCGATGGCGGTGGGAGCGATGACGCCGCCAATCTGACCCAGCGAGTTCATGGTGCCGGAAACCGTGCCAGCGTGGTCGCGGCCGATGTCGAGACAAGTCGCCCAGCAGACGACGAGTATCAGATCCGCCGCGCCGAAACTCAGCGCCAGCGCCGTAATACCGACGGTATTGTCCTTGGCGACCGCGGCCACGGCAAGCAAGCCCGCCGCGGCGACCAAGCCGCCCATGGCTGGTATGCGGCGCGCCCAGCGAAGGCTCATTCGGCGGCTGAAAAAGTCGGTAAGCCAACCACCCAGAAAATTGCACACAGCGCCGGCGAGCAGAGGCAGTGCCGCAAAAAAGCCGATCTGCTCGAACGCGATGCCGCGCCCTTCCTGCAGATAGGTCGGCAACCAGGAGAGATAGAAATACAGCCCAAAGGCATAGCCGGAATACATTCCGCACAGCGCCCAGATATTTCGGCTTCGCAGCAGTTGCGCCCACGGAACGGCATGGGTTTCGTTCCGGGTCGTCCGCCCGCCCTGGATCAAGGCCAGCTCGCCCGCGCTGACCGCGCTGTGCTGCTCGGGAGAGTTGCGGAACCAAGAAGACCAGGCCACGGCCCACGCGATTCCCAGCAAGGCGAAGATCCAGAATACCGCCCTCCAGCCGATGACACTCATCAGCGCGATGACCAGCGCCGGCGCGAATGCCCCGCCCAGCCGGCTGCCCACCATGATCACCGCCTGCGCCCGCCCGCGCTCGGAAAACGGAAACCAGCGCGATATCACCGAAGCGCACCCAGGGAACGCGCCCGCCTCCCCGCAGCCGAACAGAAAGCGGATGACCAGCAAGCTCGCGAAACTCCGCGCGGCCCCCGTCGCGGCGGTAAACACCGACCAGCAAACAACGATGCGGGTCAGCAGCGAGCGAGCGCCAAAACGATCGGCCAGCCATCCTCCGGGAATTTCAAACAGCACGTAGCCGAGAACGAAGATGCTGAAAACCTCGCCCATCTGCCCTTTCGAGAGCCCGAGTTCGGCCGACATCGCCGGGGCGGTCGCCGCAATGCAGACCCGGTCGAGATACGTCACCATCGTCAGAGCGAACATCAGCGCCAAAGCTTTGTAGCGCGCGGGCATGCCAGAGAGGATACTATGCCCGTATGCTCGGTCGTTGCCCTGGATCGGGCAAGAGCGTATGATCTTGCTAGGCGCGGAGACCGGGCGAGCGGTTCCGAGCGCGATTCCTGGAGGGTTAACCATGTATCTGCTGTGTTTGCGTCGAAGGTTCATGAGCCGCCGATTCGCGTTCTTGCTGGTTTTCCTGCTCTTACCGTTGCACCAGGCTTGGTCGCAAGAAGGTGTCGAGCTGCAGCCTTTCGCGCAACACGTGAGGCGGCTTGAGGACGCGCTGAATTACACCGGCCAGCCGCTCCCGGCGAGCGTTCATGACGAAATCAATGCCGCCATCTCCCTTGGCGACGAACCCCGCGCGGTCGCGAAGCTGCAAGAACTGCTCGATCCCTTCGTGCTCGCCGAAATTGACATCAACCCCGAGAGTCGCGTCAAGGTCCGGCAGGGCCAAGCCAAACCCCTGCTGGTCGAAAAGGGAACGCGGCTGTTTCTAGTGAAAGTGAACAACGACGCGGGCGTGACCGCTCCGCTCAGGGTAGTGAGCCCCAACAGCGGCCCGACCTCGCTGCGCTCGCGCGGCGAAAAAGAACCTCCGCTCGAACTCACCCGGCAGCACGTCAAGGAGCGCTGGGCGGGCATCGAACTCTACGACAAACCTCCCATGCAGGCGAGGCTGTCGGGACTGAAAGTCGAGTACCGCATCTTGCAGGTCTACAGCCGCGACCGCGGACAGCGCTCGGCCAAGATCTCGTTCCATGTGGGCCAGGGCACCCAGGACATCGGTTACCGCAACGACATTCTCATCGTTTTCAATATCGAACCCGCCCACGAAATTACGCTGCGCGTGCGCGACGAGAACGGACGGCCCACCATCGGCTCCTTCCTTGTGAAAGACCGCCAGGGCCGCATCTACCCTAATCCCTCCAAACGCTTGGCGCCCGACTTCCCCTTTCAGCCGCAGGTCTACCGCGCCGATGGCGAAACGCTCCGTTTGCCCGACGGATACTACACGATCGAGTACGGCGGCGGACCCGAGTTTTATCGGCGCACCATGGAGGTAGCCATCACTGAAAACACTCCGGGCGAACTCGCCTTCCAGCTCCAGCGCTGGATCGACCCGTCGAAATACGGCTGGTGGTCGGGCGATCATCACATTCACGCCTCCGGCTGCTCCCATTACAAGAATCCGACCGAAGGCGTGCAGCCCGAAGACATGATGCGCCAGGTGCTCGGCGAGAACCTGAACATCGGCGCGGTTCTCACCTGGGGGCCTTCCTGGTACTACCAGAAGCAGTTCTTCAGCGCGCGCGACAACGAGCTGTCGAAGTCCGAGCGCATCTTGCACTATGACGTCGAGGTCTCGGGCTTCCCCTCCAGCCATGCCGGACACCTCGTTCTGCTGGGGCTCAGCGAAGACGACTACCCGGGCACGACGCGCGTCGATGAGTGGCCGTCATGGGATCTGCCCGTTCTCAAGTGGGGCAAGGAGCAAGGCGGCGTGGTCGGATTTTCGCATTCCGGCTGGGGACTGCAAGTCCGTTCCAGCGAGTTGCCCAACTACGAGATGCCGGGCTTTGACGGCATCGGAGCCAATGAATACATCGTGGACGTGACCCATGACGTGGTCGACTTCATTTCCGGCGTCGATACGCCCTCGGTCTGGGAACTCAACATCTGGTATCACACGCTAAACGCCGGCTTCCGAACGCGCATCAGCGGCGAGACTGACTTCCCCTGCATCTACGACGACAAAGTAGGCCTCGGACGCAGTTACGTCAAACTCGACAAATTGAGTTACCGCGGCTGGATCGACGGCATCCGCGACGGCCGCAACTATATCAGCGAAGGCAAGAGTCATCTCATTGACTTCACCGTCAACGGCACGGAGCTGGGAACCAGCAATAGCGAAATCCAGCTTCAAGCCGGCGGCAAGGCGCATGTCACGGTGAAGGCGGCGGCGTTTCTCGACCCCTATCCCGACCCGAGGTTTCACAATCTCGGCTACGAAGAGAAACCGTACTGGGATGTCGAGCGCGCCCGCCTGCCCGAAACTCGCGAGGTTGCCGTGGAACTGGTTGTCAACGGAGAGGCCGTCGCCTCGAAAAACCTGCTGGCCGATGGGCAGTTGCGGGAGATGAGCTTCGACATCGAGATCAGCAAAAGCAGCTGGATCGCGCTGCGGATTCTGCCCTCCTCGCACACCAATCCCATCTTCGCCCTCGTGGATTCCAAACCCATCCGCGCCTCGCGTCGCAGCGCCCAATGGTGCCTGGCGGCGGTGGATCAGTGCTGGAGCCAGAAGGCGCCACGCATCCGCGCATCCGAACGCGAAGCGGCTCGCAAGGCCTACGATCACGCCCGCCGGGTTTACCGTGAACGGATCGCCGAGTCCTCGCCATAGCGAAACCCGCCGCGATCCGGGCCGCGCGCCAGCTTCGCTTCGAGCACGTCGCGGTAGTGGGCTTCCAGCCGCCTGGCAATCACCTTCAGATCCCAATTCCGCTCGACTTCCCGGCGGGCGCGGCGGGCCATCTGGCGGGCGGTTTCCGGATCATCCAGCAAGTCCGTCACCCGGCGAGCGAACGCTTCCGCCGAATCCGCGATCGCAAGAAGTTTCTCTCCCGTAGCGGTAAGGCCCTCGGCGCCGGTAAGACCCTCGGCACCCATCGCCGTCGATACCACCGGAATACCCGACGCAAACGCCTCCAGCAGCTTGACGCGAATTCCCGACCCGCTCAAGACCGGACACACAAATACAGCGTATCTCGCAAATACATCCTGAATGCTCTCGACCCGGCCCAGGTACTCGATGCCGGGCCGGCGCAAGCCCTCCTCGAACCCGGGCGGCGCTTGCGCCCCGGCGACCACGAGCCGAACTTGGGGTCTTCGGTTCCGGATTTCGGGAAACACGCAGCGAACGAAGAACGCCAGGGCCTCGCGGTTGGGAAGATGCCTGAAATTTCCCACAAACAAGAGCGTGCCGGGATCGCGGCCTCCCTCCTGGTAGGGGTAACCGGCGACGTCAATCCCGGCACGGAATCCGTCGTGGATCGGCGTCTGCCCCCAGATGAATGACTCGAGGTGCCGCCGGTTCTCAGCTGTGCATACCTGAATGCCGTCAAACTTCGGTACGCATTGGCGTTCGAACCGCAGCACACGGAGGTATTCATAGCCGTAGCGCATCCGTGTCAAGAGGCGGCCCCGCTTCCAGATCGCACGGCTGATCGACTGGAACGCGACATCGTGCTCAAACAAGAACGTCGCGATGCGCTCGAACTCTGGAGCGTAGGTCGCCAATTGGGTGTATTCAAACTGCACCACATCGATCTTGTGAATCAGGATCGCCCGGTGAATCGCCCATAGCATGTCAGGATGGAAGAAGGTTCGCGCGGACTGCGGCAGCACGGACCCAGCGCCCTTGGAGAGGTCTTTCCAGCGCACCATGAACTCCGTGCTCGCGCAGACCGTCATCAGCGCTTCATGCGCCTCCGCTTCTTCCGGTTCGTCGAGCAGACAGAACAGATGCAGGTGGGACCGCTTCGCAAGTTCCCGGACGGTCTGGTTCATGAAGACGCCGCCCCCGTGCACGGGCGGCTCCAGCGGATAGGGCGAGACAAACAGCACATGGAGCTTTTCGCCCCCCCCAGGCCGGTCGCCGAAGCGGTCGCGAAAGTAGCCTCCCAGAGGACGACGGAAAGCTTCGGCATCAGAGATCACCGCAAGCCGGGCCGCGCGAACTCGTGAACGGACAGCGGCCGGCAGCTGCCTGAGTGCCAGCAGTGTGTCCGACGGCGAAGGCCGCGTCGCCGAAGATCCAAACACCAGCCATACCCACGAATTCGCCAGCAGCCAGAAGAAATGCTCCGCAAGATAGCTCCACTGGTGAATGTTCTTCCATACGAAAAGCAGGCGGTTCTTCTGAACCATGGCGTTGACATAGGCCGGATGGAAATGTTTTCCGATCGTCGCGCGATGTTCGTGATGGACGATGCAGCGAGGCTCGTAAAGCAGCTTCCAGCCACGCTTCCAGGCCATGTAACTGATGTCGGTGTCTTCGTAGTAGAACGGTTCCATCAGGGGATCGAAGCCGCCCAGGGAGAGAAATTTCCGGCGATCGTAAGCCGACGAACCACCTCCGGCATAGAACGTCGGGAAAGCCTCGCGGACCCTCTGGTCGTCGCGGTGTGTCAGATGCAGGCTCCCTCGCACCCACATCCCATGAACCAGCCCGGTTTCCTCGCGCCGCTTCCGCGGGTCGGAAAAGTACATCTGAGCTGTGACCGCGAAGACGCGTGCATCGGCGAAGGCTTCCAGCAACGGTTTCACCGACTCAGCTTCGACGCGCATGTCGTTGTTGAGCAACAGGACGACATCATGCCGTGCCGCGCGAAAACCTTCGTTCGAGCCGCCTCCGAATCCCAGATTCGTTTCCAGCCGCAAGACCTTCACCGCCGGAAAGTTTTCCTCCAGAAACTCGGCGCTGCCATCCGCGGAGCCATTCTCCACCACGATCACCTCGTTCTCGGGATGAAACGCAAGCCCCGCGATCACCGACGGGAGGTTCGCCGCGAGCAGCTCACGCCCATTCCAACTCGGGATCACGACGCTGATGGCTTCATGGGAAGGCGCCTGATCGGGTTCCAGAGCGATCGGCGGGAGAAACCGGCGCCAGAGATCGGCGAGTGCCAGTCCGCACATCGTCCCCAGCAGAAGGAAAGGAGCGACCAGCAGCAGGTAGATCAGGTGCGCAAGCCATCGCGGCAGCGCCAACAGCATCTTCATCTCGGCGAGGCCTGCGTCGGCGATTCCGGGACTGGCAACCGTCCGTTGACCACGACTCGGCAGGGGATATGGATGTATCCGTAGATCGGCTGGCCGCCATGTGTCATCTGAAGAGTCAGGGCGTTGTCGACCCAGTCGCGGACCTCGGTCTGCCCCTCCGGCCCGTCGGTTACGAACGGAGAGAACGAGAAGTTGCCGGGATAGAGTTCGGGCACCTCGAGACAAAAATCGATGGTACAGATCTCGCCGGGTTCCATCGGCCGCGGGGAGTGACCTTCCCGCCGGGCATCGGTACCGGAAAACTCCTGCCCGACGTGGTTGCGGATCACTACACCCGCGTTGGGCGATTCGATCCGCCGCCGGGCGAGAAAGCTCATGCGCACGATGAGCGGCTGATTCGGCTCGAGCAGCGACACCGGCTTGCCGTCCGCGTTGAGCGCGGTCATGCCGAGAATCTCCGCCCCGCCGTCGCCCTTGCGCCGGTCGATGTTCGCGAACCCCCGCACGATTTCCGGCGAGGCCCCGGCCGGCCGGCCGTTTCCGCCGCTGGCGGCATCCGCCGGCCTCGCCTGGATGTAGCGCGCGTCCTTTTCCGCCATGCGAGCCAGGTAGCTTGAGACCACGTCCTCGCAAGGGCCGATCTGTTGGCAGCGGCCCGCCTCCAGCCACATCGCCTGGCTTCCGATCGCCTTCACGTCGGCCATATTATGGGATACGAAAACGATCGTTGTCTGGCGGCTGCGCAGTTCGGACATCTTACGCAGACAGCGCTGCCGGAAATAGAAGTCACCCACGGCCAGCGCCTCATCGACGAGCAAGATCTCACAATCCACGTGAACCGCCACAGCGAAAGCCAGCCGCATCAGCATGCCAGATGAGTAGGTATTCACCGGTTTGTCGATGAACGGCCCGATTTCAGCGAAACGTTCGATTTCCGAGAAACGGCCGCGGATCTCCGCCGTGGACAGCCCCATCAACGTGGCGCTGAGATACACATTGTCGCGGCCGCTGAACTCGGGATTAAAGCCCGCGCCCAGTTCCAGCAGCGCCGAAACCCGGCCTTGGCAGTGCACCGTTCCGCTGGTCGGCGAGAAAATACTCGCCGCCAGTTGCAGTGTCGTGCTCTTGCCGCAGCCATTCTCACCGACCAGACAGAAGACCGATCCTTTGGGGATTTCGAACGAGATGTCCTGGAGCGCCCAGAAATCACGGTGATAGGAGCGCCGCCGCAACGTGACCAGCTCCTTCAACCGGCCCGAGGGCGAATCATAGATCGGGTAGCTCTTGGATACCCCTTCAAAGGCCAGGGCCGTCATCGCGGTGCGCTCCAGCGGCAAACCCCTGACCGGCAAACCCCTAGCCGGCAAGCGATTGCGCTATGTGCGGGACGCCAGCGAAACCCGCCGCCGGCGCCGAAACCCGATCTGGTCGAGCAAGAGTGCTTCATGGCGGCTCGTTGCGAAGTGGCCGAGGCGCCTTCGCAATGCGTACTTGGCGGTCGAACCGGCGCCCTGCCGCTCGATGGTCGCCGACCGGGGCCCCGAAGCGCTGTGAACTCAACCACAAGATATCGGGGCTGTCTGAATGAAGTGGATACCCCATGGAAAAGAAATAGGATAGATGGTGAGCGCGGAAGGAATCGAACCTTCAACCTAGTGATTAAGAGTCACTTGCTCTGCCAATTGAGCTACGCGCCCATCTAGTCATTGTTCAGTTACTTACGAGATTTCTTGCGCCTCTTTCCAGGGCCCGTATGGCGGGGGGGGCACGTCGTTTCCTGACCGTGACGCCATTATCTTCGCAACCGCTCTGTCGTGGCCAGCCTTGGATGGACGTATTTCCGTGAGATCGCACCGCTACTCTGACCCATCAAACACACGATCACAAAGGCGTCCGTTCCGGCTTCTCCAAGACAGGTCCCGAATGTGTATCTGAATGAGTTTAACACAGACCCCGAGGGCATCTTTCGCGCCTTCCCGGGCATCGTCAAGTGACGGAGCCCGAGGCGGTTTTACCCCGAAGCTCGCTCGGACTTTCTCTCTTTTAGCAAGCTCAACTCGCCGTCTTCCAGCCAGCGAAAGCTCGCTCCCCGAGCAAGCGCTGATGGATCACTTTGAACACCAAGAAGACCGGATCGCGCAAGAGTCCGGTCTTCAATTTCGATCGGCTACGGAGTTCTCCGAAGGAGAGGTCAAAGTCGTTAGACTATGGTATCTCGGCATAGCATGGGGCACGGTATGGCGCGGGAGGCCCGTCTGTCGCCCAAGATGTCCTGGCCGACCGCCCACGTCGAAGGCGATATTGTGCTTACCCCTGAGCCGTCCGAGAAGGTGCTCGCAACATGGCCCGCTATTTAGAAATCATCCTGGAGAAACGGAAGGTCCGGTGTGTTGCCCGGCTGCTGGACGAGGAAGCTCCCAGGACCTGTGAGGCTGTCTGGCGAGCTCTGCCACAAGGCGGAGATGTGTTTCATGCCAAGTATGCCAGCAATGAGATATTCACCCTCGTTCCCGTTTTGGGGGAAATCGAGCCGGGCAAGGAGAACCAAACCATCACACCGATTCCGGATGACGTCATGTACTTCTATCTGCCTCCGGAAACGCACTTCCCGCCAGAGGTGCTGCACCTGCGTCAGGAAGGTCAGGGTTTGGTGGATTTAGCGGTGTTCTACGATCGCAACAATCTACTCCTGTCTCCCTCGGAGGGATTTGTTCCTGGGAACGTCTTCGGCAGCATCGTCCGGGGCTTGGACGAAATGAAAAGCGCCGGACATTCCGTCTGGCGGGAAGGCGCGGCCGGCGAAAAACTTCTATTCCGGCGTCTGGAGGGGGCTCGGCTCATAAGCTGGGGGCTTGAGTGAGAGTCGGCATTCGAGAAGAAGCCATTGCCCGCAAATTAAAAAGTTCCCCCTGGGCACAAATTCATTGATTCCGATGAAGCAGATGCGTACTATGGAAGAATCCGACGGACCGGACCGGATAATCCGGTCAGAGAGGGCAAGCAAGCGACGCATTGGACCAGGCTGTCGTGCCATCGCTTTCGAGCGAACGGAATGTACCTGGAGGTGAGTGTGCTAGCCGATACACTGGGCAAGTTGCGGCGGCTGAGACTGCCGCATCGAATCAAGAGTTGGGCGCTGACTAGTCTGCGGCACCGGCGACTGAAGACCGGTGAGCGGCTCGAGAAGCCCGCGAACTCCGATTCCGCCCCAGAAAGACTGCACCGCCGTCAGAGTGAGCGGAGCGTGGCGTCGGAGTCGGTGGAAGTTTTCTGGGCCAACGAGAGCGACGTGCGGCGGGAGGCTAGTGGCCGCATTGTGGACGCCAGTACGGATGGATTCGGGCTAGCGACCGCTGACCCTCTTCCGGTGGGGCACGTCGTTTCGCTGATCAGCCCGGATTGCGACGAGCGCAAGGCCGTCGTACGGCATTGTTCCCCGCTGGCGGACGGATGGAAATCCGGGGTCTACTGGGTGAAATTAGAGCGGAGGCGCATGGACCGCTGGCCGGTGAGCGGGAGCGCAACGCTGACCTGGTCGGACGGCGGCAAACGCCGCGAGGCGATCGTCGAGATGATGGATATCACCGAAAGCGGCGCACGGGTGGACTCACCCGTTGCGATCCCGACAGAGGCGAGTTGCCGAATCAGTGGCCAGGAGTTCCGATGTCAAGGCCACGTTAGCAATCGAGTTCCAGCGCCGAAGGATCGTTACAGACTGGGGCTAGTGTTCTACTGCAGTCCGTTTTCCATTCCCGAGACGGTGGTAACTGAGTAGCTTGAGACTCTCCGATCCGAGTCCTTGGGCCCGGAGTGATGTTGTTTTCGTGAAGAGAGTCGCGGTGCAAGCCCGGCATCGGTATCACCGAAGACTGGTTCGCCGGTACCATCCTTCGAGTGGAGGCCCAGCTACTCCCAGGGTCCAAAAGCTGTGTCAAAAAGATGGTGCCAGCTCACGTGATATGCTGCGACCATTCGCTTCTCTCATGCCTCAATCCCTGCACGAAATGATCGGTGACGACGGTTTCACCCGTCTTGTCAGCGCTTTTTACCGCCAGATTCCGGAGGACGATATCCTGGGGCCGATCTATCCCGCCGATGATCTGGCCGGGGCCGAGCAGCGGCTGCGGGATTTCCTGATCTTTCGCTTCGGCGGCTCGCCACGCTACATCGAGCAGCGCGGTCATCCGCGACTCCGGCAACGCCACCTTCCCTTCCCCGTCGATCAGCGGGCCCGCGATCGCTGGATGTTGCTGATGGAGCGGGCGCTCGCGGAGACCCGATTACCCGCGCAAGCCGAGCAGATGCTTGGCGAGTTCTTCAGCGACACCGCCACGTTCATGATGAACCGGCGTTAGCGATTTCGCGCGCAAACCGCCGCCCCCGGTGCGTGCTCCGGCCCGAGCGCGTACACCGGCCCCGTTCGTGCGCTATTGTTTCCGCCGGCCGCGAGCAGCTATAATCCCATCCTGCGGCTGCGCTTTCTCTCGCTCCGTCGCTAGCTTCGATCCAACGGGACGAGATCATGTCAAAACTCCATACCCTGCTATCGCTTCGGCCCCTATGTCTGAGTCTTGCCGTGGTAGTGTCCACCGGCGGCGCGGCGCCTGGCGCCGTGAGGCTGCCGACTCTGCTCTCCGATCACATGGTCTTGCAGCAAGACAAGCCCGTGCGCGTCTGGGGATGGGCCGATGCGGGCGAGCAGATCTCGGTCTCGATCGCCGGCCAGAAGGTCATCGGCGAAGCCAACGGCCAGGGCCGCTGGAGCCTCTTCCTCGATCCCATGAACGCCGGCGGTCCTCACGAGATGATCGTCGAGGCGGGCAATACCTTGCGCGTCCGTGACGTACTGATCGGCGAAGTCTGGGTCGGCTCGGGTCAGTCGAACATGGTCTGGCCGCTGGGCCGCTCGAACAACGCGGAACGGGAGGTTGCCGAGGCGGATTATCCGAAAATACGTTTCTTCAAGGTCGCCAGCAACGTGTCGGATTTCCCTCTCGACGACGCCGGGGGCAAGTGGGTCCTGGCCACGCCCGAGAACGCGCCGTCCTTTTCCGCCGTCGCCTATTTTTTCGCGCGGCGGCTGCACAAGGAACTCGGTGCGCCGTTCGGCATCATTCAGTCGGCCTGGGGAGGAACCCCGGCACAGTCCTGGACCAGCCACTCCGCGCTCGCCAACGACCCGGCGCTGCGTCCTGTCTTCGATGCCTGGGCGACGATACTGGCGGACTACCCAGCCAAGCAGCTCGAATATGAGAAGCAGCTCGCCAAGTGGGAGGCCGCCAAGGGTTCGGGCGCCGCAACCGGGCGAGGACCGCGGTCCCCGCTCGGCCCGGGGCATCCGCACAGCCCGTCGGGGCTCTACAATGCCATGATTGCCCCGCTGACGCCGTTCGCCATTCGGGGCGTCATCTGGTACCAAGGCGAGACCGACGCGGGCCGGGCGGGCGGGCGCCTCTATCGCAGGCTCTTTCCGGCCTTGATCCAAGACTGGCGGCGCGCCTGGGGACAGGGTGCGTTTCCGTTTCTGTTCGTCCAACTCGCCAATTACGCCAAGGTGTCTGAAACCGCCCAGTGGCCGCAGTTGCGCGAAGCCCAGATGATGACGCTAGGATTGCGGAGCACCGGCATGGCCGTGACCACCGATATCGGTGAAAGCAATGACATTCATCCGCGAAACAAGCAGGACGTCGGTGCGCGCTTGGCGCTGGCGGCCCGGGCCGTCGCTTATGGTCATGACATCGTATCGTCTGGACCGATCTATCGCCAGGTAACCGCCGAGCGTGGCGCCTTGCGCGTCTGGTTCGAGCACCTCGGCGGCGGATTGAAATCGGGCGGCGGCGGAGCCCTGAGCGGGTTTACGATTAGCGGATCCGACCGCACCTTCGTCGCCGCCCAAGCGCGAATGGACGGCGACACGGTCGTGGTATCGAGTTCCAACGTCGCCGAGCCGGCCGCCCTCCGCTACAACTGGGAAAACGATCCGGCGGGCAATCTCAACAATCGAAGCGACCTTCCGGCCAGCGCCTTTCGCACCGACGATTGGCGCAACGCGAAGATGCCGAAATAGACCCCGCGTGGTCAGCCGCTTGCCGCCGGTTTGCTCCGTGCCGGCGGCAGGAACTACAATGAGCTAAGATGCGTGCCGGCGCATGTCCGCCAGCAGCGCCCACCCTAGACGGAGAGATGGCCGAGCGGCTGAAGGCGCACGCTTGGAAAGCGTGTGTAGGGGTAACTCTACCGAGGGTTCGAATCCCTCTCTCTCCGCCACTGGTTTACCTTTAGAATCAGTAAGTTACGAACGCCCGTCAGTCTGTGTGCCAAATTCGTGCCACGTATTATTGGATTTGAGCAGACGTGGGCAGTTCCTGAAACTCCTCGTAGCCGCGAGTACCGTGCACAGCACGCATGATGTTGATCACCCGCTTCTGTCTGCCAAGGCTCCACTTCGCATAGTGTTTTCGTACGATCGCTGGGCTAATTCCGAGAATGTCCGCGACGTCCTGCTCGGTTCCTCCCTTGGTGAGAATCTCGGTGGCAAGCGTATGTCGGAACCGATGGGATCGAGCATTCTCGACACCTGCTCTGCGGAAGACGGAGTCAAGACTCTTGTGTGCCATCGTCACAACTTGGCGACGTGACGTCTTTCCGTTCCAAAAGAAAAACGGACACCCGCGGTCGGCTCCCTTGGGGATTGGCAGTGTCTCCAGAGCTTCCCGCAAGTCGGATGGCATCGGCAACAGCACGTGTCCACCCGTTTTTTGCGTGTGGAGCTGGAGATAACCGTCTCTGACACGATCGCGGGAAAGTGTGATCACGTCAGAGATCCGCAGGCCCGTGTATCGCATCATTAGTACCATCGCCCGAGCACGCAAACGCTCGTAGTTCTGCCGACCGATCTTGTCACACGCGGTGATAAGTTGACTGACTTCGGCAGGTGTATATGGATCTACCGGCCTGGGTCTGGCACCCCTTGGTGGTCTAATCTTCTGTGCGTGGTTGTCCGCGATCCACCGACGATCCATCCAGAAGCTGTAGATCTGGCGGAGGGTCTGAAGTTCTTTCTGGGAACTCAACGGACTCAGTTCGCGACTGGCACAGTAGAGATCGAGATCCTCTACTGTCAGTTCAGCGAGCGTAGTGATAGTCTGGCTTTCGCAAAACCGCTGAAATTGGTTGCACACGTTTCGATACTTTCGTTCCGAAGCTGACGCGAGATCCCGGCAACTACGCAAGAAAGCTTCCAGAGCTTCGCACACCCGCTTTGGCCTCGGACCGTCATGGTTTTCCCAGGCAGCGACCTTCCGCAGCGCACGCTGCCAGTCCCGTACCCCCGTTGAGCGGCGAAAGCGCTTGCCATGCAGCTCCCCGTCAACCCAGATCGGACATTTACACTTGATGTGGGCTCGGCCCTTCTTGCGATGCGGGCATTTCGGTGTGTGACGCCGCGAGAGATTCAACATGCCGAATATCTTACGGGATCGATCGACCTCAGTGCGACTTGTCACCGAGACCTCTCTTGATGAACTCGCACGGCCACCGACTCTGGTATGCGCAGCGAAGTGTAGTCCCGTTTACCATCACGGTGCCCGGAGCGGCCGATCTTCAGCACGCCGGGCTCGTCCTGGAAAAGCCGGTGGACAGTGCTCTCGTCGAGACTCCAAATCTCCGCGAGTTCTCTTGCCCGATAGTGCCGCTCGAATGCGACCAGATTGCCGCTAGAGTTCGAATCGAGACCGTTGGGCACAGGGGTAGGTTGCTGCTCGCGCATCCAGCGTTGGCGCTGCTCGAGGCTGGTGTGACGACTGTGCATAGAAATCGTGGTTCACTCCGAAAGCTTGTGAGCCTCCGTGATCGTGGCGTTGAGCGCACGCTTCCATCGGTGAATCTCGGCGATCGTCTCCGGACGGGCTACGGTGGCCACGGATACAGCCTCAGATGCGGTGTAAACAGTGCCTCTCGGTTCACGCAAGAGCTGGGCGTCCTCTTCGTCGGCCACGAACCAAACCGTTTCGCCCAGTGTCTTGCTAGCAAGCGCCATTGCACGCCCCTTCTGGAACAGCTCTGGGCCCTCAGAAGCGGCGTCAAACATCGGCTGAATATCACTCGATGCAGCATCGACAGAACCCAGCACAGGGTTATTCAGGGGTGTTAAGGAGAGATATCGGTTATGTGAGCCGGCCAACCGCTCGCGATCTTCATGTACCAGTCTCCGGTCGATCGCCGGGATAGTCGTCTCGATCCCTTCTGCTGATTCGCTCAGCGCACCTGACTTCTCGCCGCCGAGCATCACCGTCTTGTCCTCGCACATCGGCAGGATCTCATTCCTAAACCAGTCCTGGGTCTCTTGCTCTAGTCGAGCCGTCTGCTCCGGATCCGCCAGAATCTTCGCGGTCGCCGGGTCCATCGTGTCCCGGGGCTGCTCAGAGTCATCCTCGCACTCACGGAGTTCACCAACAGTTGGGAAAAAGCGCCGTCCCGGCGTCTGAATGCACACAGAGACTATCTCTCTGAAGCGGTCGAGGGTGTGGTGGATGGGCGCGCCGTCTCTCTGCTGACGGCGGAACAGGCACGCCAGCAGATTGAGGAATCCAGAAGAACGGCGGGATGGGTTTCTAGTGACCTGGGTCGCCCTCCAGTTTCTGGAGAGCCAGGCCCTCCCCCTCTCGGAAATCTGGCGGGGACACGCCCGTAGGCGGCTGGATACGTCGTCAGCCGTCGGTCTCTCGATAAACGACTTCCGATATGACCTCCACAAGAGCTTCACGTTTCTTTTTGGCTTCCTCACCTGCGTCATCAAACTCCGTTCGAGCCCTCCCAGGGTGGATTGACGTTTCAGGCCCTCCGTCGAGGCGGACATCGCGGACCCGATCGTAGATCCCAAATAAGTTGTCAATCGCCTTCGTGTACTCATTCGCAGCACTCATGATCGTGGGGTAGGGCTGAAAACTCGCTTTGATTAGCTCCACACTAGATAGGTAAGCCGGGAAATGAACGGGATGGGTATTCTGTCAAGGGCGGAGTAAAATTGGACCACTTCGGCGGAGCAAAAGTAGACCAGTTGGTGAAGGGCTAGCGGTTTTCGTGGGACGGCTGGAACGGAGCCTGAGGTCGCCCTTTAGGGCGGCCCAGGCGTAGTGGAAGCCGTCTCACGAAAACCGTGCGAGCGGCCGGTGGGTCAGTCCGAAGAGTGAGCCCGCTTCTTCTTGCTCTGGGTGAGGCGGAAGCTTTCGCCGTTCATCTCCAGAATATGAACGTGGTGCGTGAGCCGATCCAGCAAGGCGCCCGTCAGCCGCTCGGAGCCAAAGACCTCTGTCCATTCGTTGAACGGCAGGTTTGAGGTGACCAGCGTCGAACCCTGTTCATAGCGCTGGGAAAACACTTCGAACAATAACTCCGCTCCGGTCTTCGACAACGGCACGTAGCCCAGTTCATCGACGATCAGCAGATCCTGCTTGGCCAACTGCTTTTGACACCGCAGCAAGCGCCGTTCATCTCGGGCTTCGAGCAGCTCATTGACCAGTGCCGCCGCTGTTGTGAAGCGTGTTCGATAGCCGCGCTGACAAGCCGCCAGTCCCAACGCCAAGCCGATGTGCGTCTTGCCCGTGCCGGAATTACCCAGTGCCAGCACGTTTTCGCGGCGGTCGATGAACTCGCAGCGCGCCAGTTCCAACACCAGCTTCTTGTTCAACGCCGGCAGGGACAGGAAGTCGAAAGTGTCCAGACTCTTGGTCACGGGAAACTTCGCGGCCTTGATGCGACGCTCGGCGGCCCGCTGTTCACGGTCGAGCAGTTCCAGTTCGCAGAGTTGTTGCAGGAAGCTCCTCGAGTCCAGGCTCTCGGCGGCGCATTGCCGCGCCAGCTTGTCGTACTCTCGCAGGAAGGTGGGCAGCCGCAACGCTTTCAAATGCGCTTCGAGCAGAAGTTTCGATCTCGCCATCATCCCCCTCCTTGCGCCAGCAGCGCCAGATAGTCCGCGGCGGAGGTTTGCTCCACTTGGGCTGCCGGCAGATGCGGATACTTCGTCAGGTCCAAGCGCGGCGGCCGTTGCTCGATGCGGCACAGCACCAAGTGCCTGACAGCATCCAAGCCGATCGCTCCCAACTCGCAGGCTTGGCGCACCGCCGCGGCAACGTGCTCGAATCGGAAGTCCTCCAGCAATCGCAATACCTGCACGTACTCGCGCTTGCCCTCCTTGCCCAACCGCGCTTCGAGTAAACGTCTCAAGCACGCGAACTGTTCGGGCAGTTCCCAGCCCGCCAGTGGGGCCGCTTGATCGAGCGCGTTGGTCTTGCGTTCCAGCAGCGCCAGGTAATGCAGCGGATCGAAGATCAACTCTTCGCGTTCGTAACTGCGCCGGTGGCGCGCGATCTCTTCACTGCCACAACAGATCACGATTTCATCGACGTAGCCTTTCAGCAACACCTGGCGATGTCCGTAGCGTGTGGGTACCGAGTAGTCGTTGGTGCGATAGCGCACCAATGACAGCGATGTAACCCGCGTGGTGCGTTTGTCGCAGGCGTCATAGGGCGTGGGCGGCAAGGGCAGCAATGCTTGGCGGTCACGCTCGCAACGTTCATCAATCGTTTCGGTATGCCGCCGCAAGCGCCGCTCACGATTGTTGAGGCACTGGGCTTCGAGCTTCTGGTTGAACGCTTCCCAGCTTGGAAACCTCGGGATCGGCACCATGAAATTCCGCCGTGCATAACCGACCAGCCCTTCCACCTTTCCTTTGTCGTTGCCCTTGCCCGGCCGCCCGAAACGATCGGCGAATAAATAGTGCGACTGCAACTCGCTGAACACCCTGGTCCGCTTGCGCCTGCCGTCGCCCAGGATCCTCGCCACCGCCAAGGTCGTGTTGTCGTAGAGGATGCTGCGTGGCACGCCGCCGAAGTACCGGAACGCTGCGTTGTGCCCTTCGCAAAAGGCTTCCGTCGTCTCGGCGGGGAAAGCTTTTACGAAAGCGTCATCGCTGTGCGGCAGATCGACAACCAAGTAGTGCGCCTTGCGCTGTACGCCGTCAATGACCACCAGTGCTTCGCCGAAGTCGGCCTGGGCATCGCCCGGCGGATGCACCAGCGGCACGAACATCTCTTGCCCGCCCAGCTTCTTGTCGCGAACGTAATCCTTGACGATCGTATAGCCGCCGGTGAAATCGTACTCGTCGCGCAAGCGGTCGAAGATGCGTTTCGCAGTGTGGCGTTGCTTCTTCAGGCGTTCCTGATCGTCGATGAGGAGCTGATCGACGATTCCGGCGAAGGGATCCAGCTTCGGTCTCCTCGCTGGTTGGCGCCGCCGATAGCCTGGTGGAGTGGCGTAGCGCAACATCTTGCGCACCGTCCCTCGCGCCAAGTCAAACCGTTTGGCGGCCTCGCGTTCACTCAGACCTTCGACAAAGACACTGCGCCGTACTTGAGCGTATAGCTCCACGCGATACATCCCTCTCGTGTCCCACAAACACCACAGGAATGTTCGCTGGACCACTCGGGCGGTCTACTTTTACTCCGCCCAAAAGCGGCTTCGAATCGCCGCTCTATGGTCTAGTTTCGCTCCGCCGTTCTCAGTATTCACTTGACTCAGGTATTTTGAAATGGCCCCTACATGTTGTGGTTGTCCGTAGCGCGTGTTGCGGCGCCTCCGACCAGCGACTTGTAGGGCGCCGGTTGGACGGCGACGGCCTGCTGAACCAGGCGGTAGAAGAGCTTGCCTCGGCTTCTGGACTTGCGGCGGTTGAAGCGGAAGGTGAATTCGTCGAGGTAGTAGTCGAGATGCTCGTGGCTGACGGCTCCTTGATGCGTACCCAGTATCCAACGCTTCAGTAACGACACCACGCGATGCACGCGGGGGAGCAGTTGAGAGGCTCGTGCCGGTTGCCCGTCCAGGTAGCTCACCTCGTGGCGATAGCCGTCGCTTTCGAGTGGCTCGTATCCCAGCCAGCCGTCCGTGTGGACCACGCTGCCGGGTTCGACCGACTCGCCGACGAAGGCCATCAAGCTGTCCCCAGAGGCGTTCGGAATCGTGCGCATCCGAACTCGTCCGATGCCGGCGCCATCTTCCTCGGCCGCTACTACAATCAGCGCTTTCGCGTCGGTTTGGCGGCCCCGCACGCCCTCCTCCAGGGCTCCTAAGTAAGTCTCGTCAACCTCAACGCGCCCGCTGAGGCGATCACGTCCGGGCCGCACCATAGCGCGCCGAAGCTTGTGCAACCAAGTCCAGGCCGTCTTGTAGCTGCCCAGGCCCAACACCCGCTGCAATCCCAATGCACTCGCCCCGTTCTTCTGGCTGGTGAGCCACCACATTGCTCGAAACCAACTCTGGAGCGGCTTGCGGGTGTCTTGAAAGATTGTGCCTGCTGTCGCCGAAGCTTGATGCCCGCAGCTTGCACACTGCAGCAGCACCGTGCGCACCGCCCAGGTTTTGTCATGCCCGCATCGCGGACAACGAAAACCCTCCGGCCAGCGGAGTTGACACAGATACTCCCGACAGGCCTGCTCGCTAGCGAAACGCGCCTCGAACTCGGCCAAATTCCGGGGATAATCTTCCATCGCCCAAGATCCTACATCTTGGGGTCACCTGAGTCAAGTAAATACCCATCATGAACGGATTCATAGGCACGCATTGCCTGCGTTGGTTCAACACCCACCCATTGATACAGTTCCGTGTAGGCTATGTACGAAGCGGTCTCATAATGCACCGCCGCTTTGACGAAGTCGGGTACGGTCTGCTGTCTGAGAGTAAGAAGAGTAGATTCCTTAACTCTCCGGACCTCTCTTTTGTCTTCTATGTCGGCGACGATACAGATCGCGACTATCGTCGCCACGCAAAATATAATCGCGGACTTCAGAAGATCCATCCACCACTTTCCACTATCGGACCAGCCTTCTGGATCTTGGCTCATGTGCATGCAAAAACTCCTCCGGTGTGCCCTGCCTGCCTTGTCAGCCCAATGCGGTTCCCCTGAGTTCTCGCTCGACCCTTATCCGCATCGGCTCTTGTCGCCTTGACCAGGATTTCCATTTTGACCCTGGTACGGCGACAGTATACACCCGCGCTGCCATGAATACCACGTCTTTCCGCGCTGAGCCCTGCAGATCACCTCCGCCGATAGGCCCCAAGACTCGTCCGCCCGTTCACAGACGTTGATTGACCAGGCTGAACGGCGCTCCGATCCGACGCAGCATGTGACCGAACAGCCGCCGGTCCATGAGCCATCGGCCAGCTGTCAAGGGTGGACCTAAGGCCAAGTCGGGAGATGCTTCCTGCGCAAGGCCGTCGCTCAGCGAATCAACTGGAAGAACAAGGCGTCGGACCGCTTGGAAGGGATTCTCCAGCCGGGCGAGCAGGTTTGACCCCACGCAGCGTTAAACGAATTAACGGCGTTGCGCCGCTGGACCATCGCAAGACCGTCTAATCGCGAGTCGCAGCCCAGTCTCGGCCCACGCGGTTTTTCACTCGTGCTCGCTATCGACCTGAGCCCCCCTGGCCACAATGCGCTTGATCGCCCCATCGTACAGGTCCAGTTCGCGTCGCTCAGCCGGAGTGAAGTCCCGCCCGGCGTCTCCCGCTTCCATGATCGTCGCCACAACATGCAACGGCAGCGGCCCATCCCCATTGCCTACCTTGCTGGTCCGCTCTAGCCGCTCGATACGACGTTTAGCATTCATCGGGCAATAACTCCTCGCATCCCTTCCAGACGATCGAGCCGCGCCGAAAGATCTTCCATTTCCAGACCCCGGTACGCAAGATCCAACACGGCTCGTGCAGCAGCGACGCGACTACTCGGAGGGCTCTGTTCATCCTCCATCACGTCGATCAGCGTGCCTACCGCGCGCGCGGATGCTTGCTGGAGCATACTCGTTGTGTGTCCGACAATCTCTCGCCGGGCCATGAGGTAAGCTGCTCGAAACTCAACTTCATGTAGCCAGCGATGAAGCGTGCTTGAGCCGATGCCGACGACTTCCGCCGCGTCGCCGACTGTGGGAGCGGTCAAGAGGGCGCTGATTGCCTGTTCGCGCTTTCTGCTGAGTTTGTCGCCGTGGCCTTTCATCTGTTATCACCTGCGCTGTCTGCCAACCACGCCAGAACATCGCCCTAGTCACCCGGTACTGTGGAACTATTTGGCTATCCCCTTAATAATCAATGATATAATAGGTTCCATGTGGGTGGAACTAAACTGGAACCTACCGGCTATCCGGTTTCAGATTCCACATAGGTTCCAGGCCGGTTGGAACCACTTAAACAATTGTAGATGGGTATTCACTTGACTCAGGTATTTTGAAATAGCCCCTACATGTTGTGGTTGTCCGTAGCATGTGTTGCGGTGCCTCCGACCAGCGACTTGTAGGGCACCGGTTGGACGGCGACGGCCTGCTGCACCAGGCGGTAGAAGAGCTTGCCTCGACTTCTGGACTTGCGGCGGTTGAAGCGGAAGGTGAATTCGTCGAGGTAGGAGTCGAGATGCTCGTGGCTGACGGCTCCTTGATGCGTACCCAGTATCCAGCGCTTCAGCAACGACACCACGCGATGAACGCGGGGGAGCAGTTCCGAGGCCCGCGCCGGTTGCCCGTCCAGGTAGCTCACCTCGTGGCGATAGCCGTCGCTTTCGAGTGGCCCGTAACCCAGCCAACCGTCGGTGTGGACCACGCTGCCGGGTTCGACCGACTCGCCAACGAAGGCCATCAAGCTGTCCCCGGAGGCGTTCGGAATCGTGCGCATCCGAATTCGTCCGATGCCTGCGCCATCTTCCTCGGCCGCTACTGCAATCAGCGCTTTCGCGTCGGTTTGGCGGCCCCGCACGCCCTCCTCCAGGGCTCCTAAGTAGGTCTCGTCAACCTCAACGCGCCCGCTGAGCCGGTCGCGTCCGGGCCGTACCATAGCGCGCCGGAGCTTGTGCAACCAAGTCCAGGCCGTCTTGTAGCTGCCCAGGCCCAACGCTCGTTGCAATCCCAGTGCGCTGGCCCCGTTCTTCTGGCTGGTGAGCCACCACATGGCTCGAAACCAGCTCTGGAGCGGTTTGCGGGTGTCTTGAAATAAGCAGCACCGTGCGTACCGCCCAGGTTTTGTCATGCCCGCATCGCGGACAACGAAAACCCTCCGGCCAGCGGAGTTGACACAGATACTCCCGACAGGCCTGCTCGTTGGCGAAACGCGCCTCGACCTCGGCCAGATTCCGCGGATAATCTTCCATTTTCCAAGATCCTACATCTTGTGGTCACCTGAGTCAAGTGAATACCCATCCAATTGTAATAACAATACTTAACATCAATAGTTCCAAAAGTCCGGGTGTCAGGAGCACACCTTGCAGTAGGTTGTTTTATCCCTCTTGAGGAGGCCCAGTGATATGGCTTTCTGAATGAGGCGATGAAGGCTCGACTTTGGAACGACGCGACTGGCCACCTTGCCGAAGCGAAATCGTCTGGGTAGGATTCTCCAGTACTCAAGTTGCCGAGTTGTGAGCGCTCGGCGAAGCTCGATTTCTTCTGGCGGCACGCGCTCGAATCCTGCCATCTCCTCCGGACTATCGCCGATTGGCCTAAGCAAAATCGGATTCATCAGTTCCCCGCGCCGGACACCGTTGAGGATGCGCAAATCGTTCTCCTCCCCATCGCCATCGCCGAAATCAAACCCTAACCGAACGTCGCACCTGTTTACGATATCGGCGGAGCCGGAGATCTCATCGAGCCAATCACGGGATTCCAGAAGCAGGTTCGCCTTACGTGTCTTCCGGTCGCGTTTTCGCAAGTTGAAGGTCGAGAGTATAGATGCCTCGGGAAATTTGCGAAGCAGATCCCTCAAACCGGCGTACAGATCGAGAATGTCCTTGCCTTTTAACTTGTCAAATTGGAACATCAACTCGATGGGATCGATTACCACGAGGGCGTCTGGCTTGCGCTTGAGAGCACTTGCGAGCCACTCGGTCGGCGCAGTTGGTCGCGAATACTTGACTCCACCAGGTTGCGGGGGCAGGTCATGAGAGAGGATAGGCTCGAATTCGTCGGGAACCGCCGGGAGGGGTTCGTGCAGCCGCTTGCAAACGTTTCGCACACCGCGAATGATCTGAGCACGAGTGCTCTCGAAATCAAACAGGATGACTGGTCTTTGTTTCACGTCCTCATCTCCCCACTCCAGGCCCAACGTCACACGTACCGCAAGATCGAGTATGAGGGGGCTCTTGCCCACGCCGAAGGCACCGGCTAGTATCGCGATTTGACCTTGCCGAAGTATGCCGGGGATGACCTCGATGGCGGGTTCGTCGTCGGCATCGAAGAAATCGGATTTGGGACGTGGGTACGTATTCAAGCTGAAATGCCGCTTATCGCTATGCCGCTTATCGCTCATGATTTGGTCTCCTGCAAGGTTCTTCGCGCTCCTTAAGCCAGTCTTCGATGGCTGCTCGACTGTAGAAAACCGACCGACCGAGGACCGTCCGCCGTGGGCCGCTGCGTTCAACATGCCAGCGGCGAACTGTGCGGAGGGATTTGCCGACGAGGGCTGCAAAATCGGTTTCTGAAACGAGGTCGGCTACTGGAAGCCGGATGCTAGATGCCGCCATTGAATTCTCCTCCGTCGCCACTCGAACCCATTTCAGCAAACCGACTATGTTGGCCTGCAATGTTGGCACGTTGGCTTTCTTGGGGAGAAGTTGGGATTCCACGCTGACCGCTTACATGCGCCGAGTCGGTCAGCGCCTCTATGTAGTGGGTCTTGATCCAATCAAATAGCTAGTAGGAAGCAAGAGAAAGTGTCGAGAACCGCAGCAAGCCCGTCAAGACCTGTCGGCAGCGGAGCGCAAGTAGGCCACGGAGCGGCGATCGTCCCACTCTGAGGCGGGTGTCATCCGCAAAGTGTTTGGTCTCGGAAAAATAGGGGAAGGAAGTCTAGTGCTCAGGCTAGAGGAGTCTCCTGCCGTCGAGAACTGCCTCGATGTTCTCCGCTTTCGTGGAACTGTCAGGTATGTATCTGTCATCTCCGGGTTGTTTTCTTCGCCATCTCGAAAAGTCGCCCTTATCCACCTTGGCTGCGGTGTAGATGGCCGTCATTGTGCAGCCCCGACGTCGTAGACATTCCAATAGTCGAGCTTCACGTCCAGTGATTGCATCTCGTTCTTTCTTGTGGCGCACAGCCCGAACCAACCAGGCTTCGATTTCTTGGCGGATCATTTCACTGGGCAACAAGACGGATCGATATGCCTCTGGTGGTTTCAGATCGGGCTTTTCCAACAAGACTGACGCGATGCTGCAATCTCGACTGCCTAGATGCCGAGCAAGATTCTCAATTGGCTCTCCACTGATCCAAAAAGCCTCCGCCAAAACGTTGACGATGTGAAGAATCGCGCTTCCGAGACCTTCTGCTGCCAGAGTTAGGCCCGGATTGTCGGTGACTTCGTTCGTCGCAAAACACCAGTTCTTGCGGAGGTCCCGTACAGACTCTGCCTGGTCAAATGCAGAGAGGGCCAGCTCACTTGCACGCTCGTCGGCCTTGCTTATTTCCTGCTCGATGTTCTTACGCAATGCCGTTGGGAGCTGCCGTATCAACTGCTTCAAGTGTTTTTCGTAGGTCATGACACGGATCTCCTCTTGAATGCTCCGGCACTAATCAGACCCCTTGGGGGATGGCACCCGGCCACTGACGGACCGACCGGATTTCAACCTCTCTCGGATCTCCCGTAGGATCTTCTGATTGAACTGGGCATCCTCCAAGCGCTCGGCCAGAGTCTCCCAAACGATATCGCGGATCGTGATACCCATCCGTCGGCCTAGTCTGGCACTGTGATGATTAACTCACTTAACGGCTTCGGGATCGCCCCGCTAGACACATCCCTTATCAGCTACAACCCCAGAATCCGAGGCTCTCCATCCGACTGATTCCAGCCGGGTTCCACACTTCGGACCATTGACAGATTGAAGGGCACACCATGGCATCCTGGATCTCGTCCAGGACCCCCGTGCTCAAGCTCTCGACACGCCCACGGCCTCCGGCGGGCAAGTCTGAGGGGTTCCTCAACTAGCTGTAGCCACTCGCTGGGGAAGGCGTTTTGTAAGTTGGCCCCGGACTCGTTGATACGCGCCGAGATGGCATTGATTCGGGACTCAATCCTAGAGAGATTCCGGGGCAGGAGCGCGCCCAGTACATTGCCGTCTTTTCTCTCAGCCATCGATCGCCACTACCTTCGGCGCAGCGTCGCCGGTGATGATCGCCCGGAGCTTGCGGTCCCACTTCGCGAGTGCCTGGCGCTTCTCGTCCTCGTAAGAATGCTGGTCGTAGGCTGCGGTCACAGACTTATCGCTATGGTTCAGGATGAGCTTGATAATCAGCCGGTCTACCTTCAGCTTCGCCAGGTGAGTGGTAGCCGTTCTCCGTAGGTCATGCGGTGTCCAAGCTGTGACGCCGAAGTGTTCCCGGTTGAGCCGGACGGCGTGACTCAGCACCAGTCGCGAGATGTGGCCAGCCACTCCAGGAAAAACCCACCCCTCCCCCCTACCTCTTGTTTCGAGTTCGGCCAGCGCCAGCCGCGATAACGGTACATGGTGCTCCCGCCCGGCCTTCGTGCGCTCGGCTGGCAGACGCCACCAGCCGCTTTTCGTGTCGATCTCATCCCACCGCATCCCTGCCACTTCGCCGGGCCGTTGTCCGGTAACCAAGATGAGCCGCAGTACCGACCGAACGCTGTTCGACATCCTCTTAGCCGTCGGCAGAGCATCCCAGACCTTCCATATCTCCTCCTCTGAGAGAAAGCGAGTGCGGGGTGTTTCTTCAGCGCCCAAGCGTTTTATCCCCGCCGCCGGATCGCCCTGAATGTACTCTTCATCTACACCCCACGCGAACATTCCCTTCACGTGCGTGAGTAGCCGGTTCGACGCGACCGGCGCCCGCCGTGCCTTGGCTTTCACCATGTCTTTGATCGCCCGGCGCGTCACGGCAGACACTTTGTTATTCCTGCCCAGGCAAGGCAAAACGTCCGATCGCAAATAGCGGACCACTTCGTCTCCGCTGCTCAGTTCGGACAGGTGCTCTTCCTCGTACTTGTTCACGAGTTCGCCGAGCGTTATCTCGCTGCGTCGCTCCTGCTCCTGCTTGACGGGGTCAGAACCGAGCATTATGCCCGCGAGTAGCTCCTGAGCACGTAGCCGCGCCGCCGTCGCGCTTGTGGCGGGGAACCGTCCGACTGTCGCCCGGCGCTGCCGCCCGTCCCTCGTCCGGTAGTTAACAATGAAGCTCTTAGCACCCGCCGCCGTAACCCGTACGCCAAACCCTTTCAGGTCCTCATCCCACGCGATCAAGTAGCCGCTTTTTGGCGGCGTCAGCCGGTCTATAACTCGCTCAGTCAGTCGCATTCCACCACCCCGTGTCAGCAGCTCGCTAGACTGATTTTTCAGAACGCCTGACGGTGATTCAGGAAGCCCCGAGCCCACTCCGGCCCGTTCCGTGTCAGCACTATGTCAGCAAACTAACGCGTTTTGTCTGACATTCAGTATGCGCAGAATGTCCGGGAATGTCAAGGTAAGTGCAAGTATATAAGTCCGTTACATGATTTGAAGAGGGCTAAGTCACTGACGGCAAAAGGGGTGCTAAACCTGATTGTGGATCAGGAGGTCCCCAGTTCGATTCTGGGCACCAGTACCATTTGTTTCAGTAAGTTACGTGGTGCCGATTCGTCCTTAGGTTCCATTCCTAGGTTCCATTGGCAGGCTAAGTGCTAGCCGTTTAGGCCACGAGGACCGTCACACCGGCGTAACCGTAACGCTCGACCCGCGCTCCGGCTTCCATTCGATCCGCCGGGTGATTGTACACGCCGAGAGTCATCAAAACGGACGCATGCCCGAGATCTTCTCGCATGCTCCCGGCTTGGACCCCATACTTCCGGGCCCACGTTGTGCACATGTGTCTCAAATCATGCCACGAAATACGAGGCACTCCCGCTTTTTCGCAAGCGGGCCGGACGTGCCGTGCTAGAGCGTCATGAAGCTCGATCGGGCTATTCGTCACCATGGAGAATACGAAATCCCGATCCGTGCCGAATCGCGTCCGGCCGCGCCAAGTTTCGAGCGCTTTTTGGACCGCAGGTCCGATCGAGATTTCCGGCCGCGAGCGGTGACTCTTGGGGTTGTTAAGTTCTCCCCGGTACTCGGCTTCGTCGATCACGATATAGCCGGGCTTCACGTCATCCCAGCGTAAGGCGGCAAGTTCACCCTTGCGGATATCCGAGAGCACCGTGAGAAGAAAGACTGTTCGGCAAGGCTCGGCGAGAACCGCGAGGAGCTTACGCAGATCCTCCGGCGGCAACGCGCGTCTCGGCCGGACCGGAACGACAGCCGGCAGCCGCAGACGGCCTCGCGCCGGATTCGCGCCCGCTTTCAGCCAGCCCCAGTGTTCCGCCGACGAAAGAACGCCTCTCAGGTGCGCCCGGAGATTCCGGACCCACTTCCCCGCGAGCGTCGTTCCGGCCTTCGTCAAGAACCACTGTACATCGGCTTCTTCGATCCGCGACACGGACACCGAGCCGAAGACCGGTTGGATACGCTATGCTTCTTCACTCGACCGCAACACGTCCCTAACCCGCATTTCTCACCACCTGACGACCGAAGCACATGATAGGCCCGCCATTACTTCGTTGCGCTTGCTCGCCGTGCTCAACGTACTGTCAAGTACGCCTGCGCTCGTCAAGCGGCGCGCGCCTCGTACTGACAGACCTCTCACGCACTTCGCTTCGCCACGTGGTGAGAAAAGCGGGCTAATTTCTTGGCCTCGCCTCAGGGATCCACTCCACTCTTCCGATCCCGCCCGATGGCATCGAATCCGCCAAGACCGCGCAGGTCGCGACTGCGATTCGGGGGCGTTCTAAAGTTCGAGCCGGCGCCCTTGCTGGCCGATCGCTAGCGGCTGCTAGCGGGTGCTGAAGATCGCGATGCCGCTGCCGATCTGAATGGCGGCGCGCGCCGCCGCCTTGGCCGCGATCTTGCCTCCGCTCTTGGGGACAAAGAGAATATCGTCCCGATGAAGCGAAATATCCGGCGACTTGCCTTCGATGATGCGTTTCAACTCGATGGCGACCTCGGTTCGCTCTTCCCGGCCGGCGACGGGCCGAAGAATGCGGGCCTGGTTAGGCTTCGGATTCGAGCCCAGCCCTCCGGCGAGGGCCAGCGCTTGGAGAACGGACATGCTCTTCCGCTCGCTGAGCACGAATCCGCCGGAGCGGACGACCTCTCCCACCACGTAGATCATCTCCGCGCGGGGTACGGTGATGATGTCATAGGGCTTAATCGGGATGTTCTCGGCGGGATTCTCCGCTTCCATGATCTTCTTGAGGTCGACTTCGGCAACGCTAAACTGCCCAGTCGAATCGTCCGCGGCCGTGGCGAGCGGGATGCGCTGCTGGTCAAGTCTTCTCGTAACCTTGATCGCGTGCCCCGCGTCGGCACGCAGGCCTCCAGCGAGGGAGAGGATTTCCACCAGCGTTTTGGGGCCCCGCAAATGATGGACCCCGGGACGATGAACGGCGCCGAGGACCGAAACCGGCCGGCTGCGATAGGCCTGGATGACGACCACGACCTGGGGATCGCGAATGTAGGGTCTCAAACGCTCCCGGAGGGCGGATTGTAGGCCGGAGACGGTCAGGCCCTTCGCGCGAACACGTCCCGCCAGCGGGAGATGAATGTATCCGTCGGCGCCGATTCGCACCTGCTGGACAGAGGCCTCTTGCGAGTCCAGCACGCGGACGGCGATCTCATCATCGGCTCCCAGAACGTATCCGGGGGCAGGCCTTGAACCGTCGCCGTCCTGCTCTGGGGCGTCGAGTTCAGGTGAGAACCGGGCCGGGGAGGTTCCGGCCGCGGCGGTGGGCGTTTGCGCCGACGCCCCTCGCGCCAGCACTACGGCTAGCGCGACCACAAAAACCAGCTTCAAGTCAGTTCCTGGCATGTGTTCTTACCTCGATCCGGCGCGGACGCTTCTCTCGGGCTCATGTCCGAGGCACTTCGGTGATCCGGGCGCTTTGGGCGCATCGGAGGCCGACCCCGTCTTGACGAACCGGACAGATGGATGGACCACGCTCAGAGGTGTCCGCTTTCGTGTTCCGCGTCCGCGTCGTCGTCCCAGCGGACTCGCAGTTGCAGATGCATTCTGGCAGCGAGCCGGCAATAGAGCTTCTTGCTCTCAGAGCCAGCGGCTATTTAGGAGGTATCTCTAATATATATAAATACCATAATTCCGAGGTTTAAAACGGCCAGATGATTTATTTTTCGCTGGCGGCCGCAGGCTGCCCAGCCGGACTAGGCGACTGTAGGACCGGCGGCACGGACTTTCGCCGGGGCGGAAGCGAACTGCTTGAAGTTCTCCTGGAAGCGGGCGGCCAGTTCCTGGGCGGCCTGATCATAGGCGACGCCGTCGGGCCATATGCGGCGCGGATCGAGAACCTTGCCGGGCACGCCGGGACAGGTTTCCGGCACGGCGACGCCAAAGACCGGATGGGCGGTGAAGGGCACATCGGTGAGCGAGCCGGACAGGGCCGCGGCTAGCATCGCCCGTGTGTGCGGCAGATCCATGCGCTTGCCGGTTCCGTATTTGCCGCCGGTCCAGCCGGTGTTGACCAGCCAGCATTGGGCCGAATGCCGGCCCAGCCGTTCGCCGAGCATGCCGGCATATGAGGACGGGCTTCTTGGCAAGAAAGGCGCACCGAAGCAGGCGCTGAAAGTCGCCAAGGGTTCTTGGCCCAGTCCCCGCTCGGTTCCGGCGACCTTCGCCGTGTAGCCACTGAGAAAGTGATACATGGCCTGTTCGGGGGAAAGTTTCGAGATGGGCGGCAAGACGCCAAAGGCATCGGCGGTGAGGAAGATGACGTTAGATGGATGGCCTCCGAGGCCCGGAATCACGGCACCGTCGATGAAGTCGACGGGATAGCCGGCGCGGGTGTTTTCGGTGATGCTGCCATCGTCGAAATCGAGCTGGCGGGTGTCGGGGTCATAGACGACATTCTCGAGCACGGATCCAAACCTTAGCGCTCCCCAAATCTGCGCCTCATTCTCCTCGCTGAGCCGGATGCACTTGGCGTAACAGCCGCCCTCGAAATTGAACACGCCCTGGCTGCTCCAGCCGTGTTCGTCGTCGCCGATGAGCTGGCGTTGCGGGTCGGCGGAAAGCGTGGTCTTACCGGTCCCGGAGAGCCCGAAAAACAGTGCTACGTCGCCGCTGGCGCCGATATTAGCCGAGCAGTGCATAGGGAACACATCTCGCTCGGGCAACAAGTAGTTGAGAATGCTGAAAACCGACTTCTTCATTTCGCCCGCGTAACGCGTCCCGCCGATCAAGACAAGTTTCTCGGTAAAGTTCAGCACGACGAAGGCTTCGCTGTTGGTCCCGTCGGTCGCGGGATCGGCCCGCAGACCGGGGGCGCCGATGACGGTAAATTCCGGCTCGTGATTCGCCGTCCGAGGGCCGCCGGCCCACACGAAGAGCTGCCTGGCGAAAAGACTGTGCCAGGCCATCTCGGTGACGACGCGGATCGGCACCTGGTATCGGGGGTCGGCGCCGGCGAAGCAATCTTGCACGAAGACATCGCGCTCCTGCAAATAGGCCCGCATCTTCTGGTGCAATCGCGTAAAGTGTTCGGGAGAGATTTTCCTGTTGACCGCGCCCCAATCGACTGAGCCGCGGGTGAGGTCGTCTTCCACGATGAAACGGTCTTGGGGCGAACGACCGGTATATTGGCCCGTCCGGACCAGCAGGGAGCCGTTGGCCGCCAGCTGTCCTTCGTTTCGATGGAGAGCGTGTTCGACCAGACGGGCGGGGCCAAGGTTCCAGTGAATCTCGTTGAGGTTCTGAAGGCCGTGCTTGCCAAGAGAAGATGGGCTGGAGTCGTTTGAGAGGGCGCTCATGACGCGGGCACTCCGATATCGGGCGGTTTCCTGAAGATTCCGAAAGACATGTACCCCGCCGCTTGCACGGAGTAGTTGCACGGGACGTGCCGTTACACTTTCGTTTGGTATTTCGACTGAAGAAGCGCGAGTTTTTCGTTCATCGAAAGGTTTCTGAGTTCCTTTTCTTCGCGGGCTTTCGCTTTCTCATCCGGGCCAAACGAACGTTTCGCGATCGTCGTTTCTCGGCGGGGTTGCTTGCGGCGCCCGCGCGGTGCATCCCCTGAGCGCCGATCCCCCGGCCGCCGCTCGCGGAGCTGTTTGTTGCGCTCGCTTTGCCGGGCCGCCGGAGCGCGCATCGACAGTGAAATTCGCTTGCCGGCGCTCTCAACGGCCTCGACATAAACCTCGATCCGGTCGCCGGGTTTCATCGCGGTCTTGGGGTCTTTGGCCACGTCGCCGCTCAGCCGGGAGAGATGAAGCAGTCCGTCCTGCTCGGCGCCGATATCGACGAAGACGCCAAAATCAGCCACATTGGAAACGACGCCTTCGACCTTCCCTCCGATCGGGAGTTCGCTCGCTCGCCGCAGCTCGACGGGAGTCTTCGGCGGCACGAAGGGCGCTCTCGGGTAGCGGGCCGAGTGGTGCATCTGGCCCACCAGGTGGCGGAGCACGGCGGCGGGAAACTTTCTGTCCTGCAACTCCTCGACCGGCGCCGCTTCCAGGGCCTCGGGGTTTTTGAGGGCCTCGGCGGCCGACACGCCCGCCGAGGCCAGAATCTTTTCCATCGCTGGGCCGGCCAGCGGGTGAAGGCCAGTATCGTCGAGCGGATTTTCACCCCCGCGGACGCGGGTGAAGCCGGCAGCCTGCTCGTAGACCCGGTCGCTGAGCCCGGAGACGTCTTTGAGCTGTTCGCGTTTACGAAAACCCCCGATTTTTTCGCGATGCTCGACCACGCGCCGGGCAGCTCGCTCAGTCAAGCCAGGAACCATCGCCAGCATCTCGGCCGGCGCCGTATTCAGGTCGACCCCGACCTCGTGGAGGACCGCCTCGAGCGTGGCAAGCAGTCCGTTGCGCAGACGCCGCTGGTCGACATCCTGATGAAACTGGCCAATACCCGAGGCGCGGGGGTCGATGAGCACGAACTCCCGCAGCGGATCTTGCAAGCGCCGTGCCAGACAGGCCGCGCTACGCTGCGCGACGGGCGCGCTGGTCATGCCACGTCTGGCGTGTTTTGAGGAAGCGTAGATCCAGCTTCCAGCATCGTGAACGGTCGTCCAGAAAACATCCTTGGCGCCAGCCTCGCGCACCGCGCTTCGCACCAATCTTTCCACTTGGCGGATACCCGCGCCATTGGCCATGGCAACGGCCTGAACCTGATGCTTGGCAAGCAGTTCGGCGAGCGAAACGACATTTTCCTCTTCGCCACGGCCCGGCCTTTTGTCCCCTCTTTTTTCCGCCGGGGCGGCGAGCGGCTGGCCGGGTGTCGGGGATTCACCCGGCGCGGGGGTCTGGAGGGCGGCGGCGTCTTCGCTGTGATCTTGTTGGGACTGGGCCGTGCCGGACTGCTCATCACCGGAGGGGTCGCCGGCGGACTGGTCCGCAGCGGGAGCCGCCTCGTCCTGGGCCGGGACTTCGACTTCGGTAGCCGCGGCGGCGGCTTGCGCTTCGCCTTCCGGGGCTCCCGACAATGGGGGCGAGCTTTGTGCCAATTCGGGCGCCGACTCTTCCACCGCGGACTCGGCGCCGCGGTCCGGCTCGTTCGCTTCGCTGGCCCGCGGAGCCGTACTCGTTTCGGAGTGCTCGGGGTCGCTGGTCTCGGGGGTCGCGGTCTCGGCGAGGGCGCCAGCGCTTTTTCTTTTTGGGTTTTTGCCGTCTGGAAAAATGATCGCGCCTTCAAGAAAACGGCCATCCGTGTCCACAACCGCGGCTCGCCATCCGCCGGGCCGCCCGGTTTCAATGCCGACGGTGCGGAGGGGGCCGGCCGCCGGAGTCATCAGAATTCGACGAAACGTTTTCTGGTAGGACCGGATTGCTTCGGAATCACAGCGCTCGTTGAGTCGCTGCACGATCTCTCTGGCAAAGGCCGGCGCAAGATATTGGTGGAACGCCTCGCAGGCGGCCGCGCCGATTTGCAGGCAGGTCGTATCGCGACGTTCTTCCAACCGGCCGGCCAGCAGGAGTGCAACCACCTTGTTTTCCGGCAGCAAGACTTCGTAGCTCAGTCCTGCTTCCTGCGCCGCACGCCGAATCGCCATCATCTGACGCCAGGCGACCTTGCGCACTTTCGCGCGGTATCCGATCAGCGAGCGGTACTTGCGTTTGCCGCGATCGGCTGTTTCGGCGTCGCCATGCACGACGAGCTGTGCTTCCTGCCGCACCAGTTGTCTCACGCTCTTGCGTATCTCGGCGTCTTCGGCCAGTTGCCGGGCGAGAATCGCTCGCGCGCCCCGCAGAGCTTGCCGCGCATCGGCGATCCCGCGTTCCGCGTTGACGTACTCTTCGGCGATCTGTTCGATGTTCTTGCCTTCGTTTGCCTGCTCGCCGATGATCCGGGTCAGCGGCTCCAGGCCCGCCTCGATCGCCTGATCAGCCGCCGTGCCACGGCGCGGCTTGTAGGGCAGATAGAGATCGTCGAGTTCCCAGCGATCCACCGCCGACTCCACCCGCTCGCGAACTTCCGGTGTGAGCTGCTCCCGCCGCCCGATGGCGGTGAGAACCGTTATCCGCCGGTCCTCCAGGTCGAGGAACTGCCGCAGCCGGTTCTCGATGGCGCGAATCTCGATCTCACTCAATCCGAGACCAAGATCGGGGCGATGGTGGGCCAGAAAAGCGGGCGCAGACCCGTTCTCAAGCTCTTGCACCAGCTGGGGAAGATCAGAGAGAGCTACGTTCGCTTCCTGGGAGACCTTCAGGTAGGCTGAAGGTGGAAGACCAATTAGCGATTTCATTACTTATTACGGGCTAACCCGCATTTCTCACCACCTGACGGCCGAAGCACGCGATAGGCCCGCCAGTACTTCGTTGCGCTTGCTCGCCGTGCTCAACGTACTCTCAAGTACGCCTGCGCTCGTCAAGCGGCGCGGGCCTCGTGCTGACGGACCTCTCACGCACTTCGCTTCGCCACGTGGTGACAAAAGCGGGCTAAGACCTTTCGCCGTTACTGTATCATAAAGGCGTGAACAGGGGCTGGTGGCTGTGGGTGTGTGTTGGGCTCCTGTTCTTTCCGTTTTTCGTCCTCCCGTCGCAAGTGATTGAGTTCACCTCGAACGGCCTGCGGTACCAGACGCTGAGCCGGGACGGGCTGACGCTCATGTTCGCTCCCCTGTCGCTCACCGTCCGGGAGTTTGCGGTCTTGCAAATCTCGTTCAGCAACGGGAGTCACCGTGTCCACATTGTGAAACCAGCCGATTTTTACTACTACACGGTCGATGGCCGCCGCCTGCGGGGGACTCCGGCTCCGACGGTGATCGAGCAGCTCTACGAAAAGGCCGGCCGCCGGGAAGTGATGAAACTTCAGAGGGCGTACGAGAAGGCTCTTTTTGGCAATGAGGTCATACGCTCGAACAACGGTTACGAACAGCGCCGACGGAACGCCCTGGCCAGCGGGTCCAGCGGCATCAAGGCCGCCGCGGCGGCATCGGCGATCTCGTTTGTGCGGACAGAACTAGCGCCGGGAGACTCCACAGACGGCGCCGTATTTTTCCGCAACCGCGGCAAGCCACTAGGCCCCGGCACGCTCCGCGCCGAGCTTGAAGGGGGCGAACTATTCGATTTCTCCCGCGCTTTGTCCGCCGGTTCTCTCGCGGCGGGAGACCGGTAGAGCCGAACCCGGCTCTCTGCCGGAGGCGAGACCGGAAGTCCTCTCAAGATTGCCCCCAGGATTGCGGTGCGGCGGTTACGGCGGTAAAGTGAATGACTTCATGCCCGCCTTCCTGATCCGACCAGTTCCGCATCTTCCTCTGCATCCTCACACGGGAGGTCCGCGGCGGTTCCCATCCGGCCCCGCGGTCCCGCGCATCGTCTCTGGGCCGATTTCCGCCCACCGGTCGCGGTGGTTGTCCTCTATCCTGGTGGGGCTCTCGGTGCTCTTGAGCGGCTGTTCCCCATCCGGGCCGGTTGCGGTCGAGGCGAGTTTGACCCAAGCGCAAACCCCGGAAGGTCTTTATATTTCATGGGAAGAACACCGTATTGACGATGAAGATCTTGCCGGCGGGGTCAGGCTGCGCGGAGCCGACGGCCTGCAAATGGCCGACCTCGACAAGGACGGCATCGCCGACATCGTCTCGGTTCACGAAGACAGCAGCCATGTACGCGTGGCCTTTGGCTCAGAGGATCTGACCGACTGGTTCCGGCTCTCGCTCGCCGAAGGGGCCGAAGCTCGAAGCGCCGAGGACGCGGCCATCGGCGACTTGAACGGCGATGGTTACCTCGACATCATCATCGCCTGCGAAAAAGGGCACCTGCTCTATCTACAGAATCCCGCCGCGCGGACACCCGGCAACAAGGTTCGCGGCTGGCGATGGGACCGGGTCATCCCGGAGGTGACTCGCGGCAGGGGCTCGTTCATCCGGGTCTTCTTCGCCGACCTTGACGGTGATGGCCGCCTGGAAGTGGTGGCCGCGAACAAGGGTTCCGGACGAAGCGAAACCGCCTCGGCCGACAAGCCCGCGACCGAGATGTCGTGGTTCGAGCCGCCCGAAGATCCGCTCAGCGCGACCGGCTGGCAAGAGCATGTGCTGGCCCAGGTCAAGGTTCCCATCAACGCCCAGCCGGTGGACCTCGACCAGGATGGCGACATCGACATTCTCGGCGGCTCGCGTGGCGAGAGCCGTCTCTTGTGGTTTGAAAACCAAGGCCGCGACGACAACGGGGAACTCCAGTTCCTGACCCACCCGGTCAACATCGAAACCGGCGCTGACGCCGGCGGGCTGGGCCCCTTAACCTTCAGCGGGTTTAATATGGCGTTCCACGATTTGAGCGGCGACGGCAAGCTCGATGTCGTTCTGCCGGCGATGCCGCACGCGGCCGGCTGGATCGAGCAACCCGCCGAACCATCCGAGGTCTGGAAGTTTCATCTCATCGGCGACATCGAGCCTGATGAACTCGTCGCCGTCACGCTGGCCGACATCAACGGCGACGGACATGAGGACCTGATGACCGGCGCCTACAGCCGGGGTCCGCGCCTCGAAGACGGCGAGGAGACGGGCATCGGCGATCGCTTGGGACGCATCGCTTGGTTCGAGAATCCCGCCTCTGCTTCGGGCTCGCCCTCGGGCCAGTGGACGCGCCACGATATTTTGAGACGCAAACGCGGCATGTTCGACGCCTTCATCGCCCGTGACATGGACGATGACGGCGACGTTGATTTTGTCGGCACCCGGGGCAACAGCGGCACCTTAGACGGAGTTTTCTGGCTCGAGCAGCGCCGCTCGGAAACACCGCTCCAGGCTCTCGAACCGGCCCGCGGGAGAGATAGCCAGTCCGTTCCGCTTCCCCTCGATCAGCCCTAGGAGGCCGGGGCAGGAGTTCGGGCGGGAGGTGGGGGCCCGGGATCCCCGCGATCCTACCGCTTCCTTATGGATGGATTCCGGTCCGGTCGCCTGGTTTACCGCTGTAGTATAGGTATTACCGCCGGGAGGGAGCGCCACTTCACGCGTTGGATTATCCCGGAGCTGAATGGACTTTGAATATGCGCCAAGAAAGCAGCCGGCTTACCGGTCGCCGATTCCGAAACGCGCGAGGAGCACGGGCGATCGCTACGCTGCGAATGGCCACGAAATCCATCGCACTCGGTTGTTTGCTGTCTCTCTCTCTGGCGGCACAGACCTATGACCTGCTCCTGCAAGGAGGGCATGTCATCGATCCGGCCAGCGGCATCGACCAGGTGATGGATGTCGCCGTGACGGGTAACCGGATTGCGAAGGTCGCGGAAAACATTCCTCCATCGCACGCAAAGAAAACGATCCATCTCCAGGGACTCTATGTGACTCCGGGATTGATTGACCTCCACGCGCACGCCACCGGTTATGGCGGCGCGATCTTTCAAGACGACACCGCTCTGGTAACTGGAACCACGACGATTGTCGATGCCGGGGGCTCGGGCTGGCGCACATTCGAGAAATTCAAGCGGGATATTATCGACCGGTCGAAAACCCGCATCCTGGCGCTGCTTAATATCGCCGGCGGAGGGATGGTTCCCGAGGCCGAAGGCAGCACCGCCGACATGGAGCCGGAGAAAACCGCGGCGATGGTCAAGCAGTACCCTTCGATCATCGTCGGCATCAAGCACGCTCACTTCCCGCATCCAGGCTGGGTGGCGATCGAGCGGGCCATCGCAGCGGGGCGTTTAGCCGATGTGCCGGTCATGGTTGACGATAAGATCTTTACTAACACCGGCCGCCACTCACGCGAGAAGCTGCTCGATTACATGCGTCCGGGGGACTTGCATACTCATTGCTACAACGACCGGCAGGTCGAGATCATCGATCGTTTCTCAGGCAAGGTGCATGGCTACGCGCGGCTGGCGCGGGAGCGCGGCGTTCTCTTTGACCTGGGCCACGGCGGCGGCAGCTTCCTCTGGCCGGTGGCCTCCAAGGCGATGGCCGACGGCTTCCCGCCCGACACCATCAGCACGGATCTGCACCAGGGAAGCATCATGGGGCCGCGATCGGACATGCCCAACTGCATCTCGAAGATGCTGCTGCTGGGCATGGGATTGCAGGATGCGATCCGCCGCTCCACCGAGGCTCCGGCGCGAGCCATCCACCAGTTTCCGGCGATCGGGACGCTCGGCGAGGGCCGTGCCGCCGACATCGCCGTGTTGCGTTTGACGCATGGGGTGTTCGCCTACCAAGACGCCTGGTCGAAGAAACGGCTGGGCTCCCGCAAGCTCGAAGCGGTCATGACGGTCAGGAACGGCGAACTGGTCTTCGACCAAGAGGGTCTGGCTTTCCCCGAATGGAGCCAGGCGGGTGATTACGGCGTGATTCCCTAGCATCTCGCCGACGGGCTAGCCGGCCACGCAGGGGTTTCGCAGTTCGCCCAGGCCTTCGACCTTGACGATCACCTCGTCGCCGGGCTTCATGAACACCGGCGGCTTGCGCGCGAAGCCGACGCCGGGAGGCGTGCCGGTCGAGATGATGTCGCCCGGCACTAGGGTCATGACCTTGGTGAGGTACTCCAGCAGATCCGGGATGCGAAAGATGAGCTGATCGGTGCTGGAGTCTTGCAGCACTTGTCCATTGAGTTTCAGGCTGATGCGCAGGTTATGCGGGTCGGCCACTTCGTCCTTGCTGACAATCGAGGGTCCGGTTGGTCCGAAGGTGTCGAAGGTCTTGCCGATGGTCCACTGACTGGTCGCCAGTTGATAGTCGCGGGCGCTAACATCGTTGACGATGGTGTAGCCGAAGACGTACTCTTCCCAGTCGGCGGCCGCGACGTTCTTGGCCGTCTTGCCGATGACGAACGCGAATTCGGCCTCGTAGTCGACTTCGCTTGACACGGGCGGAATCTCGATGGGCTCGCCGGGTCCAATGATGGCGTTGCGGTACTTGGTAAATACGATGGGCGTGTCGGGGATCTCCATGCCGGATTCAATCGCATGGTCGCGGTAGTTCAACCCGATGCAGATGAACTTCTCGGCGTCGGGGATCGGCGTATGAAGTTTCGCCTCCGCGGCGGGAATGGCCGCGCCGGGATTCGCCAGTAACTCGCCTGCCTTGGCGATTGCTTCGGCGCCGCCGTCGAGGAATGACCGCACGCCGCTAAATCCGGCAGGCTCCAGATCTAGGATTTGATCGCCTGAGAGAAGCCCGGCGCACGCCGCGCCGCCGTTGGAAAATGTTACCAGTCGCATGAGTCCGCCTTTCGGTGAATCGTTAAGTTCTCCATGGTAGCGTAGCGTTCGTGCCGCCGGTTCGCCAACCGACGCCTTGCTCTTGCGCCTTCTGGAAGCCTTTGGCCGTCCCAATGTTGCCCCGGCCGCCCCAATGTGTCCGGGAGGCCAAGCTCCAAATTTGGCTCGGCCAGAACCTTCGTATGATCTAATGAGAGAGCGGCTGGTCCCCGCCGGCATGCTGGATGTCCCGAGAATGTCCCGGCCAGGCGGAGAGATCGGGCAACGCTGGAGGAAGTGATGAACAGTGTCATCGCACTCATGCTCCTGCTCATGCCGCCGCAGCTCGTCGACCGCACGAGGGAAACCGGGACGCCGCTGGATAAAATGGCGTTGTCGGCGGAAGAAATGGCCGACATCCAGGTGGCCCGAAAGATGTACCGCGAGGCGGTGGACGCGTACAAGAGAGCTCTTGCCGCCGAACCTGATTCCCACCGTCTTCACAACAAACTCGGAATCGTCTATCATCACTTGAGACTTTTTCGAGAGGCAAAACGGAGTTATAAAAGATCGATCAAGCTCGATGGAGAGTTCGCGCAGCCGGTGAACAATCTCGGCGCGGTGCACTACGCCGAGGAAAGGTTCAAGAAGGCGGCGAAGACCTATCGCAAGGCGCTGAAAATTGATCCCAACTCGGCGTCGATTCACAGTAATCTCGGCACGGCGTATTTTCGGAGACGCAAGTTCAAGAAGGCGTCCGAGGAGTTTGTCCGGGCACTGGAACTTGATGCCAAAGTGTTTGAACGGCGTGGCCGCGGCGGCTCGCTGCTGCTGGACCGCTCGGTGCAGGACCGCGCTAATTACTTCTATTTCATGGCGCGGGCGTACGCCGGGGTCGCGCTCTATGATCGCGCCTTGCTGAATTTGCGCCGAGCGTTCGAGGACGGGTTTCGGAAGCGCAAGAAAGTACTTTCCGACCCGCTTTTCGAGCCCTTGCTCGATCACCCGGAGTTCCAGGCGCTTATGGGCACGGGTCCGCAGCGAGTGGGGGCGGGACTCTAGCGGTCGCTGCAGGAATTTCCGAGAGTGACGCGAGCACAACGGCCGTAGCGCTGGCCGCTCCATGACTTGTACATGACCCAACCCGAAGCTCCGCCCGAATCACAACCGGAAGCTCGACCGGTGTCGGCCGTCTCAAGACGCGCCACGCTCATCCTGACGGTGGTTGCCATCTCGTGCGTGCTGCTGCCCTTTCTGTTCTGGCGCGGTACCTGGTTCGGACTCACCCTCAGCGAAAAGGAGATCCGCGAGTATTTGGAGGCGGCGGACGAACCGCGCAAGGCGCAGCATGCGCTAGCACAGATTTCCGAGCAGATGGCGGCCACCGAAGCCGGGGCGAAACGCTGGTACCCCAGTGTGCTCGAACTCGCCCGCCATCCGCTGCCGGAGTTGCGCGTTACCGCCGCCTGGGTCATGGGGCAGGACCGCCAGGAGCAGCGCTTTCACGACCGGTTGCGCGAGATGATCGAAGACCCGGACCCGCTGGTGCGGCGCAACGCCGCGCTCTCGCTGGCGGGTTTCGAGGACGCGGCGGGACGCCCGGTTCTGCTCGCTATGTTGCGTCCATTCGCGGTGAAAAGCCCCTATGACGGGACGCTGACCAATCGCCTTGAACCCGGCGATTTGGCGGATCAGAGCACGCTGCTGGCGCGGGTCGCCGAGCCGGGCAAGGAAGAGCCCAGCGAGTTGCGATCACCGCTTCCCGGAACTGTGGCCCGGCGTCTGCTCAGCGACGGAGCCCGAGTTCAGGCCGGCGATGAAGTCATGGTTCTCTCGCCCAGTTCCGATCATGTTTACGAGGCGCTGCGCGCACTCTACCTGATCGGGACGCTTGAGGATCTGGAAGACGTTCGGCGTTTTCGGCGGCCACGAGAGGATATGCCGGCGGAAATCGCCCAGCAAGCCGAACTGACCGCGGCCGAAATCCACAGGCGGGCGAACGAGCAGGGAACTGCCTCGCAACCCGAGACCGGCGAGTCGCTCTAAGGCGCGCGATAGACGCGGGGCACGCGGCTGGAAATTCGGCTCAGCACCTCATAGGTGATCGTTCCGCAGTGACCGGCCATCGCTTGCGCGTCGAGCGAGGGGCCGATCAAGGTAACCTCGTCGCCGATTTCAGCCGCGGGGAGCGCGGAGAGATCGATCAGAGTCACATCCATGCTCACGAGTCCCACGACTGGGCACTGCCGGCCTCGCACCAGCACCGCTCCGCCATTCGACAATCTGCGGTCAAAGCCGTCTCCGTAGCCGACCGAGACCACTCCGACGCGCATGGGCTTCGCTGCCGCATAGGAAGCGGAATACCCGAGGCTTGATCCTCCGGAGACATTTCGAACCCCGGCAAGCCGTGCCTTCCAGGCAAGAGCAGGTTCGAGTTGGAGCGGGGCAACGGGCGGGGATCCAACCACGGGCGCCAGGTAACCATAGAGCGCCAATCCGGCGCGGATCATGTTGCCGCCCAATGAGGGGTTCCCGCCGAGTGAGGGCCTCAGGACCGCTGCCGCGCCATTGGCGATATGCGTGTGCCGCGGGTGGATGCCCAGCGATTCGAGATGACGCAAGGCAGATTGAAAACGCTCGTTCTGCCGATGGGTTTGATCCGAGCGAAAGTTTTCGGCCGAGGCCAAGTGCGTCGCCAGCCCGTGGAAGTCAGCGCGGGTGGCCTGCTCGATCGCTCCAGCCAGGTCTTCGGCTAGCGGCTGAGCGTCGAGGCTGTCCCAACCCATGCGGTGCATGCCGGTGTCGAGTTCGATGTGATAGGCGGGCCTCGTGCTGGCCGAAGCGGCTTCGGCATTCCAGCGAAGCAACTGGCCGCGGTTGTGAATGTGAGGCGTCAACCGGAGGCGGAGCCCGGCAGTTTCCTCTCCCGGGAGAAAACCGCTCAGGACCAGAATTTCCCCCGCGATGCCGGCCTCGCGCAGGCTGACCCCTTCTTCCCAACATGCGACGGCGAACCATCCGCACCCGGCCGCCGAAAGCGCCTTGCCGACTGGCGCGAACCCATGCCCATAGGCGTTGGCCTTTACCACGGCGACGACTTCGACACTATCACCCAGAATTCGCCGCAGCGATTGGTAGTTCCGGACGATAGCTCCGAGATTGACTTCGGCGCACGTGCGCGGCACGGCTGTCGCGGCAGGTTCGGGAACCGAGGTCATTGCTTTGTGTGACGCGGCGGGTACGGCAAAGGGTTCCGGCGGCCCGGCGACGTTCCGAGGCTGAAGTGCTCGCCGGAGAATCTCGGGACTTGCTCCAGAAGGTCTTATTGTACTGGGCAGTCTCCTACCGGGCAGACGGCGGGCTAGCGTTTCGGTCTGGAAACCGGCTGCCGCGGAAATGCTGTCCTGGTGGTCTTTATCCCGCAGGTGGTGGATTTCGGCCAGCAACGCCGCGTATGGAGCTTTTTAGAATCAATGCCTTGCGGATTCTGGCGACTGGCCGCCTTCGTGCGACGGAACGCTGGCAACCAGTAAAAGTCAAGGAGACCCTATGAGGCTTTTCACGATTACTTGTATGCTTACCGCCCTGCCAGCGCTTGCGTTGGGCCAATTCGGTGGCGCGGGTTCGCTTGGTTCCCAACCAACATTCAATGGAACCCGGGTCGGAGGGCAATCCGGCTCCAGGGGGCTGGCTCGGGTCGGACTGCCGACATCCACCTCGAGACCCCTCTCCAGACCAGGAATTACGGTGCCCGGTCAGGGTTCTCGGGGTCCGCGCCTCGGCGTGCCAGTAGGGATTTCCACGTCCCGTCCCAGCGGGCGCGCCGGAACCAGCGGCAGACGAAGCGGCGGCTGTCGCCGATTGGTAGAACCGGCGAAGTCCGCTAGCGGCGGCACCGAGTCCAAGTAGCTTCCCTCGCCCCGCTTTGCGTGTTTTGCAGGATGGGCGCAGCCTGCTGCACAGCGGTGGAGCGGTGCGTCCCGAAGCTGCGCCCTGGCCCCAGCCGAGCCGACGCGAGGGGCCAGCCCGGATTACATCCTTCCGCCACCCGTTCCGCCGCCCGGGGGAAGATCCCTCCGCGATATCCGCATTGCGCCGTCCGCTGCCAGGATGGCCGGTTCCTGAAGATTCGAGACAAGAAACACGGGGCCATCACCCATCTGTTTCCGTAGCGTTGTCTTAGCTCATCCTGACGGATTGGGAAGTGTCGTTTTGTTAAACTGGCACTCTGGGAGAAGTTTATGGCGTCGCGACGGCGGTACCAGATGAAGTCTATCGTTTCGGTGGTTTTATGGGTGCTGACCAGTCCGATGTTGCTGACCAGCGCCGACTGGCCGGCCTGGCGCGGGGTGAACTCCGACGGCGTCTCGGCCGAGACGGGTCTACCCGATTCGTGGTCGGCGAGCGGCGAAAACTTGGCCTGGAAGGCACCCATTGGCGGTCGTTCGACCCCGATTGTGCTCGACGGGCGGGTGTGCGTCATCACCCTCTCGGATCCAGCCACGCCTGAAAAATGGCGGGAACGCGTTGTCTGTGTCGATGAAGAGACGGGCAAGGTTCGCTGGGACTATCGCTACAACGTCTTTCAAACCGACATTCCGCACCACCGGATCGGCTGGGCCAGCTTGGCCGGCGATCCCGAGACCGGTTACGTCTATTCGCATGGCGTCGAGGGCATGGTCCACTGCTTCGACCGCGACGGCCAGGTCCTCTGGTCGCGTTCGTTCGGTGAACTGGTCGGGCGTATTTCGGGTTTTGGCGGACGCACGGTCGATCCGCTCATCGACGGCAATTTGCTTATCGTCAGTTTTCTTACCGCCGGCTGGGGCGGCAACTTCATTCCCCGGCATCGTTTCTTCGCGCTCGATAAGACAACCGGTGAAATCGCCTGGGTCGCCACGCCGGGCGGCGCGCCCAAAGACACGACCTACTCGGTGCCGCTCGTTCGTGAAGTCAACGGCGAGCGGCTTCTTATCACCGGCAACGGCGACGGCGGCATCTACGCCCTGCAAGTGGCCACGGGGAAAAAGGTCTGGGCGTTTCCGCTGAGCAAACGCGGCATCAATTCCTCGGTCGTCGCCGACGGCGCGCATGTGTTTGCTTCCCACAGTGAAGAAAATGTCGATGAAAGCGTCGCCATGGGACGGCTCATCAATCTGGACTCGCGAGCGGCCGCCGGAGGCAAGCCGAAGCTGACCTGGAATGTGGACGGCTTCACCGGAGGGTACGCCTCGCCGGCGATCCACGAAGGCATTCTCTACCACGTCGACAACTCGGCCAACCTCACCGCGTTTGACGTCAAGACCGGGGAACGGCTCTGGCTGCACAATCTCGGCATCGCGCAGAAAGCCTCTCCGGTCATTGCTGATGGCAAGGCCTACGTCGCCGACGTGGATGGCAAGTTTCACATCCTTAAGCTCAACGGACGAAAAGAACCCGAAGTGCTCGACGTGGAAGAGTTCAAGAACGCCGACGGCAGCGCCACGCAGATCAACGGCTCCCCGGCGGTCGCCAACGGCCGCGTCTTCTTGCTGACGAACAATAACCTCTACGCCATCGGCGAGAAACGATCGGCGAACGAATCCTCCGCCGCTCCGGCTGTCACGAACAAAGCGCCCGCTGGAGCCGCGCTGGCTCAACTGCTGATCTTTCCGGCCGAGGTGATTCTCAGCGCCGGGGCGAGCAAGAAATTCGTCGCCCGCGCCTACGACGCCAAAGGCCGTTTGATTGGCGAAACCGAGTCTAGCTGGTCGCTCGACGGTCTGCAGGGCACGGTTTCGGCCAAGGGCGAATTGAAACTCTCGTCCGATGTATCCTTCCAAGGCGGGCTTTTGACCGCGTCCGCGGGCGGGCTGAAGGCCGCGGCGCGGGTGAGCGCGCGTCCGGCGGCGCCGTTCACCGAAGACTTCGAGAGTTATGCGGAGAAAACCGTGCCGCCGGGCTGGAATGCCACGCGCGGACGCTTCCAAATCGCGAACTTGGAAGGCAACAAAGTCCTCAAGAAGCCTTCGGGCAACCGGCGCAGTTGGCGGACGACGGTTTATGTTGGCGACCCCGATGCCAGCGGTTATACCGTGGAAGCCGACCTGATGGCCGACCAGCGGGGACGATTCAAGCCCGACATGGGTCTGGTCTCCCACCGCTATACGGTGGCCATGATGGGCGGGCGGCGTAAGCTGATGATTCGGACTTGGTTCTCTGAGATGCAGCGGTTTTCGAAAGTGATTCCGTTCGACTGGCAGGTCAAGGTTTGGTATCACATGAAAGTCCGCGTGGACCCGGGCGAGGGTGGCTCGACCGTGCGCGTCAAGGTCTGGAAGAAGAGCGAAGCCGAGCCGGTTGGGTGGACGCTCGAAGCCACCGATCCGCTGCCGCACGCCAAGGGCAGCCCCGGCATCTATGGCTATTCGACGACCGATATTTTCTATGACAATTTCACCGTCACCGCGGCCGGAAACTAGAGAGTTTCCTGGGGCAGGACGTTACAGCGGAAAATTACACTCATGAAAACCATGCGCGGATCTATCCTGTTGGTCGCCGTTTTGTCACTGCCCGTCTTTTGGTTGCTGCCCGCTTTCGCGGCGGACTGGCCGATGTGGGGCGGTACTCCGGAGCGGAACATGACCTCCGAGGAGAAAGGCATCCCCCGCACCTGGAGTGTCGAGGACAAGACAAATATCAAGTGGGTGGCCGAGCTGGGGTCGCAGTCCTACGGGAACCCGGTGATCGCCGGCGGAAAGGTGTTCGTGGGAACCAACAACGAACTGATGCGCAACCCCAAGCTGGGCGGAGACCGCGGCGTGGTGATGGCTTTTCGGGAATCCGACGGCGGGTTCCTATGGCAGATGACGCACAAAAAACTCGTGGCCGGCCGCGTGAACGACTGGCCCGAGCAGGGTGTGTGCTCTTCCCCGGCCGTGGCGGACAACATCGTCTACTACGTCTCGAACCGCGCCGAAGTCATGGCGCTGGATGTGGAAGGTTTCCGCGATGGCGAAAATGACGGCCCTTTTAAGGACGAGGAGAATACCTCCGAGATCGACGGCGATGTCATCTGGACGCTGAACATGTATGACGATCTGGCGGTATTCCCCCACAACATGGCCGCGACTTCGCCGCTCATTGTCGGAGATATTCTCTACGTCAACACCTCGAACGGCGTCGACGAAAGCCATGTCAACATCCCCTTCCCCGAGGCGCCGAGTTTCTTGGCGATCAACCGGCACACGGGCGAAGTGCTATGGGAAAACGGCGATCCGGGCGACCAGATTCTGCACGGGCAGTGGGCCTCGCCCGCGTATGGAGAGATCCTCGGCGTTGCGCAAGTGATCTTCCCGGGCGGCGACGGCTGGCTGCGGAGCTTCCAACCCAAGACCGGACAGCCTATTTGGCAATTCGACGCCAACCCGAAGGCTTCGGAATGGAAGCAGGGCCGCGGCGACCGTAATAACATCATCGCGACGCCGGTAATCTACGACGACAAGGTTTTCGTGGCCGTGGGACAGGACCCCGAACATGGAGAGGGCGTCGGTCATCTGTGGGTCATCGACGGAACCAAGAAAGGGGACGTGACGAAATCAGGCGTGATCTGGCATCATGATTTTCGGCGCACGATTTCGACCGTCGCCATTGAAGACGAGATCGTCTACGCGGCGAACTTCAGCGGCTTCCTGCATGCCCTGGACCTGGAGACGGGCAAGCTGCTGTGGGAGCACGACATGCTCGCCGCCGTCTGGGGTTCGCCCTATGTTGTGGACGGCAAAGTACTGATCGGCGACGAGGACGGCGACTTGACCGTGATTAAGACCGGAAGAGTCAAAGAGGTTTTGTCGGAGATCAACTTCGGCAACACGATTTACAGCACTCCGGTCGTCGCCAACGGAACACTGTTTATCATGACCCGCTCTCATGTATACGCGATCGCGGAGAAATAGAGTCAACGGGATTGCTTTGCGCGAGGGCTCGGGCGGGGCCGCGACGCGAAACCCGACTCCCCAGGGCGCCGGTGCTCTTCGAGCTGGCTAGCCCGTCCATATTTGTCCGTTCCTAGTGTCGGTACTAACAGATGGCAACCACTGAATTCTCCCCTTCTCTTCAACAGAAAATGGACGACGCCAGCGAGAAGCTTGACGCCCACGTGCGCGAGATCGTCGCCTGGCATTTTGATCCTGAAACCGGTTGTCCGTTCTGGCTCGACTATGCCTCGCAGCTTGATTGGGATCCGCGCAAGGAAATTCACGGTTTCGGCGACCTTCGCAAGTTTGGTTTCTTCCAGGACGAGTGGCTGCGTGGCGGCCCGGTGCGCCGCTGGGTTCCCAAGGCGTACAAGGACAAGCCGATCTATGTCTTCGAGACCGGCGGCACGACCGGCGTGCCCAAGATGCGCATCAACATCGAGGACTTCCGAATCGATTACTCGGAGTTCAGCAAAACGTTGCCGGACGAGTTCTTCCCGCCCGGTTCGGACTGGCTCGAACTCGGCCCCAGCGGTCCGCGGCGGCTGCGGCTGGCGATTGAACACTTGGCACAAATTCGAGGCGGCATATGCTTCCAAGTCGATCTCGATCCCCGCTGGGTGGTGAAGCTTCTGAAGCGAGGCGACATCAAGGAGGCGGAAGCCTACAAGAAACACTGCATCGACCAGGCTCTGGTGGTGCTCGAAAACCATCCGAACGTGAAATGCCTGTTCACGACGCCGAAGCTGCTCGATGCCCTAGCCGAACGCGTGTCGCTGAAAGACATGGGGATCACGGGCGTGTTTTGCGGCGGCACCGAGATGACGCCGCAGTTCCACCGCTTCGCCCGCGAGGAACTGCTCGAAGGCGCCTACTTCGCGGCGACCTATGGCAATACTCTGATGGGCTTGGCCTGCCACAAACCGTTTGATCCGGCGGATGACTACGCGATCATCTACTATCCGCCGCAGCCGCGGGCCGTGAGTGAAGTGGTCGATCCCGACGACATGGACCGGGTCGTGGATTACGGCGCAACGGGACGCGTCTTGCTGACCACGCTAACCAAGGAATTCTTCATGCCGCGTTTTCCCGAAAGAGACGAATGTGAAAGAGAGCCATCGATCGAGCTGTACCCGTGGCCGGGATTGCGCAACGTGCGGCCTTTCTCCAAAACGAATACAAAAGCGGCGATCGGAGTTTACTAGCGAGTGCGCGACTGGCAGCGCAGAGCTTCACTTACCCACAATCGATTCCGCGTTCCCAGGAGTGCCGCCCGTAAATTTCTAAATTTCCGCGCCTATGCTGGGCGCTCCTGGGACTTAGCAACTCTCGCAAACCAGTGCCGCGAACCGGCGAGCCGCAGATAACGCCGCAATTACCTTGATGTACTCTTCCACATCATTCGACTTCCAGCCCCGCACGCGCGTCGTCTTCGGCGGTGGGACCCTCTCGCGGGCCGGCGAAATTGCGAAGTCGCTCGGTGGCCGGCGTGCTCTGGTCGTATCGGACCCAGGCATTGTCGCGGCGGGCTATCCGGCCCTGGCAGTTCGAGTTCTCGAAGAGGCAGGTCTTTCCGCGGCCATCTTCCGCGGAGTGGAAGAAAATCCGACCTCGGTCCACGTGGAAGAGGGGGTCGCGTTCGCCAAACAGCACGGAATCGATCTGATCATAGGACTCGGCGGCGGCAGTTCCATGGATTGCGCCAAGGGAATCAACTTCCTGCTGACCAATGGGGGCCGCATGCAGGACTACTGGGGCGGTGGCAAGGCGGCGAAAGCGATGCTGCCGCTCATCGCCATCCCGACGACAGCGGGAACCGGCAGTGAAGCACAGTCGTTTGCACTGATCTCCGACCCGGAAACACACCAGAAGATGGCTTGCGGCGACCCGAAGGCCGCGGCGGCGGTTGCGATTCTCGACCCGGCGATCACTATTTCGCAGCCCGCGGATGTCACCGCCGTCACCGGCATCGACGCCATCGGCCATGCTCTGGAAACCTGGGTGACCAGCAAGCGCAACCCCCTTTCGAGACTGTACTCCCAGCGGGCCTGGCAGCTACTCAGCGAGAGTTTTCCACGCGTCCTGGAGGAACCCTCGAATGAGCATGCCCGCGCCGGTATGCTCTTGGGCGCGAACTTCGCCGGCACGGCGATCGAAAATTCGATGCTCGGCATTGCTCACTCCTGCGCGAATCCGCTCACGGCGCATCACCAGGTCGTTCACGGCGCCGCTGTGGGGATGCTGCTGCCGGCGGTGATCCGCTTCAATATCGCTTGTGCGGGAGAACTCTACGAAGAGCTGTGTCCTTCGGGCGGAGGGGCCGAGCCAGGCGAGGAACTGGTCCGGGTCGTTGACGGCATGCTCGAGAAGTCGGCCATTCCCCGGCGTCTGTCTGACTACGGGATCGCTGAAGATGAGTTGCCGAAGCGGGCCGAGGAGGCCTCATCGCAGTGGACCGCTCGATTCAATCCGCGGCCAGTGAGCACCGCGGACTGCTTGAAAATCTACCAGGAGATTTACTGATCTTGATTCGTTAGCCCGTTTTCTCACCACGTGGCGAAGCGAAGTGCGTGAGAGGCCCGCCAGTACGAGGCGCGCGCCGCTTGACGAGCGCAGGCGTACTTGCCGGTACGTTGAGCACGGCGAGCAAGCGCAACGAAGTACTGGCGGGCCTGTCGCGTGCTTCGGCCGTCAGGTGGCGAGAAATGCGGGTTAGCTGCCGCCACCGGCCAAGGTCGTCACAGCCGATGGCTCTCGATTAGGCTCTCGGTGATCTCAGTCCCGAAGCCGGGTTTCTCCGGCGGATAGTAGAAACCGTTCTTGAACGGGGCGGTCATCGCCTGCATGAGTTCCGTTCCCCGGTTGTCGCCGGTACCAAAGCTCTCGGCCCAGCGGCATTGCGGAGACGACAACGAAAGAGGGAGTCCATACAAGCTGCCGCCCCGGTGGGGTGTGAATTCGAGATCGTGCTCGGCGGCCATGGCGGCGATCTTGCGCAGCGACGTCACGCCGCCGCACCAGCTCACGTCCGGCTGCAGAACCTCTACCGCGTTGTGGCGAATCAATTCAGCGAAGCCAAAGCGCGTATACTCGTGCTCGCCGCTTGCGATCTTGCTGCTCTTCACCTCCCGGACCAGCTCAGCGTAGCCGGTTAGATTGTCCGGCGAGAGCGGCTCCTCGATCCAGTAGAGGCCGACCTGCTCGAGGCGTCTGGCCATCTCGATGGTGTAGTCCACATCGTCCCAGCGCGAGCCGCAGTCGATCATCAAGGATTTCACCGGGCCGATCGTCGTGCGAGCCCGTTTCAGCAGGTCTCTGATTCTCTCCATCCCCTGGCGCCCTTCGGCAACCCCATCCCGTATCGGCATCTTGAAATGCTGAAAACCGAGAGCAAGCCCTTCTTCCGGACGCATGCTGGTGAAGTAAGCCGGGATCTTATCCTTTGTCGTACCACCGAGCAGGCGATAGACCGGCTGCCTGGAGTACTTTCCCAAGATGTCCCAAAGGGCATTGTCAACGCCGCTGAGAGCCATCACGAACACACCGCGCCGGCCGTAGGCGTTCGCTGAGGTGTACATCTGATCCCAGAGCAACTCGATGTTGAGCGGATTGGCGCCGATCAGCAGATGCCGCAGATGACCACCAATGATTTCGGCCGAAACGGTTCCGCCGCCGCCGAGCCCGTAACCGCTAATACCCTCGCGGGTTCGAATCACAACAACGATCGCACTGCCCAGTTGCGCGAACGGGCCGCGATAGCGCCAGCGGGCGATATCAAAATCCGACTTGAATGCAGGCTTCCCGCTCCGACGGGCGCCTTTCCATAGCCGGACAGGGAAGGCTTCTACTGAAACGATCTTGAGCTTGCCAGAATTCACCGCGGATTCTTGGCCATGGAGGGAAGCGGGCGCGGCCAGACCGCTCATAAGAGCGGCGCCAGCCGCGGTTCTGAGAAAGTTCCTGCGAGCGAGAGCCCGCGAATCGATTGAGTTCGCCATGAAAGCCGCGGTGTTGCCGGGCAGTGATTACAGTCTACCCGATGACGTTGACCGGCATTGCGGAGGCCGAGCACCTTGCTCCGGCCGTCCGGCCGATGCAGACGCCGGCTGCTAGCCGGGCTAAAACCTCACACACTTCGACCGAAAAGAAAAGGAGAGATGGGTCGTCGCCGTTTTGGAATGTCAGGCTTCCTGTTGTGGATTGCCTGCGTGGTCTGCTGTGCCTTGAGCGACGCACAAGGTCAAACTCTTCGTCCCGCCGACTACGACTTCTTTGACTCTCGAGGACGCTCGATCCCGGGGGGAACACCGCCAGGCTCTCTACAGCTTGGCACCGCGCGCCAAGCCCGGCACTCACTCTTCCAGCGTGGAAAGCCTCTTACTCAGGCCCGCGGGGGAGAGGCTGAAACCGCCGCCCGTCTGTTTCTGGAGCAGCTGCCGCTGGCTCCCAACATTGCGCCAACCTCGCCGTTCCAGCTTGCTCTGATCTCACGCTCCAAGTCAAGGAATGCGAATCTCACCCATCTGGTCTTCGAGCCGCGAGTCGCCGGAGTGCCGTTTTTCGACTCGGATATCCAGGTGCATCTTGACTCTCAAAACCGCGTCTGGCGCGCGGACGCCATCGCCGCGCCCCCCGTGCCAGGCGTGCTTGCCGCGATACTGTCGCCAGCCCAGGCGGTCGCGGAAGCGGCGAGACAGCTATCTCCCAGCACGACGCTGAACCTTCACGTGGATCGCGCGGAAACAGGAGCCAACCGGCGAACGGTCTTCTCCGACTCCGGGCTGCGCAGCCCGGTCGAAGTAGGCCTCGTCTGGTTTCCATTCGACGACGAATCTCGCCCGGCCTGGCGGATGTATCTCCATCTCTCGGTAACGAAAGCCTACTGGGTCGTGGTGGACGGTGACAGCGGAGAGATTCTATTCAGCCGAAACCTGGCCCAGTCGTCGGAGCCGCGAGGTCTGGTTTTCCGTGCGCCGGACCGGCCACATCCCAACGCCGGCGCACAGACCACCGAGCCCTTCACTGGCTGGCCGAGTGCCTCGGAGACTTGTCCAGACCCCATCTACCCGGCCGCGTATCGAAGCGGGTTGCTCGACGGGCTCTGCTGGGTCGATGGCACCGAGACGGTGGGCAACAACGCGGAGGCCTGCCGCGACACCGACGACAACAATGTTTGCGACGCCCGGGCGTCGGATTCCCAGGGGCACTTCGACTTCTCCTTCACCGATAGCTACTCCAGCTCGTCCAACACCGTCCCAGACCGCCCGGCTGCTCTCGCCAACGCTTTCTATTGGGTAAACGTGATTCATGACTGGCTCTACGAACTGGGCTTCGATGAAGCATCGGGCAATTTCCAGAGCGATAATTTTGGACGCGGCGGCGCCGGCGGCGACCCGGTCCGCGTGGATGTCGAAGACGGCGGCGCCACCAACAATGCCTACTTTTCGACCGCGCCCGACGGCATTGCTGCTCGAATGACGCTTGGCCTGTTTACCTCCACTGTTCGCGATACGGCTTTCGACGCCGATGTGATCATTCATGAGTACGTCCACGGGCTCAGCAACCGGCTCGTCGGCGGACCCAGTGATCTGACGAGCCTGTTCCGCTGGCATAGCGGGGCCATGGGTGAGGGATGGAGCGACGCTTATGCGGTCTCGTTTACAAATCATCCAGTCATCGGCGAGTACGTTACCGAAAACTCAACGACCGGAATTCGCTCGGTCGCTTACAACGACAGTACCCACACGTTCGGGCAGTTCGGCGTGCTGCGGCTTCGGGTCGCTCCCGGATCCCGGCTGCTGCGGGTACCGCAAGTCCATCGTGACGGTGAGGTCTGGGCCACGGCATTGTGGGATGTGCGCGCGGCCCTAGGACAGGCGGCCTTTGAAGCGGTCCTCACAACAGCTCTAAAACTTACCCCGTCGCGTCCGTCGATGCTCGATGCCCGGGACGCGGTTGTGCAGGCCGCTGAGCTTGCCGATGCCGGCGGGCCGAACGCGTGCGCTGTCTGGACGGCATACGCGGCACGAGGCTTCGGCTTCTCGGCTGCTCTCAATCCGATCCAAAGCGGACAGCCAAACGATACGGCGCTGAGCGTCTATGAATCCTTTGACCTGCCCGCCGACTGCGGCGGAAGCGCACCCGTCATCGGCCCGACCATGTTGTTCTCGGGTTTTGACAGCTCCGACGACGGCTGGACCGCGGACGGCCTCTGGCATCTGACGACGCGGCGCGCGGCCACAGGCGCCCAATCTTGGTGGTTCGGTCAAGAAGTAACCGGCGACTACGAAACCGGCAGCCCCGTCTTGGGAACGCTGACCTCGCCCGCGATCGACCTTAGCGCGGTCACCGACGCCGTTGTCGAGTGGGATCAATTCCTCGCCGGAGAAGGTTTCGGGGTGGAGATCCCGCTGGGTGGGGGCGCCTATCTCAACGCAGATTCCGGCCGTCTCATGATTAGCACCGACGCGGGCGCGAGCTGGAGAACGATCTCTCATCTGGCTCATAACTCTGATGGTCCCGGGTTCGACCATCACATCGTAAATCTGTCGCGGTACGCGGGGCAGATGATTCAGCTTCGTTTTGATTTCGACACCTTTGACTCCATCGCGAATGCAAATGAAGGATGGTTCATCGACAATGTTCAGGTTTCGAGCCTGACCGGTGGAACACCCGTCCTGGATGTCTCACCGGCTAGTTTGAGTTTTTCGGGGGTCGCCGGCGGGCCGAATCCGGCCTCGCAATCGTTGAGCATTGCCAACAGCGGCGGCGGCACGCTTAACTGGACTGCGACGGTAGCGGCCGGGGCCCCATGGCTTAACGTGTCTCCCGCCTCCGGTGAGGCTCCCTCGGCTCTCTCTGTGTCGGGGGACTCCGTGGGATGGGCGCCGGGCACCTACACGGGATCTATCGAGATCGAGGCAGAGGGCGCGACCGGCTCTCCCGTCGCGGTGGAGGTGACGCTGACCGTCGGCGCGCCTGCCGGTGCCGTGGCCGATTGGTCGTTCGAGGAAGCAGGCGCCGGCAGCGGCGTGACGATTTCTGATTCCTCCGGCGGCGGCCATCACGGAACAACGCAGAGCTATGGAACGGTGGCTGTTGCAGGGGTATCGGGCAGCGCCCGGCTCTTCAACGGCGCCAGCGACTCGGTGGACGTACCGGCCTCGGCCGCTCTGACCCCGCCGAGTTTTACCTTTCGCACCTGGATTCGCCTGCTTTCCTATCCCGACAATTTCGGAATCGTCGCCGCCGCCTATGGGGGCAACTATCGTGGCTGGTTTCTGAAAGTCAATTCAGATGGAAAGCTGTGGTTTTTGGCTTCCCAGACACCATCGCAAGCCCGGTGGCTGGCGGCGCCCGAACCGTTGGCGCTCGAACGCTGGTACGGCGTTTCGGTCACCTACAACCAGCCTGCGGGACTCGTTTCGCTCTACCTCGACGGCGCGCTCGTCTCGCAGATGTACATCCCCGGCCTGGAACCGGAAATTTCCTTGCCTCTAACCATCGGAGGGGCCTCCTGGTACCAGGGCTATTACCTTCACGCACTGATCGACGAGACGCAGATCTATCCCGCACCTCGATCGGCCGCGGAGGTAGCGGCCGACTTCGCGGCATTCACGGCGCCCGCGCCGGCAGTCGATCCCGCCGCGACAGCCGACTGGTCTCTCGACACCGACGGGCAAGACGCCTCGGGCAACGCGCATACGGCGAGCCTCACCGGAACGTCCGCCGTGGCCGGCGTGGAGGGCAACGCCCGCCGTTTCGATGGCGCGGCCGACCATGCGACCATCGCAGCGTCTCACCGGCTGACGCCAACCCGCTTCACTGCCAGGGCATGGGTCAAGCTTGGTGCCTATCCGGGAAGTTTAGGCGTGGTGGTATCGAACTACGGGGGAAATTATCAGGGCTGGTATCTGGCCGTTCGCTCCGACGGACGTGTCGTCGCGTCAGGCAACCGGCTTCCTTCGACAACGCGCGGCATACTGTCGGAGACTACGCTTTCACTCAACCACTGGCACCATCTCACCGCAACCTATGACGGAGTACTACGAACAATGAGAATCTACGTTGATGGTGTTTTGGAGGGTCAACGATACGGCGTCGGTCTGACTCCCCACGTCAGCGGACAGGCGGCCATGGGCAGGGCGTCTTGGTACAACGGCTACTATTTGGCGGGCGATCTCGACGAGGTGAAGATCACACCCCGCGCTCTAAGTCCGGCCGAGGTCGCGAGCGACTTCGCCGCTTTCACGGCCGTACCGCTTCCGCCCCGCGAGGCGTCCTGGAGCTTTGACGAAACCGGTACCGAGGCCGGCCAGGTCTTCGCCGACGATTCGGGCAACGGCCACCACGTGATCAGCGAAGGCGGCGGAACCAGCCCCGCCATCGGCGTCAGCGGTGGGGCCCGAAGCTTCGACGGTGTCTCGGACTATGCGCGGCTCAGCCCTGATTCCGGGCTGAGTTCCTCCAACTTTACCTTTACGGCATGGGTCAAACTCACCGCGTACCCTGGATCTTGGGGCGTGATCTACTCCAACTACGGCGGCGACTTCCAAGGCTGGTTCGGCGGCGTCAACTCTTCGGGCCAGTTGATTCTCTCGATCGCGGGATTGCCCTCCTCCTCTCCCTGGCTAGTTTCAACGAGCGCCCTCGATCTTGATCACTGGTATCACGTCGCCTTTACCTTCCTCCAGGCCACCGGGAACGGCGCGATCTACCTTGACGGCGTCTTGGAGCGCCAAGCCGCTTTTCCCGTCTTCACTCCCCAAACGGTCGCCGAGCCCACCTTCGGACGAGCCTCCTGGTACAACGGGGCCTACCTGCCGATGACGCTCGACGCCGCCAGACTCTACGGGGCCGTTCTCACTCCGCAAGACATCACCAACGACATGGCGGATCTGCCCTGATGTTTCGCTGCTGTTCTTGACTCCCGCCCCTGGCCCGCGATTGTCCGCATGAGGGGTAGATTCGATTCTTCGGAAACGCTGGTTTGTGCCATGAATGGTAGAATCGGAGTGCGGATCTCTGGAAATTTCATGCACCTGAATACGTTTCGAGTCGTCGTGCTCGCCTCGGCGAGCTTGGCTACCCTATGGACCACCCCACCCCGCCCCGCAAACGCGGAAGCGACCACAGCGGTCGGCGAAGATTTTTTCGTTGAAAAGCTTTACCCCGTGTTCGATCAGGCGCAGTGTGCCGTTTGCCACAACGACGCCGGCATCGCGTCGGACACGAACCTGCGGTTTCCGTCCGCGGACGCGGGCGCCGACGAGATCAGGTCGTTTGGGCTGTGGCTGGCGGCTTTCGTCGACGCGGAGACGCCCGACCGGTCGCTGCTGTACCGCAAGCCGACCAGTCGCGTTGAGCACATTGGCGGGGAGCGTATCCCAAAAAACAGTGAGAACGAAAAACTCCTGCTGCGCTGGGTGGACCATCTGGCAAGGCTGCCGAAGCCGGAGAGTTCCGCGCGGCCCGGCGGCGGGCCGACGGCCGAGAAGCATCCATCCGCCATGCGGCGGCTGACTCACAGCCAGTACAACAACACGGTTCGCGACCTGCTGGGCGACCAAACGCGGCCCGCCAGCCAGTTTCCGCCCGAAGATTTCATTCGAGGCTATAAGAATCAGACCGAAGGGCAGAGCATTCCCCCATTGCTGGCGGAAGCCTACGGTTCGGTGGCGGAAAAGCTGGCCCGCAATGTCTTTCGCGGCGGCGACCGCAATCGTCTTATTCCCTGCGAGGCTGCCTCGGCGGCCGACCGGGCGTGCAGCGAACGGTTTGTGGGCGATTTTGGCCGCCGGGTGTTTCGCCGTCCGTTGACCGAAGCCGAGGTCTCGCATTACAACGAGCTTTTCAGGCAAGAAGCCCGCAAGACGGGCGAGTTTCTCTCCGGCGCAAGAATCGTCGTCGAGGCGATGCTGCAATCGCCGAACTTCCTCTTCCGCATAGAGAGAGGTTTGGATGGCCCGTGGTACCCCTATGAGATCGCGACGCGGCTCTCGTATTTCTTGTGGGATACGATGCCGAATGACTGGTTGTTCGACCAAGCCGGCGCGGGTGAGCTGAACAAGCCCGAGCAGGTCGAGAAGGCGGCCCGGCGGATGCTCGACGATCCTCGGGCGGTGAGATCTTTTGACGAGTTTCTGGCGCAGTGGCTGCGGTTTGACCGCGTGCTCCATACAATTCGGGACCGGCGGCTCTACCGGAATTTCAGTCCAGAGCTGGCCGCCTCCATGACCGAAGAGACAAAGCGCCTGTTCCGTCATCTAGTGTGGGGCGACAGGAACTTCATGGAGTTCTTTACCGCCGATTACGCATTTCTCAGCAGCGATCTCGCCAGTCTCTACGGCATCCCGGCCCCGGACGAGGAGTTTGCCATGGTGCGGTTTGCGCCGGATTCGGGTCGTGCCGGAGTTCTTGGGCAGGCGATGTTCCACACGGTGACGAGCAAGCCGTCAGATACCTCGCCGACCGAGCGTGGTCTGTTTGTGCGCAAGCATTTTCTCTGCCAAGTCGTGCCACCTCCCCCGCCCGGGTTGAATGCCAGCTTGCCGCCGGTTACCGACGACAGGCCGATGACCAATCGTGAGCGGCTGAGCGTCCACCTGACGAGTACGACGTGCGCGAGCTGTCACCGGCTCATTGATCCGATTGGTTTTGGCCTCGAGCAATACGACGCCATCGGGCAGTTTCGCGACAAACACTACCTGACGATCTACCCGACTCGCGACGAGCGCATGAAGAAGATCAAGACCAAGGAGACGAAGTACGAGATGGCGTTAGATACTTCGGCAGAGGTCGCCGGCATTCCGAACTCAAGTTTCTCGACTCCCAAGGAACTCGGAGCCATCCTGGCCGGGAACAGGAGTTGCCGCAAGTGTGTCGTGCGACAGCTATTCCGGTACGCCATGGGAAGGCACGAGACCAAGGCCGACCGGGCGGTCATTGACCGTGTCTTCGAAAACTTCGAGCAATCGGACTTCCGATTTCGAGAACTAATCCTCTTGCTCGTTCGCTCCGAGTCTTTCCTTGGAGATGCTGGATAAGCTTATGCCGTCACTCGTAAATTCGCTTTCTCGCCGCATGCTGTTGCGAGGACTGGGCGCCGCCGGAGCCGCGGTCCGCGTCGGACTCCCCGCTCTCGAGGCGATGTTCAATCCCAGCGGCGCCGCCTACGCGGCGGCGGGCAGAACAACCTCAGCGGAAATCGAATCCCGGTTCATCGTCTGGTTCAACGGCAACGGCATTATTGAACGATTTTGGATCCCCGCGGAAGCCGGCGCGGACTATGTCATGACGCCATGCCTGCGACCGCTTGCACCGTTTCGCGGCGACATCCACGTCATCACCGGACTCGACAGTCCCGCGGCGCGGCTGCCCGGACCGGGCAACGATCACCACCGGTCGATGAGCGCCCTGATGTCGGGCACCTCGTTTACAGGGCGCGGCGCCGGCGGACCGTCGGTGGATCAAGTGATTGCCAACAAGATCGGACGCGACACGCGTTTCCGCTCGATCCAGGTCGGCGTGTGTCAGGAATCGTTTGGGGAGAGCATTCAGCGCAACATGAGCTGGGCCGATCGCGACCGTCCACTTCCTCCCGAGATGATTCCGCAGCGGCTGTTCGACCGTCTCTTCGGCACGCGGGAAGAGCACTGGATCGACCGCAAGAAAAGCGTTCTCGACGCCGTTCGCGAGGACGCTGGCAAGCTTGAGGCCCGGTTAGGCGCGTCCGATCGGCAGCGTCTCGACGAATATATGACTTCCCTGCGCGATGTCGAGCGCTCGATCGCCAGCCTTCCGCCCGAATACCACCAGGTGGTCGAGCGTCCCGCCGAGGGCGGCGATCTTAAGGACTGGCCGCGCATCGCGAAGCTCCAGACTGACCTAATGGTTCATGCGCTCGCGTCGGGACAGACGCGCGTGGCTTCCTACATGCTGACGAAGTGCCAAGGACTGTCGCGCTTCCCGTGGCTGGGCTACACCGCCTGGCGCCACCACGAATACACCCACGGCGCGGTTGAGACAAGGCGCGGACAGCAGATTCTACGCGACATCAACCGCTGGCACGCCGAGGAATTCGCCTACCTGCTGGCGAAGCTTCGCTCTATCCCGGAAGGCGACGGCACTCTGCTCGATCACACCTCGATCGCCTACGTGCACGAGCACGCCGAGGCCAACGCTCACAAGAACAGCGGTCTGGGCGTCATCCTCGCCGGACATCTTGGCGGCATGAAGACAGGAATGCACAGCGAGATGACCGGCACGATGGGTGACCTCTACCTCACGGTGGCGTCGGAGGTCTTCAAGACCGACATCGACAGCTTCCCGACCGCCAGCAAGCGGCTGAGCGAGATCGTCTAAGCCAGCCTATTCCCGATCGCCCAAACGCCCCCAGCGCCCGGCAGCGTGGAGAGCGCCACAAACCCGCGCTCGCGACGCTGCCGGATTACGCCACCTGGGTGGGCATGACTGTGGCTGGACCCGTTTGGTGGTTTGTCTCTTCCATCGCCCTGCTTCTCTATACTGGAGATGTTCCGGGCTTGTCTGTCCGTCAGGGCGGCCAGTTCCCCGACACCAGCCGTCATGCCGACAGAAACCTCCCCGGCCGACATCGCTTCCTTGCGCGAGGAAAACAAGCGTCTCCACAGGGTTGTCGAGGAACTCTCGGTTCTGAACAGCATCAGCGGCGCAATCAGTTCCACGGTCTCGCTGAACGAGATTGTGGACATGATCGTCCAGGAAAGCGTGAAGTACTTCAACGTAGAGCAGGGCGCGGTCCTGCTGCTCCGCGACGAAAAAGACGATGACCCGTTCCGCACCATCGCCCGCAAGGCCTATTCCGGGTCGGATTTGGTGCCTTATCGCTTCGGCCAGCAGCTCACCGGCTGGATGCTTAAGAATCAGAAGCCTCTGCTCACCAATGATCTGCCAGCGGATCCCCGATTTCAGGGCCTGGCCTCGAAAGACTTTCCGATACGTTCGCTACTGAGCGTGCCCTTGCGGGCCAAGGGCAAAATGGTGGGCCTGTTGAATCTCTTCAACAAACGCAGGGATGGCGGCTTTACCCCCGACGATCAGCGGCTGCTGTCGATCATCGCGGTTCAGTCGGCCCAAATCGTCGAAAATGTGCGCCTCTACGAAGAATTGCAGACTCGCAGCGAGGCGCTACGGGAATCCGAGGCCAAGTATCGCGCGCTAACCAAGGAGGCCGGCGAGGCGATTCTGCTGGCCGATTTCGCGTCGCGTCGCATCTTCGAGGTAAACGATAAGGCCGAACCGCTGACCGGCGTCCCCAAGGGCGTGCTGCGCGGCCGCACTCTTGCCGATGTGATTCCGGTCGAGGAATGGAAAGACGCGACCGCCTTCGACGCCATGCCACAGCACGGTCAGCTCTATTACAACAACGTCAAGCTGCGGGACGGAGGTCTGGACGCTCGCTATATTGACGTCAGCGCGAGCCTGGTGACCTACGGCGAGCAGATGATCATTCAGGTCATTTGCCACGATGTCACCGAGCGCGAGAAGCTTGCCGAGCATCTTCGTCATCATGCCGAGGAACTGGAGCAGGAAGTCGAGGTTCGCACCCGGGATCTGCGCAACTCCCAGACTCAGCTCATCCAGCAAGAGAAGATGGCGGCGCTGGGCAGGCTTGTCGCCGGAATCGCCCATGAGATGAACACGCCGATCGGAACGATTGCGAGCAATGCCGATACTTTGAGTCGCTCGCTGCAAAAGTTTTCCGACATCATGCAATCGGGCGAGATTCCCGAATCGGTCCGCGGAAACCGCACCTTGCAGCGAGTGCGCTCGGTGCTGGAGGACATCGCTCGCATCAATCAGCTCGCCAGCGAACGCATTGTCTGTATTGTCAGAAGTCTGAGAAACTTCGCGCGCCTTGATGAGGCCGAATTCAAGATCGCCGATCTGCACGAGGGTCTCGATAGCACTCTCACGCTTGTGCGCCACCAGCTCAAGAATCGCATCGAGGTCGTCAAGGAGTACGGCGACATCCCGGCCATACGCTGTCACCCCAACCAGGTCAACCAAGTCTTCATGAATTTGCTGGTGAACGCGGCGCAGGCGGTGGAGGGCAAGGGAAGGATCACGATTCGGACATTCCAGAGCGGTGATATAGTAAATGTTCAGATTTCCGATTCTGGAAAAGGCATTCCGCAAGAAAACCTTCCCCGCATCTTTGATCCGGGTTTCACCACGAAAGGCGTCGGCGTTGGTACCGGTTTGGGGCTCTCGATCTGTTTCAAGATCGCGCAGGACCACGGTGGCGATATCAGCGTCGAGAGCGAGGTTGGCCGCGGATCTACCTTTACATTGCGCCTGCCCGTTCGGAGCGGAGAACCCTCCGAGAGCGAAATATGACTCCCGCCGGTAAAACGCCGGTCATCGCCATCGTCGACGACGAGGAGATGGTCCTGACCAGCCTGAGATCTTTTCTCACGCTGGAGACCGATTTTGACCTTCAGACCTACGTTTCGCCCGAGCAGGCGATCGAAGAGGCGCCGAGGAATCCGGCCGATCTCGTCATTTCGGACTACCTGATGCCGGGAATGAACGGCATCGAGTTTCTTCTTGCGTACAAGAAGATCCATCCGTATGCCACTCGCATACTGCTCACCGGGTACGCCGACAAGGAGAACGCCATCAAGGCGATCAATGATGTTGGCCTTTACCAGTACGTAGAAAAGCCCTGGGACAACGAGCATCTCAAACTGATCATCCAGAACGGGCTCGAACGGCGCTTTCTCATGGGGCAGCTTGAGGACAGGATCAAGGAAGTGCAGTCGGTGCAGCAGAACCTGCAAGACATCCAGGCGCAGATCATCAAAGCGTTCATGTAGCCCGCTCGCGGACAGCCACTTGTTTCGCGCGTTCGAGAAATCGACGACACGCAGCGGTCTTCCGATGCGAAAATCGGCTAACCGTCCCTAGCCCGCATTTCTCATCGCGGGGTTGGCAGAAGGCCGCCTTTTGTGGCATAAACATAATCACTACAAGATGTTTGAGCCAACAAGAAAGCGACCCCTGCCATGACAGAGTGTACCCAAACCAGCTTCACCTTCGCCAACCATGCTCGCCGCCAGGTGGTGGCCCGTTTCGATGGCGGCACGATCACCTCCGACGGCGGCTCCGTGCTGTTGCGCCAGATCGAGCAGCGCAGCGGCATCGTGCGGTAGTTCGCCGCCTGCTTCCGCGATCATCGGCAACCGGCGCAGGTCGAACACAGCGTGCGCGAACTGGTCGCCCAGCGCGTCTACGGGCTGGCGCTCGGTTATGAGGATCTCAACGATCACGATCAGCTGCGCGCCGACCCGCTGCTGGCCCTGCTCAGCGGCAAACAAGACCTCGCAGGCGCCCAGCGGCGGCGCCCCCAAGACCGCGGCAACCCCGGCGCCGGCAAGAGCACTCTCAACCGTCTGGAGTTGACCGCGGCCGAAGGCGGCGCGTCCAGCCGTTACAAAAAGATCGCTCTCGACACCGCCGCGGCCGACCGTCTGCTGACCGAGCTTTACATCCAATCCCAGCCCCGCCAGCCCAAGCGCATCGTGCTCGATCTCGACGCCACCGACGACCCGCTGCACGGCAACCAGGAAGGACGCTTTTTCCACGGCTACTACCGGCACTATTGCTACCTGCCGCTCTACATTTTCGCGGGGGACCAGTTGCTGTGCGCGCGCTTGCGGTCGGCCGATCTCGACGCCGCGGCCGGGGCGCTGGAAGAAGTCCGGCGCATCGTCGAACAACTGCGGCGGGTGTGGCCCGAAGTTGCGATCATGCTGCGGGCCGACAGCGGTTTTTGCCGCGACCAGATCATGAGCTGGTGCGAGAACAACGGTGTGGATTACGTGTTCGGGCTGGCGAAGAACGGCCGTTTACAGCGCCGGATCAAGAGACGGATACAGCTGGCGCGGCGGCGTTTCGCCAAGACGGGTAAGGCGGCGCGGGCGTTCGGGGATTTCCGCTACCGCACGCGCAAGAGTTGGGCGCGGCGGCGGCGCGTGGTGGCCAAGGCCGAGTATCTGGCGAAGGGCGAAAACCCGCGCTTCGTGGTGACGTCGTTGACGCCGAAGCAAGCGGCGGCGCAAGAAGTATACGAGACGATCTACTGTGCCCGCGGGGAGATGGAGAACCGCATCAAGGAGCAGCAGCTGGGGGTGTTCGCCGACCGCACCTCGACGGCCTCCTTCCGCTCGAATCAGATCCGCTTATATCTTTCATCGATCGGATACTGTGTTATGGAAGGGCTGCGTCGGCTGGGGCTGGCGGGGACAAAGATGGCGCGGGCGCAATGCACGACGATCCGGCTGCGGTTGTTCAAGATCGGAGCGCGCATCCGGATCACGGCACGCAAGATATGGATTTCACTGGCGAGCGGATACACCTGGGCGGAGATATTTGAACAAGTGTATGAGAATCTCGAGCGGGGGGAGCCGCAAAGCATCTGAAAACGGCGTAGCGAGTTCAAGCATCACTTGAAGCACACAGGGTACGAGAGGGCCGGCCATTGAGGTTTGCCCAAAAACAGATCAAAAACGATCCGGCCAGGGTCGCGGACGGCAAGCAGGGCCGTTTCCGTCTCACGGTGACCCCGGCCAGAGACGATGCCGCCCAAAACCCATGAAATCTCATCGCGCGCGCCCCGCCAACCCCGTTTCCGGGAATCGGTGAGAAATGCGGGCTAAAGCCGCGGACCTTCCATGGGCTACACGCGGGTCAGGAAAATCGGCAGGCCGGTCTTATTGGCGTAATTGGGGCGGAACCGGTCGGCGTTGTACATCGTTTCAACATCCACGGTTTTCGCGCCCAGGCTGGGATCGGGAATCTCGGTGTCGGTGTAGCAGCCGTTCCGTATCGCCATCATACGGCCGCTGGCGCCGTCGGAGATGCACTCGACCGCCATCGTCGCGAACGTGTAGGCGATCATCTTGTCAAGAAAGTCGGGGCTTCCGCTGCGAAGATCGTAGGTCAGATCACTAACCAGCGTGCTCTCTCCCGTGATGCGGTTGACCTCATCGGCGAAGGCCTCGCCGACGTTGACCTTCTTGCGATGACCATAGGCGTCGGCCGCGCCATACTCCTGGACCTGGCGTCCCTCCCACGTCGCGCCTTCCGACATCACGACCAGGGAGTAACGGCTCGGCGTTTCCCGCTTCTCCTGGACCAAAACGTCGATCAGCTTCTCGAGATCAAACGGCGACTCGGGAATGCAGCAACGGATCGAGGTCACATAAGCGGTGTAGAGCGCAGTAAAACCAGCGTCGCGGCCGAAGATGCGGAAGATGCCGATCCGCTCATGCGATCCGGCAGTTGTTCGCTGGCGGCGCAGCGCATCGACGGCGCGAGTCAGCGCTGTCGAGAAACCGATACAGTACTCGGTTCCCCGCACATCGTTATCCATGGTCTTCGGCACGGCGACAACTGGAAAACCTTGTCCCTCGAGAACCGAGGCGTAACTCAGTGTGTCATCTCCGCCGATGGCCAGCAAATAGTCGATGCCGACCTTCTGCAGGTTCTCCAGTACAACCGGCGTTAGATCGACCACGCCGGCTTCGACTTCCTTCAGCGAGCCCAGCTTGGTCCTGACGTGCTCGGGGAGTTTGTCGACGCGCATCTTCGAGGGTTTGGTGCGCGAGGTATGCAGGAAGGTGCCACCGCTGCGGTCGACGGTCCGCGTGTTTTCGCGATCGAGGGGAAGGAAATATTCCGGGTCGAGGCCGCTTTCAAGATTGGCGTGTGTCAGCCCCATCCAGCCGCGGCGGATGCCGACTACCTCGAAATCTCCCGTGCTGGTGGCGCCATACACCACCGATTTGATGACGGCGTTGAGTCCTGGCACGTCGCCGCCGCCGGTTAGTACTCCAATTTTCTTTTTTGCCATACCGTGCCTGCTTGTTTCTCGCTCAGAAACTACGTCGAGCCCGAAACTACTTCGAGCCTAGAAATGGAGCGACCGGTTTGCCCAATTCCCAGTCCAGGTGATTGATGTAGAGCAGCACGCGGGCTTCGGGGTACTTCTCGCGGAACTCGGCGTAGACGCGCTCACGCCAGCCCTCGCCGAGGCAGCCCGCCGCCTCGTCGTTCTTCTGAAAAAAGCCACTTCCGTCGTGCGGGACTCCCAGGAAGTCCAAGATCTCGATCACCATTGACAAGTTCGAGACCAAAACAGCCTGGGCGACCTCGCGCGCCAGGTCCTCGTCACCTGCTTCGACGCGGCTCCACAGTCTCGGTATCGACTTGCGCAAGCGCTCGCGATTGAGCTTGTTCAAGCGCGCGTGGATCTTGAACGACTCATAGATCTGATAGGTTCGCAGCCCTCCGATGGAGACACTTCCAACGGCGTCGTCGAACGAAGCCCTCTCAAGAGCACGAAAAACTTCCGAAAGCACCATTTTTTCGAGCATACCACAGCAAGGTTGCTGGGTCCTTTCTAGGGCACAAGAAGCCGCTGGACAACGTTCAGGTGAGTTTCATGGGCCACCCCGTGCCGAACAGAACGAAGGTGACCTGGGTGAGCTGGCAAGCGGGGTCCGCGAGCATCTTGGCAACGGCTCCGATTGCGACTTCGGCCGCCTCGGCCATTGGATATCCGTAGGCCCCAGTACTGATTGAGGGGAACGTGACCGAGCGGGCACCTTTGCCTCACGCCAGTTGAAGAGAGTTGCGATAGCACGAGTGGAGAAGCTTCGGCTCGCCATGACGGCCATCCCTGAAGAGGGGACCGACAGTATGAATTACCCAGCGAGCCGGCAAGTCTCCCGCACCGGTGATGACGGCTTCACCCGTCGGGCAGCCACCGGTTCTCGCGCGGATCTCATCCAGTTCATGCATGATCAAAGGGCCGCCGGCGTGGTGGATGGCACCATCCACGCCTCCCCCGCCGGCCAGAGTGGAATTGGCGGCGTTGACGATCGCATCCGTCGGCATCTTCGTGATGTCGCCCTCGATCAGACTTACTGAATCTCGCATAATATACAGCAATCTTTTCGAGATTCCCTCGCCTCTATATACATGGGGAATCCAAGAGGCGTAAGACGAGATTTTGATGCTCTGGAAAAGCGACGATTTGAAGCCGTTCGGCTGGTCGTTGAAGAGGGTTTGAGTCAGTCCGAGGCGGCACGGCGGGTGAAGGCGGCACACAGCAATGCGTGAGCCGTTGGCTGGGCGAGCATCGCCAACGGGGCGCAGCCGGACTGCGCAAGGCAGGGCGTGCTGGACGCAAGCCGCTCTTAGACGCCGTTCAACTCGAACGCCTCGATGCGCTGTTGCTTCAAGGCCCTGAAGCGCACGGCTTCCCGACGCCGCTGTGGACCTGCCCGCGCATCGCTCGTCTGATCGCCGACCAGTTCGGCGTGCGCTACCACGAAGGCCACGTCTGGAAGATCCTGCGGGCACTCGACTGGAGCCCGCAACGTCCGGCCGGCAAAGCTAACTTATAAACGCTCGCTTCAGCAAGCCGGTGTGTATCCCAACGCCCGGTTTGCCCGGGACGTCTTAACAGACGAAGCCACGGCCATTGATCGTCACTCCGGGGTCGCGCACATATCATGGACACCATCGCAAATCTAAAAGAACAGGCGGTGACGGAAACACCTCTCATCCTCTTAGAGGTGCTGCTCTCCGACGGAGAGGTCCATCGCTGGTGCACGCACAGGGTGACTGGCGGAAGACACGGCGACCTAGATGGGCAAGCGTACAGCGCCCGCGTGCTACACCACAATCTGTTTGAGATGCAAATGGCTAGCGATCACGGGATCGACGCCATACCGAAAATTGCCTTCACCGCTGCGAACGCGGACTCCTTACTTTCACAAATCGAGTCGTCCGTTGGATTTAAGGGTGCTCGGATCACGGCGACGTTCTTGTTTTACGACCTCGTCCAGGATCTGGCTGCCAGTGAGAAGATGGTCGTATTGCAGGGACTTCTGAATCCTCCAGATGAGATTTCAGAGGCTACGATAAGACTCTCTGCCATCAACCGCATGAGTATGCAGCGCGTGCTGTTTCCTCCGGTTCGAATTCAGCGGAGATGCCCTTGGAGCTTTCCTAGAAACGTCCAAGAACGTCTGGAGGCTGTTGCGGGCGCCACGGAAGGCATCCACTCCCGCTTTTACCGCTGCGGGTATTCAGCCGATCAGACCGGTGGCAGGGGAAACCTTAACAGCGGTGTACCGTTCACAAGTTGTGATTTTACCCGGGCCGCATGCGTCGCACGCGGCATGTTCGACCAGGACGACCTAGCCAACGTCACGAGAAGGTTTGGCGGCATTGAGTTTGTTCCTCCCGCGATTCAAGTTCGCAGCCATGGGGAAAAGGGCCGTCATAGCTCCCAAGGAATTTCCAACGAAGCCCGCTACAACGACTTCGTTCCAATGGTGTACGGAACCGCATGGACCGAACCGCCGGTTGTTTTTGCACGGAACGACGGCAATCTTACAAGGATGGAAGTCTTGGTCTGTCTGGGGAAAATCAGCCAAGTCGTAAAAGTTCTCGTCAACAACCTCGAGATTCCCTTGGGGATCAACGGGCAGGACATGACGCGAACAGGCTGGTGGAACCTATTTGCTGATGGGGATCGCACGGGAGGTTTCAACCTGAACTTTGTGAGCCAGGGTGGAACGCCTCAAGGCGATCCATACGGCAGCATGGCCGCAGTATCTATCGTTGTTCCGAATCAGATCAATGACGGAAAGGTTCTGCCTCGCGTTAAGGTTCTTATTGACGGACTCCAGATTGAGACCTTCGACGCAGGAGGGACGTCGCAGGGTGTCCAGTTGTCCAATAATCCGGCTTGGATTCTGCTCGACGTCCTCCGCCGCAGTGGGTGGAAGTTGGATGATATCGCTCTCCCGAGCTTCGCCGGCGCGGCCGCTATTTGCGACGAAACAATTGCATCGATGGACAATCAGGGTAACGCGATCTCCGTGAAACCCTTTCGCGGCAATTTCGTCATCCGGTCAAGAAAAACCGCCGCGGAAGTGATTCGAGGTGTTCGCAACTGCGCCCGGCTCCAGTTGACCTACCTCTCTGACGGCAAGATTGCCGTAAACGTGGAGAATAGCCTGGCTCTGCAACAGCCGGTCAAGCCTCCGGAATCCAATGCCCCAGCACTGGTCAACGGCGGCTGGCCAGCTTACAACTATACCGATGGATCGGTGTCCACCCTCTCGTCCGGTATCCTGCGGCGCGAGGACGGTTCCTCATCGGTGCGGCTATGGCACCGTCCTACAGTAGACACGCCCAATCACTTCTTCATCGAGTTCGCGGACGAATTTAATGAATACCAGCAGGACAGTCTGGCGATTCTGGACGTTGATGATATCGCGAAGGCTGGTCAAGAAATCACCGGGCGCCTGATTGTCGACGGCCTGCCGACGTTCGACCAAGCGGCGCGCATACTCAAGTTCCATCTGGACAAATCGGTCCATGGAAATCGATACATCGAGTTTGAAACGAGTGTAAAGGCCGCTGGGCAGCGGGTTGGTGACATCATCACCGTCACCTACCTGAAGGACGGGCTTGTCGACCAGCCATTTCGGATTCTAAAGATCGCACCTTCCACTAACTATCGAAGTGTCCGCATCACGGCACAGATTCACGATGACGCTTGGTACAACGATACAAACGGGCAGCTTTCGTTGATTCCAGAAACTCGGCGTCAGCCGGAATCGGCGCCGCGACTCCCGGACCCACTCTATGGCGACGAACTGGACGAATTCGGTGATGAGCAGTTCCGTGTTGTCGAGTATGAAACCGCCGGCACGGACGGAACGATTCTTACGGAAGTGGAAGTCAATTTCCGGCCACCTCAATTGGGACGATCGCTTGTCGCAGGGGTTCCCCATGTAAGTCTGCAGCCGACGATTTCCGCGACCGGCGGCACCCTGGACGGGGGACAAACATTCTACTACGTCGTTACGGGAACGGACAGCGACGGATTGGAAGGCAATCCTTCATTCGTCGTACGCGCGACGATTCCCGCGGGCTCTTCAACGAACAGTGTCCAGCTCACCGGCCTCAGCTTCAGCAGTGGCACGACCAGCTTCAGTGTCTATCGCGGAACCACTCCGTCCCATTTGTTCCAGATTGCGTCGGGGCAAGCAATCGCAGCAGCGTTCACCGATAGTGGGCTCGCGGCGGCTTTGAACGGGGCACCTGATCCTCGGTATGATCATGCCAATTTCTACTGGCGTCTTGAGGATACCGATGAGTTCTTTGCCAGCGAATTTGGACCGAACTCGGTTGGTTCGAGTTTGCTCAGCATGACCGTGGATGCCTTTGTGGGACACACTGTCAGACTCTTGAGAGGTAAGGGAGCCGGGCAGGAGCGAACTATCATGAGCAACTCGGCGACTTCCGTGTTTGTTTCATCGGACTGGCAAGTCGAGCCGGATGAAAGCACGGTGTTTGTCGTTTCGGAAACGACATGGCATTTCGGTGGAAGGGCACGGAGCAGCCCGGCACGATTTCAGATTCCCAATCGGGCCGGCGAGGTGGTACAGCTCTCGGGACGATCGGCCAATGCTCACAATGTCGAATCACTGGAAGGATTGGCGCTGGTTACACGATGGCAGATCGGGGGAGGAGGCTTGGGCGTTGCCGATCAAACGGCGCCTCCCGAGCCTGCGTTCGCGATAGGCGTCTACGGTGACGGATTCATTGAGCTTAGCGGCGTCGGGTTCTCCACCCTCGAAAATACACAGAGTATCAGCTCGGGTACGTTTCGCCTCTACTATCGCGATGAACTGTCTGGGCCAAGCGCGACGTTGCTCGCCGCTGGAATCTCCGACACGGATACGAGCCTGACTCTTGATACCGCCGGGTCGGCTCAGCCCGGCGATCTGATTCAGCTGGCCGGTGAAATCATGCGGGTGACTCAGGTGCTCTCGTCCAGCACGCAGTACGTAATCGACCGGGCGCTCTGCGAGAGTACGGCACAAACGCACCTCGTCAACACGCCGGTCCACCATCTTCAAGAACGGACTCTAGTCGTTCCGTTCGAACCTTCGTTCTTCGGAACGCCAGCGAGCGGAGACTGGTTCCATCGCGAGAACATTTCGGGAATTCGTCTTGCGTGCGCCGAGTTGTGGGTAACCAATGTGTTCGGCCAGAGCCCGGTTGCAACGAACAACTATTCTCTGCTTCCAGACGGCGGCCTACGTACACTGAACGGCGGACAGTTTAACTTCCAGGTCGAGGGGCTGCTGGCCGTCATCGTAGACGCCGTACCTTCGGTTTCAGTGCAAGAAACTGTTTCGCTGCGGGATGTCTACGCGACAGTGAAGTCCGCGCCGCTGGGAGCGGACCTTCAGTTGCGGGTCTACCAGAGCGGAATGGAAATAACCACACTCTCGATCCTTGATGGACAAACTTTCAGCACCGCCGTGAATGGGGCAGAACTGCCGGTTCTACAAGCGCTGTCTGACCTAACTTTAGAAATCGTTGCTGTCGGCACTAGTTTTCCGGGCCGCGACTTAACGGTAACGATCCGTGTCTGAAGCGCTTCAAAAACTGAGACCGGATCGAGACTTGCAATGTTTCTTCTTCCGGCCCTCGGCGGCCGCGGCATTGAGTGGCGCTTCGCCTTCCGGCTTCAGTGTCTCGGGTGTGTGGAGGCAGCAGTTTGATTGGGTTGTTATCGAGTGGAACCGAGACAACATATACGAGCATCCTCTCTTGCGCAACCTTCCGGACGGCGATCTGAGCGGGCTGACGCTTAGTTACAAGGAACGACGAACAAACTGCATCTTGATGGATTCCACACTGTTCCCAACCGTGGACTGGCCTTATCTTCGTATCTGGGCCGCAGATACAACGGGGACCGAAACACTCCATCTTGTTCGGCTCTCCGATCATGCTACAGCGAGCGACGGGACATTCGTGGCGGCTCAAGCGACCTTCGCGCTCCAAGGCACCCTCACGGCCGGCGACGTCGTGGAACTGTCCTGGCTCGATGAGCACTATTTTCATACGGTGACTACGGGCGACACGGCGGGAGACGTGTTGGCCGACCTCGCACTAAACATCAATGCGTTCTCGGCCACGGTGTCGGCGACCCACTCCGCCGTGGCGAGCACTATTACGCTGACGAATCTTCAGCCGGGAGAAGAAGGGAACCGGCTCGGCATGGTAGGGACTGTTAGCGGATTCCAAACAGAAAGTTGGTGGCCTCCCGACCAAACGATGAGTGGAGGCGCATCTCCCACGCAGTGGCAAGTCGACGTTGACTTCACGACCATACAAGATATCGGAGGAGCGTCGATACCCACCCAGAACATTCGGAAGATGCGGTGGACCTACGCAGCCGCTCTCCAGACTGGAGCCTACGATCGCAGCGAGTTCGACGTCGAAATCACGGACTGGACCGTCACCGGTACAAACCGTCCCTATTCAGCGGTCTCCCCGCGCAGTAGGCGGTTTCAGGGCTCCGACGAGATCACTCTCGTCGGGACGTGGAGCAACAACTCCGGAAACTTTTTCGACGGCTCCATCGACCTGACGAGCACCCTTAACGACCAGGCGTCCCTTACCTATACTTCACAAGTCAATCACCGGCTTCTTCTTGGCACACGGCGGACTTTCAACGCAGGAATCGTTTCCGTTTCCGTAGATAGTCAAACGGCGCAAGTTTTCGATCTCTACCTCCCCTCGGAAGATGTACTGAGCCGCCTTGACTTGGGTGTGTTTGGGCCCGGAGCCCATACCGTCGTGGCGACACTCGCCGGCGCCAACGCATCTTCATCCGGCAGTGCATTCTATCTGGATTTCCTCGAAGAGGCCATTGAGTCACCGACTGTGGATAGCCAGCCGACCCGACCGAGGGAAACACTGGCCACGGACTGGGACACGGATCACTCGTTGGCGCTTGCACCAGAACGGGTTGCTTGGAATTTGGACATGCTCGGTTTCCGAGGCCGCACCAATCATTTTGTCGGCGCTATTGTTTTTTACGAGCTGGCAAACTCTGATAATCAATACGCGCAAGGTACGGTCACTTTCCAAGGGGCTCCCGTATTCAGTCAAAACGTTCAAGTCATTGTCGACGGCACAACCTTTGACCGCCTCACGCTTAGCACAGACTCAAACGACAGTATCGCGACAGCATTTCGATACCTCATTAATGATGGTTCGACGGGCGTCTGGGCGTCTGTCTCTGGCAACGTATTGACGATTTACGCTCGTCTATTGGGCACGGCGGGAAACAGCATTACTCCTTCGGCGTCCCCCACGTCGGGTGCTTTTCAGGCCGTGGTGTCCGAGGCGACCTTTTCGGGTGGCGTTGATGGTTCGTGGCTGACCGATACGGCGGCCCTGCCCAGACTTAACCGGGCCGCCCGGGACTGGCACCGCAGCTATTTCAAGGAACTCAAGAACCGTTCTATCGAGGTAACCGCCTCATTCAGTATGGAACTCTCTCATGGTGATACATCGGCCACGGCGGGCCTTGCGCAACGTTATCCCGATGGCACACCGGTTCTGCTGAACACTCCTTCGACACAAACGAACTTCTCAACAGCCAGTCTATACTTCTGGAAGCAAGTATATCTGGAGATGGCTCAGTTACAGGATGAGGCTCTGGTCACTCCCTATCTGCAGTTCGGTGAAGTGCAATGGTGGTATTTTCCCAATGCGTTCGGAATGACTTTCTACGACGACTACACGAAGACCGAGTTTCAGAACCAATACGGAGTGGCAATCCACGTAGATGGGTATTTACTTGACTCAGGTGACCCCAAGATGTAGGATCTTGGGCGATGGAAGATTATCCCCGGAATTTGGCCGAGTTCGAGGCGCGTTTCGCTAGCGAGCAGGCCTGTCGGGAGTATCTGTGTCAACTCCGCTGGCCGGAGGGTTTTCGTTGTCCGCGATGCGGGCATGACAAAACCTGGGCGGTGCGCACGGTGCTGCTGCAGTGTGCAAGCTGCGGGCATCAAGCTTCGGCGACAGCAGGCACAATCTTTCAAGACACCCGCAAGCCGCTCCAGAGTTGGTTTCGAGCAATGTGGTGGCTCACCAGCCAGAAGAACGGGGCGAGTGCATTGGGATTGCAGCGGGTGTTGGGCCTGGGCAGCTACAAGACGGCCTGGACTTGGTTGCACAAGCTTCGGCGCGCTATGGTGCGGCCCGGACGTGATCGCCTCAGCGGGCGCGTTGAGGTTGACGAGACTTACTTAGGAGCCCTGGAGGAGGGCGTGCGGGGCCGCCAAACCGACGCGAAAGCGCTGATTGTAGTAGCGGCCGAGGAAGATGGCGCCGGCATCGGACGAGTTCGGATGCGCACGATTCCGAACGCCTCTGGGGACAGCTTGATGGCCTTCGTCGGCGAGTCGGTCGAACCCGGCAGCGTGGTCCACACGGACGGCTGGCTGGGATACGAGCCACTCGAAAGCGACGGCTATCGCCACGAGGTGAGCTACCTGGACGGGCAACCGGCACGAGCCTCTCAACTGCTCCCCCGCGTGCATCGCGTGGTGTCGTTACTGAAGCGTTGGATACTGGGTACGCATCAAGGAGCCGTCAGCCACGAGCATCTCGACTACTACCTCGACGAATTCACCTTCCGCTTCAACCGCCGCAAGTCCAGAAGCCGAGGCAAGCTCTTCTACCGCCTGGTTCAGCAGGCCGTCGCCGTCCAACCGGCGCCCTACAAGTCGCTGGTCGGAGGCACCGCAACACGCGCTACGGACAACCACAACATGTAGGGGCCATTTCAAAATACCTGAGTCAAGTGAATACCCATCTATCACCAATTGAAGTCTTCAGTACATCCGGCGGCGAGGCCATCAGCATGCTGCAAGTGGCGAAGGCAAGCACAAGTTTCTTCATCGCGATTCCTCCTTGTCGTTCAGTCTACCTGGTCAGTGCGGATTTCGCTGCACTAAGAGACTGGTTACCCAATGCAAGAACGGGTTACGAGCGAACAGGTTCGCCCAGCCAGCGGCATCGGCTAGGTACGATACTCCGCGTTGATGCGGATGTAGTCCTCGGTCATGTCGCAGGTCCAGAAGCGAGCCTTGCCCAGCCCCCGGCCCCGAATGTGGAAGCGCAGCACCGATTCTTCTTTCTCCATCGTCGCTCCGACTTCTGCTTCCTCGAAATCGGCCCGGATGCCGGCACGGCACACCATGTAGCCGTTCAAGTAGACGTCGACTTTCGAGGGATCGAACGGGACGCCGCTGGCGCCGGCCGACGAGAGAATGCGCCCCCAGTTGGGATCCCCACCCGCCAGAGCCGTCTTCACCAGCGGCGAGTTCGCTATGGCACGCGCCAGCCTAAGGGCGGCCTGGTCTGTCGGGCCGCCTTCGACATCGATGGTCAAGAGCTTTCGAGCTCCTTCGCCGTCACGCACAATCGCGACGGCAAGCTCCCGCGTCACGCGACCCAGGGCCTCTTCAAAGGCACACCGGTCCGGACCGAAAACGCTGATGCCCGAAGTCCCGTTCGCCAGCAAGAAGACCGTGTCGTTGGTGGATGTATCTGAATCCACCGAGATTCGATTGAAGCTTCCCGCAACAGCTTTCCGCAGCATGGCGCGCAGTGTCTTGGCTTCGATCACCGCGTCGGTAAACAAGAACGCCAGCATGGTGGCCATCCTTGGCTGAATCATCCCGGCACCCTTTGTCATGCCCGCCAACCGGACGATGCCCTTGCTGGTCGCGACTTCGGCATGTGCCATTTTCGGCCGCGTATCCGTTGTCATGATGGCGCGCGCCGCATCCTCAAAACCCGCGCGGGCAAGATGTTTCCCCAAATTCGGCAGAGCCCCGACAATACGGTTCTCATCCAGCGGTTCGCCGATCACGCCCGTCGAGGCTACCAGGATCCGGTTCACCGGTGTCCGCAGTAATTTCGCCGTCGCCCGCGCCGTGGCCCGCGCCACCTTACGCATGGTCGGCGTCGCGCAATTAGCATTGCCGGCGTTGACGATCACGGCCCGGCACTTGCCGCCGGACCGCCGCAGATGCTGTTCGGAAAGCGCTACCGGCGCGGCGCGCACCTGATTTTGCGTGAACATGGCGGCCGCTTGGGCTTCCGGCTCGGAGACCATCAGGGCCAGATCCAGTTCCGGTTTCTTTCGGATGCCGGCATAGACGGCTGAAAACCGGTATCCCAGCGGCAGATTCGTCACCCTGCTTCTCCTAGCATCTCGCCTTCGTGTAAGTGATAGCCGCGTACGAAATCGCTCGCGGAAACTTTCTTCTTGCCTTCAAGCTGCACTTCCTCGAGTTGCAAGGCGGTTCCCTCTCCACAACCGACGCTCGGACTCTGCTCGCCAACCAACAGCCATCCCGGTTTGCCGCAGTCCGAGACCGTCGGCCGCGCCCGATGAATATGAAGTCTCTTGCCGCGAAAGGAGGTGAATGCGCCGGGCCAGGGTTGAAATCCCCGCATGCGGGCGAAAATTCGCGGGGCGCTCAGATTCCAGTCGACTCTGCCGTCTGCGCGTTTGAGGATGGGGGCATAGCTGGCCTCATCTTCGTTTTGCTTTTCCGCAACCACTCCGCCCGCTTGCAGCGCCGCGAGAGTCTCGACCAGAAGCTCGGCTCCGATCCCTGCTAGCCGTTCCCCCAGCGACACGGCCGTTTCGTCTGGTGCGATTTCTGTCTCGCGCTTGCGCAGCATGTCCCCGGCGTCGAGACGCTCCTCGATCAGCATCGTGGTCACGCCCGTGCGTGCTTCGCCGTTGGCGATGGCCCAGTTGATCGGCGCCGCGCCTCGATATTTCGGCAGCAACGAAGCATGCACATTGACACAGCCCAGGGGCGGCAGCTCGATAATGCTTCTAGGGATGATCTGACCGTAAGCGACGACGACAATCACCTCGAAGTGGATCTCTGTGAGATATTCCAGCACTTCCGGCGCCTTCACGCGCGAGGGTTGAAATACGGGAAGGCCTCTTTGCAGCGCCTCGCGCTTCACCGCAGGCGGGCGCAAAGTCGCCCCGCGCCCCGCCGGACGATCGGGTTGTGTAATCACGGCGGCGATTTCGTGACCGCTCTCGGCCAGCGCCCGCAACGAGGACACCGCAAACGCCGGCGTCCCCATGAAAACCGCGCGCATCGCCTAGTCCCACTCGCCCTGACGCCGCAACTTGCGGATCTTGCGCTTGATCAGTTGACGTTTCAGGGAACTGAGGTGGTCCAGGAACAACACGCCATCCAAATGATCCTTCTCGTGGAGAATCACGCGCGCCAGCAGGTCCTCCACCTCGAGCTCGAACGGCTCCCCTTCCACGTCATAGGCGCGAACGGAAATTCGCTGAGCCCGCTCGACGTCTTCGCGGAAACCGGGAATACTCAGGCAGCCTTCCTCGCTGACTTGCTTCCCGTCGGCCTCGAGGATTTCCAGGTTAATCAGAACGAGCCCCTCGCCGGGCTCTTCCCCCCCCGAGGAATCAACAACCGCCAGCCGTTGGAGCAGCCCGATTTGCGGGGCCGCCAACCCTACGCCCTTCGCCTCGTACATGGTTTCGAACATGTCGCCGACGAGTTGATTCAACTCCGGGGTCCCAAACTCAGCGACCGGATCACAGCGAGTCTCAAGAACTGGATCCCCGTACTTGAAGATCTTTCTGATCATCAAAACCTGTATCGTCCGCGGCGGCGAACTCAAGTCCTATTCTAGCCCCCGCTCCATATTTTGCGCCCTTCCCCCGACCGGCCCGCCGCAAGCAAGGTTTCCGAAACCGCCGTTGCGCGGCTCGCTCACGACGCCCGCCCCCTTCCGGCGGACCTCCAAGTGTCTCTGCCAGCCGCCCCAACCCGAAGTCCATGATGACGGCCCGAGGATGCCAACACCGGCAGGAACAGGAAGGCCGCCAGAGCTTACACTATTCTTACAATCTCCTTGCAACGAAATGACCACTCCCGTCCCGTGCGCCGGTAGCCTGAAATTAACAACAGCGCCGCGGCGCAAGAAGCACTTCAGCCCGAGCGCAAGGAGAATACGATGAAAACCAACCTAACCATTCCGGCGTGGATGCAAATCCCGCTACTGCTCGCCCTGGCCGTCCCGGTCATGCCGGCCGCCCCGGCGCGCTCGGTGGAACTTGATGTGCAAATGTCCACCCCGCTGATTCTGGCCGGATCACCGCGAAAAGCCTATGTCAGGATCGCGCTGACCGGTCTCGACACCGGTCGCCATCAGCGGCCGCCGGTCAACGTCGCCGTCGTGCTCGACCGCTCGGGATCGATGTCGGGCCGGAAGATCGAGGCAGCCAGACGTGCCGCGATCGCGGCCATCGACAGGCTTCGCGACGACGATATCGTTTCGGTGGTCACCTATCAGAACACCGTCGATGTACTGGTTCCAGCGACCAAACTCTATGACCGCGAATCCGTTCGCAACGCGATTCGCCAAATCCGCTCGGGGGGCGGCACGGCTCTGTTCGCGGGAGTTTCCAAGGGTGCGCGGGAGCTGGGGAAATTTCTCGACCGCAATCGCGTGAACACTCTGCTGCTGCTCTCGGACGGACTGGCGAACGTCGGGCCGAGTTCACCCGGCGAACTGGCCGAGCTGGGCGTCTCTCTCGCTCGTCAGGGCATCTCGGTGACTACGATTGGTCTCGGCCTGGGCTATAACGAAGACCTGATGACCCGCCTGGCCATGGCCAGCGACGGCAATCATTTCTTCGTCGAGAACGAGGCCGATCTGGAAGCGGCCTTCGCCGCCGAGTTCGGCGATCTGCTCTCGGTAGTCGCCCAAAACGTGACCATCCATGTCCACTGTCCCAGCGGAGTTCGGCCGATCCGGACACTGGGCCGTGAAGCCCGCATTTCGGGACAGGATGTCTATGCCACGCTGAACCAGGTCTACCGGGACCAGACCCGCTACCTGCTGCTCGAGGTCGAAGTGCCGTCCTCTGGCGCCGGAAAAGTGCAGTCCATCGCCGAGGTCAGTGTCGGCTATCATGACCTGCGATCCGGATCGAAGGTCAATCTCCGTGGCCATGCGTCGGCGACCTACACCGTCTCGCCGGCCGCGGTCGAGCGATCGAGCAACCGCGACGTGATGGTTGCCGTGGTCAGCCAAGTCGGCGCCGAACAGAATAAGGTGGCAACCGCTCTCCGGGACGCGGGTAAGATTGAGGAGGCCCGTGTCGCTTTCCGCTCCAATTCCGCCTACCTCCGAAAGAACGCGGAAAAGCTGGACGATTCCCGTCTGGAAGTTGATGCACTGTCAAACAAGGGCGCCAGCGAGAATCTCGGCGACAGGGACTGGAGCCGGGAGCGTAAGAAGCAGGTAGAAGGTCAGTACAAAACAAAACAGCAGCGGATTTCGATCGACAAGACGAAGCCGCTGAAGAAGTAAGAATTGAAACCCAAGCTCACTCTCGTCCTGGCGCTGATCGTCATCGCGCCCCTGGCCATCGTCGGATGGTTGGGGGCGCGGATCGTTCACGATGAGCAGGTCGTTGTCGAGCACGGCCTGCGGGAACTGATGCTGGGCCGCCTTCGTGCCGTGGACGACCAGATCGCCCGCGCCCTGGATGACTACAAGCAGACCGTGCTCGCCGAAATGGGTCCCCTCAATGCGACTCTGGAGCCACTTCGCAAACTCAGTCGCCTATCGCCCTACGTCCTGCAGTACTACGTCCTCAATGCCGATGGAGATCTGCTCTTTCCGCCCGTGCGAACGCCCGCCGCCCTCTCCGCCATCGAGCGTGATGCACTCGAACGCACAAAAGAGATTTGGGACGGCGGCGTGTTCTCGGTTCCTGACGCCTCCTCGGAAAGCGACATTCCCACCGCCCTGTCGCGGCAAACATCGTCAGCGTCCCTGGTGACGGGCTGGCATGCCTGGTACGGAGGCAGCGGACTGCGAATGATGCTCTGGGCGCGGGACGGCGACCAGTTGTGGGTCGCCGAGATCAACCGCGCGCGGTTGCTTGCCGAACTCATCGCCTCGCTGCCGGAGACCGACGCCCTCGCTCCCGAACTCTCCCAGGGCCGGATTCGGCTCGCCGGCCCCACCGGCCGCGCACTCTACCAGTGGGGCTCGTTCGAGGCCGGGGAGGACCGGCGCCCCCTCGCCGCTCTGAGTCTCAGCGCGCCCCTCGGCGCCTGGAGCCTCGAATATCACGCCGAGGACGCCGTCTTCGGATCGGCCCTGGCCGGAGGATTTCTTCTCAATTTGGCGGCCGTGCTGGCCGTATTCGGGTCGGCGGTAACCGGCCTGATCTATTACTTCTACCGCGAACAATCCCGCGAGATGCGCGAGGCTTCCCAGCGCGTTAGTTTCGTCAATCAGGTGTCCCACGAATTGAAGACGCCGCTCACAAACATTCGCATGTACGCCGAGTTGCTCGAAAAGGATGCCGGCGAGGGGGACGAGCGTTTGCGGAGGCATCTCGGCGTCATTGTCTCCGAAAGCCGGCGGCTTAGTCGTCTCATCGGAAATGTGCTCAGTTTCAGCCGCAGTGAGCGCCAATCACTCGCCATCCGCCGCCAGCCCGGCATGGTCGACGATGTGCTGCTCGGCGTTCTCGATCATTTCCGGCCCGCTCTTGAAGCCAAATGGATCCGGGTGAATTTCACGCCGGGCGCGGCGGAACTTGTCTCCTTCGATGCCGACGCTGTGGAGCAGATCGTCGGTAACCTGATCAGTAATGTCGAAAAGTACGGAGCAGGCGGTAAACACATGGAACTCACCAGCAGCCGTTGCGGCGATGTGGTCGAAATCACCGTCGTCGATCGCGGACCGGGCGTGCCTCCAAGCGACCGCCAGCGTATCTTTGAGCCCTTTTACCGCGTCAACAACTCTCTAACGGAGGGGGTCGCCGGGACGGGCATCGGCCTGGCGATCTCACGCGAGTTGGCCCGCCTTCACGGCGGCGACCTCGTGCTGGAGGATTCCGGCGGCGGCGCGCGCTTCCGAGTCACGCTCGAGTGCCCGCCCATCGAGAGGAAGGATTGAGCGCATGGAAATCATAGGGAACTGCCCCAAGCCCGCAGCATGAACTCTGCTAGCACTGACAAACTACAGGCGGCCCTGCATGTGGCCCAGCGGCTGTGCCCAGTATCGTTTCGCCGCCGAGAGGAGCGGCTCAACCCATGAAGGTGCTCATCGCCGAAGACGACCGAAATATCCGAGCCGGGCTGGAAGAGATTCTCCGCGACGAGGGCTACGAAACCGTCGCGGCCGCCGACGGGACCCAGGCTCTCGATCTCTACCGCCATGAATCGCCGGACTTCATCTGCCTCGACATCATGATGCCGGGCGTCAACGGCTTCGATGTCTGCCGCGAAATCCGGCGCGCCGATCCCGATGTGCCAATCATCATCATCAGCGCGAAGTCCGAGGAAGTCGATAAAGTTCTGGGTCTCGAACTGGGAGCCGATGATTTCATCCTCAAGCCCTTCGGGGTCCGCGAGGTTCTGGCGCGTATCCGCGCGGTCACCCGGCGCTGCATGGCGCGCGAGCGCCACGCCGAGAGCCGCCAGCCCTTCACGATGAACGATCTGCGAATCTTCCCGGCCGAACTCCGCGCCCGCCGGGTCGGCGTGGTCATCGACCTAAGCCTGCGCGACGTGAAGATCCTGCAACTGCTCTATCGAATGCGAGGTCAGGTCGTCGATCACTCAACCCTATTCGACCAGTGCTGGGGCTTGTCGCACATCGCCAACAGCCGCACGCTCGACCAGCACATCTCACAGCTAAGAAAACGAATCGAACCAGACCCCAAACAGCCCAGTATCATCCGAACCGTCCACGGCGCCGGCTACCGCTACGACGAGCAACCGGAACCCCACTAGCGGAATCCCAGGTGCGGAAACCCTGTGCGCAAACTCTGTAGCGAAGACCCGCCGCCAACCTAGCAATCCAGAATCGCCCGTGCCCCCTTGACCAGCTCGCCGACGACCTCGGCGGCCGGTTGCACCTCACGCACCAGTCCCACGCCTTGGCCCGCGTAAAGCGCCATCGATTCGATCTCGCCTTTGGTCTCGCGGCTCGGTGTCGCGCCCATGAAGCGCCGCATCGTCACTTGTTTGCCGCCGATCCGCGTGGTTCCGATGATTGGCTCGTCCGGACGGGCCTCGTTGCCGCGTTGCTCCTCTCCCAGCCACTCCTCGACGAACGCCGTGCGTAGCGTGCGGTGAGCAGCGTTCGGCCACGAGTAGCCGAACAGCGTCGTTCGGACAGTGTCTTCCTCGGTGGCTTCGAGCACCTTCCGCTGATAGAGCGGATGAGGTCTCGCCTCCTTGGTGGCGAGAAATCTCGTGCCCAAGACGGCCCCCTGCGCGCCAAGCGCCAGCGCGGCGACGACTCCACGGGCATCGGCAATGCCGCCCGCGGCCACTACAGGTGTCGGCCCGACCGCATCCACGACCCTCGGTACCAAGGCAAGTGTCGACGTCTCACCTCGAATGTGTCCGCCCGCTTCGACGCCTTGCGCAATAATGACGTCCACGCCAGCGTCGGCCGCCGCCTTGGCTTCGGCGACCGATCCGGCCTGATGAATCACCTTGACGCCGCGGGCATGGGCGGCTTCGACATACGGAGCCGGATCGCCCCAAAACAGCGACAGCAGCGGAATGCGCTCTTCCAGGCAAACCTCGATATGTTCGGAAACACCGGCCGGCAGCAGCATATTTACCCCAAACGGCCGATCGGTCAGTTGCCGCAGGGCGTGAATTTCCTCCCGCAGACGCTCGGGAGGATTGCGGTGAAACGACATCAGACCCAGTCCGCCCGCATTGCTCACCGCGGCGGCCAGCTCGGGTCCGGAGATAAACCCCATGGGAGCGCAGAAGATCGGATACTCGATCCCCAGCAGGTCACAAAGCGGAGTCTTGAGTTTCATCGGCGCGCCTCCTGAAAAACGCCGCCCGGCCTTGCCGGAAGGCAACCATATGTCATGAGCCCACGTTACTATAGGAGGGCGGCAGAGTGGAAAAGCCCCGCCCGCCCGCGAGCGGGATACTGACGAACCGCGGGGGCGCGCGTCCGTGGGAAAGACATCTAGGCGAATTCTGATCCTGGCGCTGTTGGGGCTCTCCGCCTTGGGCGCGCGCTACAAGCTGTACCTCCAGGGCGGCGGTGACATGCTCGTGCGCGAACACGTCGTCGAAGGCGAGCGGGTTCGCTACTACAGCGTTGAGCGTGGCGCTTGGGAAGAAATCCCCTCCAAACTTGTCGACCTGGAACGAACCGCAAGCGAAAAAGCCAGGCAAGATCAGACCCGCTCGGCCCGGCGGGAAGAAGACCGCATACTGCGGGCAGCCGAACGCAAAGCCCGTACCGAATTGCACCGGGTGCCGCTGGACGACGGCGTATATCACCTCGACGCTGAAAAGATCGTTCCGCTGCAGCAGGCCAGCCTCGTCGTCCATACGAGTAAGGGGCGCACGCTTCTGCGCATATTGACGCCGATGTCGGCCATGCCCTCGAAGACATTTCTCGACCTGGAAGGGCTGGCGGCGGCCTACCGCATCGCTGAAAATCGGCCCACGTTCTACCTCAGACTCGAGAACATCACTCGTCTTGAGATCCTGCGGCTCCAGCCCAAGAAAAAGCTGCGCCGAGTCCAGGTCGTTCAAACGCTTCCACAACAGATGGACCGCATCGAGGAGCACGAAACGCTCGAAATCTTCCGTCAGCAGCTCGCGCCGCATGTCTACAAGCTCTGGCCCGTCGATCCCCTGCCGCCGGGCGAGTATGCCATCATTGAATACGCGCCCGGCGAGGACAGTCTGCGGGTTTGGGACTTCGCGCTGCGTCCTTCGGACGCCCAGTAGCGCACCGCCGTAATTTTCCGGGATTGCCGCGATCCGGGCCCGCCGGTAAACTAAGTTAGTCGAAACATGCTGCTGCAGAGAACATTCATCTCCTATTTGGCTCACGAGCTGGCCCGACGCCTCGGCAAACAGTCTTGTGACTTCGCCGATCTCAGGGCCGTGCAAGACGCCTTCGAGGAGGTGATCATCGACGAGCTCAGCCTTGAGGATGAGATCAACGCCGAGGTCCGTGAATTGCTCAACCAGTACACCGACTACATGCGCAAGGAACGGATTCCCTACCAGGAAATGTTCCGCACGGTAAAAAGGAATCTGCTGACCGAACGCAAGGTTACTTCCGCGCAGCCCCGCGGCGGCGATCAGGAGCGGATGAAGATCTCTCGGGACAAGACGAACGAACTCTCCCACAAATTGGCCGCCAAGCTGCCTCGCATCCCGGGCGTTCGCCGCAATAAGGCCTGGAACGAAGTGCGGCTAGAGATTCTCCGCGAGATCAAAGACCTTCTGATGAAAGAAGCCGCGATCGACAAATTGGCCCAGACCAAGATTACCAATCAACAGCGCGACATCCCCGAGGGCGGAGAAGAATGGAAGGTGCTCTACCGCCGCTACTACGAAGAGGAAATGAAGCGCTATGGCATCGATCTCTCACCCCAGGCGCCCCAATTCCGGTAGCGCCCCGCCAACCTTTTGCACCGCCGGCGAGGCACGACAGGTTAGTTCTGGCTCGACATGGTCGGGAATACGTCTTTGAGCTTGGGGTAGAGGCTTCGGAAGATCGTGTATCCGCGCTCGTATTGAGCGACCGCCGGGGGATCGGGATCCACCCTGCCGATTTCGCGGATCGTCGCGGCGCAGGCTTCCGGCACCGACTGGAACAGCCCGCTACCGGCCATCGCCAAAAGCGCCGCCCCATACGCCGACCCCTCCTGCGTTTGCAGCGTTACGATCGGGCAATCAAATACTCCAGCCAGCACCCCGCGCCAGAACTCGCTGCGCGCGCCTCCGCCCGACGCACGAACCTGCGCCGGTTCCACTCCCAGTCCGCGGATAATTTCGAGGCAATCTCTCAGGCTGTAGGAGACGCCCTCGATCATCGCCCGCAGCAAATGCGCCCTGGTGTGCTTGGCCGTCAAGCCGATCCACCCGCCCCGTGCTTCGGCGTCAAGATGCGGCGTGCGCTCGCCCATCAGATACGGCAGCCAGAAAAGCCCGTCGCTCCCCGCTGGCGCCTCGGCCGCCAAAGCAGTGCACAACTCGTAGGGATCGGCCTGTTGGCGCTTCGCTTCCGCGACCAGATCCTGTCCGAGCTGATTGCGGAACCATTGCAAGCTCAGACCCGCCCCCTGTGTTACGCCCATCAGATGCCACTTGCCAGGCACCGCGTGGCAGAAAGTGTGAACACGGCCCTGCGGGTCGCAGGCGGGTTCGTCCAAGTGTGAGAAGACGACTCCCGAGGTTCCGATCGTGACCGAAACCTGCCCTGGCTCAACGATGCCACTGCCTACCGCGCTCGCCGCCTGATCCCCCGCGCCCCCAACCACGGGAGTCCCTGCCTTCAGCCCTGTCTGCCCGGCGGCGATCTCGCTGATCCGGCCGCTGACCTCGGGAGACTCGAACACAGGGGGCAGCAGCGCCTGGTCGATACCGAGTCGTTCGATCAGCGGCGAGGCCCAGCGGCGGCGGACGACATCGAGCAGACCGGTCCCGGAAGCGCCGGAAACTTCGGTTGCATATTCTCCGGTCAAACGGAAACGAATGTAGTCCTTCGGCAGCAGCATCTGCCGCGCGCGGTCGTAATGCGCGGGCTCATGATCACGCACCCAGAGCAGCTTCGATACGGTCATGCTTGTCAGAGCCGGGTTCGCGGTTTGTTCAAGAACCATTCCGGCTCCCGCGGTTTCGTTGATCCAGTCGGCCTGCCGCTGGCTGCGCTGATCGCACCAAATGATGGCCGGGCGAATGACCTGCTGGTCCGCCCCCAGCAGCACCATGCCATGCATCTGGCCGGAAAGACCCACCGCCGCGATGTCGTCCCCCGACGCTGCCGCCTTGTCCAGCACGCCCCGGATCGCGTCTTGCACCACTTCCCACCAATTGTCGGGACGCTGCTCGGCCCACAGCGGAGCCGGCATTTGCATCTCTTCATGGGGGGCGGTATATCCGGCGACGACCCGGCCGCTTGGCTCGACAAGCAAAGCGCGCGAGCCGCCGGTTCCGATATCAACGCCAAGCCAGTATTTCATACGAATTTCCCAACAGCCCGTGGTGGCATCGTGCCCCAGCGAAAATGGGCGACTGCCATCCGATTTTCGCCCCGAGCGCGATGCCCCCCCCAAACCGAGATGGGATGAGGAGGCTGCCCTCAAGCCGCTGGAGCGTTGAAGCTAGCGGCCACGCGCTTTCCCGTTGAGGGGAATCGCAATCTTTGCATCACAAAGGAGAGAGCAGCCATGAAGGATACTACCATTCGCCAGGAAATCCAGCAAGCAGTGATCGTGGACAACCGTAATCTCGAAGCCGTCGCCGGACTCGAACTGGGAGACAAAAACAGCTGGCTCATCCGGCTGGAACGCGACGGGACCGTGTCGCTCCGCTGCTCGATTCGCACCAGCCGCTCGGCGCTGACCAAGTATTTCTCGAAGCAGAAACGCTTGCGCGTCGTGATCGAGGCCGGCAGCCATTCCAACTGGATCGCGCAGCTGCTCGAGCGGCTCGGCCACGAAGTCATCGTCGCCCATCCGCGGCAACTGAAACTGATGAGCGAGTCGCTCTCGAAGAACGATCGCCGCGACGCTGGCCTGCTCGCCGAGCTGGGGCTGACGAGTCCGAAACTGCTCGCGCCGGCCCGGCCGCGCTCGCGACAAACGCTCACCGGCCGCTGCACGCTGGTCTCGCGCCAAGTGCTGGTGGGCGCGCGCACGAAGTTGATCAACTCGGTGCGCGGGCAGATGAAAATCTTCGGCCTGCGCGTCTCGCAAGGCGAAGCGGCGACCTTCGCCGCGCGGGCCCGCGCCGAGTTGCCCAAGGATTTGACGACCGCGCTGGGAGGGAGGCAGGCCGACGGGTGGATTGGGGGCGGGGGATTCATGGTTTGCTGGGCCAGGAAAAGCCGCGGATCTCAAAACCGAGATTCGCGCTACGGGTCTTCGGAAATCCTGGGCTGGCAAGTTGGTGATTTAGAGGGGGTACGGAGAGATTGGGTTTGTTTGGTATTTTTTGTTTTGCTGGCGGGCTGGGTCGTTTGCTGGCTGGCTGAGCGCGGGAGGGGCGACGGTGGGCTGGTCGGCGCAGTGCATCTTGGAGCGGGGCATTCTGGCGCTGGGCTGGCTGGCACAGCATATGCGATATGCGTATTGGGGGCATTCGCATCCAGCTTACCTCAGGTGGGTGGGGTCAGTGACGGCTTGCCGGTGGATGTTGTTGTGAGGGCGTCGCTTAGATGATTTGTTATCTCGTGACCGGGTATGGGGAACCGGTGCCTCGGCCCGCGGCCGAACGGAACACCTTCGCTTCGGGGCGGTCGGCCTTTTTGTGCCCCTGCTGAATCGATGAGTAGCGCTCTGTGACTCACTGCCGTTCGTGCGGCGAGAGTTAGGGTGCCTGTCCCTCGGTTAGATGAAAATGCAAAGTACTGATTCATAGAGACTTCTGCGGAGTTACGGTGCCTGTCCCTCGAACCCCCCTCGAACCCCTGTCCCTCGAACCCCCTCGTTATGCCCCCGTGACGCGGGTGTTGGCGGCGGCCAAGAAATACTGTACTGCGCTGATTTATTATGACTTGTCAGTATTTTCTGTCCGAAAAGGGCTCCCTCTCCTTTTCACTCCGACCTCGCCTAAAGGGAGTTCGAGAGCTGTCCCCCGTCCCCCCCCGTCCCCCGGTTCCGTTCAGATTCGCCGGCAAACGCGGTTCTCACGTCTTGCCTCGACAGCACAATCAGCGCCCAAATGCCGAACGGCCAGCTGATCAGGAATCCAAGCGTCCACGGCACGACCGCTATCACGGCCGCGAACACCGCAATTCGATACGACTGCAGGTCAAATATTCTCGCCGCGCCTATCAACACAATGATACCTACCAATAGATGGCAAAGCGGGATCACGACCATTAGGACCGTCCGCACGCTGAGTTCGTCTGAACCGGGAACCAAAACGGCGATCAGAACAATCGACAGCGTTACCAGCAGGTTCACGATGCTCGCAACCCGCAAGCCGATCGCCGGAACCTTCAGTCGACCGCGGACCAATGATTCGAAGTCTGCCGTGTCCGGTTGTGCGGCCGGGTGTAGGGCGTCGTTGGCATCCGCGATCGATTCGACCTCGGTCTTCACCTCGCTGGCGTGCTGATAACGCCGGTCGGGCTCCGATTCCAGCGATCGAAGCACCACTTCGTCGAGCCGGACGTCGATCTGTACTTTTTTCGACGGAGGTTCGAATCGGCCGATGGGTAACTCGCCCGTCAGCATCTCGTAAAACACCACACCCAACGAGTAAATGTCCGCCCGATGGTCGACGGCGCTCGATCCTTGCATCTGTTCGGGCGCCATGTAGTGCGGCGTGCCCATGACCTGATGCGTGCCGGTGAGCGTGAATGGTTGTTCTACGCTCGAGTCTTCTCGATCCAAGGCCAGCAGTTTTGCCAAGCCAAAGTCGGCGATCTTCACGCGTCCCTGCTTGTCGATAAGAATGTTCTCGGGCTTGATGTCGCGGTGAACGACGCCCGCGTCGTGAGCGAACTGCAGGGCGTCGCAGATCTGCGGGACAATCGCCAGCGCTTCGGGCGGAGTCAGTCCGCTGGCCGCGAGCGTTTGCCTCAGGTTGGCGCCGTCGACGTATTCCATGACGAAGTAGTACAGCCCGTCAACTTCACCGAATTCGTACACGGCGACGATTGACGGGTGATTCAACTTGGCCAGTGCACGGGCTTCGCGCATGAAGCGCTCCGCAAAGGCGGGATCTTTGCCGACCTCCGGCAGGAGTATTTTCAGAGCGACGTAGCGGTCAAGGTTCGGCTGGCGCGCTTTGTAGACGGCGCCCATCCCCCCCTTGCCCAGCATCTCGACGATTTCGAATTGAGGGAAATGTCGCGCCAGTTCCTCGGGGGAAGGGGCGACAGAACCCGAATGGCTCACGCTCGGATCGATCGCCTGGTCTCCGGCTGGCGCAGCGTCGTGGCTCTTGAAACCCTGTTGCATCAGGCATTTCGGGCAGACGCCATACGAGAAGTCGGTGGGAATCTCACCGCCGCATTGGGGGCATTGAAATGGTGTGGTCATTTCCGGGTTACCTCTAACAAGACAGTTGATGTTAACTGTTACTAACCCGAATCAAATGAAAGGTTACACGTCGGACGGCTAGAATCGCCAATTTCGAGGCGCTCTATTCCGCGATCACGAAGCGAGCGTCTCGAACAACCGGCGGAGTTCCTCGTCGACGTCTTCCGCAGCGCCGATGGTTTGTTGGATTTCCTCTCGCAAGAGAGCTCGATATCGTCGGCGCATGCGGTGGATCGCCACCTTGACGGCTCCTTCACTCATTTTGAGCTGATCGCCGAGTTCACGATAGGGAACGATCGACTTTTGCCCGCCGAGGAACATCTCCAGGCGGCCGAAGAGTTCGATTTTTCCAGTCGCGTCAAACTCAGCGCGGAGCTTCGTCAGCGCTTGTTCCAGCAGCGTCAACGCCCATTGACGTTCAAAGATTCTTTCGGGCGTTGCATCATGCGATGGCTCAAGCCGGTAACGGTTCTCGCCGTCGTCGAAATTCAGCGAGATCACCGATCGCTCGCCGCCCCGCTTTTGCGCGGCGCCTCGACGCCACTCATTGGCCAGGAAGTTCTTCATGGACGCCAACAAGAAAGACCGAAAGCGACCCCGCTCACGGTTGGCGACTTTGAGTGTTTGTTTTTCTAACAGGTGAACGAAGAACTCCTGTGTCAGATCCTGGGCGTCTTCGGCCGAATGTCCCTGCCGTCGCACATACGCGTAGAGCGGAAACCAATAGATTCCACACAGGGTCGCCAGAGCCTCTGCCGCTTCGGGCGATGAAGGTCGCCCGGCTTCGACCACCATGCTCCAGCGGGTCGTGGCGAACTGACCGGCGTTCTGCGAAACCGACGGCTGCTCTCTCCTGCTTGGTGCCAAGCCAATATTGTAACCGGCACTTTGCCAAAGAGCAGCAGGGTCATGCTACTGATGCGTTCACGTCCCGGAAGCCAAAGACCAGATGGAGGCGCCAAATCCTCCCTAAGTCGGCTAGCGTTTACCGCAGACCTGGGGTGAGCTGCTTGGCTGGACGGCCACCCCACGAGGCGCGGGCGTCGGGCGAGGGAAACGGGCAAGGTCGGGCGGGCTAGAGCGAATCGAGAAAGGCTAGCAGGGCGTCTTGGTCGGGGGTTGGGAGTTCGCGGTAGTTGGTGGTGGCGGTTTGGGCTTCGTTGCCGTGGCGGAGGATGGCCTCGAGCGGGGTGGCGGCGGAGCCGTCGTGGAGGAAGGGGCGGCGGAAGCGCAATCCCCAGAGCGCGGGCGTGCGGATCTCGTTTGCCAGGGCGGCGGCTTGCGGGATGCCGTCTCCGGTGGCTACGTCGTGCAGCAGCAGGTCGGAATAGAGCGCTACCGGGCGGCGGTCGAAGACCGGGTTGGTGTCGCGTCCGGTCATCAGGACGGGAATGTGACAGTTCGTGCAACCGACGGCGGCGAAGAGGGTTTCGCCGCGGTGGCGCTGCTGGCGAGCCTGCTGCCGGTGTGGCGAGCGACGCGCGTGAACCCCATCGCAGCCCCGCGGCACGAGTGAGGTGCTAGGTCGGAGATTGTGACCCCGTGCTGGCAGTGCGCTCGAAGGACAAGAATTAAGGTGACTCTCCCTCAACTCCTCAAATCGGGCCTTCGGAATGCGTCCATCGGGTTGGAGCGGGCGTTGCGAGGCGGAAATTGCTTGCGTTCCCAGCCGCAAGGGTGTAGCATAACCGAGCCGGAGTCCAGATCGGAAATTCCCGATGGCACTCTTCAGCCACGCAACCGAGGAAGATCATCGAGCCCGGAAAACACACAGGCTGCCATCTAAGAGAATTCACGGGCCAGACGGAGCGACACGATGATGACGCGGCGAACTTGCTTATCCACACTGACAGCAGCGGCGGCGCTCAGCGCGGCCCGTACCGCCCCCGCACAGTTCAAGCCCTCTCCTTACACGATCGTGAACGGGGGTGAGCACGCCTGGGTCCTCGACGACCCGCAGTTCCCGATTCGCCCCGAGCGCTCTGTCTGCAGAACGCTGCCGAAGCATGAATACTCAGCCGAAAGCATCCTTGAGCTGATGCGCCGAAATGGCGTCGACAAGACCGTCATCATTCACGTCTGCTATTACGGCAACGACAACTCCTACGCCACCCACTGTGTCAAGACATACCCCGACAAGTTCGCGGCCATCGGCCTGCTCGTCGGCCACCGCCTGTACCGGCCCAACGATCCGGAAAACCCATCACGGCTTGAGCGCGCCATCACGGAGGAGCACCTGGTCGGGATGCGCCTCAGCCCGATCTACAACCGCGACGTTGTGTGGCTGAATGACCCCGTTTGCTATCCGCTCTGGAAGAAAGCCGAGGAACTCGGCGCAGTCTTCAACATCTTTCTCGCGCCGCACCAACTCCGTCAACTGGCGGACATGGCGGAGCGTTTTCCCGGCGTCAACCTTGTCGTTGATCACTTCGCCATGATGGACATCACTCGGCCCGACAGCGAAGGTATCGACCAAATCCTCGCGCTGGAGCGTTTCCCCAACGTCTACATCCGCACCTACTTGGGCAATACGTCGAAGCAGCGCATCCCCTGCCGTGACATGTGGCCCTACCTGCGCAAAGTGTATGACCGCTTCGGGCCGCAACGCATGGTCTTTACCAACTTCCACGAGTTGTTGATATTGAAAGAGACCATCCCCTTCTTCACCACCGAAGACAAGGAATGGATCCTGGGCAAGACCGCTCTGAAACTCTATTTTAAGCGGGACGCCTCGTAAGCAGCGCCCCAGCTCTTGCCGTAGGCGTCTCTACCCATCACATAACCGCTCCCGCTGCCGTCATAAGCGCCGCCCGCGCCGGTGATTCGCGCTTAGGCTTCCACATGAAACTCTGGACGATTTGGTCAATCAGGGACAAAGCCCGAATTCCGATTGCAGCGTGTGATCATGGGGCTGCACTCATGCCGAGGGAGGCCCGTGTGGTCGCGGTGGGCGTTCCGCATCACAGTACCAAACGGGGCAATAATCGACAATACATCTTCGTGGCCGGCGAAGACCGGCGGCAGTATCTGGTGGCGCTGGCCCAGGACAGCGCCCGCTGCCGAATCGGGCTGCTTGGCTGGTGCCTGATGACGCATCACGTTCATTTGGCGGGGGTACCAGAGCGCCCAGACGCCTTTGCGCGCGGCCTGCAACGCTGTCACTCGCGGTGGGCGCAGCGGTTCCATCGGCAATACCCGCGCAGCGGACATCTTTGGCAAGGGCGGTTTTTCTCCTGCGCACTGGATCGGGACCATCTGAGGACGGCACGGGCCTATGCGGACTTGCATCCGGTGCGGGCGGGACGGGGGGAGATGCGCCGGCGTATCAGTGGTCGAGCGCTGTTGCGCACGCGCAAGGTCGAGATAGCGCGGGCTTGCTGGACTTGGAAGAATCCCGAAGAACCCTGGGGCGGCCAAAAGCCGGCCACGAACGCTGGGCGGACGTGGGTGGGCGTTCGTTGGCCGAGTCGAGTTGTCGCGCGGTTCGTGGGGCAACTTATGCGGGCTTGCCTCTTGGAAAGGAAGCGTTTGTGAGGCGACTCGAACGGCAGTTTGGACGGCGGTTGCGGATCGAAAAGCCAGGGTGGAAAGCTAAGGCCTCGCCTGCGGCGGGGTCCTGATTTCTTGGCCTCGCCTCAGGGGTCCACTCCATAACTGCCTTCGCGTTGTCAACTTGACAATGCCCGATTGCCGCCGCGGGCACGGGCCAATCCGTCTTATTCCTCACGCAATCCCAGCACCTTGATCTTGGAGGCCAGCGTAGTGGGCCTGAGTCCCAGCAGCTTCGCGGCGCCGGACGGCCCGGAGATCCGCCAATGAGTCGCTTCCAGCGCGGCCAGCAGATTTTCACGCTCCCGTTGCTTGAGCGCGCTGTAATTCAGGACCTCCCCGGCGTGGCTCTTAGACTTGACCGCTTGCCCGGACGCCGCTTGCCCGGACACCAGTTGATTACTGCTTGCATCCCCGGGTAAGTCAAACTCCAGGGGGCCGGCCTGCGCCCGAATGACCGCCCTCTCAACAATGTTCTGGAGCTCCCGGACATTGCCCGGCCAGTTGTAGCGCCGCAGGGTTTCGACGTGCCGTTGCTTGAGCTTCTGCGGCGGCACACCCAACCTCCGGCAGGCTTCCCCAAGGAAGTGCTCGGCCAGCATCGGCACGTCATCCACTCTCGCGCGGAGAGGAGCGACGTTGATCGGGAACACACTGAGCCGGTAGTAGAGGTCCTCCCGAAACCGTCCGGCTTCGACCTCTCGTTCCAGGTTTCGGTTGGTCGCCGCGATAATCCTTACGTCGACCTTGCGCGAGCGCTCCTCTCCGACGCGTTCGAAGATCCCTTCTTGCAGCACGCGTAACAGCTTGCTTTGCAGATCCAATGGGATCTCGCCGACTTCGTCCAGAAACAGTGTCCCCCGGTCGGCGAGCTGAAAGCGGCCCATGCGGTCCCGCACGGCCCCGGTAAACGCTCCCTTGACGTGGCCGAAGAACTCGCTTTCAAACAGCTTCCGCGAAACGGAACCGCAATTCACCGTGACCATCGGGCGGTCCTTTCTGCGGCTGCGTTCGTGAATCGCCCGCGCGATGAGTTCCTTCCCCGTGCCCGATTCGCCGCGGATCAAGGCAGTCGTATCGGCGGGTCCCACGAGACCGACCTGATCCAAAACTTTCCGCAGCGCCGAGCTTTTGCCGACGATATCTCCAAAGCCGTGTGCGACTTTGACCTCTTCTCGAAGGTATTCATTCTCGAGTTCCAGCCGGCGGTGAAGCTGCTCGATCTCTTCGAAAGCTCGGGCGTTTGCGATCGCGACGGCCGCGTGATCCGCGAACAGACGCAGCCAAGCCGCTTCTTCCGGACCCAACTGCTCCCGCGTGAACACTCCCAAAACTCCGAGAATCTCCTCTCGAAAACGCAGTGGGTGACCGACAAACGACCGAACTCCCTCTCTATGCAGCCAGTCATCGCGTCCAATCCACTCGCTGTCGCCGGCCGTGTCCAGCAGGTGTTCCGATTGTCCGCTCGCGCCGATGCGTCCAATGATTCGGATGCCCAACGGAAAGCGCTGGAAATCGCCGTCCATTCGATACCACCCATGGCCGCTGAGCGGGTTCGCCGGCCGTCCCATGCTCGCTTTGAGGTGTAAACACCGTTCTTGATCCGGGCACTCAGTCCGTAGGGTGCAGCGTTCGCAAATGTCACCAGGACCGGTGAGCCAGATGCGGGCCAGCGTACACGACGCCTTGTCGGCCAGTCCGGTCACGATCATCCGCAGCACGCTCTCCACATCGCGAGCTTCCGCCACCGCTAGAGAGATCGACTGCAGCAGCTCTAAATTGAGAGGCCGAGCCTCGATTCCTCTCTCCTTGCCCTGAGCTTCAGCCGGCGTCATAGCCTGCACCCATTAGATACGAGATTTCGTCACCTGTCAACGAGAAATCGGTATTATGACGGAATTTCGTTCCGCCAGCGGAACGTCGTAACATCATGTAAATTCAATAGAATCAATCATATAGTTAATTTCATAGAGTTTGGACAGCCGCGTGTATAGTTACACAGGGAAATCAGCCAATCGGCTCCGAATCGAATCCAATCAAAGGAGATAGAAACAATGTCACAAACAGTAAGCGCCCACGAAAGCCGGACGATGTACCGATCCGAAGAAATCGACGGATCGGACATTTTCTACAGGGAAGCCGGCTCGCCGGACGCTCCAACCGTCTTGCTGCTGCACGGCTTTCCCACGTCCTCCCACATGTTCCGCAACCTGATCCCGAGGTTGTCGGACCGATTTCATCTCGTTGCGCCGGATTTTCCCGGGTTCGGGGCTAGTTCGATGCCAGGTCTCGGCGAGTTCGAATACTCGTTCGACAACATCGCGCGCGTCATGGAAAAGTTCGTCGAGAAGCGCGGGATCAAGAGCTACAGCCTCTACTTAATGGACTACGGTGCGCCGGTCGGTTATCGGCTCGCCGCCAGCCATCCCGAGCGCGTGGAATCCCTGATCGTCCAGAACGGCAACGCCTACGACGAGGGTCTTCTGGAATTTTGGAATCCGATTCGGGCCTACTGGAAGGACAAGACGCCTGAGAACGCCAAGGTCCTTCGGAACTCTCTGTTAACGATTGAGGCGACGAAGTGGCAGTACACCCACGGCGTTCGGAACGCCGAGACCATCGCGCCCGACAACTGGTTCAACGACCAGTTCTTGCTCGAGCGTCCAGGGAACAAGGAAATACAACTCGAGCTGTTCTACAGCTACGGAACCAATCCGCCGCTCTACCCGGAGTGGCAGGCCTACTTTCGCCGCTACCAGCCCCCGACGCTGATCGCTTGGGGAAAGAATGACTACATCTTCCCCGCCGAGGGCGCCCAGCCCTACAAGCGCGATCTGAAGAACGTCGAGTTCCACCTGCTCGACACCGGGCACTTCGCCCTGGAAGAAGACGGCGCGGCGATTGCCGATTTGATGCGCGATTTCCTCGACAGGAACGTCGCGCGGCAAGACGATCGGGTTGCCGTCGCTTGAATGAACCCTCAGTTCAGCGGGCCGCCGCTCGCGACGCGGCGGCCCGCTGAAGGAGTGAACCACATGGACCACCCAATCAGTGACATTGCCTTTACAGATGCCGTCAAAGCCGCCCAGCAACAGAGAGGTTCGCGTACAGCCTACGCCAAGATGGAGCAGCGCGGCGGCTGGAACGACATCGTGACGCCCAAGCTCGCGGGGTTCATCGCCGAGCGCGACTCTTTCTATCTTGGCACCGCCGCCCCCGGCGGTCAGCCCTACATTCAGCATCGTGGCGGACCGAAGGGCTTTCTGAAGGTACTCGACGGGCGCACGCTGGCGATTGCCGATTACACTGGCAACGCCCAATACATCTCGCTGGGAAACCTGACCGAGAACAACAAGGCTTTCATCTTCTTGATGGACTACCCCAACCGGCATCGGATCAAAATCTGGGGCACGGCGGAGTTTGTCGAAGACGATCCCGCGCTTCTCTCGCGAGTATCCGGCAGCGATTACCAAGCGCGGCCGGAGCGTGTTCTGGTCTTCCACCTCAAGGCTTGGGATGTGAACTGTACGCAGCATATCCAGCCACGATTCACGCCGGAAGAGTTTGAGCCCGCCGTCCAACAGCTTCGCGATCGCATCTCCGAGCTTGAAAGCCGCAATAATGACCTTGAAGATCGTCTCAGGGCGGCGGAAACGAAAGTGAATGCAGCGGACAGGGGATCGGGCGGCGGATCCGAGAGCCCCGCGGAAGACGACGTGAAATTGTCAGTAACTGTCACCTGACAAGCCCCAAAGCAAGCTCACGAAGCAAGCGCAAGAAGAAGTGCGGCGAACGCGAAGGATGGATTACATGCGCTACCAATTCTTGATCGACAGCTACGAGACGGAACGCCTCAAAGTCCTCAGCGTCTGGAGCATGTTTCAAGACGAAGACTTGTTGAAGCGCCCGCTGCCCAGCGGGTAGCGTTGCCTGGGCGAGGATCAACAGCTTTCGCCTCCAAGAAAGTTTCGCATCGGGCAGCGACGGCCGGAGCGCCGTTCAGCCCACTCAATCAATGTCTGTGAGCGTATGATCGATCCCTGGCGCCCACCGGCGGAACGGTATTTGCACTTATTTGAAAACAACTGTTGATATTTACGAAAACAGCACGCATACTCATTGCCTAGCATCCTATTTCGCCTGATTTCTCAAGCAGCGAGCCGAGGTGATTCATGCATCGTCTGTCATCCCCCATCGAAGAGATCCAACCCCGCTACGACGTAGTCGTGATCGGCTCCGGATACGGAGGCGCGATCGCCGCCTCCCGGCTCGCGCGCGCGGGCCAGCAAGTTTGCCTGATCGAGAAGGGCCGAGAGTTCATTCCCGGCGAGTTTCCCGACACGAGTTCGAAGGTTCTCGCGGAAACCCAAATCGACACACCGAAGGCTCACCTGGGATCTCGCTCCAGCCTCTATGACATGCGCATGAACGACCATATCAACGTCTTGAAGGGATGCGGTCTCGGCGGCACTTCGCTGGTAAACGCCAACGTCAGCCTCGCAGCCGACCCGCGCGCCATCGACCACTCGAGTTGGCCCCAAGCCTTGCGCGACGATATCGGCACGAAGCTCAGGGAAGGAGCGGAGCGGGCGCTCGAAATGCTCAAGGCCACGCCCTATCAAGATGATGATTACGAGCCACTCGAGAAACTGCAAGCGCTCAAAGACTCGGCGAGCGTGCTGGAAGGAAAGTTCTATCGACCCCCGATTAACGTCAATTTCGTGGACGGCACCAACCACGTCGGCGTGGAGCAGCACGCCTGCACGCGCTGCGGAGACTGCCTCACCGGATGCAATTACTCAGCCAAAAACACGCTGATGATGAACTACTTGCCCGACGCGGTCAATCACGGCGCCCAGATATTCACACAAATTGATGTCCGCCGTCTTGAGCGGGAGAATGCGAGTTGGGTGATCCATTATCAGCTTCTTGATTCGGGCCGCGAGGGCTTCAAGGCGCCGACGATGACGATCCGGGCCGATCTCGTGATCTTGGCGGCGGGCTCGCTGGGTTCGACCGAGATTCTGCTTCGCTCCGGCGGCGCTGGCCTGGCGCTGTCGAAGCGAGTCGGCAAGGGTTTCACAGGCAACGGCGATTTTCTCGCTTTCTCTTACAACAGCGACCGCGAGATCAACGGCGTCGGCCACGGACACCGCCCACCCGAGGGTCGCGAGGCGGTCGGCCCGACAATCACCGGCGTCATCGACTCACGCGAGTCGGGCGCGCTCGAGGACGGTCTGATCATTGAGGAGGGCTCCCTCGCCGGCGGTTTCGCCGACCTGTTGCCGCTCGGTCTGTCGAGCGCGGCGAAACTCTTCGGCAAAGACACCGACTTGGGCGATTCCGTCCAAGAGAGCTTGCGTGAGCTAGAAAGCCTTGTGCAAGGCCCCTATCACGGCGCGATCGACAACACCCAGACGTATCTCGTCATGGCCCACGACGATGCGCAAGGAGAGATGAAGCTCGAGGACGATCGTCTCAGAATCAACTGGCCCGGCGTCGGCGAACAGCAAATCTTCACCACTATCAGCGAGAGGCTTCACCAGGCCACCAAGCCCTTGGGCGGAACCTATGTTCGAAATCCGGCTTGGTCGGAGTCGACCGATCACAATCTGACGACGGTTCACCCGCTGGGCGGCTGCGGGATGGCCGAAGACGCCGCTCGAGGAGTTGTCAACCATAGGGGGCAGGTCTTCCTCGGCGAGCAGGGCGACGCCGTCTACGAGAACCTCTATGTCTCGGATGGCTCGGTCGTCCCTCGCGCTCTCGGCGTCAACCCTCTGCTCACGATCTCGGCCCTTACTGAGCGTTGCTGCGCCCTGATCGCCGAGGACCGCGCATGGACGATCAACTACTCGCTGCCCTCCGAGGCACCCCCGGAGCCACCCCGGCTGCACACCCTCGGCATTCGCTTCACCGAGACGATGAAGGGCTTCCTGTCCACCGAAGAGACATCCGACTTCGAGGCCGCTTTTCGGCGCGGCCAGGCCGACGATTCTCCGTTCCAGTTCATTCTGACCATCATCTCCGACAACCTCGAAGCGATGATCCAGGAACCGGAGCATCAAGCCCGCGCCATCGGCACTGTCGTCGCGCCGGCTCTCTCGCCCGAGCCGTTGACCGTCACGCAGGGAGTGTTCCAACTGCTCATTGAAGATCCCGAGCACCCCGACACTCGGCTGATGAAATACAGCATGAAGATGACCTCCGAGCAGGGCCGCACCTTCTTTTTCTACGGATTTAAGGTCGTGCGCAACGACCCGGGTCCGGACCTGTGGAAAGACACGACCACGCTCTACATCACGGTCTTCGACGGCGACGGCACGGATAGCCCGGTGATAGGCAAGGGAATTCTCGATATCAAGCCCCAGGATTTCATGATCCAGATGACGACGATGCAGGTCACCTACGCCAAGGACGACGCCGAGCGTCTCAAGGCCGTCGTCGACTTCGGCAATTTCTTCAACCGGCAACTGTTCGAGGTCTACGGCGGGGTCTTGGCCAAAAAGAGCGCCTTCGATTCCCATCCGCTGCCGCGTGTCAAACGCCCTTTGCGCATGGCGGCTCCCGAGCTTCACTTGTTTCAGACTGAAGACGGCGTCACGCTCAAGCTCACGCGCTACCGGGGAGGCGGCAAGGGCCCGGTCATACTCTCGCCCGGCTTCGGAACCAGCAGTCTGGCGTTCAGCATCGACACGATCGAAACCAACCTGCCGGAGTTTCTCTACGCACATGGCTACGACGTATGGCTGCTGGATTATCGCGCCTCCCCGGAGTTAGCCTCGGCTACGACGCAATTCACTCTCGACGACATCGCTACGAAGGACTACCCGGCGGCTGTCGACAAAGTTTTGGCGGAAACCGGGGCCGGCGACGTGCAAATGCTCGTCCACTGCGTCGGCTCGATGACCTTCATCATGAGCATGTTGGCCGGCAAGCTCGAGGGCAAGATTCGCTCGGCGATTTGCTCGCAACTGGCGTTCTATCCGCTATCGCCTCCCCTCAATGAGTTCCGCGCCGGGACCCGGATTGCTTCGGTGCTCTCAGCGCTGGGAGTCGATACGTTGACCACCGATTTCGACAGCTCCAATTGGCTCGATCGTCTCACCGACGCGGTGCTCAACATCTACCCGACACGCGGTCGTTTCAAGAGCCCGACCGAACGGCGCATCCAGCTCCTCTACGGCGAGGTCTACAAGCACGATAACCTCAACGCGGCCACGCACGCGGCGATGCAGGAGGTCTTCGGCGAGGCCAATCTTGCCTCGTTCCAGCATATAGCGATGCTGGTCAGGAAGGGCAAGATCCTCAACGCCGAGGGCAAGGACGTCTACCTGCCGCACGTCGAGCGGTTGGCCATCCCGATCACGCTCATTCACGGCGCCCAGAATCACCTGTTTCTGCCAGAGGGATCGCGACAGACTCTGCGCACGTTGTGCGCCCGCAACGATGCGACGCTCTACCAGATGATCACCTATCCCACCTACGCGCATATGGATTTCTTCATCGGTGAAAACGCGGCCACCGACATCTTTCCCGATCTCGTCGCCCAACTCAACGTGTTCAATCAACCCCGGCGTCACACCATCGCGGTCGGCGCCGGCGCGGGGGGGGCCCAATGAGCGACGGCGATGCCGGCGCCCGGCCGGTGCCCTCACCTGACGGTCATACTCACCCGGGCCTCAAGCAGCTTTTCAGCTATCCGCTGCTCTCGGCGATCACCGAGCGCAGGACCCGGCGGGTGGCTCGCGGCGTCTCCATTGACGCTGCCGGTCTCAGCCACCAAAGCGCCAACCAGCCCGAGCCGCTGAGCAAGCTCGAAGAGGCCCTGCTCATCGTCTCGACCGGCATCACCGGCGTGACTCAGCATGACGGGCCATTGCGCACCGCCGGCGGCGGAAAAGAACTCGGAACCCCGTTCATCAACGTGCTCGGCCGCGCCGCGAGCAGCCCCGACAACGCCCAGGCCACTTCGTTTTTCATGATCAACGACGAAGGCGTCTGGTTGCTCAAAAGTCTCAAAGGACGCGCCGGCCTCGCCGTGCTCGAAGACTTCCCTCCCAATCGGCAAGATTGGACCGCCGCCGATTGGATCGCGGCCGCCACGGCCGTCAAGGTTCATCTCTACCCGGAGCGGCTCGAGTTCCCCGCCGTTTCCCCTACTACCATGTCTGGAATAAGCAGCTCTCCAACGTCCCGGGCACGACGCTGCTGATGCCCATCGTCGACTGCACCCGCGGCATGCTCAACATCATGCTCAACCTGCTCTCGGAGCCCGACGGCGAGCGGCCGACGTTTGTCGATGACTGGCGGAAGTTCCGTCCCAAGAGCCTAACCGAGTTCGGGGCATGGGTCGCCTCGGGCCTGGGCCTCTTGGGCAGAAAGATTCCCTATCAGCCGGCAGGCGGCATCGAGTGGGCTCGCAGCGGGTTCACCAATCCCGACATCGTCGCCCCTCTCGGGATCGGCCACGCCTGGCGGCTCGACTATGAAGCGGTTCTGCATCTGCAAAACCTCATGCTCCTGGGTCAGGCCATGGGACTGGGCGCCTGGATCCACGCCTCGATCTTTCCGCCCTATATTTTCGAACGCGACGAGGCGAAAGGCATGCTCGGCCTCGGCTTCCGCATGCACGAGCCCAAGAAGAAGTGGAGGACTTGGCCGCCGGTTCCGGCCCCCCTGCCCAACCCCGTCGGTATCGACGGAGTCTTGGAGGCGCTCTGCCCGCCCTACGTCAGCTCGATGGACGAGATGGTGGACCGCATGCTCGAGGAAAAATACGGCGCCGAGGGCGCATACGGCGAGAAGGAAATCTTCGCCATGTCCTACAACTCGCCTGAGCGGGCCAAGGAATTCCTCGACAACGCCGAGCCCTACTCACCCAAGGCGATCCAGTATCTCAAGGACATCTGTAACTACATCTACGACACCTACGGACGCTTCCCCGCCCATGTCGACGCTTTTCACCTGCCCGGTGTCTGGGTGCAATTTTCACACCTTGAGATCGAGTACTACGAAAAGTTCTACGACCCGAAGCAGTTCCGCCGCCAGGCCGAACACGCGGCGATGTGGGGAGAGGGCGCATGAGCTTCCGAATTGGGCGAGTGTTCGCCGGTGTTGCATTCGAGAAAGCGCCCTTCACCGGTGCCGGCAAGTTTGGCCAATGCAGAGGAGAAAACCGATGTATACGTTGATTCGCACACTGGGACGACAATCCTTCGTCCGGCAACAGCTTCCCAGCGTCGGCGCGGCCATGGTGGTCGCGGAGTTGTTCTACAAGTTCCACAGTTTTACGTTCGAGTGCCTCGCCTTCTTGGCGACCTGGGCCGCCTTCGACGCATTGGCCACGAAATGGCGAGGCGCCGCCGCTCGGACGAACGCCGGGGGCGGTACTGTTCTCGGGAAATAGCAACCCTCGCGTGTTCGGTCGCCAGGGGGTGAGAGATGCGGGCTAGGATTCGCGGGAGGTAGTGGTGCCGACGATTCGCTTTACCTATCGACTCTCCAAGACCAAAGACAGCCAACTTTCGGCGGGCGGTTACGTGGTCAAGCTGCTGCTCCAAAGGCCCGGATCACCCTGCGAGATCCGGGACGAAAAGGACTTTGACAAATTGCCCCACCGGGGTGAGTTTCGACTCACCCTCCCGGTGTCGGACCTGCAAGGCGCCGACGTGTTGCTTGAAATCAGACGCCGTGATCAGTCCGGGGGATGCCTGCGCACGAAACATTTCCGCATGAACGTGAGGGCGACCTCGAGCCTGACCGAGGTACCGCTGGGTTCGTTCCGGTTCTTCGATCAGATATGGAAAGTTTCGGGTAAGGTGATTCCATTCCTTGATTCGGAGTTGCATCCCGAGCTGCTGAGCGTGCGGCTGGAGGCTCGCTCGGGACCGCAATTTGAGGAGCCCGCGTCGATCGGCGTCAACCCGGACGGCACATTCGCTTTCGAAGGCCCTCGCATGTGTCTCGATCCGGAAAAGACCGGCGAAGACATCCTGCGCGTATTCACCCAAGCCGGCATTGATGTCGGCAGACACTTCAGCGCCTCGCAACCGGGGCACGACAAGCAAGTGCGCATTCACGTCGGCCGGCCCTTTCTTGACGTGTGGGGAGACTTTCGTTCCCGTCATCCCCTCTTGACGTCGAAGCTGGAAAAGATTGACCACAATCCCAAGAAGGCCCACAAGGGCGACGACCCGTTTCTGGTGTTCCGCCGCTACGATCGCAAGTGGCCTTATCAAGTGGCTGAAGGCGTTGTGACCAAAGCGAAGCACGGGCCCGCCGGCGACCCCGACTGGGTCTGGAACATCAAGCTCGATCGCTTCTATGACTCCGATGAGGGTTTCCGATTGCCGAATGAGAAGAACCGGATCAAGCATGGTGGCCTGCACGTGGAAGCCTGCCGGTCGCTGAGTCGCGAGCGCGTCGCCGATGGTCTCCAGGCCGACGCCACAAGCGTTCCCGAGGGCGCTCATGTATGGATGCTCGGCTCCTATGTGTACGACGACACGTGGGACTTCGGCTCGCCCGACCACGAGCACTATGAGTTGCATCCGCTCTATGTGATGCGGCCCTGTCGCGGAGCCTGGTTCCATTACGTCGTCCATGAGTCGATCGCCTTGGCGAAAGAAGCATCGCATACCGATCCGCACGAAGCCGGAGATCGCTGGCCGAGAATGTCGAACGACGCCTCCGATTACGAAGAATTTTATGAGCAGGGCGAAGTCAAGGATAGGACCGGCCCTCAGGACTGGAGCGAGTACGTGGCCACGACCTATCGGCTCATCTTTGAGCGCTATCGTAAAGCCGGCGAAGACGCGGGCTTAGCTCGATTCTTCGCCATGACGTCCATCCGCCATGACTCGCTCGGCGTAGCCTCGGGCTTGCCCGGCTCCCCGGCCGAGGCCGGCTACCGCCGCTGGGCGCGAGACCGTATCGGCGCTGACCGGGCGCACCAAGTTCGCGATGCGCTGATTGAGCGCCTGCTGTCGCTATTCTGGTTCCTCTACGGCACGCCGTCCTTCGCCGGTGATCCGGTCAAAGGGCCGGCGCCGCAGAGTTTGCTGCGCTGTCTTTACGCTCAACAGCAGCAATGGGCGGCCGCCAAGACAGCCGGCGCCGTGGGGGAACCCAACCCGAGGATCTCGCTCAATCGCGCCACCGCGCGCCGCACCGAGGTTGTTCACGCGGAGTTCCCCCCGCTCTATCGCGGCGTCTTCGCCTCGGCGGCGAGCGATGCCGAGCGCGGCGCCCTCTTCGCTGAAGCCGTGCTCAGCTATCGACAGTGGGCGGTCAAGGAAACCGGCGCCACCGCCGGGATGACCGAGGCCGAATTGCGGTTCTTCGGCGAGGCGCGGCAGCCACCGGCCTTGGCGCGGCAAGTCAAAGCGCAGCTCGACCGCTTCTGGGACGAGTTAACGCCCCACCGCGCCAAGTGAGCCGCGGCGCTCGGCGCGATGCCTGGCATTCTCGCCCACCGCCGTGAACTTGACAAAACCGCCTGGAGAGTCGTCCTGTGGCCCCAGCAAACGCCCTATCGCCACCCCCGCTCAAACCTCGCCGGCGGTGTGAACCACGTCCAAGAACGCCCGCGCCGCGTACGAGAGCCGCCGCTTCGCTGAATAGACCAGCCGCACCTTGCGCTCCAGCTTCACTTCTTCCACCGCAACCTCGACCAGCATGCCGGCCTGGATCTCATCTTCCACGCACATCTTCGGCAGGAACGCCACCCCAAGATTGGCCTGCACTAGCTTGCGGATCGTTTCGACCGTTGGCATCTCAATCGTCATCCGCAGCGGCACATCGTGCTTGCGAAAGGCGTCGACGACATTCTTGCGGTACGGAGAAACGACATTGTGGGCAATGAACGACTCCATCCCCAAGTCGGCGATGCTCGCCCGCTTGCTCCCGGCCAGCCGGTGCCGCGGGGAAACCACGAAGGCCAGACGATCGTTGTAAATCACGTCCGCCCGCAGATTCGGATCCCCGGGATCGTAGCTGATTGCTCCCAAGTCCAGAGAACCCAACAGCAGCGCCTCGGGAACGCGGCTCGAGAGATTGCGCCGAATCTCGACGTTCACTCCCGGATAGCGCTTCCGATACTCCTCGATGTAGCGCAGCAAATAGAGCGCCGTCGACTCGTTCGCTCCGATCGTCAGATGCCCCGATCGCTTGTCATGCAGTCCGGCGATCGTATTTCGCAAATCCGCCTCAAGCCCCTCGATGCGCCGCGCATACTCGTAGACAGCCCGGCCGACGTCGGTAAGAACCAGCTGCTTCGACGAGCGGTCGATCAGCTTGTCGCCCAGATCCTCCTCCAGCCTTTTGAGCGCCAGAGAAACCGCCGGCTGGCTGCGAAACAGCTTCTGTCCGGCGGCCGAAAACCCGCCCTCATCGACCACGGTCTTAAATGTGTGTAATTGCTGAAGGTCCATCGCGAATCGTCTCGAATCAGAACTCTCCCAGTGACAATCGATCTTTCCGGACAAGATAAATAACTCCTATCGTATCAGGTATTCAAATAGCGTTCCATAATATTATAAATTTGCATTATGATTGAGAACTCTGGTTTACTGAGAAGAACTGGAGCACACCATGTCCGAACGAGTCTATATTTTCGACACCACGCTTCGCGACGGCGAACAGTCGCCCGGTTGCAGCATGACGACGCCCGAGAAGCTGAAAATGGCGCGCGTGCTCGTCGATCTGGGCGTGGACCTTCTTGAATCGGGTTTCCCGATTGCCTCCGACGGCGACTATGAAGCGGTGCGGGCCGTCAGCCGGGAGTTTCCCGCAACGCGTGTCGCCGCGCTGGCGCGCACGGTTCCCAAAGACATCGACCGTGCCCTCAAGGCGCTCGATGGCGCCAAGGCGCCTCGTCTGCATTGCTTCATCGCCACCAGCGAGATCCATCTCAAATACAAGCTCCGCAAAACAGAGGACGAAGTACTCGAAAGCGCCATCAAGGGCGTCGAGCAGGCGAAACGCCATGTCGATGACGTTGAGTTCTCCGCCGAGGACGCCACCCGCACCAATATCGGCTATCTGCGCAAGATCTCCAAGGCGACGGTGGACGCCGGAGCGACGACCATCAACATCCCTGATACGGTCGGCTTCATGGTGCCCGATGAATACGCCAAGATGATCGCCGCCATTGTCGACGAAGTGGGTGAGAGGGCGATCGTGAGTGTTCACACCCATGACGACCTGGGCATGGCCACGGCCAACGCCATCGCGGCGGTGCAAGCCGGCGCTCGCCAAATCGAATGCACGATCAACGGCATCGGCGAGCGCGCCGGCAACTGCTCGCTCGAGGAGGCGGTGATGATCCTGAAGCTGCGCTCGGACCAGTTGCCCTACGAAACGGGCGTCCGCGGCGAGATGCTCTACCCGGCCAGCCAGTTGCTTGCGAGCCTGATCTCCTTCGGCCCGCAGCCGAACAAGGCCATTGTCGGAGCCAACGCCTTCGCCCACGAGGCAGGCATTCATCAAGACGGCTATCTCAAGAATCCGCTCTGCTACGAAATCATGAAACCCGCGATGGTCGGCGTGCCGGCGGCGAGTCTGGTCCTGGGAAAACACAGCGGCCGTCATGCCTTGCAGCAGCGGGTGATCGACTTGGGCTATCAAGAGCCGTCCTCCGATCAGATCAACCGCCTCTATACTGAGTTCACGGCTTTGGCCGACAACCGCAAGGGTCTGACCAACGGCGACATCGTAGATCTGATCGAACAACTCCAGATCCCGAAGAGCGGTGCGCGCGCCGAATCGGAGATTCTTTCCCCGAGCACCTGACCGCCGATCTTCGCAAGCCGCCAAGCGGCCCAGCCGCGAGCCCCGGCCCGCGGCTTCCACTTACAACTTTCTGGCCGGTCTCTCGATCGAGGGGCGGCCCGGCAAACTAGGAATCCATCATGAAACTCAACATTCTCGTTCTGCCCGGTGACGGCATCGGCCCGGAAGTCACCCGCGAAGCGGTTCGCGTCCTCCAACACGTCGCGGCGAAGTGGAATCACGATTTGAATCTGACCGAAGGCCTCTTAGGCGGCGTCGCCATGCACAAAACCGGCGGACCCTTTCCCGAGGAAACTAAGAAGCTGGCGCTCGAAGCCGATGCTACTCTCCTCGGCGCGGTCGGACTCCCCGAGTTCGACAACCGCGCGCCGTCCGAGCGCCCGGAGATAGGCCTGCTCCGACTCCGCAAAGCGCTCGATGTCTTCGCCAATCTGCGGCCCATCCTCGCCTTTGAGAGTCTGATTCCGTCCTCGCCGCTGAAGAACGAAATCGTGCGGGGCACCGACATGCTGATCGTCCGCGAGCTGACCGCCGGGCTCTACTTCGGCACGCCGAGAGGCATTAGCGAGCAAGACGGCGAGAAGGTCGCGATCAACTCGATGGTCTACCGGCAATCAGAAATCGAGCGCGTCGGGCGCATGGCTTTCCAGCTCGCCCGCAAGCGCCGCAAGAAGCTGACCTCGGTCGACAAGGCCAATGTGCTTGAAAACTCCCAGCTCTGGCGGCAAGTCATCACCGAGATGGCCTCCGATTTCCCGGATGTCGAACTCGACCACGTGCTGGTGGACAACTGCGCCATGCAATTGATCTTGACCCCCACCCGCTTCGATGTCATCGTCACTGAAAATCTCTTCGGCGATATCCTGAGCGATGAAGGCGCCGTGCTGGCCGGCTCGATCGGCATGCTGCCCTCGGCCTCCATCGGCGACCAGCTTCCCAGCGGCGTCTGGCGCGGTCTTTATGAACCGGTTCACGGTTCGGCGCCCGATATCGCAGGCCAGAACAAGGCCAACCCGCTGGCCGCGATCGGCTCCGCCGCCGCCATGCTGAACTACAGCTTCTCTCTGAAAGAAGAAGCCGCCGCCATCGAGGCCGCCATCCAAACGGTGCTTGAAAACGGCCCCGTAACCGCCGACCTCAAACCCGCGGGCTCGCCCGGCACGACCGAGGACGTGGGCGACGCCGTCTGCGCCGCCATCGGCTAACAGCCCGCGGGCGGTTTGGTCACGGTTTCGAAAGATCCCAGCTTCGAGGGATCACGGTTTCGAAATATTGAGTTCGTAAACGTCCCCCTGGTAGGCGACAAAGAACCGCCTGCCCCCCGACTTGAGGAACGCGTTCAACTCCTGGCTGGTGGTGTAGTCGTTGTGGACAATGTACCGCCCTGCCTTCTCCGTCTCATCACCGGGACTTTCGATGGCCCGCATGATGTCCTGTAGCATGCCGACCTTGAACTGCATCTCGACGATCTCAAACACGGGGTCGAGCGCCTCCTGGTTCCGCAGCTCCTCTAACTCACCGGTGCTAAGCAGCCGCGCAGTCAATTGCGGCGGCTTGGGGTAGAGCCCCAGATCCTGCATCTGGCGATTGACGCGCAGCCAGGCCTCATATTCGGCCAGCCCCTCGGCCAGCGCCTCCCGCATCAGCCTGTCATGGGTGTCGCGAACGTTCCGCACCCGCTCGATATCCTCGCGCCTGCTCAGCGGGGCAACATCGGCTTCCGAGATGCCCTCGGGGTAGAGCTCGTCGCAGACAGGCGTCTTCACCAGCACGCGAATCGTCGCCGTCGCCTGCTCGTAGGCAACCACCGCGCACGGATACCCTTCTTCGCCCTTCACCGCGAACAACTCCCAGCTCCCCGACAGCGCGGCTTCCCCCGACCCGTGAGCCATCACCTGCCTCTCTTCCCACTCGTCTTTCTCGATCAGCTCACCGCTCTGGTTATTCCATTGCCGGCTCACCGAGAAATGGCCGGCGCTCGGCTGCGTCGGAATCCGCAGGCTGATCTTGTATTCGAGCCTCTCACCCTCGGCCCAGCGAAGCTCGGTCGGCGCCACGCTAAAAATCCGCCCCCGGTAGGTACGAATTTTCTCGCCTTCCAGCGGCGAACCAGGCCAGCTCTTCACCGTTTCCACGGCCCCGCCCGCGGAGGGAACCCTGCGCAGAGAGAAGCGGTCTTCCCAGAGAAACACATGCGCCGGAGGCGAATAGAACTCATACCCGAAACCCAGGACCAGCCCCCGGGTTTCGCGCGCGATGAAATAGACCTGCTTGCCGTCGGGTGAGAAAACCGGCGAGAAATACCCTTCCGCCCGCTGGACGCTCAGGGCCAGCACAACCCCGGCCGCCGCGAACAGCAGCAAGAACAATCCAATCAGCCCGCGTTTCATCCAAGTGGGCATAAGTACCGGAAACCTCCGATCCCTCTATTTCAACTTCCTTGACTCACTTGACCTTACACCCGCCTCCGCCGCTGGGCAAGCGGAAAGTGCCCGCCCCCGGCCCGTCATCCCGCGCCTCGCCAGACCCGCCGCGCTGCTTCTTCCCCACCCACCCGGCGTGCTAACCTTGGATCAATTCGTCCATATTTCACCCCCATATTTCACGCCCCATGGTTCACGCCCATAGTGCACGGAGAACCCGCATGACATCGATCGATCGCCGGCGTTTCTTCAAGAAAACTGGCACTGCCGTAGCCGCCATCTCGGCCGCTTCCTACTCGCGCGTGAAAGGCGCCAACGACCGTGTTCGCATCGGCGTCGTCGGCCTGCGCGGCCGCGGCCGGACTCACATCGCCGAGTTCGTCAAGAATCCCGGCGCCGAAGTCGCCGCCATCGTCGACATCGATCAATCCGTGCTCGAGCGCCAGGCGCAGAGCACGCTCAAGCTTCAGGGCCGCAAGCCCGCCGAATACACCGACCTCCGCAAGATGTACGACGACAAGTCGATCGATGCGGTGTCCATCGCCACGCCCAACCACTGGCACGCCCTGGCGACCATCTGGGCTTGCCAGGCCGGCAAGGACGTCTACTGCGAAAAACCGGCCAGCCACAACATTTTCGAGGGCCGCAAGATGGTCGAGGCCGCCCGCAAATACAAGCGCATCGTGCAGGTCGGCATGCAAAGCCGCAGCGTCGAGCACAAGGTCCGCGCCATCGAGCTGCTTCGCGAAGGCGTCATCGGCGACATCTACCTGGCCAAGGGACTGTGTTTCAAACGCCGCAAGTCGATCGGCAGCCTGCCCCCCAGCCCGATCCCCAGCGGCGTCGAGTATGACACTTGGCTCGGACCGGCGCAAGAGATCGACTTCAAGGAAAACCGCTTCCACTACAACTGGCACTGGTACTGGGATTTCGGCAACGGCGACATCGGCAACCAGGGCGTTCACGAAATGGATGTCGCCCGCTGGGGCCTCGGCAAGGACGCCCTGCCCCCGGTGGTCTACTCCTCGGGCGGCCACTTCGTCTACAACGACGACCAGCAGACCCCCAACACCCAAACCGCCATCTTCGACTACGGCGACGCCCAGCTCGTCTTTGAAGTTCGCGGCATCCACACCGGCGGCGAAGCCGGCATGCAGCACGGCACCAACACCATTGGCAACATCTTCCTCGGCAGCGAGGGTTACATGACCGTCGATCTCGACGGCTTCCGCACCTATCTCGGCGAAGAGCACGAGCCCGGCCCGGCCATGGAATTCACCGAAAAGGGCCGCTGGGCCAGTGGCCCGCACTTCGCCAACTTCCTCGACGCCGTCCGCTCGCGCAAACCTGCCGACCTGCACGCCGACATTGAGGTCGGCCATCTCTCCGCCGCCCTCTGCCACATGGCGAACATCGCTTATCGCACCCGCGAGCGCCTGGAGTTCGACGCCAAGACCGAACGCTTCACCAACAGCGAGGCCGCCAACAAACACCTAACACGAGACTACCGTTCGCCCTTCGTCGTCCCGAACGTGGTGTAGGAAACACAGCCGTGAAGTAGGAAACGCAGCCGCGGTGTGGATGAGACCACGCGCTGTAGGAGAGACCAACGCGGGAAAGACGGGCCCTCAGGTTGAACAAGACGCTCCGCAACTGGACCGAGAAGTTGATCGCCCTGGCGGCCGGCCTGGCAGCCACCGCTCTCTGGTTCATCAACGCCTGCGACCTTTTCTATCGCTGCGGCTGCCAGTCCTGGTGGGCCGGCGCCGCGGCCAGTTGCAACATCCACACCGCCGGTGTGCCGCACTGCCCCTGGTGCATCGAGGGCGGCCAGTGGGGATACGCCACGTTCGGGCTCATCGTGCTCGCCCAAGCCTGTTGCGCCCTAGGCGCATTTCAAGCAGTATTCTGGAAACGCCTAGCCCTCACCCTGGCGGCCTTCCCCATCGTCGCCGCCACCGCCGCCCTCCTCTTCGGCTGGTGGACCGGCTATTGGAGCGGCTGAACCGTCTGACCGCGGCGGCTGCCCAGAGTGCGCTGACTGGAGCGCCTGAGTTGATCCGCGCCCCCAGTGGGTTTAAGATAAGTACGCGGCTCCATGTGGGCGGCTAGAAACGACGACCTGCCGAGCGAGGCCAGCGCAAGATCGGTTCCGTCGATATCCGTTCTTGGGGCCGAGCTGGTGATCCTCAACTCCGAGCGGGAGTAGTTCAGTGGTAGAACGGCAGCTTCCCAAGCTGCATGTCGCGGGTTCAATCCCCGTCTCCCGCTCCATTTCCTCCGGCCCGGTCAGCGATCGCCGTGGTCCCGCCCGCCCGCTCCGGCCAACCGCGAGACCGCGAGGGCCGGCATGCCCGCCCCGCCAGGAGGCGATTTCATCCTCGCTGACATCCTGCATGTGACCTCATCCCTGGCGCGGCCAGCCGTCTTCCCGCTCCCAGACGTTCCACAACCTGCCGCGGCCTCCCCTCGGGGCGCATCCATCTCTGGGGCCGACCTTTGCGAGGCCAAGAATTTGCCGTTGGCGGAATGAGGGGCCGAGTTCCTGTTCCAAGTCATCGCCGGTCGCGCGGAGAAGGCGGCCTGAAGCGTCACGACGAAGCTGCCGTTCTCGGAGTGGACCAAGGTGATCCCGAACGCGCGACGATGCCAGGCGTTGTTGGAGAGCATCACGGACCGGGCGCACATCATCGTGACGGGCGAAGAGTCATACCGCTTTCCCCGCACGTTTCTCCGCACGATGGCGAAACGCAAGAGGAGGCCGTAAGAGCGGGCGAAGTTTTTGCGGGACTTTGCCCTGCGCTTCGCCCTACGCTCTAAGCCGCGGCCAAAGCCCGCAAAAACAGACCCGCAAGAACACAACAGTGAGGCAATGGGATCAATGACCCAATGACCTAAGCGCTGGGCCAAATGAAGCTGCTAACCTTGGCCCACTGGAGTTGCCAAACGCAACCCCTGCTATCCTGGCTGCGGAACATATGGCAAAACGTCTCATTGGCAAAGCGCTCGACCTGTTGAGAGGGACCGGGGAGCGATCTGCCTTAGCCGCCATCAAAAAAGCGGCTCGGACGGGCGCAACTGAACTCGACCTATCCGACACTCAGCTGACCACTCTGCCGCCCGAGATCGGCCAACTGCTCAACCTGCAGTCGCTCACCCTCTACGACATTCAGCTGACCACTCTGCCGCCCGAGATCGGCCAACTGCTCAAACTCCAGTCGCTCACCCTCTACGGCAATCAGCTGACCACTCTGCCGCCCGAGATCGGCCAACTGCTCAACCTCCAGTCGCTCACCCTCTCCGACAATCAGCTGACCACTCTGCCGCCCGAGATCGGCCAACTGCTCAACCTCCAGTCGCTCATCCTCTCCGACAATCAGCTGACCACTCTGCCGCCCGAGATCGGCCAACTGCTCAACCTGCAGTCGCTCACCCTCTACGGCAATCAGCTGACCACTCTGCCGCCCGAGATCGGCCAACTGCTCAACCTCCAGTCGCTCGACCTCTCCGACAATCAGCTGACCACTCTGCCGCCCGAGATCGTCCAACTGCTCAACCTCCAGTCGCTCGACCTCTCCAGCAGTCAGCTGAGCACTCTGCCGCCCGAGATCGTCCAACTGCTCAACCTCCAGTCGCTCGACCTCTCCAGCAATCAGCTGAGCACTCTGCCGCCCGAGATCGTCCAACTGCTCAACCTCCAGTCGCTCGACCTCTCCGGCAATCAGCTGACCACTCTGCCGCCCGAGATCGGCCGCCTGCGCAATCTCTCGAAGCTGGGCCTAACCAACAACCAACTCCACGCCCTCCCTCCCGAGTTGGCCGAGCTGTCCTCGATCAAAACCGTCGGAGCTTGGAAGCGGTCGAAGTCCTGGGACCTGGGCGACGGCCTCCATCTATACGGCAACCCCCTCCCCCAGCCCTACATCAGCGCCATCGAGGGTGGCCTTGAGAGCCTCTTTACCTACCTCCGCACACTGCAACGCGCCGTGCGCCAATACGAAGCGAAGCTGCTGCTGGTCGGCGAGGGCAACGTCGGCAAGACCTCGCTCGTCGAGGCCATGCTCGGCCACGACTTCGTCGAGCGCCGCCCAACCACTCACGGCATCAACCTCAAACCTCTCAGCATCCCGCATCCCGACCCCGAAATCAGCGACCGCATCACGCTCAACACCTGGGATTTTGGCGGCCAGGAAGTCTATCGCGTCACCCACCAGTTTTTCTTCAGCCGGCGTTCCCTCTACGTACTCGTGTGGTGGCCGCGCGAAGGGCATGGGGCCGGCGACATCAAGGGTTGGCTCGAGCGCATTAAGCTGCGTGTTCCCGACGCCAGGGTGATGATCGTCGCCACACACGCCGACCAGCCCCGCCACGGGGAACTCGATTATCCCGACTTGCAATCTCGTTTTGGCGACATGCTCTGCGGGAATTTTGCGGTGGATAGCAAGAGTGGAACGGGTGTCGGGGAACTGATCAAGGCGATCGCACGAGAGGCCGCCTTGCTGCCGCAGATGGGCGAGCAGATCGCTCCCGACTGGCTTGCCGCGCGCGATGCCGCGCTCCAGCTTGCCGAAAAGGAACCACAAATCCACCGCGACCGCTTCCAGCGTATCGCTCACGAGAATGGTATCGCGAAGGATGCCGCGAAAGAGATCGATGTGCTTCTCGATCTCCTCCACGACTTGGGCCATATCGTCTACTACGGCGATGACGACGGTTTGCGCGACACCGTCGTCATCAAGCCGGAATGGCTGACCAGGGCGATCGCCTACGTGCTGGAGGACGGCCCGACCCGCGAGCGTTCTGGCGAGCTGCGACACACGGACCTCAGCCGAATCTGGCAAAGGCATGGACAAGAAGAATGGGACAACTACGACACCAGGTACCACCCCTTCTTCCTGCGATTGATGGAGAAATTCGACATCTCCGTTCGCTTTCCCGACCGCGACCTGAGCCTCGTCGGCCAACTCGTCCCCTTCGAGAAGCCTGAAAAACTCCCCTGGTCAGCAAACACGGCCGTCCCCGAAGGTTCGAGGGAACTATCGCTCATCTGCGCGATGGATCAAGAACCGCCCGGTCTCGTCCCATGGACGATCGTGCGGAGCCACCGCTTTTCGAACGAGTTTCCCCGCATGCAGTGGCGCAAGGGGCTATTCCTCTCTCATCAAGACCAGCAAGCCCTCGTCGAGCTAACCAGTCCCACCGAGCTTTCGATTCGCGTGCGGGGTGATGCGCCGGGACACTTCTTCAGCCTGCTCCTTGACGGTCTTGAACACTTGATCCACCTTCGCTGGGAGGGGCTGACCTATCGCCTGGAGGTCCCCTGCCGAGGCCTGACCGACGATGGCGACCCGTGTGACAGACGCTTTCGCTTGGGCGATCTCACCAAGGCGCGATCAAAGCAGATCTACAAGATGCCATGCGTGGGTTGCTGGAATGACCAAAACGTCTTTGAGCTGCTTACCGGATTCGCGGCGGGTGACGCTGATGTCAGCGAGAAACTCGACGAGGTCCTCGTCCACTCGAAAGAAGCAGCCACCAACAGCGCCGAGGCGGCCGGCGGGCTCCGCGCGGTCATGAAAGCCCTGGCGGCCGAGAACCGCGACTGCCCGCGGCTCTTCACGCTCGTGCCCCTATCGGGCGGCGCCTTGCGAGACAAATACGAGCTGACGCTCTGGTGCGAGCACCCCGACAACGAACACCCCTGCGCGGACGGCGTTTACGAGATCAAGCAGACAAAGGAGTGGCTTACAAACCTCGGCCCCTACCTGTCTCTCACCGCCAAGGCTCTCAAAGTCGTGGCCGCCGTCGCCGGTCTCTCAGGCGTCGCGCAGGCTGCCCTCGGCGACGGGACCAAGAAACTCGCTGAGATGGAGACGCTCCTCACCGGCCTGAAACCGCCAGCCCGCTCCATGTCCGCTGACATGGAGAAAAAAGGCGGTGGCCTGACGCAAGCGCAAGGCGCCGCCTTCCGAGAGCTCTTCTCGCTCCTCCACAGCCTTGACCCCCGCCATCGCTGGGGAGGAATGAGGCGCTTCCTAACCCCCCAAGGCGACTACCTCTGGATCTGCCCCACCCACCACAAAGACTACGATCCCGGCCTCCCCATCCTCCCCAACTAGAGCGTTTTCAATGATGACATAGCCCCTATCCCAAGATGCCGCAACCGAGCCGCGGATGGAAATCCGCGGTCAGGAACTTGAAGCAGCCGCAACGGCCGGCGGTGACGCGACTTGTCGTGCCGCGGGAAAAGAAGGCCTCATACGGGACATTCCGCGCCAACTCGGCCGCGGATTTCCATCCGCGGCTCGGCTGCGGGCTGCCCCAAGCCGAGGCGTCGGCTCTCCATACCCGGATCACGAGACCCCAAATAATCTAAGCGCCGATCTCACAACAACATCCACCGGCAAGCCCCCGCCAAGCCCATCCCCCTGCGGTAAGCTGGATACGAATGCCAAGCACCAGAATGCCCATATACAAAACAGATGGGTATTTACTTGACTCAGGTGACCCCAAGATGTAGGATCTTGGGCGATGGAAGATTATCCCCGGAATTTGGCCGAGTTCGAGGCGCGTTTCGCTAGCGAGCAGGCCTGTCGGGAGTATCTGTGTCAACTCCGCTGGCCGGAGGGTTTTCGTTGTCCGCGATGCGGGCATGACAAAACCTGGGCGGTGCGCACGGTGCTGCTGCAGTGTGCAAGCTGCGGGCATCAAGCTTCGGCGACAGCAGGCACAATCTTTCAAGACACCCGCAAGCCGCTCCAGAGTTGGTTTCGAGCAATGTGGTGGCTCACCAGCCAGAAGAACGGGGCGAGTGCATTGGGATTGCAGCGGGTGTTGGGCCTGGGCAGCTACAAGACGGCCTGGACTTGGTTGCACAAGCTTCGGCGCGCTATGGTGCGGCCCGGACGTGATCGCCTCAGCGGGCGCGTTGAGGTTGACGAGACTTACTTAGGAGCCCTGGAGGAGGGCGTGCGGGGCCGCCAAACCGACGCGAAAGCGCTGATTGTAGTAGCGGCCGAGGAAGATGGCGCCGGCATCGGACGAGTTCGGATGCGCACGATTCCGAACGCCTCTGGGGACAGCTTGATGGCCTTCGTCGGCGAGTCGGTCGAACCCGGCAGCGTGGTCCACACGGACGGCTGGCTGGGATACGAGCCACTCGAAAGCGACGGCTATCGCCACGAGGTGAGCTACCTGGACGGGCAACCGGCACGAGCCTCTCAACTGCTCCCCCGCGTGCATCGCGTGGTGTCGTTACTGAAGCGTTGGATACTGGGTACGCATCAAGGAGCCGTCAGCCACGAGCATCTCGACTACTACCTCGACGAATTCACCTTCCGCTTCAACCGCCGCAAGTCCAGAAGCCGAGGCAAGCTCTTCTACCGCCTGGTTCAGCAGGCCGTCGCCGTCCAACCGGCGCCCTACAAGTCGCTGGTCGGAGGCGCCGCAACACGCGCTACGGACAACCACAACATGTAGGGGCCATTTCAAAATACCTGAGTCAAGTGAATACCCATCACAAAACATATTGCACGAAATATGCTGCGTCGGCCAGCCGTCCATCGCCCCACCCGTGCCCCACCACCAAGCAACCAACCCAGCGCGACCAGCAAAACAAAAACTGCCAAACAGACCCAACCTCTCCGAACCGCAGTCAAATCAGTATCTTAGAACGCAGTCCCGATCCCGCCCCCAGCAGCGCCAGCGAGATCCCAGGGCGCGGCATGTCGTCCGGCTTCCGTAGCGAGGGCCTCGAAGAGAACCGCGGCTTCTCCCGGCCCAGCAGACCATCAATCCCCCGGCCCCAATCCACCCCCGGCCGGCCGCCAAGTCCCAACCCCGCTCCCAAACCGCCAAAATCGAACTACCAAACAGACCCAATCTCGCCGAACCCATCGAAATCACCAACTTGCCGGCCCACGATCTCCGAGCACCCGTGGTGCGATCGCGGTTTTGAGATCCGCGGCTTTTCCCACCCCAGCAAACCGTTCATGCCTGCGCCTCCATCCACCCACCGCTACGCCCCATCCCCAACAGGCGAGTCACAACAATTCAACCCCACCAAATCAACAACATACACCCAAAACACCCCAAAACACTTGACAGCGCATGTTAGCCTATACCCGTAACGACCGGAAAGGATAGATCACCGCGATCCCCCGACCGTTTCCTGGCCAGGACAGAAAGCTCGCCCCGCGGTTCATCACCTCCTCGAATCACAGAGGAGACGGTGACCGCAAAGGCGAGTCTTCGGACGGCTCTCGAAAGTGGACATCCACCGCGAAGGGCTACGAGCGCAGTCATGCACCATCGCCGCGCGGGATAACCGTGCGGCAAGACCGCGCGAGAGAACCCCTCGCCCGGAACCGCCTGCAACTTCCGGCTGGGGCGGCTCGCCGGGATCACATAGTCGGAACGAGAGGCGTCTCTCACTTTTCTTGAAAGTTTTTTGAATTTGAAAAAGAAGCACCACGAAGCGCGAAGCCAGCAACCCCAGCCACTCACCCAACCCATCCGCCAAACAATGCAGCGGAGCCAGGGGCGAGACGCCGTCGCGCCCCTCACGCCGCCCGCGGCCGTCCAAGAATCCGAAAATCCGGGCAAATCCGGACAAAACGACGCCACCAGACCCGCGCCCAAAATCCAGCCGCACCGCCCCACCACCCGAGCATCGCGACGCGACAAAAAAAAGCTAAAAAATCCCCAAAAACCGGGCATAACCGGACAAAAGGACACTCTTCCGATCCCGCCTGACGGCCGCCAGCTTGAACTCCTTGCTGAATCGTCTTCGAGTCAATCGAACCTCCTTGCCGTTCCCTGGTTCATTGTCCCTTCTTTACCGGTCTCGCTTTTGGGGTCCACTCCACTGCTCTAAGTTGCGGACCCGGACGCGGGAGTGCGAGTATCCAGACTTGTGATACTCCTGATCCCTGTCCTCGCCGGTGCGACGCTGACGGTCCTGAGTTCCGCCGCGCTCGGCTCGCTTGTCACGCGCGCCGTTGGTTTCTCTAGCGGCGCGATGTCTCGCGCGGAGCGACTGACCCTCGATTTCGGAGTCGGCGCGGCCTCTCTCAGCACGATTGTATTTCTGATGTGCGCGCTGCACCTGGTCCATCCCGCATCCTTTACGCTTGTGGCCGCGGGTATCTTCGCCGCCTATTGGCGATGGGCGAGAGACGCTTCCAGCACCGCTGACCCTCTTGAGGCGTCGCGGTGGATTCGCGACTGGCGGTGCTGGGTGTATCTGGCGATCACGTTTGCCTACGGCGGCGTTTACTTGATCTACGCGTTGGCGCCCGAGATCACCTCGGACGCGGTGGCCTATCACCTCGGTCTGGTTCGGCGCTACTACAACCACCAGGGCTTTCCCGGCATCACAACCAACATCTATGCCTTTCTTCCGCAAGGGGCGGAGATGCTGTATCTATTCGCCTACAGCATCGGCAGCCATTCCGCCAAACTGGTCCATTTCGCGCTCACCGTGGCGACCGTCGTCGCCCTCGTCGCCTTCACAACTCGCTACAGCACCAGACGGGCGGCGCTACTGGCGGCCGTTCTCTACCTCTGCGCGCCGGTCATCGGCATGGATGCAGCCAGCACGTACAACGATTGCGCCCTAGCGTTCTTTTGCTTCCTTACCTTCTCGGCCCTCGTCGATTGGCAACGCGAACCATCACGGCCGGCTCTCATTCTGATCGGAATTCTCGCCGGCTTCTGCTTCGCCATCAAATACACCGGCGGCCTGGCGCTGGCCGGTGCTGGGCTGACCATCTTTGTCTGCACCCTGCGGCGCGGCCGCGAGCCGCGGCTGTCCCGGACATCCGCTGTGAGGCGCGCAGGGTCGCCGATATGCCTGAGCCGACTTTCTTCCTCAGTGTTTGCAGATCGACAAGCAGATCCGCGGCGTGCTGGTAGCGCTCGTCGCGATTCTTCGCCAGGACTTTGCTGATGATCCACTCCAGGTCCATCGGGAGCCCGGCTCGCAGAGCTGTGACGGGTTCCGGCTCCTCGCTGGTGATGCCGTAGAGAACCGCCTCTTGGCGTTCTCCCTCGAACGGCAACCTGCCGGTGACCATCTCGTAGAGCACCACGCCGAGCGACCAGAGATCGGTGCGACGGTCGGTCTTCTCTCCCATTGCCTGTTCCGGCGACATGTAGGAGGGGGTGCCAAGGACGGCCGTCGTCTGGGTGAGCCTCGAACGTTCGGCAAGCTGCGCGAGGCCGAAGTCCATGATCTTGACCTGGCCTTGCGGCGTGACCATCAGGTTGGCGCTCTTGATGTCGCGATGGACGACGCCCTTCTCGTGAGCCGCCCGCAGGCCTTGGGCGGTTTGGATGGCGAGGTCGAGCGCCTGGTCGAGCTTGAGCGGGCGTTCGGCGATCGTGTCGCTGACGTTCCGGCCCTCGACGAACTCCATGACGATAAAGGAGCGCCCGTCGGATTCGTCGATGTCGTAGATGACCGCGATGTTGGAATGGGTCAGTGCCGCGGCGGCTTCAGCTTCACGCCGAAAGCGCGCGGTGATCGCGTCGTCATCCAGCAGATGGGCGGCGAGAAACTTCAGAGCGACTGGGCGCTTGAGCTTGGTGTCCTCGGCCTTGTAGACGACACCCATGCCGCCTTCGCCGAGCTTCTCAATGATGCGGTAGTGCGAAATAGTTTGATCGATCATCGCCCCGACCGAGCCTGTAGGAATTATACCGTGGTTCGGGTAGCTGATGGTAGCAACGCTTCCGTTGAGCTATCCGGTGGCAGCAGTGCCGGGGCCTTGATCTACGGCGGTCTCTGGCTGCTTCGACCGTCTGCTCAGACCTCTGGGATACACGCTTGTTGGTGGGAAATAGATTTCTCAGCTAGGTATCGGGGACTCCTTGGTGATCCGTGCGAATGAGTCACCAAGCACTCAGAGCACCCGCTGGCAGGTGTGAAAGAATGCTGGGACAGTCAGCCGCGCATGGCCTAAGTCCTTACGAATCAGAGAGCGTTTCGCCAGCGCTTGTGACAGTCCCGATTTTTTCACAGCTTCCTGGACCCGGCATGGACCTCGCCGGATCACCCGCGCGCCGGGGGCGCGTTGCAGGGCGCCTTCAGGTTGGGCTGCCGTGTTGTCATGGAGTCGTCCCCCCGCCCCGCCCGTACTGGGCAATACTGGGCAAGAAAGACCCCAATACACGCCTCCCAGCTGGCGAAGATCCGCCTAGCGCCCGGCGAGGCTTCGCCCCTCGTGGTCCACTTTGGTCCGCAAAACGGTCCGCAAGATCGGCCAAAATCGCCCCGCGCGAGCAGCCGCGGCGCACCTCCGGCCGATTCGATACGGCGTAAGTCGTTGATTTCCCAAGGGGAAAGTGGTGAGGCGGCTGGGACTTGAACCCAGAACCCACGGCTTAAAAGGCCGTTGCTCTACCAACTGAGCTACCGCCCCGAGGTCGAACGAGGGGGTGTCCGCCAAGTGCCGGACTGGTCTGATTATACCGGATCGCTTCTTTACCGCTGGCGCACCCACTCTCGCGATCCCAAGCCGGTTTGCGCGGCTTTACCGGCGGCGGGGAATCAGCCGTGTGTGTTCGCGGCGGGCACTCGCCGGGAATCGCCGAGCGGGCTAGCGCCTTGTCGGGCGAGGGCAAAATCTCGCTGCTCGAGATGGAAAAAAATACGCGGATCCGGCGTTGCGCCAGGTCCGCGCTGCTTATGAATGGGAGTGTCAAACGAGCAAGGGGGACCGCGGCCGAGTTGGCCGGCAACCACCCGCATGTTGAGCGATCACTGGCCTTGCAATTCCGCCTCGATACTTGCCGCTCTCGGGAACAGCACATGGTTCTCTAAGTGAATGTGCACGTGAAGATCGGCTTCCAGCTCTTGCAACTGCCTGTACAACGCTTCAAATGTCCCGCAAGCGCCCGGAGGCAGCGCATAGTCCGAGGTGATCGCCTTCAAAGACTTCAGCGCGTTGCCCGCGCTTTCGTGCTCCTGCTCCATCATGCGGATCGGGTGCTTGATCGAGCCCCCCGGCGCCCAAGGCGCGGGCTTGCCTTCCTGTCGGGCGGCCTCGATCTGGGTGATGAGAGGAAAGAGGATTGTCTCCTCCTTCATCATGTGATTGGTGAGTTCGGCTTCTAGCCCTCGGATCACGTTTTCCAGACGCAGTAGCATGTCTCCGTGCGTGTCGGTGTGGACCTGGATAAGTTTCCCCAGCTTTTCCGCGACGGATGGAAAGGCCGAGCGAAGGTAGGCGTGGTGACGATCGATAATGTGCTCCACGAGGTCCGTAAGGGACGCGGTGTTCCAGTCCGTTGTGCCGGCGGCTGGCGGACTTGCATTGAGTTCGTCCCACAGCGTATCGGGCGACAAACCCTGCTCCTTACAGACTTCGCCAAAAGGCCGCTGGCCCTGACAGCAGAAGTCAATACCGTGTTTCTCGAATACGACCGCCCGGGCCGGATTTTCCGCGACCATGTCCGCGACTGTCTTACTCTCAGCGTGAATCATTACGTCCTCCTCTTCCCCCCCGGGAATGAAAATCGGGGGTGAAAATATCGTCTGAAAGACCAGCTTATCGGTTGAGGGAGCAGAAAGCTGTGACTTGAGTCACAGGAAGCTGTGAAGAAACGCGCCCGACTCCCGCCGCGGGCTGCTAGGCCTCGGGCATGCGGCAGACCTTGCGCATATACTCGATGTTCTTCGTTGTCGAGGAAATGAGCTGCGCGTTGCCGCTGTGCTGTGATTCGAAAACGTACCAGCCTTCGTAGCCGATTTCGTTGAGCGCCGCGAACAGGGCTTGCCAGTCTTTGATCTGATCGGGTTCCTCGATCAGCCGCTTGCCGTTTTTCACGTGAACCTGGCAGATGCGCTCGTTGCCCAGCAGCTTGATGCCGGAGACGAGCGTGCCGGCGTGCCCGTAGTAGGAGAAGTTGTACATGTCGCAGTAGATTTTCACGCTGGGATGAGCCACCAGGTCGGCCAGTTTTTTGTTGTCCGCCGGGCTAAGCGAATTTTCCAGCCCCATCACAACGCCTGCCTCGGCGGCGCGCGGGGCGGCTCCCCGCAGCAGCTCGACTACGGGACCATAGGAAGCCTCGTCGTTCATGTCGGGGGCATTGTCGCGGAAGAAAGCCACCAGGATGACACTGGCGCCGAGCATCTCGGCCGCGCGAATCGATTGCAGCAAATTGATTCCCGCCACGGGCGAATGACGAATCGAGACGCCGCGATCCCAAACGCCGGCCAGCGACGGAATCTTCATGCCCCAGCGGTGGGCCTCCCGCTTGTAGCGGCGAACGGCGTCGAAGTCGCGCAGGTTCGGCTGGCCATGGGCGATTTGCAGCTCCACGCCATCGAGTCCCGGAATTTGACGCGCCAGCTTGAAAACATCGAAGTTGCCGACCATCTTCATGCTCGCCGCCCGATGGCCGATTCTGAGCGGCAGGCGCTGGGCTCCGGCCGGTGAGGCCGGTTCCTGAGGCGGGGCGGCCGCGGTGGAAGCCGCGCCCGTCATGCCCAGAGCAGCCGTCGTCAGAAAACGCCGCCGTGATTCCGTGCTCATAAAACCTCGCTTGACCTGAGAGTTGAGGCCGCTAGTCGACGACCTTGATTTCGATATTGCGGTACTCGACCCATTTCGCCGGTTCATGCACCTGGAAGCCGATACGGCCCGAGGCGCTACGGCTGATGTGTGTCTCGGCGGTCTTGCGTCGGTTCACATACGTCACCAGATGATCGCCCTTGGCGTAGATGCGGTATTGATTCCAGGCTTCCCGCTTGTGAATGGGCCGCTTCCAGGCGTCGGTCCAATAGGCCCGCGCCAGATTGTAAATCGATCCGGTAGAGTTGAGCGGATCGTTCTCCATGATTTGACACTCGTAGCCAAGGAAGGCCGGGCCTTTGTCCAGTTCGCCGCCGGCGGGCCAGGGAAACCGCATGCACACGCCCGCGTTGCCCCCGTGGTTGATTCGAAAATCAAAGGCCAGCACAAAATCCGCGTAGCTCTCCTTGGTGAAAATCCACGAGATCTCTTCCGGGTGGTCTCCGCGCAGCAGGCCGTCCTGGAGCGACCACTTCGCACCGGCCTCCCAATAGACGTCGAAAGCCTCGCCGAAGCTGTCTGTCTTGAGGAGCGGCGCGAACTCACCGGCGGCCTGCTCCATCTCCTCTTCCATGAGATGGAAGGGGCGAGGCGCTTCGGGAAGACGCATGATCTCGATGTCCTTCCAGCGCATCTCGGTGTCATCGCGGCCGCCATGCAACTGCAGGCCGATCGCGCCCTTGTAGGAGCGCCGGTCGTGGATTTCCGCGAGCTTCTCGCCGTTCATGTAGGAAACGATATGGTCCCCGCTGCAATGCACCTCGAACTCGGTCCACTTCGTGTGATCCACTTTTCGGAAGTATGGGCGCGCCAGGTTGTAGATGGCTCCGCTAGTATTGGGTTCCGCGTCGCCCTCGCCGTTGTAGATCTGAATTTCATATCCGTGGAAGGCCGGGCGCGAGAATTTGGCGTGGCCGGGATCGCGAATCAGGATGCCGCTGTTGAAATGTTCGCCGGAGGCCTTGAATTTCAGTCGCAGCTTAAAGTCCCCGAAATCCTCGCGCGTCACCAGCCATCCGGCCCGCGAATCGCCGGGCAGCCGCTGGGCGAGGAGTTCGCCGTTGCCGGTGGTCCACTTGCCGCCGCCGACAACCTCCCAGCCGCTAAGATCTTGGCCGTTGAGCAGCGGCTCCCACCGTGGCGGCGCGGAAGCGTTGCCGGCGGGCTCGGACGGAGCAGGGGCGCCACAACCGGCAGCTAGTATCAGACAAGCGAGAAGCAATAGCGATCGAATAGAGATTGTCATCCGGAAGCTGTGAAAAAATGCTGGGACAGCCAGCCGCGCTGCCCACAGGTCCTTGCAGATCAGCAAGCGTTTCGCCAGCGCTTGTGGCAGTCCCGATTTCTTCACAGCTTCCTGGTTCCGACTCATGGGGGAATCCTAGCGTACCGGCTTTGATGGTGTATTTTCCACCGTACCCGAGACGCTTGCTGTTGGCGGGCTCCGCCCTGGGGTTGACCCGTCCAGCCGGATTGAGGGAAACTCTCGCTTGACTGGCCGCGTTGTGGAGACCCTAGTGAAGAGAAAAACATTCGGCGCGACGGATCTGAAGGTTGGAACCATCAGCCTGGGCTGCACGACCTTTGGCCGGGAGATTGACGAGCAAGCGTCATTCGAGATCATGGACCACGCCGTCGAGAACGGCATTACGCTCTTCGATACCGCCGAGGCCTATGGCGCCGCCGAAGCCAAACAGTACCGCCGGGAGCATCTGGGCGTGGACGATGACCGCGAGGTGAGCGCGGAATCTCATTCGTCGGAAAAAATCATCGGACGCTGGCTGCGATCACGCGGCTGCCGTGACCAAATCGTGCTCTGCACGAAGGTCACGACTCGGCATAACGGCGCGCATGTCGCCGAGGCGCTCGACGCTAGTCTGGAACGCCTGCAAACTGACTATGCGGATATCTACATGTTTCACACGTTTGACTCCGAAACGCCGCTCGATGAGCGTGTCGCGGCGATCGGTGAAGCCGTGCGCTCGGGCAAAGCGCGCTTTGCCGGATGCAGCAACTACGACGCGGCGCAGCTCCGCGACTCGCTCGATGCCGCCAAGCGTCTTGGATTGCCGCCGTTTCAGGTCATCGAGCCTGGCTACAGTCTCGCGGACCGCGGAATCGAGACCGACCTCCTCCCGTTTTGCCAGGCAAGAGGCATCGCGGTCATGAGCTACAGTCCTCTCGGCGCGGGCTTTCTTGCCGGCAAGTACACGCCGGACCGCGACGCGCTTCCCGAGCGAAGCCGCTTTCACGTCATTCCCGGCCACACGGATGTCTACTTCAGCAAACGGAACTTCCAGCTTGTGGAACGGCTCCGAGCCATGGCCGAGCGGACCGGGCATTCGATGGTCCGCCTGGCGATGGGGTGGGTGCTGCGAAATCCAGCCATCGCGACCGTGCTGGCCGGCGCGCGAAAGAAAGAACACATCGACAACGCGCTGGCCGCCGAACGAATGGAGTTCCCCGCTGCATGGCTGGCCGAGATGAACGCCTGGTGAAAAGCCCTCTAGCCCAAATACTCTTCACTTAACAACCAAAGTGTGACAACTCTTCCAGAAGAGCAGGAGGCCCATGATGGCTCGAAGGGCAGGGATGCCGCCGCCGGGCAGCCGCATGACCGGCTTCATCCGGTTGAGGGTGATCGCGCGGCGTCAAACGTAAAATGAGCGGCTACAGGATCCGGCCCCGCGGTCCACGACCCCGTGGCTGCATCGATTTTTCCGCTTGCATCAGGACAATATCTTAAAAGAGGCTTCGAGAGAAGCCGGGTCGTGCATTTCTATCGGCATCGGCGGCAAGCCCGCGCGGGCTAGTTGCCCGCGGCGGCCGGCAGGGGGACTCTGCGATCCTCCTTCGGCATGATGCGAATCAGACTCCAGGGGCGCTGCCGCAGTTCATCGGTAAGCTGCTCGATGTTCTCCGAGGCGACCCGGAAATTTTCGACCGACTCGTGGATATTCTCTTCATTGGACGAAACCAGCGTGCCAACCTCCTCGATCAATTGCCGGGCTTCGACCAGAGTGCGGCCGAGTTCCTCGAGATCGCGTTTGAGGTCGGGCCGTGTTTCGGCGATCAGTTCGTTGACGTTGCCGATCGTTGTGTCGGCACTTCGGGCAACCTTCTGCAAGTCATCGGCCAGGCCGTCCATGCGGTTGAGGGTCGCCGAGATCTGATCCGTCATCTCGTTGAGCTTCGGCCGCAGTTCCACAACAAGAGCGTTCGTGTTCTCCAGCATCGCCTCGACATTGCGCTGGTTTTTCTCACTGGTCAGCTTCTCCAAATTCCGCAGGACTTCCTTGGACTCATTTGCTGCGGCGCGAAAGTCGGCGCTAACGTCCCGCATCATGATCTGGGCCGTGTCGGCAATGCCGGAGATTTTTTTCGTGATGTCATCGAGCGTTATGGTTTCGACCGAGGGGATCACGCCATCGGTCTGAATGCGCGGCGCGGAGAACTCGCCGGGCGTGATTTCCAGGTAGTTCTGGCCGAGCGCGCTCAGCGACGCGATCTTGGCGACGGATTTCGTATTGACCGGAACATCGCTGCGGACCTCCATGAGCACTTCGATGCGCGTGGGGTCCTCCCGCCAGGGCCGCACTTTGGTGACGACGCCCGCTTTAAGTCCGCCGAAGCGCACGACATTCCCCGTGTCGATCCCGCCGGCGAAGCTAAAATACGTCCGATAGTGATTCTTTTGGCCCCCCACTTGTATGTTGGCCACCGAGATAAAGGTGACGACGAAAATAATCAGGGCTACGATGATGAAGGTTCCTACTTTTGCCTCGTTGCTCATGGTCTGCTCTGGGCGCCTCTGGGCTCTAGGACTCGGTTAACTGACTAAGATAAGACTCGCCATCTCCGCGACGTTTGTCGGGGACGCGGTCCAGGAATTGGCGAATTCTGGGGTGCTGGCTGTTCTTGATTTCGTCGGCCGTGCCCTCGGCCAGGATCTTCCCATGCCGCAGCATGCACATGCGATCCGCGATCAAGAAGGCGCTTGTGAGTTCGTGCGTGACGACGACGATCGTCATGCCAAAGGCTTTTTTCAGCTCCAGGATCAAGCCGTCGATCTCGGCCGCGATGATGGGGTCGAGTCCGGCCGAGGGTTCGTCGAAGAGAAGAATCTCGGGATCCATGGCGATGGCCCGGGCGACCGAAGCGCGTTTGCGCATGCCGCCGGAGAGCTGGGCCGGGAAGAGATCCTCGGCGTCGGCGAGACCTACCTGGCCGAGCTTCATTCGGGTCATGAGCTGGATGGTGGGTTCGGCCAGCTTGGTATGTTCGCGCAGCGGCAGGGCCACGTTGTCGGCCAGGGTCATGGAGTTGAATAGCGCGGCGCTTTGAAACGAGATCCCCATGATTCTGCGGATTTCATTGAGTTTCTTGTCCGAACAGGTCGTGATGTCGACGCCTTTGACCCAGATGTGGCCCGCGGTGGGTTTCTCAAGACCCATGATGCGGCGCAGCAGCGTGCTCTTCCCCGACCCGCTCGCGCCCAGGATGACCATGGTCTCGCCAGCCTGAATGTCGAGGTCGACGCCGTCAAGAATCGTGTGATCGCCGTAGCGCACGACCAGCTCGCGCACGGAAATGATGGCATCATCCGGGCCATGGGTCTTCGTCCGCGGTGCCGCAGGTTCACTCATGACCAGAAAAAATAGAAGAACGCGGTAAAGAGCAGATCGGCAAGCACAACGAGGAAGATCGACTTCACGACGGCCGAAGTTGTTGCGCGGCCCACGCCCTCGGGGCCTCCGGAAACGTTAAATCCCTCGAAGCATCCCACTTGCACGATGATCGTGGCGAAGGCGACGCTCTTGATCAAGCCGCTGACGATATCGCGCAGAACGAGCACCTCCAGCACGGTGTTGAGGTACAGACGCAGATTCATATCGAGAGTGAAATAGACAAAGATCCCGCCCGCCAGGATACCGGACGCATTGGCGACAATCGTCAAGCAAGGCATCATGACCATCATCGCCAGATGTTTTGGGACGAGCAGAAACTCGATCGGGTCCAGCGCCATGGACCGCAACGCGTCTACTTCCTCGGTGACGACCATCGTGCCGATCTCGGCGGAAAAAGCCGATCCCGACCGGCCCACGACGACAATCGCGGTGATCAAGGGGCCGAGTTCCCGCGTGATGCTGACCGCCACCAGGTTCACCACAAACTGCATGGCCCCGAAGCGGCGCAGTTCGGCGCCTCCGGTCATCGCCATGATGAGTCCGGTGGCGCCGGCGATCAGGCAGACCACTGGCAGCGCATAGACTCCCACGACGGCCATGTGGCGGACGGTTGCTCGCCAGCGCTGTCGGCTGCCGGTAATCGGATTGGCGCGCCAGGAGACGGCGATGCCCCGCACGAACTGGATCGTCAAGCCGCCGACGTATTCGACTCTTTCGATCGTTCCTCTGCCGACGGATTCTAGAATCGACATGATGACGGGGACTCGTGCCCGGGGAAGCCCCTGAGCGCCTATTCGTCGGCGGCTTCCTCGCTGTCGGCTACTTCAAACACTCCCAGCAGCCGGGTCAGCTCCAGGACGTGGCGGGGACCTTCATTGAGCCCCACCAGCACGAAACGGGCCTCGCGCTTGCGTGCTTCCTGCAACCCTTCGATGAGACTGGCGATTGCCGAACTGTCGATATAGGGAACTTCCGAGAGATCCACGATCACTCGTTTCTGGCCGCGCTTGCCCAACAGGTCAAGAATCGTCTCGCGCAGTTCCGGCGACGTGTGGAGGTCGACATCGCCCGAGACATACACGGTGGAGTGAACTCCGTCCCGCTTGACATTAATTTCCATGATCTCCGCCGCTGGACGAGGCCGGCGTCCGCGTACATTTTCGCATCCGGACGCAATTGGTCGTTCCTTCGCGCCGATATTCGATTTCGTCCATCACGGTCTGCATCAGGTAGACGCCCCGGCCGCCGGCGCGCAGTTCGTCGGGCGGGCCAGGCGGCTGCTGATTCGGATCGAACGGCGCGCCGTTGTCGCGAATTTCGATCTCGACTCCGTCTTCCGATTCCCGGCAGTGCACGGAGAGTTTCTGGCCAGGATCTCCTTTGTAGGAGTGCTGAATGATGTTCGACGCCGCTTCGCCGACCGCGAGAATGACCTCGCTAGCGGCGGTGGAGTCGCATCCGACCATCTCGACGTATTCCGCGACGAGCCGGCGAATCAAGCGCAGACACCGGGGATCGCTGGCAACCACAATCTGAACTTCGAGCGGCATCCAGGAGTCCGTCGACGGAAAGACGTACTACGACGAGTGTTTCAGCGGCATTATATCAATATCACGCGGGCGGCAGGGCTTCCCCGATACGCCTTGCGATCAGGGCGGCGGCCCGGCCGAGGCGGGTTTCGCGGAGGAAGGCGTTTGATAAGGTAGCGACTGGATGGCGGTTTCCCCGGCTCGGCTAGCGGCGTTCGCGGTTCTGATGAAGGTGGAAGCCGGCGCGTACTCCTCCGAGGCCTTGCACGGCGATCCTTCCATCGAGCCACTCACGGAAAGGGATCGCGGCCTCGTATTCGAACTCGTGCTCGGGAGCCTGCGCTGGCGGGGCGTGCTCGACGATTCGATTCGGCGAACCTCGGGCCGGCCGCTTGGCAAGATGGACCCGGAAGTGCGCTCCGCGCTGCGTCTTGGGGCCTACCAGATCGGGTTTCTCGATCGCATTCCCTCGCACGCGGCCGTGAACGATAGCGTCGCGCTGGTGAAACGCGCGCGGAAGGCTTCGGCGGCGGGGTTTGTGAACGCCATTCTTCGCCGCTTGCCGCCGGGAGTGGATGCGAAGGAGGCGCTGGAACGCTCACATCCGAACTGGATGGTCGAGCGCTGGAAGGCGCGCTTCGGGAAGGAGACGGCACATGGAATTCTGGAGGCCGGCCAGGCAACGCCGGAGGTCTATCTGCGTCTGAATCTGAAGTACGGGCTTGAGGATACCCTCGCTCGCCTGGAAAAAGAAGGGGTCGAAACCGCCGAGACGGAATTGCCGTGGTGCCGGCGCGTATTGAGGGGACGGCCGGTTGCGACCGAGTGTTTCGCCGAAGGCCGCGTTCGGGTCCAGGATCTGGGGTCACAGTCCATCGTGCCGCTGCTGGGGCTTGAGGCGCATCATCGTTTTCTTGACCTGTGCGCGGCGCCGGGCGGAAAGACGTATCAGGCAGTCGAGAGCCGGAGATGCCCGGCGGGAGCGGTGGCCGCCGATTTGCACTTGCACCGGCTGCGGACGATGCGGCGGCTGGCGACTCTGCCCGTGGACATGGTTGTTCTCGACGCTGAAGCCCCGCTGCCGTTCCGGTCCCGGTTCGACCGCGTGCTGCTGGACGCACCATGCTCGGGAACGGGCACGCTGTCCCGGAATCCCGAGATCCGCTGGCGTCTTAAGGAGCATGACATCGAGAGGCTGGCCGCTTTACAGAAACGAATTCTCGCGCGCGCTCTCGCCGCCCTCGCGCCTGGCGGAGTTCTCGTGTATTCGACTTGTTCGCTGGAAGAGGAGGAGAACGCCCAGGTCATCGAGTCGGTTCTCGCCGGGAGAACCGAATTCGATGCTGGCGCGTATATAGAACGTGTGCCCGGCCGTGAACCAGGCGACGGGTTTTTCGCATGCCGGATCGAGAGAGGATCGCCCGCCCCTTGACGAGCGCAGGCGTACTTGACCCCGCGGTGAGTACGGCGAGCAAGCGCAAGGAAGCAATGGCGGGCCTGTGGCGTGCTTCGGCCGTCAAGTGGTGAGAAATGCGGGCTCGCTCCGTGATAAAATGCGACTTGGTTTTCAGCGTCCTATTACGGTCCGTCCTCAACCGCTAGGCGACCCGATATGGTTGAGATAGCCCCTTCCATACTTGCCGCCAACTTCTCCCGTCTGGGTCGCGAGATCGAGACAGTTCAGCGGGCTGGTGTGTCGGCGATCCATATAGATGTCATGGACGGGCATTTCGTTCCCAATATCACGATCGGTCCGCCCGTGGTGCGCTCGCTCCGGGAGGCCACGGACGTGACGCTGGACTGCCACCTGATGATCGAGCAACCGGACCGCTATGTGCCGGAGTTCGCCGCCGCGGGCGCGGGAATGATTTCGATTCACCAGGAGGCCTGCCGGCATCTTGACCGCGGTCTGCGGCTGATCCGGGAGCATCAGGCGCTGGCGGGTGTCGCGATTAACCCCGCGACGCCGGTGCATGCGCTCGACGAGGTGCTTGAGATCGCGGACTTCGTGCTTGTGATGAGCGTGAATCCGGGTTTCGGAGGTCAGAAGTTTCTGCGGTCGAGTTTGGCGAAGGTCCGGCAGCTCGATAGTTTGCGGCGGCAGCGTGGTCTCTCGTACCGCATTGAAGTGGACGGCGGAGTCACGACGGAAAATGTAGCCGAGATTGCGGCCGCGGGTTGTGATATTGTCGTGGCGGGATCGAGCATTTTCGGCGCGCCCGATCCGGCCGCGGTGGTGGAGAAGATGAAGCGGAATGCCGGGCAGTCGCAACTCCAGCGGACCTAGCGGCCCGTGGTGGAAGTCCGGCCGCGAGACATGGTTAGATGACAGCGCAAGACAACTGGAAGCTGTGAAGAAATCGGGACTGCCACAAGCGCCGGCGAAACGTTCTCTGATTCGCGAGAACTTAGGTGATGCGCGGCTGGCTGTCCCGGCATTTCTTCACACCTTCCAGGGGATGGCAACGGAACCGCCATATGAATACTAGAAAATTTGCTTGCTTGGCCGTGGCCAGCCTGCTGCTGATGTCGTTCTCCGGGTGCCGCCGCAAGGCCTACGACAATCCGATCGCCACGAATTCGCAGCAGCCCGATAAGATTCTTTTCGACAAGTCGATCAACGACATGGAGAGACGCCGCTACGAACTGGCGCGGCTCACCTTGAACACGCTGATCAACACTTATCCCGACAGCGAGTACGTCGCCAAGGCGATGCTGGCGATCGCCGACACCTGGTACCGCGAAGGCACCACCCACGCTCTGGTGCAGGCCGAGGCGGGATACAAGGACTTCCGTACGTTTTTTCCGATGATGGAAGAGTCCGCCGAATCGCAGATGAACATCTGCCGGATTCACTACGACCAGATGCGCAGCTCCGACCGGGACCAGTCTCATGCGCTTAAGGCAGACCATGAGTGCCGCCAAATGCTGCTTCAGTACCCCAACAGCCGCCACAGCGAGCCGACCCGGCAATTGCTGCGAGAAGTACAAGAAGTCATCGCCGACGCTGAATTTCTGGTGGGCAGCTACTATGCGTCCAAGGGGAGCTATCGTGCCGGCGCGGGCCGGCTGCAGGCCGTGACGGACCACTATCCTCTCTACAGCCGGGGCGCCGAGGCGCTATGGATTCTCGCCCAAGCTTACGATAAACTCGGCGAACGGTACGTGGAGGCAAGCGCGGACGCCTACGCGAGGCTTGTGAGCGATTACCCCCTGAGCGAGTACGTGGACGAGGCGAAGAGCAGGCTGGTCACGGCGAATCGGCCCGTGCCGGAGCCAGATCCGGCTCGTTTTGAGCTGACGAAGTATAACTTGGAACATGAGACCCAGAAAGGGATGTTCGGGAAGATATTCGGCTTCATGGGAACGGGTCCCAATTTTCGGACCGCGGCCAAGATGGGTGAGCCGGTGATGACGGCGCTCACGCCTCCGACTCCCCTGGGGATCGGCCAGACGGAGGTCATCCTCAAGCCAAGCGCGGGGCTTTCCGTGGGCACAATTTCCGGGGAAAGCAAGCTCGACACAGAACCTGACGCTAGAAAAGGCATCTCGGGCAGCGGGCCGGAAAAGCCGGATTCCGAACAGCCGGACAACTAGCCCGCTTTTCTCACCACGTGGCGAAGCGAAGTGCGTGAGAGATGGCTTAGTTCGCTGTCGGCGAGCGTCCCTGCTGCCAGCGCCCTGTCTTACGGGCGTGGGGTCATGTCGCTGTACCTTGAGGCGCGTTTGGAACCGCGCCCGGCTCCTGCCACGGACTGCTAGCCCATGAGCACGATTCTTCTCGCCGATGATAATCCCCACTCCCTGAACATGGGCAGCCAGATTCTGGGCGAGGAGGGCTATACCGTCATTACCCTGCGGGACGGGAACGAAGTCTTGAGCTATCTGGAGAATCATCAACCCGGTCTGATTCTTGTTGGGACGCAGATGCCCGGACCGGCGGGACTGGATATTTGCGAACATGTGCGCTCGCGTCCGGCGCTCGAAGCGGTCCGGGTCGTGCTCTTGCAGTCCCCGCTCAAGGAGTTCGACCGGCCAAGGGCCGAAGCGCTCGGCCTGGACGGAGTGCTTCGCAAGCCTCTGGATGCGAACACTCTGCTGGAAACTGTCCGGCGGCTGGCCGGAGAGCCCGAATCCGCGGACGGTCCATCATCCTCCGCGGCAAACGGCGCCTCAAGAACGGATGTGCCGGCGGGGGAAGGCGGCTCTGGCGAAGAATCCCCGGAAGACCCCGATGCCGGAGCTGACCTCTTCGCGCGGACCGTCGCGCAGGCGCTCTCAGCCGGCCCCGGCGAGGGAGACGCTGCCGCCGCGCGGCGGGAAGAAGTTCGGACCGCGGTCACTGCGGCGGTCCACGCCATGCAGCCGATGCTGATCGAGCGGATCACGGAACGCGTCATCAAGGGATTACGATTAGACGGAGGGAACTCCCGTGGCACAGAATAGTTTTGATATCGTTTCGGAAATCGACCTGCAAGAGGTTTCCAACGCCATTCACCAGGCGATGAAGGAAGTCACCAACCGCTACGATCTGAAGAATTCGAAAAGTTCGATCGAACTGGATGGAGACGAGAAAAAGATCGTCGTCCGCAGCCAGAACGACTACAGCTTGCGGGCCGTGATCGAGATTCTCAACCAGCGTCTGGTGCGCCGCGGAGTGCCGCTCAAGGGATTGACCTATGAAGCGATCAAGGAAGCGGGCGGCTCGACCGTCGTGCAGGATATTGCCTTGCAGCAGGGCATACCGATGGACAAGGCGCGAGAAGTCGTCAAGCTGATCAAGAGCCAGAAGCTCAAGGTCCAGTCGTCGATTCAGGGTGACCAGGTCCGCGTCAGCGGGAAGAGCCGGGATGATCTGCAGGCCGTCATGGCGCTACTGAAGGACAAAGATTTCGATATTGACATGCAGTTTACGAACTACCGCTCGAACTAACGCCCGCCCGAAACCTCTCTCATGGCTCGTCTTGTCGAATCGATGTTTTTGCAAGGACCGGCGGGCCGGCTCGAGGCTCTGCATGAAATTCCCGGCGAGGGAGTGGGCCTCGAACGCGCCGCGGTCCTCTGTCACCCCCACCCCCTGCATGGCGGCACGATGCACAACAAGGTTGTCTTTCGCATGGCGCGGGCGGCGAGGCGGGCCGGTGCCGCGGTGCTGCGATTTCAGTTTCGCGGCGTCGGTCAAAGCGACGGATCCTACGATGAGGGCCTGGGAGAGCAGGATGATCTGCGGGCCGCGCTGGCTTGCATGAGCCAGCGGCATCCGGGACTGCCGCTGATGACAGGCGGGTTCTCGTTTGGGGCGCGAGTTGCACTCGCTCTTTGCGGCGGCGAGGCCCGCGTCGAGCGCATCATCGCCGCCGGGACGCCGGTGGCTCATGGCGAGTGGACCCACCTGGCCCAGTGCGGCTGCGCGAAGTTCTTCCTCCACAGCACGCGCGACGAGCACGGGCGGCGCCCCCGCATGGAAGCTGTCTACGCGGCCGCGGCTGGTCCAAAAAGCCTGACCTGGATTGAATCTTCAGATCACTTTTTCGGCGGAGCGCTGGACGAACTCGAGCAAGCTGCCTTCGAGGCCATGCGCGCCCCCATACCAGCCCGCTAGCGGATGGCTGGATTCGCCCGCGACCCTGCGTGGGCGCTCGTACTAGAAAGGATACTCCCAGACTTGATTCTGCATCCCCGCCTTGAGGGCCTTGCCATCTTTGCCGCCGGTAAAGTTGGCGAACCCTTCCTCCATGCTGGGAATCGCCTTGTCGAAGGCCTTCGCCCCGTCCGCGGGCCGCAAGTTTAGACTCGGAGGAAACGATCGGAGTTCGAGGTTGCCGATCTCTGTCGGTGAGAAGGAAACCTCGATCACCAGAACAGAATAACAGACAAGTGCTCCGGCCGTAAGGAGCTAATTGTTGGGTTGTGCTGGTACGCCCATACCCCGCGAGACGGAATCCTGGAGCTGCAAACGCTCGATGTGGTGAATTTTCTCCAGATCGATGCTTACGCGCCCGTTGCACGGAGAGCAGTACATGCTGAGAAACTTGGCGTTCCAGACGACTTCCGGGCCTTTGTAGGATGAGCGGACGTGCACCGTCTGCGCGAAGGTTTCTTCGTGCGCGGTGAGCAGGATGAGGAATTCCGGGTCGGACTGCTCGAACTCCTCCCGGGTGACTCCCCGCAGCGGGCTCTGCTCGTCGATTGGATGGACAACGACCCAGTGGAGAGGCATAAACATGATGCGGTCACGCTCGAGTTTCAGCGGATGAAAGCTGCGTGCTGGTTTTCCGCCGCGCGTCGTCCGCCGCGTCATCACCACGGTTGCCTCGATATTGCTGAGCTGGCTGCGCCGCTGATTGGCGATGCGAAATTCGAAAGCGGTGGCGCCGTGGTAAGGCGCAATGACGGCTTTGTCGCTAAAGAGAATCTTCGCCCGTGGCCGGGAGAAGCGGGCGAAGAAGAGTCCCGCGGCGAGGGCGACGATCAGCAGTCCGGTGATGGCTTCAAGAGTTACGAGGACGTTCGCGGCCGTGGTGCCGGGAGCAAGTCCGCCGTAGCCGATGGTTGACAGTGTTTGCACGCTGAAAAAAAATGCCTCCAGCAATCGTCCGATCGGCCGGGTTGCCGCGGAGCCGGCGAGCGCGCCGGGTCCGCAGAGCACGTAGCCGGCGGCAAAGGACAAGTTGACCAGAAAGTAAAATCCCGCGACCAGGAGCAGAAAGCGGGGCCAGGATACGGTCAACAACGAGTGGTAGAGATGGAGGGAGTGAAAAAACGATCCGCTGCGGCGTTCGACATTGAAACTTCCGTCCGGGTTGAGCAGGCGCGGACCGCTCTCGTCCACCAGGCGCCGCCCCAGCCCCAAATCGTCCGGATCGCTTTCGCGAACGGGGAGATCCGGAGACGTGGCGCCGGGGACAGGGGCGCTGGAGATAGCTGAAAGGTTCTCGGACGAGGATGCCTGGGGTTATCCGGCCGACGCGGCCGATGGGTTGTCGATTGCCACATCGCTTATCCTACACAAGAAGTCTTGGCGGCAATGGTGTGCCGCAGAGGTCTCCGCCATGCGCTGCCGCTCTATCTCGCGACGGTATGTTGCGAGGCGATTCAATTCGCGGAAACGCCAGAGTACAATGGGGAATACTCCGCTCCGCTCAGCAGGGCTTGGAGGGGGGCTTGGGAGGGGTGTGGATTTCGATGGCGCGTAAGAAGTCGAAGGCGCCGGTCGCGGCAAAGGCCCCGGCGGGGACCGCTGCCCGCTCACCCCAAGTTCGGGCGGGCTGGATTATTTCCCCGTTTTGGGACAGCATTCTTTTCATCGGTGCTCCACTGGTGGTGATCGCGGGGTTTCTGCCGCTGCGGAGCGTGATGAGTTCCGAGAGGATCGCGATTCTCTTACTTGCCTTCTTCACGTTCGGCCATCATTTCCCCACGTTCTTGCGGTCCTACGGCGACACGGAACTTTTCCGGCGCTTCCGGTGGCGCTTCCTGCTGGCGCCGCCCATTCTATTCTGCGCGGCGATGTGGTTCAACAGCCGCGATCTCCATGGCTTGATGCTCTTTGTCGCCGCCTGGGACATTTGGCATGTGCTGATGCAGCATTACGGGTTCATGCGAATTTACGACTCCAAGGCCGGCGCGATCAATGCGCTGACTTCGAATCTGGATTGGGCGTTCGCGATTTCCTGGTACGTCACGCTCATCGCGACGAGTCCGCACTACAGTTACAATCTGCTGGACCGGGCGTATGCAAGCGGTCTGCCGGTGATCGATCCGGCCACGGTGGCCGGCATTCGCTACGGCTTGCAGGTGCTCACCGCGCTGCTCACGCTCGCCTACATCGGGTACCATCTGAACCTGTGGCGGCTCGGACGCCCGGTGAGTTTGAAGAAACTCTCGTTGATGGGCATTTTTCTCGCCGCCACGTTTTATCTCTATGTGGTGATCGACGACTTTCTGGTTGGCTTCACGATCTGGTCGGCATTTCATTGCATTCAGTACTACGGCATCGTCTGGGTTTTCAACCGCGGCCGCGTCGAGCGTCAAAGCCCGGTCACCTCGTTTGTGCGTTTTCTTTTCCGTCCGCGCTGGAGCCTGGCGATTCTCTATACCTGTTTGATCTTTGCCTACGGCAGCTTTAACCTCTTGCCAAACCTCGTCGGCAGTGAACTGCTGAGCCGGGTCTTGATGGCGCTGATCTTCACCTCGAACGCGCTGCATTATTACTACGACGGGTTCATCTGGAAGATGCGCGAGCCCGAGACGCGCGAATTCCTCGCCATTGCTTCCGCGGAAGAAACGGGCAGAGACGCCTTCGCCGCCGCATGGGCGAGGGTGCGGCGTGTGGCGATGCGGGTGCAGCCGTCGAGGCACGGGCTATTGCAGGCCTCCTATCTGGGCGGGGCCGTGGTGCTGCTGGCGGTGTTTGAGTTGTCCGATGTCCGTTCGAATCTGATCGTGTCTGAATCGCTCGCGGCCGCCGCTCCCGATGTGGGGATCGCCCACTACAACTTGGGGAACGCCCTGTGGAAAGAAGGGAAACTGGACCGGGCGATCGCCGCCTACGGCCGCGCGCTGGAGCGGATTCCGGAGTCGTCGAAGGTCTATAACAATCTCGGTGCGGTGCTGGCGGAAAAGGGGGACTACCAGGCGGCGATGGAGCGCTTTGAACAGGCGCTGGAGTTGCGGCGCAACGACATGTCTCCATCGGAAGCCACCAGCCGTTCTCCGCTGCTGCCCGGCAGCGCCCACAGCACCGCCGCCCGCATGTCGCTGATTCACGGCAACTACGGCGATGCGCTCTCACGGAGCCAGAAACCCGCGCAGGCGCTGGATCATTACAGAGAGGCTCTCAAGCACGAGCCAAATTCGGCGAAGATTCAGGCCAGCATCGGAGCGACGCTCGGCGACTTGGGCCAATACGAAGACGGCGTGAAGTAGCTTCGGAAAGCGGTGGCGATTGATACCGCCTACGCCACGGCCCACATGAATCTGGCGTCCCTGCTGGCCTATTTAGGCGATAGCGAGCAGGCGCGACTCCACTATAGGGAAGCCTTCCGAAACGGCGATGCGCGAGTGCGGCAAGCGGCGCAAGCGGCGATGGGGCAGCTTTCTTCCTCGCGATGAAGACCAGCGGAGTCATTTCGTTCGTTCGGCGGCTGGGGGCGCGGCGAGGGCTGCTCGCCCTCGCGGCGGCGGTGCTCGCCGCCGCGGGCTCGATCGAAGGCGGCTTCCCGCTTCTGGCGGCGGAGAATGCCCGCTGGGATTTTCTTCGCACGAATTTGCAGGTTTTCCCCGGCACCGAGAAACTCTTTGCACCCGATGACGAATTGTTCTGGCGTCTGCGGCCAAGGCTGCGGAAGGTCAAGGCATCGGAAAAGCTCCCCGGCGTGGAGCATATCTTCAGGGTGTCGACCACCGCGGACGGCCGGCGGGTCACGGGCAAGGCAGACTTGCAAGCGCCAACGGTGCTGTTTCTGGGCGACTCCTGCACGTTCGGGATTCCGGTCAACGATCGTGACGCGTTTCCGTCTCGCGTGCAAGCAGACCTGAGCGAGAAGTACGGACTCAATATCCGGGCTCTGAACGCTGGCGTGCCGGGATACTCGGCGTTTCAAGGGCGCATCCTGCTGGAACAGTTCGCGGGCAGGGCGCCCGAGGTGGTCGTGATCACTTTCTGGCTGAATGGCCAAAGCATTTGGGATCACCTCAGCGACGCCGAGCACGTCGAATTGCTGGCCGCCGAGCGAGAGGGGAAGTTTAGCCGCCACCGCCTGACCCGGCTATTGCGGCGGGCCACGCCAGGCGATCGTCCGCGGCTGAGCGAGGAAGAATTCATCGGGCAACTCAAGCGAATGCTCCGCTGGTGCCGAAAAAAAGGAGCCGTCCCCGTACTGCAAGTTTGGCCGACGCGGCGGCAGATGAGCGAAGCCGGTGAGGCCAGCCGCCAGGACGCGATTCGGCGTCTGGGACGCGAGCAACAGGTGAGGGTCGTCGACTTGGTGCCGCCGTTCCGCGAGCGGCGAGATCCGGGGCTATTCGTCGACAGCGTCCACTGCGGCCGAGAAGGGTACGGGCTGGTCGCCGAAACGCTCGCTCCGGTCTTGGCGAAAATTCTCGCTCAGAAGGCGGCCGCCCCGGCGCGGCCGTGAAGTCCGCCATGCAGCCATTGCGAGTTGTCGTCCTCCGCGGAGCACTGCTGGCCGGCTTGCTGCTGCCCGGGCCGGCATGGTCCCAAGCGAAATCCGAGGCCGGCTATGTGGACCCGGCCCAGTGCCGGGCTTGCCACAGCGACATCTATGATGTCTACCTCAAGACGACCATGGGCCGGGCGTTCTATCCGCCCTCGGCCGGAAACCTGATCGAGGACTGGACCGGGAAGAATCATTTCTTTCACGAGCCATCGAAGCGCCATTACGAAATGACGCGGCGGGATGGGGCGTTTTATGTCCGCCGCTATCTCAAGGACGGCGCAGGGCGCGAGATCGACGTTCTGGAACGAGAGATCACCTACGTGATCGGTTCGGGCAAACGCGCCCGCAGTTACATCCACCGGGTGGCCGATGGGCGGATGATCGAACTGCCGGTAAGCTGGTATACCCAGGAAGGACGCTGGGCGATGGCGCCGGGGTATGACAAGCCGAATCACTCCGGGTTCACGCGCGCGATTACCAATCGCTGTATGTTTTGCCACAACGGCTATCCGCTCGAGACGCCCACGAACGACCGTCCAGGACGGGACCACGCCCCGCGCTTTCCCGATGCGCTCGTCATGGGCATCGACTGCCAGCGCTGCCACGGCCCCGGCGAGAATCACATTCGCGAGGCGATGAACCCGGTATCGCTCGAGCGCGTGCGCGCGGCGATCGTGAACCCGTCGCGGCTCGGCAGCGAGCGGCGGATCGAGATCTGCATGCAGTGTCATCTCGGCACGCCCTTCCGGGTGCCGGCCTCGCTGCTGCGCTTCGGAAGAACGTTCTACTCCTACCGGCCGGGACAGCCGCTCGGCGAGTACGCGGTTCATTTCGATTACGAGAAGGGCAGCGGACATGAAGAGGATTTTGACATCGTCAGCGCCGTGTATCGTCTGCGTAAATCGGCGTGTTTTATCAAAAGCGAAGGCGCGCTGACCTGCACGAGCTGCCACGATCCCCATGGCGCGGCCAGCACCAAACCCAAGCAGGCCTATTACCGCGCGAAGTGTTTCCGGTGTCACTCCGCCGCCGATGCGGCGCCGCATCAACTGACGGCCGCGGCTTTTCAGCAGGCGGACTGTATTGGCTGCCACATGCCGCCGCGGCGCACCGGGGACGTCGTGCGCGTGGTGATGACCGAGCACTACATCCGGGCCCACACCCCGCGCGATGATCTCACGGTGCCGCTGCCCGAACGAGCGGATGAGGATCAGGACCCGCACGCCAAACCGGTCATCTACTTCCCGCAGCAGGATTGGGCCCCCGGCTTGCGCGACGTCTATCTTGGAATCGCCGAGGCCAGGGAAGGGGCCGACCGGGCGGCCGGGGTTCGGCGGCTGAAGCGGGGCCTGGAGGCGGCGAAGCTTGCCGATCCGGTTCCCTATCAAGAACTGGCCCGGGCACAGACGAAGATTGGGCGGCCAGAGGATGCCCGGCGCAGTTTCTTGAAGGCCATCGAGCTGGACCGGAACTTTGCTCAGGCTCACCATAATCTGGGGAATCTGCTGGCTGACATGGGACGGGCGCTCGAGGCGATCCAGCATCTGCGCCGCGCCATCGAACTCGACCCCTACTCGGCGCAGTCTTACAACAGTTTGGGTCTCGTCCACTTGGACGCGGGCGAGCGCGCCGAAGCCGAAAAGGCCTTCCGCCGGGGGATTGCCGCCGACCCGCTCGAGGCCGGCAATCACTTGAACTTGGGATCGCTGTTGTTCCAGCAGGGAAACTACGATGGAGCGCGGCGGGAGTTCGCGCGAGCGCTAGCGGCGGATCCGGGCAACCTCACGGCGCGGAATAATCTCGGATTGACGCTGCTGGCGCTGGGGCGGATGGCGGAAGGCAAGTGGCAGTTCGAGGTTGTACTCGAATCAGGCGACGCCGAGGATAAAATCGTCGCCCGGCGCGCGCTCAAAGCAATCCGGAAGAGCGGCCGCTGAGCCGAATCTCCCCATCACCAGAGAGCCGCCGCGTCTCCACGCCCATTGACCCCGGCGCGGCCGATTCACGCTAGAATTGCAGCGACGGCAGGCTCAACGGATTCAGCGCGATGGCCGCTGCACGCGGCGCGGAGGAGGAACGTTATGACTCGAATGCTCGGCAGGAGAAAGTTTCTGATGAACTCGCTGAAGGCTTCGGCCTTGGCGGTCTTCGGATCCAATCCGGGATGGGGCGCCCGGGGCGAAGCAGTTGCCGGCTCGATGAAAATCAAGCGCGTCAAGCTGTACGTCGTTAACGTTCCGGAGCGGAAGTGGTGGTGGTCGGACGATTTTTACGGGCAGCCGGCCCATCAGAGGGCCGACAATTACATCGCCGAAGTCGAGACCGACCAGGGGCTCGTCGGACTCACCAACATTTTCCGTGTCGCCGAGAGCCAGATTGTGGCCGATTTGCCGAACTGGATCGGGCGCGACGTGCTGCGGGTGAATCTCCAGGCGCCGGGTGTCCAGCTCGCCGGGGCGTTCGAGCAGGTGGTCCTCGACCTGCGGGGACAAGCGCTGGGCGTGCCCATCTGGCAATTGCTCGGCGGACGCTTGCGCGACAAGATCTACGTGGCCCAGACGACCGGCTACAAGACGCCCGAGCACACCGCCGAGCAAGCGCAGTGGGGCTGGGAGCACGGCTTTCGCGCCTACAAGATGAAGTGCATCACGGCCCGCGAAGATACCGATGAGAAGCGGATTCGCTACGTCACTGACCGTATCGAAGCGATTCACAAAGTCTTGCCTGAGATGCCGGTGCGGCCCGACATTCGCTGGCGCTTGCGGGAGGTTTGGGCGGTGCAAGAACTGGCCCGGCGTCTCGAAGGCCAGCTCATCGACGCTCTGGAGAGCCCGATCACCAAACGCGCCTTCGCCGGCACGTATTCCGAGTGGCGGCGTCTGCGCGAAACGATCCCGATCCCGATCGCCGACCACATCGGCGCCGACACGCTGGTATTCGCTTTCCAGGCCCAGGCGCTCGATTACGCCATCGTCGGCGCGAGAAGTCATCTGGAAACGCTGCGCTTGTCGCACATCGCCCGCGGACTCGGCATGAACGGCTGGTCGCAAACCGTCGCCTACGGCCCGGGAGCGGCCATGGGACTGCATCTGGCCGCCTGCATGCCGCACCTCACCAAGGCCTACGACATGGTCGGGCCCTACTGCTGGATCGACACGCTGGTCAACGAACCCCTCGTGCTGCGGGAAGGGTCCTATCCCGTGCCCGGCCGGCCTGGACTCGGCTTCACGCTGAACCACGACGCGGTGAAACGATACCTGGTGCGCGAGCAATCGTTCTCCTGACGGCAGGCGGCGCGCTCTGGATCACGCCGGTACTCCTCTGATCTCTGTGTGCCAGCGCGTGTGATTTAATGGGACTCAGTTGTGACTAGTGCTTAGTTGCAAAAGTTAGCGCACGATAAATGGGCATTTGCAGAGAGCTAAGTTTCTCAATCCATGTGATTTCCTTGGCCTTGGTTATGACGCCCATTTTCGCAAGCAAGTACTAGTTTCGTAGCCGAAGTGACGATCTCCCGCCGGCGCGTGCCGCTCGGTGGGAGGCAGGCGCCGCTGCTATCTGCGCTTGTCTTTCTATTGGCCGCCAGTCAGGGGGTGTTGCGGGGCCAGTCCGCGGCGGAACTCGAGCTATCTGAGAAGAAGATCCGGCCAACCGTGTCGCGGGTCTCGTCGAGCTGCTATCGGGCTCTGTCCCTCAAAGGTCAGGGTTCCAGGCTGAACCTCGACAAGTTAATCGGAACAGGCTCAAGCCGACGCACCCCAAACCCTCCCGGATCATCCCACCCCGCATGTCGGCCCACGCGTATGCCCTTGCTTCTGCGACCTGAGAACCCGCCCGAAGCATCATTGAGACACAATGGGTCCGTGAGTACGGGCGACAAAGGCAGACCGTTCAGGGTGACAGACCGCCGCCGGTTCTCTCGTGATGGAGAGCCGTTGCCACAGTCTCGGGAGTCCGGCTGCGAAGAAAGCGCTGCAACAGCGGAAAAGCATACCAAGCGTACTCATCGCAGAGAAGATGAACCAGAGTTTTTAGAGGACAGGCTGTACGAAGCAGATAGTGAGCAAGCTCGGTCTCTGCTTTCGTTGTGTGGGAAGGCGGGTGGACGCGCAGTTGCCTTCGGTGAGAAAGTTTTTGAGGCCGGCCGTGAGAGACTAAAGAACCACCCACTAAAGTTGGACGACATAAGAGGCTTCGTGCTCGGTTTCCATGCGAAAGGCCTGGACCAGCTAATTGCTATTAAAGGACTCGCCAAGATGGGGTCCCTCGGGCCTGCGATCGGGCAGTGCCGAGTGTTCTTTGAAGCATTTTTATCCATCGGCTACATCTTGAAAGAAGATACCGAGAAAAGGATCCGTGCGTATCAGAAATAGATGGGTATTCACTTGACTCAGGTGACCACAAGATGTAGGATCTTGGAAAATGGAAGATTATCCGCGGAATCTGGCCGAGGTCGAGGCGCGTTTCGCCAACGAGCAGGCCTGTCGGGAGTATCTGTGTCAACTCCGCTGGCCGGAGGGTTTTCGTTGTCCGCGATGCGGGCATGACAAAACCTGGGCGGTACGCACGGTGCTGCTTATTTCAAGACACCCGCAAACCGCTCCAGAGCTGGTTTCGAGCCATGTGGTGGCTCACCAGCCAGAAGAACGGGGCCAGCGCACTGGGATTGCAACGAGCGTTGGGCCTGGGCAGCTACAAGACGGCCTGGACTTGGTTGCACAAGCTCCGGCGCGCTATGGTACGGCCCGGACGCGACCGGCTCAGCGGGCGCGTTGAGGTTGACGAGACCTACTTAGGAGCCCTGGAGGAGGGCGTGCGGGGCCGCCAAACCGACGCGAAAGCGCTGATTGCAGTAGCGGCCGAGGAAGATGGCGCAGGCATCGGACGAATTCGGATGCGCACGATTCCGAACGCCTCCGGGGACAGCTTGATGGCCTTCGTTGGCGAGTCGGTCGAACCCGGCAGCGTGGTCCACACCGACGGTTGGCTGGGTTACGGGCCACTCGAAAGCGACGGCTATCGCCACGAGGTGAGCTACCTGGACGGGCAACCGGCGCGGGCCTCGGAACTGCTCCCCCGCGTTCATCGCGTGGTGTCGTTGCTGAAGCGCTGGATACTGGGTACGCATCAAGGAGCCGTCAGCCACGAGCATCTCGACTCCTACCTCGACGAATTCACCTTCCGCTTCAACCGCCGCAAGTCCAGAAGTCGAGGCAAGCTCTTCTACCGCCTGGTGCAGCAGGCCGTCGCCGTCCAACCGGTGCCCTACAAGTCGCTGGTCGGAGGCACCGCAACACATGCTACGGACAACCACAACATGTAGGGGCTATTTCAAAATACCTGAGTCAAGTGAATACCCATCCAGAAATATTGTCTTAGGAGAAGCATCAAATCAATACGAGAAATCATAAAGAAAGGTGACACCTCGAAATCCACTTCGGACCTGCTGAAAAGACTCCATGAGCAGGCAGGTGCGGAAACGAGGCCGGTCACGTCATGGGCTGGCAAAGATTTGGCTCGAATAGCCGACGATCTCGGCGTCCTGCATTTCTACAATACGTTCTATCGACAAGCAACGTCTATCACGCATTCGAACGACATTCTAGGCTACAATCCTATATTTATAAATGCTATGAGATGGGTATTCACTTGACTCAGGTATTTTGAAATGGCCCCTACATGTTGTGGTTGTCCGTAGCGCGTGTTGCGGTGCCTCCGACCAGCGACTTGTAGGGCGCCGGTTGGACGGCGACGGCCTGCTGAACCAGGCGGTAGAAGAGCTTGCCTCGGCTTCTGGACTTGCGGCGGTTGAAGCGGAAGGTGAATTCGTCGAGGTAGTAGTCGAGATGCTCGTGGCTGACGGCTCCTTGATGCGTACCCAGTATCCAACGCTTCAGTAACGACACCACGCGATGCACGCGGGGGAGCAGTTGAGAGGCTCGTGCCGGTTGCCCGTCCAGGTAGCTCACCTCGTGGCGATAGCCGTCGCTTTCGAGTGGCTCGTATCCCAGCCAGCCGTCCGTGTGGACCACGCTGCCGGGTTCGACCGACTCGCCGACGAAGGCCATCAAGCTGTCCCCAGAGGCGTTCGGAATCGTGCGCATCCGAACTCGTCCGATGCCGGCGCCATCTTCCTCGGCCGCTACTACAATCAGCGCTTTCGCGTCGGTTTGGCGGCCCCGCACGCCCTCCTCCAGGGCTCCTAAGTAAGTCTCGTCAACCTCAACGCGCCCGCTGAGGCGATCACGTCCGGGCCGCACCATAGCGCGCCGAAGCTTGTGCAACCAAGTCCAGGCCGTCTTGTAGCTGCCCAGGCCCAACACCCGCTGCAATCCCAATGCACTCGCCCCGTTCTTCTGGCTGGTGAGCCACCACATTGCTCGAAACCAACTCTGGAGCGGCTTGCGGGTGTCTTGAAAGATTGTGCCTGCTGTCGCCGAAGCTTGATGCCCGCAGCTTGCACACTGCAGCAGCACCGTGCGCACCGCCCAGGTTTTGTCATGCCCGCATCGCGGACAACGAAAACCCTCCGGCCAGCGGAGTTGACACAGATACTCCCGACAGGCCTGCTCGCTAGCGAAACGCGCCTCGAACTCGGCCAAATTCCGGGGATAATCTTCCATCGCCCAAGATCCTACATCTTGGGGTCACCTGAGTCAAGTAAATACCCATCTGCTATGAAATCCAATCCATCTTTCCTGAAGGAACCGTGGTTCCTATCGAATTATGGGCTGTGGGGTGCAACCGATGCTTTTACCCTTATTTTGTTCATTGAATTGTTCCCATGGTGGTACTTTGGTAGTACAGCGCAGTACCTAGGCATACCGACCAGCGAATCCGAGAGCGATGCCATAGCTGGTGCCCAGACTGCGATAAAAAAGGCAAAAGTTACAAACTCGGTTGCGGAGATCAAGGCTGAATATCCTTGGATGTTCCAGTAGGCTTACTTCAATAGATGGATCTAGTACTTACTTGCAAAAATAATACATAGTACGATAAGCTGGGGCATGGCCAAGCCCGCGACCCCGATCACGTTGAGTTTCGAAGAAGAGCAGACGTTGCGCCACTGGATGCAGGCTCACAAGACGGAACGGCGCCTCGGGAAACCGGGACAGCCTCGATTCTGCTAGTGGTCGTCATCTGTGGACCGACAAACCACTGTGATAAAACGACTTGCGTGGCCTTGGTCGATCTTATACGAGCATGAGCCTGGTCGGCCTGAAACCAGTAAGTCAGGTATTGACTTAGACTTAGTGACGGTGCTGAACCTGCAATCGCCTGAGATGGGTATTTACTTGACTCAGGTGACCCCAAGATGTAGGATCTTGGGCGATGGAAGATTATCCCCGGAATTTGGCCGAGTTCGAGGCGCGTTTCGCTAGCGAGCAGGCCTGTCGGGAGTATCTGTGTCAACTCCGCTGGCCGGAGGGTTTTCGTTGTCCGCGATGCGGGCATGACAAAACCTGGGCGGTGCGCACGGTGCTGCTGCAGTGTGCAAGCTGCGGGCATCAAGCTTCGGCGACAGCAGGCACAATCTTTCAAGACACCCGCAAGCCGCTCCAGAGTTGGTTTCGAGCAATGTGGTGGCTCACCAGCCAGAAGAACGGGGCGAGTGCATTGGGATTGCAGCGGGTGTTGGGCCTGGGCAGCTACAAGACGGCCTGGACTTGGTTGCACAAGCTTCGGCGCGCTATGGTGCGGCCCGGACGTGATCGCCTCAGCGGGCGCGTTGAGGTTGACGAGACTTACTTAGGAGCCCTGGAGGAGGGCGTGCGGGGCCGCCAAACCGACGCGAAAGCGCTGATTGTAGTAGCGGCCGAGGAAGATGGCGCCGGCATCGGACGAGTTCGGATGCGCACGATTCCGAACGCCTCTGGGGACAGCTTGATGGCCTTCGTCGGCGAGTCGGTCGAACCCGGCAGCGTGGTCCACACGGACGGCTGGCTGGGATACGAGCCACTCGAAAGCGACGGCTATCGCCACGAGGTGAGCTACCTGGACGGGCAACCGGCACGAGCCTCTCAACTGCTCCCCCGCGTGCATCGCGTGGTGTCGTTACTGAAGCGTTGGATACTGGGTACGCATCAAGGAGCCGTCAGCCACGAGCATCTCGACTACTACCTCGACGAATTCACCTTCCGCTTCAACCGCCGCAAGTCCAGAAGCCGAGGCAAGCTCTTCTACCGCCTGGTTCAGCAGGCCGTCGCCGTCCAACCGGCGCCCTACAAGTCGCTGGTCGGAGGCACCGCAACACGCGCTACGGACAACCACAACATGTAGGGGCCATTTCAAAATACCTGAGTCAAGTGAATACCCATCTCGCCTGAAATTGAGGCTGTCCCGGTTCCCCGCCGGGACGGGTCCTATCCAGTGCCCGACCGGCCTGGACTCGGCTTCACGCTGAACCACGACGCGGTGAAACGATAGCTGGCTCGCGAGCAGTCATCCGCCTGATCACGGGCGGCGCGCTCTGGCTCGCGCGTGCGCGCCTCTGATCTCTTTGCCAGTGCGTGTGATTTAATGGAACTCAGTTGTGACTAGTTTCGTTGCCGAAGTGACGATCTCCCGCCGGCGTGTGAGGCTCAGTGCGGTGGATTCGCCGCTGGCGGTCTCGCTTGCCTTTCTGCTGGTCTCGTGCCACGGGGTGTTACGAGGCCAGTCGGCGGCCGCGCTGGAGTTGTTTGAAAAGAAGATCCGGCCCGTGCTGGCCGAGAAATGCTATGCGTGTCACAGCGATAAGACCGCGGCCATGGCAGGGCTGCGAGTGGACTCCAAGCAGGGTCTGCTCACCGGAGGAAGCCGGGGGGCGGCCGTTGTTCCCGGGCAAGCCGGCCGGAGTTTACTGCTCAAAGCGATCTCCTACACCGATCTCGATCTGAGAATGCCGCCCGACGGCAAGCTGACTGACCAACAAATTGCCAGCTTCAGGGAGTGGATCGACGCGGGCGCGCCCGATCCGCGGACCGCAACCGCGCCGGGCAGCGATTCCGATAGGGGCGATTCCAATAAGGGTGTCGATATCGAAGAGGGGAAGAAATTCTGGTCCTTTCAGCCCATCCAGCGCCACCAACCACCCTCCGCCGGTAACAGTGAGTGGCCACTGACCCCGGTCGACAACTTTCTGCTCCATCGCCTGCGAAAGGAAGGTCTCTCTCCGGCGCCCGAGGCCGGCAAGGCGGCGCTGCTGCGGCGCGTCACCTTCGACTTGATCGGACTGCCTCCTGCGCCGAAGGAACTGCAAGACTTTCTTGAAGACGCCTCGCCGCGAGCATATGAGAGAGTCGTCGAGCGCCTGCTCGCCTCCCCGCATTACGGCGAACGCTGGGCAAGGCACTGGCTCGATCTGGTGCGCTACGGCGAAACCAATGGGCATGAGTTCGACAACGACAAGCTCGACGCCTGGCGATACCGCGACTACGTGATTCGCGCCTTCAACGACGACCTGCCCTACGACGTGTTCGTCACCGAGCAGATCGCGGGTGATCTGCTCGCCGAGCCGCGGCTCTCCGCGGACGGCTCGTTCGAGGAGTCATCGATCGGACCCAGCTTCTACTGGTTCGGCGAAGTGCTCAACAGCGCGACCGACTCGGTGAAGGTGAAGGCGGACCGGGTGGACAATCAGATCGACGTGCTGGGCAAGGCCATGCTCGGACTGACTCTCGCCTGCGCCCGCTGCCACGACCATAAGTTCGATCCGATCCCAACGAGCGACTATTACGCGCTGGCCGGCATCATGCACAGCACCGAGATCATGGAGCAGGTGATTGACTCGCCGCGCCGCGGCCAAGCGATTGAGGTATCGCGCCGCGAGATCGGCGAGGTGAATCGAGAAATTCGACGCGAACTGAGAAGCGCGCCCGCGGCGCGGACAGCCCGGCTGGCCGACTATCTGATGGGTGCTATCGAGCTGATCGGCTCGGAGGATTCCGCGGCGCAAGCCGAGGAGCGGCTGGCGGCAACCGGCCTCGATCTCGAACGGCTGCGGGCCTGGGCCATGGCTCTCGAAGCCGCCGCCGGCCGGCCCGAGCACGTGCTCTTTCCCCTCGCCGCTATCGCCGCTCGCCTCGCCGACGGGAGGTCGGCGCGCTTTGGCGAGGCGCGCTCGGCGGTGGCCGGCAAGCTGCGGAAGATCATCGGCGCGTCCCGCGACGCCGAAGCGCGGGCGGCGGAGCGTGGCGACATCCTGTTTGCGGACTTTGGCCGCCCGGGGTTCGAACCCTGGCTCGTCTCCGGCGCGGCGTTCGCCGGGCGGGCGCCGGAAGGTGTGAAAAAATCGGGACTGTCACAAGCGCTGGTGAAACGCGGTCTGATTCGCAAGGACTTAGGCGATGCGCGGCTGACTGTCCCAGCATTTTTTCACACCTTCCCAGAACTTCTCCCGCCCAATCAGCCGCTGCAGGGCTACCGGGGTGAGGGTTTGGCGAATTCCTTTCAAGGAGGTTCCGATCGTTTTGTCGGCAGCCTGACGTCGGCGAAATTCCGCATACCCAAACGCTGGATCCATGTGCGCCTCGCGGGCACGAAGACGGAGCGGGTCCGGGACGGCTATCCGAAGACGCGGCTGACCATCGTGGCCGGCGGATTCAAGAACCGCCACTTCTTCCCCGCGGTCTCGGGCCGGTTGGAGTGGCAGTCGTCGCGGTTGACGACGCAGTTCGACCGGGTGAGCTATTTCGAACTCGTCGATCGCGACCGCGAAGCGCACATCGTCGTCGACAAGATCGTGTTTTCCGATTCCGAGGACCCGCCGCTTTACTTGACGCCTCCGCGCCAGGATGTCGCCGCCCTCGCCGGGAGCGGCGAGCTGCGTTCGTTGCGGGATGTGGCACAGGCCTGCGAGGAGCTTTTTGAGCGGGCCGCGAGGAAGCAAGACCGCGACGTGCTGGAGGAAGAGTTGGTGGCCGCGCTGTGGCCCGGTACTCGCGCGGAAGAGGCTGCCGCGCTGCTCGATGATGAGCGACAGCGAAGGATCGGAGAGTTGCGGCAGCGCCGGGCGGCGCTCGAATCGCGCATCCCCGCTTCGGCGTTCGCCATGTCGAGCCGCGACCTCGATCCGCGCAATGTTCGCGTTCACCTGCGGGGCAGCCACAAGAATCTGGGCGCCGAAGTGCCGCGGGGATTCTTGCGTTTGATCTCGAGTCACGACGAGGGAGAATTTTTGCAAGGCAGCGGGCGTGCCGCGCTTGCGGCGCGTATGACGGCGGCCGAGAATCCTCTGCTGGCGCGCGTGATGGTCAACCGCATCTGGAAACATCATTTCGGCCAGGGGCTGGTTCGCTCGGTAGACAATTTCGGCGAGATGGGCGAGCGCCCGAGCCATCCAGAGCTGCTCGACTATCTGGCCGGGCGATTCATCGGCGGCGGCTGGTCCCTCAAGCAGATGCACCGTCTGATGGTGCTCAGCCGGGCCTATCGCATGTCGAATCAGGTGAGCGGCGAAGCCGCTCGGGCGGACCCCGAGAACCGTTTGCTGCATCACATGCGTCCACGAAGGCTGGAGGCCGAAGTGATTCGGGACTCGATACTGGCCGTCGCCGGCAGGCTGGACCGCAAGATGTTCGGGCCCTCCGTGATGCCTTATATCAGCGAGCACCAGGACGGTCGCGGCAAACCGCGTGATCCGGGTCCGCTCGATGGCGAGGGACGCCGGAGCATCTACATCGGCGTGCGCCGCAACTTTTTGACTCCGCTGTTTCTCGCCTTTGATTATCCGCTGCCCTCCTCGACGATCGGCCGGCGCAACGTCTCGACGGTTGCGTCGCAAGCGCTGATGATGATGAACAATGCGTTCGTCGCCCGACAGGCGCAAGCCTGGGCGGACCGCGTGATGGCCAGCCGGACCGGCCAGCGGGAAAGGATCGCAATCATGTTCCTGGCCGCGTTCGCACGTCCAGCAAGCGAGACCGAAATCGCCGACGCCGGCGGGTTCCTCGAACGGCAAACGGTGTTGTACGAGCATCAGGATGGGGCGGGCGAGCGGAGCGTCTGGGCCGACCTGGCGCATGTCCTGATGAACAGCACCGAGTTCATCTTTGTTCCATGAGGGAGCATGGTTCTATGAGTGAACATGGTTCTGTGAGTGAGCATGGCGAAACGAAAGCATCCTAACCATCGAGCGGGTCCTCCCCGCTGGGCAGGCACAAGGCGCGAGCTGCTTTGCCGGGCGGCGAACGGCTTTGGGGGCCTCGCGCTGGCGGCTTTGATGGCGGAGCAGAGGGGGGCGGCGGCCGGCGATGCGGCGAGGAGCATCCAGCCGATGGCACCGCGCCAGCCGCATTATGGGGCCAAGGCGAAGTCCGTCATCTTCCTCTTCATGGATGGCGGCCCCTCGCAACTCGACACCTTTGACCCCAAGCCCCGGCTGGCGAAGGAGAACGGGCAGCCGATTCCGCTCGAAACGCCGACCACGGTATTCAACATCAGTGACAAGATTTTCGCCTCGCCGTTCGCTTTCGAGCAACATGGCGAGTCGGGCATCTGGGTGAGCGAGCTGTTCCCTCACGTGGCGAGCTGCGTCGACGATATGGCCATCATTCGCTCGATGGTGGCCGATCATTCCGAGCACACGGCGGCGAACTATTTCATGCACACCGGTTCGGGGTTTCAGGGCCGGCCGAGCATGGGCGCGTGGATTACCTATGGGCTGGGAAGTCACTGCCAGAACCTGCCTGGATTCATCGTTCTCGACAGCGGCCTGATTCCGCCCGGCGGGCTGGATGTCTTCGGCAACGGGTTTCTGCCGGCCGCCTATCAGGGAACGCTGTTTCGCCGCGGCGAGCATCCGATCGCCGATCTCGAACCGCGCGAAGCCAGTCCGGGCATCCAGCGCGAAAAGCTGGCGCTCTTGCGCAGACTCAATCAGGGCGTGCTCGACCGTTTTGGAGCGGTGAGCGAGCTGGAGGCCTCGATTTCAAACTATGAGCTGGCCTTTCGCATGCAGGCCGAGGTGCCCGATCTTCTCGATCTGCGCGGCGAGACCGCGGCGACCAAGACGCTCTACGGGCTCGACGAAGACGACACGGCGGAGTTCGGACGCCAATGTCTCCTGGCGCGCCGGATGATTGAGTGCGGCGTACGGTTCATCGAGCTGCTCACGCCCTATCGCAAGGGGCAGGACCGCTGGGACCAGCATGCGCGGCTCGAGCAGGGCCACCGGATCAACGCCCGGGCGACCGACAAGCCCATCGCCGCGCTGCTGAAGGATCTCAAATCCCGAGGCATGCTCGACGAGACGCTCGTGGTCTGGGGCGGGGAATTCGGCCGGACTCCAACCGCGCAATTTCGAAACGACCCCAGCGCCACGGGACGCGACCACAACCCGTTTGGCTTCACCATGTGGATGGCCGGAGGAGGAATCCAGCCCGGCATGGTCCACGGAGCCACCGACGAGTATGGCTATTTTGTCGTCGAGAACAAGGTTCACGTTCACGACCTTCACGCAACGATCCTTCACCTGCTCGGTCTCTATCACAAGAAGCTGACCTTCCGATTCGGCGGCCGCGACATGAGGTTGACCGACGTCCATGGAGAAGTGGTCAGCGAACTGCTGGCCTAGGAGGGGCGGAAATGCGGGCTAGATCCGGTGGAAGGCCTTCAGGATCTCTTTCAGATCGTACTTGAGCGCCACCGGCCGGCCGTGCGGGCACGACATCGGGTAGTCGGTCTTGGCCAGTTCGTCGAGCAGCCATTGGATCTTGGCCTCATCCAGGCGCATGTTCACCTTGATGGCCGCATGGCAAGCGATCGTTGCCGCCACTCGGCGCTGCAAATCCGCCAGCGACAAGTCTCGAAACTCTTTCTCCGGCGCGTCGAGAGTTTCCTGGATCAGCGCTTCCACCTGCCGGGGCGAGAGCGTCGCCGGGGCTGCCTTCACCGCGATCGTTCCGTGGCCGAAGGGTTCGATGTCAAACCCGTTGGCGCGAAACTCTTGTTCGATATGCGTGAACTTGATCTCCTGATCCGCTTTGAGCGAGACGATGATCGGCATCAGCAAACGCTGCGATTCCACGAAACCGTGCTGCCGCTGACGAAGCACTTTTTCAAACAGAATGCGTTCGTGAGCGACGTGCTGGTCGATAATCCAGAGCGCATCGCCGCCGGCGGCGATGATGAAGCTTTCCTTGATTTGCCCCAGCGGCCGCAACTGGCCCATATGTTCCATGCTGTCGCCGGGCGGATCGGCAAGCGGAGCGCGCGCATGCGGCCTGTCATCGAGCGCCAACGAGTCCGCGACAGGCCCAGAGCGCGCCAGTGTTTCGAGCATCTTTGCTGAGAACGTCCCTCCGGACGCCCCTCCAGGCACATCGCTGCTCGTCGTCGTCGGCTCGTCGGCGGGACCATCATTCTCGCCGCCCGCCGAGAAGTCCAAGCGCGGCGCCGGCCGGGCCTCACTAGGGGCTCGCCACATCTCATCCGCCGGCACGTCCCCGCTCGAGAGCATCAGAGTGGGCTCGGAGTAAGGCAGCGATGTCGCCGGCTGCGCCGCCCCTCTGGGCGCGCCCGGGCTCGGCGGAACCGGAAAGGCCGCCACCGGTTTCGATGCCATCAGGCAATTACGAATGGTGTCGCGAACAAAATCATACACAAAGCTTTGATGCCGAAACCGTACCTCGGTCTTCGATGGATGTACGTTCACGTCCACCTCGTCGAACGGCATATCCAAGAACAACAGCGCGAAGGGAAACGTCCCCGGCGGAATGATGTTGTGGTAAGCGCTTGAGATCGCCCGCAGAATGACGCGGTCCCGAATCAGCCGGTTGTTCACAAAGATGTAGATCGTATTCCGGTTGCGCTTCTGAACTTGCGGCGTGGATACGAAGCCGGCCGCCGAGAACGTCTGGCGTTTCGGCTCATTCGCGCCCGAGCGCGCCCGTGCGACGGCCCTTGTCGGCGGCGCGGGCGAGGCGGCCACTTCCAGCTCGCGGGTGATCCGCTCGATCTCGACCAGTTGATCGCGCGCCGGGCCTCCGAAAACCTGATAGACTCTCTCGCCCAGATTCGCCACCGGCGTCACATGCAGAAGTTCGCCCTGCTCGTTTCGCAGGAGGAACGACTTGTCGAGGTGCGCCAAGCTGTAGTGGGTCACCAGGGACGCGATGTGCGCCAGCTCGGTCTTCTCGGTGCGCAGAAACTTTCGCCGTGCCGGAACGTTGTAGAACAGGTCGCGCACACTGATCGTCGTGCCGGCGGGCAGGGCCGATTCGCTCACATCGAGCATCCGGCCGCCGGCGATTTCCACGCGTGTGCCTGTTGTTTCGTCGGCCGAACGCGTCTCGAGCAGAAGCCGCGACACACTGGCGATCGAGGGCAGCGCCTCGCCCCGAAACCCCAGCGTCGAAATGGACAGCAGATCCCGCATCTCGCGCAGCTTGCTGGTGGCATGGCGCTCGAACGCCAGCATGGCGTCGTCCCTGCCCATGCCGAGTCCGTCATCGGCGATCCGAATCAGCCGCTTGCCGCCGTTCTCTACGTCAATCCTGAGCCGCGTGGCTCCGGCGTCAAGCGAATTCTCCAGCAATTCCTTGGCGACCGCCGCCGGCCTCTCGACCACTTCGCCGGCCGCAATCTTGTTCGCTACGTTGTCGGGGAGTACTTTGATTCGGCCCATGCGGGAACACGATAGTTCTTGAGTTTTTCCTTCAGGCGGTCACCGGCGCGCCCAGCCAGACTCCCGCCACGGTACGGCTATTCGCCGCCGCACTCCGGGCAATCCGAGCCGGCCAGGGCAACAGGCGATGAGCTGGATGAAAAATAGCCATGGCGCGAGAGGCCGCGGTAGATATCGCCGGCAACTTCAGCCGCCCGAGGGCCGCCGGCCGACCATCCTCCGTTGAGCATCACCACCACGGCCAGCTTCTTACCTTCCATTTCGTTGTACGACGCAAACCACCCCAAGCGCGTGCGGCGCCGGCGCCGGTCGTACTGGCTGCAGGTTCCGGTCTTGCCCCACACTCGCTGGCCCGCCGCTCGGGCTTTTCTGCCCGTGCCTCGCTTGACAGCCTCGCCCATGCCCGCTTCGAGTCCGGGAATCCATTTCCCGATGCCGAGCCGCCGCTTAATGCGCGGCTCAAACTCCGCCAGCTCTTCCTGGTTCCGGGGATACTGCAAATAGTACAGCGTGCCGCCATTGGCCAGCGCCGAGACAAACGCGGTAAGTTGCAGCGGCGTCGCCGAGATACCGTCGCCGAACGTCGTCATCCGCCCCATGCCGCCCCGGAACGCGGTATCGGTGAACACGCCGAGCTGCTCGCCGGGCAGGTCCCATCCGGCTTTTTCTCCCAGTCCGAACCGGTGGGCGTATCTCTTCAGACGATCGAAGCCGAGTTTCCGCCCCAGATGAGCGAAATAGACGTTGTTCGAGATGGCCAGCCCCTCGGTCATGGTCATGAACCAGTAGCGTTCAAACCAGACCTTGGTGTCCGCTTTGACGATTCCTTCCTGAAGCGCGGCCAGTCCGGCCACGAGCTTGATCGTGGAACACGGCAGATAGCCGCTCGAGAGGGCAAGCTTTTGGTTGACAATGCTGAGCACGCGTCCGCTGCCGGTGTCGGCCACGACCACCGTGCCCGCCTGACGGCCCAGAGCCTCGACGCTAATCCGTCTTACGAGCGGGTCATCGCCCTCGGTATGGTCGCCGGCCGCCGTGCTTATGGCGGGCCGTCTGGCAGCGCGGGCCGCCGGAGGTTTGCCGCCCGTGCGCGCGCTTCGTACAGCCGCGCCGTAGGCCAGCTTCAGGCCGGGCGCCAGCAGCAGGGCCGCTCCAACCAACATACAGCCGCGCATCGAAAGGGTCATGAGTCTGGGTCTGGAGTCTAGATCTGGAGTCTGGGTCTGGAGTCTCTCTGTAACGCCGCCGCCCGCCGGCCGGTCCCGGCCCCAGGAGGACCAAGCCTCAAGAGGATCAAAGGGTCATTGTAGTCCATCCGCCTCCCCACCGGGACCGGCGGGTCATCGGCGGCGCGATTGGCTACCTCTCATGGTTTCCTGGTTCCCAGCCCTTCAACGCCGCCCGCTGACAGTGACTGATTGTTCACCCGATCAAGACGCTGAAATTGTACCGTTGGGCAGGTCGCGGCGGCTGCAGAGCGCGGGAACCTCAACGAAAGGCCATATCCGGCCACCTGCCCGCAAACGAGCCCTATGCAGTTCGTTTCGTGAGACTCAACCCTATTCGCGATCCTTGAACTCGGCGAACCAGTTTTGAACCACGTGGATCGAGCGAGGTTTGCCGGCTTCATCTCCCACGGGCTCCACCAGAAGAATTCTCTGCCCGTCGCCGGAAACGTCATAGTTCGGGTTCAGGTCAATGCGGGCCCGCAACCCCGCACTGTCAAAAAGAGGCTTGGGCAAGTCCGCCGAGAAGGCGCCCCTGCCCCGGACCGATACCGACATGAGGGTCGTGCCCTCTACATAGAAAAGCTCTTTCCCGTTCTTGCCCCACCGAGGCTGGCCTCCTCCGTTTACAGAGACTTTTGCGACCCGGCCCCCATTGGGGAACGGCCGCACGTAGACCTCGTACTGACCCGATCGATCTGAGCAATACGCTACGAAACGGCCATTCGGCGAGAACCTGCCATTTCGCTCGTTGAAGAGTGTTTGCCCAAAGACGACGGGATCGGAAGTCCCGCCTCCCGGCTCGATCTGCTGGTACCAAAGGTCCCGCTGCGTTTTTGAATCCCCCAGGGTGTGATAAATCAGGTACTTGCCGTCGGGAGACCAATGCGGATCGTACTCGGAAAGGGGTCCGTCGGTTAGCTGTGTTTCGCCGCCGCTTCCGTCGGCGGATGAGCTAAAAATATCGGTGAAGCGTCCCTGAAAGGCGCTGTAGGTGATCTGTTCGCCGGAAGGAGTCCAGATGGGCTGGAAAGCGCCCAGTGGGTTGAAGGTGATGCGGGTCCTGCTCCCTCGGGCGATGTCATAAACCCAAATGCTGGGTTCCTCCCTTCCCCCGCTCACTACGACCACCTGGCGGCCGTCGGGTGAGAGGGATGGTCTCGCCATGATGTGGGGTCGCCCGATGGCCTCCAGCTTTTCGCCGGTTCTGCTTCGCCAGACCAACTGCTGGTCCGCCTTCTGTGCATCGGTATAAACGAGCGTGCCGTCTCTGGCCACGCTTGCGCCCTGGGCGTTTTGAGCCACCGGAAAGGCCTCGCCCGTCGCTTGCAGGCTTGCGGCCGAGAACGGCAGTGCCCACAAGTCGTCACCGCGCTCGAATAGCAAGTGACCGCCGCCGGAGTAGAACGGCCAACTTCCCTCGGCTAGTACTTCGTTCCGATGATCCCGCGGGTCCCTGACAGCGATCTTCGGCGCGCCCATGGCGCCCGCGCCAAACGTGATGCCGCGAGCGCCCGCCCCGTGGAAAAAGTGAGGTGCCCAGATATGCGGTCCCATCGATTCCTCGGGGTCGAAGAGAATCTCGGGAGTGCCGCCGCGCGCCGGGACTTGGAAGAGCCGCAGGGGATAGCCCGAGCTGAACACGATCGAATCTTCGTCAGGGCTCCAAGAGCCCCCGCCGAACGCCCAGTGCGGCAATTCGCAGAGAGTCATCGGAGTCCCGCCGCGGACAGAGATCTTCCTTACGTCTGTCTCCGTAGCAAAACCGATGAACTGGCTGTCAGGGGACCAGAAGGGGCCTCGGGCCTCTGCAGTGCCAGCCAGTTCGCGAGCGTGTGCCTGGTCCAGCTCGCGAACCCACAGCTTCGTCTCTCCCGCACCCGCGACATAGACGATGCGCTTGCCATCGGGCGAGATCGCCACGTGTGCCCCCGCCAGATTGCCATCTCCCGCTGACAGATTGTCAGTCTTCTAGCATGTTTTGTTTTCAGTAGCTTCCCACCGATTTGTACCGTACGATACTTGTATACAGATACTTATAGTTGACATTCTAGGACATTAGACGCATACTGAATGCCAGGAGAAGCGTGTGAGTTTGTTGACACATTGCTGACACGGGGCGGGTGCGGGGCTTCCTGACTCGCCGGTCAAGCGGTGCTGACATCTTGCTGGCATTTTGATGACATGCGACTAATCGAGCGAAACATCAAGCGGCTGTCGCCGCCGGAAAGCGGCTACTTTATTGCCTGGGATGACGAACTCACCGGGCTGGGTGTTCGGGTGACGGCGGCAGGCACCAAGAGCTTCATAGTGAACTATCGGACGAGCGTTGGACGACAGCGCCGGGCAACGATCGGCAAGTTCCCCGCCATCAGCGCGACGGCTGCGCGACTGAGAGCGCAGGAACTGCTAGCGTCGGTGACGCTGGGCTCTGATCCGGTCAAGAAAGAGCAAGAGCGGCGAGACGAGAGGACGCTCGGCGCTCTCGTGGATAAGTACCAGAGTGGCCACCTGGTCAACCTGACCAGCGGCGACGAGGTGGCGAGATATTTGCGATCCGAGTTCTTGCCGCAGTTGGGTGCCAAAACCAAAGTGTCCGCAGTGACGCGCTGGGAGATAGCCGACCTAGTGATCAAAAAGGCAGTGCGAGCGCCTGTTGCGTCAAACCGACTGCTCACTCATATTAAGGGGCTGTTTGGGTGGGGCATAGCTCAAGGGCTGATCAAGGAGGATCCGGCGGCGGGGGTCCGGCGGGCGGCACCTAAGGAAATTTCCCGCGACAGAAGATTGTCGCCGGAAGAAATCCGGCGGGTGTGGGATGCTCTCGCGTCGGCGCACGAGGTGTCGGCTGGCGTGCTGTCTGCTCTGCGGCTGATCTTGATCACTGCTCAGCGGCCTGGGGAGGTGGCAGGGATGCGCTGGGACGAACTCGATATCCCGGCAGGTATGTGGAATCTGCCGGCGGAGCGGACGAAGGCTAGACGCCGCCACGAGGTGCCGCTTTCGCGGCTGGCGCTAGCGGAGATCGAGCGGCAAGGCAGGGGGGATGAGTGGGTGTTCCCCGGCCCAGCGGGCCAGCACATCTCGACGAATACGTTAGCTCACGCGGTGCGCCGCACCCGGGATCGCCTCGGTATACCTCGATGGACGCCACACGATCTGCGCAGAACCGCGACTACTCAACTGGCGAAGCTGGGGGTGGATCGGTTCATGCTGGGGTTGATACTGAATCACGCCGATGATAGCGAAACTGCAAAGTACGACCGCTACGCCTACGAAGAGGAAAAGCGCCAGGCGCTCGCCAAGTGGGATCGGAGGCTCCAGGCGATCATTTCCGGCGAAGCGCCGGCAAAGGTGGTGGCGATAGATGGCTAAGAGGACCGCCAAGGAGCGCCGCGCGGCGTTGGCGGCGTGGCTGGACAAGATAGAGCGCCAGGTGAAGGCTCGCTTGCGCAAGCTGAAGCTACCCGACGAGATAGACGCGCTGCGAGGGCACCTGTCGAACCCGCCGGGCGTGAAAAAAGTTGACCCACAGAAACACCTGGGAGCGATCACGGATCTGAGGATGGCTGCGGAAGTGGTAGCCCGAGCAATTGCCAATTCTCCGCCGTATCAGCAGGCGTATGATCTGTTTTGCTGCCTAACACACTTGCGCGATTGCCGCGCATTACTGAAGCAGCGCGAGCCGGAGCGTATAGTCTTTTACACCTACGAGTTGGGGGCGCGCGCGCAAAGCGCGGGCCTGCGTATCGTTAGCATGACCGGCCAACAGGTTCACCAGGGCGGCCGGGAGGGCGGCCCGGCCCGCTGGGGTGGCAAGAAGGCGATCGAAAAGCGCCATCAGGAGTGGCAAAGCAGATTAGACGAATTACACCAGAGGCTACCGGGCCTGAGCTGGAGAGCACTTGCCAACACAGTAGCGGCGGAATTAAAGAAGCTGGGCCGGACGGTGACCGGCCGAGCTATACGCAACGCCTGCAAGAACCCCCACAAACAAACTGGGAAGTAGCCCCGTGACTTCCCGCTAGGTTTCGGCTTACACTTGTCCTTTCGTTACCGAAGGAGACAAGTTTATGATCGTTCCCAGCAGCATTGAATTACCTACTGCCGCTTATATTTCTGAACGCGAGTTCGCCGTCCTAATAGGCCGTTCGCTTCGCACTATTAGGCGGTGGGGGGTGGCTCGACAGGGGCCGCGCAGGACGCGCCTGGGCAAGACGGTCTACTTCTCCAAGGCCGCGATCCGGCAGTTCCTAGAACAGCGCGAAGAGGTCGAATGACTCCGCGCGAACTAGTGGACTGCACCGATATTGCCGAGGTGTGGGCTGGGCTTGGAGGCCCGCCGCTCCGAAACAATCGCGGATCGGCTTGGTGGAGGGGCTCGGAGAGCCGTAGCGTCTCAGTCTCGCCCGGGAAAAATTGCTGGCACGACTTCAAGGCGGGTGAAGGCGGCGGTGGCGTACTCGCGTTGGTTCAACGCGTTCTGGGATGCGACAAGCGCACCGCGTCGCAATGGCTGGCCAGCTTTTACAACGTTTCGCTCGACAACCGGCCCTTGTCGCTAGCGCAACGGCGCGAATGGCGCGAGAGGCGCACTCAAGCTGAGGCACGGGCCGCTGAGTTGACGGGCTGGCGAGAAGGCACGCTCAAGGCAATTCGCGAGTGTCGCAACTGCGTAATCAGCGACGACCTAACCATCTGCTGGTGGGCGCGTCACGCGCTTGCGCACGGTGCCTTGGAGGACGACTGGGAGTTCGCGTGGGGGGTGATTGCAGGAACCCTGGACATTGACCGACTCGACCGCTGGGTCTGTCGCTTGGAAGCTATGGCACCCGCCGAGGTCATCAGCCTACAGCAGCGGATGGAGGCGCGGGCCGCATGAAAGTTGAGCAGTTCCAACGCGCCGCGAGACGCGACTACGAGCGAGCGGCGGAGCCGTCGCCACCCGATGTACCGAGACTTATGTCGCATAAGTCGCTTATGTCGCATGTACAGGGATGGCCGCAGCGCCTGGAAAAAGAGGCCTACTACGGAGTCGCTGGGGAGATCGTCCGTGCCATTGAGCCGCATACCGAGGCAGACCCGGCAGCTCTACTCATTCAGCTACTCGTCGCCTTCGGCTCAGCAGTCGGGCGCGGTCCTTACTTCCCCGTGGAGGCTGACCGTCACCACCCGAACCTGTTCTGCTGCGTCGCTGGTGAGACCAGCAAGGCGCGGAAGGGCACAAGCGGTTCTCACGTGAAGCGTGTACTCGGTGCTGTTGATGAAGGCTGGGCGACGGCCTGCATCACCAACGGCCTTTCGTCGGGGGAAGGGCTCATTTGGCAAGTGCGAGACCCCATCAGGGAGTATGACCAGAAGCGGCAAGAATACGTCGTGAAAGACCCAGGTATCGACGACAAGCGGTTACTTGTCGTCGAGCCGGAATTTGGCCGGGTGCTACAAGTCTGCGAGAGGCAAGGTAACACGCTCAGCGCCGTCATTCGCCAAGCCTGGGATGGCGACACGTTGCGGGTGATGACCCGCTCGGCTGCGGCGACCAGCACAGATGCGCACATCTCCCTTACCGGACACATCACCGTAGGTGAGCTTACGCGCTTGCTCACTGACACTCAGGCAGGCAACGGATTTGCCAATCGTTTTCTGTGGGTGTGTGCCAGACGCTCTAAAGAACTACCAGAGGGCGGAAGCCTGACAGACCACGACCTGCAACCGTTGATTGACAAGCTGCGGGCAGTAGTGAAGAGAGCCCGGTTGGCTGGCGAAGTGCGGCGCGATGATTCGGCGCGCTCGGTGTGGAGAGAAGTCTACGGCAGCCTGAGTCAGGGACAGCCAGGCCTGTTCGGTTCCGTCACCTCACGGGGCGAGGCGCAGGCAATGCGCCTAGCGCTCATTTACGCGCTACTCGACGGCTCCAACGTGATTAGTGCTCATCATCTGTTTGCTGCGCTAGCCGTGTGGTCATATGCCGAGTCCTCGGCCCGGTTCATTTTCGGAGACTCGCTCGGGGACCCGGTTGCTGATCGCGTACTCCTGCTGCTACGGGACAAGCCGGACGGCATGACGCGAAACGATATTGTCCGCAGTTTCTCCGGCCACAAAGGGAAGGAGCAGATAGACAGAGCCCTTGATTCGCTACTGCGGCTCAAGCGGGCAGCGAAACACACGCTCAACACCGGCGGCCGCCCGGCTGAAGTATGGGTTGCCATTGCGACATAAGCGATATAAGTACGCCGAAACTTAACATGCACTACTTGGAGATAGCCCGACGCGTCATGGCAAGGCAGCAGGAAGCGCGAAGCGCGGACGCCAGCGCGTGCGCCGCGCCGCCACAGCTTCCGCCCGATATCGATGACTATCTTGCTCTCTTCTATGAGCGAGCAGCAATTTGTGAGTACGACGGCGGCTTGGACCGGGAAGCGGCGGAGCGCTTAGCTCTACGCCAAGTGCTTACGATGCACGCGGAATTAGGGTTTCGAGACGCGCCTGAGAAGAACGCATGAGCTATCGAGAGCAGCTAATCGCTGATGGCTGTGACGTGAGCGTTGATGATTTCGCGGACGCGATATCCGCACGCTGGCAGGACTCTGTCGTGGCGATCATCGACGTAGGTAAGCTGCTGCTGGGCGCGAAGCACACGCTGCCACATGGTGAGTTTGGACCGATGGTTGAGAGCGACAGGGTTCCGTTTGGACTGGGAACCGCTCAACGGCTTATGGCGATTGCGGGGCATTCGCTGTTGTCAAATACGGCGCATGCGCCGTATTTGCCTTCTTCATGGATGACTGTCTACGAGCTAACCAAAGCGCCCGACGATACGCTTGATGTCTGGCTGGCGGACGGGACGATACACCCGGAAATACAGCGTCATGAGGTAAGGCGACTATTGCGCGAAGCGAGACGAGAGGCTGTGGCGGGTGAGGCGCTCGAACTACCGGAGGGCAAGTACCGCGTCATCTACGCAGATCCGCCGTGGAAGTACGGGGACACGCTGGTGGAGGGATACGGGCCAGCGGATCACCATTATGAGGCGATGACCATATCGGAGTTGGAAGCGCTGGACGTGCGGTCTATCGCCGCAGATGAATCGGTGCTGTTTCTGTGGGTGACGGCGCCGCTGATCTCGTCGAGCTGGTCAATCATCAGAGCGTGGGGCTTCGAGTACAAGACGATGTTCGTCTGGGATAAGGTGAGGCACAACTTCGGGCACTATAGCTCGGTGAGACACGAGTTGCTGCTGGTTTGTACGCGAGGCTCCTGCTTGCCGGATAGCCCGAAGCTGCATGACAGTGTTGTGAGTTTGGAGCGGTCAAAGACGCACAGCGAGAAGCCGGAGTATTTTCGCAACTTGATCGAGGAGATGTATACGGAAGGGCGGAAGGTGGAGCTCTTCGCTCGGAGGAGGGTCGATGGGTGGGACGCCCATGGTAACGAACTATGAGGGCTACTATGCTAGACGGGCTGCGCTAGGGCTACGCTGGCCGTTGACGCGGCCGACAGGCGCGAGGGCGATGGCACACAGCCACCCCGACTGGGCATGGTCACGGTTCGCGCGCAGCTACAGACAGAGACATCCACTGTGTGCGGCCTGCGAGCGGCAAGGCAGGGTCACAGCGTCCGGGCAGGTGGACCACCAGATACCACTGAGCGTGTGGACTGGCGGCCAGTACGACGAGTCGAATCTTCAAGCATTGTGCTCGAGATGTCACTCAAGGAAGACAGTTCACGAACGTGAGAATGTGAAGTGCGGCGGGGGCGGGGGGGGGTAGTGCCCCATGGCCGCTTGTGCGGCGTTCACTCGCAGCAAAGGTCCCTGAGCCTATAGACGAGTGGGGGGACGTGCTCAGCAGCGGTGGCGGCATCGTTGTAGACCACATGTAACGTGCTTAGATGCAGCTACATAGGGCAGGGGAGGGCGGGTCGAATCTCTGGGGCCTGCCGAGCCGAAACCGTTCCGGCAAGGTTTTTTTTATGGTCGCGAATTAGCCAGGCCCTCGCGCGCGCGTAGAGAGACGGTACCAAACGACAAGACTACCTATGGCTAAACCAGGACGAAGAGCGCAACCGTCGAAGCTTAAGCTGCTCAAGGGCAACCCTGGCCGCCGGCCGATCAGCGACGACGAGCCGAAGCCGCGTGTATCGCCGGGCGTGCCGGAACCGCCAGACTGGCTGAAGATCTACGCGAAAACGGAATGGGCCGCCGTAGCACCGGAATTGCATCGCTTGGGTCTACTGACGGCGGTTGATCTGACGGCATTCGCGGCGTATTGCCAGAGCTACGCTCGTTGGCGTTCGGCCGAGGAGTATATGGGCGAGAACGGCAACACGGTTGTGGAAGAGACAGGGGTCGAAAGGCGCGTACCACAGGCGGTTATTTCGCAGGCCGCGCTCGTTGACATGAACCGTTTCGGCTCGCAATTCGGCCTGACGCCGAGCGCACGGACCAGCATTCACGCCGCGCCGACGGCGAAGGTCGAGAACAAATTCAAGAAGTTGGGATGACATTCTGTGATCGCGCCGGCCGCTATGCGAGAGAGGTAGTCGGCGGCAAGATCCCAGCGGCGAAGTGGATGAAGCTGGCTTGCCGGCGGCAGATCGATGATCTCAAGCGCTGGAAGGGCGAGACCGCCCCGTATCGGTTCGACACGGCGGCGGGAGAGCGTATTTGCGTGTTCGTCGAATGTCTGCTGCATATCGGGGTCTGAGTAGCAATGGAACAGGATCCTACGCTAAGGATCGGCGCCCCGTGGAGCACTTCTGCTAACCCTTATGTTTTCAGCACCCTGTCGTTTCCGATGAATCCTGGTTTGTCTCAGTCTGCGAGCGATCTGTCTCTGACATCGCGGACGAAGATGTGCTCCAGGATCCGCCATCATCTCCTTTCCCATCAGATGGTTATGGGCGGTCGCTACCGCTTAACACGACTTCCTGTTCCCTTGCTACTCGGAGGCCTATTACTGGCTGCTGCTGGCCGAGGGGCATCTGAACCGCAGGCTATTCGGCGACATGCTACGTCGGATCTGGGCGCTGCCTGTGCCGGGTGGTTAGGGCCGTCGCGTTCGGGCAGGAAATCTGGGCGTTGAGGAAGGAGGGTCGGAGGGGTGTGCGAGCAATCGGCTGAGCAGCAGCGAAACGGGCTCAGCGGACGACAAGAGCAGACCATGGGAACCCTTCGATGCCGTCGTGGCCTGCCTTACGAGGCAAAGTCGTTGCCTTCAGGAGACGAGAGGGAGTAACATGTTGGAGTCGGAGTTCCAAATCGGCAATTCTGGTTGATATACTGGTTTCTTCATGAACTGGATCATCGCGCGCTGTACCCTTCCATTTGCCATGACCTGGGTACTGGCCGCGGCGGACTGGCCGCAGTGGAGAGGGCCGCTGCGCGACGGGACATCAGAGGAAACCGGCCTGCTGAGCGAGTGGCCGCCCGATGGCCCGCCGCTGGCTTGGAGAGTCACTGGACTGGGCGCCGGCTTCGCGTCTGTCGCCGTGTCGAATGGACGCGTTTACACGCAGGGCCAACAGAGCGAATCGAATTATTTGATTGCTCTCGACGAGCAGACGGGCGAGCGAATCTGGCGGATCGAAAACGGCGGCAGCTACACGAACCGGCGCGGGGGTGGTCCGCGCGGCACACCCACGGTGGAGGGTGGCGTCGTCTACGCCCTCAACAGTGACGGCAGTTTGGTGGCCGCCCGCGCAAGCTCGGGAGAAAGACTCTGGAGCACGAACCTGCTGACGCGGTTTCAGGCGCGCAACATCTCGTGGGGACTCAGTGAATCGCCGCTGATCGACGGGCAACGGATGATCGTCAACGCCGGCGCCGGCGGCGCCTCGATCGTCGCCCTCGACAAGAGCAACGGAAACGTCCTTTGGAAGTCCCTGAGCGATGAGGCCGGGTATTCTTCCGCCATGGTCGCCGAGGCCGGAGGCATTCGTCACTACGTACTTCTGACCGGCGAAGGCGCGGTTGGCGTGCGGGCCAGCGATGGGGCCTTGCTGTGGCGCTATGACCGGGTCTCGAACCGCACCGCGAACGTCGCCACGCCGATCGTTCATGACCATCATGTTTTCGTCTCTAGTGACTACGGCACCGGAGGCGCGCTCCTGCAATTGATTCCCGTCGGCGATGGTGTGCGGGCCGAAGAGGTATATTTTAGCCGCGAGATGAGAAATTACTACTCGAGTTCGGTTCTCATCGACGGCTATCTTTACGGCTATTCCAGCCGCGTGCTCACGGCAATGAATTTCAAGACGGGTGAGGTCGCTTGGAAAGACCGTTCGGTCGGCAAGGGTCATGTGATCACTGCTGAGGGCAAGCTATATCTGTGGAGCGAGGACGGCGTCGCAGGACTGGCCGAAGCAACGCCGAGCGGCTATCGCGAAATTTCGAGATTCAGTGTTCCGCATGGAGATCTGCATACCTGGACCCTTCCGGTGATCGCCAACGGCCGTCTCTACCTGCGGGATCAAGATACGCTTTCCTGCTACGACATTCGCCAGCATTAGGCGCCTCTGCTTACCGGCCACTGGTGAGAGCCCGAGAGCCTGGCGCCATACCGCTGTTCCAAAGTATACTGTGGGCGGCCCAGAGCTAGAGTGGAAATCCTGGCTTGGGCGCGGCGACCTCTGCCTCAGTTGAGACCGGGAGGTCTGCGCTTGCCCATTGCGCCCTAGGCTCTCGCCGCGTCCCGAGAACGAGCGCCAGCACTACGATGATTCCGGTTACTATCCACTTCGGATGGGTATTCACTTGACTCAGGTGACCACAAGATGTAGGATCTTGGAAAATGGAAGATTATCCGCGGAATCTGGCCGAGGTCGAGGCGCGTTTCGCCAACGAGCAGGCCTGTCGGGAGTATCTGTGTCAACTCCGCTGGCCGGAGGGTTTTCGTTGTCCGCGATGCGGGCATGACAAAACCTGGGCGGTACGCACGGTGCTGCTTATTTCAAGACACCCGCAAACCGCTCCAGAGCTGGTTTCGAGCCATGTGGTGGCTCACCAGCCAGAAGAACGGGGCCAGCGCACTGGGATTGCAACGAGCGTTGGGCCTGGGCAGCTACAAGACGGCCTGGACTTGGTTGCACAAGCTCCGGCGCGCTATGGTACGGCCCGGACGCGACCGGCTCAGCGGGCGCGTTGAGGTTGACGAGACCTACTTAGGAGCCCTGGAGGAGGGCGTGCGGGGCCGCCAAACCGACGCGAAAGCGCTGATTGCAGTAGCGGCCGAGGAAGATGGCGCAGGCATCGGACGAATTCGGATGCGCACGATTCCGAACGCCTCCGGGGACAGCTTGATGGCCTTCGTTGGCGAGTCGGTCGAACCCGGCAGCGTGGTCCACACCGACGGTTGGCTGGGTTACGGGCCACTCGAAAGCGACGGCTATCGCCACGAGGTGAGCTACCTGGACGGGCAACCGGCGCGGGCCTCGGAACTGCTCCCCCGCGTTCATCGCGTGGTGTCGTTGCTGAAGCGCTGGATACTGGGTACGCATCAAGGAGCCGCAAGTCCGTCAGCCACGAGCATCTCGACTCCTACCTCGACGAATTCACCTTCCGCTTCAACCGCCGCAAGTCCAGAAGTCGAGGCAAGCTCTTCTACCGCCTGGTGCAGCAGGCCGTCGCCGTCCAACCGGTGCCCTACAAGTCGCTGGTCGGAGGCACCGCAACACATGCTACGGACAACCACAACATGTAGGGGCTATTTCAAAATACCTGAGTCAAGTGAATACCCATCCCACTTCGTTTTAGGCGTAAACGTTGAGTTCTTCCAGAGAGCGTACAGACCCAGCGGAAAGAAAAAAATCAGCAGCACGACGACGGTCACCTCGTTGTCGAACCATCTGGAGCCGTCTGGGGTATCTGATGCCATCGCTTCCACCTCCCGAGAGAACAGAGCGTTCCAGCCGTACGCGAATCCGCGCGTCTGATTATAGTCTATTTTGGACTACCATGGAATCGACTGTATCGTGACTTCTTAGGCACGTGGAGAAGTCGATTCATTCACGGGATTACGCTGTTGTGCTGCGGCTGTTGAAAGCCACACGGCAGCGGAAGGGCGTGACCCAGCAGCAGCTGGCAGCGCGCCTCGGCCAAACGCAGTCCTTCGTGAGCAAGTGCGAGCGGGGCGAGCGAAGGCTGGACGTGGTTGAGTTGAGAGCGTTCTGCCAGGCACTCGGACAGACACTGTCCAGATTCGTGCGGGAACTGGAGCGCGAGTTGAGCAGCCGGTCTCGATGAGCGCGGCCACAAGGGGGAGCGTTAAATGGTTTAACGGCGCACGGGGCCTGCGCTCCAGTCGGCGCTGTCTCTGTGTCCGCCGCTAACACCGGGGCAGCGCTCGGCGGTTCCGACGACGCTGCGGAAAACTTCTACAACTGGCCCCTGCTCCATGCCTACCGCGAGAGAATCCTGTTAACCGTCTTGCCGTTCCAGGCGGTCCCTTTCCGTGTCAAGAATCCCTCAGCCGTGAGTTTGGCGGCCAAGCGGTCAAAGCCTAGCCCGGTGTCCCGCAGCGCCCTCATGCGCTCTAGAACGGCCTTCTCGCCCGGATAGTGGCCGAAAGGTTTGCGACCCTCGCAGCGCCCCGTACGCGCCTTCGTTCGCTCCCGTGCGCCCCGCAGCTTGATAACGATCATGGCTTTCTCATACTGAGCGACGGCTCCCATCAATTGGCGCATGAGTATCCGGGTGGGGTCATCCTGGAGTAGATCGGGCTCGGCTACCGAGAGCAGCTCGAAGCCATGCTTCCGTAAATCGCCGATGATCGTCTCCTGCACCATGAGGTCACGAGCGAGCCGGTCCAGCTTCTCGACTAGAACGAGCTGGACGCCATTCGCGTGGAGCGCTTGGAGTAGCGCTGAGAGAGCAGGGCGGTTCGCCAAATCCATAGCCCCGCTCACACCGGCCTCGCGAAAGGTCTGGACGATGCGGATACCGTTCTCCGCCGCGTAGTCTCTGATTGCTTTCGTCTGGCGGGGAAAGCCATCCCCACGGACTTGTGCCTTGCCGCTCACACGTAAGTAGGCGAACGCTTTCTTGAGGGTCGTTTTGGCTGGCATTGTCTCCGTCTCCTCGTAGGACAAGAATACGCTTGTCCCCTCGAAAAATCAAGGCTTATTCTATAGATAACACCTTTAACAGGTGTTTTCAATAACTTACGTCTAGGAAGCGGAACGATGACACGGCAGGAACGGAGCCGCGAGTACGGCCCTAGCTTCCCGGTCAGGTACCGTAAACGAGACGACGGGACGCGACCGCCTGACCAAGTGTCACTGTTCGATCGAGGATGTCCAGCGGCGCAACGCCGTTAATTCGATCAACGCTTCCCCAGGGCAGGGCTCCACGCTCGTCGAGCCAATGGACGAGAAGCGGGCCTTTTCATTCCCCAGCCGGCGAAATCGGGCTAAGTGGCTTGGTTGTAGTATGTTACGAACCGAAGACGCAGATAGCTAGTGCGAAGGCGATTTCGCGACAGCTATCCGCAGACGAGCGATATAGGGACGGTTTCTGTGGACTTATTGGTCCGCTCAGTCGCGGAACTCGCGCAGGGAGCAGTGTCGGCCGAAGCGTCGTTCAGGTCGCTGAATCAACGTCTGTGAGCGGATGGACGAGCCCTGGCGCCTACCGGCGGAGGTGATGTGCAGGGTTCAGCGCGAAAAGACCTGGTATTTCGGGGCAGCGCGGGTATATACTGTGACTGTGCTAGGGCCAAAATGGAAATCCTGGTGTAAGGCTTTTCGGCTCGACAATCAGCAAAGGAGTATATTGGAACCTTCCTGGAGGAGGAAAAGCATGAGTAAGTTCATGATCGCAGTTGTCCTGTGCACTCTGGCGCTGATCGGGACTTCCCGTTCGGTGGCCTTAGACGATGCGTACTTTCATGGCGAAGCGCAAGAACTGGGTCACGAGATCCAGTTGTTCATCGACTCGTATGCCTATGCGGATCGCTGGGATGTGGTTGGGCGGGTCAATGAACCCAGCAAGCACCCGGAGAATCCCGTTCTGATGGCGGATCAGCCCTGGGAGGAGAAGGTCGGCCTGCCCAATGTGATTTATGACAGCGAAGACAAAATCTTCCGCATGTGGTATGGGCTCTATGACAGCTTGGCGTGGGGAGGATTCAAAGCACGCCTCAAAGGCGAGTCCGCATGGAAGCGCTACCCTTACATGATTTCCTACGCCGAAAGCCAAGACGGCGTCCATTGGACCAAGCCCCTGTTCGACAAGGTTCCCTATGGCGGCCATGACAAGACAAACATTGTGATGACGGGGCTGAATCGGGCCCAGGAATTCCATGTCATGTGGACGCCGAAGCACATGGGCGAGCGGGGCCGCTTCATGCTCTGGTACCGCGACAGGCTACCCGAGCACGGATACTGTATAAACTTGGCTTTCAGTGACGACGGCGTCAACTGGAAACATTACGAGGACAATCCGGTCTATACCCGAGCCCTCGATGCGGAACACTTCCCGGTCTACGATCAGCGCCGCAAACTGTGGCTGCTGTATGCTCGACCGCAGGCCTTGGCCGCAAACGAAGTCCTCTACACGGGTGAGAACGTGCGCACCCGAATTTCGGTAACGGTCAGCAAAGACCTCAAAACCTGGAGCACGGCGCGTCACATCCTGGTTCCCGACGAACTCGACGACGGTTTCTTTTTCGACCGCATGGAGGTGGCCAAGTACGGCAACCAGTACCTGGGCTTTGTGGCGGTCCAACCTCGCGACGGCTCCGGCCACGGATACATCGAGTTGGTCAGCAGTCCTGATGGCTTTCGGTGGTTCCGCTCGCCAGTGCGGAAACCGTTCATCGCCCGGGGTCGGGAGGGTGATTGGGATGGCGGACACACCTGGATGCTTCCGAGCATCATTCCCGTGGGAGACTGGCTCTACATGTACTACGTGGGCTCCTCGCGGTCGTGGCGCTACCGTTACCCCGAAAACTTCAAAGGGATCGGTATGGCACGCATTCGGCGGGACCGGTTCATGGGACAATACGCGGGTAACAAGGGAGGGTGGCTGCTGTCTCGTGAAGTCAAAGTGACCGGCGACCGCCTCGTGATCAACATCGCTCCCGACCATCGCGCTTTCAGCCGCGACCAACACGGCCACGTAAAGGTCGAACTGTTCGACCGGAGCAGTGGGCCTTACAATGACAATCGCCCGATTGAAGGATTCGGACAAGACGATTGCGACCGCATTCGGTCTAACGCCGTGGATTACGTCGTGACGTGGAACGGCAGCGCGGATCTCTCCGTCCTGAAGGGGAAAGACGTCTACATCCGCTTCTATTTGAAGAATGCGTATCTGTTCGGGTTCCGGTTCGTTGATGAATGAAGCTGAGGACCCGACGGCGTTCCAGTGCGAGTGACCGCCGCTAACTCCGATCCCAAGGATGCTTCAAGGTCGGCTGGGGCATTGTCAAGTTGACAATGCGAAGGCTGTTTTGCCCCGGAGATCGTTCGAGGTTTCTTCCTTTCAACAGGCACAAGTCGCCGTCTTCCAGTCATTGGAAGCTCGCTATCTCAGAAGTCGATGATGGACCGCTTTGAGATGATGACGTCCAACTCGGAACAGATTGTAAATCGGGTCGGCCCGAAGGCTCAGTACGAGGGGAGCGGAGAGATCAACGGCCAGTTCGGATCCCTGGGTGTCGATGGCTACAGATTCATACTCACCGCTGCTGACGGTCAACAGACTGGGAGCGGTGGCGTGGACAAGTTTCGGATCACAATTAGGGACAAAGACAACGGCGGGACGATCGTTTCCGATAACGGTGTTCGATGCGGCTAACGATCTCGACAACGCAAACCCACAAGAAATCGGCGGCGGAAGCATCGTCATCCAGACGCCGAAAGGCGGCAACAGGTAGGCGACATGGGGGGCTGGTCTAAATCGCTCACCCAGTTGAACCTGCTCTTCTGAACCACGGGCGCTTTCTCGCTGATAGCTCGGGCGGGGCGGTACAAGTCATAAGTGGTTTATTTATAACTACATAGGACTCCTGAAGTCGATGCGAGCCGATAGATGGCGGTAACAACCGATGTCACTCGCTTCCGGCCCCGAATCCCGGTAGCCCTCTGATGAGACTCGATTGGGGCGGGCTCGGCGACCGGGTTGCGGAAGGTCCAACGGCTAATCTCTCAATGAGAAATCATTTCTTGACATCTATGCGACGGCTACGGTGTTGCACCAACGATTCTAGCGCCATCAAGCGGTACGAGAGCCTGTACCCGTGAAGCATCCGATCACCGGATCGCCCACAGCACTATGGCGTTTTGCGAGTGGCAACCTGCTCGCCTTGGTCATTCGTCCACACGGGGCCGGAGTCGGTGAGTTTCCAGATGCGCTCGAACTCAGGGTCGCCTTCGGCGTCCCAGGTGTCGGTGGCCACGCGTGAGCGATAGCCATCGCCGGAGCCGGGTATGTGGTTCTGCAGGTAGCGAGTCGAGAACCCAGCCATGGAGCCGGCGACTCCCGGCGCGTCAGGGTTGAAGCGCACGTAGACAATCCGGCCGCTCTGGTATCTCATCCGCCAGAGGAAGCGTGTTTGCTTCGGGCGCGATGCGCGCGCATACTTCTGGAGCTTGCGTCGGTCGATCGTCACGCCGAGGCCCGGCCCTTTTGGCACCTCGACGCTGCTTCCGATCACCGGCATGGTCTCAACAGTCACGTCGTCCTTCCACAGGTGGCACAGGTTAACGTGGTCGAGCGTGGCCATCTTGAAGGCCGCTGCCTCGTGTGCCAGGAAGGACTGGTTGATCGTTCCACCGGCTTGTTGCAGCATGAACGGAATGTTGTTCAATTCGGCCAGCCCCGCAACCGTGTTCACGCGCCCAATCGCTGCGTGACCCATCATCAACCCGTCCACCAGCTTGCGCATCATGAAGTCGACAGGCCCGTGGTGGATCAGGATCGGCAGGGAAATCTTCTCCCGCAGGATCCGATAGCCCTCATAGTCCGGCGGCGGATAGCCGCGGATCGGGTCCTCGAGCCGGCCGGCGATGGAAAACTTCTCAAGCTCCTTGAAAACCGGCAGCGTCGAGTTGAGGTTCGAATCGCTATTGAAGTCGTAGTGGATCTTGAACCCCGGGGGCGCTACCTTCTGCATCGCTTCGGTTTGATCGATCACGTTCTGCATGGTGTCGACGTGGAACTTCATCCAGTTGTACCCGCGTTTGGCCACGCTGACGACTTCCTCGGCCATAGCCTCGGGGGGTTGTGACACCGTCCACGCTGAGACGGGGACCCAGGAGCGCACTTGCGGCCCGATGAGCTTCCAGGCAGGGACGCCCAGATGCTTTCCCATCAGGTCGTAGACCGCCATGTTGATGGGCAGGTTCCCGGGATCGTTGACCCAATCGAACGGGCTGGTCCCGATGTACTTGTCGTATCGGCCCGGCTCGGGCTCCGGACCCCAGCTCTCGCCGTACCCTTCAAGGTCGGTATTGGTCTTGAGGATGAAGATCGTGCGTAGTTGATTGCCTGTGCCGTTGTAGCGGAAGAGTGCGGTCGCGTTGTAGTCGTGAAACGGAGGGAGGATCTCGTGGACTTCGATCTCGGTGATCTTCAACGTGTGCTTGTTTGCTGCAGGCGCGGCCGCCTGGAGCCTTTTGGTCGATTGGCTCGCGGTCAACGCCGTAGCGGCCGCCGCAACTCCCGTCAAGAATCCGCGCCGATTGAGTGTTCTCACTGATCCCTCCGAAGCCGACCCCAACATGATTGTAGGAGATGAAGCGCTGGAGTCGGAGGCTGTCCTCCCTGGCTGCGGTCGGCTTACTGCGTTCATGGGCCAAGATCCTCGGGAAGGTTTGTCCCGTCGGCTACGCAGGCACTGCCGGGGACCCGACCCACGGCTGCCATACAAAGTTCTCGGAGCTGAGCCTACCCCGAAAACATTGTGATGGGTATTTACTTGACTCAGGTGACCCCAAGATGTAGGATCTTGGGCGATGGAAGATTATCCCCGGAATTTGGCCGAGTTCGAGGCGCGTTTCGCTAGCGAGCAGGCCTGTCGGGAGTATCTGTGTCAACTCCGCTGGCCGGAGGGTTTTCGTTGTCCGCGATGCGGGCATGACAAAACCTGGGCGGTGCGCACGGTGCTGCTGCAGTGTGCAAGCTGCGGGCATCAAGCTTCGGCGACAGCAGGCACAATCTTTCAAGACACCCGCAAGCCGCTCCAGAGTTGGTTTCGAGCAATGTGGTGGCTCACCAGCCAGAAGAACGGGGCGAGTGCATTGGGATTGCAGCGGGTGTTGGGCCTGGGCAGCTACAAGACGGCCTGGACTTGGTTGCACAAGCTTCGGCGCGCTATGGTGCGGCCCGGACGTGATCGCCTCAGCGGGCGCGTTGAGGTTGACGAGACTTACTTAGGAGCCCTGGAGGAGGGCGTGCGGGGCCGCCAAACCGACGCGAAAGCGCTGATTGTAGTAGCGGCCGAGGAAGATGGCGCCGGCATCGGACGAGTTCGGATGCGCACGATTCCGAACGCCTCTGGGGACAGCTTGATGGCCTTCGTCGGCGAGTCGGTCGAACCCGGCAGCGTGGTCCACACGGACGGCTGGCTGGGATACGAGCCACTCGAAAGCGACGGCTATCGCCACGAGGTGAGCTACCTGGACGGGCAACCGGCACGAGCCTCTCAACTGCTCCCCCGCGTGCATCGCGTGGTGTCGTTACTGAAGCGTTGGATACTGGGTACGCATCAAGGAGCCGTCAGCCACGAGCATCTCGACTACTACCTCGACGAATTCACCTTCCGCTTCAACCGCCGCAAGTCCAGAAGCCGAGGCAAGCTCTTCTACCGCCTGGTTCAGCAGGCCGTCGCCGTCCAACCGGCGCCCTACAAGTCGCTGGTCGGAGGCACCGCAACACGCGCTACGGACAACCACAACATGTAGGGGCCATTTCAAAATACCTGAGTCAAGTGAATACCCATCAACATTGTTAACGAGAACAAGCGATGTCATGAATAGACAGATTTCTTTCGACCATGAGGGTGTGGCCAGTCAATCGCCACTTTCGTCACTTGACGAATTGAAACGCAAATAGATCGGCGTCGCGTAACACGAATCGCAAGCGCACGACGTCACCAATCAAGGCAGACACGTCGCTTTGGTTTCTCCAGGTAACGGTCCGGTCAACCGTGTCACCAAACAACTCGTCACAGTCTTTGAGCGCGAAGCCTGGCAGGGCTCTTCCTCCTGCGTCTTGCAGCTCGACTCGCACGCTGCCGGCCGCCGAGGTGGCGAAGTTGAGCGAAAGGGTCTTGCCAGTGAACTGCACGGGCTTCGTGATGAGTTCGCCGCCACTCATCGGAGCCCGCGCCGAAACGAAGCCATCCAGCCGTAGCGTGTAACGCCGCAACGAGGTTCCGCTCTGTGCAGTCCAGTAGCCCTCCGTCGCATAAAGCGAGAGTTCGTTAGGCGCTCCCGGAAGTTGCGACGCCGTCTCGACCAGATGCCAGCCGATGAACTGCTGTCCATAGTTCCACGTCCCGGGACGCTCAATTCCGGGGCGAAGGAAGCCCTCGTTCCAGCGTTTGAATGTCAACCCGTCACGGCTGGCCATCAACAGCCCTTCGGTTATGGCGCTACCGTAGCGTTCACTCGACGCCGCCCGTGCTTCGCGCTGTTGAAGGTCGGGCAGCGCCCGCAGCGACACCGGCCACGCGTGAGTCTCCTCCAGTCCGGCCGTGTCGCGGCCATCGCGACCCGAAGTAGATGGTGCGCCAGCCCGATCGACGTAGCGGACCGGAAATCCAATGAACAGGTGTGGTGCGCGGTGATACGGCGCAACGCCGTTCTCGTAAAGTTCCTCCGATGGGGAATCGACATAAGCGAGATCCGCCTCGCCCTTCCAGCGCCGTAGGTCCCTTGATGTGGCAGTCCGGATGGCACGCGTCCCGCCCGGTTTCCACGTCTTGTCGTTGGTGATCCCTTTTGTGAAATTGCGCCAATACGCACGATACTCACCGCGCAGGGGATCCCAGAACGCAAGGTTCTGCGAATCGAATGCACCGTTGGTAATGGTTGGCCCTTCGGTCATGGGCGACCAACGGATGCCGTCGGCTGACTTGTAGGGCCGCATACCGAGTGGGCTCTTGGAAATTAGGAAAGTCTTGTATTTCGCATCCGGCGCCGCATTCGGATTCTGGTCCCGAAAGACCGCCGGCCCTCCGATCCTCACTTGTTGACTGGCTGCCATCTCGCTGGAGATGACGATGTTATTAGCCTTGCTGCCCTCGAACTCGTGCAGACCGAGTTGTGGCTTTTCCCAATCAATCCCGTCACGGCTTTCGGCGTAACAGAGGCTCACGATGCCCTGATGGAGTTGCTTCGAGTCAATCGTCAGCCGCCAGGCGCGATAGTACATGCGGTAGCGATCGCCATCCCTGAGTTCCCTTCCCAGGGAGCATCATGCACGAGCACCACTTCCCGTGGAGTGGGATGGTGCAACCGCAGTTCCGCTTTGCCCAAGAGGCGATCGACGAGATAGTCGTCCACGAACAATTCGCGCCGCGAGCCGACGTGGATGGGCTCATCAGCAAGAGCGGAAACAGGAAGCACGAATAGCAAGGTCGCGAGAAACGCATGTTTCATGTACTGTCCCTTCAGCCGTCCTGGGAGCGCCGTTTCGATCTTCGTTTCGAGCCTCGCCCTTGATGAGGGTTGTGGCGGTGAACGCGCGACACTTCACCGCGGCGATCTCGTGAACGATAGACACGTTCCGCTGGTTGAAGGCCGCGGGGCGCCGACCATAGCCCGCCGGTGGTCTACGGAGATTGTAACGCCCCAGGATTACTGGTGATAACACCTTAGGACCGTATCGACCGTGCGGCGGGCGAAGGGCGGTGGAGAGAGGCAGTGGCAGCGTGGGCCGCCGCATTGTCGATAGGGGTTGTTGGAGGATGCCGGGCTCAGGATCGGCTATGTGGATTGTAGGGATTGGCTTGGTCGTTGGGCAGGAGGAGTAGGACCTTTCGGGAGTAGAACGTGGCTTGGATCGCCCGGATTGCTTTGATGTATGGAAGCCGCGAAGTCCTCGCAGGCGGGCGAATCAGCTCCGCGGAAAGACCCAGGCGCAGGAGTGCGAAGCACCCCCTGGCGACGGCGCGTCGCAGCGTTGCGTTGGCGAAGAGACGGTGAGGGGTCATGAGGAGTCGATAGCCTCGGGCAGGGCCATGTCCCCGGCGCGTAGCGCCAGTTCCAGCGCCGAAAGCCATGCGACCACGCGCAGCCTTCCCTCGCCGCACAGCGGGCAGCGGCGCTCCACGGCTCGCCGTTGCTCCTTGCTCAACAAGGCAGGGGAAACTTCCCTCGTCGCGGACGCCTGGAGGAGTTCCCGGCAGCGGGCCAAGCCCGCCGCGCGTCTGCGATGAGCCAAGAAACCGTAGTAGCGGATCTTGACAAAACCCCTCGGCAGCACGTGCAGCAGAAAGCGCCGCAGGAACTCGACCGCGTCGAGCGTCATCGTCTCGATACGGTGGTTGTTCTTCGCGTTGCGAAAACGCAAGCGCAGGCGGCCGTCGTGGAGAGACCGCAAGCGACCGTTGGAGATGGCGACGCGATGGGTATAACGAGCCAGATACTTGAGCACTTGTTCGGGTCCGGCCATGGGCGGCTTGAGGTAGACCACCCACTCGGTTGTTCTCAGTTCTCGCAGCCAAGAGTGAAAACGTTCGGGCTTCGTCAGCGGGGCCAGCTGCCGGTCGAGTTCCAGCTCGCCGTGTTCGAACGCCCGCCGCAAACCGTCTAAGAGCTTGCCGCGAAACAAGCGGCTCAGAGGCCGTACGGGCAGGAAAAACTTCTTGCGGCAGCGGATCCATCGGCTGCCGTCGAGCGCCATTCCTCCCGCCGGTACGACGCAGTGCAGGTGCGGATGAGGCAGCAGTATCTGGTTCCAGGTATGCAATACGGCGAAGAAGCCGATCTGGGCGCCCAAACGCTTGGGGTCGCGAGCGAGTTGTTGCAAGCTTTGAGAGGCCGCCTCGAACAGCAGACGGTAGAAGAGTCGCTGATTCTGGAGGGCCAACATTGCCAGGGCCCCTGGCACGGTGAACACAACATGGCAGTAGTGCACCGGAAGTAGTTCCTGCGCCCGTGCCCCCAGCCAGCGGTCACGCGCCGCCGACTGGCACTTCGGACAGTGCCGGTTCGAGCACGAGTTGTACGCGATCCGTTCCTGCGAGCAAGAATCGCACTGTTCGATGTGAGCGCCCTGGGCGGCGCTGCGACACGAACCGATGTCGCGAAGGGCCTTGCGTTGACGAGCGGAGAGGCGGTGTCCCCAGCGCTCGAGCAACTCCCCTTCGTGTTGGCGAATGACATCGGCCACTTCCAGCCGATGCCGGCTCATCGCCGGCGCCGGTCCCCGTCGTCGGTGAGCGCTTCGCGAATCTCGAGTGCTTCGAGTGGGCTCTGCGTCGTGCGCAGGCGCAATTCCGAGACATGCAGATAGCGCGCCGTCGTCTTGAGACTGACGTGCCCCAGCAAGACCTGGATGGTGCGCAGATCCGTCCCCGCTTCCAGCAAGTGCGTGGCAAAGGAATGCCGCAGCACGTGCGGGCTCACCGGTTTGCGGATGCCTGCCTGGCGACCAAGCTTTTGGCAGATCTGCCGTACCCCCGAGGGCCGCAGCTGGGCGCCGTGGATACGGCCGGGAAACAGCAACTCGTTCGGCTTCGCCCAGCGCCAGTACAGACGCAGCAACTCCAGTAGCTTGGGAGACAACATCACCTGGCGTGGCTTCTCTCCTTTGCCGCGGCGCACCAGGATCACCATCCGCTGCGAGTCAATGTCCCCCGCTTCGAGTTGCAACACTTCGTCGAGACGCAACCCGGCTCCGTAGAGCGTCGCGAGGATCGCGCGATGCTTCAGATTCACCGCGGCGTCCAACAGCGCCGTCACTTCTTCACGGCTCAGCACGACCGGTAGGCGACGCCGGACCTTGGGCCGTGCGATGCGTTCGACAACCCAGGGTCGCTCGAGTGTCTGGCTGTAGAAGAACTTCAGCCCCGCCGTGCGCACCCCGAACGTCGCACCGGCCAGCTTACGCCGCTCGATCAAGTCAAGCTGATACTCGCGAATCTGCTTCGGGCCCAGTTGCTCCGGCGACTTGCCGAAGTAGCGGGCGAGATCCTCGACGGCCTTGGTATAACTCCGAATCGTCTGCGGCGAATAGCTGCGCAGCCGCAGGTCTTGGATCATCTTCTGACGTAGCTTGGTCATGAACGACCTCCTCTCGGTCGCTCATTATTCCTCTACCTCAACAAAGTTTCAATCCTTCCCCACTCGCCGGCCTCCCCTTCACCTCTGCCGCGCCAGCGGCTTCGTCCAACACCCGTTCGCACCAGCTAACCGATCGTGGCACTCTCAAGCCCTCGATTCGACCAGGGTATCAGGCATGCTGACCGCCTGGGGAGAGTCCGGCGACGGGTGATTGTTGGTGGGAAATAAATTTCTCAGTGGCTATTCGCGGACAGCTCCCATTCCGCCTTGGACGAGTCTGTCGGTGATCCTGTCGTCCGGATCGTTTGGTTTCGCCGATCAATACCTGAGACCAGCCCACAGGAGATGGCACCGGAACCGCCGTCGATCGGTGATCAGCAGGGCCCAATTCAACGGTTATTCCAGCGGGCCGTTCGCGTCGATTGCCTATTGCCTGAACTTGCTTGTTGATCTGAGGTGCTTTGAACAGCTACAAAATCGTCTACAGTGGTTTTTCGTGGGTCCCAAAATCGGCCGTAAGTTATTGAAAACATTGGTAGGCGCGGCAGGACTCGAACCTGCGACCCTCTGCTTAGAAGGCAGATGCTCTATCCGCCTGAGCTACGCGCCCACATTTTGGAATCAATAGCTTACATCACACCAGTGAACCGCGTTGCATTCAGTTGTGTTCAGAATCGTCTGCACTTCGCTCACTGGAGCACCTCGGAAACACCAATCCACAGAGCCCAACTTGCCTGGATACATCCTCGGGTAGAGCATCCCACAAGGACCTTCGGCAGCCTGCCTCACGTTTTCGGCAATCGTCTTCTCATACACCCCCAGCGTAGCTTGAGAGGAGGCATAGCGCAACTGGGCCCGCGTATCTTTGAGAATGGAGCCGACCGTCTCGATCAGCGTCGCGAGGCGCGGCCGTAGCGTTTGAATCGTGAGTCCCTCAAGGCTGGCAGCGATAGGCACGGCCCATCCCATCTGCGGGCACTGGTTCTGGCAGATTGGCGGTTTCTTCTCACCCAATTGGCTCCCGCATAATATAAAGTAACCTTTTAGCCAGGCGTTTCTCTCGTCTCGATAGAAATAGGAAATCCAAGAGGCGTAGGCAGCCCGCCACATCCCGCGGCAGTTCGAGCGATGCCCTTTTTGCGGTTCAGGAGTTTTGTAACACAGCAGCACGAGTAGCCCGTGGTAAAAATGAGGGCTGGACGGCGCTCCTCTCTCGCCGCCACCTCACGGCGACCATCGAAATTCCTTCCGCAGCCGCAGCCGCCGCTCCGCTCTCTCATACCATCCCGCCGCCGCGTAGTCACAGCTATGCAAATAGCACCCAACCCGCGCTTCGGCCCCCTGAAAAGTGAAGTGGCGGCTCATCGGAACGGTTGTCCGTCGGGCGTGATGCCGGGCCAGTGCCGACACGTTCACGAAGTGCACTCCCCACTTGGTCTCGACGTGAGACTTATTGCCGTAGCTGTCGACCGGGTGCGTGTGCGTGTGCGCGCCGAGCCAAAGATCAATCGCTCCCGGATGCGCTTCCAAATACTTCTCAAACGCCTGCGCGTCCCGTCTTCCGCCGGTCCAGAACAGATAGGAAGCCCCGCGCGGGGTTCCCAGCGCCTTATAGCCGTGATAGTGGGAGCGCCACAGCCCGCTGGCGTCCTTGCGCATCCCCTCCCACTCGCCCGACGCAACGGTGGTGTTTTTCAGCACGTAGTGATGCGCCGAAACGATAATCTTGTCCTGATTCGCCTCGACCATCCGCTTCCACCAGGCAAAGGTTTCTCCCGAGACGACGCCTCCGGGGTTGCCGCCGAGCAGGTCGCGTCCCGGCCGCTGGCTCGGTTCATTGATGTCGCTCATCATCAGGAACAACACATTGCCCGCCTGAAACGAATAATGCTCCCAAGTCCCCTCAACCGGATAAGTCCGCCGCGCCGGGTCAACGCCCGAGTGCCGCGTGAACTCACCCATCGGATCGAGCCATTTGCGCCACCACCAGTTCTTCGGCTCATCCATTCCGCTGCGGTCGTGATTGCCGCAAAGGCTATACACGTCCTCTCGCTTGTGTTTTCGAAGGCCTTTGCGAAACTGCCGAACGACTTCTTCGCCCTCGGCATCGTCAGGCAAATGCTGTGCTCCGGACTGATCCCCCAGATCCACCGCAATGTCCCAGTCAAACGAGGGCGCGCCGTCGGGAGTACCGAATTCCGACTGTTGAATGGCCTCGACTAAACTCTCGCGATTACCGTAACGGAGGTCACTGCCGACATGCGCGTCACTGAACGCCCAAAGACGAAACCTGTCGGAGGATTCGTCTGTTCCCCGGCCCGGTGCCGGTCCCAGCGCCGGATCGAGAGCAGCCAGCGCCGCGCCTGATCGCTTGAGAAAGTCGCGTCGCGTCGGCACAGCGCTTACCGAACCTCATCGAATAGCGCCGTTGCCTGCTCGATGAGTTCTTGCGCCGCCCGCCGCCCGTAGGGTGTACGCTCGACCTCGTAGCCGCCGAAAGCGTATTCGGCTTCGGTCGGCATATAGCCCCCGCCCGTTCCGCTCGAATAGCCGGCGAACATCGTGAACGCGAACGGCGATGCCTTCTTGATCGCCACGCCGATTTCAGCGAACATCTCGCCCGGCATCGCGACGATCGCCAGCTCCCCGATGCGCAAAACCTGCACCTCCAGCCGCACCGGCGACACATCGGCGGGCTGCTTCCATTTCTTCAGCAGATCCGAAAAACGCCTCGCCCGCGCCTCGGCCTGATGCTTCTTCCACGCGTCGCCCGATCGCCCGGCCGCATCGAGTTTTTCCTCGGCATCGGCCAGACGCCGCGCCATGGCCGAAATTTCCTCTTCGCCATAGCGCCGCCGCGGCAGCTCGATCACCTTGCTGGCGAATCGCAGCGTGGCGTCCCGCGGCCCCTTCACCCGCCAATGCTGTTTCGCCTGGTAAGCGGTCGATTCGACAAATCCCTCGAAGGTCGGCTCGCGGCGCACGGTTTCAATCCCCAGCGCAACGGCGGCGATCTGATGTCCCAGCGTCGCCCCCAGCCGGTGCGCCACCCCCAGGTCGCCCGTAAATCCCTCGATCGGCCCCTGGTTCCCCGCCGCGCCTTGAAAGAACAAGCACAGCGCGCCGGGGAAGGCTTGCTCGACGACCTTCCGCGTCATACCAGGCCAGTCCGCCGAGAGGTATTTGTTCTCGTAGGCCAGCACCGTGCCGTGGCATTGAAAATTCGACAGGATGGCGATCGGCCGGCCCTCGGCGTCGTCGATTCGGAACACAACCAGCTCGCGGTCGACAAAGCCGGCCGGATTACGGCCCACCGCTGGAGGCCTGTCGCCCTCGGCGCGAACGCGCCGGTTGACGTTGATCGTCCCCTGTCCTCGTCCGCCATGGATGTGCGCGGGTCGCAGCCGCCGATTCGCTTCGACGATCGCGCCGACAATCTTATCGGTAGTATAGGAGCGGTAGCGCCCGATCATCGCCAGATGCGCCGTCAGGTCCGAGCCCGCCGGACCCTTGGCCGCCGACAGCATCGGACCGGCATGGGTATGCGTGGCCGCCAAACGTATCCGCGACGCCGGAATGCCAGTCAGCTTGGCGGCCCGCTCAATGGCGCCGGAAAAATAGTCCGGGAACAGACTATCGATGTCCACCATCGCGAACCGCTCATCCCCGTGAGCAATCACCAAAGCCGTAGCCACCATCCCCACCGGATCGGCCCCATCCGCCGCAATGTGAGTTTGCGAGCCCCAGTTCAACTGAGCGATCCCGGCCGGAGGAGTGATATCCGCCCGAGCAACCCCGGCCCGCAGCCCCGAAGCAGCCGAGTCCCGAGGCCCCTGCTCGACGACGTCAGCCGCCGCCAGCCCGAGCCAGCAAATACCCGCCGCCGCCAGAACCATAAACTGCTTCACCGCCGCTCTAAGATACATGCTCATCAAACCTCAAACCCGCTTCGCTCCAGTCCCTGCACCTTCCGGCCCCATCACATGCCGCACTGGCGCAACAGGAGTGCGGTCCGTCTCTCCGCCCCCCAATCTTGTCGGTCAATCAACTGTCTCACCATCGGAGCGCGCTTCGCGGCATCGGGCAGCTACTCCCACGACTGCTCGTAACTAAACACGACTTTGCCGGATGTGTCGATGTAGGCGAACCTCTGGCTGACTTCTGATAGACCATCGTCTCCTATTTCAAACAGTTGGACATGAGCCAACCCCTTGAAGAAAGGACTGGCTTCAGCGAACCGGCCAGGGAAAGCCTGGAAACCACGCTTATTGATGAAGCGGTAACCCGTCTGTTCCACCGGCGCCAGACCGCTAGAAAAATCTCCCGCCTGATCAAAGATCGGAGGTAACACCCACTCTCCCGACGCGTCTATGAAACCGAATCTGTCTCTCGCCTTCACTCTCGCCAGACCATCCGAGAACGGCCAGGCGGCCTCAAAGGAAGGTTTGATGACGATCTCGCCCGCGGAGTCGATATACCCCCACTGACGATTGATGCGGACAGGCGCCATCCCCTCCGCGTAATCCCCGAGTTGGTCGAACTGGTCTCGCAGAAGGTCTCCTGACTTGTCGACAAAGGTGTACTTGCAGAACGGCAGGCCTTCGGTCCAGGGGGTTCCTTCCGGCAGCACTTGGAGGCCAGAGCAGGGGCCATCGCTGACGTAGATGCACGGTTGGTCAACTGCCACCACACGGGCCATTCCCTCAATAAAACGGTTCGCGACCAGGAATCGGTACTTGATCACAAACTCTCCAGTCTTGTCAATATAACCATGCTTCTCACCAACCTTTGCGCTGGCGAGTCCGTCTGAAAAGGAGGACACGTAGCCGTGCGGGTGCCCCTGGAACCGCGGCGAGATCGCGAATTCGCCGGTCGCGTCAATGTACCCCCACAGCCCACCCTCTTCTTCCATCACGACAGCCAAGCCCTCAGAAAACTCCCATCCGCGATAGAAACTTTTCTCGAAAGCCCGCTCGCCCTGGCGGTTCACGTACTCACCCTCGCTGATGTCCGTATCGAGCAGGCCGGCATGGAATTCGTCGCCGTAGTTACCGGAGGTCGGGAACTTCGGCTTAATGACGACCTTTCCGGTCCGGTCGATGTACCCAGCCTTACCGTGTTTTACAAATCTGTAAAGAGGATCAGCGTCATTGCTTCGCGGAATCCAGATCGGATAGTCCCACGAGCAGGCCAACAAGCTGCATGAAGAAAAACAAAAGACGAGCAAGATTCGGATGATCACGTAGTTCATCGCCTGCAACTCCTTCCGGCCGGTCAGAGCCAGCCCACAAGTCACACTATTGACCTGGTCCTGGTTCAGCCGAAACGACAGAGCCAGCGCCCTCCGATAGAAAGTATGCCGCCCTTGGGCGAGATTTTCAAGGGAAAACCGGGGGAATCAGGGCGGGGCGAAATCAGGGACCGGTTGCGGCTGCCTGAAAAAGCATAGCGTACCCAGCCGATCTAAGGCATCATCGAGTCAGCCGGACAAGTGGGGGTGATCAATCACCGCAGATCCAAATGCAGCCGGATGACACGCCCGACGCTGTCCATGTCTTTGGGAGAAAGAAGCCCGGCTCGGTTGCGCAAACGTTTCTTGGAGACGGTCGTAAGTTGGTCAGCCATGGCCTTAGCGGTCTGCTCCCCCCCAGTCTGATTCTCCACGATCACGTAGGCCTCGCAAGGGTAGAGTTTATCGGTGTTGCTGGTCAGCGGGACAACCTGGACCCGGTTGAGGTGGCGATTGGAGGCATCGCGACTGACGATGACGGCAGGGCGGGTCTTGCGGATTTCGCCCCCGATCGCCGGGTCGAAGCTGACCCACCAGACCTCACCGCGCTTCATCGGCCACATCACCAGCCAGGTTTTCAACCCATTCCTCGGCCTCGGCCTCTCGGTGCCGATCGGCCGCCATCCCTTTGTAGGCAGCGTCAAGCTCAGTGTCCACAACATGCGGCCGGGCCAGCGCATCAATAAAACCGCTGATGCGCCCCCTGCCGATCTTGCCGTGCAGCCCTCTATAAACCTCTTCCGAGACAGTAATAGTCAGCTTTCTGGTCACATACATACCGTACACGTATCATACGTATTAGTCAACCGAAACAGCCTGTGGAGTATACTCCGAAGTGTCGGTCCCGTACAGGCCCGCGCTGCCGTACCGGCCACCGCCGCGGCGCCAGACGGTCCCGAGCATCCTGCAAGCTCCATGATTCCCTTCCACAGAGAACGTCCTCCAGGGCGCGGATTGTTCCTCTCCATCCTTTTGCTGGCTTTCGCTTTGGATCTGACTCGAGGGCCAGCCCCAGCCCAGCAAGCAACCCAGCAAGCGCCGTCCTTTGAAGACCGCCGCGCCGAAGCCGGCATCACCTTCAAGCACCACGCCAGCCCGCAACCCGAAAAATACCTCATCGAGACCATGGGCGGAGGCGTCGCCCTCCTCGACTACGACGACGACGGGTTACTCGACATTTTCTTCGTCAACAGCGGCGGTCTCGACCGCGGCCCGGATCAAACCGTCACGATCGACCGCTCGCAACTCGGGCAATTCCACCGCCTCTACCGTAATCTTGGCACGGGCAAATTCTCCGACGTCACCGAGAAAGCAGGCGTCAGCGGAAAGGGACATTCCGGTTACGGCATGGGCGTGGCCGCCGGTGACTTCGATAACGACGGCTTCGTCGATCTCTACGTCACCCATTTCGGCCCGAATGTCCTCTACCGCAATCGCGGCGACGGAACCTTCGAGGATGTAACGGCGGCGGCCGGTGTCGCGGCCGGCGGCTGGTCGGCCAGCGCGGGATTCTTCGACTACGACCACGACGGCGACCTCGATCTGTTCCTGACCCGTTACCTCGATTGGGATTTTGCGAAAAACATTCGATGCGGGGCCGAGATTCAGGTCTATTGCAGCCCGACGCGTTTTCAGCCCGTCCGCAACATCCTCTACCGCAACAATGGCGACGGCGCCTTCAGCGACGTTTCCGAGTCGTCGGGCATCGGCCGCGTTCTGGGCAAGTCACTGGGCGTGGCGTTTAACGACTATGACGGCGACGGGCGAACCGACGTCGCCGTGGCCAACGATTCGGTCGCACAGTTGCTCTTTCACAACGAGGGCGATGGCGCCTTCAGCGAACAGGGTCTCCTTGCCGGCCTGGCCTATAACGAGGACGGCGGCACCTACGCCGGCATGGGAATCGACTTCAACGACTATGACAACGACGGCCGTCCCGACGTCATCATTACCAACCTCGCCAAGGAGTTATACGCGCTCTACCGCAACGATAAGAGCGGGTACTTTTCCTATCGCACCCGGCAAACCTATCTGGCGCGCATCACGAACTTCCTTTCTGGCTGGGGAGTCCGTTTCTTCGACTATGATCACGACGGCTGGAAGGATCTCTTCGTCGCGCAAAGCCACGTCCTCGATAACGTTGAACGGATGGATCCCACCATCCCCTACCTCCAGCCTCCGCTGCTGGTCCGCAACGACCGCGGCAAGTTCACCGACGTGTCCCGCGAGAGCGGCGCGATCTTCAGCAAGAACCTCGCTGGCCGAGGCGCCGCGTTCGGTGATCTCGACAATGACGGCGACATCGATATCGTCGTCGGCGTGCTTGGCGACTACCCGGCGGTGCTTTACAGCAATGCCTCCTCCTTGCCGCGCCACTGGCTGGAGATCAAGCTCATCGGCGCCACGAGCAACCGCGACGGGCAGGGCGCCAAGCTGCACATCCGCTCCCCGTCGGGCGCCGAGCAGTGGGGTTATGCCACCACGGCGGGAAGCTATCAGTCGGCAAGCGACGGCAGAGTTCATTTCGGCCTGGGAGAGGAAGCCCTCGTCGAGAAACTAGTAATCGACTGGCCAAGCGGCATCCGCCAGCAGCTCAATAACATCACCGCCGATCAGATTCTGACCGTAACCGAACCGCGGCTGGCCACCGGCCCGTAACAGCCCGCACCCGCGATAACAACAGTCTTCGAGTGACCAGGCGCGCTCGGCCCTGCGTTAAACTGCCCTGCGTTAAACTGATGAATTCATGCTCGACCTAAACACCCTCCGGCAGAACTTCGACGCGGTAAAACAGAACCTCGAAAAGCGCGGCGCGATCGAAGGCCTCGGCCAGTTCCTCGAAATCGACCAGCGCCGCCGGGCCGCCGTGACCGAGATCGAGAGTCTCAAGGCGCGGCGCAATGCCCTCAGCGCCGAAGTCGCCAAGACTAAGCGAGAAGGCGGCGACGCCGGCGACGCCATGCGCCAGAGCCGCGAAGTCGGCGCGCAAGTCAAGTCGCTCGACGAGAACGTCAAGGTGCTCGACGACGCTTTAGCGGAAGTTCTGCGCGCCCTTCCCAATATTCCCCACGAGTCGGTTCCCGAAGGAAGCGATGAGAGCGCCAACATCGAGATTCACCGTTCGGGCACGCCGCGCGAGTTCGATTTCCAGCCCAAGGCGCACTGGGATCTGGGCCCGGAACTCGGCATTCTCGATTTCGAAAGCGCCGCCAAGATCACCGGCGCGCGCTTCAGCGTCTATTGGAAGGCGGGCGCGAAACTCGAGCGCGCGTTAATGAACTTCATGCTCGACGTGCATACTGGCGAGCATGGCTATACCGAAGTTCTTCCCCCGTTCTTGGTGAATTCCGCGAGCCTGTTCGGAACCGGTCAGCTTCCCAAGTTCAGCGAAGATCTCTTCAAGCTCGAAGGGACAGACTATTGGCTCATTCCCACGGCCGAAGTACCCCTAACCAACATCTATGCCGGCCAAACGCTCGATCTCGGCGAGCTTCCGATCAAGCTAACCGCCTGTACCCCCTGTTTTCGCAGCGAAGCCGGCTCCTATGGACGCGACGTGCGCGGCATCATTCGGCAGCACCAGTTTCAGAAGGTCGAGATGGTCAAATTCGTTCAGCCCGAGACGAGCTACGACGAACTCGAATCGCTCACCCGAGACGCCGAAGACATACTCGACCGCCTCGGCCTGCCCTATCGCACCGTCGTACTCGCCACGGGCGACCTGGGGTTTTCGAGCGCCAAGACCTGCGATATCGAAGTCTGGCTGCCCGGCGTGAACGAGTTCAAGGAAATCTCGTCGTGCAGTAATTTCGAGAGTTTCCAGGCTCGCCGGGCCCGCATACGCTATCGCGATCCGTCGGCCAAGAAAGGGAAATCCCAGTTTATCCACACGCTCAACGGCAGCGGTCTCGCCATCGGACGCACCTGGGTGGCGATCGTCGAAAACTATCAGCAGTCCGACGGCAGCGTCGTCGTGCCCGAGGCGTTGCGTCCGTACCTGAACGCGGAACGCATTCTGCCAGGCGGCGACTTGGCCTAGCTCGACACAAACCGGTCTCGCCGCCGGCCCAGACAAGGCGACCCAGACAAACAACTCCCATCCGAGGACCTTCGTCATGACATGGAGAAAATCGCTCCACCGTATCCATCGCCGTCCGCATAGATTCAGCGCGTACAGGTTTATAGCCCCCTCGCTCCTGCTCCTGGCCGCCTTCACCGCGCCGTCGGGCATCACCGCGCCGCCCGCCCCCGAACCCGGCGCACTGGCCGGGCACCCCAAGGTCGAAACCGCGCTGAAAGTTCTCGACCTCTGGATCGACGCCCGCCTCAGCGATCAAGAGAAGCCCGGACTATCGATCGGCATCATTCATGACCAGGAGCTGATCTGGGCCAAGGGATACGGGTTCGCCAACATCGCCCAGCGCACCCCGGCCACTCCCAAGACGCTCTACCGCATCGCCTCGAATTCGAAACTCTTTACCGCCACCGGCATCCTGCAATTGCGTGACGCCGGGAAACTGCAACTCGACGACCCTGTCGCCAAACACCTGCCCCGCTTCAAGATCACCAACCGGCACCCGGACGGCCCGCTCATCACCATCCGCCATCTGCTCACCCACACCTCGGGCTTGCCGCGCGAGGCCGTGGGTCAGTATTGGAGCGACGGCGAATTTCCCAGTCGCGACGAGATGCTCGATGGTCTCGCCCGCCAGGAAACCGCCTACCCGGCCGAAACCCGCTGGAAGTACTCCAACCTCGCGATATCCCTCGCCGGGGAAGTCATCACGGCCGTCTCGGGCCAGCCCTACCCGCGGTACATCGAAGAGCATGTGCTGCGGCCCTTGAACATGCTCAACACGCATGTACTGCCCGACCCCTCCACGCCAGGACTGGCCGTGCCCTACGGCATCCATCGCCCCGGCCGGCCCCGCACGATCGAGTTGTTCACCCGCTCCGGCGGACTCACGCCCGCGGCCAATCTCGCCTCCTCGGTCGAAGACCTGGCGAAATTCGCCTCCCTCCAATTTCGCGGCGGCCCGGCTGGCGGCGCGCAAATCCTCAAAGGCTCGACCCTGCGTGAAATGCGGCGCGTCCATTGGCTCCAGCCGGACTGGAAAAGCGGCTGGGGTTTGGGCTTCAGCATTCGCCGCGAGAAAGACGAAGTCTTCTTCGGCCACGGCGGCAGCGTTCTTGGCAACCGCACCCAGATCATGCTCTCGGCAAAGCGCAAACTCGGCGTCATCGTTCTGATGAACGCCACTGACGGCGACCCCCAAACCTATGCTCGCAAGGCGTTCGAACTGCTAAGCTCACCCATCGCCGAAGCTGTCAAGCCTTTCGAGTCGCCGCCGGTCGCGGACCCGGCATGGGAAAAATACACCGGCGTCTACACTGGCGTGAACTTCGGCCACGCAGTGCACGTTCTCGTGCTCGACGGCGTGCTCACCGTGCTGAGCCCCCACTCGGACAACCCTTGGAAATCTCGCCTGACGCTCACCCCCGCGGGCGAGCATCGCTTCCGCATCGAGATCGAAGGCAACGCCGGTGGCCCGGCCGGCGAGCTGGCGATTTTCGAGGCCGACTCGGCCGGCCGTGTCGTCGCCCTGAAAATGCCTGGCTCGCTGAGAACCAAACAGTAAGCCGCCGCCTCAGCCCCCACCCAAGCCAAGCACGGTCTTCGCATGCTCCACCGCCTGCTCGACATCGCGCCGTTCCTGTTTGACCAGGAATCGTCGGAACGCCGCGCTCTTCTCGTCAACTCCTGCCGGCCCCGCGGGTGTCTTCCCGTAAACCTCGCCCGACTCCGCCAGCCGTTCAAACCGCGCGAAAACCCAGGCCGGAACATCGCGGTAGTTCGCCCAAAATTCGTCTCGCCGGTATGGGAACATTCGTGGCGAACGGGTGTTGATGATCTCAAGACAAAACGTCTTGCCCGGACACAGCTCGGCAAATCGCCTGGCGACTCGTTCGATGCCCGCGTTTCCATCCCCCATGGCCACCCACTGCACGGCCGCGCCCTCGGGGGTCTGCCACAGGGCGGAATCGCGAATCCCGGTCGTCAGCAGATACGGCGCGAGCGTCTCCAGCGCGGTCAGCGGGTCTTCGAGCGTCCAGGTCGCGTTGCCGGCGTCGTAGAGCGCGCCGGCGTAATCGGTGCCGGCTTCTTCGACCAGCATCTTGAGTTGATGGGACTGCAAATCGCCCGCATGATTCTCGATCGCGATCTTGACCCCCAAATCGAGCGCCTCCGTCCGCACGCTCCTGCATGTCTGGATGGTGTTCTCAATGTGCTGCTCCAGCGGAATCGCGCCTTCCCGGTCGCGGGAGCTGCCCAGGTAGCAGCGCACAAACGGCGAGCCCAGCCGCTTTGCCACCGCGAACATCTTGCGCAACTGCTCGGGGGCGGTTCCCTGTTTTGGGTCGAATCGAGTGGACGTCGGGCAGATCGAACCAAAGCCCGCTTCGATTTCGAGACCCAGGCCGTCGGCGTGTTCCTTGACCCGATCCAGATGCGACGGCTCGACGCTCCCCAAGAATCGCGGCTCGGAGAAATGAACGACGCCCACGCCGAGCTTGGCACTGTAATCAAGCAGCTTGAAAGCGCTCCAGCCCTGCGACCGCAGGCTAAAAAGATCGAGCCCCAGTTTCAGGCCCCTGCCCGCCGGTGCCGCCAGGCTTCTGGAGGGCGCCGCCGACACCGCACCCGCCCAACCGGCGCCCGCCGCTCCCGTACCCGTCGGCCCCGCACCCTGACCCGCGGCGGAAGCGCCCGCCATTCCCGCCGCCACAAGAAATCGGCGCCGCCTCACATCCGTCGCGGCCGCGGGCATCGAAACCATCATCACGCCTATCGTAACCAATCCGAATGCCGAGCCTCCACCGCCTCCCCACGCCCCGGACCGGGGGCGAGAGATGGATCGAAGGTGACCGGAAGCCAAGAAAAATCACTGCCTCGCAGCCCCATCTCGTATGTCCCGCGCCTGCCGGAATGCCCAAAATGGCAATCCTTGCTCCGAGCGCCGGCCGCCCTATGGCTGTTGAAGGGCAATGAGAATGTCCCCATAAGAGGGCGATAGAAATGTCCCCTAATCTAAGGCTCCGAAGGAGGAGCCGAGATGGAAAGGACATGGAGGCACGCCAAGGAATGAAGACGGGGCCAGTTGCTGGGCCGGGTGAAGCGAGGTGAGCTGAAGCTCAGCGAGGCGGCGCGGATGCTCGCTATCAGTGATCGCCGGACCAAGCGGATCTGGAGGCGCTACAGCGCGGGAGAGACGAGAGCATTGAAGCACGGCAACGTGGGCCGGATATCGAACCAGGCCAAGCCGGCGGAAGTTCGCAGGCGAGTGCTGCAACTGGTGCGCGCGCACTACTCCGGGGAGCCGAAGCAGCGAGGGGCGCGGCAAGTGCGCCAACCGGCGGCGGACCATCCTTGGCGGCGGCCGCTGCTGTCGCGAAAACGGAAAACGGCGGAATCGTGGGGGCTGTGGAAAGGGGGGAACCTCATTGCCCTTCAGCAAGCGGGGCACAGGATTTTCCGCGATTCCGCCGATGCAATCTCTCAAGGCTAACCCGGAACTTCCCCTTGTCGCTGCTGGGCACGGACCGGGCCGGCATTGGGTGGGAACCTGCGCCGGTATCGCGGCGTACCTCTCAGGCGAACATCTCCTTGCCAAGGCCAGGCGCAATCTGATGGAATGGAATTCTCCTCTTGCCCGACTCATCGCGGTTTGCAATCCGGCGCCTTCGCCGAACCGTCGAGTCAAGCAAATCCGAAGCCAGGGAGTTGAGTGTGGACGACCATCTCAAAAAGTTGATTCAGGAATTGGGAAACGCGATTAGCGAGTCTCTCTCTGACTCCGACCGTATCGACGAAGCGACAGCGGAGATTGGCAAAGAGGGCTATGACGTGTTCTTGTTTCTTGAAGCGACGATCGGGTTCAACCAGCGCAATACGAAAGCGGCGGAAATGTCAGCAGACGAACCATTGGTGCGCTCGGAAGTTTCGTTCTCCCGGCAGGACCACGCTTTTCTGAAGGCCCTCAAGATCAAGATGGATGACTAGGGTTGCGGGCAGCACTGGGCTGGCCCGCCCAGGTCGATGATCTGCTTTGCGGGGCGACGATTGCGGAAACCTGTCGGGTCAGGCCGCATCCGCTAAACCCTAGCCGCCCGCGAGGTCAATCCTCAGCAGGCGCGCTATCGACCGTCTCGGGCAAATCGGCCTGCTCGACTGGCGCTTCTGGCCCGCCGCCGGCTGACAAAACTCCCGCCGCCGACTCGGAGGGCACTTCTCCCTCGGATGATTCGCCGGAACCTTCTGGTTTCGCCGCCTTGGAACGAGTTCTGGTTCTGGCTCCCGCTCGGCTGCGCCGCCTTCGCGGAGCCGCCTTGGGTTTGGCCTAGGCCGCGTCACCGCCTGCCGCGGAATCATCGGCATCCGCCGTGGAGGGCGCTTGGGCATCGTCGCTGCTTGTTTCGGTTTCGGCGGCCTTCGTCGTTGTGCGCCGGCGGCGTCCCGTCCGCGTGCGGCGGCGAGGCGCTGCTTTCGGCTCATCGCTCTTGCCATCGGTCGCCGCTTTCTCGGCCGGCTTGTCGCTGTCTCCCCCGCTGAGGAGGTCATCGTCGGGATAGTAGCGCAGGCCGCGCGCCGCATCGGCTTCCACGCGAACCATGCCCTTGTCTTGCGCGAAGTTCAGCAGTTCGGCGAACTCGCTGAAGCCGTAGTCCGACTCGTTGAAATCCGGGTCGGCCGCCGTGACCAGGGCTTCGACTTCACGGGCCGGAAGGCCAATCTTGAGAATATCCGCGTTCCTCGCCAAGACCTCTCGAAGCAGAGGAATCGCATCCTCGGGGCCTCTGGTTCCGCCGTTCTCGGACGGCTCTTCTTCACCGGCCCGTTCGACGACGGCGTGCCCGTCGATGGTGTGAACCGTTAGGTGTCCTTCCTTCGCCAAGTTCTGAATGAAGGTGGAAAACGACGACGTGCCGTAGTCCCGCTCGGTGAAGGCCGAATCGAGTTGCAGCATCGTGCTCTTGAGCAAACCAAGCTGAGGCTGAACACTTCTCATCTCCAGCGCCCGCACGGCGCGGTCGAGCAAAGGAAGGGCCCGTTGTAGCGGCAATACGTGCTGTTTGCGTCCCCGGCTGCTCGGCGCTGAGCCGCCACGCCGCGTGCGCGCCGTCGGCGTATCGAGCAGCGACTCGTAGCTGATGAACTCATGGCAGTTGCGCTGCAAGATGGTGCTCGTGAACGCCTTGCCTCCCACGATGTAGACTCTCTTGTTGTACTGTTTGAGCTTGTTCACCAGCGACATGAAGTCGCTGTCTCCGCTGAGGATGGCAAACGCGTTGATATGCTCGCGCGTAAACGCCATCTCGAGCGCGTCGAGCGCGAGGTTGATGTCTCCCCCGTTCTTGTCGCCCCGGGGCGTGGAGTCGCGCTGAACCATCTGCACGCCATGCTCGCTGAAGGTCCGCGCCGCGCTGCCGTGGCGTCCCCAGTTGCCGTAGGCGATCGTCGTGACGACTTCACCCCGCTCCTTGAGCCCTTCCAGTACGCAACGAACGTCAAACTCCCGGTTGAGAGTCGACTTTACGCCGATTTCGATGTTGTCGTAGTCAATGAAGACCGCGAATTTGATTTTTTCTTCCACTGTGCTCATTATAGGCGCGACACCGCCGAGGCGGAGCCGGTCTGTCCTCGGAGCGGGTCCGCTCAGTCGGCTGGTGGTTTCTTCCCGCCGGAATATTTGCGCGGTACGCCGGGCAGAGGCTCGGCGGCCGCTGGAGGGGCAACGCGGCCCGGCAAGATGTCCATCCGGCGGGGTCCCATCCTTGATAGAGCTGGCGATGGCCCCCGCGGGCGCGACGCAGCGTCGCGCCGTCGAGGGAAACGACCGCAAACAAATCCCGCGAGCGAACGCAAGTGAGAATCTCGCCCCCTGTCCACGCGCGCCTTTCCCGCGTCCGTCGAGTTCCTTGTCTCATGGAATCTGCTCTCTAGCGGTGTTTCGCCGCCGAGTACTTGTTCAACGTATCGGTCAGAGGTTGCACGCTCGGCGGCGCGGAAATTTCCGCGGACAGCACTTGTTTCGGCTCGACGCTGTTGTCATCGTGATCCGGACGCAGAGTCGCGCCTTCGAGCGAGACCCCGGCAAACGCGCCTCGCGACCGGGAATACGAAAGAATTTCAGCACGCAATTGTGCATCGGTTTGCGCCTGGGCGCTGCGTCCGACCGGCCCGCCTGCCACGGAGGCGTCGGCGCCCAGGGTGAATTTGCTCGACAGTAACTTTTCGGCCCCGCGCCGGTTCATCACCAGCAACACATAGTCGGTCGAGCTGCCTCCGATCTGAAACCCGATGCTGCCACCTTCCACCCGCACCGTCGAGGGCCCGGTCCAGCCGCGGTCTTCCTTGCCGCGGCACATCAGCACACCCTTGCCGTACTTGGCCCCCAGTCCGAAACCAATCTTCTTTACGCCCGGGATAATGGCAATGCACTGGCACTTGCTCATCAACTCCATCGGAATCCCCTGCTCGGGCGTACCCATCACCTCTTCGAGAACCTCGGCCGCCCGCAGGGCCCGCTCGACCGGTTTGCTGGCGGCGGTCAAAATCGCGGTCGAGAGTACCAGCGCGAAGACAAGACGCAGAGTCATGTTAGGCTCCTCATAATCATGCGAGCTCATCAACTATGCTACAACATTTCTTGTCATTCTCGTTTTATATAAATTGCTCCCTCAGCCGATCCCAACCGGTCCATCGCCGGCCCGTGACCCGCGGCCAGCCTCATATCGAGCCTTCCCTTTCCTGACAAACGCCTGGAGCATGACAGGAACCCCGGCAACGTGGAACCAACGCCCACGTGCGGGTGAGGTGCGGCGGGTAAGGTGCAAGCAGTAAATAGTAAAGAGGGGGTAAGAGTCAGGCCGGCGGTGGCGAGCAGAGTCCTGCCCGGGGCTGGCGTGCAACTCCGGCTAGCTGATCTTCCGGACCCGGGCCACGAAAACTTCAGGGATGGGTTCGCCCAAAGCGGACTCTTCGGCTCGGCACGCATTTTCGAGATCACGAAGCTCACGGGTGATAAGGAACGATTCCAGACCCGCCCCAAGCCGGGGATCTCGCGTGGTATTTCTTTGTTGCTCGACAACCGCCAGGATCGCTACGCTGCGTCTGAGCCGTTCAGTCGTGTTTCGATTGCATCTTGGGTGAGTCGTGGCCATGGGTGGTCTCTGTTCCGATCACCCCTATAGTCGCATTCTCGGAGCTTTTTGAGAATGGAGCACCAGTACCGAATTTTTTTAGGTAGAAGGGCTTATCCAAGTTTTATTTCCCGGCCCCTGGCATGGTACGAGCGGCGCGGCGCCGGGCCGGTTGGAGGCAGAACGTACTACCAAGAATCGAGTCGCGCTCGGCCCGATCATCAGATGGTTCCGGTGCGAACTTCACGGCGGGTTCCAGAGGGCACCGAGTCCGCGCCGAATGGGCGCCACCGGGATGCTGGCCTCTCAGAGTGCCGTTTCCCCAAAGATAGGCTATTTCCAGGTGAGGTAAAGGAGCGCAACGTGCCCGGAGTTCACCAGAATGTGCGCTTCCAGAGTCGCCGCGGGATCCGATGGTTCCAGCCCGCCAGGCCCAAGCTATTGCCCAGAATCGAGTCTTGACGGCGGATAGGTAGTTCGTACTAGCTCCAACAAAACTAATACCCTATCGACAGGCTCGGCCCAATAAAATATACTCATAGTACAGATCTCCACAATCTGGAAAGATATGCAACATACCCGTATCCCGCCGGTCCTCGTCAGGACATCCCTGCTGATCTTGCTTGCCGGTGAGTTCGTGCTCTTGCCGGCTGCTATGGATTTCCCTTCTGCCGGGACTCTCATTCCGGCCCTGGGGCTTTTCCTTATCTTACTCGTTGCCGGACCCCTGCTCTTCTTTCTGTCGGGCAGGTGGAACGGATCGAGTTCCCTTCAACCCGAGAGCGCTCCGCGGCTCCCAGCCGCGGTCGACGAAGGCACTCGCGAACAGCCGTCCGCCCCGGCCGCCGCCTCCTGGCGGGACAGGGCGGTCGAGTCGGCGACCGAAGGTCTCTGGCACTGGGATCTGCAAACGAAGCGCTTTACCGTATCGACCGAGTGGGCGCGGACGCTCGGCTACAAACCCAGCGAACTCGAGCCGAACTCCTCGGAGTGGTTTAACGCTGTTCATGCCGACTACCTGCCGGGGCTCCGCATGGATCTCTCGGCTCATCTCAACGGCAAGACCGAACAGTTCCGCAGCGAATACCGCATTCGGCACCGCGACGGCACCTACCGCTGGGTTCTTTGCCGGGGCCGCGCCGTGCGCGACGAAAACGGGAAGGCGATTGAGATTGCCGGTTCGCAGACCGATGTGACCCGGCTCATTGATGTCGAACAGCGTCTGATCCATGACGCATTCCACGACCGTGTCACCGGACTTCCCAATCGGAACTCATTCCTCGCCAACCTGAATAATGCCGTGGATCAGGCCAAGACCGGTTCGAAGTCCTTGTTCGCGCTCGTCTTCATGGATATCGACGGCTTTAAGGGCGTCAACGACAGTCTTGGACACGTGGTGGGTGATGAATTGCTGGCCAGTATTGCCAGCCGCCTGACGACCTGTGTCCGGCCGGGCGATGTCGTTGCGCGTTTTGGCGGAGACGAGTTTGTCGTTCTGCTGCGCAACCTGCACGATTTCAGTGAAGCCGAGCAAGTAGCCAAGCGCCTCCAGAAGGCGATTGGCGAGCCGTTTCAGCTCAGTGAGCACGAGGTGCTCACTCAGGCCAGCATCGGTCTGGTGCCCAGCACCGTCAAGTTCAAAGACCCCGAGGATCTGATCCGCAACGCCGACATCGCGATGTACTCGGCCAAGAGCGAGGGCAAGGGAAGGACCAAGGTTTTTACCCCCTCGATGTACGACAGCACAGTCCAGTCATGGAGCCTGCAAAACGACCTGCGGAAGGCTCAGGAACGGGGCGAAATTTTCCTTCACTATCAGCCCATCATCAGCATGAAAAACGGGCGCATCTGCGGCGCCGAGGCGCTGGCTCGCTGGACTCGCGCCGATGGCAAGAGCGTCCCCCCGAGTGAGTTCATTCCCTGCGCCGAAGAGTCCGACCTTATCATCTCGCTTGGAGAATGGGTGCTTCGCACGGCTTGCGAAGAGGCACAAAGCTGGCGCCAGGAAGGTTCCGATCCTGTCAAGATTTGCGTCAATGTCTCGGCCCGTCAGCTTGCCCGTTCGGGGTTTGCCCGCACTGTGCGCCGGGCCCTCGCTGACTCCGGCTTGGCGCCGGAACTTCTTGAACTTGAGGTTACCGAAAGTGTTCTGATCGAAAGTCTGAAGACTGCCTCGGTGGTCCTGCGATCGCTTCAGGGAGACGGTGTCCGCATCGCCATTGATGACTTCGGCACCGGGTATTCCTCGCTTGGCTACTTGAGAAAGTTTCCGGCCGATACACTCAAGCTGGACCGCTCGTTCATCACCGAGGTGAATTCGGACCGGCATGCGGCGGCGCTGGCCAAAGCGGTCATTCAGCTAGCTCACGACCTCGATTTTCACATTACGGCCGAGGGCGTCGAAGATGTGGCGCAGGCCGAATTCTTGTGCGGGCAGGGCTGCGATCAATTGCAAGGGTTTCTCGCCAGCCGGCCCGTGCCGGCGGGGGAATTTCGCCGGCTCCTCGCCGCCAGGCCGTCTTTCCTGTCGGCCTACACCCTGGCCGCCGCCGTGAGAGAGCAACAGCAGACCGGCGCCGCTGAGCGCGCGCCCTATGCGCCATCCCTCTACTGGAAGATCGGCAGCAACTTTCCTGTGCCGGCCAGCCGGGTCACAAGCCCCGCTGCCGCTCAACACAACGGGGTCGGCTCGTCTGCTTCGGTGTTAGACCAGATCCCTTCCCTCGACAAGAAGCGATTGCTCTCCGCCGCGCGGATGATGACGGACCGCTTGGTCGGCGCCGCCCGCAACACTTTCCGCCTTCCCGCCGCCTAGCAGCCCGTGGCGGGAGTCGGGCCGGACCCGTCGCGCCCTCCCTCCTTAGTCCGCTTTGGTCCACAAATGGGCCACAAAATCGACCAAAAACAGCCCCATAGCGCTCCCGCCGGGGGACCGGCAAGAAACGCTACGAGCGTAAGCCTTTGAAAAATAAAAATAAGAGGGGTCTTGGTACGCCCGGCGCGATTCGAACGCGCGACCTCTTGCTCCGGAGGCAAGCGCTCTATCCATCTGAGCTACGGGCGCACTGCAAGTGGAAATTTCCGGGCCAGCCCTTATTGTGGCCAGCTTGCCCGTCGTGCGTCAACCAGACCACAAACCAGCTCAGCGCAAAGTAGCAAGTCCGCCTTTTGCGCAAAGTAAAAAGTCCCCGCCGCCCCCCATCCGCCGCCCCCCATCCGGCGCCCCCCCATCTAGCGCTCTGTTACCATATGAGTTTTCCGTGGAACCAACCCCCGCAGTCATTCCCGTAGTCATCCTCGGCGCTGGCCCGGCCGGACTCACCGCGGCCTACGAACTCGCTAAGGCCGGCCTCACCTCCACAACGCTCGAAGCCGGCGATACCGTTGGCGGTTTATCGAAAACCGTCCTCTACAAGGGCTACCGCTTTGACATCGGCGGCCACCGATTTTTCACCAAGGTTCCGGCGGTCGAAAAGCTCTGGCACGAGATTCTTGGCGACGATCTTCTCCAGCGATCGCGTCTTTCCCGCATCCACTACAACGGCAAGTTTTTCTCCTATCCGCTCAAGCCCCTCAACGCCCTCACCGGCTTGGGCATCTTCGAGACCGTGCGATGTATCGCCAGCTATGGCATGGCGCGCCTTTCGCCTCAGCTGCCCGAGGACGATTTCGCCACCTGGATCTCGAACCGTTTCGGCCGCCGCCTCTTTGAGATCTTCTTCCGCACTTATACAGAGAAGGTCTGGGGCATACCATGCGACAAGATCCAGGCCGAATGGGCCGCGCAGCGCATCCAAGGACTCTCCCTCGCCACCGCCATTAAGAACGCCATTTTTGGAGAGACCGCCAAACGCCGCGGCGATGTCGTCAAGACTCTCATTGACGAGTTTGCCTATCCCCGCCACGGCCCCGGCATGATGTGGGAACGCACCACCGAACTCGTCGAGCACATGGGCTCGTCGGTCGTCATGAAGTCTCCAGTGACCCGGATTCATTGGGACGAAACCGGCGTGGGGCGCATCGAGGCCGGAGGCCGCTCCTACGCCGGACGGCATTTTATCAGCAGCATCGCCGTGCTCGATCTCATTGAGGCGCTCTCGCCCGCTCCGCCTCCGGAAATTCTCGAAGCCGCCCGGCGTCTGCGTTACCGCGACTTTCTCACCGTGGCGTTAATTCTTCGCCGGACCGGTCTCTTTCCCGACAACTGGATCTACATCCACGATTCCGCCGTCGCCATGGGCCGCATCCAGAATTTCGGCAATTGGAGTCCGGAAATGGTCCCCGACCCCGAAACTTCCTGTCTGGGGTTGGAGTATTTCTGCTTCGAGGGCGACTCCCTCTGGTCCAGTTCCGACGAAGATCTCATCGAGCGGGGCAAGCGCGAGATCGGCCAGCTAGAGTTGGCCGATCCGGCGGACGTCACCGACGGCGCGGTCGTTCGTATGCGCAAAGCCTATCCCATCTACGATCGCGACTACGCCGCCGCGATGGACATCATGCGCGCCTTTCTCGCCAAACTGCCCAACCTGCAGCTCGTCGGCCGCAACGGCATGCACCGCTACAACAACCAGGACCACTCCATGCTCACCTCCATGCTGGCGGTGCGCAACATTCTCGGCGCCCGCTACGACCTCTGGAAGGTGAACGTAGACCAGGAGTATCACGAGCAAGGCGAAGACATCACCCTCGACCAGATGCGAGCCATGGAAGCCACCCAGCCCCTAGTCCCCCGCCGCATCGACGACTAGCAACCCCGCAACGCCCCCGTACCCCCTCAGAGTGGCTGCCCAGCGCATTCTGCGCCTCGAGGCGTCTATCCCGGCGGAAAACTCCGGCGACAAACACTTGTAGTTGAACGTGATCGAGAGTCTAAAATGTCGACAGAAAACCGGCCATTCCCGTTCCGCCGGCCAGACCCCTGCCCCGTGGCGCAAGCGAGCGAATCGGGGCGCTCGGGGCTCGCCACCAGACGGGCGTGACTCCTCATCAGGCAATAGCCGAGCAGCGTAACGGCGCTCCGCCGCGACGCTCACGGACACTGTCGAGATAGCCGACCCGTAGCGCGGATCTCGGTTTTGAGATCCGCGGCTTTTCCTGCGGCCCCCCGCCGCCACCACACGAGCCATGGCTCAGCAGAAAACGCCTGTATTCCCCCACAGTTCGGGAGCTGCCCCCGACCTCCGCGCGCACATGGAACCCGGCCGGAGGATGTCCGGAATTCCGTTGAAACAAGCGGCTCTCCGGAACCTGTAGTTTACGCCGCTTGGGCCTGAGCCGGTGGCGGCGTCGAGAGCCTGGCGGCCATGGGGAGCAACAAAGCTAGCAGCAAAGACCCGCAAATGCGCATGGCAGAAATCATATCACGGTGCTCGGTGGCCCGTTGGAAGCGGTGCTGGTGGCGGTTGCTTCAGTCCTGTCGTTGCAGCCGAGCGAACCGGCCGGGTGCGCTTTTGTCCGGAAATGCCCGGTTTTTGGCGATTTTTTTAGTTTTTTTTGTGAGGGAAGCGGCTGAGGTTGGGTCGGAGAAAGGCTCTTGGGCGTCGTTTTTGCCGGGATTTGCCCGGTTTTTCGGATGTTTGGTGGCTATGGGCGGGTTGAGGGGCTCGACGGTATCTCGCCCTAGCGCCACTGCTTGGTCTAGCGGATGGGTTAGGTGACTGGCTGAGGTTGCTGGCTGGCTGGGCTTGCTAGCTTCGTTCTTCGCGGTGCTTCTTTTTCAGATTCAAAACAATTTCAAAAAAGTGAGAGACGCTTCTCGTTCCGACTATGTGATCCCGGCGAGCCGCCCCAGCCGGAAGTTGCAGGCGGTTCCGGGCGAAGGGTTCTCTCGCGCGGCCGCTCCGCGCAGTTGTTCCGCGCGGCGATGGTGCACGACTGCGCTCGTAGCCCTTCGCGGTGGATGTCCACCTTCGAGAGCTGTCCGAAGACTCGCCTTGGCGGTCACCCTCTCCTCTGTGATTCGAGGAGGTGATGAACCGCGGGGCGAGCTTTCTGTCCTGGCCAGGAAACGGTCGGGGGATCGCGGTGATCTATCCTTTCCGGTCGTTACGGGTATAGGCTAGCACGGGGTGTCAAGTGTTTTGGGGTGTTTTTCGGGTATGTTGTTGATTTGGCGGGGGTGGTTTGTTGTGACAGGAGGGTCGGGGGATTTGGGGTTTCGGTACCGGGGATTCCAGCGGGGAATTCCAGCGGTGGATTCCGCGGCCCGATGAGCGGTATTTGTGGTGAAGGGGGGTGTGCCGCCCCTGCCGGGGCTGACTGTTTTCGGCCTGTGGTCCTGGGGCTCACGCCCCAGGCTGTTCGATGTGTCGCTCCTACGGAGCTTGGCGGGCGCGGGGGATTGGGGGATCAATCGCTCGGCGGGCTAGGAAAAACCGCGGGTCTCTTCGATCTCCGCGCTACGGTGGTTTTCGATTGCCGCGACCGCGGGGGAGATCCGCGATGCGGTCCGGGGCAGGTGGCCGTGAGATGTGGGTCTGGATTGGTTTTTGGGAATTGGGTTTGTTTGGCATACCGGTTTGGCGACTGGCGGCGGGTGCAAGGTCGAGAGATTATGCGGTTGTGCGGGTAAGATATGTCGCCAGGAATGGCGACACGACACCCCTGGAGACGTGCGGCACGTCAAGGGTGGGCGCTGACTAAGACGCTGATTTCGATGAGGTTCGGCGAGATGGGTTCGTTTGGCAGTTCGATTTTGGCGGTCTGGGACGGGGTTGGGGCTTGGCGGCAGGCCGGGGGTGAATGGGGGCGCGGAGGATTCGCAGAGGATTCATGGTTCCTGGGGTGGGAAAAGCCGCGGATCTCAAAACCGAGATCCACGCTACGGGTGCTCGGAGATCGTGGGTCGGCAAGTTGGTAATGTAGATGGGTTCGGCGAGATTGGGTCTGTTTGGTAGTTCGATTTTGGCGCTTTGAGGCTGAGGCTGGGGGTTGGCGGGAGGCCGGGCGGGAGCGGGGGGATTGATGGTTTGTTGGGCCGGGAGAAGCCGCGGGTCTCTTCGAGGCCGGCGCTACGGAAGCCGGACGCCATGCCTCGCCCTGGGATCTCGGCGGTGCTGCTGGGGGCGGGATCGGGACCGCGTTGTAAGATACTGATTTGACTGCGGTTCGGAGAGATTGGGTCTGTTTGGTAGTTCTTGTTTTGCTGGTTGCGCTGGGTTGGATGCTTGGTGGTGAGCTGGGGGGCGGCGGATTTTTCGCGTTTTCGCAGTTGGATCGTATTTGAGCTTTTGTTGCTTTCTTTGGCATTGCTGCTTTTCCTTTTGGTGTGGGAATGCCTGGGACGAAGGGGCCTCGGCGGCTGGCGGGAATGAGTTTGCGCCCCGCGGCGCGGGTGGTCAGGACGGATGGCGGCACCTTCGGTATTGGACCCGATCGCCGACGGCGGACGCCGGTTGCAGGCCGGGTGCCGCGCGGGTGTCTGACAGTTCTAGGATACCTTGGGGGTGGGCGGTTGGACGCGGATCGGCGCGGGTAAAGCATTCAAAATGCAGCAGATAAATTGTTAGGAATGTTGTGACCCCAATGGGCGCCGGGGCTGGTTTTGGCAGGTCCGCGGGTGGGCCTGAGGCCGCTCCCGCAGCTGCTGGATCGGGGTTCGGGAGCTGGAAGGTGTGAGTTAATTGCCTTTCGACCTCTTTTCGTCGAGCTAAGTCCTTTGCTTGCAGCACTGGATTCTGCGGCAAGTTGATTTCTTCACAGCTTCCTGACCCCGATTGCCGACCCCGATTGCCCCGATTGCCCCGATTGCCAATTCTTGACTCTGTAGCGGCCGACGGGCGCAGCAGGCCACGGCAGAAACGGGGCCAGGGGGACAATCAGCATGTTTTCGCGCTGGAGGTCCCATGCAAGGTGTTTAACGTTTCGCTGGAAACGCACTTGCCAAGGTTGAAACGATCTCCGGGCGGCTTCGCGAGTGACGAGAGAGCATCCAGGACATCTCAACAGTCTGAGACGCCAGATCGAGACCGAGCTCGTCGCAAGAAGGTTGCCGCCCCGGGCTTGCGCCGCGGTGCGGCAAAGCGGTGCGGTAAAGTGGACGCATGAAAATCGGAGACGCTTTGCGAAAACTGGATCCGATGATCGCGGCGACCGCGACTCTCGGTGTTCTCTCGGCCTTCGCCGTGCTGCTGACTTAGCTGGCCCTAACCGACATATGGCATGGCGAGCCGGACCTCGCACTGGAGTGGCGCGTCGTGCAAATCGGATTCGTGATCATTCCAGCCTTTCATGTCGCGGCGCTTGTGCTGTTGGCCAAAGTGATTCGTCTGCGTGGCCTCGTCCGTTAGCCGGCAACCGTTTCGGCGAAGCCGGATTTGGCGGTGTGGCAAGGGAGCGCGGGAGGAAACAGCCGCGGGTCGAGGGGTGTGATTTCGTCACCCGGCCAAAAACCCCGGGGCGCGGCCGGGTCCGCTCCATTCGGTCAGTTGCCGACGGGCATTATGGTAGGGTGATGCATTGTCGCGGGGCTGTGCGGAATCGGCTCCTTGTCACCGTCACAGCGGGGGCACCGTCGCAGAGGACCACCGGCGCGCGGGGCCGAGCCGTTACGCTGATCCGAGGCAGCGGGCTCCTGTTCGCGCCAAGGAACCGGTTCTTACTTCGTTACTACTGGTTCATCCGTGCTGGTTGCTGATAACATCTCGAAGGTCTACCAGATTTACAGTCAGCCGGTGGACCGGCTGAAAGAGGCGCTCTGTTTCGGCCGCCGCTCGTTTCATGAGGATTTCTGGGCGTTGCGCGGCGTCAGCGTGAGCGTCGAGCCGGGCGAGACGCTCGGCGTCATCGGGCCCAACGGCGGCGGCAAAAGCACGCTGCTGCAAATCCTCTCCGGCATTATCGAGCCGACCACGGGCGGCGTACGCCGCGAGGGTCGGGTGGCGGCGCTTCTGGAACTCGGCGCCGGTTTCAATCCCGAATGCAGCGGGCGGGAAAACGTCCATATCAACGGCGAAATCATGGGGCTGAGCCGCGCGGAAATCGAGCGCTCGATGCCCTCGATTGAACGCTTCGCGGGCATCGGCGAGTTCATCGAGCGCCCGGTGAAAACCTATTCCAGCGGCATGTACGTGCGGCTGGCGTTTTCCACCGCGATTCATGTCGAGCCCGATATTCTCATCGTCGACGAAGTGCTGGCCGTCGGCGACGCAGTCTTCGCCAACCGCTGTATCCGCAAGTTTCGGGAGCTTCAGGAGGCCGGCGTCACGGTCGTTTTCGTCTCCCACGACCTGGGACTGGTCAAGCAGATTTGCAACCGCGCCGTATTCCTGCTCGACGGCCAGATTGAGGAACAGGGCGATCCCAGTACGGTCGTGAACCGTTATGTGGGGACCGTGCTCGAGCGGCAGCGCGAGTTCGAACTCTCCGCACCCCGGGCCGGCGACGCCGGCGAGGAGCCGTCCGGCGCGAAGCTCGATCCCAGCCACCGGCACGGCGACCGCGGCGCCGAGATCACCGCTGTCGAGTTGCTCGATGCTCACGGCCGCGCTTGCCGCGCGATGCAGGCGGGCGACCGGGTCAGAATCAAGATCGCCTGCCGCTTCCACTCCCCGCAGCCCAGCCCCATGGTCGGCATTCTCATTCGTACGCGAACCGGTCTCGATGTCTACGGAACCAACACCGCAATCGAGAAAACTGCCATCGGCCCGCGCCGCGCGGGGGACGCTGTCGAGGTGGAGTTTGCCTTCGAGGCATGGCTGGCGCCCCAGGAGTACACGCTGACGGTCGCGGGCCAGAACGCCGAGGGCTATAGTCATGACTGGCTCGACGACGTGCTGACCTTTCGAGTGATGGACGATCGCGCGTTCACCGGCGTCGCCCATCTCAACCCGAAGGTGACGGTCCGCGATGTCTCGGGCGGTGCCGTCTGATCTGCCAATTTGCTACGTTGTGGGTTCCCGCGGCGCCAGAAGCGCCGGGGCCCGTTTTGGCGAAACGTTCCAAAGCCGGCCGACCGGTCGGGCGCGCTCCGCGGCAGGCGGCCGACGCGCCCGCGGTGGGTTGTTTGCGCGTTCGAATCCAGCCCGGCGCCTCCAGCGACCGGCTGGCCGGCAAGGAGGGCGATGAGGTCTGGAAGATCACCTTGCGGGCGCGGGCAATCAAAGGCCGGGCGAATACCGCTTGTCTGCGATTTCTCGGAAAGCTGCTGGGCCGGCCTCCTTCGGCTTTGCGGATCGTTCGCGGCGAGAGAAGCCGCCGCAAGGTCATCGAAGTCGCGGGCTTGACGCGCGATCAGGTGGAGGCATTGCTGGCGGCTGCTACGGGCTGCTAGAAGCGGCCAGGACCGTTTGGCGAGGCTTTGCGGTTTTTCGCGCGGCTCGGCGCCATGGGTCCGGAGACCGGCATGGATATAGAAGAGATTCAGCAGCAATTGCGGGAGCAGGGTTTGGACGGCTGGCTCCTGTTCGATCATCATGGGCGCGACCCGATCGCCTATCGCGTGCTTTCGCTTGACATCCCGGCCCATGTGTCGCGGCGCTGGTACTACTGGATCCCTGCCCAAGGCGAGCCGGTCAAGCTCGTCCATCGCATTGAGGACTGGATGCTGGACCCGCTGCCTGGCGAGCGGCTGCTCTATTCCCGCTGGCAGGAGCAGCACGACGGCTTGAAAAATCTGCTCGGGAAGGCCTCGCGCGTCGCCATGCAGTATTCGCCGAACTGCATGATTCCTTACGTTTCGCTGGTCGACGGGGGCACGATCGATCTAGTTCGAAGTTGCGGCGTCGAGGTCGCCGGTTCGGCGTCTCTGGTGCAGTATTTCGAGGCTCGCTGGTCCGAGGCACAGTACGAGTCGCATCTTGAAGCGGGCCGGCGGATCGACAAGATTCGGGCGGAAACCTTCGCCGAAATCGGCCGGCGTGTCGCCGCCGCGGGCACGGCCGGCGAATGCACCACTACCGAATTCGCCATCGCTGAGTTCATTCGCGAGCGCTTCGCCGCCGAATCCCTCGTCACCGAGGACGGCCCGATCGTGGCGGTCAACCACAATAGCGGCAACCCCCACTACGCGCCGACCTCGGAGCGAAGCTCAGCTATCCGTTCGGGTGATTTCGTGCTTCTCGACATGTGGGCGAAACTGAATCGGCCCGGCGCCGTCTATTACGACATCACCTGGACCGGCTTTCTCGGCGGGCTGCCTCCGTCCGAGATCGTGAACGTGTTCGAGATTGTGCGAGACGCGCGCGACAAGACCGTCGCGTTCGTCAACGCGGAGGTCTCGGCCGGCCGGCCTGTGACCGGGCGCGAGGCCGACGACATCGCCCGCGGCCACATCGGCGCGAAGGGATTCGGCGAGCAGTTTACACATCGAACCGGCCACTCGATTGGAGAGCAAGTGCATGGCAACGGCGCCAATATCGACAACCTCGAATCGAGCGATGACAGGCCCCTCATCGCTCGCACCTGCTTTTCGGTCGAGCCGGGCGTCTATCTGCCCGGATTCGGCGTTCGCAGCGAGCTGGATTGCTATGTTTCCGGCTCTGGCGCGGCGGCCACCGGCGAGACACAGAGCGAACTGGTTCGCGTCTTGGGATAGACGGCCGCCCGGCCGGGATTTGTTCCCAGGTCCGAGTCCTGCCGCCTCGCATTCTTGCTTCTCGGCGCCGCAGACGATACGAGAACTCAGAGCACGAGAACCCAGCCATGGCGCGAGGGAGCCTGAAAGGATAAAATGGGAGACAGGAAAGCTGTCGTGTGCCGCATCGCCCTAAGTGAGATCCGCGCTGTGTTGTGTCTCTTAGCGGCCACCGGCTCGTTCGTCGCCATGCCGGCCGCGGAGGTTCCAGCCGGGATTCTGGGCGAACTCCCGCCCGCCGAGGTCGTGCCCCCCGAGTTTGTGGCTGGATCCGAGTCGGGCTCTCCAGGCCGCAAGGCGGCAAGCGCCGACTCCAGCGCTCCGGAAAACTCCTCCCAGGGCAGCCAGGCGCCCCAGAACGATTCTCCCAAGGACCGGGAGATCGCGGAATTGAAAAAGGCCGTCGGCGTCTTTCGATCCGAAATCGCGCGGCTCGGCCTGGCTGGCGGCAAGGGCGGCTCGGCAGTGAGAAAACCGGCTGGCAATCTCTGGCATGGGCGTGTGTATGAATACATTCGCAACGACGCCTTCGATGCCGTGCCGCACGAGGTGGCCCAGCGCGGCGGCGAACGCAATTTGCTCCGTCGCAATCAATTCGGTTTTAGCGTGGGCGGCCCCGTATTCTTCCCCAAGCTCTACGACGGACGCCGCGCGACCTTCTTTACTTTTTCCTATGAAGGAACCCGGCAGCGGGTCGGCCGGTCGTTTCTCACCACCCTGCCCACCTCGCTCCAGCAGAGCGGCGAGTTCTCCGACCTGGTCAACAAGGCCGGCGCCCCTGTAACAATCTACGACCCGGATACGACCCGAGCTAACCCCGCGTTCCGGCCCGAGGAGAATGTCTCGCTCGCGAACCTGGAATACGTCCGCGATCCTTTTCCAAACAACGTCATCCCAGCTTCGCGGCTCGATACCGTATCGCGCAACATCATCACCCACGTCCCCCAGCCCAATACCAGCGTCGGCCCATTCCTGCAAAACAACTACTGGTCGAACCCGTCACAGCAGGAAACACCGGACGGTTTCATCGCCAAGGTCGATCACAGTCTCGGCGACAAGCACAAGATCAGCGCCGACCTGGCCTATTCCAAGGGGTTTCAAACTGCGCCCAATATGTTCGCCACCATCGCGAATCCGGTGGGCCCGGACCGCTTGTTTTCCAACCGCCGCCTTCATCTCACCGAGACCTACTCCATCACCCCCCGCTCCATCTACACCGCGCGGGCGATCGTCACTTCCCGGAAGAGCTGGACACCGGGCATTGAGGGCGAGCGCGACATCCCCGCGGAATTGGGGCTCGAAGGAGTGACCGGAACCTTGTTTCCTCGTATTGAATTGCGCGATATGGAAACCTTCGGCGCCCCCCGCGGTTCGCAATACAGCAATGTCTGGAACCGCTACAGCACCAATCATGGCTTAACACTGCGCCGCGGCAAGCATTCTTGGACTTTCTCCGGCGAGTACACGCGTTACCAGGTCAACACCTACATGCCCGAGTCGCCTTCGGGTCTGTTCCAATTCAACGATGACCTAACCGGACTGCCGGGCATTATCAATACCGGCAATTCTTTCGCGAGTTTCCTGGTGGGCCGTTCCTATCGGGCCGAGGCCACCGACCTTCTGCAGCCGTCCTATCTGCGCAGGACGTCCATCGAAGCCCGCGTTCGAGATGAATACGAGGTCACGCCGAATCTCACCGTGACCGTCAGCATCAATCTCGATCTCTCGAGCCCGCGAGTCGAGAAGTTTGACCGCCAGTCCACAGTCGATCTCTCCGAGATCAATCCTGCCAATGGTCTGCCAGGGGCGCTCGTTTTTGCCTCTCGCGACGGCCGCGGCCGCACCTTTCAGCCCTACCGGGCACGCTTCGAGCCGCGGCTGGGTATGGCGTGGAGTCCCACCGATTCGCGTGACACCGTCATCCGCGTCTCGTTCCTGCAGCACTATACGAATTTGGGCATCCGGTCGGGGACCTTCGGCACCCAGGGCTTCAGCGCCCGGCGGACACTGATCTCGGCCAACCAGCAACTCGAACCGGCGGTGGTTCTCGATCAAGGGCTGGTTCCTCCCGAGCATCCGCTGCCGGACCTGCGGGCCGAGGCGGCCAATGATACGGACCCGGACTTCATCCCCGATACCGCCCGGCAGCCGCGCTACCGCTATGCCTGGGTGCAGATCGAGCGCCGCCTGCGGGCCGGATTGACCATGCGCATGTCTAGCCGGCTCTATAGCGGCAAAGACATTCTTCTGGGTGGCAGCAGCGTGGGGCTCAACGCCATTCCGCTGGAGACCCTTGCCTACCGGGATGCGCTGAATGACGAGATCTTCCGCCGCTCACTGCGTCCGTTTCCTCAGTTCCAAAACTTCCAGACGGACGGTCAGTTTCCGCTGGGCCGCTACAAATACCACGGAACCGATATCAGCGTCGAAAAGCGCGCCTCGCACGGGTTGACGCTCGATTTCTCCTATTCCCTCACCAGGCAATGGGATGACTATTCCGGGCCCGGCGTCCAAGACTACTTCGATCGCGACAACGAGTGGGCCATCTCCAACGGACTGCGTCCGCACCGCCTCTCGCTCACCTATTCCTACGAACTGCCCTTCGGCGAAGGCAAACCCATGCTGCGGGCCTCGAAGTTGCGCCATGTGCTGGGGAACTGGTCGGTGAGCGGCTTTACCCGCTGGATGAGCGGCCACCCGGTGACCTTGCGGCCGGAGTTCAACAACACCGGCGGCGTGGTTCGCTTTCTGCGCGTGAACGCCGTCCCCGGCGTGGATCCGGGCGTCGCCCATCCCGGGCCGGAACTCTTCTTTAATCCGTTCGCCTTTGTCGATCCTTCTGATTTCGCAGTCGGCGGCGTTTCCCGAACGCATCCGTCGCTGCGGAATCCGGGATGGAATAACCACGACCTTGCCGTCACCAAGCGGCTGCCGCTCTCGGGAGAACGGAGTCTGGAACTGCTTTTGCAGGGCTTCAACTTTCTCAATCACGCCAACTGGAATACGCCCGATCCGGTCATCGGTCCAGCGAATGCCCGCAACGTCAATGCCGGAAAGATTATCGGCTCGAACGGCGGCCGCGTCGTGCAATTGGGGATGAGGTTTAATTTCTGAGCATGGCCGCGCCGGCCTGGAACGCCTTTCGCCAGCCTCTCTCGCTGGCCGTTCTGCTCCTGTCGCTGCTCGGTGTGGCGGTTCCCCGGTCTCGCGCCGAACTCAAGACGCCCGTCTGGATCCAAGACGCCTCGGGCGGCTCGGCGTCGATCACCGACACGGAAAAATTCCACGCCTGGATCGGCGGCGAGCCGGCGCGGGTGCAGTCCGTTCACCCGCCGGATGGGAACTTGATCTTGCTTGTCGTCATGGATGTCGTCAACGACATGGTCCGCGTCGACGCCGTCCGCAACGCCCTGATTCAAGCCTTCGAGAAGTTCAAGTCCAGCCAGTTCGTCGCTCTTCTGCGCGCCCAGGACGGCCTTCAAGTTCTAGTCGAGCCCACCGGCGACCGCGAATCGGTCAAGGATTCGCTTCTGAATCTGCCCGTCACCGGGTTCCCCGGTCTGCTCGAATCGATCGAGGACGCCGCGGCGATCGGTGACAAGATGCTGCGAGCCTCCGATGTTCGGGTCGCCGTTCTCTATATCACCGACGGCAGTATTTACGAGTACCGCGGAGATTACACCAACCCCGTCATCAACCCCAGCGACGGAGGCGACCTCAGCCGGCGCTTTCGCGACCGCCTGATTCAGGAACGAATGAAGCGAACCATGGGCGCGGTCATCTCCTCATGGACGCCGCTGTTCTTCCTGCATCTGGAGAGCCGGCGTGACCAATTGAATATGGTCTATCAGAATGGGCTCACGCAGTTTGCCGGCCTGACCGCCGGCGACGCTTTGTTCTGCGAAAGTCTCTCGCAGGTTCCAGCCTATCTAGACCAGTTGATCGACAAGGTGCGCGGTTTTCATCTGCTTTCGATCGAAACACCCCCGGAACTCGACGGGCGAGTGCGGCTTCGATTAGAAGTCGACGGATTTTCGGAGATTCAATACCGCGAGCAGTTCGAAATCGCCAAAGTGAAAGTGGAAGACACGAAAAAGAAGGGCCGCAAGTAGCTCTGGGTCCTGGTCCGCCCGCGGCGCGGGACTCGATGAGATCGCCGGCTTCACGGCGCCCGGGACCATCCCGGCGCAAAGGATTCCGGTTCCCATCAAGGCCGCAAATGCCGGGCCAGCCAGACGATGTAGTCGCGGTTCCGCCGCCGCACCTCGGCAAGGAGTTCCGCCGGCAGTTCGTCGATCTTTTCCTTGAAAAACCGGTGGTCTCCATCCGGCGCTTTGAGGTCCCGGCTGCCGGCCAGATTTCCGATCCAAAAGACAAGAAAGAGATTCCCGTCCACCCGTCCCCGAGCGGCGTCTCCCAAATAGTAATCCAGCCCGCGCTCGTGATAAATATCGGCAAGCTTGCTTTCGGCGCCGAACGCCCCTTGCGCCGCGAAGTCACGGCAGCGATCGGCCATCCGCTCATACATCTTCCGCCAGGGACTTTCCGGCGGCTGCTCGCTGAGCACGTCCAGCAATTGAAGCTGCAACTCGCCTGAAATTTTGTAGTTCACGCGTCCGCGGGTCGCTCGTCCGATCATCGAAAGGACGCGGGACTGCTTTCCGCTGCCCGAGTGAATGCTGAGCGTCCCGTTGAAATGCCGCGCGACGCGCGAGAGTTCGGCCACCCGGGCTTCGAGTTCCCGGATCGGGTCTCCGCCGAAGTTCTCTTCCACCGCCGGCACGAGTTCCGGCCACATCTTGCCCGCCGTGTACTCCTTCAATGCCTCCAGCGTTTCGGGATAGGCCTGACGTTTCTTGAATCCGAGATTGGGCGGCACCAGGCTCGCCGGGCGTCCCCGCTCCTTGAGCCAATGCATGTAAAAGAAAAGCTCTTTCGCGGTAGTCAGCGTTTTGGCCTCGTCGATCGAGGGCTCGAAGTCGAACTCTCCTCCTTGCTTCTGTTCCCGGATGAAATCGTAGAGTTCTTCGTTCAGTTTTAAGCTTTCGCTGAATTTTACAGACAGTCGTTTGACTTCCTCCGCCGTGAAACGGTACTCGGTCCCCTCGACCGCGATCGGGCGTGCGAATTCCCCAAGAATCCATTCCTGCTCTTCCGCGCTCAGCGCGGCGGCGAACTCCGTATCCACCCGCGTGCTGTCCCATGCCTTGGGATGGCGAGTATCCGCCTGAAGACGAAACAAGCGGGACGAATCGGTCGTGAACTTCGTGTAGCCCGCCGCCCGGCGGATCGCCTCTTTCGTCGCTTCGGTCGAAGCGGCGATCTCTTCGGCCGTTGACCCGCTGATGATGAAATGATCGGCTTCGGCCGTGTAGCCGCCGCGCTGGCCCGCGCGGATGGCGGCCCAAAGACCCGTGTGATAGAGGTGCTCGATCGATACCATCGTGTGGCCGATCTGGGTCGGGTCCTCGCCCTTGCGCGCGGCGATATTTTCATCGAGTGTCATCTCGCGCGTGGCCGAGAGCTGCACCGTGCTCGCCATGTTCACCCCGCTGTCTTTGAAAATCTGGGCGAAGGCCTCGAAGGCAGCCGGGAGCGAAATTTCGGGATGGCGATTGCCCACCGCGACGGCGGGCCGCTCGCGTTGCGGGCGCGGCAGAAAGCGGGGCTCGATGCGCGTGGCGAAATCGCGAACGGCCTCGCGGTCCGTTGGCGCGAAGTTGCGCACCTCGATTTCGCGCACGTTCTCGCCCTCGCCTGGGCGGCTGGCCGAGAACAGCAGCAGCTTCGGCCCGCCTCGCTCGCCGAGTTGATCCGCCGCCAGAAAGAGCCGCCGGTCGTCTTGCGGATCTCGGGTCAGAGAAGGAAAGCAGAATTGCCACTCCGCTCCCCCGGAAGGAGCCGAATCGGCGATCTCGTCCCGCAACGAATCGGTCAGCTCGCGCCCCACTGTCTTCTCGGCCAGATGGGATCTCAGCCGCCTTAGCACGTCGCTCATGAAATCTGCTGTCGCATGGCCGTCGCGTCGCACTTTACCGTCTTATGACCCTGTGAAGGCCCGGCCGCCTTAGCCGGGCCGCGCTCTTCCGGGAGCGGCCGCGCCGATGGCTCCCGCAACCCTGGCGGGCGGCGGCGCGTCTATCCGATGACGCCTGCCCGATGGCGGAGCCCCGATAGCCAGGCGCTATTCTCTGCCATACTGAATGCTCGCACGGCACCTCATGATAGTGTTTTTTTTGTCTGTTGTGATCAGCCTCATCGGGCTCACACAAACCTCCGCCGGGGCCCAAACCGAGACGCAGACCCCAGCGGCGGCTTCCGATCCGAAACCTCCGCAACCGTCCCCGGTCAAAACCTCGCCTGCCTACCCGCTGCGTGAAATCCGCATCACCGGCAATGAGAACTTTTCCCGCGAGCGGATCATCGCCGTGCTGGGCCTGGAAATAGGTCAACCCGTCAGCGAAGCCGATTTTCGGAAGGCGACGCGCAAGCTCGACGCCGCCGGCGTGTTCCACAGTATCCAGTACCGCTTCGGCCCGCGGGGAGATGGCTATAGCGTCACATTCACCGTCGAAGAAATCGCCGATCTATTCTCGGTGCGCCTGGAAGGCTTCGGCGTTCCGGCCGGTACCCTGCACGCACTGCTTCGGGAACAAATCCCGCTCTACGCGCCCAAGGTCCCTCCCACCGGCGCCATGGCCCGCCGTATCGGGAACGCCTTGCAGACTTACTGGACCCAGCAGGGCAAGGAAAGCAAGGTCGGCGGACAAATTCGCGCGCTCGAGAACGGCCAGTTCGAGATGGTCTACCAGCCCGAGGAAGCCATCCAGAATATCGCCTTCACGAGATTCGAAAACGCGACCGTCATCCCGCCGCTCGAACTGCAGCAAAAGTTCAACAACATCGCCATGGGCATTCCCTATTCCGAGTACCGGCTCCGGGAACTTCTCAAGTTCAACGTCGCGCCGCTGTTTGCCGAGCGGGGCTATTTGGACGTCAAGTTCTGCCCCTGCCGCACCGAGCCTGATACCGAGACGCTGGGCCTGGTCGTGACCATTCACGTTGAGGAAGGCGAAGAATACAAATTTGGGAAAATCCAGCTCCCCGAGACGGGCGTCGTCGAACCCGAAAAGCTGCGAAAACTGATCACCTTCTCTTCCGGGGAAACCGCCAACATGGGTCTGGTAGAAGCCGCGGTCATCGAACTAGGCGATCAGTTCAAAGCCAACGGCTACATCAAAGTCCGCACCGAATCGAGCCAAGCCGTTGACCGGAAGACCAAGACGGTCGATATCGCTCTGCGGGTCGCTCCCGGCGCCCTCTATCGGTTCCAGCGCCTCCAGATCAAGGGAATCGATCCGATCGGCGAGGCGGCGGTCAGGAAACGCTGGGGGCTTAAGGTCGGCGATCCATTCAAGCTCTCCTACCCGGCGGTTTTTCTCAACCGCATCCGCCAGGAGCATATGTTCGACAACCTCACCAAGACCAACTGGCGGATCATCGAGAACGACGCCGAGCACACCGTCGAAGTCGAGTTGATCTTTAACTGAACGCCAACAGAAACCCGGCCGCCGTGCTCCGTCCGTCCCGGCTTGTCCCGGCTCCCGCGGTCAAAATGAACTAGGAATGGAACACTCAGCCAGAGACGGCTCGCTGAAAATCAGCGGCCTAGAAGTCATCCGGGTGCGCGTGAGCCCTCGCGGCAACTGGACTTTCGTTCGCCTGCAAGCCGGCGGTTCGCTCTCGGGCTTGGGGGAAGCTTCTCACGGCGCCGGTTTCACGCGCGCCTCCGGCCGCGACGACGCCCGCATGCGGTCGGCGATCGAGGCGCTGTTCCCACTCGTCGAAGGGCGGCTGCCGTTTGATGTCGAGGCCTTTCGGGAAGCGGCCTGGACCCACGCCAGGCGTGGCGGCCTGCTTCATGTCACCGCCTTCAGCGCCATCGAACAGGCCATGTGGGACCTGGCCGGAAAAGCGCTCGATGTTCCCGTCTACAACTTGCTGGGAGGCAAGCTGCGCGACACCATCCCGGTCTACGCCAATATCAACCGCGCCGTACACGAGCGTTCGCCCGAAGACTTCGCCCGCCGGGCCACCGAGGCAGCCACCGAGGGGTTTGTGGCCATCAAGGCCGCACCCTTCGACGATTTCCCGCCCCTCGATTCCGAGCCTGCTGAACTCGACCGGCTCGAGGCGCTCGGCCTGCGGCGCATTGAGGCTATTCGCCGCGCCGTCGGTCCGCGAATCAAGCTGATGATCGATTGTCACAGCCGCTTTGAGAGCGAGCGCGCCATCCGGATCGCCCGCGAACTCGAGCCGCTCGATCTGGCCTGGTATGAAGAGCCCGTCGATCCGGAACAGATCGAAGAAACGAAATCGATCCACGACGCCATCTCACAGCGCCTGGCGGGCGGCGAGATCCTCTTCGGCGCCGGGGGATTCGAACCGCTCTGCCGAAATCGCGCCGTCGATATCATCATGCCCGACGTGAAACATTGCGGTGGCATCCTCGAAGGCAAGAAGATCGCCGCGCTGGCCGAAGCTCATGGCGTCGAGTTCTCGCCCCACAACCCCAGCGGACCCGTTGCGACCACCGCCAGCGCGCAGCTCGCCGCCGGACTGCCCAACTTCTCGATTCTCGAATACGCCTGGGGTGAAGCCGAGTGGCGTTCTCAACTCGTCGTGCCGCCCGAGCGGTTCGAAAACGGATGCCTGCCGCTATCGGATCGTCCGGGCCTGGGCATCGAACTGAACGCGGACGTCGTGGCAGCGCACGGCTAAGAGCGAGAGCTGGCTAGCCCGCATTTCTCACCCCCTGACGACCGAAGCACATGACAGGCCCGCCGTTACTTCGTTACGCTTGCTCGCCGTGCTCAACGTACTCTCAAGTACGCCTGCGCTCGTCAAGCGGCGCGCGCCTCCCGCTGACGGTTCTCTCACGCACTTCGCCCGTCCGCTTCACCGGGCCACGTGGTGAGAAATGCGGGCTTGGCCGGGCGAGTGCTTCCCCCGCGGGCCATTTGATATTCTCGCTGTTGTGACCGAATTGTCGCCAAACAGTTTGGGGCCAAGCCCCGAGCAGACAGGTCCCGGGGGAACGGTTCGCCTTCGAGAGGCGTCTGTTGCAGCAGTGTCTCCCGTGCGCCGCGCCTCTCGCCCTGGCCAGTTACTGTTCTGGCTCCTTGCGGCCGTCGTCGCTCTGCTCACCGCCGCGGACCCGGCACGAGCCGCCTCAGGCAGCGATGCGGCTTCGGGCCAGGCTGCCACTTCCGGGGCGATCACTCCGGAGCGCGAAGCCGCCGTCTTCTCCCAGGTCGATGCCATGCTGGCGTCGCTCGCCGAGATCACCGGACTGCGGCCCCGCAAACCGATCTCACGATCGCTGATCAGCCGCGAGGAGATTCACGCGCTTCTCGAATCGCGCCTTGCCGAGGAAATGACTCCCGAGGAACTGCGCCGCGAGGAACTGTTCTTGAAAATGTTCGGCTTCGTCGAAGATGACTTCGACCTCAAGGGCGAGATCGTCGATGTGCTCACCGAACAAGCCACCGCGATCTACGACTTCAAGACACGCCGTCTTTACGTCGCCGGCTGGACGCCCGACGACATGCTGGAGTTCGCCGTCGTGCATGAACTCGCCCACGCGCTCGCCGACCAGCACTTCAACTTGCGGCGATTCGTCAAGCAATCCAAGAGCTCCGAGGCCGACATCGCGCGCGCGGCCGTCATGGAGGGGCAGGCCTCATGGCTCATGACCGAGCATGTGCTGCGGCAATCCGGGCGCACGATGATCGGGAACCGTCTCATCGCCGTCCTCGCGGCCAGCGCCTCGCGTATCGAAGCCAGCCAGTTTCCGGTTTTTGCCGCCTCGCCGCTATTTCTGCGCGAGTCGATGCTGTTTCCCTACACCAAGGGTTTGCTCTTCCAGCAGGCGGTGATCGATAAGAAAGGACAGAGCGGCTTCGCCGAAATCTTTCGCAATCCGCCAGTGAGTTCCCAGCACATCCTCGATCCGGAGACCTATTTCGAGGGACGAAAACCCGCTCACCCGCCGCTGCCGAAAGTGAAACTCCCCCGGCGGTTCAAGAAGATCCACGAAGGTGAAATCGGCCAGCTCGACCACTATATCTTGCTCAAGCAATATCTCGGCGAAACTCTTGCCGGCGATCTCGCGCCCCATTGGCGCGGCGGACAGTATAAGATTTTGGAAAACCGCAAGACAAAACAAGCGGTTTTGTTCTACGCCGTCCAATGGGAGAAGCCCGAGGACGCCGCACGCTATTTCGATCTCTACAAGCAGGTCTGCCAGAAAAAGTGGAAGCACGCCGAGTTCGATATCGAGACCGGCAACCGGGCCACCGGGCGAAGCGAGACCGGCCGGTTTCGCCTCAGCCTCCGCGGCGTGACCGTAACTAGCGTCGAAGGAATCCCGAATGATACATTGAAGGGTCTGAAGCAGCACGCCGGGACCTGACGCAGCCCATCTCGAAGATGAAAGAGTGGGATGAAAGAGTGGGGTGAAAGACTGGGACGAAAGAGTAGGACGAAAGAGTAACGTCACAATGCGAATTCTAAATACTGCTGTATTTACACTTCTCGCCGCCAGCGTTTTGTCCGCCGGCGACATTCCTCGCCCGGCGCCGTCGCTGAAGTTTACGACGATGGAAGGCAAGGCCATGAGCCTGGCCGACCTCAAGGGCAAGGTCGTCGCGGTTATGTTCTTTATGACCACCTGCCCGCACTGCCAGGAGACGACGAAACTTCTTGGCCCGGTCTATTCAGACCTCAAGCCGCGCGGACTCGAAATCGTCGGGCTGGCGATCAACAAGTCAGCGCCCACCGCTCTGGCCGCGTTTAAGGAGACCTACCAGGCCGAGTTCCCTCTGGCCGCGGTGAGCCGCTTTGAATGCAACCGCTTCGCCGGTTTGTCAGTGATGGCGAAGTTCTACGTGCCCTACATGTTCTTTATTGACCGCAACGGCCAGATCCGCTACGAGCATCCCGGGGGCGATGCCATCTTTAAAGGCTCGGCCGCCGGCATTCGCTCCGAACTCGAGAAGCTTCTCAAAGAGGGCGGCAAGACCAGCTAGTCCGCGGCCTGCGGCCTTGAGCAATCCCTGGCGTCTCCCGTCCTAACAGCCCGTGCCTGTCCCGCCACTGCGCCCCGCGGAGGACGCCTCGCCGTTCCGTCCAAGCCCCTACAGCCCACTGCTGTCGAACCCTCACGCGCAAACCATCCTCGCCCGCTATTGGCCCTCGCCTCTGGACGAAGCCCGCTTCCCGACCGCCGAACGCTGGTTTCCCACCGAGCCGGGCGTCAAGATCCTGGCGCATGAAAACCGCCCGGCCGGCCCGGACTCTAACCCCGGCCCAGACTCGGCCCCTCCCGCCACACTGCTCGCCGTCCACGGCCTGGCCGCTTCGAGCCACGCTCCCTATATGCGCCGCATCACGCAGCGCGCCCTCGAAGCGGGTCTCGGCGTGATCCGGCTCAATGTTCGCAATTGCGGAGGCACCGAGCGTGACTCGCCCACTCTGTATCACTCCGGGTTGACGGTCGACCTCCGCCGGATTGTCGAACAACTCGCCCCCCGGCCGCTGCTCATCGCCGGCTTTTCGATGGGAGGCAATATCGTGCTGAAGCTGGCCGGCGAGTGGGCGGAAGACTTCCCGCGCCACGTCAAGGCCGTCTGCGGTATCTCGGTGCCGGTCCAGCTCGGCGCCTGCGCCCGCCGCCTGGGCGAGGCCCGCAACCGGATTTACGAAGTGCGTTTTCTGCGGGTGTTGCTGAGAACGCTGGAAACCAAGCGCCGCCTCATGCCCGAACTCTTCGGCCGGCTGACCCGCGATCGTATCCGTTCCATCTACGAATTCGACGACCGCATCACCGCTCCGGCCTTCGGCTTCCGTGACGCCGAGGATTACTACGCGCGTTGCTCCTCGGCCGCTTATCTGGCCAAGGTTCGCGTTCCCGCTCTGCTCTTGCAAGCCGATGACGATCCGTTCATCCCCGCCCAGACCTACGACGATCCCGTCTTCGATCAGAATCCCAACCTGCAATTGATCCGCACGCCCCATGGCGGTCACGTAGCGTTTCTGGCCAAGGCCGCCCCTCGCTTCTGGGCCGAGGTTGAGGCGCTTCGATTCCTTCAGGCTGTTCTAGCCGGATCGTAAACAACGGCTGGTTCGTTCCCACCCAAGCAGGCTGTGATGGATTTCCTTGCCTCGCACTACCACGACCAGGAGTTGCCGCGCCTGGCGTTTTCTGACCCCGAATGTACTGGCTCCGGATGTGCCCACCGGCTTGTTTGCGCTATATTCGTTTGAGTCGGGAGGACGTTTTGAAACTGTTTCACGCTGCGCCTGTGTTGCTTCTCAGCGCTTGTCTCGTTTCGGGGGCGGACTGGTCTCGCTTCCGTGGCCCTAACGGCTCGGGCGTGGCCAGCGACAAGAACCTTCCCGTCGAGTTCGGCGCCGACAGCAACGTTGTCTGGAAAACCAAACTGCCCAAGGGACATTCCTCCCCGGTCTTCGGCGACGACGCGATCTTTCTCACCGCCTGGAGCGGCACGAGCCTGTTCACCTTCTCCCTCGATCGCCAGACCGGGCGCATCCGCTGGCGCCGCGAGGTCACGCGCGAACGCGAGGGCCATCTCCATGACACCAACGGGCCGGCTTCGCCCAGCGCGGCGACCGACGGACGCAACGCCTACGTCTTCTTTCAGGATTTTGGCATGCTCGCCTACGGCCCCGACGGCAATGAGTTGTGGCGCATTCCGCTCGGTCCGTTCAACAACCCCATGGGCATGGGGGCTTCTCCCATCGTCGTTGATGGCAAGGTGATTCTTGTCTGCGACTCGGAAAGCGGTTCGTTCATGCTCGCCGCCGACAAGGATACCGGCAGGATCGTCTGGCGTCATGAGCGTCCCATGGTTGCGCGAGGTTTTTCGACGCCCGTCCTCTATCAGCCGAAAGACGGCGGTCCGGCGCAGTTCCTCATCGCCGGCTCCTATCAGCTCAACGCTTATGCGGTCGCCACGGGCGAAAAAATTTGGTGGGTTCGCGGTTTGACGTGGCAGTTGAAACCGACTCCGGTCATGGACGAGGACACGATCTACGTTCTGGGCTGGGCCGGCGCCGCCGACCTGGGACAGCAGCGGAAGGTACCCTCGTTCGAGGAAGGACTCAAGCTCCACGACGCCGACGGTGACGGAAAACTTTCACCCGAGGAAGCGCCCGATCCTCAGATGGCCAAGAGTTGGGACAGTTACGATCTCGACCGCGACGGCTTCATGGCGGAACGCGATTGGTATCACTACCGGGCGAAACGTGCTTCGGTGAACGCAGTCAGCGCCATTCGTCTGGGAGGCAAGGGCGACATGACCGAAGGCGCCTTCAAGTGGCGCTATTACAAGACCCTGCCCAACGTGCCCTCGCCTCTGCTCTATCAGGGCGTACTCTACCTGCTCAAGGACGGTGGCATCTTTACCGCACTCGATGCCGAAACCGGAGCGGTGCTCAAACAGGGCCGTCTGCGAGAGGCCATGGATAAGTACTTCTCCGCGCCGATTGCCGCCGACGGCAAAATCTACACCATGAGCGAAGCCGGCAAAGTCTCGGTCCTCAAACCGGGGCCGGACTGGGAAGTTCTGCGGACAAACGACCTCGGCCATAACGCCTACGCCACGCCGGCGGTCGCAGACAGCAAACTCTACATCCGAACCGACTGGGGACTCTACTGCTTCGCCAAGGGCGGTTAGTGGCGGCAAGGCGGCTTAGTGGCAGCCGCAGTGCTCGCCGCGCCAGCCTTCGGGGCCTTCCTTTACGATGAGCGGCACTAGAACCAGCGCCGCGGCCGGATCGGCCCACCACCAGCCGAAGGCGGCGTTCAGAAGCAGTCCCGCTAACGTCGTCAGCGGCAGCCAGGCGCAGGTGATGGTCTCGTAGGCGTCGGCGCGCAACGCCCCGCTGCCGAGTTGTGCCGCCGTACGCAGCTTCGCTCGCCCGAGAATCGGCATCACCGCCAGCGATAGAACGGTGAGCACGATCCCGATCAAGCTCTCCTCGGCTCGCGCTCCGAATCCCAGCAGCCGCCGGACGCCATCGATACTAAGGTAGCCCGCCAGCAACAGCAGCAGTGCCCCGGCCAACCGGGCGGTTCCGCGCTCCAACTCTTCGATATTCTCTTTGCCGCGACTTTTCATTTCCAGGTACATCCGGCGGCCGACCACCCAGCCGCTGGCGGTCTCGACCAGAGAATCCATTCCGAAACCAGTCAGGGCGGTCGAACCGGCCATGACGCCCGCGGCGATCGCGATCACTCCTTCGAAGATGTTCCAAGTGACGGTGAAAACTTCGAGCAGAAATCCTCTCCGAACGAGCGTGGCTCGCTCCATCTCGGCGCCGCTGGTGAGAGTGTCCCAATCGTAGTTGAGGGTTTGTAGGGCGGCGGCGTAAAAGAGCATTGTACTAGGCAGCCTTTGCTGCTGTGGCCTTGGCCGGATTGAGGATGGCGTCGAGCATCCACAGATCCTTGTAACCCATGATCTTGCGGAAGCTTTTCTCGGTATCGAGGAATGCAGCCGTGGCCCAGCGACACACCATGGCCGCGTCCTTCCAGCGGGTCACTCGCCGCGTTCTCCGCCGCACCCCGGCGTTAGGAGACTCGACGATGTTCGTCGTCGCCAGGCAGCGATGCAGCGACGGCGGCGCACCCAGGCGGTTGATGGTGAAACACTCCTCCATGCCTTCGCGCAAACTCACCGCCGCCTCGGGCCAGTCACCCTCGTACCACTGGGCTAGCTTCTCCAGCCGCGCTTGTCCATCTTGGGCTCCCAGCCGCCAGGCGGCCCGGATCGCCGCTTTGGCCTGATCGCGCTCGGCCTTAGGCAGCCGCTCGACGACATTGCGCAGCTTGTGAGCACGGCAGCGCTGCACCGGAACTTTGCCGAAGACCCGCCGCACCGCCGCCCGCAGGGCCTTCGATCCATCGAGCACGAAGAGCCTGTTTTTCTCCGTCGATACTCCCCGCTCGACCATGCCCCTCAGCAAGTCTTCGGCGGCGGCTGTGCTCTCAGTGGCGGCGTGCTGCAATCCCAGCACATGTTTGTTGCCCTGACGGTCTACGCCCACCGCTGCAAGCACTACATGATCTGCGAAGATCAAACCGTCCACGTAGATCACCAGCAGATCCAACTCATCCAGGCGCCGCGTGAGCACTTCGTCGATGCTCTTTTCGGCGGCCTCGACTGCCTCCCGGCTGACGGCGGATTTCGACACCCCGGCCGTGCCGGCCATTGCGCCAATCACCCCGGCATAGTTGCGCGTCGAGACGCCCTTCATCAGAATGTCGAGCATGCGCGCGCCGAGGCGTTCGTCGTCCTGCATCGCTTCGTAAGCGGGCACTTTGACCTCGCCGCCGGAGCGTTTGCGCAGTCTGGGTTTGCTGACGCGCAGTTTGCGGTTGCTGAGCTTGACGCGACCGGGCTGGCGGCCCCAGCGGACCACATCGCCGCGGCGCTTCTTGCCGGGCTGGGAAAGTTTTCCACCGGTAACTTGCTGCGCCGACAGTTCCAGCACGGCTTGAATGGCGGCGCGGCCGGTGACGTCGATAACCTCGTCGACGGCTCCGCGGCACTGCTCGACCAGTTCAACCAAGGGCAGCATGAGTTGGGAGTTTTGGCTGAGCAGGCGGGTGAGGTCGTTGGGGCTGACTGGCTGTTGCTTCGCGGAATCCAGAATGTGATATCGTTTCTTCACGGCGGTTCTCCTTTGTGGTGAAAGGTTTGCTCGATTCTCTCAGAGAACCGGGCTTGAGAACCGCCGCCCTTCCACCTTCAACTAGATTCGGGACAATCTCCCGCTGGTGCCAGAAATACACATCGCCTGTGGCTAGTCTGGCAGATGCAACGGTCCGGAGCGGGCGCCTGTTTCAATGCATAGGTTACGGGCAGAGGAATCCTCCTGGAGATCGCCGAGCCCGTTCTCGCCCTTGACCCGCATTTCTCACCACTTGACGACCGAAGCACATGATAGGCCCGCCATTACTTCGTTGCGCTTGCTCGCTGTGCTCAACGTACAGTCAAGTACGCCTGCGCTCGTCAAGCGGCGCGCGCCTCGTGCTGACGCGCCTCTCACGCACTTCGCTTCGCCACGTGGTGAGAAAAGCGGGTTGATAGGATGGAAAGACATTCTCCCCAGGGGCCGCATGCAGGATTCGATTTGGTTTCGCACACTGAGCAACGATCAACTGCACGTCTTTCAAACATCCGATGAACTGCCCTCCACGGCCGAGGTGGTCATCGTCGGCGCCGGGATGATCGGCATTCTGACGGCATACTTCCTCGTCAAAGCGGGTGTCAGCGGCATCTGTATCGTCGATCGCGGGAGCGCGCTGGGCGAGGCGAGCGGCGCCAACGCGGGCGGACTGTGGTTCGCGCAGCAGAGCCTGGAGCTAGGACCGATTGCGACGCTGGCCGCCGCCAGCAGCCGTCTCTATGATGAACTGGGCGCGGAGTTCTCCTTCGGATTCGAACGCGGCGGCATGCTGGAGTTGCTCGACACCGAAGAGCCGCGGGCCGCGGCCGATAAGAAGATCGCGGCCGTGAAAGAGGCCGGATTCCGCGTCGAGCGCCTGAGTGGAAACTCAGCGCGATCGCTCGAGCCGGGCCTGGGTCTCACTCCCGACGAGGCGCTCTATTATCCCGACGAAGCTCACCTGCATCCGGCACAGCTCGCGGCCGAGCTGATCGCCTGCCTGCGGCGGCGGGGAGTACGCCTTTGCACCGCTGCCGAGGTCACCGGCTTGCGCCCGTCCCCTGTTACCTCGCAAGGCGCCGTTGTCACCTCGCGAGGCACTGTCGCCGCCGGGACGGTCGTGGTCGCCGCCGGATCGTGGACGCCGTTGGTGACCCGCTGCCTCGGCTGGGAACCGCCGATCCGCCCTGTGCGGGGAACGCTGCTGGCCGCCGGCCCAGCCGCGAAGACCTTGCATCACACGGTCATGACCAGCAAGTACTACTACTGGCAGCTGGCGGAAGGTTTTCTCGGCGCTGGCGGATCTACCGACGAAACGGGCTTCGAGCGCGGCGTCGCGGCGGCAACTGTCGCCGACATCCGGCGCGAGTTGCATCGGTGGATTCCGGCCGCGGCGGATTTGCCGACCGTCTGCGCCTGGTCGGGCTTTCGCCCCTATTGCGAAGACCTCAAGCCGGTCATCGGCCCGATCCCCAATCAGAAGCGGACCTTCGTCGCGGCGGGCCATTACCGAAAAGGCATTATGATGGCCCCGGTTACCGGAAAAATCCTCGCGGACCTCATCACCGGCGGCGCGACGGATTTGCCGATCGAAGCCCTGCGCCCCGATCGTTTCCCAGAAAACGGCACCGCGAGCGACACAAGCTCGCGCCTACATATAGAACAGACTCAGCCGCGGTAAACCGAGTATTTCGAGATACTTTCGCTCGAGGTACTGTCTCTCGAACAGCGCCAGTTGGTCCGCGGTCATCTTGCGCCGATAGGGGGCCAGATCTCTCTCCATCTCGCTGCGTGCCCCAAACAGGGCCTCTTCCGAGAGATGCTGCATCGCGGAGGCCACCAGACGCTGCTCCAGGACGGTGAGCCGCTGCTCAAGCTCTTCCAGATTGCTCCGCTCTTGCTCGTCCACGCCGCGGGCTAGCGCGTCTAGTGAATCCGCCGTCTGCTCGATGAGCGCGCCGAGCAGCTCAGCGGCGCCGGTCTCTCTGGCGCCGGTCTCTCGGATTGTCTTGGCGTTCTCGCGGAGATACTTTGCCAGCTCGTCGTTGCGAAACGCCGGGGCGGATTCCAAACTCGACTTCGGCGGCTCGGCCATCTCCCGCCAGGCGGTCAGAACCTCCTGCGCGCAATAGGCCAGCGAGTTGACTTGCCGCGTTTTGTGCTTGCGGGCATGCCATTTGTCGAAAGCGCGTTCAATGCCCTTGTGCACCGCATCGAGAGGCACGCCCGACTCTTTCCACATCTCGATCATGGCCCAGTCGAGCGGCGAAAGAAGAAATAGCCCGCTGCCGCGCGCCTGCTGGAAGTGCTCCTCGATTTCGGTGAAGTAGTTGAAGTAGTTCACGTTGCAGCTATTGAGGACCTGCCGGGCGGGCATGCGCCCATGCCCGCCTCCAGTGTAGAGTATCGAAGGGGCAGCGGCCGGGCGACAGCGATCAGGGGGCGAGATTGAGCCGGCTTGGCAGTTCGATTTTGGCGGTTCGCCCCATCAACCATCCGCTCACACGGGAGCGGCGCCAAAGAGCAGATCCGCCACCGCGCGCCGGCCCTGACTCACCGCCAGCACCCACGGCGTCTGGCCGGCCTTGGTCTGCAGCTTCGCGTCCGCGCCGTGATCGAGCAAAAACCGCACCAACTCCTCGCTGCCGGAGGCGGCCACCAGATGAAGCGGCGTGGAACCGTTCAAAGACCGCGCGTTCACCTCCGCGCCGTGATCGACAAGCAGCTCGGCAACGTCGACTCGGCGCGCCCAGTGCAGCGGCTGATACTTGGGATTGTTCGACGCCTCTCGAACGCTAGCGCCGCCTTCGATCAGCAACCGAACGGTGGCCGGTCCGGCGAACGCGGCCGCGAGATGGAGCGCCGACCAGCCGTCGGATGCGCGCCGGTGGACGCACGCCGGGTCGTCCGAGATGAGCTGGCGAATGACATCATCGCGGCCCAGCGTCGCCGCCATGCACAGATCGAGCTTGGCGCCATACCGCAGCAGGATCTCGACAGCCCCGGGTTGACGCGCATACACAGCTAGCTGGAGCGGCCTGAGCTTGTTGTGAACGCCGCGGTGAGCCAAGGACGGATCGTCCCCGAGAAGCCGTTCAAGCTCGGCGACATCTCCGGTTTCCACCGCCTGTTGAAGCTGCTGACCCTGCGTCATCGTGCTGGTCCGAGACCACGCGTGGCCTCTTGGCTCCCGCGGGAATTTCTAACAAGACCATCTTAGCCTGTCAGCGGCGGAGAGAAAATAGGCTGACAGGCGGCGGAGTGCAGCCCGATTGTGGCGGAGCAAAACTAGTCCGCCGCCGGCGCGCTACATCACCAACAGGCGGTACAAGCGCGTCAGCGTGAACTGGCAGGCTCGGCGTGGAAGGGCAGTCCCTGGCCGCTGGTGTTCACCTCGACCGTTGGCACACCGCTGTTTCATCGGAACATCCCTAGACGGTTCTGCAAGCTTCTCGACATTGGAGGATTACGCGGAGTGCGGCCGCACGACATGCGACACAGCGCCGCTGCCCTCCTGATTGCCCAAGGCGTGCATGCAGAGGTGATCCAGGAACTGCTCGGACACAGTTCGACCGCGTTCACTTCGCAGGTTTGCGGCCACCTGTTCGAGGAGTCGAAGCGTGAAACGGCCGACCAGATGGGCAGCGTTCTCGGACCCGCAGCTTCCAGCGTGGCTTCCACTCGGGGCCTAAAGCTGCTCCACCAACATCTAAGTTGTTGAGAGGATTGGCTCCTCAGGTAGGACTCGAACCTACAACCCTCCGGTTAACAGCCGGATGCTCTACCAATTGAGCTACTGAGGAACAAGGGCACGGACGACGAACTATCTCATCGTCGCAAAGTCGGGTTATGGTGTCAATTCATGCGCCGAGGCGGCATACGGGGCTGCGAGGCGCGCAGTTTTCGCTCGTGCATCTTGCCCGGCATGCCGCCGAAGATCTCGGCTAATCGCTCGTCCCAAGGCGGGTGGATTCCCGCTGGCCGGCGGCGTCGGCGGCCAGGTCGACCGTATCGACGACGGCAATGATGGCGGCGTCGATGGGCGAGTGCGGGCGCCCGACGGCGGTCATGGCGGCCCAGCCGTCGCTCGTCACCAAGACACGGTCACCCACGCCGGCATCGGCCGAATCCGCGGCGAGAAACGGCGCGGCGGTTTCCTTGTCTTCCAGATCCAGGGGGGCGACCAGCAGCAGCTTCAGTCCGCTGTGGCTGGGGTGTTGGGCGGTGGATACGACCTGGCCGACGACCCGGCAGATCAGCATGGGTCGCTTCCGTTGTTTGAGTGGATGGAATCGACGATGCCCACCACGGCCGCGTCGGCGCCGACCTCGGCGGGGAGCATCGCCAGGCTGGCTTCGCGTCCGCGGCACCAGTAGACGGTTTCCCCGGCGCCGGCGCCCACCGCATCGACCGCGACCAGAGACTGTCCTGTGTCGCTCCCACTGGGATCGACGGGCTGGATGATCAGAAGCCGCTGGCCTTCGAGCTGGTCTATCTTGACCGTGGCCCACACCCGACCCACGACGCGGCCCAGACGCATGAGCTAGTCCGCGCCGTCTTCGGCGGGGTCGAGTTCGAGTGCATCGACGATGCCCACAATGGCGGTATCGACCGGAATGTCTTTCATGTCCGCGGCCATGCGCGCGGAACTGCCCGAGACGGTGAGGACTCTTTCACGGTAGCCGGCGCCGACGGTGTCGATGGCGACGGCATAGCCAGGCAGGTCCTCGCCTTGCGGGGAAATATGACGCACCACGAGGAGCTTCTTGCCTTCGAGGCGAGGGTCCTTGCGGGTAGCGACGACAGTACCCACGACGCGAGCCAGCAGCATAAGAGACGTCCTGTTCCGGCGAGTCTACTCGCTGGAAGACTTCGCGGCCGAGATCGCGAAGATCTCTTCCAGATTCGCGTGCGGGCGCGGAATCACGTGGACGGCGATGAGTTCGCCGACCTTGCGCGCCGCGGAGGCGCCGGCGTCGGTCGCGGCCTTGACGGCGGCGACATCGCCCCGGCAAAGGACGGTCACGTAGCCGGATCCGATCTTCTCCCAGCCGACCAGGGTCACGTTCGCCGCCTTGACCATGGCGTCCGCGGCTTCGATCAGGCCGACCAAGCCGCGCGTTTCAATCATTCCAAGGGCTTCGCCCATTTAGATGTTCTCCTTCGTGTTATCCACTGCGGGCTCGCATGGCCTCTTCGACCAGTTGTACCAATTCATCCCGGGTGACGTAAAACCGCTCCCGCGAGCCGCCGTATTGAGAGCGTGCCTCTTCCTCGGCGGTGACAGGACATCCCGGCTCGGCCACGGCGGCCGATGTCATGCCGTAGCGGCCGCGGGCGTCGATCAGTTTGCGCACTTCGCTTCCAGGCAGCACGTTGGGGCCGCCGAGCATCTCGGCAACGAGATTGATGCGGGCGGAGTGTTCCACGGTCTCGATCCTGAAAAAGGCCTGTTGCAAGTCGGCGCCGTAGGCGACCGCGCCGTGATTGGCCAGCAGGATGGCGTCGTGCTTTGGCACCAGCGGCAACATGCGCTCGGTGAGCTCCCGCGTGCCCGGCAGGCCGTACTCGGCCAGCGGAACGCATCCGAGGCCGATGACCACTTCGGGCAGGATGGCCTTATTGAGCGACAAGCCGGCGGCGGCAAACCCGGTGGAGACCGGCGGATGGGCGTGGACCACCGCATGAACGTCGGGCCGCATTTTATAGATCAGCAGGTGCATCAAGATTTCTGAAGTGCCTTCGAGGCGTCCGAGAATCTTGTTGCCCTCGTAATCGACGATGATCAAGTCGTCGGGGTCCATCATCCCCTTACTGACGCCGGTGGGCGTCGAGAGGATGCGTTCGCCGTCGAGCCGGACGGTGATATTGCCGTCATTGGCCGCCACCCAGCCTTTCTGATAGACAAGACGCCCAATCTCAACGATCGCTTGCCGATGCTCGCGCTCGGTTTTGACCATGCGAATTCGTATCCTAGCGTGGCCGTCATCTAGTTGTAAAGGAAAGGCTACCAGGGACGGCTCCTAGGGATCGCGCGGGGGCGCGATGCTGGCGAAAGTTGCAAATCACCCTGCCAACCGCAAAGATAGATTGTCTGGATGCAATCCGTGGCCGTCTTGCTAGAGTTGACGCGAATGCTCTGGTAGGATGGCTGAGGAGAGGCGCCGGGTATTGAAGGCGGAATACTTGAACAGACTGACAGATCTCTTAGGACGAATCCAGCCGAGATTGAGCACAACTCACGACCTGAGTTTTGGGAGTTGTTTCGGGGCCGTCGCCGGTTACATCGACGGTAACATCTTCATCTCCCGCGGACGATTCGGCACAGCATTGAAGCTTCCTTCCGAGACTGTCGCTGCTCTGTTGAAGGAGAAGGGCGTCAGGCGCTTGAAGTACTTTCCAACCGGCCACGTCAAGAAAAGTTACGCCGTGCTTCCCCGGCGGATACTGCAAGACCAAATCAGGATGAAGAACCTCATCGGTCAAAGCATTGGCTTCACCGAACGCGGGGAGCGATGATTCCGCGTACTGGACCGGAGGAGCCGCCCGTGCCAGAAAAAGCTCCAAGATCGGTTTGAAAGAGGATGGCGAAACCCCGTATGTGCCCGCATTGCCGGGCTTTTATCGACCCGAAGGCGAAGGTTTGCGAGTACTGCGGCGAGCCGGTGGGCAAGCCGTTCGCCAAGCGGACCGACCCGAGCGTGGCGCTGGGCGGATTCATTCAGCAGAGCCACTTCACGACGTTCATCATCCTGCTGGTGAACTTCGCAATATTCGCGGCGACGCTGATGCTGACGTCGAAGTTCTCCGAAGGATCGTTCTCGATCTTCAGCGGAATCAACGGCAATGTCTTGGTGTTGTTTGGCGCCAAGGAACGGAGTTTGATTCTCGACGGGGGGCAATGGTGGCGGCTGATCACCGCGGGATTTCTGCACGGCGGCCTGTTCCACTTTCTGATGAATACCTGGGTGATCTTCGATCTCGGGGCGCGGACGGAAGAATTCTATGGCACGTCGCGGTATTTGGTGATTTATTTCGTGTCGGGCATTTGCGGCTTCGTGCTGAGCATGTTCTGGAGCAGCGCGATTTCGATTGGGGCTTCCGCGGCCGCCTGCGGATTGATCGGCGCAATGATGGCTTACGGGCGGAGAACGGGGAGTTCTTTCATCTGGTCGTTCTATCTGCGATGGGCGATCCTGATCGCGGTGATCGGTTTGCTGCCGGGGTTCCGCATCGATAATGCCGCGCATCTGGGCGGGTTCCTGGCAGGTTTCTCTCTGGGCTATGTGGCGAAAACTCCCCAGTACGGCTCGCCGGCCGAGCGGTTATGGAAGATGGCGGCGAGGCTGGCGGTGTTGCTTGTGGTGCTCTCGTTCGCGATGGCGTATCAGTTGGTAAGCAAGATCCTGTTTTCCTAGGCGTTCCTTCCCCGGGCCGTCATAAAGACCGGCGCTGGCAGAGCCGATTTATGACCAGTCCGCCGCGTCATGAATCTCGCCGTATTTTTGGACCAGCGCTACCACCGAACGCCCGACGGCACGGTGTGGACCGATGGTCCGATGCCGTTTACGTTCTTTGAGCGGTATCTGCGGGTTTTCGACCAGGTCAGAGTCGTCGCGCGGGTTGGGGGGAGCGGCCATCCCTCGGAAAAATGGAAGCCTGCTTCGGGGCCGGGCGTGACGTTCTCGGACCTGCCCTATTACGTTGGCGCGTGGCAATATTTGACGCGAGCGCGGAGGGTGCGGGCGCGGACCTCGCTTGGCTGGGGCGACGCGGTGATCTTACGTGTTCCCTCCCAGGTGTCGACGTGCATCGAAGCAAGCCTGCGCCGGCGCGGTCAGCCGTTCGGCGTCGAGGTGGTGGGCGATCCGTTTCATTCCTATGCGCCGGGGTCGGTGCGTCACCCGTTGCGTCCGTTGTTTCGTTACTGGTTTCGCCATCGGCTGAGGCAGCAATGCGCGGGGGCGGCGGTGAGCGCCTACGTCACGGCCGAGACTCTGCAGCGGCGTTATCCTCCCGCCGCCGGAGCGTACGCGACCCACTACTCGAGCGTCGAATTGCCCGCGGCTGGGTTCGCCGCGGCGCCGCGAGCAGCCGAATCCTTTAGCACGCCGTTGAGGATCATCACGGTCGGTTCGCTGCAATATCTTTATAAGGGCGCCGACCTGCTGATCGATGCTGTGGCGGCGCTGGTTGCAAAAGGTCTGGACCTTCGGCTGCGCATCGCCGGGGGCGGGAGATATCAGAGCACCCTCAGCGAGAGGGCCGCGCGGGCGGGCATCGCCAACCGCACGGAGTTCCTGGGACAGTTGCCCTCTGGAGAGGCGATTCGCGCGGCACTGGACTCGGCGGACCTCTTCGTGCTGCCCTCGCGCGCCGAGGGGCTGCCGCGGGCGATGATTGAAGCGATGGCCCGCGGCCTGCCCGCGATCGGATCCAGCGTCGGAGGCATCCCCGAATTACTCCCCGGCGAGGATCTGTTTCCTAGCGGCGACGCCGGGGCGATCGCCGACAAGATCGCCGAGTTGGCGGCGAGTCCGGCACGCCTGGCCGCGATGTCGGCGCGAAATTTGGAGGAGGCCGGACGATACGAGGAGACCTTGCTGCGTGATCGCCGAGACGGCTTTTACCGGCGTCTGCGAGAGCAAACAGAGCGCTGGCTTCGGCGGGCGGGCGTCTCGAACGGCAGCCCAGGCTGACGGACGCGCATTCGGCGAGCCGCCTCGAAGGCAGTGCCGGGGGGGATTTCGGCGGTCTGGGCTGGATGGGGACTGCCGGTGACGCGACTGGCGGTGATGGGGCAGGCGGTGATGGGCAGGGCGCGACGAGAACGACCCGGCCCAGAAAACTTGAAACACGATCGACCTTTGGAGCGGTCTAACTCATAGGAGGCCTCGTCTGGCCGATCTGGTGTAAGAGAGTCGCCAGCAAGGAGAGAGATCATATGTCAACGCAAAGTGTAGCCAAGGGATTCTGCTGGTTTCTGACCGGTGTCACGATGGGCGTAGCGGGCGCTCTGGTTCTGGCCCCGCGAAAGGGCAGCGTCACACGCAGGATGATCCGCAAGAAGAGCAAGGAAGGTCGCAAGTATCTAGCCAAAACGAGCAAGCAGCTTACCGCCGACGGCGAGAAGATCTACGAAAAAGGTAAGGAATGGGTTGACGACACTGCCCAAACCGTGGCCAAACGGGTGAAGAACATCGCGGCTTGAGGGCGGCCGCGCCGAACGCGGCTGGCTTTTGCCGACGGTGCGCATGAGAGCTGGCCGGGGTGGTTCCGTCGCGGACCTCGGCCCCAGACCGCAACCGGCAGTTGCTGATGTCCGCTGAGGGCAGAATCCGGCGATCGATGGCGTTGCGTCGGCGGAGGAAGGGAGCGGAGTACGGATAGATGAGGATTCGAGCCAAGCGGGCACGCAACGCAGGCACCCTACGCCAGCACCCTACGCACGAAGGGCGCCGGGGCGCCCGTCTTCCACCACAAACGAGGCGCGCGTCGAGATGGTCCCGCCCGGCTTCTCGACGAAGTCCATCACCTGGTAGTCGGCCTGGCAGAGTTCTGGCGTGAGCGCGCAGCGGATGTAGCCTCTCTGGTTGTTGAAGAATTTCACGAACGGATTTTCGCGCAGTACGCCCTCGGTCTCCTCACGTACATCGGACCCATCTCCGCCGGAAGTAATCGATGTGCCCACGAATTCGGTTGCGACGGCGGTGGATTTGGGATCGTCGAAATCCACTTTCAGGTCGTTCACCCAATTGGCATGAATGTCGCCGGTGAGAACCACCGGGTTGGCGGCGGCGCCTTCGCGCAGGCTGGCGAGTAACCGCTTTCGCGGCGCCTCGTATCCGCTCCACTGATCCATGCTAAATAATTTCTCGGGTCCGGGCAGGTGATCGACCCGGCCCATCATAACCTGCTGGGCAAGCAGATTCCAGCGGGCGCCCGAACCTCTGAGCTGGGTGCCCAGCCAGTCCTCCTGCTCGCTTCCGAGCATCGTCGCGGCCGGGTCGAAGACCCCCTCGCAGAGCGGCTTGTTGCGATCGCCGCAGGGTTGATCCGAGCGGTACTGGCGCGTGTCGAGCACGCTGAACCGCGCCAGATCGCCGTAGCTCAGGCTGCGATAGAGTTGCATCCGCGGGCCGCTGGGCATCGCCGAGCGTCGCAGCGGCATGTGCTCGTAATAGGCGTGGTAGGCCACCGCGCGGCGTGCCAAGAATGCGTCCCTGGGGGCGGGTGCTTTTCCCTCGGGGATGCCCGAGGCGTAGTTGTTGTCGAATTCGTGATCATCCCAGGTGAGGGTCCATGGGAAGGCGGCGTGGGCGGCCTGAAGATCGGGGTCGGACTTATACAGCGCGTAGCGGTTGCGGTAGGCGGCCAAGGACTTGATTTCGCCACCGAAATGCCTGCGAGTCCGGCCCTCTTCTCCGTTGTCCTCTTTGCCGGCGTCCTCATAGATGTAGTCCCCGAGGTGAACCACCAGTTCAAGATCCTCGGACGCCATGTGCCGGTAGGCAGTGAAGTAGCCGTGTTCGTAATGCTGGTAGGAGGCCACGGCGAAACGGAGTTTCTGGAGCGAGGCGCCGGCACCCTCGGCCGTGCGGGTACGGCCTCGCGGGCTCTCTTCCGATCCGGCCCGAAACTGATACCAGTACCAGCGGCCCGGTTCAAGACCGCTAACCTCGACATGGACCGAGTGCCCCCATTCGGGAACCGCGGCCACCGTGCCTTGCTGGACGACCTGGAGCATGTTCGAGTCCGAGGCGATGCGCCAGTGCACCTGGTAGGACTCATCGGGCGGCAGGCCGCCGCCGTGGAGCGGATCGGGCGCCAGGCGGGTCCACAGGACGACGCCATCCGGGGCGGGATCGCCCGAGGCGATGCCCAGGGTGAACGGGTTAGCCGAAAAACTTGGTTCCCCGAGCCCGCAGCCGTTCGAGACACCGAGCAAGGGAGCCGCCAGTCCGGCCGCGAGAAAAGACCGGCGGTCGAGCAATCTTTCAGACATCTTCCAACCTCACGCGGCGTGAACAGCAAGGCGCGGGGACCGGGTTCCCCGCCGCCGCCCTCAACCCTCCCGCCGAATCCTGCTGATGAATATCGGGACGGTGGGAACGTTCTTCTGTCCGCGGACTTCGTGGGTCTCCATCTTGCCGATCGCTTCCATGACCTTCATGCCCTCGATCACTTTCCCGAACACACAGTAGCCGAAGCCATCGTCGCGGTTGTCGGCATCCAGTTTGGAATTGTTCCTCAAATTAACGAAGAACTGCGAGGTCGCTGAGTCAGGGGTCTCACCTCGGAACATGGCGACGGAACCCTTCACATTCTTCAGGCCGTTCTGGGATTCATTCTTGATCCCTCCGCGCGTGTGTTTTCGCTTCATGCCGGCAGCGGCCCAGGTATAGCCTCCACCCTGTACCATGGCCCTCCGAATGACGAGGTGAAAAATCGTGTGGTCATAGAACTTGGCGTCCACGTACCTGAGAAAGTTCACCACGGTCTCCTGGGCTTTCTCGGGGTAGAGTTCCATCCTGACCGTACCCTTGGTCGTCTTCATCACGACGACGGGTGTCCCGGTCAATGGCTCGGGAACCTCTTCTTTCTTCTCGACGACGGCTTCTGGCTCGGCTTTCGTTTCCGGCGCGGAGCCGCATCCGAACGAACTCAAGACGACAGCCAGCAAAACAAACCAAGACACTTTCCAGATCGATTTCATGATCGACTCCTTCGCTAGGCGTTTCCTAAAGACGAAGGCAAGAACCACCTGCCCAGAACCGTGCGCATCGGCGAGTGTTTCTCTGCCTTACGACTCTCCGCAGTAATTCTACCATTCTAGACGGGTCCGAGAAAAGGCAACGGCCCAGCACTGTGAGAACGAGACCATGCGAGAGCGCCTCGCGGACTGGGCGCCGGGCCGCCGGCCGCGGATCGCAAGCCAGTTTTTGCGGCCGGGGCGAACCGCCAGGCTTCGGCCACCGCGCACCACGCCGCCTTCACGCCGTGCTGCTGGCAATCAGGCAAGCACTTGCTTTACCAGTTGGCCATGGACGTCGGTGAGCCTGAAGTGACGGCCCTGGTATTTGAAAGTGAGTTTCTTGTGATCGATGCCCATCAGATGCAGGATGGTCGCCTGCAGGTCGTGCACGTGAACGGGATCTTCGACGATGTTGTAGCAGTAGTCGTCGGTGGTTCCGATCGAGATTCCGGACCGAACGCCCGCCCCGGCCATCCAAACAGAGAAGCAGCGGGGGTGATGATCGCGACCGTAGTTGGTGGCCGTGAGATTGCCCTGGCAATAGACCGTGCGTCCGAATTCGCCGCCCCAGACGACCAGCGTGTCTTCGAGCAGGCCGCGCTGCTTGAGGTCCAAGACCAGGGCGGCCGAGGCTTGATCGGTCGCTTTGCATTGCAGAGCGATATCCCGCGGCAGGTCGTTGTGCTGGTCCCAACCGCGATGGTAAAGCTGGATGAATCGCACGTCCCTCTCGGCCAGCCGCCGGGCCAGCAGGCAGTTGGCGGCGTAGGTTCCGGGCCTTCTCGCGTCGGGCCCGTAGAGCTCGAACACCGAGTCTGGTTCCGAGGAGAGATCCATCAGCTCGGGAACGGAAGTTTGCATCCGGTAGGCCATTTCATATTGGGCGATACGGGTGCTGATTTCCGGGTCGCCGTAGTCGCCGGATTTCATCTCGTTCAGTTTGGCCAAACTGTCAAGCATGCGCCGCCGCGTTGTCTTGCTCACGCCGGGCGGGTCGGAAAGATAGAGCACCGGATCGCCGCTCGAACGGAACCGAACGCCCTGATAGCGCGAGGGCAAGAAACCCGGACCCCAGAGTCTGGAAAAAAGCGGCTGGGCGTTGTTGAGAGAACTCTTCTGCGAGACCAGGACGACAAAGCCCGGCAGGTTCTGATTTTCGCTGCCCAGTCCGTAGCTCATCCAGGCGCCCATGCTCGGGCGGCCTGGCTGCTGGCTGCCGCTTTGAATGAAGGTGATGGCGGGATCGTGATTGATCGCGTCGGTGTGCATCGTCTTGATGAGCGCGATGTCGTCGACGATCTTGCCGTGATGCGGGATGAGATCGCTGAGCCAAGTCCCGCTCTGGCCATGGCGCCGGAACTTGAAAATCGACGACGCGACGGGAAAGGAGTCCTGGCCCGAGGTCATCCCGGTGATGCGCTGTCCGCGGCGGATCGAGTCCGGCAATTCCTGTCCGTGATGTTTCGAGAGAACCGGCTTGTAGTCGAACAGGTCCATCTGCGACGGAGCGCCGGATTGAAAGAGATAGATGATCCGCTTTGCCCGCGGCGGGAAGTGAGGCAAAGCGGCGAGGCCGCCGGTTTCCTTGTTGATGACCGGGGCCGTGCTGACCGGAGCCGCGCTGACCGGGGCGCCGGGAGAAGCCGGCGGGTTCATCAGCGAAGCGAGCGCCGCCAAGCCAATCCCCTGGCTGGTGCGTCCGAACAGATGACGCCGCGTCATCAGCAGACGATATTCGTCGCCTGGGGTCATGCATACAGTGTACTCCGGCGGGAGGAATTCCGTCGAGACGCGAAGCCGGGTCTTTCCCGTCGGCCGGGGCGGCTGGGGACTGCGGGTCAGCCGCTCCGTTGGGGTTGGACCGGATCTCCGGCGCCGGAAGGCTCCAGAACCCGGATGTCGGCGAGGTTGCGATACCGCCCGGCATGGTCTAGGCCGTAACCGACCACGAAGCAATCTGGAATCTCAAAACCGGTGTAGCTCAACTCGACTTGCTCGACCCGCCGACTCGGCTTGCTGAGCAGCGTCGCCACACGCAGGGATCGCGGCTCTCTCCGACGGAGCCTCTCGCAAATGGTCCGCACCGTGCGCCCGGTATCGACGATGTCCTCGACCAGCAGCACGTCAACGCCCTCGATGTCATGATCGAGATCCTTGCTTAGGAGCACGCGTCCGGAACTCTCGGTGGAGCCGCCATAGCTGCCGGCATGGATGAAGCCGATCGACAAATCCCGGCGAATCTCGCGCGCCAGATCCGCGGCAAAAAAAAACGCACCCTTGAGAACGACGACCATGCGCGGCGGGGCGCCGTCTTCCCGTGGCGGACCAAGATCTTCTTCCACGGCCCGGGCCATTTCGGCCACGCGGTCGCGGATGCGCTTCTGGGAGATTAGGATCGGCAGCGTCTGTCCAGTCATTGGGTTTGTCGGCGGTCGCGGCGGGACCACTGGTCACATTTTGGCCAGCCCGCTTTTCTCATCACGTGGCGAGGCGAAGTGCGTGAGAGGCCCGTCACTACGAGGCGCGCGCCGCTTGACGCGCGCAGGCGTACTTGATCGTACGCTGAGCGCGGAGAGCAAGCGCAACGAAGGATTGGCGGGCCTATCGCGTGCTTCGATTGTCAGAGTGGTCAGAAATGCGGGCTCATGCCTACATCTTGACAGGGTAAGCCTCGCTGCTGGAGCGCGGTCCGCATCCCGTGCGCGGCTTCGCCCGCGAGGCCGGGCGTATATGCAGAGTCATACGTCTTCGACGCACTTCGTCCAGACGACAGCGTGAATCACAGGAAGCCGGGGACTGCGACGGGGAGGCATCGGAAAGAGACCTGAATTGCATCAGCATGTTATTTGTAATCAATAGGTTACTATCATAAATTGGATCGTCGTGAGGCGAATTCTCTCTGGTTTGCTGCCCGGACTTCGAGCTAGTTCGATCTCGGCCTCATGGGAGGCCGACCGACTTAAGGTACTAGTACTAAACGACTAGTAGTATTATGCCACGACATGGGTTATACTAGTAGGGTCTACATTGGTGCCATCGAAACGTTGTTTCGAGATGTTGTCATCTGGAGACGGTAGAACCTGTGAGGCATCAGACGAGGAAGGAAAGTGGTCCGTATCCAGATAGGATACAGAGGTCTAGATGAATCGGATAGCTGAGGGTTCCAATTCACGTTCCGCCTCGGCTGGTGTTAGCACTGGCGCCGGGGAAGCAGAGTTTGTAGACCAAGGCGGCACGGGTTTGGACAGCCGGGGTGGCTCGCGGACGCTGGAAGGCTGGCAGTCGCGGCAGACCGCGGACACCGGCGAGGCCCCTCCCAAGGTGCTGGTGGTCGAAGACGACGTGGCGCTGCTGGAAACTCTGAGCGAGATTCTGCGTACGGGCGGCTACGAGCCCATTGGGGCGACTCGCGTCGACCAGGCGCTGCAGACGATCCGCACCGAGACGCCCGACCTGGTCATTCTGGATCTGCGCCTTCCCGACGGCGATGGCCTGGATGTTTGTCGGGGGATCCGCTGGCTGGGCAAGGACACGCCGATTATCGTACTCTCGGGCCGGACCGAAGAAGCGGATGTCGTCGTGGCGCTCGAAGTCGGCGCCGATGATTTCATCAAGAAGCCCGTTCGCGTGCGTGAGTTTCTTGCCAGGGTACGGGCGCATTTGCGCCGGGGCAAACACTCGGCGGCGGCGACATCGTCGTCGTCCTGCCGTGTCACCGACCTTGAAGTGGATCTTCAGAGGCAGCGTGTGAGCCGCGATGGCAAGCCCATTAAACTGACGACGCGGTTGTTTGATGTTCTGCGGCTGCTCATCAGCAATCGCGGCCGCGTGGTGACCCGCCAGCAGATCGTAGAGGAAGTCTGGAACGGTGAAATCTCGGCGGCCAGCCGCGTGGTGGACCATCACATTCTGCGATTGCGCCGCAAGATCGAGCGTGATCCAGCGACTCCAGAAATCATCCTTTCCGACCACGGAAAGGGCTACCGCCTCGTCGGCTAGCTAGCGGCCAAGAACGTTCTTGTAAGTCGGCGCCAGGTTCCAGAATTATCCTCGCTGCCGGGCTAGCCCGCTTTTCTCACCACGTGGCGAAGCGAAGCGCGTGAGAGACCAGTCAGTACGAGGCGCGCGCCGCTTGACGAGCGCAGGCGTACTTGACAGTACGTTGAGCACGGCGAGCAAGCGCAACGAAGTAATGGCGGGCCTGTCATGTCCTTTGGTCGTCAGGTGGTGAGAAATGCGGGCTAGGATTGGCCCGAGTCGCAGTGCGGCCTGCGTTACTCAATCGATCAGACGCCAATAACCTGTGCTGGGAACGCGGTCCGCGGATCGTCGGCCGAGTTTCGAGATATCTTCTTGCTCATTCGTCAGGAGATTTCAAGAGCTTCTTCCGGCGCCGCTCGAGCTTCTTGATCGAGGGTTCCGCCGGAAGGCTCTCAGGCATGACGCCCCCGATTCTTCTGATGGCCTCTCTCACCTCAGTCCCTACGTCCCGATGCGTATCGATTGCGCTTTCTTCTCCCTGTACGTTATCTCGCAGGATCTTCTCTTCGGCTTGCGTTGCCCGAAAATAGTTCGCGGCTAATTCCGAACTGCCCATGCGATCCAGAATCGGTTCCTTGGGGCTGATTCCTTTGAGTTCTTTTATGTCGGCTTGGCCCAGACCGTCGTACAGGCCCTTGTAACCAGCATCATGAAACACGGCGAATTTCTTCACGCCCGCACCCTGGGCCGCTGAAGAAAGGGCCTTGTTGGCGTCCTGCATCCGGTCCCGCAGGGCAAGTCTCTGGTCAAGCTTTGCGGTCTGTTGTCCAATCTCTTGCCGCCGAGTTTGGAGGGCGAAGTAGGTCTGCGCGCAAGCGATCTCGGGCTTCGACGGATCGCCGTTCATCGCGACCAGATAGCAGGCGTACCGAGTCAAGTACCAGTCAGCTATCTCGCGTTTGGCGGTACTGCCGATCTGGACCATTTTCACATACCTGTGAAAATGGTGTGATGGGTTCTGAGCGGACTTATCACATGCCGCTTTCGCTCTCTCGGCAACACTGTCGAAGCGCTCCCAAGAGGAATATTCAAAGAAATCCTGTAGCTCACGCCCGAGCCAGTATTCAACACCTCGGGATGTGGATTTCCCCAATCCTTCTAAACGACTGAAAAAAATGCTATAATCATCCATCTGTAATCATCCATGGGGTTACTGGAGACCTCCAAGGTCCATCGTAGGGTCAACGCCGTGCCGCATTCATCCAAATCCATATTTTCACATATTATCACTCACGATGCTATCATGTACAGTAGAGAGCAACGGAGAGACCATGAGCGCCAGAATAGAAATTGAGAGACGTATAGAGAAAAAACGCGAGAGAGCGGCGCGACTGAAGGAGCAGATCCGCGAGGAGGAGATCTACATCTCTGCCCTCGAAGACACGCTCAAGCTGCTACCACGTGAGGGCGTCAACGACGGCAATGCAGAGACGGTCCTGAGGCCCAATAGCGTTGTGGCCAAAGCGCGTAAAGTCCTGTTGAGCCATGGCGAGCCGATGCACATCCAGAGAATCTTGGCCGCTATGGGCAAGAAGGACGGCCGGGACAGCCGATCCGCTTTGGCTGGTTCCCTCGGGGCGTACGTGCGCAGAGGAGAGATCTTCTATCGGTCGGCGCCTAACACGTTTGGGCTTCTTGAACTGGCGAACGAACCTGACAGCGCCGCGCAGCCGAAAGCCACCGGCGACAACGAATCAAACGAACCGCCTCCGCACTTCGGACAGGAAGCGGACGAAGAGCGGATCGAGTTCACCGATACGGACGTTCCCTCCTAGGAGTGTGCGCGGTTGTGGCGGGCGAGCATGATGCGGCCGCCAGGAGATCAAACCGGCGGTGGGCCCGCTGCCGGGCCCGCCGCTTTGCTTGACTGTTCGCCGCGCTAGCGGGTTTGGCTGTCGTGCTTCTGGCGGTAGATGCGGCGGCTCTGCTGATTCAGCCGTACCTGGGCCTTGGCGCGCTCCTTGGGCGTGAAGACGCCGCCGTCGATACGGTCTCGAACGATCGAGGCATGAACGGCTTGCTGCTGATGGCGGAGCTTGTGCGTCTCGCGCTTGGTCAGCGAACCGCTCTGGGCGCCTTGATGTATCCGGGCCGCTTGGTGCTTCTGACGGTTTCGGGCCGGGGACTTTTTCGCGGCCGGCGCCATGGAAGCGCCCAGGGTGAGCGCGAACACTGAGATCATCAGCCAACGGGTCGATTTTCTGGTCATGGGTCGTCTCCTTTTGCTATCCTCTGGATCAATTCTGTGTACTGGTCCGTTTGCCGGCCGGCTTGGGCTTCACTGCTTATAAACGCGGCGCGCCCAGAGAAGTTGCGGTGAAGGTGCGATCACCGCTTCACGCGCGGATTCTTCCAGCCCCGGCCAGGATCGCTTCCATATTGCTTCCATGAAAAAGGCGCTGCCTCTGTTGCTTGTTGCTGTCTCGGCCATTCTGCTGTTCTGGCGGCTCGACGGGATTCCCCTCTGGAGGGACGAGACGACGACGGCCAACTGGGGCCGGCTGATGGCGGAAAGCGGCGTGTGGGTTCCGCGGACCTTCGACGGCGAACAATTGATCGTGCAAGCCGCCGACGGCCATGACACGAACTCGCGGATGCTGCCGGCGATGCAGAGCTGGCTGCAGTTCTATGTCTCGGCGGCGGGCTTCAAGCTCTTCGGCGCGAATACGTTCACTGCTCGTCTGCCGTTCGCCGTGATCGGAGCCCTCTGCCTCTATGTGTTCCATCGCATCGGCGTGTTGCTCTTTGGCCCGGGGATGCTTTCGCTGCTGATGCCTTTCTTGGGCATCGTTCACATCTCGTTTCTCAGTGCCGCCCGACAGTCGCGGTATTACATTCTGGTGGTGCTGTTCGCGTCGCTGCTGATGCTGGAATTCTGCCGCTATCTCAAGCAACCCTCGCTCGCGAACCAGCGGGGGTTCTACGCGCGCATCGGTCTCTACGGAGTTTTGCTTTATCTGTCGAATTACGTCAGCTTCGGCGGCACTTGGCTTGCGCTGGGGATCTTCGTGCTGGCGCTGCGCGACCGTGTGCTGCTGCGGGGCTTCCTGGTGCTTTCGGCGCTGCTGGTGGCCGTGCTGACGCCGGAATTCTGGATGTTTCATTCTGACTTTACCTCGACCTGGCCTCCTCCCGAACCTGAGCCGCTCTTGGATCTTTACCGCGCGGGCTTGACCGGAAGGGCCAAGGATTTCTGGCGTATCGTGCCCCTGGTTTTGCTGGTTCCGGCGGCCGTGTTTTTGTTCAGCCGCCGCGCCATCAAGGCACCCGCGGTCCTTACCGGTACCCTGCTACTGGCCGGGATTTTGGTTCTCTCGCCGCTGGTGGTGAACTACGGACACAGGGACGTGCGACGGCTGGACTCGGCGGCGTTTTGGGGTTTCGCGCTGTTGTGCTTGGTGGCGCCCGCGGTACTGGCTTGGGCGTGGTCGCGGCTCGATAGGACGCGGCTCGGGGCGAAGGGGATCTGGGCGCGCGCGGCGTTGCTGGCGGGTCTATTGCTGCTGGTCTCCCCGTTGCTCACCGTGGCGGCCGCGAAACACAAAGCCAATACACGGCACTATTTCCAGATCTTGCCGGCGGCGCTGCTGCTCAGCGCCTTGGCGGTGGCACAGATGAGACAGGCGGCGGGAGCGAAAGCGGCGACGGCGCTCTGCGCGGGGCTGCTGATTTGGCCGAGCATCAACTGGTATGCGTCCGGCGACGAGCAAATGCTCGAACGGCAATTATTGCGCGACCGATCCTACAATGCACCTCTGATCGACTATCTGCATGAGCACGTTGGGCCAGAGGATAAGGTTGCCTTCCTGCGCAATGTCAAGGGCATGACGGTTTACTTCTACCTGCCCAAGATGCGATGGGTCGGCTTGCTGGATAGCGAGGCGCCGCACAACAGACAATTCCGGGGACGGATTCCCGACGATCAGTTTGACGACTACGCGGGCGCGGACTGGTACGTCCGCTGGGACCCTCGGGGCGGGAAGATCAAGGGTCTGAGCGATGGGTTCGAGAAAGTATGGGAGTATTCCTATCCGCGCCGCCTGAGCTGGTGGGACCGGGCCTCCTCGGCACCGGTGAGAACTTACGAAGTCTTCCGCCGGAAGAAAACCGCGCCGCCAGAGTAGTTGCATCAGACGAGTGCTGCTAGCTGTCTCTCGCGCGTCCGAAAATCCAGTGTCCTGAGAAGGTCCATATCAGCTCGGTTAGCGTGAGCCAGAGCCGTACGCCGACGGCCAGCGCCATCGCGGCGCCGATCGGCAGCAGTCCTTCGAGCAGGAGCCCGAACATGCCGTCGCGGATTCCCATGCCGGCCGGCGCGATCATCGAAACCATGCCCACCAGCCAGGCCATCGCATAGTGAGCGCCAATGCGGGGCATCCACTCGGCCGGGATGTCCAAAACCCCGCGCACGAAAAGAGCCACGGCCAGGCCCAGGACGGCCCAAGTAAAAACGTAGACGGCCCAGATCGCCGCCATCGTCTTCCAGTGGATGGTCAGCCGAATGTGAGGTTGCTTGAAGCGCCGCGCCAGGAACCCGGCCCAGAAGTTGAGCAGCTTGGGATGGATGGCGCAAAAGGCCGCGGCCGGAACGGCGATCAGCAGACCGCGCTGGTATCTTTCCAGCGCGGGCAGGGTTTCGGACAGATACAAGAAGGCGGGCAAGAGGGCCGCCGTCATCAGAATGACGGTCTCCACCAGCGCGGACATCAGGCAGACACCCGCCGGAATACCTGCTTGCCCGGCCAGATAGACGCGGCTCAAGTACTGCCAGACGCCTCCGGGCACATAGCGGCTCAGCTCGGCGCGACGAATAATATGGAACGAGTCGCGGTAAGGAAGGGAATGGCCGAAACCGCGCAGAATGTGTCCCCAGACATAGGGGCGGATCAGAAACCACCAGCCGGTCAGCAGGAACGAGGCCAGCAGCCAAACCGACTCAAAGCGCCAGTCCTCGCCGCGCACCTGTTGCCAGTTGCCATGGATCAGCCGCCCGATGAAGAAGGCGACGATCAGCGGAACCAGGAACTTGGCGACGACTATCGCCCGCTTAATCAAGCTGTTCCTCTATCGAATAGAGAGGCGTCTGGCCCGCGGCGGCGGCCCCCAGACCCGCGACCATCTCGGCGACCCAGCCGGCGGCAAGCAGTATCACGCCCGAGATCCAAAACACCCCCGCCAGCACGTAGAGCGGCAAGGTCCCGCTGAGGCCCAACACCAGGGCGGCGGCGAAGAAAGGAAGCGAGGCGAATCCGAACAAGTGCGCCGGCCGCTCCCGGAATCTGGTCAGCAAAGATACGGTGACTAGATCGAAACATCCCTTGAAGAGACGGGCGAAACGGTACTTCGAGCGCCCGTACTTTCGGGCATGATGGGTGACCTCGATCTCAGCGACCCGCAAGCCTTGCGCGGCGACAATCACCGGGATGAAGCGGTGCATCTCGCCATGGAGCCGCAGCGAGCGCGCCAGATCCCCGCGATAGGCCTTGAATCCGCAATTGATGTCGTGCAATCGGAGACCTGTTACCCATCCGGCCACGAAATTGAAAATGCGAGAGGCGGCGACCTTGTGCAAGGGATCGTGGCGGGTCCTCTTCCAGCCGCTGACGAGACCATATCCCTCTTTGATCTTGCCGACAAAGCGCGGAATCTCGCTGGGGTCGTCCTGCAAATCGCCGTCCATGGTGATGACGATATCTCCGCGAGTCAGACGAAACCCGGCCATCAGCGCGGCGGTCTTGCCGAAATTTCGGCGGAACCGGACCAGCCTTACGCAGCCGCTCTCGTGCAGGGTCTTCAGCCGTGTCCAGGTAGCGTCGGTACTGCCGTCATCGACGAAGATCAACTCGAAGCCCGAGTCCAGAGCCTCGCGCAGGGCGGTGACCAGGCGATCGACCGAGTCCTCTTCGTTCAAGACCGGGATGACGACGGAAATCCGGGGGGGCTCAGGCATGCCGACAGCCGATCATAACAAAGTTATTCGCGCGGATGTCCCGGCCCGGCGACCCGCATCCCACGGCGGCTCGCCGGCCGAAAAACAGATCGGAAAACAGGCCGGAAATACGGATGGGGCACGCCCTGGCGGCGTGCCCCATCCGGTGCTTAAGTCTGGCCCGCAAGCCGGTCTGGCTCAACCGTTAAGAACCTGCTTGAGGCGGCGAGCGACGACGCGGTCCTCGCCGGGCTGCAGCATCCAGACCGCGACAACAAGGTTCTTGTCCGACCCCGGACGAACCTCAATGCTGGGGCGGCCTTCGCGCAACGCTTTGACGACATCCGCCGGCGTCTTGCCGGCCGCGTCGTGGTCCCACTCGATGTGCAGATGAGGAACCGAGTTGGCGAGCTCGGGAACCTTGATCTCGGTCTTGACGCCCTTGACGCGTTTGATGGCGCCGGCGATGCGGTTGCAGCGTGATTCCCAGTCTTTCCAGACGGCTTTGTGGTCGCGGTAGACGAACATCTCAAGCGCCACCATCATGCCGATCATCTCTTCTTTGTTGACCTTGTTGCTGCGGCAAAGAGAATCCGAGTTCGGGCTGCTGTTCATGCGGCCCGCCTCAATCAGGTCCTTGCGTCCGAGCAGGAGTCCGGCCGACTGCGGACCGGTAATGCCCTTGCCGCCCGAGAAGATCACGAGCGAGAACCCGGCCTCGGTAAACTTCCACAGATTCTCGACCGGAGGCAGGTCGGCGGCCGCGTCGATCATGGTGGGGATGTTGTGTTTCTTACCCAATTCGGCGAACTGCTCATAGGGAATCTGTCCCCTGTCGTTGGCCCCATGCAGGAAGAACATCATCGCGGTTCGGTCGTGGATGGTGTTTTCAAGCTGATCGAGAGTCTCGACTTCGATCATGTTAATGCCGGCGTTGCGTACAGCGTGGTCGTATCCGTTGCGGTGCGTCTTCTGAACGATGACTTCGTTTTTCATGCCGCGGGTATCGGGAAGCTGGCGGGCTCGGGCGCGGTCGTTGCCCGCGACGCAGGCGGCGGTACCGATCGACAAAGCCGAAGCCGCGCCGGCGCTGACGAGGGCGGCCTCGGCCTTGGTCATCTCGGCGATACGTTTTCCGACGGCGTCGTGCAGGTCTTGCAATTTGCAGTACGAACGGGAGGCCACATCCATGGCCTCGAAGGCCGGCCGAGGTATCAGCGAGGCCGTCAGGCTGGTGTAGGTGCCGGCGGCGTTGATGAACTTGGTGAGGCCAAGTTCCGCGATCACATCACGATTTCTGCGTCCGAGCCGGGGGGCGGCCCCGGCAAGCGAAGCGGGCATCAGGGCGGCGAGGCCAGGCAAGGCGGCGAGGCTCTGAAGCATGTGGCGACGATTCCAGTGAAGCAAACTCATGTCGATTCCCCTCTGAAGTTGGTGTTAGCTATCGAGTCCGCCAGCGAAACGAGCAAGCCCGCAACTATAGCCAGTATACATGTTCGGCGGCCGCCGATAGGGGTCAGGATTCACGGTGAGAATTCGCCACTGAAGATTTTCTTGGGCCGCACGGGACGGGGATCTTTCTCGAACCCGTCGCGACGGACCGGTTCGGGTTCCCTCCGGTGACCTGGCGGCCTAGGCCGCGCCGCCCAGGGCCGCTATGACGCCAAACTCGTCCTCGGTGACCGGCATGACCGAAAGGCGGCTCTGCCTTACGAGGGCCGTGTGTTGCAGCCTGGTATCTTTCTTGATCTGCTCGAGGCTAACGGGCTGCTTGAGAGATTGCACCGGCTTGAGATCGACGACGACCCAGCGCTCATCATCGGTCGTGGGGTCCTGATAGAACTCCCTGGTCACCTTGGCGATTCCAACAACGGCGAGGCCTTCGTTGCTGTGGTAGAAGAGGATGAGATCCCCTTTCGTCATGGCGCGAAGGTTGTTGCGCGCCTGGTAGTTTCTGACGCCATCCCAATAGGTGGAACCGTCCTTGCGAAACTGTTCCCAAGAGTACTTGAACGGCTCGGACTTGACGAGCCAGTAGCCAGCCGGCTGTTTCGATGTTTTTTTAGCGGCACCCATCTCAGAGAGAATAGCCGATCTGGAGTGGGCCCGGAAAGCGAGACCAGCGAAGAAGGGACACGCGGCGAACCGTGAAGGGGGAAAGGCGACCTTCGGGTTCCGGGGAGCGCGGAACCCGAGGGTCAGTTCGGGAGAGCCGGGGAACGACCGGCTCGGGACGTATGCGGGCGCGGACGGGCGCGGGAAGCGCATCATCCGATCATCGAGCCGATGGTTACTGGGTTGGGCTTGGCGAGGACCCGGTGAGGGCGAATCCCGCCGCGGTTCCGCCGACGGCGGCGGCTCCGAGGGCGGAAACCAGAGCGACACTGGCCTGGTGGCTAAGCGAGCCGATTGTCCAGCCGCTGGACGCGGCCTTGCCGCCCGAGCCCGCCGGGGCGGCGCCCGCTCTTTTCTTCTTAGTTTTTTCTTCTTCGTCGTTGGCCCTTGCGCCTCTAGCGCCAGGTTGACCGTTCTGGTTGCCGCCGGGGGCGGAGGCCGCGGAGACGGCGAAATTACCGGCCGGAATCAGCACCGGGGCCAGGCCGGGGGCGGTCACCAGGGCGTTGCCTCGGTGGGCGGCGACTAGAAGCTGGCCGTCCCGCTTGGCGACGACGATCAGAGGATTCTCGCCGGCGCCGGCCGGTACTTCGACGCGATAGTTGGCCGTGGCGATGGATGCGCCTTGGGTCGAGACGACGCCCTGGTGGAGGAGCAAGCCGTTTAGGCGGAAGGTGACCTCGGAATCACGGCGCACTTCCATCCGGCCGGTCTCGGGTGAGGAGATCGACGCCGAGGCGCTTGGACCGGTGACAATGCGGTCGCCGGGCCGGATCGTCGAGCCGCTGGGCAGCGCGACCTGATTTATCCAGACCGTACCGGCGGTGCTGAGTCTGGCCATAACGGCCGGCGAAGCCGCCCAAGTGGTCGCGGCGATGAGCGCGAAGCATAGAGCGAGAACTGATTTTCGGGCTGACTCACGCATATTCGTACTCTCCCGTGGAAGGTTGTAGTCGTAGTTGGTGCGGGCGGACGTGACCGTCAAATAGTTGTATCGGTCCTGCAAAGTTTTCCTTTAACCCGCTTTTCTCACCACGTGACGAAGCGAAGTGCGTGAGAGGCCCGTCAGTACGAGGCGCGCGCCGCTTGACGAGCGCAGGCGTACTTGACTGTACGTTGAGCACGGCGAGCAAGCGCAACGAAGTAATGGCGGGCCTTTCGCGCGCTTCGGTCGTCAGATGGTGAGAAATGCGGGTCAACCGGTGGGATCTCCTCACGCCGAGGCGCGGCCCCCCAACTCCACGATCCGGTCGGCGATGGCCTCGACCGCGGCGGCGGGCAGTTTGGAATGCAGCGGCAGACAGAGCACCGACGCGCTGAGGTTCTCGGTCACGGCGAGTGCTTTGCCGGAGGACGAGCCGGCGGAGGGGGCGAAACTCCGGTACAGCTTCTGGCGATGCAACGGGGGGTCGAAGTAACGCCTGGTTTCGATATTGTCGCGCGTCAAGGCCGCTTCGAGTTCGTCGCGCGAGAGGCCGTACTCCCTCTGGCAAACGACGATGGCGAAGTCCTTGCGGCTGGAACGCATGGAGGGTTCGATCCGCTGCAAAGCGATGCCCGGGACCGCGCCGAGACGGCCTTCATAAAGCAACGCGAGTTCGTTCCGGCTCCAGACGCCGCGCTCGACGCGCGGCAGACCGGCCGCCGCGATGGTGGCCTGGATTTCGGTCATCCGGGCGTTGAGTCCGAGCATATCGCAGTCATAGCTCTCTCCCTTGCCGTAGTTGCGGGCCTGACGCAGCCGGCGGGTGAGTTCCGGGTCGCCGGTCGCGATGAGTCCGCCTTCTCCGGCGACGAGGGGTTTGGTCGGCGTCAGACTGAAGACGCTGGCGTCGCCGAACGAGGCCACACTTCGGCCGTCGATCTGAGAGCCGAAGGCGTGCGCGGCGTCGAAGATCAGGCGAATTCCGTGCCGGCGGGCGATATCTTCCAGCTCGCTGGCCGCGGCGGGACAGCCGTAGATGTGCACGCCCAAGATGGCCGAGGTGCGCGGCGTGACGGCGTCCTCTACTTTTTGCGGATCGAGATTGAACGAATGCGGATCGCAATCGGCGAAGACCGGCTGGAGATTGTTCCACAACAGACTGTGCCCGGTGGCGAAGAACGTGAAACTGGGCAGAATCACCTCGCCGCTCAGACCGAGCGTGCGCTCGGTGAGCATCAAGCCCGCGGTGCAACTGGACACGGCCACGCAGTGGGCGACCCCCAGGTACGCGGCTGCCCGCTCCTCGAAGTGGGCCACTTCACGCGCGTTGGTTAACTGGGATCGCGACAGTACCGCTTCGATCAGGCGCAGCAGATCGCCGCTGCGCGGCAGCGAGGGCGAGGCAATCGGTACGGTCTCGGCGAATAGCGGAGCCGGGAGGGAAACGGTAGTGGTTTTCTCGGCGGCGAGTGTTTGCGTGCTCATGATTCTCCTTGGGCCGGAAAGTGAGTCTCGGCAGGGTTTCGGGGGCGTGGCCTCTCACCAGCTACCTTTCGCGGCCTGGCCGCTACCTGGGCTGGGGCGATGCCCGAGGGCCGGGCGAGCCCCGGCGAAGCCAGCCCAGCGGGAAGATTTTCGCGATAGGCCGGAAAAAAGCCGCTCAATTCAGCGGTGCCGTTCGTTTCGGGCGGGCCAGTCTCGCGCGGGCCGAAACGCAGGTCGTGCGAGTCGCAAAGGTCTTCGTACACCGAGGGTTCGATGATCCCCTTCCAGGTGTAGAAGTCGTAGGTCTGTTTGCTAAACGCCGCCTTGAAGTCGAACAGGCTGTCGCGCTGGCCACCGCGGCCGCCCCCCAGGTGGAAGAGCCGGTTGCCGCGCCGGGCGGCCCATCGGCGTACCTCGTCGAGCAACACCTTCGAGGGCGCAAGATGCAGAAACTCGGGGTCGTTTATGCAGAAATGGTTCTGCACAATGCCGCCAAGTTCCATGCCGCCGTGTTCGACAAAGATGCCGGCGCCGATCACCTGATCTTGCCAGCGGACGGCCATCAGAACTGCTCGCGAGCCGAGCTGGTCGAGCAAGGCGTGAAAATCTTCCTGGCCGAAAAAGTAGTACGACGATGCCTGGTTTCGCCGCATGGTCCGCCGGTAGAGCTCGGCGAACTTAGGCAGGTGACGCCGCTCGCGATCCAACTCCACGACGACGCCTTTCGCGCGGGCTTGGTTGATGCGATGGCGGAGACTGGACTGGTAGCCGTTCCAGATTCGTTCCGGCGGCTGGGTCAGGTCGATCGCCACGGTCGTTCCCGACCGCACGGGCGGGGGGTGGCCGGGCAAGAGACGATGATTGCCCAGCACCGGATGGAGGCGGGTAAAGGCCGCCACCACGCGCTGGGAGCGCCAAGCGGACACGATCGCTTGAGAGGCGCGCTCAAGGAACGAGGGGTCGTCTTCCCCGCCCCAAGCCAGCGGACCGGGATAACCGTAGACCGAGGTGACGTCATAAAATCCGCGGGGTTCCAAGGCCGGAATCGGCCGCAGCAAGCAGGGCCACAGGAAGCGGCGGCTCCCTTCGCTGTAGACCAGCAGGCTGGCCTGGCCCTCGCCCCGCTGCTCGGCAAAACGATGGTAGGCGGCGCTGTGATAAAAATCGTGAGGAAGGGGCCGAATCGCCTCGTCCCAGAGTTCGGGACTTGAGGAGGGGATCTGGCGCAGTTGGCCCTGGGCGTGTTCCTGCTGGTCATGCATCGCGGGTAGGGCTGGCATTCGCGTCACGCGCCTCCGGTCCGCCCTCCGGTGCCCGGGCGTGATATTGCCGGGCGTGATGTTACCGGCAAGCCTCATGGGAGTATCGACCGAACAGCGGAAAATCTTCGCGGACGGCCGAACCTGGCTGCAAGAGAGGCAAGCCGCCTGGGGCGTCACTCCAGGCGCCGCAGCAGGTCCGAGATGCCGGTGCGCATGCGAACCGTTCGCCGCCGCACCTCGAGGTGGTCAAGCTTTTTTCCGGTGATCATCAGCAGGGAGCGTTTCGGGTCGATGGCATGGAGCGTGTAATGGACGCGCCGGTCGGTACAGGCCCGGGGCTGGGTCAGCCGGAAATAGGCGCCGCCGAGACGGCCAACCAGGAAGCAGCCGTCATCGTGGCCGAGCCGAAACTGCGAGAAATCAAGCTCCGCGTGCTGCGTCTCGGCCGCGGCCCAGCCCTTCACTCTGAGGCGTTCCGCGGTCACCGGACGCAACGGCATCGTCTGCCAAAAGGTCTCTCCCACTTGCGCCAAGCCGAGGCGCTGGTACCAGCCGAAGGCAAGTTCGTTGGAGGGATCCGCATCCAGCATGAGAAACGATGAGCCGCTCTCGGCGGCCCCTTGCGTGACGCTCCGCCGCAGAAGCTCGCGCCCGCGGGCCGCGCCCCGCGCACCGGCCGCGACATAGATGTGATCGAGAAAGATGCTGTCGCCGGCCGTTCTCAGCTTCGCCATACCCGCGGGCTGGTCCGCCGCGCCGTCCAGAACCCAGTAGGCCGCCGCGACCGCTGGGTCACCGGCCCCCGCGCGGTCCCGCAACTGCTGTTCGACGTATTTCGCCGCGCCGGCGCAGTGCCAGATGGTCAAACCCTCGACCGCGGGCGGCAGCGAATCCCGAATCATCGAGGCCATACAGGCGCCCTCGCCCGGAAGTGCCGGACGGATTTTCATCGCAGTTCCGCTCGTGCCCGCTCGACATCGAGGTCGTCCATCGACTCGGCCGGGGCCACTTCCACTCCGCGGCCCAACAGCACGCAGCCGACGGTGCGCAGCAGGATCTCGGCGTCGAGGAGAAGGCTCCAGTGCTCGGCGTACCAGGCATCGAGAGCCAGCCGCTGGTCCCAGTTCAGCTGGTTCCTGCCATGAATCTGCGCCCAGCCGGTTAGTCCGGGAGCGATCGAGTGGCGCTTCTTCTCCGGTTGCGTGTAGAACGACTGGTACTTGACCAGCAGCGGTCTCGGGCCCACGAAGCTCATCTCGCCGCGCAGAATATGGATCAGTTGCGGCAACTCGTCGAGGCTGGTTCGCCGCAGCCACTTGCCCAGCTCGGTCAGCCGCTCGGCGTCGGATTTCGCCGTGCCGCGGTGCATGGTCCGAAACTTCACCAGGACGAAGATTTTTTCGCCCCGGCCCAGTCTGGGCTGGCGGAACCATACCGGCGCACCCATCGTGATGCGAATCCATAGAGCGATCAGCGCCATGACGGGAGCGCAAAGCAGCAACAGCGCTGCGGCCGCGGTGCGGTCGAGGCAGGCCTTGATCCCGCGAGCCAAACCGCGGGCTGCCGGCGGTTCTTGTCTCGGCGCGATGGGGCCAGGCGCGGGGGCTCCAGCGGGGGCTTCAGGCACGGGGGCTTCAGGCACGGGGGCTTCAGGCACGGGGGCTTCAGGCACGGGGGCTTCAGGCACGGGGGTTTCAGGTGCGGGGGCTTCAGGTGCGGGGGCGTCAGGCACGGGGGCTTCAGGCACGGGGGTTTCAGGTGCGGGGGCTTCAGGTGCGGGGGCGTCAGGCACGGGGCGCCTCGGCCAGCGGAACCGGCGCCCGGCCGGGTTGGGGAAGCGCGGCGGTCGCTCCCCCCGCCCGCGATGCTAACGAGTCGCAGACTATGCGCGAGGCAATCAGAATCAGCAGGCCCCAGACCGCGGGCCGGAAAAACGAATCGAAACTGCCGCGCGTCGTCAGCAACAAGGGGCCGAGAAGTATCGCCCAGGCCGCCAGCCTGGTGGGACGGAACCCATCGACGCGGTCCAGCCAGACCAGAAACAGGCCGAGCAGAAAAAAGTACCCCGCGACGCCCGCGTGGGAGAAGTTCATATAGGGCTCGGCGACGGCCGAAAAGCCGATGCCGCCGTGGTGTTTGTACTTCCATGGTTCGGCGCGGATCGTGACCCAGTGCGTCGGCGAGAGGTTCTCGATCCGAACGTAGCCGCCGCTCCCCCACCGGCTCGACAGGTTGGGAAGGACCCTCAGCAGGGCGTTCCAATAGGTCGTTCCCCGGCGAAGCGGCTCGGTTTCCATCAGCTGGATCGTGTGCACCAGGGGCTGCAGGCTGCCGCCCATCTCCTCAATGGCCGAAAGCGGGCGTACGCCGCTCAACACCCCGCCGAGAGAGCGCTCGGACAAACGACTCTCGCGCATGGACCGGGCCGCGGGAACGGCGACCAGCAGGGCGGCGAGCGCGGCCCCGTAGGCGAGCCTCGGAATGCGGAGTCCCCGTTTGCTAAGTACCGCCACCACGATCACCATCGGCACCAGGGCATGGGCCCGGTAACCGATGAAGGCAATCAGGAGCATCCAGAAGAACGACAGGCAGAGCAGAAGCGTATAGCTGCGCCGGGGAGCGGCGGCCGCGCTGATGCACAATCCGACCGGAACCACGGTCAGGCTGGTGATGAAAAAGCGCGGATCATAGAGCCTGACCAGCTCGAAGGTGTCAATATAGGAAGCCTCCAAGAAGCGGCTGAAACCCAGCAAGTGGATGCCCCAGGCAAAGAGCAGCAGTCCGCCGGCGCAGACGGCGAGTCCGCACTGGTACAGGGGCGTGTTTTGCTGCAAGGAAGACTGCGGTTGTTTGCGCTCCGCCCAGCGCGCGGCGCCGGCCACCGCGCCAGTCAGGTAAGCGGTAAGCCCCAACACGATGAGCGACATCGCCGGCCAGAGCGGGTATCGCAGCACCCAATAGGGCGGCGAACGGCTCGCAATATCCAGAGCCCAGGGAACGACCAGCCCAAGATGAAACAGACCAAAGATACACAGATAGAGCATCACTGGCGACAGAAGCCGCAGTCGCAGGACGCGGAGCAACAGCCAAACACAAAGCAGAAAGACGCATCCGGCGGCGACGGCGGCGACACGATCATCCTCAAGCGCGCCGATGGCGAAGAATACGGCCGAGCCCGCCAGCAGGGCGAACCATGCCGCAAACTTCGACGGGCGGCTCGGCGTAGCCCATGGCGGCAGGGAGGCCAGAGGCCAGTGCGCGGCGGCTGTTGCGATCGAAGCGCGGGCGGAGCGGTCCACGACCATTCATCGGCGCGGGGAAAGCGAGTCTTTATTGCGCCGGTGCGGGTCAAGGGCCGCTGGCATCTCCGAGCACGGGAAATTTCCCTGCACTCCCGGCTCGCGCCGGCATATCTATCCGCGCCGCGGCGCTCGCAACGCGCCCGGCCCGACTCCGGCCACGGGATGATAGGCGCGCCTTGTTCGTGGTTGCACCCTCGGCGCGAGACTTTGCAAATTTGTATGAACAAAATGCGTCCCAGCGGTGTCTATCATACTCAGAAGCTGATTGTCCGAACCCGGTGTTACTGATAAGCTGATTTCCAGAGAGAGCAGATACCGACAAGTGCCGATCACTCATACACAGGTTGCGGGAACACAGCCTCCGAGCCACGCGGATCAGGAGGACTTGGTCAGCCGGCTGCGCCGCCGCCGGCCCGGCGCCTTTGAAGAACTCCTGGATCTCTACCAGCAGCCGATTTTCGGATTTGTGTATCGCTTGCTTAACGATCCTTCCGAGACGGCCGATGTGACGCAGGAGGTATTCACAAAGATCTTCTTGAAAATCGGGAAATTTCGGGGCGATTGCAGCCTGAAGACCTGGATTTATCGCATTGCCCTGAACGAGGCCTCGAACCAGCGGCGCTGGTTCGGACGTCACCGGCGCCGCGAGATACTGCTTGACGCGGTCCCTCTTTCCGAAAGTTACCGGTATCTTGTCAGCGGCTCGGAAACCCCCTTCGATGTCACCTGCCGCCGCGAGCAGCTTGCTCTGGTCGAGCAGGTGCTTCGAAAAATGGATGCCAGGCTGCGTTGTATTGTCATCTTGCGGGATATCGAAGGCTTGAGCTACAGCGAGATTGCGCACATGCTTCACCTGCCCCTCGGCACGGTGAAATCACGTATCCTGCGGGGCCGCGAGGCTTTGCGATACGGAATGCGCCGGCACACCGCAGTCTCACTGCCCGAAGGAGTGGAACTGCAAACGGAGTAGGATATGACCTGTCACGTGGCACGGAGGAATATCGGGAAGTATGTCGATGGCGAACTGGGGTTTTTCACTCACCGGCTGCTGCGGCGTCACTTGACACAATGTATGGACTGCTTCGAGACCTGCGAGCAGCGGGAAATCTTGCCCCAGTTCGTTAGGGAGTGGCCGCCAATTCCGGCTCCCGCCGCCTTGCGAACGCGGATACTGCTCGCTGCCTCTCGTGCCGGCGGGCGGAGTGCCTGGCCAAGTTGGAAGCTGGGGCTCGACAATCTGCTCCGGCCGCTGATGGTCCCGGCCGGCGGCGGCGTGCTCTCCGCACTGATTCTGTTCGGCGTTCTGATGTCGGACCTGACATTCGTGCGCGGCAACGCGGCCGACGACATCCCGCTGCTCTACCTGACGAAGGCATGGATCAGTGATCCGACGATGACCGACGTGCCGGACTTCAGCGTCCAGGAAGACATCACCGTGGAAGTCCTCATCAACAAGGACGGCCGGGTGTACAGCATTCGGATGCTGAAATTGCCCCTTCGTCCGCCTGAGATGAACGCCAGGCTGGTATCACACATCGCGAGCGTGCTATTGACAACGAAGTTCAATCCCGCGATGAATTTCGGCCGGCCGGTGTTGGGCAGGGTTCTCGTCCGCTTTCGGCCCGTGACTCAGGTAACCGTCTACGGTTAGCCGCCGCCGCGGCCCCATCCCGCGATGGGTCTCGGCTCATGGATGGTGTGAGCATAGCCCGCTTTTCTCACCACGTGGCGAACCCAAGTGCGTGAGAGGCCCGTCAGTACGAGGCGCGCGCCGCTTGACGAGCGCAGGCGTACTTGACTGTACGTTGAGCACGGCGAGCAAGCGCAACGAAGTAATGGCGGGCCTATCATGTGCTTCGGTTGTCAGGTGGTGAGAAATGCGGGCTTAGAGAAGCCTCCGCCGCAGCCGGTTCAGCGCGTTTTGGGTGACCCAGAGCCTGACCCGGTCGCGTTCCCCGCCGATTTGCAGCGAGCCGGTCTCCACTCCTGACCCATCGGCAACCGCGACAAAGACCGTGCCCGTAGGTGTTGTCTCGGTGCCGCCGCCGGGCCCGGCGACGCCGGTGGTTGCAATGCCGATCGACGCTCCGGCTCTGCGCCGCGCGCCTTCGGCCATCTCTCTGGCCACCGGTTCGCTCACTACGCCGTGCGCACGGATCGTTTCTGCCTGAACGCCCAGCCAATCGATCTTGGCCTGCTCGCTATAGGTAACGAACCCGCCCAGGAAGGCTCTGGAACTGCCCGGCACCGAGGTCAGCTTCTCGGCGATCATGCCCCCGGTGCAACTCTCCGCGACGGCCAGGCTTAGACCACGTTCCTCGAGCAGACCCAGCACGACGGCTGGCAATGATTCGTTCCGGCGGCTGAACACGGCCGATCCCAGCTCGGCTTCTACTTTCCTCGATAGCGCCTCGGCGATTTCCCGCGCCTCCGCAAGACTTTCGGCTTGTGCACGCATGTGCAGTTGGATGTCGCCCGGCGACGCCAGGATCGTCGTCGCCACCCGCTGCTCGGCCGAATAGATGGGCGCAACGCGCTGGTCGACTTCCGACTCGGGCAGGCCCGCCACGCGCAGGTAAGCCGTGTAGTAATGGTGCCGGGATCCTATCTTGGCAAGACGCGGTTCGCATTGTTCTTCAAACAGCGGCTCGATCTCGCGCGGCGGCCCCGGCAGCAGCATCAGAATGCCCTGGTCGTCTTCATACCACTGCCCGGGAGCGGTTCCGCGGGCGTTGGGCAGAACCTCCGCGCCCTCCAGAATATATGCCTGGCGGCGGTTGATCGGCGCCATTTCCCTCCGCACCCGCAGGATGCGAGCCTCGATCTGCTTCATGATCTCGGCGTCGAAGCGCAGCTCCCGGCCCAGTGCGTCCGCAGCGGCTTCCCGGCTGATATCGTCCAGCGTCGGCCCGATGCCGCCGGTCATGATCACGATGCCGGCGCCGGCCCGCGCCCGCCGAATCTCATGGGCCAGCCGCTCGCGGTCGTCTCCGATGATCGTCTTGCGGATCACCTCGATGCCGTGCTGGTTCAGTTTTCGCGTCAGGAAAAGCGAGTTCGTGTCAATGCGGCTGGGAGTCAGCAACTCCGACCCGACGGCGATGATTTCTGCCTGCAAGGGAAGAACTACCTGTCAATCCAGGACGCGGTTTCCACGCGGTAGATGCTCGAACCCGTCGCCAAAACCATCTCTCCGCTGGGCAAGAACGCCAGACCGACGATACCGGGCCCCGTGATGACCTGCTCGATCTCGCCCGCCTCGCTCAGCCGATACACGCCCTTGCGTCCGCTGTGGGATGCGGCCACGTAGAGCCGTCCTTTCGCATCGAGCACCATCCCTTGTGGTCGCCCGAGGCCGCGATAGAAGGTCTCGACCTGCCCGTCCGCCGAGATCGAATAGACGCAGTCAAAACTCGACGTCGTCGGGCCCGTCACAAAAAGACGCCCGCTGGGGTGCCAAACCAGATGGTAGGCGGCAATCGAGGGTTCCAGCGTCGCGAATACAAAAATCTGGCGGTCTGGACCGATCTTGAAGATCGTTCCCGTTCTGTCACCGACGTAAAGGTTCTCCTCGTTGTCGAACGCCATGCCGGTCGCGACGCCCATACCCTCGGCATAGACCTCGGTCTGACCCTTGGGACCGATCATGTAGACCGTCCCGCTATTGCGGCTGGAAATCAGCAGGTCTCCCTGACGGTTGAAGATGAGCCCGGTTGGATTAACGATCTCGCCTCCCACCGGCTTGACTTCAAAATTCAGGTCGATCTTGAATACCGAGACCGGAACACTCTCGCCTCGCGTGCCGCTGCGGGTCGTAAAGATGTTTCCCTCGGCGTCGACCGCCGGATTCGCTACCGGGTGCAAGCTGTCAGCGAGGGGAAGCCCGATCGAGCAAGGGCGGGGCTCGCTATTCTTGAGTCCATTGTTGAGAACGAGGCTGCCGCCGCTAGCTTCTTCGGGAACTTTGACCACCACATAACGCGGACCACCCACGACCAGGCGCGCCTCGACCTCTCCAAACAGGGCATGGGGGCGGTTTTTCCGAAACAGCGACAGGCATCTCCCGTGGACTTCGACCTCGCCTCCCGAGATGGCCGCCGCCGGACAAATCGTATCGATGACTGGCCGTGAATTCGCGCCGTCCCGTTTCGCGCTCATGCTGTTTTCTTTCGCGGTTCCATCTGCTGAAGAGTTGCCGCCAGGGTTGCACGACTCGGGGGCCGCCTGCTTCGCAACGCCATTCCGCTCACAACCCCGCGCCGCGAGTCTTGCGGCCTGTTACACACAACCGCACCCCGTCAAACCGCTTGCCTCGAAGCCCGTCGGCGGGCGAGCCGAAGCCGGGGAAAGAACCCCTGCCACGCCCGCTACCATGCGCCAAACCACCCCAGACCCCACAGAGTAATCATAGCGCAGGCGCCGGCGGCCAGGTCGTCGGCGACGACCCCTAAACCGCCGGGCAATTTCTCGAAGCGCCGGATCGGAAACGGTTTCGTGATATCGAATACCCGGAATAATATCAGCGCGGCCAGCCATGAGAGGTGCGATCCCGCTTCCACCATCGAGAGCGTCAGCCATTGCCCGATGACTTCGTCGACGACAACCTGCGGAGGGTCCTCGCGCCCGAAGTGTTTTTCCGCCGCCTCGGCCGCCCGGCACGCCGGCCAGAAGAGCACAGCGGCGGCCAAGCCAAGAGTGAGCGGCGGAAATCGAAAGACCTCGACAGCTATATATCCCAACGCCAGCGCCACGATCGAACCCGCCGTGCCCGGCGCCTTGGGCGCCAGTCCACAGCCGCCCCAAGTAGCCAGCGCGATCATCCACCCGCCCTTACGACTCTCTCTCACGGCAATACAGCGGCACAACGACCGGATGCCGGCCCCCCCCCCCCCGGCGGCACTGCGCCCCGCAACGATCCGGCGTCCCCGCCCTACCGAACGAATACCGCCGAGCAAAGACCGCCGCGAGCGCTGCGCTATCTCGTCAATCCTCCCGGCCGGCGAGATCGCTGGCGTCGAGGATTTCATCGGCCTCGGTCAGCGGGCTATGCGTGACATAGGATTCCGACGACCAGTTTCCCAGGTCGGTCGTCCGGCAGCGGTCACTGCAGAACGGATAGCCCGCCGACTTTTCCTCGGCGGGCTTGCCGCAGATGGGACATTTCCGAACTCCCCGATCGGCCAATGGTGCTCCCTCCTTCACGACAGCACCGGCAGTTGAACCAGCGATTGGGTCCGCACCGGCGGGGCCACAACCCTCGCGGGCTCCCGCACTTTTTCGAGAACGCCGAAAAGATCGTAGGCCGCGGCGCGGGTAATGCGGATCTCGCCAAAATCGCCTGGCTTCGGCTCTGGGCCGGCGAACTCAGTGATGTAGGTGATGCCATCGATCTCCTCGGCTTGGGACTGCAGCCGGCCCTCCCATAGCAGATCGCTCTCCGCCGAGGGACCTTTGACGAGTATCGGAAACCGCTTGCCGATCAGAGCCCGATTGCGCCGCCGCGAAATTTTCCGCTGAATCGCCATCAGCCGCCGTCGGCGCTGGTAGATATCCCGGCGGGAGACCTTGCCGTCCAGATGATAGCTCTCGCTCGTCTCGTCGTCGGAATAGCCAAAGACCCCCACACGGTCGAATTCCGCCGCTTCGATGAACTGGCACAGTTCGTCGAAGTCTTGTGCGGTTTCGCCCGGAAAGCCAGCGATGAAACTCGTGCGAATCGCCACTCCCGGAATCGTGCGGCGGATGCGCTCGACGAGCTTGAGGAAGATGTCGCCCGACGAGCCCCGCTTCATCCGCCGGAGCACGCCGGCGCTGGCGTGCTGCAGCGGAATATCAATATAGTTACACAGCGCCTCATGGCGGGCGATCGTGTCGAGCAACCGCTGCGAGACGCGATTCGGGTAGGTATAGAGGAAGCGCACCCAGCCGGCGCTTTCGAGTGACCCGAGACGATCGAGCAGCATGGCCAGGCCGTCGTTCAGCCCCAGGTCTTCACCAAAATTCGTTGTATCCTGACCGATCAGGTTGATTTCACCCACGCCTCGCCGAAACAGCGCATCGGCCTCGCGCACGACCGATTCAAACCGCCGGCTGCGAAATCCGCCGCGAAATTGAGGGATGATGCAGAACGTGCAGGGGTGATCGCAACCTTCATTGATCTTGATGTAGGCCATGTGCGGCGGAGTCGCCAGCCGCCGGGGCGTTCGATCGTGATAGAGATAGGCCTCGCGGTCCCGGCCCCTGCCGCAGGACTCCCCGGCCTCGGCTTCCCCGCCCTCGCAAAGCGCCACGATGTCTTCGAGTTCATTCGTCCCCAGCACCGCGTCGACTTCGGGCACACGGCTGCGAATCTCGTCCCGATAGCGTTCCACCAGACACCCGGCGACGATCAGCCGGCGAGCCTTGCCCGTCTTCTTGTGCTCGGCCATTTCAAGAATCGTGTCGACCGATTCCTGTTTCGCCGGATCGATGAAGCTGCAAGTATTGACGACCAGCGCCTCGGCCTCGGATGCCTCCGCGGTCAGCTCGTGTCCGCGAGCCTCGAGCAGGCCCATCATCACCTCGCTATCGACCAGGTTCTTGGGGCAGCCAAGGCTGACAAAACCAATTTTCATAGGGGAAACAACCGCCGGAAACAATCACGAAAACAATCCCGGAAACAATAGCCGAGCAGCGACCTCAGTTTAGCATCAGCGGATCACCCCAATAAAAGCGCGCGAGAAGCGACCCCGCCGAGGAATAGTAGTTCCCTGGCAGAACTCCGACTGGCTCATCAAGGCACTGGTGACGAGCGTGGCAACGCGCCTTTCGCGCCGTCTCGAAGCCCATCGGCTCGATAGACTCCGATGCCGTGAAACTCCCGGCCCGCGGGACGGCGTCTGCACAAATGCGGAGCGTCCCACTTTCCTCACCTCGGTTTCAATACGACTCTCATCTCTTGACCGGCTGTGTCCGTGCGAAAACCTTGCAGGCGTGTGGGTGTGTACTTCCCATTACGATGCGTTGCAGTCAGCCGAAACGCAGCGCCAGGTGGCAGATTGGTGATTTCAAAGTGGCCTTCTGTATCCGCTTCGACTTGTATATGCCCACCATTTACGCGATTGGATTTCGATCGCGAGAGGCGGGCAATCTCTGGATCGACGGCAGGATCGGCTTTGATCCAGATCCAGACCAGCGCCCCGGATACTGGGTGTGCCGCCTAGGAGCCTGTCCGAGTATTGGTCATTTTCTTCTTTGAGAAAAAACACAAGTGGGCGATAATGGTTTATGGGAAAAACTTACCGCCCCTACCTTCCCGAGCAAGAACTGCTGCTGCCTCCTAGTTTGCGCGATTGGCTGCCGGAAAGCCACCTCGTCTACTTCGTCAGCGACGTGGTCGATCAACTGGATTTGTCGGCGATCGAGAAGGTCTATGAAAAGGAGTGGCGCGGCCAGCCGCCTTACCATCCGCGGCTGATGGTGAAGCTGCTGCTCTACGGCTACTGCCTGGGGGTGCGTTCCTCGCGCAAGATCGCCGAGCGTCTGGTCGAGGACGTGCCTTTTCGGGTGTTGGCGGCCGGCAATCAGCCCGACTTCCGCACGATTTCCGACTTTCGCAAGATCCACCTGGAAGCGCTGCACCAGCTGTTCGAGCAGGTGTTGCGGCTGGCGCTGGAAGCCGGGGCGATGAAGCTGGGTCGGGTGGCGCTGGACGGCACGAAGATGAAAGCCAACGCCTCCAAGCACAAGGCCATGAGTTGGGGGCGGATGAAGCAAACCGAGCAGCAGATTGCCGCCGAGGTCCAACAGATGCTGACCGAAGCGGAGAGGGCCGATGCCGCCGAGGACGCCCGCTACGGGCCTGAGCAGACGGGCCAGGAGCTGCCCGAGGAGTTGCAGCGCCGCCAGACGCGGCTGGAAAAGATTCGGCAAGCCCAGAGAGCCCTAAAACAAAGGGCGCGCGACAAAGCGGCCGCCCAAGACCACTCAGCCGACGACGTCCGCAAAGCGAAGCCGCGCGACAAGGATCAGTACAACTTCAGCGATCCGGAATCGCGCATCATGAAAGGCGGCGACGGGTTCTTGCAGGCCTACAACGCGCAGGCGGCGGTGGAGGGGGTCTGTCAGTTGATCGTGGGGCAGACGGTGACGCAGGCGGCGAACGACAAACAACAACTGCAGCCGCTGCTCGAAGCGGTCGAGCAGCAGGCGGGGCAGCGGCCACAACAAGTGTTGGCCGACAGCGGCTATTGTTCGGAGCAGAATCTGCAATCTTTGGAATCGGCCGCCGCGCCGGAGAACAAGATTGAGGCTTACATCGCCACGAAGAAAGACAAGCACGGGGAGCGGCCACCGCCAGCGAAGCGCGGACCCTTGCGGCGGGGAGCAACGCGGCTGGAGCGGATGAAACGCAAATTGCAGACGCGGGCTGGAGCGAAGGTTTACGCCCAACGCAAGGGGATCGTCGAGCCGGTGTTTGGTCAGATCAATCAGATCAAACAGGGGCGCGGGATGCGAGGGTTTCTCTTGCGCGGGTTGGAGAAGGTGCGCGGCGAATGGGCGTTGATTTGCCTGACGCACAACATATTGAAGATGCACACCCTCTGCCATGGATAGCAAGAAGGAAATGCGGTTCGAAGAGTTCGCGGAGGCTTCTGCGGGGCGCGAGAAACTGCTGCCAGGCGGTGTTTGTCCATCCCGCCCGACTTCGACCGCCCGAGCCCTGCCTTTGCCGAACGAGTAAATCTCCCGCCGGAAATTCAACCCAGCACCAAAACCGTGCCAAGCTGATACTCGGACGGACTCCTAGGCAGTGTCCGGGCTGCGAAGGGTTGGGCGCGGACATTGGAGTTCGGACGGCGCGGTAGAGTTAGCGAGGTGTGGGGACGATGGCGCAAGAAGACTCATCAAGGATTTCTCATAGCCGCCTGCCGGTTCTGGCGGCGGTGGTGGTTCTTTGTGTTGTGGGGGCCGGGATTGTGGCTTGGCAGCCGGATGGGTTGGGTGAGTTGGGTCCAGGGGCTGGGGTTGGGGCGACGGGTTTGGCGGCGATTACGGTTCCGGCTGGGTTTGAAGTCGAGGTGGCGGTTGGTTCGGATTTGGTTTCGTTTCCTATGCTGGGAACTCTGGATGACCGGGGGCGGCTGTTCTTTGCCGAGTCGTCGGGCAACACGCTTAAGACGCCGGAAATGGAGGCCAACCCTGATTACATCGTGCGCTTGGTCGAAGACTTGGATGGCGACGGTGTTTACGATAGCAGCACGATTTTCGCCGATAAACTCACCGAGCCGAATGGGGCGGTCTGGTACGAAGGCAGCCTCTATGTCTCGACGCCGCCCGACCTGCTGCGGCTCGAGGATACCGACGGCGATGGCGTTGCCGACGTCAAGGAAGTGCTGCTGACGGGGTGGGTGCTCTCGGCCAATGCCGCCAGCATGCACGGGCCGTTCCTGGGGCCGGACGGGCGTCTCTATATTACGGACGGCCGGCACGGCTATAAGATCAAGACCAAGGAAGGTCCCGTTCTCGAAGGGAAATCGGCGCGTATCTGGCGTTGCCGTCTCGATGGCACCGAACTCGAATGGGTGGCCGGAGGCGGCATGGACAACCCGGTCGAGATTGCCTTCAGCGACGCCGGGGAAACCTTCGGCACGATGACCTATTTCCAGAATCCGCGGGCCGGGCAGCGCGACGCCATCCTGCACTATGTCGAGGGCGGCGTCTACCCCAAGGACCACGCCGTGGTCGGCGAGTTCGCCCGCACCGGCGAACTGATGCCCGTGATGACAAAGTTCGCCCGTATCGCACCGTCCGGGCTGATGCGCTACAAAGGGACCGGTTTTGGGGAGGGCTTTCGCGGCAACCTCTTCACGGCGCAATTTAATCCTCATCGGGTGCAGCGCCACATTCTCTCGCGCGAGGGGGCGACGTTCCGGACCGAGGACTCTGATTTTCTGACGTCCTCGGACCCCGACTTCCATCCCACCGATGTGATGCAGGATGCGGACGGCAGTCTGCTAGTGGTGGATACCGGCGGCTGGTTTATTCACGGCTGCCCGGTGTCGCGGATCGCGAAGCCTGAGATCAAAGGAGCGGTCTATCGCATCCGCAAGACCGGAGCGCCGCGGGTGGATGATCCGCGCGGGCTCGAGTTGGGATTAGATAAGCTGGCGGCGCCGGAGTTGGCGGGTTTGCTAGAAGACGGGAGGCACGCGGTGGCCGAACAGGCGCTGACGCGTCTTGTGGAAGCGGGAGAAGTTTCGATCGATGCGCTGCGGAAGGTGCGTGAGACGTCGACCGAGGCGCGGGCGCGGGTGGCGGCGGTTTTTGGGTTGCTGCGGATTGGCGGCAAGCGGTCGCTGGCGGCCGTGCGCGAGGCGCTGGAGGATGGCCACTTTCTGGTAAGGATCGCCGCTGCCCGGGCGGCGGGTCTCGAGCGCGACCGGCCCAGCGCGGGCCGGCTTGTGGCAATGCTTGCGGACGAGCATCCGGCGGTGCGGCGGCAGGCGGCCACGGCACTGGGACGGGTCGGGGACGCTGGGGCGGCGCCCGCGCTGCTCGAAGCCGCCGCCGCGAGGGAGGATCGCTTCGTCGAACACGCGATTACCTATTCGCTGATTCAACTCGGGGACGCCGCCTCCGCCCGCGCCGCGCTGCGAGACCCGAGCCCGAGGGTTCAGAAAATTGCGCTCATCGCCCTCGATCAGATGGAGCCTTCGCAGTTGCGGCGGGCCGAGGCGGTCGGCTTCATCGGCGCAGTGGATACCAGCTCAGTGGATACCAGCTCGGGAGTCGCCGGGAGTCGCCAGCGCAGGGGAGGCCAGTTCGGGGAACGCCGCGCTGCGCAAGACGGCGCTCTGGGTGCTGAGCCGTCATCCAGAGTGGTCGCCGGATGTGCTGGCGTTCCTGCGCTCGCAAATGCGCGCGGCATCGCTTAGCGAGGAAGAACTGCGGTCAGTTCAAGAGGCTCTCGTCAGTTTCTGCGAACAACCGGCCACACAGCGGCTGATATCCGATTTGCTGGGCCGGGCCGGGCTCGGCGAAGAGCGGCAACTTGCGCTGCTGGATACGATGCAGCGGTGCGCTTCCGATCCTATGCCGCCCTTGTGGGTCGCGGCGCTTGGCAAGCAACTCAGATCCGCAAGCGAGATTTTGCGCAGCAAAACCTTGGCTCTAATTCGTTCTAGAGATCTGACCGCGCTCGATGCCGAACTTTCCGGGATCGCCCAGGACGACGCATCGCGCGGCCTGCGTCTGAGCGCGCTCGGCATTCTCGTCAAACATGAGCCCGCGCTGGACGATGAAATCCTGTCGTTCCTGCTGGAGTTGCTCTCACCGGGCCAGGACGCGGATCTTCGTCTCTCCGCCGCGCGGGTGCTCGCTAACGCAAAGCTCAGCGACGATTTTCTGGTCCGGCTTGCGGAGGAACGGCTTGGTGACGCCGATCCGCTGGTCCAGCAGAGCTTGCTCGAACCCTATGCCCGCACGAGAGATGCCCGCGCGGGCCGGGCGCTGGTGGAGGCGCTGCTGGGCTCGCGAGTGGTTCTGGGCGAGGCGGGAGCCGGGCGGCTCGATGAAATCTTGAGCGCCTTCCCGGCCGAGGTCCGCGATCTTGCCGGGCCGCTGCGAGAGAACATCAAGCAAGCCCGCGCCCGGCGCGTTGACCGGCTCACGAAGCTCGAAGCCGGGCTGGCACGGGGCGGAGACCCCGCCGCCGGCCGGGCGATCTTCTTTGGCAAGAAGGCCGCCTGTTCGACCTGCCACACGATGGGAAATCAGGGCGGTGATGTGGGACCGGACCTGACAGCGGTCGGAGCGGTGCGCTCGGTTCATGACCTGCTGGAGGCGATCATCTTCCCCAGCGCCAGTTTCGTGCCGGGTCACGAGATTTATCGCGTCGAGACCGAGGATGAGATCTACTCAGGCGTCTTGCGCACGAGGAATTCCAAGTTCGTCGTGCTGGTGAGCGGACCGAACGATCTGCACCGCATTCCGCGGTCGAAGATTAAGTCGATGGAGCGCTCCGAGATTTCGTTGATGCCCGAGGGCTTTGACGAGAGCCTCTCCGCCCGAGAGCTTTCCGACCTGTTCGCGTTCCTTCGATCGCAGACCTCGCGCCAGACGGCGTTCGCCGGCGGCGGCTGAGGGCGACGCCGCAGCTCTTGGAGCGGCAAGCCGGACTTGTACCACGGGTTGCTAAGATCGATTACGGAGTTCAGATCGAACGCCGCCGGGAACCCGCTCCGTGCATCCCATCCGCCGCAGACTCTCGCCAAGACCCGTGCTCACCCTTGCGGGCTTTACTGGCATCGCCGCGGTGCTGATGATCGGTGCTATTGCGTCCAGCCAAGCGCAAACACCCCGTGGCCTGCGTGAGCTGAGAGAAGAGCCCCAGGTCGCTCCGCCGCCATGGGACTGGAAGCGGCTGGGGATTCGCGACTGGGAGCTTCGGCACCTGGAGCGTTTTCATCGCGGAGACGGCTATGAAGCGTTCCACGTTGGATACCTGAGCCTGAAGCTGAATATGACGGGGGTTTTGGCGCGGCCCTATATTCGTGATGAGGAGACGAAGTACCCGCTGATTGTGCTCAACCATGGCTCCGAGCACGGCGTCAGCGGTGGCTACCGGGCTCTGGCTCTGGATCTAGCCAGCCGGGGATATGTGGTATTGGCGCCGACATTTCGGGGCCGGAGCGGGCCCGAGGGGCGATCGGAGGGTCTGGTTGAGTACGGCAAGGGAGAAGTCCTCGACCTGCTCCAGCTCGCCCAGCTTGGCCGTAAACTCGACTATGTCGATTCGGCTCGGATGGCGATTATCGGAGAGGGGCACGGCGCGACGACCACTGTGGTCGCCATTGAGCGCTCGAACATTTTTCGGGTCGCGGTCGTCATCTCGCCCGCGGTCTTTTCCGCTATGCCCGAGTACGGATACGCCGGCATCACGCGCCTTCAGTCCATGGCCCAACAACTCTTCGGCCGTGAACTGCCGCGCCGCGGGCTGGTTCGCGAACTTGCCCGCCGCGAGATGCTGCGCAACGCTCATCGCATCACAACACCGCTGCTGTTCATCACGACCGATACCGACCCGTCCTACCGCGATCAGAAACTGTTCCTGCGGGTACTCGCCGCCAACGATGTGCCGGCGCGGCTGCTCGACTTTCCGGGCATGTTTCCGGGCTTCATGACCGCCGTCGACAACGAACGCCGTCCCCTCGGCTGGCATGAGTATCGCGATACGGCCTGGAAGCAGATTTTCGACGCGCTGGAAGAACATATGCCCGAGCCCGCGGAGGAGGAAGAGGAGCCGTAGGGAGACCGGGGGGCGACCCTAAACCGCTGGCCTCCTGCTAAGATATTCGGCGCATGCAGGCTCCGTCGTCTCCGTGTTCACGAACTTCCGCTCCCGCGAGATCTGATTCGCGACTTGGCTTTGCCGTCGTGCGCTCTCTTCTGTTGATTGCCGTTGCGGCGGTATTGCTGTGGGCGGGATATATCGTTCACGGGAAGAACCTTGGCGTCTCCGATCTGGCTAGCTGGTTTACGGAACCAGCACCTATCGGCGTGCTGGCGGGCGATCCGTTCGAGCGGCTCGGGGTTGCGGAGGCCGGCGCTGGGCAGGCCGGCGCCGGGGCATCGGATGCTAGCGCCGCGATTCGTTACCTGGGCATCACGAAATATCTCAACGACGCCAAGGCCGTGGTCACGCACACCGCCGACGACTCAAGCCCGAGAGTACCGGATGCTATCGAGGTCCTGGATCGCTATGACGTCAAGGCGACCTTCTTTATCAGCACGCGGCGGGGGGCTGCCGAAGATCTCTGGCCGGTGCTGGCGAAGGCCGTTGAAAATGGACATGAGATTGGCTCTCACGCCGCCACGCACCCTTGCCAGTTTCCGCCGAGCCGGTGGTTTTGCGCGGTCTCCTACTCCGACTACGAACTCGCCGATTCGCGTGATGACATTTTGGCCCGCACGGGCCAGCCCTACGTCTGGTCGTTTGCCTATCCTTGCGGCCTGTGCAATGAGTACGACTTCGTGCGCCGCAAGCTGCGGCACGCCGGATACCTGACCGCCCGCATCTACCCCGACGAAGCCAATGGCGGCCACCTGCTGCCCGATATGAATACATGGGACAGCGACCGCTACCGCGCCACCTATACCCAGGCCGTTCAGAAGAAGGCTGGCATTGCTCCCGAGGGCCGGCGGGACGTAGCCGTCATCAACGCGAAGTTCGACGAGGTTTACGAAAGCGGAGGCATCTACAATTTTCTGACGCACCCGTCATGGCTTGACTACGAACCCGGCAATTTCTACGAGCAGCACGTGAGCCACATTTCACGGCGCGACGACATCTGGTACGTTCCCACGGGGCCGCTCTATGCGTATCAGGACGCAGCCAGACAAACGAAAGTCCGCTCGCTTGGCGGCGGCCGCTTCGCAATTGCGCACAACCTCTCGCCCAAAATCTATCCCAACAGCGTGACTCTGGCCTTCGGGTGGAGTGGGCCAGGTGAGGCCGAGATCCGGGCCGATGAGCGCGTGCTAGAACTCGAACTCGGCGGGCCCACCTACGGCTGGGATCGCGAGTACTACCGCATGAGCGGCGAACGGCTCCTGGTCACCGTGCGTCCCAATAGCGTGCTGAAGATCCGGCGTTCCGAGCAGTAGCGGCCCGTGGCAGGAGCCGGGCCGGGCGGCTATCCAGCCTTTGCGCCGCCGAAACGCCGGGCGACGTAGTCGTCGACAATAGAGATGAAGTCGGGAACAATTCCTTTGCCCTGGAGAGTGGTGAACTGCCGGCCATCCACGTAGACCGGCGCCTTAGGATCTTCGGCCGTGCCCGGCAGCGAGATGCCGATATCGGAGTGCTTCGATTCTCCGGGACCGTTCACGATGCAGCCCATGACCGCTACGTTGAGTTCCTCTACACCGGGGTAGCGAGTTTTCCAGATGGGCATCTGGCGCCGCAGATAGATCTGAATCTCATCCGCCATCTCTTGGAAGAACACGCTCGTCGTGCGCCCGCATCCGGGACACGCGATTACCTGCGGGGTGAAGCTGCGCAAACCGAGCGACTGCAGCACCTGCTGGCAGATGAGAACTTCCTCGGTACGGTCGCCATTGGGCGCGGGCGTTAAGGACACGCGGATCGTATCGCCGATTCCTTCGTTGAGCAAGATCGACAACCCAGCCGCCGACGCCACCATCCCCTTCGATCCCATGCCGGCCTCGGTCAGACCCAGATGCAGCGGATAGTCGCAGCGCGCGGCCAGCGCACGATTCACCGCCACCAGGTCTTGAACATTCGAGACCTTAGCGCTGAGAATAATCCGCTCGTGAGGCAATCCATATTCCTCGGCCGCCTCGGCCGAGCGGAGCGCGCTGACGACAATAGCCTCCCGTGTGACTTGACGGGCGTCCAGGGGGTTCGCGCTTGCCGAGTTCTCATCCATGAGGCGCGTGAGCAGCGCCTGATCGAGCGAGCCCCAGTTGACTCCGATGCGAACCGGCTTGCCATGCTCGACGGCCGCTTCGATCATGGTTCGGAAGTTGTCGTCGTGCTTCTTGCCGATGTTGACGTTGCCGGGATTGATGCGATATTTCGCCAACAGACGGGCGCACTCCGGATACTTCTTCAGCAGCAGGTGCCCGTTGTAGTGGAAATCGCCGATGATCGGCACCGGCACGCCGAGAGCCTCGAGCGATTCGGCGATGCGCGGTATCGCTTCGGCGGCCTGATCGACATTAACCGTGACACGGACCAGTTCGGAACCTGCCTCGGCGAGGGCCTTGGTCTGGCTGACCGTGGAGGCGATATCGACCGTGTCGGTGTTGGTCATCGACTGCACGACGATCGGATAATCGCCGCCGACCTTGACGCCGCCGACATCACAGACGGCGGTTTTTCGGCGCTGTTTTGGTTCCATCATGAGTTGGGCGGGTAAACCCAGCGGGAAACTGATTTTATCAAAGGCCGTGACAGTGCTTGGGGCGGGCGGCGGCGACAGGGCCGGTGCGACTTGCGATTGTGAGCATCACCGTTTCGACGGCCCGCGCCTTTTTTCCGGCCTGCGCCCCGAAGCATCGGGATGCGGCTGCTAGTCTGGACATATGCCGGAGATCTTCACGGCCCGGGACGAAGAATTCATGCGCGCCGCCCTGGCGCTGGCCGATCAAGCGGCCCTTCAGGGGGAGGCGCCTGTCGGCGCCGTGGTCGTTCAGCAGGACGAAATCATCGGCCGGGGACACAATCGGCCGATTGCCGCCAACGACCCTACCGCGCACGCTGAGATCGAGGCCCTTCGAGAAGCCGGCCGTTCGCTAGCGAACTACCGTCTCACCGGCGCATCACTTTACGTCACCATGGAGCCCTGCGCCATGTGCGCCGGGGCTTTGGTTAGCGCCAGAATCGCCAAACTCTTCTTCGGAACTCGCGACCTTAGATTCGGCGGCGTGAGAAGCAAGTTCCGTATCGCCGACTCCGAGCTGCTGAACCATCAGGCCGAAATCGTCGAAGGAGTGCTAGCCGATGAATGTCTCGCCGGTCTGCAAGAGTTTTTCCGGGATCGCCGGGCCTCGAAATAACGGCAGGGCAGGCGGCCAGCGCCGTCCATTTTGACTGCCATCGCCTCCCTGCTCATCGCCTCCCTGCGTTAGACTCTAGTGATTCGACTACCGCGCGAGGGAGCAGTAGCTTCCTTTTCGCCGGTGCGGTTCGCCGGTGCGGTTCGGCGGTGCGGTTCGGACCTTTACGATGCATCTTCGTGCGTTGCTTGCGGCCCTGCTGATCGCCAGCCCGGCGCTGTCGGGCCAAGTCGTGCCATCGGTCCCCGGCCGAGCGGACCTCCAAGCACAGGGATCTCCCCGATCGTCTGGGGGCAGCCCGGTCAAGACGGCGGTGAAGAGGTCTCCAGCTTGGTCGCCCGTGCCGCTCTCCTGTAAACTGCGTACCTTCAAACCCCGCTTAGATCTAGAGTTTCGCCTCTACACCAGCTTCCGGATCGAAATTCCCGTGAAGCAGCTTCGCGGACCGGCGACCACCTGGAGGGTCACCATGGACGTCGAGCCTCTCTCACCCGAGGGACGGCTTCCTATTCACGCGAGTTACGTCACACAGAGTGGGCCGATCCCGCCCCGCGCCAAGGGAACGGTCGAAATGGCCGCGTCCCTGGCTCTGGGCGAGGGTAAGTATGGCATCAAGTGGAGCATGGTTGACAGCCTCGGCCGGCATTGCGAAGTGAGCTGGACTGTTCACGCGAAGCTGTCGCGCCGGGACCGCAAGGTCGCCCTGCGACTCGAACCGGGTGAAGTTCGGCGCGGAAGACTCTACATGTTTCGCGGCGAAGACCCGGTTCGAGGCAGTGACTCCGAACCTCATTTGCGTCTGAAAGTCTTTCTGAGCTTCGACACGGCATCGCGAAGGCGCACCACAATCGGGAGCTGGCAGATCGGCCCCATCCTCTCGATGCTTCGCGTGCTTTACCGCCACCGCCATGTCAGCGAGCTGGCCATCGTCGCCTACAGCTTGGACGACCAAAAGGTGCTCTGCCGTCAGGATTTTCACGAGCGCATCCAGTTTCAGCTTCTCCGGGAAGGTGTTGGAGAACTTTCTCCCGGCATGGTTGACGTCAATGAATTGTCGAGAGATGCCGACGTCCGGTTTCTGGCCGCCATGCTTCATCAAGAGATGAATACCGGGCTTCATCAGGAGATGAATGCCGGCATGGAGGCCGACGCCTTCATCTTCATCGGAACGGACGTTCTCTTTAGCAGGAAAATTCCGACCAGACTCTTCGAGGGACTAGAGCAGAACGATGTGCCCGTGTTTTTTCTGAACTACGCGGTCTCACCCTGGCGCGGCATTGTCGGAAACACGGTCAAACGCCTGCAAGGGAAGGAGTACAAGATCCGCCGTCCGAGGGAACTTTCCAAAGCCGTCGATCGGCTTGTGCATGAGATTCTGAAACCGCGTTTTCCATTGGACTCGGACGTCCCGGCCTTCCGGCGGCCTTGAACGTCTTTATTAGATGGGGTTCCAGCGTAGTCAGGACGCTGGGGATGTCAACACCGGATCGGTGAAAAAGATAGCAAGCCGTTTTAGCTAAGCTTCAAAGGCTTACTCAAAGTCGATTTCGAAGGATCCCGCGTCACTTCCGACGGGGGCTGATCCTGGTTCGTGAGTTGGAGGAGCGGCTTGGTCTCGGCCAACTGATCGACGAACATCTGACGGATTCGCGGCTGGGCGCTATGCCTTAAGCCCGTCTGGGCCGTTGGCCTTAGTACTAACTTACTAAGTTAGAATAAGTGCCGAGAGGTATTGACTTACGGGTGCAGATGGTTCAAGATTGCAGAGGTATGGCGGTACCGGTGGTACCTTGTCTGTGGGTTGGTCCTACGCTACCTGCCGTTGGGACTGGCGCTCGGGCGGCTGCAAGCAACAACCTTGGGAGGACTGTATGTCAGTCCGGCATAGTCGTCTACGATTCTGCGCGGCAAAGATAGCACGCAACTCCAACCACTACCTCGCTCTGGCCGCTCTGCTGTTGCTTGTGCCGACCCAGGCGCTTGCGCAGGTGATCGTGCCTGCCGGCGAGTCGGTGCCGCTACCCGGAGCTGCCGGGGTGGCCCCCCTTCGACGACTCGAAATTCATCGTCATCTTCACACCGGGAACCCCCCAGGGACTGCAGGTGCAAGTCGCTCAACAAGCGGGCGTGGCATAAGTGACGTACTGCGAGGGCCTTTGGAGGCCAGGCGTCGTGAACGTCAAGTTGGGATTTTTTTTCCTATCACCAGGGGGTACCAAAGTGGGGTTGACTAACAATCCCAAGCTGACGCGACATTATCAATGTACCTATCCTTGCGGAGATGAGCGGTCCAGCAAATACGTAGGCTGGTTTCGGAGGTTATGCAAGTTCCACCGATCCAGAAATTCGTCGCCTCCCGTCCGATCCGCGTCATTGGAGATCCGTCATGAAAACCGCTGACCTGAATCACCGATGTAAGAGACTTTCATCAGGCGCCCGCGCCCGCCTGCCGCATTTCGGAGGGAGTGTAGCGCTCGTTGTGCTTGCGCTGCTCGCGGTGAGCCCTGCATTCGGGCAGGACCTCTCGCCCGCATCACAGCCCCGGGGGTTCGAACGGGCCGCTTTCGATCTCGACCGGTTCGCTGAGCAGTCGGACGTGATCGTTCGAGGCATTGTTTCGAGCAAGGAGCCGAAGTGGGTCGGGCGAGCTATTTACACGTACTACGATTTGGTGGTCCAAGAAACGATTCAGGGCCAGGCCCAGGGTGCCATTACCGTTGCGGTGCTGGGGGGAGCAATTGGTAACATTGGCCTCGCGGTCCCGGGCGCGCCGAAACTGCAAGTCGGCGACGAAATCGTCTTCTTCGGTCAATCTTTCGAAGGTCAGCCGAGCTTCAAGCCGGTCGGGCTCGGGGCCGGAGTTGTTTTAGTCACTCCGGGAAGCAGCGGCAGTGCCGCAACGGTGGCGCCGAGAGGCGAGCCTGAGAGCCTTGATGACTTCTTGGATGAAGTGCGGTCGAGGCGGCAGTAACGAGGAGCGGTCGAGGAGGAGACGATGAGCCGAAAGATGATGCGGAATTCGCAACGATCGTTCCTGCCATTGCTTTCCTTGCTGCTGCTGGGGTTAGCGTTCACGTGGGTCGGCACGTTTACACCGTCGAATCTCAACGCGGGCGATAACCTCGATATGCAGGTGGTCGAAGGTGGTCCGATTTGGGATTTGCGTTGGGACCCGCGGCTGTTTGTCGGGGGCGGTTTCATCGAGTGGTTTCACAATCCGAACCTTAAACCCGCACAGGTCGGCCAGAGTGCTTTTGAAACAGAAATTGAGACGGCCTTCAACAATTGGGAGGCTGTGGGCAGTCTGCCCGGGGCCCCCTTAGTTCCCGTTGTAAACATTGGTTCCACGACGACCACAGCGAACCCGACTGCGTTGGACGGCATCAATACGGTGGGATGGGTCGAGGTCGACTCTTTTGGTGGGTTTCTCGCGCGGGCGCCCTGTTACTTCCTCACGGAACCCACGACGACGATCTTTCAGGGCGAGACCAAGCTGCCTATCGACACCATGGGCGGAACGATTCCCTTTCCGGGACCTCCCAACGTGACGTACCCGCCGGGCACGGCGGTTGACTGCTGGATGGAGTTTGATGCCCTCGATAGCTGGTCGACGGCCGCAGGCGCCATCTTTAATCGGTACGATGTCCAATCGGTGGCGACGCACGAAGGCGGTCACTTCCTGGGGGTGTCGCATTCCACAGTAGGTCTCGGGTTGTTTCCGATTTTGAATGCCGAGACCGCGACGATGGTGCCGGCGGGGACCAGCAACAACATCGACCTTCGCAGTTTGGTGGAAGACGACATCGCCTCGCTGATTCGAACCTACGCCAGAAACGCGACGCCGCCGGTGGCGCAAACAGCGGGCGGTCGCGGACTGATTCAGTTCACGCTGGGCAAGGGCGCGGCGTGTGAACCGGCTACGGGTGTTTCGGTCTAGGCATATGAGACTGCCGGGGGGATCGATGGCGCGAACCGCGTCGAGACCTTCAGCGGATCGCAGTTCCGAGACCCACTCGGCGACCCTTACAACGGCTCGGTCAAGCTGAACGTGCCGCCCGGAGGCCCCTACACGATCTACGCGCGCACGCTGGAAGACAACGGGACCTCGTCGGCCGGGCTCTACTCAGCGTTCCGGTACAGCAACACGACGATCAACTCCAACGCGATGGAGCCGAACGCGCTGACGCAGGAGTTTGACAACCTCGCTACGGTTGCGTCCATTGCAGACGGTGACACGGTAGACCTGGGGACGGTGGGTATTCTCGGCTGCTGGATCCCGCTTGCGGCCTCGGATGTTGACATTGAGGTGACGGCGTCGACGGCTCCGGAGACGGCCACACTGGGTGGACAGATCGCGGTCACGTCGGGCTTTACGAACACGGGAACGGCAGCGGCTGGACCGTTCGAGGTGGGTTTCTACTTCTCGGCCGATGCCACGATCAACACCGACGATGCCTTCTCGGGATTCAGTTGTTCGATCGGCGGTTTGGGAGTCGGCGCTAATGATACTTGTGACGGAACGATTGATGTGCCCGCCGTGGCGCCCGGCACTTATTTCGTGGGCGCGTTGGCGGATATCCAAAACGTCATTGCCGAAGATGACGAGTCCAACAATGCTCTCGCCACGCCGCCACAAGTCGTGGTTTCTTCCGACCCACTCAATCCGATTGTTAACGGGAGCTTTGAGGACAACGGGGGCAGTTTCCATGGTTGGAACATTAAGGAACTGAGCCGGGCATCGAACCCCCAGTTGCCGCTGACGGTTGTTGGCGCGGGGATCGAGTACCCGGCGTCGGCCTTCATTGCCGGGGCTTGGATTCTCGATTACTTTAACAGCGATCCGACGGACGGTTCGTGGGCGGCCGTGCACGATTTCAATGGGGACGACCAAGGGACGGTCAGCGACACGTTTGTCAACCGCCGGGAACTGTACCAAGACCTGACGCTGCCCGCGGGAACCACCACCTTGGAGTTCGACTATCGAGCCGCCTGGGAGTTGTATCGGTTTGGTGCGACGCAGGCCCGCACCTTCGGCGTCGAGATCCAGCCGGCCGGTGGAGGTGGAGTCCTCCATGCGGAGACGATTCTGTTCGCGACAGCCGGCGGAGAACCGGAGTCGGAGTCCGGGACCGGCTTTGAAGAGGATACTGACAACCCCACTGGCGTGGGAGGGCCATACCCGGACGGCATTGCTGACCTGAGCGCGTTCGCGGGGCAGGACATCCGCCTGATGTTTGTCTGGAACGTTCCCGAACCGGGAACGGGCTTTGCCTTCTTCCAGCTTGATAACGTCCGCCTTAACTTCACGGTAAACCCCGTGACGGACATTGCTATCACGGCTGTGGATGCACCGGCTTCCGTGAACGAGGGCGACAGCACACCGGTGACAGTGACCGTTGAGAATGTCGGTAACCAGAATGTTACGAGCAATATCGCTGTGACCCTGACGCGGGACGCAAATGGTGGGAGCGTAACAGGCAACCCCCAAGTAATCGTTGGTGGTTTGGCGATCGGGGTGTCGACGCAGTTGCTGTTCACTTGGGACAGCACGGGAGCGACGGGGGGCCTTCACACTCTTACGGCCGACCATAACTTCCCCGACGACAATGCTTCCAACGACATGCTGGGCGCAAATGTGACAGTCAACGCCGGTCCGAACACCGCACCGACGGTCATGATCACCGCGCCGGCGGACGGATCGACGTTCACCGTGGGCGCCTCGATCACCTTCACGGGCACGGCGAACGACACCGAGGACGGGATTATCACTGCGAGTCTGACTTGGACTTCCCATCTGGACGGCAGCATCGGTTCCGGCGGCAGTTTTTCGACGTCCACACTCAGCGTGGGCACCCACACGATCACGGCGTCGGTGACGGACACGGGCGGGCTTCCGGGCAGCGACGTGATCAGCGTGACGGTCAATACAGCGCCGGTGACGATGGTCCTCAACATGGCCGACGCAGATTTTGCGACAGCTTGAGGGACAATCAGCAGCGGCTCGTATACGAGCACGGACGTGCAGGACGATGCGTATGAGGAACTGACGGAAGAGCAGCAAGGCGGGAATCCCTCGAACTCGCGCAGCCGACTCGACCACACCTGGCTGTTCAATGTGGCCGTGGGATCCAGCTATGTCTTCAAAGTCGATGCGTATCATACGGCGAACTCGGAAGGTGATGACTTCGTGTTCGCTTACTCGAAGGACAACTCGACGTTCACTGACATGTTGACCGTCACCAAGACAGCGGATGACGATACGGAGCAGATGTACGTGTTTCCGGAGGATGTGGCAGGTACGCTCTATATCCGAGTGCAGGATACAGATAGCACCCGGGGGACCGTGCAGCTTGATACCCTCTTCGTCGACTCGATGGTGGTGATAACCGCGACCGGAGGAGGGGACGTCTTTCCGCCATCCGCGCCGACGGGGCTGACCGCTACCGGAGGGGACGGCAGCGTGAGCCTGGACTGGGCGGACAACACGGAGTCGGACCTGGACGAGTACCGTGTCTATCGCTCCACCACGAGTGGCTCGGGGTACGCTTTGATCGGCACAACGCTGGCCGGAGTAAGCGACTTCCAAGACAACACCGTTATCAATGAGACAACCTATTTCTACGTCGTAACAGCGGTCGACGCCAATAGCAACGAAAGCGATGCAAGCGCCGAGGCTTCAGCCACCCCGGATTTGCCGGTATCAGCGACGAGCGTGCACGTGGATTCGATCGTTGCTTCTACGTTCGGCATCGGCCAAGGGCGCAAGCGGGGTCGGGCGGTTGTGGTCATCGTTGATAACTTGGGGAACAGCGTTGGTTCCGTTACCGTCGAGGGCACGTTCACCGGTGCATTCAATGAGACTCAGAGTGCTGGGACCGACGGCACTGGATCGGCCAGGATAGATACGGCTGGCGACGTCAAGGGCAAGGCGAACTTCACCTTCTGTGTAACTGGTGTGACCGTGACCGGCGGTGACTTGCTGTACGCATCGGTCGACAACGTGGTTGGTTGCGCCTCGCTGTAGGACAGCTCACCTGCCCTTGGAACGACGCGGGCCGGTGAGCCCTTACTTAGGGCACTTCCAAACGCACGCCGGCGGCGATGAGGAAGTGACGCTTCGGAACGCCCGTTTCGGGGCTGACGATGCTGACATGCGGGCTTGCCTCAAAGTACCAGACGATGGGGCCACCGAGAATCTCGATACCTCCCCGGTAGAAAACGCTGGGAATTCCGGTGATGGAGGATGTGTCGGTGTCGCCGGGAAGGGAAAGGGTTCCGGTGGCGTCGAGGCCATGACGGTAGTTGAAGACCGCGCCCCTCCGGGTGGCGCCCAGGCGGTGGGTCTTACCTCGAAAACATAGGATGGCTCAACGTCCAAGTAGTAAGCCAGTTGGTACCGAACTCCTGCTGAACTGCGGTTCGTGCCTGTTTCGTACTTCCGCGCTCGAATTTCTTTCTCAGTGGGAATTAGATCTGCCGAGCACAACCATGAGGGCGACCGCGCCCGCCATTGCCGCCGCCAGCAACGCCCACACCCACCAGGAGCGGCCCCGGATGCCCTTTGCGCCGTTCGGGTATCCTGGCACGCAAGTAAAGGAATCCGCCTGGCTGCGGGTCAATCGCATGCGCGCATTGATGGCCCACCCGGAGGCCTCGAGGATAGCGCTTAGGTCCCGCCGGCGAAGCTTCAGATGAGCAACAAGGGAGGCAGGGACCGCGACGGCCGCCACCGCCGCCAGGATGCCGGCGAGGGTGGATTGCCAAGTAAGGCTGGCGAAGGTCTTGACAACGAATGCGGCCGAGGACCCGAGCGCGGCTAGAGCAATGCCTCCTCCGGCCAGCAGCCCGCCCATGACTTGGCCGGAAGGAGCCGCTGGGACTTGTGGGGCCGGCTCGTTCTTCGCGAAGGCGGATTGGACGCCAAGAACAGCTTCCGAGCCCGCGGCGTCGAGCTTTTCTTCCGCGGCGCCCGTGATCTTCTCGATCTTGCCCGTAACCGCTCGAGCTAAGCGCTGGAAGGGCGCCATGACGGCTTCCCATAAACTGATGGGATTCTCGACGATCTCGACCACGAAGGCATCCATTTCCCGGCCGTCCACCTCGTGGAAAACGCCTCTCTTGCCTGCATACAAGATTCCCCTGCTGCCGGAGGTCACCGGAACGGCAACCTCGTAGAGCTTTCCCTTCTCTTTCGATCCCACCTCCACATAGAGCACTAACATGTTGCTCGCGCGGGCGATGTTGGCGTGCTGAGAACGGTTGTGCACCCGGATGCTGAGGTTGAAGTGACGGCCGTCCATGATGAGCGTCCCCATCTCAAAAAGGGCCCGTTTTTTCGGGTTGTAGAGGTCGGGAAAGCTCACAAAGTTGTTGGCGAACGACAGCATATAGGCCTGGTAAAGGATGACCTTCTCCAGGAGGCGGACATTATCGAGAACGAAGGCGGTCGTCTTGCTCTGATCCATGAGTTCACGAGCGGCCCGAAGCAATTGGGAGTCGTTGAGATACTCCCGCAGTCTTTCAGCGCCCAGGCCCTCGACCCGGCAAGCCGGTTTCGAGGCGATCCAGTTTTCATGCGGGCTAAAGCACTCCTTTACGCGGCCCCACTGCTCTATAGTCAGTTGCTTCTCGGCCGCGCCTTCGAGCAGTGGCAAGAGAATCTCCTTTCGAAGATCCTCGAGCCGCGGGGCGTAATGGGGATTGATGCGGCTGCCGAAATCCAGCACGCCGTCTGGCCGAGGGGGAGCCAGAGGAGATTTGACCAGCAGGGATTGGACGGCGGAAGGATCGGCAAAATCGACTGTCTCGAGATGTGAGCTGCCCGCCTGCATCTGCTCGCCGACACGGCGATCCAGGAGGAGGCTCTGGCAGAGTACGAAATAGGCATCCATCTTGTTCCGCAGGGAGGAAAACAGGGAGTAGGCGGAGGAGGTTGTCTCACCCAAAGGCATGACGGGGGAGACGGGTTCCCCATCCACCCGCCCGGTTTTTGCCAGCCAGCAGAGGAACGACTCGGTCTCGGTTAGAAATTCATCCAGGTACTTGCGGCTTACTCCTTTGGAACCACTGGGATGTGAGTCGCCGCCGACAGTGGCGAGGATGTCGCTCAGAAACTGGCGGAGCGTAGCGGCGGCGTCACCCTGTGCGGCCTCGGGCAAGACAATCCCCGCCTCGCTGACCGCCCGGCCCTCCTCCTCCTGCTTAGTCCGCCTCACCTGATCGAGGGTGATCTGGGATTTTTCGGTGGAGTCGAGACGCTTCAGGATCTTGATCGCGGTCTCGACGATGCGCCGGCCCTCGTCGCTCTGATGACGAATCGCGGCCAACACCAGGGCGGTGCTGCCGGCGTCGGCGCCGGCGTAGTCTTCGACGTGTTCCAAAAGCCAGGAAATCGCTTGGCGAAGCTCGGAACATCCTATGCGCCCGTCATGGTCGGTGTCCACAAGATCGAGAAAGACGGGGTCAGCGTTGATGGCCGCGATCGGAGCGCCCGTGGCGACCCAGTGGGCTTCATCTAGTTCGCCGATACGACGCAGGTCCGCGGCGTTCTCGATCTTGAGCTGAAGCGTGCTGCCAAAATACTGGAAGCGGAAGCCACCCTTACGATTCTCGCCGGTCAGACCGTTCTTTGAGCCCCATGCCATGTCAGGCACATTATAGTTAATAGCCAGCCCGCATTTCTCATTTGCGGCCATGGGGAACTTTCTGAATTGCTTTGACAGTCCGCTGGCGGCACCCGATGTCCGAAGCCGATGGGAAATGCGGGCTTGCGTCGCGGGCGATCGGCCTGGTCTAGAGTTCGAGGCGCAGGCGGTGCAAACGGATCAGGCTCTGGCCGTCCTCGACCGCCCAGTGAGCGGCTAGGGCCTCGGTATCGCTCAGGCGCGACAGCGAAGGCTGCCCGAATCGTAGCGAGGCAAACATTTCCGAAGACGTTTGTCCGGCGCGGGTCTGGGCGCCACTGCCCTGGCCGTAGATCGTCTGCTCGGCGAGCACTCTCCAGCGATCATCCTTGAAATCAACGATCCGAACCACGATGCCAATCTCGCCCTCCCGGTGCGAATGAATCGTCGCCAGCAGATCGCCTCCCAGCCAGATGAGATTCGATGCCTGCCCCATGACGCCGGTATCAATCGGGGAGGACCAGGTGTGCCCGTCGTCGCGGGAGACAACCATGTGATTGGGATGATGCTCGTCGTTTTCTTGATCGTAGGCCCAAACGAGCGCCGCCAGCCGGCCGGGTTGCATCTCGCAAACGCGCGGCTCGAAAGGGGTGAGATTGCCCGCGGCGGAGCGGAAGAAGACCGTGCGATCGTCCCATGTGCGGCCCCGGTCGGTGCTCCAGATCAGGACGCCAATCTGCCCCGAAGGACTCGACCCGTCGGGCATCTTGTAACACGCCGCCACCCCGATCAGGTCGCCTGACCTCAATTCCACACAGGGACCGGAAAGCTCGAGCAGCTCGGGACGGCTACGCGGAATCACCTGTGGCTCGGTCCAGGTGCGGCCTTCGTCGGCGGAGAACGAGACGATGTCGTCGCCCGGCAGAATCCCGCCTGTTTCCGGGATGGAGATGGACTGTTCCGGATCATGACGCTCGAAGCGATAGCCCGTCGCGATGAGCGAGCCGCCGGACAAGGCCGCCGGCTTGAGGACGTCGCTTGTCGGCACGGGGCTTGCTGGCACGGGGCTTGCTGACACGGGCAGGGCTGACTTGTCGTGGAGCGGACCTTGGAGAGTCCAGGTGACGCCACGATCGGTCGAACGGGAAATATACGTGGTGGCGTTGGCCGCCTCGAAGGCTTCGCCGATCATGAATGCGGCCAGCAGTTCGCCCGAGGGCAGCAGCACGAGGCCGGGAAAGTAAGCCTGGCGGCTGCGAATATGCGGCCGGGGGTTCTGGTAGAGAAGCGAAGTGTCCAAGTGCTCAATGATCGCCATGGCGTTCTCCTTTTGCCGGCGCCGGACCGGCCATCGTCAGTCCGGCGATTTTCTCCGGGCCGGGCGGCGTGAAAAACATGGAAGCGAGGCGCGCGGTGGCGAGACCGACAAGAAACGTCGCGGGCACAACCCACAAGAATGAGATGCTCTGCTCGCGGCCGAACCATTCCTTGCCGAAACAAATGTAGAGGCTCAGCAGTGTCGCGGCCAGGAATCCCAAACGAGCCGAGTGCTTGCCCGCCCGCCGAAACAGGATGCCCGCGAAGAACAACACGCCGATCGGACCGACGAAAATGTGGTTGAGCCGGCCGGTCAACTCCACCAGATTCCAATCGGTTTTCGACATCGTGAGCGCGGTGATGACGGCCATCGCGACGCCGCCGAAACCAGCCACGACGCCACTCGCTTTCTCGGCCCACAGCGAGGATTTCGATGACCGGAACAGACCAAAACGGTCAAAGAAGTCACTGCTCAGGACACTCGATATGGAATTGATCCCCGAGCTGAGACTGGACATCGCGGCCGCCAGCAGCGCCGCCACAAGCAAGCCCGAAATCCCTGACGGCAGCACCTGCACGATGAACCGCGGCATCAGCTTGTCGGCCTCGGGAGCGATTTGCTCCTGAAAACTCTGGAGCGGCAGGCCCGACTCTCGCGCGTAGAACGCGAACAACGCCAGGCCGCAGATCGCCAGCAGGAACAATAACGTGAGATTCCCGGCCGCGAAAGTCCAGAGGGTGCGCCGGGCGTCTCGCAGCGACGGGGTGCTGAGCAGACGCTGTACGGCCACCTGGTCGGACGCCTGCGTGCAGAGATTCCAAAAGAACTGGGACGCCATCGCTCCGGCCAAGGTGACGCGCACGGCCGGGTCCCAGCTAAAGGTCTGAATCTGGGTCCGTCCGGCTTGCGAGAACGACTCCCACCACCCGGCGGGGCCTTGGCCGAGCGAAAAGCCGATATAGACGGGAATGGCGATGGCCCCGCCGAAAAGAATCAGCAACTGCAAGTTGTCGGTCCAAATCACGGTGCGCAAACCGCCGGCGCTGGTGTAGAAAGTTGTGACCAGACCGATGAGGACGATCGTCAGATAGATGTTCCAACCCGAAACTTCGACCATGGCGAAGCTTGCCGTGTAGATGATGAGTCCCATCCAAAGCAGCGTCCGCAGAATGAAGATCGAGGCGGTGAGCACTCTGGTGCGGACATCGAACCGGCGTTCCAGATACTCGTATACGCTGGTGATCGGCAATCGCTTGAGCGTCGGCAGCACGGCGTAGTTCAGCAAGGGAACGATCAAGGGAACGGCCAGCAGCCCCAAGAAAAAACCGACGCCGTAGCGCACCATTTCCCCGGGAAGGTTCAGATAGCTGACGCTCGAGAGCAGGGTCGCGAGGATGCTGCCTCCCGCCGGCAGCCAGTGCGTCGCGCGGCCTCCCAGGAAGTATTCTTCCTTCGAATCCTGGCGCTTCGAAAAATGGAGTCCGATCAGCGCCAGCACGGCCATATAGACGGCGATGACGAAGAGATCAAGCGAGGTGAGATGCATGGCGCTAAATCCGCAAGCCGGCAATATCCGCTAACAAGATGAGCGGAATACGCCAGAGCCACACAAGCATATCACGACATCGCGGGTTCACCTCCATCGCGGGACGGATCGCGTTTCCGCATCGCGCGCGGCGGGCCGGAACCGCGGATGCAAGCAGCCGGCCGGGCGCCGGACGCGTGTTAAGCTAACGGCCATGCCGGCCCCTGATCTCTCGTCGCCACGGGCCGGCGCCAGCCAGCCGCCCGCCCCGACGGCCTCGTCGATTCACGCGGGCATTGTCCGTTCCGCAGGCGTTGTGAGCGCGGCGGTGTTGTTTAGCCGGATCACGGGCTTGGTCCGGGAAGTCGTTTTTGCCAAATACTTTGGCGCGGGCATGGTTTACGACGCCTTCGTGGCGGCGTTTCGCATTCCGAACCTGCTACGGGATCTGCTGGCCGAGGGCGCTCTTTCCGCGGCGTTCGTGACGACCTTTTCGCAGCGTCTATCGACGCAAGGCGAGGCGGACGCGTTCCGATTGTCGAACCGCCTGGCCACGGTGCTCACGCCGATGCTGGCCGTGGTATGCGTGGCCGGGATGGTCTTCGCCGGACCGATCGTGGACGTGATGTTCCCTGGGTTCCGCGAGGTGGCGGGCAAGCGGGAACTCACGATTTTTCTGGCCCGCGTAATGATGCCTTTCCTGCTCTTCATTGCGCTGGCGGCGAAGGCCATGGGCGTACTGAACGCCAAAGGCCAGTTCGGAATACCGGCGGCGGCTTCTGCGTTCTTCAACATCACGTCGGTCAGCGCGGGGCTATTTTTGGGCTTCTATGTGGGGCCGCGGGCGGGGTTCGAGCCGATTGCCGGAATGGCGATGGGAACCCTGCTGGGCGGCATGGCGCAATACGCGGCTCAATGGCCGAGTTTGCGCAAGACCGGACTTCGTTACCGCGTGGATTTCAATCTCTCCGACCCTGGCTTGCGTCAGGTCTTGCGGCTGATGGGTCCGGCGGTCATCGGCACGGCGGCGGTGCAGGTGAATGTTGTGGTGAATAGTATTTTCGCCTCGGGCATCACCGACGCGGCCGGCGTCGTGATGGACGGGCCGGTGTCGTGGCTTGGATACGCGTTTCGATTCATGCAATTGCCGCTGGGGTTGTTCGGCGTGGCCGTGGCGTCGGCGACGCTTCCATCCATCTCACGCAGCGCGGCGGCCGGGCGCATCGAGGAGTTTCGCGAGACACTGTCGCAGTCGCTTGGTTTGGTGTTCCTATTGACGATTCCCTCGGCGCTGGGCCTCATCATCTTAAGCCGCTCCCTGGTGGGGGTCGTTTTTCAGCGTGGCGCATTTTCCGCCTACGATACCGAGCAGACCGCGATGGCGCTGTCATTCTACTGTGTTGGGCTGGCCGGCTACGCGGCGATCAAGGTCCTCACTCCCGCCTACTACGCCCTCGGCGATGTTCGCATCCCTGTACTGGTCAGCGTAGCTTCGATCTTGATTAATTACTTGCTGAATTGGACTTTTCTGCGGGTGCTGGGCTGGGGACACGCGGGGCTGGCGTTTTCCACTTCGCTCGTGGCCACGTTGAATTTCTGTGTGCTGTTCTGGTTCATGAGGCGCAAATTGGGAGGCGTGCAAGGCCGCAGACTGTTCTCAAGCGTCCTGCGGATCATGGCCTGCTCGGCGCTAATGGGAGTTGTGTGCTGGGCGTCGTCCTCGCTGCTCCGATACGGACTGGGCGAAGCGGCTTTGGTTCGCCTGATCGACCTGGTGATTTCGATTCCCCTCGGGGTTGCGGTCCTCTACAAGGGCTGTGTGGTGCTGCGCGTTCCCGAGTTGCATGCGGCACGGCAGGCACTACTGGAACGGCTTCAGGGCAGAGAGCGAGAAACACCGGCAGCCTTCTCTTGAGCGCTGTGACATCTTGAGCGCGATGACATCTTAAGACCTGTGATAAAATTGAGCCGGATGGACACGATACCACATGCATCCTGATCTTCCCCGTATCCTTGATCTGCAACGGCTGGATCTGAGAATCCGCGAGCTGAAGAAAGAAGTTAAAAGCCTTCCCAAGTACATCGCCGAGATCGAACAGCAGCTAGAGTCACATCGCCGGGCTCTCGAAGCAGATCGAGCCGAGCTCGACGCCAATCGCAAGTCCCACCGGACACTGGAAGGGAAAGTTGCCTCGGCCAGGCAGAAGCTCGACCATCTGAATGCCCAGATGAATGAGGCTAAGACGAACGAGCAGTTCCGAGCGTTTCAGCACGAAATCCAGTACGAGCAGAAGGAAATCGGGGAAATCGAGGACCACATTCTCGACAAAATGGTCGAGGCCGAAACCCTGGAAAAGAACGTCAAACTGGCCCAGGTAGCCCTCGGCATTGAGGAAGAAAAAGTTGCCAGGGAGGTCTCGGAGGTGCGCGCCCGGGTTGCCGCCGACGAAGAGGAAATGGCGGAGAAGTCGTCGCGGAGAGAGGCTTTGGCCGGCCAAGTCTCGGCGGAGCTGCTGCGGACCTACGAGCAGATCCGCAAGATGCGGAAAGGCGTCGGCATTGGCCGCGCCGATGCCGAGCGGTGCCTCTCGTGCAATGTCGTCTTGCGGCCTCAGTTCAGCAATGTGCTGCGAAGCGGAGAGCAGGTGATGACCTGCGAGAGCTGCGGACGCATCCTTTACTACGAGCCTCCCACGGTTGACGGCGAAATGCCGGTGGAGACCAGCCGGCCGGTCTCTGGCTGAGCACGCGGCGGATTCGCGTTTCCATGGCCCATCCTCCCCTCAACGAACCCCATCCTCCTCTCACGAAACTTAGTGAAGAGGAGCAAATGTTTGCCGCAACGGTTCGGCGGTTTGCTGTCGATCGTATCGCGCCGCATGTTCGCGAGATGGATGAGAAGGCCCGAATGCGGCCGGAACTCATCGAGCAGTTCTATCGGCTCGGGCTGATGGGGATCAACGTCCCGGAAAAGTACGGCGGACAGGATTGCTCGTTCTTCATGACCGTGCTGGCCGTCGAAGCGCTTTCCACGGTGGACGCCTCGGCGGGCGTCATCGTCGACGTTCATAACACGCTGCTGTGCAATTGCCTCACGCGATGGGGCAACGAGGAACAGAAGCAGAAGTACCTGCCTGGGCTTTGCCGCGACACGGTTGGTGCCTATGCGCTTTCCGAAGCCGGTTCGGGCAGCGACGCCTTCGCCATGAGCACGCGCGCGCATGACCGCGGTGAGTACTTCGAGCTCACGGGCCGAAAACTTTGGACGACCAATGCGCGGGAAGCGGGCTTGTATGTCGTCTTCGCCAATCTCGACCCCGATGCCGGTCACCGCGGCGTGACTGCCTTCCTCGTCGAGCGGGATTTTCTCGGTTTTTCGCTCGGAAGGAAGGAAGACAAGCTCGGTATTCGCGCCTCGTCTACCTGTGAACTTGTGCTTGATGGCTGCCGTGTGCCGAAAGAGAACCTGCTGGGAGAGCCGGGCAACGGCTACAAAGTCGCGATGGAAACGTTGAACGAAGGACGCATCGGGATCGCCGCCCAGATGCTGGGAATCGCCGAGGCGGCGGCCGATCACGCCATCGCGTACGCCAAAGAGCGGCGGCAGTTCGGCCGACCCATCGCCGAATTTCAGGGGCTACAGTTTCAGATCGCGGAGATGGCCGCCGAGGTCGAAGCGTGCCGGCTCCTGGTGTATAACGCGGCCCGGCGCAAGGACGCGGGCGCGACCTTTCTTTGCGAGGCCGCCATGGCCAAACTTCGCGCTTCGGAGTCCGCCGTCCGGATAACGGCCCAGGCGCTGGATGTGTTCGGCGGCGTTGGCTTCACGAAAGACTATCCGCTGGAAAAGTTATACCGCGACGCCAAGATCGGCACGATCTACGAAGGCAGCAGCAATATGCAGAGGCAGACGATCGCCAAGCGGATTTTCTCGGGCAGCCACAAGGTACTGCCTTTCTAGGCGGCCGGCTTGCCGCAAGCTTGCGGGGAGCCAGCCCACATTTCTCACCACCTGACCACCGAAGCACGCGATAGGCCCGCCAATCCTTCGTTGCGCTTGCTCGCCGTGCTCAACGTACTGTCAAGTACGCCTGCGCTCGTCAAGCGGCGCGCGCCTCGTAGTGACGCGCCTCTCACGCACTTCGCCCGGCAATGTGGTGAGAAAAGCGGGCTAGAGTTGCCGCAGAGAGGAGCCGACGAACTCGAGTTGCTCTTCGCGGAGCAGACCGTAGTTGTAGAAGTTGCAGCCGCCGGCGCCGGCGGCCGAGGCGGTGCGGACTTGCCGCTCGAGTTCCGAGGATGCCGTCATCCCGCCGGGCTGAGTCGATACCATGACGACGCCCGCGCTGTTGATCCGGCCGGTGATGTCGCGAACGATTTCGCGGCCCTTTTCCACGGATGCGAACGGCCCCACGGTTACACGATCTAGGTGGCGGTTGGTTGACGGATCGAGGTCGTTGCCGCGCATCCGCTCCTCGGTGGCGAGCGTGGACTGAATCTTGGCGCCGCCGTCGTGGATGATCTGGGCGACCCGGGTCCATAACGCGCTGGTATTCTTGGCGGAAATTTCGAGCCACTTGGCGAGCTGTCCGTTGAACTCCTCCGCGATCCACTGAGCGGTCACCGGCGCTTTGTCGCCATCGGTGGGAAGGGCGGCCAGGCGCGGGCGCAGCCATGCGGCGACATCGGCTTGAAATCTCTTGCCGTCGAAGCCCTCTCGCTGGGAGAAGGCGACGGCCTCGGGGTTGAAGTCAAGGCCCATGAGGAAGGCCGCGCGATCGGTAACTTCCGAAAGCACCTTGGGGTTGCGGAAGCCGTAGTTCCAGCCGAGGCGAGAGAGCGACTCGACGTGTACGGCCGAGGGCCGGTAGGTCTGGACGATGTTCTCGGTCAAGGCCGCGACATATTCACGAGCATCCGGGGGCGCGGTGCTGAGCTGGGCCATATAGGGGTTGCCGAAGGCGTCGTGCTTGGCGAATTCAGGGTAGCCGCGGCCGAGATAGTGGTTGTAGCAGTAGACGATCCAGGCCCCAAAGGTGAGACCGCGTTTGTCGATGGCCTCGACGATACGCTCGAAATAGCGCTCTTGATTCACAACGTCGCTGACGTGCGGGCGAATGCGCGTCTTGGAGTAGCGCTTGTAGTCGGGGTGGAAGTACACCGCGCCATCATCACCATGGTAGAGAGGACGGGCTGGGTTGTGAGGCAGAAAGTAGGTCGAGACGTGATAGCTGGGCGTGACCATCACCTCCTGGCAGCCCGCCGTGTCGGCAATGCGATTCAGCGAGCGGTCGAGTCCCTCGTCGGTCAGGTCCCAGGGGTAGGTATAGATGGAGCTGAGAAACGCCATGGGATCTAGACCACCTTTTGCCAGCGCCGGGAGGCGGCGGCTTTTTCCACCGCATGCAGCACCCGCTGGTTCTTCAGCCCGTCATCGAAGTTGGGATGGATTTCGCCTCCAGAGTCCAGCACCACGAGAAAGTCGTTGATGCTGTGGGTGAAGCTATGCTCGTAGCCGAGAAGATGTCCGTTGGCCCACCAATGTTCGGCATAGGGGTGCTGTTCTTTGTCCAGGGTGATAATGCGCCGGAAGCCCTGCGTGTCGGCCTTGTCAGAGGTTGAGCAGTAGTAGAGGTCATTAAGATTTTCAAGATCAAAGACAAGCGAGCCCCTGTCGCCGTTGATCTCGAACGTATTGTGATTCTTGCGCCCGAAGGCGAATCGGGTGGCTTCGAGCGTCCCGAGCGCGCCATTGGCGAAGCGCACGCACATGACGACGGCGTCATCGACGGTGACATCTTTCTTGGCGCGGGAGCCGGGCTTCGCCGGGCGCTGCTTGACAAAGGTCTCCATGGCGGCCGAGAGATCGGTGATGTCGGCGCAGAGATACTGGGCCAGGTCGATGATGTGCGAACCCAGGTCGCCAAGCGCTCCGCTGCCGGCGCGTTCCTTTTCGAACCGCCAGAGCAGATGCAGTTTCGGCGACATGGCCCAGTCTTGCAGGTAGCGGGCACGGAAGTGGCGAATTTCACCGATGCGTCCATCGCCAACCAGACGTTTGGCCATGGCTACGGCCGGGACACGACGGTAGTTGTGCATCAGGAAGTGCCGCACACCGGCCTTCTTGACGGCCGCCGCCATGCGTTTGGCTTCGGCCAGGGTGTTGCCGAGCGGCTTTTCACAAATGATGTGCTTGCCGGCCTTGGCGGCCTCAAGAACCATCGGGAGATGCCAGTCGCCGGGCGTGCAGATGTCGACCACATCGATATCGTCGCGATGCATGACGGCCTTCCAGTCGGTGGAGGCTTCGGCCCAGCCGAAGGACGCGGCGGCTGCCTTGGTCTGTTTGGCATTGCGTCCGGCGATGACCTTCATCTCGACTCGCGGCGCGCCGGGGAAGAACATATTCACGCTGCGATAGGCTTGGCTGTGTGCCTTGCCCATGAACTTGGTGCCGAACAGAGCTACTCGAACCGGCATGATGTTTACCTGCCTCCGTCCATAATGACTCTCGGGGAGAATGGAACTCACGGCGGGACGCCGTGCCGGGACGGCCGCCGCGACTGGGTACGGCCGGGTGGCGCCCGGTGCCGGTGCTCAGATGAACATTTCTTCATCCATCGTCGCTTGATCGACCGAGGACTTTTTCCCGCTCAGGAGACTTTCGATAATGGCGCCGACCGCCGACCCGATCGCGCGCATCTGCCTCACGGGAGTGAGCATGACATGCTGAACGGCGTCGGTCGTCTGCTCCACCTTCTCGAGCATCAGGAGGATCGCGCGATCCACGCGCTCTAGCTGCACAAGCGCGGATTCAGACACCTCGTCCAAAACGGTCTCTGCCTTTTCCATCTGGGATTTGGCGCTGACGGTCAACTCGCGTACCCGCACGAGGATTTCGTTCGACTCCCGCCGGAAATCTTCCAGTGTTTGCTGGGCTGTGTCGGCGAGCGGTTCCCAGCGGTCCATGAAGGTGGTGGCGCGCTCCTGAAGCGCCCGGACGGAGCGCAGGATGCCGAAGAGAAAGACCATCTGAATGACCAGAGCGGTCGCCGCCACGCCGGTGAAGGCGGCCATGATATAGAGCAAGAGCAGATCTCTTTCCATCGACTCGTCCTTCCGCTGCGATTCTCGTGTCGCCGCCGGCAGCGAACTGGCCGTTTTAATGCGTGCGTTCGCCAGCCGCCGCCTCGGCGACCTGTGGCTCTGGATTCTCCGCGGCCTTGCGATAGGCTTTGCGTCCCGCCGCGAGGGCCGCCGCAAGCTGTTCGCGCTGGAGGGAGAGGTTCCCTCGTCCGCGGTGGACTATGCCGCCAGCCTGCTGACGGAGCTCACCTCCGCGATTCTTGAGGTACTCACGGCCCTCGCCGGCTCGCTGGCGCAGTTCCGCAAGGGTTTCATCGCCTTTCCGGGGAGCGAACAACAACCCCAGCGACGCTCCTATGCCGATACCCAGACAGAAATACGATATTTTCGAACTCGCCATCCGCCTCTTCTCGTGTCACCCAACAATAGCGGGGCTTCGCAAGCTGATGTTAGTATATCGCGCCAGAACACCGGGTGGCGAAGCTTCCTAACAAGCGTCCCGACAGGCCTGGGCCGTACTGGCCGGAGTCAGGAGAAGGGTAAGGCCACGGGAGGTTTCCGGATCGAGGGGAGCTTCTCCGCGGCGCTGAGATGAACGGGCGATCCCTCGTGCGATGAGGTATGATGTTGTCGATTCATGGCGCAAGCTCTGCCTGGGGCAAAATCTGCCTGATGGAGGAATCGTATGACTCGCAGGGAATTTAACTCGTTCGCCGTCGCGGGGCTGCCGCTGCTCGCCGGCATCTGGAGCGGTTGCGGACATGCGGGGGGTCCTCCGTCTGATCCGGCCGGCGCGGCGCCCTCGCGTTTTGAAGCCACCCGCATGACCGTGCATTGGCAGGATTACGTACGGCCGGGCTACCTCGATTTCCTTCGCGAGATCAAACCAGAAGTAGTGCAGGTCGGTTTCTATGGGGCTGACTTTTGGACTTTGGCTCATATGCCTGACAGCGCCAAGGGCCTTTCCAGTCCGCTGATGCCCTCGCACGCCGGTGTGTTCGATGCAACCGACCCCGCCGAACGCCTCAAACGCAGCGCCGACTACTTCGAGCAGCTCAATGGCGAGGTCAAGAAACTGGGCGCCAAGGTCATTGGGCACTTCGACGTTGTAAAGTATCTGCTCGGCGATAAGAGCAAAGACGCGGCCCACCCGACGGGCGGCTTCTTCGAGTTTTACAACGAGCTGTGGGATGAGAGCGAACTCGGGCCCAAGCCCGTCGCCGACCCGCTCGACCTGTTGCAGAAAAACAAGGATGGCTCGCCGATTGTTCACGACGACGCGGACGCCAAACCCTATGGCGTTTATTTTGGCTGCCTCAACAATCGGCACTGGCGCGCCGTACTCAAGACCTGGGTCAAGCGCGGCATCGAGCGCGGGCTCGACGGTTACGTCATCAACTATTTTTATCGTCATAACTGTGTTTGCGAGCATTGCCAAGAGGCGTTCAAGGCGCACCTCAAGGAGCGCTACAGCGCGGAAGAGATGCAGGAGAAATTCGAGATCGCGGATCTCGGCCAGCATACCTTCGACGAGATCGTCGCCCGTCACGATCCGAGGAAATCGACACCCTTGCGTCTAGAGATGCACACCTTCTCGGACATCTCGAACAAGAAGAACTTCGATGATGTTTTTGTCGCCTACGGACGCGACCTGAAGCCGGACCTGATCCTCGCGCAGTGGCTGCATCTGTATGATTTCCGCTATCCACCCCACGGGCCCACCGACGAGAGGCAATTTCTGCCGGCCGAGCTTTGGTCCAAGGATGAGGATTACATTTGGTACTGCGTCGGCGGAGTGTCCAAGCCTACCGGGTTGAGCGAGGGCATTCTCGGCGATGGCACGCTTCCGATGCGCTACATCCGCGGCGCGGGGGACGACAAACCGTTCACGATTTGTCAGTACGAACGCACGCGTGTGCGGATGATTTTTTCCGAAGTGGCCGCGAACGGCGGCATGGCGATGTCGAACTACACCGAGTTCTTCGACGAGGCCAGCCGCCGGGAACTGGTGCGCTACTACGGCTTCCTGAGGCGGTATGAATCCATCTATCACGCCAACCGGCCTCACGGCGAGGCGTTGCTTGTGTTTCCACGCAGCCACATCCACCAGGGACATTACTATGAGGCCATGGAGCCGTTCCATACAGTGGCTCAGGAACTGATGAACCAGCATGTGCTCTTCGACGTGTTGCCCGACGACTTGGTGACCGATACACGCCGAGCCGCTTATCAGCGAACGTACACGATCGCCGACGCGGACAAGATTCAAGACGAAAATTTCGACGCTCTCAGCTACTTCGACGTGCCGCCGACCGTGCGCGTGGCGGCGAACCGTCCGGCCGAGGGAGACGAGATCGACATACACCTGGTCAACTACAATCGCGACGAATCCCAAGACCCGCCCAAGAGCGGCGTCGAGGACGAACGGCCGATCGCGGTTGCCGAGGCGAAATGTGACCTGGTGATCCCGGATGGTTTTGAAGTTTCGAAGGTGGAAGTCATTACGCCGGAAGACCCCGAACCCAAGACGGTGGAGATCAAGGCCGCGGACGGGCGCGTCCGCTTTGCCGTGCCGGAGTTCCTAGTTTACAGCGTATCGCGGGTCTATCTCAAAGCCACCGGCAGCGCCAGCGCCGCGAACCTGCCGGGCGACGCGCCGCCGCGCCGCAAGAAACACGACACCACTTTGGCGCGACAAGTGATTCACGAACAGTACGCTCAGAACCGGGTTCAAAGCGTGCCGTTTGAACCGTTTGACCACCCGGAATGTTCGAAAGCTTTTTAGCCCGCGGTTCTCACCCCGTGGTGAGAAAAGCGGGCCGGCAGCCGGGGGCGGGAGTCAATCCAGGGGAAGAGTGAAGAGTCCGGCACGGAAGGGCGTGTCATGAAAAACTGGATGACTGGCGAAATAGAAGTCCTGCCGTCCGTCCTGGTTCCAGTCGGCGGTCGAAACGCCGATGGCGTTCATCGGACGATTCCATGACGGAACGCGGCTCCACTCCCGGAACCGCTTGCCGTTCTCATTCCGCAGAATGACGCTGGGTTCGGCTCGCCGCGCATTGAGGCTGCCATTGGCAAGGACAAGATCGAGCCAGCCGTCGGAATCGGCGTCAACCGCCAGAGCTTGCATGATTCCGTAAGAACGCAAGAGGCCGTATTCCTTGGTGACCTCCTTGAAGGTGCCGTTCCGCTGATTGCGAAACAAGCGCAGACTCGAATTCTTCGGCGAAAAGGAATCATCAAGAAGACCGCGAATCGCGTCTTCGGCGAAGGCGTGAGCCGTCACCAGCAGGTCAGGATAGCGGTCGTTGTCGAAGTCGAAAAACAAAGCGCTGAATCCTTGCCCGACAAGCCCTCCTAGCCCCGCCTGCTTCGTGGCGTCGGAAAACATTCCGGCGCCATCGTTTCGATACAGCACGGACTCTCCGCGCCAGCGCAAGACAAAGAGATCCATCGCACCGTCTCGGTTGTAATCGCCGATCGCCAGGGCAGCGACAGTTCCAGGTACATCGATCCCGCGAGGTCGCGCCTCCTCATGCCACCTGGCGCTCTGGTTGCGGAAAAGCCGAACCGCGCCGAAGTCCTCGCTGGCCGAGCCGGCCTCGATCAGTTCGGCGCGACCGTCCCCATCGATATCCGCCAAAACCGCGCTCGAAGCCGGGCGCGCTTCGCCGAGCCCGGCCTGGGCGGTCACATCCGTGAACGTTTCATCTCGATCGTTATGGAAGAGACGGTTCCGCCCAATACCGGTGAATCCTGACTGAATCAGATAGAGATCCGGATAACCGTCGCCGTCGTAATCTCCCCAGATGGCGCCCCACATATCGCCGGCGCCGCGAAGCCCGGCGGTCTCGGTGACATCGACCAAGCGCTTGCCCGTATTTCGATAGAGCCGCACCGGACGGCGCCCGTCATGGCCAGATCGATCGCTCCGTCCTGATTGAAGTCCGCCCAGGCCGCGCGGCCACCGCCCCGGGCGAGACCCGCCTGGCTTGAGAGGTCCCTCCAGTTGGCGCGCCTAGATCTCTTGCGCTGGACGCGGTAGTTCGCGGGCGCCCCGGCAAGATCGCCGCCCGCCTGTTGCCGCGCCCAATGGGAATAGAGCATCGAGCGAACGACGGGGCCGGGCCGCTGCGTGCTGGAATCGCCGCCAACGGCCGGCTTCGCATCGCCTTCGAGGACGCTTCCCCGGCGGGCGAGCTGGCGCTCGTGCTGGTCGGCCTCGAAAATCTGGCGAAAAAACTCACGGGCGCGGCGCGGCTGGCCTTCCAGCAGCAACGTGAAGCCCGAGAGAGCACGGCCCTCGGGAGAGCCGAATTGCGCGGCGGTTTGGAAGTAGCCGAGCGCATCGCCGAAACGGCCCTGATCGAGAGAGAGCCGTCCCAGGTTGAGCGACGATCCGGAGTGTTCTGGATTGAGTTCGGCGGTTCGCGTGTAGGCTTGCCGGGCGGTTTCGATATCCAAGATCGCGCCGGGCCTCGGCCGCGAGAGCACCTCACCCAACTGGGAATACGCCCGGCTGCTCGAACCGTTTCCCTCGATCATCTTGCGGTAGGCATCCGCCGCGGCAGCGTACTCACCCAAGGCCTCGCGCGAGAGGCCCAAGTAGTAGAGCGAGTCCTCGTGCAGCGGGTCGATGGCCAGAGATTGTTGATAGAGTTCGGCCGCCTCGGCGTGTGCACCGCTTACTCGATGCTGATTCGCCATCTGGTTGAGCTTCCAGAATCGCCTTACCTTGTCTTTGTCCGGGTCTTTGTCCGGGTCTTTGTCCGGGTCCTTGTCCGATCCCTGATAGCGAGTCCGCGGGCTGGGGGCTTCGGCGGGCTGAAAGCGCCGAATCATCAGCAGTCCAATGAGAGCGGCCAGAGAGAAAACGATCAGGAACCGCATTTGTTTTCTCCTGTTTCGCATCACCCGCTATTCCCTGACGATGATCAGTTGGTTGGCGGCGACCGCCTTGCGTTCCCGCGACGAGCCGCCGGGGAACACAACCCGAAGAAGGCCGACTTGGCCGAGATCGCCCAGGCCGAAGTGCGCTTCGAGTGCGTTCTGGGAAAGATAGGAGGATTGCGCGCCAATGGTTCGCAACTGAGTTCCCGAGGCGGTTTCGATCTCAACCGTCGCGCCGATCCCGGCCGGATGACCCTTCTTGTTGAGCAGGCGCACATTCAGCCAGTTCCCGTTGTTGCCTCCGTCATTGCGCAGCAGCAGAGGCGCTTGGCCATGATTCACGACAACAATGTCAACATCTCCGTCGTTGTCATAGTCGGCGAAGGCCGCGCCGCGGCCGACATACTCTTGGGCGAAAACGCCGCCGCTGACGCTTCCCACTTCGAAGAATCCGTCTTCGGGGCTCTTTTGCCAGTAAAGGTGATTTCGCATCGGGGTCAAGCGGCTCGGATCGGCTTCGAGCTGAAAGGTGCTCCCGTTGGCCACGAACAGGTCGAGCTTGCCGTCGTTGTCGTAGTCGAAGAACGACGTTCCCCAGCCGATCAAGTTCAGCGAGATCTGCCCGAGCCCAACCATATCGGCGATGTCGGTGAACTTGAGCACTCCGGGTTGCGAGCCGCCGCCAGGGCTGTGGAGAACGTTCCAGTAGAAACCGTTTTCTTGGGCGATCCAATGTGTGACGAAAAGGTCGGTGTCGCGGTCGCCGTCCCAGTCGCCCGTGGCCAAGCCCATGGCGCCGCGATAGTCGGCTGCCCAGGCGGCGTGCGAGACATCCTCGAACTTGCCGTTGCCAAGATTGCGGTACAGCGCGTTATCGGAGACATCATTCGCGATATAGAGATCGAGCCAGCCGTCACGATCCAGATCGCACCATGACGCCGAAAGGGAACGCCCGGCGGCGTTCTCCACGCCGGCCTGGCGGCTGACTTCGCTGAAGGCGCCATCGCCGTTGTTGCGGAAAAGCGCGTTGGGTTCTGGTGAGTACGAGGACGGATTAAGCGTAAAGGGAATCGCCTGGGCGTACTGTTGCGAGACCCGTGCCGTATCTTCGGGCTTCGCGTCGTATTTCACATACGCGCAGACGTACAGATCCAGGTCGCCGTCGAGATCATAGTCGGCCCAAGACGCGCCGCTCCAAAACCTCGCCAAGCCGCTCAATCCCGAGGATTCGGAAACATCCTCGAATTTGCCTCCGCCGAGATTGCGATAAAGAGCCAAGCGCCGATAGCCGGTAACGATCAAGTCCGCGTCGCCATCACCGTCGTAGTCGGTCCAGGCGGCCGCCATGCCGATACCCTTGAAGCCGGTGCCGGACTGGGCGGTCACATCGCTGAAAGTTCCGTCGCCATTGTTGTGGAATAGCCGGTGCCCTCCGGCCGAAGCCGCAACTTGCGCCGGCGATTGCGTCAGCGGTCCCGCCACCGCGCATACATAGAGGTCCAGGAAGCCGTCGTTGTCGTAGTCGCCCCAGGCCGCGCCGGAGCCCATATCCTCGGGAAGCTGCGACGACCGGCGCCCAGAGAAATGCCGCAAGCGAATGCCGGCTTGCTCGGCAACGTCGACAAAGCGCACGCGCGGGTAATCGGGCGGAACATCGCGCTGCAATTCGTTCGTGATTCCGTCGATTGCGCCACCGGGGGCGTAGGTGTCGCCGGTGCCGGTGAGCAGGAACATAACGCCCCCGCCAAGAGCCGCCACCAGCCCGAGGCTCAGAACGCTGTAGCGGATGATCAGAAGTTTCCGGCGCGATGGTGTTCGCCGCTTGATCCCAGGCACTCAAACCCCTCCCAGCAGCCAGTGGCAGACGTCGGACTGTAGTTTGGAGAAGCAATCCGGGGGCCATCCGCTGGTTTTCGCAGCGGGAGATACCTGTTAGCCTCCTGACCTCGAACGACCAGTTCCCCTCTCGATCGCAACAATACGCGAGTCCGAGCTCAGGTCGGTGATCGGCGCGCTCAGACCGCTCTCCTCGCCGAACATGAAGTTCAGCAGGTACTGGCTGATCTTGCGATACCGCAGGCGGGCGGTGATTTCCAAACTCCGCGCTCCACCTTTGGGCGCGGCGATCTGATAGGCAATCTTCTCGGGCTGCTGCTTGCGCGCATCGGGCCGGGCCACTTCCGGGCAGAAAAAGCTGTACTCGGTTGTGTCGGAAAACCCGGAAAACAGCGCCCGCCTGAAGCGCACGCCCACCATTTCCCATAGATTATGCCGGTCAATCAGGTTGCCCGACTCATCGACTGGGTCGGCCTTGAGCATGAACGTGCCCTGCTGGATAAATCCCTTCGCGTCCACGCTGCCGCTCGTGTAGATGTCGTTGCCCAGATCATCTTTCACGACGAGTTCGATCCAAGCTTGAATAATATCGAGCGGCCCGGTCGGAAAGTCGTGGCCAACCTTGTTCGACGTGATGACGACCTTGAGGCTGACTTCGCCGCCGGGGCGGACCGTTTCCGGTGCGATGAGCTCCAGGGCGACGATCGGACCAGCAGACCACTTGTCGGCGATCTCGGGAATCTCAATCTTTCCTTGCAGCCATTGTTCGGTCAGTGCGACTTGTTCTTCCGCTCCCGGCAGCTTGAGAACGGTGGGCATGAACTGATTGCTGCCCAGGAACCGGTGACTGCGATGCCGGCCGTCGCTGGTCGTACGGTTGTAGTCCAGCCCGTCTCCGGCGGCCGGGTCCTTCGACACCGTCAGCGGCATATGGCATTCGCGGCACTCGATCGTCTTGCGTGCGTCGCCGGGATGGTTCCAGCGGCTCTGGCGCCAGTTATCGTATTGATTCTGCAGCTGCACCCAGCCCACCTTGTTGATCTCTTTGTCAATGAACTGCTTGTGGCAGGCGGCGCAATATTCCGGCGCCTTGAAGAAGCGCTTGCTTAGCTCGCTGACGTGCTGCCGGGGATAGGCTCGGATCAAGAAGTCGCGCACGAGCCGGGCAGCTTTGCTGGGACTCTCGGCGTACTCGATCTCAAAGAGGTAGCGGGCCGGCGCGGCCACCACGTAGTTGGCGTTTCCTTTTACATCTACTTCCCGAACCGAATGGCAAACCAGACAAGCGATACCGTCCTGGTATCCGACGAGCGAGGTCAATTCGGCATCGTCGATGAAGAGATTCTTGGTTCCTGAAAATAGCGAGATCGGGTCATGGCAGCCGCCGCAATAACGAGTCGATTCCGGTCCATTCTGCTGAGCCATATTGCCCTGGATCTTCTGGAATCCGGCGTCCATGGCGGCCCAGCGGTGGGAGCTGACTTTCCATTCCTCGACGATCTCGGTGTGGCAACCGGCAGTACCGCAAGTCTCCGATCCCGATAGCAGGCGCGAATCCATCGGACCTGAATTCTCGGTGCGAGCCAGGCTCGGCGCGAAGGGACGATCCAGCCCATATTTCAGGCTGTAGTCCTCGGGAAATTCCGTCTGAAACGAAGGGGGCCGGTAGGCCAGCCAGCCGATCGCGATGACACCCGCGCAGGCAACGGTGAACCATGCTGTCGCCTTGCCATAAGCGCCGACCGCCGCCAGCAGCGTTTGCGGCACACGGTCTTGCTGTCGCCTGTCGCGGATGACGAGAGGGACGATGTGGAACAAGACGAAGACCATCGTTGCGAAAGTGCTGACGATGTGAACCAGGTCCCAGCCGTAGCTAATGCGGGAGCCAAACACAGCCTGGATCGTCAAAACCACGCCCGAGACAAGGCACACCAGTATCGCGGCTGTTCCCAGATAACCCATCACAACGATGTGGCTCAAGTTGTTCCGCCGGTACTCGAGAAAATGCCGGATGAGATACCAGCCGCAGGGGATCAGGAAGATCATTCCCACAACCGTATGCACGATGACGTTCACTTGATTGGAAACGCTGAACGGGAGCAGAAAGATCGCCAACCCGCTCAGTGTTTCAAAGAGAAGAAATCCAGCCACCGCAATCGCGAGCCGTGATTGCCAGTTACGAATCGCATGCCGCCAATGTTCTGTGTCCATCGCAGGTTACGCCAAGCGCCCGTGGTAGAAGGGGGGCCGGGCCGCGGCCCGGTCGTGGCCTCCTTTTCTCGGCCGCTAGCTGGCGAGAAAAGAAGGTTGTGGGTTTGCGGTCATCGGCCGCTTCGTGCAGGGAGAACGAATCGCGCCGAGAAAGAGCCGCGTTCGCGAGCGAACCAGGGCGAGGGTGAACGGATTCTATTCCATTCCACCTCCACCGTGGCGCTTTTCCAAGAGGCTCAAACAAGGCCGGCATCCACCGACTCCAGCGTACTTCCACGAGCCTTTACTGCGAGAGCCAGCCCACAGACGCCTTTCGGCCGGGGGCTCAAATGACGGGATCTCGCTTCCTGCTCCGATTGTAGCGTTACGGACAGCGCAACCGCTCGGGCGAATGGATCAGGCATTGGCCGCTCGGGCATGCCGGTGCTGCGGTACTTTCAGGGGGTACCTTCAAGGGGGTATCTTGAAGGGCTATGGAGGAGTATCTTCCGGGGGACGATCTGCTCCCGTTTCGTGATGAGCGCCAGGCGAAGCAAAACCTGAACCGGGTGGAGCCGATGCTCCCTCCCGGCGGACTCAGCATTCTCAAACTGTTCCTGCGCCAGTCGCCGAACCCAGACGCGGCTCTGAGCGGGCTCGACCGGTTTCTCGGCGAGGCCGGGCAGCCGGCCGAAGAGTTGTTCCACCCGGCAAGCATGCTGGGCGCGGCGATCGCGATTTTCTCGCAAAGCCGCTATCTTACCGAGGCGCTGATACGGCATCCCCAGTTGCTGGGCTGGGCGCTCGACGCGGAAAGGATCTACCGCGTGTTGCCGCGCGATGAGTTGCGATCCGAACTCGGCTGGCTCGGGCTGTCAGAAAAAAGCGAAAATGCGGCTACGACGCTGGCCCGCTTCAAGCGCATGCATGTGCTTCGCATCGCGTTGCGCGACCTGCTGGGAATCGCCACCCTCGCCGAGGTGACCGAGGAGCTGTCGAATCTCGCGGACGCACTCCTGCGGGGTGCTCAGGAGTACGTCCAGCAAGGACTGGTGAGTCGTTTTGGGCGTCCGCTTGCCGAGGCGGACAGTGGTCCCATTGAGTGTCAGTTCGTCGTGCTAGCGCTCGGAAAGCTGGGCGGACGCGAGCTGAACTACAGCTCCGACATCGATCTCATCTTTCTCTACACCGGCGAGGGCCAGACAAGCGGGCCGATTCGTATTTCGAATGCGGAATTCGCCGCACAGCTGGCGAATCAATTCACGAATCTGCTTTCGCGAATGACGCCGGAGGGAAGCTGCTATCGCGTGGATCTGCGCCTGCGGCCCGATGGCAGGATGGGCGACGTGGTGCGAACGGTGGGAAGCGCCGCCGAGTATTACCATCAGCGAGCCAGGGACTGGGAACTTCAGATGCTGATCAAGGCTCGTCCCGTGGCCGGGTCGCGGCGGCTGGGCAGGCTGTTTCTCAAACTGATCGAGCCGCTCATTTATCAGACGACAACGGACTTTTCGACCATCGAACGGGTGTCGGAAACGCGAGACCGCATTCAGGAGAAACTTCATCGGCGCGGCCGGCCGGGAACGAACGTCAAGCTTGCGCGCGGCGGTATTCGCGACATCGAATTCCTGGTGCAATGCCTTCAGCGGCTCTATGGCGGGCGCGACCCCTGGGTGCGCAGCGGCGGCACATTGTTCGCGCTGCACCGGCTTCGCGATAAGGGCTATCTTTCGATGCCGGACTTCGCGCGGCTCAGTGCCGCCTATCAATATCTGCGGGCGCTGGAGCACAGACTTCAGCTCGACGAGAATCGGCAGACGCACACGCTGCCCGAGGAGGATGAAGCCTTGCGGCTGCTGGCCGCCAAAATGCAACACCCGGCGCCGTCCGGCTCCAGACCAGTGGACTTGGTTCAGCGGATCCACAGACATTTGAAACGAGTGAGCGAGATTTATGACCGGGTCGTTTACGCGCAAAAGCCCATCGCGAAACTAGCGGCTTTCGTGGTGGCGGAAGCTAGCACGGCGACCGTGGAAGAACTCGACCAGCGGCCGGCGGCCGAACACAGTTGGCAGGTCCAGTTAAGACACATCGAGCGGCAGTCGCCGAACCTAGCGGCCGCCATTCGGCAGCTTCCCATGCGCTGGGGGACGAAGTATTTCGAGCATCTGCTTAATAAACTGATCTCGAACCCCGCCCTACTGGGGGAATTCGAGAAATCGCAGGAGCTTCTCGAGTGCGTGGGTGATCTGATGGAACACAGCCCGTACCTGGCCGAACATCTGATCCGCCACCCGAAAGACATCCGTCATTTGAAGGCGATCGTCGAGCCATCGGAAGATGGAGACGCCCCCGGCGGAAGCTTCGAGGATACCCTTACTGAGGGCACCCGTGCTGGGGACGGCGGTATTGGGGACGTTGGGCCAACGACGACATCGTGGGACGACCGCCCGGAAGTCCGCCAGGTGCTCGAGACACCCGGCGGGCTGGACGAAAAATCCGCCTGGCTGCGGCGCTTCTACCGCCACGAAATGCTGAGGATTCTTGGCGCCGGGATTCACTTGCGCCAAGGAATCTTCCACACGCTCGACCGCACGAGCCGTCTGGCGGATTGGGTCATTCGGGCCGCGTACCGCTTTGCGGCGGAGGATGTGTTCGGCGGAGCATTACCGGACAGCCCTCGGGCGCGAATGCACGTCATTGCGCTTGGACGGCTGGGCCCGCGAGAGTTTGATCTGGGCTCGGACGCCGACCTGGTCTTCGTCCTTCCGGCGCCGGCGGCGGGCGAGCGTCGGCGCTGGACACAGGTCGCCGAACGTCTGATTGAGATTACGTCCAGCTACACGCGCGAGGGGATCATCTTCGCCGTGGATGCGCGTCTGCGGCCGATGGGGCGAGACGGCGAATTGGTGCAAACCGAAGCTCAGTACGAATCCTATCTGGACGGCAAGGCGGAAGCCTGGGAGGCAATCGCTTACATGAAGGCCCGCGCCGTGGCCGGCGACATCGAAAGCGGCACCCGGTTCCTGAGCAAGCTCCAAGACACGGACTGGCGCCGATATGGCAGGAGCGGCGATCTCTCCCAACTGCTGACCGCCATGCGGCAGCGGATCGAGAACGAGCAAGGCGCCTCGCGGCCGATAAAGTCCGGCAGCGGCGGCTACTACGACATTGACTTCATCTTGATGTATCTTCGTCTTCGCGAGGCGTACCGGTTTTTCGAGTCGCTCAACACTCCCGAGCGCATCCGTGTCATTCATGCCGGCGGCCATCTAAGCGACGAACAAGCGGACAAGCTGCACCGCACGGCGGTTTTCTACCGTTCCCTCGACCACGCGATGCGAATGCTTTCCGGGCACTCGCTGGGCAAGATTCCGTCCTCGCGCTCGCAGCAGCAAATTGTGAAGGAACTGGTGGGACGCTGGAGCATGATCAAGCCCGGCAAGGAATCTCTGGCGGCGTTTCTTGGTGGGGTGCAAACGGAGACCCGGAAGTTGTTTTGGGAGGTGTTTGATGGAGGCGGGAGGAAGTAAAAGGAGAGCCGGCACTGTTGTTACGGCAGCTCGGGTCTTACGGCAGTTCGCGGCGGAAATGATTTTGTCTGGCGGCCGCGCGCGTCGCGAGCCGTTCCCCATGCGAGCCGTACCCCAATGAGCCTCGGCCTTCGCTAGGATAGAGTGTTCCAGTTACTCTGAGTCCGGACGCTGCGAGCCTAGACTCTGCCGCGAACGCAAGCCGGGCATGACGAGGATGGCGTCATGGTCTTCGTTGTCCCGGCGGAGGCCCCATGCCGATTAGCGAAGATCTATTGAGCATTCTCTGCTGCCCTCGTACGAAGGTAGTCGTCCAGGTTCTGCCCGACCATCAGCTTGCAAGCTTGAATGAACGCATCGCGCAAGGCGGCGTGAAGTATTACGACGGCAGCGCGGTGGAGGAGCCACTGCAAGAAGGTCTGATTACCGAGGACGACGAAACGGTCTACCGGATAGAGGACGGCATCCCGGTCATGCTCGTTGAGCAGGGTATACAAATGGAACAGTTAGCGAACCGGTAGCCGGGCCGGGGGAGCTCACTGTTGGCCATAGCTCCTTGGCCGTGGCGGGTCGCTCGGCGGTATGCGCACCGCCCCGGCGCGCTGGTGTTTCACCGCCGGGTTTCACCGCCAGCGCGAAAGAATGAGTTCGCCCATCGGCGAGCGTCAAGGTTTCTATCATGTCTTCCAGTGAGAAATATCGAATTGCGATTACTCCAGAGTGGGGTCCGAAAACAGATGAATTGATGGGGCCCGCGTTGAAGAAGATCTTTGATCCCCATCCCGATATCGAATACGAATTGATGCCCGCCAGCGACGGTGTCGGCGACCCGGAGGTGATCGATCAGTACGACGCGATCATCGTCTTCGGGTATGCTTTTCCGGCCGAGAGCTTCAGGAGCCTGAAACGGCTCTCGTGCCTGGCGCGCTGGGGCGTGGGCTATGACCGCATCGATACGGCCGCGAGCACCGCGGCCGACGTGCTGGTCGCGCTCACGCCGCTGGCCGTGCGGCGCCCGGTGGCCGAGGGTATCCTTGCCATGATCTTCTCGCTGGCGAAAGATCTTCGGGCGATGGACCGGCGTGTGCGCGAGGGCCGCTGGCGCGATGATCTGGATTGCAACAGCGTTTGCATCGAGGGCCGCACGCTGGGCTCGGTCGGCGTCGGGAGCATCGCCGGTGAGATGTTTCGCATGGCCAAGGGGATTGGATTTGGCAAACTGCTTGGCTACGACCCTTTCGTTTCGAAAGAGCGAGCGGCGGAACTAGGCGTCGAGCTGGTGGATCTCGGCAGGCTGATGCGAGAAAGTGATTTCGTGGCCGTCAACACCTTCTTGAGCGACCAGACGCGTCATTTGATCGGCGCCGAGCAGTTGGCGCTCATGAAGCCCAACGCCTATCTGATCAACACCGCGCGCGGCCCGATCGTCGACGAGAAAGCACTGATCGAGGTACTGCGCGAGCGACGCATCGCCGGGGCCGCGCTTGACGTCCTCGAACAGGAGCCGCCCGACCCGGACAACCCGCTCTTCCAGCTCGACAACGTGCTGCTGGCTCCGCACTCGGTGGCCTGGACCGAGGAGTGTATTCGAGACAACAGCTTGCACGCCTGTCAGAATGTATTTGCTGTGTATCAAGGCCAAGCGCCGCGCTACCTGGCCAATCCGGGGGTCGCGGATCGCCCCGGACTGCGGGCGAAACTTGACTGGAGGAATAGAACATGAAACCCAACCGCGTCCGCCGCTTGCTTGCCGAAGGCAAGGCGCCCATCGGCCACATGCTGATGGAGTTCGCCACCCGCGGCATGGCGAAGATTACCCAGCGCGCCGATCTTGACTTCGTCTTGATCGATATGGAGCATAGCGGTTTTGATTTCGGACAAGTGAACGACCTACTGTCCTGGTACAAAGCCACGCCGGTCACGCCGTTCGTGCGCGTGCCCTCAAGCGACTACGACTTCATCGCCCGTGTGATGGACGCCGGCGCCAAGGGCGTGATGGTGCCCAATGTCAAGACGCCGGAACAAGCCAAGCAGGTCGTCGATGCGGTCCGCTATGCTCCCGAGGGAGATCGCGGGCTGGGGCTGGGATTGGCGCACAATGACTTCGTTCGGCCGAATCCCCGCGAATACATGGCCGCGGCAAACCGCGACAATCTGGTGATCTGTCAGATCGAAAGCACCGAGGCGCTCGACAATCTTGACGCCATCGCCTCGGTACCGGGCATCGACGTGCTCTGGGTCGGCCATTTCGACATTTCGCAGTCGATGGGAATCGTCGCTGAATTCGGTGATGAGCGTTTCATCAGCGCTTTGAAAAAGGTCGCCGAGGCCGCCAAACGCAACGGCCTGGCCGCGGGCATTCAGCCGAGCAGCCAGGAGCAGGCCCGGGAATGGATGAGTTACGGATACAACTTGATCTCCTATGGCACTGATTTTGCCGTTTACGCGTCGGCGCTCGAGTCCGCGGTTAGAGAGCTGCGCTCATAACGCGCGCGCAAGACATTCACCCAGCGGCTGCCTGCGTCGCACGCGTCCCTCGCGCTTGTTGCCAACGCCCCGTTTGCGACCCCTGGCGGGCCGGTGACGTCATATACTCGGACCATGAGGGTTCTGCTTCTGCCCCTGATGTCGTTGCTTCTGGCGGCTCCTTTCCCGCGGGCCGATGGCCAGCTCAAGCAGCGCGACAAGAATCCGCTTGAACTGCCGCCCAACATGGAGGACGAGGATGAAGATCGCATGGCCGCGACCCGCTATGTCTTCAATCCGATCCAGGCCCGGAAAGAACTCAAGATAGGGAAACACTATGGCCGCAAGGGCAATCAGCGGGCGGCCGCGGCTCGTTATCTCGAGGCGACGCTCTGGGACCCGGGCTTCACCGAGGCCTACTGGCATCTGGGCCGCGCCCGCGAAAAGCTCAAGCAGCACCAAGAAGCCCTCGATGCCTATCGAAAGTTTCTCGCTCTTGAACCCGGCGGCAAGAAGAGCAAGGACGCGCGGAAGAAGACCGCCAAGCTCGAAAAGAAAGTAGCCGAGATTCCGGTCGCGAATCCTGAATGAAGAAGGCTCCCGTGCCGTGTCAGCCAGGGGCTTTGCGCTACGCACCTCGTGCTATAGTTAGAGGGTCCGCGAGCGTGTGGCGAATTTACAAACCACCCTTTCCGGGGCTCTCACCTTGCTTTGCGCATTCTTAGAATCGACAACGCATTGCGGCTTTCCGGCGCGAAATTGGACTGCTTTCCCCCACACCGCACGTTCGGCACGGACTGCCAGGGCCGCCGCGAATGGAAACCATCGGTCGTTACCAAATCATCGCCGAGTTGGGTCGCGGGGCGATGGGCATCGTCTATCGGGCTCATGATCCCCGCATTGGCCGAGACGTAGCCATCAAGACCATCAAACTCGCCGATAAGGCCGCCCCGAACGAGACGCAGGCGCTTAAGGCACGCCTCTTTCGGGAGGCGCAGTCCGCCGGCCGGCTTTCTCACCCCGGCATCGTCACTATCTACGATATTGCCGAGGAAGGCGGCATTGCCTACATCACGATGGAGTATGTCGAGGGCCGGACTCTTGATTTACTGATGGATTCGGGCGAAGCCGGCGATGTGGACTTCGTCGTTCGGCTCGCCCGTCAGATGGCGGGCGCCCTGGACTACGCTCATGGTAAGGGAATTATTCATCGCGATATCAAGCCCAGCAACATCATCGTCACGCCCGATGGCGATGCAAAAATCACCGACTTTGGCATCGCCCGCATCGCCTCGTCGCAATTAACCCAGACCGGTACGGTTCTCGGCACGCCCAGCTACATGGCTCCCGAGCAGGTGCGCGGCGAGAGCCTTGATGGCCGGGCCGATGAGTTCGCCCTCGGCGTGATCAGCTACGAGTTGCTTACCGGCCGGAAACCTTTCACCGCCAACAGTCTGACGGCGCTGATTTTCAAAATCATTTCCGAAGAGCCCTCCCCTCCAAGCGTCTTGAACCCTGAGCTGCCCGCCGAGCTGGGAGAGGTGGTCCTCAAGGGGCTGGCCAAAGATCCGGCCGATCGATTTGAGAATTGCACGGCTTTCTCCGAGACGTTCCGCTCAGCCGCTCTTCCTGTCAAAGACCTTGCTCTTCCTCAGGCCCGGTCCATCGCCGGTTTAGCGGCCTTGCCGGCCGGCTCGGCTGACGAGGCGACTCTCGTCGCCGAACCACGGCGCTCGAAAACTCCAGCTTCAGAGAGCAAGTCCCCGGAAGAGATTGAGAAAACAGCGGTGGAGGCGCCGTTGTCTCGGTCCGCTTCCACTCCGCCCAAGCTGCCTCCGCTGGTTTCGCGAACCGCGGCGCTAAGCTTCGAGGACTCGGCGCCGGAACCCGAAACTCCGGTGGCGAGGAAGCCGTTTGTTTCCGATCGCCTGCGCCGCTGGACCTGGCGCGGGCTCTTTCTGGTACTGGGCTTCTGCGGGGCCGTGCTCGCTGTGCACCCGTGGCTCTTGGATGATCCAGTCGCCCTGTTGCGGATCGTGGTCTCCGATATCCTCCACCCTCCGCCCGCTCCGGGCGAAGCAAGCGCTTCTCCGGAGATTTCCCCGGCAATTTCTCCGGCAATGGAGAAGCTGGAGCAAGTGGCCAAACAGGATTCTCCTGCTCCTTCGGTCACCACGGGCGCACTGGTTGCATCGAGCCGCAACGAGGAGCTGCTCGTTGCGGCGGAGCAACAGCCCGCCGAGACGGATGCCGCCCGGGCCGGCGCCGCTTCCCTAACTGGCGAAGAGATTTCCACGCCGGAACAGAATCCGCCGCCGATGCCCGATACCGGCGCGGATGCTTCCAGCAGCGGGTCATCTTCGTCCGCCGCCGGGCGGACCTCTGATAACGAGATATCCGGGGCATCGCCGCCGGCAACGATGATCTCGTTCAGCAGCAGCCCGGTCCGGGCGCGGATCGTTGTGGACGGCGATTCTCAGTGGGCATGCATGACGCCGTGTGAGCTGGCCCTTCCACCGGGTCCTCATACCGCCGTCGGCTCGCGGATAGGATACGAAGCCAGACGTCAGACGTTTAACGCCGATTCCGAGCCGCTTGCCCTGCGCTTTGAGCTGAGCGCCCTCAGCGCCGCGGTGATGGTGAGCAGCAGACCCTCGGGAGCCGAGATCTTCATCAACGGCCGGCGGTCCGGAAGCAAGACGAATGCGATGCTGCGCCTCGCGCCGGGACGGTATCTGATACGGGTCGAATTGGAAGATTTGGCCGCCGCCGAGCGTAGTCTCACAGTCGGTTCCGATGACATCAGCACACTGCATTTCATGCTGCAACCGGCTGCATCGCCGGGAAGCGCGCGCTAGCAACTGAGTGCTCGTTGGGCCGCGGGCTAGCGGGACGCTGGAAGGCGTGCGTGATTAGGTTGCGGTGTGACGTGACACTGCTTGACGCGAAGGGCTGACGGAGGATGTCCGATAGTCCGTAGGAAGTAGCGACTCTCCGTTCCGAGCCGTTAGGCTCGGAGTGAGTGTTTTGTTCTTTCAAAAAGGAGAGTCGCTACTTCCTACGGACTATCGGACATCCTCCACCGAAGCCGTACGGTCCGGCAGAAACCTCGCAATCCAAGGGCCTCCACGAACCGGCAAGACCCGCGGTCACCAGCAAAGAGAATGATCTTTTTCATGACGCTCCCTACTCCTTCCATGGTGCGCCGGCGCAGCCGTTCAGATCCCACACCACCTTGCCGTCGCGCAGGGTCAGCTCGCCAACGAGTCGTTTCGCCCCCTGGAAGCGGTCATTCTGGACGTCGAGAAATCCGTGGTCGCCCGTGTCCATGCGGAAGCCCGCGATATCGGCGCTGACCCCAATGCGAAGGTTCCCCAGCTCGGGTCGCTGGATCTGGCTCCGGCCGCTTCAGCGGCGAGGACCTCGCGCCGCCCCGCCGGTCCGTCCGCCCCCTCCGCGCCGGAAGCGGCCACGGCCTCTGCGCGAGCGCAATGTTCGCTCGTAATAAGACTTCCAGTCCTCGGCGGCGCGTCCGTTCAGGTCCCAGGCGACCGCTCCGCCGCTAATCGTCATTTCCGCGACCAGCAGCTTGTCTCCGGTAAAGCGGGCATTGCCCACGTCGAGAAAACCAAACGTTCCCCGATCCACGCGCAGCATCGTCACGTCGGCTCCGGCGCCGACGCTCAAATGACCCAGGTCGGGGCGCTGGATCTGCATCGCCGGATGATGCGTCGACATTGCAACGACGTCATAAAGCGAGACCCCTTGATTGAGGATCTTCGACATCACGTTGGTCATGCTCTTCATGCCGCGGTTCATGCTGCTGATGTGGAGATCGGTCGATATCGAATCGGGAATCCAGCCCTGTTCGATCGCCGGCACGGCCTGATGCCAGCTGAAAGCGCCGCCGCCATGCCCGATGTCAAATTTTACGCCGCGCTTGCGGGCTTCGTGGAGATAGGGCCGCAGTTTGCCACGCTCGTCGAACATCGGCACCGACCGCAAGTACATGTGCGTGTACATGTCGCCGGGCCGCAGCCGCTTGGTGACCAGCTCCTCGAATGGCCGCTCGCTGGTAAAGGCCCCAAAGTCCACCATCACGGGGATGCCGGCCTCGGCGCCCGCCTTGACCGCCTGGTCGACCGCGATCCAGTTCGGCGCCCGGTAGTGCGCCGTTTTGATGCCGACGATCGTATCCGGGTATTGCTTGGCGACCTTGGCGGTCGCGGCTCCGTCCATATCTTCGGTGTTCTGCTCGATCGGACCACCGCCCATGCCCTTGCCCACGATGTTGAGCATCGCCAGCACGCGTGTTCTCGACCGGTCGATGACGCGGTCTTTGAAATCGGGGAAATTCCGCCAGCCCGAACTGCCCACGTCGACAACCGTCGTCACGCCACTGCGAAACGTGAAACCATCCGGGTAGACGCTATTGTCGCCCGAGTAGGCTCGGCGCATTCCCGTGCCGGCGTAAACATGCACATGGATATCGATCAGCCCCGGCGTCACATAAAATCCCGAGGCATCCACCGTGCGGCGGGCCGTGAGCGGATCGATGTTAGGCGCCACGCGGGCGATCTTGTCGCCGCGGATCGCGACATCCATCACGCGGTTGATCTTGTTCTTCGGGTCGATCACGTGCCCGCCCTTGAGCAGCAGATCATAGAGGGCATCGGCGCGGACGATTCCGCAAACCAGCATCAGAAGTACAGAAAAACGCAATATGGATTTCATGAGATTATTCCTTCGGTCAGCCGTATGTCAGTGAATTGGAAACACGTGACACTATCAAGAATTTTCCCCTCGCGCACTCTCACTTTTTTCGCGGCCAGCCGGATTCCCGCCACGGGCTGCTAGTCCTCGGTTCGGTTCTTGAGTTTGTCCTTGTACATTTGGCGGTAGTCTTCACCCGCCCGGCCGTTGAGATCCCATACGACTTTGCCGTCTCTCAAGGTGAGTTCGGCCGTAAGCAGTTTCGTCCCGGTATAGCGGACGCGGCGGGAGTCGAGAAACCCAAAAAATCCCTGGTCCTGCCGGATGACGGCGAGATCGGCGACGGCCCCAACACTGAGGTGGCCGAGGTCGGGTCGCTTGATCTGGTTCGCCGGGTTCCAGGTGGACATCTTGATCACATCCGGCAGCGGCACGCCGAGGTTTAACAGCTTCGAGACAACGTTGAGCATGTCTTTCATGCCGCCGTTCATGCTGCCGATGTGCAGATCGGTCGAAATCGAATCGGGCACGAAGCCTTGCTCGATCGCCGGCACCGCGACCCACCAGAAAAAACTTCCGCCCCCATGGCCGACGTCGAAGAACACGCCGCGCTTGCGGGCCGCGATCATCCCTGGGTTAACCTTGTTCGTCCGCAGATCGAGTTCACCGCGCAATCCGGAATACATATGCGTGTAGATGTCGCCAGGCCGCAACTTCTTGTTCAGCAGTTCGGCGAGCGGCCGGGATTCCGGGTAGTTACTGCCGAAGTCCACCATCACGGGGATATCGGCGAGATTGCCGGCCTCGACCGCGCGTTCGATCGAGGTCCAGTCCCGATGGCGGTAGTGCGCCGACTTGATCCCGACAATCGTCTCGGGATACTTCTTCGCCATGCGCGCCATCTCCTTGGGTTCCATGTCCGACGTCGTATGTTCGGCGTCTCCGCCGGCCATTCCGGCGCCTGCTACGTTGAGCATCGCCAGGACGCGAGTTTTCGAGCGGTCGATGACGCGGTCCTTGAAGTCCTCGAAATTTCGCCAGCCTGAACTGCCCACGTCCACCACCGTCGTTACCCCGCTGCGGAACGTGAAGCCGTCAGGATAGACGCTGTTGTCGCCCGTGTAGGATCGCCGGTTGCCCGTGCCGGTGTAGACATGGACGTGCAAGTCAATCAGCCCCGGCGTCACGTAGAGCCCCTTCACATCAATGACTTTTTTCGCCTCGGCGGCGGGAATGTTCTCAGCGACGCGGGCGATCTTGCCCTCGGCGACCGCGACATCCATCGGCTGGTCGATCCCGTTCTTCGGATCGATGACATGGCCGCCCTTGAGCACCAGGTCATAGCGAATTTGCGCGCCGAGCACGGACTCTAGAGCCCCGAGAGTTGTGACGACCGAGAAGAGAATGATTTTTTTTATGACGTAGTCTATTCCTTCCCTGGCTCCTTCCATGGCGTGCCGGCGCGGCCGTTCAGATCCCACACCACTTTGCCGTCGCGCAGGGTCAGCTCGCCAACGAGCCGTTTCGTCCCCTGGAAGAGGGCATTTTTGACGTCGAGAAATCCGTAGTCGCCCGTATCCATGCGGAAGGCCGCGATGTCGGCGCCGGAGCCGATGCTAAGGTTTCCCAAATCGGGCCGCTGTATCTGGCTCGCCGGGCTCGATGTAGACATCTTGACCACGTCCTCTAAGGAGATGCCCAGATTGATGAATTTTGACATCACGTTGGCCATCTCTTTCATGCCCGTATTCATGCTGCCGATGTGCAAGTCGGTCGAGATCGAATCGGCGATGAACCCCTGCCGAACCGCCGGCACAGCTTGCCGCCACCAGAAACTGCCGCCTCCATGACCAACGTCGAATTTCACACCGCGCTTCTGCGCTTCAAATAGATAAGCACGCACCTTGCCGTTCTCATCCAGCATCGGCACGCGGTCCAGATAAGTGTGCGTGTACATATCGCCGGGACGAAGGTGCTCGAGCACAAGCTCGGAATGCGGTCGCTCGGCGCGAAAGATGCCGAAATCCACCATCACCGGAATGCCGGCCGCCTTGCCGGCTTGGACGGCGCGGTCGACCGGGATCCACTCGGGACCCTCGTAGTGAGCCGTCTTCACGCCCACGATCGTCTCCCGGTGCTGCTTGGCCATCTTCGCTGTTGCCGCCGCGTCCATATCATCGAGGTCTTGTTCGATCTCGCCGCCGCCCATGCCCAGGCCCACGATGTTGAGCATCGCAAGCACGCGCGTCTTGGCCCGGTCGATGACTCTCTGTTTGAAGTCCGGGAAGTTGCGCCAGCCCGAACTGCCGACATCAACGACCGTTGTGACACCGCTCCGAAAGGTGAAACCGTCGGGATAGACGCTGTTGTCGCCCGAATAGGCGCCCTTCATGCCTGTTCCGGCATAGACGTGAACGTGAATGTCGACCAGACCGGGCGTAACGTAGAGGCCGCTTACATCGACGACTTTCTCGGCCTTCGCGGCTGGAATCCCAGCAGCCACCGCCGCGATCTTCGAGCCGGTCACCGCGACATCCATCACCTTGTCGATGCCGTTGGCCGGATCGATGACATGTCCGCCCTTGAGCAGCAAATCGTAGGACTACGCCCGCGACAGCACCGAGAAGACCAGCACCGAGAAAAGCAGAAATACAGTTCGTCTCATCGTGATCATGTTCTCCAGGAATCAGCAGAGGAAGCAGGAAACCTTCCCGCCGGGGTCACCCACCGTTTTTTTGACGTCCTGTGTGCATCGGCGCCTTGCCGTCGGCAATCCCTGCCCGCGACACACGCCGCTGCGATATTGTAACCAACTCTTAACAGAGAAAGGGCCGCGTCCGCGATATAATGAGCGCAGATCCGATGCGTCAGCCATCCACCAGAATCGCAATCCACTCGCTGCCCGCCGCCCTCACCTAGCGGGAACCCCATGGACTATCAGAAGGTTTTGCTCCGACGCACCGGGAAAGCGATCCACGACTATAACATGGTTCGCGAGGGCGACCATATTGCCGTGGGCGTATCGGGCGGCAAGGATTCTCTCGCGCTGCTCGACGCCCTGCTCGCGCTGCAACGCAAGTCGCCGGTGCGCTTCCAGGTATCGGCCTTTACCGTGGAGCAGGGTAAGTTTCTGCGCCCGATCGAGCCGCTGGCCGAGTACATGCAGTCCCGCGGCGTCGAGTGGACCTGCTACCGGGATGAGCCCTCCTTCCAGTTGATCGAAGACCAGCCCGATCACGGCTGCGACCTTTGCAGCCGCTACCGGCGGCGGGCCGTCTATGAGATCGCCTCGGAACTAGGCGCGAATGTCGTAGCTCTCGGCCACACGCTGGATGACTTTTGCGAAGCTCTAATCCGCAACACGCTCTACACCGGACGGCTCAGCGCCCTGCCGTCGCTGACCTACTCCCGGTCGAAAGATTTCCGGCTGATTCGGCCGCTGGTTTACGTCTCGGAGGAAATCACCTCCGGCTACGCCCAGCAGCGGGGCATCCCCATCACGCCCTGTGTATGTTCGTTCCGGACGGGTACGGTGAGGCGGCAAATTCGGGATTTTCTCGAAAGCGCGAAACAGCATAACCCCCACGTACTCGAAAATATCCTCTCGGCGATGAAGAATGTCGATACCTCCCGGCTGCTGGATCAGCGGTTCCTCGAGAGCCCATTGCCCGGCAACGAAGAGAAACCGCCGGCGATTCCCGAAGTCTTCGAACTCCTCCCGGTGCTGACCCAAGACGCCCTCTGAAGAGCCAGTGATGTTCCTATTCGAATCGATCCACCGGCTCTTCCGGGCAGGCGTGATCGCGCCCAGACCAGGAACAACTCCGAAAATCCATGCAACGATATGACGCCACCGGCGGAACGCAAGTCTTCGTCAAGCTCCTGGCGGTTCTTTCCCTGCTGTTCATCTTTCTCTTGGGTGTGAGCGGCCTCGGCGCCAGCTTCAAGTTGCTGGGCCGCGACCTGCTCGATTCATTTTTCGCGGCCACCGAAAACCCCTTCATCGCGCTGATGGTCGGAATTCTCGGCACGACCCTGGTGCAGAGTTCCTCGGTAAGCACCGCGATCATCGTCGGCCTGGTGGCGGCCCCGGAAAACCCGCTGCCGATCGCCAACGCCATCCCCATGATCATGGGGACTAATATCGGAACCACCGTGACGAATACGGCCGTTTCGCTGGTCCACATCGGACGCCGCGGGGAGTTCGGGCGCGCCTTCGCCGTAGCTACTTGTCACGACTTTTTCAACTTCATTACCGTCGCCGTCCTGCTCCCGCTCGAATTGATGACCGGCTACTTGCAGAGCACCGCCATGACGCTCGCCGCGTTGCTCTCGGGAGTGGGCGGCGTCAAGTTCAAAAGTCCCCTCAAGGCCGCCATCAAGGCCGGCGTCGAACCGCTGATCGCAGCCGGTAAATCGCTGTCGGACTCCAATCAGATCCAGGGCGCCATTGTCGCGATCCTCAGCGTGGCCCTGATTTTCGTGGCCTTGTTTCTTCTGGTGAAGGTCATGCGCTCGGCCATGCAGACCCGCATTGAGGTTTACATCACGCGATTCCTGGGCCACAGCGCCATGCTCTCCTTGCTGGTCGGCATGATCATGACCGTAATGGTTCAGTCGAGTTCGATCACCACTTCGCTCCTGGTGCCACTGGCCGGCGCGGGACTCATCACCCTCGAGCAAGCGTTTCCCATTACCCTGGGGGCGAACATCGGAACCACCGTCACGGCCTTGCTCGCTTCGATGGCCGTCTCGGGCGGCAACGCGAGCATGGGCGTCGCCATCGCCCTGGTCCATCTCCTGTTCAACCTGACCGGAACGGTCATGGTCTATCCGCTCAGGGCCACCCGGCGCATTCCGCTGATGCTGGCCAGGCGCTTCGCCGAGTTCGCCGTACGTTCGAGAAGATGGGCGATACTCTATATCTTGATTATGTTCTATGCTTTACCGGCCGCCTTCGCATTTCTCAATCGGTGGTTACAATAGGGAGGTTCTCATGCTTCACGAACTGCTACAGATCTTTCGATCCGATAACCCGCTGGCGAAGATCGCCGAGGACTTTTCCCGGATGCTGAAATTGACCTGTGAAATGACGCTCACCGCCGGAGATATCTACTTCCGTAAGCCGGTGACGCCCGAAGAACGCGCCAAACTCTATGAGTCCGACGTGGAAGTGAACGTGCTGGAACGCTCGATCCGCAAACACGTCGTCGCCCATCTCTCGGTCCGCGCCAACACGCCAAACCTGCCCTATTGCCTCCTGCTGATGAGCCTGGTCAAAGACGTCGAGCGCATTGGCGACTACACCAAAAATCTCAGTGAGGTGGTCGATATTTACGTCGGCGAATTGCCCGAGGACGAGGTCGTCGCGGAACTGCGAGAGATGCGCGCCACGATCGAGAACTCCTTCCGGGCCGCGGCGGAGGTCTTCGTCCAATCCGATCGCGAGCGGGCGCTGGTCCTCATCGCCCAAGGCAAGGACGTGGCCCGCCGCGCCGATGGTCTGCTTGCCCGCATCGCCCGGCTCGACTACGACGCCGGCAAAATCACCGCTCTCGTCCTGGGCGTACGCTACTACAAGCGCATCGGGGGCCACCTGCTGAACCTGCTCTCAAGCGTTGTCATGCCTCTTCACAAGGTGGACTACTACGACGAGGATGAAGTCAAGGCTCACGCCGGGAACACCTCCTAATTAAGCCCGATCGCCCTTCCTTCGTAAACAGATCCCGGCGCACAGCCCCCGCCAAAGCCCGGCGAACCCGCCACCGCACAACCGAGCCATACCCCGCCCCTATACCCTTTCGGAGTGGCTGCCCAGCCTTGGGCGGCCGAGACCGCTAGCCCGCTTTTCTCACCACGTGGCGATGCGAAGTGCGCGAGAGGCCCGTCAGTACGAGGCGCGCGCCGCTTGACGAGCGCAAGCGTACTTGACTGTACGTCGAGCACGGCGAGCAAGCGCAACGAAGTAATGGCGGGCCTATCGCGGGCTTCGGGCGTCAGGTGGTGAGAAATGCGGGCTACCGCTCGGCGCGCCGGCCTGGGGCGGCGTCGCCGGAAATCTCCAGCCGTGTGCGCACCGGAGCAATCTTGTAGGGAACTTTCGTGTCTCTGGGTCCTGAGAGCGTCGAGCGAGAGACCAGGTCGATTTCATAGGCCCCGGGTTCGGCCGAAGTCTCCGCGCGGCAAGCCAGACGGAAATGATTTTCGCCGGCAGCCAGCTCCGTCGCCTCGCACTCGACGCCCGCGGGAAGACCCTCCGCGCTCAGATGAATCGGCGAGAGGAAGTCCGGCTCGCGCTCCAGCCTGCCCGCGAGCACCGCCCGCCCGCCGGGCCGCAGTAGCGTAACGCCGGTTTCTGGATGAACCGAATAGCCCTGCACCAGATCCAGCCGCACCGCCGGGGAGAAAAGCGTCTCGGTACGGCCGTCGATCGTCACCTTCGCCGAGAGAGCGAAGTCGAGCATGGTCACCGTTGTGCGCTCGGTGGTTCGCACCAGCAGCTTGCCGCTGCCTGCTTTGCGGTCCTCTTTGGGATCCTTGATGGTCACCTGCCCGCCCGTGTTTCCAACGATGCGCACTCGTTTCGGCAGCTCGGCGCCGCTCTGCCGTGCCGCGACGCTCCAGCGGATCTCGTGCTCCATGCCCGGAATCATACGAACATAGCGAGGCGTGAGAACTTCGACAATCGCCGGCTGCGCGGGCGTGGTAACGGCGGGCAGCTCCAGATTGAGCCACTGCGCGGTCAGCGGTCTCTGATTTCGTCCCGCGACCTCGGTCACCAGGCCCGAGCCTCGCGCGCGGCGCCGAAGTACTCCGCCATCCCCGGTTTCTCCTTCCCCTTGCACTGCAAGGTTCCACGCCCGCCGCCGCGCGCCGGGTTTGGGCGTAATCGTGAGAATCCCCTGCTGAAACTTTCGGCGGATACGCCGCGTGTCCGACTCGGCGAGAATATAACCGCCTTCGACGATCAGGTCGTCCGGCGCGTTGGGAATACTCAGCTGGATCGGCCCCCAGAATCCCCGCCGCTCCGCCGTCACCGTCACCACGGCGCTGCCTTTCAGAGGGATGTTGAGGTAAGGCGTATCAATGGTCAGCAAGAAGTCCGGCGCATGCCGCCGGGCGCTCAGCCGGTAGCCGAATCCCAGACCACCGCGCTCAAGCAGGTCCGCGACTTCGATCAGCAACTCGCCCGTTCCCTCGGGCGCCTTCAGCGCAACCGACGGATAGGTGTTCGTGCGATAGGTTGAACCCACGCGATTCGGGTCATCCGGGCCCACTTCGTATCCGCCGACACCGAGCAGCTTGCCGCCGGGATCATGGACCGAGAGTACGCCGTAAAGCCGCGACGTTCCCAGCTCCCCGCTCCGCAGCTCGATGAACCACTCCTCGCCAGGCTCGACCGCCAGCCGGTAGCGGTCCCTCTCGCCGGGGCCGGCGATGCGGCCGTTCATCACCGTGCCGGGCTCGATCGCGACAGTACCTTGCGGGGAATCGCGCCGCGGTTCGATCCTCTCGGGACCATCACCGAGTTGAAACGGCAGCGGCAGACTGCCCGGCGCACCCGGAATGCGCAGCAGGGTGGTATGGGCCCTCTCGCCGGCAGGACCGGCCTCGGGCCGGACCTTTGCCGGTTCCGCCAGATTTCCGCCCCCAAGCTCCACCTCGATCTCGCGCCCCCGCTGCCAGCCGAGCGGAAACATCGTCTCGGCGTAGGCAAACCGGCCAATCTTCAGACGATAGAAATTCTGGTCCTGGTCGCTGAAACGGGCGTCGTGCAGCTCGACAAAATAATCGCCATCTCGCGGAAACGTTACCTCACAGCGCGAGTCGACGCCGATCGAAGGCGCGTCGTTGTTGCGGGCCAATACCCGGCCCGCCATGTCGAGAACGCGCATCACCGGATCGATGGCCGAACCGGCGCGCCGGGCCTCCACCTCGAAGACCAGCTTTTCCCCCGCCTTGGCGCGCAGGCGGTAAACGTCCCGGTCGCCGCCGCCAAGCGTGCCGTTGACCACCACCGGCGTCTCAATCCACTGAGCCTGCTTGGGATGATCGTTGACGGCTTCCTCCTTGCCGGCGGTCGTTTCCCGTTCGACGGTTTCGGCGAAGGGACTCACGCTGAAAAGAAGGATATTGGAAATTCCGCCCTCGGTTTCGATCCGCAAGGGATAGACACCGGGTTCGGCTTCGGCCCCGAGCTCGACCAAGAACAGTAGCTCCCGCTCCTTCCCGCTGCCCTCGGAATCGGGCGACAGAGGAGTAAACGACGCCGGGACGCTGGAGCGGACCTTCGCCTCCTCGCCGAAACCAGTGCCTCGGATCCTCAATTTGAGAGCCGTCCCGCGCTGTCCGCCCGGCGGCCAGAGCTCGGTCAGTTCCGGGGGCTCGGCCAGGCCGCTCGCGGCGCAGAAAAGCCCAACCAGCGAGGCTAGAAGCCGAACAACGAATCTGGATCGAGGCTGTCGAGTCATAGGTCCGCCGCAACAAAGCCGGCACGAACTCCCCGCGAAACGAACTGGCCCGCGAGGCCCGAGGCGACCGGCTACGTCCTGATTCTAGTTTCCCGCGCGGGGCGGGTCAATGCCCGCATCGCGGACCGGGCGCGCTTTATCGGATTCCGCGGGGCCATCCAAGGGCTGGACCCGCAACGGTTCTCTAGAGCACATCGGCGAAGCCGCGCTTCATACGGCGGAAGAATAACCCGCCGGCCACAAACGTCAGGGCGCCGACCAGCCCCATCAGCAGCAGGTCCGGCCAGGGTGAGATTTCATTGCCCAGCAGCGTCGAGCGGTAGAACCGCACCATGTAGGCCATCGGATTGACCACCAGCAGAAACGCCAGCCGGCCGTCGAACTTGTCTCGCAGGATTTCTTCGTACAGGAAAATCGGCGTCAGCCAGAACCAGGCCGTCAGGACGACGCTGAGAATCTGCGCCGTGTCCCGCAGATACACGTGCAGCCCGGCGGCAATCCACGACAGCCCCACTGTCAGCAGCCCCAGGATCAGCAAATAGAACGGCAGCATGATCACCGTCCAGCTCACCTGTCCCAGCCAGATTGCCGTGGCCACCAGCATCAGCGCCACGGCCAGGAAATGACTAATCAAGTTCGACAGGAAAATCGTCAGCGGCACCACTTCGGCGGGAAAGACGCTTTTCTTGATCAGATTGGAATACTCGGGCAGCGCCGAGGCCGAACGCTGCAGCGACTCAGAAAACAGCATCCACGGCAGCATGCCCGCGAACAGAAACAGCGGATAGTTCTGGGTCACCTCCTCCGGCGGCAGTTTGATGCCGAAGGCGTAGACAAAGACGAACGTATAGACACCGAGCAGAACCAGCGGATGAATCAGGCTCCAGAGCCAGCCGGCCATGGAACCGACATAGCGCATCTGGAAATCCCGCCGCACCAGTTGGTAGATCAAACTGCGGTTTCGCAGGAGGATACGGACGAAATGTGAACCAGGAATCCGCTCGGCGACGCCCATCTAAGGCAGCGTATCGGTTCCACGGCGGAGTGTCAACGAGCGGGGAAAAGAGCCCTAAAAACAACAGTGGCGCGGGCCGACCTCCCGCGCCACCGATCTCTTGTAGTTTGCAAGAAGAAGCAACTGGCAGCTATCTATGTTGCCTTTTTCGCTCACTGTATTAGACGGATGAGCGCGCGTTTTTTTCGTCACTTCGTGAAGAAAAACAGCGACGAAGTTTCAAGTTGCTGAAAACACAATACTTGCATGTGTAACTTCGTGTTACAATTCGCACAGGAGATCACGGCGGTGGTGGGACATCCCCCGAGGCGGGTCTGCTCCCTCGCCGGTTCCGCGGTCTGGCGCGTTCCCGCCATCTCATCGGCGGTCGCTCGAGACCCGCATGCAAGCGCCGGCCCTCTCGACTTTTTCGCCACCTCTGGCGTCTCTCTAGTGTACGGAGCCGAACTTGATCTTTCGGGAAGTCGAAGATCGTGACCTGATTCCGCGGGCCCGCAGAGGCGATGTCGAGGCTTTCAACATCCTCGTATCGCGCTGGGAAAAGCGTGTCTACAACTATCTGTTGCGAACGGTGCGGCATCGCGAAGATGCCCTGGATCTGTGCCAGGACACTTTTCTGAAGGTCTACCGGAATCTCGGCAAGCTCGACGACGTGGAGCGTTTTCCGCGCTGGCTGTTTCGGATAGCGCATAACGAGAGCATCTCGATGTTTCGCCGCAAGAAGTTCACCTCGGATGAAGAGGTGCCGGAACTCGCCGAAGCCGCGCCTGTCGTCGTGGCTGGCGCGCGGATTTATCCGATCGAGCTGAGCTTGGCGGTCGCGAAGGCCCTGGATGGCCTCAGCGACGATCAGCGCCAAGTCGTGCTGCTGAAGGTCTATCAGGGTTTCAAGTTCCACGAGATTGCCGAGATTCTCGGCTGTCCGGCTTCGACGGTGAAGTCACGGCTCTATAGCGCCTTCGAGGTGCTCAAGGAGACGCTGGCTCCGGTGGATCGGCCGGCAGGATGAGCCGCGACAGAGCTGGCCGAAATAGGGCTGGCCGAAATAGGGCTGGGAGGTGTGAATATGTCGGAACTGCCGCATGACTTGCGGGACTATCTGCTCGATGAGCTGACGCCCGGCCAGCGGGCCGAGGTCGAACGCTTCTTGGCGCATTCGGCCGAGGCGCGGGAAGAACTCGAGCGCCTGAAGCTCACCCACCAAACGCTGCTCAGTCTCCCGGACGAGGAAGTGCCGCGACGCATCGGATTTGTCTCGGATAAGATTTTCGAACCCTCGCCCGCACGCCGCTTCTGGCTGCGATTATGGGAAGCCGCGCCCCAACTGGCCTTCGGTTCGGCGGCTCTCGTCCTGGCGGTTTTTGGCGGATTGCGCCTCGCTCAGCCAACGTTTGCGGTATCCGAGACTGGATGGCAGCTCACGTTTGCCTCGCAGGCGCCGCCGAGTTCCGAGTCTGCCGCCGTGGCGGCGCTGACGATCGAGCAGGTTCGGGGCGTCGTCGAGCAAGTCGCCGGCCGCTACGACCAGCAGCAGAGAGAGGCTCTGGTGCTCGCTCTCGCCGAACATGAAAAACAGGAGGCTGATTTGCGCAACGCGGCGCTGCTGAGCTTGCAAGAAGACTACATGCAAAGCTGGCGGATGTTGAGTTCCAGGATGGAACCGATCTATCGAAGCGCGAGCGCGGACGTCGCCGCCTGGGGGCCGCGGTGACGAGCACGGCGGTGACGAGCATCGCCCGCGCTCTCAGTCTGGTTCTGCTCGGAACTCTGGTTTCCGCCGCGCAACAGCCGGAAACCAAGAAACCGGAAACAAGGGAAAGGGTCCGCGAGCAGATCGTGAAATCCGAGCTTGCGATCGACGCGCGTTTCCTCGACTTCGGCAACCCCAATCGCATGGGTCTAGTGGGCGTGACGCGAGGCGGCTACATCGACGGCTTCGGCGTGGTATTTAGTCTGGAAGTCGCGCTCGCGCCGGTACCCAATATCGGACCGTTTCGGCCGAGGATCAGCGACAAAGAAAAGCAGCAACTCAACATGCGCAAGCGCCAGCGGCTCGAAGACCTGGAGCTTCGCGCGCGCGCGATTCTCCTCGAAGAGGGCGGCAAACTGACCGTCGTGCCCGCCGGCGAGAGGATCGCTCTGGTCGTGTCGTTGTTTCATTTCGCCTGGGAAGATCTCAGCGGGCTGCCCTCGCAACTGGTCATGCAGGCCCGAAGAAAGACGCTGGCCGACCATCGCGCCGGACGGCTGGATCTGGCCGGGCTCAAGAAACAGCTTGAGGTGAACTACTTCTAGCAGCCCGTGGCCGCAGTCCGGCTCGCCGCCCCTGCCATGCAAGGAAACGTACTATCGCATGAAAGAAACCGAGAGACAAGATTGATGCCCACCCGCCTGGGCGAAATGCTCGTTTCCAAAGGGCTGCTCGACGCCACCGGCCTGGAGCAGGCGCTCGAGTTGCAGCGCGAGCGGGGGGACAAGCTCGGCAAAATACTGATCGATCTCGGCTTCGTCGCCCCGCGCGACGTGCTCGTCACGCTCGCCGAGCAGCTCCAGGTGCCGCTCCGCTCGGCCGCCGAGTTCCCGCCCGTCGTCCCCGAGGTGGACCGTATCACGCCGCGCTACATGCGCCAGTTCTGTTTCCTGCCGATTGAGCAGGACGATTCGACGCTGACCGTCGCGATGAGCGATCCGCTGGACTTCGAGACGCTCTCGATGCTTCGCAACTTTAGCGGCCTCCAGGTCAAGGCCGTGCTGGCTTCCGAGCATGACGTCCTCGACTCGATCGACAAATATTTTGGCGAGCCGGAACCCGACGGCGAGGGCGACCTGAGCGGCGCCGACAGCGACGACGCGGCGCAGATCGAACACCTCCGCGACATGGCCAGTGAAGCGCCGGTCATTCGCCTGGTCAACGCCATGATCGCGCAGGCGCTCGATCAGCGATCGAGCGATATTCACCTCGAACCTTTCGAGAAGGAGTTTCGGATCCGGTTTCGCGTGGACGGCGTACTGCGGCCTCAAGATCCGCCGCCGAGAGAACTTCGCGCCGCGGTGACCTCGCGCATCAAATTGATGGCCAAGCTCAACATCGCCGAGCGGCGCCTCCCCCAGGACGGACGCATCAGGATCAAGGTCATCGGCCACGATGTCGACCTGCGCATCTCGACTCTGCCGACCCTCTACGGAGAAAGCCTCGTCATGCGCCTGCTCGACCGCGGCGCGGGCGACTTCTACGATTTGACGAAGCTTGGCTTCGACTCACAGATGCTTTCGCGGATGGAGCATTTCACCGCCATGCCCCACGGCATCTTTCTCGTCACCGGCCCAACCGGCAGCGGCAAATCGACGACTCTCTATTCGGCGCTGAGTCTCATCAACGAACCCGGCAAGAAAATCATTACCATCGAAGACCCCGTCGAATATCAGATGGACGGCATCAATCAGATTCACGTCAATCCTCAGATCGGACTCACCTTCGCCGCCGGGTTGCGGCACATCGTGCGCCAAGATCCCGACATCATCATGATTGGCGAGATCCGCGACCGCGAGACGGCCGACATCGCCGTTCGCTCGGCGCTGACCGGACATTTCGTCTACTCGACGCTGCACACCAACGACGCGCCAAGCGCGATCACTCGCCTGACCGACATGGGCGTGGAAAACTATCTCATCACCTCGTCGCTGGTCGCCGTGCTCGCTCAGCGGCTGGTCCGAAAGATCTGTGCGCACTGCAAGCAAGAGCACGAGATGGTCGATACACCCCAGGGCCGCTCGATCCGGTCCTGGCGCGGCGCCGGTTGCGAGGCCTGCTCGTTCACCGGCTACACGGGCCGCATCGGCATCTTCGAAATGATGGAACTCAATGAGGAGTTGCGTCACCTGATCATGCAGAACAACGACGCCTCGGTGCTAGCCCAAGCCGCCCGGCGCAATAACATGCGGCCCCTTCGTGAAGACGGCTGGAACAAGATCGAGACTGGAGTGACGACGGTGGAAGAGGTCGTGCGGGTGACGCAGGAGTTCTAGGACGTGTCTCGTGTTTCACGAAACCAGAGCTGCTAGAGCGATCCTTGGAAACAAAACTACAAAACACCGCGCCGAACAGAGCCGAACGATAGACACTCGAAACGAGAACGAATCACCTGACACACGACACCCCCGCCGGCCATGTCCACCTTCTTCTACCGCGCGCTAGCCTCGGACGGCAAAGTCCTCACCGGAACGGTGTCGGGCGACGACGCCCGGGCAGCGACTCACCAGTTGCGCGGTCAGGGCCTTACGCCCGTCTACGTCGGCGCTTCCAAACCCGCCGGGCTGTCTCTGCGGCTGCCGAAATTCCGCTCGGGACGCCTGCGCGACGTGTTCCACTTCACCCAAGAGACGGCCACCCTTCTCAATGCCGGGGTGCCTCTGGACCGCTCGCTTTCGATCGTCTCGGAACTCACCGGGCGTAAGGAATTCCAGTCGGTTGTCGGCGAAGTACTGCGCTCGATCCGCTCCGGAAAATCGTTCGCCGAAAGCCTGGCGGCTCATCCCGACTATTTTTCCGAACTCTACGCCAGCATGATTCGCGCGGGCGAAGTGAGTGGCAGCCTGGCGGTGGTCATGGATCGGCTGGCGAAGTTTGAGCGGGAGCGCGATGAGCTGCGTGGCTATATCGTCTCGTCGCTGACCTATCCCGCGCTGCTGATCGGGGTCGGCGCCGGATCGATCTTCGTGCTGCTGCGATTCGTCGTCCCCCGTTTCGCCGAAGCCTTTACGCAGTCCTCGATTGCGGTGCCGCTGCCGATGCAGATACTGATGACGGTGAGCGACATCGTGGGATGGCTCGCCCTGCCGGTGTTCGTACTGCTGATCGCCGGCGCGGCCGCCTTGCGCTCCCACGTCAAGACTCCCGCTGGACGGCTCCGCTGGGACCGCTTGCAGCTCCGCGTTCCGCTCCTGGGCCAGGCTCTCCGCAAAGCCGATACGGCTCGCTTCGCCCGCGCGATGAGTACTCTGGTAGCCAACGGCGTGCCGCTCGTGCAGTCCATCAACATTTCCCGCGGCATTCTCGCCAATCGCGTGCTCTCGGGCGGACTCGACGCCGTCGCCCGAGGCGTCAAGCGCGGCGAAGGCATCGCCGCGCCTCTGCGCAAGGCCGCCATCTTCCCCCCGCTCGCCGGACATCTGCTCGCGGTCGGGGAAGAGACCGGACATCTCGACCGCATGTTCGAACGAATGGCGGACATCTATGACCGCGAAACGCGTGAGTCGATCAAGCGCTTTACGGCGCTCTTTGAACCCATGGTTATTCTTTTCATGGGAGTCGTCGTGGGAGCTATGATCCTAAGTATTATGCTGGCGATCACCAGCATTAACCAAGTGGGGTTGTGATCATGAAAACCATCGAGAAACACACGGCAAAACGAAGCCGGCGCGCTGGTATCACTCTGATCGAAATGCTCGTGGTGATTACGATCATCGCGCTATTCTCCGCCGTCGCGTATCAAAACCTGACGCCGGCCGTCGACCAAGCCCGCAGGGTTGCGGCCAAAACCCAAATCGACAGTTTCTCGGCGGCCTTGCAGCGATTTAATATCGAGCACGGGCGCTTCCCAACCGAGGACGAGGGTCTCCAGGCGCTGCGGCCTTTTCTGTCGCAGGATTTGCCTCTTGACCCCTGGAAGCACCACTACGTCTATAAGTATCCGGGCGAGCACGGCCTCGATCCCGACGTGCTCTCCTATGGGTCCGACGGAGAGGCGGGCGGCGAGGGACAGGGTGCCGACATCATGAGCTGGCGGTCATTGCAAGCGGCCGAATAGGCTGCCTCACCATGCGCTTGCCGTTGCCCGGGCGGAGGGACGATGGCTCAGCGGTGGATGTTGTTGGCACAGCGGGATGGATTTTCATGAATCGCCGCATCTTCACCAATCGCCAGGGAATTACGCTCATCGAAATGCTGGTCGCGATGTCGATCATCTCTCTGATGCTGGCGATCGTTTTCCCGAGCTTGACCACCGGACTGGACGGCATTCGCCTGCGGACTTCGGTCGACGACGTGGCGGCGTTCTTCAATACGGCCCGCAACCAGGCCGACCGCCGGCAGAGCCCCGTACAGCTCAGTATTCTGCCCGAGCAGCGCAGCCTCGAAGCCGCCAGCGTCGACGGCGCTTGGCGCGACCGTCTCACTCTGCCCAGCCGCATCGAGATTGTATTGCCCAAGCAGATAACCCGCTTCATGCTCTATCCGGCCGCGCCTTCCCCGGCGTTCCGTATGGTCATGGGCTCCCAGCAAGGCAGCCGCGCCGGTCTCGAGATCAACATCCTGACCGGCGTCCCCAGGGTCTGGAGCGGGAATGAAGAATAAACAGCATCCAGCCTGCTCAGCCGGCGACTTCCGCCGCGGCCGGCGGGGCGGCTTCACGCTGCTGGAACTGATCGTCGCCACCGCGATTCTCGGTATCGCCATTGTCGGCCTGCTCACGCTGGTCACGGTTTCTCTCTCGAATGCCGCCCAAGTCAGCCGCTACGACCACGCCGCCATGCTGGCGCGAGGCAAGATGAACGAGCTGCTCGCCGTCCATCCACTGCCTCTCGGTCAGGGTCTCGGCGGCACGTTCGACCGCGATTCGGGCTGGCAGGCCCAGGTTTCCCCCTTGGAGTCCGCCTCGCCCGGCGGCGCGGGCGACCTCATCGTGCAAATCCGCCTGACCATCTGGTGGATCGAAAACGAGCGCCGCCGAAGCCTCGACTTCGACGGCTACCGAACGCTCGCCATGCAAGGGGGATACGAGGCCCTGCGAGATCGGCTGCCCTAGAGGCCAGCGTTAGATGAGCACCGCGATGCACACATCCGCCATGCCAGACCCGGAAAGCCGAATCCCGGAGCCGAACGGCGCCCGAGGCCGCAACCGGCAAGCGGGTCTAACCCTGATCGAAGTGCTCGTGGCGGTGACGTTGCTGGCCTTGCTAGCTGGCGGAATCTTCACGGCCTTTCATGTCGGCGCCAGTTCGTGGCAGAGCACGCGCGAACGCCTGATGCTCGACCGCCGCATCGCGACCGCCAACTCGATTCTCCACGCCACGCTCGCCGCCATCGTACCGATCGAAGCGGAAATCCCCCGGGGCGTCTCGACCGGCGGCCAGCGTTTCCCGTTCTTTCAAGGCGAGCGTGGCTCGATGCGTTTCGTCAGCTCCTATTCGATCACCCGCGGTATCCGCGGCGGCCTGCAAATCACCGAGCTTCAGGTTAGCCCCTCGAAAGACGGTCTGCGCATTCTGCTGAACCAGTCACCTTATACAGGCCCTCTCAGCGCCGGACGCCTGATCGAGGGAGTCGGGCAAGATCCTCTCAGCGGACGCCGCCGGTTGCGCTTCCGCCCGATCCGGCCCCGGCCGTCTTCGCGAATCCTTGCCGACCAGCTTGCACAGTGCCGCTTCCGCTACCTGCTACAGCCGCAAGGCCGCGGTGAGCCCACCGTCTGGGTTCCCGAATGGACCGAAACCGGCCGCTACCCCGAAGCGATCTCGATCGAGGTTGTGCCCAAAGAGGGGCAAACGCGTTTGCGACCGGTTGCGATTACCGCGCCGGTGCTGGCCAAGCCCCCCCGCCCCGGAGCATCAAGGAGGCGCCGCGGATGACCTTGTCGGAACGTCCCAACCGGCGCGGCAGCGCTCTGCTCGGCGTGCTCTGGCTCTCCATCGCCCTCTCGGCGATGGCGTTCACGCTGGCCCGCACCGTGCGCACCGAATTCGACCGGGCGGCGCTGCACGTCGAGTCGACCCGGGCGTATTTCTTGGCTCGGGGCGGCATCGAACGGGCCCTGCTGCGTCTGCGCCACCCCTCCGGCAACACCTCAATGACCGGCTACCGGCCGGGGCAGCGTTGGATGCGGTTCTCGTTTCCGATGGGCGAGGTCGAGGTGGAGATCATCGGCGAAAGCGGCAAATTGAACTTGAATAACGCCTCGGCCCGGGCGCTCGCCCGCGTCATGACCGCCAGCGGACTCGGCGACGCCTTCGCGTCCATCACGGCCGCGCGCATCGTGGCGGCCCGGCAGCGCTCGCGGAGAGAGATTCTCGATCCTGGGGGCTCGGAGAATTCCGACGACGACTCGTCTTTATCCCGGCCCCGTGCGTCTTTTAATCATCTGGAAGAATTGCTGTTGCTGCCCGGCGTGACGCCCGAGATCCTCTTCGGTGCTTATCGCCGGGACGAACTGGGAAAATGGAATCGTGTCGGCGGCCTCTATCACCATTTCTCGCCCTTGGGGTCGAATTCGGTGGATGTGAACTATGCCTCTCCCGCGCTGCTGCGCGCCGCCGGATTGCCGGTCGCGATGATCCAGAGCATCCTCGAGACCCGAGCGCACCGGCCCATTGAGCGCGGTGAGTTCGGACTGGCTGAGTTTTCCACTCGTCAGCGGGAAGACAAGGGGGCGATCCGGGTGACCACCGGCGGTGCGGCGACCGGATATACCCTCTGGGCGCGCGCGCTTCTGGCGAACGGCCGAACGCGCCGTTCGGTGGGAGTGCTGGTGCGGCGCGTGCGGCGCGAAGTGCAAGTCATACGCTGGTACGATACCGAGTTTTAGATGAGCGCGATCCAACGACTGCTTCGATTCGAAACCGGCTGCGGCCTGGAAATCCGCGGCAACGACCTGCTGGCCGTGGTGCTCAAATCCCGTCCCGCGGGCGTTACCGTACTTGGTTGCAAGACCATCCGCGGCTTTCGTGAACGCCTGCCCCAGGAATGGGGCGCTGAATACAACGCGTTCCTCAAGGAACTCGGCCTTTCCCATCTGGCCGCGACGATTGCTCTCCCTCGCGGCGAAGTGATCCTTCGGCAGCTCCAACTGCCGCCGGTCTCGGGCAAGGACCTGGCCGCGGCGATCGAACTTCAGATGGACTCCCTGCACCCGTTCGGCGAGGACGAGGTCTACCATGCCCACGCCGCCCTCGCCTCGCCCGGGGAAGAAGGCGCCGAGGTTCCGGTGGCCGTCGTCATCGCCGAGCGGGCGAAAGTCGACGCTTACGCCGAAATGTTTGAGGCCGCCGGCATCGCGGCGGCTTCGTTCAGCGTCGCCGCCGCGGCCTTCTACACAGGAATCCGCGTGCGATGGGATACTCCGCCCGTGCCGTTCCTGATCACCGATTTCCATGACGGCAAACTCGAAATCTACGGCGAAAGCAGCAACCGCCCGTTCTTCAGCGCCGAGTTCGATCTTTCGTCGCTATCGGCCTTGCGCGCCTTGCAGCTCGCCGTGGCCGATCTTCGATTGGAAGGTGACCAGCAGGCGGCTCTGGCGGTTTGCGGCTCACCCTCCGAAGACGAATCCGGCGAGAGCGCCGAGACGCCGGCGGCGGGCCCCGGCACGGCTTTCGAACCTCGCTCGATCAGCGAAATTCTCCCGGCGCCGCTGGCCGCGCCCGGCGGCTTGGACCCGCGACGCGACGCCACCGCGCTGGCAGTTGCTCTCGAAGCTGCCTGCCCGCGTCTGGGCTGGCGCGCCAATCTGCTGCCCAAATCCCGTCGCCGCGCCAACTCGCGCTGGATGTACGCGCCGGCCGCCGCTCTGGCGGCGCTGCTCGCGCTGCTGCTGGTGGGCTTCGCCGTGCGCCCGGTGATTCAGGACGGCCGCTATCTCCGCGCCCTGCAAGCCAAACGCGAAAGCTTAAACGCCATCGTCGATCGGGCCGCCGAAATCAAGACGCAAACAATGAAATCCCGGCAGCGTATCGAACTGTTGCAATCCCTCGGTCAGCGCACCGAATTCGACTTGAAGATTCTCTCCGAACTCTCGAACCTCATTCCCGATACCGCCTGGCTTACTCAGTTGACACTCAATGATGAGGGAGTGGAAATCATCGGCGAGGCCGCATCCGCCGCCCCCTTGCTCGGCCGGCTCAGCGAATCACGCTATTTGACCGAGGCCGCCTTCGCCACCTCCTTGCGCGAGATCGACTCCGGACAGCGCTTTCAAATTGTCGCCCGTCGCCGAGAATCCGGCGACGAAGCACCCGCGGATACAGCGCCCTCGCCAGCCGAAGCTCCACCCGCGGCTCCGCCCTCGCCAGCCGAACCAGCCGAAACTCCAGGTGTGGGGGAGATCGCTCAAACTCCAGCGGCCGACTTGGGGCAACAGCCCGCGGGCCGCCAGACACCGGCCGAGCGTCAAGCGTCCGTTGTCGGCACGCCCTCGCCACAAACGGCGGATACCGCCGCGCCCGCCGCTCAGGAGGCCCCCTAATGCCGATCTCCGAGCGTGACCGCCGCGCGTTGCTGGGTTTGGGTGTGGCCGTCGCTGGCTTCCTTTTGCTGCAGTTCGATTTCGTGCTGCCTTCGGCAACCGGAGCGGCGGTCTCGGCATCGGAAATCCGCCGCGAGGAAGACCTGCTCAAGCTGGCTCAGGTGACCATCCGCCAGAAACCTCTGCTCGACGGCGAATTCGAGACCGTCGAGAAAGCGCGACAAGTGCTCGAAACCAAGCTCCTCACCTCGGAAACCGCCGCGCTGGCGCAGGCCGAGATGCGAGAAATCGCTGGACGGCTCATGAGTGGAGCCGGCATCCAGATGAAGGCAACCCGTTTTGGGAGAGTACAGCGCGAGGGCGAAGACTACGCTCAGGTGCCTCTGATCGTCCAGTTCACGTGCGCGGTTGAGAGTTTCGTGAACCTGATGAGCGACATCGCAAATGCCGATGTGCTGCTCTCGACCAGGGAAATTAAGATTTCGCCCGCGCGGGGCGAGACCAAGAGGATTGGCGTCGAACTTACCTTCAGCGGCTATCTTCCCGTGTCCCGAACACCCGAACTGGTGAAACAATTTTCCACCGGAGGTCGGGGATGAAATATAGCCGGCTCCTGCTCGTCAATCTTGTCTTGCTGGTCTTGGTCGTCGCCGGCGCTTTCGAGTTACGCCGCCAGATCGTCGCGGCCGGGGAACGCTACCAGATCCTGACACCCGGTCAAGAACCGAAAGAAGTACCCCAGTTCACTGCTGGGCGCGAGCGTTCGAGAGTGCTGGCCGCCGATCACTTGCCCATCGCCGGGCGGCTGTTGTTTTCCCGGGATCGCAACCCGGTCATCGAAGTCGAGGCGCCCTCCGAGCCCGCGCCATTGCAGCGCCCCGCTCTGCCCAAACTCGTCGGCATTATGGAGCTGGGCAGCAACCTGGTGGCGCTGATGGCTCCCGACGCCGCCACGCCGGCCACGCCGGTGGAAACCGGAGAATCGGTCGGCGATTTCGTCTTTCTTGGAACCGAGGGCGAAAAGATCTTGCTGGGCTGGAATGGGCAGACCATCAAAGCCGACCCTCACGAACTGGTCGGCGGCGACGCCAAAGCCCCACCACCGCGAGCCAGGCCCCGGAGCGCCCCGGCCAAGGTTGCCATCAAGGTGCGGAAAGCATCCGAGGCGCCCAAGCCCGCGAAAAAGCCGCCGGGCCTCGGAGGGCCGTACAACATCGGCAAGTCGGCGGGCGCGGGCAAGTACAAGGCGGATCCAAAGGATAAATCCCCGGCCGGCACGACCTATAAGGGCCTGGTAAAACGCGCCCGCGGATCCCCGTTCGGAACCTACACCTGGTGGGAGAAAGCCAAATGACGCAAATCAACCGTATTTGTTCGTGCCTCATCGCCATCGCGCTCTGCTGCGCCGCGCAATCCCCTGCGACCTCTGAGCAGTCCAAGAGCAGCGAACAGAAGAGTTCGGCCACTTCCTCGGCCGAGCCGAACGAGTCCGCGGGTGAAAAAATCCGTCTGGTCGGCACGCCTTTCAGTTCCAAGAAAATCGTCGTGCGCGGCGATGGTCCCCGTGAGCGCTCCATCGCCGAGAGCGTTCATCTCTTTGAGATCGAAGAACACGGCGACTCGGTCACTTTCAGGCGTGGAACACCGTTCGGCAAGCGCGTCTGGACCCGCAAGCTCAGCGAATTGTCCGGCAAGGAGCGGGAACTGCTCGACGCCTACCGTGAATGGAAATCCGAAGGCTCCGCGACCGCCCCAGCCCCGCGGCAGCCGCGAGCCGCGCACCCTCAACAGCCAAGCGCCAAGAAGACCCCTCCGGCCGTCACGCCAGTCAAGCAGCAGCCCCGAAAATGAGCATCCCGCAAATGAGCATCGCCAAGAAGTGCCGCAACAATGTAATGAAGATGCCAGCAAGGAACGCCATGCAAAGACTTTCATTCCTGCTTTTATTCCTGTGGATCCTGCTGCCGGTCCTGGCCGCGGCCCAGCAGCCACCGGCCGACGCACCGCCCCAGGCCGCCGACTCCCCTCAGCCGGCGGCACAGAACGACGACCCAGCACCCCAGCCCGCCGCTCCAGCGCCCGCGCAGACTCCTCCACCGGCCGCGGCGGCAGCCCCGGCGCCGCAGGTGCAGCCCCCTCAGCCCCCGCGCTCCTCCAGCGGACGGATCTCGTTTCGGAACCTGCGCGATGCCGACCTGCTCGAAGTCATCGACCTCATCGCCCGCGAGCTCGGCATCAACTATATCCTCGATCCCGCGATCCAGACCGGATCCGTATCGATCAATACCTACGGAACGCTCGGCTCCGACGATCTTTTCCCGCTGCTTGAGACCATTCTCCGCATGCATGGCGCCGCCGCGGTGAAGATAGGCAACCTCTATCATATCTCACCTTCGGGCGAAATCCCCCGCCTGCCGATCTCCCCGCAACTCGATCAGATCGAGAACCTTCCCGACGACGAACGGATGATTCTCAACGTACTGCGTTTTCGCTATTCCACGGCGACAGATATCCAGGCGGTTCTCGACCCTTTTCTGGGCCGGGGCGCGGTCAGCCATGTCATCGGCCAGGCGAACATGCTGATCCTGCTCGATAACAGCCGCAACATGAAGCGCACCATGGAACTCATTGCTCTGCTCGACACAGAGGAAATGGCGCGCCAGAGGATGAGGCTTTTCAAGGTAAAGAACAGCCTTGCCAGCACCCTGGCCACCGAGTTGTCCCGCATCTTTGGGGCGCTTTCGCTCGCCGAAAACTCTTCGGCTATTCAGTTCCTGCCGATCCAGCGCATCAGTTCCATCCTCGTCGTCAGCGGCACGGCGTCGGTATTCGGTGACGTTGCCGAGTGGATCGAAAAACTCGATCAGCCCACATCGGTCGGAGGCGTGCAAACCTTCGTCTATCGCGTGCAGTACGGCTTCGCGCCCCAACTGGCCCAGACCCTGCTTTCACTTTACCGGGCCGGCGGATACGGCGGTGGCTACGGCGGATACGGCGGCGGTTACGGTGGCGGCGGCTATGGCGGTTACGGTGGCGGTGGCGGCGGTTACGGTGGCGGCGGTTACGGTGGCGGTGGCTACGGTGGTGGCGGCTTTGGTGGCGGCAGAGGTTTAGGCGGTCAGGGCTTCGGAGGGCGCGGACTTGGCGGCGGCCGCTTAGGCGGCGGTGGCTTTGGTGGCGGTGGCTATGGCGGTTTTGGCGGCGGTTATGGAGGCGGTGGCGGAGTGATCCGGCTGCCCTTGGGCATAATGCCCGCTCCCGCCATTGGAGTCCCCCCAGCCGGCCAGGCTGTTCCGGCGACAGGCGCCGACCAGACGGGCGAGACGCTGGGCCAGCAACAAGCCGCCGCGCTGGGCGCCGACCCATACGGCGCCGGCGCCATTCGTATCGTCCCGGATATCGTGAATAACGTCATCCTCATTCAGTCGACCCAGCAAGAGTGGGAAATTATTCGAAAGACACTTCAGCAGCTCGACCTTCCTCCCCGCCAGGTTCTGATTGACGCCAAGATCTACGAAGTTGCCTTGACGGGCATCTTCTCCAGCGGGGTTTCCGCCGTGCTAAACCAGAAGGGCAACAGCAGCCTGGCGACCAGAAAGCTCACCGGCGGATTCAACTCCGTCGGCAATGTCGGCCTCTCGATCGGCGCCCTAGTCGGCGCCACACGCGAACTGGCCGTCATCCTGGACGCGAGTCAGTCCGAAGGTCGCACGAAAATCCTCTCCGCCCCGTCGATCATCGCCACCGACAATATCCCCGCCTCCATCACCGTGGGCACGACCATCCCCACACTCGCCTCGCAGGCCATCGCCGCCGGCACGCAGGCGGGCGGCAGCTCCCTATTCGCAAACACGGTGGCGAACGTCCAGACCGGCATCTCGCTGGACATTACCGCCCGGGTCAACGCCTCCGGCATCGTGACCCTGCTCATCGATCAGGAAGTCAGTTCGCCTCTGCCACCCAGCGGCCCCATCCAGTCGCCCAGTATCGATCGCCGCCGCGTCAGCACTCAGGTCACCATCGCCGACGGCGACACGATCGCCATCGGGGGCATCATGTCGGAAACCACTATCTATTCCAGCAGCCGCGTGCCCATGCTCGGTAAAATCCCCTTTCTCGGGGCCTTGTTCGGCTCGACCAGCGTGTCGAAGGAAAAGACCGAACTGGTCATTCTGATCACGCCTCGCGTCATCTACGACGAAAATGAACTCGTCTCCCTCAGCAACGAACTCAAGAGTCGTCTTCGCGGCCTGCGTAAGCTCCTGCGCTGACCACCCCGGCGCCGGAAGCTAGCAGGGCATCGGAGAAGCCCGGCCGTGGCGTCCCCGCGGACGCACTCCCGGGCGCCGGCCGCGTCCGGCGCAGTGAGCACTTTGAGAGGCCGCCATCCAGTCCAGCTATCATGAGCCCATGGCGGCTGAGAAGCCATGGGCAGTGGTCTTGTTGAGCGGCGGCATGGACAGCTGCGTCACTGCGGCGATCGCGGCCCGCGACCACCGGCTGGCCGTTCTGCATTCCAGCTACGGACAACGAACCGAGGCGCGGGAGTTGCGAGCCTTTCATGAGATCGCTGACTTTCTCCGGGCCGGCAAGCGTCTCCAGATCGAGCAACGGTATATGGGCGAGATCGGCGGTTCGGCCCTCACCGATCCGTCGCTGGAGATCCCCGGCGCGGACCCCGGAGCGGACCGGGCCCAAGCCGGCAGCGGCGGGGTTCCGATCACATACGTGCCGTTTCGAAATGCACACCTTCTGGCGGCCGCCGTGTCCTGGGCGGAAGTGATCGGCGCACGAACGGTTTTCGTGGGAGCGGTCGAGCAGGATAGTTCCGGTTATCCTGATTGTCGTCCGAACTACTACCGTGTTTTCAATGACTTAATTGAAACCGGGACGCGGCCCGAAAGCAAGATCGAGATCCGGACGCCGCTCATCGAGCGTTCGAAGTGCGAGATCGTGCGCCAGGGCCTGGACCTGGGAGCCCCGCTGCGTCTCACATGGTCTTGCTATGGTTCGTCGGAGAAGGCCTGCGGCGTCTGTGATAGTTGCGCTCTGCGGCGTCGGGCGTTCGAGCAGGCCGGGGTGACCGATCCAGTCGCGTAGGAACCGTCCTCTCCAGGCGATCTCCGGTCTTGCTTGTGCGGCTCGGGACTCAACTGCCCGTACTAGATTCCCTTGGCGCGCCAAGGCTAAAATATTGTATTCTAACGGTAGCGTTTTTCCAAGAAGCTTCACCATGTTGGGTAAAACTTATCGAGTCGCGTGGATCGTCGCCGCGCTGCTGCTGGCAAGCGGTGTTTCCTACGGACAGCAGGGCCGCCTTGCGGGTAGGGTGATCGGCGAGGACGGGCAACCAGTGCGAGGCGCCGTTGTTAGGGTGAAGCGGCAGGCTATGCCCGGGGGCGCGAAGGCGAAGACCAACAAGCGCGGGGAGTACTTGTTCGCTTTTCTCGTCATGGGCGTCTATGACGTCACGCTGGAAATCAACGGGAAAGAAGTCAGCCGGGTAAACAACATCAAGCCTAACTTGGCCGGTGAACCGGCAATACAGGATTTTGATTTGGGGAAAATCAAACGCGACACTGCGGCCACCCAGTCCGGCAATCTGACTTCCGACCAGCTCAAAAATATGACTGCGAAGCAGCGGGAGGCCTATCAGGCGTCGCTGAAGAAGCGCCGCGTGCAACTCGGCAGGAACAAGGCGCTGAATGATGCGTTCAACGCCGCCATGGAAGCGGCCCAGAGGAAGGACTATCCGCTGGCCATCACGGAGTTCAAGAAAGCGGCCGTGGCCGACGCGTCGCAGGTCGCCGTGTGGGCGCAGGACGCGAAAACGCAGGCCGCCTTCGCCGAGACGAAAAGAGGCGACGAGGCCAAGCAACTCCGCCTCGGGTCCATCGACTCCTATCGCAAGGCTCTGGCCATCGATCCCTCCCATGCCGCTTTTCGCAATAACCTGGCCCTCGAACTGATCAAGAACGGAGAGATCGACGAAGGCAAAGTGGAACTGGAAAAGGCCGCGACTCTCGATCCGGCCAACGGGGGTAAATACTATTTCAACCTCGGTGCGGTGATGGTCAACCGCGGCAATGCGATCGCCGCGGCTGATGCTTTTCGCAAGGCCACCGAAATAAGCCCCAACTACAGCCGGGCGTATTATCAGCTCGGCATCGCGTTGATGAGTTCGGCCGCAGTCGACGACAACGGCGTTCCCACGCCCGTGCCCGGAACAATCGAGGCCTTTCGAAAATATGTGGAAATCGAGCCCCAGGGAACATACGCCCCCAGCGCGAAAGCCATGATCCAGACCTTGTCGACGGCCGTCGATTTGAGCTATACAAATCCAGACGCGAAGAAGCGGGAGAGGCGGAAGAGGCGCAAGAAATAGCGGGACCCCAGGCGAGGCCGGCGCCCGGTCGCCGGAAAACATTTTCGTTGCATGAAGGGACGCGGGTGAACAAGCTGGCGTCCTCTTGTGTGTCTGGCGTCCCTTGTGTGATTAGGGTAGAGTAGCGCTGTGCGGAACCTCTTCATCCTTCTTCTCATCGTCGTCGGACTGGCCATTGTTCGCTCGCTCGTCAACGACGTCATCCAAGCCGTCAAAGGCAGTTTGGACAGCGGCGACAGAGACGCCCCTTCCGTGGCGTCGGAGAAAGAAAAGGCGGAGGCCAAGGCGGCCATGTCGTCGGGGCGTCTGGTGAAAGACCCGGTTTCGGGCGTCTACATTGACGAGCGCATTGCGGTCACCGAAGTCCTCGACGGCGAGACATACTTTTTCGAGACGCGCAAGAACCGTGACGAGTACGTGAAGGGGCGACGCCCGGCCTAGCGCGGTCACAACATAGCGCGGCCGCGAACAAATCCTCTCTACGCTCCGCAAACTCCGATATGCCACAGTCCGATCTACCTCCTTCCGGCTGGCAACTGCTCGATCACGACCGGGAAATTTTCGCCCGTGAGCTCGACGATTTTCTTCCCGCCCGCATCTTCGACGCCCATGCGCATCTCTACGTCACCGACCACAATCCCAGCCCCCCTTCCCCGTTGCTCGCCCAGGGACCAGGCACGGTCGGTCTCCCCGTCTACACCGGACACATGAGCGCTCTTGCGCCTGGACGCAAGTTTTCGGGCCTGTTCTTCGGTTTTCCCCATGCCGATCTCGATCTAGACGCGGAGAACCAGTTCGTTGCCAGCGAGGTCCGGGGCGACCCCGGCTCACGGGCGCACATGCTGGTCAAGCCGGGCATGGACCCGGACTTTGTTCGCCAAACTGTCAAACGCGAGGGGTTCGTGGGCCTGAAATGCTATCACGTGTGGTCAAGCGAGCAGCCTACTTTTAACGCCCGCATCGAGAGCTTTCTGCCCGAAGAATTCGTCCGCGTGGCGGACGAGGAAGGTCTTTCCATCACGCTGCACATGGTACGCCAGCGCGCCATGGCCGACCCTCTGAATCAGCAAGTGATTCGGGCCTGGGCCGAAAAGTATCCGAACATGCGCTGGATCCTGGCGCACGCCGCGCGAGGCTTCAACCCCTATCATACGATCGAAGGCATCGGTTCGTTGCGCGGGCTGAGGAACGTCTGGTGCGACACCAGCGCGGTCACCGACGCCGGAGCGTTTGAGGCCATCATCGAGACGCTCGGATACGACCGGCTGCTTTTCGGCTCCGATTTTCCCGTCTCGCACGACCGCGGACGCTGTGTGGCGATCGGTGATTCCTTTCTCTGGCTTTCCGAAACTAACACCAAGTTCGAGGCATCCTACGCCCCGATCCAGCCCACCCTCGTGGGCATCGAATCGCTGCGAGTTTTGAAGAACGCCTGCCGCTGCTTGAAGCTCAGCGACTCGCAAGTCGAAGCCATTTTCCACGGCAATGCGGCCAACCTCTACTCGCTGCCCGGTTAGTGCGCGGCAGGCGTCCGGCGCTCTAGTCCGCTCTTCTCACCACGTGGCGAGGCGAAGTGCGTGAGAGGCCCGTCAGTACGAGGCGCTCGCCGCTTGACGAGCGCAGGCGTACTTGAGAGTACGTTGAGCACGGCGAGCAAGTGCAACGAAGCAATGGCGGGCCTATCGCGTGCTTCGGTCGTCAGGTGGTGAGAAATGCGGGCTAATCCAGGTAGGGCTCGATCCACGACATATGGCGGCGGGCAACATCGAGCAGGAATTTCGGCTCGCGGGGCCCGTGCGGTGTTCTCGGATAGACGACCATCTTGGTCCTCACGCCGCGTCGTTTGAGGGCGTTGTAGAACTCGTATCCCTGCGAAGTCGGCACGCGCACGTCCTCGGCGCCATGGAGAATCAGCGAGGGCGTCTTCACGTTCCCCACGTAACTCATCGGAGAATGCCGGCGATAGGCTTCAAAGTTCTCCCACGGTTCACCGCGGAAATAGTCCGGCAGGAAATCAGAGATGTCCGCCGTTCCGGTAAAACTCCAAAGATTCGTCACCGCCGCCCCGACACATGCCACCTGAAAACGGTCCGTCTGGCCGACCACCCAGCTCGTCATGAATCCCCCGTAGCTCCATCCCATCACGGCCATGCGGCTAGGATCGGCGACACCCATCGAGACAACGTGATCGACTCCCGACAGGATGTCTTCGTAGTCTCCCTCGCCCCACTCGCCGTAGTTGGCCATCCGAAATTTCTTTCCGTAGCCGGAAGAACCGCGCGGGTTGGGCCGCAGCACGGCATAGCCCCTCGCCGCGAAGGCGGCAATCGGATAGAGGCCTCGCCCGCCGATAAAGGTTTCCGTGAAGACGCCCATCGGACCGCCGTGGATCACTAGCACCAGTGGAACTTTCGTCCCAGCGCGGTACTCCACCGGGTAGGTAAGGAGCCCTTCGATCTCCAAGCCGTCTTTCGATTTCCACCGGATCAGCTCCGTTCTTCCCAGCGGCGGCATCGGAAGATTGTCCTTCACCGAACCAGCGGCCGCCACCCGCCCGCTTGCAAGATCCAGCACGGCCGCCTCGGCTGGTTCGTTCATCGATTCCCGCACGAAGCCGATGGCGGAAACCGTCGTGTTGAGCCGCGTACCGCCGCCGGAGCCCGCCAGCGTCCCCCGCGCGGGCTGATTCAACTTCTTGGGACTACCGCCTTCGATATCGATCTCCATTAACTGAGTCCTGGTGCCGCGCGTTTCAGTAAAGAACAGCCGCTTCGAGTCGCCAGAAAACCCCAGCAATAACGACCCGCGCCCGAATTCATCGTGCGTAACGGGCAGCGTACGCGTGTGGCCGCCGTCGAGGTCTCGCACGATCAACCGTCCTTCGCGGGACCAGTTCTTCTCCTTGCTGCTGCGGACATAGGCCAGCAGTTTGCCGTCGGGCGAGTAATGCGGAGAACGTTCGGTCTGCGTCGTTCCGGCGATCACTGTGAGCTTGCCGCTGGCGACTTCGACCTCGGAAATATTAGCTTGCAGCCAGTAGTCGGCCTCGGGCCGCGGCCAGTGCTCGAAAACGATGTGGCGGGAATCGGGCGACCACTCCAGTCGGGCCAGGTGATAGGGCCGGTCGAAAACCTTGCGCGGCTCCGGCCCCTCTCCCGCCGGGACATCGGCCCGAATCAGCCAGAGCGCATGGTGCTTTGGCTTGTCGTCGACAATCAGGACGTCGGTCTTCTCCTTCTCGGCGCGCTCTGCATCCGGGTCGCTTTTGCGGCCAAGGAACGCAATCCATTGGCCGTCGGGTGAGATGCGATACGCGCCGATCTCACCGTCCCAGTCGGTCACCCGGCGGGCCTCGCCGCCGTGCGCGGATATCCTCCACAAATTCGATTTCCCCGAGCGGCTCGAACGAAAGTAGACGTACTTCGAATTCGGCGAGAATGCCGGAGCGGTGGCGCTCTTCTCGCCCGCGGTGAGCTGAAAGCTTCTGGATCCATCGGTGCTTGCCAGCTGAATTTGCGTCATCATCTCGCTGCGCTCTTTTTCCATCACGGCACGGGTCCGCGTATAGGCCGCCCACTTGCCATCGGGAGACGGCAGGACTTCGCCGATCGTGTCAACTTTCATCGAAAGTTCAGGCGTCCAGCGCGTCTGCGGCTGGGCAGTGGGGCTGGCGATCGCGACCAGCAGGGCGGCAAAGAGGCATTTACGCATCGACAGGCGTTTACACATAGCAGTATCTTACGCAAACCGCATGCGGCCCGTGGGGGAAATGCGGGCTACTCAGGCGGCTCACTCGACGATGAACCAGGGGTTGTGCAGATCGCGCTTGTTGTAACGCAGTTCGCGATCGCTCTGGTACTCGACAACCCGGCGGCCGGCGGCGTTGGCGACGGCGTGGGCGGCGGCGGTGTCCCACTCCATCGTCGGGCCGAGGCGAGGGTAGATGTCGGCCCCGCCCTCGGCGACCAGACAGATCTTGAACGAACTGCCCATGGCGATGAACTTCACCTCTTCGTAGTGCTGCTTCTGCTCCTCGACGAAGGCCGTCATCTCGGCGCTGGCATGCGACCGGCTTCCGGCGATCACCAAACGTTTCCCGTGCCCTCGCCGGCCGTAATCGAGCCGCCCAGTATCAAGACGAACCGCGGCGCCCCCTTGGTCCACCTTGAACGCCTCCTGACCGCCATCTTGATTGAGGGCATAGTAAAGCAGTTCCAGCGCCGGCGCGAAGACCACTCCCGCCACCGCCCGCCCGCCCTCGATCAGCGCGATGTTGACCGTGAACTGGCCATTGCGCTTGATGAACTCCTTGGTGCCGTCTAGCGGATCGACGAGCCAGTAGCAGGGCCAATCGTGGCGCTCTTCATAGGCAGCCTGCTCGCTGTTCTCCTCCGAAAGCACCGGCACGCCCGGATAACGCTCCTCGAGACGCTCCCGAATCACGCGATCGGCCCGCAGGTCGGCCTCGGTGACAGGAGAAGCGTCGCTCTTCCGGCGGACCTCGAAATCGGTCTCATAGACGTCGAGGATCGCCCATCCGGCTTCCCTTGCCGTCACGATCAGGCCGCGGATATCGAGATCCTTCAACACCTGCAAATGCTTTCTCCTAGCTCGGGTGTATGCAGCCCTCCCGTTCTTCTTGTAAACAGAAACCGGTCCCCCGGCCATCGCCGCACCGCCGCGGCCCGGACTCGTGGGCAACGTGCGCGCCGCTCAGCCCGCCTTACGGCCAGGTTTGAGCATCTCCTGAGCGTGTTCCACGGCCGCGGCCGTCACCTTGGCGCCGGAGATCATGCGCGCCAGCTCGGTCACGCGATCCGCCTTTCCCAGCTCGGTTACGCTCGCGAAGGTCTTCTGATTCCGCTCTTGTTTGTCCACGAAGTAGTGCGCGTCGGCGAAACCCGCGACTTGGGGCAGATGCGTCACGCACAGCACCTGGTGGTGGCGGGAAAGCCTCTTGAGCCGCTCGCCTAGCGACTCGGCGACCCGCCCGCCCACGCCGCTGTCGATCTCATCGAAGACCAGCGTCCGGGGGACGGACTTCTTTCCAGCCGGCTTTGAGTCCGGGAGCAAGCAAGTCTTTAGCGCCAGCGTGATGCGGGAAAGCTCGCCGCCCGAGGCCACCTGTGCCAGCGGGCGCGGCGGCTGCCCCGGATTAGCCGATACCAAGAAGCCGACCCGGTCGATGCCCGCGGCGCTCCAGTGGTTGTCGTCTTCCTCGAAGCCGATTTCGAAGCGCGCCTTTTCCATGGCCAGCGAGCGCAGTTCCTTTTCGACCCGGCCCTGCAAGCGCGCCGCCGCTGCGCGCCGTTTTTTCGAGAGCGCCTGGGCAAGCATTTCGTACCGCGCGGCGAGTTCACCCTGCTTTTGTTCGAGTTCGCCGATCTGGGCATCGCTCGACTCGAGTTCCTCCAGCCGCCCCCGCACTTCGCGGCCATAGGCAACCACCTCCTCGACCGTCTCTCCGTACTTGCGTTTGAGCTTCTCGATCAAGGCCAGGCGGTCCTCGACGCGCTCCAGAGCCTCGGGGTCGGAGTCAAAGCGGTCGCGGTAGTCGCGAAGCTCGAAAGCCGCATCCTCGATGTTCGCCTTGGCGGCGGCGAGCCGTTCGGCGAGTCCGGCGAGGCCTGCATCAAACGAAAGCAGCTCCTCGACGGCCCGTTGCGCGGCCGAGAGCTGGCTCAGAGCCGACGTGCCCGCGTCGTAGAGCGCGTCGTAGGCAAGAGCGGTTTTCTCCTCGACTCGGGCGAGATTCGCCATGACCTTCGCCCGGCTGGCCAGCCGCTCCGGCTCTTCGGGGTCCAGTTCGCCCTCGCTGATTTCGCGGTCTTGAAAACGGTAGAGGTCGAGCAGACGGAGCCGCTCCTGCTCGCTGCCGCGCAGTTGCTCCAGCTGCTGGACCGACGCGCGCCAGTCGGCGTACACCCGAGAGACTTCCTCCACTTCTCGGCTCACTCCCGCGCAGGTGTCGAGCATGGCGAGCTGTGTCGGGTGGCGGAACAAGCTCTGTTGCTCGTGCTGACCGTGGATGTCTCCCAAGACCGGGGCCAGCCGCCGCAGGTAACCCAGGGTCACCACCCGGCCGCTGACGTAGGCTCGCGACTTTCCGCTCTCCAGTACCTCGCGCTCGACGATCAATTCGCCGTCCTCCATCTCGACGCCGCTTTCCGAGAGCACCGCCGCAAGCTCGTCAGTCTCGTGGACTTCGAATACACCGGCAATGCGCGCGCGGCGGGCGCCGGGGCGGATGACCTCCTTCGCGGCCCGCGCGCCGAACAACAGCGCCAGCGCATCGACGACGATCGATTTGCCGCTGCCGGTCTCGCCGGTCAGCAGATTGAGACCCGGATGAAACCGCACTCTCAGTTTCTCGATAACGACGTAGTTCTCAATATTGAGTTCGAGCAGCATGGGGGCAGGAGCCCTACACCCGCGGCGGCCGGAGGCCCGCGCCGGGCTTCACGTCAAGAAAATGAAACCTTCGCCGGTGTTCGCCGCGTCCCAAGATTCCACGTACACATTATATGTGTTAAATTCGTGAGTTAACGAGCCGCCGCGCGGCGGCTCGCAAGGCGTTCCCTGGTCGCTCGTTTGCACGGAGGAGAACCGGTAGAAATCCCGCGAACCGGCGGTGCCCGCGGTCACCGGCGAACCGAGATCCGTCTGCCGCTTGCACTTCGGCTAACGACTTGAAGACCAGCCCGCATTTCTTGCGCACTTCGCTTCGCCACGTGATGAGAAACGCGGGCTAGAGGAGACGTTTTGATAGCAACAACCCTGTTCGCCCTCCTGCTGCAATCCGCCGATCCGTCCCAAGCGGCCGCGGCCGCCGAGATCGCCGAAGAACTGCCGCCGGCCGAAGCCCTCGCGCCGGATGGCGTTCTCGACTTGATCTTGCAGTCCTCGCCCCTGGCGATGGTCGTGCTCTTCGTCTTGCTGGTGTTTTCCATTCTGTCTTGGGCCATTGCCTTTTCCAAGTTCCGTCTGCTCAAGACCTCGCGGCGGAACGACGTGAACTTTCTGACGGCTTTCCGCAAGAGCGGACAGCTTGCTGACATGAACGCGGCCAGCGAGCAATACCGCCCGGCCCCTCTGGTCACTGTCTTCGAGTTCGGGTATGAGGAAGTCGCGCGGCAGGTCAACAGCTTGGGCAAGCTGCGCAACAGCGGCTCGCTCGAACGATGTTTGCAGCTCGGCATCAATGAAGAAACCGCCCACCTGCAACACAATATGGGATGGCTGGCGACGACGGCGTCGGCCTCGCCGTTCATCGGCCTCTTTGGGACGGTCTGGGGCATTCTGGAGTCCTTCCGCGGACTCGGCCAGGCCGGCGGAGCGACACTCCGCGCCGTGGCCCCGGGAATCGCCGAAGCGCTGATCGCGACGGCCTTCGGGCTCTTCGCCGCCATTCCCGCTCTCATCTTCTTTAACTACTTCTCGCAGCGGATTCGCGAAATACGTGAGCGCATGAACGACTTCAGCCTGGAGTTCTTCAACCTGGCCGAGCGTACCTACGGAGAAGCCGATGGCCTTTACGAACCGGAACGGGCAGCACGAAGAATCGATCGCTGACATCAACATCACGCCGTTCGTCGACGTGGTGCTGGTGCTTCTGATCATCTTCATGATCACCGCCGGCGTGGTCGAGTTTGGTCTCGAGATCGACGTGCCGAAAACCCGCGAGGTCGCCAGCGGCAGCGAGGACTTCGACTTCATCAACATCACCTCGAACGGCGAAATCTATCTCAATACCGAACCGATCAGCATCTACGACATCGTGCCCCGCATCAAGAAGCAAAGCAAATCCGGGGCCAGCATCTATCTCCGGGCGCATAAGAAAGTTCCCTGGGAGGTGATCGCCCAGGTGGTCGCCGAATGCGGCGCCGGCAATGTGAACGTCAACTTGGTCACCAAGCCGCTGGAGCGCAATCCCCGGTCAGGAGCCCGGTAAAAAGCCCGGCCAAGAAGATAATGAGCCACGCGCGCATCGATCCGCTGGAGTTGCGGGAACCTCTGACGCGGCCCTTCGTCTGGTCGCTCTCGTTGCACCTGGCGCTGGCGGGGACGACCGTAGCCGCGGCGTTTTTTCAGCACACCCCGTTTGCCTTCGGTGATCCCAGCGGCGACGCGGGCAGGGCGGTCGCGGTGAACGTCGTTCAGGGCGTGCCGCTGCCGCCCTCCCAGTCCCGGGTGGAAAATCCCGTCGCCAATCCGGTCGAACATAGCGTGCCCTCGATCGCCGAGCCTCCCCGCCCCATCCCCCGCCCCGAGCCGGCCGAAGACGACCCGGCCGCGGTCCCGGTCGAGAAGTCCCGCCAGCGGCGCCGCAAGCCAGCCTCGAATCAGCAGCGCAACCAGCCCGCTCCAAGCAAGAATCAGCTTTCGTCCTCGACCGGAGCCAGGGTCAGCAATCCGCTCTACACCGGACGCCAATCCAGCGCCGCAACCGGCGGCGTGGGCATCGGACGCGGCAATCCCTTCGGGTCCGGCTACGCCTGGTACGCCGACGCACTGCAGCGGCGGCTCGCCGATGAGTGGCGCAGAACGCTCGGGCAAGCCAGCGGGGGCAGCCGCAATCTGGTTCTCGTCACTTTCACGATCCACGCCAATGGAGCGTTTCGCGACATACGAATTGCCCAAACCAGCGGGACCCGCACTCTTGACTATTCGGCTCACCGCGCCGTCCTGAATGCCAGCCCGTTTCGGCCCTTGCCCCGCGGTCTCGGAAGACGCTCGGTCTTGGTTGAAATCTACTTTCGAATGCGATGACAAAACGAATCCTTACCGCCTCATACATGATCTTCCTCTTCGTCCTGGCCGCGGCGCCGTTGCTCTCCCAGCGACGGGCCGACATCACGCGCACCATCACCGATCAGGCTCGCATCCCTCGCATCGCCGTGCCGTTCATGACCGGGCCTCCCGAGTTACTGCGCGAGGTGAACCGGTTCAACGACACGCTCTGGAACGACCTGGACAGCTCGGCGCAGTTCGAAATGATCTCGAAGAGTTTCTATCCCCGAACCTCGCCGCGGCGGCCGGAGGACTTGCGCGCGGGGGAGAAGGGCTTGCCAACTGATCCCGGCTCGCGCGGCCTGTGGCTGATGGGCTGGTCGCGGCCTCCGGTCACGGCGCTGTATTTGGTGTTCGGCTCGCTCGAGCTCAGCGGCGAACGGCTGACTCTCTCCGGCTACCTCTACGACGTTCTGCAAGAATCCATCCCCGCCGCGCACATCTTCGGCAAGCGTTACTACTCGACGGCCGACGTCGCGGGAGTGCGGCAGCTCGCCCACGAATTCGCCCGAGACATTTTGCGGAATCTCGGACTCGGCATCGGGCTGGCCGGCTCGCGGATCTATTTCAACTCCAACCGCACCGGCTCGCAGGAGATCTGGTCGATGGACTACGACGGCGCCAATCAGCAGCCGTTGACCAAATATGGGAGCATCTCGACGACGCCCGCGGTCTCGCCGGCCGGCGACCGCATTGCCTTCACGACCTACGTCGAAGGCCAGCCTCTGATCTACGTCCACTCGATCGAGACGAATCGCCGCCTGACTTTCTACAACCAGAAGGCTTCCCTCAACGCGACGCCCTTTTTTTCTCCCGATGGAAAGTCCCTTGCGCTCGCCTCCACCGCTTCAGGCATCTCGCAAATCTACATGGCCGACATTGATGGCAGAAATCTCCGCCGCGTATCGTATTCACGCTCCCGTGAGATCGACCCGGCGATCAACCCCAAAACAGGCGCCCAGATCGCCTATGTCTCGGGCCGCTCCGGCGTCCCGCAGGTCTACCTGATGGATATCGACGGCGCCAATGTTCGCATGCTCTCCCTCGGCGGAGGCGACGCCGTACAGCCGGCCTGGGGCCCGCGGGGCGAGAACCTCGCCTTTTCGTGGACGCGCGGCTTCGAGCCGGGCAACTATAATGTCTTCGTGCTGAACGTTGCGACGGGAAACCTGGTACAGTTGACCCACGGTGCCGGAAGGAACGAAAATCCTTACTGGTCCCCCAGCGGCACCCATCTGGTTTTCTCATCCAACCGCTCCGGCGGAACCCAGATCTGGACCATGCGAGCCGACGGAACACAGCTTAAGAAGTTGACCAGCACGGGACGCAACCAGATGCCCGTGTGGGGAGTGAAATAGCAGTCTCTCTGGAGTAGAGCGAAATTTTATTTCCTCAGGGCTTTAGAAATGGGTTCCGACTTGCTATGATTTGCTATTGCACAACGACTGTGTTGACCGGAGAGCACAACATCTGGCAGGAGGGCTAGGAGTGCACATGCAACGGAAGCGCAATTTCGCACTGATCATACTCAGTGTTTTTCTCATTCTATTCGCGGTGGGCTGCAAGAAAGAGCCGCCCCCGCCCCCGCCGCCGCCACCACCGCCGGCGCCGGCCCCCGCCCCCGCGAAGCCGACGGTTTCGCTGACGGCCGAGCCCAGTTCGATCGAGCGCGGCAAGTCGGCCACCTTGAAGTGGTCCTCGACCAACGCCACCAGTGCGTCGCTGAGTCAGGGCATCGGCGCCGTGCCGGCCAATGGCAGCCGCGAGGTCTTCCCGACCCAAACCACCAGCTATGTGATTAACGTCAAGGGTCAGGGCGGAGAAGCGCGGGCCACGGCACAGGTTACCGTGCGCGTGCCGCCACCACCACCCCCGCCACCCCCGCCGAAGGACGACTTTGGCACGGCACTGACGAAGGCCGTTCGGGATGCCTACTTTGACTACGACAAGAGCGACCTTCGTTCCGACGCCACCGCCACGCTGCGTTCGAACGCCGATGCTCTCAAGCGGCTGTTCCAGGAGTATCCCAGCGGCCGGGTCGTGATTGAAGGTCACTGTGATGACCGCGGCACCAACGAGTACAACTTGGCGCTCGGCGACAGCCGTTCGACTGCGGCACGGGACTTCCTGCTCGGCCAGGGCGTACCGGCCGGCAAGCTGACCACGATCAGTTACGGCGAAGAGCGGCCGCAGTGCACGCAGCAGGACGAAGGCTGCTGGCAGCGCAATCGCCGCGCACACTTCTCAGCCGCGCGTTAGCACCCAACGCGGCGGGCCCGCAAAGCGGGCCCGGGAAGTTTCGGGCGCGTTCAGGTGAGAGGCTCTCGCCTGGACGCGCCCAATTATTTTTCTGCTAAGGTAAACAAGAACCTCGGGGCCACGGTGCGCTTGCCCGCAACCGGCCCGCGCCGGTTCGCGTCTCTCAGGTACCAACCGGGAGGTGCCCGTGACCCGACGAAGGACGAAGGAAGTTGATGTTGCTCACCTGGCATTGTTCGCCGCGCCCCATCCTGCGCACAGTACTGCTGGCGCTGGTCATCGCGTTCCCCGCATTTCCCGTCGCGAAAGAGATCGTGGAGATGCAACGCGACATGGCCATCCTGACGGTCGAGTTGCGCCGGCTCAAGAGCCAGCTCGGAGAGCGGCTCGCCGTACTCGACGAGCAGAACAAGCAAGGCATTGAGATGATCAACCGGCTGAGTCAGTCGCTGGCGGTCATCGAGCGGGTGATTAGCAAGCAAAGCGAATCGGTGCAAGAACCCGTCTCATTGATGAGCGTCAAGGTCGATACCCTGGTCAGTGAGGTCGCTGGCCTTCGCGACATCGTCGAAGCTCTCAATAGCCGCTTCTCAAAGGTCCAGCAACAAGTCGGCGATATCAAGGATCATCTCACAACCCTGCCTCCGCCCTCGGGGGTGAGCTCCCAAGCTGGCGGCGGACTGGGAGTGGGGGCTGCCTTCTCCGCGGCAGCGGCGGAAACACTGTTCAGTTCGGCGATGGGCGACTTCCATCGCGGCAATTACGATCTCTCGAAGGCCCAGTTCAGCGACTACCTGCGAGATTACAGCGGAACGGTGCGCGCCGTCGAGGCCCAGTACTACCTCGGCGCCATCGCCTATCAGGGAGACGATCTCGAAGAGGCCGTACGGAACTTCGATCTAGTGCTGGAAAGATATCCCGTTGACACGATCACTCCCGACGCGCAGTACAAGAAGGGCTTGTCGCTGATGAACCTGAATCGCTTGCCGGAGGCGATCACGGAACTCCGCAACGTCGTCGACAGATTCCCCAACAGCAACATCGCGCCCAACGCGGAGGCCCAGATCCAGGCCCTGCGGGGGCTCACCAACGCTTCCAAACCCTCCCCCACCGCCCTCGTCGCCCCCTAGTCATTGAAAACCTCCTAAGCAAGCCACAGAGCCGTGGATGGAAATCCACCGCCGGGCCAGCGCGGAATGTCCCGTATTCGGCCTTCGTTTCCCGTGCCACGACGCATCACGTCACGTCGCGTCAGCGCAAGTCGTTGAAGCTGCTTCAAGTTCCTGACAGCGGATTTCCAACCGCGGCTTTGCTGCGGCATCTTCGGATACGGGCTATGTCATCAGTGAAAATGCTCTAGTGGCGGCACAACGCAAGCCTTCTTCGACGACCAGCCGGCCGGCCTCCAAGCGCCGCTTCTCCAGAGCATCGAAATCTCGTCGTACGCCTCTTGGATTCCTCATGTCTCTCAACACGAGAGAAACCCCAAAAAGGTGACCTCGTATTATGCGAGAGTCGCTACTGGGAGAATGTGTGACTTTCCACCAGGTGCGGGCGAGCCTTCTCTTGCTCGAAGGCGACGCCGTGTCCCGGTTCTTGGGGAGGATAGGCGTGTCCGTTTTCGATGCGCAGCGGTTGGGCCAGAAAGCGGTTCAAGATGGGAATGTGCTCGACCCATAGGGCGTTGGGAGCCGCGCACGCCAGGTGGATATGAAGCTCCATCTGAAAGTGGGGCGAAATGTCCACGTTAAAACCATGCGCCATGCGGGCCACGCGAAGCCACTCGGTGATGCCGCCGACGCGCCCGGCGTCGGGCTGCAAGATCGAAGCCGCGCCGCGCGCCAGATACTCCTTGAAAACATGGCGATTGTAGAGGCTCTCGCCCAGAGCGATGGGAATCGCCGTGGATTGGCGAAGTTTTTCATGGCCCAGCACGTCGTCGGCTTCGATCGGCTCCTCGAGCCAGAAGAGATCAAACTCTTCAAAGAGCCGGGCGCGGGCGATGGCTTCAGTGGCGGTCCAGCGGAGGTTGGCATCGGCCATGAGCTTTACGTTGGGCCCGATGGCCTTGCGAACCGCGCGAAGCCGGGCAACGTCTTCGGAGCGGTGTTGTTTTCCGACCTTGATCTTGATGCCCGTAAAACCCTGTTCGACCAAGCGGCTGGTTTCGCGTACGATGTCATCGGTTTCATGATTGAGCCAGCCGCCGTCCGTGTCATAGATCGGCATTCGTTCGCGGCAGGCGCCGAGAAGCTTGTAGAGGGGCAGGGCAGCGCGTTTGGCTTTGAGATCCCACAGGGCGATGTCGATGGCGGCCATGGCGAGCGAGGAGATGCCGCCGCGCCCGACCCAGTGCGGACCCCACCACATCTTTTCCCAGAGCCGTTCGATATCGTTAGCGTCTTCCCCCAGCATCAGCGGGACGTATTCGGTGTCGAGGAAGACTTTGACGGCCTTGCCGCCGCGCCCGATCGTATAGCCGTAGCCGAAGCCGGTGGTCGCGTCGTCGTCGGTGTGAATAACGGCTGAGATGACCTCCATATGGGTGAATTCTTGAATGGCGTCGGCGATCTTGCGGTGCGCGGGGAAGCGGTAGAAGGCAGTGTCGATGCGGGTGATTTTCATGGCCTGACTATCTTACATGCTCTCGCTTACACAGTCTCGCGCGGCGGGGGGGATTGCCGGCGGGAAGATTCGGAGTCGGCGTTCGATGATCTGATGGGATTCGTATAATCGAGGACAAGTAGGCGGTGCGGGAATGTACTCGGGGGGCGCCTCGGCGGCCGGAGTCATTTCGCGCCGCATTGACGTGGAAATTCTCCAAGCACACATGAAGAACGGAACTGCGGTGAAGCCATGCGTGATGACGGTTCCTCTGCTGATGAGCAGCCTTATTTCCAATCATTGCGGTGCCGATGCGGATGGTCCCGCGGTAGAACCAGCCTCGGCTGCCGCCTGGCAAACGGTGGAGACTGGCGGCTTGCCGGTTGCTCGTCATGAATGCGCCTTTGTTGAGATGGACGGCAAGTTCTACTTGCTGGGCGGCCGGTCTTCGCTGGCGGTTTTCTCGTGGTTCTCGCTTCGCTTGTGGGGCGAGAAACCGGTCAACGTGTACGACCCGGCGAGCAACGCGTGGAGCGCGGCCGCCGAGCCGCCGATGGAAATTCATCATTTCCAGCCGGTCGTTTTCGAGAATAAGATCTGGGTGCTGGGGGCGATGACCGGCGGGTATCCCCATGAGAGGCCGGTTGCCCATATTCTGATCTATGACCCGCGCGCGGACCAGTGGACCCGGGGAGCTGAAATCCCTTCCGGCCGCCGGCGCGGAAGCTGCGGCGTGGTCGTGCACGCGGGGAAGATCTACATGGCGGGGGCATCGCCGACGGCCACCATGGAGACTTCAAGAGCTGGTTCGATGAATACGATCCGGAGACCGGTGCCTGGCGGGTTCTGCCCGACGCGCCCCGGCCGCGAGATCATTTTCAGGCCGCCATCGCCGGAGAGCAGCTCTACGCGATCGGCGGGCGGCGGACATCGAAGAGAACCGGGCAGGTCTTGGACTTGACCGTCAAGGAAGTGGATGTCTACGATTTTGGATCCGGCCGGTGGACTACGCTCGATGGTCCGGGGCTCGCTTTGCCAACGCCGCGAGCGGGTGCCGCGACCGTCGTCTTCAACGGCCATGTGCTGGTTCTCGGGGGCGAGAGCGCCGGACGGGCGGCGGCTCATGAGGAGGTCGAGGCGTTCGATGTGAAGACGCGAAAGTGGAAAAAGCTTGACCCGCTGATGCGAGGCCGTCATGGTACGGGGGCCTTGACCCATGGGGGAAAGATCTACGTTTGTGCTGGAAGCGGGAACCAAGGGGGAGGGCCCGAGCTGGATTCACTCGAAGTGTTTTCGTGGAAGGAGCGCTAGCCCGCTTTTCCCGCCACGTGGAGGGGCGAAGTGTGTGAGAGGCGCGTCAGCAGGAGGCGTGCGCCGCTTGACGGGCGCGGGCGCGGTTGACCCTGCGTTGAGCACGGCGGGAAAGCGCAACGAAGGAATGGCGGGCCTCTCATGTGCTTCGGTCGTCAGCCCTTGGTGGCACGGTCGAGCCGGCGCCGCGGCGCCAGGAGCCGCTTGCAACCGGCTCCTCGCTCACCTCTTTTCCCTGCCTTGTCACATGCAAGATGGTGAGAAATGCGAGTTAGAGCGCCAGTTCCCCCCGCTCGTTGCTGCGGATGCGAATCGCCTCTTCAATCGGATAGATAAACACTTTGCCGTCGCCGATCTTGCCGGTGCGGGCCGCTTCCACAATCGCGTTCACGGTCTCCTCGACGCGGTCGGAGGCGATGACGATTTCGATCTTCGACTTCGGCAGCAGGTCCACTTCGTATTCGTGACCGCGATAGACTTCCTTGTGCCCTTTCTGGCGGCCGTGTCCGCGGACATCGTAGATGGTCATGCCGTCGACACCAATAGCTTTCAGCGCCTCGCGAACGTCATCCAGCTTGTGAGGCTGAATAATCGCTTCGATTCTTTTCATGTCCTTCTCCTCGTGATTAACCCTCGCCGTAAGCCTCTTCGCCGTGTTGTGTGAGATCAAGGCCCGCGACCTCATCCGCGTCGTCCACTCGCAGCCCGACGGTTGCGTCGACGATTTTGAGGATGACAAACGTCGCCGCGGCGGCGAAGACCCAGGTGATCAGCACCCCCAGAAAATTGTTGACGAATTGTCCGCTGTTGCCTTCCAGAAGCCCCATCGGACTCCCGTCGAATCCGTCGTACACCAGCTTCGTGGCGAAAACGCCGGTCAAGATCGCTCCGACCGTGCCACCTACGCCATGAACGCCGAACGCATCGAGAGAATCGTCATAACCGACTCTGGCCTTCAGCGAGGCGACCGCCCAGTAACAGATTAGCCCGACCAGGAACCCGATCACCAGCGCCGCCATTGGCGAGACAAACCCCGCGCCGGGCGTGATGCCGACCAGGCCCGCGACGGCGCCGGTGATGCCGCCGAGGACGCTCGGCTTGCCGTCCCGTATCCACTCGGCGGGAGATTGTCCCGAATCTAGTTGAAGGTGGAAGGGCGGCGGTTCTCAAGCCCGGTTCTCTGAGAGAATCGAGCAAACCTTTCACCACAAAGGAGAACCGCCGTGAAGAAACGATATCACATTCTGGATTCCGCGAAGCAACAGCCAGTCAGCCCCAACGACCTCACCCGCCTGCTCAGCCAAAACTCCCAACTCATGCTGCCCTTGGTTGAACTGGTCGAGCAGTGCCGCGGAGCCGTCGACGAGGTTATCGACGTCACCGGCCGCGCCGCCATTCAAGCCGTGCTGGAACTGTCGGCGCAGCAAGTTACCGGTGGAAAACTTTCCCAGCCCGGCAAGAAGCGCCGCGGCGATGTGGTCCGCTGGGGCCGCCAGCCCGGTCGCGTCAAGCTCAGCAACCGCAAACTGCGCGTCAGCAAACCCAGACTGCGCAAACGCTCCGGCGGCGAGGTCAAAGTGCCCGCTTACGAAGCGATGCAGGACGACGAACGCCTCGGCGCGCGCATGCTCGACATTCTGATGAAGGGCGTCTCGACGCGCAACTATGCCGGGGTGATTGGCGCAATGGCCGGCACGGCCGGGGTGTCGAAATCCGCCGTCAGCCGGGAGGCAGTCGAGGCCGCCGAAAAGAGCATCGACGAAGTGCTCACGCGGCGCCTGGATGAGTTGGATCTGCTGGTGATCTACGTGGACGGTTTGATCTTCGCAGATCATGTAGTGCTTGCAGCGGTGGGCGTAGACCGTCAGGGCAACAAACATGTGCTGGGATTGCAGCACGCCGCCACTGAGAGCACAGCCGCCGCCGAAGACTTGCTGAGGGGCATGGTCGAGCGGGGAGTATCGACGGAGAAAAACAGGCTCTTCGTGCTCGATGGATCGAAGGCCCTGCGGGCGGCGGTGCGGCGGGTCTTCGGCAAAGTTCCGGTGCAGCGCTGCCGCGCTCACAAGCTGCGCAATGTCGTCGAGCGGCTGCCTAAGGCCGAGCGCGATCAGGCCAAAGCGGCGATCCGGGCCGCCTGGCGGCTGGGAGCCCAAGATGGACAAGCGCGGCTGGAGAAGCTAGCCCAGTGGTACGAGGGTGACTGGCCCGAGGCGGCGGTGAGTTTGCGCGAAGGCATGGAGGAGTGTTTCACCATCAACCGCCTGGGTGCGCCGCCGTCGCTGCATCGCTGCCTGGCGACGACGAACATCGTCGAGTCTCCTAACGCCGGGGTGCGGCGGAGAACGCGGCGAGTGACCCGCTGGAAGGACGCGGCCATGGTGTGTCGCTGGGCCACGGCTGCATTCCTCGATACCGAGAAAAGCTTCCGCAAGATCATGGGTTACAAGGATCTGTGGATGCTCGACGCCATCCTCAATCCGGCCAAGGCCACAGCAGCAAAGGCTGCCTAGTACAATGCTCTTTTACGCCGCCGCCCTACAAACCCTCAACTACGATTGGGACACTCTCCTCGGCGGTGAGCCAGCCCAGAACGCCCGTGGCCGCGGCGAAATGAGTGGCGACAAACGCCGAAGCGGCGAGCCCCGAAGCCTCCAGCGCGCTGCCGGCGTTAAATCCAAACCAGCCCACCCACAGCAGACACGCGCCCACGAAAGCCAGCGGCAAATTGTTCGGACGCATCGAATCGCTCGGATAGCCTTTGCGCTTGCCAAGGTAGAGGGCACAGACCAGCGCCGAGACCCCCGCCGACACGTGAACCACCGTGCCGCCGGCGAAATCCAGGCAGCCGATCACGCCATTGTCGAATGCATTGAGCAATCCGCCCGGTCCCCAAACCATATGAGCCATCGGGAAATAGACCACGAATCCCCACAGCACCATGAAGGTGAGCATGCCCGTGAACTTCATGCGCTCGGCGAACGCGCCGGTGATCAGAGCGGGTGTGATGATCGCGAACATGAGCTGAAAGACCATGAACGTCAGATGAGAGATACTTCCCTTGGCCTCCTGGCCGACCCCGTTGAGGAACACGAAATCGAATCCGCCGATAAAGGCCCCAGTAGAGCCATGGCCTTCCGCGAAAGCCAGGCTGTAGCCAACCAGAGCCCAGAGCACCGTCATCACAGCCATCATGATGAAGGACTGCATCATCGTGGCCAGCAGATTCTTCTTCCTGACCAGCCCCCCATAGAATAGAGCCAAACCCGGCCCGGTCATCATTAAGACCAGCGCCGAGCAAACAAGAACCCAGGCGTTGTCGCCCGAATTCACCGTCGCCTCGCCATCCTGCGCGAGAGCGGGAAGCGCCAGCAGCATCCCCGCGACCAAACGCGACAAAGCGTTTGTCTTCATCTCATTCTCCTCCCCCATCCTGCGCTCTACAAACGATCGAACATGCTGCGGGTGCCGCGAGCAGCCGCGACCGGGATCCCAAGGGTCCCGCCGCTCGTCTTCGCGGTTCCGTCCTGCTCCTGGACCGATGCCAGCGCCTCGGAGAAGGAGTCCGAGCGTCGTACTCTCGGCCCTGGTGAAGCATCCGGAAAGGGTATTTCGTCCCGAGAAAAGCCGCGCTCACGAAAAAACAGACCAGTACGTGTTGTCACATGTTTCGAAAAATACAAATACCGCCAGCTCAGGGCGCCCCTCTCGGACCGGCCAAAAACTAGCCGCGTCGTTGCGCCGGAGTATGGAGTATACCGCGCGGGACGCCAATGGAGGAAAGTGATAATTTCTATCGCCCGCATCAACAATTTGAATGCCCTCATCAGAGAAGCTGGGTCGACGCCGGAAGCATGGCGAAACGCCGCGGGCTGCTAGAACTCATCTCCTCGTTCGCCTCTCCGTTCCCCGCGATGGCTCGCCGCAAAGGCCCCACGGCGCTCTGATCGTGTCAATTTCTCGTTCCTTTGGAAAAATTATTACGCCCGATCGGACTGCGAGGAAGGCCAGGCAGTCGCGGCTATAGTACTTAATCACTATGTGGTCGCAAGTGCAACCCAGCCCCCGCGGACGGGCCATCCCCAGTAGAGCCACACCCCGGAAAATTCTCTCAACTCATTGATATAAAGTATCTTATTTCAGATCATCCATGCGTCTCCTGGGCTCGCCCCGCCGTTGCCCGCGGCTGCACGTCAACTGCCTGTCGTGGCTCGCAAGAAGTGGTCCCTTAGCACAATGGACCTAAAAGTATTAGTACACTAGTACGTACGAGAAAAAACGCTATGCCTATTGACCGGCGGCGTTCAGTTGTTAGATCATCTTATCTGTGCACGGAAATTATATTACGCTTCGTCTGCAAGACAGTCCGCAAGACAGCAGCCTCCGGCCATGGCGGCCAAGCACGCGGGCTCATGACAATCGAAGAATCGAAACGAACATGGGGGATTTAAGATGAAGAACCATTTGGCAGGAAACCTGCTCGGGCCTGTCCTGCTCAGTCTCGTCGTTGTACTTGCTAGCCCGTTGCTGCGCGAAGAAGCCGATAAAGACAAAGGCACCGGTGGAAAAAACCGACGTTTGCCACTTCCCGAACAACCCTCCGGCCTCCGGGACACAGCATCTCTGTGCCCGGCGCTCCAACGGGTCCTTTGGTTCAAGCCCATATCGTAGGGCATGGCGATTGCTTGCTTGTGGACTCCTTCGGCCCCGAGAACGACTGCTTCTGCGCCTCCTTTCTGGGAATCAGTTCGTTCGACGACGACATCTACGCTCTAAGGGTCGATCCCGACACGGACAAATGCTCCGTCGGCTTCGTCGCCGACACCGATGCCCCCACCACATCGAGCTTCGGGCCGAACGGACTGGCCTTTGACCCAGACAAGGATCGCATCTACTTCGCGGAGGTGCCAAACGATTGCGCCTTTTCCGCGCACAACGCCCAGCTCTTCTTCCTTAGTGGCGCCGGTTTCAGCATCAAGACCCCCGCGGGCGCCCTTGACGAATGCCCCCACGACGCGGAGAGTGTCCCAATCGTAGTTGAGGGTTTGTAGGGCGGCGGCGTAAAAGAGCATTGTACTAGGCAGCCTTTGCTGCTGTGGCCTTGGCCGGATTGAGGATGGCGTCGAGCATCCACAGATCCTTGTAACCCATGATCTTGCGGAAGCTTTTCTCGGTATCGAGGAATGCAGCCGTGGCCCAGCGACACACCATGGCCGCGTCCTTCCAGCGGGTCACTCGCCGCGTTCTCCGCCGCACCCCGGCGTTAGGAGACTCGACGATGTTCGTCGTCGCCAGGCAGCGATGCAGCGACGGCGGCGCACCCAGGCGGTTGATGGTGAAACACTCCTCCATGCCTTCGCGCAAACTCACCGCCGCCTCGGGCCAGTCACCCTCGTACCACTGGGCTAGCTTCTCCAGCCGCGCTTGTCCATCTTGGGCTCCCAGCCGCCAGGCGGCCCGGATCGCCGCTTTGGCCTGATCGCGCTCGGCCTTAGGCAGCCGCTCGACGACATTGCGCAGCTTGTGAGCACGGCAGCGCTGCACCGGAACTTTGCCGAAGACCCGCCGCACCGCCGCCCGCAGGGCCTTCGATCCATCGAGCACGAAGAGCCTGTTTTTCTCCGTCGATACTCCCCGCTCGACCATGCCCCTCAGCAAGTCTTCGGCGGCGGCTGTGCTCTCAGTGGCGGCGTGCTGCAATCCCAGCACATGTTTGTTGCCCTGACGGTCTACGCCCACCGCTGCAAGCACTACATGATCTGCGAAGATCAAACCGTCCACGTAGATCACCAGCAGATCCAACTCATCCAGGCGCCGCGTGAGCACTTCGTCGATGCTCTTTTCGGCGGCCTCGACTGCCTCCCGGCTGACGGCGGATTTCGACACCCCGGCCGTGCCGGCCATTGCGCCAATCACCCCGGCATAGTTGCGCGTCGAGACGCCCTTCATCAGAATGTCGAGCATGCGCGCGCCGAGGCGTTCGTCGTCCTGCATCGCTTCGTAAGCGGGCACTTTGACCTCGCCGCCGGAGCGTTTGCGCAGTCTGGGTTTGCTGACGCGCAGTTTGCGGTTGCTGAGCTTGACGCGACCGGGCTGGCGGCCCCAGCGGACCACATCGCCGCGGCGCTTCTTGCCGGGCTGGGAAAGTTTTCCACCGGTAACTTGCTGCGCCGACAGTTCCAGCACGGCTTGAATGGCGGCGCGGCCGGTGACGTCGATAACCTCGTCGACGGCTCCGCGGCACTGCTCGACCAGTTCAACCAAGGGCAGCATGAGTTGGGAGTTTTGGCTGAGCAGGCGGGTGAGGTCGTTGGGGCTGACTGGCTGTTGCTTCGCGGAATCCAGAATGTGATATCGTTTCTTCACGGCGGTTCTCCTTTGTGGTGAAAGGTTTGCTCGATTCTCTCAGAGAACCGGGCTTGAGAACCGCCGCCCTTCCACCTTCAACTAGATTCGGGACAATCTCACGACGCGACTTGGTTTATTGATGAATCTGGTGAGGGTCGCTACTATTACCTCGGCCCGGACCACAACGACCTGAGAGAAGTGATTTTCAACTCAAGTGGCAATGGAAAGACCGATGACAATGGTAGCGAGTCGTCGCTGGGCGACGTTGTCTCAGGGGAGGTCCTGTTCTTTGGAGATATAGCCGTCAAGCTCGATGCCGGGTTCGACGCGAACGTCCCCCCCGGGGAGATCGGCAACGTATTCATGAGCGCGACGGGAACGGTTACCGGGTCGAACATTTGGCTGTTCGACATCGAGGACACTCCCCCGACCGCGAACTGTCTCCCCGTCCCCCCCGGCAGCCCCGACAGCTGCGCGGGAGGGGCCGCGAACCTGCAACTCGCCTTCCACAACGACGGCTTCACTACGGTGTTGTACGGCTACGACAACGCGACTAGGACAGTGGTCCTCGTCGACGAGTCGGATGGAACGACAACCCTCGCCTGCGACGCCGACACTGTGTTGGTCATGGGCGATGGCTTCAACGACACCAGCGCCTTCAAGACAAGCATACCGCCGCCGCCGCCCGAATAGCAGTAGTTTTCGGCGAGTACGGTAACACGCAACACAAGAGCGCGGATTCGGCCTCACGTCGGGTCCGCGTTCTTGCGTGTGGCCCCAGTCGCAAAGCAGCCGTCTCTCACAACATCACCCCCTCCGATCGCGATACCAGCCAGCTACAATAGGAGCGGGATCGATGCTCAAAGTCGGGCTTACCGGAGGCCTCGCCAGCGGCAAGACATTTGTAGCCCGGCTGCTGGAAGAGCTAGGCTGTCACCTCCTTCACGCGGACCGCCTTGGGCATGAGGTTCTGCGGCTGGGCGGCGAAGCCCGCGAGGATGTGATTGGCGAGTTCGGCCCCGGCATCCTCACCGGCAACGGAGAGATCGACCGCAAGGCCCTGGGCGCGCTCGTCTTCGCCGACCCGGCCAGGCTCAAGGCCCTCAACGCGCTCGTTCATCCTCATGTCTTTCGCCGGCAGGAGGAGTGGTTCCGGGCCCTTGCCGGGCGCGAACCCGCGGCGATCGGCGTCGTCGAGGCCGCCATCATGATCGAGAGCGGCAGTTACAAGCGGTACGACAAGCTGATTCTGGCCGCTTGTCCAGCCGAACTGCGGATCGCGCGCTACCGTGAACGCGAGGCAGCATCCGAGGACGAGGCTCGCGCCCGGCTCGCCCACCAGATGCCGCTCAGCGAGAAGCGCAAGTACGCCGACTATGTTGTCGATACTTCGGGCTCCGAAGAAGAAACCCGGCGTCAGGTGAGAGACATCTATCGCCGGCTGAAAGAAGAATCCCCATGAGAAGAAAGTCCGCCCTCCGCCCCCTGTGGCTCGCCCTGCTCTTTGTGGCCGGCTTTGTATGGTGGACCACCTCCTCGGACTGGCCGCGCCCCGCCCAAGCGCCGCTCCCGCGGGCGGATCCGTTTTGGACCGAGGCCCAGTCCCAGGCTTTCAGCCCGGAAGAACAATCCAACATTCAAATCTATGAGCACGCCTCGGCCGCGACCGTCAACATCACGAGCACCGTCTACAAACGCGACTGGTTCTTCGACATTTATCCGGAGAAAGAATCCGGCTCCGGCTTCCTGATCGACGCCCAGGGACGCATCCTCACCAATCACCACGTCATCCAAGGGACCGCTCCAGAGATCCTCGTCACTCCCCTCGACGCCGAACAGGAATATCCAGCCGAGATCATCGCCATCGACGAGGCCAACGATCTGGCCCTCATACAGATCAAGTCAGACCAGGCGTTTCCTTTTCTCACCCTCGGTGACGCCGAGCACCTCAAGGTAGGCCAGAAGGTTCTCGCCATCGGCAACCCGTTCGGACTGCAAGGCACGCTGACCACGGGCGTCATCAGTTCGCTCGGACGAACGATTCGCGACCAGACCAGTCTTCTCGAAGACATGATTCAAACCGACGCCGCCATCAACCCGGGCAATAGCGGAGGGCCGCTGCTTGACAGCGCCGGCAGCGTGATCGGCGTCAATACGGCCATTTACGGCCCCGGCGGAAATATCGGGATCGGCTTCGCGATGCCCATCAGCCGGGCGAAACCTTTGCTCGAATACGTGCGCTCGGGCGGAGAGTCCCGGCCGCCGGCCGACCACGGCATTCGCGCGCAATTCTTTTCGGCCCGCCAGGCGCGGCGCCTTCGCCTTCCCGCCCGCGACGGCTATCTCGTCATGGAAGTCCGGCGCGGCTCGGCCGCCGCCGACGCCGGTGTGCGGGGCGCCAAAGAGAAAGTCATCGTGGGCAACTACATCATCCCTTGGGGAGGAGATTTTATCATCGAAGTCGGCGGACGCGCCGTCGCCCACAGGCGCGCGCTCACCCAGGCCATGTCCTTGAAGCAGGCCGGCGACACGCTCGATCTCAAAGTCATCCGCGACGGCCGGGAACTCGGCATCACCGTCACGCTCCGGCCGGCCAGGGGCCGCATGCGGCTCTAGCCCGGTTCGCTCCCCCTCGTATGCTGCTCAGCGGCTCGGCCGCGCACCGAGTCCCGCGCACCGCTACGGCTCGAGCTTGCCTGGCCGGGGCAGAATGTACCCCCCGTCGATCCGGAACGAGCTGCCGGTAACGTAGGACGAATCCTCTTCCGAAGCCAAGAAGACCACTGCGCGGGCGATATCCTCGGGTGTGCCGAGCCTCTTCAAGGGTAATTTCCCGGCGGCGGCTTGGATCTCCTCCTCGGTGGCGTGGATGCGTTCGCCCGGGGTGTCGATCCAGCCCGGTTCAATCGTGTTGACGCGAATCTGGTGTTCGGCGAGTTCGGCGGCCCAAGTGCGCGACATATGGATCACCGCGGCCTTGGCTCCGTTATAGGCGGTCGAACCCGCATACGCCCGCACCGCGTGGACCGAGCTGATCGAAATGATGCTGCCTCCGCCGCCCTGGCCCACCATCTGGCGCGCGGCAAGCTGCGAGCAATGAAACACCGACCACAGGGTCGGCCCCCAGGTTGCCTTTACGTCATCCACGGTCAACTCAAGAAGCGGCTTGCGAACCGACCAGGCACAGTTGTTGAGCAAGATGTCGACCCGCCCGAGCTTGGCCACGGTTTCCTCGAACAGCCGCTCGGCGCCGGCTCGTCTGCCAACATCGCCCACGACCAGCAGAGCCCCGCGGCCAAGCGCTTCAATCTCCAGGACGGTTTTCCGGCCTTCATCTTCGAGCAGGTCGCCAATAGCGATGCTGGCCCCTTCCCGCGCCATCGCGAGCGCCGCGCCCTTGCCGATTCCTCGAGCCCCGCCGGTCACGACGGCAACTTTGCCTTCCAGTTTCATGCCTTCACCTCGGAAGCCAAAATTATACCTGTTCCGCCGCCCCGATCCCGTCCCGCGGCCCCGGCTTAACCTTCCCCCGGGATTCGTTGCGCGGGTTCGTTGCCCGGGCGCTGGTTCGGCGGCGCAGGTGGTGTGTGCCTGTGATTACCGGTGTCGCCGACGGCTAGAGTTTCTCGATTTCATGAATCAGATCGCCGGCCTCTGCGAAGGGTTTGAGTTGCTCGTCCTGCTGGACAATCTCAACACCCACCAACTGTCCTGGTTCAGCGGGACAGGGGCGGTTGACACGGTCTACGCGGTCGAGGCCAGCAGAACCAGGCTCGACATCTTGCTGAAGATGGTGCTGATCCCGTCGGAGATGTTGGGAAGAATCGCACCGGCGGCAACCGCGATGAAACCGGCCAGAAGGGCGTATTCCACCATGTCCTGTGCTTCTTCGTCACGCGCCAACTTCAAGATGAAACTGCATAGCCTGTTCATTCTATTCTCCTCAGGAAACGTAAATTCACTAGAACTAGAGTGATTGTTCTTCGTAACAATCTGGGAAACTTGTATTCGTCAACCCTGCTACGAGGACTATCATGAGGGAAGTTCTCGCATTCTGTCAAGGGAGTGTCAAGTGTCTTGTGTAAACGACATTCTCATCACAGTTGCTCGACCGACTCCTCGAAGAGGAGCACGTCCCCCCATGGGGGGACGTGGTGCCGCCGACTGACTCCATCATGCCCCAAGCCGACTTGGCCGGCGCGTTGCGTGATCGCGTCATGGAAGCAGATCAGATAGCGCGGCTCCGCGCCGCCACCGGCCGCCCGCTAGGCTCCGCCGGATCACTCAAAGGCCGCTGTGATCCCTTCCTGCGTACAATGGTCGCCGGAGCAGATCTCGATGGCAACCGCCGGCCCTGAGGGATTGTTCGTTGGGGCGATATTCCACTGGTTCACGCCGCACACCAACCCAGGGGCGGACCCGGCGTAAAAGATCTGAGCTTCTACGCCGTCGATCGTCGCCCGCTGCGGCAGCGTCAGCCGGGGCAGCGGCTCGACGCCGGGCGCGAGAGTGCCGTCGGGGCAGATCGGATCGACTATGCCACCGCCCGTGCCATACACGATGATGAAGCCGCCGGAGGGAGCAGGGTTATCAGGGCCGTTGACAGAGAAATCTGGGTTCAGAATCGCTCCCTGGCCTTGACCGGTCGCGTTGAGCGAGAAGATACCTGGGTTGCTCTCAACCAACGGCACGAGCAGCACGGGCGACAAGTCGCCGTCGACTTCGAACTTAACCGTGGCGAAGGCTCCGTTCTGCTCTGGTCGCGGGAAGGGGAGATCCAAGGCGGGCGCGACGAGGGCTGCGTTCTGCTCCGGCCGCAGAAACCTGAAACCGACTGGAATGCGGGGCGCGACGAAGCTCGTCTGATTGATCGAGGCGAAGATCATCGCAACGATGTCGTCGTTGAACGACACCGTTGTTCCGCCCAATTCCCGTTTGACCTTGCCTTCCTCGTCAAGCTCCAGCGCGGCGGGCTCAGCCGGACCCACGTTCCCGCCGAACCCTGTCATGATCTCCTGAGAAGAATAGCCGCCGTCGTCGGGCTGGATAAAACTCGCACCGTTGACCAAGCCACGCTTGACCGGGAAAACGGTGGAGATCTTGGCCAGCGATGCAGAGAAAGGAGACCCCGGAAACCCGGGCTGGAAGCTGCCGGGCGTCGTCGGCCAGCCAGCCGGGTTGATGCCAACCACGTAGAGCTGACCGCTCAGGTCGAACGTGAGGTCCGTCAGATTCGAGTTGCGCCCGCCCAGATACGACGTGAAGTACTGCGAGCTCAGCAGGGGATCAAACCACGCGACGAACGCGCTGAAAGCCCCGCCCGGCCGCTGCTCCTGAATCGCGTTCGGGGTCGTCGGAAGGTTGCTTGAGAATGTGAAACCGGTGATGGCGATTCCCCCGTTCGGGTCGATCGCCAGCCCCGGCCCCTGATCCCAGCGGTTGCCGCCGAAGTAAGTGGCTTCGCGAGTGGGCGCCCCGGTATCGGGATCGAACATTGTCACGGTGAGCGCCAGGCTCTGGAGCCCGCCGGGATAGTCCTCCATGAAGACGCCCGGCGTGGTCGGGAAATCCAGCGACTCGGTGACTTGAAAAGTGACGACCAGGCCATCGTCGGTCACGGCAATTCGCGACTCGCTCTCGTCGCGCGATCCGCCGGCATAGGTGCCAACGTCCTGCGCCTCGAGGACCCACCCACCCGGTACCGTAGGATCGAACCGATACCTGCCCACGTAGCCGTCAGTTCCCCCTCCGCGCTCCGCCTGCGGCGCCTGATCGCTGATGAAGAGGCCGTCCGAGCTCGTTGTGGAGGACACCCAAAACGGCACTTCTTCTTTCAACCCAGCACTAACGGAAAGTTTGCCTATCGTGAGGCTGTCCACGACGTCGAAGCCGTCGCCGCCGAGAAAGGAAGTCGAGCGATTTGGCCCCTGAGCGAAGAAGTCTAGGCTGGCGTCGAAATTGATCACGTCGATGAAACCGTCCGATGTCCCGCCGCCGTACGTCGGTTGAAAGGCGCCGGGCGTAACGGGGAAGTTCAGGGAGGCGGTTCCGCCTGCGATCCCTACGAGCGGGCGCTCGTCGAGCAAAACGACCTCGATCGCGAAGTCGTCGTCGTCCTGACTGCCGCCTCGGCGTGTTGAAAAGGGTATCGCTCCCGACGGATCAAGCACCGTCATAAAGCTGTCGCGGCCGCCGGCGGAGCCGCTGCCGTCGGTCGTCGGGAAATCCGGGGAGTCGGTCGAACCCGTGATGTAGGCGTTCCCGTTCCCGTCGACCGCGATGTCCCAGGCCTGATCGACGCCGCGCCCGCCGAGATACGTCGCATAGCGGAGGGAACTTCCGTCCGGGCTAAGAGAGGCGACGAAGGCGTCGAACTCGCCTTCCAGGGAGGTCTGCGGCGCACCGTCGGTCGTCGGAAGGTTCGTGGATGCGGTGAACCCGGTGATGTAAGCGTTGCCTTGCGAATCGACCTCAATGCCGAAGGCCTGATCGTTCCCGTCGCCTCCAAAAAAGGTGGAATACTCGAAGCCCGGATCGATGATCAGCGTGCGAGACCGATCGTAGTCGCCCAACGCGAAACGAACGCGGCCGGCGGCGGCAAGCAGAAAGCGCCCCTCCACTTCGCTCCGGCCCTCGCCGTCGGGCTGATAAACCTCGGGACGAAGCTGGCGAAACAGGCCCGTGGGGCCGCGCAGCAGTAAGTCGCCCTCGGTTCCGACCGAGATTTCCTCGTAGCCGTCGAACTCGAGCTCGATGCGGCTGGGATCGGCGCCGGGCTCGATGACGAAGTCGTACTCAAGCTTGGCGCCCGGCTGGGTCGCGCCGTAGTAAAGGAGGTCGATGCCGGGGTAGACCTTCTCGAACCGAACCTTGCGGAAGCTCGAAATGTTCGTCCGCCACTTCGCGGGGTCGGAACCTATGTAGTAGTTTGTCTTCGCCTCGGTCGGCTCTATGCCTACGGCTTCGGCGTCGGGATTCGCTCCCAGAAGCGTCATTCGCATCCAGCGCATGCGGCCGTCGGCGTCGGGCGAGCCCATCGTCACCCAGGTCGCGCTCAGCAACGTCGGCGCGCCGGCGCCTCGCGCAATATAGCGGACCTCCGGGGCCGCCTGGCCCCGATTCTCCTCGAACCGCACCATAGCCAGCGCGGACGAGTCGATCGGCCCAAGCCTGGGGGCAGCGGGCGCTGGGCAATGCAAGATGATCGACATCGCGGCCGCCGCCAGCCCGATCATCGAGAGGCACAATCGGGCGCCCGGTTGCGTGCGATTCATATCGAACCTCCAGGGATAGGGATACTGTACCAGAAAGGAGCTGCAAAGCTGAAGAGGGTCACCTGGAGGGTGCTGGGATGACTTCCGATGACCGGAACTCCATGAAGTGGGCGCCCCGATCGTCGGTTAGCTGTCGGGATGTCGCCTTCCCACCAACAATCCGCCACCCTTAGCTTTTGACTTGGTCCAACAAAGGAACTTAGCCAGATCGCAGCTTCACCTGGCTGGACGGTCGGCAACCCGGACAAGTGGTTTCCCGGCCATCCAGACGTGATTCCTCCCGGGTGACGGCCCACTCGGAAGCACCCCACTCCGGCACCAGCGCCCAACCGGTAGAAGTCCTTGCAGTCCGGTCCGGGGAGTCTGCGGCTAGACTATGTCATTCATGATTCCAAGGTTCTCAAGCGATGATGTATCATGTTTTTTGTCGCGAGCCGATGACCGGCGCCCGGCGACCTCCGCAAGTCAAGAGACACACATGATGCCCGAACCAGGAAAAGAAATTCTCTATCTCACACAGGCCGACGTGGCCGCCGCCGGGTTAACTCCGGAGGACATGCTGGAGCTGGTGCGCACGGCACTGACCCAGCACGGCAACAAAAAAGTCGAGATGCCCGCCAAGATCGGGATTCATCCCCTGCCGGACACGCTGATGCACGCCATGCCAGCGTGGGTACCGGCCGTCAAGGCCTGCGGAATCAAGTGGGCCGAATGTTTCCCTGATAATCACAAGTACAACTTGTCCCAGACCAGCGGTTTGATGATCCTCAATGATCCGCAAACCGGTTAGCCGGTCTGCATTCTGGACGCGATCTGGTGCACCGCCAAGAGGACCGCGGCCGTCTCGGCGCTTGCCTGTGAATTCCTGGCACCCAAGCAAACAACCGAAATTGGCATCGCGGGCGCGGGGGTGCAGGGCCGCGAGCATGTGCGGATCCTCCCGCGAGTGCTGCCCAAGCTGAAGAAGATCAAGATCACCGATCGCTTCCCCGAAGTCACGCGCAAGCTGATCGAAGAATTACAGCCCACGATGGATGTGGAACTGGTGGCTTGCGATGGGCCGGAGCAGATCGTGCGCGGCTCTCAGGTCGTAGTGAGCGCCACCGCGATTCTCAATAAGCCCGACCCTCAGGTCCGTGACCGGTGGATCGAGCCGGGCGCTCTGCTGCTGCTGGTGGACTTCGATAGCTATTGGGAATGGGAGACCTTCGAGCGCGCCGGCAAGTTCCTCGTTGACAGCCTGGCGGAAATGGAGTCCTTCATGACCGTCGGCTACCTCGAGCACGGTTTGCCGCCGCTGCATGCCGAAATCGGCGAGGTGGTGGCCGGCGTCAAGCCCGGCCGTAAGAATGAGGATGAGCTGATCATCGATATGAACATCGGTATGGGCGTCGAGGACGTGGTTGTTGGAGCGGAGATCTTCAAGCGGGCTAGCGAACAGGGACTGGGCCGAGTCCTGCCGCTCTGATTCCCGGCCCCGAGTGCCAAGGTTTTCCGTTCGGCCGAGTCCTGCCGCCCCATCGCCGCCCCATCGCCGCCCCAGCCACCGCCCAGCCCCAAACTGCCGAAATCGAACTACCAAACAGACCCAATCTCGCCGAACCCTTCTAAATCACCAACTTGCCAGCCCAGGATCTCCGAAGACCCGTAGCGCGAATCTCGGTTTTGAGAGCCGCGGCTTTTCCCACCCCAGCAAACCGTTCATACCTGCGCCTCCATCCACCCACCGCTACGCCCCACCCCCAACAGGCGAGTCACAACAATCCACCCCCGCCAAATCAACAACATACCCCAAAAGCACCCCAAAACACTTGACACCGCGTGCTAGCCTATACCCGTAACGACCGGAAAGGATAGATCACCGCGATCCCCCGACCGTTTCCTGGCCAGGACAGAAAGCTCGCGCGGGTCTTCGGACGGCTCTCGAAAGTGGACATCCACCGCGAAGGGCTACGAGCACAGTCGTGCACCATCGCCGCGCGGGATCACCGTGCGGCAAGACCGCGCGAGAGAACCCTTCGCCCGGAACCGCCTGCAACTTCCGGCTGGGGCGGCTCGCCGGGATCACATAGTCGGAACGAGAGGCGTCTCTCACTTTTTTGAAGTTTTTTTGAATTTGAAAAAGAAGCACCGCGAAAAAGCCAGCCACCCACCCAACCCATCCGCCAAACGATGCACCGGCGCCAGGGGCGAGACACCGTCGAGCCCTTCAAGCCGCCTGCGGCCGTCCAAATATCCTAAAATCTGGGGAAATCCGGACAAAACGACGCCACCGAACCGACGCCCAAGATCCAGCCGCACCGCCGCGCAGCCCCCAAAACCCGCACTGCCCCACCACTCGATCATCGCGACGCAATAAAAAAAAGCTAAAAGATCCCAAAAACCGGGCATAACCGGACACAACGTCACACCCAACCCCCGCCGCCGCTCGCCCAACAGCGTACACTATGACCTTATGATTCCGGAGCTTCATCACCCGGGTCGCGATGGCGCCGCCGCCGTCAACCCCCACCATTTCCGCTACTACGACCTGCTGGTGCATGCCTTCGTCGTCATTCTTCTGGTCTCGAATCTGGTAGCGCAGAAAATCTGCGCCATCGGGCCCTTCGAGGTCGCCGGGCGCCAGTTCGGCCCGTTCCTGCTGAGCGGGGCTCAGATCTTGTTTCCCATCACCTACATTTTCGGCGACATCTTCGTCGAGGTTTACGGATACGGCGCGTCGCGCCGGGCCATCTGGATCGGCTTCTTTTCAGCGGCTCTGCTGGCGTCGATGGCCCTGATTACCACGAGCCTTCCCGCCGCTCCGGAATGGGAAAATCAGGACGCGTTCGAGAAAGTGTTCGGCTTTGTGCCTCGCGTTCTCGTCGCCAGTCTGGTCGCCTACTGGTGCGGGGAGTTCGCCAACGCGATCGTGATGGCGAAGATGAAACTGCTGACCAAAGGCAAGCACCTCTGGTCGCGAACCATAGGCTCGACAGTGGTCGGGCAGCTTGTCGACACGGTAGTGGTGATCGTTCTGATCTTCGCCGGGGTTCAGGATCTGGCGACCATGGTCAATATGATAGTGACCGGCTATTTATTCAAGGTCCTCTACGAGGCGGCCGCCACGCCGCTGACCTATCTGGTGGTCAACACGCTCAAAAGAAGCGAAGGAGTGGATGTCTTCGACGATGGCGTGGATTTCAACCCCTTCAAGAGCGAGCCGATTGCTGGCGATATCGAATCAGACGGCCGCTAGCGGCGGTGGCGCATGGAGTCCCGAGCCACGCGACGATTGGAGCGTTGACTTTTTCTCGGTCATGCCATAGCATCAAGGAAAAGCGGTATGCCTATCCCCTCCCAGTGCTGTTGTAGTGAGCCGGCCCCGCGCCGGCGCCGCGACAGCTAGTTTTCATCTCGCACCACTTCCGAGAAATCGCGTTCTCGAATATCGCAGTCCCGAACATCGCAGTCCCGAATATCGCTGTCCACGACGCGGCCTGTCTTTCGCGTTCGATTCGGAGCGTGTTCCGGGAGGGAGGTTCTTATGTTTCAAGGCATACGAGAGCAGATTCAGACCGTCTTCAAGCAGGACCCGGCCGCGCGCGGCACACTCGAGGTAATGACTTGTTACCCGGGGGTCCACGCGATCCTTCTGCATCGGCTGGCCCATCGCTTCTATCTGCGCCGGTTCTACATTCTGGCCCGGCTGATCTCACATTTTTCACGCTGGCTCACTGGAATCGAGATTCATCCGGGCGCGCGAATCGGACGCCGCTTCTTTATCGATCACGGCATGGGAGTGGTCATCGGTGAGACGAGCGAAATCGCTGACGACGTACTGCTTTACCAGGGCGTAACGCTGGGAGGTACCGGACATGAGAAGGGCAAGCGTCATCCCACCCTGGGCGATCATGTTGTCGTAGGTTCCGGCGCCAAGGTGCTGGGCAATATTGAAATCGGCTGCTGGGTTCGCGTCGGCGCCGGCTCGGTGGTCGTCAAGTCGGTCGAGCCCCATTCCACCGTGGTGGGCGTCCCAGGGCGCGTGGTGGCGGTGAAGGGAGTCGCGGTGGCAAGCGAAGAAGAGGAATTGCTTGAACACGGCCACCTTCCCGATCCGGTCGGCCTGATGATCGCCAATCTGACCGAGCGCCTCGAGAGGCTCGAGTCCCGGGCGGAGAAGACTCAGGTTCCGCCGAGCGACCCGGTAGCACGTCTCCACGGGGGCTAGCGGCCCGTGGCGGGAGCCGGGCTGAACGCGCTCCCGATCAAGCCGGCCGCGGTTCCTGGCGGGTACAACCGCAAGAGTCCGGGCGGTTCGCGGCCGGGCCTTGCATCGCGGCGAGAGCGGCGCCGAATACGCTCGCGCCCGGCAGGGTAGTGGCAAGGCAAAGCCCTCCAGGTACATCCATCCTTGACATGTACCTATCATGGATGTACCTGTCATGGATGTCCCCGACGTTTCCACGGCCCGATTCACAACCTGTTCCGAGTGGGACGTCATCATCTCAAAGCGATTCATCATCGAGTCCTTGGGGGAGCGAGCTTTCAGTGGCTGGGAGAAGGCGTCGCGTGCGCGCTGAAAGAGGGTGAGCGAGGCGCGCCGCAGTGTAAAACCACCTCGGGATCTTTAACTTAACCATGCCCCTCGACCGGTTTTTGACTCGAAATCACCTGGCCCTCTTGGGGTTGCTGCTCTCTGTCATGGTGCTGCGGATCGCGCTGGTCTACACACAGTATTCGAGCGCCATGGACGAGACAGCCCACATTGCGGCCGGGGTCGCCCTCCATCACGGCGGACGCTACAATTTCGATCTGGAACACCCCCCTTTGGTGAGGTACGCGGAAGGATTTCTTCCCTATCTGTGGGGCGCGCGCATTCCCGACAGCGATCCCTCGGCGCCGGGTCATATCGAGCGGGACATGCGCGAGCGCAAGCATCTATCGATCAGGACGGCGTTGATGTGGAACCACACCGAACAGATGCTGGGGGGCTCTCCGCGTTTCCGCTCGACCATTGTGACCTTGGGGCGTATTGGCAATCTCGTGTTTCTCCCGATACTCGTCATGTACGTTTACTGCTGGGCCGCCCTCCTTTACGGGCCGGTCGCTGGCTTTGCGGCGGTACTCTTGATCACGTTTTCGCCGACGGTGCTGGCCCACGCCGGTCTGGCAACGACGGATTTGTCCATCACGGCTCTCCTGATTGCGGTGACGTATCACTTGTTTGTCTGGGTGCAAGCGCCGACTGCCAGCAGCGCCGCGGCCGCCGGTTTTTGGTCCGGGCTGGCATTGCTGGCGAAGTATTCGGCGACGGCGTACATCCCAATCATCGTGATGGGCCTCATCGCTCTGTCGTTGATAAGGAGCTGGGCCGGAGACTCCCGCCGCACCTTGGCGCCAGTGCGAACGCTGCTCGGGCACGGAGGCGTCTTCGCGCTGACGGCTTTACTTATTGTTTGGGCTGGGTGGCGGATATGGCCGGTCGATCCTTGGGGTTCGCCCGAGGACTATCTTGCATCCCTCGACTTGCACCTTGCTCCCGGGTCGTTCTTGAACTCGTGGGCGAGGCCGCTGGTTTCCCTGGCGGCGACGGTATTTCGGGGCTGGGCAGATGGCTTCTGGGTTGCATCCAACCACGCCCTGGGCGGGCACTTTTGGCAGTTCTTTCTCGGAGAAGTCAGTACGCAGGGCTGGTGGTACTACTTTCCCGTGGCTCTTGGTTTGAAAACCACGCTGCCTTTCTTGCTCATGATCGCGGCCGCCGTCGCCGTTCTCTGTCGCCGGCCGCTCCGCTCGCTTCGGGAAGGCTCGTGGTACGCACTGCTCTGCGGTGGCCTGGTTCTTGCGATTGCCATGTCCGGCAAGCTCAATATCGGTGTCCGTCACGTTCTTGCTCTGTATCCGTTTCTCGCGGTGGCGGCTTCCTGCTTGCTGGTCCGCTCGGAGGGCCGGTTTCTCCGCAGCCGCGGGCTGGTGAACGCGACCCTGGTTCTGCTGCTGGCTCATCTGGCCAGCTCCCTGTCGGCGCATCCTGACTATTTGCCGTACTTCAATGAGCTGGGTTCAGGAAGGGAGCACCAGCTTCTCGCGGACAGCAATCTCGATTGGGGACAAGACCTGCGGCGGCTGGGCCGCTACCTGGACGAGCAGGGGGTGGATGACCTCTATTTGAAATACTGGGGCCCCGATCCTCCCGAGTCTGCCGGCATCACCGGGGAGAAGGAGTTCGCGCCCGAGGACCGGCCGGACGGGTGGGTCGCGATCAGTGTGATGCACTTGCAGGGATTCAACAGACCGGCAGACAGCCGCGACTACCAGTGGCTGACCGACTATGAGCCGCGGACCAAGATTGGAAAGTCGATTTGGGTGTATTACATCGAAAAGCCGAACTGGCGAACCCGCGATGCCGAGTGGCGCCGCCGGCGGGGCGACTCCGCGGTCACGAGCTTCTTTCGCGAAGACGGAACCAAGGATCCGGCGTGGGGGGTCGGCGGGGCTGGCCCGACTACGGTCGAGGTCCTGAGCGACGATGCCGGACCGCTGCTTCGCGTTACGGCTAAGGAAGCGATGGCATGGATGGCGGTGATACGGTCACTCAAGGATTTGCCCAATGCCCCGCAACTGGCGGTGATGGTGACGGCGCGATTCAGAGCAGGGACCCTCGGCAATGTGCATCTGTATGACGTGGAGGCGGGCGAGGACGCGAACTGGACATATCTGTGGAGTCAGCACACGGATGAGTGGCAGCGGTTCACCCTCACTCGGGATTTTGGCCGGCTGCGTGAACAAGACAGTATCGCCGTGGGCTTGACCGCAGTTGTTACTGGGGATTTCATCGAGATTCGCGACGCCGTCATCCTAAGGGATGTCGCGCTGAGCAAGGCGCGTGTTGTTGTTCCCGTGGTTCGCCAAAATGTCGTAACTCCGTAGTGTCCTTCGGCTTCCTGGCGCTCCAGCCCGGCGATATATTCCCGCGCCAGTTCTAGACGCCGGCAAGAAATAGGGTGGTTTCCCCTCGTCCCCCCGCTGTTATTTGCGGCGCTTCTTCGGGGCGGCGGCCTGCAACTGCTGCTCGATCTCGGCGAGGTCGCGGTCGCGGCGGTGGTAGCCGGTTTGGTTGACGAGGGTGCGGGCCTGGGCGAGGCGGTCGCGGGCGGCGCCGGACTCGTTGCGGGCCAGGTGCAGCCGGGCCCATTCGAGATGGCAGTCGGTCTGGTACAGGCGCATCTCGCCGCGCCGAGCGATCTTCTCGGCTTCGCAGAGGTTGCGCTCGGCGGCGGAGTAGCGCGTAGTTCGTCGAGGATTGTGCCAGGACACGCGCTCGGCAATCATGTATAAAGGAAAAACAAAGGTGACTCTCCCCAAAATGGCTAGACACACCTATCGAGACCAGAGAGGCCTGCCACGGTTGGAGGCGTTCTTGCGGGACGTCCGGTACGGGTGGCGCGGGCTGGCGCGGTCGCCCGGCTTCGCGACGGTTGCCATCCTAATGTTAGCCCTGGGCATCGGGGCGAATACGGCGATCTTCAGCGTCGTCAATACCGTTCTGCTGCGGCCACTGGCTTACCCAGACCCCGATCGCCTGGTCCAGTTGGTGCTGAGCACCTCGGGGGGACGAGGCATCACGTTATCAATTCCGGAATTTATGAACCTCCGCAGGCAGACGGAGGTTTTCCAAGATATCGCGGCTTATGATTTCGGAGACCCCGGTGTCAACCTCACAGGTGGTGATTTGCCGGAGCGAGTTAAGGGCATACACGTCTCGACAGACTACTTTCGGCTTTTTGGAGCGCGGGTTCTAGCCGGGCGCACGTTCTCAGCCGAGGAGGACCTCCCCGGAGGCGGCCGCTTGGTCGTCATCAGCCACGGACTCTGGCGGCGCAGATTCAACGCCGACCCCGGATTGGTCGGCACGACAATTTCGCTCGGTGGAGAGCCTCACGGCGTTATCGGCATTCTCGGACCGAGCTTTCAACCCGATCCGCCGGCTGACGTGTGGCTTCCCCTCCAGGCCGGCCCCACTAGCCGGTCCCAGGCACACTACCTGCGCATCGCGGCCAGGGTAAAACCCGGCGTGACGATCGATCGTGTCAACGCTCAACTCGAAATCGCCACAGCCGAGTTCCGCCGCGATTTTCCGCTCTTTTCCGAACATGCCAGCTTCACGGTTTGGCCGTTGAGAGACACCGGAATCCGGGATGTTCGCAAAGCTCTTTTTATCTTGCTCGGGGCGGTGGGCCTTGTGCTGCTGATCGCCTGCGCCAACGTGGCCAACCTGCTGCTGGTGCGCGCGGCCGGACGCCAGCGCGAAATTGCCATCCGCATCGCTGTGGGTGCATCCCGCGGGCGGCTTGTGTGGCAGTCCCTGAGTGAAAGTCTCTTGCTCTGCACCGCCGGAGGTTTGCTCGGCCTCATCATCGGTCACGTGGGCATCCGAGCGTTGCTGGCGCTGTATCCAAGCAACATCCCTCGCGTTGGCGCGGACGGCTCGGCCGTCACCCTCGATTGGCGTGTGTTCGCTTTTACTTTCGCCGTAGCGATGGCAACGGGCGTGCTATTTGGATTATTCCCGGCATTGAGTTCATCACGGCCTGACTTGAGCGCCCAAATGCAAGAGGGAGGCTCGCGATCCAGCTCGGCCGTGCACCAGAATCGGACAAGGTCGCTTTTCGTGGTCGCTCAGTTGGCGCTGGCTCTAGTGCTTCTTGTGGGAGCCGGGCTGCTCATTCAGACCTTCGCGGCGCTCCGGGCCGTCCGGCCCGGCTTTGACGCGACGAACGTGCTTACGCTGGAGATGTCGCTGACGGGAAGCCGTTTTCAAGAAACAGCCGAAGTGATGCAAGTTGTTCGTGAAGCCGAACGGCGCCTTCAGAGTTTGCCGGGTATCGCTGCGGTAGCGAGTTCGTGGATGCTTCCTGTCGAAAGCGCGTTCAGTTCGGTTTTCGCCATCGAGGGCCGCCCCCCGGCCGGCAAACAGGAGCCCAACATCGCTCTCATGCGGCCCGTCTCTCGCGGATATTTCGATGTTTTCCACATCCCGCTGCTGCGGGGAAGGCTTTTCACGGATCGAGACGAAGCCGCGTGGGACGGCGTGGTCGTAATCAGCGACAGGATGGCCAAGAAGTTCTGGCCCGATCAAGATCCTATCGGAGAACGGATCGACATCGACTACCATATCGCCGATTTTGCCGCTCCCCCACGGCGAATCATCGGCATCGTCGGCGATGTGCGCAACTACCGCATCGAGCGGGAACCGGATCCTATGATGTACCTGTCACAGGCGCAAGCTCCCGACGGTCTCACTGCGACTGACGCACGCATCATTCCGATCACCTGGGTCGTTCGTACCGAGACAGAGCCGTTCTCGATGAGCGGGGCGATTCAGGACGAGCTGCGAAAAGCAAGTGGTGGCCTTCCGGTTTCGCGAGTTCGGTCGATGGATCAGGTCGTCTCGCAGTCGTTGGCGCGTAGCGATTTCAACACCATTGTTCTTACCGTTTTCGCCGCGACGGCATTGCTTCTGGCTGCGATAGGAGTCTACGAACTGATGTCCTACTCGGTGCAACAACGCAGACGCGAAATCGGCATTCGCATGGCCCTGGGAGCTGGCCCGGAACAGGTGCGCAACGAGATTGTTCTGCAGGGGATGCGCGTGTCGCTGATCGGATTGCTGTTGGGAGTTGCCGCCGCTCTGGGGCTTGCACGTTTCATGTCGAGCCTAGTCTATGGAACGACGACATCCAACCCGGTCGTGATAGCTGGTGTTTCGCTACTTTTGTTTTTCACTGTATTGTTGGCAAGCTATGTGCCGTCGCGGCGGGCGACCCGAATCAATCCAGTTGAGGCATTGCGGCACGAATGAATCCAGCGCGGCGGATCTAGTGAGACCGTCACACTTGCCCCGATGCGAACGGTATGCGGATATCGTATCTCAGAGTTGTGGGACAAGGATCGTAGTAGGGTTGCCCGCGACCGCGTCACCCGCAGCTCAGGCCCGGTCGTTAGATGGCTTTGGATCGAGGTCTGATGTTGGCTGCGAACCTGGGAACTGAGTTGATTCAAAGTGTTGACGAGCTTGGCCGCGAGGTCAAAGCAGTCTATGAGAAGCTCGTGTTACCGACGTGGAAGGGTGAGCTGCATGGGCTGCCCGATGCACTATTCGGCTACATGATGGGGGTATTCGCGCGCATCGACTTGGTTTCGGCTCATTGGCGTGGGACCTTTCACCCGACGACCTCCCGAATGATTGATTTCATGGACTGCTATCTGGGCACCAACCACGAGGCAAACTCGGTGGCGGTCCAGATGTGGCGGCACAAGCTCATGCACACGTCGAAGCCACGGTTCCTTCGCGATCCAGCTTCGGGAACCGTCTATCTGTGGCTTCTTCATTGGTGGCAGCATCTGCCTGAGGAACAGCATTTCACCTTTTCACTTACAGGCGATTCGAAGGTCCTGAACCTCGGCCTGGTTTACCTCATTCGGGATCTTCGGTCGGCGATCGAGAAGTACCGTAGAGATCTCGGCTCGTCGGCTGATCTGCAGCAGAAGTACCGAGCAGTCGAGAAGGACTTGGCTTCGTCACGGCTCAGGAAGATCTGACACTCGTTGATAGAGGGCCGCCTCGCCATTCACTGAACCGGTCGTCGGTCGGCCGAAAAGGGGGCGACTTCATGCTGCTGACGCAGGCGGCACGGTTTGGGCTTGGCCGCGATGTAGTGGTGCGAGATGGCTTGGCCGGTCGTTTGGTGGTGTTGGGTAAACGGTTCCCTTACGGTCGCGGCTCGGTATAGAAGCCCGCGGTGCGGATCCGTGTTTTGAGATCCGCGGCTTTGCCACGCAAGCCGCACCCACCCCGGTCCCCGCCACTGGCGGGGTCGGGCGCGACGGCGCCGGCGTGCGCGAAAGGGTTTACGAAGCGGCTTGCTTAGCAGCCCGGCCGCTGCTCTTGGCGACGGCAGCCGGCAGCCGGTGGCGCGGATCTCCGTTTTGCGATCCGTTGCTTTGCTTGCTTTGCTCCAGCACGCGAACGATCGGGCGTGGTTCGGGCTGGGTCTCCGGTGGCGTCCCGTTCCAGTTTGTAAACCCTTCCCGGATCAGATGCAGGATACTGCCGCGGTTCTGCGCGATGACCTTCAGCCAGGACCAGGCCGTCGTCTGGGGGAAATAGATGCCGCGGAAAAATATGCGTGCCACCAAAAGGCAGATCCGGTACGGCATCGGTGCGCTTCGGATGGAATCAATGGCTTGTCGTGTCTTGGCGGGACTGTAGGCAGTCGTCCAGGCCTCTCTCACCTCCTCCTGCGCCTGGTCGCCGCTAATTTTCAATGGTGTGTGCGCCATGTGGAAGGGAGCGAAATCGAGCCAGTGCTTCGGCCGGGTGAGGCGGTTTTCCTTCAGCAAGCGATCGTACAGCGGAGTAGCGGGAAACGGGGTAAGCAGTCCGAATACGGGTAATCCCGGGGGCCAGTTGCTCATCTCGGCAAGGGTGCGCTCGGCGACGCCCGGAGTGTCGTAGTCCAAACCGAAGATGAACGATGTGATGGCGTAGATGTTTTTCTGGGCCAGCCGGTTGAGCACGTCCGCATACTCGGCGGGTTTGTTGAAGCTCTTGTTCACGTCGGCAAGATTGGCCGGGTCGAGCGATTCCATACCGATGAAGATCCAGCGTCCTCCCGACTGCGCGATCAAATCCACCAGTTCCTGGTCCCGCAAGAGATTGGCGCTGATTTGCCCCACCCAGGGCAGTGTCGCTCCCGCATCGATGATGGCCCGCAGAAGAGCCTTGGTGCGCTTCACGTTAATGGCGAAATTGTCATCTACGAAGAACACGGCGATTTGGCCATGGGTCCGCGCGGCGCGTGCTTTCAGGCTCAGCAGTTCTTCCACGATGCTTTCGTTGGTCCGGAACCGGATCGAGTCGCCAAAAAATCCCGTGACCGTGCAGAACTCGCAGCCGTAAGGACAGCCGCGGCCCGATTCGATCGGAATCACGTGGAAGGACTCCCAATTCGCTTCATAGTGCCTTACCAGCGGACGCACAAACCCGGGGACGCGGTTGAACTGATCGAGGTTAAAGGAATCCCAGGGAATTACCGGATAGTCCTGCAGAGTGGGTTTCGTTTCTTGGCCGGAGGCATCCACCGGCTCGTAAACTTCTTTGAGCTGGCCGCGGGCCGCGTCCTCGACGATCTTTGGCCAGGTCTCATCCGCTTCGCCCAGGGCGATGGCGTCCGCGTGACGAGGCCCTCCGTCCCGGCCTAAAGCTTCGTCAGGCACTTCCGTTACGTGCGGTCCGCCCATCACAACGGTAATGCCCGCGGCGCGAAGAGCATCGGCCACGCGGTAGGCTTTGGCGATCATGCGTGTCATGGCGCCAATGCCGACCAGGCCAATCTTCTGGTCGAGAGCAAATTGAACCAGCTCTTCATCGTTCATCGGCTGCGCATTGCCATCAATGAGCTGAACTTTGTGACCGGGCGGCGTCAGCGTCTGCAGAAGAAACATCCACAGATGCGGCATGAAATTTCCCGTCACGCCGTTGTCGGGGTTGTAGAGTAGGATATTCATGGATGCCCAGCCTCCGCGGACTGTTCGCCACCGTCGGCCCTTTCCCGGCCTTTCCCAGGCGCCGGGATTCTCAGGGGCGGTTGGAGTAAGCAACTCCAGCCGTTCGAGGAGGAGTCTGTCCCGAGTGTAGCGTCCGCATTGTAACACTCCCGGCCAGTTTGCGAACTCCATAGGACGACCGGTGTCAGGAGGCAATAGAAATGTCCCCTGGTTCGGATGAGAGAATCGTCGTCGTCGGGGCTGCGAAAATGTGGGACTCGCGTTAGCGATTTCCAAGGGGCTGTGGGAAGAGGGGGGAAACTTTCCTCGCCCTCCCTTCCTGCCTCGCTCTCTCGATAGGTTTTCCACGCTGTCCACAGCCCCGTCATTTCCACAGCCCCGACGACTCTGCCGTTTTCCGTTTTCGTGACAGCAGCGACCGCCGCCAGGGATGGTCCGCTGCCGGTTGGCGCACTTGGCGCGCCGCTTCGCCGAGCTTCAACTCACCTCGCTTCACCCGGCCCAGCACCCGGCCCCGTCTCCATTCCTTGGTGTTCCTCCATGTCCTTCCCCATCTCGGCTCCTCCTTCGGAGCTTTAGATTAGGGGATATTTCTATCGCCCTCTTGTGGGGACATTATCATTAGCCCTTCAACAAGACTAGGTTCCCGGCTTGTCATCCCAGCCCAGTTTCGCTAAGCTGACCCGTTGGCCTTGGCCGCCCGGCACGGTGGTCTTTCACTACGCCCCGGGAGGCCGGCCGCGGAGTTGATTTCAGGTTCGTTCGCAGCAGGACATAACGGAATGGCATTGACCGCACAGCCCCTGCCGGCCCCCCAGGACGCCGCCGGCAAACACATCTCCGAGTTGGAGACGCCGGCTCTTCTGATCGATCTCGATCGCATGGAACGAAACCTCAGGCGGGCCGCCGACTACGCCTCTGAAAACGGTCTCCGCCTGCGCCCCCATACCAAGACGCACAAGAATCCGGTCATCGGCAAGATGCAGCTCGGCCTCGGCGCCGCCGGTCTGACCGTGGCCAAAGTCAGCGAGGCCGAGGTGATGGTCAAGAGCGGCGTCGAGGATCTTCTGATCGCCTATCCGGTCGTCGGTGAATCGAAGCTGCGGCGCCTGATGGCGGTCGCCGGCCAGACCAGCATCACGGTTGGCCTCGACAGTTTGACCGTCGCCGAGGCCCTTTCCGCGGCCGCCGCGGCCGCTGGCCTCACGATCGGCGTGCTGGCCGAAACCAATGTCGGAATGGACCGCGTTGGCGTCAGGCCCGGCGAGGATCTCGTAGCGCTCGGCCGCGGGATCTCGCGGCTGCCCGGCCTGCGTTTTGACGGCGTCGAATTCTACTACGGGCACGTCAACCACTCCTTACCAAACTGGGAAGAACTGCTCGCCGGACTTTCCGGCCAGGTGGCGCGCATTCGCGACGATTTCATCGCCGCCGGCCTCGAGACGCCCATCATCAGCGGCGGGTCCACTCCCCTGCTGTGGGACTCCCACCGGATCGAGGGCATGAACGAAATTCGGCCCGGCACCTACGTCTTCAATGACGTCATGCAGGTCGGGATGGGCTCGGCCGCTTGGGACGACTGCGCCGTAACCATCATGGCCACGGTCATCTCGACCGCGCGCGCCGGCTTCGCGATCATCGACGGAGGCTCGAAGACCTTCACGTCCGATCCGGCAAGATCCGCCGACGCCACGTTCGGACGCATCACCGAAGCTCCCGAGAGCCGTTTCTACAAAATGAATGAAGAGCATGGTTACATCGAGCTTCGCGGCATCTCGGAGATGCCGAAGATCGGAGACTGTTTACGAATCATCCCCAACCACGTTTGTGTCGCCGTCAACATGCATGAGTACGTCTACGGCATTCGCGGCGAAGAGGTCGAGCAGGTCTGGAAGGTCGAGGGAAGAGGCAAGCTGCAATAGAGTGTTTCGCGAACCGCTCCTGGCGGGGCGTGAAAAAATGGGGTCCGCGACAAGTGAGGTCCGGGGAAATTCTGTGGCATCAGCACCTGTTTTCGCGCCCAGGGGACTGTCCACGGTTCTTTTGCGATTCCGGCCGAGGCAGGCCACGATTCTAAATTAAAAACGAAAGGAAACTCGAAAAATGTTGGAAAGAATCACCGCACCAGGCGGACCCGAACCGCGAGGTCCCTATTCTCACGCCGTTCGCGCCGGAGATTTCATCTATGTATCGGGGCAGGCCGCCATCAATCCCGAAAAGAACGAGCTTCAGCCCGGCACCGTCGCCGAGGAAACCCATCGGACGATTCAGAATGTCCAGGCGATTCTCAAGGCCGCCGGCGCCGAGTTGAGCGACGTGGTCAAGTGCTCGGTATTTCTCGCCGACATTCGGGATTTCGCCGAGATGAACACCGTGTACGGCGAATACTTCGGCGCGGCTAAGCCCGCCCGCACCACGGTCAGCGCCCAGCTTCCGGCGCACGGTCTGAAAGTCGAGATCGACTGCATCGCCTACAAACCCGCCGGCTAGCGCCGGCGTGACGATGACGCTAATCGCGGCGCGGGTCCGCGGCCAAACAACGCGGACCCGGCGTCTTCCGCGTCTTCGGGGCCCCTCTGCCGCGCCAGCAAGACGTCACGACGACCGGCCGCCGGCGCGGCCGGGTCAGCCGCCAAGTACTTGCTTGAGGCGCCGTCCGACCGTGCGATCCTCGCCCGGCTGCAGCATCCAGACGGCGAAGATCAGCTCTTCCCGCGACCGCGGGCTCAGCTCGATGCTGGGCCTGCCCTCGCGCAGTTCCTTAACGGCCGCGGCCACCGTCTTGCCCAGCGCCGCTTCATTCCACGATACGTGCAAGTGCGGCACGGCGCTGGTGAGTTCCCGTGCCTTGGTTTGGGTCCGCACGCCCGGAATGCCCCGCACGTAACCGGCGATACGCTGGCATTGAGCTTCCCAGCTCTTCCAGGTCGCTTGCTGGTCGCGGTGGACGAAACGTTCTAGCGCCACCAGCATGCCGACCATCTCCTCTTTGTTGACCTTGCTGATGCGGCACAGCGAGTCGGAGACCGGGCTGCTATTGAGCCGCCCCGCCTCGATCAGGTCCTTGCGTCCCACAAGGATGCCCGCGGACTGCGGTCCGGTAATGCCCTTGCCGCCGGAGAAAGCCGCCAGGTCGAAGCCCGCGCCGGTATAGTTCCAAAGATGCTCGACCGGCGGCAAGGAGTCGGCGGCGTCGATCATGGTCGGCACATTGTGCTTCTTGCCGATGCGAATGAACTCCTCAAAGGGAATCTGGCCGGCATGTTTGTACATGTGCATGAAGAGCATCATGGCCGTGCGCGAGTGCATGGCGCTTTCGAGTTCGGCGACGCTCTCGACCTCGATCATGCGAATCCCGGCATTGCGGGCGGCGTGGTCGTAGCCGTTGCGATGGCTCTTCTGGATGATGACCTCGTTCTTCATGCCCCGCGTGTCGGGGAGACGCTGAATCTTCTCCCGGTTGCCGCCCGCCACGCAGGCCGCCGTGCCGATGGCGACCGCCGAGGCCGCGCCGCCGCTCACCAGCGCCGCCTCGTTCTTCGTCAGCTCCGCGATGCGCTTGCCAACGGCGTCATGAATGTCTTGCAAGGGACAGAACTGGCGTGACGCCACGGTCATGGCCGCCCACACCTCCCGGTGCATCAGCGACGCGGTCAGGGTCGTATACACCCCGCCCGCGTTGATGAACGAGCGTACGCCCAACTCCCGGATCACATCCCTCGATCCGCCCGCGGCGCCCGCGGCCTCGGCGGGCAGAAGCGCCCCGAGGCCGGGCAACGCGGCCAGGCCCCGCAGGATGGAACGACGGTTGGGGTGAAGCCAGTTCATGATCGTGATCTCCGTGCCGCGGGATGTGGTTTTCGGCCTAGCCAAACTACCCGGCGCAGCGGCTAGTATAGTACGCCACAAATAATATAACTCATCGTGCTCTCGTATCGTCTCTACTTATAGGAGGGATTGGGATGCGAAGAGCACAGCCGGTAACGTTGACCGCGCTGAACACCACGAGCAGCCCAGGCCTTTCCTCTGGACTGCTACGGCCTCCGACATCCTCGAAAAAGTCAAGCGCGGAAGAGCCGCTGTTCATGAGGTGCAATCTGTTTGACGCACTCCATTAGCGCCAGGATGCACGTTCGCACACAAGTCAGCGCCCGGCGACTACACGAATGCCAGGACTAGCCGCTATCCGCCACGCTGTGCTATGGTATGATCGTGCAATTTGTTACATCTCTTTAGAATGAATAGCTTGCGGACGAAATGGCGTGGTGGAGCGTGCTTGCCACCCGAACCAGGCACCGTACCTTGTGATGCATCTTCACCCCGCGACACACGCGTCTTGGAATAGGCAACTCGCCGGGCGGACTCTGCCGTCCCCGGCGACGAGACACGATTCACTCCGCGAAGGAAGTCGCGTCACGGTGCTGTGTGCCGCGGCCGAAGGTTAACCCTCCGCCACCAGGGGCCTGTCATGAAACTCTTCTCCCATCTTGTTCCCCGTCTGGTTCTTCTCGCCTGCGGGGTCGGGATCTTATCCTCGGGCGCCGCGGGCGACGATCCGGCGAACGATTCCGCGCCGCGCCGCGCCGGCACGATCATCAACGGCAATATTATTCCGCACTACGCCAGCGGTTCCGCCGTCTGGTCCACTGAATTTCAGATCTTCAGCCTTCATGACAGGCCGGTTACGTTCACGATTCGTTTTCGTGACGATTTTGGCCGTCGCGATGTGCTCGATCTCTACGATCCCGATGGCGAACACGTAACGACCGCAAGCAGCTACACGACGACCGTCGCACCGGGCGCGATCATCTCGCTGCGCACCCTCCCGTCGAGCGCCTTCAAATCCGGCTACGCCTTACTGAATGATTCTGGAAACGCCAACCAAGTGGGGATCATCGCCGTGATCACGAACTTCGACAGCGAAGGCCGTCCCAAGTTTCGTACTTCGGTTCCGGGCCTCAGCTCCGGGCAGAAGTTCCTGCGCCTGCCCTTCAACAACTCGGGGGGGCTCTTTAGCGGAATGGGCTGGATGAGCGAAGTCACCCAGAACATCACGCTCGTCGCGCGTGACCGCGACGGAGAGGAAATTTGCCGCGAGACCCGGCTGATATTTGGCGGCGGCCACACGGCGTTCCTGCTGCCGGATCGGATGCCCTGCACCGCGGGTCTCGATGGGGTTCTCGACATCTATGGCGACTTTATCGGCATTACGGCGATTGGTTTTACCTTCGACGAGGAACTCAAGTTTTGGACACAGATCCCCTACAAACTTTGCTGTATCGACCCGCCGTAAGTAAACAACCCTAGCGGCCGGGCAGGCCCCATGTCCGCGTGAACCAAGGCCGCCGCGGGCTGCTAGTAGGAAGAGGTATGCGCGGCTCGATCGTGCCGGCTTGCTACCAGGCGGCCGGGCGCGTCAAGCAATTCCTTGGCTTTCGGCAGCAGTTCGAGCGCCTTCTGCACATCGGGATCCAGCGTATAGTTAACCCGATTGCCTTCGTCGAGATCAAAGGTCGAGACATAGACCTCGCGTTTCAGGCGGCGCTTGATGTAATCCCGGTTCTCTACAAAGTCCGGCTCTTCGAATGTGATCTTCTCGCGATACAAGAACTGGCGAAACTCGTTGAGGACCGCACTGGTCGGTTCCCAGCCTTCCTTGGAAATCTCGTTGTTCAGCGTATATTCCTGGGTGAAGGCCTGAATCGCGTAGGCCCGCCCGAGCACAATCTGAAAGTCGTTGAACTTGCGCTCGGGAAAACGGACGTCTGGAGTGATACCGCCCCCGCCGAAAACCCTGCGGCCGTGGTCGGTGAGACGAACGTCATCGGTCGCCGGCTCGTACTTTTCGCTGCACGGGTCGGCATAGTATTTCCAGAGCGAAACGTCATCGTAGTTTCGCTGAATGAGGCGACCGCTCGGGGTATAGTAGCGGGCCGTGGTCAGGGCCAGACCCGAGGTCCGCGAAATCGGAAACACCGTCTGCACAAGCCCCTTGCCGAACGTTGGCGTGCCGACAATCAGGGCGCGGTCGTGATCCTGCAGCGCGCCGGCGACGATCTCCGACGCGGAGGCCGAATCACAGTCCACCATCACGACCATAGGAAATTCGCGGCCGCCGTTGCCTTGTTTCGCGCGGTACTTGCGCTCGTTGGAAGCCCGTCCGTGGTGGGATACGATCGTTTGCCCCTTTTTCAGAAACCTGTCCGAGACGTAGACGCCTTCGCTGAGCAGTCCGCCGCGATTTTGCCGCAAATCGAGAATCAGTCCCTCGATCCCCGCGGCGTAAAAACTATCCAGCGCCTCGTCGAGTTCGCTGCCGGTGGTTTCGTTGAAGCGGTCCACCCGTACAAAGCCGACATGGGGTTGGATCAGGAAGGCGGAAGAAACGCTCTTGTATTCTATGGCGGCCCGGGTGACCTCGAAGTGCAGCATATCGTCCACGCCGCGCCGAATCACTCCGATCTTCACCCGCGTGCCGGCGGGACCGCGAAGGCGCTTAGCTACTTCGCCGACATCCAGGCCGTCCATCGCATCCCCATCCACTTCGGCAATCACGTCGCTGGGCCGAAGACCAGCCCTGTAGGCGGGCGTTTTGGGAAACGGCGCGACCACCACAACCTGCCCGTTGCGGGGCTGAATCTGCATGCCGACGCCCGCGTAATGGCCTTTCTGCTCCTCGCGCATCCGGCTGAAATGATCCGGATCGAAAAACTGGGAATGCGGATCCAGTGTGTGAAGAAGCGTCGGGATGGCTCCCTGAAAAATCGCCTTCTCCGGATCGAGTTCGTCGGCGTAATTCCGCTCGACAATGGCCAGCACATCGGTGAACCGGCGAATACTCTCGCTGACCGCACCCTCCGGGGCATCCGACGCCGCGACGATTCTGGGGCCGAACAGACCGCCCGCCAGAGTGCCTAACAACACCGTTACCGGCAGCCAGATCGCCAGACGCCGCGCATTTCCCATGAGCCGATTTCCTCCCCGCCAGACCGCCTCGGACGGCCAACCACAGTATACCAGCACGGCTCTGGATCCCCGTTCGGCCAGCAGCCGAACCGGGAGCCGTCTCGTTACTTTTCTGACGCGCGCGGCGGCAGGCCCGGGTACGCCGGCGCTTTCCCGGTCCGCTCTAGTTTTTCACGAACTTCTGCACCCGCATGCCAACATTGACGTCGCACACATAAAGCGCTCCGTCGCCGCCGGCGGCAATATCGTGCGCCCAATAGAACTGTCCGTCATAGGAGCCGAACGAACCGAAGGTCTCGCGTATCTTCCCTTGCAGGTCGAGGATCACGATGCGGTTCCGCTCGGGCGGCGCGGAATGCATATCGCCGCCGTCGGCCACGTAGAGCAGGCCATTCGAGCCGATCGCCAGACCCCAGGGCCGGCCCAGCGCCTCGCTCTTCCACATCTTCAAGAACTTGCCCCCGGAGGAGAAGATCTGGATGCGCGAGTTGCCCCGGTCGGCGATGTAGACATTGCCTTGTTTGTCGAGCACGATGCCATGCGGATCGACGAACTCGCCGCGCCGGCTGCCTTCGATGCCCCAGTCGAGCAAGAACTTTCCGGCCGCGTCGAACTTGGCGATGCGCCGGTTTCCGTAACCGTCCGTGACATAGATGTCGCCGTTGGGCGCGATGGCGACATCGGTTGGACGATCAAAGTGCGTGCCATCGAGGCCGGGCACGCCTTTCGCTCCAAGGGTCAGCAGGAGCTCTCCCTTGGAACTGAATTTATGAACCTGGTGGTCGCGCGCGTCGGTGACCCATACGTTGTCCTCGTGATCCACGGTCAGGCCGTGGGCCGAGCCGAACATGCCGTCGCCCCAGGACGCCAGCAGGTCGCCCGAGTCTCCGTCAAACGCCAGGATGGAACGCTTGCCTCGATGAAAAACCAGCACCCGGTTGTTCGAGTCCACTTCGACGCCGGTCGTCTGCCCGAGAGCGAATCCCGAGGGCAGATTCGGCCAGCCATGGACGACCTGGTAGTTGCTGTTGGCCCGCGTCGAAAACAGGCCGGAGCCGCCCGCCAGCACGAGCAACAACATGAACGCACCTAACATTAAAGACCTTCGCATATGATCTCCCCTCGCAATCCTGCCGCACAGTCGTGAGGCTCTATAGAGTGTACAGCGGAAATCGAGACAAACGGGTGGATTCCCGCAAGTTTTTTTACGCGCCTTCGCGGGCGCGGCGCCCCGAGGCAAACTCGAGGTACGGCCCGGGGGTTCTGATCGGGCTCGGGCTTAGCGAGGTTCGATGACCCGGAACTCTTCCCGCAGGATGTGCGGTTTTTCCGCGGCCACCGGGTTGGGGATGAACGCGGCCACTCGGTATCGTCCCGGCGACAGGCTCTTGGTGTCGATGGCGCCGAGGTAGCGGATCTCGTTGCGCTCGCGGTTGGCCTGGAAATCGCCAACCGCCTGAAACTCCACTGCCTCGGCTTCATCCTTTTGAATGATCAGCCGAATCGGCGCTGGCTGGGCCATCTCGGCCGGCCGAACGTTATACAGATCATAGAGAAAGAAGATTTTTTGTCCCTGCTCGAACTCTCCGCGGAATTCCGGCAGCGGGTTCCCCCCCCGGAAAGCAAGCAGGCGCAGTTTTTCACGCTGGTGCTTCTTGACGCGGCGCATCGGACGGACGTCCCGCACCCGGCTTGCCAGCAGCAGCGTGCTGGGGGAGTCGGCCTGGTCAAACGCAGACATCTGGATCCGGCCGATGTGGCGGCCGACCCGGCCGGTGATTTCGTTGCGGACGACGATACGCCATTCGTAGCGCCCCGGCGGCAGCGGGAATCGCTCGGTGTAGTCCAGGTAGGCGTCCCCTTTGGAGGGCTGAGCTGGTTCGGACTGGTCCGGCCCGGCCCAGGCGAAACTTGTAGACCGGCGATTCGAAGTTCCAGGAATACCCTCTGTCGAGGTCGATCGCCTGAATGGCGACCACGAACTGAACCCCGTCGCGCTTCTTCGATATCGGCGAGATGAGATCACCCATCGGCGCCGACACGCCAAACACAACCACGGGGTTCTTCTTTGAATCACGAAAGACATCGTACCCCACGCTAATCGGAAAATTCGAAGCCTCTGTGTCGGAGTGTACGGCCCGCTGCAAATGGAGATTTCTCTCAGCCTTCGACATTTTCGGGAACGGGACCGGCTCGAAGTACCCGCGGCCAGTCCTAACCTTGACCTTCTTGCGATCAACGCGTACCTTGATCTTGCGGAAACGGTCCTTTTCACGCACATTCCGCGGATAGTAGCCCAGTAAATAGTAGCCGTGAAAGTCCGCTTCGATCTGCGTGAAGATATCGCCCAGCTCATTCGAGTTCAGCACCGCCCTGCCGCCCGTCCGCTCGGCGAGCGTGCGCAGTCCGCTTTGCCGCGCCTGCTGGCGGTGGCGGAATTCCTGCACGAATGGCTGCCGGTTGCTGCTGGGTCCCTGGAGGTCCAGCAGACGCGCGCCCACCGCGCTCATCGACGCGCCCGGCGTCATCGAACTTAGGCCCGGCGAATACACCGTGTAGAAGCTCACTCGCGATCGCAGAGACGCCGAGGCGATGCTGTCGAGAAGATCCTGATTCTCCGGGTCAATGCGCAGTCCGCTCCGAAACAGCACGACCACTTTCTTGCCCGGATAGGCGGCCATCTCGCGCACGATCCTCAAATAGTCGAGATACGCTCGCCGAGAAAGAAGCCGGATTTCCTGATCGATTCTCCGAATCAGCGGCGGCCGCATTTCGATGTTCGGATGATCGGAATTCTGGTTCGCCGAACTCAGCAGAGGAATTTCCGTGATCGCGAAAGGGTTATTGGGCCCGTCGGGAGGCGCCCGAACCGTGTTGATTCTCTCCACCTCAAGACGTGCGAGTCGCATCGTCGTCTCGTCAAAGAACCCGCGCTGCCATTCCCCGCTCCCCCGGTCACGATAGCCAAGCGGATGCTTGACCATCTTAGCCAGCGTTGCGTGCAGACGATCGCGATCGTCCGTAAACGCGCCGCCGTTCAGCGATGCTTGCACCGATTCGGTGGCGTGCTTGTCAATGAACTGCGTGATCGCGCGCCGCAGTTGGGTCTGCTCACCAGGAGCCCCCTCGGTAATCAGCAGCATCCGGACCGGGGGCGCGGTGTTGGGCGCCGCCGGGGTCTGGGGCTCGCCGGATTTCTCAGCCCGAGCCCCCGCCGTCACAGCCTTCGCGCCTGGAACCGGTACGTATTCGAACGTCGCGATTTTCTGTTCTTCGCCGTTCTCCTTGAGGGTGAAGTCCGCGGCCTTGAGGTCGCTGACGGGTTTCCTGCCCTTGCCGGTGACGCGCACCTCGATTTCGACCAGCCTCGTTTCGACCCGGAAGGTAACTTGAGGCTGTGTTTCTGGTGGCTGCTGGGCCAACGCCGGCACAACCAGCAACCCGCCCCAGAGGATACAGCTTCGCCGCATGACAATTGACCCGAGTCCGCCGCCACTGACTGTTCGCGGCGGCGGGCTCCTGCTTATTCTCACATAAGCTCCAGAAATTCGGAAACCCACATGGCGTGCCTTTTCCGGCCGCGCCCGCCAGCCCTCATACCCCGCTCCATTCGACCAGCCAGAGCGTGAGCCAGGGAACGTAAGTAATCACGAGCACGGCGATCAACAGCAGCACGACGTAGGGCAGCGTCGATGCGTAAATGCGGGTCAGCGGTTGCTTGAATCGGAACGACGCCAGGAAGAGGTTTTCGCCCATCGGCGGCATCAGGTAGCCAAGTTCCATATTGGCCAGGAAGATCACTCCCAGATGCACCGGGTCGACGCCATAGACCGCCGCCATGGGATAGACCAGCGGCACGATCACAATGATGGCCGAGTAGATATCCATCAGCGCGCCGACAACAATCAGCAGAATGTTCAGCGCCAGCAGAAAGACCAGTTTCGACTCGATGTGGGACTGTACCCAGTCGAGAGCCTGCGCGGGGACCTCCGCGATGACGAGGTAGTTCGTAAATCCGAGAGCCACGCCGAGAATGATCATGAATCCGCCGACCAGCGTGGCGCTTTCGATGAACACCGCCGGCAGTTGCCGGGTGATGCTGAGTTCCCGGAAAACCAAACATTCAATCACGAAGGCATAGAGCACGGTCAGCGCGGCAGCCTCGACCAGCGTGGCGAATCCGCCAAAAATTCCGCCCAGCACCAGCACCGGCAGCAACAGTTCCCACTTGGCTTCCCATAGCGCGCTTATAGCCTCGCGGGTTTGGAACGGAACGCGCTTGGTCCCGCTTTGCCAGCCCCGGAACGCGCCCCAGCCCGCAACCACAATGATCAGCAGCAAACCGGGCAGCAGCCCCCCGACAAAGAGCCGCTCGATCGGCTGGTTCGAGTAATAGCCGTAGAGAATCACCGGCAGGCTGGGTGGCAGCAGCAATCCGATCGAGCCCGAGACCGTCACCAGCCCCATGGAGGTTTTCTCCGGATAGCCGGCCCCCAGCAGCACCGGCAGCAGCAGTCCCCCCATCGTCAGAATGGTCACGCCCGACGCCCCGGTCAGCGGCGTGAAAAACGCCAGCACCAGAACCGTGACAATCGCCAGCCCGCCGGGCATCCATCCAACCCAGGCCTGGAACAGCCGCATCAGGCGGCGGACAGCGCCCCCTTCGGCGAGGATGTAGCCGCTCAAGGTGAACAGCGGAATCACCGGCAGCATGGGCGAGGCGCTCAGCCGGTAGGTCTCACCGGGCACGGCGTTGGCCGGACTGCCGTCTCCCCAAAACAGCAGCAGCGCCGCTCCGCCGATGGCCGTGAAAATCGGCATGCCCAGCACCGTCCCCGCCAGGATCACTCCCAGCAGGGGCATCACCAGATTCAACTCGTCGAGATTCGGAATCCATCCGAAGGCAAGCGGCACCAGCAAACCCAGCGCAATCAGGCCGCGTCCCCTCGGCGTTTTCGACCCGCGGGCGATCAGCCTGCCGGTAATCACCGTGAAGCTCAGCGGCATGACCGCCAGGGCGACCCACAGCGGAATGCCCCACGCGAACACTTCTCCGAACTCGCGCTCGATGCCCACCAGGTCCAAGCTCGCCACCACCAGAGACGAGGTCACGGCCACCGCCAGCGCCGAAGTCAAGATGCGTATCGGACCCGCCCAGGATGGGGGAAGAAGATTCGTCGTGGAAAGCGCCAGGTGGCGTTCCGTGCGAGAAGCCAGCGCCGCGCCCAGCAGAGCCGCCCACAGCGTCAGATGCTGCACCATCGGGATCGACCCGGGAATGCCGCCGCCCAGCCACTTGCGCCCGGCGATTTCCACCAGCGGCAGCAGCGCCATCAGCGAGATCACCGCGATCGACAGGCCGTCTTCCACCCGCGCGGGCCAACTCCGCCAGTGGAATTTCCGCTGCTGGAATTTCCGCCGTTGGGGTTCTTGCGTCGGGTTGCTCATCACAGCAGGCCCCGCCACCGCGCCGGCCGCGATCGAGGCTTCCAAAGTCTAGCGGATTGTCACCGGCCGGCTTTCACCGGCTGCTCGATTTCTCGCGATATTCGTTTCGCAGCCGCAGAACCTCGTCGATCAACTCCGCCGGGGCGTAAGGGCCGCGCAGTTTGGGGTAGATCTTCTCGGCTTCGGTGCGCCAAAGCGTTTTGGTCGCCTCGTCGAGTTGGGTCACCTTCAGGCCGCGCTGCTTCATCTCTCCGACAGCGTCCTCGCCCAAGTCTCGGATCTCCCGCCGAAGTTTCGTTCCCGCGGCGCGCGCGGCCGCCAGCAGTTGCGGCCGGTAAGTTTGCGGGAGCCGCTCCCACGCCCGCTTGCTGATCACCGTACCGGCAACGAGCGGCGCCCACCGCAAGTCGATCATATAGCCGGCCCGCGTGTAGAGCCGGTCGAGCATGGCGAACAGCGGCGGCACGTCGAAGGCGTTGATCATGTTGGTCTGCAGCGAGGTGAGCAAGTCGGTCGCCGACAGCGGAATGACCTGGAACCCGAAGTCCTTGTAGAGTTTTTCGGTTTCCGGGTCCCCGACCGAAGTGAACAGTTTCGTGCTCCGAATATCGTCCGGCGTCCGTACGGGGTGCTTGGCGAAGAAATGCACCCATCCGCCGTCGGTCCAGTTGAGGAGCTTGTACCCTTTGGCTTCGAGACGCTCTTCCAGCTTGGGCCCGATGCGGTCACGCACGTAGTCGAGCTCGGCGTAGGACGCAAACATCATCGGGATCTGCAGCGCCGAGATGCCTTTGTCGATCCGCGAGAGACCGGCGCTCGAAAGCGCGACGGCCTGGATGCGCCCGGCCCGTACTTGCCGCACCATCTCCGCTTCATCGCCCAGCAGTCCGCCGGGATAGATCTGCAGCTTGATCTCGCCGCCAGAGATCTCCCGCCATTCCTGGCGGATGTACTGCAGCGCATCGTGCCAGGGCGAATCCTTCGGGGCCGAAGTGCCCATGCGAATGCGAATGGTCCGCGCTTCCGCCAGCGGCGCGGCGAGCGCCAGCCACAGGGCCAGCGCCAGCGGAGCAGCGAGTGCCGCCGAAAGTTTTCTTGCCAGCGAACTCATGGTGTTTCCTCTTTTTCGCTATCGAATTCCCCGCTATCGAGGATCAAGTCATCGACCCTCTCGAGCAGCCAGCGGGCCCGGCGATGCGCCAGCAGATTGACCAGGCGCACTTCTATGTTCTCATCCGGGTCGACCGCCAGCGCCTTTTTTATCAGCGCGCGAAATTCTTTGCTGTCTTGCCTCGGAACGGCCACCGTTTCGGCGTAGGCGAGGTAGAGTCCGGCTCGCTTTCCTTGCGAGAGCGCGAGCGCGGTTTCGTACTCCTGCTGGATGGCCGCGTAGTCGGGCCGGCCGGGCTTGGCCCCGGCGAAGACCACCTTAAACTCATGCAGCGTGCCCTCGTCCCAGTCTGAGTCCAGCTCCAAGGCGCGATCGAGCAGCACCTCGACTTCAGGCAAGCGAGCCAGCATCGCGGCGTCGTTGCGCGATACAGAGATCGAGAGCCCCAGCGCGGCCGCGGTCCAATAGAGCAGCGGCAAATCCTGATGCTTCTTCTTCTTGTTCGATATCAGCCGCGCCGCCGCCGCCGGATCGCTCGCCAGCAGCGACGCGAACCCCGGATGCGAACGCTCCAAGCCGCGCACACCGTAGCCGAACGCCCGCAGGTAGAGTTTTCGCGCGCGCAGACGCAGCGCGCGGGCGCGATCCAGATCCTCGTCCGCGGCCACTTCGGCCTCGTAGTCAACGTAGGCGTAGGAGTAGAGCACGAAGCCGCGGGTTACCGTCAGCAGCAGTCCGCGGTGTTCGGGCGACTCTTGCAGCAGAGTTTCGGTGAGTTTTAGGCCGAAGGGAAGCGCTTCACCCACCAGCGTCACGTCCTCGTCGGTTTCGTAGACCGAATTACCTTCGGCCAGCGCATCACCTACCTTATTGATGGCGTACTTCTTGAGCGAGCAACTCGTTGTCAGCGCGGTGAGCAGCAAGATTGAGAACGCGCGCCGCGCATGGTTCCATCGCAAGCTCACCGTTAGATCATAAGATAATTGGGAGACAGCCGTCCTTGCCGCCTGTCTTTGCCGCCTTGCGCCGCTACCCCGCGTGGCGGCGGGGTTCCGCAGCGCCCGCGTCCTTAAGCATGCCAGAGCCTTCCCCGAGCGCTGACCGCAATCCGGCGCCGGGCCGCGTCCGGCGCGCCCCCGCCAAGAGCATTCTCACGAAAACCAGCGGCTTCATTGCTCAGGCCGGCTTTACTCATTCGCTGACCCCGGCGCGCAATTGCACTTTCGGCTGCGTCTACTGCTACGTGCCGACCATGAGAATCCAGGGCGGACTTCGTCCCGAGGACTGGCGCCGCTGGGGCCAGTTCACTACCTTCAAGTCGAACGCCGCCGGCCTGCTGGCCCGCTCTCTGCGGCCCGCGCAGATCATCTATTGCTCGCCGCTGGTCGACCCCTATCAGCCGGCCGAGGTTTCCGAGCGCGCGATGCCGGGAATTATCGAGGCGGTGATCGAGAATCCGCCGCGCGTGTTCGTCATGCAAACGCGCGGGCCGCTGATCACCAGAGATCTGGACCTGCTCAAGCGCCTCTCCCGCCGCACGCTGTTAAGAGTGAGCTTCTCGCTGACAACGAATCGCGAAGCGGTGCGCCGGCTCTACGAACCGCTCTGCGCGCCGATCGGCGAGCGCTTGGCGGCCATGCACGAGCTACGCGCCGCTGGCATCGAAGTCTACGCCACGCTTGCGCCGCTGCTGCCGTGCGATCCGGAAGATCTGGCCACACTGGCCTTGCAAGCGAGCGCGCATGATATCGTCGGCGATCCGCTGCACGCGCGGGCATCCAAGCCTCGCGGCGCCATCACGCGGCCCGAGGCGCTCCGCATCAGCACCAAGCACCATTTCACCCCATGGCACGAGCCCGGTTTTCAGCGGGAAGTGATCGAACGCATGCGGCGCGTGGTCGAAGCCGCCGGACGCCGGTTCGTGACCGGCCCCGAGGGCTTCGCCCATCTCGCCCAGCCCTCTCGCCCAGCCGCCCCGGCTCCGGTGAGAGGCCGAAGCGAGCTAGAATAGTTCGTTGCCGCCTCAGCAACCAGTTCGCTCGCGGTGGGACCAGCTTGCCAGTCGCCAGACGCCTTCCTGGTATCTCGACCGCCTGGTGGCGTTGCAAAAACGCGACCAACATCAGAACCTGATCCGCCGCTGGACCCGCGGCGCGCTTCCTGGTTCCATCCTCAAGACCGACGTCTTTGAAGAAGCTCACGGAAGCGACCAGGTGCTCTTCGACCTGTTCGACGAGCCCATCTTCACCGTCGGCATGGACGTGACCTTTGCCGTGGCGGCTCGAGCCCGGCAGCGATGTTCGCCGGCTGGGATTCACTTCCTCGCGGCCGATGTTCGGCGCTTGCCGCTAGCCGATGGCGCGATCGATCTGGTGATCTCTCCCTCGACACTCGACCACTTCGACACCGCGGAGGAGTTTGCGACAAGCCTGCGGGAACTGGCCGGGGTCATCGCGGCCGGGGGCGCTCTGATCATCACACTCGACAACGTCTACAATCCGACGTATTACCCGCTACGTTGGGTCAGCCGGCTGCGGTCATCGCCTTTCCCTCTGGGCTACACGCCGACGCTCGGCGGGCTGGAAGAGTTGCTGACTGGCTTGGGCCTCGAAGTTGCGCGGCGGGAGGTTTTGATTCACAATCCGCGATTGTTCTCTTCGGCGATTTTCATCGCCTTGCGGCGGTTGCTCGGATCATGGGCCGACCGCCCGATCGCCGGTTTGTTAGGGCTGTTCGCTCTGCTCGATCGGCTACCGTCGCGCTGGATCACCGGTTGTTTCATCGCCGTGCACGCGGAAAAGCCGATTGCACCGCGGGCACAGGAGGAATCGAGTCATCATGGAAAACAGTGAAGAGCTAGGCGGCGAACGCGTCCGTCGAATGAAACGTCCAGGGTGGTGGGCCGGACTGGGAGTGATCGTTTTCTTCTTGGCGGGCCAGACGCCGGCCGCCGAGCAGCCAACGATCGTCATCGATCAGCCCATGCCGCCTCCCGCCTGGGCTCTCATGGAGCGGGAATTGCTCCGCGCCAACTCCGCGGCGGCCCGGGCGTTCGCGGCAAAGTACCTCGATGCGAGGGGCTATCTAAAACATGTGCCGCGCTGGGGCACGCTCGACGGGCCCGATGACGCTATCGAGACGTTTCACAATTGGACGCTGCTGCATGCTCTCGGCGGCGATGACTCGGTGCTCGACCTTTTCAAGAAGGCGCTCGAGGGGCACTACCGGCAATACATGGAGCTGCGAACGGTTCGGACCAGCCTTGCCGCCAACGGCGCCTACCACCGTGAGTTCATCACCAAGTCGGATTGGGTTCACACCGGAGAGGGCATTCGCGGTTTTCTTTATCAGGGACTCTCCGATTGGAGGGACCCGGTCTTCCAAACCCGCATCAAGCGCTTCGCCGGTCTCTACATGGGCGAGGATCCCGAAGCGCCCAACTACGACCCCAAGCACAAGATTCTTCGCAGCATCTGGACCGGCGGCAAGGGCCCGATGCTTCACCGCGCCAGCGAGGCCGACTGGGTGGGCGACCCCGGCAAGGGCCGTTTTCACATGCTGCACAGCCCAGGCCGCCGCGGCCGGATGCTCGATCTCGAAGAGCATTACCCCAAGATGCTCGCCCACTGCACCGAATATCTCGATAGCGCGGGCGACCATCCGCTGAACCTCGCTTCCACCGCCCTGGCGCTGCACGCCTACGCGCTCCACCACGAGACCAAATATAGAGACTGGCTGCTCGAATACGTCGATGCCTGGCGCCGGCGCACTCGCGCCAACGGCGGCAATATCCCGACCAACATCGGACTCGATGGAACCATCGGAGGCGAGTACGGCGGGCGCTGGTACAAGGGCACCTACGGATGGAATTTCAGCATCTATGACGGCGAAATCGATGAGATCGGCCACCGCAACAATTTCGACGCCGGCTCCTGGCCCGGCTTTGGCAATGCGCTGCTGTTGACCGGCGACCAGGGCTACATCGACGTGCTGCGCCGGCAGATGCTCAACATGTACGAACACAGGAAGATCGTCGGCGGCCGACTGATGATCCCTAGAATGTTCGGCGACCCGCGCGGCTACCGCTATAGCGGCCGCGAGGAATGGTATCACTGGACGACCAGGCTCTACACCCGCCGGCTGTTTCAGATTTACTATTGGTCGATGGACCGGCGAGATCTCCGCTGGGCGCCCCTCACCGGCTGGCTGGCCTACCTGGAAGGAAAGGACCCGGCTTACCCGGAGAAGGCTCTGCGCGCCGGCTTCCGGCGTCTTGCCGGCAAGCTCCAAGAAATGCGCCGCGACCCCACCACGGCCGATACCCGTCTCGCCGATTGGGCGATGAGCATCAACCCGGTAGACACCGACACCCTGCTGAATCTCACCATGGGAGGCTTCAACGGCGGACGCATCTGGGGAGGGCTGCACAGCCGCGTGCGCTACTTCGATCCGGTCAAGCACCGCGCCGGACTGCCCCCTGACGTGGCGGCTTTGGTCGAGGGCATGACCGCGACGAAAACAAGGCTCCACCTCGTCAACGTAAATCAGATAGAACCACGCACCGTCGTTGTGCAGATGGGAGCCTACGGCGAGCACCAGTGCCTCCGCGTGACCTCTAGCGGCAAGACGACGGCTATCGGCCGGTCTTTCGTCACCGTGAGGCTGGAGCCGGGAAGCGGCGCGCGGCTCGAGTTTACGATCCAGCGCTACGTGAATCAGCCGGCCCTGGCCGCGCCCTGGGACCGCGGAGCGATGCTTGGCGGCTGATGGACTGGAAGAAGCAGGAAAGATGGGCACTGCCCCATGCAAGTCCCCCATGGCCATGCCCGCGAGACTGCGGACCCAGCCCCCCATGTGTTGGAAACCCCGTTTCAGGATCGTCTGGCATGGGGCAACTCTTCACCGGCGTGTGTCGTGCGAGAATATGGAAGCTCGATGCTCGATGGCCCCCCGGGGGGCTAGGCCCTGTCCGGGGCGGAACCAGCGCGTGCTCCTATGGCGCGTTCTCGGCCGCATGAACGAATCGAGACGCTCCGGGCCGGTGGTATCGCGGCGGTTGAGCGTGCTTCCTCGCCGAAGCTCCGCGCCTTGAGTCGTTGGGGGGATACTTCAGAGCACGTTCGCGGCCGCAGCGGATGCAATGGACTCTCCGAACATCTTCTGGATTGTGATTCTGTTGCTGTTGATCAGCGGCTCGATCTACTACGCGGTCAATGCCCTCTACCTGCGCTGGCTTGACGAGCGGACGCGCCAGCAGGGTATCCTCTACGAACTCGCCGAAAAGGTAATGGCCTCCAGCGATCCGACTACGGTCCTCCGGAGCATATGCGACGTTAGTCCGCTCATCGCCCGGGCGACAGACGCCTCGGTCTGGGTCTTCGACCCTGAGAGCCAGCAACTCGTGCGCGAGGTCGGAACGTCGGCCGAAACCATGCCCGCGGTTTCGCTCAACGAGATGAGCGGCGTCGTGACATGCTACCGCAACAGATTGATGACCGACGTGCCCGACGCCGAGCACTGCCCGTTTGTCTCGCGGGAGACGGTCCGCCGTTTCGGTCAGAAGGCGCTGCTCTACCTTCCCATCGCCCTCGAGGGAGAGTGTCTCGGCGTCATAGAGGTCGAGGACCGAAGGCGCAAACGCCTGTTTTCCAAAGATCAGAAGAACCGTCTGGAACACATCGCCAAGCTTGCCGCGCTTTCACTTCGTCAGCGCGTGCAAGACGCCCTTGATGAAGAGTTGCATCGAAGCGAAAAGATGTCGGCCCTCAGCGAACTTGTCCAGGGACTCAGACAGGACCTCGACCAGCCCCTGCGCAAGGTCGTCGTCATGTCCACGTCCGATGACGACGAAGACGAACCGCCGAGCACGGCCAGCCGCCGCTTGCAGCTCGTGAACGCCGAGGCGCGGCGCGCCGCTTGGACCCTGAATCGAACGCTGAAGCTCGTTCAGCCCAGCGACGACAAACCGGAGGATATCGACATCGCGGGCGCCGTCGAAGCCGTCGTCAACAAGAGCATGCTGCGCTGGAAACGGAAAGGTTTGGACTTGACGCTCAAGCTCAGCAGAAGCGAGGTCATCATTGAAGGCAACGCTGAAAGAACACGGGAACTGCTCACCGATATTTTCCGCCACGCCGAGACTCTTCTCGAGAGCCGAGGGCTGCGCGCGCTCGAGGTCTACAGCAACCTGCTGGACCGCTCCGTGCTCATCTCGATGACGCCCAGCCTGCAGCGTGTCGCCGACGCCGTCGACGAACTCGGCTCGGTCGTCGATGACAGCGATGCAGACGAACCAGCACCGCTGGGACTCGCGGTCTGCCAGATTCTCGTCGAACAATCCGGCGGCACAATGCGTGTGGACACCGGCGGCAGTCGCGGCTTTTCCATCGAAATCGAATATCCGCTCACCAGGGTTGTGACCGACCAGAGTGACTCTGTTCCACAGCGCGAAGTTGCTCTCCAGTCGCCGGGCAAATCCCTCATGACGCTCGTCATCGACAGCGATACCGAGGCGCAGGAAGAGCTGGTTTTCTTCATGACCGCGAAGGGCCACCGGGCCATACCGGTTTCTTCACTGGAAGAGGGCCAAGATCTGTTCGAACGGGTCCGCTTTGACTGGGTGTTCTGCAACATCCAGATGGGACGCACGAACGGACTCGATGTGTATCGTTCGTTTCAGGGCCGGATGCGTAAGTTCATCTTCCTCGCCGACCCGAGCATGGTCGTCTACAATCAGGAACTGTTCTCGGGCGGCGACCGGGCTTTCCTGCGCAAGCCCATCAAACCCAGCGAACTAGACCGGCTCTTCTAATCCCTTGCCACCTGACAGGCGCAGTCCAGCAAAGGCGGGCCAGACCGCCTCGGAGGTCCGCGATCGTCTGATTTGGCGGGCCACCCGCCGTATTCCTCGCGGCAGCGTCGCGACCTACGGAGACGTAGCACGAGCCGCCGGTGCAGGCTGTACGGCCCGGCAAGTGGGCCCGGCTCTGGGCAGGGCCCCGGCGGGGCTGGACCTTCCCTGGCATCGAGTGCTGGGGGCCGGAGGCCGCATCGCTCTGCCAGGCTCGGCCGGACTGGACCAGCGGTTGCAGCTTCAAGCCGAGGGCGTGACCTTTTCCAGACGGCGTGTTCGGATCGATCTCCACCGCTGCCGCGCTCTGTAATTTCCACCCAGCACAAGACGTTTGCCCTCTCCTGGCGCGTCCCACCGCACTAGATTTCGCCGGCAGGGATGGACAACTTCCGATCGGGCCTGTTGCACTCCAGTGTGTCTTTCAACGCTTCATGTCGGGGAAGCCAAACGGCCCTAGCCGTCCTCGAACCTGGGTGAAATCCCCCAGCCGGTGAGCCTGCTCTGCTCGGTGGAGCCACCCCCGCGGCGCTCCGGACGCGCCGGGCCCGACTCCTGCCATGGGTCGCTCGCGGTCTCAATGGAGCCGGTGGCAACCCCACCCGGCCCACCAGCCCCTACCAGCGGAAGCAATGGCACGCTGGTTGCTCCCAGCGGGGACGGAGGTGGGTTATGTCCAATGCTGTCCGGTTGTTGACGAGGGGCGCCGCGGTAGGAGCCGCCGTCGGATTGTTTGTTACAGCGCCCTGGGATGTGATGTTCTACGGCGTGGATCGTCCGGTTCTGCTGATCATGGGCCCGCTGACGGTCGGATTTTCTCTGCTGGGCGCCTTCCTGGGAGCCACGCTCTCACTCTCTTGCGAGGACTAGGGCGTTCTGCTTTTCGTTAGCAGAGTTATCCGATACAGAACGATCCTGAAAGGGGTCGAGTCGTCTCCAACACAAGAGGAGTGGAGTGGATTTCCCCAAGGGTTTTTTCACGGCCCAAGCTCCCTGGGCGCCTCGGCATCCTCGTGGTTTGATGCATCCGGCTGACGGCTACAATGGGGCATGCGTCTCGAGGCCACCGTCGCCGTACTGGGAGCGGGCAAGTTGGGCGAAGCGTTTCTGCGGGGCGTTCTCGATTCCGGCGTCTTGCGGGCTTCCGACATCCGCGCCTCGGTGCGCAGTCCGGGCCGTGCCCAGCAACTGAGCGACCGCTACGCGGTAGAGGTCTTCGCGGCCGACAACCGGCAAGCGCTGCGGGGAGCTTCGGTCGTGATCCTCGCCGTCAAGCCCGACGCGGTTTCGCCCGTATTGGCCGAAATCGCTCCATCGCTGGGTCCGGCGCACACACTCATCTCGCTGGCCGCCGCCGTGCCGCTGGACTTGCTCGAGCGGGCTTGTCCGGCGCGGATGCCGATCTTTCGGGTCATGACGAATCTCGCCCTGGCCCTCAGAGAGGCCGCGACCGCGATCTGCGCGAACTCTGCCGCCGGTGAAGATCATCGCCAATCGACGGCGGCTCTGTTCCGGCCGCTAGGCTCGGTCGACTTCATCGACGAGGAGGCCATGGACGCGGCCACGGCGCTATCGGGCAGTGGCCCGGCTTTTGTGTTCTTTCTGCTGGACGCCCTGGCCGGGGCCGGAGAGCGCGCAGGTCTTCGCCGTGATGTCGCGCTGCGTCTGGCGCGGCGGACTTTTCTCGGCGCCGCCCGGATGGCCGAAGATCCCTCGTTTTCGCCGCGTGAGTGGATCGAGCGTGTGGCCACGTCCGGAGGCACAACCGTCGCGGGACTCGATGAGCTTGAGCGCCACGGCGTTCGCCGCGGGCTGACGGCCGCCATCGCAGCCGCCGCCGGCAGGTCGCGCGAGCTGACCGGCGAACTAGCAAAACAGAGCCGTGAACGTGAGTGAGCGGTATACCAGGGCCTCGCCAGAACACAACGAGAACCCCCTGAGGCTGACGAGAGCCGCCGGCGCCGACCCGGGGGCTTCGAACGGTCCGCTCACGTGCGAATGCTATATTCGAGGTTGCAACCCTCCGTCTTCACTCGGTGACGCGCAGCCCGCCGGGCGCATGCGTCAGGGGCGCACGTCGTTAGCTTTTTCCTTCCGTTCTTTATTTCCATGCAATTAGATAAAGTCTACGAACCGAGCCGATTTGAACCCCACTGGGCGCAATGGTGGGTAGAGGAAGAACTCTTTGCCGCCTCGAACGAGAGCGACAAACCACCCTATTCGCTGGTGGTGCCTCCGACCAATGTGACCGGCGCGCTCCACCTGGGACACATGTATGAAATCGCGCAGACCGATATCAGCATGCGCTGGCGGCGGATGCAGGGACACAACGTGCTCTGGCTGCCCGGCACCGACCACGCCGGCATCGCCACGCAAATGCTCGTCGAACGCCATCTTCGCGAACAGGGGATCGAGCGGCGCGAGATCGGGCGCGAGAAGTTCCTCGAACACGTTTGGGCCTGGAAGAAGAAGTACGGTGGCACGATCATCGGACAATTCAAGCGTATCGGCGCGAGCTGTGACTGGTCACGCGAGCATTTTACGATGGACCCAGAGCTTTCCCGGGCCGTACGCGAAGCATTCGTGCGCCTGTACGAGAAAGGTCTGATCTTTCGCGGGGAATATCTCGTCAACTGGTGTCCGGGTTGCCAGACCGCGATTTCCGATCTAGAAGTTATCAACGAGGAGCAACAGGGGCATCTCTGGCATATTCGCTACCCCGTTGCCGGCGGGGACGAATATGTTGTCGTCGCCACGACCCGTCCCGAGACCATGATCGGCGACACCGCGGTCGCCGTCCACCCCGGCGACGAGCGCTACAAGCACCTTTGGGACAAGGCCATTCGCTTGCCGCTGGTCGGCCGCGAACTCCGCGTGATCTGCGACGAACTCGCCGATCCGGAGTTCGGTAGCGGCGTCGTCAAGGTCACACCGGCCCACGATCCGAATGATTTCGCGGCAGGCAAACGGCACGGTCTCGAGTTCATCACCGTACTGGATGAACGCGCGCGGATGACGGAAAACGCCGGCGAGTTCGCCGGGCTCGACCGTTTCGAGGCCCGCAAACAGATCGTCGCCCGTCTCGAAGAGCAAGGGCTCATCGAAAAGATCGAAGATCACGCCCACAGCGTGGGTCGTTGCCAGCGCTGCAAGACCATCGCCGAACCCCGGGTTTCAACGCAATGGTTCGTCACCACGAAACCGCTGGCGAAGAAGGCGATCGAAGCGGTTGAGAGCGGACGCATCGAGATCATCCCCGAGCAGTGGCGGCGCAACTATTTTGAGTGGATGCACAACATCCGCGATTGGTGCATCTCGCGTCAGCTTTGGTGGGGCCATCGCATTCCTGCCTGGCACTGCCGGGATTGCGGCCAAGTGACGGTGGCCCGAGAAGATCCGGATTCGTGCTCGCACTGCGCCGGAAGTAACATTACACAGGACCCCGATGTCCTCGACACCTGGTTCAGCTCGGGACTGTGGCCCTTCTCCACGATGGGGTGGCCCGGCGAGTCCCGGGATCTCAAGACGTTCTACCCCACCGCGCTGCTCAACACCGGCTTCGATATTCTCTTCTTCTGGGTCGCCCGCATGATCATGCTCGGCATCGAGATGACGGGCGAGGTTCCGTTTCGTCAGGTCTACATTCACGGACTGGTGCGGGACGCCGACAAGCAGAAGATGTCGAAGACCAAGGGCAATGTGATTGACCCGATTGAAGTGACCGAGAAGTACGGAACCGACGCCGTGCGTTTTGCCCTGGTCGCCGCCGCCGGACAGGGCTCGGACGTCGTGCTATCGGAAGAGCGCATTGGCGGCGCGCGCACGTTTGCCAACAAGATTTGGAACGCCGCTCGTTTCGTTTTCATGAGTCTGGAGCGGTCCGGGGCCGAGCCCTGGACGCCGGACAACCCGGACGCCTACCGGCCGCAAGCGATCGGGACGCCCGCGGCCGTGCCGCTCGAAGACCGCTGGATCTTTTCCAGGCTCAATGCCGTGGCGCGGCAAGTCAGCGAACACCTCGAACGCTTCCGTTATCACGACGCCGCCAACGTGCTGTATCACTTCTTCTGGGGTGAGTTCTGCGACTGGTACATCGAGCTGAAGAAGCTCTCGTTCGAGGACGATTCGGGACTCACTCCCCAGTGGCGGAACATGCTGGCGGCGCTGGAACGCGCTCTGCGCCTGCTGCATCCGGTGATGCCTTTCATCACCGAGGAACTGTGGCAGCGTGTTACGTCGAATCAAGCCAGCCGCCCGAAGTCGGTCGCCCTGGCGGCATACCCCGCGTATCGCGAAGATCTCGCCGATCCCGAAGCGGAACGCCAAATGGCCGTGTTGCAAGAGGTCATTTCCGCCGTTCGCAAACTGCGGGTGGAGATGAGCGTGGCTCCCAAAACGCGGCTCGACGCCACCCTCTATGCCCATGACCACGACGCGGCCGCGGTGGTGACCGCGCAAGCCGAGGCCCTGCGGCGTCTGGCGAACGTCAACATGAAAATCGAGCCCGGCGCTATGCACGGGGGCGTGCACGGCGACGCTCACGGGGGCAAGGCCATGCATCACAGCAGCGACTTCGACCTCGTGCTGCACCTGCCGGCGGCTGAAACTGAGATCTTGCGAGGCCGTCTTGTCAAACAGCTCAAGCCACTTGAAAAAGCGCGCAATGGTTCTCGGCGCCAGCTTGCCAACGAAGAGTTTGTCGCGAAAGCGCCACCTCATGTGGTCGAGTCGATCCGAACGAAACTCGCCGACTACGAATCCCAGATCAAACGCATGCAAGCAACGCTCGATAGCCTGTGAGAGATTTGCCCCGGGGGGGGGGCAAAGCGGTTGTGAGCCGGGGTGCTGCCGGTGATCCGCGCGGTGGGGCCATCCTAGCCCGCATTTCTCACCACCTGGCGACCGAAGTACGCGATAGGACCGCCATTACTTCGTTGCGCTTGCTCGCCGTGCTCAACGTACAGTCAAATACGCCTGCGCTCGTCAAGCGGCGCGCGCCTCGTACTGACGGGCCTCTCACGCACTTCGCTTCGCCACGTGGTGAGAAAAGCGGGCTAACGATGGTGGATTTGATTTCCGGATTTTGGGAGCGAAAGATCCTTAAAAGACCACGACCGTGACTTGCTTGGGGCCGTGGACGCCCACGGTCAGAGTCATCTCGATGTCGCCCGTGCGACTGGGGCCTCCGATCAGCACCATCGAACTGGTCTCGGCGGCGGGGTCGGGCAGAATCGTGAACAGTTCATCGAGTCCGGTGAGAATGCGCTCGGCCGGCAGCAGGACGATGTGGCTGGGTGGCAGCAGCGACATGAGACGGTCTTCGCGCGCCGAGGACAGCATGACCAGCGCGCCCGGGTCGGCCAGCGCGTAACTGGCCGAGGTGATGCCCAGGTCGACTTGCGAGCAGAGCCGGCGAATCTCAGCGCTGTCGGTGATGGCCGAATGAACGCCGGGCAGGGAATGGATGCCGAGTTCTTCCAGGAGCGGGTCGCTGGAGACGATCGCCGAGCGCCCTTGCTGAGCCGAGGCTACCCAGTCGCGGGCCTCGTCTTTCGATGCGGCGTGAACGAGCCGGCCCTGGAAATTTTCCTCCAGCGCTCGGAGGCGCTCGGCGGCGCTCATCTCGGGGATCACCAGACGCGGGGTCGGCGGCGGCGCGGGCGCTTGCCCGGCATGGCGTCCGAGCGCGGAGCGGACTTTGTTGAGGACGTGTTCACGGTCGGGCATGGAATGGATTCGTGCCAAACGGCCTAGAGCTGGGTGCGAGCCGCGAGCGGCCGGGCCGGGGCTGGCTCATCTCCTTCTTTTTGCCGCGGTGTCTGTTGTTGCGGTCTGTTGTCGCGGCGCCGGTCGTTTCCGTGCCCGCCATAGCTGGCGGAAACTCTTCTCGGCGGGCGGCGGGAAATCGCGCGTATCGGTCCATGCCCGCAGCGGTCCGGGCAGTGAGCGGAGCCAGGAGCCGGTCGCCGGCGAAGGCAGCAGGGTCTGCGCGAGCATCCCCCCGCGCTCGAACACCCAGGGATGCCGCATGACCCAGCTCCAGGCGCGGAAGGCCAGCCGCTCGGGAAGCAGCTGGTTCTCGCGGCCCTCCCCGCGCTTGACCTCGCGCCGCAACGCCAGCAGCATGGCCGGGATGTCGATCTTGACCGGGCAGACTTCGGCGCAAGCTCCGCAGAGACTGGAAGCGAACGGCAGGCCGGGCTCATGCCCCGGACCCAGGAACTGCGGTGTCAAGATGGCGCCGATCGGCCCGGAATAGGTTCCCGGATAGGCGTGGCCGCCGATGCGGCGATACACCGGACACACATTCGCGCAGGCGCCGCAGCGAATGCAATGCAGCGTCTGGCGTTTCTCCTCGTCGGCCAGCACGCGCGAGCGGCCGTTATCAAGCAGCAGGAGGTAGAACTTTTCTGGTCCGTTGCGCTCGCCTTCGCGGCGCGGGCCTGAGAGGAACGAAGTATAGCTGGTGATCGGCTGTCCCGAACCGCTGCGGCCGAGCAGTATAAGAAACACGGCGAGGTCGGCGGCGCGCGGAATGAGTTTCTCGATGCCCGCGATCGCGACGTGAATGCGCGGTGTCGAGGTGGTGAGCCGGATGTTCCCCTCGTTTTCCACCAGAACGACGGCGCCGCTTTCGGCGACCAAGAAATTCGCTCCCGAGATGCCCATGCCGGCGGAGAGGAATTTTCCCCGCAAGAAGCGCCGTGCCAGCAGCGTGAGCTGGGCCGGGTCGTCGCTGGTTTCGACGCCGAATGTGGCGGCGAACAGGCGGGCGACATCGCCGCGGGTTTTGTGCAGCGCCGGCGCGACGATGTGATAGGGACGCTCACCGGCCAGCTGCACGATGTATTCCCCCAGGTCGGTCTCGACCGGCTCGATTCCGGCGGCCTCGAGCGCTTTGTTGAGATGAATTTCCTCGCTGACCATCGACTTGGCCTTGACCGCGAGGCGTACCTGATGTTCTCGGGCGATCGAGACGACGGCCGCGGCCGCGGCCTCGCCGTCCCGGCACCAGAGGACTTCGCCGCCGTGCTGGCGCACCTTGGTCTCGAGCAATTCGAGATAGTAGTCTAGGTTGTCGAGCGTATGCTGCTTGATCAGCTGTGCCTGGTCGCGCAACTCCTGATAGGCGGGCAGCCTCTGGGGCGAGACCGCATCTTCGCGCTGCCGGGCGAATCGCGCGGTCGCGGTCCCGATGGCGCTCTGCAAAGCGATGTCCGAGAGCGCGACGTGAATTTTTTGCTCGAAGGCGGCGGACATCGTCAGGTTTGAGCCAGCACCTCGGCCAGATGCAGAGCGCGAATGGGCAGACCGCGCCGCCGCAAGCCGCCCTCGATCTGCATCAGACAACTCGGGTCGATCGACACCACGGCCTCGGCGCCGGTACGGGTGATGGACTGGATCTTGCCGTCGAGCATGTTGCTCGATAGTTCGCCGAATTTGACCGCGAAGGTGCCGCCGAATCCGCAGCATTCCTCGGCGGGCGCCATTTCCCGGAGTTCGAGCCCGCGGACATTGCGCAGCAGACTCCGCGGCTGGTGCCGGATGTTCATCTCGCGCGAGGCGTGGCAGGAGTCGTGATAGGTGACCGAACCGTCAAAGCGCGCGCCGACATCTTCGAGCTGGGCGACCGTGAGCAGGAACTCGGAAAACTCATAGACACGCGACGAGACCGCCGCGGCGCGGGCGGCCGTCTCGGCTTCTTTCTCGAATAGGACGGAGAAATGATGGCGTATCATCGACGCGCAGGAACCCGAGGGCACGACGATGTATTCCGCGTCGCCGAAGGTGTCAAGAAAATGACGGGCGACCTGCCGGGCCTCGGAGGGAAAGCCGGAGTTGAGCGCGGGCTGTCCGCAGCAGGTCTGGGCCTCGCGGAACTCGCACTCATAGCCGACTCGCTCGAGAACGCCGGCCATCGCCAGGCCGATTTTCGGAAAGAGTTGGTCGACCAGACAGGTGACAAATAGAGAGACGCGTGTGCTCATGGGGCCGGCCGATGAGGCCAGCATGAGCATTGTAGCGCAGGATTGGCGGCGTGTCTTGTGTTGTGTCTCTCGTTGCCCGGCGACGACTCTCTCTTACGAACCAGGGGCCATTTCTATTGCCTCTTGACACCTGGTCTTTCCCTAGATTGACTTTTGGCTGCCGAGAGGTGCATTCTGAGCACCTGCTCCGCTTACACTTCGCATGGAAAGGATCTCGTTATGACTACCCTCACTCGCCGTGATCTCCTGCGCCTCGCCGCCGGCGCCGCCTCTTTTGCCGCAACCGCGAAGACTCAGGCCAAAGAGCTTGCCCCCTGGGCCCCTGGCATCAAGATCTCGCTGCAAATCCCCAACAAGTATGAAGACGACGATCTGACCTTCGCCAAGCAGATGGGTGTCGAGTACGTCTCGATCGGCGGCCGCGGCACTTCCTACGAATACTTTGCCTCGAACAAGCGCCGCGTCGAGGCGGCCGGCCTGAAGATCGCCAACATGGGCGACAGCAGCGTCCACAACATGCCCGAAGTCACGCTCGGGTTGCCGGGACGCGACGAGAAGATCGAGGAGTACAAGCGCTACATCCGCAACCTTGGCAAAGCGGGCATCTACTACACGACTTACGCCCACATGGGTAACGGAATATGGAGCTCCCCGCGCGAGACCACCCGCGGCGGCGCCCCCGCACGGGCCTTCCACCAGTTGACGGCAAAAGGCTACTGAGCCGGCGAAGTGTTCGAAAGCCCGCTCACGCACGGCCGCAAGTTCTCGAAGCAAGAGCTTTGGGAGAACTGGGAATACTTCATCAAGCAAGTCGTTCCGGTGGCCGAAGAGGCTGGCGAGCGGATCGGCGTGCATCCGGACGACCCTCCGGTCCCGGAACTCGGCGGTGTTCCCCGGCACATGTTTGGCACCTTTGACGGCTACGTGAAGGCCTTCGAGATTGCCAACAGCCCCAACGTTGGCATCTGCCTCTGCTGTGGGACCTGGATGGAAGGCGGCGCGCACACAGGCAAGAACGTCCTTGATGCCGCCCGCGAGTTCGCCAAAATGGACAAGCTCTGGAAAATTCACTTCCGCAACGTCAGCGGGCCGATTCCGGATTTCGTCGAAACCTACGTTGACGGCGGCTACACCGACATGAAGCAGCTCATGCGCACGCTGGTGGATGTCGATTTCCGTGGGATCCTGATCGCGGACCACGTTCCGGCGATGGTAGGGGATCGCAAGACCGGCTGGGCCTACAGCCTCGGCTACATCAAGGCGCTCTACGAGATGGCGAAGGAGGAACGAGGCCGCGCGTGAAGGGCCGCTTCTTTGGCCGCTGCGCCCCTCTCGATGTGCTCAGACCCGCCTAAATATGGGTGCCCTCTGGTTCCTTGTCCAAAACGCCGAAATGAGAGAATGAAGCCTGGGCGCGGACGGGACCGCCCGGCGGAGGCTCCTCATGGTCATCGGCACGGTCAAGGAAGTCAAGGATGGCGAAACGAGGGTCGGCCTGGTGCCAAGCGGCGTCGAGGCGCTCTGTGCCGGCGGCCACGAAGTGATTGTGGAAGGGGGCGCCGGAGAGGGCAGTTCCATCACCGGCGGCGAGTATTCCGCGGCCGGGGCCAGACTCGTCGCCAGCGCCGCGGATGTCTGGTCTCAGGCCAATATCATCGTCAAGGTCAAGGAACCACAACCGAGCGAGACGGCCTATTTTCGCCCCGGTCTGATTCTGTTCACCTATCTCCACTTGGCGCCTCTGCCGGACTTGACCCAGCAGTTGCTCGACGCCCGCGTAACCGGCATCGCCTACGAAACCGTTGAAACCGAAGACGGCTCGCTGCCGCTGCTCGAACCGATGAGCGAAGTTGCCGGGCGGCTCTCGGTGCAGATCGGCGCGCAGTATCTCGAAAAGTTCTACAAAGGTCGCGGGGTCTTGCTGGGCGGTGTTCCCGGCGTTCCTCCGGCGGAAGTCGTGGTCATCGGCGGCGGGATCGTGGGGACCAACGCGGCGCGGGTTGCCCTGGGGACCGGCGCCCGGGTCACCGTCATCGACAAGAACCTGCGGCGGTTGCGCGAGCTGGACGATCTGTTCCAGGGCCGGGTCGTGACGCTGGCTTCGAACGCCATGAACATCGCCGAGGCGCTTACGCGCGCCGATCTGGTCATCGGCGCCGTTTTGGTTCACGGGGCGCCGGCGCCGAAGATCATCCGCCGGGAGATGATTTCGGGCATGAAAAAGGGCAGTGTTTTCGCCGATCTGGCCATCGATCAGGGCGGCTGCGCGGAAACTTCCCATCCAACATCTCATAGCGACCCTGTGTTTGAAGTCGATGGAGTGCTCCAATACTGCGTGCCGAACGTGCCGGCTCTGGTTCCCAACACTTCCACCATGGCGCTGACCAATGCCACCTTGCCTTATTTGCAGCAACTCGCCGGGCGAACCGTGGAAGAAGCGATTTCCGCCAGTCCGGCCCTGCGATTCGGTGTCAATACTTATCAGGGAATGATCACGAGTCACCCGGTCGCCGCCTCCCAGGGTCAGCCGTGGCACGAAATTCCTGTATGAATTTCTGCTTGCCGACTCAGGGGACCAGCGCGGGATATGGGAGTACTGGGCCGAGCCACGGTACTAAAGCTGATTTTGGGTAGCGGGAACCTCAGATCGGTGCTAAGATGTAACCCTTAGCAGGCTATCAGCGTCTTTTTGATATGGCGCTGGATCGGGCTGAGTTCTGTCTGGTCCCCCGGACAGAGGAGCTTACCGAGGTGCGCGGCGCTCCTGGACCGCCTATTAGTCGGCTGCCGGAATGCTTCGGCGGATTCGAATCCGCCGTGCTGTTGGGTGTCGTACCGGAATGTCAGACCTCGTCAAGAGATCCGAAATCAAGCTCCCTCCGGGAAGGCGGAGAGCGAAAAGGTCCCTGGCCCCCTGGATCGTACTGGCGGTGTCGCTGACGTCCACCATCGCCGTTTGGCAAACTACCAGTACGCAAATGCGCGAAGCCGACAGGGCGCGCTTCGGGCAGCAAGTTCAGCTAGAGCAGTCCCGGCTGTTTTACATGCTGGAGAGACTTGGCCAGCACCTCCATGCGATGGGACGGAGGTGGCCCGCGTACAGAAGAGAAGGGCGTCCGCCAGCGCGGTTCTCGTTGCGCGGTGGGCCGGGAGGTCCCCCGCGTCCGGACGCTGCCAGAGGCGGAGATCCAGGGGAGAGAAGAGGTCCGGAAGGCCGCCCCACCCCCTCCAATGGCGGTCCTCCGTTTTATCCTCTTTTCGTAGCCTTCATTGACCGTGAAATTGAGGATCCCGGAACCGGCGCAACGACACAAAGCCCGCTGGCTGCTTCTCCGAATGAGCAAGCCATCCCCGCTGTCACTTATCTCGCTGAGCCCGGCGAGGGACTTCAGGCATTCCCGGCGCCGAGCTGGCTGAGACGGGCAGTAGCAGACGTGATCGACGAGGCCGCGGACGACGGCCCGTACCCGCTCGTCGATTCAGCGTCGCTGCCCGAATCCGATGCGCCGCTTCCAAATATGATTCTGATGGTGGCCCCCGTCAGGCCGGGAGGTTCCGACGGACCGGGCCGAGGACCTCCTGGCGGACCAGGAGGAGGGCCCCTTGTGGGGTGGATGGTCGCCGGGTTCTCGCTCGAATCGCTGCTCAAGATGTCTCCAGACGACCCAGAGCCAAAGCTGAGGGTTCGGAGTTTGGTCCGAACTAGAGTCCCCGCATCGAGTGACGCGCCAGAGAGTGGCCGCGAGCCTCCGGAGGTCCGCGCGGACGAGTTTGGTCTTTACTCGGTGATTGATGGCGAGTATAGAGGTGAGAATCTCGACGCGACGTTTGGCGCTACTGACAGTTTTTTTGTGGAGGCATCGAAGAATTACCCTTTCCACGTACTCATCGGCGGCCTGGTCATCAGCGCCCTCTTGTTCACCATTGCATTTGTTATGGCGTCGACCGAGTCCCAGGCCCTGGCTCTCGCCGATCAAATGACCGCGGAGTCGCGGGAGAGTCAGGTACGCATGCGGGCGGTGGTCGAGTTCGCTCCGGACGCTATCGTTACGTTTGATTCTCGCGGAAAGCTGGGCACGCTCAATCCCGGAGCTGAAGAACTATTCCTGTATTCAAGTGACGAAGCCAAGGGGCATGAGATTGGCGAGCTGTTGAACGACAGCAGTCTGATCGTGTCCGCGGCCGCGAGCGGCGGCGCAATCCCGCGGAACCGCGAAGTGGAGGGCCGGCGCAGGGATGGAACCGTGTTTCCCGCCGAACTCACCGTGAGCCGCGTGGAGTTGGCCGACGGCGTACTGCTGACAGCGTTTATCCATGATGTTTCCGGGCGCAGACAGGCCGAAGAGGCGCTGCGCAAGAGCGAGGAGCGATACGCGCTTGCCGCCAAGGCGGCCAATGATGGGCTGTGGGACTGGGATTTGGAGTCGGACACGATCTATTTCGGTCTGCGCTGGAAGACGATGCTCGGTTTCGAGGAGGACGAAATTGGCGACCAGCCGTCGGAATGGCTGGAACGCATTCATCCGAGCGACCGGCCCGCTTTCGACCAGGCCCTGTCGGATCATCTTGCCGGCAGAACCGCGAGCTTTGAAGCGGAATACCGCATCCGGGACCGTGCGGGTGAAGACCGCTGGATGCTGGTTCGCGGCGTGGCAGTGACCGGCGCGTCGGGGAAGGCGTTTCGCATTGCTGGTTCGCAATCCGAGATCACCGACCGCAAAAAGGCCGAGTCGAAGCTGCGCTACGACGCTCTCCACGATTCACTTACGGGCCTGCCTAACCGAGCTTACTTTTTTCAGTCGCTTGAAAAGACTGTGAAAGAGGCATCGGAGAACCCCGCGGGAGATTTCGCGCTGCTGTTCCTCGACCTGGACCAATTCAAGAACGTCAACGACACCTACGGTCATCAGGCCGGGGACCGCTGCCTGGCGCTGATTGCCGGCAGACTAAAGAACGTCCTGCGGCGGGGTGAGATGCTGGCCCGGCTGGGAGGAGACGAGTTCGGCGTCATCATCAGCGACGTGAAAGATCCCACGGTCGCGACTCAAGTGAGCGATCGCGTCCATCTGACTCTAACCGAGCCGATCACGCTGGACGGCAAGGAAGTGTTCGTCAGCGCGAGCATCGGGATCACGCTCTGGTCCCAGCGTCCGAGAAGCGCCGAGACTCTGGTGGGTGAAGCCGACGAGGCGATGTATCAAGCCAAGAACAGCGGCAAGGCGCGCCACGCCCTGTTTGGCGCCGCGAGATTGGGCTGAAGACCCCGGTCCGTGTTGTTCCCCCGCTCCTTCTCCTACAATCGGTACGTAGATGGGTATTCTCGATAAAGAGGAATTTTATCGCATCGGTAAACTGCCGCCGTACGTTTTCGCTGTCATCAATGAGATGCGGGCGAAGGCCCGCGCGGCACAGCTCGATGTGATCGATCTCGGGATGGGCAATCCCGACGGCGCCACGCCCCGCGTGGTGGTCTCCAAGTTAGCCGAAGCGGCCCGCAACAAGCGCAACCACCGTTATTCGATGTCGAAGGGCATCCCCCGCCTGCGGGAGGAGATTACCAAGCGGTACCGGGCCCGCTACGGAGTGAGCCTCGACCCCGAGACCGAGGCGATCGTGACCATGGGCGCTAAGGACGCGCTGGCGCACCTGCTCTTCGCGGTGGTCGGCCCGGGCGATCCGGTCGTTACGCCCGACCCCGCCTATCCCATTCACCAGTGGGGCATCGTCATGGCCGACGGACAGGCCATCAATGTGCCGCTTACGAGCCCAGACGACTTCCTGAATCGGGTGGAAGATGTCTATCGCAAGGCGATGCAGCCGCCGAAGATGATCCTCATCTCCTTCCCACACAATCCGACCACCATTTGTGTGGACCGGACATTCTTTGAGCGCATGGTCGAACTGGCCCAGAAGCACGGCACGATGATCGTACACGACTTCGCCTACGCCGATCTGGGGTTTGACGGCTACGACCCGCCGAGCATCCTTGAAGTGCCTGACGCGAAAGACGTGGCGGTGGAAATATTTTCGATGTCGAAGAGCTACAACATGGCTGGCTGGCGAGTCGGTTTTTGCCTGGGCAACCGGAAAATGATCGCCGCCCTGGGCCGCATCAAAAGCTATCTCGACTACGGCGTGTTCCAGCCCATTCAGATCGCCTCGATCATCGCGCTGCGGGAATGCGGGGAAGAGACGAAGAAGATTCGTAACATATACCAGAAACGCCGGGACGTGCTGGTCTCCGGACTGCATCGCGCCGGATGGATGGTCGAGCCTCCACGGGCAACGATGTTCTTGTGGGGCAAGATTCCTGAGCGCTACGAGTGGGCGGGCTCGCTGGAATTCGCCAAGCTGGTGCTCGAGAAGGCGCTCGTGGCCGTGTCTCCGGGGATCGGTTTCGGGCCCCAGGGGGAAGGTTACGTTCGGTTCGCGCTGGTAGAAAACGAGCAGCGCACCCGCCAGGCCACCCGCGACATTCGAAAACTATTACGCGATTAGCAGCCGAACTCCTGTCACCGGCTGCTGCCGGTAGCAGGAAATGGGGGACCTCAGTGGATCGTCTCCCACTACCCGCGCCTAGTTAAGCTGCGGCGCGTTGATGTTGATGATGAGAACGATGAAGTTGTAGGAGACCAGCGCCACGAAGAAGAAGTTTACCTTTCGCAGCAGCCGGCCCCGGTATCGAGCCATCGAGATGACGGCCAGCAGCACGGCAAGGACCTTGATCAATAGCAGGCCGCTGAGCGGAGAGGGGCTTTGCCTGATCACCCAGAGGACAAACGGGTTTGCCTCGCCCACGCCATGCGTCAGGAAGGCGATCGTCGTGAGAAAGTCTAAGAACTGTAAGTACACAAACCCGCTAAGAGCGTTCATGTGCACGTCCTCCTCTGCTCCGCCGCCAGCCTGGCTCTCGGGCTGATGCCAGATTTCACCACCCAATTTTACCTTAGTTCCATGGCCTCTTGCAACTGTAGGCGTTTCCGGGCAACAGGTGGTTTCCCCCGCAACCGTCGCGAGGGCGTCTTGGGCGCCACGGACGATCGTCGAGCTGGTCACGAAATGTGCGTCCCGCTCTCTGAAGGTTTGGATGCCGGCCACGGCGGGCCCGGCGCCGCAACGATGCGGCAGGAGTGGAATCGTCCGAATTCGCCGCCACAGTTAGATGTCGCCGTCGAAAAAGTCATGGCGATCGGGCCGGGATCGCCGAGCTGCCGGAAAAGCGCCGGAGATGGTTCGGAGAAATGCCGGCGAAGCAGCGGCCCGTGGCCGCATTCTCCACTAGAATGAACTAGCGGCGATGAGTTTCGACTTCCCACGAGTGCCGGGCTGGAGGATGCGCCGCCGGGCGATGGGGCAGGCGGTTCCCCTCTCGGCGGCCAAGAAGACGATCTTCGCGGTGACGACCGTCGCGGGATTCTTCCTCCTGGCCGAACTTTGCCTTGCGCTCATCGGCGTCCAGCCGGTTCTCTACTTCGAAGACCCGTATGCCGGCTTTTCTTCCACGATTCCGCTGTTCGTCGAGGCGCGAGATTCCAGTGGAGAAGCCATCGTGGTTACGGCCCAGAACAAGCGCCGCTGGTTCAACCAGCAGCAGTTCCCGAAGCAGAAGCCGAAGAACACCTATCGAATCTTCAGCGTCGGCGGATCGACGACTTTCGGCCGTCCCTTCGACGACACGGTCTCGTTTTCGGGCTGGCTGAGGGAGATGATCGCCTCGGCGGACCGGTCGCGACATTGGGAAGTCATCAACGCGGGCGGAGTCAGCTATGCCAGCTACCGGGTAGCGGTCGTGATGGAAGAACTCATCGGCTATCAGCCGGATCTTTTCATCATCTACACAGGGCAAACGAATTTCTTGAACGCCGCAGCTATGCGGGGCTTACCGCCATGCCAGCCACCATCCCTAAACTTGGCGGCTGGCTCAGCCGCACGCGCGCTTATGCGGCGCTGGGAAGGGTGATCTCATCGTTTTCGGCGTCCCAGGCCGCCAGGCCGGCCGGCCGGTCCCTGCTGAGCAGCGAGGTCGATACGATTCTCTCGCACGCGGCGGGACCGCGGGACTATTCCCGGGACGATGCCTTGCGAGAAAACATTGGCGCCCACTTCCGCTTCAACCTTCACCGCATGATTGCGATCGCCCGCTCGGTGGGTGCTCAGGTCGTGCTCATTACGCCGGCGTCCAATCTGAAAGACAGTTCTCCGTTCAAGAGTGAACATCGCGCCGGAATGGATCTCGACGAACTGCTGCGGTTCGAGTCACTCGAACGCAGGGCGGAGCAGGAGCGGAAGCGAGGCGACCTGGCCGCTTCGCTGGCAGCCTGCGACGAGGCGATTTCACTCGACGCGCGGTACGCCGCGACGCACTACCAGCGCGCCGCGGTGCTCTACGCCATGCAACGTGACGCCGGTGCCGGCTCGGCCTTCGAGCGGGCAAAAGAAGAAGACGTCTGTCCCCTGCGCGCGACGGCCGCTCTGAGCGGCATCGTGAGGGAGGTCGCGGCGGCCGAAGAGGTCCCCCTGGCCGATTTCAAGCGCTTGGCGGTCACCCACGCCGGCCGCGGAATTCCCGGCTCGGACGAATTCCTTGACCACGTTCATCCGACCATTGAGATGTCGAGGCTACTGGCTCTAGAGCTGTTCCACCTGCTCGAGAAGCAGAACGTTGTAGTTCGCTCGAAGGACTGGAACAACGCCGCGCTCGCGCGTGTGATTCGGCGCGTCGAGGGCCGCATCGATGGCAAGGCCCAAGGAGAGGCCCTGCGCAATCTGGCGCGGCTGTTTTCGTGGGCCGGCAAGCTGGAAGAGAGCGCTCGTCTGGCCCGCCATGCGCTGCGGCGGCTCGGCGACGATCCTGAGTCCTATGATGTTCTCGGACAGGCCGCGGCCGCTCGCGGAGCAACCGCCCAGGCGATCGAGCACTATCGGAAGGCTCTCGAACTCAACCCGCGCTACGCCGACGCGCACGCCAACCTTGGGATCGAGCTGTTGCGGCTGGATCAATTCGGCGAAGCGATGGTCCATCTCCAAGAAGCGGTGGCTCTCGATCCCGCGCTGGCGCATGCCCAGATGAATCTCGGCCTCGCCCTGGCGGCTCGCGGGGAATCTAGGGCGGCGATCCGTCGCTACCGAAGGGCGACCGGCATCAGTCCGTCCTACGCCGAAGCGTGGAACAATCTGGGCGCGGAACTGGCGGCCGTGGGTGAAGCAGGCGAGGCCGCCAGACATTTCCGCGAGGCGCTCAAGATCAAACCCAATTACGCGGATGCACATCTGAATCTCGGCCTTTTGCGTGCATCGGAAGGCCGCGGCGGCGAAGCGCTTGCTCACTACCGCGAGGCGCTGCGCATCGATCCCGAAAACGAGAAGGGCTATTACAATCTCGGAGTCGCCGCGTTCAGCGAGGGCAGCTACGACGAAGCCGTCGCCTACTTTCGCGAGGCCCTGCGCATTGATCCCAACTTCGCCGAGGCACACCTCAATCTCGGCATCTTGCTGGAGACGCGCGGCAATCCGGCCGAAGCTGGCATTCGCTTTCGACGGGCGCTCGAAATCAACCCTGAGTACGCCAGAGCGCGGGAACAACTCGAAGCGCTGGAGCCAGACTGAGTTTCGCGCATCGGAAGGAACTCAGCGTGTCCGGGCCAGCAACTGGTGAACCTTCGCGATGATGGTTTCTTCCACGCTAGGGGTGAACGGGCCGGGCCGCATGTAGTAGATCATCGCCCCGCCAGCCTCATAGCCGCCTTCGCTGAGAACCCGAAGTGACGGAATATAGCCCGGCATGTGGTTGCTGTAGCCCGCCACCCAGAGCTTCTCCGCGCCCAGCTCGCGTTTCAGACGCAGGGCGTAATCGACGACCACCTCGCCGCCGAGCGCAATCAGAGTCAGGTCATCGCCGAATCGCCAGACTTGCACCGGATAGGGATACGAGCCGGGCAGACGCCCATCGCGGTCGAGCGTCTTGAGCATTTCGCGGGCGTGAAACTTGCGATAGGCATTCCCCTCGCGCAGCATCTCCTCGAAATCCTTTCGTGAAGGGGGCTTCGCGAAATCGAGAGGAAATTCCTCATACGCTGTTCGCAGGGGGCCGTCGACGCTTTGCAAGGGCCTCTCGATGGCTCGGGAGACCATCGTCGCCATCGCCTTGCCATGCATATCGGCGAACTGGACGCCGGGCCGGGGGTAGGGATTGATGTCACCCCCGCATCCGGCGACAAACAAGGCGACAGCGCCGGGCAGCCGCTCTTCGAGAACATGCTGCGCGGTGCCCGACCAGCCGCCGTGAAACTTGTAGTAATCGCCGCCGATGGCCGTGTTGTGGCAGGCATACCCGAAGACAACGGCCAGCAATGCGCCGGCTTTGCTTTTCACACGCAGGATCGGCACATCGTGGTCCACCGGACCTTCCCAGTTGACGCTGCCGCCTCGATAGCCCGCGGGCGTCTTGAGCCTTCGATTCACGGCGAACCCGGCCCGCGTATGCCCAAAACTCACTTCGGCGGGCGCCAGCTTCTTGAGCGCCTCCGTGCTGACGCGGACCAGCTTGTCTTCCAGTTCAGCGGTGTACGCGGCTACCTCGCTCCAGTGGGCGGCGGTCATCTTGGGGTAGGCGGCGGCAAGCATTCGCCCGACCGCCGGACCGGCATGCGTGTGCGACGAGTTCAAGAGCACACGATCCCGCTCGAAGCCGTGCTCCTGTTCGAGCCGGCGGGTGATTCGCGCGGCAAGCTCGCGCGGGAAGCCCAGCATGTCGGTCGTCAGCAGGACCGCGCGACGGCCGCGCTCGTCCTCCAGCACCAGTGCCTTGGCGTAGAGTTCCTGGGCCGTGCCTTCGGCCGGGTGGTCTCGCGAACCGTATCCGGCCATCCAGATCGGCTTGTCGGGCGTGATGCGGATCTTCGCCGCGCCAGCCTTCCAGGCCGCGCTGGCGACATCCGCCAGCAGGGTCAGGCCGCACAGAATGACAAACAGGGTTCTCAGCCAAGCCATGGGGAACGCTCACTCCTTGGGATACAAGATCGTCCCTACTATGGGCAGATTCGAGCACGGCGTCAAGCGGCCCCGCTTGCGCGGTGATCGTGACAGGCGGCGGAACTTGAAACGCGGCGGAACTTGAAATGCGTCTGGGCTTCTGCAATACTCGCGTTCACTTGCTCGCAACGAATCGCCGATCGAGAGACCACAGTTCGCGGCGGGCAGTTTCGCAACTCTCGAAGAGGTCTACACGATGAATCGTCCACAGGTTTCCATGCGGTTGTTCGCGGCACTGGCGGTCACGGCGAGCTTGGCCCTTCTGGTTGCCGCCGGCCCGCCTCACTATCACGACAAGCTGGACTTGCTCCACTACATCGACGCCGCTGGCAAGCGGCGGCCTGTGCGCACGAAACAAGACTGGGAAAAGCGGCGCCGGCATATCATCGCCAACATGCAACTGGTGATGGGCGAGCTGCCCTCGGGCGAAAAACCTCCGCTCGATGTCGAGATCATCGAAGAGGTGGATTTCGGGGATCTGATACGGCGCAAGATCGCGTATCAAGCGAAGCAGGGCGACCACGTCCGCGCTTATCTCTTCCTTCCCAAGAACCGAAAAGGCCAGAACAGCAAAGGCCAGGGCCCGGCGATGGTCTGTCCGCATCCGACATCGGTGAAGTTCGGTAAGGGGATTTCGGCCGGAGTCGGCGGACGTCCGCGCAGGGCGACGGCGCTCGAGCTGGCCGAGCGCGGCTATGTCACCATTGCCCCGGACTACGTCTACATGGGCGAGCCGCAGAAGTCCCCCTACGAAACCGGTTACGTCAGCGGGACGATGAAGGGCATCTACAACCACATGCGCGCCGTCGATCTATTGCAGGCCATGCCCGAGGTCGACCCCGAGCGCATCGGCGTCATCGGACACTCGCTCGGCGGGCACAATTCCCTGTTTCTGGCCGCGTTCGATCCGCGGGTGAAACTGGCTGTTTCCAGTTGCGGATTCACTTCTTTCCCGCATTACTACGAGGGGGACCTGACCGGCTGGACCTCGCCGAAGTACATGCCCCGGATTGCCGAGCGTTACGGCAAGGATCCGGACAAGGTGCCGTTTGATTTCAGCGAAGTCCTGGCCGCCATCGCTTCCCGTCCGGTGTTCGTCAACGCGCCGATCCACGACGGCAACTTCGAAGTCTACGGCGTGCGGCAATGCATCGACGCGGCCGGTCCGGTTTACACAGAGGTGTATGGCGAACTGGACCGCCTGGTGGCCTACTATCCCGACGCGGGCCACGACTTCCCGGACGACATTCGCGAGCTGGCCTATCTGTTCATCGATCGCTGGTTGCGATAGTGGTTCGACACCAGTGGCTCAACACCACGGGCTAGCGATCGCGCCGTCGATGGAAACACTGCCGTACCCGGGGGGCGGTCATCAGTTCTGCTCACGAATACAGAACAGTCCTGTTTCAGAGCGCAGCAACATCGCGCCGTCCACAATGGCCGGCGTGGCGATGAACGACTGCCCGGCGAGCGTGTTGGTCGCCAAAACTTCATAGGTTTCGCCCATCTTGAGGACGATCACGTCGCCATCTTCACTCGACAAATAGAGTTTCCCGTTGGCGCCTACGGGCGAGGACTTGAAGGTGTAGGATTTCGGCAGCCGCTGCTGCTGATAGTAGGGCTTGCCGGTCATCGCGTTGTACGCGCTTACGAACCCGCGATCACTGAGAACGTAGAGAATGTTTCCATAGAGCAGCGGTGATGGAGTGTAGGCGTTTCCCTTCGTGCTGGTCCAGAGAACAAATTCCGAATGGGTGATGTCGCCTTCGCCGCCGAGCCGAATGGCCAGCAGATTCGGCGAGCGGTGGCCGGTCATCACGTACACGACGCCGTTGTGAATCACCGGGGCCGGAATCGCGTTCGTGCCCAAGCCGCGGCACTCCCAGATCAGCCTGCCGGTTTCGTAATCGTAGCTCCTCACCCGCTTGGTCGCGCTCGTAATGACTTGTTTGCGGCCGTCGTGTTCGGCCACCAGGGGCGCCGACCAGGAGCTGTGCTCATCGCGCGCCACGCGCCAGATCTGTTTGCCGGTCCTCTTGTCTAGCGCCAGCAGAAACGAATCTCCTTCCTGATCGGCTTTGAGGAAGAGCATGTTGCCGTCAAGGGCCGGAGCGGCGCCTTCTCCGAAAGAGTGCCGCATGCGCAGATCCACGCCCAGAGTCTTCTTCCAGACGAGGTTGCCATCCAGATCGTAGCAATAGACTCCGCGAGAGCCGAAGTAGGCGATCAGATGTTCGCCGTCGGTCACCGGCGAGTGCGAAGCGAAGCTGCCATAGCGCCGGTGGTGGCCCTCGTGCGGAGTCGCCACGGCGGCCGTCTTCTCCCAAATCGTCTCCCCCGTTTTCCTGTCGAGGCACATGACGACGAATCTGTGTTCGACCGGCGAGACAGAGAGGCCGCGCCGGCCTCCCCGGCCGCGCCCTCCCAGACTAGGCCGCGGACCGGCCAGGCCCTCTTGCGGACGCGGACGAAGGGATGGTGCTTTGGTCTGCGTCGGAACCGCGGTTGTCAAGAAAATCCTGTCGCCCCAAACAACTGGCGAGGAATGCCCCTTGCCCGGAATGGCAACCTTCCATTTGATGTTTTCGGCGTCGCTCCAGTGAGACGGCGCATCGCTGGCCGCCATGCCGTTGTGGAACGGGCCGCGCCAGTTCGGCCAGCCATTCTGCCGCGCATCAGGCGGGGCCGCCAAAATCGTCACTCCGGCAGCCAGAATGAGTAAGAATGCAGCACCCAAGAATCGAGTGTGAACGAGTAGAAGTTTCTTCATCCCATGCTCCCGGTCGCGGCTGCGAGGCTGCGATCTCCACCACCGAACTCCATCACCGAACAGGCGACGATATCAAGAAGTGGTTACCGCCGGCCCATCTGGCCGGAGGATTCTATTCCATCCCTCAGTGTTGCATGCCGCCGCATCCGCGCCAGTCAGCAACGGGACACCAGCGACCCGATCCCGCATCTCGCCCCCGGCAATCCGTCGCCTTAGACGCTGCATGAACTCCTCACTGCCTGCTCTCAAGCCCAGGAAGGTAATCCAGACGCTGAAACGAGCCGACTTTTTTGTTCACCACACCACCGGTTCGCACTATGTCCTCAAGCGTCCCGACAATGCCACCCTCCGCGTGACCGGTAGCACCCGCTAGCCTGCATCTGGTGCCGCGTGCATCACCTGGTAAAGCGCGAACCGCCAGCCGCCGATCCCATCGCTGTATGCTGAGAGCAGCGTCAAGGAACATTCATGGAAGGCAAACTGGTTCGCGAATCCTACTCCCAGCTCTCGGAGCTTGCTCTGCCCAACGACAGCAACGGTCTGAGCACGCTGCTGGGCGGAAAGATCATGCATTTGGTGGATATCGCCGGCGCGATCGCGGCCGCCCGCCACGCTCGCCGGATATGCGTCACGGCCTCGTTCGACCACATGGATTTCCTCGAACCTGTCTTTATCGGTAATTTGGTCACCCTGCGGGCCGCTGTCAATCGGGCGTTCCGCACGTCGATGGAGGTCGGTGTTAAGGTTTTCGCGGAGGATCTGCACGCGGGCGAGGTGCGCCACATCGCCTCGGCCTATCTTACGTTCGTTTCGATTGATGACCAGCGCCGGCCGATGCCCGTTCCGCCGGCGATTCCCGAAAGTGATGACGAAAAACGGCGCTACGAGCAAGCCTCCGAGAGACGATCCTATCGCCTCTCGCTGCGAACTCGCCGTGGTTCGTGAGGGTTGGGCGTCGATGAGCCTGGCACGGGCTGCTAGAGCGTCCCGCTGAAATCCGCTCTCCTCGTTCTCGCGGAAGGAACTCTACTCGCCATCCGATGACGCCCGGTCGCTGCCGCCGCTGCCGGCTGGTCGGGCGGCTTCCTTGTCGTTGGCTTCAGCGTCCGTGGCTTCATCGTCCTTGTAGAGATACTTAATGGCGTCTTTGTAGATGAGCAGATTCCTGCCTTCGGGGCGGTTGAGCTTCAGACAGGCTTTGTCGTACCACTCGATGACGCCGCGCAATTCCTCGCCGTCTTGCAGAACAAGAACCATTGAGGTCTCGTTCTGCATCTGTTTGAGGTAGTAGAAGTTTTCCGCGCTAGTATGCTCGGGAGGCGTCGCTCGCTTGCCTTTTTGCTGAGTACTTCGTTGGGGCTGAGGACGGCGTTTCTGATGCTGGACCTTTTCTTTCACTGCGTCCAGCGACGGACGTATCAGTTTGCGGTTGTTCGCTTCGGAGATATTGCTCATTCGTAACCCTCTCAGCCCGTGACCCCTCTCAGCCCGTGACGACGCGTGTCCGCCAGAGAGGCCCGCACGCAAAACCCAGGCACGGTGCGATGGATGCCCGACTCCATCGGAGGTGCGGCTCAGAGTTTCTCGCGTAAAAAAGGAGGCTTCGGTCCGTTTTGACGGACAGACACAGGCAGGCACGCCTTCAAACTTGATTTATGGATAACATAAAGTGCTCCACGCCTGCAACCGAACGGGAATCCACCAGGCGCGGCAGGCGAAACTGGCCCGCCTGGCGGCGCTCTCGCGCCTAGAATCAGACTGCGCTGGCGCCGCGAAAGCCCAGCCGTTTCGGAATGCGACCGGGCAGCTCACGGTCCGGCGTGATAAGATGGCTGCGCGTCTCGGCCCAGTGGCCCTGGGCGCCTCAATCCTATCCGAAGGTTTTCCGATGCTCGTTGGCTATGTAAGTTGTGACCGATATTTGGCTCTGCCCGATGTCTTGCTTGAATTCGAGGGCGCGGGCGGGTCCTTGGAAACCCGCTCCCGCGCCACCGGCGCAGTCCACGCCGATGTCACCCCAGGCCCCTACAAAGTAACGCTCTACAAGCCCGGCTACGGCGCCAAGAGCGTGCAAATCGATGTCGGCCACTCCCAGCCCTATCAGTTCCGGCTGCTCTCGAACAAGATCGTCGGCTATGCCTGGCCCAAGTGGGTGCGCTCGGGGGAGCGCTCCGAGTATCGCGTCCATGCCGTCGAGCCTTACCGTCTCGACCTCTACCGCTACGGCTGGAAAAAAGAGCACATCAAGACGGTGGGCTGGTTCGACGAGCACGGTCCTCTGGCGACCATGCAGATCACCCCCGACGGCGACTACACCCAAACCGGCATCCAGTTCAATAAGCGCGGCTACGGCAACAATCCGCATCACACTCAATTCGTCGCCGGACCCGAGCGATCCAGACTCTACTACTTTCATGCCAAGGGCGAGTCAGGTGCTTTCTTCTCCTTTCCCTGGATCGTCGCCCCCGCCAAACCCCAGGCGCCGATCGCCGTGCTGGCCGCGAACATGAATTGGAATGCCTATAACAACTTCGGCGGACGCAGCAACTACATCCATCCGATTGCCATGCCGCCGACGCCGACCGTGAACGCGCGGCTTGATCTCGATCGCTACAGTTCCGACGAACATATGCAGTTCTCGGCCGACGACTACGCGCCTCTCTCGTTCGACCGGCCCGAGTTGATCAATCACATCCCCGAGGGCGCCGAGATTACCGATCCGGTCGAGGGACGTTCGGCCAACCATGTCTGTCCGGCCGAATGGCGGCTCTTCGGCTGGCTCGAGCGCGAGGGATTCGACTACGACCTCTACGCGGAAACGCAATTCCACTCCGGCGTCCTGAACCTCGACGATTACAAGGTGCTGATGATCAGCGCGCATCCCGAGTACTGGTCCAAAGAGATGTATTACAAGCTCAAGGAATGGGTCTTCGATCGTGGCGGAAAGCTGATGTATCTCGGCGGCAACGGCTTGAACTGCCCGGTCAAATTCCTCGACGACTACACGGTCATCTACCGCAATGGCCACTACAAGGGCATCACCGCGCATCTGGAGGAGTTCGGCAAGGAGAGCCGCTTCCACTCGAAATATGAATCCGAGGCCAATCTTCTGGGCGTGGTCTGCACCGACGCGGGAATCATGACCGGCGCGCCTTATCGCGCGATCGATGCGTCGCACTGGATTTTCGAAGGCACCGGGCTGAGCGATGGAGACATCTTCGGCGAAAAATGCCTCCACATGCGCTGCTCCGGCGGCGCCTCCGGACATGAGACCGACAAGATGTCGCCCAGCTCGCCCAAGGGGACGAAGCTGCTGGCCAAGGGTCTCAACCCGGAAAACGGCGGCGGCGAGATCGTCTACCACGAAACGGCCAGCGGCGGGAAAGTCTTCTCGGTTGGTTCTATCAATTACCCTTGCTCGCTACCGGTGGACGAGAATATTTCAAGAATCACCAGAAATGTTGTCGAGGGCTTCCTGGCCTAGCCGCCCTTGGGTGAAGTCCGGTTGTCCGCCAGAAGGCGGCGGTCACGGGACCGTTCCCGAACGGCCACGCTTCGGTTTCTCATCCTCATGAAGATCACACGCATTGAACCCACCCCGATTCGCGTCCCTCTCAAGAGCGGACTGACGACGAAGACGGCCCACGGCGAGCACATCGAATCCCCCTATGTGATTGTCCGCGTCTATACCGACGAAGGCCTCATCGGGCTCGGCGAGGCCACGGTGGCTCCGCGCTGGAGTGGCGAGACGAGCCAGAGTTGCGTGGCCGCCATCAACGATCTGATCGGCCCGGCGCTGACCGGGGAAGACCCCCGTCAGGTGCAGAAATTGCGCCGGAAAATCGACCGCGTCATCAAGCACAACCCGTTTACCAAGGCCGCGATTGAGATGGCGCTTTGGGATCTCGCTGGCAAGGCGGCCCAGGTGCCTCTCTACCAGTTGCTCGGCGGCAAGGTTCGCGAGGAAGTTCCGATCAAGATGGTCGTCGGCGCCTTTGATGTCGAGAGAGCCAGAGGCCTCGCCGAGCGTTTTCTCGACTGGGGCGTCAAGTGCCTCAAGACCAAGGTGGGCCTCGATCCGGCAGGGGACATCGCCCGCGTCAAGGCCTTGCGTGAGCTGGCCGGACCCGATATTCCCATCGGAATGGACGCCAATTGCGGCTGGAACGCGGCCCGCGCCCGCACGATGCTGGCCGAGCTTGCCCAATACGACATTCTCTTCGCCGAACAGCCCGTGCCGCCCGACGACCCCGAGGCGATGGCCGAAGTCCGCCGTACGACCACTATTCCCGTCATGGCCGACGAGAGCATCTTCACCCTCACTGATGCCTTCCACCTCACGCGCGCCCGGGCGGCCGACATCCTGAGCGTCTATCCCGGCAAGCACGGCGGCATCCTGGCCACCGTCGAGATCGCCCATGTCGCCCGCGCCGCCGGCATCGTCTGCGCCATGGGCAGCAATCTCGAGCTGGGCATCGCCACCGCCGCCATGCTCCACCTCGCGGTGGCCGAGCCCGCCATCGACAGCGAGACTTACCCGGCCGACTTGATCGGACCTCTCTATCACGAGGCCGACATGATCACCGAGCCTCTGTCGCTCGGGCCCGAAGTCGCCCGGCCTCCGGAAGGTCCCGGCCTGGGCGTCGAACTCGACGAAGATCAGCTCAAACGCTGGCGGGAGAAATAGAACCGGAGGTACCGAAAGTGCGTCGTCGAGATCTGATTGCTGGATTGAGCCTGGGTTCGTTGGCCTGCGCATCGGCTCCGCCAGAGAAGGAGACAGTCAAGCCTCGCGTTGCCGCCATCGTCACGGCCTACTTTGAGCGCTCCCACGCCGATGTCTTCTTCGAGCGCGTTCTCCACGGCTATCGCCTGAACAAGAAAACCTACTATCCGCGGCTGGAAGTCGCCTCGATGTACCTCGATCAGACCCCTGCCAACGACATGGGGCGCGCGCAGGCTGAAGAATATGGTTTCCAGGTCTACCCCACTGTCGCCGAGGCGTTGCGCCGCGGCGGCGATCAACTCGCCGTCGATGGCGTCGCCCTCATCGGCGAACACGGCGACTATCCGTTCAACGAAAAAGGGCAGCATCTCTACCCGCGCCATGAATTGTTCATGCAAATTATGGAGGTCATGAAGCAAGACGGCGTGATCTGTCCCGTGTTCAACGACAAGCATTTCTCGTATAGCTGGGATAAGGCATCCGAGATGTACACGACGGCCAAGGAGATGGGGGTTCCGCTGATGGCCGGCTCGACCGTGTCGCTTTCCTGGCGCCGGCCGCCGCTAGAACTCGACGGCGCGGCCAAGCTCGATGAGGCCCTGACGGTTGGCTTCGGCCGCACCGAGGCTTACGGGTTTCATACCGTCGAAGCTCTGCAAGCGATCGTTGAGAGACGCTCGGGCGGCGAGACCGGCGTCGAGTCGGTACAGAGCTTCCGGGGAGACAAGGTTTGGGAGCTGCGCGATCAGGGCGTCTGGTCGCAAGATCTCTTCGAGGCCGCCCTCGCCCGCACCGATACCAGGGTTGAGGGCAAACCCGAGGACTTGGTGAAAGAGCCCATCCTCTTCCTCATCCATTACCGCGACGGTCTCAAGGGCCGTGTTCTTATGGGCAACGGCTTGCTGCGAAGCTGGGTCTTCGCCGCGTCCCGCAAAGGTTCCGGTGAGATTCTTTCCACCGAATGCCGGATTCAATTTCACCTTCACAACCATTGGGGTTTCATGGTCCGCAATTTCGAAAATCTGGTTGCTGACCGAGTCCTGCCCAATCCGGTGGAGCGGACTCTGCTCACGACCGGAATTCTCGCCTTCGCGATGGACTCCCTGTACGAAAACAGCCGCCACATACAGACGCCGCAACTCGATATCCGCTATCAAGCTAGCTGAAACGAATCGGCGTTCTTTCCATTACGCGCTCGTTGGGGACCGGCGCCTGCTAATGCCGCGGTTGCGGATTGCCGATCAAACCGATGCGAGCGCTCACATGGTTGGGCGGATGCCTGGGCGGACCCTCGACACTACGGGAATCGCTTCGCGCCTTGCAAGCGTCTCCACGCCGTGGCTCCATACCAGCGGCCGGGCTGGCGCTCTGCCGCCGGACGATCGAGCGGCACGTGGGTCGGCACGGGCGTCGCGACCGTTTCTCCTAGCAGCCCGACTCCTGCCATGGGCCGCGAGGGCCAATAACGAGAAAAGATGCGACCCCGATCGTTGCGCATTCTGGTGATCGATGACAATCCCGCTGACGCGGAGATTCTCCGGCGCAACATCGAGAAGATTCCTGAGTTCGACGTCGAGTTCGTGCATTATCTCGATTGGGAGTCGGGCCGGGACGCGGTGCTGAACAACCAAGGCGACTGCCTGCTGCTCGACTACCATCTCGGAGACACGACCGGCCTGGAAGTTCTCTCGGAACTGCGCGGCCTCGGCGCCGACCTTCCGGTGATCGCTGTCACCGGAAATGGCAACGAAATGGTAGCCGTCGAGGCGCTCAATCGCGGCGCGCAGGACTATCTGGTCAAGTCCGCCATCCAGCCCGCCTCGCTGCAGCGGTCCATCTTAAACTCCATCGAGAAAGTGCGGCTTGCCCGGGCGCTCCGCGAAAAGCAGCGCGAGCTGGAAGAATTTGTCTCGATCGTCGCTCATGACTTGCAGCAGCCGCTCTGTACCATCAGAGAGAACCTCGCACTGATCCGCGATTTCTATCGCCAGCGTCTCGACGACCGGGGCCAGGAGTTTATCGATGCCGCGGTCCGCATGGGAGGCCGCATGTCGGAGATGATCGAGGGCATGCTGGCCTACTCCCGCGGGGGCAGAGCAGGCAAACCGCTCTCGGAAGTGAACCTGCAATCGGTGGCCGAGTCGGTCATGCATGGACTGACGGCCTTGATGCACGCCAAGCAAGCCGAAGTGCGCGTGGGTTCGCTGCCCGTGGTGTTCGGCGACGAAGCGGCCCTCTCTCAGCTATTGCAGAACCTGATCGCGAACGGCATCAAGTTTCGCGGTCACGATTCGCCCGTTCTCGATGTCGGCTCCGAGCCTGCACCAAAGCAAGGATGGTGGCACCTATGGGTCAAGGATAACGGCATCGGCATCGACCCGGCCGATCACGACAAGATCTTCGCTCCTTTCAAACGTCTCGACGCGGGCAGAAAATTCGAGGGTTCGGGAATCGGTCTGGCGACCTGCAAGAAGATCGTCGACCAGCACCAGGGACGCATCTGGGTTGAATCGCAAGTCGGGCGGGGAACCGCGTTCTATTTCACTCTTCCGGTGTTCGAGGACGCCAAGAACTAGCCTGCCTTGTATCCCCGGCCCGCGGCTGGCGCCCCCGGCTCGCGGGCATCAGATCGAGCGCATCCACTCGATGCGCTCGGCCTGGCAGCCGCAATGCGTCGTAACGATCCACTTGCCGGCGCCGGTCTCGTTTCCGGCCGCGCCAGGCGCCATCTCGACGGCCAGCAGTTCACCCAGGATGCCGCAATCACTCAACTCGTCGATCTGTTGTTTGGGAGCTGCCGAGCCCTCGATCATAACCTTGATGTCCGGGTACTGCGCGAGGCTCGAGACCCGCTCACCCTCCGGCGTGCTATCGAGGGCATCGAGATCGGGTCCGTAAAACGCGAAGCGAAAAACGGCTCGATAATGTTCTCCCGCCCGCTGGAGCGAGAATCCATCCAGCGTGTGGATGAGGACTTCGTCCAGGTCGAGAACGGCGTCTTTGAGGTGGGGATAGACCGGTTGCGCCATGTCGCGGTTGGAAAACGCTCTCTTGATTATTCCATGAGCGGCGACACTGAGCGGCGAGACCGCGGCCAAAAGCTCGCGGCCAAGCCTTGACCCAACCGGGAGGGTAGAGTTTTAGGAACCTCGCCGCCCTTTTTGAACTCTCAACTCCTGGTTCTGGTTATAATCGTCGGTGTCGAGGAAGAAGTTTGCACCACCAGCACGGGGGTCGAATGAAATTGCAATGTTGTTCTGGAATGCGATGGTTCTTCGGCGTGATGGCCGTAGCGGCTCTGGCCGCCGTGCTCATCGTGTTGCGTGTGGCGGCTTTTGGAGCCGCTGTACCGGCCAGGCGAACCGTCGCGCTCCAGCCCGGCGCGATCGAAAACATCGAATTCTCCGTCACCAACGGGAAGAACTACGGGCTGCTGGTATCGGTTCCCGACATCAGCGCCCTGGGGCGCGATGATCTGCTGGGAGTTGCTTGGCAAGACCCCTCGGGCGCCGCAGTCGAGAAAACCCTGCACGCCGGCGACGCCGACCTCTATGTGACCGTCCGTCCGGAGAGTTCCGGCAAGGCGGTCGTCCGCCTCGATGCGGAACATCTGGCGGGCCCTCTGGCAGGGGTCGAAGTAGAACTCATCCCGATTCCGGCCGGCGAGAGCGCAATAGCTCAGCTCGGCGTGGCCTCGCACGCGAACTGGCGCGACGCCCAGCCCATCGAGCTAGGCTCGACGGTGTTTGCCACCGCTGATGACCGCTCCTATATTCCCTCACTCGGTACGCCCAGCGAGACCTTCGCTCAGATGCTCGGCGGAATCCACTGGTACCGCTTTGACTACGCCGGACCCGGCGACAAGCTGATCCACATCAATATCGAAATGCTCGATCGCGACGTGCCCGTTGATGTCGCGATCTTCACAATCCAAGACGGCAAGCCGCTAGAGTACACCCGCGGCATCGAGCGGTTCGAGCCCGAAAAATCGACGATTCTGCATGGACTCTACAAGTTATTGCCGCGAGTGCTTTCGCCCGGGACGTATTACCTGCGCGTGATGGGCAACCATCCGGCCTACCAGCTGGAAACCGAGCTCTACCCGCTTCCTCCCTATCGCGATCCCCGTCAGGCGGTTCGGGTCGCGATGGACTACATCGTTCGCAAGGGCGATAGCTGGCATGCCAATGTGCCGCGGCGCGGTGTGGTTGCGCTTCGGACAAGCAACCCGGTGCAGGAAACACGGCTTTGCATCGCCTGCCACCCGACCCATTTTTCGGCCCGCGCCGAAATGATCGCCGTCGAAAACGGTTACCCGGTTCGCGCCCGGCCCAGCCTGCAATTTCTGATCGAACGGCTCTCGAATAATCCCCGCCCGCTTTACGGCGACAGTGATGCGTCGTGGGCGCGCATGATCCACGCGCCGGGCAATGTGCTGAGCCGGCTGGCTTATATCGTCGGCAAGTTCGACAACGAAATTTCCGGCGAGCGCCGCGAGGAACTCTATCGCGGCATTCGCGACTTCCTGGAATTGTACTGGCCCGGCGTCGCCCAGCCGCAGCCGGAATCGAACGGCAATCTGCCCCGCATTTCCGGTTATGAAGTCGCGCATCACAGCGCGGTGCTTTTCGGGGACTATTACCAGCGAACCGGCCAAGCGAAGTACCAGGCGCTGCGCCACCAGACCGAACAGGTTCTCCTCGCCGGTGAGCCGGCCGACATGCTCGACCTCGCCTGGCAAACCGTCGCCTTGGCCGAGTTGGGTCCCGGCAAGTACCGCGACAAAATAAAGGCCAACGTCGAGCGCATCTTCAGCCACCAGAAGAGGGACGGCGCCTGGGCCATGCCCTTCGACATGGAAATCGTCGAATATGACTGGGGCAAGCATGTCTTGCGGAAAAAGAAAATCCCCCCGCGTCCCGGAAAAGGTGCGCAAGAAGAGGGTCCGCGGCGCTCGGAGTTTCAGACCTATCACACGCTCTACGCGCTGGCCAAAGCGGGCCTCACGACCAGCGATCCGAGAATGCGCCAGGTGGTCGAATACTGTCTTTCCCGGCAGACGCCCAGCGGAGCCTGGCAAGGCTCGCCCGATTACAAGAACTTTGATACGCCCTTCCGCGATACGCAATACGCCATCATGGCGCTCTCGGAACTCTTCCCCGGGCCCAACGCCCGTTCCGGATCCAGCGCAATCGGTGGCGTCAAGGGCTGGAACGCCGGATTCCCAAAACCCTCCACCGATTTCGGCGAGCACGATATCCCCGCCACCCTGCACGCGCTCAACATGCACTGGGACCGGCCTTCCGACGGCGTGGTCGCCGCCATCGCCAAGCTGCTCGATTCCAAGCATGTGCTGGTGCGCTTCCAAGCCGCCGTCGCGCTGGGACGTTTCGCCGACGCGGGTTCGATCCACGCGCTCTCGCGCCGGCTGGGAGATCGCAGTAAGATCGTCCAGCGCGAGGCCGCTTGGGCCTTGCGGCAGATCGGTTCACGCAAGCCCGCGGCCAACGACCGGCTGGTGGCCGCCGTGCGGCGGGCGCTACGCGCGTCCGACGGACGAACGCGCTGGGGAGCGGCGCGCATCTTCAATCAGCACTTCAAGTACTTGACCGGCGAATGGCGTCTCGGCCGGGAATTGGTTCGCATGGTATGGCATGAGCCGGTTCCCTCTGTCCGCATGCAGGCCGTGCAGGCGCTCTATCAATGGTGGTTTTGGGACCGCGACGGCGGCCACAGGAAGGAGATCGAGCTTGCGCTCATCAACGGCCTGGGGCGGGAAGCGCATCCCTGGGTGCGGCGTAACTTGATCGAGGCCTACTACAACACGCTCGACGACAATCTCCGCTATCTCTACCGCTCCTGGATGGTGCGGGTCAAGCGCGACGAGGACCGCGCCGAGATTCAGCGCGGACACCGCGAAACCGTTCTCGCGCAAGCCGCTCGCTTCCGCGAAGCCATGGTCGGCGGAAATGCGCTGGCGCGCGACGGTCTGCTGCGCTCCCTCTACACCCACGTGCTTCGCGAAGGGTTGGGCGATATTTCGTGGCTTGACGGCGCGCCGCTGCCCGAAACCGTCACCGGTCCATGGGTGAGTGGGTACAAATGGTTCGCGGTCTACGATCCCCTCAGCGCTGGCACCGGCGCCCGCGCCAAGGCCGGGAACGACAGCGAGGCCCCGAAGTTCTACGACGACTCCGCGCCCCTGATCAACGAGGCCTTGCTGACGACTCTCTCGAGGGATACTCCCGATTTGGCTCTGGCCACCGCGAAGGCCTTGCGCTTCCTCGACCCCTTTCCCATCGACGCCAGGCTCGCTGAACGGCTTCTCGACCTGGCGGCTTTCGGGCCCCCGGCGATACGCGGCGAGATCGCCCAAATCAGCAAGGTTCTTCTGCCCAAGGCCGAAACCGGCAGCCTTGAGGTGGCTTCGCGATTGAGCCGCATTCTGGCCGAAGGCGACGCGCTCGGGGTCGATGTGGCCGCCGCCGTGCTGAGCGCCAGCCAACAGCAGTCGCTCGCCACCCGTTCCGATGTGCAAGCGGCCCTGCGGACGAGAATGGCAACCACGACGCCGGAGGACCCCGCCTTCGCTCATCTCGTGCGGGCGCTGTCGGCTTCTCCCGGGCTGCGCGAAGAACGGAAATCGTCCCTCTGGGTGGCGGGCGGGTTTTCCAGTTCCCGGGCCGCTACACGGCTGGCCTCGCTGGCCTTTGTCCTCGACGTGCCGCGGGCCTTCTCGTTCGCCGCGCTGCGAGACGCCTATCAGCGCCAGGTCTCCGGCGCAGAACCCGAACAATTGATCGCCGCGCTCGGGCTGCTCGGCACGCTGGACTACAAGAACGACCGCTACGCCCCCTCCATGGCGAGGATACGCTCACTCCTGCTCAGCGCGATGAATCACGCCGGCGCCAAGGTTCGCTCCGCGGCCTTGTCGGCTCTGAGAACCATCGGGCCGCTGCGGGACGACCCGGACCTGCTCACCCGATTAGCGAAACTGCTCGATGACCCCGACCGCGACGTGCTCAACTCCGCGCTGGCTCTGCGAGCCTCAGTCGATGCGCGCGCCGGACGAGAGCATTTCGATAGCCGGCAGTTGCTCGACTACGAATACTTTAAGGTCCGCGTGCAGACTATCCTCGCCAAGAAAGGAGCGGACGGGCTGGCCTGCGTGAACTGCCACTCCAATCACACGATCTTCAAGCTCATTGAGCCCGACCAGTACGGAGTCTTGAACGAAAGCCAGATTCGCACCAACTACTCTGCGGCGATCGGAGTCGTGAATGTCGCGGAACCCGAAAGCAGCCTCCTGCTGAACAAACCCATTTCCGACGAGGACGCGGCTGGTATCGGCGACAGCCAGCGCTTCTCTCACGGAGGGGATCTGCGCTGGCTCGCGCGCAAGAACAGCCCCGAGTATCGAACCATTCTGCGCTGGATTCAAGGGGAGCGGCTTGGCTCGGACGAGACCGCGGCCTCGGAGGAATGATCAGTCCAGATCGATATCTCGAAGAACGGGCTTCACCGGCCCTTCCGCGCGGGTCTTCTTGAGCAGACCGTCGAACTTCTTGGTCAGTTCTTGACCGTGCTTTCGCTCGGCCTGGAACTGCTGGTCGAAACGTTCGTCACGGGTGCTTTCTTCCGATTTCAGTTGCTTCACCGCGTCGCCAAGGTTCTGATGGACCGGTTTCGGTTCGGGCCGCTGGTGTGACACGACGACCTGGGTAGCCGAGTCGATCTCTATCGTTGCCCCGCAGCACGGACATTCGATCTCGAAGACCCCGTCTCCCATGCTCCTATCTTAGTCGAACTCCCACCGGCGGAGCATAGGATTGTTGTCAACAGGCAATAGCAATCTCCCCGGTGTAGGACGATAGAAAATGGAGTGGACCCCTGAGGCGAGACCAAGAAATCAGCGAGGTGTTGCGGTTGACTGAAAAAGCATAGCGCATCCAGCCGATTTGGGGTCCATTCTCAGAACCGCCATCGGATCATTAACTTGACAGTGGCTCTGGCGCAGAGCCGAAACACGCGCACAATCCACTGATTCTAAGGGGGAAGACTTGTTGGACCTGTTAGAGGCGGGGATTAGCTTCGGGGTCAGCTTCCGGGGTTAGAGGCCGCCACCACCGGCAGCGTTTCGCCGAGCGCGCGGAGCATTGGGGCTGACGATCAAATGGTCTCCGGCGGTAATGCGACTGGTTCGCAGTCCGTTCCATCGCTTGAGGTCTTTCACAGACACGCCAAACCTCTTGGCGATGACGGCAAGATTGTCGCCCGGCCGAATGAGGTAGCGGCTCGCGCCGGCCCTCGGCGGAGATTGTCTCGGCGAGGCGGCCATCGTCCGCCCCGCCGAACCCGCGCCAGGCCGCACGGTGATGTACTTGCCGGCCGTAATTCGGCTGCCGCGAAGGTTGTTCCATTTCTTCAACGCCGATACCCGCACGTCGAACCGGCGGGCGATGCGATCGAGACTATCGCCGGGACGAATCTTGTAGCGCGTCGCGCCGGCGGCTGGAGGGGCCGAACCGGGACGAACGACCAAATCGTCGCCGGCGGTAATGCGGCTGCTTCTCAAGCCGTTCCACCGTTTCAAGTCGGCGACATCGACCCCGAAGCGCTGGGCGATCAAGACCAGGTTGTCGCCGCGCCGGATCTTGTAACGGCTTCCCGATGCGGCGGCACGGGCCGGACGGGCGGCGCGAATCGGACGGGCGGCGCCGCCGGTGGGCGGGGCAGCAACGCGGGTACTCGTCGGCGAGGAACCTGCGACAAGCAGTTTGTCTCCAATCTGGAGACGGCTGCCGCGCAGACCGTTCCAGGCCATGATCTGAGCGACGCTCATGCCATGGCGTTTGGCGATGGCGCTGAGGTTGTCGCCGCTCCGGACCCGATAGCTTATCCGGGCGCCGGACGCTGGCGCCATCCGCGCGGCCGTCCTGGCTTGCGCCGCCCGCGGCCTAACAATCAGATAGCGGCCGGCGATGATTCGATTTCCCGACAGCCCGTTCCACCGTCGGAGCTCGCTGAGCGAGACGCCGAAGCGCTGGGCAATCGAGCCGAGGTTATCGCCTCGCGCGATGCGGTACCTGCCCGAACCACCCTGGAGGAGCCCGCCCGCTCCCCTGGAACCGCCGTACACACTCAGCTTGCGCGCCCGGGCCGGAATCGTCAGCATGGCGCCGGGCACGAGATCGCCTTCTGAAATTTGAATTTGGTTGTGCGCGAGAATATCAACTTTCTTGACGCGGTACTTCTTGGCGATGGCCGCGAGCGATTCGGCGTCCTTGACCCGATGACGCCGCCAAGCGAGCCGTTTATCGCTGGGAATCTGCTCGATTTCGCTGAGAAAGGTTTCCGAACCGCCCTTGGGCAGACGCAGCGCATAGCGAAACGGCGGCGTAGCCGATCGTAGCAACGCCGGATTGAGCTGTTTGATCGTCACACGGCTCGTGCCGCTGAGATCGGCGATCAAGTCGAAGTGAATCGCGGTATCGGTCTCTACCGTGTCGTAGACAACGGGCGGGGCCGGATCCTTGATCTCGATCCCGTAGACATCGAGATTCTTCGTCACATAGGTCAGCCCGAGGATGATGGGCACGTAGTTGCGCGTCTCGCGGCGCAGCAGTCTGCGCTTGCTGTGGGTCCAGAAATCTTTCTTGCCCGTGCGCGCGATCGCCCGCTTGATGCGGTTCGGCCCGCCGTTATAGGCCGCCATGGCCAGATACCAGTCGCCAAACTCTATGTAGAGATCATAGAGATGCCGCGCCGCCGCCCGGGTCGCCTTTTCTGGATCATACCGCTCATCGATATAGCGGTTCTGGCGCAGCCCGTACTGTTTGCCCCGAAACTTCATGAACTGCCACATGCCGGTAGCGTAGGCGCGGGAACGCGCCTTGGGACGGAATCCCGATTCGGCCTGCGCGAGGTGGAAAATCTCCGCTGGAACACCCTCTTCCTCGAGAATACGGGCGATCATCGGCTGATAAGCGCCGGACCGCTCGAGGGTCCGAATCAGCGTTTTCTTGCCCCTTCCAGTGAAATAGTTGATGTGCTTGATGACCTGGGCATTCAGCACGAGGGGAAGTTCGGACTTGGTGGCGCGCAGCCTCTCCATCCGCACCGATTCGAGGTCGAAATTATCGGGGATCGAGGTGTCGTTCAGTTCGTCGATCAGTGCCCGCTCGTCTTCGGGTTCGGCCTCGGCAAGACCATCATGGGCCGGCGCCGGCACCTGAATCAGGGCCTCGAAGGCAGCCTGTTCGAGGCTCTCAAGAAGCTCTCGTTCTTGTGCCGTGGCCTGTGTTGGGTCTGGGGCTGCTAAAGGTTCAGCCACGACCGAATTCGCCGTCGTGGCTGTCGTCACGGGCCGAGCCGGCTCAGCTTCTTCTCGTGCTGGTACTGGATTGGGGCGGGCGGGCGGCTCCTCGACGCGCACGCTACGAGGCGCCTGCATCGCGCAGGACGCGAGCAAGAACATCAGCACGGCGGCGATGAGCGGGTGGTGGCTGTAGCGGATACCCATGGGTCCGGAAACGGATCGAAAGGAGGTACGGCTGAACTGGTATCGACGCCTGCCTGGCGGAATTCTCGATCCTAACAGACTGATCGATGACAGGTCAACGTGACGATATATGCTTGTCAAGAGGCAATAGAAATGTCCCCGGCACCACACTGGCGCCGGGCCGCTTGGTTTAGAATCATCGTTGTGCAACAATATCCTCGCGAGCGGCCGCTGGAGACCCAGCCGGCTTTTCGCGAAATCCACGCCTGGAGACCAAGTTCCGTCATGCCCGATCCCCGCAAAAACTCACACCTCGCCGCGGCCGTGTTGCTGCTGTGGCTTCCCGCCCTGGCGTGGTCCCAGACCTCGGAATACCCTTCGCTCAAATACCGCAGCAACTACATGTCGAGCTACTACTTGTCGCACACGCCGCTGCCGACGCCATGGGCCCCGGCCTGGTCGCCCGACAGCAAGTGGATCGCCGTCTCGATGCACGGGTCTATCTGGCGAGTGGATCCCGAAACCGGCCACGCCGTCGAGCTCACCCATAACGAGAAATACCATTCCACACCCGACTGGTCGCCCGACGGGAAATGGATCGTCTACACCGCAGAGGACGATGCCTTGACGATTCAACTCGAGGTCGTCAACATCGAGACGGGCCGCTCGCACGCACTCACGCATGACGCGCACCTCTATCTCGACCCTGTCTTCTCCCCCGATGGCGCCCGCCTCGCCTACGTCACCACCGGACCCAACGGCGTGTTCAACCTCGCCGTGCGATCGATTCGCAACGGGGACTGGAGCGGTCCGGTCGTTGCGGTGAGCGAGGACCACAAATTCCGCAACTCGCGGCTCTATTTCGGCGAATGGGATATCCACATCGAGCCCGCCTGGATGCCCGGCGGCAACGAACTGATCGCCGTTTCGAACCGCGACGCGGCGCTGGGGTCGGGCGATCTGTGGCGTCTGCCCGCCGGCGCCGGCGGATTCGCCCGCCGCACCCGGTTGCTTCAGGAACAGACGCTCTATCGCACACACCCGGACGTCTCCCCCGACGGCAAGCGGATTCTGTATGCATCGACGAGCGGAGCAGCCGACCAGTTCGCGCATCTCTACGTGCTGCCGGTTACCGGCGGCCAACCCTACAAGCTGACCTTCGGAGACCACGACCACTTCCAGCCCCGCTGGTCGCCCGACGGCGAATGGATTGCTTTCATCTCGAATGAAGAGGGCATCCCCCGGCTTTGGCTCCTGGAAACCTACGGCGGCGCGCAGAAGAAAATCGCCATCACCCAGCGCCAATGGAAGCAGCCCGCCGGCCGCATCCGGCTCAAACTGCGCGACCAGCGCAGCGGCTCTCCAACCGCGGCTCGCATCACGACGCGGGCATCGGACGGCCGCTTCTATGCCGCGCTCGACAGTTTTCCAATCACCGCGCGGTTCAACGGCATCCGCAACCAGAGCATCTTCTATGCCGAAGGCGAAGCAATCATCGAAGCGCCCGCCGGTGACTTCACCATCGAGGCCGCCAAAGGCTTTGAGTACGAGCCCGTCGTCATGCGCGTGGAAGTGAAAGCCGGACAGACGACCGATGTCGAAATTTCACTCCAACCCATTACCGACATGGGCGCCAAGGGTTGGTACAGCGGCACGACCCACACGCACATGAACTACGGCGGGACCGCGCGCGTCACCCCGGACTATTTGATGATGACCGCTCGCGCGCAGGATCTCGACATTCTCAGCGCCCTGGTCGCCAACAAGGACAACCGCATTCTCGATTGGCAGTATTTTGAAAAAGGCGGCGGCGAGCATTCCAGCTCAAAAGCCAATCGCGAGCAAATCATCGTCTTCGGAGAGGAGTATCGCCCGCCCAAGTGGGGACATATTTTCTTCATTGGCCTCGACGATCATCTGATTTCGCCCTTCCTCACCGGTTATGAAGGCACAGGCGTCGAAAGCCCCTACCCGAGCAATACCGATATGTTTCGCAAGGCGATGGCGCAGGAAGCGGCCGTAGGGTATGTGCACGCCTTCGGCGGCCAGGGCGACCCGCTCCAGGGAAGCCTCGGCGGCGCGAAAGGTTTCGCGGTCGATCTGGCGCTAGGCACGATTCACGGCTTTGAGTTGTCAGGCCCCTCGCGCGGCGCGGTTACGGTTTTGCATCACGCCCTCAACAACGATTTCCGCGTTGCTCCGGTCGGCGGCGAAGACGCGCTAAATAACCTGCGCAAGCACCGTCCGATCGGCTCGATTCGCACCTATGTGAATCTGGGAGACAAGTTCACCGCGCGAGGCTGGATCGACGCCATCAAGCAGGGCCGCACCGTCGTCAGCAGCGGTCCGCTGATCGAACTCACCATAAACGGGAAAGGCCCCGGAGAACAGGTGCAGATCCCCGCCTCGGGAGGCAGCGTCGAGATCCGGGCCAGCGTACAATCGATCCGGCCGCTGCACACCGTGCGGATCTACCACAACGGCGAGGTTTGGAAAGAGATTCCGCTCGGTGCAAATCGCCGCGAGGCCAGCTTCTCAGAACAGGTCAAGATCTCAACCAGCGGTTGGTTCTCGCTCAATGTAGAGGGCGAAGCCTACCCCAAGGGCGACGCGGACACCTTCGCGCAGGCGGTCACCAACGGCGTCAGGGTCTATGTTGGCGAACAAAAGATACGCAGCCGCGAGTCGGCCGAATACTTTCTCCGGTGGATCGACAAGCTGCGCGGCATGGCCCAAGGCTGGGAGGGCTGGCGTTCAGAAAAAGAGAAGGCGCATATCTTCGCCCAGTTCGAAGAAGCCAAGGCCGTCTACCGTCAGCGCGCCCGCGAAGCGCTCGAGAACTGAGCCGCGCGCGGCGGCCGCTGGAGCAACCGCTGACTAGGTAATATGCGCGCCGCGCGTCTCGACATAAACCGCATACAGCGACTGGCTCCCGGTCATGAACAGGCGGTTGCGCTTCGTGCCGCCGAAACAGACATTCGAGCAAATTTCCGGCAACCGGATCTGCCCGATGCGCACGCCGTCGGGCGCGAAGATGTGGACGCCGTCATAACCGTCGCCAACCCATCCGGCGCTGGCCCAAACATTGCCGTCGACATCGGCCCGGATGCCGTCGGCCAGCCCCGTGCCGACGCCTGGCAATGCCATCGACGCGAATACGCGCCCGTTCGTCAGACTCTTGGCGTTCACCACATCCCACGCCTTGATCACTTTCGGCGTGCCGGGATAGTGCGACGACCCCGTGTCGGCGACATAGAGCGTCTTGTAGTCCGGCGAAAAACATAGCCCGTTGGGCTTGCGGATGTCGTCGGTCACAAGATGCAGCGCGCCGCTGTCGCCGTCGATGCGGTAGACCGCCTCCCGGATGTGCAGCGTGCCCTTGTTGCCTTCGTAGTTCATCAGGCTGCCGTAGCCCGGGTCGGTAAACCAGATATCGCCGTCCGGGTGCACGACCGCGTCATTGGGCGCGTTGAGCGGCTTGCCGTTCCACTGGTCGGCGAGAACGGTGACCTTGCCGTCGTGCTCGTAGCGCACCACGCGCCGGGTACCGTGTTCGCAGGAAATCTGCCGGCCCCGCCAGTCGAACGTATTGCCGTTGCTGTTGCCCGCCGGGTTGCGAAAGACGCTGACATGGCCGTCCTCTTCGAGCCAGCGGAGCTGCCGGTTGTTGGGAATGTCGCTCCAGACAAGATAGCGCCCGACGGCGTTCCAGGCCGGTCCCTCGGCCCAGAGCGTTCCCATGTGCAGCCGCTGAATCGGCGTATTGCCGAGCTTGTACTTGGCAAACCGTTTGTCAATCACCACGATGTCGGGATCGGGGTACCGGACGGGGCTGCGGCCCGTCCAATCGCGCTCGGCCCTCGCCATGCCTGCTGAGAGGACCGTGCCCGCCGCGGCCCCAAGAAAGGAACGACGACCGATCATCGCGCCGTGCTTCGTGTGTTTGTCATCCATAAGATTGCCTCTCCAACATTGCCTCTCCGCTCAACAGCCTCTGCGCTCAACAAAGTTTACTACAGCGCCCGACGGCGGGCATCGGCATGTGGCGAGGCCCTGTGGCGCGAGACGGGCTGCTCGGGCCCCCGCGCCTGAATCCGTGATCTGTCGTACCCTGATGGAAGAGCTTATGCAGCCTGGCCGTTTCCCGTGGATACCCGCTCGAGGCCCATCACGCCCTCAGCCAGCGGAGATCCTTCTTCCAGATCAGAACGGAGTCTATCTTCGCTTCCCGGCGCAGCGACCGCCCATCCGCCGAAGAAGGCCAAAGCGGTGGATTCATATTCTGCTGTTTCTGTTGACGGTAGTGAGCACGACTGTGATGGTGGGTCCGCTCTATTCGGTTTGTCTGATGAGCATTCTCACGGCCCACGAGTTCGGACACTACTTCGCCGCCAAGTACCACCGGGTGCCTGCTTCCCTGCCCTACTTCATTCCCTTTCCTTCGATGCTGGGGACGATGGGAGCGGTGATTCGCATGTCGGGAGCGATCCCGAACCGGCGCGCGCTGTTCGACATTGCGGCGGCGGGCCCCATTGCCGGGCTGGTCGTGGCGTTGCCGGTCAGCTTCGTGGGGCTGTATTTGTCAGACCACGTGACAAGCAATTCGCAGGGAATGTTCGTGCTGGGAAACCCGCTTCTCCTTCAAGCGATGCACTGGTTGATCCACGGACCGTTGCCCGACAACGTTGATCTGATGCTGCATCCGGTCGCCTTCGCCGGTTGGGTCGGTTTGTTCGTAACGGCCCTGAATCTGTTGCCGATCGGCCAGCTTGACGGCGGACATATTAACCACGCCCTGTTTGGCCGTCACAGCCAGCGGGTGGCTCTAGCGGCGTTCGCCGTCCTCGCCGTCATGACTTTCATGTACGGATACCATTACACTCTGATCTTGTTTCTGCTGCTATTCATGGGCGTAAAGCACCCGCCCACGATGAATGACTTCCTCGAACTGGGTCCTGTCCGGCGAAGGATAGGTTTCGGGCTCTGGATCGTCTTTGCTCTGTGCTTCACTCCGGCGCCGCTGAAGTTCTAGAAGCGATTTCGCAAAGCAGGGACCACAAGAAGCCGCGGGCGAGAGAGCCGTGGAGGGCGGGAACGGTTTTTCGGCGAGCGGGTTTGCGGCGGAGCTTGGCCCGCATTTTCAGAATTTCTTGGGGGGGGCAGGTTGGGGTTGGAGACAGCACACACACACGCCTGCCCCTTCCTTTGGAGCGGGAACTACCCCGCGGACAGTCGAGGGGGACTCTGCCTAATTCTTGACTGCCGATCGCGAGATTTCCACGATCCTTCCTCGCTTCCTCTTCCTGAGCCAAGAGTATTTCAGTTGATAATCACATAAATTTGTATTAGTTTCTCCCCATTCTGCGATGTTCAGAGCCGTTCCGTTCCGCGGCGCCGGACTTTCTCAGTAGCCGGATCGAGAACCCGGTACCCACAATCATCTGGCGCGGCGACTTCCTGTTCCCGACCGCAGTGGCTCCGGACGACGCACCGTCACGCAGCAGAACTCTCCTAGCTACCTGATTTCAAACAACTGCGGGGTTTCCGCTCCCCCACCAATCCACCTCCGAGTGGCGGCACATTCGCCACGACCGTTCCGAAGGGGCGGTGAAAATCGCCAAGTGCCGCTGCCATCGCGAGCGTCAGCGGAGGCCATCTCTAAAACTTGTTCCGCGATAGATGTCGATGTTTATTAAATATTTATGATAGTATACGTACCACATATGCTAATAATAGATCACTTCGGCTTGAAACGCTGAAGATTCTTCGCGCACACTGCGCCGTCGCCCGCTGGCCGCCGTTTTCGGCTTATTGCGGGACGCAGGGAAGTTCTCCCGCAACATTTTCCTTCTTGTGGAGCGCCCGCATGGGACTCAGACGGCGGGAGCGTGCCTCTGTTCGCCGCCGGCTGGCTCGAGAAGCGCAGTTTCCGCCCGGTATCCGGCCTCTAGTTCAAGTGCCTCCAGCAGCGAGCCCAGGCGAAAGGACCGACCGGCCCGGAAGACAACGGCTTGCACCAGCCCAACCGACCGGCCAAGGGGGAATCTTGTCCTATTCCTATAACGGTACGGACCGAGTCCGGAAGCTTCATCGCAACAGTGACGACTGGTATGTCTTGCACGTGAAACCTAGGCATGAGAAGCGCGTCTCGGCAGTGCTGCGCATGAAGGGGATGGAGGAGCTGTTACCGCTCTACTCAGAGACACGGCGATGGTCGGATCGCGTGCAGCGAGTGGACCTGCCGGTGTTTCCGTGCTACGTGTTCTGTCGGCTGAAAACCAGCGCCCGGCGGGTCGAAGTGCTGCGGCTCGCAAGCGTTCGCTCGATCATCGGGTTTGGCGGCTCGCCCGTTCCGGTGGAGGCCATGGAAATCAACATGATTCGGACGATCGTTCAATCGGGTCTGCCCACTCAGCCCTGGCCGGGACTCAGCCGCGGCCAGAGGGTCCGCGTAATTGGGGGACCTCTCACCGGATGTGAGGGCGTGGTGGAGCGGCGCCGAGGGGCTCACCGCCTCATCGTGGCCGTGAGTCTGCTCCAGCGCTCGATCGCCGTCGAAATCGACGCGGACTGGGCAGTTCCGCTCGACACACGCGGAAGGAACGGGAATTCCTTCGCCGCCCCGACGCGCTGGATCTGCTAGTACCGCAGGCGAGCAGTTCGGGCGGGAGGCTGAGAGCAGGAGTATGCGGCCATCCCGGCGCGCCGACCAATCCACCTTGGCTGCCATGTTGAGCCGAGAATGGCCTGTTCGGTGTACTAGCCTGGCACCGGCGCCGGTCCGATAACCAGCGACAGTGCACTGACTCTGGGCCCTGACTCTGGCCGGTCTTGCTTCCGAGACGGGCGGAACAAGATTTCGACGAGTAGACAAACTTTGCCCCCGTCCATCGGGATTGCGGATGTCCATAAACAGAAAGCGAAATATAAACTTTGAGCCTCCGGCTGTCCCGGCGCCGGCCCTCCGTTCGCCCCCCGGGCGGCTCGGTCGCGAGCCTCGAGAAGGTAGCCGGCCGAACCGGGAAAGCAGATGGACCGTGCGCTACGGTTCGGTGTTCGAGGCGGAAGCCGCGGAGACGACTGCGGGCGAGGGCCTGGTTGACTGGTTGCGGCTCCTCTACCGGCGCCGCGGCACCCTGGTCTGTTGCCTGCTGGCAGGCGCTGTGACGGGGCTGCTAGCGAGCCTGCCCCGTGTACCGGTCTACCGCGCCAGTGCGGAACTGGAGGTGCGTGATTTCGACAAGACGTTTCCGGGCGTGACCGGCGGCAGTCCGACGCGGACAGCGAGCGGCTCGTCTTCCCGATCCGGCGTCGCGACCCACATCCACGTGCTGCAAAGCCAGGGACTTATCCGGCGAACGCTAGCCAGAGCCGGAGTGCGAGCAGATGACAGCGCCGCGGCGACGCGCGGCTGGTGGCGCAGCGCGGCTCAGCTAGCGGGATGGTCCGGTGACACAGGCGCAACCAGCCGGGAACGGGCCGCCGCGATGGCCGCCGCTCGTCTGCAAGTGCGCATCGTGGGCGAAACCCGCATTCTCCAAGTCGCGACAGAATCGACGAATCCGGCATTCACGGGCGAATTCGTCAATTTGCTCGCCGAGACCTATATCGAGGAAAACCTCGCAGGACGCTGGCGGACAGCACGCCGGACCGAACGCTGGCTGGAGGAGCAGCTCGATCACCTTCGCGCCAAGCTCGAAACCTCCGAGCGGGCTTTGCAGGACTACGCTCGTGAGAGCGGTTTGACATTTGTCTCGGCACGGGAGAGCGCCGCCGAAGAGAACCTGCGACGTCTCCAGCTCGAACTTTCCCGTGCCCGCGCCGGCCGGATCGCCAAACAATCCGCCTACGAGCAGATGCGCCAGTCCTCGGTCGAAACTCTTCCCGAGGGAGCCGGCCGGGCTGCGCTCGACCGCTACCAGGCGCAGCTCACCGATCTTCGCCGACAGCAAGCCGACCTGCTGCAGGTGTTTACGCCCGCGCACCCGAAAGTGAAACGCGTCGCGGCGCAGGTCGCCGAACTGCGGAGCGCCGCCGCGAAGGAACGTGCCGCCATGACCGAACGGGTCGCAAGTGACTACGAGACTTCGCGGCGCCGTGAAGACTTGCTTGCGAGCGACTATGAACTTCAGAGAAAACTGGTGGCGAGCCAGGCCGCTAAATCGGTCGAGTATCACATCTTGCAGCGCGAAGCCCGAACAAATCAGGAACTCTACGAGGGGTTCCTCAAGAAAGTAAGGCAGGCCGAGGTGGCGAGGGCTCTGGTGGCCAGCCCCATTCGCATTGTCGATCGCGCCGCAACGCCGGATGCGCCGGTCGGGCCGAATCACATCCTCGCCACGGCAACGGGCGCGATCGGCGTTCTGCTCTTGGGCATCGCCTTCGTGTTCGTTCGAGACAGAACTGATCATGCACTGCGGCAGCCGGGCGACACTCTGAACTGGCTATCTGCCCCCGAATTGGGAGTGATTCCGGCGATCGATCCGCTCTCGGGAACGGATGAACCGCGGCCAAACGCCCGATCGTGGCGGATCTCAGCGCCGGGAAGACGATTCCTCCGGAGGGTACCGGGTTTGGGAGGCGGCGATTCCAGTCTCCGAGGCCGGCCAGCAGGATCGCGGGCGGCCTCCGGCGGCGCTTCGCTGGAGAAGATCGTGGCGGAGCAAGCCGGCTCGCCCGCCGCGGAAAGCTTCCGGGCGCTGGTGACATCGATCCTGTTCGCCGCCGGCCGCCGAAAAGTCTTCGTTGTGACGAGTGATTCGGCGGGAGATGGCAAAACGACGATCGTCTCGAACCTGGCGATTTCGCTGTCGCAGATCGGTCGCCGGGTGCTGCTGGTTGAAGGCAATTTGCAAAACCCGAGTCTGCATGACATTTTCGGAGTCGCCAACGATTGCGGTGTCTCGAATGCTCTCGGGCCAGAGCCATCCCCGCGCCTTGGGCGCCAGCACCCGGCGGCGCGGGAGACGGAAATCAGCGGACTTTTCGTGCTGCCCGCCGGGCCGCCCAGTCCCCTTCCTTCCAGACTGCTGCATTCGGCGCGGCTTCCGGAATTGCTAGAACACTTGCGCCGGGACTTCGACGTGATCTTGATCGACACCCCGGCGACGACAGCATTCGCCGATGCCAGAATATTTTCTAGGTTCGCCGACGCCGCGATTCTCATCCTGCGGGCCGGTCAGACGACTGGCGACCAGGCTCGATCGGCCGAGAATCTCCTCACCGCCGACGGCAGCCTTGTGCTCGGCACGATCCTGAACGCCTGGATCCCGCCGAACTCAGATATGCGCCGTTTCGAGGGGACCGCCCGGAATGTTCCCATCTCCAGCGCCGAGCGGCCCTCGGCCTCGGCGGCAACTGCTTAGCAGCTCATGCAACATGCCTCTATCAACGGTAAAGAGGGACTATCTCGCTGGTGTGGCGACGCACCACCTCAACCGGGTGGCCGGCCTGGCGGCCGGCTTTATCATCACGCCGTTCGCTCTGGGATTTCTCTCCCGGCAGGACTACGGGCTCTACGCCTTGGTAATGAGCGTGGTCTCGTGGCTGAGTGTCTGCGACTTCGGTTTCGCCGCCGGCCTGCAAGCCCGCCTCTCGCGCGACCGGGGACGCCAGGGTGGGGGCGACTCCGGCGTCATTCGTTCTGGAATCATCATGCAAGGCGCTGCGGCTCTGACGGTTCTCATGACGGGCATCTTGCTAGCTTGGGGCGCTCCGTTTCTGCCTGGAACGGCAGTGGAGATGGAGAAAACAGCCAGTGGGCTCTTGCTCATTCTGGCGGGCGGATTCGCCCTGGAAATAGCCAGCCGCGGCTTCACGGCGATTCTCGTTTCGCGGGAAAAGCTCCAGGTGATCCATTCGATTCAGCTGGCTGGTTTGACGGTTCGGACCGCCACGGTCCTGCTCTTGCTCACGAAAGGTTGGGGAGTATTCTCGCTGGCGGCGGCCTACGGCGCCGGCGCGGCCGTTCGTCTGGTGCTTCTCGTCGCGATGTCGGCGAGGTATCGTCCGCGGACACGGCTGCGAACCGGCGACTTTTCTCCGCGCGCGGCCCTAGAAGTCGGACGGCTGGGACTCTGGTTCAGCGCCGGCGGAGCGGCGGGGATTCTAATCTTGGGAATGGACCGCCTTCTGGCAGCCAAGCTCGTGTCGCTCGAAGCGGTTGCGGTCCTCTACCTGACCGGACGACTTTACGACGCGGCCGAGTCGATGCTGCGTCCGCTCACCAACACGGCGCGACCGCTGCTGGGCAGATTGCTCGGCTCGGCGGACCAGAAGAACGCGGCAAGAATCTTTTCCGAACTCCAGCCCTTAAACCGGGCTGGGACGCTGCTGGCGGCCGCTGGTGTTTGGGCGGCAAACCGCTCGTTTGTCACGGCCTGGGTAGGTGCGGGAAACTACGGGGGCTGGGGACTGGATCTAGCGCTGGCCGCGGCATTCGTGGCCAGGATGTGGGTCTTGCCCGACCGGGCGTTGCTCTCCGCCGCGCTGGTAGTGAAACCTCAATCGCTGGTACGGCTCGGTGAAGGAGTGCTCAACCTTGCGCTTTCCGTTTTGTGGGGCCTGGCTTTCGGCCTGATAGGCATCGTGGCGGCAACGCCGGTGGCCGCGCTGGTGACTTCGTGCCGGCAGTTGCCGCGGCTCACGCGCCAAGTGCTTGAGGGGCGGGCAGCGGCCACTACAGCGATTCCATATCGTCTCGCCTTCGCGCTGCTCGCCGCGGCGGCCGGCGGCCGCTGGCTAGCCTCGCAAACCGCCGGCTTCCACGGCGCCGCCGCGGCGGCGCTCGCGGTCGCCCTCATCGCTGGAAGCGCGTTCTGGGTTTTCCTGCCGGCCGAGGGAGCCAAGCGGCAGATACGGACACTCCTCTTTCGCGGCGCCGATGCCTAACGACCCGTCCACCGGTACGCGCGGGCAGCGCACCACTCAACTGTGGAGACCCCTGTGAGACCTCGTGGCCGGGACGCTCCAGCGCGGGGGCCGCATCCATCTCTGGCCTTGCGGTGGGAGCCGCGGGCAAGGCATGCGACAGCGCAAAGGATGCGGTAAAGGATGCGACAATGGTGACAGCATGAAAAGCAGCCAAGCTACCGAAGCTGTCGTGGATGCGAGAGCCGAATGGCTCGCGGCGGCCCGGGAGGCCATTCAGATAGAGTCCGTCGCCTTGGCGAACGCCGCCTCGCGGCTCGATGAGTCTCTCATGCGGGCGGTGGACCTGATTCATGGCCATGCGGGCAAGGTCGTGGTGATGGGCGCGGGCAAGTCCGGCCACGTCGCCCGCAAACTCGCGGCGACGCTTTGCAGCACCGGCACGCCTGCGGTCTCAATTCATCCCGGCGAGGCGACCCACGGTGATCTGGGTGTTTATGAAGACGGAGACCCGACGATCCTTATCTCCAATAGCGGCGCTACGGAAGAACTGCTGCGGGTCGTCCCGCTGCTGCGGGAAATCGGTTCTCCGCTGATCGGTATTTTGGGTTCCGTTCGTTCGCCGCTAGCTTCCGAGATGGACGTCGTGCTCGATGGCACGGTGCGGCGCGAGGCCGACCCGGAAAGGATCGTTCCCACGAGTAGCACGATTGTCGCCATGGCACTGGGTGACGCGCTGACGGTAGCGCTGATGTGCGCGCGCGGATTCTCGCCGGAAGACTTTCATCTGCGCCATCCGGGCGGCATGCTGGGCCGAAGTTTGAAGCTCACCGTTGGCGAGGTGATGCACGTCGGCGACAAAGTGGCCTGGGTTCAGCCTTCCGACGCCATGAAACTGGTGGTCGTCGCCATGTCCCGCCGCCCCTTGGGGGCCGCCTGCGTCGTCTCGCCGGACCGCACCCTTGTGGGCCTGATCACCGATGGCGATCTGAGACGGGCACTGGAGGCACATGATGATATTCGCACGCTCTGCGCGGCCGATATCATGACGGCCAACCCGATCGTGATCACTCCAAACGAAACACTGCGGCAGGCGCTGCATCTGATGGAAGATCGCACGTCGGAGATCTCGGTGCTTCCGGTCGTCGATCAAAACGGCGGAAAGGCGGCCGGCCTGCTGAGGCTGCACGACCTATGTTCGCCGGACCTTGCGGGTGCCTAGCAGCCCGTAACTAGAATCCTCTCTCTCGGTCAGGGAGGGGTGCGCTTGGGGAACGTTCGCCGCCTCGGCCCCGGACCACGATCCGCCTCCCGAAGATTCCCTGACGCCACCTAGGCCCAGGTCTGGAGGTTCACCGCCTTGAACGCATGGACCGAACCCGCGAAGCAGGCCGAGATGACCGGCGCAATACAGGCGGCAGCGATGCCGACATCAAGGGCTCGATCGGAAGTCACCGCGCCGCCCTATGCGGGCGGACTTGGGCCATCCCCATGAAACTGCTGTTTCTGCCCCCGTCGCAAACTTCGCCGTCTTCGAGATTCCGGCTGCTGCAGTTCGCCGACCCGCTGCGCAAGCTAGGTCACGATGTCGAAGTGCGTGTCATTCGCCCCGACAGACTGTGGCGCAGCTATCTCAAGGACAAACATCAGCGGCTCATTCACAACCGGATCGGAACATGCATGCGTCTGGCAAGCGTCGCTTCGGTTTTAGCTGACTCGGAGAGATTCGATGTGATCTTCATGAACCGCGACCTGATTCCAGAAGTCCGCATCCGTTGGATCGAACCCTTTCTGGCGCGCTGGAACCAGCGGCTCGTGTTCGACTTTGACGACGCTATTTTTCTCGGTCCGCGGGAGCACAAGTTGCGTCACATTCTCCCGCATTTCGCAGCCATCACCGCGGGAAACGAGTATTTGGCGCGCTTCGCACGCGAACTGCACGGGGATGTAACCGTATTGCCAACCGTTGTCGACACGGACGCATGCAGGCCCGCCGAGCAACGAGCCGCGGGGCCGTTGCGTATCGGTTGGAGCGGATCGCGGCAACCCATGCATGCCTGCTTGCCGCTGATCGGCGAGGCTCTATCCCGTCTAGCCAGGGAAGTGGATTTCGAGTTCGTTGTCATCTGCGACGAGACGCCGCCCTTTTGCTGGCCCGGTGTCAAGACGAGATTCATCCGCTGGAGCGCCGCGCGCGAAACCGCCGATCTCCAGCAAATCGACATTGGCCTCATGCCGCTCCCGGACGGTCCCTTCGAGCGGGGCAAGTGCGGCGCGAAGGCGCTGCTCTATCTGGCCTCCGGCATACCGGCTCTGGTCTCGCCGGTGGGTGTAAACCGCGAAATCGTGCTCCACGGCGTGAACGGGCTGCATTGCCCTGACACCGCCGGGTGGTATCGCTCGTTGCGTTTGCTGGCCGGCGACGAATCCTTGCGCCGCCAGATGGGCAGGGCCGGTCGTTTGTATGTTGAGCGCAACTACTCGGTGAAACAGGCGTTGCCGAAGTTGCTGAACGTCTTCCGGCGCACGGCCGCGGCCGGACGATGTTCGCCAACAAAGAAGACGTGTCTGGCGGCAGGCCAGACAACGCCCGCCGGGAACCCCAGTGAGGTTGTTTCATGATTGGGAAGACAGATCATTGGACACTCTGCATTGCGACCCGTGGCCGGCCCGGCCCGCTCCGCCGCCTGCTGTCGGACCTCGCGCGCCAGAGCGCCCAGCCCAACCGGCTTGTGATTGTTGACGCCGAACCGGAGTCGGGCGAGGCGTTGGCGGTTCTGGAAGATCACCGGCTCTGCCCGCGGACGCGGGCCATCTACATTCCATCTAACCACAAGAACCTGCCTTATCAGCGCTACCTCGGCTGGCGAGTGGTGCACGGCTGTGACTGGCTGCTCTATCTCGACGACGACCTTCACGTGCCTCAAACCGGCGCCATCGAACGGATCTTGGAGCCGCTTCGCGACGGCCCGCCTTTCCCCGCCGGCGTGACGGCCGACATCACCGGACACCTGGGCGGCGAGGAGTCCCGCAAGGCGCGTTCTCAGGCCGCCGGCGCCTTCTTCGCTCGCGCCGCTGGGTGGCTGGTGAGTGCCTTCGGCGCCTCCCGCGCTACCCCGCCCGGCGGTCTGACCCCGACCGGTGAGCGCCGGCCGGTGGCGGTCACGGGACAATCGTTCGGAGAGGTCGAATGGCTGCGCGGCGGAGTGATGGCCTTCAGCTTGCAGGCGTTGACCCGGGACTGCTTTTCCGAAGATGTCTTCGCCCTGTATCATGCCGGCCGCGGACTGGGTGAGGACACCATCCTGTCGCGCCGGGCGGGCTCGCGCGGGCGGCTGCTTCTGATCGATTCGGTGCGTGTCGAGCACCCCGACTCTGGCCGTTCCGAGGCCTACCCCACCGAGGGTTTCGCCGCCGGCTACGCCGCCTCCTACAGCCGCCGGCTCATCAACGACAACTACCGCGCCTTCAACCCGCCCCAATGGACCGACCGGCTGGCGCTGCTGAAGAGCTATGCGGGCCGCGGCGTGCTGCATTTCGCGCGCGCCGGCATCGCGATCGAATGGCAAGCTTGGAGCTATGCCATCGGCTATGCCTGGGGCGCCACCCGCGGGGTGGTATACGGGCCCAATCCTCGCCGCTGCTCGCCAAAGATCCACTGGTGGGCCGACGCCGAAAAGGCCCTGTCCGGGATCGTGGTTCGCACCCACTCGCTGGCTTCCTAGTGAACCAAACCCTAGTATAGCGTTTCATTAAAACATATCGATACGAGGATGTTTCCTGCTAGGCTGGATGCATGGCAGGAAAATCGAAGCGTCCCCAACTGCTTCTCACGCCCGAAGAGTCGCAACATCTGCAGCGGCTGCGTCGTTCGCGTAAGGCTCCGGCTCGGGAGGTGCAGAGAGCCGAGATTCTGTGGCGCTATCATTGCGGCGAGACGATCGCCGAGATTATGCGGGCCGTGAAGATGACGCGCAAAAGCGTTGGCAAATGGATCGAGCGAGCCCTGGCCATGGGGGTGGAAGCGGCGCTCAAGGATGCCTATCATCGTCCCCGGGAACCCCGCATCAGCGAAGAGGCCAAGGCCTGGGTGGTGCACTTGGCCTGTAGCAAACCCAAGCAACTCGGTTACGCCGCCGAGCTCTGGACCCGCGGCGCGCTCGCCCGGCACGTGCGCCAGCATGCCGTGGAAGCGGGCTATCCGGCCTTGGCCCAAGCGGCCAAGGCGACCGTCCATCGGATTCTGGCCGAGCAACCTCTTCACCCGGAGAAGGTGAAGTACTACTTGCAGCGCCGCGACCCGGATTTTGAGTCCAAGATGCGGCAGGTGCTGCTGGTCTACCGCGAGGTGGCCTTGCAGAATGAAAGCGCGGGCGAGGGCGGCCCATCGCCGGGCGTGATTACGGTTTCGGTCGACGAAAAGCCCGGCGTGCAAGCGATCGCCAACACCGCTCCGGACCTGCCGCCGACTGCGGGGCGGCATCCCTGCGTGGCTCGAGATTACGAATACAAACGTCTGGGAACTTGCTCGATTCTGGCGGCGCTGGACTTGCACGACGGTCGGGTGACAGCGCGGGTGGAGCGGCGCCACCGCAGCCGGGAATTCATCTTACTGCTCAAGGATCTGGACCAATCCTACCCGGCCCACTGCACGATCCGATTGATCTTGGATAATCATTCCTCCCACGTTTCCAAGGAGACGAAGGACTATTTGGCGACGCGTCCGAACCGCTTCAAATACGTGCATACGCCGACCCACGGATCCTGGCTGAACATTGTCGAGACGCTGTTCGGGAAGATGGCGCGCACTTTTTTGAAGCGAATCCGGGTGGAGTCCTGGGAGGAACTTCGAGAACGAATCCTGCAGGGGATCGCGGAGATCAACGCCGCCCCCGTCGTTCACCGCTGGAGGAAGTTCGAGCCGCTGGAGAGCGCGTCTGAGCTGAGTATAGTTTAATGAAACGATATACTAGGATTGGCTTTTCCGGGATCGTCCTTGGGCGCTCGATCGAGGGAGCTGGACGCGGAGAGTCACAACTACTCATCTTGTTGTTCGGCAAGCGAACCAGGCGGGAGAATTTCGAAGAGGCGGCCCTGCCGCATCTCAATGAGCTCTACCGCTCGGCACGCCGCATTGTGAGCGACGACTCTGGAGCCCAGGATGTCGTGCAGGAAACCTATCTGCGCGCTTGGCGCTCGTTCGGGCGATTTCAGCCGGGCACGAATTGCCGGGCCTGGCTGTTCAAGATTCTGATTAACTGCAGCCGCGACTACTGGAAGCGGCAGCTTAACCACCGGGCCGCGACCGAGAGCGAAATCATTCTGCGGCAGCAGGAGGCGCCCCCTCCGGTCCCGGACGGCCTCACCGATCCGGAGATTGTGACCGCGATGCGGAACATGCCGCCCAAACTCCGCGAAGTGATCGTATTGGCGGATGTGGAAGAGTTTTCATATCGTGAGATCGCCGATCTGCTGCATGTGCCCATAGGCACGGTGATGTCGCGCTTGAGCCGTGCGCGGGCGCTCCTGAGGAAGCTGCTCTCGAGCGGGCGTACTCAGGCGGAAACAGCCACGGGCGCCAGAGGACGGGCTTAGCATGAGGAACCCTTCCGGCGGGGACGGAGCCTCCTGCGCCGATATTCGGGAACATCTGAACGCCTACGCAGACGGCGAACTGCCGAGGGAGGCGGAGGCGGAGGTACGGCGGCACCTAGCCGCCTGCGCTCGCTGCGGCGAGGAATCGCGTCAAATCATGCTTCTTCGCCGGACCATCGCCGGGAGCGCGCGGGCCCATACGGCGCCGGCCGAAGTGCGAACGGCCATTGGGGAGGTTCTGGCCGCGGACTCGGCGCACACCAGCAGCAGAGCTTGGATCGCGGCCGCGGCTGCGATCCTCATCGTTGGCGCCACTGTGTGGTCCCTTGCCGTCTACCTGACTGGACACTCTCCTCCAGCTCTGCTTGCGCAGGAGCGATATATCGATTCGATCTTGGCCCGAGTCCGATCTACGATCGGGTTAGGCTTGGGAGATCATCTCCACTGCACGGTGTACCGTCAAATCCTGCATGGGCCGGTCGAGGAACGCGACCTGACCAAGAGCATGGGTCGTGAATTCGCGCCTCTGGCGGCGGTCGTGCGCGACAAGATCTCCGAGAGTTCGGAGTTGCGACTGGCGCACCGCTGCCGCTATCGCGGCCGGACCTATGTTCACCTGGCGGTGGCGGGGGAAGACGGCAGTCTGCTGTCTGTCATTTTGACCCCTAAGGAAGGCGATGACTCGCTGGCGGCGGCGGGCGTGCTGCCGGTTGCGCGCGCCAGCGGCGTAGCCATATTCGCCGCTGACGAGGACGGCTATCAAATAGCCGCCTTCGAGACGGAGCAAGATCTTGGTTTTGTGGTCTCCGATCTAGACCGCGAAACCAACCTGCGATTGGCGGAAATTCTGGTGCCTGGCGTGCGGGATGTCATCGCGAACCTTGCGGGGTAAGAGTGGCCGCGCAGGGGGGGAATAGCTTCGGCTTCCTTCACCGGACGCCTGTCACGTGTGCTTCGAACTCCGAGTATTACGGTGTTTTCTTGACCTTACCTAGAGGGAGTCACTGATAGATCTAGGGGGCGAGTGGGCTCAAACTGGCCACGAGCGTCACATCGGCGTTCGTCCGTTGATGAGAATCCTGCTGTTGAAGCTTAAGATGCTGTGGCTGACGCCCGGCGCTCCAATCTTCACGAAGCCCAAGGCGCGGAAGTTGGCCGTCCTTCGAGGGATTCGAACCTTCGGGTTGCTGGGGGTGTTGATGTTCTTCCTGGCCCAAGATGCCCTGGCGATCTATTTCATCTGGCTGCTTGTTCTTTGCGGCCACGGTGTCTATCAGTACCGCTACGCGTTTGTCAGCTCACTGGACCGGCCCCCTCAATACGAAGAAACCACAGGCTTTCTTCTATTCCTTGATATCCTCAATCATGTGGCGCTGGCGGGCTTCTCGAGCGCCGGATGGTGGGCGCTGGCGCCGCTGGCCCTGGCCTGGTTATCCTTCGGCCGCATGATCGGCGACCTCGCCCTGATCGAAGAACTCAACCGCATCTACCGGGAAGTACGAGAAGACTTCCCGGCGGAACCGGTCGAGCAGCAACGGCGAAGAACACTACTATATTTGCAAGATCGCGTCGAGTTGCAGACCGTTTAGTTCGCGTTTCTCGCCGCGGGGACCGGGCGCGCCCGGCTTGCCTGTGATCAGATGGCACCGCAAAGCGGCCTGCCGTCTCATCCGCTTCGCCCGGCCGCGGGCCGGGGAAAGCAGGTCAGGACAGCAGAACGGGTTCGAGCAGAACCGCGCCCAGCAGGGTGAAGATGATGTCGAAGCCCAGCAGGAGTCTCAGCCAGGCGATGGAGTCGCCGAGTGGTTCTCCCATCAACAGGATGGATGTCAATTGAACGCAGGCCATCATCGCCGGCAAGGTAATCGGTATCACCAGTAGCGGCAGCATGAGTTCGCGCAGGTGATTGTTGGCCGTGACGGCGCTAAAAATCGTGCCCACCGCCGCCAGTGCCCAGCTACCCAGGAACAGCACGATGAAAAGCGTCCCGAAGTTGCTCGTCCAGTCGACGTTATAAAACATTCCGAAGATCGGGAGCGAGAGCACCTCGATGCCGACGAGCAGGAGAGAGTTGGAGACGACCTTGCCGAGATACAGAGCGCCGGGCGGCAGCGGCGAGGCGACCAGCGCCTCGATGCAGTCGCCGGCGGTCTCGCGCGCGAAACTGCGGTTCAGAATGAGGACGCCGGCAAACAGGTAAACGATCCAGAGCAGACCGCCGGTGGTATCACGAATGTCTGGATTCGATACCGGGTCGAACGCGAAGCTCATGAGCAGCAAAATCACGAGCGTGAACGCGAGCGCGGCGTTGAGGGCCTCCTTGTTGCGAAGCTCCGTGCGGAGATCCTTGGCGGCGATCGTCCAAGTCTGCCGGAAGAAACGGGTCACGAGATTCTCTGGTAAAAGTCGCGCGGGGAAGACTTGAATTCGTCGGTATTCTCGCCGCGAAAGATGAGGCGGCCGCGCTCCAGGACGGCGATGTGCGTGGCGACGCTCAGCGTCTCGTGAAGCTGATGCGAACAGACGACGACCGTGCGGCTTCGGGAGCGCGCGTCGAGAAGAAGCGATGATACCAAGTCCATGGCGCGGTCATCGAGAGCGGTCCAGGGCTCATCGAGCAGCAGAATCCTGGGGTCGTGCAGGAACGCCCGCGCGACGGTGAGCCGCTGGCGCATCCCACGTGAGAATTCGCCAACACGGGAGTCACGAAACTTCCAAAGTTCGGTCGCCTCCAGCCAATGAGCAATCTGCTCTTTAGCGCCGGCGACCTCATAGAGCGCCGCGAAGAATTCGAGGTTCTCCTTCGCCGTCAGATCCTCATAGAGCCACTGACCATGGCCGACCATCCCAATGGAGCGGGCTTGCTCGAGACGGTCTTGAGATCCGGGGATCTCGATGCTTCCTCTCGAGGGCCGCAGCAGCCCGGCCATGATGCGCAGCAGCGTGGTCTTCCCTGCCCCGTTTCTGCCCAGCAGCGCCAGCACGCCCGAGGCGGGCACTTCGAGATTGAGGCCGCGAATGGCCGGAAACTCACCGAAAAACTTCCAGACATCGCGCAGAGAAATCGCCGCCTCACTCATGACTTGCGGCGGCGGGACCGCGCGCTTCCCTTGGGACGGCCCGCGCCTGTGCGGGCCGCGGTGCCGGCCGCGGCGGGCTCGGCGGCGAGAGCAGGCTTGGCGGTATAGAGGTAAGCGAACCCGACCGCCAGCACCGCTCCGATCAGGCCCAGCAACCAGTACAACTCTTGGGCAAGCGGTGCCGCGGCGACGCGCATCCCTCCCCTCTCTTCGCCCGTGGTGGAAGCGGATTCCGGCGGCCGCATGCTGCCTTCTCCCGAGATCGTAACGGTGTAGGACTCGACGGCGGAAGTCTGGAAGAGCCACGCTTGGGTTCGGGGCTCCCGTCCCATCGACTCGAGTCCCTCGCCGTCGAGAGTCACAGCGGCGGGCACGGCGAGGCGGCTCGTCACTCCTTTGTAGAGCAGGCGGCCGGTAAAGCTGTCGCCGCTCGCGTGCGGGACCAGGTAGCTGATATCGATACGGTTTTCGCCAGGCTTAATCGGCGCGTCCACCATGTAGACATTGTCTTGGGCCGTCTTGGTGGCGCTGCTGCGAAGCGGCATGCCCATCGCTCCGCTCATCGAAACCTGCACGACACCCTTGGCCTCGGGGGGCAGATAGAATCGCAAAGTACCGCGTTCGGGATTGCGATAGGCGCGAGGCGGATCGGTCTCGTTGGTAAACATGAAGCTCTCGTTGACCACCATTTCGCCGGCGCCCGGCTCGAAGATGACCACGTGCGCGCTGGGCGTGGGGAGCTGCTTCTCCTCCAGCGCGTAGACGGCCACGCGAAGAGTTCCCGCGTCCTGGCCGGCGCGAATCAGGGTGCTGTAAGGAATCCCCTCATACTCGGCTCTCACCATCCCAAGCATGGGCTGCCGCGAGGAGCCGGGGAGAGTCTTGACGAAAACGAAACTCCCGTCAGGTCCGCTGAAGACATCTTCGAGCGGCTTCATTCCTCCCTCGAAGGAAACCAGCGACAGGGACACGCCCGCCTGCGGCTGACCCGTCGTCTCGTTGTAAACCGTACCCTTGACCACCATCTGCGCTGGCAGCCCGGCCGTGACGGCGAGCGCCACGAGCACAGGGACGCAGCGCGAAAGAATCAAGTGTCGCATGAGCGAGAATCAGCCGGAAGCTTCGGTGGAACCTCTGCCGGTCACGACGCTATCCATCTTCAATTCTGAATGTGCCGCTACGACGCGCTCCATCTCGGCCAGCACGCCGGAGAGTTCCTTTTGCAGGTCCAGCTTCGTCTGCTTATAGTCGTCATCGGAGAGTTTTCCCATATGATATTCGCCCTGCAGATCGCGCATGTTCTCGTAAATCGCCGCCCGGCGGTCTTCCAGATGACGTGTGGGAGATTCGGGCTCGGGTCGCGGCAGCGAACTCTCCCGAATCATGAACGGGAAGGCGAAGGCGATCACGACGACGACGACGGTGAGGAAGATGACCATGGGAATGCTATTCGAGCTTGGCGAGGTCCCGCTCGATTTCCTCTTCATAGCGGGCCATATCCGCCTCCTCGGCGGGGGCCGGCGCCGGACGCTGCTCAAACTTGGTCTTCCAGCGCCAGATGAGAATCGGCGCGGCGATCAGTCCGAGCAAGATAGCGACAAAGGGCATCGCCCAGCCAAAGAGACCAAAACCCTCGGCACGGGGCGCGGTGCGAAGCTGGCTGCCATACTTGGCGATGATGTTCTTGACAATCGTTGCGGCGGGTAAACCGGCGGCAACGGCTTCTTTGATGTCGGGAGTGACGCTCTCACGGAACGAACAGTGGAGCATATTGCAGTCGGCGATGGTGTAGGAACAACTGCACTGGCACTTGAGCTGACGACCGATCTCGCGGCTCTTGAGATAGGCCTCGCTGCCGGCCTCGGCTACAGTTTGGCCCGGTGCGGCGGCGGCCAGAACCAGCACCAAGAGACTATTTCGCAAATACTTCATTCTGTCTCTTCACTGTCCCGATGATGTGTGTTTTGGCCTGAATGCGTTTGATCTTGCTCGGGATGAGCGCCACGAGGGTTCCGAAGACAAGGGTCCATCCGCCGATCCAGATCCAGCTCACCAGAGGCTTGATGTAGCCCTGGATCACCGGGTTCTGTCCGTCGGTGGCCAGACCGGCGAACACTATGTAGACATCCTCGTACAGCCCGGTGCGAATGGATACGATGCCCACGCCCTGCCCGCTGGCATGGTAGAGGCGCCGTTCGGGCTTCATGGTCTCGATCAACTCGCCTTTCTTATACAGGTCGATCTCGGCGATCCCGCTGGCGTAGACCGCGTTGCTGTCCTGCGACACACTCTTGAGACGCAGTTCGTAGGCGCCGATCGGCAGAACGTCGCCCTCGTTCATTTCCGCCTGGGTCTCGAGGTTAAACGCCGCGCCGGCGAATCCGATGAACATGAATACGACGCCCATGTGAACGAGGTATCCGCCGTACCGGCGGGTATTGCGATGGGTCAGTTCCATCATCGCGCCGCCCAGCCACATCGGCTGCTTGCTCTGGATGACCCGCGCTCCGCGATAGAACTCGGCCAGGATCGTGATGCCCACGAAGGCACAGAGAACAAAGCAGACCAGCGCATAGAAGTGGCGCATTCCCAAGGTCATCAAGACTCCGCCCAGCACCAGGGAGGCAGTCGCCGGCCACTGAAAATTGCGCCGCAGACTATCGACCGACGTACGGCGCCAGGCAAACAGCGGGCCGACGCCGGTCAGGAACAGCAGCAGCAGTCCCATGGGGATATTGACCTTGTTGAAGAACGGTGCGCCGACGCTGATCTTCTCATTGGTGAACGCTTCACTGATCACCGGGAACAAGGTTCCCCACAAGACCGCGAAACAGCTCGCGAGCAGGATCACGTTGTTAAAGAGAAAACTCGATTCCCGCGAAACGACCGAGTCCATCTCGTTCTCGCTGCGCAGGAAGTCGAGCCGGCTCAAGATCAGGAACACCGACAGGGCCGTGGCTCCGGTGAGGAACCAAAGGAAATACGATCCAATCGGCGACTGCGCGAACGCATGCACCGAGCTGACCATCCCGCTGCGGGTAATCATCGTGCCGAAAATACAGAGCAGGAAGGTGGCCGCGACGAGCACGACATTCCAGACCTTCATCATGCCTTTCTTTTCCTGCATCATGACCGAGTGGAGAAACGCGGTGGCGGTCAGCCAGGGAAGGAATGAAGCGTTTTCGACCGGGTCCCAGGCCCAGTAGCCGCCCCATCCCAGCACGTCGTAGGACCAGTAGGCTCCCAGCAGCACGCCGCAACTCTGAAACAGCCAGGTGACCATGGTCCACACACGGGTTGTATGGATCCAGCGCTCGCCCGGCTGCTTGGCGATGAGCGAGGCCATGGCGAAGGCAAACGGAACGACGAACCCGACGTAGCCGAGATACAGCATCGGCGGGTGAATCGCCATAACGGGGTGCTGCAAGAGAGGATTCAAGCCCGTTCCGTCGGCAACGGGTGTAATCTGCGGGCCGGACATGATGACCTGAAACGGGCTCACCAGAAACGTAATCAGCATCAAGAAAAACGTCTGCACCGCCATCATGATGGCGACGACGTAGGAGATGATCTCGTGGTGCTTGCGGCGCGCGGTGTAGACGGCAATGAAAGAGTAGGTGGAGAGAATCCAGCTCCAGAACAGCAAAGAGCCTTCCTGGCCGCCCCATAGGGCGGTGAGCTTGTAGAGCGCTTCCATGTCGGCATTGCTGCTCGACGCCACATAACTAAAGCGGAAATCGTCCGTGAAGATCGCCCACAGCAGAATGCCGGCGGCCGAGGTGACCATGATCCAGGCGGCGGCGACGGCGCGCTGCGCGCTCAACTCAAGAAAGGCATTGCCACGCCATTTCCCGGCGAGCGCGGCCAGAAGGGCGTAAACAGTAAGGCAGAATGCCAGGAGGACGGTGAGATATCCGAGATTTTCCATGCTTTACCACGCCACGCGGGCACTAGTTGGGCGGGAGCCACCCATCACCGGGAATGGTGACGCGGGATGGACCCCAACCAAACGCACGGCCAGCCAACTACAGCGACGCCTTGTTCGGATCGGCGGCAGTGTCGTAAACGGGCTTGTTTCCGGCCCCTGGATCGGCCTCGTACTTGGACGCGCATTTCGCCTGAATCTGGCGCGCTTCAAAGACGTTGTCAGAGCGCAGTCTCCCGGTGCAGAGCGCCTGCGCGCCGTTGCGAAACGTATCCGGTAGCGGGTCGCGCCCAACGTAGACCACATCTAATTCAGCATCTTCTTGCAGAATGGTGAACTCCACCCGATCGGCTGTTCGTACGATGGAATCTTCCTTCACATCGCCGCCCACTCTCAGCCGGCGCGCGGCCGAGTCCGAGTCCATCGACTGAAGCTCCTTGACCGTAACGTAGTAGGTGGCGTCGGCGTTGATGCCGTCGACGGCCAGCCAGCCCAATACACCTAGGATTACCGTGGTGACAAGACCAAACTTCATGCGCGGTGTCATGCAGTCATCTCCTGTGAAAACCAGACTACCAAGACTCAGTATAATACCTTTCCCGGCCACGGGCTAAAGCGCGGAGGCACCCGCAACGGGCCTGTGCGAGCACTGGGAGGAGCAGGCGGCCGTGCACGGCCGGCGGAGTTCGCCGCCTGGAAAACAACGCCAGTCAGGAGGACTGATCGCGAGGTGCGCCGCGCGGCCTGGCCTCCGTTTGTTCCCGCGGACGAAACGGTGCGAGGCGGGAGCGGAGGACGAAACCCCAGGCTCGCGGCTAGAGAGAATACGGGGTCGGGCGCCGAACTAGGCGCCGCGCTGGACGCGACCCCGGCTCCTGGCAACACGAGTGGAGAGCTAAAACGTCCAGGTGAAACCAACCAGCGGAGCGAAATGATGCAGCAGATTGTCGATCTTGGAGTCCACCGACTCGGCAATGACTTCGTCGGGAACCGGAGAAATATAGTCGCGAAACTCGATGCGGAACATGCCGCCGGAGCCGACGCGAACCTTGACGCCGAAGCCAACATCGCCGACCGGCACCGCCTGCGTGGTCTTGGTCAGCAACGCCAGGTCGCTCAGGGGCTGGAAGGCCTGCTCCTGCCCGCTTCCCCGGAAGACTTTCACACCGCCGCCAATCGCCACGTAGGGCCGTACCCTGGCGTCGAGATCACTGAAGTAATAGAGCACATCGTAGTGAACCGCGTGAGACTCGGCGCTGAACTCCGTTGAAGTCGACGAGGACGCAAGCTCGATATCGTTCTTGAAGTAGATATACCGAAACTCGCCTCCCCAGTGATCGCCGATTGACTGGCCGATGACGAAACCAGCAGCGGGACCGAATTTCGGACCGACCTCTCCGGAGTTCCCCGGACTCTCAACATTGACCTTCTTGTAGGAGGTGATCAGTCCGATCACACCGACTTCATAATTCCCTTGCGCCCGCAGGATCACCGGCGAGAGCAGCAGCGCCAAGAGCAGGCTGGAGAGGATGACCGGTTTCATCATATTTGTCACAGCGTTTTCGTAGCTCCAGGAACAGGCGCCTTGGCCGGGCAGATGCGGGGAGGGGGCCGGCCAAGGCAGCCGAGCGTGATTTAGACGGTTACTCTTCGACGATTCGGATAAAGAACCCGTCCGTCGAGGTGCTGCCAGTTACGACCAAAGGAACTTGCAGACCTGTCGGTGCTCCGATCGGCACGATGAAATTGATCTGGTAGAGTCCGACAAAACCGGGAGCCAAACCCGAATACAGTATGGGAGCTGTCTCGCCGCCGACCGTAATGACCGGATCGACGGTGGTGATAGAGAGCGGTTCGGGCGCCGCGGGATACCCGTCGATCCCAATCGGGGTCACGGACCCAAGCCCGGTAGCGAAGATGACGCCGATTTCGTTGTGCCGGAAGGGATTGGAAAGCGTGGCCAGTTGATTATTCTTCAGCCGGAACACCGCTTTGAGCAGGGTCTCCTCACTGGGATGCTCCACGCTAAAGACCGCCGGCGCCGAAAGCGAGACCGTGCTGATGAAGATATTGCTCAGTCCTCCCGGGTTGCGAACGACCGTGGCAAGGTCGCCGGCAATGCTAAAACTGGCCTGAGCATTGATCTGACCAGGGGACACATAGACCAGCGGAAGACTCAACCCGTTCATAGACACACAAGTGCCGCCCAGCGTCGTGGGCAAGGGAGTCGTGCCGGCGGAAACCTCCTGTGCGGCCAGGTTCTCGCCGAACAGACTGATCAGCCCGCCCACCGCGGCAGCCGTCGTAAAGTTCGCGCTGTTGACGATCGCCGTGATGCGCGGACTCTGGAGATTCTTATCGAACTCGACGGGAAGCTCGACGATGCCGGCCGTTCCGGTGGACGCCAGCTTTCCGTTGGACAGTGCCGCCAGGGTTCGGATAAACGGAAAGGCACGGGTGATGGCCGGCGGCGTTTCCACGATTCTCACCGGCGAGTCCAAGATCCGGGGATCGCGCGGATCAAACCGCCGCAGGCTGCCCGAGTCCACGGTCGAGACGGGACGCAGCGATCGGATCGCGGTACCGTCCCGCGTCACGGTAAAACCGGTCGACTCCATGCCCGCGGAGGCGTCATCGAACTCGAATTGAGGCACCAGAGAGGAATTCAGCAGATGACTGCCGGCCACGAAAAAGTCGGAGCCGGCGCCAATCGCGCCCTCGAGACCGGAAAGGTCACTGCGAGACAGGATAATCTTTGACGTGGTTGGCGTCAAGGCCTCCCAGAGGGCGACGGTGCCGCTGCTTGACGCGAAGAAAATACCGGAGCGGTCCGGCAGCGACACGAGCGCGGTTTCGGGGGAGACGGAATTTTCAAAAATGCCGAGCGTCGACGGCGTGCGGACGCCGCGGAAGGTGACGGCAAGCTTCGACACCTCCCCTTCGTCCGGTGTCTTCGACAGGATCAGCACCGAGGAATTGTCGGTGGCCACGCTCCTCGGATAATGCCCATCCTTAAGCACCTGCCAAGGCAGCAGCACGTCACCGAACTTCGTCAACGTATAGAGGTCCACGAAGGTGAGAGTCTCCGCCTGGGAATTTGCGATGATCAGGAACTTCCCCAGGTTCCCGATGGTCATCCAGGTAGGGGTGTTTCCGGTTCGAAAACTTCCCAGCAAGCGGAAGGTATCGCTGTCAAACATATGCACCAGAAAAGATTCCTGGTCGAGAACATAGAAGCGGCTGCGCACCGGATCCGCGACGATATCAACGAATCGTCCGTGCATTTCGTGGAAAATTCCCTTTTGATCCAGATCGCGGACATTGACAAAGAGCCGTGAAGTATTTGGGATGTTGACCGCGTCGGTCTCGATGCCTACCAGGAACTCCGCGGTTCCCTGAGCATTGCCAACCGCGGAAGGCGCGACGGTGACTTGCACTTCGGCGGGAGTCTGGCCCTGGCTCGGCTCAAAAGAAATGCCGAATGCCGGTAAGCCGTCCATGTCGGTGGCCGAGAGCCGGAACGACGCTGAGCTGCCGTCGGGACTCTCCAGGCGCAAGACGCGGGTCTGGGTGCCTTGCGAACAGAAGTCAAACTGGAACAACAAATTGCGGTCTTCCGCCTTCACCTCAAGTTGCGGATAGCCATCGAGGTTCCCAAGCGGTATATGCGTCAGGCCGGATTCGGTCACGGCGTATATCTCGTTGCCGCCGGAGGCAAGAGCCAGCCTGCCAGTGACTTGCTCGGGGAGCATGAAGCGCTCCCGCACGAACAGATTATCCGCGTCCATGACGTTGAGCACGGCGCCAGGCGTCTGACCCGGCAGCCCTGCCACGGCCACGTCGAAGGCGGCATAGACCGTGTCGATTTCGCTGTCGATGACGTGACCGCCGATGAGCATGCCCGCTCCGCCGGTCTCCAGGGTATCCGCCAGAACCGAGAGGCGCTTATTGAAGAGCAACTGGCCAGCCATGAAATAGCTGCCGTCGTCGGCGGTGCTGGCCTGCGAAAAGACGGGAGGCGTGATGATGGTCTCGATGGGCCGGATGGTTAATCTCGAGAGACCGACCTGAAAGGAGTAGACAAAGACATCGGTCACGCCGTAGATCAGTTTGCCGTCCCGCGAGGCCGCCGCGCTTGCAAAGACGACTTCACGGGGAAAGGTCGGCATCGGGACGGGCAGGTCGACATCGTCGCTCGAGCCATCACCGAAGCTGAACACATCGGTGAACGTGCCGGTGGCCGGATCGAAGATCTGAAAGCCGCCAGCAGTGACGAACAGGCCTTCGCCGTTGGCCCCGAAGGCCATCGCGAGCGGCCGATCCACGACGGTATAAAACCGCCGGTCACCGGGGTCATTGAGGTTGATGACGGTCACCGTCGAACCGGGCGTCTCGCTTACCGGAACGCTTGTGACGACCAAAAAACGGCTGTCGTGCGTCATGGCCATCGCCGTAATCGCGGACGGCGACGAGCTGGTCAGAATGGACCCCAGCCTCCGCCGCGTCGTCATCGACACCACCTCGACCCGCCCGGCGCTGAAGTTGGCGGCATAAATCTGGCCGCGCGCCTCATCAACGACAAGCTCGCTGATATGCCCCGGCAATGGAATGACCGTGCCGAGACGAGAGACGGCCGTCTGGCCCAGAACCTGCTCTGGCCCCAGACAACAGAGCAAGAGCCAGCCCGCCAGAAACGCACTCAGCGCAACCGGGGAGTATTGTCTATTGGTCTTCCTCACTTTCCACACAGTCATAGTCACTTTGTCGCACCTCGTCGGGCATGCAGGTATTCCTGCTCGCCCACAGCTGCTGGCGTCTCTGCGTCAGGGTGCGGGGGGACCCGACATCGTTGACTCAGCTACAATCCCGGCCACGCAGACCGCGAACACATCTCGCGGATGGGATCACCTGCTGGTATGTCTCCTATTTCCAAATTCGCTGGCGCCTTAGGCGCCGGCCTCACCACAGTTCTTCAGCGGTCCGCGGAACCGCCAAGGCGCGAAGACCGCTCCCGTGACGTTCAGCATTCACACAACTCCTGCCGTCCTGCGACGCGGCCTTTCTTGCTCCAACGCCGCTTCCCAAGGCTCCCGGCAAACCAGGCTTCCGGTCTCCTCATCTCTCAGAGCGCCAACTGCGGCAAGAAGTCTCTCATGACGCGAACCATCATCGGGCCGACCGTAACAACAAAGAGAGAAGGGAGAATGAAAAAGAAGATCGGGAACACTAATTTGACGCCGATCTTCGCAGCCTTCTCCTCGGCGATCTGGCGGGCCTGAACTCTCATGTAATCCGAAAAATTACGCAGGGTCTGAGAAATACTGGTGCCGAAACGGTCGGCTTGCACCAGCACGCTGACCATTTTCTTGAGTTCGTCGACATCGGTTCTTTCCCCCAGGTTGTGCAACGCATCGGCGCGCTTCTTTCCGGCTCGCATCTCCAGATTCATGATGGCGAATTCGTCGCTGATCTCCGGGTGCGCCAAATGCAATTCCTTACTTACTTGCATGAGCGCCTGGTCCAATCCAAGACCGGACTCCACGCAAATCACGAGCATGTCTAGCGCGTTTGGCAGACCTTTCCTGAGATTCGCCTGCCGCTTTGAGACCATCCGGCCGACGACAAAGTTCGGCAACGACCATCCCAGCGCCCCGGCAGCCAGGATCTGAAAAAATGTCATCTCGCCCTGCATTTCAAACCCGAACACGACGCCCGCACTGACAATCGTCATAGCTAGCGCCATGGCTCCCTTAATCCCGTAAAGCACCTTGAGCGCATAGGCGCTGCGGAATCCGGCGGTAAGAAGCTTGCGCTGTTGAATACCGACATCGGTCGGGTTTTGTGGCACCACAGTGCCAATCTTGGCTAGCAGCGTACGAAACGACAGACTCGGATGCCTGACGATTTGGTCGCCCAGCTCCACTTCGCCAACGACCCGTTCCAAGGCGGCCTTGGGCTGGACCCAAAACTTGAAACCCACCGTCCCCAAGAGAATCGCGATCAGAATAAACAAGGATGGGTATTTACTTGACTCAGGTGACCCCAAGATGTAGGATCTTGGGCGATGGAAGATTATCCCCGGAATTTGGCCGAGTTCGAGGCGCGTTTCGCTAGCGAGCAGGCCTGTCGGGAGTATCTGTGTCAACTCCGCTGGCCGGAGGGTTTTCGTTGTCCGCGATGCGGGCATGACAAAACCTGGGCGGTGCGCACGGTGCTGCTGCAGTGTGCAAGCTGCGGGCATCAAGCTTCGGCGACAGCAGGCACAATCTTTCAAGACACCCGCAAGCCGCTCCAGAGTTGGTTTCGAGCAATGTGGTGGCTCACCAGCCAGAAGAACGGGGCGAGTGCATTGGGATTGCAGCGGGTGTTGGGCCTGGGCAGCTACAAGACGGCCTGGACTTGGTTGCACAAGCTTCGGCGCGCTATGGTGCGGCCCGGACGTGATCGCCTCAGCGGGCGCGTTGAGGTTGACGAGACTTACTTAGGAGCCCTGGAGGAGGGCGTGCGGGGCCGCCAAACCGACGCGAAAGCGCTGATTGTAGTAGCGGCCGAGGAAGATGGCGCCGGCATCGGACGAGTTCGGATGCGCACGATTCCGAACGCCTCTGGGGACAGCTTGATGGCCTTCGTCGGCGAGTCGGTCGAACCCGGCAGCGTGGTCCACACGGACGGCTGGCTGGGATACGAGCCACTCGAAAGCGACGGCTATCGCCACGAGGTGAGCTACCTGGACGGGCAACCGGCACGAGCCTCTCAACTGCTCCCCCGCGTGCATCGCGTGGTGTCGTTACTGAAGCGTTGGATACTGGGTACGCATCAAGGAGCCGTCAGCCACGAGCATCTCGACTACTACCTCGACGAATTCACCTTCCGCTTCAACCGCCGCAAGTCCAGAAGCCGAGGCAAGCTCTTCTACCGCCTGGTTCAGCAGGCCGTCGCCGTCCAACCGGCGCCCTACAAGTCGCTGGTCGGAGGCGCCGCAACACGCGCTACGGACAACCACAACATGTAGGGGCCATTTCAAAATACCTGAGTCAAGTGAATACCCATCTAAACAAGAAAACCGATGCCACCATCGCACTCATAAGTCACACTCCAATGTCGGTAATCTTACGAATGGAAATGAACCCGAGAAGTTGCAGGAAGATACAGGCGGCCAGCATGATCTTGCCGTCCGGGTCATCCAGGAAAAATAGAACATATTCCGGGTTCGTAACAAACATCATCAAGGCGACGGCCATTGGAATCATGGAGAGAACAAGGCCCGAGATTCGGCCATGGGCGCTGATCGCCCGAATTCTTCCGCGCAGCTTGAAGCGTTCGCGCATCAAATAAGCAAGATTTTCCAAGAGCGCGGCCAAATTGCCGCCTGTTCTCTTCTGAAGCAAGACCGCCGAGACGAAGAAGTGAACATCCAGCAGGGGCACCCTTGTCCCAAGGCGCTCCAAGGCGACATCCAGGGGCAGTCCGAGATTCTGTTCCTCGAAGGTGCGCCGAAATTCGTCGGACAGAGGCGGGGGAAACTCCTTGTGCAGCATCTCGAGCGATACCGAGAAGGCATGACCGGACCTCATAGCTCGGGCGACAAACTCTAGGGCATCCGGAAATTGCTCTTCAAACTTGAACAGGCGTTTTTTTCGCTTGCTATAGATGTAGAGGAATGGGGCGCCGCCGCCCACGATGACGCCGATGACCGCGATGGGTTGGCCACGCGGAACGACATACCAGAACAGGTTGAACCCGAGGACGGCGAGAAACAAAGCTCCCAGCATCGTCCGCGCCGGATCCCAGTCCATTCCAGCCTGCTCGATCAAGTCCCGCATCTTTTGGTTCAAGTCACGGCCGAGCACAAGCTTTGCCACCCGGTCCCGCTTCGTGGCATGCTCCGCCTTCATGAGGGAACCCGATCCGGCCGATGCGCCGCTAACGCTCACGGCGGTCTTGCCAGACACCAAGTCCTTCATCTGGTCGACATCACGCTTTCGCATGACGTTGTTGGCGATGACGATGGTGAAGACCATGACGCCCGCCAAAAACAAGAAAAAGATCAATAAACCACCCATGATGAATTACTCCGTGATTTCCACGATCTCTTCAAACAACTCCGCCCCGAGGCGATGACCCGCCGCCTGCAGCTTCTCGTAGAATCGGGGACGAATACCGGTGGCGGCGAATCGCCCTAGAACCTTGCCCTCGCCAGAAACGCCCAGCTTCTCAAAAACAAACAGGTCTTGGAGCATGACCATGTCGCCTTCCATGGTCGTCACTTCCGTCACACTGCGGACTCGCCTGGCCCCGTCGCTCAATCGCTCACACTGAATGATGAGGTCCACCGCCGAAGCAATCTGCCCGCGAATGGCCGTGATCGGCATGTTGCTTCCCAGGGTGACCATGACCTCGAGACGCGAGATGACATCACGCGGCGTATTGGCGTGAATCGTCGTCATGGAGCCGTCGTGGCCAGTGTTCATGGCCTGCAGCATGTCAAGCGCCTCCTCGCCACGGCACTCTCCAATCACAATCCGGTCTGGGCGCATGCGCAAGGCGTTGATCAGCAGTTCGCGCTGCCGAACCGCTCCTTCTCCTTCCAGGTTGGGGGGCCGCGTCTCCAGCCGGACGACATGGGGCTGCTTTAGCTGCAGTTCGGCGGCATCCTCAATGGTTAGAACGCGTTCTTTCGGAGAAATATAAGCCGACAATGCGTTGAGCATGGTCGTCTTTCCAGAACCAGTGCCGCCCGACACGATAATATTCAGCCGCGAGCGCACACACGCTTTTATGATTTCCAGCATGCCCTCGGTGATCGACTGATAGGCGACCAGATCCTCGGGCATCAGTTTGTCGTTATTGAATCGCCGAATCGACAGCAGCGGGCCGTCCACCGCCAGAGGTGCGATGATGGCGTTGACGCGGGAACCATCCGAAAGGCGAGCATCGCACATCGGCGAGGACTCATCCACGCGCCGGCCGACCTGGGACACGATTTTGTCGATGATGCGCAGCAGATGCCCGTCATCCTTGAATGTGACATTCGTCAGCTCGAGTTGACCTTTTCGCTCAACATAGACTTGCTTATGCGTATTGACCAGAATGTCGCTCACGGTCGGATACTGAAGGAGCGGTTCCAGCGGACCAAGACCAAAAACTTCGTCAAGCACCTCGTCACAAATCTGCTGGCGTTCCAGCGAACTCAGCAGCGTAGACTCTTCGTCGATCAGCGACATCAGCGCATTGCGCACTTCCGAGCGCACTTTCTGATTCTCGATCGACGCCAGCGCCTCCAGGTTGATCTTGTCAAGCAGACGCCGGTGGAGCTTAAACTTCAATTCCTGATATTCGGGATTCCGAGTCAGACGGCTCCCGGTGCTGGCGCGCCGGACGCGGTCCTCCCATCCCACATCCGAAGCCGTGCCGATTTCCTGTGGTAGTGCCATAGCTTACTCTCAGCCCTTTGCGGGAATAAAACTTACCCGTTCGACAACAGCGCGGTCAGACTCAGCCCGCCGGCGCTCTTCTTTTTCTTCTTCTCGCCCCCGGTGCCCAAGATCGTCTTGCCAAAGGACCGTATCGTGCGCCCGAGTTCGGTATTCAAGGCGACCGGCTTTCCGGCCGTGAGCGCCCTGTGAGCCGCCAAGTGGTCTTCTGGAAAAACATAACCCACCGGAAAATTGAAGACTTTTTCTATGTCCTGGGCCGTCAGCTCCTGCCGCCGGTGCATGCGGTTAATCACCAGCGAAATTTGACCTTCCCCCGGGCCTTCCTGCCCAAGATGCGTCAGACACTTGCGAGCCATGTGAAGCGACGACAACTCGGGATTGGAGACGACATAGAGTTCATCGATTTCTGGAATCAGGGCTCGCGAGATGCTTTCGTAGGCGCAGGGCAGATCGATGACGATCACATCGTAGGCGCGGCGCACAAAGGCGATCAATTGCGACACGCCTTGATTGTCGACCGCCACCACCTCTGGACGCTCTGGACCCAGAAGAACGTCCAGGCTGTCCTGGGAAGTAATCAGCGCCGACCAGAGGGCCTTGTCGAGTTTCTCGGTGTGGCGCAACGCATCGAGCAGATTGTAGGCGTGTTTGAGGCGAAGCGCGAACGATACGGTTGCACCGAGCAAGTCGACATCCATCAGCAGAACCTTTCGGCCCTCCTCCTGGGAGGCCGAAAATGCCAGGTTGTAGGCCAAAGTGGTCGCGCCCTGGCCCGCCTTCGCTCCGGTAAACCCATACAGGCGCCCCCGTTCTTGCGTCGCGCCCTCGGCGGTTTCTCTCATGCGGACGATGCGGGTCATTACGGTGCTGAGCGAGTCCAAGTCGAATGGAGCACACAGAAATTCCGTAGCCCCGGCCCGCAGCGAGCGGATGATGATGCCAGCGTCATTCGCGTCGTGCAGGCCGACGACGTGAATCTTCGGCCGCAGGGCCGCGACCGCCGCAATGAGCTTCAGCGCCAGTTCGGTGTCCGTCCCCAAGTCCAGGAGAATCAGGTCGCATCGCTGCTGCCGCAGGCGATCGCCCAGCTTCTGGGGTGAAGGATACTCGTTGATATCCGCTACGATGGCAAGAGCCCGTGGGTCAGGAATAGCAGAGGCAAACTGCTGCGCGAGTCTTCGATTCGGACACAGCAGAACCGCCGATAAACCTGCTTGATTAGAAAAATCGCTTCCTGCCATAACGACAACTTGGGCACACAGTATCAATATCCAAGGACCATCAGCGTCACGCCTCTGGCCCTAATTAAACTTCTACATCTCCTTCTCAGTGACTGGAGACAGAAACGGCAGCGGCCGGGGAACGTCGGGAAAGTCCTCGCCCGCCTGGATGACCTCAGGAAACTCGGGCGTCACGATGACCAGTAACTCGGTATTCGTTTTGGTCTTGGCGTGGCTCCTGAAAATCCTGCCGACCAGGGGGATGCTAGACAGCCCGGGAATCCGGTTGACGGTTTCGGTAACGCGGCTGTCAATGAGCCCTCCAATCACAAAGCTTTGGCCCGGCATGAGCTCAACCTCGGTGTCGATCCTGCGGGTCGACAAGGCCGGAATCAAGAATCCCGAAAACTGCACGGCATTCGCGAAGTCGAGTGCGCTGACCTCGGGCTTTATCTTCATCTTGATTGAACCGCGTTCGGTGAGTTCCGGAAGAAAGTCCAGCCGAATGCCGAATTCGCGGAACTGAATCGTTACCGCGCCGGCGCCCGCGCCTCCCTGCAAAATCGGCACGGGGAATTCGCCGCCCACCAGGAATCGCGCCGCCTTGCCCGACGTCGTTATCATATTCGGCTCGGCGAGAATTTCGACCAGACTCTTCGCCTTCAGCGCCTGAATGAGCACTCCGATATTGAGATCTGGACGGAACGCGAATATGTTGAGCGTGTTTTGGAGATTAAAGGTCGTAGCGGTACCCTCGAGACGGCCGCCAATGGTGCCTTCCAGAGACTGGATCAGCGGCGGACTGGCCTGCTGAGTAGTGATCGAGGCCGGAGTGTTCAGAGCTCCGGTGCTGGCCAGATTCACGGCAAAATCACGGGCCACGTTGCGTTGAAATTCCGCGAACACTACTTTTATGAGGATCTGCCGCTCCGCCGGAGGGGGCGGAAGCTGGAGATTGTTGATGACGGCTCCGGCGCCCGCGCCAGAGACCATCGCGACGGCTCGGTCCACGACATCCGGACTCGACACATTACCATCCAGCGTCGCTACGCCCCTGCTCACGTTGACCCGGATTGCCTCACCGGGAAACGCGGTCTGTAGATGGTCCTGCAGCTGCTCTACATTCACTTTGACCGAAATCGTGAAGAAATTCCGCTCACCCGAGCGTGACCATATGATCAAGGTGGACAGGCCTGGATTCTTCGCGTTCAGCAGAATTTCGCGAGTAGAAATGGGCACGGCATCGACAATGTTTGGGTCGGTGATCGCAATGCGCACAATGTCATCGGGGTGGTCCAGTACGACCGATCGCCCAACGGTGAGCGGAATTTCGTCACCGGCCGCACCATTGGGCGGTGGCGCCGCCCTGAGAGCGCCCGGAATCAGGAACCAGGCCACGGAGAGCGCGATCAGAACTCGCGCAAGCTGTAATCCGCCGGGGCTGGCAGGCCCTGCCGCGCGGCGGCTTGGACAGCTTATAAGGTCGATTGAGTGTCATGGGGGGGGACTGGGTGACATACGAGCACCTTGAGTTATTACAAGATTCATCTCGGCGGGACCGACGCCAACGTTACGATATTTTTTTCGTTTCCTAGGATCATCTCTACCTGGCGCGGGGGCGGAGGCGCAACAGGCACGGTGACGACCGCGGGACCGGACCTTCTGAAACGCGCCACAGGTCTCTTCTTCGGACGCGACTTGGCGAACAGATCACGTGTGCGTGTTCCCGGCCGGTGCTCCGAGACGATCTCATCATCCACGGGATTTCTCAGCACGAGTTGTATGGTTCCCTCTCGCGCCGCCAGCGTCAGCAATTCGGCTTTCTCCGGCGTCACCAGGACATTGACGACCGGCACGTTCTGAGGCTGGCCGCGCGCATCGGGCTCCTGCCGACTGCCCGTCGAGAGAACGGTAAGGTTTTCCATCACCGTCACGGTAATCCGTTCGCTCGTGACACCGGGAAGCGACGCGGTCAGGAGAACATCCACCTTCGAACCCGGCAAGACGAAGCCAGAAACACCGCTGACTTGATTCACCGCGAGGGCCATCGCTCGCTCTCCTTCTGGAATCAGCGGAGCAAGCCCGAAGCCGGCTCCCTTCTCTGTCACTCGCCCGCTCAGCACGGGCTCGTTAGCCAGCACCCGGTCGATGATCGAGCGCTCGAGAACATCCTCAATGGCCGAAAACCCGCCCTTGGGGAAATGCTGCTCGGGATAGTCCAAGACTCGGACGTCGTCCTCCCCAATCACCGCACCCATCGGCAGGTCAACCTTGGCGACAACGAGTTCACGAAGGGGCACCTCGGCTTGCAACGGTTTGCGGGCCACCGTAATCTGGTAAAAAATGGCCGTGATGACCAAAGCCACCGTCACGGCCATTACAATCACTGTCAAGAGACGCTTGTCCATAAGTCATCCTCAGTCAAGAAATTGAGCGAAAGTCAATAACATCCCTAGGCTGATCGCGGGAGCGTAGGGAATCATCATCTTGCGGTCTGGAGTCGCCGGCACGGAATCGGAGCTACCGAGCCGCCGAAGCTTGCGCACCGCTAGGAACGCTACTGCCATCATAGCGCCGATGATGCCTGTCAAGACAGCCGCCAGGAAAATTTGTTTGCCTCCCACGATCGTTCCAAACGCCGACATGAGTTTGATATCTCCCCCCCCATGCCGCCCAGCCAGTAAAAAACCAGGAAGACCACAAATCCAATCCCCGCGCCAAGCAGCGCATCCCACAGCCCATCGAGACCGAACAACCAGGACCGCAGCGCCACGCCGGCTGCAAACGCCCCGGCGGTCACAGCGTTGGAAACTCGCCGCCGCCAAATATCCTCGGCCGAGGCCAGCACCGCCACTACCAGACAGAGTAGGAACAACCACTTCATCGTATCGCCCGCATCATCACGGACCATCCCCCCCCACCCGCGACATCGCGGATGAGCCGACCGGTTCCGTTTTCACCAGAGGGATGCTAAACCCCTCCCTTTCATAGATATATCATCGGTCTACCCCATGGGTATCCTGCGAAGACAGCGGTTTCACCAGTATCATTACTTAAGCCAGCCTAAGAGAACCTACCCACTGCATTCCATCGAGTTCTTAGAAATCAACCTAGATACACTCATAAACCATTTGACATCAACAAGATAAACAACAACACCCACAGCTCATATCGAACCAATATCCGCAGAATCGCTAGCTTCCTTCCTCTCTCCTGCTTGGAGGTACTCTCTCGAAGAAAACCGCGGTGCCATCGTCATATGCCAGGTACCATTCCGGATGCGTTTTTAGCACCGCCGACAGCGACCAATCGACGGGTATGAGCACGGCCTCGAACTCATATCGGCTCAAAACCTCTTCCCATCTCCAGGTCGCCCCGAGCAGGACCATGTAATCGTCGAGAACCTCACGGTCGTAAAAATCACTGCGGCCGTCGATAAAAACCTTCTGCTCGGGATAGAAGCGGTAGATCACATAATCACCCCACTGGTCCGTGCTCAGCACGCGTCTTCCTTTCAGCCGTTCGCCCAAGTTGTCGCACGCCATCGCGGGAAACCGCACGGGAGGAAACTCCGCTGTCCAGCTAGCCTGGCCGTCACGTACCTGGAGCAGCACCATCAAGGCCGCCATCGCCGCCAAACTCAGCCAGCTCACTGCGAACGGCCTCGACTCGAAGCGCCCGCCGCCCCGCGGGCTGTAATCGGCGGCGATCTCGTTCAGCACCCTTACCCACTGGTTGCCTCTCTTGCCCGCCGCCTCAAGCAATCGGGTTGCCTCGCTAGCCAGCAGGGGACCGGCCACCAGCATGAACAGCGGAATATGGCGAACCGATGTCACGGCGGCGTGAGCCCAGGCAAGCAGCAACAAAGCCCGCGCCACCTCGCGGCGGGCCAGCAGCTTCGCCGCAAGCAGGATGGCCAGAAACAGCACGCATTCAAAAACCTTCATGGCTTCGCCCCGAAAATCGGGGGCCTGAAACTCTTGCACGGCCTTGAGAATGAAGTCCGACCTCAAGTAGGCCGCGATGTGCACGTGCAGCTGATATCCGTAGGGGTTGATCAGAGTGGCGCCACAGCACAACAGCAGCAACAGGCCATACCGCCGGAACGACGGAGGAAGTCGCCAGCGGCCGTCGCCGGTCTGCTTCGCCGGACGGTTCCAGACCTCCTCCACGCCTGTGCCCGCGAAATAAATCCCGATCGTTATGAGTTGCGCGACAAACCCTCCGTGCGTGTTCGTCCATACCACCGTGAGGGGCACGAGCGCATAGAGCCAGCGTGTGGGTTTCCGGCGGTCGGCCTCAAGAACCCATAGCGTGATCAACAGAAAAACCCAAGTGAACATGTGGGGGCGAGCCAGCCAGTGCAGCATCGACGGCGACAGAACGACGAACAGGCCGACCATCGCCACCAGCACGTTCGCGCCTCTCCACACCATGTAGCGGAAGAGTCCGGCGGCCGTCCCCGCGATGACCACGCCCCCGAGAAACGAGATGCCCTTCAGGCCGAATGCCGAGTGCAGAACCGCGAACAGCACGTCGGCGAGCCACTCCCAGGCAAACCATTCCCTGCCCTCCATCGTGAAGGAAAACAGGTCATGACGCGGAAACTTTCCGGTCTCCAGAATGTACTCGCCGGCCCGGATGTGCCAGCCCGTGTCACCGTCGCCCAGCAGCGATGTGGCCGCCGCCGACCCAAAAAACAACCATGCCAGAATCGAGACAAAGACCCAATCGGAGAAGGAAGGCACCAAAAAGTCAAGCCGGGCTCGCCCCCGTCTGCCCTCCAGGCGCGGCGTCGGCGACCCGTCCCCAGCCATGGGCCCGCCGGCTTGGTCTCCCCCGTGGCGGCCGGGGAAGCCCCGCGCCTGCCAGGGCCGAGACGCCCAGTCAACCCATTCGCAGGCAGTCCGGCCTCACCTGGCAGCGGTCGCCAGCGGTGCGAGAGCGCGCCAATCCGGACTCTGGCATTTGCCGCCAATATACTCCAAATCCTCACAGCATACATCGAACGGGTCCCGACTCAAACGGTTTATCAACGGTTGGATCTATTCTGACCTGGTTGACTAGAATAGTCAATTCAGATTGCAGCAAGCCCAGCCGCGCTGGCGCCCGAGAGCGGCAGCGGATCAAGGGCGGCTCGACCTCCGGCGCTCCATGCCCGGTCTGCTCTTCGTTCAAGTCGAGCACTCACTTTCTGTTCGCGTCCATGAAACGCGAGAGCTTTCCCTAGTCGGCGCCGAACTCGATCCATCCTCGTTTGGGATCGATGAACCAGTGCACCTATCCGGCGACGACGCGCCAGAGCAGTGCGCGGCGCGGATCGCAGCTCAACCGCACGCCGTGACAGGCGCGACCGTCGCCCGCCAAGAACTCACGCGGCGCCCACATGGACACAGACGCACTCATCGGCCTCCCCATCGAAACATTTGAGTCTAGATCCTTGGCCAAAGCGCGACGATGAGGGGTTTACCTGGGCACCAACCGACCAAGCGGAGGGTCGAGCCACCGGCTAGGGCTTCGGCTCGTAGACGTAGTCGCCCGCGAGCAAACCAGCGCGTATGTGCTCGACGAGCTGATAGTTCTCCCGAATGGCCTGAAGTTGCGCTTCCGGCAGCGTCGGGACCTCCGGCGTCCGCAGCGCCGGATTGGGGTGGAAGATGTCGTCGTAGAGAATGATGGTCGAGAAGGCCTTCGCGGCGAGATCGCGCCGCAACGGCTCGGGATCGACTAAGCCGGCTTCGACGACCAGGCGATAGATCCACGGCTCGACCCCAACACGTCCCCGAACCGCGAGCAACGAATCCATCTGCACGGCAAGAACGCGGCCGCGCTCTGGAGCCAAGTAGGGCCGGATCGCCTCCAATTCATGCTGCCGCACCTGATCGCGAACGATGCGGGCCGCGGCGACATTGCCCGACATCAGCAAGTTGAAAACCACGTGCAGCAGCAAAGGGAGCTGTAACAGCGTGACCCAGCCCTTGTCCGAGCGGAAGAACAGCGGGAAGAAGTCGAGCCGATGAAGCATCCAGCCGGCGCAAATCCCAAGTGTCATCATCGTCTCGAGCTGGTAGTTGAGGTCGGAGCCGAGTTTCGGAGCAGTCAGCAGGAGCACGCTTAGAGCCGTTGCGAGGTAGATCAGCAACGGATGCGACTTACGCGGAGAACGCACGAAACCGGAGCCAACCATGACGAGCAGGCCCATGCCGGCCAGCACCAGGTAGCGCATCTGTTGCCCAAGCTTCGCCAGACTGAACGGGTTGAGGTTGGCAAGCACAGCGTTTTCGTAGTAGCCGCCGCCGGTCGCAATATTGAGAGCTAAGGCGAGAGCGACCCCGGCCGCGCCGAGCGTCAGTGTGAAGCGCCAACAGGTGCGGCGATCCTCCAACCAAAGCGAGATCACAATGGCGGCGCCGGCCGCGATGAAACTCTGCTTGGTGAAGATCGAAAGCGCAATGAGGACGCCCGCCCCGACCAGGGCGCCGGGTGTCCTCTCGATGCGGTGGCACGAGTAACAGTAGAAGGCGGCCAACGAGAAAAAGAGAGCCAAAAGGTCACTCTGTCCCACCGTTCCCCACTGCACGAGATTCGCGGACGATGCGACCAGCAGAGCGGCGACCCAGGCCGCCCAGCGCTCGCCGGTATAGAGCAGTACGAGCTTACGGGCCAAGACGATGACGCCTATCAGCGCGGCGAAAGCCACGAGACGCCCGGCTTGAAGGACCGGGAGCCCGAGCTGGTAGAGCGCCGTTTCCGCCAAGTAGTGCAGCGGGCCGTAAAGCGTGACCGTATAGGGGTACTCGTTGAGCGCGTAATAGAGACCTTCGCCCGCGTCCAACATTCGGCAGTGAATCGCTACGACCGCCTCCACTTGCGTGATGGAGCGCTCGATCCAAAAGATCAGAAACAGATAGGTCGCCAAGGTGACCCCGGTCAGCGTCGAAAACACGAGCAGAATCAGACGCAGAGTGCGCTCGGCGGGTGTGGCATCTGCTGGCGGGCGAGACTCGGACATTGGTTTGTCTGCCAGGATTTCTATTTTCCCTTTCTCGGCACAAACAGCATGGCCGATCCACGGCCGCGGTGGAACATTGTGCGCACTGCTTTCAGGTTCGATCCTCCTAGCATCGCCGGTCCGGCCTTCGGAGCGGGTCCGTGGCTGGTGATCAAGTCACTCGACAGAGGCAGGACTACTACCGAAGACTCGATACGTCATGGATCGTTATGGCTCCCTCCGGACTTGCGTAGACGAGGGGTGAATCCGCCAGCAATTTGCCGACCGCATTCCTCATGTACGAGTCCTCTGCTTGCAGCTGAAAATCATTCGGCGTTACCAGCCAGTACTTCGCCTCAACGGCTTTGGCGGTGTCGGCCAGATGGAGGATGTCGCGATCGAGAATCTCCACGCGCTTCAGGTAAAAAGCGGCGCTTGAAACGGTGAGAGCGCGCATCGCTTGGCGTCCGGTCCGCAGATACAACACGGCGTCCTCATAGGCGATGAGCCGATCCGTCTTGCGCGTGTTTCGCCCGATCCAGTCGTAAGCCCCGGCGGTCTCAAGACCGGCCCTGCTCCGCTGGGCCGATCTCAGACTCATGGACATCGGCTGGCGCCAAAGTGTCTCGCAGGTGGCGAAGCCGGCCAGCGAGGCGATGCCGGCGCACAGCAGTGCGGCGGCCACCTTCTCCGACACCTTCCCCGGCGCCCGAAATGTCTCCAGCGCCGAGATCACGATCTTCCGGCCTTCGATCCAGACTCCGCAGACAAACAATGGAAGAAACAAGAAGAACAGCCGGTCGAGCATGAAGTTCCAGCTCAGAAACAAGGGCAAACAAAGCACCAAAGCCCCGTGAATCGGATGCCAGTCCGAGATCCGCCTCGCGCCGTAGGCTCCTTTCACCACCAGGGCCGACACCGCGATCGCGACCGCCTGCAACACCCCGGACGAGAAAGCGTGCGCCGGCAATTGAAAGCACAGCATCGCCGGCAGCTTCAGCACCTCGGTAAGATTGAAGATCCACTGTGCCCAGAACGTTGCCACATCCGGCACCGACAGCTTCCAAAAACCCCAATAGCTGGTGTAGAACAACAGATTCTGCGTATAACCCGGACCACCGGCCGGCAGCGACGCCTGCGCGCCCGCCTGCGCCTGCCAAGACCACGCCATCCCGCCGGCGAATACGGCCCCGCAGGCGGCTGCGCAAGCCAACCCCGGCCCGCGGGCTTTCTTCACCAGCACGCTGGATAAGAATATGGCCCCGGCGACAGTGACGCCCACCGACCGCGTCATGACCGCCAATGAGACCAGAATGCCCGCCACTATCCACCATTTTGTGACGCCTCGGGCGGAATTCCCGCTCGGCCCCGCCAGAGCGCAATGCGCCGACACCAACGCCGCGGTCGCCAGCAGTGAGTACATCAGATCGCTAATCGCCATCGTCGTCAGCACCACCAGCATCGGATGGAGAGAGCAAACAGCGGTAAGCGCCAGCGCTTCGGTCTGACCCCGGCCCAGTTGCCGAAATAGGAAGTACCACGCCGCAAGGAGGCCCGCCCCAAGCAGCAGATGAGCGCCGAAAACGAATCGAGTCACCTCGGGAAACGATGGCTCAACCCTCCAGGCCAATGAGAGCAGCCAAGGATATAGGATGGGGTATTTCGTTGCCGGCGGGCCGCCGGGAACACTGAGGAAACGATACCCCTGACCTTCAGCTAAAGCAAGGCCGGAAGTGAGATAGAGAGAGTCGTCGTGATAGAAACCAAAATCGGTGACATGCCACTGCGGAACGGTGCGCGCGACATAAACGCCCGCAATCAACAAGAGCGGGACCCAGACCCTTTTGCCGAACATGCGTCCAAGGCTCGCCGCGGCGAGAAGCCACCCTACAGCCTGCCTCCCGACATCCCGCGGGCCGCCGCCAGTTCGCCTGACACTTCGTCGGAATAGCCTCGCAGCTTGCGGCCGTACATCGCCAGCTCAAAGCGGTCCCTGACGCCTGTTTTCTCAAAGATATGCATCAAATGAACCTTTACGGTTCCCGTCGTAATACTGAGAGCATCAGCGATTTGCTTGTTCTTCATGCCTCTCATGACAAGATTGAGGATCTCGTCTTCCCGCGGGGTCAGGCGAGGAGTCGTACGGCGATTGATGAAACCGACAAACTGATTCGAGATCGAACTTTCTATCCAAATATTCCCATTGGCCACTGTCCGAATGCAGTCCAGAATCGCCGGGACGGGAAGGGTCTTTTTCAGGATTCCCCGGGCGCCCACCTGTAGCGCGCGAAACGACTCCACTTCGGAAATTTCCGCCCCCCAGAGTACGGGCTCAGTCTCTGGCGCCCGCGCTTTCAGATCGGAAATCAGGTGAAACACCGTGGAGGTGCCGAGGGCCTTGTCAAGCAGGCAAATTCTCGGGGATGCTTGCAGGACCCGAGCCACCAGGTCCGCCGAATCACTCACATGCCCTGCGAACTGCAAGTCCTCGCTGTCATCGAGACTTTTTTTCAAACCTTCAACGACAATCGGCTGCGTCTCACAAACAAGCACCTGAATCATAACTTTCAAAGAACTCCGGCAATCTGCAGGGGGGCGCGAGACGGTGGTCTGCTCACAGTCCAGAATGTAGTCATTCCCGCCTACTCAGGTACTATCGCACTGAGCCCGAAGGCCGGCAATCACCGGTCAACCTTATCTCCACCACTAAAACCCCTTAACCCGTTTTTCTCGCCACATGGCGAAGCGAAGCGCGTGAGACGCCCGTCAGTACGAGGCGCGCGGCGGCGCTCACGCTGACGAACGGGCGCCAAGCCCTTGGTGGCACGATCGAGCCGGCGCCGCGGCGCCGGTTTCCCCATAAAGGAAAGCACGCGTTCGTCCGAAACTCTAACCAGACAGGCATCAGGAAGGGCCGTTCCCCGCGCTCTCGCCGGGCCATCGGATCAGCCGCGTGCTCAACGACTGGCAGACATATCACAGCCTCATCACCAAGTACTTGCGCCCCAGCATGACGATTCTCGAAATCGGTTGCGGTACTGGCGACATAGCGCCATTTCCTTGGGACGAGTACCCGCGCATTTCGCTGATTGGCCTTGACCCCTCGCCCGCATCTCGCGCGAACCCGCACCTGAGCCGGTTCGTGCCGCTGACCGGCGAGTCAAGATGGCCGGTCGAAAACGAATCGGCGGATTTGGTGTTGGCCCGTTATGTCATGGAGCATGTGCCGGCGCCCGCGGAATTCTTCCGCAACATCACACGAGTGCTCAAACCGGGCGGGCGATTCGTCTTCTTAACACCCAATTTATGGCATCCAGCCATCCTGACCTCGCATGTTCTCCCGGTTGCGGTCAAGCGAGCCATTCTGAAGCGCACCATGGGAGTGGACGAAAACGATATCTTCCCGACGTTCTATCGCTTGAATCGGCGCTCGCTGCTCGCCAGCATGGGCCGGCAAGGCAGCCTGTCGGTGGAACATCTCCAAACCCGCGAGTTTAGTCCGTGCACCTACGCGGACCGCTTTGCGGCGGGGCGTTTGCTTTTCCGCGGATACTACGATTTCATGCGGACAACCGGCTTGGGCCGTCACTTTGGAGCATCGATTGTAGGCGTCTTTCGGAAGGCCGCCCATCCCAGCCTCGCGGTGTCCCGCGGCAGCACGCCAACCTGAGCCCCGGATGCATGCTCAGACGATCGTCGCTCCTCCATCCACGATGATCGTCTGGCCTGTTACGTAGCTCGACGCGTCCGAGGCCAGGAACACCGCCGCGCCTTTCAATTCGCCGGGCCGGCCGGCCCGGCCCAGCGGGGCCGTTTCGCGATAGGCCTGCTCGACCTCTTCGAGAATCGTCTCGGTCATTCTGGTCGGGAAGTAACCCGGGGCCAGGGCGTTGACGCGTATTCCCAGCCGGCCCCATCTCGAGGCCAGTTCCCGGGTCATGCCCAGCAGGCCCGCCTTCGAGGCGGCGTAACCGGCGATGCTGTTTCCTAGCGTCCCGGTCCCGGTCAGCCCGGCGATCGAGGCGACATTAATGATGTTGCCCGCCCGCCGCTGGATCATCGCGCGCCCCACGGTTTGCGCGCACAGAAAGGCCCCCGTCAAGTTGACGTCTAGCACCGCCCGCCAGCGATCGAGAGGCATCTTCTCGGGCTCGGCGCCCCAGGTAATTCCGGCGTTGTTGACGAGGATGTCAACAGCCCCGAACGCTTCCATAGCCTTGCCAACCGCGTCCTCGACCTGATCTTTTTCACTGACATCACATATCGCTCCCTCACAGCGAAACCCGCGTGACTTCATCGCCTCAACCGTCGGGCCGAGCCACCGGTCGCGCCGTGCCAGCAGAAACACAGCCGCGCCGGCTTCGGCGAGCCCCTCGGCGATTTCGGCGCCCAGTCCCCGAGAGCCTCCGGTGACAATCGCGGCCTTGCCGGAAAGGTCGAACAACGATGAAATTTCCGCCATCGCGAGTCAGTGTAGCAAGCCCGCCGGGCGGCTCGGGACGCCGCCATCGGCCCCGGCTCATCGCGCGCGGCGTCGCGAGGCCCCGCTTCATCTCTGGAAGGTTCCTGGCGTCATGCCGCGGGTTTGCGCCCTCATCGGCAGGTTCGACACGGAATGTCCCGCACCTCTGGCGGCAGCCCGCCAAGTTGGAGTGCTAAAATTGTCGTCGCCGATCGCGAAGCGTCATCGGCGGTTCGCGATCGGCGAGTCGTTCGTTTCCGCCTCGCCGCTCTCGCCTGTCGAATAGCGAAGCTGTGTCGTCCTGGCAAATGTCCTCACCAACGGCAGCCCCCAGCGCCGAACACCCGACGAAGTTCCGCCAGGTGGTCATGGTCTTGATCGCGTCAGCTTCCGCCACGGCCTACCTGACCCGGCACGCCATCGCTCCCGCCGTGACAACGATCCAGGCGGAAGCCGGTCTGACCAGCGAGCAGATGGGACTTATCCTCGGCATCTTTTCGTTGGGCTACTTTGTGTTTCAGGTTCCTACCGGCTGGCTGGGCATCCGTTTCGGCACGCGTTTCTCCCTCGCGACCCTCTGCGCCGCCTGGTCGCTCTGCACGGTCTGGTTCGCTTCGGTTTCCTCCTACACCGCGCTGCTGGTCGCACGTTTCCTTTTCGGAGGGATGCAAGCGGGGCTGGTTCCCAACTCCGCCAAGGCCGTCAAGGACTGGTTTCCGGTCCAGGAGCGGGGCTTTGCCAGCGGCGCGAACGCCTCGGCTATGTCGGTCGGCGGCGCTGTAACCGTGGCTCTGACCGCGCTGATGCTGGAGTCGTATTCCTGGAGAATGACGTTCATCATTTTCGCCGGTGTCAGCGCGGTGTGGGCTGTTGCGTTTTGCGTGGGCTTTCGGACCACTCCCGATCAGCACCGGAGGGTGAACGCGGCCGAGCTTGCCCTCATCCGAGGTGACTATGACCCTTTGCCCGATAACGCGCCTGGCGGGGCCCCGCCTCGAGAAAGCGAGTCGGCCGGCGAGCCGATCTCGGCGCGCTTGATCACCGATTCAATACGCTCGCTTTCTCTCTGGGCCATTTGTGTCCAAGCGGCATTCCGCGCCGCTGGATATCAGCTATTCGTCACCTGGTTCCCGGCAATCCTCGAAAAGGGCTATGGCGTGACGCGCCAAGAAGCTGGTCTGCTCTCGACTTCGCCTTTGATTGGGGTCGTAGCCGGCTCGCTGTTGGGAGGCTGGCTGATCGATTTTCTCCTCACCCGCACCGGCAGCAAGCGCATCAGCCGCTGCGGTGTGGCGATTACCGCTCTGGGTTTGTCCAGTCTGCTTTGCATCGTCGCGGCTTGGAGCACATCGGCCAATCTTCTCGTCGCCGCGATGGCCCTTGGCGCCTTCTTTTCCGGTCTGGGCGGGCCCGCCGGCTGGGTGGCCACGATGGATATCGCCGGCCGCTACACGGCGTTTCTGATGGCGATCATGAACATGGCGGGCACGGTCGGCGGTTTTTAGCTTCCGATCATCGTGGGCCATATGATCGACAACATCGAGAAAACAGGCGGCAACTGGAACCAAGTATTCTATCTGGTCAGCGCGATCTATTTGGCCGCCGCCATCTCCTGGATCTTTGTCAATCCCAACCGCCCGGTCAGCCAGCCGTAACCGCCCGCGGCACGTATCCGGGGAAGTTTTGGGGCCGACCCTGCTCGCCAAGATGTTCACCCTAGAACTGATAGTTCTTATGTACTATTGAGCAAGACAGGTATCTAGGGAATGATGGGGAATATCGGAGGCTTATGTCTATACTTCGTTCCATGACACAGTTCCGGTGGTCATCTGCTACGGAACGATGCTCGCTTCTTTGGCGCCGTCTTCTAGTCGGCGAAGACGCCCAGGACCTCATCGAGTACGCCCTGCTGGCTGGATTCGTGGCTGTTATCGTCGGCGCTGCCCTGCCCGATATCAACGAAGGGATTGAAAAAATCTTCACCAGCGTGAAGGAGTTGCTCGTCGAGGCTGCTGCCTAGACGGTCAAATAGCATCGTTCCACCGAGGTACGACGGCCGCGGGCAGCCGGACGACGTTCTGTAGCCGGCCTGCCTCCGCCGACGGGAGCCGGATGTTCGCCCGGCGATCGGGCGAGAGCGGTTCTGGTATGCAAAGCGGTATGCAAAGCATTGATCCGCGCCCGCGCCGCCGGAGGTGTGACGCCAGTGTCGCGCCGTCACCAAATCGAAACAGTCCTCCCCACCCTCACTGAAACATAAATGAGGAGTCCCGGCCCATGCCGTGCGAAATGGTCGGGGAGAACGTGAGACGAAGGACCGGAGCGGGACACTCGTTGCGTCCCGCCCCAGCCACTCAGGATCGGTGGGGTAGCTGTTCCCCGGAGAGGAGAATAGTGAATCGTCAGGTGATCTTGAGGCTTGTGACCGCAATCGAACTGCCGTCGACTTTCCCGTCCACGCTGACCGTGATGTTGTCTTTCTTGTCGGTTCCGTCAAGCGCGGCGGTGGCCTTCTTGTCGCCGCTGGCGTCGAACTTGAGAAACTTTCCGTCCGCCGTGACGACTCCAAAACCGCTGGCCTTGCAGTTCGGCATCAGGGCACACATCTTCGTGTGCATCTTCGCGGCGCCGCCGCCTTTCTCGACTATCTTCGCCGAGCACATCTTGTCGACCAGATAGCCGTCGACCGTTTCCGCCGCCACCGGCAGCGCCACGAACATCAACGCCGCAAACAAACTCAGTGCAAGTCGCTTCATCGTTAATTCCTCCTTGGAACTCGGAAAAACCGGGCCGAAGGCCCTTCAATGGATTCATTCGCGCACTCGCAACAGAAAGTCACGAGCAAGCCGGTTAACCTCTGTTAACGTTTCGCCCTGGCCGCGCGAGACGAGTCCCGCCTCCTCGCGCCGTATCCGGACTCCGAGCTTGCGGCGGCGTAACTTTTCCGGCTCGTCCGGCGATCTATCCGGTAGGTCGGCAAGGGGACCGCAGCATGGGCGAACCCATCGGAAGCACTCGCAGGAATTTTCAGCAAATCGTGATCGGCTCGGCCGCATCATTGATTTCAGCGGCGCTGGCACTGCCGGCCGTCGCCTATCTCTTTTCTCCTTTTCAAAGCAAAGCCAGCAGCGGCTGGGCCGAGGCCGGCGACATTAGATCGCTGCCGGCCAACGAGCCCGCCGAGATGGTGTTTAGAAAAAAACGCACCGACGGCTGGAAGACCATCATCGAAAAAACCAGTGCCTGGGTGGTGAAATCCAGTGACGGAGAAGTCGTCGCCTTCGCGCCGCACTGCACCCATCTCGGCTGCGGCTACCACTGGGACGAGAAGAACAACAACTTCCTGTGCCCTTGCCACGCTTCGACTTTCGCCGCCAGCGGAGATGTCTTGACCGGCCCCGCGCCCCGGCCGCTCGATCGCTTTGAAACGCGGATCGAGGGCACGCGGCTTTGGCTTGGCCGCGTTTCTCCCTCCCCGGCATCTTCGGAGAAGACCAGCGCATGACCGCCCTCATCGGCGCTGCCGCCGGCTGGATCGACGACCGAACGGGACTGCTAACGGCCGTCAAACGCTTCCTCGACGAAGACATCCCGGCGTCCAGCGGCTGGCGTCAGGTCTTTGGAAGCGTCGCGCTTTTCCTTTTCATGCTTCAGGGTTTTACAGGCATCTTGCTGGCCTTCCACTACGTGCCCCAGCCAGGCTCTTCTTATTTCAGTTTGCAGTACATTATCAACGAGCTGACCGGCGGACGCATTCTCCGCGGACTGCACCACTGGGGCGCCAGCGCCATGGTCGTCGTAGTCGTCCTGCACATGATACAGGTGGCTCTTTGGGGAGCCTATAAGAAACCTCGCGAGGCGACCTGGATCGTCGGCGTCGTGCTGTTTCTGCTCGTGCTCGGCTTCGGCCTGACCGGCTATCTGCTGCCGGGAGACAGCCGGGCCTACTGGTCGACCGTCGTCACGATCCAGATCTCTTTCCTCGCCCCGGGTGCGGGAGAGTTCGTGATGCGGCTGCTAGGGAGCCCGGACGGCGTGGTGGGCGTGTCCACCTTTTCACGCTTCTACGCGCTGCACGTGTTGGTGCTGCCCGCGCTGATGATTCTGCTCATCGTGCTGCACGTGTATTTAGTTCTGCGCCACGGGGTCGCGCCGACTCCCGGCGACATCGCCAAGCCGAAGAAGAGATTTTTTCCGGAGCAGGCATTCAAAGACACCATGGCCGTCTTCTCGGCCTTCGTCATCCTCTTTGTATTAGCCGTCGCCGCCGGCACGCCCCTGGAAAGGGTGGCCGACCCGACCGACACAACTTATATTCCCCGTCCCGAGTGGTACTTTCTCTTTCTGTTCCAAACCCTGAAGGTTTTCGAAGGCTCGATGGAGGTGGTTGGGGCGATCGTCCTGCCCACGCTAGCCATCGTGGCGCTGTTCCTGGTGCCTTTCCTCGACCGTGGCCAGGCCAAGAGAATCGGACAGCGAACCTTCGCCTTGAGCATCGTCGCCCTGGCGGCCGTGGGTTGGACGGCTCTCACAGTTGCCGCGATCGTCACAACACCAGAGCAACCTGCACAGACATCCCCTCTCTCAGCCGCGGCGGGCTGGCCCCAACTCACGCCGGTCGAGCTAGCTGGAGCCGCCTGCTACCGCCGCGAAAACTGCCAGACCTGCCACAACCTCGCCGGGGGCGAACCGAAAATGGGTCCCACGCTAGCGACCGTCGGGTCACGAAGGACCGCCGACTGGATGATCGCCCACTTCCGCAATCCCTCGGCCGTGGTTCCGGGCAGTCCGATGCCGCCGGTGAATGTCTCGGAAGTTGAGTTGAACTGCCTGTCGGCCTTCTTGCTGAAGGTGACTCCAGAAAACGCTCTGGCGCTTGAGAAAGTGCCCGATTTCGCCATGCAAGGCGCCATGATTTATCAGATGAACATGTGCGGCACTTGCCATACGATCAACGGAATGGGCGGCGAGAACGGCCCGCCGCTCAACGGCGTGGGCCGGCAAAGAACGAAGGAGTGGCTGGTCGAGCATTTCCGGGATCCGCAAAAGCTTTCCCCCGGCAGCTTGATGCCACCCTACGACTTCCCGCCCGGTGAAATGGAAGCCATCGTCGCGTATCTCATGGCCTTGCCGCCAAGTTGACCCTCCGTCTCACCGCTGGCTCGATCTAACTCAGTTTCATGGCCAGATCGGCGAGCGTTCGAACCGCGACTCCGCTAGGGCCTTTGGGCAGATAGGGCTTCTCCTCCTCGATCCAGGCCGTGCCGGCGATATCGAGATGTACCCAGGGTGCTGGGTCGGCGAACTGTTGCAGGAAGATCGCGGCGGTGATCGATCCACCCCAGCGCGTGCCGATATTGGGCAAGTCGGCGATCAGACTTTTCAACTCTTCCTTGTATTCCTCGTCCATCGGCATGGCCCACATCTTCTCGCCCGCCGTGGCCGCCGATGAGAGCAATTGCCGCTGCCAGGCGTCGTCGTTCGAAAACACGCCCACGCGAACATGCCCCAGGGCCACAACGATGGAACCGGTCAGCGTCGCCGCGTCGACCAGGTGCGTGCAGCCCTGCTTCTGGGCGTAGGTCAGGGCGTCGGCGAGAATCAGCCGCCCTTCGGCGTCGGTATTGAGAACTTCGATGGTCTTGCCCGACATCGCCGTGACCACATCGCCTGGGCGCTGGGCGGCGGCGCCGGGCATATTCTCAACACTGGGGATGATGGCCGTGACGGGCACGGCGGGCTTGAGACCGGCAATCGCCTGCATGGCGCCGAGCATGGCCGCGCCTCCGGCCATGTCATATTTCATCTTGTCCATGTCCAGCGAAGGTTTGATCGAAATGCCTCCGGTGTCAAAGGTCACGGCCTTTCCGACCAGCCCCAGATGAACGTCCGACTCCGGCTCACTCTCGGGGCGGTAGCGAACCACGATCAGCACGGGCGGCTCCACGCTGCCTTGCGCGACACCGAGCAGGGCCCCCATTTTCAACGCCTCGAGCTCGTCCTCGCCGAGAACCTCGGCCTCGAGTCCCGCCCCTGTCGCCATCTCTACGGCGCGCTGGGCCAAGACCGTTGGAGTCAGGAGGTTGCCAGGTTCGTTGACCAGAAAACGGGCGAAGTTCTGCGCTTCGGCGATGGCCGCCCCTTTGTCGAGGCTCGCCCGCAGAGCCGGATCGGCGGTAATCCACAGTTGCTCGACGGCGGTCGTGTCCTCGTCCTCGGTCTTGTGTGCGCCAGGCTCATAGGTGGCCGCCCCGGCGCCTTCGGCCATGACTTGTACTTGGTCCCCGACCGGAAACTCGCCCACTGGAACAAGCACGATGCTCCGTGCGCCGGCGGCTTTGAGCCGCCGCACCGCCGTACCGGCCGTTTGCCGCAAGCGCGCCAGGGTAAACTCCTCCAGCTTGCCGCCGCCGACGAGCAGCAACCGGCCTGCTTCAAATCCATCGGGACGATGAAGCAGCGCGGTCTTGAGAAACTTGCCGCGGAACTCTTTCGACGCATACACCTCGGCGATCAATCCGCCGGTCAAATGGTCGAAGCGGCCGCCAGGCGCCCCGGCGCCCTCACTTTGCTCAAAGAGAACAATCGCAACCGCATCCGCGCTGGCCTGTTCCGGCGCCGAAGCAACGAGTTGATAGGTCATGGATCAATCATTATCGTAGCCCAGGGCCACCCGGGGCTAGGCCACTTCCCTGCCCCAAAGAGCCTCACCGTCAAAATGAGGGCCGCCGCGCCGGCCTCAGTAAAAGTAGCGCCCCGAAACGAATTCCTTGACGTCGTTCACCGTCGCTTCGGCCGCCTCGATGGCGTCATGAACGCGCCGATGCCAGGGTTGCGGCCCCAGCCGCCGCCGCCACTGGCGAATTGCGCTGGCGTTCTCCTCTCCGGCGGCGGCGAGCTGATCGAGGGCGCCCCGCAAGCGAGCCTGGCTCGCAAGATCACGAAACTCATTCATGGCGACAAGCTCCGCGACTTCATACAGCGATTTCGCGAGCCGCACATAGGAGCGCACGACGCGCGTTTCATCGGCAAGGTAGGGGTTTTCAAAACCTCGTGCAATCTCCAGCGCCCGGTCACAAGCGGCAATCTTGCGGTCAAAATCCTCGCGGTCGCTGTAGTAGCGGAAAATCCCTTCCCCGAGATACGGCCGCTCGCGCTGCTCGATCATCTTCGCGGCCTTGCCCCACGAGTAGACAATCGGAAAATCCGAATCATACACGTCGAACTCCACCGGACCCATCAGCTCCGCCCACTCCCCGACACGCTCCGGATCCTTATAGCCCTCCCGCGTCGCCCAGGCGATGCTAAACTCCTTCTCGCTTCGCCCCTTGTGATTCCAGGCGAACTCAGCCAGCGCGTGAATGTTGTAGCCGCAGGTCTGCTTGCCATGGTCAGCCCACGCCATCATGCCGTAGGCGCCCCGGACCTTACGCTCGATAAGCTGCCCAAGATAATCCCGCACGCGGTGAGCCGAACTCTCCGGCACCATGAACTCAGGCGTGTCGACGCGCGCGTTGGCGGTGATCGGTACATCGTAGCTGGCGATCCACCGTCCGCTGGCGCTGTAGTGATCGAGCATCGGATTGCGAAACAGGTCGCGCGGCAAGTGCGGGATGCGCTCCAGCTTGGTCGCGCAAGCCCGCTCGATCTTGATGTCACTCGGCGTCTCCGCCATGACGCGGTAGTAGCGTCCCGGCGGCACGGTGGAAAGAAAGATCCGAATGCCGAAACTCGGGTAGGTTTTCCGAACTTCCCGCAACGCGGCAAGCAGCGCGCGGGTCTCGCTAACCTCCTGGCCCGGCGCATTGGCGGGCCGGCCTTCATCCTCGGCGGGCCGCTCGCTGAGCCAGCAACTGACTTCCTCCACACCCTGCGCGGCGAAATCACCGAGCCACTCGGCGAGCAGCTTTTGAAACAACGGGTGATCCGCTTTCGGCGCACGGTGCTGATTCCCGCTCTTATGAGCAAAGTAACGTCCCGCTAGCGCCGCGTCCCCCTCGCCCGCCAATTCTGGATAGGCGCGAAAGAGACCGGAGGCGTGCAGCAAATTGAAGTGGATCAGGTAGGGCTGATAGTGAAACGCCTGCCGCCGGGCCGCCTGATAGAGTTCGGTCTCGATCACGACACCATTCTTCTTGCCTCTCTCGATCGGCAGCAGTTTCGTTCTGGCCATCTTGCCGTAGTTCAGCTTGAGAGCCGCCATCCAGGGCACCCATTCCTCTGGATTGGGAAAGTTCCACAGACCTCTCTCTTCGAGATCCGGCCAATCGGTCACCCTCGCCAGGGGAACCTCGACTCGGCCGGCCGACAGTCGCGCTTCCAAAAGCTGATGCAGCGTTCGGACGCCGTGATACACGCCTTTCGGATGCAGGGCCGTAACCACGAGCTTTGCCTTGCCAACGGGACGAATGAGGTAGGCTTGTTCCCGGTTCGGAAGCGCCCTGAGCCTTCGCATGTCGGAATCCGGCACGATCCCGCGAATCATCCCGCGGCCGGCGACTCCGATCAGAACCTCGAACGCCGTGTCCGCGGCGCTGCTTCCAGGACGCGCCTTCCCCAGAGATGCCCCAGCCCCAGCCGGGGAGGCCAACAGCCGCCGCAGTTCGTCCGCCGCGTTCTGTTCGATCTCCGTCGAGCCGTCCTCAACCGTGATGCGAACCGAGCCCGGCGAGAGCACCATCTTTTCGCCAATCGATATTTCATGCGGCAGCGGAATGAGATGCCGCAACCACATTCTTTCCTGATCCGCTGAAACGGGCCTCACTTGGGCCGCTAGCGGAGCGACCCATACGCACAACACCGCGACAAACCAGCACGCGAAAGACGCCATGGTTCCAAAGTATACGTTGACCCGGCTCCGGTTTCAATACACGCGGGAATCCGTATCCCTGCTCTGAGGCACCGGCTAGAGGAAGCGCGGCATTTGCGGGATGGGCAGCGCGGCAATCAGTTGCATCATTTCCACGGCGGCGGCAAACGCGACAATCAGGGTGGTGATGACGGCGAGCGTCAGTCCCACGTACATGCCCGCTTGGGCCCAGACGAAACCCGGGGGACGGTGGCCGGATTTTTCGCTTCGCCGGATGATCAGAGCGCCGATGACAATGGGCGCGATCGCAAGCGGAAAGATCATCAGCACGCCCGCGGAAAGCACTTGAGCGAGAACTTTCCCGTTCACGACCGTACCGATCAGATAGATCACCAGAAGCATGCCGCCAAATACAGTCAGCCCGGCTTGCGCTAGCACCAGGGGCGGCATCTCCCCCGCGGAGTCCGCCTCGGAGGATTTGGCGACCGAGACCGTGGCGTACGTGGTGTCGTCCACTGGCGGCAATTCGACTTCGGCGGTTGGCAGCCCGAGAGGCGGAGCCGCCGTGGCTTGCTCTGGAGCCGTCTCAAATCGTCCTGGCGCCGATGGCGGGGCCAAGGGGCCTGGGACCTCGCCCGATGCGACGCCCGCCCCGGCCTGGCCCCAGTGTTCGAGTTCCCAGCGGTAGGCGTAGATCCAGACCAGATTCTGCCGCCGGTCACGATGAACCGGCAAACCCTTGCTCTTCTCCCAGCGCCGGACCGTGCCCACGGAACAGTCAAAATAGGCGGCGATTTCCCTCCACGAATTCAGCAGATCCTCAGACGGTGGAGGTCCTGGCGCGGGGACGAACGGTTCAGGAGCAGCCGCTGCCTCGGGGACGACGACAGGCTCGGCGGGCGGTTGCTCGGGGACTTCGCCCGAGACGGAAATTTCGGTTTCGGCAGGCGGCTGGACCGCTGCCTCTTCGGCCTCCGCCGGTTCCATTTCGTGTGCGGGCTCGGTGGCGGGCTCCGGCTCGGGGATCTCCGGCTCGGCGGGCCGCTGTTCGGCGGGTGCCTCCACTTCGCTGACGCTCGCAGGCCCGGGCGGATCAGGTGATGCGGCTGCCGCGGGGCCTTCGGCCTCGGAGAAAAATTCAGGCACGATTTCCGGGGCGACTTCCACCTCGCTCAGGATCTCGGACTCCGCGGGTGGTTGCGGCTCTGGCTCCGATGCGGGTTGTCGTTCGGGTTCGGCGGAGGCTTCGGCCGCCGGGAGAGTTTCCGTCTCGGCAATGGGTTGGGATGCGCGATCCGCCAAAGGCAATGGCTGATCTTGTATTTCGGGTTCGGCGATGGCCTCGGTTGGCGGAGCGCTTTCGGTCTGTCTCAACCAGGCGTCGAGTTCCGATGTGTACGCCCATATGGCGGCACGTTTGGTTTTCGCGTTCCTGTGAACGGGCAGGCCCTTTTGCTTGGCCAGCCCTTTGACTTTGCCGACCCCTTTGTCAAGATACGCGACGATCTTCTTCCAGGACGCCAGCCGTTCCCCCGCTGGGGCATCGCTCAGCGAGGGGCCGTCGGCGCCGACGGACGGCTGCCGCCCGCTGGACGGCATTTCGGCTGGCGCGTCGGGTTCGGCCTCGGCGGCTGGCTCCGGATCTGGAGGCTCGGCCAAAGCCGTTTCCAGCCCGGATTCGGCTTCGAGCGCCGCGTCTAGCTCAGTAGCGGGCGCGGCTTCGAGGGGGACTCTCGGGGCGCCGCCGGCTTCAGCCTGCTCCTCTTTCTCACGTGCGCGAGACCACTGGTCCAGCTCAGACTGGTAAGCGCGGATCGTGACGGATTTCGCTTTCTTGTCGCGGTGAACCGGAAGGGCCTCTTTCTTCTCCCAGCGCCGAACCGTAACGATGCTCCGATTTAGGTAGGTGGCGATTTCCTTCCAGGAATTCAGCAGGCCGCCACGATCCGGCCGCGATGCATTCGGGTCGCTAGGGTTTGAGGACGGCATACTCACAGGAAAGAAGAACGATCCGAGAAAGCAAAGACGCTTTGGTGATTCTACTAGTAAATAGGGCGGGGTTCAAGCACCCCTGCTGCCGGGAAGGTGTGAAAACATGCTGAGACAGCTAGCCACGGCTGAGCCTTCTCTCGACCATGCCCAGACCATAGTCGGCCGCCAGCGCCATGAGCGCCGCCGGTACCGCGCCGAGCAGGATGAGTCCCGAGTTCACGGTTTGCAGGCCCCGGTAAATGAAGTTGCCCAGCCCGCCGGCGCCAATCAGAGTCGCCACGGTGGCCACGCCGACTCCCGTAACGGTGGCCACGCGCAGGCCGGCCATGATCGTTCTCGCCGCCAGCGGCAGTTCCACCATGCGCAGAATCTGCCCATCGGTCATGCCCATCGCCACGGCGGCCTCTCGCACCAGCGGATCGACCTCGCGGATGCCTGTGTAGGTGTTGCGGATCATCGGGAGCAGGGCGTAGAGAACAAGCGCCACGATGGCCGAGCGCGAGCCGATCCCGCCAATCCACGGAAGCGGGATCAGGAAGCCGAATAAAGCCAGGCTCGGAATCGTCTGTACGGTATTCGCGAAACCGAGAACCCAGCGTTCCATTTTCGGCTGCCGAGTCAGCGCGATGCCCGCTGGGATGGCGATCATAGCCGCGATCAGCATCGAGACGCCCACGAGCCACAGATGTTCGAGCGTCCGGGTGACCAGCTGCGATTGATACTGCGCCAGCAGGGCGGCTGCGTTCATCCCAAACTCTCCTGGTAGGCAACGATTCTCGGGTCGCTGGTGGCGCGAAACTCTTCCGGCGCTCCGGCCCATATCAGCCGTCCCTGGTCCATCAGGCCAATACGGTCGCCGAGCAGAAGAGCCTCGCGGAGATCGTGTGTGACGAAGACGATGGTCTTGCCTAGCGTCTCTTGCAGGCCAAGAAACTCCCGCTGTAGCTCGCCGCGGGTGATGGGATCCAGCGCGCCGAAGGGTTCGTCCATGAGCAGGATCGGCGGATCGGCGGCCAGTGCGCGGGCGACACCGACTCGCTGCCGCTGGCCGCCGGAGAGCTGATCGGGATAACGGCGGGCCAGCCCGGCGGGCAACCCCAGTTTCTCTAACAACTCGCTCACCCTGCGCGCAATGCGATCGGGTGGCCAGCCCTCGAGCGAGGGCACCAAAGCGATGTTTCGCTCGACGGTGAAATGCGGGAACAGCCCAACGTCTTGCATCACATATCCGATGCGGCGGCGGAGGCGAACGGCGTCCCACTCCGAGGCCGCTTTTCCCGCGATGACGACCTCTCCCTCGCTGGGCGTGAGCAACCGATTGACCAGCCGCAGAGCGGTCGTCTTGCCAGAGCCGCTTCGCCCGAGCAGCGCCAGGGTCTCGGCTTCGCCGACGACAAAGCTCAGATCCGAGACGAGATTGGTTTCGCCCACGCGATAGCTAACGCCAGAGAACCGGATCGGTGGTTGGCTGGAGACGGGCATCGCGGCGGTGAATGGACGTGAACGACAGGGGCGGCCCAGGATGGCTGCCCTCTTGCCAGCCGCCGACCTCACCATACCGCAGACAACCGCAAACGATCTGGCTGGCAAAGGTTTCGCCGGCATCGCCCGTGTCCTCCCTGGTGTCTCCCGCCGGGAAAGTGGAGCCGGAATGGGGCTGGCGCCGGGCGGATCTGGGCGAAAACCTGTTCCGGCGGTACGCTGGGCCTCACCGGTCCCGCACCACTCTAGTCTGCACCGGTTAGGTAGTGCGCTAATTGTGCGTTGGTGGGCTCTTCCGGCAATGGTGCAAGCGGCTGACGCGCTTGACCTATAGTTTCAGCAAGAAGTGGTCGAACTTAGAAGCAGCCCTCGGGCTTCATTCCGCGTTCTACAACTTCTGCCGAGTCCACAACACGTTGAAAATCACACCCGCAATGGAGAGCGGACTCACGGACCATGTGTGGGACCTAACAGAGCTTCTGATGGAGCCAAGTTATTGAAATATAAAGACTTGACGCATCAAGTACAATGAAAAGTGTTTGCGGATTGAGAGTGGCCACAGGCTGGAGATTCCTGTAAACAAGGTATTCGTCCCCTTTACACAAGGGATGCATATGGGTTATCTTATTCTTGCTGTTGATCCGACTGGACCCCAATTTTATGGCTGAAGGCACAAATATAACGAGCTACGATCGCTTTGACTTTCGCCACTACGACGAGACGCCCCTTGCATTGGACGAAGCTTCTCGTAGGATCGCCGAGATGAGGAAAAAACACCCCACGGCTGTCCACAGGATCGTTCCAGTTGACGAAGAACTGAGCGGTTTCTGCGTTGAGGAGGTCTCCCCGATTGAGCTGTATGCGGAGTTGATGGCGCGGCTATCTCGACAGTGGGCCAGATTGCTATCATCTGGGCGCACGATGAGGCCGTGAATGGCGGAGAACCGCTCGGAGCTTGAGCATCGCGGCGAAGAACAACGTGAAAAGGGAAGCGCGGAAAAGCGGGTCTTCCGGCTTTGTAGTGGGTTGACGGCGGCCTGTCCGGCGGACATGCGACAATTCCGGGATGCAAGATCACGAACTGTATCGGCGCATTCTGGGTATCGAGAGTCCCTGGCGGGTGGACTCGGTGGAGTTGCAACTGGAGGCCGGAGAAGTCCACGTTTATCTCGCGCACCCCGAGCAGACGGAGTGGCCGTGTCCGGAATGCGGCGCGGCGTGCAAGCTGCACGATCATCAGTCCGAGCGGCAGTGGCGGCACCTCGATACGTGTCAATATCGTACGATCGTGCATGCCGCTCCGCCGCGCAGCGCATGCCCCAAACACGGAGCGCTGGTGGTCAAACTGCCCTGGGCCGAGCCCTCCAGCCGATTCACCGCGCTGTTCGAGGCACTGGCGATTGCCTGGCTCAGGGCCGCCAGCCAGCAAGCAGTAGCCGGGCTGTTGCACCTGAGTTGGGACGAAATGCACGGCATCATGGAGCGCGCGGTGAAGCGCGGATTAGAGCGGCGCCAAGCCGAAGAGGTCACGCCTATCGGCGTCGATGAGAAGGCCTTCCGCAAGGGCCATAAGTACTTGACGCTGGTGAACGATCTCAAGCGCGGCCGGGTGCTCTATGTGGCGGTGGACCGCAAACAGAGCAGCCTGGACGGGTTTTGGGCCACCCTGACCGCGGAGCAGACCGGCGCGATCGAGGCGGTGGCGATGGACATGTGGAATCCCTATGTGGCCTCGGTGCGCAAGCACCTGCCGGGCGCGGAGGACAAGATCGTCTACGACAAGTTTCATATCGCGCAGCATCTGGGCGGGGCGGTGGACCAAGTGCGCCGGCAGGAGAACAAGATCCTGCGCGCGGCCGGAGACGACACGCTGGTAGGCACACGCTATGACTGGCTGAGGCATCCGGCGCGGATGGAGCCGAAAGACCGGCGGGCGTTCGCGGCCCTGCGGAACAGTGGTTTGAAGACGGCGCGGGCCTGGGCGTTGAAGGAAACGATGATGGCGTTTTTCGACTACCGCTACGAGCGGCCGGCGAGAAAGCACTTTCGCTGGTGGTGCAACTGGGCGGCACGCAGCCGGCTGCCAGCGATGGTGAAAGTGGGGCGGATGCTGAAGCGGCGGTTTCGAAACATCGTGACCTATCTGCGCCACCGCATCAGCAACGCGACGAGCGAATCGCTGAACGCGAAGGTGCAATGGGTGAAGTACACCGCCCGGGGATTCCGCAACCAACAGAACTTCATCAACGCCATCTACTTCCACTGCGGAGGGCTGAACCTGGCTCCCTAGCCACTAGAAAGCCGGAAGACCCTAACAAAGATGTTATGCGCCGGTTTGTGGACGAAGGGGTACGGGCTCGGGTGACTTTCTTCGTCGTGGAAGCGGGGCGTTTGAATGCGAAGCACCCATACATTCCCGATGCCGAGTTTGACGCCTATTTGTTGCCTGAAGGCAATAGTGTCAAGATTGCAATCAATTCAGCCGACAGCATTGTTCCAGTACTCGACGGCAGACTGCCTCCGTCGTCGCTTGCGAATCCAACCGGCGGCAAGGCAGGTAGGAACATCCTGAGCCTGGGCCGAGTGCTCACTGCCGCATCGCAGTCGCTCCGAGGTTACTACGTGATTGGTTATTCCCCACCGGGGTCTGACCCAGAAGAAGGCCGTCGCAGGGTTCGAATTCAAGTCAATCGCCCCGGACTCACCCTCGTCTACCCCGAACTCTAGTACGAACCAAACCGCTTCAACCGCCTCAGCCGCACGGAGAAGAAGATCGAGCTTCGCCACTCCCTGAAGCACGACGTTCCGTTTACCGACATTCCGCTGACCATGGCCTACGACTACTTCCGCGGCGACGACGGAGAGGCGGTGTTCTACGCGAGCCTTGGCATTCACTCCGGCTCCGTTCCGGTGGCGGTGACGAAGAAGACATCCGAGATGCGATTCATTGCGCTCGCCCACGCTCTCGACACGGAGGGCAAGAAAGAACCCGTGTTCGCGGAGAAGCATGTTCGGGTTCAAGGGGGCGCCACATACCTGGACGGCTTCCAGCAGGACCCTTCCGCCGTGCTGCACGTACCGCTCGAGATGAAGCTCTCACCCGGCAAATACGAGTGGAAGGTGGTTCTTCGGGACGAGCGCACCGGCAAGATTGGCACCTATAAGACGGAGATCGTGCTGCCGGACCTCGCCGGAGAAGCGCAATCTAGTTCTCTTCTGTTAACGGGTTGTTATTCCCCGGCTCGCGTTCAACCCAGCGAACAACGCGACGCAAGCTCCTCAAGCGCCCAGGGGCAAGTTTACACGGAGGGAATCCTGGCTGACGGGAAGCGGTTCTATATCGATGCATCACATGCCTATCGCAAGGGCGACCCCATCTATCTCGTCTACGATCTCTACGATGTCCAAGCAGCGGAAGAGAGCGCCCTGCCCCCTACAAAGCTGATGCTCATGCGAGGGCAACAGCAGATGGATGTGCCAAAAGTCGTCGAGTACACGTACCGATGGCGCCCCGAGCGCTCGGACGTGCGCTACATGCTGACTCTAGATAGCAGCGACCTGGAGCCAGACGACTATCAACTGCTCGCCATGCTGCCCGACGGCAAAGAGGCCATCTATCGGAATTTTCGCGTGGTGGCCGACAAGAGTCCCGATCTCTGGCTCGATCCGGACTATTCCCTAGTGGGCTGCGGGATCAAATGAGCGCGGGGGAGATCGGGGATAGCTTCCGAACTGTGAGAGGACATAGGGGTTTTCTGTTGACCCATGGGACGGGTGGCTCGTGTGGTGGCGGTGGGTGTGCCGCGGGAAAGGCTGTGGATCTCAGGCCCGAGGTCCCAGCTAGGGGTCTTCGGAATTTGAGTCCTTAGCGGGCGCCGCTCCGGTTTAGGATGGTGATCTCTGGCGGCGTTAGGAAGCGCACGGGCAGGATGCTTGTGCCTAGTCCCGTGGTGATGAAGATGTGGTGTCCGTTCCCGGCGACGTGTCCTAGGGCGTAGCGCTGTCCATAGTGTGAGGGCACGATGGGGCGGCCTAGCAGCGGCACGCAGACTTGTCCTCCGTGGGTGTGACCGGCGATCGTTAGAATGACTTGGCGCGGTATTTCCGGGAAGACGTCTGGATTGTGCGTGATGGCTAGGAGAGGGGCGTTGCCGGTTGCCGCGCTCAGTGCGGCCTCGATATCGTGCTGCGCGACGGTGAAATCACCGATCTCCAAGAGCCAGAAGTGTGACGAGCGCCACGGAATCCGGACCGCCTGGTTCTCAAGAACCCTGATTCCGGAGGCCTCCATGGCGGAGCGAACTCTCTGGGCGCCCAGCCACCAGTCGTGATTGCCCAGCACGGCCCAAACGCCCAACGGTGCTTCGAGCTTTCCCGGCAGCGGACCAACCCGCATTTCTTATCACCTGACGACCGAAGCACATGAGAGGCCCGCCAAACCTTGGTTGCGCTTGCTCGCCGTGCTCAACGCAGGGTCAAGTACCCCTGCGCTCGTCAAGCGGCGCGGGGCCGAGAGTGAGGCTTGACGGGGGCGAGGATGTGGATTATCCCAACCGAGTCGCAACGAAGCTGCCGGCGCCACGCCGCAATCTCGCTACGATGGGCTGCCAGGCCGGCCGCGAGTTGTCAGCGCGAGCCGTTAAAATTCACCAAACTGGGGTGAAGAACCAAATAGCCGCCCCGCCGATCAGAATACAGGCAGCTACAGCCGCCAGCGATTCCAGAAAGAGGGTCTTGGTTTCCGCGGGGGTTCTCTTGTGTTCCAACTGCTCAAACATGACATCCTCCCGAAGGAACCCCCGCCCTGTTTGCCCTCCGCTCCGCGCGGGGGTTCGTATTTGGCCGAGACGCAGGCGATGCGTCTCCTAGCCGTCTTGACATTACGCCTGTCGTCGTGCCAAGTCAAGGTTCATTTTGCGGCTAGAGCACTTGCAATGATGACATAAGCCCCTATCCGAAAATGCGTTCGCCGTGGCCGAGGCGCCGATGCTGTGCAGCCCCCCCTGGGTTGTCTATTTCATATCCTTAAAATGTTCCAGCCACATGGAGTGGACCCCTCTGGTGTGAGACAGCGTGATGGGGGGACAGCGTGTGATGTTGGGTGATGGAGTACCGTAAGTCGTGGTCGGTGGCTGGCTTTGCCGGTGATTTCTTGCTGGGGCTGTGGTCAGTGGTGGTGTGGCCGGACCGCTTACTGACGTGCGCGGCTCGGTTTGGGGGTTGATTTGGGGCTGCGCCGTTGTGTTTGCCGGTTTGAAAATGTCGCGACTCAGTCTAGGAAGCGATCTAGAGCATTTTCAATGATGAGGGAGCCCGTATCCGAAGATGCCTTCGCCGTGGCGGAAGCGCCGATGCTGAGCAGCCCCCATGGGTTGCCTGTTTCATTCATGAAAATGCTCTAGCACCCTGTGTTCCCAGCTCCAAGGTTCGGACGAAAGGACCGTCCCAGTGGCGCCTCAGCGGCAAGATTTGCGCCGCCCGTGACAGGGACCGGTTCCTCGCCGCCGGGCACCGGATCGGGCGGCAATTTCAGGGCCGCAGCCGCCCGAATCCCGCCCGCCCTTCTCGCTACCTGACGAGGCAAGCACGCGAGAGAACCGCCATTCCGGGTTCAGAGGGCCGCTGCGCTCCCGTTGCCGTTGACCGGCGCCGGGAGATGCTTTTCAATGACGCCAAGAATCGTCTTGGCCTTGAAGGGTCTTGGGATATAGCCGGTCGCTCCAGCCATCCGGCCGCGCATCTTGCCGGCGAAGTTCGCCGAGATCATGAGAACTGGAATGCGCTTCGTATTCTGATTGCGCCTGATCCTCTTGCATACTTGATACCCGTTCATGCGAGGCATCATGACGTCGAGCAAGATGAGATTTGGGGTTTCCTCGCGCAGCAGCGAGAGCGCCTCGAGTCCGTCGCCGGCGCTGATGGTGCGATAGCGGTTCCGTTCGAGGATGGAACCCAGCGTCTTGCGAATGGTCACCGAATTGTCCACAACCAGAATTAGAGGCCGCCCGCGCAGAACCCCAATGGCCTCGGCGATCAGGGGGTTGCCAGGCCGCAGCCGCTTGGCCGCCTCCAGATGGGCTATGGCTTGGGTGGACTGACAGAGGTTCAAGTAGATCAGAGCCAAGTTGTAGTGGGCGTCATAGTTGGGACCTTCTTTCAGCGCCGCCTCGAAACGGCCCCTGGCCTGTTCGAGAAGGCTCCGCCGCACAGCCTTGTTGCCGGCAAAGGCATCGGGATCTTTGAGATCGGTGACCGCCCGGCATTGCGGACAACGGCCGGACTCCCCGTTCCGTTCCATCCCACAGAGCGGACATTCGCCGTCCCCGGCCTCCGGAAAGCCCTGCCCGTCTCTGAGACCAGCCAGCCATGAGAGCGCTTTCTCGTGCCCCGGGTCGATTCGAAGCACCTGCTCGAGGTGCTCGATCACTTCGCGAGAAGTTTCGGCGAGGGAAGCTTTGCAGAGCCATACAAGCTCGTTGTTGGGATTGATCTCCAGCGCCTCGTCGAGCAGCGCGCGCGCGCCGCCCTTGTTGCCCGCCTGGAATTCGACCACCGCGTCGCGCAAGAGCCGGGTCTCGGTCATGGGCCGGATCTTCGAAGGCGGCATCACTAGTTCGCTGGACTGGTTACCCATAAAGGCTCCGTCTCTGTTCTCTGCTCGCCCGGCTTCCTCTCACGCTCAGGGGCTTGCCGCAGGCAGGCTATCTCTCCATGAACGGATCGATCCCTTCGAGCGGCTCGCCGCTCCGCGCGCCTCGTACCGACGGGCCTCTCACGCGCTTCGCCTCGCTAGAACTCTTTTCGGCCAAGAAACCTTCCACGACATCGGGAGTCCCTAGGATTCCGCCAAGGTCATCGCCGCTGACTCTCCACTCGAGTTGCCTGGCGAGGGAGTTGCCTATGCGTTAGATTATCCTCCAGTCCCCGCGACATCGAAATGAGAGGAAACGTTCAATATCGCCGCATTTTTCTTGTATGTAGTACCGGTACTCGAGTAGTCCTGTGGTACCAGCTAGTTTCTGTGTAGGATTTGTTTTTACAGTACTGTTGTACTATGTGCAGATCGATGCAACGACACGATACCTGTTCCAACTCTCTGAAACTTATTCGATATACGAGGGTTACAACCGATCCAGGACGAACGGATGGTCAACGCCCGCCGCCTCTCACGATCTAGGGTGCTCGGTGAAACCCCGGAGCAGACTACTGAGCAGGTTCCGGAGCAGATTTCTGCCCGCTCACCCCCGGCACCTCCGCAATGCGCTCGCGATTGTCAACCTAGCCGACATTTCTCGCCGCCTGAGGAGGGGAGCGCACGCTGAGAAATGCGGGCCTAGAGCGGCACGCTATTGGTGGCGATGTAGTCGTTGAGCTTGTTCGTTGATGGGGGTCCGATATAGTGGAACGCCTCGGCGTATTCTAGTCCGTGCTGCTCGCCGAGCGAGCGGTCATTGGCGAGAACAAACTCTTTGACGTAGCGCCGATTGGCCGTATCGTCGTCATCGCCCAGGAGCGGGAGCTTCTTGCCCTGCTCGGCCAGCCTCTGGCGAAGCCGCGAGCCATTGACTCCGGCCGGGCCCTGGGTGTCGTTGGCGACATTGACCGCGACTTTGCGATCGATCACCCCGCTGATATCCACGATGCGATTGACCAACTGCGGGCCGCGAGCGAAGTAGTATTTCTCACGCACGCCGTGCGGCATGACTCCGGCCTCGCGGTGCTCGGGGAAATCCCTGGCGCCTCCGGCCATCCAGCAAGCCGCCTCGACGGCCCGCGCGGTGATGTAGTGGTCGGGGTTCTCTTCGTAATGTCCCCAAGGGTCATAACAGACGACGGTGTCTACTTTGAGAGCGCGGAAAATAAAAATCAGCCGGGCTCGCAGCTCAATCGGATGGGCGTCGTCGAGCCGGTGATTCTGATAACCCAGATCGAATACCTTGCCCAGTCCCATGAGGCGCGCAATCTCAAAATTGTCCTGCTCGTTGTTGGTGATGACTTCCCCCGGCGTACGGCCTCGTCCGGCATGATCGTCGTTGGTGACACGGATCAAGATGCCCTTGTATCCTTCGCCGATGAGCTTGAGCACGGCGCCCGCCGCGAAGAGCGGCACGTCGTCGGAATGGGGCTGGATGACCGCCATCATCTTCCCCTCGTGCGGCCGGCCCGCTGCAGGACGTTCAATCCAGGCTTCTTTTTCCGTTCCCCATTTGTGAGGCGCCTGGGGAGCGGCCGCCGCCCCGCTGGCCAGGGCGCCCCCGGCAAGTCCCGTGCCAAGAAACTTTCGTCGATGCATGATCTGCCTCCTCGGATGTGCCGCGGGATTTTCGCGCTCAGACAGGGACCGGCGAACGCTCACCGAGCTTGCACTCGGCATGCAGCGCAACGACGGCTTCGTCAAGCGAGTCCTGTTTGACGACAATCGCGATCGTCGATTCGCTCGATCCCTGCGCAATGGCGATGATGTTGACGCGCTTGCGAGACAAGGCGCCGAAGATCTGACCGGCCAGCCCGGGCGTGCCCCGCATGCCCTCGCCCACGACCGCCAGCAGGCCCACGCTTTGGTCCACTTCCATCGGGTGCACGTAACCGTGCGCCAGCTCGAGCGCCAGATCCTCGCGGAGACTCTCCAGCACGGCGTCCACTTCCCCGGCGCGGACAAGCATGCAGAAATTCTGCCGGAAGCTCGACCGCGTTAGCAGCAACACCTCGGTCTTGGTCCGCGCGGCGGCCTCGAGCGCCCTGGCCATGAGTTGCGCGCCGGACATCGACACGCTGGCCGCCTCGATCGAAATCAGGGCCACGTTCGCCAGCGAGGTTATGGCCCGCGCGCCGCGCCCGTTACGAATCCGGGGAACAATCCGGGTACCGGAAATCTCCGGCCGGAAACTATTTCTTACCCACACCGGTATCTGTTTTTCGACCAGCGGAACAAGCGTTCGCGGATGCAGCACCCGCGCGCCGTTATAGGCTAGTTCCGCCGCCTCGTTATACGTCACCTCGCCGAGCACGCGGGCGTCCCGCACAACCCGAGGGTCGGCCGAGAGAATACCATCGACATCGGTCCAGATCCAAAGTTCGGCGGCATCAAGGACCGAGGCCAGCAGCGAGGCCGAGAAATCCGAGCCACCACGCCCCAAAGTCGTTGGCCGCCCATCGGAGCAGGCGCCGTTGAAGCCGGTGACAATCGGGACGCGTTTCCGGTCGAGCATGGGCAAGAGGCGACTCCTGGCCTTCTCCCGAGTCTCGTCCATGAGCGGCGCGGCGTCGCCGAACTGGCCGGTGGTGACGATGACCTCGGCGCCATCGACGGCTTCGGCGTCCACTCCCTTCGATCGCAGCAGGGCGGCGCAGAGACACGCGCAGAGTTTTTCGCCCGTCGTGACCGCTTCGTCCACCGAGCGCGCCGGCCGTTCGCGCAGCAAGAGCATGCCTCTGGCGATGCGCTCAAAAGCATCCATGAGGCGGGCCATCTCATCGAGGACCGCGCCCTGCTCCGGGGCGGGCAACAGGGCGCGGCAGGTATCTTCATGGTGCCGCCGCAGGCTCGTCAGGCTGGAATCCATCGCGGCCTGCTCGCCCGCCCCGGCCGCCCGCATGGTGTCGAGCAACAGATCGGTCACCTTGGCCATCGCCGAGACGACCGTGACCACCGGCCGCTGGGCCGCCGCGGCCGCGATCAAGCGCGCGCTTTGTTCGATACGCTCGGCGGAGCCCACGCTGGTCCCGCCGAACTTCATCACCAGTAGTGCTTCACTCACGCCCATGGCTCCAACAATTTCATCCTAGCGAATCACCGCGGATCAGCGGCACCCCCCGCATTTCTCACCGCCTTGCCACGTGATGAGAAAAGCGGTCCTGCCTTTCGAGCGGCCATGGAGTTTTGGCGAAGGGCGGATCAGAAGCGCGGACTATGCGGACTCACCGGAAACAACGCCGCCGAGCAGTTTGAGCGTTCCTTGCGGCGTGATTTCCGCTGATTCCTCGAGGATATCCACTCCTTCGGGAGTGATGGAAACGCTTCCGTTATCGGCGCGCTCGATGTAACGCTTTCCCCGGAGATACCAAATACCGAACTGAAGGTGCTCCCGAGGGCAGCCCAGCAGGCGTTCGAGTTCGCGGTTCGACATTCTGGGACTGTCGTTGTTGGCCGATCGAACTCTAAACAGGGCCGACAAGATGCCCATCCGAATTCTTTTCTCAAGGCCGGCGTTCTGCTCGCCGGAGAAAATCTGCCAGCGCGCCTCGTGCTGCGTCGCGTGGGTGGCGTCATAGGCTGCGCGCTGCTCCGGGTCGCTCAACACGCGGTAGGCGTTGAGGACGGCGCGGAAAGACTCCTCATTTCCGCTCTTGACATTGTCTGGGTGATAACGTGCGGCGAGCAGGCGGTAGACGCGCTGAATCGTTTCCATGCCGGCATTGACATTGAGCTGCAGTGCCTCGTAGTGATCCACGAATGTGCTGTCGAGCGCGCGCCCGGGCGTCTTGGGCGGTTCCTTGGTTTTGATGACGTCGAAAGCCAAGCCGCCGCGAAAGTTCCCGTTGGCCGTCTTCCGGCTGTAGACGACGTGAGCTTTCTTGTTTCTCAAGCCTTTGGAACCGCCGCTAGGAAACAGACTCGATATGGTAATACTGGCATCGACGGGCAGTTCCACTGGCGTTTCCACGCCCATTCCGAATTCGCTTACGTCCACCGCCCGGGCCTTTTCCACGCGCTCGGAACCGTCGGGAAGAGCAATCACCAACCCGGTGTCGGCCGAAAGCTTGGTGCGATCGTGCCTGCGGCGCTCGGTTCCATCCGAAGCGTCGGTGCCTTTCCCGGCATGGATATCATGTGAGTCGTTCACGGTCACTACTGGGATCTCGCCTCGACCAATCTTTTCGAATACATTCGTCAAGAATCCGATATAAGTCCCGTGCTGTCAATGGCACTGTAGTACTACTTGTTGTGTGTTGAAAGTACTGTCGTCTGAACTGCCACCCCAACTTGTGGCTAGTTGCCAAGCTGGCCGGGGCCGCTTCACGCGGTGGCGGCCTGTTTGGGCGGAGGCGGACGGCGGTCTTTTGCCAGCCACTCGGCGCCGTAGGTTTCGGCGACAAAGTCGCGGAAGGTAACGTGGAAGAACTGATAGGTCCCGCCTGTCTTTCGCAGGAACAGCATGGCGGCGGCTTCGTCGAGAAACTTGACGTAGGGGCGCGGGGCCAGGTCGAGTCGCTGGAGCTGAGCGCGCACGGCCCAGTGGCTCAGAAAGAAGAAGCCGCCTTTCTCCAAGGCAAGCCAGATGCTGAGCCAGGCCACCCAAGCTGGGGCAGTCGCGGTGGCAGCTTCGACCGTGCTGGACATAGCGCCCTCGAAACCACCGTGCAGCACGGATAAGAGCCACGCCACCGCGATTGCCAACACGACTCCGGCGGAGCTGATGCGCAGCGCGTAGCGAAGCGAGCGAGACGTGCCTTCGTTCGCGGCGCTACGCTCGCTCACCGCGGCAGGCCGCAGAATGGCGTCCAGCCCGCCGAACAGCCTGAAAATCACCGATGCGGCGCGCCCGGCGCGCCGCGAGGGCAGCCACTCCAAATCCAGATCTTCCAGCGCGAATGGGATCTGGTCACGGTTGACCAACTGAGCAGCGAGCCAGCCAAGCCAGCGCAGCGCTTTTCCCTCAGCGAACCGCCTGGGCCTGGGCCCGCCGAACATCTTGCGGACAAACCGGAGATAGAGCCGCCGGCGCGGATCCGGCTCGCTCCGCGCCTCCTTCCCTTCGACTTCCGAGGCCAGGAACAGGACCGTCAACATCAGAGGCGTAGCCATCAGGTCCCAAAGTTCCGGATCGTCCCGCAGCGCCTGGCGGACGCGGCGCACCTTGGGACCGTGCTTTTTGAGGTAGCTCTCCACCTCATCCCGCCGCAGAGGTTCGACCTCGACGGCGCCGGCGAGGTCGAGGGGCGCCGGGAGCTTGCGGTATTGCTCCAAGCGGCAACAGACAGCCATGGGTGGCAGCCCGCGATCGCGGCGGTAAGTGTTGATGGCATCGACACAGGCCCCCTGCTGTTCGGCGGCCACCTCGTCCAGCCCGTCGAGCAAGGGCACGACATTCTCGCCCTCGACCCATTGCCGGGCGCGGGGGCGCGAGACACCGTACAGACGCACCAGCTCGGACTGAATCCATTCGCCCAGCGCCGCCTGCTTTTTCGTCCAGGAAGAAAGGTTGAGGATCACCGGGATGGGCTTGGAGGCATCGGCTCCAGCGCGATCGAGCAGGGCCCGCGCCAGCTCGACCAGCTTGGTCGACTTGCCGGTTCCCGGCTCGCCGAGGATCAGCAGTTGCCCGGAGGCATCGTCGAAAATCTCTTCGAACGCCTTGTCACGGGGGATCTCAGGGCCGGGGTCCCCGCCGGTTTGGGAGTAAGAGCGAAGGCGGATCTGGACGGCGTCTTCGCGCCCGGTTAATTGAAGTTCGAGGCGGGCCTGCTGGTAAAGATCTCTTTCAAGCCATGGCTTGACCCATTTTGTGCGGATTTTGGTCAGCATAGCCGTACGGTCGCGGTGGGCGCCGGGCTGAACGGGATCTGGTGGCTTTGGTTCGCCCTTTAGCCAACGCTTGATTCGAGGGAGCCCAAAGAGCAGGGTTAGGAATCCGAACACAACACCGATGGCGGCGCCGTTGTCGCCGATCCATTTCCAAAGATCGCCCATCATACCCGGGAGGCTTTGGATGAATTCGAGGAAACCATTTAGAATTTGTTCGAGATTGTCCATTTCGTGAAGACGGGCCTTTCAATTGTAGACAGTGCTGGGGCTGTTGCCAAGACCTGAGCGTTTCCGTGAAGGGCTGCCGGGCGCTGCCGGTCGGCGGGGAGATCCAGGAGGGCACGCGGGAGACTGGCGGGGATCGAGCGGCTAGAGCATTTTCAGCGACGGTATAGCCCGTATCCGAAGATGCCTTCGCCGTGGCGGAAGCGCCGATGCGGGGCCATTGAGAAAGTCGTGGCCGGTGGCTGACTTTCCCTGTGATTTCTGGCTGGGGCTATGGTCGTGGTTTTGTGGCGGGACCGCTTACTGACGTGCGCGGCTCGGTTTGGGGGTGATTTGGGGCTACAGCCGTTCTTGGTAGCGATCTAGCAGCCCTCATGGGTTGTCTATGTCATTCCTGAAAATGCTCTAGCAGCCCGTGCTACGAGCCTATGGCCGAGAGATTGACACCGTACTTCTTGCCAGTGCTGACGATGTTTTGCCAGGTGTCGGGATGGACCGTGACGCCATCTCTCTCGCGCTGCTCTTTGGTGCGCGCCTCGGGTTCGCCGGCCACGAGAATTTCCGAAAAACCGCCGGCGAGCTTGCTGCTCTTGACGAAGCCGACGAGGTTGAGCACGTCGCGGTCAAAATCGGAGCGGTCGCGGAAGCGGCTGATGTCGATGATCGTAACGAGAAAAGAATTGCCGATGCGTTCGGCACCAGGCCGGGCGCAACCCGCGCCCGAGAGAGCGCCGGCCAAGATGTCGGCCGCCAGCCCGAGAGCGAATCCCTTGTGCGCGCCCACGGGCAGGATGGCCCCTTTGGGCGGTCCGTAGAAATCGTTGGCGTCGGTTGTGGGACGGCCCTTGGCGTCAATGATAGCGCCTTCCGGCACCGGCTCGCCGGCGGTGCGAAAGTTGCGCAGCTTGCCCTCGGCGAGGACGCAGGTCGAGACATCGACCACGATCGGTCCGCCTTCGGGGCGCGGAATGCCAACGGCGATGGGGTTGGCGGACAAGCGCCGCTCGATGCCGCCAAAGGGCGCGACCAGGCGGCCGGCCCCGTGCGTATTGACGAACATGATCGAGACCATGCCCGCCTCGGCCGCCATGATGGGGTAGTCGCCGACACGGCCGATATGGGCGCAGTTGCGGGCCGAAATGGTCGCCGCTCCTGCCTTCGAGGCTTTCTCGATGCCCAGCTCCATGGCCTTGCGTCCCATGACCTGGCCAAATCCCCAGTCACCGTCGACAACGGCCAGCGCCTCGGCGTCGATGACGATTTTGAACTCGGCGGAGAGATTGATGAGCTTCTTTTCCATCCAGCGGACATAGCTCGGGATGCGCATCACGCCGTGGGAGTCGTGACCGGCGAGATTGGCCTCGACCAGGGCGCTGGCCACGATTTGGGCGTCATCGTCGCGCGCCCCGGCGGCGGTGAAGATGGAACGCGCCGCCGAGGTGAGTTCAGCGGTATGGAAAGTGGGCATGGGTTGCCTTGAGCGGAAGCTGACCGGGGCGATCTCAAGAGAGCCGCCCCTGTTTGAAAGGTTCGCGCCTAACGGAAACGGCGCAAGCGCCGCTTAGTTGACGCAGCTCGCAACGTGCTCGTCATACAAGCCGTCGAGCGCGGCGCGCAGGGCGCGGCAGGTCTGCTCGCAGGCGTTGATGGCGGTCTGCTGATCTTCGGGCGCAAGATGCGACATGCGATCGAGAAGCATGCGCGGTTCGTCCTCGTCATCGGCATGGACCGCGAAATAGGTCTGCGCCGCCGGTGCCAGGTCGTAATGGGCTCGAAGGCCCTCGAGCTTGGTGCGGGCGGTATGGGGCTGCTGCGCCTCGAAAGCGTAGAGAGCGCCGAGCGAAGAGGCCGGTTCGGCGAACAGCGAGCGAGCCGTTTTGATCAGATCCTGCACGGCCGAGGTTTGCGCGCTTCCGATACGGGTGCCGAGCGCTCCGGCGAAGTCGTTCCACATGCCGATGTGATCGCGCTCAACCGCGGCGGTCTCGGTGTCGCCATGGCGCTGCCATCCATCGGGGACCAGAGAGATGAAGGCGCCATATTCGGCGGCATAGGTTCGCAGGGCCTCGACGGGCAGCGTACCTTCGCTCCAAGCTTGATAGAACTTACTGTCGAGCAGATTCCAGCGTGTGATCGGTTCCTGCAAACGGGCTTCGAGGTTCATGGGTCCGGCTCCTGGTCTGGCGGGTTGCGAGAAGATACCAGGTTACTACGTTAAGGCACAGGATGGGGTTCCGGCACAAGACGGGGCGCCTTCTACTGAGCGGGCAACTTCCAGTCCTCGTCGAAGAATCCGGCCTGCACGGTTTCCGGCTCTCCGCCGGTCTCCGGCAGACGGAGAATAGCGAAGTCGCCCAGACGCGGAAAGAGATAAGCGTTGGTGCCCCGAAACTCGGCCTCGTGGAAGGTGTGTCCGCTGTTGATGACGACGTAACGCTCTGGGTTGAGCGGGTTGGGATAGATCATCACCAGCAGGTGCTGATCGGCGCTGTAATGCCGCTCACCGACGGTGATGCTTTCCCGGTTCCAGCGGATCGGCAACCGCGAAGCGATTTGGGCCAAGACGCTATTGCTGCCTGGATCGCCAAAGAGCACCAGATGGCGGCTGTCGATGTCGGCGGGGGTTACCTGGCTGTCTTGCCTGGCGGGAACATCGGCGCGCAGCCACTTGGGATATTCCTTCGCGAAGAGATCCGCGATCGCGAGCGCCTCGTCGTGGGGCGCTTCATTGAGCGGCTGGCCGGTTGGCCGGACGGCCAGAAACGCGTCCCGAAAAGCATCATCGATCGGCCCCTGCAGACCGGGCTTCTTGCGCAGCCCGGTTTCGGGCACCTCATCGGGCGGACCCAGAGCGCGCCAGCGGCCGGCGGTTTTCTCGAAAACCAGCGCGACGGGGCTGCCCAGCAGTTCGGCGGGAGCTCCGATGATTTGTCCATCGAGACTCACTTCGGCGTCTTCCAAAAGATCGCTGAGAATGAGCCGCCGGACATTCTTGGTCTTTGCGGTTACCTTCGCCGCCAGCCCGCCGCTGAGCTTTCGAACGGCGTCAACCTCGGCCCGCCGGTAGTGTTTTTTCAAGCCGTCGATGGTCACCCAGAAACATTTCGGGTAGCGGGTCGTGTAGGTAACGAAACGGATGTGATCGGGCGCGCGGCGGCCCCGCCCGACGGCCTCATCAATAAAGCGGTTCGAGGCGGCCTTACTTGCGGGATGAAACTTGTGCCCGGTCTTGGGGCCGACCAGAAATAGAGCGCGCAGATCGGCCGTCTTCCAGTTGAGGCCGTCGGGGTCGAAGCGAAAACCTTCGCCTCTCAGCGCTTCGCGAATGTTGACGGCGGCCTGGAGCTGAGCGTCGTCCTCGCCGCCGTAGCCCACCACGGCAAGGTTCACGGCGTTGAGCGCATAATCGGCCGCGTCGTAGATATGCAGGGCGTCTCGCTGATGCGCGGGCAGGTTTGGCAACTTCGCGTAGCGAATGGTTTCGGTGAAACCGGCGCCCGCCTCGATCGCCGCCCAGCGATCGGGATAGTGCAGGCCCAAGTGCCAGGCGCCGGCGCCGCCCATCGAAAAACCTCGCAGAACGACGCGATCGGGATCGATGTTGTAAGCGGCCCGGACGGCCGCGATCGCTTCGTGAACATCGGTTTCGCCCGACCAGCGATAGGCGTTGTTCGTGCGGCCGAAAACCTCGAGCTGGATGAAGTTCCGCAATGCCGGGACGGCATCGTCCGACTCATGGGTGGCGATGAACCAGGCCTCGTTGAGGCGGCCATTGCGTCCATGAAGCACGACGTCGAGACGCACGGGCTTGGAGCCGTCATAAGAATCGGGAATGACCAGCGCGTAGGGCTGCGTGCTGCCGTCGACCCGCGAACGGTAGGCGCGGACGAGGCGCCCCGTTTGGGCCGTCCATGGATGACTGCCCGCCGCAAGCAAACGAGCGCGCTCCGCGCCAATGGCTAGGGCGTCCAAGGCATACTGGACGTACTGGCGGCGGTAGAACTCTTCTTGATAGCGGAGAATCCATTCCGCCGCCTTGTGATGGATCTCGACCTCGGCGAGGAGGTCCGGGGAGACGCCTTTTGCCCGCAACTTGGCGATGCTTGCGGCGAGTTCGGCGCTGGCGGACTGAAGTTGCCGTCGTTCGGCGGCGGACGGACGATAGGGCGCTTCTGGCTTCCGCTGCGCCCAGGGCAGGACGGCGAAGCCGGCGAGGATGGCCAGGGAGAGAAGAACTCGTCGCATGCGTTCTTCGATTCTGCCAGAAAATCCGGGCGGGCGGGTGAGTCTCTCCGCGGTCCGGCGCACGCTGGGTATTTTTTCGCTACTCTAGTTGTCTTGTCCTGACTGTGCTGGCTCGCGAGAGGTTCCCATGAAAAGATTGTTTTGGCTTATTCCCGTTGCTGTGATTGTCTATGGATGGAGCGTGCCCGGCGGCGCGCACTCGGCGCCGAAGGCCCAACGCGTCAACCGGGCGATCGAACTGCTCGAGCAGGGCCAGCCGGTTTATTATTTCACCGAAGGACGCGGAGGCAGCCAGGGTGGATACAAGGAAGGCTTGGCGCTGGCGAAAACCTGGGCCGACTTCATCATCTATGAGATGGAATTTGGCGCCTACGACGTGACCGAGCTGCGCGGGTTCATGGCCGGCCTGGTCGTTGGCGGACCCACCACCACCGGACACCGCACGCCCGCCGTGCAAGTGGTGCTGCCGATCGGGGGATACGACGAAGCGACGGTGCGCGCGAATCACTGGGTGATCCAGCAGGTGCTGGCCACCGGCGTTCATGGCGTGACGCTGAACCACGCACGGAGCGTAGCGGCGGTGCGGGCATTTGTCGAGGCCACGAGGTTCGCTCATCGCCGGGACCATGTGGGTCCGGGCGAGCTTGGCGAAGGAATGCGCGGCAATGGCGGACAGCTCAACGCCTCGCGCATCTGGGGCCTCTCGCCGGGCGACTATATTAGGAAGGCCGACCCCTGGAAGCTCAGCCCCGAGGGTGAGCTGATGCTGGGCCTGAAGATCGAGGACCGCTTCGCGCTCGAAGTCTCCGAACAGACAACCAAGGTCTCAGGCATCTCCTATGCGGAGTGGGGTCCGGGCGACATGGGGCTGTCGTTCGGCTATCCTGAACTGCACGACCCGCCCTACCCGGAAGAGTTGCAAAAGGCGAGAGCACGCGTGCTGGCTTCGTGCAAGGCGGCTGGCATTGCTTTCCTGGATGTGGTCAAGGAGTACAACGTGGAGGACCGCTTGCGCGAAGGCGTGATGATCGGCGCCGCCAGCAGCCGGGCGATCGTCGAGCAAGGACGCCGTTTCACGAAACGGCCGAAACCCTGGTAGAAGCGCGCGGGGCTTTCGCAGAAGTCCGCGATCTAGCTCTTGAGGCGTGAGAGCAGCAGCTTGACGATCCCGCGCACGGCGAAGATTTCGTCGCCGTCACGCATGCACTGCGTCGTGAGTCCGGAACTGGGCTGGTCGCCGCCGCCGCCGATGAGAATTCGCGGCTCGCCGGCGCGCAGCTCTTTCGACAACTCGCCGGCCGACCAGGGTATCACGACCTTGTCCCAACGGAAAGACACATTGTTGTAGCCTTGCGTGTTGCCCTTGCATTCGGCCTTCATGCTGGGAACCTTGTTGAGTTCATCGGCGATGTACTGAGCCTTCTTGTTCCAGCCCTCGGCGACCGCGTCGTGATCGAGAGCCGCGTAACGGCGAACGGCGGCCACCAGGCCCATGATTTCTTCCTTGCCGACTTTCATGCCCCTGCCGACGGCTTTGTAGGGCGAGTGGTTGAGCGTCGCCGCTTCGATCAAGTCGCGGCGGCCCGCGAGAATCCCCGAGGACTGCGGCCCGCGCAGACCCTTGCCGCCGCTGATGACGACTAAGTCCGCTCCGGCCTTGGTGTAGCGGGTCATGATGTCAGCCGGCGGCAGCTCCGAGGCGGCGTCCACGAGTACCGGAACACCGTGCTTCTTGCCGATTTCGATCAGTTCCTCGGGCATGAGCGTGCCCGGAGGGTTGTTCTTCTGCCGGTAGACCCGCGCCAGCACCGAGATCATGGCGGTCTTCTCGCTGATCTTGCCGATCAGCCCCTGCTTCGTGTCAGCCTCGACGATTTTCATGCCAGCGGCCCGATAGGCGCGATCGTAGTTGAAGCGGTGCTGGGTCTGTGTCAGACATTCGACCTTCTCCCAGGTGGGATGAGGCAGAGCTTCGATCCTCTCCGGATCGGTTCCGGTCAGGCAACCGGCGGCGCCGAGAAGCATCGCGGAAAAAGATCCAGCGCTGACAAGCGCGGCTTCGGCTTCCATCACCGAGGCGACGTAATCGCCGGCGGCCTTGTTGAGCGCGTGCAGGTCCACGAAGTAGTCGCTCGCCTCAACCATCGCCCGCATGACCTCGGCCGGCATGCGCGAGCCGCCGATGACCGTGTTGTGACCCTGACCACTGAGGAAGGGGCGCAGATCGAGCCAGCGTGTGTAAATACTGTCGTGGCCCCAGGGTTGGGCGCCTTCCTCCAGCCGCGAGGCGGCGGTGCCACAGGCCGAGGCGATGCCGCTCAAGGCCGCGATCAGGCTGCGCCGCGTAAGTTGAAACAGAGGCGCGCTGGGTGAGTGAACTCTCTGGTTTTGCATATCAGCCTCGCTGGTGTCTCTTGGAAGTGTTCTCGTCTTGGGGAATGGATCCCGATGGTACTCCGAGCGGCCGGCTTTGGCTGTTAGGCCCGCACCTCCGCGCGAAAGAACTCCCGCAAACGGCGAACGGCGAAAATCTCCTCGCCGTCGCGCATCGTGCGCGTTTGAATCGTGCCGCCCCGGTCGTCGTCGTAATAGACGATCCGGGGTTCCCCGGCCTTGAGCTTCTCCCGGACCTGGTCAGGCGTCAGCGGGATGATCTTCTGGTCCCACTCGAAGCGCACTTCGCCGAAGCCGTAGGCGTTCACGCGGTAGGTGACTTGTAATCCGGCCAGGCCGTGCAACTGACCCGCGACCCATTGCGCCTTTTTGTTCCAAGTTTCAAAAACCGCCCGGTGATCCAGTTCCCCATAGCGATTCAGAGCGACGATCAGGCCAACGATCTCTTCCTTGCCGACCTTCATGCCCCGGCCGATCGAGGTGTTGGGGGAATGATTGAGCGTGGCGGCCGCGATCAGATCCTTGCGTCCGGCGAGGATGCCGGTCGACTGCGGTCCGCGAAGTCCCTTGCCGCCGCTAATGACCACCAGGTCGGCGCCCATCTTGACGTAGCGGGTGAGGCTGCCGGCCGGCGGGAGTTCCGAAGCGGCGTCGATCACGACCGGAACGCCGTGTCTCTTCCCGATGGCCACCAGTTCCGCGGGCATCGGCAGAGCGCGGGCCCGGTTCGACCGTCTCTCGACACTGGCCAGAACGGCGATGAACGCGGTCCGGCCGGTGATCTTGCCGATGAGTTCCTCGGTGCTCTCCGCCTCGACAATGGTCGCGCCGCCCGCGCGAAAGGCGCGGTCGTAGACGAGGCGATGGCCTTTGTGTATGAGGCATTCGCGTTTCTTCCATGTTGGATGGGGCAGAGCGTTGATTTTCTCCGGATCGGTGCCGCTCAGGCAAGCGGCCGAGGCGAGCACCATCGCCGAAAACGAACCTGCCGTCACCAGCCCGGCTTCGGCGCCGGTCACCTCGGCGATCCGATCGCCCGCGGCCTTGTTCAACTCGTGCATGTCCACAAAGTAGTCGTTGGCCTCGGCCATCGCCCGAAGGACCTCCGCGGGCATGCGCGAGCCGCCCACGACCGTTGTGTGCGCACGGCAACTCAGGAAAGGGCGCATACCGAACAGTCTCGTGTAAATACTGTCGTGCCCCCAAGGTTTCGAGGGGTCCTGCAATTTCGACGCGGCGGCGCTTGCTGTCGTGGCCAGACCGCTGAGAGCGGCGATCAAGCCGCGCCGCGTCCAGTGCCAAGGATTCATCCCGTTTGTCTCTCTATCCGCCATCCGCGACCTCGCAAGAAGACTCTGGGCCCATGCAGCCACAGCATAGCTAAGGCAGGAACGCCGGACGCCCGCGAAATCTTGCGGAACGCCCGGCGGGTTTGAGTTTAGGTCAATCGAATTGGGGGCTTAGAACTGCCACCGCAAGCCGAGCTGCATTTCGCGGCCTGATAGGGCCCTCGTGACGCGGCCGAAGTTCCCGGACTGGATGTTCGTCGTCGGAGTCCGGAACGGTGGCGTGTTCGTCGCGTTGTACATCTCCCAGCGGAACTGGATTGTATGACGCTCCGTGATCAGGAAGTTCTTGAAGATCGAGAAGTCCAGGCTCGTCCGTCCGGGTTCCTCGAGAATGCTCCTTCCCGAGTTCCCGTAAAGACCGAGACCCAGTAGTTTCTGGTTCGTCGGACTCGCAAAGACGAAGGCGTCCGTGTCGAACCAGCGGTCCAGTGTCCGCTGGCTGCCGGACAGGTTGCCGTCGGCGATGCGGTTGGGCCGGCGACTACAGCGCGGGCAGCCGTCGCCGGGCGTCGGATCGGTTCGCCCCTGGGTTGGATGAATCGGCAAGCCGGTGGCCAGGACCAAGACGCCGTTGACCTGCCAGCCGCCGACGATGTGCTTGGCGGCACCCGTCATGCTCCTGCCAAAGGGCAGCTCCCACAGGAAAGCAGTCGTCGTTCGGTGGGTGATATCGAAATCAGCTCGGCCGCGCGCGGCCGTCCGGCGATCGTGCGGATTGTTGGGCCGCTCAGCGCCGCAGCAGGCACGGAAGTCGAACATCGCATAGGCCCAGGTGTAGGTCTGCAGGAAGGTCAGCCCACCGCTGAACCGCCTCTCGAGTTTCGTCAGCAGCGCGTGGTAGTTGCCCGAAGCGGCGTTGTCGTGGATCTCGACGCTCGAGAGGTTCTGGTAGCGGCGAATCGGGTTGGCGGTGCCGATGGTAGGCAGCAGGAAGGCGTTGTACTCGGCCGGCATGTCGAAGTGATCTGACTTCGAACCGCTGTAGCCGACCTCGGCCACCAAATCCCATGGCAACGACTTCTGGATGTTGAAGTTCCACTGCTGGACGAACCCGATGGTGTGGTCCGTCGCCGCGCCGCTGACGCTCGATACAGCGATTAAGCTTTGCGCCTGGTCGGCAGTCGCCATCGTGATAATCGGTCTCCGCGCTAGGCTGGTCTCCTCGATGCGCAGCGACCCCGGCGGGTTGGCCGCCAGGATCGGGACGAAGTTGTTGATCATGTTGACGTTGTAGAAGATCCCGTAGCCGGTCCGGACGACGAAATCGGTTCCACCGAACGGCCGCCAGGCGATGCCGAAACGAGGCGCCCAGTTGTTCTTGCCGACCGTGTTCAGGTCAGCCGTCATGCCCGGCGCCGGGAACAACTGCCCCGTACCTAGGTCCAAGTTCCGCGATTCGCCTCGATGATCCCGGAACGGCGAGTTGTACTCCCAGCGAACCCCGATGTTCAAGGTGAGGTTCGGCGTGAGTTTCCATTCGTCCTGGATATAGGGGTGAAAGCGCCAATAATACATGTCCGGAAAGGTTCCGGAAGACTCGCCGGGGATGTTTCCCAGACGAATGAGCTGCGGGTGGTCCAGCAGAAAGTCGGCGAACCCCACACCGGAGTGCACGCCGTTGAACGAAAAACTGCCGTTGGTGAAGCGGATCGTGCGGCGAGCGGTGCGCACGAAGTTTAACTCCATGCCCATCTTGACGTTGTGGTCACCCTTGATGAACGAGACGTGATCGGCGACCATGCGCGACTCGTCCCAGATGTTGTTGACCTCCGATGCGCCGAAGCCGCAACAGCCGGTGACGCTGATGCCGGTAGGGGCGGCATCGTGCGGGTCCTCGGTCTGGCCTGGGATCCCTAACTCCGTCAGGTTACTCCAGCCGGTGTCCGTGAAGCCGGTCGCGCGGTTGAAGACGTCGCGGTTGTAGGAGACTCGCAGCTCATTGAGAGCCGTGTTGGTGAGGAAGTGCGTCCACGTAAGCGTGGCGTTCTGCTGGCGCTTGGGATTGAAGTTCGTGAAGCGGGGGTCGACCGTGGCCAGGACATTGACGCTCGCCGGGGTGACGTCCTGAAAGCCATAGCGTCCGAACATCCTGTTCTTGTCGTTGATGTTCCAGTCGTTCCGGATGAAGACCTGGGCGTCGTCAAGGTCGTTTTTGGTGGTAGCGGAGTAGTTGTTCCTGCCGTCGAATTGCGGATTGCCAAAGTTCGGCAACGGCCAGAAGTTGATCACGTTCTTGGCGATCGGCGAGATGCGGCCCTGCGGGATGATGTTGTTCGCGAATGCCCCGCACGTGGACGCGTCGGCTGGGTCCGTGCACGTCGCAATGTCGAGAATCCTTTCGTCCGCAAAAAACGGCTCGGTCAGCTCGCCGTTGCGCATGAGTTGGGTCGGGTAGGTGGCAAAGCTTTGACTGCTCCGGCGTTCGCGGTAGATCTCTACGTTGGCGGTGAAGAACAGTTGATTCTTTACAATCGGACCGCTCAGCACCCCTCCGAAGGTATTGCGTCGCAACGGTCTCTTGGGGATGCTGGGATCGTTCTCGAAGAAGTTGCGTGCATCCAGCTTCTCGTTGCGCAGGAAGTGGAACAGCGTGCCGTGGAACTGGTTGGTCCCGGGGCGGATCGAGACGATGATCTGAGCGCCCGACTGGGTCCCGTACTCCGCGTTATACCAGCCGGCCTCAACGCGAAACTCCGAAACCGCCTCCACCGAGGGCCGCATGCGGACCATGCCGTGGATGCCGGTGCGAAGCGGCGCACCGTCGAGGATGATGTTGTTGTTGTGCATCTTCTGGCCCTGGGCGACGATACCGTACCCCGGCCCGAAGCCGCCGGTCGTCACGCTGCTACGCGGTCCGGGGCTCATACCGGGAGCGAGCAGCGCGAGGCGGAAAAGATTGCGGTCACCGGGAATCGGCAGCTCGCTAATCATGGATTCGTCGATGACCGTGCTGATCGTCGTGTCATCGGTTTGGATGGTCAGCGCCTGCGCCCGCACCGTGATCTGCTCGGTGACGGCCCCGACTTCGAGAGTCAGGTTCTGACGGCGAACCAAGTCCACTTCGAGTCGAATGTCGGTCGCGACCGCGCGGCTGAACCCTTCCAGCTCGGCCGCGACTTCGTAGATGCCGATGTCGAGCGCGGTGACGGAATAGTCGCCGCGCGCATTCGTTTCCACGGTCCGTACAACCCCCGTACCCACGTTGGTTACGGTTACGGCTACGCCCGGAACCGCGGCGCCCGATTCATCGGTGAGGGTTCCGACAATACTGGAACTCGTCGATTGCCCAAAGGTGATGCTGGGGGTGAGAGCGATCACCAGCGCCAGCACGGCAAGCGTCAACACAGTAGAGCATCGGCTTGCGGCATTTCGGGAATGCATAACATCTACGACGTTCATTTACTTACTCCTCCGTGATTAGGCAGATCCGTTCTCGATCGAATCCAAAATGACTTTCCTGTTGTCATTCCACCCGCAACAGTTCCCTGGCGGGGTCCGGAAGCTGTGAAAAAATGCTGGGACAGTCAGCCGCGCATCGCCTATAGTCCTTGCGAACCAGAGAGCGTTTTGCGAGCGCTTGTGACAGTCCCGATTTTTTAACAGCTTCCCGCGGCCAAAGCGAGGATGTCCGATAGTTTGTAGGAAGTAGCGACTCTCCGTTCCGAGCCGTTAGGCTCGGAGTGATGTTTTGTTCTTTCAAAAAGGAGAGTCGCTATGAAGAAACGATACCAGATCGACCGCGAACAAGCCGTCCGCCGGTTCCACAAGCAAGCAGAAGAAAGCGAGCAGGAACTGCAATTGCACCTGCCGCTCAAGCAGGTCGCCGCTGCCCTGCAAGACGGCGTCGGCCAGTTAATGCGCCAAGCAGGCTTGGAGTTGATGCAGCTCATCATGGACAACGAAGTGCGCCAGCTCGCCGGCCAACGATACCAGCGGCGCGAAAACCAACAGCCCTTCCGCTGGGGCCATGAGAAAGGCTTCCTCGTCGTCGACGGGCAGAAGGTTCCGATCCAACGTCCGCGGTTGCGCAGCGAAAAAGGCCGCGAAGAATCCCTCGGCAGCTATGAGCTGTTCCGGCGCTCCGAACCACTCGACGCCGCCGTTTGGGACAAACTCATGCTCGGTCTTTCAACGCGCAATTATTCGAAAGCCGTGCGGGAGTTTAGCGAGGCCTATGGCATCGAAAAGTCGGCGGTGAGCGAGCACTTTGTACGCACCAGCCGCGAGAAACTGCGCGGGATTTTGGAGCATCCGCTCGGCAAATGTAAGCTTTGCGCCATCTACCTCGACGGTATCGAGTTCAAGGCTCAGCATCTCGTGGTTGCTCTCGGAGTCAATGTTGACGGTGTCAAGACCATTCTGGGGCTGCGGCAGGGAGCAAGTGAGAACGCGACGGTCGTGGGTGAATTATTGGACGATCTGGCCGAGCGCGGCGTCGATTTCTCCGTGCCGATGCTGTATGTGCTCGATGGCGCGAAGGCGCTCACCAAGGCGGTCCGCAAACACGCGGGCAAGATGGCGCTGATCCAACGCTGCCAAATGCACAAGCGCCGCAATGTGACCGGCCACCTGCCGCAAGAATACCGCGCATCGGTGGACCGCAAAATGGCCAACGCTTATGCGATGTCGCACTACGGAGATGCCAAGAAAGCTTTGGGGAAGCTGCACGGCGATCTGAGGGAGTTGAATCCATCGGCGGCGCGTTCCCTCGAAGAAGGGATGGAGGAAACGCTGACGGTGCATCGGCTCGGGCTCGACGATCTGTTGCGCTCTACGCTGGCGACGACGAATCCGATCGAGTCGGCGTTCTCGGTGGTGGGTCGCGTCTGTGGCCGGGTGAGGCGCTGGCGGGGAGGCGATCATCGCGAGCGCTGGGTGGGCGCGGGTCTGTGGCTGGCGGAGAAAAGCTTCCGGCGGGTCAAGGGCTACAAACACTTGCCCAAGCTGCTCGACCAACTCGCCAGGCTGTCGACGCCGCCACCGGCTCAGGCCCAAGCGGCGTAAACTACAGGTTCCGGAGAGCCGCTTGTTTCAACGGAATTCCGGACATCCTCGCCAAAGCAGCCGCGACCCACCAAAGGAGTATACATGTAACACATGCGTTGCAGATATGCAATCGGTATGCCAGACGAATTCTGGAGTCATTTCGTGTCCGAGGGGCAGCCATCCAGGTCAGCGGAGGATGGCTTCTGGGATGAGGTGCTACCCTTGCGAGCCGGCGCAAGAAGTTTATTTTTAATGGTTTACAAGTATTTTGGGCCGCGAGCGACGTAGCCGGATCTCGCCGCGGGGCGGAAAACGAGCGCTTCCATGGTTTCCGGCAGCTTTCCCTGGCTCATGCCACCGGCCGGAAAATGCGATGGAAATCCGGAAAACAGAACCTTGCAGTATGAAAATCAGGATCGCGGGGCCGGTCATGGCCCGGGCTCAGCCGTTGTGCTTCGATGACGTTCACTGTATGATGGATCTCCTGGCGATTGGTGAATTCGAGCCCGCGACGCGAGCCCTGAGCGGCCGTCCCAAGCTGCCGCTTCCGCCCAAGATCGACTATGAGTCCGCCGAGCGCCCCCCCACCAGATGATCCTTCCAGCGATGCGGCGCAACCGGCCGGGCGAAGCTCTTTCCTCTCCCGGCACCTCGCTGTGGTCATTGCCTTTTTCGCCTTTTCCGTATTCATCCGAGCCCCCTATCTGGACCGGCCGCTTTCAGACCATCATGAGTGGGTGACCGCTCAGACAATGATTGCTCTCGATAACCTCCGCACACAGGGAGCGCTCACCCATCTGTTCACTCCCATTCAGACGTATCCGCTGCCAGCCGACAAATTTGTTTTTAACGCTGGAATGAAAGTTCTCGACAAGGACGGCAATGGCTACTACACGAGCTTTCCGCCCTTCGCCGTCATCGCTCCCTATCTTGTCCTCGCTCTTTTTTCGCTGGATGTTACTGTCCTCAATCTGCAGTTGTTCAACCTCGCGGGGCATCTATGCGGCACGCTCTTGATCTTCTTCACTCTCGGCCGGGTACTATCCCATGGTCCCTCGCCGCGCACGGCGGCCGCCGTGGGAGCGGTCACCTACATCTTTTTGGCGCCGAACCTGTGGTACGGAGCCAATGTGTATTCCTGGGACACGTTTTGGCACTATCTCTGGATTGCCGGTATTTTCTGCGTTATTCGTCTCGACGACGCCATTCGGCATTCGCCGGTGAGCGTCGCGGCGTTCGTTCCCCTCGGCCTGGTGACGTTTTTTGTCACGTATAGCGAATATCAGGGGGTGCTTTTCGCGCTATCGGTGGCGCTTTGGGGTTTAGCCCGCCTTTCTCACCATCTGACGAGCGAAGCACGCGACAGGCCCGCCATTCCTTCGTTGCGCTTGCTCGCCGTGCTCAACATACTCTCAAGTACGCCTGCGCTCGTCAAACGGCGCGCGCCTTGTACTGACGTGTCTCTCACGCACTTCGCCTCGCCACATGGTGAGAAAGGCGGGCTGGGAAATCTCAGGCGATCCCGTCAGTATGCGTGGATGATCTTCGTCGCGCTGGGAGCGAGCGCTCTAGCCGTCGGCTTGACCGCTCTGCAGTACTCCCTACAGGTCGGGCCAGAGGTGTGGATGAGATCCGTCGCCGACACGGCGGGTATTCGCAGTTACCTGGGCGACTACGACTGGATGGACATTCCCCGGAACTACCTGTGGGCTATCGGCTACGTGAGCCTGCCCGTCGCCGCTCTGGCGGCTGGCTGGCTGAAATGGGGACAAGCGTCGTGGCCGGTCCGGTTGCGCGACAGCGAAGTACTATTTGCTTATTTAGCTGTCACGCCGGTTATAGTTCACCACCTGCTTCTGCCGCAGTGGACGGCGGTACATAATTACTCGAGATGGGTATTTACTTGACTCAGGTGACCCCAAGATGTAGGATCTTGGGCGATGGAAGATTATCCCCGGAATTTGGCCGAGTTCGAGGCGCGTTTCGCTAGCGAGCAGGCCTGTCGGGAGTATCTGTGTCAACTCCGCTGGCCGGAGGGTTTTCGTTGTCCGCGATGCGGGCATGACAAAACCTGGGCGGTGCGCACGGTGCTGCTGCAGTGTGCAAGCTGCGGGCATCAAGCTTCGGCGACAGCAGGCACAATCTTTCAAGACACCCGCAAGCCGCTCCAGAGTTGGTTTCGAGCAATGTGGTGGCTCACCAGCCAGAAGAACGGGGCGAGTGCATTGGGATTGCAGCGGGTGTTGGGCCTGGGCAGCTACAAGACGGCCTGGACTTGGTTGCACAAGCTTCGGCGCGCTATGGTGCGGCCCGGACGTGATCGCCTCAGCGGGCGCGTTGAGGTTGACGAGACTTACTTAGGAGCCCTGGAGGAGGGCGTGCGGGGCCGCCAAACCGACGCGAAAGCGCTGATTGTAGTAGCGGCCGAGGAAGATGGCGCCGGCATCGGACGAGTTCGGATGCGCACGATTCCGAACGCCTCTGGGGACAGCTTGATGGCCTTCGTCGGCGAGTCGGTCGAACCCGGCAGCGTGGTCCACACGGACGGCTGGCTGGGATACGAGCCACTCGAAAGCGACGGCTATCGCCACGAGGTGAGCTACCTGGACGGGCAACCGGCACGAGCCTCTCAACTGCTCCCCCGCGTGCATCGCGTGGTGTCGTTACTGAAGCGTTGGATACTGGGTACGCATCAAGGAGCCGTCAGCCACGAGCATCTCGACTACTACCTCGACGAATTCACCTTCCGCTTCAACCGCCGCAAGTCCAGAAGCCGAGGCAAGCTCTTCTACCGCCTGGTTCAGCAGGCCGTCGCCGTCCAACCGGCGCCCTACAAGTCGCTGGTCGGAGGCACCGCAACACGCGCTACGGACAACCACAACATGTAGGGGCCATTTCAAAATACCTGAGTCAAGTGAATACCCATCTTACTCGAATATCAAGTCCCTGGTATTTCTAAGTGGAGCGATGGCCTGGCTGTTTCAAAGGTTCAGCGCGGGGCGGGATACTCCGAGACTGGCCCATGCTGGTGTTTGGATCGCGCTGATTTTGGGTTTCATCGGATCCATCGTTACATACCAAAGGGTATATGTGTCGACCCCAGCGCGGTACCAGGAGTTGGGCCGCGAGATCGCCGCGCTGGCCGACGATGCCGAGGTCGTCTTCATGCTCCCGGCCGGCCCCGTCGTCCCGCAGATTATTTACTATGCCAAACGAAACATACAGTCCGTCCCTAGCGAGGAGGCGGCACTAGGGTGGCTGGATAAGCATGGGAGGGAAAGGGGACGGTTGCTGGGGATCAACAAGAAATATGAGATCGTTCTATCGAAGGCGCTGCAATCTGGAAAATCCCCGGGCTCGGACGGCGCAACGGCGCCGGGCAACCTGCCGCGGACGGCCCGCTGATTCGACGCCGAGGCGGGCTTGAGCGACGACGCTCGCGGACGGCCCGCATTGCCACCCCCAACATTGCCGCGCTGCTGGAAGGCGGCCGCCCTATCGCCGCACGCGGGAAGCCGAGTCCGGCGATCCGCTGAGGGCTTTGAGCAGGCGGTACCAATAACGGACTGCGGTGTGGAAGGAGTCGATCCTCAGCCTCTCGTCCAGGCCGTGGGCGCGGACGTCATTGAGTTCCCCCGACAGACCCGAAAAGCCGTATACCGGAATCCCGGCTTTTCTGATCCACAAGCCGTCGGTGGCTCCCGACGACTGATAGGGCACGAACGGAATCGGGCCCCAGTATTCCGAGCCGATCTCGCGAATCGCCGACAGCACGTCTTGACGCAGAGGAGAAGGCGGACTCGGGGCGCTGCCGCCCTCGATCGCCCGAATCTTGATTGTGTCGTCCGCGATGATTTCCGCCAGTGTCGCCATGACCTGTCGCGGCGAGATGCCGGGTAAGATGCGGCAATTCACCGTCGCCTTCGCCGAACGGGGAAGGGCATTCTCAGCCACGCCGGATTCGAGCATCGTGGCCACGCAGGTGGTGCGAATCGAGGCATTCAAGAAGGGATCTTCCGCCGCCAGTTTCCTTATCGCCTCCGGGTCGGGCGGATCGCCGGCCGCCCGCCGCAGCAGTCTCGCTTTTTCGCCGCCGGCAATTTCGGCTCTCGTCTGCATGTAGGCGCCCACTACCTCGTTGATGCGAACCGGAAAGCGATAGTGCTGGATGCGCAGCAAAGCCGCGGCAAGCTGGTAGATCGCATTGTCGGGCCTGGGCAGCGAGCTGTGTCCGCCCCGGTTGGTCGTCTCGATTTCGAAAGTCTGATACAGCTTTTCGCTCATCTGGACGCTGGCAACGGCCTTCCCCTGATCGTCGATTCCCACACCGCCGGCGTCGGTATTGAGGGCGAATTCGGCGTCGATCAGATCTCGTTTTTGGCTGGACACATGCGCCACACCGCTCATGGATCTCTCTTCATCGCCGGTGAGGAGCATGATCAGATCGCGGTCGGGCAGGTACCCCTCGCGCCGCAAGCGAATGAAGTTGGTAATCAGCGTGGCGGCGCCGGCCTTGTTGTCGTCCGTCCCCCTTCCGTAGTAGTAGCCATCGATCTCGGCCAGCGTAAAGGGGTCGGCCCGCCAGGCGCTGGGGTCGGCGTCGACCACGTCCACATGCGCCATCGTCAGCAGCGGACGGCGCTGCCCGCTGCCCGGATAGCGCAGGATCAGATTCGTCACCTCGCCGGCCGGAACGATATGGATTTGTTGGTCCGAAAATCCTTCCCTTCGCAGCCGCGCCGCGACCCCTTCGAGCAACCGAATCGTATTTCCGGGATAGGGAGCGCTCGAGCGGATCGACACCAGCTCGGCCAAGATCTCTTTGGCCAGCAGATCGTACACGCCGCTCTGCGCCAAGAGAGCGCCAGCATGCAACCCGCCCCATAGCGCCACCCCGAGAGCGCCCATCCATAACTTCGCTAGCCATCGCCGAGAGAGACGAGGGCCGTTTCCGCGGCGGCGGGGAGCGGCGCGGACCATCGCCCGCGGCGAATCACCACCCGCCGATGTCTTCTGGAGAATCTCGCCGGCAGTTGGCAAACTAGAATCCCACCGACCCCAGAGCGCGTTCGAAGAATTCCTTGGTCTGCCGCGCCGTTGCTTCCCAGGTGAAGGTCCTGGCGCGCCGCCGGCCGGCGAGGCCGTGCCGGGCAGCCAGATCCGCGTTTTCGAGCACCCTGGCCATGGCGGCGGAGAGTTCCGCCGGGCTTCGAGTGTCCACATACATCGCGCCCTCCTTGGCGATCTCGGGCATCGCGCTCACTTTCGAGGTAACGATCGGAAGCTGAGCCGCCATGGCCTCGAGAATCGGCATCCCGAAACCTTCGTACAGCGAAGGGAAAACAAACATCGAAGCGGAATGATAGAGCGCCGGCATCAGCGAACGGCGCACGTGTCCGATGACGAGAGCTCCGACCTTGGCGAGTTGTTTTTCGGTCTGCCGGTTTTTCCAGCCCGACATGCCCGCGATGACAAGCGGGTACTCCTTGCGCAGCCCGGGGCGCAGCATCGAGTAGGCCTTGACAAGCGTCAGCAGATTCTTGCGGGGTTCGATGGTGCCCACCGTGAGAATGTAGGTATTGGGCAGCCCATAGGTTTGGCGGGCCCGATAGACGGTGGAGGGGTGCGCCTCAAAGAAGTCGTCCTCGACTCCGTGATGGACAACCGAAATACGTTCCTCGGGAATGCCGAGATGCCGGACGAGATCGATTTTCACCGCCTGGGACGGGACCAGGATGGCCTGCAGCCGCGGGACAACATGTTCGAGGAAGTGAATGAAATAACGAATATTGCTTTCGGTATGGCACTCGGGCAGCAGCACCGGCGTGGGGTCGTGGATCATGGACGTGAGACAAAGTTTACTGGGTATCCGCCAGGGAAGCGGTGTTACATGGAACAGGTCCGCTCCCTTGGCCATGTAGCTTGCATAGGGGAACTTAAGGTAGTTCGAGGCGGCGATCAGGCCCAAACGAAGTCTCGTATCCCAGGGAGGATAATTCGAAACGTCATTGCGATTCTCGGTAAGAGAAGCCAAGTCCGGGAATAACTTGAGGTGATGAGGATGAATGTTCGCCGTCAGATTCTTGAGCAGTGTATGGTGGTAGTTCTTCACACCCGCGCTCCGCATCAGCAGGGGACTCGCGTCGTAGAGAATGTTCATCCCTTCCCTCCGGCGGATTCGCGCTGCGCGTGCTGAACCGGGTCCCCTTGCTTGAGGCTTTCAATCTCCTTTGCCTGTTTCTTGATCTCCCATTCGAGCAGGCCGACCTTTTGGGCCAGCACGATATTATGGTCTTTCAAACCAGACATCTGGATGGAAAACCGGAAGAAGACGAAGACAAACACGAGTCCGGCGACCAGCCCCAGGGCGGAGGGGGCGTTAGAGACGCCGAGAATGCGGCTGATCCAGTTCAGCACCGTGTCGGAGAGGGCGAGAGTCATGAGCAAGACGGCGGCCCCGAACCACGCCATGGAATATTCCACGCGGATGTGCTCTCGCCGAACCGCGCGAATAATTTCGAACAGCAGAAAGACACAGAAGGCGATCGTCGCCATGCGGACTCTCTCCATGAGTCAGCTTTTCCTCCTCTCGTGAAAACGCCGTTCGTACTTAACGACATTGACAAACACGCCCAGCAGCACCCGCAGCATGTAGTAAACCGCGTTCCAGGCGCTGATCGAGGAAGTGCCCGCCTGACGAGGAAACATCGTCGACGGCACCTCGCAGAAACGCAACGCATTGCGCTTGAGGACGACGAGGGTTTCAATTTCCGGGTACTCCAGGGGAAAGCTAAGGCTGCAAACCTCCAGGGCCCGGCGGTTGACGGCGATGAAACCCGACGTGGGATCGGTAATGCGCTGTTTTAGGATCGGGTAGAGGAGCCACGAGAAAATGAGGCCGCCCAGTCTTCGGATGATGTGGATCTCATAGCCGTTGGGCCGCAGGAATCGGGAACCGGTAACGACATCGTAGTCGCCGGCTTCCATGGTGGAGAGCAGCAACGGGATCTCCTTGGGGTTGTGTTGCCCGTCGGCGTCGATCCGGACCACCTGATCGTAACCCTTCTCAAACGCGAAGCGATAACCCATTTGGACGGTTCCGCCGAGCCCGAGATGATGAGGAAGACGAAGCACCTCGGCCCCCGCGTCCTCGGCGCGCGGCGCGGTACGGTCCCAAGAACCATCATCCACGACGACCACCCGGCTGGCGGGCAATATACCGCGCACTTCCTCCACGACGGCCGCGACCGAGGCCTCTTCGTTGTAGGCTGGGATCAGAACCAGTGGCGCTTTCGTGCTCATCAGCTTGAGGCGAACAACAACCGGCCGCATGCGTGGCAACTCTCGCCCGCCGGGCGCGGCCACGGCTCGAACCTTACCGGCAGCCGCGGAACGCGCCGGCGACCAGCTAGGCGACCAATTCTACCGTGTTGGGGGCGCGGGCCGCTACGCCCCGCCATCACATCCCCAAGTTCAAAGCGCGGCGAGTCCTCTACTGGGCCGCAATGTCTCGGGCGGCTATGTAGTACTTTCGGAGCAGATGCAGGAACTCTCGATTGCTGATCTGCTTCATCCGGCCCACAACCCTTCTCTTTCGCAAAAGTCTCGGCACGGCTCGCAGCGCTCCGGCATGCGCGGAAGCAACCATCCAGCCCAGCCGCCACCAGCGGCCACCATCACCCCGGAAATCACCGGCCAAGCCGCGGCGGGTTAGAAGACTCCAGAGATGATGAGCATAACGCCACAAAGAATACCAGGGCGCTACCGGCCAGAGAAAGAGCGGAAAGGACTTAACCACCGTATAGATTCGATTTCGCTCTACATAATAGGTCTTCAGCGCGGAGGCTCGTCCGGAAGTCGCCGAGTAGTCGTGTTCGACGACGGCGCCTGCGACATAAAGACATTTCCAGCCCGCCCAGCGGGCCCGCAACCCCACGTCGGCATCTTCGCCATAGAGAAAGTAGTCGTCGTCGAACCCGCCGATCTGATCCAGCATGGCGCGCCGGTACAGCGCCGCACACCCGCTGGGCAGCAGAGCCTCGGTATCGCGGGCGAACTCCGCGGCCGGGCGATCATGGCCCCGCTGCTTTGTCGTCCCGTCGAGGTAGATATTGAGCCCAGCCGAATCGAGTTTTGAAGCGCTGGAGCTAAGCCGTATCTGGGAAGCGCACATGCCAACATCGCCGCGGTCGCGGCAAGCGGCGACCAGCCGGGCCAGCCAGTGAGGAGCCGGGCGGGCATCATCGTTGAGCGTGGCGATGAACTGGGCCTGGGAACACGATGCGGCCCGGTTGATCGCTCCGGCAAAGCCGGCATTGCCCGGACTCGCCAGGATACGGACGCCGGGGACATGGCCGAACTCCGCGGCCATGCCCGTGCCGCTGTTATCCACCACGATGGTCTCGAATTCTTCGAAGCTCTGGGCCTCAAGGGCCGTCAGGCAGCGCCGAAGAGTCTCTCCGGCTCGGAGCGTGGGCACGACGACGGTAACCAGCGGGTCTCGCAAGTTAGGATCTTATCACCCCGTGCAGGGGGGCTTCTGGCGCCACGGTTCGATAGAGAGGTTGTAAGCCGTGGGTTCGTCCCAAACCCTGTCTTGAAAGCCCCGGTGGCGGACAAATCATGGGAACGACTCTCAGGTGGGAGCAAACTCGATATGATGGAATTCTTCCCGTGACACCAGCCGCGGCGCCACCCTTGTTCTGGAGTGAGGGGTTCTGGGGTGAGGGAACTCCCACCCGCAACGAGAAACGACGATCTGCATGCCGGCTCTCCGCCGTATCGGTATCAACGCTCTGTATCTGATTCCCGGCCGGGTCGGGGGAACGGAGATCTATCTGCGGAATCTTCTGCCGGCGCTGGCGGAGATCGATCACAGAAATCAATACTTCGTTTTCACCAACCGTGAGACGGGAAGCGATCTCTGTCCTCGCGCGCCGAACTTCATCCATGCCGGCAGCCCGGTCCCGGCCCGCTTTCGGGCGGCGCGGCTGCTATGGGAACAGACAGGCCTGCCGGCCCAGACCCTGCGCCACGGGATCGACGTGCTGTTCTCGCCGGGATTTTCTTCGCCGGTGTTTTGCCGCGGCAGCCGGGTAACAGTCATCCACGATTTGCAGCACAAGCGACAGCCTGGCAATTTCGGAGTTATCGAAAGGCTCGCCTGGGACGCCATGGTGGCGGCCTCGGTGCGGCGGTCGGACATTTTGGTTACGGTCTCGGACAACTCGCGAAACGATCTGATCGAGATTTACGGCAGCGATCCGGCGAAAGTGCGGGTCATTCGGCACGGCGTGGAGCCGGAGTTTTTTCGCCTGGCCGGCAATCCCGGCTGCGACGCCGCCCTGCTCCGTGAAGCCGGCGTGCCGGCGTGCCGCTATCTGCTGGCGGTCTCGACTCTGCATCCGCACAAGAACTGGTCCCGGTTGCTGGAAACCTTCTCGGCGCTGGTGCAAGCGGGACGCGAGGAGCACTTGGTGGTTGCCGGCTTGCGGGGAAAAGCCTCGCGGGCGGTCGAGAAACAGATCCAGGAGAAGCATCTGGAGCCCTGGGTCCACCTGGTTGGCTGGCAGCCCAGAAAAGTCCTCATGGGACTCTTTAAGTTCGCTGATGTTCTGGTGTTCCCGTCAACTTTCGAAGGTTTTGGAATGCCCGTGGCCGAGGCCATGGCGGCGGGTGTTCCGGTGGCCTGCTCCGATATTGCTCCGCTGCGGGAAATTGCGGCCGGCGCGGCGGAGTTCTTTGATCCGTTCTCGACCGGCGACATGCGCCGCACCCTGGGACGGGTACTGGACGACGACGAACTGCGGACACGAATGGCCAAGCAGGGCCGTGAAAATGCCAAGCGGTTGACCTGGCCGGCGGCCGCGGAGCAGACGCTAGCTGTGTTGCTCGAGGCCGCACACGGATCGAAGGGCTGAACGAGCCGGCTAGTCCAGTCGCGGGGCCGCCTAGTCAAGTTCCGGGGCGGTCTGCTCGGGGGCCGTCACGCCGGGCGGCAGTTCCATGATCTTGATATTGCGGAAACGGATTTCGGCTCCCTCGCTTTCCAGACACAGATAGCCTTTCTTCTGTGTTGAGCCCCTGACGCCGTTGACGAACTTTCCGTTGACCGACAGCTTGACGACACCATCCACCGCCACGATATCGTAGGCGTTCCATTCACCCCGGCCCTTGGCCCGGTTTTCGATCGACTTGCTGCGTCTGCCGCGGGGATTGTCCGGCACCGTCTCGACGCCGTTGACGCCAAAGAGTTCGCCGTGAACATAGGCGATCGGCGGCTTCTTGCCATCGCGGGTGTGAAGGTTGACCCAGTCGAGTTCGAGCATCTGGACCTCGACTCCGTCTGGAAGACGTTTCCCGGGATGGGGCTGGGCATTGCTCCAGATAAATACGCCCGAGTTGCCGCCGGGCTCGATGTGCTTCCACTCGATGTGCAGGATGAAGTTTTCGTATTGCTTCTCACTGCGCATCACGCCGATGGGATGCCCGGAGCAGACCAGCTCGCCGCCGCGAACCGACCAGGTGTCGTCCGCGGTGTTGACGTTGACCCAGCCGGAGAGATCCTTGCCGTTGAAGAGATCTCGAAACTTCAGAAGCTCGGCGGCAGGACCCGAATCAGCACAGGCAAGCAGCAGGAGAGCTGCCCATCCGGCGGTAAGTCGTCGTTTCATAGGATCGTCCTCTGGCAGGTGATGGCCGCCGATGGCGCCGCCGCGGTTTCACACTGGCGGCATGATCGCTTGGAAAACTGCTCGATGGGCAAGCCGCACCCCGTTGCCACGACATACGGCCTTGCCATGAGAGAGTGTACCCGAACCAGCCCGGCGTTTGCCAGCCAGACTCACCGCCGCTGGGAAGCCAGGACAACGCCAGCGCGGCGAGACTTCCCCGGATGTGACCTGCTATATAGTAAGTCCATGGGGATATTTCGATTCGCTTTGGCAGTCGTGTTTTTGGCTGGAATCGGCAGCGTCCAGTCAAACGCCGAGCAGTTTGTGCTGGATGTCGAGCTGGAGGTGGTCTCGGTGGATCTTGAGCACCAACAGATCACCTTACTGGATGTCGAGAGCAAGACGCCTTACGTGTGCAAGGTCGATAAGAAAACCAAGCTGAAGGCCAAGAAGAAAGTGTTTCGCGGGAAGCTGCGATTGGAAGACCTGAAAGCAGGCGACCTGGTTAAGGTGAAATTGATTCCGGAGGACAGCAGGCTGCTCGAGCTCCAGTTGCTCAAGCGTGGGAAGGACTCTTAACGAAGCAAAGGTGCTGCTTCCGCAACAACCCGCCCGGCGCGGGAGAGGCCGCATCGCCGGTCCGTTACAATACCTTCGCTGATGGACCTCCGCAGTCTGCTTCGTGTCGTCGCGCCACTCGCCATCACGGCGAGCGCTTCCCTGCCCTGCACCCTGCGGGCGCAATCGCCCGGCCACGGGCAGGAACTCTTTAACCAGCACTGCGTCGTCTGCCATGGCGCATTCGCCGAAGGAGCCTCAGCCCCGGATCTTACGAATCCCCGCTGGCAGCAGGAGCGGACCGACCAGCAACTCGAGTCCGCCATCCGCGGCGGCGTAGCGGAAACCGCCATGCCGGGGTTCGCCCAGCAGATCGATACCGCCGGGCGCCGGTCCCTGGTGGCGCTGATACGGAGCTTCGCCGGCAAGGCGATCCAGCCCACGACAGACGAGCAAATGCCGGACATCCGCGTGTCCCCCGATCGTCTGCTCCGAGCCGCTCAAGACACCAGCAGCTGGCTGATGTACGGGCTGGACTACGGTCAGACCCGCTACAGCCGTCTCGCGGACATCGACCGGTCGAACGTAGAAAACCTTGTTCCCGTTTGGGCCTTCCAGACCGGCGTGCGGGACGGACTGACCGGCATGCCGCTCGTTGCCGGCGGCGTCATCTTTCTGACCACGGCCTGGAATCACGTTTTCGCCATCGACGCCCGCACGGGAGCGGAACTCTGGCACTACCGGCGACGCCTCCCGCCCAGCGAAGAGATGAGCTACTGCTGTGGTCCGAGCAACCGCGGCATCGCGATTCGCGAAGGTCTGCTTTACATGACCACTCTCGACGCGCACCTCGTTGCGCTCGAAGCCAAGACCGGCCGTGTCAAGTGGGACATCGAACTCGGCAAAGGCGCGGACAATCTGAACGCGAAGCAGCCACCGCTAGTGGTCGGCGACCGGCTGTTCGTTGGGATCGCCGGCGGAGACCGGGCCAGCCGCGGATTCATCGGCGCTTATGACGCCGAGACCGGCGCAAGGCTATGGCGCTTCTACACCGTCCCTGGTCCGGGCCAGCCCGGCCACGAAACCTGGAGCGGTGATTCCTGGAAAACGGGTGGGGCCGCCCCGTGGATGCACGGGACCTACGACCCCGAGTTGCATCTCATCTATTGGAGCGTCGGGCAGCCGTTTCCGGCATACGACGGCGACGCCCGCCCGGGCGACAACCTGTACTCGAACTCCGTCGTAGCGCTTGATCCGGAAACCGGCAAGCTGAAATGGCACTACCAGTTCACGCCCCATGGCCTGTGGGATTACGACGGCGTCAACGAGACGATTCCGGTCACCATCCGCCATGAAGGCGAGGCGCGGAAAGCCATCGTTCACGCCGACCGCAACGGTTACTTCTACGCGATTGACCGGAACAGCGGCGAGTTCCTCTTCGCGAAGCCCTTCGTTCGTGTGACTTGGAGCAGGGGCTTCACGCCGGAGGGGCGCCCGCTCCTGAACTCCGGTGCGATACCCAGCTACGAGGGAGTCGAGGTCTGCCCCGGCGCGGCCGGAGGCAAGCAGTGGTCCGGCATGGCCTACAGCCCGCGCACCCACCGGGTCTACCTGCCGGTGATCGAAAACTGCGCCGTGTTCTATAACTACGGCGTCAAAGCCAGGCAGCAGGGACTGCCGCCGGGGCCCAGCGGCTTCAAGTATATTCCCGGTGAAGCGTTCGGGAAAGTGATGGCCATTGATCCCGATACGGGGGAAGCCGATTGGGAAGTGCGAACGCGATCACCGATGTCGGCATCCATGCTGGCCACGGCGGGCGGACTGCTCTTCACCGGGGATGCGGAAGGCAACCTGCTTGCCTACGACGATGAAACTGGCGAACTGCTGTGGTCGTTCCAAACCGGCTCGGGCATCCGCGGTGGTCCGGTTACGTATCGGCTCGGCGGGGTGCAGTACCTTGCCGTGGCCTCAGGCATGGGCGGAGCGGTGGGGGGATATACGGGTCCGGGAGCGCCCTGGCTCCGCGACTATCGCAGCGGGGGCGCCCTCTTCGTCTTTCGGCTATTTGAGCCAGGCGCTTCGAAGCAGTTCGATGGCGGAGCTGGGCTGGCGCCCGCCAACTGACCGGCGAGCGCGGTTCAGAATCGGTGCATGACCGAGGCAGGGACCCGAAGGTCACGACCACGCACCGGTGCCGTTCGAGCCTGGGAGAGCGGCTCTCCAGGTGGCCGTCGTGGCAACGGATGGCAAATGCCCGCACATTTCCCCGGCAGCGTCCGCGTCTCCAAAAAGTTGCCGGAAATCCATCCATTCTCCAGGAAAGCCAGTACCTGAAAGGAAGTCAGCACCCCGCCAAAAAAAGGCCCCCCCGCCGAGTGTCGCCCGCATCGATCCGGGACGTGCCCGGTGAAGTTTGCTCAGCAGAGGGCAGATTGAAAGAGGTGTGTTTGTCACGAGTTCACCCTGCATATACGCACGCCGGGAACCACCACCGCCCTGCCGCTAAGAGGTTTCGTTTGAATTGCTTGGGGATTTCGCCGGCGCGCCGCGGCGTGTCTCCCTCCCCTCGGCCCGTGTCCCAATGACTCGCCGCTGGAGAGGCGCCGACGCCCAGCCCGACCTCGAAGAGCGTCGCCGCCATCGCGCAACCGCAAGCGAGATGCCCGGACTGTGGTATACAAAAGCATCCCGCCAGATGCACCGATCGCTGAAAATCGAGAGCTTGCCATGAGAACAAGAATCGCACTGATCGCACTTTTCGTACTGCTGTTTACCTGGGGCGTCACCGCCCAGAGGGATCGCCTCGAGGCGGTCGAGATCGGCCGCCACAACCTCGACCTGCTCCCCACCGGCAAGGAGGCCGACGGCATTCTAGGCGACTTCGTGCTTCGCAACAACAAGATCCACGCGCTCGTCTCCGGGTCACAGCCGTTGCGCCGCGCCAATATGTCCACCGAATACACCCAGGTTCTTCAGGGCTGCTTGTATGATCTCGACCTGCGGGGGGAAGACAACGATCAGCTCACCGCCTTCCGTCCAGGCGGTGAAGCCGGTCAGATGTCGTACGTGAAAATTGTCGACGATGGTTCGGGCGGCGCGGCCGTCATCGAAGCCGTTCGCACGGCGCCGAAAGGCGATGGACTCTACACCCGCCACGAATACCGCCTCGAACACGACTGGCGGCACGTGCTCGTCACCTCCACCTATCGCAACGAGTCACCCGGCCCCAAAACCATCCAGCCCGCCCCTGTCTGGAAAGGCCTTGAGGACGAGAAACAACTCGGCCCCGTCATGGTCGGCGACAGCATCGACGCCTTCGATAAACGCGCCTACGCCGCCGGACCGGTCGGCGACACATCCTCACTCGGCCAGCTCGAGCTTCAGCCTGGCGAAGAGAAGGTTTTCCAGGTCGCGCTCACTGTCGCCGACGCCCCTCTGGCCGCCTATGGCCTGCTGGCTTCTCTCACCGGCGAGACCGGAGAAGTTTCCGGCTCTCTGCGCGACAGCGGCGGCAACCCGCCCGTGCACGGGCGTCTGCTAGCCGAAATCGAAGGACAGACCCTCGCCCAGTACCCCGACAACGAGGGACGCGTCTCCTTCCGCCTCCCTCCCGGCGCGCACAACCTCCGCTTCGAGGACATCGGCCGCCCGGGACTCGAACGCTCCATCTCGGTCCGCGCCGGCCAGACAACCCAGTTCGACCTGCAAGTCTCGGCCGCCTCCATGGTAAAGATCGAAATCCGCGGCCGCGACGGCAATCTCTCGCCCGGTAAGGTTCAGTTCATCGGCGCCGGCGGGACCGAGACGCCGAATTTTGGTACCGACTACCGTGCGCACGGCGGCGACCATCAGTACCAGACCCACGATGGCCATGTACTGCAGCAAGTGCCTCCCGGCAAGTATCTGATCCGCATCACCCGCGGCCCCGAATTTGATCTCTTCGAGCAGCGCATCGAAGTCGCCCCCGGCCAGACCGCCAGCCTCACCGCAACCCTGACCCGCACCGTCGACACCACGGGCTGGGTCAGCACCGACTACCACGCCCATTCCACGCCCAGCGGCGACAACTACTGCAACACCCGCGACCGGCTTATCAACTTCGCGGCCGAGCATGTCGAGTTTGCACCCACCACCGAGCACAATCGCATCTACGACTGGGCGCCGCACATCGAGCGGCTGGGTCTCGCCCAGCACATCCGCACCGTCCCCGGCATCGAGCTGACCGGCAGCGGACAGCACTTCAACTCCTTCCCGCTGCGGCCCGACCCGCTGGCGCAGAACGGGGGCGCCCCGCTGTGGAATTACGACCCGCGCATCAACGCCGTCGTGCTGCGGAATTGGGGCACGCCTACCCTCGACGCCGGCTCCCGCTACGACACCGGAGCCAACGCCCGATCCAAGGTCCGCTTCTTTGGTGGCGGCCCCGACCGCTGGGTGCAGGCCAATCATCCTTCGGTCGGCAGCGTCTTCTTTGACCGCGACCAGGACGGCGTTCACGACGGAGGTTTTGCGGGTTTCGAAAAACTGATCGACGCCGCCGAGGTATGGAGCGCCGAGATTCTCAACCTCAATCCCGCATACAAAGGGATTGGCGGACGCAGCGGGCCGAACCGCACGTTCGGCTGGCTGCAAATGCTCAACCAAGGCCGCCATGTCTGGTGTATCGCCGTCAGCGACGCCCATCGCGTGTTCGGCGGCGGCGTCGGCGACTGGCGCACCTACGTTCCCAGTTCGACCGATTCCCCCGCCGAGATCGACCCGGCCGAGCTCATCCGCAACTCCAAGGCCGGACGCATGATGATCACCAACGGCCCGTTCCTGAAAGTGACCACCGCCGACGGCCTGCCCATCGGATCGAGCGTGATCAGCGAGGGATTCATCGACCTCAAGATCCACGTACAGACGCCCAACTGGATCGAAATCGACCGCGTGCAGGTACTGGTGAACGGCCGCCAGCCCGAGCAATACGACTTCCGGCGCGATCTCAACCCCGGCATGTTCAGCGACGGGGTTGTGAACTTCGATGAAACCATTCGCGTCATGCTGCAGCAAGACGCGCATCTAATCGTCGTCGGGATCGGCGAGAACTCAACACTCGAAAAGGGATGGGGACGAGCCCGCCAATCCATCCACCATCCAGTCGCCTACACCAACCCCATCTACGTAGACGTTGACCACAACGGCTTCCAGGCCAGCGGCGACACCCTTGGCCACCCGCTAATGACAGCCAAATAGCACTGCGTTGCGTTGGAGAGGCGGCAGCAGGCCGCGGCAATAGTTCTTCAGCGGCTCGCTACGGCCGGCATGATGCGCGGCCCGCGCCAAGCTGTCCAGATAAGCCGCGAAACGTCGTTGTTAAGGCCCCGGCGGCGCATCCCTGCTCAGCATCTTTCCATGTCAACGTATCTTGTAACACAGTAGTACTAGGCTTCAATGCCGAACACAGCTTTGAAGGCGAATTCGATCAGCCGCAGGATGGGGTCGACCACGGCCTTAATGCCATCGGAGAAGAACCCGCCAGCATGGTACCCATAATAGATCGCTACGCAGAGCAAGAGTGGAAGCACCACGGTAAAGAAGGTATTACCCATCAAGAACTCCGAAATGGGGTGCCGGGCAGGCTGGCCGCCCCCCTAAACTTTCTAGAATATTATATCTTGATATCGCCCACCGAACGGCTAGATCATGAATTTTCTCAGACCCGCGTGCTGAGGCACATCGAGTCAGCCCGCGGGGGCGGTGGGAGCCGGGAACGCTCAGCCGGGCTGCTGCCACGGGCTGCTAGGAGACTTCGAAGGTCCATCCGAAACCGGGTTCCTCGGAGGGCCGCGTGTAGATACCCTCGGGGCCGCGCGTAAGTTCGTAGTCCTGTTCGTAGCGTTCGTAGACTTCCGGCGGCCCTCCCGGAGAGGGCATGAACATCTCGGCCCAAGGGGAATTCGGCGTCGCCATGATGAAGTGGACGCTATCGCGGGCCCCTCCTCCGTGGGGGATGACGGGGATGTCATAGGCCGCCGCCAGGGCGCCGATGCGGCGCAATTCGCTCATGCCTCCGCACCAATGAATATCCGGCTGCCAGATCTCCGCGCCGCGTTCACGGAGAAGCTGCCGAAAGCCGTAGCGTGTGTAGACGTGCTCGCCGGTGACGATCTTGGTGGACTGGATCTGGCGGCGCAGGCGTCCGAAGCCTTCAAAATCGTCAGGAGGTAGGCACTCTTCGAGCCAGTAGACGCGGTAGGGTTCGAGGGCCTCGGCGAGTTCGAGCGTGTAGCGCTCGGTGAGCGCCATCCAGCAGTCGATCATGACCTCTCCGTCGGGGCCGAGGGCTTGGCGGGCGCGTTGGACGAGGGCGACGTTACGGCGCATGCCCTCGCGGCCGTCCGCCGGACCGTGAGGGAGCGCGAGTTTCAGTTTGGTATAGCCAAACTCGACGTGCTGCTCGATGTCATTGCCGGTGCAGTAGGCAGGGATGCGGGATTTTGTTTCGCCTCCCAGCAGGCGGTAAACCGGCAGGTCCCAAGCCTTGCCGGCAAGATCCCAAAGGGCCAGATCGACACCGCTGATGGCGTTCACCGTAACGCCCTTGCGTCCATAGGACATGGTCGAGCGCCACAGGATGTCCCAGATGCGCTCGATGTTCAGGGGATTCTCGCCGAGCAAGAGTTTCTTGAGATGGCCCTCGATGATGGGACCTCCGGCGGGACCGCCCGAGCCGTAACCCTTGAGGCCTTTGTCGGTCCCGATCTCGACCGTAAAGCTGGACACGCCGCCGGGATCGGGCTGGAAGAGCGAGCGCATGGCTTTGTACTTGGGGTAGATCGACATGGGATTGGCGACTTCGCTTCCGCTGCCCAGCCAGGAGCCCGGCGCGGGCTCATAGCGCGGGACCGGCCGCTTCGGGCGCTTCCGCACCAGACGAACTCCGGTAATCTTGAGCGCGTTATCCCGTTCCGGCGGAGGCAAAGCGGCGGCTCGGGGCCACGCGGGGGCGAACGCGGCGCCCATTCCCATCATGCGGAGACATTTTCGGCGGTCCATGCGCTGCTTTGTATCGCGTCGCGGGCCTATATGTCAAGGGCTCGCCTTGGCGGAGAGAGAAGCAGCGGCCTTTTCTTTCAGCGTCTGAGGGGTGTGACGCGGAGCGGCGAGAGGGCGGTTCGCGGTGAAAGGTTTCTTGGTATCGCCCTGGACTAGCCCGCGTTTCTCACCACGTGGGGAAGCGAAGCGGGCTAGAGGCTCGAACGCCGATGGTCTACCGTGCTAGGTTGTTAAAGGTAACAAGATTTTCATGGATCTCGAACTACAAACCCGGAGCTTGCAGCAAATCGGCCTGAACGCCTATGAATCGAGGGCCTATCTTATTCTGATCGGCCACCCGCGATTCAAGGCGCTGGAGGTGGCCGGGCGGGCGCGGATTCCCCGCCAGAAGATTTATGAGGTTCTTGACAGCCTCATCGAGAAGGGCTTCGTCCAAGTGGTCCAGGGAAAAACAAAACTCTACTCGGCGGTGGAACCGAAACTCGCGTTAGAGGCCTACCTGTTTCGCAAGAAGCAGACCTTCGAGCGCCAGTGGCAAGATCGTCATGCGCTGGCGGGCAAGCTGACCACCGACCTGACGGAAATATTCACCAGCGGCAACCGGGCGCGAGGGACTCTCGACTATCTGAGAATCGTCGCGGAGATCGGACAGATCGGAGAAGAGTACCGCCGGCTGCTGGCGCAGAGCGAGAAGGAATACCTTGAATTCGCGCGGCCTCCTTACGCGGTGGATCCGGTGAGGGAACCCGCCCTGGAGAGCGTGCTGAAAAAGAACATCAAGTGCCGGCTCTTGTTCGACTCCCAGGTTCTCGGGCAAGAAGGCGGACCCGCGCGTTTGGAGAACCTGAAAAACACCGGTGTCGAAGTGCGGTTTGTGGAGAACGTGCCATTGAAGCTTGCTCTTTTCGACGGCGCGCGGGGCATGATTTCGCTGGACGACCCGGTGGTGAGCCATCCCCAGTTGACCGCGCTTGTGTTTGAACACAGCAGTCTGGCCGCGGCGATGCGGAGTCTCTTCATCGATTTCTGGAGCCGCGGGACGGACCTGCCGGCCCGCTGAGCACTCCCCGGCGGCGGAACAGCCGCGGAGCAAGACATCCCCAGCCGTGGGACGAAGTGAAACAGCGAGACGCCGCGGCCTTCCGAGAACCAGCGCTGGGGGGGCGGCACCGGCGGGCGGCACCGGGGGTCAGTGCTGTCCCAGATAGGCGCCGTAGTAACGACCGCGGCCTTTGGGCGTATCGGCGTAGGCGGTCACGGTCTTGACTTCGTGCTGGTCCACATTGAATTTCACGCCCTCGGCGTTCTTAAAAAGCGAGGGTGTGAAGTGCATCATCGAATTCGCTTGCACCACTCCGATCGTGTGCTTGAATTCGTTCACAGGATCGCCCTCGTTAAAGACCACGAGGATGCGGGTTACCGCGGTCCCTGACTGGTTGGTGAAGAGAAGCCGCTTGTTGACCAGCCCGACGGAAATGTTGAGTCTTACGGCCGGATCATGGGAAGAGAGCGGCGGCAGGGCATCCTCGGTCTCCTCGGGTTCCCCGCCGCCGCAGGAACAGGCTAGCGCGATCCACAACGCCGCGAGCACCACGGTCATTCGCCGATGCAGCGCGCCGCTCACAAATTTTCGTGGCTCCGGCACGATGGTTTCCTTGACGCTATGAGTTCCTTTACTGACATGCCGCTTTGAATCTTCGGAACGGACCGGAAACCCCGAATTCGCATCCGCCACGGGATGGGTCGTGGAGGGTGATTCGCGGCGTGGCTCCGATTCGCAGTGTTTTCGCATTGTGGCACACAGTCGCACGGACGTGCATTGCCTGTTTAGACTCCCCACGGGCGGCGTGACAGGCGGCGACTTCATCTCTGGACGGAGGGAAAGCGGGAGCCCGAGCGTTGGTCGTCTTGTTCCGCCGCGCTTCGGCCTGCCTGTACATCGACACGGCTGAGAAGAAACATGCCTCCGAGAAAGAACACAATAAGAGAGAGTATGCTCAGGCGGCTTGCGCCGGCAAGATGGCTGACCGTGGCGAAGAGGAATGGTCCGATGATGTTTCCGAATTTGCCGCTGATGCCGTAGAAGCCGAAGAACTGCGCGGACTTCTCGGCGGGAACCATTGAGGTGAACAAGGAGCGGCTGAGCGCCTGGCTGCCGCCCTGCACCATCGCGACGGCCGCGGCCAGGACCCAGAACTGCCAGGCTTCGGTCATAAAATAGCCGAGCACCGAAATGCCCGTGTAGACCCATAAACAGATGTAAATGCCATTTTTGGGGCCCATGCGGCCGGCCATCGCGCCGAACACGAAGGTACAGGGGATGCCCAGAAACTGGACCAGCAGCAGCGCGCCGATCAAGTCCGTCTGGCCGATGCCAATCTCGGCGCCGTAGATGGCGGCCATTTTGATGATGGTGCTGATGCCGTCGTTGTAACACCAGAAGGCGAGCAGGAACAGGAAGAGGTCGCGGTAGCGCCGAACGTCGCGGAACAGGTCCCGAAGTCTGCGCCAGGCGGCGGGGATGGCGCCCATGCCCGCGGCTTCGTTCGCGGCGAGCCGGGGCCTGGGTTCTCGAACCCAAAACAGTAATGGCAGGGTGAAGAGCGCCCACCAGACGGCGACGCTGACGAACGCGACCCTTGAGGCCTCGGCGCGATCGGCCAGACCGAACGACGCCGGGAAAATGATCGCGGCGAGTTGCGCCGCGAGCAGCAATCCGCCGCCGGCATAACCGACCGCGTAGCCACCCGCCGAGACGCGATCGACCTCCCCGGGACGGGCGATGTGGGGCAGCAGCGATTCGTAGAAAACTTCGCTCGCCCCGAAGCCGACATGACCGAGGATGAACGCGAACGAGGCGAACGCCCAGGCGCCTTCCCCGGCGAAATACAGAAGCGCCGAGCCGGCGACTCCGAGGGACGCGAATCCACCGAGAAACTTTTTCTTGGCTCCGAGGCAGTCGGCGACGGCCCCGAGCAAGGGCGAGATCACCGCGATGATCAGCAGCCCGATGGTCTGCGTATAGCCCCAATAGACGGTGCGAAGATTTTCCGGCAGTCCGGCGGCGGCCACCTGATGGTAGTAGACCGGCAGAACCGCCGCCATCATCGTCGTGACGAAGGCCGAATTGGCCCAATCATAAAGCGCCCAGGCGCGAAGCTCTCGGCGCTGCAGACCCAGCGACCACAGAAACCGCGACCCTAGAAACGATGTTCCGTGGTCTGGTCCATGCTGTTTCGCCGATGGCGTCATCGGGCCTGGCTGCCTGCCGTAAATGAGAAGACCAAGACACCGCCGGGCCTACGGCGAGTCTATCTTGACATGTTCGATGCCGCTGGAGGAGAAAACGACGTGCTCGCCGGCGCGGTCCGGTTCGCCGCAATGTTTCAGGATTGCCGCGCGCACCTCGTCACGCAGCCGCAGGGTGGCGCGGAAATCATCGCCGTCCGCGGATTGCGGCTCACTAATCGTCACCTTCACCGGGCCCACCCGGGGGAGGAAGGTTTTGTCCCGCAGAACCTGGCGCGTTCCCCGCAGCGTAACCGGCGTCACGGCGGCCCCGGCCCGCGCGGCCACGCGAAACGCTCCCAGGCGAAATTCCAGCAGACCGTCGAAGCGCGTAAACGTACCCTCGGGGAAAAAGACAAGACGCGCTTCACCATCGAGCGCCGCCACGGCGCGTTCGAAGTCCTCGACGCCGCCGGCGGCATCGGCCCTTTCAACAAATAGCGTGCCGAGCCTCTTGAGGACAGCGCCAAGGAAGAATACCGAAGCCAAGTCGTTTTTCGCAATGATTCGGAGCGCGCCGGGCAGGGCGGCGGGAAGGATCAAACCATCGAAATAGCTGGCGTGGTTGACGACGACGATGCCGCCGCGCTCGGGCAGGTGGCCGAGTCCCTCGACCTGGAGGCGGACCCCAGCGCCGCGCAGGGCTAACCGCAGGACGGCGCCCACAAACCCCCAGCGCCGAGCCAGGCCGGGCAGCAGCAGCACCCCGCAGCCCGCCACCAGCATACCCACACCGACGACGGCCAAGCCAAACGCTCCGCGCGCTCGCTGGAGCGCCGTCGCGGCGCCGCGACGCAGCCGGCCGAGATAGCCTCGCGCGCCCAACCGCGCAAGTTGCAGCCAGAGGCCTCGCTTGGGGCGGGAAAGCCGGCCCGTCTCATAGAGAACACGCGTCGCATCGCGCCGTACCTTGCCGCTGGAAGTCTTCAGAACCGTTTGCGGAGGCGCGAACACGACATCGTCGGGCGGGCTATCCATCAAGGCGGCGGCGATCTCGTCGATCTGCCGGCGGATCGCAACCAGCCGCTCGCCGGCGGCATGCCTGGTCTCGGCCACGACAATAATGCGCTCGGTTCCCAATGCCGGGTCCGCGCTTCCAAACACGGCCACACAGCCCTTGCGAATGCCCTCGATGTCACTGACCGCCTGCTCGATTTCATGAGGATAGATATTGCGTCCGGCGCGAATGATGATGTCTTTCGTGCGGCCGGTGATAAAGGTCTCGCCGGCGGCGAGATAGCCCCGGTCGCCGGTGCGCAGCCAATCGCCGTGGCGCAACGCAAGCGTCTTGGCGGGGTTCTGGAAATAGCCGCTGGTCGCCGAGGGACCGCGAAACTCGACAAGGCCTTCACGGCGCTCTCCCCGTTCGCGGCCTTCCGCATCGACGACGCGCACCTCATGAGTCGGCAGCGCCGGTCCGCACGAGACAAACTCGAGCGCGCCGGCCTCATCGGCCGCGGCCGGCACGGCTTCGCCGAGCCGCGCCAGCATTTTTCTCTCTACCCGATCGATGACCGGTAAACTCGTCCGGCGGGCCATCGTCACGGCTAGCGAGTTCTCGGCGAGGCCGTAGACCGGCATCATGGCTTCGGGGCGAAATCCGCAGTGCGCAAAGCGGCTGGTAAATCGCCGAATCGTGGGCGCTGAAACCGGCTCGGCTCCATTCATCGCCACGCGCAGCGATCCAAGGTCGAGACCTTCGATGTCGCTGTCGCGAATCTTTTGGGCGGCAAGCTCATAGGCGAAATTCGGCGCGGCGGTCAGCGTTCCGCGATGCCGGTGAATGGCCCACAACCACTCCTCGGGATGGGCCAGAAACGTCAGCGGCGACATCAGCACAAGCGGCGCACCGCAATACAGGCTGCCCATCCAGGCCCCGATGAGGCCCATGTCGTGGTAGAGCGGCAGCCAGCTCACCATCACATCCGAGGAATCGGGTTCGAGGACTTCGGCGATTCCCTTCAGGTTCGCGAGTAAATTGCGATGGGTGAGCACGACGCCTTTTGGGTCGCCGGTGCTGCCCGAGGTGTATTGCAGGAACGCAATGTCGCTGGCTCGAAGCGCGACCGCCGGCCGTTCGTCCCCGGCGCCGGCCCCGGCGAGCGAGTCCGGTGTCTCAATCGAACGCAGCGAGGGCACGAACGCGCGCAGCACCCGGGCCAGGGTCTTGGCCTCGGGCACGGTCACGAGCATCACGGCCCCGGCGTTGTCGAGCACGGCGGCCTGACGCCTGAGATGGTCTTCGATCCGCGAGACCCGGGCCGGCGGGTAGATCGGGACCGGCACGCCCCCGGCGTAGAGAATGCCGAGAAAGGCATAGAAAAACTCCCCGCCGGTTGGCAACATCAGCGCCACACGTTCTCCGGGTTGGAGGCCGCGCTCGCGCAGCCGCGCGGCGGCGGCCAGTGACCGCTCGGCGAGTTGGGCGTAGGTAATCTTCGGCTCTTCCTCGCCAGAGCGCCAGAGAAGGATGTGAGTGCGGCCGGGGTGCCCGGCTACGTGCCGGTCGAGGATCTCGGTCAGCGTTTCCGCGGCTTTGGGCGCGGCGGCCGAAGGCGCGGGAGCGGGCTCGGCGATCGCCATCCCCTCACGCCCGGCGACGCCGCCCTGGGCCGCGGCGATCGCCCTCAGCAGATCGCCGACGGTTTCGGCGGTCGCGAGCAGATTTTCGGGCAGCCGGACGCCGAAGGCACGCTCGATTCTGGTGAGCAGTTCGGCGAGACCCAGACTATCGATGCCCAGGTCGCGGTCCAGGCGGGTTGGCGATGTGAGGGCTAGCGGTCCGCGGCGGCCCGGGCGAAGCTCGGCGGCCAGTTCCCCGATGATCCGGCGGAGTGTTTCGGCAGGTTTGCCGGCCGCGGAGCCGGGCGCGGAGCTGGCCGGATGCTGGTTTTTCGGAGGCGAAGTCACTTCATTTTCGTGGGCCTGGCAGCCCGTGGCGGGAGCCGGGCCGGGAGCGTTGCGAGCGCTGAACCGCCGCGGGCCGGGCCGCTATTTCAGGAGCGCTTCGATCGCCGAGGTCATTTGAGCGGACTCGGGCGTCACATCGGGCGCGAATCGGGCGACGATTTCGCCCTCTGGATTGACGAGAAACTTGGTAAAGTTCCACGGGATCTCGCCGCCGGTTTTCGGATTTGCCTGGGTATCGGTGATGAACTGGTAGAGAGGATGTGTGCCGGCGCCCTTGACCGAGATCTTGCTGAACATCGGGAAACTGACGTCGAAATTGCGGGAGCAGAACGCCTTGATCTCCTTATCGGTCCCCGGCTCCTGCCGGCCGAAATTGTTGGCCGGAAAGCCCATGACGACCAAACCCTGGCCCTTGTACTTACGATAAAGGGTTTCGAGGCCCTTGTATTGCGGAGTAAATCCGCAGCGACTGGCGACGTTGACTATCAGCAGAACCTTGCCTTTGTAGCCGGCCAGCGGCGCGGGCTCGCCGTCGATCGAGTTGAGCGTAAAATCATGAACGCTGTCGGCGGCAAACGCGGTCATCGAGAACCATAGTAACGCGGCGGCAAGCCGAATACTTTTCGTCATAGCGACATTATAGAGCGATTCTGCCTCGGGCGAGCTCGCCCGGCGGCCGGCATCTGGGGCTGGAGGCTGGACAAAAAAAACCCGCCCGGCTGCAGCCGGGCGGGCGGTTTTCAAGGATCAGAAAGAAACCGTCCCTATCCTCTCAGTAGCGCCAGGACGGCCTGCGGCGCGGAATTGGCCTGCGCCAGGGCCGCGACGCCCGCCTGTTGCGCGATCGAAGCTCGCGTCAGATTCGCTGCTTCGGCCGCCAGATCCGCGTCACGAATGCGGCTTTCGGCGGCGGCCAGATTGGTAATCTGCGTACTAGCGAGGCCGATGGCGAACAGCAACTGGTTTTGGCCCTTACCGACATCGCCTTGGACAAGCGCCAGTATCGACACGGCCGCGGAGAGCAGCGCGACGGCGCTTTCGGCGTTCTCCTTGGAGGAGATATCCGCGATGGCGCCTCCGGCAAGCTGACCCGACTCAAACAACAGAGCATTCGAGTCGGTGTTGTCGATGCCGTGGTCGTTCGCCAGGTCGCCGACACCGACGCTAAAGCCGTTGGTCAAGGCGCTGAGGAAACGGATGCCGTCGTCGGTGCCGTCCACACGCTCCTTGACGGCGACGATCTGCTGCAGAGTGGAGTTATTGGAAGCCTGCAACTGGTCGTTGATGGCGTCAATGGCCTCGTCGAGCGTTTGTGCGTTGCTGTAGCTGAGAGTCACGCTCAGCGTATGCACGGCGCCGCTGTTATCCTTGGCGTTGATGACGATGTTTTGTTCATCGTCGCCAAAGAAAAGTTCCGTAAACGAAATGGGATCGGCGGAACTTGACGTGGTCGCGCTGGCGCCTCCCGAGTTGATGGTGGATTCCACCAGCCCGGCCACTTCGGACAAAGTTCCATTGGTGGAGACCGCCGCGCCGACATCGGTGAAGCCGGTGATGGCGTTAGCGTCATCGTCATCGACCGAGAGCAGGAAGTTCGTTCCCGCGGCTGACGCAATCGTCAGAACCCCGGCGGCTTCACTGGCGATCAGGCCGGCGCCGGACAGCACCGCATTGGCGGCAATCTGGGCGTTGATTTGTTCGACGATATCAGCGGCGTCAGTGTTATTGGCCGTGGTGACGGTCACGGTGAAGGTTTCGGCCGAACCGGATCCATCGACCAAGACCGAGAAGACGGCGCTGCCGTCGTTGCCGACCGCCAGGGCGCCTCCGTCGGTAATGGTGCTGTAGATAGCGTCGGTGCCGCCCCCGCCCCCGAGCTCGCCGATCCCGAAACCAAGCAGGTTCTCGGTATCGCCGGCGACGAAGACGCGGAATTTCTCTCCGAGGTTATTGCTGAACGTGACCGTGTCGGCCGTGGTGTCGGTTGCCAGGCTGAATCCGCCCGCAACCAATGTCGTATTGGCCGCGAACGCTGTCTCCAGGGCGCTGAAGATCTCGGCCTGCGTATCGGCGTTGGCGACGGTTATGCTGACCGTCTCATTCCCAACCAGGCCTCCGCCTTGTACCACGACGGATAGGGTCGCGGCTGCTGTGGCGTCACCAGCGGCGGTTCCCGATACAACCTCCACGGAAAGCGAGGCGCCGATCTCACCGGTACCATAGTTGCCCAGCAGCGCGTTGGCAATCAAGTCGCCAGCCTGCACCTGGAATGCCGTGGTGCTTGAGCTGAAGGCCAACTGCTGTTTCCCGGTGCTGTCGGTGTTGATGGTCGCCCGGATCCCGGCGTTCTTGAAGGCCTGACCCGCGGCCGACACCGCCGTAAATCCGTCAATGGCGGAGTTGATTGCCGTGGCGAGCGTCGCTGTGTCGACGACCCCGGACAGGTTAACCGAAAGTCTCGCAGCCTCGTCGTCGGCGAAGCCCGGGCCGGCGAAGTTGAACTCGGTGAACCCGCTGGTGGTGAGCGAAGCCTTGTTGGTTGCGTGAGCGAGAATGTTCACGACGCTGGTAGAGGATGTGGTGCCGATGTCGGTCGTGCCTTCGGTGCCGCCGAGCGCTTGCACGCCCTTGAGCCCCAAGCGGTTGCTGTTGACCGACGAATTCGACAGATCGATTTGCACCGACCCGTTGGTGATCTCGGAGATACCGCCGTTGGAACGGCCACCTCCAATAAACACCGACAACAAATCGTTAAAAGTTCCGCCCGGATCCAGACCCACGGCCTGTGCCTGGCGGTCGATCTCGCCGATGACCGACTGAAATTCGGTGTTCAGCGTTGACCGGTCACCGGTAAAGGTTCCCGACGCCGACTGCGTGGCCAGCGTTCGCGCACGATCGATCAGCAGTGAGATGTTGTTCAAACCACCGTCGATTGTTTGGAGCGTACTGAGACCATCCGCGCCGTTCCTAATCCCTTGGCGCAGTACCGCGATATCGGACCGGAAGCGGTTTGCAATCGCCAATCCGGCGGCATCGTCGGCCGAGGAGTTAATCCGCAGACCCGAGGTCAGTCTTCGAATCGTTGTTTGCTGCAAAGAATTTGTCTTACTGAGGTTGTCCTGAGCGATCAGTGAAGCGATGTTCGTAACAATAGAAAATCCAGCCATGATTCCCCTTCCTTGGTAAGTTAGGATGCGCCAGGAGTCCCTTCCTGGCCGGCGTGGCGCTGCCACGTCTGTTGTAGTTCGTTCTGGGTGCTTATCGGCCGCGGCGGATGATCCTAGAGGATTTGTGAGGCTAGCAGCCCGGGCCGCCCGGCTCCCGCCACGGGCTAACGAGGCTGGAAGGTCATCCTCAACGGCTTGTCGTACCCGGTCATCTCGATATACCCCATGCCATGGACCGGCTGGCCGCCCATGGCGCCGGAAAAATCCGCGGCGCCTTCCCAATAGTTGGCGCCCTTGCTCCGCTCGCTGACGACTTCTTGATTGGGCAGGGGCGTTCGGGATTCGAGGGAGAGTCGCAGCCGGGGGATCGAGATCTTCCACTCCAGCGGGTAGCGTGCCCCGGTTCGAGGACTGGTCCACGCTTGAGCGGGCCGCATCTCAATGTCGCGCCATGGCAGATAGAGCGCACGGCCGTGCTGGTCCACAAAAGTGCCCGACGAGTGGGGATCGGCCACGCCGCCGGAACGCCGCATGCGATAGAGCATGAGCTCGGTGTTGTTCGAGAGCTGGATGCTCATCCAGTCCCATCCGAGCTGGCCTTCCGCCATCGAATCGGTGGAGAATTCATGGTCCATCCAAGCCAAGCCGGCGACTTGGAATGTCTGGCCGCGCCGGGTGATGGCGCCCTCGACCGCAAGCCGCGTGAACGAGACATAGTGAGAGGCCTTGCCTTCCCCCGCGGCTTTTCGGCTGACGCCGTTTTGGCCGTGAACGACCGCCGCCTTCAAGGGCGTCAGCTCGAATTCCAGACCGAACTCGCCGCTTACAGCCCGCAATCTTTGTGTTCCCAGGGGATCGGCCGGTTCGAGCCATTCGACTTCCCAGTTGCCATTCCACACCCTGGCTTGGGAAAGGTCGGCGCCGGCCAACCCCGGCCCGGCCCGGTTGAGACGCTCGGTCTTGAAGAACTCGCCCGCCTCGATGTCGCTCAGCGTCAAGTGCGCCAAGTAGATTTGATCGGCGCTCCAGGCCGATTCCAGCTCAGCCGGTGTCTCCACGCCAAACCGGAAAAAGGTGAGCTGAAATCCAAACCGGCGGCCCCGGGCGGTCTTCAAATTCCCGCTGTAGTACCACCACTCGGTCTGAAAATTGGGATGGCTGAAATGATCGCGGGGGAAGACATATTCGTAGCCGGGCCGGGCCGCATCGAAGCCGCTCAGAGAGCTCGCCGTTAGCAGAAGCATCCATGCCCGGCGCGTCATTCCTCGTGCACCCCTTCCATGGGCTGGAACCGAGTCGCCCGATGCGCCGGATAGATCCCCGAGAGGATCGCCGCCAGGCAGATCAGACTCAGCGCACCCAGTAGTTGCGCCATGGGCACATGAAACTGGATGGTCCAGCCAAACGATTGCTTATTGATCACAAAGATCAAGATCAGCGACAGCAGCGTGCCCAGAACAAGGCCGAGCAGGCTAGAGAGCATTCCGAGCAGGCCGGACTCGAACAGGATCAAGCGGCGTATCTGCCCGGCCGAGGCGCCGAGAAATCGCAGCACGCCCATCTCGCGGCGGCGGTCGAGGACCATCGCCAGCAACGCTCCGGCCATGCCCAGAATCGCCACCACCATCGCCACCGCTTGCAGCGCGTAGGTGATCCCGAAGGTCCGGTCGAAAATCTTCAGGGCCCCCTGGCGCAGCTCGCTGTTGAACGCAACCGTGACATCTCGTCCGGCGACCACGCGGCCGATGCCGTTGCGCGCCGCGCCGGCGCTGGCGCCTTCCCGCAGGTACACCGCGATGCTGCTCAGCGAGGGGTCGGGCAGATATTTTCGCAGAACGGCGCGGTCGGCGATCACATAGCCTTTCTCATTGCTGTAGTCGTAGTAGACGCCCAGGATGCGAAAGGAAACTTTCCGCCGCCCGAGGGGAAGCCGCAGGGTATCGCCTGGCGAGAGCTTGTGTTTATTGGCGAAGGGCTCGCTGATAATCACGTTATCGGCACGGGGGAGTTCGCGGAGCACCAAGCCGGGGTCGCCGCTGAGGAAGCGGATATTGCCCCATCGCGCGGCGACCTCGCTTTGTCCGGAACCGAGCGTGGCGGGCAGTCCGTTGTAGCTGATGGGATAGGCCCGGAAGCGGTCGACGGCGAGTACTTGAGGCAATGCGGCGATGCGGCCGGCGATCTCGGCGTCCATCGTCGGGTAGCGGCCGGCCCCGCCGGGGCCTTGCGGCCTGAGATAGAAATCCGCCCGCAGGCGGTCTTGCAGCCAGACGATCAGGGTTTCACGGTAACTGCCGACCAAGAGCGCGACGCTTACCAGCATGGCGACCGCGGTCGCCAGAGCAGCCACGAGCACGGCGGTGCGGTCGAGCGACGCGATCAAACCGCGCGGGGCAAGCAAGCCCTCTACGCCAAAGAGTCGCCGTGTCAGGCCAGCAGCCGCGGCCGTCATCCCCAGCAGGAAGGCGGGTGTCGCAAAGGCGAACGAGGCGATCAGCAGCAGAGCCGAAAGATACCCAAACAAGGGCATCCCTCCGACGGGGTCGGGCAGAGCGGCCAGCCAAGCAGCGACGAATAGCAGACCGCCCAGCAACAGATCGCGCCGGACTCGCAAGCGCGCCAGATACGGGCGGCGTCCGCGGGCCATGGCCTCGGAGGGAGGAATCCGCGCGGCCTCCCGGGCCGGGGCCAGCGCCGAGAGCAGCGAAACGCCAACCCCAGAAACCACGGCCACCAGAACCGTCGCCGCCGTCATCTCGATCTTCCCCGGCGTGCTGCTGACATAGAGAGCGCTGACGGTGGACGCCATCATTTCGACCGCGCCCCCGGCCATCCCGCGTCCCAGCAGCAAGCCGGCTCCCGCTCCGGCGAGGCCAAAGAAGCCGGCCTCGGCGAGGAACGCGAAACTCACCGCCCGCCGGGAAGCGCCCAGTGCCCGCAGGACGCCGATCTCGGCCCGCCGCCGGACGACCGAAATCGAGATCGTGTTGTAGATCAAGAAAGCGCCCACGACCAGCGAGACATAGCTCAGCACGCGAAGGTTCCACTGGAAGGCGCGCAGCATTCTGCGGTTCTCGCTGGTGGCGGACCCTTGCGGGCGCAGCGTCACACCGGCGGGCAGCGCCTTGCGAAGGATCGCCTCCCAGTCCCGCTGGTTTTCCTCATCCGATAGGAATACCTCGATCTTGTCCAGACGGCCTCTCTTGGAAAGCACGCGCTGCGCCAGAGCGATATCCATGACGACGATGTTGTCTCGCGAGGCGCCTCCGAACCCGGAGGTATCGAGAATCCCTCGTACGACGTAGGCTCGGGTCTGGTCATTGACGCGCAGTCGAATCGTCTCGCCCGCGCGGCTGGCGACAGCGGGGCCGGCCCACACCGCATTGCCGCGCGGGAACGAATCGATGGCGAACGCATCGATGCCCAAATCCGCCTCGCCCGCTCCGGCGCCGACGGAGCGATCTCCGATCAGGTCGAAGCCGAAAACCGGAACGCTGCGCTCAGCCGGGAGCAGAACGCCAAAACCCTCGACGCGAGGGGAGAAACGAAGCGGGTAAGGAAGCCGAACCAGACGCCCGAGCAATCGTTCGTCCAGGCCGCCGATGGTGCTGATTTCCAGGCCGGCGTCCCCGGTCAGCGATTCGAGCGAAGAGCGAAACGAACCGGTCGAGGCGAGTCCGGCGAGATGAATGGCGACCACCACCGCTACGCCGAGGCTCACGGCGCTCATCGTGAGCAAGGTCCGAACCAGATCCCGGCCCAGCGGCCGGATCATCAAGCGGAAGAAGAGCTTGGGCGCGGCCATCAAGCGGACTGGCTCTCCTGGCTGTGGTCTTCCTGGATGCGTCCGTCGCGCAGCCGAATGATCCGGTCGGTGATCTGGGCGGCCTCCAGACTGTGCGTCGCCATCAGGATGGTGGTTCGCAATTCATCGGCGGTTCGCCGCAGCAGCTTCATCACGATGGCGGCCGAAGCCGAATCCAGATTGCCGATCGGTTCATCGGCCAGCAGAAGAGCCGGTGCGTGAACCAGGGCGCGGGCGATCGCAACGCGCTGCATTTCCCCGCCCGAAAGTTGATGCGGAAAGCGGCCGGCGTGCTTGCCGAGTTCGACCCAGCGCAGCCGTTCCAGCGCTTCGCCGCGGGTGGCAGCCCGGCCGGCCAGCAGCAACGGCAGCTCGACGTTCTCAAGCGCCGTCAGCGTGGGCAGCAATTGAAAAAACTGGAATACGAAGCCCACTTGCTCTCGCCGGATCGCGGTCAGCTCCCGATCGCCGAGCCCGCGGGTAGAACGGCCGCGGATCAGAATTTCTCCCGACGACGGGAAATCCATCGCTCCAGAGAGATTCAACAGCGTGGTCTTGCCGCAGCCGCTGCGCCCGACGATCGAAATAAACTCGCCTGCCCGGGCGCTGAGCGAAACCCGGTCCAGCGCCACGACATCCTCGCCGCTGGCGCGGTAGCGCTTGGTGACATTTTCCACTTGCAGGACCGGCATCCGGCGCGCTCTTCCATCCCGCTCGGCCGGTCCGGCTTCCGCCACGGGCTGCTACCGCCCGTCCCAGCTCACAAGACAGCCGGGATTGCGCTTGCGGAAGGCGGCCACGCCCGCGGCCGTGACTTGGGTCCCCGCCAGATACAACCGGCGCAATTTCTTGTGCGCCGCCAGCAGCGCGAGCCCCTTGTCCGAGATGCTCGTCTCGCTGAGGTCGGCCGAGCGCAACGACTGCATTCCCGCCAAGCGCGCGGCCGCGTCATCGCCGATGCGCTTGGCCTTCCACAGGCTCAGCGTCTCAAGGGCCGGCAACTCGGCGAGTGCCCGCAGGCCGCGGCCCGTGACTTGGGTCTCGTCGAGTTTCAGGGAACGGAGTTTCTTTAGTGAAACGAGCTTTTCCGCACCAAGATCCGTAATCTTGAGTCCCGCGAGATCGAGGTTTTCGAGCCCGGAGAGTTCCACGACCGAATCCATGGCAAGATCGGTGACCGCCACCGACCAGTAGCCGGAATTGCGCATCTGCTTGCCGCCCAGCCGCAGGCTCTTGAGCCGCGGCAGAACGCGCAGTACGAGCAGTCCCGCGTCGGTAAGCTTATTGCCCCCGACGGCGAGTTCACGCAACTGGTCCAATGCGGCGAGATGATCGAGACCGTTATCGGTGATCAGCGTGATGGAGATGTCGAGTGATTCGAGCCCCTTGTGGCCGGCGAGATAGGCCAGTCCGGTATCGGTGATATCGGTTCCGCGCAAGTTGAGTCGCTTGAGATTCTTCCATTGGCGCAGGTGAGCCAGAGCGGTGTCGGAGATGTGCTCAGCCGCGAACAGATTCAGTTCCCGCACCTGGGTCAGCCCTTGGAGCCGTTCGATGCCGAGATCGGTGACGCGCGTCGATGAGAGGTCGAGCGAGCGCAGCGAGGCGAGTTTGGCGATGCGGTCGAGGTCTCCATCGGTCACCCAGGTGAAGCCCAGCCGCACGGCTTCGACCCGCCGCGAGGCATCGCGCGTAACACGGCCGTCGAGCGATCTGGCCCAGGCATCTAGCCCGGGGGCATCCAGCCCGGGGGCATCGCCCCCAGAGGCGTCACGCCGGGACGAGCCGTCATCGGCCGCCTGCCCCGCCGAAACGAACAGCAACAGAAGCGAGCATCCGAAAAGGCGACGGCGCCGAAGCGTCTCCAGCGGCATCCTCAACTCCCCCGCCTCGTCGGCAACCCAGAGTCGCGATCCCAGATCACTCCGCATCCGGGAAGCCGCGCGCGAAGCTGATCGAGTCCTTGCTCGGTCACTAGCGTGTGGTAAAGATTGAGAACCTTGAGTGCGGTGAAATCGCTGAGATGCTCCAGGCCGCGGTCGGTGATGCGGGCGCTATTGAGCCGCAAGTCCGTCAACAGGGGCAGGGCCGAGAGAGCAATCAGCCCCTCGTCGCTGACCAAACTGTAGTCGAGGTTGAGCTTGCGCAAGCGGGTGAGTCGCCCGATTGCGGTCATGCCCGCGTCGCCGGCGCGGGTGCTGGCCAGGTCAAGGTCTTCGAGGGCGGTGAGCGGCTCGAGATGCTTGAGGCCCGCGTCACTAAAGCGCGTGTGCCGCAGACCGAGCACCCGCAGGTTCCGCAATCCAGAGAGATGCGCCAGCCCCTCGTCGCCGATGTCGGTTCCGTTCAGGTCGAGTTGCTCGAGATGAGCGAGGGACTTTATTGTTGCCACTCCCGCATCGGAGAGGTCGGTGTAGGCCAGCGACAAGCGCCTCAAGTTTTCAAGCGACCCGAGGGGCGCTAACTCCTTGTCGCCAATCCGCAGTCCCGCGAGGCTCAGATTCCGCAAACCCCGCAGGCGGCCGAGGTGAACCAAGCCCTCGCCCTCGATCAGGGTGTTGTCGAGATTGAGCTCCCTGAGAGAAGCCAAAGCCGCCAGGAATGCCATGCCGGCGTCGCCGAAGGCGGTATCGCCGAGACGAAGTGTTTCGAGCGCCGTGAGTTTCGCCAGATGATGGGCGCCGAGATCACTGATTCGCGTGGCGCCGAGATCCAGCGACTCAAGCGAGGCAAGACCGGCGAGGTTCGCCAGTTCGGCGTCACGGACTGGACCGCCGGCAAGTGAGATGATCGTCAGCCGGCCGTCCCGCGGCACCGCCTTTCCGCCGATCGAGCGCACCCAGGCGGCAACCGCCTGGTCGTTCGCCCGCGACAGGAGCCGCGGTTCGGCCCGGCTGGTCCCCGCTTCCACATCCACGAAGCGAATGATGCAATGGGGCAGGGCGCGCCGCAGCGCGGCGACTCCGGCGCCGGTCGCGCGGGCGTAACGAAGGTCGAGTGAGCGCAATTCCGAAAACGATTTGAGACTCTCTACTCCGCGATTCGTGACCATGCTGCGGTACAGATTCAGCTCGCGAAGCTGTGTCATGCCGCGCAGATGATCGAGTCCCTGGTCGGAAACCGCCACCCCGCGCAGGTTCAGCTTGACCATCTCCGCCAGGTCCCGCAGATGCCGCAGACCTTGATCGCTCGTCGTCGTGCCGCCCAGATCCAGTTCCCTCAAAGCCGTGAGCCGGGCGAGATGAACCAGCCCGGCGTCTGTTACCGCGGTATCCCGGAGGAGGAGTTTTGTCAGGCGCGATTTCCCGGCAAGGCGGGCCATCGACCGATCGTCGAACTTCGTATAACTTACGTCGAGATGGCGGAGTTTCGTAAACGGCCCCAGCGTTTTGCCCGTCACCGCCGTACGGCTGACGTAAAGCTCGCGAAGGTTCCCATGCCTGGCGAGGTGTTCGATCGCCTTGTCGTCGATCGGAATCGGGTAGCTGAATACGGTGGCGCTGATGAGCAATTTTTCGAGGCCCGCCAATTGCTCCAGGAAGATCCAGCCATCCTTGGCATCTCGGCCTTCCCCCTTCTGGTACAACTCGGTTTGCGCGACCTTCAGCGAGAATGGCCGCCGTATTCGGCCCGAGACGTACAACTCCTTCAATCCGGTGAGCGAACCTATCCGCTGGATTTCGGCCGCCGTAAAATTGGTATCAACGAGATTGACGGCGCTGAGCCGGACGATCCCGCCAGGTCCGCTGGGCAAGTCGGCCAGGTCCCAGAGCCAGCGCCGGTGGCCGGGCAACATCACGCTGCCTCCCGACCGGATAACCCATTCGGCGGTTAGACGGTCATCGGAGGACGTTGTTTCCGCCCGCGGCGGCGCGGCTGACACCAGCGCGGCTAGCACCAGCGCAAACAGCGCCAGCGGCAGGCAGGCTTTTAGGCCGGGAAGAGGAAGCTGCGGGGTTCGACGCATCAGCACAAACAAGCAGGGAGCGCGATCCATTTCGACCGTCCTTCCATAGTAGCCCGTTTTTCTCACTACGTGGCCCGGTGAAGTGGCGAAGCGAAGTGCGTGAGAGGCCCGTCAGTACGAGGCGCGCGCCGCTTGACGAGCGCAGGCGTACTTGACAGTACGTTGAGCACGGCGGGCAAGCGCAACGAAGGAATGGCGGGCCTATCGCGTGCTTCGGTCGTCAGCGACTATGTCAAGCGGGCAGTGGCATCCAGGGGCGCTGGTCGCGGATCATGGAGTTGAGGGCGACGAGGAGTTTACGAGCAACGGCAATCAGCGCGACCTGCTTGGGCTTGCCCGCCGCGAGCAGGCGTGCCCGGAATGTGGCCATCTGGGGGTCGCAGCGAACGGCGGCTCGCGCCGCCATGTACAACGCCGTACGCACGCGTGCGCGGCCGCCGGCGATCCTGCGCCGTCCGCGGAAACGTCCGCTGTCGCGGGCCATCGGCGCCAGACCGGCCAGGGCGGCAACTTGCCGTCCGCTGAGTTGTCCCAACTCGGGCATCTCGGCCAGCAAGGCCCAAGAGGTCTTGGGACCAACGCCCGGCGCCGTGCGCAGCTGCGCGGCTCGCTGGCACTGGCCGGGCCCCTCGAGCAGAGCTTGTGCGACTTGCTGTTCGAGCAGCGCGATCTCCTCGCTCAACGAAGCGATCACACGCTCCGCGCTGGCCAAGGCCCCCTCGCCTTCGAGCTGCCGTTTGCGGGTGCGCTGTTGAGCTCGCATGCCGACGAGAGCATCGAGATGGCGCACTAACTCGCGCCCATCCCGCGCCACTCGGTTGGGCAACGGTGTCGGCGCCGGCTGGAGGAGTTCGCCGAACCGCGCCAGCACGCGCGCATCGAGCCGGTCGGTCTTGGCCAGCAATCCCAGCGAGCGAGCGAAGTCGCGCACGCGTTTGGGATTGACCACGGCCACTCTGAGCCCGGCGGCTTCGAGCGCCGCCCAGACCGGGGTCTCGAGCCCGCCGGTCGCTTCCATGACGACCAGCCGCGGCTTCAACGCCGCCAGCTCCGCTGCCAGCATGGTGAGGTCTTCGGCCCGGCGCGGCCGTCGGCCGCTGGGGTCCCCTTTGCTGTTGAGAACAAAGAAATCGACATATTCTTTCGAGACGTCGATGCCAACGATCATGGTAGTAGAATCAATAGACACGGTCGGAATACCCATCCTTGTAAATACGGGCTCTAGGGCCCAAGCGACGATACGGGTTGTTCGGCCGAGGCACGCGGCGCCGCTCATGCTGACGAACGGGCTCGAAGCCCTTGGTGGTACGATCGAGCCGACGCCGCGTCGCTAGGAGCCGGTAGTCACCGGCTCCTAGCTCACCTCTTATCTCTACCTTGCCACATACAAGGTGGTGAGAAATGCGGGCTAACGAAATGTACGCCGAACTGCACGCCGCCAGCGGGTTTAGTTTCTTGGAAGGAGCCTCTCTGCCCGAGGATCTGGTGGATCGAGCCGCCGAGTTGGGGTATCCCGCCGTCGCCCTGTGCGATCGCGACGGGCTCCATGGCGCGCCGCGCTTTTATAAGGCGGCGAAGGCGGCGGGCATTCATCCGATGGTCGGCAGCGAGATTTCGCTGAAAAATGGCCGCCGTCTGACTGTTTTGGTTGAAAACCGTCAAGGCTATCAGAACCTCTGCCGGTTGCTTACAAGCATGCATCTGCGTGCACCGAAGGGAGAAGGCCGGGCGAGTTGGAGTGATATCGAAGAGCATGCCGGTGGTTTGGTGGCGTTCATCGCCAACCCCCTGGATGTCCATTCGGGGGGCGCCCATTCGGGAGACGCCCATGCGCGAGACGGCGACCGCATCTTCTCCATCTTCGGGAAACAGAATACCTGCGTAGAGCTACAGCGGCACTTTCGTGACGAACAGGAAGCTGGCAACCAAGTCCTGATGGACTATGCCCAGCGTCATGGTCTTCCGCTGGTGGCGACCAATGGAGTTCGCTATGCCCGGCAGTCCGGCCGCTGCCTATTCGACGCTCTCACCTGTATCCGCCACAAAACCACACTCGACCGCGCGGGACCCTTGCTTGACTCCAACGCGGAACGCTACCTCAAAGATCCGCGGGTGATGACCCGGCTCTTCCGGGATGTTCCGCGGGCGGTCCGCAACTCTCTGGAACTGAGCAGCCGTCTCCAGTTCACCCTGGAAGATTTGGGATACAAATTTCCGCGTTATCCTTTGCCCGTGGAGAGACGCCCGCATCCTGCCTGAAGAAAATCACTTTGGAAGGAGCCCGGCAGCGCTACCGCAACTCTTCTCTAAAAAAGAAAGCCTGGCGCCAGCTTGAGCACGAGTTGCGGGTCATTGAAAAGTTGGAGCTCGAAGGATATTTCCTCATCGTTTGGGATATCTCGCAGTTCGCCAAGCGGAATGGAATCCTCTGCCAAGGCCGCGGGTCGGCCGCCAATAGCGCCGTGTGCTATGCGCTGGGGATTACCGCCGTGGATCCTATCGAGATGGATCTGCTCTTTGAACGCTTTCTTTCTGAAGAGCGCGGCGAATGGCCGGATATCGATATGGATCTGCCTTCAGGGGAGCAGCGGGAGAAGGTCATTCAGTACGTCTATGACCGCTACGGCAAGCATGGCGCGGCAATGACCGCGGTGGTTGTTTCCTACAGAGAGAAGAGCGCCATTCGGGAAATCGCGCAGGTGCTCAGTTTTTCAAAAGAAAGTCTCGACCGGCTCTCGAAGTCTGTTCACTACGCGGACGCTTCCGATGACGGACACCACATCGTCGAACAGATCCGCATGGCTGGATTGGATCCCTCGCATGCGAGATTCCAGCACCTGGCGCGCCTTTGCTGGGAGATTCGGAATCTGCCGCGCCACCTTTCCCAGCATCCCGGCGGGCTTGTGATCTGCCAAGAGGAACTCAACAGCATCGTGCCTCTGGAGAACGCGCGGATGCCCCATCGGCGGATCGTGCAATGGGACAAGGACGATTGCGCTGACCTGGGCATGATCAAGGTCGATTTGCTGGGCCTGGGTATGATGAACGCCCTGGAAGAATGCATCGCGATTCTGCGCGGCCGCGATGTGGACTTCGATTTAGCTCATGTGCCCCCGGATGACAAAAAAACCTACGGCATGATTCAAAGGGCCGATACCATTGGTGTTTTCCAAATCGAATCTCGCGCCCAGATGGCTACGCTTCCGCGCATGAGACCGGAATGCTTCTATGACCTGGTGGTTCAAATCGCGATTATTCGGCCCGGCCCGATTGCCGGCGATATGGCGCATCCCTATCTGCGCCGCCGTATGAAGCGAGAGAAAGTGACCTACCCTCACCCGTCGCTTGTGCCCGTCCTCGAACGCACGCTGGGGGTGCCGCTGTTTCAGGAACAGCTCTTGCGCATGGCGATGACGGCGGCGAATTTCACTGGCGGGGAGGCAGAGGAGCTGCGCCGCGCAATCGGCTTCAAACGCTCCGGCGACCGCATGAAGGCCCTGGACGCCAAGCTCCGCCAGGGCCTTCATGAAAACGGCATTCGCGGCGCGGCCGAAGAGCAGATCGTTCGCGCGATCACGTCGTTCGCACTGTTCGGATTTCCGGAGTCGCATTCCGCCAGCTTTGCATTGCTCGCCTACGCCAGCGCCTATCTCAAGGCGCACTATCCGGCGGCGTTCTTGGTCTCTCTGCTCAATGCCCAGCCGATGGGCTTTTATCGTCCGGCAACCTTGGTGAAGGACGCCCAGCGGCACGGGATTCGCGTCCGTCCGATGGATGTGACCTCTTCCGGCTTGCGCTGCACGGTTGAAACGGACGATTGTATTCGCATCGGGCTGAACTATGTATCCGGGCTGCGGGTCCAGTCGGCCGAGCGCATTGTCCGCCAACGCGCGCAACGGCCCTTCCGCTCGCTGGATGACTTCTCGCGGCGCACGAAATTGCGGAAGCCGGAACTTGAAACCCTCGCTAAGATCGGCGCTCTGAATTCGCTGGGAGAAAACATACACAGGCGGGACGCGCTCTGGCAGATCGAAGAAGCATGGCGTCCTCGCGGACCGTTATTGGAACAGCTTGACGATGGAGATGAAGTCTCGCCGCTGACTCCGATGACGCCGATGGAACGGCTCGACGCCGACTACCGTAATACTGGATTGACGACAGGTCCGCACCCCATGCACTACCAGCGGCCATGGCTCGGCAAGCAGGGAGTGATCCCCGCCACCGGGCTTGCCGCTTGCTCGAATGGCCGCCGGGTGAAGGTGGCCGGCATGGTGATCACCCGGCAACGCCCGGCCACGGCCAAGGGATTTGTGTTCCTCAGCCTGGAAGATGAAACCGGGGTGTCGAACATCGTTGTGCGTCCTCCGATATTTCAGCAGCACCGGGTGCTCTGGACGAGCGAGCCCATCCTTCTGGTGAGTGGCGTGATTCAGAAACAAGACGGCGTGATCCATGTGCGCGCCCGCACGGCCAGAGCTCTAGAAATTGGCAGTGCGACACCGGACTCTCGCGACTTCCATTAGGCGTTCCCGGGGCTGCCGAAACGAGCACTGCGGACCGCACTAGGTACCGTCATTTGGTCGGGCGTTCCCGCATTGGATCCGGCTCGGTAACGAGCCGGAGTTCGCATCGAAGGCGATCGTTTCCGATCCGTCTCGGTCCGCAAGATTCCTTTCACCTCTCTAGCTTTCCGCCTTTCAGGGGATCTTTCTACTTTGCTCCGATAGGATCTTTCTACTTTGCGTTGACACTCCTCAACCGCCGGCCATGCCGGGCGGTCCAGGCGACTTCATCGTCCTGCTGCGGGACAACGAGCAAGCAGGACCTGCTAAAACAGATGTATTGACTCTCACGATTACCAGCGGAGCATACGCGGGGTACTGCAACACCGGAACTCTTCAGGGGGGGGGCGAATCACGCTACAGATGCCCTAACCCGGCGAAGCCAGAACCAAACAGGGTCTTGGCGTCGCATGGGACGGAGGCGCGCGTGTGCAGGCTCATGCCTGCGCCTCTGGCTGCTGTCCCCAAAATCTTCTTGCCCGAACGCGACAGGATTTCAATATGGAGGTAATAAGGTCGCTCTAGCGCGACGGGGCGCACTTTCTGTCATGAGTCCAGCGCTAATCCCCCCCCGTTTTTTGCCACGGCATTTCTGCCAAAGGACCACCGCTACGCTACCGCTTCCCAGCCGCCTCCGCGGTTGGAGCACTTCGTGCGGCGGCACTCTCGCCCATGTTCGACCGTCACCGTAAAAGAGCGGCTGTCCTTTTTGCCACAGCCGATGTCGTTCTCCTAATCCTCGCCTTCGAGTTGGCTTACCAGCTTCGCGTCTACGTCCCCCTTCCACTCGAGTTTTACATTGTGACACCGACGAAAGTTCTCGTACTGGGATTCACTTTGGCTTGTTGGCTGGGAACCGGTTGGTGGTTTGGGGTCTACAACCGTCTGTACATGAACCAATCGCGCATTGCGGTCTTGGATACGTTCCGGCAACTAGCATTCACGACTCTCGGGCTCGTGTCCTTCCTATTCGCCCTGAAGCTTGACATTAGCCGGGTATTCATCGGGCTTTTTGCGTTTCTCTCTCTCGTTCTCCTGGTCTTCTATCACGTTTCCGCCGGGCCTCTGCGCGGCTGGATCCGCCGCCAATTCGGCGATGAAACCTTCTACGTCATTGTGGGGTCGGGCGAGAAAGCGATCGAGATCGGACGCCAGCTCGAGCAGGCGCGCGAATACCGTCTCCGCCTCACGGCCTTCGTCGATCCAACAGGCGCTCTCGGGGAGTCGGTGCGGCTCGAAGAAACCTACCCGGTGAGGAAATCCGGGGATGTTCCGGCCATGCTCCGCGCCGAAGTGATCGACGAGATGATCTTCGCCGTCGAACCGGAAACACTGGCGGACCTCGAAGAGCTGTTTTTCGTGTGCGCCGAGGAAGGCGTCCGAACGCATGTTGTCGTCGACTTCTTCCCGCACGTCCACGGCGAGGTCTATTTCGAGCACTTCGGCGCTGTTCCGCTGCTGACCTTTTCGGCCACGCCCAGTGACGAGCTGCGTCTCCTGATCAAACGCGCCTTCGATGTCGTAGTGGCCTCACTCGCGCTGGTCATCCTGGCCGTCCCGATGCTCATGCTTTCGATTCTCGTACGCGCCACCTCAAAGGGCTCCGCCATCTTCTCTCAGGTGCGCTGCGGACTGAACGGGCGAAAGTTCGTCTTCTATAAGTTCCGTTCCATGGTAGAGAACGCCGAGGAACTGAAACCTCAACTTGAACACATCAACGAGCGGGACGGCCCGATTTTCAAGATCTCCCAGGATCCCCGACTCACGTCTCTAGGCCGTCACCTGCGTCGCTACTCGATCGACGAGTGGCCGCAGTTCTGGAACGTTCTCAAAGGCGATATGTCGTTCGTCGGCCCGAGACCGGCTGTGCCTTCCGAGGTGGAGCAGTACGAGATGCGGCAGCGCCGCCGCCTTCGGATGCGTCCCGGCCTGACCTGCCTGTGGGCCATTAGAGGCCGCGACAACGTCGATTTTGAGAACTGGATGCGGATGGACCTCGAGTATATCGACAACTGGTCTCTTTGGCTCGATTTCAAAATCCTCGCGGCGTCGGTTATCGAAGTTGTCTCTGGTAAGGACGCGCACTGAATATAGCCGGCCGTTCGCGACCGTCCCGGTTTCTCGTCCTGTCCTCTGGTATCACGCGCTTTGAAGAGAGATACTCGGCCCGGCGTGAGAGTGTCCCAATCGTAGTTGAGGGTTTGTAGGGCGGCGGCGTAAAAGAGCATTGTACTAGGCAGCCTTTGCTGCTGTGGCCTTGGCCGGATTGAGGATGGCGTCGAGCATCCACAGATCCTTGTAACCCATGATCTTGCGGAAGCTTTTCTCGGTATCGAGGAATGCAGCCGTGGCCCAGCGACACACCATGGCCGCGTCCTTCCAGCGGGTCACTCGCCGCGTTCTCCGCCGCACCCCGGCGTTAGGAGACTCGACGATGTTCGTCGTCGCCAGGCAGCGATGCAGCGACGGCGGCGCACCCAGGCGGTTGATGGTGAAACACTCCTCCATGCCTTCGCGCAAACTCACCGCCGCCTCGGGCCAGTCACCCTCGTACCACTGGGCTAGCTTCTCCAGCCGCGCTTGTCCATCTTGGGCTCCCAGCCGCCAGGCGGCCCGGATCGCCGCTTTGGCCTGATCGCGCTCGGCCTTAGGCAGCCGCTCGACGACATTGCGCAGCTTGTGAGCGCGGCAGCGCTGCACCGGAACTTTGCCGAAGACCCGCCGCACCGCCGCCCGCAGGGCCTTCGATCCATCGAGCACGAAGAGCCTGTTTTTCTCCGTCGATACTCCCCGCTCGACCATGCCCCTCAGCAAGTCTTCGGCGGCGGCTGTGCTCTCAGTGGCGGCGTGCTGCAATCCCAGCACATGTTTGTTGCCCTGACGGTCTACGCCCACCGCTGCAAGCACTACATGATCTGCGAAGATCAAACCGTCCACGTAGATCACCAGCAGATCCAACTCATCCAGGCGCCGCGTGAGCACTTCGTCGATGCTCTTTTCGGCGGCCTCGACTGCCTCCCGGCTGACGGCGGATTTCGACACCCCGGCCGTGCCGGCCATTGCGCCAATCACCCCGGCATAGTTGCGCGTCGAGACGCCCTTCATCAGAATGTCGAGCATGCGCGCGCCGAGGCGTTCGTCGTCCTGCATCGCTTCGTAAGCGGGCACTTTGACCTCGCCGCCGGAGCGTTTGCGCAGTCTGGGTTTGCTGACGCGCAGTTTGCGGTTGCTGAGCTTGACGCGACCGGGCTGGCGGCCCCAGCGGACCACATCGCCGCGGCGCTTCTTGCCGGGCTGGGAAAGTTTTCCACCGGTAACTTGCTGCGCCGACAGTTCCAGTACGGCTTGAATGGCGGCGCGGCCGGTGACGTCGATAACCTCGTCGACGGCTCCGCGGCACTGCTCGACCAGTTCAACCAAGGGCAGCATGAGTTGGGAGTTTTGGCTGAGCAGGCGGGTGAGGTCGTTGGGGCTGACTGGCTGTTGCTTCGCGGAATCCAGAATGTGATATCGTTTCTTCACGGCGGTTCTCCTTTGTGGTGAAAGGTTTGCTCGATTCTCTCAGAGAACCGGGCTTGAGAACCGCCGCCCTTCCACCTTCAACTAGATTCGGGACAATCTCCCCGGCGTTGTCAAGTTAATGAGCCTGAGGCCATAGTGTCCAAGAACTCGATCGTGCTGCATGTGACTTGCTGACTGCGAATTGCAGTTGGCTGGCGGAAGAGGGCCGGAGTTTGTTTTGGGGGCGCGTTGGTGCATTGAGGTGATCGGAGAATACTGCTCGTATTGTCCCAAAACACGATCGACCAATCTCGGAGGGAGACCGGCGTCGATTTGAGGCTCTCGCCGTCGACGGTCTAGCGCACTGCGGGCTGCCCGGCGGCACTGACGGCACGTTTCAGTCAGCCTCGAACGCACGTCCGCCGTGGGCTTTGTGCGGTGAAAACGCATGGCGAGTTCGGGAGCGCTGAGATCACGCAGCTTGGCGATAGTAATAATTGAGTAGCCCGCCGAGCCGCTCGCGACGTCGCACCGGGGAGCGAACGGCAGCGCACTGCGGCGGCGGAACGATCAGGCGGTTATCGAGCCCCTGATGATGGCGCTCGTGATGGTAGTGCAGAACGAATTCCTTGGTCGCACGACGCAACGAGCGCTCGCCGAACAGAATCATGCGATCCAAGCAGGATTCCTTGATTGTTCGTACGAAGCGTTCGGCGTAGGCGTTCAAGTTCGGCGATCGCGCCGGCAGGCGAACCGACTTAACATCAGCGGCGGTGAGAATTTCGCGAAACTGCGCCGTGAACAGCGGGTCGCGATCGTGAATCAAATAGCGCTTGGCGCGAAGCGAACCGTCGACGACATCGGTGAGATTGCGAGCGATCTGCTCCATCCAAGCTCCGTCCGGACTGGCATGGATCCCGACGATCTCGACTCTTCGCGTCGACAGCTCAATCACGAACAACACGAGAAACCGAACCAAGCCGGAACGAGTCCACACTTCAACCGTGAAGAAGTCGGTTGCGGCAAGCACGTCCCAATGCGTCTCCAGGAACTCCTTCCAGGTCGTCTTCTTGCAGCGTTCCGGCGCGGGCTCGACACCGTGCGCCTTCAGGATCCGAACGATTGTGCCGCGTCCGACGCGATGGCCGATGTTGGTCAGCGCTCCCTGAATCCTGGTGTAGCCCCAGCAGCGATTCTCCGACGCCATCCGGAGGATGAGCCGCTTGATCCTTGCGGCCAGCGGCGGTCGTCCCGGACCGCACTTGGAACTGCCGTCGTACTTACGGGCGATCAGCCTGCGATGCCAGGTCAACAGCGTGTCCGGCGTGACGAGCGAAGCGACTTCACCTAAGACCTTGCGGCCCAGCTTCTTCGCTCTCACCGCCAGACGGCGACGCTGATCGTCGTTGAGTCGCAGCCGCTTGCCGCCGAGCTGTTCTCGCAGCACGCGGTTCTCTTCGCGCAAGTAGTCGATGACGTCCTGCTGATGTTGGTTGACCCAGCCGGCCAAGACGATCTGGAGGAAGCGGAACGGATCGAGCGGCGGCCCCATTCACGGCAGCCTAACATTAAACTCCCTGCTCGGCACCCACAAGATCAACCTCGTGGACTCAACACAACCTCCTGAAAAGAAGCGTGTTAATATTCAGATGAAGATGGGTATTTACTTGACTCAGGTGACCCCAAGATGTAGGATCTTGGGCGATGGAAGATTATCCCCGGAATTTGGCCGAGTTCGAGGCGCGTTTCGCTAGCGAGCAGGCCTGTCGGGAGTATCTGTGTCAACTCCGCTGGCCGGAGGGTTTTCGTTGTCCGCGATGCGGGCATGACAAAACCTGGGCGGTGCGCACGGTGCTGCTGCAGTGTGCAAGCTGCGGGCATCAAGCTTCGGCGACAGCAGGCACAATCTTTCAAGACACCCGCAAGCCGCTCCAGAGTTGGTTTCGAGCAATGTGGTGGCTCACCAGCCAGAAGAACGGGGCGAGTGCATTGGGATTGCAGCGGGTGTTGGGCCTGGGCAGCTACAAGACGGCCTGGACTTGGTTGCACAAGCTTCGGCGCGCTATGGTGCGGCCCGGACGTGATCGCCTCAGCGGGCGCGTTGAGGTTGACGAGACTTACTTAGGAGCCCTGGAGGAGGGCGTGCGGGGCCGCCAAACCGACGCGAAAGCGCTGATTGTAGTAGCGGCCGAGGAAGATGGCGCCGGCATCGGACGAGTTCGGATGCGCACGATTCCGAACGCCTCTGGGGACAGCTTGATGGCCTTCGTCGGCGAGTCGGTCGAACCCGGCAGCGTGGTCCACACGGACGGCTGGCTGGGATACGAGCCACTCGAAAGCGACGGCTATCGCCACGAGGTGAGCTACCTGGACGGGCAACCGGCACGAGCCTCTCAACTGCTCCCCCGCGTGCATCGCGTGGTGTCGTTACTGAAGCGTTGGATACTGGGTACGCATCAAGGAGCCGTCAGCCACGAGCATCTCGACTACTACCTCGACGAATTCACCTTCCGCTTCAACCGCCGCAAGTCCAGAAGCCGAGGCAAGCTCTTCTACCGCCTGGTTCAGCAGGCCGTCGCCGTCCAACCGGCGCCCTACAAGTCGCTGGTCGGAGGCACCGCAACACGCGCTACGGACAACCACAACATGTAGGGGCCATTTCAAAATACCTGAGTCAAGTGAATACCCATCCAGATGAATTTTGGAACACTACGCCATCTGCTCGGACTGGTAGATGGTAAGATAGAATCCAAACTGGGTCTTACTTCGGGAGGCCCCTCCGTGAGTATCTCACAGTGGATGACGACTAACTGTTTGAATGGCCCTGGAAACTTCTGAGAATAGTGTTATGCATCCGAACAACATGGCGATGGCAGGGAGACGGATTTGGATGCGAATAGCGTTGCGAATGACAATCGGCGCTTTCTGCCCCTTACTAGTACTTTCTAGCGTTTGCGCCGCCGCTACAAGAACTCGTCAAATCCAAGGCGTAGTTCGGTCGGAAGCTGGCGAACCTATCGCGGACTGTCTAGTCATGGGTAATAATCTCTCCAGTTGGGTTACCACGGACAAGGACGGCCAGTATAGCATGGGATGGGTATTCACTTGACTCAGGTATTTTGAAATAGCCCCTACATGTTGTGGTTGTCCGTAGCATGTGTTGCGGTGCCTCCGACCAGCGACTTGTAGGGCACCGGTTGGACGGCGACGGCCTGCTGCACCAGGCGGTAGAAGAGCTTGCCTCGACTTCTGGACTTGCGGCGGTTGAAGCGGAAGGTGAATTCGTCGAGGTAGGAGTCGAGATGCTCGTGGCTGACGGCTCCTTGATGCGTACCCAGTATCCAGCGCTTCAGCAACGACACCACGCGATGAACGCGGGGGAGCAGTTCCGAGGCCCGCGCCGGTTGCCCGTCCAGGTAGCTCACCTCGTGGCGATAGCCGTCGCTTTCGAGTGGCCCGTAACCCAGCCAACCGTCGGTGTGGACCACGCTGCCGGGTTCGACCGACTCGCCAACGAAGGCCATCAAGCTGTCCCCGGAGGCGTTCGGAATCGTGCGCATCCGAATTCGTCCGATGCCTGCGCCATCTTCCTCGGCCGCTACTGCAATCAGCGCTTTCGCGTCGGTTTGGCGGCCCCGCACGCCCTCCTCCAGGGCTCCTAAGTAGGTCTCGTCAACCTCAACGCGCCCGCTGAGCCGGTCGCGTCCGGGCCGTACCATAGCGCGCCGGAGCTTGTGCAACCAAGTCCAGGCCGTCTTGTAGCTGCCCAGGCCCAACGCTCGTTGCAATCCCAGTGCGCTGGCCCCGTTCTTCTGGCTGGTGAGCCACCACATGGCTCGAAACCAGCTCTGGAGCGGTTTGCGGGTGTCTTGAAATAAGCAGCACCGTGCGTACCGCCCAGGTTTTGTCATGCCCGCATCGCGGACAACGAAAACCCTCCGGCCAGCGGAGTTGACACAGATACTCCCGACAGGCCTGCTCGTTGGCGAAACGCGCCTCGACCTCGGCCAGATTCCGCGGATAATCTTCCATTTTCCAAGATCCTACATCTTGTGGTCACCTGAGTCAAGTGAATACCCATCTAGCATGGATGTAGTAGAGTATGTACCAGGTTATAATCAAGGACTAGAGGTGATATCTTTTCGTGCAGGGGGCTATGCACCATTGACAAAAGTGGTCAAGCGAGATTCGATCACTGTCAACGCGACACTCACCACTGTGAAAAGTACTGACAGAGCCTTGCGGAGATGCCCGCCGCCCAAGCCCGAAAAACGTCAAATCATCGCCGGCCCAATTAGGATCCTCCTGCCTGAAGATGTCTTTGTCAAGTATCGGTGGAACGGGCATAGCTCGCATAACTGGATCTCTTTCAGCAAAACCGGTGGTCCGTACATTGCAGTTAGGGATGGTATGAACTGCTGTGATGGACGGCCTCCCGATAACTCGTATATGAACGCCAAGACATATGAAGAATACCCAGTCGTGGTTGGCGAATCGTACCAGGATGGTGTGGTGGATGTTCGAGGAATTGGCAAGGACGGTAGTCTTTGGAGGTGGATGGGGCCGCTCCTTATGGCGTCCATATCATATGAGGTCAAATCCGAGGAGGCAGCTAGAAAGTTTGACAAGATTATCGGCTCCGCCTGCCTAGTTTATTGACTCCGTCTGCTCAGCTCGCGGCATGCCGTAGCAGCCCGTGGCAAAAGCGCGCTCATGGGAAACTGGAGATTCGAGTGACAGGCACCCTAACTCCCGATCGCCGCGCCGGGCTTCTCCGCCGTTGTGTCCATGGATGAGGGCGCTACTGTTTGTCAAGCACTTTTTTCACTTCCTAGAACGGTTTTCAGATACTGTCCCTACCGAATATTTCGTCCGCGCTGAAAACATTGAGGTTAGGAATCTGAGCTGATAGACTGATGGGATCCGTGTATCGACGTCACCGCTTCCCCCACGAAATCATCAGCCACGCCGTTTGGCTTGTACCATCGAGGATGTCCGATAGTTCGTAGAAAGTAGCGACTTTCCGTTCCGAGCCGTTAGGCTCGGAGTGAGTGTTTTGTTCTTACAAAAAGGAGAGTCGCTATGAAGAAACGATACCAGATCGACCGCGAACAAGCCGTTCGCCGATTCCACAAGCAAGCAGAAAAAAGCGAGCAAGAACTGCAGCTGCACTTGCCGCTCAAGCAGGTCGCCGCTGCCCTGCAAGACGGCGTCGGCCAGTTGATGCGCCAAGCAGGCTTGGAGTGGATGCAGCTCATCATGGACCAGGAGGTCCACGATCTCGCCGGCGAACGATACCAACGGCGCGAAACCCAACAGCCCTTCCGCTGGGGCCACGAGAAAGGCTTCCTCGTTGTCGATGGGCAGAAGGTCCCGATCCAACGTCCGCAACTGCGCAGCGAGAAAGGCCGGGCTCGCTGGAGGGCGAGGATCGTTGCGCGGGAGCAGAACTTCGACCTATACTCATGGCGCGAGCACAGCCAAACCGAGGCGACGGATGCGAAGAAGAGCGGCCATTCCAGTAATTCTTTTTACCCCGTGGACTTTGGCTCAGCAAAGGACCCTTCGTTTTCGTCCACGATCTCGCCGGCGAACGATACCAACGGCGCGAAACCCAACAGCCCTTCCGCTGGGGCCACGAGAAAGGCTTCCTCGTTGTCGATGGGCAGAAGGTCCCGATCCAACGTCCGCAACTGCGCAGCGAGAAAGGCCGGGCTCGCTGGAGGGCGAGGATCGTTGCGCGGGAGCAGAACTTCGACCTATACTCATGGCGCGAGCACAGCCAAACCGAGGCGACGGATGCGAAGAAGAGCGGCCATTCCAGTAATTCTTTTTACCCCGTGGACTTTGGCTCAGCAAAGGACCCTTCGTGTGTCCATGATTCCAGTCACTGGTGAAGGGAGCAAGTACTGGCCGCGGTGGCGTGGTCCTTCGGGGCAGGGGCTGGTCGAAGGCTCCGGGTATCCGGACACGTGGTCGGACAACGAAAATATTCTCTGGAAAACGGACCTGCCCGGCGCCGGAAATTCCTCACCCGTGGTGTGGGGGGATCGCATCTTCCTCACCACGGCCCACGACTCGGCGCGGCGATCGATCCTGTGTCTGAGCCGCCGGAACGGGAAGTTGATCTGGGAGACCTTCGCCCCCGACGCAGCCCCGGAACATGTGAATCGTAAGAACGGTCTTGCTTCATCCACGCCGGCCACTGATGGTGAACGAGTGTATGTGTTCCTTGGAAACCAGGGACTGATGGCCGTGGACCTTAACGGCAGCGTCGTTTGGACTCGCGACCTCGGGCCCATGGAGAACTATCACGGTCCAGCATGCTCACCGCTCCTATACGGGGAAATGGTGATTCTATTCCTGGACCAGCGAGGCACGAGGCGCGAGGGAAGGGCGGTGCAAGGGTTCGTTGCGGCCTTCAACCGGAAAAATGGCGAGACGGTCTGGTGGACCAAACGCTCGGAGACCGTCGGCTGGGGAACGCCCGTGGCGATCCGCGCGGGGGATCGGGACGAGATCATCGTCCACAGCCAGCACCGGGTGTACAGCTATGATCCCGTGACTGGCAAGGAACTGTGGCGTTGCAGCGGTCCCACCTCTGAGGTGACGCCCACACCGGTAGCCGGACACGGGCTGCTGTTCTGCAGCTCGGGACGCGCCGGCCCCACCCTCGCCATCCGCCCCGGCGGCTCGGGCGATGTGACCGACACGCACGTTGCATGGCGCACAATACGCGGCTCGCCCTTCATTCCCTCGCCTCTCCTTTATGGGGATTATCTGTACATTGTTAACGACATGGTGAGCATCGCCACGTGCTTCGAAGCGAGAACCGGCAAAACGATGTGGCAGCAACGGCTTGGTCCTGCGATGCGAGAGAGCTTCTCGGCTTCACCGGTGGCAGTGGAGGGGAAGATCTTCTTCACGAACGACGTGGGCGAGACGTTTGTTCTGAAAGCCGGTCCGGAGTTCCAACTGCTGCACGTGAACCGGCTTAACGAGCAGACCCTGGCTTCGCCGGCTCTGGTCGGCAGCCGCTGGTACATCCGTACGAGTCAGAAGTTGCTGGCCATCGGCATCTAGCGGGTGTGGCCACCAGAACGAGGACGGGTACAGCGGCAGTGCTCGTTGGTCGCTGGGCGGAAGAACTCAGAGAGAAGATCCTCGAAAAGAGTGATGACGACCCGTCGCAAGTGAATGGCCGTATTACGAGTCGGGCAGGAGCATCGGCTTGGCTCCAGGGCCCTGGAGGCGAACTTCCATCTCGCCCTCGTCGAGCCACGGCGCTACCTGCCACGTTCAGGAACGAATTGTTCGTCGTAAAGCGATATCTCGCGATTCACCGAAGCTCGTCGCGATTGACTCGGAGGCTCGGGTCAGGACCTGTGAAGCCCCGCCCACACCTCAATCACCAGCCGACGGCGTAAGCCACGCGCCGCGGGTCAGCGCCGGCGGCCATGGTTCCCGTCTCTTGATTCACAAGAATGCCCTGCATGCTGCCCAGGCTGTAGCCCGAGATCAGCTCGGTGTCGTGCCCCATCGCCTTGAGTTGGTTGGCGACATCCTCGGAGATCCGATTCTCGATTCGCACTTTGACCGCCGCACCCGGTTTGTAGAAGTTCGGGGCCGCAACCAGTGCCATACGGGGCGCGGCGATGGCGTCTTGGATCGACATTCCGAAGTCGAAAATGTTCAACAAGACCTGGAACTGGGTCTGGCCAATCGTCTCTCCGCCCGGTGTGCCCACGGCCAGAACAAACTTCCCGTCCTTGAGAACGATGATCGGCGAGTTATTGAGAATGGCGATCTGTCCGCCGCGAACATAGTTGACGTCGTCCGGGTAGGGGGAGGTCGAGCCGATGCGCGTGCCGTTGTTGAACGTCAAGCCCGTGTTGCCGACCACGACCCCGGTCCCGAAGCCACTGCCGTGCGTCGGCGTGCAGGCGACGGCGTTGCCAAACTTGTCAACAACGGAAAAACTGTCGGTGCTCCCCGCGCGCGAGCGGTCCGATCCCCTCGGACGCCGCGAGCCGCGCATGCTTTTTCGCGTTGCGCTTGATCGTGCCGCTCCCGAAGGCGCCCCCGGCTTCAAGTAGGGTTGCGCCTCTCGCTCGTTGATCAGCTTGCGGCGTTGGTTCGCGTAACCTTTCGAAACCATCCCCTCTATCGGCATGTCCGTCAAAGCCGGGTCCGCCACGTAGTGGTAGATGTCAGCCTTGGCCAGTTTGATCGACTCCGCGACAAGATGCAGCGTCCGCGCGCTGTTGTGCCCCAGATCCTTGACCGCAAAGCCTTCCATCAGATTCAGTTGCATGATGACTTCGAGACCGCCTCGCGACGTGGACGGGCTGCTGTAGACGTCGTACCCGCGGTAGTTCGTGTATACCGGCTCGGCCCAGATCGGTTTATAGGAAGCGAAGTCCTCTTTGGTGAAGAGGCCGTCATTCTCTTCGTAGAAGCGGGCCATCTCGTCGGCGATGTCGCCTTTGTAGAAACGGTCAAAGGCGGCCTGCAGCGCTTCCGATCGAGACTTGCCGGCGGCCAGAGCATTCTGCTCGGCCTCCACCACTTTGTTCCAGGTTGACGCCAGGTCCTTCATTCGGACCATCTCGTCCGGGGCAGGCACTTGCCCGTTGGGCAGGAACACACGGCCGCTCGTGGGGTGTTTTTCGAAAATGTCTTTCAGACCGCGAATCCCGCTCACCACTGATCGTTCGATCGGATGGCCGTGCTCCGCGTAATCGATGCCCGGCTCAAGTACCTCCTTGAGGCTCATCGTGCCGAAGCGGTCGAGCGCGGCGACCCACCCCCCGAACAAACCCGGCACGACGCCCGCCTTGATACCGCGGGAGAGCTCATCAGGGCTCAGGTCTTCGGCCTTCAGATTCCTTGGAGCGGCTCCGGTGGCGCCTAACGAGTACACTTTGCCGCTCGACTTCTCGTAGATCGTCATGAACCCGTTGCCGCCCGCGCCGGACATCTGGTACCGCACCACGTTGAGCGCCGCCAGCACCGCCACGGAAGCATCCACGGCATTCCCGCCCTTGAGCAACATTTGCATACCTGCCATGGAAGCGAGAGGATGTCCCGAAGTCACCAAGCCGTGGACGCCGGGGACCGCGGGCCGATGGGAAATGCGAGGTTTCCGGCCAGGCTCTTGGCTCGTGAGAATCGGAACCGCCGAGATGATGATCGCGAGAAGGACAGATAGCCTCAGCATCCTTGCAGACTTCATGGTGCAGACCTCCAAACCAAACGATGAGCGCTTGCAGGACATTCTAGCGCGCGGGGCCGAGCCGCGATCACAGTTCGCCCGCGTGGACCGTACCGAGCCTCGTCGGAACGTCCCTCTCTGCGCGCAACCGCGCCGACATAGTGGTGTTCGACCTATTGAATCCCGCAAAATAACATGACACCTTTTGGTGATTGGATACGTCTATCTATGTATGAGAAGTGGGCAAAGCGGACGGCGGGATTTCGAGGCGCTAGAGAAGCGCTGTTTCGAAGCGATGCGGTTGCTCGATGCAGGATGTAATCAGTCCGCAACGGCGCGGCGACTCAAGGTCGCGCGGCAAACAGTCAGTGAGTGGCGGCGGCGATATCGCGAGCGAGGCCCGGCCGGGTTGCGTAAGGCGGGACGTGCCGGACGCAAACCGCGGTTAGACGCCGCCCAACTCGAGCGCCTGGAGTCGCAGTTGCTTCAAGGCCCCGAAGCGCACGGCTTCCCGACGCCGCTGTGGACCTGCCCGCGCATCGCTCGTCTGATCGCCGACCAGTTCGGCGTGCGCTACCACGAAGGCCATGTCTGGAAGATCCTGCGGGCGCTCGGCTGGAGCCCGCAACGTCGGGTCGGCAAGGCCCGCGAGCGCAACGAAGGGGCGATCCGCGGCTGGCAGCGCACGACCTGGCCCCGCGTTAAAAAAAAGCCTGCCAACAAGGCCGCACGATCGTCTTCATCGACGAAAGCGGATTAACTCAGAAGCCGCATCGTTGCCGCACCTGGGCGCCGCGCGGCGAGACGCCGGTCCTGGAGTTCAACTTCAACTGGAAGAAGCTTTCGGTAGCGGCCGGGCTGAGCTTCCGCAACTTCTACTTCCGGCTGTACCCTGGCGCGATCGGGGCACTCGAGGTCATCGACTTCCTGAAGGCCTTGGTAGGCCACATCCAAGAGCCGCTACTGATCGTCTGGGACCGACTGCCGGCGCACCGCAGCCGTCTGGTAGAGGAGTTCATCGAGCTCTCCGAGGGTCACATCGCAACGGAGTACCTGCCGCCCTATGCGCCGGAGCTGAACCCGGTGGAATACATCTGGGCTTACTGGAAACAGCACGAGCTGCCCAGCGTCTGCCCGAAGGACTATGGGGAACTCGACCAACGCGCTCGCCAAGCACTACGCCGCATGCGCCGCAAGCCGCGTTTGATTGCCGCGTTCTGGAAGCAGTCTTCTCTTTGTTTCGATTGACGGGGTATTATACGGGACTCAGTAGGAGGCTAAGTTTTGCCTGGTGTGGGAGGAGCCAACTTCCAAGAATCCCTGCCAGCTCAACCGGTCGATGCAACACTTTGCGTGAAAGGAGAAGGTGAAGTGTAAGCGAAAGAAACAAAAGAGGAAGCGCCGAGGCGCCGTCGCTTATCTTGACATGCTATTGAAGTACGAAGAGTTACGCAGTGGCGATTGGGGCTTCGGCTTGTAGTTAAGCCGCCTGTCCCTCTCACCGTCCGCACACTCCCAGACTGAACGACTTACTGCTTGTGTTGCATCGACCGATTGAGACCACCCCGATTGTCGGAACCGCTACAAGCCTCCCAACGTACTTCTCCGGGTAGCGCGTTACACGTCATTCTGGCGGCCTCTGACTCTACACTGGCCGACAAGGCAGGATCTACTGAATCCCGCAAAATAACATGACACCTTTTGGTGATTGGATACGTCTATCTATGTATGAGAAGTGGGCAAAGCGGACGGCGGGATTTCGAGGTGCTGGAGAAGCGCCGTTTCGAAGCGATGCGGTTGCTCGATGAAGGATGTAATCAGTCCCAAACGGCGCGGCGACTCAAGGTCGCGCGGCAAACAGTGAGTGAGTGGCGGCGATATTGCGAGCAAGGGCCGGCCGGGTTGCGCCAGGCCGGGCGGGCCGGACGCAAACCGCGGTTAGACGCCGCCCAACTCGAGCGCCTGGAGTCGCAGTTGCTTCAAGGCCCCGAAGCGCACGGCTTCCCGACGCCGCTGTGGACCTGCCCGCGCATCGCTCGTCTGATCGCCGACCAGTTCGGCGTGCGCTACCACGCAGGCCATGTCTGGAAGATCCTGCGGGCGCTCGGCTGGAGCCCGCAACGTCCCGTCGGCAAGGCCCGCGAGCGCAACGAAGGGGCGATCCGCGGCTGGCAGCGCACGACCTGGCCCCGCATTAAAAAAAAGCCTGCCAACAAGGCCGCACGATCGTCTTCATCGACGAAAGCGGATTAACTCAGAAGCCGCATCGTTGCCGCACCTGGGCGCCACGCGGTGCTTCCGTCATCGAGTGTTGCTACGCCGCCAGTTGCACTCGCCTATCGTCGACAATGACCAAGATCGTGCAGTGGGCGAACACCGACTTGACCTTCTCCCATGCCAGCAAAACGATCCTCGACGAGAAGATCTCCCTGAACGTGAACCGCCGCCTCGTCAGACCCGCCTGGATGGCCGGTGTCCTGACCTCTCGTCCGAATTTCAGCGCCCTGTGAGGTCTCACGAAGTTGTAATAGCAACGCAACAGCTCGAGGTGTGCTTCCAGTCGCTCCCTCCGTCGCGCATAACAGGGCGTCCGGCGAGTAAGGTACGCCGAGCCCTGGCGGATCGTCAGATTCAGCCGTTCGATGAACGAGGTGTTCAACTTCGCCGAGTCCTCGCTGTCACGCCAGGCCTGTTCCCATCGCCAGGCCGCACCGATCCTGATTCTTCGCTCCACTCTGACCACGCGATCGTTCCTCCGCATCTTGATCACCTGGCCGTAGAGACAGGCTGGTCCAAACACGCGCCGCACAACTTTTTCGTAGAACTCGAATCCGTCCGTGGCGATCAGCGGAAAACGCACGAAATTCATGCGGTTCGCAACATCTCGAAAGAGGGTGGCGTGTTGCGGTAGCTCCGTCTCCCGACGACCGTCGAAGGCCAAAGTCGAGAATAGACGTCGATCGAGACGAAGATCCAGATCGGCTGTTGCTTGCCACCGACGATCGTGCGAATCTCGTCAGCCTGCAGCTCCTCGACGGCCACTCCCGTAATGCTTCGATTGTTGAATCGACGACAAGAGTCGGTGGCCCGTTCGAGCCAGCGATCGACCGTATTCCAGGAGATTCGCTTGACTCGTGCAATGGCGGACTTGTTCAAGCCTTCGACGCTGAGGGCGGCGACCTCGTCGAAGGTCGCGCGGCGATGCTGCAGTCGATGGTAAGGCGTCCCGGTGTTGGCGCAGAAAGTCTGGCCGCATTCCCGGCATCGGTATCGACGACGCCTTCCCCATCTCGTCCGGTAGAAGCCGTGGCGGACGATCCTCCCGGAGGCGGCTTTTCCCGACAGCGGGCATTCCCTGTTTGTGCAGCTGAGACTCTTCATTGCTCCTGGACCGCCCAACGGTAGGACTGATCACCCGAAATTGAGTCTTAAATCCTAGCAGCTACGAAAGTTACGATTAGGTCGCCAACAGTTGATGAACGAAGCACCCGTCGACGTCGGCAGTTCGGGTTGGCGCAACTTCGAGGATTTCAAAGATCGTGTCATAGACCGCTCGCGCACCCGGGTGCTTGCCATGCTCAACATCGTTGGCAAGGGCATGGGGGGCGGCGAGATCGAGCAAAACACCGACGACATGGACGCCAAGGCGACTGCCGAGATGGCGAAGATATATCCGGACACGATCGTCGGCGTCAAGACGGCCCACTACCGCGCCCCGAACTGGATTGCTCTTGACCGCGCGGTCGAAGCCGGCAGGATGGCGGATATCCCGGTGATGGTCGACTTCGGCTCCTTCACCGACGAGCGCCCTTTTGAGGAACTGGTCACGAAGCGGCTCCGGCCCGGCGACATATACACACACATGTACTTGAGTCGAGTACCCATGTTCGATGCGAACGGCAAACTGCGGCCCTACCTTCTCGATGCCCGCAAACGAGGAGTCAAGTTCGATGTCGGCCACGGCGGCGGGAGTTTCGTCTGGAAGCAGGCCATCCCCGCGATTGGGCAAGGCTGGTTCCCCGACTCGATCTCGACCGACCTGCACATCACGAGCATGAATCGCGGCATAAAAAACATGACCAACGTCATGTCGAAGATTCTGAATCAGGGCGTCTCGATCTATGACGTGGTCCAGATGTCCACCTGGCATCCGGCGCAGCAGATCAAGCGCCCCGAATTCGGGCACTTGAGTGTCGGAGCGGTGGCGGATGTGACGGTGCTGCGTGTCGACCGAGGAGAGTTCGGTCTTCTGGACGCTCGCAACGGCCGCTTCCTGGGGGACCAGCTCATCGTCGCCGAGATGACCCTCCACAACGGGAGAGTGGTCTGGGATCTCAACGCCCGTGCCAGCCCGGATTGGATGAGCTACTACCGGAATCAGCGGCGCGCACGTTTCCGGGGCCGCGGTAGGCGTACCCGCCGCGGCCAAGGGGGCAGCACCATCCCCGTCTCACCCACCAGGCGATAAGCAAAGCAATTCGATGCCGGGATTCCATCGGTCCATTGTCGCCGACCGGTGTTAACTTGACAATGCCGCATGGAGACACAACCTAACACGAATGTGTTCCAAGAACGAACCCCGGCGCTCCCCGGGGTTGCACCGGGGATCGGAGCGGGTGTATGCTCTCGGCGTCAGGATGCCAAAAACGGAAATTCTGGTCAAAGACTAGTATAGCGTTTCATTAAAACATATCGATACGAGGATGTTTCCTGCTAGGCTGGATGCATGGCAGGAAAATCGAAGCGTCCCCAACTGCTTCTCACGCCCGAAGAGTCGCAACATCTGCAGCGGCTGCGTCGTTCGCGTAAGGCTCCGGCTCGGGAGGTGCAGAGAGCCGAGATTCTGTGGCGCTATCATTGCGGCGAGACGATCGCCGAGATTATGCGGGCCGTGAAGATGACGCGCAAAAGCGTTGGCAAAGGATCGAGCGAGCCCTGGCCATGGGGGTGGAAGCGGCGCTCAAGGATGCCTATCATCGTCCCCGGGAACCCCGCATCAGCGAAGAGGCCAAGGCCTGGGTGGTGCACTTGGCCTGTAGCAAACCCAAGCAACTCGGTTACGCCGCCGAGCTCTGGACCCGCGGCGCGCTCGCCCGGCACGTGCGCCAGCATGCCGTGGAAGCGGGCTATCCGGCCTTGGCCCAAGCGGCCAAGGCGACCGTCCATCGGATTCTGGCCGAGCAACCTCTTCACCCGGAGAAGGTGAAGTACTACTTGCAGCGCCGCGACCCGGATTTTGAGTCCAAGATGCGGCAGGTGCTGCTGGTCTACCGCGAGGTGGCCTTGCAGAATGAAAGCGCGGGCGAGGGCGGCCCATCGCCGGGCGTGATTACGGTTTCGGTCGACGAAAAGCCCGGCGTGCAAGCGATCGCCAACACCGCTCCGGACCTGCCGCCGACTGCGGGGCGGCATCCCTGCGTGGCTCGAGATTACGAATACAAACGTCTGGGAACTTGCTCGATTCTGGCGGCGCTGGACTTGCACGACGGTCGGGTGACAGCGCGGGTGGAGCGGCGCCACCGCAGCCGGGAATTCATCTTACTGCTCAAGGATCTGGACCAATCCTACCCGGCCCACTGCACGATCCGATTGATCTTGGATAATCATTCCTCCCACGTTTCCAAGGAGACGAAGGACTATTTGGCGACGCGTCCGAACCGCTTCAAATACGTGCATACGCCGACCCACGGGTCCTGGCTGAATATTGTCGAGACGCTGTTCGGGAAGATGGCGCGCACTTTTTTGAAGCGAATCCGGGTGGAGTCCTGGGAGGAACTTCGAGAACGAATCCTGCAGGGGATCGCGGAGATCAACGCCGCCCCCGTCGTTCACCGCTGGAGGAAGTTCGAGCCGCTGGAGAGCGCGTCTGAGATGAGTACAGTTTAATGAAACGATATACTAGGAGGGACCCGGACATGAAACATCTTCTGATCTCTATCTCAATCGGCACGCTCCTTGGCACCGCGAGTCTTGCCTCGGCCCAACAAAGCCCAGGGGCAACGGAAACGGTGACAATTGGCGGCAACACGATCACTATCACTTACTCGTCACCGAGGGTGCGAGGCCGAGAGGGAAAACTCTTCGGCAAGGACGGGAGAATCGCTCAAGACCGCACCTATCCGGTCTGGAGGGCGGGCGCAAACGCCGCTACCGCCTTTCATGCCGATGCCGCTCTCGACATAGGTGGCCTAGCGGTGCCGAGTGGCGACTACACGCTATTCGTGAATCTGGCGGATCCTAACAAATGGGAACTTATCATGATGGGTATTCACTTGACTCAGGTATTTTGAAATGGCCCCTACATGTTGTGGTTGTCCGTAGCGCGTGTTGCGGTGCCTCCGACCAGCGACTTGTAGGGCGCCGGTTGGACGGCGACGGCCTGCTGAACCAGGCGGTAGAAGAGCTTGCCTCGGCTTCTGGACTTGCGGCGGTTGAAGCGGAAGGTGAATTCGTCGAGGTAGGAGTCGAGATGCTCGTGGCTGACGGCTCCTTGATGCGTACCCAGTATCCAACGCTTCAGTAACGACACCACGCGATGCACGCGGGGGAGCAGTTGAGAGGCTCGTGCCGGTTGCCCGTCCAGGTAGCTCACCTCGTGGCGATAGCCGTCGCTTTCGAGTGGCTCGTATCCCAGCCAGCCGTCCGTGTGGACCACGCTGCCGGGTTCGACCGACTCGCCGACGAAGGCCATCAAGCTGTCCCCAGAGGCGTTCGGAATCGTGCGCATCCGAACTCGTCCGATGCCGGCGCCATCTTCCTCGGCCGCTACTACAATCAGCGCTTTCGCGTCGGTTTGGCGGCCCCGCACGCCCTCCTCCAGGGCTCCTAAGTAAGTCTCGTCAACCTCAACGCGCCCGCTGAGGCGATCACGTCCGGGCCGCACCATAGCGCGCCGAAGCTTGTGCAACCAAGTCCAGGCCGTCTTGTAGCTGCCCAGGCCCAACACCCGCTGCAATCCCAATGCACTCGCCCCGTTCTTCTGGCTGGTGAGCCACCACATTGCTCGAAACCAACTCTGGAGCGGCTTGCGGGTGTCTTGAAAGATTGTGCCTGCTGTCGCCGAAGCTTGATGCCCGCAGCTTGCACACTGCAGCAGCACCGTGCGCACCGCCCAGGTTTTGTCATGCCCGCATCGCGGACAACGAAAACCCTCCGGCCAGCGGAGTTGACACAGATACTCCCGACAGGCCTGCTCGCTAGCGAAACGCGCCTCGAACTCGGCCAAATTCCGGGGATAATCTTCCATCGCCCAAGATCCTACATCTTGGGGTCACCTGAGTCAAGTAAATACCCATCCTTATCATAAACAGGCAAACCGGCCAATGGGGGCTGAGCTACGACCAGGCGCAGGACCTCGGCCACGTCAAGATGACCATGAGCAGGCCGTCGACAAGGGTCGAGAACCTGAAATACACACTGAGCGATGAGGGCGGCAACCAGGGCAAGCTCACGCTGGAGTGGGAGAACCACAGCGCTTCCGTACTCTTCACCGTAAAGTGACGGAGATTCACAACCCAGAAGGGCCATCGCTGGGACGGCGCCGTCCTCTTTTTAGCCTTTTGAGGTTCCCGCATGCGGGACGGCGATGTAAGAACAATTGGGCGAATCCCGGGTTCTCCAGTCACATACGAGTCCGTAGTGTATGGGAAAGACGTTCTGGAAAGCAAAAAAGTGTTTGACAAAAAGCAGCGCCCTCATCCATGGACACTACGCGGGCCGAAGCGGCTGCGCTTCAGCGTCATCTCGAACCCGGTGCCCATGGTCGAAATGACTCCCTATGAAGGCGTTCACCCGCAGCATCTGGACGGTTTCCTCGTCTCGAAGGCCGGTGAATTTCGCTGATCAAATTGCCTGGTGGGGTACTCGGCTTGAGGGGACGAGTTGGTATGCGCACACCCTGTGGACCGCAGGCTATTGGCGGACCCGGTCAGACGTGATCATCCACAACGTCCGCCAACGGGTTTGCCGGAACATCCAGCAGCGCGCGGAGCGAGCCGAGCGGGCCCGCGGTCGCTAAGCCCGCGCTTCACTCTCCGAAGCAGTAGAGGTTCTGGTGAGTGCGTACGTAGAGACGACCGTCGGCGATGGCCGGGGTCGCGCTGCCGCCCGTGTCGAGCGCCAAGCTGTGCAGCACTTCCCATTCGCCCCCGGCCTTCACCACAGTGAGCGTGCCGTCCATGTCCAAGAAGAACAGCTTGCCGTCGGCGGCGACCGGAGACGCACGGTAGGCGCCCATCGCTTGCGGCAGCCGCCCTTGCTTGAGAATCTCTCCCGTCTCGGCGTCGATGCTTGACAGAATACCCGCGTCGCGCACGGAGTAGATCACTCCCTCGTACAGCAGCGGGGACGGCACATTCCCCATCGTTCGCTCTTGAGCCCATTCCACGCGTGTGTCGGTTACGTCGCCGAGCCCTCCCAGCCGCACCGCGAAAATGCCGGGCCGCGTCGCCATTCGCCGCACGAAGAAGTTCCATTCGCGCTCGTCCACCACGCCGTCCTTACTGAAGTCGTACTCGGGGAACTTGTCGCGGCGTTTCTCATAGAATTCGTCCTGATCCAGAGCGCCGTTGCCGTTGGCATCCATGAGTTTCAAGGTGCCCGCGAAGTCCGAATACCGGCCGGCCATCGCATCGGTCGCCGCCCCCTGGCAGTTGAAATAGACGCGCTTGTCGCCGATTAGCGGTACCGCCTTGGCCTGCCAGCACAGTCCGCCGACCCGCCACACTTCTTCGCCTGTTTCCATCGAGTACGACAGCAGCGCGAAGGACCCCGGCACGATCAGCTGTGCCGGCTCGTGCTTGGGACGATACACGGCCGGCGTCGAGAACCCCTTGCCGAACTCCGTGCGGTCGGCGCGCCACAACTCGCGGCCCGTCTCGGCGTCGACGGCGATCAGGAACGAACGGCCGCTGTCGTCGTCCAACACCAGGAAGACCTTGCCGTCCTCCACCACCGGCGACGCCGCCATGCCGCGAATGTTGACGAACGGCCCCAGCGGGACGCGCCAGCGCTCGTTGCCGTCCGGGCCGTAGCTCAGCAGCCCGAAATCACCGAAAAACACATAGACGTTCTCGCCGTCGCTCGTCGGCGTGGGCGAGGCGGCGTTGTTGTTCTTATGAAGTTCCGAGCGGCGCGGGCGAGGTGCTTCCCTACGCCACAGAATCTCTCCGCTGTCCTGTTCCAGCGCCAGCGTATAGAGTTTTTCGTTTTCAACCGCCGTGACATAGATCTTCTTGGAGGTGATCACCGGGGAAGAATGCCCTGTCGGCAACGGCGTTTTCCAAAGCAAATTTTCGTCAAGCGAAGGCCGCTCAACGATCGGTCCCACGGCCACGCCCGTGGCGTTCGGTCCCCGAAAGCGCATCCAGTCCGCGCCAAGCAATGTAGGGGCTAGAAGCAACCCCGGAAGCAGCACCAACCAAAGCATCATCTCGTGTGTATTCTAACAATCGCGGCCGGGGCTGAAACGATACCCTGTTGCGAGGAGCCGGTTGCTTATGAAAATCGCTGTTGTCGGAGTCGGAGCTGTTGGAGGCTATCGCGGGGGGCGCATGGTCGAGCACGGTCTCGACGTCACCTTCCTCGCGCGTGTGCCTACCGTAAACTCCGTCCACCCTGAAAATATAGAGGTTATCGTAGAATGTCGCGCGAGGCCGACTCGGCATTCATCTGGTCGGCATTTCAGTGCGGATGGGGTAGTGTCCATGGGTGAGGGCGCTACGGGGTTCGAATGGCAACGAGGGGTGCCCCCTTCCCACCGTCCCTTGGAAATCGCTAGGAGCCTGTCCGAGTATTGGTCATTTTCTTCTTTGAGAAAAAACACAAGTGGGCGATAATGGTTTATGGGAAAAACTTACCGCCCCTACCTTCCCGAGCAAGAACTGCTGCTGCCTCCTAGTTTGCGCGATTGGCTGCCGGAAAGCCACCTCGTCTACTTCGTCAGCGACGTGGTCGATCAACTGGATTTGTCGGCGATCGAGAAGGTCTATGAAAAGGAGTGGCGCGGCCAGCCGCCTTACCATCCGCGGCTGATGGTGAAGCTGCTGCTCTACGGCTACTGCCTGGGGGTGCGTTCCTCGCGCAAGATCGCCGAGCGTCTGGTCGAGGACGTGCCTTTTCGGGTGTTGGCGGCCGGCAATCAGCCCGACTTCCGCACGATTTCCGACTTTCGCAAGATCCACCTGGAAGCGCTGCACCAGCTGTTCGAGCAGGTGTTGCGGCTGGCGCTGGAAGCCGGGGCGATGAAGCTGGGTCGGGTGGCGCTGGACGGCACGAAGATGAAAGCCAACGCCTCCAAGCACAAGGCCATGAGTTGGGGGCGGATGAAGCAAACCGAGCAGCAGATTGCCGCCGAGGTCCAACAGATGCTGACCGAAGCGGAGAGGGCCGATGCCGCCGAGGACGCCCGCTACGGGCCTGAGCAGACGGGCCAGGAGCTGCCCGAGGAGTTGCAGCGCCGCCAGACGCGGCTGGAAAAGATTCGGCAAGCCCAGAGAGCCCTAAAACAAAGGGCGCGCGACAAAGCGGCCGCCCAAGACCACTCAGCCGACGACGTCCGCAAAGCGAAGCCGCGCGACAAGGATCAGTACAACTTCAGCGATCCGGAATCGCGCATCATGAAAGGCGGCGACGGGTTCTTGCAGGCCTACAACGCGCAGGCGGCGGTGGAGGGGGTCTGTCAGTTGATCGTGGGGCAGACGGTGACGCAGGCGGCGAACGACAAACAACAACTGCAGCCGCTGCTCGAAGCGGTCGAGCAGCAGGCGGGGCAGCGGCCACAACAAGTGTTGGCCGACAGCGGCTATTGTTCGGAGCAGAATCTGCAATCTTTGGAATCGGCCGCCGCGCCGGAGAACAAGATTGAGGCTTACATCGCCACGAAGAAAGACAAGCACGGGGAGCGACCACCGCCAGCGAAGCGCGGACCCTTGCGGCGGGGAGCAACGCGGCTGGAGCGGATGAAACGCAAATTGCAGACGCGGGCTGGAGCGAAGGTTTACGCCCAACGCAAGGGGATCGTCGAGCCGGTGTTTGGTCAGATCAATCAGATCAAACAGGGGCGCGGGATGCGAGGGTTTCTCTTGCGCGGGTTGGAGAAGGTGCGCGGCGAATGGGCGTTGATTTGCCTGACGCACAACATATTGAAGATGCACACCCTCTGCCATGGATAGCAAGAAGGAAATGCGGTTCGAAGAGTTCGCGGAGGCTTCTGCGGGGCGCGAGAAACTGCTGCCAGGCGGTGTTTGTCCATCCCGCCCGACTTCGACCGCCCGAGCCCTGCCTTTGCCGAACGAGTAAATCTCCCGCCGGAAATTCAACCCAGCACCAAAACCGTGCCAAGCTGATACTCGGACGGACTCCTAGCGCGATTCCCACATTTCCACAGCCCCGACGACGACGATTCTCTCTTACGAACCAGGGGACATTTCTATCGCCTCTTGACATCGGGCGGAAAATTTCTTGCGCTCCGGGGAGCAGATCGTGTACCCTGTGTGAGCCGGATGTCCAAATCGGAAATTCCGGCTTTCTGGAGACGGCTCGTTTGGGGGGTCCACTTCCTCTGCGATCGAACATCAAAAGTGTCATCTGGGGCAGCAGTTTTTCTGTCGGCGGATTCACATCCGTGGTGCCGCTGGCCGACTTGGCCACCGCGCAGGCACGTCCGGCGTGGTCTGAACTTTTCAAGGCAAGGAGGATCACTATGACAAGGTTGTTCAGGCTGGTTTGGGTAGCCGTGTTTGCGCTGCCCTGTTTCGTTTATGCGGCCGGCGAGCTTCGCCGGCTCCAGGAGGATGATACGCAATGGGTGATGCCGGCCAAAAATTACGCCAACAGCCGCTATAGCTCATTGACTCAGATTACCAGTGAGAACGTCGAAAATCTCAGGCCTGCCTGGACATTCTCGACGGGCGTGTTGCGAGGACATGAAGGTGGGCCACTAGTGGTGGGGAGCACGATGTACGTCCACACCCCCTTCCCCAACAACGTGTTTGCCCTCGACCTCACCAAGGAGGGAGCGCCGATCAAGTGGAAGTACTCCCCCAAGCAGAACCCGGAGGTGATCCCAATTGCCTGTTGCGACACCGTCAACCGTGGGCTTGCATACGCCGAAGGGAAGATCTTCCTCGCTCAGTTAGACACACATGTGGTCGCTCTGGATGCCGCAACGGGCAGGGAACTGTGGAAGGTCAAGCAAGGAGACCATACGAAGGGAATGACCATCACTTCCGCTCCGCTGGTGATCAAGGACAAAGTGATTACTGGCATCGCCGGGGGTGAGTTCGGCGTTCGCGGGTTTTTGACGGCCAATGATATCGATACCGGCAAGCAGATCTGGCGACGCTACAGCACGGGACCGGAGGAAGAAGTTGGCTTTCCGGGATCCCTGGAAACCTGGAAGGGCGATGCATGGAAAAGAGGGGGAGGCACCACTTGGGGCTGGTACTCCTACGATCCCGAACTCGACCTTCTCTATCACGGCACTGGGAACCCCGGGACCTGGAATCCTGACCAGCGGCCTGGAGATAACAAGTGGTCCATGACGATCTTCGCGCGGGATCCCGATACCGGAAAGGCGAAGTGGGCCTTCCAGAAGACCCCGCACGATGCGTGGGACTATGACGGGATCAATGAGAATGTCCTTATCGATCTCAAGATAAAGGGAACAACGAGAAAGGTTCTAGTGAACTTCGACCGCAATGGGTTTGTTTACACGCTGGACCGCGAAACGGGTGAGCTGCTCATGGCGGAGCCCTTCGTTTACGTCAACTGGGCGACAGGGATAGACTTGAGCACGGGCAGGCCCATTGAAGTTCCCGAGAAGAGAACGTCGTCCACGAAGAACACGAAACGCATCTGTCCCTCCGCCATGGGGGGGAAAAACCAGGGGCCAGTCGCCTATTCTCCCAGAACGGGCCTCCTGTACGTCCCCACCAACAACCTCTGTATGGACTATGAGGGGGTCGAAATCAAGTACCAGGCGGGGCAGCCCTACGTTGGGGCGATTGTGGTGAGTTCTCCCGGTCCGGGTGGAAACAGAGGCGAGTTCATTGCATGGGATCCCAGCACTGGGGAGAAGGTGTGGGGCCTTAAGGAGAACTTAGCTGCCTGGGGAGGTGCCCTCGCCACTGGGGGTGACCTCGTCTTCTATGGCACCATGGAAGGATGGCTCAAAGCGGTCCATGCCAAAACCGGTGAACTCCTATGGAAGTTCAAAACACCGTCCGGAATTATTGGCAATCCGATTACCTATGTGGGCCCGGACGGCAAGCAGTATATCGCCGTCCTCTCCGGTGTGGGAGGATGGTCGGGTATCGGGCTTGCAGTCGGACTCGGTGGGGAAGATCCTACTGCGGGGCTAGGAGCGCTTGGCGCCTTTGCGGACGTAGCGGAATATAGTACGTTGGGCGGCGTATTGACCGTATTCTCGCTGCCCTAAGCGAGTGAGGCTTACGCTGGCGCCCCTAGTTCTTGCTTCGGGCGCCGGTCTGTATGTCGCGGCGGACACCGGCTCTCGTCCGCAGTTAGACCATTAAGGCCAAGGGCCCAGAGCTGATCTATATGCATTTATGGATTATCTTGCTCGGGATGTGGGTTCTGGGGACCTCAAGCGCCTCGGCGGGCGAAACGGAAAAGTTTCGCGTGTGTGCTGATCCTGAGAATCTTCCGTTTACCAACCGGCGGTTGCAAGGGTTTGAAAACAAGATCGCCGATCTCATTGCCGAGGAATTTGGAGCCTCTCCCACCTATATGTGGTGGGGGCAACGACGCGGCTTCATCCGGAACACCTTGAACGCTACCCTGAAGGAAGCCCGATGTGACGTGGTGATGGGTGTGCCCAAAGGGTATGATCCGGTTCTGTGGACCAAGCCCTATTACCGGTCGACATATGTGTTTGTATATCCCAAGAATAAAGGATTGCAGATCCAGTCTCTGGATGACCCGGTTCTGCGGCGGCTTAAGATTGGCGTGCATCTGCTTGGCGACGATTACACCAATCCCCCCCCCGTCCACGAATTGGGGAGAAGGGATATTGTGGATAATGTAGTCGGGTATAGCACCTTTTACTCTGAAGAGAATCCCCCGAGCAGGATCATCGAAGCCGTGACGACAGGTGAGATTGATGTGGCGATTGTTTGGGGACCCGTCGCAGGGTACTTTGCAAAGAAGCAGCATGTTCCGTTGGAGCTTGTATCTGTCCCCTCCGGCGAAGGCGATCTGCCCTTTGCCTTCGATATCTCCATGGGAGTCAGACGGGGCGAAGAGGCCCTAAGAGTTCAATTGGAAGCGGCACTTGATAAGAAGCGGGCTGAGATCAGAAAGATACTGGAAGACTTCGGTGTGCCACTGATGGATGGCGAGAGAGATAAACCATGATAAGTAAGCCTGTCGGTTGTCGCAAACGGCGGATCTTGACAGAGGGAGTGGCAGTCGCGCTTGCAGCGCTGATCTGGGTCCTTGGGGCCTTCGCGAATCTTCAGGGCGTTGGGGAAGCTGCGGCCCAGGACTCTTCAGAGGTTTACCAACGCGTCTACAATGGCTGGAAATGGTGGCATGTGTATTGCGCCAGATGTCACGGAGAAAATGCGCTTGGCAGTCCCCTGGCGCCGAACTTGAGCGATCCCAACAAAAGGCTGGAATACACGGAGTTTCTTCAGGTAGTTCGGGAGGGAACACCTACGAAAGAGATGCCGGCGTGGAATCAATTACTTGACAATAGACAGATCACACACATCTACACCTATGTAGTGGCACGAAGTGAGAAAGTGCTGCCTCCAGGGAGACCAGATGAGGTCGGAGCAAACGGTGGTCCTTGGATCCCGCCAAAAGGTTGGTCCGAAGCGCAGACAGTTCCCGCCGTCTCGACCTCTCCTGCTGAAGCTCCCAAGATCTCCGCTGATCCCGCTTCCTCGACTGTAGCTTCGGAGGCGGCGGCGTCTCCAGGGGCCGGTTCGTGCGTGACTGCCTCGGCGGCCGCACCAACGGTGAACCCGCTCATGGACGCGTTTCGTAGCCGCTATCAGACCGTTCGCCTCAATCTTATCGAGACGGCCGAGGTGATGCCGGAGGAACATTACGATTTTCGCCTGACCCCGCCCCACCGGCCGTTCGGTGGATGGATCGCCCACACGGCGATGCTGAACTACGACACTTGTGCCCGCATGCTGGGTGTGCCTCGGCCGGAAACCGATGACTTACATCACCTCACGAAAAAAAAAGCGTTGCAGGAAGCGCTGCGTGAATCGTTCGAATTCTGTGACACAACGCTTAAACAGATGAACGATAAGTGCGCCTTAACCGAGTTGAAGGTTGGTGATAGCACCACCTATCCGGTGCGGGCTATGTTTGAGCTCCTGTCTTCTTTGAACTCGCACTACGGTAATCTGGTTGGCTACCTACGCACCAAGGGAATCGTCCCGCCGTCGACGGCATCAGACCTGTCCTTCGCCAAAACTCCGTAGCCGATCGAAATTGAAGACCGGACTCTTGAACGATCCCGTACTGTTCCAAAACACGATCGACCAATCTCGAGGAAGGCGAGAGGGCTCCGGGTGGCATTGTCAAGTTAACTGGTGGCCGAGCGACCAAGCCACCATATCGAGTATTCAGGCGCGGTCCCGCTAGGCATATTTTGGGGCTTGTGTGTAGTCAAAACCGGATCTGTGGCCGCGAGACCCGTCCTGCGAGGCGACAGTCCGCAGACTTTGGAGGCCCACTCGATCCGGTTTTGACCACACACGCCCAACGGCTCGAAAAAGGGGAATTGGTCGAACCGGAAAGCAATCGGCGGCGTCGACGCTACCTGAAGACGACGCTGACTTCGTCAAGGAACAAAGGGGACGGAGCCCTTTTAGGGAGCCTGGGGGCCGCTAACCACCCGTCCCGCCAAGCCGCTCAAGCAACTCGCGATCCAGCCTGCTCTTGACGGTTCGGCGGTCGAGAGCAAGCCGCCGGGCTGTTTCTTGGTAGCTGCCAGTTTTCGAATAGACCAGAGTAATTTAGTAACGCAGCAGGTCTTCGGCTGTCAGATCGCCCCGCTGCATCCGCTCGAGCATGTCAGCTTCGCCAGCCCCGGCCGCCCCGCCCGCGGGCTCGTAACTCCGCCGGATCAGCACATTGCGCACGCACTGCTCGAGTTCCCGGTAGTTGCCCGGCCACGGGTAATCGGCGGGCAGATTGCCCCGGACCCACTGCTCGACTTGGCGAGCCAGTTCCGCGTCCTCCTCCCCGGTGACTCGTTGCGCCGTGAAAACAATCAGCTCATGCAGCGCGTCGGGCGATTCGCGGATCTGGTCGGCAAGCGGCGGCGTGCGGACCTGGTCCGAGCACAGCCGGTAGTAGAGGTCCTCGCGAAACGCTCCCCGCCGCATGGCCTCGCCGAGGTCACGGTTCGTGGCGGCCATGATCTTGCCCTCGAACCGCCGGGTCGCCGTATCTCCCACGGCCTGGAACGTCCGCGTCTCGATCACGCGCAGCAGCTTCACTTGAATCGACGGATCCAATTCCCCGATCTCGTCCAAAAAAACCGTACCCAGCGCCGGACAGGTTTCGAACCAGCCCTTGCGGTTCTCGACCGCTCCGGTGAACGAGCCGCGGCGATGTCCGAAAAGTTCGGACTCAATCAGCGTCGGCGAAAGCGCCGCCAAGTTCACCGCATAAAACGACTCCGCCGGATCGCCGTCGAATTTGTTGCTCTCCTCGTCAAAGCGTATGTACCGGGAAAGCGCGATCGCCCGCGCGACGAGTTCCTTGCCGGTACCCGATGGGCCGGTGATCAGCGTCGTTAAGTCGCCCATGCGCCCATAGAGGACAGCGCGGTACCGCCGCATGTCGCAAGTGAAAATCGACTCCCACACGGCGGCGCGAAGCCGCCCGACGCTCAGCGAACCGCCGATGATGTTGAGGAAAATGTGCTGGAACGCCCGCCGGATTTGTGAAAAGCAGGCAAATAAATGTGGCGCCTGGTGTTTGCTGGGAAACTCGACGCCCGCAACCTCCAATAAATTCTCCCAGCCGCGCCGGAACTCCGAGTAGAATCCCCAGCGCTTGCTGGGCCTTCGAGTGCCCGGCGGACCAAACATCGCATGCGAAATCGGCGTCAGGTGCCGGTGATAGAGCACATAGAGCGCTGCGTCCTCATAGAGTATGAGGTCTTTCTCTCCAGCCTTGGGAGTGTCGGCAAGCCGCCCCCGCAGGTCCTGAATCAGCCCTTCAGTGCGGTCGTAAACTTTCCAGCCATTCACCAGCGGCTTGTAGGGATCGTTGACGTCCAAACTCCAGACCGCCTCGCCCTCCACGAAGTCCGCGCCGAGCACTCGCCGCTCGCATTCGATCCGCCGCGGTGTGAACGGATTGCAGTAGGCAAGCTCCGAGACGCCTTCGAGGAACCTGCGCTCGCTTGGGGTGAGGAACGCCATGTGACACATCAAATGTACAGACATGGGCACTGATTGTCTATTTGTTTCACAGGTATCTGGAGCATACATCTCGGATTGCTCCGCACATCGTTGACATAACGGGACTTAGGGTTCTTCCACCGTTTGGAACCAGCAATGCTTTTCAAGAGTTACCATGACGCCGACGCCAACGCAAGATCCACGGGGCGTTGCCGACCGGACCCGCCAGATCGAGACAACCACATCGCGGTCCCACCAGCGCCGGCAAACAGGTATCGCGAATGCGGCCAGCTCGCAACGCTGGCTGCGAACCGCCGGCTGGCTGGCCGCGCTCGCCGGTTTCCTGCTGGCTCTCTGGTCGCTGGCGCGGGTGGCCGGGGGTCTCGATTCCGTGGCGAGCGGCCATCGCCAAATCGCCTTGCTGGGTTTGGGCGTATTACTGCTCGGGCTCGGCCGCATGACCGGGCAACTCGCGCCGCCCGCCACCCACCGGCGAATCGGCTGCTACACGATCTTGTGCGGCGCCACATTGCAGGTGATCGGAACCCTGGGCAGTCTCGCGATCCCGGCTCTGGGTTGGCTGCCGCCGATCGGGGCGGGCGTGATGCTCGTGGGACTGCTGCGACTGCTCATCTCCCCGACCGCGTCGCCTCGGGCCGGGGAGATGAAGTTTCTGCTCGGCATTATTTCCCTCGGAGTTGCCCTCGATGCGCTGCTGGCGGTCGCTTCGCTCGATCCCGCATGGCTCGGCATCGAATGGGCGGCGATGCCCGATGCGCTGCAAACACGATTGCTGCGTTTGGCCCGCAGCGCGGCGATGATTCTTCCGGTCGTGGCTGCGCTTGGCCATGAGCGAGCCGCGGGCGGGCTGGCGGCCGGGGCCGTGTTTTCACGGAACCCCGTGGCGCATTACGTGTGGGCGCTTTACGCGGGCGCCGCGGCAATGCCGCTTGTTCTGATGGCGGCGGCGCTATGGAACCCGCTATGGAAGTTCGCTCTGCCCGTTCCGGCGATCACTGTATTCGCCGGAGTGTATTTCACCGTGCGTCGAAGCCGCCTAACGGCCTCGACCCTAGAGTTGGGCGGCTGGTTTCTCATCGCCGCCAGCATGGCGGCCGGCCTCGTAATGGGCTTCTATGCCTTTGACGGCCCGCTCACGCCACCAGCCCCAATCGGAGCCTACGGCGCCGCGGCCCGCACTCTCCTCCGGCTCTCGCACGCCTGGATCATCTTCGCCGGAATCCTTGCCATATTTCTTGCCCGCCAGCGCGGGCCTGGCGGCCAACAGCGCCGCCCCACCGGAGGCACGTCATGAAAATCGGACTGATCGCCATTGCCGGAGTCAAGATTCAAACCCGCAAGTTTGTCGATCTGGGGATTACCCTGCCCCAATTCATCAATCGCGGACAAGTTGTCGCGCAGTTGCCAAGCCTGGCTCTGCTCACCCTCGCCGGCGTGACTCCCGGCGGCGTGGAGGTCGCATACATTGAGGTCGACGACGTAGAAGCATTCGCCCGCGATCCCCGTCCCGACTTTGATCTGGTGGCGCTTTCAACCTATACGGCCCGCGCCTTCGACGCCTATCTCGTCGCCGATGCCTGCCGCGCGCTCGGCGTCCCGGTTGTTTTCGGCGGTTTGCACGCCACCGTGCTGCCTGAAGAAGTCGCCCAGCACGCCGACGCCGTCATCATCGGAGAGGCCGAGACGACCTGGCCTCAAGTGGTTCGCGATTTCCAGCAAGGCGGCCGCCCGGGCCTCAAGCAGTTCTACCGCGAAGCCAAGCCCGGCAGCTATGATTTGGCGGAAGCTCCGATGCCGAGATTCGACCTGCTCGCCAGCGATCCCCGTTCTGGCGTGGCCTCGCCGCCCGATACGGCCCAAAGCGGCGAGCTGCGCCGGCTGGGGCCCTACAACCGAATCACCGTCCAAACCACGCGCGGTTGCCCCTGGGATTGCGATTTCTGCGCCGCATCCAAACTCTACGGTCCGCGCTACCGTATCAAGCCGGTCGAGAAGGTGCTCGCCGAAATCGACATGGTGCGTTCGCTCTGGCGCAGGCCCTTCATCGAGTTCGCCGACGACAACACGTTTGTCAACAAGGCCTGGTCGAAACGCCTATTGCGCGAGCTGGCCGGCCGCGACATTCGCTACTTCACCGAAACCGACGTCTCGCTCGCCGACGATGACGAGCTGCTCGACTTGCTCTACCCCAGCGGATGCCGCCACGTGCTGATCGGTTTTGAGAGCCCGCGCCGCGCCAGCCTCGAAGGTCTCGACCGCGTCAACTGGAAGGCCGGCCAGTGCGGACGTTATCTCGAAGCGATCGAAAAAATTCAAAGCCGCGGCGTGAGCGTATGCGGCTGTTTCATCGTCGGACTCGACTCGGACACCACCGAAACCTTCGGCGAACTGATTGAGTTCATCGACCGCTCGCGGCTCCTTTAGGTGCAGGTGACGATTCTGACGCCGTTTCCCGGCACGCGGCTCTACCAGCGCTTTCTCGATGAGGGCCGCCTGCTCTACCCAGGCGCTTGGGACCGCTGCACGCTCTTTGACCTGAACTTCCGTCCCCGGCACATGACCGTCGATCAGCTCGAAGAAGGTGTCATGGGCCTTTGGCGTCATTGCTGGAACTCCCAGGCACTGGCCGATCGCAAGGCGCACTACCGCAATCTGCTGCGAGCGCGAGGCATGCGGCCGGGACGAGAATCAGCGGACCTGTATTATCCCGTCCCTGAAAACGCCCAACCGGAAGAACCGGCGCGGCAAGCCGTGTAATCTTAGGATGACTAACCTGAGGCTGAGATGACGACCACGCACTTGTCTTCAGACTTGAACCGTCACGCCAGACGATGGCGCCTGCTGCTTCTCGCCGGCTTGAGTATCCCCATCTTCGTGGCGCTGATTCTCTCGCCGCCCATGGCTCAGGACCCGGCCTATCACGACTTCGCCGACCAGCGAACCCTCCTCGGCATCCCGCACATGTGGAACGTGATGTCGAATCTGCCCTTTGCCGTGGTGGGCCTGGTTGGCTGCTGGCTCTTGATGCGGCCCGGCGCGGCGGACGCGGCCTTTGAAAGTTCCTGGGAGAGCCGAGCCTACTGGGTGTTCTTCGTGGGCGAGATCCTCACCTGTTTCGGGTCGGCCTATTACCACGCCAACCCGAACAATCACACACTCGTCTGGGACCGCCTGGTTTTCAGCCTCTTGCTGACCGCCATGTTCACCATCGTCATCACAGAGTACGTCAGCCCCCGCGCCGGCAAGCTGATGCTGATCCCGATGGTGCTGCTCGGCCTGGGCAGCGTTCTGCAATGGCATGCAAGTGAGCTGGCCGGCCACGGCGACCTGCGCCTCTATATTGCCGTGCAGTTCTACCCCATGCTCGTAATGCCGCTGATCCTGTGGCTGTTCCCCTCGCGCTACAACGACACGCGCTGGTTCGCTCTGCTTTGGATCTGCTACGCCGCGGCCAAAGCCGCCGAGTACTTCGACGCCGGGTTGTACCAGCTCAACGGGTTCTGGAGCGGCCACACTTTGAGGCACTTCATCGCGGCGCTCGCGACTCTCCTGCTCCTGCTCGCCCTCCGCCGCCGCATCAGCCCCCGGAAGGCGTGAAAAATCGGGACTGTCACAAGCGCCAGCGAAACACTCTCTCAGTAGCAAGAACTTGGGCCAAGCGCGGCTGACAGTCCCAGCATTTTTCCTCGCCTTCGGGGCCCAGCACCGCCGTGTCTCTCGCCTCCTAGCCCGCGGTTTTTCACCTGCCCGGCCCATCAAGACACGCCCACCGGGTTAGCATGGGGGAAGCGAGATGAACTTCCCAGAAAAGCTCCCGGCGAAACTCCCAGAGCACTCCCCAGAGACTCCGCCCGCGAAACCACCAGCGAAACCCCTCAAGAAACTTCTCAAAAAACTCAGCATCGTGCTCGAAATGATCAAGTTCGAGCACTCCCTATTCGCCCTGCCCTTCGCCCTCACCGGCGCGCTGCTAGCCGTGCGTGGCAGCACCCTCGAAAGCGCTGAGCTGTGGTGGAAGTTCGCCTGGATCATCCTAGCCATGGTCGCGGCCCGCTCGGCGGCGATGGCCTTCAACCGCGTCGCCGATGCTGAGATCGACGCCCGCAACCCGCGCACCAAAATGCGGTCCATCCCGGCCGGCACCGTCTCCAAGACCTTCACCTGGGGATTCATCGCCGTCTCATCGCTCCTGCTCGTCGTCGCCGCGGCCATGCTCAACCCGCTCTCTCTGATGCTCAGCCCGGTGGCGCTGGCCATCATCTGCGGCTATTCCTACACCAAGCGATTCACCGCGCTTTCGCATCTCGTCCTCGGCTTCGCGCTAGGCATCGCCCCGGCCGCGGCCTGGATCGCCATCCGAGGGACGCTCGACTGGCCCATCCTCCTGCTCACCGCCGCGGTCACCTGCTGGACCGCTGGTTTCGACATCATCTACGCCTGCCAGGACCACCAATTCGATAGCGCCTCCAGCCTCCACAGCATTCCCCAAGCCCTGGGAATCTCCCGCGCGCTGCTCCTCTCCCGCCTCCTGCATGTGACCATGGTGGCCCTGCTCCTATGGCTGGCGCAACGGTTCGGCGTGGGGATCTTGAGCCTAACGGGCGTCGCGGCAGTCGCCTCGCTGCTAATCTACGAACACAGCCTAGTCAAGCCCGACGATCTCTCCCGAGTCAACGCCGCCTTCTTCGCCGTCAACGGCGTCGTCAGCGTCCTATTCTTCCTCTTCTGGGCCGCGGATATTCTCTGGTTCGCATAGAGATTTGCGGCCACTCCACGTTCTCAAAAGTCGTAGCCCGTCCCCGACTTTCCGACTTCTTGGCGCTGTGTGAGCGATGGCTTCCCTGCGGGCGCGTAATATGCGTGGTTACGGTGACTGTCCCTCGCCCCGCCTCGAACCCCCTCGAACTCTCGAACTCTCTCGAACTCCCTAACCGGTCGCCATATTGCGACGACCGATTGGGGGAACCAATTTGTGCCAGTTACTTGTTCTGCTATCCTGGGGGAGCAGCGCCAAAACGAAATGCTGCCTCGTCATTCTCTGCCAGAACAAGAGAGTTGATCAGTTGGGTCCCGCCTTGAGTCGCAAACGGCTCATCGGGTGAGCCCACGGCGACATTGAACACAGGCTCCGCCATTGACAGTAGCTGGACGTACGCTTCCCCTACGAGGGAAGCCGGAAGGCCATTCGCAAGAAAATCCGCATACGCATAGTACAGGGCCTGCAAGGTCGGGTTGTCAGGCAGACCCGTGGCCTCATTGACCGGCTCAAGCCATATGAAGTATTTCGGATCAGCGAGCGACGAATTGACTGCGTATGGGTTGACCGTTGAAACCTTGATGGCGCTGCCCGCTACGCGCAGGAAACCCCGCATGTTATTGGCATACGCCAGCAAGGCGCGCTTTCCTGAGTAGTACGTATGAAAGAAGCTTTGCCCGATTTGCGACTCCCCTATTGACGTGCCCCCAACGGAGTATGCCGCAAACGAGACCGTGTAGAGCAAGCGCGAGTAGCCCACCTGAGGCATGAGGTGCAAGAGCTTGTTCGTGACTCGAACGTGGCCGCGGTACAGCGTATCGATCCCAAGATCGGATTGTGACTCGAATAGCTCCACTAACGCTGGATGAATTGGAGTTGCCGTTCCCACCGCGAACCGCCCGGCATTGTTGATCAAAATATCGACCATTCCAGCGGGCAGAAGTGGCACAAGCCCGGCGACGAACGCGGCTATGGATTCTGGAATCGTTATATCGAGTTCCAAGAGCGGAAACGGTGAAGCCGGATAATCCGCAGGTGTCCGGGATGTTCCGATAACGGTGACGCCCTGAGCCTGAAGTGCGATTCCGGTTGCAAGCCCAATGCCGCGTGATGCGCCCATTATTACCGCAACCTTCCCAGCCAACGGAATCTCAGGCGAATAGTTACTTAGGGGATAGTAGTCCGGAAACACATCCGGTTGAAATGGTGGCGCATCGCCGCTTTGAGCCTTTGCCGTCAGTGAACGGCCGAGTACTGCGGCAGCGAGCAACCCACCAGCGCCCAGTACTTTTCGACGTGAGTGATCAGTGGTCTGCCGGACTGAGATGTTTCTCGAGCTGTTTTTCTTGAGCATGTCCTGTATCTCCGGAGTGGAAGTTTGTTGGCCCTGCTGATATCGAGTCCTTCGGTTAGCGTCGTCCGCTCGATGTACTGGTCTTGTTAGGGGTAAGCGCGCTCCAGTTGGAAATCTCGCCAAACTTCTTCGAAGTCGGTAACAAGCTGCCCGAGTACACTGTAGGTGCCATCAAGTCTCTTGGGAAGGAATCAAGAACTTGGGGACAGGCTACAATATATTTCCTTTATGCAGTATCGCTGGGCGCTCTTCCGAGCCAAGCCCTCGCCTCCAATCGCCAAACCGGCCAATCAAACAAACCAGATTTCCACCAACCCTATCAAATTCAACTACTTGCAGTTCCATCACTATCGAATGCCCATAGCGAGGATTTCGGGTTTGAGATCCTCGGCTTTTCCTGGCCCGCCAACCTATGAATCTCCCCCAGCCAACCGCCACCAAGCCCCAACGCCATCAAAATCGCCGAACCACGCTGCCAAACAAACCCAATCCACCCCGCCCGAGCCCGTCCACCCCAAACCAAACCGCAACCCTCCCCGCCAAGGACTGTCACCGATTTTCGCCGCACCACTCAATCCACGACGGACAAACGCCCAGCCCGGCGAAAATGGGCCGACTGTACCAAGGGACGAAAACCGCCGAATCGCCGAACCAAACAAACCCAATCGCCCCCATTCCCGGGCGAAATCGGGACAGCCTCAATTTCGCTGAAGCTGTGAAAAATCCACTTGCCGCAGAACCCTGTACTGAAAACAAAGAGCTTAGATCGCAGGCAAGAGGCCGAAAGGCAATTAATTCACAGCTTCCAGGCTACGATATATTTCCTTTACATATTGTCGCCGAGCCGACTCCGGGCGCAACCCCGGGCCAGCCGGGTACGACCTGCACCCTCACGCCGTCGGCACGGGCTCGAAGCGCTCTACGTGAATCTGATCTTCGCGCTTGCGCGCCTGCGCCAGATCGTAGGCGGCCTGCATTCGCAGCCACGTATCAGCGGTGGACCAGCCAGCTTTCTCGAAGCGAATGGCCATCTGAGGCGAAATGCCGGCCTGCTCGTTGGCCAAGCGCGAGAGCGCTGCGCGGCTGACGCCGAGCCTCTTTGCGGCTTCGGTCACGCTAATCCCGAGAGCCTCCAGACAATCGATCTTGACCGACAAGCCGGGATGCGGCGGGTTCTGCATCGGCATGGTTTTCTCCTTTCGTCAGTGGTAATCAGTCAACTCAACATCATGGGCGTGGCCGCCTTCAAAGCGCTCCCCAAAAGTGGAAACCAATGCGCCAATTCGCCTTCACCCTGACCGCCCAGTAGCCTCTGAGGTCACCCTTAAGCGCGTGCAGGCGGAAGGCCGGAATGCGTCAGCCGGCGATGGCCGGGCGGCGCAGATGCCAGTCGGTTGCTTGCTCGTAGGCGTGGCCGAGGTCGAGAATGCCGGCTTCGTCCCACATGCCGCCGATGATCTGCAAGCCAATCGGCAAGCCTGCCTCGGTGAAGCCGCAGGGGACCGAGAGTAGCGGCAGTCCGGTGAGGTTGAGGCCGCGCACGATGCGCGTGGTCGCCAGCCGGACGTTGTAGTCTTTCCCCTCGACGGTGATCGTGTCCTCGCCGATTCTCGCCGGCGGCACCGGAATCGCCGGCGTGACGATCACATCGACCTCCGAGAGCAGCTTGTTGAAGGCCTCGACCAGAGCGCGGCGGCGGCGCTGGGCGTTGAGGTAATCGGTGGCCAGAACAAGGCCTCCCTGATCAAAGAGCGCCCGAACATCGTCTCCGAAATCTTCGCGGCGCTCGGCGAGCCGCCGGGCGTGAACCGAACTGGCCTCGGCAAGCAGAATGAGGCGGCCAATGGCGTTGAATTCTTCCATGTCGGGGACGGTGATATCGACGAGTTCGGCGCCGAGACTCTCGAGCACCGCGAGGGCCTTCCTGGCGGCGGATTCCACTTCGGGATGCAACTGCTCGTAGTAGAAATTTCGCGGCACGCCGATCTTCTTGCCGTCGAGTCTCGGCTCGCGGGGCAGGGCGGGGGCCGCCATGGGCCGTTCGACACAACTGTCGTCGCGGGCGTCGCCCCCGGCGAGCGCGGCATAGACGTGCGCCGTATCGCGAACCGTCAACCCGAACGGGCCGGCGTGATCGAGCGTGTGTGCGAGAGGGAAGACGCCGTAGCGGCTGATGCGCCCGAAGGTCGCCTTGAGCCCGACGAGACTGCAAAACGAGGCGGGGATGCGAATCGAGCCTCCGGTGTCGGAACCAAGCGAAAAACTGCACAGCCGGGCGGCCAGAGCCGTCGCCGAGCCTCCGCTGGAGCCACCCGGAATATGGTCCGTATTCCAGGCGTTGCGAATCGTGCCGAAATGCGGGTTGTTGCTGGTGATGCCGTAGGCCCACTCGTGCAGACCGGCTTTGCCGATCATGACCGCGCCGGCGGCGTTGAGTTTCTCCACCACGGCGCAGTCGAAATCCGGCACGAAATCGGCGAGGATCTTCGAGCCCACGGTCGTCTTGATGCCCTTGGTGTAGAACAGATCCTTGGCGGCGTAGGGAATGCCGTGCAGCGGTCCGCGATAGTTTCCGGCGGCGATCTCGGCTTCGGCCTGGCGGGCTTGCGCCAGTGCGTGCTCTTCGGTGACGGTGATGAAGGCGTTGAGCGAGGGCTCAAGCTTGGCGATGCGCGCGAGGGTTTGGCGGGTCAGCTCGACCGGAGAGATCTCGCCGCTTTCGATCTTGGGCGCAAGTGCAGTGATCGTCATGTTCATGATGGTGGAAACCTCAGTACTGGTGTTTGCACTGGTAATCGCCGGGGAGCTACTCGCCGCCGGGCCGGAAGGTAAACATGGGGTCGGTGGTGCTCAAGTCCCGGTCGAGCGCCGTTTCGATTCCGGCCAGAAGATCTTCCAGGACGGGAGCGATCTGTTCCAATTCCTCTTCGGGAATGTTCCTGCCCAGCACTTTCGCTAATTGCTTGACCATTGCTCCGTCTGCCCCCTTTCGTTTTGCGAGACTACAGTCTACAGTGTTGGTCATGAAATATCACACCGGGTACGTGCGCTTCCCTATCGAGAAGCGGCGCGAATACATCGACATCAGCAAACAGGCGAGGGCAATCCACAGGTGAGGACGAGGGCGACGCGCATCTCCAGAGTCCGCGGCTGCAGCATGAAGTGATTCCGCCGATTGCCGACAGCAGGCTAGACTTAGGAACTTGGCGGCAGGTCTACTGTGCTGCACTGGATGGTCGTCGCCGCAAGCGAGTCATCATCAAAGTAATGGGAGAGTAAAACCCGTCATGTCGAACACACTCGCCCGGCTATTCCGTCAAGCGGTCTCCTACGACAAGCCGGATATGATGCTGGCCAAGAGCGACGGCCGGTACCGGCCCATCTCCGGGCAGGAGATTTACCGCCGCGTGGGGCGGCTGTTTCACGAATTACGGCGGGCTGGCATCGAGCCCGGGGATCGCTGTGCGCTGCTGGCGGAGAATCGCTGGGAGTGGGCCGTCGCCGATTTCGCCATGATGACGGCCGGTGTGGTAAGCGTCCCGGTGTATCCGACGTTGCCGGCCGAACAGGTACATTACCTTCTTGAGCACTCCGAGGCTCGGGCGATCTTCGTGTCCACGGTGCAGCAACTCGAGAAGGTCCAGAGCATCTGGGATCGTCTGCCCGCGCTGGAAGGCGTCATCCTGTTCGATGCTCTTGATCAGGATACTCTTGATCGGGACGGGGCAGATCCCCGCACTGCGGAATTCAGCGCGCTGATCGGCAAGACCACGCTTGGAGACAGTGAGCGGGAGGAGTTCGAGAGCGCTATCAATTCGGTGCGGCCCGAGGATCTGGCCAGCATCATTTACACCTCGGGAACGACCGGTACGCCGAAGGGCGTGATGCTGAGCCACGACAACTTCTACAGCAACGTGCGCGACACCGAACTTTCCGTCGATGAGACCGATGTGGCGCTGTCTTTCCTGCCACTTTGTCACGTGGCCGAACGGATGGCCGATTACAAGTTCTTCCAGGAAGGCGCGACGGTCGCCTATGCCGAGTCGATCGACGCCGTACCGCAAAATCTGCTGGAGGTGCGGCCCACGATTGCGGTTGGTGTTCCGCGTTTCTTTGAAAAGATCTACGACAAAGTACACACGGCGGTCGGAGCCGCGCCGCTGATCCGGCGAAAACTGTTTCGCTGGGCGATCGGCGTTGGCAAGGCGGCGATACCCTGCATGCTCGAAGGCCGCCGGCTTCCGGCCGGATTGCGGCTGAAGCATTGGATCGCCAGCCGGCTTGTATTCCAGAAGCTGCGGGCCCGGCTGGGAGGGCAGATACGTTTCTTCATCTCCGGCGCCGCGCCCTTGCCTCTCCACGTCGGTGAATTCTTCCTCGCCTTGGGCGTCAAGATCTGCGAGGCCTACGGCCTGACCGAGACCTCGCCGGTCCTCTCGATCAATCATCCCGAGGCCATTCGGCCCGGCACGGTCGGCAAGGTCATTCCCAATGTCGAGGTCAAGATCGCCGAGGACGGCGAAATCCTTGCCCGCGGCCCGAACATCATGCGAGGGTACTACAAGATGCCGGAACTCACCGCCGAGAGCATGGCCGATGGATGGTTTCAGACCGGAGACATCGGGAGATTCGACAGCGACGGGTATCTCACGATCACGGACCGTAAGAAGGACCTGCTGAAAACTTCCGGCGGAAAGTATATCGCGCCGCAGCCGATTGAGAGTCAGCTCAAGACGAGCAGCTACATAACGACCGCGGTGGTGATCGCCGAGGGCCGCAAATTCCCCAGCGCCCTGATTGTTCCGAATTTCGAAAAGCTCAGGCAACTGGCGGTCGAGAGAGGGATTGCTGTCGCGTCTCTCGCCGAATTGACCCGGCATGCGGCGATTCGGGAAGTCCTCGAGCGGGAAGTGGAGTCGGCCTGCTCCGGAATGGCGCCGCATGAGCGAGTGAAGAAAATCGCCATCCTCGCCGAAGAGTTCTCGATCCAAAAAGGAGAGATCACTCCGACGATGAAGGTGCGCCGCCGCGAGGTCGAGCGGATCTATGCCAACCGCATCGACGAGATCTACTCCTAGCGGGCTGTGGCAGGAGTCGGGCTGCTTATCTTGAACGCCGCTTCGAGCGGGCCGCGGGTTTCGCTTTAGACTTGCGCCGGCGGGAGCGTCTGGCCTTGGCGAGATCCGCCAGCGTGGTGCGCGTCAAGTATTCGGTGATGATTTTTCTCAGAGGACGAAAGATCCGGTCCAAGTGGCAGGGCGTTTTTCTGGTGCAGTCTTCGTAACCGAGCAGGCAGCGGCTGGTCGCGGCCTCGCCGTCTAGGACTTCGATGACTTCGAGAACGCGAATGTCTTTCGCCCGGTAGCGAAGAGTGAACCCTCCGGCTCGCCCTTTTTCCGAGTAGAGCAGTCCGCGGCGGGCCAGCTCTTGCAACGTCTTGGCAAGATACGGAGCCGGCAGGTCCTCCATCTCGGCGATCTCGTCGGACGTCAGCCGCTCGCCGTCGGGCTGCTCCGCCAGCCGGGTTAGAGCGCGGAGAGCGTAGCCAACCGATTTGGAATAGATCATCTTGGTTTCGGCCACTCCAGGTGGCGATGCAGAAAGTCGAACGTTCCCTCGCCGCGGATCTCATGCGGCCCGAGGAAGAACTCGATCTCGGCTCGGCCGGCCAGGCTCAGCTCCGAGTAATGGCGGCGCACTTTCGCGAATTCGTATGCTACCCATTCGTCGGGTGCTACGCCGTCATGATGTCCGCGCTCGACCATGAATGGGCGCGGCGCCATCATATTGGCGAGGTCACTGTAGTTGAACGTATTGCCAAGATTGAATTCGAACATCTCATACTCGCCCGTGTAGATGTAACTGTAGCCGTGCTGGGAACTCGTAGTCTTCCAAATCCACTCATTGAAGTCAGCGGAGCAGATCGACAGGGCATATTCCTTCAGCAGGGGAGGAACGCGCACGGCTGTCTTGCCGCCGTAGGAGAGCCCGTAGAAACCGATTCGCTTCTCGTCCACGTAGGGCTGGCTGCCCAGCCATTCGAGGATGCGCTGATGCTGCCCAAGGATAAACGAGAACAGCGATTTCTTCAGCGGGTTCGCCTTGCGCTGCAGCACCCGGAACTTGTCACGGCCGATATAGGGGTTCTGCGGCGCGAAGACAATGAATCCGCGATCGGCAAGCCGCGCGCCGTAGTGGTGATAGGGGCCTTGGATCTTGGAGTCGACGAGCATTTGCGGCGTACCTTCGAGACCGTGCTGGCACACTACGACAGGACGCTTTTCTCCCGGTTTGAGATCCTTCGGCAGGAGCAGGATGCCGTAGGCGAATACGTCAGGCCAGACAGGCAGCAGGACTTCATACCCGGTCCAGCGGGCGGTCTCATAGGCCTTGCGGGATTTCGCGCGGAGCGGTTCGGAAGGATTGGGCATCCGGCCGATGACCTCGTTCCAAGCCCGCTGGCGGTAGCGGTCGGCGCTGCGTTCCCAGTTGGCGGGGGAGCTTCGATCCGCCGCCGCCCAAAATTCCTTGCGCGTGAATTCAGATTGTCGAACCAGGCCCTGGGTAAACTCGACGAGTTCGTCGAACTGGCGCCGAAGCCGGCGGCTGGAGTCGAAAGCCGCTCGCCGATCGCGCGGAGCCGTGCCAGGTTTCGGCAGCCTTTGGCTGTTTCCGAGAAGGCCGGAAAATGCTTCGAGCGCCGGCGGGCTTCCCGGCTCGCCCTTGCCGCCCCCGGTTTCAATCAGTTGGATGTGACCCGACACCTTGAGCTGTTGAAAGACCCGCGATGCCCGCTTCACTTCGCGGCGAACATCGGAGAGGGGCGGCGTGGTGATCTTCCCCGGAGCGGCGCCCCGGCGTTGCGGAGTCACCCCGGGCGGCCCGCCGATTTCCGGCGCCCGCGACGCCTCGATCACCAGCCCTCTCGGCGCCACGAGCCGGGCAAGTTCGGCGTCGCCAAACTCCTCAAGCAGCCCCCAAACATTGCGATAAATCGGTTCGCTCCAAAGCCTCTCGCGCGGACCGAAGTAGCCGCTCACCAGCGACGCGTCAATACGGCGATCGGCGGCGGCGCTATGGAAGGCGATTAATCCTCCCTCGCCGTAGCCCGCGACGCCGGTCTTGAGGCCCGGCCATTGACGCTCGAAGCCGTCCACGGCCGCGAGTACTTTCTGTACCTCATAGCCGATGATGTGCCGCCCCATCTCAAAGGCCATGCGGTAGATGAATTCCCGATGCGGCTGATTGGTGTAGCGAATCCGCGGGTGACCCGACCAATCATCCGAGCGGTTGATCAGCACCGGCACAATGACGCGGTAGCCAGCCTCGGCCAGCAGGCGCGCGAACTGCGATCGCGGCGGCACGCCCAGCGCGAGACCGGCCAGCATCTCGGGAGACTGATCGGCGTCGGGAAGCGCCACGATGTTTCCCAGAGCCGCCTTGGTCGGCTCCAGCAGCAAACCCTCGCCGTGGACGCCCCGAAAGACAGGCCATCGCACGGTATGAACCTCGTAGGTGGTGGTCGTCGCCACAAGGGAAGGCTGGGTCGTCGTGGCCAGCATCGTGAAGCCGTCAAAGGGAACCCGTGCATCCATTGCGCCGATGGCCTTCCGGAAGCGCTCTCGATTCGGAGCGATCGATTTCTCATACGCCTCCGTGGAGGAGACGTCGATATCCCAAAAGCGCTCCCGATCGCGGGCCGATTTCTCCGTCGCTCGCGCCAAGTAGCGATCGATGTCCTCGACCATCCGGGCGGCAAGGTCGCCCGCGAGTTCGAGCGGCTCGGTGCCCGGCAGCGGCCCAGTGCCTAAAAGCGGCTGGGCATGCACCGAAACACAGCAGAGAATCGAGGCGAGTCCGCATACGATCACCATCTGAAATCGCAGGAACCTGCTCGTTCGCGCAGCGGCATCCGCGGCACGGCAACAAGCTGCATGATCTAGGCCGGTCATAGGCACTCCCGTCTACTCTAGCAGGCGGCCGTGCCACCATCATTCGAAAGAAATGTCAACGCCCTATAGAACTTTCCCCCTCGGTAGCCCAATAGAAATGTCCCCTGGTTCGTATGAGAGGATCGCCGTCGTCGGGGCTGTGGGAAAGTGGGATTCGCGGGCGCGATTTCCAAGGGACGGTGGGAAGGGGGGAAACCTCTCGTTGCGATTCGAACGCTGCTCGCCCACGACCAGCAGGTCTTGCTTGGCCAGTTGTGAATGCTTGGCGAGGTGACTAGAGTTCGAAAAAATGGGCGCTGCCGCGGGAAATTTCTTGCTGTGGGCGCGGGTTGCCGGCCCGGGTTTATGACCATCTGGCGGACGAAGCGCGGGCTTTGCCAGCCGGCCCCTGTCGTGTGTGCCGGGCTTACGGTTGCCTTTTGGCGGGGAGGGAGGTAATGGGGTCACAGCAAAACGGAAATTATATCTCTTTGTTTTTGTTTAAGTTAGCAATTCTCTTTGGCTCGATTTGTGCATTGGCGGGCTATTCTGTTCGCAAGAAGCCAGTCAGCGGTCGTGGTGTATCCGCGACCGGCGTCTTGACTTGGCGACAGAGGGAGAGAAATGCGGACGAGAAGGGAGAGAACAGCTTGGTGGATGGTGGTTTTGGTGATGTGTGCTGGGCTTGCGGCTCCGGCGCGGGCGATCACCACGACAGAGATTGAAGATACTCTAGTCAACGCGGACGGGAGCAAGATTGAAGGGTCGGTGACGATTTCCTGGAAAGCGTTCACCGCGTCGGACGGCATGACGCTGCCACGCAGCGCGATCACGGTGAACATCGTGCAGGGAGTGCTGAAGGTGTCGCTAACGCCCAATGAGAACGCGACTCCGACCGGGACAAGTTACAGCGTGAGCTATCTGCTGAATAACGGTCGCGGTCGTATGAGACCTGGGTCGTGCCGGCAAGCGCCACGCCGGTGACGGTGAGCCAGATTCGGGTCGCTAGCGTTCCGGTGGCCGGAACGGTGATCGGGCAGTCGCAGGTGTCGGGTCTGGTGGCGGCACTGGACGGGAAGGCGGACAAAGCTCTGGAGAACACGTTCACGGCGCGGCAGGTGATCGAGGAATCTAGTCCGTCATCAACGAACGCGCTGCTTTCCTTTCAAGAAGCGGGGGGGGGGCAACTCGATCGGCTTCCGGTTGCCGACGCTGACTACGAGCACTCTATACACGCTGCCGGTAGCCGATGGGCTCTCGGGCCAGCAACTGGCGACCGACGGGGTGGGAAACATGTTCTGGTCGGCGGCGGGGAACGGCGTCTCGCCGGGCGCGCACTACGAGATTTTTCAGGATTCCGGCACTTCGGTTACTCAGCGAACGGTCGCGAATTTCTCCAACGGGCTGACGGTGTTCGACAACTCAGGGCAGACGCGCACGGAAGTCCAGCCAGTATTCGGCAGCACGGCGGCGACGATCACCGAAGGCAATGACGCGCGGCTGTCCGATGCGCGGACTCCTCTGGCGCACGCTCCGGCGCACGGCAGCGGCGGGTCCGACGTGGTGACGCCGGGCAGTATCGGCGCGCTGAAGAATAGCAACGACACGCTGACGTCGGTTTCCCCTGGAGTCGCGGCGCTGACAGTGAAGGGAATCACGGGGCAATCGGCGGCCTTGCAGCAGTGGCTCAAAGACGACGGCACGGTGATGGCATTGATCGGCCCGACCGGCAGCGCGTTTTTTCGGCAGATGGGGATCAATAGCGAGCTGGGCGGCACGGTGGCGAGCATCATCATGCAAGTCGACGGCCTGAATAAGTTTGCTTTTTCGGCATTTGATACGACGCTCAACGTGAACAGGTATGACGATTCGGGGGTGTTCAAGGACACGCCGTTCCAGGTTCTTCGCAGCGGCGATATTTTCGTCAATACATCGCTGAATGTGAGCGACCCGACGGCGACGACCGGCGCGACAACGCTGCGGGTCAAGGCGGGACAAGGACAATCTACCACGGCGCTGCAGCAGTGGCAGAACAATTCGAGCACGGTTCTGGCCGATGTTGATTCGGCGGGCAACCTGAACTTGTATGGAGGGTACGCCGATTTCAACGAGACGGGCGCGCCGCCGCCGCCGGCAGCGAATGAAGTGCGGCTGTTCGCCGATGCGGTGACGGGCGAGTTGTCGGTCAAAAAGGATGATGGATCGCTGGTTTCGCTTGAGTCCGGCGCGGGAGGAGGAGGCGGTTCGTTCGGCGTGTTCCAGGACGCGGAGACTCCGGGCGGTACAATCGACGGCGTGAACGCCGTATTTACGCTGGTCGCGGCTCCGAATCCGGCGGCGAGTTTGGAGCTGACCAAGAACGGCATCGTGCAGAAGGCGGGCTTGGACTATATGCTTAGCGGCGGCACGGTTACGTTTGTCGCGGGAGCGGAACCTCTGAGCGGAGCGGTGCTGCTGGCGTGGTACCGCACCGACGGATCGGCGGCCGGCGGGGATCTGACCGGGACCTATCCGAACCCTGTGGTTACGGGCATTCGGGGACGCGTGGTATCGGCGTCGGCGCCGGCGAACGGGCAGTGTCTGGTTTGGAATTCGTCGAGCAATCTGTGGGAGCCGACGACGTGCGCGCGGGAAACGGCGTCGCTGCAGTGGCATTTCGCCGGCATGCCCTCGGCCGGGGCGCAGGCGATGACGCTTACCGTGCCGGAGGGAATTACCGGAGGGTTGCTGACCGAGAGCCGGATTGTCGTCAATACGACGGGTTCGGCGTCGACGTTCAATATCGAGCGCTGCACGGCGAGTTGCACGGGGACATCGCCGGTGTTTAGTTCAATCTATGGCAGTGACCGGGCGCTGCCGCTCAACACGCGAACGGCGGCGGGTGGCGTTCCGACGACGACGACGGTAAACGCGGGGGATCAGTTTCGCGTGGATCTGGTGTCGGTCGGCGCGGGCGTTTCCGACGTGACCGTTTCGCTGACCTATCAGTACACGGCGACGAACTAGCCCGAACGCCCAAGCCCAGCCGTCGTTTCCTTCCGAGAACTCGCGTCTCCCTTTGGGTTAGGGGCGCGAGCCCTTCCCACTTGACTGCCGGGCCTCTCAAGCATGTCTTTCGACGAGTGGTGAGAGAACCGGTTCCTCGCTTCCCGGACTGATAGAATATGCGCCATGAAACGGCACATGACCATGGCGCTCTGTTTTCCCCCGGCTTTCGTCTTGGCGGTCGCGCTGGGCTGGTCGCTGCGTCCTCCGGCGAGCTATCCCAAGCATTTGGCCGCGAGCACCTCGAACGAACCGGTCTTCTTGCTTCACGAAATCGGCAGCGACCATTCCGAAGGTGTCGCCGTGATGGATATGAACGGAGACAGGCGACTGGATGTCACCAGCGGGGCCTACTGGTACGAGGCTCCCAACTGGCGGCGGCGCAGGTTCCGGCACGCCGGTGTTGAAGGTGAATTTGTTGTCAATTGCGGCGAGCAGGCCGCTGATGTGGACGGCGATGGCGATCTCGACATCGTCAGCGCGGGGTGGCAGGAGGACGGACTCTTCTGGTATGAGAATCCGGGATCGGTCGGGCCGATATGGGAGAAACGTCTCATCACGCCCTCGCTCCATACCGAAGGGCTGTGGTTCGACGATGTCGACGGCGACGGAGCCAAGGACGTGCTCGCCGTCCACTACACGGCGCAGGATGTCTACTATGTGAGCTTCGCCGGAGGAAAGCCGGTGAAGCACGTTGTGGGAGGAACAGAAGGCGACGGGCACGGGATCGGGACTGGCGATATCGACGGCGACGGCAAGACGGACGTGGTCGCGATCCGGGGATGGTACCGGCAGGTGGACGCCTCGCGCGGGAAGTGGGAGTGGAAGCCGGAATTCGAACTGGGACATTCCGGGTTCGGGCTGGAAGTCTATGACGTGAACGGCGATGGGCTGAACGACATCATTCACGGACGGGCTCACAGCTACGGGCTCTTCTGGCACGAACAGGTCGTCGTGGATGGAAAGCGATCGTGGCGAGAGCATCTCATCGACGGCACATTTTCAAATATCCACAACATACAGCTGGCGGACTTGAACGGCGACGGGAAGCCGGAACTTCTTGCCGGCAAGCGGTATCGCGGGCACAACGGAGACGATCCGGGCGGCTATGAACCTCTGGCCATCTTCTATTACACGATCGATCCGAAGACTGCCGCGTTCACCCGTTATCCCATTGCCTATAACTCCAAGGCCGGCGCGGGTACTCAGTTCGTGGTGGTCGATTTCGACGCCGACGGCGATCAGGACATCGTTACCGCCGGCAAGAGCGGACAGTTCTGGTTCGAGAACCTGATGATTGACAAGGTGTCTCGTGAAGAACGGGAGAAAGACCTGCTCTATAACTACGACTGGCCGTTCAAGGAGTAGCGGCCATAGCGACACCGGACCCGGCCGCGGGGCTGGTTGCGGAGAGTTCTCTGGAGCAGGCGCATTACGGAGCCGCTCTCCGTTAAGGGAGATACGGCTCCGCGAGGTGCATTCGGCGTGGCGGGATCAGCTTGAGAAACTGATGACGGCGTCGGCTTCGTTCTCGAAGATGTCGAAAACCGTAAGGAGCTTCGTAATCTGTAGCAGGTCATTCACTTTCTGTTGCAGATGGACCAGTTTGACCTTTGCTCCCTGGTTCGAAGCGGTGGTGTAGGATGACACCAGTTCACCGAGGCCGGAACTGTCGATGTAACTGACGTCGCCGAGGTTCAAGAGAATGCTCTTTTGGCCGCCGGCCAAAGTCTCGCGGACCGTATCCCGCAATTTACCCGACGCCTCGCCGAGCGTAATCCGACCGCTGAGGTCGACGATCGTTACTCCGTCTACCTCACGAATACTAGTTGATAAACTCACTTCATCCTCCCTGGGGCTGGATTGTTCCCCTAACTTCTTCACCATGATAACTTCGGTGCCGCGCGGTGAGAGGCGGCAGATATCGACTTCGTCGACGAACGATCGCACAAGCAGCAGGCCGCGGCCCGAAGCCTTCAGCAAATTCTTCTGATCCCGCGGGTCCGGCACCTCGTCAGGGTCGAATCCTTCCCCCTCGTCCCTGATCGTGATCGTGATGCGTTTCGCGCTAGTTTTGATCGAAAAATATACTGATTTCTCCCTACTATACGCGTTTCCATGGCTCACCGCATTGACCATGATTTCGCGCACGGCCATGCCGAGCAGGCCGGTTTCATCGTCGTCAATACCTCGTATCTGAGCGAGCCGCTGGGTGATGAGTTCCGCCGCCTCGACGCTTGACAGTGTGCTCTCCATCTTCAACTGGAGTTTGCTGTCTTCAGGCATGAGACAGGCAACCGGGCGCATTCTCCCGGCGGCCGCTAAGGAGGACAATAGCAAACGATGCCATAGCAATCCCAGAAAAGTCAAGACTCAGCGCTGCTCCCTCTCGCAGCGACAATACAAACGGAAGGGCGAAAGCGGCTGACAAGCGGCTAGAAACCTTACGACAATGAACATTCCATGGCGGATGCCTATGACGTAATTGTGATTGGCGGCGGGCACAACGGACTGGTGACCGCGGCGCTGCTGGCCGGCAAGGGATTGCGCGTGCTGGTGCTGGAGAGGCGCGGGCTGGTTGGAGGCGCCGCGGTAACGGAAGGTGTCTTTCCCGGCTTCCGTGTTTCGACCGCGTCGTATCTGGTCAGCCTGTTGCAGCAGAAGGTGGTGGACGAACTGGAACTCGAACGCTTCGGCTACCGCGTCGACCCCAAGGACCCGGCGTTCTTCTCGCTCTACCCCGATGGCCGGACGCTGACGATGTGGCAAGACCCGGCGCGGACGGTCGCCGAGATCGCCCGCTTCTCGAAAGCCGACGCGGAGGCCTATCCTCGCTACTGCGAACATGTCGACCGGCTGGCGCGGATCATCGAGCCGCTGCTATTCGAGATTCCGCCGCGACTGCCGCCCCGGTCGCTGCGCGATTGGCTGGAATTGGCGTGGCTAGCGGGGCGGTTCCGTCATCTCGATGCGCGCTCGCTGAACGGCTTGATCAAGGTTTTCTCACAGAGCGCGGATGAGTTTCTCTCGGAATGGTTTGAGTCTGATCCGATACGGGCCACTCTAGCCACCGACGGCGTGATCGGGGCCAACGGCGGACCGATGTCGCCCGGTACGGCCTACGTTCTGCTGCATCACTATATGGGAGGCGTTGGCGGCGTGCGTGGTCTGTGGGGCTTCGCTCGCGGCGGGATGGGATCGGTGACCGGGGCCATGGCGCGATCGGCGCAAAGCCGGGGCGTGGTGATCCGGACGAATGCCGCGGTCGGGCGCGTGCTGGTGCATGAGGGGAAGGCGCGCGGTGTGGTGCTCGCGGACGGCGAGGAGATTCGGGCGCGCGTGGTCGCCTCGAACGCCGACCCGGCGACGACGTTTCTCAAACTGGTCCCCGCGGGGGATCTTGACCCGGAGTTTCGCCGAGCGATCGAGAACTATCGCAGCGAAGGAACGTCGCTCAAGATCAACCTGGCCCTTGACGCGCTTCCCGAGTTCACCGCCGCGCCCGGTAAGGGGCCGCATCACGGCGCCACGATCCACATCTGCCCGACGATCGAGTATATGGAGCGGGCCTGGGACGACGCCAAATACGGGCGGCCGTCCGCGCGGCCGATTATCGAGATGACCATCCCGACGGTCTACGATCCCTCGCTCGCCCCGCCGGGCAAGCACATCATGGGCGTGTTCGTGCAATATGCTCCCTACACTCTGCGCCAGGGCTCGTGGGACGATTTGCGCGAATCCTACGCTGATCTCGTGATGGATTGTATCGCCGAGTACGCGCCAAATATCCGGTCGATCATTCTCGGCCGGCAAGTGCTCACGCCGCTCGATATCGAGCGCGTCTACGGGCTGACGGGCGGGAATATTTTCCAGGGCGCGATGGCGATGGATCAGATGTTCGTGAGCCGTCCGGTGCTGGGATGGGCGCAATATGCGACGCCGATTGAGAACCTCTATTTGTGCGGGGCGGGCGCGCATCCCGGCGGGGGGGTGATCGGCGCGGCGGGTCACAATGCGGCCCGGAGGATCTTGGCGGATTTTCGGCGCTGAGATTTCCCGCCGGGTGACAGTGATGTTTGCGGCGGGATGGCGTAGAGTAGAGATCGTCGCTGTTGCGTTAAGCGCATGGCGCGGCTGAGAGGCTACGGCGACCGAGACCTTGCGGAGGCTCCCTGATGAAGAAGATTATCCATCCAAATTCTGGCTTGCGGGCGCGGCGCGATTGGAGCCGCCGCCGGTTCCTGACCGCTGGCGCGGGAGCGGTTGCCGGCGCGAGTTTATTCTCGGCGGCCGGGGACGCAGCGCGGGCGGCGAAGAAGACGTCGGACTCGGTGCGAGGCCGGATCAAGATCACCGACATTGAGGCGCATGAAATTACCGAGGAGTACGAGGACTGGATCGCCTATCAGCTCAATCATTTCTATGGTCCGCGCAAGCGCACGATCTATGTCGTGCATACCGATGCGGGCATTGATGGTCTTGGCGAAGGGGCGCCGGAGCCGGATGAGGTGATCGAGAAGTATATCGGCACCAGCCCGTTCGACTGGGTTGGCGATGAAACTTCGCTGGCGCTCGGCACGGCGATGTATGACCTGATGGGCAAGGCGGCGGGAGTGCCGGCCTATAAGCTGTTTGGGCAGCGCTACCGCGCCTGGGTGCCGGTGAGTTCCTGGACGGTATCGACCGCGCCCAAGCGCATGGCCGAGGCGGTGCGGCGGTTCTCCGAGCGCGGCTATACGTGGATGAAGTTCCACCTCTCGCCGTTTGAGAATGTGCTCGATCAGAACGAGGCGATGCAGGCGGTGGCACCGGAAGGTTTTCGGATTCACTACGACTTCACGATGGGCGGCAGCAACGATCACATGTTCGAGCTGCTAGAGAAGATGGCCGAGTACCGCATCGCGGGATGTTTCGAGGACCCGCTGGAGCCGCGCGAGATCGACGGCTATGCCGAACTGCGGCAGCGCCTCAAGCTGCCCCTGATGCTGCACCATGTTCCCATGCGGGCGACCTACACCGCGCTGCGGCACGTGGCGGACGTCTACATGCTGGGCCACTACCAAATTGGCTTGGCGATGCGCCGGGCGGGTTTATTCGATGCGGCCGCGATCCCGTTCATGCTCCAAAACGTGGGCGGAAATATCACTCGCGCGATGACCACCCACATGCAGGCCGCCTTCCCGACGGCCAACTTCCATTTCATTGATACTTCGGAATCGAAAAAATCCGATGTGGTGCATGAGCGGCTGAACCCGGTCAATGGCTTCATACGGGTTCCAGAAAAGCCCGGCCTGGGAGTCACCCTGGACCGCCAAGAACTCGGCCGGCTAGAAAACCTGCGGCTCCCCGAGCAGCCACGCTGGATCATCAAAACAAGTTTCCGCAACGGCACGATGATGTATAACATCGCCGATACGAAGCAGTCGCTCTTCATGGTGCGTCCCGATATCAAGCGGCTGATTCCGGTGAGCTATATTTCACCGGCGAGCACCGAGTACTGGGACGACGATGGCTCGCCCGCCTACCGCGCGATGCTGCAACGCATCGAGCGCGAAGGGGTTGTGCTCGAAAAGAAATGACCAGGCGCGCGGCTCGCCTCTTGCTGGGGCGGCTTATTTCGGGTGGACGACCGCGAACCCGTCCCACTTGGGGGCTTCGCAATGCCCATTCAGCGCGGGCCAGGCTTTCTGGTGGTCATCGGACTTGACCCAATCGACCCGCTGCTCCTCGGTGCCGAACGATAGCCGGACGGTGTAGTCGCGCGTGGCGGGTTTGCGCATCAGCAGCGCGGAGCGAAACCCTTTCTGGCGGCTCACCGCCGGATAGAAAACTTCCCGGAACGTTTTCTCGAAAGACGCTTCGTGTCCGGCCTTGACGGTCAGCCAGATATGCAACTCCATCGGTCCGTCGATGTCGAAATCGCGGGCGGAAATGGCGGGCGCGAAGCTCGCCAAAAACATCGCGGCAATAAGCAGACTTTTCATCATTCCTCCATGCCGGAGGGGGACAGGGGACGGGGTCCCGCCACCGCTGGCGCAATCGGCGTCAGGGGATCACGCCGTAGTCTCCGGCGGTGTGCCATTCAGGATAGCCCAATCCGTTGCGGTCGAAAACCACTTTGCCGTCGCGCACCGTGAGCACGGCTTCGAGTCTCCTGGTTCCGATCATGCGGCGGCGGTTGGCATCGTTGAAGCCGAAGACACCGCGGCGGAGTTGGAAGAGGCCAATGTCGGCTACTTTACCTTCCGAGAGTGTGCCGATCTCAGGGAACTTTGAGATGGCTTTCGCCGGCCGGACGGTAGATTTGTAAATCGCCTCTTGCAGAGACATGCCGAAGTTGAGGAACTTGGAAATCACGTTCGGCATGGCGGGCTTGGTCTTGAGAATGCTCGCCTGGTGCAGGTCGCTGCTGATTGTGTCGGGCGGGAAGTTGTCCCGCATTGAATCCGCGGCGACAGGAAAGATGAAGGCACCGGCGCCGTGGCCTACATCGAAGATGATGCCGCGTTTGCGGGCCTCGCGCATATAGGCTGCACCTTGCGCGTGGCGCGATTGACCATCTCAAGCTGCCGGTCACTGTGCATGTGCGTGTGGATATCGCCGGGCCGCAAGATCTTAAGCAGTTTCGTCTGCGTATTCCGCGCCTGATGAGAGAGGACCTGCATATCGACGATCACGGGTTTGTTCGCGATACGGCCAGCTCCGACGGCGCGTTCCAGCGCGGCGTAGCCCTGACGGGCAAAGTGGGCGGTCTTAATGCCGACGATGATCTCGGGGTACTGCGCGATCTTGGCGGCGGTCTTTTCCGAACTCATGTCCGCGACATCATTTTCGGCCCGCGAGCCTACCATGCCCTTGCCCGCGATATTGATGAACGCGAAGACGCGGGTCTTGGTTCGGTCGATCACGGTCTCTTTGAATTCGTCGAAGGTGCGCCAGCCCGAGCCCCCGCAATCGACAACCGTGGTCGTGCCCTGGGTCAGGTGGGTGTCGTCGGGCCAGATCCAGCCGTGGTAGCCGAACACATGCGTGTGGATATCGACCAGGCCCGGGGCGACGTAGTGTCCGCTGACGTCGATCGTCTTCTTAGCCTGGCTAGACGGGATATCGGCGGCGACTTTGGCGATCACATGGCCGGACACGGCGACATCCATCACCTCGTCAATCTCATTCGCCGGATCGATCACATGGCCGCCTTTGAGAAGCAGATCGTAAGTCTGCGCACTGGCAGGCGGCGCGCAAGCGAGCACCCCGACAACGAGTGCCGGAAGGATTTGGCGTGCTTGTCTGAATCGCAACAATGTCATCTTGGCGGACGGTTCATGGAATGCTGGTGTACTCACCGGCGGTTCGCCAGTCGGGGAAAGCCAGGCCGTCGGCGTCGAAAACAAGCTTGCCGTTGCGTACGGTGAGCACGGCTTCGAGCCGCTGGGTGCCCAGCAAACGGCGGCGTTTCGCGTCGGAGAAACCGAACACTCCGCGGCGCAGCTTGAAGACCGCGATGTCCGCCGTCTTGCCTTCGCCAAGGGTGCCGAGTTCGGGAAACTTGTGAATCACCTGCGCCGGCCGAACTGTGGATTTGTAGATGGCTTCCCGCAAGTCCATGCCGAGGTTGATCAGTTTCGAGATGACGTTCGGCATATCGGCCTTGGTGCTGAAGATGCTGCCGTTGTGCAGATCGGTAGAAATCGTATCGGGCGGAAAGCCTTCCCGGATGGCATCGGCGGCGACGGGGAAAATGAAACTGCCGTTGCCGTGGCCGATGTCGAAGAGCACGCCGCGCTTGCGTGCCTCTCGCATATAGGGCTGCACTTTTCGCGTGGCGCGGTTGAGGATTTCCACCTGGTGATCGCTGTAGGAATGCGTGTGCATGTCGCCGGGCCGCATGATGTCGAGCAGGATCTTGCGTGTTGTGCGGTCGTATTCAGTGAGAATACGCATGTCGACGATGACGGGCTTATCGGCCAGGCGTCCAGCCTCGACGGCGCGCTCCAGCGCGGTGTAACCCTTGCGGGCGAAGTGGGCGGTCTTGATGCCGACGATGAGATTCGGGTGCTCAGCCATCTTGGCGGCGGTCTTTTCGGGGTCCATGTCCGAGACGTCGTTCTCGGCTTGTTCGCCCACCATGCCCTTGCCAACAATGTTGACGAAGGCCAGGACGCGCGTCTTCACGCGGTCGATCACCGTGTCTTTGAATTCTTCGAAGGTGCGCCAGCCCGAGCCCCCGCAATCGACGACTGTGGTCGTGCCGGTTGTGAGATGTGTGTCGTCGGGCCAGAGACTGCCGCCATATCCGAACACATGCGCGTGCAGGTCGACCAGGCCGGGGGTGACGTAATATCCGCCGAGGTCGATCGTTTTCTTGGCCTGGCTCGCCAGGATATCAGACGCGACTTTGGCGACTTTGCCGCCCGAGACCGCGACATCCATCACACGGTCGATGCGGTTGGCCGGGTCGATGACATGACCGCCTTTGAGCAGCAAATCGTAGGTTTGAGCCGCGGCGGGAAACGCCAGCAGCATCACGGCGGCTAGTCCGGCAAGCGGTCCCGGCCGGGTCTTGATACCGATGCGCATGTTCTCAGACCCCTCCTCTAGCGGAAGTTACTGTAGGGCCCGGCGCTGCTCCACTCGGGCATGCTGATGCCTTCGGCGTCCCAGATAATCTGCCCCTTGCGAACGGTCATCGCGCAGGAGATACGCTTATCGCCAATCAGTTTGCCATGGCCCGAATCCAGGAACGCGAACTTGCCGTGATCGAGTTTCAAGACGGCGATGTCGGCGATAGATCCCTCATCGAGCGTGCCCAAGTCGGAGCGCCGTATCGCCTTAGCCGGATTGACGGTCGTGCGCTCGATCACCTGCTCGAGCGTCAGGCCGATGTTGAGGAATTTCGACATCACGTTGTTCAGATGCGCCCGCGGCAGCATGATGCTGTTCTTGTGAATGTCGGTCGAGATGGTGTCGGGCAAGAAACCCTGCCGGATGGCGGGGACCGCGATGCGGAACCAGAAACTGCCCGACCCGTGGCCCACGTCGAAAAGCACGCCGCGCTCGCGGGCTTTCCACATGTAGTCCTGTACTTTCTTGTTCTCATCAAGCTGCGGGGTGAGCCGTCCGTAGAAGTGCGTATGAATATTCCCCGGCTTCATGTGTTTGAGGATCAGATCCTCGTAACCGCGCCCCTCCTTGGGATGGAAATCGACCATCAGCACGCTGTTGCTTTTCTCGGCGGCAACAACCGCGCGATCCACCGCTTCCCAGTCGGCCGGCTGGTAGTGGGCGGTCTTAATCCCCACGATGATGTCTGGATATTTCTTGACCATGGCGACGGCGGCGTCCACGTCCATTTGCGCGGTGTCGTTTTCGACGCCGCCCTCGCCGCTCCCGTACATACCGGCGCCGACAATGTTGAGAAACGCCAGCAGCCGCACGCGGACTTTATCAATCGTCTCTTTCTTGAATTTCTCGAAACCCTTCTGGCCGGAACTGCCCGCGTCGACCGCCGTGGTTACGCCGTAGCGTAGGGCGTTGTGATCGGGATTGAGATTCAGCCACGCGCCTCGCTGGTCAAAGTGCGTGTGCAGATCGATGAGGCCCGGCGTAACGTAGTACTCGCTCACATCGACGACCTTCTTCGCCCGGGAGGCCGGCAGGTCCTTGGCGACACGGTAAATTGTTTCCCCGATAACGGCGATGTCGTAGCGGCCGTTGCGATTGTTCTTGAGGTCGATGACGTGCCCGTTCTTGAGCAGCAGGTCATAGATCACGGTGTCGTCGCCCCCAGAGGCGGGAGCGGAACTTTGCGCCCGGAGCGGAATCAAGCCCAGCAGGAGAACGAAGACAAATACAGAAAGCGGGCTAAACCGGCCGGATTGTGCGATGCGTCGGGTACTCATATCACCTTGCCTCAATTGTCTGTATCAGACTTTTCGAACCTTCATTGGGGGATGCTTACGGGATCTTCTGGTACTCGCCCGCCGTGTGCCACTCAGGGAAGCCGAGACCTTTCTCGTCGAACACCAATTCCCCGTTGCGCACGGTGAGCACGGCGCGCAAGCGCTTGGAAGCGAGCATCTTCTTTTTCCACGAGTCAGAGAAACCGAAGATGCCTTCCTCAAGTTCCAAGACGGCGATGTCGGCGATCTTGCCCTCGCCGATGGTGCCGATTTCCGGGTATTTGTGAATCACCTGCGCGGGCCGGGCGGTCGAGCGAAAGATGACCTCTTCGAGCGGCATGCCCAGCGCGAGTATTTTCGACATGCAGTTGGGCATATCGGCTTTCGTCGTGAAGATGCTCGACGTGTGCAGGTCGGTGCTAATGGTGTCTGGGTAGAACCCTTGCGCCATCGTCTTGTGGGCGGCGGGGAAGACAAAGCTGCCGCTGCCGTGGCCAAGATCGAACAGCCGTCCCTTCTTGCGCGCCTCGTAAATATAGGGCTGCACCTTGCCGGTGAAGCGGTTGACGATTTCCAGATGCCGGTCGTTGAACAGATGCGTGTGAATATCGCCGGGACGGAAGTATTTGAGCAGCTTGGTCTGCGTGTCGCGGTCGTTGTTGGTGAGGATGCTGTTGTCCACAATCATCGGCACATTGGCCAGGTTGCCGGCCTTGACCGCCTGCTCGAGATTGAAGTAGTCGCGTCGGCCGTAGTGGGCGCACTTGATGCCGACGATCAAGCCCGGATACTCCTTGATCTTGTCGGCGAGCTTGACCGGGTCCATGTCCTCGATATCGCTCTCGGTGCCGACCATGCCCGCGCCCACCACGTTCATGAACGCCAGCACGCGCGTCTTCGAGCGGTCGATGACAGTTTCCTTGAAAGTTTCAAACGTGCGCCAGCCCGAGCCTCCGCAATCGACGACGGTGGTAGTGCCGGTAAGCAGGTGCGTATCGTCGGGCCAAAGCGAGCCGGAGTAGCCGAACACATGTGCATGCAGGTCAATCAGGCCGGGGGTGACGTAGAGCCCCGCGGCGTCAATGGTCTTCTTGGCCTCGGCGGCCGGAATATCCTTGGCGACCTTGACGATCTTGTTGCCGCGAACAGCGACATCCATCACGGCGTTGATCTTGTTGCCGGGGTCGATCACATGACCGCCCTGAATCAGCAGGTCATAGGACTGCGCGCCTGCGCGAGGCAGAGCGGCCAAAAGCAAGGCCGCCAAAACAACGGCGGGGCCGAAAAGAAAGCGGAATCGAACTCGGTATGAAGAGTATGCGGGTCTCACGGCCATTCAACGATACTACAACGAATCTGCTAATGCCACGGGGAGCACGCCAAGTAGGCTCTTCAAGAAACGCGAATCTTTCGCAAGTTCGCTCGCTGGCTAGAACGCCAGCCGCAGCAGAAAGCGGAACGTCCGGCCGTCGTTGAGGGTGTTGCTGATGATGCCGAAGTCCGAGGCGGTGAGCGCGCGGCCGGGTTCGGCGAACTGGGGGGTGTTGAAGAAGTTCAGCGATTCGGCCCGCAGATGCAGCGCCATTTCTCCGCGGAGGGACCAGTCGCGTGAGAGCGCGGCGTTGACGTTGGCAATGCCGTCCTTGCGAAAAGTATGTTTGCCGATATTGCCCCGTTCCTGGCCGGGCTGGATAAAGCCGAAGGCCTCGATCGGGAGCAGATCCTGCGAGGTATCCGGGTGACCGATCGTGCGTCCCAGCACCGAGGGATCGATCACGTTCGGGCGGTCGCTGCTGGCGCCGTCCACATTGCCAAAGCCGGGGCTGTCCGAGCCCGAGCGCAGGGAAAAAGGCGTCCCCGATTTCACTAAGACCACGGTCGAGAGTTGCCACTGCCCGAAGATCGTTTTCGCCCAACGGCCACGGCGGGAAAGCGACGGCATCTCGTAGGTCATACGCGAAAGAAAGGCGTGCGGCTGATCGAACCGGCTCAGGCCTTTCATGTCACCGTGCACATCGAATTCGGTCTGGCCGCGCGAATCAAAGCCGTCCCGTCCGGTGCCCGTGCTGGTGTAGGACGCGCCCAGGTCAATGGCCTTGCTGAACCAGTAGGAGGCGTCCATCGTCCAGCCGCTCCAGCGCGGGACCGAGAGAGTGACCTTCGCCGCGTCGTAGTAACCGCGGGAAGCGTTCAAGAATCGCCGAATGTCAAGAATGCTGGGATCGGGACGCCGCTGGTTCACCGTGCCGGTCGTGTGAGGAATCCCTTCCATTCGCCGGCCGCGGTTCAAGTTCCAGAGTGCAATGATCTTGTGGGTGCGGCTGCCCACATAGCCAAACCGCAGGGTCGATTGGCTGATGAAGGGCAGCTCCCAGGTAAAGTTGTAATGGTGCGTGTAGGGTGTTGCCAGTTCGGGATCGAGATCGAACAAGGTTGCCGGGGTCGCCGGGTCGAAATTTTCCGGGTCGAGATCGCCGAGTGGATTGATCAGGTCCGGCGTCTGGACGGTGATGCGGAGGTTGCCCGGCGCGTTGAATCGCGTCTGGCTGTAGGTCACTGGCAGGATGTCGCCGTAGTGAATCCCGTAGGCGGCACGCAAGACGCCCCAGCCGTCATGCAGCCGGTAGGCGAGACCGAATTGCGGCGCGACGTTGTTGCAATTGCAGTCGTAGGGGATCTTGTCGAGCCCATTCACTTCGACCGGCTGCGTCCACGGCTGATAGCGAAGTCCGATGCTCAGCGTAAGGTCGGAACTCACCCGCCAAGTATCCCCAAGGAAATACTGCATCTCCCAATTGCGATAACCGCGATGGACATCGCCGACCGACTGGATGTACTCGCTGGCCGTGCCGCGCAGAAAGTTCTCGACCGAGGTGTTTCCGAAATCGTTCCGAAAAATCAAAAACCCCAGGTGACTGTTCGACTCGAAGCCATTGACTTGGCGGCGCAGCATCTCGAAGCCCGAAGTCAAACTGTGTCGTGACTTGGTATGGAGCAGACGGCCGGCATAGCGGAACTGATTCTGCGCACGATCGATGGGGATGGAGGTGGTGACGCCGACGCGCTCAAAGGACGAGCTGACCGAAACGCCGACGCCCGGAAAGCTCTCGTCTTGAACCAGAATCGATGCAACGCGGTCGAAACCAGCGGAAACGTCAGTGATCGTGGCGGGCGACCAGGCGCGATTCCAGGTCAGCCTGGCGTCGTGAGAACGGGTGGTTGTATTGGGGTTCTGGCCGCCGACGAGTTGGAAGGCATCCACCTTCTGAGTTGTGAAGCGATACTGGGCGACCAAGCGGTCGCGCTGGCCGAGATCCTGTTCCCAGAGACCCCCGAGGTTGTTGTTGTCGATGTTCTGGGTCGCATTGGTGTTCAGCGCCCGTGGGGTTCGTTCCGTGCGATTGGGGAGTTCATCGGGAAACGCATTGAGGATGCGTTCCACGAACTCGCGCCGCAACGGATCGGTTGTCAGAGGCGTGCGTTCGTCGCGAGTGGGGACCAAGATGTTGCCGTTCACGTTGCCGCGCAGCTTTTGCTGCGCGGCGTCGATCTGAAGGCGGCTGCCCTCGCGGAGCGGGATTCCAAGGGAGAGCCCGTAGTCGTTTTCGCGCGCCGGTTTCACTGCTCCGGCCTGAAAGAACGAGCGCGCGGTGAAGGCGCTGTTGTTGTGCGTTTCGTAGAAGTTGCCGTGAAACCCGCTGGCCCCGGACGAGGACAGATGTCTTTGCGTCCTGGGGCTGTTGCCGTACTCCGAGCCGTAGTAGCCGCTTTCGACGCTGAACTCCTCAATGACCGTCGCGGTCGCTCCCAGGCGGATGTTCAGTTCCTTGAGAACATTGTTGTCGATCAAAGTGATGCGAACGTTTTCGTTGCGGCGGCTTTCCCCGCCGCTGGCGTCTACCTGGCCCAGGAGATTGAGATCGGTGCGCTGAGAATCCTCGTACTCAGTGCCCGCCGCGGGAGCCGGCTCGTCCGCGGCGGTTTCCGGCGCCTCAGGGGGCGGCACGGGGGACGCTTCCGGGGACGCCTCGGACTGGGCTGGGCGGGACGGGCCGGAAGCGATTTGAGCGGAACTCGCGCCGAGAAACACACCCAAGACAGCGGAAGCTGTCGCCCATCGAATCCATGCGGCCATAAAGAAAAGTGTTACGCGTACCGCCGAGAGAAGCCGCTCCGTGGGCTCCCCAGCGTGATGTTACGAGAATAGCAGAGGGGGTCGGTCGATTCCGCCTAGGCGTGCTTTTCGAAGAACTCGCGCGTCAGCTTGGAGATGATCGCCAGCGAGCCGAGAACACCGACCAGGTTGGGAATCGCCATCAGTCCGTTGAGCGTGTCGGCAACGCTCCAGATCGCCTCGAGGTTCCCGGCGCGCCCAGATAGACGAAGCCAATCCACGCCAGGCGGTAAGGCGTCTTGACCTTTGTGCCGAACAGATAGGTTGCGCCGGTTTCGCCATAGTAGGCCCAGCCGATGACGCTGGAAAACGCGAATAGGATCAGTCCGCAACTGACGATCAGGCCGCCCCACACGCCGGGCAGGCCGGCCTGAAACGCCTTGGCCGCCAGAGGAGCGGCGGTCTCGCCCGATGTCCAGGCGCCGGTCGCGAGAACAACGAATCCCGTGAGGAGGCAGACGACGATTGTGTCGACGAAGACCTCGAAAATTCCGTAGGTCGCCTGTCTCGCCGGATGGTCGGTTACCGCCGAGCTGTGAACGATCGGCGCGCTCCCTAAGCCGGCTTCATTAGAAAACATGCCTCGAGCGATTCCATAGCGAACCGCCGAGCGGACGGTGGCGCCTAGAAATCCTCCGGCGGCCGCTTGCCCTTGAAACGCGGAATGGAACACCAGCTCGGCGACGACCGGAATCTGATCAAAGTAACGAAACACGATCGCGAGCGCACCGAGAAGATAGACCAGGCACATAAAGGGCACCAGAAACTGCGTGACTTCCGCGATGCGCTGGATGCCTCCGAGAATGACGAGCGCCGTGACGGCGGCCAGGATCACGCCGCTGAGCCAGGGGGGGACGCCGAAACTGGTCTGGGCGGCGTCGGCCACCGAATTGGCCTGCACCATGTTGCCGATGCCGAAGGCCGCTAGCGCGGTCAGCAGCGCGAAGATGGTTCCCAGCCAGCCCATGCCGAGGCCCTTCGAGAGCACATACATCGCGCCGCCCCGCACAATGCCTTGGTCGTCTCGCTCGCGGTACTTCAGCGCGATCGCGATTTCCGAGTACTTCGTCGCCATGCCCACTACGCCCGAAACCAGCAGCCAGAACAACGCTCCAGGGCCGCCCAAGAAGATCGCCGTCGAGACGCCCGCGATATTGCCGACTCCCACGGTCGAGGCCAGCGCCGTCGATAGCGCCTGGAACGGAGTCACGGTTCCCTCGCCGGTGGCGCCCTGGAAGAGTTTACCCAGCACCTCCCGAAACGAGAAGGCCAGTCGCCGGAACTGCACTCCCCTGGTGGTGACGGTCAAGACCAACCCGGTGCCGATGAGCAGGACCATCATCGGCCAGCCCCAGACGTAACCGTTCAACGTGGTATTGAACTCTAGTATATCGTTTCATTAAACTGTACTCATCTCAGACGCGCTCTCCAGCGGCTCGAACTTCCTCCAGCGGTGAACGACGGGGGCGGCGTTGATCTCCGCGATCCCCTGCAGGATTCGTTCTCGAAGTTCCTCCCAGGACTCCACCCGGATTCGCTTCAAAAAAGTGCGCGCCATCTTCCCGAACAGCGTCTCGACAATATTCAGCCAGGACCCGTGGGTCGGCGTATGCACGTATTTGAAGCGGTTCGGACGCGTCGCCAAATAGTCCTTCGTCTCCTTGGAAACGTGGGAGGAATGATTATCCAAGATCAATCGGATCGTGCAGTGGGCCGGGTAGGATTGGTCCAGATCCTTGAGCAGTAAGATGAATTCCCGGCTGCGGTGGCGCCGCTCCACCCGCGCTGTCACCCGACCGTCGTGCAAGTCCAGCGCCGCCAGAATCGAGCAAGTTCCCAGACGTTTGTATTCGTAATCTCGAGCCACGCAGGGATGCCGCCCCGCAGTCGGCGGCAGGTCCGGAGCGGTGTTGGCGATCGCTTGCACGCCGGGCTTTTCGTCGACCGAAACCGTAATCACGCCCGGCGATGGGCCGCCCTCGCCCGCGCTTTCATTCTGCAAGGCCACCTCGCGGTAGACCAGCAGCACCTGCCGCATCTTGGACTCAAAATCCGGGTCGCGGCGCTGCAAGTAGTACTTCACCTTCTCCGGGTGAAGAGGTTGCTCGGCCAGAATCCGATGGACGGTCGCCTTGGCCGCTTGGGCCAAGGCCGGATAGCCCGCTTCCACGGCATGCTGGCGCACGTGCCGGGCGAGCGCGCCGCGGGTCCAGAGCTCGGCGGCGTAACCGAGTTGCTTGGGTTTGCTACAGGCCAAGTGCACCACCCAGGCCTTGGCCTCTTCGCTGATGCGGGGTTCCCGGGGACGATGATAGGCATCCTTGAGCGCCGCTTCCACCCCCATGGCCAGGGCTCGCTCGATCCATTTGCCAACGCTTTTGCGCGTCATCTTCACGGCCCGCATAATCTCGGCGATCGTCTCGCCGCAATGATAGCGCCACAGAATCTCGGCTCTCTGCACCTCCCGAGCCGGAGCCTTACGCGAACGACGCAGCCGCTGCAGATGTTGCGACTCTTCGGGCGTGAGAAGCAGTTGGGGACGCTTCGATTTTCCTGCCATGCATCCAGCCTAGCAGGAAACATCCTCGTATCGATATGTTTTAATGAAACGCTATACTAGTAAAGATTCCAAGGTGTGATCCTCTCCGGGCGGCGCGCCCTCGGGCTCGCTCTGCAGCGCCCATCGTATCACGACCGGTCCGGACCGGTGCGCCGTCTATGTTTCCCGCGAGGCCGGTTTGCCGCTGCCGAACACAAAATCGATTTCATACATCTGATAGTTGGTCTCGGACATGCCCAGACGCCGGTAGCTTCTTTAGGCGGTTTCGTTGTCTTTTTCGACATAGAGGCGAATGCCGCGGATGTCGCCCCGTTCCCTGGCCATTTTCTCGACCTCGCGATGAAGCCCGGTATAGACGCCTCGTCCGCGATATTCTCGGCGAACGTAGACGCTCTGGATCGACCAGAAGGTCCCGTTGCGCCAGTCACTCCACTCGCGAGTGATCATCAATTGGCCGATGACACGGCCCTCGTCCTCCGCGACCAGATAGAAGCCCTTGGATGGGTCTCGGGTGAGGGCCTCGGCGCCTTTGCGGGCGAGGTTCCGATCGAGATTCATCTGTTCGGTCTCCACCGCCAGGCGGCTGTTGAGGTCCGCGATAACGCCGGCGTCGGAGACAACGGCCTTGCGGATCGTGAGATTCATCAAAACACTCCTCGAAAACCAAGAAGATATCAGAAATAGAGGTCCGCGGCTCAGGGTTGCCGGCCTGGCAGCCCGAGCGCGGCGGGGCCAGCGGACATGATGGTCTTGGGCCACCGCGGGCGACTGCGCTAGAATCGGCAGAGGACGCTCTGCCATTCTCTCCCTGCCCGCCACGCTCGGGTGAGCGAATGTTTCGCGAGGTTGCAACGCCGGCGGGAAATCCCGTCTCGCATGCAGGCCGGCGAATCGCTGGACGATATGGAAGAGACACAGCGCGCCCGCCGGCGGGACAGAACGGAGAATCACAGCTTGCGCACACAGCTGATCGAAATTTCGGCGGAAGACCCTGAAAACGGCGCCATCGAGCGAGCCGCAGACATGATTCGCACGGGCAAGGTGGTGGCGATTCCCAGCGACACGCTTTACGTTCTCGTCGCCGATCCGTTCAGCCTGCGGGCCGTCGCGGCGGTCTTCGAAGCGAAGGGACGCGAGTCCCACCGGTCGCTGCCCATACTGGTGGACTCGCTCCAGATGACCGAGGACTACGCCGTCCATCTCAGCGCGCGGTTCTACTTGCTGGCACGTCGTTTCTGGCCCGGTCCGCTGACGATCATCACGCCCGCGTCTCCGCTGCTGCCGCTGAAAGTCACCGGGCATACGGGCCGTCTGGCGGTTCGCCAGAGCGGGTCGGAGGTATCGAAGCGGCTGATCGGGATGCTTGAGATGCCCGTGATCGCGACCAGCGCCAACCGTTCGGGCCAGCAAACCTGCCGCAGCGGTTTTCAGGTACTAGGCGAAATGGATGGCCGTGTGGATCTTGTGCTCGACGCCGGCGCGGTGGACGGTTCCGGCGCGACGACAGTCGACATTACCGAGCCCGACTGGAAGATCATTCGCGAGGGCGCCGTGCCGGAAGCCGCGATCCGCGAGACGCTCCAATCCCAGGATTTTTGAAACCCTAATCGCCAATCACGGTCGCGAGTACCGGGGAAATCCGCTCCACCGTTTCCGGGACCCTAGAGCTTTACTTCTGTGAATGCTGGCACCGGTTTGGCTCATCTATTCGCAATCCGGCGTCGCGGACGGTGGGAAGCCGTCTTGTCTCCGGTCGTACTCACCCCGCGGGATAGGCTCTCTGCATTCCCTGGCTCTCTGGTGGGGGCGTGGGATTTCGGATCGCCGTGTTATCATGCCTGTCTTGCTGCGATCGACCTTCGGGGGTCTGGGTGCCAGCGCAAATTCTGAACGGAAATCTCATCGGCGATCAAATCCTTGCCGAAACCGAGAACGAGGTTCGCGAACTGGCCGGCCGCGGCGTGCGGCCCGGCCTTGCCGCCGTGCTGGTGGGGGAGAACCCGGCATCTCGGATCTACGTTCGCAATAAGATCAAGGCCTGCGAGCGAGTCGGCATTTTCAGCGAAACGATCCGGCCCCCGGCGAGTTCGACCACGGAAGAATTGACGGCGCTGGTCGGCGAACTGAATGCGCGGGATGATATCGACGGAATCCTCGTGCAGTTGCCGTTGCCGCCCGCGGTCGACGCCGCGAAGGTGCTGCTGGCGGTTTCGCCGGAAAAGGATGTCGATGGATTTCACCCCTTCAATATGGGATGCCTGACAACGAAGCGTCCGGGGCTGGCGCCCTGCACGCCGGCGGGACTCATTGAGATTCTGCGGCGGAGCAAGATCCCCATTGAGGGAAAGCGGGCCGTGATCATTGGACGCAGCGACATTGTGGGCAAGCCGGCGGCGCTGCTATTGCTGCACGAGAATGCCACAGTGACCATCTGCCATTCGCGAACGCGGGATTTGGCGGCCCTCGCGCGGGAGGCCGACATTCTTGTCGTCGCGATCGGCCGGCCGGCCATGATAACGAAGGACTTTATCAAACCTGGAGCGACGGTGCTGGACGTGGGGATCCACCGGCTCACCGATGCCGCCGAGGTGGACAGGATCTGCGCCGGGCTGCCGAAGAAGCTGGCCCGGTTTCGGGAAAAGGGCTCGGTCCTGGTCGGGGATGTCCATCCCAAGGATGTGGCCGAAGTCGCGAGCGCCTATACGCCGGTCCCGGGCGGTGTGGGCCCTCTGACGATTGCGATGCTCATGGCGAATACGGTCAGTGCGGCCCGGCGGCGGCGGACAGGCGATAGGGAGCCGGGCCGATAAGCTGACCGGCGCGAGCGAGAAGCTTGCCGTCGGGCATTACCAGGTGCGCCCGATGCCGACGACCTTGTGCCCCGTGTTCTCTCGCCGCAAATAGACGGTAACGGATTTCGAGGGGTCTTGGGCTTGAATCTTAGCCGCGAAGTAGGAACCCGCGGCGGCATTCTTTACGGCCTCGGGCAGTTCCAAGCCGCGTCTTCCAGGGAGCGGACTGTGGCTATCGGCTTCATTGTCGAAGCGGGTCCACTCGATCTTGTAATCCGGCGTTTTTCGGAAACCGTACTTGACGGCCAGGTTTTCGAATCCAAGCCGCTGATTCTCGACTCGGAAACCGTCGAGAGCCAGTTCATGGCCAAGGTAGACTTCGCCGATGCGATCCCGCCGCCGGATGAGGTACTTGATGAGCCAGTCCTCGGCCCGCTTGTCACTGTATTGGGCGAGTTTCACGACGGCTTGGATGTGCTCGTCGCGGAAGGCCATGACTTTTTTTGCAGCCCAATAGGTGTCATCGGGCAAGCGGTTTTGGAAGGCCGCGCTTGGGTAATTGGGTTTCCAGCTTCGCGGTTCAAAGCTTGGAAACTCGATCATTCCCAGAGCGGGGTGCTTCTTATAGCGGGCGCGGGCCCAGCGGGGCACGTAGAGGCCGAGCGAAAAGATTTGCGCCAGCGCCGGTTTGAGTTCCCAGAAATAAGCATTTCCGTCACGGGCGGAATTCGACGTCACGCTGGCGCTGCCCATGATGGCCCCGAAGTCAATCAGGTAGTGCCGAATGAACTTGCGCCCGTTCTCCTCGACGAGACTGTCAAGTGAGTTGATCGCCCTCGAGTCGCTGTGATTGAGCCAGGCGCAGAAGACGAAGAGCCCGCGGAGGTCGCGGCGGTGCTCGTGAGGGACGATGTCGTTGGGGTCGTCCGAGCGGGTGTCGTGATAGCGGAACTCGCCGAGAATTTTTCCAGGCAAAAAGAAACTCGCCACGCCGCGGATCCGGCCGTCCGGTTGCCGGGGGACGCGAAGCAGCGCGGTGGTCACGTCCCGGCTCGACATCGGCCGCTTCTCTCCGGTCGCGTCCGTGACCATAACATCGTTTCCGAGGATGAGCTTGTCTTCGTCAAATACGACGAGATAGTTTTCTGGAACGTTGTAGCCCAGCGCATGGAACAGGCGTGATCCGACGACATCGGCTGCGGTGGCCATCTCGGGGTGGTCCAGCGGATCGAACTTGAGCAGGTAGCGCCGGCCGCGCGAATCCACGATGCGAAAGCCGGGCGTAACGCCCTCGGTCTTCGCGCCGGTAATCGTCCACTGGCCATCCATCGACGGCGCGTTATCGTGTCCGGCGCCGGCCACGACCTCCTCGACGCTCATCGGCCGTGTGCCGATGCGGTTGGTGAACCAGGCGCTGTCGGGCACTTCTCCCAGCGTGTTGACCGCTCGGGCCGGGATGACGTCGCCATGGTCCTTGTCCGGGTGCCGCTCGCCAGGCTCGGCGAAGGTGTTGGAGAAAAGGTCGAAGTAGTCGTTGAGCTTACAAAACGCCGCGTCGCCGACATGCATCGGGGCGGGCTCTTTTTTGAGCGGATCGTCGTGGTAGAACTTCTGGGCATCGAGCAAGAGCGGGAATAGAAGCGTGGCCATGGCCAGCCGGCGCATGACGGGGCGCGCGAGGTTTCTCGCCGTCCGGCTTGCGGGGCTTCCTCTTCTGTGCGTCTCGCGGCTCATATCTAACTAGAAGACGTGCCCGAAGACGAACCAGATCATGGTTCGCTCGTGACTTGCGCCGACGTCGAGGCGCAAGAACACGTTGTTGGCAACATTGAACCGCCAGCCGATGCCGGTCGTTGCCTCCAGATCGTGGAAGTTGATTCGAGAGCGTTGCTGCTCGACTTTGCCGGCGTCAAAGAACACCGCCATGTCCAGTCCCGTGAAGACTTCCCAGCGATATTCCGCGTTGACGACAATCATATTGTCACCGTAAAAGCGATAGGGACGGAACCCGCGCAAATCGTCGGAACCGCCGAGCGTCGGTTGCATATAGAACGGCAGCACCTGATTGGGGTTGAGGCATGTCAGCGTCGACTTGATCCGCAGGGCGATGACCCGGCGTTCGTTGAAGAACGGGATGTACTGCTGCAATTCGAGATCCAGACGCCGGTGACTGTGCAACCCCAGGTCGCGGTCATCGTAGTGAATGAACTTGGCCGAGTAATGCCCGCCCTTGCGGGGACCGCCCGGGTTGTCGCGATAGTCGAAGTTCGCCACCACGCCGGAGCGAAGAAAGCTTGACTGGCGGAGCAGACCCGGCGTGGTGCTGTTGGAAAAGACGTCCTCGGTGAGTGCGATGCCGGTGCGGCCGCCCGGGCCCGTGTTGACTCGCAGATACCCGCCAGTGACGCCCAGCATGAGATTGCGCACGGGTTTGACTCCGAAGGTAAAGTCGGTCGAGGTGTCCTCGAGCCGAAAATTGGTTCGGCTCTTTTCATCCGAGTCGGGGCCGGGACCGAAGTAGTCGATTTGCGGATAGTTGCGGTGCCGCGCGTAGAAATCGAAATAGAGCCTATCGCCGGCGATCTTCGGCGCCGAGAGCTGCAGGTCGAGCAGCAGCGCTCCCGAGGAAGCGGCGCGGGCCGAGCCTCGAAACGAAAGCCGCCTCTTGGCCAGATCGTCCCGCAGATACTGCGGTCCGAGGGCGAACCCTTGACCGGTTCCCAAACCTCCGAACACCAGGGTCAGACCGTGATAGCCTGTGGCGAAGCGCTCGAGAAGTTTCTTATCCTTGACGTAGTTGAGCCGCTCCTCGGCCTTGGATGTCTTTTCCGGCCTCAGGTGCTTTGCCTTCTTCGCGCGCGCCTGCTCAATCTCCTCGGCGCGTCAGCCGATCTCGGTGCTCATTGCAAGAGGACACAGAAAGACAGCCAGCAGTCCCGCGGCGGCCAGCGGCGAAGTCCGCTCCTTGACAAGAGGAGGGAGAAAGGTCGGGCACAGGCGCTTCATCAAGGACGCGCGTCGAGGTTGAACAGTGCAGTCGCGCGAAGAATGCCAAATACGGCGGCGGCGGACAAGGCGTGCCGCGCAAAAGCTAGAGTGATTGTAGCGCAGGTGCGGCATGGATGACACGGTTTTACGACATGGAGCTTGGGGGGAGGGCGCCAGCGTCTACTCGCGCAAGATGCGCAGCGCCGAGGCCAGGCTTTCGGCCGGCCTGGGGGCGCCGTCCTCCTGGTCCTCGTCCGCGCCGCCCTCGCCCGGCGCGAGGAAGAGGTTGGATTCCAGCCCGTACTGCCGGGTGTAGAGGTCGTGGTAGAGGCCACCCTGCGCCAGAAGATCATCGTGGGTGCCTCGTTGAACGATCCGGCCGCCCTCGACAACCAAGATTTGGTCGGCGCGGCGGATGGTCGAGAGCCGGTGGGCGATGACGAAGGTCGTACGCCCTTTCATCAGGTAGGAGAGGCCTTCCTGGATCATGGCTTCGGATTCGGAATCGAGGCTGGAGGTGGCTTCGTCGAGAATCAGCACGCGGGGATTCGCCAGAATCGCGCGGGCGATCGAGACGCGCTGCCGCTGTCCGCCGGAGAGCTTGACGCCGCGCTCGCCGACAATGGTGTCGTACTTGTTCTCAAACGCCTCGGCGAACTCGTCAACGCGGGCGATGCGGCAGGCGCTGAGAATCTGCTCCTCGGTCGCCTCGGGCCGCCCGAAGGCGACATTCTCGCCAATGGTGCCGTCAAATAGAAACGTCTCTTGCAGCACAACGCCCAATTGCGTGCGATAGGTGGACAGGTCCACCGAGGACAACTCGATGCCGTCGACCAATACCTTGCCCTGAGAAGGTTTATAGAAAGCCGAAGTGAGCCCGATGATCGTTGATTTCCCGGAGCCGGAGGGACCGACCAGAGCGGTTACGGTTCCGGGCTGGGCTTCAAAAGAAACGTCGTGCAGAACAGGTTTTCCTTCCTCGTAGGCGAAGCTGACATTCTCGAAACGAACTTCACCCCGCACCGGCCCCATGCGGATGGTACGCTGCGGGTCGCGATCTTCACGGCGCTGGTCGAGAAGTTCGCGCGTCCTCTCAAGCCCGGCGATCGCTTCGGTAAGCTGCGTGCCGATGCTGACCATTTGATAGAGCGGCGCGACCAGCAGGGCGAGGAACATGTTGAAAATCACGAAGTCGCCCAGCGTCATGGCGCCGGCGAGGATCTGCCGCGAGCCAATGTACATCACCACCGCGCCCACGATTCCAAGCAGCATGGTTGCCGACAGGCTCACAAGCGCTACTCCGGTCATCGACTTCAGAACGTTGTCGAGCAGCCGCTGCACGCCAGAGGAGAAAACGGCCGCCTCGCGAGCTTCGGCGTGATAACCCTTGACGACGCGAATGCCGCCGAGCGACTCGGAGAGACGCCCGGTGACGTCGGCCCGGATCTTGCCTCGTTCGCGGAAGATGGGCCGCAGATGCTTGAACGCCATATAGAGCACCAGCACGAAGCCGGAGATAATCGCCAGCGCCAGTCCGGCCAGCTGGGGACTCAGATAGAACAGAACCGCGACGGCGGCGACCGCGGTAAGCAGCCCTCCGATCAATTGGACGAGTCCGGTTCCGACCAGATTGCGCACGCCTTCCACGTCGCTCATGATGCGGGAAATCAGCACGCCGGTCTTGGTGGCGTCGTAGTAGGCGATCGGCAGGCGGCCGACATGAGCTTGCACTTTGCAGCGCATCTCGGCAATCATGCGCTGCGCGGCTATCGACAAAAGCAGCGTCAGTGAATACGACGTGGCGCCTTGGACCACGGTGGCCGCCAGCACGGCCAAGACGAGCGGTACGAGCAGATCCAGCTTACTTTGGCCGATCACATCGTCGATCAAGAATTTCGCCGACGCCGGCAGCACCAGTCCCGCCGTTCTGCTGATGACGATGAGAACCAAGCCAAGGGCGAGCTCCTTGCGGCGCGGCTCGATGAGCTGCCAGATGTCCTCGGCGATCGCGCGATTGGCCCGCCGGCGCCGCGGACTGGCGGTTTCCGGCGACGATGCAAGGCCTCGATGGCCGCCGCCCTCGGCATGATGGAAAGACCCGGTTCGCATGGGGAAGAACTCGCAACAGCACCAAAGAATTTCTCATTGTCGCAGGCATTCTGGGAGGATGCAGGATCGCGCGCTGGGATGGAGCGGCAGGTCGAAGTCTTCCTGTTTTGACAACCCCCTGCCGGGTGAGTACACTGCCCTTACTCCTTCGCGAGAGTTTGCGCGGGCCTGGCAGCCCGTGGCGGGAGTCGGGCTGCTATGGTGACGAGGATATGAATCGAGAGCGGTTATTCTTTGCAAGCTGCTTGGCGCTGGTGACGACATCGATGGTGTTCTCGATTCGCGGGGACATACTCGACGCGCTTCGCACGGATTTTCATCTCAACAACCAGCAGATGGGTGAGATTCTGAGTCCGGCTTTTTGGGGATTCACGTTGTCGATCTTGATCGGCGGCTCGCTCGTGGATTTCTTCGGGATGCGGAAGCTGCTGTTGCTCTCAAGCGGCGGCTATGTGGCGTCGGTTGGGGCGATGTTGCTGGCGCCGCTGCCCGCCGGCCCGGTCGAGCCCTACTACGCGGACCCCGGCTTCGTCATTCTCTACGCCGCGATGCTGACCTTGGGACTCTCGCAAGGTCTGGTCGAGGGAGTGATCAATCCGCTCTGCACCACCCTTTATCCGGAGGCGAAGACGCACCGCATGAACTTGCTGCACGCCTGGTGGCCCGGGGGGCTGATCGTCGGCGGCCTCCTCGCCGTCGCGGTCACAAATGTGATGGGACTTGACGGCGCTTCGGTTTCAGGCAGCATGGCGACACTGGGGTGGAAGATTAAGCTGGCGATGATTCTTCTGCCGGGCATTGCCTTTGGCGTGCTGGTACTAAGGCAGAAGTTCCCCCAGACCGAGCGAGTCACGGCCGGCGTTGCCACGAGTGAAATGTTTCGGGAAGCCGCGCGCCCGATGTTCTTGTTGTTGTGGGTCTGCATGTGGATGACAGCCGCGACCGAATTGGGGCCGGACCAGTGGGTAGGCTCCCTGATCACGAATCTCGCGGGCATGCAGGGCGTGCTCATCCTGGTCTATACGGCCGGCATCATGTTCGCGCTGCGGTTTTTCGGAGGCCCGCTGATCAACCGCTTTTCACCGATGGCGGTGCTGACGGCTTCCGCGGTGCTCTCCGCGGCGGGTCTGTTCGCCTTGTCGTCGGTGGCGACGCCGTTCCAGGCATTTCTAGCCGCCACGGTTTTCGGAGTCGGCAAGACGTACTTTTGGCCGCTGATGCTGGGAGTTACCTCGGAACGCTTTCCCAAGGGAGGGGCGCTGCTGCTGGCGATCATGGGCGGCACGGGGAATTTGTCGGTGGCCTTTATCCTGCCGATCATGGGCGGCTGGTATGACCATCAGGGAGCGGCGGCGGCGTTTCGCTACGTCGGTATTCTTCCGGTGGTGCTGGCGGGGGTTTTTGGGGCTTTGTTTTTCTACTTTCAGTCGCGGGGAGGCTACCGGGCGGTCCAACTGGACGCTGGGAATGCCGGTTGAGGAGGAATGCTGGTTGAGCAGCGAACGCCCGAGGCCGCTGGATAGATCCTAGAACTTTCTTGACCACTCCTTGGGCCAGCGTTCGATGACGACCTTCTTTTCCGTGTAGAACTCGACGGCGTCGTGCCCTTGGGCGTGGAGAATTCCCAGAAAGCTGTCTTTCCAGCCGCTGAAGGGGAAATAGGCCATGGGCGCCGCCACCCCGATGTTGATACCGACGTTTCCCGTGGGCGCTTCGTAGCGGAATTTGCGGGCCGCCGCACCGCTGGCGGTGAAGATCGACGAGGCGTTGCCGTAGGGATTGCGCGCGACCATCTCGATGGCTTCGTCGACTGTGCCGGCGTGCGTAAGGCTCAGCACCGGGCCGAAGATTTCGGTCGTCGAGAGCTTGCTGCCGGGCGCGACGCCGTCGAGAATCGTGGGCCGAAGGAAGTTGCCGTTTTCATGGCCGGGGACCGCTGGGTTCCGTCCGTCGAGAACGGCCACGGCTCCTTCGCCGGTTGCCTGTGCAATGGCCCCCTCGATGCGCGCCCGGCTTTCTGGGGTAATGACCGGACCCATGCCGGTGGTTTCCTCCAGCCCGTTCCCGATTTGAATGGAGCCGGCGAGATCGGCAATGGCGTCGCGAAATGTCTTTTGCGCTTCGCCGACAGTGATGGCGACCGACACGGCCAGGCAGCGCTGGCCGGCGCAGCCGAAGGCGCTGTCGCTGACGATGCTGGTGGCGGTTTCGAAATCGGCGTCGGGCAGGATGACGACATGGTTCTTCGCTCCACCCTGGCACTGGACGCGTTTGCCGGTTTCGGCGCCGCGGGCGTAGACATACCTGGCGACCGGCGTCGAGCCAACGAAGCTGATGGCCCGCACCTTGGGATGGTCGAGCAGCGCGTCCACGGCCGGCTTGGCTCCGTTCACAAGGTTGACCACGCCGGGCGGCAGGCCGATCTGATCGAGCAAGGTGAAAATCTTCGCTAACGTCAGCGGCACGCGCTCGGAAGGCTTGGCGACGAGCGTGTTTCCGCAGGCGATGGCATAGGGCAGGAACCACAGCGGGATCATGGCTGGGAAGTTAAATGGAGTCACGATCGCGACAACGCCGAGCGGCTGCCGAATCATCGTCTCGTCGATACCGCGAGCGACGTCCTCGAGGTTGCGGCCCTGCATCATCGTGGGGATGCCGCAGGCGACTTCCACGTTCTCAATGCCGCGGCGAAGTTCGCCTTTCGACTCAGCGAGGGTCTTGCCGTTTTCCATCGTCGTGGTGCGGGCGATCTCGTCGAAATGATCCTCAAGCAGTTGCTTGAGCTTGAACAGGAACTGAATACGCTCTTCCGGTGGTGTGCGCCGCCAGTCCGGGTAGGCAGCCGAAGCGGCTTCGACGGCAGCGGCGATGTCGGCGCCGCCGCCGGTGGAAACCTTCGTCAGCACTTCGGCCGTGGCCGGATTGACGACTGTCGAGAAGTCTGCCGGCGTTGGGGCGCACCACTTGCCGCCTATGTAGTTCTGAATCGGTTCCATGATTGCTTTCCTGTCTGGGGCCTGTCTGAGGGATGAACGAGGTTTTCTTTATATTCACGCAACCGGCGGCGTTCTACAAGCCGGCGCCTCCGGCCCCGGGCTGAGGGGGGATCGCAGTAAGGTATAGAGACGGCGACCGGCTGGCCGCCGCACGATTGTATGGAACAACTGGGACTGGATCTGGCGCCGCAACGGCGAGTGTACACGGTCTCGGAGCTGACCTCGGAAGTTCGCGAGCTGCTGGAAGCCGCTTTTGGAATGGTCTGGGTGGCTGGCGAGATTTCCAATGCCCGGGCGGCGCCGAGCGGACACTACTACTTCACTCTGAAAGATGGAGACGCCCAATTGCGAGCGGTCTGTTTCCGCCAGCAGGCGCTTTATCTCAAAGTCAAGCCCAAGAACGGGCTGGCCGTGATGGCCCGTGGCAGGCTCAGCGTGTATGAGGCGCGTGGGGAGTATCAGCTCTATGTCGAGAGCCTGGAGCCTCAAGGGGATGGCGCGCTGCATCTTGCCTTCGAGGAACTCAAGAAGAAACTAGCCCGAGAAGGAATTTTCGACGAGGACCGCAAACGCCCCCTGCCGGCACTGCCGAGACGGATCGGCATTGTCACTTCGCCGTCGGGGGCCGCCATTGCCGATATGTTGCGCATCCTTGAGCGGCGCTTCGATGGCCTCGCAGTGGCCCTCTACCCGGTGCGGGTGCAGGGCGAGGGCTCGGCCCAGGAGATTGCGCGCGGGTTGCGGTACTTCAGCGATACGCGCTCGGTCGATGTTGTGATCGTCGGTCGCGGTGGCGGGTCGCTCGAAGACCTGTGGGCGTTCAACGAAGAGGCCGTCGCCCGGGCCATCGCCGAGAGCGAGGTTCCCGTGATCTCGGCCGTGGGCCATCAAACCGACTTCACGATCGCCGATTTCGCCGCCGACTTGCGCGCCCCGACGCCTTCGGCCGCCGCGGAGCTTGTGGTCACCCAGAAGGCGGATTTGCTGGAGACCGTCCAGCGTCTTCACGACAGACTGATGCAAGCGTTGCGTTACAAGCTGGCCACTTCAGGCCGCCACATTCTCGAAAACAGCATCGAGCGCGCCCGTTCGGTCATGCGGCGCAAGCTCTCGGTTCTGGCGCAGCGTGCTGACGAACTGGACTATGCGCTCGGTGGCCTGATGAGGGAGCAGTTGCGCCGCGCCGACCTCCGGCTACGCGACAAGCAGGACGCACTGGCCAGACTCGACTTGCGGGTCCGCCTGGCGCGGCGCCAAGCTCATCTCGACGGCGCCGCCTGGCGGCTGACTCCTCTCATGCGCCTGCGTCTCGAACGAGGACGCGCGCAGGTGGACTCGCTCGAACGCCAGCTAGCGCATCTGAGTCCGTTGGCGATTCTCGAGCGAGGCTACGCGATTGTACAGAACGCCGATGAGGGTGTCATACGCTCGTCGCGCCAGGCGCGGGTGGGCGAGGCGCTGCGCATCCGATTGCACTGGGGTCAATTGGGCGTGCGGGTCGAGGAGAAAATCGAGGAGAAAGAGTAGTTGCACCGGAACTTTGTGGCGACCGCGGACGAAGGAAAATAGCAGGAGCCCGTATGGCCGGTGTTCCTGTATCGCGCGAGTCCTTCGCGCGGGAACGGTATAATCTAGTTAGTTTTCAGGAGATCCCTGTATGTTGAAAATCCTGCGTTTTTCGGCTGTTCCCGTGCTGGCGGCGCTGCTGGCGCTCGGCGGCTGCGCAAGAGACGCGACCGGAGGCGACACAGTACAAGCCGCCACGGACGCTGACAGCCGCAAGGCGGCGCCCGATTTTACCCTGAAAGACGAGCAGGGCCGGGACGTGAGACTTTCCGATTTCAAGGGAAAGGTCGTACTGCTGAACTTCTGGGCCACGTGGTGCGGTCCATGTAAGATCGAGATGCCCTGGTTCGTCGACTTCCAGCGCAAGTACAAAGACAGGGGGTTCTCGGTCATCGCCGTTTCGCTCGACGAAGAGGGCTGGGAAGTCGTAAAACCTTTCACCGAGCAGCTCAAGCTGAACTTTCCCGTCGTCATCGGCAGCGACGAAATGGCCGACGGGTACGGCGGGATCGAGGCCTTGCCGACCACCTTCATCATCGACAAGGAAGGCCGCATCGCCAGCCAGCACATGGGACTGGTTAGCGCGAGTGATTACGAGGAAGATATTGAAAGCCTGCTCTAGCCCGCTTTTCTCACCACGTGGCGAAGCGAAGTGCGTGAGAGGCGCGTCAGTACGAGGCGCGTGCCGCTTGACGAGCGCAGGCGTACTTGACTGTACGTTGAGCACGGCGAGCAAGCGCAACGAAGGAATGGCGGGCCTATCATGTGCTTCGGTTGTCAGGTGGTGAGAAATGCGGGCTAGCCTGGTTCTCATCGCGGCGGCGGCCGCCGGAATCGGAATCGGGCCGGCGCAAACGGTCAGCGGATTCCGGGCGGCGACGGTCCTGCCCAGCCCGCTCATCCGGCTGGAAGCGGGAAAGCCTGTATCGGTTCCGGTAACGATCCAGATCCGGTACGGCTATCACATCAACTCGAATGCGCCCGCCGAAGACTACTTGATTGCCACCCAGTTGACCTGGGATCCGGTGCTGGATCTGGAATCAGTCGAGTACCCCAAAGCCGAAATGGTCGAGTATGCCTTCTCGTCGAAACCGCTGTCGGTCTACTCGGGCAGGATCGTGATTCGTTCCAAGTTCCGGGCCCCCGAGACGATTCCCGGTTCGCTGCGGGAGCTCAGCGGAAAGTTCCGTTATCAGGCCTGCAACAGCAAGGCTTGCTTCCCGCCGAAGACCGTGCCGGTGACCGTGGCGATTCTCGCACGCTAAACGAGACAGGCCGCGGATCTTCCTAGCGAATCGGAATTTCGTCGCCATGCCAGGGGAAGGCGTAGCTTGGCTGGTTGGCGAAGCGCTCGGTCTCCATATCAAGAGTGATGCCGGTTCCCGACTCCAGATGTACCTCGAAGAACTTGCGATCGATCCGAGCGGAGGCCGTCCGGACTTTGGGCTCGGCTCGCGCGAAGAAGTCGGGCTGGATGGGATCTTTGTCCGTGCGCTCCGAAAATTGTACGCGCCCGAACTGATGTTCCCCGAACATCCCCGCCTGTAAGATCACCCGCCGCTGCTCGAACGGGCTTAGGTTGACTAGCTCCACAACGGTCCGTTGAGCTTCAATTTTCGTAACCAGGGCCGCTACGTCGGGCGGCAGGCCCGGCCGGCGGCGGCCAGGGTCGAAATAACGTAAGCGGGCGTGCAACAGCCCGCCGTTGTAGATGATCTGGGGAGCGCCGAGGGTGAGCTGAATGAGCGCTTCGGTCGTTACCGGTGTGACCGTCATCCAGTGATGCTCGTGGACGTTCCGGATGTCGACTCGGGCGGGATCGATCGACTCGGTGCCGCGCGGATCATATTCCAGCAGCAGCACATTGTCGCGGATCATCTTCATGTGGTAACTCATCTGCCGGTAGGCCTGGCGGAGAATGTTTTCCGGGTAGCGCGGATTCTCGCCGGCCAGAAATCGCACCCAGGGACCTTCGTGCCCGGTATCGGTCTTGTTGCGAACATCCGCCACCTGATTCCAGTCGCGCAAACCCTCGATATCGCAGCCTTCGCAATCCGCCATCGCCTCGGGCAGGTTGGCGTAGCCCTGGTTGGGGTAGCTGGACTTGGTCGCCGTGTGCCAGTCGGCGGTGCTGGCCAGGCGCAGTTTTTCGACGCGCTGCCAGTCGGCGTCCTCCATCGACATGAACCACAGCGATACCGGGTAGGTCCGAGCCAGCGGCCGAAACGCGAACCAGCCCTGGTCGCCGTGTTTATAGGGAACCAGGAACGAGCCATTGTAATTCTTGCCCTCGGCGATCAGGCGGTCGATGTTGGAGCGCGGCAGCTCCAGGTAGCCGCGCTCGCCGCCGGTAACGAGCATGGCGTTGGCCGCCGCGATTTGAAACGGCATGCCAAGCGTCAAGTAGCCATGAGGCCATTGCCAGCCATAGTTGCCTCCCCACCACTTGCCGCCGTGGTACTCGCCGGCCTTGCCCGAGAGCCCGATATTGTCCGGCGTCGTGCCTCCGTTGGCACGGGTTCGCTCCAGCCAGGCTTTGGTATATTCGATGGCCCAGTCGGCGTACTTTCGCTCGCCGCCGAACAGATAGGCGTTCACCGCCAAACTGGTGGCGGCCAGATTCGGCGGCGTATCACCCCGCCGCATGCGCTCGGCCATGGCGCGCCCCATCGCCCGGGCGTTGGCCGGGTCTTTAAGCTGATCGATGTCGCTGATGCCCGGCAGATCCTGCAACGGGAGCCCGTAAACCGACATGCCCTTGGACCAGCCATAGGGACGCGCATTCTCCGCCGAACCAAAGCGCGGCCCGAGACTGCCGGTGTGCGGCGAGCGAATGATGCGATGCTCGGCATCGTAGTTCGCCGCTTCGGGCTCTTCGTTCATGTAGAGACCGGCGAAGTGTTTCGCGCGGGCAAAGGTCTCGTGGTCGGTCGGGTCGGCCAGCGGCAGGTAGTAGAAGAAAAGCAGTCCCTCGCCCAGGTGCATCCAGTCGGCGTGCTTAGCGAACTCGTTGTGAAATATAGGGAAGTCGTAAGTAAGCTGCCGGGCGGTCGCGCTCCACAGATGGAACGACAGATCCTTGAGCCGCTCATCCCCGCCAAGCGCGTAAAGCAGCGGAAGGTTGTAGAACGCTTCCGGCAAATCGTCCGGGGACGCGCCGCCGGTGGTTTTCCAGCGCAGCGTGCCGCCGGGACGCGTGTAGCGCTCAACGTAACGCAGCGCCGCCTCGCTCATCTTCTCGATCAGCTCTCGCTCGAGAACAGCCCAGCCGGGCGGACTCACCGGCACTGTGGAGCGAATCGTGACCAGATCCGGGATGACGTCGTCAGCGGCCCCTGGCGCTTGCCCGGCGGCGGGAAGCAGCAGCAACCCTGCCGCCGAGATCGCCAGCAATCCCAAGACGGGCAGCCCGAATAACGGCGGTCCTAGCCACCGGGCGGGCGCGCCCCGCCGCGGACGATTTCGATTCGCTCGGTTCGAATCCGCGCTCATGCGTCTGGCCGGCGGCTCATTCCCCGCTCTCGACCGGCATGCTCGCCCCCTTCCAGGCGCGCCAGCCTCTGGCCAGGGAGAATACGTTCGTATAGCCCATCTTTTGCAGCGCATCGGCGGCGAGCGCCGAGCGAAAACCGCCGCCGCAATAGAGCACAATCTTGCTCCCGGAATCGGGAACCGTCTTTTCAATATCCCGCTCGATGATGCCCTTGCCGAGATGAATGGCCCCCTGAGCACGGGCGGCGGCCCACTCGGAGTCTTCCCGCGTATCAACCAGCACGAAATTCGCGCCCGAGTCCTGGTCGCGCTTCACGTCCTCGACGGTAACTTCCCGGATGCGTGTCTTTGCGTCGTCAACTAATTTGAGGAATTTCGATAAATGATCCATCCGTCGCCTCGCGGTGACTTGCGCGGTCACCTCACCGGCCTAGGAATCGCCGGGCAGTTTCAATTCTCGCATAGGCCGAGAAGGGATGGCGCCCTATCCCGCAATAGACCAGCAAAGGATGTGTCCAGGCGGGAAACAAGCAGGGAACAGGGAGCGGCGGGCAGGAGCCGTATGTCCGTGCGAGCCCCACGCGACGGGGGACCAGCGTCGGGCGAGAACAGAGTCGGACGAGAACAGAGTCGGGCGAGAACAGGTTAGTAGTTAAACTTGACGCCGAGTTGCTCTTCGACCTCGGCCAGGGGCTTCATGTCGATGGCATCCCAGGGACAGCCGTCGAGGAAGGTGTCGTCCGGGCCCTTGCTGATGCACTTCTTGCAGCCGATGCAGAGCTGGTAGTCGACCTCGATCCGGCCGAAGGGCGGGTTTTCTTCGTCATCCACCCAGAACATACATTCTTCAACCGGACAGTAGGTGATGCAGACCGGCGAGCCCGAGCAGCCCGTGCAGCATTCGTTGATCACCGCCAGCAGCGGCGGCTTCTTCTTGCGCTGGTTCGCCAGCCCTTCCGACCAGGGCCAGCTCTTCGTCAACCCCAGATCGACCGGGATTTTCGGCTCGACCGGCGGTTTCGCCTTGGGCTTTGGTCTGGCCGGCGGCGGGGCGGGCGGCACGGCCGCTTCGGGATCCGGGGTGGCGGGTGGTTGATCGGCCATAGTAACGCCATTATATCAGAGCGTCTTTCCGGCTTTGCGAGCAGACGAGGGCACGAACACGGCCCAGGGGCGACCGCCGGTCCATTTTCAGAGAGGTTGCCGCTGGCGGTACTACAGGTATTTCTGCTCGTGATCAATAAGCTGCTGGGTAAACTCGCGCAGTGCGCGGTCCATGGCGCCGGCGCGTTCAGGCTCATCGGCCAGGAGGTTGCGTTGCTCGGCCGGGTCCTCCCGCAGGTTGTACAGTTCAGGACCGTCCTTGACGAGCCGGCTGCCCTTTTTTTGTTTGGCGTCGCCGTCGAGGAAATAGTGGTAACTCCAGTCGTCTTGCCGGATCGACAAGCTCTTGCCGTAGTGGCAGCAAACGGCGAAGTCTCGCATCTTTTCTTGCCTGCCAAGGATCAGCGGCAGCAGGCTTTTCGAGGTCATCCGTGGCGGCGCGGCGATTCCGAGATAGTCGAGAATCGTCGCCGTGATGTCGGTCTGCTGAGTGTAGGAATCCACCCGTCCGGCGCCGTTGCCGCCCGGCTCGCGGATCATGAGAAACGTGCGGGCCAGCTCCTCATAGCCCCAGGGGCGGGCCTTGCGCACGATACCGTGATCGCCGAAAGGCTCGCCGTGGTCGGTGGCGATGATGATCATCGAGTTCTCATACAGGCCCATCCGCCGGAGTTCGTCGAGAAACGCGCCGACCGAGTGATCGACAAACGCGACGACCGCGCCGTAGAGTGATTTGATGTTCGCCATCTCATCCGCGTTGAGGTAACCGGCGGCATCCCCGGGCGATGGGAGCAGGAGTTTCTTGCCGCTGAACTCCGGCGCTACTTGCTTCAGAAACCGGTCCGGCGGGTCCCATGGCTCGTGCGGACAGAAGGAATCGATCCAAAGGAAGAGATTCTCTTTCTTGTCTTGGCCTTCGAGCCAGTCCAGACCGCGGTGCATCAGGCGCGGCGTGAAGTGATCGTCTTCGGTTTGCCAGTCGTGGCGATTTCGCAAGTACTGCCGGGTTTGCGCTTCCTCGTTCGGATTTCCAGTCCGGGATTTGAAGAATGGCGCGACATCGACTTTGATGCCGGGGTCGCGGACGAAGGGGTCGCCCTCTTGTCCGCGGAGCCAGGTCACATCGTCAAAACCGCGGCTGAAGCCATAGCCGGGCTTGTGCATGTGGTAGGTATCGGAGATCAGAGCCGAGAGAAATCCTTCGGCCCAGAGAATCTCGGCCAGCAGGGGATGATCCTCCGGGTGCAGCACCTGCCAGGGACGGAATGGATAGGTAAACTTGCCGGTGAACAGGCTCGTGCGAACCGGGATCGTGGGCAGGCCCTCGGGGTAGGAGTGGGTGAAAAGAGTGGACTCGGAGGCGAAGCGGTCTAGGTTGGGCGTCAGCGTACTGGCGTTGCCGAACGCGCCGAGGTGATCAGCGCGAAAACTGTCGAGCATGAGGACGATGACATTTTTCGCATCCCAGCTCGCGCGGGTCGATGGTCCCCAGCCCGGCGGACGCCGGTAATCATCCCGCCCGGGCAGATTCACCGGCGCGTGGGGATCGGAACTCAGACGGCGGAGTACTGGGGTTTCCTCCTCCGCCGAGGGGCCAGAGGAGCAGCCGGCCAGAGTCGCGGCCGCGCCCGCGGACAGGGAGGCGTCTTTGAGGAATTGGCGGCGATTTTTCGCCGAACCCGGCTTTGGCTTTTCCATAGGCTTCCGGCGTTGGTGCATGAATCGGTGTAAGCGAGCACGCTAGCGGCGGGGGTGGGGTCCAGTCCATCATAGAGATCGGGGGGGGTAACGTCATGGTCGCAGCGAAGTCGAGCCGAGTCAACCGCCAGTACAAGAAGAAGTACAGAATCCGGAACTGGAGGGAGTACGAGCGTGGCCTCAGGAGCCGCGGCGACGTCACGATCTGGCTGAGCGAGGATGCAATTGCCGCGTGGGTACCACCGAAGAACGGTCTTCGCGGAGGCCAGCGGCGGTACTCGAACCTCGCGGTCCGGACCGCGTTGACCCTGCGGGTCGTCTTCAGCCTGCCGCTCCGCCAGACCGAGGGGTTCCTGGACTCGCTGCTCCGCTTGATGGGCCTCAACCTCAAGGCCCCGGACCACACCACACTCTCGCGCCGGAACCAAATCGTTGCGGTGCCGCCCCTGACCCGATCCTACGACGGCCCGATCGACTTGATCGTCGATTCCACAGGGCTGAAGATTCTGGGTTGCGGCGAATGGAACGCGCACAAGCACAAGGCATCAAAGAAACGCCGGGATTGGCGGAAGCTGCACATCGGGGTGGATGCCGAGGGGTTCATTGTGGCGGCCGAACTCACAGCGAGCAGCCGGGACGACGCCTCCACACTCCCTGCTCTTCTCGACACAATCGAGGTTCCCATCCGGCATTTCACGGCGGACGGAGCCTACGACCACAGGTCAGTCTACGATCAACTCAGCGCGGCCGGTACAGAGAACGTCGTGATTGTGATTCCGTGGAGAGCCGCTATCTGCGCTTGTGTCAATCTCTTGCCCATTGATCCACCCCCCAACATCAGTTGATCGCGGCCAGCCGTGCCCTTGCGCCTACTAGCACCGCTGGCAGGGCCACCGCGAACCCCCAAGACACGGCCCCACGCTTCGCGCTCGGCCTCGGTGTAGAAGCGGCCCTTGGCGATCCAGGATCGCCGCTAGCGCTCGACGCTCTTAGCGAGTCCGGCCACTTCGCTATCTCCCAGCGGCACGGCCAGGCCGTCATTCGTGGCCCGCGCCACGGCCACCACTTCGCGCCCGATGTTCGCCGGTGATCCCGCCCACTTCATCAGCGCCACGAACAGAGCGCAATTCCGGCCCGCTTCCGTGGTCGGCTTGACCGGCAAGCGCCAGCCCCTTGGGATAGGCTCTGCTAGCTCGCTGAGAGAGTACGGACGATTGCAGCCCCAATGGGCGCTGTTGCATGATTCAACTGCGGCGCGAGTGGGGGCGCTTTTCCAACTTCTCGTTCAGGACACCACAGCGCAGGATTTCGGCCTACCCAGCTCGGCCATCCGGTTGAGGATGTGACACCCGATCGCAACTTCTCTCCTTTGTGCCTTGCCGTGCCTCGCCTTCAATCCGCCTCCGAGCACGGACTTGTATCGGAAGAAGCTGTTTTCAACGCGCGCCTGCTGTCGGTAGCCCGACTCCTTCTGCCACTCTCGTCGCCCGACCTGGCGAATCCTCTCAAGAGCCGTGTCACGCTGCGCCCAGGGGCCGTCCGTTGGCCCCGCCGACACCGCGGAGCGACGAGGGGGAATCACAATCACGACGTTCTCTGTACCGGCCGCGCTGAGTTGATCGTAGACTGACCTGTGGTCGTAGGCTCCGTCTGCGGTGAAACGCCGGCTGGGAACCTCGATTGTGTCGAGAAGAGCAGGGAGTGTGGAGGCGTCGTCCCGGCTGCTCGCTGTGAGTTCGGCCGCCACAATGAACCCCTCGGCATCCACCCCGATGTGCAGCTTCCGCCAATCCCGGCGTTTCTTTGATGCCTTGTGCTTGTGCGCGTTCCATTCGCCGCAACCCAGAATCTTCAGCCCTGTGGAATCGACGATCAAGTCGATCGGGCCGTCATAGGATCGGGTCAGGGGCGGCACCGCAACGATTTGGTTCCGGCGCGAGAGTGTGGTGTGGTCCGGGGCCTTGAGGTTGAGGCCCATCAAGCGGAGCAGCGAGTCCAGGAACCCCTCGGTCTGGCGGAGCGGCAGGCTGAAGACGACCCGCAGCGTCAACGCGGTCCGGACCGCGAGGTTCGAGTACCGCCGCTGGCCTCCGCGAAGACCGTTCTTCGGTGGTACCCACGCGGCAATTGCATCCTCGCTCAGCCAGATCGTGACGTCGCCGCGGCTCCTGAGGCCACGCTCGTACTCCCTCCAGTTCCGGATTCTGTACTTCTTCTTATACTGGCGGTTGACTCGGCTCGACTTCGCTGCGACCATGACGTTACCCCCGATCTCTATGATGGACTGGACCCCACCCCCGCCGCTAGCGTGCTCGCTTACACCGATTCATGCACCAACGCCACGAAAAGGCGTCAACGGCAGAGAGGTGTCGAGAAATATTTTCCCATGATTGAGAAAGGGAGCCGCCTACGAGGTTCTCGAGCGGCGGGAGTTGCCCAGCCGTGCCGGAGCGGTGCGCTACGACGAGGTGATCTTCTTCCCCTCCTTGGCCGCCAGCGGCTCGTCGGCGGTGTTCCGCCGCATCGAATCCTTCGACGCCGGGCAAGAACGCACGCTGGTGTTTTTGACGAATCATCTGAGGTTTGCGGCCACGAAGATCGCCGCCATTTGCAGGAAGCGCTGGCAAGTGGAGCTGTTTTTCAAGGCTCTCAAGCAGAACCCGCGGGTGAAGATCTTCGTGGGGCCTCGGCGAACGGCCTGAAGATCCAGATCTGGACGGCGCTGATCGCGATCTTGCTGCCGCGGTACTTAAAGCCGCGGGCGCGCTGAGGTTGGAGCCCGTCCAGTCGGGTCGCTCTGTTGCGGCAGCAGTTGTTTGTGCACCGCGAGTTGTTCACCTGGCTGGACGAACCGTTTCACCCTCCACCGGGCAGTCAAGACCAGCCCTAGCGCCAACTGTTACTCGCCGGAGTAGCGGTCTAATCAGGACAGCAGTGGGTTCATGCACCATCGTCATTCGTCTCCGAAGCCGCGATTTTGGATCTCACCGTTCAAATCGCGGCAAGGAAAAATCGATCCTAACAGCTCCTAATGCGGTGAGTTGGCGCTTGTCGCTAGCCCGCTAACTGGACAGTAGTGCCCCGGAGTAATATGACTGTAGTTACTGATTCCATTGAGGAGGTTCTTACTGTGAAACTCGGGCGCAAGCTGGCGGCTCTTGTGGGCCTGCTCGCGGCTGCCGGAGCGGGTTCGGCGGCGGCACAGACAGACTTGCGCGTCGTTGTTGTCGAGGGTCAAATAAGGCAGGCAGGCACAGGGGCGCCCCTCGAGGGCCACGTGAACTGGACGGATTTTGTCCGTATCAGTCCAGATTCGGCCTCATCGCTCGTCGCTCACGGTGACGGAGCGTCCACCGACTCCCAGGGTCGCTACCGCGTCGAAATGAACCTTCGGGCCGACTCTAGCCGCGGCAGCATTGCCGCTTGGGCCGACGACCACGTCTCGGTTGGAAAGTGGTTCGAAGCCCGCCCGGGTCAGGATCGTTTCACTGTTGATTTTGAACTTGCTCCACAGGTGCCGGTTAGCGGCACGATTGTCGACGCAACTGGCCAGCCGGTGGCGGGCGCGACGGTCTACATTGCCTATCCGGGCCAAGGAAGCTCAGGCCGAGCCGGTGAGAGCGGCGGAGTGCAAACAGATGCGGCAGGCCACTTCTACTTGCCTATTGTCAGGTCCACAGGGCGGTTTGTTCTCGAGGTGTTGAAGGACGAATTCCTCCCCGCCTTTTCGTCAGCACTGGATTGCCGGGGTGCGCCACTTCGGGACGTGGTCGTTCCCATCGGGTTCAGGAAAGGCGTGACCGTAGCAGGCACGGTCGTAGACTAGGAGTCCGTCCGAGTATCAGCTTGGCACGGTTTTGGTGCTGGGTTGAATTTCCGGCGGGAGATTTACTCGTTCGGCAAAGGCAGGGCTCGGGCGGTCGAAGTCGGGCGGGATGGACAAACACCGCCTGGCAGCAGTTTCTCGCGCCCCGCAGAAGCCTCCGCGAACTCTTCGAACCGCATTTCCTTCTTGCTATCCATGGCAGAGGGTGTGCATCTTCAATATGTTGTGCGTCAGGCAAATCAACGCCCATTCGCCGCGCACCTTCTCCAACCCGCGCAAGAGAAACCCTCGCATCCCGCGCCCCTGTTTGATCTGACCAAACACCGGCTCGACGATCCCCTTGCGTTGGGCGTAAACCTTCGCTCCAGCCCGCGTCTGCAATTTGCGTTTCATCCGCTCCAGCCGCGTTGCTCCCCGCCGCAAGGGTCCGCGCTTCGCTGGCGGTGGCCGCTCCCCGTGCTTGTCTTTCTTCGTGGCGATGTAAGCCTCAATCTTGTTCTCCGGCGCGGCGGCCGATTCCAAAGATTGCAGATTCTGCTCCGAACAATAGCCGCTGTCGGCCAACACTTGTTGTGGCCGCTGCCCCGCCTGCTGCTCGACCGCTTCGAGCAGCGGCTGCAGTTGTTGTTTGTCGTTCGCCGCCTGCGTCACCGTCTGCCCCACGATCAACTGACAGACCCCCTCCACCGCCGCCTGCGCGTTGTAGGCCTGCAAGAACCCGTCGCCGCCTTTCATGATGCGCGATTCCGGATCGCTGAAGTTGTACTGATCCTTGTCGCGCGGCTTCGCTTTGCGGACGTCGTCGGCTGAGTGGTCTTGGGCGGCCGCTTTGTCGCGCGCCCTTTGTTTTAGGGCTCTCTGGGCTTGCCGAATCTTTTCCAGCCGCGTCTGGCGGCGCTGCAACTCCTCGGGCAGCTCCTGGCCCGTCTGCTCAGGCCCGTAGCGGGCGTCCTCGGCGGCATCGGCCCTCTCCGCTTCGGTCAGCATCTGTTGGACCTCGGCGGCAATCTGCTGCTCGGTTTGCTTCATCCGCCCCCAACTCATGGCCTTGTGCTTGGAGGCGTTGGCTTTCATCTTCGTGCCGTCCAGCGCCACCCGACCCAGCTTCATCGCCCCGGCTTCCAGCGCCAGCCGCAACACCTGCTCGAACAGCTGGTGCAGCGCTTCCAGGTGGATCTTGCGAAAGTCGGAAATCGTGCGGAAGTCGGGCTGATTGCCGGCCGCCAACACCCGAAAAGGCACGTCCTCGACCAGACGCTCGGCGATCTTGCGCGAGGAACGCACCCCCAGGCAGTAGCCGTAGAGCAGCAGCTTCACCATCAGCCGCGGATGGTAAGGCGGCTGGCCGCGCCACTCCTTTTCATAGACCTTCTCGATCGCCGACAAATCCAGTTGATCGACCACGTCGCTGACGAAGTAGACGAGGTGGCTTTCCGGCAGCCAATCGCGCAAACTAGGAGGCAGCAGCAGTTCTTGCTCGGGAAGGTAGGGGCGGTAAGTTTTTCCCATAAACCATTATCGCCCACTTGTGTTTTTTCTCAAAGAAGAAAATGACCAATACTCGGACAGGCTCCTAGGGGCGGCATAGCTAGCGTTCTTGGGCCCGCTTGACCTTGTGGCCGGGGCTACTCGCCGCGAGCTACTATCTTGAGGCTCTCGCTGATCCTCTCCCGTAGATTTTCCCCAATCAACCGGGTTGCCTTGTCGAGCTTTTCCCCGTCGCACGTGAAAGCGACTTCGCAGGCGGGGCAAACGAGCCTCGGGCCGGACTTGAGGTGTTCGTAATGCTCCCTGGTTTCGTGTTTACACTTCGGGCGCAAGCTGGTTCACAGGTGGCGAGACCGGCAGCGGCTCCCGGATGTGAAGGAGTTGTGAGAGCGGCCAGCCAGGCAGGCGGAGACCACAGCCCGCCCCCGGTGGCTGGCTATCGTTGCTCGGGCGGCCGTAGCAATATTCGGAGCACCCGTGCCGCCCTAATGGCCGCCTGGGGACGCTGTGCTTCGCGCTTGCTTGCCGCTCTCGGCTTTCGATAGCGTGCGCGTTCGCGGTCGGAGTACAATCGTCGTCATGAAGATCGCGCTCGCGGTTGTCTGCCTACTTTGCTCGCTAACGGCTTGGGGTCAGCAACAGGGAATCTCGGCGCTTGACGATCTCATCCACTCCGCCGAGCAAGGTAACGCCGACGCCCAGTTTGCCCTCGGTGTGATGTACATCGACGGCCGGGGCGTCCCGAAGGACGACGCCACAGCGATGAAGTGGTTCGGTTTGGCGGCCGAGCAAGGCCTCGTGATGGCCATGTCGCGTCTTGGGAAGCACTACAAAGCAGAGGGGCATTACTCTTCCGCCGCAGAGTGGTTCTCGAAGGCTGCCAACAGAGGCGACACAACGGGTACATCAGACCTGCGCTCGATGAAGATCCAGCTCAGGGTCAAAGCCTTCTTTAATGACAGCGACGCCCAGCTCCAGCTCGGCGAACTGTATGCGCGTGGATGGGGTGTTGAGCAGGATTACCCAACTGCGGCGACATGGTTCGAGCAGGCCGCACGGAGCGGAGATGCTCTTTCGTTCCTGGCATTTCTCTACGCCGAAGGCAAGGGGGTTACGCAGAGCGACAAACAGGCCATCAGGTGGTATAGAGCAGCCGCTGATCAAGGTCTCCCAGACGCCCAGTGGATGCTAGGGCGTCGTTTGCTTGACGGAGAAGGCGTGTCGCAGAACAACGTTCAAGGTGTTATGTGGCTTCGCAAGGCTGCCGAACAAGACTACGATGCAGCACAGTACTCTCTCGGGCTTCGCTATTTGACGGGGCATGGTGTGCCGCAGGATTATGCCGAGGCTCGCAGATGGCTATTGAAATGCGAGAAGAACGTGGACGCCCTCGAAGCCTTGGGAGAGATCTATGAAATTGGTCTGGGCGTCGAACGAGATTATGGAACGGCGTTCAACTACTACCGACAGGCAGCAGAAATGGGTAATGTGCATGCGCAGCACAGACTCGGGAAGATGTATATGGTAGGAAAAGGTGCCAAGACTGACCACACGAGTGGACATATCTGGCTTAACCTTGCAGCATCCGGACTGAGTGGCGGCGAGTCGGACGGTGGTTTCATCGAGCCTGGCGAGTGGAACGAGATGAGCCGAGGGGAATTGAGGAGCGCGTATTTCGAAGCTCGGCAACTAGCAGCGAAAAAGTTGACGACCAAAGAGCTAGCCGAAGCCCAACGGTTGGCGCGCGAGTGGAAGCCGAAGACGTGGGAAGAGTTGAAAGACCAGTAGAAGTAACTTTGCCGGGCCTGTCGAACGACGAGCCGAAGCGGGCCGTACTCGCGCTGGCCATCCGCCGGAGCGCAAAGCTCGGGAGCCACAGGAGGGCCGCCACGCCTCGCTAGACGCACGCTGGGTGCATTCGATGGATGGGGGTTGGTACGATGGCTTTCAACCGTCCATACGACATCCGACCGAGTATCGTGTGGCTGGTTAGGCCCCGGTCGGTGTGATATCACCGGCTGGGGCCGCTTCCTTTGTACCACAGGGGCGCGCGGGACGCTAGGCGGGACCTGGACGAGTTGATCGACGACAGCAAAAGCTGATGCCGACCGCACTCCGGGCGGCTGATCGGGAACGATGGGTCGCCTAACACGGGCATGGCTATCGCTCTTCGGCGGCTCCTGCCTTTGGTTTCCGCTTGCGCTTAGGAGTGGATTCATGGCGTTTGAATAGCCGGTGTCCCTCTTTTCTGATTGCCTCCAGTTCCGCCACGAGGCGGTTTATTTGATAGTCGAACTCGTCGGGCGTAATAGCTTGTGCCGTGATGCAGGGAGCTTCCGTCCCGTCACAGGCCTTACTGCTATAGGATTTCACGATTACTTCCGCGACAGGTAGTACCCGCAGGTCACCTTTGGTCGGGGTAACAAACGATAGATCCAAGTTCAATGTCGTCTTTAGGAATTCGCGGCCCTCGCTCGACGGCGGGGCGGATCGCTTCTTTCGGACCGGGCGTATCATTTCGTGTTCTCCTCGTTTCTAGTTTGCAACTGACGATGATTCTAGTCAAGCCGATTTCTCCACGGCCCGCCCCCGCTGGGTTGCCCCCGGCTGCCCCCAGCCCATCGGAAAACACCACCCAAAAACTAAGTTCTTTAGAATCAGTGATATCGCTTTATCTGTAGATAGGGTGTTGACAAGTAGGGTGTTCTGGTGTACTCTTAAGTCATGGCAGACAAGAAAAAAGCCTTTGCATACCTCAGAGTCAGCGGAAAGGGCCAAGTGAACGGAGACGGCTTCCCCCGTCAGCTAAAGGCCATTCGCGAGTACGCCAAAGCCCACGACATTCGCATTGCGAAGATCTATCGCGAAGAGGGCGTGAGCGGGACAAAGGACATGGAGAACCGGCCCGCCTTGCTGGAGATGATGTACGCCCTCCACTCCAACGGAACCAAGCTCGTCCTGGTCGAGAAGCTGGACAGGCTGGCGCGGGATCTGATGATCCAAGAGACGATCATCGGGGACCTGAGGAAGTGTGGGTTTGAGCTGATCTCCGTTGCCGAGCCCGACTTGTGCAAGGATGATCCCACGCGGACGCTGATGCGCCAGATCTTCGGGGCCATCGCCGAGTACGAAAAGACAATGATCGTCATCAAGTTGAGAGGCGCACGGCAGCGCAAGAAGGCGCGTACGGGGCGCTGCGAGGGACGCAAGCCCTATGGACACTACCCCGGCGAGAAGACCGTCGTAGAGCGCATGAGAGCGCTCAGGGCAGAGGGTCTAGGGTTCGACCGGCTGGCCGCCAAACTGAACGAAGAGAAACACCGTACACGCAAGGGCACGGCTTGGCACGGGTTTACGGTGAATCGCATCCTGTCGCGGCCGACAGCGAAGTAGATCGCCCCTGTTCCCACTAGGATGGTGGTAACAACGCTTCGGTTGGCTTTCCGACAGTAGCACCGCCAGGCCCTTGATCTGAGCTGGTTTCGATCCCTGCGACGGCCGGGTGAGGGCCTCCGGCAGCGGATTGTTGGTGCGAAGGCGATTTCGCAACACCTTTCCGTGATCGAGCGCTATGTGGTTCGTTTCGCTGGACTTAGTCCTGCTCGGGGTCGCGGAACTCTTCGTGCCAGTTGCGGACAATCCGGGCCGTGTGGTCAAGCACGCGCGGTACTAGCTGGCTGCTGCTGGCTGAGGGGTATCTGAACCGCAGGCTGTTCGGCGACATGCTGCACAGGATCTGGGCGTTGAGGAAGGAGGGTAGGAGGGGTGTGCGACCAATCGGCTGAGCAGCAGCGAGACGGGCTCACCCGACGACAAGAACAGGCCATGGGAACCCATCGATGCCGTCGTGGCCTGCCTTACGGGGCAAAGTCGTTGCATTCAGGAGAAGAGAGGAGTACCATATTGGAGTCGGAGATCCAAATTGGGAATTCTGGTGTATTCGTTGATTGTCATGAAATCGGCCCTTCCACGACCGGGCGCCGGCCGGGTCAGCGTCTCTCTGCTTCTAGCCTTCGCTTCTAGCCTTCTAGCCGTCTTGGCCTGGACCGGCTATGGCGCACCACCCAGCCAGGCACAGCAGACGCCTTCCCCGCGAACGTCTTACAAGGGACGCGAGATCGCGCAAACGATGAGCTTTCACGGGGCGCCTTGGCTGCTTCGTCCCGAGCGTGAGGAAGAAGAGGAGCCGGCCCAACTGCTCAAGGCCTTGCGGATACGAAAGCTGCCCAAAGGCCGCTTGGACTTGATCTTGCTCGTGGACGTTTACCACGAGTTTGCCTATCCGGAGCGGATGCTCGCCGCGATGCGCGAGAGTCTCAAGCCCAATGGGGTGATTGCGCTGGCCGAGTACCGTTCCGAAGATCCGAAGGTGCCGATTCGGCAGCTGCACAAGATGAGCAAACAACAGATTCTCAAGGAGTTCGCTCCCAACGGCCTGCGGCTGGCGCGCGAATACGACCGCTTGCCCTGGCAACATTTGATGTTCTTCAAGCGCAAGTGATGCCCGGCTTGGAGGGTAGTCTTGTCGGGTTATGCCCGGATTTTCGGATGTTTTTGGTTTTCTAATCGCGTCGCGATGCTCGGGTGGTGAGACGATGCGGGGGTTTGGGTTCTGCAGCGTCCATTCAAGGCGGCTATCGGGCTCTGGAAGCTGTGAAAAAATCAACTTGCCGCAGAATCCAGTGCGGCAAACAAAGGACTTAGCTCGGCGAAAAGAGGTCGAAAGGCAATTAATTCACAGCTTCCTGTCCCCGAAAGCCCCGTCCCCGAAAGCCCCCCGAAAGCCCCGAAAGCCTAGAAAGCCTAGAAAGCCTATGGAATGGAGTGAACCCCAAAAATGAGACAGTGAAATTCGGGACACTTTTCATCGAATGGAAAGGAGTCTGGAATGGAGCATCTCATGAAAGGGAAGAAACACACGGCAGGCAAGGCGCGCACGTTCCCCCTCGCCGTCAAGGAGGCCGCCGCCCGGCGGCTGCTCTCGGGCGCATCGGGGACGGCGCTGAGCCGCGCACTCGGCGTCAGGCGCAGCGTGCTCTATCGCTGGCGCGACGCCTTGCGCGCCGAGGGCGTCGGCGGGTTGAGCCGTCAGCGCGGCCGGCCCGCTCCTGGCCACGGGCCGCCGCCGAAAATCCCGCTCGACAGCCGCGACCGGCGCATTGCCGAGCTCGAACGGCTGCTGGGCAAACAAGCCGCCGAACTGGATTTTTTCGCACGAGCCTTGCGCGCCTTACACCTCGCCACCCCGGGCCCCGACGCGCCCACCGCGAGCACATCTACTCGGCCATCGAGCAGGTCCGCGCCCAAGGCTCCCTCAGTGTCGAGAAGGCCTGCCAGCTCGGAGGAGTGAACCGCGCCGGCTTCTATCGCCGCTTCGCCCTCCAGTCCGGCGCCGAGTACAAGACCGAGTTGCGCGACCGTATCCAGCGCATCGCAATTGGCAACCGCCGCTACGGCTACCGCCGCGTCACCGCCACGCTGCGCCGCCAGGGCTTGGTGGTGAACCACAAGAAAGTGCTGCGCCTGATGCGCCATGACAACCTGCTGGCGGTGCGCCAACGGCGCTTCGTGCTGACCACCGATGCGGGTCATTTCCTGCCCGTCTATCCCAATCTCGCCGCCCGCCTGCGGGTCGACGGCGTCGATCAGCTCTGGCAATCCGACATCACCTACATCCGGCTGCGCGAGACGTTCGTCTATCTGGCGGTGGTCTTGGACGCCCATTCGCGGCGTGTGATCGGCTGGCGGCTGGGCGCCACGCTCGAGGCCGAGCTGGCGGTCGGGGCTTTGCGCGAGGCGCTGGCGGCGCGGCGGCCGGGGCCGGGGCTGATGCATCATTCCGACCAGGGCGTGCAGTACGCTTCGCGCGCTTATGTCGAGTTGCTCGAAGCGCACGGCGCGGTGATTTCGATGAGCCGCCGCGGCAATCCTTATGACAATGCGAAGGCCGAGAGTTTCATGAAGACTTTGAAGACCGAGGAAGTGTATCTGCGGCGTTATCGAACGCTGGAGGAAGCGCGCGGCTCGATTGGCGAATTCATTGACGAGATTTACAACGAGCGCAGGTTGCATTCGGCGCTGGGGTATCGTCCTCCGGCTGAATTCGAGGCGCTGCTCGAGCCGGTAAGAGCCGCGGCGAGGAACCCACAGTATGAGTTTTCCAAGGCATAGGGAGATCTATCGATCCGATGGGCGGGCCCGGAGCTGGGGGCTGGCCCGGAGCTGGGAGTGGACCCGGAGCTGGGAGTGGACCCGGAGCGGCATAGTGGCCGCCCCGGGCGCTCATCGTTTCGATGAGTCTCCAGCCGGGTATTCCTTGGCGGGTTGCTCTCCAGCAGAGCCCGCCTCCGCTTCCCCGGCTCAGAGGAGTATGCACCAAAACGGCGCTGAGCGCTACACTTTTACAGTCAACAGTTTGCTGTCCCCAATTACGCTGTCTCACGCCAGGGGTTCACACCACCCTTCGATGCCGTCGTGGCCTGCCTGACGAGGCAAAGTCGTTGCATTCAGGAGAAGAGAGGGAGTAACATGTTGGAGTCGGAGTTCCAAATCGGAAATTCTGGATTTAGGAGTAAGCATTTGATGTGTCTCATTCTATTGTTCGTGTTGTCGGTGTTGCTGCCGACCGGGGCCGGGGCCGCTACCTTTGTGTACGTTTCGGTGAGCGGCGAAAATCGAATCGCCGTGTACCGGATGGATGGCGATACCGGTAGGCTCTCGCCGCAAGCCAGCGTGCCGGTCGAGGGACGGCCGGGGTCGCTGGGAGCAGGTCCGAAAGGAAGATTTCTTTTCGCCGCTCTGCGGTCGGCCAACGCGATTGCGAGCTTTCGGATCGACCCGGCGACGGGCGGCCTCGCTCTGATTGGCACGACGGATACGGGCGCGAACCCGTCCTATGTGAAAACCGACCGCGGCGGGCGATACCTGTTCTCGTCCGACTACGGCGCCGGGAAAGCCGCCGTGCATGCGATCGCCGAAGATGGTTCTTTGTCGCGCCAGGCGAAACAGTTTCTCGACACCGCGCCGCGCGCGCATTCGATCGTTCCCGATAATTTCAATCGCTACGTCTTCGTGCCTCATACGGCGCCGAACCAGATCTTTCAGTTTCTCTTTGACGAGAAAACGGGCAAGCTGACGCCCAACAGCCCGGCGGCGGTGACGACGCCGGAGACGCACCAGCCGCGGCATATCTTCTTTCATCCCAATAACAAGACAGCCTATGTTTCGAATGAGAAGGGCAGCAGCGTAACGGTCTACGAGATGGACCCATCGAGCGGAGCGCTTCGCGCGGTGCAAACGCTTTCGACCCTGCCCGACGGGTTTAGCGAATCGAACACCTGCGCGGATGTCGAAGTCACGCCCTCAGGCAAGTTCGTTTACGTATCGAACCGGGGCCATGACAGCATTGCGGGATATTCTGTCGATGCCGATACAGGAAAATTGACAGCGCTCGGACAGACGCCCACCGAGAAAACGCCGCGCTCGTTCAACATCGATCCGAGCAGCCAGTTTTTGTATGCCGCCGGGCAGGGATCGGGCAAGCTGGCGTCGTACCGCATCGATCCGGAGAGCGGAAGGCTTGACCGGTTCGATACCTTCGTGGTTGGGCCGTCACCGGCCTGGGTCTTGGCTGTGGAGACATCCCCTTAGCAGGGCGACGGCATCGGCCGCGGGCGCCGCTTCGGCCGAGAAACATTCGATGTTCGGCGTGGTTTCAGGCAGCTTGGCCAGCGCAGCCGGCCGCGCGCCTTATGCTAGGATTTCGTCATGAAACTCTTAGCCCGCCTTTCTCACCACCTGACGACCGAAGCACATGACAGGCCCGCCACTACTTCGTTGCGCTTGCTCGCCGTGCTCAACGTACTCTCCAGTACGCCTGCGCTCGTCAAGCGGCGCGCGCCTCGCAGTGACGGGTCTCTCACGCACTTCGCCCTCCACTTCATCGGGCCAGGTGGTGAGAAAAGCGGTGCAATAGTGTCGCTCGAAAGTCTACAATCTTTCAGCGAACGGTTATGTCTCACTTTGTCGCTGTCTCAGCCTAGGGGTGCATATCATAGTTCTGTTCGCGGTCGCGGAACTCGGCGAACCAGTTTTGGACGACACGAGGGGCCGTCAGTAAAGGGCTCGGCAACCACGAAGCGCCGGCCGTCGGCCGAAACGTCGTGTTGCGGGTATGCCACGCCGTTGCTCATCGCTGCCACACGCCGGGCGGCGAAGGATTAGAGGATGTTGATCTCTACGACGTTGGCCACAAGGCCATCGACTGTAACGACGACTTGCACGAGGCGGCGTCCAATGAGAACGCGCTCCAGGAGTACGTTGAGCTGGTCCAACCCGTCAAACTCACTCGAGGCAGCCGGTCCGAAGATGGTTGTCATCGGCAAGCCGTCGATGGTGACTTGTACTGTGCCGCCGTTTCGGATGCCGGTTGCAAACAGCGAGAGAAACACCTGATGGTTTGCCGGCCCCAGGTCGATCGGGGTCGCCTGAAAAGGAAATGCAGTTACGTCGAAGACAAGGGATGTATCGGTAAGCTGGCCGTCTACGAAACGCAGTGCGTTCGCGGCCGGCACGCCCGAGCCCGAGGAATTCGCCGTGAAGATGCCGGGCGCCACGTCGACGACATGGATCGTAATCGAATGGCTTCCACCGCTGGCTCGCCGCACCGTCAGCGTGGCCGGCCCCGTCGCCGTACCACCGGCGATTATGAAGTTCAACTGGGCTGAGCTTACATCCGTCTCCACTCGAGCCGCAAACATCAAGCAGGGGCGAGTTACGCCCTGACTGTCCGTCACGTCGACGCTGGCCCCTCCTAGTTGCGTGCCGAGGGGAAGCACGGCATCGGCGTTGAAATCGGCCAAGAACAAACCGAATAGTGAGACGATTTCTTGCTCGGCTACGTCGCCTGCTTCAAATCGCGCCGCATGGACCAGACCGTCAGAAGTAAACGGCTGTTCCACGCTGAAGATGTAGGCCGCCCCAGCATCTGCAGCGCTGTTGTCGTCCTGATTGCCGTTGACCCCGGTGGCGCTGCTCTCCTCGAATCCCGCCCCAACCACGACCGAATCGCCCGATATCGCCACTGAGATGCCAAATCCATCGAATTCGTCGGTGTTAGAGGCTTTCAGATAAGCCTGCTGGCTCCACACCCCGCCGTTGCGCACAAACACATACGCCGCCCCAGCATCTGCAGCGCTGTTGTCGTCCTGGTTGCCGTTGACCCCGGTGGCGTTGCTTTGCTCTAGTGGCGCCCCAACCACGACCGAATCGCCCGATATCGCCACCGACACTCCAAAAAAATCGTTTTCGTCGGTGTTAGAGGCTTTCAGATAAGCCTGCTGGCTCCACACCCCGCCGTTGCGCACAAACACATACGCCGCCCCGGAGGTTGGGGCGCTGTTGTCGCCCTGGTTGCCGTTGACCCCGGTGGCGCTGCTCTCCTCGAATAGCGCCCCAACCACCACCGTATCGCCCGATATCGCCACCAACTCTCCAAACGAGTCAGTCACGCCCGTGTTAGAGGCTTTGAGATAAGCCTGTTGGCTCCACGCCCCGCCGTTGCGCACAAACACATAGGCCGCCCCGGGGAAATCGGCGCTGTTGTCGCCCTGGTTGCCGTTGACCCCGGTGGCGTTGCTGCTCTCTTCTGGCGTCCCAACCACCACCGTATCGCCCGATATCGCCACTGACCTTCCAAATTGATCGCCTGCGCCGGTGTTAGAGGCTTTCAGATAAGCCTGCTGTACGATCGGATCAATCGTCAGCGGGTAACGTGCGCCGCTGGCCTTCAACTCCAGCCGCAGTCCTCCGCCAGCCACCTCCATCCGCGCATCAAGGGCGCGGCCATCGGCGTCCCACACCTTCAGCCCGGCGTAGATGACCGCCGTCCGGCCCTTGGCGTCGACGAAAGCCACGGCGCGTCCGCCGTCCCGCACTCGCGGTTCGAGACCGCCCCGCACCGCCAGATTCAGCTCCAGCGTCTCGCCCCGGCCCGCCGGCTGCTGCCGCACTGTGAAACCGTGCTCGAGCCCCCGCCCGCCGTTGACGTACCATTCACGCAGCGTCTGGTCCCAGTCGTAGGTGACGCGTTCGGTCTCGGCCGTCACTCGCGGCCGGTCCGTCACCGCCCGCGCGCGTCCGGCCCAGCCGTAGCTCTCGAGTTGCAATCCCCACTTCCAACCCCCGCTGTCAGGCGTAACCAGGAATCCGCGCCCGTCAAACTCGCTGACCCACTGCTGGCCGAAATTGCGCGCACGATGCCCGCCCTCGACGGGAAAGGCTGCGTGGCGATGGCGTTCGTACTCCGCGCGGATACTGTTCCAGTCCGATGTGCCGAGGCCGTCGGGAACTCCCCCCGCACCGGCCCGCGAACCGGCGGGGCCCATTAGTGCGACGAGTACAAGCAGCAGCAACGTCCTCGTATGCATAGTATGCATAAAACTCCTCGCAGTTTTCGAGCCTCGGCACCGCGTTGGTACGGAACTTCCGATTCGGACCTCCGCTAGCGCGATGATACACTCTGCGCAGTGGCGCCGCAATGAAGTCTTGGTGCTCAAGCCTGGGGGAATTGCACCGCCGCCGCATAGGTGGTGGTAACAACCGTTCCGTTGAGCTTTCCGATCGTAGCACCGCCAGGCCCTTGATCTGAGGTGGTTTCGATCCCTGCGACGGCCGTGTGAGGGCCTCAGTCAGCGGATTGTTGGTGCGAAGGCGATTTCGCGACAGGTATCCGCAGACGGGCGCTATGTAGTTCGTTTCGTGGGACTTAGTCCTGCTCGCGGTCGCGGAACTCTTCGTAAGAGTTCAGAATGATGTGGACTGCCGGCACGCTATCGGGTTCCTCGCCGAGAGTCTCGACGACCAAGATACGCTCGCCGTCAGCCGAAACGTCGTAGGGGTGCGCCGGGTCGCCGTTGAAGCTTTCATGCCCAAAGAGCGTCGGCTTTGGAAGGCCGAGCGCAGGGTGGCGAGGATTGCGAACAGGATGTTGCGCATCGTTGGGAGTTCCAGCGCAGAACGTTAACATCAATGATTGCAAAAGTGTCGGAGTTTTTGGGAGGGACAGGCGTAGTCGTATGAAGTCATCATTGATTCGGGGTGTAAGTCCTGTGCCGCTGTACCGCTCGTGAAGGGCCACCTTGCCGCCCATGGCAACCCACCAGATCGAAATGAAGGCGGCACCCGTATGGCGCGCACAATCCCCGTGGGAATGCGGAAGCGTTTGTGTTTAGCGACGGAAGGCCGCTAAGCAGTTTCGATCCGAGGCTAGCGTCCTCAGGCTAGCGCCGCGGCAGGTCGAGCGCCGGGTTCCGGTCGAAGAAGTCGAACGGCCGCAGCTCGAAGCTGTGCCACAGAGTAGGCATCACCGGCCAGTCTTCGGCACGCACCAAGTGCTGGAAGCCGATCGTGTACCACAGGACCAAGTCCGTTTCGTCAAGATTGCGTTCTTGCGTGGTCCACGCCGGGAGCCCCTGACCAGGCTCGCTGAGAGTGGGGTGATCACCGGCCGCATACCGCTCCTTCGGGCTATACGGTGTGACCCAAAGATGGTGGTCAATAAAACCGGCCCGCCGGCGGGGATAGTCGTCCGGAGTCATCAGCGTCGTGCCGTTCTTCCCCGGACGGAGATGATAGCTCGTGGGGTAGCCCACATGGTTCTTTTCCGTCGTGCTTAGAACGCGCCAAAGAGCCGGCTTCTTGAGATCAATGTCGAGCATCCCTTCGCTTTGGGCGCCAAGATGTTTGGCTTCGCGGACCCAGACGCTCCGCCGCGGATGATCCTCAGGCAGCGTCTTCGTAACGAGCCGGTCAGCGACAAAGCGGTTGACAGGGCCGTCCACGTCGAGATCGATCCGGAAGTTGAAGTAGTGGTCGTGGTTGACAGCGACGATGTGTTTGTCGACGAAGCGGCCATAGGCGTCGGGCGGCGGAACCTCCCCGTCGTGAGAGCCATTTCCGTTGCCATCTGTCGAGTGCATTTCTTGCGCGCTATCCGACGTCGCCTCGCGAACGATCTTTGTCTCCGCTTCGCCGGACGCCCCGATCCGCACGCGAATCGTGCCGTTCTGCTGGAACACCCAGTCGAAAATGTAGTCGTAGTTCCCAACCACGGCCGCGGCCCGGACAACGAGATTCCGTTCGACGCGGCTTTCCGGTTCGTTCGGCTGCGCGTGCCGCCAAGCCATATCGCCTGGCTCGATCTCGAAGAGGCAAAGGATGTTCTTGTTCGTCTTCGGCTGTCCATTGTCCTGGGCAACCAAGCCATCGAAGAAGACCGCGTGGTCGGGGCAATCCGATCCGGGCAGCATCGGCCGGGCGATGCCTCCGTGGCTGAACTCGCCCATGTCCATGAAGTTGCGGTGGTACCAGTTGAATGCCGGGTCCATATAGGGCACGAATATCTCAGAGAGGTAACCTTCGTAAAGAATCGGGCGGCGGCGACGGCCGTCGTCGTAGCTAACGGTTGAAACGATGACGCCGACGCGTTGGTCATGGCGAACATGAAATCGCCACTTTTGCCACTCGACCATGTTGCCGTCGAGCTCGAAGCCGGGGCCGTTCGGCTGATCGATCCGAATCGGTCCCGGCACCTCACGCGGCTCGCCTATCGACGCCGGATCATAGTCAGCATTGGTGTCCGGGATCGGCACTGCACCTTCATCCACGACACGGAGGATCTTCTTCTCGTGCATGTCGACGATTACGGTGAGTCCTTCGATTTGGCGCGTCCAGCTGTTGCGCCGGCGCCGCGCATCATGGCAAGTTGCGTGTCCGACGCGCCGGCCTTTTTGTTCCTCCGTCCCGTAGTAACCAGGAGGCAAGACCTCGCATTCGATGAAAGCCAAGTTGGTAATGCCGCGCTTCTTCATCGCTTCGATGAAATCGGGGTGTTTCTTGATTTCCTTCTTGAGAGCCTTGCGTTCTTCGTCCAGCCAATTCGGCTGCACGTCGGTGCGCTCGGTCCATGACGACAGCTCGCCTGCCCGGATGTTCACTGTGGCTTCAAAGGTTTTCTCTTTTTGCCGCACGAGTGCGTAAGCCTCGCGCGGAAATTCATCTCCCTTTTTCCAACTCCAGACCAAGTCTTTGGACGGTGGGATGAGGTTGATCATCGAGAAGCGTGTGTCTTCATCGACGTGGCCCGACTCATCGAGGACTTCGAGCACGGTCCAATACTCCTGGAAGTTCAGCGGATCGAGAGGGTGTTGAACCTTCTGGGCATGGAGTGGAACAAGGCCGGCGAGCAGGCAGATTGACGAGATTGCTCGCAGGCTGCGGCGGAGAATGCAGCCGAAATGGCTCGATGGTTTCATGGCGGGTGGTCCTCTCAAGTTCGGAGTCGCCTTAACTGTACCTCGCTTCTGTGCGAGTTTGCAGCGCTGGCGCCGGGGCTGCACTATTCTTGCTCAAGTAGACCTCCAAAAAACAGTCTCTGACCGGATTATGGACAGGTCACTCCATCTTCTTCTATCCGGCTCAGTCCATTCTAACTCATTGGACGGGGCGGGGTTCAGCTCTCACTACGACCCGGAAAAGGGCCGAGGATGTCCGGAATTCCGTTGAAACAAGCGGCTCCCCGGAACCTGTAGTTTACGCCGCTTGGGCCTGAGCCGGTGGCGGCGTCGAGAGCCTGGCGAGCTGGTCGAGCAGTTGGGGCAGATGTTTGTAGCCCTTGATCCGCCGGAAGCTTTTCTCCGCCAGCCACAAACCGGCCCCCACCCAGCGCTCGCGTTGATCGCCTCCCCGCCAGCGCCTCACCCGGCCACAGACGCGACCCACCACCGAGAACGCCGACTCGATCGGATTCGTCGTCGCCAGCGTAGAACGCAGCAGATCGTCGAGTCCGAGCCGATGCACCGTCAGCGTTTGCTCCCTCCCTTCTTCGAGCGAACGAGCCGCCGATGGGTTCAACTCCATCAACTCGCGATGCAGCTTCTCCAACGCCGTCTTGGCATCTCGGTAGCTCGACATGGCATAAGCGTTGGCCATTTTGCGGTCCACCGATGCGCGGTATTCTTCCGGCAGGTGAGCGGTCACATTGCGGCGCTTGTGCATTTGGCAGCGTTGGATCAGCGCCATCTTGCCCGCGTGTTTGCGGACCGCCTTCGTGAGCGCCTTGGCGCCGTCGAGCACATACAGCATCGGCACGGAAAAATCGACGCCGCGCCCGGCCAAATCCTCCAGTAATTCTCCAACCACCGTCGCGTTCTCACTCGCTCCTTGGCGCAGCCCCAGAACCGTCTTCGACCCGTCCACAGCGACTCCCAGCGCCAGCACCAGGTGCTGGCCCTTGAACTCGATGCCGTCGAGGTAGATGGCGCAGAGTTTGAGTTTGCCGAGGGGACGCTCCAAAATCCCGCGCAGTTTCTCGCGGCTGGTGCGTACAAAGTGTTCGCTCACAGCGGACTTTTCGATGCCCTAGGCCTCGGTAAACTCCCGCACGGCTTGGGCGTAATTCCGTGTCGAAAGACCGAGCATGAGTTTATCCCAGACGGCGGCGTCGAGCGGCTCGGAGCGCCGGAACAGCTCATAGCTGCCGAGGGATTCTTCGCGGCCTTTTTCGCTGCGCAACCGCGGACGTTGGATCGGAACCTTCTGCCCATCAACAACGAGGAAGCCCTTCTCGTGGCCCCAGCGGTAGGGCTGCTGCTCCTGTGTGCGCCGCTGGTAGCGCTCGCCGGCGAGTTGGCGCACTTCGTTGTCCATGATGAGCTGCATCAACTCCAGGCCTGCCTGTCGCATCAACTCTCCGACACCTTGTTGCAGCGCGGCGGCGACTTCCTTGAGCGGCAAGTGCAGTTGCAGTTCCTGCCCGCTTTCTTCTGCTTGCTTGTGGAATCGGCGGACGGCTTGTTCGCGGTCGATCTGGTATTGTTTCTTCATAGCGACTCTCCTTTTTGAAAGAACAAAACATCACTCCGAGCCTAACGGCTCGGACTGGAGAGTCGCTACTTCCTACGAACTATCGAACATCCTCCTCAGTCATCGCTGGGCTTGTGAGGGTAGCCGCCGTTGGGGGGGTCGAAGTAGCCATTGCCGTCGATGTCGACAAAAATCGGGTTGGTAAACGAGAAAGAGCTGAAGTTCTCGAATGGTTTCTCCCAACGACGTTCGGAAGTTGCAATGACTAAGTACCAGGCATCGGTGGTGGGTTGCACAATGATCTCTTTGGCAAAGCGAACACGTTCTTTGGGATCGACATCTTCGATCGAAAAGGTCTCGATGACCTTGCCATTCGACACAATCTCGATGTTGTCCACCGGAATCCACGGCGCTGCCTGCACTTCCACACTCAAACTGACGGTCCCGTCACGGTCGGTGATAATGGAGCCAACCTGGGCCCCATTTGCCTTGAACTCGATAAAGGGACCGAAGGATGCGGTGGAGGCGCGGTTCTTGAGAGCGTTGACAACCTTGGCAGGGTCGATCTCCCAAGGATTGTCGGTCTGCGATGCCACGTAGTTCCGAGGGTAGCCCGGCAGCGCGTCCGGGTAGCTGTGGGTGTCGGTGTTGGCTACACCAGCGATCAGAATGCCTCGGTTCAGTAGGCTGTACCAGTCCTTAAGCTTCTGATCGACCACAGCGCTGCGGCCGATACCCTCCAGCGTGCTGTCAGTGAGCGCATTAAAGATCTCGACCTGGTCGAAACCCGTTTCGAAATAGGGGTAGTCGAACTCCGAGGTCTCGCGGTTCAATCGCCCGTCGAAGTATCCACTGGCCGGGTTGGGCTCGACCTCGATTCGCCGCCGCGGATGATTGATCTGTGCGATCTCATCACCCGGATCCTGGCGCAGCAAGCGCAGGAACTCACCTGGCGTGCGGATGGCCTTTCGATAGTCGCGGTCATCCCAAGGGTTGAGTTCGAGCGGAAAACTGTTGAAGTGACCAAAACTGGTGTCAATCTCGGCCCCGACAACAGACTTCATGAAGCGCTCGAGGCGTAGCTCTTTGATGTAAGGTGCATAATCCTTGAGGATGTTGTGGTCGGTAGCGGTCAGCAGGTCGATCCCCTCGGCGGCGCAAACGATAGCGCCGTCTCGCATGGCAAACGTTAAGTGCAGGTGAAAGTCCGAAGAGATGAAGCCGCGCGTGTCAATCGCCCGTTCCAGCGTGCTTGCAAGATAAGTCGTCTTGCCTTCTTCAATCCCGATTCTGTGGTGATCGAGAGTGTACTCAAGACCGCGCGACACATAGACGTCATATTCACCCACGGGAAGCGTCTTGACCTCGCGACCCGATGCGGTGACGAGAAAGTTCTTGAACCGGCCAACGGTCGGGAGATCGTTGCGGCCGTCGGCGTAAGCGAAGTACAGACGCGAGGGCAGGTGGACGCCCGAGCGCCCCTCGATCACTTCAAAGGAGAGGGTTCCCACGGGCTGATCCGTTTCCATCACGAATCGCTCGTCGGGATCGGGGTCCACAGCAGGCACAGCCGCGGTGGTGCCTTGATCGTGCATCACGACCCAGAAAGCGCTTAAGCAAAGAATGAAACCCAACCGGAGGGCGAAAATGCGCGTCCAGGACATGGGATCTCCTCCTCGTGCACTCGGGTTGTGTCCCCGCGAGTATTGTCGAGATTCTAAGTGCGAGCCGGTTCGGCCGATCATGACACCAAGATTATACCGCTCTGGTATAGATGGCGAGAACAACCGTTCGCACTCGCTATCGGCCCAGAGTCTCGCTAGCCGCCTGATGGGACACGATCTAGGCCCGCTCGACGACGGGTTGCGGAGGCTCTGATGCCTGATTGTTCAATGGGAAATTATTTCTCAACATGTATGCGAGGTTGATGCCCCTTCGTCGAACATTCTAGCGCGGGCACGCGATGTGCCGATCTAATTCCCAGCGAACGCAGGCGCGCACTCGCCGTTCCAGACGCTGATGGGACATCCGATCCTCTTCAGTGAGAAAGTCCCGACGCTCGGCACGGTCGGTGATATCGGGCTGTACGATCTGACCCACTACGCCATCGGAATGTGGGCTCAAGTCTCGCTGATGGTGTCGCCGCATGTCTACTTCACGAGCGCGAGCTAGCTTTCCGCTTGCGCGTCCGGGTTGACGGCAAGAGTCTCTGGGAAGACGCCATCACACCCGCCAAGGGCGCAGACACGCTCTCGCCGTTTGTGGTTCTGGCGACACGGGCGTAATGAGTTTCCCGACTCGTCATCGGGAAAGGCGGATCTCCGTCCGCCGATTTATGTGAGAAGTTGGCGGGGGCCGGAGTTGATACCGGTCCCCGTTACTTCAGTCATGACAACACACAAAAACACCGAGTCCGCCGAAGTCGCCGTACTGCTGTTTCTGGTGGCCGTGTGGATCGTCGTAGTCGCGATTCCCGCGATCGTGCCCGCTCTATGAACGCCAAAGCCAAAGGCACGCGAAACGAACATCGGGTAGTGGGGTCTTAGTGTGGAGATGGTCACTCGGCACTCGGCGCGTTCGCAGGCGTCACTCGCAGCAATCCGTTTGATCATTTATGAGATCCGAGGGTAGTAGAGGGACATAATCTCATGGTCTGGCCCGAACGCGATGATCCCATCGGGGATGAAAAACTCCTGTCGGTCGTGACAATTACAGCCGAGCATGGAGACGGTATTTGGTTTTCCTTGCACCGGCGCAATCACGAGCTGACTCTTGCACTCCGGGCAGCGAAAGGGTTCCCCCAGTCGCGGTTGTTTGTCTTCGATCCCCAACACTGAGTCTTGATTCATGATCCCGTCCTCTTTGCTCATGATAAATCGCGTGTCAATATGCGATGAGGTTCTCCAGCGACCACACCCGATCGGTGATGCCGCTCTCCATCCCTGGCGAGACCGGCAGCGGCTCCCTGACGTGCGGGAGTTGTGAGCGCAACCAGCCAGGCGGGCGGGAACCGAAGCCCCCGCCCTGGTGGTTGTCATTCGTGAGCGAACAAAATCCGGCAGCCTTCCGCTTGGCGCGGCAGCGGCATCACCGAATACCTGCGCAACGGCGGGACCCTGGAGATCGCGCAGCACATCGCCAATCACGAGTCGCCACGGACCACGAAGCTCTACGACCGGCGGCAGGATGAGATTTCGCTCGATGAAGTGGAGCGCATGGCGATTTAGAAAACTACTGTCGCCCGTCAACGCGGGCACACGCTATGTTTGCAAGACAGTTGTGGTGTTTCTGTCATGCCAAAGGTAAAGGCTTTAGTAGATCGCGATCGATCAGATTCTGGAAATAACCACCGACGGCCAGAGCCAATGCACGGTCGCGAATCAGAACGCCGAGCTCGATATTTCGGTCCAAGGCAGCCTCGGTAAGGTTTGCCGAGGTTATGAATACCGCTTCATCGTCGGCGACAACGGCCTTCGCATGAAGAACGCCACCGGGACCTTCCGGGTCGAGCGCTCGGGGGTCGTAAAACACGCCTGGACGCGCCAATCCAGGCCAGTCGGTCTTCCAAAAACGTTCCGCGAACCTCCGCACCAATTGTTCTGAAGCGGTAGTGTCGCCCCTTTTGCGTTGGATGTTCAGCAGCAGCGTGACGCGGAGTGCTGGCGTTGTCTCCATGCGTCGAGCCAAAACCTCGAACGCCTTAGGACCGTCGAAAAAGGCGTATGTGCTCGCCCAGATCGAGCGCTCTGCAGAGCCCAGCAACTCTTCGTAGACACGTCTGGTATCCCGAGCGTGCAAGCCTGGGACTTCGGGGCCGGACCACACAAGGTCGGGTTTCCGAGTTCTCGCTGTAGCCCGTTCAAGAGTCCGAAGCCAGGCGGCAGCGGCCGGCCCCGAGATCCCAAGCCGCCCGAGTTCAAGCAGCGACGCGGCGAGGTCTTCCGCATCCTCTCGATTCCCCAGCACCGAGCGGAGCGACGCGAGAGTGGGAGACGGGCCCAGAAGGCCGGACTCGAGAGCGCTCGCCAGGCGAGCACGGAGATGAGGTGGGAGATCGAGCAGGGGGGTGCTCATGACACGGCCCTGAAGAATGCAGCGTCAGGAAAACCGAGTACCGGCACAACGAGTGCGCGGTCGAGGTAGTCGTTCCGCATCTCGCAAGAAGTTTCGGCCACCAACGCACAGCCATGGCAAGCAGCGCCATGGAGCCAGCGACCTTCAAAACTTGCACCAGGGTCATGATGGGCGCAGACGGGGTCATTCGAACAAAGCGCACTCATCCGAAGCGCCTGTGCGAGGTGATCCTCGATGTAGCGGGCCTGCTGCACAAGACCACCGAGTGTACCCTCGGCATCGGGGCTTCCCGTGTAAAGGAGAATACCGAAGCGCTGGGCGTCCATATCCGCATAGATCCGCTCCCGAATCGAACTAGCCGGATAGCCGCAGCGCATGGCAAGCGACTGGATTAGGAGATGCGAGAGCGTGTGCAGAAGGATGTAAGGCCCACCGGGGAACTTACGCTTGCTCTTGCGGTCCTCACCCCAGCGTTCGTGTCCTCGGGCAAGCGCGTCCAGGCGCTGTTGCACGGCTGGTCGCTTGAGCCAACTCATCACAGCCTCCGCGCTGAGTTGGATAAACAACCCCTCGCCGCGGTTCTCGACGGCGGGAAACCAGCTTGGTTCGTAAGCTATCTGCGCGCGCTCAACGTCGGTCTCGTATTCACCGTTGATGTCCGGTGTCACCGCCTCGAAGCGTGTGAATCCAACCAAAACGAGAACCTCACGCAAGCGGTGAACTTGAATTACGGCTGCGATGCCGGCGCGATCTCCTGAGCGCCGCCAAGCCCTGTCCGGGAGCCGGCGGGCGTGAAAGTCTGGGTCAACAGGAACGTCGTCACCAAAGCCTTCCGGCGCTGCAAGCAAGGCCTCCAGTTCGACCTGCTTGACGGGCTTCTCCTCCGCCTTGCCCTCCTTGGCTTCGCGGATCGCGGCGAGCACCTCGTCGTCGCTGAACGGAGCGAGCCGCTCCGAGATTCTTGGTTTCTTCTTCAGGAAGGCGAGTCCCGCTGCATCATCAACGATTTGTAGATCATCCCAAAGCTCTTTGACCGCGGTGTCCACCGCACTTCCGCGATCGGGCAGCGAAAGAACGCTGACAACTTGAGGGAAGTAAGCGTTCGAAGCAGTGCGGATGAGTAGCCGGCTTTCTAGTTTGCATCCCTCTTCCGTATTCCGTCCGAGCCATGGCCGTGCGCCAAGACACGGCCCCAGCGCTTTCAACTCACGCTGGGCCGCCTCATACAAACTGTGCGATGGTACTTCTCCACATTCGCAACGGACGGCTAGGTCAGCAAGATCGCCGCCGGTACCTCGCTCGACAAGCCACAGTTGCCGCCGGCAGGAACTCCCAGAGCCGTGAACAAAATACCGCCAGTCAAGGTCATCCACATGCCCTTTCGTGCAGGCGCGCACAAAACGAGTGGGCACGACCGGTCGGTCATCGAACTGCCCCTTTTCGTCGAGCGCCTTCCGATGCACGAGGCGGCGGGAGCGCTCGTGCGCTTCACCCTTACCCTTCTCCTTCTCCTGCACAACAAACCATGCCGGAAACCTCCAGACACCAATTCCCCTCGTCGGTGCACGCGGATCGCTCTCGTCCCGCGGCGGCGCGAAAAGACGGGGGGCTGGGACCCCAGTCATCTGCTGGAGCTTCTGCGTCAAACGCGGCTCGATAATCTCTTCCAGCTCGCTCGTCTTCGGCCACGTTTCGAGCCCGCCGACAATCGCGGAATGCCTTGGCAGATCGATCAGGGCGCCTGGTCCGTAGGTCGTGATGACCTGCCCACGTCTGATCTGTCCGTGCGACTTCCGGCTCATGTGGAACGATCCTCCACCTGCACGCCGCTTAGTTCCTTCAAGAAAAGATTCACTTCCGGCTCTACATCGCGGAGCGAGCGATTGGCGCGAAACTTGCGATGGTGTTCGGATTCGAAATCCCTGTCGAGCATCTCTCGAAGCAATGGTTGTGGTTGCCGTAACTCGTACTTCTGATACTGCATAGACACTCCGGCAGCGTGGAAGTCGTCGAAGACCTTACGCCAGGAATCGAGCAAGTCGACGATGCGGTTCTGAACGCTGCGAAGACATTCTTCCCGCTCCGCTTCGTCCACGAAAGGCTGCTGCCGGACGCGGTCGAGAAAAGCATCCAGCAGGCGGCGCTCGAGGGCCGCGCGCACGTCCGCGATATGCTCAACTCCTCGTGGTGGCGTCAGCTCCGGCACAGCATGGCGGGCCAACCCAACGAGCGCCCCGGCAAAGCCACGGTCGAGCGCACGAGCAGAGAATGGCGTGACGCTGGATACCTCCACGGAACGGTAGAAGGTCTCGTGATAATGTCGGAACCGCTCGTAGTGGGAGCGGTCGCGGGGTTTGTGGATGTTGAGAAGTGTGACAACCAGACCAGGGCGTTTGTCGTCGCGGCCGACGCGGCTCGTGGCCTGGATGTACTCGGCGTGAGTCTTCGGTTGACCGAAGACGACCATCAGTCCGAGGCGCGGGATATCGAGACCCACCGAGATCATGTTTGTCGCCAGCGCACAGTCAACCCGCTGCCCCATGTTGTGAAATGGGGTGCCGAGCCGGCGGCGGGCCTCGGCTACCTTGTCCGTCGAAACGCGCGACGTGAGTTCGACGACTTCAGAGAAGTATTTGCGGTTCTGGAAATACCCATGCTTCTCCCCAATGCGCTTGCGCTCACCGTACGCCTTGATCGTATTCTGTACCTCCTCTTCAAGCATGCGGCGCGCCCCGCCCAATTCGCGCAGGCTGTTGAAGTAGCCGAGCACCGTCATGTAGGGATCAGCGGGGTTCTTCTCGTTCTTGTGGCCCCCTGCGTCACGGTAGGCGCGCTCCGCGGCGCCCATCAGGGCGAGCCACGCCTTGCGCATGATGACCTTGGGGTTTCTTCCCTGAGCGGCGACCCCGAGATAGAGCCTTGCCGCCTTCTCCGATGTGGGCACGGTCTTTGCGAAGAATGAGTCGCGCCGGTCGGGACCGGGCGGCGGGAACACCTGCGTCAACGAACGCGCGAACAGGGCCTGGATCTGATCCTGTGCCCGGCGCACGGTGGCGGTGGAAGCGACGATCTTCGGCCTCACCGTTCGCCCGTTCACTTCACGCACGCACAGCGCTTCAATCGCAGCCTCGTAGAGCCCCGCCATCGTGCCCAGCGGTCCCGAGATCAGGTGCAACTCGTCCTGGATGACCAGGTCGGGTGGCGGTAGCGGGACAACCAGGCGCTTGCCGTGACCCGGCTCCGCGGCGCCATAGAAGCCCGTCCCGTCGTGACGTTCCGCGCCGCCGAGCAGCGCCCCCGCCTCGCCAACCCACGGTAGCGCCGCGAACTTGTCCACCGTTGCGATCAGGAACGCGGGGAGCCTCCGGTAGATCGGCTCGTCCACGGCCACGATCGGCAGCGGACGGTCCCGTGTAAAGTCGCATTCGAAGTTTGCGCAGACGATGCGCAGTTCGCGCGGCTGATCGTCGTTGGGTAAGAGCGCGAACGAATCGGGTTGAAAACGTGTCCCACACCACGGGCAGTCCTCAAGAGGGATCGGCGATGGATTACTCCTTGGGTCACGCTTGAAGTTCCGCACTTTCGCGCGAGCCGAATCGGACCGTCCGTCTCCCTTGCGCCCCAGAATATTCGGCGTCGCGGCCTTGCCGACCCAGAGACCGATCTCGAAGGACCACTCGCCGTAGCGCGCGACATTCTGCTCGCGTTCGAGTTCAAGAGCGCACACAAGGCCGGCGGCACGCACAAGCTGATCGAGCGTGAGCAGCCGTAGGGTGTAGCGCATGATGACGCTCACGCCGGCGCCCGCTCGCCCGTTGTCCTCGGGATGGCGCAGCCGGCGCAGCACCATGGCGAACGCGGCGAGTCCCAGGTAGGCCTCCGTCTTGCCTCCTCCCGTGGGGAAGAACAGCAAGTCCACTGTTTCGCGGTTGGGGTCGCGCGGGTCGGCTAGACCAGGAAGATTCAGCAGTATGAAAGCAAGCTGGAAGGCACGCCAGCTTGGGGCCTCGATGTCGAGCCGCTTGCGGAGCGCCCGGGCGACGGACCGATTCGCCACGCGGAACGCATCGAGCGCATCCGCATCCTGAGTCAAAAGCGTGATGCCCCGCTCGATCCGATCGGCGGCGACACCCGCGAGCCGCACAAGCTCGTCCGCTGTATCGCTTCGGCTGCCTTCCAGGTCCCCGTTCTTTGAAGGCTGCTCGCTAATCCAGTCGCGATACGCACTGACGAGCGGCCGCAGCGCGGCCTCGGCGGCCTGGCCGTCAGCGAGCGCGCCAAGCGCATCCATTTGCAACTCGGCGCCCGGCACGTCCTCGGTCGTTGTCTTTTCCACCTCGGCGCGCGGTATCCACGCACTGCGAAGAATCCGGCACGCGCCGTCTAGAATCTCCCATTCGGCTGAGACGCCGTGGCCGGTGGCGTACTCGGGAGTGTCGGCGTAGTGGAGATCCGCGACTTGCTCGTCCCAGTCCGCGGCCTGCGCACCGCGTAAGTCTGGCCGGGGGACGAACGGACGGTCGCTCCGCACCTCGATCTCAGCTTGAAAAGCGTAGGCCAGATCGGCTGTTTCCTCGTCCGCCTTGCGGTGGTTCACCAGAAAAACCGAGACCGAGCGGGTTCCCCGCGGTATGTGCTTATCAAGATCCGCGACGGCAATCGGGCGCTCGACAATGTGGAGCTGAAGACCGCCGGAGTCGGGCACGTCCTGCACGTCCGCTTGGCTGCCGCCTTTGAGAGTTACGGGAACCGGCTCCTCGCGGGATTTCCGCCGCCAAACAGACACGGGCTTGCGATCCGCATCGTTGGTTTCCGTCTGCGTGTAGTCGCCCCAGCGCACGGTCACAGTGATGCCGTTCGCTTCTTTCGGGACGAGGAAGCTGAGCCCCATCGACGAAGGAACGAAACCTTTCTTGGCGGCTTTGCGCTCTTCGCTTGATTCCTCCGCGGGACCCGCTGACTCGGGAACGAGTTCGAAGTCGTCGTCCTCATCCGCATCCGCGCTCTTTTCGGGCGGCGAACCGGCCGGAATTAGGAAACCCGTGAGATACCAGTTCGACGGCTTCACCCAGCCCGGCAGCATTTCCTCGGCGTGCGGGTGCCCGGCCTGCGGGCCTACGAGGTCGAGCGTCACGGCCTCGACCAGCGGCCCGCGCACCTCCAAGGAGGTGAGAGTGGCTTTGCCGTCTGATTGGGTCGTCATGAGAAAAGGTCCTTCATGCCGGATGCTTGGGGGGAGCGGCGCGTTGCTTTCTTGCGGCGCTTCTTGGGGGCGGCGGCGGCGCCGGAGCGCACCTCTTCTTTTGCTCGCTCGGCGTTAAGCTCGATCAGGCGCGCCAGCACTTCGTCGCGGACATTGTCGGGCCAGCGGTAGCGCCAGGGCTTCTTCTTTCTGCCCCACTCTTCCTCGTCGATCTCGTAGTCGAGGAGAAACTCGCAGTCGGTGGAGATGTCGCTCCAGCTATAGGCGTCGAGCACGGCGCGGTCCATGGCGGCGTGCAACTCGCGAAGCTTGAGGATCTCCGGGTCGCGCTCTTCGGGATCGTGGAAGCGGTTGTAGATCGCAGTGAGACCGAGACCTCGCTCGTGCATAAGGGCCGAACGAAAATTATGATATTGTTCACCTCCCATTGTGAGGTTTCCTTTGCTTGTCGGTCTTGGCAGAGGGAAACTTCGGAAGCACTTGGTGGGGGAGTAGCGGAGATCGTCTTTCATTGATGAGCCAAAGAAACGTGCCCAGGTTTCATGAGAACGCGATTGCAGAACAGAAAAATCGGAAGACGACTCTGACGGAAACACGACCAGGGATTCAGAGAACACCATTCGGGCTGGCACCTTGGCAATGCTCAAGTATGGGCTGACCCGGCATGTCACGAACACATGGGTCATCGACGCGATTGCCTCATAGAGGGCGTGCTGTGGCTCGGCGAAAAGCCACCAATTGTCACGATACGCTGCTCGCTTAAGGCTAGCGCGAGCGGGCCGAACCTTCTCAGTCACGATGTTCAGTAGTTCCGGAAAGTCGGAGCGAACCTCGGCAAGGGACCGCCGTCCAAAATTGATCACGCACCGGCGGTTAATCAGTTCAGGTGATGTGTTGACTTCCTCCCCTCCGATGTACGGGACGATGACATCTTTGCACTTTGGATTCTTCTCTAGAAGCTCCAGCATGACGGCCAAGGGCGATGCGTCTGGAGCGGCGTCATCGAACGTAAACCCCATTCCGAGAATGATGCTTCCGAGAAAACTCTTGCCACTGTTTTCCGCCAACGGCTTGGGCTCCGAATGTTCGCCTGCGTGAAAGAGGTAAGCGGTGATTTTCGGCACCTCGACACCGTCTAATCTTGGCGGCATTACGCGCCGGCCCCTATAAACATGCACTACTGAGACGACGACGGCGGCTGAACCTGGCCACCTGATTCTTCGAGTTGCCGCATAGATCGCTCCTCCGTGGAGACAAATCCACTCCAGTCCGGTCGAGCGAGTCTCGGCCTGACCAATGGTGTTTGTTGCAATCAGGCCAAAGCTGCCCAACTCGCGTAAGAGGGTAAAGCCCTTCCGGAAAAAGAAGGCGACTAGATCACCGTTGACGTTGGACTCGGGCACGGTTTCGAGCAGCCAATCGCGGTACGGCGAGCCAAGGGACGTGCTTATTCTCTTGCCGCCCAAGAACGGCGGATTGCCGACAATCGCATCGAACCCAGCCGTACGATGCAAACGATCGTCGAGTTGAAATACTTCGGGAAACTCGATCTCCCAATTAAACGGCGTTACGTCGTTCGGTCCCGCCGCCAAGCGCTCCCCCACCTGCCGCAACTGCTCATCTGCCTCAAGATCGCCCCGCTCCGCCCGCTCGTGCAACACAGCGTACTCCAGCCGTTTGGTCTCCCGGTCGCGCGTCTTTTCGGCTTCGAAGAACGCGGCGACCACAGCGTCGCCCGACCAGCGTGCGGGGTTCAGCGCGTCGTCGGCACTCCCGAGCTTCTGTTCGAGCAGCCGGTAGGGGGTGTCTTCACGGGCGGCCATGATGCTCTGGCGAACCTCGGTGACCCTCCGAATACGGTCCCGCAGAAACTGCTCGAACAGCGTCAGCTCCCCCGGTTGCCAGTGCATCGCCGCGATCTGCTGGGCGGTCAAGCCGACCAGCGAGTCCCCGCAGCGGAACGAATGGTCCAGGAAGGTAAAGGCATGGTCCCGGGCCAGCGTGGCAAGCCAGAGCGAGACCTTGGCCAAGTCCACCGCCACGGGATTCTTGTCCACGCCGTAGAGACAACGCTGCGCGATCAACCTGCGCGCGAAAATCACCTCGTCTTCATCGGGCGGGATCGCCGGCATCTCATCGTGGGCGCGCCAAGCTTCGACCAACGCGTCGCCGAGCTGGCGGCAGGCCTCCACCAGAAACGCGCCGGAGCCCATCGCCGGGTCGCAGACCTTGAGCTCAAGTATTTGGTCGGGCCTGGGCGGCCGGTCCCCGTCGCCGCGCAGAGGAGCCAGGATCGGCTCCAGCGTGGTCCGCACGATCGGCTCGGTGAGCGAGCGCGGCGTGTAGTGCGAGCCCGAGCGGCGGCGCTCCTCGCTCGGCTGGAGGACCATCGCGTGCTTTGAGACGAGGTCCGGCGTAGCGGCAAGGTCAATGACGGGCAGCAGCGCCGCGTGCAAGTCTTCCAGAGAGGCGGCCGCCGTGACCACCTTCTTGACGGTATCGGTGATCTTGCGGCCCGCGCGGTCCTGAATCCACTTGGCGCGCTTGGCCGCGGATTCGGCCAGCAGCGCTTCGAGATCGACGGCCGTCGGCGCGCCGTGCTTCTTCTGCGCCTTGATCGCTATCGATCGGCCCGTCGCCGTCTCCAACCGGAAGCCCATCATCGTCTCGTAGACCGAGCCGATCTGTTCCACGTCGAGCGCACGGTAGGAGATCCTCTCGCCGTCGAGGACGAGAAGTTTTTCGAGTGCGCGGTAGATCGTGCCGTCGGGCACGAGCGGCGGCTCGATACGCTCGTCGATTTGGCGCACCGCGCCGGATGATCGCCCCTCGAGGAAGGGGAAGCGGTCTGGGTCGAAGAGCGCGCCGTGGCGTCTGGGGAGCCGCATCGAGCCCGACTCCGCCCCGTCATAGATCATGCGAAACAGAGCGAGAAGCTGTGCCCAAGCGCCGTAGCGTTGGTCCATCGTGTCCGGGAAGAGGGCGGCATCCTCACGCAGGTGCTCGTGGAGACCCGCAAGCGAGTAGTGGCGCAGAAACGTCTCATCCTCGGGCAGCATGTCCCGCTCCTCGGCATAGAGCAGAAACACAAGCCGCAGGATCACGGTCAAGAGCCCTCGGTAAACTTCGTCGGGATGCTGTGTGAGCGGCTCGCGGAGGACTTCGCCTTTTGAGCGGTCATGGGCAGCCTGCAATCCGCGCAACAGTTCGTAGAGTGCGTGCAGCACCTGCTCGGCCAGCTTCTCGCTGACCTCGTTTTGGAACTTGCGGCTGTCTTCGAGCAGGGCCGCAAAGCGTTGAGCCCGCGGCAGCGAGAGAAGCCGCCGCTGCCCGAGCAGCAGACGGAGCGCGGTCGAGATCGGCCGGCCCGCTGTTTGGAACATCTCCGCGACGCGAAAGTCGAGCCAACCCGAGCTTTCACCCTTTGGCGCGGAGACGAGGCGCAATGCGCGGCCGTTGAACAGCAGGCCCGCGGGCACTCCGGTTAGGCGCAGCAGCCGCTCCATACGGCCGTGAGCCGATACGTCAAGATGTCCCTGGCCGCGCACGACACGGTCGAAGTCATCGCCGGGATCAAGGATCTTCACGAGAAGCTGCCAGGGCGATGCGTCATCCCTGGGTTCGAGTTCGCTCACGGCAAAGTCGGGACGAAGCGTCTCGCCCAAACCTTCCACCGCCACGTCGAGTTCGCTGGGGATCGGGCACTCGGCCGTGCCCGCATAGGCCTTCGGAGAGAAGGTCCAGCCCAGCACGGACTCGGCGAACCGGCGGAAATCGGGGAGGTACGGAGCCGGGGCCTCCTTGGGGTCGAACACGCGCTCGGTGACGCAGTCGCGCAGAAGCCTCTGGCCCTCAATGTCGCGCTGATTGAGGATCGCTCCGGCGCGCACGAGGGCCGGGGCGGAGACGACGAGACCCGTCGGCCGCACGAAGCCGATCCATTCAAGGTGATCACGGATTTGGGGATCGATCTTGGATCTGGCCATCAGTTGGTCTCCGGCCAGAGATAGACAAGCCCAACCGGCTCGATGCGTTGCGCGCGCACGTCATAGAAGTGGCGAATGCGTTGCGGCTCGCTTTCGAGATCGCGCTCGAATTGTTGAAGGCGGTTGCGCCAAGACCGCATGTCGGACTCGAGCTGGCGCTTCTCTTCGTCGCGGAAGCTCAGAGTGAGTTGTTCAAAACCAGCCTCTTTCTTGGCGAGTTCTTCGCGCACCCGTTCGCGTTGCCGCTCAAGGGTTTCCCGTAGATCCTTCTCCTCCCGTATCCCGCGCTGCTTGAGTTTCTCAATGGCAAGTGCGGCGAGTTCCTCGGCTCTCGGTTCGAGGTGTGGCAGCAGCTCCTTGATGTCACCCGGCGCCGCGTCAAGGAGCTTGCGGCGAATTTCCTCCCTGGGGGTTGGGCGGCCGCCGTTTCCAAGCGATCGATCGAGAAGATCGAGAGTCTTGGCCTCTGCTTCCCGCGCGTACGCGGTAAGCGACCCATTCCGCCGGGACGGCTCGATCCAGCGGGCCGTAATCGGCACCAGTACCTCGTGCAGCCGCTCCGCTCCGTGGCCATAGAGCGAGAGGCGGCCCAGCAGGATCACGCGGGGAATGGAGTCGGTAGCCTGGGCGAGGCACGCGCGCGAGAGGTCGTGATGTACAAATCCTTGCGACCGAAATCGGGCGAGCAGCCGCTGTGCGACGCGCTGCTCCAGGTGCAGGTGAACGGTGTCCTCGGTGAGCACGCCGGCGTCCTCGAAAACGACCGGCCGGATCGGCGCCTCGCGACGCCAGTCCGCGACCTTCTGGTTTTGCTTGCGTGGCGTGCGTAACGTGTCGAGCGTTGCGGCCCAGCTCCCATCAGTTTCCGCACGACGGTCGAGCGGCGGGAAGGTCCAGACTGGCCGGCCCGCGTCGTCAGTTGCTTGTTCCAGCCGGTCGGCACCGAGAAGCTCAAGGGAGCAGGACAGCGCGTCGCGGAATGGGGCGGCCTCGAAGCGGGTCCACTCTCGGGATGTTTGAAGCAGCGTTTCGCAGCGATGGATCTGCGACTTCAGGTCTTCCTGGCGTTCGCGCGTCGCTTCGAGTTCTTCCTCGGAAACGCGCTTCTTCTCGGCGTCGAGGTCGGCTTGCTCGATCTCGCGCGCCAACTGCTCGACGTCCCGATGCCGGATGCCGTGTTTCAGACGGCGCTCGATGTCGTCGTCAATAACCTTCGAGAGGCTGCCCAGCTCTTTCTTAATGGTTTCCGTCTTTCGGACCAGTACCTTTAGCACCCGGTCTTCGACCCGTTGCGGGAGCACGAAGTAGTGGCAGTTTACCTCGGGGGCCGGCTGAAGCTTACGGTCTATGCGTCCGTTGCGTTGTTCGATGCGTCCTGGGTTCCAGGGTAGATCGAAGTGGAAGAGATCCGCACAATGCGCCTGGAAGTTTAGGCCTTCGCGAGCCGCGTCGGTAGCAAGCAGGATGCGTAGCGGGTCCTTCGCGGGGTCAGTGTTGAACCGACGCTGGATCTCCTTGCGCCGTGCGCCACGAGTGAGACCGTCGATCACTTCGATACGCTCGTCGGCGCGATCAGTACCCTCGATCGCCTGTTCGAGGATCGTCTTAAGGTAGCGCTTCGTACCCTCGCGATTCTCCGTGAAGATGAGGACGCGGCGGTTGTTCCACTTTGGGGGCGTCTCCTGCGGCCGCTGCCCGAATGCGGGCAACTCGGGGCAGAGATTCTCCCTGATCCAGTCGATTAGGCGCCGCACTTTGGCGTCGGGGACATATCGGGCTTTCTCGGCGACCGCCTGCATTTGGTCGAGGAGCCCTTGCTCGCGGCGCCAAAGCGCTTCGGCGTGGGCATCCCGGGGCGAGGCGGCTTCCGCAGCCGCGGTGACGGCCTCGATCTGGTCCGACTCCTCGGCTTCGAGCTGTTCCGGCGTCCACTCGCTACGCTCGTCGTCAGCGTCGGGCACAGAGGGAGATTGTCCCGAATCTAGTTGAAGGTGGAAGGGCGGCGGTTCTCAAGCCCGGTTCTCTGAGAGAATCGAGCAAACCTTTCACCACAAAGGAGAACCGCCGTGAAGAAACGATATCACATTCTGGATTCCGCGAAGCAACAGCCAGTCAGCCCCAACGACCTCACCCGCCTGCTCAGCCAAAACTCCCAACTCATGCTGCCCTTGGTTGAACTGGTCGAGCAGTGCCGCGGAGCCGTCGACGAGGTTATCGACGTCACCGGCCGCGCCGCCATTCAAGCCGTGCTGGAACTGTCGGCGCAGCAAGTTACCGGTGGAAAACTTTCCCAGCCCGGCAAGAAGCGCCGCGGCGATGTGGTCCGCTGGGGCCGCCAGCCCGGTCGCGTCAAGCTCAGCAACCGCAAACTGCGCGTCAGCAAACCCAGACTGCGCAAACGCTCCGGCGGCGAGGTCAAAGTGCCCGCTTACGAAGCGATGCAGGACGACGAACGCCTCGGCGCGCGCATGCTCGACATTCTGATGAAGGGCGTCTCGACGCGCAACTATGCCGGGGTGATTGGCGCAATGGCCGGCACGGCCGGGGTGTCGAAATCCGCCGTCAGCCGGGAGGCAGTCGAGGCCGCCGAAAAGAGCATCGACGAAGTGCTCACGCGGCGCCTGGATGAGTTGGATCTGCTGGTGATCTACGTGGACGGTTTGATCTTCGCAGATCATGTAGTGCTTGCAGCGGTGGGCGTAGACCGTCAGGGCAACAAACATGTGCTGGGATTGCAGCACGCCGCCACTGAGAGCACAGCCGCCGCCGAAGACTTGCTGAGGGGCATGGTCGAGCGGGGAGTATCGACGGAGAAAAACAGGCTCTTCGTGCTCGATGGATCGAAGGCCCTGCGGGCGGCGGTGCGGCGGGTCTTCGGCAAAGTTCCGGTGCAGCGCTGCCGTGCTCACAAGCTGCGCAATGTCGTCGAGCGGCTGCCTAAGGCCGAGCGCGATCAGGCCAAAGCGGCGATCCGGGCCGCCTGGCGGCTGGGAGCCCAAGATGGACAAGCGCGGCTGGAGAAGCTAGCCCAGTGGTACGAGGGTGACTGGCCCGAGGCGGCGGTGAGTTTGCGCGAAGGCATGGAGGAGTGTTTCACCATCAACCGCCTGGGTGCGCCGCCGTCGCTGCATCGCTGCCTGGCGACGACGAACATCGTCGAGTCTCCTAACGCCGGGGTGCGGCGGAGAACGCGGCGAGTGACCCGCTGGAAGGACGCGGCCATGGTGTGTCGCTGGGCCACGGCTGCATTCCTCGATACCGAGAAAAGCTTCCGCAAGATCATGGGTTACAAGGATCTGTGGATGCTCGACGCCATCCTCAATCCGGCCAAGGCCACAGCAGCAAAGGCTGCCTAGTACAATGCTCTTTTACGCCGCCGCCCTACAAACCCTCAACTACGATTGGGACACTCTCCACAGAGGTGAAGAGGTCGGCATCCCTGTCGCTCTCGGACCGCGTCCCGGCGTCCGTCGCCTGCCCTTTCTCCCACTGCTTCTTTACGGTTTCCCGGTACCTCTTCAGGCTGCGTGCGAAGGCTTCAATCGATGAAAGAAGGCGCTGCTGCAATCCGACCACGAGCAGGCCCGCCGCGGCCTGGGTCCGGCGCGTGGTAGTTGCGAAACGCTCCTCACGTACAGTGCGCTATTCGTCGAGGAGGCGGGAAAGCACGAGTTCGGGTGCGTCTTCTGGAAGTCCATCGATCACTTCGGGTTCTACGTTGCGCTTGGGGAAGCCACCCTGCACGGAGCGAATGTCTTCCTTGAGGCGACGCACCATGACGTCTTCGAGCGCTTTCCTACGGACCTTGACGCCGCTGGTGAAGCGGTAAGGGTCGAGCAGTTCAAGCAGCGTGGAGAAGCTGTTCGAGTGGCCGTTGTGTGGGGTCGCGGAAAGGAATAAACGGTGCTCGAAGCGTCCAGCGATGTCGCGAATAGCGCGTGTGAACTTCGTCTCGATGCCGTAGTGTCCTCCGCTCGCAGGGGCTGCATGGTGGGCTTCGTCCAGGATCAAGAGGCTTCCCGGCAGGAACTGCCCCAGCCACTCACGCAACGGATCGGTGTAGGTGGGATCGATCAGAAGGTTGTGGGACACCAGGAAACGGCTGTGGGTTCGCCAGGGATTGACTCCGAAGCCGCGCTCGCGCCGCATTCGCGTTAGATAGCCGCGGTCGAGTAACTCGAACACAAGGCCGAAACGCTCCTCTAGCTCGGCCTTCCATTGCTCTAGGACGGACGGCGGCGTCGCAACCACTATGGTCTTGGCCTTCTTGCGCAGGAGCAACTCGCGCGCGATGAGGCCCGCCTCAATCGTCTTGCCAAGGCCCGTGTCGTCGGCAATGAAGAGGTTGACGCGAGGCAGCCGGAGCGCCTTGCGGAGCGGTTCCATCTGGTAGGCATCGATCTTGATTCCCGCGCGAAAGGGCGCCTGGAATAGATTCGGGTCGGTGGCGGTGACGCAGTTCCACCGGAGCGTATGCAAGAACGCTGCAAAGTGGCGCGGCTGATCGAAGCCCTTGGCCGCGAGGTCGCTCCAGCCCTCCTCCTCGGGAATCCAGCGGTCGAGTTCGTAATCCCAGAGAACTTCGAGGGACTGCCCTTGAGCGTCGTCGTCAGCACAAGAAAGACGGACGACGCATGTCTGGCCGGGGATCTTTGGTTCGATGACCTCATCGACCAGCCAGTGTCGCGAGCGGACGTGCACCAGTTCGCCGACGATGGGCTGGCGTTTAGGGACATTCTGAGTTGCTGCTTGTCTGATCAAACAATCTTCCTCCACCTACGCGAGATGCTCCGGTGATGGGCGCTCTTCTTCATGTTGATATTGGGCTAATCTTTGGCCAGTTTCCCGAAATGATGCACACCGAAGAGCGTAGCAGACCGACTCAGACCGGCTCTATAGGGAGGATCGCTGGGTTCATGCGTTGGAACTGGGGTCCTCAGCCGGAGTGTGGAGCACGTTTATCGGATGGTCGTTGGGCGTGCCAGGAGTCTTGTGTCGCGGCGGCGAGTCTCTGTCCAGACGTTCAGCCAATGCCTGCGGTGTGTTGGGTGGGAGAGATTCCAGGACACACTCACCGCCTCCGCGGTACGATTGTCGGCATGACAGAGGAATAACTCAAGCATCTGTCGCGAAACCTAGAGGAGGCCCACGCAGCTTCAAACGAGAAATACAAAGAGCTTGACGATCAACTCGTTCGCCGGCAAAAGCTCCAGAGGGTGAGGGAGCGGGTTCGCGGCAGATCAACGCGCGTTCGGAAACCGCGAGCAAGAAGCCAAGTTTCCGGGCCGCTTTGCGGGATCGTCGGTGTCTGGTTCCAGCGAACTGGTTCTACGAGTGGAAGGGGGACCGGGGAGCCAAAGTCCCCCACGTGATCCGACGGAGTGACGGTGGGCTGTTTGCCATGGCGGGCTTGTACGAGATATGGCAGCGTCCAGACGGCGATGCCTTGCACTCGTTCACCGTTTTGACCCGCTCGCCGAATTCGCTAGTGGCTTCCCTTCACGACCGGATGCCGGTGATGCTCCGAGAGGGCGAAGAGGAGACGTGGCTTTCTTCCGACACCGATCCGGGACGTTTCCTGCACGAGGCCGAACCGTATCCAGCGGACGAGATGGAAGCCTATCCGGTCTCTCGGCTGGTGAACTCGGTGCGGAATAATTCGCTGGAGTTGATACGACCCCTGTCGGCGACGAGAAGCGGCTAAGGCGGTGAGGGCAGAGAAGGCCCGGATACGAAAGGGTGAAGCTGAGGGCGAGAAGGAACGCCGAGATCGTTCAACGGTTGAACAGGCTGAGTGGTATTCAAGCGGCACCCTACAGAAGGGACCGTGGGCGATTGGCGTTCAGCAGCCACTGCGAACCGCCTAGCTACTTCCGCCGACTTTACCGCCCTCGCCGCTCAAAGCAAGGTGCTGAAGGTTTCGTCGATAGACCAACTGAGGCCCATGGCAACGGCCATGGAGATCTAAGTCTCTGAGGCGGCGAAGAGCTCCACGCCCGATACAATGCCCGTTACCCAGCTAGCGGCAGGGTGTTTCATCCTGCTGGATGCGGACAAAGGACACCGTTAGCTCGAACAGCCCTGGTCTTGGGGCCTGGCGTCTGAGACCTGTTGGGGGAAATCGGGGTGCCGCCGGAGCGGGTATCTGAGCCTGACTGCTGCGCATGCTGCGGCAAGGCGCTGGGCGGTGACTGTTAGGGTAGCCACGCTGGTAGCCACGCCCATGGAAGTCTGGCTACCTCAGTGGACGATTCAAGACGACATGGCGTGTAAGTCGTTAAGATATAGACACCGGCGGAAGCGATGGACACTCGACACACGGACTCATAATCCGTAGGTCGTAGGTTCGAATCCTACAGGGCCCACCAGCTCTCTCGCCCGCCGGCGTCTGATGAAGAGCAGCCCCGCGCGATGGCCGTTCAAGAAATATCCCCAAAGATATCCCCAAAAAAAATATCTCCGGTGCAAGCAAACCACGTGACCCGACCCGATCGCTCCAAAACCCTCTTCGGGACGCCCGTCGAAAAGGTCTATACGAGGGAAAACTTGTCCGATTTTGACCCCCAACGCGACCTAGCCGAGCCAGGCGAGTTCCCGTTCACGCGCGGAATTCACGCCGGCATGTACCGCGGCAAGCTCTGGACCATGCGCCAGTTTTCCGGTTTCGGGACGCCGAGCGACACCAACCGCCGTTACCGCTATCTCCTCGAACAAGGCCAAACCGGCCTCTCGGTAGCCTTCGACCTGCCTACATTGATGGGTTACGACGCCGACCACCCCCTCGCGGCGGGCGAAGCCGGCAAGTGCGGCGTCTCGGTTTCATCGCTTGCCGACATGGAGGAGCTCTTCGACGGCATTCCCCTCGGGGAAGTGACCACTTCGATGACGATCACTTCTCCGGCGGCCATCCTCTGGGCGATGTACCTGGCCGTCGCCGAGAAACAGGGCGCGGACTGGAAGACGCTAGCGGGCACGATTCAGAACGACATCCTCAAGGAGTACATGGCGCAGAAGGAGTACATCTTCCCGCCGCGCCCTTCGATGCGGCTCGTCGTCGACACGCTGGAGTTTGGCGTCCGCCATACGCCGCGTTTCCATCCCATCTCGATCAGCGGATATCACATTCGGGAGGCCGGAGCGACCGCGCTCCAAGAGCTCGTCTTCACGCTCGCGGCCGGAATCGAGTATGTGCAATGGGCTCTGGATCGCGGACTCGCCATCGACGAGTTCGCCCCCCGGCTGAGCTTCTTCTTCGACGTGCACAACGACTTCTTCGAGGAGATCGCCAAGTTCCGGGCCGCCCGCAAGATCTGGGCCCGCGTGATGCGCGACCGTTTTGGCGCGAAGAATCCCCGCTCGTGGCAACTTCGCTTCCACGCGCAAACCGCCGGCGTTTCGCTCACCGCGCAGCAGCCCCGGCTCAACCTTGTGCGAACGGCCATCCAGGCCATGGCCGCCGTCGCCGGTGGCGCTCAGTCGCTGCACACCAACTCCCTTGACGAGGCGTATGCGCTGCCGACCGAGGAGACCGCCTTGCTGGCCCTTCGCACACAGCAGGTTCTCGCCTTCGAGACCGGAATCGCCGAAACGCCCGATCCCTTCGCTGGAAGCTATTTTCTCGAGCGCCTCACGCTGGACTTCGAAAAAAACTTCTTCCAGCAGCTTGCCACCCTCGACGCCAAGGGCGGCATGGTCTCGGCCGTCGAACAAGGGTATCCGCAGGCCGAGATCGCCCGCTCGGCCTACCAGCAGCAACGGGCCATTGAAGATGGGGAGAGGCTGGTAGTAGGCCTCAACGCCTATGTCGAAGAAGAGCCGCTGCCGATCGAGACGCTTTCGATCGACCCGCGCGTAGGTCAGCAGCAGTCCGAGAAACTGGCCGCGCTGCGGGCCAAGCGCGATAGCGAAGCCGTACAGGGAGCGCTCGATGCCCTGCGCCGCGCCGCCCGGGAACCCGAAAATCTCATGCCACCCATTCTCAGAGCCGTTCGCGCCTACGCCACCGTGGGCGAGATCTGCGACCTGCTGCGGGAAGTGTTTGGCCGCTACGAAGAGAGTTCGAGCATTTAGCGGCCCCCGCCAAACCGGGCCGCGCACGTCAGTAAGCGGTCCAGCCACATAACCGTCCCGGAAGCAACAGCACCGCCGAATCCCAGCATCCCCTCACAGCTTCCGAGCGCCAATCCGCGCCTGGCATGGCGACCGAGGCACGGCGATTCAAAACACCGCCGAGACTCTCCATCCAGCGGACTCGTATAATATTCACTGCTGCCGCCACCCGCCCCTGATGACGAATTCTCCGAGCCCGCCGCCTGATCCGCCGATCCGCGTCCTGATCGCCAAGCCGGGTCTCGACGGCCATGACCGCGGGGCCAAGGTCATCGCGCGCGCCCTGCGCGACGCCGGGATGGAGGTCATCTATACGGGCCTGCGCCAGACACCCGAGCAAGTGGTCAGCGCGGCCCTGCAAGAGGACGTCGAGTTCATGGGTCTCTCGATCCTCTCGGGCGCCCACACGGTCATCGTTCCCCGCATCCTCGAGCTTCTCAAGGAGCAGGGTCTCGCCGAGGTGCGGGTCATTCTCGGAGGCATTATTCCCGACGACGACTGCCAGGAGATGAAACGTCTCGGCGTCGCGGCGATTTTCCGGCCCGGCGCCTCACTACGATCCATCATCGATTTCATCCGCGCCCATCGAACCTCGCGTCAGCGTGGCTGACTTGCCCACCGAAAATCACCGAGGCGAGCCCCCATGCCGCTGGCCTCGAAGAGACCCGCGGCCTTCCCACACCCCCGTAGAGTGGATCTCGGGTTTGAGATCCGCGGCTTTTCCCGCGGCACACCCGCCACCACCACACGAGCCACACGCGCCATGGATCAGCAAGAAATCCCTATATTCGCTCACAGCTCGGGCGCTGTCCCCGACCGGCCCCGACCTCCCTGCGCCGCCCCCTTATACCGTTACACCGTCGCCGGCTTTGGGTGCTTCCAGGGCCCGCGATAGGGTCTGGTCAGCAGGCGGTTGGCCTCGTCATCCCCGCTGACACGGCCCGCCTTGGAATCCCACTCCAGCGTCCGGCCCACGTCCAGCGCCATGTTCGCCAGAATGCAGCTCGTCGTCGAGATGTAACCCTCCTCAATGTCGGCCACCGGCCTGCCCCGCGAATCGATCGCCGCCAGGAAGTCCTTCATGTGACCGCGAATTGCCGGCGCGACGTGCCGTTCGAGCGCGTCTTCGGTCTTGTCCTCGGGATACTGTTCCAGCTCGTAGACAGCCTCGCCGTGGATCGGCTTTTCGTTCTTGTCCGCGGGAAGGAAGTCATAGCGCTGGACGCTCACCTTGAGGGTTCCTTTCTCGCCGTGGAAGATCGCCGCCCAGGGGTAATCCGGGTCCGGCGGCCTTCCCCAAGTGCGGTGGGTCCAGACAACGTCCAGCTCGTCGAAGGCAAACGTTGCCGTCTGTGTGTCGGTGATGTTCGCCTTGCTGTTCTTCTGGACGAAGATTCCGCCCTCGGATGAGATGCGCCGGGGCCAGCCGAGGTCCATCATCCAGCGGACCATGTCGAACATGTGAATGCACATGTCTCCGACGATGCCATTGCCGTACTCCATGAACGAGCGCCAGCGCCGCGGGTGCACGAGGCTGTTATAGGGCCGCATCGGCGCCGGCCCGGTCCATCTCTCATAGTCGAGATACTCGGGCGGGTCCGTATCCGGGGGGTTCGCCGTGGCCCGCATATGGTAGTAACAGCAGATCTCGACATGCGCGACTTTGCCGAGCAGGCCTTCGTTGAGAATGCGGTCGCGCGCTTCGATGATGTGGGGCGTGCTGCGGCGCTGCGTGCCGACCTGCACGACCCGTTTGTGCTTACGGGCGGCCGCCAGCATCGCTTGCCCCTCGGTCACATCGACGCTGATCGGCTTCTGCACCCAGACGTCGGCGCCGGCCTTCATGGCGTCAATCGCCGGCAGCGCGTGCCAGTGGTCCGGCGTCACCACCAGGACGATGTCCGGCTGCTGTTGCTTGAGCAGATCCTGGTAGTCGGCGTAGGTTCGTGGCCGCTTGCCGGACTTCTGCCGCTTCGAGACCAGCTCGGCGGCCTGGCGCAGCATGCGGCTGTCGGCATCGCAGAGCGCGACGACTTCCACCGGCTCGACCTGGATGAGCCGCAGCAGATCGACCTTGCCATACCAGCCGGAACCAATCAGCGCGACGCGCCGGGGCTGAGGCGCCGCCCGCGCCATGGCCAGCCCCAACCCGGCGGCGCTCGCTTTGAGGAAACCTCGACGATGCATAGCCGCCTCCGCTCATATGGTAGCCAGTACCGCGGCGCGAGCGGGAGCACTTTCCGAGGGGGAGATCGGGGCATCTGTGGCAGAATCGGTTTTTCTCCCGTCCGCTGCACCGAGACCATCTTTGGGCGACGCTGCGGTACGTCGATCTCAACCCGGTGCGGGCGCATCTGACCGAGGAGGCGACCGAGTACGAGTGGCCGGGCGCCGGAGCCCACGTGGAAGGGCAGGACCCGCAGGGTCTGGTGGATGCGGATCTGTGGAAGCAACTGTGCCAGGGCGAGGACTGGCGGCAGGTGCTGGGAAGGACGCGAGACGAAGAAGCGGCGGAGATGGCGGAGCTGAGGCGGGCGACGGCCAGCGGTCGTCCATTGGGCGGCGACGGGTTGTCGAGCGACTAGAGAAAACGCTGAAGCGCAAACTGAACCCGAAGCGCACCGGACGCCCCAAGAAAGCTGCCGCCGGGTCATAGCACGGAAAGTCGTAGCCTGTCCCCGACTTTCCCGCTCCCCGCTCATCAGGGCTTCGCCCGTACCCACCAGACCTTCGTCGGTATGCAGCCGCACAAAGACCGGGGAATAGTGCGTCTGAAACGCTCCCTGCAGCTTACCCCGGATTTCCATTGTCACGTCTCTTTCGCTAACCTTTCGACGGCCTCGGACGCCTTTATATATGCAGGTTGGAAAGCACTCAAGGCGCTGAGGAGATCAACACCCCATGGGTGAAAAAGAAAACAAGCCGTTCCAGCTAAGCTTCAACGGTTTATTGAAAGTCGATTTCCGAGGATCGCGTGTCACTTCCGACGGCGGGCTGATCCTGGCTCGCGAGCTGGACGAGCGGCTCGGTCTCGGCCAACTGATCGACGAACATCTGACGGATTCGCGGCAGGGCTCGAACAAGAAGTTCCCGTTCGCCGATCTGCTGCGGCAGTCAGTCTACTCTCGGCTGGCAGGCTACGAGGACCTCAACGATGCCGTGCGAGTATCCGCCGATCCGACCTTTCGCTTGATCGACTCGCAGAAGAACTGGGATCGCGGCGGAGCGCTCACCTCGCGTCTACAGAGCTTCGAGGCTGAGCTGCCGGCCAGCGACGAGAACCTGCTGGGGTTGATGGCGGTGAGCCGTGAACTGGTCGCGCAAGCCGAAGCTCCCGACGGTTCAGACCGCGTCGTGCTCGACATGGATTCGACCGAAAGCCCAGTCCACGGCCAGCAAGAGGGCAGTGCCTACAACGGGCACTTCGAGTCGGTCTGCTACCACCCGTTGTTGTTGTTCAACCAGCATGGTGATTGTCTGGCGGCGAAGCTGCGTCCAGGCAACGTACCCAGCGCCGAGGATTGGGAGGAGTTGCTGTTACCCGAGATCGAGCGCCAACAGGCTGCGGGCAAACGGGTGACCTTCCGCGCCGATGCCGCCTTCGCCAAGCCGGAGATCTATGAGGCGATGGAAGAGCGCGGAGTGGACTACGTGATCCGCATTCCGGCCAACAAGAGCCTGGAGCTGGCGATCGAAGAGATCTTGTTTCGCCCGCCGGGAAGGCCGAGCTTGAAGCCCCTGGTGCGCTACAAGAGTTTTCGCTATCAGGCGCAGAGTTGGTCACAGGCGAGGCGGATCGTGGCCCAGGTCGAGCATCACCAGGGCGAGCTGTTCCCGCGGGTGGGATTCATCGTGACGAGCATGAGCTTGCCAAGCCGCTCGGTGGTGCGCTTCTACAACAAGCGCGGCACGGCGGAGCAGTGGATCAAAGAAGGCAAACAGGCCATGCACTGGACGCGGCTGTCGTGTCATCGCTTCCGGGCCAACGAAGTGCGACTGCAACTGAGCGTGCTGGCCTACAACCTGGGCAACCTATGGCGGCGGCTGGGGCTGCCGCGGCGCATCAAAAGCTGGTCACTGACGAGCTTGCAGCACCGGCTGATGAAGACCGGCGGTCGGCTGGTCAAGCACGCGCGGTATTACTGGCTGCTGCTGGCCGAGGGGTATCTGAACCGCAGGCTGTTCGGCGACATGCTGCGTCGGATCTGGGCGCTGCCTGTGCCGGGTGGTTAGGGCCGTCCCTTGCGGGCAGGAAATCTGGGCGTTGAGGAAGGAGGGTCGGAGGGGTGTGCGACCCATCGGCTGAGCAGCAGCAAGACGGGCCCACCGCAGGGCAAGAACAGGCCATGGGAACCCTTCGATGCCGTCGTGGCCTGCCTGACGAGGCAAAGTCGTTGCATTCAGGAGAAGAGAGGGAGTACCATGTTGGAGTCGGAGTTCCAAATCGGAAATTCTGGTCAAGAGGGGATGTTCACATTCTGGAAGGTTCCGGTTGCGTGCTACGTAGATCGCGCGGGCCTGATCGTTGTATGCTGTAGCGAGGCCTAGGAGGGTTGATGGCCATGACACGCGGCCAGGGAATCTTTAGCTTTCTTCAGCTTCTGGTACTGATGGCGGCGGCTGGGATGCTCTGCCCGCCGTGGGGGGATGGACATCGGGCCTATTCTCAGCAACATCCCAACCCGGGTACGATTCGGTTCGCCGAGCACCTCATCGCAGACGAATACACATATGCCTTCGGAATCGCGGCGGTGGACTTGGATCGCGATGGCGACCTGGATCTCACCAGCGCCGACGCACGGCCAAACAACAGCCTTTATTGGTTTGAAAATGACGGCGTGGGAAACTTCAAGCGACACTTTATACAGCGGAACGACCCCGAGCGCCTGGAACGCCACGCAGTTGGTGATCTCGATCGGGACGGTCATCCCGATGTCGTCATCGTCAAGAACCTGCGCGGCCATTTGTTGTGGTTTCGGAACAGTGGCACGCCAACGGACGGCAAACTCTGGGGCCGACAGGTCATCACAAGCCAGCTCCCCGGCGCCTACGATGTTGCCCTAGCGGATCTCGATGCCGACGGTGACTTGGACGTGGTGGCTTCCAGTTGGCGTCTGGGCAATCAATTTGCTTGGTTCGAGAACGACCTTCAGGCGGGTGGCGGCGAATGGAAGAAGTACCTGATCGAAGCGAACATCGCGGAAACTCGGACAATCCGCGCTGCCGACTTCGACGCTGACGGAGACATCGACCTCCTTGGTACGGCTTCCCGAGCAGATCAGACTGTCTGGTATGAAAACCCGGGCCGACCGACTTCCAGCGGCTGGAAGAAGCACATCATCGATCAGCGCTCTCCGCGCCCAATTCACGGAGAGCCGGCGGATATGGATGACGATGGTGACATGGATGTCGTGATGGCGCTGGGGATGCAAGCCGACCACGATGAGAAGAACACTCACCAGGTCGTTTGGTATGAAAACAACGGCAGGCCCGGTGGGGGCCCTTGGAAGAAACATGTCATTGCTTCCCGGTTTACTGACGGCTTCGAAGCAGTCGCCGCCGACCTGGACGCCGACGGGGACCTGGATGTCGTGGCGACTTGCGAGCGCATATCCGGCAGAATCGCCTGGTTCGAAAACCATGGCGACCCGAAGGGCCGCTGGACCATGCACTCACTGAAGGACAACTGGCCCCGCGCCAACCAAGTCATCATCGAGGACCTCAACGGCGACGGCCGGCCCGATATCGCTGCCGTCGCCGAACGTGGGAGTCTCGAGTTCCGATGGTGGCGCAACGAGGGGCCGGCAAAGAGGTAGCGGCTTTTCCGGCGCCTCAGAGGGGCATCTGACGCAGCGGCTGTTCGGCGACAGTGCTGTCAATTTGCGCACTAAAAGACGTTCCGGCTCGTCCAACAGGCGGTCGCCGTGCCCCCGAGAGCCTACAAAGAGATGGTGCAGAATGCCGGGGGTCTCCGGTCGGCTCAATCACAAGATACGGGACTGATTGTTTCCGCGTGGTGGATCGGCGAGCAGGCGCGGCAGATCGGCGTCCAGGTAAAAGAGATGCGTATTGGGCAAGACATGGTTGTTGAGATGGAAAGGCGGCGGAAGGGCTTTGGAGTTTATTCAGCGCTTCAACACCGCGGAAATCCGGACTATGGCAGCTTGTTCACAGCAACGAGTTGATCACTCGCGTTAGCGTCACGACGTGGTACCCGGTTGTGCAATACGAGACACCTAGCCAGAAAGGTCCGTGGCTGTTGCCAGAGTTCCCGACAGATTTTCCAGCGCAGGTGCACCGCCCGCTGTCAGCCCGTTGCTCGAAACGTGAGATCCTCGCGGACGCAGACCTTTTTCTGCAACGCCTGCCAAGATCCTCAGCGCCGACGACCACGGAACGATCTGGCGAGTCTTCTACCAGACCGAGGATGAGATGGGCCGGGTCGCTTGAATGTCCTATTCTGTTGCCTGGGAAGCCAGTATGGTGCTATCCTTCCGGCAGAGTGGAACACTTCAGTGAATGGCTAACGAGCCTGGGACGACACTGGCTGTCACTAGCCACTGGCGGGGCAGTGATGTTGCTGGTGGGGGTAGTCGAGCGCTTTAGCGGCACACCAATCGATTTCGCTCTCTACGTTTATCTTCTTCTCGGCTTTGTGCTCTATGCCTCGTTTAGAGCCTGGCGCGATGAGCGGAAGGCTGTCGAGACCCTGAAGCGAGGTGGCGAATTATCCTTTCCAAATCTCATACTGGATAAGTTTCACGAGACGACCAGATATGTGGGTACCGATGGTCAATTTACAAACCCTATCAGTTGTCTGCATGCTGGATTCTTGAACCGTCCTGGGAAGCCAACAGACAAATCGGAAGCACACAACATCACTGCAAGGATCAGTTACTTCCACCGTGAGAGTGATCTCCCGGTTTTGAGTCAGCTAGGCCGGTGGGGTGACTCGGATCAACCAAGCGGTCAAATGCTGGGAAGATCAAGTATTGAACTGGTGTGCGCTGAGTTTCCTATCGGTGTGACGAGGGAACTAAACCTTGCTATCAAGTATCCCGAAGACGAAGAGTGTTATGCGTTCAATAACGATTCTTATGGCTCGCCAGGCTTGAAGAAGCCAAATCAAAAGCTCTCCGGAGACCATTTCAAGCTAGTTGTTGAATTGAACGGGCCTTTCGTGAAGAGGTCGTGGTGGCTCGAATTCGAGAATGGAGGTCGCGGAAAAGGCCTCAAGGCCGGCAAGTGGGAAGAGTTGTTGACAGAGGACTGACTTGATTCCGTCGCTGTCAGAACCGGAGCCGTGGTCGAGTGTCAATGCGGCGTGAAAAGCTGTTCCGAAATGCCAGCGGCCAGTTCAAGGACAGAGAACTGCCGATGACCGAGACGGAGGAGAGGCCGAGGTTCATCGTCGAAGATGAGGCGTGCCTTGTGAATAGCAGACGAGGAACGCGGTCCCCTGTACAGTGGCATGGTACAGCGGGTATCATGGAGGGGTACCACATGACGAACACAACACCAGGTCGTCGATGATGGATTCCCACAAATGGCGATAGGGGTTCGAGGGGTTCGAGGGTTCGAGGGACAGGCACCTTAACTCCGCAGAAGTCTCGATGGTTCAGTACTTTACGTTTTCATCTAATCGAGGGACAGACACCCTAACTCTTTCCGCACGAACGGCAGTGAGTCACAGAGCGCTGCTCATCGATTCAGCAGGGGCACAAAAAGGCCGACCGCCCCGAAGCGAAAGTTTTCCGTTCGGCCGCGGGCCGAGGGACCGGTTCCCCACACCCGGCTCACGAGATAACAAATCGTCTAAGCGACGCCCTCACAACAACATCCACCGGCAAGCCGCCGCCAGCCCCACCCACCTGCGGTAAGCTGGAAGCGAATGCCAGCATACGAGTGTCCAAAAACGAAGATCCAGACACGAATGCGCCGCGCCGGCCAGCCGTCCAGCGCCACTCCCGCGCCCCCCCACCAAGCAAACGACGCACCGCAACCAGCAAAACAAAAAATACCAAACAACCCCAATCTCTCCGAACCAATTTTAAATCAACAATTTGTAGGCCCAGGATTTCCGAAGACCCGTAGCGCGAATCTCGGTTTTGAGATCCGCGGCTTTTCCTGGTACTCACCACCGCCTCTCCCCCAAAGAACCCCACTCAGCCAAATTCGCCAAACGGGAATACCAATCGAACCCAATTTCCGCCGCCAGCGACAACGCCATCTCCCTCGCCACCGGTCGCCCGCCACCGCCCGTCACCCAAGAATCCCAACCGAGCCCAAAGCGCCGAAATCGAACTACCAAACAGACCCAATCCTAAAAACCCAGTCTAAATCAGCATCTTACGGACACCTGCCGCTGACCGACTAGAAGATCTCCCCAGGGCCGCGGCAATCAAAAAGTACCGTAGCGCGGGGAGATCGGGGACAGCTCCCGAACTCCCTTTAGGCGAGGTCGGAGAGAAAAGGAGAGGGAGCCCTTTTCGGACAGAAAATACTGACAAGTCATGATAAATCAGCGCAGTACAGTATTTCTTGGCCGCCGCCAACACCCGCGTCACGGGGGCATAACGAGGGGTTCGGGAGCTGTCCCCGATCTCCCCCCGATCTCCCCGTCCCCGATCTCCCCCCCCCCGATCTCCCCCCGATCTCCTCCCCGATCTCCCCCGATCTCCCGTCCCCGATCTCCCCCATATGACTCTGCGATATCGGCTGGACGGTTCCGTCCTGCTACTGCTTCTCTCGGTCGCCCCGCGCCTATTCTCAGGCGATTCGAGTACGCAGCTAACCGAGGGGCCAGTCTGTGAGCTGCTGCCTTCAATCTCACCCAACGGCGAATGGTTCTCCTTCCTGAAGTTCTTTCCGGAACGGCCCATGTCGCCTGAGTTGTGGCTGGCCCCATGGTCCGACCCCAGCAAATCAAAGCGGCTCAGCAGCCCTGACGTACCTGTCGGCAGCACCAGCTGGTCCCCAGATAGCGAGTGGATTGCGTATATTTCAGAGGGCCAATTGCACAAAGTAAATATCAAGTCTGGTAGAGCATTTCAGCTAACGACCCTTCCAACTGCCGATCCGCTAGCTAGCGCCGGCACGAGTTGGTCACTTGATGGAGAAATCACTGCTCTGCGGAAATGCGCCATAATCGCAGTCAATGAAGCAGGAGGGGAGATACGGGAAATCATGAGACTTGATAGTTCGGCCTTCGGTGATCTGCCCTGCCCCGACAGCCTAAGTCGGTCGCCAGACGGACGCTTCGTTGCGCTCCATGCACTGGCTGAGACTATAGGTGAAGACGAAGAATTTATCTCGAGCAGCTTATGGCTTGCGGATATCGAATCTCGCAATGTCACAAGACTCACGGCTGGTCACGGGGATGACCCTCCCTCCTGGATCGATTCCACTACTCTTTTGTTCTCGAGAACTTCCTCAAACCGCACAGGAGCGGTCTTGTCACTTGACGTGATAAGCCGATCGATGAAAGAACTCGCGTCGGGGGCGTTTTTCATGGGCGCGGCCTTGCACCCGGATGGTAGATGGATAGTAGCCAGCCGAGCCACTCGATTTGATTTGGAGACAGGTAATGATTTCCAGTTTTATCGCGGTTTCCACCTTTGGAAGATCAGACCTAAGGGTAATCGGTAATCGGGGGTAATCGGGGTTCGAAGGGTTCGAGGGGGAGATCGGGGACGGGGAGATCGGGGGAGATCGGGGACGGGGGAGATCGGGGACAGGAAGCTGTGAAGCAATCGGATTTCCGGCAGGCTTCGGATCTTTGGCGGGGCGGGCTGGCGCCGTGGGGATGGGTTGGCTGGCCGGGCGTGCTTCCATTCGAGTTTTGCGGGCGCGTTGGCGAGCCTTCGCGGGCTTGTTTGAGCCCCTGGCCGGGGCCTTGTCGGGACTTTTTCGCTGCGCCCCTTACGCGGGCTCGGGGGCCAGCTCGAACATGCGCTGCAGGTTGAAGGTCAGCGCCGCCCAGCGGGCTTCACAACTCACCTTCTCGAGCCCTCGCGTCGCGAACCGGCGCAGCTTCAACTTCGTCTTGATCCAGGCGTTGGGGAACTCCGCCAGCGGCGCCCGTTGCTTATAGATCGCCAATGCCTCGGGCCGCTTCATCTTCTCGTCGAACTGCTCGATCACCGGGTCGTATTTCGTCCACGACGCCGAGCGGCCACCGTGGTCTAAATTCAGGTTGGGACAACACAGCTTGCGCGCCTCACACGTCTGGCAATCGCCGGCCCGCGCCCGGTAAACAAACGACTCGCGCCCCTTCGTTCGCCGCGCATAACGGTAGCGCAAGCGCTTGCCTTGCGGACAGATCATCTCATTAGCCTCGTCATCGAAATGAAAGCGGTCGATGCGATAATCCTCGTGCCGCTGCGCTCCCCGGCCGGTCAATTTTTTACTGCGGCCGGTCCACGTCGAGTAGTAATCGATCTCGCGCTCGTGCATGTCCATCACCGAGACGAGATTGGTGTAGGAGCCGTCGGCCAGCGCCTCGTCTGGATACCGCTTGTAGCTGGCGCGCAGCCGATCCATGGCCGGCGCGATCTGCTCGGAGTCCTCGGCGGCCTGCACCACCTCGACATCGGCAATCAGCCCGTGCTCCGCGTCGGCGGTGATTTGCACATTGTAGGCCGGCGCCACACCGCCGTCGGGCGTCCGCATGAAGCGCGCCGCCGGGTCGGTGGAGGAAGCTTGCGGTTCCTTTTTCTTGTGGTCCTTTTTGGCCGCGCGCGGGAGATCGGGGACAGCTCCCGAACTCCCTTTAGGCGAGGTCGGAGGGAAAAGGAGAGGGAGCCCTTTTCGGACGGAAAATACTGACAAGTCATGATAAATCAGTGCAGTACAGTATTTCTTGGCCGCCGCCAACACCGGCGTCACGGGGGCATAACGAGGGGTTCGGGAGCTGTCCCCGATCTCCCCACATGCGGTTCTTGGATGCAGAAAACGGTAAGCCGCTTGCTCCCAATGTGGTCAGCATCCGCTATCTCTGGTTGTGGCTTGAGTATCCTTACCCGGAGCACTCGTGGGGAGCCTGGAGTAACGCGCAAGATAGGGTGAAATGCACGACCGGCGGCGGCAATGAGCTAGTCGTCCCTGGTCGTACGGTAAGACCGCGCGGCTGGTATGACGGCAAGCACACAAAATTTCCCCACACGTTGACGGGGAGCAGACGACCGAAGTTCGACCGGCTTGAGATCGTGATTGACTCTGACAAGGGGACACAGCGGCTAGTCATAAAGCGCAGAGAACTGTCTCGCTATAGGGATACCACTGCCGTACTGAAGCTACCTGACGCTGGGCTCATACAAGTTGATTTCGTTAGACGTTAGGAGTGAGATCGGGAACAGGAAGCTGTGGGAAAGTCGGGGACAGGCTACGACTTTTGAGAACGACGGAGAACGAGACCCCAAATCAGCTAAGCGATGACCTCACAACAACATCCACCGGCAAGTCCCCGGCCAAGCCCATCCCCCCGCGCTACTCTGGATACGAATGCCAGCCATCGCTTCACCAAAACCAAACAGCAAACAGAACAACCGCAATCCACGGATCACCCGATGACCAAACAAACCCAATCGCCCCAGACCGCCACCCGTCTCGCGGCATTGCCCCCGCCGCTGTGCGCCACCGCACCCGCGGCATTGCGCGTAACGCCACGCGCACCCCATCCGGCAACCGCGCTTCTGCTCGGTGCCCTGGCCCTCACCGCAGCCGCTGCTCTGGCCGCCGCGCCCGCCCGGGCCCAGACCGCGCCCGCCCAGCGCGTCTCGTTCCAGGTCCAAATGGTGCAGGCCGGCCCGGCGGCCATCGACGCCGTGGCGCAGAAGCGCCTGCTCGCCGCCGCCGATCTCGTCCCCGCCGGCACGATCAGCCTCCACATCCTCGAGCAGAACGCCGCCCTCGCCGCGCTGGTCCAGGCCCAAGCCGCCGCCGGCGCGCTCGAGCTCATCGCCACCCCCGTCCTCTCGGCCCCCAACGGACGCTGGGTCGATTTCCTGATCGGCGGCCAGTACGCCGTCCCGGTGGTGGCCGACGAAGCCGCGCTGGCCGCCCTGCTGGCCGGGGCGCCGCGCCCGCCGCCGCCGGTGATTCCGCGCGAGCTGGGCATCCGGCTGCGGCTGCGCCCGATCCTGCTGCCCGGCGGCAAGATCCGCATCCGCATCCTGGCCACGGTAACGGCGGTCGATTTCGAGCAGGCCACGCTGCGCTCGGGCTACTTCGTCCCGGCGATGACCTCGCGCCAAATCAACACCTTCATCGACATCGCCCCCGGACAGGGCTTCGCCATCACGGGTCTGGTGAACGAGCAGGTGATGCGGCAATTCGCCCGCATCCCCGAGCTAGCCGCGACAAGAATGATCCAAACCTTCGAGGACGCCAAAGGCCGCCGCCCGGAAAGCAACCTGCTGCTGCTCTTCACGCCCACCGTGCTCGAGCCGCCGTCCGACTAGCCGGGCGCGCGGGCCAAGTCGCCGGGACGGGCAGCCGGTGGCGGGGGCGTGCTCTGGTGACAGTGGTCGGGTCGAGAACTGGCGCGGCGGCTCGTAGGACGCTCGCTTGGCCGTGTCCGGAGTTTCCCCCTTCGTGCCCGTTTAGCAAGCTCCATAGCTCCGTTTCCAGCTCCCGCCACTTCGCACGCAGCGTGCGGATTCCCCGCACTACGCACTCCCGCACATTTCGCTGCAAGGATTATGGGGCCTATCGTCATGGGGCGGCTGCCCAGGACGGCTGTTGATAACTCACCCGGTACTCATCGAAGAGCCCAGGCTTCTTGTACAGCCGTTCCCTGCTCCACCGCTTCCATCCGAAGCCTTGGCGCTGACAGGCTCTGCCCAGATGGCGCCGAATCTTCTTCTCCACCCAGTCTCGGATGTGCGAGAAACACCGACTCGAGTGGCCCACGGCAAAGTAGTTCACCCAGCCGCGCAGAATCGGATGGATCTTTGCGATCAGCCCGCCGGCCGGCTGGGATCGAGAGCCTCGGAAGATCTCCTTGAGCTTGCGCAGCAATGCCGTCCGCTTCTTGCCTTGCGGCCTGCACAGCGGCATCCATCGTCCCCGCCGAAAGCGGATCCGAGGAGACTCAAAACCGAGAAAACCGAAACTCTCTCCTGGCTCGAGCTCCACCCCGCGGCTCTTTTCCTCGTTCACCTCCACTTGTAGCTTGCCCAACTCCTCGCGCCGCCGCTTTTCCACCGCCTGCCGAAGCCATTGCCGGCCCGGATGCGAGTCGATCAGGATCACCACATACATGGATATACAACCCCAAAAAGCGCCAATACGGTTCAGTCTTCGCCTTGACGTATAGCCTTCGTCTCAGGTCCTGCGGACCGCCGGACGCTTTTGTCATTTGGCCCCTGCCTGCCTTATTGACTAAGACTTCATGTGCGGCAAGGCCCCTTCGCTCCCCGGGCGTTACCCCTCTTCCTCACTACCGCGGACCTAGCCGCCGCGAACCGCCGTCACAGAGCTGGCGCACGTTCCTGCAAAACCATCTACGGCAGCTCGTTGCCGTGGACTTTTTCGTCGTGCCCGCGCTGACAGTTCCGAGTGCTGTTTGTCATCGTCGTACTGGCGCACGACCGCGCCGAATTGTGCATTTCAGGGATTGAGAGCGAGCCCACCAAGGTCGACTCGTGCGCCAGCAGTAACGACTTTTGCTCCAGCTGAACCGCCCTGAAGTGATTCTTGCCGTGAGCGTTCATCTTTGAACTGACCGGATCGCATGAACGGGAACCCCAGCGAACAGAACTGAAAATCCGGCCAGAAAACTTCTGAGCTCACGGCATCAATCCTCACGCGGGTTCTTCGGTTGACGATGCTCGGAGGAACATAGCATCTACAAAATCGTCTACAGTGGGCTTTTCGAGAGGCCTCAGAAAGGACCGTAAGTCGTTGAAAATATATGGTAGGCGCGGCAGGACTCGAACCTGCGACCCTCTGCTTAGAAGACAGATTCCAATGCCATCCCGAACTTGCCTGTTTTCAAGTACTTAGGTTTCAACGACTTGCGCTGTCCGTGTTGAAACTTGTTGAAACTTGTGGTTTCAGGGTGCTTTGAACAGCTACAAAATCATCTACAGTCCTCTTCGGCCCAGCGGACCCTCTGTGGTCCGACGGCGACCTCATCCGACCTGAAATGCCGGTCAGATGAAGGGCGAGTCGGGCCTCGTACCATTCTCCGGGAACTTCAATGTTTGCAAAGCGAAGGGAATTTTCGATAGGGAACAGGTCGAACAGACCGAGTACGGGCTACCTCTTCTTCCCCGCCCTCCGCTTCGCAGCCCAATACGCCTTCAGACGCTCTGACATCCGCCTCCGATCCTCAGGAGACACCGTGCGCTTCTTGCGAGCCCTCGTCGCCGCCACTTTCTTGGCGGACCTTCTCCCTGGTGGCCGACCCCTGCGAGGAGTCGTACCCTGCAACACGGCGATCGCCCGATCCAACCGATCCCGCTCCGCAATCAACAACTTCAGAACATCAGTCATAACGCCCCGAGCCTATCAGCCCAGCGCTGCAATCCGCAACACCTAAGCAAGAACCCAAGCAAGAATCCCACCAGGACGATGAGCATGGACCGGAACGGGTCCAGAACCTGCTGCATGGAGCGCAGGCTAGCACAGCAGCGGCCCAACGGAGCGTCTCTCGCATGGACCATAACTCTCACCAACAGAACACGTTCGAGTATTTGGACACAACGGGATGCCCCCCTGATCTTCCCGAGACACTTCACCGACGGTTTCGCGACAGGCGCTTTTTGCTCGACGAGAAGATCTGTAAGATCCACCGATTTCTCCTCGGCGAGCCACCAAGGAAACAACGACGGCAACCCCGGAAACGAACGGGGGGCGCCGAATCTCGCTGACGGGCTTCTCATGGTTTTTCTTTTCGCGCGCTCAGCCCGGCACTCGCCCCCGCTCGGGCTAAGCTCTATCCTCTCAGTTCTTCTCGTCGCTGAACTTGATGTGCCAGTGGGTACCGTCGCAGAAGGGCTTGTTCTTTGAGCCTCCACAGCGACAGAGCGTATAGTGCTCACGAGACTGCGGCCGTTGACCAGTGACGGGATCCTTCAGCTCAGGTCCACCCTCCACCCGGTAAGGTCCGTCTTTCGTCACTGTGATTCTCGGCTCCCGCTCTTGATCCGCATGTTCGACCCCGTCGATCGTGTAGCTCAGTGCCCCGGAGGGGCAACTGCGAACCGTAGCGATAATCTCCTCCGCTTTGGCCCCGTTTGGGTCAATCCATGGCTCGACTCCCAACCGAAACACCGACTTCAGCCCGTCGGTGCACACCCCCGCGTGTGCGCATACGCCGCGGTTGTCGTTGATCGTGAGGCGCGACCCTTCGTAGCGGTCCTGTCTGTCAGTCGCCCCGTCGCTCACCCGCTCGCCGGAGAACCCGATCTTTGTGTGCGTACCGTCGCAGAACGGCTTATTGGACGAGCCGCCGCAGCGGCACAGCGCCGTCACCTGTCTTGTAGGAAGCTCTTCGCCCTTGGAATTGCCAAACGGCGGCGGATTGGCCACGACATAGGGACCATTGGGACTGGCCTCAATAACCGTTTTCGCAGAGTCCGTGTCTTTGCCCATTGCTATTCTCCTTTCACGTTCGGTCGTCTCTCGGGTTCCCTGTCATCGGACCTCAAACCACAATAACGCATACTGCGGGCCCGCGCCCGCGCGGTTGCGCCCCCTGGGCGTCGATCCTTTGGAGTCATGCTTGTCACGCGAATCACGCGCCCCTTCTACTTTTGTCGGGATTGCAGAGGAAATAAAACAAATAGGAAAAATCGCGTGATTCGCGTGACACTCGTGACGTGGGCCCGTTCTCCTAAAGCGGACAGGCTAACTCGATCGATGGATCAAATCGAATTGGCCAGGGATTGAAAAAGGATGGGGGCTGCCTTGGTCGAGTGCCCCCTGGATCTACATTACCCGCTGGTGGCGCTGGACCACGATCGCAGCACTGGTCCGACGCTGAACCGGGAGCCGCTGGTCCTGATGCAATCATCTGCTTGGATCTGAGGTTAGGGAAAAACTTTAACATGTTGGCTCCTCTCCCAAAAGTGTGAAGCTGGCGGAAGGGCTTGGAACCGAAGCGTTTGCGAGAGCTGGGAAGGAGGGCAGCACCCCGGCTGGGCTATCCTTCGTTGTGTCAACCATGGCAACAACGAAAGGAGGCTCGAAACGAGGTGCTGTTACAAACTTTTATCAGAAAACAACTGCGATTGAAAGCCCATACGGTCACCGCCATCGAGGAAAGCGACACCGAGATGGTCGTGCAAATCGAACGGCTAGGTTCCAGGAGGTTGCGCTGCAGCCGCTGCGGGCGGAGTTGCCGGCGGGTGCACAGCCGCGCGGTGAAGCAACGTTCGTGGCGCGACCTGCCGTTGAGGAAGGCGCGGCTTGTACTGCGCTACCGGCCTCGGCGGGTCCGCTGCGAGCGTTGCGGAGTGCGCACCGAAGCGTTGCCCTGGGCCGAGCCGTGGGCGCGGGTGAGCTGCGCGCTGGCCGCATCGGTGGCGGCCCTGACGAAGCATCTGAGTTGGCGCGAAGCCGCCCATCACTTCGATTTGAACTGGAAAACCGTGGCGGCCATCGTCCAACGCGCGGTCGCCTATGGGCTGGCTCGGCGGCGGCGCAAGCCGCTGCATTGGATTGGCATCGACGAGGTCAGCCGCCGCAAGGGGCATCGCTACCTCACGGTGGTCTACGATCTGGAGCGGCGCACGCTGCTGTGGGTGGGCGAAGACCGCAGCGAACCGACGCTGCGGAAGTTCTTCTGTGAACTGGGCCGCGGGCGCTGCCAGACTATTCAGGTGGTGCTGATGGACATGTGGGCTCCCTATGCCAAGGCGGTGCGCGAGAACGCACCGCGGGCCCAAGTGTTGTTCGACCGTTTCCATCTGGTGCAACATCTCAACCGCGCCGTTGACGAAGTGCGGCGGTCCCAGATGCGCCACCTTAGTGGAAAGGAAAAAGTGAAATTCAAACGCACGCGCTATTTGCTGCTGAAAAATCCCTGGAACCTGAGGCCGGACCAAAAGGAGCGACTATCGACGCTGGTAAGCTGGAACACGCCGATCACGCGGGCTTATTACTTGAAAGAATCCTTGCAGTTGTTCTTTGACTACCAGCAGCCCAAACGGGCGCGCGAGCATCTGGAGCGCTGGATGCACTCGGCGATGCGCTCGCGGCTGGAGCCGTTCAAGAAGCTGGTGAAGATGCTGCGCTCGCATCTCGACGGGGTGCTGGCATGGACCCGGCTGCGCTTATCCAACGGCGCCGTGGAAGGGATGAACAACAAGATCAAGCTGGTCAGCCATCGCGCCTTCGGCTTCCGCACGGCGTTGGTGCATGAATCCGCCTCGGCTCCCACGCTAGCATCAGCGCGCAGTCCCGATCCATCATGGGGATCGGGGGGAAACGTCATGGCCGCAAGGAAGTCGAGCTGAGTCAACCGCAAGCACAAGACGAAGTACAGAATCCGGAACTGGAGCGAGTACGAGCATGGTCTCAGGAACCGCGGCGACGTCACGATCTGGCTGAGCAAGGAGGCGATCGCCGCCTGGACACCACCGAAGAACGGTCTGCGCGGAGGCCAGCGACGCTACTCGAACCTTGCGATCTTGACCGCATTGACCCTGCGGCTCGTCTTCCGCCTACCGCTACGCCAGACCGAGGGTTTCCTGGACTCGCTACTCCGCCTGATGGGTCTCGACCTCAAGGCCCCGGACCACACCACTCTCTCGCGCCGGAACCAAATCGTTCAGGTGCCGCCCCTGACCCGAGTCCACGACGGCCCGATCCACCTGATCGTCGATTCCACAGGGCTCAAGATCTTGCGTTGCGGCGAATGGAACGCGCACAAGTACAACAAGGTATCGAAGAAACGCACGGACTGGCGAAAGCTACACATCGGAGTGGATGACGAGGGGTCCATTGTGGCGACCGAACTGACCGCGAGCAGTGGGGACGACGCCTCCACCATCCCGGATCTGCTCGACCAGATCGAGGATCCAATCCGGCGTTTCACGGCAGACGGGGCCTACGACCACAGGTCGATCTACGATCGGGTCGGCGCGGGCGGTACAGAGGAGGTCGTGATCGTGATCCCTCCTCGTCGCTGTGCGGCGTCGGCGGGGCCCACGGACGGACCGTGGCGGCAGCGAGAAGCGGCTCTTCAGAGGATTCATAAGGTTGGACGACGAGAGTGGCAGAAGGAGTCGGGCTACCGACAGCAGGCGCGGGGTGAAAACGGGTTCTTCCGGTATAAGTCAATGCTCGGGGGCAACCTGAAGGCGAGGAACAGCACGGCGCAAAGGAGAGAGGCCACGATCGGGTGTCACATCCTGAACCGGATGGCCGAGCTCGGGAGGCCGAAGTCCTACGCCGTGGTGTTGTGAATGAGAGGTTCAGAAAGCAGCCCAACTCGCGCCGGGATTGAATCGTGCAACAGCGCCACTCGTTACCGACAAGCTTCGAAGCTATGTGGCCGCCCACCGAGAGGTCTTCCCATCAGTCACCCATCGAACCGGCCAGTACGAAAGCAACCGAGCTGAAGTCTCCCACCAGCACACCAGGGAGCAGGAACGCCAGATGCGTCGATTCAAGTCAGCGGCACAACTCCAACACTTTTTCTCGGTCCACGGTCCCATTCACAACCTGTTCCGAGTTGGACGTTATCATCTCAAAGCGGTCCATCATCGACTTCTGAGAAAGCGAGCGTTCACGGACTGGAAGACAGCGACTTGTGCCTGTTGAAAAGGAGAAACCTCGGACGATCTCTGGGGCAAAACCGCCTTCGCGTTGTTAACTTGACAATGCCTCGCCAACCGCAACGGGTTGAATCAGTTGACGCCAGGTCGCCGCTGTCCGACAATCGAGTACGGAACGGGCAATGCGGAGGCGGACTGACCGGATCGAATTGACTACCCGTTGGGCGGGCTTTTTCTTAATCCTGGCGGCAACGGCGGTTCTCAGCGTCGTGCGGGGCCAACAGGCCAGACGCGCCGAGTTGGAGGCCGAGTTTACCCGAACCGTCCGACCTTTCCTCGAGACGTATTGCATCAGTTGCCACGGCCAGCAGGGGCCCGCGGCGCAGATGGATCTGAGCGGGTTCACGACGATGGCTGCCTTAATGCAGGACGGCCGTCGTTGGAGCCAAATGCTGGAGCGTCTCGAAGCGGAGGACATGCCGCCTGAGGGAGCGCGGTATCCGACGCCGCAGGAGCGGCGCGCTGCCGTCGATTGGTTCCATGCCGTCCGCGAACACGAAACGCGCCGCAATGCCGGCGACCCAGGCGTCGTGCTGGCGCGGCGCCTCAGCAACGCCGAGTACAACTACACGGTCCGCGATCTAACGGGCGTCGACATCCGTCCTACCCGCGAGTTTCCTGTCGATCCGGCCAACACGGCGGGCTTTGACAACTCCGGCGAAACGCTGATGATGTCGCCCACCCTCCTGAAAAAATATCTGGCGGCGGCGCGTGAAGTGGCCAGCCACATGTACTTGAAGGAGGAGGGATTCGCCTTCGCGCCGCATCCGATGCTGGCCGAGACCGACCGTGACAAGTTCACTGTGCATCAGATCATCGATTTCTATCACGAGCAGAACATCGAATACGCCGATTATTTTCAAACCGCCTGGCGCTTCCGGCATCGGGCGGCGCTCGGGCAGCCCAACGCCACGCTGGCCGATCTCGCCCGGCAATACGGCGTCAGCGCCAAGTATCTGGAGACAGTCTGGTCGACCCTTGAGAGCGCGGAAGAGGTCGGCCCGCTGGTGAAGCTGCAAGCGATGTGGCGAGCCTTGCCCGAGCCGCAGGCGGATCACCCGAACGTGGCGCGAGCCGGCTGTGAGGAGATGCAATCCTACATCGCCAACGTGCGCAAGAAGGTGGAGCCGCGGTTTATCAACATTACGGCGGGTCCCATCGGTACGGCCTGGCAGCCGTTATTGATTTGGAAAAATACGCAATACGCGACGCATCGCCGGAAGTTCGATCCCAGGCAGCTACAGGTCGAGGGCGAGCCGCTGTTCAATCAGGACGACGTGGTCGAGCCCGAATGGGACAATGCGTTCGGTCCAGGCAAGACGATCCTGGTCGAAAATGAGGCCGGCGATCCGGATCTCTTCGTTCCGGCCGGCCAGCGCGCACGCTACGAAGCGGCGTGGGGCCGGTTTTGCAGCGTCTTTCCCGACATGTTCTACAAGGAGTCGCGCGGCCGAAACTATTTCCGGACGGGCAAGGATCAAGGCCGCTATCTGAGCGCGGGCTTCCACAACGTCATGGGTTACTTCCGCGACGACCAGCCGCTCTATGAGTTGCTGCTGGACGAGGAGCAGCAGGCGGCCTTGGACGAGATGTGGCGGGAGATGGATTTCGTCGCTTCCGTCAATATCCGCACCTACGTCGAATTCGCCACGCTGGGGACTCGTGGAACGCGAGACGACTTCAAAGACGGCGAGCCCGAGGTCCGAGAGATCGAGGTGGAGGAGATCATCTCGGAAGCAAGGATTAGGCAACTCGAAGCCGAATACCTGGAAATCGCCAAGGACGGCAACGACGCGGCGATCCAAGCGGTCGAAGACTTCTTCGGCGCCGCCAGCGAGGGCATCCGCTGGGTCCAGCAAGCCCGTCCCGGCGCTGAGCCGAGTCACTTGCGGTCGCTGCTGGATTTCGCCGCCCGCGCCTATCGGCGGCCATTGTCGCCGGCGGATCGCGAAGATTTGCTGGCGTTTTATCGCGAAGTCCGGGAGCGCTATGACCTGGACCATGAGGAGGCGATCCGCGAGGCGATCGTTCTGGTGCTGACGTCTCCGAAGTTCTCCTACCGCGTCGACTTGGTCGAACCCGGCGGCGGAGTTCAGCCGCTATCGGATTTCGATCTGGCCAGCCGGCTCAGTTATTTCCTGTGGTCGAGCATGCCCGACGAGGAGTTGTTACAGCACGCCGCCGCGGGCGACCTGCACGAGCCGGAAGTCATCAAAGCCCAGGCGCGGCGGATGCTGCAAGACCCGCGCATCCGGGCGCTGGCGGTCGAATTCGGGGGCAACTGGCTGGACTTCCGCGATTTCCAGCAGATCGGCACCGTGGACCGCGAGCACTTTCCCGCATTCAGCGACGAATTGAGAGATGCGATGTTCGAGGAGCCGGTTCGCTTCCTCTTAGACGTGTTTCAACACAACCGTTCGATCCTCGACTTCCTCTACGCCCGCGACACGTTTGTGAACCCTGTTCTGGCCCGTCATTACGGCATGCGGGTAGGGGGCGATGAGAGCGCTTGGGTTCGCTTCCGCGGCGCCGGCCGCTACGGCCGGGGCGGCCTCCTGCCCATGGCCGCGTTTTTGACAAAGAACGCGCCGGGTCTGCGGACCAGCCCAGTGAAGCGCGGCTACTGGGTGGCGAAGAACATACTGAGTGAACAAATCCCTCCTCCTCCGCCGTTGGTCCCCGAGTTGCCGGCGGATGAGGCCAAGATGGACCTGCCGTTGCGCCGAATGCTGGAGCAACACCGGGCCAACCCGAGTTGCGCCTCCTGTCACGCGCGATTCGACTCTTTCGGATTGGCGTTCGAAACGTACGGCCCGGTCGGCCAACGCCGAACCTACGACCGGGGCGGGCGCACGGCCGATGCTCGCGCCACCTTCCCGGGAGGCATCGAAGGAGAGGGATTGCTGGGACTTCGGCGGTACATTCGCGACCACCGCGAAGACGATTTCGTGGATGGCTTTTCTCGCAAAATGTTGGCCTATGCCTTGGGACGCAGCCTGGCGCTCTCCGACGACCTCCTGATTCAGGAGACAGGCCGCAAGCTCGCCGGCGACGGTCGCCGTTTTGAAACTGTGATTGAGAGCATCGTTACGAGTCGCCAGTTCCTCAACAAGCGCGGCCGCGAGCAACTAACGGCCAATGCGACGGATGGCCAATAAGAGGTGAGTATGATGAACCCGCACCAGCAGGCGCGCCGACATAGCGAAAAAGCGTTATCCCGACGTACCTTTCTCCGCGGCGCCGGCGTGACGATGGCCTTGCCGTGGCTGGAGTCGCTATCGGGTTTCGGCATCCGTTCCGCCTCGGCGGCCACCACCGCCGGGCAGCCCCAGCGCTTTGCCGTGCTGTTCATGGGCACGGGCATCAGTCCCGGCCGTTGGTGGGCCAAAGGGGCGGGCGCCGGGATGGAACTGAGCGAATCGCTGGCGCCGCTGGAACCGCTCAAGGCGAAGATCAACGTCATTGACGGCCTGTTCAACAAGACGGCCACCGGGCAGGGGATTCATCCGGCGATGACCGGCAACATGTTGTCGGGCGTGCCGATCCGCAAAGGTTCGATCATCCAAGGCGGCATCACCATGGACCAGGTGCTGGCCAACCATATCGGGCAGGAGACGCTGCAGCCCAGCATGGTGCTGGCCTGTGAGCGGGCCATGACCGGGTTCCATGAAACGAACTTTTCCAACGCCTACAGCTCGCATATTTCGTGGCGGAGTTCCGCGTCGCCGGTGCCCAACGAGATGTATCCCTCGTTGGCCTTCGACAGCCTGTTTGAGAACGGAGGCAGACTGCGCAACAAGAGCGTGCTCGACCGCGTGAAGGATCATGCCGTGGCGCTGAGCGGGAAGATCAGTTCCACTGACAAACTCAAGCTGGAAGAGTATCTCGCCAGCGTCCGCGACGTCGAACGCAGCATTGAGCGGATGCGCACGGATAAGGACAAGGCCGAAGATCGGGCCCGCGACGCGGGGCGCCCGCTGTTCGCGATGGAGCGTCCGCAGGATGGCCTGCCCGAAGATATCCGCGATCACATTCGCCTGATGTGCGACATCGTCGCCCTCGGGTTTCAGACCGACAAGACGCGCGTGGCCTCGCTGCTCGTGGCCCGCGACCTGTCCGCGCTCTACTATCCGTTCCTCGGCGTGAGCAAGCAGCATCACGGTGCCTCCCATTACGACACCGAGGAGGACTATCAAAAGATAGTGCACTTCCAAGTAAGCCAGCTGGCCTATCTGGCCCAGCGCCTGGACGCCATGCCGGAAGGGGAGAGCACCGTGTTGGACAACAGCTGTCTGCTGTTCTTGTCGAACATGTGGTCCGGAACGAAGCACGACAACAAGAAGGTGCCGGTGGTCACCATCGGCGGCCTGGGGGGCAAGCTGGAAACCGGCAGGGTGCTCGACTATTTCGAGTCTGGCGACGACAACCGCAAGTTGTGCAGCCTGTACTTGGGAATCATGGATCGGATGGGCGTCGAACTCGCGGAGTTCGGCGACGCCGAAACCCGGTTAGCAGGTTTCTGAGAATACAAGGGTGGTAGGGTCGGGAACTGGCGCGGTGGCCCATCAGGAGGCTCGCTTGGCCGTGTCCGGGGTTTCCCCCTTCGTGCCCGTTTAGCAGAATCCGTGGCTCCGTTTCCCGTTGTGTCCAAAAACTCGATCGGGTCTCAAGTTGTTGTCTGTCAGAGGGTTGCGTCCGAGGATCGAGGCGCTAGAAATCGGTAATCTTGGACGCTTGGATTTCCCCAAGTCGCAATCGAAAAGCGATCCCACCGGAGGTTCCTCTCCTGGTGCCGCCTGCCTCGCGGCATATTCTCCCGTCGGGCGCAGCAGCCCGTGCCCTCGAACGCGGCTACATCTTGAGGCGGCAAACGATGCCGACGTCATCGCAGTACCACATCGTCCCTTCGCGAATGGACATGCCGTGCGGCAGCGGGTCGGAATCCGCGAGCTGAATCTTCTCGACAATCTCACCCGAGTCTGGATCGTGCTTGAAGAAGGCGTTCAAGTTGCTGTCGGTGCACCACAGCCAGCGACCTTCCCAGCCGATTCCGTGCGGGCGGTTGCCCGCCGTCGGGAACTGACGCTCGACCACCCACGACTCCGGCTCGATGCGATAGATCATTCGCGAGGGCGGCACGGCGGCCCAGAGCCTGGCCTCTCGCCATTCGAGCCCGTGCGCGCCGGTTCCCATCCGAGGCGCCGAGCTCAGTCCGCGGCTCCGCGCCGGACGGGCAGCTACTGGCGGCGGCGCGAGCGGACTGCTGCGCCCCGGAGCGTCGTTCGGCATCTGGTAGATCACCCCTGCACCGGGGGTGTAGAACTCGGCCAGCGTTCCTCCGGTCTTGGCGTCGGACCGGATGATCTTGCGGTTGTAGGTGGAGCCGATCCAGATCGCTTGGCCGTCGAAGGTGATGCCGCTGCCCCGGTCCGAGCCGGTATGGAGGTCGCGCAGCACCTTGCCGTTCTCGAAGCTCACCAGATAAGCGTGGTTGTTGCCCTGGTCTAGGATCCACAAACCTTCATCGGTTGCTTGCAGTCCGTTGGGTTTCGGGCCGGGCGAGTCGAAGGCCTTCTCGACGCGCGCTCCTCGGGTCTTGATCTTCCCCCATGCCGGCGCCGCAGCAGCGAGCGCCAGGAAGCTTCGTCTCAGCATGCGATTCTCCTTGGCTGCGTTTATGACAATGGAGCGGTCGTCGCGTTACGATCCGAGAGTCGGACGCCGCTGCAGGTTTATGATCGCACAGCGCACGTGGCGCGGAGCCTCTAGAGACCTTTCTGAAGCGTTCCCGTCAAGGACTTCAGAAAAGCGATGCAGTGCGCCACTGTCCATCAGCGCCGAGCGGCAGATGGTCCCCATCGACTATGACCCGGCTCTAGCTGCCCATGAGACCATCTGGCCCGAAAGCAGATGGTTGGGCGCCTCTCCCGCTCGGCTATCTGATTTGTTTTCAATGTCTATGGGAAGCCTCCGTTTGAGCTGGTGTGGGACTGTAGTCGATTCTGTAGCTAAAGAATCCTCAAGGTTCAACAAGTTTCAACAACCCAGATTTTCAAGTTGTTGACTCTAAAGAGCTTACAATGTGATGTTCATCACAGACCCTCTGCTTAGAAGACAGATTCCAATGCCACCCTGAACTCACCTATTTTCAACTACTTAGATTTCAACGACTTGCGGTGTGCGTGTTGAAACTTGTTGAAACTTGTGGTTTCAGGGTGCTTTGAACAGCTACAATTTTATCTACAGTCCTCTTCAGCCCCACTGGCCTCTTCGGCCCGACCGCGATCTCATCCGACCTGAAATGCCAGCCCGATGAAGGGCGAGTCGGGCCTCGCAGCGTTCTCCGCTAACTTCAATGTTTTCAATGCGGACGTAATTTACGATAGGAACACCTGAGACCACGCTCGTACTCGCTCCAGTTCCGGATTCTGTACTTCGTCTTGTACTTGCGGTTGACTCGGCTCGACTTCCTTGCGGCCATGACGTTTCCCCCCGATCCCCATGATGGATCGGGACTGCGCGCTGATGCTAGCGTGGGAGCCGAGGGAGAGTGTCCCAATCGTAGTTGAGGGTTTGTAGGGCGGCGGCGTAAAAGAGCATTGTACTAGGCAGCCTTTGCTGCTGTGGCCTTGGCCGGATTGAGGATGGCGTCGAGCATCCACAGATCCTTGTAACCCATGATCTTGCGGAAGCTTTTCTCGGTATCGAGGAATGCAGCCGTGGCCCAGCGACACACCATGGCCGCGTCCTTCCAGCGGGTCACTCGCCGCGTTCTCCGCCGCACCCCGGCGTTAGGAGACTCGACGATGTTCGTCGTCGCCAGGCAGCGATGCAGCGACGGCGGCGCACCCAGGCGGTTGATGGTGAAACACTCCTCCATGCCTTCGCGCAAACTCACCGCCGCCTCGGGCCAGTCACCCTCGTACCACTGGGCTAGCTTCTCCAGCCGCGCTTGTCCATCTTGGGCTCCCAGCCGCCAGGCGGCCCGGATCGCCGCTTTGGCCTGATCGCGCTCGGCCTTAGGCAGCCGCTCGACGACATTGCGCAGCTTGTGAGCGCGGCAGCGCTGCACCGGAACTTTGCCGAAGACGCGGCGCACCGCCGCCCGCAGGGCCTTCGATCCATCGAGCACGAAGAGCCTGTTTTTCTCCGTCGATACTCCCCGCTCGACCATGCCCCTCAGCAAGTCTTCGGCGGCGGCTGTGCTCTCAGTGGCGGCGTGCTGCAATCCCAGCACATGTTTGTTGCCCTGACGGTCTACGCCCACCGCTGCAAGCACTACATGATCTGCGAAGATCAAACCGTCCACGTAGATCACCAGCAGATCCAACTCATCCAGGCGCCGCGTGAGCACTTCGTCGATGCTCTTTTCGGCGGCCTCGACTGCCTCCCGGCTGACGGCGGATTTCGACACCCCGGCCGTGCCGGCCATTGCGCCAATCACCCCGGCATAGTTGCGCGTCGAGACGCCCTTCATCAGAATGTCGAGCATGCGCGCGCCGAGGCGTTCGTCGTCCTGCATCGCTTCGTAAGCGGGCACTTTGACCTCGCCGCCGGAGCGTTTGCGCAGTCTGGGTTTGCTGACGCGCAGTTTGCGGTTGCTGAGCTTGACGCGACCGGGCTGGCGGCCCCAGCGGACCACATCGCCGCGGCGCTTCTTGCCGGGCTGGGAAAGTTTTCCACCGGTAACTTGCTGCGCCGACAGTTCCAGCACGGCTTGAATGGCGGCGCGGCCGGTGACGTCGATAACCTCGTCGACGGCTCCGCGGCACTGCTCGACCAGTTCAACCAAGGGCAGCATGAGTTGGGAGTTTTGGCTGAGCAGGCGGGTGAGGTCGTTGGGGCTGACTGGCTGTTGCTTCGCGGAATCCAGAATGTGATATCGTTTCTTCACGGCGGTTCTCCTTTGTGGTGAAAGGTTTGCTCGATTCTCTCAGAGAACCGGGCTTGAGAACCGCCGCCCTTCCACCTTCAACTAGATTCGGGACAATCTCAGCCGAGGCGGATTCATGCACCAACGCCACGCGGTGGCGTGTGAACGACGGCTGGAAAAACGGCATAATTCGCGCCGGAATTGATTCGTGCAACAACGCCGCGCTTCAGGGCAAAACCGCCTCGGACTCATTAACTTGACAATGCCACTCGCCAGAATCGGCCAAAACTGAGTCGGCCACTGCGGTTCACAGCTGAGTGTAGCCGGTGAGAACATCCTAACGCGGTACTCCTGGCACTGAACGCGAAGAAAACCCTTAACGAGATCGCCCACGCCCCGAGGACGGTTCGTCTATCCTAGTCCCATGAACTCCCGGGAACTCTCGCGACGGCTGGGGTTGTGGGACTCGGTGGCGATCGTCGTCGGTACGATTATCGGCTCGGGCGTCTTCATTGTCCCCGGATCGATCGCTCGTGAGCTGCCATCGGGGCAGTGGATGTTGGGCATCTGGCTGGCGGCCGGCGTGCTCTCGCTTTGCGGCGCTTTGGCGTTCGCCGAACTGGGGGCGATGCTGCCACACTCGGGCGGACAGTACGTCTATCTGCGCGAGGCCTACTCCCCTCTGTGGGGCTTTCTGTTCAGTTGGGTGTTGCTGCTAGTAGTGCGGTCGGGCGGCACGGCGACCTTAGCTGTGGGTTTTTCCATCTACCTTGGCTACTTCGTACCGCTTTCACCCCTGCTCGAGCGCCTGAGTGCCGCCGGGGTCATTCTGCTGCTGACGGGTTTGAACTACCGGACTCTGATCGGCGGCGCGCTTGTACAGAACGCCACGACTATTCTCAAAGTCGCCGGCCTAGTGCTCGTCGCAGGGGCGGCGCTTGGGGATCGGGCACAGTCGGCGGTGGAAACGGCCACGGTTCCCTCCGGCTTTGGCTTGAGCGAGATTGGCGTAGCGATGATCGCTTGCTTGTGGGCTTACAACGGCTGGTTTCAAGCCGGCTTTGTCGGGGGAGAAATCAAGGACCCCCACCGCAACCTTCCGATCGGTCTCGGCGCCGGTGTCGGCGCGGTGATTCTTCTCTACATGCTGGCGAACGCTGCCTACATGAACGTCCTGACGGTGGAAGAGATCGCAGCGACAGACCGCGTCGCGGCGGTGGTGGCGGAGCGGGTCTTTGGGTCTGCCGGAGGGACGATTATCTCCGCGACGATCCTCATCTCGATTCTTGGCGCGCTCAACGCAGGCATTCTGACCGGCCCGCGGGTTTACTTTGCAACGGCGCGGGACGGGCTGTTCTTCCGCCAGTTTGCCGAAGTGCATCCGCGTTTTGAAACCCCGGCTCTGGCGGTTCTGTTGCAGGGTGTGTGGGCGGCGATTCTCGCGCTGAGTGGCTCGTATGTCGGCCTGTTGTCGTTCGCGATGTTCGCCGCCTGGATCTTCTATGGCCTTACCGTGGTGGGGGTGATTGTTCTTCGCATCAAGCGGCCGGAATGGGAGCGGCCGTATCGCATGTGGGGCTACCCGGTGACGCCTCTTCTCTTCGCTATCGTGTCCGTCTGGCTGGTTGCGAATACTCTACTCACCAAGCCTCTTCCATCGCTTGCTGGACTGGGGCTCATCGCGAGTGGCCTACCGATTTATTTCTGGTGGCGGCGCGGCCTGGAAGAGCGAGCTTAGCCTGCTATTTCCCGTCGTCGAAATGAGTTTCAGGCGTCTCCCAGCGGCCAGGCCGATCAGCACGAACCGGAGTGGGTCCAGAGGCTGCATGGAGACACAAGCTAGCATGAATGCATCCCAAAAACCAACCTCGGCGCCTCCCGCCCACTAACTGCAACTCGTAGTTACCAAGTCACTCACATCACGATCGAGTTTTGGGACAATACGAGCGCCGTGGCTCGACGAGGGCGAGATGGAAGTTCGCCTCCAGGGCCCTGGAGCCAAGCCGATGCTCCTGCCCGACTCGTAATACGGCCATTCACTTGCGACGGGTCGTCATCACTCTTTTCGAGGATCTTCTCTCTGAGTTCTTCCGCCCAGCGACCAACGAGCACTGCCGCTGTACCCGTCCTCGTTCTGGTGGCCACACCCGCTAGATGCCGATGGCCAGCAACTTCTGACTCGTACGGATGTACCAGCGGCTGCCGACCAGAGCCGGCGAAGCCAGGGTCTGCTCGTTAAGCCGGTTCACGTGCAGCAGTTGGAACTCCGGACCGGCTTTCAGAACAAACGTCTCGCCCACGTCGTTCGTGAAGAAGATCTTCCCCTCCACTGCCACCGGTGAAGCCGAGAAGCTCTCTCGCATCGCAGGACCAAGCCGTTGCTGCCACATCGTTTTGCCGGTTCTCGCTTCGAAGCACGTGGCGATGCTCACCATGTCGTTAACAATGTACAGATAATCCCCATAAAGGAGAGGCGAGGGAATGAAGGGCGAGCCGCGTATTGTGCGCCATGCAACGTGCGTGTCGGTCACATCGCCCGAGCCGCCGGGGCGGATGGCGAGGGTGGGGCCGGCGCGTCCCGAGCTGCAGAACAGCAGCCCGTGTCCGGCTACCGGTGTGGGCGTCACCTCAGAGGTGGGACCGCTGCAACGCCACAGTTCCTTGCCAGTCACGGGATCATAGCTGTACACCCGGTGCTGGCTGTGGACGATGATCTCGTCCCGATCCCCCGCGCGGATCGCCACGGGCGTTCCCCAGCCGACGGTCTCCGAGCGTTTGGTCCACCAGACCGTCTCGCCATTTTTCCGGTTGAAGGCCGCAACGAACCCTTGCACCGCCCTTCCCTCGCGCCTCGTGCCTCGCTGGTCCAGGAATAGAATCACCATTTCCCCGTATAGGAGCGGTGAGCATGCTGGACCGTGATAGTTCTCCATGGGCCCGAGGTCGCGAGTCCAAACGACGCTGCCGTTAAGGTCCACGGCCATCAGTCCCTGGTTTCCAAGGAACACATACACTCGTTCACCATCAGTGGCCGGCGTGGATGAAGCAAGACCGTTCTTACGATTCACATGTTCCGGGGCTGCGTCGGGGGCGAAGGTCTCCCAGATCAACTTCCCGTTCCGGCGGCTCAGACACAGGATCGATCGCCGCGCCGAGTCGTGGGCCGTGGTGAGGAAGATGCGATCCCCCCACACCACGGGTGAGGAATTTCCGGCGCCGGGCAGGTCCGTTTTCCAGAGAATATTTTCGTTGTCCGACCACGTGTCCGGATACCCGGAGCCTTCGACCAGCCCCTGCCCCGAAGGACCACGCCACCGCGGCCAGTACTTGCTCCCTTCACCAGTGACTGGAATCATGGACACACGAAGGGTCCTTTGCTGAGCCAAAGTCCACGGGGTAAAAAGAATTACTGGAATGGCCGCTCTTCTTCGCATCCGTCGCCTCGGTTTGGCTGTGCTCGCGCCATGAGTATAGGTCGAAGTTCTGCTCCCGCGCAACGATCCTCGCCCTCCAGCGAGCCCGGCCTTTCTCGCTGCGCAGTTGCGGACGTTGGATCGGGACCTTCTGCCCATCGACAACGAGGAAGCCTTTCTCGTGGCCCCAGCGGAAGGGCTGTTGGGTTTCGCGCCGTTGGTATCGTTCGCCGGCGAGATCGTGGACCTCCTGGTCCATGATGAGCTGCATCCACTCCAAGCCTGCTTGGCGCATCAACTGGCCGACGCCGTCTTGCAGGGCAGCGGCGACCTGCTTGAGCGGCAAGTGCAGCTGCAGTTCTTGCTCGCTTTTTTCTGCTTGCTTGTGGAATCGGCGAACGGCTTGTTCGCGGTCGATCTGGTATCGTTTCTTCATAGTGACTCTCCTTTTTGTAAGAACAAAACACTCACTCCGAGCCTAACGGCTCGGAACGGAAAGTCGCTACTTTCTACGAACTATCGGACATCCTCGATGGTACAAGCCAAACGGCGTGGCTGATGATTTCGGGTGGGAAAGCGGTGACGTCGACACACGGATCCCATCAGTCAATTGTCGGCGACCTGTGTTAACTTAACCATGCCAGGGGAGCACTCGACGGGCGTATCGAGCGAGAGCCGTTGCTTTTGAAAGAGGATCTACATATCGGTCACAAATCGCCGAAGCTCTGGAAGCGTATTCCGGCGCGATCGAGGGGCCTCGGTTTTGCTATACAGCTCGACAGAGCGAGGGTAAAGCATGAGAAGTTCTCCAAATTCGAGACTGCTGAGGCCGACGATCGCGGCAGTAGGTTTCCTTTTTCTTTCAATGGCGACGACCGCCGAACCAACAGTGGACCCGGTCAAGATCATCCGCATCGAAACAATCACGATCCGACACCCCTGGGGTCCCCCAGGGCAAGGTAAAAGCCGTGATTGGCTCCTGCTCCGGATTCATGCCAGCAACGGCCTCGTCGGCATCAGCAGGGGCGGTAGCCGACGAATCATTGAAGAAGAGTTGACCCCTCTCCTCGTCGGGCGTGACTCGCGCCGGATCGCCCTACTGTGGCAAGAGATGTATGACAAGGTCTGGCGTTTTCGCGGACCCGGAGCCGGCGCCATGTCTTCCATCGGCGCGGTTGACATCGCGTTGTGGGATCTCTACGGCAAAGCCACTGGTCAGCCCGTCTGGCGCCTGTTGGGAGGCTATCGGGACCGTGTGACGGTTTATGCCGATGGCATCGGCTACTACGAGCAGACTCCGGATGAGATGTCCGACCTCGTGCGGAAGCATGCCGATCTGGGCTTTCGCTATGTGAAGTTCCATCTGACCTCGCCCGACAAGCAAATCGCGTTCGACAAGGTGCGCCTTTCGCGGGAAAAGCTGGGGCCGGATGTCCATCTGATGGTCGACGTGTGGCGCATGTGGGACGGCCAAGGCGCCGCGGAGATGGCGCGGCGCTGGGCGCCCTATCGGCTGTATCTAATCGAAGAACCTGTCCGGCGGGACGCCGAGCACGACTACCTGCGGATGGTTGGTGAAGCCACTGACGCCCTATTGGCCGGTGGGGAAGGAGAAGGGACCCTTGCGGGCGTACGCCGGCTCATCACCGAAGGCGGTCTCGAGGTTGTCCAGAGCGACATTCTCATCGGGGGCGGGTACACCGGCTTGACGCGCATCGCGGCTCTTGCCCAGGCCTACCATGTTCAGATCGTGCCGCATGGAGCCCAGTACCCGGACTTGAACTGCCATTTGGTGGCGGCTGTTCCCAACGCGCTCATGATTCCGGCCTGCCCGAGCTCGGAGCCTTATCAAGTTTGGTCGAAACTCTATGACCCGCCTTTCCGGATCGAAAAGGGCGAGGTTGTCATGACGGAGAAACCGGGTCTCGGACTGGAGTTCGACCAGTCGTTCATCGAGCGCTATCGGGTGGAGCCTTGAAATATCCGTCTGGTTTTCCAAGGGGGAGGCTCTGTGAGATTCCTTAATCGCCGCCGCGCCTTGCTGACCCTGGCTGCCGCGCCGCTTCTCATGCTTCTGGTACGGCCACGGAATACGCGACCTCATACGGGCGGGTGCTTCCGCCATCGAGTGTTGCTACACCGCCAGTTTCACTCGCCTATCGTCGACATTGACCAAGATCGTGAAGTGGGCGAACACCGACTTGACCTTCTCCCACGCCAGCAAAACGATCCTCGACGAGAAGATCTCCCTGAACGTTAGCCGCCACCTCGTCAGACCCGCCTGAATGGCTGGTGTCCTGACCTCTCGTCCGAATTTCAGCGCCCCGTGAGGCCTCACGAAGTTGTCATAGCGGCGTAACAGCTCGAGGTGTGCTTCCAGGCGCTCCCTCCGTCGCGCGCAGCAGAGCGTCCGCCGAAAAAGATACGCCGAGCCCTGTCGGATCGTGGAATTCAGCTGTTCGACGAACGACGTGTTCAGTGTCGCCGAGTCCTCGCACTCACGCCAGACGTGTTCCCATCGCCAGGCCGTGCCGATCCTGATTCTTTGCTCCACTCTGCCCACGCGATCGTTCCTCCGCGTCTTGATCACCTGGCCGCAGAGACAGGCTGGCCCCAAGACGCGCCGCACGACTTTTTCGTAGAACTCGAATCCGTCCGTGGCGATCAGCGGCAAGCGTGCGAAATTCATGCGCTTCGCAACGTCTCGAAAGAGGGTGAGCGTGTTTCGGTAGCTCCGTCTCCCGACGACCGTCGAAGGCCAGAGCCGAGACCAGACGTCGATCGAGGCGAAGACCCCGATGGGCTGTTGCTTGCCACCGACGATCGTACGAATCTCTTCAGCCTGAAGCGCCTCGACAGCCGGGCCGGTGATGCTTTGATCGTTGAATCGATGACAAGAGTCGACGGCCCGTTCGAGCCAGCGATCGACCGTATTCCAGGCGATTCGCTTGACGCGTGCGATGGCGGACTTGTTCAAGCCTTCGACGCTCAGGGCGGCGACCTCGTCAAAGGTCGCGCGGCGATGCTGGACTCGATGGTAAGGCGTCCCGGTGTTGGCGCAGAAGGTCTTGCCGCAAGTGTGGCATCGGTATCGACGACGCGTTCCCCTTTTCGTCCGGTAGAAGCCGTGGCGGACGACCCTTCCAGCGGCGGCTTTTCTGAACAACGGGCATTCCCCATTTGTGCAACTGAGACTCCTTATTGCTCCTGGAGGGGTCAACGGTAGGACTGCTCACCCGAAATTGAGTCTTAAATCCTAGCAGCTACACGAGTTAGGATTGGATCGCCAACAGTTGATGGTGGAAGCACCGATGGCGTACGCGTCGCATCGCAGCGCAACCGGGTACACTATCCTTGCCGATGACGAGAACGTCTGGTTTGCTCGGCCAGCGGCTCTACGAGGGCGGAGTCGCGTTTGCGCAACGACTGGGTTATCACCTGGGACCCACATCCTCCCTGCGGGTGATTCTCGCGGTTTTCAGTGGGATGCCCTTGCCCGCCAGTGACCGGTCCATCCCGACCGAGCTTCCCCCTGCAATCGAACACTATATCCGTGCCGAGATGGAAATCAACGATATTCCCGGTCTATCAGTGGCAGCAGTCCGGGCAGACGATGCTGTTCACCTGAAGGCGTTCGGAACAAAAAATCTAGCCAGTGGCGATGAGATGACGGTGGAAACTCCTGTGGATTTGGCTTCCGTGAGCAAGTCGTTCACGGCGTTGGCCGTTTGGAAGCTCCACCAAGAGGGAATCTTGGACATAGAAGCCCCAGTGAGAAAGTATCTTTCTGGTCCTGACCTCGCTGGCCGAGCGGCGGAAGGCATCACGGTTCACGACCTGCTTCGTCATACCAGTGGCCTGCCTCGCCGAGCCGACCGATTGTTGCCTTGTTGCGAGACCAGCAGCGCACGCGAGCTAGAGCTGGCTGTTCTCAAACTACGGCCGGCGGCGGTGAGCCGATCTACCGGCAGGCCGTTCGAATACACCAATAGCAACTACGTGCTGCTAGCCGCGACTGTGGAATCTGTATCCGGAGAGTCGTTTCCCGACTACCTGCGGCGAGAGGTCTTTGAGCCGCTCGGCATGACGCGTACCACCCTCGACCGGGGGCAGGCTGCGCTGTGGGGTCTGTCCGCCTACCATGAACAACGATGGGGGCAGATCCGACCCACTTCGGAACCCTTTTCCGGCTGGTGGGGTGCCTCTGGGATCAAGTCGACAGCCGTCGATATGTCGCGGTATGCGCGGTGGATGCTATTCGAGGGACATCGCGGTTTCGACGGGTTGCTGCTGGTGCCCGAGGCCGATTCACCCCTCCGGTTCTACGACATGGGTTGGAGCGTGACCGCTCGCGCGGGGTGGCTCAAGGATACCCGAGTCCTGGAACACTCCGGGGACATCTGGGGCGCAAACACCGCCATCGCACTGGCGCCCGAGCTCGAGCTCGGCGCCGTTGTGTTGATTAACTTGGGAGCTCATCGCGCGCAGGCCATTGCGCAGGCTGTTTTGCGAGCGCTGGCAGGCTTGGATGTCCCGCCTCCAGCACCAACGCCGTGGACGAGAGTCCCCGACAACTGGGCGCTCTGTTGTGCCACGGCGGCTGCTTTTATCGCGGTGTACCTGGCTTGGTACCTCGTCAAGATCAGGGGCGAGTTTCAACGGCAAGAGCGCGGCTTCCGGTGCCATAAGAACTGGGGAGCCGTCATCAGGGCAGCACTGCTAGGCGGCATGGCGACCTACATTGCCGAGGTGTCACTTGGCTTCTCCGCGCGTCCCCTAAGCCGCTTCCCGACGACCATTCAAACAGCATTGCCACTACTGGTGGCGGCCGTCGTCGCGCTCTTTCTTGCCCACGCCGTGTTGAGTTTTGCTCCTCGCATGAGAGCTACGGCGAGACAGGGTTCAAGAGTGCTTGGGTAAACGAAGGCATTACGTCCTAAGATCGTGCTGCCGGAGGGCATTGTCAAGTTAACGCATGACGGGCTGATACAGCCCCAAGATATGGGCAGCGAGACCGCACCTGAGTACTCGATATGGTGGCTTGGTCCCTCGGAAGGTGCTTCCATCATCGAGTGTTGTTGTCTCGCCCGCATCTCCTTCTAACGAACGCACATACACCCAACATTGGTGATGGCGGGAGTCGCCAACACGGAAATCAGCTGTACGCCCTTGTAATGTAAGCACTTAAGCTCCTCCTAGCAACAGTTGATGAACGAAGCACCCCGTTGAGCTTTCCGATCGTAGCACCGCCAGGCCCTTGATTCGGCCTGCTTTCGACCGGTTCGAGGGCCTTCTGGTGGCCTCAGGCAGCGGATTGATGGTGCGAAGGCGATTTCTCATTACCGATCCGCGCAGCATCCCTAAGTGACTCGTGTGAAGGGGCTTAGTCCTGCTCGCGGTCACTTAACTGTTTGGCCACACCACCCGGTTTGAAGCGCGGATAGTACGTCCGATACCCCAAGAATCGCGCCGTCGGCCCGATGGCATGGAACAGAAGGCGCTGCACTGGCACCGGGGGATCGGCCAGCCACGAATCGTAAACAGGGCTGAAACGAGACATCTGAAGCAACGCCGCGGGAGGCTGCTGATTAGTTGGCTCGTCGTCAAAGAAGCCGTAAGCTTGTATGAGAAAAACACTGAACGGCTCGGGGATTCCGTACTCCTCGGTCAGCGGACCGCGTACGACTACCGGCTGGTTCGTTTGGTTGAAAGGTTTGTGCGGCGTACCGGGCTCGACAAGAAAGGACTCTGACGGACCCAGCTCCATAACTTCACCGTTCACCAGCAGGCTCAGCGTGCCCTCGGCGACCATGAATCGCTCCGAGAACGACGTATGGATGTGTTCGGGTGGTCCCGGCGCATCGGAGTCCAAGGTCACCTCAAGCCAAAACAATCCTTCCTCGCGTTTCAGGATGCGCTGCTCGAACCCCTCTATCTCGCTGGCGAAAACGTATCCGACGGGCGGGTAGTAGGACGCGTCGGGTGCAGGTTCAGGAAAAACGAACTGATCGAGCAAGGTGCCGCCGAGGAGGTAGAGCGCCAACACCGAGATAGATCCTTTCAGTATTCGCTTCATCGGATTTGATGCAGGTGGCGCTAGGGCTCGGCGTACAGAAGCAAGTCTAATGCGGCCGGATTCGCTACTCAACCTTTTGGGGTGATCTTCGCTGCGAAGGT
>CBDEGU010000010.1:0-751378 GCA_965238045.1 Bryobacterales bacterium | reverse complement strand
GACCGCAAGCGACCGTTGGAGATGGCGACGCGATGGGTATAACGAGCCAGATACTTGAGCACTTGTTCGGGTCCGGCCATGGGCGGCTTGAGGTAGACCACCCACTCGGTTGTTCTCAGTTCTCGCAGCCAAGAGTGAAAACGTTCGGGCTTCGTCAGCGGGGCCAGCTGCCGGTCGAGTTCCAGCTCGCCGTGTTCGAACGCCCGCCGCAAACCGTCTAAGAGCTTGCCGCGAAACAAGCGGCTCAGAGGCCGTACGGGCAGGAAAAACTTCTTGCGGCAGCGGATCCATCGGCTGCCGTCGAGCGCCATTCCTCCCGCCGGTACGACGCAGTGCAGGTGCGGATGAGGCAGCAGTATCTGGTTCCAGGTATGCAATACGGCGAAGAAGCCGATCTGGGCGCCCAAACGCTTGGGGTCGCGAGCGAGTTGTTGCAAGCTTTGAGAGGCCGCCTCGAACAGCAGACGGTAGAAGAGTCGCTGATTCTGGAGGGCCAACATTGCCAGGGCCCCTGGCACGGTGAACACAACATGGCAGTAGTGCACCGGAAGTAGTTCCTGCGCCCGTGCCCCCAGCCAGCGGTCACGCGCCGCCGACTGGCACTTCGGACAGTGCCGGTTCGAGCACGAGTTGTACGCGATCCGTTCCTGCGAGCAAGAATCGCACTGTTCGATGTGAGCGCCCTGGGCGGCGCTGCGACACGAACCGATGTCGCGAAGGGCCTTGCGTTGACGAGCGGAGAGGCGGTGTCCCCAGCGCTCGAGCAACTCCCCTTCGTGTTGGCGAATGACATCGGCCACTTCCAGCCGATGCCGGCTCATCGCCGGCGCCGGTCCCCGTCGTCGGTGAGCGCTTCGCGAATCTCGAGTGCTTCGAGTGGGCTCTGCGTCGTGCGCAGGCGCAATTCCGAGACATGCAGATAGCGCGCCGTCGTCTTGAGACTGACGTGCCCCAGCAAGACCTGGATGGTGCGCAGATCCGTCCCCGCTTCCAGCAAGTGCGTGGCAAAGGAATGCCGCAGCACGTGCGGGCTCACCGGTTTGCGGATGCCTGCCTGGCGACCAAGCTTTTGGCAGATCTGCCGTACCCCCGAGGGCCGCAGCTGGGCGCCGTGGATACGGCCGGGAAACAGCAACTCGTTCGGCTTCGCCCAGCGCCAGTACAGACGCAGCAACTCCAGTAGCTTGGGAGACAACATCACCTGGCGTGGCTTCTCTCCTTTGCCGCGGCGCACCAGGATCACCATCCGCTGCGAGTCAATGTCCCCCGCTTCGAGTTGCAACACTTCGTCGAGACGCAACCCGGCTCCGTAGAGCGTCGCGAGGATCGCGCGATGCTTCAGATTCACCGCGGCGTCCAACAGCGCCGTCACTTCTTCACGGCTCAGCACGACCGGTAGGCGACGCCGGACCTTGGGCCGTGCGATGCGTTCGACAACCCAGGGTCGCTCGAGTGTCTGGCTGTAGAAGAACTTCAGCCCCGCCGTGCGCACCCCGAACGTCGCACCGGCCAGCTTACGCCGCTCGATCAAGTCAAGCTGATACTCGCGAATCTGCTTCGGGCCCAGTTGCTCCGGCGACTTGCCGAAGTAGCGGGCGAGATCCTCGACGGCCTTGGTATAACTCCGAATCGTCTGCGGCGAATAGCTGCGCAGCCGCAGGTCTTGGATCATCTTCTGACGTAGCTTGGTCATGAACGACCTCCTCTCGGTCGCTCATTATTCCTCTACCTCAACAAAGTTTCAATCCTTCCCCACTCGCCGGCCTCCCCTTCACCTCTGCCGCGCCAGCGGCTTCGTCCAACAACCGTTCCGTTGAGCTTTCCGATCGTAGCACCGCCAGGCCCTTGATCTGAGCTGGTTTCGATCCCTGCGACGGCCGTGTGAGGGCCTCAGTCAGCGGATTGTTGGTGCGAAGGCGATTTCGCAATACCTTTTGCACGACCAAGCACCTATGTGGTTCGTTTCGTTGGGCTTAGTCCTGTTCGCGGTCCGCGGAACTCTTCGTACCAGTTGCGGACAATCCGGGCCGTGTGGTCAAGCACGCGCTGTCCTAACTGGCTGGCGCTGGCCGAGGGGCATCTGAACCGGCGGCTGTTCGGTGACATGCTGCACAGGATCTGGGCGCTGCCTGTGCCGGGAGGGTAACGCCGACGGCCCGGAACAGCCAGCGTACGCGGGTTGCCGAGGGTCGGCGCGGGAGAGGTGTTGCTCAAGGGCCCTCTGGCGTCGCCGGAACGCCATTATCGGGCAGCCTCCGAAGACCGGAGCGGCGGCGAAAGGGGTACCGAACGTGGCAGTAGTGCGAAAACCGTGTTGAAGGGCAATGAAAATATCCCCTACCGGAGGCAATAGAAATGTCCCCTCTGGATCGGGTTGGTGGTTGACCCCTTCGCCTAGCAGGCTGATGATGGCGACGGCCAGGGACCCGTCAAGGGTTCGCAAAGCCAAGCCCTTCGGGCCTGCCCTTGACTGCTCCCTTGCCGTCACGAAAATAACCCTCCGGTTAGCAAGGCGAAGGGACTCAAGAGCTTAGCGCTCAAGGGGACATTTCCACTGCCCCGCCAGAGGGGACATTTCTATTGCCTCTTGACACAGTAGTGCGAAAACCGTGGCATCGCGGCCGTGGATCGGCTACACTATCCGTGCCAGGACGGCCAAAAAGGACATTCCGGCTTAATCGACCTGGGCCGGCCTCTGAATTTGAGGGGAACGATCGCGAAATTGGTGACTGAGCAATGAAGAATAAGAACAAAACAACTCCGCTTCCTCCGATGCACCGGCGCCGATTCCTCGGAACCGCCTCAGCAGTTGCTGGCGGGTTGCTCATGCCCGGAACAGGTAAGCTGAGCGCGGCGGCTGTCGACACTGGTTCCACCGATCATTTCTGGTATCGCCTCGCGCCGGAGGGACCTTACATCGATTCACAACGCAAGTACAAAGCCTTCGGTTTCGGCGAGGGGAAGGTTTTTCTGTCTGAGGACAATGGGCAGACGTGGCCGCACAGCACCGCGTTTCCGAATGCGGATAACATCACCTTCAGTTGCGTCCTGAAGAACGGGAACATCCTCTTCGCCACGCGAACGAACCTCTATCTGAGTACCGACGATCTCAGGACGCACAGGCAGATCATCGTCAAAGATACCGACGGCAGCGATTACCTTCCGCACGCGCCACTTAACCCGGACCGGCCGGGCTGGTATTTTCATCCGCTCGACGGCGTTCACGCATGGGACGTAAACGGATCGGAAATGCTGGTGTGGGGTAATTACTGCAACGTCCTCGGCGGCGCGGTGCCGGCTAACATTTACTACTCGACCGACCAGGGCCAGACCGTAAAAATTGCCTACTCCTTTGGACCAAACCCACAATTTCAGCAAAAGGGGGCCAGCAACGCTGACCTGTTGGGTAACCCCGATAATTCGGTCGTTTGCCGCCACATTCATTCGGTGGCATACAACCCGGCAGAAAATGCCTTTTACGCATGCACCGGCGACCACGACCGGGGCTCCGTACACGAATGCCATTGGTTGAGAGGCACTTACGATGCGGAAAACGACGCGTGGGACTGGGACGTCCTCGTCTCGGTCAATTCCAACTCGCGCTACAAATCGGGTGGCATCAACTTTGTCGATGGCCAGCTCTACTGGGCAGCCGACGCGAATGGAAACAACGGCACCCTGCCCCACGATCGCGGCATATTCTGCTGCGACCCGGCGGACCTCGCCAATCCGAAAAAGCACACCATACTTTTCAATCCGCAATACGAATCCGCGAACATGATTATCGAAGACGGCGTGATGCTGTCGGCGCATTACGCGCCCGCCTCGCCCTACCACACGGGGTTCATTATTTCGCCCGACATGGGCAGGACCTGGGCGCAGTACGACCTCAAGGAATTCGGCAAGCGATCCCCTGTTCGCTTTCACAAAAAGAACAGCGACGGATGGTTCCGTGTGGATCTGAGAAAGGGATGGATCGAGCGTGGCGAGGTCCTGTTCATCAAACCGAAGCAGTAGCTCGCGGTTGAGATCAACGGCCCGCCGAAGAAGGACGCCCGTCTTGTGCAACTTTTCAAAAACTTGAAGGCATCTGAATGCCATGAACCGGGTGAGCGCCAGGAGAGGAGGAAAACTCGTAGCCGTCCAGTGGGCATTGTCAAGTTAACGCATCACAAGCTGAGACAGCCCCAAGATATGTGTAGTGAGATCTCGTCTGAATACTCGATATGGGGGCTTGGTCCCTCGACTATCAGTTAACTTGACAATTGCCTCTTGGTGAGCTGTTCCCGCACGTCGGATTTGTCGTGACGAGCATGAGCTGGCCAAGCCGCTCGGTGGTGCGCTTCTACAACAAGCGCGGCACCGCCGAGCAGTGGATTAAAGAAGGCAAACAGGCCACGCACTGGACGCGGCTGTCGTGTCATCGCTTCCGGGCCAACGAAGTGCGACTGCAACTGAGCGTGCTGGCCTACAATCTGGGCAACCTATGGCGGCGGCTGGGGCTGCCGCGGCGCATCAAAAGTTGGTCGCTGACGAGCTTGCAACACAGGTTGATGAAGACCGGCGGTCGGCTGGTCAAGCACGCGCGGTATTACTGGCTCATGCTGGCCGAGGGGCATCTGAACCGCAGGCTATTCGGCGACATGCTGCGTCGGATCTGGGCGCTTCCTGTGCCGGGAGGCTAGGAACATCCCTTTCAGATAAGAAATCTGGGCGTTGAGGAAGGAGGGTCGGACGGGTGTGCGGCCCATCGGCTGAGCAGCAGCAAGACGGGCCCACCGGACGACAAGAACAGGCCATGGGAACCCTTCGATGCCGTCGTGGCCTGCCTTACGGGGCAAAGTCGTTGCCTTCAGGAGACGAGAGGGAGTAACATGTTGGAGTCGGAGTTCCAAATCGGAAATTCTGGCTTGCCATGAGCCACAAAATTCTCATCACCAAACATATCTATCCCGAAGCGGTGGATTATCTGCGCCAGCGCACGGAAATCGAATACCACGATAGCGACGAGAGCTGCGCTCCCGAGGAATTGCTTGCTCGCATGAGCGACAAAGGCGCGGCCCTCAGCCAGTTGACCGACAAGTTTTCGGCCCAGGTGATGGACCAGCTTCCGAACCTGAAAGTGATCTCAAACATCGCCGTTGGATTCGACAATATCGACATCGCCGCCCCCACCGGGCGCAAGATCGTCGTTACCAATACCCCGGATGTTCTCACCGGCACGACGGCCGACTTTGCCTTCACGCTCCTGATGGCGGCCGCCCGCCGGCTCGTCGAGGCCGACCGCTATCTGCGAGACGGCAGGTGGACGCAGTGGCGCATCGACCTGCTCTGCGGTCAGGACATTCACCACGCCACCCTCGGCATCTTCGGCATGGGGCGGATCGGCCAGACCATGGCCCGGCGCGCGCTCGGGTTCGACATGCGCGTTCTCTACCACGACGTGGCGCGCGCGGATCCGGCAATTGAGAAAGAGTTGGGCTTGGAATACGTTTCCATGGACACGATTCTGGCCGAGTCGGACTTTATCAGCTTGCATGTGCCGCTGCTGCCGGCAACCCGCAAGCTGATCGGCGCCGGGCAGCTCGAACGCATGAAAAAAACGGCCATCTTGATCAACACCTCTCGCGGGCCAGTGGTCGATGAATCCGCGCTGGCCGATGCCCTGGAAAGCGGCCAGATAGCGGGCGCGGCGTTGGATGTTTTCGAGCGGGAGCCGTCGGTCGAGCCCAGATTGCTTGGAATGGACAACGTAGTGCTGGCGCCCCATATCGCCAGTGCTTCGATTGTGACACGAACGAAAATGTGCGCCATGGCGGCGGAGAATGTGATCATCGCCCTTGAGGGCAAGCGTCCGCCGAACCTAGTGAATAGGGAGTTGTTTGACGACTAGCAGGTCGGATTCGCCACCCGCCAAAAGGCATTCATTCGCTAGCCGATCCGCGATGAAACATACCCTCCGTCAGCTTTTCCTCTCCACGCTCGAGCGTCTGGAGCTCAAACAGGTCATGCGGCATTAGATTGGCTCACTTGTGACCTGAAGACTGACGTGCCAAGCAAGAGCCCCTGACATCCGATCCCTGACACCATGGACCTAAACTGATCGCCATGGCCAACAAGGAACATCTCGACATTTTGAAGCAGGGAGTGCAGGTCTGGAATGACTGGCGGAAAGCCAACCCGAAAATAAAGCCTTTATCAGAGAACTGCCTGACGGGCGACCCCAATTGGGTAGGACCTCACTTGAGAGCTTTTCGAAGGCGGGCTTGAACGGGGTAGATTCGGAAGAACGGACGTACCTGGCGATAGCACCCGAGGCCAACGACTCGTGGCTAACCTGTGAACCGGGGTGGTGCGTGCCCTGCGCATGTAAGACGTGTGACACGGAGGACTGACTTGTTCAGCCACGTGTTAGCCACTGGCTCAGGATTACGCATCGGGCACATCATAGACTTGTGTCGTAACAGTAAGCTCTCCACCTTCATCGCCGGGCATAGAAAACACGTAGCGAGAGTCGCCAGCTTGCTCATGGTTTACAGTTCGCCTGTGTTCGACCCTTGCTTCCATTGCCTCGTGCATTTTACTTCGGACCTCCGTCGAATTCTTTGTCTTATTGAAAACGAGCAACGCCACTTTCGTGTCACGCCATGACAGATATCCGAGCAGTTGCGTGACTGCGCCATCGAAGGCCTTTGGTCCTTTCCAGAACTTGCATTCGGCAATGAAGATGTTTTTGTTTTCCACACGGATGAGAATGTCAGTCTTGCCTGAAACGTTGAACGTCTCGCCCGTGGCGCTGCCTTCGTAGTGCCCATTGAGTTGAATGAGAAAGTGGGTTCTGATGGCTTCTTCGTCCAAGGTCACGAAAGCTCGTGGACTTCTCTCAATAACAAGCGCCGTACCCCGAAGGACTTTAAGGATGTGCTGGTATTCCTTTTCGTCGAGAACTGGCGCGGGTTCGTAGGGTTCTTGCTTGGCTAGCGGCTTCGCTGGATTCTTCCGCCTCTTGACCGGGACCGTAAACGTAGCGGGTTCGTCTCTTCGCTTGATAGGGATACCCAGGGAGGCGACTGCACTCACCGTCGATTTCGCCAAGTCGCGCTTTCGTTCGATAGCCGCTCTGACCTCACGCTCTCCTGTGGTGTTGTGCTTGGACACGTCATTTGCCAAGTATCCTACTGAGTCTGTCAACGATTCGACCTGCCGGTCGATCTCAGATCGAAGTCGCTGAGGATCTACGGAATCGTCTGGAAACGAAAATTCGATGTAAACATGGTTGGCCTTGATCTCAATGTCGGGATATCCGCCAGTGCTGAAAGTAGACGGTCGCACTTTCCAGAGACTAGCATCGCCCTCAAACGGAATACAGACCTCCAAGCGTGTGCCTTGCACGATAGCTCGCTCGCCGCCGTGGGGGACCATTCGTCGAAAGTCGCGGCTCACGTCAATCTGAGTAGGTTCCTGAGTCTCGATGTAGCATTGGTCAGCATGCAGGACCAACGGATCTATCTGCACCTTGTCGAGGTAGTAGTCCTCCAGTTCGGTCAGCGCCACCTTCAAGACATATTCGTTATCGAGTGAACGAATTTCATCAACGACCTGTTTGCGGTGGTCTAAGAATGTGTCGTAAGAATCACTCTTGCTAAAGGGATTCATTTGTATTCTTACCGCTCCCTGCACGCCAATATTGTCGAGCGCCTAACTCTTGTTTAGGCTGACCTAGATAAAACTGGTCCCGGTCGGCCTAGGACGAAGTCGCCGACATCAAACCAGGCGGCAACCACTTTGTTTGTAATGACTTCCAGCGCGTTCCATAACTCCCCCCAGTTTCCGGCCGGCCGGTCGCTCCGGATAGTCCCACCGCTCTCGCTGGAGACGGCTTTGCGCAAACTGTCGAAGGGCCGCTGATCAATCGCTCAACCGCCGCAGTTCAGCACGTTTGTCAATTATGCCAGATAGATCCTGCCTAACGGCGTAGCGTCGATCGATCGGCCCGGTATGCGCTGGCCGACTTGTCAGGAGCAACACCGCCCTCCAGGCCCGACTCTCCGAAATGCTGAAGTTGAACGCAATCGACACCGCCAAACCAGCTAGCCCAAAGGCGCACGTTTAGGTTTCCATTGGTCAAGAGTACTTGGGAGGTCCTCAAGGTTCCGGAGGAGCGCCGTGTGCATTCGCTTGCCGAGGCATGCCGCCTCCAATGCGTGATGACAAGCCTTCTCGGTCACTACGACATCGCAGTATGGTACGGCCAGCGACATGGCGTCGATGTCGTGGATATCGTTGGCGGTCCATGGCTTATCCCGGTTGCGGTGCCAAGCCGTCTTCAATTCGATCGAGACATCGGTACTCGGCATTGCGCGAACAAACGCGCGAGCCGATTGTGGGTCCGAGATTACATCAGACTGCACGAGACCCCGCTCCTCTAGGCCGCGCGGGAGAATATCTTGGAACTCGATAAGGAGCTCGCGCGCTGACACCACATCGCGCAGCCGACTATGCCGCCACGGGCCTTCGCCGTCGAGTCGAAGGGTCTGATCTCGTTCTTCTGCCGCTCGCCTCTCTGCGACCTGCTTGACAGCTTCAGGATTCCAGCCTAGCCCACGTAGGTTCTCGACCTCGTTGTCAGTCGGACCTCGAAGTACGGATCGCTCGAAAAGCAGATTCGCCTGATCCACGCGATCATCGAACGCCATTGCCCCCACACGCTCTCGCACTCGGTCGGTCTCGTCCCCGGAAGGTCCCATGATCTTGAATCCGGTCTGTCGACCGAAGGCGTGCCCGACTCCTCGTCCGATGAGCGGGATCATTGGCAACGAACTCGGCTCTTTCGCGAACCGGTCGAGCATCGCCGTGAGTTCGAACTCCATAACGACCACGCGGCTGACGAGCGCAGCGAAGTCAGTTAATTCCTCCATGACGTCGGCGATTGCTCGACGTTGCGCCGGGTCCCTTATTTTGAGCATCTCCAGGTAGTGGGTGCCCGACAGAACGAACACCGCAATACCCGCTGATTGCGCGGCACGGCACGCCTCAAGTGCTCTCGCGAACGAACTGCCTTTTGAATGACCGACGGACGCCTGTGCTAGGTATATCCAGTGGTTAAGGTCAAGGTAGACGACATTCACATTGTCAGCTGGCAACTCCAACAGGCGAGGCCAGACAAGGGCAGGTGGTTCAGCTCTCATGCTGTGTCCGTTCCGATGTTCTTAGCGTCTGTTCAGGCCTGCCAGCAGGTCAGCATCGCTAAGTAGAGTGAGTTTGGTCGCGTTCTGTATAGGCCCCCGGGGCTCTTCCGAGAGGGAATGCATCAACTATGCCACATGGATCCACCCTAACGGCGTAGCGTGGACCGAGGAACACGGCAGAAATCGACACTGAAACATCCGGGGGGACATCGGCCTCGGGGCATGGAGCGAGACGCGGGCCGGCCCTGCCGTGCAATTTTGCACGGAATTATCGCTACTCAGAGTCAGCGAAATTACTGCTACGAAAGACAGGGGCGAGTCCGACACAAACAACGGCGGAAACCGAAGTACTGCCGTTTGAAGCAACCTCCGAGGATGCTCACCCTTCTTGTGCGAGAGCGGTCTTCAGCCCGAACCGTCACGTGCAAAATTTGCACGTCCGTCGCCTCCATGAAAGCACGAACGAACCAGCTGAGAACAAGCAGCGGCGGCATTCAGTCTCGGTGGAGAGGGACTCGTGGCGTTCATCAACTGGCGAGAGCGTCTTGGCCGATACCGACCTCTGGCGTCTTCTCATCGGACAACGCCACGTTGGTAGCCCCTTGGGATACGCCCCGGGCAACCTGAGTCCGTTAACACGCATAAGAGCCACCTATGGGGCGTCTCAGCAGCCCAGGGCCGCCACTCTCGGCATGCCCTTTGACAACCAGTGCTCTGATCGCACCGGGGCCCATCTCGCACCCACACCGCTGTACCGGACAAATAAACGCCACTTATCGGCCGGTAGAGCACAAAAAGGGTCATCGGCGACACTTGCAGGCTGGTGGAAGGAATGGCTACCGCGCCGCGCCCACGATCGCGTTTAGAAATTCCACGGTTTATCGGGCCGCAAGGGGCGCTTTCTGACGGGGCACCGTGGCTCGTGGTAGCGTAGTTCGACGGTGCCCATCTCTTTTTCGCAATAGGCACAGGTTCGAAGTTTCTTAGGTCGGCCGCCGCGATGGTGGCGTCGCAGGCTCGATAGCAGCTGCGCGGCCTCAGTTGCATCCATGCCCATGGTTATATTTTATCCTCTACGGACGGCTTTGTTTGTGCAACCGAAATCGCGCGTGCGCCGTGTACGGACCGTCTCCATGTTTCCTCTCGTGACGCAAAGCCATGGCGACTGCTTCATCCTCCCGCTCGGCCGCATCCGAAGGCGGGTCGTTCCAGTGTTCAGGTATCCATACGCCGAACTCTGGTGCCCCCGCCTCGCGGACAAGCTGGGTCGTCTTCTCAACAATCGCTCGTCCCCACGGGAAGCGCACTCCGTAACTGCGGTCGCCAGGACGGGTGGTTCGTTTCAGCACCCGATCGACGAATGCAGAGGGATATTTTGGAGCCTCTCTTGCCAGCGCCGTCAAGCGATCGTACGTCTTCAGCGAGTGTTCGATCCGCTCAGAGTGCTGTCTCGCTTCCCGCTGCTTCTCCTCTTCAGGGTCCTCAGGGTCCTTTTCCGGCCATCGATATCCGCAGCCCTCGCAGCACCATTCGATCGGCCTGAGCGGTACCACTCTGTAAACAATCTTGCCATCCCTGGCCAGCTCTTCCATATAAGCATGGCCGCTTTCAACAGGAGCCATCTCATCGCTCCCGCACTTGGGGCAGGTATCCGGTGCATTCTTCTCGGAACCATAAAAAGACATGATGGGTATTCACTTGACTCAGGTGACCACAAGATGTAGGATCTTGGAAAATGGAAGATTATCCGCGGAATCTGGCCGAGGTCGAGGCGCGTTTCGCCAACGAGCAGGCCTGTCGGGAGTATCTGTGTCAACTCCGCTGGCCGGAGGGTTTTCGTTGTCCGCGATGCGGGCATGACAAAACCTGGGCGGTACGCACGGTGCTGCTTATTTCAAGACACCCGCAAACCGCTCCAGAGCTGGTTTCGAGCCATGTGGTGGCTCACCAGCCAGAAGAACGGGGCCAGCGCACTGGGATTGCAACGAGCGTTGGGCCTGGGCAGCTACAAGACGGCCTGGACTTGGTTGCACAAGCTCCGGCGCGCTATGGTACGGCCCGGACGCGACCGGCTCAGCGGGCGCGTTGAGGTTGACGAGACCTACTTAGGAGCCCTGGAGGAGGGCGTGCGGGGCCGCCAAACCGACGCGAAAGCGCTGATTGCAGTAGCGGCCGAGGAAGATGGCGCAGGCATCGGACGAATTCGGATGCGCACGATTCCGAACGCCTCCGGGGACAGCTTGATGGCCTTCGTTGGCGAGTCGGTCGAACCCGGCAGCGTGGTCCACACCGACGGTTGGCTGGGTTACGGGCCACTCGAAAGCGACGGCTATCGCCACGAGGTGAGCTACCTGGACGGGCAACCGGCGCGGGCCTCGGAACTGCTCCCCCGCGTTCATCGCGTGGTGTCGTTGCTGAAGCGCTGGATACTGGGTACGCATCAAGGAGCCGTCAGCCACGAGCATCTCGACTCCTACCTCGACGAATTCACCTTCCGCTTCAACCGCCGCAAGTCCAGAAGTCGAGGCAAGCTCTTCTACCGCCTGGTGCAGCAGGCCGTCGCCGTCCAACCGGTGCCCTACAAGTCGCTGGTCGGAGGCACCGCAACACATGCTACGGACAACCACAACATGTAGGGGCTATTTCAAAATACCTGAGTCAAGTGAATACCCATCAAAGACATAAAAAGAGAAGAGCAATTCGTCGAGAGTCACGGGCGGACGACGGAACTCGATTACGTCTTCGCTCATAGCAATGGTCCTACGATACCGGTCGGGACTCATCCTAGCAGGTGGTCTTTGGGCCCGTGTCCTATCCGTGCAATATTGCACAGCGACAACTGCGCCGCAATCATGCCGGCGCTGGACCGAGAGAATTCTGGATCCGTCAGGAGCGCGCGCCGATCACTGTGCCAGAAATGTGCCACGACTATGCCTTTTCCACCTTTTCGACGCTTCTGCCCCTTTGTAGAATCAATAACTTACATGCAATCAATATGATGGAAAGTTCGAATCCCTCTCTCTCCGCCACTTTCCCGTTGCAGGCTCAGTGGTTTACAGACGTTCCCCAGCCGCCAAACTCAGCCGCCCGCAGTAACCAGCGACAGTGGGGTTCAGGGTGCTACTTCTGCCGGCGCCTCTGAAGTTCTCGCAGCGAAGCCGGAAAACTGGGTTTATCGAGCAGCGGCTGGGATGGGGTCTGTTTTGTCCGGTAATGCCCGGTTTTTGGGGATTTTTTGGGTTTTTTTTGTGAGGGAAGCGGCTGAGGTTGGGGCGGGGAAAGGCTCTTGGGCGTCGTTTTGTCCGGATTTGCCCGGATTTTCGGATTCTTGGACGGCCGCGGGCGGGTTGAGGGGCTCGACGGTGTCTCGCCCCTACCGCCGGTGCATGGTCTGGCGGATGGGTTGGGTGGGTGGCTGAGGTTGCTGGCTGGCTGGGGTTGCTGGCTTCGTTCTTCGTCGTGCTTCTTTTTCAAATTCAAAACAATTTCAAAAAAGTGAGAGACGCCTCTCGTTCCGACTATGTGATCCCGGCGAGCCGCCCCAGCCGGAAGTTGCAGGCGGTTCCGGGCGAAGGGTTCTCTCGCGCGGTCACGTCGCGCAGTTGTTCCGCGCGGCGATGGTGCACGACTGCGCTCGTAGCCCTTCGCGGTGGATGTCCACTTTCGAGAGCCGTCCGAAGACCCGCCTCTGCGGTTACCCTCTCCTCTGTGATTCGAGGAGGTTGTGAATCGCGGGGCGAGCTTTCTGTCCTGGCCAGGAAACGGTCGGGGGATCGCGGTGATCTATCCTTTCCGGTCGTTACGGGTATAGGCTAGCACGGGGTGTCAAGTGTTTTGGGGGGATTTTCGCGTATGTTGTTGATTTGGTGGGATAGGAATCTCGTGACACGGGGGGCGGGGGATTTGGGGTATCGCTGCTGTGGATTCCAGCGGTGGATTCCGCGGCCCGATGAGCGGTATTTGTGGTGAAGGGGTGTGTGCCGGAGATTGTCCCGAATCTAGTTGAAGGTGGAAGGGCGGCGGTTCTCAAGCCCGGTTCTCTGAGAGAATCGAGCAAACCTTTCACCACAAAGGAGAACCGCCGTGAAGAAACGATATCACATTCTGGATTCCGCGAAGCAACAGCCAGTCAGCCCCAACGACCTCACCCGCCTGCTCAGCCAAAACTCCCAACTCATGCTGCCCTTGGTTGAACTGGTCGAGCAGTGCCGCGGAGCCGTCGACGAGGTTATCGACGTCACCGGCCGCGCCGCCATTCAAGCCGTGCTGGAACTGTCGGCGCAGCAAGTTACCGGTGGAAAACTTTCCCAGCCCGGCAAGAAGCGCCGCGGCGATGTGGTCCGCTGGGGCCGCCAGCCCGGTCGCGTCAAGCTCAGCAACCGCAAACTGCGCGTCAGCAAACCCAGACTGCGCAAACGCTCCGGCGGCGAGGTCAAAGTGCCCGCTTACGAAGCGATGCAGGACGACGAACGCCTCGGCGCGCGCATGCTCGACATTCTGATGAAGGGCGTCTCGACGCGCAACTATGCCGGGGTGATTGGCGCAATGGCCGGCACGGCCGGGGTGTCGAAATCCGCCGTCAGCCGGGAGGCAGTCGAGGCCGCCGAAAAGAGCATCGACGAAGTGCTCACGCGGCGCCTGGATGAGTTGGATCTGCTGGTGATCTACGTGGACGGTTTGATCTTCGCAGATCATGTAGTGCTTGCAGCGGTGGGCGTAGACCGTCAGGGCAACAAACATGTGCTGGGATTGCAGCACGCCGCCACTGAGAGCACAGCCGCCGCCGAAGACTTGCTGAGGGGCATGGTCGAGCGGGGAGTATCGACGGAGAAAAACAGGCTCTTCGTGCTCGATGGATCGAAGGCCCTGCGGGCGGCGGTGCGGCGGGTCTTCGGCAAAGTTCCGGTGCAGCGCTGCCGTGCTCACAAGCTGCGCAATGTCGTCGAGCGGCTGCCTAAGGCCGAGCGCGATCAGGCCAAAGCGGCGATCCGGGCCGCCTGGCGGCTGGGAGCCCAAGATGGACAAGCGCGGCTGGAGAAGCTAGCCCAGTGGTACGAGGGTGACTGGCCCGAGGCGGCGGTGAGTTTGCGCGAAGGCATGGAGGAGTGTTTCACCATCAACCGCCTGGGTGCGCCGCCGTCGCTGCATCGCTGCCTGGCGACGACGAACATCGTCGAGTCTCCTAACGCCGGGGTGCGGCGGAGAACGCGGCGAGTGACCCGCTGGAAGGACGCGGCCATGGTGTGTCGCTGGGCCACGGCTGCATTCCTCGATACCGAGAAAAGCTTCCGCAAGATCATGGGTTACAAGGATCTGTGGATGCTCGACGCCATCCTCAATCCGGCCAAGGCCACAGCAGCAAAGGCTGCCTAGTACAATGCTCTTTTACGCCGCCGCCCTACAAACCCTCAACTACGATTGGGACACTCTCGTGTGCCGCCCCTGCCGGGGCTGACTGTTTTCGGCCTGTGGTCCTGGGGCTCACGCCCCAGGCTGTTCGATGTGTCGCTCCTACGGAGCTTGGCGGGCGCGGGAGATTGGGGGATTAATCGCTCGGCGGGCCAGGAAAAGCCGCGGGTCTCTTCGAGCCGCGCTACGGTGGTTTTCGATTGCCACGGCCCTGGGGAGATCTGCGATTCGGTCAGGGGCAGGTGGCTGTAAAATATTGATTTAGACTGGTTTTTAGGAATTGGGTCTGTTTGGTAGTTCGATTTTCGGCGATTTGGGCCGGGGTGGGTTTTTTGGGTGACGGGCGGTGGCGGGCCACCGGTGGCGGGGGCGAGTGCGTTGTCGCTGGAGATGGGAATTGGGTTCGTTTGGCATACCTGTTTGGTGAAATTCGTTGCGTGGGGTTTCTTGGGGGAGAGGCGGTGGCGGGGGCAGGAAAAGCCGCGGATCTCAAAACCGAGATTCGCGCTATGCGTCCGCGGAGATCCTGGGCCTACAAGTTGTTGATTTAGAGTTGGTTCGGCGAGATTTGGTGTGTTTGGTAGTTCTTGTTTTGCCGGTTGCGCTGGGTTGGTTGCTTGCTGGCGGGGCGCGGGGGCAGGGATGCACGGCTGGCCGACGCAGTATATCTTCGTATTTGGGCATTCTGGCGCTGGGCTGGCTGGAACAGTATATTCGTATCCTGGCATTCGCAGCCAGCTTACCGCAGGGGGGTGGGGTTGGCAGGGGCTGACGGATGGATGTTGTTGTGAGGGCGCCGCTTAGATATTTTGTTATCTCGTGAGCCGGGTATGGGGAACCGGTCCCTCGGCCCGCGGCCGAACGGAACACCTTCGCTTCGGGGCGGTCAGCCTTTTTGTACCCCTGCTGAATCCATGACTCGTGCTCTGTGACTCACTGCCGTTCGTGCGGCGAGAGTTAGGGTGCCTGTCCCTCGAACCCCCTCGCCCCCCCCTCGAACCCCCGTCCCTCGAACCCCCAGGTGACCGCTTCGTTCCCGCTCGTGATTGAGGTAGATCGCGTATTCATAATGCGCGCGGCCCAGAGCGCGGGCCAGCGAACGCTCGTGCTCGGGGATGGCCACCAGGTGGACGTGGTGTGGCATCAGGCACCAGCCGAGCACCCGCGGGCCGTGCCGCTCGGCGTGGCCGCGCAGGAGCGTGAGGTAGAAGCGACGATCCCGGTCGCTGAAGAAGATTTGTTGGCGGTTGTTCCCCCGCTGGGTGATGTGGTGCGGCACACCCGCCGCGACCACGCGCGCGATGCGTGGCACTGCGAAGATTGTGGCAGATCGCGGGGCCGGCGGTCAAGGGTTAGAGTGACTGTCCCTTGATTAAGAAAAAATGTAAAGTACTGAAAAATAGTGACTTCTACGGAGTTAGGGTGACTGTCCCTCGAACCTCTCGAACTCGAACCGTCCTCGAACCGTCCCTCGAACCCCTGTCCCTCGAACCCCTCCATCATGGATGTACCTCGAACCCCTGAGTCATAGAGACTTCTGCGGAGTTACGGTGCCTGTCCCTCGAACCCCCCACCTTCCTGTCCCCGATCGCCCCCCTCGTTTCTCCCTCGTTTCCCCATACTCACACATTAACGACTTTACATTCCCTCGATTGCATCCACTACCCCACTTATCAGAACCCGGCTGACACGCAAGCCCTCTAGACTCCAGGGTACATCCCGATGATATACAAAAACTTGAAATGGTGCTTGCGACCCTGCCTGCCGCCTAGTGTTGGGAATTTCATCCAACACACGATCGATTCTTTCTCCTAGTACCTTCCGCATTTTCTCGTAGCTGTCAGTTCCGCCCAAGATGGGTATTTACTTGACTCAGGTGACCCCAAGATGTAGGATCTTGGGCGATGGAAGATTATCCCCGGAATTTGGCCGAGTTCGAGGCGCGTTTCGCTAGCGAGCAGGCCTGTCGGGAGTATCTGTGTCAACTCCGCTGGCCGGAGGGTTTTCGTTGTCCGCGATGCGGGCATGACAAAACCTGGGCGGTGCGCACGGTGCTGCTGCAGTGTGCAAGCTGCGGGCATCAAGCTTCGGCGACAGCAGGCACAATCTTTCAAGACACCCGCAAGCCGCTCCAGAGTTGGTTTCGAGCAATGTGGTGGCTCACCAGCCAGAAGAACGGGGCGAGTGCATTGGGATTGCAGCGGGTGTTGGGCCTGGGCAGCTACAAGACGGCCTGGACTTGGTTGCACAAGCTTCGGCGCGCTATGGTGCGGCCCGGACGTGATCGCCTCAGCGGGCGCGTTGAGGTTGACGAGACTTACTTAGGAGCCCTGGAGGAGGGCGTGCGGGGCCGCCAAACCGACGCGAAAGCGCTGATTGTAGTAGCGGCCGAGGAAGATGGCGCCGGCATCGGACGAGTTCGGATGCGCACGATTCCGAACGCCTCTGGGGACAGCTTGATGGCCTTCGTCGGCGAGTCGGTCGAACCCGGCAGCGTGGTCCACACGGACGGCTGGCTGGGATACGAGCCACTCGAAAGCGACGGCTATCGCCACGAGGTGAGCTACCTGGACGGGCAACCGGCACGAGCCTCTCAACTGCTCCCCCGCGTGCATCGCGTGGTGTCGTTACTGAAGCGTTGGATACTGGGTACGCATCAAGGAGCCGTCAGCCACGAGCATCTCGACTACTACCTCGACGAATTCACCTTCCGCTTCAACCGCCGCAAGTCCAGAAGCCGAGGCAAGCTCTTCTACCGCCTGGTTCAGCAGGCCGTCGCCGTCCAACCGGCGCCCTACAAGTCGCTGGTCGGAGGCACCGCAACACGCGCTACGGACAACCACAACATGTAGGGGCCATTTCAAAATACCTGAGTCAAGTGAATACCCATCCCGCCCAAATACGGCGGGACTAACGCGTGAAAATCGTACACCAGGCCTATTGTCCGGTGCTTCTGACGATCCGGTGAAATTAAAACCCTCGTTTTTCCCGGCAGAGTTGTGAAAGAATCATCGTCCCCCTTCCTATCACTTGATAGTCCGGCCATAGAAAATACCAGTTCTTTCACGAACCTATCAACCGACAACACGTCTGACGTAGCGATATCGCTGAGTAGCCCATAAACCTTGAACAGCGTTTCACAAATATCGCCGAAGAGTGGCCGCTTTTTCGGATTCCGTTCAGTGCAGCTAACGTATAAGTCAACAAATTCTTCCGCAGCCTCTACAAACCAACCAAGATGTAACTTTTCTGCTAACCGACCCCGGTTATCAGCCATGTCAAGTGGAACAGGGTCGCTTCCAGTTAGTGCAAAGTAGCAAAGCTGACCGAAAGAATAAGAATCCGTTGTCTTAGCATGAGCACTAGCCGATGTAGGAGTGGCCAGCTGTTCAGGAGCGGAATATTGCCACGTACCTCGAGCTTCTTTCGTGACCTGCGTTGCAGTCGAGAACCAAGCTAAGTCGAAGTCAGTGAGAAACGGTAGCCATACTGATTTCTCGTATTTCATTAGGATGTTCTCTGGCTTCACATCCCTGTGAACGACGCCGCGCTTGTGAGCGTGTTTTAGTGTCTCCGCTATCGTCAAAAGACATTTCAGCAAGCTGCATGGATCCTCGAGCGTCCCTGTAAAATCTCGGAGGTTCGGTCCATCGATGAAGGTCATGTAAAAGCCGACAGGACATTTGGTGAACCTATGGACCTTTATAATATGTGGGTGATCTAGCTGCGCCATCGCGTCATATCCACGCCTGAAGCGTTTGAGTTTTTCCCCCACATCTAGGTCCTGGTAATGATACACTTTGTACGCCAAGGGCGGCACCGCACCTGGCCGCTTGATGTTCCAGACAGTTCCGAAATTGCCACTCCCTAATTTGTCAGTGACTATGCCATCGATTGTTACGAGTTCCGCCTCCAGCGTACACAAGCTCGCAAGTCGGCCCATCGCCGCATTGTGTTGTTCCATGAAAACCGGTCGGTTCTTTAGATTAGGGTAGGCGCGAATCCGCCCCTCGAACCAGCCCAGTATAGGCTCGAGGGCCTGGCACGCACTTTTGTGGCCCTCAGTCTTCCAGGCGTTTAAATCGGCGAATGCTGGGGCCACCAGCTTCTGATAGTTTTGCAAATGCTTTCGAGCCTCCCTTTCTATTACTATCGCCCGGTCTGAATCCCGAAGAGGGTCTCGACGTGGGTCAAGTCCTTGCCCCAGCACGAGCTGCCCTGCAATGTCACCGCGAAATATTGGCGTTTGTAACTTGAAATCCGTCATCCGCCGAGAAATATAGTCGTAGAGTCCCGGCACGGTAATAAGCCCGGCAGGGTCTGCTGCCTCGCCCAGTAGTCCGTCGAGCAGGCATGACGTAAAGACCCCGTGCTTCAGGTCGGCGTCTTCATAGCCTAGGTGAGCTCCACCGCAGGAAGCCAAGACAACTCTGCCCGATGTGAGCCCTGCTATGGCCCGACCAATATCTTCTGGTCGAATTTCAATTCCTGTGGGCGATATATCCTTAGTAGTTGCCGCGCCAGAATGGCAGCAATCCAAGATGACAACCACGCTCGCGTGCGGAGGCACAAGGCTCGTTATCAAGCGCTGATGGGTATTTACTTGACTCAGGTGACCCCAAGATGTAGGATCTTGGGCGATGGAAGATTATCCCCGGAATTTGGCCGAGTTCGAGGCGCGTTTCGCTAGCGAGCAGGCCTGTCGGGAGTATCTGTGTCAACTCCGCTGGCCGGAGGGTTTTCGTTGTCCGCGATGCGGGCATGACAAAACCTGGGCGGTGCGCACGGTGCTGCTGCAGTGTGCAAGCTGCGGGCATCAAGCTTCGGCGACAGCAGGCACAATCTTTCAAGACACCCGCAAGCCGCTCCAGAGTTGGTTTCGAGCAATGTGGTGGCTCACCAGCCAGAAGAACGGGGCGAGTGCATTGGGATTGCAGCGGGTGTTGGGCCTGGGCAGCTACAAGACGGCCTGGACTTGGTTGCACAAGCTTCGGCGCGCTATGGTGCGGCCCGGACGTGATCGCCTCAGCGGGCGCGTTGAGGTTGACGAGACTTACTTAGGAGCCCTGGAGGAGGGCGTGCGGGGCCGCCAAACCGACGCGAAAGCGCTGATTGTAGTAGCGGCCGAGGAAGATGGCGCCGGCATCGGACGAGTTCGGATGCGCACGATTCCGAACGCCTCTGGGGACAGCTTGATGGCCTTCGTCGGCGAGTCGGTCGAACCCGGCAGCGTGGTCCACACGGACGGCTGGCTGGGATACGAGCCACTCGAAAGCGACGGCTATCGCCACGAGGTGAGCTACCTGGACGGGCAACCGGCACGAGCCTCTCAACTGCTCCCCCGCGTGCATCGCGTGGTGTCGTTACTGAAGCGTTGGATACTGGGTACGCATCAAGGAGCCGTCAGCCACGAGCATCTCGACTACTACCTCGACGAATTCACCTTCCGCTTCAACCGCCGCAAGTCCAGAAGCCGAGGCAAGCTCTTCTACCGCCTGGTTCAGCAGGCCGTCGCCGTGCAACCGGCGCCCTACAAGTCGCTGGTCGGAGGCACCGCAACACGCGCTACGGACAACCACAACATGTAGGGGCCATTTCAAAATACCTGAGTCAAGTGAATACCCATCCAAGCGCTTTATGTAATCCAGATCGACCCCTGGCTCGATCGAGTCCGAGTCCACAGTTACGAGATATACCCCCTCATCGGTGGCCCAGCCATGACCTGAAAAGTAGAACAGGTACGTATTAGCGCCGGTTCGAAAGAACGAATCTAGCTTCTGCCTCAAAGACCTGCGGGTTACCTCGGAATCCAAAAGCGACGACACGGTAAAGCCATATTCTGGCATCGATAGAGCTGCCGAGAGTTCTGTAGCATCGTGGCGACACCACTGCAGAGGTCGATCTGGGTAAGAGTCAATCCCAACCACTAATGCTGCCCGGTCTATCGTCATTAGGACTGACCTCCAAGCTTGGACTCTTTTCTCCCTTTAGGCCACAGCGTACCACCGTCTTCGATGCTCGACCATCGAGCGCAGATTCATCTTTCTCTGGCGGCGGACCCTAAAACCAGAAGATGGGTATTTACTTGACTCAGGTGACCCCAAGATGTAGGATCTTGGGCGATGGAAGATTATCCCCGGAGATGGGTATTTACTTGACTCAGGTGACCCCAAGATGTAGGATCTTGGGCGATGGAAGATTATCCCCGGAATTTGGCCGAGTTCGAGGCGCGTTTCGCTAGCGAGCAGGCCTGTCGGGAGTATCTGTGTCAACTCCGCTGGCCGGAGGGTTTTCGTTGTCCGCGATGCGGGCATGACAAAACCTGGGCGGTGCGCACGGTGCTGCTGCAGTGTGCAAGCTGCGGGCATCAAGCTTCGGCGACAGCAGGCACAATCTTTCAAGACACCCGCAAGCCGCTCCAGAGTTGGTTTCGAGCAATGTGGTGGCTCACCAGCCAGAAGAACGGGGCGAGTGCATTGGGATTGCAGCGGGTGTTGGGCCTGGGCAGCTACAAGACGGCCTGGACTTGGTCGCACAAGCTTCGGCGCGCTATGGTGCGGCCCGGACGTGATCGCCTCAGCGGGCGCGTTGAGGTTGACGAGACTTACTTAGGAGCCCTGGAGGAGGGCGTGCGGGGCCGCCAAACCGACGCGAAAGCGCTGATTGTAGTAGCGGCCGAGGAAGATGGCGCCGGCATCGGACGAGTTCGGATGCGCACGATTCCGAACGCCTCTGGGGACAGCTTGATGGCCTTCGTCGGCGAGTCGGTCGAACCCGGCAGCGTGGTCCACACGGACGGCTGGCTGGGATACGAGCCACTCGAAAGCGACGGCTATCGCCACGAGGTGAGCTACCTGGACGGGCAACCGGCACGAGCCTCTCAACTGCTCCCCCGCGTGCATCGCGTGGTGTCGTTACTGAAGCGTTGGATACTGGGTACGCATCAAGGAGCCGTCAGCCACGAGCATCTCGACTACTACCTCGACGAATTCACCTTCCGCTTCAACCGCCGCAAGTCCAGAAGCCGAGGCAAGCTCTTCTACCGCCTGGTTCAGCAGGCCGTCGCCGTCCAACCGGCGCCCTACAAGTCGCTGGTCGGAGGCACCGCAACACGCGCTACGGACAACCACAACATGTAGGGGCCATTTCAAAATACCTGAGTCAAGTGAATACCCATCTCCCCGGAATTTGGCCGAGTTCGAGGCGCGTTTCGCTAGCGAGCAGGCCTGTCGGGAGTATCTGTGTCAACTCCGCTGGCCGGAGGGTTTTCGTTGTCCGCGATGCGGGCATGACAAAACCTGGGCGGTGCGCACGGTGCTGCTGCAGTGTGCAAGCTGCGGGCATCAAGCTTCGGCGACAGCAGGCACAATCTTTCAAGACACCCGCAAGCCGCTCCAGAGTTGGTTTCGAGCAATGTGGTGGCTCACCAGCCAGAAGAACGGGGCGAGTGCATTGGGATTGCAGCGGGTGTTGGGCCTGGGCAGCTACAAGACGGCCTGGACTTGGTCGCACAAGCTTCGGCGCGCTATGGTGCGGCCCGGACGTGATCGCCTCAGCGGGCGCGTTGAGGTTGACGAGACTTACTTAGGAGCCCTGGAGGAGGGCGTGCGGGGCCGCCAAACCGACGCGAAAGCGCTGATTGTAGTAGCGGCCGAGGAAGATGGCGCCGGCATCGGACGAGTTCGGATGCGCACGATTCCGAACGCCTCTGGGGACAGCTTGATGGCCTTCGTCGGCGAGTCGGTCGAACCCGGCAGCGTGGTCCACACGGACGGCTGGCTGGGATACGAGCCACTCGAAAGCGACGGCTATCGCCACGAGGTGAGCTACCTGGACGGGCAACCGGCACGAGCCTCTCAACTGCTCCCCCGCGTGCATCGCGTGGTGTCGTTACTGAAGCGTTGGATACTGGGTACGCATCAAGGAGCCGTCAGCCACGAGCATCTCGACTACTACCTCGACGAATTCACCTTCCGCTTCAACCGCCGCAAGTCCAGAAGCCGAGGCAAGCTCTTCTACCGCCTGGTTCAGCAGGCCGTCGCCGTCCAACCGGCGCCCTACAAGTCGCTGGTCGGAGGCACCGCAACACGCGCTACGGACAACCACAACATGTAGGGGCCATTTCAAAATACCTGAGTCAAGTGAATACCCATCAACCAGAATTGCCAATTTGGAACTCCGACTCCAACATGTTACTCCTTCTCTTCTCCTGAATGCAACGACTTTAGCTCGTCAGGCAGGTCACGACGGCATCGAAGGGTTCCCATGGCCTGTTCTTGTCGTGCGGTGGGCCCGTCTTGCTGCTGCTCAGCCGATTGGTCGCACACCCCTCCGACCCTCCTTTCTCAACGCCCAGATTTCCTGCCCGAAAAAGACGACCCTAACCACCGGGCACAGGCAGTGCCCAGAAGCGACGGAGCATGTCGCCGAACAGCCCGCGGTTCAGATGCCCCTCGGCCAGGAGCAGCCGGTAATACCCCGCGTGCTTGACCAGACGCCCGCCGGTCTTCATCCATCTGTGTTCGAAGCTCGCCAGCGAGCAGCTTTTGATTCGGCGCGGCAGCCCTAGCCGCACGGGCTGCTAGCGGGTTGTCACCCAGATGGGCGAGGACCAGGCGATCTGGCCGTCGTTTTGGATGACCCGGACGTAGTAGAAATGCTCGCCGGGCGAGGGGTCGTTGTCGACGAAGGTGAAGGCGACCTCGCGGGGGAGTTTTTGGCGGTTGTGCAGAAACGTCTGGTCTTTGATGATGTCGATTTGCCGAATCTCGGCCGTGCCGATGATCTTAATCCAGAGCTGAAAGGGGCCTTGGACCTCGACGATATCGCCCTGCAAGTATTCGCGGCCGCTGGCGCGGAGGCGGTAGTCGAGGATGATGTTGTCGGTCGCTCCGTAGGAATGGCGCTTTTTCATCGCATCGAGCATGCCCTGGCGGGTGAAATCCTCGGCGATCGTGCAGGCGTAGGAGATGTGCGTGGAAAGATGGTCCGAGGCCACCTGGACGCCGAGCTTGTAGCCCTTGGCCCAGGCGTTCCAGACGTATCCGGCGGGACGGAAATTGCCCGGCGCCGAGTTGAGGTTGCCCTTCTGGGCGGCCCGCGGCGCGCCTTCGTATTCGGCGGAGACGCGGTCGCCCTGATAGAGTTCGACGAGCGGTTCGACCTCGGGGTCGTTGTCGCGCCAGTCGGTGCCCATGCCGGTGGCGGAGGTATGAGAGATGGCGATGCCGTTGTATTTCTTGAGGTAGCGGTAAAGCGCCTCGGCGCCGGTCTCGCCCTTGCGTTCGGAGGCGGGGATGGGCAGGGTGGGGTTGCCGCGGCTGGCGAAGAGGATATTGCGGTGTCCGTTGGGATAGCGCAGGCTGCGTTCGTAGCCGTAGAAGGGCACGAAGGTCCCAGGGATGGTGAGGATATCGGCGGCCTGCTGCAAGAGCCAGTTGATGTATTCCTCGTCGGGTCCGCCGGCGCTGTTGTGTTCGCTGGCGAGCAGGTAGTCGAGCCGCGCGGCATCGATCGCGTAGCGGTAGACCTGGAACAGCGAGCCGTCGTTGTTGCCGTCCATCGAGAACTCGCTGTGGCGATGGGTGTCGCCGCGGTAGATGCGGTAGGTTTTGCCCTCGGAGTGGATCTGGTAGTTTTGGATTCGGGCGAGGTCCCCGGGTTCGGCGTTATGAAGCAGCGAGACGGGGATGGCGGGGACGATGCGGGGCTTGAGCCGGGGGGGCGCGGAGGCCGGGGGCGGCTGGGGCAGCGCCGCGGCGTAGACATCGGAATGCTGGAAGAGAAAGGTTTCGAAATCGCGGTTGTCGGTCGGCCAGGCGGCGAAGAGGCGGCCGCGGCCGTCGGAGGCCAGGCCCCAGCGCGCGTCCATGCGGTTGCGGGTGAAGGGGAAATGCAGGGGCGTGGTCCAGCGGTTGCCGTCGAGGGTCGCGCCCCAAATTTCCCACGCCGCGCGGTGGGCGGGGGTTTCGCTCTGCAGGTCGCGCTGGCGCATGGTGCGGTGGCGGGCGAAGAGCCAGACGCGTCCGCCGGGGCCGGAGTGGAGCACCGGGAAGTCGTTGTATTCGCGGTAGTCTTCCGGCAGCGACTGGTTGATATCAGCGGCGGGTTCGAGCCAGCGGCCGCCTTCACGGACGGCGACGGCGATGGAGCGCCACTCATAGAGCCGGGTGCCTTCGGTGTTGAGGGTGAAGCCGGTGTCCTTGCCCCACTCGGTTCCGCTCTCGTTCCAGGCCGCCCAGAGCCGGCCGTCGCCATCGACGGCGAGACTGATGTGTGCTTCATACTTTGGCGTGGCGGCGACCTCGAGCGCGTCCTCCCAGGCGCCGGCCCGGAAGCGGCGGGCTAGAACGTCGTAATTGCCTTTGTCATAGGTATCCCAGCCGACATAGACCGAGCCTTTCGCATCGGTCGTAATGACCGGCTCCCAGTCGTTGGCCTTGGAGGCGGAAAGGTGTTCGGGCGGCGACCAGGCTTCGCCGACATAGCGCCGCGCGAAGATGTCGGCCTGTCCGCCGCGAAATCCTTGCCAGACGAGCCACAGATTGCCGTTGGAGTCGGTGGCCAGATTGTGAAAAATGTCTGGCTGGGGCGCGCTGGTGAGACGCTGGACCGGGGACCACTTCTGGCCGTCAAGATATCTGGCATGGAGATCCCAGTTGCCGTCCATTTGTTCGGACCAGACGACCCAGGGGCGGCCCTTGCCGTCGCGTCCCATTTTGGCGAGAAAGATATCGCCGGGCTTTTCGGTCACCGTTTGCGCCGGTTCCCATTGCGAGCCGTTGAAGCGGCGCGCGAAGACCTGGCTGGCTTGGTCTTTGTAGGCGACCCAGCAGACCCAGACTTCGCCATTTTCGCCCGAGAGCATGGCAACGAAGTCGTTTTGGTAGGAGTCGTTTTGGCTGGGGGAGCCAGAGAGTTGCTCGGCCGGCGGAACGCGCTCGACGGTGACTCTTCCCTTGAGCATGGGGACGCGGCGTCCGGCGGGTACGGTGCGGGGGTTGAAGGCGAAGCGTCCCTGGGCGGTGCGGAAGTTGAGGCGGGTTCCGCGGCGGGCTTTGACATCGACGACGACGCCCGGCGGCCAATAGTAGGGGATGGGGCCGATGGGCGGCGGTTTCTCCCAGAGCCGCCAGCGAAAGTTGATTCCCTTGCGGGTGGAGAGCTTCCAGCTTGCGGGGCCGCCGATCTCGTTTCCGGGCCGGGGATGCCAGTCGCGGAGGTTGCGGAGCTGGCCGTTGGAGACGGTGAGTGAGCCGTCCCAAGCGGTCTCTTCCCTGTCGGTGACGCCGAAGCGGACCAGGAATGAGATGGCGTTCTCGCCGGCGAGCGAAGCGGCTTGCTGTGAATGGAGAAGGCCGCCTTGCCATCCGCAGAAAAAGAGCGCCAGGGACGCCGCGCCAAAAGAGAAGGAAAACCGTGAACGGGTCATGTCTGCCTCCCGGATAGCCATTGGGAATGAGCGTTGCGGTCCCGATTGTATCAGCCGGAGAGGGGACTTGGGCGGGATACGTGACGCGGGAGATGGCCGGGGGGGGACGGCTTGCCCGCTCCCCAGGCGAACCGATCATGGGATACAATGGAGTTCTTACGAGGTCTTATGGCAGAGAACGAAAAGGATAAGCTCTACAAGAGTGAGTATGTCGGCAGCGGCACCTTCCTGATTTCCAAACCCAAACGCAAACCCAAGAAACTGCGGCAGTCGCGCGTCAAGAAGCTGCGGCGCGGCGCGCGGAAATAAGCGCCGGGTTTCCTCCCTGAGTCTTCATTTAGGCTGTGCTTCTCGTCTCGCCCGAGGGGGGAACCTCGCGAAAGGGTGAGGAATCAAGGCAGGGCACGAGCCGTTCGGCGGGTATCGTCAAGTTAACTGGCGGCCGAGGGACGAAGCCGCGATATCGAGTATTCAGGATCGAGTATCAAGGCGCGGTCTCGCTACCGATGTCTTGGGACCGTCTCAGAGCTTGTGATGCGTTGACTTGACAACCCCTCTTTGTATGCCGGAAGGGGCGCAGGTCAGCGCCTGCGCGCGTCCTCGGGAACGAGCGTTAGGTGGAATACCCACAGGCCGCCCTCGTCATCCCCCAGCACGTAGTCGGCGTGACCGAGATTGCCGTCGCGACCTGGGCTATAGTGCACGCGAACCGCGCCCAGAGGCACTCCGCCGGGCGCCTCGTACTTGTTGCACCCCTTGCCTGGAGGCGCGTTGCAGCCGCTGCCGCCGTCGTCACCACCACCGCCGCCACCCTCCTCGCTTGGGGTGGCGGCGGTGTCGTAGGTGTCGTACGAGTCGGTGTGGCCGTAGATCGTGTCAAGCTGTTCATAGTCGTGCCCGTTCGGCCATTGGCTGTTGGTACTCGTGGAATAGTCCATGCAGGTGCCCTGGCTTGAGCCGTCCGTGCTGGTGTGGCCGAGACCGTAGACATGGCCGATCTCCTGGCACGTCACGTGGTTGACCTCGTCCGGGTTCGCTGCGAAGTACCAGTCGTAGCTGTCATTCATCTTTGCAGTGCCCTGGGTGATGTGCCCATTCGCGTCGATGTTGATCGTCGCCATACCTATCCAGCCGGCCTGGCCGTACTTGGCGTTGCAGACGCGCATCTGTCCCTGGACCATCTTGCACCGTTTGCGGGTCTTGCTGTTCTCGTCGCCGGAATCGATAACATTGTCCAGCTTGCTGGACAACCTCCATAGATTTAGCGACGTGTCGAAGGCGCCCTGCCACTCCAAAGTCACGCTGTCGACGACGAGCAGATCAAACGACGGCTCGGCCTCCGTGGTCTGGCGCGCCCAGTGGTAGTTGGCCCAGGAATGGCCAGCGCCCGCCGGGACCGCTAAGACCGCGCTCAGCAGCAACGCCGCAAAGACAGGAGATGGGTATTTACTTGACTCAGGTGACCCCAAGATGTAGGATCTTGGGCGATGGAAGATTATCCCCGGAATTTGGCCGAGTTCGAGGCGCGTTTCGCTAGCGAGCAGGCCTGTCGGGAGTATCTGTGTCAACTCCGCTGGCCGGAGGGTTTTCGTTGTCCGCGATGCGGGCATGACAAAACCTGGGCGGTGCGCACGGTGCTGCTGCAGTGTGCAAGCTGCGGGCATCAAGCTTCGGCGACAGCAGGAGATTGTCCCGAATCTAGTTGAAGGTGGAAGGGCGGCGGTTCTCAAGCCCGGTTCTCTGAGAGAATCGAGCAAACCTTTCACCACAAAGGAGAACCGCCGTGAAGAAACGATATCACATTCTGGATTCCGCGAAGCAACAGCCAGTCAGCCCCAACGACCTCACCCGCCTGCTCAGCCAAAACTCCCAACTCATGCTGCCCTTGGTTGAACTGGTCGAGCAGTGCCGCGGAGCCGTCGACGAGGTTATCGACGTCACCGGCCGCGCCGCCATTCAAGCCGTGCTGGAACTGTCGGCGCAGCAAGTTACCGGTGGAAAACTTTCCCAGCCCGGCAAGAAGCGCCGCGGCGATGTGGTCCGCTGGGGCCGCCAGCCCGGTCGCGTCAAGCTCAGCAACCGCAAACTGCGCGTCAGCAAACCCAGACTGCGCAAACGCTCCGGCGGCGAGGTCAAAGTGCCCGCTTACGAAGCGATGCAGGACGACGAACGCCTCGGCGCGCGCATGCTCGACATTCTGATGAAGGGCGTCTCGACGCGCAACTATGCCGGGGTGATTGGCGCAATGGCCGGCACGGCCGGGGTGTCGAAATCCGCCGTCAGCCGGGAGGCAGTCGAGGCCGCCGAAAAGAGCATCGACGAAGTGCTCACGCGGCGCCTGGATGAGTTGGATCTGCTGGTGATCTACGTGGACGGTTTGATCTTCGCAGATCATGTAGTGCTTGCAGCGGTGGGCGTAGACCGTCAGGGCAACAAACATGTGCTGGGATTGCAGCACGCCGCCACTGAGAGCACAGCCGCCGCCGAAGACTTGCTGAGGGGCATGGTCGAGCGGGGAGTATCGACGGAGAAAAACAGGCTCTTCGTGCTCGATGGATCGAAGGCCCTGCGGGCGGCGGTGCGGCGGGTCTTCGGCAAAGTTCCGGTGCAGCGCTGCCGTGCTCACAAGCTGCGCAATGTCGTCGAGCGGCTGCCTAAGGCCGAGCGCGATCAGGCCAAAGCGGCGATCCGGGCCGCCTGGCGGCTGGGAGCCCAAGATGGACAAGCGCGGCTGGAGAAGCTAGCCCAGTGGTACGAGGGTGACTGGCCCGAGGCGGCGGTGAGTTTGCGCGAAGGCATGGAGGAGTGTTTCACCATCAACCGCCTGGGTGCGCCGCCGTCGCTGCATCGCTGCCTGGCGACGACGAACATCGTCGAGTCTCCTAACGCCGGGGTGCGGCGGAGAACGCGGCGAGTGACCCGCTGGAAGGACGCGGCCATGGTGTGTCGCTGGGCCACGGCTGCATTCCTCGATACCGAGAAAAGCTTCCGCAAGATCATGGGTTACAAGGATCTGTGGATGCTCGACGCCATCCTCAATCCGGCCAAGGCCACAGCAGCAAAGGCTGCCTAGTACAATGCTCTTTTACGCCGCCGCCCTACAAACCCTCAACTACGATTGGGACACTCTCGACAGCAGGCACAATCTTTCAAGACACCCGCAAGCCGCTCCAGAGTTGGTTTCGAGCAATGTGGTGGCTCACCAGCCAGAAGAACGGGGCGAGTGCATTGGGATTGCAGCGGGTGTTGGGCCTGGGCAGCTACAAGACGGCCTGGACTTGGTTGCACAAGCTTCGGCGCGCTATGGTGCGGCCCGGACGTGATCGCCTCAGCGGGCGCGTTGAGGTTGACGAGACTTACTTAGGAGCCCTGGAGGAGGGCGTGCGGGGCCGCCAAACCGACGCGAAAGCGCTGATTGTAGTAGCGGCCGAGGAAGATGGCGCCGGCATCGGACGAGTTCGGATGCGCACGATTCCGAACGCCTCTGGGGACAGTTTGATGGCCTTCGTCGGCGAGTCGGTCGAACCCGGCAGCGTGGTCCACACGGACGGCTGGCTGGGATACGAGCCACTCGAAAGCGACGGCTATCGCCACGAGGTGAGCTACCTGGACGGGCAACCGGCACGAGCCTCTCAACTGCTCCCCCGCGTGCATCGCGTGGTGTCGTTACTGAAGCGTTGGATACTGGGTACGCATCAAGGAGCCGTCAGCCACGAGCATCTCGACTACTACCTCGACGAATTCACCTTCCGCTTCAACCGCCGCAAGTCCAGAAGCCGAGGCAAGCTCTTCTACCGCCTGGTTCAGCAGGCCGTCGCCGTCCAACCGGCGCCCTACAAGTCGCTGGTCGGAGGCACCGCAACACGCGCTACGGACAACCACAACATGTAGGGGCCATTTCAAAATACCTGAGTCAAGTGAATACCCATCAGACAGGAAAGTAGGTTCGAGACATGGTTGGTTCCTCTTGGGCTGGGCTGTGGCCTGGCTAGTTTCGCGTATTCTAACACGCACCTTGGCAACGATTGACACAGATCCAGCCACTCGCACACGCTAGGCCTGTTATAACACTCATCGGAGGATCTGTCGAGTACTAGAGCTGAAAATTACCTGCATCGCGGCTCTTGGGCCGCTACCCAAGCGTGCGCGGAACCGGAACGGCATTGCCAAGTTAACGCATCACAAGCTGAGATGGCCCCAGGATATGGGTAGCGAGACCGCGCCTGAATACTCGATATCGTAGGTTGGTCCCCCGGCTAGCAGTTGACTTGACAATGCCCGGCAGAGAGTTGTGCGGGGCTTCGATGGTATAGTAAGCAGCGTGATATCTGTAGGCCGCCGCGCTAGCGCGCGGGGCTGGCCGCGCGGCGATCATGGATTTCGATCAGATTCATTCCTTTCTTGAAATCGTGCGCCTGAAGAGTTTTTCCAAGGCCGCCAAGACGTGCTTCCGGACCCAACCCACGATCAGCGCCCAGATCCGCCAGGTGGAGCAGGAACTGGACACCAAACTTTTCGAGCGTTTCGGAAACCGCATCTCGCTCACCGAGGCGGGAAAGATTTTCGCCGACTACGCTCAGAAAATTATCGGCACCAAGCGGCAGGCACTGGACGCGATTCGGAATTTGGAGAAAGTGCCGCGCGGCGAAGTGATCATCGCGGCCAATGAGGCGACCTGCGTCAACGTGCTGCCGCAAGTATTTTCGACCTACAAGGGGAAGTTCCCCAACGTTCAGCTGCAGGTGATTCGGTCCTACGGTTCCAGCATCGTCGACGCGGTTCTTGATAATTCCGTGGACTTCGGCATTACACATCTTCCGGTGCAAGAAAGGCGGCTTCAACTGGTGCAGATTCACTCCGACGAGATTCGACTGATCGTGCCCCCAGGACATCCGCTCTCTCAGCTTCCCGCGGTCAGCGCCCAAGAGATTGTCGAGCACCCGCTCCTGCTTCCGAGGACCGGCCGCACGCGCAACCGCATCAATGAGCTTCTGGCGCTCGTCGAGGACGACATGCGGATCTCGATGGAGCTGGAGTCAAGCGAGATGATCAAGCAGTTCGTGATGGCCGAACTGGGAATCGGCTTCATGGCGGTCACCAACGCGCAAGCGGAGCTGGGCCGGGGCGCGCTGGTCTCGGTCCCGCTGGCGCCCCTGCCGATGATTCGCACACTCGGCTTGATCTACCGGAGGGATAAGCCGCTCTCGCACGCGGCCTTGGGCTTCATTGAGGTCGTGATCGAGTTCGCGCGCCGGGGCACGACGGAGATGCCAGAAGAAAAGCTGGCGAAAACGATGCCCAAGACATCAAGGGCGTCATGAAGTGGATCCTGAAGACTTCGATGGTTCGCGTCGCCACCAAGGAACACGAAGGCGTATACCAGTCGCTGGACGAGATGCCGGCGGAACTGCGGCGGAAGCTTCGCACGTCGCTGGACGGGCCAAACGCTCACACGATCTACATAACCAACCAAGCAGCTTGCGACTGGATCGCGGACCTGGGCCCGGGGCAGAACGAGCCGGCCAGCTTCGCTTCTGGGAAGCCGAAGCCAGCGGCACATCGTTTCTACCCGAGCTGGAAATGGATCCTCGTGGCCGGCGGATCAACGATCGGCGTGCTCTCGCTGGTCTTGCTTTGGCTCATCCTAGACGGTAAGTCGTAAGGCCAGAAAGCAGTTTCGGAAAGAAATCCGTCGACTTCTGCGGCATCACCGAGCCGGCGAAAGCGATGCCGGCCACCTGCCGCGCGCTCACGGGCCGAAGCAGGAACGCGAGTTGCGTTCGGCCCGCATGAACCTCCTTGATGGCATCTCTCGCGCCCCGCTGGTAGCGGATATTCTTGAGTTCCCGGACGTCTTCCTCGGAAACATCCAAGCATTTGGCGAGCAAGAGCTTGTGCAGAATCACGACATCGAGTTGCCGTTCGAGTTCGCTCGATCCCGCCAGGAGTTCGTCCGCGGCTTCCGGCCTGACGCGAAGCAGACAGTGGGTGTTTCCGGCATCGGCCGCCAAACCAATCGTGGAACGGTCCCGGGGAGCGGAATCGAGATGTTCGAGCAACTGGGCCGCCGAAGCAAGCGGTTCGATCTCAAAAAACGGCGCGGCGCGGCGCAGTAAATCATCCGAGCTGAAACCGGGTAAGCCGTCGAGGAGGCGATGCGTCGCCAGGACGACCAATCCGGGCGAGCGAAGATTGACGAACGTCATCATCACTTTGCCGGCGCCCGCCAGGCCGGGGTTTTCCCGCGCATAGGCAAGCGCCGTTTCATAGCGATGGTGCCCGTCGGCCACCAGAAGGTTTTTTGATTCCATGGCGTGCTGCATTTCGCCGAGCCGCGAGGGATCGGTGATCTTCCAAAGCCTGTGCCGCACACCGAACTCGTCTCTAACTTCCAGCAACGGGGGAATTGCCGCCATCTCGTCAAGCTGCCGGTCCACGGCGAACTCCGGATCGTCATAGAGCATGAAGAGCTGGCCGAAGTGTGCTTTGGTGTGACGCGTAAGCCGTAGCCTGTCAAGCTTGGGACCCGAATGCGTCCGTTCATGGCGATGGACGACTTTCTTTTCGTAACCGACGGCCTCGGTCAGCCCGATGAAGCCCCTGCGTTCGAAGACTTGCCCAGTCTCTGGATGTTCAAACTCCTGGAAGTAGGGATAAAACGCCGGCTCCGGCTCCTGAACGAGTACGCCCTGGCGAATCCAGTCTTCCAGGTCGGCCGCCGCTCGCGTATAGACATTATGGGCGGCGTCGTCGCCGGGCTTCTCTTGGCCCTTGATCAGGCGCACGAAATTATGGGGGCTTGCCTGATAGTAGTTCGCCTGCATCTCGGGCGAGATCTTGTCATAGGGCTGAGTGAGAAGGCGATCGGCCGGACCGGCCTCGGGGCTGTAGCGATAACCTCGAAAGGGGAAGATCTTAGCCATGGGAGAACTCCGCGATACTCAGGGAGAGAAACGTTGCCGGGAGAAAACCGCGCCCAAACGAGCAACCGAGCCGTTTGGGCGGCTCGGCGGAAGAAAGACATGGCGGGCACGACGAGATTCGAACTCGCGACCTCCGGCGTGACAGGCCGGCGTTCTAACCAGCTGAACTACGTGCCCAGAGAGAAACAGATAGGCGGCGGAAACGTCTGGAAGGAAACCAACCCGCCATCTGGAACTTACTGACTCCAGCGGCTGACGCGCCCTTGTATGACGCGCCCTTGCAATCGGGCCGCCCCTGCTCAAACCTGATGCTAGCACGCTTGCCCGGAACCCTGCAACGAACGTCCCCCATGGTGTCTCCAGTGGTGTCGAACCACGACGGAAAAGTTCCTTTTCTTGTAGAGACGATTGCCGCTAGGAAAGCGCCGACGCCACTCCAAGCTCTTTTGCTACAGCCGCAAGCTGGCCTAGCGTCTCGTCGTTCAGCGGAATGCCTTCTTGGCGGTAGCGCTGCTCGGTTTCGGCCTCGAGTTGCCCTGGCGCATAGAGCCGCTCCACTCCCGCGGCACGCCGGCTGGACTGAATCTGGCGGCTGATGCGGTCGATGTCCCGCCGGAACCGCTCCAGGGGAGTAAACGCGGCAATGTTGATCGCTAAGAAGAAATGACTGTCACGGCCGGGTTTTGAACCGTCCGTCATATTACCCAGTTCTGTTCCGTAGCTCGCGCCCGACAACACCGCCGAGAGAATCCCCATGACAACCGCCAGTCCGACGCCCTTAAACTCACCAATGGGCCGCAGCAAACCTTCGATCGCCGCGCCCGCGTCGGTAGTTGGCTGGCCATCCTTGTCAAAGGCCCAATGGCCGGGGATCGGCTGCCCCTTCTGATGGTAGACGCGAATCTTGCCGTGCGACGACCCGCTGAAGGCCGTGTCGAGCACGATCGGCGGTTCTTCTTCCGCCGGAATCGCGACCGCCAAGGGGTTAATACCCACAAGCTTGTCGAGGCCGCCCCAAGGGGCCATGGTCGGCAGAGCGTTGGTCGTGGTGAAGCCGATCATGCCGTGCGGCAGGGCTTGCATCGCGAACCAGGCCATCGCTCCGCAATGGTTGCTGCCGCGGACCGAGGCCACGGCGACATGGACCTCCTGGGCCCGCGTGATGGCTTGCTCCATGGCAAAAGCCGCGCCGATCTGCCCCATCGAGTTGTCGGCGTCGATCACCAGCGCCGCGCCGGAATCGCGCACCACCCGGGGCCGTCCCGCCGCGTTGACGCCGCCGCCTCGCAGCTTGCGCACATATTCGGGCACCCGCAGCACGCCGTGCGAATGCACGCCGCGCAAGTCGGCGAAGGCAAGCGTTCCGGCCAGCAAAGCGGCGTCGGTCGCCCCCATTTCACAACGCCGGAAAACGCCCGACACAAGATGGGTAAGTTCATCCAGCGGAACGCGTTTCTCTTTCTCTGAACCTGGATATGCCGACATGGCGAGCGGCCCGTGCCTGTTGACTAACCCGCATTTCTCACCACGTGGTGAGAAAAGCGGGCCAGCCGGTGGTAAAAGCCGGGCAGGGCGCGATGGGACTATCATAGGTCATTGCGATTGGAGCCTCTTGGGACGACTCAAATTCGCGCCGTTCCGCATTCACTCTCGGGAGAGGGCAACCCGCGGATGCACGTCCACTCACGCCGTGGTTTCTTGGTTCGATTGCTGGGTCCGTGTTTCGCGGGCGCCGGCATATTGGAACAGTCGCTGTTCCGGGCCACTCAGGCCCGTGCCCAAGCTCGTATGCAAACCGGCGGTGGCCAGCCTTGGCTTTTTGATATCGAGCAAGCGGCCGAAGGCGTATTTCTGGCGCTGGCGCGTCCAGCTCCCGTGCTGAACTGCAACGCCGCGATCTTTGTCAACACCGATGACATCTTGATCGTCGATGCGCACTCGAAGCCCTCGGCCGTGGCGGCGCTGGTTTCGCAGATCAGAGATGAAATCAGCACAAAGCCGGTTCGCTACGTCGTCAACACCCATTTCCACTGGGACCACGTACAGGGCACATCGGCCTATCGGGCGGCCGATTCCGGCATCAAGATCCTGGCTACGAGGAAGACGCGCGAACTCATCGCCTCGCACAGCGCCCAGCGCGTGGCGGCGTCGGTCGAGCGAATGCGCTTGAGTCTCGAGGACTTCCGAGAGCAAGCCGGCGCCGCCAGCGATGCCAGCCATCGCGCATACTTCGAGCGCATGGCCAGCGAGACCCAGGCCTATATCGGCGAGATGACCCGCTACGTTCCCGAACTGCCGAACGTAACGTTCGGCGATCATCTGGTGATTCACGACAAAGCGCACGATCTCCACCTGCTCACTCGCGGCCGCGCCCACACCGCCAGCGATGTGGTCGTGTTCTGCCCACAAAAGAAAGTCGTCGCCAGCGCGGATCTTCTGACCGGATTCATCCCCGGCATGGGCGATGGTTATCCTACCGAGTGGCCGGCGACCTTGGGGCAAGTTTCGGAGCTGAAATTTGATCTCGTCATGCCGGGCCACGGGGGCATGCAGCGGGGAAGAAAAAGACTGCGCCAGCTCTCGGCCTATATCGATGAGACCACGGAGATCGTACGGCGGCGCAAAGAGGCGGGGGATGATCTGCCGCGGATCGAGCGCATGGTGCGACCGGAAACACTTCGATCGATCCGGGCCGGGGACTACGGCGATTACCTCGCCGAGAGCATCGCGAAATATCGCTTCTTGGCGCCGGGCCTAAGCGGACCCGAGTCCATGGCCGCGGCCATCACCAGAAACGTTGGAGAGATATTCCGCTTTCTCGACCCCTAGCGAGCTGACCTGCTAGTGCGCGTCATGGCAGAGGCTGCAATCGTTAGGAGCCTTATGCTTGTCGTGGCAGGCCATGCAGGCGTTCATCGAAACGGATTTTTCCTTCACGATGACGTCCCTCTCGGCGACCGGCCCGTGGCACGACTCGCATCCGATACCGGCTTCTTTGTAATGAAATTCGTGTGAGAAGTAGACATAGTCCGGCACGCGATAGACCTTGACCCACGGCACGGGCTTGCCTTGTTTCTCGAAGTCCGCCAGCTTTTGAATGTGCGGACTCTCGGTCTTGATGCTCGCATGGCAGGCCATGCAGGCGCCTTCCTGGGGATAGCCGGCCATCCAGCCCGGGTCTTTCATCGCATGGCAGTCGAGGCACTTGAGGCCCATGCCGACATGAACTTTATGACTAAAAGGAATCGGCTGCGGCTTGGGAGGCCGGAATGTTTCGAGCTCTTCCCGCCCGCTGGTTCGCGCGGGCGCGGCGGCCTGGCCGCCGACCGGACCGACGGGCGGACGGGCGGTCTGAGCTGTGCCACCGCTCGGGCAGAAGGCCGACAAGAGAATCGCGAGGCAAAAGCTCAATCGTACCGGCACCGCCAACACCGGCCGAATCCCTTCCTGATTCCGCTTCCCCATTCCCAGCTTCCCTATTCCCAGCTTCCCTATTCAAGGTAAAGCAAAAGCGACGAACTCGTCGCCCGACGGCGTTCTATTCCTGCCTCCGCCGCCCGCGGTGACCGGTTCGGTCCATTAGCTTCGTTCCAGCGCGAAAGCGGCGATCTCGTCACCGGATTTGATTTGCAGTTTCGGCCGCCCGCCGCCGGCGGCCACCGCTACGTATTGCCTGCCGCCCACCTCGTAGGTACACGGAGTGGCGTTGGCGCCGGCTTCGAGCGTCGCCTCCCAAACCACCTGCCCGGTGGTGGCGTCAAAAGCGCGAAACTTCGGGTCGGCCGTCGCGCCGATGAATACCAGCCCGCCCTTTGTGGCGATCGAACCTCCGAAATTCAAGGTTCCGGTCTTGGGAATGCCTCTGGCGGTGAGTTCCTCGTGCTCTCCCAGAACGGCGCGCCAGACGTATTCTCCCGTGTCGAGATCGATCGCGTTCATCCAGCCCCAGGGCGGCTTGATCGAAGGATAGCATTCATGGTCCAAGAGCTGAGTGTAGCCCGTGTGGTTGAAACGGAAGGACTCGCCGGGTTTGGAATCGATGATCGTACACAGATTCGTCGTTTCGTTTGAGTTCACGAACATCCAATTGCGCTCGGGATCGAAACTGACGCCCCCCCAGAGAGATCCCCCGCTGAACCCGGGATAGATCACCGTTCCCTGTTTGCTGGGTGGTGTGTAGAGCGGGCCGGTGCGGGCCGCGCGAAACTTCTTGAGAACGAAGGCGTGCGCCTCGGGCGAGATATCGGTAATCTGGTCCTCGGTGAATGCCGGACGATTCAGCGAAGCGGGTTTGAGCGGGACCGGCTCGGTCGCGGCTAGTTTCTCATCGGGCAGATCGCTTTCTGGAACCGGCCTCTCTTCGACCGGAAACAGCGGCTTGCCCGTCTCACGATCGAGCAGAAAGATCAGGCCCATCTTCGTGGTCTGCGCCACCGCATCGACCAGACGGCCCTCGTGCCGCAGCCGCACGAGCGCGGGCTGCGAGGCCAGATCGTAATCCCATACATCGTGCCGCACGATCTGGTAGTGCCAGATGCGCTTGCCGGTTCTGGCGTCGAGGGCGATCACGCAGTTGCCGAAAAGATTGTCGCCAATGCGGTCGCCCCCCCAGAAGTCAAACGAAGGCGAGCCGGTCGAAACAAAGACCCATCCGCGCTCGCTGTCCAGGCTCATGCCGGCCCAGTTATTCGTGCCGCCCGCGGTCTTCCATGACTCCGGGCTCCAGGTCTTGTAGCCCATCTCGCCGGGAAAGGGAATCGTGTGGAAAATCCATTTGCGCTTGCCGGTGTAGACGTCGTATCCGCGAATATGTCCGGGCCCTTGAGGACGGGGCCCTTCGCCGCCTCCGCCGCTGACGATGAGCGTGTCTTCATAGATCACCGGCGGACTGGTTTTCTTGAAAAAGAGATCGGTCATGTCGCGATCGAAATTCTTCTTAAGATCGATCACGCCTTCGTCGCCGAAGCTCTTGATGGGTTCGCCCGTGCGGGCATGCAGGCAGAATAGATTGGTCTGAATCGCCGCATAAATCCGCTGGTCCTTGCCGTCTTCAAAATAGGTGACGCCGCGATTGACGCCCCGGGCGCGCGAGGACTTCTGACCGGCGTAAGGGTCGAAGTTCCAAACGACCTCTCCGGTGACCGCGTTGAGGGCGCGAATTTGCATGCGCGCCGTCGTCAGATACATCACCTCGCCGATCACAATCGGCGTGCACTGCATCATCGTCGCCGGGCGGTCCATCTTGTCGCCGGTATGATGCGTCCAGGCTCGCTTCAGACGATGAACGTTGAACCGGTTGATCTGGTCGAGCGGTGAGTAGCGCGACGCATACTCGTCGCCGCCATAATGTCTCCACTGATCGCCCGCGCCGCGGAAGGGGCCGGGCACGGCCGGCAAATCGGACTGAGACCAGGCCGAGGCGGCCAGCATTCCCCCCGCGCCTCGGGCAACGAAACTGCGTCGAGTGATCGAATCGGACACGCGATGTTCTCCCCAGCGTTCGGGCAGACACCAGTACAAGCAAGAACAGGCTCGCCTTCGGCTCGCATCCCCGGAACGATTTCTAGATCATAGTACAGCGCCGCTGCTTGCCACAAAACACAATCCTCGCGATCGGCCGCCGTCCCCGCATAGGCGGCGGGAGAAACGCCGTGTTGCAGTTGGTCGCGCCGCGGCAGGCTGGGCGGGGACGGCGCGCAAGGTTTGCTTGACCCATGGCGGAGGGTCCCCGGAGCGAATGGCCGGAGCGAATGAGCGAATGAGCGGATGAGTGAATGAGTGAAGGCAGCCCCAAGCGATGACAAGTTCCGCTATGCCGGGTGTGTGCGGTCAAAACACGAATGAGATCAAAAAACTAATCCGCGCCGGAGGCCTTCTCGATGCGGTAGAGGTGCGAGTCGGTGCGAAGAAACAGCGCCCCGCCGGCGGCTGCAATCGACGCCAGGGATCGTCCGTCAAGGTGGCTTTCCGCCAATTTCTCAAACGTCCGGCCGGGCCGGATCACTGTCGTCAACCCGTCCTCGTTGAGGAAGTAGATTTTCCCGTCGGCGAAAATCGGCGAAGCGGAATATTCGCCCTTGAGCCGGGAGCGCCAAACCTGTTCTCCGCCGCGGGCGTCGAGACAGGTCGCGATGCCGTTGTCGCTGACGAAATACATTTCGTCGCCGACAAGCAGCGGTGACGAGGTCAGCGGAACCCCGCGGCTGTACTTCCACGCGACATGAGTCTTGGTCACATCGCCTCGCCCGCCGGGCCGAACCGCGTAGAGAGCCGGCTTGAAAAAGCCCGAAGTGATGTAGACCAAGCCATGACCAAAGATCGGCCGGGGAACATTTGAGAATCCGCCCCGGTAGCGAATCCACCAGAGTTCCTCGCCGCTCTCGACGTCATAGGACACGGCCCGCCCCGCTCCCGGGGAAACCAGCTGTTTCTTCCCCTCGGCATCGATCACCAGAGGAGTCGCGTAGGCATGGGACGAATCGCCGCGATAGGTTTTCCATCGAATCTCGCCCGTATTCTTGTCGAGCGCCACGACGTATTGCAGGTCGTAGCCGTCACAGTTGATCAGCAGGAGATCGCCGGCGAGCGCGGGCGAGCCGGACGAGCCGTGACGATGGTAATAGCGCAATTCCTGCGTCTTCCAGAGCACTTCGCCCGAACTCGTCAGCGCCGCCGTGCCCTGCGTGCCGAAGTGCACATAGACCCGGCCGCCATCGAGAACCGGAGTCGGCGAGGCATAGCTGTTCTTGGCTTGGATCTTCGGAGGCTTCTCGAAACGGAACAGCTCGATATTGTGAAGGATCTCGCCACTTTCGGGATCGACCGCCAGCACGCGCAACGACCGGCCTTTCTCGGCCGCCGTCGTCAGCCAGAGCTTGCCCCCTCCGATGACCGGCGAGGACCACCCCAGCCCGGGAAGCGCCGACTTCCAGACCACATTGCGGTCCTCGCCCCAGCTCAGCGGCAGCCCCGTCTCGTCCGAGTGGCCTTGGCCGCCGGGACCGCGAAATTCGGTCCATTCGCCGCCAGCAAGCGCAACCGCCACCAGCAGAAGGGCGGCCGATAACCTGCAAAGCAGACGAGCCTTACAAACAGAGCGACACGAAAATTTCTTGACAGCCATGAGCGATCCCCGGCGCCTGGAGCGGCGTTACTAGAAAGGTATCACACTGGCGCGGCGCCGCAACACGGCAACGATGCGTTGGCGGCGAATCGCTCGCCGCCGCCAACGCGCCCCAGCCAGCCGCCGGTTTTTCTACTTCCCTTCCAGCCGCCGGTGATTTTGCCCGACCGCCGCGGGGGCAGGGGGACGCTCAGCCGGATGGTGCTCCGAGCCTCCGCTTCCCAGGCTCGGAGCAGTATGCACCAGAACGGAGCTAAGCGCTACACTTTTACAGTCAACAGCTCACTGTCCCCAATTACGCTGTCTCACGCCGGGGGTTCACTCCACCTCCTCGAACCCTCGAGCCCGTCCCTCGAACCCCCTCGAACCCGGAATTCTCCTGTACACCAGAGGAGACAGCAGGGGCCAAGGCAATAGCCACCGGAGTCGACAGTCCCGGCACCGATGCGCCTTACGCCGGGAGCCTGTTAATCGCCGTAACTCTCTGCAATAGAACGAGTTCGTGGTTCTCTCCGCGCACGGCCCGCGCTTTGGCCCCGTGGCTGCTCACTAAGGGTTGGAAACAACAGAGAACAGGAGATCACGATGAAGATTCGAACGTGGATGGTGGTTTTGCTCGGCGTCACGGTACAGGCCTCCATGCTGGCCCAAACTGCTTCCCTCAGTTCAGGGACGATGGACAAAGTGAAGATGTGGGTCCCGGACGGTGACACATTCAAGGAAGCAAGAGTCGTGATTCATTTTCAGGCGGACGGCCTGACGATCCACTCCACGAAGGGAGGGCGGGACGAACTGTTGAAACGACTCTCCTATGCCGAGATCGAGAAGGCCGATTATTCCGTCCACGGCGGCGCTCTGCCGGGTCTCGGGTTCCTCGGAAAAGGCCCGCGGCGCCAGTTGATTATTCGGTGCCGGAATGCCACGACGGTCTTACGTCTGCACAAGAGCAATCACAAGCAAGTCTGCCGAGAGTTCACGCGGCTTAGCGGAGTTCGGGTGGGAACATCCTCTTCCACCTCGCGCGGTTCCTTCCACTGGCCCGCCGCGATTTAGGACTGAGCGCGAAGCTCGGGACGGACGGGAAAGCCATGACAGCAGCGAATGACAGCCCTCGTGAAGCGTTCGATCGTGTTTGGGATGACGATGGCCGCGCTCGCGGCGCACGGTCAAGGCGGTTTTCCGCCGGATGTGCCCGGCCACCAGAAAAGCCTTACTGGCTAATCATGAAAGAATCAAGAAAATATCTCTTTGTGAGGGAAATCACACATACAATTGCAGGCCCCGTTGTTGCAGGCCCCGCCTGGTACACTTGTTGGCGTTCGGTCGGCGGTCGGGAGGAATAGTCAACATGAAAGCCCGCGGCACTCTTGTCTTCAGAGGGCTAGTTGTTGTTTTCGCTCTTTTCTGTTTCAGCCTTCTTCAGGCGCAGTCCACCCCACAGACGATCCAAGGTTTGGTCACCGATGCGTCTGAGGCCGTGGTGCCCGGCGCGGCCGTGACCATCACCAACCTCGCCACCGGCATCACGGCAACGGCCACGACAAACGAGACCGGGAACTACACCTTCACTTTGGTGGCTGTTGGAAACTACGACGTCGTTTGCAGTCTGGAAGGATTTAAGACGGAGAGAATCAACACCCAGCATGTAGAGACAGGCGCCCAAGTACGAGCCGATTTCGAACTCGAGATCGGCGAGATAACCGAGACCATCGAGGTCGTTGCCTCGGCCGTCAGCCTGCAGACCGAGAACGCCACGGTCGGTGGCGTGGTGGAGAACACGCGCATTACCGAACTACCGCTGAACGGCCGCAATATGGTGCAGTTGGCCGTGCTCGTTCCCGGTGTGCAGTTTGGGCGGAGGGGGGGGCGGGACTGCAAATGGATTGGGCGGTTTTCCGATTGCGGGCCAAGCTTACTCGGTGAGCGCCAACGGCGTTAGGGAAATACACCAAGTTGTCAGCCTGGACGGCGTGGATGCGAAGGAGCCGAGAAACCATATCACTACGTTTGTTCCCTCCATCGAGGCCATCGAAGAGTTCAAGGTCCAGACGAACTCCTATTCCGCCGAGGCCGGATTCGGCGGCGGGGCCGTAACGACCATCACGATGAAGAGCGGCACAAACGACTTGCACGGAACGCTATTTGAATTCCTGCGCAATGACAAGCTTGACGCGGAAAACTATTTCCTCAACTTCGAGCGCCCCGGCGAGCCTGAGCCGAAAGACAGGCTGCGCCGAAACCAGTTCGGATTGGTAGTGAGCGGTCCGATCGTCAAGAACAAGACGTTCTGGACGGTAAACTGGGAAGCCCGGCGACAGCGGGTCGGCAGGGTGCAAGAGACGTGGTTTCCCCTCAATGAATTCCGCGACGGAGAGTTTTCCGAACTGCTCAGCGACTCCTTCCTGGATACAGGCCGGCGGTCCCCCATCCTCCTTTTCGATGCGTACACCGGGGATCCGTTTCCCAATAACGTGATCCCCCCGTCACAAATTCACGCTGGCGCCAAGAATGTGCTCGATCAGTTCGTGCCTCGGGCTCAGTTCCGTGAAGCGGACCCTTTGCGAGAAACAGCCCGGAGCGCCGTGGATGATGCGATCGATTCGAATCTGTTCTTCGGCCGCGCCGACCATCACTTCAGCGACTCCGATCGTTTTTTCGGACGCCTGGCCTGGGACGAGACAGGCGGGCGGGCCGGAGACATCAATCCAAACACTCCATTCTTCGTCGACGGGCGGACCGTCAACCTCGCCGCTTCCTGGGCGCACACGTTCAACCAGAACGCGATCAACGACCTGCGATTCGGTTCCACCGGTGTCGGCCTCGACGCCACGAATCCCAGAACGAATGACGAAAGCTTCGACATGGATGCGCTGGGCGTCGGCCAGATCCGGGTTGCGGGGGATGGGAATCGTCCGCTGAAACCGCTCGAAGTTGGACTGCCGAGCTTTTCAGGACTGCCGTTTCGGCTTCGTGACCGCGGCCCCTTGATCGAATCGTCCGGCTCGCTCCAGATCGCTGACCACGTGTCGATCATGAGAGGCAGGCACAACCTCAAGCTGGGCGGGGAATACCAACACGTGAGCCTGGACGTGGGCGGCAGCAACTTTCCGAGGGGGCGGTTCAGTTTCGGCTCGAACGAAAGTGGATGGGCTTTCGCGTCCTACCTGCTGGGCCTGCCGAGAGAAACAATGACCTCGGAAGGCTCACCGTTTTCACTTCCACGAGCAAACCGATTTGGTGTTTATGTCCAAGATGACTGGAAGGTGAGCGTGAAGTGGACCATCAACCTGGGCTTACGCTTTGACTACATCGGCAATCCAGTGAGCGAGGAAGGCGCCTGGAGAACCATCAGTTTCTGCGGCGAGGAACTGCCGGCAGGCCGGGGCCCCGGCTGCTACACCGATCCCGCTACCGGAATCCAATACCCAACCATCGGACCCGAGTCCGTCGATGAACGCGGCAGCGTGAAGCTTTGGAAGCAGCGCTACCGCTTCTTGATGCCGCGCGCGGGCATCGCCTACCGGCCCTCCCAGAAGTGGGTATTGCGGATGGGTGCCGGATATTTCGACAACCTGATGCACATGAACAACTTTACGATTCTGAGCCTGATGCCGCCCAAATCCGGCACGACCACTTTCAACTCAGTCACCGATCGGGCGCAAACGGTCACGTACACGACTCCGGCGGGACGGACGTTTGACAACTTGCAGACAAGGATCTTTCGGTCCGGCTCGAACGTGATTACCCTGGATGATCCGTTTCTGACCAATGTTGGCGGGGCGCCGGTCACGCGGCCAGTGAATACATTGCACATCAAGCCCGACTATAAGAACGGCGACATCTGGAAATGGAGCTTTGATATTCAGCGTGAGCTTCCCCGCAACATCGCCTTCACCGTGGGTTATGTCGGCAGCAAGGGCAGTCATACAGCCAACTCGATTGGCAACTGGAACAGCCCCGAGCCGAGTCTGGATACGGACCGACAAGCGAACCGTCCCTTCCAGCGGGTCTACGATCTCGCGCAACCCGAAAAAGACCTGCAGGGTTTGGCGCGCGTCCGTTATCTTGACAGCTTCGCCAACACGTTCCACCATGGCTTGCAGGCCAAGCTCGACAAGCGCTATGCGAGCGGCTTGGCATTTGGCGTTGCCTACACGTTCAGCAAGTCGCATGGAGACGGAGAGGCCGGCGGCAATGAGGGCGCTCAGTATCAAGCGCCGCGCAGCGATCGCCGGAACGCCCGAGGCCGCTTCCGCTTCGACCAGCGGCACAACTTCGTGGCTCACTATGTCTGGGAGATCCCGGGGCGCCAGCGTCGGCGGGCCGCTGCGTCACCTCATCGGAGGCTGGCAGACCAACGGCGTACTTTCGCTTCGATCGGGCTTCCCTTTCACCGTGGGGGGAAGCCGGGGAGACTTGAATGTTGACGGCGGAGGCGTCCGGCCCGACTTGGTCGGCGATCCCAGACTACCCAATCCCACCCGCAAACTGTGGTACGACACGCAGGCCTTCTCCCGCAACACCTGCGATATTCCCGAGCTGCCCGATCTGTGCCACATCGGCACGGCCGGCTACAACATCCTCGATTCACCGGGACAGAGGAATCTGGACTTCTCGCTGTATAAGAACTTCAACCTCAGCGAGTCCGTGCGATTGCAGTTTCGGTCGGAGCTCTTTAACGCCTTCAATACGCCCTATTTCGGCGCCCCAAGAGGTATCGGCTACACGAACTCGACCCAGTTGACACCCGACCGCGCCCTCGACGGCGAGGTCCGATCCATACGAACGCCGATGCGGATCATTCAGTTTGGGTTGAAGCTGTTTTTCTGAAGCGCAAGGTGATCCTGGGGCTTACGCCCTAGGCTGTTCGATGGGTCGCTCCTACGGAGCTTGGCGTGCCCCGCGGGTTCGGTGTGTCGCCCCCTGCCGGGGCTGGCTGTTTTCGGCCTGTGGTCCTGGGGCTTACGCACCAGGCTTTTCGATGGGTCGCTCCTACGGAGCTTTTGGGCTCTGGGGGTTCGGTGTGTTGCTCCTGCCGGGGCTGGTTGTTTTCGGCGGGTGGTCCTGGGGCTTGCGCCCTAGGCTTTTCGATGGGTCGCTCCTACGGAGCTTTTGGGGCCTGGGGGTTCGGTGTGTTGCTCCTGCCGGGGCTTTCGGGGCTGGGCGGCTACGTGTCAGGCCGTTCGGCGGGCTGCTCCTGGGGAGCCAGTAAGCTGAGCGTCGAAGTGTTGTGTCGCCCCTGCCGGGGCTCGTTGCGTTTTGACCAGCTGCCTGGGGCTCACGCCCCAGGCTTTTCGATGTGTTGCTCCCGCGGAGCTTTTGGGGCCTGGGGGTTCGGTGCGTTGCTCCCGCGGGGCTTCCGGCACCTTGGGGTTACGCCCCGGGCTGTTCAATGCGTCGCTCCCGCGGAGCTTCCGGGCGCAGATGGACTCTGAGGGTTTCGGTCTGGAGGTCCGCAACTGGCGGCAGAGGTGTAGTGTGCCAAGCGCATTGGGCAGATAACATAGAGGATCATGGCATTTTGCCCCGGAGGGGCGTCGCAACCATCGGGTCGAGTGACGGGGATGCCAGGCCCCGCCACCCTCCCACATCACCGGACATACGGTTTTCCGTATCCGGCGGTTGAACCCAGCGGCCTTAATCCCACGCCGCAAGATCCGATGGCATCATAAACCCGTACCGCCGCAACGTCGCATTCGATAACCCTGTCTGCATCAGTCCGTTCGCCGCCATGCGCCATGCGCCGCGGCGTGCCGGTACCAACTTCAACAGCCGTTCCCCAATGCCCAGCCGGCGTAATGCCCGCCGGCGTCCCGTGGCCCTGTCCCGTTGCCCCATCCCGTGGCACTGCGCCGGCGCAGCCAGAAGCACTTCCGTATGTGCCGTCGTATCCATCCTTCCAGCACGAAGATCGGGCGCCGCCGCTCGGCCAGCCGGTAATAACCCCACCAGCCGAGAACCTGCCGCCGCCACTGGTCGCGTAACTGCCGACTCGTGACCGATCGGTTGCCGCACCAAATCTCCCGCACCTTCTGTTTGAATCGTGCGATACTTTCCGGCGCCACTTCCACCTACCCTTGGCGGCTCAGGCGAAACCCCAGAAACTTCCGCTCCCAGGGCCTGCCCGCCCCGCTTTTGGCCTCGTTCACCTTCAGCCGCAAATGCTTCTCGATCCAGGCTCTGATCCCCCGCGGCACGCGCTTCGCCGCCGCTTCGCTGCCCACATAAATGTTGCAGTCGTCCGCGGGCTAAAATCAACACTGGCTGTCCGAGACACGCGCGCTTCGGCGTGTTTTCTCGCAGCACCAGCATCATGCAGCTCGACGGAATGATCTTTGATCTCGACGGCACTCTGGGCGACACCTTGCCTGTTTGCTTCGCCGCCTTCCGGACAACGTTTCAGTCCTGCTTTGGGCGCGACTATTCCGACCAGGAGATCCGGGCGATGTTCGGCCCGTCCGAGGAAGGCATCTTCGAGCGGCTGATGCCCGGCAACGCCGAGGAAGGCCTGGCGATGTATCTCAGGGAATACAACCGTTCCCACAGTCGCTGCCAGGAACCGTTTCCCGGTATTCGCACCATCCTGCTCATGCTCAAGAGCAAGGGCGTACGGCTGGCGATCGTGACCGGAAAAGGGCCAAGGAGCGCGGCGATTTCACTCGATAAGATGGGTTTGGCCGATCTGTTCGATGCAGTGGAAGCCGGCTCTCCCGAAGGCGGCGTGAAGCCCGAGTGCATGAGAAGCGTGCTGGCCGGCTGGTCGATCGACCCCGGCCGGGCCGCCTGCCTCGGAGACGCTCCCTCCGACATCCGGTCCGCGCAGGAAGTCGGCGCCATCGCTCTGGCGGCAGCCTGGGCGGACACAGCCGACCACCAGGCCCTGGAAGTTCTGAACCCGCACAAAACATTTCGGGCGACCGGCGAGTTCGCTCGCTGGGTCACCGGCTCGGTCGAGGGGTGACTCGGGCGCCGCTTGTGGGAACACTGCCCGTCCGCATCAGAGCTTCATTCGACAGCCTTGAACACTTGTTCGTCGATCGGCTTGTTGTGAACCACTTGCTGAAAGGACAGTGTCATCTCCAGCACGCTTGAGGCCTGTCCGCCGCGGCTGGGATTGTTCGTATCGATCCGCAGCGTCCAGCGGGCCGGGAGCGAGATACCGTCGACCGGCTGGGGGTTCTCGAAGATTTCGGTGAGATGAATCTTCGTATCCTGCATGCCCGCCGACTGATCGGCGTCCGTGCCGATACCCGACGGAATGTGGTAGCGATAGTCGGTCTGTACGTGATGATAGGTTTCGGGATCGAAGTAGAGTTCCACCTTGAAATTGCCCATGCGGCGCTTGGTCTGATAATCGAGGCGGTGCAGTTTCCGGCCTTCTATTTTCTTGAGCCCACGATACTTGACCTTTGCCTTTCTTGAGGCGATGTCTTGCAGCGCCCAGTTCAGATTGATCGTGCCTCCAAAAAGACCCTCGCTCATGATCTGACTATGCGTTCGCATGAAATTCCCGAAATTAGAGTAGCCCCCTTGAAATGAGCGCTTGACGTGGGGGTTCTTGCCATCAAACGCAAAGTGCTCGCCATAGAACGACGGATTCGGGCCGGTATCAAAGTCCAGGCTGATCTTGCCGTTCGCCGACAGGAGAGAAACCTTGCCCGGCAATCGCCCCGCCGCCCCCACGACCACCCGCCAGACGCCCTGACCGGTATAGGTTCGAGATTCAAGCTTCTGGCGCGCCTCGGCCGTGCCGATGGATTCGAGGTGCAGCGCGATCAACTCGTCCGCCTTGAGCTTCTTGTCCTTGCCCCGCGCGGCTACAGGCAGGCCCACGAACAGACCCGCAAACAGACACAGAGAGACCGCAATACGAGAGATCCGGTAGATCGGGAACCGCACGAAACGATCGCATGATTTCATCGCAGAAGACCTCCTCATGGCATCCTTGCTCGCATTCTGTACGCCCGCCGCCGCTATGTCAACCCAAGCCGAGAATGAATGAGATCAAGCCGGTATGCTCCAGGGAAAGATTTTATTCCCCGCCGCCGGTTTCGGGGGCTGGCGATAAGCGGCAACTCACTGCATGAACGCCGGCCGCGCCGCGCGGGACAACGAGTGAACCACGACAAGGCCGGGCCGGCGCTTGACGCCACCGCAAGCCCTTCGTTAGCATGATTAGGCACAGAATTCGTGTTCTTGCGTCGAGGAACCGTCAGCTAACGACTGAAAGGAGAGAATCCATGAAAAGATTTTTTGCGCTATCGATATTGATGATGATGACCGCCGGGCTGAGCCTGGCCGGTGACTTGGTCGGCTACGTGACCGACGAGAAGTGCGCCAATGCCGGCAAGTCCGGTGAAGCACACGCGTCGTGCGCCCAGACCTGCGTCAAGGGCGGCCAGGCGATTGTTTTCGTCAACGAAGCCGACAAGAAGGTCTACAAGATCGCCAATCAGGACAAACTCAAGGATCACGTTGGCCACAAGGTCACCCTCACCGGCAAAATCGATGGCGGAACCATCAACGTTGATACAGTGAAGATGTAACCCAGTTCCGTCTCGTTCCGGAATTGCCGATTTTTCAAGCGCCCGCCGGCATGTGATGTCAGCGGGCGCTGTTTCGTTCGGCGCGCGGGTACTCAGCCGCAGTTCCTTGACGAGGTGCCGGCCGGCGGATCACACAATGCGCTGGGAGCGACCGGTTTCCGCGGCCCGATAGTTGGCGAAGACCGTTTTGAGCGCGCGCAGGCTCTCGCCAGCCGTGAGCGGCGGCGGCTGTAGTCCCATCGACGCGCGCACGCAGGAGGCCACGAAAGGCGAGTAGCCGGTGGGTTCCTCGGGAGGTTTGTACTCCCGGACTTTCGGCACCCCGTCCCCGGTGCTGTCCCCGGTGCTGTCCCCGGCGCCGTCCGCGGTGCTGTACCAGCGCAACGGCGACCCTCCGTGGCGCTCGATCTGCAGCCAGCCCTTTGAACCCCAGATCTTGATGTGGGAGTGATAACCCTTGTCGAGATAGTAGCCCGAGGTTACCGTGCCCAGGGTCCCATTATCGAAGCGCACCGCCAGCGCCGCCGAGTCCTCGACATCGAGAGGCTGGCCGCCGACAACGCCGGTGAATCCCGCCACCTCGACTATGGACGAACCGGTGAGATACATCACCAAATCGATCCAGTGAATGCCGAGCCAGATCAGATGCCCGCCCGCGCCGCGCGCCTTCTGTGCGTACCAGCTCTGCTGATAGCCGGGCCGCGACAGGCGGGTTTGATCGGCGATCAGGTGAAGTTCCGAGCCATAGATCTTGCCGATGCGGCCTTCCTGGATCAGGCGCCTTGCTTCGCCCACTTCCGGGTTAAGCCGGTTGGCGAGCGCCAGCATCAGCAGCAGATTCTTGCTGTTTGCCTGGCGAGTGAGTTTTTCGAAATCCTCGGCGCGCAAGCAGGCCGGTTTCTCGGCCATCACATGGCAACCCGCATCGAGCGCCGCCCCAATGGCCGGGGGCGCGAAGCCAGCCTCCATCGACACCAGCGCGATGACGGGTTTTTCTTTCGCGAGCATCTCCTCCGGGCTCGTGTAGACGCTCGTTAGCTTTTCGCCCAGCGCCCGCCGGGCGTCTTGAGTCGTATCACCGCCGGGGTCGGATAGCGCGACCTCGGCGACTTCCCCGGCTTCGGCCAGGGCGGCGAAGTAGTGGCTCAAATGCGCGCCTTGCCGATGCGTGATTACGCATGCCTTGATTGGTTTCGCCATCCGTGCCTGGCCCGGCGTTGCGGCCCGTCCCGCGCCTAAGATCTTAGCGCCCAGGATTCCCGTGCCCAATATGTTCGTGAATTGCCGTCTCTCCATGCCCACTTCCTTTCCATGCCTCGGCGCCCCCCGGCCTCATCCCGCGTCGATCTCTCTTCGTTTCGGATCGAACACCATTCTCTGCCCGCTCCAGTAGGAATCCACCGACATGATGCAGGCGACCGAGTGACCATAGCCCGCCTCGACCGGTGCATAGAGGTCGTCGTGCGCGCGCCGCCGTATGCAGTCGAGCCAGTTCGCCATGTGGTGCAGCGTGCCTGGTTTTTCGGGGATTTCGACCGTCTCCCGCAAGGTTTCGGGATTCTTGCTGCCGTCTCCCGAGATCGTCCAGGTATCCTCGACACGCATCGTGTCCTTCGTCCCCTGGAGTCTCGTTACAGCTCCCGAGGCGTTAATCAGCGTCGTCGCGTAGGTCGCCAGAAACTGCTTGCCTTCCTCGCCGTACTTGAGAACGACCTGGATCGTGTCGGGATTTTCGCGATAGTCACGCCACCGCAGCAAGGCCCCCTCGGCCACGGCGCTCACCGGATAGGGCGCGCCGGTCAGCATGTGGACTACATCGATGCCGTGCGTCATCCATTGGTCGATGATGGCGCTGGAAAACTCCCGGAACAGCCGGAACGAGCGGTAGATCTTCGCATCGAACGGCCGGTAGGGCTTATTCATCAGAAAGGCCTTCCAATCTACATCGCTTTCGCTGAGCGAATTGAGATCCTCGGCCTTCTTCGCCCAGCGATACGGGCTGTAGGCATTCCAGATCACGTCCACCTTGACGATGTCGCCGATGAGGCCCTGGCGCACTAGATCCATCGCCGCGCGATATCGCGGATAGCTCCTGCGTTGCGTGCCGATCTGCACGATCCGTCCCGATCGCTTGACGGCGTCGAATGCGGCGTTGCCCTCCGAGAGCACATTGGCCATCGGCTTTTCGCAATAAACATCCTTGCCGGCTTCGACGGCGTGTTTCAGCATCGTCGCGTGAGTATGGTCCGGGGTTGCGATGATCACCGCGTCGAGGTCCTTGTCATTGAGGAGCGCCTCGTAGCGCGGATAGGTCTTGGCCTTCGTGCCGTAGGATTCGCCGACCAGCTTGGCGGCCGCGTCCAGCCGCTGCTTCCAGATGTCGCACACCGCCGTAACGCGGGCGTTGTAACGGCTGCCGTACTCGATGCATTCCTTCATCACCGCCGTGCCCCGCCCGCCGGGACCGATCACGCCGACCCGAACCGTATCATTGGCGCTCCGCGATTGCGGCGAAGCAGATCCGGGCATCCCCACCAAAGCCAGACCGGCGGCAGAAGTTCCAAGAAAACGGCGGCGGTTCCATGAAGGGTCAGACACGATGATAGCTCCCAGACTGTGACGAAAAGTGGATCATGCTTGCGCCCGAATAGGCCACGTTGCAAGTATACATCGCAGGCAAGGCGCGCGAGTGTGTCGGGGTTGGGGGTCTGGAAGGGCGCATCAACTGGCCGAGGCCGTCTTGCAGGGCAGCGGCGACCTGCTTGAGCGGCAAGTGCAGCCGCAGCTCTTGCTCGCTTTCTTGTGCTTGCTTGTGGAATCGGGAACGGCTTGTTCGCGGCCGATCTGTTATCGTTTCTTCATAGCAACTCTCCTTTTTGAAAGACACAACATCACTCCGAGCCTAACGGCTCGGAACGGAGAGTCGCTGCTTGCTGCGAACGATCGGACATCCTCTTCAAAATGGAGGCTGGGCACACGATGCGGATCAAGGGAAGCCTAGCGGTGATGATCTGTAGCTTGTTGCTGGGCCATAGCAGTGCTGCCGTGGCCGCCGAGAAGCTCAACCCCTCAGCGACGGAAGGCCAGCTGGTGGCATTGGCCAAAAGCCTGAAGGGCGTTTCCATTGGGGATAAGCTCCTGGTGAAGCTGAAAAACGGAAAATCTATCAAGGGGAAGTTCGGTGGGGTTTCCCTTGCAGGGCTAAAGCTTTCTCGCCGGGGGAAAAGCACTGAAATCACGGAACAAGAGGTGCGCCAGGTTTACGAGTTGGTCAGAAAATCGCCCGCTAAACAGATTGTCATTGGAGCGGCTGTGGGCTTGGGTGCAATTGTTATTAGCCATGCTTTCATCAGGGAGGCGCGTGTAGTGGGCGCGCATGACATAGGGGCTATAGGGATTTCGAGCGGATTGGGGGCGCTTGTCGGATGGGCTATTGGCAAGCGAGGACGCCGGCGCGTCCTGATCTACAATGCAGATATTGCAGGAGATGCCCGGACGACCAAGTGACCCTTCAACCACTAGCATCAGCAGCGCGGACGATCCGATCGTGTCGCAATCTTTAGGCGAAAGGCGACAGTTCGCGCCGGAGCCGCTCAGCGCCGCCGATGCCGTTGCGAGCGCCCCCTTTCCTCGTCCCCTCGCCCCAGAGCTCCTAGAGCACACTCACCGTTCAGGGGCGCATACGGAGAGCGGGCCAACGGATTGACTCGAAGAAGCGAATGGCCTCATCCTCATCGTTCAAGCAAGATGCGATCTCAACAAGGTTGATGTCCTATGCTTCCATACCTCTAGTGCCATCATTCCTTGGGTTTGTAAAGCAGGTAATTCCGAGAAAAGTATCAGCTACCGCGTAAAAACACAGGCTGGAACCGTCATCGCCGAAGGCAAGGTCGCGGCCCGGCGGCGGCATCCCGCATCTCCGCTATAGTAGGATGCGGCGGGCCGGGACCCGCCAAAGGCGAGGGCGCGATCATGCACCGCTATATTCTTCTCTTCTCATTCTTCCTCTCCCTCGGCACATCCGTTGGCATCGCCCAGCTCCCGACCTACCGGGCCGCCCGCACGATGGATCCGATCATCATCGACGGCAAGCTGACCGAATTCACCTGGGCCGCGCTGCCCCGGGTGGGCCGCTTCACGAACATTCGCCCGGCCAACGCCAGCACTGCCGCCCCGACCGAAGCCACCCTCGCCTGGGACGACGACCATCTCTACGTTGCTTTCGCTTGCGCCGACGAGCGTCCCTGGGGCACGATGTACCGTCGTGACAGCAAGCTATGGGAACAAGAGGTCGTCGAAGTTTTTCTCGACCCCGATGGAGACGGTGAGAACTATCCCGAACTCGAGGTCAGCCCGCATAACGTGGTTGTCGACCTGCTGATCCCGCGGCCAGGCTCGGGCCTCGACACGGCGATACAATGGGATATTGACGGGCTGCGCACCGGCGTGACCAAGAACTCCGCAGGATGGCAGGTCGAGATCGCGATCCCCTGGAAGTCTCTGGGGGGCGCCGGCACTACGACGAAGCCGTCGACCGGCGATAAGTGGCGGGTTGGGCTCTACCGCATCGAGCGTCCGGCGGGCCCCGGCATAGCGCGCAAGGTCGCCGAGATCCGCAAGAAACTCAAGGGCGCGTCCGAGGCGGAAAAGAAGTCTCTTCAAGCCGAGATCGAGAGCATCACTTCCGGCCGCCAATGGCTGGCCTGGTCGCCCACACGAGTCGAGAGGGGCTTCCACGATCCGGAAAGGTTCGGGATCGTGGAATTTGTCTTGAGACCCTAGCAACCCGCCCCGCCGGCCTGGGTCCCTCGCTTTCGAGGGATATTGCTCGCATTCGCCAGCTCAGCGAAGACCAAAGGCGATGATATTTCCTCCCGCGGCGACGGCGACATACTGCCTGCCGTCAACCATGTAGGTCATCGGCGAGGCCTTCCAGAGCACATTGGTCTGGAAATGCCACAGGGGCCGGCCGGTATCGGCGGCCACGGCGGCGAGAGCGCCGCCATCGTCGCCGTAGAACAGCAAGCCCCCGGCGGTCGAGAGAACACCTCCCCAGCTCCTCGCCGATCCGGTCTGGGCAACTTCCCAGACTCGCTTGCCCGTCTCTGGGTCGATCGCGCGCAGATACTTCCCGCCGCGCTCGCCCGGGATCACCCTCGTCGTGCCGCCGTAGAAGGAATCGCCGCGCGTCCACCGCTGGGGCCGCTTGATGTAGATGCCGCATTTCTCGAGCGCCATCACATAGAACAGCTTGGTGATCGGGTTGTAGGCCGGAGACATCCAATTCGTGGCGCCTTCGACCGCCGGGCAGGTCTTGGTCCCGGCAGGAGTTGGAATCTGGTCCGGCACGAGAACCGGCCGGCCGTCCGAGCCAATGCCGCTCGCCCAACTGAGCTGGTCGACGAAGGGTTTCGCCAAAAGAAGCTCGCCGTTGAGGCGGTCGAGAACGTAGAAAAACCCGTTTCGATTCGCCTGCATCAGGAGCTTTCTCGGACGGCCGCCGAATTCGGCATCCACCAGAACGACGGTCTGCACGGCGTCCCAATCGTGCAGATCGTGGGGGGTGAACTGGTAGTACCAGCGCAGCTTGCCCGAAGCCGGATCGAGAGCAATCACCGCGTCAGTATAGAGATTGTCACCCTTTCGCTCGTCCCCGTTGTAATCCGGGCAAGGGTTGCCCGTCGTCCAGTAGAGCAGCTTCGCCTCGGGATCGTAGCTTCCCGTCAACCAGGTCGTCCCGCAGCCGTGCTCCCAGGCGTTGCCGATCCAGGTTTCCGAGCCCTTCTCGCCGGGAGTTGGGACCGTCCAGAAACGCCACGCTTGCTTGCCCGACTCGGCACGATAGGCCGCCAAGAAGCCGCGCGCACCTTCATCGCCTCCCGAGACTCCGGCCACGACAAGATCGTTCACGACCAGCGGCGCCACCGTGGCTCCGTAGTGCAGGACCGGGTCGGCCATCTTCGTCTCCCACACCAAACGGCCGCTGAGCCGGTGGAGAGCCAGCAGGCGGGCATCATCGGTGACCAGGAAAACGCGGTCTCCCAGAACGGCGACGCCGCGATTAATGCCCGAGCCGGCGTCGCCGATGACACCCTTGGTTCGCTGGCGCTGGAAGCGCCAAATCTCGCGGCCGCTCTTCGCGTCGAGCGCGTAGGCGGCATTGACACCCGTGACGTACATCACGCCGTGGACGACCAGCGGGGTGACCTGCAGACGCCGCGGGTTGCGAATCGGAAAAATCCAGCGAGGCGCCAGTCCCGCGACATTGCCGGTATGGATTTGATCGAGCCCGCTATGGCGGTTGCCGCTGAGACGGCCGTTATAGGTCGGCCAGTCCGAGGCTCGCGGGTTCTCGATGGTCTCGAAGCCGATCGCACCGGGAAGCAAACCGGCCTCCAGCCCGGCGCCCAGTCCGGTGGTCTCGCCCCCGCCGCCGAGACGAGTCAGATAGGCCAGCAGATCCCGGCGCTCGGCGGCGCCGATCTCAATCCGGGGCATCAGCGAACCCTTTTCGCGACTGAGTTCGGCGATCTCTTCACGCCGCAGAAAACGCAGCCGCCCGTCAGGGATCTGCAACTGGAGACTGAAGTTCGACTCGTTGCGAATGAAGCCCCGCAGCTTCTCTCCGTCGGCGAGCATCAGCGATGCAAGCCGGTAGCCCGCGGTGATTTCACCCGCTGGGTCGCTGATGGATCGCTCAATCTGCTCGCGGGTGCGCTGGGCGCCCAGGTCCGAGAGGTCGGGACCGGCGACATCTCCCGGCCGGCCCAGCAGGCCGTGGCAGCGAGCGCAGGTTCCCGCGCCGTCAAAGAACGCCTTACCAGCCCGCGCATCCCCGGGCGCCGGTTGGTCCTTCGCCAGAGCGGTGCGGGAAAGATAATACGCCGTGAGAGCTTCGAGCGCACCGGGCGTAAGAGGGGAAGGCGGCATGCCGCGGCCGGGAATGCCGTCGCGAACAATCGCGGCGAATTTTTCGCCGCTGTAGCGCCGCGCCAGCCCCGGCGAAACAATATCAGGAGCCCGCTCGCCGCCCGTGCCGTCTCCGCCATGGCAACCCCCGCAGTGCAGCGCCAGAAGCTCGCGGCCTCGCGCAATCAGGCCGGCGGACTGCTCTTCGCCCAGTTGCGCAACCGGTTGGGCGACCAGAGGCAGTGTCATCAAGAAAGCGAAAAACAGCCACTGGCAAAGCATCGGCGCGAATGATTTCCAGGTTCGTGATCTGATTCGAATCGCCAAGGGGCATCCTCCGAAATGGACGAATCCTTGAGCCGCTCATCACGGCCAGCACGGGGAGGCAAAACGTTCAGGACCAATCATACTACGGACCCGCCGAAGGTTTCCCCATGTGACCCCAGCCCCGCCATCACGGCGAACGCCCTGGGGTTCCGCAAGGCAAGCCGGCGCAACACCTTCGTTCCACTAGGGCAGGTTTGTAGTTCGGCCCGCCACTCATTTGCCCCAGCCGCTCCTGGAGTAGAGTACAATTAGGAACAGGCTGGGAATCACCGTGGAGAGCGCGTCCTCATCGAATACGCTAGTGAATTTGTTCCGTCCGCTGCCAGTGTTCAGCGACGAAATCAACCGCAACATTGTGCGGTCGGAAGTCGAGGGCGGAGTTTTCTTAGAGGATCTGCCCGAGGGCTCGCGCCTGGAAGTGCAGACGGAAAATCGCTCCTACCGGATCGTGACCTGCGGCGGCAGCAAGGCGCTCATCTCGGGGCATCCGGAATTCTGCCCCGATCCGGTTATGGTGTCCATTCATGGATCGAGCTGGGGCGGATCGATGCTCAAGATGGGCTACATCGGCCGCAGCATGCATCTCGAATTTCGTCACCCTGTTTTCCGCATCGTAACGACCTCGCCCATTCTAGAAATCCAGATGCTTTCGCGGGAAGCCGCCTAGCGAGACGCCTTCCAATCGGCAAGAGCATCCCCGCGCCGGGTGTCAGGGTATGGATCCCCTCCTGGTGCCCGCTCGTTGTTTTGCGCGCCGGGATTCACGCTCCGGAGAGGGTGCTCAGATGTGCCACGGCGGCCGCTCCCAGACCTTCCAAGTTGTATCCGCCCTCAAGGACCGAAACCAGCCTCCCTCCCGCGTGCATGTCGGCGATTTCGAGCATGATCGTGGTCAGTTCGCCGAAGTCGTCGTCCGAGAGAGCAAACTCACCCAAAGGATCTCCCAACCTGGAATCAAAACCGGCGGAGATTAAGACCAGCTCCGGCTGGAACTCTTTGGCCGCCGGAAGCAACTTGTTTCGGAAGGCCCCCAGGATTTCTTCTCGCCCGGCCCCGGAAGGGAAGGGGCAGTTAAGCGTTGTCCCATGCCCGGCGCCCTCGCCCGTTTCATCTTCCATCCCTGTCCCCGGATACCAAGGCGACTGATGCGTGCTGAAAAAGAAGACCGAGCCGTCGCGATAGAAAATCTCCTGGGTGCCATTGCCATGATGGACGTCCCAATCGGCGATCAGGACTTTCGAGACCCCATGGCGCCGCTGAGCGTAACGGGCGGCAATGCTGACATTGTTAAAGATACAGAAGCCCATGCCGCGATCGGGCACGGCATGGTGTCCAGGCGGCCGAAGCACGCAGAAAGCGTTGCGCGCCCTAGGTTCGGCTACCTCGTCGACGGCGTTAAGAACGCCTCCGGCCGCTTCAAGAGCGACATCGAAAGACTTGCCGCAAATCTGAGTATCTCCGGTCCGCAGCATCTGGGCTCCAGAGCGGACATCCTGTTTCACGGCCTCGATATAGGGCCGGGTGTGGCAGAGTGCCAGCTCGTCTTCGGTCGCCCGGCGGCGCGCCAAACGCCTTACTTTCTTATCGAGACCCGCCGACTGGATGGCATCCACGACGGCGTCAAACCTCTCGGGCCGTTCTGGGTGGCGGCGTCCGGTGGTGTGGAGCTTCGAGACCGGATCGGCAAACAGAGCGGTCGTCCACGGGACCGAAGCGGGCGATGAATCCTGGGGCATTCTAAGTTTCTGGCGGAGAGCGGCAGACCGGCTCGGCTCTGCCGCGGGCCCAGCACGTCACCAGCAGAGCACGCCTCCAGCAGAGCGCGAGCGCTCCCCTATGATACGCTAGATCCCTTAGCAACCCGTGGCGGAAGTTCGTTGTTGCCATGTTTTCTCGTCCGCCGGGTCCGCCGGAGAGGTCGCCCGAGAGCAGCCGGAATCACGGCGGCGGGCAACGGAATCATTCCGTATTCCAGCACTGCCAAGACGGACGGACGGAAACCCCTTCAGGGAAAATCATGGAGTTAGACCTCGTTCCCCGTTTCCGTCACCGTGCGGCGACGGCGATGTGGTTCGCATGGCTGGCGTTCGCGCTCTGGCTTACCGTGGGCCCGTTTCGCTGGCACGTGGAATACTTCCGCAGTCCCGGCCCGCAATTCTACCGAATGATTCTTGTTGTTCTTCCGCTGCTGGCGCTCACGGCGGCTGTGTACCCGTGGTGGCGGAGGAGGGGGGCTTGGCGGTTGGAACCGCTAGTCTTCGCCGCCGTGCCCCTCATCGGGTGCGTGGTGTACGAGCCGCGGGCGGCGGCGATCACCTTGCTGACCCTCTGCGCGTGCTACGTCACCGGCAGAGCCTGCCTAGACCGGCTGGGACTGGAAACGGATTTGCTGACCGAAAGCCTCGCTCTCTCGCTGGCGCTTGGCGTGGGGCTCCTATCAAGCGCGCTCTTCGTTTTGGGAATGCTGGATGCCTTCTACCCCGCAGTGTTTCTGATTCTTCTGCTCACTCCCTGTCTTGTATTTCGCGCGCGGGTGATGCGGCTCATCGCCGAGCTGAGAGGAATCGTCTCGGTCTGGCGGTCGGACACCACTCTGAGCGGCCCCTTTCTCGGCGTGTTGATACCGTTCGTGCTGCTCTTCACGCTGTTTACGACGATGTTGATGCTTGCGCCCAGCATCAACACCGACGCGATGACATTTCACCTGCCCGAGATTCGTCATTTCGTCGCCGAGCGAGCCGTAACGCCGCTGCCAGACCTGCCCTACACCTACTTCCCGAAGGGCAGCGAGGTACTCGCGACGCTTGGCTATGCGCTGGGCGGACAGCCCGCGGCCCAAATGCTGGGCCCGTCGTTTTTTCTTGCGACCCTGCTTCTGATCTACGCCCTGGCGCGCCGCTGCGGCTTCGAGCGCCTTCCCAGCGTGGCGGGCGCACTCCTTGCCGGCACGGTGCCGTTTATCCACTGGACCGGCAGCAGTTTCAAAAATGACTCGGTGCTGGCTCTCTTCCAGCTCGGGGCGCTCTACGCCTTTTTGCGCGGACGAGCATCGGGCAACCAGCGATGGTTCCATGCGGGAGTATTCCTGCTGGCGGCGAGCTTTGGGGTCAAACATACGGCTCTGTTCGGCGCCATCCCGCTCGGTCTGCTCTTTCTCTCAGCCGTCTGGCGCCGCCCGCGATTGCTGGGAACACTCGTCTTGATCGGGCTGTTGTTCGGTTTCGGCTGGCATGCGCGGACTTACCTTTTAAGGGGCAACCCCGTGTACCCGCTCGGGACCGGCGCCATGACGAGACAGTTTCCGCCGATACAGGGCGGCGCCCGGCCTCCGTTATGGAAACTCTACACGCTTTATCCGTGGATGACTCATTTCAACGGCACTCGTTGTTTCGAGACCCCCTCGGAGAACCCCTGCGGCATCTTTCTGGTCTTGTTCCTGCCGATGTGGCTGTTTGTCCGGCGCCGAAAGAGACGGCTCGAAGAGACGGCGTGCTGGTTTTTTCTGGTCGTCTATCTGGCCTACTTGGGCTACATATGGCTGATTCTGCGTTACGGGATCATTCCGTTCATGCTGCTGATCATCTTCGCGGCCGCCCGGCTGCACAGCTTTCACGAGAACTCGGGCCGCTGGGTCCGCCTGTCGATCCACGGCGCGCTGGCCTACAGCCTGATGTTCGCGATGCTGATGTCGATGATCATCGAGATCAACGGACCACAACTCTATTACTTCGCCGGAAAGATCAGCAAGCAAGAGTATCTGAAGCGAACCGTCGCCTCCTATCCGTCCGTCGACTTCCTGTCTCGCAAAGCTCCAGCCGAAGCAGCGATCTTGGGAATGATGAATCGGGCGAGGGGCTATCTCGTCAACCCCAAACGTTTCAATATCCAGATGCCGAAGTGGCGCGGCCGTCACCGGATACTGGACGTTACCGCGCAGAGACTCGCGGAGCGCCGTTACGAGTACCTGGTTCTTCCCGCGCCAGCACGAAAAGGGTTTGAAACCAGCCTCGCGGAGAAGTACGACGCCGAGTTGCTTCATCACGACAGAGCGTTTCTCGTGTACCGGCTCCATCGTCACGGCTAGCAGCCCGTGCTGGCTCGGACCGCTCCGCCCTGGAACGCCGCCAAACTAGCCGCATGCAACACAGGGAAGGGAAGGAAGTGCAAGAAGACCGGTTCAGACCTTCTGGCCGCGCCGCCGCATGTCGGCAAGGACGCTCTCGATCCCTTTCTTGTCGATGATCTTGATCGCCTTGGCGCTCACGCGCATTCGAATCCAGCGTTTTTCGCTTGGGATCCAAAAGCGTTTTTTCTGAAGATTCGGCTCGAAGCGCCGGCGCGTCTTGTTGTTGGCGTGGGAAACATTGTTGCCGAACATAGGCCGCTTTCCGGTAACTACACAAACTTTCGCCATGAACCTTTCTCCTGCCTAAAAGACGGTCTTCAAAAATAACGGCCGACCCGATTGGGTCCAGTGCGGCTCGACGTCTGGCAGCTTGAGGGACCACTCGTGCCAGCAACCGATTCGCCTTCCGTTCCTCGTATTATAGCACGGAGACGGTTTTTCTATCCCCATCGTTCCCCCCCCCGCTAGCGGGCCTCGCCCTGGCGCGAAATTGCGACAATAGACGCAAAGTATGGGCCTGCCAAGCGAGTTCCGTCCGCGCATCATCAGTCTCATCGCCAGCGCCACCGAGATGCTCTGCGCGCTCGGTCTTGAGTCTTCGCTGGTCGGCCGTTCCCATGAATGTGACTACCCGCCCGCAGTGCGGTCACTGCCGGTATGCACCCGTCCCCGTTTTGATATCTCTGGCACAAGCGCCGAGATCGATCGTCGTGTGCGGGAATCACAGCTCTCAGCCGCCGAGGACGCACTGGGCGTATACGAGGTCTTTCCCGCCAAGCTGCGCGCCCTCCAGCCCACGCATATCGTCACCCAAACCCAGTGCGAAGTCTGCGCCGTCAGTCTTGACGACGTCCAGCGAGCCGTGGGCCAGATCACCGGCAGCGAGGTGACGATCATTTCGCTTCAAACCACTTCCCTCGCCAGCTTCTGGCATGACCTCTGCCGCGTTGCTTCGATCCTCGGCGTCACCAAGAACGGTGTTCAGCTCGTCGCCGTCTTGCAAACGCGCATGCAGCGGATCGAAGCGAAGACCATGCCCTTGAAATCACGGCCAACGGTCGTCTGCCTCGAATGGGCCGACCCGCTGATGGCGGCCGGCTACTGGATGCCGGAACTTGTCAGAATGGCCGGCGGAGATGCTCTCTTGGCCGAGCCCGGTAAACATTCGCCGCCGATTACATCCGGCGACCTGCGGCGGGCCGACCCCGACATCCTCGTCATCGCCCCCTGCGGTTTCGATCTCTCTCGTGTGAGACAGGATTTGCCCGTGCTTGAATCGCGCCCCGACTGGAAGAACCTAACGGCGGTACGCCAGGGCCGCGTGTACCTGGCCGACGGGAATCAATATTTTAATCGGCCCGGTCCCCGGCTGGCGGACTCGCTCGAAATCCTGGCCGAGATTCTTCATCCCGAGTTGTTCGAGTTCGGCCACCAGGGCACGGCCTGGGAACCGTGTCACGCCAGACCGGGCAGCGCCGAAGAGGACCGCGCCGGATAGACACGCGGCGGCCGCAAACGTGGTATCACTTATGCGGAGGCTCTGGATGAAAAACCGTCGAGATGCTTTGCCCAGTCCGCGCGCGCTGGCCGCGATCGTTGTGACGGTGGCTGTTCTGCTGTGCCCCGCGTGCGGCGCGGCGCCGGAGGCCGATTCCGCGCCCGCCGAACCAGAGCAGTTTCCGCTCTGGTCCGCCGGGGATGACGGCTACCACTCCTATCGCATCCCGTCCCTGGTGACCACCTCAAAAGGAACGCTACTGGCCTTCAGCGAAGCGCGCAAGAACGATCGCCGCGACCACGGCAATATCGATCTCGTCGTCAAACGCAGCACCGATAACGGCGCGACCTGGTCCGCCCAGAGCATCGTTTACGAGGAAGGTGGCGACGCCGAAATCACGATTGGCAACCCCTGCCCGGTCGTTGACCAGGACACAGGGACCATTTGGCTGCCCTTTAACAAGGACAACAAAGAGGTTTTCATCACCAGCAGCACCGACGACGGCTTGAGCTGGTCCGAGCCGGTCAGCATCTCCAGCACCGTGAAGCGGGATGACTGGGCCTGGGTCGCCGCCGGACCCGGTGTTGGCATTCAATTGCGGCAAGGACCCCGCAAGGGCCGGCTGGTGATTCCGGCCGACTACGGCGTCATGTCGGGGGAAGAACGCATTCAGCACTCTTACGTGTTTTATAGCGACGACCACGGGGAAACATGGCAGCTTGGCGGCCTGCTGCCCGAGCATACTGACGAATCCCAACTGGTCGAGCTGGCCGATGGCCGGCTGCTGCTCAACATGCGCAGTTACTGGGGCCGCGTCGCCAAGCATGCCGGCCGCGACGGCAAACGCGCCCTGGCCTGGAGCGGGGACGGCGGCGAAACCTGGTCCGACCTCTCCTTTGACGACACTCTCATTGAGCCTGTGTGCCAGGCCAGCTTCCTGCGCTATACGTTGGCTACAACTGCGGCCGCAACTGGTGCGGAAACTGGCGGCCGAAACCGGCTGTTGTTTTCCAATCCAGCCAGCATGACCGACCGGGTGAAGATGACCGTCCGGTTGAGCTACGACGAGGGCGAGAGCTGGCCCGTGTCGAAGCTTCTCCACGAGGGTCTGGCCGCGTATTCGTCGCTGGCGGTGCTGCCCGACGGTTCGATTGCTTGCCTCTATGAGCGAGGCCAGGAAAACGCCTACGAGACGATCCACTTCGCTCGTTTCTCGCTCGACTGGCTCAGCGGCGGGAGTGATACTCCACCGCAGCAGACGCAGTGAAACGGGCGGCTAGCCGCCTTCGGGAAGGCGCACGAACCGCACCACACCAGGATGCGGCTCGGGCTCGAAGTACCCAAAGAACTCCGCGCCCGCGAACACGACGCTGCTTCGAGTGTATGGGTGGAAATACTTGCGAAAGACCTCCGAGGCGTCACGGGTGCGCAGCACGTAAACCGAGTCCTGAATATCGCCCATGCTCAACGCGGTTCCCACGCTGATAGCGATATACTTGCCGCCGGGGCCGGCGGCCAGCGAATGGATACGGCGGCCTTTGAGTACGCGATGCACGCCCTTGCCGGCGGGCAGGTCCCATTCGACGACGTAATTGCCCGAGTCTCGATACGAGTCCCACGCAACCCAGCCGCCGGGCAGGCGCAGGAAGTAGTCCCCCGAAGCCTTCACGGCCTCGGGCTTCACCGGTCCCCACAAGACCTTGGACTGAAAATCCACCCCAATGAACTGCCTGACGTCGTACTCAAACGTTAGGACTTCCTTTTCGGCATCGACTCCCAGCAGGCGCAGACTGCCCGTGCCGAGTGGTTTGAGCGGGACGGTCCGCTCCTCGCCCGAGGCAGATCCGGCGACAGGTCGTTGCAATAGCACCTCAAGCTCCCATTGGCCCGGAGTGCCGCCGGAACGCCGCAGCCACGCGACCCATTCGCCATCATCAGAGAGGATCGGGTAGTTGTAATGGAGATTCTCCGGCTTTTCGAACTCGACCGCGTCCTCATCCGGCCCCGGCAGATACCACCAAAGTTGCTTCTTATCAGACCGCCGGTGCGTGGAATAGACCATCCGGCCGCCGGGCGCGGCATGCCAAACTCGCGGACTGACATTGCTCCATCTCACTTCGGTAGCCGTAACCTCGCAGCCGGGCAGGCGGACCAGCGAAAGCATCGGCAACGGACCTGCCTCGGTGATCCAGGCTTGGCCGGCCCGGCTTAGGGAAAGATGCGGCGAGACGTTGACGCTCGGCAAGCTGTAGTTTTCGACCGTGCATTGCTCGGCCCAGCTGGTTTGCTCCGGTGCGGTATCGTCTTCGATCAAGAACAGGGCCGGGATCACTAACAGATAGAAGCCCGTAGCCGTCGCGATAAACACTGGAACCGTCGCGCAGATCGCGACCAGCCGCTTCCAGTTTGGCGAGTGAAAGAACCAGTACCAAAGCAATCCGGCCAGAGCCTGCAGCCCGAGCGCCAGCGAGAGATCGAGCGCGATCCAGAGCGGGTCGCGCGCATCGCCGACCTCGGCGATTTCCATCACGACCGCCGCGCCCAGCGGCATCAATACATGCGGCGTGAAAATGGGGACAAGATAGACCAGCCACGACGCGAAGAAGGCTTTATAGAGGGCGGACATCTTCTGGGCACACTCGGGAGCAATTCCCGTCGATAGCTAGCTTATCACTGCTTTGCGGGCCTCCTGCTCGATAATGTCGATTCCCAAGCCAGCTCCGCCCGGAAGGACGTAGGCGCCTTCCACCAACGCAACCGGGGTGACCAGGAAGCGATTGGTGATCTCGAGCACGCGCGGATTGTATTCCACGAGCGGACAGTTCGGAATCGAGGAGGCAAAATGCAGCGCCGCGGCCACCTGCGGACCCAGCGCGATGCTGACGTGCGGAACCGTTGCCACTCCGGCGTCAGCGGCCCGCCGGGCCATGCGCAAACTCTCGGTAATGCCCGAGCGGCCCAGGTCGGGCTGCAAGACACCAAGTGCTTTCGCCCGAAAGAAGGGAGCCAGTTCATAGCACGTGCGATAGCTTTCCCCCAGCGCGACCGGGGTCGAGATAGCCTGAGCGAGCCGCCCGTGCGCCAGCGGGTCCTCGGGCGGCAGCGGACACTCCAGCCACAGCGCGCCTAGCGCGTCGAGGCGCCGGCCGAAGCCGGCTGCATTCTCCTCGTTCCAACGCCACAGCGCATCGACCGCCAGGCCGATGCCCTCGCCGAGGCTCGAGCGCAGTTGCTCGAGCAGATCGAAGAGCTCGTCTTCGCCGCGATCATGGAAAATCTTGAAGGCCTTGAATCCAGCGGCCACATATTGTTTCGCGGCCTCGACCCGCGCTGCGTTGCTGGCTCCGGCGAGTCCGCTGACATAGGCCGGAAGCCTGTCGCGGCGCCGGGTGGCCGGAATCATTTCGGTGACCGGGCGGCCGGCGGCCTTGCCCGCCAGGTCCCACAGCGCGATATCGACACCGCTGATGGCGTCGAGCATGAAGCCGCCCGTCTGGCCGCGCACGCGCATGGACTCATACATCCTCCGCCACAGTGCCGCGATGTCCTCCGCGCGCCCCCCGAATTCCGCGCCAATAAGAACCGGCTTCAGCAAGTGGTCGACGATGCCGCAGGCAATCTGGGGAGCCAGCGGGGCCTGCGCTTCGCCCCAGCCCGCGAGGCCCGTGTCGGTGGTGATCTTGATGAGCGCTGTTTCGAAATGAACCGCGTAGAGAGTCGGAAACGCTTCCGACCAGCGGTAGTTCCACGGGCTGGATTCGAGCCGCGAAGGCAGCCCCGCCGTGCCAGTGGTCCGCTCCACGTCTCGCGGTACCCGAATCGGAAGAGCTTCGATGGATTCGATTCTCACTGCTACTCAGGTCACATGGCTACTCAGATCTCATGGCCGCTCAGATCTCATGGCTGCTCGGGAAACGCAGGGGCCCAGATCCGTCAGACCTCACACCGCTCGCGTAAATTCGCCAGTTCCCTCAGCCCCTGCTCGTCAAGCGACCGGGTCGGCTCCCGCACGGCGGCCGTGGCGATAACCCCCTTGGCGACCAGATTGTGCTTCACCGCCGATACGCCTAGTCCCGGCTGTAATTCGAATCGTATGAGCGGCAGCGCGTGAGTAAACCTCTCCCATGCCGTGCCGGACTCACCGGCTGCCAGGGCATCCCAAATTTCGGCATAGTTGCGTGTCATGTCCGCCGCCGGCATCACGCCCCGCGAGCCGCGCTCGATCTCTTCGATCATGAACTGGCCGTTCAACCCGCCCAGCGGAATCACACCGCCCCGCGAGGCCGCGACCAGGGCGCTGATCTTGGGCGCGGTCGGAGGCGCTTCCACTTTCACGTATCGCACATGCTCAATCTCGCGTCCCATGCGGGCCAGCAACGGGGGTGGCATCGCGACCTGGGTCACCAGAGGCGCGTCCTGCACGATGATGGGAATCGCCACCGCGCGGCTGATGGCGTCGAAAAAGCGCATCAGTCCCTCGGCGTCGGGCCGCAAATAGTAGGGCGGCAACACCATCAGAGCGGATGCGCCGAGATCTTCGGCCTGGCGGCAGATCGCGACCGCCGCGTGCGTTCCGGTGCTGCCCACCCCGGCCACCAGTGGAACCCGTCCGGCGGTTTGCCGCGCGATCGCCCTCAGCAGTTCGCTCCCCTCCTCGGGCAGCAAGGCATACCCCTCCGCGGCATTGCCAAACAGCCCCAATCCATGCGCCCCTTCCTCTATCAGATAGTCGACGAGCCGCAACTGACTGGGCATGTCGAGCGCGCCGCTCTCGTCAAAGGGCGTCGCGACGATGGGGATCACCCCGTGCAGAGGTTCGCGCGGATCTCCGTGCGGATCTTCGTGCAGCTCTTCACCCATCCGTGCCGCCTCTGGGCCGGGTTTCTCCCCTGCTGCCCGCCGGGGCTCCGGCCTCGTCATCGGGAATTGTGTCGTTGACGAACCGCCAGACGATGGCCATCGCAATTGGGTGCAGGAATCCCATGATGACAAAGACCATGCGATAGGAAAAGCGCTGAATGATATGGCCGGTCACGCTCGCGGCTAGGACGCCTCCGATTCCGCTGCCCATGCCGATGATGCCGGCCGACGAGGCGACAATGCGGCGAGGGTAAATGTCGTTGGTCATTGTCATAAGATTCGTCTTCCAGGCCATATGCGCGAAGGTAACGACGCAGATGAGCACAATCGCCGCCGCCGAGGAGCGGGCGTAGGCGACCATGATGCCCAGCGGCATCAGCAAAACGCTGAAAACCATCGTTAGTTTGCGCGCTCGCAGCACCTCCGAGCCCCGTTTCACCAGACGGCCCGACAACATGCCGCCGGCGATCGAACCAAGGTCGGCGGTCAGGTAGGGCATCCAGGCCACCGCGCCGATCTCGGTCATCGTGAAGCCGCGCTCTTCCTTCAGGTACTTGGGCAGCCAAAACAGATAGAACCACCAAACCGGATCGGCGAAGATGCGCGCTCCCAGCAGCGCCCAGGTCTGCCGAAACCGCAATACAGCAGCCCAGGGCAAGCGTCCGGCCTCGGGCTTGTCCCCGGCCCCGGTCCGGGATCCGAGCAAGAGCTCGGATTCCTCCCGTGTGATGCGAGGATGCTCTTCGGGCGGGTAGTACCACTTCAGCCAGCCGATCAGCCAAACGAACCCCAGCATCCCGGTAATCACAAACGCCGGACGCCACCCGTAGGCGACGTAAATCCAGGCGATCATCGGCGGAGCCAGGATCGCGCCGGACGCCGCCGCCGCGTTGACCAAACCGTTCGCCAAGCCGCGCTCTCGCGGGGGATACCATTCCGAGCAGACCTTCTCCGCGGCGATGAAATTCCCCGACTCGCCGATGCCCAGCAGAAACCGGAACGCCCCCAGCGAGAACGCGCTTCGGGCGGTGGCATGCAGCGCGTTGGCGACCGACCACCAGACCATCGAAATCGCCAGCATGCGCCGCGCGCCCCAGCGGTCGATCAACCGTCCGGCGATCACATACATTCCCGTGTAGGCCCACAGGAACGCCTGGATGATGTTCCCGTACTGGATGTCGTCGATCCCCAGTTCCTCGCTCAGGAAGGGCGCGACGATCGAAAGCGTCTGCCGATCGACATAGTTGATCACCGTGGCGAAAAAGATGAGCGCGGCGATGCGCCAGCGCAGATTCGGAACCTTCTTCTGCTCGCGCTGATCCATTCCTGATTGTTGAAAGATTCGTTCTAGCGAGAAAGCCGAACGCGGGAGACGTTCGCCCTGGCGGAATATTCCCCCTCGACGGAACATCCCCCCTGACGGAATATCCATGGTATCAGGAGTACGCCGCCGCCCTCAGCCCTGCCGCGCGCCCCGGCTGCGTGTGCGCTGATTGCCTGCCAGCCGGCAATACCCCTTTTTGGAATCGCCGCCGTGCAACCGCCACTGGCGCAAAGTACACTTGATACTTGGTAGCTCTGACACTGGGTAACTCCCCGGCCCGCCATCGCGTCGCTATCAGCAGAGGAACACGCAAGAACGATCAACTTGCCGCTATGCAACCCGCTACGAAACCCACTGTGAAACCCGCAGTGCAACCCAGAATGAAACCTTGCACGGTTCCATCTCCACTCCTCCAGCCCCCGGGCGGCCTGGCGGGCCACCTGACGCGCCGCCAGATTCTCACCGCGCCCGCGACACTGCTGGCGGCCGCCACCGCCCGCGCCCAGACGCGCCAGGAAAAGGGGAGACTGCTGCTGGAGCAAACCCTCGGCGCGCTGGGAGGAGACCGCTTTCTCAACAGCCGCGACATCGTTCGCCAAGGCCGCGCCTACAGCTTTTATCGCCGGGACCTTCGCGGTCTCGCCAAGATGACCGTCTACGACCGCTACGATTCCTTGCCCGAGCACCCGGACGCGGAGCAGCCGAACCCAGACTGGCTGCCGGTGAGCCGGAGGGAAGTTTACACCGAAAAGGGCGACTACTACTCCCTGTTCCGAAACGGACAGGGATGGGAGGTCACCTTCCGCGGCGCCCGTCCGCTCGACCCCGAGCGCATGATGCGTTATCGCGAATCGGTGCGCCGCGACATCTTCTACTTTCTCCGCTACCGGCTCGACGAACCCGGCATGTACTTCTATCACCGGGGCAGCGAAATCATGGACAATGTACCCACCGACGCCGTTGAGGTCACCGACAGCAACAGCGACGCCATGACCTTCTTTCTGCGCCGGTCCGACCACTTGCCCGTCCAGCAAATCTATCTCCGCCGCGACCCCAAGACACGCGTTCCGTTCGAGGAGAAGACGATCTATTCGAAATTTCGCCAGGTCAGCGGCCTCACTCTGCCGTGGAATATTCGGCGCGACGTTGACGGGGAGCGGCGCCTCGAACTTTACTCGGCGACCGTCAAGGTCGATCCTAAAATCAAGCCCGGCATCTACGCGCTCCACAAGAAACTGACGCTGCTCCCGCTGGGGCCGTAGCGCCGCCGGCTGGGCACTCAAAGCAAGCCGTCAAATCAAAGCGAGCTTACGATGATTCTCTTAACCGGCGGCGCCGGATATATCGGCGGCATCGTCGCTGAAAAACTTCTTGCACAAGGGCGGCAGGTGGTAGTCTGCGACGATCTCTCGCGCGGCTACCGCGACGCCGCTCTGCTTGCGAAGATCTTCCGCGAACATCCCATCACAGCTGTCATGCACTTCGCGGCGCTGGCTCTGGTCGGCGAGTCGATGACCGAACCCGGGCTCTACTTCCGCAACAACCTCGCCAAGGCCCTGACCTTGATCGAACAGACCCGCCTTGCCGGAGTGGAAAGGTTTATCTTCTCCTCGACCTGCGCCATCTTCGGCGATCAGGTTTCCTCCCCGATCTCTGAATCCCAGCCCAAGTCTCCGATCAATCCCTACGGCGAGTCCAAGCTGGCGGTGGAACAGGCGCTCGGCTGGTATCACAAGATACACGGCATGGCTTATTTTTGCCTGCGCTATTTCAATGCGTGCGGAGCGACCGCGTCACGGGGCGAACGCCATGAACCGGAAACCCATCTGATTCCGCTGGTGCTCGAAGCCGCCGCCAACGAGCGCGACGGCATCCACGTATTCGGCGACAACTACCCCACCCCCGACGGCACCTGCATCCGTGACTACATCCACGTCGAGGATCTCGCCGAAGCGCACATTCAAACTCTTGCGGCCGATCCGGCGCTGAGCGGCGGCTACAACGCCGGTACCGGCAAGGGTCATTCGGTGCGTGAGGTGATCGAGACGGCGCGGCGCGTCACCGGCAAAGAGATTCGCGAGATTCCCGGTCCGCCGCGCCCCGGCGACCCTCCCGAACTGGTGGCCGACCCGTCCAAGATTCAGCGCGAACTCGGCTGGCGCGCCCGCCGGTCTCTGGAAGACGCCATCGCCAGCGCCTGGGCATTCAAGACACGCCGCTAGCCGGGCCATCGCTCTGGCCGGGCCGGGCTGCCTCGCGGCCATCGACGGCCACTATTTCTTGACGTACTTCGTCAGCGCCTTCGGTCCGACTTCGGCTGCATAAATGTTCCCGTGCGTGTCTGCGGCGACGCCTTCGGCCCCGCTGGTCGGTGAGTTGTCGGCATCGGCGACCGGGTCGGGAATGAATGCCGTCACAAAACCATCCTTGGCGCCGCCGATCCGGATGCCTCGTGTCCACCCCGGATTGCGTTCGGTATTCGACTCGGAGTCCGCGCAGTAGAGAACGTCGTTCTTGTCGATATAGAGGCCGCTCGGGCGGCCGAACTGAGTCCAAGTCGCCAGGTGCTTGCCGTCCTGGTCGAAGATCTGGATGCGGCTGTTTCCGCGGTCACCGACGAAGAGCCGCCCGCGGGAATCCATCGCCAGGGCGTGGGGATCTCTGAACTCTCCGTTCTCGCTTCCGTAGGAGCCCCAGGCTTTGATGAACGTGCCGTCGCTTGCCAGCTTCACAATCCGGTTGTTGCCGTCCGGCTCATGGCCGTCGGCGACGAAGATATCTCCGTTGGGAGCCACCAGGACGTCGGACGGCTTGTTGAAGATCGTCTTGCCCTCGCCGGCGATGCCCTTCTTCCCAAGCGTCATGAGCAGCTTGCCCTCGGGGCTGAACTTCAGAATCACATGCCCGGAGCCTTCTGGTACCGGAGCGTACCCCACCGAGTCGGCGATCCAGACATTGCCCTCGTGATCCACGTGCATGCCGTGAGGCCAAGTAATCATGCCCGCCCCGAAACTCCTCACCACTTTGCCCGAGGGGTCGAAGAGAACGACAGGATCGAGATCGCTACCCACGCAAAGATTCGCGCCGCAACGCTCGGCCACCCACAGATTGCCGCCGGCAGCCGGATACACGGCGCTTGTCGATCCCCACTGCCTGCCATCGGGGAGCTTCGCCCATCCCTCCACCGTGCGGTACGGATTCGGAGCGCTGTTTTGGGCCCCCGCCGTCATGCCGCACAGCAGCGCCACCGCGGGAACCAGCAGGACCCATCTCAGCCGGGTATTACGTAACATCGGAAACTTCCTCCTTCGTCTTCCTGTAGCTTCGTCTTCCTATGGTAGAACGCCCCGGCCACCAGCGGTATCGGGCGGGCCTCTTGTATAGTGAGCACGAACACAACGAGGCAGGAACCTGGTCATCCAGTCCGGCGCCATGGCGGTGGGCCTCGGTGACGGATCGGAGGAACGTGTGAAACAGCTTCTATTTTCGTGGTCGATAGGTATGGCGCTGGCCGCTCTGAGTGCCTGCGGCGGCTCGTCCGGCGTCGAGCCAGCGGCCCAGCCCGGGCGCTCCTCGTGGACGGTCTATGTCACCAACGAGGCATCGGGCGATATGACGGTCATTGACGCGGGCTCGAACACCGTGATCGCAACCATTCCTCTGGGGAAACGCCCCCGCGGAATACAGCTCAGCCCGGACAAACAGAAACTCTACGTCGCCTTGAGCGGATCGCCCTTCGCCGGCCCGGGCGTCGATCGCGATACTCTTCCGCCCGCCGACAAGGAAGCCGACGGGATCGGCGTCTTCGATATTGGCCGCAACAAGCTCGACCGCATTCTCGGTGGCGGCTCCGACCCCGAGCAACTCGCCGTCAGCGCGGACGGCGGCAAGCTCTATATCGCCAACGAAGACGAGGGCTTGGCCTCGGTCTTGGACATTGCCAGCGACAGAATTTTGAAAACGCTCCCGGTCGGCGAGGAACCCGAGGGCGTCGCCATCAGCCCGGACGGCTCAACGGTCTATGTAACGTCGGAAAGCGACAGTGAGATCTTTGTCATCGACACCGCCGGCGACACGATCCTCAAGAGTTTCAAGGTCGGATACCGGCCCCGCGCGGCCGCGTTTTCTCCCGACGGCTCCCGCGCCTATATCACGTCCGAAAACGGCGCCTCGGTCGCGGTCGTCGACACGGCCGGCCACGAAGTGATCCACACCATCGAGATGACGGGAGAAAACGTCCGGCCGATGGGCGTGGTCGTCTCGCCGGACGGCAAGCGGTTCTACGTCAGCACCGGCCGCGGACGCATGATCGTTGCTTTCGACGCGGCGAGCTATCAAGAACTGGGCTCGGTCGAGGTGGGAATACGGCCTTGGGGCATCGCCATCACGCCTGACGGCAAGACGCTCTACACCGCCAACGGTCCCTCGAACGACGTCTCGGTCGTCGATTTGGAAACCATGAAGGTCATCACGAAAATCCCGGCCGGCGAGCGGCCCTGGGGCGTGGCCATCGCGCCGTAGCCGGCCCGCACGTTCGTCTCGATCCCGCGAGTCAGCCGCAACGGGCGGATGGGGCGTACCGTTGGAGGGTCACGGCCGACCCTGACGGCGCTCTCCGGCCATGGCGCTCTCGCTTGAGGATTCGCGCGGCGGATGCACGCCGTCCCGCGGCGCTCGGGCGCTCTATTTCGCCTCGGGGCCGGGCGGCGCTGGCAAAGGCTTCTTCTTCGGAATCAACTCGATGGTAGCCAGCGTCATCGCGGGGATGCCGATGCTCTCACCCAGCAGCGAGAGCGTTTCGATATCGACGGACCCGACGATATTGACGACCGTCACTTCCTGTTTATCCTCGGAAACCACGGTCACACCCGCCACTTCTTCATCCTCTACGTAGGAATAGACCGATACGGTCTGGGACTTCCCGCGATCCTTTACATTCACAACGGAAGTCCAGCCCGGCTTCGTCATCTGCTCGTGAATGGGATCTACGTCTTCGCTCTTGTAGCTCTGGCCCCGCCTGAACCAAAACCTTCGCACGTAGATGCCTTTCAGGCCGCTGAGCAGCTTCTTTACCGGCTCGGTAAAGCTCTTCTTGAGGAGCAGGATTTTGCCTCCCTCCAGCGACTTACCCTCTAGATGTACGATGACCACCTTGTCGGCGGAATCCTCGAGCTGTTGCAGATCCATCTTGATCTGCGCGCCGGACTGAGCCCATGCCGGAACGCCCAGCCAAAGTACGAGAGCAAATACCCTTGCTATTTTCATCGCGGTCACTCCCCCGAACCCGGCCGGATAATGAAGTCCCTGGCTTGATTGATCTTGACCCCGGCGAACTGAAGCGAAAACAAAATGTCGGCCTGCGCCTGCTCGGCCACGATCCGCGTCTGCCGCGCACGGTGCTGCTGGACATACACGCCTCCCATCAGCGACGCCGCGATGGCTCCGATGGCCGCCCACCTCCAGAACCTCGGCCCCGCATACCGCGCATGCTGGGCCCGCGAATGCCGGCCCCCCCCATCCTGGATCCGCGCCTCCTCTCTCACCCGCTCCATCACACGCGAGGTGAAGCCCGCCGGTGGAGGCCGCCGGACATGGAGCTTCCTCAATTCACCTTCGAGCCGATCCATAACAAAGTTCCCCTTGGAGTTCCGCCGATTTCTCTCTGAGCCGCTCCAACGCCCGGCGAAGCGTCGTCTTCACGGTATTCACCGGCATGGCAAGCGTCTCGGCAATCTCGCTGAGCTTCATATCCTCCTGGAAGCGCAAGATAATCACCATCCGCATCTTTTCAGGCAAGGAGCCGACCTTCTTCCTCAATGTCGCGGCAAGAATCGGGTCTGCCTGTTTCGGCTCAACACCTGGCTCTCTTATTTCCTCCAGCGGCTGATACCGCCGATGCTTCAAGCGCCGGGTGTAGTCGATACACTTTCTCGTCACGGCCTGCCGCAGCCAAAACGACAGGTGCAGGTCGGTTTTGATCCGGTGCAGATTTCGAAACAGCTCGAGATAGACATCCTGAGCCACGTCCTCGGCTACCGCCCGGCTATGAAAAAAATGGTACGCAAGACTATAGACCATCGACTTGTGGCGGTCGATAATCTCCCCAAACGCCTCCGGATCGCGGAGCGCGCCATCAACCAAAACTCTGGGCGAAGGCTCCATCGCCTATCTACAGGATACGTCCGCGGCCTTCAAAAAGGTTCAGCCCGCCGGTAGAATTGCAGCATTTTCGGCCAGATTTCATCCAGCACGCCGGTCAGCTCGTGACCCGATTCCACCAGTTCCATTTCCGCCAACATGTTGCTCCAGACATATTGGACCGAACTCGATGGGTAGACCACGTCGTCATACTGGCCGTGAAAGATCAGCGCCGGCTGGCGGAGTTTAGGCCAGGCCTCGTATCGTATCGCGTCGGTGTAAAACCCGTATCCCAAATCCTCCATCCGCCGCTGGCCGTGGTGATAGACCGACAGCTTGCCGGTCTGGCGCCACTTCTGGAGCGCCTTCGGCCCAAGCTTGTGAATCCACTGCCGCACAAAATCAAAGGCGGGCGCGAGCATCACCACCACCGGCACCAGATCAGGATGCCGCGCCCCATAGAGCGCCGCCAGGTAACCACCCAAACTCGAACCGATCACCATCGACGGCCGATGCGTGCGAATCGCCCGGTCCACGACTCCCAGTTGCGCGGTCATCGTGGTTTTGTGAAACGGTCCCGTGACCAGCTCCGGCTGATGAACCGTCGTTCCGATCATTCCAAACTGGTTATGGAAGAAACGGCCTTTCTCCGAATCCGAACTGGAAGCGAAACCGTGAAGATAAACAATGTCGGGCATGGCCGGTATGGGTTGTCCGTCAATGGGAAGCCCTGCTCGCGCCGGGGTTTTTAGCGGTCTCCGGCTTCGGCGGCCAAGACCTTGTCTAGGCGGCGCCGGTGACGCTCCTCGCCGGAAAACCTCGCGCCAACAAAGGTGCGCACCAGTTCCGCGGCCAGGGATCCTCCGATGACCCTCGATCCGAGGCACAGCACATTCATGTCATCGTGTTCCACGCCCTGGTGCGCCGAGTAGGTATCGTGACATAGCCCGGCCCGGATGCCGGTCACCTTGTTGGCCGCCACCGACGCACCCACCCCGCTTCCGCATAAGATGATTCCGCGATCGGCCTGGCCCGCCACCACCGCCCTCGCCACGGCCAGCGCGAAATCCGGGTAGTCGTCGCTGGCATCGTATGCATGCGCGCCGAGGTCGATGACTTGGTGCCCATCGAGCGCCAGCAACTGCGCGACTTCCTTTTTCAGCGGGAAGCCCCCGTGATCCGAGCCGATGGCCACTTTCATAAGGCTCGATTCTACCTGAAATCTCGCTTCCCTGCCCGGACGGCGCTAGCCCGCATCTCTCACCCCCTGACGACCGAAGCACGCGATAGGCCCGCCATTCCTTCGTTGCGCTTGCTCGCCGTGCTCAACGTACTGTCAAGTACGCCTGTGCTCGTCAAGCGACGCGCGCCTCGTACTGACGGGCCTCTCACGCACCTCGCCCCTCCACTTCGCCGGGCCACGTGGTGAGAAAAGTGGGCTAGCCGCCCAAGCGGATCATCTCGATTTTTTTGTGATTTTCCGGCTGGTAGCCAGCTTCGGATTGCAGCAGCGCCAGCCGCTGCTCGGAATAGCGGTCCTCTCGGGCGGTCCAGACCGACCGAATCGCCCCGCTCACTTCCTGGTCGCTCGCTCCCGCTCGCAACATGGCCTTGAGATCGTGGCCTCGCGCGGCGAAAAGACAGGTGACCAGCTGTCCATTCGCCGTCAGGCGCATGCGGGAGCAGCTCCGGCAAAATGGCTCGCTGACCGAGGCGATCACTCCGATTTCCCCGCCGCCGTCCTCGAATTCGTAACCTTCCGCAGGAGCCCCGCCGCGGTCGCCGCGCGCGGGACGCAGACGATACCGCTCGCCGATCACTCGCAGGATCTCTTCTTTCGAAACCAGACGGTCGGACTGCCAGTGGTTCGCGTTGCCTACATCCATGTACTCGATGAAGCGCATGGCGAAACCGTGCCGGCGGGCAAACTCGGCCAGGTCCACGATCTCGTCATCGTTGACCCCCTTCTCGATCACCGCGTTCAGCTTAATGGGCGCCAGCCCGGCCTGCTTCGCGGCCAGCAGACCTTCGATCACCGGTTCGAGTTTCCCGCGCTGCGTGATGGCTCGGAACCGTTCGGGTTTGAGCGTATCGATGCTGACGTTCACGCGCCGCAACCCCGACGCCTTGAGGGCATCGATTCGGCTGGCCAGCAGTGCCCCGTTGGTCGTGAGACACAGGTCCGTCACGCCATCAATCACCGACAGTTTTCCGATCAGCTTGCTGAGATCGCGCCGCACCAGCGGCTCACCGCCGGTGATGCGAATCTTCGAGACTCCCAAGCCGGCGAAGATCCGCGTCAGCCGTTCGATTTCCTCGTAGCTAAGGATTTCCGCCTGTTCAAGCCAGTCGTACTCGGCCAGCGGCATGCAGTAGAGACAGCGGAAATTACAGCGGTCGGTGACCGAGATGCGCAGGTCTTGCAGCGGTCGCTGGAAGCGGTCGAGCAGCATGAAATCGTAGCGAGAAAAGGCCCGCCAGCGGGCTCAGATACTCATTCTATCGGTTTCCTCGTGGCTTCCGCTGGTGAGCATTTTCCAATCCAAGAATGATCCTGAAACGGGTCTGGGTGGGTAAGGGTGCAGGGGTGGGTAGCGATCTCCTTTCTAGGGGGCAGGGGCGAGGGGGCTGTGAGGGCGCAGGGGGACGCTCATCTGGAGCGTGCTCCAGGTCCGCGGCCACGTTTCTGTCCATGGGTTTGCTCTCACCCCGTGCCGCCGTTTCCCTCCGCGCGCAGCCGGGCCGCAGGGAGCCCGGAGGGCGAGCGAAGGTCCCGGCTGCGCGGTGCCCTCCTACCACCGCGAGCGGCTCGCGGCCAGCAGTTCTCTCTTGCGCCGCTGCATCCGCAGCGCACACTCGGTGTCGCTCATCCGGCCGGCTTGCTGCTCCAGAAAAGCAGCCGTGACGCCGGGCTTCAAGTAGCTTTCCCATTGATCGAGCGAAAGCAGCTTCTCGTAGGGCGTGCGGTAGTCTCCGAGCCGGTAGCGGCGCCGCCGCTTGCCCTTCCCGTCCACCTCCACGGTGGCGAATCCGCAAGGGCGATGGTAGTTCAAGTAGGGATTGAACTCGGCCATGTAGAAACGCTGAAACTCTTCGGCATGCTCGGCTCCGATCGGTTCGTGTCCGATGTGTTTGCGCACCACCGCCCCATTCTTGCCCTCGACCAACGCGTTGTCGGTTGTGCGATGCGCCCGCGACTTGGTGAACTCCCCCACCAGCAGTTTGTTCAACAATTTCTCGACCCGGTAATTGAGAAACTCCGAGCCGTTGTCGGAATGAAACCCCTCGATGCGGAAAGGGTACTGATGCAGCATGGCCTCTAAAACCGGGATCAAATGCGATTCCGAGATCGTCTGGCAGCAGCCCACCGTCTGCCACTGCGTCACCGCGTCGACGGCGTTGATATGGTGGAGCCCCCGGCGGGTGGAGGTGTCGCCCTGATGCACGGTATCGACCCGCAAGTAGCCCGGCCGGCCGCGATGGTCGGGCTTGCGGCGCTCGCCAATGCCCACGGCGCGGGCGCGGGTGCTGGTGTGATGGACGTGGTGCTGGCGATAGGCCGCCCCGCGCCGCAAGTTGTAGATGTGGGAGGAAGAAATCTCCGCCAGCCGCTGATAGGCCTCCTTGTGATAGACGTTGTATTCCCGCCACAGAATGCGCCGCACCGCCGGGCCCGAGAGCCCTTCGTGCGCCGCGTCGGCTGCTGCCAGCAAGGCGATGTCGCCGGGCGTGTAGCGGGCCGGAAAACGCCGCCGCCGCGGCTGTCTCAGCCGCACCGCGCCCTGCTGGCGATACTGCCCAATCAGGCGAGTGATCTGCGGCAGACTGCGTCCGCTCAGCCTGCTTAAATAGTGGCGCACGACCCCTTTGTCTTTCTTGGGCAACCCGAGATACTGCTGCCTGCCAAGGGTGCGCTCGACCAGATTGTAGATCTCGCCGCGGCCCGACAGAGTGAAAACCAGCTCTTCGCTGGCCGCTAGGAACTCCCGCATCTGCTCTAGCGTGAGACATTCGACTTTCTGCATGATGATGTGCATTCACCCGCAGTGTCCCTCCTCCCTCCTTGGTCGCTTTCAGGATCATCTTGTGTTGGAAATACTCCCCCCTTTCAGGATCATCTTGTATTGGACAACTCTTGGTGAAGTGCTGGCGGTCTGTTATATTGAGGATGAGATGACGAGTCAGCGCCATCCGAGGCTTTCTGTTGAACTCTCATCTCGCCCAGGAAATGAGGTTCGGCGACGCTGGTTCCGGCGAACCTGTTATCTCGCTGGCGCGAGTCAAGGTTTCCTTAATGGAAGTCGTGCTTTCATCGGCTCTACGAGAAGACCGGCTTTAGGAGAAGATGCCTCATGATTGATGTCACTCCCGCGGCAGCAGCCCGCATTCGGGGGATGCTCAACGAGAACAACGTCTCCGGCGGCCTGCGTCTCGGCGTTGTCGGCGGCGGTTGCTCGGGGCTCAGCTACAAGTTTAAGTTCGAGTCCGAACCGCGCCCGGCCGATCACGTTTTTGATGTCGGCGGCATATCGCTGATCGTCGATCCGAAGAGCTACGCACACCTGGACGGCCTCACGCTGGATTTCACGAACACTTTAATGGAACAGGCGTTTGTCTTTCATAACCCCAATGCCACCCAGAGTTGCGGCTGCGGCAAGTCTTTCATTACCTAGAACAAGATGCGGAACGGAATTCATTTCGAGCGTTGGTACGAGGACTTTAATCGGTATGCGGGAGATCTCTACCCGGGCCGCTACACCTCCGCCTACGTCAAAGAGTTGGTTGAGATTTCACAAGACGTTCGCCGCCTCGCCCAAGAGAAGGGTTCGGTCATCGTAGCGCACAACTATCAATACCCCGAGTTGCAGGAAGTGGCCGAGTCCGTCGGCGATTCGCTGGGCCTGAGCCAGTACGTCGCCCGGAAAAAACCCGTCCGCGTGGACTTCTGCGGCGTCTGGTTCATGGGGGAAACGGCGAAAACCATCCTCGGAGACCGCGCCAAGGTCTACATGCCCGACCATCCAGGCTGCTCGCTGGTGGCTTCGATCGATCACGAGCGGATCTCGCACTGGGTTTCGAAAAATCCGGAAGGGATCATCATTTCCTACGTCAACACCGATGCCAAAACCAAGGCCATCAGCGACTATGTCTGCACCTCCCGCAACGCGGCGCAGGTTCTTCAGTATGCCGCCGATCACCAGCCCGGCAAGCGTATTCTCTTCCTGCCCGACAAGTATCTTGGCGCCGTGGCCCTGTCGCAGACCGGAGTCGATCGCGATCGCGTCGACCTTTACGACGGTGCCTGCCATGTGCACGCCAAGATCGGCGAAAGCGCCCTCGACGACGCCCTCGACCGCTATCCTGACGCCGATCTGCTGCTGCATCCCGAATGCGGCTGCACCTCGGCATGTCTGGCCAAGACCACCAACGGAAATTCGCCTTACGAACGTTCCTACTATCTCTCAACCGAGCAGATGATCCGGCACGCCGAGCAGTCGCCGAAACAAGAGTTTGTCGTCGGCACCGAGCAGGGCATGCTCTACCGGCTGCGCAAGGAAATCCCCGGCAAGAAATTCCACGCCGTCTCGGGCGAGGCCGTCTGCGAGTACATGAAGATGAACACGCTCGAGAAACTGCTCGACTCGCTCCAGAACGACCGCGTCGAGGTTCAAATCGATCCCGAAACCCGCCAGAAAGCGCAGGCCGCCATTCAGCGCATGCTGACCATCCAATAAGCCCGCGGCATCCGCTCGCCCCCCACCTGCATTCTGCCCCAGGCCCGGCCTTGACAGCTCAACCGTCTGGATAGCTTTTCCGTGCCACGAAGGGTTACAATTCAGCCGACGCCCTTCATGCCTCCGGCCGCCCGCGCCGTCCACCCGCGCTACGGGCCGGGGCACGACACCATGCCGAAACTTCTATCGACCGAGCAGATCGAGCAATACCACCGTCAAGGATACCTTTGCCCCATCCCCGTACTCTCACCCAGGGAAGCCGCCTGCTTCCATGATCGCTATCTCGAACTCGAAGCCGCGCTGGGCGGCAGCCCGAAAGCGACCGAACTCACCCAGACGCACATGCACTTTCGCTGGTCGTGGGATCTGATCCACCACCGGGCGGTTCTCGACGCCGTCGAAGATGTCTTGGGCGAGAATATCCTCTGCTGGGCCTCTTCCATTTTTCCCAAACTGCCCCACCATCCCGGATGGGTCTCGTTTCACCAGGACGGCACCTATTGGGGGCTTAGCTCGACCGGCGTGACTACCGCCTGGATCGCCCTCACCGAGAGCACGCCGGCCAACGGCTGCATGCGTGTCGTGCCTGGCAGCCAGCGCCAGCCCATCCATCCGCACAAGGAGACTTGGGCCAAGGACAACCTTCTCAGCCGCGGGCAGGAAATTCAAGTCGATGTGAACGAAGACGAGGTCGCCGACCTCGTCCTGCAACCGGGACAGATGTCGCTGCACCACGTCAACATCATCCACGGCTCCAGCGCCAACCAGACCTCCCACAGACGGATCGGATTTGCGCCCCGCTACATCACGCCCGACATCGCCCAGCTTCAGATCTCGGAACCGCAGCACGCGGTTCTGGTTCGCGGCCAGGACTCTCACCACCATTTCAAGCTCGCCAGCGGCCCGCCGCCGCGGGAGCCGCTCGATCAGGCCGTCGAAAAACACCTCCGCGCGGCACGCCGGCATGTTGAGGACCTCACCCGGACCGACGCGACTCTCGGCTAGTGGAACCACTCCCCGTGATGACCCCGCTCGACTGGCTAATCGTCATCCTGCTCAACGGGGCCATCGTCGTCTACGGGCTATACATCTCGCGCGGCGCCACCAAGACGTTCGACTGGTTTCTGGCCGCCAAGGGCCTGCCCTGGTGGATCGTCGGACTCTCGATGTTCGCCACCGCGGTCGACAGCGGCGACTATGTCGCCATCGTCGGCGGCGCCTACACCTTCGGCCTCTCGAATCTCACGACCTGGTGGCTCGGCATGCCGATTGGGTGGTTCATCGTGGCCTACGGCGTTTTTCTGCCGCTTTACCGCGGCGGCATGTTTACCAACGCCGAGTATCTTGAATATCGCTTCGGCCCCGAAGTGCGTGTTCTGAGCGCCTTCATACAGATTCAAAGCCGCACGAACGTGCTGGGCAATATCGCTTTTTCTCTTTATTTGACGTTCTCCATCCTGACGGGCTGGGGCCCGGTCACCTGGTGGCTGGTCATCGCGATTGCCGCCGCCGCGGCGGCCTACACCGCCGCCGGAGGCCTCAAGTCGGTCGCGGTAACCGACGCCTTGCAGTCGGTCATCATGTTCGCCGCTTCCATGATTTTGTGGCTCACGCTGTGGAACTCCGTCGGCGGCTGGGCTGGGCTGGAAGCACGCTTTCAGGCCATCGACCCGGCCCTGGCCGAATCGATGTTGCACGTGGGCGGACGCCATTCCCCAGGCGTGCCGGCCGCGCTGATCATCTTCGGCTGGATTGTGGTTCTGACTTCCTATTGCGTCGTGAATCATTCCCAGGCCATGCGCTTGCTCGCCTCGCGCTCGGAATGGGACATGAAAATGGCCGCCCTGGCCGCTTCGGTCATTGTCGCCGCGGTCATGTGGTTCAATATCACGCTCGGAATCCTCGGCCGTGCGGTCTATCCCTCGATCGGGGTCGTCGACCGGGTCTTCCCGCAGCTCATCCGCGACTATCTCGGGCCGGGGCTGATCGGAGTCGTCGTCGCCGGCGTGCTGGCCGGAGGCATCTCGACCTATGATTCGGTCGGCTCCTCTCTCGCGGCAGTGTTCACGCGGGATATCTACGCGCGCTTCTTTGTCAAGAACCGCGACGACCGCCACTATCTGCAAGTCTCTCGCTGGGCGACCCCGGCGGTCATCGCGCTTTCCTTCCTCTACATCCCGTTCATTCAGGAGGGCATGCTGATCTTCTATCTGCGCATCACCAGCGTCGCCGTCATACCGCTGTTCACGATCTATCTGATGGGAACGATGACGCGCGTCCACCGGAGCTCGGGCGTCATCGGCCTGAGCACTGGCATTCTCTACGGCGTCAGCTCACTTCTCGGCGACATGCTCGGCTGGCCGCTGCCCCTTTGGTGGACCAATACCTGGTGGGCCTATCTCTGGAGCATCGGCTTGACCTCGGCCGCGATGGTTCTCACCAGCGTCATGCGAGGCTGGGCCGGCGACGATGAAATTCGGAGCCTGCTCTATTCCGCCCGGCAGCCCGCTTCGGAGGGCCGATCGCAGTCCCCGCGCCCGCTTGCCGCTACCGCCGGCACCTGGCTTGAAGCCACGCGCGCCGACCTCTCGCCCGTTCCCCAATACCCGTTCCCGGTTTCCGCCCAAGGACCCCCCTGGTATCTTCGTCCCTGGATCTGGGCGGCCCTGTTCATGGCCTCCATCGGATTCACGACCCTGGTTCTCCTCTGGTAAGGGTCTGGCTCGCCCGCGGCCCGCGCGCGGACATCGTTTTCGACTACAATCAATCCGAAGTACCCTCGGCTTGTATCCGCACTCCGCGCCCCAGCCGCGCATCAGAGGAAACCATCATCCATGCAGTTCATCGACACCAAACCCGACTTCCCTTTTAGCTCCGCCGTGATTCATTCCGGCCGCACGCTCGAAACCGTCCTGACCGGAATCCGGCCCGGAGAGAAGACGCCCGTCGAAGGCGGCATCCTCGCCGAACTCGCCGAAATCTTCCGCCAGCTCGACGACATCCTCTCCCGCTCGGGAGTCGACAAGACCGCCATCGTTTCGGTGCGCCTCTACCTGCAAGACGTCACCGGCGAGATCGGCGCCGTCAATGAAGCCTACAAAGAGTATTTCGGAACCCATCCGCCCAACCGCCGGGCTTACGGAGTGAACCTGCAGGTGGGCATGCGGATCGAAGCGGCTTTCGTGGCCGAGCTTCCCTAATCCGCTGCCGACCCGGTGGGCCCCGCCGACAGGCATCTCTCCTCTGGCGCGAATCGAGAACCTTCCGGAGCTCTCCGGTGTCGAATCGTCAGGGAGAATCATCAGGCACTTTGAGACCTGTGGCACGGTGAGAACGAAAAGTTCTTCGCTTCTCGCCGGTCTGTCTGTGGGTGCGCGATCTGTTTGCAGGCGCGAGGATGTCCGATAGTTCGCAGAAAGTAGCGACTCTCCAGACCGAACCGCTAGGCTGATCGATATGGGAAACTGGGGGGAGTTTGAAGGTCAGAGACCTGATATACCTCCTGGAGGAGGACGCGGATGGCGACTGCTGCGAACCCGAGGAAGCCGCGGGCGGTTCAAGCACCGTGGCAAGCCAGCCACCGTCACCGTAGCTGGGAAGGCAGGCGTTGATGTCCCGCCAGGCACGCTCAACGCCGTTCTCAAGCAGGCCGGTCTGAAGAAGTGAGGGGCGCGGAATGAATTATATGGTGGTCATCGAGCGCGGAGAGAAGAGCTGGGGGGCTCACGTCCCAGATCTGCCTGGCTGCGTGGCTGTGAGCGAGACAAGGGACGAAGTTTTGCAGCTTGTCCGCGAAGCGATCGACTTCCACATTGAGGGCTTGACGCGGGATGGCGCTCCCGTGCCGCCGCCGAGCTCCGAAAGTGAGTTCGTCGAAGTCAGCACAGCCTGACCGGCAGGCGCGGGCGACGACCAAAAGCGGCACTCCTGAGCGCCCGCTCGTTGGCCAGAACACGGTGATCTGATGATCGAGCAGCTTCGCGATAGCACACGTGACCACGTCCTCGACATCGTCGATCGCGTATGGACACGAAAGGATCTCTTCGTGTGTTGGCCGAAGCTGGACGAACCCCCATTTATGCCCGGCGTGACCCGCAAGGAGTACCACAAATACACGAAGGAGCAAAAGCGGCGCCTTCGTGAAGCCGGCATCAAGGCTGATGGTCTGTCTAACGGGCCAGCCGTAATGGCCTTTCTCCTTGCGGGCGGCAAGTGCCTCGATCCGAGCCAGTCCAACAAGAGATGGAGCGTCCACCACATCTACGATGGCAAGTTTCCGGCATTCCGCGCCGCCAAGACGGTCCGGGCTGTGAGTGATGGGGACTACTTCACGAAGGCTGCCGGCCTCGTTGCGATTCATCCGATCGCTCATGCCTTGGCCCATGAGGTACATCATTTTCGCGTGGCTTCTTCGGCGGGAGGCTTTTGAACGGTTCGAGTTCGACCCAGACGGCGTGTTTCGGGGCTGACCCGGTTTTGGTCCGAACTGCCTCTGCTCTCGGTCCCCCGCGGCTTCACCGAAGCAGGCTTGCCGGTGGGCTCGCCGATCATCGGCGGCATGTGGGACGAAGCCAGTATGCTCGATGTCGGCCACGCCTGCGAGCAAGCAACCGACTGGCATCTGCGCCGCCCGGCCATCGCCGGCTGACGCCTTCCGGCGCTGGTCACTGCCTAAAGCGGTGGGTCCATCGAGATCGACTTCGTCGGTGCACGCAAAGAACCCCTGCCGCAACCGCTCGGCCGAAAGTTCCCTGAAGTCCTCGATTTCTCTTGGTCTTGTCCTGGGAAACTTCGCCGCAATCTAAATAGTAGTATGACTTTTTATCCATAGCAGTAGTACTATATGTAGTACCTAAGTTTCTCAGCCGTAGATCTAAACTCCCAGTACGTTAGTGGTTGCACTGTATTGCTGTATCCATGACAAGTTCGTACCGTTGATATAGCCACGAATACCACGGTATTCAACTTATCGATGAAAACTGCTAAGGCGCAGGGCGACTAGCCTGAACGCCTCTCGAATCAGCGAGTACCCACAGCGCAAGAGGAGTTTCACTGACGATGACCCGCGATCTTCGAAAACTCACCTGGACCACGATTGTAGCCCTAACTCTCATGCTGGCCAGCGTACCGATGCTGCGCGCCGACCACGTAGAGGATGTGGAGCAAGAGATCGCGCAATTGCGCGGCCTAAACACGGCGCTTCTGAAGATCCTGGGGCAGGCGCAAGTCGCCTCATCCGACGATAGTACGATCCTGAATAGCCGCGCGGCGGAAGTCATCGCCGACCGAGCAGTGGCGCTTGAAGATCTGATTGGGTCGAGTCCGCAAGACGCCGAATCGCTGGCCTTTCCTCTGGACATTCTGGCGCAGTTTGCCGCCGCCTTCCCTTCCCTGGCGTCGAGCCTGGAAGAGCGCGGCGAGTGGCAGGGCACGATGGAGATTCTCGTCGAGACCGACACCTCCCTCGAAGTACAGGAGCCGATCCAAAATTTCATCGTCGGGAATCAGACCTTTGGTCTCTTCTTCGGCGGTCCGACTCCCGAGGGACTAACCAGTGGCATGATCTTGACGGTTCGGGGCGTGCGCGCCGGGCAGAGAATCGCAGCGGCGGACTCCTCGACCGACGGCACGGTGGTGGCCGCATCGGCGACATACAGCATCACAACCGGCGACCAAAAGATCGCGGTGCTGCGCATAACCTTTCCCGGCGTAGCGTTCCCGACAAGTGTAACGAGGCAGATCCTCGTGGACACATTCTTTGCCGGGACGGCTCCGTCGGTGAATACGTACTGGCAGGAAGTCTCCTACGGAGTGACGTCGGCGACTTCAGCGGCGGGTGATGTCTTTCCGCTGGATCCGGGCAGCGTCTACACGCTGCCCGAAGCGCCGGCCACGAACCCCTACGGCTGCGACACCAGCGTGGCGGACTATAACCAGATTCGAGACGCGGCCCTCAACCTGGCGATCGACGACCCAGATTTCGATCTAGCCTCTTACGACCGCATCTTCTTCATCCACCCCAGCCCGGGAGGCTCCTGCTGGTATGGTCTGGGATCGCTGGGCTGCTGGGGCTCATCGACCTGGGGCACGAACTCCTATGTCTGGCAGAACACTTCGGCGATGACCAGCCGCGGCGAGGGAACCCGGGTGAGCGCGCACGAGGGCGGGCACAACTTGGACCTGCACCATTGCAGTTCGCGCGATTTCGGCGCCGAGGCTTTGGGCGCTCCTGGAGTACAGGGAAGTTTGAGTGAATATGGCGACCGCTACTGCAATATGGGCAGCAGCAGCGGACACTATACGGCCTCGCAGAAAGTAGACCTGGGCTGGGCGGCGATGGACTCGGGCACCCACCAGGTTCAGACAGTGCAGAGCAGCGGCGCGTTCACGATTGTTCCCGCCGAGAGCGCCACGCCCGGCGTGATGGGCCTTAAGGTCAAGCGCGGAACCGACAACACGAATTCCGATTGGCTCTATGTCGAGTTCCGGCAGAATGGCGGCGACTACGATACGGGCACGACTTCCGCCGGCGACAACAACGGAGCGCTGATTCACTACGAAGACGCCTTCACCCGCACGCAGGGTGGCCGGACACATCTGCTCGACTTCGTCCCGAGCGATGGCTGGACCAATGTGGCGCTGGCGTCCGGGCAGAACTGGTCGGACACCGACCCCCTTGGAAACCCCTATAGCAACCTGTCGATCTCGGTGGGCACTGCAACGTCCGCGTCGCTGGAGGTGACGGTCAGTTACGGAGCAATCCCGTGCGTGGAGACCAATCCGACCGTGAGCATTGCGCCGTCGAGCCAGAGCGCTTTCGCCGGCGGCAGCGCCAGCTTCACCGTGACGGTGACCAACAACGACAACTCCGGCTGCAGCCCGGGCACTTTCGCTCTCTCTTCGACGATTCCCGACGGCTGGCTGGGAACGTTTCTGCCCGCGAGCCTGGCGCTGAGCAACAGCAGTACTGGGGAGAATGTCGGCACATCGACCTTCACGGTAGAACCGCCAGCCTCCGAGAGCGCTGGCAGCTTTGCGGTTTCCGCGACCGGGACGCATCCTAATTCCACGAACTTCGCCACCGCCCCGGCCACGGTCAGCGTTCAGGTTCCTCTCACTGACATTGCAGTTACGTCGGTGAGCGCGCCCAGTTCAGCCGAAGTTGGCTCGGTGGTCAATGTCGCCGTCACGGTTCAGAACAGCGGCAATCAGAACGTCGGCGGCGATATTGGAGTCACCCTGACGGATACGACCGACAGCGCGGCGATCGGAACGCAGACCATCGCGGGTGGACTCGCGGCCGGGGTGTCGGTGACGCTGAATTATTCCTGGAACACCACCGGAGCCAGCAGTCCGGCGGTGCATACTCTGACCGCGGTTCACAATGCCAGCGACGAGATCGCGAGCAATGATTCGGGCAGCACCACAGTGTCCGTCATCGAGCCGCTTTCGGTGACCGGCCTCTCGCCGAACGTCGTGCAGAAGGGCACTTCGGTCGCAGCGACCATCACCGGTTCGGGCTTCACCAGCGGACTGGGCGTACCCTTCGTTAACGGCTCCGGGCCCGCGCCCAGTGTATCGGGCGTCGTCGTGGTGGATTCGACGACGATCACCGCTACGGTCACCGCTCCCAATGGCGGCGGCAAGCAGGATCGCGTCTGGAGTCTGCAGGTAGGCGGCGTGATCTTGGCGAATGCGCTGACGCTCTCTGTCAATGCCCCCGCGAACGCTGCGCCTTCGGTTACGATTTCCAGCCCGGCCAGCGGATCGACCTATCTTGCCGGAGCAAGCGTGACCGTGATCGGCAGCGCAGCGGACGCCGAAGACGGCGACCTCACCTCGGGCCTGAGCTGGACTTCGAGTCTAGACGGAGCGATCGGTTCGGGCGGCAGCGCCACCTGGTCGCCATCCGAAGGAACCCACACCATCACCGGTTCGGTTACCGACTCGGGCGGAAAGACCGGCTCCTCGTCGATCACCATTACCGTGGGGAACGCCTCTCCGGTGGTCACGATCAGTTCGCCCTCCAGCGGCGTATCGGTTACGCAGGGTGACTCGGTCTCGTTCTCTGGTTCGGCGACCGACGCCGAGCACGGCAACCTGACCGCGTCGCTGAACTGGACCTCGAGCCTGGACGGCGCGATCGGGGCCGGCGGGAGCTTCTCGACTGCCGCTCTTAGCGTGGGGACTCACACGATCACCGCATCGGTTACCGACTCGGGGAGCAAGAGCGGCAGCGACAGCATCTCGGTTACGGTGAACGTTGCCGGCGCGATTACCTTGAGCGCCAATGGCCGCAAGGTTCGAGGCAAGCACACCATCGACCTGACGTGGTCGGGGGCGAGCGGCGCGAACTCTGATATCTACCGCAACGGCACTCTCATCACGACGACGCCGAACGACGGTGCCTACACCGATGCTACCGGCAACAAGGGCGGAAGCGCGAGCTACACCTACGAGCTGTGCGAGAGCGGAACTTCGACCTGCTCGAACACGGTGACTGTGATCTACTAGCACCTCGGCGGGTTGCGGAGGAAGAACTCCGCGACCCGCTTCGATCCGTGCCGTTATCACTGCTTGGCGTAGCGACTAGGCGTACTTGTGACGCTTCGCGGTCCAAGTGGCCGATGGTGAGGACGAGATCGTTCCCGACATGCTGTCACCCGACACTTTACCCTCGAAAGAGTAGCCGGGGTTGGAGCTTTCGTATGGCAGGGTGCTGCGAAAACGCACGCGGTCGCCGTCGATCGTGCCAGTGAGTTTGCCGGTCAGACGGGTCGCCTTGTGCGTGCCGCTGATGTGGTTGCCGTCGGCTTCAAGAAATAGCTGCTGGCTGGCTTCGCCCAGAAGGAACTTAATTTCGACATCCCAGCGGCCGCTAATGTCCGCGGTGGGCAGGCGCGGCGCGGGTTTGGCTTTAGGCGGCGGCGCGTTGCGAAACAGTGAGTGCATCCGCTCGGCGACGATCTGGTACTCGTGAGGCTTCAGCGCCACCGGACGGAACCGGAAGGAATGCCCATCGCCGCCGGCATGCGTGGCGATGCTGGGTTCGCCGTCGAGCAGCGCCTTGCCGAGTTCCCCGGCCGTGAAACCGATTTTCGCCGGGTCCCACTCAATCATCAGAACCGGGAAGGGGCCGCCGCGGGACGGGCCGCCACGGCTGGTTGAGACTCCATCGACCTTCGTGATTACGCTGTCGATGTGATCGTACCAGCTTTCCCACTCGCGGTACTCGGCTCCGAGCAGATCGCGCTTGGTCATGAAGACTTCCACGGCGGTCGTCACGCCGATGATCTCTTCCTTGCTCACTTTCAGCGGCCGCCCGAAAGCATGATGAGGCGCTGAGTTGGCAAAGGCAGCCCGCACGAGATCTTCTCTGCCGACCAGCAGTCCGCCGCCCTGGGGCCCGCGGGAGATCTTGCCGCCGCTATAGGCGACCAAGTCGGCGCCTTCGGCGATGTAAGGATTCGGCGCGATCAGGTAGTCCGCGGCCGCGTCCACCAGCACGGGCACACCCGCCTTCTTGGCGATCGGAGCGACCTCTTTGAGCGGCAGCCGCACGTCGCTGCCGAAGCGGTCTCCCAGCACGATGATCATGCCGGTTCGCTGGTTGATGGCGGCCCGCAGTTCCTCGGCGGAGTCGACTTCGATCATCTTCACGCCGACCATGCGCACGGCGTAGTCGTAGCCGGTACGCGACGATTTCGGCGTAATGACTTCGTTCTTGAGCCCGTCCATTTTCGGGAGCTGCTGCATTCGCTCCGGGTCGCTGCCGGCGATGCAGCCCGCCGTTGCGTGTGTGAGCGCGGCGGCGGCGCCGGAGCTGACCATGGCCCATTCAACCTTGAGGAGTTCGGAAATGCGCTTGCCGGCGGCCTCCATTAGGTCATCGAGATTGACATGATAGTGCGAGGCATGCTCGATGGCTTCGATGACTTCGGGCAGCGTTCGCGACCCGCCGTTGCTGGTCACGGTGGCGGTGCAGTTGATCACCGGCCGGACGCCGATGTGGGTGTAGACATCGGGCGGAGGCTCGCTTCGAGGCTCGGGCGCCGCAGCGGCCGAGAGCCGGGTCGCGCCCGCCGCCGAGAGCAGCGCGGCTGTGCTGGCGGCACCGGATCGGAAGATCTCGCGCCGGCTGATTCCGTTTGTTTTGGCAATCGTTTTGGCAACTGATTTTTTCATCGTTATCTTCCGGTGGCTTGCATTCGTCATCCTGATCTCGAAGGGTCGCGCCGGGACCGGCGACCGTAGTCATGCCGCTCGGCGGTGAAGCGGGCCGCGGGATATTCGTTCAGATCCAGCTCGCCGCTGATGCTGCCGGCGTTCACCTTCCCGGTAAAGGTGTACTTGAGTTTCGCTCCCTCAAAGGGAAGAACGCTTTTCAGACGCACCTGGTCGCCATCAATCGTTCCACGGATCTCGCCTTGGGTGAGTGCGCCGATATGGGTGCCGTGGACGATATTGCCATCGGTCTCAAGAAACAGCTTATGGCTGCCCTTGCCTCGCTGAAAGGCGATCGCGACGTCCCAGTGCCCAGAAAGGTCAGCGGCGGGCGGGGACGGCGCGGGACGGCGGTCGCCGCGCGGCGCGGCGCGCAGGATCGAGTGAGCGCGTTCGGCGATCACCGTATATTCGTCCGGCTTGAGCGCCACCGGGCGAAGGATGAAATAGTTCGTATCGCCAGTGTCGGAGACCATGATGGCCGGGTCTCCGCCGAGAAGCCGCCTATGCATTTCCGATCCGGTCAGGCCGATCTTGGCGGTGTCCCAAGAGACTTTCAGCGTAGGGAAGGGGCCGCCCCGGCTCGGCGGGCGGACCTCGCTCGAAACGCCGTCCACCTTCTTCACCTGGCGGCTGATGTGCTCATACCAGCCTTCCCATTCGCGATATTCGGCTTCGATGTCGCGATCGCGCACCCACACCTCGACGGCCGCCACCATGCCGGCGATCTCCTCCTTGCTGACCTTCATCGGCCGGCCAATCGAGTGCCGGGGGAAGGCATGGAGCGCCGCTCCGCGCACGAACTTCTCGCGGCCCAGAAGCAAGCCGGCGGTCTGCGGCCCTCGAATGATCTTTCCGCCGCTGTAGACGACCATGTCGGCGCCCAGCGCGATATAGGGATTGGGAACGACCGGAAAATCGGCGGCCGCGTCCACGAGCAGGGGGATGCCGTACTGCCGCGCGATGGGAGCGATGTCGGCGAGGTTCGGGTGAGGATCGCCGAAGCGATCGCCCAGAACGGCGGCCATCGCCGTATGGTGATTGATGGCCTCGCGAAACTCCCGCACCGTCTCGACCTCAATGATGTCAACACCGACCATGCGGATGGAGTGGTCGTAGAAGTTCCGCGACCATTTCGGCATGATGACCTCGTTCTTGAGGCCGCTGAGGTCGGGCAGTTGGACGATGTGCTCGGGGTTGGTTCCGGCAACGCAGGCGGCGGTGGCGCAGGCCAGCGCCGAGGCCGCGCCCGATGTCACCAGGGCCCATTCGACGCCGAGCAGTTTGGAGATGCGATCGCCCGCGGCCTCGAGAAGCTTCGTGACGCGGACGTGATAGTGCGATGCGTGATGGATGGCCTTGATGACTTCGGGCAACAGACGCGAGCCGCCGTTGCGGGTAAGGGTCGCCGTTCCGTTAATGAACGGTCTTGCCCCAAGGCGCGTGTAGACGGTAGGAGGCGGTTCGCCCACCAGTGTCGTCGTCGCGCCGGCCGGCGAGGGGCCGCCAAGCAGCGCCGCCGCCGAGGCCGTTGCACCCGACATGAGCCACTCACGCCGTCCAAGCGACGAGGATCCGAAATTCCTTTGAGGTGACAAAAGTTCTCTCCTTGCGTTCTTGCCGCCGACACCGGGCGACTTTACGCCGAGCGCCGCCGCGCGGTGAAGCGGGCCGTTCCGTATTCCCCGAGCGAGACTTCCCCGAAGATGCGATCACCACCCGAGAGCGTGCCACTAAAAGAATACCCCGAGTGCTCACCGCGATGCACGAGGCGGCTTCGAAAGCTCACCTTGCTGCCGTCCATCGTTCCCGAAAGTTCGCCCTCGCCGCGCTCACCCTGATGCGTACCGCGCAGGCGGTTGCCGTCGGTTTCGAAGAAAAGCAGATGTTCCGCCACGCCGGAAACAAACGTCAACTCGGCGTTCCAGCCGCCAGCGATATCAGCGACGGGAGCGGCGATTTTCTTCTGCTTGGCCCGGGGCGCGGAACGAAACACTTCCTCCAGCCGCGTGGCCGCGACATCGATCTGATCGGGACCGCGGCTCGCCTTCCATCAGGATGTCGTGGACTTCGCCGGCGTTGAGTCCAATGCGCTCGCGATCCCAGGAGACTACTAGAATCGGATGCGGGTTCTTGCCCGGAGGCGGCAGGAGTTTCGTACTGACACCGGGAACGTTCTTGATGCGGCCGCTGATCCTCCGCAACCAGCCGTTCCAAGTCTCGAGTTCCTCTTCGTAACTGCGCCGGGCGAACATCGCTTCGACGGCCGCCAGCGCACCCATGATCTCTTCCTTGCCGACTTTCATCATGCGGCCAAAACCGTGATGAGGGGCGCCGTTAACCCAGGCAGCCTGGACAAGATCCTTGCGGCCAAAGAGAAACCCGCTGCACTGCGGGCCGGCATATATCTTGCCGCCGCTGTAGGCGACCAGATCCGCGCCGCGCATGAGGTAGGGATCAGGTGACTGCGGCCATTCCGGCGAAGCATCCACGACGATCGGCACGTTGTGCTTGCGGCCGGCCTCGGCCATCTCTTCGAGGCGAATCTTGCCCCTGTTTTCCGCATTGCCCAGAACGGCGATCATCGCGGTGTTGTGGCCGAGAGCGCGGTAGAACTCCTCGCGAGTATCGACCGTAATCATCTTCACGCCCAAGGCCCGAATCGCGTGATCGTAGGTATTGCGCGACTGGCGGGTCATGATGACTTCCGTCTTGAGACCGGTCAAGTCGGGCAACTGCTGGATACGCTCGGGGTTGCCGCCGGCCAGGCAGGCCGATGTCGCGTGGGTCAGTGCCGCGGCGCAACCCGACGACACGATCGCCGATTCGCATCGGATCAGCTCGGCAAGCCGTTTGCCGACAGCCGCCATCAGCTCATCCATGTTGACCGAGAAGTAAGACGCCTCGTCCATGGCCTTCTTCACCTCCGGCAGCGTGAGCAGACCGCCGTTGATAGTGACGGCGGCCGTAAGGTTGATAAATGGGCGAACGCCGATGCGGGTGTAGACATCCGGCGAAGCGGGCGCTCCCGCGGCCGTGGCCGATGGAACCGCGCTTCCGATGAGCCCGGCGGCCGCCATGCCGCCGCCGCGAAACATGTCGCGCCGGCTCCATCCTGAACGAGAGCGTGCTGATTTGATTTGTTTCATTCCTTCGATTCTCCCGAGGCCCTTGGACTCCGAGGTCATTGGACTCGTCTGCGGTCAGGTTAGTACCACCGCGAGGAAAATGCAACTTCGCCTCGCCACGCGGCGAAGAATGAGTGTGAGTCCGGGTTGTTACAATCGCCAAGGATATGAGGTTTGATTCCCACATCTCGGAAGATGCCCGTGTGATGAAGTCCTCGCTGATCCGTCAGCTCACCGGGCTGGTCAACCGTCCCGAGGTCATCTCGTTCGCCGCCGGTTCGCCGAACGCCGAGACATTCCCGCATGAACAATTCCGCGAAATTTTCAACGATCTGGTCGCGGCCGAGAAGGGCAAGCTCTTCCAGTACAGCGTCACGCGAGGCAACGCCGAATTGATCGACGCCGTTCGCGAGTGGAATCGCGACAAGAAAGGCTTCGAGGCGTCCGCGGAAGAGACGATGCTGGTGAGCGGATCGCAGCAGGGGCTCGATTTTGTCGCGCGCGTGTTGATCGATCCCGGCGACGCCGTGTTCGTCGAACTCCCGAACTTCATCGGCGCGACCGCGTCGTTTGAAAACTTTCGGGCCCGCATGGTGGGCGTCCGCAAGAGGACGACCGGCATGGATATCGGCGACCTGCGAGACAAGATCCGCCGGGTTCGCGGCGAGGGCGGACGGCCGAAGCTGATCTACGTGATCCCAAATTTTCAGAATCCGTCGGGTCATACCTGGGACTCTGATACACGGCGCGACTTGCTGGAGGTGGCCCGCGAGGAAGACCTGCTGATCTTCGAGGACGACGCCTACGGAGAGATCTATTTTTCAAGCGCGGACCGCGAAGCATTGAGGCCGGTCAAGTCTTGGGACGACGAGGGCCGAGTCATTTACATGTCGACGTTTTCGAAAATCCTCGCCGCCGGCCTGCGGGTGGCCTGGATCGCCGGACCTCGAGAGATCATCCGCCGCGTCGAACTGGCGAAAGAAACCGGGGACCTGTGCACCTCGACGCCCAGCCAGCGCCTCATTCTCGAATATCTCAAGCGCGGCCTCTTGCCCGCGCAGCTCGACCGGGTCCGATCGTTTTACGAGCGAAAAGCCGCCCGAATGCATACCGCGCTCGAGCGCCACTTTGGCGGCATGGCCCGCTGGAACCAGCCCCAGGGGGGGCTTTTCCTCTGGGCCGAGTTGCTTGCCAAGACCGACACGCTGGCGCTGCTGAGGGATGCGGTGGAAAAGGAGAAGGTCGCCTTCATTCCGGGAAGTCCTTTTTTCGTAGACGGTTCCGGCGCTCATACTCTGAGACTTTCTTTTTCCAACGTCAGCGACGACAATATAGAGATTGGGCTGAGCCGGTTGGGCCGGTTGATTGCCCAAGCCACCCGGTAATCTCCAAGACATCGGAATCCCCGGCGCTGGAGTCGTTCCCGGCGTATCGACAGGCCGGTGTTCGGTTTGCCGCCGCGCAGCGGGGGAGTTGCCCGTAGCGAGGCGCCACCGAGGCGCCGGACACGCAATTCCCAGCGAAGATTCCCAGAGGCAACTCCAGAGAAAACGAGTCCCCGAACGAGGGGCAAGTCCGGCTCACCATGACGCCCTATCCCGCAGACCTCGCCGAGCAGTTCCGCCGGGAAATGGAGGGAGAGGTTCGTTTCGACGCATACTCGAAGATCCTCTATAGCACCGACGCCAGCGTTTGGCAGATCGAGCCGATCGGCGTAGTAATTCCCCGGCACGCCGATGATGTCACGGCCGCGGTCCGCGTCGCGGTCCGCAACAAGACGCCCATCCTGCCCCGAGGCGGCGCCACGAGTCTTTCCGGACAGACCGTCGGCCACGCCGTGCACATCGATTTCTCCAAGTACATGAGCAAGGTACTTGAACTCAATATCGAGGAGCGTTGGGTGCGGGTCCAGCCGGGGGTCATTCAAGACCAGCTCAACAACTATCTGAAGCCGAAGGGATTTCAGCTTGGTCCCGACACTTCCTCGAGCAGCCGGGCCACGCTCGGCGGCATGATCGGGAACAATTCGGCGGGGTCGCACTCGATCGTCCATGGCAAGATGATCGACCATGTGCTGGAGGTCAAGGCCGTTCTCTCCGACGGATCGGAAGCCGTCTTCGGCCCGGTGGATTCGGCCCGGCTCGCCGGCCTGGCGCACGGCGACGATCTGGCCAGCCGGCTCTACCGCGAGCTGCCCCGGCTGGGCGAGACTCTTCAGGCGGAAATCCTGGCCCGGTTTCCCCGGATTCTCCGGCGCGTCAGCGGCTACAACCTTGACGAACTCGTACCCAACGGCGACGCTTACGGCGCCGGTTACTCCAGCCAGCCCGGAGCGTTCAATCTGGCCCGCATTCTTACCGGCAGCGAAGGTACGCTCGCGGTCACGAGCGAGGCGAAGATCCGCATCGTCGAGTTGCCGAAGAACAAAGCACTGCTCGTGGTGCACTACAAGTCTCTGCTGGAAGCCGTCGAATCAGTGGAGCGGATCATCAGCTTCGAGCCCGCCGCGGCCGAATTGATCGACGATTTCGTTTTGCGCCGGATCTTCGCCAAGCCGGAATTCGCGTCCCAAATGGACTTCGTCGACCGGTCGGCGAAGGCTCTGATGATCGTGGAATTCTACGGCCAGACAGAAAGCGAGGTTCGGGCGAAGCTCGATGCCCTGCAATCGAAACTTGAGCGCGGCCGTACCGGCTTCGGTTATCTGCGGGTCACCGACCCGCCGCTGCAATCGAACATCTGGAACACGCGCAAGCAGGCGCTGGGTCTGCTGATGAGCGTCGCCGGCGACACAAAGCCGATTGCCTTCGTCGAAGATCCGGCCGTGCCGATCGAGCACATGCCGGCGTTTCTAAGAGGTTTTCAGGAGATTCTCGAACACCATAATGCCCACGGCGGCTACTACGGCCATGCCTCGGTCGGCTGTCTGCACGTGCGCCCGATGATCGATCTCAAACAGGCTTCCGAAGTCGCCAAGATGGGAAAGATTCTCGACGAGGTGGCGGCGCTGGTGGGCGAGTACGGCGGTTCGATGAGCGGCGAGCATGGCGACGGCATTGCCCGCGGCAAGTACAACAAGGTGCTCTTCGGCCCGGAGATCTATCAGGGATTCCGGCGAGTCAAGGCGCTCTTCGACCCCGACAACATCATGAATCCGGGAAAGGTCGTCGAAGCGCCCGAACCGACCGAGAACCTTCGCTGGGGCGCCGGCTACGAGACCGTCGAATTACGGACGCATCTCGATTTTTCGCGAGAAGGCGGTTTCGCCCGTGCGGTGGAAATGTGCAATGGCATGGGAGTGTGCCGCAAGCGGGACGCTGGGACGATGTGCCCCTCCTACCACGCCACGCTCGACGAGGAGCACTCGACGCGCGGCCGCGCCAATGCCCTGCGCGCCGCGCTTTCGGGCCGTCTGCCCGAGGCGGAACTCACATCCAAGAGGATGTATGACGTTCTCGATCTCTGCCTCGAATGCAAGGGCTGCAAACGCGAGTGCCCGACGAACGTCGATCTCGCCAAAATCAAGTACGAGTTCTTGGCGCACTACTACGAAAAACACGGCACGCCGCTGCGCGCCCGGATGTTCGCCGCCGCCGGGACTCTCAATAAGTGGGGCAGCCGCTTTGCTCCGGTCGCCAACTTCACGATGAGGCTGGGCCCGGTGAAGTGGGCGCTGGACCGGTTTGTGGGCATCGATGCGCGCCGGGACTTGCCGCCGTTCGCGAGTCCGGACTTCGCCACGCGGTTTCGCCGGCGCCGTGGCAGCTCCGGGGGCATCTCGGGGGGCAGCTCCGGCGCGAACGGCAAGCTCGGTGCAAGCGCCAGGCCGCGGGTGGTGCTTTTCAACGACTGTTTCACGAACTACAATTACCCGCAAGTCGGCGAAGCGGCGACGGAACTGCTCGAGCGCGCCGGGTACGAAGTCCTGCTCGCCGATACGCGCTGCTGCGGCCGCCCGATGATCTCCAAGGGCTTGATCGGGGACGCCCGGAAGGTCGCCGAACACAATGGGCGCACCCTCGCCCCCTATGCCGGGCAAGGCATCCCCGTGCTGGGATGCGAGCCGAGTTGCCTGCTGACAATGCGCGATGATTATCTTGACCTGATGCTCGGGGACAGCGCCAAAACACTCGCCGGGAATTCTTTCATGGTGGACGAGTTCCTGGCGGATCGGCGGCGCTTGGGCGAGCTGAAACTGGAATTCAACAGCGAGCCAGGACGCGTTCTCTTGCACGCCCACTGCCACCAGAAAGCTCACATTGGCAGCGCGCCCAGCATCGAGGCCCTGCGTCTGGCGCCGGGTCTCGAAGTACAGGAAGCTGACTCGGGCTGCTGCGGCATGGCCGGCTCGTTCGGTTTCGAGAAGGAACACTACGAACTTTCGGAAATCATCGGACGCCAGCGCCTTCTGCCCGCCGTCGAGGCCGCGGACGCGGAAACGGAAATCGCCGTCACCGGAGTTTCTTGCCGGCAGCAGATCGCCCACTTTACGGCGCGAACCCCGCGCCACGTTCTCGAGATCCTCAGAGACCGGTTGATCGTGTAGCTGGGTTCGCCACCGGAACCCGGTTGTCCCCTTTCGCCAATGGCGAGCCGGTGCCTTCTGCTTGCGGTGTTGTGAACAGATGATACAGAAACATTCCATCAGCCGAATCAGTCTCGGCAGTGCGCTCGCCGCCGTGGCGATCTCGATTCTCTGGGGCGGGAACGTGATCGCGATGAAGCTTGGGCTGGGGACCTTTCCGCCGTTCTGGAGCGCGTTCTGGCGTATGCTCGCCGGTGTTGCCGCCGTTGGCCTGTGGGGAGCGGTTCGCAACGTTGCCATGGCGCCGCCGGCAGGCGAGCGTCCGCTGATCCTCGGCCTCGGAGTGCTCTTCACCGTGCAGATTACAACGATGACTTTTGGCGTCGATCTCACTTCGCCGGCTTATTCCATCGTGTTGCTCAACGCGCATCCTGTATTCGCGAACTTGGTGGGGCATTTCTTCGTGGCTGAAGACAAACTCTCGCCGGTCCGCGTGCTCGGCCTCGCGACGGCTTTCGCGGGGATTTGCTTCGTATTCCTCGGCCGGCCCGAGACGACGCTCGCCTCACACCCGTATCTGGGAAATTTTGTCGTCGTCACCTCGGCTTTTCTGCTTGGTTCGCGCACGGTCTACACGCAGCGGCTGGTTCAGTCGATCGAACCGGTGCGGGCCGTGTTCTGGCAGATGGCCTTTTCTTTGCCTGTCTTCTTGGCCGCTGGCTTGATTCTCGAACCACCTCTGATTCGGCCGCTGGAGGTGCCGGCCGTGCTGGCCATTCTCTACCAAGGCATCGTCATCGCCGGACTATGTTTCATTGTCTGGACGGTGTTGCTGACCCGCATGAGCCCCGGTACGCTGTCGATGTTCGCATTCATCTCGCCGGTCTCGGGACTCTTCCTGAGCGTCTTGTTTTTCGGTGAACCGATTACCGCGCACCTGTTCACCGGGCTGGGCGCCGTCGCCGCGGGGATCTGGCTGGTCACCCGCCGGCCGAGCAGGGCGGGTGCCGGGCTGGCGAGCGCGCCGGAGGAGCCGGCTCGGTGACGGCCCGGCCTGGCAAGCCCCTGGCCGGAGTCGGGCCGGACGCCGGCGAAACGGCGCTCGCTTCCGGCGTCGGCGAGCGTACGCCCAACGGCGACAAGCAGGTCGGATGGAAGGTCGCGTTGCTGACGCTGCTGATCTCGGTGCTTTGGGGCGCTAATATCGTCGCCCTCAAAACCGCGCTGGCGGTCTTTCCGCCGGTCTGGGGCGCTTTTTGGCGCATGGGGATCGGCATGGTCGTGATCGGCCTGTGGGCGAAGTTCTCGCGGATTCGATTGCGTCCGGCGCCGGAGGAGTACGGCGGGCTGGCCCTTCTGGGCATCCTCTGTTTCATCCAAATATCCTTGCTCAACATCAGCGTGAATTGGACTTCGGCCGCCTACGCGGTGGTCCTGATCAACTGTCACCCCATCTTCACGAACCTGCTTGCCCACTACTTCATTCCGGGGAATCGTCTCTCGTGGACCCGGGTTTTGGGTTTGGCGATCGCCGTCGCGGGTATCTCATTCATCTTTCTCGGCAAGCCCGAGGCCCGCTGGGCGCCGCACCCCTACTGGGGAAATTTGATTGCCGTCGTCTCGTCGTTCTTCGTCGGCGTGCGCTCGATCACGACCAAGCGCGTCGTGCAGCGCATCGAGATGACGCGGGCGATTTTTTGGACGCTCGTTCTGGCCGTGCCGATGTTTCTGGTGGCGGCGCTGCTCTTCGAGCCCCCTCTGGTGGCGCCGCTGACCTGGCGGCCGGTCGCCGCGATTCTCTATCAAGGCGTCGTCGTCGCCGGTTTTTGTTTCATGCTCTGGACGCGGCTGCTGCGGGACTACCCGCCTGGCGTTCTCTCGATACTCGCTTTTCCGACACCTTTGTTCGGAGTTCTCTTCAGCGCCGTGGTATTTTCCGAGGCGCTCCCACCGTCGTTTCTGATCGGCGCCGGAGCTGTTTTCGCCGGCATCTTAATTGTCACCACCCGATCTCGGCAAAGCTCGCTGCCCGCTCCGTCCGCCGCCGACAAAACCGCCGACCAAGCCGCCGGACAGGCGCCCCCGGCGATCACCTGCTAAGCTGGGCCTTCCCTTCGCTCCGATCGAAAGGATCCGATCGTGACCATCACGCCCATCGGCTGGACTTCAGCCCTCCAGGCCATCGCCGTATGTGTCCTTCGCGGCGGCAATCAGACGGCGCTGAAGTTCGCGCTGACTGGCTTCGCCCCGTTCTGGACCGCGTTTCTGCGCCAACTTCTGGGCGTGCTCTCGGTCGGCGCCTGGGCCAAGCTGCGGGGCGCGGACCTGGTCCCCGCCGCGGACGAGCGCCGGCCGCTGGCGCAGTTGAGCATGCTCTTCATCGTGCAAGTTGGTATTCTCCATCTCGGCGCCGACTATACCTCGCCGGCCTACGCCGTTATCCTGATCAACAGCAATCCGATCTTCGCGAACCTGATCTCCCATTTCGTGCTGCCCGAAGACAGGCTCTCGCCGCTTCGGCTGCTCGGTCTGGCCGCGGCCTTCGCCGGGGTCGCGGCCGTGTCGCTGGGTAAGCCCGAGATCGAACTCGCCGCGAACCCGGCCCTGGGCAATTCCCTGATTCTTTTTTCGGCGATTCTCGTCGCCGTGCGTCTGGTCTACACACAGCGCTTGCTTCAGCGCATCGAACCGGTGAAAGCCGTCTTCTGGCAGATGGCGCTGTCGCTGCCCTGGTTTGCGGCCGCCTCCTACGCATCGGGCGAGGCGGCACGTCCCGTGCCCGGCTGGGGAGCGATAGCCGGAGTGGCCTACCAGGGAGTGGTCATCTCGGGCGTTAGCTTCATGGCCTGGGCGACGCTGCTGAAGAAGCACAGTCCAGGCTCGCTGTCGGTCCTGTCGTTTTCGGTGCCGATCTTCGGCATCGCGGTCAGCGCCTGGCTGCTCTCGGAAGCGATCACCGCCAGGCTTGTCTTGGGCCTCGCCTTGGTCATCAGCGGTATCGCCGTTGCCACTCGCGAAGGGCGAAAAACCATTCGCCGGCTAGGCGAGAGGGCCGCTGGGGACGACAACGATCCGCCGGCGCTGCTTGGAGAGTAGCCGCCGCCCGCCCAGCGGGACGCGCACTCTCCACGACGAGGCTTCCCGGGGTCCTGTTGCTATACTTCCCTGTTGCTATACTTCGATAGTTCGTGCTCGAAGGCCTCATTACGGAGCAGCCCAACCCGGCTTCGGAACATCTCGATCAGCTCTCCACCCTCGATCTGCTCACGGTCATCAACCGGGAAGATCAAACAATCGCCTCGGCCGTCGCCGCGGAGATTCCTCGCATCGCGCAGGCAGTGGACGCGATCGTTGAGCGCTACCGGCGGGGCGGCAGGCTCTTCTACATCGGAGCGGGCAGCAGTGGCCGGCTGGGCGTGCTGGACGCCGCGGAATGTCCGCCGACCTTTGGCAGCGAGCCAGGGCGTGTCGAGGGTATCATCGCGGGCGGAACCGGGGCCCTCGAGCGTGCCGCCGAAGGCAGCGAAGACCAAGCGAGCCAGGGCGCGGCTGATCTCAAAGATCGCTCTTTCGGCGCGGGAGACGTTCTCGTCTGCATTTCGGCCAGCGGGCGCGCGCCCTATGTTCTCGGGGCCCTCGCCCATGCCAAATCCCTCGGAGCGCTGACCGCGGGCCTGAGCGCGAATCCAGAGTCGGACCTGGCCCGCGCCGCCGACATCGCCATCACACCGCTCACCGGCCCGGAGGTTCTAACGGGCTCCACGCGAATGAAAGCCGGCACGGCGCAGAAGCTCGTCCTGAACATGATTTCGACCGCCGTGATGGTGAAGATGGGCTACGTGCTGGGTAACTTGATGGTGAAGGTCCGGCTCAGCAACAACAAGCTCATCGAGCGTGGCCGCCGGATCGTAGCCCAAGTCGCCCGGTGCGATGCCGGGCAGGCGGCCCAAGCCCTGGTGGCGGCGGACAACGATGTGCGCGTCGCCATCGTCGCGGTCCGGCTCGGGCTCGACGCCGCCGCGGCCAGAGGGCGTCTCGCCGATGCGGGCGACCATCTTGGGGATGCCTTGAACGAATCACCGCGCGGGGCCATCGCACAGGACATCGCACCGGACATCGCACAGGGACAGCCGCTGAACCGGCCCGCCGAAATCGACTAGACGCATCGGAGGAGCCGCGTCATGCCCATCACCGCCTTCACCGCAAAGACCCTCTACACGCCCGACCTGGTGCCGAACGGCGTCGTTCTGGTCGAGGATGACCGCGTTCTCGCCGCCGGTTCCCGCGAGGCTATCGAAATTCCGTCTGGCGCCACGGAGGTGAAGGTCGCCGGGTGCATCGCGCCGGGTTTCATTGACATCCACAATCACGGCGGGGGCGGCCGCGACGTCATGGAAGCCAGCGCGGACGCCATGGAAATCATCTGCCGCTTACTGGCGAGTTTTGGGACCACTTCCTTCTACCCCACGACCGGCAGCGCGGCGACGGCCGATATTCTCCGCTCGGTCGAGTTCCTCGCCGGCTATGTCGAGCAAAGCGCGAGTAGCGGACATGCGCGCGCCCATCCGCTGGGCATTCACATGGAGGGACCCTATCTGAGTCCCAAGCGCCGCGGCGCGCATCCCGAAAAATTCGTCGTCGAACCAACGCTCGACGCCTATCGCGCCTTCGCCCAGGCCGCCAAAGGTCAGCTGCGCATCATGACGATTGCGCCCGAGATCGGCCATGCGGCCGAAGTGATCGAGGAGATGCTCGGCAACGGCGTGCAGCCTTCGATCGGGCACACTGACGCCACCTACGAGGAAGCCGACCGCGCCGCGCGGCTCGGCGCGCGCCAAGCCACGCACATGTTCAACGCCATGCGCCCGTTCAGGCACCGCGACCCCGGCGTGATCGCCAAGGTGCTCAGCGACCCCTCGATCAAGGCCGAACTCATCGCCGATGGCGTGCATGTCGACCCGAAAGCGATCGATATGCTCTATCGCGCCAAAGGTTCCGACGGCATTGTGCTGATCTCCGACGGCATCTCGGCCACCGGCATGCCCGATGGCGTCTACGAGGTTGTCGGGCTGCAAGTGGAAGTCAAGGACCGAGTCTGCCGATACCAGGGCACGCTCGCCGGCAGCGTGCTCACGCTGGACCAAGCCGTGAGGAACATGATCGAGTTCACGGGCATGCCCGCCTGGGAAGCGATTCGCATGGCCACGCTCAATACGGCGAAACTCATGGGCGTCGAGGACCGCAAAGGCTGTCTGAAGACGGGAGCCGACGCCGATCTCCTTCTGCTCAGCGATGACTTGCGGATTGAGAAAGTCTACGCCAGAGGAGCAGAGGTCCAGTAGTTCAGGGCGCCCGGCGTATTCCGCGCGTATCAGGAATGTCTCGGGAAGTGAAATCTAAACACGTGCTATGCCGTCTTAGGTGAGAGCGCCTTACTTGAGGGCGCGAGGGTCGCCCGCGAGCTTTGTGGGGCGGCGACGGGAAACGCTTCATGGATAAATTTCTCATTGAGGGAGGACACCCACTCTCGGGTGCCATCGCCATCAGCGGCGCGAAGAACGCCGCGCTGCCGGTGCTGGCCGCCTCGCTGCTGACCGGCGAGGAAGTCCTGCTCGAACGCATCCCCGCCGTGCGGGACATCCGCACGATGGTCCTGCTGCTGGAAAGCATCGGCGCCGAGGTCGAACGCCGAAACGGCGGCTACCGCATTCGCGCGGCACGGCTCGGCTCACCCGAAGCGCCTTACGAACTCGTCAAGACGATGCGGGCATCGAGTCTCGTGCTCGGGCCTCTGGTAGCGAGATGCGGCGAGGCGCGCGTCTCGCTCCCGGGCGGCTGCGCCATCGGGGCGCGGCCGATCCAGATGCACCTGGCCGGACTCGAAAAACTTGGAGCCAGGGTCGCACGGGAGCACGGCTACGTTCGCGCCGTCGCGCCCAATGGCCTCCAGGGCGCGGTCGTCCATTTCGATCGCGTCACGGTGACTGGTACCGAAGACCTGCTCATGGCTGCTGTCTTGGCCACGGGTGAAACCGTGCTCGAAAACGCCGCCCGCGAGCCCGAAGTCGCCGACCTGGCCGCGTTGCTTACCAAAATGGGAGCTTCAATCGAAGGCGCGGGCACGCCGACGATCCGGGTGCAAGGAGTTTCCAAACTCGGGGGTGCGCGCCACGAAATCATCCCCGACCGCATTGAGGCGGGAACGTATTTGATCGCCGGCGCCATGACCGAAGGAGGTCTTACGCTCCGCGGCGCCGAACCGAAGCATCTCGCTTCGCTGATCGAGAAGATGCGTCAGGCCGGCGTGCGCTTCGGAGCGTCGCCGGAGAACGAGCTTCGCGTGGAAGGCGGAGCGCCGCTGCGAGCCGTGGATATCACCACGGCCGAATACCCGGGCTTTCCTACCGATATGCAGGCGCAGTTCATGGCACTGATGACGCAAGCCGAAGGTGAGTCTCATGTGCTTGAGACAATTTTCGAGAACCGCTTCATGCATGCCCCCGAGCTGATACGCATGGGAGCCGAGATCACGATTGACGGCAACCGCGCCGTTGTCAGCGGCAAGACCGCGCTGAGCGGAGCCAGCGTGATGGCCTCGGATCTGCGAGCCAGCGCCAGCCTCGTCCTCGCCGCTCTGGCCGCCACGGGCGAAACCCTGATCGATCGTGTCTATCACATCGACCGGGGGTATGAAAACCTCGTCGAAAAATTGGCCGCCGCCGGAGCCAAGATCCGCCGGGTTTAGCGGCTGCCGGCTGATCAGCGGCCACAAGATTGGGCGGATGCACCTGCTTTTGGCTTACCGGCCTTCGCGTGCATCCAAACCTATTCATCCAAACGAATGGTGTCACACAACTCGCCGCGTCAAATGCCCGACGAAAAATTGTGATGATGACGTCCGTTCAGCGCGCCTTCCAAACTCATTGTGAGTGAGAAGTGATCCGGGCGGCCTAGCAGCGAATAGATCCCCTGCGTGTACTGGTAGGCGGGAGGGACGTGTCCATAGAAGGTAAGCCGCCGGGGAGCCAGCAGTGCCGCCACCTCGGGCAGGTCCGTATGGCGGAGCACGTTGAGCAGCACCGGTCCCTCGCGATGCGAGGACGGCGCGCCGACGAGCATCACCTGGCTGATCCGTTCGTCAAACAACGCGGCATAGAGACCCCAGATGCCCGAGGCGCCGCTTCCGAGCGTGACAACATCCGCCGCGCCGCTCTGAAGCCGCAGCGCTTCCGCGCCCCGCATCACGTCCCAAATGCGTATGGAGTCGATCGTGCGCCCGGTGTGCATCGCGTTGCGCAAGGTGTCTTTGGTGAACTTCTTGTCCCAGGGCACCTCGCCTACGCCTCGCGGATAGACGACCATCAGCGAGTTCTTTCTCGAGCCCCAAATCTGCCGCAACGTATCGCGAATCGCTAGCAGGTCCTCGCCGCCGGACGCAATATAGAGCAGCGCCGGCCCGGACGGGGATACAGACTCGGCGGCGGCCTTGCGGTAAACCGCCTCCACGGCGATACCTTCTTCCGAGTCAAACACGATGGATGCATAACGATCCGGCGCCTGCCGGCTCCCAGGACGGACATTCAAGTCGCTACGCTGCTGGGGGAATGCCCCAAACGAGGTGGCGCGAAGAGTTTCGATCAGCTCGGAGCGCCGCTGGGACCACTCGGCCTGGGTGCTGTAATCTCGCGGCGGAGGCCCGGCGGTGAGCGTTTCATGTACGCGGAAGTTCTGCGCCCGCGCGGGTGGATCGCCGGAGAAAACCGCCAGATCCCGTTCGGGAAGATCTGAATAATCAAGATCCAGCTTCCTCTTGGGAATCTTCTTCAGCCAGCGATCAAACCAGTGGACGGCCTCGCCGCGCAGCAGGTCCGAGTCCTTGTGGCCTGTATCGACGACCAAGTTCTTGAACTTTTCGCCCGCTCCGTAGGACTGGTACAGCTTTCCGACCCGCTGCTCGAACTCCTCATAGCCGGGAACGGGAAAGAGCCGGTCCTGGCGGCCATGCATCATGTAGAGCGGCCGCGGCGCGATCAACGCGCCTTGGTGCAGCATGTCATGCAGGTAGGTATTGATCGTGAACATGCAGTCGCAGTGCCGCCGCTGCGTGTTGGCGGCCACGTTCGCCGCGTAGGTGCTGATGCCCATCACTGGAGCGACGGCCTTGATCCGCGGCTCGACCGAGGCCGAAAACCAGCTCATGGCCGCTCCGCCCGAACGGCCGGTAATGCCGAAGCGGTCCTTGTCTACTTCGGGCCTGGTTTCGAGATAATCGAGCGCGCGAATCACGTTCCAAACCTCGACGCCGGCCGGAGTGTAGCCACGCGAGTACCAGTCATACATTTCGTTGTTGAGAATGCCGTGGTGCAGGCCGAACGTCTCGGCGATCTGGATCGAGTCGATGATCATCGCCACGTAGCCATGTTTGACCAGGGTGATGCCGTGGCGCTGGTATTTCGTCTTGTTGCCGTAAGGCGAGTAGGCGTGTCCGCAGACATAGATGATCGCCGGAACGGGGCCGTCGCGCTGTTTCGGAATGTAGAGGTTTGCGCTGACAAAGACGTTCGGCAGGCTCTCGAAGGCAATCTTTTCGATGGTGTATTGCGGTTTGTCGATCACTCCGGTGACGCGAAGATGCAGCGCCGTCTTCGGCGGCGGCGGATCGAGTCCGAGCATGCCGAGCATTTCGCGGCGGCGCTGCTCGCGGACCGCCTCCCAACTCCCCTGCGACCGCAGCTCCCGCGCCGCCTGGTCGGTGATCCGCCGCGCTTGGCGAATCAGATATTCGGTGACTTGCTTCTGGGAGGCCAGCATCCGCTCGTAGGGGCCAGACTGGGTCTGAGCCGCGGGCTGGGCCGGCAGCGAAAGCGGGGCGAGCAGGATGAGAGCAGTCAGAGCAATAGCTTTGGAAGCGTGTCATAGGGTGTTTCTCGCAGGTCAGGGAATTGCCGGTTGGCGAGCAGCGTTCCAACCGGCTCGTCGTCGAGCAGCGAGCGGGATTCAATCATAGCAAATCGATCCGCACCGGCCCTGATGGCACCAGTTTCGAAGCCTTGCGTAGCGGTTGCGCCGCTGGTCCGATACGCCGGTTCGCCGTGTCAAAGTGACACAGCACGACTGGGGGACGAGAGGGTGATCTGGCAGCCATGGTAGAAGCCGGGCAGGGTGCGCGGCCCGGGAGGCCGCGCCTGCCCGCGGGTGAAGGCCGCCAGCATCCGCGAGCGGCTAGGAAACATTTCTGTCCCGCGAACGGAACGCGGCGTGCATACTATGATGGAATGGGATGACTCGTTGGGATGCATCGAAGCGAATCTTGATCCGCTCTGTGGCCGCCGCCGCGGTGCTGTCGTCGCTGGCCCGTCCTCTGCCGGCGCAGTTCTCCGGCGAGAGCGCCGCCACGGTCGTGACCGCCACCGGACGCGTCTCGGTCATCCGGGATGACACCGAGTGGGCGCTCTTCAGCGGTCAAAGCGTGCGAGCCGGGGAACTCATCGTTACCGGCAAGGACGGTTTCGCCGAGTTGCACGTCTCGGACGGCAGCATGTTCTTTGTGTTCGCCGACTCCCAGGTCGTTTTCCGAAAAAATCCAGGGAGCCTGAAGGACCTTCTCGATATTTTTCTCGGGAAGGTGAAGGTGCACATCCAGAGACTGGGCGGCAGCCCGAACCGCAACAGGATTTTCACTCCCACCGCGGTCATCTCCGTTCGCGGCACGACTTTCGATGTGGAAGTCGACGAGAACCAGACCACGGTAATTTTCGTCGATGAAGGACTCGTTACCGTGGCGCACCGCTTGCTCCCCAGCGCCAACGAGATTTCGGTCGAGGCGGGCCAAAGCCTCGTCGTCTACCGAGACACGCCCCTGGCCCAAGCCGGCGTGGACCAAGTGCGAGCCGCCAGCACGGCGGGCGACATGGCACGGACGCTCGCCTACGTCTGGAGCCGCATCGGCCGCCGCTGAGGCGGGGGAGCCGCGCCGGGCGGGCCAGCGGCGGGCCCTCCCCTTCCGGGCGATGAACAAGCTCCCGATCCGCCGCCGCCGCCCAGGTAGGCGTCCTCTAGGACGGTCCGGTCTCCGCCGCGATCCGGCGCGGAAGGTCAGAGACGTACTCGACCGCCGCACCACCACGGCCAGGAACTCGCCCGCGCCGACCTGTAGCTTCTAGCAGCCGGACTTCTAGCGGGGGCTGCTCGCCCGCGTTTCGGGCCACGCCGGCCATGGAATCGGCGGCGCGCCTCAGGAGGTTTTCGGTTTCGCCGCTCGTGTCTTGCGAACCTTCTTGACAGTCTTCTTGGGGGCAGAGGTGTCCGCCGGCCTGGGTCTTGGTCCCCGGCGGCTCGAGGTAAGCGATCCCGGCTCGGCGCCGGACCGCAGCTCTTGCAGTAGTTTGGGAGGCCGTCCCCGGCGGCGGCCCGGGTGAAGCTGATCCAGGGCGAGAATCAGAGAGTCGATGCGCGCTAGTTCCTTCTTGAGTTCACTTACGATCGCACTGATGTTCATAGGTTGTCCGTCTTTGCGATTCGATTCTCGATTTCCCGAAGTTCGCGCGGTTTATTTTTGGCTGTTTTGAAAACGCAAACAAAAGGCGCCCGTTGCCATGAAATCGCCCAGTGCTCTCCAACCCGCTGGGGGGAGGCCCATTCCCATTGCCCTCTGCTTGCCGAAATCCGGGAGAGCCGCGGCGCATGCCGGCAGAGGCGCTCCCGCAATTATATGCGATTCGCCGATATGGATGCAGTAGCGGATCTTGCCTCGGCGGATTTCCTGCCACCGGGCCGAGAGAGCGTTTGCTTCAGCGTGTATTCGGAGCAGGAATCGGTGTTCTGCGCGGGTGCGTTCTCACCTGTCTCCGGGAGCGCGCCTGCTCACGCGGGGCGCCGGACAGAGGCGGATACGGCAAAATAGACGGCCAGCGAAGCGATCAGTCCGGCGATCACCGGGTGAATCAGCTCCAGTCCGAGGGCCTGCGCCGCGCCCGACGACCAGGCGATGACCGCCGCGGCGCCGGCGAGAATCGAAGCGATGACCGCGCGGCGGTCCGCGCGCCGCCACCACAGGCCCACGACCAGCGCGGGAAAGAAACAGCCCCCGAACAAGGCGCCCGAGAGCGCGGTGAGAGGAACCACGTCCGCGGGAGGGTCCAGGGCCAGCCATGCGGGCAAGGCGGCCACCGGAAGCATTGAGGCGCGCTGCAGCCGCTCGATCGTGCTGAGCGGGACGGTGGTCTTCCATTTCGCCCACAGATCGACGACGAGCGCCGAGCCGGCGACGTGCAGCACCGAATCGATGGACGACAACGCCGCGCACAGAAAACTGCCCAGAATGACCGCGCCCCAAAAACGTCCGAACAGATGCTCGACAAGAAACGGGATCACTTGGTCGGTATGCATGAAGTAATACTGCGACTGCTCCTGCGGGATGATGCCGTGCGCCAGTATGCCGAGCAGAAATAGAAGCGGCACGGTAAGGACCATCAGCGTGATCGCCAGCCACTTGGCTTTACGAATCTCAGGCTCGCCGGCATGGCGAAACAGCAGAAATCGCACCACCAAACGCGGAGCGACAATGAGCTTGATCCCGGTTCCGAGCGATAGTCCCACGATGTAGAGCGGCGACAACAGCACGTCCCATTTCCATAGCGACCCGCCCAGCGCCTGGCCCCGCAAGTCCAGGTCGGGGCTGTCGGCGAGCAGATTCCAGTCGGCTTGCGTGACAGCCGCCACGAACAGCGCCACGGCGCCCAGCACCATGATGCTGCCCTGCACTGCGTCGGTGTGCAGGATCGCTCGGATCATTCCCCATGAGGTGTATCCGGCGACCAGCACAAAAACGGCGATCACCGACACTTCATAGGGGACGTGCAGGATCTGGCTGAAGATGTGTCCCACGCCCTTGAAGACCGCGAGCATGTAGAGCATCGAGGCGGCGATAATGATGGAAGCACTCAGGTATCCCACCATCGGACTCTTGTATTTGAGCGCCAGATAGCCGGGTACGGTCACCTGGTCCAGGCCCGTGTCCTCGTCGAGAACTTCCCGCGCGTCGTGAATCATGCGCCGCGCCACGACAAACCAGGCGATGAAGCCGCAGGCGACGAAAACGAACGCGCCGAGGATCCAGGCGATGCCGACCTTGTAGCCGTAGCCCGCCTGCCCGAGAAAGGTGTTCGTGCTCAGGAAGGTGGCGTAGAAAGAGAGCGCGATGACGATCGCTCCCGGCCGAGCGCTTTTCCGCCGGTTGGCCCACCAGGCCGAAAACATCATCAAGGCGATAAACGCCGCCAGCACGGCGACGGAGACCCAATTGTCTTCAAACCAGTTGGAAAATTCGTTCATCGCTCAGCGCAGGCTCATAGGGTAGCACCGGGCAGCTTGGGATTCTGGCGCTCAGAGTTGTCCAATACAAGATGATCCTGAAAGGGGGGAGTGTTTCCAATACAAGATGATCGTCCACCCAGCTCATGAACCCAAGCAAATCCCCGAACCACAAGATATTGGGGCTACCTGAGTCAACCGAATACCCACCTAAACGAATTTACAGAACCTTACAGAAACTTTGTTGCACTACTCACCTCCCTCCCCCTTATCCCCCCTCGCAACCCCTTCGCCTGTACCCTCTAGAAAGGAGATCGCTACCCAACCCCGTACCCTTACCACCCAGATCCCTTTCAGGATCATTCTTGGAGTGGAAAATGCTGGCCGTGCTCTGCCAATGTCAACGCCCCGGTCAACCCCCGCGCCTGTCCATCACCCTGCCGCCGCCCCGCTCAGCCGGCCTGATTCGGGTTCACCCATTTCGCGCTATGATCGCCCGATACCGCCAGCGTCTCGGGCGGGGAATCAATCTTGAAAAACGACCACGGGCCGGGGAGATACGGATAGCGTTCGATCACGCTCTCATCTACCTCCACGCCGATTCCTGGGCCCGAGGGCACGACGAGATCGCCGTCTTCGATCTGCAATGGTGCTGTCAGGATATCATCGGCCAGCGGGAAGGGATACATGCCCACCCGGCCCTCTTTCGCATGACAGGGGTATTCGAGCCACTCGACGATATCCGCCTGCCAGCAAACCCCCAACTGCGCCGCCGCCACCACTTCCAGCAAAGTGCCCCAGCAATGGAAGGCGAAGCGGATACCCTGTTTCTCGGTGGCCTCGAAGATCCGCCGCGCCATCTCGAACCCGCCCTGGCAGCAGACGTCCATCTGCGAATAGTCCACCGCGCCCGATGAAATCATGTCCATGAACGAGGGTTCATCGGGCTCGTGCTCGCCCGAGGCCACCGCGACGTGCCCGGAATCGCGCAACCTCCGCATCGCCGCATGATCGTCGGGCAGCAGCGGCTCCTCGAACCAGGCCGGCTTGTAGGGCGCCGCATCCCGCGCCAGCTTTTCGATCGTTTCATACGAATAGCTGCGATCCCCCATGCGCCACCAGGCGTGTGCGTCGATCATCAATCCGACATCGGGCCCCACGGCCTCCCGCATCTTCGCGATGGTTTCGAGATCCTTCTCCGGTCCCCGCGCCGGACGCATCTTGTAGGCCGTGAAACCCATCGCCGCGATCGCCGCCGACTCCTCGGCGTACTCCTCCGGGCTCATGTACATCCCGGCGCTGCCGTAGAGCTTGATGCGGTCGCGCTTCCTGCCGCCAATAAGCTCCGAGAGCGGAGCGCCCTCATACTTCGCCGCCAGATCGACCACCGCCACCTCGACCGCCCGATAGGTCTTGGTCAGCTCCAAGGCCCCCTGAAAATCAAAATCTTTCCATTGCAGCGGATCGCGGCCTTCGAGAAACGGCGAGATCGTCTCGCGGATCTCGCGCACCGCCCTCTCATGCGCGGCGCCCGGCCCATAGCCTGTGAGCCCGTTGTCGGCGGTGACGCGGATGAACATCGCATCGCGTTTCACGATCGTTCGCTCGCCTCCATAGAAGGGCAGCACGACCGGTTCTTTCATCGGCGAGGAGAGCAGGAAGGCTTCAACTTTCTTGATTTTCACGGTTCTGGAAACTCCTATCAGCAGGAAACGGCCAGACGCAAAGACCGCCAACCCCGGCGGACCGGACCCCGCGCGTCCCGCACCCCATCTTTTCACACTCACGCCGCTTAGCGCTTCCTGATCATCAAAACCCGGTCCATGCCCGCCAGGTCGGCGCGTACTTGCGGCGCTTCCCACGCCGCGGAAGAAAACATTTCTTCGACCGCCGCCCGCCCGCGATAACCCAGCTCCAGAAGCAGCCATCCTCCGGGCCGCAGCACGCGACCGGCGAGTTCGGGCAGCCGCCGGTAGAACGCCAAACCGTCTTCACCCCCAAACAGCGCCCGGGCGGGTTCGAATCGCAGTTCCCGCTGCAATCCTGGCAGATCCGCCAGCGGAACATAGGGAGGATTGCAGACCATCGCCCCAAAGCTGTCTTCCCGGAAAGCCTCGGTCAGATCCGCTTGGATCAGCTCGATATCGGCCTCCAGCGTTCGGGCGTTATCGTTCGCCACCCGAAGCGCCGGCAGAGAGAGGTCGCAAGCCAGAACCCGCGCGCAGGGGCAATGTTTCTTGATCGCAACCGCGATACAGCCCGATCCGGTTCCCACATCCAGCACCCGATCCAGCCCCGTATCCAGCATCGTATCCAGCACCGCCCCGGTCCCGCCGAGCGTGCCGAGAGCTTCTTCGACGAGCAATTCGGTTTCCGGCCTGGGAATCAGCGTCTCGGGGCTCACCGCGAACGGCAGGCCGTAGAACTCCTGTTTGCCGGTAATGTATTGTGTCGGTTTGCCCGCGCAACGCTCGCCCACCGCATCTTCAAAGCGCGCCTGCTCGTCCGGCGAAAGCACAGTTTCCGGATGACTGAAGAGAAACGGCCGCTCGCTGCCAAGCACATCCGCCAGCAGCACCTCCGCGGTCAGCCGCGGGACGCCGACCCGCCGCTCCTCGAGCAGCGAAACCGCCCAACGCAACGCAACGCCGATCGACACAGATTCACCACCCGTAAGCTCCGCCATCCGCTACCTGCACCGAACATAGCAGCCCGTGGCAGACGCCGTGCTGCCAGGCTTCGTCTCAGTGGGAAACGGCCAGCCCCAAGCCCGTAATCCGTCTGTAAGCACCGGACCTGGGGAGCAGGGGGTGGTCGGAGGCGCGGAGGCAGGGGGTGGGATGGCTCCGAGCGGCGGCGCGGCGGCGCACCCAGTGGGTGTTGGATGGCTACGGTCCTGGCATGGGTCTCAAAAAGCAGTTCCGCAGCCCGGCCGAAGGCGAGTTCCTGTTCGAAATCAACGACACGCCGCTCGAGGAAATCCTCACCTCCTTCGGCGGATGGCCACTGTTCCTGCGCACGGCCCGCAGTCTCGGCCTAGCCGCAAGAGTCCACCACCATCTGCAACTCAAGCAACGCCGGTGGGGTCTGGACGAAGCCTCCTGTGTCGAAAGCTTTCTGGCGCTGACCGCAGTCGGCGGCGAGTGCTTCGACGACTTCGATGTCCTGCGCAAAGATGCCGGCATGGCGGCGATGCTCGGCTACGAGCTGCCCTCGCCCGAGGCCGCGCGCAAGTTTCCCTGCCAGTTTCACGACCAGGAAAAGATCGAGCAAGCGCAGCAGCAACAGCTCGATTTGGCACGAGCCAGCATCATCCCCGGAGAAAGCGAAGCGCTCGCCGGACTGGCCGCCGTCAACCGCGATGTCGTCTCCGAGCTGGGCCGCCGCTGCGCCGATCAGAAGATCGCCACCGCCGGTCTCGACGCCACGATCATCGCATCGCGCAAGCGTGAAGCGCAGCCGACCTATCAAGGCGCGACGGGCTATCAGCCGCTGTTGGCGCTATGGGCCGAGCTGGATGTGGTGCTTGCCGATCAATTTCGCAACGGCAACACACCGGCGACCCAAGAGCCGCTGGCCGTGGCGCAACGGGCGTTCGGGGCCCTGCCCGAGACGGTGACCGAGTATTATTTTCGCGGCGACGCGGCCTGCTATGAGACGGACTTGCTCGATTGGCTGCGGGACGACAAAAGACAAAAAGGTCCGTGAATCTTCATTGGCTTTGCCGTCAGCGCGCCGCTGGTGGCGCCGCTGAAGGCCGAGATTCAGCGACTCGACGAAAGCGCCTGGCAGATCGATCGCGAAGACGCCGCAGCGGTGCTCGAACGCGCCGTGGTGCCTTACTACCCGGCAGAGAAGGGCGAGCGGTATCGCGAGCCGCTACGCTACGTGGCGATTCGCGTGCGCCACAAGCAAGGCGAGTTGTTCGCTGGCGGGTCCGCTCGGAAATACTTTGCGGTTGCGACGAACCTGTGGGACTGGAAGCCGCAACGTTTGCTGGAGTGGCATCGCGAGAAGCAGGGTTCGATCGAAGCGCTGCACGACGTGCTCAAAAACGAGCTGGCGGCGGGGATGCTGCCCTGCGGACGGTTCGGCGCCAACGCGGCCTGGCTGCGGCTCAGCGCGCTGACGCACAACCTGCTCACGGCGATGAAGCGTTTGGCGCTGCCGCCGGAGCGGCCGAAGCGGCTGCGTTTCTTGGTGTTCACGCAACCGGGCAGATTCGTCTCTCATGCGCGGCAGCTCAAGTTGCGACTGATGCGCGGCTGGAAGCGTTCTTCGAACTGGGCGTGGGCGTTCGAGCAGTTGCCGCTGCCGGCGCCCGGCTAACGGGGGCCGGTTCCCGAGTTTTCTCTCCTGCTGCTGGCGGCTCGGCGAAGCCGCGCCCGCGCTTGGCCCTGCACCCCAGAATCGGCGCCAAGCCGCCGTATCAAGCCGCCAGCGATACTCGGTCGGCCCGCGGGCCGCGCCTGGGCCCCTGCCGGACGCGCTCTCCGAGCCTGAAGACACCCTCCGCCCCTCAAACCAACTCCCGCAGTCTCTTACGGACGGATTACGGGCCGGACGTGGCCGGTGACACATCCGCGAAGACGGGGGGCAGAGATTCCCTTGGAGAGAAAAATATGAGGATGCGCTAAAATGAACAGACTACGCGGAACGCCTGAGAGCAATGATCCGTCCGCGGGCCCCACTCGGGCCAAGGTGACGGATCGGTCATGTGCATGATTTAGCCTCGCTCTCGGATCACCGGCTCAGACTAGGGAATTAGCCGACTCGCCCTGTCGCGCGCGATGCCGACGGCTTCTGACAACCCGCGCGGGCCATCGCGAATACAGCCTGACGAGGAGAGAGACTTATGGCCAGTCGGTCCAATACAACTTTTCAAAAACGCCTCAAGGAACTCGCTCGTCAGGAAAAACAGCGTGAGAAGGCGGAAAAGCGCGCCCAGCGCCGAGTCGAGAAGCAGTCCGCGCCCGCGCCCGCGGACGGCCAAGACCCTGATATCGCCTGGCTCGACGAGGACGGCAACGTCATCATCGAATGACAGGCGGCCCGGCCACCCCCTTCTGACGCATTGTCTCCGCGCCCTGCCTGACACTCCGCGCTCTCAAAGTATTGCATTTATCCGTTCTGGCTGTTCTTGACTGCCTGGCAGGCGCTTCGCGTGCGAAGGCGAACTCGAGGTCCGCGAAAACCGGCCGAAGCAAGTACCATAGGTAGGAATGGCGACTGAGACTGCCCCGTCTTCGCTGGAAGAGCTGACCGAGACGCTCGCCCAGTGCGGATCGACGCGCAAGAGCATCGAGCTGGGCGGCCATTTCAGCAAGCGGGCGATGGGCGGATTGGTCGCGTCGTGCGATGTCGTTCTTTCCACCAGCCGCATGAACCGCGTACTGCTCTATGAACCCAACGATCTGACGATCAGCGTGGAGGCGGGGATCACGTATCAGCAACTGAGCGCGGTCCTGGCCGAAAACCGGCAATGGCTTCCCCTCGACCCGCCCTATGGCGAGCAGGCCACGATCGGCGGCATCATCGCCGCCAATTCGAGCGGGCCGCGCCGCCGCCGGTACGGAACGGCGCGCGATCTTGTGATCGGCATGAAGATGGTGACGATGGAAGGCAAGGTCGTCGCGTCGGGCGGCATGGTTGTAAAGAACGTGACCGGCCTGGATATGGCCAAGCTTCTGGTTGGTTCGTTCGGGACGCTGGCGGCGATCGGCAGCGTGAACTTCCGGGTGTTTCCGCGTCCGCTGAGCGAGCGGACGTTCTTGTTTTCCGCAAGGGAACTAGACTCGCTTCTCAGCATACGCAAGGCGGTACTGGAAAGCGTCTTGCAACCAGTCGCGCTGGATTTGCTCAGCCCGTCGGCGGCCGAGATGCTCGGCCTCGGCCAGCCGTATGGTTACCTGTTGATGGCCGAAGCAGCGGGCAGCGAGGTGGTGATCGACCGGTTTGCCAAGGCGTTTGAAAAACTGGCGCTCGAAAACAAGGTGGCGGCGTTTCAATCGGCGGGCGGCAGCCAAGCCGACGATCTGTGGACGCCGGTGCGCGAGTTTCCGGCCGAAGTGGCGCGGCGCAATACCGAGGGTTTGATGCTGCGGGTGGGCTGCGAGCCGAAGAAGCTTGGCGAAGTGTTCCGGCTCGTGCGGGACACCGCCGGAGAGACGCCGACGCTAGCCCGGGCGGCCAACGGCGTCAGTTATATTGCCTGCTCGATACTCGACGAGGCCGCGCGCTGCCTGAAAGCATGCCGCGAAGTCGGTCTGGCGGCGGTGGTCGAGTCTGCGCCGGAGCACCAGAAAATGTCCATTGAACTGTGGGACGGCTCGGGAACACAATTCCAGGTCATGGAGCGGGTCAAGAGCCAGTTCGATCCCCGGCACCTCTTGAATCCCGGCCGGCTGTTTAATCTGATCTGAGGAGGGCGGCCTTCCGAAGGTATTACACTGGGGAGTTGCCCTGGGAGTTACCACGGCGCGACCGGACCGGCGACCGCGTCCACGGCGACGGAAGGAGTGATACCCGCTCTGCGCGGAGCGGTTTGGGCGCTTCGCGATCTCGTAGGATGTCAACAACAGCGGCAGTGAGGGAAACAGCGGACGCGATCGATCGTCCAAGCCAGAAGGACCTCGACGCCTGCGTGCATTGCGGCCTGTGTCTAAACGCCTGCCCGACCTACCGCCAGTTGGGGCTGGAGATGGACTCCCCGCGCGGACGCATCTATCAGATGGTGCAAGTTGCCAGCGGACGCCTCGATATCAACGACGAATACATTCACCACATCGACCTGTGCCTGGCTTGCCGGGCGTGCGAAACCGCCTGTCCGTCGGGCGTGCCCTACGGACGGCTGATCGAAGGCGCACGCGCGGAAATCGAGACGCGGAACAAGTCATCGTGGCCCCGGAAGATGCTTCGCTCGTTCCTGTTCGGACACCTACTCACGAGCCCCTGGCTTCTCAAAGCCGCCGGCCGTATGCTGTGGGTCTATCAGCGGAGCGGACTCCAGCGACTGGTCCGGTCGAGCGGCATTCTCAAACTTTTCGGCCCTCTGGCCGATATCGAGAGGCTCAGTCCCGAGATCGAGACGCCGTTCTTCTTCAATAAAGTGGGCAAGGTGTTCCCGGCCCAGGGCCAGCGGAAACATCGCGTGGCACTGCTGGCTGGCTGCATTGCCAATATCTCGTTCGTCCGATTGCACGAGGCGACGATCCGCGTGCTGCGGCTCAATGGCTGCGAGGTCGCGGTTCCGCGAGATCAAGGCTGCTGCGGAGCCCTGCAAGTCCACGCCGGGCTGCGGGATCTGGGACGCCGCCAGGCGAAGCAGAACATCGCGGCCTTCGAACGCGGCGCATTCGACGCCATCATTACCAACGCGGCCGGCTGCGGCTCGGTGATCAAGGAGTATCCGGATCTCTTCGAGCCGGGCAGCGAGTGGCACAGACGGGCGGCTGCGTTCTCAAGCAAGGTGCGGGACGTCAGCGAGTTCTTGGCCGGCATTGAACTCAACACGAATCTCGGGCCGCTGCCCATCACCGTTACCTACCAAGATTCGTGCCATCTTCTCCATGGCCAGAAAGTGCGGACCCAGCCTCGCAGTCTGCTCGCGGCCATCCCTCAACTGGATTTTCGCGAGTTGCCCCTGACCGACATTTGCTGCGGCAGCGCGGGTGTATACAACGTTGAACACATCGAAATGTCGATGGAGCTGCTCGACAACAAGATGAAGATGATTGAAACCACCGGGGCTGGTACGGTGGTGACGGCCAATCCGGGCTGCATGCTCCAGTTGCGCGCCGGAGCCGAGATGTTCGGCGGCGGCCAGCGCGTGCTCCACGTGGTGGAACTGCTCGATGAATCCTACCGCGCGGCCGGCCAGAGGGTGCAGTAACCTCCGCGGCTGGCTCTCTGCTAGACTTCCGACTATGCGTTCCGGCGATCGACTTGTTCTTCCGCGCCGCGTTGCGTTCCTGACGGCGATTCCGCTGCTGCTAGCAGGGATGATTTCGTGCGGCGGCGCTCCGACAATTGAAGACAGCCATCAGGCGAGCGGCGTGAAGGTGGGCGAGGTCAGCGACACTTCCGCGATTGTGTCGATGCGCGTCACGGCCGGCAACAGGCGGCGGGCCGACGGCATCGTCAAACGAGGCGTGTCTGACCGAAAGGGGCCGGTCTTGAAACCCGACCCGAACGATCTGGAAGGTTCCGTTCCCGGCGCGGCGGGCCGGGCGCGAGTTCGCTACACGACCCAGCCGGAGTTGTTCTCGCACTTCCCCACCGAGCCGGTCTCGGGGGGCGACGTCCAGCAGTGGTGGGAGACGGACTGGAAGAAGGCGGCAGCGGAGGATGATTTTACGCTGCACTTCAAGCTAAGCAATCTCAGGCCGTCGACGAAGTACTATTTCTCGGCCGAAACCTCAAGCGCCGATGGCTCGGTGCTACACCGCCCGCTGCTGGGAAGTTTTGCAACCGCTCCCGAGGCTGATGAATATGCCGACGTGATCTTCACCGTGATTACGGGGCAGATGTACAAGGACGCCGACCATGCCGATGGTTTTCTCGCCTATGACTCGATGGCGAAACTGAACCCTCACTTCATCGTCCCGACCGGCGACACCGTCTACTACGACAGCGATGATCCGGTGGCGACTACGATCGATCTGGCCCGCTACCACTGGCATCGCATGTACAGCTACCCGAAGCTCATCGACTTCCATTTGCGGACGCCCGGCTATTGGGAGAAGGACGATCATGATTCTTACGCCGATGACGGATGGCCGCAACTGGTGCGTGATTTCATGGGGGACTTCACCTTTGAGCAGGGCCTGAAGGTATACGCCGAACAAGTGCCGATGAGCGATAAGCCGTACCGTACGTTTCGCTGGGGAAAGGGTTTGCAGGTCTGGCTTGTCGAGGGCCGGGACTTTCGCTCGCCGAATCCGATGGAAGACGGCCCCGAGAAATCGATCTGGGGCGCCGAGCAGAAGGCATGGCTGAAGGAAACTCTGCTGGCAAGCGATGCCGATTGGAAGGTGCTCATCAGCCCGACGCCGATCGTCGGCCCAGACCGCGCGACGAAGAAAGACAACCACGCGAACGTGACCTATCATCACGAGGGTGCCGAGTTTCGAACGTTCATTCAGGAAAACCTGCCCGACAACTTCTTCATCGCTTGCGGTGACCGCCATTGGCAGTATCATTCGATTCATCCCGCAACTGGGGTGCATGAGTTTTCGTCCGGTCCGATTAGTGACCAGCATGCGGGCGGGTCGCCGGGTGAAAATGCCAAGTACCATCAGTTTCACCGCGTGATGGGCGGTTACCTGTCGGTCAACACCAAGCGTGCGGGCGATGACAGCACGATCACCTTCCGTTTGCATGCCGTGGACGGTGAGGTGGTTTATGAATATACGCGCTCGAAGCCGGTTGAGTAGTTCGCGCTTCCGCGTAATTAGGAACGCCGACCGGGGTGAACTGCCTCAGTCTCGCTGGAAGAAGGTATTGCGCGGGGCGCGGTAGCGGATGGCGAGTTCCGGCGTCGCAAGTTCTTTCTTCTGCACTCGGGACTCGAATAGGAACGACAGGGCACCGGTGGTCAGCAGAGTTCGCTCGACGGGATAGAGGGGCGTTCCGGTCACGAAGAGGTGCTCTATGCAGTGGACGAGGCCGTCGAAGTGAGGGCGCGTGCGGCCGCCGCTGGTGAATCCGAAGTAGGTTGATACCGGATCGGTGCGTCCATCGAGGCGGCAGGCCATGGACCAGCCTCCGGCGTGCCCATTCAAGATGAAGGCCGCCGCGCGCAGGCCGTCCTTGTAGTTGAGCAGATAGAGATACGGTTCCTTGCAGTTGTCTTCGAGTGGTCCGGGCTTGGTTTTGTGGCAGCGCGCCAGAGCTTGGTCGAGCAGCGGGCGGTGGCGGCGACCGGGGCCGCTCAGCCACTGCCAGACGCCGCCACCTTCGATCCACTCGACCGACTCGATGCCGGTTTCTCCGCCCCGGCGGCGCTCGACCATGCATTGCAGCGACTCAAGGGTATGGAACCCGTAGGAGTCCACGTTGCCATAGCCGACGACGACGGCTTCGTTGATGCCCGCCTCGTAGGGGATTTCGAGTTCAGGTGTTCGTACCGTCAGGGGGATGGACGAGCCGGCCATGAACGGGAAGTTGAGTTCCTTCGACCAGGCGTACATCTGTTTGGCTTTCTCCCAGTCGTAGGAGAGGTGCTTGTCGCTGAAGGTCGGCACCGAGCGGCCGCTCTGACGGTAGACCTCGACGATCTGCTTCATGAGTTTGTGGCGGGGATAGAGGTGCTGGCCGCGCTCGTTCCAGGGATAGTCGCCGTGCTCGCCGACAAAGAGTACGGCATCGACGGCGAGTTTGTCGCCGCCCAGAGTGAGAGCTTCCTTGATGGCCGGGTAAATCGTGTAGCCGTGTTTCTTGGCCAGATCGCGGCTCATGTCTTTTTCGTGGATCTGGTCGGTATACATCGAGACGACATGCGTTTTGGGGCGGACGTAGACGTTGTTTGGGTGATAGCCATCGAGAAAGCGTCCGACGATGACATTGGCGTGAGAGAGCGGGCGATAGACGGTGACGATCGCGGCGACTTTCTTCTTGTGCGTCTCGGCCGAGGCGGCGACGGCGCCAAGCGTGGTTGCCAGGAACTGGCGGCGTGATGATTCGGGAAGGCGGAGTGTCATGATTGCGTTTCCTCGATCGCGGGGTGCTTGTGAAGCATAGCTCAGTTGGGAGGCCGGGGAACGGGCCCCAGGGAATGGGAACGGAACCGGCGGGTGTGGCACGATTGGCCGGCGGTGCGTTGCAAGCCGACGGAGGCTTAGAATATAGAGGCTCGGTCTGGCCGCCGCGGGTTCGTCTTAGGCCGGTCAGGACCGATTGTTTGCAGGTCAGCCCATACAAGCATTAGGGGAAATACACATCCGCGCCAGCCGGATTTGCGCTTCACAATGAGCACACCGAACAACCATTTCTCTGATGCTGAGCGCCACGGGCTTTACCGGGCCATTCGTGAGCGGCGTGATGTGCGCTCACAGTTTCTGCCCGATTCGATTCCGCCCGAGGTGCTGGCGCGCCTGCTGGAGGCCGCGCACCATGCGCCGTCGGTGGGCTTCATGCAGCCGTGGGATTTCATCGTCATCGACAGCGTTGAAGTTAGGGAGGCGGTCAAGGAAAGTTTTGAGCAGGAAAATCAAAAGGCCGCCGAGAACTATGCCGGTGAGCAGGCCGTTCTCTATCAGCGTCTGAAGCTCGAAGGCATCATCGAGAGCCCGATCAATCTCTGCATCACCTGTGACCGCAGCCGCGGCGGCCCGCACGTTTTGGGACGGAATACGATCCTGGAGACGGATCTGTTTAGCGTCTGCTTAGCGGTTCAGAACCTTTGGCTTGCCGCGCGGGCTGAAGGGATTGGCGTCGGCTGGGTGAGTATTCTGGACCAGCGACAACTCGCGGAGAAGCTTAAGCTTCCGGCCGCGGTGTATCCGGTAGCGTATCTCTGTCTTGGCTACGTTAGCGAGTTTCTTTCCCGTCCGGAACTAGAAGCCGAAGGCTGGCGCTCACGCCTCCCGCTTCATCAGCTCGTGCATGGCAATGTCTGGGGCGAGCCTTTGGATGATGCCCCGTTGGAGGCTGCCCTGCGCGGGCGCGAGGCGTCTGAGGATTAGACGCCGCGGCGGGGGGAGTCATTAGCGGGCGCGGGCCTGGAAGGAGTTTCCGATGGAATCACGGCGTGAATTTCTTGGTGCTTCGGTATTGAGCGCAGCAGCGCTGAGCACCGCTTCGGCTTTGGGTCCGGGCGCGGCGGCTCCCCGAGATTCGCCGAAAAAAATCCGGCTTGGCGTGGTTGGCGGCGGTTTCGGAACGTCCTTTTTTTGGCACAAGCATCCGAACTGCGAAGTCGCCGCCGTTACCGACTTGCGGGCCGACCGGCACCGGCGTTTGCGCGACACCTACCACTGTGACAACTTCTATGACTCGCTCGACGAGATGCTCGGGCGCGCCCGAGCCTTGGATGCCGTTGCGGTATTCACCGGCGCGCCCGATCACTACAAGCATGCCGAGATGTGCATGAACCGGGGGCTGCATGTGATCTCGGCGGTGCCGGCCTGCTTTTCACTCGAAGAGGCCGAGAAGCTCAAGGCGCTTAAGGAAAAGACGGGACTCAAGTACATGATGGCCGAGACGAGTTACTATCGGCAGGCCTGCATCTACGCCCGCGCCCTGTTTCGTTCCGGCGGTTTTGGAGAACTCTTCTACAGCGAGGTGGAGTACTATCACGACCGGGGCGATCTCGATCAGCTGGTCGCCGACAAAACCAGCCGTTTCTACCATCCCGACGGGTCTCGGACCTGGCGCTGGGGGATGCCGCCGATGCACTATCCGACGCACTCGCTCGGATTCGTGGTCGGCGTGACGTCGGAACGGATCGAGAGTGTTTCGGCGCTCGGCTGGGGCGGAGACCACCCCTGGCTCACCGAGAACGCCTACAAGAATCCCTACTGGAACGAATCAGCGCTGATGCGGACCGACCGGGGTCACATGGTGCGCTGCAACGTATTCTGGCTGGTCGGCGACCATGGCGAACGTGCGCAGTGGTTCGGCGAGAAGGGGTCGCTCTACATGCATAAGCGGGAACTGCATCCAAACACTTGGCGGGAGCGGACGAAGGCAGCAGGGCCGGTGGAGATCCCCGAGTATTGGAAAAGCGACATGTTGCCCGAGCCGATGCGCCTGCCGAGCGGGCATGGGGGCAGCCATACTTTCCTCAGCGCCGAGTTTATCAACGCGCTGGTGGAAGAGCGAGAACCGGTGATCGACGTCTATGAGTCACTGGCGATGACCGTTCCCGGGATCGTCGCGCATCAGTCGGCGCTGAAGAACGGGGAGCAGTTGAAGGTGCCCCGGTTCGACAAGGCCGGGGTTTGACACAGCGGGGAAGTCGCAGGGGCGACGCGAGAAGCGGGGGTGGCGGAGGTCGCGTCCGTCGCCGTGTCCCAGGCAAACGTGCCGCGGGCAATCGTCTGGCTCGCGATTTGGTTTTCGATGGGCCGGGCTATCGGACCGACTGCGTGCTTGTCCGGCTTACGCTGTGAGCGCGAGCAATGTCTTAGCGGCCGCGGCAATGGTCTCGTCGATATCCTGCTCAGTATGAGCGGCCGAGAGGAACGCAGCCTCGAATTGAGAGCAGGGCAGATAGACGCCCTCGTCGAGCATTCCCCGGAAGAACGCTCCGAAACGGCTGGTATCGCTGCGCGAGGCACTTGCGAAATCCGTCACCTCGGCATCACCGAAGAAAACGGTGAACATCGAACCGACGCGATTGATGCTCACCGGCACGTTTGCCTCGCGGGCCGCCTGGGCGATGCCGCTGGTGAGCCGGGCGGTGTTGCTGTCGAGACGCTCGTAAAGCTCCGGGCCGGCCTTGAGTTCTCGCAGCGCCGCCAGCCCGGCGGCCACCGCGAGAGGGTTGCCCGAGAGCGTTCCGGCCTGGTAGACGGGTCCGAGCGGAGCCACCTTGTGCATTACGTCCTCTCGTCCGCCATAGGCGCCGACCGGCAAGCCGCCGCCGATGATTTTACCCATCGTGGTGAGATCGGGCGTGACTTGGTAGAGAGACTGCGCGCCGCCGAGAGCAACGCGAAAGCCGGTCATCACCTCGTCGAAAATCAGCAGCGCTCCATGCCGCTGGGTGATCTCGCGCAGGGCCTCGAGATACCCCGGCTGGGGAGGAACGCAGCCCATGTTTCCAACAACGGGTTCGACGATCACGCAGGCGATTTGGGCGCCCCGCTCCTGAAAACAGTGCTCGACGGCTTCAACGGAATTGAACGGCAGCGGAAGGGTCGTCTCGGAGCAGGATTGGGGAACGCCCGCGGAATCGGAGATGCCGAGCGTCGCCATGCCCGAGCCGGCCTTCACCAGCAGCGAGTCGACGTGCCCGTGATAGCAGCCCTCGAATTTCACCGTCAGATCGCGTCCGGTGAAACCGCGCGCGACGCGCAGGGCGCTCATGGTCGCTTCGGTCCCCGAATTCACCAGCCGCACCATCTCGATCGAGGGAACCAATTCGCGAATCAGCTCGGCGATGTCGATTTCGCGTTCGGTCGGCGCGCCGAAACTCGTTCCTGTATCGAGAACCTGCTTGAGAGCCGCGATGACGGCCGGAGGGCGATGGCCGAGGATGAGCGGTCCCCAGGATCCGATGAAATCGAGGTAAGAGTTGCCGTCGGCATCGTAGAGGCGCGAACCTTCGCCCCGCTCGATGAAGACGGGGTCTCCGCCGACCGACCGAAAGGCTCGCGCCGGGGAGTTGACGCCCCCGGGCATGGAGGCTTCGGCCCGCCGAAATAACGCTTCTGATTTCGTACGATTCATGATGCCGGAAACCTCGTTTGCGGCGGACGGGCCGGACTCTTGCGATGAGAAGGGAACGGGCGGCCTGCCATGGACGGTTTCGCCCCGCGCTTACTTCACGGGAATAGGCGGATGACCCTGAGGCAAGGTTGATTCGGGTTCGGGCGTTTGGCCACCGGTGGAAGGATGGCCGGGCGGCAGTTCCCCCGCTGAGCTTCCCATGCCTCCATCCATCCCTCCATGTGCGGGCTGCGAGGAATCTTCCGGTGCTTGCACTTTCCACTCCGAACCGGTTTGAGTCAGTTGATAGACCATTTGCATTTTCGCGTTCGGATCGTCGCGCGCCGCGATCGTGACCGAAGCGGTCGCCCGGTCCTGTTCGAATGTAATGCCATCGACGCTTAGGGTCATCTTGCCCATATTCAGATTGCCGCGTGCGGCAAGGTGCTGGCGGACGGCCTCGCGCACCGCAATTTCCGAATTCTGATGGGAGTTGCACGCCAGCGATGAGAGAAGCAGCACGGCGAGCAAGACGAGCAGAAGTTGTGAGATAGCACCAGAGTGTCTGAGCACAATTCGATTATACGTAATCAAAGCGCGCCACTACCTTCGACGGAGGCAAAAGAAACAGAGGCCACGTTTGATGCGTTCAAGGGACGAAAGCGCCTGGGCGGCGTGCCTTGGCGGTACACCTGAGCGGCGCTGTATGCCGGTAGTGTGACAGAATAAGCCTAGTTCCGCTCTTCCCTTTGATGGCGTAAGGCTTGATGGTGCAAGGCACGGTCTGTCCCGAACGCCGTTTCCCCGAATTCTGTTAGCGAGGCATTGATTCGCAGGTGTTTCATACTTTCGCAAAGCGTGTTCACCAGTCCATGGCCGCTCATATTGGCGAACGCTATGGCGTCGAGGTTCCCATTGTCATCGAGCAGCCTCGGCAGGCCGCGTTTGGCGAACTTGCGCTGCCGGTCTGCTTTTCGCTGGCTAAGACACTCAAGCGCGCCCCCCGCCAGATTGCCGAGGAACTGGTCTCGGAGTGGAAACCGATTCCCGGGATTGCGTCGGCCGAGGTGGCAGGGGGCGGGTTCATCAATCTGCGTTTCGATCGCGGCGCCTACGCGGCGGCGCTGCTCAATGAATCCGGTGACGAGCCAGGCGGCGACGTATGGAAGGTCATCGTCGAGCACACGAACATCAATCCCAACAAAGCAGCGCATATCGGACATCTGAGAAACGCGATTCTCGGCGACACCCTGGTGCGGATGCTGCGCCGGACGGGCCAGATGGTCGAGGTGCAGAACTACATCGACAACACCGGGGTGCAGGTAGCCGATGTGGTGGTTGGATTCCATTTTGTGGAGAAGAAGTCGCTCGCTGAAGTGCGGCAACTGGCCGGCGACCCGGCCGCGGGGTTTGACTATCACTGCTGGGACCTTTACGCCAAGGTTTCGCGGAGCTACGAGTCGGATCCGGCTCTGGCGGCGCGCCGGTCCGAAACACTGCACGCGATTGAGTCCGGCGACGGCGAACTGGCCGCGATCGCGCGCATCGTCTCCGACACGATTGTGAACGCCCATCTCGATACGATGCGGCGGATCGAGGTCGAATACGACCTGCTGCCGCGCGAGAGCGAGATCTTGCACCTGCAATTTTGGGCTTCGGCGTTTGAGATGCTCAAGCAGCGCAAGGCGATCTATCTCGAAACCGGTGGCAAGAATCGCGGCTGTTGGGTCATGCCCGCTCGATTGTTCCAGGACGATGCGCCGCCGAAGGCAAAGAGGGGGAAGCCGGACACCAGTTCCCGGCAAGACGCGGACGGGGACGCGGAAGAGGACGCGGGCGCCGACGACGACTCGAAAGTCATCGTGCGCTCGGACGGAACGGTTACCTATGTCGGCAAGGACATCGCCTATCAGTTGTGGAAGTTCGGGCTGCTCGATAAGGACTTTCACTACGTCCGGTGGCGGACCTATGACGACGGGCGGGTCCTCTGGGCATCGGCGGCCTCCGGCGGCGAAGAGGAGGTGCCGGGGTTTGGACGCGGATCGAAGGTCTATAACGTGATCGATGTGCGGCAGTCGTACTTGCAAGATGTTGTTCGCGCCGGGTTACGGTCGCTTGGTTTCGACGAGCAGGCGCGGGACTCGATCCACTTTTCCTACGAGATGGTGGCGCTGACTCCGCGCTGCTGCGCCGATTTGGGGATCGAGCTTTCTGGCGAGGATCGCCATAAAGCGTATGTGGAGGTGAGCGGCCGGAAGGGCGTGGGCGTCAAGGCCGATGACCTGATCGACATGCTGATCTCGAAGGCGCTGGAAGAAGTGCACAGTCGTCACGCGGAAATGCCGGAGGAAGAGCAGAGGCGCATTGCGTCGAAAATCGCCGTGGGCGCGCTGAGATACTTCATGTTGCGGTTCACGCGCACAACCGTGATCGCGTTTGACCTGCAGGAGGCGCTGAGTTTCGAGGGCGAGACCGGTCCTTACGTGCAGTACGCCGCCGTCCGGGCGCGCAATATTCTTCGGACACTCGAAGAGCGCGGCGAGACGCTGCCGGATTTCCGCGGCGAACTGGGCGAAGAATCCTTTCGCGAACAGCTTCAAAACGAAGACTTCTGGCAGCTTCTGCTGGAGGTGTCGCGAGCCGATTGGACGGTGGAACGGGCGGTCGCCGCCGGCGAGCCGGCCCAGCTCGCCCGCTACGGCTTCCATCTGGCGCAGGCGTTCAACCATTTCTACCACCAGCATCACATCTTGAATGAGACCGACAGGGCGAAGAAGGTCTTTCTGCTTTGGATGGCGCAGTTCTTCGTGCGGGAACTGAACTCGGTTCTCGACACGATGGGCATGCCTTCGCCTGAAGTGATGTAATACCCTAAGAGAGAGGCTGGCAGTTCCGAGTGTGGACCCGGGGTGTACAGGCAGGGGATTGTCAGTATGCCCCTATGACAACCGGGGGGAACTCTCGATCACATGCGGCAGCCGGATTGACCCCGTCCGCACCCGGCCCTTTGAGGCTACGGTAGGATGGAACGTTTCCGGCCAGCGGCACTCTTGGCCTGGAGGAGGAGCTTTTCCAGTCAACCTTCACAGGTTCTGGATATACAGGGCTCTTTCTCGCCCTTGGTTCACACTCGGGGCTGCCAGCCCGCCGCCCGAACAGCGAACCCGGCTGCTGTGCGCCATGAAGCAACTCCGCCGGCTTGAGACGAGATGACGAGTGTTGCGGCGGCTGTGATCGAACGCGACGGGCGCGTGCTGATCTGCCGCAGACGCGCGGATCAGGACCATCCGGGGAAGTGGGAATTTCCGGGAGGCAAGCTCGAGCTGGGTGAGACGGCCGGCGAGGCCCTGCGGCGCGAGCTGCGGGAGGAACTTGGCATCGAAGCGAGTGTCGGCGACGAGATCGCGCGCTATGAGTATGAATATCCAGGACCGAAGCCGTTGCAGTTGATTTTCTTCGCGGTGAGCGAGTTCGACGGCGAAATGCTTGCGTGTGAGTTTGATGAAATTCGCTGGGTCGAACGGGGCGAGTTGCCGGGATTTGATTTTCTGGACGGCGACGCCGAGTTTGTTCGTCAACTCTCGGCGGGCGTGAAGCAGCCGGGTTCGGCGTAAGAGTGCGGGTCAGTTGCGGCCGGCCGCGCGAAAGTTTCCTCAGGGCAATATGATTCGAGCGATTCAACCGGCAGGACGAATCGCCGGGCGGGTCCGTCTGCCGGGCGACAAATCCATTTCCCACCGTTATGCCATGCTGGCGGCGGTCGCCGAAGGGCGCTCGGTGATAGAGCACTATTCGACCGGGGCCGACTGCGCGTCGACGCTGGCCTGCTTGCGCGCGCTTGGCGCCAGGATCGAGCATGCGGACGATCGCGTCACGGTGGACGGCGCGGGCCTGGGCGGACTGCGGCAGGCCGCGGGGCTGCTCGACGCCGGCAATTCGGGCTCGACGATGCGGATGCTTTCGGGCATTCTCGCCGGCCAGGCTTTTGAGAGCACGATCGGCGGTGACGAGTCACTCTCGAAGCGGCCGATGGGCCGGATCATTGCACCGCTCTCGCGGATGGGCGCAAGGATCGAGGCCCGCGAAGGCGGGTTTCCGCCGCTGCGAATTCGTGGTGGAACGATCAAGCCTCTCGCCTGTGACCTGCCGGTCGCAAGCGCGCAGGTGAAGACGGCGGTCCTGTTCGCGGGCCTCTACGCCAGCGGGGAGACCGTGGTGAGGGAGCCACTACGGACCCGAAACCACTCCGAGCTGGCGCTGCGTGAATTTGGCGCGGATGTCGAAACCGACGGGCTGGAGGTACGTTTGCGAGGGCGGCCGAGGCTGCGAGGCCGAAATCTAAGCGTGCCGTCGGATCTGTCGTCGTCGGCGTTTTTCATCGGGGCGGCGCTGCTGCTGCCCGGCTCGGATGTAACGCTCGAAGGGGTGGGTTTGAATCCGACCAGGACGACGCTGCTGGATGTGTTGCGCGGCATGGGCGCCCGTATCGAGGTTGTGGCGAGTTCCGAGCAGGGTGGTGAAAAAGCAGGGGATCTGCGTGTGGAAGGCCCCAGGAGCGGGGGCGGACCCGTGCTGGCGGGCGGCCGTATCGAGGGCGCGGCCACGGCCGGGGTGATTGATGAGATTCCGATGCTCGCCGTGCTGGGCGCGGTCAGCAGGGACGGGCTCGATATTCGCGATGCGGTCGAGCTGCGAGTGAAGGAGACCGACCGGATTCAGACGGTCGTGGAAAATCTGCGGCGCATGGGTATTCGTGTTGAGGAGCGCGCCGATGGGATGACGATTCCAGGCGGCCAGCGGTTCCAGGGCGCTGAACTCGATTCGTTCGGCGATCATCGCATTGCCATGGCCTTCACGATTGCCGGGCTCAGCGCGGGCGAGCCCTCCAAACTGGCGGGAGCCGAAGCGGTCTCGGTTTCCTTCCCTGAGTTCTATGATCTGCTCGATTCGGTTATCGAGTCATGGGCCGCAGAAGAAGCACCCTGACGAACTAGGGCTTCTTCCCGAGTGAGCCGGGAAACAAGCTCCTGCTAGGATCAAGAAGAAATCTCCCCTTGGGCCGAGAGCGCGGTTCTGACGAGAACGGAGGAGCGACATGATCAGCGAAAACAGGGTTTCTTTTCGATGGACGAAGCTGGCTGTCGCGGTGGCGGTTGCCGCCACGGTCCCGGGAATGTTCGCGGCCAAGGTCGACGACCGGCTTGAAAAATGCGCCATCGTCATGGAGGAACTCATCAACGTGCCGGATGGCATTCCCAAGGAGCTGCTCGACAAGGCCGAGTGCGTGATGGTCATTCCTTCAGTGAAAAAACTGGCGATAGGGTTGGGCGGCAGCTATGGGCGCGGGGCGATGGTTTGCCGCCAGGGCGAGAAATTCAAAGGCAAGTGGGGCGCCCCGGCCATGGTGCGTCTCGAGGGCGGCAACATCGGCTTCCAGCTCGGGGGCCAGGCGACGGATTTCTTGCTGCTGGTGATGAATCCGAAGGGCGCGAAGTCGGTACTGAAAAGCAAAGTCAAGTTGGGGGCCGATGCGGCCGTGGCGGCGGGTCCCAAGGGCCGGACCGCGACGGCGGCCACGGACGCCTACATGAGGGCGGAGATTCTTAGCTATTCGCGGTCGCGGGGTTTGTTTGCGGGTGTGTCGGTCGAGGGTTCGACGCTGCGGCAAGATTCCAAGGCGAACCGCAGGCTCTATGGCCGTCAAATCGAGGCCCGGGAGATCGTGTTGGGCGGTGCGGTGCCGATACCAAGGTCTGGGCAGAGATTGGCGGCCATACTTCAGAAGGCCTCGGCGTTCAACAAATCGAACTAGTGTCTTGTCGGGGCAACTCCCCGCCCGGATGAAGGCACCCGGATGAAGGCGGTCGCCGGACCGCTCCGTGACGATCAAACAGCGCTGGCGATCAAAGAGAGGAGGGTTCCCAGACCAGGATGGTTCCTTCCTCGCTGCCGGCGACCAGGCGGTCTCCTGTGCGGCTGAGAGCCACCGAACGGACGGAGTTTCCGGCCGGCAGACGCTGCGGTTCGGCGTCGTTATTCATGTCCCAGAGTCTTACCGAGTCCGCGCCGGCAGCCAGAGCCAGGAAGCCGCCGCCGGGAGCCGGGATCACTGCATAGAGCCAGCCAGGCAAGTCGCTGTCGCGCGTTTGCTGGCGGGTTGCCAGGTCCCAGATCGTGACGCGGTTCGCACCCGCGGTCGCGAGCGTCTGGGAATCGGCGCCAAAGCTAACCGCAGTGGCGCCGGAGCGCAGGCCTTTCAGCAGGGTGCGGCCTCCGTCTCCCTCGATATCCCAAAGATACACTCGTTTTTCACCGGAAACCGAGGCCAATATGCTTCCATCGGCGTTGAAGGCCAGCGCCTGGACTTCGCGTTTGTGACCGCGCAATTCGTGAAGGATGGCGCCGCTCTGAAGGTTCCAGACCGTGATGGACTTGTTGGCGGAGCCAACGGCTCGGCGAGTGCCGTCGGAACTGAAGGCAAGCGAGCTCACGCCCTTCCGAACGTTCATGGTGCGAATGAGGCGTTGCTGGCCCACATCCCAGAGTTTGGCCGTGCCATCCCAGCTTCCCGAGACGAGGTAGCGGCTGTCGGGGCTGAACGTGGCCGAGACGATGCGATCGGTGTGTCCGGCCAGGCTGGCGATCTTCGTCTTGGACGCCGGGTTCCAAATTGTGACCACATGGTTGTCGCTGGCGGCGGCGAGGCGGGCGCCGTCCGGGCTGAGCGCGACGGTCCAGACGGCGCCGGGCATTTGCAGGGAGCGTGCAAACTGATAGGAGGCTGGCCGTGCGGTAGTGCTTGGCGGCGAAAGAGGCGAAATGGAAGATAGTTCTTTCGTCGGGGATGGTTTCGTTGGGTTCGCGGGAACCGCCGCGCGGGGTCCCGCACTCTCCGTGGAGCGTCCTGCCGTGGTATTGGCGCCCGGCGGCCGGGTGTCTGGGGATCGAGGAGAAGCGTCGGCGAGGATGTCAGCGGCCCCGTCAGGCTGCCGGGAAGCAGGCGCGCCGGAGACAACCCCGGGGACATCGGCCGAGACAACCGCGGGAACATCGGCGGGGGCGGACTCGGACTCGGAACGCCGTTCCGCCCAATTGCGAGTCATCATGATGGCGGTGAACAGCACCCCCGCCGCTAGAATCAGCCCGAGCAGCGTGGAGAGGGGAATCATGATGCGTTTTCCCGGGGCCGGCGGTGACGGCATTTGGACTTCAGGCTGTTGCGAAGGCGCTAACCCAGGGGCGGACTCGGGCCGGGTGGGCTGTTGGGCGTCGCCCGCGGCGTCCCCGGCTGGAATCAGAGGCTTCTCGGCGACCTGAGTCACGCTGAGCGCGGCGCCAGGCTCGGAGAGGGAGCCGGAGAGGGCGCCCCGGAATTCCTCCGCCGTCTGAAAGCGGCGGGCGGGATCTTTTTCAAGCGCGGTCAGAATCACCTTGTTCAGTTCGGGTGACAGGCCGGAAGCGACCTCCATCGGCGGAACAGGCGCCTCGGTGACGTGGGCGACCATGAGGGAGTAGGACTTGCCGGAAGCAAACGGTTTGCGCCCAGTGACCAGTTCATAGAGAACCGCGCCCGCCGAATAGAGATCCGAGCGGAGATCGACATCGTCGGCACCCTGCACTTGCTCGGGTGAAATGTAGTAGAGCGACCCCATCACGGCGCCAGTCTGCGTGAGACCGTGATCGTGGGTGTGTTTGGCGAGCCCGAAATCGGTCAGCTTCACAGTCCCATCCGACGAGACGATAAGGTTCGCGGGTTTGAAGTCGCGGTGGACAACTCCATGGGCGTGGGCGTGGTCGAGTCCACGGAGCGCCTGCTCTATGAAATCGATACCGGCGGCCAGCGAAAGCCTTTCGGCCCGCATGCGGCTGTCAAGAGACTGTCCGTCGACGAACTCCATGACCATAATGAGATGGTCGTCGAGGCGAAAAGCGTTATGGACCGAGGCGATATTGGGGTGGTTGAGTTTGGCTTGAACCTGGATTTCGCGCAAGAACCGCTGCGCCTCTTCGTCGCCGTCGCGGCCATAGCCGATCAGGACCTTCATGGCCTCGATGCGCTCGGTTACCGTGTGCTGGACCTTGAAGACCTGACCCATGCCGCCGGCGCCGATCAGGCTGATCACCTTGTAGTCTCCGACGGTCTCTCCGATTTCTAGACTAAAGGGTTGCATGGAACTGGTGAGGAGAATTCGCGAGGCACGAATGAATGCTACTCTATTCTCTCACAGAGAGGCTTGGCCCTCAGGGTATTGTGAACCTGAAATTAGGACGGCCGTCTGGGCTCTCAGGTCTGGCGTGTTTGGTTCCAGTCCGGGTCCCGGCTGAAACTTCCAGTCTTGCCAGCCGCCGAGAGATCGTGTCGTGGCGGCGGCCTGCGAGGTAAAATTCTGGTGATGACTCTAGCTGGCGGACACCTACGACGGAAGTTCGCGGTCGTGCTATTGGCGGCGGCTTGCCTGTGGGGGGCGAGCGAGGCGCAGGCGGCGGCCGCCGGGATCCATCGGGCGGAAGTGGCCGAGATTACGGCGCTGACGCACAATGTGAAGCGGATACGGCTCAAGGCGGCGAATCCGAGCGGCTTCTCGTTTGAGCCGGGGCAGTTCGTCCTGCTGAAACTTCCCCAGTCTTACCTTGATGAGTTTAACGGCAAGTATGGGACTTCGCACGCGAACGTCTCGCGACCCTATTCGCTGGCGTCGAGCCCTAGTGAGCTGCCCTACTTCGATTTGATCATCAAACATTATCCCGCTCCTCGCGGCAAGCAGGTGTCGCCGGGGCTGGCTTCGAGCTATGTGCATGAGGTTCTCGCCCCTGGCGATGCGGTCGAATTCACGGACCCGGTCGGGAGCCTTTATCAAGCGGGCGATTCAACGGATCCGCTGATCGTGGTGGCCGGCGGCGTTGGCGCTAGTCCTTTCGTGGGGCTGCTGAAGCATTGGTTCGAAGAAGGCGTGGACCAGAAGCGGAAGATCTACTTCTTTTTTGGCGCGCGATCGAAACGGGACCTATTGCTGCACGGCCAGTTCGAGCAGTGGGCCGCGTCGAAGAAGAATTTCACCTACGTTCCGGCGTTGTCGGCGCCCGCTGAGCAGGACCAGTGGAAGGGTGAGACCGGTTACATCAACCTGGTGCTGGGCCGCTATTTCGAGAAGTTGCCGGCCGCCGATGTCTATCTCGCTGGGGCGCCGATTATGGTGCGGGAGACGATCAAGGTCTTGCACGCGAAAGGGCTCCGGGATGAGCGCATCCACCACGACCCGATTGAGGTTCACTAGCTATGAAGGATAGCCCCGTCCGCGAGCCGTGTCTGGAACAGACCCCGTTTTGTTTTGGACAGGAGGTGCATTGCGGTGGCTGGGCGTCCTGGTTGAGATCAACTGTTCGGCGCGGCATCGTCACGCTGTTGTGCGCGAGCGTTTTCCTTGGCACGGCCGGGGCCGAGATGGATCTTCGTTTCAACACGATCGGACGCTGGGAGCCGGGGACGGCGGGTGAGGGGCTCGATCTCGGCAATGTCGAGCTTCTGCGGCAAGGCGGGTGGACGATGGTGCTGCTTCGGTGGCCCGCGGACGAGAAAACCCAGGCGTTTGCCGATGCTTGCGGCCGCGCGGGGATTACGCCCGTCGCCGAACTGGGCCAACTGAAGAGCTTGATCGCGGCGCGAGATGCCGCCGCGTCGGCCAGAAGCGCGGGCTTTGACGGCATTGCGCTGGAGGCTGGCGGGGTTTTCGGCGAGGCCGAACCGCTGCGGGACTTTGTTCGCGAGCTGCGCGGCTACGACGTGATCGTCTTTCTCGATGAGCAACAAATTGGCTGGGATCTGGGCGGCGCGCACGCGGTGTTTGCCGGTGGGTTGTGGCCCGGGATTCGCAGTCCGCCGAACGTGCCGGGGCGGGGCATTGAAGTGGCGACGGCCAGTCGGGAACCCTGGCTCGACGGCAACACATTCTTGCTGGGCTATCTGCGGGGCATGTTCCCGGATCGCGCGGCGGTCGTGGGTTACCGTCCCAACGCGGCGGCGGGAGTGAGCGGGGGCCGCGCGGTGCCGTATGCAAGCGTGGAAATTGGACTCGCCGAAGCCGCGGCCGGCGGCGGCAATGCCGTGCTGTCGCTGCCGGAGGACTATCGCGAGGCTCTGCTCAAAGGCGATAGCCGCGCACTGGAAGCATGGCAGTCACTCGGGGAGACGGCGCGATTTCTTCAGCGTCACGCGGCGACTCTGGAGGCGCCGAGCCGTTCGCGCATCGCCGTGGCGGCTGGTTCGCTGGCTGAGTCGGGTGAGATCGTAAACCTGCTGTACCGCCGGTCGGTGTTCCCGGCCGTTCATCCGCTGCGAGGCTTGCCGGTGATCGACCCGTCCCGATTCCGCGCTCTCGTGGTGGCGAACGTGGGCCAGCCGGGGAAGGTGGAACTGCGAAGAATCTCCGGCTATGTGCGGGCCGGAGGACTGCTTGTCGCCTCGCCCGCGGATCGCGCGACGCCGAAATGGTGGCTTTGGAGCGAGGCCGTGAAGACGCGCTCGGATCGCGACCGGGATCGCTATGAATTTGGGAACGGCCGGATTGTGGCCTATCACGAGCCGATTCTCGACCCGAGTGAATTCGCCCTGGATGTGATTGATCTGGTCGGCGTGGGTACGCGTGATTTGCGCTTGTGGAACGCATTGACGGTTGTGGGGCTGGCGAGGGGCGAAGCGCGTTCGAAAAAGGCGGTGATGATCTTAATTAACTATGACGAAGCGCCGGTCGAGAGCGAATTTCCCGCGTGGCTGGAGGGCGTATTTCGGCGGGCCACGATCATGGAGCCGGGCCGCGAGCCCCGGGGGCTACAGGCGGCCAAGCGTGGCGAGAGCACCGAAGTCTCGGTGGACGGCTTTGCGCGCATCGCTCTGATCGAATTGCGATAGGCTGGCGTGCGAAGAGAAGGCCCTGGATCGCGGGTCCGCGGCCGATGGAGTGATACAATCTGACCAGTATGTGTTGTTGGGAGTCGTGCCGATGGCACCGCCGCGAATGTATTTGTTTCCGCTGTTCTTACTGACGTTTCTGATTGCCGCCCCACTCACCGGGCAGGGGGATGCGGGGAAGGCGTTTTCGCCCGCTGAGGTCGCCTTCTTCGAGAGCAAAGTCCGTCCGGTTCTGCACAATAGTTGCGTTGGCTGCCATAGCGGCGAGGTGCAATCGAGCGGTCTGCAGTTGACCAGTCGCGAAGCCGTCTTAATGGGGGGCAAACGCGGCCCGGCGGCGATCCCCGGCGACGCGCCCAATAGCGTGCTGGTCAAGGCGCTTGCTCATGATGGGGCGCTCAAGATGCCTCCGACCGGCAAACTGGAAGCGGATGAAATCGCGGTGTTGAGCCGCTGGGTTGCCATGGGTCTGCCGTGGCCGAAGACCCCCGGCGCGGCGAGCGCGAGCGCCAAGCACTGGTCGTTTCAGCCGATCGAGAGGCCCGCGCCCCCGCAAGTGCGTGATGTCGCCTGGGTGCGCAATCCGATCGACAATTTCGTACTGGCGCGTCTTGAGCAGGAGGGCATCGAGCCGTCGCCGGAAGCCAGCCGCACGACGCTGATCCGCCGAGCGACTCTGGATCTGATTGGCTTCACGCCGACGATGGAAGAGTTGGATGCGTTTGTCGAGGACACGCGTCCGGATGCCTATGAACGGCTTGTGGACCGGCTGCTCGCCTCGCCCCACTATGGGGAACGCTGGGGGCGCCATTGGCTGGACCTGGCCCGCTACGCGGACTCGAACGGCTACAACATCGACGCGCCGCGTGAAATTTGGATGTATCGCGACTGGGTCATCCGGGCGCTGAACGACGGCATGCCCTTTGATCAGTTTGTGATCGAGCAGATCGCGGGCGATCTGCTGCCCGATCCCACCGAGCAGCAGGTCGTGGCGACGGGATTTCATCGCAATACGCTGCTGAATCTGGAAGGCGGCATCGATTTCGAGCAATACCGCGTGGACGCGGTCGCCGACAGGGTGGATGTGTCCGGGGCCGTTTTTCTGGGGCTGACCCTCGGCTGCGCGCGGTGCCACGACCACAAATACGACCCGCTCTCACAGCGCGATTTTTACCGCCTCTATGCCTTCTTCAACAGCATTGACGAATTGAGCGGCGAGTTCGAAAACGAAGAGGGCCGCAAGCGCGCGCATGAACCGGTGCTCGAGTTCGGCTCGCCGGATGAATTCGTCCGGCGCGATGCGAGCCGGGCACAGGTGGAACTTTTGGAGAAGGATCTGGCCGCGTATGAGAAGACGATCCTTTCCGGGGAAGAGACTTGGGAAGCTTCACTCACTGAAGAGGAGATCCAGAAACTTGGTCCCCGAGTGGCGGAGGTGCTTGCGATCCCGCGAGACGAACGCAATGAGTTTCAGCAAAAAGCGGTGACCGCGAAATTCAACAAATCCGACGCTGGTTACAGTGCCCGGCGACGAGGTATTGAGGCGCTGCGCAAGCAGACGCCGAAGCTGCAAAGCACGATGGTGATGCGCGAATTGCCAAAACCGCGGCAGGCCTATGTCCATTTGGGGGGCGATTTTCTCCGCAAGGGGACGGAAGTCGAACCAGGTACGCCGGCCGTTCTGCCGCAACTGGAAGGCAAGGAGTCCTTCAACCGGCTGGACCTGGCCCGCTGGCTGGTGAGCGCCGAGAACCCTCTCACCCCGCGGGTAACCGTGAACAGGATCTGGCAGCGGTACTTCGGCAAGGGGATCGTCGCCACCGAGAATGACTTCGGCTCGCAAGGCGCTGCCCCTACGCATCCGAAGCTGCTCGACTGGATGGCGTCGGAGTTTATCTCGAGCGGCTGGGGGCTCAAGGCGCTGCACCGGCTGATCGTGACTTCGGCGACCTACCGGCAGGTCTCCGGCGCGCGGCCGGAACTTTCCGACGTTGACCCGGAAAACAATCTTCTGGCGCGGCAGGTCAGACTGCGGCTGGAGGCGGAAATCGTGCGCGATGCCGCCTTGTCGTCGTCAGGCCTGCTGACACCAACCATTGGCGGCAAGAGCGTCTTTCCGCCGCAGCCGGCGGGCGCGGGCCGGGTGACGCAGATCGACCGCAAGTGGAAGGCCGATGAAGACAAGAACCGGTACCGGCGCGGCATGTACACGTACTTCTGGCGGTCGGCCCCGCATCCAGGGTTGATCGTCTTCGATGGGCCGGATTCGATGAAGACGTGCACGCGGCGAAACCGTTCGAATACTCCGCTGCAGGCCTTAACGCTGCTGAATGACGAGGCGCATATCGAGTTCGCGCAAAGCTTCGCCAAACGAATATTGAAGGATGCTCCGCCTTCGAACGCCGAGCGAATTGAGTACGCTTTCCGGCTGAGTTTAGCGCGGAAGCCGAAACCGCGGGAGGCCGAACGACTGGCGAATTTTCTTGCTTCTCAGCTCGACGACCTGCGCACTCGTCCCAAAGAGGCAGAGGCCATGATCGCAGGGGATCTTCCCGAAGGCACGGATGCGCCCGAGTTAGCCGCCTGGTCGTCCGTTTCGCGCGTGCTGCTGAATCTCGACGAGTTTATTACGCGCGAGTAGGATCACTCAGCCCGGTCTCTCTGGACTTCTACCGCGGACTGCTGTTTAGGGTGAAGCATCGGTGGGCCAGATTTCGGCGGCAATAAGACGGGCTGGTGCTTGGTTGCTTTCGTCGTACAGGTGGACGATATCCCAGAAATGTTCCTTCGCCGGGACTAGCGCCTGGCCGAGGTCAAGAAAAGGGACTTCGGGGTAGGCCGAACGCAAGTCCTCGATCTGACGGGAGGTTTCTTGATAGAGCATCTGGATGGCTGCGAGCCAGGCCCGGGCCGCGGGTTCCTCCAGTTGATAGCCCTCGGTGGTGACATCGAGACCATGAATGGGGTCGAAGGCCGCAGTCGGCTGCAGGACGCAAACCGGCCGGTATCCATAGACGTTCGACAGCTGGATCAGTTTTTTCCAATTGGACAAATAGGCCAAGACGTGCGCCCGCACCCAGTCCGGATCGGCGAGAATCTGCTGGGCCGTCTTGGCGTTGGGGCCGACGAACAGCCCCGCCGGAGCGACCCCCGCCGGAGTGCCATCGCTGGGCTGCTTGCGCCAGGCCTGCCAGGCGCGGAAGAGCCGGCTGCGATCGAGAGCAATTCTCCAGAGAGGAGCACGGTAGGAATCACGGTAGGCGTTCCACGCGGCCTGCATGGTCTGAAAGTTGTAGGGGAAGTTCGAGCGCGATTCGTAGTTGAGCGGCAGCATCAGATCGTTGAATCCGTCATAGAGGATGACGACATCGGGCTCGTACTCCGCGACGGTAAAGAGCAGATACGCAATCGACTGCCGCGAAACCGAGGAGACGATGCCGGCGTTGATGACCTCGATGTCTCGGGAAGGGAAGCGTTCGTGAAGCAGGGTCTTGAGGAAACCGGTGATCGTAAGTTCGTAGTTGCTGCCGGTTTGTACGGCGGAGCCTCCAAGAACCACGACCCGGAGTTGGCCAGGGGGCTTTCGTTTCGGCAAATCGTAGTCAGGCGAGGGGACGCGGAATCCGTCAGAGTGCGTGTAGTGGTGGACGGGCCGGGTGTGGCGGGACATGACGTGGCCGGGCGAGGACAGGTCGGTGCTGACGAAACGCAGACCGCCGTGGGGCTGAAACATGACATAGGGATGAAGCTTGTTGTAGAAAGGAATGACGACTTTGCCTTGGCCGCGCGAGGCGAGAATCCATTCGGCGAGACCGATAGCAGTGAGGGTAGACACCAGAGTGATTACGGCAAGCTGGCGGAAAGAAATTCGGCGGGAGGGCATTAGAATCGGCGCGCCGGGAAGCGGCCGCGGCAACATCCCCATCTTACCGGCTGGCAGCCCTTCAAAAAAAAGAGATCCTTGCTTCGAACTCATGCGCCCGCGATTTGCGGCGCGGCCTCTCAGGGCGTCATCGGGAAGGTTAGCGTCTCGGTCAGGACGACAAGGCCGTTCGGGCTGAACCTTTCGGCGATGGGCCGGACGGCGCCCTTGCGCGTGATGATGGCCCAGGAGTACTGATAGTCGAGATACTCGATGAGTTGCGTGCCGAGCGTTTCGCGCAGAACCCGGCGGGTTTCATCGGTGAGAAGCAAGAAACCGTCATCCGCGATAGCTCCCAGCACTACGACACCGGCGGGAAGGGACTTGAGATAATCCTCCATCGCCGCCACGGCCTGCTCGCTGCCCCAGGTATCGAAGGAGAGCACGGGACCGAGCACTCCGCTGACTGGATCAATGGTCATGAAGTTGAAGCCCCTTCCGGGGCCGCCACCCTGAACCTTGTAGAGCAGATTGCCCGCCATCTCAAAGCTCGCCACCGGCACGGTGCTCACAAACCCGCCCGAGACGACGCGGAATTCGATACCGCCCTGGCTCGGCAGCACGGTCAGCCCGATCGTCTCGGTGACGGTTTCGGGAATCACCGAACGTCCGGTCAGGCTTACTTGCGGAAACTCACCCGGCGGCACTCCGGCTTCCGCCTGGAAGGTCAAAGGCAAGGTTTGTCCTGGAACGCCCACCGCAATCGAAGCCGTCACGCCGGGAGGGATGCCGCTAAGTTCGAAACGAACCAGGTCACAGAAAGCGTTCTGTCCCTTGAGCAGGACAAAGACGGTTCGAGGCGGTCCGCCGGCTTGCAGGACGACCGGGCCAGGCTGGCTGAAGGTCATCCGGAAGGCGGGTTTCTCGGTTTCACTGGTGACGCGAATCCGGTGAAGATTGCTCACCGGATTATTAGTTTTACAAGTTATTGAGCCACCGAGCCTTAGCTTTCAAATGGAACTCAAGCCACTGTTGCAAAAACACTTACATGTTGACATTGCGTTCTGCTTCAGCGACACTTGAAGACAGCAGGGACTCACAACAGTACGGACACGGTGCGGACACGGCAAGGAAACGGCACGGACTTGGAAAGCTCACCGTACTTGCCTGTGTCCGGAGGGAGGTGGCGGTATGCGGCTAAATGAGCAGACAATTCGGGCACTGGAGGCACCCGGCAAAGCCAACCGGATCTGGTACGACGATGATGCACCTGGCTTCGGTATTCGCGTCACGAAGGCGGGGAAGCGGGCGTTCGTTTTGAATTATCGAGTCGAAGGTAGAGAACGGCGTATGACGATAGGGTCCTGGCCGGACTGGTCGACCACTGCGGCCCGGAATCGCGCTAAGGAGCTCCGGCGAGACATAGATCAAGGCATAGATCCCCTTGAGGTAAAAGAGCAGCGGCGTGCGGCGTTGACTTTCGGGGAGGTCGCGGCGCAATACATCAAGCGGTACGCTTCGCGGAAAAAAAGCGGCTATCGCGATGTGGAGTATCTGCGGCGGGAAGTGCTACCGCACTGGGGCAAGCGAAAAGCGGAAGACATCGAGCGGAGCGACGTCATCGCACTGGTGGAGGCGAAAGCGACCACGGCACCGGTTGCGGCGAACCGGTTGCTGTTCTGCGTCAGGAAACTGTTCAACTGGGCTAATGATAAGGGACTGATGGAGGCGACTCCCTGCGCTCGTGTACGCGCGCCTGGAGTCGAGAAGGACCGCGATCGGGTTTTGTCTGACGGGGAGATACTGACGTTCTGGCGAGGGCTCGACAAAGCCGATGACATTACCGCGAAGGTGAAGAGCATCTTAAGGTTGATCCTAATCACCGCTCAGCGGCCCGGCGAAGTATGTGAATTGGAATGGACGGACATTGATGGCGCGTGGTGGACGGTGCCGGCAGACAAGGCGAAAAACGGACATTCCCATCGAGTGCCGCTCGGCACGATGGCGCTTGAAGAGATCGAACCTTACCGGGGAAACGGTAGTAGATGGGTGTTTTATTCGCCGCGCGGCGAAAAGCCGGTTGGGACACACGCGCTCGCCGGTGCGGTCCGGCGCAATAATTGTTTCGGGCTACCGCATTTTTCGCCCCATGACTTGCGACGAACAGCGGCAACTGGCATGGGCAAGTTGGATGTCGACCCTTTCATTTTGGGGCGGGTGCTGAACCACGTCGAGAGGGGCGAGACGAAGGTGTACAACAGGGCCACCTACGACCCCGGTAAACGCCAGGCGCTCGCGAAGTGGGGCCAGAAGCTACAGCAGATCATCTCCGGCGAAGCGCCGGCCAAGGTTGTTTCTATCTCTTCTTAGCGCGGTACTTCCGCTGCCGCGTTCTGTTCGCGCAGCGTTCGTGCATCTGCTTCGTTCGCCGGTCATACCGCATCCAGCCACCGCAGTCCGGCGCGAGGCACCTTGCTATCCTGAACTCCCCTATGTACGCCCGATAGAATTGATACCAGAGACACCCCCGCAAATTACTGGAGAGAACGGCTGGCTTCGGCTGATTGGGGTTGGGCTGGAACACGAAGCCGTGTGTTACATCTCGCGCTAGAGCGCGATTGATGGTCTTGGCTATCCAGAAGCGCGCGGGCCTGAGATGTTCCCCGAATCTCCATCCGGCGAACATCGGGCGCTCAAGCTCGTTGAGGCTGCTGATGGCGCTGTACGTGTAGTCCTCGTTGGCCGGTCGGTACTCGACTCGAATTTCTGTCGTTCCTGTATTTGGATTTTTCTCTTTGATCCACGTGATCGCTTTGCGTAGCGAATTATTGTCAGCTTTGCCGTCCGGCCGCGAGCGCCCGGTTGAATCCCACAGTTGAATGGCGTGTCTCAACTTTCGGCTCTCCATCACCCAGGATAGGTAGCTGTGGCCGCTGAAGTTTCGCGCTCCGGCCATGGGAAGAGTAGAGGTAGTGAAGACGTCCCATGCTCGCAGGGGGCCGTAAGTGTTGGCGAAAGCCTGAACTCGAGAGGCCACGATAGCAGACGCCCTGGCGGGGGTGGTCAGATTCGCAAATTCCAGGAATAGCTCGGGATGTTGCTCCATCGGATCAATCCACTTCTTGACGCGAGCCTTCCCCGACCCAATTACCAACGCTCGCGATGCCGCGCCGGGCCGTTCTCCCCAATGGTCCGGATCGGGGCCGATGCGGAATAAGTCTCGCCACTCGAACCGGCCTGCCAGGACGGGCTGGCGCATGTAATCGATCGAGAACTGGTCGTCAGAAAAATGTTGCATCGTCACGCCTTCTGTAACGCCTAAGATTTGGTAATCAGTGACATTCAGGGTAGCATTAGTGACATGAGCATCGCCACAACTACCATTGAACTACCGCAATCTGACCTTATCAGTGAGCGCGAATTCGCGGCGCTATTAGGCAAGTCACTCCGGACCGTGCGTCGATGGTCGGTCGAGAGAACCGGCCCGCGCCGAACACGGCTAGGGCGCTCTGTCTACTACTCGAAGGCAGCGATCAGGCAATTCCTAGAACAGCGCGAAGAGGTCGAATGACTCCGCGCGAACTACTGGACTGCACCGATATTGCCGAGGTGTGGGCTGGGCTTGGAGGCCCGCCGCTCCGAAACAATCGCGGATCGGCTTGGTGGAGGGGCTCGGAGAGCCGTAGCGTCTCAGTCTCGCCCGGGAAAAATTGCTGGCACGACTTCAAGGCGGGTGAAGGCGGCGGTGGCGTACTCGCGTTGGTTCAACGCGTTCTGGGATGCGACAAGCGCACCGCGTCGCAATGGCTGGCCAGCTTTTACAACGTTTCGCTCGACAACCGGCCCTTGTCGCTAGCGCAACGGCGCGAATGGCGCGAGAGGCGCACTCAAGCTGAGGCACGGGCCGCTGAGTTGACGGGCTGGCGAGAAGGCACGCTCAAGGCAATTCGCGAGTGTCGCAACTGCGTAATCAGCGACGACCTAACCATCTGCTGGTGGGCGCGTCACGCGCTTGCGCACGGTGCCTTGGAGGACGACTGGGAGTTCGCGTGGGGGGTGATTGCAGGAACCCTGGACATTGACCGACTCGACCGCTGGGTCTGTCGCTTGGAAGCTATGGCACCCGCCGAGGTCATCAGCCTACAGCAGCGGATGGAGGCGCGGGCCGCATGAAAGTTGAGCAGTTCCAACGCGCCGCGAGACGCGACTACGAGCGAGCGGCGGAGCCGTCGCCACCCGATGTACCGAGACTTATGTCGCATAAGTCGCTTATGTCGCATGTACAGGGATGGCCGCAGCGCCTGGAAAAAGAGGCCTACTACGGAGTCGCTGGGGAGATCGTCCGTGCCATTGAGCCGCATACCGAGGCAGACCCGGCAGCTCTACTCATTCAGCTACTCGTCGCCTTCGGCTCAGCAGTCGGGCGCGGTCCTTACTTCCCCGTGGAGGCTGACCGTCACCACCCGAACCTGTTCTGCTGCGTCGCTGGTGAGACCAGCAAGGCGCGGAAGGGCACAATCGGGGACCCGGTTGCTGATCGCGTACTCCTGCTGCTACGGGACAAACCGGACGGCATGACGCGAAACGATATTGTCCGCAGTTTCTCCGGCCACAAAGGGAAGGAGCAGATAGACAGAGCCCTTGATTCGCTACTGCGGCTCAAGCGGGCAGCGAAACACACGCTCAACACCGGCGGCCGCCCGGCTGAAGTATGGGTTGCCATTGCGACATAAGCGATATAAGTACGCCAAAACTTAACATGCACTACTTGGAGATAGCCCGACGCGTCATGGCAAGGCAGCAGGAAGCGCGAAGCGCGGACGCCAGCGCGTGCGCCGCGCCGCCACAGCTTCCGCCCGATATCGATGACTATCTTGCTCTCTTCTATGAGCGAGCAGCAATTTGTGAGTACGACGGCGGCTTGGACCGGGAAGCGGCGGAGCGCTTAGCTCTACGCCAAGTGCTTACGATGCACGCGGAATTAGGGTTTCGAGACGCGCCTGAGAAGAACGCATGAGCTATCGAGAGCAACTAATCGCTGATGGCTGTGACGTGAGCGTTGATGATTTCGCGGACGCGATATCCGCACGCTGGCAGGACTCTGTCGTGGCGATCATCGACGTAGGTAAGCTGCTGCTGGGCGCGAAGCACACGCTGCCGCATGGCCAATTTGGACCGATGGTCGAGAGTGAAAGGGTGCCATTTAGTTGGAGAACCGCGCAGCGGCTCATGGAGATCGCGGGACATTCACTCTTAGCAAATGCGACCCAAGGGTCGCATTTGCCACCTTCTTGGCGAACCATCTACGAGCTAACCAAAGCTCCAGACGAAGCGCTCGGCGTCTGGCTGACGGACGGGACGATACACCCGGAGATTCAGCGTCATGAGGTGAAGCGACTATTGCGCGAAGCGAGACGAGAGGCTGTGGCGGGTGAGGCGCTCGAACTACCGGAGGGCAAGTACCGCGTCATCTACGCAGATCCGCCGTGGAAGTACGGGGACACGCTGGTGGAGGGATACGGGCCAGCGGATCACCATTATGAGGCGATGACCATATCGGAGTTGGAAGCGCTGGACGTGCGGTCTATCGCCGCAGATGAATCGGTGCTGTTTCTGTGGGTGACGGCGCCGCTGATCTCGTCGAGCTGGTCAATCATCAGAGCGTGGGGCTTCGAGTACAAGACGATGTTCGTCTGGGATAAGGTGAGGCACAACTTCGGGCACTATAGCTCGGTGAGACACGAGTTGCTGCTGGTTTGTACGCGAGGCTCCTGCTTGCCGGATAGCCCGAAGCTGCATGACAGTGTTGTGAGTTTGGAGCGGTCAAAGACGCACAGCGAGAAGCCGGAGTATTTTCGCAACTTGATCGAGGAGATGTATACGGAAGGGCGGAAGGTGGAGCTCTTCGCTCGGAGGAGGGTCGATGGGTGGGACGCCCATGGTAACGAACTATGAGGGCTACTATGCTAGACGGGCTGCGCTAGGGCTACGCTGGCCGTTGACGCGGCCGACAGGCGCGAGGGCGATGGCACACAGCCACCCCGACTGGGCATGGTCACGGTTCGCGCGCAGCTACAGACAGAGACATCCACTGTGCGCGGCCTGCGAGAGACAATGCAGGGTCACGGCGTCCGAGCAGGTAGACCACATCGTACCGCTGAGCGTATGGACTGGTGGCAAGTACGACGAGTCGAACCTGCAAGCGTTGTGCCGAACATGTCACTCACGGAAAACGGTTCATGAACGCGAACACGTAAAGTGCGGCGGGGGTGGGGGGGGTAGTGCCCCATGGCCGCTTGTGCGGCGTTCACTCGCAGCAAAGGTCCCTGAGCCTGGAGATGGGCGGGGGGACGTGCTGAGCGGCGGCGATCACGCAGTGGTTGGCGGGCGGAGATGACCGTCGGGCGTGGGCTCGGGAGGGGAGGGCGGGTCTAATCTCTGGGGCCTCCGCAGCCGAAACCGTTCTGGCAGTGTTTTTTGTGTGGCCGCAGGTTTTAAGGTCCTTGCGCGCGCGCGCGAGGGTTTGAGGAAATATAGTGTGATGGGTAAACGTGGACCAAAGCCAGTGCCATCGCAAATCAAGCGGCTTAGGGGCAACCCCGGCAAGCGGGCCATCAACCATGACGAGCCGAAACCCGAAGTGAGTCCGATCGTCCCTGATCCGCCGGACTGGCTGGAAGCCTACGCCAAGGACGAATGGGGCGTTGTAGCGCCGGAGCTGCACCGCCTGGGCCTACTGACCGCAGTCGATCTGACAGCGTTCGCCGTTTACTGTCAGAGTTACGCCCGCTGGCGGGCGGCGGAAGAGTGGATGAGCGAGCACGATAACGTCGTAGATGGGTATTCACTTGACTCAGGTATTTTGAAATGGCCCCTACATGTTGTGGTTGTCCGTAGCGCGTGTTGCGGTGCCTCCGACCAGCGACTTGTAGGGCGCCGGTTGGACGGCGACGGCCTGCTGAACCAGGCGGTAGAAGAGCTTGCCTCGGCTTCTGGACTTGCGGCGGTTGAAGCGGAAGGTGAATTCGTCGAGGTAGTAGTCGAGATGCTCGTGGCTGACGGCTCCTTGATGCGTACCCAGTATCCAACGCTTCAGTAACGACACCACGCGATGCACGCGGGGGAGCAGTTGAGAGGCTCGTGCCGGTTGCCCGTCCAGGTAGCTCACCTCGTGGCGATAGCCGTCGCTTTCGAGTGGCTCGTATCCCAGCCAGCCGTCCGTGTGGACCACGCTGCCGGGTTCGACCGACTCGCCGACGAAGGCCATCAAGCTGTCCCCAGAGGCGTTCGGAATCGTGCGCATCCGAACTCGTCCGATGCCGGCGCCATCTTCCTCGGCCGCTACTACAATCAGCGCTTTCGCGTCGGTTTGGCGGCCCCGCACGCCCTCCTCCAGGGCTCCTAAGTAAGTCTCGTCAACCTCAACGCGCCCGCTGAGGCGATCACGTCCGGGCCGCACCATAGCGCGCCGAAGCTTGTGCAACCAAGTCCAGGCCGTCTTGTAGCTGCCCAGGCCCAACACCCGCTGCAATCCCAATGCACTCGCCCCGTTCTTCTGGCTGGTGAGCCACCACATTGCTCGAAACCAACTCTGGAGCGGCTTGCGGGTGTCTTGAAAGATTGTGCCTGCTGTCGCCGAAGCTTGATGCCCGCAGCTTGCACACTGCAGCAGCACCGTGCGCACCGCCCAGGTTTTGTCATGCCCGCATCGCGGACAACGAAAACCCTCCGGCCAGCGGAGTTGACACAGATACTCCCGACAGGCCTGCTCGCTAGCGAAACGCGCCTCGAACTCGGCCAAATTCCGGGGATAATCTTCCATCGCCCAAGATCCTACATCTTGGGGTCACCTGAGTCAAGTAAATACCCATCACGTCGTAATTCTACCGGATGGCAAGACCATGCGCGCACCAAGGGCGATCATTGCGCAGGCCGCGCTTGTTGACCTGAGCCGTTTCGGCTCGGCGTTCGGCCTGTCGCCCAGCGCGCGAACAAGCATCCAGGCCGTTCCGACAGCTAAGGCTGATAACAAATTTACGAAGCTCGGGTGACATTGTGCGCCCTCGTCCGGGTTGCCGACCGTACAGCCAAGTGACGCTGGGATCGGCCTAAGTGCCTTTGTTGGAATCAGTTGAGAACTGAGGGTGGCGGATTGTTGGTGCGAAGGCGATTAATCAACAGTTATCGGCCCACAGGCGCTATCTAGTTCGTTTCGGAGGACTTAGTCCTTCTCACGGCCGCGAAACTCTTCGTACCAGTTCATGACGACGCGGATGGCGGGTGGCTTGTCAGACGCGCCCTCAACTGCCTCCCTGAGGACGAAGCGCTGCCCGTCCGCTGAAACGTCGTACATCTGCTTGGGGGAGGACGACCGCAACCACTGATCGCGAAACAGCGGCTTCGGTGTTCCCGGCGAGAAGCCTTGGGCCATCGAAACCGAGACCGCCATGAGTTGGTCCCCTTCGACGTAAAACAGTTCCTTGCCGTCCCTTCGCCAGCGGGGTTGCGTGCCCCCGTTGATCGAAACCTGCCACTTGCCCCCGCCCTCGGGAAAAGGCCGGACGTAGATCTCCCTTCGACCCGATTCACTCGACACGTAGGCGACATATCGGCCGTCGGGCGAGAAGACCGGGATTCTTTCATCAGCCGCGGTCCTGAGATAAGGGACCGACTCATATCCATCCCCGCCTGCCTTGGGCCTGAGGTACCACAGATCCGCCCCTCCACTTCGCCTCCCATAGTAGATCACAAACTTACCGTCGCGCGACCAATCAGGAGCCGACCCCGCGGCATCCTCGCCACCCAACAGGACGGCTTCGCCGCTGCCGTCGGCGGGTTTGCTGAAGATGCCCTCGCTCCCTCCGCGGTTCGAGCGAAAGGTGATCTGCTCGCCCGAGGGCGACCAGGCCGGATAGAGGTCTATGGCGGGATCGAAAGTGAGCCGTGTCTTCGCCCCGCTGTCAAGGGCGGAGTAAAATTGGACCACTTCGGCGGAGCAAAAGTAGACCAGTTGGTGAAGGGCTAGCGGTTTTCGTGGGACGGCTGGAACGGAGCCTGAGGTCGCCCTTTAGGGCGGCCCAGGCGTAGTGGAAGCCGTCTCACGAAAACCGTGCGAGCGGCCGGTGGGTCAGTCCGAAGAGTGAGCCCGCTTCTTCTTGCTCTGGGTGAGGCGGAAGCTTTCGCCGTTCATCTCCAGAATATGAACGTGGTGCGTGAGCCGATCCAGCAAGGCGCCCGTCAGCCGCTCGGAGCCAAAGACCTCTGTCCATTCGTTGAACGGCAGGTTTGAGGTGACCAGCGTCGAACCCTGTTCATAGCGCTGGGAAAACACTTCGAACAATAACTCCGCTCCGGTCTTCGACAACGGCACGTAGCCCAGTTCATCGACGATCAGCAGATCCTGCTTGGCCAACTGCTTTTGACACCGCAGCAAGCGCCGTTCATCTCGGGCTTCGAGCAGCTCATTGACCAGTGCCGCCGCTGTTGTGAAGCGTGTTCGATAGCCGCGCTGACAAGCCGCCAGTCCCAACGCCAAGCCGATGTGCGTCTTGCCCGTGCCGGAATTACCCAGTGCCAGCACGTTTTCGCGGCGGTCGATGAACTCGCAGCGCGCCAGTTCCAACACCAGCTTCTTGTTCAACGCCGGCAGGGACAGGAAGTCGAAAGTGTCCAGACTCTTGGTCACGGGAAACTTCGCGGCCTTGATGCGACGCTCGGCGGCCCGCTGTTCACGGTCGAGCAGTTCCAGTTCGCAGAGTTGTTGCAGGAAGCTCCTCGAGTCCAGGCTCTCGGCGGCGCATTGCCGCGCCAGCTTGTCGTACTCTCGCAGGAAGGTGGGCAGCCGCAACGCTTTCAAATGCGCTTCGAGCAGAAGTTTCGATCTCGCCATCATCCCCCTCCTTGCGCCAGCAGCGCCAGATAGTCCGCGGCGGAGGTTTGCTCCACTTGGGCTGCCGGCAGATGCGGATACTTCGTCAGGTCCAAGCGCGGCGGCCGTTGCTCGATGCGGCACAGCACCAAGTGCCTGACAGCATCCAAGCCGATCGCTCCCAACTCGCAGGCTTGGCGCACCGCCGCGGCAACGTGCTCGAATCGGAAGTCCTCCAGCAATCGCAATACCTGCACGTACTCGCGCTTGCCCTCCTTGCCCAACCGCGCTTCGAGTAAACGTCTCAAGCACGCGAACTGTTCGGGCAGTTCCCAGCCCGCCAGTGGGGCCGCTTGATCGAGCGCGTTGGTCTTGCGTTCCAGCAGCGCCAGGTAATGCAGCGGATCGAAGATCAACTCTTCGCGTTCGTAACTGCGCCGGTGGCGCGCGATCTCTTCACTGCCACAACAGATCACGATTTCATCGACGTAGCCTTTCAGCAACACCTGGCGATGTCCGTAGCGTGTGGGTACCGAGTAGTCGTTGGTGCGATAGCGCACCAATGACAGCGATGTAACCCGCGTGGTGCGTTTGTCGCAGGCGTCATAGGGCGTGGGCGGCAAGGGCAGCAATGCTTGGCGGTCACGCTCGCAACGTTCATCAATCGTTTCGGTATGCCGCCGCAAGCGCCGCTCACGATTGTTGAGGCACTGGGCTTCGAGCTTCTGGTTGAACGCTTCCCAGCTTGGAAACCTCGGGATCGGCACCATGAAATTCCGCCGTGCATAACCGACCAGCCCTTCCACCTTTCCTTTGTCGTTGCCCTTGCCCGGCCGCCCGAAACGATCGGCGAATAAATAGTGCGACTGCAACTCGCTGAACACCCTGGTCCGCTTGCGCCTGCCGTCGCCCAGGATCCTCGCCACCGCCAAGGTCGTGTTGTCGTAGAGGATGCTGCGTGGCACGCCGCCGAAGTACCGGAACGCTGCGTTGTGCCCTTCGCAAAAGGCTTCCGTCGTCTCGGCGGGGAAAGCTTTTACGAAAGCGTCATCGCTGTGCGGCAGATCGACAACCAAGTAGTGCGCCTTGCGCTGTACGCCGTCAATGACCACCAGTGCTTCGCCGAAGTCGGCCTGGGCATCGCCCGGCGGATGCACCAGCGGCACGAACATCTCTTGCCCGCCCAGCTTCTTGTCGCGAACGTAATCCTTGACGATCGTATAGCCGCCGGTGAAATCGTACTCGTCGCGCAAGCGGTCGAAGATGCGTTTCGCAGTGTGGCGTTGCTTCTTCAGGCGTTCCTGATCGTCGATGAGGAGCTGATCGACGATTCCGGCGAAGGGATCCAGCTTCGGTCTCCTCGCTGGTTGGCGCCGCCGATAGCCTGGTGGAGTGGCGTAGCGCAACATCTTGCGCACCGTCCCTCGCGCCAAGTCAAACCGTTTGGCGGCCTCGCGTTCACTCAGACCTTCGACAAAGACACTGCGCCGTACTTGAGCGTATAGCTCCACGCGATACATCCCTCTCGTGTCCCACAAACACCACAGGAATGTTCGCTGGACCACTCGGGCGGTCTACTTTTACTCCGCCCAAAAGCGGCTTCGAATCGCCGCTCTATGGTCTAGTTTCGCTCCGCCGTTCTCAAGAATCGCCGTAAAGCGTAAAGGAGGTTCGGCAATTGGGCCAGGAGAGGACAGCCAGAAAAAGGCGAGATGGGTATTCACTTGACTCAGGTATTTTGAAATAGCCCCTACATGTTGTGGTTGTCCGTAGCATGTGTTGCGGTGCCTCCGACCAGCGACTTGTAGGGCACCGGTTGGACGGCGACGGCCTGCTGCACCAGGCGGTAGAAGAGCTTGCCTCGACTTCTGGACTTGCGGCGGTTGAAGCGGAAGGTGAATTCGTCGAGGTAGGAGTCGAGATGCTCGTGGCTGACGGCTCCTTGATGCGTACCCAGTATCCAGCGCTTCAGCAACGACACCACGCGATGAACGCGGGGGAGCAGTTCCGAGGCCCGCGCCGGTTGCCCGTCCAGGTAGCTCACCTCGTGGCGATAGCCGTCGCTTTCGAGTGGCCCGTAACCCAGCCAACCGTCGGTGTGGACCACGCTGCCGGGTTCGACCGACTCGCCAACGAAGGCCATCAAGCTGTCCCCGGAGGCGTTCGGAATCGTGCGCATCCGAATTCGTCCGATGCCTGCGCCATCTTCCTCGGCCGCTACTGCAATCAGCGCTTTCGCGTCGGTTTGGCGGCCCCGCACGCCCTCCTCCAGGGCTCCTAAGTAGGTCTCGTCAACCTCAACGCGCCCGCTGAGCCGGTCGCGTCCGGGCCGTACCATAGCGCGCCGGAGCTTGTGCAACCAAGTCCAGGCCGTCTTGTAGCTGCCCAGGCCCAACGCTCGTTGCAATCCCAGTGCGCTGGCCCCGTTCTTCTGGCTGGTGAGCCACCACATGGCTCGAAACCAGCTCTGGAGCGGTTTGCGGGTGTCTTGAAATATTGTGCCTGCCGTGGCCGAAGCTTGATGCCCGCACTCGGCCAGATTCCGCGGATAATCTTCCATTTCCCAAGATCCTACATCTTGTGGTCACCTGAGTCAAGTGAATACCCATCAAAGGCGAAAATCAGGGCGAGAAGAACGCCTAGCGCCGCGATCCCAAGTAGCGCCGCTTGCTGGTGCCGTTGCACGCGCGCAATCCGCTGGGCCGAGGACTGCGGCACAACCCGCACCTCAACTAAACGCTTAAGCTGAGTGTCCTCGGCGCGATAGAGAACGCTGTCATCGGCTTCCTCTAAGTTTTCGATCACCCGATACTTTACCAGCGGGTGCTCGGAGGCTTCCGCCGGTTCCTGCTGGGATACTGCCTGCTGTACCTGAGTGCCCGCGACCGGCCCCGCCGCGCCGGGCGCGCTATGCGGCGCTCCGGCACTTGCGACCGGGCTCGTTCGCAAAATGGTCGATTTGCCCGACTCCAGTTTCTTCTTGAGTGTCTCCAGGTCGAGCAGCAACTCGTCGCTGTGCTGGTAGCGTTTCTCGCGATCCTTCACCAAACACTTGCTGGTGATCCGTTCCAGCTCCATCGGAACGGCCGTGCGCAGGGCCGTCATGGGCTCGGGCTCTTCGCTCGTGATCGAGTAGACGATCGCCTGGTCGTAATGCCCTTGGAAGGCCCGCTGTCCGGTCACCATCTCGTAGAGCACCACGCCCAGCGACCAGATATCGGTGCGGTGGTCGAGTTTCATGCCGTGGGTCTGCTCGGGCGACATGTAGGTGACCGTGCCCAGCGTTTCGTCCAGACGGGTGAGTTTCGAGCGGTCCGCCAACTGCGCCAGTCCGAAGTCCATGATCGTGACCAGGCCATCAGGACCGATCATCAGGTTGGCCGGTTTGATGTCGCGATGAACAATCTTCTTGCCGTGGGCGGCCTGGAGCCCTTTCGCCGCCTGGATAGCAATGTCGAGCGCCAGATCGAGCTTCAGCGGCCCGGCCGCGATCCGCGTATCGATGCTGTCGCCCTCGACGAAGGCCATGGCGATGAAGGTTCGGCCGTTGGCTTCATCAATCTCGTGAACCGTGCAGATATTGGGGTGATTCAGCGCGGCGGCCGCCTGGGCTTCGCGGATGAAGCGCGCCTTGGCGTCCGCATCACTGAGCAGATGAGGCGAAAGAAACTTCAGCGCCACCGGCCGCTTGAGCTTGGTGTCTTCAGCCTTGTAGACGACACCCATGCCGCCCTCGCCGAGTTTCTCGGTGATCTTGTAGTGCGAAATAGTTTGGCCAATCATAGCCCCGACCGAGCCTGAGGGAATTGTACCGCAGCAGGATAGATGGTGGTAACACCTTAGGACCGTATCGACCGTGCGGCGGGCGAAGGGGGGTGGAGAGAGGCGGTGGCAAGGTGGGCCGCCGCATTGTCGATAGGGGTTGTTGGAGGAAGCCGAGCTCAGGCCCGGCTATGTGGATTGTAGGGATTGGCTTGGTCGTTGGGCAGGAGGAGTAGGACCTTTCGGGAGTAGAACGTGGCTTGGATCGCCCGGATTGCTTTGATGTATGGAAGCCGCGAAGTCCTCGCAGGCGGGCGAATCAGCTCCGCGGAAAGACCCAGGCGCAGGAGTGCGAAGCACCCCCTGGCGACGGCGCGTCGCAGCGTTGCGTTGGCGAAGAGACGGTGAGGGGTCATGAGGAGTCGATAGCCTCGGGCAGGGCCATGGCCCCGGCGCGCAGCGCCAGTTCCAGCGCCGAGAGCCATGCGACCACGCGCAGCCTTCCCTCGCGGCAGAGCGGGCAGCGGCGCTCCACAGCTTGCCGTTGCTCCTTGCTCAACAAGGCAGGGGAAACTTCCCTCGTCGCGGACGCCTGGAGGAGTTCCCGGCAGCGGGCCAAGCCCACCGCGCGTCTGCGATGAGCCAAGAAACCGTAGTAGCGGATCTTGACGAAGCCACGCGGCAGCACATGCAGCAAGAAGCGCCGCAAAAACTCGACCGCGTCGAGCGTCATCGTCTCGATGCGGTGGTTGTTCTTGGCGTTGCGAAAACGCAAGCGCAGGCGGCCGTCATGGAGCGAGCGCAAGCGACCGTTAGAGATGGCGACGCGATGGGTATAACGAGCCAGATACTTGAGCACCTGTTCGGGTCCGGCCATGGGCGGCTTGACGTAGACCACCCACTCGGTTGTTCTCAGTTTTCGCAGCCAAGAGTGAAAACGTTCGGGCTTCGTCAGCGGGGCCAGCTGCCGGTCGAGTTCCAGCTCGCCGTGTTCGAACGCCCGCCGCAAACCGTCTAAGAGCTTGCCGCGAAACAAGCGGCTCAGAGGCCGTACGGGCAGGAAAAACTTCTTGCGGCAGCGGATCCATCGGCTGCCGTCGAGCGCCATCCCTCCCGCCGGCACGACGCAGTGCAGGTGCGGATGAGGCAGCAGTATCTGGTTCCAGGTATGCAATACGGCGAAGAAGCCGATCTGGGCGCCCAAACGCTTGGGGTCGCGAGCGAGTTGTTGCAAGCTTTGAGAGGCCGCCTCGAACAGCAGACGGTAGAAGAGTCGCTGATTCTGGAGGGCCAACATTGCCAGGGCCCCTGGCACGGTGAACACAACATGGCAGTAGTGCACCGGAAGTAGTTCCTGCGCCCGTGCCCCCAGCCAGCGGTCACGCGCCGCCGACTGGCACTTCGGACAGTGCCGGTTCGAGCACGAGTTGTACGCGATCCGTTCCTGCGAGCAAGAATCGCACTGTTCGATGTGAGCGCCCTGGGCGGCGCTGCGACACGAACCGATGTCGCGAAGGGCCTTGCGTTGACGAGCGGAGAGGCGGTGTCCCCAGCGCTCGAGCAACTCCCCTTCGTGTTGGCGAATGACATCGGCCACTTCCAGCCGATGCCGGCTCATCGCCGGCGCCGGTCCCCGTCGTCGGTGAGCGCTTCGCGAATCTCGAGTGCTTCGAGTGGGCTCTGCGTCGTGCGCAGGCGCAATTCCGAGACATGCAGATAGCGCGCCGTCGTCTTGAGACTGACGTGCCCCAGCAAGACCTGGATGGTGCGCAGATCCGTCCCCGCTTCCAGCAAGTGCGTGGCAAAGGAATGCCGCAGCACGTGCGGGCTCACCGGTTTGCGGATGCCTGCCTGGCGACCAAGCTTTTGGCAGATCTGCCGTACCCCCGAGGGCCGCAGCTGGGCGCCGTGGATACGGTCGGGAAACAGCAACTCGTTCGGCTTCGCCCAGCGCCAGTACAGACGCAGCAACTCCAGTAGCTTGGGAGACAACATCACCTGGCGTGGCTTCTCTCCTTTGCCGCGGCGCACCAGGATCACCATCCGCTGCGAGTCAATGTCCCCCGCTTCGAGTTGCAACACTTCGTCGAGACGCAACCCGGCTCCGTAGAGCGTCGCGAGGATCGCGCGATGCTTCAGATTCACCGCGGCGTCCAACAGCGCCGTCACTTCTTCACGGCTCAGCACGACCGGTAGGCGACGCCGGACCTTGGGCCGTGCGATGCGTTCGACAACCCAGGGTCGCTCGAGTGTCTGGCTGTAGAAGAACTTCAGCCCCGCCGTGCGCACCCCGAACGTCGCACCGGCCAGCTTACGCCGCTCGATCAAGTCAAGCTGATACTCGCGAATCTGCTTCGGGCCCAGTTGCTCCGGCGACTTGCCGAAGTAGCGGGCGAGATCCTCGACGGCCTTGGTATAACTCCGAATCGTCTGCGGCGAATAGCTGCGCAGCCGCAGGTCTTGGATCATCTTCTGACGTAGCTTGGTCATGAACGACCTCCTCTCGGTCGCTCATTATTCCTCTACCTCAACAAAGTTTCAATCCTTCCCCACTCGCCGGCCTCCCCTTCACCTCTGCCGCGCCAGCGGCTTCGTCCAACAACCGTTCGCACTCGCTATCCGCCAAGATTCTCGCTAGCCGCCTGAGGGGACTCGATTTGGGCCAGCCCGGCGACGGATTGCGGGGGGCTCTCATGCCTGATTGCTCAATGGGAAATTATTTCTCGGTAGCTATCGTTCACGCCCTTTCGCCCAACATTCTAGCGTGGTCAGGGGGCAAGAGGGGCCGCATCCCAAGACAGTCTCACCGGCAGGATAGCGCCCTAGCAGATCGACCAAGCCCAATGGTTGGCGCGCGCCTGGAAGCCGACGACCTGGGAAGAGCTTCAACAAGCGGAGTCTTGAGCGACGACGAGACCTCTCCATGGCGACAGCGGTCCAGCGAACGATCGGCAGCGAGTCCACCTGTTCCAAGGTGACGCCGTTAATTCGTTTAACGCTGATCCGGCCTGACGACACTGGGGTAGTCGGTCACGCAGGAATCCCGGAGATAGGTCCACAGGCCTCCCACCACTTCCCATCGTGGAAGAATACACAAGCCATCACGATTCACACGTTGTAAATCTCACGGACGAGGCGACGGTGCTCCAGGGATGCCCTTGCGGACAGCCCATCAAGGTAATCAGCGAACTCGTTCTTGGTTCGGAGCGAAAACACGCGAGCATCGTATGACAGTTTCCCGGACCGTTTCAACTCGGACAGGTAGCTCCAACACTCAACATCGAGGAACATCGCATCGCAGTACGGCAGGAGACAGGAGATCACATCCACATCGGTGAAGAAACCCTTCGTAGGCAACTTGTTCTGGTGCGGAGCTTTTCTGGCCAACGAGGCATATAGTGCTGCACTGATCCGGTTGAACGGCACGGATTTCAGGCTGGGCGAACGCAGAAATGCTAGGAGTTTCTGTATCACCTGTTCCTCTGTGGTGTCAGCATCTCGGATCTCCTGCAACAAGGAGGTCACCAGTATCTGGCTTTCCGTTGGGAAGACATCATTCTCGGACAGAGGACGCCTCCCCTCGCGGACCTCGCGAAACTTCGCCAAGTCCCGCAGGTAAGCCTTGAGAACCGATGGCCCATAAACAAGGGCCTCCTCGTCAAACCATTGCTCCCAGGTGACATCGGGATTCTCCTTCCACCGTTGGAACACACCGCTGAGTGCTTCGTGGGCCGCCTCCCGTTCGGCCCTAACCGCCTCAAGGTATCCTGGAATCTGCCCGAGGTTAACTGTAATCAGAAGACGATCGGTCCATACGTGAGGATCCCTGTGTAGCACCCTGCGGGCTTCGATTTCGGAGAATCGGTCCGGCTGCCCTCGCAGCCAGTTTCGCAAATGCTCACTGAGTTGAAACCGTTTGATCGTTTCAAAGTCGTAGAAAGACACGCCGAGCGACAGAGCTTCGAAGGTCCCTTTCAGCGAGCGGTGATGCCGTGACAGAACCGACTCGCGGTCGTGTGCTGATGACTGTGGGCACACTACCAGCTGTAGAGCCAGCAGGCATTTGAGCTTGTCGAACAGTAGATGCCAGAACGGAATGACGGTCTTGTTCAGCCCCCGCTCCACAGCCGTTTTCGGGTCCGCGAACATCAGGTTACTGATCGCGAACTGATCCAGGTAGATTAAGCTCTTTCGAATAGGAGGCAGATCAGCACGCGCAGCGAACCAGCATGTGCGGCATCTGCGTAAGTAGCCGTCGTCGGAGATCGATAGGACGCCATACTCGCTCTGCCCGCACTTCGGGCATGCGATGAATGGCGGGTTGATGAAGTCACGAGGATCGATTCGAACACACCGGCCAGTAGGATCTGGGGTCACATTCCCATTCTGGCTCTCTGAACCTCATCGTGTCCAACGACTGAAACCAGTTGCCCGCTGTCGCGGAACTCTTCGTGCCAGTGCAGCAGAAGGTGGGGCGAAGCGCCGTTCAGCCCGCTCCATCAACGTCTGTTAGCAGACGGGCCCCTTTTTTGCGAGATCTCCGGCATGAACCTCGCCGAGTCCGCTTTGCTTCGCATCCACGCCGGGGATACGGAACTTCGTCTCTCCGTCAGCCTTGAGAGTACTCTTCCGTCCCTGCTCGGTGACGCTCAATTGTTCCAGAGGCTTGCTTACCGCCTCTACTTTTACGTCCGCGACGAATACTGGACAGCCGTGAGGCCCGCTCTCGCCCGTCGCGGTTCCCTTGGGTAGCCGCATCGTCTCCGAGGCCATGGCCCCGATGGCCAGCGCCAGCAGCGCCGTGGTAGTGAGAAGTAGCTTCGTATAGTTCATAAGCATTCTTAGTGCGGAGCTCTAGGCCAGCCGCACAGTGACCTCCATTGAGTAGTTCGTCCAAAGATCTGAGAGGTTACGAAACTCCGCTGCCGCCGAGGAGATCAGATGGTGTCCCGCGGTGGCTGGAAAGGCAAGACCACCCGGAATGTCGATCCCTTTCCTAGTTTACTGCTGACTTCAATGCGGCCGCCATGCTCCATGACCACACGGTAGGCAACGGGAAGCCCCAGGCCTGTTCCCACGCCGACCCCCTGGGTTGTGAAGCCTGGGTCAAAGATCCGCTCCAGGTCCTCCTCCGGAATCCCTTTGCCATCATCCGCGATCTCAACGACGGCAAAACCGTCCTGAACATAGGTCCGGATGTCGATCACGCCTTTTTGCGGGATCGCTTGAGCGGCGTTCATGAGAAGGTTCATGAACACTTGATTGATCTGACCGGGAGAGCATCGCACGTGCTCGGCGAGTCGGTATTGGCGGCGTACTTCAATACCGTGCTTAAGCTTGTGCGCCAGCAGCGTGAGAACGCTGTCGAGCCCTTCGTGGAGGTCGACATCGTCGTGAGGCGCCCGGTCGAGCCGAGCGAAGCTGCGCAAGTTCTTTAGCAGGCTGGAGATCCGCTCAAGTCCGGTCCGGTTGGCCGCTTCCAGGTCCTGCGACACCTTGGTCAGCCGCGTTGCTTCGCGGACTTGCTCGCCCGGGGGGCCGGGTCCCAATTTCGCCAGCGCTCCGGCGATCCTAGTCAGACATCGGCTCTGGGTGTCGTTGTTCGCGGTTAGGGCGCCAAGCGGCGAGTTCAACTCGTGAGCGATTCCGGAAACGAGAAGGCCGAGAGCGGCCATCTTCGCTGACTGGATCAGCTGCGCCTGAGTGTCTCGCAGGCTGCGGTACGCCTCTTCGAGATCGGCTGCGTAGGCTTGCGCCTTTCGCATCGCCTCGACCCGCTCGGTCTCGTCCACCATGATGACGAAGATCTCTCTCTTCTTTTTGAGCGGCTGGTAGGTGACCGAGAGGGTTCGGCCGTGGACTTCCCAGAGTTGGTCCTTGAGAGCTTCACCCGAGGCCAGTACGCCCGCGATCACTTCCCTGAAATTCTCGGGACAGACCTGCTCAATCCGGTCGATGTCCGGAGGGAACCGCTCTGGGAATGCGGTGGCCGCGGGATTTCGGTAAAGGACCTGACCGTCGCCGTCGCAGAGCAAAACCGGCAACGGATTTACCGTGGGCAGTTCGGAGAGTTCAAGGAAATCGGCTGCGTTGGGCACGTGTCCTGCTTCCTGGATTCCTGGGTTCCTGGGTAGTTCTTCGTTTGACCGGCTGCTTCGGTTACGCGGGACCGGAGACCTCTCGGGCGTGTTCTCAACCAGAATTCCCAATTTGGAACTCCGACTCCAACATGGTACTCCCTCTCTTCTCCTGCATGCAACGACTTTGCCTCGTAAGGCAGGCCACGACGGCATCGAAGGGTTCCCATGGCCTGTTCTTGTCGTCCGGTGAGCCCGTCTTGCTGCTGCTCAGCCGATGGGTCGCACACCCCTCCGACCCTCCTTTCTCAACGCTCAGATTTCCTATCTAAACCAGGATTTCCATTGTGGCCCTCGTACGGCGACAGTATACAACCGCGCTGCCCCGAATACCACGTCTTTCCGCGCTGCCCCCTTGCGCATAACCTTTGCCAGCAGAAGCGCCGGAACCTCTCCATGGCGACAGCGGCCAGCGAACGGTTGCCAGCGAGTCCACCTACTGCAATGTGCCATCGTTAACTCAGTTAACGCCGAGCGGGAAGAGGCGGTCCGGTCGATACTGCCAGGGCCGTCCGAGCAATGGTAACCACTCAATGGCGCTCGGGCATGTAGACGCTACACCGCTTGACGCGATCCTTCCTCGTAAGCGTCTCCGCTCCTCTCGTCTCTGTCTGGTTGCCTCCTTGCGTGACCAGCTCCAACCTGATGGAATTGTACCGCAGCAGCATAGATGACGAGAACATATTAACACATTAGAACTGTATCGGCGGCATTGTTAACTTGACAATGCCATCCTTGTGAATACAAAGAGTTCCTAATTATGTCTTACCGAGGCGGAATCACCGGCAACACCACGTGAGACGGATACTCGGTTGAGTGATAAATCTTTTGCTCCGCGACGACCTTCTTCGTCGCAAGCGCGTTGTTGTCGGACCCCGTGTTGAGGTTAGGGAGATAGTACGGGAAGTAGCTGCTCGAGATCTCGACTCGAATGCGATGACCAGTCTGGAATAGATTCGCGGTGCCTCTCCAGAACTCGATGGTGTAATCATGAACCTGGTCTGGAACAATCTCGCTCAGCCGGTCAGCGCGAAAAGCACCATGATTTTCCGGATCGCGGTAGCGAGCTCGCATGACGCCATCACAAAGTAAGATGGCACGGCCATCTGGATAAACGTCAACAAGTCTCACCATCCAATCGGTGTCCCGGGCCGAGGTTGAGGCGTAGAGCTTCGCCGAAATAGGTCCGGTGACCTCGATTGGCTCTTCCAGCGGCGGTGTCGTGTACACAAGCACTTCATCCCCAGCAGCTGCCTCTCGTGTGTCTACCGGGCCATCTATGTGGCCGCCGGTGAAAGGGCTGGGAGTAGGAGTTGCAGGATCGTACCGATAGGCATCGTACGGCTTGCCACTCGAAGGGTTCGTACCGAGGATACCGTCGCCATCCAAGGAGTTGGCATGGCCATCGCTGGAGAAGTAGTACTTCGTCCACTGCGTCTGAGGCAGCGGCCAATCCCGCTCTGCGTGCCATTGATTCTCTCCCATCACAAAGACGTGCACCGGAGGTCCGTTCATGATGCCGTTCTGAATACCTTTGAGCCAGTAATCAAACCAGCGACAGATTAGGCCATCAAGGTCAATGAGCGAGTCAGAGCCGTAGTCGATTCCCTCGAGTTCGCGATCGCGGTTGATTCCATGAGGCCATGGGCCGATGATCAGCTTCGGTTGTCTGGCTTCAGGCGATCCTCCCTTGGCCCTCATTCCTTGATAGTTCTGAGGCGAACCAGGATAGTTGGCGTCGAACCAGCCCGTGAAGTTGAGAGAGGGAACACGAATCTTGTCGTAGCTGTCGTAAGCGTTGCGCGCCCAGTAGTCATTCTCCGTTTTGTTGTGGATCCATTTCTGAAACCACGGCGCATTGTGCACGCCCATGATTTCGGCGATCTCCGCCTGCGGAACATGGTTCATGTTCTCGGTTCGTTGCTGGGTGTGTCCCCAATAGGGACCCTCGCCCACGACTTGTGCTGTCCGCCCCGCCATGCCGGCCATCCAGTCGATCATGTAGCTGATCAAGATGCCGTTCTGGTAGGGAATATTGAGAAGCCCGCTCGAAGGTGGCGCTACTTGCGGGGCAATCGCCTTCAAGTGTGGCGGAGCTTGCGATGCGGTCCACCATTGCGTCCAGCCTCCGTAGGAGCCGCCGATCATGCCGACATTCCCGTTGCACCAGGATTGCGTCGCAATCCATTCCACGAGATCGTAGCCATCAGTCTTGTGCTTGTCCGTGAAGGGATCCCACGTGCCCTCCGAGTCATAGCGGCCTCGGACGTCAGAGAGAACAACCACATAGCCTCGTTCCGCAAACCAGCGCGCGCGCTTGGTTAAGCCCCCGCCGAGGTTGTCGTAGGGAGTGTGGCTGAGAATGGCCGGGAACCGGCCCTTGGCGTCAGGCTCGTAGATATCGACCGAGAGACGAACTCCGTCGCGCATCTCAACGAGGTGACCTCGCGACGATCTGACTTTGTACTCGGCCTGCGAATAGTCGCTCGCCTGAGGCTTCTGTCCCCACACGAACGGTGCAAGGACGCAGAGAGTAACCAGAAAGAGAGTGATGGACCTGCAGACTCTGCTCGTGACATGACCTCTCATCCAGGATATCCATTTTGGCCTTGGCACGGTCACAGTATACACCCGCGCCGCCGCGAATACCACGTCTTCTCGCGGTGAACCCTGCACGTCACCTCCGTCAGTGGGCGCTACGGAGACCGGTCCCGGCGACAGCGGTCCAGCGAACGATTGGCAGCGAGCGCACCTGGTCCAGGGTGCCACCGTTAATTCGATTAACGCTTCCCCAGGGCCAGGGAAACATTCTAGTCGGCCCAGGCGTGTTTCCGGCATTGGCGCGCCGCTTCGGTAGCGTTCGCGGGCTGGGCGGGATGGGGTAGTTTCGGCGTTGGGGGTGATGGTGCTAGAATGTGGTGACTGATCATAGCCAGCGCTGAGAGGCGCTGATGCGGGCGTCAGGCTTGGGATGGCCTGGCGCCCGTTTTGCGTTTGGGGGCGGCTGGTGGCGCGACGAAAAAAGGGCTCCTGTTGGTGTCCGTTTTCGTGTCGTCGCGAATCAGTGGCAGCGTCTCGCGACTACTTCGTGGGTCTCGGATTTGGCGCGCAGAATTCGAGACCCGAGGTATGCAGAATTCGAGACCTGAGGGCGCGGATTTTTCGTGATGCGTGGGTCTCGGAAAATGCGTGTGCGTGTGCCGAAAGGCCGCATTCACTGTGAGTGATTGGGATGTCGGTTTCGTCCGGGGTGAGGTATTGGCGGGTGGTGTCGAGGTCGCTGTGGCCCGTGGAGTATTCGTTTTGCGCAATCAGGCGAGCCGCCCGGAATCATTGCGTTCTAGTGGGCGGTGGGGATACGCTATGCTTTTTCACTCAACCGCAACACGTCCCTTATTTCTTGGCCTCGCCTCAGGGGTCCACTCCAACCTCCCCGGCGACAGCGGTCCCGCGAACGATCGGCAGCGAGTCCACCTGGTCCAAGGTGACGCCGTTAACTCAGTTAACGCTTCCCCAGGGCAGGGCTCCACGCTCGTCGAGCCAATGGACGAGAAGCGGGCCTTTCCATTCCCCAGCCGGAGAAATCATGCTAAGTGGCTTGGTTGGAGTATGTTACGAACCGAAGACGCAGATAGCTAGTGCGAAGGCGATATATCATTAGCTATCCCGCGGCCAAGCTCTAAGTAGTTCGTTTCGGGGGGTTTAGTCCTGGTCGCGGTCACGGAACTTTTCGCACTAGTTCTCTACAATACGAATCTCTTCGATCGGAGCGCGAATCGCCTGGGTCGACCCACTCTTGTCCAAATTAGCTTTATGGAAAACTGACTTGGACAGCATACCGCGCCCCGTCTAGGAGTGTGTCCGAGTATTCAAAAAATGACTTCGAAGGATACCGTATCTTGTAGTTTGTATTCACTCTCAATACTACATATAGATCGAGATGCTAATACTCGGACACACTCCTAGTGAGCAGAGCGGGCCGTCGGGTCACGGAAACCGCTCCAAACGGCCCTTTTGGGGTACCTTTGGGGCTAACGGGGTCGGCTGAACCGGCCTGAGCATCTTGGACAGCATCGGTGGCTATAGGGAACCTGGTTTTGCCCTCGACCCTCTGCGGTCAGCAAAATCAACAATTTACGCGTCGAGAATAGCTGCTGTGCGAGCTAATTTGGACAGCAGTGCTCCGGGCGTGACCCGACGGCGCTGCATTCAGTAGCGCTGGGCCTCTGGGTCGTACTTCACATACTGGGCGGCCATCATTGAGGCGGGCCACCTGAGGACGTATAGCTCGTCGACGTCCGCCATCAGCGACAATTCCCGCTGATAGCCCAAACGGAGCGATCGCCGTCGAGAGTTCAAAAGCACATGTTAGGGCGCAGTCTCGCCCGGGACGAAGTTTGAGATCGTCGCCTCACACCCAGTTCACTTAGCCAGACAAGACTGCCAATCTGGCAAACGGATTACATCTCCAGGAAAAGCCACTTTGAGGCCGGCATCTCGGATGGCAGGAAGATGCTCTTCGATGTGGTCGTCGTAGTGGACCAGTACGATGCGCTCCTGGACCGCCGAGGGATAGCTGATGTCAGGGAGGCAGATGTGGACGGACGACGCACCTCCCTTAGAGAGCTGGCAGTCGTGGAAGATAGGTCCACGGGCGAAGTCCTCGTGTAGCGGCTCCTGGAGAAGCTCCGGCTGACGTGTGCGCGTATCGCATCCAAAAATCATCTGGCTGTTTGTCGCCTTGTCGCGGACTATGAACCCCCACGAGTCCTTCCCTGGGACGTGCTCGGTGCGGAAGGCTCTGATCCAAAATGGACCGAGATCGGACCAACCCGCATCGAGATGAACGCATTGAAAATAGTGTTCTAAAGTGCAGTGCATCGCCTCGCCCCGGTCGTCCAAAACCCACTCAAGGCCTCCTCGCAAACTGGATTCCCAGAGCTGGTTACCGAGACCTTGAGGCAACAGAAGGGTCGGCTTGCGACGATGAACAAAACGCGATGTAAAAGCCAGTTCTTCGAGTCCGCCCGTATGATCGGCGTGAAGATGGCTGACCGCTACATGTGTGATTTCGCCCAAGCCGTGGCCATACCGTTCCAAACGCCTTGGGGTCAGATAACCAAAATCGACCATCAGGCAGATTTTTCCTGCTTCGATGAGCGCACTGGTGTGGCCATATCTCCGCGAAAACGCGTCGCCGGTTCCGATAAACGTGGCCTGCATATAAGCTTATGATCTCTCACTCCGGACAGTCATCAAACAAAGTAGCCGCTCACAGATGGACACCGGCCGAAGGATAGCAAACACACCGACTGGAAAAATGCGGCTCCTGCCTACCAGACATCCGCGCGGACGGGGGCTATCTGCTTTGTCTTAGGGGCTTCACCCCTCTCGCGGTCGTGGAACTCGTCGCACCATCTCCGACGACCCAGTGGGTGCCGATCACTCAGTCAGCCTTCGAGTGGTTACCTCATCCGCAAGTGACCACGATGCCTCTCAACGTCGGTGGTTCTCGTCGATCACTTCGTAATAGTGCACTTCTGTGCCGGAGGCGTGGGCTTCCGCCTCTGATTCTCACCGCGACCTTAGCGATACGAAGACCGTGCGCTCGCCTCCACCGGCTCGGCCAGCCAGATATTGCCGTTGGTTTCTTGCACTGCTTGGTAGAGCCTATCCGCGGCCAGTCCGTACCCCGAGAGCACGAACAACTGGAAACGCGGCCCCGGAAACGTCAGAGCCTCGAAGGGCGACCCCCGGGGTTCTTTCGTCTCTGGGTCAAGTGGCTGCGCCCAGATGCGCCGAGATCCCTCTACACCAGCCAGGAAATAAAGCATCTGACCATCAGGGGACCACCAGTTACGACCACCCACAGCAGCTAGGGGACCTTTCGTTATCTGAATCCATTCGCTCTGCTCGGCGACGGACTCTTCGCGAAGCGGTGCGATGTAGATGGGCTCGTCCTCAGGTCCCTTTACCACCGTGAAGGAGAGCCAGCGATCATCAGGCGAGTACTGGGAATTGTGAAGCGGGTATTCCGGCTGAGGAAGAAGGTGCGTGATCTGGCCGGTTTCGATGTCGACCACCGAAGGACGAACAGGCTCACCTGAGAACGGCGGAGCGAAACTAGACCATAGAGCGGCGATTCGAAGCCGCTTTTGGGCGGAGTAAAAGTAGACCGCCCGAGTGGTCCAGCGAACATTCCTGTGGTGTTTGTGGGACACGAGAGGGATGTATCGCGTGGAGCTATACGCTCAAGTACGGCGCAGTGTCTTTGTCGAAGGTCTGAGTGAACGCGAGGCCGCCAAACGGTTTGACTTGGCGCGAGGGACGGTGCGCAAGATGTTGCGCTACGCCACTCCACCAGGCTATCGGCGGCGCCAACCAGCGAGGAGACCGAAGCTGGATCCCTTCGCCGGAATCGTCGATCAGCTCCTCATCGACGATCAGGAACGCCTGAAGAAGCAACGCCACACTGCGAAACGCATCTTCGACCGCTTGCGCGACGAGTACGATTTCACCGGCGGCTATACGATCGTCAAGGATTACGTTCGCGACAAGAAGCTGGGCGGGCAAGAGATGTTCGTGCCGCTGGTGCATCCGCCGGGCGATGCCCAGGCCGACTTCGGCGAAGCACTGGTGGTCATTGACGGCGTACAGCGCAAGGCGCACTACTTGGTTGTCGATCTGCCGCACAGCGATGACGCTTTCGTAAAAGCTTTCCCCGCCGAGACGACGGAAGCCTTTTGCGAAGGGCACAACGCAGCGTTCCGGTACTTCGGCGGCGTGCCACGCAGCATCCTCTACGACAACACGACCTTGGCGGTGGCGAGGATCCTGGGCGACGGCAGGCGCAAGCGGACCAGGGTGTTCAGCGAGTTGCAGTCGCACTATTTATTCGCCGATCGTTTCGGGCGGCCGGGCAAGGGCAACGACAAAGGAAAGGTGGAAGGGCTGGTCGGTTATGCACGGCGGAATTTCATGGTGCCGATCCCGAGGTTTCCAAGCTGGGAAGCGTTCAACCAGAAGCTCGAAGCCCAGTGCCTCAACAATCGTGAGCGGCGCTTGCGGCGGCATACCGAAACGATTGATGAACGTTGCGAGCGTGACCGCCAAGCATTGCTGCCCTTGCCGCCCACGCCCTATGACGCCTGCGACAAACGCACCACGCGGGTTACATCGCTGTCATTGGTGCGCTATCGCACCAACGACTACTCGGTACCCACACGCTACGGACATCGCCAGGTGTTGCTGAAAGGCTACGTCGATGAAATCGTGATCTGTTGTGGCAGTGAAGAGATCGCGCGCCACCGGCGCAGTTACGAACGCGAAGAGTTGATCTTCGATCCGCTGCATTACCTGGCGCTGCTGGAACGCAAGACCAACGCGCTCGATCAAGCGGCCCCACTGGCGGGCTGGGAACTGCCCGAACAGTTCGCGTGCTTGAGACGTTTACTCGAAGCGCGGTTGGGCAAGCCGGGCAAGCGCGAGTACGTGCAGGTATTGCGATTGCTGGAGGACTTCCGATTCGAGCACGTTGCCGCGGCGGTGCGCCAAGCCTGCGAGTTGGGAGCGATCGGCTTGGATGCTGTCAGGCACTTGGTGCTGTGCCGCATCGAGCAACGGCCGCCGCGCTTGGACCTGACGAAGTATCCGCATCTGCCGGCAGCCCAAGTGGAGCAAACCTCCGCCGCGGACTATCTGGCGCTGCTGGCGCAAGGAGGGGGATGATGGCGAGATCGAAACTTCTGCTCGAAGCGCATTTGAAAGCGTTGCGGCTGCCCACCTTCCTGCGAGAGTACGACAAGCTGGCGCGGCAATGCGCCGCCGAGAGCCTGGACTCGAGGAGCTTCCTGCAACAACTCTGCGAACTGGAACTGCTCGACCGTGAACAGCGGGCCGCCGAGCGTCGCATCAAGGCCGCGAAGTTTCCCGTGACCAAGAGTCTGGACACTTTCGACTTCCTGTCCCTGCCGGCGTTGAACAAGAAGCTGGTGTTGGAACTGGCGCGCTGCGAGTTCATCGACCGCCGCGAAAACGTGCTGGCACTGGGTAATTCCGGCACGGGCAAGACGCACATCGGCTTGGCGTTGGGACTGGCGGCTTGTCAGCGCGGCTATCGAACACGCTTCACAACAGCGGCGGCACTGGTCAATGAGCTGCTCGAAGCCCGAGATGAACGGCGCTTGCTGCGGTGTCAAAAGCAGTTGGCCAAGCAGGATCTGCTGATCGTCGATGAACTGGGCTACGTGCCGTTGTCGAAGACCGGAGCGGAGTTATTGTTCGAAGTGTTTTCCCAGCGCTATGAACAGGGTTCGACGCTGGTCACCTCAAACCTGCCGTTCAACGAATGGACAGAGGTCTTTGGCTCCGAGCGGCTGACGGGCGCCTTGCTGGATCGGCTCACGCACCACGTTCATATTCTGGAGATGAACGGCGAAAGCTTCCGCCTCACCCAGAGCAAGAAGAAGCGGGCTCACTCTTCGGACTGACCCACCGGCCGCTCGCACGGTTTTCGTGAGACGGCTTCCACTACGCCTGGGCCGCCCTAAAGGGCGACCTCAGGCTCCGTTCCAGCCGTCCCACGAAAACCGCTAGCCCTTCACCAACTGGTCTACTTTTGCTCCGCCGAAGTGGTCCAATTTTACTCCGCCCTTGACACACCGCTAGCGTAGAGCACCTTCTTGCTGTCGGATGACCAGCCGTAGATGCTGATTGCGTCATCCGCGACCTTCTTTTCGACTCCTCCTGTCACCGGCAGGATATAAACCTCAGCCTTTCCGTAGGGTCCGCGAGCGAACGCCGCTGTTGACCCGTCCGGGGAGATCAACGCACGCCACTCGCGCTCTGGGGTGAAGGTCAGTTGTCGTGGCTCCTTCGCGCTGTTTAGGTCTTTCACCCAAACGTCCCAGTTTCCCGACCTGTCAGACATGAAAACGAGAGTGCTCCCATCAGCATCGACCGATGCGAACTGATCCCGGGCAGTACCTTGAGTTACTCTCGTTGGCTCGCCTCTCTTTTCTCCCCGATTGGCATCGATCTCCACGCCCCAGATGTCAAAGTCTATCGTTAGCCGCGAGTACGCCAGGAGTCCACCCCTCGACACCGAAGGCCGGCCGTCTTGTCTCCCTCCCGTCAGTTGTTGAGGCTCACCGGCGATCTGCCAGGTCGTACCGGATATTGGAATCCGCCACAGGTTCACACTGTCGCCAAACGATGCAGTAAACACCAGATGGCGTCCGTCGAGACTCCACGCATAACTGAAAGAAGTCTCGCCGGGATACTCGAGTTCGCCAGAATCGAACACGTCAAAGAGGCCCGTTTTGACAGCTTTGCCGCCCTCAAACGGAGCAACCCACAGGGTCGCTTCCGTAGCTGCATAGACGACGGTCTTGTCGGCTCCGAGAAACAGCAGTTCTTTTGCTGAAGGTGACCAGACAGGCGCGCTAGACCAAGGGAGGTCGATCTCGACCTGCCCTGATGGTCCTCCCGCGACGGGTGCGACATAAATGTGGCACGATAGACCAGTACGTCCGACGCTGTACGCCACCCACCGGCTGTCGGGGGAGAAAGTGGGCAGATGGGTATTCACTTGACTCAGGTGACCACAAGATGTAGGATCTTGGAAAATGGAAGATTATCCGCGGAATCTGGCCGAGGTCGAGGCGCGTTTCGCCAACGAGCAGGCCTGTCGGGAGTATCTGTGTCAACTCCGCTGGCCGGAGGGTTTTCGTTGTCCGCGATGCGGGCATGACAAAACCTGGGCGGTACGCACGGTGCTGCTTATTTCAAGACACCCGCAAACCGCTCCAGAGCTGGTTTCGAGCCATGTGGTGGCTCACCAGCCAGAAGAACGGGGCCAGCGCACTGGGATTGCAACGAGCGTTGGGCCTGGGCAGCTACAAGACGGCCTGGACTTGGTTGCACAAGCTCCGGCGCGCTATGGTACGGCCCGGACGCGACCGGCTCAGCGGGCGCGTTGAGGTTGACGAGACCTACTTAGGAGCCCTGGAGGAGGGCGTGCGGGGCCGCCAAACCGACGCGAAAGCGCTGATTGCAGTAGCGGCCGAGGAAGATGGCGCAGGCATCGGACGAATTCGGATGCGCACGATTCCGAACGCCTCCGGGGACAGCTTGATGGCCTTCGTTGGCGAGTCGGTCGAACCCGGCAGCGTGGTCCACACCGACGGTTGGCTGGGTTACGGGCCACTCGAAAGCGACGGCTATCGCCACGAGGTGAGCTACCTGGACGGGCAACCGGCGCGGGCCTCGGAACTGCTCCCCCGCGTTCATCGCGTGGTGTCGTTGCTGAAGCGCTGGATACTGGGTACGCATCAAGGAGCCGTCAGCCACGAGCATCTCGACTCCTACCTCGACGAATTCACCTTCCGCTTCAACCGCCGCAAGTCCAGAAGTCGAGGCAAGCTCTTCTACCGCCTGGTGCAGCAGGCCGTCGCCGTCCAACCGGTGCCCTACAAGTCGCTGGTCGGAGGCACCGCAACACATGCTACGGACAACCACAACATGTAGGGGCTATTTCAAAATACCTGAGTCAAGTGAATACCCATCAGTGGGCAAATTGCCCCCTTTTGCCAGTAGTCGCGCGTCGCCGCCCGTCGCGGAGACCAAATAGATCCCGCCACCATCCCGGTCAGAGCGAAAGGCGATCTGGCTGCCATCTCCGGAGTAGGAAGGCTGGTAGTCGTTGGCTTCGTTGCTTGTCAGTTGAATCGGTTGGCCGCCGACGACGGGCTGGGTCCAGATGTCAAGATTTCCTTTGCCACCGCGGTCGGAGGCGTAGGCGACAAACGTTCCATCAGGAGACAGCGCCGGGTCTGTCGTCAGGCCGGCATCCTTTGTGAGTTCGGTCAGCTTGTACCGGGGTGGTGGTTGCTGGGTTGAGCGCGTCAACCACCAGGTGACGGCAGCCACCGTGACTAGTGCTGCTGCGGCGAGCCCTAGAACGGCCGGGGAAGTATGCCGGGCTGGGGTCCGTTTCAGGGACGTTTTGTGAGTCGGCACATGAGCGCCCCTGAAACCGGCAGACGGCGTGACGCGAAAGACCTGGACCGGCTCTACGATGTTCTTTACATCGTGTGTTCCCATCGACTCGAACCCTTGGTCGAGCTTGCCCTTGACCCGCTCGAACGCGGAAGCCGACACACAAGTGCCGCCGGGATCAGCCAGGGCTTCCAGCCGCGCCGCCACATTGACGCCGCCACCGTAGATCGAGCCGTCGGCATGCTCTATCACGTCGTCGAGGTTGACACCGATGCGAAACAGCATCCGTCGGTCCTCGGACAGAACCTGGTTTCGCCGGGCCAAGGCGTCCTGCACCTCAATGGCCGTCCGCACTGCCTCCACCACACTGGGAAACTCCGCGAGCACGCTATCACCAGCAGTGTCCACGACGCGACCATGGTGTTCTGCGATCCTGGTCTTGAATATCGCTCGGCAGTCGCTGAGCGCGGAGACTGTCGCCTCTTCGTCCGCTCCCATCAGTCGGCTGTAACCGACCACATCGGCGCTCAAGATCGCTGCGAGCTTGCGCTTGGTTTCGGGCATAGGTACTGGCGTTCCACAGGCATGATACTACGTCTCGCCTGCGACGAGCCGTTCCAATTTCAGGTCCTCGGCCTTGCAAACGGCACCCATCCTACCTTCACCAAGCCTGCCGGTGATGCAGTAGTGGGAGATGATCTGGCCGATCTCGTCGATCCGATTCTACCCCAAAGCCTTAGGTGTTGGTAACACCTTAGGACCGTATCGACCGTGCGGCGGGCGAAGGGCGGTGGAGAGAGGCAGTGGCAGCGTGGGCCGCCGCATTGTCGATAGGGGTTGTTGGAGGATGCCGGGCTCAGGATCGGCTATGTGGATTGTAGGGATTGGCTTGGTCGTTGGGCAGGAGGAGTAGGACCTTTCGGGAGTAGAACGTGGCTTGGATCGCCCGGATTGCTTTGATGTATGGAAGCCGCGAAGTCCTCGCAGGCGGGCGAATCAGCTCCGCGGAAAGACCCAGGCGCAGGAGTGCGAAGCACCCCCTGGCGACGGCGCGTCGCAGCGTTGCGTTGGCGAAAAGACGGTGAGGGGTCATGAGGAGTCGATAGCCTCGGGCAGGGCCATGTCCCCGGCGCGTAGCGCCAGTTCCAGCGCCGAAAGCCATGCGACCACGCGCAGCCTTCCCTCGCCGCACAGCGGGCAGCGGCGCTCCACGGCTCGCCGTTGCTCCTTGCTCAACAAGGCAGGGGAAACTTCCCTCGTCGCGGACGCCTGGAGGAGTTCCCGGCAGCGGGCCAAGCCCGCCGCGCGTCTGCGATGAGCCAAGAAACCGTAGTAGCGGATCTTGACAAAACCCCTCGGCAGCACGTGCAGCAGAAAGCGCCGCAGGAACTCGACCGCGTCGAGCGTCATCGTCTCGATACGGTGGTTGTTCTTCGCGTTGCGAAAACGCAAGCGCAGGCGGCCGTCGTGGAGAGACCGCAAGCGACCGTTGGAGATGGCGACGCGATGGGTATAACGAGCCAGATACTTGAGCACTTGTTCGGGTCCGGCCATGGGCGGCTTGAGGTAGACCACCCACTCGGTTGTTCTCAGTTCTCGCAGCCAAGAGTGAAAACGTTCGGGCTTCGTCAGCGGGGCCAGCTGCCGGTCGAGTTCCAGCTCGCCGTGTTCGAACGCCCGCCGCAAACCGTCTAAGAGCTTGCCGCGAAACAAGCGGCTCAGAGGCCGTACGGGCAGGAAAAACTTCTTGCGGCAGCGGATCCATCGGCTGCCGTCGAGCGCCATTCCTCCCGCCGGTACGACGCAGTGCAGGTGCGGATGAGGCAGCAGTATCTGGTTCCAGGTATGCAATACGGCGAAGAAGCCGATCTGGGCGCCCAAACGCTTGGGGTCGCGAGCGAGTTGTTGCAAGCTTTGAGAGGCCGCCTCGAACAGCAGACGGTAGAAGAGTCGCTGATTCTGGAGGGCCAACATTGCCAGGGCCCCTGGCACGGTGAACACAACATGGCAGTAGTGCACCGGAAGTAGTTCCTGCGCCCGTGCCCCCAGCCAGCGGTCACGCGCCGCCGACTGGCACTTCGGACAGTGCCGGTTCGAGCACGAGTTGTACGCGATCCGTTCCTGCGAGCAAGAATCGCACTGTTCGATGTGAGCGCCCTGGGCGGCGCTGCGACACGAACCGATGTCGCGAAGGGCCTTGCGTTGACGAGCGGAGAGGCGGTGTCCCCAGCGCTCGAGCAACTCCCCTTCGTGTTGGCGAATGACATCGGCCACTTCCAGCCGATGCCGGCTCATCGCCGGCGCCGGTCCCCGTCGTCGGTGAGCGCTTCGCGAATCTCGAGTGCTTCGAGTGGGCTCTGCGTCGTGCGCAGGCGCAATTCCGAGACATGCAGATAGCGCGCCGTCGTCTTGAGGCTGACGTGCCCCAGCAAGACCTGGATGGTGCGCAGATCCGTCCCCGCTTCCAGCAAGTGCGTGGCAAAGGAATGCCGCAGCACGTGCGGGCTCACCGGTTTGCGGATGCCTGCCTGGCGACCAAGCTTTTGGCAGATCTGCCGTACCCCCGAGGGCCGCAGCTGGGCGCCGTGGATACGGCCGGGAAACAGCAACTCGTTCGGCTTCGCCCAGCGCCAGTACAGACGCAGCAACTCCAGTAGCTTGGGAGACAACATCACCTGGCGTGGCTTCTCTCCTTTGCCGCGGCGCACCAGGATCACCATCCGCTGCGAGTCAATGTCCCCCGCTTCGAGTTGCAACACTTCGTCGAGACGCAACCCGGCTCCGTAGAGCGTCGCGAGGATCGCGCGATGCTTCAGGTTCACCGCGGCGTCCAACAGCGCCGTCACTTCTTCACGGCTCAGCACGACCGGTAGGCGACGCCGGACCTTGGGCCGTGCGATGCGTTCGACAACCCAGGGTCGCTCGAGTGTCTGGCTGTAGAAGAACTTCAGCCCCGCCGTGCGCACCCCGAACGTCGCACCGGCCAGCTTACGCCGCTCGATCAAGTCAAGCTGATACTCGCGAATCTGCTTCGGGCCCAGTTGCTCCGGCGACTTGCCGAAGTAGCGGGCGAGATCCTCGACGGCCTTGGTATAACTCCGAATCGTCTGCGGCGAATAGCTGCGCAGCCGCAGGTCTTGGATCATCTTCTGACGTAGCTTGGTCATGAACGACCTCCTCTCGGTCGCTCATTATTCCTCTACCTCAACAAAGTTTCAATCCTTCCCCACTCGCCGGCCTCCCCTTCACCTCTGCCGCGCCAGCGGCTTCGTCCAACAACCGTTCGCACTCGCTATCCGCCAAGATTCTCGCTAGCCGCCTGATGGGACTTGATTTGGGCCCGCTCGACGACGGGTTGCGGAGACTCTGATACCTGATTGCTCAATGGGAAATTATTTCTCGACACCTATTCGACGTTGATGCCCTTTCGTCGAACATTCTAGCGTAGACAGGCGGCAAGAGGGACCCGCCTATGAATCGAGCGACGACAGCTACCGGCTGGCGGTCTGTGATCGCAAGCCCCACAGCCAGATGCATGCCGCCAGGGGTGTTTGGATGTCGGGCTAAAAGCCATGGACGACGTATAAAAAACAGGACAGCCGTCTCTTGATCTGGCAGGAGGGGCTCCCTGGGACAGGACACTCAATCGGCCATCCCCGTATCTCATTGATATCACCTGACATATCCCTTCTCAACGAACCCAAGCATGACAACATTATTTTCTTGACTCCAAGCCGCTTCTGGTTCACGATTAGATCGGTTCCAAGTGGTTCGCGGAACGGTGAGCCTCGCAGGCCGTAGCGATCCTGGAGCGGTGATCCGTCGCCTAAGGCAACGGGGAGCAAAAAGAAAACGGATGGCCTGGAGGGGTGGACTTCTCGATCCCGAATTGGGTCCCGCGTTGAAACGGAAGGGGTCTGCGACCCTGACCGAGAGAGGGGCCGAAGGAGAGATTGGGATTACCGGAAAATATCGACCGGCAACGGGCAAACGGTGTTGATCTTCCCCGGTTTCGAAGTCAATCGGAAACGAGGAAGGAAGTCGCTAGCCGAACGGGCCAGCCGACAAACCGGTAAGGTGTTGAAGAGGCAGACCGGGAACGACGACACGTTGGCGGGGGACCTCAAAAGGGTTACTCGCTGCGTGGAGATGCGAAAGGTCGCTTCGAAAGACCGGTTCCTCTCAGCGAGGGTTAGGAGACGAACCTTAAAGCGAGGATCTGCAGTGGGCAATACCGCTGCAGGGAGCGAAGAGGTACGGTTCGACTCTTTTGAGAGCCAAGCTCAAGCCGAGCATGCCGGCTGGGAAGCGAACTGGGCTGCGAGCCGCTTGGTGACCGCCAAGGGAAGACCCAAGACGACTGGGGAAATAACCTCTGCTCCATCCCACCCCGGACTGGCTATGGACTTACGCCTTGGTTGAGTGGTGGACGCGCCGGTGCAGGCGTGAACTTGGCATGGAACGTTGCAAGCGCGATTCTACGCCACAGACAGCAACCCAAACTAAGTTTGGTCTCTTACCGGCACGAAGCTCCGTTCTTCCGGTTAACCAGGGAAGTTGATCGAGACAGCGGGCGCTTTTGGGCTGCCTACTACGTGACGATCGGAGTTTCCAACGTGGGCCATCGAACCGCCCATCGATGTCAACCGGTCGTGACGGCGTGCGGCCGGCTGGTTGAGGACAAGCGCTGTTTGTGCGGTTGCTGGAGGATTTGTCGGATGAGGTGGAGCTACCCGTTGAGGATGAGTAGATGACGGAGTCGAAACACATGGCGTCGCTGCGGGACCACGTTTTGGAGTTGTTGCGGGCGGAGGGGGCACACGCTTCGTTCGAGGATGTGGTGGCGGATTGGCCGGAGGATTTGCGCGGGGTGAGAATGTCGGGGTTGCCCTATACGGCATGGCAGATTCTGGAGCATATGCGGATCGCACAGTGGGATATTATCGAGTTCAGCCGCAAACCAAAGCATGTGTCGCCGGAGTATCCGGATGGCTATTGGCCTAGCGAGGAAGAACCGGGTTCGGCGGAAGATTGGGAGACGAGTGTTCGGACCTTCACGGCGGACCTGGGCCAGATGAAGGCGTTGGTCGAGGACGAGTCGCTGGACCTATTCAAGCCGTTTGCGCATGGGTCTGGGCAGACGCTGTTGCGCGAGGCGCTGCTGGTGGCGGACCACAATGCTTACCATTTGGGGCAGTTGGTGGTTTTGAGGCGGTTGTTGGGGGCTTGGCCTTGAGGCAGTAAGCGGTCCGGAGGCCATCAGTACGAGGGAACGACGATGGGCCTGCCCCCTGGCGTGAGACAAATAGTTTAGACACTGTTGACCGTTTGTGTGGCCGTGAGGATTTCGAATTCTGGTACGCAAAAATTTGGGCCCGACTTCTGCAAAATCCTAGACCTCGCACGACGGGTACCAAGGCCCATACTTAGCGCAGCAATATGAATCCGACGAAAAAAAGGATGGCGCCGTTCACGAGCCAGCCGATCAGGCAAACGCCGACCGCCCGCCCGGTGCTGGTATAGTCAAGCGCCTGGCGCACGGCGACCACGAAGGCGGCGAGCATCCAGACGCCAGCTACAAAGAAGACGAGGCCCGTCAATCCCGGCACAATCCCCAAAATGCGGAGCATTCCCGGAGCTGCGGCGAAACCTGTCGTCCGTAGCAGTTCACCCCAATCAGCATGTGTTTGTGGTGTCGGGAGAATCCGGGTGCCAATGAAGTAGGTCAGCCCGGCCCAGATGAGCCAGCCCAGGAGGGAACCCACCAGGCCGCCGAACAGGCCCGGCATGCCCTCTCGACGGTGCTTCGTTCATCAACTGTTGCTAGGAGGAGCTTAAATGCTTACAGATGGGTATTCACTTGACTCAGGTATTTTGAAATGGCCCCTACATGTTGTGGTTGTCCGTAGCGCGTGTTGCGGTGCCTCCGACCAGCGACTTGTAGGGCGCCGGTTGGACGGCGACGGCCTGCTGAACCAGGCGGTAGAAGAGCTTGCCTCGGCTTCTGGACTTGCGGCGGTTGAAGCGGAAGGTGAATTCGTCGAGGTAGTAGTCGAGATGCTCGTGGCTGACGGCTCCTTGATGCGTACCCAGTATCCAACGCTTCAGTAACGACACCACGCGATGCACGCGGGGGAGCAGTTGAGAGGCTCGTGCCGGTTGCCCGTCCAGGTAGCTCACCTCGTGGCGATAGCCGTCGCTTTCGAGTGGCTCGTATCCCAGCCAGCCGTCCGTGTGGACCACGCTGCCGGGTTCGACCGACTCGCCGACGAAGGCCATCAAGCTGTCCCCAGAGGCGTTCGGAATCGTGCGCATCCGAACTCGTCCGATGCCGGCGCCATCTTCCTCGGCCGCTACTACAATCAGCGCTTTCGCGTCGGTTTGGCGGCCCCGCACGCCCTCCTCCAGGGCTCCTAAGTAAGTCTCGTCAACCTCAACGCGCCCGCTGAGGCGATCACGTCCGGGCCGCACCATAGCGCGCCGAAGCTTGTGCAACCAAGTCCAGGCCGTCTTGTAGCTGCCCAGGCCCAACACCCGCTGCAATCCCAATGCACTCGCCCCGTTCTTCTGGCTGGTGAGCCACCACATTGCTCGAAACCAACTCTGGAGCGGCTTGCGGGTGTCTTGAAAGATTGTGAGAGTCTTGAGGGTTTGTAGGGCGGCGGCGTAAAAGAGCATGTACTAGCAGCCTTTGCTGCTGTGGCCTTGGCCGGATTGAGGATGGCGTCGAGCATCCACAGATCCTTGTAACCCATGATCTTGCGGAAGCTTTTCTCGGTATCGAGGAATGCAGCCGTGGCCCAGCGACACACCATGGCCGCGTCCTTCCAGCGGGTCACTCGCCGCGTTCTCCGCCGCACCCCGGCGTTAGGAGACTCGACGATGTTCGTCGTCGCCAGGCAGCGATGCAGCGACGGCGGCGCACCCAGGCGGTTGATGGTGAAACACTCCTCCATGCCTTCGCGCAAACTCACCGCCGCCTCGGGCCAGTCACCCTCGTACCACTGGGCTAGCTTCTCCAGCCGCGCTTGTCCATCTTGGGCTCCCAGCCGCCAGGCGGCCCGGATCGCCGCTTTGGCCTGATCGCGCTCGGCCTTAGGCAGCCGCTCGACGACATTGCGCAGCTTGTGAGCACGGCAGCGCTGCACCGGAACTTTGCCGAAGACCCGCCGCACCGCCGCCCGCAGGGCCTTCGATCCATCGAGCACGAAGAGCCTGTTTTTCTCCGTCGATACTCCCCGCTCGACCATGCCCCTCAGCAAGTCTTCGGCGGCGGCTGTGCTCTCAGTGGCGGCGTGCTGCAATCCCAGCACATGTTTGTTGCCCTGACGGTCTACGCCCACCGCTGCAAGCACTACATGATCTGCGAAGATCAAACCGTCCACGTAGATCACCAGCAGATCCAACTCATCCAGGCGCCGCGTGAGCACTTCGTCGATGCTCTTTTCGGCGGCCTCGACTGCCTCCCGGCTGACGGCGGATTTCGACACCCCGGCCGTGCCGGCCATTGCGCCAATCACCCCGGCATAGTTGCGCGTCGAGACGCCCTTCATCAGAATGTCGAGCATGCGCGCGCCGAGGCGTTCGTCGTCCTGCATCGCTTCGTAAGCGGGCACTTTGACCTCGCCGCCGGAGCGTTTGCGCAGTCTGGGTTTGCTGACGCGCAGTTTGCGGTTGCTGAGCTTGACGCGACCGGGCTGGCGGCCCCAGCGGACCACATCGCCGCGGCGCTTCTTGCCGGGCTGGGAAAGTTTTCCACCGGTAACTTGCTGCGCCGACAGTTCCAGCACGGCTTGAATGGCGGCGCGGCCGGTGACGTCGATAACCTCGTCGACGGCTCCGCGGCACTGCTCGACCAGTTCAACCAAGGGCAGCATGAGTTGGGAGTTTTGGCTGAGCAGGCGGGTGAGGTCGTTGGGGCTGACTGGCTGTTGCTTCGCGGAATCCAGAATGTGATATCGTTTCTTCACGGCGGTTCTCCTTTGTGGTGAAAGGTTTGCTCGATTCTCTCAGAGAACCGGGCTTGAGAACCGCCGCCCTTCCACCTTCAACTAGATTCGGGACAATCTCCTGCTGTCGCCGAAGCTTGATGCCCGCAGCTTGCACACTGCAGCAGCACCGTGCGCACCGCCCAGGTTTTGTCATGCCCGCATCGCGGACAACGAAAACCCTCCGGCCAGCGGAGTTGACACAGATACTCCCGACAGGCCTGCTCGCTAGCGAAACGCGCCTCGAACTCGGCCAAATTCCGGGGATAATCTTCCATCGCCCAAGATCCTACATCTTGGGGTCACCTGAGTCAAGTAAATACCCATCTGCTTACATTACAAGGGCGTACAGCTGATTTCCGTGTTGGCGACTCCCGCCATCGCCAAAGTTGGGTGTATGTGCTTTCGTTAGAAGGAGATGCGGGCGAGACAACAACACTCGATGACGGAAGCACCCTCCTCCTAGCAACAGTTGATGAACGAAGCACCCGTAGCATACTGCAACAAAGACACTTAGCCCGATTTCAGCTTCAAGGTCGGAATCCCCTCGAACGTCTCGGAGACTAACGAACGCCTTGAGATTGGTAAAGGCGCAGGGGCGGGTGGTGTGCCGACGCTGTCTCACGGTTTGCTTTGGCTGGTAACTTCGGCGTGCAGGTCGATTACCAGCTTCTGAACTGGCCGTTTGACAACACTCATAGCATGTTGCTTCGCGGAGTGGGCCTGGGAATCGGCCAGTTTGGTGGCATGATATTACGAGGGTTTCAATGAACTTCATCAATTAGTCAAAACTTCGATCCCTCAGACTCGGCACAGAACCAGTCACCGCCAGTGCCATCACTGGGTAGAGTGTCCCCGTATAGGTGATGAAGTGCCACTTGTCCGTATTGAGTGACTTCGTCCACCAGCGGCCCGATTGTCTCTGGTTCGCCTTGAGCCACGCAACACCTCGCTTCACAGCCGGGTGAGTTGGCGGTACCCCCGCGGACGACAGAACCACAACCGACAAGCCAGTCTGGTGACCATCACTTGGGGGATCGCCGAAGTCCGTCTCGGCTCGCAAGCGTTCCGCGCGATTGCCCCGCCCCCACTTCTCAGGCTCAGAGAAAGAGCGAATCGACCATCCTCCGTCCGGGCGCTGATGGTCCAGGATCATCCTAATAACGTCCTGCTTGTTCTTGGCGCCGATCACGCCCGGGAAATATTGATCCGCCCAAAGCAACGCCACGCGGGCGTAGTCATGCGGCGGAGCCACCCGTCCAAGGTACTCTCGCAGACCGGAAATGTGTTTCCGCAGCTCGCCAGACGTGGCCTGCTCCAGCCATCCCGATACCATGCCCACGCCCATCGCCGCGACGGTCGCGAGCTGAAAGACGTCCGACTCGAACGGCGGCCAAGTGTCCACCGAGTGCCAGGCACCGTCGTCGCGCTGGAGGCTGAACATCAGTTGAAGGGCTTGCTCGGTTTGGGGAGAAAGCCGCTGGTCCACATACGCGTCCCAAGACGCGAGAGACGCGGCCAGGTGCACGATCTCGGCGGTGTTCGCTTCGCGTTGTAGCTCTTCAGGGTCCCTAGTGAGCCTTTCTCTAAGACGCTCTTCGAGAAATGCGCGGAAGGTAGGGTCGGGCGGACCAAGGCTCCCGGCGAGTTGCGGACGAAGGATACCGTACCAACCTGTGGTGTGACACGAGACGCAGCCACGGTCGTTTACCCACGCCTTGGCCCCATTCTCCACGTAGGCGATCGCCCGATCGAGAGACAGATTCTCTGCCGCCGGTTCATCCGCGGACGCTGGCGGGATCGAGATCGCACCGAAGTGGTACTGTTGTACCCGGTGGTCGCGTTTCTTCTCCGCATGAAGCCCACAGCCGAGAAGCGATACGGCGACAGACAGTACGATTCCAACGCGAATGAGTCTCATGACGAGAAGTAGTCTACTACACCACGCCGGCCCCGGCGGTTAGTCTCAATCAAGTGGACGTATAGTCGGCTACCCGGAGATGTGGCCTCGGCCACCCGCAAGAAACCCTTTTCATGCGCCACATACGCCGGCAACTGACAGATACGCCGTAACGAAGCGAACTTGATTTTATCCATGAGATAGGTTTTCCTTCTGCCGTTCCGTCGCCTGATCGGTATCACGCCATCGGTCGTTCGAAACAACCGCCTACCCGCGCCTTGCTCCGCGGGACGAATCGTCAAAGCATACAGTTTACCCCAGCCCCGCCGCTCACGGACGAATCCGCGACGTCGGGCGAGTCCTGCCCGTAAGATCGCTCATCCCCTGGCCGGCGCCCCCGTCGCCCGCCCGTCTCGCGATTCAAGCACTTCGCGCAACCCTGCCATTAGACGGTCATTCTGCCGCCGATCGCCCACGGTTACCCGAAAATGATACGCATCCCCTCCCGGCGCCTCGCTGCCATCCCAAATCGCTACGGCACGTTCCCGCAGCCTCTCGCTGATTTCGCCAGAAGTTCATCCGGTGGCCAGCGTCTCGACAAACAGAAAATTGGCGGCCGACTCCAGCCGTCGCAAGCCCAGCGTCCGCAGTTGTTCGGCCATTCTCTCTCGTTCGGACTTCAATACGTCAACCCGGCCGCGCGTGTAGTCCAGATCCTCCAGCGCCGCCAGCCCCGCCGCTTGCGCCGCGCCGTTTACCGGAAACGCCTGGACCGCCGAGTGCATTCCCCGTATGAGGCGCTCTTCGCCAAGACAGTAGCTGAGCCGCCCTGCTGATTTGGCAGGGCAATTGCTGTAGGGGGATTGTATAAGCGTTCGTTGCGGCCGTTGGCTCGGACTCTGAGCGTGTACTTCCGGGCTGAACTGGCAAGGACTGCGGCATTGCAAATTGTCCTGCCAAACCCTACCATGCTGGCCTTCCGCCGCGCAGCGGCTTCGTCCAACAACGCTTTGCACAATCTATCCGACGGGCTTCCGGCCAAGCCCCTGAGCCGGAGCGGTTTCGCCCCGCCCACGACCTTCACACGGACTTCCAGCGGCTGATTGTTGGTGGTAAGGCGATTTTCCGACAGCTATCCAGCACCACCTCACCGTGCGGCGGCGGATTTCTTCAACCAGTCGTCTTCTTGGGTCGGCCGGCACCGCCGATAAGCACAGTGGAGCGCAGCCACCGGCTGTCGTTTTGGCCACGCTTCGAGGCGAATCAACTGGGTGGTCTGCAGACTATAATAGCCCCATGGCAGTACCCGTCACGCTTTGGGTCGGCACACGCAAAGGCGCGTTTGTTTTTCGGTCGAATGATCGCCGCAAGTGGGAACTCGAAGGCCCCTATTTCCGTGGCTGGGAGATCAACTGCGTCGCGCAGGATCCTCGCGACCCGAAGCGCGTCTACGCGGCGGTAAACAGTGCCTGGTTCGGGCCGCACATTCATGTCAGCACGAACGGCGGCAAGAAGTGGCGGTTGTCCGAGGAAGGCTTGGAGTTCAAAAGCGTCAAGGGTGAGTCGCTCAAGCGTGTCTGGATCGTCCAGCCGGGCCACGCCGACGAGCCGAAGGTCGTCTACGCCGGCTGTGATCCGGGGGCGCTGTTTCGCAGTGAAAACTACGGCCGCGAATGGCGCGAGGTCACGTCGCTCAACCGGCATCCAACTCGCAAGCAGTGGGAACCGGAGGCGGGCGGGATGTGCCTGCACTCCATCGAATCAATGGGTGAGGGCCGGCTGGCCGTAGCGATCTCGGCGGCCGGGACGTTCCGCTCGTTCGACGGCGGCCAGAGTTGGGAACCTTACAACCAGGGAGTCCTGGTGGACTTCAAGCCAACGAAGTACCCAGAAGTCGGCCAGTGCGTACACAAGCTGCGATGCCATCCGCGCAATCCAAACCTGCTGTTTCAGCAGAACCACTGCGGTGTCTACCGCGCCACCTTCGACGGCAAGCGCTGGAAGGATATCTCCAAAGGCCTGCCGACCCGCTTCGGCTATGCGGCAGCGGTGCCGGCCGCTGAGCCAGAGACGATGTTCACTGTTCCCATTGAAAGCCCCGAGTACCGCTGCAATCTTGACGGCGCCTTAGCCGTCGCACGGACGCGCAACGGCGGCGAGACCTGGGAACTCAAGCGCAAGGGCCTGCCACAGGAAAATGCACATCTCACCATCCTACGCGAGGCCATGGACGCTGATGCTTACAAACCTGTCGGGGTCTACTTCGGTACGTCAACTGGACAGCTCTTTTACTCGCGTGACGGCGGCGAGCACTGGCACACTTTAGCGCAGCACCTGCCGTCCGTATATTCGGTCTCAGTGGGCGTAGAAGTCTAGGTTCAGCCCACGACCTGTCCCTGGTAGCATCTCGGTTGGGCCTGACAATCCCCTTGGTCGTTACGAACGCTCAACGGTGAGGATTCCGAACACACTCGCTGGCGCGGACACGTCGACGAGGGCTGTGAGACTGATAGTGTTTTAAGAATGAAGAAGCACTATCGTTCGGTATCCCCCTACGAAGCTCAGATCGGCTTTTCCCGTGCGATTCGCAGCGGTGACCGGATACTCGTATCGGGAACGGCACCTATTGGATCCTACGGCGACACAATCGAGGGTGACGCTTACGTCCAGGCTCGGCGGTGCCTTGAGGTCATCGTCGAGGGAATCGAAGCGCTGGGTGGAAGCGTGCGCGATGTAGTTCGGACGCGCATGTATCTGACCCGGGCCGATGACTGGCAATCGGTAGCTCGTGCCCACGGCGAGGTCTTCCGGGACATCAATCCGGCGGCGACCATGGTTGTGGTGAAGGAACTGCTGGATCCACGTTGGCGCGTGGAGATCGAAGCGGAGGCGGAGCTCGGATAGCCCCGGCTAGCTTAATGCTGGGGTCCCGCCGTTGCTGCAGCAAGTAAGCCGCTACCAGGAGTCCGGCACTCTTCTTCCGAAGAGGGGGAGTTGTGTTCGGACCCTAACTGCCGCCAAGCGATCTCGGTTCCGAGAAGTCCCGGTTCTCGGAAGCGATGGGCGGCAGCGACACATCGCTGGCGAGAACACCTTAGGACCGTATCGACCGTGCGGCGGGCGAAGGGCGGTGGAGAGAGGCAGTGGCAGCGTGGGCCGCCGCATTGTCGATAGGGGTTGTTGGAGGATGCCGGGCTCAGGATCGGCTATGTGGATTGTAGGGATTGGCTTGGTCGTTGGGCAGGAGGAGTAGGACCTTTCGGGAGTAGAACGTGGCTTGGATCGCCCGGATTGCTTTGATGTATGGAAGCCGCGAAGTCCTCGCAGGCGGGCGAATCAGCTCCGCGGAAAGACCCAGGCGCAGGAGTGCGAAGCACCCCCTGGCGACGGCGCGTCGCAGCGTTGCGTTGGCGAAGAGACGGTGAGGGGTCATGAGGAGTCGATAGCCTCGGGCAGGGCCATGTCCCCGGCGCGTAGCGCCAGTTCCAGCGCCGAAAGCCATGCGACCACGCGCAGCCTTCCCTCGCCGCACAGCGGGCAGCGGCGCTCCACGGCTCGCCGTTGCTCCTTGCTCAACAAGGCAGGGGAAACTTCCCTCGTCGCGGACGCCTGGAGGAGTTCCCGGCAGCGGGCCAAGCCCGCCGCGCGTCTGCGATGAGCCAAGAAACCGTAGTAGCGGATCTTGACAAAACCCCTCGGCAGCACGTGCAGCAGAAAGCGCCGCAGGAACTCGACCGCGTCGAGCGTCATCGTCTCGATACGGTGGTTGTTCTTCGCGTTGCGAAAACGCAAGCGCAGGCGGCCGTCGTGGAGAGACCGCAAGCGACCGTTGGAGATGGCGACGCGATGGGTATAACGAGCCAGATACTTGAGCACTTGTTCGGGTCCGGCCATGGGCGGCTTGAGGTAGACCACCCACTCGGTTGTTCTCAGTTCTCGCAGCCAAGAGTGAAAACGTTCGGGCTTCGTCAGCGGGGCCAGCTGCCGGTCGAGTTCCAGCTCGCCGTGTTCGAACGCCCGCCGCAAACCGTCTAAGAGCTTGCCGCGAAACAAGCGGCTCAGAGGCCGTACGGGCAGGAAAAACTTCTTGCGGCAGCGGATCCATCGGCTGCCGTCGAGCGCCATTCCTCCCGCCGGTACGACGCAGTGCAGGTGCGGATGAGGCAGCAGTATCTGGTTCCAGGTATGCAATACGGCGAAGAAGCCGATCTGGGCGCCCAAACGCTTGGGGTCGCGAGCGAGTTGTTGCAAGCTTTGAGAGGCCGCCTCGAACAGCAGACGGTAGAAGAGTCGCTGATTCTGGAGGGCCAACATTGCCAGGGCCCCTGGCACGGTGAACACAACATGGCAGTAGTGCACCGGAAGTAGTTCCTGCGCCCGTGCCCCCAGCCAGCGGTCACGCGCCGCCGACTGGCACTTCGGACAGTGCCGGTTCGAGCACGAGTTGTACGCGATCCGTTCCTGCGAGCAAGAATCGCACTGTTCGATGTGAGCGCCCTGGGCGGCGCTGCGACACGAACCGATGTCGCGAAGGGCCTTGCGTTGACGAGCGGAGAGGCGGTGTCCCCAGCGCTCGAGCAACTCCCCTTCGTGTTGGCGAATGACATCGGCCACTTCCAGCCGATGCCGGCTCATCGCCGGCGCCGGTCCCCGTCGTCGGTGAGCGCTTCGCGAATCTCGAGTGCTTCGAGTGGGCTCTGCGTCGTGCGCAGGCGCAATTCCGAGACATGCAGATAGCGCGCCGTCGTCTTGAGACTGACGTGCCCCAGCAAGACCTGGATGGTGCGCAGATCCGTCCCCGCTTCCAGCAAGTGCGTGGCAAAGGAATGCCGCAGCACGTGCGGGCTCACCGGTTTGCGGATGCCTGCCTGGCGACCAAGCTTTTGGCAGATCTGCCGTACCCCCGAGGGCCGCAGCTGGGCGCCGTGGATACGGCCGGGAAACAGCAACTCGTTCGGCTTCGCCCAGCGCCAGTACAGACGCAGCAACTCCAGTAGCTTGGGAGACAACATCACCTGGCGTGGCTTCTCTCCTTTGCCGCGGCGCACCAGGATCACCATCCGCTGCGAGTCAATGTCCCCCGCTTCGAGTTGCAACACTTCGTCGAGACGCAACCCGGCTCCGTAGAGCGTCGCGAGGATCGCGCGATGCTTCAGGTTCACCGCGGCGTCCAACAGCGCCGTCACTTCTTCACGGCTCAGCACGACCGGTAGGCGACGCCGGACCTTGGGCCGTGCGATGCGTTCGACAACCCAGGGTCGCTCGAGTGTCTGGCTGTAGAAGAACTTCAGCCCCGCCGTGCGCACCCCGAACGTCGCACCGGCCAGCTTACGCCGCTCGATCAAGTCAAGCTGATACTCGCGAATCTGCTTCGGGCCCAGTTGCTCCGGCGACTTGCCGAAGTAGCGGGCGAGATCCTCGACGGCCTTGGTATAACTCCGAATCGTCTGCGGCGAATAGCTGCGCAGCCGCAGGTCTTGGATCATCTTCTGACGTAGCTTGGTCATGAACGACCTCCTCTCGGTCGCTCATTATTCCTCTACCTCAACAAAGTTTCAATCCTTCCCCACTCGCCGGCCTCCCCTTCACCTCTGCCGCGCCAGCGGCTTCGTCCAACAATGCTTCCGTTGATCTTTCCGATCGTAGCACCGCCAGGCCCTTGATCTGAGCTGGTTTCGATCCCTGCGACGGCCGGGTGAGGGCCTCCGGCAGCGGATTGTTGGTGCGAAGGCGATTTCTCGACAGGTATCCGCGAACGAGCGCTAAGTAGTTATTTTCATGGGACTTAGTTCTACTGACGGTCACGGAACTCGTCGTACCAGTTCTGCACGATGCAGGCTGTGTGCTCAAGCATGCCCGGTATTATTGGCTACTGCTGGCCGAGGGGCATCCGAGCCGGAGGCTGTTCGGCGACATGCTGCCGCGGATCTGGGCGCTGCCTGTGCCGGGTGGTTAGGGCTGTCCCTTTTGGCCAGGAAAGTTGGGCGTTGAGAAAGGACGGTCGGAGGGGTGTGCGACCAATCGGCTGAGCAGCAGCGAGACGGGCTCACCCGACGACAAGAACAGGCCATGGGAACCCTTCGATGCCGTCGTGACCTGCCTTACGGGGCAAAGTCGTTGCATTCAGGAGAAGAGGGGAGTACCATCTTGGAGTCGGAGGTCCAAATTGGGAATTCTGGATACAAGGGTTATAGACGATCCAGGACCGCCCGGTCGTCAACGCCCGCCGCCTCCCACGATCTAGGGTGCCCGGTGAAACCCCGGAGTAGATTACTGAGCAGATTTCTGCCCGCTCACCCCCGGCGCCTCCGCAATGCCCTCGCGATTGTCAACCTAGCCGGTATTTCTCGCCATCTGAGGAGGGAAGCGCACGCTGAGAAATTCGGGATAGAATGAAAAAGACTCCGAGGCGGCGGCCCACAGTCTGGCTTGCCCGGCGTGTCGGTGGCGGTCCCGGCGAGTGCAGGTCAGGTCCATATTGTCTAGCGTAATCTGCGCACCTTTCGGGAGACAGCGATGAAGATCTTGGTCATTGGAGCCGGCGGGACGATCGGGCGCGCGGTCGTCGATGCCCTGGCGGAGCATGAGGTGGTGGGGGTGGGGCGAAACTCGGGCGCTGTGCGGGCGGATCTGGCGGACTCCGCTTCGCTGCGGGCGATGTACGAGCAGGTGGGGAGGGTGGATGCGGTGCTATGTGTGGCCGGCGCGGCGGCGTTTGGAACTCTGGCGGAGCTGACGGACGAGGATGTGGAGCTTACGCTTCAAACCCTGCGGGGAAGAATCGATTTGGTTCGATACGGTCTGCCGCATGTCCGCGACGGTGGAGGGTTTGTGCTGACCTCGGGCGACCTCTCCAGCCGGCCGATCCCAACTTCCGCGATCGTCACTCCGAGCAGGTGGGGAGGGTGGATGCGGTGCTATGTGTGGCCGGCGCGGCGGCGTTTGGAACTCTGGCGGAGCTGACGGACGAGGATGTGGAGCTTACGCTTCAAACCCTGCGGGGAAGAATCGATTTGGTTCGATACGGTCTGCCGCATGTCCGCGACGGTGGAGGGTTTGTGCTGACCTCGGGCGACCTCTCCAGCCGGCCGATCCCAACTTCCGCGATCGTCACTCCGGCGGGCGCGGCGGTGGAAGCGTTTGGTCGAACCGCGGCGCTGGCGCTGCCGCGGGGTCTGCGCATCCTTGGAGTCAGTCCACCGCTGGTTCGAGAGAGCGCGTTGAAGCTGGGCCTGAGTGAGCAGGGGGTGCCAGCGGCGAGAGTGGCCGGGTGGTTTGTGGAGGCGGTGGAAAGTGAGCGCACTGGGCAAGTGCGCTCGCTGGAAGGGTGGCGGTAGCCCGGATATCTCACCGCGTGGCGAGACATCCGGGCTCGTCGGGATCGTCGCTTAGAAGTTGAGCCCGTGGCTTGTCGATGGCGCTGATGCCAGGCGACTTGCTAGGAAGCGGGCGGAGGGCCGGAGTGGAGAGATTCCTGGGTGGCGGGAGTTCCTTTCGTTCTCCTCGGGACCCTCGTTTTTATTCGCCGTATATCGCAGATGTTCTCTAAAGGGAGTCGAAGCTATGAGTCCGATTTGGAATGCGGTTCTCGGCCTGATTTTCTGGGGGTTGAGTGTTGCCGGCACGTTCTTGATGTACCACTTGTGGGGCTACGGGTTCGACCACGAGACCCATAAGAGTGACGCGCCGCCGGGGCTGACACGGCTTCATCGTATGATCGGCTACCTGTACGGGTTGATCTACGTGATCTTGATGTGGCAGATGGTGCCGCGGCTTTGGAACTACCAGATCGAGTTTCCGGCGCGGACCGTCGCTCACCTGCTGCTGGGTATGACGATCGGGGTGATCCTGGTTGTGAAGGTGGCGATCGTGCGGTACTTCAAGCATCTGGAGTCAGCCATGATTCCTGGGCTGGGCACGGCGCTGCTCCTGTGCACCACGCTGTTGATCGGACTCTCGGCGCCGTTCGCTTTCAGCGAAGCTTATCTGCGCGCCGCCCATGTTGGCGGCAGCCACGACGAAGCTACCCTGGAACGCGTGAAGGACCACCTGGTGTTGGCGGGTCTTGACGATGCGAACCGCGCCGGCGAGCTGGCATCGCCGGAGGGGCTGCACGCGGGCCGGCAGGTTTTGCTGAGCGGCTGCATCATGTGCCACGATCTGCGGACAGTCTTGGTACGTCCGCGTACTCCGGCGAATTGGCGGCAGACGGTCTTGCGGATGGCCGACCGCTCGACACTACTGGCGCCGATCACCGAGGAGCAGCAGTGGGAAGTGACGGCGTACTTGATCGCGATCTCGCCGGAACTCCAGCGATCAGCGCGAGAACGGCGCATGCAGGAGCAAGAGGCTGACGAAGCCCGCGCGGCAGTGAGTGAGGCAATGGCGGCCCCGGATGAGCGCGTTGCCATGGAATACGACGCCGACCGGGCGAAACAGATTTACGAAACCCAGTGTTCGTTATGTCATCCACTGGCCGTGGTGGAGGGGGCGCCTCCTCGCAGGGCGGACGAAGCCAAGACCCTCGTGGCGCGCATGGTCAGCAACGGTATGTCCGCCACAGAGGGGGAACTGGAGCTGATCATCGAGTATCTGAAGAGGACCTTCGGCGGGTGAGCGGTCCGCGGGGAGGTTTCGCGTCATGGGCGTCTGGTCGTTTCGATGCCGAACTTGCGCAGCTTGAGGACGACATCGAGCGGGGCGCAAGCGGGGCACTTCTCGCGGAGGCAAATAGTTCCGTCACAGCTCTGGTCCCACGGCCGCGGGCTCTGTGCTCTTCCGAACGGCATCTACTAGAGCGGCACGCTATTCGTAGTGATGTAGTCGTTGAGCTTGTCCGTCGATGGTGGTCCGATATAGTGGAACGCCTCGGCGTATTCTAGTCCGTGCTCCTCACCGAGTGAGCGGTCATTGGCGTTTGACAGACCCAGCTATGTTCGAACTGAAAGGCCGCATTCGACAAGCTTCAGCAAATGGTTGATCTCGCAGTAGGTCAAGCTCTGTTTACCTGCGAAGAGATCCCAGCATCTTGTGGAAAGCGGCCTCCGCCTCGTCCGCTGTCTTCCGCGGCGCGGTCAGCTTGAAGAACACGTTTCCCTTCGGGCCTTCGGCAATAGCCGCCAGCATGCGGTAACCCGGTTTCGGTGTCGCCTTCCGAGCCCTCGGGAAAGGCTTGAACATATAGGTGCCCGTAACGTCCACGAGCGTCACATGGATACCGTTGATCGTGCGGGTTGAAGTCTTGGCCGCATCGTCGGCAGGTCCTCCGTCCGCTGTACGAAACTGGCCGATCCAACGCTGGACGTTCGCCTCCACGCTTCCACCCTGCCCTGGACCGAAGTAGTACGCCACACACTCACCGTCCTCGGGATCGCCTTCCGCGGCAAGCACAGTGTAGGTGGCGGCACGCATGGGGCGGGAACCTTGGGACTTCCAACTGGTTGGAGCTGTCCAACTCAGGCCTCCGGCACTCTCGGCCCAAAGCTGAAAGGTCACTGCAACCGCGAGACACAGACCAAGGAAAAATCTCAACACGGCAACCTCCTGAGGGGTCAGTATAACCGAGGGCAGCGAGGGTGGTCAGAGGCGCGTCCAGGGTCACGCGCGAGGTGGGGAGGTGGCATGCCTCGTGGGCGACGACGTATCCGAGTGCCGCCAGAGGGGCCTTGATCAGCCGCCAGTTGATGCGGATCACGCGGTCTCGGCCACAGCTGCCCCACGTACAGGATTCATCACCTTGGGGAGCATTCTTGTCTTCTCTCCTGCACGACGAACGCCGAGGTTCTACTGCTCCGGCCGACCATGCCGGTCCGATTTTACCCTGACCACTTAGGTGGTGATAACACCTTAGGACCGTATCGACCGTGCGGCGGGCGAAGGGGGGTGGAGAGAGGCGGTGGCAAGGTGGGCCGCCGCATTGTCGATAGGGGTTGTTGGAGGAAGCCGAGCTCAGGCCCGGCTATGTGGATTGTAGGGATTGGCTTGGTCGTTGGGCAGGAGGAGTAGGACCTTTCGGGAGTAGAACGTGGCTTGGATCGCCCGGATTGCTTTGATGTATGGAAGCCGCGAAGTCCTCGCAGGCGGGCGAATCAGCTCCGCGGAAAGACCCAGGCGCAGGAGTGCGAAGCACCCCCTGGCGACGGCGCGTCGCAGCGTTGCGTTGGCGAAGAGACGGTGAGGGGTCATGAGGAGTCGATAGCCTCGGGCAGGGCCATGGCCCCGGCGCGCAGCGCCAGTTCCAGCGCCGAGAGCCATGCGACCACGCGCAGCCTTCCCTCGCGGCAGAGCGGGCAGCGGCGCTCCACAGCTTGCCGTTGCTCCTTGCTCAACAAGGCAGGGGAAACTTCCCTCGTCGCGGACGCCTGGAGGAGTTCCCGGCAGCGGGCCAAGCCCACCGCGCGTCTGCGATGAGCCAAGAAACCGTAGTAGCGGATCTTGACGAAGCCACGCGGCAGCACATGCAGCAAGAAGCGCCGCAAAAACTCGACCGCGTCGAGCGTCATCGTCTCGATGCGGTGGTTGTTCTTGGCGTTGCGAAAACGCAAGCGCAGGCGGCCGTCATGGAGCGAGCGCAAGCGACCGTTAGAGATGGCGACGCGATGGGTATAACGAGCCAGATACTTGAGCACCTGTTCGGGTCCGGCCATGGGCGGCTTGACGTAGACCACCCACTCGGTTGTTCTCAGTTTTCGCAGCCAAGAGTGAAAACGTTCGGGCTTCGTCAGCGGGGCCAGCTGCCGGTCGAGTTCCAGCTCGCCGTGTTCGAACGCCCGCCGCAAACCGTCTAAGAGCTTGCCGCGAAACAAGCGGCTCAGAGGCCGTACGGGCAGGAAAAACTTCTTGCGGCAGCGGATCCATCGGCTGCCGTCGAGCGCCATCCCTCCCGCCGGCACGACGCAGTGCAGGTGCGGATGAGGCAGCAGTATCTGGTTCCAGGTATGCAATACGGCGAAGAAGCCGATCTGGGCGCCCAAACGCTTGGGGTCGCGAGCGAGTTGTTGCAAGCTTTGAGAGGCCGCCTCGAACAGCAGACGGTAGAAGAGTCGCTGATTCTGGAGGGCCAACATTGCCAGGGCCCCTGGCACGGTGAACACAACATGGCAGTAGTGCACCGGAAGTAGTTCCTGCGCCCGTGCCCCCAGCCAGCGGTCACGCGCCGCCGACTGGCACTTCGGACAGTGCCGGTTCGAGCACGAGTTGTACGCGATCCGTTCCTGCGAGCAAGAATCGCACTGTTCGATGTGAGCGCCCTGGGCGGCGCTGCGACACGAACCGATGTCGCGAAGGGCCTTGCGTTGACGAGCGGAGAGGCGGTGTCCCCAGCGCTCGAGCAACTCCCCTTCGTGTTGGCGAATGACATCGGCCACTTCCAGCCGATGCCGGCTCATCGCCGGCGCCGGTCCCCGTCGTCGGTGAGCGCTTCGCGAATCTCGAGTGCTTCGAGTGGGCTCTGCGTCGTGCGCAGGCGCAATTCCGAGACATGCAGATAGCGCGCCGTCGTCTTGAGACTGACGTGCCCCAGCAAGACCTGGATGGTGCGCAGATCCGTCCCCGCTTCCAGCAAGTGCGTGGCAAAGGAATGCCGCAGCACGTGCGGGCTCACCGGTTTGCGGATGCCTGCCTGGCGACCAAGCTTTTGGCAGATCTGCCGTACCCCCGAGGGCCGCAGCTGGGCGCCGTGGATACGGCCGGGAAACAGCAACTCGTTCGGCTTCGCCCAGCGCCAGTACAGACGCAGCAACTCCAGTAGCTTGGGAGACAACATCACCTGGCGTGGCTTCTCTCCTTTGCCGCGGCGCACCAGGATCACCATCCGCTGCGAGTCAATGTCCCCCGCTTCGAGTTGCAACACTTCGTCGAGACGCAACCCGGCTCCGTAGAGCGTCGCGAGGATCGCGCGATGCTTCAGATTCACCGCGGCGTCCAACAGCGCCGTCACTTCTTCACGGCTCAGCACGACCGGTAGGCGACGCCGGACCTTGGGCCGTGCGATGCGTTCGACAACCCAGGGTCGCTCGAGTGTCTGGCTGTAGAAGAACTTCAGCCCCGCCGTGCGCACCCCGAACGTCGCACCGGCCAGCTTACGCCGCTCGATCAAGTCAAGCTGATACTCGCGAATCTGCTTCGGGCCCAGTTGCTCCGGCGACTTGCCGAAGTAGCGGGCGAGATCCTCGACGGCCTTGGTATAACTCCGAATCGTCTGCGGCGAATAGCTGCGCAGCCGCAGGTCTTGGATCATCTTCTGACGTAGCTTGGTCATGAACGACCTCCTCTCGGTCGCTCATTATTCCTCTACCTCAACAAAGTTTCAATCCTTCCCCACTCGCCGGCCTCCCCTTCACCTCTGCCGCGCCAGCGGCTTCGTCCAACAACCGTTCGCACTCGCTATCGCCCCGGATCCTCGCTAGCCGCCTGATGGGACTCGATTTGGGCCCGCTCGGCGACGGATTGCCGAGGCTCCGAAGGCTGATTTCTCAACGGGAAATTATTTCTCGACACCTATCCGAGGTTGACGCCCCTTCGTCGAACATTCTAGCGCGGGTAGACGGCAAAAGGGGCCAATACCAAGACAGTCTCACCGGCAGGATAGCGCCCCAGCAGATCGCCGAAGCTCAACGGTTGGCGCGCGAGTGGAAGGCGAAGACGTGGGATGAGTTGAAAGACCAGTAGAAGCAACTTTGCCGAGCCCGTCGAACGACGAGCCGAAGCGGGCCGTACTCGCGCTGGCCATCCGCCGGAGCGCAAAGCTCGGGAGCCACAGGAGGGCCGCCACGCCTCGCTAGACGCACGTCGGGTGCATTCGATGGATGGGGGTTGGTACGATGGCTTTCAACCGTCCATACGACACCCGACCGAGTATCGTGTGGCTGGTTAGGCTCCAGCCGGTGCCTAAACATCGGCTGGGGCCGCTTCCTTTGTACCACAGGGGCGGGCGGGGCGCAAGGGGCGCTAACCTTCCGCCGAGATTGGCGGGAAGTCTCGATCTTCTTCATGGTGCCGGCGCTGGCTCTGGCCGCCTTGGCCACCTTGGCGCGGGACTTGCTTTTCATAGCTGGTGCCAACTTTGCACTAGCTATTCCGCGTCCGAATTTTCCCCCCGCTTCCGACCACCTTGGCCACCTTTTCGCGAGACTTCCCCACCAACACTGGTGAAAACTTTTCACTAGTGTTTTTCGCTTTCCCTGGTGCCGTACCTCCGTACTCTCGCTGCCGGTTCTTCGCCGCCAACCGTTCCCGCTCTTCTAGCGCCTCCGCCACGAAGGCGGCAAATACGAGGCATGCTTCGCATTTGCCACCTTCATGGATGACTGTTTACGAGCTAACCAGAGTGCTGCAAACCAGCTAATGGCTATTGCGGGGCATTTTCTATTGTCAGATCGGACCCATGGGTCCGATTTGCCTGTTTCTTGGCGAACTATCTACGAGCGTCCGCCACGAAGATGGTAAATTCCACCCATGGGTGGAATTCGACAGTAAGGCATGTCCCACAATAGCCATTAGGCGGTTCGCCGTAAAGTGGCCGAACGGAGCCCTGTCGCTCTCAATCATCGGTCCAAACTCGCCATGCGGTAGCGTGTGCTTGTTCCGAAAACTTTTCGGAACGTAGCTGTCCAGCGCGTCCCTTGCGCTGGCTCTGGCCGCCTTGGCCACCTTGGCGCGGGACTTGCCTTGACCCTGTGCCAAGTTGGCACAGGGTTCCTTTTTACCGGCCAGCATTCGTTGCTTCGCCGCCTGCCAGCACCTAAGCCAAGGTCAACGTACGGCACTGGCCGTGAATATCTTACCAGCGCTGGAAAAGGAAGCTCGGGAGCGACAGGCGACAAGCACCGGCGGGGCGGCTCCCCAGCTTACGGAAAAATTTCCGGAAGCTGAAACCGGTCGAGCTCGCGACAAAGCGGCCGCGTTGTTCGGTGTCAACCCGCACTACGTCTCCGATGTCAAGACTGGCGGAATGTTCCACAGGTGTTGTACCAGGTGATAAAACACCTGACAGAGCCGAGCTTCCATCGGGTGCGGTAGCACATAATACCGGACCCGACAGAAAAAAGCGGGGACCCGACCTCACCAGGTCCCCGCACTCACCTAACCGGAGCGGCCCGGAGTGGAGCCGCCCACTTTTCCCCCGGTGACAAGCCGGGAAACTGTTTACGCTCTGGTCGCCAGAACCACGAACGGCGAGAGCGTGTTCGCGCCGTGGCCGGGAAGCCAGAGCCGATAGAGTTCCCGCCCGTCAAGAAGGACATCGTGTGCGAGATCGAGGAAGCTCTGTTGTTGCTTCAGGTGGCCCCTGACTGGCTGAAGCTCGTCGAAATCCGGCTCGAAGAAATCAAGAAGCAGGCTATCGCCAGCAGGGGCGGCAAGAGCGCGTAGTAACAGAGGGGGGCGGGGGCTTCGGTCCCCGCCCCGAACCCTGTCAGTGTGCTGACATAGTGCTGACACGAAGCCGACAGCGTTTTCGTGGTGTCTCATAACATACTGAAAAGAATGGTACTGGCGCCCAGAATCGAACTGGGAACCTCCTGATCCACAATCAGGCGCTCTAACCGTCTGAGCTACGCCAGCACTCTCCCGCAAGTCTAACAAGCTCAGGAGTTTGGGTCAATCAGCGTAACCCCTGCCTGTCAACGCCCAATAGAAATGTCCCCTGGTTCGCATGAGAGAATCGTCGTCGTCGGGGCTGTGGAAATGTGGGAATCGCGTTAGCGATTTCGAAGGGGCTGTGGGAAGAGGGGGAAACCTCTCGTCGCCCTCCCTTCCTGCCTCGCTCTCTCGATAGATTTTCCACGCTTTCCACAGCCTCGTCATTTCCACCGCCCTAGCCATTTGCCGTTTTCCGTTTTTTCCGACAGCGGTCGCCGCCAAGGATGGTCCTCTGTCTCTCTGGTATGCGCGGGTCTGGCGGCGTGTTCGTTCGGTGGAAGACCCCGTCGAAGCCTCTCTGCTGCACGCCTTGCTGCTCGGCGTCAGCGGGTTCTTGGTGACGGCGCTGGCGGACGATCCGCTCTTTTATTCCGAGGGCCAAGTCGTCTTATGGTTTGTGCTGGGAATCGGCGTCACCTCTTTCGCCACAGCGCAGCGCTCTCCACACATGGGAGTTTTCCTTGCGGGTCTGTTGCTGGCGCTCGCATTGATTGGGTTTCGCTCACCCGGCCCTCTGAGTCCCAGGGAGCGACGGAGACTGAGAATTGCCCCTACCGTAAATTCCGTTCGCCGTGACAGCGGTGAAGGTGCCGGAGAATGCAGCGAGGCCCGGCTCGCCATCCATCTCACCAACCGGGAGGATGTCCGATAGTTCCCGCGAGCTACCGGACATCCGTCAGAACCGGGTAGAACTGGGTAAATACGTTATCGGTCTGAGCATGTTCGTTATGACATGACCAGCAACGTTCCTTTGCAAAGGCTTTCGCGGTTCCGCTCAGTGAACCATCCTTGAGATCGAAGCTGAAGTAGGCCCATCGTTCCCGGAACCGGGAACTGTCTTTGACCGCCGCCTCCAGACCACTGAACTGATCGGCGAAATGCCCCTGGCGGTTGATGGAGGCGTGTGATCCCGCGGTGAGAACCTCCATGACGAGGATCGTCCCTTCAGGAAAGGTCCCGCTCTCTTCGAATTCGTAATACGCATCCCGGTTGATGTAAAGATGGTGGAACTTGGGGTGTTTCACTTTTTCCGGCTTCTTTTCGTAACTCATCGCCAGAGACGAGCCGACGAAAACCCATTCCCGGTAGCCTTGGGGCCGCATCAATTCGCCGCGGCCGTTGAACCGCGGTCCGGCGTCGGCGGCGGCGAGGGTGTCCACCGGCGAAAAAGACTGCATGGAAGCAAGACAAAGAACCGTAGCGGCAAGCCGAAGTCTCATCCACTTGGCCTCGTATGGTTTCCCGCGCGGAAACACTTGATTTCGATACCCACTCGACCATGGTACACTTCTCGCCCGTGATCAGCCACGGCACGGGCCGCTGGAGCTAGAACTGCGTCGGACGGTTGGCTGGGAGGAAGACGAGAAAAGGCGGCTTCGGGGCGCGGGCCTGACCGAATTTTGCCAAGTTAGAACGAACGCCCCAAACTCGGGGAAGGTTGGCGGCAAGGTGGTGGAAAAATCGCCAAGCGGTTGAGCGATTTTCCAGCCCGTCATGGGCGCCGGAATCGTTCGGCCGGAATAGATACCCGTTATCGGAGGGCCGAAGTAGTCCTGGACATTGTGAATCCAGTAACGCGAGCCCGGCGCGATGGCGAGCCCGGAGACATCGACTTCGGCCGTACACCGCAGGCCCCAGTTGTAGATGACGACATGCGCCCGATTCGGCTCATAGAGGTTCGGACGGGCGAACGAGATGGTTTCCGGTGGCGGACCTGTTTCGTCTCCCAGGTAACGATTCTTCGGAAACAGCCGCTCGAACTCGGCGCCTTCGGCCTCGATGGTTCCGGCGGGGTCGGAGTATTTCGTCCGGCCGTAGAAGAGGTTGCCGGTGATCTCGACATCTTCGCAGTGGTGAATGGCGACGGCGGTTCGGCCCGGCCCATGCGAAAAGACGTTGCCCAGCAGGAAGAGCCCGCGGCATCCGCCGCCGGAACTGGCGAACATGTTCGAGCCTTGGCCTTCGCCGGGAGAAAAATAAGTGAAGTTTTCGAGGAAGATGTTCTGAACGTGTTCGGTATTGTCGTTGCCGAACATGAGATTCCGGTGCAGCCCGTTGCGTCCCACGCCGTTGTTGAAAACGATATTATCCTGGACCAGGAAATTGCTGAAGACGTTCGTGAACGTGCCGTAGCCTTGCAGGCCCTGGCGATAGTGCTGGAAGATGATATTGTCGCGAAGCCGTTTCTGTGGCCAAGCAGCGCGGTTGCGCGTGTAGAACCCGGGTCCGTGAGATCGGTCCGGCGCGTTCCACCCCGAGTTATAGGCGATTACTCCGTAGATCTCGATTCCCGAGGGTTGCGATTCGAATAGCGCCAGGCCCACGTCATGAATGACGAGATTGATGAGCTTGGTCCCGGCGCCGGCTTGGCTATGAATACCGGTGCCGCGCGGATTGGCCTGGCTCCCGGAGTCCGCCGCCCAGCGGGCCGCCCCGGAGTTCATGATCTCGAATCCCCAATACCATGTGTGCCGGCCGCCAAGCCGCACGCAGTCCGGGCCCGACCCGGCCGCGATCACCAGGCGACAGTCGAGGGTGGCGCGCTGCTTCGGGGCTTGGCGCACGATGATCGGGCTGGCCTCGGCGCCCGCAAGCGAACTCACCAGCGTGGCCGGCAGCTCGTAGACTCCGCCAAGCAGCCAGATCGTGTCGCCGGCGAGCACCTCTGGGGGGTGTGCGAAAGCAGTTGCGATGTCCCACGGGCGCCCCGGACCGCCGTCCCCGAAGGCCGTGCCCTGGGGTGAAACGTAGTAGTGAGCGGCGAACGCTCCCTGCGCTGAAAACAGCGACGCAGCCGCCAGCAAGACGATTCGAAAGACCAGAATTCTTCTCAACATACCGATACACCTCAATGGACAACCCGTCATACTGATGCGGTAATCGGCTGCACTGCCCAATGGCTGTAACCGGCAGCGAGCCCCGCTCGCGTTGACGCCCGAGAACCTTGCGTCACGCGAACCAAAAAAAAGCCCCGGCGCCGCCGAGGCTCAACGGATGACTCGCCAGGCGGCTTGCCCAGCGAGGCTCCGAATCAAAGTCTGAAAATCGAGAGGAGAGCTACCGCCACGACGCCACGCCCGCCGGAGCTCTCTGGGTGGATTACCCTAGCCCGCTTTTCTCACCACGTGGCCCGGTGAAGTGGAGGGGCGAAGTGCGTGAGAGACCCGTCAGCGGGAGGCGCGCGCCGCTTGACGAGCGCAGGCGTACTTGAGAGTACGTTGAGCACGGCGAGCAAGCGCAACGAAGTAATGGCGGGTCTCTCATGTGCTTCGGTTGTCAGGCGGTGAGAAATGCGGGCTACCTCGCCGGGAAGTTCCCAGCCCAGCCAACCGTCCGCGCTAGGTGAACGCGGCCAGCCCGGCTCCAGCCACGGGCTGCCAGGATCGCTGCGTCCAGTATAGGCACGCCGTGTCAAGTTTCCGGCCTCCAATGCGGCGCCCCAGGCTGCCGTTGGCGCGCCGACGGCAGCCACGCTTCCAACGGGAACGGGCGTAGAAAAACAGCCCTGCGGACGACGCATCGCGTTGAATCTGCGGTAGTTGAGTCGCCGCTGCCCCCTCGATCCGAGAGCACGGTGGGTGCGCGACTCCGGCGCTGGCGGCGAAAGGGCCGCGGGCTTCAGAATTCTTTGGTTTTGAAGTGACCCCGGCCGGTCCCGCGAGCGTGAGTTCCTGCCGTGCGGTCCCGGGCTGATGTAGGGCGGACCCGCTGAGAGAGGCGGCCGCGAACGACCCCTCCCCCGTGATGCTCACGATCGGCGTGAGACATCGGCACACCCGGCCAAAGGTCTTTTAGCCCGCTTTTCTCACCACGTGGCCCGGCGAAGTGGAAGGGCGAAGTGCGTGAGAGGCCCGTCAGCAGGAGGCGCGCGCCGCTTGACGAGCGCAGGCGTACTTGATGGTACGTTGAGCACGGCGAGCAAGCGCAACGAAGCAATGGCGAGCCTATCGCGTGCTTCGGTCGCCAAGTGGTGAGAAATGCGGGCTAGCAGCCCGTGGTAGAAGTCCGGCTGGACGCGCGGCACGGATTTGCGGCTGCGGGCTAGGAGAGAGGAGGAGGATGATGCGGGACATCATCGACGACGAACGACAACGCCTGGGGTCGCAAGGCCTTGCCGCCCAGAGGGTTGTGGCGGCGCGGCACCGGCAGCTTCGTTGCGACTCGATTGGCCGGAACCACATCCTCGCCCTCGTCACGCCTCACTTTCGGCCCTCGCCGCTCGCAACGCGCCAGCCCGACTTCTACCACGGGCTGCTAGTTCTGGGAGTCGATCGGCAAACCGCTTACACCGCGGCGGCGACGGCGGCGCGCTCGCTCTTCCACAGCTCGATGTAGGGCTTGAGGTTGTTCATCATCTCGGCGAACCCCTCGAAGGTCAGCGACTGCGGACCGTCGCTCCAAGCCGCTTCCGGATTGGGATGCGTCTCAACCATCATGCCGTCGGCGCCCACCGACACGCACGCGCGCGCCAGGGTTGGAATCAGATCGCGTCTGCCCGAAGAATGGGCCGGGTCGAGGATGACCGGCAGATGGGTGAGAAGATTGAGTACCGGAACCGCCTGGATGTCGAGGACGTTTCGCGTCGCCGTCTCGAAGGTGCGAATTCCGCGCTCGCAAAGGATGACGTTCGGATTTCCATGGGAGACGACATACTCGGCGGAAAGCAACGTCTCCTTGATGGTTGAACACAGTCCGCGCTTGATCATGACCGGCTTTCCTGCCCGTCCCACCGCTTTGAGCAGGGGGAAGTTCTGGACGTTTCGCGCACCGATCTGGAGCACGTCGGTGTACTCGGCGACCAGATGCACGTTGGTCACGGTCATGACCTCGGTGATCACCGCCAGGCCGAACGTGTCTCCGGCTTTGCGCAGCAGCTTGAGGCCTTCCTCCTCCAGGCCCTGGAAGTCATAGGGCGAAGTTCGCGGCTTGAAGGCTCCACCGCGGAGAAGTTTTCCGCCAGACTTGGCCACGGCTTCGGCCGAGACCATGATCTGCTCCTCGGTCTCGACCGAACACGGTCCCGCCATGACGACGAACTCGTCCCCGCCGATAACGGTCCCGCCCTCTCCCACCGGAATCCGGGTGCGTTCGCGTCTGTACTCTCTGCTGACGAACTTATAGGGCGCTGAAATGCGAACCGCGCTTTCCACCGCATCGTTGGATCCAATGGATTCCAGGCATCGTGTCACGTCTCCAACCCCCACCGCGGCTATGACAACGCGTTCGTCGCCGGCAATCGAGTGGACGCGGTAGCCGAACTCTTCAATTCGCTGGCGAATGTGATCGATCTGCTCTTTGGTCGCGCCGCGCTTCATCGAGATGATCATGACAACCCTGCTAAAACGTAAGAACCCACTCCTATGAGTGGGTTCAATTCTGGCACCTTTGATGCGAAAAAAACGCCACGCCACTCCGCGGGCCGTCAGCCCGTAAATCTGCGCCAAACCCGGCGAGCGTAGCCTAACCCCATCAAAGAGTACGAATTATAGCAACACGGCACGATCGTGTCCAGCAGAGAGAGTTGCAGAGAGAGTTGTCCAAGGGTGCACTACCTCAAGGTGGGGGCTTGCGGGGTTTCTCGTGGTGCAAATCCCTCTTCTGGCGCTAGCAGCCCGTGGTAGAAGTCCGGCTGGACGCGCGGCAAGGATTTGCGGCCGCGGGCTAGGAGAGAGAAGGAGGATGATGCGGGACATCATCGGCGACGAACGACAACGCCTGGGGTCGCAAGGCCTTGCCGCCCAAAGGGTTGCGAGCGGCGCGGAGCCGGCAGCTTCGTTGCGACTCGGTCGGGATGAACCACATCCTCGCCCTCGTCACGCCTCACTTTCGGCCCTCGCCGCTCGCAACGCGCCAGTCCGACTCCTGCCACGGGCTGCTAGGTGGCGGGACATCTGCCTTACCACCAAGTGACGGCTCTCCGAGGCCCTCCCCACATCGCTGGCGCGCCCTTTCCTCGGACTGGGAGCCCGGCTACAACGCCCCGCTGCTGATCGAGGTCGGCGGCCGGCCCCAGCTCATCATCTGGCATCCCCGGGCCGTAACCTCGCTCGACCCGCGCACCGGCCAGACCTACTGGGACCACCCCTTCCGCGTCCATCACGGACTCACCGTCGCCTCGCCCGTCGCCGATCGCAATCGCCTGCTCGTGACGTCCTTCTACGAAGGATCGCGCTTCTTCAAGCTGCACCCCAGCCGCCCGCTCGCCGACCTCATATGGAAGGGCAACAGCACCAGCGAAATCGATTCCGACGGACTGCATTCGCTCGTCAGCACCCCGGTCATCGCGGGCGACTACATCTACGGCATCTGCAGTTACGGCCAGCTCCGTTGTCTCGACGCCCGCACCGGCAAGCGCCTCTGGGAGACGATGGACGCGATCAAGGAAAACGCGCGCTGGGCCACCGGACACATCGTCAAACACCACGACCGTTATTTCATCAACAACGACCGGGGCGAGCTCATCATCGCCAAACTCTCGCCCAAGGGCTACCAGGAAATCAGCCGAATCAAGCTCATCGAGCCGACATCATTCGTCAACCGCCGCCGCGAACTCAGCGCCATCAACTGGACCCACCCCGCCTGCGCCAACCGCCACATCATCACCCGCAACGACCAAGAACTCCTCCGCTACTCCCTAGAGAAACCCTAAGACCGGCGGCTGTTCGCTGACCTGCCGCGTCGGGCCGGGCCACTGCCGAGCGGCCAGCCTTGCCCGGGCCAGGACCAACAGCTTTCGCCTCCAAAAAGGTTTTGCAGAGAACACTGTCGCCCGAAGCGCCATTCAGCCCGATCCATCAACATCTGTGAGCGAACAGACGAGCCCCGGCGCCCACCGGCGGAGGTAATTTGCAGGGTTCAGAGAAAAAAGACGTGGTATTCGGGGCAGCGCAAGTGTATACTGTAGCGGCCTGGAGCTGGCCCCGTGAGCCACTAAAAACCCAGAAGAGCCCGAAACATTCTGCCCTGGTCGCTACGCTGGGCATTGTCAAGTTAACTGAAAGTCGAGGGACCAAGCCACCATATCGAGTATTCAGGTGAGGTCTCGCTACAGATATCTTAGGGCTCTCTCAACTCGCGATGCGTTAACTTGACAATACCGCCTTCGGGCCTGAGCGAATCCAATTCCCAAGTACCAGGCGAGGATGACGCGATGCTGGCGGCTGCGGAGCAGCGCGCGGGCACTGAATAGTACGACGGAGGGCAGTCGGCGGGACCCGAGACCGACCACAGCCCTGCGCTTCCGGTCAAAATCGTCTCGCTGTCCCGACACGCGCAGAACGCCACCTTACATCTTGAACTTGTCGACCAACTGCTGCAGCTGGGCGGCCATGTCAGTCAACCCCTTCGCCGCTCCGAGTGTATCGCTCGCACCTTTCGACGTGTTTTCGGCAGCCGTGGCGACCCCGGTGATGTTATCGGCAATCTCGCGTGAACCGCGCGACGCCTCGCTAACATTGCGGGTGATCTCCCCCGTCGTAACGGTCTGTTCTTCGACCGCCGCGGCAATTGTACTGGAGATGCCATTGATTGTGTCGATGATCGTACCGACTTTGCCGATCGCTTCCACGGCCCCCTCGCTGCCCGTCTGGATCGCTCCGATTCTCTGGCTGATGTCTTCGGTCGCTTGGGCAGTCTGCTTGGCCAGCTCTTTCACCTCGTTCGCCACCACCGCGAACCCCTTGCCGGCCTCGCCGGCGCGAGCGGCCTCGATCGTTGCGTTGAGCGCTAGCAGATTCGTTTGCTCCGCAATGGAGGTGATCACCTTGATCACTTTGCCGATTTCCACGCTCGCCTCGCCTAAAGTCTTGATGGTATCGTTCGCTGAATCGGCAACACTGACGGCTTCCTTGGCAATGGTGGCGGCCTCGTTGGAGCTCTTCGCGATCTCGCTGATCGATACCGTCATCTCTTCGGTGCCCGAGGCGGCCGATTGAATGTTCTTGCTTACCTGTTCACTGGCGGCGGAAACGACGCCGGCCTGAGTCGAAGTCTCCTCGGCGTTGCCGGCCATCTGCTGGCTCGTGGTGCCCAGCTCTTCCGAGGAAGAGGAGAGAGCCTGGGCGGTCTCGGCAAAACGAGCCATGATCTCTCTCAAATTGGTTAGGAAACGCTGCAGCCCTTCCCCCATTTGTCCAATGGCGTCCTCGCCTTTTACCGGAACCTCGACGGTTAGGTCACCCTCCATCGCTGCTTGCACGACCCCGAGCATGGTATCGACGTCCGCGCGTAGTTTTTGTTGCTGCAGCTTCTGCTCGGTGACGTCGGTGGCGTATTTGACCACCTTGAAGGGCTTGCCATTGAGGTCGAGAATGGGGTTGTACGAGGCCTGAATCCAGACCTCCTTGCCGCCCTTGCCGATGCGCTTGTACTCCCCGGCTTGGTACTCGCCGCGGTTCAGCGCCTCCCAAAACTGGCGGTACTCGACGCTGGTGCGGAACGACTCCTCGACGAATATGCGGTGGTGCTGGCCCCGCACCTCCGCGAGCGTGTAGCCCAGCGCGTTGAGGAAGTTGTCGTTGGCCGTGATGATCGTGCCGTCGAGGTTGAACTCGATGACCGCCTGCGCCTTGCCAACGGCCGCGATCTGCCCCTCGAAATCCGCGGCTTGCAGCTTCTGCTCGGTGACATCGGTGGCGTATTTGACCACCTTGAAGGGCTTGCCGTCGAGGTCGAGGATGGGGTTGTACGAGGCCTGAATCCAGACCTCCTTGCCGCCCTTGCCGATGCGCTTGTACTCCCCGGCTTGGTACTCGCCGCGGTTCAGCGCCTCCCAAAACTGGCGGTACTCGACGCTGGTGCGGAACGACTCCTCGACGAACATGCGGTGGTGCTGGCCCCGCACCTCCGCGAGCGTGTAGCCCAGCGCGTTGAGGAAGTTGTCGTTGGCCGTGATGATCGTGCCGTCGAGGTTGAACTCGATGACCGCCTGCGCCTTGCTGATGGCCTGGATCTGACCCCCGTAGTCGGCGAGGGTGCGTTTCATTTCCTCGACATCGTGTGTTTTCGAGGCCGTGCTGCCTGGTCGTGATGTCGCATCCTTCGAATTGCCCGCGGCGCGCCTGGATCGGGCGCCGACGGCCTTTTGGGTTGCCGTCAAGTTGGCGTGCATCCTCGAGCCTTGAGACCGTACGGTGACTTTTCTGTTAGTAGACATGTGTTTTCTCTCCGTTTTTGAACTAGGTTGGTGGGGGTCCTGATTCTTGTGACCTTTCTATAGGATTCGTACCCGATCGCCGCGCTACGGCGACGAATTCATCAAAGATATTGCCTTCGACAGGCCCAATTTTCGTGGGACTCTGTCCGTCGAAAGCGCGAGCAGGAGCGCCCTTGCGCGTGCCTGTGATTTGATTGCCACGAAAGTTACTCCCAATCTCAAAAGGCGTCTGATGAGTGTACTCAGCCGCCTGTGTTGCTCCGCGGTCATACGAAAGTGCGAGCGCATAGGTTCAGTGCACAAGTTTGACGTTCTGTCCGGTTGCGGGTCGGGTCCCATTCAGTTGGCAGGACGCTAGTTCGTTTGCAAGCTTCGCTCGGAGCGAAGAGAGCTGAAGTTTTGAGTCTTCGGCCGCCCGTCGAGAGTCGCTGACGGCATGCTGAACGGCATCCATCATCTGATTGAGAGCGCGGGCCATTCGAGCTAGTTCCCGCCAGTTCTGCAGCACTAATTGCATTGGTTCGTCCAGGTCCGGCCGAGGTTGTTGAGTACCTTCAGGGAACGCAGGCGGGGCCGGCTCAACGACTGTGCCCGGCCTCTTGGGCCCGGCGACAATCGGTACCGGTTCGCACAGAGCGGCCGAGGTATAAGCCGGCTTTGTAGCGCCGGGAGGACCTTCCCAGTTTTTTCGTTCACTGTCATCCGTCATCGAGCACCTTCAATTTGGGCTCTTCTGCGTTTTTTGTGGCTGAGAAGGCGGCGATCAGGCGCAGAACGCCCGAAGCCGGCAACAGTGCGAGACACCTCGGCATTCCTCGCAGTGTGCTCAGGGGTCGAGACACTTTGACGCTCCTGATCTATCGCTTCTGTCTTGTCAGACATCGAAACTCCCTTCATCGGTTCGTTCAGGACTTCGCTCATCCGCTCCGTCCAAACTTGGCGTTCTCGCGGGTCGGCAGGTGGGCGTGGGCCGACTTTATGTCGGGTCCGCGATACCGAGCCGGGCCGCCCAGCGCCTGAGTCAAAAAAGCGCGTTGCTGTCTCTTGAGCTCGTCCATGTCGACATCGCGGAAGAACTGCTTGAGCTGCCGTTCCGCGAGCACACGAGCGTAGAATTCCTCCACGGCCGATTCAACGGCGGGGTTCCCGCCGATGCGTTCAACCATGGACCCCGTGACGGAGCCGGAGGCTCCGGCGCCGCCGACTTTGCGGTTCGCTTTCCTGGATCCGTTGCGCGTAGACCGTCGAGTTTCTCGGCCTGCCGCTGGGCCGTTTCTTCCGCGTGCGCTTCGGGTCGAACGGCTTGAGTCCATTGTCGATTTCTGTGTGGTTGCCATCTTCGGTGTCCCATTTGAATCTTTGCCGCGAATACTGTGTCGCGGAACTTGCCGACTAGCCCGAGGCAAACTGCTTCACACGGGCGAGCGGTTGGCAATTCCCCAGGTCAACCACCGAGAAACGGATCGATCAGCAGTATCAGTTCGATGACCGTATCTCAGTGTGGAGTCACGCCAGCAGGCTGTCTCGCTTTCTATAAAGCATCAGGATGGGTATTTACTTGACTCAGGTGACCCCAAGATGTAGGATCTTGGGCGATGGAAGATTATCCCCGGAATTTGGCCGAGTTCGAGGCGCGTTTCGCTAGCGAGCAGGCCTGTCGGGAGTATCTGTGTCAACTCCGCTGGCCGGAGGGTTTTCGTTGTCCGCGATGCGGGCATGACAAAACCTGGGCGGTGCGCACGGTGCTGCTGCAGTGTGCAAGCTGCGGGCATCAAGCTTCGGCGACAGCAGGCACAATCTTTCAAGACACCCGCAAGCCGCTCCAGAGTTGGTTTCGAGCAATGTGGTGGCTCACCAGCCAGAAGAACGGGGCGAGTGCATTGGGATTGCAGCGGGTGTTGGGCCTGGGCAGCTACAAGACGGCCTGGACTTGGTTGCACAAGCTTCGGCGCGCTATGGTGCGGCCCGGACGTGATCGCCTCAGCGGGCGCGTTGAGGTTGACGAGACTTACTTAGGAGCCCTGGAGGAGGGCGTGCGGGGCCGCCAAACCGACGCGAAAGCGCTGATTGTAGTAGCGGCCGAGGAAGATGGCGCCGGCATCGGACGAGTTCGGATGCGCACGATTCCGAACGCCTCTGGGGACAGCTTGATGGCCTTCGTCGGCGAGTCGGTCGAACCCGGCAGCGTGGTCCACACGGACGGCTGGCTGGGATACGAGCCACTCGAAAGCGACGGCTATCGCCACGAGGTGAGCTACCTGGACGGGCAACCGGCACGAGCCTCTCAACTGCTCCCCCGCGTGCATCGCGTGGTGTCGTTACTGAAGCGTTGGATACTGGGTACGCATCAAGGAGCCGTCAGCCACGAGCATCTCGACTACTACCTCGACGAATTCACCTTCCGCTTCAACCGCCGCAAGTCCAGAAGCCGAGGCAAGCTCTTCTACCGCCTGGTTCAGCAGGCCGTCGCCGTCCAACCGGCGCCCTACAAGTCGCTGGTCGGAGGCACCGCAACACGCGCTACGGACAACCACAACATGTAGGGGTCATTTCAAAATACCTGAGTCAAGTGAATACCCATCAGCATCAGATTGAAAACAAGGGAGATAACTCCACAAAACTTTTGTGGCTAGGTCGCTCTGGTAGACGTACCGACCAACGCGTGACCTCGCTCACATGTTTTATCGGATGTTAGTATATAATTTGATGGGTATTTACTTGACTCAGGTGACCCCAAGATGTAGGATCTTGGGCGATGGAAGATTATCCCCGGAATTTGGCCGAGTTCGAGGCGCGTTTCGCTAGCGAGCAGGCCTGTCGGGAGTATCTGTGTCAACTCCGCTGGCCGGAGGGTTTTCGTTGTCCGCGATGCGGGCATGACAAAACCTGGGCGGTGCGCACGGTGCTGCTGCAGTGTGCAAGCTGCGGGCATCAAGCTTCGGCGACAGCAGGCACAATCTTTCAAGACACCCGCAAGCCGCTCCAGAGTTGGTTTCGAGCAATGTGGTGGCTCACCAGCCAGAAGAACGGGGCGAGTGCATTGGGATTGCAGCGGGTGTTGGGCCTGGGCAGCTACAAGACGGCCTGGACTTGGTTGCACAAGCTTCGGCGCGCTATGGTGCGGCCCGGACGTGATCGCCTCAGCGGGCGCGTTGAGGTTGACGAGACTTACTTAGGAGCCCTGGAGGAGGGCGTGCGGGGCCGCCAAACCGACGCGAAAGCGCTGATTGTAGTAGCGGCCGAGGAAGATGGCGCCGGCATCGGACGAGTTCGGATGCGCACGATTCCGAACGCCTCTGGGGACAGCTTGATGGCCTTCGTCGGCGAGTCGGTCGAACCCGGCAGCGTGGTCCACACGGACGGCTGGCTGGGATACGAGCCACTCGAAAGCGACGGCTATCGCCACGAGGTGAGCTACCTGGACGGGCAACCGGCACGAGCCTCTCAACTGCTCCCCCGCGTGCATCGCGTGGTGTCGTTACTGAAGCGTTGGATACTGGGTACGCATCAAGGAGCCGTCAGCCACGAGCATCTCGACTACTACCTCGACGAATTCACCTTCCGCTTCAACCGCCGCAAGTCCAGAAGCCGAGGCAAGCTCTTCTACCGCCTGGTTCAGCAGGCCGTCGCCGTCCAACCGGCGCCCTACAAGTCGCTGGTCGGAGGCACCGCAACACGCGCTACGGACAACCACAACATGTAGGGGTCATTTCAAAATACCTGAGTCAAGTGAATACCCATCTATAATTTATTAGGAATTTATCCTGATCGAGTGGGCCGCAAGGAACATCCCTTTTCGTGCAACCACAACCAAGCCCTGGCGCCTACCGGCGGAGGTAATTTGCAGGGTTTAGAGAAAAAAGACGTGGTACTCGGAGCAGCGCGGCTGTATACTGTGACCGTACCAGGGTCCAAATGGAAATCCTGGTTCAATGGCGAGCCGCCGCTCGTAGCATATTGGTCGCGAACTTGAGGGAGTGAAGAACGTGGTTGGAACCGGATCGGGTTACTCCATTGCGGGCAGAGTTTCCCGCTGGCTTTCAGGTGCAAATCCGACCGAGGGTACCTTCCGTTGGCTCTTGCTCGCGTCGCTAGCGGGACTCCTGTTCGGACTACTGCCGTTCGCGTTGTCACAGCGCTCGGCCAGTGTCTTTGCCGCGGGTCTCTCGCTCGCTGGCGCGTCTTGGGCCGCGGGGGCGGTGCTGGGGTTCCTCTTTGGGATCCCGAGGACCTCTGGTGACTTCGGCGCAAGCCGCGTCTCCGTTGAGGAGGCCGAGTCAGGTGCAAGGGGTTCGAACCAATTGCTGCCCAATACGAACTTGGTGGAAGTATCGGACTGGCTCACCAAGATCATCGTCGGCTTAGGCCTGGTAAGTTTGGGCGAGGTCCCAGGGCTTGTTAGAGAAGTTACCAAGTTCTTCCGGCCAGGTTTGGGAGACCAACCTGCCAGTGAAAGCCTGGCCGCTGGAATACTGGTTGGGTATGTAGCACTCGGTTTTCTGACGTGGTATCTGCACACCCGCTTGCACCTCCAGCAAGCGTTTGCTCAGGCTGACCGTGACCTCCAAGAAGACTTCAACCGATCTCAGAAGGACGCGATCGTGGCGAAGAACAGGGGTGTCGAAGGCGAGGCGACCGCTACGAAGGAGTTGGAGCAATTCGCAGCCCAGTATGATCAGACCCGCCAATCGATGAGGCGGGGCTACGAGAGGACCTCCCGGATGGAGACCATCATGTCGGAGATGCGCAAGCTGGCGGTCGCCGCAGAACCGAGCCTGCCTAAACTGGCCAGCTCCGAGTCCCCCGGGAAGCGCTTGTCCGCCATCGCGATCCTTCAGGTCAGACCGTCTGTGGAATGGTTGGACTGGCTTGCGGATCGATTCGACGAGGAGAAGCCGTTTGTGCAGTACCATGCCGGCCTTGCTTTGCTCAGTGCCGCAAAGGAACTGTCCGACCGGGAAGCCGTGCGCGGCACCGTATTGGCAGCCAAGCGCCGGACCTCCGCCGCCATGGGCACCGACCGTTGGAAGATGCTCGAGGCCGCCGAGCGGGAGTTGGGTGAGGAGTAAGCGAGCGGGTAGGGGCTTTCGGAGACCAACGCCCGATAGCAGCCTTGAATGGACGCCCCGCACACATCCGGACGTGCGCAGCTAACCCACCCGGCTTCCATAACGAGGTTGATTTTTCAAGGGCGGGGGGGGGGACGTGACACGCCCGCTGCTTCAACTGCCGCAACATCGCGTTCCATCTGTCGAACTAAATCTCCTGGAACAGATAAGGCCGGATCACGTCGATACGGTCCTCGAACCCGTCCGGATGGAGATACCAGAGCATGGCGGCGACCGAAGACAGAAGGGCGTTCCCATCTTGCGGCGTGAAGCAAAAGCCGATCAGCTCGTTGCCGTTTCGAACCGCCAGCGTTTCGATCGCGATGACCGTCTGGCTGAGGATGCGGCCGAAATAGCCGTGATCACGGCCAAACGAGAAGATCATGTTGGCGGTCCTCTTGTAGGTCAATGCGACGCGGGTATTGGCCTCGAAGCGCTCCCTGGCTTCCGCCACTGTGATCTCGTGATCGAGGGTCAGGCTGAACCAAATCGTATGCATGTATTGCGTGTTGAGTTTCACCGCCGACGACCACAGCGGAACGTCCAGCCCGGTGGTCGCGAACAGGCGGTGGGCATCACGCGCGTGGTGCGTTCCGAAGCGGGCGTCTCCATGCGTGCCTACCGTGGGCGCGGGCGTGAAACCACCTTCTTGACTGATGTCGCTGGTCCGGCGCATACAAAGAAACCGTCCCGACTCAAGGTGGTTGACTCCCCCGTCCAGGGCAATGCTATGCACCAGGACCGCGATGTTATGTGTGTTGCATGAGACCACCTGAATGAACCGGTCATCGCCCCTCGCCAGTGCATGGTCGTTGATGCCACGGGCGTACATCTTGCCAAACCCGAATTCGGATCCCTGTGCCAGGAACCCCAGCGGCCCTTTGGCCTCCTGGTAGTACTCTTCCTTGTTGGCGTTGCCCGCGGGCGCGCAGTCGATGACCACCGTGGCTCGCTCGATGGCCTCTCGAGCCTCGTACTTCGGCTTGTGGCCCAGCTCTTCAAACGCGGCGCGGCGATCGTCGTCCACCGCCAGCGCGGCCCCGCGCCGCGGCAGATCGTTCACTTTGGCGCGCTCCTCGATGAGAGGCGTGCGCTTGTGAAAGGTCACTTCGTCGATGCCAAAGGCTTCCCTGTCGTCGGCAAGAAGCCCGATCAGCGGCTCGCCAATGGTTCCGGTGCCCACCACGTGAACGATCTTTGACATGCTGCTGCCTCCGCTCGGAAAGCGTCGTTGCGCGCCTGGCTCGTGGCGCCCGCACATCGGTGACGGGTCGCACGAGAGAGGTCGCTTATCGGGTCCTGCGCCCACTCGACGCTGCTCTCAGAATACTCCTCCTGCACGTCGAGGGCCTCGATCCCTCCGGGCCCCTGGATCTGAAAAACGGAAGGAGAGTCCTCGGCCAAGGCGGCGGGGCCGGCGCGCTGCGGGATCGCGTCGTCAAGCTGCAACTCGGCCTCGCCTGACCAGTGAGGGAGCACCGCGATACCATCAAGGGTGGCTCCGGCGCTATGACTGAGAAACGGCCCTATGTCCATGTTGCGCGCCTTTACGACCTGCTCGACCTGCCCTTCGAGTACGGCCGCTACCGGCCACTTCGGCGCACGATCTTTCAAGGCCTGAGCGGAACCGTGCTCGACGCCGGCGTCGGGACCGGGCGCAACATGCCGTTCTATCCCTCCGGCACCAAGATGGTCGGGATCGACCTCAGCCCGCGCATGCTCTCCAGGGCTCGCCGGCGCCGGGAGAGCCTGGGCGTCACGGCGGACCTGCGAGAGATGGACGTGACCGCCACCGGCTTCCCCGGCGCAAGTTTCGACTACGCCGTCGCCACGTTTCTGTTCTGCGTTCTCGACGACGAACACCAGCTGCCCGCGCTCCGCGAGTTGCGGCGCATTACGAAACCCGGCGGAGAAATCAGAATTCTCGAGTACGCCTACTCCAGCCAGCCTCTGCGACGCTTCGTGATGCACTTGTGGGCGCCCTGGGTCCGCTGGATGTACGGGGCGGCCTTCGACCGCCGAACCGAACAATACGTAGAAGCCGCCGGCTTGGAGGTGGTCGAGGATCGTTTCCTGTTCGAAGACATCATCAAGCTCCTCGTCCTGCGGCCCCGTTAGCCGAGACGACTGGGCCAAGGGCTAAGCCGCCACCGCCCCGCCGCCAAGCAAGCGACCCACCGCAACCAGCAAAACAAGAACTACCAAACAGACCCAACCTCGTCGAACCCCATCTAAATCACCAACTTGCCATCCCAGGATCTCCCAAGACCCGTAGAGCGATCTCGGCTTTAAGATCCGCGGCTTTTCCCACCCCAGCAGAGCGTTCATACCTTCTCCCCCCCGCCACCCACCGCTACGCCCCATCCCCAACAGGCGAGTCACAACAATTCAATCCCGCCAAATCAACAACATACCCCAAAAACACCCCAAAACACTTGACACCCCGTGCTAGCCTATACCCGTAACGACCGGAAAGGATAGATCACCGCGATCCCCCGACCGTTTCCTGGCCAGGACAGAAAGCTCGCCCCCGCGGTTCATCACCTCCTCGAATCACAGAGGAGAGGGTGACCGCAAAGGTGGGTCTTCGGACGGCTCTCGAAAGTGGACATCCACCGCGAAGGGCTACCAGCGCGGTCGTGCGCCATCGTCGCGCGGCATCACCGCGCGACGTGACCGCGCCAGAGAACCCTTCGCCCGGAACCGCCTGCAACTTCCGGCTGAGGCGGCTCGCCGGGATCACATAGTCGGAACGAGAGGCGCCTCTCACTTCTTTGAAACTTTCTTGACTTTGAAAAAGAAGCACCACAAAGAACGAAGCTAGCAACCCCAGCCAGTCGGCAACCCCAGCCAGCCGCCCAACCCATCCGCCAAACCACGCTCCGGCGCCAGGGGCGAGACACCGTCGAGCCCCTCAACCCGCCCGCAGCCACCAAAACACCGCACCGCCTCACCACCCGAGCATCGCAAGGCAATAAAAAAATCTAAAAAATCCCCAAAAACCGGGCATAACCGGACAAAAGGGGCACTCTTTCGATCCCGCCAAGCGACTGTGGGCAAGATGGTCCTCGGGATCGTCGTCACTGACATGGAGGGGCGGCGCCTGTCTTTCGCGAGGGCCACCGGGCGCCATTTCGCGAAGATGCTCTCGAGCATTACATTCGGTCTTGGTTACATCATCCAGCCTTTCACCAAGAACAGACAGGCGCTGCACGATATCATCGCCGGCACGCTGGTCATGAGGAAATAGAGGCTGGCGTCATGGCATCCGGGCGGCGCTTGCTCGCTACAATCCAGCGCGCAAGTACTCGATGACATCGGCGAGATCCTGGCGGGTCATCTCTTCCTCGAGCCCCTCGGGCATCAGAGAGACGGTCGAAGTTCGGATCTCGGCGATTCTCGCGCGCGGAATCGTGATGTCGTCGTACTCGCCCCGCAGTTTGACGACAGCGCTCGTTTCCCCTGCCAGCAGTCCATCATAAATCCGGCCCGCGGTGTCGACGACGATGTAGTTGGCGTAGCGCGGCTGAATATCCGAACTGGGGTCCAGGATGTTTTGCAGCAGCTCTTCCCGCGATTTGTTATTGACGCCCGAGAGGTCCGGTCCGATGCGTCCGCGCTCGCCTTGGCTCAGGTGGCACTTCGCGCAGGTCTTCTTAAACGCCAGCTTTCCGCGCTCGACATCACCATCGAGCGCGAGGGCGTCCTGATGGCCCGCGACGACCTCGGCGCGATCACTGACTTCGCCGGCAAGCAACTGCCGCGCTCGCTCCCGGACCGCGGCATCGGGGTGTTGCGTGAGGCGGATTTTCGATACGGCGTCGATCGTCGCCGGCGGAATGTGTTCGCCGGAGACCGCGTCCAGAAACGCCGTCGCGCGCTGGGCGGTTCGCATCATTGCCTGAGCAACCCTTGCCCGAACCGCTGGGCCATAGCCGTCCCAGCCCGCCAGCAGGATGGCCCCCACGCCTGCTTCGTCGAACTCCGCCAGCGTGTCGGCCGCGGCCTCCTGAATCGCCTGGGCCGTGGGACTGCCCAGAATCTTGCTCACAACCGGAGAAACTTCGGCATAGGCGCCGCCGCGAAGCGCTTCGACCGCTCGCACACGCTGGTCCATCGCCAGCTTGTCGTCTTGCGCCTCGGCAATGGATTGCCGAACGAACGCCGGCAGCGCCAGATACCGGGCAACGTCGCGCGCTCTCTCACGCACTCGATCGTCCGGCGCGTTCACATACTTCATCATGATCGGCGCCGCCGCCGGGATGCGAAGCCCGCGAGAACCATCCGCCGCCAGACCTCGCGCCATGCCGCCGAGCGCCGCCGAGCGCCACTGAGCCGTCCGCAGCAGCGAACTGCCGTCGAGGGTAATCAACAAGAGTGAGATCTCGCGGCTGTCCCGGCGCTCGCTGATCGTGGATACGAGATGAGAAAGGAAGGTTCGCTTGCCCTCCGAGGGTTCACTGAAAAACTCGCGATGGCGGGTGAGCAGACGCCCCAGTATCTTCATGCCGCCGTTGCCGGTCGAGCACAACAGAGCGTCGCGAAACCAGTGATCCTCGGCGAGTTCCGCCGCCAGGGCGGCAATCATGCGATGGTTGCCTGGGATCAGCCCCAGAGTCAGGATGAACTGGAAGCGGACGCGCGGGTCGTCATCGGAAACGCGGGCCATCAGGGCGCGAGAGAGCTCCGGCAAGAATGCCTCGGCCATCTTGATGGCGTTTTCGCGTACCCGCGGGTGGTCATCGGAAAGAGCCGCACGCACCATCGCGCTTTCGAGAGCGCCCAGACCTTCGAGCACCCACAGGGCATGCAGCCTTGTTTGAGGCGATCGCTGCCCGGCCAGCAGTTCCTTCAACAACGCAACCGCCGAGGCATCTTGCTTTTCCACGAGCAGCCGCTGCGCCGTGCGGCGATGCCAGCCATTGGGATGGGCCAGCGTCTCGACCAGTTCCGCGATCGAAGCCTCGCCCAGCCCGGATTTCAGACCCCGCCGGTGAGCCGGCTCATCGGGAACGATGCGATAGATGCGTCCCATATCGCCGCCGCGGTAAAAGTCCATCTGCAATTTCTCTTGCAGCGCCTTGGGGATCGAAAGCGGCTCCTCAATGTACTCGCGGTAGAAGTCCGCCAGATAGAGATTCCCATCCGGGCCGTTGGTGAAGTTCGCCGGGGAAAACCAATTGTCAGGCGCGGCCAGAAACTCCCGCTGCTCTTCTGGAGAGCGCCGCGCCCGGAAGCTCGCTCCCGCCTGCGTCATCACGCTGCGCCGGACAAGGTTGCCGTTGACCTCGCCCACGAAGATGTTGCCAACCAGCTCGGACGGGAAATTGTCGCCCACATATACGGTTGCGCCCGTGGCCGCGGAAAACCGCCCCCACAGGTGCTCGATGCGGCCCGGACGCGTCTCCTCGTAGCGCTTCTGCCGGGCCTGCGTGCGCTCGATACGCCACTGCTGGGGCTGGGTCAGCGGGTAGATGACATTCTCGTTGTCGTCGTGGCCGGCCGTGAACTGCATCATCGACGCCGGTGTAAAGAACCGGGAGCGCAAGATGTATCTCGCCGGCAGCACGGCGTGGCTGAGGAAAATCGTGTTGCGCGACCCAAACCGGTTTCCCCATTCGTCAAACGACATGCCGAACTGGGTTCCCCCGGCCGCCGGCTCCCAGCGGTCCGTGCCGGGATGAAAACGGAAATCGTAGCCCCGCACGACCACGCCCGGCTTGTCAGGATGTCGCGGAGACGTAATGGCGCCAGGACGTCCCGAGTTCGCGGCATAGATCCAGTTATCGATGCCGTAGCGCAGGTTGTTGACACGGGCTTCGGGCGAAACCTTATCGTCAAAGCCGGTGAACAGCACGTGCTTCAGGTCGGCTTTGCGGTCGCCATCGGTGTCCTTGAAGAAGAAGATATCCGGCGCGGCTCCGGCCAGAACGCCGCCCTTCCACGGCAGGACGCTCGAGACATGCGGAAGCTGGTCGGCGAAAATCGTCGCGGTCTCGTAGACTCCATCATCGTCCCGGTCTTCGAGAAAGCGGATGCGGCTGCGCGGCGCCTCCCCTTCGTTGGGATCGAAAGGGTAGTCGAGCATCTCGGCGACCCACAGATCGCCGTTTTCGTCAAAGGCGATATCTACCGGGTCGACGACCTGGGGTTCGGCCGCCACAAGCTCCACGTGAAACCCGTCTTGAAGCTGGAAGGACTGGATCGCCTCTTCCGGCGTCTTGGGATCGGTATCGTAGGGACCTTTGGCGGGCCCGCCGCCGCACGCCCCCAGAGCGAGCAGCCCCAGCAACGCCAGACAAAGCATTCGAGGATGATCTGTTTCGCCGCGGCCAGCGCCGGAGCGGCAGTCCGCGGCGCCTGGCGCCGCCGGAACGCGAATACGACAAGTTTCCCTCATGAACTCACTATCTCCAAGGCGCGCACCGTCCATCGCCCGCCGTAAGCTAAATTCCGCGGGCTCGAACGACGATCTCCATTCTAACCCGCCCGAACCTGTGTCGATCCTGAAGGGACGACTCACGGCTCGGGCTGCTTCAAGACGGCGGTCCCCTGACTTGCGGCTGGCGCGAAGTCCCGGTACTCTGATGTATTCGTTCCTGGCGCAAGATGTCTTGCCCGTGCGCTGATAGGAAGAAGGAGGCTGGCTTGCGCGTATTCGTTCTGGGAGCAGGCGGACAACTTGGCGTGGATCTCGTCTCGGAGCTTCGCCGGCGTTCGCACGAAGTGTCAGCCTATGGCCGCCGAGACTTGGACATTACCGACGCTTCGGAAATCGACCGCGAATTCGCCGCACACGCGCCGCAGTGGGTTATCAACTCGGCGGCCTACAATCTCGTCGACGTTGCCGAAAAAGAACCCGAACTTGCCATGCGCGTCAATGGTCTGGCGGTCCGCTCGCTGGCAAGAGCGAGCCAGAAGGCCGGGGCCACGTTCGTTCAGTTTTCCACCGATCATGTCTTTGACGGCACACAAGAGGAACCCTACGTCGAGACCGATCCGCCGACGCCTCCATCCGCCTACGGCATCTCGAAACTCGCCGGTGAACTCTACGCGCAAGCCTATTGCGAGAAGCTCTATGTCGTCCGGGTCGCGGGAGTGTTCGGGCCCGCCGGACGCACTACCTCGCGCGGAAACTTCCCGGAACTGATACTGAGAAAGGCGCGGCAGGACGCGCCTCTGCGCGTCGTGGACGACTTCTTTGCCACGCCGACCTATGCGCCCGCCCTGGCCGCCCGGTCGGTGGACCTGCTCGAGCGTGAAGCGCCCTACGGCATCTATCACCTCGGCGGAGCGGTGACGATCTCTTGGTATGCCTGGGCGATGAAGGTTCTCGACTCCGCCGGACTGCGGGTGGAGATCCAGCCGACGAACCGGCGCGAATACGTTACCGCCGCCCGCAGACCCCGGCACGCGGGCTTGTCCAATGCCAAGATCGAGGCGCTCGGCATCCCGCCCATGCCAACACTCGACGAAGCTCTCGACGATTACCTGAAGCAGCGCAAAAAGCTGCGGCAGACAAGCTAGTCCGGCCGGCGAACTGGCGTGACGACGAAGCGGGGCGAGCGGGCCGGTCCCCGCCGCATTGGAGTAAGCTGAAGGCCTGGCAAGTTCAGCGCTCATTGCGGCGAGATCTTGCAGCCACTGCCCTGGCGCTGAAGCGTTTTGCCGGGCCCAGATCGCGCCCTAAGCCGAGAGGCCGACGTCATCGAACTGAACTGGAATCATCCTGAAATCTCCGAAGCGATTCGCCTGGCCGTGGCCGAGGACGTGGGTTCTGGCGACGTCACTACCGAGGCCTGTGTCCCGGCGGCTCATCAATCGCGGGGGGTTTTTCTTGCCCGCGAGCCGATGACCGTGGCGGGCTCGGAACTGCTGCGCGAAATCTTCGCCGGCGAAGAACTGGAACTCCTCGCCTCAAGCGGCGACCCGGTGGAGCGCGGAGCGGTCATCGCCCGCGTTTCGGGTTTGACGAGACGCCTGCTGACCCTGGAGCGAACGGCGCTCAATTTTCTGCAGCGTCTTTCCGGAATCGCCACGGCGGCATCGCGGCTCGTCGGCGAGGTTGCAGGGACCGGCTGCCGGGTGCTCGATACTCGAAAGACGACTCCCGGCCTGCGGCGTCTGGAAAAACTCGCCACCCACGCCGGGGGAGTAACGAATCACCGCATGGGGCTCTATGACGCCGTGCTGATCAAGAACAACCACATCGCGGCGGCCGGCGGTGTGCGGCAAGCGTTCGAGCGCTGCCGCGGGTCTGGATTGCCCGTGGAAGTGGAAGTACGTACGCGGGAAGAACTTGACGAAGCGCTCGATTGCGGCGCCCAGCACCTGCTGCTCGACAACATGAGCCCGGAGCAAGCTGCCGCCTCGGTGGTCCATGTCGCCGGCCGCGCGAAAATTGAGATCTCGGGCGGGATCACTCTCAGCAACGCGCGCGCCTACGCCGCAAGCGGGGCCGACTTCATTTCGTCGGGAGCGATTACGCACTCGGCTCGCGCGATGGATATCAGTTTTCGCCTCGAATAGCGCCGGGTAACCCGTCCGCGCTGTTCCAGAATCATGCCCCGATCACGATTTGGCCACACGATGCACCGGTTTGCGGCTCTTGACTCCACAATGCGCGAGGCGGCCGAGCGCGCCCAAGACGGCGCCGCCGAAGGTACGGTCATCGTCGCCGGCGAGCAAAGCGCGGGCCGGGGGCGGCTGGGCCGTTCCTGGCACTCCGAACCGGGCGCGGGACTCTATCTGTCCGTGATTCTTCGTCCCGAGGTCGCGGCCAAGCAAGCACCGGCGCTCACGCTCGCCCTGGGACTCGGCGTGGCCGAGGGCATCGAGAAAATAGCTCCGGTGACATGCGACCTTCGCTGGCCGAACGACGTGATGATCGGCGAAAAGAAATGCGCCGGAATTTTAGTGGAGATGACATCGGCGGACGAGCGGGTGTGTTACGTGATCGCCGGCATCGGCATCAATTTGAACCACCGATCCCTGCCGCGGGACTTGCGCCGGTCGGCGACATCGCTGCGGATCGAAACCGGCGAGGAGTTCGATGCCGGCAAGGCATTGAGCACGATTCTCGCTGGCTGTGAGCGATACTATGATAGGTTCGCCGCCAGGGGGTCGGCCCCGATCATTGAGGCGTTCACCAGGCGTTCGAGTTACGCCCGCGGCAAGCGCGTGGTTATCGAGGGCGCCGGTCCGCGGCGCGTGGGCACGACCGCTGGGCTGGACCCGAGCGGCGTCTTGATGATCGAGACCGAGTCTGGAGAGAAGGAGTTGGTCTTGGCCGGCAGCGTTCGGTTGTGGCATCCGGAAGGGGAATCCGAAAGGGGAATCCGGAGATGGAATCGGGAAGCGGATGAAGAAGTTAGAGAGTGATAAGCGCGACCTGTTGCTTGCCGTTGATGTTGGGAATACGAACCTGACGCTCGGCGTGTTCCGCGACGGCCAGCTCGCCGAGAGTTGGCGGCTAAAAACCGACCCGTCACAGACAGTCGACGGCTGGGGAGTGCTGTTTGGGAATCTCTTCCTGCTGGCTGGATTGCAGATGCCGGATGTCGGCGGCATCGTGATCTCGTCGGTGGTGCCACAGTTGGATTCCTCTCTCCGGAAGATGGCTCTGCGCTATTTCAAGCGCGAGCCTTTAGCGGTATCGGCGGCGACCGACACCGGCATCGTGATCAAGACCGATCAGCCGTCCGAGGTCGGCGCCGACCGGATCGTCAACAGCGTGGCGGCGCTGGATCGCTACGGCGGACCGTGTATCGTGGTTGACTTCGGCACGGCGATTACGTTCGACGCGATTTCCCCGGCGGGCGAATATCTCGGCGGTGTGATCTGCGCCGGAGTGGGCATTTCGGCCGAGGCCTTGTTTCGGCGAACCGCCCGCTTGCCTCAGACCGGCTTTCGCAAACCCGAGCGCGTGATCGGCGCCAATACGGTGGCGAGTCTCCAGTCGGGGCTCTACTACGGGACAGTGGGGATGGTCGAGGCCATTCTGGACCGCATGATCGCCGAGCTCGGAACCGATACGAAGGTGGTCGCGACGGGAGGACAAGCGGGGATGATTTGTGGCGCGTCCAGCCGCATTCAGCATATCGACGAGCATCTGACGCTCGAAGGGTTGCGGATGATCTGGGAGCGCAACCAAGAATAGAGAAACTTCAACGCGAATCTTGTTTGTTTGAGTGCGGCGGCTGGCGGCCGCGGTACACTGGGGAAGTTTCGAGGAGGCCGAATGGCCAGAATGCGTCTGGGAATCGTTGGAGTTTTCTTGGTTATGGCGGCGGCGTCTCTGTGGGTCGCACAAGGCGATGCTCAGCCTGGAACGGTCAAGAAAATCGACGATGGCGTTTGGTTTCGCGAAGGCGAGCGCGATCAGGGGCATTGTAACAACGTCGTGATCGAGATGAAGGACTATCTGATCGTGGTGGACGCGAACTTTCCGAGCGGCGCGAAGGCCCTATTAGGCGACCTCAAGCGGCTGTCTTCGAAACCGGTGAAGTATGTGTTCAACACGCATCATCACGGCGATCATGCGTATGGCAATCCGGTCTGGACACGCTACGGCGCGACGACGCTTGCCTACGCCGCCGTGGCCGAAGAGCTGAAACGCTACGAGCCGCAACGCTGGCAAGAAGCCGCCAAGACGCGCCGGGGGATCGCCGATCTGAACCTCGACGCGCCGGAGCCTCCGAAACAACTGTTTTCCGAAACTCCGTTCGTGCTGGAAGACGAAACGCGGCGTGTCGAATTCCACTTCTTCGGGTGGGCGCACACCCGCGGAGACGGTTTCGTGTTTCTGCCGCGGGAAAAAATTCTCTGCACCGGCGACGCGATCACCAACGGTCCTTACAACTACACCGGCGACGGCCATATCGCCAACTGGCCCAACGTCGTAGCCAGCGCTCAGAAGCTGAACCCCAAAATTGTGCTCCCTGGGCACGGCGGCGCGGGAGGCGCGGAACTTCTCGATGGCCAGAAACGCTTCATGGAAGAATTGCATGCCGCCGTCAAGAAGGCGGCCGGCGATGGCCGCGAGTTGCAGAGCTTGGTCGCTATGGGAGGGGACGGCGAACCGGTGTCGACCACGCTTGTGTTGTCCGACGCGGTCGCCAACTGGGTTGGGCCGAACCTTGGTAAACAGGTCCGCGACGCCTACGAGGAGATCACCCAGGGCAAGCCGCACGGCGAGATCCTCGGCGGCAGCTAGCACCCTCCGCCAGAAACAGGATGCGGGCAAGAAAACGCCGTGGCCCCCTCGCTAGCGGCAATTTTGGTTTCGCCGTGTGGCGGCCCAAATCCTCTCATGAGAGAGGTCACGCCTCGCTTGTGGCCTGAAAATTTCCAGCCACCGTGTCATGCCACATGACGCGGACTCTTGCCCTCACCCCCATCGGAACCGCGGGTTAGCCGCCGATGGTACTTCAAGATGCAGCGGTTCTCCACGACGCCGATGCCAGCCGCTTCGGCGAGGGCGGCGGCCGCGGGGGCTCTGACACCCTCCTGCATCCAGATGCAACGGGCGCCAACCCGGATCGCGGTTTCGACAATTTCGGCGGCGTACTCGGAACGCCGAAAAATGTTAACGATGTCGATAGACTCCGGGACATCCTCCAGGCGTGCGTACGCCTTCTCACCCAAACTCTCTGCAATCTCCGGATTGACGGGAATGATACGATAGCCCTGTTTTTGCATGTAGGAACTGACGCCAAAACTCGACCGCCAGGGCTTGTCCGACTGACCCACGACGGCAATCGTCTTCGCCGACGAAAACAACTCCGCGATACTCGCTTCGTCCATCATTTGCGTCTGTAGGTCTTTCGCTTCTCTGTCTGGATCTTTCGCCTTCCTGTTTTGGCCGGCCCGGCCTTTTGCGCCGGACGCTCTGCCGTCCGCCGTGCTGGCCTCGCCGTCTGCCGTACCGGACTCGGTGTCCGCAAACGTTGGACCTCCTTGGCGGTCAGGGGCCGGTGTTTCCCGGCTGGCAGCCGGCCCAGCCGCAATGAGCCAATTCGTACTCTCTTGATCTTTTCGACCAGAAAGCCAGCGTTCCGGAACATGCGGCGGATCTGCTGATTGCGCCCCTCGGTCAGGATGACTTCGAACCAGGGATTGGCGCCCTGCCTCGCGAGCCTCACCCGAGCTGGCGCGGTCATTCTCCCGTCGAGCTTGATGCCACCCTGTAACTTGAGAACAGCTTCTCTGCTCGGATTGCCCTTGATCTTGACGAGGTAGGTTTTCGGAATGTGGCTCTTGGACGAAAGAAGATGGTTCGCGAACTCGCCGTCATTGGTGAACAACAGCAAGCCCTCGCTGGCATAGTCGAGCCTGCCCACCGGATAGAGTTTCGAGCGATAAGGCCCGAGCAAGTCCATGACCGTGCGCCGGCCTTCCGGATCGCTCGTCGTGCTGATGCAGGCGCGCGGTTTGTTCAGCATCACGTAGAGGCGCGGCCCCTTGTCGATCGTGATCCTCCTCCCGCTGACTTTGATGGAATCCGACTCGGGATCGGCCTTCGCGCCAAGCTGTGTCACCACCTCGCCGTTGACGTGGACGCGTCCCTGTGTGATGAGCTCTTCGGCCTTGCGCCTGGAAGCGATACCTGTGCCAGCAATGATTTTTTGCAGACGTACTTGCATACGCGGGTGAGCGAAGGCCGGTTTAGCTGCGCCAGCGAAGCGTGGTTGGACCTTCGATCGGATGTTGCATCGGTGTCCCGTTGCTCTTCGACTCGATATAGGACTTCTTTAATTGAAAGTACCACTTCGCGGGACGGTCCGCGTCGTCGATGAGCATGAGGGATGGATGGTACTTCAGTCCTTCGGCCTGCTTCTCCATCGCCCGCTGATCTTGGGCGATGAACATCTTGCCGAACCCGCGGAAGATCGTCGTCACAAACGGCGCCCATCGAAACAGGTTCCAGGCCGCGACAAAGTCGATACGGCATCGCTGGGCTGTCTCCGGCGTCACCGTCGTTTGGCTCGAAAACCAGTAGGGACCGCAGCGGATCTCCTCGCGGCGCAGATTGGGCAGCTCGAATTCAATCTTCGTCGTTACCGGATGCCCGTAGAGCCGGAGCAGTTTGTACGGAGCGCTGTTGGCGGACGGCGCGTGCGCGCGCATGCGAAAGCCGTTCGGAATCGGCTCGAAGACCTTTTCCTTTTCGTGGATGCTGCGAGGTCCTCGCCACCACCAGGCCTGATGCACGAAGGGGCCGTGGGCCGGGTCCATCAGCCCGATAATGCCGTGGTCGATACTACACGGCAGGTGCGCGTCAAGATGTGTGGAGCGATAGCGGGAACTGAAGACCGGCAGCCGGGGAACTTGGAGAGCGGGCGCCTTCGAGCCCGGATGCGACATGTAGACCCAGACGTAGCCATCGCGATCCTCGCAGGGGAAGTTCTTGGCCCGGATTTTTCCTGTTTGAAGGTCCTGCCCCGAAGTAAGCGAGGGAATCTCGCGGCAGCTTCCGGTGTGGCCGTCGAACTTCCAGCCATGGTAGGAGCACTCGACCAGATCGTCCACAAGACGTCCGGCGGTCAAGGGCATGCCGCGATGCGGGCAACTATCTCGCAGGGCGAATGCTTTCCCCCGGCTGTCACGTCCGATCGCCAGGGGGACTCCCAGCAGCATGACGGACTTGAGCTTCCCGTTGGGGACCTGGCCCGAGCGCAGGGCGGGATACCAGAAGTCGAGACACCAACTCTGGTCGCTGTTCACCAGGGCCTCGGGGCCTTCAAGAGATTCCAAAATAGGTCCGCCGCCGGGCTCTAACACAGCGCCCATTCCTACCGGAATATAGCATAGGGCCGCTGAAGTTGGCCGCTCAGCCCTTGAGAGCAAAGAACGCGGCGGACATGCCCGCCGCTACCGCATTCGCCGCGCATGAAGAGACCAGCCCGCCATTACGACGCGGGTTCGCCGGTCTTGGCGGGTTCGCTGGGCGCTTCGGGCCCTTTCGCGGATTCGCCTTCCGCGGCTGGCTCGGGCGGGGTGTCAGGCTCGGGCGGGGCGTCAGGCTCGGGGGAGTCGGCCACCTCCACGGACTCGGTTGGCTCGGGGGGGGCTTCGGGCTCGGGGGAATCATCGGGCTCGGGCGTCTCATGGCGAGGCCCGTCCGGCGCCTCGGTCTCACCGGCGGTTACGAGATCTTCTCCCAGAGCGCTGCGAGCCAGCTCTTCGAGTTCTTTCAGCGTGGGCAGCTCGCTGAGATCGTTCAGCCCGAAGTGCACGAGAAATTCCTTCGTTGTCTTGTACTGCATGGGCCGCCCGATGACTTTCTTGCGGCCAGCGGGTGCAATCAGTTTGCGGTGCAGCAGAGTGTGGATGACGCCGGCGGCGCTGACGCCGCGTACCGCCTGCACCTCGGGTATGGTCACCGGCTGGCGGTAGGCGATGACCGCTAAGGTCTCGAGCGCCGGCAGAGACAGCTTCAACTTCGGGCGCAGGGTCTTGACGAAGGTCCTGACGTCTTCGTGATATTCCGGCTTGGTCGAAACACGGTAGCCTTGGGCCACCACACGAACTTCAATGCCGCGGCCCGGCTGGGCGCACTCTTCCACGAGCGCCGCGAGATCGGCTTCGACCTGCTCAACGGGTACATGCAGCCCTTCGGCGATCTGAGCGGCCGAAAGCGGCTCTTCCGAAGCGAAGATGATCGCCTCGAGCAGCGCCCGGCGCTGTTCGGCGTCCGGCATGACCGCGGGCAGAATCTGTTGCTCGCTCACTCGTCGTACTCCTGGCTGACGGCGTAGAAGCTCTCTTCGTCGCTAAATACTGTGTCAAACATCTTGTGTTTGCGGATGAGCACTTCGCCAAACACCTGCTTCTGCCGCAGGATGACTGCTCTCATTCTTACCAGCTCGAGCACCGCCAAAAACGTCGCCAGTAGCGCCCGGCGGCTTGGCTGACGTTCGAAAACCTCTCGCAACACTACGTCGCCATCTTCCAAGAGCAGGAGGTTCTTGAGGTACTGAATGCGGCTGGCGACCGATACGTCCTCGCCTTGCACTTCATAGACCGGCCGGTTCTTAGCCCTCTCCAGCACCTGTTCGAAAGTCTTGACGAGGTCAAGGATATCGACCGCCAGCCCGGGTTCGTCTTCGTCTCCGAGGAAGGACTCGAGCGGCGGTCTGGTCCAGACGTTTTCCTCAACCAGCCGCTTTTCACGCAGCAGATGGGCGGCCTGGATGAATTTTTCGTGCTCGAGCAACTGCTGGATCAGCTCCTCCCTGGGGTCCTCTTGTTCGTCCTCGGGAACCAGCGGGTCGGCTGGCAGCAGCATCTTGGACTTAATGTGAATCAGCGTCGCGGCCATGAAGACGAATTCGCCGCCCAGGTCAATATTCAACTCTTTGGCGCGCCGCAGGTAGTCGAGATACTGTTTGGTGATCTTGGCAATCGGTACGTCGCGGATGTCGACCTTCTGGCTCCGGATCAGGTTGAGCAGCAGATCGAGAGGGCCGTCGAACGTCTCCAGATGCACGTTCAGCGGGGAAGCGCCTTGTTCGGCCTGGGCGGGCTCGCCGGCTGGCTCGCCCGGCGGACCAGTAGCGGTGTTGGAGGGAGGCTGCTGGTTCACGGGACGACAACCTGCTTCCGCACGCAATAAGAAGCGGCTGAAATCACTATAGAAAACATGACCGGAGCCGGACACGCCCGCGGCGGGAAAGAGATCAACTGACAATGTAGCACGGTTGCCCGGTTACTGGCTTTCCACCTCTTTCACCCACTCATCGTGCAGACGGGTGAGCCTTTCCACGGTTTCGGGGTGTTCTCGGCGCAAGTTCTTGCGCTCGGAGATCTCTTCCCCAAGCTCGCTCAGAAAGACCGCGTCTTCACCTTCGAGGAACTCTCTGTCGGTGTCGCGAGGGTTGCCAATCAGCTTCCAGGAGCCTTCCCGCACGGCCCACTGCTTGCCGAGTTGCCAGTGAAAAACCTTGTGGGAAGGGGGTGCGTCCCCGGATTGAATAAGCGTCAGGAGGCTCTTGCCGTCGATCTTGGCGCCGGGCAGCCTGGCCCCGGTCACCTCCGCAATGGTGGGCAGCCAGTCCACCGCAGTCGCGAGTTGGTCACGCACCTGGCCCGCGGGAACGACGCCGGGCAGGCTGACGATGGCGGGAACCCGGATGCCCCCTTCGAACAGGCTGAACTTTGCCCCGCGATAGGGCCCGGCGTATCCGCCCCCGACCATGGTGCGCTCCTCGGTCGAGTGTCCGTGGTCGGACATGAAAATGATTAGCGTATTGCGGCGAAGATCCAGCTCGTCAACTTTCGCGAGAATCTGGCCGACCTTCTCATCGAGAGTCGAAACGAGCGCGGCATATTGTCGCCGGGGCGAGGGATAGCCGGCGTAAATCTTGCGCCACTTCTCGGTGGCCTGCAGCGGGTAGTGGGGGATGTTGAAGGGCAAGTAGAGGAAGAATGGCTCGTCTTTATTTTCTTCCAGGAAGCGGCTGGCTTCGCGGATCATCAGGCCGGGAAAATACTGGCCGTCCTCCCAATGCTCCTGGTCTTGACGCCAGAGGTCGTGATTGTTCGGCCCGCTCCAATAGAAAAAGTGTGAGTAGTTGTCGATGCAGCCCCGTTTGTGTCCAAAGAACGTGTCAAATCCCTGATCGAGAGGTCCCCGCCCGCTTACCTTGCCCAGATGCCATTTGCCGATCAGCCCGGTGCGATACCCGGCGTCTTTGAGCATCTCGGCGATCGTCACTTGACGGGCAGGCATGCCCGTCCCGCCGACCGGAACATTGCCCGGAACACCGGCTCGTTGGGGGTACCTGCCGGTAAGCAGAGCCGCTCGCGACGGCGAACAGACCGGGGCGGCGGCGTAGAACTGCGTGAACAGAACGCCGCTTCGCGCCAGCCGGTCGAGGTTGCGCGTGTAGAGATCCCGCGCGCCGAGAATGTTCAGATCGAGAGTTCCCTGGTCGTCGGAGAACATCAAGATCACGTTCGGCGGGCGGGCCTTGGTGGTGAACTCCGCGGGCCGAAGCAGCGGTATGCCGAGAAGGCAGAGAAGCGCGAGAACGAAAATTGAGCGTCGCATGGGATGGGTCAATCAGACCATACTAGGCGGAGCGGAGGGGTTTGTCCAGCTAGACTGAATCCGTGAACGACCAGAGATTAGCTCGAGGGGTCCATCACATGCTTCCGCGGGCTCTCGGTCCTTCGGTCGCGTCTCGCTTTCGGCCCAGCGGCGCTCGCGACGCGCCCGGCCCGACTCCCGCCGCGGGCTGTTACGCGCTCGTGTTGTTCGGAACTCGGCTGAACTTGGTGAACCGCTTTTCCGAGGAGCGTTCCTGGGCCAGTATGAGCAGGCGATCGATCAGGTCCGCATAGCTGACGCCGCTAGCTTCCCAGAGCTTGGGATACATACTAATGGACGTAAAGCCGGGCATGGTGTTGATTTCGTTCAGCAAGATGCGCTCGCTGCCCTCTTCGAGGAAGAAGTCCACGCGCGCCAGACCCGAACATTCGATCGCCTGGAAAGCCGCCACCGACAAGCGCTGCACTTCGAGGATTTGATCCTTGCTCAACTTAGCCGGGATCATCAGCTCGGAGAGGCCGTCGAGATATTTTGCTTCGTAGTTGTAGAAATCGGCGTTGGGCTTGATCTCGCCCGGCAGCGAGGCAATGGGATCGTCGTTGCCCAGCACCGAGCATTCGATTTCGCGGCCGGTGATCGCCGGTTCGACGACGATCTTGCGGTCAAGTTCCGCCGCAAGATCGAGACCGCGCCGCAGTTCCTCCCGGTTCGAAGCTTTCGTGATGCCGACAGAAGAACCGAGGTTGGCCGGTTTCACGAACATCGGGTACCCGAATCGCGCTTCCAGATCCGCGATGCCCTCGTGCCGTGTGGCTCGCGACAGGGCGGCGTGGTCCACGCAAGGCAGACCTCGCTCGCGAAACAGCCGCTTCATGACATCTTTGTCCATTCCAGCGGCGGACGCCAGAACTCCGGCGCCGACATAGGCAACATCGGCCAATTCAAGCAGTCCCTGCACCGTGCCGTCCTCGCCAAAGGTGCCGTGCAGAACCGGGAAAATAATGTCGGCGCCGGAGGTGCGGCCCGGCTCTCGCGACAGCGTAACCGCGCTGCCGGTGGAGAGATGACTCCAGCAGTCCGCAGGCAGCAGGGAAAGCGACTCGGCTGGAGAGAGCCAGCGGCCTTGCCGGGTGATCGCTATCGGAATGACATCGTATTTCTGCTTGTCTAGCGCCTGGATGACCGATGCCGCCGAGCGGATCGAGACCTCGTGCTCGCCGGAGCGGCCGCCAAACAGTACGGCAATACGTTTTTTCGGCATATTCTAACGGAGGCGCGCGCCACTACGGACCGCGAGTTTCCTACGGCGTCAGGCGATACAGCATGCGCGGAAAGGCGATCGTCTCGCGCACATGGTCCAGCCCGCAAATCCAGGCCACACAGCGCTCGATGCCCATGCCGAACCCGCCGTGCGGCGCCGTGCCGTACTTGCGCAAGTCAAGGTACCAGTCAAAGGCTTCGCGGGGCAGCTTGTGTTCTTCCAATTTCCCGGCCAGCAGATCGTAGTCATGCACCCGCTGACCGCCGCCGATGATTTCTCCGTAGCCTTCCGGCGCAAGCACGTCCATGCCCAAGGCCAGCTCGGGACGTTCGGCATCGGGCTGCATATAGAACGCCTTGATGGCCATCGGAAAGCGGTGCACCATCACGGGCCGGTCGAAGTCCTTGCTCAAGAGTGTTTCATCGGCGCCGCCGAAATCGCCTCCCCACTTGATCTTGCTGCCCTTCTTCTCGAGCCGCCGGACCGCCTCGTCGTAGCTGATGCGCGGGAACGGTTTCTTCACTTGCCCGAGCTTCGCAGTGTCGCGCTCGAGGATCTCTAATTCCGGGGCCTTCTCGCCGATGACACGCTGGACGACGTACTCCAAGAAATCCTCGGCCAAGGCCATGATGTCGTCCAGCTCGGCGTAGAACATCTCGGGTTCGACCATCCAGAACTCGGTGAGGTGGCGGCGAGTCTTTGACTTTTCGGCACGGAAGGTCGGCCCAAAGCAATAGGTCTTGCCCAGCGCCGCGGCTGTCGCTTCGTTGTACAACTGGCCCGACTGGGTGAGATAGGCCGTACCGTAGTCAAAATAAGGCACCTCGAACAGCGCCGTCGTGCCTTCGCAAGCCGCGGGCGTGAGAATCGGTGTATCGACCAGCGTGAAGCCGTTGTCGTCGAAGTAGTCGCGGACCGCTCGAACGACCGCGTGCCGGACGCGGAGAATCGCGTGCTGCCGGCGGCTGCGCAGCCAGAGATGACGCCGGTCCATCAAGAAATCGATGCCGTGTTCCTTGGGCGTGATCGGGAAGGGATCCTCAGCCGCGACCTGCTGCACAACCGTCAGGCCGCTGACTTCAATCTCATAACCTCCCGGCGCGCGAGGTTCCTTGCGCAGCGACCCGGTCACCTCTAGCGACGACTCATGGGTCAGGTGGCGGCAGCGCTCGAAGACTTCTGGTCCGGCGCTGGCCTTGACGACAACGCCCTGCATGAACCCGGAGCCGTCGCGGAAGGTGGGGAAAAGGATCTTACCCGAGCGGCGAAGGTTGTGCAGCCAGCCCCGCAGGTGGACTCTCCGGCCGTCGAATTTCGAGGCCTGAGCGATGCGTATGGGCACCGCCCCCTCGGCCATCTAACAACTCTCCAGCCGGTCGAAGGTGCGCCGGACCTCGTCGAGCGGATTCTCCATTTCGGGGTCTTCACGCAATTCCAGCAGCAAGGGAGCCTGCTGCTCGATCGACCGCAGCAAGGTCATCGTTTCCGTCCAGTCCATCGTCCCCTCTTCACCCTGCATCGGGTTGTCCACCAGGGGGAAAAGATGGGAGTCGCTCTCGCCGTCGTTGTCGTGAACGTGCGTGGAGCGGATCAAGTCTTTCATTAGCAGAAATTCTTTTTCCACGCCGCCATTGAGGTGGGCGTGGCCGGTGTCAAAGCAGAGGTGCAGCGGCAGATGCGTGGTGTCCAAGAAGGACCGCAGCCGCTGGGCGGAGGAGAATTCATTGGGGATGTTTTCAGGCAAGACTTCCACATCGAGCTGTTTTGCGAAAACCACGATCTCATCGAGGCAGTTGAACGCGGCGTCGATCTTGCCGAGTTCGTACTCCTCGTCCGGGACGCCAATATGCTGAATCAGATAGCGGAACGGAACGGTGTCGGCGATCTCGACCGCTCTCTTGATCTCATCGGTGACGACGATGCGCTTTATCTTCGATTTCTCGGTCAGTGAGAGAACCGACTGTGGGCCGGAACGTCCCCAAATATCATCGCTAAACATCGGGGAGTGCATCGAATGCACCTTGAGTTCCGAGTCATTGAACCAGTGCTTGAGTTCGGCGATTTGGCTCGGGTTATGGTAGTCCAGGTGCTGCCGAGCGCAGAATAACTCGATTTCTCCAAGGCCGCTGCGTTGGATTCGATCGAGAAGGGCGACGGTGAGACGGTGCTGGACAAAAAGATGAGTGGAAAGAATATGCCGCATGCCGGGGTCGCCGCAAAGAGCGAATCAGGATTTGATTGTACCGGAAACTCGGCCTCTTCCACGTTTCGCGGAAAACCGAGGCGTCGCCGGAGAAAATCGCCTAGAACGCGACCGGGATGGTGGCAAAGTCCGAAACCGCGTTGGTGGTCACGATCGCGATGGGCACGCCAGAGCCGACCGTCAGCAGATCTGGGACGAGAACGTTGATCTGATACAGCCCGACGAAAAACGGTGCGGCCCCGGAAAACGTGATTTGTCCGTCCAGAGCCTCGAATCCGAACAATACACGGATATTGCCGTCGGTCGTGCGGGCCAGCGGTTCCACCGATGGCGAAGGAACACCGTCTTCGACCGGCGGATCTACGGCTCCGAGGCCGGTTAGCAGGATGGCGATGAACTCGCCAGGCATGGCCGGGTCCTGCTCAGTGACCAGGCGGAAATCAGCGGCGTGGACGATGATCCCCCTGCCCAGCCCGTTCTGACTCGCCGTGAATATGCCCGGGCTCGTCGCCGCCAGCGGTGTTGTCACTACATTCGACTCCGTGCCGTTGTTCGTCACTACAATGGTCGCCGAGGCTCCGGCGGAGGCGAAGGGAACCTGGATGTTGATGAGCCCGGGTGAGACGAAAAACAGCGGGGCGGCCGCGCCATTCACGGTTATCGAAACTCCCGCCAGTATCACCGGCAGCGGTGTCGTGCCGGCCAGCACCGAAGTTCCGTCCGGCGCCATGCCCGCGCCAAACAGCGAAACGATCGTTCCGGCGGCAATGGGGAAAGTAGGAGGCGCGAACGAGGCGCCATTGACCACGCCGAGCGGGTGCAAGAAAACGCCGGGCTCCGAGAGCGAGGGCATGCGAATGGCGATGAAGATTCCGTGAAAGGGGCTGAGGAAGCCCAGGCCGCTGATTTGCGCGCCCCTGTACTGTCGGCGTTCACTTCGTAGTTGTTCACGGTGCTGAAATCGCTCGAAAAGCCGTCACTGAGAACGCGCTCGGAGATCGTCGCCACCGACGCGCCCAGTGACGACAAGCCGCCGATCGCGCTGGTGAAGCTCTGAAACGCCGGGTCGATGATCATCTCGGCAAACCAGTAAGTGCCGTTCCAGTCCGCGTCGCTGGCCGTGTCGCTCAAATTTCTAACGGCCACGAAGATCTCCCGGCCTCCGTCCTCGGTGGAGTGGCCGATGAGGTAGTTGCCGTTGGCGGAAATAAAGATATCCCGAGCGCCGGAGAATAGCGCCGCCCCTTGGCCGAGTGCCGCCGTGCCCCTGCCGTCGCCGCCCAGCGTGTAGGTGGCGGCCGCGGTGTTCTCCTCCGAGTTCGTATCTTGCGCGACGTTGGTCGCGTGCCCGCGCACGGTGAGGGCCGTGAAAGCGCCCGCCCCGTTGGCCTGCATTCGCAGCAGCGCGGTGGTGATCGAGGCGTCGGAGCCGCCGGGAAACGCCAGCGTCGAGCCGGTGTAGGCGCCGCTCAAAGTTCCGCTGCTAGCCGTTCCTGGCGGCGCCTTGATCGCGATAAACAGATCCGCCGAGCCGTCGGCTGCTTCGGTCGATGAGCCGATCAGCGCCTCGGAACCCTCGCCGAGCCGGGCGTTGAGCTCTAGTCCTCCGGCGATCGGGTTGGTAAGGGTTACGAATCCGTTCGACTGCACCGAGTAGACTCCCGCGCCCATGGACGGCGCCGGCGCGCCCGCCCCGCTTCCCAGCCGTCCGCTGTAGGTGAATCCGCCGGCGCCGTCGAAGGTGATGGTTCCGCCGAGGTTGCGGGCATCGGTCACCGTCTGGTCGAGCGAAACCGACACCAGCAAATGAACGAAGTGATAGTCGCCGCTCAGCGACTCATCGCCGAGCGTCTGCGCGGGCGCGCTCGCTGGCCAGAACAAGCCCGGCAAGCACAGAGTAAGCAAGATGCGAGTGAAATGTTTCATGTGTAAACACCGAAGGTCTGCCAATGGCATCAGTCAAGCACCAAATACCACGCAATGGGAAATATGGCTGCCGCCGGGCCGGGATACTAGAGACGAGACGCCGTGGCGGACAACACCGGTAAGATCTTAACATCGTACATGATATTCCAACCCCCCGGTGGCCCAGAAGTCGCGCTAGAAGTGGCGGCCGGCTATTGCCCGAAGACCCGGCCGGCACCCTAAAAGACCTCGGGAAGCGCCGATGGCTGGCGGTGCCGTGAGCTCTGCGGATGGCCCGTCTTTTCCCGCCGCGCAACTTTTGCCAGGGACGGGGGTTTCAGTAATCAGGCTCAACTGAACGGCGTCAGATCGGGGGGCTCGAAACCCTGCCTCCAGGCTGGCCGCCGATGAGAACATATGGGTGAGAATAAGTCCGCCAGAGAGAAACGAATGAGACGAACGTACAAATCGCTATTAGGGTGGTGTGTCGCGGGATGCTTGTGGCTGGCGATCGCAGCGCCGCCGAGTGTTTGGCCGCTCCGCGCCGCCGAGCCACAGGAACTCGAAAATCCATGGGAACTCGAAACCGAGGTCACCGATGTCGGCGTACCTCATGCGGAATGCAGTTTCTTTACGGCCCAGCGTGAAAAGATTCTCGAAAGCGCGATCGCCGCCGGGTCGCAGGCCCTCTGGCCGTCCTCGTCGCTGAGCACGAACGGCGCGGCCGCGAGCCCCGCCAGAACACTGTTGTCGGGACGAAGCCGCTCGGCAAGCACCAGGATGCTGGCGCGCGACGGTTTCATCGACCGTTATACCTTCGCCGCAATGGCCACCGAAGGCGTCGCGCCCGCCCCGCGAACGATCGACAGCGAGTTTCTTCGCCGTGTAACGCTCGACCTCACTGGCCGTATTCCCACCGCCGATGAGGTGCTCTCGTTCCTCTCAGATACCTCGGGCGGCAAGCGAACCCAGGCGATCGACCGAGAGTGTCCCAATCGTAGTTGAGGGTTTGTAGGGCGGCGGCGTAAAAGAGCATTGTACTAGGCAGCCTTTGCTGCTGTGGCCTTGGCCGGATTGAGGATGGCGTCGAGCATCCACAGATCCTTGTAACCCATGATCTTGCGGAAGCTTTTCTCGGTATCGAGGAATGCAGCCGTGGCCCAGCGACACACCATGGCCGCGTCCTTCCAGCGGGTCACTCGCCGCGTTCTCCGCCGCACCCCGGCGTTAGGAGACTCGACGATGTTCGTCGTCGCCAGGCAGCGATGCAGCGACGGCGGCGCACCCAGGCGGTTGATGGTGAAACACTCCTCCATGCCTTCGCGCAAACTCACCGCCGCCTCGGGCCAGTCACCCTCGTACCACTGGGCTAGCTTCTCCAGCCGCGCTTGTCCATCTTGGGCTCCCAGCCGCCAGGCGGCCCGGATCGCCGCTTTGGCCTGATCGCGCTCGGCCTTAGGCAGCCGCTCGACGACATTGCGCAGCTTGTGAGCACGGCAGCGCTGCACCGGAACTTTGCCGAAGACCCGCCGCACCGCCGCCCGCAGGGCCTTCGATCCATCGAGCACGAAGAGCCTGTTTTTCTCCGTCGATACTCCCCGCTCGACCATGCCCCTCAGCAAGTCTTCGGCGGCGGCTGTGCTCTCAGTGGCGGCGTGCTGCAATCCCAGCACATGTTTGTTGCCCTGACGGTCTACGCCCACCGCTGCAAGCACTACATGATCTGCGAAGATCAAACCGTCCACGTAGATCACCAGCAGATCCAACTCATCCAGGCGCCGCGTGAGCACTTCGTCGATGCTCTTTTCGGCGGCCTCGACTGCCTCCCGGCTGACGGCGGATTTCGACACCCCGGCCGTGCCGGCCATTGCGCCAATCACCCCGGCATAGTTGCGCGTCGAGACGCCCTTCATCAGAATGTCGAGCATGCGCGCGCCGAGGCGTTCGTCGTCCTGCATCGCTTCGTAAGCGGGCACTTTGACCTCGCCGCCGGAGCGTTTGCGCAGTCTGGGTTTGCTGACGCGCAGTTTGCGGTTGCTGAGCTTGACGCGACCGGGCTGGCGGCCCCAGCGGACCACATCGCCGCGGCGCTTCTTGCCGGGCTGGGAAAGTTTTCCACCGGTAACTTGCTGCGCCGACAGTTCCAGCACGGCTTGAATGGCGGCGCGGCCGGTGACGTCGATAACCTCGTCGACGGCTCCGCGGCACTGCTCGACCAGTTCAACCAAGGGCAGCATGAGTTGGGAGTTTTGGCTGAGCAGGCGGGTGAGGTCGTTGGGGCTGACTGGCTGTTGCTTCGCGGAATCCAGAATGTGATATCGTTTCTTCACGGCGGTTCTCCTTTGTGGTGAAAGGTTTGCTCGATTCTCTCAGAGAACCGGGCTTGAGAACCGCCGCCCTTCCACCTTCAACTAGATTCGGGACAATCTCGATCGACCGGCTGCTGACGACTCCTCAGTGGGCCGACCGCTGGGCCATGTTCTTCGGAGACCTCTTCCGCAATACGACCGTAACGGCGCAGGTGAACCGCTATCCCAACGGCCGCGATGCCTTCCATCTGTATTTGCGCGATTCTCTGCGTGAGAACAAGCCCTACGACCAGATGGCTCGCGAGATGCTCGCCTCGGCGGGCACGAGCGACGGCAGAACCTACCCCGAAGAGTTTTCAAGCTACGAGCAGTATCTCAGCATCATCAACGACTACGAAGGCAACCCGGTCGCTCCGACACCCGCGAGTTACATTGTGGGCGCGCTGACTCGCGGAGGGCCCATCCATGACACCTACGACACGATGACGGTGAATCTGGCTCGTGACTTTCTCGGCATCGCGCACATGGACTGCATCCTGTGTCACGACGGGTCCGGACGTCTGGACTCGCTCAGTGTGTGGGGGGGCCAGGCGAACCGCTCCGAGGTTTGGCAACTCTCCGCCTTTTTCGCCCGCACCGGCCTGCGCCGGCCGCGCCGCATTCCGCCGCCGCCCGAGGGCGAAGAGCGAGTGCGACCCAGGTGGTGGACGGTCTTCGATATTACCGACGCCCAGGCGGCCCGCATCCGGGAGGGCGGTGAGTACAGCCTCGACACCACCACCGGCAACCGGCCCGAACGGCTCCCCGCCGAACATGGCGCCGAGACCGTCGTCGATCCGGTCTATCCTTTCGGCGGCGGCACGCCCCTGGGCGGCGAGACGCGCCGCGAAGCCATCGGAAGGTTGCTGACGGCCGATATTCAGTTTTCGCGGGTGATCGTCAACTATGTCTGGCGCGAATTTTTCTCCCGAGGAATCGTCGAACCGCCCGACCAGTTCGACCTCGGCCGGCTCGACCCCGACAATCCCCCGCCCGATCCTTGGCGGATTCAGCCCTCGCACCCGCGCCTGCTTCAGGAACTCGCCGAAAAGTTTCGCGACAGCGGCTTCGACCTGAAATGGCTGATGCGCGAGATTGCCACCTCGCGGCTCTACCAGCTATCCTCCCGCTACGAAGGCGACTGGAACCCGGGCTGGGAGCCGCTCTTCGCGCGTCATCAGCCGCGGCGGCTGGGCGCGGAGGAGATCCACGACGCGCTGCTCCTATCCAGCGGCGTCCCCCAGTCCTACGGCATCTCGCGCGCCATTGGCCGGGTGAACTTCGCCATGCAGTTTCCCGACGTCCAGAGGACTCCCCGCGGCCGGCGGGAACGCGATGGCGAGGAAACACCCGCGGCGGCCGCGTCGAGTCTGCTCGATGCCTTTCTGCGCGGTGATCGCGAAGAGACTTCCCGCAGTTCCGAGCCAACCATTATTCAGGCGCTGCACATGATGAATAGCTCCCTGGTCTTGCATCGCACCGACGCCCATACTGGCCAGGGCTACCTGCCGGCATTGCTGGAGCAGCCTGACGAAAACCTGGTGGCTTCGCTCTACGTACTGGTTCTGAGCCGGTTTCCGTCGCCCGAAGAGCGGGCCGCCGGACTGGCGGCTCTCTCGGGCGGCAACCGAACCGAGGCGGCCGAAGACCTGATGTGGAGCCTCTATAACAAGATCGATTTCATCTTTAACTACTAGAGGTAGACATCTTCAACTACTGAGGAAGACAATGAACGAGCGAGAGCGTTTCGAAAAACTCATCCGGGAGCACCCCCACCCCCATGTCGGCATGCGGCACCGTCCTGCCGGAACCCGCAGGCACTTCTTCCAGTTGCTCAGCGCCGGCCTGTCGGGATATTTTCTGGCCGGCCCCTGGATGCCGGGCGAGGCGAAAGCCGCCGCGACGGTCGAACCCAAGGGTACCGCCAAGCAGGTGATCTTTATTTTCTTGGCCGGCGCGCCCAGCCACCTTGACACCTTTGACCATAAGTTCGTCGAGGGCGTCACTCCCGAGGATTTCGGCACTGAGACGATCAACGGGACTCTGTTCCCAGCCGGGCTGCTGCCCGGCACGGCGGGAATTCTAGATAAGCTCGCCATCGTGCGCTCGGGGCTGGCTTGGGCGCTGGCTCATAACTTGGCGCAGACCTGGTTCCAGATCGCCCGCAATCCGACTTCGCCCCTGGGGAGAATCGCGCCGCACACCGGAAGCGTCATCGCCCGCCACTTGGAGCCCGAACGCCGCCCGGATCAGGTCTTCCCCGCCTTTATCGCGCTCAATGCCCAGAACGCGCCGGGCGTGGGCTACTTCCCGGCCGAGTACGCCGCCTTCAAAACAGCCCCCCAGCCCAACGGCCTCGCCAACACCCAACACGCCGCCGGTCAAGCCCGCTTTGACCGCCGCTGGGACATGCTGCAATCCATCGACGCCCCCCTGCGCGGAGAGGACTCTCCACTGGGAAGCGCCGCGGCCGGGATGGGTGAGTTCTACGACGGCGCCCGCCAGCTCATGTTCAATCCCGTAGTCACCGACGCGTTTAGTTTCAGCGAGGAGGAAAGCGAGCGCTATGGCGGAACCAGTTTCGGCAACGCCTGCGCACTGGCCAAGAAAATCGTCGCGGCCGATCAGGGGACGCGCTTCATTCAGATCACTCACGGCGGCTGGGACCATCACCAGGGCATCTACGACCGCAACGAAGTCAATGGCCGCGCCGTGGGGAGCAATCTCTATGCTAGCTGCGGAGCGTTCGATCCCGGATTCTCGACTCTCATCAGCGATCTCGAAGCCGAGGGACTGCTCGACGAAACGCTAGTTGTCGTATCCGGCGAATTTGGCCGCACAACCGGCCCGCTCACCAATGATCGCAACGGTCGCGACCACTACCTGCAGATGTTCTACGCCTTCGCCGGAGGCGGAGTCGTGGGCGGCAAGATCATCGGGGCAACCGATCCAACCGGTTCGTTCACCGTCGAGCCCGGATGGTCGCGCTTTCGCAACGTGAGGCCCGAGGATGTCGACGCCACGATGTTCTCGGCCCTGGGAATCAACTGGACCACTCGGCTCGACGACGACCCTCTGGGACGCGGCTTCTACTACATCCCCGAGGCCGAGAACGACATTTACGCTCCGATCGACGAACTTTGGGGCTAGACCGTGGCGCGAGCGCGCTCACCAACCCCAAACCGAGCCGCGCACGTCAATAAGCGGTCCGGCCACATAACTGGCTCGGAAGCAACAGCTCAAAAGGAAGAGCTACAAGCTGCTACTCTGTATCTCCGCCCGCACAAACTCCATCGCCGTGAAACTCACCACCGATTCATCGTCGATATTCCACTGCTCATACTCCAGAACCCGGCCCTTCACGCCACTCACCGAGGACAGAAAAGTATAAACAGGTGAATATCCGCACCACCGCAGATCGTCGCCATTTGGCTTGACCAGATCGACGAAACCTTCGGCGTTGCCGTCACAAACCTCGCGTAAACGGGCTTCGTCGCGCTCGCGGACTTCCTCCATCTGATCCTTGCCGACATGAGCCGGAAACGAGTCGCCATAGCGGCGTCCGATGTGGGCCAGGTCTATGCCCAAGATCCACACCAGATCACTGCGTTGTGTGTCAGCCATCTCGGCCAGCGCGTCAAAGAACCGGCGGACCTGGTCGTTTTTCTCCGGGGCTTTGCCGTTCATTAAGCTCTCGGCCAGCGGGCCACAGAGGATCGGCACCACCCTGACGCCGGGGTTGCCGACGACGTGCTGCAGGAAAACGCACTGGAACTCGATCGAATGTTCTGTTGCGTGGCAATAATCTTCCATGACGATCGACCCAGGCGCCGCCCGCGCCAGTGCGTCGATGAAATCCAAGTCGGTCTCGGTCCGTCCGAGAGGCGTGACGTAAGGCTTGCGGGTCAGCCCAAACTTCTCCGGCTCGCCGTAGTGAGAAGTTCCCAGAACAACGAAGGTTTTCTCGGCATAGGCCGGGCTGAGCCGGCGGTATGCCGCCGCGTAACTTTTGAAGCCGCCTTCGGGACTCACGTGAGGCGCGGCCAGAGCCACGAGATCACCGTCATGCGCGGCGGCCGCCTCGGGCGTCGCGCCATACTGGTTGAGCTGGGCGCGCAGAGGCTCAGCCTCGGCCGGGTAGGCAGTGCCGGCGTGCGCCGCCTGCCGCTCCCCGGCCTCGGCGAAAGCCCGCTGCTTGCGGTCGCGCATCTCGTGGAACACCTCGCATTCGAGGAAGCCGCTCTGCCGCATCGTGTCGACGAAGCTGCGAACCAGATCGCCGACGTTCAGATCACCGGTCAGTCGCGTCAGCAGAGCCCGCAAGTCCAGCTCGGTCTGCTGGCCGTCAAACAAGGGCAACCCTTGCGTCAGCAGAGGCGGAACGATGATGACCGCGTTGCTGTACTGAAACGGGTCACGGATCAGCAGGCCGGGCTGCTCGGCCGAGGGTGAGGGCATGATGTCTAGTTCTCGCCGAAGGGGCGGCAGGGGGCTGCTCATGGACTGTATGGTATCGAAGGGCGGTATCGAAGAGCGTACGCGAACAGGGTCTTGCTAAGCCCAGCCCGCTAGACCCAACCGCGCAGCCAGGGGAGCCAGCCTTTGCGTCCTAGCAGTTCGAAGAGGCTCAGCAGCAAAGCCAGCGCCAAGAAACCGGCCCAAAGATTCATCCAGGCCGGCACCGAGCGCCCCTGGGCATCGAACACTTGGGCCGCGCTGGGCTGGAACCGCCCACCGGTTTCGGCGGCGATCTTCTTGAGTAGTGGGGCGTTCGAGCCATAGTCGCCGAGTTCGCTGTTGGCGCGATAAAAGGCGATTTCGGGAAAGCGATCGAGCTTTGCCGCGGGACGCACTCGAAACAGACCGAAGCGATTCTCAAGGGGCAAGCGGGCCTCGTATTCATTGTCTGCTACATGGCGCAAGGTGGCCGTGCGCCGAAAATCGCCCGGTCCCAGCACGTACAGATCGAGCGGCGGTGCAACGGAAAGCGATGGGACGGAATCGGGTTCGTCCCTGGCCCGGGAAGCCCGGTAGCGAATCACCAGTTCATCGGTTGAGCTTTCATAGCGCGCCACCGCCTCGGTCGCGGGCGAGCGCGGCAACAGGTCGCGCAGCACGTTCGTCCAGAAGCGGTCAAAGCCCTCCCAGCCGACCCAGTTCGCGGCCCAGCGGGCTTTCGCGTCGGAGGCGAAGACCGCCGAGCGTCCGAGCCCGTATTGCCAGCGCACTAGCAGAGGGTCCTTCTCTTCCTCTTCGCCGATGGTCAGGATCGTCTCGGCGGCGGGCTTGGAATCAAACTTCACCCAGCCGAGCAGCGGACCGGCCTCGTCCATCTCGACACCGTCGAGGATCTCCGCCTCGCCCAGTTGTTCGGGAACTACGGAGGTTTCCATGATCGACGAACCGGTGTGGTCCATCACGTCGCGCAGCACGATCTGCTCAAGCGCTGAGACGTCGAGCAGGAAATGCGATCGGCCCTCGGCGGTCGAGGCGACCCGTTCGAGATACGCGCGGTTGACGTCTTGACCGAGGCCGACGGTCGAAATCGTTACTTGCTCCTTCGCCGCTTCTCTCGCCAGCGCGATACTGTCTCCCTCTTCTGAAATTCCGTCGGTCAGCAGCAGAATGTGCTTGTAGACCGAATCGGTCTCGCGAATGAGCCGAAAAGCCTCATGCAAGGCCGGAGCGATTTGGGTGCCTCCGTCGGCGATAATGCCCGAGATCAGTTGCTTGACTACCTCCGGCGCGCGGTTCGGGCGCAACGGCACCGCCCACTGGAAGGAGTTGTCGAAGACCAGCACACCCACCCGGTCGATCTGCCGCAGATTCTCGACCACGCCGATCGCCGACTGCCGGGCAAGTTGCATCTTCTTGCCTTCCATTGACGACGACTTATCAAGCACCAGCACGACCGAGGTGCCCTCGGGCGAGCGGGGCGGAGCCAGCTCGGCGGGCAGCATCTTGGCGAGCGGATCGTCGCGGTCCCCGGCGGGCTCGCCGTAGAGGTTATTCTCCCCCGCGATCAGCAGGAAGCCGCCGCCATGCGCCACGAACTCCTCCGCCGGGCGCTTCGCCGCCAGCGGCCATTTTTCAAGATCTTGATTATCGGCAATCAGCAGGCGGTAATCGGCGAGCGAAGAGAGGTCGCCGGCCGCACCGCGGTGGGACTCGAACCCCGCCGACGCAAGCACCTGCTCGAGGTGCGTCTGCTCGGCCGGGTCCTCTCCCGAGATCAACAGTGCCTTGGGACGCTCCACACGGACCACGTGCTCAAAACGCAGCTCGCCCATATCGCCGGCCGGGGCCCTGTCTGTCGAGATGCTGGCGATCGAGATGCGGCCGCTCAGCAGCACCGCTCCCTCGGTGTGGAGCTTGGCCCGAACATCGACGCGGTTTTCACCCGCCGCCAGCTCCACCCGGGACTGGCCGATCGTCTTGCCTTCGGCGGTGAGCTCGACCGTCGCACTCGTATTGCGCGGACTGGCGATGCGCAACTCCAGCGGCAAGTCCTCTCCCGCGTAGGCATGGCTCGGCGCCGACAAACTCAGCAAGCGCAACTCCGGCTCCGGTCGGCCCTCGAGCAGAAACGTGTCGACCGGGACGCCCGCGTTGCGTGCCTGAAACACGGCGCGTTCCACGGATCCGGCGGTTGCTTTTCCGTCCGAGATCAGCACCAAGCGCGGGACCCGGCCCGGAGGCAGCGTCGCCAAGCCGTTGCGCAAAGCAATCTCCAGATTCGTTCCCGCCGAGGCCGCGACGCCCGCTGGCCCAGAGACATCTGCTGGATCCGGGGCGCCTGCTGGATCGGGGCCATCCCCACTCCGGGTCGTCTCATCAAAGCGCAAGAGTCGAAGTTCGTTCCGTCCCCGCGCCGACTGCAACTCCCGGGCGAGTCGTTGGCTCTCTTCTCGCTGACCCGGCGGTATGCTGGCCGAGGTATCGAGCAGCGCGGTCACAGCGACCTTGGACTCAAAGATCCGCAACTTCGGTTCGGCGAGCGCCAGCACGATCAGCGCGAACGCCAGAGCCTTCACCAGCAACGCGCCCCGCCGCGCAGTTCGCTGAAACTCCCAACCAGCCCACAGCACCGGCAGCGACAATAGCCACAAGACCCACAGGCGATCGAACGTCATCGCAGCGCTTCCTTCCGCGGTGCAGGTTCGGATGAAGCATTCCAGCCGCCGAAAATCGAGGCTCCGCCGGCCCTCGCCGGAGGTTCACCCGTCGCCGGCACACTCTCGGAGCTGGCGGTTTCGCCCCGGCCGTAGTACCTCCAGTCCGCCGCCCAGCAAATCAGCGCCGCCAGCGCCAGCCACGGCCACCACGGCGGGTCGCCTGATTGTGAGGCGCGAACCGGCGGCGGAACACCTCGCAGCGTCCGGGCGGGCGGCTCCCAACGGTGCGACCCGGTTTGCGGCAGAGTCAGGCTGAAGCGCGTCTCGCGGTGGGGAGTGCGAAGCGTCACGACGCCGGGCCGGGCGACGAAGAAGCGCAGCTTGCCGTCTTCGAGCGACCAGGGAAGGTAGGGATTTTCCGCCGACGAGATCTCGATCTCTTGTTCGCTCTCGGCCGCGGCCGCAGTCTCCACGACCCCCGGCGCGCCGGCGCGCAGTTCCCTGCCTAGCAGCACCGGCGGCAGGAACCAGCGCACCGTGTTCGCGAAGATCAGGGGCACGGCCAGATGCTGCTCAAGCCCTTCCTGGAACAGGTCGAATCCAAATACGACGTCGCGCCGTCCGCCCTGCGAGAAGGCGACGATCACTGGCCCGGCGGCGGTCTCCGCAATGGCTTCATCGCCCGGACCTAGCTCGAAAACCGACGCGCGGTCCACGACGATATCACGGCTTCGCAAGCCTCGCCCGATCGGATGCGTCGCCGACCAGCGAGTGATCCGCGCCGACGATACCGAGCGCAGGATTTTGACCGGCGTGCTCGCCGCCGGAGGATTGAGGTAGATCGCCGCCGCCCCTGCCGCCGTGCCCGCCACCGCACCGGGGACAGCGCCGGGGACAGCGCCGTCAAACAACACCAGATCCGCCGCCGGAGCTCGGGCGGAATAGGCGCCCGGCCTCTCAAAAACTGGCTCCACGCCCGGCAGGGCCGTGAGTATCGAGCCGAACCGCTCCGGCCTGCTGGAATACACCAGCGCCGAGTGTGTCTGAAAGTCGGGCAGCTCAACTTGAGCGCGGTTGTTGCCCTCGAAATCGTCCTCGCCCTCTAGGGTCGCTCTCAAGGTTCCCCGTCGTTTGGTGCGCAAACGGAACGTGATTTCCTCCGCCGTCTCGGCCTTCACCTCAAGAGCCTTGTAGCCCAGGTCCCGCCCATTAAACGAAAATCGCACGCGCACGGCCCGCGATACGGCGCCGTGGTTTTCCACTTCCGCGACGATTTGCCACCGCTCCGCTTCCGAGGCCTCCCGCAGAGCGCTCAAACTTCGAATCCCCGCATCGCCGGATTGTTCGCCGCCGCCGATCCAGCGCAAGTGCGGAATCCGCTCGGTATGAACACGGCCCGCCTCGGTTTCGAGAAGCCGCGCGGCGCCGATGTAGGCCACCTCTCCCGCCGGCCTCCTTTCGCTCTCGGCCGCGGAGCCATCCTCCCCCGCAAGTTCAAGGGCGCTTCTGGCCAGCTCAAGCGCCCCGGCCAGATGCGGCGCCGTCCAGCCGGCGGTTGACTGCTCGATCGCGTGTCTCAGCTTCTCCCGGTCGGTTGTAAAGCCAACCGCGAGCGCGGGGTTCGCGTCGCAACGGATCAGCATCACCGGGTCGGCCGCGGGAATCGCCCGCAGATAGGCGATCGTCCTCCGCCGGGCCACGTCCATCAGCATGCCGGCTGCCAGACCATCGTTCACTGCGTCACGGTTCCGGGCGCCCATCGCGGCCGAAGTTTCCAAAATGACCACATGACGCCTGGGCGGAGCGTCGCCCGTCAGAAACCGGAAATCGGCGATCGCCAGCAGCAACAGCAGCGCCGCCAGCAACTGCAGCAGCAGCGACCAGGGCTGACGCAGCTTCTTGCGCCGCGTGGTCATCGGATAGGTCGTCCGGCGCGGCCAAAACCGCAGCGTCGAGACGACCAGCTCTCTGCGGGAGCGATCGTAGAAATAAAGGGCGACGAGAATGCCGCTGAGCGGAATCAGAACAGTAAAAAGTTCGGCGATCGTAAGGTTGAGCAGGCCCATCGCGAAAGTCTTCCGTGATTCTCTACTGCAGGGCCACCGACCCGCTCGACATCAGCGCCCCATAGAGTGAATCGTTCAGTTCCAGGGCGGTTGTCAGATGAAGATAGCGGCCGCCGCTTCGCATGGCGGTGTACTCAATCGCCCGGCGGTGCTCGTCATAGGCTTGCACATATTCACGGGCGATTTCCTGGTCGATATTCATGCGGATTTTCTCGCCCGTCTCGGCGTCCAGTAAATCGAATTCGCCCCGCCGTTGCGGATCGCAGTCCTCCGGCCCAGCCAGATGAATCAGCAGCAGCTCCTGTCCCTCGTCCGCCAGATATTGAAGCGATGGGGAGCAGTCATTTTCGTCGAGGAAGTCCGAGATGATAATCATCAGCCCCCGCGAAGGGCCCGCGGAAAGAAATTGCCGTACGGTGGCTTGGAAGTCCGAACGTCCCCCAGTGCGCAGTCCGCTGATAAAACTGTCCGCCAGGGCGAAACGATGCCGTCCGCCCGCGGCGCGAAAACTTTCCGCCAGTCCGTCCGAAAAGGGCTGAATCACGATCGATTCCAGCCGTACCAGCCCGATATAACAGAGCGCCGCCGCCAGCCGGCATCCGTAGCTGAATTTCGCCTCAGCCTCGGCGGTCGCGCCGCAAGCCATCGACTCGCTGGTATCTAGCAGCAACCGCACTGGAGTGCGCGGTTCGGTGCGGAACATCTTGAGAAACAGACGTCCCAGCCGCAGGTAGGCCCGCCAATTCACCGCCCGCAGATCGTCGCCCTGGTGGAACTGACGATGGTCGAGGAATTCGTGCCCCACCCCGGCGTAGCGAGAGACATTATTGCCGCCAAGCAGCCCCTGAAACGACTGCCGCCAGCGGATGGCCAGCCGTTCCAGCCGCTCCAGGGCGGCGCGATCCAGCAGTGGAGAGGGTGCTTCCAAGCCACCACTGTAGCAAAGGGTCTTGGGGGCTCAGGAGTGTCGAACCGGCATGGATCATGCTGCGCTACTCTCATGACAGACTCGGCATTACAGCCCCGGCATGACAGGTCCGGCATGACAGGCTGGGCCGCCGGAAAGCCATGGATTGGATCACACTGCAAGGCGTCGGCAAGAAGTTCAAGTCTTTCGACCATCCCGGCGACCGGGTCAAGGAGTTGCTGATGCTCGGTCGGCGCCGCTATCACAAGGAGTATTGGGCGCTGCGCGATGTTTCCTTGTCGATCCGCCAGGGCGAGACATTCTGCGTTGTGGGCGAAAACGGCTCGGGCAAGACCACGCTGCTCAAACTCATCACCGGAATCCTGCAACCCACCACCGGCTCGATCGCGGTCAAAGGAAGATTGAGCGCGCTTCTCGAACTGGGCTCGGGTTTCAGCCCTGAGTTCACCGGCCGCGAGAACGTTTTTCTCAACGGCGCCATCCTCGGATTCTCGAACAAGGAAATCCAAGAGCGCCTGGACGAAATTTTTGCCTTCGCCGAAATCGGCGAGGCGGTCGATCAGCCGCTCAAGACGTATTCCAGCGGCATGGTCGTTCGGCTGGCCTTTGCCGTCGCCGTACAGATGGACCCCGACATTCTCGTCGTCGACGAAGCCCTCTCGGTCGGCGACGTCTATTTCTCACAACGCTGCATGCGCAAGATTCACGCGCTGCGTGATCGCGGCGTCACCGTCATCTTCGTCAGTCACAACATCGGGGATGTAAAAGCCCTCGGCGACCGTACGCTCTGGCTGGAGCGGGGCCGTGTGGTGGAGTTGGGGAAGACACGCGATGTGGCTCAGCACTACATGGCCGCGCTGGTGAAAAAAGATTCGGCCTATTTGAAGCACGAGAGCTGTCGGAGCACGCAACGGAGGATCCGGCTCCCGAACCACCCGAAGTCGTCGCCGATCTGCCGGCGGAGCCCAACCGCCACGGCGACCGGCGAGCCCAGGTCCTGGGCATCCGTGTCACCGATGAGCAGGGCGCAAGGCTCTCGGAAGTCGAAGCCGGCAAGCCGATCGTCGCGCGCATCAGCGTCCGTGCCGCCGGACGGATCCGCCTGCCCATCGTGGGCATTCAGATTCGCGACAGCGGCGGCGTGGATCTTTCCGGCACCAACACGAGCCGTGAAGGAGTGCCGCTCCCGGCCCTTTCCCCCGGAGATGAACTTACCGTCGACTTCCACCTGCGGCTGCCCGAAATCGCCGGACACGAACTCACCTTCACGCCCGCCGTCGCCGAGGGCGCCGTGAGCGAGTTCGCGCTCTGCGATATGGTCGAAGACGCCGTCCGCCTGCCGCTCGTCCCGCCCGCCCGGCCGGTGAGAGGTCTGCTGTCCATTCCTTGCCGCGGCGTCAGCTTCTCTCACACCTCCGAAGACGAATCCGCCACCGTGACCGCGCCAGGCGTCATACCCCCGAAATCGCCGAGATCCCGGAAATCACCGGAAACACAATAGCGCGGGATCGCCAGAGACCCGCGCCCTCTGCCGCGATCTCCTGGTCTCTCCTTACCTCGTCGCCCGCAAGAGGGTGCGCTCGTAGACAAAGCCCGAGCTTTTCAGCACGCCGTTGTGCCGGCCGAGCTCAGTAACCTCGGCGAAATCGAGTTTCTTAAGCATCGCCACAAGACAAGCCTTGTTCGGCCACCACCAGGAGACTTCGTCCTCACGCGGGTCGTCTCCGCCGACCCATAGCATCGCCGGACCCTGCCCGCCGTTTTCCGGAATGTGCTGTGAAAGAACCAGCGTGCCGGTGCACATGGCTGCCCCGGCGGCCAGCGCCCGCAGCGGGTAGAGCGTGTGGAGCAAAATGTCTCCGAGGAACACGAAATCGAAACCCGGCCGCCCCAGCTTTTCCGGCGACAGGTCGTAGATGGTCGAATAGCACCGCTGGACTCGCGAGCCGAGCTTTTTCGCGCAGAAGCGAAACGGACCCTCCAACAGATTGAAGTAGTATTCCTCTGCACTGAATTTCTTGCTTCGATCCCCGGCCGGATGCATCAGTTTCGGATCCACCATGTTTTCGATCTTCGCAAGCGAGTCCTCGACCGACTGTCCGGGGAAACGGTCCAGTTCCCGCAGGGAGGGCAATTCCACCGACACGACCGAGGCGCCGCGTCTTTCGAACTCGAAGGCGAAGAACCCGGTTGCCGAACCGACATCGAGCGCCGTCATGGCGGTCATCTCGGCCGGAAAACCAAAATCGTCGATACAGGAGCGAAAATCGTAGAGACCGGGGGTGACCAGACCTGCGCCGAGATCGACGGTGTGGTACCAAAGATAGTCCGCCACATCGTCAAGCCCAAGCTCTTGGGCACGGCGATGGAAGTCTCGCAGCTCGGCGACATAGCCGGCCGCGATTTTTTGCTGCTCTTCGTTGCTCAACTGCTGAGCCATGGGGAGAGTTGAGAGTATGCGCCGCGGGCGTCCTATGGTGCCGCCACCTGTCGCTTGCTTCGCCGGGCGCGCCGCCTGGCATGGCGCTGTTTCACCTTTTCCTGTTCGGCGGCCACCCAGACTTCGAAGTCCGCGTCCGAGGTGAAGTACAGATCGTATTTGAGATCGTCGGTGAAGAACTCGCATGGTTCCTCTCCGCCGTAGTCGCGGCAAATTTGCGGACGAGTGTCGTAGATGCCGCAGCTATTGTCCGGCTGCAGGTGCTGGCAGATGGTTCGGACCTCCAAGTACCAATCGCCGTCATCCATCCAGACGGCAATCCCCTCGTGCATCAAGTACCAGCGGATGTGATCGTAGTCCTCGAGGGTGCGAGGCGTCGAGATGGGCAGAGCGAAATACTTGCAGCATCGCGCCGTGCACAAATGACAGGGCGGCCCGTCGTTGGGGTCGGGCATATTCCGCGGGTCCGCCGAGAGCAGCAAAGAAAGCGACACGAACCCCGCTGCCGGCCCGCTCCCATTCACGGCAGTGGTTGATGATTTTCTGGTTTTGGCCACCAAGTTCCTCCAGGCGCGAAATCGTTCCAGGCTACCGGTGAACGGCCGCGCGGCGGGAAACCGGCGCGCGAACCGTAGCGACTTATAATAAGTAACCAGGCGAAAGAAGTCGATCCATACTACGGAGCAACGATTGTACTCAGCTCCGGTCGGCCGGGTATTGTTAGAACGCTGCGGGCCGGGTCCGCGGAGGTTGCGACGCACGGGGGTTGCAACGCACGGGAGCTGCAACGCGCGGCGGTTTCGGCGCCTCGCCGTGAACCGCCGGCCTTGATGCGGCCAGATATCTCATGAATTCACACGACCGCATCCAGATCCTGCATCAGGCGCTCGATGAACGGATTCTTGTACTGGACGGCGCGATGGGTACGGCCATTCAGGACTGCGAACTCGGCCCGGAAGATTTCGGCGGCCCCCGATACGAGGGCAGCAACGATCATCTCGTCCTCACGCGTCCGGACATCATTCTCGGCATCCATCGGAAGTATCTTGAAGCGGGTTCGGACATCATCGAGAGCAACTCGTTCAACGCGACCGCGAGTGATTTGAAGGAGTTCGGGCTCGCCGGCAAGAGCCGTGACATCAACTTGAGCGCCGCCAGGCTCGCCCGCCAGGCGGCGGATGAATTTTCTACCGCCGCCAAGCCCCGCTTCGTCGCCGGATCGATCGGTCCTACGACCAAGGCCATCACCGTGACCGGCGGCATCACCTTCGATGAGCTGCGGCGCGACTTTCACGATCAGGCCGCGGCGCTGGTCGAGGGAGGCGCCGATATTCTGCTGGTCGAGACTTGCCAGGACACGCGCAATATTAAGGCGGCCCTGATCGCGATCGAAGAAGTTGCGCTCCAATGGGACCGTCACCTCCCGGTGATGGTTTCCGGCACGATCGAACCCACCGGCACGATGCTCGCCGGTCAGCAGGCCGACGCCCTGGTCGCGTCGCTCGAACACGCCGATTTGCTCTCGATCGGCCTGAACTGCGCCACCGGCCCGGAGTTCATGACCGACCACCTGCGCACGATTTCAGAGATGGCCGGGACGCGCGTTTCCTGCTACCCCAACGCCGGGTTGCCCGATGAAGACGGCCAGTACCTCGAGTCGCCCGAGTCGCTGGCAGCGGCGCTGGAACGTTTTGTCCGCAACGGCTGGCTCAACTTCGTGGGAGGCTGCTGCGGCACGACGCCCGCTCACATTCATGCGATTGCCCAGATGGCCGGGGGCAAAGAGCCGCGTCGCCACCGCGCCGCGCGCCGCAACCTCTACTCGGGCATCGAGCTGGTCGAGGCAACCGACGACAATCGTCCGCTGCTGGTGGGTGAGCGAACCAACGAAGTCGGCTCGCGCGCCTTCAAGCGCATGATCTCGAACGAGCAGTACGAAGAAGCCTCGGAGATCGCCCGCCGGCAGGTCAAGAACGGGGCGCAGATCATCGACATTAATCTGGAGAACCCCGATCGCGACGAACTCAGCGACATCGACCGCTTCTATGAGAAGGTGATCCAGAAAGTCAAGGCGCCGCTGATGATCGACTCCACCAGTTCGGTCGCCATCGAACGCGCTTTGACCTACTGCCTGGGAAAAAGTATCATCAACTCGATCAATTTTGAGGACGGCGAAGAGCGCTTCCACGCAGTGCTGCCGATTGTGAAGAAGTACGGCGCCGCGATCGTCATCGGTTCCATCGACGAAGACAAAGAGCAGGCGCAAGCCATCACTCGCGAGCGGAAGCTATCGATTGCTCAGCGCTCACACAAGCTCTGCACCGAGACCTTTGGCATGCACGAGGAAGATCTGATCTTCGATCCCCTCGTCTTCCCCTGCGCCACCGGCGACGAGAACTACATCGGCAGCGCGGTCGAGACTATCGAGGCCGTCCGTGCGATCCGGCAGTCGCTGCCGCGATCGAAAACCATACTCGGCATCAGCAATGTCAGCTTTGGCCTGCCCGCCGCGGCGCGCGAGGTCGTCAACTCGGTTTTCCTCTACCACGTCACCAAGGCCGGTCTCGATCTGGCGATCATCAATACCGAGAAGCTTAAGCGCTATGCCTCCATCCCGGCGGACGAAAAACAGCTCACCGAGGACCTGCTGTGGAACTATCCGATCCCGGGCGATGACGCGCCGCGTGACTACCGCGAGCAGAGCAACGAACAGAAAGCCCGCTTCAACCAGCACCATATCGCCAAGATCGCCGAGCATTTCCGCGGCGCGTCGGCGCGCGTTGAGAAACCGGCCGCCAGCCTCTCGCTTGACGAACGTCTCGCCAACTACATTCTCGAGGGCACGAAGGAGGGCCTCATCAAGGATCTTGAGCGTAAACGCCAGGAAGGATTCGCGCCTCTCGATATCGTCAACGGTCCTCTGATGGAGGGCATGAAGGAAGTCGGCCGCCTCTTCAACGCAAACGAGTTGATCGTCGCCGAGGTGCTGCAGTCGGCCGAAGCGATGAAGGCCGCCGTCAGCCATCTTGAGCAGTACATGGAGAAGGCCGAGGACAGTTCCAAGGGCAAGATCCTTCTGGCGACGGTCAAGGGCGATGTGCACGATATCGGCAAGAACCTGGTCGACATCATCCTCACCAACAACGGCTTTTCCGTCATTAATCTGGGCATCAAGGTCCCGCCCGAAGACCTCATCCAGGCCTATCGGGAGCACAAGCCCGACGCCATCGGTCTCTCCGGCCTTCTGGTTAAGAGCGCCCGGCAGATGGTCATTACCGCGGGCGATCTGCGCGACGCCGGGGTCAGCGTGCCGATGCTGGTCGGCGGCGCCGCGCTAAGCGACAGCTTTACCCGCCGCAAGATCGCGCCGAGCTACGACTCGATCGTCTGCTACGCTAACGACGCCATGACCGGCCTAAGGCTGATGAACTGTTTGATGGATCCCGGCCAGCGCGAGGCGCTCATCAAGGAACACCGGCCGGCCGAGGCCGATTCCCGGCCGGAAGCCGATCGGCCCGCGGTCATCTCCACCACCCGCAGTTCGCGCGCTCGCATCGATCTGCCCTGCCTGGGGCCGCCCTATGCCGGACGGATCCAGCGGGACATTCCTCAACTTCAGGAGGTCTGGTCCTACATCAACCTCCAGATGCTCTACGGCCGCCACCTGGGATTCAAGGGCAATTTCGTGGAACACCTGGCCGCCCGCGATGCCAAGGCGTTGGAGCTCCGCGAACTGATCGAAGAACTCAAGACCGAAGCCGCCCGCTTCATGAAGGTTCGCGCAGTGTGGCGCTTCTTTGAAGCCGACAGCTCGGGGAATTCGCTGCGCGTGTTCGAGCCGGGTGACTCCGAGCCGCGACAGGTGTTCTCCTTCCCGCGCCAGCGCCGATCCGACGGCCTCTCGCTTGCGGACTTCATCGTCCCGAGCAAGAACGGCGCAGGGGATGGCACGGGAAATGGCGCAAGGGATTCGGTCGCCCTCTTCGTGGTGACTGCCGGGGAAGGCATCCGCGAACGCGCCGAAGAGTACAAGCAGCAAGGCGAATACCTGAAATCTCACGGCGTCCAGGCTCTCGCCATCGAGACCGCCGAAGCCGCCGCCGAGTGGCTGCATCGCCGCATCCGCGAGGATTGGGGCTTTCCCGATCCGCCGGGGACGACCATGCTCGACCGCTTTAAGTCGAAGTACCGCGGCCGGCGTTATAGCTTCGGCTACGCCGCGTGTCCGGATCTCGAAGCTCAAGAACCGCTGTTCCGCTTGCTGCGGCCCGAAGGCATCGGCGTTCGGCTGACCGACGGCTTCATGATGGATCCTGAAGCCAGCGTAAGCGCTCTGGTTTTTCAGCACCCCGACTGCATCTATTTCGACGTCAACAGCTAGCCGGTCTTCTGCTCTCGCCGCCACAGACTCTGAAAATCAGCCGCTGGCCGGGCCGGGCGGCCTGCGTGATACAGTACCCTATCCAAGTGAGCGAACTCATGAAATGCTGGCGTGTGCATGCCTACGGTGAACCCGACGAAATGTCGTTCGACGACATACCGGTTCCCGAACCAGCGGATGCGGAAGTGCTTGTCCGCAACGCGGCCGCCGGGGTGAACTTTTTCGACAGGCTCTGGATACAGGGCAAGTATCAGACCAAGCCCGCGTTCCCGTTCACTCCCGGAGCGGAAGTCTCTGGCCGCGTGGAAGCGGTGGGCGCGGCCGTCACGGAATTCTCTCCTGGCGACTGCGTCATGGCGAAGATGGAAATGGGCGGTTTCGCTGAATATTCCGTTGTGCCCGCCAGCAGGGTCAGTCCGATCCCAGAGGGCATGGACGACGCGACGGCGTCCGGTTTCCTGGTGGTCTACCAGACCTCGCTGTACGCCTTGCACGAGAGGGCCCGGCTGCGGCCCGGCGAATGGCTGCTCGTACATGCCGGGGCGAGCGGGGTCGGCGTGGCGGCGATTCAGCTCGGCAAGCATTTCGGCGCGAAAGTGATCGCCACGGCCGGCAGTGAAGAAAAGCTCGCCTTCTGTCGCGCTCAGGGAGCGGACCACGTCCTCAGCTACCAGGACCCGGCCTGGGTCGGCCATATCAAAGAGATCACCTCGGGGCTGGGCGCGGATGTCATCTATGACCCGGTCGGCGGAGACATCTTTGATCTCTCTACGAAGTGCATCGCGCCGGGCGGCAGGCTTTTGGTCGTGGGCTTCACCAGCGGCCGCATCCCCAGCGTGGCCGCCAACCGAATTCTGCTCAAGAATATTTCGATCGTCGGCGCCTTCTGGGGAAGACACATCCTCGAGAACGAAACCTGGATACAGACTGCCCAGCGGGAACTGAACGACCTCTACACCGGCGGGAAGATTCGCCCCGCGCCGCCCATGACCTTTCCGCTGGAAAAAGCTCCCGAGGCCTTGCAGTGCATTGCCGACCGCAAAGTGAAAGGGAAAATCGCCCTCATCATCGCCCCCACTATCTGATAGCGCGCCACTCGCGCCATAGGTTGTTATATTTCGGACCTGCAATGACCCGAATCACCCATCAGAAGATCAGCTTCGCCGCCGCTTCGCTGCCTGTTCTGCTGCTCGCTCTGCTGCTGAACGCAGCTTGCTCCAGCCAACCCGGCGACTCCGAACACGTCGCCGCCGTCACTTTCACAAGAGATGTCGCGCCCATCGTTTTCGAGAACTGCGCGGGCTGCCATCGCCCGGGGGAAGCCGGTCCCTTCCCGTTCCTGACCTATGACGATGTCAAGGGCCGCGCCCAGCTCATCGCCACCGTCACTCAAAGCGGCTACATGCCGCCCTATTTGCCCGAACCCGGCGGAGAAAAATTCACCAGCGAACGCCGCCTCACGCCAGAGCAGGTGGACATCATTCGCCGATGGGTCGCCGCGGGCGCACCGCAAGGCGAGGCGGCCGATCTGCCCCCGCTGCCCCAGTGGAGCGAGGGCTGGCAACTGGGCGCGCCGGACTTGATCATCCAAATGCCGGAAGCTTTTACGCTGCCCGCGGGCGGTCCCGGCGTCTTTCGTCTCTTCGCCATTCCCATTCCCCTTGAGAAAGATCGCTATGTGGAGAGCTTCGAGTTTCGGCCCGGCAACGCCAAGGTCGTCCGCCATGCCCGCATGCTGTTCGACGCCACGGGCCAGTCACGAGGCCGCGACGCCGCCGACCCCGAACCCGGCTACAGCTCCAGCATGCCGCTCGATGACGTCTTCGATCCCAACGGCCACTGGATCGGCTGGACTTCGGGCAAGCAGCCCGTGAGGCGCGAGGAAGGCCGGGCCTGGCATCTGAGCAAGGGCGCCGGCCTGGTGCTTGCGATGCACATGCTCCCCACCGGCAAGACGGAGACGATTCAATCCTCGATGGGTTTCTATTTCACCGACAAGCCGCCCAGCCGCGTGCCGGCCATCTTGCGTCTGGGCTTGAAGACCATCGACATCGCTCCTGGCGAGCAGAACTACGTCATGGAGGATAGCTACATCCTGCCGGTCGATGCCGAGGTACTCAACGTCTACCCTCACGCCCACTACCTCTGCAAGGAAATGACCAGCGTCGCCAAGCTGCCCGGCGGGCAAGAGAAAATCCTGCTCCGCATCAAAGAATGGGACTTCGGCTGGCAGGACGAATATCAGTATGCCCAGCCCGTCTCTCTGCCGGCCGGCACCGAAATCCGGGTGCGGTTTAGCTATGACAATTCGGCCGCCAACCCCGAGAATCCGGGCGACCCGCCCGTTCGCGTGACCTATGGGGGGAGCACGTCCCGCGAGATGGGCGATCTCTGGTTGCAGGTGCTGCCGCGCAACGCGGAGGAACTGGCCTTCCTGCGGGCTGATTTCGCGGAGAAAGAACAGCACGCTCAGATCGAGGGCCTCGAATTGCGGCTCGAAGTCGAGCCCGGCGACTACGCCAAGCGCAACAGGGCCGGGACGTTCTACCTCGAGGAGGGCGAATATAAAAAGGCGCGCGCACACTTCGAGCGGGTCGTGCGCGACAAGCCGGACCACGAATTTGCCGTCTATAACCTCGGCGTCGTCGCCGAAGCCCTCGGCAATCCCGATCAGGCGGTCCGCTACTACCGGAGGGCGCTCGATATCGACCCCGGCTACGCCGAGCCTCACAACAACCTCGGAGTGCTTCTCGCCGGACGCGGGGAACTCGACGGCGCGGCGAAGCACTTTCGCGCCGCGCTCAAAACCGACCCCGATCACGCGCGCGCTAACAACAATCTCGGCATCGCGCTGGGCTCGCGGGGCGAGTTCGAGCCGGCCTGCTCCATTTCCGGCGGGCGCTTGCCGCCGACCCCGCCTATGCCGAGGCGCACAACAACATGGCGATCACCCTCGGGTCCATGGGCAGGTTCGACGAAGCGATTCGCCACTTCCGCAAAGCCATCGAAATCAATCCGCGCTACGCCGAGGCCCAGAACAACCTTGGCAGCCTGCTGGGCACACAGGGCCAGTTCGATGAGGCCATCAAGCATTTTCAGGCCGCGATCGAGGCCGACCCTGATTTCGAGGGTGCGCGCCGCAACCTCAAGCTCGCCCAACAGGCGAAGAACGATCCGCAATAAACGGGCGCCCGAGCGCGAACTGCTGCTCTCTGGAGCAGGGCGGCGTTGTGGGGGGCTGTTGCGGTCGGGCGGGTTCCTTGCCCGGTATTGCCAGGATTCTTGGATCGTTTTGGTCGTTCTTATTTTGCTGGCCGCGCTGGGCTGCGTCCGCGGCATTGGACGCGGGTGTGCAGTGTGTCAGGTCCGCTTGGTTGGCTGCTCGGGTGCCATGTCACGCCGCTGCTTGAGCGTTCGCGCCGCATGCGCCGCGGAACGCGCTTGGTCACTGCCTACTGGAAACAGTCTTCTTTTCCCTTCGGTGGACTGGGTATCATGCGGGGTTCAGTCGTCGTAACCCATCTCTTCGGTGGGCTGCCGCAGCAGACCGCGGAGATGCTCCTGCTCGTCTGAGGCCAGCCTGGAACGCCATGCCTCGTTGGTTCTAGTCTTCAAATGCCAGTTCGTGATTCTTCGCTCCATCCTGTGCGTCCAATCTAAGTCAGTCCTTAGGCAAAGTTCCTGAAAACACCGCAACGGGTCACTGATCAGATGTTCATAATAAACTTGATAGTAGTCAGCGTCTGGACTATATTTCTTCTTTGCGCTATAAAGCGCGAGGTAACGATCCGCGTAAATCCGCAGTTTGTCGACGACAGACATCTCTCGAAATACGGCGGGTTTCCTCTTAAACATCCATCGCAGCCTCATCCAGGAGTGCACAACGGCTCTCGGATCCCGATCGATGTAGATGAACAAAGCATCCGGAAAGACCCGGCGAATCAGTCCGATCCGCGGGTACCCCGTATGTTTGGTGAGAAATCGCTTTCGACCCTGCCAGACCAAATGCTTGCTGACCACTTCCCTTAATTTCGCTGCTCCCTCCGCGGTGCACTCCTGCTCTCCCAAGTCCTGGCTGGGCCACAAGAAATGGGGAAAGCACGAGCCCCATATCCGATTCGCTTCGGCGGGCTTAGGCCAGCCCTTGGAGAGCCGGACCCGGGCGTTGGCGAACGGAAAACTGTCTATTCTTGAGAGCAAGGACAACTGTGGAAATGAGGGAAACCTGTCAGTGTAGCCAGAGAACCAGGCTAAATCACCATGGGCGGCGAGGAGCTTAAGCAGCAGGGTTGTTCCGGATCTTCCCGGACCCACGATGAAGATTGGCCGGTCGATGTGCGTCCTGCTGCTCACGTCTGAGTCTGCCGGTTCAGCCCGAAGCGGGGAGCGGGCGCTCCGCGTTAGTGCGGATGCCGCCCCGAGGCTGGCGTGTGCAAGGCATCGGGGTCTCCCGGTCCGATGAGATCTTGAGACAACCGCGAGAAAAGAGGTTTCGCTTTCGCTATCCTCGTCTCGATGAGACCGCCGGCCTATCCATCGGCCCTATCCATCGGCAAGGCGGCTTCCCAGCAGGGCCCGCTTCCGCTCCACCCGGCAACGTCATTGTAACTCCTGCTGTCAAGCCGCCCGCGGGCGAAGCGGCCTGCGCCGGCTTCGCGCGGCCTGCCACCGGCGGGCGGTCCGTGCCGGTGGCGGCCGAACGGAAACCCTTCGCTTCGGCGCCGGTCACGCTTTTTCGCGCTTCTACTGAGTCCATGACTCATGACCGGTCATCTCAGAGAAAACGAGCCCTGTCCCTCAATCCCTGGGCGGTAGGCTGGGACCGCGAAGGGCGGCGGGAAAGCTAGAATAAGGAGTGCTCACTCGCAGTAAAGCTCTTTTGGCGACTCTTCAACTGGTTGGAAGGCCCCTCGGAATAGTGGTCCTCACAAAGCTCGTGTTCCTCCTGAGGCATGAGGGCGGGCTGTCAAGCGTTGCCGGGTTCTACGACTTCGTTCCTTACCGATTGGGGCCGTACTCGTTTGCCTTGACCCACGACCTCGCGGCCCTGAAGCGCAACGGCTACGTTGAAGAAACTGACAACATGTGGCGAGTTGGGAGGTTCGTAGACGCTGACCGCGATTGGATCGCGGAGCTTGACACCAGCATAGCGACGGCTATCCGCTTTGTTGTTTCCAAACGCGGCAACCTCAGCCGAAACCGGCTCCTTCGACACGTCTACAAAGAGTACCCGTGGTTTGCCTCCCGCAGCGAACTTAGAAACCTGATTCCCGAAAACGTACCGGCGGCCCGCAAGGCCGCGCCAGCGGTCTACACGATCGGGTATCAACAGATGACGGTCGATGCCTTCCTGGCTGGGTTGATCTTGCAGGGCATTGAGGCCATCATTGATGTGCGCTCCAATCCCGTCTCGCGAAACTACGGATTTGCAGGCCGAACTTTGGCGGCTCTTGCCGAAAAGGTCAATCTGCAGTACCAGCATCTTCCAGAATTGGGAATTCCAAGCAATCAGCGAAAAGGACTGAACTCAGCAGAGAACTACAAGAGGCTTTTCGAAGACTACTGCGAAAATATCCTGCCCACACAAAGTAATTCCGTTGAAAACCTTGCAGAATTAGTCACGGATATGCCCTCCGCACTGCTATGCTATGAAGCTGATCCAGAATGTTGCCATCGACGGCCCTTGGCTGCCATCGTTGCCGAGAAGGCCGGACTGCCGGTCATTGATTTGCGATGCGAGACGAATGGGAGACGATCCGTGTTCTTATCACCGTGAAGACGTATCCGATCCCTTCAGCTAGGTACGATGAATTGGTTTGCACCGCCGGTGTGCGGGAAGACGGGTCTTTCGTTCGGCTCTACCCCGTCAATTTCCGAGACCTAGACTACGCCCGGCAGTATCAGAAATACCAATGGATCGAAGCCGAAGTTACTAAGCACAAAGGACGCGACGTCCGCAAAGAGAGCTATCGGCCTAGGGCAGCAACGATTCGGCTTCTTGGGGAACGAATTCCGACCCGCAGGGGGGACTGGTCAGAACGTGCAAAATATGCCCTCCAAAAAAAGTCGAAATCCATGAAAAGTCTGAAAGACCAACAGCGCAAAGACAACACGTCGCTCGGAATCTTCAAGCCTAAAGCCATTCACGATCTAGAAATCAGCCCCGATGAACCTGATTGGAAGCCGGGGTTCAAGGCGGCCCTCGACCAGGCTCGCCTTTGGGAGGATCGGACTGTATCTAGAAACCCACCGAGGAAAGTACCCTTCAAGTTTCACTACCACTTCGAATGCGACGACACGCGGTGCAAGGGCAAGCATCGCATGATGATCGAAGATTGGGAGGTCGGCAGCCTATTCTGGAACTGTGTTGATGACGGAGCGACACACGACGAGGCTTGTCAAAAAGTCAAAGACAAGTTCCTTGGGGAACTGTGCGGTCCCGATAAAGATACACATTTCTATGCAGGTACGATCCTGGCTCATCCAAGGAGCTGGGTTGTCATCGGCGTTTGGTGGCCCAAACTCCCGCCTCCCCCATCGCCACAAGGGGAACTGCCGTTCTGATTCTTCTGAAAGTTTGGCCGGAACGCCAATGCCAACAAAAACCTCCCTTGAGCTTCCCGACCACCCAAACGAGAAGGGGTTTGAAGAGTTTGCGAAGGGGGACAATCACCTCAGTTGACCGCAGCGGCGACATGGTGGTTGTTCGTGCGAGCGCTCTTCTTCGGTTGGAGGGTCCTGTTTAGGCGGGTCTCGAGCTTCCAGATGAATCCGTCCGAGCCTGGCGGTCGGCCGGTCCGTGCCGCTGGGGGCGCGGAGCCGAGCTGGCTGATCTGTTATGCAGGACGTCTCCGTGACGATCGTCGCGGACGGCTCAGTGGGCCTCGAAGGCAGGCATGCGAGAGACCACCGAATTTGAACACATAGAAGTGGAAAAGAACATGACACCCACCTGGCGGGCCGAGAGCCGAGAGATCCGCGCGGCGGGAGTTGAGACTTAAGGATGGTCATAGACAACGAGCGACTTCTGCGAGTTTGGTGTCTGTTACGCGACCAGTTCGGCCACGTTAAGCCGGTGGAGGAGTGTTTCGGAGATCGGGCCGAGTTCATTTACGACACTGCGTGGGATCCGGTCAAGATGACCTCTGAGCAGCCGGATATTGTAGTCTGTGTCAACGATATCCACTACGACGTTTCGCGGTGCCTCGACGCGGCTCGAGACGGAGGTATTCCCTCCTTAGTGCTCCAAGACGGAATTCTCGAATGGCGTTGCCAATATGAGAACCCGAAGCTTGGTGCGGGGGGAGGCGCCCCCCAGCATCAACCTGTCTTGGCCGACAAGATCGCCTGCATCGGCCCAAGCAGCGCCCGGCATATCGCTTCTTGGGGGAACGCCGCGAAAGTCGAAGTCACTGGCATGCCGCGTCTGGACTATCTGCTGATGCGGCCGGGCCCGGTTCGGAATCGGCCGGGGAGCCGGATTCTAGTGATGACGGCGAAGAGACCCGGCTTCACCGAAGAACAGACAGCGACTACAGTTCGTTCGTTGCAGGATGTCAAGAACCACCTTGACACTCTTCGCGGGGTCGATGTCGTCTGGCGACTTACGAAAGATCTCGAGATCCAACTTGGCGTGGAGAATCAGTTGCAGTCGCTAGCCGGCAGCGAACTGACAGACCTGCTCTCGCGGGTTGACGCGGTGATCACAACCCCTAGTACGACGATGCTCGAAGCCATGCTGCTCGATCGCCCGGTAGCATGTCTTGACTATCACAACGTCCCCCGCTTCGTTCCCGCGGCCTGGACCATCTCCGCGGCGGAGCACATCGGCGGGGTGGTTTCTGAGTTGCTTGACCCGCCTGTTTCGAAATTGGTTTTCCAGAGAGAATGCCTGAAGGAAGCACTCGTGTGCGACGGTTCGGCGGCTCCGCGAGTCGCGGAGCTTATGGACAGGATGGTGGCAGTTGCCCGGAAGGCTCGGCACAGTGAACAGAAACCAAATTTCACCGCGCACATGATCGAGTTCGACCCAATCCAAACCGTGGGGACTACACCGGCGCTTCGAGATCTTTACCCAAGCCAAGAAGTGTTTCTTTCGGACGACCTAGAATCCGTCCAGGTTCGCCTGGCAAGAGCTGAGAAAGAGAACGAGACACTCAAGAGGCAGCTTGAAACCAGGCGCCTCGGCTATTGGGCGGGACTACTCGCACGGAAGACAATCGTCCATCTCAAATCGATCCGAAGAGCGCTCTGTTAAGGCGCTTCCTTCCCCTTCCCGGCGCACACACATTTTCGTTCCGCGGGACTAACTCCTAGAGTACTTGCAAGACCGCCGATACCGAGCGATCGCTCGCCCGGACACTACTGAACTCGACACTGCCTACCTCGACCTCACCTGCTTCCAGGGGGGAATACGATGACGTTTCGATGACTTCAATCCGAACGTCCTCGAGACCAGACTGGACAATACCCAGTTCGCGGGCCGCGCCGAAACTCAGATCGATGACGCGGTAGGGGAGATAGGGGCCGCGATCGTTGACCACGACGACGACCGACTTCCCGCTGCGAAGGCTGGTGACCCGCGCCAGCGAGCCCAGCGGCATAGTGCGATGAGCGGCCGTGAGACCGTACATGTCGAACGGCGCGCCGCTGGCCGTCAAGCGGCCGTGGTGCCATTCGCCATACCAGCTCGCCGTGCCTTCCTCGCACCTTGGTCCGGCCGCCTCCGCTGGTCGTCCGACCAGGGCGTCCGCCGTACCGGAGACAACGGGCAGGGCAGTCGCTAACGCGACACACAGGATAGAAACTCTCATGGGTATGGTTCAATTCGCGGTTGCCGACAGCCCTGTCCGAACTGGTGGGGACTCTGCGCCATGGGGATGCAGAATGCGTCGGGCGAATTGTCGAAAGAGAAGTACTAGCATCACGATACCACACGTTTAGCCAGCACACCACTGATACGGGGTGTTTTTGATGTCTCGGCTAAAGATACCATGGGTCGTATGTTGTTGAAAAGTATGTCCATTATATGTCTATCGACCAGATTGAGATGTTTTTTGTAATAGGAGGTGCGATCTGGCCGGAAAACGACTAGAAAGCGTGTGCCCGCCCGACTTGATGGGATCGTGTATCATGTCTGCAATGCGACAGTTGGATGCAGCCTATCCGGTTCACGCCGCCGGGTCTGCCGCTAAGGCCATGAGAATATGACGAGTGATTCTTCCTCGGCGGCGCTTGGATCTGGGACGCTTGGATCTGGACTTGGATCTGGGCCCGGATCTGGGGAGGCGTCCCGGCTTCCGGCTCCGCTTGCCGCCGGCATTGTGATTACGCTCACGCTGGCGTCGTTCGACGCGGTGCTGATGGTGCTGCTGGACCACCCGATGGGTCTGCGGTCACTGGGGATGGCAACATTCCAGCTCTCCTGTTCCCTGGCGGCGGCATGGATGATCTACGCGCTGCTGTGGCTCCTCATTGGACTGCCGTCGCGGCGTTTCGCTCAACTGCGCACTGTTCCACTATCGGCGGCTTTGGCGGCGGGCATCAGCCCTCCGCTGCTGCTGCGCGCTCTGAATCTGCCCGATGCCTGGCGTCCGCTGTTTTTTGAGAATCCCTACTACGTCGTCGTCGTGGCGGCGCTGAGTTTCACGGCCGGCGTGGTGACCTATCTGGTGGTCTCGGAGCTAGACCCGGCCAAGCGGACCTGGCGATGGCTGGGCGTGGCCGCTTGTCTGGTTCCGGTGCTGCTGATCGAGGTTTTTCTTGGCTCCTGGATACGCATGTATGAAATTACCGGCGGGCTAAGCTGGAAATCGATCACTTTCTACGGTCTGGCTCTGGTCGTGCTGGGCGGCACCTGCGCGATGTTCTTGCGTTTGGATCCGCGCCGCCGCGGTCCCGAAATGCTCGGGCTGGTGACGCTCCTGCTGCTGCTTGTCCTTCCCGTCTACCCTTGGGCTTCCCAGCCCCGAGTGGAACGACACGAAACGGTATTCTCGGGCGGCCACGCGATCCCGCGCGTCATCCTCATCACGATCGATACGCTTCGCCGGGACGTATTGACCACCTACACGCCCGAGAGCACGCTCAGTCCCCAGATCGACTCTCTGGCGAGGGACGGAATCGTCTTCGAACAGGCCCATTCCGCCGCGCCCTGGACGCCCCCATCCGTGGCATCCATCCTGACGGGCCTAACACCGTTTGTTCACGGCGTTTCGAAGACGCAGACCCGGATTCCAGCCGGCATAGAGACGCTGGCGGATTATTTTCTCGACGCCGGCTACGCAACGGCCGCTTTTGGCGGAAATGCGCTCCTGTATGACCAGCCTGCGCTGCGTCGCGGATTTCAGCAGTACGAGTTCAGCATGGGCTCGCCGGGGGACTCGCTGGGACTGGCTTGCTGGCGCGCCGTTTTCGGCCGCGGCTCGCGGCCCGGAGAGCAAGCGGCCGGAAATGTTACTGCTTTGGCGGAATCCTGGGTCCGGGCCAACCAGGAGCGGGATTTCCTGCTATGGCTGCATCTTATGGATCCCCACGCGCCCTACGCTCCATCGCCAGAGTTCTTCACCGATCCGAGCTTGTCGGCGCATGCGGAGCTGGGGTATGAGTTTGATCGCTTCAAGATCCGCTCCGGCGAGGTTCGCTATTCCGAACGCCGGCAGGGCTGGGTCAAGGAACTCTACCGCAGCGAGGTTCGCTTCGCGGACGATCGCATCGGACGTCTGATGGCCGCGTTGAAAGATCTTGGGCTTTATGACGACTCGCTGATCGTGCTGACCTCCGACCACGGCGAGGAGTTCTGGGATCACGGCGGCGTGGACCACGGGCACAGCTTCTACAACGAGCTTGTTTCCGTGCCGCTGATCATCAAACTGCCCGCCTCCATGACGCCTGTTCGGACCCGGGTCGCTCTGGGCGTCTCGAACGTCGCCATCGTGCCGACTTTGCTCGAACTGTGCGGCATCGAAAGCAATGAGGGCTGGTTTTCAGCCCGGTCGATCGCGCCTCTCTGGTCGCCGGGCGCCGAACCGCCCGACGACCGCGCGGCCTTCATCGCCAAGCCCGTCTACTTCGGCGATCGGGAAGCGGTGGTCCATCAGGGCTGGAAATACATACGGTTTCTCGACGGGCCGAACGAGGAACTCTACAACACGATGGCCGATCCGGCCGAGACGATGAATCTTGCCGTGGCGTCGCCTGAAAAAAAGCAGGAATTGAGGGAACGGCTGCTGAGGCATCGGGAGGGAAGTCAGAGCCTAACGCGTCTGCTCGGCCTGGGCGGGGCGGTGGACCCCGAGGAGCGTGAGCGAATCTTGCGCGAACTCAAGTCCATGGGCTACATCCAGTAGGCGGGCACCTTCCTCCCTGCGCGCGGCCGCCTAGTCTTCGACCGCCGCGACAACGGCGTTGGAAACCCTCCGCAGCAGGCGCCCCCGCTCGACCATCCGGTTCGTCAAGATAACGCAAATCAGCTCTCGCCGCAGATCCGCCCAGGCCACGGTGCCGGTGGCGCCGGTGTGTCCGAAGGTGCGGGGCGAGCCCAATTGTCCGAAATAGTTCCAGACGAGGGAGTCGCGTAGCGCCCAGCCCAGTCCCCAGGGCGCTTCGAGACGCCGGTTCTGGTCGGCCGTCATGGCGTCAACGGCGGCGGGGCTGAAAACACGCCGGCCACCATACTGGCCGCGGTTCAGCATCGTTTGCAGCAGAATCGCCAGATCCGAAGCCGAGCTGTGCATCCCGCCCCAGGGATGGCCCATGTCTCGCCAATAAGCGCTATTGGCGCCGAAGCGTTCGTTGTCGGCCGGATCGGCGTTGGGTGAAGTCTCGTACCAAACGGTATCGGAAATCTTCCACGCTCCCAACCCCAGGGCGCTGTGCTTCATGCCCAAGGGGTCGAACATCTCTTCCTTCTCGAAATCGCGCAGGCGCTTACCCGAGACGCGCTCGACGATCTCGGCGGCCAGAAGGATGCCCATGCTCTGGTAACGAAACCTTGTGCCGGGCTTGTACAACAGAGGCGTCTGGGTCGCCTGCCGCACGAACTCGCTCAGCGGAGCGTGGGCGCGCCGCAAGTTTCGGTTTTCCGGAAGCATGTCGGGCATTCCCGAAGTGTGATTGAGCAGTTTCGCGACCGTAACCAGCCCGCGATCCCCGCCTTGAAACTTCGGCAGATAGACCGAAACCGGGTCGTTGAGAGAAATCTCGCCGCGATCGACAAGTATCATCAGCGCACAGGCGGTGACCGGCTTGGTGATGGACGCCAGCAGAAAAATGGAATCCGCCGTCACCGCCGGGGCGTCCGCCGCGTGATGGAGCTTGCCGAACCCCTCGGCGAGCACGATCGTCTTTCGCCGGGCGACGACAATGGCCGCCGCGCTGATCTCGCCCGCGGCGATCTGGGAACGCAAGATATCGGCCGCGGCCGCAAGTTTCTCGGCCGACATGCCCACTGCGGCCGGCGATCCCGGCTTGAGCTTGGCCGCCGCGGGCACGCCTCCGGTCAGCGCGGCCAGCAGCAGGCCGCAGACCCAGACATTAGCATGCACCCAAACAGATTGGAAAACCTCATAGCGAGGGAGCATGGTCACCACTCTACCTGAAAGATCTTCGCGGCGTCGGGCTCATCCCCGTCGGCGGACTCGCGCCATCAGCGGGTCCGCGGACGAACGGCCGGGGAGAAGCCGATGGCCTTCCTAGCGGGCAAAGTAGCCCTTCCGTGTGCGCGGGGTTGCGCCCGGGCGACGCACCTTCACCTGAACCTTGCGCCAGCGGCCACGGAAATCCTGGTTGCTGGGATAGTAGGCTACGCTGTAGATTCCCCGCAGTTCCGACGCCAGCAGCGGGTAGACCGGTTCGAGATCCTGGATCGAACGGGCCTCGAAAACTCTGCCGTGAGAAGCGCCAGCGAGTTGCTGCATCTGTTTTCGCGCCTTTTTGGACCAGCCCTGTCCGAAACGCTCGCCCGAGCGCAGGAACACCGAATAGAGCAGGGCGTTCATCTGCCCGGCTGCCTTGAGCAGCCGCCTGAATTTCAGACGAGACGGAGCGTCAGCCAGGGGGCTGAGGCGGTCGTCGATCCCGTCACTGACGATGACCAGCGCGTTTCTCTCTCCCTCGCGATCGTGAAGCTCTTCGGCGTACGCCAGCGCGATCGCATCATAAAGAGGCGAGCCTCCCGAGACGCCGGGTATCTTGCTGAGCGTCGCGATCAAGCTCGCGCGGTCGGAGGTTAAGGGAGCCACGACGTGAAAGAGATCGCCGGCCAGAGCATAGATCGCGACACGGTCCTGGTCGCCCGCCATTTCCACGAACCGTTTCGAGGCGGCAATCATCGCGGTGCGGTCCAGCCTGTTGCTGCCGCTGAGATCGAGCAGAATCGCCAGGTTGAAGGGCAAATCTTCGGAACCAGCGAACTCGACCTGCTGCGGCTCGCCGTCTTCGACGATTGCAAAATCTTCCGGCGAGAGATCGGTCACCGGATGCCCCCCGGCATCGACGACCGCCACGAGCAGATTGACCATCCGCACGCCGGACCGAAATACGGTCGCGCCTTCCCCGCGCGGCGAAATCTCGGTCCCGGCAGAGGGGACGCGGACAGAGGGGGCAGGCGCGGCCGGGACGCTCTTGGCCGCCGGCGCCGGTCGGCGGCTTTTCTGGAGAATGCGGTCCACCGCCTCGGGCGCCTGCCAAGGCATCTTGATCGGCGAGTCGGCCGGTATGGGCTGATTCTCGAGCCGCACCCGGCCGGGCCCGTCCGCTCGCACCCGGATGCGCCCATAGGTCACTTGGCGCACGGGCAGGCGGTCGCGCAGACGCCATATCGTCCGCTCCTCGCTCACGCGCAGCTTGCCGGACGAAAAACGAGGCGAGCGGGGCAGCTCGATGATCTTGGGACGCTGTTCGGCGTCCAGTTGCAGACGGATAGCGTCCCAGGGCACGCTCAGACGAATGCTTCCGGTCTGGGTCTTGATCCACGCTTCACGGATCAGCCCCTCGATTTCGATGTCCCCGCCGAGCGTGGTCACGTCCACGGAGAATCCGAGCGGCACAACGACGCTGAGATCCATCGGCTCTTTGTCGGCCGGGTCGCAGTGAATCACGATCAGGTCTCTGGTCCGCGTGATCTTGGTATCTTCCCTCGTGACCGTCCGGTGCGCCCCGGTAGCCTGAACGCGCAGCCGGGCTGCCAGGCTCACCTTCACGCTGACGGCTCCCACCGGGTTGTAGATCTCGACGGTGACAGCGGCGGCACGGGACGGTCCCAGCATCGCCAGCAGCAGGATTGTGGCCCGGCGCAAACGCTCTGCCATGCAACCTCGCTGAGTCACCCTGATCGTATTGTCGCCGAGAACGGATCCCAAACGCCGGGCGCGGGATCCCGGCATGGCATGGAATCGTTCATGATCCGGCGTCGTCCGTCGCGGCAGTGACCATCGCAAGGCGGGCCAGCCCGCCGCCTGCCCGCTAGCGCCCCATCAACTGGGTCCACTTCTGATGGAAGGCGATACCCGAGATCCCCGTGAAGAAAACAAAGCAGCCGACCAAGCCTGCTTGCATGTACCAGGCCGGCCGCAGTTCGGCGGGCAGCAGATTGCGGTTGATATAGAGCGCGTGAAGCGCCGTCACGCCCAGTCCAATGTTGCGCAGTGTCCCGGTGACAATCGCCAGCATCAGCGGATCGGGCGTCAGCCGCAGGGCGATTAACCCCCAGATCATGTAGACCACCATGATCGAGTAATAGATGTTCTTTACTTGATGGCCTTCCATCTCGCGCACGCGCAGGCTGCCGGTCCAGATCACATCGGTCCAGCGGCGAACGATGCCGTCCACATCGGAGACCTGTCCCGGCGCCAGGACAATGAAGCCGCACAGCAAGGTCAAGAACCAGAAAATCTCGCCCGAGCGGTCGGCGATGCCCCGCGCCGTCATCGCCGCCGCCGCGTGCCCATCGACCGTGGCGCCGGGGATAAACTCCAGCGAGAGCATTGACGGCAGCGCCATGCCCAGCACGCAGCCGATCGACCAGATGGCCACCTGATCGCGCACGATGTGCGCAATCCATCCTCTCCAGCGCTTCAGGTTGCCCGGGGTGAGCGGAAACACTCTTCCTACATGCGATAGCCGCACGGTCTTGCCGCCGACCATGCTCGGAATCGCGCCGACGAGCGAACCCATGCCCCAGCCCTTCTCGCGCGTGTAGTTCGAGAAATTCATGTTCGCCAGTCCGCCCGCCCCGGCGATCGCCGCGAACGCCGCCACCGTCGCCCAATCGATCTCCCCGGCTGGCAGCGATCCGAATCTGAAAAATCCGCTGAAGATATCCAGCCACGTCTCGCCGCTCACCATGAACACTCCGACCAGAGTGAGATAGCCCAGCACCACGACGAGCTTGGTGACCATGATGCGCTCGATCATGTTGTAGATCTTGCCCCCAAAAAGCAGCGCCGAAAGCCCGCTCAGGAAAATGACGTAGCTAAGGGTTCGGACCAGTGCGTCGTCCTCGGCGCCGGGAAGTCGCCCCAGGATCACGGCCGCCAGCGGCACCGCCGCATTCGCCGCCAGATAGGGCCAGATGCCTCCCAGGTCAATCAGCAGATAGAAAAACGCCCAGAACTTGGGTCCCGGCCAGGTACGAAAGAATCCGACGAAAACCGGCTCGCCCGTGTAGAGCGTGTAGCGCATGACGGCCAGGTTGTAAAACACTTGGAAGGCGATGCTCAGCGTCGCGATCCACATTAACTGCCCGCCATAGCGAGCGGTCACGATCGGACCCAGGAGCCACTCCCCGCCGCCGATGTTGCTGCCCACCATGAGCACGCCGGGGCCGATCAGCGCGGTCCAACTCTTGAGAGTGATCTTCGGCGGAGCGGGGAGGTCCGCCTCGTCCCACTTGGGAAAAAAACGGGACACTTTTTCGTGTACATCCGCCGAAGCGCTGGAAGACATTCCGACGATCTTAGCAGAGCAGGGTTGCGGGAAGGATGGCTGGCAGGGAAAAGCTAGGCGCCGATGACACTGCCTCGGTGGCCTCGGACGAATCGGCGTCCGGTGCAGGCAGTGCCCCGGCTGGGGCAGCGCCACCAAGACCGTGGATCTCGGGCGAGCCCCGCGCCAGGGCGGCTTTGGGAGTCTCAGACCGGCTTACAGCGTGTTAACGCGGGGGGGATTTTCTTGCTCGTAGGCCTCAATGTGCTCTCGCTGCCTTCGCAGATAGACGAGCTGATCCATGCCTTCGAGCAGGCACCGTTTCGCGAACGGATCGACGGGGAATCCGGCCTCGCGTCCGCCGGGCAGGTGCACTTTCTGATTCGCCAGATCGATCTTCAGTTCGACCGAGCCGTCTTTTTCGGCCAGCCCCATGATCTCGGCGTGTGTCGCGCGATCGACGACGACCGGCAGCAAACCATTCTTCAAACAGTTGTTCTGAAAGATGTCCGCGAAAGAGGTGCTGATCACGGCCCGAAACCCGAAACCCCGCAGCGCCCAGGGCGCGTGTTCGCGCGAGCTGCCGCAGCCGAAGTTGTCGCCGGCCACGAGGATCGTCGCGCCCTGGGCCGGCGGCTGATTGAGCACGAAGTCTGGATTGGGGCTGCCATCGGCGAGATAGCGCCAGTCCTGAAATAGATTGCTTCCCAGGCCTTGCTTGTCAATCGTCTTGAGATACCGCGCCGGTATGATCTGATCGGTATCGATATCGCTGGCCGGAAGCGGTATGGCACGGCCGCAAAATGTACGGATGGGTTTCATCGTGATCGTCCCTTGCGCTAGCCCAGCATCGTGCGGACATCGGTCACCACGCCGCGCACCGCCGAGGCCGCGGCCGTCAGCGGGCTGGCGAGAAACGTCCGTCCGCCCTGGCCCTGCCGGCCCTCGAAATTGCGGTTGCTCGTGCTCACGCAATACTGCCCCGGCTCGAGCTGGTCGCCGTTCATGGCGATGCACATGCTGCAACCGGCCTCGCGCCACTCCGCGCCGGCCGCCTTGAAAATCTCGGAGAGCTTTTCGTCCTCGGCTTGCCTCTTGATCTGTGCCGAGCCCGGCACGACGAGCATGCGGACCTTGGGGGCGACCTTGCGGCCTTGCATGAATTCCGCCGCCTGACGCAGGTCCGACATTCTCGAGTTCGTACAGCTTCCGATGAAAACGACATCCACCCGGTGCCCCAGCAGCGGCTTGCCGGGTTCGAGCTGCATGTAGTCAAGCGCTTTCCGGATCGCATTGCCTTTCTCGGTGTCGCCCGCCGAGGAAGGATCGGGAACCGGCTCGCTGATTCTCACTCCCATGCCCGGGTTGGTGCCATAGGTGATCATCGGCTCCAGCGTCGCGGCGTCAATGCTCAGAGTCTGGTCGTAGCGAGATCCTTCGTCGCTGGGCAACCGCCGCCAGCGGGCCACGGCCTGTTCCCAGGCCTCGCCCTGGGGCGCTTTGGGCCGCCGGGCAAGAAACTCGAAGGTTGTGTCGTCAGGAGCGATCATGCCGGCCCGGGCGCCGCCCTCGATCGACATATTGCAAACCGTCATGCGGCCCTCGACCGGCAACGACCTGATGGCGCTTCCGGTGTACTCTAGGACATGTCCGGTGCCACCGCCGACTCCGATTTCGGCGATCAGGGCCAAAATCATGTCTTTCGAGGAAACACCCGCCGGCAGCACGCCGTCGAAGCGCACTTCAAACGTCTTGGGCTTGTTTTGCAGCAAGCACTGCGTGGCCAGAACGTGCTGCACCTCGGTGGTGCCAATGCCAAACGCCAGCGCTCCGAACGCTCCATGGGTCGAGGTGTGGCTGTCGCCGCAGACGACGGTCATGCCGGGCTGGGTCAGCCCAAGTTCGGGACCGATCACGTGCACGATGCCCTGATAGGGACTGCCCAGGTCTTGCAGCGGAACACCGAAGTCTCGGCAGTTCGTTCTCAACTGCTCGATCTGCTTGGCGGCGATCTGGTCCACGATCGGCAAACTCCGGTCGGTCGTGGGAATGCTGTGATCCATCGTTGCCTGGGTCTGGCCGGGCCGGCCCACTTTCAGGCCGCGATCACGAAGCCCCTGGAAAGCCTGCGGTGATGTGACTTCATGCACCAGATGCAGGTCGATGTAGATCACGGCCGGACACCCGGCTTCCCGAGAGACCACGTGCTGGCCCCAGATCTTTTCAAACAGTGTTCGCGGTTGCTTCACGATCTACTTAGTTTACCGGACAGGTTCGCGCGCGCGCAGCCCGATGATTGCCCCGCAAGAACCTTACTCCTGAAGACGGTTGTACTTGCGAAGAACTCTTTTCAGGGCGTCGTGGGGCAGGGCAATCGCCCGCTGGCCATCGATTCCCGTCATGGTTTCGGCGGCGACAAGCGCATTGAGGATGGCTTCCTCGGTGGCCTCGACCGTGGCCGCGAAGACCGCGTCCAGCCGCGCGTTGGCTAGCATGCGGAGCTTGGCGGTCCGCTTCGCTTGCGCGGCGCCCGGATTGGCGGTCGAGAAGGCGATGAAAATATCTCCCGAGGAATTACCCGAAACGCTGCCGGTCCTGGCCACTCCGAGCGAGGCGCGCCGCGCCAGCCGCTTGAGCTGGTGAGCCAGCAGAGGAGCGTCGGTCGCCACCGCGATAATGATCGACCCCTCGCGAGCCGGCGGCGGCTTCGTTCCGCACGGGGGATCGTCCTCGCAGCTTAGTTCTTTCCCCACCGGCGCGCCGGCGATCATGAGCTGCTCGCGGCGGCCGAAATTCGCCTGAACGAGCACGCCGACGGTGTAGCCGCCATCTCGGGAGGCGAGCTTTCTCGAGGCCGTACCGATCCCGCCCTTGAACTGGTAGCAGCGCATGCCGGTGCCACCGCCGACATTGCCCTCGGCCACCGCGCCGGACGAAGCGCCCTCAATCGCCTCGAACACATGCTCGGGCTTGACGTGAAATCCATTCACGTCGTTGAGGCCGCCGTCGAAGGTCTCGGCCACCACCGGCAACGAAAACCGCTGGTGCATCAAGTCATGCTCGGCCTGCCAGGCAATCACCGCATCGCGCACGACGCCCACGCTGTGCGTATTGGTAATCATCAGCGGACCTTCCATGAAACCGGATTCCTCGATCCAGGCCGTGCCGGTCATCTCTCCATTGCCGTTGAGCGCGAACCAGCCGGCAAAGACCGGATCGCCGGATCGCTTGCCGCGCGGGAGAATGGCGGTCACGCCCGTGCGCACCGGACCCTGCCCGACCTTGAGCTTCCCGCTGCCGCGAATCAGCGTCGTATGGCCGACCTCGACCCCAGCCACGTCGGTAATGGCGTTCCAAGCCCCGGGCGTGCCGTCCAACGGTACGCCCAGATCTCGAGCCCGCGGCCTCGTCTGAGCGGACACCAGGCTATCCCCTCCCGCCAGCACAACGATCAGGACAAGAAACAGAACGCCCGGCAGCGGGCCGCGCCGTGGAACATGCATCGTTTCCTCCCCGTGGCCGCGCGATTTCCGGCGCGCTCTCGGTCCGCATCGTGTTCTTCCCCGGTCAACACAATACATTATTCCGCAAACGCGGCCACCGCGCATGGGTGAGCAGCCGGAAGAACTCTCGACAACGGGGATGAGACCACAGGGGGGGATGAGACCACGGCAAACGCCAGAGACGCCCCGCTAGAGTATGTAGAAGGCCGCCGAATTCGGCGGAAACAGTATCGTCGAGAAGAGCATCGTGTTGAGGCGGCGCAAGACCACCGAGAAGGAATAGAGCGTCAGACCCCAGAAGTCTTCATTGCCATAGACGATGACCTGCTCGATCGTGCCGGTCTGCTCCGGCTCTTCTCCAGGTTTGGGCAAATCTTCGGAAATTTCCTCCGCCCAAAATCCGATGCCGCCGGCATGATGATCGACATTCTTCCAAATATTCACGCTACGGCCATTGATGAACGTCGCGATCTGATCGCCCCGAACGCGAACCGACATCTTGTTGATGCGCGCTTCATTGATTTCGCGCGAAACGTCGGTCTCAAGCACGGCCGTGGCGTCCTCCACGCCGCGCAGCATGGAGTAGCGCGAGAGAATGAACGAACTCCGCTGCTCGCTCCGGCGGATCCTGGGCGCCACGACCTTGGTGAGTTTAAAGCCGTGATAGTTGGAACGGTCCGCCGCCCGCACGACCCACCCAATGGAACCTTTCTTGAGATTGAACTCAAAGTCCAGGTGGTAGTCCACCAAGTCAAGGGTTTCTTCATTGAGAACCAGTCCGCGCGGTCTTCCGCCGGTGGAAGGATCGATGTGCCAGCCCTTGCCGTCCCATAAGCCCTCCACCCCGCCGCGAAAATTCTCGGCAAACTGAAACGCCGCGCTGGGCCGGGTGCTTTCAATCAAACTCTCGATCGTGATCTGAATGCCGGCTCCAACCGATCCGCCGAAGCCGTACAACACGGCGCCAACCAGCAACAAGCTTCCCAAGCCTGCCCCCAGACGCTTTGGAATCCCCGTCCTCCGGGCCCACCCCGGAAGGTAATTCTTGAGCCGTCTCTGTAGCGCCCCCGCTGTCGTTTCTCCCGAAGATGCGGGCGCCTCGCCCGAGACGGAATCGCCGGCCTCTCTGGCTTCGAACTCGTCTCGCGATCGCTCATCTCTTGGAGAGGGCGCTCCGGTCCCCGGACGATCGCCCCAGCTCTCCTGATAGGCGGTCCTCGCGTGCGCCCCCGCGGGTTGAGCCTGGTAGACGCCCTCTTGTTCGGCCAGTGGCTCTCGTTCACGCGCGGGGTCATGCTCAGGGAGCCGTCCAGGACCTCCAGGACCCGGCAAAAATCGCAGATCGTCATCAGAACCAGGGTCAAGCGCCTGAGAAGGTTCTGGCGAAAACTCTTCGGGATTCGGATCCAGTTCGTAAACAGGCTCCGCCCGCGGTTCGAACCGGTAGCCTTCCTGCGCGGAAGGCTCGGGCTCGTAGTACGGGGCCGCCGGTTCCACTCCATGGTCCGGCGCAACATGGTCCGGCGCAATCGACGCTCCACCCATGTAGCTCGGGTCCGCCGGCGGCTCGGGTTCGTAAGCGGCAGTCAGTGGCTCTGGCTCATTTTCGGCCTCCGGCGGCGCCTCAAACTGATAGGCCTCCTCGCTAGGCGGCTCTGGAATACTCGCCGCCGCGGGCGGCTCCAGCCCATAGTCGGACAATGGCGGCAACTCGTCCACCGGACTGGGGTCCGCCGTCGGCTCCGCCTCGTGGACCACCGGAGGTGTTTCGGCCCGCGGACTCGCGTTGGCTGCCGCATCGCCTTCCGCCTTCTTTTTTTTCTTTGATCCAATCGACCGCGCTAGCGATTCCGGAGACAGCAAAACCGCGGGACGCAGCATGGCCCTCGGCATCACAACGCTGGCAGGGGAGTGTTCTTTGGCCCCGCTGGGCGCCTTGAACGCATCTGCGGGATCAGCGGGCCCGGACTTATCAGGTTCGGCCACAGTCGGGTCCTCCGACGGATCGGATGCTCGCTGGGACATCTAGTCGCTCGTCTCGTACTAGCGCCTGAAAACCCAGCGACGGTCACTCGAAAGACCCGCAACCCCGCCTCCGCCCGGCCACGGCCCGCCCCCAGGCTTCTTCTCAGATGCGCGAGTGGTGGCTAAAGGAAAACACGAACCTATCGTCTCGGGAACTCGGAGAATACCCGGAATTTTCGCCGAAAAAAAATGGCTTTCCATGCCCAGCAGCCCCTGGCGGGAGACGGGCCAAGTCAAGCTTCCTGTAGCGGCCCCTTGACTCGGACACTCGTTCGTGAGATAAATCCATCAGCAGTCTCCTTAGCTTTCAAGACAGGACGGGCGGAGGATATGGCATGAAAGACCCTAGCAGTGAGTGGATGGATCGCAGACGCTTCCTGGCGACGACCGGATTGGGCTCGATGGCGCTCATGCGAAGCCCGGCCAAGGGGACCTCGCCGTCCTCCGAGACGCTGGTCGGTCATTTCTTCGAGAGCTTGTCTCAAGAGCAAAAGCAGACCATGGTCTTCCCGTTTGCCCATCCCTTGCGGAAAAAAGTCGACGCGAATTGGCACATCACCCCGGCGAGAGTCGGAGAGTCCTTCACCAAAGACCAGCAGCGCATGATCGGCGAGATCTTCCGCGGGCTCCATAGCGAGGAGTTCGTCGGCGAGGTCATGCGCCATCTCGACGAAGACGGCGGCGGCATCGCCAATTATTCGGTGGCCTTGTTCGGCGAGCCCGGTAGCGGCGCGTTCGAGTTCGTGCTCACCGGCAGACACTGCACGGTTCGTTGCGACGGCGACTCGGTCGAGGGCGCCGCCTTTGGAGGGCCGATCTTCTACGGACACGCCGCGGGCGACTTCAATGAAAAGCCGGATCATCCGGGCAACGTTTACTGGTACCAGGCTCTGCGGGCGAACGAAGTGTTTCAGGCCCTCGACGGCAAACAGCGCTCGCTGGCCCTGTTGGGCGACCCCCGGCGAGAACAAGCCACCAAAACGGTCGAGCTCAAGCGAGAGGGCGCCGAACTCGCCGGACTCAGCATCGCCGACATGTCGCCAGACCAGAAACAGCTTGTGGACCAGGTCTTGACCGATCTCTTGCTGCCTTTCCGCGAGGCCGATCGCCGCGAGGCCATGAACTTGATCCGCTCCCAGGGGGGCGTTGATGCGCTGTCGATGTCATTTTTCAAGAACCAAGACATTGGAAACGACGGCACCTGGGACGTATGGCAACTGGAAAGCCCGGCCATGCTTTGGTACTTCCGCGGAGCGCCGCACGTCCATACGTGGGTCAACATCCGCCGCGCCACATAGGCGACCAGCCAGCCCTTATCAGCGGCCGGAATTCACCGCCGGGAGCGGCTGCTTCGACGCCAGCACGAACAACCTGCCCTCGCCGGCGCGCATATCGAAGTCCGTCCCGGCTTTGAACGTCTGGAGGTGCGGAAGGCCCGCTTCCGCCAGCGCCGCGACGATCTGCTCTTTGGGATAGCAATACTCCCAGACCTCGACATCCGAGCGGCGCCAGTTTCCGTCCTCCAAGCGAAAGAGGGTGATGGTCGAGCAGCCCCGCCGTGACCGGGAATCGTAGACGCTTTCGGTGATGCAGGCGTGGTCCTCGGCCACGATCGAAGAGGTCTCCGGCGCGCTGGCCCGAAAACCTTCGTCGAGATTCATGTCGAAAAAGAACAGCCCCCCGGGCCGCAGCGACTGGGCAACGTTCTGAAACACGGTCAGCAGATCGTCGCCCGAAGCCAGATGATTCAGACTGTCGAACGTACAGACGACGCCGTCGAAACTCTCCGGCTCGCGGAATCGCCGCACATCCGCCACCCGGAAACTCGCCTGGGGCGCATTCTTTCTCGCCAAACGCACCATCTCTTCCGAACCGTCCACGCCCGACACCTCAAACCCGCGGACGGTCAGCCAGTGGCTCAGACGTCCGCTGCCGCAGCATAGATCGAGCACCGCGCCGTTGGCCGGGAGCAAGGGCAGAAAACACTGCTCCACGACCGGCCGCAGGTCGTCAAAGAACGACCGTCCCCAGTAACGGTCGAAATAACAAGCAAACCCGTCGTAAACGGCATAGCGGTTTTCATCCCTCACCAGCGCCACTCCTTGTCGCCGACAGCCCGGCCCCGCCCCGGCTCCATGGAATCCGTCCTCCCGATGCTATAATTTCAGCCATGACGACACGGCCAATTCGCCCCTGCGCAGTGCTGCTTGCCGGAATGTATTTCATCCTCCAGACGGCCGCCGCCGCCGAACTCGGCAGCGACCGGAAGGTGTATTTCTGGCCGATGCGCAATGCGCTGGATCACTACCTCGCCGAACAGATCACCCAAGAGGGCGTATTTCAGGTCGTGGTCGATCCCAAGCTGGCCGACGCCGTACTCACCGACCGCATCGACAACAAGTTTCTCGCTGGCATGAACGAACTGTTCCCCTTGCCCAAGCCGGAGCAAGCGGACGACTCGGCGAAACAAGATGCCCAAGAGCCTGACTCCGATAGCCTCTATCGTCCGCAACAACCGCCGAATCGCTCGACGGCGCGTTCCAAGGGCACGCTCTTTCTGGTCGACGTGAAATCGCGCCAGGTCCTCTGGTCCACCTATCTCAAGGAATTCGTCCCCTCACCTAACCAACTGCACAAACAGGCGGGCAACGTCGTCACAAGACTCAAGAAACAGATCGCGTCCTCCATGGAGTAGTCCCGCCGCGACCTCTTAGCGCGTCCGCACCCAGATCGGCGACGACCAGGCCATTTCGCCGTTCTTCTGAATCACGCGAACGTAATAGTAACTCTCACCCGCTGTCACATCATTATCCACGAAGGTGAAACTCACCTCCCGGCCGAGGTTTTGGCGGTTGTGAACGAAGGTGTTGTTCTTGATGATGTCGATCTGCCGAATTCCCGCCGTTCCCACGATATGGACCCAGAGCTTGAACCCTCCGCGCGCCTCGACGATGTCGCCTTGCAGATACTCTTTGCCGCCGGACTGCAATCGGTAATCGAGGATGATATTATCGGTCGCGGCGTAGGAATGGCGCTTTCGCATGGCGTCGAGCAGCCCTTCTTTGGTGAAGTCCTCGGCGATCGTGCAGGCGTAGGAGATGTGGGTGGAGATGTGGTCCGAGGAGGCCTGCACGCCGATCTTGTATCCCTTCGCCCAGGCGTTCCAGACGTAACCGGCCGGCTTGAGACCTCCTTGCTGGTTGTAGGGCTTCTCGCTCGTCGCCGCGCGCGGCGCGCCTTCGTACTCGGCCGAAACGCGGTCACCTTGATAGATTTCCACCAGCGGCTCGACTTCCGGGTCGTTGTCGCGCCAGTCCGTCCCCATGCCGGTCGCCGACGTGTGCGGGATGCTGATCGCCCGGTATCGCTTCAGATAGGCGAATAGCTTCGCGGCGCCTTCCTCGCCTTCTCGTTCCGCCTCTGAAATCGGCAGAGTCGGCATGCCTCGCTTCGCCACGAGAATGTTGCGATGGCCGTTGGGATACGACAGGCTTCGCTCATAGGTGTAGACGGGAGCGAAGCGGCCCGGAAGGCGGAACAGATCGGCGGCTTGCGGTATCAGCCAGTTGATGTACTCGTTGTCTTGCCCGCCGCCGGTGTTGTGGTCACTCACGCCGAGGAAGTCCAGTTCCGCCGCGTCGAGCGCGTAGCGGTAGGTTTCCAGCAGCGAGCCGTCGTTATAGCCGTCGTCGGAGAACTCCGTGTGGCGGTGCGTGTCGCCGCGATAGATCCGGTACGTCTTGCCGCCCGACTCGATCGTGTACGCGCGAATGCGATCGAGGTCTTCGGCTTCGTTGGGATGGACCGGGTAGGTCGTGAAAAGCCGCTTCTCGCGCGGGACCAGCTTGGGTGGCCGCGCGGCGCCGGCGAGCGCGGGCAGCCGCCCGGCATGCACCTCGCTGCGTCTGTAGACATAGTCGTCCGAATTCCGATGATCGGTCGGCCAGGCCGCGAAGAAATTGCCATCGCCGTCGAGCGCCAGGCCCCAGCGCATGTCCTGCCGCCCGCGGCTGAAGGGCAGGTGCAGCGGGTGGGTCCAGCGATCGCCCACATAGGCGCTGCCGTAGATTTGCCAGGCGGCCCGATGCGCGGGCGTAAAGTCGGGCGTGTCGCGAGATCGCAGCATCCGGTGGCGAAAGAACAGCCACATGCGGCCCCCGGCGTCGGTCCGCAAAATCGGCAGGTCATTGTAGCCTCGCAGCTCACCAGGAAGCGCCGTGTTGATGTCCGCCGCCGGCTTGCGCCAGCCCTCGCCGCTCCAGACGCCGACGCTGATCGAACGCCACTGGTAGAGCCGCGTGGCCTCTTTGTAGATCAGGAAACCGGAATCCTTGCCCCATTGGAACCCGCTCTCGTTCCAGGCGGCCCACAAACGGTCTTGGGCATCGCAAGCCAGCGAGACGTGCGCCTCGAACTTGGGTGTGTCGGCGACAGCAACCACCTCGTCCCAGTCGCTGCCCGACCAGCGCCGCATGAGCACGTCGTAGTTGCCCTTGTCATAGCTGTCCCAGGCGACATAGACCGCGCCGCTTCCATCCACCGCGATGGCTGGCTGCCAGTCATTGGCGCGCGAGGTCGAAACCTTTTCTTCGGCCGACCAGCTCGACCCGTCGTAGCGGCGCGCGAAGATGCTGGATTTGCCGTCGCGAAACCCCTGCCAGACAACCCACAGGTTGCCCGCGGCGTCGCTCGCCAATTGGTGCTCCATGTCCGGCTGCGGCGCGGTCGTGAGCCGCTCTCTCCTCGACCAGCCGGGGCCTTCGCGATACTTGCCGTAGAGATCAAAGTTGCCGTCAACCTGCTCGGACCAGATGAGCCACTCCCGCCCTCGCCTGTCCCGGCCCATCTTCACGACAAAGATATCGCCGGGCTTGTCACCGGCTGTCTCCGCCCGGCTCCAGCCCCGCCCGCTGAAACGCCGCGTCATGATCTGGTTGCCGCCGGCGCGATAGGCGATCCAGGCCGTCCACAGATCTCCGCTCTTCCCGCCGAGGACCGTCGCGAAGTCGTTTTCATACTTACTGTCAGAGAGAGGAGTCGCTGGCGGGACCCGGTCGACCTCGACCGCCCCGTCGAGAAACTGCAATGGCCGGCCGGCTTGCAGCTCGCCGGGCCAAACCGTAAACTCGCCTTGTCCGGTCTTAAAGACGACCTGCGTGCTGGGCCGCGTGTCCACATCCACTACAAGACCGGGAATCGTCACATACTCTTCGGTGCCGCGCGGATCTTCCCACTGATAGACGCGCCGAACGTAATTTATTCCCTTGCGCGTGGCGAGCTTCCAGCCCGAGGTGCCGCGGATCGAATCCTCCGGATGAGGGTTCCAATTCCGCAGCCCCGCGATTTCACCGTTACGCAGGCTCAGCTCTCCGTCCCAGGAGCGGGGCGCGCGATCAGTTAGCCCAAAGCGCACGCGAAACGACACGATCGAATCACCGGCAAGCGCGGCCGCGTCCTGCGACCAGGCAAGCGGCGCCAGCCCGCTTAGCAATACAGCGGCAAGACAGATCCGTGCCCGCCACAAGCGCAGTTTCATGAACGGAACCGAAAGTATGTTTGTCAACGGGCGAGTGAACAACATCGTGCGCCAATTGTAACAACCGCGAGCCAGCCCTGACCGCCGCCTCAACGGACTTCAAGCCCTGACGCTAGAGGGAATCTTTCTGATTTGCGCCAGGGAGGAACTTTCTATTTTGCGTTGACACAGTTCGCATGTGGAAAATTTGATGAATTGATATTTACATGATACTTTGATACATTTAGTATATGTTTTCTAGGCATTAAGTATACGACATGTTATTCCAGGCTCCAAGTCTCGGATCGGACCAGTTCGACGTCATCGCATTAATTGACGAGATGCGAGAGAACCTTGGATACGTGATTCGGACCCCTCCCAGGTGGTATGGTCTTCTTCGCCGAAATCTGCATGCGCGAAACATCCGCGCGTCCAACACGATCGAAGGACATAACGTGACGCTGAACGATGCCATCGCGGCGGTCGAATCTGAAGACCCGCTCGATGCAAAGGATGAAGATTGGTCCGCTGTCGTCGGCTACCAGCAGGCCATGACCTATGTCCTGCAACTAGCCAAGCGCCCTAAGTTCAAGTATTCGGTCGAAACGCTATGCTCTTTGCACTTCATGATGGTGCATTTCGATCTGTCCAAGCACCCAGGCAACCTGCGTCCGGGGCCTGTCTCGGTATATGACTCAGAGAGGAGAGAGCTTGTCTATGAAGGTCCTGATGCGGAGCTTGTCCAAGGTCTGATGCAGGAACTTGCTGACGACCTGAACGGCGATGACGGGCCGCCACCGCTGGTGCGGGCGGCCATGGCCCACTTGAACCTTGTGATGATCCACCCTTTTTCCGACGGCAATGGCCGCATGGGCCGTTGCCTGCAGTCGCTCGTTCTGGCTCGCGAGTTCTCGGACATCGACCCGAATTTTGTAAGCATCGAGTCTTACCTGGGACGGAATACCAGAGAGTATTATGATGCGCTTGCCATCGTTGGCCAAAGCGGCTGGAACCCGCGGAACGACTCTCGCCCGTGGATCGACTTCTGTCTCAGGGCACATTACCGTCAGGCGGCTTCTCTGGCTCGCCGGATGCGAACGTATCACAAACTCTGGGACACATTGGAAACCGAAGTCACGTGGCACGCATTGCCGGAGCGCTCCGTCCTGGCGCTCCTGGACTCGGCCATGGCGCTCAAAGTAAGGAACGCAACCTACCGGAAAGTCGCGAATCTATCCCCACAGATTGCGAGCAGAGACTTGACCGCGCTCGTCCATGCCGGTCTCCTGACGATGAACGGCAGGGCCAGAGGGGCCTACTATTCCGCTTCCGAATACACGCTCACGCTAACGAAAAAATGCTGGGAGCCAAAGAAGGTCGACGATCCGTTCGAACTGGTCAAGCATTCATCCAAGGGTCAGGGCGCGCTGTTTAGCGAGTGATCGATTCTTGCGCCACCTGGTCTGAGCCACGTTCCGCGCGAAGCCGCTTCGCGCGGTTCGTGCAAGACCGGCGGTCCGCAGCCGAAGCCGGGCTAATGCCCCCGGATAATCCCGTGTTTGGTCAGAAACGCCACGATCGTTTCGCGAATCTTCAGCGTCTCGTCGCGGTTGAAGCCGCCGTGCTTGCCACCAGGTATCGTCAGCAACTCATTGGGCACGCCCTTGGCTTTGAGCGCGGCATGTAAACGAGTAGCGTGAACGTAGGGAACCGTCGTGTCGGCGTCACCGTGAATCGTGAGGATGGGCGGCAACCCCTTGCGGACGTAGGTGAGCGGGGACGCGCGGCGGGCGACGGCTTCGCGGTTGACCATGCCGCCGAGCCAGGTCACGGCGTAGCGCTGCCGGTGGGGACCTTCGAGCAGGTCGGCCACGTCGGTAATGCCGTAATAGTTTACGATCGCGGCTACCTTCAACTCCTCGTCGCCCGGACATTCATTGTCGAGCCCGGCCGCGGCGTTGAGCATGCCGGTCATCAGCGAAAGATGCCCGCCGAGCCACCGGTCACAACCAGCCGCGAGGTATCGAAGCCAAATCGCTCGGCGTTGCGAATCACCCACCGCAGCGCGCAGCGGCAGTCCTCGACCGCGGCCGGCGCGAGAGAATTACGCGCCAGACGGTATTCAACATTCACCACATTCATGCCAAGCTGCAAATACGGCATTAGCCGCAGCGCGACCCCTTCCTTGCTGCCGCCGGTCCAGCCGCCGCCGTGAATATAGACCACCGTCGGGCGCGGCTTCGGCGAATTCCTGACCGCGTAGACATCGAGCTTCGCCTCATACCCATTGGCGACCTTATAGGTGATGTTCGCCGTGATGCGGTAGTGATTCCCGACCATGGCGGCCCACTGGCTCGCCGGTCCGTCGTGAGCCGGCAGCAGCGGAGCCAGCGCCGACAGGCTCAACAGCAAAACGGCACAAGAGGGGAGGAAAGATCGATTGAGAGTAAGAGTACTTCGGGTCATCGCGTCACCTTTGGTCAAGCCGGGCCAACGGGCCGGGTCCACTGGAATCGTGGGACTACGAACCCATCGAGAGCAGCAAAATCCCGGCGAACGACTCAACTCCAACCCCGCCAAAAGCCGCCAGCCCGCTCGGCCTAACGACACGCCTGCATCCGCCTATAGCGCGAGCCCGCAGCCCCGAAGAACGGGGACCCGCTACATCACGGCCGGAAATCTGGATTTCACCCTCTCTTTGCCGTAGGATAGGCGATGAAACGTTGCTGCTCGGGAAACGTTTCAATTGACGGGGTATTATGCGGGACTCAGTAGGGCCTCGGTCAGCGTCAAGGTAAACCTTTCGAGACGACATCTCGCAGCCGCTGACTACTTTGCGTCTCAATGCGAAGCCATCGAAGCGGAAGAAGCGGCGATGGACTGGCCTCAGCCACGGTGGGAGGAGCTGCAGAACCACTCAGCCGCTGCTGTGATTCTTGCGGTCGCGGCTCTAGAAGCTTCAGCGAATGAACTGTATTTGGAAGCAACAGACCGCAGTCTGAATGCCCTTGGGTCACTGGCTGACGACCAGATGTCGCTCCTGGCTCAGCGCTGGCACGAAGTTGAGCAGTTCCGAATTCTCAGGAAGTATCAAGTTGCCCTGACAGTGTGTGGCAAGGCTCCAATGGAGAAAGGCACAGAGCCATTCCAATCAGCTGCTGCAGTGATCGCTCTCAGAAACGCTCTCGTTCACTTCAAGCCTGAATGGGACAACGACCTAGACCAGCACCAGCATCTTCAAAAGCGCCTTCAAGGGAAATTCGCGCTGAATTCTCTAGCTAGGCAAGCATCGGGGGACATGGTGTGGTTCCCAACCCGTTGCCTTGGGGCAGGGTGTGCCGATTGGGCTTGCGAGACAATCCGCAAGTTCGCTGGCGAATTTTGCGATCGTCTAAGCATCAATGCCCGACTGTAGTGAGCACCGCATAGCCAGCGACTGTAATTGACGAAAGTTCAGCAGTGTCATCGTAGTTGACTAACGGGCAAATGTGCTGTTTCTCTAGCCACAAAGTTAAGCTAGATCGCGCGGTTAGATCCTCGCTAGTCGGCCAGTGTAGAGCCAGACGTACCAGAAGGACGTAAAATGCCCGACGGGGAGAAGTGTGTCGTGGCATCACTTCCGAGATGGGGTGCCAAGTTGCCCGCCTTGAGGGTTCGACGATGGCCGATCGAACTTGCTAGTGCGACGGGTTGGCTGGATCTAGCTTGACGACTTGGTTCGCGTCGGGGGTCCGGTTGAGATGCTTGTCGTCGGCCCATATTTCCGAGGAAGGGTGGGGGAGCCAGATTTGGCCTTGGGCCGGGTGGGGCGGGAGTGCTTGGTTGGAGCGGCGGGGGCCGGTGGCGAAGGTGCGTTTCTCCTCGGCGCTGACGCTGAAGGGGCGCGGGCCTTGGGCTAGAGTTTGGCCGTTGTAGGTTAGGGTCTTGCCATCTCCTATTAGGTAGCCGGTTACGGCGCCGGCGGGGTCGGTGCGGACCAGGGCCATCAGGGCGTCGGTTTGCAGTTTTCCGGCGGTGATGATGGGAAGATTGGTGTCGGCGGTATCGTTCCTTCGCCAGACGATTTGGTCGCGGAAGCCTTCGCCTTCGATGATTATGCTGGTGGGGATACTGGCGGGTTTGCTGGTGGCCGCATTGGCGGCGCCGTTATTCGCCGCACTGGCGGCGGTGGTGGAAGCGGCCGTGGCGGCGGTAGTCTCGACCGGCGGGCCTTGGCGAATGACGGGTTGCTGGGCGCCTTTGCGCCAGGCGGCCGCGACGGCTAGGTAGGTGGTGCGAACGGCTTTGCGATTGACCCGCAGCAGTCCCAGCTCGATCGGACGCCGTTTGTAGCCTCCCTTGACGACCTGGAAGTCGTGGCTGGGCGTCTCGGGCGCGAGGAAGGCGATTTTGCAGCGAGCGTTTTCGCCTTCGATCACGAAGGGTTTGGCGAGACTGCCCGCGCCGGTGATGCTACGGGCCGGGGTGAACCACTGCCAGTGATAGTCGTGCTGGGCGGAGTCCTTCTGGATGTCGTCGGCCACGACGATGTAGGGGTTGGGTCCTTGTTTGACGAAGAGGACCGAGCGGTCGGCGACGGGCATGCCGCCTTCATCGATGACGACGATGTTGTGTTCGAAATCCGCGCCGTGGTGTTCGCCGCTTGAGAGGTAGATATTGTCGTGGGTGGCGAAGGGCTCGCCGAAGGCCGTGAACAGGAACGAGTTCATGTCGTAGTGGGTGTGATTGGCCTCGGAGTAGCGGGTGACGAAGTTGAACCAGGCGGCCTGGTCGCTGTCCCATTCGCTGCGCGCGAACACGTTGCCGGCGCGGTTGCGGTCGATTTCGAAATAGAACGACGTGCGCAGATCGAGATTACCGGGCGAGGCGGGTGTTAAGCCGTCGGGGTAGAAGAGGAAGATGAGAATGGGGTCGATGCGGCCGAAGTCGGTGAAGTTCTCAAAGGTCCAGAGGCCGGCGGCGTCGGAGAGTTCGCGGATGCCGTGCAGGTAGATGGACTGGAAGACGCGGCGTCCGTAATTGGTGTTGTCGCCGACCGGGCCGCAGCCGCCTGGGGCATCCACTGGTACCGCAGATAATGCATGGCGTTAACCGCTCCGCTGGAGGTGATGATGTCGGGTCCGCCGGTGCGGCGGACCGCTTCTGCGAATTGGGTGGGTTTTTTGTGGTAGTGGGCGTAGCCGGGTCCTTCGTTGCAAATGCCGCTGGGGCTCCAGGTCTGCGGGAAGTAGTTTTTCGAGGTTTTGCGAAAACATTCGGAAAACCAGCGTTCAAACTTGGGGTGCCGGGTTTCGGCCTGAATGGAGGTGAGCAGCAGGCCCTGAGCGCCGACCGGGATGGCGCCGCAGTTGTAGCCGGCCGCGCGCCACCAGGCGTTCTCGGTGTGGTCGAATAGCGCGGCGTTCCATTGTTCGAGGCTGGCGAGGATGGTCTGGCGCTCGGCGGGCGTCATCAGGTGGTAGAGCCAGTCCCAGGCGAAGGCGAAGGCGAAGGCCTTGGGCCAGTGTTCGGTGGCGAAAAAGTCTTGGTCTACTTCGCGGTAGAATTTCGGCCGAGTTGTTCGTCCCGATCGATTTGATAAACCAAGGCCATGGCTTCGAGCTGTTTCGAGAGCCGGCGGCCGGGGCGGCCAACGGCTTGTTTGACGGTGAGCGCGGGGTCGAAGCTGGCTTCGGCGATTTTCTTGATCTTGCGGTAGGCGGTGGCGGCGGTTCCCGTGCCGCGGGTGCGCTGGCGGAGCGCTGGCAGTTCTTGGGCGCTGAAGATGATGCCGGGGTGGGTGCCGGGCTTGACGACTACGTAGGGCTTGTTGGGGACGCGGGATTGGTTGGGCGGTTCGGCGGCGCAGGCGGCGAGGAGGATTGCGGTGAGCAGTATCGCGCGGGGCAATATCGCGCGGGGGACGGAGACGGTTAGTGTTTTCGGCGGAGCGAGGGCTGGGAGGCGTGAAAAAATGCTGGGACAGCCAGCCGCGCTTGGCCTGAGTCCTTGCGGATGAGAGTGGCTTTCGCCAGCGCTTGTGGCAGTCCCGATTTTTTCGGGGGGTATTTTCGGCCGAACGAAGGCGGGCACTGGTCTCAGTGTACTGCCGGGCGAGCGAGCGGTACGCGGCAAGAGGGGCAGGCCGTCAGAGCTTCTTGATCCAGCGGATGGATTGCATGGCTTGTTCGAAGCCCTCGGCGGCGTAGAGGCGGTTGGCGACCTCGTTGGTGGTTAGGCAATCGAGGTGGGCGTAAACGGCGCCCATCCGCTGGAAGTGGGCGATGATGCCGCGCAGCATCTCGCGGCCCAGCCCGCTGCCCTGGCTTGCCTCGACCACCGCGAGCAGGTCGATGAATCCCATGGCCGTCGCCGCATCATAGGTTCCGGTCGCACAGGCCAGGATTTGGCCGTCTTGTTCGCCGACCAGGATGATCTGTGTTGCGAAGACTTTCTTGAGACGCGTATCCCAGCGCGCGCGCCAGTCGAGGCCGTTCATCAGGCCGTACTTCTGGTCGGCGGTCTTGAACCAGGTGATGGGCTCGAAGCAGTCGATGATCATCTTCTTGAGCTGGGGGTGCTCGGTGGGCGTGGCGGGGCGGAAGGTGAGGGGCATGGGGACCTCAATGTTTTTGTGAATCGTGATTCTTCTCTTCTTGTGGGCTGGGCGCCGCACGCGCCGTGTTGCGCGCGCGAGTCAGCCTACGACGAAGTTGACGAGTTTGCCGGGAACAACGATGGCTTTGCGGATCGTTTTGCCTTCGGTGTGTGCCTGCACTTTGGGGTCGTCGGCGGCCAGGCGTTCGAGGTCCTCGCGGCTGGTTTCGCTGGCGACGAGAAGACGGCCGCGGAGCTTGCCGTTGACCTGGACGATGATTTCGACTTGATCGTCCCGCGCTAGTTCCGGATCGGCCTTGGGCCAGGCGGCGCGGAGCAGGAAATCGTCGTTGCCAAGCTCATGCCAGAGCTCTTCGGCCAAGTGAGGCGCGAAGGGACCGATCAGTAGGATGGTCGTCGAGGCGGCTTCGCGCAGGACGCCGGGCGAGAGCTTCGACTCGAGGGTGTAGAGTTCGTTGACCAATTCCATCAGGGCGGCGAGCGAGGTATTGAAGTGCCAGCGGGTTTCAAAGTCGCCGGTGATCTTCTGGATCGTCTGGTGGAGCTTGCGCAGAATGGCGCGATCGGCGTCGCTGGCCGCCTCGGCTGGCGTGGCCGCATCGATCGCCGCGTGGCGCGTTACGAAGCGGTAGAGGCGTTTTAGAAAACGCTGCATGCCCTCGACGCCGGCGTCGTTCCAATCCAGATCTTTCTCCGGCGGCGCGGCGAAGAGCGAGAAGACGCGGGCGATATCGGCGCCGTAGTCATTCACGAAATCGTCGGCGCTGACGACATTGCCCTTGTTCTTTGACATTTTCGCGCCGTCGCGAATGACCATGCCTTGGGTGAAGAGCCGTTGAGCGGGTTCGTCCCAGGTGATCAATCCCAGGTCGCGCATCATCTTCGTGAAGAAGCGGCAGTAGATCAGGTGCAGGACGGCGTGCTCGACGCCGCCGATGTACTGATCGATCGGGAACCAGGCGGCGACCTTGGCGGAGTCAAACGGCGCTTGATCGTTTTTCGGATCGCAGTAGCGGTAGAAGTACCACGACGAGTCGATGAAGGTATCCATCGTGTCGCACTCGCGCTCGGCGGGCGCGCCGCAGTTGGGGCAAGCGACGTTTAAGAACTCGGGCACCTGGCGGAGGGGTGACTCGCCGGCGCCGGTGAGTTTTACGTTCGAGGGCAGCAGAACGGGCAGATCTTTCTCGGGCACCGGAACCACGCCGCAGGTGCCGCAATGGATCATCGGTATGGGCGTTCCCCAATAGCGCTGCCTGGAAATTCCCCAGTCCCGGAGGCGGTAGGTGACCGATGCTTTGGCGAACCCTTGTGCTTCACCGAAGGCGTTCATCTTCGCGATGGCCTCGCCGCTGGGCAGGCCGGAAAACTTGCCCGATCGCTCGGCGACGCCGTAGGCCAGGAAGGCCTCTGGCATTGAATCGCCGCCGGCGAGTTCGCCATCGGCGGGCCGGATGACTGGCCGCACCTCGATGCCGTATTTGCGGCAGAATTCGAAATCGCGCTGATCGTGAGCCGGCACCGCCATGACTGGCCGCACCTCGATGCCGTATTTGCGGCAGAATTCGAAATCGCGCTGATCGTGAGCCGGCACCGCCATGATAGCTCCGGTACCGTAGGTCATCAGGACGAAGTTGCCGATCCAGATCGGGACGCGCTCGTTGTTGTAGGGGTTGATAGCGAAGCGGCCGGTGGCAAAACCCTGCTTTTCGACATCCACCGGATCTTTTGCTCCCGCGACGTCGGCTAGGGTGGCGGCTTTTTCTGTGAGGCCGAACTCTTCGACCCAGGGATGCTGGGGCGCCAGGATTAGGCAGGTTGCTCCGAAGATGGTGTCGACGCGGGTGGTGAAGACGGTGACTTTTTCGCCTGAGTCTTCGAGACGGAAATCGATTTCGGTTCCGACGGATTTGCCGATCCAGTTCTTCTGCATCGCGAGGACGCGTTCGGGCCAGCCGTCCTCGATTTGCGCATGGTGTTCCAGCAGCTCTTCGGCATATTTGGTGGTGCGCAGAAACCACTGCTTGAGGCTGCGCTGCTCGACGGGAGTTTCTTCATGCCGCCAGCAGCAGCCGTCGACGACCTGCTCGTTGGCCAGTACGGTGTTGCACTCGCCGCACCAGTTGACTTGCGCCTCCTTGCGGTAGGCGATGCCGCGTTCGAACATTTTGAGGAAGAACCACTGGTTCCAGCGGTAGTACTCGGGCTCGCAACTCGACATCTCGGTCGACCAGTCATAGCTGAAGCCGAAACGGTCGAGCTGGCGGCGCATGGCGGCGATGTTGGAGCGCGTCCATTCGCCGGGGTCGCGGTTGTTCTTGATGGCGGCGTTTTCGGCGGGCAAGCCGAACGAATCCCAGCCCATGGGGTGGAGGACGCGGAAGCCCCGCATCCACTTATAGCGGGCCAGCGCGTCGCCGATGGAGTAGTTGCGCATGTGGCCCATGTGGAGCGTGCCGCTGGGGTAGGGCAGCATTTCGAGGACGTAGTATTTTGGGCGGGAAGTGTCGGGGTCGGCGCGAAAAAGATCCGCCTCCCGCCATTCTTGCTGCCAGTGTGCTTCGATCTCCGATGGGATGTACTGGTGATCTGGCGTGTCTGGCTTGTCGGGCATATCAGGCATAAGTTCTTTCAACGAGGTGCTGTCAACGATGCGTTGCCGTTTGGCTGGCGCGCTTGTTCGGTTGATTCGACGGGCCCGAGCGAGAGGGCCTCGGGGGAACATCGTTAGGTATGCGAACCAGTGAAGCGGTCTGTTTGGCCGCGGGAACCGGCGTGTCCGCGGCCGTGGCGTGCGGGCTGGAGCGGCGCTTGCGAACGGCCGCCGGGTACCGGCCGACGATACGTACGATCGTAACAGATCGGTGAAATTTTCCCGGACAAGGGTGGTGGTTCTATCGCGCCCTCGGCGAGGTCGCCAGCAGTGCCGCCAGCAGCGCCGCGCCGTGCGTGACGGCACCCTCGCCTAGTTCGGCTCGGACGAGCTGGAAGCGATCACGAAAACAGGGAGCGACGAGGGGCCGGGCGGAGTCGGCGATTTGTTTGAGCAGGGGCAGGCTCGCCGATCCGAGGCCTCCGCCGACGATGAATATGTCTGGGCTGAGGAGGTTCATCGCCGAGGCGATGGCCGAGCCTAGATAGTTCGCGGCGCGGCGGATAACTTCGGTCGCGAAGGGGTCGTGCCGCTCCCAGGCCGTGAGCAGGTCCTTGCTGGACACGGCCGGATAGCCGGGTTCGCTGGCGCGAAGGGAACTCTCTTGCCAGAGTTTGTTTGACTCGCCGGCCACTAGAGCCGCGAGTTGCGCTATCCCTGGGCCTGAGCAGACCGACTCGAGGCAGCCCCGGCCGCCGCAGCAGCAGGGCGGTCCGGCGGGCAGGACGACGATGTGGCCGATCTCGGCTTCGCCGGTATCGCTCATCTGCTGGATGTGGCCGTCGCGCACGATGCCGCCGCCGATGCCGGTCCCGATCGTGATGTAGAAGACAGTGCGGTGGCCGCGGCCGGCGCCGAAGTGGGCTTCGGCCAGCGCGCCGAGCTTGCAGTCATTTTCGATGGCTACGGGGAGGCCGAATTCCTGCTGGAGGATGCGCGCCGCGTCGGTGTCTTCCCAGCCCTCTTCGTGGAGGCAGGCTAGCGGGCGGCGGGTCGAGCGGCGGACGTATCCGCCGAAGCCGAAACCACAGGCCTGAAAATCGAGACCGCGGGATTCGTGTTTGGACTTGAGCTTGCGGGCTGTCTCGATGAGTCTGGCGAGACTTTTTTCGGCGCGGTCGCCAGCCTGGCGGTGGAGGGTCTCGGTTTCGATGAGTCGGCAGTCCTCGCCCGCGATGCCCGCGACGAGCTTTGTTCCGCCGGTTTCGAAAACAAGATAGCCAGGTTTATTCATCGAAATGCGTTGCTGTGATGCCTTGGCTATCCCGGCGCCGGACGTTTCAGTTGCACCGTAGCTGTTCGGCGCGGGCAGGCTCAGCCGGACTGCGAGTTGAGCTTTCGGCGCAGTTCGCGGGCGGCTTCGAATTGTTCTTCTAGCGCGGGGTCGTCGAGGCGTTCGCGGATCTTTTCCAGTTCCGCAATGCAGGATGCGAGGGCCGCGTCGAGATTCCCCTGGTTGCTGTCGATGATGTCTTTCCAGATGGCGAAGGGACTTTCCGCCAAACGGGTCATGTCACGCAAGCCGAGTCCGGCGACCTGGAGATGGGCCGGATCTTTGATCTGGGCGTGCAGCGTGGCTCCCAGAGCGGTAGAGAGAAGCTGCGGAAGATGGGAGGTCCAGGTCACGATGGCGTCGTGGGTCTCGGGCGTTAGCACAAGCTGCTTGGCGCCGATCTTGCCGATCCAGGCGAGGAACTCGGTTGTGACTTCGCTTTCCGGGAGACGGCCGCCGGGCGGCGTGAGCGCGTAGGTGGCGTTCTGGAATAGATCGGGATCGGCCCGCTCGACGCCACGCTGCTGCTTGCCGGCCATGGGATGGCCGCCGAGGAACCAGGGGCCGCTAGCGCCATCGGGGAATAATTCGGCCGCACGCTCGGCGATTTTCTGTTTGGTGCTGCCAACGTCGGTGACCAGGGCGTGGGGGGCGGCCGAGCGGCGGACCTGGGGGAGCAAGTCGAGGATGCGGCCGATGGGCTGCGCCAGGTAGACGAGGTCGGCCTGGGCGACGCCTTCAGCCAGCGGGAGGCCCTGGTCGATGGCTTTCTTCTCGACCGCCGCCTGGATGGTTCGCTCGGAGCTGACGCCGAGGATGCGGCCGCGAAAGCCGTACTTCTTCAGCGCGAGTCCGAAGGATCCGCCGATGAGGCCTACGCCGAGGATGGTGACTGTCTTGATGGCCATGGGAACGGGAAGCGGGCTGTGCCGGGCGATGACCGGCCTGGTCAGCGGGCGGAAGGTTCTTTGCCTTCGGCGCTTTGTTCGGTTTGCCGGGCCGGGGCGTTTTGGATCGCGCGCATCTCCTTCATGATGCACTCGAAGATGCCGCGGAGGGCCTGGCTGGTGAGCGGCCCTTGATTGTGAGCTTCGAGTTTGGCGAGCACTTCATTTTCTCTGCCGGGCGCGTGCACCGGGATGGCCTGCTCTCGCTTGAGCGGCGCGAGATGGAGCACGGAGTCGGCCCGTTCGTTCAGCAGGTCGAGGATTTGACGGTCGATCGTGTCAATGCGCTTGCGCCAGCCGGAAAGATCCATTAGCGACGCTCCCTGAGGGCGGGTGTGGGCGCGTTCGGGGCCGCGGCCGGAAGCTGTGAAGAAATGCCGGGACAGTCAGCCGCGCGTCTTGACGGTGCTCGCGAATTAGAGCGTCTCTCGCTCGCGCTTGTGACAGTCCCGATTTTCCCCCAGCTTCCGGTCCCCGAATGGTTCGGGAGGGCACCCGGCCAGGTTGTCGTTTGTCGGAAAGTCGGCATGCTCATTGCTTGTCCGGTGCGTCTAGCTTCAATCCGTCTTTCAGTTCCGCCGCGAGCGCGGTTAGCCGCTGGGGCAAGTCGTCGCTGCTCTGATGTTCTTCAATCACTCGCATGAAAGCGCTGCCGACCACGGCGGCATCGGCGCAGGGAGCGATGGCCCGCATGTGCCCGGGCTTCGAGAGTCCGAAGCCGATAGCCAGCGGCAAGGCGGTCACGCGCCTGGTTCGCTCGATGATCGCAAAGGCCTGTTCCGAGATGCTGTCGCGCTCGCCGGTGACTCCGGCCCTTGAAACAAGATAAACGAAACCGGCACTGGATTGCGACAAGAGGCGCAGGCGCTCATCGGGCGTGGTTTGCGAAACCAGAAAGATCGGGTCGAGCTGATGCTTGCGCATTTCCCGCAGATAGGACTCGGCCTCTTCGATATTGAGGTCGGTCAGCAGCACGCCGTCGGCTCCGGCGCCGGCGGCGTCGGCGGTGAAGGTCTTGAATCCGTAGCGCAGCACGGGATTAAGATAGCTAAATAAAATGACCGGAATTTCCGAGACGCGGCGAAGATCTCGCAAGATGCCGAGCACCCGCCGCAGATTCGTGCCGGCGTGGAGGGCACGGTCGGAGGCGCGCTGGATTACCGGTCCGTCGGCGATGGGGTCGGAGAACGGAACACCCAGCTCGATGACATCGGCGCCGCCGGCTTCGAGGGCCTTAATGAGCTCGACGGTCCGATCCGGCGAGGGGTCCCCGGCGGTAATGTAGGCGATCAGGCCGCGAGTGTTTTCGGCTTGCAAGCGCTCAAAGGTGGATTGAATTCTGCCCATGGATGGATTACGAATATATTGAGATCGCGAGCCGCGCGTCATCCAAGATCAGACATGTTCTCGCGGAAAATACCGATATCCTTGTCGCCCCGGCCGGAGAGGTTCACGAGAAATGTCTGGCCCTTCACCTTTGGCGCGCGCCGCACGGCCTCGGCCACCGCGTGCGCTGACTCGAGAGCCGGGATGATGCCTTCCCGCATGGAAAGCAACCGGACGCTTGCGAGGGCGTCGTCGTCGGAACAGGAGACGTATTCGACGCGTTTGCGGTCGTGGAGCCAGGAATGCTCGGGACCGACGGTGGCATAGTCGAGGCCCGCCGATACGGAGTGGGTTAGGGCGATCTGGCCGTCGTCGTCCTGCAAGAGATAACTATAGGTGCCGTGGAGAACGCCAGGGCTTCCGCCGGAGAAGCGCGCCGCGTGCTGGCCCAGTTTGGCGCCGCGGCCGCCAGCTTCGACGCCGACCATTTTGACGTTTTCGTCTTCCAGGAAGCGATGAAACAGTCCGATGGAATTGCTTCCGCCGCCGACGCAAGCCAGCAGCACGTCGGGCAGGCGTCCGCCGGTGATCTCGAGAAATTGCCGGCGGGCCTCACGGCCGATGATGGAATGAAAATTCCGCACCATGCGCGGATAGGGATGCGGTCCGAGGGCCGAGCCGAGCAGATAGTGGGTGTGCTCGAAGCTGGCGACCCAATCCCTCATGGCCTCGCTGATGGCGTCTTTGAGCGTGCGGCTGCCGGTGTTGACCGAGACCACCTTTGTGCCCATCAGGCGCATGCGGAAGACGTTTGGGCTTTGCCGCCGCATGTCTTCCTCGCCCATGTAGACGGTGCAGTCGAGGCCAAAGAGGGCGCAAACCGCCGCCGTGGCGACGCCGTGCTGTCCGGCGCCGGTCTCGGCGATGATGCGCTTCTTGCCCATGCGCCGCGCGAGCAGCACCTGTCCGAGGCAATTGTTGATCTTGTGGGCGCCGGTGTGCAGCAGGTCTTCGCGCTTGAGATAGATTTCGGCGCCGCCCAGGTGACGGCTGAGCCGTTGGGCGTGATAGAGCGGCGTGGGACGGCCGGCGAAACGCAGAAAGAGTTCGTCGAGTTCGGACTGGAAGGCCGGATCGGCCAGCGCCTCGTTGTAGGCGCTCTCAAGCTGATCGAGAGGAGCGATGAGGATCTCGGGAACATAGCGCCCGCCGTAGGGTCCGAAGTGGCCCATCGCGTCGGGAAGGATTTGCTGTGTGGTGGTTGCCATTTTGGACTCCGTGATCCTAAGATTTCTTAAATCCGCGGGCGGCATCGAGATAGGCTCGCACCTTGGCGTGGTCCTTGCGGCCCGGTTGGCTTTCGAGGCGCGAACTGGCGTCCACGCCGTAAGGGCTCACTAGCGCGATGGCGCCGCCAACGTTCGATCCGTCGAGTCCGCCGGCGAGAATGACGCGGCCGTGTTGTTTGACTTCCAGCGCCCTCTCCCAGGGGAAGGTCTCTCCGCTGCCTCCGTAGGCGGTCTCGGTCGCGGTGTCCAGAAAAAAAGCCTCGCAGTGGCAGTGAGCCGCGGCGCTGGCATCGAAGTTCGCTCCCACGCGAAACACCTTCCATGTTCGCAATTTTCCGAGCGCGGCGAGGAGCGCGGGCGGCTCGTCGCCGTGCAGTTGAGCGATGTCGAGTCGGGCCTCGGCCGTGATTTTGAGAATCGTCTCCGGGGATTGATTGACGAAAACGCCCACGCGCGAAACGCCGGGGGGCAAGGCGGCGCTGATGCGGGCCGCCTGCGGGACCGAGACGCATCTGGGGCTGCCGGGATAAAAGATCATCCCGATGGCGGTGGCGCCGTGAGTGGCGGCGAAGACGGCGTCTTCGGGATTGGTAATGCCGCAGACTTTTATAATTTCTAGTGGCACGGGTTCCACTGGCACGGGTTCAGATGCTGCTCCAGATACAGCTCTGGGGGCGGGGCTAGGCATGTGCGCCGGACCCGCCCATCAGATTTTCGAGCGCCGCTCCCGGGTCGGGCTGCTTCATGAGGCTCTCGCCGACGAGAAAGGCCTGGTAGCCCGCGTCGAGCAGGCGGAGAATGTCGCCGTTCGAGCGGATGCCGCTTTCCGAGACGCGCACTACGTCTGGCGGCATTTGCGGGGCCAGGCGGATGGAGGTCTCGAGGGAGACTTCGAGCGTTTTCAAGTTACGGTTGTTGACGCCGATGATTTCCGCCCCGGCGGCTATGGCTCGGTCGAGTTCGGCTTCGTCATGCACTTCGACCAGCGCGTCGAGCTGAAGCTGATCGGCCTGCTCAAGGAGGGTGCCTAGTTCGAAATCCGATAGCGCGGCGACGATCAGAAGAATGGCGTCGGCACCGGCGGCCGAGGCCTGCAAGAGATGGTAGCGACCGAGGGTGAAGTCCTTGCGCAGCACCGGCAGGCGGGTGGCCTCGCGAGCTTGCTGAAGATGGTCGAGCGATCCCTGGAAGAACTGTTCGTCGGTCAGGACCGAGAGGGCGGCCGCGCCTGCTTCTTCATAGGATGCGGCGATCTTCGCGGGAGCGAAGTTTTCGGTGATGCGTCCGGCGGAGGGAGAGGCGCATTTGATCTCGGAAATGACCGCCGGCCGGTGTGTTTCGAGAGCCTTGCGAAAACCGCGGCGGAAGGGGCGCTGCAGATCCTCGAGCTGCTCGATGGGAGTCAGGGATTGCTCGGCAAGCAGTTCGGCGCGCTTGCGAACGATGATCTGATCGAGAATCGTTAGGTCAGTGGCGCGCACAGCGGCGGGTTCCAGATGCGCTTCCGGGAGGTTTTACAGGAAGCAGCAGTCTTTCATGGTAGCCGCCGACTGGAAAAGGCGTCAATGAAACGGCCGCGCCAGGTGAAACGGCCTCTGCCCGCATTTCTCACCACCTTGTATGTGGCAAGGCAGGGATAAAGAGGTGAGCGAGGAGCCGGTTACAACCGGCTCCTCGCGACGCGGCGCCGGCTCGATCGCGCCAGCAAGGGCTTTGAGCCCGTTCGTCAGCGTGAGCGGCGCGCGCCTTCTGCTGACGGGCTCCTCACGCACTTCGCCTCTCCACTTCGCCCGGCCACGTGGTGAGAAAAGCGGGCTGACCTTCCTCGTTCCTTCGCCGGCACAGAGCCGCCCCCGCTGGCGAAAGAGGACCGGTCGTCATCGACGCAGGGGAGTCGCAGCCGGGGGTTATGTGTGAAAACACACAACATACAAGCGGCGGGCCGTTGACGCCGGAACGACGACAGCGCAAACTAGCCGATAGGAACCAGGAGAACTGGAAGCTACATAAAACTGCGCTATAACAGTTACAGTATCGGCGAGAGTAGTGGATGAGGTCTAACGATGTATACCCGATGCATGCGGCGTGTGATCCAGGCGTTTTGCGCCGGAGTGTTCTGGTGCCTGTCGCTGCCGGCTGGCGACGCGGACATTGTTCGGGTTGACAACCCGGTGGGCGGGATCACGATCCGCGTCGTGGCGGAAGACGCGGTTCGCGTGGGGGGCTCCAGCCGGGCGCGCGCGGTCGTTGCGGGCGATGTGCTGATTCGTCAGGAAAAGGGATTGATGACGGTCGAGTGCCGTCCCGCCGACGGGGCGGCGGTGGATCTCGAAATCAGCCTGCCTTACGGTGTCGAGATCGAAGCGCGCACGAAGGACGGTTTCCTGTCGCTTGAGGGGCTCATATCGCGGGCGGAGTTGGAGACCGATACCGGTAAGGTGGAACTGGCTGTTCCGTGGAGCGCCACCGAGCTGGAGCTGACCGCCCAGCAAGCCCCGGCGGAATTTCGCGGGCCGGAAGGCCCGAAGCTGGCTCCCCGGATGCGTGGCGGGAAGTGGAAGATCGTTCGTCACTTTCCAGCCACCGAAATTCACTACGGCAAGATTGTCGTCTCGGCGCGGGCGCCGGCCGCGGTCGTTCTGAGTGACGTTCCCATCCCGGACGATGCACACATCAAGCTGCCTTGGCAGGCCGAAGCCGTTCTCGAAGAAATTCTGATCGAACGGGACGAGTGCGTTGAGTTGCGGGCTAGTCTGCCGGCGGCTACACTTGCGGCCGAGCCGCTGGCCGGAGTCGAGCCGGTGGTAGCGATTCCAGAGATCGGCGAAGCCGTCTTCCGCTCGGAGGTTCGGATGGTGAACCTGATGGTGTCGGTGACCGACCGCAAGGGGCATCCACTACTGGGGCTCGGCGTCGGCGATTTCGAAGTCATCGAAGAGGGCGCCGGGCAACAGATTGCGTCGGTGGCCAGCGAGGAAGCGCCATTCAACCTGGCGATCTTGCTCGACTGGAGCGGCAGCACGAAAAAGGACCGGATCGCGATGCGGGTCGCGGCACAACGGTTCGTCGAGCTGGCGCGCCCGCAGGACAAGGTCGCGGTCTATGCGCTGACGACGGACCTGTTTCGCGTTATCTCACCGCTGACGGGCGACAAGGAGCTGGTAAAGTCGCGCCTCCGGCAACTGCCGTCGTCACAGCGAGCGTCGCCGATTTACGACGCTATCGTGCTTGCGTATGACTACGAGTTGCGCAAGAGGCCGGGCGAGCGCAACGCACTGATTGTGCTCTCCGATGGGGTGGATAATCAGCTTCGCAGGACGGGGTTTTCCAGCGGCATCGGGTATGGCTCTTCGCGGCAAGAGGGCGTGCCCTCGAAAGTGGACTTTGAGGATCTCAGGCAAGCGGCGGCGGTGATGGATACGCTGATCTACCCGATTTTCCTAGAGCCGGCAAACGTCTTCTTTGGGGCGTCGATGCCGAGTCCCACCGGCTATCGGGGCGCCCCTAAGCAGACCGTCTTGGGCGGGTCGGGTCCCGCGCGGTGGAAACACATGGCCCGCGATCGCCTGGAGAAGTTAGCCAGACAATCCGGGGGCAAGCTCTTCGAGGCCAAGTCGGTTCGCGATCTCAAGCCGATCTTCCCTCGGGTGACCGAGGAGTTGCGCAGTGTCTACAGCGTGGCGTACTATCCCGCGAACCAGCGGTTCGACGGCGCTTGGCGGAACGTCGTTGTGAAGGTGAAAAGGCCGAACGCGGTTGTGAGAACGCGCCCTGGCTTCGTGGCTCGCTAGCAGCCGGAGGCAGAGGCAGTGACAGAGAGAGGACGCACCATGCTCGCCTACAGAACAACTTTGCGATGCGCCGCGCTGGCGGTGGGCTTGATTGCGTTGTCATCGGCGCAGCGGGTCGCCGATCCAAGCGATTCCGGGCCGAAGGGTTCGGATGCAAGTACCGCCAAGGCTAGCGCAGGAGAGCTCGTCTTTCGCTCCGAGACGGCCTTCATGGAAGTCGAGGTTCGTGTCACGGACTCCAAGCGGCGGCCCGTCCTGGGCTTGAGTAAGGACGACTTCACGCTGCTCGAAAACGGCGTGGCGCAGACGATTGCGACGCTAGAGTATGTCGCCGGTCCGGTGGAGGAGGCGGCTATACGCTGGCCCAGCTTGCCGGGGCCTGCCCGGCGGCCCAAGGCGGCGGGCGCAACGGCGGCAAGGGCGCTGCCCCGCCGCGCGACGCGTGTTTTCATCGCTTCCCACGTCGGGCCGGACGAGGTGACGCGGGTTCGCAAGGCGGTGCGCAAATTTATTGACGAAGATCTCCCGGCCGGTGTGATGGTCTCATTGGATGGCACGGCTTTCTCCGCCGACAAGCAATATCTCTTGGACCTGGTGGACGGCCGTGTTTCCGCCCCCGGTCTGAACGGGAGAGTATTGCGAGCCGACCTTCGGAGCGGGACCGAGTTCAGCAGGAAGGATCGGCTTATGCTGCAAGAGCAGGGGTTCGGGGCGACGAAAGAAGGTTTCGTTAACATGCTTCAGGATCAGGAGGGCCGCTCGCAGGTCTATCGTTATGTCGATATGATTCGCTCGCTGGCGGGCTATCCGGGGAAGAAGATCATCGTGCTATTCTCCCGCGGCCTGCCTCTGGGGTATTCGCAACACCAGGGAAAACTGGGAGAGGAAGGCCTGCGTAATCAGCGGGGTGTCTTCGTGAATATGGAGAATGGCGATCTGATGCGCCGCCTGCGGGGGGAGGCGATGCGGGCGCGAATTCATTTCTATGTCGTGGACGCGCGGGGTTTGGAGGCCTTGGATGCAACAAGCCAGTCGAGCCACTCGACGATTGGCGTTGAGGTCCGGTTTGCCACCGCAGCACCGAGCCCCGCTCAGCGTCGGGCGGCTGGAGTGTTGCTGCGAACCCTGGCCCCCACGGCCGGACTGGGAGAAGAGTCTTTTTTGAGCCGCCAGGGCTTGCGCATGCTGGCTGAGCAAACCGGCGGGAAGGCGGTGCTGAACGCGAATGATATGGGAAAAGTGTTCCGCGTGATGAATGAAGATCTCGGCGGGTACTATCTGCTGGGCTACTATCCGCCGAAGAGGCCGCCGAATTTCTTTCGCAAAGTCAAAGTGAAAGCGCGGCGTTCGGGCTTGAAATTGAGTTACCGGCGGGGCTATTACGCCGAAGGGGAACTCGCAACATTCATTGAGGAGCAGGGTACGGAAACACGCCTTCGCGCTACGGGTGACTCACCTAGCGCGACGACGGAAAACACTCCCAGCGAGGCGCTCACCGCCTATGAGTCGGCTATGGCGGCAGTGGGGCTCTCGCCCGCCGATTATTCAACGGCGCTGGAAGAGCTTGGCAGTGCCGTGGAGATTTATCCGCGGTTTGCGATGGCGTGGAATCTGGCTGGAGTTGTGCATTCGGTGCAGGGACAGGATGATGATGCCCGGGCTGCCTTCGCACAGGCGATTGAGACGGACGCTCAATATGCGAGCCCGCGCAGGCACTTGATGCGGCTGGAGGCGAAGGGGAACCGCTGGGAGGAAGCCGAGAAGGCGGCGGCGTGGGTCGCTGACTTCGATCCGCTGAGCGCCGAGGCGCGCTATGTCCTGGCCGTCGCTCAATTCAATCAAGAAGATCTGGACGCGGCGTCGGAGACCCTCCAGCGGGCGGTGACAGAAGACCTGGCAAGCGGGTACCCCGATTTGTTGCGGCTGCGCGGCGACATCCTCGCTGCCATGGAGGAATTTCAGGCCGCGTCGGAGTCGTACCGGGAGTTTCTCGATGCCGAACCCAGCTCGCCGCTTGCGGGCGCGATGCGGGAGAAGATCGAAACGTGGAGTACGACCGCGAAGCTGCAGGCTGTGAACCAAGACGCGAGGCTGGGGAAATGGCCGGAAGTCGCGGTCGGCGTGGCGGCGCTGCTGCGGGAAAAACCCGACCTCACCGCGGCGCGGTTCTTCCAAGCCCTGGCGAATTTCAACCTCGGTGATTTGGACACCGCCCGGAGCCAGGCGCAGGCTATCGCTGGCGCTGGCGACGCGGCCGATTTTCCGCAGACGCATTACTTGCTGGGACTCATCCATGCCGAGCAAGGCGATCTGGCGGCCGCCATCGAGGAGCACGAAACATTCTTGCGGCTGCGGCCCGAATCTCCAGTGGTTGAAGAAGTTAAAGAGTCGCTTGGCGACTGGAAGTCGCTGTTGTGATTTCAGCGAGCATGACCGGCGTGAGTGTGACTCCGGGGAGCGAGGCGTAACCGGCCGCGGCGCTCATCCGCCGCGGCCGGAGTAACACTGGAAAGTCGGGGACGAGCTATGACTTTTCTACGACACGAAGATGTACAGTATTGAATCAGATGGGTATTCACTTGACTCAGGTATTTTGAAATGGCCCCTACATGTTGTGGTTGTCCGTAGCGCGTGTTGCGGTGCCTCCGACCAGCGACTTGTAGGGCGCCGGTTGGACGGCGACGGCCTGCTGAACCAGGCGGTAGAAGAGCTTGCCTCGGCTTCTGGACTTGCGGCGGTTGAAGCGGAAGGTGAATTCGTCGAGGTAGTAGTCGAGATGCTCGTGGCTGACGGCTCCTTGATGCGTACCCAGTATCCAACGCTTCAGTAACGACACCACGCGATGCACGCGGGGGAGCAGTTGAGAGGCTCGTGCCGGTTGCCCGTCCAGGTAGCTCACCTCGTGGCGATAGCCGTCGCTTTCGAGTGGCTCGTATCCCAGCCAGCCGTCCGTGTGGACCACGCTGCCGGGTTCGACCGACTCGCCGACGAAGGCCATCAAGCTGTCCCCAGAGGCGTTCGGAATCGTGCGCATCCGAACTCGTCCGATGCCGGCGCCATCTTCCTCGGCCGCTACTACAATCAGCGCTTTCGCGTCGGTTTGGCGGCCCCGCACGCCCTCCTCCAGGGCTCCTAAGTAAGTCTCGTCAACCTCAACGCGCCCGCTGAGGCGATCACGTCCGGGCCGCACCATAGCGCGCCGAAGCTTGTGCAACCAAGTCCAGGCCGTCTTGTAGCTGCCCAGGCCCAACACCCGCTGCAATCCCAATGCACTCGCCCCGTTCTTCTGGCTGGTGAGCCACCACATTGCTCGAAACCAACTCTGGAGCGGCTTGCGGGTGTCTTGAAAGATTGTGCCTGCTGTCGCCGAAGCTTGATGCCCGCAGCTTGCACACTGCAGCAGCACCGTGCGCACCGCCCAGGTTTTGTCATGCCCGCATCGCGGACAACGAAAACCCTCCGGCCAGCGGAGTTGACACAGATACTCCCGACAGGCCTGCTCGCTAGCGAAACGCGCCTCGAACTCGGCCAAATTCCGGGGATAATCTTCCATCGCCCAAGATCCTACATCTTGGGGTCACCTGAGTCAAGTAAATACCCATCTTGAATCATAATGACTTCTTCACAGACCTTCACAGTCAAGGTGACTACCTCTCGTTCTCCGTTGCTCTTAAAAGTAGTAGCCTGTCACCGACTTTGTCGAGCCCACCTCTAACGTTTAGCTAGCTGACGAGAACTCCGTGACGGACCCAAACCCGGCAGGAAACGATACATCCCGGCCAAGGTTCCCTTCCCATGGAGTTACGGACCCCTTCTCGCGGATGCGGGTGCGCTACCTGTTTGGGTGGCTCATCTTTGCCGCTATCGTCATCCCAGTTTTCTCTTTTCTCATCCAGGTTTTCGGTCCAGGCTGGCATCTCGAAAGCTCATTGAGGGAACTGCTATCGCGCGGTATCCCCCATCTCGTGGTTGTCCTGGCCGTGTGGATGTACCTTCGTCACAGTCGAGTGAGTTGGACCCAACTTCTGGGACCCTCGCCCCGGCAACGTACTTGGTTTCCTGCCCTCAAGCTGGTGCCGCTTCTGATTGTCTTCAGTCAGGCCGGGTTATTTCTCGTCGCCTACCCACTGTCCCATTTAGCGCCGCACGTTCTTGACAAACTCTTGAGCATGGAACTCTTCGTGACCGCCGCCAATGAGCAACATCAGTGGTTCTACAACTTGGTAACGACCTTCGAGATAGTCGTCCTTGGTCCTGTCGTCGAAGAAGCGCTGTTTCGCGGCGTGCTGCTTCATCGCTGGGCGGTGAAATGGAACCTGACGGCCGCGTTGTGGGTGTCTTCGCTCCTATTCGGAATTGCCCACGGACCGAGTGTCATCGGAGGCGCCGTGTTCGGTCTTGTTATGGCGATACTGTATATCGAGACGGGTTCACTTCTCGTACCCGTAGTTGTCCACGCAGCCAACAACGCGAGCGCGTGTGTAGTCATGGCCTTGTACGAGGTGCTGCCATCGTGGGCGCTGCCTGACTTCTGGAACAGCGCCGCGGACATTCGGAACACGCCCTGGCTAGGGGTTGTGTTCCTCGTCCTGGCCGTGCCCCCGATGTTTTTCTATCTTGATGGGTATTTACTTGACTCAGGTGACCCCAAGATGTAGGATCTTGGGCGATGGAAGATTATCCCCGGAATTTGGCCGAGTTCGAGGCGCGTTTCGCTAGCGAGCAGGCCTGTCGGGAGTATCTGTGTCAACTCCGCTGGCCGGAGGGTTTTCGTTGTCCGCGATGCGGGCATGACAAAACCTGGGCGGTGCGCACGGTGCTGCTGCAGTGTGCAAGCTGCGGGCATCAAGCTTCGGCGACAGCAGGCACAATCTTTCAAGACACCCGCAAGCCGCTCCAGAGTTGGTTTCGAGCAATGTGGTGGCTCACCAGCCAGAAGAACGGGGCGAGTGCATTGGGATTGCAGCGGGTGTTGGGCCTGGGCAGCTACAAGACGGCCTGGACTTGGTTGCACAAGCTTCGGCGCGCTATGGTGCGGCCCGGACGTGATCGCCTCAGCGGGCGCGTTGAGGTTGACGAGACTTACTTAGGAGCCCTGGAGGAGGGCGTGCGGGGCCGCCAAACCGACGCGAAAGCGCTGATTGTAGTAGCGGCCGAGGAAGATGGCGCCGGCATCGGACGAGTTCGGATGCGCACGATTCCGAACGCCTCTGGGGACAGCTTGATGGCCTTCGTCGGCGAGTCGGTCGAACCCGGCAGCGTGGTCCACACGGACGGCTGGCTGGGATACGAGCCACTCGAAAGCGACGGCTATCGCCACGAGGTGAGCTACCTGGACGGGCAACCGGCACGAGCCTCTCAACTGCTCCCCCGCGTGCATCGCGTGGTGTCGTTACTGAAGCGTTGGATACTGGGTACGCATCAAGGAGCCGTCAGCCACGAGCATCTCGACTACTACCTCGACGAATTCACCTTCCGCTTCAACCGCCGCAAGTCCAGAAGCCGAGGCAAGCTCTTCTACCGCCTGGTTCAGCAGGCCGTCGCCGTGCAACCGGCGCCCTACAAGTCGCTGGTCGGAGGCACCGCAACACGCGCTACGGACAACCACAACATGTAGGGGCCATTTCAAAATACCTGAGTCAAGTGAATACCCATCTCTATCTTTTTAGACACTGGCCCCGGAAGTCCGTACCTCTGCCTTACTTCCGTGTCACCGCTTTGTCCGCTCCGGCGGGGACGTCCCGGGCGGGAGCAAGTTAGGACGAGGAGATCGGGGACAGGAAGGCGTGAAAAAATGCTGGGACAGCCAGCCGCGCCTTCCCTTAGTCCTTGCACATTAGAGAGCGTTTGGTCGGCGCTTGTGGCAGTCCCGATTTTTTCACGCCTTCCGGGGCGCGAGGGGTAACCGGTCGAGGCGCTCATCTGCCGCGGCCGGAGGAACGCTAGGTGCGGCGGGCGGTCCAGGTGGCGGGGCCGTATTCGCCTAGGACTACTTTGCCGGACATTTCGTCGCCGGAGAGGCGGCCGGAGAATTGATAGCGCAGCGCGGTGGCGGCTAGCGGCAACTGGCTGGTGATCTCGACACGGGCTCCGTCGATCGTGCCGCTGATCTCACCCCGCGCAGTGCGTCCGTGGTGCGTTCCGGCGATGGTATTGCCGGAGGCTTTGAGATAGAAGCGGTGCTTCGAGGCGCCCCGCACGAACGATAACTCGATGTCCCAGCGGCCGCTGATGTCGGCAATGGGCCGGGCGCGTTTCTTCTCGGACGGACCCGGCGCGGCACGCAGCACGGCGTCAAGCCGCTCGGCGACCGCTTCGACGTGCTCGCGTTCGATATTGGTGACTCGCAGCGGGAAGGAATGGCCGTCGCCCGAGGCCAGGGTCTGCAAGCGCGGGTTGCCGTCGATGAGGATGTCGTGCAACTCGCCGCCGGTCAGCCCGATTTTCGCCGGGTCCCACGTGACCGTCAAATAGGGATGGGGATTGGACGGGGGGCGCGGGACGAGTTCGGTGCTGAGGCCGGGAATCTGGTTCAGACGCTTGGCGATGATCTCGAGCCAGCCGCTCCACATCTCGACTTCGTCGTCGTAATTGCGGCGGGAGAACCGCGCTTCGACCGCCGCCAGCGCGCCCATGATCTCCTCTTTGCCGACCTTCATGGCGCGGCCAAAAGCATGATGCGGGGCGGCGTTGAGCCAGGCGGCCTGGACGAGATCCTTGCGTCCGAAGAGAAAACCGGCGCACTGCGGGCCGCGGTACATCTTGCCTCCGCTGTAAGCGACCAGGTCGGCGCCGCGGGTCAGGTAGGGATCGGGTGATTGGGGGTAGTGCGCGGCGGCATCGACCAGCACGGGAATGTTGCGTTCGCGCGCCGCGGCGGCGATCTCCTCGAGCCGTAGCGGGCCGCGGGCCTCGCCGGCGCCCGTGAGTCCGATCATGGCCGTGCGGGGACCGAGCGCGCGATAGAACTCCTGCTTGGTACGGACGAGCGTCATCTTCACGCCGAGTGAACGAATGGCGTGGTCATAGGTGTAGCGGCTGAGCATGACGACTTCGTCCTTGAGGCCGGTAAGGTCGGGGAGCTGCTGGATCCGCTCCGGGTCGCCCCCGGCGATCGACGCGGAAGTAGCATGCGTCAAGGCCGCCGCGCAACCCGAGGTGACGATGCCGTACTCGCACTGGATCAACTCAGCCAGACGCTTGCCGACCGCCGCCATGAGTTCATCAATGTGCACCGAGGAACGCGAGGCCTGATCCGCCGCCTTCTTGACTTCGGGCAGAGTCAGCATGCCGCCGTTGATGGTGTAGGCGCCGGTCAGGTTCAGGAACGGGCGCACGCCCAGACGCGCATAGACATCGGCGCCGTCAAGGCGGGCCGCGGCGGCGCTGGCGGCGGCTGGCGCGGCGAGCATTCCCGCAACGGCGGCCATCCCGCCAGTTTGAAAAACCGCTCTGCGGCTGATTTCTGATTTCGTTTTCATGCGCGGCGCTCCCGGCGACTGATTCGCCCTGCTGCTTTGCATATGCTATCTCACGCGGCGTGACTTTGCTAGCCCTGGCGGGGTCAGGTGGGGCGCGGCCGGATGGTGAGAGAATGGATGCGCGCGGCGGCGCTGGCTGGAACACGGCGCGGCCGGCGCGTATGATTGGCTTACCTGAGCCGGGAGGCAGTGGTGAAACACACATCGGATGAGCAGCAAGGTGACTGGTCGAGGAGGTCGTTCGTCGGCGTGGCGGGGGTTGGCGTCGCGGGTCTGGGAGCGGCGGCCGTGCGTGCTGGCGGGGAGACGCTGGCGATCGATGGCGGAGCGAAGGCGGTCTCGGTTCCCACTGCCCGGCAGCAGGATGTTTTCAAGTGGCCGCGCTACGGCGAGGGTGAGAAACGGGGTGTCGCCGCTTTACTAGAAAGCAACAAGTTTTACGACGAAATCGAGCCGCTCGAAGCCGTCTGCCGCGACTACCACGGCGTGCCCCATGCCAAGGCTCACTGCAACGGCACCAGCGCGCTGATGTCGATGTTCTTCGCCCTCGGGCTGCCGGCAGATAGTGAGATCATGGTCCCCTCCTACACCGCGTCGGCGACGATCGCGCCGATGCGTTTCTTTGGGTGTGTGCCGATTTTCGTCGATATCGACCCTCTGACGGCATGCTTTGATCTTGAAGACGCCCGGCGGCGGCTTACTCCCCGGACGCGGGCGCTGGTGGTGATGCACTCCTGGGGATTGCCGTGCGAAATGGATCATATCGCGGCCTTCGCGAAAGAACAGGGGCTCATCTTGCTGGAAGATTCCGCGCAGGCTTTTGGGGCCTCGATGCAAGGCAAGCCGATGGGAGCCTGGGGCGCGATCGGGATGCACAGCTTTCAGGCCAGCAAGACCGTGGCGGCGGTGGAAGGCGGCATGGGGCTGTATCAAACGCGGGAATATTACGAGCGGGCGACGGCGTTTGGCAACTACGATCTGCCGCGGCGGTTTCCCGAGAACAGTCCCTACCGCAAATATCACGACACCGGGTTCGGACCGACGTTCCGCATTCACCCGATCGCGGCGCTGCTGGCGCGGCTGCAAATCGAGGGAGTTGACGAGCGCAACGACCGCCTGCGGGCACGCACCCGCGCGCTCAACGAGCGGCTGACCGCGCTGCCTGGTTTGTCGATTCCGCGATCCCGTCCAGAGATGAAGCGTGTTCACTGGGCGGCGAACATTTTGTTTTTCAACGAGAAGAAGGCGGGCTTCTCGCGCGAGGCCGCGCGCAAGGCTTTGCGGGCCGAAGGCGTGCAGGCAAGCACGGCGGCGTACCCGGAACAGCACAAGTTCACAATTTACCGCGAGCCCCAGTGGTGGAGCCATGCGCCCGAGGTTCCCGATCACCTGCCGGGCTGCGAACAAGTGAATGGCTCGACGCTGCGTCTGCGGCTCTTCCATGACGATGAGCCGGAACTGATGGAGCAGTACGTTCGGGCGTTTGAGAAGGTCTGGGCCGGGCGGGCGCGGCTGGCGAAGATGTAGGTTGCGCTAGTCGGCGGTTCCATCTCCTGCCGGCCAGGGGGGCTGCGGTTGGGCCAAGATCTTCACGGTCTCTTCCACGATTCGCAGCAGATGCCGCCGCTGGCTGGCTTTCTCGAAAACAAGGGACGGGTTGCGGTAGTAGGCGGTTTCTTTCGCCCAGCGCTCGGCGACGGCCTTGCGGTCGGCTTCGATGTGGACGGGCTTGCCGTCTTTGAGCAGGTAGACCGGGTTGGAGTGGGCGCGGATTTCAAACTCCCCCTCCTGATGCGCGGCCGAGGCTCGGGCGGCGATCCAGGAACTTTCCCTGAGCGATAGCTTGAAAGGCAGCGAAAGTTCCGTGCTGCCGCCGTCGCCGTCTTTCGACGCCACGACGCGCCCGTTCACGATGATCTCGATCTTTTCGATCGGCCGGTGAAAGACGGCCGAGGCGCGTCCGGTGACGACCTTCTCCTCTCTGCTCCAGGAAATGACCGCGCCCGGCGCTTTGCCAGAGGCTTCAAACTCGAGCAGCGGCCCGTTCGAGACGACCACCGCGCCTCGCCGCACGCCGGCCTCCCATGCGTCGTAGGCCGATTCGCCCGGTGCTATCTCACCCGGCACGGCTTTGACCAGTGCACGCTCGGGGCCGAGCAGGGGGAAGATGCGCGGCCAGGTCTCGGGACGCATATTGGCCGGAAAGTCGCTTCCGGCGAGGCCCACGACGCGGAATCCGGCGTTGAGCAACTCATACCAGGGCTGTGTATGCAGGCGGCCAAACTGGAATAGCTCGACGAAATCGATCGTATTGCGGGCCAGGTTCATGATCAGCGTGGAGTTGGGCTGGCTGCCGTAGAAGTGCGCGAAGCCGGTAATGCCGCCGAGCTTGCGTCCTTGGCCGAAGTAGATCGTTGGGAACGGATAGGCCTCTACCGAGTTGGCGTAGATTTCGCCGATGCTTAGCGGATGGATGAGTTTCTCCGCGCCCAGCACGAGCGTGTGGCCGTAGAACCGGCTGCGTGTCTCGTGTCCGGAGCGAATCGAATAGCCGGACGCGCGAGCCTCGCCCTGGCGGCCGAAAGCGTATTGCACGGCGGCGTGCTGCTGGCGCTGCAGCTCGAGAAAATTCCCGACGGCGAGGTCCTCGGCTTGGAGCCATTTCAGAAATACCTCGTCGTCCTCGGCGGCGCGCATCAGATGGATGTGGTCGTCCGCGGCAAGCCAGTCTTCCTGGCGTCCGGGAGCGATCGGTTCGAGGTCCAGGGTCACGGTGCGGTGGCCATCGGCCTCGAGGGTGAATTCAGCCGAGGCGGGTTTGAAGAACATCCCGTGATAGGCTTCCAGGCGGTAGGTTTCCTTCTGATCGGTTCGCGAACGGGGCAGGTCAAACGAGGCGCGGCCATCGAGAAGAATGTAGTGGGAATCGTCGCGGGCTGTGATTTCGAGAACCTTCTGCTCGCCGGTTCGCCGCCAAAGCCGCTCGCGGTAGAAGGAATCGATGCGCAGCGGCAGCAGAATATCGGCCGGACTCAGCCGAAAGGGCCGCTTGCCCTTGAACAGATAGACTCGCGAGGGGATCACCTCGCCGGTGTCGGCGCGGCGCGTGATGACTTCCAAACGAGAGGCGAAGCGGGGCCGCAGGCTCGGGCGGATCTGGGCGTAGCCGAGAATCAGCACAAAACCGGCAAGCAAATAGAGACGCAATAAACTCGATCGAGCACGCAGTGGCCGCATGGCAGGTCCCGGTCGATTGTAGCACCGAGTTTGCGCCTGACGATCCGTCGTCCAGCGGTCTGCCCGCCGGGCACATCCTCTTGCAAGTCGCGAGCGACGTCGAACGAATCTCATGAACTGCCGCGGGTGGCGGTTGTATGCCTCCGTCTTTTCTGGGTCGTAAGGTTGCTATCCGGCGGCTGCCGGGGTCATAATAGAGATGCGTAACCTCTGCTAGGTAGAACCCCTAAAGAAATTCAGTCAACGGAGTCTAGGTGCATCGAATCGCGGAAAAAGTCGTCTTAGTTGACGCGCTGTCGGCCATGATCGATGGAGGCTACCGCTCGATGGCGCGACAATTCCTCGAAGGACTCTCCGGGGACGAGTTGCAGTTCATCGCGGCATACTTCGGCGCCCGGACTATGGATACTGAACTTAGAGTCGGGGGTTCGAGCCGCGGGCATCTCGCCAGGCAAATTGAGACCTACGGGCGCCAGTCTGGGAGCAGGCGATCTCGTGTTTTGAAGTCATCTGGCTCGTTGGGGGCCTCGTCCCGCGGCGCGGACGCCGAGCATAAGATGATTCTGCTGCTCGAATACCTGACGACGAGCGGGCTGTCATGCCCGACCCCGGCCTGGCGCGTGCAGGCCGGCAGCGCCTAACCCGCATTTCTCACCAACTGACGACCGAAGCACATGACAGGCCCGCCATTACTTCGTTGCGCTTGCTTGCCGTGCTCAACGTACTGTCAAGTACGCCTGCGCTCGTCAAGCGGCGCGCGCCTAGTACTGACGGACCTCTCATGCACTTCGCTTCGCCACTTGGTGAGAAAAGCGGGCTAATAGCCCGTTACGTGAGCCCGCATTTCTCACCACCTGACGGTCGAAGCACGCGATAGGCCCGCCAGTACTTCGTTGCGCTTGCTCGCCGTGCTCAACGTACTCTCAAGCACACCTGCGCTCGTCAAGCGGCCCGCGCCTCCTGCTGACCGGTCTCTCACGCACTTCGCCCCTCCACTTCGCCGGGCCACGTGGTGAGAAAAGCGGGCTAGGCCCCGGTGTGCCTGTTTCTGGCGAACCGCGCCAAAGGGGCGGCTATGTTACGCTGGAGATCCGCGGCGGAGACGCTCCAGCGTTTTCCATCATCAAAACAAACGACTTATCCTGGTCTGTGCGACCGGAACCCGCCGCTGGCCGGCATTCTTCCCAAGGGCATCATGATTCGTTCCTACCGCGGCCAGCAGCCGAAGATACACAGGTCCGCCTATGTTGACCCCAGCGCGCAAGTCATCGGGCGGGCCGAGATCGGCGAGCGCGCCAGCGTTTGGTGCAACGCAACGATCCGGGGGGATGTGAACTTGATTCGCATCGGAGATGAGACCAACATTCAGGACAACTCTTGTCTGCATGTCGATCGCGATGCTCCGCTGGTGCTTGGCGAAAGAATCGTCGTGGGACACTCGGTAACGCTGCACGGCTGCGAGATCGGAAACGATTGTCTCATTGGGATGAGCGCGACGGTGTTGAGTGGCGCGAAAATCGGCGCCGGATCGATCGTGGCCGCCGGATCGCTGGTACTGGAGCGAGCCGAGATTCCGCCGCGAAGTTTGGTGATGGGAGCGCCGGCGAAGGTCAAGCGTGAGACGACCGAGGGGGAACGCGCGGCCGTGCGCCGCAACGCCCAGAGTTACGCGGACTTGAGCCGCGAATACCTAGAGGAACTGAAAGCAGACTGATGGAAGCGAGCAACGGCACGTCTCTAAGATTGGATTTTCTGGGTGAGCTGCGCCGCACCCACCGCTGCGGCGACCTGCGAGCGTCCGATGTGGGCAAGCGAGCGGTGCTGATGGGCTGGGTCCATCGGCGGCGCGACCTGGGAGGCCTCATCTTCGTTCACTTGCGTGACCGATCCGGGATTACGCAAGTCGTATGCAACACGGAACTGGACGCCGCGGTGCATGCCCGCGCCGAGGCCCTCAGAAGTGAATTTGTGATAGCGATCGAGGGTCCGGTGGTGCGCCGCTCCCAGGACACGGTCAATCCCGAACTGGAGACCGGCGAAGTGGAAATCGCGGTCGAGAAACTTCTCATCTTCAACGATGCGCGCACGCCTCCGTTCTTGATCGAAGAGGATCTCTCGGTCGGCGAAGACATCCGGTTGAAGTACCGCTACATCGATCTGCGCCGTCCCCACATGCAGCGCAACATCAAGCTGCGGCACGACGTCAGCCACGCCATTCGCGGTTCGCTTGACGCGCAGGGGTTCTACGAAATAGAAACGCCTTTCATGACGCGTTCCACGCCCGAGGGCGCGCGCGACTTCCTCGTGCCGAGCCGGCTGCAGGCGGGCAGTTTCTACGCGCTGCCGCAGTCTCCACAGCTCTTCAAGCAGCTTCTGATGATCGGCGGCTATGACCGCTATTTCCAGATTGTTCGTTGTTTCCGCGACGAGGATCTGCGAGCCGACCGCCAGCCCGAGTTCACGCAGATCGATCTCGAGATGGCGTTTATTCACGAGGAAGACATTTATGACGTCATCGAACGCATGATGCGGGGGGCGGTCGAGGGAGCCGGTCACAGCATGGCCGAGGAACCCTTTCCGCGCCTGAGCTACGCCGAGGCCATCCAGCGGTATGGCACGGACAAGCCGGACCTGCGTCTGCCCGAGATGACCCGCGTGGATGATCTGTTCCCAGCCGGTGAGCTGAGCAAGCCCGGCATGCCCATGATGGCAATCCGCATCCCGTCGGCCGGTCAGCTCAGCCGCCGTGAACGCGATGAACTCAAACCCATCGGCCAGGAACTCGGCTTGCGCGTCTACGACGACCTCAAGGGACTTAGCCGCAAGTTCCCCGAACCGATGGAGGGAGTCCGCGAGCGGGTGCAACCCGGCGATGGCGACCTGCTCGTTCTCACGACCGTCGCCGGCGTACCCGACAGTCCTAAAGCCGCGGAGTCGGCCCTGAAGGCCGCCGGCGCGCTGCGGACGCGGATCGGGCGCAAGTACAGCGACCGTTACAACCTTTTTCGAAGCGGCGACTTCCGCTTCCTGTGGGTTACCGATTTCCCGATGTTCGAGTGGGACGAGGAAGAAAAGCGCTGGAATGCCGCGCATCACCCCTTTACGTCGATTCACGACGAGGACATCGGCAAGCTAACCAGCGACCCGGCGAACTGCCGTTCGAAGGCCTATGATCTGGTGGTGAACGGCACCGAACTTGGCTCGGGGTCGATTCGTATCCACCGCGGCGATGTGCAGTCCAAGGTATTCGCGGCCCTAGGCTTTAGCGAGCAGGAGGCCCGGCAGCGGTTCGGATTCTTTCTCGAAGCACTCGAGTATGGGACGCCGCCTCATGGCGGCATCGCCTTGGGACTCGACCGGCTGGTCATGATCTTGGCCGGCGAAGCGACGATTCGGGACGTCATTCCCTTCCCCAAGACCGCCAAGGGCACTGACCTGATGTGCGAGGCGCCCTCGACGGTGCCCCCGCGCCAGCTTAACGAGTTGGGCTTGACGCTACGTCCCGACCTGCAACGCGCCCTCGACAAGCAGGACAGCTAGGAAGATCCAGCGATTCTCAGTGCTGCAAGCCAGTGCGGCAAATCAGTGCCGCAAACCAGCGCCTCGGCGAGACGCAAAACCTCGTCTCACAGCAAAATAATATTTCTTTCTGCTTGTTTTTCAACGGGTTAGCGCAGTCGCTTGGCGAGAACTCGCCACCTCCGGTGTTATTGTCAAATCAGACACGCTTCTCGCACGAGGGGCGTGGTTGGCTTGATGTTTGGGCTAGTTGCTTGGCCCGGGGCCGTCAGCCGTTGCTAAAGCGATTCCTTTTGGGTGGGGACTTTGCTGAGGCGCGGCTGGCGGCCCCCTCCTTTTTTTCCTGCCCGTATCTCAACGAACCATATTGCGACTACCCAGCATCTCAGCGGCCGGGGATCTGGAAAATTGGGGGCTCTCGGCGGGCCGGTGCAATTTCCTCCCGCCAACTCAGTGCCGGCCGCTCGCGGGTTCCCAATTTTCCAGAACCCCGGCCGGCTCCCTCCCTTGCCTTCGAATTCTAGAACGCGCTTCGGCCATCAAGTCGCGCCAGGCAACGAATTCCTCCTGACCTTATCCAGGAACATTTGATGAATTCGGGTATCGCTGGTCAGCTCGGGGTGGAAAGTCGCCGCGAGATGAAGCCCTTGCTCGACGAGCACGGGGTCTTGATCGAGACGGGCCAGCACCTTGACCGCGTTGCTAGTCGTGCGAATGATGGGAGCGCGAATGAAGACGGCCTCGATCGCGCCGGGCGCGGTACGCTGGACGAATTCCCGCGAGGGCTCGATGCGGTGAATCGAGCTGTCGATCTGGCGGCCGTAGGCATTGCGCTCGACCGTGATATCCATCAGCTTCATGCTGAGCTGTGGCGGTGAGAGCACCTCGCCGGCCAGCAAGATGGCGCCCGCGCAAGTGCCCAGCACGGGCTTCCGCCGGGCGAATGCCAGAAACGGTTCAAAGAGATTTTCGATCTCGAGCAACTTGAGCATCGTGCTGCTCTCGCCGCCGGGGATGATCAACCCGTCGATGCTCTCCAAGTCCGCCGCGCTATTGGCGTAGGCACACCCGGCACCCAGCTTTCGCAGCATGCGAGCATGCATTTCATAGTCGCCTTGCAGCGAAAAAACGCCGATCTTCATGCTTGGCGATCTGGAGTGGTCTGAATCCCTGAACCCGGTCCTGCCCCTCAGCCGCGGCTACCAGCCGCGCGTCTGCAGCAGCTCGGACTCTTCCATGCTGGCAACGGCCTGTCCGCGCATCGCCTCCCCCAATTCTTCACTTGCCTCAAGGAGTTTCACCGGGTCGTTGTAGTAGGTCGCCGCCTTCACGATGGCGCGCGCCCGCCGGTCTGGGTCATCGGACTTGAAGATTCCCGAGCCCACGAAAACGGCTTCGGCGCCGAGTTGCATGACCAGGGCGGCGTCGGCGGGTGTGGCGATACCGCCGGCGGAAAAATTCGGCACCGGCAGTTTGCCGTGTTCGGCGACGTATTCGACCAGTTCCAGCGGCGCCTGAAGATTTTTCGCCGCGGTGGGAATCTCGCCTCCGTCCATGACGGTGAGTTCTTTCATCTGTCTCTGGATCGTTCGCATGTGGCGCACGGCCTCGACGATATCGCCCGAGCCAGCCTCGCCCTTGGTGCGAATCAACGCCGCTCCCTCGCCAATACGCCGCAAGGCTTCTCCCAGGTTGCGCGCGCCGCAAACAAACGGCACTTTCTCAAACAAGCGCTTGTCGATGTGGTTTGCTTCATCGGCCGGCGTGAGGACTTCGCTTTCGTCGATGTAGTCCACTCCCAGAGCCTCAAGCACCCTGGCTTCGGTGAAGTGGCCGATGCGGGCCTTGGCCATCACCGGAATATTCACCGTCTTCATGATTTCGCGCATCTTCGAGATAGCGGCCATTCGTGCGACGCCGCCCTCTTTGCGGATGTCGGACGGAACGCGTTCTAGAGCCATGACCGCGGTGGCGCCCGCCTCCTCGGCGATCTTCGCCTGTTCGGCATTGGTGACGTCCATGATGACGCCGCCCTTCAGCATCTCCGCCAGACCGACTTTCAATCGAAACGAATCATTCAAATACATGAGAGCCTCCATCAAGCCGTCGCGTGCCCCTCAATGCGCCGGCAAGCGCACGCCTCGCGGAACGTTTGTCTGACCGTCCCGCACCAGCCGCGCCCTATCTGTTCACTACATCTTAGCGCCGCCGCCCATGAGCAGCAACAAGACAGCGGCAACAAGACGGAAGGCCCTATTGGCAGAGGGCCTGGCGCATGACAGCCAGCCCCCGGCGACGCAAGTGCCCAGCCCGCATTTTTCACCACCTGACGACCGAAGCACGCGATGGGCCCGCCATTCCTTTGTTGCGCTTGCCCGGCGTGCTCAACGCAGGGTCAAGTGCGCCCGCGCTCGTCAAGCGGTGGGCACCTTCTGCTGAAGCGCCTCTCACGCACTTCGACCCTCCACTTCGCCCGGCCTCGTGGGGAGAAAAGCGGGCCAGGAGTTCCGCGCCATCCACGGAGCAAGGCGACGCTTTGCCGCGGCTGGCGTTGGGACCCGTTTGGACCGGGGGTGTGCCGGAAGCCGGTTGTTATACTGATGCAAACGGGACGGTGAGGTACTGGTATCGGTCGTGGACGACAAGACCTTTTATATAGAAACCTTCGGCTGTCAGATGAACGTTCACGACAGCGAGAAAGTACGCGGGACGCTGGTCACGCGCGGCTATCGTCAAGTCGAGTCCGTCGAGAGCGCGGGACTCGTTCTCTACAACACTTGCAGCATCCGCGATAAAGCCGAGCAGAAAGTCTTTTCGCGCCTGGCGAATTTCAAGAAGCAGAAGTCCGCTGGCAAGGTGTTCGGCGTGCTGGGCTGCGTCGCGCAGCACAAAGGCGAAGAAATCTTCGAGCTGGCTCCGCATGTGCGTCTGGTTTGCGGGTCGGCCAGTTATAACAGTCTGCCTGAACTGCTAGATCGCGTCGAAGCCGGTGAAGAACGCGTCGCGGGGCTCGATCTCGATACGGACGAGACCTTCGAGACGCCTCTGACGCGGCGCGACAATCCCTACAAGGCGTTTCTGACGATCATTGAAGGCTGCGATAAGAGTTGCGCCTACTGCGTTGTCCCGTTCACTCGCGGACCGGAACGGAGCCGCGCCAGCGCGAGCGTGCTCGACGAAGCCCGCCGGCTGGCCGGGCATGGTTTCACGGAAATTCAGCTTCTGGGCCAGAACGTCAATAGCTACCGCGATCCCTCGCCCGCCGGGCTGAACTTCGCGCAACTGCTGGCCGCGACCGGCCGGGTGCCGGGCATCCGCCGGGTGCGCTTCACCACTTCGCACCCGCGCGACTTCACGGCCGAGATCATCCAGACGATCGACGATAATGAGGCACTCTGCAACCACGTCCATCTGCCGGTACAGTCCGGGTCCACGCCGGTGCTGGCGAGGATGCGCCGCGATTATACGCGGCCGCGGTATCTCCGGCTCATCGAGATGATGAAGCAGGCACGCCGCGAGATCGCCATCAGCACAGACATCATCGTTGGCTTTCCCGGCGAGACCGAAAGGGACTTCGAGGAAACACTCAGCTTGCTCGACGAGGTGGAATACGATGCGATCTTCTCGTTCAAGTATTCCCCCCGCGCGGGCACCTCGGCGGCTTCGTTGCCCGGTGAGGTGCCTGAAGAAGAGAAATCCCGGCGGCTTGCGATCGTGCAAGAGAAACAGCGCCGGATTCAGGTCCGCCGCCACGAAGGTTTCGTCGGCCGAGAAGAGGATGTGCTGGTGGAGGGCCGCCGCGAGAAATCCGGGCAATGGATTGGCCGCACGAGCCAGAACCGTATTTTGAACTTTACCGATTCCACCGATAGTCATGAAGGGAGAGATCCTCGGGGCGGCTACGGGCGCGTGCGGGTTACCCGCGCGGGCCCGAACTCGCTCGCTGGCGAACTGGTCGCCTGGGAAACGGCTGGGGGGTTCCGCGGATTTCGTATCTTGCAATAATCCGGCCGGCGCGGCGAGAGATTCCGAGAGATCTAGTGGGGAGAGGACGATGGAAATCGAAATGAAAATCCGGGGTCTGATGATGGACCCGGTCACGAATATGCCGATCGTTATCCTCAAGGATCTGGAAGGCAAGGCGGTCTTGCCGATCTGGGTTGGCGTCTACGAGGCGAACGCGATCGCTTTGGAGATCGAGAAAGTCGCCACGCCCCGGCCGATGACGCACGATCTCATCAAGAACGTGCTGCTGGGTCTGGGAGGCGGCGTTCGCAAGGTGGTCGTGAGTGATCTGAAGGACGACACCTTCTATGCCATGATCTGGCTGGAGCGCGACGGGGAAATGATCGCCATCGATTCCCGGCCGAGCGACGCGCTGGCCGTCGCGCTGCGTCTGGACTGCCCCATCTACGTGGATGACTCGGTTCTGTCGTCGTCGAAAAACGTTTCCGCGGTCAGCGACAAGGCCAACAGCGAGGAACTGCGCCGCTGGCTGGAAAACCTCAACGCCGAGGATCTGGGCGAGTACAAGATGTAGCCCTTCGGCGGCGGATGCGGGCCCGGGTTCTCGTCTCGGCGGACGGCCGGGAGAGGCCGTCAGCCCTTGTCCGCGATGCGGTAGAGGCCTGAGTAGGTTCGGAGGATGAGGCTGTCGCCGGCGATCGCGGGCGTGGCCATGGCCATCTCGCCGAGGGGATTTTTCCCCAACACCTTGAAACTGGCGCCGGCCTGGATGACATAGGTGTCGCCGTTCTCGCTCAGGCAGAAGAGCTTGCCGCCCGAGGCCCACGGCGAACTGGTGAAGTTACCGCTGCCGAGGGCGATGCGCTGCTTGCCGTAGATTTCCTGACCGGTTTTGGCGTCGTGGCAGGTGAGAAATCCGCCGTCGAACAGCGTGTAGTATTTCCCCTCATAGAGCACGGGCGAAGGATGATAGGGTCCGCCGTGAGGGAGACTCCAGGCAACGAATTCGTTGCTGGTCTTGCCAGGCTGGAGAGTGATATCGCCCGCGGCTCCGAGCCGAATGGCATAGGCCGGGCGCTCAGCGCTGACGCGAAAGCCCGACGAGACATAGAGCAAACCGCCGGCGGCGAAGGGGGAGGGGATCGTCAGCCCGGACATGCCGCTGAGTTCCCACAGCAGTTTGCCGTCGAGATCGTAGGAACGGATTTTCTTGCGTCCGGCGGTGATGATCTCGGTCCGCCGGGCGTTCTTCCAAACAAAGGGCGTGGACCAGGTGGTGGGTTCGTCCCGGCCGGTGCGCCAGATCTCGCTGCCGGTGAGTTTATCGAGCGCCACGATGTAGGATTGCTCTTCATTGTCGTTCACGATGTAGAGCCGGCCTTCATGGAGCGCCGGAGAAGCGCCGGTGCCGTAGCCATATCTGGTTTCAAGCGCCGGCCAGGGTTTCGACCAGAGCAGCTTGCCGTTGCGGTCGAGGCAGTAGGTCCCTATCCCGCCGAAGTGGGCGTAGACGCGCTCGCCGTCGGTGACCGGCGTCTCCGACGCATAGGTATTCTTCCTGTGCCGGGGCGCTTTGGGGACGCCACGGTGAAGCTCGGCCGCCCAGCGAATCTGGCCGCTCTCGAAATCGACGCAATAGGTCATCCAGCGATGCTCGTCGGCGGAGATGGTGTTGACCTGGCCGCCTTCGTAAAAGCCCTTGGGGGGCTCATCTTGCTCGGCATTGCGAAGAGTGGAGTTCAAAAAGATGTTGTTTTCCCAGACGACGGGCGAAGACCATCCCAGACCCGGAATGGGCCGCTTCCAGACGATGTTCTCGGTGGCGCTCCAGGTGTCGGGCGGCGACGAGCCGGGCGGGGCGATCCCGAGAGCACCGGCGCCGCGGAATCTCGGCCAGGAAGCGGCCCAGGCGGCAGTGGCCGGGCCGAGACCGAGCAGGGAAATGAGTAATCTTCGCCGATGGATCATGGAAACGCCTCCAGAGCAATTCTTGGAACAATTCTTAGAGTAATCGTTGGTGTAATTCTGGGCGGCAGGCCCGCTCCACATATTCTAGCCCGCCTTTCTCACACGTGGCGAGGCTTGGCGTGAACCTGTTCCCGCCGGCGTGCGATAATTGCTCGCTTGGGCTCGCGGGGAGCCGCCGACGATGAGCGAACTCGTATCTCTGGATCGTCAAGACGATATTGCTGTCATCTGGGTGGACAACCCTCCGGTGAATGCTCTGAGCCCTGGCGTGCCCGAAGGTATTGCCCGGCTGGTGGATGAGGCCGCCGCCGACGAGGGCATCCGGGCCATTGTCTTGATTGGCAAGGGCAGAACCTTCATCGCGGGCGCGGACATTCGGGAGTTCGCCAAAGTCCGAGCGGGAAAAAAAGAACGGGGCGAGGGGCTGCATCCGATGCTGTTCCAGATCGAGGATTGCGCTAAGCCGGTGGTGGCCGCGATTCACGGGACGGCATTGGGAGGCGGGCTGGAAACGGCCATGGCCTGCCACTACCGCGTGGCGATCGCCTCGGCGCAAGTGGGCCAGCCCGAAATCAAGCTGGGAATTCTGCCCGGCGCCGGCGGGACCTTGCGTCTGCCGCGGCTTGCCGGCGTCGCCAAGGCCGTGGAGATGTGCGCCCTGGGAGAGCCTATCAGCGCGCGAGATGCACTCGGTCATGAGATCATTGATGGCATCGCCGATGAAGATACGCCCGAGGCGTTGCTTGCATTCGCGATCGCGTTTGCCCGTGAAGCGGCGCATCGCGAAGGTCCGCCTCCGAAGGTCCGGGAGCGTGACGAGAAACTCGGCGACGAGCAATCCAACGCAGTGATCTTCGCGGCGATCCGTGAAAAGGTCCGCAAGAAGCGTCGCGGCGAGATGGCGCCGCTCAAGACCATCGAGTCGGTCGAAGCGGCGACGACGATGTCGTTTGAAGACGCCCGGCGGAAGACGGCCGAACTCTTCATGGAGTGCCTCCGCTCGCCGCAGTCGGAAGGTCTCGTGCATGTGTTCTTTAGCGAGCGGAGGGTGCGCAAGATCCCCGATATTCCCAAAGACACGCCCACCCGCAATATCGGCAGAGCAGCCGTGGTGGGCGCGGGAACGATGGGCGCCGGGATCGCGATGGCACTGGCCAACGCCGGCATTCCGGTCCTGCTAAAAGACTCGGCCGGTGAAGCGCTACGGAAGGCCGGGGCGCGGATTCGGGCCAGCTATGAGCGCTCCGTCGCGCGCGGACGGTATTCGGCGGACTTTGCCGACCAGCGCGTGTCGATGATTCAGATGACGGAGAGCTATGAGGGTTTTGAGGAAGCGGATCTCGTCGTCGAGGCTGTGTTTGAGAATCTTGATCTCAAGAAGACCGTATTCCGCGAGCTGGACAAGGTCACTAAGCCGGATGCGATTTTGGCGACCAATACATCGACGCTTGATATCGATGCGATCGCCGCGGTGACCGCTGACTGGTCTCGTGTGATTGGCGCTCATTTTTTCAGTCCGGCCCATGTCATGCGGCTTCTCGAAGTGGTGCGCGGTTCGGAGACGGCGAAAGACGTGATCGCGACCTTGATGGCGCTGGCCCGGAGGCTGGGCAAGGTCGGCGTTGTGGTGGGAAATTGTCACGGTTTCGTGGGCAATCGCATGTTCCTTCCCTATATGAGAGAGGCTCATTTCCTCGCCGAGGAGGGGGCCGGGATTGCCGAGATCGACCAGGCGCTGGAGGACTTCGGCATGGCGATGGGGCCGCTGGCAGTGAACGACCTGGCGGGTATCGACACGGGCTGGCGGATTCACCAACAGGCGCGACACCTCGAACCCGAGGGCGCGAGGCAGCCGCTGGTCGAGGAGTGCCTGTATGAGATGGGGCGCTATGGGCAGAAGACCGGCGCGGGCTGGTATCGCTATGGCCAGAATCGGAGGCGAGAAGAGGATTCCGAGATCCAGGCTCGGGTGCGGGAGCTGGCTCGGGAAGCGGGTGTTCCGCAGCGGAGCATCACGGCGGACGAGATTGTCGAGCGGACGATCTATGCGCTGATCAACGAAGGAGCGCGCATCCTGGAGGAAGGCATCGCCTTGCGCGCGGCCGATGTCGACATGATTTTCGTGAAGGGGTATGGATTTCCAGCTTATCGCGGAGGTCCGCTGTGGTATGCCGACACGGTGGGTCTCGAGGTGGTCCATCACCGGGTAGTGGAGTTGAAGGAGCGGCACGGCTACTGGCGGCGTCCCGCTCCCTTACTCGAACAGCTTGCGCGGGAGGGTGGGACGTTTGCGGAGTGGGATGAGGAACGGGCCGGGGCCGGCGGTTCCTAGGTCATGGCGAGAACGGCATGAAGAGAACTGTGCGTCTCGCTGACGGTCTGCCGGAGGTTTGCCGTCTTGGGCTTGCGACCCGCGGCAACACGCACCTGCGGCCCGAAGACGCCGAGCACGCGATCGAGAGCGGACTCAATTATTTGAATTGGTGCGGCAGGCCGGACGGACTCTCGACGGCGATCGCGGGGCTGGGCGCGCGGCGGCGGGATGTGGTGGTGGCGGTTCAGTTCAAGGCACGAACCGCCAGCGAGGCCGAGCGCGAACTGGCGTCGATTCTCGCGCGGCTCAAGACCGACTACCTCGATGTGGCGACGCTCTACTATGTCGAGTCGGAAAGGGAATGGGAAACGATCGTCTCGCCGGGCGGGGCGTGGGAGACTCTGGCGCGGCACAAGAAGGGCGGAGCGCTGAAGCTGATCGGGCTGACCAGCCACCAGCGCAAGCTGGCCGCCCGATGGACGAGGTCGAAAACCCCGGCGCCCGCCGGGGAATATCACATCGATCTGCTGATGATTCGCTATAACGCCGCCCACCGGGGCGCGGAAGAGGACATCTTTCCGGCGACCGGGCGGCGCGAGATGCCCGTGGTCACCTTTACCGGACTTCGCTGGCGCGATCTGCTCGCGGCGACGCCGGAGGATCCGCCGGGCTTTCGTCCGCCCTCGGCGCCCGAGTGTTACCGGTTTTGCCTGACGAATCCGTCGGTCACGGTGGCGCTGAGCGCGCCGGGAGACCGCGCGCAACTCGAAGAGAATCTGAGGCTGCTCGATGATTGGCGCGCGCCGGGCGAAGCGGCGCTGCGAGAGATGCGCGCGCATGGAGATCGCGTGAAGTGATTCGGCCGTGAATTTTGATAGGGGGAATTTTGGCAGGGGAGTTCTGGCAGGGGAATTCTGGCGGGAGGGCGGTTTCTCGGTTGATAGACTGAAAATGTGATCGCTCGATGGTGAGTGCGCGGGGAGCCCGATCGTCAGGACCTGCGGGTGGCCAATTTTCCGCCGCGTTCGGGAAACCTATTCGGCGAATTATCGTCCATTCCTATGACGGCTTGCCGTTCGACCACGATCCGCGAATGAGCTTGCGGTTCCGATTCAGGCCGTCACGGTGCGTCTGGCGTCCGAGGTGGCGCCCGCCGCGGAAACGACTAAGATTACGGGCCGGGAACCGCGGTCCGCACGGCAAATAACGGCGGTAAACAACAAGGCCGGCGAACAACCCGGCAAACAATAAGGCGGAGAGAATGACGAGCACGGCAACGATGGAAAGGCACGATATTGGGGAGGAGTTGCGACGGCGGGGCATCGTCATTCGAACCTTCGATCTTTGGAAGACCTACGTCATGGGAGACCAGGAGATTCACGCGGTCTCGGGAGTCGGCGTGGAGATCGCCGAGGGCGAATACGTGGCCATCATGGGGCCGTCGGGCTCGGGAAAGTCGACGCTGATGAATCTGATCGGCTGCTTGGATACGCCGAGCAGAGGCGACTACTACATTGCCGGCCGCCTGGTCAGCCGCCTGAATGACGACGAGCTGGCCTCCATTCGCAACAAGGAGATCGGATTCGTATTTCAGACCTTTAACCTGTTGCCCCGGCTGACGGCGCTTCAAAACGTGGAATTGCCGATGATCTACAGCGGCGTCTCGACCGAGCAGCGCAGCAGCGCGGCTCAGATCGCCGTCAAGAAGGTGGACCTGCTCGACCGCATGTATCACAAGCCCAATGAGCTTTCCGGCGGCCAGCGGCAGCGCGTGGCGATCGCGCGGGCGCTGGTGAACGATCCTTCGATTTTGCTGGCCGACGAGCCGACGGGCAATCTCGACACGGCGACGGGGGGCGAAATCATGGGCCTGTTCGATCACCTCCACCGTCAGGGCAATACTCTGATCGTGGTCACGCACGAACTAGAGGTCGCCATGCACGCCCACCGGGTAATCCACATGCGCGACGGCAAGATCGAAAAAGACGAAAAGATCAAGTAAGCCTCCCTGCTCAAGTAAGCTCCAGAGATCAAGTACGTCTCCAAGATCAAGCACACCGCCGGCCCCATCCCGGTCCGGCGGATCTGCCCCGCGGCTTATTCGCCGCCGCGCCGGCCGAACGGAAGCCGGCGTGCAAGGTTTCGGTTGGATAGAAGATCAACCGAGCAGAGCGGGGGTGGAGGATGATTCACCCAGATCAAGGGAATCTCCAGTTGTTGCTGCGGGCGAAAGTCTGTGAGGTCTGCATCGATCGGAATGTAGACGGTACTTGCGACAAAGAGGAAGAGGGCGCCTGTACCTTGATGGAGAAGCTGCCCGCCGTGACGGAGGCGATCTTGAAGGTCCGCAGCGACCGGATGGAGTCCTATATCCAGTCCATTCGGGACAATGTTTGCGCCTACTGCGAGTCGCGCTATGAGGACGGAAGCTGCGACTGGCGGCGGACCGACCAGTGCATGCTCAACTCCTATCGCCCTCTGATTGTTGAGGTGATCGAGGAGTACTACGGCCGGAAAGTCCCTGGCCCGGCAGCCGTCTCGGGCGCCTCACGCGCTGCCTAACAGAACGCGGAGCGAGTCCGGCGGGTTCACGACAACGAGGCGCCGGCCCGTCTGCGCTCCTCGGAAGGCTGATAGATGCAGAACGGTTCTTCGGCCATGTAGTTGTGCGTCACGCCGTAGGCCCGGGCACGGCATCCCATGCAGACGCGATCGAACTCGCAATAGCCGCACTTACCTTCGAGATTGCCCACATCGCGCAGAGTTTGAAACACGCCGGCGTCTTCCCAGATGTCATGGACGCGCTGTTGCCGCACATTGCCCGCCGAAACGGGCAGGTACCCGCAGGGGTAGACTTCGCCCAGATGAGAGATGAAGCAGACGCCGCTGCCGGCCAGACAACCACGCGTCATGGCGCGCATGGCTTCGGCGTCCGTGCTGCCGCCCTGGGGCGACTGCCCGTCGTGCCGGGAGGGCATAGGACCGACGGGCAGACCCTGGCGCCGTGCCTCGGCGCGGCGCTGCCGCATGACCCGGAAGTAGTGAGGGGCACAGGTGGCTTTCAGGTCCATGGTGCTTTCCAGCGTACGGTCGTAGAACCAATTGAGAACTTCTTCGTATTTCTCGGCGGAGACTTTCTGCTCGTCTTGAATCGTCAGGCCGCAGCCGACGGGAACGAGCAAGAAAATGTGGAAAGCATCGGCGCCGAGCGATTCCGCTAACTGGTAGAGCTTGGGAAGCTGGTCCACATTGTTTTGGGACACGGTCGTATTGATTTGCATGGAGACGCCGCGACTCTTGAGCCGCTGAAACCCGGCCACGGCGGCGTCAAACGCTCCTGGCTGTCCCCGGAAACGATCGTGTGTTGCGGCGTCGGCTCCGTCGAGGCTGATGGCCACGCGGGCGACGCCGGTCCGGGCGATGCGATCGGCGATGGCGTCGTCGACCAGGGTTCTGTTGGTGGCGAGGGCGACTCGAATGCCCCGGCCGCGGGCACGGTCGGCGATGTCGAACACGTCGGTGCGCCAGAGGGGCTCGCCTCCGGTGAGGACGAGAATGAAGGGGGCGTATTCGGCGATCTGGTCGACAACCCCAAACGCCTCGCTGGTTGTCAGATCATCGGGCGACATCAACTCGCTGGCCGAGGCACGGCAATGAATGCAGCGCAAATTGCAGCCGGTGGTAAGTTCCCAAAAAATCAGTCTGGGCCGGAAACCGTTATGGGATGGGTGCTCTTTCATGGCGTGCTGTTTCATGGTTGACCTCGAAGCCTGTAATCTTGCAATCGGCGTGCCGGACGGCAGCGCGAGCGGCCTCGTCCGCGTTCAGCCGGGTGGCAGCGGGGGGCGATGCGGGGCAGTTGAGACAGTTTTGGGTGAAATCGCCCAGGAAGGCCCGCCCGCGCGAAGGTGGCCGCCATGTCAAAGCCGGATACGCAGTTCGCGCCAACGACGGCTCGGCCGTTTTCGGCCCGCGAATTGCGCGGACGCCAGGTTCAAGGTTTTTGATAGGCTGCACTGAAGAAGGCTGGCCGATTGATGACGGACGATTCAGCAGGGCGGAGGCCGGAGGCTTCGATGGATGGCCGCCGGAACGTGATTCGCGCGATTCTCGGTACGGGCTTCGCCGCGTCGATCGTTTCTTTTCTCTATCCAGCGGTGAGATTCATGATGCCGCCGGCGGTCGCCGAGTCTAGCGCCTCGGAAGTGGTTGCCGGCCAGATTGCCGACTTTCCTCCCAACACGGGACGGATTTTCAAGTTCGGTAATCGTCCGGGCCTGCTGATTCGCACCGAAGACGGCGAGTGGAGAGCTTTTCTCGCCGTATGCACCCATTTGAACTGTACGGTGCAGTACCGGCCCGGCGACCAGCGGATCTGGTGTGCCTGCCACAACGGGCTCTTTGATCTGAACGGTCAGGTCGCCGCCGGGCCGCCGCCGCGGCCCTTGGAGCTGTTTACGGTGAATCTTCGCGGCGACGATGTCGTCGTAACACGGGCCGGGTGAGAAGACGATGAGGACGGACTGGGGCTGGCTGGACTGGCTGTCGGATCGAACCGGTTTTGAAAGCATACGCGGCTTTCTGGCCAAGAAAACCGTCCCGGTACACTCGTCGACGATTTGGTACTACTTCGGCGGCATCACGCTCTTTTTGTTTGTGATTCAGGTGCTGACCGGCATCCTGCTGCTGCTCTACTATCGTCCGACGGCGGCGGAGGCGTTCGAGAGCGTGCAGTTCATCATGACGCAGGTGGAGTTTGGCTGGCTGGTGCGTTCGGTCCATAGCTGGTCGGCGAACCTGATGGTTCTCACCGCCCTGATTCACATGTTCAGCGCGTTCTTTCTGGGGGCCTATCGCAAGCCCAGGGAGCTGACCTGGCTGAGCGGAATGATGCTCCTGTTTCTCGTGCTGGGATTCGGTTTCAGCGGGTATCTGCTGCCTTGGAATTCGCTCTCGTTCTTCGCCACCAAGGTCGGAACCGACATGGCTGGCTCGCTGCCTTTCGTTGGGCCGTTTGTGCTCGAGTTGCTGCGCGGAGGAGAAGAGGTTACCGGCGCGACGCTGACCAGGTTCTTCGGGCTGCACGTGGCGGTGTTGCCGGGCATCACCACACTGCTGCTGTTGTTCCATCTGGCGATGGTGCAGAAATGGGGGATCAGCTCTCCCGCCAACAAGCCGAACCAAAGGACGATGCCGTTTTTTCCCCACTTTGCGCTGCGCGAACTGATGGCCTGGTATGGCGCGCTGGCGGTTCTCGGCGCGCTGGCGGCGATCTTTCCGTGGGAACTCGGTGAGAAGGCCGATGCCTTCGCTTCCGCGCGGCGGGGATTCGCCCGGAGTGGTACTTCCTGGCTGTGTTTTACACGCTCAAACTGATCCCAGGCAAAGTGTGGATTTTCGAAGGAGAAATCCTGGGAATTCTGGCCTTGACGGCCGGTATCATCTTCTGGGTTCTGGTTCCGTTTTGGGCGCAATCGCGGGCGGCCGAACGGCATCGTCTGGCCGTCGCCGGCGTCGGCGTTGTGCTGGTGGCTTACATGGCGGTCTTCACCGCTCTGGGGTACTGGGGATGATGGTACTGGCGATGACGGGGATCCGGTTCAGCGCGGCTCTGCTGGCGTTTTCCGCCGTTGGGTGGGCGCAGCTCTCCGAGGAAGCGCCGGCCGATAGTTGTCTGGAGTGTCATCTGAATCTCGACGACAAGCTGGGGGCGCCGGCGCGGAATTTCGCCGATGACATCCATCGCGCCAGCGGGTTCTCGTGCGCCGCCTGCCACGGGGGCGACCCGGCGACCTATGATCCGGAGGAGTCCATGAGCAGGGAGAAGGGCTTTCTGGGGAAGCCCGACCGCCTTGACATTCCCGAAATGTGCGCCCGCTGTCACAGTGATCCGGTGCTGATGCGCAGGTTCGACACCGGCCAGCGCACCGACCAGCTGGACCACTACAAGACGTCGGTGCATGGCCAGCGGCTCGCGAAGGGCGACCGGCGTGTCGCCGGCTGCGTCGACTGCCACGGCGTGCACGGCATCCGTGAGGTGCGGCACCCTCTTGCGCCGACCTACCCGAAGAACCTTCCGGCGACCTGTTCCCGCTGTCATTCCGACGCTGAGTACATGAAAGACTACGGCATCGCTACGGACCAGATGGACGACTACCGCCGCTCGGTGCACTGGCAAGCGGTCTCCGAGCGCGCTGACCTCTCGGCGCCTACGTGCGCGACTTGCCACGGCAACCAAGCGGCGTGCCGGACGGCAACGCGAGCAGGCTCGTCCGCGTTCAGCCGCGTGGCGGGGGGCGATGCGGGGCAGTTGAGACAGTTGTGGGTGAAATCGCCCATCGTTGCGTGGTGAATCGGACCCGGTTATGCCCGGATTTTCGGGATTTTTTGGGTTTTTTATCGCGTCGCGATGTTCGGGTGGTGGGGCGGCGCGGGGTTTTGGGGGCTGCGCGGCGGTGCGGCTGGATTTTGGGCGTGGGTTCGGTGGCGGCGTTTTGTCCGGATTTGCCCGGATTTTCGGATAGTTGGACGACTGCGGGCGGGTTGAGGGGCTCGACGGTGTCTCGCCCTCGGGCGCCGCTGCATGGTCTGGCGGATGGGTTGCCGGCTGGCTGGGGTTGCTGACTGCGGTTGCTGGCTGCGGTTGCTGGCTGCGGTTGCCGACTGGCTGGACTGGCTAGCTTCGTTCTTCGTGGTGCTTCTTTTTTGAATTCAAAAATTTTAAAAAAGTGAGAGACGCCTCTCGTTCCGACTATGTGATCCCGGCGAGCCGCCCCAGCCGGAAGTTGCAGGCGGTTCCGGGCGAAGGGTTCTCTGGCGCGGTCTTGCCGCCCATTATCTCGCGCGGCGATGGTGCACGACCGCGCTCGTAGCCCTTCGCGGTGGATGTCCACTTTCGAGAGCCGTCCCAAGACCCGCCTTGGCGGTCACCCTCTCCTCTGTGATTCGAGGAGGCGATGAACCGCTGAGCGAGCTTTCTGTCCTGGCCAGGAAACGGTCGGGGGATCGCGGTGATCTATCCTTTCCGGTCGTTACGGGTATAGGCTAGCATGGGGTGTCAAGTGTTTTGGGGTGTTTTTGGCGTATGTTGTTGATTTGGTGGGGGCGGAATCTCGTGACAGGGGGGGTCGGGGGATTTGGGGTTTCGGTACCGGGGATTCCAGCGGGGGATTCCAGCGGGGGATTCCGCGACCCGATGAGCGGTATTTGTGGTGAAGGGGGGTGTGCCGCCCCTGCCGGGGCTGACTGTTTTCGGCCTGTGGTCCTGGGGCTCACGCCCCAGGCTGTTCGATGTGTCGCTCCTACGGAGCTTGGCGGGCGCGGGAGATTGGGGGATTAATAGCCCGGCAGGCCAGGAAAAGCCGCGGGTCTCTTCGAGCTCCGCGCAACGGTGGTTTTCGATTGCCGCTGCGCTGGGGAGATCTGTGATTCGGTCAGGGGTGGGTGGCCGTAAGATGTGGATCTGGATTGGGTTTTGGGAATTGGGTCTGTTTGGTAGTTCGATTTTCGGCGATTTGGGCTGGGTTGGGGTTCTTGGGTGACGGGCGGTGGCGGGCGACGGGTGGCGCGGGCGATTGCGTCGTCGCTGGGGGCGGGAATTGGGTTTGTTTGGTACACCGGTTTGGCGAATTTGGCTGAGTGGGGCTTCTTGGGGGAGAGGCGGCGGTAGTTCGGTTCCGCGGGGTCGGCTGGGTCGGGCGCCATGCCACGCCCCGGTATTTCGGTGACGCTGCTGGGGGCGGGATCGGGACTGGGTTGTAAAGTGCTGATTTTGCGTGGGTTCGGCGAGGTCGGGTCTGTTTGGTATGTTTTGTTTTGCTGGTCGTGCTGAGTTGCTTGTTGGCCGGGCACTGGGGCGGTGACGCACGGCTGGCCGGTGCAGTATATCTTCGTATATGAGCATTCTGGCGCTGGGCTGGCTGGCACTGGGTATTCGCATTCTGGATGTTCGTATCCAGCTTACCGCAGGTGGTTGGGGTTGGCGGGGGCTGGCCGGTGGATGTTGTTGTGAGGGCGTCGCTTAGATATTTTGTTATCTCGTGAGCAGGGTATGGGGAACCGGTCCCTCGGCCCGCGGCCGAACGGAAAACCTTCGCTTCGGGGCGGCCGGCCTTTTTGTGCCCCTGCTGAATCGATGACTCGTGCTCTGTGACTCACTGCCGTTCGTGCGGCGAGAGTTAGGGTGCCTGTCCCTAGATTAGATGAAAATGTAAAGTGCTGAGTCATCGAGACTTCTGCGGAGTTAGGGTGCCTGTCCCTCGAACTCCCCGGAGTTACGGTGCCTGTCCCTCGAACTCCTCGAACTCGTCCCCGATCCCCCCCGATCTCCCCTCGTTTCCTCGTTTTCCCTCGTTTCCCCCCTCAGCGGAGATGTTTTACAAAATCTCGTATGAGTCGATGACGATCAAGGGTGTGATACGGTCCTCTTCCTCAAAAGCAGCAGCGATTCGGAGCGTAGCCCTGATGCGGACGGTATCTCGCTTAACACGTTCGAAGAATCTTGCGTTTTCGCCCGCTACCATGGCTGGCACGTACGAGCTTTCTGTGGTTTGACCGAGGAAGAGACGGATATAGAGTGTCTCTCCCGGTTGAAGATCGGCTGCTTTGGCGCGGTCGGTTCGCGATGGACTAACTGTTCCCACCAGGAATTCCGCAGTTGCCGTTTCGCCGATGTGTCCGACCGGCCGGAGGCTCCAACCCCTATACGTCGAGTTGAAGCTACCTGGCTCGGCAGGCACAGTGGCCGGCCTGGCCGGGGATGCCTCTGGACGTCTTAGGCCAAATGAGGCGGCAACAGCTTCTGCTACCTTGTCGAGTCGCGCATCAGAGCCGATGCCGTTTAGGTCAACAGCTTGCAGACTACTGTAGGGTCGAGGCAAACCGACCGGAGTGAGGCCCTTGTGACACAAAAACAAGATGCGAGCCTTCTTCGCCCAGGCAACTCCTATTTCGAAATTCAGCCACGGTCGGCCTAGAGCGTCCACACTCATCAATACCAGTAGGCCGGCTGCGCTTTCGATGGCTTCGACCAGCTTTGCCTCCCAAGCGTCACCAGGTGCGAGCGATTCCCAGCTTGAGGCCATGAAAATCTCTATTTTGTCCTTCCCGAAAGCGGCTTGAAGGTGATCCTTAATGTCTTCCGCCTCCGGCTCCTCTGTGTTGAAGTAACTAAGGAATAGCTTCATTTGGTATCCTCCTGCAGCACAATGCCATTATTGCACTAAACTACTTCAATCTATACGGACCGGCGGTAAGCGGGTTCTTGTGGACGGGATGATCGTTGAGCCCGGCCACGGCGAGCGGTCGGCTCGAAACCCGCGCCCAGGAGGACCACAACATGCACCATGTCAGACTCGGGGAGATCGGGGGGGGAGATCAGGGGAGATCGGGAGATCGGGGGAGATCGGGGACAGCTCCCGAACCCCTCGTTATGCCCCCGTGACGCGGGTGTTGGCGGCGGCCAAGAAATACTGTACTGCGCTGATTTATCATGACTTGTCAGTATTTTCTGTCCGAAAAGGGCTCCCTCTCCTTTTCCCTCCGACCTCGCCTAAAGGGAGTTCGGGAGCTGTCCCCGATCTCCCCCCGATCTCCCCCGATCTCCCCGATCTCCCCCGATCTCCCCGATCTCCCCGATCTCCCCGATCTCCCGATCTCCCGATCTCCGATCCCCCGATCTCCCCCGATGCCCTTTTCGTTGGTCAAGGGCACGCGAGGCTACATCGAGAAAGTCGTTCACCAGATCAATGGTTCGTACGTCGCTACCTGCTACGACGCTTGCGCTGTCATGGCCCGGCGTCTCCTTGAAACACTCATAATCGAGGCAGATGGGTATTTACTTGACTCAGGTGACCCCAAGATGTAGGATCTTGGGCGATGGAAGATTATCCCCGGAATTTGGCCGAGTTCGAGGCGCGTTTCGCTAGCGAGCAGGCCTGTCGGGAGTATCTGTGTCAACTCCGCTGGCCGGAGGGTTTTCGTTGTCCGCGATGCGGGCATGACAAAACCTGGGCGGTGCGCACGGTGCTGCTGCAGTGTGCAAGCTGCGGGCATCAAGCTTCGGCGACAGCAGGCACAATCTTTCAAGACACCCGCAAGCCGCTCCAGAGTTGGTTTCGAGCAATGTGGTGGCTCACCAGCCAGAAGAACGGGGCGAGTGCATTGGGATTGCAGCGGGTGTTGGGCCTGGGCAGCTACAAGACGGCCTGGACTTGGTTGCACAAGCTTCGGCGCGCTATGGTGCGGCCCGGACGTGATCGCCTCAGCGGGCGCGTTGAGGTTGACGAGACTTACTTAGGAGCCCTGGAGGAGGGCGTGCGGGGCCGCCAAACCGACGCGAAAGCGCTGATTGTAGTAGCGGCCGAGGAAGATGGCGCCGGCATCGGACGAGTTCGGATGCGCACGATTCCGAACGCCTCTGGGGACAGCTTGATGGCCTTCGTCGGCGAGTCGGTCGAACCCGGCAGCGTGGTCCACACGGACGGCTGGCTGGGATACGAGCCACTCGAAAGCGACGGCTATCGCCACGAGGTGAGCTACCTGGACGGGCAACCGGCACGAGCCTCTCAACTGCTCCCCCGCGTGCATCGCGTGGTGTCGTTACTGAAGCGTTGGATACTGGGTACGCATCAAGGAGCCGTCAGCCACGAGCATCTCGACTACTACCTCGACGAATTCACCTTCCGCTTCAACCGCCGCAAGTCCAGAAGCCGAGGCAAGCTCTTCTACCGCCTGGTTCAGCAGGCCGTCGCCGTCCAACCGGCGCCCTACAAGTCGCTGGTCGGAGGCACCGCAACACGCGCTACGGACAACCACAACATGTAGGGGCCATTTCAAAATACCTGAGTCAAGTGAATACCCATCTCGAGGCATTTGAGCATCACCGAATCGATCACAAGATAAAGGACATGAACGGAAACTTTTTCCACCTGAAGGAACTAGTGCCATTGACGCTGAACGAACCAGCCTGGAACCTCGGTAGGAAGTGCAAGCGGTTGCTGCCTAGGCTGAAGGATCTGGGTGACAGATCTGCTCACGACCGCCGATTCAACGCACAACGGGTTCAAATCGATCGGTTGGCCTCTGACCTGGAGACAGTTGTACAAGAGTTCCTGTCGCTAGCTGGGCTGAAGTGATTCAGTCGTTTTGTCCCTCTCAGCTCCCCAATCAACTTTAGGCCTTTGAAAGCCCGCGGCGGCCACTGACCAAACTGCCGGTTTTGTTTAGTTCGGGTCCTCAGGCTTGGTTCCAAAGGCGCGGGTTTGCGTGTCGTAGAACGTGTCCTTGGCAATCGGGGCAATCGGGGGCAGAGCCCGAATTCGAGCCCGAATTCAGATTGTAGTGTGTCATAATGGGGCTGCATTTATGCCGAGGGCGGCCCGTGTGGTCGCGGTGGGCGTTCCGCATTACATTACCCGACGGGGCAATAATCGACAAGACATCTTCGTGGTCGGCGAAGACCGGCGGCAGTATCTGGAGGCGCTGGCCGAGGACAGCGCCCGCTGCGAATCCGGCGGCTTGGCTGGCGCCTGATGACGAATCACGTTCATTTGGTGGCCCTGCCAGAGCGCCCGGACGCCTTTGCGCGTGGCCTGCAACGCTGTCGCTCGCGGTGGGCGCAGCGGTTCCATCGGCAATACTCGTGCAGCGGACATCTTGGGCAAGGGCGGTTTTTCTCCTGCGTGCTGGAGCGGGACCATCGGACGAGGGCACTGGCCTATGTGGACTTGCATCCGGTGCGGGCGGGATGGGTGGGAGATGCGCCGGCGTATCGGTGGTCGAGCGCCGTTGCGCACGCGGAGGGTCGAGATAGCCGGGGCTTGCTGGGCATGGATCTGTGGCGGCAAATACCCGGCCACGAACGCTGGGTGGACCTGTTGGAGCGTTTGTTGGCTGAGGAGAGTTGTCGCGTGGTTCGTGCGGCAACTTATCCGGGCTTACCTCTTGGAAATGAAGCTTTTCTGGGGCGAGACGAACGGCAGTTTGGACGGCGGTTGCAGATCGAAAAGCCAGGGCGGAAAGCTCAGGCCTCGGCTGCGGCGGGGTCCTGATTTCTGGGTTCCGGGCCGTCCATTCAAGGCTGCTTTCGGGCTCTGGAAGGTGTGAAAAAATCGGGACTGCCACAAGCGCCGGCGAAACGCTCTCTGATTCGAAAGGACTTAGGTGATGCGCGGCTGGCTGTCCCAGCATTTTTTCACAGCTTCCTGGAAGCTGTGAATTAATTGCCTTTCGACCTTTTTTCGCCGAGCTCAACCCTTTGTTTGCCGCACTGGATTTTGCGGCAACTTGATTTTTTCACAGCTTCCTGTCCCCGAAAGCCGTCCCCCGCCCCCGAAAGCCGTCCTCGAAAGCCCCCGACTTCCGACTTTCGCCGACTTTCGAATGTTCGAGATCGATAACGTGAGATTAGCGATGTAGCCGTCCCAGATGCTCGTCTAGTGTTTCGGCAAGAAGGCGGCTAATTGTTACTTCAGCAATACCCGCTTTTTTGCTAACACCTAGTTCCTCGGCAGTGTCGCCATTCATCTTGCACAGGATGTTCTGGTTCGGATTCGTGATTTCGCCTTTAACCACGGCGCGAATCGTCTTCTCCAGACCTTTGATTTCTACGACCTCATCAAACTTAAAGATGCGCGCATCACTATTTGTGTTGACGTAGATTCGGTTTTCCCCCTGTCGACTACCTCCTATTTCACGGGAAACCTTCCCAGTGAGCTTCTTCGCCAAAGAATCGCGGCGCACACGTTCCAGCTCTTGAACCGCCGTGTCCATGGTCCTCTGGAATTTCTCAAGTGAATCAGCGTGCACCTTTACAAGCGCGCTGATTTCAGACGCTTTAACGTCAATGTCATTGTGTGTAAGCACGAGTTCGCCTTTCGAGTAGACCTTGGTGGCGACGAAGATAATCACACTTGCGAGCAACATGCTTCCCGCACCAATCATTACCCCGCGAACGAGGGGTCGATTCCAGAATACTTTCTTGTGCTCGGTCGACGGAGCATCGTCGCGTGACATAAACCGCACCTCCTTCTAGGAACCCGGGGCACTTGGGCTCCAGGCATCCTCTTACTGTAGACTTGCGGAATTTCATCGGGATCCAGCCAGGAAAGCTGGAAATACCGACTAAACCAGGATTTCCATTTTGGTCCTGGCACGGCCACAGTATACACCCACACTGCCCCGAATACCAGGTCTTTTCATAAGGAACCCTGCACATCACCTCCGCCGGCAGGCGCCAGGGCTCGTCTGTCCGCTCACAGACGTTGATTGAGCGGGCTGAGGGGCGCTCCGGCCGACACGGCTTCCTCTGGGACTGTTTTTTGGAACCGAAAACTGTTGATCCTCGCCCGGGCAAGGCTACCCGCCCGGCAGCGGCAGCGCCCAGATCCTGTGCAGCATGTCACCGAACAGCCGGCGCTTCAGATGCCCCTCGGCCAGCGGCAACCAGTAGTAGCGGGCCTGCTTGACCAGACGGCCGCTACCGTTACCGAGAGGGTAGTACGCCGATTGAAGCTGAATAATCTAGCAAAACCGCGGGTGCACGCCTGAGACGAGGCCAAAAAATTAGGGACCTGGAAGGTGTGAGAAAATGCTGGACAGTCAACCGCGCATCGCCTAAGTCCTTGCGAATCAGAGAGGGTTTCGTCAGCGCTTTCTGGCGTTCCCGATTTTTTCACACCTTCCAGGTCCCGAACTGTGAGGAAAAGCCGCGGATCTCAAAACCGAGATCCGCGCTACGGGTCGGCTGTATCGACACCGTTCGTGAGCGGTCGCGGCGGAGTGGCGTTATGCTGCGCGACGGCCAGTCGGTTCCCCCCCTCGGGCTAGGCGCACGCCAGGTAGTCGATCCCACGGCGGAAACCTCGCTTGTGCAGTTCCCGCTCGATATCTTCCCGCGCACCGCGGGACGCCACCCACCCCAGCACGAAGCAGCGTCCAGGAGCGGGCAGGGCGTCTGGCCAGATCACTTCGGCCCCGCCGATGCTGTGGCCCACTTTGCGCGGGTCGATATCGACAAAAGCTTCCACGCGGATGCCCAGACTGGTCAGAAAGCGCAGGCGCTGGCGGGACGTGCGTCCCGACCCCCACACGATCACCGCCGGATGATGGGGGTTGTGACGTTCGAGCCAGCGGCAGAGATAGGGCGCTTTGGTTTGGTAAAACGCATCGACGGAATAGCGCGGATCGGTGCGCGTGAGACGGCCGTGCCGGTCCCGCCATTCGAGCAGCGTCTCCTCGAGTTTGGCCATGCGAACACCCATCTCCATCCAGCGCAACCATAACTCGTAGTCCTCGGGAAAGGGGCCATCACGGCAGGGGCCGAAGCGCTTGGGCAGCTCTCGCCATGGCGCGGCGGAAATTCCCGGTTCCGCGGCTCTCGCCGAGAGAGGTCAGCGACCTCTACGCGTATTTCTACTCGCTGCGGTATTTCGACCCGCCCGGGGACGCCGCCCGCGGAAAAGATGTCTTCATGAAGAAGAGTTGTTTTCGCTGCCATGCTTTGGCCGGCGCTCCCAGTGCGCTTGCTAGCGCGATCGGGCCGCCGGTGTCGCAATGGCCCTCGTTGGGCGATCCGCTGCTGTGGACCCAGAATATGTGGAATCACGGGGCGGGAATGGGCGAGGAACTGCGGCAAAAAGGGATTGACTGGCCCCGTTTCAGCGTCCAGGAAATGGTGGATCTGCTGGTGTATCTCCAGAACCTCCCCGCGGGGCAGCCGCCCGAGCCGACGCTGGGTCTCGGGCGGGTTTCGGCCGGCGAGGATGTTTTCAAACACCGTCACTGCTCGTCCTGCCACACGCTAGGCGGGGATGCGGACGAGAAGATCCATCTGCTGGAAGGTTCACGCCCCAAAACCACGCTGACCGAGCTGGCCGTTTCGATGTGGAACCACCGGCCGGATATGGCGCGCCGGGCGAGGAAGCTCGGGATGGAGATGGAATCGTTGCAGGACGAAGAGATGGCGGAGCTTGTGGCTTATCTCTTTGCGCGGCATTATTTCGAGACGGAAGGCAACCGGCGGCGCGGGAAGAGGCTTTTCGCGTCGAAGGGATGCGGCTCCTGCCATGGCCGGGCCGATTCGCCGGCGCCATCCCTGCGCCGGTCCGGCCGCGCCTTCCTGCCGCTGGGGCTGGCCGCCGCGGTTTGGCGTCATGGTCCCGCGATGCTGGAAGAAATGAAGAGGCGCGGCATTGACCCGCATTTCTCACCACCTGACGACCGAAGCACGCGATACGCCCGCCATTCCTTCGTTGCGCTTGCTCGCCGTGCTCAACGTACTCTCAAGTACGCCTGCGCTCGTCAAGCGGCGCGCGCCTCGTACTGACGGGCCTCTCACGCACTTCGCTTCGCCACGTGGTGAGAAAAGCGGGTTCGGTGGCCGACTCTGAGCGGGCGCGACATGGACGACCTGATCAGCTACCTCAACTCGCCATAGGAGCCGCGCCACTGGGGCTGTGTTACCGGGCTGGGCTACTGGACGACGAAATCCGCGAAAAGGACTTCTTTGATTTCGGTGTCTTCGAGCAGCGGAGCGAGCCGTTCGCGGATGGATTCACGGAAGGTTTCCTTGCCCTCGGCGCCGCTCAGCTCTTGGAAGGTCTTGGAGGTCAGGAGAGTGATAACGCGGTCCCGAAGGCGGGCCATGAGGAGGGCATCGGCCTGGATTTCGGCGACTTTTTCCAGCGGAACAATGACGAGCTTGATCTGAAGTCGCGCGTGGCGCCGGCCGGCCTTGTCGTTGATATTGGTTAGGAACGTATCCATGTCCATCATACCCACGGGTGGTTCCTGGGGTTGTTGCTCCTCGCCGGAAGAATCGAAGTAGAAATAGGCCCCGGCGCCGGCGCCGCAAAGCAGCACGACGGCCGCGGCGATGATGAGCATGAGCTTCTTACTCACGAGAGCCTCCGGTGAGCTGGTTGTTGGTCTTGAGAGAGTCGAGATCCACGGTGAGGATCGATTTCGCTTCGGGCTTGGTGAGGAAGAGGAACTCGACGCGGCGATTGCGGGCCCGCCCGAAGGCGGTATCGTTGGATGCGAGGGGCACGGTATGAGCGTGCCCAATGGCCCGCAGGCGCGAGGCGGCTACCTGTCTTTCGGACAGGAAGCGCACCGTCTGGCCGGCCCGAGCGGCCGACAATTCCCAATTGCTCGGGTAGAGGAGAGTCGCGATGGGGACGTCGTCGGTATGTCCCATGACATCTACTGAGTGGGGCATGGTACTGATGAATTTCGCCAGATCATCGAGATAGGGGATCAGCTTGGGGTTAATGCCGGCCTTTCCTGACTCGAAAAGAACATCGCCGCTGAGTTGCAAAACGACGCCCTGCTCGGTGACCTTGACCGAACCCTGGTCCTGCAAGCCCGCCTCTTGGAGAGCCTCGTTCAGCTTCTCGGCCATTTCCTCTTTCTCTTCCTGTTCTAGTTTTCCGTCGCCCTCTCTGGGGTCTTCGTAAGGAAGCAGTTTGCTGCCGGTGGGGATGTCGGAGATATCGAACTCCGACTTCATCCCGAGGGCGTTTCGGACCGAGCCGGCCATGGTGCGAAACTTGATGATTTCGGTGTTCGAGAACGAGAGCAGGAGCACGAAGAAGGTCAGCAGCAGCGACATCAGGTCGGCGAAGGTGACCACCCATGCCGGGGCCCCCGGTTTGCACTCTTTGCATTCGGGATCCATCACGCGGCCTTGGACTTCTCTTCGTGCCGCTTGGGCCTGAGGAAGGACTTCAGTTTCTGGTCGATCTGGCTGGGGTTATCGCCCGAAACCATGCTGATAACGCCTTCGAGACAGATCGACATATTGAGAACCTCCTCCTGGGAGCGCACCTTCAGTTTGTCGGCGAGCGGGAGGCAGAAGACATTCGCGATCAGGGCGCCGTAGAGGGTGGTCAGCAGGGCCACGGCCATGGCCGGGCCGATCGTCGAGGGGTCTTCCATGGAGGCGAGCATCTGCACTAGGCCGATCAGGGTGCCGATCATGCCGAAGGCGGGGGCGGCCCCGCCCATGCCCTCCAGGACCTCCTGGCCGCGTTTGTGCCGGCTGGTCATGCCGCGGATGTCGGTTTCGAGAATCATCCGAATCTGATCGAGGTCGACTCCGTCGACTCCAAGCCCCACGCCCTTTTTCATAAAGGCGTACTCAATTTCGGTGTTTTCCAGGGCCAGCATGCCGTTCTTGCGCGCTTGCCGGGACAGGGTAATGACTTGGGCGATCAGATCTTCGGGCACGAGAACCTTGGTGGTGAACGTCTTCGTGATGACGCCGAAGGTTCCCAATACCGTGGCGATCGGATTGCGCATGAGCGTGACGCCGAGCGTGCCTCCGACGACGACCATCATCGAAGGAACGTTCACGAACATGATCGGCGAACCACCCATGATAATGGCGGCGAGCACGAGGGCAATCGAGAGGAGGATTCCGATGATGGTAGCTAGATCCAATGGGGGACCCCGGAGGCAGACCTTCTCTGAGCGTATCGGCGAGCGGGAAGGAAACTTGAGGTGAAAGTGTGTTCTCGCCGGAGACGAGCCATGACGAGGAAGCGTAACCTAGCAGCCTATGCCGGGAGGCGGGCCGGGCGCGTTGCGAGCGCCGCCGGGGGCCGGCCAGGCCCGCGGGTTTCCAGGGGGACCGGCACTCAGACGGAGGCTCGGGAAAGGACGGAACGCTCGATGGCGTCGAAGAGTTCCTGGCGCCGTATCGGCTTGGTGACATAGTCATCCATACCGGCGTCGAGACAGCGTTCGCGGTCTCCTTTCATGGCGTGAGCGGTGACGGCGATGATCGGGGTGTGCCGGGAGCCGTCTTCTTGTTCCAGCCCGCGGATGGCTTCGGTCGCCTCGACGCCGCCCATGCGCGGCATCTGGACGTCCATGAGGACGACATCGTAGGAATTGCGGCGGCAGGATTCGACGGCTTCCCGACCATCGCGGGCAAGGTCAATTTCGTGTCCCCACTGTTCCAGCAGAGCCACGACCAGCATCTGGTTCTGGATCTTGTCTTCGGCGAGAAGAATCTTGAGCTTGCGGCTGGGTATCAGCCTGGCGGCTGCCGAGCCGGCCGCCGCGGGTCCCGCTTCTCCTTCACCTTCCGACGAGAGAAGTTCCGACAGTACGGCGAGAAGTTTGCCCTCGGAAACGGGCTTGTCCAGGCAGGCCGAGACTCCCCAATGCCGCCAGCGGCTTTCCTCAATGCCGGGGTCGCCGACCAGGACGACCAGCGTGCCGGCAAGACTGATATTGTTCGTGATTCGTTCGGTCCATGCGAAGCTCTGCCCGGCCTCCTGTTCGGCGTCGAGGAACAGGACCGCGACAGGCATGTGATCCTCCACGGACGACTTGAGCGTCTCGACGGCGGCCTCTCCGCTGTCGACGAACGAGGAGAGAATCTGCCAGCGTCCGAAAGCCGAGCTGAGGACCTTCTTCGTCTCAGAATCCGGTCGCAGGACAACGGCCCGCAGACCCGCGAAAGACACCGTCTTTTGGGATGAACCGCTCTCGGGGCCGGGCCGCTGCATCTCAACCGTGAAATGAAATTTGCTCCCCAGACCTTCCTCGCTTTCCACCCAGAGCCTTCCGTTCATCAGTGACACGAGCTGGCTGCTGATCGACAGCCCGAGACCGGTGCCGCCGTAACGCCGCGTGATGGACCCGTCGGCCTGAACGAAACTCTCAAAGATGACTTTCTGCCAATCGGCGGGTACGCCGATTCCCGTATCGATGACCACGAAATGGAGCCGCACGCCGGTCTCGGTCTGGTGATCGAGTTCCACAGTGATGGTGATCTCTCCCTGTTTGGTGAACTTGATCGCGTTGCCAGCCAGGTTCATGACAATCTGTGTCAAACGCAGAGAGTCTCCGACGAACTCGTCCGGGATGCCGCTCTGGATGCGGGTCCGCAGACCGAGGCCCTTCTCGCGCGCCCGCTGAGCGAGGCTTGTGATGACCTCGTCGAGAAGTTCCGTGAGGCAGAAGGGAACCGGATCGAGTTCCAGCTTGCCAGCGTCGATCTTGGAGATGTCCAGAATGTCATTGATCATGGTCAGAAGGGAATCAGCGGAGTTCTTGACCATGGTCAGATAGTGCCTCTGCTGGCCGGGCAACTCGGTTTCGAGAGTCAATTCCGTCATGCCGATAATCACGTTCATCGGTGTGCGGATCTCGTGACTCATGTTGGCGAGAAACTCGCTCTTGAGACGCGTACCTTCCTCGGCCTTTTCCTTAGCGGAGGTCAGTTGCTGATTGACCTGGACCAGTTCGACCGTGCGTTCGGCGACCTGATCCTCCAAGTAGCGATCGCGGTCCTGGACCTGGGCGAGCATTTCATTGAACGCATCGATTAGAACGCCGATCTCGTCATTGCCGTCCTTTTGGGCGCGGACCGAGTAGTCCTTGTTGGCTGAGACCAGACGCGCTCGGTGGGCGAGGGAAAGAATCGGCCTGGAAATGATTTTCTGCATTCTGTAGGAGAAGATCAGAGCGGCAATGAGAGAAACCAGCAGAACGGCTCCAATGACCACTAGTTGGATACGGATGCGCGCCCGTAGTTCGACGAGGTCTCCCCGGAGATAGATGGTGCCGACGCGTTGTCCGTCCAGCAGAAGCGGGTGAAACAGCAGAAGACTATTGCCAATCTTGCTGACCCCGTCGGCCTTGGGTTGTTCGGGCAATTCGATGGACTCGCTATTTTGGCCTTCGGTGAAATGGACCGAGAACGGCTCTCCGTTCCTGTCGTAGATGAGCGCTTCGAGGATTCGGCTGTCGGCCCGCAAGACCCAAAGCGCTTCTCTGGCGGCCTGTCGGTCATCGGCCTCCAGCGCGGCCGAGGCATTTTCGCCGATCATTTCGGCCAGTGTAATCAGGTCGCTTTCCGACTCATGATATTGCTGCCAGCTCATGAGCCAGGCCAGCACGAGAAAGACGAGCAGCAAGGCGACTGTGGTCGTCGCCATAATGACCATCGTCAGCTTCCGCTGAATGGGAATATCGCGAAATGGGGTCATGAATCTGTCTCGACCGGTTTTCGGCGCGACGCGGGCTGCCCGCCAACCGGGCAGTGGCGACCGCGAACCAGACACAACCGACATTAAGATTGTCTCATTACTTTACGGCGCAAAGTGATGATTTCAGAATCTTGCCGCCGGCAGCGGCCCGAGGGGGCGAAGCGTCGCGATGGCCGATGAAGTTTCGCGGCTTCATCGCGAGACTGCGAGAAAGCAAGCCGCCGCGGGGCGGCGAGAGCCGTAAGCGGGCGCGCCTCTCACACACTTCGCCCCTCCACTTCGCCGGGGCACGTGGCGAGAAAAGCGGGCCTAGCCGAGCCGAGCGAGCTTTCGCAGGTAGTGTTCGCGGGCCTTGTCGATCATCTGTCTTGCGCGCCGGCGGTTGTCTCCGGGACCGAAGTTGTCGCGCTCTTCGAGATACGCCCAGAGGCGCTCGACCCAGCGCAGCAGCGTTTCCAGATCCCGCCGGCGCAGCGCCGGTTGGCCATCCACGCGGATGTAGATCGGGCCCGAGTGGGCTCGGGGGACGTGATCATCGGGAATGCCCCGGGTGGGAATGCCGCTGACTCGCACGGCGAACCAACTGCTTCGGCGGACCTCGACGTCCTTCTCCAGGCGCAGGGTTCTTGAGGCGCTGTTGACGATTCTGGTTTCGATCGGCACGCCGTTTTCGATGAACGCAATGCGCGCTAGCGGCACGCGGGAGGTGATTTCCGCCGCCAGACGCGCGCGGTAGGGGCTGCCGGAGCTGACCGGGATCTCGGCGCCCATCGGCTGCCCGTTGACAGAGAAATCGATCAAGGGGCCGTTGGTGACAAAGGCGCGGCCTTGGCGATAGCGCTCGATCCAGCGATTCCAATCCATTGCCGAGCCGACCTGGACATATTGCCGGGCTCCGCCGGGGATGCGGTTGATACCGCGCCAATTGGTGAAGCAATCGGTGCCGGCTCCGGGCGAGATCTTGAATCCGGCGTTCAAGAGCGTGTACCACATGTCGTAGGCGGATTCGCCGAAGGGAAGAACATCGAAGGCATCGAGCGCGCCCAGCGCGGCGGTGACGGGGCTTTCCTTGGCTCCGAGCGAGGTGTCGAAGACATCGCGTACGCCTCGACTGACCGGGTGCATATAAGTAACGAGTCCGCCCTGGCGGCGCGCCTCAATGGCGGCCATGGTGTTGAGCGGAAAATCGTAAGGCGAGTTGCTGCCCACGACGCTTGTGAAGAACGGCGGAACGAGCTTCTTGAGGTTCAAGAAGCCCATGTGGCCGAGCGGGTCGCTGTTGCGGTATTCCTCGCCCCAGTAGAGCTTGTAGCGAGCAGTCGAGAGCGAATGGACCGCGCCGGTAAAGAACTCCTTGTCGTGGATAAACGCGCCGCTGGAGTTGGCGACGATCATGTTCGCGGTGTTGAGGTCCTCGGCCCGCAGCCAGGCGAGCGACTGTTTCGGCCGCTGATAGTAGCTGCCGTTATAGTTGGCGTGGAAATGATTTTCGCCCGTGTACCAGCCGCGCTGCGCCCAGTTAGTCCAGCGCTCCAGCGTGATGACGACCTCGGTGATCCGGTTTGGCAAGACCTCGATCCGCCGCTCGGCGATCTTGTATTCCACGCCCTTGAGCGCGGTGAACTTCAGATCGCCCGCCGGTGCGGGAAAAGCGTCATCTCCGCTCGCGATGAAAAATCCTTCGCGGTCCCCGCCCGGCGTGAGACGGTAGTAGAAGATCTGTTCGCCGGGCGGGCAGTAGGCTTTACCGTCAGAGGCGCGGACGTAGAGACGGGCCGGGGTGGGGTTGCCCAGCTCATCGAGAATCTTCACGCGGATTTTTCCCGACGGTCCGCGGAATTTCAGTTCCGTGAGGCGGACATGCTTCTTCTCGCCACCGGCGACGGGCATGGTGAAAAGGTCGAGATTTCCCAGGTGATTCGACACATGGGCGATGCGAGTTCCGTCGGGGGAAACCGCGGGACTGAGTTCATCGCGGCTCGTGCTGGTCAGCGCCATCCAGGGACCGCCTTGCCGCGAGATCCGAAAAAGGTCGTAGTCCCCCTTACCGTTGACCTCGACCGCGGAATAGATGACGCCCGAGCCATCGGGAAGAGCCGAGACATCACCGACAATGGCGACATGCTCGGGCCGATATCTGGTGAGCGGCATCTGGATGATGGATCCCTGGGCGGACGAGGGCATGGAGAAAACCTGAGGCTCGCCGCGCAGCAGAGTGGCGTAGAAGATTTCGTCCCGTTTGGGATTCCACGACGCCGCGATCCAGCGTCCAGTGCGCGCGCGCCGCTGAAGAGCGGTGACCTCTCCGGTGCCCGCGTCTATTTGGTGGAGCTGCGAGGGCGAGCCGGGCGCTGACAATCCAACGACCAGCCGGGAGGCGTCCGGCGCCCAGGAGACCGTGCCCGCGGTGGGATAGGGGGTCTTGATGGGTGTTTCGCGGCCGCTCGCAACATCGACGACTCGCAGGGCGCCGGATATGTTGAGTGTCGGCCCGCGCGGCGCGGCTCCGCGGATGAAGGCAATCTTGTCGCCGGCGGGCGACCAGGCTGGGTGGGCGTGATAGCCAGCGGATGTCGTGATTTGGCGGGCCTGGCCGCCCCCTGCGCTTACTTCCCAGATGCTGCCGAACAGAGAGAACGCCAGGCGTTCGCCATCGGGCGACCAAGTGGGGTACGCCGCGCCCCAGGTGAGTGATTCGCCGCCGGCGGCGGAGGTAACGGCGATGTGCTCGCGCAGCGCGAACGCTCCGGCGAGCAGGAGCAGAAGGGCAATCGTCAGGTGCCGGGCCAGGTTTGCCATGTCGCTATGATACGTCCGCTATGATACGTCCGTCATTGTACGTCCGCTATCTGTCCGCCGGAGACGTCTTCCCCGCGGCTCTGAGTTTCGCAAGAAATCGCCTGGGGTTTAGGCGGTAACGCGACACGAGTTCCCCGTCGATGGTCACCACCGGTACCTGCTCGTTGTATCGCTGTCTCAAGGCTGTGTCGAGATCGATATTGACCTCCAGGAGTTCAAACGAATGTTCGCGGCGCAGCGATTCGAGTTGATGCTTGACCTCTTCGCAGAGATGGCAGCCCGGCCGAGAGTAGAGCGCGACAACTGACATCAGAGACGGAAGTCTCCGCGGAAACGGAAGTCTCCGGGCCGGCGGCGCTTGGGCCGGGTCCAGATCGAGGCGCTGTGGGCGATGATCAGCAGGACCGCAATCAAGGGGAACCCGGAGCGGGAGGCGTCGTCGCGAAGAGACAGCATGGGATCAATGGGAGGACGCCGCGGCGGTCATGCGGGGATCCACCCGGCGCTCTCCAGCGGCGGCGAGCCGTTCGACCTCCTCCAAGGACGCGATGCCTCCCCGGGCGCCCGGCGCCTGGCAATTCAGCGCCGCCATCGCGTTCGAGAAGGTGAGCGCGTGTTCCAGCGAAAAACCGGCCAGGAGCCCGTAGCAAAAAGCTCCGTGAAATACGTCGCCCGCGCCCGTGGTATCCACGCAGTCCACCACGAACCCCGGCGCATAGTGGAACCGGCCGTCCGAGAGTGCCAGCGCTCCGTTTTCGCCCAGGGTCATGGCGGCGACCTTCATGCCGTACTTGGCTTCGATGATAGCGAGCGCCTCGAAGGGGTCGTCTTCGCCCGTCCATCGGCCCGGGAATTCCGAAGAGCTGATCAAGTAATCGACATGAGGCAGAACGAGATCAAAGCCGGGATAGATCGTATCCACATCCACGACGACGGGTATGTCTCCCCGGCGAGCGATCGAGGCGGCCCGCTCGACGGCCGGTGTGTCATGACCATCGATATGAAGCAGGCGGGCGCCGAGAATCTGGTCGTCGGCGATCTGGCCGGGATCGATGCGCAGGCAGTCGTCGCGGCGCCAGAAGACGGTGCGCTCGCTGCTCTCGCGGTCCACGACGATATAGGCCGACTGGCTGGCGCAGTTGCCGCGCATCTGGACGTGTTCGATATCAACGCCCGAAGAGCGAAGGCTCTCCATCTGAAGGCGGCCCCGCTCGTCATCACCCACAGTGCCAATGTACTTGGCGCGCAGCCCCAGCCTCTGACAGGCCACCATGGCGGTGGCTACCTGTCCGCCGGGACTGAGGATCTCCTCGTGGAAAGCGACCTTTCCGCCCCGGGGGGGGAAGCGCGAAACCGTCAGTAATGTGTCGGTGGCGTTGAGCCCCACGCCCACGACATCGAACTGGCGCGTCATGGTGCTCACTGTATCTCACGAGACCGGACAGGGCAAACTGTTCGGTCTCAGGCGCTTACGGGCGCCGACGGACGGGGCGCGCGAGGGCGACCCGGCCTGGCCAGAATGAGGGGCGCAGTGTTGTATTCTGGGCTGTCTTCTGGCGGATTGGGCGCGGCCGGACAGACGAAGGCCTGCTTGGACGAGAAGATATAGTAGAGGCGTTGACACGGGGCGTTTTTGCCACTTGTCAGAACACGCCGGAGGCGGTACTCTGGAATGGAAGCTCTGGGACGGAAGCTTGCGGGACTGAGTTACGGAGGTAAGGCAGGTACGTGAACCGGCTGGCATATCATCTGGTGTTCGTGGTGCTGGCGATCTGGGCTAGCGATGGCCTCGCCGCGCAAATCCGCGGCGGTGGCGTCCGAGGTGGCGGCGGCTCTATCAGGGCCGGAGGTTCCGGGCCGCGGGGGGGAGGCTCGGGTGTCGGGATACGATCGGGCTCGATCGGCGGCGGCCGCGGTGCATCGCGGCGGTCGGCGGCTGCGGGGCGCGTGGGCGTCCGCGCTGGGAGACCGGCGTCGCGCTCCAGGCGCGCGGGAGGCCGCGTGAGCAGGTGGGGCAGACCAGTATCGAGGAGCGGAAGGTCCCAGAGCACGCTCGGCGTCCGTCCCCCAAGACAAGCTTCTTCGTCCGCAACCCGCGGCTCCGGCCGTGGGCATTCCTCCGCGTCTTCGGTTTCCGGGTCGTCGACTATCGTTCACGTTCCCCGTTTCAGGCCCCCTTTCAGCAGGGGACTGCCCTCGTTGATGCCGACCTTCGTCCGCAAAACACAAAGAGGTCATGGCACGAGGCACGGCCACGACTTCCGCCACGGCGGAGGTCACGCATTTGGCTCGTTTTTCCCTTTCGTCTACGTGCCCTTGGGGCGTGGATACCGGTACGACTACGGATACGAATACGAGTACGACGACTGGCGCAGCGAGGATCGAATCGTCATCGTCGACCACACGACCAAGACGGCATCGGCGGCAAGCCGCGACGTGGTGACGGAACCCCGGCCGCCGGCTGAACCTCAAACCCCGCAGCCGAAAATCTACGAATTGCGGCCCTCGGGACAAGAAACCGAGCCGCCGTCCGGGACGGCTCCTATCGAGATTCTGCGCGGAGGAAGGGAACTTTCCGAACCCGGGGAGCCAGATCTCTACTTGATCGCGTTTCGAGATGAGATGATTGTCACATCTCAGCGGCACTGGATCGAGGACGACACTCTGCACTACATCACGGCCAAAGGAGTGCGACAGCGGGTTCCGATGACGGCCGTGGACCTGGGTCTCACAGCCCGGCTCAACCGCGAGCGCGGGCTCGTCTTCACGCTGGAAGTGCTTCCGGAAGGCCGCTAACAGTCCGAGGCGGAAATGAGTCTGGGGGTACCGCCAGGTCGTTTTATCTCAGATTCTCGTCTGTAGGTTATTGATTCTACTACGATAGGAAAAGAGATGGCAGCCTCCGATGGGGAGGTTCTTGATTCCGCCACGGGTCGCCGAGGCGGTTTCGTCGGGAAACCGGCGATCCGCGCCTGGGGCCGTTCTTGTTTCATCCTGTGCTGATCGGGACGACAGATATCGTGCCCGCGCCCGAGTCGGCTCCCTGGGTCATGCCACACCCGCTCATGCCACAGCCAGAGGCATGAGGGGCGCATTACGACCATGTTCTCCGGCAGATGTAAAGACAATTAGTTGACGAACTAGGAGTTCTCACGTACAATCGTTTTTGTACGCTTGGCATAGGATCAGGCGGGCACCTCGGAAGGCGGTTTCTTCCGTGATCGAATTTTACCCGAGGAGTTGGAGCCTTCGCGTTACTGGATGGCGCCGGTCTCGGGATTGAATGGGGGGTCTTTGGGGGTTACGGACGGCTGGCAAGACCTAGCTTTCCGCCACGGAAGTTTCCAAGACAAATGAAGCCTCTTGAATACCGCGGGAGCGCCGCATGCGAACATGGCGGTGCATTCCTAACCTTATAGCTGCTAGTGCTTAGCTGCGTAAGTAAACCGAATTATGACGAATTTTACGAAACTCATCATTCACAGGGATTTGCTGAACCCGTGCCCGGCCCAGCCAAGTTTCCGAATTCGTGAAACCCATGAAGACTCAGAGGAAAACGAAATCTCGCCATCCTACGCAATGTGATTCTGATTTATGCAACTAAGTACTAGTATATCGTTTCATTAAACTATACTCATCTCAGACGCGCTCTCCAGCGGCTCGAACTTCCTCCAGCGGTGAACGACGGGGGCGGCGTTGATCTCCGCGATCCCCTGCAGGATTCGTTCTCGAAGTTCCTCCCAGGACTCCACCCGGATTCGCTTCAAAAAAGTGCGCGCCATCTTCCCGAACAGCGTCTCGACAATATTCAGCCAGGACCCGTGGGTCGGCGTATGCACGTATTTGAAGCGGTTCGGACGCGTCGCCAAATAGTCCTTCGTCTCCTTGGAAACGTGGGAGGAATGATTATCCAAGATCAATCGGATCGTGCAGTGGGCCGGGTAGGATTGGTCCAGATCCTTGAGCAATAAGATGAATTCCCGGCTGCGGTGGCGCCGCTCCACCCGCGCTGTCACCCGACCGTCGTGCAAGTCCAGCGCCGCCAGAATCGAGCAAGTTCCCAGACGTTTGTATTCGTAATCTCGAGCCACGCAGGGATGCCGCCCCGCAGTCGGCGGCAGGTCCGGAGCGGTGTTGGCGATCGCTTGCACGCCGGGCTTTTCGTCGACCGAAACCGTAATCACGCCCGGCGATGGGCCGCCCTCGCCCGCGCTTTCATTCTGCAAGGCCACCTCGCGGTAGACCAGCAGCACCTGCCGCATCTTGGACTCAAAATCCGGGTCGCGGCGCTGCAAGTAGTACTTCACCTTCTCCGGGTGAAGAGGTTGCTCGGCCAGAATCCGATGGACGGTCGCCTTGGCCGCTTGGGCCAAGGCCGGATAGCCCGCTTCCACGGCATGCTGGCGCACGTGCCGGGCGAGCGCGCCGCGGGTCCAGAGCTCGGCGGCGTAACCGAGTTGCTTGGGTTTGCTACAGGCCAAGTGCACCACCCAGGCCTTGGCCTCTTCGCTGATGCGGGGTTCCCGGGGACGATGATAGGCATCCTTGAGCGCCGCTTCCACCCCCATGGCCAGGGCTCGCTCGATCCATTTGCCAACGCTTTTGCGCGTCATCTTCACGGCCCGCATAATCTCGGCGATCGTCTCGCCGCAATGATAGCGCCACAGAATCTCGGCTCTCTGCACCTCCCGAGCCGGAGCCTTACGCGAACGACGCAGCCGCTGCAGATGTTGCGACTCTTCGGGCGTGAGAAGCAGTTGGGGACGCTTCGATTTTCCTGCCATGCATCCAGCCTAGCAGGAAACATCCTCGTATCGATATGTTTTAATGAAACGCTATACTAGCTACGGAGTAACCAGAGTCATTATGTTGGACAATTCGAGCAAGACGAGACTGTCACTGTGCGTAGTTCTCGCCATGGTCTTGGGTTTCGTATCCACCCCAAGCCTCCATGGACAAGCCATTACCCAGACGATTCAAGGTTCGGTTACTGACGCCACTGGCGCCGTCATCCCGGGTGCGACGATCACCGTTACCAATCTTGGTACGGGAACCGTCCAGACTGTTCAATCGAACGCAACCGGAAACTATTCCCTGCCGCAGGTAGTGGTAGGAAACTTCGAAATCAAGTGCGAACTCGACGGCTTCAAAACCAGCACCGTTGCTGATCAGCGCGTCGAGACCGGCGCTCAGGTCCGCAATGATTTCGTCATGGAAATTGGTGACGTCACCGAGACCATCGAGGTTTCGGCGGCGGCGATCACCCTCAACACGGAGAATGCGGTTGTCGGCAGCGTGGTAGAGAACAAACGCATCATCGAGCTTCCTCTGAACGGTCGCAACGTCGTTCAGTTGGCTATCCTGGTGCCTGGCGTGCAGTATGGAAGCCGCACCGGCTTGGCCGACGGCCTGGGCGGCTTCCCGATCCCGGGATCCGGCTACTCGGTCAGCGCCAACGGCCAGCGCGAGATTCACCAGGTTGTTTCGCTCGACGGCGTGGACGCGAAAGATCCGCGGATTCACATCACGAACTTCGTCCCCTCGATCGAGGCGATCGAAGAGTTCAAGATTCAGACCAACGCTTACTCGGCGGAAGTCGGGTTCGGCGGCGGCGCTGTGACCACGATCACGATGAAGAGCGGCACCAACGAGATGCACGGAACGCTGTTTGAGTTCCTGCGCAACGAAAAGCTCGACGCCGAGGATTACTTCAATAACTTCGAGTTGGCGCCGGGTGAAGAGCGCCAACCCAAGAAGATCCTCAAGCGCAACCAATACGGTATCGTTGTGAGCGGCCCGATTGTCAAGAACAAGACGTTCTGGGCGTTCAACTGGGAAGCTCGCCGCGAGCGGACCTCCACCGTGCAGGAGGCCTGGTATCCGGACAGCACGTTCAAGAGTGGAGACTACTCACGGTTCTTGGCGCCGACACCTAGAGGGGTATCCGGGCAGCGGGAACCCATCCTCATCTTTGACGTGACCACTGGTGACCCGTTCGAAAACAACATGCTTCCGGCTTCCCGGCTGCATGCGGGCGCACAGAACGCGATGAATATCCTCCTTCCGGAGCCCTGCTTCCAGCAGGCCGACCCGCTCGACTTCACCTGCCGCGCTAACGTCGTGCAGCCGATCAACGAGGATCAATATTACGGGCGCGTCGACCACTACTTCAGCGACACAGACCGAATCTTCGCCCGGCTTGCCGCTTCTTCGGGTGAGCAACTCATCGGGAACATCAACCCAAAGAGAATCACATTGAACTCGAACGACGTGTACAACCTGGCGACTCAGTGGATTCACACGTTCAGCCAGAACGCAATCAATGAGCTTCGGTTCGGCTTCAATTTTGCCGACACGAACCCGTTTCATTTTTTCAGCAATACGGACTTTGACCCCGACACCCTTGGTATTGGCGAGATTCGAGTGGCGGGAGACAATAACCGCAAGCTTTTGCCACTCGAGACGGGACCGCCGGCGATCCGCGGGGCACGGATCAATTGGTCTGTCAACGGCAACACCAACGCGTTGGACACCTTCCAGATGGGTGATCACCTGTCGCTCATCAAGGGCAGCCACAACCTGAAGTTCGGTGGTGAGTACTACTACATCCAAATCAACCGCGCCGCGGCGAACCTGCCGGTAGGCCGTTACAGGTTCAGCACGGCGCAGAGCGGCGACGGTTTTGCTTCCTATCTACTGGGTCTGCCGTCACAGACGGAGACGGCTGAAGGCTGGCCGCTGACGCTACCCGTGGCCGGCCGCCAGGCCTACTACGCCAACGACGACTGGAAGGTCAATTCGCGGCTGACGTTGAACCTGGGTCTGCGGGTCGAGTACGTTGGCAACTCGCAGGACAAGCTGGGATTGCAGAGGGTGGTTGCCTTCCCTAACGAGAACTTTGATCGCGGCCCGTACTTTACGGATCCGGCAGACGGACAACAGATTCCGACGTTCTTCCCGGGACCGGTGAATGATCCGGCGGGCAAAGTCAACCTCTGGAAGCAGCAGGGTGTGTTCTATCAACCGCGGGTGGGCATCGCCTACCGTCCAATGGAGGGCTGGGTCATCCGCACGGGCGCGGGGTTCTTCAGCAACATCGACCACATGAACACATGGACGATTCTGAACCTGAACCCGCCGCTGTCGGGCTCGAATAACTTCGCGGCCGTCACCAAGTCGGCGCGGAGCATCCAGCTCGAGGGCATTAAATTCAAACAAACCGGTAAGGAAGAAGACAAGATCACCCGGTCAACGAACATCTTCTTTCCGGGAATACCGATCATCACGCTGAACGATCCCTTCCTGGCGAAGTTGGGAGGCGCGGCTTCACCGCGCCACATCAACTCGTTGACGACGCCGTCGGATCAGAAGACGGGTGACGTGTGGAAGTGGAGCTTTGACATACAGAAGGAACTGCCCTTCGATACGGCCCTGACGGTCGGTTATGTCGGCAGCAAGGGCTCGCACCTCGGTAACAGCATGCGCAACTACAATGCTCCTTTGGAACCGTCGGTCAATAGGAACGTGCAGTCGCGGCGGCCTTGGCAGCGCGTATATGATCCGGCGACGCCGGAGTTGGGCGTGCAGAGCTTCGCGACGGTCCGTTATCTGGACAGCTTTGGGAACTCGTTCCATCATGGTTTGCAGGTGAAGCTGGATAAGCGGTTCTCCGAAGGGATTGCGTTCGGTCTGGCTTACACCTTCAGCAAGTCGCACGGCGACGGGGAGAACGGCGGCCAGGAAAGCGTCCATGTCCAACGCGTGCACAGTTGTAGAGTTTGTAACCGCGGTCGCTTCCGCTTTGACCAGCGGCACAACATGGTGGCCCACTGGGTGTGGGAGGTGCCGGGACAGAACCTCAACGGGCCGATCCGGGACATCCTGGGAGGTTGGCAAATGAACGGCATTGTCGCAGTGCGTTCCGGCTTCCCGTTCGACATTCGGACAAGCGGCAACGACCTTAATGTCGGTACTGAAGCGAATATCCGGCCTGATCTCGTCGGGACTGCTAAGCTCGACAACCCGACGCGCCAGCTATGGTATAACCCTCTGGCGTTCCAACGCGTAACTTGCAATATTGTGGGACGGGAGGATCTATGCCACTTTGGTAATTCGGGAACCAACACTCTCGACGCACCGGGGCAGGCCAACCTGGACTTTGGCTTCTTCAAGAACTTCGAGGTCACGGAGACGGCGAAGGTTCAGTTCCGTTGGGAGATGTTCAATGCCCTGAACACGCCGTACTTCAGGGCGCCAACCGGCATTGGGTTCTCCAGCAAGGACGTACACATCCCGGACCGCTCACACCAGGGTGAAAGCCGGACGAGGACCAACACGCCCATGCGGATTATGCAGTTCGGGCTGAAGTTCTTCTTCTAGACTGAGGAACCTAACCTTTAACCAAGACGCGTCAGCCTTCGGGCTGGCCCGTTTTTTTGTGGAGCGCGCCCGCGGCCTCGAACCCGTCTTCTGAGCCACGGTGAACCGCCAAGCTTGACTGGGTAGCGCTCATCCTTCCATTTGCTACCCGGACGTGGCGTCTGAGGGACGATACCGCCGAGCGCGCGGAGCGTCCTCACGGCCTTGCGGGCCGCGGTGGTGTGTTCGGCGCTGGAGAAAGGCTGGGGCAAGCTGGATCCGAGCTAGTCTGGCCGGAGAACCCCGTGCAGCGGCTTGGCGATGTCCGCGGCGCGCCGGGGCCTCTCCGGGGACAACAGCGCCATGTTGGCTTCCGCCATCGCAGGGGGCCCCTTGAGCGAGACGGACGCAAGGGGGCTTTCCCGGATCGATGCAGCCCGTTTCGGGGCGCTTGCCAGGAGGATGCTGACGGAACTAACATCGGAGGACCGCCTGAGAAGAATCCGGGCCTCGCGAACCGGGGAGCCGGCAGAGGCTGTTTTGCCGGAACCGCTGTTCCGGGGAGTGCACTGGCGCCGGTTCGGTGTTTTCTTGGTACGTTGTTTTCTTGGTTCGGTGTTTTCTTGGTTCCCTGTTTTTTTCGGTACGGGGTTCATTGAGGGAGTGTCAGCATGCCTGGTGGCGGCCGCGGGCTTCAAACCCGTTGTGAGGTCTGGCAACAGGTCTCAGGTGGGTTCGATTCCCATCCACTCCCGCCAGTTCGGCGGTAACTGTGTTTTGCGATAAGCAGACGCTGTGCGCCGGCGCGGCGCCGTTGAAGGCGGCGTCGCGGGAAGGTTCAGACAGGGAAGGTTCAGACAGGGAAGGTTCAGACAGGGAAGGTTCAGACAGGGAAGGTTCAGACAGGGAAGGTTCAGACAGGGAAGGTTCAGACAGGGAAGGTTCAGACAGGGAAGGTTCAGACAGGGAAGGTTCAGACAGGGAAGGTTCAGACAGGGAAGGTTCAGACAGGGAAGGTTCAGACCAGCGGCTCTCGCGCTGCGCTAGGATAAAGTCCCAAGATGGATTTCGCGCGGCATGTTAAGTCCTCGGTCGAGATCGTGAGCGTCGTCGGTGAGACGGTGCGGCTTCGCAAGCAGGGCCCCAATCGTTACACGGGCCTGTGCCCTTTTCACAACGAAAAGACCCCTTCGTTTTCCGTTCATCAGGGACTTCAGATTTTCAAATGTTTCGGCTGCGGAAAAGGCGGCGATGTTTTCAATTTCGTCATGGAAATGCAGGGTCTCACTTTTTACGAGGCACTCCAGTCGCTTGCCGAAGGTCACGGCATTCCGATGCCGGCCCGGCGGTCTGGTGAACTGGGCGAGGCGGAGAGCCGTCTTCGTGAAAAACTGCTGCGTATTCATGAGCTGGCCCAGGAACTGTTTCAGAAGCAGCTCGGCGAACCGGCGGGCGCCGCCACGCGAGCCTATCTCGAGAAACGAGGACTGCAGCCGGAAGTCTGGAAACGGTTCGGGCTCGGGTACGCGGCCGGGAAAGGCGCCCGTCTGCTCACGGTCCTGAAGCAAGCGGGCGTCAGCGCTGGGGAGGCGGAAGCAGCCGGTCTCGTCGCGAAGCGGGATGAGGGCCCAGGATACTATGACCGTTTTCGCGACCGTTTGATGTTTCCGATCCACAACGAGCGCGGCAAAATCATTGCCTTTGGAGGACGGGCGCTATCCCAGGAGCAGAAGGCCAAGTATCTCAACTCGCCGGAGACGGAAATTTATAAGAAGCAGTCGGTGCTCTACAACCTTCATCGCGCTCGTGAGCCGATGCGAGCGGGCAGGCGCGTCGTTCTGGTGGAAGGCTACATGGATGTGATCGCCGTCGAGAGAGCCGGCGTCGCCAACGTAGTAGCGTCGTGCGGCACATCGCTTACGCCGGCCCACGCGCGGCTGATTCACCGGCACGCCGAGACGGTGATCGTCAATTTCGATCCCGATGCGGCCGGACAGAAAGCAGTGGAACGTTCGATCGAGATTCTGATGCGCGAAGGCGTGAGGGTTCGGGTGCTGCGTCTTCCCGAAGGTTTGGATCCGGACGATTTCTGCAAGCGGCACGGCGCCGAGACCTACGGCAAGAAACTCGACGAGGCGCCGGGGTATCACGACTGGCTGGCCGACCAGGCCCGCTCGCGCTTCGACATGGGCACGACCGAGGGGCGGGTGGCGGCGATCCAGCTTCTAGATCCGGCGATTCGTTTGCTAAGCGACCCGATTGAGCGAGCGGACATCGCGGAGAGAGTGGGTCGCCGGATGGCTCTCGACCGGGTGACGATCGAGCGTTTCCGGCTCTCGCTGGTCAAGCGCCGGAGCAAGATGTCGCCGGCAGAAGAACATTCGCTGCTAAGCAAGGCCGAAGTCATTCTGGCACGGCTCTTCGTTGAGTCCGAACCGGCTCGCGAGGAGCTTCTGGGCGCGGTCATCGACGTGGCGATCCGCCAAGAGCTGCCCGCCTTGCCGATCTTTCAGGCGATCGCAGCCGCGGCGGAGCAAGAGAGTGCTTTTCAATATGCCGCGCTGGAAGGCCGTCTGGACGAGCCCGCGCGGCGCGAGCTCGAAAAACTTCTGTTCGCTAGTGACAGCCGGCCGTGCCAGATCGAAGAGGGTCGCCATGCTCTGGAAGCGCTGCGGCGGCGCGATTGGGAGAAGCAATATCGAACTACGGTGAGAAAGATCGCCGAGGCCGAACAGTCGGGCGGCCATGACCAGGCTCTGATGCTCTTGCGCGAGAAGAAAAATCTCGAGTCGGTTGGACACGAGGCGGGCTGGGTGAAGCTGGGCCGTGCCGCCGCCGCGGGTTCAAAATAACTTGGCCCGGCGGCGGCTTAGCATTTTCCAATCCAAGAATGATCCTGAAACGGGTCTGGGTGGGTAAGGGTGCAGGGGTGGGTAGCGATCTCCTTTCTAGGGGGCAGGGGCGAGGGGGCTGTGAGGGCGCAGGGGGACGCTCATCTGGAGCGTGCTCCAGGTCCGCGGCCACGTTTCTGTCCATGGGTTTGCTCTCACCCCGTGCCGCCGTTTCCCTCCGCGCGCAGCCGGGCCGCAGGGAGCCCGGAGGGCGAGCGAAGGTCCCGGCTGCGCGGTGCCCTCCTACCACCGCGAGCGGCTCGCGGCCAGCAGTTCTCTCTTGCGCCGCTGCATCCGCAGCGCACACTCGGTGTCGCTCATCCGGCCGGCTTGCTGCTCCAGAAAAGCAGCCGTGACGCCGGGCTTCAAGTAGCTTTCCCATTGATCGAGCGAAAGCAGCTTCTCGTAGGGCGTGCGGTAGTCTCCGAGCCGGTAGCGGCGCCGCCGCTTGCCCTTCCCGTCCACCTCCACGGTGGCGAATCCGCAAGGGCGATGGTAGTTCAAGTAGGGATTGAACTCGGCCATGTAGAAACGCTGAAACTCTTCGGCATGCTCGGCTCCGATCGGTTCGTGTCCGATGTGTTTGCGCACCACCGCCCCATTCTTGCCCTCGACCAACGCGTTGTCGGTTGTGCGATGCGCCCGCGACTTGGTGAACTCCCCCACCAGCAGTTTGTTCAACAATTTCTCGACCCGGTAATTGAGAAACTCCGAGCCGTTGTCGGAATGAAACCCCTCGATGCGGAAAGGGTACTGATGCAGCATGGCCTCTAAAACCGGGATCAAATGCGATTCCGAGATCGTCTGGCAGCAGCCCACCGTCTGCCACTGCGTCACCGCGTCGACGGCGTTGATATGGTGGAGCCCCCGGCGGGTGGAGGTGTCGCCCTGATGCACGGTATCGACCCGCAAGTAGCCCGGCCGGCCGCGATGGTCGGGCTTGCGGCGCTCGCCAATGCCCACGGCGCGGGCGCGGGTGCTGGTGTGATGGACGTGGTGCTGGCGATAGGCCGCCCCGCGCCGCAAGTTGTAGATGTGGGAGGAAGAAATCTCCGCCAGCCGCTGATAGGCCTCCTTGTGATAGACGTTGTATTCCCGCCACAGAATGCGCCGCACCGCCGGGCCCGAGAGCCCTTCGTGCGCCGCGTCGGCTGCTGCCAGCAAGGCGATGTCGCCGGGCGTGTAGCGGGCCGGAAAACGCCGCCGCCGCGGCTGTCTCAGCCGCACCGCGCCCTGCTGGCGATACTGCCCAATCAGGCGAGTGATCTGCGGCAGACTGCGTCCGCTCAGCCTGCTTAAATAGTGGCGCACGACCCCTTTGTCTTTCTTGGGCAACCCGAGATACTGCTGCCTGCCAAGGGTGCGCTCGACCAGATTGTAGATCTCGCCGCGGCCCGACAGAGTGAAAACCAGCTCTTCGCTGGCCGCTAGGAACTCCCGCATCTGCTCTAGCGTGAGACATTCGACTTTCTGCATGATGATGTGCATTCACCCGCAGTGTCCCTCCTCCCTCCTTGGTCGCTTTCAGGATCATCTTGTGTTGGAAATACTCCCCCCTTTCAGGATCATCTTGTATTGGACAACTCTGGCTTGCCAACGTGTCTACAATAGAAGGTAGGCTCGGCGGGTTCTTTCAGGGCGCCGGGGTCAGGGGGGGAAGGTCAGTCACCGCGGGGAGGGGAAACGGGTCGGTTCCCCAAGCAACCGCGAAACGGATCGTTCCGTGGAAATATCTTGACGAGATGTCACCCGTCCAGTACAGTACGTAACAAGCTTGAACACTATGAGCGCTAGCAGACTTGTGGAAGGTCTCTCGAGTTCGAAAGAGAACCAGGATGGCGAGAAAGAGGTCCGAGCTGCCGAGCAAGTTGGCCGCATATTGAAGGATTTCAGTTCCGCGGAAATGGAGCCGACGGGTTCATCGCCGGAAAACGGCGAGCAGCCTTCGGCTGAAGAAGGCTCACCATCGGAAGATCTCGGCGGCGACACTTCTCTTGAGGCTGATTCCGGCGGCCCGGGCGCGGACCCGGTTCGCGTATACCTTCGGGAGATGGGCGCTTCTCCCCTGCTGACCCGCGACGGCGAGGTCGAAATCGCCAAACGTATCGAACGCGGCAAGAAGGCGGTTCTCAAGGCGATGTCGCGCAGTCCCCGTGTCGTGAAAGAACTCATGATTGTCGGCCGCGAGTTGAGCAAGGGCGAACTCTCGTTGCGCGATGTCGAGCTGAGCGGTGTGGATGAGGTGACCGAGGAGTACCTGGCGTCGAGAGCCCGTGAGCTGCTCGAACAGATTCGCGGGCTAGGCGTCTGCCTGCGTGTGTGCCAACGGGGTCGCCTGCGGCTCCGCGTGATTTCGGCGAAGCAGAAACCGGTGGCGCGCCGCCGGGTCGCCATGCAGTGGGCGCGGGAACGCGTCCGAATGTCGCTCCTGGTTCGGAGGATCGACTGGACTCCCGAGATGCAGGACCGTTTGATCCGCTGTATCGAGGATGCCGCCCTGCGAATGTGTGAGGTGGAGTCGGAACTGGCGACCGCCGAGGCCAGGCTCGAGGAACATCCCCCGGCAGCGGGGGAGGAGCTTCGGCGGCTTCGCGGGGAGCAACGCTCGCTTCGTCAGCGGATCACTGCTCTGGAAGACGAGGAAGGCACCGACGCCGCCGAGCTGGAAGCAACGCTTCGAATCATTCAGGCCTGCCGCGAGCAGTGCGAGGAGGCCAAACGCGAACTTGTCGAAGCGAACCTGAGGCTGGTTGTATCGATCGCGAAACGATACATCAATCGCGGCCTTCACTTTCTCGATTTGATCCAGGAAGGCAATATCGGCTTGATGAAGGCTGTCGACAAGTTTGAGTACCGGAGAGGCTATAAGTTTTCCACCTACGCGACCTGGTGGATTCGCCAAGCCGTCACCCGCGCCATTGCCGATCAGGCCCGCACCATCCGCATCCCGGTGCACATGATCGAAACGATCAACAAGCTGATTCGGACTTCGAGGCAGCTTGTGCAGGAACTGGGCCGCGAGCCCACCAGCGAGGAACTCTCCGTGGGGATGGAGATTTCCGTCTCCAAGGTTCGCCGCGCCATGAAGGCCGCGCAAGAGCCGATCTCGATCGAAACGCCCATCGGTGGAGAGGATGATACCCATTTGGGAGACTTCATCGAGGATAAGGAGCAAGTTTCACCCGCCGACGCGGTCATCAGTCTGAACTTGCGTTCCCAGACCGCCCAAGTGCTCAGAAGCCTCACGCCGCGCGAAGAGAAAGTGATCAAGATGCGCTTCGGACTAGATGACGGCAGCGAACACACATTGGAGGAAGTGGGTCAGAGCTTTGCGGTGACACGGGAACGAATTCGCCAGATCGAATCCAAGGCGCTTCGAAAGCTGCGTCATCCCAGCCGCAGCCGGCGGCTTCGAGTTTTTGTCGATTCCGACCCCGAGTCCTAGCAGCCCGACTCCCGCCACGGGCTGCCCGCCTTTTCCGAGCCTTCGCGTCCCGGTTCGCGCGAGGGCCATCAACAGGCTTGAGCTGTGCTCCGGCGCGAAGACGGGAGGGAGGCCCCCAGGCCGTGGGCCTGCCCGGAACTGTCAGGCACGGCGAAGGGCAAACTCATCGCCGGGAAGGCCGCGGCGGACCGATTCTACTCTTCCACGATGTGACCGTCGGTCATTCGCAGTACGCGGCCAGCGCAGAACGCCGCCGCCTCCGGGTTGTGTGTGATCATTAGAATCGTCTGGCCCGTCCTCTGGCACACGCTCTTGAGTGTTTCCAGCACGGCTTGAGAGTTCGCGGTGTCCAGGTTGCCCGTCGGCTCGTCGGCCAGCAGCAGGCGAGGATGGTTGACCATCGCGCGCGCGATGGCCACGCGCTGCTGCTCGCCTCCCGAGAGCGCGTAGGGCTTGTGATCCAGTCGTTTCTCGATCCCCAAGATGTCGAGGATCCTTTCAAACTCGGGGTCGTTCTTCGTAGTGTTGCCCCCGATATGCTTGGCGATTTCGATGTTCTCGCGGGCCGTAAGCGTCGGCAGCAGGTTGAACCGCTGGAAGACGAATCCCACCGTGTGCTTGCGCAGATTGGTGCGCTCCCGGTCGCTCACCGCCGAGAGATCCTGTCCATCGATCTTGACCACGCCCGTGGTCGGAGGGGTCAGCCCCCCGATCACATGAAACAGGGTGGATTTGCCGGACCCCGAGGGGCCCAGTATGGCCAGGAATTCGCCGGGATAGACCGTCAGGTCCACGCCCCGCAGCGCTGGCACCTCCACGCCTCCCATCTTGTAGACCTTGGTGAGGCCGGAAACTTCAATGATTGGATTGTCCGCCACGGAGATGCTCAGTCATACGTCAAAGATTGAATCGTGTCCTGCCGTGCCGCCCGGATGGCGGGATACAACGAGCCCAGCGTCGCGCCAATCACCGCCAGCACGGCGCTCATCACCAGCCAGTCGGCCGAGATCAGCACCGAGAGCACCGGGTAGCGCTCGATTACGATCGATCGGACCAGGTAGCTCAGCCCGAATCCGGCCACGATGCCCGCCGCGCAAAGCAGCAGCGCCTCCCGCAGCAATATGCCGACGATGTAGCCCTTCGATGCGCCCAGCGACTTGAGGATGCCAATCTCGCGTGTTCGCTCAATGACCGACGTGTACATCGACAGCAGTACCACGATGAAGCCGATGATCACCGCAATGCCGACGATCGCATCGGTAACCTGCCGCGACACCTCTTGAATGTCGGCCGCCGCCAGGGTGAGAAATTCCTCAATCGGATACACCGGATAGCCGGGCAGCAGGGCCTGGATTTTTTCGACAACTTCTCCGGTTTTCTCCGGGTCGCGCAGTCTCACAAATACCTGACTATAGTTTCCCTGCCAGCCCAGCAGCTCTTGCATCGTCTCGATGGGAATAAAAACCCGCGACATCTTGCCCGGCTCGACGACTCCCGCCACGCGGAATTCCCGGTTCAGCAGCTCCAGCGTGTCGCCGGCGGCGACTTTCTTGTAGCGGGCGTACACTTCGTCGACAATTGCCTCGCCGGGCCCGCTCATCGGGCCGCCCTCGGCGTAGCGGACGCCGCCGCACATCTCGGTAAAGCGTTCCCAGTCAACGCCGGTTATGGTCTGCAAGTCCCCGCCCGAGTACACCGTCGTGCCGACCGCCAGGGCGATCTCGGGGATTTTCTCCGCGAGTACGCGGGCGATCCCTTCGGGGATATCGGCCGTGGTCAGTCCCATGGCCACGCCGCTGGACGAGGGGCGAATCAAGATGTCCGCGCCCACGCTGCGTGTTCTCCCCTGCGACTCTTCTAGCAGCCCGTCGGCCAGGCCCACGATCAGCAGGATCATCGTCACTTCGACGGCGATCGCCAGGATGCTCAGTCCCGTCCGGACCGGGCGGTGCGCAATGCTGCTAATGACCATGCGTCCGATCATGACGGGGATCTCCCGGAGTCCTCTTCGGGACCGGTCTCGCCGATCTCCTCGACCTTGGCGCCCGGCGGCGCCTTGAGCACGAAGCTGGCCTTGGGGAGTGGCTGATTGATGCTCGACTTTAGCAGCCGCACGATCAATTTGTAGCCGTCCCTCGGGCGGTCGATTCTTACCGTTCCCGGAACCGGGGCTCCCTCCTGTTCGCTCCACTGCCGGTACCAGGCGTCGGTCGCGACCTCGGCGTGGCGGTCGAAGATCAGCTGGCGGGCGATGTGCAAGTCGGACCGGTCGAACCAGATCTCGCGAAGTTCCCTGGCCGGAGTCCCGGTGGTGATGCTGTGCAGCATCACCACATGATAGGCGCGTCCCCCGTAAGAGGCGTTTCGCAGCGAGGGCACATTTTCTTCCTTTTGCGGCGGCCGGATCAGCAGCGCGTTGAGAATGTGCTGCGGTCTCAGGTTTTCCACGCGCTTGTCCGAAGGTTTGTCAACGGCGTTGCGGCCCTTGAGGAAGCGCTTTTTCGTCGGCAGATGGACTTGGAACGTCTCGCCGTCCGAGGTCATGTCGAAGACGGTCGTGCCCACAACCGGAGCCTCGGCGCGTATTCGAATCGACCCGGGCCGCCGGGTCAGGATCAAGCCGTTGGATTCTGGATACTCTTCGATCGTTTCGCGATCCTCCGTGACGAATGACACCTGCAGGCGCACGTTGAACCGCGTAGTTTCGATTCCCCGGAATCGTTCGAGTCTGCCGACGAGTTCTTCCAGGGTTGCGGTATGGCGGATGACCGGCTGCGCCGGTGGTCTGACAGCCCGGACCAGGCAGGCGGAATGGATCCCAACGACTGAGAGAACCGCGGGAATCAGAAGGAAATGGAAACAGGAGGGGACTGGTCGCCGTGCACAGAACAAACCTCGATTATATCAGTCAGAATCGAGAACTGTTCTTCCGGCAAGGCCCCCCAAGCCTCCCCCGCAAGCCTCTGGGTGATTCGCCGCACCAGAGCGCATGAAACGATGGATCCGGTTGGGCGCTATGATTCCCGGTTCTCTTCGGTCTTGCCCCGGCTTCGCTCTTGGCGGATCGCCAGCCAGTCGCGAAACAGCCCGGGATTCTCAAGCCAAGTAAGGAACCACGCTAGCAGTTCTTGCTTTTCCCTCTGTTGGGCCTCTGACAAGTTCCGGCGGCGCAAGTGCTGCTTGAGGCGATCCTTGGCCAGCAGAACAGCCCGGCGGCAGTCGGCGGCGCGCGTCTTGTCTCCCTTCCGCCGGGCCAGCGCGTATTCATCCCGCAGGTCGAGGAGCGAGGCGGCGGCTTGCCCGGGGTCGCGAAAATGAACCCGATGACGCAGGCTGGCCGGAAGGCCTCCCAACGACCGGGAGATCGGTGTCTCGGTGTCGCCGAGAAGATGGAGCAAATACGATCGCGAGACGGGTTTCTCGCGATCCAGGTTCTTCCTTACATAACCAGCGAGCGCGTCCAGTTCCGCGGCATTGATCCGCTTAGGCCGCTCGGCCGCGAGATAATCACTCACCAGGGACTTGATGGACGGCCGGTCCCGCGGCGCCGAACTCACTGCGGCCGGCTCCGGCGATAGGCCGCCACGGCGCGGTTGTGCGCCGTCAGACTTTTCGAGAAAACGTGTTTGCGTCCCGCCCTGGTTTCGGCGACAAAGAACAGATAGTCGGACCGGGCCGGCGAGGTCGCCGCCTTGAGCGTCGCGCGCCCCGGATTGGCGATCGGTCCCGGAGGCAGCCCGCCGCGCGTGTAGGTATTGTAGGCGTGATCCTCCTCCAGGTCCGACTCGTAGATCTTACCCCGATAGCGGTTCTCGAGCAGCAGCCCGTACACGACGGTCGGGTCACACTGCAGGCGCATACGCCGTTTCAAGCGGTTGTGAAACACAGACGAGACAAGCCTGTGCTCGCTTGGGTTCGCCGTCTCCTTCTCGATCAGAGAAGCCAGCGTCACGATCTCGTAGGGTTTGAGCTTACCCGCGGCCCCGCGGGTAGCTTCCTGATACACCGAGAGGAACCGCCGCGTCATCATGGCTACGATCGATTCCGCCGTCGCTTCGCGGTCGAGGTAGTAGGTATCGGGAAAGAGAAACCCTTCCAGGTTTTCGGCTTCGGAAAACCAGAGATGAATCGTTGAGACATCGCCGCTCGCCTTCAGGAAATCTTCGCGCGTAACGAAGCCCGTGGCCGCCATGGCCTCGGCGACCTGCATGCGGTTCCACCCTTCGGGAATCGTCACCGGATGGTAGATGATGCCGCCCCGTGTCAGCCGCTCGAAAGCGTCCCGTGCCGGCATCGTGCGCGTGAATCGGTACTCTCCCGCCATCAGTGTCGCGCGGGGGCGCAGAGCGCGTACCAGCAAGAACGCCCACTTGGATGAAATGACCCCCTTCGACTCCAGATCTTCGGCGATGGCGTAGCTCGACGTGCCGCGCTCGATGTCGAGGGATACGGGTTCGCTGAGTTCCGCGCCGGCGGGAAGCACCAGCAGCGAGAGCAGGCCGCCAAGCGCCAGCAGCGCCAGCAGCGCCGCCAAGCCCGCCGAGCGTCCCGAAATCCAGCTCACGCGCCCGGCCCCGCCTCTGGCACGTCGTCAGAGGAAAGATAGTCCAGATAGCTCTGCAAAATCAGAACCGCCGCAAGTTTGTCGACCACCTGCTTGCGCTTCCCGCGACTGAGGCCGCTTTCTCGAAGTACCCGAGACGCCTCGCGCGTGGTCAGCCGCTCGTCCCAGAGCTGGACCTCGACGCCGCAATGGGCGGCAAGCAGATCCGCAAATGATGACGCCTCCTCCGCCAGCGGGCTCACCTCTCCGCTCATGTGGAGAGGGTTGCCGACCACGACCCGCGTCACGTCCCAACTGCCAATCAGATTACTCAGCATTGCCATATCCGACCGTTTGTTTGTGCGGACGAGCGTCGGCAAGCCCTGCGCCGTGATGCCCAACTCATCGCTCAGCGCCAGACCAATCCGGCGCTTGCCGTAGTCGAGAGCCAAGATCCGTTCCTTTTTTCGCACCGAAACCTATTTTATCCGATAGTGCCGGCGTTGACTTCCAAGGATGACCGGCGGCTGACGAGCGATAGAAAGAAGCGCATCCCGAGGTGCGCCGCCAGCCAGATTCGCATGGCACTCATCGGATGACACGAGGGCGTTGTCAGAGAACATCCCCCGTCAGCGACGAAGGGCTGCTCAGGTTGCTAGACCTTGTCGCGATAGCGGGCGAGAGGGTGCGAGATCTACAACTCAACTGTCACTTTTTCGCCGTGTGCCCTCTTTTTTGCTTGACACCGGACCATAGTACGGAGTTTAGACTGAAAGAGGATGAGGCTGGAGAAGCCATGAGCGGGCTGACAATTGGGACTGTGGCGAATCAGGCGGGCGTCAACATCGAGACCCTTCGGTACTACGAACGCCAGGGCATCGTTTCGAAGCCTCCCCGGACTTCCTCAAACTATCGCGTGTACCCGGAAGAAACGGTCCGGCGCGTGCGTTTTGTGAAACGAGCGCGGGAGCTGGGCTTCTCACTCAGCGAGATCAAGGAACTGCTGGCCCTGAGCGCGACTCATGGGGCGAAGTGTGACGAGGTGCGTCGCCACGCCCTTCACAAGATCGGGGACATTGAGGAGAAAATTCAGACGTTGCGGGCCATGAAGAATGCACTCCGCGGACTGGTCCAAGAGTGCGCCTCGACAAATGCGACCCTCAGCGACTGCCCGATCCTTGCGTCGCTCGATTCTAACGGAAAGAGGTGAATCAGAAATGGAGAATAAATCTTTCACGGCCTTGTCGGTGATCACCGCCGGCCTAGCCTCGCTATGCTGCATCGGGCCCCTGGTGGCCGTGGGACTCGGACTAGGAGCTTTTGGAGGGGCCGCGTTTTTCGAGAGCGTGCGCCCCTATTTGCTTGTTGTTGCGGCGGGCTTGCTCGGAGCGGCGTTTTACCTGACCTACCGCAAGAGGCCTGAGGAGAGGTGCGAAGAAGGTGTGTGCGTGGTGGTCCCCAGGAGGTCACAAAAACTGGCTCTGTGGATCGTGACGGCAGTTGCCATACCCTTGGCCGCTTTCCCCTACTACTCGGGTGCGTTTTGGAGTGAAGCCGGAGCGGACTCGGGAAGCCCGGGGACGGCTTGGGCGGCAAAGCCGGCAAACACGCATGAGACGGCGGTTCTTTTCGATGTGGAGGGCATGACTTGTGCCGGATGCGCGGCGACTCTGGAGGCGGCTTTGAAGACAGAGCCGGGCGTTCGAGAAGTGCGGGTGAGCCTGGAGAACAAGACCGCGCGGGTCGCCTACGACCGCCGGGAGGCTTCGCCCGATCGCCTGCTCGGCATCATGCGCGAGGCCGGCTTTGAGGGTACCGTGCGGCAGTCACAAGCCGGCGCTACAGAGGTTGTCTTCAACGTGGAAGGAATGACCTGCGCAAGTTGCGCCGCCGGAATTCAGGCCACATTAGCCCGCCGCGCGGGTGTCGAGGGGATCGAGGTCAGCTACGACAAGAAGACAGCGCACGTCGCCTACGACCCCTCGGAGATCACTGAACGACAACTCGTGAGCGCCTTTCAGGAACTGGGCTACATAGCGGCGCGCAAGAACGCCGGCTGAAGGGAGCTTTGCACCATGAAGATCGAACTCTACTATTTCGACGAATGCCCTTCCTACAAGAAGGCTGCTGAGAATCTCGAAGAGGCTCTTCGCTTGGAGGGGCTTGAGCAGGACATTGAGATGGTCGCGGTCACCTCCGAGGCCGACGCTCAGGTAAAGCGCTTGATCGGTTCGCCCAGCATTCGTATGGACGGCGTCGATCTGGAAGGTCCAGAGGCGGACGACCAAGGCTACGGCTACGGCTGCCGCATCTACTCAGAGAACGGCGGCAGCGCGGGCTGGCCTTCGGTGGAACGGATGCGATCCGCACTACGGAGTCTCCAGAGGAACCTCAAAGCAGACGTGTTCTGAGTTCAGCTTCCAGAACGGAGCAGGTACACCATGACCAGACCCAACCTCGCTGAGATGGTGAGCAGACTCCATGACGCTGGCATTCCGCCACGACTCGGCCCAGATCTGGGGCTTCTTCTGCGGCCGATGACGGCCCTGTGGCATGAATCGTTCCGGAAAGTCTCCCGGTTCGGCGCGGTTCCAAGCCATGATATGGGCGCCCGACGAATAAGAAACTCATGGTAGAAGACCTGCTTCGGGACGTTCGTTTCGGTCTGCGGATGCTGGCCAAGTCGCCTGGGTTCACGGTGACGGCGGTGGTGACGCTGGCGCTGGGGATCGGGGCGAATACGGCGATCTTCTCTATCTTCGACCAGGTGATGCTGCGGTTGCTTCCCGTGAAAAATCCTCGGGAGCTGGTTCTTGTGGATGTCTCCGGACCGCAGATGGAGGGCTGGTCGTCGGCTGACAGCCGGCACAGGGTACATTCCTATCCGACCTATCTTGACTTGAAAAACCGAGGCGAAATGTTCGCCGGTGCGATCGCTCGGGCGCCCGTGGCGCTGGCGTTGGCCCACGAGGGCGGGAGCGAGAGAGCGGCTGGAGAGCTGGTCTCAGGCGACTTCTTTCGAGTATTGGGTGTTCAGCCTTATCTTGGGCGGTTGATTCAGGAAGAAGATGACCGCCTGGAGGGAGCACACCCGGTCGCGGTCCTTGGATTTGGCTGTTGGCAGAGCAGATTCGGAGGCCGTGAAGACATTCTCAATCAGAAGATTACGCTGAACACCCATCCGATGGTGGTCGTCGGCGTGACGCCGCCGGGTTTTCGCGGGGTGCTCAGCGGACGCTCACCGGACGTCTACATACCCCTCTCCATGCGGAAACAGATGTGGCCGGCATTCTATCGGTTTGACGCTTCGGAACGCAGGTTGCGAAACCTGAATGTGCTTGCCCGCCTGAGGCCGGGAGTGAACGCGGTACAGGCGGAGGCGGCTACGCAAAGTGTATACCGCGGAATTGTGGAAGAGATCCTCGCGGGCGTTGGATCGAGGCCGAATGCCGCGCGGCTGCGCCAGGAATATCTGTCGAAAAAGGTCCAGCTCATCCCGGCCCATCAGGGCATTCCCGCGTTCCGTGAATCGGTGGAGGAACCGCTGGCCTGGCTCGGCGGGATGGCCTTCGTTGTGCTTCTGATTGCTTGCGTCAACGTGGCGGGGCTTCTGGTGACAAGATCCATGGCGAGGCGCCGGGAAATCGCCGTTCGGCTGGCGCTGGGATCGAGCCGCGGAGCGCTGGCCCGCCAACTGCTGACCGAGAGCCTGTTACTGGCCGTGCTTGGAGGTGTGGCGGGGTTGCTAGTGGCGGGCTGAGTGGCCGAGTTGTTGATTCAATTGTCTCCGGCTGGGGAGAATACATTGACCGCCGAGCTGGATGCGCGGGTGCTCGGTTTCAACTTCCTGGTCGCGACGATTACCGGCCTCGCATTCGGGCTGGCTCCGGTGTGGACTGCGTTGCGAACCAGTGTTGTTGAGACTCTCAAGGCACAGTCGGCCTCGGCGGGACAGGAGCGCTGGGGTGTCAACTTCCGCAAGATAGCGACGGTAACCCAGGTCGCGCTTTCCTTTGTTCTGCTCGTGGCGGCCGGGTTGTTTGCGAAGACCCTGTACAACCTGCAGAACTTCGATCCGGGATTCAGAACCGACAGCATTCTAACGTTTCGTCTCGATCCCCAGCTCAGTGGTTACAATCTGGAACGCGGCCGCGGGCTCTATGAGGAGTTGTTGCGGCGATTCCGGCAACTGCCGGATGTGGAAACCGCGGCGGCCGCGTTGATACCGTTGCTAGCCGATGCAGAGCGCGGGGGAAGCGTCAGGGTCGAAGGCTACCGCGGCGAACACAAGGGTTGTTCTCGCAACCAAGTCAGCACGGATTTCTTCCGTGCGGTGGGAATCCCCGTGGTCTTAGGGCGTACGTTCGCCGGGCGCGACCAGCGGGGCTCACCCAAAATCGCGGTCGTCAATGAGACTTTCGTCCGCGTTTACTCGGAAGGCGAGAACCCGATCGGCAAGCGGCTGGCGTTTCAGAGCGGGACTCCGAAGCTGGATGTGGAGATCGTCGGAGTGGTGAGGGATATCCGGCCCGGACGGCTGCGAAGCGAAGTCAAGCCCCTGGTGTACACGCCCTTCTTCCAGGAAAAAGAACTCCCCTCGCTGACTTTCTACCTGCGAACCAGACGCGAGGACGAGTTGCTGAGTTCCCAGGTCCGGCGTATCGCGGGCGAGATCGATTCACAACTGCCCGTCAGCGATATGCGGACGATGGGCGAGACGAGGGATCGGGCGGTGAGCCTGGAGCGCACGGTGTCGAAACTTTCGGGCGCCTTCGGGATGTTGGCGACTTTCCTCGCGGCCATCGGACTATACGGGCTGCTGGCCGCTACTGTGACCGGCCGGACACGAGAGGTGGGACTGCGGATGGCGCTGGGCGCGAACCGGCGCGACGTAATCGCGCTGGTCGTGCGGCAGACACTGGGCTGCGTTGCACTGGGCTTCGCGATCGGACTGCCGGTCGCCCTCGGTCTTGGACGCTATCTGAGGTCACAGTTGTTCGGGCTGGAGCCTCATGATCCATGGGTGCTGGCGTCCGCGGCGCTGGCCATTTGCATTTCGGCGCTGGCGGCCACATACCTCCCCGCGCGGCGGGCGGTAAGGGTCGATCCGATGACGGCCCTGCGGCACGAATAATTGCGGAGAGTCTCCCGGGCTAATCCAGTCGCAGAACCTTCCCGGCTCCCAGGGGCTCGAAGTCCGCGCCGTAGGCTTGCTGGAAGAGTTTTATGGCCAACTCGCCGCTGCAATGGGCGGGCATGACTCTCTTCACATTCAGTTCGCGCAAGCGCTGGATCTGTGATCGAATTTCCGCGTCGTCTTGCTGGAACAGGTGCAAGCCCCCCAGCAGCAGCCGGATCGAGTTCTTGCCACGCTGTTTTTCGACCGTCTCGACGATGCGCGCGATCCCGGGATGGCTACAGCCGACGATTAGGACGATGCCCTTCGATGTCTCGATGGCCAGCGACTGTTCCGGTGGATTTCCGTCGATGAACCCTGTCGAATAGGCGCCCGGAATCAGTTCATAGGGCTCAGTCTGGCGGCGCGGTTTCATGCCGATCGCCCGCGCTTCGTGGAAGGCCTTTTCGTGGAACGCGTCGAGGAAGTGGACTAGGATGTTCCGATTCCTCGGATACAACTTGTAGATTCCGTTGCGATGGTCGGGGTGCTGATGGGAGATCATGGCCGTCTCGATCGACGATGCCTCGACGCCCATCCGCGTGAGATTGGCCAGGAACAGGCCCGGCTTCGTTCCGGAATCAAACAGCGCCCGCCTGCCGCGAAATGTCACTACCGAGGAGAATCCCCAGTCGGCCTCGATGTCCGAGCGGGCCGAGGTGTTGTCATAGATCACACGGATATCGAGTTCGGGTTCCGCCGCGGCGGCATTGGCGATTACCGCCAGCACCGCCGAGGTCCCCAGTACCATCAAACTCCATCGCGCCGTACCCATGGTCTGTCTATTCTGACAAATTCGTAAGGCGACGCGAGTATCCACTCGCGCCGTGGGGGAACGGCGGGTTTTCCAGGAGGACTTGAAAAATCAGGTATTTGGCGCCCCCCCCTGGACGACGGTCCTGGACGGCTGGTCCGGATCCTTGGTCGTGGCAAGAGAGGTTTGCCGTCCGGTTCCGCTGCGGGATGCGTGGTACCGAAGGTCCCCACCACTGGACCGATCCGTGGGCTGGCCTAGAATGAAGCACCTAGGGTTCCTTAGGGTAAACCAACTTGCTGTTGACCAGCAAAGATTCGAGCAATTAAAACTTCTAATCTATAGAACCCTATGACCGTTCCGTGAAATACTCTAGATAGATGCAACTGGAAATCGTGAACAAGAGCAAGGGCCAGGGCCACGGGAACTCTCGCGGCAAAACGACTCTGAAGAGTCTGGCGAGCATGCTGCTCGTGGTGGTGGGCTCCTCACTTGTGGTGCTGACGGCGGTAGCCTTCATCTTCGAATCGATCACCGGACGCCATCTGCCTCCGTTCGAGACCTCGTTTTCGGTGGACTCCTTGATTATTGGCCTGGTTCTCGCGGGCCTGGGCGTCTATTTTCTCGGAACGATCCAGGTTCCCGTGGGGGAGGCTTGTCTTCTCGGGGGCGCATTCACGGTCGGGGTGGCTTGGCGGGCGTCTTCGCCCGAAGCCGAAATCTTCGTTGCGCTGGGCTTGGCCGCGTTCGTGACCGGCTACGTGCTGCTCAGGAAGGGCAGACAAGACTCCGCCGCGGACGATTCGGAGGTAGAGGTAGTCGACGAGAAAGTGCGAGAGCAGGTCATGCAGCGCATGCTGGAAGCCGTCGAAACTTCCGAGGATGAGGGCGACAGGAGCGATAGACGGCAGTCCGAAAAGGATGCCATCACGTCCGACAACGCCTACGAACGATCCGCTGGCTCCTAACTGGACATTTCCCGGCTGTTTTCCCTCCCCGCCTGCCGATAAGTATCTTCAGACCGGAGGTACTTGGGCGTATGCGGGATACAAATGATATTCGATCTCATGACGAAGCTCTTCACGACGAGCCGCAAGACCGGCTCGGAATCTCGACGACATCGTCTCTGATTTGCCTGGCGAAGGCTCTGGGGGCCTCAGTGCGGCCTCGGACCCGGAGTCCAACGGATATACCGAAGTGAGCAAAATCCTCTAGCTCCAGTATTGTTCGTTTGTGGAGTGCTGTCCCGGCGGGCCGCCTCAGCCGGAGTCGCAGGCGGCAAGAGTCAGTGTGTCCGGGAATGCCCGGTTTTTCGGGTTTTTGGGAGCTTTTTTTTCGAGGGTGGCCGGGTGGATTGGGGCTTGGGGTGGAGGCGCAGGTCTGGCTTGGGGGCCTGGTGTGTTGGTTGGCTCGGCAGTTGGTTGTCCTCTTCTTCAGTTTGAATTGGTCTGGGGCCGCTGTTTGGTCTTCTAGTGGCGGGTGGCGGTCTGTCCTCCGTATGCTTCTGATTTGGCTACGGTTAGCTGGAATTTGGTTCGTTTTGCTTCTTATCGGCCGTCAGTTGCGGGTCGTCAACGATCGGCGGGGTCGGGGCTGGGGGCCGCGGCAGTATGGGAGGCTGGGGCGGGGGCCGCGAGTGGGGGCCGGGTTGCCAGCCTTTGGGCCGGGAGGGTGGTTCGTATCGTGCTGATTCTTCGTAGGGTTCGGGATATTGGCTCTGTTTGGTAGTTTTGCTTTCGCGGTATTGCTCGGCCGCCCTCTCTAGCTTGCGGAGCCTTCCTAGCTCGGCAATCGCGCGGTAGTAACGGCGGCTCAGGTGCGCGTCGTAGCGGGCCAGGTGGAGCAGGGCCTGGGTGCGGCCGAGCAGTCCGGCGCCGAGAAGCTGGGTTTCGCCCTCGCGGCCGGGCTGGATGTTGTCTAGGTTGAAGATTTCTTCGTGGCTGCGCTGCGCTTCGATCGCGCCCGCGAGGAAGGCGGTTTCGATGCGCACCAAGCGGCGCATGCGCCACTGGGCGTCGGCGATCTGGCGGACGAGCTCGAATTCGAGAGAGTTCTCCGGGCGGAGGTCGTGCTCAAGATCGCGGAGCTGACGGTCGAATTCGGCGGGGTCTTCGCTGGGCAGGACGGCGTCGCGCGCGAGCAGCCCGTGCTTGAGCGCGTTGAGCGAGACGTGCGCTTTGCCCTCTTCGGTGCGGGGACCGGTGGATTTTTTCGCGTTTTCACGGTTCGCTCGAATTTGAGCTTTAGTGGCTTTCTTTGGCATTGCTTCTTTTCCTTTTGTTCTGAGATTGCCGGGGCGAGGCGGGGCCTCGGCTGCCGGCGGAAATGTGAATGCGCCTTGCGGCGCGGGTGCCCGGGGGCGGGGGTTAACCCCGCGGGGTGTTGCAGTTATAGGATACCTTGGAGGTGCCGGGGCAGGCGGGGGGCGGGGAGGGTATGTTGTTGTAAATAAGTGAGATAAAGTATTGGAAATGCTGTGAATGAAATCGACTTCTCGGCCCTGGGGACAGTCAGCCCATTTTCGCCGGGCTTGCCGATTGTTTGTCGTTGAGTGGGCCGAGAGGCGAAAATCGGTGACAGTCCCGGAGGGGAGGTTTTAGGTTTGCGGGCGGGAGTGGGGTTCGGGAGCTGGTCCCCGATCTGTCATCTCAGTTGCTTGCGGCGGCGGCGTTGCGTTTCTTTGGAGGACCGGGGCGTTTCTTTGGAGGACCGGGTTTCTTCGGTTGGAGGGTTCTCTTTAGGCGGGCCTCGATGTTGTGGACAAATGCGTCGGCGCCTAGCGGACGGCCTGTGCGGGTGGCGGCGCGGAGCCGGGCTAGCTGATCTGCTTCGATGACGCGGTCCCGCAGCGCATCGGCCCAGTCGCCTCGGCTACAGATTTTGCGCCAGTTCTTCAGGTCCAGCAGCCCGGACGGATCGAGGCTTTCCACATGCGGGAGCGCGCTCGACCATGGGTAGGCGGCCGGCTCTTCGGCGAGCCCGGCGCGAACCGGGTTCAGGTCGACGTATCTCAATGCGAGGCGGAGATGACGGCGGTCCAGGGGGGTTGAGAAGAAGCGATTTTGCCACAGGTGACCGCTTCGCTCCCGCTCGTGATTCAAGTAGATCGCATATTCATAATGTGCGCGGCCCAGAGCGCGGGCCAGCGAACGGTCGTGCTCGGGGATGGCGACCAGGTGGACGTGGTTCGGCATCAGGCACCAGCCGAGCACCCGCAGGCCGTACCACTCGGCGTGACGGCGGAGGAGCGTGAGGTAGAGGCGACGATCCCGGTCGCTGAAGAAGATTTGTTGGCGGTTGTTGCCCCGCTGGGTGATGTGGTGCGGCACGCCAGCCGCGACCACGCGCGCGATGCGTGGCACTGCCAAGATTGTGGCAGATCGCGGGGCCGGCGGTCAAGGGTTCGGGTGACTGTCCCTTGATTAAGGAAAAATGTAAACTGTTGAAAGATAGTGATTTCTATGGAGTTAAGGTGACTGTCCCTCAAACCCCTAAGGTGACTGTCCCTCGAACCCCCTCGAACCCCCCTGTAATTGGCTGAAATTGAGGCTGTCCCGGTTCCCCCGGTTCCCCCCTCGGTTCCCCCCCGGTTTCCCCACGATTCTCTTTTACGAACCAGGGGACATTTCCATTGCCTCTTGACACCGCGAATCTGGCGGTTGGACAGGTCACTCCATATTGTCTACGCTGACAGGATAGGGTGTTTTAACTTGGCCGTAATATTTGCAACGACCCTGATTCTTTGGGGTCTCTTCGCGCTCCCTGCCGGAGCGTACCCGCAAGAGCCGGCTTCCGCCATCATCGGCCAAGCTGTCATCGCCGGGCCCAATGACGAGCGGTTTGGGGCGGCCGGCGTCAACGTGCGGCTTGAATCCGTCGCGCTCGCCGGGGGAGAAGGCACAGAGCCGGCGACGACCCGCACCGACGAACTCGGTGTCTTCCACTTCCCGGCCCCAGCCGAGGGCTGCTACATCGCCGTGGGCGAAGCGCCCGGCATGAGCGGCCAGAGCGAGATATTTTGCCTCCCCGCCGAGCAAAGTCCGCTGCGCATCGCCATCGAAATGCAGGTCGAGGCGGTTGTCGAGACGATCGAGGTCACGGCGTCGGCCATCACCATCGATGCAACGACAACGTCTTCCTCCGGATCCGTCGGCGCCTCGGCCCTCGACAACGCTCCGAAAGCCAACCGCAGTGTCGAGGACGTTATGCCGCTCATACCCGGTGTGCTTCGCGGTCGCGCCGGCGAGATCAACTTGAACGGCGTACGCGCCTCGCAGAGCGGCTCGCAGTTGAATAATGTCGACATCACTGATCCGGTCGCCCGGACATCGGAGATCGGCCTGCCGCTGACCGTCGTCTCGAGCGTACAGGTTCTATCCACCCCCTACGACGCCCAATACGGGGGCTTCGCCGGCGCGATGGCCACGGTCGAAACCAAACCGGTTGACATGTCCGCGTTCCGAGTGGACTTCCAGAATTTCACGCCCCGCCTCCGCCGCAGAGATGGCGCCATCATGGGCATCGAATCTAGTACGCCGCGGCTCACTCTCAACATTCCCATGAGCAACGGCCGCTTCGGTTTGCTGCACGCGACCGAGTACCAGTTTGTGCGCGCCGACCAGGAAGATGCCAATCTGCCGCTACTCGAGCGGGATGTCGAGCGGGAATCGTTGACCGTTTTCAATCAGTTCGACGCGCGCGTCTCAGACCGCCATCGCGCTTCGCTGACCCTGATCGTTTATCCTGAGAAGCTCAGCTTTTTCGGCCTCAATGCGTTTACGCCGCAGGCGTCGACGCCCGATCTGCGCAGGCGCGGGAAGCTGCTGATGCTGCGCGACAGTCATGAGTTTCCGTCCGGCGCGCTGCTGCTGTCGAACGCCTCCTACCAGGATCTCGACAGCGATGTGAAGCCGCGGACTTTCGACCCGGCGGTGATCGGCCTCGATCGCGCGAGCGGCGCGTTTTTCAATCGCCAGAGCCGGAACACGATTCGCCGCCGGCTCTCCGAGCAATTCCACTTCGCACCGCTCAACGCAGCCGGCAAGCATCAGCTCAAGACGGGCTTCGCCGCGGGATCCGAGTCCTACCACGGCTGGCAAGCCTTCCACCCCGTGACTTGGCTCGGCGCTGCCGGCCAAGCGGTTTCCGAAGTGAGCTTTACGCCACCTGTCGCGGTGCGTGCCGGCAGGAACGATGTCGCCATGTTCGTGCAGGACAAGTGGTCGGTGGGCGAAGTGCTCACGCTCGATCTGGGCGCACGCCTGGAGCGGGGGTCGATTGCCAAGGACTGGAATCCCTCTTACCGCGCCGGATTTGCCTACGCCTTTGGGGGCGGGTCGCGCACGGTCCTGCGTGGAGGAGCCGGCCTGTTCATCGACCGCATCAGCCTTCTGGCGCCGACATTCGAGGCGCTTCCCCAACGCACTGAAACAAGTTACGGAGTCACCGGCGACATCACCGCCGTCCGGCGATTCCCTCCCCGCATTGACGGCGGAATCCGCAACGCCAGGAGCCTGGGTTGGAGCTTGCAACTCGATCACGAGGTGGTGAACAACTTGTTTCTGCGCGCCGGTTACCAGCAGCGCAGAACGACTCGCAACTTCTTGATCGAGCCCACGTTCCCCGCAAGCCCGGGCGCGACGGACGGCGCCCTCACATTGAGCAACGGCGGCCGGGATCAGTACCGCGAGTATCAGGCCACGGTGCGGTATCGGCTGCGCGGGTCCGGGCACATCACGGCTTCCTATGTACGGTCGTCGTCGGTCGGGGACTTGAACGACCTGGGCTCGATCTACGGCCCGGCGCCGGCCGCGCTGATTCGCCCGAACGAGCGCGGGCCTCTGCGGTTCGACGTGCCGCACCGTCTTATGACCTGGACGCAGTTCTCTATGCCCTGGGGTTTCACGGCGATTCCGGTGTGGGAGTTGAGGAGCGGATTCCCCTACTCGAATGTCGACGAGCAGCGCAACTTCGTAGGCGCCCGCAACCGAGCAGGGCGCTTTCCGGTGTTCAACTCGGTCGACTTCCAGATCACTAAGATAGTGGCGTTGAAGTTCCGGGGCAAGCAGCGGCGGTTCCGGGTGGGCTTGAGGCTGTTCAACCTGCTGAATAACTTCAATCCGCAGGATGTCCAGGAGAATCTGGCGAGCCCCTATTATGGAACGTTTTATCGCGGGGTGAAGCGTAAGATTCGAGCCGTGTTCGAGCTCGGCAACTGAGAACAGCCGCGGGTGTCAAGAGCGAAGTCCGCGCTACGATCTCACGTAAAGTATTGCTTGGATGTGACTTGTGCGGATTCGAACCGGAAACCGGAAACCGACCGGAAACCGCCGGAAACCGGAAACCGGGACAGCCTCGATTCTTGCCAAGTGCTGGGCCAGTAGCGTCATCAAGTCTAAGTAAATGAATGGCTTATGGGGTCAAGTCCGGGCAGGCCGCTGCTCGTATGAGATTGATGGATATCATCTAAGTCGTTTTATTGTAGTTGTTTACCAGTCTACAGGCTGCGACCTTCAGCGAAACTGAGGCTGTCCCGGTTTCCCCGCCCCTGACCCCGATTGCCCCTGACCCCGATTGCCCGACCCCGATTGCCCCTGACCCCGATTGCCCTGACCCCGATTGCCCCGATTGCCCATAACGTCCTTTATGTTACCCCAATCGTAGCGCAGGGGCAGGGGGTGTCAAGGGGGGGGTGGTGTCCACACCCTGAAGAGTTATACTGCGACCCAGGGTAGGATTTTTTTGTGCTGGTCAGCCTAAACAGGAGTTAGACCGCGAGAGGGACAATGTCAGCAAAACGGCCACCGTCGATTGCCGTATCCGTCGAGGAGCTGTTCGGCAAGGAGGCCCTGGCCCACGATCTGGCGCTCCAACTTCTCAACTCGTGGTTAGCAAATCTCCGCTCTACGGAGGTCAGAATAAGTCGCCAGTCCACAGCAATGATTGGCGTCTTCACGACGTTCTTGGCCCTCGACACAGGCATCCTAGCGAAGTTGGCGTTTCAGGGTGTCGAACAGTCGCCTTTTCCTTGATGATTCGGTTCAGTACGGCTTTGCCGCCGCGGGGGGCGTCGTCACCCCATGCTGGGCCTTGAAGATCAACTTCTGGGGTACTTTGTTCTAGCATCTCGTTCTCCTTGTTTTGTGACCACCGGCTGTTCGGGGTCTGAGTCGAGAGCATATGGGCTCTCATTAAATCAGGAGTCGAAAACTGGCAAACGTTACAGCCATCGAGCACATTAGTACCTCTCGGGGTGCAAGTAGCAATGGAACAGCGCCCCGTGGAGCACTTCTGCTAACCCTGATGTTTTCAGCATCTTGGCGTTTCTGATGAATCCTGGTTTGTCTCAGTCTGCGAGCGATCTGTCCCTGACATCGCGGACGAAGAAGTGCTCCAGGATCCACCATCACCTCCTTTCCCATCAGATGGTTATGGGCGGTCGCTACCGCTTAACACGACTTCCTGTTACGTTGCTACTCGGAGGCCCATATATAAACACGATCCGACTCACGCTGCCTGAGGCCGCTGTTCAGTTTCGGGCCAGTGGCAGTTCTTCTTCGAGCTGTTCGATCTTCCGGCCCAGGGCCTGGCGCGCCGGCGCGGGCATGCGTCCGAAACGGTCTTGATTGGCTTCGACCTTGCGGCGCACGTTGCGGAATACTTCCAGAGCCTGCTCCTTTTCGTCCGCGTCCAGATGCATGGCGGCCAGTTCCAGGTGGAGGACGTAGTTGCGGGGGAAATCCTGAATGATGCTCGTGAGCACTTCGGCGGCCTCGACGGGCCTCCGCTCGCGGCGCAGGAGGATCGTCAGGAGCGCGCGGGCCTCGTCGCGTGCCAGCGTCCCCTCCCGTGCCACCTGGGCGACATAGCGTTTCCCCTTTTTCTTGTCGCCACGAATGCCGCCGACGGCAATCAGGGCGCGCACCGCCCAGGGGAGACTGCCCACGACGTATTCATATACCCCGGCCACCAGGTACGCATCAACCAGTTCGGGGTGCTGCTCGACCACTATCCTGCTCTGCTTGTTGGCCTTGCTTCCGTTGCGAAGAGCGGCCAGGTAGGATTTTTCGATCATGAACTGGTAATTCGCCCGCAGGCCGTAGTTGACCGCAAGCGAATACCGGAGCTTGAAATTCTCCGGATCTCGTTCCAACCCCTTTTGCGCGAGATCCCGCGCCTGTTGTAGCACGCTCAGAAACCGGGCACGCGCCGCTGGATCGGGCTCCGGTTTCTCCCGGTCGAGAAACTGGTTGTCCCCCCGAAAGGCGCTGGTCTCAAGCATTCCGAGCCGCAATAGCTCCTTGTAGAGAACGGCCACCGCCAGATAGTTTCGTGGCCGAGGGTCTAGGGGCGCCTGCCGGATCAGGTGCTGATAGGCCGTGATGGCCTCGTTGTATTCCAGATTGAAGAAATGTTCATGGCCGAGCTTCTGGTAGTCGGTCTCGCCTCCTGGAAGGAGGGGCGGCAGCAGCAGCACGAGCCAGATCAGCGGCAGGAGGCGGATTCGGGTCAGGGTCACATTTAGTGGACGCGCGTCATCGCACGATGATTACTTCCCGGAGGTGATCGCGAGTCAAGAAAAACTTGACGGCGCTGAAATCACCGAACAGCCTCTCCACGCCGCGGGTGTGGAAGGTGCTGGGCCGTGGCCGGCGCTGCAATTCCCGCAGATGAAGCGTATCGCAGCTTTCGATCTGATATCGCTGAACCGGCACGAGGTCGCCGCGGGCGTGGGTGTGGAAAAAGGCCAGCATATGTCCCCCGGGAACCAGGATCTGTCCCAGGCGCGACACAGTCCGGTCCAGCACCTCCGGATGGAAGTGTTCCAGCACGTCCCACACGAGGATAGCGTCGAAATGCTCTGGAGGAAACCCCAGGTACTCTTCGACGAACGCATGGGCGCTGCCGGGTTCAAACTGGCGGGCGGGCAAGCGAGACTGGAAGCGGTCGAAGAGATTGAGCAGATCCAGCGCGTAGACCCTGCATTCCAGCGAACTCAAAAAGTTTACATTCGACTCGTTCAATCCGCCCAGATCGAGCAGCTGCATTGGGCGGGACTTTGGCAGCGAATCGAAGAAGAATCGCAACCCGCTGCTGTGCCGCTGGACGACTTCCGGGTTGCTACGGTTCACTGGGCAGCCTGCGGCCGGACAGACCGTATTAGCGCTTCGCCGTTCTAGGCCCGGCGAGTCCGGAATCGGGTCCGGGCGCGGCGCCGGCCGCCGCCGCGGCGCCTAACCTCTGGACGGACGGACGATGCTTCGCGCCCTTGTCGTTGCTCGCGGCGGGAGACGACCGCGCCACGTCGGGCTTCACGATGTCGATGTTGCCGCGAAAGACCGCCCCGTCCTCGATCACGATCCGGGGAGTGACGAGATCGCCTTCGAGCGAGCCGGTTTTGCGGATCTCGATTTTCTCGGCGGCCGTTACGCTGCCTTCCAGCCGTCCGAGAACTGTAACGGAGCGGACCTTTACATGAGCGCGAACATCGCCGTTGGGGCCGATCGTCAGACAGCTCTGGCTGAGGTCGATCGTGCCCTCGACTTCTCCGTCAATATAGGTGTCCTCTCCGCCGGAGATTTCGCCCTTGATCTTCAATCCCTTGCCGAAATGTGTCGACGGTTGCTGTGCCCGCTCTCCCCTGGCGGGCCTTGCCGTCGCGGCGGGAGAAGCTGGACGCGCGAGCGCGGTCTCCCGTGACGCCGCCGACGCGCCTTGTTGAGGGCGGACTCCCGCCGACGGTCCCGCCTCTTCTTTTCGTCCCCACATGTGCGTACTCTCCCGTATAAAACTCCTATGGTACAACGTTAGAGTTGTCCAATACAAGATGATCCTGAAAGGGGGGAGTATTTCCAACACAAGATGATCCTGAAAGCGACCAAGGAGGGAGGAGGGACACTGCGGGTGAATGCACATCATCATGCAGAAAGTCGAATGTCTCACGCTAGAGCAGATGCGGGAGTTCCTAGCGGCCAGCGAAGAGCTGGTTTTCACTCTGTCGGGCCTGGGCGAGATCTACAATCTGGTCGAGCGCACCCTTGGCAGGCAGCAGTATCTCGGGTTGCCCAAGAAAGACAAAGGGGTCGTGCGCCACTATTTAAGCAGGCTGAGCGGACGCAGTCTGCCGCAGATCACTCGCCTGATTGGGCAGTATCGCCAGCAGGGCGCGGTGCGGCTGAGACAGCCGCGGCGGCGGCGTTTTCCGGTCCGCTACACGCCCGGCGACATCGCCTTGCTGGCAGCAGCCGACGCGGCGCACGAAGGGCTCTCGGGCCCGGCGGTGCGGCGCATTCTGTGGCGGGAATACAACGTCTATCACAAGGAGGCCTATCAGCGGCTGGCGGAGATTTCTTCCTCCCACATCTACAACTTGCGGCGCGGGGCGGCCTATCGCCAGCACCACGTCCATCACACCAGCACCCGCGCCCGCGCCGTGGGCATTGGCGAGCGCCGCAAGCCCGACCATCGCGGCCGGCCGGGCTACTTGTGGGTCGATACCGTGCATCAGGGCGACACCTCCACCCGCCGGGGGCTCCACCATATCAACGCCGTCGACGCGGTGACGCAGTGGCAGACGGTGGGCTGCTGCCAGACGATCTCGGAATCGCATTTGATCCCGGTTTTAGAGGCCATGCTGCATCAGTACCCTTTCCGCATCGAGGGGTTTCATTCCGACAACGGCTCGGAGTTTCTCAATTACCGGGTCGAGAAATTGTTGAACAAACTGCTGGTGGGGGAGTTCACCAAGTCGCGGGCGCATCGCACAACCGACAACGCGTTGGTCGAGGGCAAGAATGGGGCGGTGGTGCGCAAACACATCGGACACGAACCGATCGGAGCCGAGCATGCCGAAGAGTTTCAGCGTTTCTACATGGCCGAGTTCAATCCCTACTTGAACTACCATCGCCCTTGCGGATTCGCCACCGTGGAGGTGGACGGGAAGGGCAAGCGGCGGCGCCGCTACCGGCTCGGAGACTACCGCACGCCCTACGAGAAGCTGCTTTCGCTCGATCAATGGGAAAGCTACTTGAAGCCCGGCGTCACGGCTGCTTTTCTGGAGCAGCAAGCCGGCCGGATGAGCGACACCGAGTGTGCGCTGCGGATGCAGCGGCGCAAGAGAGAACTGCTGGCCGCGAGCCGCTCGCGGTGGTAGGAGGGCACCGCGCAGCCGGGACCTTCGCTCGCCCTCCGGGCTCCCTGCGGCCCGGCTGCGCGCGGAGGGAAACGGCGGCACGGGGTGAGAGCAAACCCATGGACAGAAACGTGGCCGCGGACCTGGAGCACGCTCCAGATGAGCGTCCCCCTGCGCCCTCACAGCCCCCTCGCCCCTGCCCCCTAGAAAGGAGATCGCTACCCACCCCTGCACCCTTACCCACCCAGACCCGTTTCAGGATCATTCTTGGATTGGAAAATGCTCGTTTGCCGGCTGGAAGGAGCGCTCCGGACCGGCGTGCGGGGCGCGGGGCTCATACGGATGCGATGTATCGCACGGCCTGGTTTCAAGCTGTTCGCCGAGGGGCCGAAAGCTAGCCCGCATTTCTCACCACTGACGACCGAAGCACATGATAGGCCCGCCATTCCTTCGTTGCGCTTGCTTGCCGTGCTCAACGTACTGTCAAGTACGCCTGCGCTCGTCAAGCGGCGCGCGCCTCCCGCTGACGCGCCTCTCACGCACTTCGCCCCTCCACTTCACCGGGCCACTTGGTGAGAAAGACGGGCTAGGCGCGAGGAGGGCGGTGATGTGGTTCATCTCAAGCGAGTCGCAACGAGGCTGCCGGCGCCGCGCCGCCGCAAATCCTGCCGCGGGCCCAACCGAACTGCTGCCACGGGCCGCTAGGGGGTTGGCTTGGCGGCCGCGCCGGCGGGAGCGGCCGAAGCCGCGGCTGCGACCGGGTTCTCTTTGTCGAAGAGTTCGATGATGTCGTTGGTGATGAGAAGTTCGCTTGAGGCGTCCACGACGGGCGTTTGGGCTGATGATATGTCAAGAATGAGCGAGAGTCCCTTGTCGTTCATGTATTTCTTGATGACCGAGCGCAGCTTCGCGAAAGCTTCCTGCTGGAATCGCTGAAACTCACGCTGAAATTCAGATTCGGCATCTTCCATCGAGCGCTTTGCCTTGCGCTCCTTGGTTTGGATATCGCGAACCAGTCTCCGCTTGGCGTCTTCACTCATCGTGTTCGCGCCTCTTTGGAGTTGCTGGCGCAGTTCTCCGATCGCGGCCTGCTGTTTCTTGATGTCGTCTTCGGCTGGTTTGTACTTGGCGCGCAGAGCCGCAGTGATTTTCTGACCCTCCTGAGTTCCCACGATCGCGTCCTGGATGGCGATCAAACCGATGCGCGTGCCGGTGGCCGCCGCTTGCCCGAAAAGCGAGCTCGCCGCCACCAGGGATAGCGCGAATAAAGAACCTTGCCGCAATATTTTTCTTAGCATGGAGCCCCTCGAAACAACCCGTAACACACTAGCAGGAAAGTGTCTTCAGTCTATCATAGCGCCCTCCCGGCGCCGCGCCTTAGAACGTGCGGCTGACCGTGAACCGGAAGATCTTCTTCTTCTCGAAGAACGGCAGCGGCCGACCAAACGGGCTAATGGCACTTATGAAAGAAGTGAGGTTCGGAAACTGCGAGCGGTTGGCGACAATTGGAGGCCGCAGAAACGTCTGGACCCTCGACGGATTATAAGCCCAATAGAAGCGGAAAGGCGCGTTGATGACCGGCATCATCACTTGCAGTTCCAGGCCAGTGGACATGCGGATCTTCTGCGTCGCGGGAATGACGCGGATGTTCCGATTGATGCCCGCCTGCGGGAACATGGCGTTCAGTTCCGTGACCCGGCCTTCGTTGAGCCGCACCTGATTCTTCAGCAGAATCTTGTTGAAACCGATATCAAAGAACGGCGCTATCGTGGCCGGTCCGAAGAGAGGAATGCGGTACTCAAAGTTTGTCACCATGCGGGTGTCGCCGCCCGGAAACGACAAGCGAAATATTGGAACCGTCGTGAGTTGAGGCACGCTGCGCTCGACGCCCTCGACGATCAATACCTGCTGCCGCGGCGTCCCGTCGTCGTTCAGTATGGGGACGGTGGCGGTATCTGGAATCCATATCATCGGACTGATGCCCCAGATCTCAAATCCGCGAATGTCGTTCTCGCCGCCCATATAGCTGCGCCGGAACGGCGGAGGAACCTTGCCGCCATAGCCGCTCAAGAACGAGAACAAGAAACGGGTCGCGAACACATTTCCGCGCTTCGACATCTTCTTGAAATACTTGGCCTCGATGGTGGGCTGGATGAAGCGGGTATTGCCCCCAATGGTGGCGAACGATGTCTGGAAGAACAGGCTTTTCCCGGCCGTGGGGGTGATCGGATGATTGACGGTGTTATGGAAGAAGCCGGGCGTGATCTCGCTGGTCGTAATCCCTTCCAGGGAGTTCGGCCCCGAGACGCCGAGGAAATTCTGAAACCGGAAGAGGTTCTCGGCCGAGCGGCTGAAGGTAACCAGGTCGTCGCGCTGGTACCGGTAGCTGATGCTCAGGCGGTTGAAGCTTCGCCTCAGCGGATAGCTCGCGAAAGTTGTGAAGCCGACCGAGGACTGCCGGAAGTCAAGAATGTTGTTTTGTCCCAGTTGGTTAAACAGGGGAACGAGATTCCTCCCGGAAAAGATCGACGCCTCGCGCCCCTGATTGAAGTTGAAGCGGCTGGTAAACACCGTGAAGCCGGTCTGGATCGGCCGGTCAAACAAGTAAGGTTCGGTGAAGCCAAACGTTATCGCCCGCTGACGGCTGCCGAGCTGGACGTTGAAGCTTAGCGTTTCGCCGAGTCCGATGAAGTTGTTCGTCGAGTAGCCGAAACCGACGAAGCTGCCGGCGAAACCCGACACGCCGCCGTTCAAGCTGACCGTGTTTTTGCCTCGCTCCTTCACATTGAGCGTCAGGTCGACCAGCCCGTTTCTGGTGTCGCGCTGGATGTCGGTGGCCTCGTCTTCTTTCAGCGGTTCGAAATAGCCCAGCTGATTTAGCCGCAGGATGCTGAGATCCCACAACCGCGTGCTGAACATATCGCCCTCATCCACGATCAACTGGCGCCGAATGACCTTGTCGCGCGTCGTCGTGTTGCCCGCGAAGTTGATGCGCCGAACGAAGAACTGTTTTCCTTCCTCGACGGCCAGGTTGAGATCGACCTTGGGCGGATCCTCGCTGTCCCGGAATTCAAAGTTGGGCTCGGCCACAAAGTCGATGTAGCCGAATTCTCCGTATGCCTTCTTAAGGTTGTCGAGACCCTCGCGAAGTTTCTTGACGTCGAAGATGTCGCCGGTGTCCATCCGAAAGACGCGGTTCAGGAAGGCCGCGTCCCGGAACAGTTTGACATCAGTGAAGCTGAGTTTGCCGAGCCGGTATACCGGGCCCTCGTCCATGAAGAGCGTGACGTCGGTCCGCTTGCCGCGCTTCTTGAAGATGAACGGGATCGGGAATATCTTGCGACCGAAGACGTCGCGGGTATTGAGTTCGTGGCGGGTGACGGTCGCCTTGAAGTGCCCTTGCTCCTGGTACATCAGGCGAACGCGGTCTTTGTCCTCGTCGAGTTTGCGGGCATCGAAGGTCTTCTTGAACATTTTTTCCAGGAAGATGCTGTGCGGGATTCCCGTCGGGCGCAGGTTCTTCATGGCCCGGCGGACTTTACCGTCCGAGACGGCTTCGTTGCCTTCGATGAGGAGCTTGCCGACCTTCACCTTGGGGCCTTCGGTAACGTGGAATACGACTTCGATCGCCGAGGGAGGGATTTGTGAGATCTGTGGCCGGATCTCGGCGTATTGGCGTCCCCGCTCGCCGAGCAGTTCGCGCAGAACAACCATCGCCCTCTGCACGCGGGTTGGGTCGTAGCGGTCTTCGACGCCCAGGCCGACGCGCCGCTCCTTGAAGCGATCGAGGACATCGGAAATCGTCGCGGACTTGAGCCCTTCGTAGCGGATGCTGCGGATGACGCGGCGTTCGGTCGCCACGAAGCGGATGATCTTGCCCGTCTCGCCGTCGTCGATCTCCAAGCGCAGATCGTCAAAATATCCGGTATTCCAAAGAACCCGATAATCCCGCAACAGGACATCCTTGTCGAGGACATCACCCGGCTTGGCGAAGATGCGCGCCAGCAGACCATCGCGGGGAATGCGCCGCGTGCCCCGGAACTGGATCGCCTCGATGATCTCGCCCGCCGCAACATCTGGAACCGCCTCTTCCGCTGACGGCTGCTCGTCTTGGATCTCTTCAAAAGGACTCGGGGGCTTCTTGCTTTGTTGATCTGCCTCGCCAACGTCTTCAAAAGGAGACGGCGGCGTGGCCCGCGGAGGCTGGGTCTGCTGCGCGAGGACCATCTCGGGTCTCGCCGGGACGCCTGCACCCGCCGGCCGGAGGGCTGGCTTGAGGTATTCCGGCGTTGGGTCGGGATCGGGGCGCACGCCTACCGCCTCTGACTGACCCCATGCGGGACTAATCAGCGAGAACATCCAAAAAAAGAGGAACCCTGCGTGGACGGGGCGCCGAAGTCGGCGACCATTCATAGACAAACCATTCCTTACCTGTGTGCGGATCTTCGCGGTCTGGAGTTAGTTACGCATCGCCGATCATCGCGGTTTCAACTTCGCCCGCGATCTCAACGCGCGCCGAAAAACCTATTGTAACGAAACACCGCCCCAACAGACCGGGATAGGGGTAAACTTCCCGCTGGCCCGTGAACCAGTGGCCCGGCGGCCAGCCAATGCCGGACCGCCACGGACCGCCGTTGCTCGGGACGCTACTTCTTCTTGTTCTTCTTGAAGTATATCTTGTACTCACCGGCCGAACCGTCGTACCCGAGCACGAGATGCTTGGGTTTGTGTTTCGGATTGACCTGAAAATAGAGATAGCCGCGGACCTGCTCCCGCGTCTCCCCCACCGGGAGTTCCAGCCGCTGCAACCGCTCGAGCAGTGTGGCCTCGGGCCTGGTTTCGTTCGAGAGTGACCCGATTCCGCCGGGAACGCCCGATCCCGAGCCCACACCCGCGCCCAATGCCCCCGGGTTGGTGATGCTGCCGGGCGAGCCATCCGTGCCGGGGGGGCCTCCCAGAAATATCGTCTCCTGCTGGGCGAAGGCTCCGCCTCCATCCCCTTGCCCATCCCGCAATACGAGGACCTCCGCGCCGGCGATGCGGTCTGGAGACTGGGCCTCGGAGTTCTGGTTGTTTCGGTAAGAACGCAGCCGGAAGTCGTCGCGGGTGATCTTTACATTCGAGTTAAACAGAGGACGGACATCGATTTCGAGCAGGATGAAGTCACGATCGAGGTCGTTGCCGAGCAAGCGCTCGATCTCAACCACGTCGCGTACCAGCCGGATCTGGAATTCGGCGTCATCCAGTTTTGCGCTCCGCCACCGGGGAGCGTCGGCGGCGGCTAGCCCGGCCGCTGCCAACAGCGCGACCAGGACGATCGTTTGCAAGCGTCTCATAGCAGCCCTCACTTCCCAAAGACCAGATTTAACGTGATTATGACATAAAGGCATCAGGACCGGCGAACGGTCGCGGGACGGCGATGTGAGGGAACGTACACCGGCCGAAACCGTTGTTTCGCCAGTCCGCGCGGGGCCCGTAGTATGATCAGATGGTTTCATGGCCGAATCGGGAACAAGTCCGCGCGCCGGCATGGCCCCGATGCTTGCCGGCGCGGCCGTCGAAGTGGCCGGCATCGCTCTGGTCATCGCTGGGCTGCCCGAGATGGACACGCTTTTCGTGGCCGGTGTCGGCACGATCCTGGCCGGTTCCGGGCTGATCTCGTTCGGTGTGCTCCAGCGGTTTGGCGCGGCTAGAGATCAGCCATAGGGCGGCGGGGAAGAAGGCCCCGCGATGGAACCGGCCCGCAGCGCGTGGCGACCCGAACAGGAGTTGCGCTTCCCGCCGCCGCGCGCCGTCGCGCTGCGGCCCAGCGGAAGGCGCCGCATCATGGTCTGGGTGGTCATCATGGCGCTGACGCCTGTCTACGTCTACTTCGCCTCCTCTCAGGGGCCGCCAGGAGCAAGCCGGCAAGGTCCGGGCTACGGCGAAACCGAGGCGCTGGTCCACGACAAGCTCGTGCGCGAGACGGCGAAAGGGCTCTCCTACCACGTCTACTATCACTTCAACGACGAAGCGGCCAATGAATTTCGCGGTTCCGCTTCGGTCCCCAAGGCTCTCTACGATGATCTTGAGGTCGGGGATCGGTTGCAGGTGGTCTACTTGCGTGACCAGCCATCCGCGCACGAGGTTCCGCGGCTGCTGAATCAGGCGCGGTCGAGCCAGGCTGCTGGCCTGGCCGCTCTGCTGGCGATCCTCCTGCTGACGATTTTGGAAACAGTCCGGCGGCGTCACCGGCGTCTCACCTCGGAGGGCGTCGCCGTGCGGGGCGAGATCGCGACCGCGCGGCGGCGTGGTTCGGCGTATAACTACACGCTTAGCTATCTCGCCGGCGGGCGGAAGCGAACGTTGCGCGGGACCGAGCGGGAACAAGCGCTCAAGCCGGGCGATTCGCTCACCGTTCTCCATTCCCCGGAAAAACCGCAATCGGCTCTCGTTTATCGTCTGAGCCTGTACGAGGCGGCCGGGCCGCGCCATTGAATCTCGGCTGCCCGCGGCTGGCGGGAATTTCTAGCGGTATAATCTCTTGGTTGCTTCGAATGCCCCGGGCCGCGTCTGGCGTCGCTGGACCAGCGTGGTTCGTTGCAGGGAGAAAAAAGATGCGCGGACGACACGCAAACAAAGCCGCGGCGTTATTGTTGCCGGCGTTGCTGCTGGGCGGATTGCTAGCGGGTTGTTCGGAAGCTCCCGCGCCGGAAGACAGCGCTGTCTCAACAGCCGTTGCCGCGCCCGCGGCGCTAATCGAACCCGGCGCCGAGTTGTCCACGGCGGCCTCGGTGGTCTTCACCGAAGGGCCGGCCTCGGACGCCGAGGGCAATGTCTATTTCACCGAAATCTCCGGAAACCGTATTCTCAAATACTCCCCGGGCGGGGACTGGACGGAGTTTCGCCGACCCAGCCGCCGGGCCAACGGCCTGGCATTTGATCCGCAAGGCCGCCTGGTTGCATGTGAGGGCGCGGCCGAGAGCGGAGGCCGTCAGGTGACCCGGACCGACATGAAGACGGGCAAGCTCGAGGTGCTCGTGGCGTCCTATGAGGGCAAGCGGCTGAACAGTCCCAACGACCTGGTGAGCGATCGCGAGGGGAGAATTTACTTCACCGATCCGCGATACGGCTCCCAGGATGGCCGAGAACTTCAAACCGAGGACGTCTACATGATCGACGCCGGCGGCGAGGTTCGGCGCGTGCTGACCAAGCCGGACGTGCACAAGCCGAATGGCATCGGCCTCTCGCCCGACGGCAAGACGCTCTATGTGGCGGATACGATCTCCGAGCCGGTCCGTCAGGCGCGCGTCATGAAGTTCGACGTGCGGGCCGACGGCACCCTCGCCAACGGAAGGGAACACTATAGTTTCGGTGCAGGCCGCGGTATCGACGGCATGGCGATCGACAGCGAGGGGAATATTTACGGGGCGGCCGGTAACAACCGCAACGCGCCGGACAATCATGCGGGAATCTATGTGATCTCCCCCGCTGGAGAGCTTCTCGGTCGCATCGCGATTCCCGAGGATTCGGTGACCAACTGCACTTTCGGCGGGAAGGATTTGCGCACGCTTTACATTACCGCCGGCAAGACTCTGTACCAGATCCGGACGAAGAATCCCGGGTCGCTGGTCTATCCGGCGCTATAGCGGCCCCACTGCTACTACGGGCGGCCCAAGGGAAATCCAACCCGCATTTCTCACCACCTGGCGACCGAAGCACGCGATAGGCCCGCCACTACTTCGTTGCGCTTGCTCGCCGTACTCAACGTACTGTTCAAGTACGCCTGCGTTCGTCAAGCGGCGCGCGCCTCGTACTGACGCGCCTCTCACGCACTTCGCTTCGCCACGTGGTGAGAAAAGCGGGCTAGTTCACCGGAGTCCCATAGGGAACCAGCGTCTCGATGCGTTCGGCGCTGTCGGCGCGCGTGATTTTCCACCGGCCGTCCCGCTTTTCCAGCTGGAACTCCTGGGATTCGTTGCGATCGGCGTAGACGTATTCGACCCGCACGCGCGCTTCTCGCTCGGAGATGACTTTCGGCTCATACATCGCGAAGCCCTTGATCCGGCGGTTGTTTTCGGTTAGGTACTTCGAGAACCCGGAGGGGGTCATCTCCACGACGCTTTGCCGCAAACGCTTTTCCAACTGCCCGCGGAAGCAGTCCAGGTAGGCTGTGACATCGCCGTCGCGGGCGGCGTCCATCATACGGTTGATCGCGTCCACCGGGTCGGGAGCCTCTTCCGCGCGAGCCGACAACAGGGCGGCGGCATCGGATGGGGACCATCGCCAGTCCCGCTGCCTTCCCACCGCGACGGCGAACGCGGCGGCGATGACGAGCAGGGTAGCGAGACGGACTTTTCGCTGCTTGTTCATGACGACTTATTCACGGCGACGCGGGGTTGGCCGCCGGTTCACCGCCGGGCGTCCGGCCCTCGCTGGCTGGCCCGCGTTCCCGGCGGATGATCGTCAGATCCAAATCCCCGCCGGCGATGATTTTCTTCATACGCGGCAGGACCTCTTCCATCGTTTCGAGATACAGACGGCGCGCGGTCACGGCCGGGTTGACGCGGTACTGCTCGGCCAGTTGCTTGAAGCGCGCCGCGTCGCCGAGCGACTCGTTGATCTTGCGCAGCCGGTAGGCCTCGGCCCGCTCGGTGAGCTGGCGCGCCTCGCCGCGCGCGCGCGGGATGAGATCATTGGCGTAACCTTCGGCCTCGTTCATGATGCGAACCGAGTCGGCGCGCGCGCCGGCGACATCGCGAAAGGCGGCGGCGGTCTCCGCCGGAGGCGAGATGTACTCGATGTTCACGGTCGAGAGCACGACGCCAAGCCGGTAGCGGTCGGCGAGTTCCTGCGCCCGTTCGCGGACGATTTCCTGGATGGCCGCCTTCTCGGTGGTGAGCACATCATCGACGTTGCGCGAAGCGATCTGGCGGGCGAGTTCGGACTCGACCACCGCACCGACGATCCGGGGCACGTCGGCGGCCTGGAACAGATAGTCGCGCGGCGTGGCGACGCTGTATTGCGCGACGGTCCGGACGTTGATGAGGTTCTGATCTCCGCTGAAAAACTGGGAGGCAAGAGGCGCTACTTGGCCTAGCGGCTGGTCGGCCGGAGCGCCGCCGATGACGGCCCGCTGCCGCTGCAGCACCTTCAGCTTGTGAACCTCGCCGACCGGAAAAGGCCAGCAGAAATGTATGCCCGGCAGTACTCTGCTGTCAACGACGCGGCCGAAGCGAGTGATGACGGCTTGCTGATCGGGTCCCACGAAATAGACGCCGCTGAGCAGCCACAGAAGCAGCAATGGCGCCGCCAGCTTCGTGCCGGAGCTGACCCGCGGTGCCCGGCGTCCGGTCTCGTCCGGCGGGCCGGTCTCGGGAGCGGCAGTCACTCTTGGCTCGATCGTTGTGCTCATGCGAAATAAACGCTACTGGCCCTTGACCAGCAGTTGCAGAAAGTCGGAGTCAGAACTCAGCACAATCGTGGTCTGCTCGTCGAGGGCTTTCCTATAGGTTTCGAGTGTTCGCGTCAGTTTGTAGAACCGCGGGTTCCGGGAGTAGGCTTCCCCATAGGTGCGTGCCGCCTCGGCGTCGCCCCGGCCCTTGATCTCTTCCGCCTGTTTGTAGGCTTCGGAGAGAATCTCCTCGCGCCGCCGGTCGGCGCCGGCGCGAATCCGAAGAGCCTGCTCCTCGCCTTCGGCGCGGTAGCGCCGCGCGATGCGTTCCCGCTCGGCGCGCATGCGGCCGAAGACACTCTGCTTGTTCTGCTCGGGCAGATTCAGTCTCTTGATGCGGACGTCGGCGACGAGGATGCCATACTCTTCGAGCGCACGGGCTTCGGTCTGCTCGGTGAGCTGGTCGAGCATGTTGCCGGCAAGAACCTCATCCGGGTTGGGGGAGACAAGGTGCTCCAGGTCGTGACGCCCCAGAGCGGCCGCCAGCCCGGCCCAAACAATGTCATGCAGCCGCATCTCGGCCGCGTCGGCGTTGCCGACCGTTTCGAGGAATGTCTTGGGATCGGCGATCCGCCAGAGCACGTAGCTGTCGAGCACGAGGTTCTTCTTGTCTCGCGTCAGAAATTCCGAGGGCGTCGGATTGTACACCCTCAGACGGCGGTCAAAGTAAGTGGCCGACTGGTGGGGCCACTTGACGCTCAGTCCCGCCTCGGTAATGGTTCGAACCGGGCGGCCGAACTCGGTGACCAGGACGAATTCCGTCTCCCGCACGGAAAAAAACGTGGCATAGAGAAGCAGCGCCGCGGCCGCGATGCCCGCGTAGGGCAGATAGTCGCGGCAGTTCGCCGCCGCCTCCTTCCAACGCCACCGCGACGCCCGGTGAGCGTGGTCGTGGTCATCATCATGGCCATGGGGATGCTCATGATCGTGATCGTGGTCGATGTGGTCATGCATTATTGTGGTTCTCCGGGTTGTTCAAACGTGATCGGAGGTTGCTGTTGCTGAAATGCTCCGGCCGGCGGAGCGATCATTACGTCATTGTCGAGGGAGAACAGGGTTCTCCGTCCGTTTCCATTGCCGTCGAGAATCAGCTTGTTCTTGCCAGCGAGGATCTCCTCCATCGCTTCGAGATAGAGCCGGGTGCTGTTGGGGCCGGGTGCGGCGCGGTAGCCGGATTCGAACAGCAGAAATCGCGACGCATCGCCGGCGGCGCGGCGGCTTCGGCGCACGGCGTAACCGTTGGCGATGTGAAGCGCGGCCTCGGCCTCTCCCCGCGCCAGGGCGATCTGTTCGTAGCGGTAGCCTTCGGCGGCGTTGATCCGCCGGCTCTTCTCTTCCATCGCGCCGGCCACTTCCCGAAAAGCGTCGACGACCTCCACCGACGGGTGAACGTCTTGAAAGCGAACTTGCAGCACTTCGGCGCCGGACTGATAGCGCCGCAGACGCCGATGGAGTCTCCGGGCGGCTTCTTCCTCGAGCGCGCGGCGCTCGGTCGTCAGCAGATCATCGAGTGGCGTCGAATTGACGATGCGCTGGATGACCGACTCGGCGGCCACTTGCAATGTAGCCAGGGGATCGAATTGCTGGAAGACGAAATCATCCGGCTTCGAGAGGCGATAGTGTACGACGGCCGTCATCTCGATCATATTCTGATCGCCGGTCAGCATGAGAGACTCATCGGGCTTGCGCTCGAAGCGCCCCATGCGATGCTGCACGTTCCATTCATAGGCCGGCGGTTCGAGGAATTGCCCCGTTTTGCTCGCGGAATCGGGCAGCGAGAGCGTGCGGAAACCGACTTCAATCGTGCGCACGCGCCTGGCCCGCACGCGCGTAAGCCGCTCGATCGGGGCGGGGAACTTGTAGTGAAGCCCCGGCTCGGCGAAGGGCGAAACCTTGCGGCCGAACCGTTCGATGATTCCGACCTCCCCCGGTTCGAGAAGGTAGACTCCGCTGAGGATCCAGACCGTCGCGGCAGCCGCCAGCACGGGCCTTCTCAGGCTCCGGCGGCGTTCCCAAATCCAGGCGAAGCCGGTGGCCGGATCGAGATGCTTGAGCCGATAAACGAATCCGCGCCACCACTCCTGGAGCGGTGTTCGCGCCGCCAGACGCGCCAGCCAGGAGGGCTGCGAGAGGCTGGGTTCGACTTTCAGCAGCTTGACCGAATTGACCATCACCAGCAGCGACGCGATCTGGTGAACCACCGCCGCGCCCACCGGACCGAGCAGTCCGCGGCTGGCGGCCAGTACCGCGACAACATTCACAATGCCGGCGAAGATGATGATGTTCTGCCAAACGGTGGCGACCGAGCGGCGGCTGACTTCTAGCAGGCGCGGAAATTTCTCGAGGGTCTGGTTGAGGTCGACCACGTCGGCCGCCTCGGCCGCGATATCGGCTCCCGAGCCGGCCACCGCCACGCCGACATGGGCCGCGGCCAGCGCCGGGGCATCGTTGACGCCGTCGCCGACCATGGCCACGGTTCGTCCCCCGGCTTGCAGCTTGCGGATCCATTCGAGCTTCTGTTCGGGCAGCAGGCCTGATTCCACATGGGTGATGCCGACCTCGCGGGCGATGGCCTCGGCCGCCCGCCGGCGGTCGCCGGTCAGCAAAATCACCTGGCCGATGCCGAGATGCTCCAACTCGTGAACGGCTCGCGCGGCTCCATCTCGGGGTGTGTCGCGCAGCACCAGCGCTCCGGCCAATTCCTGGCCGATGGCCACGAGCACGGCCGTGCCTCCGAGACGGTCGGCTTCGTCCAGGAAGGCCTCGGCGCCCGTCACGCCATGCTCGGCGAGAAAGGCCTGATTGCCGGCGCGAATCGTCTTGCCCCGCAGATCGCATTCGGCCCCCCGTCCGGGCAGGATGCGCGCTTCGGTAGAAGTTTCGAACGCGATGCCGCGTCGCTCGGCCGTTTCGACGATCACCCGGGCCAGAGGGTGGTCCGAGCCGCTTTCGGCCGATGCTCCGCCCGAGAGCACTTCTTCCTCGGAATATCCGGGCGCGGTGATGACGCGCAGCAGCCGAAATTTGCCCGTGGTCAGCGTGCCCGTCTTGTCGAAGACGACCGTGTCGACCTTGGCGGCCAATTGCAGAATGGCGCCTCCGCGCACCAGGATGCCGCGCCGCGCTAGTCCGCCAATACCGGCCACCATCGCCGCCGGCGTGGCCAGGATCAACGCGCACGGGCAGCCCACAATCAGTACGGCCACCGTCCGCAGCCAGTCGGACGTGAAGTAAAAGGTCGCGCCGGCGGCGAGCAGCAGCGCCGGGAGGAAGTACTGAGCGTAGCGGTCGGCCAGCCGGACCACCGGCGCACGCCGCGTCTTGGCCTCCTTGACCAGTTGAATCACCCGCGCCAGCGTGCTGTCTTCTCCGGCGTGAGTGACGCGGACCCGCAGCAATCCGTGGCCATTCAGCGTGCCGGAATAGACCTGGTCGCCGCTGGTCTTGTCCCGCGGCGCCGATTCGCCGGTGATTGGACTCTCGTCAACGCTCGAGGCTCCTTCGGCAACGACCCCATCGGCCGAAATGCGCTCCCCGGCGCGGACCACGATGACGTCGCCGGGAACGAGGTCTTCGACCGGCACCTCGATCTCCTCGCTGTCTCGGAGAACCCGCGCCCGGCGCGGCAAATGCTCGACGAACTTGTGAATGGCGACTTCGGTGCGTCCGGCGGCGTAGGCCTCAAGCCCCTCGCCGACCAGCATGATGAACATCGCCTCGGCCGCGGCCAGATATTCGCCCACGCTGAGCGCCGCCACCGCGGCGATACATATCGCCAGGTCGGCGGAGATACGCTTTTCCAGCAGCTCGCCGATGGCCCGCGAGAAGGTGCTATACCCGGCGACCAGCGTCAGGATGATGGCCGTGTCGATCCCAGCAATGTTCGAGAACAGGCCGGTGACGTTGAGCAGCAACAGCACGCCGACCGCGGACGTAAAGCCCACGTAGCGGACCCGTGCCAGGCGATCCTTGTTGATCGAATGATCTTCGCTGACGACGTGCAACGCTGTTCAAGATACCAAAAAAACAGGTGACAAGGTTCTTCTGCCGGTGGTTTTGCCGACGGTCGTTTCCGTGGTCCGAAGTGGTCAGAGCCCAACGAAGTCCGTGGCTCGACGCCCGGGCATCCATCGTTTGAACACATGCGAACCAGCAGTGGAATTCCTTCACACTACAAGATGATGTATGGATAATTAGACAGATACAATATATTGAAGTTGACACGTAAGATGCGCATTTTCTTGTAGATAAATGAATTTTTCTCTTGACATCGCGCCCGAGTCGCGAGACACTTGAGTGGTTCAGAGTGGCTAGAAAAGGCTAGTATTGGATGAAAGTGGTACAATATCGTCACTCCTCAGACGATAGTGGTTGCAAGAGATGTTGTTTCGTGGCTTACAGACAGGGCGGGTGGATGACAAAGGCAGACTCAAACTGCCCGCCCTGGTCCGCCAGCGTCTTGAGGAAATATATCGAGACTCAAGCATTTTTATCACCAGCCTTGACGGTGAGTCGGTCAAGGCCTTCCCGCTCCGAGAGTGGGAAGCGGTTGAGGCCAAGTTATCAGAAAAGTCTCCCGAGGGGAACGAGTCCGATGGAGAGATCAAGCAAAAGATCCTGTTCCAGACGAACAAGTATGGAGCAGAGGAGTCCTTGGATAGCCAAGGCCGAATCCTTGTGCCGGCGGTTTTGCGGGAAGCCGCCGGCATGGGGGGAGAAGTGAAGATTTTGTGGCAGTCAAACCACCTGCTGGTATTGAATGCCCAGAAGTTTGGTGAAGTGGACGAAGCGAATCGTCTTGGTACAGACGACAAACGGTATGCGGCGAATCTGGGGGTCTAGTGATTGGAGCACTATCCTGTACTACTGCCCCGAGTCTTGGACTTTCTCGATGTCAAGGCTACCGGAACCTATGTGGATTGCACCCTAGGTGAAAGCCACTACGCAGCGGCGATATTGGCCCGCCTCACCACGGGCCGTCTCATCGCGATCGATAGAGACCGAGCGGCGATTGAGTCGGCCCGGCAGCGGCTTGAGTCTTACGGAGAAAAGGTGACGTTTTTTCACGACAGCTACGGAAACCTCGACAAGTTGCTGGCCGATTGCGAGCCCGTCGAAGGGATCGTCGCCGATTTGGGGCTGTCGCGGCGCCAGTTCGAGTCCCCGGAGCGAGGATTCAGTTTTCAGTGGCGTGGTCCGCTGGACATGAGGATGAACGATCAGCAGGAGCTGACCGCGGAACACATCGTAAATCACTTTGATGAAAGGCAACTCGCGGACATCATCTACCAATACGGCGAGGAGCGAAGGAGCAGAAGAATAGCAAGAGCCATTGTTCGGGAACGCCCGATTCGCGACACGCTGCACCTGGCGGAAGTTGTGAAGCGGGCGCTTCCCCGCGGACCGCGGCAGCGCATTCACCCCGCGACTTTGACCTTCCAGAGCATCCGCATCGCCGTGAACGACGAAATCGGCGAATTGGAGCGGTTCTTGCGGGCGGCGCCCCTGCTGCTGGCGCCGGCGGGCCGGATGGTTGTGGTGAGTTTTCATTCCCTCGAAGACCGGCCGGTCAAGCAAGCCTTTCGTATGTGGGCGCGGAGAGAAGTCTTGGAAATTCTGACTCGCCGTATCGTTCGTCCGGACGAGAAGGAAATCGCTCAGAATCCGGCAAGCCGCAGCGCGAAGTTGAGAGCGGCGGAGAGGACAAAGACATCATGGTGGCATCTGAACTAGTCCGAGAACGGCTGGCCACGGAAGCGGATGCTCCGATGGCTTCGGCGGGCATCCCGGCTGACGGCATGGGTTGGGACAGCTTGGAGCGGCAGCTCGGTGCGCTAGAGACTCCAACCGCCGAGGATGCCGGGGATGGGCGGGAGCCCGAAGAACGGCCGGAAGAACGGGCTGCTTTCATCTACGACGGCGTGCGGGCGGGACGCGCCCTGCGGGCGGGTCTTTCCAAGCGGGCGGCCGCGTCGCGGCCACTGCCGATGGAGGAGGTCTATTTTCACGTCAAGGACCTGGACAACTCCGATGTACGCCGCGCTCCAGATCCGGCCGATAAAGCCAACTGGTTGCGGCTGGTGGCGATGGGAGCCGGCGGGCTGGTGCTGATCCTTCTCAGCTTCGCACCGCGTCCCTTGTTGCGGCACTCCGGATACCGGCTCGAAAAACTGACCCAGCAAGAGCAGGCGCTCAGCGAGGTCAACGGCCAGTTGAAGGTGCGGCGGGAAATGCTGAGCGATTTACGCCGGGTGGAACGCTTCGCGGGCCAGCGAGGGCTTGCCGCCACGCCGCCCGAGCGGTTCGCGTGGCAAGACCGCACGCTGACGCCGGTGGGCAAGCGTTCCGAACTTGCGCTCAATCTGTCCGAGACGCAGCCTTTCGGGCGCTAAAGCCCGTGCCGCGAGCTTGTTTCCGGCCGGCACGGCGGATTCGACTGATTTGACTGATTTGACGATGCGAGACTTTCATGCCGGCAGCCAGGCAGCAGTCCAGACACCCCTCTCGCCGAACCGGCCGGTCGCGGTTCTCGGCTGTCCTCGCCTTCCTGCGCACCTCTCAGCAGCGCCCTCCTGTTAGGTTGTTCGTCTTCGCCCTGGCGTCGTCGCTCTGGCTGGGGCTGATTGTTGTCCGTCTTTGGGATCTCCAGATCCGCCAAGCCTCGCGCCTGACCGAGAAGGCGCGACGCCAACAAGTAAGCGAGATCCAGATTCGCGCCAAACGGGGAAAGATCTACGACCGCTTCGGCGCCGAACTCGCCCGCAGCACGCCGGTGGAATCGATTGGCGTCTTCCCGTCGAAGGTTCAGAATCCTGAAATCGCGGCGGATCTTCTCGCCGAAGTCCTCAATGTAGACCGCGAAGCCCTGCTTCACAAAATAAAAAAGAAGCGCTTTCAGTGGGTCAAACGCCTGGCCGAACCCGGCGAGGCCGAAAGAGTCCGGGCGCTTCGTCTGGTCGGGCTTCATTTCGAGAAAGAAAATAAGCGCTACTATCCCAAAGGCACGGTCGCGGCTCACCTGCTCGGCTCGGTAGGCGTGGACCACAGCGGTCTGGCCGGGCTCGAGCAGTCCTTCGAGTCGTCACTGCGAGGAGAGGCCGGCCTCAGGCGCGTCCAGTTGGACGCTTTGCGAAGACGCTACGCGAGCCAGATTGTCAAGAAGCCGGTGCCGGGAACCGATCTTGTCCTGACGATCGACCAGCGCATACAAGTCGTCGCCGAAAAAGAACTGGCCGCCGCGATCAAGAAGACGCGGGCCAAAGCCGGCACAGTCGTCGTCATGGACCCGAACAACGGCGACTTGCTGGCGCTTGCGAGCTGGCCGGTTTTTGACCCCAATGCCCCGGTGCGGAGCGAGAAGGATCTGGAGCGGCGCAAGAATTTCGCTATCAGCCATCTGTTCGAACCCGGCTCGACCTTTAAGGTGATAACGATTGCCGCAAGTCTTGAAGAGGGTCTCACCACGCCGGATGAGGTGTTGGACTGTCAGATGGGCGCCATCTATCTCGGCTCGAGGCGCATCCGGGACCACAGGCCCTTTGGGCTCCTGACGGTGCGTGAGATCCTGGCCAAGTCCAGCAATGTAGGCGCGATCAAGCTTGGGCTCCGCTTGGGGCCGGAGCGGCTGCACCGCTACATCCGCCGCTTTGGTTTCGGCGCGCGGACAGGACTTCCCCTGCCTGGCGAGATTGACGGGCTGGTGAGAGATCCGGGCAGCTGGCATCCGGCCGCCATCGGGTCCGTTTCGCTGGGTCAGGAGGTCGGCGTCACCGCCGTGCAACTGGCTCGTGCAGTCTCGGTCATCGCCAACGGCGGATTCCTGGTTCAGCCGAGACTTGTCGACGCCATAGTAGGGGCGAGCGGCGATCGGCAGCCCAGACCGTTTCCGGTAAAGCAGAGGGTTCTCAGCTCCGAGACCGCGGCTACGATGCGCGCCATGATGGAAGGCGTGGTGCTTCGCGGCACCGGCCGTCGCGCGCAAACCCCGGGCTACCGCGTGGGAGGCAAAACCGGCACGGCGCAGAAGATCGATCCCGAAACACGAGCCTATTCCCAGACCGATTACATCGCGGGATTCGCTGGCTTCGCGCCGGTCAACAACCCCTCTGTCGTCATCATCGTTCAGCTCGACTCCCCTGTCGGGCAGTATCACGGCGGTCAAGTAGCCGCGCCGGTATTCGTTCCGGTCGTAACCGAGGCTCTGCGGTTCCGGGATGTTCCGCCGAGTCTGCCGCTGGCGCCCGCCGAAGCTCCCAGCCCGCTGGTTCCCGACGAATTCCTTGCCGATTTCACGCGGGACCCGGTCGAGGATCTCTCGGCCGGCGAGCCTCCGCCCGCGGGTATTCCCGTAGATCGCTTAACGATCGTTGTAGCGGCGGGCATGCCGGCACGAAGTCCCCGGACCGAAACCGCGGACGCGTCCGCCACGCCGGGTTCCATGGGCGCGACGCGCGCGGCCGAGAAAGTGAATCTGCTCGTGGCCGCCAGCGTCGTTCCAGATTTTGACGGCAGGACGGTGCGGGAAGTGGCTGCCCAGTCCAGTGCGCTGGGATTCCAGTTGCAGGTTCAGGGCAGCGGATCGGCGCGGCGGCAGTGGCCCGAGGCGGGGACGCCCGTCTATCGGGGGCAGCAGGTCCGGGTCGAGTTTCGCCGCTCCCCGCCGGTGCGGGCGGGGACGCCATGACGGTGCACGATCTGTTCGCGGGGCGCGCCTCGTTCGACCCGGCGGTTGCGCCGGTCGAGGTCACGGGTCTGGAGTATGACTCACGCCGCTTGCGGGCAGGAGATTTGTTCTTTGCTTTTCCGGGGGAGCACGCCGACGGGCACCAATTTATCCCCGCCGCTCTCAAGGCCGGCGCGGCCGCGGTCGTGAGTGAGCGGCCGGCCCCGGCGGACTTCGGCGCCCGCTGGATACAGGTGTCCCATGGCCGCCAGGCCCTGGCACGGGCTGCCCTGTCCTTCTACCGCAGGCCGGACCAGCGTTTGGTCTTGATCGGCGTGACAGGCACAAACGGCAAAACGACGACAGTCTTTCTGATAGATTCCGTCCTTGAGGCCGCCGGCTTTCTGACCGCCCGTTTCGGCACGGTGGAGCACAAAGTGGGACGAAGGCGGATACCAGCGATCAACACGACGCCCGAGTCTCTCGACCTTGTCCGCATGCTGGACGAGTTGTGCAAGCAAGGCGGCAGTCACGCCACGTTCGAGGTCTCCTCCCACGCCCTGGCGCTGGGACGAGTGCATGGATTCGATTTTCACACCGCGGTCTTCACCAATTTGTCGCTTGACCATCTAGACTTCCACAAGAACATGGAGGAATATGGCCGCCACAAGCGCGCTTTGCTGGAGGGCGCCGGAGGGCGGACGCCGAGCTTCGCGGTCGTGAACCACGATGACGCCGCCGGACGCGAGTGGCTGGCGAGCCTCGATTCGCCGGTGCTGAGTTATGGGGCGGATGCCGGCGCCGATGTCCGTGCCCATGATATCGACGTCCGTCTCGACGGCATGAGCTTCGATGTATCCACGCCGAACGGCGCGATCGGAGTGCGCTCGGCATTGAGCGGCGCGTTCAATGTGTCGAATGTGCTGGCGGCCATCGCCACCGGCATCTGCTTGAATATCGAGCTGGAAACGATCGCCGCTGGGATTGCCGCCTGCCACGCCGTACCGGGACGGTTTGAGCGGATCGACGAGGGCCAGCCCTTTGTGGTGATTCTCGACTACGCCCATACCGACGCCGCGCTGCGCAATCTGATCGAGTCGGCCCGGGCGCTGCTGGCGCGATCCGGCGATCCGGGAAAAATCATCACCCTGTTCGGTTGTGGCGGAGACCGCGACCGAAGCAAGAGGCCGCTGATGGGAGAAATTGCCGCCCGGCTCAGCGACCGCGTAATTCTTACATCCGACAATCCCCGCGGCGAAGACCCGCTCAATATCATCAACGACATTTTGACAGGGCTTCGCCGCGTGGACGTAGAACATGATTCCGAGCCCGATCGCGAGAAAGCGATCTCCCTTGCCCTCTCGACGGCGAGCAGCGGGGATATTGTCCTGCTGGCGGGTAAGGGGCATGAGCGGTACCAGACGATCGGTAAGCGATCGATCGAATTTGACGACAGAGAAGTGGCCCGCCGCGTGCTTCATCAGTTGGGGCATGGAGAAAGTTCGGCGGTTCACTAGATGGTGTACAAGGAATGAGACAAACGAATGAACTTCTTACTGGCGGAAGCAGCGGAAGCGCTTGGACTGACGCCGCCCCAGGCTGGCGGCGAGGTGACGGGTTGTTCGATCGACTCGAGAACGCTCCGGCCGGGCGATCTCTTTGTCGCGCTTCGGGGGCATCGAGATGACGGACACGATTATGTGGACTCCGCCTTCGCCGCGGGCGCCGCGGGCGCTATTGTCGACAGCCGATGGAAGGAGGCGCATCCGGGCGCGGGGTTGCTCCTGGGCGTGGAAGCACCAGCTCGGGCGCTTCAACAGCTCGCAAACTGGGCGCGGCGCCGCTGGGGAGGCTCTGTCGTCGCCATCACCGGCAGCAACGGCAAGACAACCACCAAGGACACGCTCAGCACCCTGCTGGAAACCCGCCGCCGCGTCTCGAAAACCCGAGGGAACCTCAACAACGAGTTGGGGCTTCCTCTCTCCATCCTCCGAACCGGCGGCGATGCGGAGATAGCCGTCCTGGAAATGGGTATGAATCACGCAGGGGAGATCCGTCAGTTGGCGTCGATCGCCGAGCCCAATGTCGGGCTGGTGACTGGCGTCACCGCGGCTCATCTCGAATTTTTTTCCTCGCCCGATGACATCGCGCTGGCGAAAAGAGAACTCATCGAATCGCTGCCGCCGGCCGGAACCGCCGTATTAAATGCCGACGACGGCAGAGTGCGGCGTTTCGCGGGCGTGCATCCGGGAAGAAGCATCACCTTCGGCATCGATCAGCCGGCGGATTTCAAAGCAGCCGCGGTTGAGCTGCGGGGAACCGGGGGCGCGGCTTTTACGTTGCTTCCGAGCGAGGCGGCCGGAGCAGCGCCGGTTCGCTTTCGCAGTCCGCTGATGGGCCGTCATAACGTCTTGAACATCCTGGCGTCACTGGCCGCGGCCTCGCTTTTTGGGGTCGATCCGGCATCGCTGACGGCGGTGGTCTCCAGGCTGCGGCCGGCCCGCATGCGCGGGGAGGTGGTCGAGATCGGCGGCGTGACGCTTCTCGACGACTGCTACAACGCAAACCCCTGTGCGGTCAGCGAGATGCTGGCCGTGCTGCGGCAATCGCCGGGCCATAGGAAGATCGCCGTATTGGGGGAAATGCGTGAACTGGGAGAGACTTCCGGCACGCTGCACCGCCAAACGGGACGCGAGGCCGCGGCGGCCGGCTTGGCGCTGCTGATCGGGGTTGGCGGCGATGCCCGGTGCATCGTTCAAGAAGCGGCCGAACGTGGCATGCCGGCAGACGCCGCCGTCTTCTTCGACGACCCGGCGGATGTTGCCGTGTTCCTGTCCCCGCTGCTGAGGGGCGGCGATGCCGTGCTGTTCAAGGGCTCGCGAGGAGTCGGTCTGGAACGAGCGCTGGATGCGGTCAGAAAGAAGCTGGAGGCTGGTTTCGGACCGCCGTCGTAACGAAGAGAGAACGGGAGTTGCGCGCCCCGCGATCGGTGGGGCGGGGAAGTTAGGGAGAAGTTCACGATCACATGCTGTTTCACCTCTTTTTCGAACAACTCTTTCCCTACTTCAGCCCCTTCCGTGTTTTTGGGTACATCACGTTTCGCACGGCCTTCGCCAGCCTCACCGCGTTAGGGCTCGGTTTGATCCTCGGACCGTGGCTGATCCGCCGTTTGCGGGAGTTTCAAGTCGGCCAGCCGATCCGCGAAGATGGGCCCAGGTCGCATCAGTCGAAGGCGGGAACGCCCACCATGGGAGGATTGCTGATCAACATTTCCATCCTGGTGCCCACGCTGCTGTGGGCCAACCTGCGCAACGTCTATGTTTGGATCGCTCTGGCCGGGCTGGTTGGCTTCGGAGCCATCGGTTTCGCGGACGACTATCTGAAAGTTCGCGGAGGAAAGAATCTCGGGTTGCGGGCGCGGTCGAAGATCCTGTTGCAGATTTTGGTCACGCTGGTGATCGTCGCCAGTCTGGCCTGGCTGCATTCTCTCGGGGAATACGACCCGCGTCTGGTACTGCCGTTCTTCAAAAACGTCACGCCGAATCTGGTGATCGAGTCCCTGCTCCATGACCCCTGGACCTACCCGCTGGCCTTCGTGGTCTTGTTCGTATTTTCGTTCTTCGTGCTGGCCGGTTCGACCAATGCGGTGAATCTCACCGACGGGCTGGACGGACTGGCGATCGGCCTGATGGTGATCTCCGCCGGCGCGTTCACGGTTCTGGCCTATGTCGCCGGGCACCGGGAGTTCGCGACCTATCTGGATATCGCCCGCGTGCCGCAGGCGTCGGAACTGACGATCTTTTGCGGGTCCATGGTGGGCGCGAGTCTGGCGTTTCTGTGGTACAACGCGCATCCAGCGGAAATTTTCATGGGGGATGTAGGTTCGCTGGGACTGGGCGGCGCTCTGGGAACGGTGGCCATTCTCATTAAGCAGGAGATCCTGCTGCTGTTTGTGAGCGGAGTGTTCGTGGTCGAGGCGCTGTCGGTGATCATCCAGGTCGGCAGTTACAAATTGCGGGGCAAGAGAGTATTCAAGATGGCTCCGCTGCACCATCATTTCGAAGCGCTGGGCTGGCCGGAGTCGAAGATCATCGCCCGCTTCTGGATCGCGGGTCTGGTGTGGGCGCTGCTGGCGCTGAGTACATTGAAGCTGCGATGACGCTGCAAGGAAAGCATGCCCTTGTGATCGGGCTCGGAGAATCGGGGAAGGCGGCGGCTCGCTTTCTGCTCGCTCGCGGCGCCCGCGTTACGGTCACCGATCAAAAGAGCCGTTCGGAACTGGGGCCGGACGCCGAAGCGCTCGCGTCGCTCGGCGCGCGCCTCGAGCTTGGCGGCCATTGCGAAGCAGCGTTTGCCAGTCAAGACCTGATTGTCCCCTCGCCCGGCGTGCCCTGGGACCTTCCCGTGCTGGAGGCCGCCCGCCGCGGAGGCGTCGCCGTGATGGGAGAACTCGAAATCGCCTCGGACTGGCTCAAAGGGCCTGTCATCGGAATCACCGGCACGAACGGCAAGACCACCACAACCTCGCTGCTTGGCCATATTCTCACTTCGGCCGGCTGGAGAACGCAAACAGGAGGCAATCTCGGAACGCCCGTGCTGGCCATGGTGGATCCGTCCAATGACGAGACCTGGAACGTTCTCGAACTCTCCAGTTTTCAACTCGAAGCCCAGACAAGATTTCATGTTCATATCGCCGTGGTGCTGAACGTAACCCCCGATCATCTAGACCGGCACGGTACGTTCGAGGCCTACGCGGCGGCGAAACAGCATATCTTTCACGCGCAGTCCGCTGGCGATTACGCGGTTCTCAACGCCGCTGATCCTGCTTGCCGGCGATTCGCCGGACAGACGCCGGCGCAAGTCTGCTGGTTCAGCCGGACGAGCCCGCCAGAGAGGAACCTGGAAGAGAGCGGCGCGCTGGTTCGCGACGGCTGGATCCATTTCCGTGGCGAGCGCGTCATGAAAGCGGATCTTCCGATTCGCGGGGCGCACAATGTCGACAACGCTCTGGCGGCGGTCGCCGCCGCGCGCTTGGCGGGCGTGGAAGCCGGACCCATTGCCAGCGCCGTGCGAACGTTTCGTCCCGTGGAGCACCGGCTGGAGTTTGTGCGCCAGTTCGAGGGAGTCGACTATTACAACGACTCCAAGGCCACCAATGTCGACGCCGCGATCAAGGCGGTCGAGGCTTTCGGCGGCGGACTGTGGGTCATTCTCGGCGGCAGGGACAAAGGCGGCGTGTATGACGCACTGGCCCCCCTGCTCAAGGAACGAGCCCGCGCGGCGCTGTTGATTGGCGAGGCGTCGGCGTTGATCGAGAGACACTTGCGCGGCGCGGTGGAATGCGTGCGTCTGGACACGCTGGAGAGAGCCGTGGAATATGCACGCGGCGCCGCGGCTCCGGGTGACACCGTTCTTCTGGCGCCGGCCTGCGCGAGTTTCGACCAGTTTGAAAACTACATGAGGAGAGGCGAGCGGTTCAAAGAGCTCGCGGCGGCTTTGCGTTAAATCATGCCCAGACAATTGCACTACGATCGCACGATCTGCGGGGTCGTCCTGGCCTTGATGTTCTTCGGCCTGGTCATGGTCTTCAGCGCCACCACGGGCTGGGACGGTGCTTCGTTCCGCTACATCATCAAGCAAGGCATCGCGGTGGGCCTGGGCCTGATTGCCATGCGCTTTCTCATGTTCGTGGATTATCGGCGGCTGGGGCGGCCGCGGGTGATTTTCCCGCTCATGGGCGCTTCGGTCGCGCTGCTGGTGGTGGTGTTCTTCGCCGCCCAGACCGCGAACACGCACCGCTTTCTGCGTTTTGGTTTTTTTTCGTTTCAGCCCTCGGAGCTGGCGAAGCTGGCGGTGATTCTGTTTCTGGCGTTCTACCTGGATAAGCACGCCGACCGCCTTGATGAGTGGCGCACGCTGCTGGGTGGAGCTTTGATTCTGGCGGTGTTCGGTCTGCTGGTGCTCGGAGGGCGGGATCTCGGCACGGCGCTGATGCTGCTGCTGATCGCGGCCGTCATGTTCTGGGTCGCGGGCCTGCGGATACGTTACTTCTTGAAGGCGGGGCTGGCTGGCTTGCCGGTGCTCTTGCTGGCGATTTGGCTGGACCCTTATCGTTTCGAGCGGCTTTTCATCTTTCTCTACCCGGAATCGGACCCGGCCGATGCGGGTTTCCAGATTCTGCAATCAAAGATCGCCGTGGGCACGGGCGGACTCTTTGGTCAGGGCCTGATGGAAGGCAGGCAAAAGATGCGCTTTCTTCCCGAGGCGCATACCGACTTCATTTTCGCGCTGGTTTGCGAGGAGCTGGGTTTCATCGTCGCCACGATGGTCGTCGTCGCCTTTGGAGTGCTGTTGTGGCGGGGGACCATCGTGGCCATGCGGGCTCCGGACGGTTTCGGGCGCTATCTCGCGGCCGGCATCACGGCCATGATCGTCTGCCAGGCCATGCTGAACCTGGGCGTCGTGCTGGCGATGCTGCCGACCACGGGTATGCCGCTTCCCTATATCAGTTACGGCGGCACCGCGATCATCATGATGCTGGCAGCTTCGGGCATATTGCTCAGCGTCAGCCAGTACGCGAAGCGATGAGGAACTTGCGAGTGAGCAGGAATGAACAGCGCTACTTTCATGATCGCGGCGGGTGGAACCGGGGGCCACGTGTTTCCAGGTATTGAGGTTGCCCGGCGCTTGCGCCAACGCCGCCACCGCTGCGTGTTCTTGGGAACACGGCAAGGCCAGGAGAGCCGTCTTGTCCCCAGGGCCGGCTTCGAAATCGAGTTCTTGCGCACCGGCGCCTGGCAGGGCCAGTCCATCCTTCGCCGTATGAAAACCCTTGTGGGCATGCCTCTGGGTTTGATCGAAGCCGGATCGATACTGGACCGCAACCGGCCGGCGGCGGTGCTGAGCTTGGGCGGATATTCCTCCGCCCCGCTGATGCTGATGGCCCTGCTGCGCGACATCCCGCTGGTCATCATGGAGCCCAACGCCAAACCTGGTCTGGCCAATCGTTTGGCGGGACCGTTCGCCGCCCGGGCGCTCGTCGCGTTCCCTCAAGCCAGAGGCTACTTCGCGGCCGGCCGAGGCGAGGTCAGCGGCATTCCCATTCGCAAGGAATTCTTCGAGCTGCGGCCCCGAACCGGGCGGCGTCCTTTCACGGTGCTGATTACCGGCGGCAGCCAGGGAGCGCGCAGTTTGAATCAAGCCGTCGCCGGGGCGCTGCCGTCCTGGCGAGCAGGTGCGGGACCCTCGGAGTTTCGCATTCTCCATCAGACCGGCGAGAGGGAGTTCGAGCAGGTTCGCTCCGCGTACGGAACGATCGACGAGGGCTGGCGCGTGGAGGCTTTCTTTCATGACATGCCGGCCCAGTTCGCCGAAGCCGACTTGGTCGTCTGCCGCGCCGGGGCATCGGCCGTTGCCGAGCTGTGTGCCGCCGGAAAGGTCTCGATTCTTGTTCCCTATCCTCGGGCCGCCGATCAGCATCAGCTTCTCAACGCGCGCGCGCAGGAGCAGGCCGGAGCCGCGATCGTCGTTCTCGATCGCGAGTTGAGCGGGAAGAGGCTAGCTGAACAAGTCAGCCGCTTTCGGAAAAATCCCGCGCTGCTTGCGAGAATGGAGAAGGCGGCCCAGAGCCGTGCTCAGCCAGGAGCCGCGGAAAGGGCCGCGGATCTGCTCGAGCAGTTCGCCTCGCTCACGCGAGCCAAGGTAGCGTAGCCTATGTTTTTTAACGACACGGCCGTCAAACATCGCCACATCCACTTTGTCGGGATCGGCGGAATTGGCATGAGCGGCCTTGCCGAGATTCTGCTGAATCTCGGCTACCAGGTGAGCGGTTCCGACACCAGGAGTTCGCCGATCACCGTGCGCCTGCAATCCCTCGGGGCGCGGGTAGCCCAGGGACACGCCGCCGAGAATATTTCCGGCGCCGATGCGGTTGTCGTCAGCTCCGCCATCCCGGAGTCGAATCCGGAAAGGGAAGCCGCCCGGCGGCGGGAGATCCCCATCATTCAGCGCGGCGAGCTTCTCGCCGAACTCATGCGGCTCAAGTACGGCATCGCCATCGCCGGCAGCCATGGCAAGACGACCACCACCTCGATGACGGCCGCCGTGCTGCATCACGCTCAGAAAGATCCGACCGTCATCGTTGGAGGCCGGGTCGATTCGATGGGTTCGAATGCCCGCTTCGGCAAGAGCGATCTTCTGCTGGCCGAGGCCGATGAAAGCGACGGTTCGTTCTTGAAACTGGCTCCGATTCAGGCCGTGATCACGTCCATCGATCGCGAGCACATGGAATATTACCAGTCGTTCGGCGCGCTAAGGGACGCGTTCCTGCAATTCGCCTCCAAGGTGCCCTTCTACGGATCCGTCATCTTAAATCTGGACGACCCGGTGGTCCGGGAGATCGCGCAGGAGATTCCCAAGCCGCTGCGCACCTATGGTTCGGACCCCGCCGCTGACCTTGTCGTCGCCGGGATCGAAGGAGACCGGTCGGGAAGCCGGTTCCGGCTGGCCTACCGTGGCACGGACTTGGGGAAGTTCGCCATACGAAGCTTCGGCCGGCACAATGTCGCCAACGCCATGGCCGCCGTGCTCGTCGGGCTGGAGTTGGACATCCCGGCCGGCGTGATTCGGGAAGGACTGGCTGCGTTTTCCGGTGTCGATCACCGTTTTCAGATTCGCGGGCAACAGGCCGGCGTCACGGTGGTTGACGACTACGGCCACCATCCCACCGAGATCGCGGCCACGCTGGCCGCCGCCAGAACGTGCGAGTTTGAGCGGGTCTTGGTCGTCTTTCAGCCTCACCGCTACACGCGCACCCAAGATCTCTTGAAGGAATTCGCCTCTTGTTTCGGTTCTTGCGAAAAGCTCTATGTTACCGACATCTACAGCGCCGGAGAAGACCCCATCGAAGGAGTCACCGCGGAGGCGCTGGTGGAGGCCATTCGCGCCGCCAGCCATCCCTCGGCCCGCTATGTGCCTTCGATACAGGAGGCGGTGAGCGCGGCCGTTGCCGACGCGGAATCAGGCGACGCCATTCTTACGCTGGGGGCGGGCAGTATCTCGCGAGCCGGACCGATGCTGCTGGATGCCTTGATGTCGAAGGCTCCGAACGTGGCCAGGGCGGGATGAGGGCGGATAAAAAGATGAACCGGAAAACCGATGCCTAGGCGAGCCAATCCATTTCGGACGATCGACGACGCGGAAGCCTCCTCGTACCTTCGGAGCAAGCGCCCCGTCCAGGTACGCGGCGGAGCCTCGCGATGGAGGCGCATGCTTCTGCGAGGCGCGCTGATTACGCTCGTCGTCGCGGGACTGACGATGGCGGCGGCGCGATCGGTAAACCACTATTTGCACACCGGGCAACAGTTTGTTCTTGCCTCCGATTTCAGCGGCCTCCGCCTGAGCGGACTGAAGCATGTGGCGCCAGGCGAGATCGAGAGGATCTTTGAGTCCGATCGCGGAGCCCAGCTGGGCGAGATTCCCCTGCAGGTGCGCCATCGCGGGTTGCTCGAAATTCCCTGGGTGCTAGACGCTCGCATTCTGCGTGTCTGGCCCAACCGGCTGTGGGTGCAGGTTGAGGAACGGCGGCCCGCGGCCTTTGTGCGAATCCAAGGCCGGGCCGGGAGCACAATCGAAACGCTGTGGCTGGTGGACTACGCCGGAACGTTCTTGGAACCGCCCGCCGGAACGCGGTTCTCCTTGCCGGTGGTCACCGGACTGCACGAGGACATGCGAATCGAGGAACGCCAGCTCCGGCTGAAATTGCTCGCCCGGCTTGTCTCGGATCTGGACCGTGAAGATCCACCCTATAGCGCGAGACTGTCGGAGGTCGATATTTCCGACCCCAAGAACGCCCGGGTGACCGTGGCGCACGGCGGAGAAATCGTCGAGCTGCAGTTTGGCGATCAGCACTTCCGTCATCGTTACCAGATTTTCTTGAAATACGTTCGGAGCTGGAAGGAGCAATACGGGAGCCTGCGGTCGGTCGACCTGCGATTCGAGGGACAGGTGGCCGTACAACGGTCGGCATCATAGATCTCATGGCGAAGACCTTCGATTTCCTCGTGGGATTGGACTTGGGCGCCCACCGCACGCGATGCATCGTCGCGCTCGAGGAGAATTCCCGTCTGCGGTTCATTAGTCATGGATCGGCGCCCTCGAAGGGCTGGTCGCGCGGCGTCATCGCCGATCAGGACCCAGTGCTCGCCTCGGTCGAAAAGGCAATTGAACAAGCGGAGCGGAACGGTGGAATGGTGGTCGAGGCGGCGGTGGCCGGAATCGGCGGAAGTCATATTCAGAGCAATGTCTGCCACAGCTATCTCAATCTTTCCAGCACCGAGAATCAGGTTCAGAGTTCTCACATCGAGCAGCTCGTCAAGGCCGCCTCGCAAGGCCCGCTGAGCGACGACCGGACCGCGGTTCAGGTCATCCCGCTGGAGTTTTCCGTCGACCAGCAGATCAGCGTGCGGAACCCGAAGGGAATGACGGCCCGCCGCCTCGACGGTTATGTTCAGGTCGTGAGCGCCTCGGCGCAGGCGCACAATAATGTCCGAGCCGTCATTAACCGCGCCGGCGTGGTCGTCGAAGAGACGGTGTTCGAGGCGTTCGCGGCGGCCCACGCCGTTCTCGAGGAGCAGGAGCGCGAGATGGGCGTGGTCGTGGCCGACTTGGGAGCCGCGTCCGCCGACTTGGTCGTCTATCTGGAGGACGATCTTCGGCTGGCGACAGGGATCGCCTTGGGCGGCGATCACTTTATCAACGACGTGGCGGAAGTTCTCAGAACTTCGCGCGGCGACGCCGAAGTCCTGATCGCGCAGTACGGCTCGGCGATCGCCGCTGGCACGCCGCCGAATGTTACTATTGAGGTCCCGTCGCTGGGAGACGAACGCACAACGGCCCACCCGCGGAGGCTGCTGAATGAGATTCTGGAAGCCCGTGCTCAAGAGCTGTTTGAACTCGCCGGGAAAGAGCTGGAAAGGACGCGCTTGCGGGGGAGATTGATCGGTGGCATGGTCCTGACCGGAGCGCTGGCCTGCCTGCCCGGGATCTGCGACGTGGCCGAAGAAATTCTCGATTGTAATGCCCGGATCGGATTGCCGCCGAGGCTGGAAGACATGCCCGATGAGCTGGATAACCCCGGCTGGGCCGCCGCCACCGGCCTCGTGCTCTACGCCCAGCGCCTGCGGCTGCATCGTAAACGGCGCCGGGAACGGGCCCGTGAGTGGCTCAAAGCGATTTTCGATTAGCATTGGGTTCGGGTTGCGCCGGTCTGCCCCGGTCCGGAAGCGAGAGGAAACATGCCAGGGAAGGTCGCCGGGCCAAGCCAAGAGACAACATGCTCGTGATCAACGCGGGTCAGCGATGCGGGAACGGTTATGACTAACGACGAGGTGAAGTTTACGTTCGAGGATGACGCGGGTTTCGCCGCCCGCATCAAGGTCTTCGGCGTCGGCGGCGCCGGCTGCAACGCCGTGAACCGGATGATCGAGGCCGGTGTGGAAGGCGTTGCCTTCGTCGGTGTCAATACCGATGAACAGGCGCTGCGGACCTGCAATGCCGAAACGAAGCTCCAGATCGGAGCCAAACTTACTAGCGGCCGGGGCGCGGGCTCGGATCCAGAGATTGGCCGGTCCGCCGCGCTGGAGGACACCGAACAGATTATTGAATTGCTTGGCGATTCGGACATGGTCTTCGTGACAGCCGGTCTTGGCGGCGGAACCGGAACCGGAGCCGCGCCGATCGTGGCCTCGCTCGCCAGCGAGCTCGGCGCGCTGACCGTCGCGGTCGTCACTAAGCCCTTCGCCTTCGAAGGCACCAAGCGCATGGCCGTCGCCGAGAAAGGTCTGACCGAGCTGGCCGAGTCGGTCGACACGGTGATCACGATTCCCAACGAGCGGCTCATCGAAGTAGTCGAGCGCGGAACGAGCTTCTTTGAGTCCTTTCGCATCGCCGATGACACGCTTCGCCAGGCGGTGCAGGGCATCAGCGACATCATCACGATTCCGGGAATTATCAACCGCGACTTCGCCGACGTGCGCACGATCATGCATGGCATGGGTTACGCCGTGATGGGAACCGCCATCGCCGGAGGGCCCAACGCCGCGGTGGAAGCCGCCCGCCAGGCTGTTTCCAGCCCTCTGATCGAGGAGGCTTCCATTGAGGGGGCGCGGGGGATACTCATCAGCGTGACCGGATCGTCGAAACTCGGTTTGCATGAGGTCCATGAAGCCTCCTCGATCATTCAGCGAATCGCCGACCCGGAGGCGAACATCATCTTCGGAGCGGTGCTCAACGAAGAGATGGGCGAAATGGTGAAGATCACGGTGATCGCCACCGGCTTTCGCGCCGTCCGTCCGACCGCCGGCCGAACAGCCATGCCCGAGCCGGTGAAGTCCGGCGCCGAGGCCGGCACGGCGGTCCATGCCACCTCCGCGCCCTGGAAGTACGAAAGCCCGCCCGTGGTGTCTCCACCATCTCTGGAAACGGAAACGCCTGCCCGGAAGCAGCGATACGCGCTCCCGGAAAACCGGCCGGCCGAGCCGCCGAAGGTTCGCCAGTCCGTCGAGGATCCGGATCCGGGCGATCTGGAAAAACCCGCCTACCTGCGCCGAAGGGCGCGCTCGGATTGAGATACGCGGCGGGGCGGACGAGGCGCCCCTTTCGCCAGTCCGGTTGTTGCCGGGGCACCGTAGATTTTTTATGATATTCTGCTAGTTTGTTAGGTGGTTGCCAAAGCGGGCCGGTCCGTGTCTGGCAGTCTTGCATGACGGCTCGCGGTCCGCGGGTTGGAGGAGCAGTTCGCGGCCGCTATGAACTCCATTCTAGTTTCCTTAGGTACGGACGAGATCTGTGATGATGTCAAGGGTGAAGAACCTTCTTTTGTTTGTTTCCGCGGCGGTCTTCGCTGCTTTCTTGAGCGGCTGCGCTACCCACGAGCCTCACGATCAGATCTTCCGAGCCCGGTCCAAGGTGTTTCTCTACGAGTCGCTGGCCCACTCTCCCATCCTGGCGACCGCCGCCGGGTATTATGTCCATAAACCTCAGGCCGGAGCCGAAGGGGAGCAAGCAGCCGCCGGCGAGATTCGCCTGGACGAACTCCTGGACGACTACTCGCCCGAGGGCATCAAGAAACGGCTCGCGCTCTACAAGGATTTCCAGAAGCTGCTTGATGACCCAGACCGAATGAATCGGGACCGCGAACTCAAACTCAATGAGTACGCCGACTACGGCACCGTCGACGACCACATCGGCCAGGTCCTCTTCCAGTTTGAGAAGGAGCGTGTCCACGAGCACAACCCGACTTTCTACGTCGAGATGCTCGGAATGGCCCTCTACATGCCGCTGGTTCATGAGTACGCTCCCAAAGAAGAGCGCTATCGGCATCTGATCGCCCGCATCGGCCGAATTCCGGCGTTTCTCGATCAGGCGAAGAAGAACCTGAAAACCTCGCCTGAGATCTGGACCCAGGTGGCGGCGGAAGAAAACGAGGGCAATCTCCGTCTGGTCGAGATGGTCATCCCCGCCGGGTTACCCCGCAATCTGAAGAGTGATTTCGATGAGGTGTCCGGTCCCGCGATCGAGGCCCTGCGGGGATTCGGTGAGTACCTGACGAGTGATCTTTCCAGACGAAATCAGCACGATTGGCGTCTAGGCCGGCAACTCTATGGTCAGAAGTTCAAGATCTTCCTCACCAGCAGCAAGACGCCCGATGAGTTGCTCAGCGAGGCCGAGACCGAGTTCGACAAGACCCACAAGGAGATGATCGAGACCGCGAAACCGATTCACAAGAAGATCTATGGCAATCAGCGCCCGCCCACCGATGCCGCGCTGATGAAGGACGTATTCGACGTTGTCTCGGATGAAAACCGGCTCCGGAACGGCTCTCAGATGGAGGAGCAGATCAAGAAAGACATCGCCGAGTTGCGCACATTTCTTGAACAGGGGGGTATCGTCAATCTTCCCGCGTCGGACAATCTGAAGGTGGTCGAGACGCCTGAGTTCATGAGAGGGATCTACTCGGTCGCCGGTTTCATGGGAGCGCCCCCACTGCGGCCTAAGCTGGGCGCCTACTACTGGGTGACGCCCATCCCGGCGGATTGGCCGCGGGCGCGGTCGGTGTCCAAGCTGCGCGAGTACAATCTGTTCAAGCTTAAGCTGCTCAGCGCTCACGAGGCGATGCCTGGCCATTGGGTACAGCTTGAGTTCGCCAATCAGGGCGCCGAAAACACACCCGAACTCAGCCGGCTCCTGCGCGCGGTGTTTCCCAATCAAGTGTACGCCGAGGGCTGGGCGGTCTACATGACCGATGCGCTGGTGAAGGCCGGCTACCAGGATGGCAGCGACGAGTTCAAGCTGAACTGGCTCAAGGACAAGCTGCGCGTCCAGGCCAACGCCATCCTCGACATTCGCATGCATACGAAGAACATGTCCGACGAAGAGGCAGAGAAGCTGCTGCGGACTCGGGCCTTCCAGGAGGCCGAAGAAGTGCGCGCGAAGATCTTGCGGGCCAAGCTCTCGTCAACGCAACTATCGCTGTATTTTCACGGAGCGCGAGAGTGGTTGCGTGTCCGGGGCCTGTATCAGACCGAGACGACAGACATGAGCTTGACATCCTTCCACAAGAAGGCGCTGAGAGGCGGAGCGACCGGGATGGACGAACTCGCCTATCTAAGCGTCAAGCTCAAATAACACCCCCCCGGGCGGTCTTCTCGGCGCGCAGAGGCAGACCCAAGGCGCGGAACTGTGCCCGACGGCCCCTGCAAGGCGGTTGGGGCGTGCCAGGCTGGCAACAGCGCGGCAAGGCCAAGGGCATCCGAGTGTTGTCCGCCGGATCGAGTCGGGCGAACATCGACATGCACGTGCCTAGCCCGCATTTCTCACCACCTGACGCCCGAAGCACGCGATAGGCCCGCCATTACTTCGTTGCGCTTGCTCGCCGTGCTCGACGTACAGTCAAGTACGCCTGCGCTCGTCAAGCGGCGCGCGCCTCGTACTGACGGGCCTCTCGCGCACTTCGCATCGCGACGTGGTGAGAAAAGCGGGCTAGCGGCTGCCCTGCCTCCCGGTGCCAAGAATAGAACTGCTGGGACTGGCCTCTCGCGCACCTCCCGCCTCGGGCGGCACAGCACGGCTTGGTCCATGTTCGTTCCAGAAAGAGGAGGTGAAGGGGCGTGTCCGGGGGATAGGTGCTATGCCTGCATCGGACGCGGCTACCATCCGATCGCCGAATCACGCTGAAAAACACAACTGGGGAGCAGTCAGGCGACTGTTCCCCAGCTTGCCAAAAGATACTTCTTGGTAAAAGCGATTACGCGGTCGAGGCCAGCAGAACCAGGCTCGACATCCTGCTGAAGATCGTGCTGATGCTATCGGAGATGTTGGGAAGAATCGCACCGGCGGCAACCGCGATGAAACCGGCCAGAAGGGCGTATTCCACCATGTCCTGTGCTTCTTCGTCACGAGTCAGCGTCAAGATGAAACTGTAGAATTTGTTCATTGTATTCTCCTCAGAAAAAGTCAATTCACTCAAGTGGTTGTGTTCCGTGGTGGCCTGGGAAGTATGAATCCGTAAGCCATACTACTCCAGGGAACCGTTGTGATGGTTCCCTGGATTGAAAAGCGATAGTTCTTGGTCAAAGCGACTACGCGGTCGAGGCCAGCAGAACCAGGCTCGACATCTTGCTGAAGATCGTGCTGATGCTATCGGAAATGTTGGGAAGAATCGCACCGGCGGCAACCGCGATGAAACCAGCCAGAAGGGCGTATTCGACCATGTCCTGTGCTTCTTCGTCACGAGTCAGCGTCAGGATGAAACTGTACAGTTTGTTCATTTTATTCTCCTCAGAAAAATATAGACTCACTTAAAGTGGTTGTGTATTGTAGCGGCCGGGCCGGGGAAACTCAAATCCGTCAACCTTGCTACAACGACCATCATGAGGGAACTTCTCGCATCTGCCAATGGATCATAAGTACCATTTTGTGGTAGGTCTAACACCTAAGTATCCCCAAAAATGGAGTGATACTCGGATAGGACTAAAGTACTGGCTATCGAAAACCCTGTTGGGAGGATTCGTAGTCTGATCTTGATGTATAGCGCCAACTTATTGATAAAAAATATGTTACACGTATTTCCCGAGGCAAGATCTCCTGTGCTCATTCTACGGTTGTTTCCTCATGAGACACAACGCTTCCGAATGCCGCATCGCGTGTGTAGCAAGATCTGGAAAGAGACTCCATGAATATTTTTGTTGCAGATGGGTATTCACTTGACTCAGGTATTTTGAAATGGCCCCTACATGTTGTGGTGTCCGTAGCGCGTGTTGCGGTGCCTCCGACCAGCGACTTGTAGGGCGCCGGTTGGACGGCGACGGCCTGCTGAACCAGGCGGTAGAAGAGCTTGCCTCGGCTTCTGGACTTGCGGCGGTTGAAGCGGAAGGTGAATTCGTCGAGGTAGGAGTCGAGATGCTCGTGGCTGACGGCTCCTTGATGCGTACCCAGTATCCAACGCTTCAGTAACGACACCACGCGATGCACGCGGGGGAGCAGTTGAGAGGCTCGTGCCGAGTTGCCCGTCCAGGTAGCTCACCTCGTGGCGATAGCCGTCGCTTTCGAGTGGCTCGTATCCCAGCCAGCCGTCCGTGTGGACCACGCTGCCGGGTTCGACCGACTCGCCGACGAAGGCCATCAAGCTGTCCCCAGAGGCGTTCGGAATCGTGCGCATCCGAACTCGTCCGATGCCGGCGCCATCTTCCTCGGCCGCTACTACAATCAGCGCTTTCGCGTCGGTTTGGCGGCCCCGCACGCCCTCCTCCAGGGCTCCTAAGTAAGTCTCGTCAACCTCAACGCGCCCGCTGAGGCGATCACGTCCGGGCCGCACCATAGCGCGCCGAAGCTTGTGCAACCAAGTCCAGGCCGTCTTGTAGCTGCCCAGGCCCAACACCCGCTGCAATCCCAATGCACTCGCCCCGTTCTTCTGGCTGGTGAGCCACCACATTGCTCGAAACCAACTCTGGAGCGCCTGCGGGTGTCTTGAAAGATTGTGCCTGCTGTCGCCGAAGCTTGATGCCCGCAGCTTGCACACTGCAGCAGCACCGTGCGCACCGCCCAGGTTTTGTCATGCCCGCATCGCGGACAACGAAAACCCTCCGGCCAGCGGAGTTGACACAGATACTCCCGACAGGATCCTGCTCGCTAGCGAAACGCGCCTCGAACTCGGCCAAATTCCGGGGATAATCTTCGCATCGCCCAAGATCCTACATCTGGTCACCTGAGTCAAGTAAATACCCATCTTGTTGCATTATGTGCGTGATGGGGGTTCGTGAGCGATATGGGTCTCCCCGGCACCCAGATGCGCGAGAGAAGTGTCCGCCCGGCAGAGGACGGGGGTGGAGTGAACTCTAGTCCGCATTTCTCACCACCTGACGGCCGAAGCACATGACAGGCCCGCCATTACTTCGTTGCGCTTGCTTGCCGTGCTCAACGTACTGTCAAGTACGCCTGCGCTCGTCAAGCGGCGCGCGCCTCGTACTGACGGACCTCTCATGCACTTCGCTTCGCCACTTGGTGAGAAAAGCGGGCTAGTCCGCCTATTCTGTTCCCGAGGATGTCGCGGTTCCCCCTTACGCCGATCGGTTTTGACGCTTGCGCCCTGGCCGGGCGAGCTTAGGAGGTCTTATCTGACAAGCACGACTTCGGCAAGATCGCGATCCCGATGAACGCAATAGCGCCCTTGCTTGGGATGCACCCACATGCCCTGTTCCGGGCCGGGACTGGGGAAGCGGGCCGGGTCGTCGTAGATCTCTCCGCCGGTATCGGCCACTTGCGGGCTCAGAGGTCCGATGTGAATGTGAGCGTGGCACTGGGTGCGGAAGAAGTATCCGTTCGAAGCCAATCCCCAGCGGTCGCCGTAGAGCTGCCGCGCCCGGGCGATCGCGGCCCGCCAGTACCGGGCGCGCTCGGCATGGGAGAGCGAAGCCGGAGATTGCAGTCCTCGCCGGTGCCGCCTGGGCAGCGCCAAGTGGCGATTCGGTTTGTGCGGGTTGGTGTCCTTGAGGAAGTAAAACTTCGAGTCGCCCTGGTTCTCCGGGTCACTCCGGTCCTCAGAGTCACTCTGTTCGGCGGTGCGGCAAAGACCGCACACCCGGGCCGCTAGAGTTTCCGGGCGGGCGTGATCGCAAGGACAGTCTACGACCGGGGGAGGATAGGCGAAGAGCAGCACCGATAAGCCGGTCAAGAGCAACAGAGTCATTCTCGTCTTCATGAGGGATCCGATCGAGAGTCCATCAGCCGCTGGAAGGGCCCAGGTGCTCCTCGAAGCGGCGCAGCAGGAAGCTGTCGGTCATGCCGGCGAGATAATCGCACACGACCTGATGGACGGGTTCGGCTTCCGCCTCCGCGCGGTAGGAGGCGGGTAGCCGCCCGGGTTGCTCCATGAAATACTCAAACAGCGCCGTCAGTCGTTGTCCTGTTTCTTCGCGCACTCTAGAGAGCCTGGCCGAACGATACACTTCTCGCGAGAGAACACGCCGCAGCGCGCCGCAAGCGGCCGCCGCCTCCGGGGACATCCCGGCCAGCCGCCGAGGGTGATGGCGGACCTCATCAACCGACCGCACCCCGGCCAGCCGGACCTCTTCCCCGGTGCCCTTGATGAGCCCGCAAACGAGCAAGTCCAGCAGTCCCCGCAGCGCCTCGCAGAACACCAGCCGGACAGACGCCTGGGGATGCCGGCGCCGCGCCTGGAGCATACAGGCGTCAAAGGCCGGCACTTGCTCGCGCACCAGATCTGGATCGAGAATGCCAGCGCCGGTGGCGTCGTCCAGGTCCGCGCAAAGATACGTCACCTCATCGGCCAAGTCAATGATCTGAGACTCCAGCGGAGGGCGCTGCTCCAGCATATATTCAGCGAGTTCGGGAAAGCACTCGAGGTCGTAGTCGCGGGAATGTTTGATGATGCCCTCTCTCATTTCGAAGGTGAGATTCAGTCCCTGAAACGAGGCATAGCGCTGCTCGAAGTGTTCGACAATCCGCAGCGCATGGAGATTGTGGTCGAACCGGCGGCCGTATTTCTTCATCTGCTGGTCGAGCGCTTCCTCGCCGGCATGGCCGAACGGAGGATGACCAATGTCATGGGCCAGCGCAAGGGCCTCCACGAGGTCCTCGTTCAGTCCCAGGGCGCTGGCGACGGTGCGGGCGATTTGCGCGACTTCGATGGTGTGGGTGAGGCGGTTTCTAATGTGGTCCGACTCACCGACGGTGAAAACCTGGGTCTTGCGCTCGAGTCTCCGGAAGGCTCGCGAGTGAATGACGCGGTCCCGGTCGCGCTGGTAGATCCCTCGATAGGGGTGCGGCGGCTCGGCGTGGCGGCGGCCCCGGCTTCGCGCCGGATCGAACCGAAGATGGTGGAGCATCTTCGCTGGGACACTCGCCGATGCGGGCGGCTTCTCCGAGGTCATGACTCACTCACCGCCGGGAAAGTCCCAGCTCGCCGGCCAGAGGGAACCCTCAGCTCTCGGGCGGCGATGCCGGAGACAAGCCGCTCCGAAGCCCCCGGGCGATCTCGACGCCGGCGCCGTCTCGTTCGATGATGCCGTCAAGCAATTCGGCCGCTTTCGCTTCGTCGGTTGCCTTGTAGAGATCGATCAGGCCGTAGAGTTCGGTGATTTCCCGGGGCACCGTTACCGTAGGATGGCCGACCAAGTACTGGTAGTGCTTTAGCGCCTCATCGTATTTCTTTTCGCTGGTCAGCAGGTCAGCCAGCCCTTTTCGCGCCAGCGAGGCGGTCTCGCTGTCGGGGCTGTTGAGGAGAGCTTCCAACTGCTCAAGGCCTTTCTCGGTGTTGCCTTCTTCAAGGACCGACATCGCCATGTAGAGCCGGGCCATTTCCCCTTCCAGTCTGCCGGCATGGTCTTGGCTGACCTTCTTGAGCGCTTCCTCGATTCGCATCGATTTCTCGATATTTGTCGCGAAGGTGATAAAGCCGGTCTTCTCGTCGGCCGAGACGACGCCATGGACGATGTTCATGGCCGCCTGAAAATCCTGGCGCGCCTTGGTGCTTGCCTCGGTGCGGTACCGGCCGAGGCCCACGATGGCCATCACGACCACGATCAGGGCGATTCCGCCCGCGAGAACGGTCTTGCGATGGGCGGCGATATATCCGATCCCCTCACTGACTTCCTCGGCGAAGTGATCTTTCTTGAGATTTTTTCGGGATAATTTTGCCACGACGATATCCGGCGGCGATGTTCGCCACTACCCTGGCGCTCCACACGGCGTCAGCCGAGCGGGGGCCGCCCTCAAGCCCAGTCTGGGCGAGAAGAGATCGCCAGCCGTGAGACGCCCGCACGCAGGGATCTGCGTTCATGCTACAAGACGCCGTACAAGGGTGTCAAACTCTAGAGCGTATTTCCGTAGATGGGTATTTACTTGACTCAGGTGACCCCAAGATGTAGGATCTTGGGCGATGGAAGATTATCCCCGGAATTTGGCCGAGTTCGAGGCGCGTTTCGCTAGCGAGCAGGCCTGTCGGGAGTATCTGTGTCAACTCCGCTGGCCGGAGGGTTTTCGTTGTCCGCGATGCGGGCATGACAAAACCTGGGCGGTGCGCACGGTGCTGCTGCAGTGTGCAAGCTGCGGGCATCAAGCTTCGGCGACAGCAGGCACAATCTTTCAAGACACCCGCAAGCCGCTCCAGAGTTGGTTTCGAGCAATGTGGTGGCTCACCAGCCAGAAGAACGGGGCGAGTGCATTGGGATTGCAGCGGGTGTTGGGCCTGGGCAGCTACAAGACGGCCTGGACTTGGTTGCACAAGCTTCGGCGCGCTATGGTGCGGCCCGGACGTGATCGCCTCAGCGGGCGCGTTGAGGTTGACGAGACTTACTTAGGAGCCCTGGAGGAGGGCGTGCGGGGCCGCCAAACCGACGCGAAAGCGCTGATTGTAGTAGCGGCCGAGGAAGATGGCGCCGGCATCGGACGAGTTCGGATGCGCACGATTCCGAACGCCTCTGGGGACAGCTTGATGGCCTTCGTCGGCGAGTCGGTCGAACCCGGCAGCGTGGTCCACACGGACGGCTGGCTGGGATACGAGCCACTCGAAAGCGACGGCTATCGCCACGAGGTGAGCTACCTGGACGGGCAACCGGCACGAGCCTCTCAACTGCTCCCCCGCGTGCATCGCGTGGTGTCGTTACTGAAGCGTTGGATACTGGGTACGCATCAAGGAGCCGTCAGCCACGAGCATCTCGACTACTACCTCGACGAATTCACCTTCCGCTTCAACCGCCGCAAGTCCAGAAGCCGAGGCAAGCTCTTCTACCGCCTGGTTCAGCAGGCCGTCGCCGTCCAACCGGCGCCCTACAAGTCGCTGGTCGGAGGCACCGCAACACGCGCTACGGACAACCACAACATGTAGGGGCCATTTCAAAATACCTGAGTCAAGTGAATACCCATCTTTCCGTATTACCATCTAGATCGTACTACGAATGTGTCATGTAACCATCCTCTAGGATGTATGCATGACGTCAACCTACAGTACTCTACATAGTTTGACTAGGGTGAACACCTCAAATTTAAGGTAAACTCTTGGCAAAATCGCGCTGAAGAACTATACTTGTAGATGGGTATTTACTTGACTCAGGTGACCCCAAGATGTAGGATCTTGGGCGATGGAAGATTATCCCCGGAATTTGGCCGAGTTCGAGGCGCGTTTCGCTAGCGAGCAGGCCTGTCGGGAGTATCTGTGTCAACTCCGCTGGCCGGAGGGTTTTCGTTGTCCGCGATGCGGGCATGACAAAACCTGGGCGGTGCGCACGGTGCTGCTGCAGTGTGCAAGCTGCGGGCATCAAGCTTCGGCGACAGCAGGCACAATCTTTCAAGACACCCGCAAGCCGCTCCAGAGTTGGTTTCGAGCAATGTGGTGGCTCACCAGCCAGAAGAACGGGGCGAGTGCATTGGGATTGCAGCGGGTGTTGGGCCTGGGCAGCTACAAGACGGCCTGGACTTGGTTGCACAAGCTTCGGCGCGCTATGGTGCGGCCCGGACGTGATCGCCTCAGCGGGCGCGTTGAGGTTGACGAGACTTACTTAGGAGCCCTGGAGGAGGGCGTGCGGGGCCGCCAAACCGACGCGAAAGCGCTGATTGTAGTAGCGGCCGAGGAAGATGGCGCCGGCATCGGACGAGTTCGGATGCGCACGATTCCGAACGCCTCTGGGGACAGCTTGATGGCCTTCGTCGGCGAGTCGGTCGAACCCGGCAGCGTGGTCCACACGGACGGCTGACTGGGATACGAGCCACTCGAAAGCGACGGCTATCGCCACGAGGTGAGCTACCTGGACGGGCAACCGGCACGAGCCTCTCAACTGCTCCCCCGCGTGCATCGCGTGGTGTCGTTACTGAAGCGTTGGATACTGGGTACGCATCAAGGAGCCGTCAGCCACGAGCATCTCGACTACTACCTCGACGAATTCACCTTCCGCTTCAACCGCCGCAAGTCCAGAAGCCGAGGCAAGCTCTTCTACCGCCTGGTTCAGCAGGCCGTCGCCGTCCAACCGGCGCCCTACAAGTCGCTGGTCGGAGGCACCGCAACACGCGCTACGGACAACCACAACATGTAGGGGCCATTTCAAAATACCTGAGTCAAGTGAATACCCATCTACTTGTATTGCAGGTTTGTACGCGATGCGCGACCTAGAGAGAGCATCGGTCCTGTCGCTGGATGAGGTAGTCGTAAGTAAGAAGGTACAGCGGGACTTTAAGACGTTGGCCGCGAAGCTCGATTCTCGGGCCTCGGCGGTCGAGAAGCGCTGGCGCGGGAGTTTGCCTTTTTCGAGTGACGACGACTACGGCCAGGCCAAGATACGGGCTCTTGCTTCGATCAACCCCGGGGCCTCGTCGAAGCAGCTTGCCGCGGGAGATTTGAGCGCTTTTCTGGAGCAAGTAAAGTACCACGGCAAACGGCTGGCCAAGCTTGACCTGCCGCCCAGCACGGTGCTCTCCTCGCTGGCTCGTTACGGCGAAGCTCTTGCGCCGGACTTGCAAGAGTTGTTCCCCGACGACTATCCCAGATATGTGACCGCCCTGGACTACCTGAATTTCTGCATCAAGCTGACCCTGAACAACGCCTACTACCGTGTTCGGGACCTCGAAGCGCAGGCCTTCTACGAAGTGTTCCAGGACCAGTTGCAGTCTCCGACGGTCCAAGATCTGATTACCAGGGTTCTGGATACGCTGATGCGGACCTTTCACGCTGACGGAGGCGTGATCCTGCTGCGGGAGCGCGGCACCCGGAAATTAGTCGCCAAGGCGTGGAGCGGACTCAACGATGGGCTGGCGTCAAAGTTCAACACCAGCGTCGGCCGGGGCTTGGCGGGCAAGATCGCCAGAGGCGGCAAGCCTCTCTTTGTCGTCGACGCGGCCAGCGATCCGCTGATCCAGAACGCGGCGATTCGCGAGGCGTATCACAGCATCTGGGGCATGCCGTTTATCGTGAGCGGCGAAGTGATCGGAGTGCTGCAGCTGGCCTTCGTTCGCGAGTATTATTGCCTTCCGCGCGAGCGTACGCTCTTGGGCGCCATCTCCGAGCGCTGCGCCATGGCGATCGACAAGGCCCGGCTGCTTGAGGACTTGCACGACCGGGAAGAAAAGATTCGCCAGCTCGGCGAGCACATGCTCAAGGTGGAGGAAGAGGAACGCCGCCGCATCAGCCGGGAGTTGCACGACGAGGTGGGCCAGTCCATGCTGGTGATCCGCCTGTATCTCGAAATGATCCGGGGCGACCTGCCCTCGGAAGCGGCCCATCTGGATGCGAAACTCGAAGACACCCAGAAGCTGACCGAGCAGACCATCCGTGAGATGCGCCGCTTAATTTCGGCCCTCAGCCCCAACGTACTCGAGGAACTTGGATTGCCGGCCAGCATCCGTCAGTTTGTCAACAACTTCGGGCGCACCTTCGCTGGCGAAGTAAACCTGCAGATGACGGGTCTCGATAATCTGTCCAAGAATACCGAGATCATGCTCTACCGGCTGTTGCAGGAGTGCTTTAGCAACGTCGTCAAGCACTCTCGGGCCGAAACCGTCGGCCTGAAGATCGACCGCAAGAATGGCCGTATCCATATGAAGATTCAGGACAACGGAGTAGGGTTCGACGTATCGGGTCCTCCCCGCCGGCCCGATTCGTTTGGACTTTCCGGTATGCGTGAAAGGGTCGCGCTGTTGGGCGGCCAGATTAAAATTCAATTGTCGCTGGGCAAGGGCACCAAGGTCGAAATCGCTATACCGGCCCTGGCGCCGGCGCCCGCCGCGGCCCAGATCTAATTCGAGGAAAAGCACATGTCGAAGATTCGCATCCTTCTAACGGATGATCACACCTTGTTTCGCGAAGGAATTCGCACGCTGCTCTCGGCGGAGTCTGATCTGGAGGTAGTCGGCGAGGCTGCCAACGGATCCGAAGCGGTCGAACAGATCGCTTCGGCCCGGCCCGATGTCGTGCTCATGGACATTGGCATGACCGGGCTTTCAAGCTTCGAGGCCACGCGCCAAATCAAGAAAGCGCGTCCCGAGACGAAGATCCTGTTCCTGACCATGTACGACGACGAGGACTATCTTGTCGAGTGCATGGAGGTGGGAGGCAGCGGCTACGTGCTCAAAGACAGTCCCGCGCCGCAACTCTTGCTGGCAATTCGCGACGTCCACCGGGGCGGCAGCTACCTGAGTCCCAAGATGCTTTCCCAGCTGGTAGACGATTTCCGTACACGAATCAAGTCCACCCACCGCCAGCCGCGATTCGCGACGCTGACGCCAAGGGAGAAAGAGATTCTCAAGTTCCTCGCCGAGGGGCAGTCGGTCAAGGAAATCGCGACGCACCTGAATCTGAGTGTCAAGACGATCGAAGCGCACAAGTTTAATTTGATGCGCAAGCTCGACATCCACAACAAGGCTCAATTGGTCCAGTACGCCATCCAGAAGAAGATCATCAAGATCCCGATCGGTCCCTAGCACCCCGTGGCGGGGGGCAGCCGGGAGGTGCCGCGAGCGCCGCTGCTTTCCCGGTTTCACCTCGCAATCTTCCCGCGACGGGGCGCCGCGCGCCATCCGAAGACGGTCAGCGGCACCGTCTCGCGCCCGCCATCGGTGTGCCGTTTCTCACGCCGCCGCTCCTTTCTTGACATTCCGCATCCCGCGCGTCATACTGGTTCTAGTTGCAACTCAGTGTCAAGTACGGCTTCCGGGATAATTGCTCTGGGGGAGTGTGTTTGACAACGATTTGCAGATACCAAACGGAGGCGGCGCGGCGGATCTCGCATCTGACGATGCAAACCGCGGCGTTTGACGGGAGAGAGGTTGGGACGTGACGTTGATGGACTTGCGTGAAGGCGACGAAGCCATCCTGGAGCGGATCGATCTGCCAGAAGACGATGGGCGGCGGCTGATGGAGATGGGCTTCCTGCCGGGCATGCCCATTGCCGCCGCCCGGTCGTCGCCCTTCGGTGATCCGCGCGTGTTTCGCGTCGACGGTTCCGAGGTCGCGATTCGGCGCGAGACCGCCATGCGCGTGTTTCTTCGCCGAGAGACGCCGGTGCCGAGACTCGACCATGAGCGCCTCCCCGAGTGAACTTCCGCGGGCTGTGCGGGCGCCCGCCGGCGGGGCGGCGCGGCTGCGTACCGCGGTCTTGATCGGTCCTCCCAACTCGGGCAAGTCCACCCTGTTTAACCGGCTGACGGGAATGCGTCAGAAGGTAGCCAACTACCCCGGCGTAACGGTGGAGAAACGAATCGGCCGGGCGCGGCTTTCCAACGATCAAGAAGTGACGCTGGTGGATCTGCCGGGCGTCTACGGTCTGCATCCGCGTTCGGAAGACGAACAGGTAAGCTGCGACGTGCTCACCGGCCGCATGGCGGGTCTCGCGCGGCCCGACGCCGTCGTGCTGATTCTGGACTCGACGAATCTAGGGCGCCATCTCACGCTCGCCGCGCCCATTCTGAGTCTCGGTATTCCGACCCTCATCGCCTTGAACATGGCCGACGATTTGAGAAGCCGGGGAGGCCAGATCGACACCGCCGCGCTGTCCCGGCAGACGGGTTGTCCGGTGGCGCTGATTAGCGCCAAGACGGGCGAGGGCACGGCGGCGGTCCAAGATTTTCTCAAGGGCGCGCTGGGGATTCCGCGGCCCATTGAACTTCCCATCCTCTCCGACGTTCCCAATTGCCGCGCATGGTCGGCGCGTCTGGGCGGCCGGGCCTCGTACCGTCCTCCGGTGGCGGCGCGCTGGACTCGCCGGCTCGATGGCGTTTTCCTGCACCCGGTCGCGGGGCCGTTGATCTTCGCGCTTGTCGTTATCGCTGTATTTCAGACGATTTTCACGGCCGCGGTTCCGCTGATGGATGGGGTGGAAACGCTGGTTGCGGCCTCGGGCGAAGGGATAGGGAGGCTGCTGCCCGACTCTTGGCTGCGGTCCTTGCTGCTCGAAGGCGTCTGGGCCGGCGTGGGTTCCGTGGTCGTCTTTTTGCCGCAGATTCTGCTGCTGTTTCTGTTCATCGGCATTCTTGAGGACTCGGGGTACATGGCGCGGGCGGCCTTGATCGCTGATCGCACCATGGCCATGGCTGGCTTGCAAGGCAAATCATTCATTCCGCTGATTTCCGCCTACGCCTGCGCGGTGCCGGCGATTATGGCCAGCCGCACGATCGAGAACAAACGCGACCGCATCGCGACGATTCTCATCGCTCCGTTCATGACCTGCTCCGCGCGGCTTCCGGTGTACACGCTGGTGATCGCGGCGTTCATTCCCGAACGCCCGCTGCTGGGCCCCTTTCTTGGCCTGCAAGCCGCTACCATGATCGGGCTTTATGTGATCGGCTTCTTGGCGGCGGTTCTGACGGCGTGGATTCTTAAATCTTCGATTCTCAGGAGCAGCGGGACGCCGTTCATGCTCGAGATGCCTCCCTATCGCATGCCGGACCTGCGTTCGCTGGCGCTGCGGCTGCTCGACCGGGCGAAGATCTTTCTGCGCCGCGCCGGGACGGTAATCTTGGCGACGACGATCATTCTCTGGTGTCTGGCGAGTGTGCCGCTGCGGGACGGCGCCCGGCCCCCGATCGGCCAGAGCGTGGTGGGAACCATCGGCCGGACGATCGAGCCGCTCATCGAGCCGCTTGGTTTCAACTGGAAGATCGGCGTCGGTTTGATCACCTCGCTGGCCGCCCGCGAAGTGATCGTCGGGACTTTGGGGACGATCTACGGAATGGAAGCCGGCGAAGGGTCGGTCGAGTTGCAGGCCGCCCTGCAAGCTGATCTGAGCCTGGCCGGAGCGATGGCGCTGCTGGTGTTTTTCGCCTTCGCCATGCAGTGCATGTCGACCGTGGCGGTGGTCAGGCGCGAAACTGGGGGCTGGAAGTGGCCCGCCATCCAGTTCGCCTACATGACCGCGGTAGCCTACCTGGCGGCCTTCATCGCCTACCAGACGATCTCCTGACCGCGGGCGGGGCCGAGGCAACTCACGACCGAGAAATCATCGTCCATGGACAATATCAGCATCTTACGCACACAACTAATCGGCCGGCTCGATGACTCAGGCGCTCATGCTTCGCTCCCCCAGATCGTTGCCGGCTGGCCGGCGAGCCTTCGCGGCATCAAGCCGGAGGCGGCGGCTCACACACCGTGGCAGGTGCTCGAGCATATGCGAATCGCGCAGTGGGATATTTTGGAATTCAGCCGAAATCCCAAGCACGTATCGCCCGAGTTCCCCGACGGATACTGGCCCCAAACCAGCGCCCCGCCCAGCGCGTCCGCTTGGGAGAACAGCCTACGCGGCCTCAACGATGATCTGGATCAAATGAAGAAGCTACTGCGGGATCCTAGTTCGGATCTGTTCCAGCCCATTCCGCACGGCACTGGACAGACCTTGCTCCGCGAGGCCATGGTGCTCGCCGCTCACAACTCCTACCATCTAGGCGAGCTGATGCTGCTTCGGCGTTTGCTTGGTGTGCCCCCGGCGCCTGCTTGAGTTCCGAGTCGCCCGGCATCGCCAGCCGAGACTTGACGCCTCGTTCTCGCGGCCAAGCCCGGTGCCCCCCATTGGGCCGCGGGTGAGACTCACGGGCGTGGCCGCTCAACCCCCGCTCAACTAAACATATAGAGCGGTTCGGCCTGGCGGACGGCAACGCCGCCGTCTTGCTCGGCTTCGTCGCCGTCTTTCTGGAAGTAACGGTAGTACATGCCATCTTCGCCGAGGAAGATCTCCAAGTCGGCCGGCATCGTAAGACCGCCCTGGATGAGGGTTTCCGATAGCGGGTCCTCGATGTACTTTTGCAGCGCTCGCCGCAGCGGCCGGGCGCCGTAATTTCGGTCGCCGCAAGTCTTGTCGAGGATGTACTTCGCCACATCCTCGCCGAGGCGGATATGAATTTCCTTGCGGGCCAGGTTCTTGTTGATCTCCTCGATCATCATCCCCATGATCTTGAGCAGATCCTCATCGTTGAGCGACTCGAAGATGATGGTCTCATCAATGCGGTTGAGGAACTCGGGATTGAATACCCGCTTGACCTCGCTCATGACCTCGGACTCGGCCTTGGCTGTCGCGGCATCACGTGAAGTGCCGGAGAATCCCAGGCGGTTCTGCTTTTGCAGGTAACGCGCTCCAAGATTTGAGGTCATGATGATGATCGTGTTCTTGAAATCGACGATATTGCCGAGCCCGTCGGTGAGCTGTCCATCCTCGAAGACCTGAAGCAGAATATTGAACAGTTCCGGGTGCGCCTTCTCAATTTCATCCAGCAGAATGATCGAATAGGGCGCGCGCCTGACCCGCTCGGTGAGCTGCCCGCCCTCTTCATATCCGACATAGCCAGGGGGCGAACCGATCAATTTCGACACCGAGTGCTTTTCCATGAACTCCGACATGTCAAAGCGAATGAGAGCCTTCTCGCTCGCGAAGAGGAAGAGCGCAAGGGCTCGGGCGACCTCGGTCTTGCCAACGCCGGTGGGTCCCAGAAAGAGGAAAGAACCCGCCGGACGGTTCGCCGGCTTGAGCCCCGCTCGCGAACGCCGGATAGCGCGCGAGAGAGCCGAAATGGCGCTGTCCTGTTTGACGATTGTCTTGTGTAACTCCTCCTCAATGCGGAGGAGCTTGGCCATTTCCTCTTCCTTGATCGAGGTCATCGGCACGCCGGTCCAGCGGGCGACGACCTCTTCGATGTCTTCCTTGGTGACCGTGGCGGTCGCCGTTTCGTCCACGTTGTATCTTTCTCGCAGCCCCCGCAAATTCTCACGCTCCTTGCGTTCCTCATCGGAATAGAAGCGTGCCTTCTCGAACTCGTGACTCGCGATCGCGTTTTCCATGCGGCGGACGATGAACTTGATGCGCTTGTGAACCTCGGCGATCTCTGCCGGCATGGTCGTCTGCCGCAGCTTCACGCGCGCGCCGGCTTCGTCGATGAGGTCAATCGCCTTGTCGGGCAAGAAACGGTCCGGAATGTAGCGGCTCGATGCGTAGACCGACGTCTCCACGGAATCGTCGGTGTAGGCCACGGCGTGGAACTTCTCGTAGCGGTCCTTGATGCCCATCACCACCTGCACCGCCTCTTCTTCGGTCGGAGGCGCCACCTTGACGGCTTGAAATCTTCTCTCGAGCGAACGATCCTTCTCGATCGATTTGCGGTATTCGCTCGGGGTCGTGGCTCCGATGCACTGGATTTCGCCGCGGGAGAGCGCGGGTTTGAGAATGTTCGCCGCGTCGAGCGATCCCTCGGCCGCGCCGGCGCCAACCAGAGTGTGCAACTCATCAATGAAGATCACCGCGTTCTGATTGTCCATCAGCTCTTTCATGATGGTCTTCAGACGCTCTTCGAACTGGCCGCGATACTTGGTGCCGGCGACGATCAGAGAGAGATCCAGCGCCAGGATACGTTTTTCCGCGAGAAAGGAGGGAACGTCGCCGTCGGCGATTTTCTGTGCCAGTCCCTCGACGATCGCCGTCTTGCCGACGCCGGGTTCCCCGATCAGGACGGGGTTGTTCTTGGTGCGGCGGCAGAGAATTTGCACGAGGCGCTCGAGTTCATTGTCACGGCCAACAAGCGGATCGAGGATGTTGTCCACCGCGGCCTGCGTGAGGTCGCGGCTGAATTCCGCCAGTAAGGAGCTTTCCTTGGGCCGGCTCGACAAGAGTTTCTCCGACTGCGAACGCGCTAGCTCTTCACGAATCGTAGCCAATCGGAGACCTCGTTCGTGCAAAATCTCGGCGGCGAAACATCTTTCCTCGCGCAACAAACCCAGCAGAAGATGCTCGGTTCCGATGTGCTTGTGAGACAGGCGCTCCGCTTCCTCGGCGGAATACGCCAAGACTCGTTTGCATTCGTGGCTCATCGGCAGGTCCACGGAGGTGGAAACTTTTTCACGAATCGTCGTATGCGCTTCGATCTGCTTACGGATGGATTCGACCGCGGCGTGCGAACGCAGGAAGCGGTTCGCAAGAGCCTTATCCTCACGGATCAGCCCCAGCAACAGGTGCTCTGTCTCAATATATGGGCTGCCGAACTGGCTGGCCTCGTACCGCGCGAAGAAGATGACGCGCCGCGCCTTTTCGGTATAGCGTTCGAACATAAAGTGGAATCCTCTGGCCTGAACCTGGCTGACCCCTTCTGAATCATGATATCAGCCTGCTCGTGAATCCCGCGATCAGGTAAACCACTGGGCTGACATCCCTCTGGACTATTATCGACAGGTTCCGATGGTTGGAAGCATGGAAAACGAAAAACAGCGGCGGCGTGACTCCTCGCGGAAAGGAGCATCGCTAGGAATCCAAGCGGCCGCTGTCGCCTCCGCTATCGTACAGCGGCGGGCTCCGCGGTGGCCAAACGCTCCCGAGCGCTGATTTGCCGCAGCCCGACGGCCCAGGCCTCCAGCGCGACCTGCTTCTGGATATTGCGCCGCGCGAGTTGATCGAGTTGCGCTAGCCCGCCCGCGGCCTGCTCCAGCCAGGCGAAACGAACCCGCGCCGCCAGATCCGTTAGTTCGTCCCGGATATCGTCATGGATCAGCGTCTCGCCGCGGCCCTGCCACAGATGCAGCAAGTCCTCGAGCAGGGTGTAGAGCATCTCGGTGAGCAGGTCGAGCTTTTCCTGTTTCTTGCGGGCGATGGACTCCATGGGGCCAATCACCGCGGCGAAGGTGCCCCGTTCAAGCGAGAATCGCACCAGAGCGAGCATCACCCGGCGGCGCCCGAGGAATGCATTGATGTCGATGGAGAGCGCCCGCCCAGGACTGCCGCGCGCCCAGCCGGTGAGCTGGGGGCGGGCGGCCTCGGCAATTTCGGGCCGGCGATCGAAGTACTCGCGCATCTCCGCCGCCGACAACGGACCGAAATGGAATCGGATCGCGCGCGAGCGGATGGTCGGCAACAGATCGTAGGGGTTCTCGGCCGTCAGAATCAGCGTCAGCGATGCGGCGGGCTCCTCCAGAGTCTTGAGCAGCGAGTTGGCGGCTTCGCTGTTCGCGCGGTCGGCGTGGTCGATCAGAAAAACACGATGCCGGCCCTCCGATGGTCCGAACGCCGCGGCATGGCGCAGACGCCGCGCTTGCTCGATGCTGATGATCCGCAGCGGCCCGTCGGGGGGGAAGATCAGAAAATCCGGATGCGTGGAAACGATCAGCGGATTCTCCGCGCGCTGGGCGGACGTTAGCTTGTCGCGCGCCTCGAACTGCGTCTGAAACTCGTCGCCCGAAAGATCGGTCCGCAAAATCCTCAGACAGTTCGAACAGGCTCCGCAGGGCTCGCCCCGGCCCTGGTCGCAGTTGATCGCCGCGGCGACGATACGCGCCAGGGTCGCCTTGCCGACGCCTCGCGGACCGGAAAACAGCAGCGTCTGCGGCAGCGTGTCTTCCACGACCAGCCGCCGAAGCGTCTCGGCGACACGTGCGTTTCCTAGAAAGTCGTGAAAGTTCATGGCCCGGTTCGCAGCCTTCCAGGGTGAGCAGCGGCGGGGTATGCTGTCAAGTCCGAAGCTCGAAATCCGGAAATACCGGGACTAGAGAGTATCTTTTGGCGCTTCCCAGTCGCGTGAAAAGAACGGAGAGACCCAGCCGGGATCAGATAGCCGCGATCAGATGGCCGCGAGTACCTCGCCAAGCCGGCCGGTGATCTCCTCGATTTGCTCCCGGCTGGCGACCAGCGGCGGAGCCAGAAGAATGGAGTCTCCGCTCAGTCTGACCATGAGTCCTCGGGCGTACAGCTTGCGAAAGACTTCATAGCCGCGCTGGCCGGGCTGGGCCGCGGGCCGCAGGTCGATAGCGCCCAGCATTCCGTAACCGCGAATGTCACTAACCACGGGCAGGTCCCGCGGGGAGAACAGGCCGTCGAGAAACAGCGGCGCGCTGGCCGCCGCCCGGTCGAAGAGTCGCTCGCGGCGGTAGATCTTGAGTGTGGCGACCGAGGCGGCGACCGAGGCCGGAGCGCCCGAATAGGTATACCCGTGGAAGAATTCGATCGCGCCTTGCGCTGACGCATCGACAATCGACCGGTAGACGTCGTCGCTTACGGCGACCGCTCCCATCGGCAGGCAGCCGTTGGTCAGAGCTTTGGCCATGCAGATCAGATCCGGTGTCACACCGAACGCCTGTGAGCCGAACGCCTTGCCCACTCGGCCGAAGCCGGTAATGACTTCGTCAAAAATGAGCAGGATTCCATGCCGTGTGCAGATGTTTCGCAGCCGCTCTAAATAGCCCTTCGGCGGCACCAGCACTCCGGTGGATCCGGCAATCGGTTCGACGATACAGGCGGCAATCGTGTCGCCGCAGGTGGCGACCATGTGCTCGAGGTCATCGGCCAGGCAGGCGCCTTGCTCCGGCTGTCCCCTGGTAAAGCGGCTTTCCTCGAGCCAAGTGTGACGGAGGTGCATCACGCCGGGAAGAGTGATGCTGCAAGCCTGACGGTTGCGTCCGATGCCGCCCACCGAGAGGCCCCCAAAATTCACCCCGTGGTAGGCTCGCTCACGGCCAACGAGACGGTTCCGGTGTCCCTCGCCTCGGGCTCGATGATATGCCAGAGCAATCTTGAGCGCCGTGTCGACCGATTCCGAGCCGGAGTTGGTAAAGAAGATATGGTTCAACGTCCCGGGCGTCAGCTCGGCCAGTTGGTTTGCCAGGCGGAACGAGTCGGGGAATCCAAACTGAAAATGAGGCCTGTAGTCGAGCTGGCCAAGCTGCCGGGCGACCGCCTCTTGAATTTCAGCGCGGCCATGGCCGGCCGCCACGCAAAACAACCCCGAACAGCCATCGAGAATTTTTTCACCTTTATCGTTCCAGTAGTAGACGCCCTCGGCGCGGACTTGCAGGCGCGGGTTCTTCTTGAACTCACGGTTCGCCGTGAATGGCATCCAGTGCGAGTCAAGCGAGGTCTGACGCGATTCCGTATCGGTTGGCATGGGGTCCACTATGCGGGAAGCGAACGGCCGCTGCCTTGCTCTCTGACGGCCTTGGGGTCTGAGGTTTGTTTGAGACCGCACAGGTTCCCCAGCGGCGTGTATTCTCCCCTTGATTCTATAACACCGCCCGCGGCGCTCGACGCGGCCCGACCCCTGCCACGGGCTGCCAGGGCGGGTGGCGTCCGCTTCGCGCTTCGCGCTATGGTAGCAGCGGTAGGGCATGGCCCGCCGCGTTATCTCTCGACAAACTTAGAAAGGGGTCTTCCGTAATGAAGAAAGCAAGCCGTAGACGATTTCTCACCGCCGCCGCCGTAGGCGGTGTCGCTGTTCCGGCCGCCGCCGCGGCAGCGAAACCCGAGCGCAAAGTCTACTGGCGCCGGGACAAGAAGCCGGAGAATCCGCTGTTCAGTTCGCTGGTCACCTATGGCGACCTGGTTTTCGTGGCGGGCAAGGGCGCCCATTTTGAAAAGGACATCACCAAGCACACCGACCATGTGCTCAACAGCATCGAGGCCGAGCTGAAGAGAGCCGGCTCGTCGATGGACCAAGTGCTCAAGTGCAATGTCTATCTAGCCGACCTCGACGACTACAAGGCGATGAACGACGTTTTCCGTGGCCGCTTCGGCGAGAACCCGCCCGTGAGGACGACGGTCGCGACCTATGGCGGCGTGCCGGGAGCCTCGCTAGTGGAGATCGACGTTATTGCCTTCCGCTAGGCGCGCGCGGTCCATCGGGGGCGTCTTCGCCGCCCTGCTGCCATGGGTCTCTCTGCTGCTCTGGGCCTCTCTGCTGCCAGCGGCTTCCGAGCTGGAAACTCTTGCCACACTCTCGGGCGTCGCCGGCAGGGAGGGGGAAGTTCTCCAGTATGTCCAGGTCCGGGTTGGCGGGCGGCAGAGTGTGGATAACACCGGGTCGCTGACCGCGACCTTCGGCGCGGGCGCGCCGCATACGCTGATCATCGCGGGTCTGGATGAGCCCGGTTTCGTAGTTTCCGCCATCAGTGCGGAAGGCTATTTGCGGTTGCATCGTCTGGCCGATCCCGAGCCTCACTACCGCTTCGACAGCTTCTTCCGCGGTCAGCCTGTCCAGATTTTTGCACGCTCTGGCGTTCGTGCCGGAGTGGTGGCGGCGCGCTCGGTTCACTTCGAATCCGGCCGTTCGTCCGGCTCCGCCGCCGGCGAGTTGTTTGTCGACGTCGGGGCCGGTTCAAAGCGGCAGGCCGCCGGCGCGGGCATCTCCATCCTGGACCCGGTCGTTCTTGAGAAACGCTTCGAGCGCCTTGGTCCGGCGGGCAAGGTCACCGCTCCCTGGATATCGAGCCGCGCCGGTGCCGCCGTGCTGCTGAAGCTCGCGGCGGCGTTTGCAAAAAATCCCCCGAAGGGTACGGTCACGCTCGGCTTCGCGAGTGCGCAGTACTACTATCAAGCGGGGCTCCTTCGTCTTCTGGAGCGAGTCCAGGCCGGCCGCTGCATCCTGATTCAGCCCGGCGGCGGCGCCCGTCCCGGCATCGCTCCGGCCGATGAGCGCTCAGCGGCCCTGGCCGCTCAATTGCACGATCTGGCGGAGGCCCGCGGTTACGACTTCGCGCGACCCCGAGCCCCTTCGCTTTCGCTCGGACCTTTTGAGGCCGATGACATCTGGAAAGACAAACCGCCCATCGCCGTGCTCACCGTCGGGGTCGAGAACGAGGGCACGCCGGTCGAAGTGGCCGACACGAAGCTGCTCCATCAGATGGTCCAACTGCTTGCCGATCTGTGCGGCCTCAAAACCGGCCTAGCCACCGAATGGAGGCCCGCTAGCGGGACGCATTCCCTGTCCGCCGAAACCGAAGCCGGCGCCAAAGCCGGAACTAGAGCCGGAACCAAAAAGACGTCATCCTACCCGTCCCGGCACGCGGGCTCCTCTCTGCGCTCCATCATCGCGGGATTGGTCGCGATCGCGGCGGTCAGCGGCCATGAAAGCGCTGTCCATGATTTCATCCGCAACGGCTTGCCGCCCCGGCTGCGCGAGAGGGCGGGAGCCGGCGCCGCGGGAAACCTGATCGTGCGGCTGGGCGCCGGGGGACCGCCCGCCGCCCTCTTCATCGCGCACAGCGATGAGATCGGCTTCAAGGTCCGGCGACTGGAGAGCAATGGACGACTGGCGCTCGATCCGGTCGGAGGGCTCTCGACCGACCTGTTCGCCTGGCATCAAATGACGCTGCACACCCGGAACGGCCCGCTGGCTGGCATCATGACCGCTGCCGGAACCCTCGATGTCGGCGCACGGTCGCTCGGCGAACTCGAGAGTCTGGGAGTCAGGGTCGCCGACACGCTGACGGCTCGCAAGCAACTGCGCCCGCTGCTTGGGACGCGCATTTCGGCAAGCAGCCTGGACGATCGAATCGGTTGTGCGGTGTTGCTGCGAGCGCTGCAACAACTCGCGAACCATCCCCTCGTCCATAGCGGCCGCCCGGTATGGGTGGTCTTCGGCGTCGAGGAGGAGATCGGACTGCTCGGGGCGGCATCATTGGCCCGAGCCGTCAAACCGGCCCGCGTCTACGCCATTGACAGCTTTGTGACATCGGATTCGCCGCTGGAGGATCGGCGCATCGGCTATGCCCGCCTCGGGGACGGGTTTGTGATACGGGCGATCGACAATAGCGGGTTATCCGCGCCCAGCGACATCGAGCGTGTCCTGGGTCTTGCCCGGAAACACGACATTCCGGCGCAGGTTGGTGTCACGGCTGGTGGCAACGACGGTTCCCGCTTCGTGCGGCGCGGCGCGAGCAACCTGCCCTTAAGCTGGCCATTGCGCTATGCGCACACCGCCGCCGAGGTGTCTGATCTGGCCGACATCGAAGCGCTAGAGAAAATTGTGAACGCTATGCGCACACCGCCGCCGAGGTGTCTGATCTGGCCGACATCGAAGCGCTAGAGAAAATTGTGCGCCAACTGCTGGAAACCGAACTTCGCCCACCGCGCTGACCCGGCGTGCCTTGACGGCAGAACCGCTGGCCGTCCGTAGGCACGAGCAGCCTCCAACAACCGGGACTTATCGGAAGCGGCCACGCTGGCCAGCAGAACGCGGCAAAGTCAACACTACCCCGTCAGGGTGGATCTAGTGGCCTTCGGGCACACGGACGCTTCACGGGTGGAAGCCCTCGTACCGCCTGACCACGCTAGAATGTTGGGCGAAAGGGCGTGAACGATAGCTACCGAGAAATAATTTCCCATTGAGTAATCAGGCATCAGAACCTCCACAACCCGTCGTCGAGCGGGTCCAAATCGAGACCCATCAGGCGGCTAGCGAGAATCTGGGCGGATAGCGAGTGCGACCGGTTGTTCGCAACAGTTATCCGCGCGACGGTGTCTGAGCGGCAAAATCGGCACATCTTGATCGGCAAGGCGATCAGCCACAACAACATCCTCGAGAAGTTCGGGGAGGGCGGTATGGGCGTCGCGCACAAGGCCGAAGGCACCAAGCTAGGACGAACCGTAACCCTGAAGCTTCTACCTGCGCATTTAGGTAGCGACGAGGAGATCGGCACGCGACTCAAACGTGAGGCTAAAGACCACTGCTAGACTTCTGAGGATAGTCTTGGAGTTGCAGTCGAATTCGAGGAGCCGAGAATGGGGATCTTACAAAGTCTGCTAATCGCAGGTCTCGTCGCACTGACCGCCTGTTCCGAAGCGATCACGACCGACCCGACGGCCGGACCGGCACCTCTCTCCGGTGCTGAGCGGGAAGCTCTGGTGGCCGAGGCCAACGCCCCGCTGTTCGACGGCATGGGCGATCACCATCACGCCATTACCGCCTCGAGCTCAGGCGCGCAGCGCTACTTCAACCAGGGCCTAGTGATCGCGTACGCCTTCAATCACGCCGAGTCGATTCGCTCGTTCCGTGCCGCGCAGCTTCTCGACGACAGCTGCGCGATGTGCTTCTGGGGCGAAGCGCTGGCGACTGGGCCAAACATCAATGTCACCAGCAACGGAAAGGCCATCATGTCCGAGGACGAGCGTGTCGCGGCCTACGCCGCGCTCAAGAGAGCCGTGGCGCTCAAGGACCACGTTAGCGAAGCCGGGCGCGACTACATTGACGCGCTGGCGACCCGCTACGACGGCGACCCCACAAGCAGTCGGGTGGATCTCGATCTGGCATACGCCGACGCCATGCGCCTGCTGGCCGCCAAGTACCCGGACGACGACGACGCGCAGGCCCTGTTTGCCGAGGCGCTGATGAACACCATGCCGTGGGATTACTGGCTCGACGGCGAGAACCCGAAGGCGGAGACGGCCGAGGTTATCGAGGCGTTGGAGACGGTCCTGGAGCGATCTCCCAAACATCCTCTGGCTCTCCATCTCTACATTCACGCAGTCGAAGCTTCGTCCAGTCCCGCTCGCGCCGAGGCGGCCGCAGACACCCTCGCCGACCTAGTTCCCGGCGCCGGCCATCTGGTGCACATGCCGGCCCACATCTATTGGCGGGTGGGGCGCTACAACGACGCCGCCGAGGCCAACGTGCTCGCTGCTTCGGTCGACGAAAACTACATCGCCCAGTGCAACGCCCAGGGTTTCTACCCGGCGAGCTACTACCCTCACAACATCCACTTTCTGTGGGCGGCGTCGAGCATGGAAGGCCGCAGCGTCGTTGCGATCGAGGCCGCACGCAAGGTTGCGGCCAACGTCCGTCTGGAGATGATCGAGGAGTTCCCGACGGTCGAGTTTTTCCACACGATTCCGCTCCTCGCGCTGACCCAGTTCGGCAAGTGGGACGAGGTTCTGGCCGAACCCCGGCCGCGCGAGGACCTCGAGTACTCCAACGCCATCTGGCACTACGCTCGAGCAACCGCTCTCGCCAGGAAGGGCGATCGCACGGCTGCCGCCAGCGAGCGCGACGCCCTGACGGCGTTTCTCGACACGACCAAGATCCTGCAGCTCGACGGCGCGGACTACCCCGCGAGCATGATCCTGAAGATCGCGGACGAGCTCGTCCAGGGCGAAATCGCCATGGCGAGCCACGACTTTGAGGCCGCGATCCGACACTTCAAAGTTGCGGTGGCTACTCAGGACGAGCTGCCCTATCACGAGCCGCCGTTTTGGTACTACCCGACGCGACAATCGCTGGGCGAGGCGCTACTCGCGGCTGAAGACTGGGTGACCGCCGAGAGCGTATACCGCCGGGATCTGGAGGACTACCCGCGCAACGGGTGGTCACTGTTCGGTCTTGGGCAGAGCCTTGAGATGCAGGGCAAGGCTGCTGAGGCCAGCCCCGTGAGGGCGAAATTCGAGCAGGCTTGGTCGCTGGCGGACGTGACCTTGACCGCCTCGCGACTCTGAGACGCGACTTGCTCGATTTGGTGCCGAGATGCCCGGGATCGCGAGCGACTTGGAGCAGCGTTTCCCCCATCGGAACCGTTCCTAAATCGGCATTTCGCCCGTTCGACGCATAGCCACTAAAAATTTATTTCCCGCCCAACTGGCGACAGGCCGAAAGCGCTCAGAAGCCCTTGAATAGGGCATTAGAGCCGTTTGGCGGGGGGGGGCATGCTCTCGGAGCATCGTTTGTGGCAGCGCTTGTTCCCAAAAGCTAACAATGAAGGCAACAGAATCCGCCCACTCAAACCCGCATTTCGTGAAGCCCGAATCCGATGGCGGAAGTCCCCATCGGCAGCCGCTCCACATGCCCAAATCCCGCCTCGCGCCCGTACGCATGAAGTTTCGACTCCAACATACCCGTCCCACTGGCCACCCCGCCGTCTGCCACTGAGTCGTGGAGGCAAAGGAGGGCGCTAACTCCGAAGATCTCGCGTCCGACTGGGTTCGCGTTCTCCATCAGGTTCTCCGAGACAGTCCACTCCCCTATCAGTAGGGACCCTCCGGGTTTGAGTGCCTGCTTGAGGCCGCCAAGAACCTCTACCGGGTCCGGATAGTGATGGACCGAGTTGAAGATGGAGATCAGGTCGAACGCGGCTTCGGGGAGTCCAGTGAATGAGCCTTGCTCGAAATTCACGCGATCGTCGAGACCCTCTTTTGCCGCAACTCCACGGGCTGTCTGAATCGATGGGCCGAAGGGATCCCGGCCGACGAAAGTGGCACTCGGGAAGGCACGGGCCATCGCGATGATGGCGCCCCCATTGCCGCAGCTATAGTCAAGCACTGACCCTCCGTTCTCCAGCCTGTCAACAGCGCCCGGTACTGCAGGCAGCCATTGCTGGGCAAGCAAGTGTTGGAAACCGTAATGCGACATCCGCTCGATTCCCTTCCACAGGTCAGGGTGGTATTGATCCGCGGTTACAGGTTGGCCGGTTTGGAAAGCTTCTGCCACCTGGGGCGCTGCGCTGACGAGCGAAAAGAGAAGCTGCAGGTAACCGCCTTGGAACCCCGCTGAGTCTTCATCGGTGAGTACTGCGGCGTGTTCGTCAGACAGGGAGAACGTGCCTTCGCCCGAGTGATACTCGACGTAACTCGCCGTTGCCATGGTCGCCAGCCACTCCTGAAGGTATCGTGCGTCTAGATTGGTTTTGGCGGCAAGTTGATCGGTCGTGAGAGGTCCCGCGCCCTTCATTGCGCGAAAGATTCCCAGCTTGTCACCGATATAGGCGAGCGCCCCCCTGAAGCAGGTGGCGACATCATCGAGGACACGGAGGGAAAAGTCATCGGTTGCGTCCGCTGTTGGCGTTTCCGCTCTTTCGTCAACAGACTGCGGCGAATTGCAGCCGGATAGAAGACCAGCCCCTGCAACAAGTTGTAAGAATACTTTCCGGTCGATTTGCATCATAGTTACTCCTTCGCTGGCGCTCTCAATTTCGCCCAGCTAGCGTCTCAATCCGCCGCGGCTTGCTCGTCGCTCATCCGTTTGCTCCTTGATTCCAGCCTCCACGAGGGCCGTTCGACTCGTCGGCCGATTGTAACGCGGCACCTCTCGGCCTAGGATTCGTCGGCTTCGAGAGCCTCACAAATCGGCATCAGTGCTCCGATTATGCCACATGAATTCCCCCAAACAGCACAGCGTAGATCCAGGCGCACTCAATGGCCGTTCAGCGGCCAGTTCTGTACCTTGCCGTCATCTACTGCATTTCGCTCTAACTGGCTCAAGAAAAAGATGATTGGCATGATGCCACCGGAAACTAGTGAAATATCGCGTTCGCACCAACAATCCGCTGTCCTCAGTTCTTAACTTGTTACAACAAAGGCGCTTAGGCCGATCGGCAGATTCGTTTGGCTGTGAGGCAGGCAATCGGGGACAAGTGTCGCTCTCTTCCCTTCAACGGCCTCGAAGACTAGGAAGTGCGGCTAGATCCGCCCTTGTCGGCAAGTATGGATCCACGCGCTCATCTTGCCTGACACGGTCGCAGCCCGCACTTCCGCGAAGGGGGATTGTCGGAAGTAGCTCGCGGGCCAGAGCCACGGCCAGCCGCCTCCCGTCCGGGTTGACTGGCTCCACGGCAGGAACCGCTGGCCATCTGAGGAGACGGCGTAGTTGGGGCTAGCGTCGTCGCTCTCCAGTTCGTTGCGCTGGCACAGTCGTGTGCGGGCGCCGATCGTGAACTCTTCCTCCCTTGAGACCTCGACCGCTACCAGCGTACTGCCCCGCTCCAAGGTCCGCCCACAAGACCTGCTCAGATCCCCGCATACCAGGAATAACCAAATTCAGAAGCCGCGGACCCCAGGCCCTTTCCAAAGTCCTTCAAACTATCCGTTACCGTGATACGCGATAAGTATTTCACGCTCTTATAACCCAGTTGGCGGGGAACGCGCAGGCGCAGCGGAGCGCCATGGCCCACAGCGAGATCTTCGCCGTTCATTCCATACGTCAGAAGAGTTTGCGGATGCCGGGCTTCGGGCATATCGATGCTGTCCCACCAACCCTTCTGATGAGAAAAGTAGACGACATACTTCGCCCGCGGCCGGACTCCCGCCAGGTTCAGGACATGGGAAAGCGCGACGCCGGTCCATTCCGCGATGAAGGACCAGCCCTCTTCGCAAGCCAGGAGGGTGATCTGCGTACTAGCCAGATAACCCTTGAGTTCGGCCAGCGAAAAAGAGGTGGGACGCTCTACCATGCCGTCAACCATTACGCGCCAATCCGCGAATCCGCCGTCCGTGAGACGCTTGAACTCGTCTTCTTCCGGAATGGCTCCATTCTCTGGAGCGACGCTCGAGATGGCGCTCCGTTCGAACTTGCGGGCCATCGACCCGTAGGACATCAGCAGCCGGTGGGAGGCATAAGTAAGGGTTTCGCCCACGCCGTAGATCCCCTGATGGTCAGGCGGGATCAGCCCGTATCGGTCTGCCACCCGCGCGGCGACAGCCAAACCCGATGCCCCCGCGGCGGCGCCTAAACCAGCGGTGATGAGTCGGCGGCGTGATAGTGGCTTGCTCATGGGCTCTCCTTGCCGCGGGCATGGTGACCCGTGATCATCGCCCGCATTTGGCTCCCGAAACCAGCGCGGACAACCATCGCGATGTGGACGAGCAGAAAGAGGACCAACGCGTTCGCCACAACAAAGTGAATCGTGCGCGCGGACTGGTGCCCGCCCGCGACATTTACAATCACGGGAACGACCGACGTAATGGCGGGAGACATCGCAAGGCCAGTCCAGATCGCCGCGGGGAAAAGAAGAAACACAACAACTAAGTAGGCGACGCGTTGGAGAATGTTGTAGGTCTGCGACTCTCGCCCGGAGCCGCGCCGGAATCGCAATTCGCTGACGAGGGTCTTTGAAATGGAGTTCCAGTCCAGATCGCCTCTTCGCGGAAGCAGGTTCTTACGGAAGTGCCGTGCGATGACTCCAGAGAGCAGATAAAACACGCCGTTGCCAACGCCTGCCCACGCGGCTAAGAAGTGGAGATACCGGGCCCAGCCATTTTGACCCTCCAGCACGAACGGAAGCGGCAGGTCCAGCAGCGACGGCGTTTCCCAGTTGCCGGTTTCGCCCCAGTAGAGTCGCGGGTGTGAGATGAGAATAGCGACGCCGCTGACCACAAGGCCGGCAAAGCTGACCACGTTGACCCAGTGCGTGATGCGGACGACTGCCGAATGCCTGGCTGCGCCTGAAACATCGGATCGGGGCGCAAACGACCTGGCAGTGTAGGAGGACTCCGTCATACCCCGTACCCGATAATGGTACACGAACACCCGCAAGACAACAAGGAAGCGCCCTCGTCACCCAAGCACGATTCGCGCCGCATCTTCCCAGACTGCTAGCGGTGCACATCCTTGCCCGTGATGTGGGTAGCTGTGGATTTTGCTTTCAAGACGAGAAGGAAACAGGTGTAGTCGGGGGTTTGCAGGCTGCGCCCGGGATAGGGCGCCTGGCGCGCCAAAGACGATCAGGAGGCGCTGTGCCTGCCCGGCGGCGTCCCTGACTTGCGTGCCGCCGCGACTCAGCCCGCGGCTGGATCGGCAGCGCCTCGCCCTCGCCAAGCTTCTCGACGATCTTGCAGTGGCTGACTACAGAGCGCCAAGCGCCCGTCGAACGGGCCGCCACGATGGGTTGGGTGCTACTTCCGGCAATGGGGGTGATCGCAACGGGTCGATGCAACACTTTCCCTTCCCCTTTCATGGCAAAGTGTTGCATCGACCCGTTGCGATCACCGGGATTGTCGGAAGTCTCTTTGACTGGCCTAGGTTTGCGCCTTGCGGCGCCTGCGCTCGGGGCGGGCGGGGCCTGGCAGCTTGTTTCGTCTTCGAGCTGGCGAGAGACTGTCCTCAGCGTTGAGATTCGCGGCTCCGAATGCGATAGTGAGCATTATGAACCGGTTGACGATTTTTCGTTCGAAACGACTCACGGACGAGCCTGTCCCATACGTCCCTGTCCCGCGCCTCGCCGCCGGGCAGCTCACTGCCTGGCGCCCCGCTCTCTGGCACATGCCAGGCTTGGCAGGAGCGATGGCCCTGTTTGCGGGCTTGCTGCTTGCGGGCTGCGGACAGGATTCCGCCGGAGATGCTAGCCCGGCCCCCGAGCCAGCCGAAACCGAAAAGAGTGAGGCCGCGGCTTCGGTGGAAGAGTACACCCTGCGCGGCACGATTCTGGGGCTTGATCAGGATGCCCAGGCCGCCGTCATCGACCACGAAGAGATCGAAGGGTGGATGGACGCGATGACGATGACGTTTCCCGTCAAAGATGACGCCGATTGGTCGAAGCTGAAAGTAGGCTCGAAGATTCAGGCGACGGTCTTCGTCAGCGACGACGAGGTCTATATCGGCGGGGTTGAGATCCAGACGGAGTGATGGTTCCGGTGGATTGGGCCTGGAGCGCTGGGCGGGCGGCACCCCGGAGTGTGCCGGCTGGCGCCCTGGCGCCGGCGGAGCGGGGCTTGGGCTTGCGGATATGGCCGAGGAAAGCGGTATTGACAGAGCGACGTTAACGGCGGGCGGCCGCGGGGCGCATGATCCGCTGGAAGCTTACCGGCTGATGTACCTGTCGCGCCGTCTGGATGATCGCGAGATTATTCTCAAGCGGCGGAATCAGATCTATTTTCAAGTCAGCGCCGCGGGTCACGAAGTGGTGCAGACCGCGGCCGGGTTGCTGCTGCGGCCCGGCACCGATTGGTGTTATCCCTACTACCGCGACCGGGCGCTCTGCCTGGCGCTGGGCGTGTCACCGCTCGATATGCTCTTGCAGGCGGTCGGTTCATCGGCCGACCAGGCTTCGGGCGGACGCCAGATGCCGTCGCATTGGTCGAGCCCGGCGCTGAACATCGTCTCTTCCTCGAGTCCGACCGGAACGCAATTCTTGCAGGCCGTGGGCTGCGCTCATGCCTCGCGGCTGATGGGGACCGGGGGGAAGCGGGCCAGTGCCGGCGGCAGTGTCGGCGATGGGGCTGGGGACCGGGCTGGGGAGCGGGACGATGCGGTCGTGCTGGTGTGTTCGGGCGACGGGGCCACGAGCGAGGGCGAGTTTTGGGAAGCTCTCAACGCCGCCTGTCTCGAACGCCTCCCGGTCATCTTCCTGATCGAGGACAACGAGTATGCCATTTCGGTTCCGATCGAGGCGCAGACAGCGGGCGGAGCCATCTCGAAGCTGGTTGGTTCGTTCCCAGATCTTGCGGTGGAGGAGGTGGACGGGCTCGATTACTTTGCAAGCCGCCGGGGGCTGGAGCAGGCCATCGGACATTGCCGATCGGGGCGCGGACCGGCGCTGGTTCACGCTCAGACGATACGGCTCTATGCGCACTCGCTCTCGGATAATGAAAGCCTCTACAAGCCGCCGGAGGAACTCGCCCGCGAAGTAGAGCGGGATCCGCTGCGCCGCTTTGCGGGTCAACTAATAGAACAAGGTTTTGCCGACGAGCATGCGATCTTTACGATGCACCATGATGTGGACATCGAGGTCCATCAGGCTGTCGAGTCGGCGCTGGCGGCGGACCAGCCGGCGGTGACTCGGCCCGGGTCCGGCCAGGCTCCGCTGGATCAGCGCGGGCCGGATCAGCGCGGGCAGGATCAGGCGGCGGAGCCCGCGCAAAACTCGATTACGAAATATCTCTATTCGCCGCTGGCCGATCCTGCTTCGGAGGAATTCGATAGCGCGCCGCGCTTCCAGGGTGACCCGAAGACGATGGTCGATCTGATCAACCTCTGCCTGAAGGATGAAATGAGGCGGAATCCGCGCATGGTTGTGTTCGGAGAAGATGTGGCCGACTGCACGCGGGCAGAGCACCTGGATCGCGTCAAAGGCAAGGGCGGAGTTTTCAAGGTGACCGCCGGGCTGCAGCGGGAATTCGGTGGCGAGCGGGTGTTCAACTCACCGCTGGCGGAGGCGGCCATTGCCGGCCGCGCGATCGGCATGGCCACGCGGGGGCTCAAGCCGGTGGTGGAAATTCAGTTCTTCGACTACATCTGGCCGGCGATGATGCAGATTCGCAATGAACTGGCGACTCTGCGCTGGCGGTCGCATAACGGTTTCCGGTGCCCGGTGGTGATCCGCGCGCCGATCGGCGGATATCTGGGCGGGGGCGGGATCTATCACAGCCAGTCGGGCGAAGTGCTCTTTACGCATATTCCGGGGCTGAGGGTGGTGTTTCCCTCCAACGCGGCCGATGCGAATGGTTTGCTGCGAACGGCGATTCGCTGTGACGACCCGGTGCTGTTCTTGGAGCATAAGAAGCTCTACCGGGAAACGTATAATCGCAATCCGTATCCGGGGCCGGACTATATGATTCCGTTTGGTTGCGCGCGGAAGGTGCGGGAAGGCAGCGGGCTGACCGTTGTTACCTATGGCGCGCTGGTGCAGCGCTCGATGCGGGCGGCGAAGCATGTGGAAGCGCGGACGGGCCAGTCGATCGAAATTCTAGATTTACGGACGCTGAGTCCGTATGATTGGAAGGCGATTGCTGCCTCGGTTCGGAAGACGAGCCGGGCGCTGGTGGTGCATGAAGACTGTCTCTCGTTCGGGTACGGCGCGGAGATCGCGGCGCGGATTGGCGGGGAGTTGTTTGATTGTCTCGATGCGCCGGTGGGACGGGTCGGGGCGATGGATGTGTGGGTTGCCTACAATCCGAAGATCGAAAATGAAATCTTGCCGCAAGTAGGGGATCTCGAGCGCGAGATGGAGCGGGTGCTGAGGTACTAATGGCCTCTCGGCCGCGAAGAGCGTAGGAGCCCGTGGCCGAAGCGCGCCCAGTGAAAAAGATGAGGTTCCGGCGGTGAAGATGCGCTGGCAAGGCGGGCGGGTGTGGGTCGTCCATTTATGTGTAGTGCTGTTAGCGGCTGGCTGGCTGGCAAGCGCCCAGCAGGAGGACCCGCGGAAGGACAGGGCCGCGCAGCTTTCCGGTCACGTTCAGCGCGGACTGCGGGCTCGCGACGAAGAGCGGCTGGGCGATGCGGCGCGAGAGTTCGAGGCGGCGCTGAAGCTGGCGCCCGATGTGGCGCAGTTGCAGGCCAGTCTGGGACTGGTGCGCCATCGGGAGGGGAAGCTGTCGCTGGCGGTGGCGTCGTTCGAGCGGGCGCTGGAGGTGAAGCCGGATTTGGGCGGGGTGAACGGGTTGCTGGGCTTCGACCTGCTGATGCTCGGGCGCGTCGAGACGGCGTTCCCCGTCTGCAAAAAGCGCACGAAGAAAACCCCTCGAATCAGGAAGTGCGGTCGTGGCTTGGGCTGGCTTACTTGCGGTCGGGTCAGCACCGGAAAGCGATCGGTGAGTGGGAGGCGATCCGGGACGGGGGCGGGGAATCTCTCGACATTCTGCTGTATCTTCGGCAGGCCTACGAGGCGGTGCTCTCGGATTTGAACAGCGACATCACGCGGCTGGACCCGGATCGGGCGGCGGCGGATGCGGCGGGCGGGCCTGGCTCGGGTGGGTCCGGTGGCGGCGGGACGGATGCTGGGACAGATGCCGGAGTGGTGACCTCGGCGGGGGCGGGCGGCGTCGCCGGGCAGGAGGCGCGCATTCGAGCGGCCTGCACGCAGTGTCACCTGTGGAGTCCGCCGTCGATTCTTCCGCGAAAGGCCTGGCTGGGCAAGGTGGCCAAGATGTACGGCCTCGCCAACGACGGTTTGCTGGCGTCGCTGGGGCGGCCGATCTCGGGACTGCCGATTGAAGACGTGGTGGCCTATTTCCAAACCCTCTCACCTCAAGAGTTGCCGACGCCGCCGTGGGGTTTAGGGAGTGGGGGACCGGCGAGTAGTGGGGGTCCGGTGCCGGAAAACACGAAGGTGCGCTTCGAGAGTCGCGCGGTGAGCGGCGTTCCGCCCGGCGATCGTCTTCCCGGCGCGGGCAATGTTCGCTTGCTGGAGTTGTTTGACGATGTGGCTGGGCCGGAGTTGATCGTTTGCGACATGTTTTCCGGCGTGGTCTCGTGGATGGACCCCGACGCCGAGGGGGCCGAACTTGCGGTGCTGGCCAAGCTTTCGCATCCCGACCATGCCGAGGCGGTGGATCTCGACCAGGACGGGCGGATGGATTTGCTGGTGGCCGAGCTGGGGGAGGTGATGCCGTCGGATAAGACCGAGGGCGGGATTGTTTGGTTGCGCCGCACGGGTGACAGCACGGGTGACAGGGAGTTTGAAGTGATCCGGCTGGCGAGCAAGATCGGCCGTGTCGCCGATGTGCAAGCGGCGGATTTTGACGGCGATGGGGATTTGGATATCGTGGCGGCGGTGTTCGGATGGATTACGGTGGGGCGGATTCTGTATCTCGAAAACTTGTCGGGCTCCGACGGCCCGTCGTTCCGGCCGCGCACGATCGACGACCGGACGGGCTCGATCCATGTGCCGGTGGTGGATCTGAACAACGACGGCAAGCCGGATTTCATTGCGCTGATTTCGCAGCATCATGAGACGATCGTGGCGTTTATCAATCGCGGCGGAGGGGAGTTCGACAAGAAAGAGATTTTCACGGCGCCGCATCCGCATTGGGGATCGAGCGGCATCGAGCCCGTCGATCTGGACGGCGACGGCGATCTGGACGTGCTGTTCACCAACGGCGATACGATGGACGATCAGGTTCGATTCAAGCCCTACCAGGGCGTGTCGTGGCTGGAGAACCGGGGCACGTATCCGTTTGTGCATCACGCGATCGGAGACTACTACGGGGCGATTCGGGCCGAGGCGGTGGATTTGGATGGCGACGGCGATTTGGACGTGGTGGCATCGTCGTGGCTGCCGGAACTCCCGGAAGAGAAGCGGCGCGAGATGAAGCTGCCGGGGATCGTATGGTATGAGCAAGTCTCGCGCGGGGAATTCCGGCCTCACGTGCTGCTCGATGATGCCTGCGATCACGCGACACTGGACGTGGGAGACATCGACGGAGATGGGCTCGCGGATGTGGTTGCCGGCGGAGTCTGGCTCGGCAAGCCCCCTGCGGACCGGGAGCCGGTGACGGTGAAGATTCTGCGCCAAGTGCGCTGAGGGCCGGGGGTGGCGACGGATGTTGGCTCGATCCTGGTGCTCGATCCTGGCTGTGGGAGACTGAGTGATTTAGAGGGGTTTATCCGATCCACGATGACTGATACAGGGACCTACACAGGCCGCTCGCCCGTTACGGGTGAAATGATTGAGGTGCGCCAAGAGCAGGGGCGTATCGTCGCGGTGGAGGCCAGCGGGGGCCCGGTGGGCGAGGTTTGGATCGCTCCGGGGATGATCGATATTCAGGTCAACGGGTTCGCGGGCGTGGACTATAATTCGCCGGTGACGCCGCTCGACGAGATCGCGCGATCGATCGAGGTGATTCACCAGACCGGTGTGTCGCGTTTCTTGCCCACCGTGATTACAGGTTCGAACGAAAACATCCGCGGTTCGCTGCGCAATTTGTCAAAGGCTAAGCGGGAGCTGCCAGGCGGCGGCGCGATGGCGGGTTTCCATGTCGAGGGGCCGTGGATTTCGGATGTGGACGGGCCGCGCGGAGCGCACCAACAGGAGCATGTCCGGGCCGCGAGCTATGAGGAGTGGAAGCAGTTTAACGAGGCGGCGGAAGGAAATATCCGCATCCTCACGGTGGCTCCGGAGCAGAAAGGCGTGATTGCGCTGATCGAGAAGGTGGCCGGAGAAAACGTTGTTATCTCGATTGGCCACACGAACGCCAGCGCGCAGGATATTCGCGACGCGATCGCGGCGGGCGCGACGATGAGCACGCATCTGGGCAACGGCTCGCACCAGATCATCCGAAGGTTCCCGAACTATATTTTCGACCAGATGGCGGCCGATGAACTCTGCGCGGGTTTCATTGTGGACGGCATTCATCTGGACCCGAATTTTTTGAAAGTCGCGATTCGCGCCAAGGGGCTGGAGAAATCGATTATCACGACCGACGCGGTGGCGCCGGCGAACTGTCCGCCGGGCAGCTACCGGATCGGAGACCAGGAAGTTGAGCTGACAGCCGACAATTGCGTGCGGCTGAAGAGTTCGGGCCGGCTGGCCGGCTCGGCGCTGCGTTTGGATCGGGCGCTGGAAAAGCTGATGCAAATCACCGGTCTGTCTCTGCACGAGGCGCTGCGGATGGCGACGGTCAACGCGGCGGTTGGAGCCGGCATCGAGGACCGCAAGGGCTTTCTCGAAACGGGTGATTTAGCGGATTTGATTTTGTTCCGGTTTGATGAAGAGACTCGGACGATTCAGATTGAGTCGACGGTTTGCGCGGCGGTAAATTAGCGGCCGCTCCAGTTTGGTTTTCGCTTCTCCAGAAAAGCGCTGATTCCTTCCTGGGCGTCGGGGGCTAGGGCGTTCTGGCTCATCACTTCCGTGGCATAGGAGTAGGCTCTGGGCTGATCGAGATCGATTTGCTCGTAGAAGGTCTTCTTGCCGAGGGCGGTGACCAGGCTGCTGGCTTGGGCGATCTCGGCGGCCAGTTCGCGCGTGGCCCCGGCAAGCTGATCGTCTGGCACGACGCGATTGACCAGACCCCAGTCGCGGGCAGTGGCGGCGTCGATGGCCCGGCCGGTCAGCAGCATTTCCAGAGCGCGCTTGCGACCGATGGCGCGGCTGAGCTCAACCATCGGCGTGCTGCAAAACAGGCCGATCTTGACGCCGGGCGTGGCGAAGCGGGCGCTCTGAGAAGCCATGGCGAGGTCACAGGCGGCGACGAGCTGGCAGCCGGCGGCGGTGGCCAGGCCGCGGACTTGGGCGATCACCGGTTGCGGGAGGCGGTGGATGGCGGTCATGAGGCCGGTGCAGAGCTCGAAGATGGCGCGGTAGGCGGGCAGGTCGCGACCGATCATCTCGGTGAGGTCGTGACCGGAGCTGAAGACCGGACCCTCGGCCTCGATAATCACGACGCCGACGCGTTCGTCTTCCGTGATTTGTTGGAGCGCGGTGATCAACTCGCTCATCAGAGCGGCCGAGAGAGCGTTTCTTTGCGATGGACGATTCAGGCGAAGCGTGGCCAGCGGCGCTGCAATTTCGGTGATCAGGTTTCCCTCGGCCATCGTGAAATCAGAATATCACGATGCATGACGGCGGGCTTGCCGGCAGTGGGGTTGGAGGGGGCGGCGCGGGCCGAGTGAATCCGTCGGTCCCGGGGGGGGACTGTTTCCGAACACGCCAGGGTTGGGTGCCAGGGTTGGGGTCAAGCAAGCCGCTCGCGAGAGTCTTGGGGCGGATGGAGGGTGACGGCGACGAGCGGTCTTCTCGGAGCCGGATGACAGCGCCGGGGTAGCAGGGGCCCGAGTTTGATGAAGACCGGCGGCCGTTCGGCGAGATGCCGCACAGGACCTGGGCGCTGCCGCTGCCGAGCGGGTAGCGTTGCGCGGACGAGGATCAACAGTTTTCGGCGCCAAAACGGTTTCGCATGGAGCGCTGCCGGCCGGCGCGCCGTTGAGCCCGCTCGATCAACGTCTGTGAGCGGAGAGACGAGCCCTGGCGCCCACCGGCGGAGGTGATTTGCAGGATTTAGAGAAAAAAGACGTGGTATTCGGGGCAGCGCGGGTGTATACTGTGGCCGTGCCAGGGCCAAAATGGAAATTCTGGTCAAATTGACCCGAAACCTCGACCAAACAGGCGTATTATAGACGCAGGACCGGGGCGTCCCTGGCTCGCAGGAATTAAGACCAGGCCCACGCTCCCGGCGCGACCGGCATCGCGAACGCACCGGCCAGCACGACAGGCAAACGCAACGAAGGAACGACAGCCCCATCGCGTGGCTCGACACTCAGGTGGCGCGAAATGCAGGGCAGATCCGAGGAGGTTCCAATGTCACAGTCGTCGAACAAGGGAGACCCACGCGTGTTAACTTGCATGGAGCTGAGGAACGCCATTGGCATCCTGGGCGCGGCGTTGCCGTTCGTCCTGGCGCTGGGCGGCCTCGTTTTGTTCAGCACGAGCATTCAGTCGTCGCTAAGCGCCTACTATCACACTGATATGGGGGACGTGTTTGTCGGAACGCTTTGCACGATCGGCGTGTTCTTTTACGCATACAAGGGCTACACGGGGGAGCTTGGCAACGACAAGGCGGTAGCCAACTGGGCGGGCATCTTCGCGATCGGCGTCGCGCTGTTTCCGGCGGATCCGTCGGGCGGCGTCGGCCTGCCCGAGACGTTCACCGGCAGGGTTCACATCGTGTGCGCAGCGATATTCTTCGGCATCCTGGCTTATTTCTCGCTTTGCCTGTTTACGAAATCATGCTTTAAGCCCGACGATCGCCCCCCTCAGAAGCGAAGGAGAGATAAGGTTTACCGGGCCGCCGGGTATACGATTCTCGGTTCGATCGGGTTGATCGTTATTCTGGGCGGGATCAAGATGCTGGGTTTTGTGTCGGCAGAACTGATCCAAGCCGTGGAAGCATGGCATCCGGTCTTTGTGCTGGAGTCGGTCGCGGTGATCGCGTTCGGCGTTGCTTGGTTGACCAAAGGCCAAGCACTCATGAGGGATGATCCAGCGGAATACACGGACTCGGCTCCCCAAGAAGCGGCGACCGGCGCGACCGTTTGAGGGCAGCGACCGGCTGGGGACAGGGTTAGGCGCGCGGGATCCCGCGGCTCGAGGTCGCAGAGAAACGATTCGAGCCTAGAGGTGACTATCGAGGACTTGGGTGACTTTCTCTTTCGCCACCGCTCCGACGAGCTGCTCGACGACATTGCCGCCCTTGAAGACAAGCAGCGTGGGGATGCCGCGGACTTGATAACGGCTGGCCGAGGAGGGATTGCTATCGACATCGAGTTTGCCGACCTTGACCTTGCCGGCGTATTCGGTCGCGACCTCGTCGATGATCGGCGCCATCATGCGGCATGGTCCGCACCACTCGGCCCAGAAATCCACCAAGACGGGCACATCGGACTGAAGCACCTCGGCGTCAAATCCGGCATCGGTAAGGGTAAGGGTGTTCGGTCCAGCCATCTAATCCTCCGGAAGTCACCACATGACCCTGCCCGCATGCCTGAGCCGGCTGAGGATGGGCCGCGATGGTGACTTCTGTCTGTATTCCTGTCTCTATATTCGGTACGGATTCGTTGCCGAAGGCTGCCGGCCCGGGTACTGGCGGCCGCCCGTGTTTGCTACGGTTCCTCGATATGATTATTCAGCGTAACAGATCGAGGAATCGCTGGATTCGGCAACGGGACACGGCACGAGGACCGCTGCGCCCCGAGGGGAAAGGAGCCCACGGTACGCTCAGTTTTCCTTCGCCGCGGCCGTGTCCGAGGACGAAAGCAGTTCTTGATACAGGGCGGCGTAGCCGGCCGCTGAACGCTCCCACGAGAAGTCCTCGGCCATCCCATTGCGCTGAATCGTGCGCCAGGTTTGCTGGCTGGAAAACGTCTGGACGGCTTCTCGCAGCGCTCTCATCATGGCCGCGGCGGAATGCTCATGGAACTTGAATCCGGTTCCGCGCCCCGTAGCCGGATCCCACTGCCGGACCGTGTCCTCAAGACCACCGGTCGCGCGAACGACCGGCACGGTTCCGTATTTGAGACTGTACATCTGGTTGAGGCCGCAGGGCTCGTAGCGGCTGGGCATGAGGAAGATGTCGGCTCCGGCCTCGATCTTGTGCGCCAGCGCCTCGTCGTAGGCAATGCGGACGGCGACACGCGAGGGGTAGCGTTGGGCAAGCGCGCGCGCGGCTTCTTCATATTGCGCCTCGCCTGTTCCAAGGATGGTTAGCGTAACGCCAAGCGAGACGATCTCTTCGGCGGCGCGGATCACCAGGTCGAAGCCCTTCTGCTCCACCAGACGCGAGACCATGCCGACGAGCGGCGCGTCGATATTGTCACGGTCGATGTTGTCACCGGGGATATTGTCAGCGGGGATGCGGGCGACTGGCAGGCCGAGCGCGGCGAGCAGATCCCGCTTGCATTCGCGTTTGCCCCGCAGATCGGCGGGCGAATACGGCGCGGCGATCCAGCGATCCTCAAGCGGGTTCCACTGCTTGTAGTCCACTCCGTTGAGCACGCCTCGCAAGCGGTCGCTTTTTGAACGCAGCACGCCGTCGAGGCCATGACCATATTCCGGGGTCTGGATTTCACGGCGGTATGCCTGGCTGACGGTGTTGAGCAGGCCGGAGCAGATCAATCCTCCTTTGAGAAAGTTCACTTTTTCGTGAAACTCCAGCGCGCCGGGGCGGCAGAGTTCTTCGGGAAGCCCAAGTTCGGCCAGGGCCGAGCGAGGGAAGGCCCCCTGGTAGCCGACGTTGTGAATCGTCAGCAGCACGGGCAGAGCGCCGAGGGCCGGATCGCCCGCGCAGGTGGTCTTGAGCATCACCGCGGCGATCGCTCCCTGCCAGTCGTGGCAGTGCAGCACTTGCGGATGAAAATCGAGTTTGGCGATTTCCAGAGCCGCTCGCGAGAGGAGACCGAAGCGCAGGGCGTTGTCGGGATAGTCGCCGGCGGAGTCCCCGTAGATGCCCTCACGATCAAAAAACTTCGGATAGTCAATGAAGTACCACTCGACACCGCCGCGTCTCGCGCGCAACACGCGGAGGCGATAGGCGGCAGGCCCCATCTGGAGTTCCAAGCTCTGAAAGAGAGTTTCGCGCTCGCCCGCCGGCCTGGGACCAGAAGATGGGGCCGGGACCGGGCTCTCGCGATACAGCGGCAAGACAACCCCCACCTGGTAGCCCATGGCGGCGAGGGCCGGCGGCAGCGCCGCCAGCACATCGCCCAATCCGCCCGTCTTGGCGTAGGGGAACGCCTCGGAAGCGATCATGAGTATTCTCATGCCTGCTGATCGGGCCCACGATTGCCGCCGGGCGCGGACGGTGGCCGCCGCGACTCGATGCCCGGAGCGCGAGATGCGAAATTCGGGCTAACTTGCCGGCTTTTCGATGATCAGTTCCAGCAACTGCCCCATGCTGGGGTAATACTGAATCTTCACTTTCGAGCCCGGCCGCACTTCTTCGAGCTTGATGTTCTTCTTGCCGAGGAGTTTTGCGGCTTTGTTGGAGACCTTGATCTGCTCTCTGCCCTCGGGCTGGGAGAAGCTCAGCACCAAATCGCCGATTTTCTTCTTGCCCGTAACGATCGTGATGGTGCGCAATTCCAAGTCGACCTTGCCCACGGTGCCCTTGAGTTTGCGAATGCCGATGACCCCCTTGTCGTGAGACAAGGGCGCCGCCGGCCCGCGTCCGGCGCGGTTGGTTTCGAAGTTCTTCTCGCTGGAGAGTTCCTGCGCGGGAAGGGCCCAAGAGCTCAGCGCCAGCAGGCCCAGGCAGAGGAAGAGATGTCTTCTCGGCATGGTGAATTGTGGCATGGCGAATCACGCGGCCAGTCGCAGTGTGACCGTCACACTCTATTCTCGGGCGGGCCGGCCGAGAACGTCAAGTGACCGGGGGCGGGCCGGGGTGAATTTACAGCTGGGCCGGTTGGCGGGACTGTCGTGCGAGCCGTGCGGGCAGGCAGCGCCGGGCGGCTCTGGACTCCTGGCAAGATCCCCGCTACATTGGGGGTGATGGCGGAGAAGGCGAAAGGCAAGGGCGCTGTGCGGGCGCTGATTGTCGATGATGAAAAGCTGGCTCGAGAGGAGCTGGCTTTCCAGTTGAAGTCTCTTCCGGTCAAAATCGTGGCCACGGCCGCGAATGGACTGGAAGCTCTCGAAGCGATCGAGAAGCACAAGCCGGACCTGGTTTTCTTGGACGTCCAGATGCCGGGCCTGGACGGTCTCGGGGTAGTAAGGAAGCTGGTCGAGGGCGGCGGGAGAATCCCTTACATTGTTTTCGCCACCGCCTATGACCAGTACGCGGTCAAGGCCTTCGAGGTGAACGCCGTCGACTATCTGCTCAAACCCATCGAGAAGAAACGGCTCAAGGTGGCCGTCGAGCGGGCGCGCAGGTTGATCGATTCGCCGGATCAGGACACGGCCCGTATCGGCGAGATCGTCTCGCAGCTTCGGCTGGGCCTCCAGCGACCGGCGAAGGTGCTGCTGAAAAGCCATAAGCACCTGTTCCTGGTCGATGCCGGCGAGGTGGTCTTCGCCACCATCCAGGATGGATTGATTACGATCGTTTCATCGGAAATCGAAGGGATGTCGAACTATCGCACGCTCGAGGATCTGCAGTCGAGCCTGGACTTGACTTCGTTTTGGAGGGTGCACCGTTCTTATCTTGTCAACATCGACAAGATCCAAGAGGTCGTTCCCTGGTTCAAGTCAAGCTACCATCTCCGCATGAGCGACCGCAATCAAACGGAAATTCCTGTCAGCCGGGCACAAACGAAACGCTTGCGGGAGCTGTTCAAGCTCTAGTAACAGTATCCCGGACCCGGTGCGGCGGGCGTGTGATAAAATGTCGGCGCGCTCGGTATTTCGGAAGCCTCTGAGTCCGCTCGAAGTCTGCTCAAACCTTGGCACGCACTCTCGTCATCGGCGGTACTCTCTTCATTGGCCGCGCGCTGGTGCGGCGACTCCTCGCCCGGGGCGACCAGGTCACCATACTGCATCGGGGCGCGGGGAATCCTTTCGCGGGTCAGACGGGAGAGATTCGCTGCGACCGCAACGATACCGAGGCGGTGCGACGGGTCCTGGAAGGCAAAACCTTCGATCTGGTCTATGACAATGTGTATGACTGGCAGCGCGGCACCACGGCCGGGCAAGTCCGGGCGCTGGCGCTGGCGCTCTCGCCTCGCCCGCGGCGCTATGTCTTCACCTCGAGCGTCGCGGCCTATGGCGAAGGTCTGGACCTGGACGAGGACAGCCCGCTGGCCCCGGACGACCACCCGGACGACTACGTTCGCAACAAGGCCCAAACCGAGGCGATGCTTTTCGCGCTGCATCGCGAGCAAGGCTTTCCGGCCGTTACCCTGAGACCGCCCTACGTCTACGGCCCGGAGAATCCTTTTTATCGCGAGGCGTTCTTCTGGGACCGTCTGCTGGCCGGCCGGGCGGTGATCGTTCCCGGCGACGGAGAACGGCCGATGCAGTTCGTCCTGGCCGATGACATTGCCCGCGCGGCGATCCTGGCCGCTGAAAGCGACTGCGCGGCCGGACGGGCGTATAACATCGCAAACCCATCGCCCCTCACGCAGCGGGAGCTGGTGGAATCGCTTGCCCGCGCGGCTGGAAGGAAGCTCGAGGTGGTATTGGTCCCGCGCGAGAAACTGCTCGATATGGGAGGGAGGATTTTTGAGCCGCCCTATTACTTCGGGCAATATTTCGACATGCCCCCGATCACGCAGCGGACCGGGCGCGCCCGGGAGGAACTGGGGTTTGAACCGGTGAGGTTTGAAGAAGGTCTTGCCGGTGCCTTCGCCTGGCGCCGGCGGCAAACGGGCGGGGCGGCGCCGGACTTTTCCTTCGACGACAAGGTGCTGGCGAGCTTGTGACGATAGGGGGCGGACGACACAGCCGGACGACACAGCCGGACGACACGGGGGCTAGACGGCCCGATACAATGTAGAGACGTTACGGCCTGGTCGTTAGACTGCCGTTGGGGACCGTCTTTGGGGACGGTCGCTGGGCGCTGACCGCGGGCCGGGAAGGAGTAGCCATGAAAGGCAACCCGGAAGTCATCGGTCACCTCAAGGAAGCGCTGCAGGCGGAGCTGACCGCGATTAGCCAGTACTTCTTGCACGCGGAGATGTGCAAGGACTGGGGTTACGACAAGCTCTACCAGTACGTCAGGACGGAATCGATCGAAGAGATGCGCCACGCCGAGGCTCTCATCGAAAGAATTCTTTTCCTCGACGCGATCCCGAATCTTCGGGAGATGTTCCCTCTGACTATCGGTGAGGACGTCAAAGCGCAGCTTCAGAACGATCTCAACCTGGAGCTCGAAGCCCTGCCGCGTCTGAACGCAGCCATCAAGGCGTCCCAAGAAGCCGGCGACAACGGCTCGCGCGATCTATTCCAGAAAATTCTCAACGACGAGGAGCGCCACGTCGATTTTCTCGAAGCGCAGCTGACGATGATCGAACAAATGGGCATCGGTGTCTATCTGTCGCAGCAGATGGGCGAAGAGAGCGAAGGCGGCGAGGGGGGCGGTTAGTACCGGGACCGCATTTCTCACCATCTGACGACCGAAGCATATGACAGGACCGCCATTGCTTCGTTGTGCTTGCTCGCCGTGCTCAGTGTACAGTCAAGTACGCTGAGCACAACATGCGGCCGGGCGAGCGCATCAATAAAACCGCTGATGCGTCCGCCGCCGATCTTGGCGTGCAGCCCTCGATAGACCTCTTCCGGCACGGTGATCGTCCGTATCCTGACTGCATAAGTAATAGCCCGCGTATTATACGTATCAGTCAGCCACAACACCTCTTTAGTTTCGTGGTTTCGCCTCAAGAATCCACTCCACTTTTTTATATTCCCCGCCTTCGCCATCCGCCCTGTTGCGGTACAATCCACTCAGGCTCGGTCGGGGCTATGATCGGTCAAACCATTTCCCACTACAAGATCACCGAGAAGCTCGGTGAAGGCGGCATGGGTGTCGTCTACAAGGCCGAGGACACCAGACTCAAGCGATCGGTAGCGCTGAAGTTTTTGGCGCCTCACCTTCTGCGCGACGAAGAAGGCCCCAAGCGTTTTGAACGCGAGGCCATGGCAGCCGCTTCTTTGGACCACCCGAACATCTGCACCGTCCATGAGATTGACGAAGTGGATGGCCGCACCTTCATCGTCATGGCCTTCCTCGAAGGCCGAACGCTGAGCAAGAAGATTGCCGAAGGCCCGCTCAAGCTCCCCGAGGCGCTCTCGATCGCCATCCAGATGGCCGAAGGTCTCGACGCCGCGCACGAAAAGGGCACTACGCATCGCGACATCAAACCCGACAACGTGATGCTGATGAAGGGCTCGCGCGGGCTCGTGAAGTTGATGGACTTCGGGCTGGCGCAACTCGCCGAAAGCTCGAAGCTCACTCGCGAGGGTACGACCCTCGGAACTCCGGTCGAGAGTGTCCCAATCGTAGTTGAGGGTTTGTAGGGCGGCGGCGTAAAAGAGCATTGTACTAGGCAGCCTTTGCTGCTGTGGCCTTGGCCGGATTGAGGATGGCGTCGAGCATCCACAGATCCTTGTAACCCATGATCTTGCGGAAGCTTTTCTCGGTATCGAGGAATGCAGCCGTGGCCCAGCGACACACCATGGCCGCGTCCTTCCAGCGGGTCACTCGCCGCGTTCTCCGCCGCACCCCGGCGTTAGGAGACTCGACGATGTTCGTCGTCGCCAGGCAGCGATGCAGCGACGGCGGCGCACCCAGGCGGTTGATGGTGAAACACTCCTCCATGCCTTCGCGCAAACTCACCGCCGCCTCGGGCCAGTCACCCTCGTACCACTGGGCTAGCTTCTCCAGCCGCGCTTGTCCATCTTGGGCTCCCAGCCGCCAGGCGGCCCGGATCGCCGCTTTGGCCTGATCGCGCTCGGCCTTAGGCAGCCGCTCGACGACATTGCGCAGCTTGTGAGCACGGCAGCGCTGCACCGGAACTTTGCCGAAGACCCGCCGCACCGCCGCCCGCAGGGCCTTCGATCCATCGAGCACGAAGAGCCTGTTTTTCTCCGTCGATACTCCCCGCTCGACCATGCCCCTCAGCAAGTCTTCGGCGGCGGCTGTGCTCTCAGTGGCGGCGTGCTGCAATCCCAGCACATGTTTGTTGCCCTGACGGTCTACGCCCACCGCTGCAAGCACTACATGATCTGCGAAGATCAAACCGTCCACGTAGATCACCAGCAGATCCAACTCATCCAGGCGCCGCGTGAGCACTTCGTCGATGCTCTTTTCGGCGGCCTCGACTGCCTCCCGGCTGACGGCGGATTTCGACACCCCGGCCGTGCCGGCCATTGCGCCAATCACCCCGGCATAGTTGCGCGTCGAGACGCCCTTCATCAGAATGTCGAGCATGCGCGCGCCGAGGCGTTCGTCGTCCTGCATCGCTTCGTAAGCGGGCACTTTGACCTCGCCGCCGGAGCGTTTGCGCAGTCTGGGTTTGCTGACGCGCAGTTTGCGGTTGCTGAGCTTGACGCGACCGGGCTGGCGGCCCCAGCGGACCACATCGCCGCGGCGCTTCTTGCCGGGCTGGGAAAGTTTTCCACCGGTAACTTGCTGCGCCGACAGTTCCAGCACGGCTTGAATGGCGGCGCGGCCGGTGACGTCGATAACCTCGTCGACGGCTCCGCGGCACTGCTCGACCAGTTCAACCAAGGGCAGCATGAGTTGGGAGTTTTGGCTGAGCAGGCGGGTGAGGTCGTTGGGGCTGACTGGCTGTTGCTTCGCGGAATCCAGAATGTGATATCGTTTCTTCACGGCGGTTCTCCTTTGTGGTGAAAGGTTTGCTCGATTCTCTCAGAGAACCGGGCTTGAGAACCGCCGCCCTTCCACCTTCAACTAGATTCGGGACAATCTCCTCCGGTCTACATGTCCCCTGAACAAGCGTTGGGAGAGCCCACCGACCGGCGCTCGGACGTCTGGGGACTCGGCGTCGTTCTTTATGAGATGGTGGCGGGGCAGCCGCCATTCAAGGGCGAGGTCGATCACGCTGTCATCTATTCCATTACGAACGAGAATCCTGAGCCTCTGACGGCCGTCCGCACCGGCGTGCCGAAAGACCTGGAAGGAATCGTTGACAAGTGTCTGGCGAAGCAAGCCGGCGAGCGCTACCAGCATGTCAGCGATTTGCTTGTGGATCTGCAATCGGCGCGCCGGGGTCTGGAACCGCAAGCGTCGCGAGTCGGGGCTAAACCCACCCTCGCCAAGCGCACCTCACCGGCGATCGTTGGCGCGGTGGCCGCCGTCGTGCTGGCCGCCGTGGGCCTGGGCTGGTGGTTCGGCCGCTCGGGGGAACCCGCCACGCAAACCCCGCCGCGATACAACCTCACCCAGCTCACCCGCGACACCGGCATCACCCTCCACCCAGCCCTCTCGCCCGACGGCAAGCTGCTTGCCTATGCATCCGACCGGCAAGGGGAAGGCGACCTCAACATCTGGGTAGAGCAACTGGCCGGGGGTGATCCCCTCCGGTTGACCAAGCACGCAGCGGATGACTTCGGCCCATCCTTCTCCCCTGACGGCAGCCAGATCGTGTTCGAATCCGATCGCGACGGTGGCGGCATCTACGTAGTGTCAGCACTGGGTGGCAACCCGAGGCGCGTCGCCGGAAAGGGTTCGGGGGCCCGTTTTTCGCCCGACGGCGCCTCGATCAGCTTCACGCGACAAGAGGTGGACGCCGCCATCCTGAGGTACCAGAGAATCTACATCGCCTCGGCCTCCGGCGGCTCAGCCCGGCGGGTCGACATCAATCTGGCTAGCGCCGACGCACCCGTTTGGTCACCGGACGGGAAGTATCTGCTGTTCGCCGGTTCGGCCGAGCCCAGCGGTTTTGGCGTGAGGCGGCCGAGGGACTGGTGGACTGTGCCAGTGGAGGGCGGTGAAGCAGTCCCGCTTGGCGCGCGCGATCTATTTCTGCAAAGAGACATTCAGCAAATGTTTCAGCAAAGGTTTATTTCTCCTCATCAATGGGTGGCTGACGGGAACTATGTTCTGTTCCATGCGGCCTCTGGGGGCGGGGCTTCCAACCTGTGGCGGGTTCAAATCTCAGCCGATGGCCAGCGTCTCATCGGCGAACCCCAGCGGCTCACCTCGGGTACCGGCGAGCAAGATCCTTCCGCGACGCAAGATGGCCGGATCGCCTTTGTCAATGCCATCCAAGACTGGGACATCTGGAAACTCCCGATCGACGCGAACGCGGCCGGGGTGCGGGGCGAGCCGGAGCGAGTGATTTCGGGGCTGAGCAGAGACGTCGTCCCTTCCATTCCCGCGGATGCGCGGACCCTGATTTACACTTCCGACCGGGCGGGCAACGACGATATCTGGCTGCGGGACCTTGCGACCGGGCGGGACACCCGCATCACGGTAAGCGCGACCCGAGAGTGGCGGGGTGAGATCTCACCCGACGGCTCGCGTGTCGTTTTCAATCGTCGAGAGAATGACCAGACGAGTTTGTACGTTAAGGACTTGGCCACGGAAACCGAGAAGCGTGTCCTCGAAGGCATCAGCAGCCTGATGGGCTGGATGCCCGGCGGCAAGAAGGTCCTCTATTACACACCGTCGCCGAACTTGGTTTTCCGCTTGGTGGATGTCGATACCGGCCACGTCAGCGACGTTGGTCTCGAACACCCGGAATACCGATCTGTGGCACTCCGATATTCGCCCCGGGGGGATTGGCTGGCTTTCGCGCTCGTCCTTGACGCATTCGCGGGTGAGAGCAGAATCTATGTGGCTCGTGTGGAGAACCGGCAACCGCTAGAGCACTCCCAGTGGGTTGAGATTACCTCTGGAGGTCGTCGAGACGATCATCCCTGGTGGTCGCCAGACGGCGACACGATCTATTTCTTTTCCAACCGGGATGAGTTCGCCTGCATCTGGGCCCAGCCATTGGACGCTGCGACCAAGCGGCCCAAGGGCCCGCTCAAAGTCCTGCGGCATCTCCACGGTCGGCAGCGCATTCAACTCAGCGGCTTCGGTTACGCCATGACCGCCGACGCGCTCTACTTCCCGGCCTACGAATCCCGTGGCAACATTTGGCTCGCCGAACCGGTGGGGACCCAATAAATGATTGGCCAGACCATCTCCCACTACCGCATCACCGAGAAACTCGGCGAAGGCGGCATGGGTGTCGTCTATAAAGCCGAGGACATCAGACTCAAGCGATCGGTAGCGCTTAAGTTCTTGGCTCCTCACCTTCTGCGCGACGAAGAAGGCCCCAAGCGTTTTGAACGCGAGGCCATGGCAGCCGCTTCTTTGGACCACCCGAACATCTGCACCGTCCATGAGATTGACGAAGTGGATGGCCGCACCTTCATCGTCATGGCCTTCCTCGAAGGCCGAACGCTGAGCAGGAAGATTGCCGAAGGCCCGCTCAAGCTCCCCGAGGCGCTCTCGATCGCCATCCAGATGGCCGAAGGGCTCGACGCCGCGCACGAAAAGGGCACTACGCATCGCGACATCAAGCCCGACAACGTGATGCTGATGAAGGGCTCGCGTGGGCTCGTGAAGTTGATGGACTTCGGGCTGGCGCAACTCGCCGAAAGCTCGAAGCTCACTCGCGAGGGTACGACCCTCGGAACTCCGGTCTACATGTCCCCGGAACAAGCGCTGGGAGAGCCCACCGACCGGCGCTCGGACGTCTGGGGACTCGGCGTCGTTCTCTATGAGATGGTCGCGGGGCAGCCGCCATTCAAGGGCGAGGTCGATCACGCTGTCATCTATTCGATTACCAACGAGCAGCCTGAACCGCTGACGGCCGTCCGCACCGGCGTGCCGAAAGACCTGGAAGGAATCGTTGACAAGTGTCTGGCGAAGCAAGCCGGCGAGCGCTACCAGCACGTCAGCGATGTGCTTGTGGATCTGCAATCGGTGCGCCGCGCTCTGGAGCCGCAAGCGTCGCGAGTCGGCGGCAAACCCGCCCTCGCCAAGCGCGCCTCACCGGCGACGCTTGGCGCGGTGGCCGCTGTGGTGCTGGCCGCCCTGGGCCTGGGTTGGTGGTTCGGCCGCTCGGAGGAACCGGCCACGCAAGCCCCGCCGCGATACAACCTCAGCCAGCTCACCCGCGACACCGGCTTCACGGGCCAGCCGGCGCTCTCGCCCGATGGCAGACTCCTGGCCTATGCCTCGAATCGCGGCGAGGAGGGCAATCTCGACATCTGGGTGCAGCAATTGGGCGGCGGCAACCCGATTCGGCTGACTACCGACGAAGCTAACGACCAGACCCCTTCGTTTTCACCCGATGGCAATCGTATCGTCTTCCGGTCAGCCCGGGATGGAGGCGGCATTTATGTGGTTCCCGCTCTGGGGGGAAGCCCAAGGCGAATCGCGGCTGCTGGCAGCAATCCGCGTTTCTCACCCGACGGCTCCCATGTGAGCTACTCGACTAGGGGGAGCAACACTAAGAATCAGATATTTTATTGGACTGAGATCGCGCCTTCTTCCGGCGGCGCCGCGCGGCGGGTGGAGACGAACCTGGCTATAGCGCAATCAGCCGTTTGGTCACCTGACGGGAAGTATCTGCTGTTCGCCGGTTCGGCCGAGCCCAGCGGTTTTGGCGTGAGGCGGCTGATGGACTGGTGGACTGTGCCAGTGGAGGGCGGTGAACCAGTCCCGCTTGGCGCGCGCGATCTGTTTCTGCAAAGAGACATTCAGCAAATGTTTCAGCAAAGGTTTATTTCTCCTCATCAATGGGTGGCTGACGGGAACTATATTCTGTTCCATGCGGCCTCTGGGGGCGGGGCTTCCAATCTGTGGCGGGTTCAAATCTCAGCCGATGGCCGGCGTCTCATCGGCGACCCCCAGCGGCTCACCTCGGGTACCGGCGAGCAAGATCCTTCCGCGACCCAAGATGGCCGGATCGCTTTTGTCAATGCCATCCAAGACTGGGACATCTGGAAACTCCCGATCGACGCGAACGCGGTCGGGGTGCGGGGCGAGCCGGAGCGAGTGATTTCGGGGCTGAGCAGAGACAACTTCCCTTCCATTCCCAAAGATGCGCGGAACCTGATCTACACTTCCGACCGTGCGGGCAACAGCGATATCTGGCGGCGGGACCTTGCGGCCGGGCGGGATACCCGCATCACGGTAAGCGACACCGGGGAGTATCGTGGGGAAATCTCACCCGACGGCTCGCGTGTCGTTTTCAATCGTCGAGAGAATGACCAGACGAGTTTGTACGTTAAGGACTTGGCCACGGAAACCGAGAAGCGAGTTCTCGAAGGCATCAGCAGCCTGATGGGCTGGATGCCCGGCGGCAAGAAAGTCCTCTATTACACGCCGTCGCCGAACCTGGTTTTCCGGGTGGTGGATGTCGATACCGGCCACGTCAGCGACGTTGGTCTCGAACACCCGGAATACCGATCTGGGTCACTCCGATATTCGCCCCGGGGGGATTGGCTGGCTTTTGCCCTCAATCTTGGGGGACCCTCGGATGAGCGCCGAATCTATGTGGCTCGCGTGGAGAACCGGCAACCGCTAGAGCACTCCCAGTGGGTTGAGATTACCTCTGGAGGTCGTCGAGACGTTCATCCCTGGTGGTCGCCGGACGGCAACACGATCTATTTCCTTTCCGACCGAGATGAGTTCGCCTGTATCTGGGCTCAGCCCTTGGACCCCGCGACCAAGCGGCCTAAAGGCCCGCTCAAGGTGCTGCGGCATCTCCACGGCCGGCAGCGCTTTGGGCCTGTCGGCCCCGCGTTGTTCGGCTTCGCCATGACCACCGACGCGCTCTACTTCCCGGTCTACGAATCCCGTGGCAACATTTGGCTCGCCGAACCGGTGGGGACCCAATAAATGATTGGCCAGACCATCTCCCACTACCGCATCACCGAGAAACTCGGCGAAGGCGGCATGGGTGTCGTCTATAAGGCCGAGGATCTCAAGCTGGACCGGCCGGTGGCTCTGAAATTTCCGGCGCCGCATCTGCTCCGTGATGAGGAAGGCCGCAAGCGTTTCGAGCGCGAGGCCAAGGCCGCCGCGAAACTCGATCACCCCAACATCTGCACGGTCCACGAAATCGACGAGGTGGATGGCCGCACCTTCATCGTCATGGCCTTCCTTGAAGGCCGGACGCTGAGCAAGAAGGCTGGGAGAGCCCACCGACCGGCGCTCGGACGTCTGGGGACTCGGCGTCGTTCTTTATGAGATGGTCGCGGGGCAGCCGCCATTCAAGGGCGAGGTCGATCACGCTGTCATCTATTCCATTACGAACGAGCAGCCTGAACCGCTGACGGCCGTCCGCACCGGAGTGCCGAAAGACTTGGAAGGAATCGTTGACAAGTGTCTGGCGAAGCAAGCGGACGAGCGCTACCAGCATGTCAGCGATTTGCTTGTGGATCTGCAAGCGGTGCGCCGGGGGCTGGAACCGCAAGCGTCGCGAGTCGGCGCCAAACCCGCCCTCGCTAAACGCGTCTCACCGGCGACGCTTGGCGTGGTGGCCGCTGTCGTGCTGGGCGCCCTGGGCCTGGGCTGGTGGTTCGGCGGCTCGGGGGAACCGGCCGCGCAAGGCCCGCCGCGATACAACCTTAGCCAAATCACCCGCGACACCGGCCAGCCGGCTCTTTCGCCCGATGGAAGACTCCTGGCCTATGCCTCGAATCGAGGCGGGGAGGGCAATCTCGACATCTGGGTGCAGCAATTGGGAGGGGGCAACCCGATCCGGCTCACTACCGGCAAAGCTAACGATCAGGCTCCTTCGTTTTCACCCGATGGCAATCGTATCGTCTTTCGGTCCGACCGGGATGGGGGCGGCATCTATGTGGTTCCCGCTCTGGGGGGAAGCCCAAGGCGAATCGCGGCTGCTGGCCGCGATCCCCGCTTCTCACCGGACGGCTCCCATGTGAGCTACTCGACCGGAAGGGCCAATACTAAGAATCAGATATTTTATTGGACCGAGATCGCGCCTTCTTCCGGCGGCGCCGCGCGGCGGGTGGAGACGAACCTGGCTGTAGCGGCATCAGCCGTTTGGTCACCTGATGGGAAGCAGTTGCTGGTTGCGGGCAGAATAGAGCCAGGCGATTTCGGCCGTACAAGCGAATTTGACTGGTGGCTCCAGCCGGTGGAAGGCGGTGAAGCGATTAGCCTGAGGGTCCACGAGATGTTCGAAGCCGCTGGCTTTCAGATTGGCGGAATTGGCCGAGGGCGCAACTTTCCCAGTCCCAGAACCTGGCTGGCGGAGGGGAACTGGGTCATCTTTCGCGCCGCGATGCGAGAGGGTGGCACTCGAAACGTCTGGCGTATGCAAATTTCCCCTAGCGACGGGCGAGTGCTAGGGGAGCCCCAGAGATTGACGGCGGGAACCGGCGAACGGGAGCCTTCCGCATCGCGGGACGGACGCATTGCATTTTCGAATTCCACAACCGATTGGGACATCTGGAGCTTGCCTCTGGACCCCAACCGCGCCCAGGCGCTCGGTGAACCCGAGCGTGTCGTATCCGGGCTAAGCACCGACCAGTACCCGTCGATCTCCGGCGACGGCCGCAAGCTGGTCTACACTTCCGACCGCTCCGGCAACATGGACATCTGGCTGCGGGATCTCGAAAGTGGCGGGGATACACCCGTCACGGTTGGTCCGGACGCGGAATACCGGGGAGTCATCTCGCCCGACGGCACAGAAGTCGCCTTTTTGCGCCGCCGTGAGGGAAAGACAACCGTCCATGTCATCGAACTCAGCCGGGGGACGGAGCGGCTCCTGATCGAGGATGCCGGTGCGCTTATGGATTGGACACCGGACGGCAAGAAAATCCTCTACTACACGAACTCACCCATTCGCTGGAAGACCGCCGATCTTGCAACTGGGCGGCAACAGAACCTTGGGCTGGAGCACTCGCAATATCCGGTACACAGCGTCCGCTTCTCTGCTGACCAGAAATGGCTATCGTTCAAGCTTCTGGCTCCTGGCGCCCCGCTCTTTGTTTCGAGCCTGAAAGACGGCAGAGCACAGGACGAAAGCAGATGGATTGCTCTCGGAAATTCATCTGCTGGTGGTGTCGGCGGGGGGCACAATTGGTGGTCGCCCGACGGCAACACGCTCTATTTTTTGTCGCGCCAAGACGAGTTTAACTGTATTTGGGCGCAGGCCCTCGACCCGGCCACGAAGAAGCCGAAAGGCCCTCCCAAGGCGGTCCAACACTTCCACGGCCTGCTCCGAAGTGCTGGTGCAGCGTCATTCGCTTACGGCATGACCGCCGACCGGCACTACCTTCCACTGGGCGAGACCAAATCGAACATTTGGCTGGCCGAACCGGCGGGGATGGAGTAGAGGGCCTCGAGCGTGACGGGCTGGCGGCATGCCGATCGGCGGCGGCCTGGCTGCCTCGCCGCTGGCTGCTTCACCGCTTAGGCACTTGCAATCTTGGCGGGATTGCGCTTTGATATGGTCCATGCGAAGAGCTAGGTTCCTATCGAGCGTTCTTGTATCCACCGCGATTGTGTTGCTGATGGGTTGTGGTTCCGCCCCAGACGAATCGATGACCAACAGCGGGGCAAACAGCGGGGAGGATTCCGGTCCGGCGTATCTGGCCTATTTCGGCAGCTATACCCGGGGGGATAGCGAAGGGATTCAGGTTTACCGTTTCGAAGCCGGCAGCGGCAAGATGACCCCGCTGGGGCTGGCGGCCAAGATTACCAATCCTTCGTTTGTCGCGATTCATCCGAACCATCGCTATCTCTACGCGGTGACCGAGGCGGGGCAGGGCAAGGGCGCGGTCAGCGCGTTTGAGATCGACAAGGAAAGCGGCAAGCTCAAACCGCTCAATCAGGTCTCCTCGCAAGGCGCCGGGCCGTGCCATTTGAATGTGGACGCCACCGGCAAGATGCTCGCGGTCGCCAACTATGGAGGCGGCAGCACGTCTTCGTTCCCGATCAACGAAGACGGCTCGCTGGGCGAGGCCGCCTCGGTCATGAAGCACGAGGGATCGAGTATTGACGAAAAGCGCCAGAAAAAACCCTATGGCCACTCGGTGAACTTCTCGCCCGACAATCGCTTCGTGATTACGGCCGATTTGGGCGCCGACAAGCTTTTTGTCTACAAGGTTGATCCGGAGAAGGCCACTCTGGCGCCCAACGACCCGCCTTCGGTGAGCGTCAAGGCGGGCGGGGGACCGCGTCATTTCACCTTCCATCCCTCGGGGCGCTATGCCTATGTGATCAATGAGATGGGCAACACCATCACGGCATTCAACTACGACGCCCAGCGCGGAGTGCTGGAAGAGATGCAGATGATCTCGACGCTGCCGGCCGGGTATGCGAAGGTGACGCATACGGCGGAAATTCGGGTTCATCCGTCGGGGAAATTCATCTACGGTTCCAATCGCGGGCACGATTCGATCGCCGTGTTCGCGGTCGATGAGTCCACTGGAAAGCTGACCCTGATTGAAATCGTTCCTACCGGGGGTGAGACGCCGAGAAACTTCAATATCGATCCGACGGGGAAATATCTGTTGGCAGAGAATCAGTCGTCGGACTCGGTGGTTGTGTTCAAGATCGATCAGACGACCGGCCAGCTCACGCCTACCGGCGATGTGATCCAAACGCCAGCCCCGGTGTGCCTGCGGTTTGTGCCGCTGAGTTAGCCCGCCAGGGAGGCTCAGATGCCGCTGACGGGGCGCTGGATGAGCGAGAGGAACTCATCGCGTGTTTGCTGCTTGTCGCGGAATGCACCGAGCATGGCGCTGGTCACGGCCGAGGAATGCTGCTTCTCTACCCCCCGCATCATCATGCACAGGTGGCGGGCTTCGACCACGACGCCGACTCCGGCCGGATCGATGGCCTCCTGGATGGTCTCGGCGATCTGCTGGGTGAGCCTCTCTTGAATCTGCAGCCGGAGGGAGAACATGTTCACTACGCGGGCGATCTTGCTTAAGCCGATGACTTTTTTCTTCGGGATATAGGCCACGTGGACTTTGCCGAAAAAAGGCAGCATGTGATGTTCGCAGAGGCTGAACATCTCGATGTCCTTGACGATGACCATCTCGTCGTAGCTGACATCGAAGAGCGCTCCGTTCAAGATCTCTTCCGCCTTCATGGCGTAGCCGCTGGTGAGCTGGGTCAGTGCGCTGGCGGCTCGCTCGGGCGTGCGGCGCAGTCCGCCGCGGCTGGGGTCCTCGCCGAGCTGGACCAGCAGGCGCCGGACCAGGGAGGCTATTTCCTCCTGAGCGCCGGGCTGGGAAGCGCCGGGTTCCTCGAGCCGGCTGCCGGCGGCAGCCTCGAGACTGGGTTGCGATGGCTTCGTCATAGGGCCGGTTCGCCGGTGACTTCAAAAAAGTTTCGTGCCGTCTCTTCGACGCGAACCCGGTCGAGACGCGGCGACTGCCGGCCGAATTCTTGTTCCCATGCCTGGCTGAGCCGGCGGTGAATCAGCAGCGAGAGGTTCTCGGTCGTCGGGACGATTTCGCGGAACTCTTCCACGCCGGTATTGAGATGGGTGTAATCGAGGCCGGCAAGAACGGTGCGATCCACTAGCGCATCAAGGCGGCTCCGGGAAAGGAGCAGCCCCGACGAGGGGTCGGGCTTGCCGCTCACGCTTACGCTCAAGATATAGTTGTGGCCGTGCCCTTGGGGATTGTTGCACTTTCCGAACACCCGCGCGTTTTCAGCAGCGCTCAACCGCTGGCTGTGCAGCCGGTGCGAAGCGGAAAACCGGTACGTCTTGGTCAGTCGCAACATGGAGACGGGTCCTCAGCCAGCATTGGGCGGGCCCGCGGAGCCGCCCAGAGCCTGGGCGCCGGATTCCTCGCCGAAGTAGTCCACAAAAAGATCCGGCGTCTCGTAGAGCCGGATGCCGTGCAGATGCCGCTTCCCGCGCTCGATGCTGGGCGCTAGCCGCCGCCAGATATCGGCCGCCAGGTTTTCCGCCGTCGGCACGACCCGATCGAAAGGCGGCACTTCGTGATTGAGAAAGCGATGGTCGTAGATGTCGATGACGTCCCGTTTGATGATCTCTTTGAGCTCTTTGAGGTCCATGATCATGCCCAGGGCCGGGTCGACGTCGCCGCCGACGGTTACCTCCAGGGCGTAATTGTGGCCATGCCCGCTCGGCCGGCTGGCCTTGCCGTAGAGCGCTTCGTTCTCCGCCGCCGATAGCTTGGGCTGAGCGCAGAAGTGCGACGAGGAGAACTCTTCGCGGCGAGTAATGAGAACCATGGAATCGTGTTCGTTGCGGCGAACTAAGCTGTCCCGTTACAGTGAGGATCTGGACGTTTTCATTATGGCATCTTCCCAAAGAGGCATCGCGGACCGAAGAGACACTGTGACCCGAAGAGACATCGTGGCTGCCTCGCTGCTGGTCCTGCTCACGGCGGCGCTGCTCTACCGCGTGGCCCCTTATATGCAAGTGCACGATGTGCGGGTAGGCGATCGTGCACCGGAATTCGACCTCACCAGCGATGAAGGCCGCGGGGTCCGGCTCGCCGATTTTCGCGGCAAGTTCGTGCTGTTGAACTTCTGGGCTACTTGGTGCCCGCCCTGCGTCGAGGAACTGCCTTCGCTCAACGCGCTGCATCAGCGGTATGACGGCGAGGACCTGATCGTGCTGGGCGTCAGTGTCGACGATGACGAGCAAGAATATGGTCAATTCCTCGACCGCTGGGGGGTACGCTTTCCCACGGTGCGGGATCCGGAGCGGCGTGCCAGCACGATGTATGGCACGGTCAAGTATCCGGAGACCTATCTGATCGACCGCGAGGGCACGGTCATTCGCAAGTACGTCGGACCACAGGACTGGAGCCGGACCGACATGGTCAACTACTTTGATTCGCTGCTCTGAGCGCTCGCATCGCCCGGGCGGAGACGCCTCCGGCCCGCGGCCTCGGGCCGTGCCAACGAATCCGCGAGGCGGACTGAGCGAGGAATTATTCCCGAAATTAGTTCGCAACCGCGTATACTTGGTGCAGTGGAGCGGCCGGGAAGGCGCCGAACTTCCGCGGGCGTGAGGACGGAAACCCTGTGGGCGAGGTTCGCTCGTGCGTTTTTTGTCTTTACAAGAGGCGGAAACTCCCGTATGATGGGACGTTAGATATAAAACATTTCTCACCGTGTATGTTTTAGCGTTGACTGCCCCGGTCACCTAGGTCCGTTCGGCAGGTTCACAAGGAGGAGCATGGCTGAAAAGAAGAAACTCACTCAAGCACAGATCATCACGGCGCTGTCCGAACAGTGTGATCTGAACAAGAAGGTTGTGAAGGGCGTGATGGAGGCGCTTGCCGAACTCGCCGTCAAGGAGACCAAGCGCAGCGGCGTCTGCATTATCCCCGGTCTTGGGCGTCTCGTGCGGTCCGACCGCAAGGCTCGTATTGGCCGCAATCCGGCAACGGGCGAGGCCATCAAGATACCGGCCAAGAAAGTCGTGAAGTTCAGAATTGCGAAAGCGACGAAAGACGCCATCGTCCCGCCAAAGAAGAAGAAGTAAACCGCCCGCTGCAACGACGAAACCCCATCCGGCGGAAGCTGGATGGGGTCATCTGTCCCCAAATTCGGTATCCGAGGACGAGGCTGCCTCCTAGGAGGCTTGCCATCTAGGAGGCGCGTGTCGCCCGGTTGCCTTCTTCTGATTTCGCTTCTTCGGGCTTGGGGTCGCCCTTAAGAGCGCTCTTGAACTGCCGAATGCCGTCTCCAATGCCCTTGCCGATCTCGGGGATCTTGCGGCCGCCGAAGATCAACACGGCGATTAGGAGAATGACGATAAGCTCCTGCACGCCGAGGGTCGGAATGATCAGGCCGAGTACGTGCGGAACGTGAATGAATGCCATGTAGAGCCTCCTGCTGATTCAATTGTAGGGGCAGACTGAAACCAGAGTCAAGACATGCCCGGCCGGACCAGGACCTTGGACGGCGATCGGTGTGTTCCAGCACGCCGGTCACGGCCGTTGATCGGCCATGAGAGCGCCAGTTTCCCGCTAGTTTACCCAGCCTCCGCCAGGCGAACCTCGTCCTGAATCGCCGTCTCGCTTCTTCATGTAGACTTGGAATCTCCTGCGGGCGCGCCGCAACTGCCACTGCCGGTAGGACCCAAGCCAGTCAATATCAAGGAAGGCCGGCCGGTAGCGCAGATAGAAAAATCCAAACAGCATGCCACCCAGGTGCGCAAAGTGCGCAACCGAACCGCCGGAACCACCCAGCGCCGAGAGAAAGACGATCGAGCCCACAATGAACACGAAGATGCGAGCCGGAATGGGGAACATCAAAAACACGTAAATCGTGCGGTGAGGATAGAGCAGGCCGAACGCCAGCAAGACTCCGTAAACCGCGCCCGAGTTGCCGATCGTCGCCGCCGAGAGATTCCCTCCCAGCACGATGCGCGCGGCGACGTCGAGCAATCCGGCGCCGATGCCGCAGACAAAGTAGTAGTTCAGGAATTTTCGCAAACCCCAATCGCGCTCAAGATCGCTGCCGAACATCCACAGCATCAGCATGTTCATGAGGATGTGACCGAACCCGAGCGGGCTATGGAGAAACAGGTACGTCACCGGCTGCCAGATCGCGCCTCTGATGAGCCAGCCGGGAATCAGACTCAAACCGTGAAACAGCCACAGCAAGAGCCGCAGTTGAAAAATGTGCGAGATGTAATAGACGACAAAGAGTGCGCAGTTGGAGATCAGCAGCCATTTGATGCCCAACGGGACGATGCCGCCAAAATTGTGCTGCACGCCGGAAGAGGAAGGGTAGTAGCGCATGAAGAGAAGGTCGTCTCGACCACTACCTAGCAGCATAGGCAATCGCGTGAGGAGCGTCAAATTGAGGCTTGGCATGCCGCGTTGCATGGTAAGCCCGCGGCGGGCCGCGTTGCTTGGGCGGGCGCCTCCGCGTGCGGGTACTATGGAATGGTGGAGGGGGGAATGGTGGAGGGGGACGGCACAGGGGAATGGCGCAGGGGGGGATGGTATATGTGGGGGAGGGCATGCCAGGCAGACTAGCGATGGATGGCGGTGACCGGGTTCGCCGGACGGACTATCCGGAATGGCCGATTTCCGGAGAAAGGGAAGAAGAGTTGCTGCTGGAAGTGGTTCGCTCGAAGCAGTGGGGCGGCTATCACCCGATGGTGGAGAAGTTCGAGAAGCTCTTCGCCGGCATGCATGACGCCCGGCACGCGATCGCCTGCGCGAACGGAACGGTCGCGATTGAGTTGGCGCTTTACGGAGCGGGCATCGGCCCGGGCGACGAAGTCATCGTTCCCGCGCACAGTTTTATCTCCACGGCCTCGGCGGTCTCGCGGGTTGGCGCGATTCCGGTTTTCGCCGATCTCGAAGATGGAACGTACAACCTCGATCCGGGGCGGATCTCAGAGGCGGTTACGGGCAAGACGAAGGCGCTGATCGTGGTTCACTTCAGCGGCATCATGGCCGACATGGACCGCATGGAAGAAGCTGCCCGGCGTCATGGACTGGTCGTGATCGAAGACGCCGCGCACGCGCCTGGCGCGGAATGGAAGGGACGCCGGGCGGGCAGCATGGGGCTGGCCGGCACGTTCAGCTTTCAGAACAGCAAGGTGATGACCTCGGGGGAAGGCGGCTTGGTGACCACGAGCGACGATGCAGTCGCGGAGCGCGTGTGGTCGTATCTCAACTGCGGGCGGCGGCCCGGACATGGCTGGTTCGATCATTTCATCACGGCGTCGAACTACCGCCTCAGCGGCTTTCAGGCGGCCGTTCTGACGGCCCAGCTTGAGCGTCTGCCCAAGCAGATTCGGCGCCGCGAAAAAAACGCTGGCATCCTCGAAGACGCGGTTACCGCCGACGGGGTGAGCTTCCAGTCGATTCCCGATGGCGTGAACACGCGATCCTGCTATCTGGTGACGGGCGCGATCCAAGCCGATACCTATGGCATGACGCGCGATGAGTTTGTCGCCGCCATGCGAGCCGAAGGGATACCCTGTAGCCCGTTTTACGGCCACCCGCTCTACAAGAACCCGATGTATGAGACGGTAGCTCATCGCGCCGAGCCCTGTCCGGTGGCCGAGCGCGCCTGCGAGACTTCCTTCTGGCTGCCCCTCAAGACGCTGATGGGTAGCGAGGAAGACGCCCTCGATGTTTCGAGAGCGATCAACAAAATCCACGGGGCGCGCAAACCGGCGGCGGTGCGGCGCCAACCCACTGTGAACTAGAGCCGCTGGGAACTAGGGGGAAAGATCCGCTTTAAGTCAAACTCTTGACGGCCTCGACGATGTGGCGGGCCGAGATGCCGAATCGGTCGAGCAGTTCGGCGGACTTGCCGCTGCGCGGAATGCGGCCAACGGCCAGCTTGCGGATGGTCGTCTGTTCGGCGGCCAGCGCCGAGAGCACGGCGTCGCCGATGCCGCCATGGGCGTAGTGGTCTTCGACCGTGACGAGGCGCCCGCCGGTGGCCTTGGCCGAGGCAACCAGTGTTGCCTGGTCCACCGGCTGTACGCTGAACAGGTCGACGACCCGGATCGCGATGCCTTCGGCGGCGAGCTGCTCATGAGCATCCAGCGCCTCAAAAAGGGTGACTCCGGCGGCGACGACCGTGACCTGGTCGTTGTCGCTCCTCCGGATGACCTTCGCCTTACCTCTCTCGAAGGATTCCGCGGCGTCATAGATGACCGGCGTGGCCGGGCGGCTCGTTCTGACGTAGACGGGCCCCTTAATGGCGGCGGCGAGTTCGATGGCGCGCCAGGCGCTGGTGGCGTCGCTAGGATAGAAGACCGTAAAGCTGGGCTGGGCGCAGGTCATGGCCAGGTCTTCCAGCCCCATTTGCGATGCGCCGTCTTCGCCGATCGAAACACCGGCGTGGGTGCCCACCAGCTTGAGATTCGTTCCGCTGATGGCGGCGAGCCGCATGAAATCATAGGCCCGGCTTAGGAAGCAGGCAAAGCTGGCGGCGAAGGGGATCTTGCCGCGGGTGGCGAAGCCCATCGCCACGCCAACCATGTTCTGCTCGGCGATGAAACCTTGAAAGAATCGCTCGGGCACGGCCTTTTCCGTATCCTGCGTGAAGGTCGAGTTTTTCACATCGCCGTCGAGAGCGACAATCAACGGGTTCGATGTGGCCAGCGCGGCCAGCGCGGCGCCGAAAGCCTTCCGCGTGGCCAGCTTGTCGCCGATGGCGTAGGGGGGCGCGGGCAGCGGCGTGCTCGGGGCGAAGCCGGCCCTGTTGGAGGCGGGAATCTTGGGTTCCCAGACAATATTTTCCCCCGAGAGCCGCGCTTCAATCGCCGCGATCACCTCGTCGGTTTGCTCGCCCTTGGACAGGGGTTTGCCGTGCCAGCCGTCCTTGTCTTCGGCGAAGTCCATGCCCTTGCCCTTGAGGGTCTTGGCGAGGATAACGGTGGGAACTTCCGGCGTCTGGGCGGCCTGCTGGTAGGCAGAGAGCAGCGCCGCGATGTCGTGTCCGTCGATGACGAGCGCCTGCCATCCGAAGGCCTCCCAGCGCTTGCGGTAGGCGTCCATGTCGTGGCCCAGCATGGTGGGCCCGCTCTGTCCCAGGCGGTTGACGTCAACCATGGCGCAAAGATTGCCAAGTTTGCTGTCCGAGGCCATCGAGGCTGCTTCCCAAACCGATCCTTCCGCCGATTCTCCGTCACCCATCAGCACGTAAATTCTCTGACTGGCGCCGTCGAGTCGCCCGTTCAAGGCCATGCCGACGCCCGCGGAGAGTCCCTGGCCGAGCGAGCCGGTCGCCAAGTCGACGAAGGGCAGTTTGGTCGGAGGATGGCCCTCGAGGTCGGAATCGATCCGGCGCAAGGTCAGCAGATCGTCCACTTTCAGATAGCCGGCCTCGGCCCAGGCCGCGTAAAGGAGGGGAGCCGCGTGTCCTTTCGAGAGAATGAATATGTCGTTCGCCCGGTGAGCGGGGTCGCGAGGGTCGTAGCGCATCACCGAGAAGAAGAGCGCCGAGACGATCTCGGCCGCCGAGGCGCAACTGGTGGGATGTCCGCTGCCCGCTTCGCTGGTCGAGCGAATGGAGTGGATCCGCAGGAGGTTTGCTTTGTCGCGGAGCAGAGTCAAGAGGCTGCTGGAAATTTCAACGGGCATGAAAGGCATTCTCCGAACGGGGAAGCTCGTCCACCGGTGCCGGCCGGAGCACAAAAGAGAGCGGATCCCTCCAGCCAAAGTGAGGCGAGTTGTCCGCGGGCGCGGGGCGGGAGATCTTGAGAGTTTCTTATCTTAACGGGTTTGACGCGCGGAAGGTCCAAGTCCTCATCGTGTGGCGGCGAAGATCCGCTGGCACAGATTCCTAGCCGGCCTGCGACTGCCGGAACTGCAACTGGTGAAGACGCCAATAGATCCGCCGTTTCTCCAGGAGCTGCTTGTGCGTGCCGAGTTCCCGCACTTCTCCGTGGTGCAAGACCAGTACGCGGTCGGCATGCTGGATCGTGGAGAGCCGGTGCGCGATGACGATGGAGGTGTGTCCGCTGGTCAGACGCGGTATCGCATCGCGGATCTTGCGTTCGGTTTCACTGTCGACGCTCGAGGTGGCTTCATCCAGTATCAGAATCCGAGGGCGGCGGACTAACGCCCGCGCGAAGCTCACGAGCTGCTTTTGGCCCCAGGAAATCGAATCGCCGCGCTCGTCGAGAGGCGTCTGATACTTCTTGGGGAGAGATTCGGCGAATTCCGCCAAGTGGACCTCGCGTGCTACTTGTTTCACGCGCTCCATCGAAATCTCCGGGTCGCCGAGGCTGATATTGTATTCCAGGCTGTCGCGGAACATGCAGGGGTCCTGAAGCACAACACCGAAATGCCGCCTCAACCGCTCCAGGTCCCATTCCCGGATGTCGAGACCGCCGACGAGGATCGTGCCTCGCTGGGCGTCATAGAAACGCAGCAGCAAGTTGGTGAGCGTGGTCTTGCCGGCGCCCGTATGACCGACGACGGCGAGGGTCTCGCCGGGCTCGATCGAGAAACTAACGTCACGCAACACCCAGTCCTGGTCGCGATAAGCGAACCACACGTTGCGAAATTCAATGCGCGGATCGGCGACAGCGGCCGGGCCGTCTTCGCTCGCCGGCGTGGTGTCGCTGGGTTCTTGCGCCGGAGTGTCGAGCACGGCGAAAATTCGCTCGCTGCTCGCGATGGCCGCCTGTAGCACGTTGTATTTCCCGCTGAGATCCTGCAAGGGGCGGAACACACGGGCGCCATATTGGAGAAACGCCACGATGACGCCGAGCTCCAGAGTGCCGCCGATCACCCGCCAGCCCCCGTAGAACAGCAAGACCGCAATGGCGACCGACCCCATGAGTTCGATTCCGGGAAAAAAGAAAGAACTGGCATGCAGAGCCCGCTTTTCGGCATCGCGATGGCGGGTGTTGATGCCCTGAAACTCGTCGTAGCTGAGGCGCTCGTGGGAGAATAGCTGAATGAGCGTCATGGACGAGATGTGCTCTTCGAGGAACGCGTTCATGGTCCCAAGAGCTCCCCGGATGTCGCGATGAGCGGCCCGCGCACGGGTTCGAAACCACAGCATCAACAGCACGATCGGCGGCGCCACGGCCAGCAGAACAAGCGTCAGCGAGGGGCTGAGGTACAGCATGGCGCCAAAGATGGCGACCAGCGTCAGCAAGTCGCCGAAAATCGCGACGACGCCCGAGGTAAATAGTTCATTGAGCGCTCCGACGTCGCTGGTCACGCGCGTGACCAGCTTGCCGACCCGCTGCTGGTCGTAGTAGCTGGCGCTCATCCGCCGCAGATGGGCGAAAACACGCACGCGCAGGTCGTGCACGGCCCGCTGCCCTGTGTTGTGCATCCACCAGATCTGCCAATAGCGCGAGACGAATCCCAGGGCCAGGACGGCAAGGTACAGGATCGCCAGTTGGTCAAGGCCTTCGAGCGCATGGTCACTCAGCCATGGGCCCAGCGGAGAGCGCTCGCCGCCGGCCGGACTTAAATAACGGTCGACCGCGACCTTGGTGAGATAGGGCCCGGCGACTTCCAGCAGGGAGTGGACCATCAGCAGACCCGCGGAGGCCGCCACCGAGCCGCGGTAGGGCCGCAGGTATTCGAGCAGCCGGCCCAGCGGCGCCCGTCCCCCTCCGGTGACCGCCCCTTCGGCCCGGGCGCCCGTCCGTTTCCGGTGGCCGCCCTCAGGCACGTTTCAACTCCTCTTCCAGAAGCTGAATGTCATGCAGCCGGCGGTAGTGGCCATCGAGAGCGAGCAGTTCCTCGTGCGTGCCGAGCTCGACGATGCGGCCGCCGCTGAGAACGGCGATCCTGCTAGCGAGCTTTGCGGCGGAGATCCGGTGGGAGATGAGCAGGGTTGTTCGATTCCGCATCATCGGCCGCAGGTTCCCGAGGATACGCTCCTCGGTATCCGCGTCCACGCTCGAAGCAGGATCGTCCAAGATGAGGATGCGAGGTTTCTTGAGCAGCGCGCGGGCAATCGCCGTTCTTTGTTTTTGTCCGCCCGAGAGAGTCGCGCCTTTCTCGCCGACTTCGGTTTCGAAGCGGTCGGGGAAGGCGAGCACTTCCGCGGCCACTTCGGCCATTTCAGCGGCCTCGATAATCTCCCAGTCAGCGGCTTCGGGCACGCCCAGGGCGATGTTATCCCGAATCGGACGGGCCAGCAGCGAGGTGTCTTGCGGCACGAAGCCGATGGAGCGCCGCAGGACCTCCAGGGGCGCTTGGCGCACGTCGATGCCGTCGATGAGGATGTTTCCCCGTTGAGGATCCATTAGGCGGGCGATAAGTTTCACCAGCGTTGTCTTGCCGCTTCCGGTGGCGCCCATCAGGGCGAGGGTCTCTCCCGCGGGAATATAGAGCTGAATCTGATCGACCGCCGGTTGATGCGCGCCAGGATATGTGTAGCTGACGCCGCGAAATTCGATATCGCCCCGGATATCCCACAGGGGAGACGCCTGGCCGGCGTCGGCGACATCAGGCTCCTGAGCGAGAATTTCATTGAGCCGCCCCAGCGAGGCGGTGCCGCGCTGCAAGAGATTCGTGACCCAACCAAGGCCGATGATCGGCCACGAGAGCAGATTCACATAGACCAGAAACATCACAAAGGAACCCAGCGTGATCGAGCCATCGAGCACGCGCCGGCCTCCGTACCAGAGCACGGCGACGTAGATGAAACCGATTAGAACCTCGAGCGCGGGAAAGAAGCGGGACCAAAGGGCGGCGAGCTTGAGGTTCTCGCGGACATAGCTCTGGCTGCGGTCATGGAAACGTTCCGAGCAGTGGCGCTGCCGCCCGAAGACCCTGAGAACTCGAATATGACGAAGCGTCTCTTGGGCCAGAGAACTAATGCCAGCCAGACGCGCCTGGACGGCCTGGAAGCCGTCGTGAATCCGGCGCCCAAAGTAGCTGACGGTAAGTGAAATCACGGGGATGGGAACGAAGACCAGCAGGGTCAGCCGCCAGTCGGTCGCGCTCATCACCGCGACCGCGACCGCGAAGAGCAGGCAGAACTCAAAAAAATACATCGCCCCGGAGCCGGCCATCAACCGTACGGCTTCCATGTCGCTGGTCGCGCGCGACATCAGGTCACCGGTGTGGTAGGCGCCGTAGAAACGCGGCGAGAAACTCAACAGACGGCGAACAAAACCATTCCGCATATCGAATTCGATATCGCGGCTGATGGACTGCAGGATCCACTGCCGGTAGTGCTGACACACGGCCCGAAATAACGCTACCGCCAGCAGGACGGCGATCCACCAGTACAAGTTCGTCAGGCTGGCCCCGGAATGCAGTGAATCGATGGTCATTCCGACAATAACGGGAAACGCGGCCGAGCCCAAAGTTTTCAGAACCAGCGCCGCCAGCCCCAGCGCGTAGCGCCAGCGGTAGCGGACCAGATAGGGGGTAATCGCGCGCAATGTGGAAAACATCGGGAAGGGGCTTGTCACTCCAGCCAGGAGGCCGCGGTCTTTATATACTCCAGGAATACTACCTTCAGGCCGAACCGGCTGCGCCACCAACTTTCTGGGTGGAAACCGGGATAGCGAGCCGCCACGACACGGTAGGCGACGAGGCCGGAAGTTCGCTTCCGGAATAGATTTCTCGCGCGCCGCGTATGGAAATCGGAAGTAACCACGAGGGCTTTGCGTATTCCGCGCCGCCGCAGTTCTTGGTCAACCATCTCAGCCTCGCTTTGGGTCGAGGACGCCAGGATCGGAAATGCTTCCAGAATCTCTCTCGCCGCGCCGCGCCGCGCGGCGAATTCGATGGCCAGAGCCGCCTCGCTAAAGTCATAGTGCCGCAGGGGTCCATCGACAAGCACGAGGGGCGCGTATCCCTGCTCGACCAGTTCCACCGCTTTCATGATGCGGTGTCCGCTTCCGTCGCCGGCCAGGACCACGACAATCTCCGCCTCTTCGAGCGGATCGGTCTTGATCAGAAACGAACCCACGGCGGGCAGATAGTACGGACCGGAAACATACAATAGGGCCACCGCGGAAGCGAGCAGCAAAGTCATCAGCAGGCGGCGGGGCGGCTTCATGGATGCCATCACGGCGTTTGGGAATTACCGCCGCCGCCGGGCGCGGGCGGACCGGTCACCGGCGAAGCGAACCACCCGCGTCTCTTGGCGAAGACATCGCGGCCGGTGCGGCTTTCACTTCTTGCGGTCGCCGGCCGATGACGGGCCGTCCAGACGTCCGACGGACTTGAGTTGCCGATAGAGCTCTTCCACCTCCGCCTCGTCTTCGGGCCGCAGCAGGCGATGCGTCTCCGCGGCTTGACGGCCCGAGGCGTCTGGGGTTAGAACTGCACCCCAATATTGCTGATAGGGAACCCCATCGAGCAAGGCTCTGGTTGCCATCCCTCTGAGGTGCCGCAGCAGCCGCGCCGAAGACTCGGCGTCGCCCGGATAGACGAGGCGAAATCGGCTGCCGCCACGCAGCGTCAGGTTCAAGATCAGCGGCGCGACCCAGGCGGTGGAATCAATGCGCGCAATATCGCCCCAGCCCACCAGCCGGTCGCCGATTCGCATCTGGGTCTCATGCACCTCAATGTCGGGGCGCGTGCCGATATAGGCAAGCAAGACCGAGCTGAGAACGAACAAACCGGACGGGATAAATGCGTAGCCCCAGCGCGTTCCGCACCAGGCTGAAAAAATCGCCAAGATCGCGGAAACGATGCTGGCCCGCATGTAATGGCCCGATGCGCGATAGCGAGTCATCTCGAAACATCCTAAGCGTAGCGCGACGGTTTTTCGGCGTCAACCAGGCGGCACGCTCGCGGTTTGTCAGCCCGCGGCGCCCGCATCGTGGCTGTTGACTCGGCGCGAGGTCTCGAGAGCGTAGTGAACCGCGCTCATCACGGTCGTTGCCGCCGCCACCCAGATCAGCAGCGTCGTCAGGGCGTGGGGCCAGCTCTCGGGCCAGACATTGCCGATCAGCACCGACAAGATGGTAGCCACCTGCACGATGGTATTTGCCTTCCCCACCGCGCTGGGCGGAAAGTCCCGCACCGAGGTGGTGAGAACGACCACCAGAGCGGTCGAGATGATCATCACATCTCGCAGGAGAACGAAAATCGTGATCCACCAGGGCAGCACGCCGATCAGAGATTGCACGACAAAACAGGAACTGAGCAGCAGTTTGTCAGCGATCGGATCCAGGAACTCGCCGAGCGCGGTCTTTTGATTGAAATGTCTTGCCACCAGGCCGTCAATGACATCAGTGACCGCCGCGGCGAAAAACAGCCCCAAGGCGATGTCGTGCCGCAGGTAGATCATCGATATGAGCACGAACGGCAGCAGCAGCATGCGCAGCATGGTGAGCTGATTTGGCACGGAGAAGACCTGGCTGATCATCGTCCGCGGGCTGCGCCTGGCCACGGAGCTGGCTTGTTGGAGGACTTCTGGCATGTCAGGTAAAGTGCCGAATACTCTGCTTGGTTTCCCGCAGCAGCGAGTCGGCGATTTTCTCAATCATCTCAAGTTGCGCAATTTTTGCGCGCCACGATCGCGGGATCGCCTCATAACCATAGCAGGCCCCGGCCAATTGTCCGTACACCGCGGCGGTCGTGTCGGTGTCGTTCCCCAAACTCACCGCCAGCAGCGCGCCCTCCTCGAAGGTGTCTGTCTGATAGAAAGCCCACAGTGCCGCCTCGAGGGTATCGACCACATAGCCCGTCGCCGGCAGCTCGGAGGCGTTCTTCGTCTTGTAGACGCCGCGGGCAATCGCGTCAATCGCCGGGGCAAGGGCGAAGTCTTGAAAAAACCAATAATTATAGACGGGAGAATACAGATCCGAGAGCAAGTTTTCTTTCGACTCGCCCCGCAGGGCGCCGACGATCAGGCCGCTCAGATAGCGGCAGGCATCGACCGCTTCGGTGGCCGCGTGGGTGGTACGCGATGTTCGCGCGGCGATCTCCTTGGCGCGCGTGCCGTCATGCAGCAGATACATCGGAACCGGGGCCAGCCGCATTAAAGAGCCGTTGCCGGCCGAGCGCGGATCGCTCGATCCCGCCATGGGGTCGCCGGTTGCCTGATACCGTTCGATGGATGACCGGACCGTGCGGCCCACGCCAACAGCCCGTCCGCTGCTGCTCATGTAGCCTTCCCGGAGCCAGCGAACATAGCGGTCCATCTGATCGCCGGCGTCAAAGCCCCTGCACTCCAACAAACTCGAGGCCAGACACAACGCCATGGCGGTGTCGTCGGTCCATTGGCCCGGCTCGAGGCCGTGGGCTCCGCCGCCAGCCATCTCTTGGCCGACCTCGAACGAGCCCGGCGGCAAACCTTCATACGGCGCGCCAAGAGCGTCTCCGGCCGCCAGACCGCACAGTGCGCCGCGATAGCGGTTGCCGAGATGTTGCAACATGATCCGAGTACATTCTAGCGCGCATCGGAGGGCGTGACCCCAGATGGAAACACCGGCAGAAGGTTCTTGCCAACGATTTTCGCGCCGGGCTCTCTGGCAGGGAGCGATGGAGATGCGATCGGGGGACGGCTCGCCGATTTTCGCCGGCATCGCGGGCTGCTAGGCGATGTATTTGCGGTTGATGCGGAAGGCCAGGGCACTTAGGCCGATGAGGAGCAGTCCGAAGAGCATGAGCGCGATGGGCCAGCCTACCGCGGCGGCGAAGTTCTCGGACGTGAAATAGCCGATGTAGCTCAGGATCGCTACCGTGCCGGCCAGCAGCAGCGTACGGCTCTTGACCCAGGTGCTCACGAAGACCAGACCGCAGGCGGCTCCCAGAAACAGGATCTCCAGCGGCGTTTCTTCCAGCAGCGAAAACAGCGCCCCGAGCATGGCCGCCGAGCTGACGAAGTACCAGAACGGGGCCATCGCCTCGTGAAGGGATTGGTCGATGGAGCGGGAGAGCAGCAGCACCGATGCTCCAAGGGTGAAGACGATCAGGTCGCCATCCAAGCCGATCAGATCCATGGCGGTTCCGCAGAAGCAGATTGCGAAACACAGGGTAAGGAATAGCAGTGCGGTGCGGCGGGTGGTCCAGAAGATCGCGCCCTGCTGGACTAGCATGACGCCGGTGGCGAGCAGCACCGCGTAGCGCTCGTTGCCGCCGGTGGAGAACTCGTCGAGGGCAACGAGAATTCCAGTCGGCTGTAGCAGGGCGGCGAGCAGGAACAAAGGCGTCGCTGCCTTCGCAAAACGCTCGTCTCGGGCGCCGGTCACGGCCATCACAAAGGCCGCCATGCCCGACCCGAGCGTCACGACGACGCGGGCCAGGGCATTCATGCCGTCCCACTGCATGGTGATGAAGATGGCGAGTCCGGCGAATACGAAGATGCCGCCGAGATAGCCGAGCAGGCGGGTCAGGATCGAGGACTGCTTGTCGCCGCTGTCTGTCCCCGATGAGGGAAGCGCGGCAAGGACTTCGGCGGGGGTTAGATCGTGCTGGCTGGCGATGGCCGCGATTTCCTGGAGTGCGTTCTGCTTCGCTGTCATGGCGGTCTACTGGCCGGGCGGCGTGATGATCCAGCCCAGAAAGCGTGTTCCATATCCGTAGCTGTCACGGCTGGCCGGTACCGGGAACACGGCGCCGTTCTTGCCATAGGACAGGCCGCGCCGGTTGCGGCCATAGAACAACCCAAACAGGCCGTAGCGGTTGCTGCCCGGGTCGATCACCTCGTAGCCATCGGGCGCGATGCGATGGGTGTCGATAAATCGATCCTTGAGAGCGGGAACCTCGACCATGACGCCGGTTTCTGTTCCCTCGGCAATCTCGGGGATCGGCAGGCTGATCTCGCGGACATTGGCCGTCTCGTGCTCGAACACGAACAGCCGAGCGCCGGGCGCGTACTGGTCTTTCCGCCGGAGGAAAGCCCTGATACGAAGGTGGTGGTTTTCGTCGATGTCGATCTCGTGGCGCAGTCGAGACCGGTCGGCGCTATAGGCGTCGTTTTGGACGAAGAGGAAATCGTGCCGTGGCGGGTCGACGAGCAAGCGCGGGACCGAAGTGGCGAGCAGGAAGAAGACGACAACCACGATCGGCAGGCTGATGCCGGCGACGAGAGCGGCGTTCTGGCGGGCAAACTCTGGAATTTTCATCTGCGCCCCTTGAGATCTATGCTCCTTGAAACCGTCGCCCCTTCAAATACCACCACGATAGTAGCGCAGATAACACCGCGCGGCGGGAGCCGAAACAGGCCGCTTCGGCTCCGGCGGCGGTGCCCGATTTGCCATCCGTGCGCGGCGGTTCCAGCCGGGTCTACTTGCGGCGAACGCCGCCGGGCCGTTTTGCCGGGTCGCGCACCGGATACCGCAGACTCCATACCTTGGGGATTTCCTTCTGTACCCGGCCCAGGCTCAGCTTCAGCCGCCTTACTACGTCGGGGTGTTCGGCCTGGAGGTTCCGCGTTTCCCCCGGATCGGCGGCGAGGTCGTAGAGTTCGGCGGGTTCTAGTTGTTTGTCGCGGTGCGCTACGTGCAGCTTCCAGCGGCCGTCGCGGATTGCGGTGACGTTGTCGAGGTAGACCCACACAAAGGGTTTCTGGCGACGGAAACCGCCCTGCCCGGTCAGCAGCGGGGTGATGTCCTGGCCGTCGTAGACGCGGTCGGCGGGGAGCTGGGCGCCGGCCAGGCGCAGAAGCGTCGGGAAAATGTCGTAGGCGATCGCGGGAGTATCCACGCGCCGGGCGGGAGGAATCGTCCCCGGCCAATTGGCGATCAAGGGCACCCGTATGCCTCCTTCATAGGAGTCGCGGATGCGGCCGCGCAATCCGCCGGTGTCGCCCCCGCGGTTCATGGGTCCGTTGTCGCTGGTGAAGATGACCAGCGTATTCTCGCGGATGCCGAGGCGGTCGAGAGTGTCGATCAAGCGGCCCGTTTGCTGGTCCATGTGCTCGATGGCGTCGTCGTAGATGGGACGCCCCGCCGTTCGCGCGCTGTCGGGCAGATTGAGCGGGGGGTGCGGGATGGTATGCGAGAAGTACAGGAAGAACGGCCTCTCGTGATTGGACTCGACGAATCGGATGGCTTCGTCGGTCAGGCGGATGGTCACATCCTGGACCTTGTCGCCGCCGAGCCGGTCGATGATCTCGTTGTCGCGGTAGAGCACGGTGGGCAACATATCCATGCTGTAGGGCAGGCCAAAATAGTGGTCGAAGCCGTGTTGCGGAGGCAGGAACTCCCGGCGGTCGCCGAGGTGCCATTTGCCGATGGCCTGGGTGGCGTAGCCTCGCTCGCGCAGCGCTTCGGCGAGCGTAATCTCGCTGGCGGGGAGACCGCTGGGGCTGTCGGGGCGGAGCACGTCCACGATCCCCACTCGAAACGGCTGCCGTCCGGTGAGCAGTGCCGCCCTGGAGGGGCTGCAAACCGCGTGAGCAATGTAATACTGCGTCAGCCGGACGCCACCGGCGGCCAGACCGTCAATCACCGGTGTGCGGACGCGGTCGCTTCCGGAGACGCCGAGGTCTCCGTAGGCCAGGTTGTCGGCCCAGATCCAGATGATATTCGGCGGGGTTTGGGCCGGGCTTTGGGCTGCGAGCCGGAGCAGAGCGGAAAGAGCCGCCAACAGCACTAGCGGGATCAACCAAAGGCGGGTTGCGGGCCGTGATCGGGCTGTTGCCTCGCAGAGGTTTTCTCCAAGCCGGCTTGCCGTCATTGGATGCTCCTTCGGATGTTTGGCCGCGCTGCTGACTTCGGGGCTGGCCCTCGTGCTGGCTTCGGGACCGAAGGCGGCGCTTGCACGGAACTATTCAAAGAACGTCTCGCCTTCCGGCATGTATTTCCGTGTCTCATCCTCGTCGAGTTCGATGCCTAGTCCTGGGCCTTCGGGCACTTCAATGAAGCCATCGGCGATGCGCGGGCGGAATCCGCTCAGGATGCGGTCCCATTGAGGCATGGCGTGGAACTCGAGCGCCAGCAGATTCGGGATCGCCGCGCAGGCGTGCACGGCGGCGGCAATGCCGACGGCGCTGGCGGCGTTGTGAGGAGATGCCAGCATGTGATGCAGATCCGCCATCTCGCAGATTTTCTTGCCTTCGGCCAAACCTCCGCAGACCTGGAAGTCCGGCGCCGCGATATTCATCGCCCCTCGGCGAAAGTAGTCGAGAAACTCGTGCCGGAGATGCAAACCCTCGCCGGTCAGGATGGGCACCGGCGTTGCGGCGGTGAGGCTCACCCAGCCTTCGATATCGGTCGGCGGGATGGGATCTTCGACCCAGGTTAGATCGAACGGCTCGACGGCCTTGACGAAGCGCAGAGCGTTGGCGACGGTTCCGCAGCGGGCTTCGACGGCGACTTCGATGTCGTCGCCCACGCGGGCGCGGATCTTCTCCAGCAGTGCGACAATCTCGCGGAGCCCTTTTCGCGTCAGGTGCTGGTCCATCGTGCCGCCAGGAAGATCGGCGATGGCGACTGGGGTGATGTCGAACTTGAGACAGGTGATGCCCAATTTCTTGTAGACGTCCTCCATCTCCAGATAGGTGTCGAGGAAGCCCACGCAGGCATAAAGCCGGACGCGGTCGCGATGGCGGCCGCCGAGAAGCTTGTAGACGGGCAGGCCCGCGGCCTTGCCGGCGAGATCCCACAGGGCGGTCTCGATGCCGCTGACCGCATGGATGGCGAGGCCGCCGTCAAAGTGAGACGCGGTAAAACCGGCGTAGGCCCGCGTGACCATCTTGCGAAACAGGGCCTCGACATTCGTTGGGTCTTCCCCGATGAGAAGATCCTGGTAGCCATGCACGTGGGACTTGACTTGCTCGGTGGCGAGGGCGGCCTCTCCGTAACCAGAAATGCCCTGATCGGTATCGACGCGAACCAGCAGCCAGCGGCGCTGCCAGGGCCCCCAGTCGGCTTCAAGGAAGGTGGTCTTGACGCCTGTAATCTTGAGGCCCGAACGGTGTGCCGGCGAAGTGACAGGGGACGGCGCGGTTCGGGAGCTTTCGCTGGCCGCCGGTTGGGACAGGTTGCATCCTCGCGGCGAGGACGCGCCGGCGAATGTTCCCGCGGCGGCTCCCATAAAGTGACGGCGGCTATAGAGCATGAACTTCTCCCGCGTATGGCGCTCTTGGCCTCGCTCGCCACACGAGCTGCGGCCACCGGGTGAGCAGGCGGCGGCGCGGAATGTTTCGATTCTACCCCAGAGCTGGCCGCGGACGTGGCATTTCTTCCCGGCGGCGATGATAGGTTCAGCGGTACAATTGGCCCAGGCGCCCGAGGATCGCTGATATCCCGGCGGGGCGAGCGAGCCCTTGGCGGATCTGGCTTACGATGCCGGGAGGTGGCGCACCAGCCGCCCAGCCCTTCTAACGGGAGCCGCGGGAGGAGACTTATGAACCGGCGTCAATTCTTAACAGCGACGGCAGTGGCGGCATCCGGGGCGAAGGCGGCGGCGGACCCGTCATCGAGTTCGGCGGCGGGGGCGCCTGACTTCAGCGCCGTGCGCGGCGATTTTCCCAGAGCGAGAACGGCCGCCTATCTCGACTGTGCTTCCTCGCATCCGCTGAATGTGCATTCTTCCGCCGCGCTGCATCGCTACATCGATTGGGCGACTCATGAAGTCGGCGAGCCGTGGTGGCCCTCGTGGGTGGAGCCTCGCGACGAAGCCAAGAACCTGTTCGCGGGGCTGATCAACGCCAAGCCATCGGAAATCGCTTTCGCGCGGAGCACGATCGAGTCGGAGAGCAATCTGCTCAACGGCATGCGTGAGACGCTGGCCGGGGGCAATGTTGTCACGAACGATCTGCACTACACGGCGGCTCTTTATAACTACAAGATGCGGCAGCGGGAAGGTCTCGACCTGCGCGTGGTCAAGAATCGTGACTGGCGGATCGATTTAGGCGACATGGAACGGGCCGTGGACGGCAATACGAGGCTGATCTCCATCACCTTGGTTTCTAACGTCAACGGATATCTTTCCGAGGTGAAGGCGCTCAGCGATCTCGCCCACGCCCATGGAGCGTACCTCTACGCCGATATCATTCAGGCGGCCGGAGCGGTGCCGATCGATGTCCGGGCGATGGGGATTGACTTCGCCGCCTGTTCTACTTACAAGTGGCTGATGGGCGTGAAGGGGTTCGGGTTTTTCTACGTGAGAAAGGACCTGCAAAACACGGTCGTCAAGCCCACGCAACACTCTGGCGGGGTTCGATTCCACTACGCCCCGTGGGTCGAGGGTTCCAGTCCGGCGGAGGACGATATCACGTTCCAGCCCAGACCAGGGCCCCGATGTTATGAGGTGAGCTATCCGTCGTACGAGGGCGCGATCTGCGCGCTGGAGAGCCTGAAATATATCCACCAACTCGGTGTGCCGAATATACGCGCTCACGTACGGACACTGACTCAGCGGCTGCACGAGGAGTTGCCCGCCATGGGATATCCCTCGATTACGCCGAAAGGCAACGAAAGCCCCATCGTCGTTTTTCGCGCGAGCAACCCCGCGGAGACAATGAAAAAGTTGCGAGCCGCCGGCGTGCATGTGGCGATGCGCTTTGGCAACAAAATGAGGATTTCGCCATCAGTGTTCAGCAACCAGGAGGATATCGGGCGGTTGCTGCGAGCCTTGGCCTAGGTCGCTTTTCTCACCACGTGACGAAGCGAAGTGCGTGAGAGGCCCGTCAGTACGAGGCGCGCGCCGCTTGACGAGCGCAGGCGTACTTGACAGTACGTTGAGCACGGCGAGCAAGCGCAACGAAGTACTGGCGGGCCTATTGCGTGCTTCGGTCGTCAGGTGGTGAGAAATGCGGGCTAGGTCGGGCATGGGGCGGCGACGCGCACCCGCTAGCGCACGCGATTAGGGCGCGTTGCGGTCTTGGAGATTGGTTCCCCGGAAATAGAGACGACGGGCGGTGCCGCCCAGTATGGCCGCCCTGGCTTCGCTCGAGAGCGGGAGCACTTCGCTGAAGATGCGCAGGTGCTGGGCGTAGGTAAGCGCGGGCGAGAATTTTTCTAGCGGGAAATGGGCGCCCCAGGCACAGCGCTCGGGGCCGAAAAGATCAATGACGTCCATCACAACGGAGTGGAAGCTCTGGCACGGATAGCCGCCGGCACAGCCTTGCGGGCCGTTGGCGATGAAAGAGATTTTCGTGTGACAGTTCTTGTGCCGCGCGAGGGTTCGCAGCGCCGCTAATGTTTCCTTGACCGGCCCGCCGGTCCGGAGTCCCAGAGTGTGGTCGAGGGCGACGGGCAGTTCGGGGAAGTCCGCCAGCAGACGGCTGGCCTGGCCGGCCAACTCGTGGCCGATCAGCAAGTTGATCACGATATCGTTTGCAAGCGCGGTTTTCCACAGCGCGCGCACGCCCGGATGATCAAGCTGGCGGCCGGCGGCGACGACGCTTCGCATCCCGCGGATGCCGTAGTCGCGGGCAAACTGGGCGAGAAGTCCGGGGCTGTGCGGATCGTTGGGATCAAACGTGCAAATCCCCGCGATCCAATCGGGATGCGCCTTGGACACATCGCAGATAAAACGGTTGTCGAAGCGGTAGAACCCTCCGACCTGGACGGCGCAGATGCCGTCGACGCCGTTGCTCTTCATCTCGCGCCGCAGGTGCTCGATGGTTCCGGTGCCTTGCGGCGGGCGGGCGGGATTGGGCCGGGGCGGGTAACGCGTTTCATCGGGCGAGTACAGATGCGCGTGCGTGTCGATGACGAGCATGGACCCATTATGGCAAGCGCGCACGCCATGGGAGCTTGCCGGCGGGTGCGGGAGAAGGGGCGGAGAAGCGGGCTTAGCCCGCTTTTCTCACCACGTGGCCCGGTGAAGTGGAGGGGCGAAGTGCGTGAGAGGCACGTCAGCGGGAGGCGCGTGCCGCTTGACGAGCGCAGGCGTACTTGACAGTACGTTGAGCACGGCGAGCAAGCGCAACGAAGGAATGGCGGGCCTCTCATGCGCTTCGGTCGCCACGTGGTGAGAAATGCGGGTTCGGGTCGGGCGGGTTTTCACTCCAAGAGTGAGAGAATTGCCGCGGGCGTGGCGCGGCTCGCCCTGGTAAAATACTGGTACAGTAAGCCCTCGAAGGCCACGGTAGCTCAGTTGGCAGAGCAGCGGTTTCGTAAACCGCAGGTCGTCGGTTCGACTCCGACCCGTGGCTCCATTCTTTCAACAACTTAGCTTTTCACTCTCGCAGCGGAAGCCGTCATTGTGCCCGCATTCGTGCCCGTATTTGCGGCCGGGCCGGTTTGGAACGCGTCGAGACGCCGGGCCGCGTCTTTCAGGTCGGCCTCACTGACGATGTTGTATCGGTCGAAAACGGAGCGGGTCTTGTGGCCGGACAAAGTCATAGCGACCGTCTCGGAAACACCGGCCCTAACCAAGTTACGCACGCCGCTTCTCCGGAGATCATGCGGTATGTGGACGGCTTGAATTTTCTTGATTCGGACCTTGCCGTCCTTCCCTGTCTCGGTCTCGACGTGGCAGGGCAGACCGGCGTTGTAGCAGGCGCGCGCCCATGCCTTACGGAAGCCCACAATGCGCTTCCCGTCGGCTCGATGGAACACCCACGGAATGACGGCGCGGAGTCGTCGCTGTGTTTCATCGGTGAACCGGCGCTGCTCTGTGAGGGCGTCCCGTAGTTCGTCAGTGAACGGAAACACGCGGCCCTCGTCATTCTTGGTCGTGCCGGGCTCCAGGGAAACAGTCGCGCCCCGGAAGTCTACTTGGCTCCACTTGAGCGTGAGCACCTCGCTAGGCACGCGCCACGCCGTGACGTAGGCGAAGGTGAGGACGCGCCGAAGATGTTCGGGCAGGCAGCGCCGTACCGCGTCGAATTGCTCCCGCTCGAAGAATCCTTTCCGAACGTTGTTTTCTTGCAGCATCGACACCTTGGGCTGATGCAGTACTTTCTCGTCATCAATGGCGAGAGAAAATGCTCTCTTGACATGGGCCAATTCGCGGTTGATCTCGCCGTTGGATGCGCCTTCCCCTAGGCGCTTCAAGATGAATCGGTTCACGTCGGCCTTGGAGATGGACGCGGCCCGGCGGTGTCCGAAGAACGGCAGCACGTGACGGCGAAGCCGCATTTCCAAGTCTCGGAGCGAGCGCCTCCCGTTCACCCTGTAGTCATTCACAACGTCTTCCGCCAGCTCGCTAAAGCGAACCCGCTTCGGCATGACGGGCACGCCCTTAACTACTTCCCCTTCGCGGAGCTTGAGGAGTTTCCTCGCGTCGGATTCCTTCGTGCCTTCCGAGCTTTCCCGCATCGGCCGGCCATCGCTGTAGTACTTGATCCAGTAAACATCGGACTCCCGGACGTTGCCGTTTTTGTCCTTCCACTTTCGCCGATAGATTGATCCCATTCAGGCTTCTCCTTTCTTGGCTGTCTTGCGTTGCTTCGGTTTTGCCTCGGACTTCCGGACGTAGTACCTCCTGGAGTTCCGGCGATCCTGCTCTAGCTTGCATTCCTGTGAATCGCACCACTTCTCGCGGTCGCGTGAACGTTTTCTGGACTCCGGGGTGAAGGGTCGACCGCAGCCAGCGCAGCGATATAGTCCATTTGGTGAGCAGAGCGCGGCCGCCAAATCGACCGCCAGCCTCCCGGTCAACCCCCAATACTCTGTCTGAATCTCAAACCAGTGTTCCTTCGTATCTCGCCGCATGAGCCACTGCGGTGACAACCCGACTTGGCCATAGCGGAACCATTGTCTCAGGGCCAGTGCGATTGTCTGCCGCTCGTGAATAAGCTTCCCGGCAATCTTTCCCGGACCCCAGTAATGGCGGTCTTCTGCGGAGATTCCCTCTGGTTCGCCTCGCTCGACATTGGCCCAGTCCGCCCTATCGCCGGGCCTCCCCTGATAGAGGTTCGCGGCAACCCGCAGGATGGCCCGTAACTGCCGGGAGTACCTTCGCCATGCTTCAACCGGTTCAGTGCCCATGCCGCCGCTACCCATTCTGCTGCTCCCGCAGGGCGGGTAGACTGGATCGCTGTGGTTTTGAGGCTTGCGATGTTTGCAGATTTCGAGCGGACCCCAGCGTTTCGCAAAACCCAAAACTGCCTGTGGAAACCCGTCTGCCCGGACGCCCGCTAGCCGGATGAATGCCTCAAGGCATTTCCCCTTACGAGGGGAGACGCGATCGAGATCAACCCACCTATAGGTAAGAACCTGGCCGTCATCTTTGACCCACGGCCATGCAAGCCATTTCGGGCCGGGTTTAGTAATCACCGGACTTCGTAATTCGCTTGCAGAAACGACGGCGATCTCACTCGGGACCAGGTATGAAAGATGACGATCTGCGCGGACCGCAAGGTCCGCTCCCTCAATGGCGATTCCGGCGACTTTTGCTTGGGTGTGCGTTGCGTCCGGTCTCATATTTAACGTCATATTGATTCTGATGTACGATAACACTGAACACTAGAGGAAGTCAATGCCCACCAATCCAGAAACGACCCCAGACCATACCAATACACGCGCAGCGGACGCGGAAGCCCGCATGAATAGCGGGGCAACGGACGCGGGTAAAGCCGCCCTCCCACCCCGCCTGCTCGACCTGCACGCGGCTGGTCGCTACCTAGGGCTGTCGTACTGGACAACTCGCGACCTTGTCTTTGCTGGTACGTTGCCGACCGTGAAATTGCCGTGCCCGCGTGCTCGGGATGGTCGGGTTATCCGCCGGGTGCTCATCGACGTTCGCGACTTGGACGCCCTTATTGAGATGCACCGGGAGGAGGCGGTTTGAACCGTGCCCGGCTTTCTGATGCTGCGGAGGGGATTGCGGGAGCACCTTCCGCGCCTCTCGGCGAACGCGGTCAAGGTGTACGTCTATCTGCTCTTGCGAGTCGAATGGAAGGGCGCGGATCGGGGTACTTGCAGGGCTACCACGCGGGCACTGTCTGAAGAACTTGGGATGCGTCGAGAGTCTATGCTGAGCGCAATCAAAGAGCTGGAAGGTCTATCACCGAAGCCGTTTATTGAAGTCGAACGGGCGAGCAACCGGCACGGCCTGACCACGTATCGGGTGTTGCGCTTCGACCGTTTTACTATTCCCAAATCCGTACCAGTAGAGCCCCATTCTACCGGTCCGACTTCCGCGCCGCTAGAGCCCCGTTCTACCGGTCCGGAGAGCGGACCGCTACCTATATCTACCGGTCCGGAATTCGGACCATTACCCGGACCGCTAGACATACCTAAACAGCTTCATATCAACGGCTTAGAGACGCCTAAGAAGTTGAATAAGAAATACACTGTGAAAAGCGTTGAATTTCGACCAGCCAAGAACGGTTCTTACCCTGGCTGGTTTGAGCGTTTCTGGGCTTCGTACCCATCGCGGAAGGGAGCCAAGAAACCCGCCTTCAAGCAAGCGTCAAAGGTCGTCGTGTCAGACGACGATATCGAGCTAGCCGGCCAGTACCTAGCAATCCGGGTGAGCCACATTGAGCGAATGAAGGCGCGCGGCGCATTCGCCGAATCGTTGCCGCACGTTCAGCGCTACTTCAGCAAAGGGCTCTGGAACCAGGAACCGGAGGTCGCCGCACAGAACAGCGACGGCTTCAAAAGGAGTTGGGAATGATCTCAGCACACGAGTTGAAGGCAGCGGTGAGTCCCGTTGAAGTAGTCGGCCGATACGTCCGGTTGCGCAAGGTCGGCAAGCGGCACGCGGGCCTGTGCCCCTTCCACAACGAGAAGACCCCGAGCTTCAGTGTCAACGAATTGGGCTTGTGGCATTGCTTCGGTTGCGGGAAGGGCGGCGATGTCATCTCGTTTCTCGAACTAGCCGAGGGGCTCAGCTTTCGCGGCGCGCTCCGCCGTCTCGCGGGCATCGCCGGTGTTCCGTTTGACAGTCACGACGCCTACGAAGCGCCGTCGTTGGCGGCGAAGCTGAGCGACGCGGAGGTACGGTCTTTCGATCGTTGGCTGGCTCTGAAAAAAGCGCGGCTATTTGCGGACTGGCAATTTCTCGGCGATCAGCAAACGGCGAACCTGGCCTTTCTCGAAGAGTTCTTCAACTCCGACGATATCGACCGGGCGAAGGTAGATGCCGTTCACGCGGCGATAACCAGTGCCCATGTTGGGATGGCGCTTATCGACGAGCAACTGGTGAAGCTCCACGCGGACCCGTCCTTCGCGATCGAGCCGTTCTTGCGGGGGCTTTACGGCGACCATGATTTCCGGGCGGAGGTTCAAGGGCTATGAAGACCGGCCGCCATGCCTTCACGTCGCTCCCGTGGTGGTCCCGCATTCCCACGCTCGCGGATATCAAGTACGAGCCGGTGAGCTGGCTCATTGAGGAGTTCATTCCGGTGGGGTCCTTCGTGCTGTTCGTGGGGAAACCGGGAACGTACAAGAGCTGGCTGGCGCTAGACCTAGCACGCGCCGTAGCGCTCGGGCAGGCCTTTGCCCAGATGGGCGGCAGCGCGGCCCGTGAAGTGCTCTATGTCGACCAAGAGAACGGCCCTAACCTCATCGCCCATCGGCGGGAGATTCTCGGTATTCCCGACACGCCGAAGCTCAGGTATTGGGGGCGCTGGTGCGCCCTCCCGTTCGTCGGTATCGGGGCGAAGGAACTGCTCGACTACGCGGAAGCCGTCAGGCCCCTGCTGATCTTCGATAGCTTGATCCGGTTTCACCACGGCAACGAAAACGACAACACGGAAATGGCGCGGGTGATGGACAGCTTCGTTGCTCTCGCTCGCAATGGCGCAACGGTTGTTGTGCTCCACCACACCGGGAAGGGATCGGAGAAGAACTTCCGGGGCGCGACGGAAATCGAGGCGGCCCCGGATATCGCGTGCCGAATTGACCGGGTGGCCGATCGCACTATCTGTATTCGCCAGTTCAAGAACCGCGCGGCCCAGGAGCGAAGTTTCACGCTCACCTGGACGCGGTTCGGTTTCGAGGCTAGCTGATGACTGTAGAGTGTGGCATTTTAGACACACCCCCGGCAGGTGGTGTGCGCAACAAGCGCGCCGAGAAGGCAGAGCCAGCGACGCAGGGGAAAACCGACTGATGAGTAGGCACGCCAAAACGATCCGCTTGATCGAAGAGGCTAGGCTCGTGCTGACAGAGCACCACCCCATGACAGTACGCCAAGTCTACTACCAGCTTGTTTCTAGACAAGTCCTAGAAAACAACCGGGGACGATATCAAGCGCTCAGCAAGGCGCTTGTGAACGCCCGCCAAGAAGGAGTGATTCCGTGGGCGTGGATTGAAGACCGGCTTCGTCGTCCCCGCGCCGTCTCAATGTGGGATGGGCTGGGTGACTTCGCGGAAACTGTGAGATCAGCGTACCGGCGGAATGTGTGGAGCACTCAGCCCGCGTACATTGAGGCATGGTTGGAGAAAGATGCGCTCTCGGGCATCTTTGAAGACGTGCTTGAAGAATATGGCGTGACGTTGAACGTTGGTCGCGGATTTGACGGCTGGGACTCGATTCGGAACGCTGCTCGCCGGTTCATGGCCTGCCGGAAGCCAGTATCTGTACTCTACTTCGGGGACTTCGACCCGAGCGGAGAAGACATGGTGCGGAGTCTTCAGGAGCGTTTGGACTTCTTCGAGTGTCGCCCGCCAATCGTCAAATGCGCCCTGACGTTTGACGACGTTGGCAGATACAAGCTACCCACAGACTTCACCAAGAAGAAGGACACCCGCAGTGCGGCATTCGTTGCGCGATATGGTGACATCTCGGTCGAGCTAGATGCGTTGCCGATGGATGTTCTGACCGATCGGCTGAGACAAGAGGTGGAGTCACGGCTTGATTTGGGGGCTTTGAGTCAAGTCAAAGAAAAGGAACACCAGGAGAAAGAGCAGCTTGTGAATGCTCTTCGGGGCCTGTAAGTGACTATCTAAGGGGGAGGATCAAATTGCTGGAAGGCGGCCATACATCGCCGCAGCGCGATCCTGTGCCGGCAGAACCATGAGAGTCTCAAGACAGATCGCGGGACGCATCGGCGGGCTTGCCACAGCCGCGAGGCTCACCCCTGCCGAACGCAGTCAGAGCGCCAGCATGGCCACCCGCGCACGCTGGACACAGCACATTGGAGGTAACAGAAGTGACAGCTAAAAAAAAGGGTAGTGTCGCAGTTTGAATCCAGTAGCGCTGGGCCGGTCGGCTCCGACGTGCAACAATGATGGGTGATGGCGAACCGACCCGGCAAGCCCAAGCGCCCACGGGACATAAACGAACGCGCCAAGCTGATCGTTGATATCGCGGCGGGTGAAGTTGCGGACGAGCCTGATAACGAGGGCAAGGACCCTAGAGCTGTTGCCCGTGGTCGCCTCGGTGGACAGAAAGGCGGAAAGGCGCGCGCGAACAAACTGACAGCCGAAGAGCGTCGGAAGATCGCTAAGAAGGCTGCAGAGAAGCGTTGGCTTACTTGACTCTAGCCAGTCTTGGTGTTGGTCCCCTTGGTGCGCCCCGCCTCCCACCAGAAACAACGGTTAGCACCAACCCGAAAAGGGCTTCCTCTAACTCCTGAACACTGATAGCGAGATCGCGGGCAATGGCTGCCCGCGTCACCCCCTCCTCTCGATAAAGATAGCTAAGCATCTCCGATAAGACTAGTGAGCGTTCGCGAACTGCCTCATGCGGCTCGTGAGTGCGATAGCCACGCTTGGAGATCTCGACACACGCGCTCCTATACTGCCAGTCGCTAAGGATGCCTACTTCGTGAAGTCTGCGAGTTAAAGCACTGAGTGAGACAATCCAGCGAGACTTCAGACCAATTAGCCCGTTGATCGTGACCCTTCGCGGCGCTTCCGCTAGGACATCACCTCGCGGCATGAGGAATGCAGCCGCGAATCTGTTCGCTTGGCGCTCGGCTTCGTGGCCGCTGGGACCGGCATGCCTATGGAGCACCAAGTGGCCTAACTCATGGGCTGCATCGAAACGACCGTGCTCACTGGACTTGAAGCTGTTCAAGAAGACAAAGGGAGTTTCGCCTTTCCAAGTCGAGAAGGCATCAACCTCCCTGCTCTGGATGCCGAGCGAGAAAACCCGTACACCCTTCGCCTCCAGAAAGTGAATCATGTTCTGGATACAAAGCTGTTCGAGGCCCCAAGACTGTCTAAGCGTCTCAGCAGCAGCTTCAGCGTCTCTTTCGTGACTAAGGTCGGGGATAGATGATGTTGGTAACTCAAAACGTTCATCGAGCCATTTAGCAAGGTGGACGGCCAAGCAACCCTGCGCTAATGCCATGCCTCGTTGTGCCGCTGTCATCTTCGTCATCGAGCGGAAACTGACCGTGTCCGTTGCGATGGTTTCCAAATGCTCACCGGCAAAGAACTCGACCGGAAAGTCGAGCACGCCAGATAACCGCCTCAGAACGGTCGCTGAAGGAGTGAACTCTCCTGATTCCCACGCCGTCACAGTCCTCGTGGATACCTTTAGCCGTCTCGCGAGTTCAGTCTTAGTAAAACCTCGGCGCTCTCGGGCGAGTGAGAGCCGTCGTGGATTGAACATTGGACGTACCCCTTCAAGCCTTACGCTTGATCTCAACGCGGATTTCACCGGTCTGGTTCGGCTCGTTACCGCCTCGGGCAACGGCTGTCGGTGTATCGCCGTAATCAATCGCGGGAAGGAGTATTCGGTCGGACCAGTCCGCGATGCGACCGTTGCCATCGGTTTGTGTGGGTCGGGATAACTCACTACGGGTCTTGCCAACTAGATCATCTCTGTGGACCAGCAAGATCCAGGTATCCCGCTTGTCTAGACGCTGGAGGCGTTTGACCTCGGCCTGCTCTAGTTCCGGCAGAATCCACCGAACGTTGGACGCAACGGCGTTGACCGTGACTGAGCCCTTCGTACAACTTGACTTGGGCCGCCGCCCCTTGCATCCCGTTGCTTCGTTGCCACCGGAAACAGTGATAGCGACCGCCGCATCGGGACTCACCACAAGAGGTTGACCCTTTACGTTCTCCGCTTCCCAACCTTTGGGAGTGAGAAGGTCCCGGAGCGCCTTGGTCGTTTCTGACCACATAACGAATCCTGAATGAGAGGCGGGGTGGTGCCGAGTCGAGGCCGCAGCCGCTTCATGGCCAGCCGTCACAGCATCGAGCAAGATCTGTTCCGTCAGACCCAGTCCTGCAAGTTCTCCAGCCGCCTCAATGGTTTCAGAGTACACTCTGTATGGTTGCATCGTGTTTTAGTTCTCCAACGCCAACGCCGTCTTCTCTTCCTGATATGATACATCATCCGAGGTTGAAAAACAAGAAGTTTATTCTCTAACCGTATGAAAAAAAAGATCTTGACACTGTTGTCCTTCTCAAGCATAATAGTCAGTATGAATAATCTGCCTACAGCCAAGCGCGTCCAGATCGTATCAGCCCTCGTAGAAGGTTGTAGCCTGCGGGCGACGACCCGGATGGTGGGCTGCTCCATCAACACGGTCACGAAGCTGCTTGTGGACCTCGGTGTCGTTTGCGCCAAGTATCAGGATGAGGTCATGCAAAACCTGCCCTGCAAGCGGATTCAGTGTGACGAAATTTGGTCGTTCTGCTACGCGAAGCAAAAGAACGTCCCTGAGGACAAGCGCGGCCAGTTCGGATTCGGTGATGTCTGGACGTGGACGGCTATTTGTGCCGACACGAAGCTGATTCCGACGTGGTTCACCGGTGACCGTGGCGCGGGCAGCGCGTGGGAGTTCATGCAGGACCTAGCCCCGCGCCTTGCGGAGCGCGTGCAACTCACCACCGACGGCCACAGGGTCTACCTGGATGCAGTCGATGAGGCGTTTCGCAGCAACATCGATTATGCGATGCTCCAGAAGATCTACGGAAGGGACGAAAGCGAGCCGGAGACGCGCTACAGTCCGCCTAAGGTCAACGGAACGAAGCGGGAAGTGAAGATCGGCAACCCTGACCCGGAACACGTCTCGACCAGCTACATCGAGCGCCAAAACCTGACGATGCGAATGTCGATGCGCCGCTTCACGCGCCTGAGCAACGGATTCTCAAAGAAGATCCAGAACCATGCTCACGCGGTCGCGATTCATTTCATGTACTACAACTTCGCGAGGATTCACAAGAGCCTGCGTGTGACTCCGGCGATGGAGGCGGGCGTTTCGCATCACGTTTGGTCGCTCGAAGAAATTATTGGGCTGCTGGATTCAAACTGAGACACTACCAAAAAAAGGATCGTCGGCAAACCAAGTTCACCGAGGCCCGTGTAGCGCAGGCGCTCACGGAAGCCTACGGCGTGATCGAGACGGCGGCCAGGAGCTTGTCGTGCTCCCGGAAAACGGTGTACGAATATCTCAAGCGCTACCCGGATCTCGATGAGGTGCTGTCCGAGGCGCGCGAGAGCGCGCTGGACTTCGCGGAGTCGAAGCTGATGGCCGCGATTGAAGATGGCAACCTGACGGCGATCATCTTTTTCCTGAAGACGAGGGGCAAATCGCGCGGTTACTCTGAGCGGCCTGAGGACGCCCCGGAGAAGGACTTCAAGTTCACGCTCAACATCGGCGACAAGGGCAACCGAGACATGTAGCGCTCATCATGAACGCCAAAGCCAAGGGCACGCGAAACGAACATCGCTCGATCCGCCTACTGGGAGCGCCGGGTCGCCTAGGAGTCCGTCCGAGTATCAGCTTGGCACGGTTTTGGTGCTGGGTTGAATTTCCGGCGGGAGATTTACTCGTTCGGCAAAGGCAGGGCTCGGGCGGTCGAAGTCGGGCGGGATGGACAAACACCGCCTGGCAGCAGTTTCTCGCGCCCCGCAGAAGCCTCCGCGAACTCTTCGAACCGCATTTCCTTCTTGCTATCCATGGCAGAGGGTGTGCATCTTCAATATGTTGTGCGTCAGGCAAATCAACGCCCATTCGCCGCGCACCTTCTCCAACCCGCGCAAGAGAAACCCTCGCATCCCGCGCCCCTGTTTGATCTGACCAAACACCGGCTCGACGATCCCCTTGCGTTGGGCGTAAACCTTCGCTCCAGCCCGCGTCTGCAATTTGCGTTTCATCCGCTCCAGCCGCGTTGCTCCCCGCCGCAAGGGTCCGCGCTTCGCTGGCGGTGGCCGCTCCCCGTGCTTGTCTTTCTTCGTGGCGATGTAAGCCTCAATCTTGTTCTCCGGCGCGGCGGCCGATTCCAAAGATTGCAGATTCTGCTCCGAACAATAGCCGCTGTCGGCCAACACTTGTTGTGGCCGCTGCCCCGCCTGCTGCTCGACCGCTTCGAGCAGCGGCTGCAGTTGTTGTTTGTCGTTCGCCGCCTGCGTCACCGTCTGCCCCACGATCAACTGACAGACCCCCTCCACCGCCGCCTGCGCGTTGTAGGCCTGCAAGAACCCGTCGCCGCCTTTCATGATGCGCGATTCCGGATCGCTGAAGTTGTACTGATCCTTGTCGCGCGGCTTCGCTTTGCGGACGTCGTCGGCTGAGTGGTCTTGGGCGGCCGCTTTGTCGCGCGCCCTTTGTTTTAGGGCTCTCTGGGCTTGCCGAATCTTTTCCAGCCGCGTCTGGCGGCGCTGCAACTCCTCGGGCAGCTCCTGGCCCGTCTGCTCAGGCCCGTAGCGGGCGTCCTCGGCGGCATCGGCCCTCTCCGCTTCGGTCAGCATCTGTTGGACCTCGGCGGCAATCTGCTGCTCGGTTTGCTTCATCCGCCCCCAACTCATGGCCTTGTGCTTGGAGGCGTTGGCTTTCATCTTCGTGCCGTCCAGCGCCACCCGACCCAGCTTCATCGCCCCGGCTTCCAGCGCCAGCCGCAACACCTGCTCGAACAGCTGGTGCAGCGCTTCCAGGTGGATCTTGCGAAAGTCGGAAATCGTGCGGAAGTCGGGCTGATTGCCGGCCGCCAACACCCGAAAAGGCACGTCCTCGACCAGACGCTCGGCGATCTTGCGCGAGGAACGCACCCCCAGGCAGTAGCCGTAGAGCAGCAGCTTCACCATCAGCCGCGGATGGTAAGGCGGCTGGCCGCGCCACTCCTTTTCATAGACCTTCTCGATCGCCGACAAATCCAGTTGATCGACCACGTCGCTGACGAAGTAGACGAGGTGGCTTTCCGGCAGCCAATCGCGCAAACTAGGAGGCAGCAGCAGTTCTTGCTCGGGAAGGTAGGGGCGGTAAGTTTTTCCCATAAACCATTATCGCCCACTTGTGTTTTTTCTCAAAGAAGAAAATGACCAATACTCGGACAGGCTCCTAGGATCATAGACGATTTCAAAGCAGCAGATCTCGTCGGCCTTGGCGCTCTCGGTCAAGCATCAACCAGCCGCGGCCCTCTGGTCAGGCACGCGGTATTGTTGGCTACCGTTGGCTGAAGCGACGGCCGTCAGCGGTTTCGTTCCCGAACGCCTGATCCATTCTTGATCGCTGTGCGTCGCGACTGGCGATGCCTTGAGCACGGTCGCGACGTGCCTTCGCTCTTCGGATCCGGGCCTGCTCCGCCTGCCTCGCGACTGTGGCGGCACGCTCATGCTCGCGAATAGAATCAACGAAGGCTTTCTGGTCACCTGAAGACATACGGCGATTGCTTATGATCAGCTTCCAAAAAGGTCTCCCGCGAGGCACACCCAGGAGATCTGCCGCCTCACCCGGGTACTGCTCGATTAGCCTGGTGGCTGCCCTGTCGCGCAATCGCCGGTCGACTTCGTCTCGGTCGGCTGGCGGCAACGACTCCCAAGGGCACGCGCGAAGCCGGCCGAGTTTGCCATAGCTAGCTGGGTAGCCAATCGGGTGGCCACTATGGCCAATCTTAATCCCGGCGATCACCACGTGAGACTGCCGTTTGTTACAGCGAATCGTTGCCTTGCCCTTGGCAACAGGTTCTCCTTCGGAATCGAACAAAACGAATTCTTTTCGTTGCCAGCAGTACTTCTTCCAGTCCTTAACTTCATCAGTAAGTTTCATTGGAAAAGGGATGCTCCTTAATTGTTTTGTGGGATGAGAATGTTTTTCGGGAAGATATTCTCATACACACCATTCTAACAAACTCTATAGAGTTTGTAAAGGTGCAAATCTCCGTTTGGCGAAAAATGAACCTACTAGTACCTAGTATAGCGTTTCATTAAAACATATCGATACGAGGATGTTTCCTGCTAGGCTGGATGCATGGCAGGAAAATCGAAGCGTCCCCAACTGCTTCTCACGCCCGAAGAGTCGCAACATCTGCAGCGGCTGCGTCGTTCGCGTAAGGCTCCGGCTCGGGAGGTGCAGAGAGCCGAGATTCTGTGGCGCTATCATTGCGGCGAGACGATCGCCGAGATTATGCGGGCCGTGAAGATGACGCGCAAAAGCGTTGGCAAATGGATCGAGCGAGCCCTGGCCATGGGGGTGGAAGCGGCGCTCAAGGATGCCTATCATCGTCCCCGGGAACCCCGCATCAGCGAAGAGGCCAAGGCCTGGGTGGTGCACTTGGCCTGTAGCAAACCCAAGCAACTCGGTTACGCCGCCGAGCTCTGGACCCGCGGCGCGCTCGCCCGGCACGTGCGCCAGCATGCCGTGGAAGCGGGCTATCCGGCCTTGGCCCAAGCGGCCAAGGCGACCGTCCATCGGATTCTGGCCGAGCAACCTCTTCACCCGGAGAAGGTGAAGTACTACTTGCAGCGCCGCGACCCGGATTTTGAGTCCAAGATGCGGCAGGTGCTGCTGGTCTACCGCGAGGTGGCCTTGCAGAATGAAAGCGCGGGCGAGGGCGGCCCATCGCCGGGCGTGATTACGGTTTCGGTCGACGAAAAGCCCGGCGTGCAAGCGATCGCCAACACCGCTCCGGACCTGCCGCCGACTGCGGGGCGGCATCCCTGCGTGGCTCGAGATTACGAATACAAACGTCTGGGAACTTGCTCGATTCTGGCGGCGCTGGACTTGCACGACGGTCGGGTGACAGCGCGGGTGGAGCGGCGCCACCGCAGCCGGGAATTCATCTTACTGCTCAAGGATCTGGACCAATCCTACCCGGCCCACTGCACGATCCGATTGATCTTGGATAATCATTCCTCCCACGTTTCCAAGGAGACGAAGGACTATTTGGCGACGCGTCCGAACCGCTTCAAATACGTGCATACGCCGACCCACGGATCCTGGCTGAACATTGTCGAGACGCTGTTCGGGAAGATGGCGCGCACTTTTTTGAAGCGAATCCGGGTGGAGTCCTGGGAGGAACTTCGAGAACGAATCCTGCAGGGGATCGCGGAGATCAACGCCGCCCCCGTCGTTCACCGCTGGAGGAAGTTCGAGCCGCTGGAGAGCGCGTCTGAGATGAGTACAGTTTAATGAAACGATATACTAGTCAGTTCGAGTGGCCCGGCGGTCGTTGCACGTCTGACAGCGGCAGCGGGAGCCCGCTTTGTCGCTGTGCTTGCGCCAGACCGGGTTCTTCGGACCGCCACTGGGGTGGCGTATTCGAGAGCGTGTCAGGTCGCTCCAGAGTCTCTTCACTTGTGCCTCTGTCAGCTCGGACTCACAATGAGGGCAGCGCATAGGTAAGTCTCCTACGCACTGAATGCTATCAAACCCCATGTAGTTTGTAAAGATCGCCGCCGTCGCCACGGCTCGCAACTCGCACTCCGGGTTCCCCCGGGGTTTTCCTTGACTCTGAATCGCGGGTGCGTTGGCGACCACAACCGGTTCAATGTGGGTCACCCCAACACGAGTTAGCGCAGGAGAGCAGACGCACGTTGTCCTCAAGATGAGCGATAATCCGGTTGGCGAGGCGCTCTGACGGGCGCCGCCGTCCGAGAGCAAATGCCAAGCGTCAACCCAGACATACTTCGTTGGGCTCGTGAGACAGCAGGCTTCACGCCAGAGCAGGCTGTTAAGAAGGTTCAATTGCGGCCGGCCCGGGGCTCGTCCGCCGTCAGCCGCTTGGCCGCCCTAGAGGCAGGCGAGGATGCGCCGACGCGGCCCATGCTTTTGCGCATGGCAAAGCAGTACCGTCGCCCCCTTGTAACGTTTTATATGTCCAACAAGCCCCGGCGCGGCGACCGCGGACAGGACTTTCGCACACTGCCCGCCGACCACACAGCAGCCGACGACGCGCTCGTGGACGCCTTGATCCGGGATGTCCGCGCGCGCCAAAGCATGGTCCGCGCGGTATTGGAAGACGAGGATGAGGCTTTGCTGCTCACATTCGTTGGGTCCATGACGATGTCCGATGGTGTCCGGGCCGTCGTCTCGTCGATTCGCAATACCCTAGGGACAACCAGAGGTGATCTATATGCGCAGCCGTCTCCGGCGGAAGCCTTCGCGCTACTCCGTAATCGTACAGAGAAGGCGGGTGTGTTCGTCCTGCTCATCGGAAACCTCGGAAGCTACCACTCCGCAATCGGAGTTGAGACTTTCCGGGGTCTGGCGTTGGCGGACGACGTAGCTCCATTTGTTGTCATCAACGACCAGGATGCCCGAGCTGCGTGGTCCTTTACCCTCCTCCATGAACTCGCCCACCTTTGGCTCGGGCAAACAGGGGTCAGCGGGGAGCGCGCTGGCATCACAATCGAGCGATTCTGTAACGATGTCGCTGGCGAGTTCCTCTTGTCGGCGAACGAGCTTAAACAACTCTCGCTCAACGATACGAGCGGCTTGGAAGCGATCCAGGCGCGAATCAGCGACTTCGCGAAGGAGCGCAACCTGAGCAGCACGATGGTTGCGTACAGGCTCTATCGAGCTGGAACCATTGGCCAGGACAGGTGGTTGCGTCTCAACACCTCTTTTCGTGACTTGTGGAGTCAACAGCGTCTCAAACAGCGCGAGCGAGCCCGTGAGCAGGAAGGGGGGCCAAGCTTCTACGTGCTGAGAGCACATCGGGTCGGAACGGCTCTACTTGATTTGGTTGGGCGAATGGTGAGCGCCGGCGCCATCACAACAACCAAGGCAGGAAAAGTGCTTGGCGTTAAGCCTAAGCAGGTGGAAGTGCTCCTCCAGCAAGGCAGGAGCGGAACAACTAGGATGACGGCGTAGGAAAATCCTTTGCTCTATCTGCTAGACGCCAACGTATTGATCGACGCGAACCGGGACTACTACCCCATCGCGCGAGTCCCTGAGTTCTGGGAATGGCTTGAGCACAACGGCCTCGAAGATCTGGTCAAGATCCCGGTCGAGATATACGAAGAAATCAAAACGGGGTCCGATGACCTCGGGAAGTGGGCGAAGCAGGAAGAAGTCGGGGAGGCTCTTCTGCTGGATGAAGAGGCCGATGTATCGCTTGTCTCACGCGTTATCGACCAAGGATACGCATCTGATCTCACGGACGACGAGGTCGAAAAAATCGGCCGCGACCCGTTCCTGATCGCGTATGCCCTGACAATGCAATTGGACCGGTGCGTGGTAACGACAGAGAGGTCGAAACCCAAGAGAGAGCGTGCAAACCGCCACATACCGAATGTCTGCGCTGACCTTGGACTGAGGTGCCTTGACACGTTTGGATTCGTCCGCGAGTTGGACTTCAAGACGGACTGGAAGTCGGTCTAGCGACTAACCGGAAACCGGGACATCCATGATAGGTACATGTCGAGGCTGTCCCGGTTTCCGGTCGCTCACACGGCGCCGGTGATCGCGCTGACGTCCACGAGGTACATCTGCCGGCCGTTGCCGCCGTGGGGCGAATCGAAGACCACTTTCTTGCCGTCGGGACTGAAGCGGGGGGTCGTGTCGCAGCGCCAGACGCGGGTGTATTCGGGCGGCGAGTGGAAGTGCCCGAGCGGGACGAGACGGTTGGTTCTGGTGTCGAACAGGAGGGGGTGCTGCAGGCGATCGTCGTCGGGGCCGGTGTCGCTCAGAATCCAGCGGTTGCCGGGCAAGTAGGAGCAGTGGCCGTTGCGGGTGAGGATATCGGGGGCGACGGGCTCGACCGTGCCTCCGTCGGCGTCTTCAAACAGGTAGAAGCGGCGGCCATGGCTTTCGCGGTGCGTCCAGACAAGCAGGTGGCTGGCATCGCGCCAGATGAAGTGCGAGGTGCGCCCGCTGGCATCGAGCAGACGCAGCTTTGTGCCGTCGGCGTTGGCGGTAAACATGCGCGTGGTGAATCCGCGGCCCTGGCCGGGTTTGCGCCAGCGGTGAAGAAAGACGAAACGCTTACCGCCGGGGGCGTAGAGCAAGTGGTTGAACCAGTGCTTGGCGCCGGTCCAGTCGGAGACTCCGTCATCGACCTTGGCGGCGTCGGCGAAGGAGAGCAGCAACTCGCGCTTACCGCTGGCGAGTTCGACGCGCCAAATGCCGGCGTTGTCGGGCGCGGCGATATCACCATTGGGGTCGGGGACGCCGGCGTAGCCGGTTTCGGGGCGGACGTCGTAGAGGCGGCGGAAGTCGTTGGCGAGCGCGGATTGTCCGTCGGGGTGGAGGCAGTAGATGGGCGAATCAATCGTGCGCTTCTTGCGGGTTCTGACATCGACAATATGCGCGCCGAAGTGATCGCCCAGGCGGTCGTTCCAGATGATTTCGTGGTCCGAACTGGGCAGCCATTGAAGCATCGAGGTCTGGTGCCAGCTCCAGGCGCGGGATTCGCCGAGCGCGATCCAGCGGTCGCCGTCTTCGGTGTCGACCATGCCGATGGCGATTTTGTCATCAGCGGTAGGCAGGCGGTGTTCGAAGGTCCCTTCGACGCCCAGGGCGTAGCGGCTTGAGGGGTCGAATTGCAGCTTGTCGTAGTAGCCGAACCAGTGGAAGTTGGGTCCGCGGGTGATTGGGCGGATGGGCGGGAGCGATTCGGAGCAGGCGAGGGGCGCGCAGGCCAGGGCGGCGAGGAAGGCGCGGCGGGTGGGGGAAGGTAGCGTCATTGTTGCGCGGGAATCAGATCGCGGATGAGCACGATTCCGTGTTATGCAACCAAGATTTCCATCCTGGGATTTCCATTTCGGCTATCCCGGCAACGGTGAGTATACGCCAATCCACGGCTCGGATTCAACGGAAACCGGGAAACCCCAGCACTTTGCAAGAATCGAGGCCGTCCCGATTTCCGCCGATTTCCGCGGTTTCCGGTTTCACGAGCCACAGAGCACGAGCATCGTCCAACCAGAACAAGAAAATCCCGCTACCCCGAAGCGATCTGGAATGAGCCGGCCAAACTCGCCCGCTACTCATTACTATCAATTCCAGGAGCAGCTCAGCAGCAGAGCAGATCAGGAGCAGATATCGTGAGTATGTTTCCCCCCTCGGCCCGCTTCCTGGCCTTACTCCTGTGGGCCTTCATGGCTCTCGGGTCCGCTTCCGCCCAGCAACGGCCGACCGGCGCGCTCGATCCGATTGCGCGTTTCCAAGACCGCATCGATCGCGGTGAGGCCCGCCTCGAGTATGACTCCCAGTTGGGATACCTGCCCTCGCTCCTCGAAGCCCTGGAAATCCCCACTTCATCGCAGGTCCTTGTCTTTTCGAAGACCAGCGCCCAATTCCGGCTGATCTCGCCCTCCTTCCCCCGCGCCATCTATTTCAACGATGACATCTATGTCGGCTGGGTTCGTGGAAGCCGCTTGATGGAAATCTCCGTCGCCGACCCCGCCGGCGGCGCCGTCTTTTACACCCTGCCGCAAGAACCGACCGAAAAGCCCCGCTTTGTTCCCGACAACGGGGCTTGCCTGCAATGCCACGAAACAGGACGGACCCTCGGCATTCCTGGTCATCTCACACGCTCGGTGTACCCCAGTACCGGCGGCATGCCCTATTTCCAGCTCGGGACAACGAACGTTGATCACACGACCGAGATCTCCGAGCGTTTCGGTGGTTGGTATGTCACCGGCAGAGTGAAGGGCACCCACCGCGGAAACGCGACGCTCGCTAGTCCCAGTCAGGCGCCGGAGTTCGAGAAGGGGGCTGGCTCGACTGTGACTGATCTGGCCGGCCGCTTTAGTGTCGAGGCTTATCTGACTCCGCACAGCGACATCGTCGCGCACATTGTTTTGGCTCATCAGACCCAGATGCACAATCGCATCGCGTTCGCCAACATTGAGGCGCGCAAGGCCCTCGCCTATCGCGACGACATGATCCGCATCATGGGTGATCCTTCCGAAGACTTACTGGCTTCCGTTCGCCGGCGCATCGAAGGGCCCAGCGAGCGTCTCGTGCGCCATCTGCTGCTTTCCGGTGAGACGCCGCTCCCGGGCCCTGTCGAGGGTCCAACCTCGTTCGCCGAGGATTTCCAGAGGCAGGGTCTCGGCGATGCCAAGGGCCGGTCTTTGCGGGATCTGGATCTGACGACAAGGCTGTTTCGCTACCCGTGCAGTTTTCTCATTTACTCTGAGGCCTTTCGTGAACTTCCAGAGCAAGTCAAGGACTACGTCTACAAGCGGCTCGATGAGATCTTGACGGGTCGTGACGAAAGCGACCGCTTCAGCCACTTGTCCGCTGCTGATCGCGTGGATATCCGGGCAATCTTGCTCGATACTCTGCCACAAGCCGCGCAATACTTGGGTGGTTCGTGAGCGCTCCTTACTCGCCGTGGAGGATCGCGGGACTCCAGTGGCCGAACCAGCCGCGCTCATGTAAAATGGGATCAACATTTCCCGCGAGGTGACGAACATGACCGGCAACGGCTCCAGGCGTGATTTCTTTCGTGGTCTCTTCGGCAGTGCGGTAGCAGCGTCGCTGGCACAACGCGCTCTGGCGCAGCGATCGAGCGGTGACGGCATACCAACCGCGAAACTCGGCCGCACCAACGAGCAGGTCTCGATCATCTGTCTCGGCGGCTGGCACATCGGCGCTGTCGAAGACAAGAACGAAGCCCACCGCATCATGCACCGGGCGATCGATGAGGGCATCAACTTCTTCGATAACGCCTGGGACTATCACAACGGCGGCTCCGAACGGGTGATGGGCGCGGCGCTCGCATCGGGCGGCCACCGCAAGAAAGTCTTCCTGATGACGAAGAACTGCGAGCGGGACTACCAGGGCAGCAAGCGCTGTCTCGAAGACAGCCTGCGCCGCTTGAAAACCGACTACGTCGACTTGTGGCAGTTCCACGAGATGGTCTACGACAACGATCCCGACTGGGTGTTCGAAAAGGGCGGGCTCCGGGCGGCTCTCGAAGCTAAGAAGGAAGGCAAGGTGCGCTTTATCGGTTTCACCGGCCACAAGGATCCGCTGATCCACCTCAAGATGCTGGCCAAGCCCTATGACTGGGACACGGCGCAGATGCCCATCAATGTGATGGACGCGCACTACCGTAGTTTCCAGAAGGAAGTCGTGCCGGTCTGCCTCAACAAGAATGTCGGCGTGATCGGGATGAAGAGCCTGGGCGGCTCGCCCGACTACCCCAAGGGCCGCATCCCGAGCGAAACGAGCATCACGGCCGAGCAGTGCATCCGTTATGCGCTGAGCCTGCCCATCTCCAGTCTTTGTGTCGGCATCCGGTCGATGGAAGATTTGGAGCAGGATCTGCGAATCGCCCGCAACTTCCAGGCAATGTCCGATAGCGACAAAGGAGAGTTGGTCCAGATGGCGGCCGCGGACGCGGGCGACGGCCGGCATGAGTTATTCAAGTCGAGCAAGCATTTCGACGGTCCCCATCACCGCCTTCAGCATGGGTTTGCGACCGCCGGCTAAAGCGGCCTGAAAGAATCTGGAACTTCGTGCTGCTCGAAATACCCCGTGCCGCCCAAATACCCCGTGCCGTCCGCGAGAATCTGATACCCTATGTGCGATGAGGAGAAGCGCGCGCCGTGAGCTTTTGGGATTTGCGGCGGCCTCCAATCCGCCTGCCGATCCACGGACGGGTTTGCCGCTGCGCGGTGGCGGGCCCGAAGTCTATACGAGATTCGGCGCGAAGCCCTACATCAACTGCACGGCGATAACCACAATTCACGGCGGGTCGGCGCAACGGCCGGAAGTCATCGAAGCCATCCGCCAGGCTGCGTACTATCACGTCAACCTCGACGAACTCATGTCGGCAGTGGGCCCGCGGATCGCTGAGTTGCTCGATGCCGAAGCGGCTCATGTCAGCTCCGGGGCGGCGGGCGCTGTTACCTGCGCCACTCTCGCCTGCGTCGCCGGCGGCGACCCCGAGAAGATCCAGCAGGTGCCCGACACGCGAGGCCTCAAGAATGAGGTGGTGATCCCGAGTTGGTCTCGCATCGTTTACGACCAGGCGATTCGCTCCGTGGGGGTGCACATCATTGAAGTGACCACGGCGGAGGACCTTCAAAAGGCTTTCGGTCCCAAGACGGCCATGGCTGCCGGGCTGATCCACATGGGCGAAAAGGGCAACCCGTTCTCTCTTGAGCAGTACGTCGCGGCAGCCCACGGACGCGGGGTTCCGGTGCTGATGGACGCAGCCGACGGCACCCCGCATCGGCCGAATCCGTTCCTGCGCCGCGGCGTCGATCTTGTGGCCTACAGCGGCGGAAAGATCGTCAGAGGTCCTCAGACCGCAGGGCTGTTGCTGGGGCGAAAGGACCTCATCGCTGCCGCATTCATCAACAGTGCTCCTCACCACACCTTCGCTCGCGCCATGAAGGTCAGCAAGGAAGAGATCATGGGGCTGCTTGCGGCCGTGGAAGCTCTTGCCAGCAAGCCCGACCGGTCCCAAGAGGACGAGCTGTGGCGCACTTGGTACCGCCACATCATCCACCGCGTCTCGCAAGTTAGCGGCGTCACCGGCCGGATTACCGAAGGCGAGATCGAAGGCAACTACGTTCGCATGAGCATCGATTGGGACCCGCGGCGGATCGGGCTGACCTCGGGAGAGGTCAACGAGCTGCTGTTGACCGGAAAGCCGCGCATCAGAGCCCATGCGGGAGGGGCGGGGCATTCCCTCGGCATCCGGGCGGCGGCGCTCTATGCCGGTGATGAGACCCTTGTCGCCGAAAGACTCTACGAGATCTTCAGCAACGCCCCGGGACCTAAACTACCCCCGCCGGAAGATCCGCCGGCCGCGGTCAACGTGTCAGGTCACTGGGACGTGCGGATCGAATACTCAGTGGGTTCCGCCCGCCACAAGTTCTTCCTCGCAATGCGGCAGAGCCAGGTAAGCGGCGAGCACATCGGCCGGATTGCCAGCGGACCGGTCAGCGGCCGGGTGAGCGGCTCGCAAATCGACATCCGCAGTTCGGCTCGCTATGAAGGAACTTCCTTGCGGTACCGCTTCACCGGACGGGTATCCGGCGACCTCATGTCCGGCAAAGTCGGCCTCGGCGAGTACGGCGCCGGGCGATGGCAAGCAAAGCGAATGAGCTAGCGCGGGCGTAGCAGGGAAATAACGGAACCCTCACTTCAGCGAAACGTCGTCGCCTGTGGACCCGCCAACGGGTGGAGTGGACCCCTCAGGAGAAGCCAAGAAACTCAGGACTCGTTACCGCTGACTGGAAAAGCACGGCGTATCCAGCCCCGTCAAACAACCCCGCTTCCGTGGTAGAATTTAGGCTTCTCGTGGTGCCCGCCTCATATGCTCCCAACGATCTCCACTCCCAATCGGCCTTCCAGCCAGCCTTCGCACATCAACTTACTATTAGCTCTGCTTGTCACCGGCGCCCTATCGGCCGCCTGCTCGCCACCACCAACCGCTCGCGCCAAAAACGTGGTCCTGTTCCTCGGTGACGGTACCGGGCTGGCTTCGCTGCATGCGGCTAGCGTGCGCGCTACCGGCGGCTCGCAGGGCCTCTACCTGCACCAGATGCCGCATCTCGCCCTGTCCGATACATCTTCGGCCTCGAGGTGGGTTTCCGATTCCGCCGCCGGCATGACGGCCATCGTTACAGGCGAGAAGACCCACAACGGCGTCGTCTCACAGGCTTCCGATGCGGTGCGAGGCTCCAAGGATGGCCAGACCCTCAAGACGATCCTGGAATACGCCGAAGAGCGAGGCCTCTCGACTGGCATCGTTACCAACAGCGGAGCAACCGATGCCACGCCCGCCGCCTGCTACGCCCACAGCAACGAACGCGACGAATGGGGCCGGACCTTCGAACAGTTCCTTGCGCCCCGGTTTGGCGACGGCGTGGATGTCCTCATCGGCACGGGCCGCGAGCGCCTCTTCAAGAGCGCCGCTGAAATCGGTCTCGATGTGCCCGCCCGGGTGAAATACGCCGGGTATGTCTATTTGGACGACCCCGCCCAATTGGCCGAGGTTCCCAGCAGCGCCTCCCGGGTAGTCGGTCTGTTCAACGTAGCGCATCAATCGGACTTCGACCTGCTGCCAGCGGTCAAGCTGGCAATCGACATCTTGAGCCGTAACCCCAACGGTTTCTTCTTGATGGTGGAATCCAACAATCATTTCCGCGAGCCCGCCAAGACCCTGGACGGGGTGATCCGCATGGACCAGATCATCCGCGAAACCGCGGACCGCTTGAGGGCGACACCAACGCTGCTGCTGGTCACCGCCGATCACTCCTACGATCTCCGCATGCTCCGCGGCAAAGGCCGCACAAAGGAAATCCTAGACTCAATCGAGATCGGCGGAAACCACACGGCCGAACAGGTGCCCCTGATGGCCGAAGGCCCGGGCTCGGACGCGGTCCAGGGCTTTATCGAGAACACCCAGATCTTCCACATCATGATGAAAGCCTGTGGCTGGAATCACCCACCCGCCCCGTAGCAAGGAGGAAACCGGGACACCGGCGTTCACGGGCATCGAACGCTTCGCGTCGCCGCTTAGGAGGGCAGCTTGATTTTCAGATAGGGAGCCAGTCCGGCGAGGTTGTGTTCGATCTCCTCGACGGCCTCTCTGGACCAGGTATAGTCGGCTTTTCGCGAGATGCTGGTTTTGAAAATGCCCCGCCGCTTGAAGACATAGTTGCGGACGCCGGGAATGTGCGCGTCAAGGTTGATCATCAGCATGAGCTTGCTGAAGACTTCGCGAAGCTGGTCGCGCTCGCCCCTCAGGTGCAGCTCCCAGAGGGTGGCGTAGACATCGGCGTACATGGCGCCGGGCATCGTGCCGTCGAGTCCGTAGCGCATCTCGTAGGGCCAGGCACGGCCGGCGGCTCCTCCAAAAATACTCTTGATGGGGCCGGGACGGTGTTTGGCCAGCGTGAGCATGCGGGGGAGGCTGGGTTTGTACTCTTCCTTGATGTAGCCGAAATTGGGAAACTCCCTGGCCAGTTCGACAATGAACTCCACGGTGGGTTCGATGCCTTTGGCGCCTCCGGTCGTCTGGATGAATACGGGCCGCTTGGCGAGCTTGCACAGGGCGCGGTAGTAATCGCGGAAGTCGTCGAGCGAAGCGGCCTCTTTGGGAGGCATGGCGATGACGGCGTCGGGTTCGACTTTTTCGGCGTGCCGCGCGAACGCGAGCATCTCGCTGGTGTTGGCGGCCTGGACGCCGAGCACGAGCGCGAGCTTCTTCCCCTTGGCCGCTTTGGCGAGCACTTCCATGCCCTCGAACCGCTCGTCCTTGGTGAGGTAGGGGTACTCGCTGGCGAACTGAGGCCAGACCATGCCCTGCACGCCGCAGCGATCGAGAAAATCCACCTCGCCCGCCAGGTCCTCGAAGTCAACTTTCTTCGCCTCGGTATAAGGCGTTGCGGTGATGATGAACGCTCCCCGCATGGTCTTGCCCGCAACCGCGCGCGGCGGCAGGGCCTCGAGAACCATCGGGGAAGCGATTGCGGTGAGAATCTCGCGGCGTGTCCAGCTGCTTGTCATTCCGACCTCTTTTTCTTTCGGTTTTCTTGCGGCTTTTTCCCGAGGGCATTATACCGGATTCAGCAGATCGCTTCCCGGACTGTGACCAAGACCCGCGCGCCGCCTGCCGCCCCCCCGCGTGCTGTTGTCACTGTGCTACATTCTTCGGCATGAAACGATTTGGTCTGATGCTACTGATTTTCGCCGCTCCAGCCTGGGCGCAGCTTGATGGTTTCGGCAAGCAGCAGCTCATCAAGTACACGGCGAACAATCCGTTTGGCCGTTTCGACGACGGGCGTCCGAAGGTGCCTCAGAAATACATTGATGGCCTGCGGGCGGCTTCGTCGGAAATGGTCTGGGGGCCGATGCGGGGCGCGGGCTATCACAACCAATGGTCCGGCGGCTGGCAGATTGTTCATCCGGAAAAGAAGCTCATCGGACGAGTGTTCACGGCGCAGTTCATGCCCCTGCGTTCGGACCTGAGCGATGTCATCGAAGGCGACAACAACCGCGGCGAGACGAAGGTGAGCCATAACCAGCGGGTGATCAACCTGCTGCGGCCCGGCGATGTTCTGATTGTCGATCTGTTTGGGAAAATCGACCAGGGCACGTTCGCCGGAGACAACCTCGCGGCGTCGATTCACTCGGCGACGGGCAATGGTTTCGTGATCGACGGCGGAGTGCGCGACCTCGACGGCATCCATCCGCAGAACATTCCGGTCTACGTTCGCGGTTTCCATGTCTCGGCGCTGGGTAATGTGATGCTTACCGGCGTGAACGTGCCGATTCGGGTCGGCAATACCACCGTGATGCCGGGAGATCTGGTGATCGGCGACCGTGAAGGTCTGACCTTCGTGCCGCCGGAGTTGGTGGAGTCGGTCTACAAGAGCGCCAAGATTACCGAGCTGCACGACATCTGGACCAAGGGCAAGTTCGCCACCGGCAGGTACAAGTCGAGCGAGCTTTACCCGAGGCCGAAAGATCCGAAACTCAAGGCAGAGTACGAGGCATGGCTGGCGAAGAAGAAAAAGGAGTTGGGAATCGAATAGGCCCGTCCCGGCCTCCGAACTCCGACCGGCGATGCCAGCCATGTCCTACAGACCGCCTCTGCTTCTCATGCTCGCGGCTCTCGCCGTCGCGCCTTTGTCGGCGCAATTTGACGGGTTTTCGAGAGAACAGCTCATCAAGTACACCCATCTGAATCCCTACAGCCGCTCGGTCGACGGACGGCCGCACGTGCCCGGCTATTGGCTGAAACGTCTCGAGGCCGCCTCGTCGACATCGGCGGCCGAGCTGTTGCGCCGGGCGGGATACCCCAATCAGTGGGAGGACGGTTGGGCCATTGTGCATCCCGAGCAGAAGCTGATCGGCCGGGCGTTCACCGTGCAGTTCATGCCCTCGCGGCCTGATTTGGAAAAATTGATTCTAGGCGACGTGGAAGCGGCGCGCAACGAGGAAGAGATTCCCACGCCGGTGACCCAGCGTGTCATGGAGATGTTCGGTCCCGGCGACGTGCCGGTTGTGGACGTGATGGGGAGAATCGAGGAAGGCACCTTCGGCGGCGACAACTTGATCTTCAGCATGTTCTTGGCGACCGGCAACGGGTTTATTGTCGATGGATCATTTCGAGATCTCGATGGCGTCTATCCCATGAACACGATTGTTTTCAGCCGGGGCTATCACCCTGGCGTGCGGGGCAACGCCATCCTGACCGGACTCAATACTCCGACTCGCATCGGCGGCGTGACGGTCATGCCGGGCGACATCGTTCTCGGCGACCGCATGGGCATCACGTTCATTCCGCCTCATTTGGTTCAGGCCGTTGTGGAGCACGCGGAACGGAAACAACGACGGCACTGAATGGAGGCGCTGAATGGGGGGAACGGAATGGGGCCGCGATCCGCGTTTGATAACGCATGCGAACTATTCGAGCCCATCAGAAGACGCGGCGACTTTTTCTGTTGACGGCCTCTCTGGCGTCCCTCTCCAAGTTTATGCCGCTCCTGAAGACAACTCGCTGAGCGCTTTGAGCACTAGGTCCACCTGCTCGAAGGTGTTGTAGTAGTGCGTCGAGATGCGAACACGGCCACCCGGACTGCGGCTGCCTCCCGGTACATAGATGTCGTATCTTTGTCGCAGGTATTCTTTCAGTCTGCGCCCAGAAACCTTCTCGATTCCGATGCTCGTGATGCCAGCCGACATGGCGGGGGCCGTGGGCGTGTAAATCCGCACCCCGGGGATTTCGGCCGCCTTGCGCCTCAGGTAGGTCCCTAAACCGCGGGTTCTCTGCTCGATGCGCTCGCGTCCGACGGCATTTTGGAAGTCCAGCGTGTCTTCCAGTGCCGCCACCACGGGCCAAGGGCGTCGTCCTACGCTGAGGTTGTACTTGCGGGCGCCCTTGGGCGGCCTGTCCCAGGGAAGGATGCTGATGTTCGGCCAAATTCTCTCTTGCACCTCCTGTTTGACGAACAGCAGCCCCGACCCCGCCGGTCCGGTCAGCCATTTGTGCGCGTTGCAGGCGAAGCCGTCAACACCCCAATCTTGCAGGCTGAAGATCACATGGCCCGTGCAATGGGCGCCATCGACAAAGCAGAGGATATTCTTGCTATGCGCCAGGACCGCGAGTTCTTTGACCGGAAGAAAGCAACCTGTGCTCCCTAGCGGATTCGCGAAATGCATCACCCGTGTCCGCGGAGTGATCGCATCCTCGAAAGCATTGAGAATCACAGCAGGGTCATCCGGCGGTATAGGAAACTTCACCTGTTTGACGACGAGTCCGTAGCGTTTGCTCTGCCGCCTCCAAGTCTCGCGGTTGCTCGAATGTTCGTAGGCGGTGATGAGAATTTCGTCCCCTTGTTTCAGGTCCAGGCCCTGGCACAGGATCGTGTTTCCCTCGGTCGTGTTGCGGGTGATGGAGATCTCATCCACCGTGGCGCCGAGGAAGTCGGCCGCCTTGGCGCGGGTCTGCTCCACCCCGTTCTGGAAGATTGCGCTGTTTTCATGGGGATTGACAGCCATCAGCCGCCAGTATTCCACCATCGCTTCGTAGACCGGTCTGGGTGTCGGGCCCAGCGTGCCGTTGTTCATGTACGTGAAGCCCTTCTCGAGAAGAAACTTCTCTCGCACCTTCTCCCAGAAACCGCCGTCGTGGCGCCAGTCTTCCCGCCAGGCCTGGGTGCCCTCGCGGACTTCTCCGATCGACTGCGCAAATGCCGCCCTTGCATGCAGCATGGAGGCGGCCGCGGCCGGTCCACCCACGAAGCTCTGAAAGAAGCCACGCCGCGACCATTGCGGCCTTGGAGTATTTGTCATCTGTCTTCTCCTGGATTATTCATTCTCACTTTATTTTCCCAGAAAGGGATTGCGGCGCGGCCCGCCCGCACTCCCTTGGTGTATTTCCGAAGCTGGCTCCTTCCTCAAGTGGGCCGGAGTATGGCTCACCCACCAGCGTCAGGTCTGTGGCCGTGCCACCCGCGTGAGACGCTATGCTGTGCTATGTGACGAGGCTGCTTGAAGCCTTCCGTGTGCCCGCGGCGCTTCTCCTTGTCAGTTTCTCTTTGCCGCCTGCTGAGGGCCAGACCTGGGAAGACTTCCTCACGAAGACCCCGATCGGCCTGGGCGAAACCTTGGTGATCGGATTCCTGGGAGGCCGAGAGTCGTGGGATAACGAGGAACGATCTCCTCGCAAACTCGCTCTCAGGCTGCGTTCGCTGCGGGTTCGCGGCTTGCACGTGGAAACTCTCGAAAACGACAGACGCCCCCTGGCCGTGGAATTGATCCATCGTGCTTTCGACCGGGATCGAAACGGAGTCGTTGACTCCCAGGAAGGGGCTTCCGCGCGCATCGTGGTCTATGGTCTGAGCTTCGGGGGCGCGGCCACGGTCAAGCTTGCGCGAGACCTGCACAACCTGAACATCCCGGTGCTGTTGACGATTCAGATTGACAGCGTGGGCTGGGCCGACGGCGTGATCCCGCCCAATGTGCGCCGGACCGCGAATTTCTACCAGAAGAACGGCATCGTGATTCGAGGAGAGGGTCCCATCCGCGCGGAGGACCCCGAGCGAACCATGATCGTAGTCGACTGCCGGGTGGACTATAGCAAACGCAAAATCGACATATCGCATATCAACTGGTTCAAGAAGCTGATGCGGGTCGCACACACTTACATCAGTTATGATCCCGAAGTCTGGAGCCGGGTGGAGCGGTTAATCTTGGAAGAATCAGGCAACCGTCTGAACGCCGCTGCGCTTATCCGGCCGCCTTGCCCGCCGTCCTGAGAGATTCTAACTGGAGTTTCCGATTGGGGAAAGTCGGGGACAGGAAACTCGGGGGCAGGCTACGACTTTCGAGAAGAAACTTCTCTCGCACCTTCTCCCAGAAACCGCCGTCGTGGCGCCAGTCTTCCCGCCAGGCCTGGGCGCCCTCGCGGACTTCTCCGATCGACTGCGCAAATGCCGCCCTTGCATGCAGCATTGAGGCGGCCTTCTCATCCCATCTCTGCTGCGGCATCTTCGGATACGGGCTATGTCATCAGTGAAAATGCTATAGGAACGAGATTCTAGCAATTCCAACCGGCGCACAGCAATTCGGCGGGGATATCTCCCAGCGGGACGCTTGGTGAAGCCGGAGTGCCTGCTTCTTTGGTTCTTGTGGCTTCGGTTGTGGTGAGGGCGGCTACTGCTCTTGCTGGTCTTTGAACTCGGCGAACCAGTTTTCGACGACGCGTATCGTCGCCCGAGGGGCTTCGGTTTCGTCGTAGCCGACCGGCTCGGGCAAAATGAACCTTCGCCCATCCAGCGATACATCGTAGTTCGGGTAGTTAAGGACCGTCCGCAGTCCCGCATGCTCGAACAGCTCCGTCGGCAAGCCGGCCGAGAACTCCCCTTCCGTCGAAACCGCCACCACCATGAGTCTCTCCCCTTCCGCATAGAAGAGTTCTTTCCCGTCCCGGCTCCAGCGCACCTGGCTCCCGCCGCTGTTCGACACCGTCACCTTGCGCCCACCCTCGGGAAACGGCTGTACATAGACTTCTGGCTGCCCTGATTCGTCCGAGATGTAGGCCACATACCGGCCATTGGGTGAGAATTTGGGCGCAGCTTGCAACGAGGGTTCTTGCAAGAACGGGTGCGGCTCCCAGCCGCTGCCGTCCTCGCCGCGCTCCAGGTACCAGAGATCACGCCCGGTTTCGGGGTCGGATTGATCGTAGAGAAGATACTTCCCATCCCTGGACCAGTCGGATGGCCACTCGTTTTCAGACGTAGCCGCCACCGCCTGCTCCTCCCCGCTGCCGTCGGCCCGCCGGAGATAGATATCGAGATTGCCCGCCCGAAGGGACCCAAACGCTACCTCGTCGCCCGCGGGCGACCACACCGGGAGAGCGTCGAATTCCGGGGCGGTGCTCAAACGTGTGCTGACCCCCCGGGCAAGATCCCAAACCCACACGTCCGGACTGGAGCCCTCCGCCACCGCCACCGCCGCCCAGCGGCCATCGGGGGAGAGTGCCGCCATAAGTATTCCGTCCTGTGCTTGACCGATCTCTGCAACTTTCTTGCCATCACGGTCAACCCAAACCAGTTGCTGTTGCCCCGAGGAGCCGAACATGTCGAGGTAAACCAGCGTTTCATCCGCTGCCACCGTAGCGTAACGGCTGTTCTCTGAAACAGGGAAGGCCTCCCCGGTAGCCCTTAGCGTCTCCAAAGAAAAGGGCAGCGCCCAGAGATCGTTGCTTAGTGGATTTGTCGCATATAACAGATGGCCGCTGTGGGAATAGACAGGAGCCGCACCGGGCCCCAGAAGCTCTCTCTGCCCGGTTTCCAGATCCTGGACTACCATGGTGTGTTCGGTCAGGGTTCCGAATGTGAACACCAGGACGCGAGCCCCGGCTTCCGAGGGCAGGAAATGGGACCAGGCCGGATACCTAGCAGGCCCTTCTGAAGCTTGATCCAAATCCTCCGCAGCCGGCAGAAGGCCGGGCGTACCGCCGCGCGCGGGGACGTGGTAGAGGCTGTGCTGTTGGCCTTGAGGGCCGGAGCTGAAGACGATCACCTCGCCGTCGGGACTCCAGGTTCCTCCGTGGAAATGCTCGTCGGGCAACTCACAAACCCGGCTGGCCAGACCGCCTCGAACGGAGACCTTTTTGACTTCTCCCCCGGCGGCAAAGCCGATGAAAGTGCTGTCCGGCGACCAGAAAGGACTTCTTGCCCCTTTGGCGCCCTCGATCACGCGCGACTGCTCCTGGTCCAGATCCTGAACCCACAGCCTTCCTTGCCCGCCGGCCTCGACAAAGGCGATGTGCCTTGCGTTGGGTGAAATCGCGATAGAGTTGTCGTACATCCCACCTCCCCATACGTCCGTTTCTACGCTTACCGGCGGCGCAATGGCGAAGCGGCGCAGGGGAATTTCGGCCACAGGGGCCGGGGAGAACAGCCACAGAAACGCGAAGATCAGACCAAACAGCACACTCAGGGCCGCGACCCCGAGTAGCGCCGTTTGCTTCCGTCGCTGCTGCCGCTCAATCCGCTGGGTCGAGGACTGCGGCACAACCCGCACCTCAACTAAACGCTTAAGCTGAGTGTCTTCGGCGCGATAGAGAACGCTGTCATCGCCTTCCTCCAAGTCCTCGATCACGCGATACTTGGCCAAGGGGTGCGGTGGTGACAAGCTCTCAGCTTGTCCTGCTCTTTCTTCCGGACCGGCAAGAGTGCCGGTCGCCACTCCGGTGCGCAGGATCGTTGCTGTGCCGGACTTTTGTTTCTCGCGCAGCGTCTCCAGGTCGAGCAGCAGATCGGCCACCGACTGGTAGCGTTTCTCGCGGTGCTTCACCAAACACTTGCTGGTGATCCGTTCCAGCTCCATCGGCACGCCCGTCCGCAGCGCCGTCATCGGCTCGGGCTCTTCGTGCAGAATCGAATAGGTGATCGCCTGATCGTAGTCGCCTTGGAAGGCCCTCTGACCTGTGACCATCTCGTAAATCACCGCTCCCAGCGCCCAGACATCGGTGCGATAGTCGGTTCCGGCGCCTTCGGCTTGCTCGGGCGACATGTAGGCGACCGTGCCCATGGTCGTGTCCATCTTGGTGAGCTTCGAGCGGTTGGCCAGCAGGGCCAAGCCGAAGTCCATGATGGTGGCATGTCCGTCGCTGCCGACCATCACGTTGGCGGGCTTGATGTCGCGATGCGTAATCTGTTTGCCGTGAGCGGCCCGAAGACCCTGAGCGATTTGGATCGCGATGTCCAGCGCCTGATTGATTTTCAACGGCGTGGCATCGATTTTCTTGTCGAGGCCTTCTCCCTCGATGAAGGCCATGGCGATGAGCGTCTTGCCTTGGACCTCGTCGATCTCATAGACGGTGCAGATGTTGGGGTGGTTCAAAGAGGCCGCCGCTTCGGCCTCGCGCCAGAAACGCGCCTTGATCTCTTAATCCCCCAGCAGGTGGGCCTTGAGGAATTTCAGCTCCACCGGACGTTTGAGCTTGACATCCTCGGCCTTATAGACGACGCCCATCCCGCCTTCACCGAGTTTCTCGGTGATCTTGTAGTGCGAAATAGTTTGACCAATCATAGCGCTTATTCTCGCTGCCGGCCGCGGAACTCGGCGAACCAGTTCTGGACGATGTGGATGGACGGGGGTTTCTCTTCCGCGCCGGCGACCGGCTCTCTCAGTACAAAGCGGCGGCCGTCGCCGGAGACGTCATAGCGAGGATCGTCACCGCCCAACAAATCGGCGTCCTGGAACAGGCGGGTTACCGCGCCGCTCGTGAAACTCGGGGTCGTCGCGACCGCGACGGCCATCAGCGTGTAACCCTCCGTGTAAAACAGCTCTTTGCCGTCCTTGCTCCAGCGCGGCTGGCGCCCGCCGTTACCCGAGACTTGCCATTTCCCATCACCCCCGGGAAACGGCCGGACGTAGACTTCGAACCGGCCCGACTCGTCCGAGACATAGGCGACAAAACGGCCGTCCGCTGAAAACTTCACCGCGCTTTCGTTGAAAGAGGATTGCAAAAAGGAAACCGGCTCAAAGCCGCTGCCGTCCTCTTTGCGCTTCAGATACCAGAGGTCCATTCCGGTTTCCTCACCTCTAACGTCGTAGAGCAGATACTTTCCATCGGGGGACCAGTCGTTGGGTGTCTCCTCCAAAGGCGTGTCCACCAGCAACCTCGGCTCGCCCGTGCCGTCCGCGGGCCGTGTGTAGATGTTAGCGTCGCCTTGGCCGCGAGCGGACCAAAAAGCGATCTCCTTTCCCGAAGGCGACCAGATGGGCCGTCCGTCCGGCGCTGCATCAAACGTCAAGCGTCTCTTGAGGGAGCGCCCCACCTCGTGCACCCAGACATCGTCGTTGTTGTTCTCGGTACCGATCACCGCCACATGGCGGCCATCGGGAGATAGAGCAGGGAAGCGAATGCCATCCTGGGGCTGGCCGATCACCTCCAGTTTCTTGCCCTCTCGGTCCTGCCATACCAGTTGCTGCCGGCCCTCACCCAAAAGGTCAACATACACCAGAGTGCCGTCCGCGGCTACGCTCGGGTCGCCGGCATTCTCGGCGATGGGGAAGGCTTCGCTGGTGGGTTTCAAGGTCTCAAGGGAAAAGGGCAGGGCCCACAGGCCGGGGGCCAAGGGAGCGGTCTGGTAGAGAATATGCCCGCTCGGGGAATAGCGGGGAAAAGCTCCTTCCGCCAGCACTTCTCGCTCGCCGGTCGCCAGGTTCTTGACGACGATCTCCCGGTCGGTGTAATTGCCCACGTTGTAAACGATGCTCCGCGGCCCGGATTCTGACGGCAGGAAATGCGGCTGGATGTTGGCGGACCCCCTTTCCGAGGTTTCGGGCTCGAACAACAGCTTCGGCTCTCCTCCTCGGGCGGGGACCTCATGCAACACCGGGGGAGAGCTCCCCGCGCTGAACACGATGGAGCTGCCGTCGGGGCTCCACGCGCCTCCTTCCCAAATCGTGCCGGGCAGTGGGCAGAGCGTGATTGCCGGACCTCCCTGGACCGAGACTTTCTTCAGCTCGTTGCCGGCAGCGAAGCCGATGAACTGGCTGTCGGGCGACCAGAACAGCCCTTGGTGGCGGGCGTTTTCGGTTCCGGCCACCTCGCGGGGCTGCTCGCGGTCGACATCCCTTACCCAGAGTTTCTGCTCCTCGCCGCCCCCAAGTAGACGATATGCTTGCCGTCTGGAGAGATCACCGTCCGGCCGTACGGACCGCTGTGGAGAGACTCGGGGGTGAAGGCGAAACGGCGCAGAGGAGCTTCGGCCACCGGGGCCGGGGAGAAGAGCCAAAGAGATGCGAAGATCAGGGCGAGAAGCACGCCTAGCGCACCCGCGCCGAGCACGACCGTTTGCTTGCGCCGCTGCACGCGTGCAATCCGCTGGGCCGAGGACTGCGGCACAACCCGTACATCAACTAAACGCTTGAGCTGAGTGTCCTCGGCGCGATAGAGAACGCTGTCATCGCCTTCCTCCAAGTCCTCGATCACGCGATACTTGGCCAGGGGATGCGGTGGCGACAAGCTCTCAGCTTGTCCTGCTCTTTCTTCCGGACCGGCAAGAGTGCTGGTCGCCACTCCAGTACGCAAGATCGCCGACCGGCCCGACTCCATCTTCTTCTTGAGCGTCTCCAGATCCAGCAGCAACTCGTCGGTATGCTGGTAGCGCCTCTCCCGGTCTTTCACCAAACACTTGTCGGCGATCCACTCCAGCTCCATCGGCACGCCCGTCCGCAAGGCCGTCATGGGTTCGGGCTCTTCGTGCTGAATCGAATACGTGATCGCCTGATCGTAGTGGCCTTGGAAGGCCCGCTGCCCGGTCACCATCTCATAGCTCACCGCTCCCAGCGCCCAAAGGTCAGTGCGGTGATCCAGCTCCATCCCCTGCGCCTGTTCGGGCGACATATAGGAGACCGTGCCCAGCGCCGTGGGCCCCTGGGTGAGCTTCGAGCGGTCCGCCAACTGAGCCAGCCCGAAGTCCATGATCGTGACCAATTGCTTGGCCCCCTGCGGCGTGACCATCAGATTGGCGGGCTTGATATCTCGATGAACGATCTTTTTGCCGTGCGCCGCCTGCAAACCTTGCACTGTTTGGATGGCGAAGTCGAGCGCCTCGTCCAGCTTCAGCGGTCCGGCCTCGATCTTCGTGTCCAGGCTGGCCCCTTCCAGGAACGCCATCACGATGAACGTTCGCCCGCCGGCCTCATCAATCTCATGGACCGTGCAGATATTCGGATGATTTAGCGCGGCGGCAGCCTGAGCTTCGCGGATGAACCGCTCTTTGGCTTCGGTGTCACTGAGCAGATGAGGCGAAAGAAACTTCAGCGCCACCGGACGCAATAGTTTGACCGACCATAGCCCCGACTGAGCCTGACGAAATTGTACCGCAGCAGGATGGCTGGCGGGAACAAACGTTCCGTCCAACAAACATTCTTTGGCCTCGCCAACGCCCTGAATCGGCCCGGCTTCCGCCGCTCGAACGAGCTGCTGAGCGGGCTCAGGGAGACGGTTAGGTGCAAAGCCTCTCGAGAGAGCGAGCAGGGAGGGGGGGCAACGAGAGGTCCCCCCCCTTCCCACCGTCCCTTGGAAATCGCTAACGCGATTCCCACATTCCCACAGTCCCGGCGACAACGATCCTCTCCTTCGAACGAGGGGCCATTTCCATTGGGCGCTGACATTCTTGACGCAAAGGCTTGCGTTGCTCCCTGAAATCGGCTAAGCTAGTTAGGCGAATAAAAGGAGAATGAGGCCGCATTGAATTTGTCCCTTCCATTTGTGGACTCGCTGGCAAGCGAGTCACGGTCAGCAAATCTGCTGGTCCGTCAAGACCGCTCGCTTGAGCGGGCCGTGGAGCAGCTCCAGGCGATCGAGCGGCGCGAGGGCTCGCCGATTACGGCGATTCACCACCAGCCGGCCCAAGATGCTGAGTACGCCGAACTGCCGGCCGGTGTCAACAAAGCCATCGCCGGGGTGCTCGCCGCGCGGGGCATCACGAAACTCTACAGCCATCAGGCCGAGGCATTTCGCGTCATCCAAGCTGGTGAGAACGTCGTCATTCCGACGCCCACCGCCAGCGGCAAGACACTCTGCTACAACCTCCCGGTACTCAACGCCCTGGCCACCGATCCGGGTGTATGCGCGCTCTATCTATTCCCGACCAAGGCGCTGGCCGAAGACCAGCTCGCGCAACTCAGCAGCCTGATCGAGGCGGCCGGCGGCGACTGGCCGGCCTTCACCTACGACGGCGATACGCCGCAAGATGTCCGCAAGGCGATCCGGCAGCGAGCGAATATCGTACTCACCAATCCCGACATGCTGCACAGCGGCGTTCTGCCGCACCATACGCGCTGGGCGCGGTTCTTCGAGAACTTGCGCTACGTGGTCGTCGATGAGCTGCACACCTATCGCGGAGTTTTCGGCAGCCACTTGGCGAACCTGTTTCGGCGGCTTGGCCGCATCTGTGACTTCTACGGCTCGAAGCCGCAATTCATCTGCTGCTCGGCGACCATCGCCAATCCTGGCGAACTCGCCGGTAAGTTAATCGAGCAACCCGTCTCGGAGATCACCTCGAACGGAGCGCCCAGCGGAGAAAAATACTTCGTCCTCTACAACCCGCCGGTCGTGAACCGTCAGCTGGGAATTCGGCGAAGTTACATTTCCGAGACGCGGCGGCTGGCGCTGGGTTTTCTCAAGCGCGGGCAGCAGACGCTGGTATTCGCAAACAGCCGTCTGGCGACCGAGATTCTCGTTCGCTATCTGAAGGACGCCTGCGAGCGCGGCACGCTGCCCCCTGGGTCGGTACGCGGATACCGCGGCGGCTATCTGCCGCGCGAGCGCCGCGCGATAGAGAAACAGTTGCGGGACGGCGAGATCCTGGGCGTGGTGGCGACAAGCGCCCTGGAACTGGGCATCGATATCGGCTCGCTCGACACCATCGTGATGGCCGGCTATCCGGGCACCATCGCCTCGACCTGGCAGCGGGCCGGGCGCGCCGGGCGGCGCCAGTCGCTATCCCTCACCGTGCTGGTAGCTTCGAGCGCGCCGCTGGATCAATACATTGTCGAGCACCCCGGCTATTTCTTCGATGCCTCGCCTGAACACGCGCAGATCAATGCCGACAATCTGGAGATTCTGCTCAGCCATCTCAAGTGCGCGGCCTTTGAATTGCCGATACGCGACGGAGAGAAGTTCGGCCCGCATCCGACGGGCGATCTCTGTGAATTCTTGAAGGAAACCGGAGTGTTGCATCACGCGGGCGATTCCTGGCATTGGACCTCGGAGTCCTATCCCGCCAACGCCGTCGGTTTGCGCTCTGTAACAAGCGACAACTTCGTCGTGGTCGACACGACGGGCGAGCCGCGGGTCATCGGGGAGGTGGATTTCAGCTCCGCTCTGACGACGCTTCACCAGAAGGCCATCTACCTTCACGAAGGCAAGCTCTATCACGTCGAGCGGTTCGCCTACGACGAGCGCAAAGCGTATGTGAAAAGCGTGGAATGCGACTACTACACCGACGCGATCGACTATACGCAGGTGAAAGTGCTCGATACGTTTGAGTCCGCGCCCGAGGGACCGGTTGTTTGCAGCCATGGCGAAGTCCGCGTCAACCGCCAGATTGTCGGATTCAAGAAGATCAAGTTCTACACGAATGAAAATGTGGGAGCCGGCACGCTTTCCATGCCCGAGCAGGAGATGCATACCACGGCCTTTTGGCCGCGCTTCCCTCAGGAGTTTCTGGCCAGGATTACCGAATACACAAGTGAAGAAAAAAAGGGCGGACTCAGCGGGTTGGCCAATGTATTTCGCACCGTGGGCGCGCTGCTGCTCATGTGCGACCCGCGTGATCTGGGCGTGGCGATCGGAAATGACGAGGAGAACGCCCCGGCGGCCTTCGAGCCGAATCTCTATTTGTATGACAATTTTTCTGGCGGCATTGGCATGAGTGAGCCGCTCTACCGCATGCGCGGGGAACTTTTCGAGCGGGCGCGCGGACTGCTTGAGAGTTGTCCCTGCGAGGCGGGTTGTCCCTCGTGCGTCGGTCCGCTCGGTGATGTCGGCGAGAAGGCCAAGGAAGTGGCCCGCCGGCTGCTGGCCGAGATTGGGTAAGCGGCGGAAGATCGCGCCTTCCGCGCCGTCCGTTGCGAATCCCTGAAACCCATCCATGAAACCGATCCTTCCATCCGATCTCGAACGTCTTCGGGAGCAGATCCGCCGCGTCAAGGGCGGACGCATGGAGCCGAACCCGCAACCGACGGGCCCGGATACATGCGTGGATCAGGATGGCATTCCCGGCGGGGGCTTCGACGGACCAGCGTTCTTCACCGGCGAGCAGCCCGAGCGCTACGACGCCGAAAAGGTGCTCGACGGTGAGGTGATGGAAAACCAGTGGGGACGCTACTTCGTATCCGAGCGTTTTTATCCCGCCCATCACCGCCACGGCAGCATGGAAATTTCACAACTCGGCGAGATGCCGGCCGAACTGCTCACCGCGATTTCACGCGACAAAATTCCGGCCCACGACCCGGCGCGCTGGGTCTTTCTCGATACCGAGACCACCGGTCTGGCCGGTGGCACCGGTACCTGCGCCTTCCTCGTTGGGGTGGGAACGATCGAGGACGGCGGTTTCCGCGTTCGCCTGTTTTTCATGCGCGACTATGACGAAGAGACCGCCATGCTCGCCGGGCTGGCCGAATTCCTGCGCTGGTACGACGTGCTGGTCACCTATAACGGCAAGGCCTACGACATCCCGCTGCTCGAAACCCGTTACCGTATGCGGCGGCAGTGGTTCCCGTTCGAGCGCATGCACCATCTCGACCTGCTCCACGGCGCGCGGCAGCTTTGGAAGCTGCGCATGGAAAGCTGCCGCCTGATGCAGCTCGAATACGAGATTCTCGGGCTGGTCCGCGAGGGCGATCTGCCCGGAGAGATGGTGCCCTACTATTTCTTCGAGTACCTGCGCACGAAACAGGCTTTCCGGCTGGTGCCGCTTTTCCATCACAATGTGATGGACATTGTGTCTCTGGCGTGTTTGTCGGCCGTCGTGCTGCCGGCTTTTGCCGACCGCTCCGGCGCGGGACTGCGCCACGGAACGGAGTTGCTCGGTCTGGCGCGCTGGTTGCGGCGTTGCGGGGAGTTCGATCCGGCCGCGGAGCTTTACCGCCGCGCGGTGGATGCCGGACTGCCCGGCAGCGATCTTTTCCCGGCGCTTTGGGAGCGCGCGCTCGTCGAAAAACGTCAGGGCCGTCACGATGTGATGCTGGCCATCTGCGAGGACTTAAGCCGCGTGAAGAATGACCATCGTGTGGCGGCGCTCGAAGAGCTGGCCAAATATTACGAGCATCAAGCGAAAGACTATGCCCGCGCGCTTGCCTTCGCCGAGACGGCCGAGGGATATGATCCTGCTCCCGAAATCACGCACCGGGCCGAGCGTCTCCGCAAGCGTCTGCGGAAGCAGCGGGGTCATCCCGTGTTGTTCGAGACCGCCAGCCGGTGATCGCCGCGGCCCCCATCTTCGGCATTCATGTCTTCGGCATTCGTGTCTTCGGCATTCGCGTCTCCGGCATCGGGGGCAAGTCCCGTGCGATGCTCATAGATGCGATGCTGATAGAGTCGTGGGCGATTGGGCGATCAACATTGCGCTGCTGCTGTTCATTCTCGGATCGAGCGCCGCCGCGACACAGCTCTACGTCAAGCTGGCCTACTACAAGTGCGCCTCCTGCGGCTCGCTGAACGCCAAGCGGCGCACGCAGTGCCGGATCTGCGGCGGCACCTGTTGGGAAGGTTCCGGCGGAGCCTAACCATTTTCAGGAATGAAATAGACAACCCGCGGGGTCTGCTCAACATCGGCGCGCCGGCTGCGGCGAATGCATCGTCGGAGTCGGACCATGTCATTATTGAAAATCCTCAAGGCCCGCGACAGGGCCGGGGATAGAAATCCGCGGTCAGGCCAGTGCGGAATGTCCCGTATGAGGCCTTCGCTTCCCGCGAACGACACATCGCCTCAACGTCGGCGCTGATCCGCCAACCCGCTATGCTACATTGTGCTACTGGCCCCGGCCGCGCCGTAATCCCCTCCCCCGGTTTCGACAAGCTCGTTTCGATCATGGCCCGCCTGCGGGCCCCCGGCGGCTGTCCCTGGGACCGCGAGCAGACCCTGGCCACCCTCCGCCGTTACTTGATCGAGGAGACCTATGAGGTCCTCGACGCGATCGAGCGAGAGGACTGGACCCATCTGGCCGAGGAACTGGGAGACTTGCAACTGCAGATCGTCTTCCAAGCACAGATCGCCGCCGAAGAGGGGCACTTCACAATCGCCGACGTCCTCGAAGAGATCAACGAGAAACTGATTCGCCGCCACCCCCATGTTTTCGGGACCGAGACGGCTAACTCGTCCGCTGAGGTCTTGCATCGCTGGGAAGAAATCAAGACGCAAGAAAAGAAGCGGAAGAAGAGCGAGGCGGCCGGCGGCGACGAATCGATCTTGGACGGCATCCCCCGCTCGCAGCCAGCCATGCTCGAAGCCCGCGCGATCAGCAAACGGGCGGCGAAGACCGGCTTTGACTGGGAGAGCGGCCGGCAGGTGCTTGCGAAGCTGCAAGAGGAAGTCAGCGAGTACAGCCAGGCGATGCGGGATAACGAGAGCGATCAAATGGAAGAAGAACTCGGCGACCTGCTTTTCACGCTGGTCAATCTGGCGCGGCATGCCCGCGTCGACCCCGAGCTGGCGCTGCGGCGCACGAACCGCAAATTCCGGGAGCGTTTTGCCTCGATCGAGCGGGAACTCCGCCGCCAGGGCACAACGCTCGAGGCTTCCACGATCAGCGAGATGGAGCGGCTATGGCAGCAAGCGAAGATGCAACAGGCAAAGGCCCGGTGATCCCAGGCACGGCGATCGAAGTGCGGGTGCTCGACACCCACGAAGCATTTCAGGCAACCCTGGCGGTACAGGTCGGGGTTTGGAAGTTTTCCGGCATCGATCAAATCCCGCCTCGCATTCTCAGCGTAGCGAAGTATATCGGAGGCCTCGTTCTCGGCGCCTATGACGGCGAGAAGATGATCGGTTTCAGCTTCGCGCTGCCGGGGGGCAAGACCGGCGGGAGCCGCTATTGGCACAGCCACATGACCGGCGTTCTCGGCGAATATCAAAATCGCGGCATCGGGCGCATGCTCAAGCTCAAGCAGCGCCAGGAGGCTCTCGCCGCCGGCGTCTCTCTCATCGAATGGTTCTTTGATCCGCTCGAGATCCGCAACGCCCATTTCAACATCGAACGGCTCGGCGCCATCGCCCGCACCTTCCTGCCCAACCAGTACGGCATCACTTCCTCGCCGCTGCACGGAGGGATGCCGACCGATCGTCTGGTGGCCGAGTGGCGCCTGGCCAGCCCGCGCGTTTTGGCAATCCACTCCGGCCCCGAACCCAAGCCCGCGCCCGCGCCCGCGCCCCGGCGCGTCGAGAAGACCATCGAGATACCCGCCCAGATCTCACACCTGCGTTCCAGCGACCAGCGGGAAGCCAAAGCCATCCAGAGGCGCGTGCGAGAACAATTCCAAGAGTACTTCCGTATGGGGCTGGCCGTGACCGGTTACCAGCGCGGCGGCGAAGGCGGCCGCTTCGAACTGGGCCAGCTTACGGGCCATGATGTTGGCAACGACTAGCAGCCCGTGGCACGAGTCCGGCTGCGCGCGCGGCAAGGATTTGCGGTCGCCGGCGACGGACCCGAAAGCCGCGGCTCTCGGTTTTGAGATCCGCGGCCTTTCCTGCGGCACACCCACCGCCACCACACGGGCCACACGCGCTATGGGTAAGCAGAAAACCCCTAGATGCTCTTACCGTTCGGGAACTCTCCCTGATCTCCCCCAGGCTGGGCAAACGCCCCCGCTCGAAGCACTAAAGCAGCGATGAAAACCAATGTCGTGCGCACGGCTTTGTAGATCTGTAATCGTCCGAAATGCCACGCTGCCACTTGCCGCATGAATTCCCCCTACTCAATCGCGCGGCAGGAAATTCTCCATCGCCCAATACTCGGTCTTCGATTCACGAGTGGAAAAAACGATCCGCTTGCCATCGGGGTGGACGCTCAACTCGCGCGGTTCGCCTTGGATCGTTATGTCCGCCTTGCGTGCCTTACCCCCATTTGTAGGGATGCTCCATAGGGAGACACGGGGACCGTTTGCTCTCGTGCCGTACCAGGTAAAGAAGAGTATGTGGCGCCCGTCCGGCGTCCAAGCCAATCGCTGCCTTGAGGTAAGGAGCCGGCCGTCCGTAGAAAGGTCGCGGACTTCGCCTCCCTCGATGGAAAGCAGCCGCAGGACAAACTGAGAGTCTTCCGCGGAACGACGTTCGACGAAGACCAGTTGCCGCCCATCCGGGGAAACCCGCAGACCCCGCGTTCGGCGGACGGTGGAGGGAAGGGCCCTCATTTCAGGTGCAGGTCCGTAGAGGATCTTTTCTTCGCCGGAAACCAGATCCCGCCGAATGATCGCACCGCTATTCACCAGAAACACCGACTTTCCGTCGGGCGTCCAATCGGCCGTCGCAAAATAGGCGACATTCGACATCTCCGTGAGCAAAGCAGCCTCCCCGGTCTTTGCGTCGATGCGGTAAAGACCGCTCTCGGTTTCGCCGGCGCCCAAGGCGAGCAGGGAGTCTCCGTCCGCGTGCCAGCGCATCCGAGCTCCGGCGCTGATCCGGATAGCGGGCAGGATCTCGCGCTCATCTCCGCCGCCGTCCGGCCGAATGATGAGAGTGCTTGGGGCTCCATCCTCCCGCGGGTGAGTGTAGGCCAACTGCCGGCCGTCCGCCGACCAAGCAGGATTTGCGGTGGAATTACTGAAGCGCTCGGTCAAACGTCGCGGAGGCGTGGTGAGTTTGCCGGTCGTGAAATCAAGAGAGGCTACGTGCGCTTTCCGGAGGTCAGACCTTTGGCCGTAGTAGAGGGCGCCGCTTCGGGTGATTCCAAGCGGCACGATCGGTCCAATGTTCGGCCTTAACAACTCGGGCTCGCCTGCCTGCCTGCCGTTTGTCACCTTGACTCGATGCAAGCCCATGCTGCCGGTCCGGTCACTGGTGAAGAGGATATTGCCGTCCGGCGTCCAGCCGAGGAAGGTATCTTGAGCGGGATGAGCAGCCACCGCAACTTCACGGCCTCCGTTTAATGGCAGGATGAAAATGTCGCCGTGGACAACTTCCTTTCGTGGAGGATAGTCATAGGCGAGGTACCGCCCGTCCGGCGAGAACACAATCTTGGGCCGGTAGCGCCGGTCAGGTTCGTCACTCTTTATCACGCGCACCGAACCGTCAGCCACGGAGACGAGCGCAAAAGCGACTCCGTCGTCTTGTTGCACTACAACGTGCTTTCCGTCCGGCGACCAATCGTCCGGGATTCCCCACGAGACGGTGTCTTTGGACCGGTACAGGGTACGCTCGCCCTTGCCGTCCGTGCCGATGACCCGCAAATTTCCTTCCGTGGAGCCGTATTTGTAGTGCCAAAAGGCGATCTGCTTTCCGTCGCGCGAGATCGCGCCGTATTGGGAAAATCCTCTCTCGCCTGGCTGGTTTGCGTAGTCGGTGAGGTTGCGGCTTTGACCCTTGACCAGGTCGATCACCGAGGGGTTGAATGTCACGAAATCGGTGGCGCCAAGATAGCGCCCGTCGGCACTGACACTCCACGGGGTCGGACCCGTTATGTCTAATTTGCGAATCGTCACACCCGAGCCTTGGTTGGCAGCGGCGGCGTCAAGCGCCGCCAGCCGTGCCCGCGCTTGCGTCACGAGCCCGGTTTGGTCGGCGTAGTCGGCAAGAACGCGCTCGTAAGTTTTGCGGGCTTCGACCCTGCCGAGCTTTTCGTAGGAAGCACCCAACCGGAACTGCGCCTTCGCCGCCAGCGCGCGGTTGTCACTGTACTGGGCGAGGAATTCCTTGTAGGTTGCGATGGCGGCTTCCAGGTCGCCCTCCGCCTCTTCCTGATGAATGGCGCGCCCGAGCAGAGCCTCCGGCGTGCTGCTTCGTTGCTGAGCGGCGCCGGCTACCAGGAACGCGCCGAATACCAGACTTGCAATCGCTCGTCGTTTCATTGGATTCTGCCTCCTGGTTTCAAGCCTATGGATTCGGGCCTCGCGGTGAGTCAAGCCGCGGTAAAGTTTGGGTCAAGAATCAAAGCGGTAGCCGACGCCGCGCACGGTGATCAAATGGCGCGGGTTTTGCGGATCAACCTCGATTTTCTTCCGCAGGTTGTTCATGTGCGTGTAGATGACTCGGTCCGACAGGAAGACGTCCTCTCCCCAGGCCTGCCGACTCAAGTCGTCGATGGTGAGCACCTTGCCGCGGTGGGCGAGAAAAGCGCGGAGGAGCTTGAACTCGATTGCGGTGAGGTCGATGCGCCGACCGGCGCGCCTCGCCTCGAAACGCTCCAGGTCGATCTTGATGTCATCGAACTCGTAGATCTGGGCCGGCTGCTCGGTGGTTGCCGCGCCGCGGCGCAGGGCCGCCTTGACGCGGGCCTGGAGTTCGCGCCGGCTGAACGGCTTGGTGACGTAATCGTCAGCGCCCAGCTCGAGTCCCAGCACTTTGTCGACCTCCTGGCCCCGGGCGGTGAGCATGATGACAGGCGTGCGCACTCCGGCCGCGCGCAGCTCACGGCAAACGGTGAAGCCGTCCTTTTTCGGGAGCATCACGTCGAGCAGGATCAGATCGAATTGGCCCTGAATCCCCTTTTCGGCGGCCGCGGCGCCGTCGGTCACCAGCTCCACGTCGTAGCCTTCCAGCTCGAGATCGTCCTGCACTCCGGCGGCGATCGCCGGTTCGTCTTCCACCAGTAGTATGCGCGCCATCCGCTCAGCTCCCAACCCTCAGGTGGATGGTGAAGGTGCTGCCCTCGCCCGGCCGGCTCTCAAAATCCACCGAGCCGCCGTGAGCGGTTACGATGCGCTTCACCAGAATCAGGCCCAGCCCCACGCCTTTGACCTGCCGCACTAGCTCACCGCCGCGGTAGAACTTTTCAAAGATGTGCTGCTTCTCTTTGTCGAGGATTCCGACACCCCGGTCCCGCACCGCGATAGAAAGACTATGGCCGTTGGTTGTCGTCTCGATCCAAACCGTTTTCGAATCGGGAGAGTATTTGACCGCATTGTCGAGATTGTCCCGAATCTAGTTGAAGGTGGAAGGGCGGCGGTTCTCAAGCCCGGTTCTCTGAGAGAATCGAGCAAACCTTTCACCACAAAGGAGAACCGCCGTGAAGAAACGATATCACATTCTGGATTCCGCGAAGCAACAGCCAGTCAGCCCCAACGACCTCACCCGCCTGCTCAGCCAAAACTCCCAACTCATGCTGCCCTTGGTTGAACTGGTCGAGCAGTGCCGCGGAGCCGTCGACGAGGTTATCGACGTCACCGGCCGCGCCGCCATTCAAGCCGTGCTGGAACTGTCGGCGCAGCAAGTTACCGGTGGAAAACTTTCCCAGCCCGGCAAGAAGCGCCGCGGCGATGTGGTCCGCTGGGGCCGCCAGCCCGGTCGCGTCAAGCTCAGCAACCGCAAACTGCGCGTCAGCAAACCCAGACTGCGCAAACGCTCCGGCGGCGAGGTCAAAGTGCCCGCTTACGAAGCGATGCAGGACGACGAACGCCTCGGCGCGCGCATGCTCGACATTCTGATGAAGGGCGTCTCGACGCGCAACTATGCCGGGGTGATTGGCGCAATGGCCGGCACGGCCGGGGTGTCGAAATCCGCCGTCAGCCGGGAGGCAGTCGAGGCCGCCGAAAAGAGCATCGACGAAGTGCTCACGCGGCGCCTGGATGAGTTGGATCTGCTGGTGATCTACGTGGACGGTTTGATCTTCGCAGATCATGTAGTGCTTGCAGCGGTGGGCGTAGACCGTCAGGGCAACAAACATGTGCTGGGATTGCAGCACGCCGCCACTGAGAGCACAGCCGCCGCCGAAGACTTGCTGAGGGGCATGGTCGAGCGGGGAGTATCGACGGAGAAAAACAGGCTCTTCGTGCTCGATGGATCGAAGGCCCTGCGGGCGGCGGTGCGGCGGGTCTTCGGCAAAGTTCCGGTGCAGCGCTGCCGTGCTCACAAGCTGCGCAATGTCGTCGAGCGGCTGCCTAAGGCCGAGCGCGATCAGGCCAAAGCGGCGATCCGGGCCGCCTGGCGGCTGGGAGCCCAAGATGGACAAGCGCGGCTGGAGAAGCTAGCCCAGTGGTACGAGGGTGACTGGCCCGAGGCGGCGGTGAGTTTGCGCGAAGGCATGGAGGAGTGTTTCACCATCAACCGCCTGGGTGCGCCGCCGTCGCTGCATCGCTGCCTGGCGACGACGAACATCGTCGAGTCTCCTAACGCCGGGGTGCGGCGGAGAACGCGGCGAGTGACCCGCTGGAAGGACGCGGCCATGGTGTGTCGCTGGGCCACGGCTGCATTCCTCGATACCGAGAAAAGCTTCCGCAAGATCATGGGTTACAAGGATCTGTGGATGCTCGACGCCATCCTCAATCCGGCCAAGGCCACAGCAGCAAAGGCTGCCTAGTACAATGCTCTTTTACGCCGCCGCCCTACAAACCCTCAACTACGATTGGGACACTCTCGCATTGTCCAGCAGATTGTGCAACGCCGTGCTGAGTGCCTCCCGGTCGCCCAGCACCAGGGGCAAGCCGTCGGGGATGCTCGCCGCGATCGTGACTCCAGCGCCGGCGACTTCGGCCTGAAATTCTTCGACCCTTTCCCGCAGCCAGGGTGTGGGCTCAAACGGTTCGAGATCGTACTTTTTGCGGCCTTCTTCGATGCGAGAGAAATCGAGCACGTTTTCCACCAGCCGCCGCAGACGCCGGCTCTCGCTGACGATCATCTCGTAGTAGCGCTGGCGGCGCTGCTCTTCCTTGACGCGCCCATCCTTGAGCATTTCGGCCAACTGGTGAATGCCGGTGAGAGGGGAGCGAAACTCATGGGAAACCGTGGAGACAAACTCCGATTTCGACTGTGCCATGGCCAGTTCCGTCTTGACCGTGCGGACCGTCAGATAACCGCCAAAAACGAGCAGAGCGACCACGAGACCGAGCAGGCCGAAGTAGAGGTTACGACGGCGATTCACCTCGGCATGGAGAGCCTCGATGTCGCCTGGCCAAATTTGCAGCTTCAAAAGCAGATCCCCGCTCTGGATGGCCTGTGTCACCAGCAGTTCTTGGCTGGGATTCGAGACACCGAATAGGACTTGGCCGCCAGGAGCAAGCAGAGAAAACCGCAGATCCTGGTCTTCAGAGCCGCTGAGCGCCGTTGGCCATACGCGGGAATCCAGAAAGGACTGCTCCAAAAGGATGGCGGCAAACGGCTCCGATCGCCAAAAGGCGAGGTAGTTGTGCCCGGGCTCCTCCAAGATCGACCGAGGCTCTGAAAGGAATCGCTCTGCGGCATTTGCCAGAGCTAGCTGCCTCCCTTCCTTCTGTTCCAAGCGCACTACTTCGTCGTTGGGCGTAAGAATCTCTCGCGTGCTCTCGGAGTAGAAGGCATAGCTGGATTTCCGCAGCGGCCAGCGGCCGCCGATCAAGCCTCGATAGAGCTGTAAAGAAGCTTGTGACTGCTTCGGCGGGGCACCCGATTTGTACCCCGAGACAGAGATTTCGTACAGCGCGATCAAATCCGAGGGAAGTGACCCAATGAGAGTGCGGGGTTCCTTCTTCAGAACGCGGAAAGCCCGGAGAGCTTCCTGCTCCCGGCCCGCCTTGCGCAAACTTCTTGCTACGCGGTGCAGGAGGACCACCCGCTCACCCCCTTTTGCGGAACTGAGAATTCGCCGGTAAAATTCAAGGGCCTTTTCGTAGTTCTTTTCGCGCAACTCGGCTAGCTCGGCCTGGGCCCAAATTGCCTGGCGTGGCTTGATTCGTGAAAACCGGGCCGGGGCAGGCGATAGGAGGTAGGGCAACTGTCCTGCTGGAGCAGCCTGAATGCGATCCTTTTGTCCCAATAGGACGACGGCCGCGCCAGGCTCGTTAGTGGCGATGCGCACCCGGGCTGGCCACCCCGCGGGATCGGTCGTCCGGGATTGGCCGACCTGGTCGATCGCGTGCTGCCATTCCGATAGCTCCAACTCGAGTCTGCGCGCGGCGAATTTCCCGGCTTCCCGCAGTCTCTCGCGCATCTGTTGTTCAACCAGCCGGCTTTCCTGAACCAGCGCCCTCAATCCGAAGAAGGCCAGCAGAATTCCAGGTACGAGAATAGTGGAAGCGAAGATGAGTAATAGCCGCTGCGGCGGCCTCATAGCAAGTTTCGGCACTGACACCTTCGGCATAGAAATCACACGCCTAAGGCGATTCTAGCCTATGCCCTGAACACCCCTTAAAGTTGCCTTCAAGTTCAGTTAAAGATTCGGTAAAGTTTCCCGTTGATATTGTCGTTCCAGGCCGAGGATCTATGGAGTTCGAGGGAGTTCGAGGAGTTCGAGGGACAGGAGTTCGAGGGACGAGTTCGAGGGACAGGCACCCTAACCCCGCGGAGTTCGAGGGACAGGCACCCTGGGAGTTCGAGGGAGTTCGAGGCCCGTTTTACGAGTGAGGCGGCCTGCCGGGAGTATCTGTTCGGGCTGCGCTGGCCGGACGGGTTCCGCTGTCCCAGTTGTGGTTGTGGAAAGTCGTGGCCTGTGCGAAAAGTGCTGCTGCAGTGCGCTGCGTGTGGGCGCCAAACCTCGGTGACCGCGGGGACGATCTTTCAGGACACGCGCAGCCCTTTGCCATTGTGGTTTCGTGCGATGTGGTGGGTCACCACCCAAAAGACCGGAGCCAGCGCTTTGGGACTTCAAAGAGTGTTGGGGCTGAACAGGTATGAAACGGCTTGGACGTGGCTGCACAAAATGCGGCGCGCGATGGTGCGGCCGGGACGGGATCTGCTGGCCGGAACAGTGGAAGTCGATGAAAGCCACCTCGGCGGACTTGAAGAGGGCCTGCGGGGTCGAAAGCTGGGGAACAAAGCGTTGATCGCGGTGGCCGCCCAACAGGATGGGAGGGGTATCGGACGGATTCGCATGAAGAGAATCCGGGATGCCTCGGGCGAGAGTCTGTTGCCTTTCGTGAAGGAGTGCATCGAGCCAGGCAGCGTGGTGCATACTGACGGCTGGCTGGGTTACTCCGGGTTGGAGAAGGCAGGCTACGTCCATGAGATCACAGTTGTCCGCGGGCAGGAGAAATCCGCGTCCGAGTTGATGCCCCGCGTCCACCGCGTCATGTCACTGCTGAAGCGCTGGCTGCTGGGCACCCATCAGGGCGCTGTGAGTCACAAGCATCTGGATTACTACCTGGACGAGTTCACCTTCCGCTTCAACCGCCGCAAATCCAGAAGCCGAGGCAAACTCTTCTATCGCTTAGTCCAGCAGGCGGTCGCCGTGAACCCCGCGACTTACAAGATGATCGTCCACCCGGCTCATGAATCCAAGCAAATTCCCGAACCACAAGATATTGGGGCTACCTGAGTAAACCGGATACCCACCTTCATCTAACCGAGGGACAGACACCCTAACTCTCGCCGCACGAACGGCAGTGAGTCACAGAGCAGCAGTGATGCTTCAGCAAGAGCACGAAGAGGCCAGCCACCCCGAAGCGCAGGTTTTCCGTTCGGCCGCGGGCCGAGGGACCGGTTCCCCATAACCGGGTCACGAGACTACAAATCAGCTAAGTGACTCCCTCACAACAACATCCATCCGCCAGCCGCCGCCAACCCCATCCCCCTGCGGTAAGCTGGATACGAAGGCCAGGGTACGAATGCCCAGCGCCAGAATGCCCAGATACGAAACATGCCGCACGAACATGAATATACTGTGCCAGCGAGCCGTCCATCGTCGCCCCCCTGCGCCCAGCCAGCCAGCAAGCGACTCAGCGCAACCAGCAACCCAAGAACTACCAAACAGACCCAATCTCGCCGAGCCCCATCTAAATCAACAACTTGCCGACCCGCAATCACCGCGGACCCGTAGCGCGAAGCTCGGTTTTGAGATCCGCGGCTTTTCCTGCCCCCGCCACCGCCTCTCCCCCAAGCAACCCCACGCAACGAATTTCACCAAACAGGCATACCAAGCGAACCCAATTCCCGCCTCCAGCGACAACGCAATCGCCCCCGCCACCGGTGGCTCGCCACCGCCCATCACCCAAAAAACCCACCCAGCCAAGTCCGCCAAACCGGTATGCCAAACAGACCCAATTCCCAAAACCCAATCCAGATCCACATCTTACGGCCACCTGCCCCGGACCGAATCGCGGATCTCCCCCGCACCCGCGGCAATCGAAAACCACCCGTAGCGCGGATCTCGGTTTTGAGATCCGCGGCTTTTCTGACGATTGACATCCGCGGCCCCTCTCGCCCTTGAGATCCGCGGCTTTTCCCGCCCCACACCCGCCGCCACCGCTCACAAACGCTGTCGAGACAACCAACCCGTAGGGCGGATCTCGCCCTTGAGATCCGCGGCCTTTCCCGCCCCACACCCGCCGCCACCGCTCACAAACGGCGTCGAGACAACCAACCCGTAGGGCCCCTCTCGCCCTTGAGATCCGCGGCTTTTCCCGCGCCACACCGGCCGCCACCACTCACAAACGGCGTCGAGACAACCAACCCGTAGGGCGGATCTCGCCCTTGAGATCCGCGGCCTTTCCCGCGCCACACCGGTCGCCACCACACGAGCCACACGCACCATGGCTCAGCATAAAACCCCTATATTCACTCACAGTTGGGGAAATCCCCCGATCTCCTCGTCCGGGCAACGCTACCCGCTCGGCGACATGCTGCGTCGGATCTGGGCGCTGCCTGTGCCGGGTGGTTAGGGCCGTCCCTTTCGGGCAGGAAATCTGGGCGTTGAAGAAGGAGGGTCGCAGGAGTGTGCGACCCATCGGCTGAGCAGCAGCGAGACGGGCCCACCGGACGACAAGAACAGGCCATGGGAACCCTTCGATGCCGTCGTGGCCTGCCTGACGAGGCAATGCTCGTGGCTGAGTCGTTGCATTCAGGAGAAGAGAGGGAGTAACCTGACGAGGCAAAGTCGTTGCATTCAGGAGAAGAGAGGGAGTAACATGTTGGAGTCGGAGTTCCAAATTGGCGATTCTGGTTCAATACATGTAGCAGCCGCAGTACTGATCGCAGCATGAAACTATGCAACTTAATGGGAACAAGGGGATGATACGGCTACCAGAGAATTAACCGGCAGATTTCCCCTAACTCTGTGGGGTATCATGACTGTCGTTTCTGCCGGATTGCTGGGCGTGGTTGTGTCCCAGAAGCAAGTCGGGGAATGGACTCCAGTTTCATTACCCCCCCTTCACTGGGTGAGTCTGATTCTCGGTCAGCCCCCCTTATGGGAGCCCAGTTGATGTTGGGAGGGCCCCATGCAGCGTTACGTGTGCAAGCATGGCTCAGAGCGCGCTCCCGTTCCTTACTGGTAGTTGTAGTCAGCATCTCGGCGCTCTTCCTGATCTCTGGCCTACTTGTTGGCCGATTCGATCCTTATGCAACGGCCATCTTCGTCTCAGGCACGTTTGTAGCACTGGGAACTCTTAATGCTATTGAAAAGGGGCGCCGCGGTCTGACGTGGGCCGATGCAGCCATCTGGCTACTGCTCTGGATTCCGTTTGACCTGCGATGGAACTACGATGTGTGGGTTGGCGTGGTTGGCCTTGGGTATGCCTGGTGGGGTTCCGCTATAACTGTGCTTGCCGTTCTAGGATGGTATGGTGCACGCGATTTGCCCGGTTTTGGCTACCGCCTGGTTCCAAAGTGGAGAGACTTGGCCGTTGCGCTAATTGCCTTTGTCATTCTGGCTGTTATTGGCATTCCTATTGGCCTTGCAGTTGGCTTCCTGAGCTTCCCACCCAGGACGGTGATCAGGCTCGGCGCCGTCCTATTGAATCCCGCAAAATAACATGACACCTTTTGGTGATTGGATACGTCTATCTATGTATGAGAAGTGGGCAAAGCGGACGGCGGGATTTCGAGGCGCTAGAGAAGCGCCGTTTCGAAGCGATGCGGTTGCTCGATGCAGGATGTAATCAGTCCGAAACGGCGCGGCGACTCAAGGTCGCGCGGCAAACAGTGAGTGAGTGGCGGCGGCGATATCGCGAGCAAGGGCCGGCCGGGTTGCGCCAGGCCGGGCGGGCGGGCGGGACGCAAACCGCGGTTAGACGCCGCCCAACTCGAGCGCCTGGAGTCGCAGTTGCTTCAAGGCCCCGAAGCGCACGGCTTCCCGACGCCGCTGTGGACCTGCCCGCGCATCGCTCGTCTGATCGCCGACCAGTTCGGCGTGCGCTACCACGCAGGCCACGTCTGGAAGATCCTGCGGGCGCTCGGCTGGAGCCCGCAACGTCGGGTCGGCAAGGCCCGCGAGCGCAACGAAGGGGCGATCCGCGGCTGGCAGCGCACGACCTGGCCCCGCGTTAAAAAAAAGCCTGCCAACAAGGCCGCACGATCGTCTTCATCGACGAAAGCGGATTAACTCAGAAGCCGCATCGTTGCCGCACCTGGGCGCCGCGCGGCGAGACGCCGGTCCTGGAGTTCAACTTCAACTGGAAGAAGCTTTCGGTAGCGGCCGGGCTGAGCTTCCGCAACTTCTACTTCCGGCTGTACCCTGGCGCGATCGGGGCACTCGAGGTCATCGACTTCCTGAAGGCCTTGGCAGGCCACATCCAAGAGCCGCTACTGATCGTCTGGGACCGACTGCCGGCGCACCGCAGCCGTCTGCTAGAGGAGTTCATCGAGCTCTCCGAGGGTCACATCGCAATGGAGTACCTGCCGCCCTATGCGCTGGAGCTGAACCCGGTGGAATACATCTGGTCTTACTGGAAGCAGCACGAACTGCCTAACGTCTGCCCGAAGGACTATTGGGAACTCGACCAACGCACTCGCCAAGCACTACGCCGCATGCGCCGCAAGCCGCGTTTGATTGCCGCTTTCTGGAAGCAGTCTTCTCTTTGTTTCGATTGACGGGGTATTATGCGGGACTCAGTAGGTGCCTCCAGTGTGCCGGCAACTACGCCCACATCAGCAGCCGTACCGTCTGCTTCCGGTAACTATGATGATCATACCGGGTACATCCCGAGCCGAACGAACACGATGTTTCTAGAGTTTTCCGGGTCGCACTCCTATCTCTATGAGATCTTCGGAGCGATTCCAGAGTCATGTTTGGTGAATCCCTCGATCAACGCGTGGCACGACTTCACAAATTGCACTCAATATCTTAATGACATTTTGCAGAAGGGCGTCGCTTACGGTGTAGCACAGGCAGTTCTTCTTATCGCGGACCCGCATCTCCTGTATCGGGTTGGGGAGAAGTCACTGCGCGCATGGGGTTCTCGAATCGGATTGTTCGGCTTCCTGCATTGTGCTCCTGCGAATGAGCGAGAGGCTCGAAACCTTGAAACAATGATGGAACTGTTTGCAGGGGTATTTGTTTTCTCAAAGGCACTGCGTAATGTATTGATCCAAACACATGGGGTTCGCAATGTCCATTACATTCCTCATCCACCGAGATTCTTTCGAAAGTCGATAACAAGAACCGGAGAAGGAAAGGACCGCCTCGCCCGTATTGGGATGCTCGGGAAGGTGCGTCCGGAAAAGAACTATGAGTTTGTCATTCAAGCCCTGCGATCAGCAGCTCCAGAACTTCGCCGCAGGATCTCAATTGTCATGGCAGGCCAAGCGCCTCCTGATTTCGAACTTGCAATTCGCAAGGCCCTTCACGACCTCGACGTAGCATCGGAAATGCATCTCCGCCCCTGGCATCGAAGACAGGTTGAGGACGTCAAAGTTGTACCGGACTCCATCTTTCGCCGCTGCCTTTGCTCGACAGATGTGATGGTGTTTCCGTTTACCAAATCGGCTCGAACCGTGATCTCCGGGCATTTCGGCGACTCGTTGTACGCTGGAAGCGCCATCGTAGCACCCGCGCAGTCCGCCATCGGTTCGCTGGTCTGCGAGTCCGATCTCGGGTCGACTTACGCCGATGGTGACGTTGATGGGTTCATTCGGGCGCTACGTCAATCGATCGATTACGTCGTCTCGAAAGGGTGTGATTCACCTAAACGGCGAGCTCTCGTAAATGAGCACGCACCAACCAACGCTCGGCGGCTCTTGAGCCACAAGTTTTCGTCATCTTCGGCGGCGTGAGCCCGTGTCTCCTCTCCGATCGCGTTCGCAACGAGGATAGACGGAGGTATTCGCCAATGTCTGATTATAGGTATCCTGAGCAGTTTTCCGAATCTATCGTTCGGAAATCGCGGTGTTCTGCGGCGGTAGTGGTACCGCTTCTCCTCGATCTTATCCCGTCCTCCATCGAGAGCGTCGCGGACTTTGGATCCGCCTCGGGTGAATGGCTGGCGGAGTTCGAGGCTCACGGTGTTACAAAGATCTTGGGCGTTGACGTTGGTCATGTTCAAGAAGAGCTTTTGTCCATTTCGAAGGATTGTTATCTTGAGGCGGACTTGACATCCGAAGACTGGTCCCTGTCGCGCTACGATCTGGCACTGTCGTTGGAGGTTGCGGAGTACCTTCCCGGCCAAAACGCTGAATCGTTGGTACGTCGATTATGCCATACAGCAGATTTTGTTCTGTTTTCCGCGGCGATTCCCGGCCAGGGAGGACACGGACATCTTAATGAACAGTGGCCGGGCTACTGGGAGCGTCTCTTCGAACAATGCGGCTATAGCCAACTAGACATCATACAACCCTGTATTTGGCGGGACCAAAGGGTAGCTTGGTGATACCGGCAAAACATCTTTCTGTATTGCCACTCCGGTCGCCAGCAGCTAGATGACTTGAAAACACGCAACTCATTCTTTGGAAACGACATAGTCCATCCCGAGGCTTGCATTCAGTCCCGGTCCAGCGAACATAGTGGTTCAGTAGCCGCTGCTGAGCCCGTCCACTCCGACTTTGACCTTGCCGCCAGCCGCGGAGCATCGCGGCCCGACGCTGTTTCGCTTGCAGTTCGAAGATATCCCACTCTCCGGTTAAGACTTTGGGAAGTTTTGAACTGCCTCCGAATCGTTCGGATGATCGGGTCGAGTGTTCTTTTCGATGAGGATTGGTATTTGAGGCACAACCCGGATGTAGCGCACTCCGTGCTGCCGGCGTCGTTTCATTTCTTGCTATGGGGTGGGCGAGAGGGCCGCGATCCGAGCAAACGTTTCTCATCGCACCGATATTGGCTCGACTATCCTGATGTAGCCAATGCCGGATGGAATCCTCTTGTTCATTATTTGACGCATGGCAGGAACGAATGTCGTATGTATTACGGCAGCTGACAAGACGGGCTCCTTCCCCGAAAGTGTGAAGCTGGCAGAAGGGTTTTGAACTGAAGCGGTTGCGAGAGCTGGGAAGGAGGGCGGCACTCCGGCTGGGCTATCCTTGGTTGTGTCAACCATGGCAACAACGAAGGGAGGTCCAAAACGAGGTACTGTTACGCACTCTTATCAGGAAACAACTGTGATGGAGCGCCTATACAGCAACCGCCATTGAGGAAAGCGGCAGCGAGAGGGCCGTGCGGATGGAGCGGCCGCGTTTCCGCAGGCTGCGTTTCAGCCGCTGCGGGCGGACTTGCCGGCGGGTGCACAGCCGCGCATCACCTAAGTTCTTGCGAATCAGAGAGTGTTTCGCCAGCGCTTGTGGCAGTCCCGATTCTTTCACGCCTTCCAGGTGCAGATCGGTCAACGTCGCGGGAACGGCTCAACCCTTCATAACCATCCCCGTTTAGACGGCATATTTCTTGACGGCGTCGTCATCGAGCTCGACACCGAGGCCGGGCCTGTCGCTGATGATGGCGTAGCTGTCTCTGATCTCGATCGGCTCAAGGATGAGGTCGTCGACACGCTGGTAGCTCAAAATGTCGCTCGGGTAAGTGCAATTGCTCGCCGCCGCGCAGGCGTGCAAGTAGGAGGCGTCCCGGATGCCCATGTCGTGGGAGGAGCCGTGCCAGACCTCGTACTTCATGGCCCGCGCAAGGTAGCAGTTCGCGACGAAAGCAGGCATGCTCGCGGGCGAGGTATTGAACATATCGCAGGCGCCGGCCGAGTAAGCCCGGATCATCTCCAGCGGATTGCTCTGGTGGTGGCAAACCATGTAGCTGACCTGGTCGCGCAGTTTCCGATAGCCCTCGTGATCTTTCTTTGGGAAAGCGTCCTCGAGAACCAGCATGTTACCGATGCGGTCGAGTTCCTTAGCGAGCGGCAGAGCTTGCTCGTAGGAGTAGAAACGTTCATTGGGATCGACAATCGCTTTGATCCCCGGAGCTTCGTCGGCGATGGCCCCGATGACGTCCACGACCGCGTCCTCGAGCTTGCACTTAATCTTGATGGTGGTGAAATTGCCTGCCTTGGCCCGCTGGGCGACGCGACGCATGTCTTGCGCGTTCTTCCGGCCGCTGGTCAAGCCCACGCGGCATCACTGGCTGCCGCTGGCCGAAGGGCGTCTAAACCGGCGGCTGTTCGGTGACATGCTGCACAGGATCTGAGTCGTGCCGCTGCCGAGCGGCTAGCGTTGCCCAGACGAGGATCAACAGTCTCCGGCTCCAAAAAGATTTCACAGGGAGCCGTGTCGGCCGGGCACCGTTCAGCCCGCTCAATCAACGTCTGTGAGCGGACGGACAAGCCCTGGCGCCCGCCGGTGGAGATTATTTGCGAGAGATCGAATAAAGATGTTGTATTCATTGTAAAGCAAGTGTATACTGTAGCCGTGCCAGGGACGAAATGGAAATCCTGATTTAGTTTCATGTCGGGAAAGGAAGGAAGATTATGGCAAACGATGCAATGCTGTTGAGTGTTGACGAGATGCGCTTCACGTCGCCGAAGGGGTTCAAGAGGCGGTTTTATGCCGTGGGAATTGTGGCTGACAATCTCGGTAAAGTCGTGGTGACGGAACCGCCGGCGTCCACGGTCGTGAGACACCGGCCAAATAAAGGCAAACCGGGTCGCTGGGATTTCCCTGCTGACGGGTATTCCCTGTACCACAGGCTGGGCGGCCTGCCCGATATCATCGTGGCCCACCTTCTCATTGTTCGTGACCGGGGTGGCGCGCGGCGTGTGGGAGAGACTATTCAGGAAATTGCCGGCAGTGACGCGGCAAAGAACACCATCAAAGCGGTGAGTACGGCGGCCGTCGCGGCTGCACCCGGGCTCGGTTTGCTGCTGCCCATTGTCGACTTGATCGGTGGTCTCCTCCGCAAGAAGAAGGATAAGATCGTTTGGTCAATCTCTGGTGCTTTAATCCTGACTTCCGAGCGTAAGCAGCAGAGCACACTGTCTGAAACGATCACCACTCCAGATGGGGATCTAAACGTCGACGTCGACCTGTTCCTGTTTGACGGTGCGGCCGATGAAGACGGTCTTGCGGACACCAGAAACGCCGAGACGCGGCTGCAAGCGGACGGACTCCTCTTTACAGAGGCTGGCTCTTCTGCCGCAAGTTCCGTCGGCACCGGCGGCTGACCATGCGGCGGTTCTGGCCGCTGGCTGCTTGCTGAACAACCTTTTCTCGAAGGTCTTGGGGAGAGAAAGAATCGAGTGATCCTCGGAGCGCCCTGTGCGCGGGCGGTACTGGGAGATGACCGAGCTGGAACCCTGGTTGTGTCCAGGGCATATCAGATTTGGAAAGAAAGGATTCCTCCATGGGCAAGAACATTATCATTTGTTGTGACGGCACCGGTAATGCGTACGGCAAAGACAATACGAACGTAGTGGGCGCCTACGAAGCCTTCGTTCGGGATCAAGACCAGATAGCCTTTTACGATCCTGGCGTCGGCACTTTCGATGTGCTGGGGCGAACGATTGGGAAAAAGGTGGGTTATTACCTTGGCCTTGGATTCGGCTGGGGCCTGGAAAAGAATATCGAAGATGCCTACAGCTATCTAATGGATCACTACGAGCCGAACAGCGACGATAAGATCTATCTGTTTGGATTCAGCCGCGGGGCGTTCACCGCCCGGTCCCTTGCGGGCATGCTCTTCAAATGCGGACTCCTCGAAAAGGGCAGCCACAACCTGCTCCCTTATGTGTCGGAGATCTACAATACGCCTGACAACAATGACATTGCCCAAGGGTTCAAGAACACTTACTGTCACGAGTGCAAGCCCTATTTCATCGGCGTCTGGGACACGGTAGCTTCGCTCGGCCACTTCTACGGCAAGCGCTTCTTCGACGCCAAGTTGCATGGAGAAATCACGTTCGGCTACCACGCAATGTCGATCGATGAAAAGCGCAAGAAGTTTCCCGTGAAGCTTTGGGACGAAACGAAGAGGCGGCCAGCACAAACGATCGAGCAGGTGTGGTTCGCCGGGGTACATTCCGATGTCGGAGGCTGGTATCCACAAAGAGGATTATCTGATTCAGCACTCCAATGGATGCTTCTGAAAGCCGAGGCGGCCGGCGTTCGTCTTCATGATGGCTGGGACTCTAAGGAGAAAATTAATCCGAATCCAACCGACGAAGATTCGCAGCATGAATCGAGGAAAGGATTTTACAAGCTGTGGCGGAAAGTGCAGCGGAAAATTCCCGAAAAGGCTCTGATTCACCAGAGCGTCTTTGACAGAATAAATGAGGGGATAGGCTACAAGCCGTCGAACCTGCCGCAAGCCTACTCGATCGTTCCGTGGGACGGGGAGATCTCTGCCTCCGCGAAGTCCACTGCTGTATATACAGCAGTGGTCGCCCCACTGACGGCGGACGGCGGGCTTTCGGGGACGGGCTTTCGGGGACCGGAGCCCGATCACAGCCTTGAATGGACGCCCCGGAGGGAACGGGGCGGACACCGTCGAGCCCCTCAACCCGCCCGCGGCCGTCCGAAATCCAAGATTCCGAAAAACCGGGCATTACCGGACAAACGGACAGGTTCGGGGTGAGAGCCCGGCAACAGCGACTGGAAGCCGAGGCCGAGCGAACCGCGTTAACTAAACGAAGACAAACAACTTAAATTGGTGGAGGCGGCGGGAGTTGAACCCGCGTCCGGAAAAGTCCTCCGCGGAGAGCCTACATACTTAGTCCGCCCAAAAGTCTCAGCCGGTTCCTCGGAGCGGACAACTCCGAACCAGCCTAGCCCGATTGTGTGTCAGCCTTTGGCTACGGACAGAAGCCTCCAGCCCATCCCGCCATATCGACGTCCATGACCTCCATGCGGGCCTAAAGGCCTAGGACGGCCACCCTTAATTAGGCAGCGTACGCAAATTGCGTATTGTTGGCAATTATGTTTTTCCGATCGTTTAACGGGAGCTCGGAACCCGGTATGCCTCTCCACGACGGTCACATTCCCGTCGAATCCGTTACGCCCCCTTCCATGCAGTCACGTCCATCCCGATCGCATGTTCAGGACCTTGGACTCATTATCTCATACGCCGCCAGCGCGTTCCGGCTCGGCGCCATTGCCGGCGGCGCATCACGGCCGTTGTTTTGGTGACGTCTTGGCGCGTATACTCGGGACCAGCGAACTACCTGGCCAGAAACCGCCGACTTCGTGTGATGGAATCCGCCAGAGAGAGGATCTGAAGACATGCCGAACCTAGATGGAGTAAAGCTTTCACGGCGGGATATTCTGCAATCGGTGCCGGCTCTTCTGGTGCAGCCGCTACAGGGGGCGCTGCAAGGGGGGCAGACTCCCAAGCGCCGGCCAAGGATCGCGGCCGTGATCACCGAATACCGCCGGCACTCCCATGCGCAGCACATCCTCGACCGCTACCTAATCGGATACGGCTGGGAGACACGGCACCATCGCCCGCCGTTCGATCTCGTCTCTCTCTATGCCGATCAGAGGCCCGAGAACGACCTGAGCCGGCCTCGCGCTCGCGAGTTCCCAGAGATGAAGATCTATCCGTCGATCGCCGAAGCGCTCACCTTGGGTGGCGAGAAACTCGCCGTGGACGGCGTGCTGCTCATCGCCGAACACGGCCGCTATCCAACCAATGAGATGGGCCAGCGGCTCTATCCCCGCTATGAGTTCTTTCGGCAGATCGCGGATGTATTCGAGGCCAGCGGCAGGACTGTCCCGGTCTTCAATGACAAGCATCTGTCCTGGAACTGGGATTGGGCCAAGGAAATGGTCGAGACCTCGCGGAAGATGGGCTTCGCCCTGATGGCCGGATCGTCTCTGCCGGTCACTTCGCGCCTGCCTCCAGTCGATTTACCCCTGGGCGCCGAGGTCACCGAAGCGCTCTGTGTTGGTGTCGGCGGTCCGGACGGCTACGACATCCATTGCCTCGAAGCCGTGCAGTGCATGGTCGAACGGCGCAAGGGCGGAGAAACCGGAGTGGTCGCGATCCAGGCGATTCGCGGCGACGCCTTCTGGAAGGCCATGGCCGCCGGATCTTGGCAAAACGGCGGCTGGGACCCCGAACTGTTCAAGGCTTGTCTGTGCCGCAGCCTGAAGCTCACCCCGGCCCGCAAGGGATTCAATCATCACCTGCCGCGGATGGAGGAATTACCGGCGCTGGTCACCGACCCGATCGCCTATCGCTACGAATACGCCGACGGTTTGAAGGCCACGATCATGCTCGTCGAAGGCATCGTGCATGACATCACCTTCGCGGCCAGGCTGAAGGGTTCGGCCCAGCCCCTCTCGACGCTGATGTATCTCCATCCCCGCGAGGTCGTCAATTTCTTCAGCCCGCTGACCCATCACACGGAAACACTTTTCCGCACCGGCAAGTCGCCCTACCCGATTGAGCGCACGCTGCTGACAACCGGCCTTACCGCGGCCGGGGTAGAGTCGCTCCACCTGGGTGGGAAACGTTTGGAAACGCCGCATCTGAGGGTTCGCTATCAAGCTACGAAGAAATCTACCTTTTGGAAGAGCCGGAACCCAATCCACTCCGACAAACCATCGCTGCCTGACCAGAAGGCGCCGCGCAAGCGCATTGCCGTCATCGCGTCGATCTGGACCTATCTCTCACACGCGCAGCACATCACGGACCGCTTCCTGGTCGGCTACCCAATGAACGGCGAGTGGCATATGCCCGCGATGGATGTTGCATCGCTGTGGGTGGATCAGCGTCCGAAGGGCGACCAGAGCGAAGAGCGGGCCCGGCAATTCGGCTTCAAGGTGTATCCCACGATCGCGGAAGCCTTGCGCCGCGGCGGCGATAAGATCGCGGTCGACGCGGTGCTGCTGATCGCCGAGCACGGCGAGTATCCGTCCAACGAAAAGGGGCAGAAGCTCTATCCGCGCTATGAGTGGTTCCAGGAGATCGCGAAGGTTTTCGGGACAGACGGCCGCTCGGTCCCGGTCTACAACGACAAGCATCTCTCCTATGAGTTCGGCAAGGCGCGCCGGATGGTCGAGACCTCGAAGCGGCTGGGATTTCCGATGCTGGCCGGCTCGTCCATCCCGGTGAGCTGGCGGCTGCCCGACCTGGAAATCCCGCTGGGCAGTGAAATGGAAGAGGTGGTCATGGCCGCGGCGGGGGGATCGGACGCACACGATTTTCATGCTCTCGAAGCAATGCAAGCGCTGGTGGAGCGCCGCAAGGGGGGCGAATCGGGAGTCAAGGCCGTGCAACTGCTCCAAGGAGACGAAGTTTGGCGCGCCGGTGAAGACGGGCGCTGGTCGAAGAGGCTGCTCGAAGCGGCGCTCTCGTGCAGCGATGAGCTTAAGGGCATCAGCCTGAAGGACTCTCGCACGCAGGACCTGCTCGGCAGCGGCGTCTTGCCGAAGATCGTCAAGCAGCCGCGCGCCTATCTGATCGACCGCAACGACGGCTTGCGGACGACCCTGCTGTGGCTCAACGGGGCGATAGGCGACTTTCTCTTCGCGGCCAAGCTCAAAGGGTCCGCGGGATTCGTTGCCACGCAGTGCCTGCGCAGCCCGGGACCCAACGTGCACTACTCGGCGGCGCTGGCGTCGAATATCGAGAAAATGTTCGCCAGCGGACACGCGCCCTATCCCGTAGAGCGGACCCTGCTTGTCAGCGGGATGCTCGAACGCTGCCTCGATTCCATGGTCGGAGGCAACCGGCGGCTGCCAACGCCCGAGTTGCGTGTTCGCTACCAGGTGGGACCCGAGTCACATCACTGCCGGGCGTGATGCGCGGACATCGAAAACATGCGGCCGCATCCCGCGGGTTCGCGATCCGAGGACGAGCGCTGTACAATGGACTTCCGTCTTCGCAAGGAGCCCATAGCGTGAACATTCCTCAACTTTCTGAATCCGACTTGGCGCTGCTCGCCAAGTACGATACGCCCACCATCTGCAATGTGATCGAGGTTTTCAAGATCCGTCCGCAGTCCCAGGGCTACATGGACGGCCGCATCCGGTCGTGTTTTCCCGAGATGCCGCCCGCCGTGGGCTATGCCTCGACCGCCACGTTTCGGTCGGCCGCCCCCGGCCGCACGGGCGATGTCTACTCGTCGCTCGACAATCAAGTCGAAGGGTTCAGCAAGCTGCCGCGGCCGGTTTTCGTGGTCGTGCAGGATCTCGATAATCCGCCGATGGCGGCCACATTCGGCGAGGTGATGACGACCATCTACAAGGGCTTCGGAGCCGCGGGGCTCATCACCAGCGGCGCCGCCAGGGATCTGGACCAAGTCAGGGAATTGGGTTTTCCGTGTTTTAGCGACGGCGTCATCTGCTCGCACGGCAACCCGCACATCCTCGACCTAGAGGTGCCAGTCCATGTCGGCGGAATGACCATCTACCCCGGCGATCTGCTCCACGGTGACGCCAATGGCGTCACGACCATACCGCACGAGATCGCCTCGGAAGTCGCCCACGGCTGCGAAGAATTCGCCGCCGCCGAGCTAGTCGTACTCGATTACATGAAGTCCGGCAGCGTCACTCCTCAGGGGCTGGGCGAGGCGCGCCGCGAGTGCATGGACATGATCGGCCGGCTCGGCGAGCGCGTTCGCTCGAGAAGCTAGGCAGGGCTACTGTGAGATTGGGCGTCAGTCCGAGTACTCGGCATCGTCGAGCGGATAAATGGGTCTGGGTACACGCCGGAACGGCAGTGCCCTCAGATTGGACGAACTCAGCCCCGGCGTGTCCGCCATCAGCGCCTTCACCATGAAGCCGCCGTACTCGGAGCGGAAGCTATTGGCGGATTTAACGACAACGATCTTGTGGTCTTTCGGTTCCAGTCCCTGACTGCGATAGACCTCTGTTCCAATGCCGCTGGCGGCGCGTTCGGACACGACGATCGAGATCGCCCCGGCTTCGATCACCGCCGTGCGTCCCATCTCGTTGAGCATGCCGTTGTTGTAGGCGCCCCGAAAAACAAAGCGTCCATCGGAGAGGGAACGAAGCCGCCCGTCAATTTCGACAGGGCCGTATTGCTCTGGGTTGAACGCGCCGCCGACGGTGGTTCGAATCCGGTCTCCGGGACGAAGCCGCCAGGCTTGTTCGACCGTGCCGGGATCGCGGACCCACACCAGGGCGGGCGCCTCGGGGGCCTCCTCGAGAAGGATTCTGAGCAACTCGGCGCTGTCGCCCGGAGCACCGGCCGTCGGCGAGTCCGTCGAGTCGGCCAGGACGACCGGCTGACCTTCGGTCTCCAGCGCCTCGCGAACCGCCGCCCTGGCGTCGATCAACGGAACGTCGAATTCCTCTCGTGAATCCCAGAACTTCCGCGCCGTCAGCCGTACGCACTCGCGGGCCGCGTCTTCACTGCCGGTGCGGTTGCCGTCCGCCACCGCGACGGCCGCGCAACCCATCTCATCGATATCCAGCCACGGCTGCACGCCGAAGACCGAGACCGAAAGTACTTCCCGGTGAGAGCACCGGTATTGCTCGGCGGTGTCGAGGACCCCGCGCATCGGCCCATGCGTTGTCTGCATGTTCTCGGCTGGCACAATCAGCGGAAGTTTCCGCATCACCACGACCGGCGCCGCTTCGCCTCGCAGCGTCTTCAGCATCAGTTCGGCCGCGGCAGCTCCGGTTTCATACATGTCGGTGTGCGGATACTCCTTGTAACCGATCACCGCGTTGGCGTGCCGGGCGATTTTCACCGTCATATTGGCGTGCAGATCGAGGGTAACGACGACGGGAATTCTCTCGCCGACAATCGCCCGAACCGTCTCCAGAATCTCTCCCTCGCAATCGTCGGTTCCCTGGGCGCACATCGAGCCATGCAGGGCGAGCAGCAGAGCGTCGAAGGGACCTTGCTGGCGGACCTGCTCGGCGACCGAGTTTCTGATCTGCTCGAAGGTCGCGGCCGCCATCGGCCCAGCCGTCATCGCCCACCCGGCGAATAGCGGCACGGCCTCGTGTTCGGTGGGAGCCAATACGTCGAGAAACGCTCCGATCTCGGTCCTGGTTCCCCGCCATCGGTCGAGAATGGCCGTGCCCAACAAGAGGTGGAAATCCTCGAGATGAGTTTCAACCGGAGAAAACGTATTGGTTTCCTGCAGCAGGTATCCGACGCCGATTCGCATCTGTTCTCCCGCGCCCGCGGCTGGGACTCCCGGTAGCTCCCGAGATCCGCCCGTGGCGGTTAGTGCATGAACCAGCCGCCGTCAACGTTCAGCGTCTGACCCGACATGCCGTCGCTCCACTCACAGGACAGAAACAGGCAAACGCGCGCGATATCGAGCGGGACCATGCGGCGTTTGATGTTCTGCTCGGCAAGAATCTGCGCGATATCATCTGCGCTGGCGTGGACCTTCTCGCTCTCGGTTTCAATCGCGCCGGGCGTAACGGCATTCACGTAAATGTTGTGCGTGCTCACTTCACGCGACAGCGAACGCGTCAGCCCGATCACCGCGCCCTTCGAGGCCACGTAGTGCGTCAGATTCGGATAGCCGATGTGAAAGGTCACCGACGAGATGTTGACGATCTTGCCCGCTTTGCTGGCGGTCATCGACGGCAATACGGCCTTGGTCATGTGGAACACGCCCTTGATGTTGACGTCCTGGGTAGCGTCCCATTCCTGCTCGGTCATTTCAGCAAAGGTTTGCCGCGGGAAAATGCCCGCGTTGTTGATAAGAATGTCGATCCGGCCGAAACGTTCGAGCGCATCCTCCACCGCGGGTGTGATCGTCTCGGGTCGGCGCACGTCGGTCTCGAACGCGCGGACCGAGCCTCCCGCCGCCTCGATTGCCTCGGCCGCTTGGCCGAGACCGGCCGCATCCACGTCGAGGGCATAGACATGAGCGCCCTCTTGGGCGAAAAGCTCGGCGATACCCCGCCCGATACCCGCCGCCGCTCCGGTAATGAAAGCGACCTTGTCGTTGAGAAGCGCCATGGGAGAATCTCCTGCTATCGGCCGCCGAAAAAATATGGGATCGACTGCCGGCCGCCGGCGCTCTCAGCGAATCGCGGCTGCATGTTTCCAGAATCGCAGCTCACTTGCGGCCGTCCGGTTTGGCCGCTCCCGCCGCGGAGTTTTCTCCATTCTTGGAGTTCGCATCACCGGCGGCCGGTTCCGCGACACGCCGATAGACTGGCGGGGTGGAACCCTTGTAAGAACGTTCGGACCATTCCTTTAGCCAGTCGGTCACCGTCTGATACCAATGCACGCTATTGCGCGGCTTGAGAATCCAGTGCCCTTCGTCAGGGAAATAGAGGAACTTCGACGGCACCTTTCGCAACTGCAACGCCGTGAAGAGCTGCATGCTCTGCGTTACCGGCACGCGGTAATCTTTCTGCCCGTGAACGACCAGCGTGGGAGTCTTGAACTTGTTCACGAAGTTGCTGGGCGACCACTCTTCGTACGTCTCGCCGTTCTCCCACGGCGTGCCGTCGAAGTCCCATATCGGAAACCACAGTTCCTCGGTCGAGCCGAACATGCTGCGCAAATCATACACGCCGGCGTGCGAAACAAACGCCCGGAAACGGTTCGTGTGTCCCAGCAGCCAGTTGACCATGTAGCCGCCATAGGATCCTCCAGCGGCGGTCAGTTTTTCTGAATCGATATAGGGCCGCAGCAGAATATGGTCCACGCCCGCCATGATGTCCTCATAGACACGTCCGCCCCAGTCCTGATGGATCGCATCAATGAACGCCTGTCCGTACCCGGTCGAACCGCGCGGATTGGGCAGGAACACCACGAAGCCCGAGGACGCGAACACCTGGGGGTTCCAGCGATAGCTCCAGCTCTCGCCCCACGAACTCTGTGGCCCCCCGTGAATGAGCAGCAGCAGCGGATACTTGCGTTCAAAATCAAAATTCGGCGGCAAGACGAGAAAGCTGCTGATCGTCGTTCCGTCCGTGCTCTTGTAGGTAACTTCCTCTAACGAACTCACCTCGTATTCGGCAAAGATCTGGTCGTTGAGGTGTGTAAGTTGTACGGCCGGCCCGCCCGAGGCAAAGCCCCGAAAAACCTCCACTGGATGAGAGCCGCTGTGGACGGTGTAAAGAATCGACCCTCCGTCGGGCGTGAGCTGGATATCGCCGTGATGGGCGTCGCCGAAGACCACCGTACGCAAGCCGCCGCCCGTGACCGGCACCGTGAAGATCGGCGCGCGGCCGCGATCCTCGGCGGTAAAAAACAGGCGAGTCGAATCCGGCGACCAGGCGAGGTCCAAAACCCAGCGGTCCAGATTCTCGGTCAGACTCAGCACTTCTCCGGTCACCCGGTTGTAGAGCATCAGGCGAAAACGGTCCGCCTCGTAACCCGCTCGCACCTGCGCCCGGTAGGCGATGAACCGGCCATCGTTCGAGTAGACAGGGGAAGTCTCCGTCCCCGGTTCGTGGAGGATCGGCACCGGGTCGCCGCCATCGGTCGACACGACAAAGAGATCGGTATTCGTGCTGGTCGCCCGCTCGTTCCCGGTCTGCATCGCGAAGCAGATTTCCTTGCCGTCGGGCGAAAGGTCGTAGGCGTCGGGCCCGCCGAGCGAAAACGGCGGAACGTCGTAGTCGCCCGGCGTCAAGTCGAGGACCTCGCCCGTTTCGAGCTGGATGGAAAACAGATGACCGCGCCGCCGGTCGTCCCACTTGTCCCAGTGGCGATAGAGCAGGCGGTCGAACGTTCGGGCCTTGACCGGATCACTGCGTTGTCTCTCAAGGACCTCCCGGTTGCACTCCATGTCATCGCCGCACTCGGGGAAGACGCGGCTGATGAAGATCAGACTTTCGCCGTCGGGGCCATACAGCACGCCGAAAGCGCCGGTCGGCAGGTCGGTAATCTGGCGTGGCTCTTCGGCCCCGGCGACCCTGGAGGCGTCCATGGAAACACCCATGGACCAAATTTGCGAAGATCCCGAGCGATCCGACACAAAGGCAATCCGCTGCGAGTCGGGCGACCACCGCGGCCTTTCGTTCTTCTTGCCCGCGCTGGTGAGCCGGACCGCTTCGCCGCCTTCCACCGGGACGACGTAGATATGTTTCTCGCTGTCGTTCTCCAAAAGAACGGACTTCTCCGCCACAAAGGCCAGCTTCGAACCGTCGGGTGAAAGCTCGGGTTGGGATACGCGACTGATCCGCTGCAGGGTCCAAATGTCGAATGGCTTCTTCTCAGCCGGCGCCGCGAACACCGCGGAGTGAGCAATAAGAATCAGCCAAAGGGCGCGCCAAACCATCATTTGACTCTAGCAGTCCGTGGTGGAAGTCCGGCTGGGGCGGGCGGCGGCTCGGCGTTCGAACACCGGGCCGAACGACGGCCGTCACAGGCCCCCACCCGCCCGCGATACAATCGTATGAGAGCGCCGTTACTCCCCTCCAGTCATCATGCAATGGATCCTTCCCGCCATCATTGTTCTATTTCCGCTCGTGCTCTGGCCGCAATCGAAAAGCAGCGGGCCCAACACCGATCTCGAAGTCGAGCCCTTGAAAACCACGATCACGGTGTGGGGCAAGCTGGAATCTCCCACGACGGCTTACATCACCGAATTCAGTACGGATTCGCTCGATAGCCGTACTGGCGTCAATATCGATGACCGTCTGCGCGATATTCCAGGATTCACTCTCTTTCGCCGTTCGTCGTCTCTGGCCGCTCATCCCACCAGCCAGGGGATATCGCTGCGAGGGCTCGGCAGCAGCGCCGCCAGCCGCACGCTCGTTCTCTACGACGGACTACCGCTGAACGATCCCTTTGGCGGATGGGTCTACTGGTCGCGAGTGAATCCCGACGCCATCGAATCGGTCGAAGTCTCTCGCGGCGCCTCGACCAGCGCCTTCGGAGATCGCGCCATGGGCGGTGTCGTGTCGCTGCTCACCCCCGCGCCCTCTGCACGCCACTTCAGCAGCGCCTTCGAGACCGGCGACGCCGGCATCGCCGACGTGCGCGGCGGCTACAGCGATCTTTTCGGCAAGCTCGGCGTTGCCGGCTCAGTCCGCGCCTTTCGCTCCGACGGCTATTTCGTGGTGTCAGAACAAGATCGCGGCATCGTGGACCGCGAGGCCGATGTCGATTTCGTCGTTGGCGATCTCCGGCTGGATCTGTTTCGCGACCGCGACCACACCACCTTCCGGTCGAATATCTTGACGGAACGGCGCCAGAACGGAACGTCGCTTCGTGAGAATTCCAGTTCCGTGGGAACCGCCGGAGTCCACTATCAGCGCGACAGTCTTTCCGCTACCCTCTACCACTCGCGCGGAGTGCTGCGCAGCACCTTCTCGGCGGTCAGCGACGCACGGGATGCCGAAAACCTTGTTCTGCTGCAAAAAGTGACTTCCGAGGATACCGGAGGCTCGCTGGTCTGGAACCGCTCTTCGCGAGCATGGAACCTGATGGCTGGTGTGGATACCCACCGCGCGGAAGGCCTCAGCCGCGACACCGTCGTCTTCAACGGTTTTCAGCGCAGACCCGGAGGCACCCTCTGGCAGCAGGGCACATTCGTCCAGACCGATGCCGGGATCGGCGGCCGGGCGCGTATCTACGGCGGCCTGCGGCACGACTTCACCGACCGCGGCAATAGTTTCTGGAGCCCTCGCGCCGGCATCAGCGTCTCCGACGGACCGCGCCGCTGGCGGGCGTCGATCTATCGCAGTTTCCGCGCGCCGACGCTCAATGAATTCTTTCGCCAGTTTCGCGTCGGCAACGTCACCACGCTGAACAATACCGCGCTCGAACCCGAGACCGCCATCGGAGGGGAAGCAGGCATGGACTGGCGACGGCCCAGCGTGCTTTTCCGCGTGACACTGTTCTGGCAATCGGTCGACGACCTGATCGGCAACGCCACGCTCCGTCTGGACCCGGCCCCGCTGCGGCAGCGGCGGAACCTGGGCTCGGGAAAGGCGCGCGGCTTCGAGGTCAATGTCCAGAAGATGCTGGGCCCATTGCGAACCGAGGCTGCCTATCTGTTCGCCGACTCCCAGCTCAACAATGCCTGGATGCCGCAAGTGCCTCGGCACCAGGGTTCTTTTCAGTTGCTCTATTCGTCGGGCAAGATGCTGTGGAGCGCAGGCGTACGCTCCTACGACTCCCAATTTGAAGACGATCTCAATCGTTTTCTGCTGCCCGGCTTCGCCACGGTCCAGTTGATGGTGAAGCGGCGGCTGGGGCAAGGCGTCTCCGCCCAACTGGCTGTGGAAAACCTCTTCGACCGGACCTTTCTGGTGGGCTTCGTCCCCACTCCCACCATTGGCAACCCCCGGCTGCTGCGCATCGGTCTGCGCTGGGAATCGGGCAGTTAGCGCGTATTACGTGCCAGAGGGAAACCGAAGGGAAACGGGAGAAAAGCGAGCCGGCAGCCTGGCTTACTTGCCCGACCCAGGACCCTTCTGACTCAGCTGCATCGGGGTCGCGCTGAGGGTTTCAGCATAGGCGGCGATTCCCTTATACAGGTTCTCGGCGATCTTTTGGCGGTAGGCGCTGGTCTTGAGACGTTTTTCGTTGGCGAGGTTGCTGAGAAATCCGATTTCCACGAGCACCGCCGGCATCTCCGCCCCGATCAGCACCATCAGCGGCGCTTTGCGTACGCCGCGATTTCGCAAGCCCTTCGTGTGCTTCGAGAGACCTCGATAGAGGGCCGACTGAACCTTCGCCGCCAGTTCGCGCGACTCGTCAATCTTCTCTTGCAGGGCGATCTTGGACACCAAGTCGCGCAACTCGTGGATCGAACGCTCCGATGCGGCGTTTTCTCTCGCGGCCACTGCCATCGCCCAGGAATCGGTCGTAAAGTTGAGATAGTAGGTTTCGATGCCGTTGACGTTTCTCTGGCGCGCCGAGTTGGCGTGAATCGAAAGGAATAGATCCGCCTTGCGGACGTTGGCGAACCTCGTGCGCTCCCGCAATCCAACGAAGCGGTCGTCTGTCCGTGTGTAGATCACCTCACTGCCGAGGCGCTCTTCGATCAACCGACCGAGGATCTGGGCGATGTCGTTGACCAGATCATTCTCGCGCAGTCCTCCCTTGCCTACCGTGCCCGTGTCGTGGCCCCCATGGCCCGCATCGATCACCACCCGGCCCAGCTTGAGTCCCAGCGCGCGGATCAGACTCCGCTTGCCGAGGCTTGTCGCCTTGGCCGCTCGCGGCGGATCGAGTTTCCTCAGCGGCGAGGGTTTCGGATCGCGGAGAATTTCATGCGGCAGCGGCGGCGGCTCCAGCTTCGCCATGAGCACGGGTTCGGCGGGCGGGGGCTCTACAGGCGGCCGGATCGTGCCGGGTTCGAACCCATAGGGCAGCCCGGCAAGGGTGACCACGCCCACCTCGGGCGCGTCGCCAACGGCATCGATTGCCGGTCCATGCAGTGCTAGTGCCGCCGTCTCGGAAGGAGCCTCGAGATTGGTCGGTCGAGGCCGGTATCTCTCTATGACCCGCGCCGGGGGGACGGGCGCGCCTTCCGAGTCGGCAACCTCGCTGGAGGGTGGATCCATCCCCTCCGATCTCACAACAGGCATCGCTATGCCGGGCGAATGTTCGGCCGGCAGCGTTTCGGTGGTCCTGCTTGCTGGGTCTTCGATGCGAAGACCTCCGGCCAGGCTTTCCGCGAAAGACCGCGGGGCCATGCGTCCGTCCACATGGGTGACCGGGTAGGAGGCCACCGAGGCCAGCAAGGGCGGCTCCGGCTTGCCGGCCGGCTTCCGCTCCGCGGCAAGAAGTTCTCGTGGTTTCGACCGCAACTCCACGACCAGCCGGGCTGGATTCGACAACCACGAACTGCTGGAATACACCCGCGATTCGAGGTCGAGCACGACCCGGGCTACATTGCGCCGGTTCTGCCCCACACGAATGGACTTCAGCAGAGGATCGTTGACCTCGGTCGTCGAAACCCGGGTCATCGTCGGGCCGAGGCGCGACCCAAGGAAATCGAAGTAGATCCGCTCGGGCGCGGGAATCCGGTCGTAGCGAAAATCAATGCGGTCATCCAGCTCGATCACCACGCGTGTGTAGTCAGGATGGGACCAGTGACGAATGCGCCGAATGGAGACCACGCCGGCGCGTTTCGCTCCGCCGGCCGAAGGCGCTTTCACCAGCGTCGGCCCATCGCTCGCATCCTTCGCCGAATCGCCGGCAACCCTGGCCGGCACCGCGCCGCCCATGTCTCGGATCGTTTGGATCGCTTGGCCTCGCAGCGTTCCCAGAGCCGTTTCCGAAGCGGCCCCCGAGGCCAGCTCCCGCAGAGCGTCAAGCGCCTTCTCTCGATAGGCCGGTCTTTCGAACTTGCGCTCCATCTCGCGATAGAGCTGTCCGATCTTGAGTAGGCTCTCACCCCAGTGAGCCCGAGTCGGGCCTTTCGCTCGAACCTTCTCAAAAGCATCCACGACGAGCTGATACTGCTTCGCTCCCAACTCATACGCGGGAACCGCGCGCAGATCTTCATGGAGAAGAGACGCCCGGGAATACACGTCGGCGACGCTGCCTCCGGTGACCTTGGCGCCCTCCAGCGAACGAGGGACGGCCATCGCCACAAGAAGCAGACTTCCCGCGACCGGAAGCCCGAGGCCCCGGCATAGCTGCTGAAACAAGGGCATTACCCAGCTCTGCAACTATTCCATTTCAAAAACAACCAGCTCTGATCCGTAGCGGCGGGCGGTTACCCTCGGCCGTACGGCGTTCATCGCCTGGTCATCTGAAACGAAATCGCTCTTGGACCCATACCACGCACGAATTCTCTCCACATAATCGGCCGTTTCCGCGTAGGGAGGAATTCCTCCGTAGCGATCGACCGCTCCCTCGCCGGCGTTGTATGCCGCCAGGGCCAGTGAAGCATCATGGTCATATCTTTCCAAGAGGTGGCGGAGATATTTTGCTCCACCATCAACATTCTCGGCGGGATCGAAAATGTCCTTTACCCCGAACCGTAACGCGGTTCCGGGCATCAACTGCATCAGTCCGCGGGCCCCTTTCGGGGACACCGCGAAAACGTCGTAGTTACTTTCCTGCCGCATCACAGCCTGGATCAGCTTGGGATCCACGTTGTGACGCTCGCCAGCTTGCCGAGCCAGGAAATCGATATCCACCGGCCTGGATCGAACCCTCTGACGTTGTGCTATCTCATTCCCCGGCCCTTTGGCCGGCCCGTCCGAAGCCCTTCTGCTGCCCCTTACCTTGGCCAGGGTGCGAATCAATCTCCCCGACCGGGCATCGGTCCGAACTTCGTAACGCCGCAAATACGAACTCTTGCCTGTCTCTCCGGCCCGTGCATGGCTCGCTCGCCGCTGCTGGTCCGGCCGGGCCGCTATGGAAGCCGCTGTGGCAATCCATGGCGTCCCGAGGACAAGGACTAAGAATACCGCGTGTATCATCCAAAACATATCATAGCCCAGGTGTTTTGGGCAAGCAATTTCTTTTCAGGCCCTTACGCCGGGCTGGCCATGCCCAGCGGCGCGTGGCCGGGCCCGAACCCCAATCCATGGCGGCCTGTTGCTCATTGTCGCACGGTCCGCTCCGGGCGCAGTACGCTTCGGCGTCTGACTAGTAAAGACGAACGAGAGGCGTTTTTGGACGATCTAGCAGATCCAGATGGCCATGACGGCTCCGGATGCACAGCTTGGGCCGCGTCACTGCCACCATCGAGAGAGTCGCTTCGCGAACCTCCGTTAGCTCATCATCCGCTCTTCCGGTTTGCCGCCTGCATGATTTGCGTCACCGGCCCCGTCTCATCCGGTCCCACACTCAGCAAGGTCCGCACGGCGAACGGCGTCGCGATCAGCGGGTCGTCTTCCTTGACGATGTCTTCCGGGTTCGCCCAGCTTCCGTCCGGACGCTGCAACTCGAGCATGGCCCGAGCCAGAGACTGGCCCTGGATGCGGCCTGCTCCGCCAAAGACTTCGCTGCTAGCCGCTGCGTAGTAGTAGCGCAATCCCTGAGCCCAGCGCTTATGCGGCTGTTCCTCGAATCCCGGCGCCTGATCAGAGCGATGATGCACCTTCAACCATCGAAGCGCCGCCTGCAAGCGGGGCTCTGAGGGAGCGGCGCTAAGAGCGCGCAAACACAGAATCCCGTCCGCCGTCGTCGTCCCGTAGCCGCGGTACAGCTCGCCCTCGCTGCCAGCCTTGTTCTTCTCGACGACAACGGGTGAAAAAAAGAAGCTCCCGTCCAGCAGGTCTGGCTGCTCGGAGTCGTAGTTCTGGCAGCGTTCGACGAAAACCCGGGCCCTCTCAAAAATCGGACTATCCGGCGGAAAGCCCGTCGTGGCCAGCGCTTGCAGCACGTACCGGGTCATCGAAATATCCACATGACCCGCGTGCGGGTAGGTGCGAACATCACCACCCATGCCCCACCCGCCATAGGCCGGATGCTCACGGGGCCATCCGTTCTGTTCGGTGAACTGCTGGCTTATAAGGTAGCCGGTCATCGGCTGAATGTTGAGCAAGCGGTAAGGCATCGGCATGCGCAACAAGACCTGAAGCGTCAGAGCCGTGGCGTAGTTCGGGTAGTCGATAATCGCCGGATCGGCGCGGCCCACCGCTCCGCCCTCATCCGTATGCCGTGTAAGAAATGCCAGCGCCTTGGTCCGCTGCTCATCCCGCGGGTACTGTAGATTGGATGGAATCCGCAACAGCGCATCCAGCACGAAAGGCGTCAGTGACTGACCCGATCGAAGCAAGCCATAGCGGGAGCTGTGCCAGCCGCCGTCATCGTCCTGGCGTCTCCAGAGGTAGCGGGCCGCGTTTCGCAGTCCCTCCTCCTGAGCGGTGAAAGCATCGCCGGAATGCGGCCACGATCCGGCCCCAGAGCAGCCGACTCCAAGCGCCAGAGCCGCCGTGAGAAAACCGCGCCGAGAAATCGGGGCGCCGCGCCGGCGGCGCCCCAGTTCCGAGGAGTGACCCATGGCGAATGTCATCCTTCGCTCGGATTCGCGGCTGCTGATCCAGCGGCTTCTTGGTCCGCGAGCAAGGTAAGCAGGGCCGCGCTGGTCACCGCTACCCGGCCCGTGATGCAGTGGTGTCCGGCCCAGGTGCCGTCCTGGTTCTGCAACCCGGCGAGCTGGTTCTTGATCTTGCCGTTCCAGCTCTCCCACTCCTTGCCGCCGGCGCGCCGCAGGCTGTCGCTGATGTTCAGATAGGAGAAGAACTCTTCCCCTCCCATCGAGCCGAAGCCGCGCGCGAAACGTTCGTCGGAAAGAGCGCCCGTCATCGCCGCGATCTCACGCTTGTTCGCGGCGCGGTCTTCCTCGGTGCGGCTGAGCTGCTCAAGAGCCTGTGCGGCTTTATAGAGCGGGACGCCCGCCGAGGCCGCATCCGCCGGAGCGGGCCGCGTGAGTGAGCGGCCCGATAGAGTCGCGCCACCCGCGATACCGCGCAGCGCCCCGGCCACCGCTTCGCCGTCAAGCTCCACCGGCCGGGCGCTCCTCTTCGTGTAGTCATCCACGCGTGCGAGCACCTTCTCGTCCACGCGGACGCCTCTTGTTTTCGCCTCGAACAGGCTGCGCGAGGCCAGCGAAGTGCCCAAGATCGGCGCCCAGCCGCCGCTAATGTTCCAGCTACCGTCTTTCTGCTGGTTGGCCTCGATCTTGGCCACGCACTTTTCGAGCGCCCGCCTGACGCGAGCGTTGGCCTTGGCATCGCCCATCTGGCCATCCAATTCGGTGAGCAGACGAGAGGTCAGAAAAGTGTCGATGTAGGGACCCAGCTTGCGCTGAATCTGCGTGCCGGTAATATCGGTGACAGCAAGCCCGTTGGCCGGGCTGGCCTCGACGTGTTTGAGGACAAAGTCCGCGGCCCGGCGAACCGGCGACCTGTGCTTGCCAGCCGTGGGCGTGTGACCGGCTCTGAGCAGAGCCAGGGCGGCGACGGCGGTGTTGGCGACATCGTTGCCGCTGGTTTCGAGATTTTCTCCCTGCCGGACATGCGACGTCTCGCCGCCGTCCTGCCCCCAGCCTCCGTCTTGCCCCTGCACCGAAACAAGCCAATCGATTCCCCTGCCAACGGCTTGAGCCGGTGTCGGCAGGTCTTCTGGCGCTTTCTCGGTTCCTTGCGGCGGCTGCCGCGCCTGACGGCCGGATATGTCTATTGTGACCTCGCCGGTGCCTGCCTTGCCAGTGCCCGCCTCCACAGTCCCGCCGGGCCGCTTAGTGCCGCCCTGAACCCCTTCGGGTGAATACACCGCCCATGCGAAGGTCAGTGCGGCGGCGGCGAACGCAGTTATCCATATCGATCTCATCTTGATCTCCTATTCTTGAAGTCGACTCCGCGGCGGCCGCCTGCGTCGTTCACTACATTAAGACGCAGCGACACTGGAAAATGTTTAGTCCAATCCAGAATGGTTTAGTGACATAGATCACCTAACAGCCCGGCTTCCGCCACGGGCTGCTAACGGAGAAGACCCGCGCATGCGCGGCTACAAGAGGGGACCGACGTGTTGATTGAGAGCGATGGCGGAGATGCCGAGGAAAAACAAGAAGGCTCCGACCAATCCGAGCTGAAAGTACCATGGCGAACGCAGCTGGCGAGGCATCAACCGCCGCTGAATAAACAGTGTATGCAGCGCGGAAGTTCCCAAGCCGATGTTGCCAAGCACGCTGCTGACAATCGCCAGCATCAGCGGGTTTGGAGTCAGCCGCAAGGCGATCAGTCCCCACAGGCAATAGAGCAGAAGCACGATGTAATAGATGTTCTTGACCCCGCGGCCCTCACGCGCCCGAAGATGTCCCGAAGCGCTCCAGAGAACATCGGTCCAGCGGCGCACGATGCCGTCGAGCGTCTGGATGAAACCCACGCCTAGCACGATGAACCCGCATAGAAGCGTGAGAAACCAAAACACTTCTCCGTGACGGTCGGCGATTCCCCGCGCGGTCATGGCGGCCGCGGCGTGCCCATCGATGTCCCCGCCGGAGAGAAACTCGATGGAAAGCATCGAGGGCAGAGCCATGCCGAGCAACGAGCCGAGGCCCCAAATCCAAATCTGATCACGCCGGATGTGCTTGATCCAGCCGGTCCAGCGGGCGAGGTTTTGAGCCGTCAGCGGGAACACGATTCCGACGTGGGAGAGTGCGATTTTCTTTCCCCCCACCAGGCTCGGAATGGCGCCCACCAGCGCCCCCATGCCCCAACCCTTGTCTCGGGCATAGTTGGAGAACAGAGTGTTCGACAAACCGCCCACTCCCGAGACGGCGGCGAAGGCCGCGATCGTGGCCCAATCCACATCGCCCGAGGGGAACGAGCCGAACTTCAAGAAGCCGCCGAACACTTCGATCCATGTGTCGCTGCTCACGAGCAGCAGGTCCACCACCAGGAGATAGCCCAGAACCGAGACCACCTTGCCGACCATGATCCGTTCCACCGAGTCGTAGACTTTTCCTCCAAAAATCAGGGGAACGAACGCGGACAGGAAAATGACATATCCCAGCGTTCGCACCAGCGTGTCATCGAGCGGACCCGGCAAACGGCCCAGCCACGCGGCCGCGACCGGCACGGCGGCGTTGGAGGCGACGTAGGGCCAGATGTAGCCCAGGTCGGCGATGAGATAGAAGACGATCCAAAACTTCGGACCGGGCCAGGTGCGCAAGAAACCGACGAAAATCGGCTCGCCCGTGTAGAGCGCGTAGCGCATCACCGCCAGGTTGTAGATGATCTGAAAGGCGATGCTGACCGTCGCGATCCACATGATCGACCCGCCGTAGCGCGCGGTGACGATCGGGCCGAACAGCCACTCGCCGCCGCCAATCGTCCCCCCCACCATCAGCAGCCCGGGGCCGATCAGCGCCGTCCAATGGCGCAGACCGGCCGGGGGCGCGGGCGGGAGTTCGCCGCTGTCCCACTCAGGAAGATAACGGGCCGCGCCGGTTCGCTGGTCGCTCTGGTCGGTAGTAGTCATAGGAGCAGATCATGGTACCAGAGCAGATCATGGCGCCGGAGGCGCTCATGCTGCCGCAGCCGAGGGCTGGTCATCGGCTGGATTCGGCCCCGTGCTACGATTCCGTGCCGTACTACGATTCGGCCCCGTGCCGCGATTCCGCCCCGTGCCGCGATCCCGCACCGCCCGGCGAACGCAGGCTAGCGGAACCCCGGCCCCGGTCCTCTCCCTCCGGCTCCAGTAGTCTCTCTCGGGGGGGGGGGCGCTAGTAATCCGCCACCGAACCGTCTGGATAGCTATGGCTCGGCCAGGTGAACTTGCGCTCCTTGGATAGCTCCGCCAGCCTCACCTCATCGATCTCCACTCCCAGGCCCGGCCCCTCCGGCAACGATACGTACCCGTCGTCATCGAGCGTCCAGCTCCGGTGAGCCAGCCCCGGCAATCGTTTGTCGGGCGAGTAGCCTTCGTGAATCAGCAACAACGGAATCGACGCCGCCACATGCAGACTCGCCGTCATCCCGAGCGGCGTCATCGTGCAATGCGGAGCCAGCGGAACATAGAAGGTCTCGGCCAGCGCCGCGATCTTCTTCATCTGGCTGATGCCGCCCACGAAACCGCAATCGGGCTGCAGAATGTCGATGCAATTGTTGATCAAATACGGGATCACGCCCCAAATCGTGCGGTCCTTCTCGCCCGTCGCGATCGGGATGCGGATCTGCTGCTTGAGGCGCTTGAAAATCTCGATGTTGCCGTAAACCGCCACCTCTTCAAGCCACATCACGTTATAGGCCTCAATCGCCGAGGCGAACTGAATCAGCATCGGCGGCGGCATATTGCAGTGGACATCGAACATCACCGCGCCATCCTCGCCCACGCGCTCGCGCGCTTGCTTCACTTTGTCGACAATGCGATTGATCTCGGCCGGCGTGCCGGAAAACGGCTGCGGACCGCCGCTGCTGATCTTGCTCGCCTTGGCCGTGTGATACACGCGGATGCGCTCGCGCGTCGGTCCCCCAAGCAGCCGATAGACCGGCACACCCCATAGCTTGCCCGCGATGTCCCATAGCGCCATGTCGATCGCCGAGATTGTATGCACCATGAACGGTCCGCCGCGCAGGTTGCGGTGCGAGCGGTACATGAGCTGCCAGAGGTGTTCGATGCGGGTCGGATTCTGGCCGTCGAGCAGCTCGAACATCCGATGCGCCAGCGCCTGGGCCACGTTCGGAATCACATTGCTGATCTCGCCCCAGCCGGTAATGCCGTAATTCGTCTCGATCTTGACGATCACCTTCGGGTCGGCCGGCGTAGCGGTGAGCTTGGTGATCTTAATGTTCGACGCCCGATCCTCGACGTTCGCCGCTGGATTCGACTGTGCGCTCAGCGTATCGGAGAGCAGCGCCTGTGCGGCGGCCATCGCGCCGAGACCCGAGAGCAGGTCGCGCCGGGGAAAAGTGGAATCACGTTCAGGTTTCATGTCGCGTCTCCTTGGTGGGCGTTGGCGAAGGGATGAGCGTGAAATGCAACGCTGGCCCGGCCGGCGCACACGGATGAACTTAGATATGTTTGTTGTGCGGTGTCCTTGTTGCTTGGTGTTGTTGTTGCTTGGTCGATGTCTTTGGAGTTGCCCAGCAAGCATAGCGAAGCAAGCGGTGGCGAAGTAGCTGCCGGCTTGCCATCCATCGGGGGCGACATCCCCGTGCCCCGGGCGGTTCCAGACATCCCCGTGCCTCGGCGGTTCCAACCGATGCCGGTCCTCTAGCGATAGCCCCGCAAGATCCACTCGGCGACCAGGCACGGTTTCTCGCCACCTTCCCGCTCGATGGTCACCTCCAGCACGAGTTGCACTCCTCCCGCGATATCGCTCACGTCCACGAGCCGGAACCGGCCGCGTATCTTCGCCTCGGCCGGCACCGGGGCCGGAAACCGAACGCGATTCAAGCCATAGTTGACCAGCCGCCCAAAGCAGGCTTCCCAGTTCACGGCCTGGGTCCGCATCAGCGAGATCAGCGACAGCGTCAGAAATCCATGGGCGATCGTGGTTTGGTAGGGCGATTCGCGCCCGGCCCGCTCCGGGTCCACGTGAATCCACTGCTCGTCGCCGGTCACCTCGGCGAACCCGCCGATGCGCGACTGGCTCACCCCGATCCAGTCGCTAACGCCTAGTACCTTGCCTTGAAGCGCGCTCAGCGCATCAAGCGACTCAATCACGTTACTCGCCATTGACGTCCTCACTGGGCTCCATGACATTCTCCCCTGACTACGGCCCGCCCCCAACCAGAACAGTGCGAGGGTCGCCCGAAACCCGCGGCCGACACCGCCAGCCTGCCCCGCCATGGCTTAAAAGTTTGCTTGCGAACGCGAATCCTGCAGTAACCAAAGTACTTCTGGTAGTCCCGAGGGTACTAGCGAAAATGTAGCTTCCTTGTCATGTGTTTTACCTATCTCTCGGGTGATGCTGGTATCAGCACTATAGACCAATACCAATCCGGCGTCGCCCGCCTATGCCACCTGATCCTGGCCGGGCGCCTCGCCACGAGGGAAAACATGACCAGAAATCTTACGAACTCCGCACTCATTCGCACTATGGTTCTCTTGCTGCTTGCCGCGTCGGTCCCGTCGATTGGCGTGCTCGGGGCAGCCGGGGCGAGCGCCGCGCCGCCGGCCGGCTACAGCTCTCGCGTGGCGGGCGAGCATCGCGCGACCGAAGCCGATCGCGCCAGACGATCGAAGAAGAAGTGGAAGAAGGCCTGGATCGCAAGCTGGATTGCCTTCGCCGCCGTCAACATCCTCGACGCCCATTCCTCGACCGGGCATATCGAAGCCAACCCTCTGCTGCGGAGCGCCGATGGCACTTTCAGCGCCCGCAAGGCGATCCTGGTCAAGGCCCTGCTCGGCGGAGGCCTCTTCGGCGCCCAGCTCTGGATGGTGAAGTCGCACCCGGACCAGAACTACTACAAGAGCTTCACCTTCGCCACCACCGGAGTTGCCGCCGGCCTGGGGGCCATAGCGGTTCGCAACTACAACCTCCCGAGCCCTGTCTCGGCGACGGCGTCAGCTGCCACGGCCTCGGCCGCAAGCCCGGTTCTGCCCGAGTACCTCCGGCGCAAGTAGAGCGTGATTTTGCCACCGGGGGTCGGCCCCGGGAGATGGTTCCCTGGCAGGCAGGAGGGGCCTGGCGGGGAACATGCGGTGGACAGCTGGGTTAGCCGAGGCGAGCGGTCGCTTGCGGCGAACGGTTGGTGAGCGACCTGCGACTGTCTCACACGAGGGGTTCAATCCAACTCATCGATTCGCCTGCTTCCGTGTTGCACCGGCCGATCGGCCACGTAATTACTGTGCGATATGTTGCTATATGTCAACGCTACGTGGTCTCGTTGTGCCGCTGATTTCCTCGTGAGGTTCTGTCATGCGATCCATCATCGTGTTTTCGCTCGCCGTTCTCCTGGCTCTGCCCGCTCTTGGTCACGAGCCCACACCCGAAAACCGCAAAACCCGCGAGTGGTTCCAAGACGCTAAGTTCGGCTTATTTGTCCATTGGGGAACCTACAGCGTGCTCGGCGACGGCGAATGGGTGATGCACCGCCGAAAAATGCCAATTCGCGAGTACGAGCGCTTGCCCGGTCTCTTCAACCCGCACAAGTTCGACGCCAAGCAGTGGGTGTCATTGGTCAAGCGTGCTGGCATGAAATACATCACGATCACCAGCAAGCACCATGACGGTTTCGCCATGTGGGGGACGAAGCAGAACAAGTGGAACATCGTCGATGCAACCCCCTACGGCAAGGATGTGCTCGCCCTGCTGGCCGAGGAATGCCGGCGGCAGGAGATCAAGCTGTTCTTTTACCACTCGCAACTCGACTGGCACGACACCGATTATTTTTCGCGCGGGCGTACCGGGCAGCATTCGCTCCGTCCCGACGCGGGTGATTTCAACCGCTATCTTGATTTCATGGATGCCCAGCTGCGGGAGTTGCTCACCGGCTACGGCCCCATCGGCGGGATTTGGTTCGACGGTATGTGGGATAAGAAGGACGCCGAGTGGCGATTGCAGCAAACCTACGACATGATCCACAAACTTCAGCCGGCGGCCCTGGCCGGCTCGAACCGCCACCAGACGCCGTTTGCCGGCGAAGCCTTTCAGATGTTCGAGCGCGACCTGCCCGGACAAAACACGATGGGCTTCAACCAGAGTGGTATTTCGAATCTGCCGCTCGAGATGGCGGAGACGATCAACAACTCTTGGGGCTACAACGCCGGCGATGCACGGCATAAGAGCGTCAAGCGGCTCCTGCAAACGCTCGTGCGGGCGGCCGGGGCGAACGCGAACTTTCTGCTCAATGTCGGCCCGCGGCCCGACGGCGCCATCCAACCGGAGCACGCCGAGCGCCTCGAGCGAATGGGCGAGTGGATGCGCCCCAACGGAGAGTCGATCTACGGCAGCCGCGGTGGCCCGGTCCCACCGCGGAACTGGGGCGTGACCACGCACAAGAGATCGACCATCTACCTGCACGCGCTCGAAGCCGAAGACGGCCTCGTGGTGCTGCCGGACTTCGGCAAGAAGATCACCTCCGCCAAACTGCTCCGCGGCGGCCAAGCCGTGCGCTACGACAAACAGGAGTTTGGGACGGTTGTGTTCCTGCCGGAATCGATCCAGGACCCGATCGACACGATCGTCGTGCTGCGGACGCGCTGACTCGTCTTCCCGTGGTTAGCGGGTTGGTTTGGGCCTGCTTCTCGATCGGCAGGCCCAGCGGCGAGGCTTGAGCTGCAAAGGGTCAACCAGGATGCGAACCACCCTCGGTCCGCATTCCACAGCCGGATAGCTTCGCTTCCGGCCGTTCCAGTTGGCCCCGGCCCTCTCAGGCCATCCGCGAGAGCATCAAGGTCGTCAGGGCGTAGGTCAGGCTGAGGCCGAGCAGAATACTGCCGATGACGCGCTCTTCATGAAGCGCAAACCAAAGATAGATCCCGGTCCCGCCGAGTAGCAGCATCCCTATCGAACCTAGCAGCGAGAGCAGCGCCCAGGCGTTCGCCGGCAAAAACTCATGCCAGAAGCCATGATTGGTGTGCAACTGCAGGAGCATGTCCCAGAAGCCTTGCTCACGGACCTTGACCCGCGCCTCGCCGGCGGCCTTGGCGTATGTCACGTCCGCGTTGGTCCCTGGGCGGGCGATCGAAAACCTTATCTCCTCGTCGTTTTCCTTGATCTGACGAAGATCGCCCTTCAAGCCATGGTTACGCATCAGCTCCAAGGCCAGCGCCCTGGGGTTCGCCGCATGTTCGGCCGAGATCTGAACCGTGTATTCTGGATCGTTCTGGGTTTTCGGCAGCCAGGGGCGGTAGATGAACGTCAGCGAACTGACGGCAAACAAGAGAGAGATAAAGAACAGCACGAGTCCCAGTATCAAATGAATATTGCGCATCAAGCGAAACATACGGTTACCTCGTCACCCACCACAGAATGACGAATACGGCCGTCGCGCCGCCGATGCACATCTGGGCCCAAGGCAAACCCGGACGCGTCGCCAGCCACATGTAGCCTCCCGACAACGACAGGAAGAAAAAGGCCCAAGTCGAGAATTCGTTGTAGAAGGCCCAAAGCCGCGCGGAAAGGTCCGGCGGCCCGCGCCGTGAATGCGCCGCATGCATTCCCGAGAGGAAGCTGCCCAGGCTGTTCTGCCGGATACGGACGCGGATTTGCTGCTGCTCTTCCAAGTAGGTCACTTCCCGCTGTCCGTTCGCCGTGTAGGCAAGGAATGCCAGATGATGGTCGTCGTCACGGTGCGTATTGTAGAACCCGCCGGCCATGGGGATGGCGGCCGCCTCGAAGATGCGCTTGGCGAGTTGCTCGTCGTCGAGATCGCCGGGAGCTTCGAAGGCGACATTCCGCTCGCCGGTGTCCGCCGGCACCGGCCAGTTTCCCGGCGACGGCAGAAAGACCGCGTGAATTCCGGTGAACCCCCAAACCAGGAGCGCCGTGAAGGTCAGCAGCCCCGCCTACATGTGGATCTTCCTCATCCATTCGTACATACGTAAAGCACCTTCCGTTTGGCTCGTAGTGCCGCCAGCGGGCGTGGCCAGCGGGCCAGCGCGCCAAAAAGAATAGAGTAGGTCATGGCCGCGGTTTCTGGTTGCCTTGATAACCTGTGACCGGCGACCGCCGAGACAGGATAGGAACGCGGCCGGCGGGATCGCCTCGGACGCCTCGCGACTTCGAAATCGGGCGCTTGAGCCGGCCGTGCCGTCGCCGGCATTGCTACGATAGCGCCTTAACCGCAACGGTTCCCTCGTGAATGCATCACGCAAGATCCCTCTGATCGGATGGGAGGATCTCACTCTCGCCGTGAAGCTAATCGTCTGTTTCTGCGTTTCCGCTCTTGTTCCGGCGCGGTGGGATGGCTGGGCCATCAAAGTACTTGGCGCTCTGCTGGGGGTGTTTCGGAGGAAACAGATCCCCTCTCTCGCTCAAGAAATGCGAAACCGTCTGGGAAGCGTGCTGGCCGAGGATGAGATTTGGCGGCAAGCCCGCCTGGTTTATCAGCGGCGCGCGGAAACGTTCTGGGCCCGTGTCCGGGGGCTGTGGCCGGGGCGCTGGCAACCCGAGATCCAGTTGCGGGGACAGCAGCACCTCCATGCCGCGCTGGCCGGGGGGCGGGGCGCCATCGTGTGGTTCATGTCATTCTGCGATTCTCCGGTGTTGTTTCGGGCCATGCTGGAAGCAGGCCAAGCGGTGACTCATCTGGGCCGCGACAGCCACGGAGCGCCTTCGCGAAGCCAGTTCGGAATCCTGGTGACGGCGAAGCTGTTTCGGCGTTCCGAAGATGCTTACCTCGATGAGCGGATCATGTTTTCGAACCCGGCTTCGCCTGGCTATGTACGGCGGTTGCGGACGGTGCTTGCGGCGAACAGGTGCCTGACCATCCGGGGCGACCAGGTCGCTTCGTCCGCTTCCCCGGTGCTCTTTCTAGGGCAGCCGGCGCGCTTGGCGACGGGCGCCCCGGCGTTTGCCTGGACAACGGGAGCGCGACTGTTAACGGCGCACGTCGTCCGTAAGGGAGTGTTTCGATACGAAGTCGTGGTTGAACCAGTCGCTCTGGACCCGGCGAGCGATCGAACCTCGTTTGTCGAGGACGCCGTCAAGATGTTTGTCGCCCGCCTTGAAGAGCAGGTGCGGCGGAACCCGGCCGATTGGGACGGCTGGAGCAATGATGGGGTTTTGGCACGCACTGGCCGGGCGGGCAACTCTCTGAGAACCCGGCGTAAACGTCCGTGAGGCGGAAATCGCGGCCGCTGTAGCGGTAGATGAGCTTGGTTAGCTTGTTGATGGCCGATTCCAAATCGCGTGGAACCATCTGTGCCAGAGCGCCGACCCGGCGAGCGGGAGCAGGAACTGCAAACCCCAAAGCACGGGGCTCTCGGTCATGGCCAGGTGGGAGTAGTAGCTCAGGAAAATCGATAGGGACAGCAGCAGCCAGAAAGAGCCCCAGAAAGAGTCTTCAAATAACGCCGCGAACGGCAAGATCCAGCACAAGTACCATGGCGCCAGCATAGGAGTGGTGAGCAAGAAAGCTCCCAGCACCCAGTAGGTCGAACGCAGCACGGCGAGATCTGAGCCATCGTCGCGGAGATAGCGCCACAGACTCACGGATATGACCGCTGAGAGAGGCAACGCGATTTGGAGCCAGCGCTCGCCCGGCAGCAGCCTTGGCAGCGCGGGGTTGAAGACCCAATACCTGGCGTAAGCAATCAGGCCGTCCGGCGGATACGCCGCCAGCAGGGCCAAAGCCGTCGCGGGAGCCAGCGCCGACAGCAAGCCAAACCGCCGGACCAGGCCCGGGGCAGCGGCCAGCGCCGGCGGCTTGACGAGTACGGCCAGAGCCAGTGTCGCTCCCCCGCGAATTCCGCTGCCGTAGCGCAACGCCAAATAGAGGGCCAGCAGCAGCAGAAAAATCATTGCCGCGTCGGCGTGCCCCGACCCCGCGAACTCCTTAATCGGCAATGGACACCAAGCGTATACCGCCGCTGCCCGAGCCGGCCGGCCAAGATGCGCCGCTAACAACACCAGCAAATAGATCGACCCCAGATCGAAGGCCACCATCAAGATCTTGAAGAACGCTACGCTGGCGGGCGCGATCCACGTCGAGAGTATGAAGATGCCGTGTGCAACAGGCGGATAGGGCGAGGCGAACTGGCGGTATCCGATGTTGTCCCAAACATCGCCCCAGCGCTCGTCGCCGTAGAGTTTCGCGAACCTTGCCGGAGAGTCGATCTCCAGTTGGTATTCCTCGAGATCACGCGGAGGCGTGCGCATCGGATCGACGCCCGCCAGCCAAGCGTGCCCTTCCCAGAGATAACGCCAGACATCGTCGTCGTAGAGCAGCAGCCGGCGATATTCTCCGCGCTCGAAGTCGAACCCGGCGGGCAGCATCAGCGCCCGGAACAGCAGACCGCTCAGCAGCAGGAACGCAAGACTCGGCGGCCACCGCCGGGCGCGATATATCGCGGCCCACCAGAGGCCGCCGAGTATCCCCAGGACCGCTAGGAATAAGATCAACTCGGCATGCGAGCGCTCGGACGGAATCCAGAGCGCGAGCGCGGCGTATCCCAGAGCGGACGCGGCCAGGAACCAGCGATACCGCACGCAGCAGGAGCCTAGGACGACTTTTCTCGCAAGACCTTGACTTCGAGCAGCTTGCCGCCAGCTTTACAGTATCTGATCTTGGCGAGATCTCCGGCATGAACCTCGCCGAGTCCGCTTTGCTTCGCATCCACGCCGGGGATACGGAACTTCGTCTCTCCGTCAGCCTTGAGAGTGCTCTTCCGTCCTCGCTCGGTGACGCTCAATTGCTCCAGAGGCTTGCTTACCGCCTCTACTTTTACGTCGGCGACGAATACTGGACAGCCCTGAGGCCCGCTCTCGCCCGTCGCGGTTCCCTTCGGTAGCCGCATCGTCTCCGAGCCCATGGCCCCGGTGGCCAGCGTCAGCAGCGCCGTGGTAGTGAGAAGTAGCTTCGTGTAGTTCATAAGCATTCTTAGTGCGGAGCTCTAGGTCAGCCGCACAGTGACCTCCATGGAGTAGTTCGTCCCAAGATCTGAGAGGTTACGGAACTTCTCTGCCAGCGAGGAGATCAGATGGTGTCCCGCGGTGGCTGGAAAGGCAAGACCACCCGGAATGTCGATCCCTTTCCTAGTCTACTGCTGACTTCAATGCGGCCGCCATGCTCCATGACCACACGGTAGGCAACGGGAAGCCCCAGGCCTGTTCCCACGCCGACCCCCTGGGTTGTGAAGCCTGGGTCAAAGATCCGCTCCAGGTCCTCCTCCGGAATCCCCTTGCCATCATCCGCGATCTCAACGACGGCAAAACCGTCCTGACAATAGGTCCGGATGTCGATTGGAATGGACCCCAAAAGCGAGACTAGTAAAGAAGGAACAATGGACCTAGGGAACGGTAAGGAGGTTCGATTGTCTCGAAGACGATTTACGAAGGATTTCAAGCTGGCCGGAATTTTCGGCTGCGCCAGGTGGCTGGGATGACGAACTCAGGCGCAATTGTGTACTTTATATGGTACACTACGCTGTAGTGAGTGCGAGATGGCCCAGGAACGATCGTCACGCAAGATTCCGCTGATCTTCTACCGCGCGACATCGGGAAGCGAACCGGTGAGAGAGTGGCGGCGGGGGCTGGATGCGGATGAGCGTCAGGCCATAGGGAGGGATCTGCTGAGGGCGCAATGGCGCCGGCCGGTGGGAATGCCCCAGTAGAAATTCCTCTGTGCCGGGCGCTGGGAAATGGGTTGTGGGAGATCCGCACCGGTCTGCCGACAAAGCGAACGGCTCGCGTGCTGCTCTCGGTTTACCGCGGCCATCTTGTGACGGTGCATGGGTTTATCAAGAAAACGCGCACGATGCCGGATGAGGATTTGGCGCTGGCGCGCAAGCCTCAGAAGGAGCTGGAGCGATGAGCAAGAAGCATATGGGTTCGAGTATTGATGACTTCCTCAAGGAGGAGGGCATCTTTGAAGAGACGCAGGCATTGGCGGTCAAAGAGGTGGTTGCCTGGCAGCTCGCCGAGGCGATGAAGAAACAGAAAATCTCAAAGGCACGGATGGCTAAGCTGCTCAAGACGAGCCGCAGCCAGGTGGACCGCCTGCTTGATCCCCAGAACGATATCACGCTCTCGAGCCTGCAACGGGCGGCCGCGATGGTTGGACGCCGGGTGACGATCGAGCTGGTGTGAGGGGGCGGCGAGCAGATCGCTCTCCCGTTGCTCGAACTCTACATTTCGCTGGGTCGACCACGCGAAGCGGTGAGCGGCTGAACGCCTGTGGGGGTGCTCTGTGGATACCCGGAAGCTGGACAGGCGCGATCGCGTGTATCTCCTGCTGCGTTCAGGAGGTGGACGCAACGGGGCATTGTTTTTGATCGTGTCGGGTCCCTCCGCGAACGATCTGGCGATTCGGACTTGAGTCGTTTGTGCTTGTCTGATCGCGTACTCTTCTGTACGGGGGATCGCGGAAGAGTGGGGTGTCAGTTCGGGAGGGAGCGATTCCGAGTCGGCGCTCTGGCCATCGGTAAACGCTAGCCGGCAAGGGCTGATCTAGCTGCCCCTCGTAGTTTGCGAAGCGGTGGACGAAGGGGGGGCGCCCTCGTCCGGGTTGCCGACCGCACAGCCAAGTGAATCTGCCGATCGGCCTAAGCGCCTTTGTTGTGACAAGTTAAGAACTGAGGACGGCGGATTGTTGGTGGGAACGCGATTTCGCTACAGCTGTCCGCAAAAACGGACAATGGAACTGTAAGTAACGCTTCGTCCTGTTCTCCCTGATCCCGCGGGTTCCGTCGGCGACTGCCGAGGGATCCAGGGGATCAGAAGGCGGTCGTGACGCATCTGCGAATACAGTTTCCTCCCGTCAAACACACGAGTCAGTTAGATCTTCGGATGCAGGCGATGCCAATCGGTGCGCCGCTGGAACTCGGCTCCCAACCTGATCAACGTGGCTTCACGATTCGGAGCGGCTACGAGTTGCAGCGCGGTCGGCATGCCGTTCTGGCCGGTGCCGCAGGGCAGCGTTAGCGCGGGCAGTCCGGCGGCGTTTCCCGCTCCTCCGAGATCAATATTTCCTCTCGGCTCAGGCTCAAGACCCGCTCGCCTCTCACCTCCCGCCGCGCGTTCGATCAACGGCGCGGTATCCGCCGTGGCCGGCTGCGCGATGATGTCGATCTCCTGAAACACTTCCCCAAGCTTGTCCTGAATCAACCTCCGAATTTGCATCGCCCGAAGATACTCGGCCGCCGAAATTTCGAGTCCAGACCGCAATCCTTCCTTTTGCCGTTCGTCGGGAAGGCGGTCAAACTCATCGCTGCGAATCAGCTTCTCGAAGATCGTGGCGGCCTCGGACGAGATCATCGTCCGCGCGACGGCCCGGTAGGGCATGGCGGGCAGCGAGAACGGCTGAACTCGGACGCCGGCGCCACGCAGAACGCCAAGGGCCGACGCGAGCGCGGGACGGGAATCCGGGTGTGCCCATTGAGCGAAGTCGCTTTCCGCATACCCGACACGGATCGCGGGCAGAGGCGGACCCGGGTCCGAGCGGCGGAATCGCCGGCCCGACTGTGCCGGATCCTTCGGGTCAGGCCCGGAAATCGCTTCGAGCACAATCGCACAGTCCTCGGCCGAACGGCACATCGGGCCAAGTTTATCCATCGTCCATGACAGCGCCATCGCACCATGGCGGCTGACCAGACCGTAGGTCGGCCGAAGACCGGTGATGCCGCAATATGAGCACGGGCTGAGAATCGACCCCCAGGTTTCCGATCCAATGGCAAAGGGCGTCAGCCCGGCCGCAACAGCGCTCCCTGGGCCGCTTGATGATCCGCCAGCCCAGCGATCGGTGTTCCATGGATTGCGGCCCGGTCCGTGCATCGACTCGGTCGGATGACGGTAGCCTCCTCCTCCCGCGAAACGAACCATGGCGAGTTTGGCGGTCAGCACGGCGCCGGAATGAGCAAGCTTGCGAACCACCGTCGCGTCATAGTCGAAGCGCTGGCCGCGATAGAACTCGGCGCCCCAGGATGTCGGCGCCCCCCGAGCAGCCAGCAGATCCTTCGCGCCGTAAGGGATTCCCTGAAGCGGCCCCTCCACGCGACCTTGATCAAAAAGGCGATCGGCCGCGGCCGCGGCTCGCATTGCCGATTCCTCCATCAGGGAAGCCACCGAGTTGTAGCGCGGACCGAGTCGCCCGAGACGGTCCAGGTACCCGCGCGTGAGTTCCGCGGACGAAAACTCACGTTTCCTTAACCGCTCCCCGAGTTCGCCGATCGTCGAGAAAAACGTTTCGTTGTCCATCAGGCCTTGAAAGTGAACGCGGGTTCGGTGCTCATCGGCACGTCAAACTCCCTTATCGCCCGGCTTCTCCCGCTTAGCCGCGGCGTCTGTTTCTGTTGTTTCGTCTGCCCGGCCGGGGCGTTCGGATTGGGCTTGCTCTGTCCCAGAGCAGCCGCTCCTGAAGCGCTCAAGCCCGCGGCGTGAGCTGCGAACCGGCGGCGTGAGATTGGTTTGTTTGGCATTGTATTTGTAGGGGCTCGACGGCGAGGCAGTTGCGTCACCCAACGTAAGCCAGGATTTCCATTTCGGCCCTGGCACGGTCACAGTATACACTCGCGCTGCCCCGAACAGCACGTCTTTTCGCGCTGAACCCTGCACAGCACCTCCACCGGCAGGCGCTACGGAGACCTGTCCCCGGCGACAGCGTTTCAGCGAACGATTGGCAGCGAGTCCACCTGTTCCAAGGTGCCGCTGCTAAATGATTTGACGCTTCCCCAGGGCCAGGGGAATATTCGCGTCGGTCGAGGCGCAATCCAGTTACGCCACCCTTCGGTCCACCCTACCCCGCTAGGGTGGACCTGTCTAGATCAGGGTCCTACGCTCGTCGAGCCAATGGACGAGAAGGGCACCCTTTCATTTCCCAGCCGGCGAAATCAGGCTAAGTGGCTTGGTTGGAGTATATTACGAACCAACAAGCGCTGATTGCTGATGGTAAGGCGATTCGACACTAAGATTTCACACTATCTTTCCGCGAACGAACGCTCAGCAGTTCGTTTCGAGTGACTTAGTCCTCCTCGCGGTCGCGGAACTCTTCGTAGCCGGGAGAGTAGCGCGGCGAGCGCGGAGCAGCCGGAGCGGGGAGTTGCCGAGAGGCAGGATCGGAGCGCTGTCGGCAAAGGGGGCCGCTGGGATTGCCGGAACGCCTTGACCGGACCCGATTCGAGGCCCGGGTCGGGGAAAAAAGGAGGACCGAATCTGAAAGCAGTGCGAGGAGCGTTGCACGGCGGCCGTGGTTCGGCTATTCTGTCCGTGGCGGGATGCCAAAACGAAAACCTTGGGATAGACACCCATTGGATCGGGGATAGCTGATGAGAAGGCTTGGTTTGGTAGCTTTGTTGGCCGCTTCGACTCTGTTCGCGCAGACGAAGAAAATCGTTGTGATGGGCATGTCGGAGGATCTGTTCTCTGAGCTGCGAAACGCCAGTCCACCCGGCGTCAATATCGTCCACATCACCAATCCGAACAGCAATGCGGACGTGGTCGCCGTTGTCGCGGACTCTCCCGAGGATTCGGCGCGCCGACAAGCTGTTCTGAAGGAAGTAGCCGACGCGGACGCGATCATCGGTGCACCCTCGAGAGAGGTGATCAACACCGCCAAGAAGCTCAGCTGGCTGCAAGCCACGAGCGCCGGCGTAGAGCCGTATCTGATCCCGGAAGTTATCGACAGCGACATTGTCATGACGAATGCCAAAACGCTGTCGGCACCGGCGATTGCGGACCACGGCTTCGGCATGTTGTTGGCGCTGACCCGCAAGCTCAACCACTTCATTGCTGCTCGGCCCACGGAGCAGTGGGATCGCAGGAACTTCGAGCTGCAGGAGCTTGACGGCAAGACCGCGGTCGTGATCGGTGCCGGCGGCATCGGGTCACAGGTGGCGCGGCGCGCGAAGGCGTTCGGCATGGCGGTGATCGGCGTCGATCCGAAGGAGTTCCCCCCGCGGCTGAGTTTTGACCGGATGGTCTACCCGGACCGGCTTGACCAGGTGATTCCCGAAGCCGATGTGGTTTTCCTGTGTGTCCCGCACACGAAGGAGAGCGAGAAGATGTACGGCCCAAGCCAGTTTGAGCGCATGAAGCGGGGCAGCTACTTCATCGCGCTCTCACGCGGAAAGATCTATGACCTCGCAGCGCTCGTCAAGGCGCTCGATAGCAAGCATCTCGCCGGGGCCGGCGTCGATGTCACCGACCCGGAGCCGCTGCCAAAAGGGCATCCCTTGTGGAAGTTCGACAACGTGATCATCACGCCGCACGTCGCCACCCAAGGCGAGGGCGGGACCCGGCGCAGGATTGAGCTGTACAAAGAGAACATCGCCCGCTTCGGTGCAGGCGAGCAATTGCACAACATCGTTGATAAGCAGAAAGGGTATTGAGCGGCTTATCGCTCGCCTGTACGATTCGGCTGGTAACGCGATATTGCGTACAGCTTTTCCCGTTGGATCGATTCCTCTCCATTCGCCTTGATGGGTGCCGCGCATCGTGACTCGAGTGACAACCCATTCGCCTTCTGCAATTTGCTGCTCGACCGTGAGATGAGGATCCGGGAACGTCGGGCGAACCCCAAGAATATGCTCTTTCGCCCCTTGGAGGCCGATCGAATACCTCTTGTTCTCATGGATCTCGACGTATTCCGGGGCAATGAAACACGTGATCTCGTCAACCTTGCCGGTATTGACGACCTGCTCGTAGTAGCATCGTACGAGTTCCTTGTTCTCCTCGATCGACAGGAGTGATCTCGCTGTCGGGATCTTCTAGTGGCCAGATCATCCGGCCGACGACGGCTCAATTCTACCGCCTAGGATAGGTGTCGCGAACAACCGATGTCATGAACTATGACATTGTTTCGTTCCCGGGTGCTTGAACCGGTTCGGTTTGCGGTCCACTCCACCGCCTGTCAGGCAGGCTCGGATCGCGGATTGCTCAATGGGAAATCGTTTCTCGCGACTTGCCGAAGCGCGTGACTGGATTCAGAGCAGCGACAGCGGAGTGGTGCCGACTAGTTCGTGATGTCGCTGGTGACCGACTGCTCGCGGATCGGCAGATAGAGTTTGTACCAAGTCTTCTGGGCCTCGCTGCCGGCGTAGTCCTCGAGCGCCTTCTCGCTCTCGAATTCCATGACGAAGGCGGCCTGTTTGGTCTGCGACTTGATCGAGCGCAGCCAGACTCTCTTGAGCCCTGGATAGTCCATGTTGGCGACGCCGTCGAGGGCAGCCTTGATCTGCTCCGGCTTGGCGTCGGATTTCCAATCGAGTGTGACCACATGGATAACCGACGAGGGTTTTTCGATCTTCGACTCGTGGTGGTCGCCGATCAGCAGACCCGCACCGAAGAGTACGGAGCCGAGGACGGCGGAGATGATGATCTTGATGGATTTGTTCATGAGAGTTCTCCTTTGGGTGATTCGGTCAGCAGAGGCTCCGGCACCGACCGCTAGGCCGCGTTGATCGTTGTAGCGGCCCGGATTCCTGAAATCAAACTCCTATTCTAGCCCGTTTTTCTCACCACGTGGCCCGGTGAAGTGGAGGGGCGAAGTGCGTGAGAGGCGCATCAGCGGGAGGCGCGCGCCGCTCGACGAGCGCAGGCGTACTTGACTGTACGTTGAGCACGGCGAGCAAGCGCAACGAAGTAGTGACGGCTGTCGGCGCAAAGTGAGAAGATCCTATCGGAGCAAAGTAGAAAGATCCCCTTGAAAGCGGAATGCTTAAGAGGTGGATGAACTTTTGCTGAATCCAACGGACCGGAAACGATTGCAAGTGTTGCATCAAGCAGAGTCGAGGCGCATGACACAGCGGGAGGCGGCCCAAGAGTTGGGGCTGAGCCCTCGCTGGGTCCGCAAGCTGCTGGCGGGGATGCGAGCCGAAGGAGACGGTGGCGTCCTGCACCGGCTGCGCGGCAGAGAGTCGAATCGCAAGCTCGGCGAGCCGCTGAGGCGGCAAGCGCTGAATCTCATCGGCGCCCATTACGCCGACTACGGCCCGACCCTGGCGGCGGAAACCCTGGCCGCCGACCACGCCATCGCGGTGAGCCGCGAAACTTTGCGGAGCTGGATGGGGGAGGCCGGGCTGTGGAAGCCGAAGAAGGCCCGCGTCAAGAAACCGCACCTGTGGCGTCAGCGCCGCGCCCGCCGCGGCGAGTTGGTGCAATGGGACACCTCCGAGCACCACTGGCTGGAAGGACGCGGCGATAAGCTCTATCTGATTGCGATGATCGACGACGCGACCTCGGAGCTGACGGCGCGCTTCGCGCTGGCCGATTCGACCGAAGAGAACATGCGGCTGCTGGGCGACTACATCGCGCGGCACGGGCGGCCGCGGGCGCTCTACACCGACAAGGCGAGTTTATTCCAGGTGAACCGGCCGCTGCATCACAACAAGTATTTGCCAGCCAAACCGGGGCCAACGCAGATCGGCCGGGCGCTCGAAGAGCTGGGGATCGAGCGCATCACGGCGCATTCTCCGCAAGCGAAGGGGCGGGTGGAGCGCAGCTTTGGGACGATGCAGGACCGGCTGGTGAAGGGGCTGCGGCGGGCGAAGGCGGCAAGCTGCGCTGAGGCGCAGCGGTATCTCGACGAGGTCTTCGTCGCGGAGTGGAACGGTCGCTGGAAGAAGGAGCCGGCGAGTGCAACCGACGCCCATCGGCCGCTGAGAGGTGAGCAGGACGCGGGGTCGATCCTAAGCCGGATCGAGGAGCGCGTGATTGGCAACGACTATACGGTGAGCATGGACGGGCAGCGCTACCAAATTCCGCGGGCCGTGATCGGGCCGAGGATGCGGCGGAACCGGATACGGCTGGAGAGGCGCTTGGACGGGCGTCTGATGGGACGCTGGGAGGGGCGCGAGGCGTTCGAGCTGGGGCTGTGCCTGGAGGGGAGCGGCGAGGCGAAGCCGGCAGCGAAGAGGGCAACGAGAGAGGCAGGCAAGGCGAACGCCAAGGCGAAAGGTAAGGCGGCAGGGCCGCCGCGGGGCAACAACGGATAGATGGACAATTTCTCGCTCGGCGGCGCGGCCCGGGAGCGTCCGACGAAGCCTGCCGCTCCGGCCGCCCTCCGGGCGACCTCCGCGGCAGGCTTCGAGCCTTAGCGCTGAAGGGGATCTTTCTACTTTGCGCGAAAGAGGATCTTTCTACTTTGCGTTGACACCTTAAATTGACCCCTTGGGGGATTTTTTCACAGCTTCCTGACCCCGATTGCCCGACCCCGATTGCCCCGATTGCCGAATTCGGGCTCTGGAAGCTGTGAATTAATTGCTTTTGGAGTTCTTTTCTTCGAGCTAAGTCCTTTGTTTGCCGCACTGGAATCTGTGGTGAGTTGATTTTTTCACAGCTTCCTGACCCCGATTGCCTGACCCCGATTGCGACCCCGATTGCCCGACAGGTAGACCCAGCCATCGTACGCCGCATTGTCATGTTTCGAAGGGATCGAGAATGTGCGACAGTCTGTGCAATGCTTTTCATTCCGTGGCAGCTTCACGGCTTTACTCGTTGCTTCAAACCCGAGTAATTTCAATTTGGTAGCGTTCGCGCGGCGACGACCCCGACACGAAGATGAGAACTTTTGTTTAATCCATTCAGTCAATCCTGCCGGCTGTGGCAACAACACAGAAACGGCATTGCCGAAGGGTCAATTCGCAGCGTTCAAGAAATTCCTAAAGGCTGCCTGCGCAGCAGAGATGTAGGGGTGCAGAGGCTTCGCGCCCACACCGCCCCGTACCAAGACACCGGTCGCAGATTTACCATCCAAGCGCCCGGGCCTGCACGCGCCCAACCCTCCCACCGCCGAACGCACGATCCAAGCCGGACGGGAGCCATCTCCTCGCCCGGCTCTTGCTCATAATTCATAACGCTCTTAGATGGGTATTCACTTGACTCAGGTGACCACAAGATGTAGGATCTTGGAAAATGGAAGATTATCCGCGGAATCTGGCCGAGGTCGAGGCGCGTTTCGCCAACGAGCAGGCCTGTCGGGAGTATCTGTGTCAACTCCGCTGGCCGGAGGGTTTTCGTTGTCCGCGATGCGGGCATGACAAAACCTGGGCGGTACGCACGGTGCTGCTTATTTCAAGACACCCGCAAACCGCTCCAGAGCTGGTTTCGAGCCATGTGGTGGCTCACCAGCCAGAAGAACGGGGCCAGCGCACTGGGATTGCAACGAGCGTTGGGCCTGGGCAGCTACAAGACGGCCTGGACTTGGTTGCACAAGCTCCGGCGCGCTATGGTACGGCCCGGACGCGACCGGCTCAGCGGGCGCGTTGAGGTTGACGAGACCTACTTAGGAGCCCTGGAGGAGGGCGTGCGGGGCCGCCAAACCGACGCGAAAGCGCTGATTGCAGTAGCGGCCGAGGAAGATGGCGCAGGCATCGGACGAATTCGGATGCGCACGATTCCGAACGCCTCTGGGGACAGCTTGATGGCCTTCGTTGGCGAGTCGGTCGAACCCGGCAGCGTGGTCCACACCGACGGTTGGCTGGGTTACGGGCCACTCGAAAGCGACGGCTATCGCCACGAGGTGAGCTACCTGGACGGGCAACCGGCGCGGGCCTCGGAACTGCTCCCCCGCGTTCATCGCGTGGTGTCGTTGCTGAAGCGCTGGATACTGGGTACGCATCAAGGAGCCGTCAGCCACGAGCATCTCGACTCCTACCTCGACGAATTCACCTTCCGCTTCAACCGCCGCAAGTCCAGAAGTCGAGGCAAGCTCTTCTACCGCCTGGTGCAGCAGGCCGTCGCCGTCCAACCGGTGCCCTACAAGTCGCTGGTCGGAGGCACCGCAACACATGCTACGGACAACCACAACATGTAGGGGCTATTTCAAAATACCTGAGTCAAGTGAATACCCATCCGCTCTTATTAGAACTATGGCTGATTGCAACCCAGCATCACCTACAGTTCCATCATGTGAAAAGTAACCCCCGCAAATACATGAAACAACACCGGAGAAATAAGTTTGGATGGGTATTCACTTGACTCAGGTATTTTGAAATGGCCCCTACATGTTGTGGTTGTCCGTAGCATGTGTTGCGGTGCCTCCGACCAGCGACTTGTAGGGCGCCGGTTGGACGGCGACGGCCTGCTGAACCAGGCGGTAGAAGAGCTTGCCTCGACTTCTGGACTTGCGGCGGTTGAAGCGGAAGGTGAATTCGTCGAGGTAGGAGTCGAGATGCTCGTGGCTGACGGCTCCTTGATGCGTACCCAGTATCCAACGCTTCAGTAACGACACCACGCGATGCACGCGGGGGAGCAGTTGAGAGGCTCGTGCCGGTTGCCCGTCCAGGTAGCTCACCTCGTGGCGATAGCCGTCGCTTTCGAGTGGCTCGTATCCCAGCCAGCCGTCCGTGTGGACCACGCTGCCGGGTTCGACCGACTCGCCGACGAAGGCCATCAAGCTGTCCCCAGAGGCGTTCGGAATCGTGCGCATCCGAACTCGTCCGATGCCGGCGCCATCTTCCTAGGCCGCTACTACAATCAGCGCTTTCGCGTCGGTTTGGCGGCCCCGCACGCCCTCCTCCAGGGCTCCTAAGTAAGTCTCGTCAACCTCAACGCGCCCGCTGAGGCGATCACGTCCGGGCCGCACCATAGCGCGCCGAAGCTTGTGCAACCAAGTCCAGGCCGTCTTGTAGCTGCCCAGGCCCAACACCCGCTGCAATCCCAATGCACTCGCCCCGTTCTTCTGGCTGGTGAGCCACCACATTGCTCGAAACCAACTCTGGAGCGGCTTGCGGGTGTCTTGAAAGATTGTGCCTGCTGTCGCCGAAGCTTGATGCCCGCAGCTTGCACACTGCAGCAGCACCGTGCGCACCGCCCAGGTTTTGTCATGCCCGCATCGCGGACAACGAAAACCCTCCGGCCAGCGGAGTTGACACAGATACTCCCGACAGGCCTGCTCGCTAGCGAAACGCGCCTCGAACTCGGCCAAATTCCGGGGATAATCTTCCATCGCCCAAGATCCTACATCTTGGGGTCACCTGAGTCAAGTAAATACCCATCTAAGTTTGTTACCACTTTTTCGATAGGCCCATCCAGCGAGCACGCCCATCACAGTTGCCAGGGAAACGTGGGCAATCTGAGCCTCCAGACCGGTGGAATTGTTCCAATGCATGAGCCCAAAAGCCAACGAAGAAACCAGCAAGTTCAACCGGTGTCTTCTGTACATCTGATCCAATCCATGGAGAAGAAGGCCGCGGAAAAATAGTTCTTCAGGTATTGCGGTGAAGAAGAAACTATTGATGGAGGCACCTACTGAGTCCCGCATAATACCCCGTCAATTGAAACAAAGAGAAGACTGCTTCCAGAAAGCGGCAATCAAACGCGGCTTGCGGCGCATGCGGCGTAGTGCTTGGCGAGCGCGTTGGTCGAGTTCCCCATAGTCCTTCGGGCAGACGCTGGGCAGCTCGTGCTGTTTCCAGTAAGCCCAGATGTATTCCACCGGGTTCAGCTCCGGCGCATAGGGCGGCAGGTACTCCGTTGCGATGTGACCCTCGGAGAGCTCGATGAACTCCTCTACCAGACGGCTGCGGTGCGCCGGCAGCCGGTCCCAGACGATCAGTAGCGGCTCTTGGATGTGGCCTGCAAAGGCCTTCAGGAAGTCGATGACCTCGAGTTCCCCGATCGCGCCAGGGTACAGCCGGAAGTAGAAGTTGCGGAAGCTCAGCCCGGCCGCTACCGAAAGCTTCTTCCAGTTGAAGTTGAACTCCAGGACCGGCGTCTCGCCGCGCGGCGCCCAGGTGCGGCAACGATGCGGCTTCTGAGTTAATCCGCTTTCGTCGATGAAGACGATCGTGCGGCCTTGTTGGCAGGCTTTTTTTTAATGCGGGGCCAGGTCGTGCGCTGCCAGCCGCGGATCGCCCCTTCGTTGCGCTCGCGGGCCTTGCCGACCCGACGTTGCGGGCTCCAGCCGAGCGCCCGCAGGATCTTCCAGACATGGCCTGCGTGGTAGCGCACGCCGAACTGGTCGGCGATCAGACGAGCTACATAGTTTTGGCGAACCACAGGCTGGCCGACCCCACCTACCGATGTAGGGGCCGACCGCTGTGCCGGCCCAAGACCGCTGGTACGCCACCGCGTTCTCAGGTGCTGCTCTCGGCGGCCGGGGCCGAGTGTGGTCCCACCAGCGCGTTCCATGCTTCGACCGCGTTACCCTCCGGATAATACTTGACCTCAATGCGAACCGAGTCCTCCAGCACTTCGTGCTGATGCCGCACGCCCAACGGGTGCTGATAGCTGTCGCCCTCCTCGACGATGGAAGTCTCGTCGCCGATGGTCATGCGCACGCGGCCCGTCTTCTGGTATGCGATCGAATGATGACCGGGATGGACGTGCATTCGGTCGACCGCGCCCTTGGGTCGCGATGCCTCGAACACGATCAGGTGAGAGGTCGCCATCAGCACCTTCACCGTGTCCACACCGTCCTGGTCGCGTGAGTACTCGGGTACGATAGTGACCGGTTCGCGCTTCGAGCTGGGCACGAAGACCTTCTCGATGTCGTCAGGGTGCATGAACGCCACGGCGGCGTTGATAGAAACCGGTTCACTCACTTTTCCTGCCTCCCGTGTCCGAACTTTCCTGAGTCAGAACTGATACAGTTTCTTCGCGGTGAGTCCGCGGATCTTGGCGCGGTCGGGCTCGGATGCGAAGTCGAACATCAACTCGAACACTTCCACGGCCTTCGTGAAATCCTCCATCGACTTGCCCAAGCCGCCCCAAATCATGCGGTCCGGGCCGAACGCGTCGTAGGCCCCGCGAACAACCGGCTTGGCGTCCGAGTAGGGATGGTCCTGCTTGGAGGAATAACGCCACCCCGAGAACTTCATGATGGTGTTGGGCAGTGTCGCGAGCTTGAGGACCTCTTGGTAGTTCGCCGCCGTGCCCATGCCGGCGCGTCCCAGGTGATCCAACACCACGCGGACGTCCGGGAATTGCCTCGCCAGGTTGGCGATGCGCGGGGCATGCCAGGGCGTGAAGTGCACTTGGATCGCTAGCCCCAAGTCACCGGCCTTGCGCCACAGCCGCTTCATGTGGAGGCCCTCAATGTCCCGGTTCTTGATGGCCCCGGAGGTCCAAGGCTGCTCGTCCCGCCCGTGCATCTGATGTACGCGCAGGGCAACGATGCGGCCGGGATGCTTCTTCACAAGGGCTTCCATGCGCAAGGGCGTGCCGGGCGCGAGCGGGTCGAACAGGCACGTTCCCTTGAAGAAGCCCGGCGACGGCTCGTGTTGGAAACAGTGTTCGAGATAGCGGTGGTCGTCTTGGTAGGGCTCCGGATGGACGATCACGGCGTGGTCGATCTTCGATTGCCGGACGAAGGGTTTGTAGTCTTCCAGATCGGCCGCGGGCGGTTGGTACGGAGCATTCTTGTGATAAGGAAAACGCTCTTGATCGGCGGCGAACAGGTGGATGTGCGTGTCTATCAACAACCCCGGCGGCCGCGCGGCGCCCGTCAACGGCAGCGCGGGCAGCACGCCAGCAGCGCCCATGATGAGTTTTCGCCGGGTCATCACTAACGATATTCCAGTCAGTCTATCAGAGTGATTGAACGGCCATTGCCCGTTCTTCGCAGCGTCCAAGAACTCGAACGTGTTCTTTTGTTGAGAGTTATGGTCCCTGCGAGAGACGTTCCATGGGGACGCTGCCGCCCACGACCCTGGAGGGTGTATCATTACGGAGCCGAGGATCCGAATCGGAGATTCCCGACTAACTGGCCGGAATCTGTTTCTAGCTCGGAAGTGAGGTTGATTATGATGCGTGCCGTAAAAATCGTCGCCGTCGTGACGCTGGTCTTGCTCGCGACACCCCGGCTTGGGGCCCAGAAACTCGGCTTGTACGAAACACTGGCCCGGCCCATCTTGGCGCCGAACCAGCCGACGGTTGAGGTAAAGATCTACACGGCGTCGCGCGTGCCGCCGCTGCCCGCGTTTCAGAAGCTGGACGAGTGGGAGGCGTATGCTCGCGAGGTTCGCCAGCGCACGTTCGACGAAGTAATCTTCCGTGGCCAGGCGCGCGAGTGGCGCGATGCGGAGACGCGGGTGGAGTGGCTGGAGACGATTGCGGGCGGGCCGGGCTACCGGATCAAGAAACTGCGATTCGAGGCCATCCCCGGCCTGTGGATTCCCGCCCTGCTCTACGAGCCTGAGAACCTCAGCGGCAAGGTCCCGGCCGTGCTGAATGTCAACGGCCACGACCGCGCCGACGGCAAGGCGGCGGACTATAAACAGATCCGCTGTATCAACCAGGCCAAGCGCGGCATGCTGGCGCTCAATGTCGAGTGGCTCGGCATGGGACAACTCAACACGCCTGGCTTCAGCCACGGCCGAATGAACCAGCTTGACCTGCTGGGCACAAGCGGGATTGCGCTGTTCTATCTGTCGATGAAGCGGTCACTCGATGTGTTGCTGGCGCACGAGAATGCCGATCCGGAGCGCGTGGCGGTGGCGGGACTCTCCGGCGGCGGGTGGCAGACGATCTTCATCAGTTCGCTGGATGAGCGTGTGACGCTGGCCAACCCGGTAGCGGGATATTCGAGCTTCGTGACCCGGACGCAGTTTCCGAAGATGGACCTGGGCGACTCGGAGCAGACCCCGAGCGATCTGGCAAGCGTAGTGGACTACACGCATCTCACCGCGCTACGGGCGCCGCGCCCGACTCTGCTCACCAACAACGCCCGTGACGATTGTTGCTTTCGGGCCGGGTACGCCCAGGCGCCGCTGATGCAAACCGCCAAGCCCATATTCGAGCTGTACGACCGGCCCGGACATCTGCGGAATCACATCAATCACGACGCCGGCCACAATTACGGACAAGACAACCGCGAAGCGCTCTACCGCATGTTCAGGGATTTCTTCTACGCCGGCAGTCGGGACTTCGCCGTCGGGGAGATCGACGTTGCGAATGAAGTGAAAACGAAGCAGGAACTGCATGTCGCGCTGCCTTCGGACAATCTCGATTTTCACCAGATAGCCCTGCGGCTGGCGAAGGGCCTCCCGCGCGCCGCGAATCCGCCTGCTAGCCGGGAGAAGTTGCGGCGCGTAACCCGAACACCGCGTTTTCAAGTACGGGCGAAGTCAACCCATGAAGAGACTGTGGGCGACACGCGAGCCACGTCGTGGCGGTTGCGAATGGGTGACTGGACCGTACCCGCGGTTGAACTACGCCGCGGCGCTTTCGACGGCACGGTGATTCTCGTATCCGATGGAGGGCGCAAGAGCGTTGCCGGGGAAGCCCGCCAATGGCTCGGCCGCGGAAGCCGCGTGATTGCCGTGGACCCATTCTACTTTGGAGAATCGGCGATCAAGACGGAAGACTATCTGTTCGCGATTCTCATTGCGTCGCTGGGTGAGCGGCCTCTGGGAATCCAGGCGGGGCAAATCGCGGCCGCGGCCCGGTGGGCGCGGGAGCGTGACGGCAAGCCGGTCGAGGTGCACGCGGTTGGGCCCCGCATGAGTTTGGCGGCACTCATCGCGGGCGCTCTGGAACCCTCGTCGATCCGCGGCCTGCGGCTTGAGGAATCCTTTGGCAGTCTTCACGAGATCCTGGAGCGCGATCTGGCCGTGAAGCAGGCGCCGGAGCTTTTCTGCTTCGGGCTGCTGGAAGCTTTCGACATTCGGCAAATCGTCGCATTGGCGTCGCCGGTACGGGTTGAGTTCGCTGCTCCGAGTGCCGCAGTGCGAAAAACTTCGGCTAAATTGGGAGGCTTGTAGAGTCCGGCCAGCGTATTACAATGGCCCTGTCTGGCCCCGACTTGTCTTGCCAGCAGGAAGGTCATCGCCAGCGATGCTTCCCGATTGCCGCAACCATGGAGAACCCCTTATGAAATTATTCCTTGTTCTGCTGTTAGCGCTGACCTCCTTCATCATCGGCTTTGCCCAAGACACCACGGCGGAGCCCGAGCCGGCGATCGCCAATCTTTCCTACGGTCCGCATCCGATGAACGTGCTGGACTTCTGGAAGGCGGACGGCGACGGGCCGCGCCCCTTGCTCGTTTACATCCACGGCGGGGGCTGGATCGGCGGCGACAAGAAACAGCCCGCTGAGAGCCGCCGCCCCTATTTGGAAAAGGGCATCTCTTATATAGCGATCAACTATCGCCTGACCGGAGAGGCGTCGCTGCCGGCCCCGGTCCATGACGCGGCGCGGGCCATTCAATTCATCAAATCGAAAGCCGCCGAATGGAACATCGACAAGACAAGAATTGCGCTGACCGGCGGCAGCGCGGGAGCGTGCACCTCAATGTGGATTCTGCTGCACGACGACCTGGCGGATCCGAATTCACCGGATCCGGTCCTCCGGGAATCGACGCGAGTTGCGGCGGCGGCAGTCCGCGGCGGACAGACCTCCATAGATCCAAAAGTCATCGAACCCTGGCTGGGACCCAACGTGCTGAAGCATCGCATGATCAATATGGCCGTCGGCGAGGAAACGATCGAAGGCGCCCTCGAGAACTACGACCGGCACCGTGACCTCTACGTGGAGTTCTCCCCCTACAACCATTTGACCGCGGATGACCCGCCACTGTTGATGACCTATGGAAACAACATGACGCTCCCATCTGAAAACGCCGGCCACGGAATCCACCACCCCGTCTATGGCGTGAAGATGAAGGAGAAGGCGGACCGCGCCGGGCATGAAACGCACCTCCTGATCGAGGGCGTGTCGCGATCCGGCAAGTACGCGAGCGCGCAAGATTTCCTGCTGGCGAAGCTGCTTGCTCGCTAGCTCGCACCCATTATCCTCGGACCTGATAGGATAGCCACGGGGTTACTGTGACGGGAGCGGCTGATACGGATTGCAATCATATTGTGCAGACAGGTGTTGTTTCAATGAGCTGCGCTCCGGGACCGCGCAGGGCCCTGGCGGTAAGGGGCGCCGTGCTTCTTCTGTTGTTTTGCGACGCTGGCCGGGCGGCGGACGTTCCGACCTTTGACGGCGACATCGGTCCGCTCTTCGAAGCGAAATGTGTCGCGTGTCATCGGGGCAAAGAGGCGCAAGCGGGACTGGACCTAACGTCGAGGCCCTTGATGCTCCAAGGCGGCAAGTCCGGTCCGGCTATTGTGATTGGAGCCTCGGCGAACAGCTTGCTGGTTGACAAGGTGATCTCGGGCACGATGCCTCCGGGAGAGGAAAATCTCGATGCCGCATCGATCGGGAAGATTCGCCTCTGGATTGACAAAGGAGCGCCGGAGGATGCCGAGGATCTAGCGGCGGCCAGTTCCGGCGGAGCCGAGAGCCTGACCGAGCATCAGATCTTGCCTATCTTCCAGATCCGCTGCCTGGCCTGCCACGGGAAACGCAAGCAGGAAGGTGGCCTGGATTTGCGAACTGTGGCGAGCCGTCTGAAGGGCGGCAAGTCCGGTCCGGCGATTGTGGCGGGAGATCCCGACGCGAGCTTGCTGATCAAGAAGATCGAATCGGCCGAGATGCCGCCTCCGGAATTGCAGTTGATGTATTCGGTGCGGCCGATGACCGAAGTGGAACTGGGTAAAGTGCGGGCGTGGATCTCCGCTGGCGCGCCGGAAGGTTCTCCCCGTGCAAAGCTGGTCGTGGATTTTAATAACGATCCACTGGTAACTGAGCAGGACCGCCAGTTCTGGTCGTTTCTGCCTCCGAAACATCCGAACGTTCCCGAGCCGCGGGCGCGTGAGCGAGTTCGCAATCCGGTGGACGGGTTTCTGCTCCGCAAGCTCGAAGAAAAGGGAATCAGTTACTCTCGCGAAGCCGAGCCCAGGAAGCTTCTGCGCCGGGCCTATCTGGATTTGATCGGCATGCCGCCGACTCCGAGCGAAATCGAGGAGTATCTCGCCGATAACCGTCCCGGCGCCTACGAGCGGGTGATCGACTGGCTACTGGCATCCTCCCACTACGGTGAACGCTGGGCACGGCACTGGCTTGATCTGGCCGGCCACTCTGACTCGGAGGGATTTGGCCAGCACGACCGTCCGCGCACGTTCGCCTGGCGGTATCGCGACTATGTGATCCGCTCGTTCAACGCCGACAAGCCGTATTCACGATTCTTGACCGAGCAGATTGCCGGAGATGAACTGGGCGATTACGCATCCGAGACAGTCACGCCAGAACTCATCGATCGCCTCGCCGCCACCGGTTTTTTGCGTACGGCGGCCGATCCGACCGATGCTCCCGAGCGCGGATTCATTGCCGAACGAATGAATATCATCGCCGACGAAATACAAGTGCTCACTTCGTCGGTGATGGGTCTAACGGTTGGCTGTGCACGATGCCACGACCACAAGTACGACCCAATTCCGCAGCGTGACTATTACCGCTTCAGTGCGATCTTGCAGACCTCGTTTGATCCCTACGACTGGGTGCCTCCGAAGAAGCGCGTCTTGGAGTTGACTCTCGATGAGGAGCGGCAAGCCGTTGAGACGTTTAATGCACCCCTCAAGGAGAAGATCGCGCAGCTTGAGCAGAGCCTGGCAACGCAAGAAAAGCCCTACCGCGAGAGGCTGCTCGAAGAGCGGCTGACGGAACTTCCCAAGGACGTACGCGCCGACCTGCGGTCGGTGATGGATACGGAGGAAGAAAAACGGACAGAGGTGCAAGGCTATCTAGCGACGCGCTTTCGCAAGATTCTCGATATTTCGGCGAAGCAGCTTACCAGCAGGTATCCAGAGCTGAAGGGCAGGACCGATCCGGTTCAAAAAGAGCTGAACCAGACGAGGCGCAAGCTCAAGCCCGAGCCCCATATTCGGGTCCTGACTGACATGGGCGGGGAGCCGTCGTCGTCGTATCTTTTGAAACGAGGCGACCCGCTCACCCCCGGCGAACTAGTCGAGCCCGGTGTGCCGTCGGTACTGAACGTTGGACTCGAACCCTTCGAGATCATCAAACCCTGGGCAGGCGCGCAGACGAGCGGAAGGCGCCTGGCTCTGGCGCGCTGGCTCACGCAACCGAATCATCCGCTAACCTCGCGCGTCTGGGTGAATCAGATGTGGATGCGGCACTTCGGTCGGGGCCTTGTTGCGAGCCCGTCGAATTTCGGCCGTTCGGGAATGGCTCCGTCCCATCCGGAGTTGCTCGACTGGCTGGCGACAGAGTTCGTCCGCTCGGGCTGGAGCATCAAGAGAATGCATCGCTTAATGATGACTTCGGCGGCCTATCGACAGACGTCTCGCGTTGGCAAGGCGGCCTCATCGCGCGATCCGGAAAACGTCTTACTGAGCCGCATGCCCCTGCGGAGGATGGATGCCGAGGTACTCTATGACTCCATCCTGCGGGCGGCCGGAAGCATCGACCCGGCTCCGTTTGGCCCGGCCTCGGCGCTCGAGATCCAAGACAACAAGGAAGTCGTGGCGAAGGCAGCCCAAAGGGGCTATCGCCGAAGTATCTACACTACACAGCGCATGCAGGCTCCTGTGACTTTTCTAGAAGCGTTTGATATGCCGCGGATGACTCCGAACTGTATCGAGCGGCGAACGTCCACTGTCGCCACCCAGGCGCTGGAGATGCTGAACGGGTCGGTTACGTGGAAGCATGCGCGTTATATGGCGGGCCGTGTGATTGACGAGACCGGACCTGACCCGAGAGAGCAGGTGGAGTCGGTCTACCTGCGGGCGCTATCCCGCGGGCCGGATAAGACCGAGATGGACGACTCGCTGGCAGCGCTAGATGAGTTTGGACGGATGTGGTCCGAGCGTCTTCGGAGCGACCGCGAGCCGGCGCCGACGAAGTGGCAAGCGCGATGGCTGGGGCTGGCGACATTTTGTCATACGATTTTGAACTCGGCGGAATTTAGTTTCATTGATTAGAGGACCGCATGAGCACACGAGAAGGTATCGAACACCGGTGGCGGACGGAGGGTTCCCGCGCGGACGGCCGCGGTGTTTCGCGGCGTGACTTCTTTTCCCGTGTTGGCGACGGGCTCCACGGGGCGGCGCTGGCGTCGTTGCTGAGCGCGGAGTTTTTCGGCAATCACACTGCGGCGGCCAGGGGCGAGCGTGCGACGTACGACCTTCAGGCGCGGCCACCGCATTTCGCGCCCAAAGCCAAGGCGGTGATTCAGCTATTCATGAACGGCGGGCCCAGCCAGGTCGATCTGCTCGACCCCAAGCCGATGCTCGACAAGTACGCCGGCACGATCCCGAGCCGGGATCTGACGACCGATGTGTCGTCGCCCAAACAATCCGGGGGCATCCTGCCCTCGCCCTACAAGTTCCAAAAACACGGGCAGTGTGGCATGGATGTTGCCGATGTGATGCCGCATTTTGCAAAGCACGTCGACGATGTAGCTCTGATTCGCTCGATGCATGGCGAGCATTTCAATCATGAGCCTGCGCTGTTTCTGATACACAGTGGCCGCACGATCGCCAGCCGTCCGTCACTCGGAGCCTGGGTGGCCTACGGGCTAGGCTCGGAGAATCAAAACCTGCCGGCCTACGTTGTGCTCGACGATCCCAAGGGACTGCCGATCAACGGCATATCCAACTGGCAGGCGGCCTGGCTGCCGGCGGTTTATCAGGGCACGCGCTTCCGGAGCGAGGGCCCTCCGGTGCTGAATTTGGACCCGCGGCCGGATTGGCCATCGTCCTTGGGGGAGGCGCAGAGGAAATTGCTGCGACGTCTGGACCAGGCGCATCGGGTGAAGCGGCCTCACCAGCCGGATCTCGACGGACGCATCTCGAGCTACGAACTGGCGGCGAGAATGCAGCTTGAGGCGGCCGGCGCACTCGACCTGAAGCAAGAGAGCGAGAAAACACGCGAGATGTACGGGCTGAACGATGAGCTGACGGCCTCCTATGGAACGCGGTGCCTGATGGCGCGAAGGCTGGTCGAGCGCGGAGTGCGGTTTGTGCAGCTCTATATCGAATCGCAGATTTGGGACGCCCACTCGAACCTCGAAAAGAGCCTCGCCTATAGTTGCGGCAAGACCGATAAACCTGTCGCGGCGCTGCTTACCGATCTCAAACAGCGCGGGCTGCTCGATGAAACGCTGGTCGTCTGGGGCGGTGAATTCGGCCGTTTGCCGCTGGCGCAAAATGCCGAAAACGCCGTCAGCGCCGGCCGGGACCATGGGCCGAGCGGCTTCAGCGTATGGATGGCCGGCGGAGGCGTCAAGGGCGGGACGATTCACGGGGCGACCGATGAGCTCGGCCACAAGGCGGTCGAGAACCGGGTCAGCGTTCATGACTTTCACGCCACGATCCTGCATCAGCTTGGCCTGGGCTTCCGCGACCTTTTCTTTGAGCGTCACGGGCTCAAAGAACGCCTGACCGACCAGTTTCCGGCACGCGTTGTCTCGGAAATCCTGCTCTAGATCATGTGCCGGACATGGTCTCGTTTTTGGGGTCCACTTCACGTCCGTCCGCTCTCGGGCAGTGATTGAGGGGACGGAACGGCACTCCGGCCGACACGGCACCCTGCGAAACCTTTTTGGAGCCGAAAACTGTTGAGCCTCGCCCGGGCAACGCTACCCGCTCGGCAGCGGCAGCGCCCAGATCGTCCCCAGCATCTCGCCGAACAGCCGCCGGATTTAACCGCGGATACGGAAAACCGTATGTCCGGTCGTGTGGGATGGTGGCGGGGCTTTGCATCCCCGTCACTTGACCCGATCGGCGGGTGAGGAAAGGCCGCGGGGCGGCGTCAGCGGGTGGCGGACTTGAGGTAGGCCACGATGGCGCGTAGCTGGTCGCGCGAGTAGATTTTCTCGTAATCGGCGGGCATTGAGGATTGTTCCCGAATCTCGACGCCGCGGATCTGGTCTTTGTAGAAAGTACGCAGCGGCGGGGGAATCGCTTCGGCGTCGTAAAGGCGAACCAGCTCTTCGGTTTCCGAGTGTTTCACACCGGCGAGCGTCTCGCCCTGGCTTGTCGTCACTACCGTCTGCTGGAATCCCTCGGCCACCGAAGCGGCGGGATGCAGGATGTCATCGGTGAGCTGGCTGGCGGACTTGGCCCGGGCGCTGGCCCAAAGATCGGGTCCGATGGCCGTGCCCTTGCCCGCGAGGCGGTGACAGATGGCGCAGCGCTTTTGATTGTTGAGGTCGAAGAAGAGGTCGTGTCCGCGGCGCGCCTCGGCGGTGAGTTGCGCCGGGGCCGGCAGGCGGGCCCCTATCGTGACCGAGGCAGAGCCGGCCTTGGCGGGCCCCAGATGGATGATGTAGGCGGTGAGCGCCCAGAGATCTTCGGCGGCCAGCACGCCGTTCCATGGAGGCATGCTCGTGCCGGGCAGTCCGTCGCGGATCGAGGTATGCAGCTTGTAGGCGTCCCACTCGCGGTTGCGAAGATCGGGACCGCGAGCCGCCCGCCCTTCGGCGCCGTGGCAATAGCCGGTGGCGCAGTTCCTCGAGAAAAGATCGTTGCCCTTCGCCAGCAGCGAGGCATCGTCGAGACGGATCGTGGTCTGGGCGAGCAAGGGGACGGCCGCGAGCGAGAGCAGAGACAGCAGGGCGGCGGCCGCTCTCGGTGAAGGCCTTGACGAAGACCTCAACGAAGGCCTCGACGCTGTCCGCTTCCAGCCCGGCTGCTTGCAGTCCGGCTGCTTCGGCCCCGGCCGCTTGCAGTCCGGTCGCTTCGAATCGTTAGAAGGCATGGGATTACTCGTCCGGCAGCGCGAAAACGAAAAGGGTCGCGCCGCTAGGAAAATCCTTTGCTTCGGGCCAGAGCTGGGTCATCAGCCCGGCTAAGGCCGAACCCCAGCCGCTCGGCACCGCGATATATTGCTTTCCGCCGACCGCGTAGGTCATGGGCGAGCCCCGGTGGCCCGAGCCGGTGCGGAAGGACCAGAGTTCCTCGCCCGTGCGGTCGTCGAGCGCGAAGAAACGTCCCTCGGCGTCTCCGGTAAAGAGCAGGCCTCCGGCGGTGGCGAGTTGCGAGGCCAGCAGCGGGTACTTCGAGCGGTAGGTCCAGTGTTTCTTGCCGCTGATGGGGTTGTAGGCCGAGAGATGTCCTCCGGCTTTGCCCTTGAGCGGCTGGGCGAGCGTGAACTCGCCGCCGAAGTAGCTCATGCCCTCGCGAGGCTCTTCCGGGCGGACGGTTACCGTCTGGCACCATTCGATGCCGGTCGAATAAAACCAGCCGGTTGCCGGGGAGTAGGCGCCGTGGTTCCAACTGCGGCCCCCGCCGATCGAGGGACAGATCAGAGTGGGCTTGCCGACCTGGGGTTCGTTGCGGCCGATGAGATTGCCTTTCGGGTCGATGCCCGTGATCCAGTTGATGTTTTCGGCCAGCGGCCAGGCGGAGATGAATTCGCCAGTCTCGCGGTCCAGAACCCAGGTGTAGCCGCCCTTATTTGGATTGACGAGCAGCTTGCGCCGGCGTCCCTCGTACTCGAGATCGAGCAGGACGATCTCGTAGGCGCCATCCCAATCCCAGACATCGTGGGGAATCTCCTGATAGTGCCACTTCAACTCGCCCGTGTCGGGGTCCAAAGCGACGATCGAATCGGTGTAAAGGTTGTCTCCCTTTCGCGAGTCTCCGTAGAAATCGGCCGCGGGATTGCCGACGCCCCAGTAGAGCAGGCCGAGCTGGGGATCGTAGGAGCCGGTGATCCAGCTCGATCCGCCGCCATATTTCCAGCTATCGCCTTCCCAGGTTTCATTGCCCGGTTCGCCCTCGGAGGGGATGGTCCAGAAGCGCCAGGCGTGGCGTCCGGTCTTGGCGTCGAAGGCGCTGATGTAGCCGCGGTGAGCCGAGTCGCCTCCGGTGACGCCGATCACGACCTTATCCTTGACCACCAGGGGCGCGCTGGTGATGTTGCAGCCGCACTGCTTGGCGTTTTCGATCTCGACCTGCCAGACCTCGCGTCCGGTCTTGGCGTCGAGCGCGACGAGCTTATTGTCGAGCGTCCCCATGAAGACCAGCCCGTGGCCGATCGAGACGCCGCGATTCCAGGTCCCGTAAAGCCCGGGGATTTCCTCGGTGCGCGGATGATAGTAGTGCCAAATTTCCTTGCCGCTGGCCGCGTCGAGGGCGAAGACGCGATTCCATGAACTGGTGATGTACATGACGCCGTCGGCGACCAGGGGCGAGCATTGCAGTCCGCCGTCAATGACACCGGTCTCGAAGGCCCAGACCGGCGCCAGCTTGCCGACATTGCCGCGGCGGATCTGATCGAGCGCGCTATAGCGCCAGGCGTTGTAAGTTCCGTAATAGGTGAGCCAATTGCGGGGCTCGCCGGCGGCGTTGTCGAGACGGCGCGGAGTGACCTCGGCGGCGGGCGCCGCAAGCGCCGAGAGGAGACAGATCGCGGCCAGGTGGCGAAACGTCCGGGGGCGGCGAGTTACGGAGGCAAGCAGGGGCATGGATGTGGTCCGGCGAATCGAGTTCTCTATTGTAAGCCAGTTTTGTGGAGCATAGCGCTGGGGGGGAACAGTGTTTGGTTCGTGAGCGCCGCCCGGCGAGTAGCCGGAGCAGGCCGGGGGGAGCAGGCCGGTTGATATAATATGCTGCGTATGGATGCTTATGTCCTCAGGGACGGCGTCCTCTATGGGGGCGGTTTTCTGGTGGCCGGCGCGGCGGTCGGCGCACTGCTGGACCCCTGGTGGGGCGCGCCGCTTTACCTGCTCGCGGCCTTCTGCCTGTACTTCTTCCGCAACCCCGAGCGGGTGATACCCGATGGGGCGATGGCGGTGTCTCCGGCCGACGGCAAGGTGGTGCAAATTCTCTCGCTGGAAGACGGGACGCGCCGCGTGAGCATCTTTCTGAACATTTTCGATGTGCATGTGAACCGCTCGCCCATCAGCGGCAGCATCGTCGAGCAGCAGTACCGGCCGGGACGTTTTCACATGGCGCAGAAGAAAGCCGCCTCGCTGGAGAACGAGCAGAACACGATTACGATCGAAAACGCGGAAACGCGCGTGGTCGTCAAACAGATCGCCGGAATGATTGCCCGCCGCATCGTGTGCAACAAAGGAGTGGGTGACAAGCTAAAGAAAGGCGAGCGCTTCGGCCTGATTAAGTTCGGTTCGCGGACCGACACGTTCTTGGGGCCAGAATGGGTGCTCGCCGTGCAAGCCGGAGACAGGGTCCGAGGGGGCAGCTCGATCCTCGCCCAGTTGGGGGAGCAGCAGGCATGATGACGCAGACGACCGTATCGCTCAGCAGAAAACGCGCCTACGCACTGCCGACCGTCTTTACCGTAGGAACCTTGTTCTGCGGCTACTACTGCTTGATGAAGACGATCCAAGCGCTGGCCCTGCCGCCGGGCAGCGAGGAAGAAGCGGCACGGCTCTACAACGTTGCCGCGGTCGCGATCGGGGTCGGGGTGTTCACCGATGGCATGGACGGCCGGATTGCGCGCCTGACCGACGCCGTCAGTGATTTCGGCCGCGAGATCGATTCGCTCGCCGACGTGATCGCCTTCGGAGTCGCGCCGGCCTTGCTGGCGGTGGCCTGGGGCGTTCATTCGGCGGGCGGGGCGGCACCGTGGCTCTCCGCCACCGGCTATCTGGTAACGTTCCTCTACCTGACCTGCGGCGCCGTGCGGCTGGCGCGCTTCAATGTTCAGAAAACCCCCCGCCCCAAGAATCCGGGACGGCCGGGCCGCAGGTATTTTGTGGGTTTGCCGATCCCTCCCTCGGCCGGCATGCTGGCCGCGGTGGTTCATTTTTCCGGCGGCCACCCGATTCAAAACTGGTGGCCCGGCGCCGTGCTGTGGCTGGGTCTGATCGGCATGCTGGGATTTCTGATGATCTGCACCTGGCGCTACTCGAGTTTGAAGGACATCAATGTTCTGCAGATTCCCTCGTCGGTCATGGTGATCGTCTTCGCAACGTTGATCTTTCTGATCTGGAATTTTTCCCAGGTCGTGCTGCTCGCCATGGCCTCGGCGTTCGTGCTGAGCGGAATCGTGGCGCGAGCCGCGAGCGCCATCAGCCGGCTGTTTCGCAAACCGGCGGGCCACACCGAGCCAGCCGACGATCCGGCGGCGCTGGACCGGACCTAGTCCAAGGAGTTTGTGCCGAAACCGCGAATCCGCTCCGCAGGGAACCAGGGCTTTTTTGCGCACGGTCAGGCAATGGCCAAAACCGCCGGGCTGGGGCACAGCGGAGCGACCGCCGGCCCGCCGGCGCCCGGGCCGCGGGCTGGACGCCGGGGCAGATATGCGCTGATCGCGGCGAGCTTGCTGAGCGCGCTTTGCGCGTGCGGATATCGCATCGCGGGACGCGCCGATCTGCTTCCCGACAGCATTCGGGTCATCGCGATACCCGCGTTTCAGAACAAGACGACCGAATTCAAAATCGAGCAGTATCTCACACAGGCCGTCGTGCGAGAGTTCATTAGCCGCACCCGCTACCGTATTGTAAGCGACGAGAACCTGGCGGACGCCGTCATGGTGGGCACGGTGACCGGGGTGATTGTGTCTCCCAGAATTTTCGATCCCCGCACCGGGCGGGCCACGAGCATCGCGACGCTGACGCAGTTAAGCGTCACCCTGCGCGACCGCAAGAGCGGGCAAGTGCTCTACGAGAACCCGAGCTTCGAGCACCGCGAACTCTACGAAATCAGCACCAATCCCGACGCCTATTTCGAAGAAAGGAAACAAGCGCTCACTCGCGGGAGTCAGGCCATGGCGCGCAGTCTCGTCTCCGCCATACTCGAGGGGTTTTAGCCAGACGATGAAACCCGGGGCGTTGATCGAACGACTCAAGAAAAAGGCGCCAGCCCCCGGCTACCTGTTTTTGGGGAATGAGCCGTATTTCAGAGACCGCTGCCGGAGCGCTCTGATCCAGGCGGTGCGGGGGACCGCCGGGGCGGGCGACGGGGCAGGAGACGGGGATTGGGACGGGGATTGGGACGGGATCGCCGAGTTCGATCTCCGCGGCCAGCCGCTGAAAGAATTGATCGACGAAGCAAGGACGCTCTCATTGTTTGCCTCGTCGCGGATTGTTATCGGCGGCGATGCCGGCTTCGCCCTGCCCAAGACTGGCGGCGCGGCGAAGAGCGCATCGGCCGCGGCGATGCTCAAGAGCTACTTCGACAATCCTACGCCGGGGGTCGTGATTCTTTTCGAGGCGACCCGCTACGACTGGGCCGAGCGGGACGACAAGGCAAAAATCGAACGGGTGGCGAAATTCTTCTCGGCCGTCCCGGAAATCGTCGAGTTGCAGCGGCCGGCGCCGGGCGAGACCCTTACGATCGCCAAGCGCCTGGCACAGCGAAGCGGACTCGCGATTGATCCCGCTACGCTTCGAGAACTGGTCGAAATGCTGGGCGGCGATCTGGCGCGTCTAGCGAGCGAACTGGACAAGCTCTCGGTGTACGCCGGCGACGGCGGGCGAGTCGAATCTCAGGATATCGAGTTGCTGATCCCGGAGGCCCGGCGGCGAGGCTTGTATGAGTTTTCCGACGCGCTTGCGCACAAGGACGCCGCAAGGGCGCTCGACATCGTCGATACGCTCGCGGGTTCGGGCGTCTACTGGCCGATGCAGATCACAGTTCTCGCCGGGCTATTCCGTCAGGCTCTGGTGGTGCGCGAAGAGCGGCTTGGCGGCGTGGCGGATGTTTCGCGGGCGTTTCAGCGGGAGAAAATCAGAATCTGGCCCGCCCGCGCAAAACAGCTGCTCGAAATCGCGCGTCTCTTCAGCGAAACTGAGATCGAAGACGCTCTGCGGCGGCTTTTCGAAGCGGACCGGGATCTGCGCCGAGAGCGCCCCGATGACCGCCTCATCATGGAACAACTCGTCATCGGACTGACCGCCGTTTGAAAGAGACTCGCCGCCGGCGGGGAGGATCGGGGCTTGTCCCTCGGGGGGGTGCGTCCCGCGGGAACGGATGTTTCACCTACGAGGTCCCGCCTGGGGGGGGGGGGGGGGCAGCTGGCAAGCAGAAAAGCGGCCTAGTTCGATGCTGGCTGGGAAAGCTGGTTGGCGCGCAAGGTGAATCGCGATTTCATCCGCGACGCCTTGTTCTTCTTAATCAAGCCTTTCTGGACGGCGCGGTCCACACTGCCCACTGTCGCGGGAAGCAGTTTTTGAGCGGCTTCGGCGTCCTTGGCCTCGAGCGCCGAGACAAGTTTCTTGACTTGGGTTCGGAACTGGGTGCGGTTGTTGCGGTTCACTGCCGTCTGACGAGCAGTGCGACGGATTCTTTTGATCGCGGAGGAGGTGTTTGCCATAACAATCGGAACGACTCAGGTCGAGGACGCAAGATTACAGAACTGTCCCCTGGATTTAGAATAGCCTCGCCGTGGCAGGGGTGTCAAATTGGGCGGTGTCCTGATCTTGGGTGGCCAGTCATTCGGCAATGGACCAGAGGTTGGAGGGGATCGGGGACATCCATGATAGGTACATGTCAAGGATGCCCCTTATTTCTTGGCCTCGCCTCAGGGGTCCACTCCAGGCTGTCCCGGTTTCCCCCCGGTTTGCCGGTTTCCAGTCGGTCTCCGGTCCGGTTTCCGGTTTCCCCCACAGGGTCAGCCTCCGAATCTGCATCCGTATCGCAAGGTTCTGCCGCTCAAGATGGTAGTGTCCTAAGATTGCGTTGCTGGGCCGCTGTTACGAATGTAGTTCAGCGGGCGATCTATGACACACAAAACTGATCCCTCCAGCTTGGCACGCTGAATCTTGTGCGTCGAAGATCCATGAGTCACGGTAGTCCGGGACATCTTTCGAAACTGGGCCGTGACCTTCTCGCCACGAATAGCAGCCCCCGCTTGAAAAGCGATTTCGTTTGCTCTCGGCTTAGGATTTTTCCTGGCCATGTTTCCCGATCTCCCCGATCAGACGTTCTTGCTCCAATTCAGTGGCCACCTTTAGAACTTGCTCCAAGTCCATCTGAAGACGTTCGGCAATGTCACTGTAGAAGAGCGGCCCTTCATTAGAGCGATAGAGGTCGAGCATCTCCTGTCTGGCTTGATCGTGTGACAGCACGCGAAGGATTACGGTGGTTGTCCTCTCTCCCACAATGTGCTCGACGAGTGTTTTCATCTCAGTCATCATTGCTCGATTGAACTGCTGCATCGACCGGATCTCGTCGCGGTGCTGCTGCATGAACGTATCCAGCTTCTGAGACATTTCGGCGACGCCCCTCACGGCACCCCGGATGTCATCGAAGCCCTTGACAACATCCGTTAGAGCATGACCCTTGAAGCCAATCACCGCTTCAAGGTCTCTGGCGGAGAAGGTCTTTCTTCCTTGGTATTCCCCGCTGTAGCCCCTACTGGCTGGCACGGCCAACTCCTCGACCTCCAGGGTCAGGAAATCTTCCTCATAGCTTAGGACCGCGGCGGTTGGTGTTTGATTCATCAGCGTGACCGACAGTGGTCCGTTGAATCCTGGGTCCACCTGGAGCCCAACAGATGCTGTTAAACCACGGCGCGCGAATTTAGATTTCAAACCAAAATGACCGACGTAGGATGTAGATAGCCGCAACTCCTCCCTGGTGAAAATCACGGCAGGGGCATACGCAGGGATGATGAGAGGTCCATCTTTCTCAAGATCGATTCGTGGATTGTCGCCATTTTTTAAAACGGTGGCAGCTTGTTTCCCAACCTTGAGATCGTAGCTGGCAGGCTGAAGCATTGTAGGGTCAAATGGACTTATTGCGATGTCGCCATTGTCGAGCGCTTTTTTAAACTCCACATCTGAGATTGGCATCGAGACACCTTCCCTACCACGGAATGATCGCTATTTTACAATAGTTCTGCCCTCGATTTCAAGTTGATCAAGGGTCCTGCGGCTAGCTCAGCAGCAACGCAGTCTTAGGATATTACCCAGGTTTAGGACACTACCCTCGGCCGCTGCCTGAGACACGCCGTCTTGCTCGCCTGTTAGAATGCATGCCTTATGGACGCGGAGATCGGAATCATCGGTGGCAGCGGGCTTTACAACATGCCAGGGCTCGCCGGACGCCGCGAAGTATCGGTCGAGACGCCGTGGGGCCGTCCGTCGGACGACTACGTTCTCGGCGAGATGGAAGGCCGCAAAGTCGCCTTTTTGGCCCGTCATGGCCGCGGACACCGGATCATGCCCTCGAACCTGAATTTCCGGGCCAATATCTACGGTTTGAAGAAGCTCGGAGTGGAATGGGTGCTCTCGTTCAGCGCGGTTGGTTCGCTTCGCGAGGAGCTGAAGCCGCTGGATTTCTGCATTCCCGATCAGTTCTTCGACCGTACCCGGGGACGCGTGTCGACGTTCTATGACGACGAAATCGTCGTCCACGCCGGATTTTCCCATCCCATCTGCCCGCTGCTCGCCGGCGTCGTGGAGGAGTCGTGCCGCGCGGCCGGCGTCAGGGTTCACAAAGGCGGCACCTACTGCTGCATGGAAGGACCGGCTTTCTCGACGCTGGCCGAGTCGAACCTTTACCGTTCCTGGGGAATGGACGTCATCGGCATGACGAACCTGCAGGAAGCCAAGCTGGCGCGCGAGGCCGAAATGTCGTACGTCACCATCGCGATGGTCACCGATTACGACTGCTGGCATCCCGAGCACGACGCGGTCACGGTGGAGAAGATTATCGAATGTCTGCACCAGCACGCCGAGCACGCCCAAGCGGTCGCGGCCGAGGCGGTTCGGCGCATCCCTCGCGACACGCCGAGTCCGTTCGCCTCGGCACTGAAACACGCCGTGATTACCGACCGGTCGAAGATCTCGGCCGCGGCTCGCAAAAAGTATGACCTGCTGATTGGCAAGTATATCCAGGAGCCCGATTTCTAACACGAACCGCTGCGCTCGCGTTCCGCGGCGGGCGTCTCCGGCCGGCGCCGAGATGCGGTGCATTCGCATACCTCAAGGGAAGTAAAAGGGAAGTACAGTCACTCATGTCGCTACTCGTTGTTGGTTCGGTCGCCTATGACGGCGTGGAAACGCCGTATGGAAAAGTCGAGCGCATGCTGGGCGGAGCCGGCACCTACATTTCGGTCTCCGCCAGCTATTTCACCGATGTGAAACTGGTCGGCGTGGTGGGAGAAGATTTCGATCCCGCGGATGAGCAGATCCTCGCCGATCACAATATCGACCTCGAAGGACTCGAAAAGGTCCCAGGCAAGACGTTCTTCTGGTCGGGCGTGTATTCACGGAACATGAATGAACGCAAGACGCTGGTCACCGAGTTGAACGTGTTCGCCGACTTCGACCCCAAGCTGCCCGAGGCCTATCGTTCCACGCCCTACGCGTTCCTGGGCAATATCCACCCGGCGCTGCAGCAACAGGTGCGCTCGCAGATGGCTTCGCCCCGCTTTGTCGGTGGAGATACGATGGACTTCTGGATCGGCGGAGCCCCGGAGGATCTGGCGCGGGCGATCGGGGCCTGGGATTTCATTCTGATCAATGACAGCGAGGCGCGCGAACTCTCTGGCGAGCACAACTTGCGCGACGCGGCCAAGAAAATCCGGCGGATGGGCCCCGACACGGCCGTCATCAAACGCGGGGAGTACGGCGCGGTTCTATTTGGGCCCGAGGGATATTTCATCGCCCCGGGATTCCTGCTCGAGACGGTGTTCGATCCGACGGGCGCCGGCGACTCCTTCGCCGGCGGGTTCATGGGATACTTGGCGCAGCAGGGCGTCACGGACCTGGACAATGCTTCGCAGGCGCATCTGCGTAAAGCCATGATCTACGGCTCGGTGATGGGAAGTTTCTGTTGCGAGAGGTTCGGCCTGGAGCGGTTGCGGACGATTTCACGCGACGACATTGAAGCACGCTATCAGGAGTTCAAGGCCTTCACTGAGTTCTAACCCCGGAAGCTGTGAAACAATGCTGGGACAGCCAGCCGCGCATCGCCTAAGTCCTTGCGACTCAGACAGCGTCTTGCCAGCGCTTGTGACAGTCCCGATTCTTTCACAGCTTCGGAGGTTCTAGCACGGGGTTCTAAGGCGTCCGGACGGACTGGAAATTCTATCGACGTGACCATCCCCTTTGTGAAAGCGCAGGCGGTCGGGAACGATTTCTTGATCGTTCAAGGCGAGGATATCGAGGCGGCGGGAGTCGCCGTCAGCGATTTTTCGCAACTGACCCGGGCGATCTGTGACCGGCGTCAGGGCATCGGAGCCGACGGTCTGGAAGTGTATTCGGACGCCGCGGAGGCAAGCGGCGAGGCAGACGCATCGATACGTCTGTACAACTCCGATGGCAGCGAGGCGGAACTTTCCGGCAATGGGACACGCTGCGTCGCGGCCTACATGATCCACGAACGCGGCGCGACCGGGCCGCTGCGTATCGCCACCGGCGCGGGAGTCAAGCGTCTCGATCTGGTCGAACGCCGTGAGCGGCGATTTGTCTTCGACATGGTGATGGGTGAGCCAAGCTACAACGAGGACGATATCGCCCGCGACTTGGAGGTGGGCCCGGAAATTCGCCAAGTGACCTTGGTAGATGTCGGCAATCCGCAGTGCGCGGTGGTGGTAAGAGATTTTGCATTTGACTGGCCGCGGCTGGGACAGCGCATCGAGACGCATCCGCGATTCCCGGCCGGCAGCAATGTGTCGTTCGTCAAGATGATCGATCGTCACACGATGGAGGTGCGTTTCTGGGAGCGAGGGGCGGGGGAAACGCTGAGTTCCGGTACCGGCGCCACTGGAGCCGCCGTCGCTATGATCCTCGAGAAACGGGCCGAGAGTCCCGTGCGAGTGGTCACTCCGGCGGGCGAGCTGAGGGTCAGTTGGGGCAAGCAACTGCAACTTCGCGGGGCCGCGGAGATTGTCGCCCGGGGAAGCTATTGGACGCCGGATTTGCACGACGCAAGCGGCCGGGACGCCCACTGCCGCTAGAATCGGCCACCGTTTCTTGCCTCTTGACGATATTCTGTCAGCCAGCGACCGAGCCGGGCGCGGCGCTTGCGGGCTGGATGCGGCCTAGAATCAACGGGTTCGGGTCGGCGGCGCAATTGGCACGGCGCATGCTTGCTGGTCCAGAGACGAACTCCCATCCACTGGGCGGAGGACGACCCGTGATTCACCCAATATTTGAAACTCTACCTTCCGCGACCACCAACCCGGGCTTGCGACCCGCCGCCGGCGAGCTGCGGCGGCGTCCTGATTTCGCCGCCCTGCTCAAGGAAACACAGACCGGCGCGACCGCCTTGCCTGAGGCCGCCTCGCAGAACAGCTAGCCCGTACTGTTGCTCTCGGACAAGGATCTGACCCGAATCGCTCCGGCGCCCCCGCCCACGGCTGGCTCGTTGCCTCCTGGATTTGTTCGCTCCGAGAGCAACGAAGGGCCCGTGCGATTCGCCGAGGTGCCGGACCACCTCAAATCGCCTCTGGGACCCTACGTCCAGGCTCCGGCTGAATCCGGTGGTGAGTGGTGGTACGCCAATCCCTTCATCGGACCGCGCCCCTGGCTGATTCTCGAGCCGCGCACCGAGGTGGTTGAAACCTTGCCCGCGGGCTTTGAGGAGTTGTTCGGACCGCGCCCGGCGCGCACAAGGACGGACAATTCGGTCGACTTCTCGGCCAAGACAAACCAGTGGGAGCAATCGCTCAAGCACTTCAAGGGCGTGGGAATTCCCGGCGGCATCGAGCCAGCCGAGATCGACGCCATTAGGGACACGATGGAGAAATGGGGGCTGGGCGAGCCGCGGTTCTACGAAGGCCGTTACGGCTGGCGGGTGCGCTTTCCTGACTCGCAAGCGCCCTCGTTCGAAATGAATCCGAAGACACTGGTGACCGCCCCGCAGCTCTCGGTTTCTATGTATCAGATCCGGCTGCTGAAAGACGGCATCCTGCCCGAACCTCTGCACGCAATGGTTCCGCCCGGGGCGGTCGCGGACCTTTTTACTCCAGAAAACGTCTAGCCAGCCCGCGGCAGGAGTCCGGCCGGGCGCAAAACCTATCGCTTGGGGCTCGGCAGCCGCGGCGCTCCCTGCATTACATCCCTCTCCCAGGCTTGCCAGTTGTTGCGCAGTTCTCCGAGACGCACGGCCTGAGAAGCGGCCAGATCGTCTTGCTCGGGCGGCACATCGCTCAGGCGGAAGAGATGTTCCTGCTCCTTTTCGTCGGAGAGATATTTCCAGTCTCCTTGCACGACCGCCCGCTGCACGGGGCCGCGCGGACCCTCGTAGCGGAAGTAGAGCGTGTCGCGCTTGAGAGTCTGCTTGCCTTCGATCACCGGCAGCAGGTTCACGCCATCCATCGGACGATCCACCGGCGGGGTGACCCCGGCCAGCGCAAGGGCCGTTGGAAACAGATCCATGCCGATCACCATGTCGGCGACGGTCGTGCCGGCTGGAAAGCGCCCGGTGAATCGTGCGAAGAAAGGCGTGCGGATACCGCCCTCCCAAAGCGTCGCCTTGTGCCCGCGGAATGGGGCATTGCGAGCCAGTGATCGCACGCCGCCGTTGTCGCTGAAGAAAAAGATGGCTGTGTTGGCGCCGAGATCAGTTTCGTCCAAGCGGTCGAGAATGCGGCCGATGTTCGCGTCGAGGGATTCGATTATGGCACGAAGTACTTCGCGTGTGCGATTCACCTTGCGGGTAACTTCCTGGTTGCCAGCCGTATCGCGATGCTCGGGCCCCTGAAAGGGGTCATGGGGCGCGTTGAACGGCAGGTAGAGAAAGAAGGGTTCGTCCTCATGGCGATCGATGAAGGCGATGGCCTCGTCGGCGATCAGGCTGGTGAAATAACGGTCATCGGTGATCGCCTCTTCACCGCGCCAGAGGTCGGCGTTTCCCAGGCGGTCGGTGTGGGCGAAGTAGTCGATATTGCCGGCGACAAATCCGGTGAATTCATCGAAACCAAAACGAGTGGGGAAATGGGTTCTTGGATATCCGAGGTGCCACTTGCCGATGATGCCAGTCGCATAGCCGGCTTTTTTCAACTGCGCCGGCAGCAGCTCGACCTGGTGCGACAAGCCTAGCTTGCGTTCGTTGGCATAGATCACCCGGCCCACGCCGGTGCGCTGCTGGTACTGTCCGCTGAGAAGCGCCGCCCGCGTCGGACTGCATACCGGCGCGTTGGCATAGGCATGGGTGAAGCGGACGCCCTCGCTCGCGAGACGGTCGAGCCGGGGCGTGCGAATATCAGTCGCGCCGGTAAGGCCGAGGTCGCCGTGGCCCAGATCGTCCGCAAGTATGATGACGATATTGGGCCCGCGCTTGGCATTCGGCTTTCCCGCGGCGGCGGACGGGCGCCGCGGGCCCGATGGCCCACAGGCCGCCATCAGAGCGCCGAGGGTCACGAAAAAGGCCAGCCGCGTGACCGATGCGGGAACGTTCAAATCGTGATCCGTCTTGGTGTCTGCTGATTTGCTTCCCAGTAGGTGCGCTTGAGCTTGATCTCATCGTCCTCGGCCGAGGGCTGCACCTTTCCGCCGGCGTCTCTGGCGCGCGAGACCAGGGTGTGTTCCCCGGCTGAGGGGTTTTTCCAGTCATAGGTCCAGAAGGTCCAGGCGCGGGGCTCATCGAGTCCCTCGCCGAGAACGACCGCTCGCCAGGGAGCATCGTCGATCTTCAGCTCGACACTCCGCAAGGGTATTACGCCGTCGTTCCAGGCCGCGCCGGTAATGCGGAGATCGCCGTTGGATCGCCGCACGACGCGGGCGACGATGGATTTCAGATTCAGCCGGCTGACGCCTTTCTCGGTCCAGACGATTTTGCCGTCCCGCTTTTCGCCCCGGATCGTGACGTAGTCCCTGGCCATGAAGCGGCCGGAATGGCGCTGGTCGATGATCTCGATGCGGTTGAGCCACTTGACCCAGGCGACGCCGAAATGTCCGGGCACGCCCGCCCGAAGGGGGCCGCCGTGGGAGAGCGGCAGCGGCTGGCCGCTCATCTCGTAGACGAGCATGACGCCGAACTGCCGCACCTGGTCGAGCGAGAGGCTGCGGGCGAAGTTCTGCGTGTATTCCTTTTTTCGGATCGTTTCGGTCCCCTGATCGGCGCCGTAGAAGACAACTTCGGTGGCGCGTGAGGAAAGGTCAAGCTCGTCGAGCAGAGGGCTGAGCAGGGCGCCGCCCCAGCGCAGGTTGCCGATCGCGCCCATGAATCCGGGTGAGACGCCGTTGCCGGCGCATTCGAGCGTGGCGACCGCGGAGGTCTTCGCGCGGGCCTTGATCTGCTCGATGCCGAACACGCCAGGCTTGCCGACCATGCCGCCGACTTCGAGTTCCCACCCAGCCGCGTCCACTTCCGGGACGCCGTAGTGCTGTACGGTGAAGAAATCCTTCTCGGGCGTGATCCACGATTCCAGCCCGCTCCAGCGGAGCATCGCCCGGCCTTCTTTGATCGGCTGGGGATCGAGAAACACCACTAGCGTTTCGCCGTCTTCGAGTGGAGGCAAAGCGAAGCCGGGCAGCGAAGCGTACGCCGCGCCCGCCGCCAGCGCTTGGCCGCCCCGTCGCAGCCAATCGCGGCGGCTCAGTCCCCTGCTCTGTGGATGCTGATTCGTTGACGACATCACGTTTCTTCCCCCTCTATTTCTCTCATAGCCTCGACCACTCCATCTCTGACAGTTGCATCTAGCTTATCCGGCGCGGCAGTAGCAATCAACTGGGGCAAGCAACTACAGGTGCAAATGATAGGATGAGTTCCGCGGCCTGGCCGGATCGGCCGCGGAACAAGAATCCAAAGAATCCGCGGCATGGGCGTTATCACCGACATTGGCGAGAGAATTGAGCTTGTTTCACTCGATCGGCATTTCCATGGCATCTCGATCGGTCTCTATCGCCAGCAGCGGGCGGGCGGCGCAGAGTTGCTGGTCCACACCTACAGCGGCATCAAGGGCGCCGCGGAACGGATCGATTTTCTTGCGCGAACGATGGCCGTCTACAGCGGCATGACGATTGTGGAAGGCAAGGAAGCAAGGCTCCGGTTTCCCTGCGGCGCGCGGCATCATTTGGCCTCGAAACGCGTGTTTATAGAGGCCTCGAAGCTGAGTCCGGTCGAGCGGGCCGAGCGCCCGCAAATGAACATATGGGACAAGCGAGCCAAGGCCACCGTCGAGGCGTGCGGAGTACGCCAAGGCGTTTACGAACTTCGTTCCGACTCAGAGGACGAGAAAGCGGCCCGGCGCTGTGAGGCGATCGCGGCGGGTTTGGTGAAGCTCGGCGAGATGAACTGGGTCGAGGGCGAGGCTGGCCGGATTGCCTTTGGCTGCGGAGAGTCTCACGATGCGCTCGTAGGTTTGCTGCTCGGCCGAGCGGCGAATGTGCGAGCAGTGGAGCGCGAGCAGGAGATGGCGGAGTCCCGCGGCCGGCTGGCGGCTCCCAGCGCTCAGAAATAGCGCGGGGCGACTGGACCTAAGAAATGCCGGGCATGAAGATACTGGGCATGAAAACGAGGAGCCAAGAATAACGAGCCATGGAAGACGGTAAACAGGATCACGCGGTTCCGCCGATGACCAGCCGCGAGCGCACGCTGGCCGCGTTGCGCCGCGAACCGGTCGACCGCACCCCGGTGTGCAACCCGACTTCGGTGGCCACGGTCGAGTTGATGGACCTGGCCGATGCCCACTTCCCCGACGCTAACCGCGACCCCGCGTTGATGGCCCGTCTGGCCGCGACCGGCTACACCGAGCTGGGTTTCGACTCCATCATGCCCGTCTTCAGCATCATTCAGGAGTCTTCCGCCCTGGGCTGCAAGATGCAGTGGGAACAGAAGGACAACTGGCCCACGGTGCGGATGCGCGAGCCGGTCTGGGTGGAGCCGGACGACATCAAGATCCCGGCCGATTTCTTGACGCACCCGGATATGAAGTGCGTCCTCGAGGCGATCAAGATTCTCAAGAAGGAGTACGGCGACGAAGTGGCGATCATCGGCAAGACGATGGAACCCTGGACACTGGGCTATCACTGTTTTGGCGTCGAGCCGTTCCTGCTCATGTCGCTGGACGATCCGGGCAAGACGAAGCTCTGTCTCGACAGAATGAAGCAGGCCACGATCGTTTTCGGTCTGGCGCAAATCGAGGCCGGCGCCGACGCGCTGACGCTTCCAGACCACGCCACCGGGGATCTGGTCAGCGGCGAATACTACAGGCGATTCCTGCTTGATCTCCACATTGAGTTCGTTGAGCAGCTCCCGGTTCCCCTGATCCTGCACATCTGCGGGAGAACCGTCGACCGGATGGAATATATTGCACAGACCGGCATGGCGGCCTTCCATTACGACTCGAAGAACCAGCCCGGCGAATCGATGGAGATTGTGCGCGAGCGGATCGCCCTGGTGGGAAACATCAACAATCCCGAGACGCTCTACGCCAAGGGGCCGGAGACGGTGCGAGCGGAAGTGTACCGCAATCTTGACGCCGGCGTGCAGCTTGTCGGTCCGGAGTGCGCGATACCGCTGCAAACCGCTATCGAGAATCTTAAGGAAATTCCCCGCGCGGTCAAGGATTGGCACAGGGATCATGCGGCGATGAACTAGGCCGCTGTTCGTTTGACAGAAGGCAACGGTAAGGCAATTACGAATGGCGAGCATCAGCGACATCGCGAACGAATCTATCCGCAAGGAGATCGAAGAATACATTCAGGACGCCGGGGAACGCGAGCAAGTCATTGGTCTATTCGCCGAGTCGCGGCCCGAGATGCAGGTGATCGCGGCCGCCGTGGTCGGCGGAGAGCACAAGGTCGTGGACGAGCTGACCTTGAAGGCCCTCGCTGAGGGCGCCGAAGCGCTGGAGATCATGGACGACGGTCTGATCGCCGCCATGCGGATCGTGGGCATCAAATTCCGGGAGAATTTCATCTATGTGCCCGAGGTGCTGGGCTGCGCGCGCGCCATGAAGGCGGGCATGGCTCACATCGAGCCGATCCTTGCCGCTTCGGGCATCAAGCCGGCGGGCCGGGTGGTCATGGGGACGGTGAAGGGCGATCTGCACGACATCGGCAAGAACCTCTGCATCATGATGTTGCGGGGCTCGGGGTTCGAGGTTTTCGACCTCGGGGTGGACACAGCGCCCGGGGAGTTTATCGAGGCCGTCGAGAAGCACGAAACGCCGCTGATGGGCATGTCGGCGCTGCTGACGACGACGATGCCGAACATGGCCGCGACCATCGAAGCGTTCATCGACGAGGATCTGCGAGACGAGGTGAAGATCATGGTCGGCGGGGCGCCGGTGAGCCAGGATTTCGCCGACGACATGGGCGCCGACGGCTATGGCAAGGATGCCATGGAGTGTGTCGCGCTCGCCAAGCGGCTGCTCTTGCAGCAAGCGGACGAGATGAGCTGAGTCTGGCATGCAGACGATTGACAAGCGGGAGTATCAGAAGCGCCTGGACCAGATCAGTACTCTGTTCGGCCGGATGATGGAGCACGCCGATGTGCTCTCGGCCGAGCGCTGCCTCTACAAGGATCGTCTGAATCAGTGCACGGCGCGGTTCGGATGCCGCAATCAGCGCCAGGCGCCGGCCGCGGGCGATCCTCCGCTGTGCGAAGGCGATGACAAGCTGGACTACCGCGACGCCTGAGATGTCACCACGCCACGCCGCTAGCAGTTAGCGCCTAGCCCGCATTTCTGTTCTCCACCGCCATGGGTGAAATCTCACATGAGTCGATCCGTCGTCCGCTCACCGCGGGGAGGACGATTTTCGACTATGCGGACGAACTCGCCCTGCGTGTGCCAACCTCCTGCGGGCGCACGGGCGACTGCCACGAGTGCATCGTAGAAATCAAACGAGGAGCCGAAGCGCTGTGCCCGCCCACGAGCGCTGAACGATTTCTCCGCGGCCGCTATCGCCTGGCCTGCCAGGCGGTGGTAGAGGACGCCACGCACGATCTGGAATTCAGCCTCCCGCTAAGCCATCCCCGCATTCTTACCGCCGCGCCGGACAAGCGTCTCGAGATCGATCCGCTGGTTACCCGGCGAGGCGACAAAGTATGTTACGACGGCCGGGTGATCGGCGACTTCCAAGGGCATCTCTTCGGCATCGCGTTTGACCTGGGGACGACGACCGTTGTCGCCGAGTTCGTCAATCTTGCAACGGGCGAGAGCGTCTATCTTGCCTCGTTCGAAAATCCACAGAGTTTCGGCGGCAGCGACGTGATGCATCGCATCTCTTACGACGGCGGTGCATTCCGGGGGGAGTTGCAACGAGCCGTCACCAACGCACTCAACTGTGAGATCCGCGAGATGTGCCGGCGAGTCGGCGTTTCTCGCCAGGAAATTTATGAGATCGTGGTCGCGGGAAATTCGACGATGCGGGATCTCTTCTTCGGTCTGGACGTGCAATCGATTGGACAGCGTCCCTACCAATCTCAAATCGAAAAAGAATATCGCGCCGGCAAACGACCGGCGACATCGCTGCTCGAGAATGCGAGTCAGCTGGGTGTGCTCGTCCATCCGGAGGCGAAGGTGTTCGGCGCTCCGCTCGTTGGCGGACATGTGGGCGGAGACATCTCCGCCGGTTTGACCGCGATCGACATGGCGTCGCAGGACGATGTCGTCATGCTAGTCGATATCGGGACGAACACCGAGGTGGTGGTCGGCCATGCCGGGCGGATGATGGCGGCGTCGTGCCCGGCGGGCCCGGCCTTCGAGGGCGGAGGAACCGCCTACGGCATGCCGGCGGCCGACGGAGCGATCGAATCTCTGCATCTGAGCGCGGCGGGCGCGGAATATGAAGTGATCGGCGGAGGCGAGCCCCGAGGTTTCTGCGGCTCGGGCCTGATTGATCTTCTGGCTGAGTTGCGCCGCGAGGAGCACATGAGCCCGCTCGGCGTGTTCGCCGACGGCTCCCATGAACTCACCATCGTTCCCGAGCAAGGGATCACGTTTTCACGCGAGGACGCCAGCAACCTGGCGCAGGCGAAAGCCGCGAACTACTGCGGACAACTCATCGTGATGCGGGCCTTCGGGCTGCGGCCCGCCGACATCAGCAAGCTCTATCTCGCCGGAGGTTTCGCGAATTACGTCAATGTCCGGCATGCCATGGAGATCGGATTCCTGGCTCCGGTCCCCGCGGACCGGGTCGTCAAGATCGGCAATGCGGCCGTGCAAGGCGCGAAGGAATTGTTGCTTTCCCGCCGCAAGCGCGAAAGCATCGAGAGTCTCGTCCAGCGGGTCGAACACGTAGAGCTGGAAACCAGCCCTGATTTTTTCGACCTATTTGTGGAAGGATGTCAATTCAAGCCGATGCCGCAAGATCTCGCGGTGGCGGGTGAGTGAACAACCATGAGTGAAACTTTCATGCAGGCCTTCGGCCGGCGCGTGCTGCTTGGCGATGGCGCCATGGGCACCCAACTACAGTGTGCGGGCCTCGAAGCGGGCGGTTGCGGCGAGGCCTGGAATGTCGAGCATCCCGACCGGCTGCTGGCGATTCAGAAAGCCTACGTCGAGGCAGGCTCGGATTGCCTGACGACCAATACCTTTGGAGGCTGCCGGATCATGCTCGAGCGCCACGGCAGAGAGCGAGACGTCGCGGCGATCAACCGCGCGGGGGTCGAGGTGGCGCGCGAAGCTTTCGGGGAAGACGCGGGCTTCGTGATCGGTGATATTGGCCCTTTCGGCGGCTTGATGGAGCCTTACGGGGAAGTCACCCAGCAGCAAGTGCGCGAGGCGTTCGCGGAACAGGCCGAAGCCCTGGTCTCGGCCGGCGTCGATGCATTGATCATCGAAACGCAGACGGCGCTCGAGGAACTCGCCATTGGAATTGAGGCGGCCAAGAAGGCCGGCGCGCCGTGCGTGATCGGGTCGATGGCCTTCGACGTAACGCGCGATGGTTCAGAGATTCGCACCATGATGGGGATCGACCCCGAGCAGGCCGCCGCGTTCATGCGCGACGCTGGAGTCGATGTTCTTGCGCTGAATTGCGGCACGGGCATCGGCGTCGAGTGGGCGGCCCGGGCCGTGCGGCGCTACCAGGTGGTCAGCGACCTGCCGACCATGGCCCAGCCCAACGCCGGCCAGCCGGTGCTTGAAAACATGAAGGTCGTCTACAAACAGACGCCGCAAGAAATGGTAGCCGAGCTGCCCCAGTTGCTCGAGACGGGGGTAAATATTGTCGGAGCCTGCTGCGGCAGCACGCCGACCCACCTAGCTTTGTTTCGCGAGACGATCGACCGATTCATGGCCGAAAAGGATTCCCGGCAAGGCTAGGGGGAACAACACGGTGAGCACGCACAGGGAGAGGGGCTTCCCCGATTTCATCCCGGCCCAAGGCGCGTTCCAGGGCGTTCGCGGCGTGCAACAATAGACACAGCAGATGTTCGCCGAACGGCATGGCGAGTAGCCGCCGATTCGCTGATTTGGGCCCGGGGGGACTACGGGCGATGTGTTCCGCCGGCAAGGTGAAGGTTCTGGCATGGGCTTGGATATGATTCGCCGGACGAGGATTTCGACGGCGATTTGCGTCCTGGCGGCAGCCTCGCTTGCCGGCGTGGCGCTCGCCGAACCGGCGGACGCTAGAGTCAGCTTCCAACGCGACATCCGGCCGATTTTAGCCAAGAACTGTCTCTCCTGCCACGGACCGGACGAGAGCTCGCGGCAGGCGAAGCTGCGGCTCGATACCCGCGCGGGCGCCACCGGCGAAGACGGCGGGCACGCTGGCATTGTTCCCGGCGACAGCGCGAAGAGCCGTGTGGTCGTTCGCATCTCTAGCGCGGACCTGCCGATGCCGCCCAAGGGCGCGGGCGAGCTGCTATCTTCCGGGCAGGTCGAACTCATCCGGCGGTGGATCGACCAGGGCGCGACCTATGACCGCCACTGGGCGTTCGAGCCCCCGGTTCGTTTTCCGGCGGCGCAGGTAAGGGATGCTGAGTGGCCGAAGAATGAGATGGACTCGTTCGTGCTGGCGAGGCTCGACGGCGAGGGGCTCTCTCCATCGCCGGAAGCCAGCCGGGCAGTGCTCATTCGGCGCGTCTATCTCGATCTGATTGGGCTGCCTCCTTCCATCGAACAGGTAGAGGCGTTTGTGAACGACACCGAGCCCGGCGCCTACGAGCGGGTCGTCAACGAAGTATTCAACTCGCCGCATTACGGAGAGCGCTGGGCGCGCGTCTGGCTGGACATGGCGCGCTACGCCGACTCGAAAGGCTACGAAGCCGACCGGTTGCGAACCATCTGGCCCTACCGGGATTGGGTCATCCGGGCGCTGAACGAGAATATGCCCTTCGACCGCTTCACGGTCATTCAACTGGCGGGAGATCTGCTGCCGGTGCCGACGCGTGATCAGCTCATCGCCACGGGCTTCCATCGCAACACGATGAGCAACGACGAGGGTGAAACCGACAACGAGGAGTTTCGCGATCTCGCCGTCAAAGACCGGGTGGCCACTACGGGGCAAATTTGGATGGGCATGAGCTGGGGTTGCGCGCAATGCCACAGCCACAAGTACGATCCGATCTCGCACAAAGAGTTCTATCAGCTTTATGCTTTTTTCAACCAAACCGAGGATTCCGACAAAGTCGAGGAAGAGCCGCTGCTCGATCTCGGCGATGACACAAAGACTCTGATCATGCGCGAGCTGGCGTCCGATAAGCGGCGCGAGACCCGCATCCTGCTCCGCGGAAATTTCCTGGACAAGGGCGAGCGCGTGGAAGCCGCCACGCCGGCGGTGTTTCACCCTCCATCCCCGGATGCTCCGCTCAACCGGCTGGGATTGGCGAAGTGGCTCACTGACAAAGCTAATCCTCTCACCGCGCGCGTCACGGTGAATCGTTTCTGGGCGCGGCTGTTCGGAGCGGGACTGGTCGAAAGCGAAGAGGATTTTGGGACGTAAGGACTGAGGCCGAGTCATCCGAAACTGCTCGACTGGCTGGCGACGGAATTCATGCGGCTCGATTGGGACATGAAGGCGATTCAGAAGACGATCGTTATCTCGGCGACCTACCGGCAGTCGTCCGACGCCACGGCGGAGTTGGCCGGACGCGACCCCTACAACCGTCTGCTGGCGCGCGGGCCGCGCGTGCGGCTCGATGCGGAGATGATCCGCGATCAGATGCTCGCCGTCAGCGGGCTGCTCAGCACGAAAATGTACGGCCCGCCGGTAATGCCGCTACAGCCCGACGGTGTCTGGCAGGTCGTCTATAATGGCGACCGCTGGCAGACCAGTGACGGCGAGGACCGCTACCGGCGGGCGCTGTATACGTTGTGGCGGCGCACTTCGCCCTATCCGGCGGCGACGACGTTCGACGCGCCGACCGGCGAGTTATGCACGCCGCGGCGCATTCGCACGAACACGCCGCTGCAGGCCTTGGTCACGCTCAACGATCCGGTGGCGCTCGAAGCCGCGCAGCACATGGCTCGGCGCGTGCTCCGAGACGGCGGCGCAACATTCGGCGAGCGGCTCAACTACGCGTTCCGTCTCGCTCTGAGCCGGGGGCCGCGGGAAGAAGAACTTGCGCGGCTCGGGAAACTTCATCAGAAAGCGGCGCGTGATCTCGGGCGCGACCAGCAAGCCGCGCGAGACCTGCTGCACGCCGATCGGGTCATTTACCGCGGCGACCGTGTAGAGACACTCATCGCCAGGGCGGAAGATACAGAAGATACAGCCGAAGGTGCGGCCCCAGATACACCTCCAGATACACCGGTGGTCTGGCGCTACCGGACGAGCGAACCGCCCGCGGACTGGGCCGTCCTGGAATTCAACGACAGCACCTGGAAACAGGGCCCGGCCATGTTCGGCAAGGATAAGAGAAAGAAAGAGAAAGACGACGATGACGACGATGGGCTCAAGATCAACACCCCGTGGGACAGCGAGAGGCTCTGGCTGCGCCGCGCGTTTGAAGTGCCGGTGGAGGCCATGGAGGACTTTCGGGCCATCGTGAATTTCCGGGGCGCGTTCGCTGTCTACGTAAACGGCGTGCTGGCGGCGGAGTCTCTGGAAAGCAGCGCCGGGACAAAGCATATGGGAATATATTCGGCGGCGCGGAAGACGATTCGCGTGGGCCGCAACGTTCTTGCGATCGCCATGAGACGCAGCCGGGATGGCGACGGAGCGCAGTATATTGATGCCGGTCTGGAGGCTTCGCGGCCGCCGGACTTCGAGCCCCGGCGGCCCGACGACGCCGAGCGTGCCGCCTGGGTGATCGTCTCGCACGTTCTATTGAATCTCGACGAATTGCTAACCAAGAGGTAAGCCGATGGACCCGCGCTTGGAACGCCAATACGCGCTAACGCGCCGTCACTTTCTTGGTGCCGGCTCGTTTGGACTCGGTTCGTTTGGACTAGGATCGGTGGCGCTGGCGACGCTTGGCGGAGGGCAGGGTCTGGCCGCCACGACGACGGACGCGACAGCGAACCCGATGGCCCCGAAGGACCCTCACTTCGCGGCCAAGGCCAAGTCGGTGATCTATCTCCACATGGCCGGCGGGCCTTCGCAGCTCGAACTGTTCGACTACAAACCGGAACTGCAAAAGTACGACGGCAAGGAGTGCCCGCAACACCTGCTCGAAGGCAAGCGATTCGCCTTCATCAAGGGCGTGCCGCAACTCCTCGGCACACCCTACCAGTTCAAGCGGCGGGGCCAGGCCGGCACGTGGATGAGTGAACTGCTGCCAAAGCTCGCAACGGTCGCCGACGAACTGGCCGTGATCCGCTCGATGGTGACCGATCAGTTCAATCACGCCCCCGCGCAGTTGCTGCTGCATACCGGCAGCCAGCGGCTCGGTTTTGCTTCCACCGGCGCCTGGGCGACCTACGGGCTCGGCACCGAGAATCAGAATTTGCCCGGATACATCGTCCTGGTCAGCGGCGGAAAAACTCCCAGCGCGGGCAAGAGCGTCTGGGGCAGCGGATTCCTGCCGTCGGTCTATCAGGGCGTCGAGTGCCGCACTCAGGGTGAGCCCGTACTGTATGTGAACAATCCGGCGGGCATCGACCGCGGCATGCGCCGGACAACCCTCGACGCGATTCGTGATCTGAATCTGATGCGGCAGGAGCGGAGCGGCGATCCCGAAACGCTCGCCCGCATCGGCCAGTATGAACTCGCCTATCGTATGCAGGTGGCCGTCCCGGAGGTGATGGATATCTCGAAGGAACCGGATTCGATGCACACGCTCTATGGCACCGATCCGGGCAAGATTTCGTTTGGGAATAACTGCCTGCTGGCTCGCCGTCTGGTCGAAAGCGGTGTGCGCTTCGTGCAGCTCTTCCATTGGGGCTGGGACCATCACGGCACAAACGAGAGGACCGACATCCGCTACGACTTGCCGGAAAAGACGCGCCCTGTCGATCAGGCTGTCACAGCCCTGATCCAGGATCTCAAAGAGCGGGGGCTGCTCGACGAGACGCTCATCGTTTGGGGAGGGGAGTTCGGACGAACGCCGATGCGCGAGAATCGCGGCGGCAAGTACGGCTCCTACGTTGGCCGCGATCATCATCCTTACGGCTACACGATGTGGGCGGCCGGGGGCGGCATCAAGCCGGGCATGAATTACGGCTCCACCGACGACATCGGCTATTACGCCGCCGAGAACAAGGTGACGCCTCACGACTTGCAAGCGACTATGCTCACCCTGCTGGGTCTGGATCCCTACAAGTTCAGCTATCCGTTCCAGGGGCTCGACCAGGAGAGTGTCCCAATCGTAGTTGAGGGTTTGTAGGGCGGCGGCGTAAAAGAGCATTGTACTAGGCAGCCTTTGCTGCTGTGGCCTTGGCCGGATTGAGGATGGCGTCGAGCATCCACAGATCCTTGTAACCCATGATCTTGCGGAAGCTTTTCTCGGTATCGAGGAATGCAGCCGTGGCCCAGCGACACACCATGGCCGCGTCCTTCCAGCGGGTCACTCGCCGCGTTCTTCGCCGCACCCCGGCGTTAGGAGACTCGACGATGTTCGTCGTCGCCAGGCAGCGATGCAGCGACGGCGGCGCACCCAGGCGGTTGATGGTGAAACACTCCTCCATGCCTTCGCGCAAACTCACCGCCGCCTCGGGCCAGTCACCCTCGTACCACTGGGCTAGCTTCTCCAGCCGCGCTTGTCCATCTTGGGCTCCCAGCCGCCAGGCGGCCCGGATCGCCGCTTTGGCCTGATCGCGCTCGGCCTTAGGCAGCCGCTCGACGACATTGCGCAGCTTGTGAGCACGGCAGCGCTGCACCGGAACTTTGCCGAAGACCCGCCGCACCGCCGCCCGCAGGGCCTTCGATCCATCGAGCACGAAGAGCCTGTTTTTCTCCGTCGATACTCCCCGCTCGACCATGCCCCTCAGCAAGTCTTCGGCGGCGGCTGTGCTCTCAGTGGCGGCGTGCTGCAATCCCAGCACATGTTTGTTGCCCTGACGGTCTACGCCCACCGCTGCAAGCACTACATGATCTGCGAAGATCAAACCGTCCACGTAGATCACCAGCAGATCCAACTCATCCAGGCGCCGCGTGAGCACTTCGTCGATGCTCTTTTCGGCGGCCTCGACTGCCTCCCGGCTGACGGCGGATTTCGACACCCCGGCCGTGCCGGCCATTGCGCCAATCACCCCGGCATAGTTGCGCGTCGAGACGCCCTTCATCAGAATGTCGAGCATGCGCGCGCCGAGGCGTTCGTCGTCCTGCATCGCTTCGTAAGCGGGCACTTTGACCTCGCCGCCGGAGCGTTTGCGCAGTCTGGGTTTGCTGACGCGCAGTTTGCGGTTGCTGAGCTTGACGCGACCGGGCTGGCGGCCCCAGCGGACCACATCGCCGCGGCGCTTCTTGCCGGGCTGGGAAAGTTTTCCACCGGTAACTTGCTGCGCCGACAGTTCCAGCACGGCTTGAATGGCGGCGCGGCCGGTGACGTCGATAACCTCGTCGACGGCTCCGCGGCACTGCTCGACCAGTTCAACCAAGGGCAGCATGAGTTGGGAGTTTTGGCTGAGCAGGCGGGTGAGGTCGTTGGGGCTGACTGGCTGTTGCTTCGCGGAATCCAGAATGTGATATCGTTTCTTCACGGCGGTTCTCCTTTGTGGTGAAAGGTTTGCTCGATTCTCTCAGAGAACCGGGCTTGAGAACCGCCGCCCTTCCACCTTCAACTAGATTCGGGACAATCTCCTCGACCAGCGCCTGATCGGACCGACCGGCGACGCGAAGGTCGTTCGGGAGTTGCTGGCGTAAAGGAATTCAGCGCCGGAACACAATCCGCGCGGAGTCTTGTTTCGGTTCCCGAACCCGGCCGATGATTGCCGCCCGGCGGCTGCCAGCCTCGTGAAGCCTCGCGAGGCAGGCGTCGGCCCGCTCGGCCGGTATGCCCGCCAGCAGACCACCTGAAGTCTGGGGGTCGAAAGCGAGGGGGAATGCAGGCGCCGAACGATGCTCATCTAGGTTGCCCACGGCGGCTCCCAGCCGCAGATTTTCAGGATGCAGAGAACTCAACATCCTCGCTCCGGTTGTCTCAACAGCGCCGTCGAGTATCGGCAGCGCTGACAAGAACACTTCGACTTCCACGCCGGAAGCCGAAGTCATTTCAGCGAGGTGCCCGGCCAGCCCGAAACCGGTCACATCGGTGCAAGCCGTCGCGCCATGCTGGAGCAGGATTTCCGCGGCCCGGCCATTGGGCTCGACCATCGAATCGATGGCCCCCTGAATCCAGCGGCCCTTCGCCTTGCGGCGCATCTCGGCGGCGAAGAGCGTCCCGGTACCCAGCGGCTTCGTTAAGATGAGCTGGTCTCCGGCGCCGAGGCCCCGTTTGCGAAGGATCTTCTGCCCATCCACCAGGCCGGTAACCGCCAAGCCCATCGCAAGCTCATCGCCAACGGCGCTATGTCCTCCGACGAGTGCCGCGCCGGCGTCGTGGAGCACCCGGTGGGCGCCCAGCAGCAATTGCGCGAGCAACTCCTCGGTCTTCTCATCGGTCGCGGGAGGAAGCGTGGCGATCGCCATCGCCGTCTGAGGCTGAGCGCCCATCGCGTAGAGATCGCCTAGGCAGTGGTTCGCCGTGATCTGTCCGAAAACGAACGGGTCGTCGATGATGGCGCGGAAGTAATCCACCGAATGCACGGCTGCTTTCCCGGCGGGAATCCGCACGACCGCGGCGTCGTCGGGCCGCGAGAGGCCGGTAATCACATCCGGGTGGTTGTCGGCCGGAAGCCGCGCCAGCGCTCCGCGCAGGACGGCGGCCCCGATCTTCGAGCCGCACCCGGCGCAAGGCATCGCGGGAGCGGCCGCGGCTTCGCCATCGGGCGAAACAACATCGCTTGCCATTTCAGGAAGATTGCTGTACTTATCCATGAACCGCCGGTCGATCCAGTCCTTCCACTTCCAGGCCCAGGCGCCTTCGAGCGCCCAGAACGATCGCGACGCGACGGCGTACTTATCACCCGTGCTGATCAAACTGAGGAACTTGGTTTGAGGATGGAACGGCCGCAGCGGCTCACCCAGCAAAGAGCGCCGCAGGTTTTCCTCCAGCGGCGCACCTTGGCGAACCGCGAAGACACCGGCTTTCTCGCGGGGATGGTCAACGACCGCGGCCACGTCTCCGGCGGCGAAAATTTCTGGATGCGACAGCGCCCGCAGCGTATCTCGCACTTTGATGAAGCCGTTGTCATCCACCTCTAGCCCGTCTCTGCCCGGCCAGGACGGCGCCGAGGCCTGGGTGACCCAGAGGATCTCGTCGAGTGGCTCGGTCTCGCCGTTGTCGAGCCGCACTCCCTCATCGGTGACTTCGGTGACCCGGCACGCAGTGTGGACGCGAACGCCACGTTCGGCAAGAATGCGGCCGAACTTTCGCTGCACGAAACGGTTGTGCGTCTCCAGAACGGTTGCTCCGGTGCCGAAGAGATGAAATTCTGGATCCCCAACCGCTTTCCCCTTGTCCCCAACCCTAGTCCTCTTGTCGAAGAGCAGTTGCCGCAAGCGCCACTGCGCGGCGAGACACACCTCCACTCCACCCGCGCCGGTACCGATGACACCAATGCGCGGCGCGCGGTCGAGAGCGAGCACCCTCGCGACCAAGGGGTCCCAGCGCTCCAAGAAGTTGCTGATTGGTTTGACGGGCACGACCCGGCCTTCCGCGCCCGGCACCGACAGGCTGGGCGTGGAACCCGTATTAATCGAGAGCAGATCGTAGGGAATCTCTGGGCGGCCGCGAAACCGCAGACGGCGGCGCGCAAGGTCGATTCCCGTCACCTCGTCGTGCACGAACCGAATTCCGGCGAAGCGCGCCAGCGGCATGAGATCGATGTGGACCTCATCGTAGTCGTAGTGACCGGCGATCAGTCCCGGCAGCATGCCCGAATAGGGCGTGTGCAGGTCACGGCAAATCAGCGTCAGCCGCACACCGGGAACAGGATCCATCCCGAAGCGCTTCAGTACGGTGACATGACTGTGGCCGCCGCCGATAAACACTAAGTCTTTGGTGATGGGAATGCTTGAGGCGTTCATTCCAGGAGGGCATAACTATTGTGACATTCTCCGGCCTGGGGGGAGGGGCCAGCTACAGTAGTGGATAGTTCCCAAGCCGTGACCTCGCCCAAGCAACTCATCCTCGGAACCGCCGGACACATTGACCACGGTAAGACCGCGCTGGTTCGCGCGCTTACCGGAACCGATACCGATCGTCTTCCCGAAGAACAGCGCCGCGGCATGACCATCGACATCGGCTTCGCCCAACTGGAAACCGGAGGGTTCCGTATTGGAGTGGTCGATGTTCCCGGGCACGAGCGTTTCATTCGGAACATGGTCGCGGGGGCTTCGGGCATCGACCTGGCGTTGCTGGTGGTGGCCGCCGACGACTCGGTCATGCCGCAAACACGCGAGCATCTTGACATTCTCAAACTGCTCGGGCTGCGGCATGGACTTGTGGCGATCACTAAATGCGATGTGGCCGGCCCGGATCACTTGGAATTAGTGCGCGAGGAGATTGCAGAACTGACCGCGGGCAGCTTTCTCGATCAAGCGCCGGTGATTCACACATCGGCGGCGACCGGCGAGGGTCTCGATGACCTGCGCTCCGCGCTGGCGGAGGTTGCGGTCGCGTCGGGCGAGTGCCAGGCTGGGAGCTTATTTCGCATGGCGGTCGATCGCTCGTTCGTGATGAGCGGCCAAGGAACCGTCGTCACCGGATCGGTCGGCAGCGGCGTGCTGCGAGTTGGCGATGAAGTCGAGTGGCTGCCCGCGGGCAAGATCGTGCGGGTTCGCAGCCTCGAAGCTCACGGCCAGCGGACGGAATGCGTGCGGCGCGCCCAGCGCGCCGCCATTGGCCTGGCCGGAGTGCATCATAAAGAGATTGCGCGCGGCCACGAACTTGCGACACCGGGTTATCTCAAGCCAACGACGCTGCTCACCGTGCGTCTTCAGGTTCGGCGCGATAGCCCGTTACCCATCAAACACCGTTCCCGCGTAAGGCTCCACATCGGCGCGGCGGAAATCATCGCGACGGTCTCGTTGCTGTCAGGGACATCGGCCGTTCCCGGCGAATCGGCCGACGCGCAACTCTTCCTCGCCGGGCCCACGGCTGCATCGTGCGGCCAGCCCTTCATTCTGCGCTCGGTCTCGCCGCTAGCCACGCTTGGCGGCGGTCAAGTGCTCGCTGCCGGAGGCGGCTTGCACCGGCCGATACCCCGGCGGCATCTGGACAGATTTCTGCGCATGGAAGACTTGGCGGCGAACGACGACGCTCTCAAGCGCGCTGCCGCGGCCCTCTGGTTTCAGGATCTCGAACCCTGGACGAATCTCGATCTGTGCCGCGATGCGAATATCCAGCTGGAAGCGGTCGACGAAATATTGAGTCAGTTGCGGTCCAGTGGCGATCTTGTCGAACTGCCTCTTGCCAGGCAGCGCTTCGCGCGACTCCACAGCGATCGCGTCAAGACCCTCGGGAACCGGCTTGCCGCCGAGATTCGCCGCTACCACGATGAACATCCGTTGCGATCGGCGATGCCCCGGCCGTTGTTTGAGCAAGCACTGCGCTTCCCCGGCGAGGAAGCGCTGCTGGACGCTATCATCGCGTGGGCCGCGGAACAGAACCTTGTCACTGCCTCGGCGCTAGGCGTCGCCTTGCGTGAGTTTCAGCCGCGGCTCAGCAAGCGGGAGCGGTCTCTTCTAGAGGAGATCGTGACGGCCTTCGAGCAGGCGCGTTTTCAGCCGCCGACCCCGGCCGAGCTAGCTCAGAAGACCGGTGAAAGCCAGTCCAAGATTCTGCAAATCGTCGAACTGGCGGTGGAGACTGGCCGCTTGCAGCACCTCGGCGGCGCGCTCTATCTGGATTCTGATTCCGAGCGGACGCTGCGCTCGCGCGTGAGAGAAGGGCTGAAAGAAACCGGCGAAATCACGGTTGGCGAAATCCGGGGGCTGCTTGCAACAAGCCGAAAATTCGCGTTACCCTTCTGTCAGTACCTGGATCGCGCCGGGATCACGCGGCGAAAGGGCGGCCTTCGCGTGGCTGCCGGAGGCGCGAAGCCAAGACCCGGTGCATGAAAGCGGCCAGTGCGCCACCTGAAACCGCGCTGTCTGAACACCTTGCCACCTGAACACCGCGCCCGCTGGAAATGTCCTCGTCATCCAAAACCCAGTCCACGTCCACCCCGGGTCATCTCTCGCAAGAGATGTACGCGGCCATCCCGTCGGTGAACGAAGTCGCCGAATCCGCGGCGCTCGCCGATTGGGCCCGCCGGCTGCCGCGCACCTGGATTGTGCGCGTTGTGCGTGAGGTGATCGGCGCGTATCGGAAGCAGCTCAGCGCCGGCCCGGTTAATCCAAGCACGGGCCATCCAAGCATGGGCGGCACAGCGGAAAAGGTAATCGATGAGATTGTCCGCCGCGTTGCCGCCGAACTGGAAGCGAGCCAGCGGAAAGGCCTCCGTCCGGTGATTAACGCAACGGGCATCATTCTTCACACCGGTCTGGGCCGCGCCCCGCTGGCTCCGTCGGCGGTGCAAGCCGTGGCGGAGACCGCCGGGCAATACTCGAATGTGGAAGTCGAGCTTGCGACGGGTGGCCGCGGCGGCCGCGCGGCGATGATCAGCGAACTCCTTCCGGAGCTGACTGGCGCCGAAGCGGCGGCGATCGTCAACAACAACGCTGCCGCGACGCTGCTGGTTCTCGTCGTGGTCGCCGAAGCTTCCGGGCATCGGTCGCCCAACGTCGTCGTCTCACGGGGCGAACTCATCGAAATTGGCGGCAGCTTTCGTCTGCCGGACATCATGACCGCCAGTGGTAACCTGCTGCGCGAGACCGGAACGACCAACAGGACGCGCCTGAGCGACTACGAGCAGGCGATCAACGAGCAAACCGCCGCGCTGCTGAAAGTCCATCCGTCAAACTTTCGCGTGACGGGTTTCACCGAGGAGGCTTCGCTCGGCGATCTGGTGCAACTCGGACGCCGTCGTGGTCTTGCCGTGATCCACGATATCGGTTCCGGCGCGATGATGGATTTCGCGCGCTTCCGTCTCGACAATGAACCTCTCGCCAAAGAGTCGATCACCGAGGGCGCCGATCTAGTTCTCTTCAGCGGCGACAAACTGCTCGGCGGCCCGCAAGCAGGCATCATCGTCGGCAGCCGAAGCTGGATTGGCCGGATCAAAAAAAATCCGCTGATGCGTGCTCTGCGCGTGGACAAGATGACGCTGGCCGCGCTGGAAGCCACATTGCGTCTCTATCTCGCCCCCGGCATGGAATCGGGCCCCGAATCCGGCACGGGTGTTCCCGGCATCCCTATCATCGAGATGACCGCCGCGCCACTGGAGGAGTTGCGGCTACGGGCGGAAGCCATCGCCGGGGCGCTTCAGGACATTGAGGGAATCGGCGAAATCGACCTAGTGCCCAGCGTCGCCTATCTAGGCGGAGGCGCCTTGCCCGAGGAAGGCATCGACAGCATCGCCGTGCGCATCGAGCCAGAGTCGATGACCGAAAGTGAACTGGCCGCCCGGCTGCGGAGCGGTCACCCGGCGATCGCGCCGCGCGTTCAAGACGGTGCGGTCTGGCTCGAGGTGCGCACCGTGCTGCCAGCGCAAGACACCTCGCTGATAGACGCCATCCGCGCTGCCTTCCGCTCATCTGAAAGCATTCGCTAGTCCTAACAGCCCGCGGCCGGTATCGGTGTACACTAGCGTTCACTAGGGGGGGCGGGTGCGGATGGGAAAGCTGGCGAGAGGGGGACGAACATGAGTGCGCTGGGCGGATGGATGCGGGTTGGGGTCACGCTGGCGGCTGTGCTTCCGGCGCTGGGCCAGACCTCCGTCGCTGACGGCGCTCACATAGCGGTGCCGCGGCTCGAACACGCGCCGGTGATCGATGGCGATCTGTCCGAGTGGAAGCGGCTTGGTTTCAGCGACGGCGTGTGGGATCTGGCCCGGCTGCGGCAGGCGCCCTGGTATGACGCGCGCATCAACCGGCTGACCGTTCACGGCAGCGAGCCCGCCGAGGAGCACGATCTGCGGGCGCGCTACTATATCGCCTGGGATGAGAAGTTCCTCTATCTGGGCGCGGAAGTGCATGACAACGTGAACGACACGAGTGATCCTCAGCACGAACCCAAACGCTGGTACTACAAAGACGCGATCTGCTGGTTCATCGAGGCGCCGCGCGATGATGTGGCGGAGAAGTTCGGCGAGGGAGACAACGCCTTCTGTTTTGTGATCGACGAAAGCAGACCCTCCTACGGGGCCTGGTGGCGTCACGGCGCTTCGGGCAAAACGTATGTGGAAGAGCCGCTGCCGGCCGGCTCGTCTGCATATGCGCTGCGGATGACCCCCTGGGGCGGAGATAACGGCGATTTCATCTTGGAGGCTCGCGTCGCGATGAAGCCGACGCTCGGCGCGAGCAGTCCCCGCTGGCGGGCGCCGCGAGTGGGAGATACTTACGGGATCGAGATCGTCCACACGGATCCGGATGGCGGTGGCTACGGCGGGCATTTCTTGATCTATGGGAGCGGCGATGATGATTCGAGCTGGGGCAAGATGGTGCTGCGCGGTCCGCTGAGACCAGCAGGAAGAAAATCGAAATAGAGGTTTAGGATGACCCGAATGATGATGCGGCTAACCATTGGTTTCCTGCTGCCGGTCTGCGCGGCGATGGCTCAGGATGGCCGGCAAGTCTTCTCGACGCACTGCCAGGTCTGTCACGGCGATGGCCACGGCACCGAGCGCGGTCCGAATCTGGCCAATAACAGACGCGTGCGGGCTCAATCAGCCGAGCAGCTTCGCACCCTGATCCGCGAGGGCATGCCGGCCACGGGCATGCCACCGTTCGATCTGCCGCGGGCGCGGCTCGACGCCGTGACGTCATTTGTGCGCTCGCTAAGTTCCGCGGCGATCGACGTTCCGGCGGAGGGGGACCGCGCGGTGGGCGAGCGAACCTTCTTCGGCAAGGGCGGCTGCGGGGGATGCCACATGGTGCTGGGCAAGGGCAAGGCGGTCGGGCCGGACCTCTCGGCGCTGGGGCGCGAACTCTCCGCCGAAGAGATACGGCAGGCGGTGCTGCGCCCGTCGGCCGCCATCAAGCCGGGTTACGAAGTCGTCAACCTCAGCCTAACTTCCGGAGGAACCCTGCGGGGGTTCGCCCGCAATCAGAGCCTCTACAACATGCAAGTGCAGGACTTCGACGGCCGCTTTCACCTGCTGGCCGCCAGCGAATTCACCGTAACAAAGCGGGAAGACAAATCGCTGATGCCAGCCCCGGCGTGCGGCGACGACGAATGCCGCGACTTAGTGGCGTATCTCAGCTCTCTGGGCGGTGTGGATCTGGCGAGCGAACCCTTCCCCTTCCCATCTTTAGGCGGATTGAGCTTCGACCAGGTGGCGCGTCCAGCCAGCGGAGACTGGACAACCTACCATGGCCTCATCGGCGGCAACCGCCACAGCGGCCTCGACCAGATCAACGCGGCCAATGTGAAAGACCTGCGGCTCGAATGGGTGTTCCCGATCGACCACTTTGTGATCGAGGCGACCCCGGTCGTGGTGGACGGAGTGATGTATGTGACCGGCCCGGACCAGGTGTTCGCGCTCGACGCGCGGGCCGGGCGGACCATTTGGCACTACGAACGGCCGCGATCGGCGGGCGTGCGCGGAGACCCGGCCAAGGGCACCAACCGCGGCGTGGCGGTGCTCGGTGACCGTGTCTTCATGGTGACCAACGACGCGCGCCTGATCGCCCTCCACCGCGTGACGGGCCAGTTGCTGTGGGAGACCGATATTACCGCCGGCCTCAACAAGAAGAATTATGGCAATACGTCCGCGCCGCTGGTAGTCAACGACATGGTCGTGGCCGGCATTTCGGGCGGCGATCTGGGCGTGCGCGGCTTCCTCTCGGCCTTCAAGGCCGATACCGGCGAGCAAGTCTGGCGCTTCTGGACGGTCCCCAAGCCCGGCGAGCCGCTCTCTGAGACCTGGCGGGGGACGGCGCTCGCTGAGTACGGCGGCGGCGGGGGCACGTGGATGACCGGGACCTATGATCCGGAGACCGATACCGTGTTCTGGGGCGTGGGCAACCCCTATCCGGCGATGAACGGGGATGAGCGCCTGGGAGACAATCTCTACTCCGACTCGGTGCTGGCGCTCGACGCCCGCTCGGGCCATCTGACGTGGTATTACCAGTTCACGCCCCACGATCTGTATGACTGGGACGGCGGACAGACGCCGATGGTGCTGAACGCGCGCTATCGCGGCCGCGATCGCCAGCTACTGATTCAGGCGAACCGCAACGGATTCTTCTACGTCTTCGACCGCACGGACGGCGAACTGCTGCTGGCCGAGAAGTTCGCCGACAAGGTGAGCTGGGCGACGGGCATCGGGGACGACGGCCGGCCGCTGCTGGTGCCGGGGATGAAACCCGAGCCCGGCGGCACGAAGGTGTGCCCGAACGTCTTGGGGGCGGCGAACTGGCCCTCGGTGGCATTTCATCCGGGGACCAAGCTGTTCTATGTGAACGCGCGGGAGGCCTGCGGCATCTACTCGAGGCCGCCGCGCTGGAACCGGCGTCCGATTCCGCTCGAGCCGGGACAGATGTTCCTCCGCGCCATCAACATCGAAACTGGCGAACGCGTCTGGGAGCTGCCCCAGATCGGCGCCGCCGACAGTTGGGGCGGCGTATTGTCGACCGCCGGAGGCCTGGTGTTCTTCGGCGAGGATAGCGGAGCCCTGGGAGCCGCCGACGCGCGGACGGGAAAGAGTCTGTGGCATGTCCAGACCAACGCATTGACGAAGCTAGGCGACGGACATAGCTGGCGCGCCTCGCCGATGACCTACATGGCCGGTGGCAAACAGCATGTCGCCGTGGCGGCGGGGCCGAATATTCTGTCGTTCCGCCTTCCCTGAGAAAGGCGGATCTTCCCAAGACATCGAAGCTCGGTAAACCCCGGCCTGTAAACCCCGCTCAGTAAACACCGCTCAGTAAACGACGATGCGAGCCGGCAGCGAGCGCGCCGGCTCTGTGCATCGTCCTTCCGCTCGAAACTGCAACCCGAGAGTCTCGCGGTGGGAGAGGTCACTCCAGGTTGTCTAGGGGCCGCTCGATTCCGCCGCTTCACGGCGGGCGGGCGTGATCGGGCTAGAGGTGTCAATGAACAGCCAGACGGCCAGAGCCGCCAGAGCCATAACGCTTCCGAAGTAGAGCCCCCAAGTCCAGCCGAAATAGCTGGCGATGATGGGCGTCAGGGTCGGGGCCAAGAGCCCGCCGACATTACCGCCCATGTTCAGAACGCCGCAGGCCGCGCCGGCTTGCTTGCCGGCAATGTCGATCGTGGCAGTCCAGAAAGCGACATCGGCGATGGCCGAGCAGCCGAAGGCGAGAGACATCAACGTCACGGCCGGCAGCGTGGCGGTCGAGCCGGCTCCAGCGTACATCAGCAGGGCGCTGGCGGCGAGGCCGGTCATGGCGACCCGGCGCAGTCCCCGTGAGCGGCCAAAGCGCGCGGCGAAGTGGTCGCAGAGCCATCCGCCGAGGGCCATCATGATCGTGAAGGTGAGAAAGAGCCCCGTGGAGTAGACGGCGCTTTCCTCGGCTCCGAGGCCGCGAATCTCACCGAGGTAGTAGAAGATCCAGTAGAAGAAGATGTACTCGAAATAGCCGAGCGCGAAGTATCCGGCGGTAAGAGCGATGAGGTTATGGTCTCGGAGCAGCAGACCCCAGCGAACCGGTTGCGACGCCGGGACCGGGGCGAGCGGCGGGGTGTCGCAGCTGGCAGCCGCGGCGAGTTGGGGATGCTGAGAAGGATCGTCCCGCACATAGAAAAACCAGATCGCGCCGACGACGACCGTGGCGAGCGAGGCGAGCACAAAAGACCAGCGCCAGCCGAACGAGGCGATCATCCATGTGAAGAGAACGGGGGAGACGGCGCCGCCAAATCCGGCGCCGCATATGACGATCGAGAGAACGCGCGCTCGGTGCATGAGCGGCATCCAGGCGACGTTCATGCGGCCACAGGCGGGATAAAGAGGCGCGGTCACGAAGCCGAAACAGATGCGAATCACTACGAAGACGAGAACGATTCCCATCAGAGTCGCGAGGGCTATCCAGCCAGACAGCGCGGTCAGAGCGGTAAAGAGCGCCGAGCCGAGAGCCATGCCGGTGAGGACGCGGCGGAGCCCGAAGCGGTCGGCCCAGCGGCCTCCGGGGATCATCATCAGCGAATAGCCGAGTATGAAAGCGGAGTAGACGAGGCCCATTTGCGTTTCAGAAAGCTGGAACTCCTTGATGATGTTTGGCCCGGCGATCGACATGATCGTGCGGTCGAAATAGCTCATCACGCTGAGGGTGAACATCAACGCGGTGACGCCGAAATGCGTTGGAGTCAGGCGGGTTTGGGCCGGTGGGTGTTTGGAGTGCATCCGAGGGATTGTTGATCTTATGGGGGTGAAATTATTGTTACCAGCCTGTTGTGAATGAGGCTTAAGGGCGCAAGCGGTGTGATCTGGTTGCGGCAGCAGGCGAACTGATTATTGTCGGGCGGCTCAGAACGACGTGTACGACAGCGGCCCGCCGACTTCCCCGCAGGTGGCCTTCCCAGGGTTGTACTCGAACTTACCAGTTTTCAAATCAAAGACGAAAGTGCCTCCCAGGCGCTCGGTCACATAGACTTTCGCCTGCCCCTCAGGATTTGAGAACCCGTGGGGAGAGCAGCGCCACCATCGCGAGGAGACGGACCTCGGTATCTTCTTGATTTTCGTCTCGTCGTAGAGCGCTTCGAGTTCGTAGGCGGCCACATTCATCCCTTTGCGGTCATAGATCGCAACTACCTTTCCGTAGCCGAGGTTGTGCCAATTGTCGAAGGTCAGCAAATCACCTTGATTGCTTACGATGACGTCGATCGGCGCGACCGGATTCTTGAGCGAGACATCGGCTACGAGCTGATAAGAGCGGTCCGGCTGCCTGGCGTAGAACTCGGCCCGGGCATAGTGCCCCTTGGCGGCGCCGGCGAATCCGAAGGTATCGCCTACACTCTCGCCTGGAAGAATGCGCACGAAATACTGGCCGTTGCCGCTGAAGACGTTTACGACGCGCGGCCCCGGCCACGAGTCCGCCCAGGCGAGAGGGAGCGCCCAGAGCAGCAGAATGGGGCCAATGAATCGTGAGAATTGGATTCGCATCGTGGGCTTGACCGCGAGACAACGAGGCGCAGCGGTTGCGCTTCAGGCTACCATGCCAAAACCGAAAATAGGTCGCCGCGGGCCTGTTTACGAAACCAAATCTTGGCTATTGGATCGAGACCGTCGCCGGAATCGACGGCACGCCGCTGATCGTGATGATGATCTCTTGCTCGCCGCTGGGCGTACCCACGCCGACGAAGATGTTGAGCTGGGCGACTCCGACCATTCCCGGCGCGAGACCAAGGAATTGGATTACCGTCCGGACGCCGCCTATGGTCACCGTCGTGTCGCCGGGAGCCCGAATGAGCGGAAACGACGTCGCCGCGCGGCCGGAACGCCAGGCGGGTGCCACCACTCCCTGTCCGCTCAAGTAGACAGTCAGCAAGGCCTCGGCGGCGGCGGGGCTCGAACTCGAGTTGATGCCGCCGCTCTGATTCGCGGCGATGGCGTGTGTTCCGTCGAAGGTGAACATTGCCGGTGACGCCGGCATGAGGGTGACGGTCACTGGATTGCTTGGTATGCCATTTGCCTCCACGACAATACGTATTCCGGACAGTCCAAAGGCCTCGAACGGCACCTGGAAGTTAATCTGGGACTTGCCGGCGTAGAGCAGCGGGGCTTCTCCGACCAGACTGCCGAAGAGGTCGTAAATCAGTACCTTCGCTCCATTGAGGTTGGCAGGCAAGCGATCGCCCGTACGCCCGCCGTACTCCGCCGCAAGACCGGGTTCGGTGTTGGCGAGGAAAAAACCGAAAATGGAACCCAGCGCGCCGGGCGAGAGAAGCAGCTCGAAATTCGCCGCGCTGACGACGCCATCCTCGTTGATGATGGGCGTCGGGAACGGCGCCGCCCCGAGCGCCAGTTGCAGGGTTACGACTGCGGGAGCAATGTTCGTTCCGGTAGGCGTCAGCGTCAGCAGAGCGCTGTACTCGCCGCTGGCCAATCCCTGGCTGTCAACGCTAATCGACAGGGTCGAGGGCGTGTCGCCCGAGGTCTGAGACAGGCTGACGCGCCCGGCCAGTTCGCCGCTTACCGATCCGGTCCAATGCAGCGAACCGCCGCTCGATGATACTCGCAGGACCTGGGCGCCTGGGTTGGCCCCGGTCGCTACGCCCGGGAAGGTAAGCGCTTCCGGCAGGGCGGTAATCACCTGCGGAATCAATGGCGAGTCCGAAGTGAGCAGCGCGAAGTTGTCCATGCAATTTGCTTCGGGTCCGCCGGCTTGGTCAGCGGAAACCTCCACGCTGACTACGTCGGCAAGAACATCCTCGAACGAATCTTCTCCGGTCGTTCTGGTCCAGGACTCGGCCGTGAGAGGCGCGATCTGATGGGCCCAAACATCGCCGGGAACAACTCCGGTTCACGTAAAAATCGAGTCTCTCCCGACTAGACGTATCTCCACCGGACTTGAAGCCCCAGACTCGGATCGGTGCAGGTAGTCGAACTCGAAACGCGGATCGAGCAAATCCGTCATGTCGCCATTGAAATCCCACGACGCGACAAACGCGTCGGGCGCCTCCCCGCCGCTCTCGGCGACGCGGATGTAGCCGCCGGGGTTGCCCTCGAAAGCCGCCCATACAAATTGGGAATCCTCGTCGCCCTTGCTTGCCAGGGGGTTATTTCCAGGGATGGAGTCATTGCCCGTCCACCCGTCGGTGCCGCCGGCAAAGCTCGTAATCAGCGGCAGGACCTTGATCGGCGGCGCGCCTCCGCGTGAAAGAATTCTGAAGTTGTCCAGACCCGTCGAGCCGGTAGCCACAACGTAATTGGCCCGCACTTCGATGCGTGTCGGACTGGAAAAGACCTCCTCAAACGTTCCGTCGCCCGCGCTGTGTCGCCAGAACTGCGGGGCGATGGTCACAGAGAACGTCTCCCAGCCATCCTGAGGGATGGGAGGCGGCCGGCCGATCCACGTATAACGCGCGTCGTCGTTGAAGACGTGCATCTGGACATTGAAATTCTGGGCATGATCGCCGCTGGGCCGGCTGATGTCAAACTGAAACCGGCCGCCGTTGAGCGCGTACAGGTTGATCAGAAATTTTGGTGGAGCCAGGAACCATTCGTTGGGGCCGAAAAATTTCGTGTGCCGAATGCGCGCGAAGCCGCCGGGATTGCCTCCGTCAGACTGATAGGTAAGGGTGGTAGCGGGATCGCCGACGTTGGTTCCCGGTATCGCGCTGGCCGTGTCGTTGCGCGTCCAGCCATCGAGCCCCTCGTTAAAACGTGACTCCTGGACCTTGACTTCCGAGGCGATCACCGGCCCGTTCACGGTCGCAGTGAGCTCACCTTCTGGACTAACAAATGGTTCTTCCTCGGTGGCGTCCGTTGTATCCAGAACAAACCCGATGAAATAGATCGCGGACTTCAGTCTGATCAACCCCGAGTCCGATCGGATGATAATGGTCGCCAAGCCGCTCCCGCTGGGGGTGGCGCGGAACTTAGCGCGATCCTGGAAAAGAATGGCTGTGCCCACGTCCACGTCGGGTTGGACCAGCAACTCCACCACCGTGCCCGGCGTAGTCTGAAAGTCGATTCGAAGTTCTGTCGCCCCCGGCGGTACGAAAACCGAATACCCGTCATTGCCGTGCACAATGAACAGACCTTCCTCGTCTTCCACCGGGTCGCCCAATGGAAGTTTTACGTGAACGGGGTGGCCGTTAGACAGGAGAGTGGATGCCGCGCGCGCGACCGAGGCCGTCATGCCAGCAATGAGGCAGGCTGAAAATAGAACGATCAACCCACGGGGGAGGGAACGAGTGAGTTTTCGTGCGTTCATTTCATTGTCCAAGGCTCATAGTGCTACGTAAAGGTCAGGTTAGGGAATCGGGGAATTACCTAAGTCAGATCGTCGATTCGACTTATCCTCTCGTAAAAGAAGCAGGCACGGGTTCGCACCGGAAAGCTCAAATCCGCTCCAGATCTCAAGGAGAGTCATGAACTTGAAAATACACACTTTCCTAAAATCCTAAAACCTACACCACGCCGAGACAGGAACCATCCCGCGATCGGCCAGCCGCGAAATCCATGCGCGGCCGGACGGCAATCCCCTTCGTGATCTCAATGGTCCGCGGCAGCGCACTCTGGGAAAGGTCATATGCCTAACTTACCACCAAGGTACCATTACCGAACCCAGATGCACCAATCCGCCCAGGGGCGGAAAAGGCCAGGCGCCCGCCAGAGGACGGGCGGAGAAAAGAAGAGCGGCCATTCGCCCAGCGTGGGTGACAGCGGCCTGGAAGCGCTACTCGCGGGCCGGCCGCCGCCTATTTGCGACGAGATCTTCCCCACTCTAGCTCGCAACCAGTGGCGCAATCACGAGCGCGACGATCGACATCAGCTTAATGAGGATATTCATCGACGGTCCCGAAGTATCCTTGAATGGATCACCGATCGTGTCGCCTACGACGGCCGCCTTGTGCGCGTCGCCACCTTTTGCTTCGCCTTCGAGATCCCCTTTTTCAATGAGTTTCTTGGCGTTATCCCAGGCGCCTCCGGCGTTCGCCATGAAGAGCGCCAGCAGCACGCCCGTCACCGTGGCTCCAGCTAGCATACCGCCCAGCGCCTCTGGGCCGAGAATATAACCGACCGCCACCGGAGCGCTGATCGTGACCAGCCCCGGCAGGACCATCTCCTTGAGGGCCGCCGTCGTGGCGATGTCCACACAGCGGGCCGCGTCGGGCTTCACGCCGGGCTCACCGGCCAGCAGACCTTTGGTTTCACGGAACTGGCGGCGAATCTCTTCCACCATCAGGCTGGCGGCGCGACCGACGCTGGTCATCGTCATGGCGGCCATCAAAAAGGGCAGGATGCCCCCCAGCAGGAGTCCGATGACGACCCGGGGGTCGGTGAGCTGAATGATGATCGGATCGAGATGGCGCGCCGCGCGCGCCGCGTCCACGGCCTGCGTGTAAGCCGAGAACAGCGCCAGCGCCGCCAGCGCCGCCGAGCCGATGGCGAATCCCTTGCCCATCGCCGCCGTGGTGTTGCCCAGAGAGTCTAGTTCATCGGTGATCTTGCGGACCTCCGGTCCCAGGCCGGCCATCTCGGAAATGCCGCCGGCGTTGTCCGCGATCGGCCCGTAGGCATCGACGCTCATCGTGATGCCAACCGTCGCCAGCATGCCGACCGCCGCGATACCAATGCCGTAGAGCCCCGCCGCGGCGTGCGCCACGTAGATCGCCAGACAGATCATGAGAACGGGCAGCGCGCAACTCTGAAAACCGACCGCGAGGCCGTAAATGATGTTCGGAGCCGTTCCCGAGCGCGAAGCTTCGGCGATGACCCGCACCGGATTCATCGAGGTGTAGTATTCGGTAATGAATCCAATGGCGACACCGCCGATCGTGCCCGCCAGGACCGCCCAGAAGATGTTAGGATTCAGTCCCAGTATCAAAACCACGCCGTAGCCGGTGCCCAAGAACAAGAGTGCGGCCAGCCAAGCGGAATAGCGCAGCGCCGCGGCGGGTCCCATGATCTTGAATGCTTGCATCGAGCCGATTCCAAGCAGCGAGGCGATCAGGCCCGCGGCGGAAAGCGCCAGAGGAAACGCCATCAACCCGGCTTTGACCTGTTCCGGCCCGCCGCTGCCGGCGAGCATGCGCAAACCGTCCGACTGCAGAGTCGCGGCGATCGCAATCGTAGCGATCATCGATCCGACGTAGGACTCAAAGATGTCGGCTCCCATCCCTGCTACGTCGCCCACGTTGTCGCCCACGTTATCGGCGATCACGCCCGGATTGCGTGGATCGTCTTCCGGGATGCCGGCTTCGACCTTGCCCACCAAGTCGCTGCCCACATCGGCGGCCTTTGTATAGATGCCGCCCCCGACGCGCGCGAACAAAGCGATCGAGCTTGCGCCCATGGCAAAGCCGTTGATGTAAACCGACTCTCCAGCGCCTCCGAATATATGAGTGAGGATGCCGACCCCGAGAAGGCCCAAACCGGCGACCGTCAGCCCCATGACCGATCCGCCACCGAACGCCACCATCAAGGCGCTGGCCGTGCCTTCGGTGCGGGCGGCTTCACTGGTGCGGACATTCGCTCTCGTCGCCGCCTTCATGCCGACAAATCCGGCGATGACCGACAACGCGGCTCCAATCATGAAGCAGATCATGGTTTGCACGTTGAGCTGCCAAGCGAGCAGGCCCGCGACCACAAGTACGAACAGCGCCAGAATACGGTACTCGCGGTTCAGAAACGCCATCGCGCCTTCGTGAATCGCATCGGCAATTTCGCGCATACGCTCGTTGCCGGAAGGACGGCGTGATACCGCCAGAAACAAGAGGAGGGAACATGCTAAACCGAGTAGCCCCACATAGGGGGTCCATGCCACGAGATGATTCATGCTGGTGAGTTATCGTGCCGCCGCTGCAAACCGCCGCCGCGAACTGTCGCTGTAGACTGTGGAATATCGGCCTGGCTCATATTGAGAGAACCCCTGAATGTCCTCACCCTGATAGCCGACCGGAAGATACAGACTAGCATGAGCCGGGAGGCCGTGGCAAAGCAAACCACGTGTTTTCCATTGTCTCCTTCCCCTGAAGCCAACCCGGCGCGCCGGCGGCCGCCGGAAGTATTGGGTTGTGACGCATTCGCGCGTCCTCTCACGGGCTTCAGCTGCCACCTTCTGGCTTGCAACCGCGCCGGGTTCGCCGTCGCCCGGAGGGTGCGCCCTTCCCAAGAGCGACTCGACCAGGGACTCGCCCCGGGGGCTTGCCCCAAGGCTGACTTGCTATCGTAGTTATCGAAACACTCCTTTTGCCCCATGATTATTGGCTTAACGGGTACGAACGGCGCCGGGAAAACCGTTGCCGCCGATCACCTCCAGACCAAGGGTTTTGACTTCTACTCGCTCTCGGACGAGATTCGCGCCGAGCTGGCCCGCCGTGAAACGCCCGCGACGAGGGAGAATCTCATCGCGATGGGCAATGACCTTCGCGCCCAATTCGGACCGTCGGTACTAGCCGATCGGGTGAAGCGCAAGCTGCGGGCCGACCGAAATTTCGTCATCGACTCGATTCGCAATCCCCGGGAAATCGAGGTGCTGCGTGCCGCCGGTGATTTCCGTCTCCTGCATTTGGACGCTCCGGTCAAGATTCGCTACCAGCGTGTGCGCGACCGCGGAGGCGAACGCTTGCCGGCGTCCGAGCAAGAATTCATCGAACAAGAGACACGGGAGATGGAAAGCGGCGACCCGGCTCACCAGCAGCTCCGGGCCTGTCATGCCGAAGCCGATGTTGCGATCGTCAACGACGCATCGATCGGCGAACTGACCGCCAAGATGGATGCGACCGTCGCCGAATGGCTCATGGCCGTGGGCCGTCCCGGCTGGGACGAGTATTTCATGCAGATTGCGCGCATGGTGGCCCTGCGCAGCAACTGCATGAAACGCAAGGTCGCCGCCGTGATCGTCAAGGACCGGCGCATTGTTTCGACGGGCTACAACGGCACGCCGCGCGGCGTCAAGAACTGCAACGAAGGCGGCTGTCCGCGCTGTAATTCGCTGGCAACGAGCGGAACGCAGTTGGGCGAATGCCTCTGCTCGCACGCCGAGGAGAACGCCATCGTGCAGGCCTCCTATCATGGGATCGCGCTGAAGGATTCTAGCCTCTACTCCACATTCTCACCCTGCTTGATCTGCACCAAAATGATCATCAACGCTGGTATACGCGAAGTGGTCTACGATCTCGACTATCCGCTCAATGACGTTGCGCACAACCTGCTGCGGGAAGCTGGCGTCGAGCTGAAGCAGTTGTCGGTGGACTAGCAGCCCGTGGCGGGAGCCGGGCCGGGCGTGTTGTGAGCGCCGCGGGGCCGCAAGCGAGGCGGGTTCGCCGCGGAAGACCACGGCGCGATTATAATTAGGTTGCGGCGGCTGGTGAGGAGCCCCAGCCGCCCGCTGGCTCTTCTCGTGATCTGGGCCTGGTCGAGCGACGAGACAGAGCACGTCTTTCCCCCTGGGGTGGTCTATGCGCAGGCGCATGCAGGTGATTCTTGCTCTTTCCGCGGTCGTGCCGGCCGTTGTCTATATGGCTGCCAGTGACGCTTCGGCGCAGCAGTCTCCCGCGCCGCGCCGCGCCGCGCCGCCTACGGCATCGAAGCTCGCGTGCCTTGGACGAGCTCTCACATCCAAGGTTCCCCCGAACCCCCGAATCCCTATCGCACCGAGGTCGCCTTCCCGAAGGTGAAGTTCTACGAGCCGATCGCGATCGCCGCCGTCTTCGCCGACAACCGTTTCATCGTCGGTGAGCGCTACGGCAAGATCTATTCGTTTACCAATGAGCGCCAGGCCGCTGATAAGGAACTGATGGCCGATCTTGGCCGCGTGCTCTACGGCATCGCCCCGCACCCCGACTTCAAGAAGAACGGATACATCTATATGGTTACGACTCCGTCGATGGCCGACACCTCGGAAGACGGCAGCAAACTATCCCGCTTTCAGGCTCAAACCGAGCCGCCCTACCGCGTGGATCTGGACTCGGAACAGGTGCTGATTCGCTGGCCCGTCGGAGGACACAACGGCGGCTGTCTGCGATTCGGACCTGACGGCTATCTCTATATGGTCACCGGAGACGCCAGCGGTATTGCCGATCTCCGTCATTCGGGCCAGGACATCTCCGACCTGCCTGCCTCGCTGCTGCGAATCGATGTCGATAAGCCCGGCGGCGGCAAGGCGTATTCCATCCCGCCGGATAACCCCTTCGTCAATACACCCGGGGCGAGGCCCGAGATATGGGCCTACGGCCTGCGGCAGCTTTGGAAGTTCAGCTTCGACACAGCGACCGGCCGGCTCTGGGGCGGCGAGATCGGGCAGGATCTCTGGGAGATGATCTACATCATCGAGAAAGGCGGCAACTACGGATGGAGCGTTCGCGAGGGCAGCCATCCCTTCCGGCCCGACCGCCAGAAAGGACCGACGCCCATTCTCGACCCGATCGTCGAACACCCCCATAGCGCCTTTCGCTCGATCACCGGCGGATATGTCTATCACGGGGACCGTCTGCCCGAGTTGCGGGGTGCCTACATCTATGGCGACTACGACACCGGCCGCATCTGGATGCTGCGCTATGAGGACGGCAAGGTAGCCGAGAACCGCGAACTGGCCGACACGCAGTTCCGCGTGATCGAATTCGCGCAGGATCGGACGGGCGAAGTCTATTTCGCCGACTTTGTCAGCGGCCGCCTGATGCGCCTGACGCCCGCTCCGCCTCCCAGCCCAGGCGCGCCATCGTTCCCCCGCAAGCTCAGCGAAACCGGACTATTTAGCGATACGACACGTTTGACTCCCGCCGCCGGGCTGATCCCCTATTCGGTGAACGCGGCTCTGTGGTCGGACGCGGCCATCAAGGAGCGCTATCTTGCGTTGCCGGGCGATTCGAAGATGAGCTACAACACGCTCACCTATCCGCAGCCGGCGCCAGGCGCCCAGCCCGGCTGGCAATTCCCCGACGGTGCGGTGGCGGTGAAAACCTTCTCGCTGGAGATGGAAGTCGGCAATCCAGGCAGCATCCGCCGGCTGGAAACACGGTTGCTGGTTCACGAGAAGCTCACTGGAACCGCCGAATACGGCGAGGAGCTGTGGCACGGCTACACCTATGTCTGGAATGAGGAGCAGACCGATGCGTATCTGCTCCAAGCCGAGGGGGAAGACCGAGAGCTGACCATCAAGGACCCGGGTGCGCCAGGCGGCTCGCGCAAGCTGACTTGGCGGTTCCCCAGCCGGGCCGAATGCACCCTGTGTCACACCATGCCGGGCAAATATCTGCTCGGAATCAATACGCTGCAACTCAACAAAGACCACAACTACAACGGCGTCATAGCGAATCAACTCGCCACCTTCGAGCACCTGGGTCTGTTCGAACACCCGCTGCCGGACCAGCCAAGGAATCTGCCCAGTCTGGTCGATTACGCGGATGCTTCAGCGCCCCTCGGCCGGCGCGCCCGGTCCTATCTGCAAGCTAACTGCGCGCATTGCCATCGCAAGTGGGGCGGCGGGAACGCGGAATTCCAGCTCGTCTCGAGTCTGCCGGTCAATGAACTAGGAATCGTCGACGGGAAGCTTCAGCATGGCGAGTTCGGACTCGGGGATCCGAAACTGCTCACACCGGGCGATCCCGCCCGCTCGATGATCCTGCACCGCATGAAAATCCTGGGCCTCGGGCGTATGCCGCACATCGCCTCGGGCCTTGTCGACAGCAAGGCCGTGAAGCTCATCCACGACTGGATCGAGCAGATGCCCAGTACATCCGGCGACGACTGAGCGGCCGGCGCTTCGCCCAGATGATTTACCTCGAAACCGGTCGGCTATATCCGCGCGGCTGGAAGCCGTGAAAAGATCGGGACTGTGACAAGCGCTGGCGAAACACGCGCTGATTAGCGAGGACTCAGGGGTAGCGCGGCTGACTGTCCCAGCATTTTTTCACGGCTTCCAGGCTCCAAGCTCTCGCTTGCCGGTACTTGCCGAGCGCCACCTAACTCGACTACGATCTGTAGGACGCCACCAGCCGCCGCCGCTGCCGGTTTGCCCCCGCGGCGAGATGTATGCGCGGAAGTGTCCGCTAGCAAAACACCCGACCCCAACCGCCCAGGAGCCCCTCATGCGTTCTCTCTCAATCTCGATTTCCATCCTCGCGCTGTTCTCGCTAGCGGCCTGCGGCCCCCAAGCCCCCGCCCCCGAGCCCGAAGTCAGCCAGTCCATCGTGCCCGATGGCGCGAAACTCGAAAAACTCTTCACTCGCATAATTGACATGACCGGAGGCCTTACCGAAGGTCCCGCCGTGGCGCCGGATGGCTCGATCTACTTCACCGATCTTCCCTTCGGCGAAGACAAAGCCAAGATTATGCGCTACGATCCGGCCACGAACGAAACCACCGTCTTCGCCGAGGATAGCGGCAAGGCCAACGGACTCATCTTTGATGCCGAAGGTTTTCTGATCGCCGCCGAGGGCGCCGACCAGGGCGGACGCCAGATTTCTCGCTGGGACGTCAAGACCGGCGAGAAGACGACTCTGGCCGGAAAATACGAAGGCAAGGCATTCAACGCTCCCAATGACGTCACCATCGACACCAAAGGCCGTGTCTACTTCAGCGACCCGAAATATCTCGGAGCCGAAGAGCGCGAACTGGAATACATGGCCGTCTACCGTGTGGACAAGGAAGGAACCGTCGTCGAGGTGACGCACGAGGTCGAAAAGCCCAATGGCGTCGGGCTCAGCCCGGACGAGAAGACTCTTTACGTCGCCGATCACAACAATGGCGGTGAGCACATTAGCGATCCGAATGCTCCCGAGGCCGTGCCTGGAGCGATGAAGATTTACGCTTTTCCTCTTGGAGCCGATGGTCTGGTTAACGGCGACCGCAGGACACTCGTCGATTTCGGCAAAGAGAGCGGCTGCGACGGCATGGCGCTCGATACCGGCGGCAACATCTATCTGACCGTCCGGAGCTTGAAACGGCCGGGCGTGATGATTATCGATCCGGACGGCAAAGAAGTGGGCTTTATCCCCACCGGCCCAGCCGGTCAGAGCGATCCAGCCGCGGCCACGGGCTTGCCCAGCAATGTGGAGTTCGGCATCGGCGAGGAAGCCGGCGTTCTCTATGTGACCGTCGATGTGAGCCTCTATCGCATCAAGCTCAACGCCACCGGGCTGCATCATCAATACTGACGGGCGCCAGGACTGACCGCCGGCGCCGCGGCTTGTTTGGCCGGCGGGGCTGTGAGTTTGGATTGGCCCCGTTCCACTGCTAGAATGGAGAACGATCAGCGGGTCTGGGAAGTGGCGGGGCGCGGCTGTTTTTTGCTGGAGGATTCCACTCATGGCGGACAGAGTTTCACGCAGGCGCTTTATCGGAGGAGCGGTCGTTTCGGCGGTCGCCGCGGAGCGGGCAGTGGCCGCCGGAGGACACAAGCTGCCGACCCGCGTGCTTGGCAAGACCGGAGTCGAAGTCACCATGCTGGCCCAAGGCTGCGGCAGCCGTTTGTTGATGTATGAAACCGCGGAACGCGCCGCCGAGGCGATCCATCTCGCGCTCGACCTCGGCATTCGGTACTTCGATACCGCGCAGGCCTATGGCAATGGCAAGAGCGAGACCTGGGTAGGTAAGGCCCTCAAGGGCCGCCGCGACGAGGTCTTCCTGGCGACGAAGATCACCAAGCGCGGCTATGACGAGGCCATGCGCGAGACCGAGCGCAGTCTCAAGCGGCTTCAGACCGACCATCTGGACCTGATTCACGCGCACAACCTGGCCTACATGGACGACCTCGAAGCTCTCGAGAAGGGAGCGCTCAAGGCGCTCTATCGTCTGCGGGACGAGAAAGTCTGCCGCTTCATCGGCGTGACCAGCCATACCGATCCGGACACGCTGGCGACCGCGCTGGACCGTAACGATTTCGACTGCACCCAAATGGCGCTGAACGCGGCGCTGCAAGGGCGCAGCCAGCGGGGTAAGAACCTGCCGCCTGACCCGGCGAACAGTTTCGAGCGCAAGGCGCTGCCAGTGGCCAAGCGCAAGAACCTCGGCGTTCTGGCGATGAAAGTCACCGCTCAAGAAGGACTGCTCGGCGGCGGGGTAGGGAAGTCCGGCATTGAGGCCTTGCTGCGGTACACGCTCTCGCTTCCCGTCGCGGCGGCCGTCGTTGGGATGCCCAAATTGGAGTACCTCCGCCGCAACACAGGGCTGGCGCGGGCCTTCCAGCCCATGCCGGAAAGAGAGATGGATGATTTCTCACGCCGCATGTCGAGCGCGAACAAGCTCGCTCTCGACTATCACTTCTGTCACAACCATTGCGATGTGTAGCAGCGTCGCTCGCGGCGGCTGAATGAGGGGCAGGCAGTCCGGGCGGTTCTGATTTTCGATGGCCGCGGCCATGACACTTCCCCGCTTCTACCCCATCATCGACACGGCTCTGCTGGCCCGGGCCGGCATCGCGCCCGCCGAGATGGCGCAAGCGCTTGCCCGCGCTGGCTCCGGCGCCGGTCCTGGAGCCGGCATAGCGCAGTTTCGCCACAAAGGCTCCTATACGGTCAAAATGCTGGTGCTCGCCGAGGAATGCCGCGCGATTCTGCAGGAGGCCGGTGTTCGCTGCATCATCAATGACCGCGCTGATATCGCGAAAATCCTCAAGGCCGGTGGCGTTCATCTCGGCCAGCATGACCTGTCTCCGCGAGATGCGCGCGGCGTCGCCGGCGAGAATATGAAGATCGGTCTCTCGACGCACAACGAAGAGCAGCTTCGCGCCGCCGATGCCGGGCCGGCCGACTATCTCGCCATCGGACCGATCTTCGCCACTCGTTCGAAGAGCAACCCGGCCCCGGTTGTCGGCGTCGAGCAACTGGCGCGTCTGCGTTCTCTGACCGCGAAACCGCTCGTCGCCATCGGCGGAATCACGCGCGATAACGCCCGCGAGGTGATCGAGGCCGGCGCCGACTCGGTAGCCGTGATCTCCGACATCATCGCGCCGGATTTGCCCGGTCGTCTCGCCGAGTGGATGGAGTTGCTCGGCTGACACATCGGCCCGCGAACTTGCCCGCTCCCGGACGAATTGATATTCTCGACAAAGAGGCTCCGCGCGCCATCCGCGCCGCAAAGGGGAGCCCAAAGGACCTATGTCAAAAGAGATTTCTCGCCGCCGTTTCGTTGCTCATTCCGCCGCCGCCACGGCTGCTCCGGCTCTGCTGCGAGCACAAACCGCGGGCACGAAAGTAGCCGTTGGATGGGTCGGGCTCGGCAACCGGGGCGGCAAGCATATCAAGACCCTGCTGCAAGTTTCCGGCAAGGACGCCTACGTCAAGGCCATCTGCGACGCGCATTCTCCGCGGCTGGCGAAGTTCAAGGACGTTGTCGCGACCGTTCAGGGCACGGCGCCCGAGAGCTATGGCGACTACTACAAGATGCTCGAGGACAAGTCGATCGATGCGATCGGCATCTTCACGCCCGAGCATCTGCATCGCGACATGGCGGTTGCGGCCCTCGAAGCCGGCAAGCATGTCTATTGTGAAAAACCGCTGACACACACCATCGAAGAGGGTTTTGAGATTCTCGACGCGGTAAAGAAAAGCGGCAAGAAATTCCAGGTCGGCACGCAGCGCCGCAGCGCCAAAATTTACCAGAAAGCCAAGGAAATCTACGAATCGGGCGTGCTCGGCAAGGTCGTCTACGCGCGCGCCTTTTGGTACCGCAACAGCGCCCCCACCGAGCCCGCCTGGCGCTACGGCATTCCGCCGGAAGCCACCCCCGGCAACACCGACTACGAAAAATTTCTCGGCAGCGCCCCGAAGACGGATTTCAACAAGCAGCGCTACTTCCAGTGGCGTCTCTACTGGGACTATTCCGGCGGCATCTCAACCGACTTGCTGGTCCATCAGACCGATGCCATCCACATGATCACCGGACGCCATTACTGCGAGTCGGTGATCTGCACGGGCGGCATCCATTGCTGGACCGAGGATGACCGCGAAGTCCCGGATACGATTACCGCCGGTTTCGAGTATCCGGGGCATTTCCATATCAACTATAGCGCCATGTTCGCCAACTCCCGTTACAACTACGGTGAGCAGATCCTCGGCTCGGAGGGCACCATGGAGGTGATGGGGCTCAAGGACTTGTACGTCTATCCGGAAAAGTATCGCGGCGTCTCGCCTGCGGTCGCCTCGCGTCCGGAGATTCACCTCAATGCGCGGAAAGATTTCGGTCAGGGCAACCCCACCGTCGAGCATCTGAAGAACTTCATTGATGCGATCAAGCACGATGTTCCGCTACACTGTGATGCGCAAACAGGCCATGAAGCGGCCGTGACCGGTCACCTGGCGACGATGTCTTACCGCAAGCAGAAGAAAGTCTACTGGAATCAGGACACCGGCAAGCATCGTTTCGCCTGACGCGCCCCCAAGCGGGTTCGGGTCCTCTGCGCCCGGCTTGCGCCGGAAGAAGCCCCTATGCTCTCCAACATCGGAATACGACTGTCCATCATGATGTTCCTGCAGTTTTTCTTGTGGGGAGCATGGTATGTGACGGCGCCTCTTTTCCTGGGCAAGATCGGCTTCAGCGGCGCGGATTTCGGCTGGACCTATTCGGTCGGTCCCATCGCCGGCATCCTCTCGCCGTTCTTCGTCGGGATGGTCGCCGACCGCTTCTTCGCGACCGAGCGCATTCTTGGCGTGCTCCATATTCTCGGCGGCGTCTTCATGGCGGCGGCGACTTTGTTGATGAATCCCGAGAACCCGGGATCGCCCAACGCGATCAATCTGATGTTCTTCGCGCACATGTTGTGTTACTTCCCGACGCTGGGCCTGACCAACTCGCTGGCCATGCACAATATTAGGGACTCCGAGAAGGAGTTTCCGCTGGTTCGCGTGTTCGGGACCATCGGCTGGATCATCGCTGGAATCGCATTGACCTGGCTGGCCTGGGGCGACCGAGTGGAGATGTTCTACTTGGCGGCGGCCATCGGCATCGCTCAAGGACTCTACTGTTTTACTCTCCCGCACACGCCTCCGCCGCTGGCCGGCAAGCCGGCTTCGGTACGCGAGCTGCTCGGCGCCGACGCCTTTGTTTTGTTGCGCAACCGGTCTTTTCTGGTCTTCATGGTCAGTTCGTTCTTGATCTGCATACCGCTGGCGTTCTACTACCAACTGGCCGCCAGGGCGGTGCAGCAGGCGGGCGTGGCGGATACCGCGTTCAAGATGACCTGGGGGCAAGGGTCGGAAATCCTCTTCATGGTGCTGATGCCGTTCTTCTTTAAGCGCCTGGGAGTGAAGTGGATGCTGATCGTGGGGATGTTCGCCTGGGTGGCCCGCTACGTGCTGTTCGCCGTCGGCGCCCCGGACGCGATCCACTGGATGCTGATTGCCGGTATTCTGCTCCACGGCATCTGCTATGACTTTTTCTTTGTCACCGGCCAGATCTACACCGATCAGGTCGCCCCGAAGGAAATCCGCGCCCAGGCGCAGGGCATGCTGGTGTTCTTTACACTGGGTTTGGGGATGCTGATCGGCGCCCAGTTCGGCGGAATGATCGAGGAAAAGTATACGCCGGCCGAGACGCACGCCTTGAACCAGCAGGCGCAGGAACTCGGCGGGCGCATTGCGCAGCTCCAGGGACAGGCCGCTGCGGGCGCGAGTGGTCTGGAGGAAGAAATCGGGCAGCTCAGAGAACAGGAATCGGCCAAGGCTATCGAGGCGCTGCGGCTGATGGACTGGCGCACGATCTGGCTCATTCCGGCCGGGCTGGCCGGGCTGATCCTGCTTCTTTTCGCGGCCCTGTTCCGCGACGAACGTGAAACTGCCAAACCTGTTTAGTCCGGCCCTGCGCGGATCGCCCGATGATATCGCCATCGAGTTTCGCGGCGCGCGGCTGACCTTCGGCGAGCTGGAGCAGCGCTCCAACCGCTGGGCGAACTATCTGCGCGCCAGCGGCTTTGAGCCCGGCGACCGCCTGGCCGTCTATCTGCCGAACTGCCTGGAGCTGATCGACGTCTATCTGGCCTGCGTGAAGACGGGCGTCATTTTTACGCCCATCAACGTGCTCTACCGCGAGCGCGAAATTCAGCACATCCTCTCGGACGCCGAACCGCGGCAGGTGCTGACCCGCGGTGACCTCCGGCGCCATCTTCCCGGCGAAACCACGCCCTGGGTTGTTGAGGATCTCATCCCTCACGTCGAAGCCCAGGCGACGGAATGCCCGCCCGCACCGCTTGACGGCGACGCAACGGCAGCGCTTGTTTACACCTCAGGCACGACCGGCCGCTCGAAAGGCGCCATCTTGACGCACAACAATTTCGTCGTCAACGCCGTCAATCTGACCACCTGCTGGAGGCTGGAAAAAACAGACCGTCTGCTGCTGTCCCTGCCGCTTTTCCATGTTCACGGACTCGGCAACGGTTTGCATACCTGGCTCGCCAGCGGGTTTCGCCTGCGGCTTCTTGATCGCTTTCGTAAGGAATCGATCGCCGAAGAATTCCTCGACTTTCGGCCGACGGTATTCTTCGGTGTGCCGACTATGTACGAGCGCTTGCTCGATGTTCCGCCCGAGACGGCGCGTGAGATCGGCGGCTTCCTGCGCCTGTTTGTTTGCGGTTCGGCTCCACTGCCGGCCCGTACGCTACGCCGCTTCGAGTCGCTCTACGGCCATGTCGTGCTCGAGCGTTATGGCATGACTGAAACGCTGATGAACATGTCGAACCCCTATGACGGAGAGCGGCGTCCGGGATCGGTGGGTCAGCCGCTGCCGGGCGTGTCGATTCGGCTTGCGGAACCGGGAGCGGAAAGGGCTCCCGAACCGCCCGGTCCGGACTCGGGCGAGATTCTCATCAAGGGCCTGCATGTGTTCCCAGGCTATTGGAGAAACTCCGAGGCAACTGCGGCGGCCTTTACCTCCGACGGCTACTTCCGTTCGGGCGACTTGGCGACGCGCTCCCATGACGGTTACTACACTCTCGAAGGCCGCAAGACGGACCTGATCATCTCGGGCGGATTCAATCTTCATCCTCGCGAGATTGAAGAGCTCATTGAGGAACGGACCGAAGTCGCCGAGGCGGCGGTTGTGGGAGCGCCCGACACGGTCCAGGGCGAGGTGCCGGTGGCGTATGTCGTTCCCATGGGTGAGGCCGCCATTGACGAGGAGGCGATTCGTGACCATTGCCGCCGCCATTTGGCCAGTTTCAAAGTACCCCGCAGGGTGATGACGCTCGATCGGCTGCCGCGCAACGCGCTGGGCAAGGTGCAGCGCCATCTCTTGCCGGCGCTGAAACCGGAAACCCGCTAGCAAGCTGTGAGGCGGCGCCGCAAGGCCGCGATTTCCCCTCTTCCAGACGCCGGCCGCACGGGCGCATCCCGCGCCGGGAGCCCAAGCCGGGGCGTGTTGTGTCCGAGATGGCGCCGAGACGCCTCGTCCCCCGCCGGGCCGCCTCGGAGCCCTCTGCCGCCCGACCCCTAATCGTGGTACCTTGATACGTAGTTTCTCACCCGGCCGTGCGCAGGATTCTCCCGTTCGACGGGCGTTTCCGCTTCGGCGGACCTTTCTCGCAAACCCGCCGGTGAAAAACGCATAGAAGCCTTTAGTTCATTCCCGAGGCATAGACAGAGGGACTGGAGTGCGGGCGGAATGTGACTTTCGCACCTTCCGTTGCCGTTGTGGCAGTTCCCGGATCTCCAGCAGAAGGAACGCTCGTGAAGAAGATACTGAACCTTGGCCATCGCGGCGCGGCGGAAATTCTCGAAAACACGATCCCTAGTTTTGAGAAAGCGATCGAGCAGGGAGCGGATGGCTTTGAACTCGACGTTCGCCGGACCGCCGACGGCGAACTGGTCGTCGTGCATCCGGCGGTCGTAGGCCAGCGCGCAGTGCAGTCAAGCACCTACGCTGAAATTCGCGCCCTCCCCGGGGGGTTCGAGATTCCCCTCCTCAAGGATGTCCTGGCCCAGTTTGGCAAGACCGCTTTTCTCAACATCGAATTCAAGACAACCGGCTTTGAAGACGAAGCCATCGAGCTGATTGGAAAGCAGACCAAGTCCGGCAATATCATGATTTCGGCGTTTGACACCGGCACGCTCAATCGGGTCCATGAACTAGCTCCCGACATTCAACTGGGCTACATCTACAATCGCACGCAGGACGAAGAGTCCCGGCACAATGCCCCCATCGATTTTGTGATCCCCCAGTTCAAGCTTGCTTCGCGCGAACTCATCTCCGATATTCACGAAGAAGAACTCAAGGTCGCGCCCTGGACCGTCAACGAAGAAAGCGAAATGAAGCGCCTGCTCGCCCTGGACGTTGATGGGTTTATTACCGACTACCCTGAGAAGCTGGCTGCCGTCCTCAAGGAGTTCGGCTGAGCCCAAGTGCAACCCTCGCGATGACCAGCCGGTTGTCGCGCGAAGGCTGGGTTCCAAGACGCCGGTTCGGCGGTTGGGAGGCGAGGACCCGGCTCACCCCCCTTCTTTGGCGCGGGTCTGCCCAGCGGCCTTTGCTTCGGCGGCTCGCGGACTGTACAATCGTGAAATGTCTCCGCGCGGGAACCAACCCGGTTCTTTTGTCGTGATTGCCAGACTCTGCCTGATGCGGCCGGTTGGCGGGATCGGCCTTCTCTCGCTGGCGCTGGCTGCCTCGGCGGCCCAAGCGAACAAGGCGGGATTGCCCAACCCGGAAGAAGCCGATTTACCGTACCTGATCCATGCCTCGAGTCTGCTCGCGACCGAACAATCGGAAGTTCGCGAGGAGACGCGCAAGAAGGAGCGGTACTTCACGCTTCCCGGCGCCGCGTCCCCGGCCCAAACTCCGCTCGCCAGCCCCGAGTTTCTCTTTCGTTCCGAGAAGATCGACCCGAAGAACCTGCAACTCTACCAATTCACCTCCCAGGGTGGCCGGCGGGAACTGCTGTTCCAGAAGAAGAAGAGGTTCGTGAGTCGCGCGTTTCGCCTTTCCGTATATCCGGTGGACGGCGAGCTTGTTAAGATTCGCGTGGATGAAAGTCTGCCGCGGGGCCAGTACTGTCTGACCCCGTCGGGCTCGAACACCGTGTTCTGCTTCGCGGTTTTCTAGCCGGCCGCGCCGTCCGTCTGCTCTCGGCCATCACCAGGAACAGGCGCGGGGAACATCCGCGGCCCGTCCGCCCGACGAGCATGACCACTACGACCTCAGACGGCTGCCAGGCAGCCCCCTGTCCCGCCTGGGCGGTATGGATTCTGCCGCTGGCGGCCTTTGCCGTGTTCTCTCCCGCGCTAGTCTCGTCGTTTCATTTCGATGACTACTTCATGCTCAACGACCCACTGGTCGCCTCGGGGTCGGGCTGGTGGGAAGTCTTTCGTCTCGAACGGACCCGGCCGCTCACGTATTTGAGCTTTTGGTTGAACTACCAGCTCGGCGGCGAGCAGCCCTTCGGCTACCACCTCGCCAGCCTGTTGCTGCACGCGCTCACCGCGACCATGACATGGGTTGTCTTCCGGAGCGTGGTTTCCCGGCCGGTGGCGCTCCTGGCTGCGTTCATCTTCGCCCTGCATCCGTTGCAGTCCGAGCCAGTGGCCTATGTATTCGCGCGCGCGACGATCCTCTCGACCTTGTTTTGCCTGCTCTGCTGGCGCGACTGGATTCGAGGGAGGAACTGGCGATCGGTCCTCTGGTTCGGGCTGGCCGTGCTCTCCAAGGAGGATGCCGTCGGGTTCCCCGTGTTCCTGGCGGCCTTTGACTGGCTCTGCCGGCCCGATGCCCTCCGCAGCTGGCGCCGGCGGCTGTGGCCCGTGCTGACGATGGCTGGGCTGGCGGTCCTCGCCGGCGGGCGAGTGGTTTACGCCGCCTCGACCGTGAGTGGTTCCGGATTCGCCTTCGGACTCGAGGGCATCACGCCCTGGTCGTATTTCCTGACGCAGGGGCGCGTCCTGTGGTTTTACGCCGGGCTTCTCGTCTGGCCCCGGGGACTCAATGTCGATCACGACTTTGCCTTGTCGACTGGCGCCGACCCCGCCGCTCTGGCCGCCTGGCTGGGTGTCCTGCTGGCGGCCGGATTCGCCGCCTATGCGGCGCGCCGGGACCAGCGGTGGTTCTGGCTGCTGGGCGCGCTGGTCCTGCTGGCGCCGAGCTCGAGCGTCGCGCCGCTCGCCGACCTGGTTGCCGAGCGCCGCCTGTATTTGCCGTTCGTGTGCGTGGGTCTCGGTTTGGCGTCGATAGTGGCCAGGCTTCCGCGGCCGGCGGTGATTGTCTGGCTCTGCCTGCTCGCGGGGCTGAGCTTCGAGCGGTCGCGGGTCTGGAGAACCGAGGAGTCGCTCTGGCGCGACGCCGAGGCGAAGTCGCCGGCCAAGACACGGCCGAAGCTGCAGCTCGCCCGCGCCGTCGGGGCGAAGGGGCCCGGCTACCGGGACGAGCAGCGTCGGCTGCTCACTAGGGCCAAGCGTCTCAGACCGCGGAACTCCGAGGTCCTTGCCGAGCTGGGTGTCTTCTACCTCCAGAACGGCCAGCCAAGTCTCGCGCTGGCGAAGTTTCAGTCTCGTCTGGCCACCTCTCCGCGGGACGTCCAGGCGCTGACCAACAAAGGCGCGGCGCTCCACCTGCTCGGACAGAGCGAAGAGGCCCGGCTCCTGTTTCAGCGGGCGCTCGATCTTGACCCCTGTGATTTCAGCGCCCGCAACAACCTTTTGTTGAGCTACAGGGAAGAGCGGCGCTGGAGGGAAGCCCTCTCGGCCGCTCGAATGCCCGGCTCCTGCCGGCCGCACCCGAAACAGCTCCGGGCGCTGGAATTGGCCCGCTCGGAAATCGAACGCGATCTGCTAGCGCGGCAACACGATGACACGATGATGCGATGATTCTCGCCGCCGTCCAGGGCGCCGGTGTTCACCCCTTCATGATTTTGACGACCGTGATGTGGAAGGGGCCAGCCGCGGAATCAAAGCGATTGAGTACCGAGTCGTTCTCGCCGACAACGCGAAACGTATATTGGTTGCCTTCAACCACCGAGGGCACCGACAGCGCCGTATCGGGCGGCAAGACTGACTTGAGGTTTCCAGCCAGCATGTTGGCGATCTCGCCCATCGCGTCGCGGACATCATCATTGACTGAATTCGGCGGCTCAATGCCGTTCAGTTTGGCCGTGAAGGCATACGCCTGTTCGCGGTCGCACTCCAGCAGGATGGCCCCTTGCCAGCTGCCGGTAACGTACACCGCTCCGACCACCGGATGCGCGAATTCTTGGGGGGCCGTATCGTGGACATCCCAGGTTTCAATGGACAGCATCGTCCGGAAGACATCGTGCACTACGTCCACGGCATTGCGCGCGCAGGATTGAAGATCTTCTGCGGTCGTCGTCATGTATTCTCCTCGGCGCCGCGGAGGCGGCGCTCGGACCCAACGGGGCCAGCGTGCAAACGCTCATTGCGGGTTCTGGTACACAATCGTGTCATTCACTTCTCGCCGCTGGTAGGCGTCGTCGATACCAAGCGTCGTTTCGCTGCCTCCCAGGATGAGGCAGCCTCCCGGCTTAAGAACACGGCGCAAATTTTGCAAAATCGCGCGTTTGGTTTCCTTATCGAAATAGATCAGAACGTTGCGGCACATGATCATGTCGAACGGGCCCTTGCCGGTCATCATGTTCCTCAAGTTGAACTTCTCCCATGTAACCATCCGCATGAGGTCTGAACTGATTTGCCAGTCCATTCCCGTTCGCGTGAAGTACTTCACCAAGTACCTCGCCGGCAGGCCGCGATTGACTTCGAGCTGTGAGAATTTCCCCGCCCTCGCTTTTTCCAGAATAAGGTCCGACAAATCGGTACCCAGGATTTGGAGATTCCAGGCCGGGATCTTCAACTGGTCCCAGAGCATCGCCAGACTGTAGGCTTCTTGGCCGGAAGAACACGCCGCCGACCAGATCAGGAGTCGGCCGCTCGCTGCTTTGTCTCTGGTGAATTCATGCAGCAGGGTCTTTTCCAGAGCGGCAAACGGGCGAACATCGCGGAAGAACAGCGTCTCGTTGGTGGTCATCGCCTCGACGACTTTCTGTCTCACAATGCGCCCGCTGGCCGCTCGAATCAGATTGCAGAGTCCGTCGAGACTCTGCGTCTCCTCGCTGCGGACGATCGGCATCAGGCGGGCCTCGATCAGATAACCCTTGGACTCATCGAGTACGATCCCCGAGTCGCGATATATCGTCTAGCAGAGGAAGCGAAAGTTCTCCGGGGAAATTTCCTTCGACGGAGCATCCAAGACTTCATTGCTGGTTCCGGGCAGTGCCATATTCGTTGTCCTATATTTGCCGCAGGATTTCTGGGACTACGTTGTTCAAACTGGTGACCACGTCGGCTAGTCCGGCCTCGGCGACATAGCCCGGCATTCCCCAAACCACGCTGCTGGCCTTGTCTTGCGCGATGGAGTATGCGCCATGGGCCTTGAGCTGCTGCACGCCCCGCAAGCCATCCTGTCCCATCCCGGTAAGGACGACCGCGATCACCGCCCCTCCGTAAACCTCGCAAACCGAGCGAAACAGCACGTCGACGGCTGGCTTACAGGAGTTTTCCGGCTGGTCTTCGTTCAAGGCCGCGAAGACCTCGGTTCCTCGCTGTTGGATCACCATATGGAACCCGCCCGGAGCGATCAGGGCCTTGCCGGGCTCGACCTTCGAGCCTTCGGCTCCCTCCTCGACCAAGATGCGGCTTTGATTCTGCAGGCGCTCGGCCAGCAAGCGCGTGAAGATGGGCGGCATGTGCTGGACGATGACGATCGGGCAGGGGAAGTCGGCCGGGAACAGCGGCATGATTTCCGCTAGCGCGTTGGGTCCGCCGGTTGAGATCCCAATCGCCACGATCCGCCGCTTGATCTTGCCCCCAGGCAAGACCGGCTTCGGCGGCTGGACCGACGCCAGGTCCGGCAGGGGTCGCGCCAGCGGCATCGGCGCGAGCACCGGGGGCGTCTCTACGGCATGGAAGAACTGCTTGATCTTCGGCAGCAGTTCGGACCGCAGCCGGTCCATCGACTTATTGACCGAGCCGACGCTGGCCGCCTTTGTGACGTAATCATGGGCTCCGAGCGAGAGGGCATCGAGCGTGTATCTGCCGGCCCGCTCGGTGAGCGCCGAGAACATGATCACGCAGATCTTCGGATACTCTTCGCGCACCCGCCGCAGCGTTTCGAGCCCGTCCATCTCGGGCATTTCGATATCTAGCGTGAGAACATCGGGATTAACTTGAGGAATCCTCGCCAGCGCGATCGATCCGTTCGCCGCCACGCCGGCGACCTCGAAGGCGGGGTCTTCGTTCAGCACCATCGTGACCAGGCGGCGGATGACCACCGAATCATCAACCACCAGCACGCGTATGGGCCTGCCGCGGAGGTCCCGTTTCGGCGCGGAAGATCGCAGGCTCATTGCCGTCATCATCCCGTTAGTTCAAAATGCCCAGCAGACGAAGTTTGTCTTCAATGATCTCCTTGGTGAAGGGTTTCATGACGTACTCGTTGGCCCCGGCGTCGAGAGCCTTCACCATTTGATCCACGGCCGTTTCGGTGGTGACCATCAGAATGCTGCTTTTCTCGAACCTCTTGTTCTCCCGCACTTTGAGAACGAAGTCCAGGCCGTTCATTTTGGGCATGTTCCAGTCCACGAGCATGAAGCGCACCGGCTGGTCCATGTTATCGAGCCGCTCAAGCGCTTCCTGTCCGTTGGCGGCTTCGGCAACTTCAAACCCGAGCTCCCGGAGCGTAGTGCCCAAGATACGGCGCATGGCCCGTGAGTCGTCGACAATCAATACTTTCTCCATATCGATCCCTTAGTCTCCGTTGGCGGCGCCTGGCCCGGCGGGTTCGTTCCCTGTCTCTGGTCGTCCACCGTCCCTGGTGATCCTTTCCGCGCTCCGGCGCGCCTTGCTTGTCTGCCCTGGGACCGCCCGGCCGCCAAAGCCCTGCTGCCTTTCGTTGACGCCAATTCGCCTCTAAGGATGCCGTGAGCATGTTCGTGACTCTCATCGGCTAAGATGGCTTCGGCCTTGACGCCGTTTGTCTTGCCGGCCGAGGGCCTCCCTGCCAGAGAGGTCTTTCTCCGTTGTCTTGAACGGTTCGAAATTGCGTTGTCCCCGCCGGTTCTTCTAGAACCTGCGTAAGGAAATCTTTCCGCTGGCTCTTGAGCCACTCATGTGCGCGCCACGGAAAACCCCCCGCGGCAGCTTGTCACGAAAGACCCGCTCGCGGAACGCCTCAACGGCTGCGCCGGTGGCCGCATCCCCGCCGAAAACAAATCACCGCACCCCTCCGTGGCTGCCCGCCCCTCAGTGGTGCAAGACTTTATCGGTGGAGAGAACCAGCAGGAGACGGTTTGAAAGTTTGTACACACCTTCCAAAGTCTCGCGGGCGACTTCGGTCATCGTCGCCGGCGGAGGTTCGAAGTTCTCCTCTTTGATCTCGATCACGTCACCGATCTCGTCGACCAACAGACTAATGGCGCCATCCTCGCTTCGAATCACCACATTCATTGGAGGCTTATCGCCTTGGCGACGGTCCAGCCCAAGACGTTCCCGCATGTCAAAGGCAGTCACGATCTGCCCGCGCAAATTGATGAGGCCTTCTACGACCGAGTCCGCGCGGGGTACTCGTGTCATTTCCTGAGCGCGCAATACCTCCTGCACCTGCAACACTTCCACGCCGAAGAACAGATCGCTAACGTAAAACGTCGCGTACTGCCGGCTCCTCGATCCACTTTGTGTGGACTTTTTCTGAACGGACTCCTCCATGGATTCAACTCTCCTGTAGGACAGCTTCACCGGCTGTCACGGCGACGGCTAGTTTCTCGATCGAGGTCAACATGGCCTCGCGGTCTAGCTTGAGGTGATATGCATCGAAATGATAATCCCGGCCGGCATCCGAAGAGGATTCCTCCAGACTGTTGGCCAGAGCGAGAACGGGCAAATGACTCCAGTCCGGTGATGTCCGAATCTGTTTGAGCAGGTCGAAGGCGTCGCCTCCCGGAAGATCCAGACTCGAAAGCAGCACATCGACCCGGACATTCCGCAGGGCTTGCAGCACCGTCTGATGGTCGCCCGCCTCGGTTACCTGATGGCCCGCCATCTCCAGAAAGTTCTTGATCAGGCCTCGCGAGAAAGGCGAGGCTTCGGCAATCAGGACACGCCTTCCGGCGCTCGGCCCCTCGTGCCGCTGGCTGAACCAGTCCTTGTCCACGGCATCGATCAAATACCGTAAGTCGATGAAGTCGGTGACGCGACCGCTGATCACGGCCGAACCGAGAATACCGGCGCGTCCCGCCCGGACACGGACGGTGATCGCTTCATCAATGATGTCCATGATCTCATCGACGATGACTCCGATGCGCTTCGGACCATCGCTAAAGACCACCACTTGCACCGGGTCCGCGGGCGCGGAATTCTCGGCGACATCCAAACCAAGGAGTCCCGCAAGCGACACCAGCGGCAGGATGCGGCCACGGTACTGAACGACCTGGCGGTCCCCGGACTGCTCGATATCGCTGCGAGGAAATTCTTCCAGACGATAGACGAGCGCCAGCGGTACCGCGAGCCGCTCGGCCCTGCCACTGCGGAAAAGCAGGACCGTCTGTCGTTCGCCGATCGAGTCCGTCTGCTCTTCGTGATGCGCTTTGGCCTCGTGGCGGGACTCTCCCACCACATGACCCATCTGCGCCACGCCCATGACGTCCAGGATCAGAGCCACCTTGCCGTCGCCCATGATCGTTGCCCCGGCATAGCAGTTCAGTCCCTTGAGAAGCTTGTCCAGCGGCTTGACGACGATCTCGGCCGTGTCGTTGATGCTGTCCACAACCAGACCGAAGGTCTTCTCGTCGGCTTGTAACACGATGATATTGATGATTCCCGTGTCGCCGCCGGTCGCCTCGTCCTCAAGCTGCAAAATGCTGTTCAGATAGACCAGGGGCAGCAGCTTGCCGCGCAGCCGGTAAACCGGCGCGCCATGAATCCACTCGATCTGCTGGCGGTCCGAGGCTGTGTCGAGCCGGAGCAGCTCGGCGAGACTGACCTGGGGTATCGCGAACCGCTCACCGGCGCAGTTGACGATCAGCGCGGGAATGATGGCCAGCGTGAGCGGAATCTTGATCTTGATGGTCGTTCCGCGCCCCTTCCAGCTCTGGATGTCGATCGAGCCGCCGATCTTCTCAATATTGGTGCGCACAACATCCATGCCCACGCCGCGGCCGGAAACATTGGTCACTTTCTCGGCGGTGGAAAGCCCGGGCAGCAAGGCCAAGTTCAGCAGTTCCCGCTCGCTCATGCGTTCGGCCTGTTCGGCGGTGATCAAGCCGTTTTGCACGGCCTTGGTCTTGAGCCGTTCGGTATCGATGCCCGCGCCATCGTCGGAAATTTCGATATTGACTTGGCCGCCCTCGTGAAAAGCCCGCAGGCTGACGGTGCCACGCGGGGCCTTGCCGGCGGCGATGCGCTCTTCGGAGCTCTCGACGCCGTGGTCGCAGCGATTGCGGACGATGTGCGTCAGCGGGTCTTTGATGGCCTCGATAATGGTCTTGTCCAGTTCGGTCTTGGCCCCTTCCATCTTGACATCGATCTGTTTCCCGCTCGCCTGGCCCAGGTCGCGCACCACTCGGGGAAACTTGTTCCAGACCACGCCGATCGGCTGCATGCGGGTCTTCATCACGTTCGCTTGCAGCTCGGTCGTAATCAGGTTCAGCCGCTGCGAGGTCACCGCCAGGGCGGCGTCTTCCTTCGTGGTGGCGTGCTGCAGAATTTGGTTGCGCGCCAGGACCAGCTCACCGACCAGATTCATCAGCTTGTCGAGCAAGGACACGTCGACTCGGATATTGGAACCGGCGACCTTGTTCTGACGCGGACGCGCCTGCTGGCCGCTTGCAGCGCCTCCCGCAGTTCCGCGTAGTCCTCGCTGCCCTCGCCTCCGGTCTCCTCGATCTCGCCAAGGATCTGCTTGACCGCGTCGACGGTCTGGAGCAGCAGCGTCGTGATGGCGGGACTGAGCCGCCGTTCGCCGTCTCGCAACTGACTCAGGATGTTCTCGGCGCGGTGGGTGATCGCCTCGAGTTTCCCAAAGGCCAGGAAACCGCAGGTGCCTTTGATCGTGTGGATCGTCCGAAAAACGCTACCCAGCAGATCGCGGTCCTCCGGCCTCTGCTCAAGCTCCACGAATTCCTGGTCGAGGCGGGAGAGGTTCTCGTTGCTTTCGATAAGGAACTCGTTGATTAGTTCTTGAGATTCATCCATCGGTGTACTCCGGGGAGAGGCGGGTCTCCGATAACAAAATCGTCCGCGGGCGCACAAACTTTAGAAGCCCTCCGGTCCGCCGCCGAGACCCACAGCGCGGTGCTTGCGCGGGAACGGTCGTGCTGGCCGTGGGGCAACCAGATGATCAGAAAGGGGTCGCGCCCATGCATCGGCCAGCCGGGGAAAGCCCCTGTCCACATGGGGACAAGCCAGAGGTTTCCATCCAAGCCAGGCCAGATGGCGGGCGGGGTGTGCCATAATCGGTCGCTATGCAACCGACCAACATGCGCGGCAGGGTCATGGCGGCCCTGTTTCTGCTCTCGATGATTACTTACCTGGACCGCGTATGTATTTCCGTCGCCGCGCCGGAGATGTCGAAGGATCTTGGCATGAGTCCGTCGCAGCTTGGTTGGGTTTTTGGGATTTTTACCATTGCCTACGGTGCGTTCGAGATTCCGGGGGGCTGGATGGGAGACCGCTTTGGTCCCCGCAAAATCCTCACCCGCATCGTCATCTGGTGGTCGGTCTTTACGGCCCTGACCGGCACGGTCACCAGCTACGTTTGGCTGCTTGTCGTCCGGGCGTCGTTCGGGGCGGGCGAGGCCGGCGCCTATCCGAACAGTTCCTGCACCATTTCCCGCTGGTTCCCGGTCCAAGAGCGGGCACGTTCGCACGGTTTCATTTGGATGGCGAGCCGCTTGGGCGGGGCGCTGGCGCCGCCGGTCGTGATCTGGTTGCAGACTCTCTACGGTTGGAGGGCGGTGTTCCATCTCTTCGCCGTGCCAGGCATTGTCTGGGCGGTGGTCTGGTATGTCTGGTTCCGCGACAACCCGCGCGACATGCCGGCTGTGAACGAAGGCGAGCTGGCAATCATCGGCGAGATGCCCAGGAGCCGGCATGGCGCGCCGTTTCTCGCCATGCTCAAGAGCGGCAACCTATGGGCCGTCATGGCCATGTATCACGTCTTTTGCTACGGCTCGTACTGGTATATCGCCTGGGCGCCGACCTATCTCGTGCAGGAGAAAGGTTTTCAGGGCGAAATGCTGGCCGCCTACTCTTCCCTGCCGTTTCTTCTGGGAGCGATCGCCAACGGCGTCGGCGGTTATGCCAGTGATGGCCTTGTCAGAAAATTCGGACTCAAGATCGGACGCCGCGCCATTGGCGTGGTCTCGCTCTCACTGGGGGGGCTGTTCATGCTCGCCTCGCTGGGGGTCCAGCATCAGGCCTTGGCCGTCATCTTGCTGATGATGGGCTTCGCCGCGGCCGACGCCTGCCTGCCCAATTGCTGGGCCGTTTGCCTCGACATCGGCAAGGACAACGCCGGCCTGGTGACTGGCGCGATAAACACCGCCGGCCAAATCGGGGCGTCGGTGATGTCGGTGGCTTTCGGGTATCTGGTCGAGACCTACGGTTACAATGTGCCGCTGGCCGGACTGGGCGTGCTCTTTATCCTGTCGGCTCTGCTGTGGCTGCGGATCGATCCAACCAAACCGATTTTTGAACCCTCGGAAGCGGCGACCTAGCCGCCGGCGGTATCAGTCCAGTTGGACGCTCGGCGCTATTTTGCCTGCCCTATTTCGCGGGAAGAATCGGCAGCAGAATGTGCGACGGCCGCGCTTGGCTGTGATGGATCGTCTGGGTGGCGATCTTGATCTTGTCGCTCATGCCGAAGGGCTCGCCGGTATTGAGGTGCCGGTTGAATTGCGGGAAGTGACTGCTGGTCACACTGACTCGGATGCGATGACCAGGCAGGAAGGCGTTGCTCGTCCCCAGCAGGTCGATTTCGAGGCGGTAGACCTTGCCCGGCTCCATGAGCTTGGGCTGATCCTGGCCCTCGCGATGGCGGGCGCGCAAAATCCCTTCCGCCATGTTGTAGGCCTTGCCGTCCGGATAGACATCCACCAGCTTCGCCACGAAATCGGTGTCCACCGCGTCGGACGAGGCATACAGCACGACCTTCACCGGCCCGGTCACGTCAATGGTTTCTTCTAAGTAATCGGAGGTGTACACCAGCACGTCCTTGCGCCTTTCCACCGGATGCTGATCGATCGGACCGGTCGGCGTGGGCGTGCCGCAGCAGTTCGCCCCGCCCACGCTCGGCACAGGGTTGCCGGGGTCGTAGCGGTAGCGGTCGGCGGAGGAGCCGCCCGCGGGCCGATCCCAACTCAATCGCCCATCACCGCGGTAGGAGTTCGCGCCGTCCTGGCTGTGGAAATAGAGAGGAGTGTACTGGGCGCCCGGGACGGGGTAGTCGTCGTGATAGCGCCAGCGATTGGCTCCCATTTGGAAGAGCGCGACCGGAGGCTCGCCCAAGATTCCCGTCTCGACGCCGCGCAGCCAGTGGTCAAACCAGCGCAGCTCGACCGAGGTGCGATCCACCAGCGCCTGCTCGCCGAAGTCGAGGTCGCCGTGCTTGCGCGAGGGGCCGTGTCCCCAGGGGCCGACCAGCAGGCGGCTGTTTTCGCGCGCCAGCTTGGTCTTGCCTCGCTTGCGGATGCCCATGTAGCCGTTGAGCGTGCCTTGCACGAGAATGTCGAACCAGCCGCCGAAGGTGTGCGCCGGGGTGGGGATTTTCTCAAAGTGCTCCTCGACGCTGAGCGCTCGCCAGTAGTCGTCGTAGTCGGGATGCTCGATCCAGTTGCGGTAGAACGACGCGTCGCGGCCCGCCAGCGCCTGCATCCCCGACAGCGGGAGATGCCAGATCAGCTTGTCATAACTCAAGTTCTCGGATCCGTCGGCCATCGTGTGCGGCCCGGTGTTCTGCATCACGCGCGATTCTTGCCGCACCGGCCCCCAGCCGAAGGCGAGTGACAATCGAAAGCCGCCGTTGAGCGTAAAGGCATGGTGGTAGGAACTAGTCGCCGCTACGTTGGGAAAGATGGTGACCAAGTGCGGGGGCGCCAGCTTGGCCGCCTGCCACTGCACGGTTCCCAGATAGGAGCCGCCTTGCATGCCGACCTTGCCATTCGACCAGGGCTGCCGCGCCGCCCATTCAATGGTGTCGTAACCGTCTTCGAACTCGGCCCGCATCGGGTCCCAGTCGCCCTGGGATTCGTGGCGTCCTCTGACGTCTTGGAAGACATAGGCATAGCCCCGCCGCGCGAAAAACACCGCCGGCGTGTAGGCGGCCGGGTAGCGCTCGGTGCTGTAGGGGGTTCTCGAAACGAGCACGGGATACTTGCCATCGCCGACCGGGCGGTAAACGTCGGCGTGGAGAACCGTCCCGTCTCGCATGGCGACCGGGACGCGGTTCTCGACCGTGATATCATTGCTCGGCGGACGCGCGGCGGGAAACCTCACCTCTCCGGCGGCGGATGGTTGCGCGGCCGCCAGCGTGCCCACGATGGCCAGTGCGGCCGCCTGGAGGATTCGCAAGTCCGTGGTTCTCATGAAACTCCTCTCCTCTACAGCTCTTGTTTTTTTATGAGCGCTCGATGATGCCACCGGATCCTCGCCTCGATCGGTGCCCACGCGGCTCACTTGTTGCTGTCGATGTTTTCGAAGAATGCACGAATGGCGCGGTAGAGCGAATAGACGTCCTGCTTGGAGGTGATCTCAAAGGGCGAATGCAGCGACAGGGCGGGAATGCCGATGTCGATGACTTCCATATTGTCGTCGGATAGATAATGCCCCAGCGTCCCCCCGCCTCCGGGCCCGACCTTGTAGGTCATCACTTGCCAGGGCACGCCGGCGTCGTCAAAGATTCTTCGCATGCGGGCGGTGAATTCGGCGTTGGGGCTGTGGCCCCGTCCGTAGATCTTGAAATTCACTCCCTTGCCCAGTTGCGGGGCGTTGGCGCGCTCCAGACTCGCGGGCCAGATGGGATGCATGCCTGGGTTGGCGTCGGCCGAGACGACCAGTGTGCTGGCGAGGGCGCGGCGCGTCATCACATCACGATAGCGGTCGCCCTCCTGCCGGAAGATCAGATCCGCCAGCAGATCGTTCAGCGCGCCTGAGCGGGCGCCGGTATTGTTGTTGCTGCCCGTCTCTTCGTTGTTCGCCAGAAAGACCATGGTGGTATGGCGCGGCGCGGCGAGTTCGAGCAGCGCCCGCAGGGCGGTGTAGGCGCTCGAGCGGTCATCCTGGCCGTAGGCGCCGATCAGCGAGCCGTCAAAACCGACGTCGGCCGGCGAGCCGGCGGGCACGAAACTCAGCTCGGCGCTCACCAGGTCGTCGGGCTCGATGTCATAGGTTGCCAGCAAATATTTTTCCACGTCCGCGGCCGCGGCCTTGCCCAGGCTTGAGAATGCGACCGGGTCCATTTCCTCGCCGCCGATAACGGCCCGGCTGCTCCGTTTTCGCTGGGAAGCATCGACGTGCGGCGCAAGGTCGGGAATGACGAAGACAGGATCACCGGCTCCCAGGCCGACATCTACCGCGATGACCTCGCCGTTTTTCTTGTAGACCTTGCCGGTCAGCGCCAGGGGCCGATTTACCCACTGGTAGTTCTTGATCCCGCCGTGAGGCATCGTCTGCAACTGAACGAAGTTTCCCGACGCCTTGATGGGACGGGCCTTCAGATCAAGGTGCGGCGCGTCGATATGGGCGGCGGTAATGCGAAACCCCTCTCGAAACGGTTCCCTGCCGACAACGAAAAGGTAGAGCGCCCGCCCGCGATTGTTGCGGTAGAGTTTCGCGCCGGGCCGCAGCCGGGTCTCGTCGTTCAGTTCCCGGAACCCTCGCGATTCGGCCAACCGAATCGACTCTTCAACGAAGGCGGGTGCGGTACGGGCGGCGGAGATAAAATTCTTGTAATCTGACGCGAAGGCGTTCACTTCCGCCGGATCAGACCGCGGGCCGCCTTTCTTTTCTTGCGCGGTCTCTTCCTGCGCGATGGCCGGAACGGAAACGGCCAAACAAGCGGCGAAGAAAAACAAGGACACACGAAAACTGCGGGGAAACAATTGCATCGCTGGTTCCATCTCCCCACGCAGGATACCAGAACCGAATTGCCGCTTCCCCTTGGTCTCGGTGTCCTTGGTCCCGATGTCAGGTGTCCTGCTCCCGCGCGCTGCCAGGCCTGCTCATGGCCGATGAATACGGTATGATTGCTTCAGACCGAGTTGCCGGCCGGAACCGGCATCAACATCGGGACGCCTAGGGTCACGCCAAAGGCGGCACGCGTCGAGGAGAAAATCATGACCAAACCAGCATCACGCCGATCCTTTCTCAAAGGGCTTGCCGGAGGCGCCGCCGCAGTGCCGATGGCTGCCTCGGTCGCTGAATTTACGCAATTGCTGGCGGCCACCGTTGGCGAGGAGTCCCGCTGGGGACTCGTTCGCGGACAGTTCTCCTTCGCCGAGGGCAAAGTGCCGATGAACGCGGCGAACCTGTGTCCGTCCCCGCGCGCGGTCACCGAGCAGGTCGCGGCGCTGACCCGCGACATCGACATCGATTGCTCGATGAACAACCGCGGAAAGTTCCCGAAACTCTTCGAGGAGTCGCGCCGCAAGATCGCCGCCATGGTCGGCGCCGACCCGGACGAGATCGCCATCGTCCGCAACACCAGTGAGGCGAACAATACGATCAACAATGGTCTGCCGCTTGGCCGGGGCGACGAGGTTGTTATCTGGGAGCAGAACCATCCGACGAACAATGTGGCCTGGGAAGTCAGGGGCGCGCGTCATGGTTTCACGGTCAAGCGCGTTGCGGTGCCCGTGAAACCGAAAAACGAAGACGAGCTTCTGCAGCCCTTCGTCGATGCTCTCAGCGCCAGAACCAAGGTGCTTTCGGTGACCCACATCTCGAACGTGAGCGGACTGCGGCTTCCGGTCAAACGCATCATCGCCGAGGCGCGTAAGCGCGGCATCTACGCGCATCTCGATGGGGCGCAGTCTTGGGGCGCGGTCGAGCTCGATCTCCACGACCTGGGCTGCGATTCCTACACCGCCAGTTCCCACAAGTGGTTTTGCGGACCGCGCGAGGTGGGACTGCTCTACGTGCGGCGGGAGCGTATTGCCGAGATCTGGCCTAATATCGTCGCGCCGGGATGGGGAACCACGACCCAGACGATACTCCGCGGCGCCAGGAAGCTCGAGAATATGGGTCAGCGCGATGATTCACGTCTGGTGGCGGTCGGCACGGCCGTCGATTTCCATCAGATGCTTGGCATCCGCGGGATCGAGGCGCGCATGTACAGTCTGGCTACCGCGCTGAAGAAAGGTCTGCGCGACGCCGGCGCGAAGCTCGTCACTCCGATGGACGAGAAGCTGAGTGGCGGCGTGTGTATCGTCGAGGTGCCGGCCGAGAACCGCAAGACCCTCGTCGATGCCATGTACCACAAGCACGGCATCGCCTGCGCGGCGACCGGCGGGCTGCGGCTCTGTCCGCACCTGTATAACACGGCCGAACATATCGAACGCGCGATCGCCGGCGTCAAAGCGCAGCGCTCGCTGCTGGCCTAGCCCGCTTTTCTCACCACGTGGCGGGAGTCCGGTCTCATGGCCGACCTTGCCGCCCTTACGGGCTCGCAAGTCAGCTGCCTTCGTCCGCGGCTCTGAGTGCTGATGCGGCCAGGCGCCGGCAATCGGTCCCAAGTTTTCGCAGTTCCTCACCCTCACGTCACCGTTTCGGGCGGCGGGGTTCGCGCCGCCGCCGGGTCGTCTTTTCCAGGAAGTGAATGAGCGGCCTGCTACAAAACGCTTATCAAGCCTATAGAACTTTTTAATTGGACGCTTTTCACCGCAAGCCGTACACTAATAAGAAAGGGGTCGGCAAAGTATCGGTTGCCGAGCGTGCTGTCCCAATCGCACTACCCAGCAATCGGCAAGCATTGCTCGCCGATTGCACAAAAATAAAGTGTACGATTCACCGTCGACAAACATTCTTCTTCTTGGCATTGAGGACCCGTCGCTCAAAGCGCTAACGGCAATCCTTGCGCGGCAGAATCATTCCGTATGCTCGATACCGGCCCTGCCGCCGGCACAGGCGCTGGACCTCGCCGGCTGGCTGCGTACCGGCGTGATTTGTTGCGCGGCCCAGCCAAGGCTGTATCATCCGCTGATCGAGGGCATCAGGGCGCGGGGCGCGGGACTGCCGGTCGTAGCGGTTAGCAGTTCGACCGACGTGGACGAGTGGCTGGACGCGATCCAAGCCGGCGTCTGGGATTATGTCAGCGCGCCGCTTGAACCCGATCATGTCAACTACGTCGTTCAGAATGCCCTGCGCTGCGCGGTTCCCTGCGTCTAATTAGCGCGTCTCATCCTTGAGCCCGCCGCTCGATGCGGCTCGCGTACAATGGGAGCGATCCACCCGGAGGAGATCCCTTGAAACGTTTCCGCTTCCTGGCGGCCCTGCTGACATTCGCCGCGACCTTCTGGGCCCAAAACGGCTGGGCCCAAAACGACTCGCTCGACCCGCTCGAACAGTTGCTTGCCGAACTCACCGAAGCCCATGGTCCCAGCGGATTTGAAGGCCCGGTGCGCAAGATCATGCGCCGCGAGTTCGCTCCGCTGGCCGATCACATTCAGACCGATGGCCTCGGCTCGCTCATCGCTCGTCTAGACGGCACGGCCGATGGCCCGCGCATCATGATGACGGCTCACATGGACGAGCTGGGCATGATCGTGCGGCGCATCACCGCCGAGGGCTATCTCACCTTCCAGACTGTCGGAGGCTGGCTCGATCAGGCATTGATCAATCAGCGCTACGTCATCCTCACCCGCAAGGGCCCGGTCAAGGGCATTACGGGATTGAAGACTCCTCACGTTACTCCGCCAAGCGAGCGGTCCCAACTGCACGATCGCTCCCGTATCTTCATCGACGTGGGGGCCACGAGCCGCCGCGACGCCGAGGAACGTCTCGGCATTCGTCCCGGCGATCCGATCGCGCCCGAGAGCCGCTTCATGAAGCTCAACGATCCGAAACTCTACGTCGCGAAAGCCTGGGACGACCGCATCGGCTTGGCGGTTGAGATCGAGGTTCTCAAAAGGCTGAAGCAGAAACCCTCTCCCAATGTCGTCTTCGCCGTCGCGACGGTACAAGAAGAGGTCGGCCTGCGGGGCGCGCAAACCAGCGCCTACATTGTCAAACCTGACATCGGACTCAGTATCGAAGTCGGCGTGGCCTCGGACTACCCCGGCATCACTCCCGACCAGGCCCAGGAACGCCTGCGCGGCGGGCCCGGTATTTTTCTCCACGACAGCTCGATGCTGCCGAATCTGAAACTGCGCGATTTCGTCATCGACACGGCGAAAGATCTGAAGATGCCGCTACAGTTCAACGTGCTATCGGGCTACGGGGAGGATGGCGCGCAGATGCAGCGTGCTTACGGCGGCGCTCCGTCGATCAACATCACGGTGCCGACCCGCTATCTCCACAACCACAATGGCGTCCTCCACCGCGACGACTTCGATCGCGCTGTCACCCTGGTCACCGAACTCATTCGCCGCCTCGACCGGGCCACGGTAGAGCGCATCAAGAGCTTCGACTAGAAGATTCCCCTCGCTATGATTGATCCCGAACTCGCCGCGCTGGCGCCCATCTGGTACGTTGTCTTCTTGCTGTCGATCACATGCCACGAGGCGGCGCACGCCTGGGCCGCCCAACTGGGCGGCGACCCGACGGCCGCTCTGGCCGGTCAGGTCAGTTTGAACCCCATCCCGCACGTACGGCGGGAGCCTTTTGGCACGATCCTGGTGCCCATGCTGTCGCTGATCTTCGCCGGCTGGATGATTGGCTGGGCGAGTGCTCCCTTCGACCCCTACTGGCAGCAGCGTCATCCTCATCGCGCCGCCTGGATGGCCTTAGCCGGTCCCGCCGCCAATCTGGTGCTGGTGATCCTGGCTGGCATGGCCATTCATGTTGGCATCGCGATGGGCTACTTCGTCGTCCCTGAGTTCGTTCAGTTCACCAAGCTTGTCGATGCACCCTCGGGGGGTGTCGCCGAGGGTCTGGCGCGCTTTTTGAGCTTGCTGTTTTCGCAGAACATTCTGCTGATGGCGTTCAACCTCCTGCCGGTGCCTCCGCTCGACGGCAGCGCCGCCATCGGCCTGCTCGTGAGTGAGAAGATCGCGCTCAAGATCAACGACTTCATGCGCCAGCCTGGGTTCTCGCTTGTCGGCATGCTCATCGCGTGGAACCTCTTCGGCAGCATCTTTGGCCCGCTGTTTCGGATGGCGGTTCGCTTGCTTTATCTGGGCGCGGGTTTCGGCTAGCGCGCCCGCGGGCAGCACGGCACACCGCGTCCGCCGTCGTGGCGCGGGCGCGGCGAGGTCCGGCGCCTAGGGTCTTCGCAGAATGTAGAAGACATATCCATAACTATCTCGGTGGCGGGTGAATATCTCAATCTCCCGCTGGGCCTCCCCAATGGCTTGGGCCAACTCGGGCCAGCGATCGCACTGCGGACGAAGCTGCTCGATCCTCTCTTGAAGCGGGTCGTAGAACTGCCGCCAGTCCTGCTCGGGCAGACGAAACGTAGTCACGGGCTCGAAGCCGTGTCGCCGCGCTTTTCCAATGTTGTCATCGGTCCCCGCCATCGCTGGATAGGCTTGGCTCCAGAACGCGGCTGCTTCCGCCGGCGGCGCGTCCGCGAACCAGGTCAATTCGGTAAATGCGAGCACGGCTCCCGCTCGCATCAGAGGATGCAGCAGCTTAAGCGCCGCACCTACCCCCGCGTTGTACAACGCCCCCTCTGACCAGACAAGATCAATCGAGTGTGTCGGCTCGTCAAGCGCTTCGATCGTCCCGCATCGCGTCTCCACCAGAGACCGCAGACCCACAGCCGCGGCCCTCTGTTCGAGCCTGTCAAGGAAAGGCCGGCAAGGATCGACCGCGACAATGGGGGTCTGGAGGGCTCGCGCCAGCACCAGTTTTTCTTCCCGAACCGCAGCCCAGATCGAAGACCCGCGGCTTGGCCGGCAGCGCCGGCAGGCGGGCGAGCGCCGCGAGCGTCGAGGCATCACTGCCCGGTCCCTCGCGGGGAAGGCCGGAGAATAGCTCCCCTACCGCGTCGCGGCTCATTGTTTTTCCATAGGCTCCGATGCTGCCTCGACCGGCCGGGCCGAGCGCCACTCGACCGAACCGCCGCCGGCCGCGGCCCGGATCATGCCCGAAAGACTAAGCGCGATGTCGGCTGGGAACAAAGTGATCGTACTGAGCAGATACCAGTGCCACTCCCGGCCAACTCCGGCGCGGAGGAGCGAGGCCGGAACGGCCAGCGCGACCGGCACCAGGTAGAGTCCGAGAACGAGATAGGGCAGCAGCCCGGCGGCAACGGCTCCGATCGTCGCCAGGAAGAGGATTCGGTCGGCATAGCCGAGCGCCACGGCCCAGGACTCGAATCCGCTGGCGCGTCGGCGGGCGCCGTACATGCCAAAGGACCAACGCCTTCTTTGCTGTATGTAGTGATCGAGAGAAGCGGCGACTCTCTTGTCCGCCGCCGCTTCCTCCACGAATCGGGTTCTCCAGCCGCGGGCGGCCATGGCCAGCGACACCTCAATGTCTTCGCTGTAGGACCCGGCGGGAAACCCGCCGACCTGCTCCAGCGCTCGGCGGCGATAGCCGCAGTTGCCGCCCATGGTGGTCGGGTTCAGCCCCCAGCGCTCCTTGCCCGCTTGAACAATGAGCTGGTGTCCGTAGGCCTCCAGGGCCGCGTAACGGGCAACCAGACTCTCCCTCGCGTTCCACGGAGCGCAATAGCCCGAGACCGCGCCGACTCCCGGGTCGGCGAAGGCCCCGGCAAGATGACGCAGCGACTGCGGTTCGGGCCGCTGATCGGCGTCATAGACGACGAGGATCTCGTAACCGGGAACAAGGGCCGCGGCGTGATTGAGCGCCGCCGCCTTGCCGGCGTTCTTCGGCAGCGCTACCGCCCGGGCGTTGGTCCGCGGCTGGCACCACCCGCGAAACAGCGCGGCTGTTTCGTCCCGCGAGCCATCGCTGACGAGCACAAAGTGGATTTGCTCGCGCGGGTAGTCCAGGCGGCTCCGAGCGTTCAGCAACGGTTCGAGTTGCCAAGCTTCGTCATGCGCGGCAACGACAACGAGTACGGCAGGGGTCCAAGCCGGCGGCGGGTTCTTTCGGGTGAGCGCGGCGCCGGCTAAGAAGGCAAGCCGCCGGAGGGCCGTCAGCGTTAGCAACGCCACCAGCAGCCAGCTCACCGCCTCCATAGCGCGCTCCCATGCGAGTACGCCTCGCCGCCGCACCAGGCGGCGCAGGCGAGCAACTGCACCGGTGCTGTCGAGAACCAGAGCAGCAGATTGTCTCCGAAGAGGCTGTGACGCAGCGCACGAGCGAGCATCACGGCGGGCAGAAGCGGCGCGGCCATGAGGTAGAACAGACAGCGCGGACGGCTCCACTGCTGGAGTGTGGATCGCATGTCTCCGAAATCTTTTCCGCGCCTCCAGCGCTCCCGGACGAAACATCGGAAATCGGCGGTGTCAATATGCGTAACGGCGGCGCGCGGCTCGAACCACACCTGTTCTCCGCGCTCCACGGCGCGCCAGCAAAGCTCGCTGTCACCGGCAAACCAGCCGGACCGGTAGCCATTCAGCCGTTCAAACAATTCACGCGTGAACGCCGCGTTGCCGCTGGGGATCTCGGAGATTCGTCGCGGCTCGCCGCCAGGCAGCCACCAGGCGAATTTTGACACGTGCACGCTCTGAGCCCACCATCCGGGTGGGGATGCAAACGAGCCGCCTACCGCCACCCGCCCTTGATTCATCGCCGCCATCAAACGCTTGAGCCAATCATGCTCTGGCACGCAATCGGGATCGGTGAAGACGATGACCGAGCCGTGAGAACTCCGAAAACCCCAATTGCGAGCCTGCTGCGGCAGAAGGCGCTGCTCGTGGTGGTGAAACCGTACGGCGGGATATTCCCGCCTCATGAGCTCACTGAGCAGATCCTGGGGGGAACTGTCGACGACGATCGTTTCGAAATCTCTGAAGCTCTGCCTCCCGATCGCATCGAGACAGCGCCAGATTGTGGCCTCCGATTTGTAGGCCGGAATAATCACCGAAGCAAGAGGAGACGATGCACGGCTCATCGGACGCGGCTTGTCGAGACCTCCAGGTCCCGGAACAAGGTGCGGCTCTCACCTGCTCCGAACAGATAGCCCTGAGCCTCGGCAAAGGAGCTCATGATGTAGACGAACACACACAGGGGCAAGCTCTTGACAAACAAAGGCCACAGCGCCGGACGGCGAATCAGGCTCACACCCAACCGCCACAGATGCAGCACCGGTGTGAGAGGCATCGCGGCGAAGTAGAACAGTCTGCGCGAGCGGCTCCAGCGGCCAGCGGCCACCCGCCGGCACGCCAGCAAGCGCTTCATCGCGTTGTTCGCCCGCACGCCGTCGCTAAGCCGCTCCCAGGTTTCATGCTGAACACGGGCTCGGCCCGCCAGCCATACTTTCGAACCACGGTCTTGCAGGCGCCGGTGAAGATGATATTCGGTCTCAAGCAGTTCGTCCATCTCATCCCACCAGGTCTCTAGGCACGACCGGCGGTAGGCGACATTGTTGCACGCGGAAATCGGCACATACCCCGTACTGGCCGGATGCATCCAGCGTCCGTATTCGGTCATCATGAAGGCCTCGGTCACGTAAGGGCCCGCGTTCGCGTTCGACATGGCGTAATTGACCAGATCCACGCCGGGTTCTCGAAACGCCCGCAGCACGGCCTCGGCCCACTCTGGTTCGGCATAGCAATGGTCCTCAAGCGAGGCCACGAATTCTCCGCTCGACCGCCGGAACGCCGCGCCTCGGGCCTGCCCGAAGTGACTGTCCTCGTCGACGGGCAGATACCGTACCTTGGGGTGGGACGCGGCGGCGGGCGCGCCATGGCGCGGAGCCAGGTCGGCAACGACGATCTCCATCCGCTCGATCGCTGTCTGGCTGAGCAGGCGCGCAAGGCAGCGTTCCGCCCGAGTGCGCTGCTCGCCAAACACCACGCAAACGCTCAATACGCCGGGCCGTGTCGGGTTGTTCACCTCTCCCATAAGCGTCGAACCTGGTCGCCACGGTCGTGGCAACACTTCTCCCGCCGGCCTTCCTTTCGCGGCGAAAACTTGGCGTGTTTCCCCGGCCGCCGCGGCTTTCAGAACCACGGAAAAAAGAATACGGAGTTCTGGACCAAGTATAGCCGAAATCGGTCCGATTTACGATACGAATCCAAATTGCTCGGGGTTTCGGCCGATGATGATGGCGGCGATGATCTTTGGAATGTACTCACGGGTTTCCGCCGGCAGAGTTCGGACTCGATATAGGTACCAAAAATTGCGCTGCTTAATCGGATCATCCACCTTTCGCATCGCCCGTTTTACGCGGCCCGGACCGAGATTGTAGGCGGCCAGCGCCAGCATCACCGAACTGCCCGATCCGAAATCCAAGATCAGCTCCCGAATGTAGCGACTGGCGGCCTGGGTTGATTTCGCCAGGTCATGTCTCTCATCCACTTCGCCGGACACCGTCAGGCCGTACTGTCTCGCCGTGGCTGCTTGAAACTGCCAAGGCCCGGCCGCTCCCGCCGAACTGTAGCTGCCCCTCAGAAAGGCGCTTTCCACTACTACGATATAGGCCAAGTCAGGGGGCAGTTTCTTCTCGGCGAAAATCTTGCGCATCAGTGCAAGATCGTTTCGCGACCGGCCCAGAGTTCGCCGCAAATGGGCTCGGTCGCGAGTCTGATACCGCTCGATGAAACGCTCGACCTGCTGGATGAATTCCGGCGGTATGCTGTAGGACTCGGCGCCGAACTCTTTCATGATCATGCGAATCTCTTTCTGGATGAAGAGCTGCTCCTTGTCCAGCACGCCCCAGCGGTAAAGCAATCCCGTCTGCAGCGTCCGCGCCTGACTCTGGTAGTCCTCGAGTTCGGCGATCAGCGCTTCGATCTCGCCTGCCTCGAGACCGCCGGCGGTGAATTTTTCCTCGATCTGTTGAATTCGCTGGTCGAGGGCGCTCTTTTCTTTCCTTGCCCTCTCAACGCTCCAGTAGCCAAGGGCCGTGACAACGCAAAGCGCGATGACAAGACCCGCGATGGCCGCCTTGGACTTCTTGGTCGAACGGTCCACGGCGACGCCCAGCATCCGGCGCATGATGACGGCCGTCTGATCGGAGTGTCCCAGCCTCCGCGCCTCGCGGGCCTGCTCGACCGCCTCTTCCAGCAGCTCCTCATGATCGCCCGCCGGGTCCTGTTTCTTGTCACCATCTTTCTTGTCATCGTCGTCACCGCCACCGGCCCCCTGGATCTGGGTCCTTCGGCCCGGCGAAAAAGCGAGAGTTTTTTCCAAGTCCAAAGCGGCGGCCTCGGCCAGTTCCAAGACAAACTCGGGGCCTTCCTTGCCGAATCGTATGACGGCGCCGGCCTCGAGAGCCGCCTCGCCGATCCGCTCGCCGTCGAGAAACGTGCCGTTGGTGCTGCCGAGATCCCGCAGCCGGTAGTTGCCGTCCGCGTGCCTGATTTCCAGATGACGAGAGGACACGACCGAGGCCTCATCGCCCGACAGGACGACATCTCCACGGGGGTCGCGCCCGATGCGAGTGACAACGGCCCGCAGACGATGCCTCTCGCCCGCTCTCGGACCGCTGCGGTGAACCAGCCAGGCCGCTGGCTCTCGATCAGGATCGTTGTGTTGCGTAGGCATGCAGTGCGCGCGAGACAAGACTGCGGTTTCCGCGAGCCCGGCGCCGGCGGCAGCCGTGTCGGGAGCTTTGCTCCATATTGTGGCATGACAGCCGGCAGTCCTCACCCCCGTGCCTGGCAGACAGTGTGCCCGGCCAACGCTATGCCCGCCAACTCCATGGAGGGCGGCCAATCCGAGACGACGCCTGCCCGCGACCCCGGCCGCGCCAGGCAGCAGACCGGGCGGTTGGCGAGCCGTCATACTGAGGACCGGATGCCTTCCGGCAGAAACCTATCCGCTGAGCGTCCCCGCGCCGAGCTTCCCTGTGCCGAGATTGCCTTTGATGCGGTGCTGGTGCTCTCCTTCGGCGGACCGGAACAGCCGGGCGAGGTGATGCCATTTCTTGAAGGCATCCTGAAGGGGCGAAACTTTCCGCGGGAACGATTACTGGAAGTCGCCGGCCACTACTACCACTTCGGAGGCAAAAGCCCGATCAACGCCCAGAACCGCGAACTGATCACGAAATTGACCGCCGAGCTCGAAAAAAACGGACCGCGCCTGCCCATCTACTGGGGGAACCGCAATTGGCATCCGCTGATGGCCGATACGCTGCGCCAGATGCGGGACGACGGCGTTCGTCGCGCGCTTGCTTTCGTGACCTCCGCGTTCAGTTCCTATTCCGGCTGCCGCCAATATCTCGACGATATCGTCCGCGCCCGCGAGCAGGCCGGCCCGCGGGCTCCGGTGATCGAAAAGCTGCGGGTCTTTTACAATCACCCCGGCTTCATCGAGCCGATGATCGAGCACGTCCAAGAGGCTTTGGCGCGCTTCCCGGAGGCTGCGCGCGGCGAGGTGCCGCTGGTGTTCACCGCCCATAGCGTTCCCTCGTCGATGGCCAAGAACTCGCACTACGTGGAACAACTCGAGGAGGCGCGCCGGCTCATTGCGGCGGGCGCCGGCCGCCAGGACGCCGTGCTCGTCTATCAGAGCCGTAGCGGGCCCCGGTCACAGCCCTGGCTGGAACCCGATATCCGCGACTATTTGCGTGATCTGCGTTCGCGGAGGCGCGCGCCGGGAGTGGTCGTCGTGCCGGTCGGTTTCATCTCCGATCATATGGAAGTGCTCTTCGACCTCGACACGCAAGCCAGGCAAGTCTGCGACGGGATGGGATTGCGCATGGTGCGAGCCCGGACCGTCGGCACGCACCCGAAGTTCATCCGCATGATCCGCGAACTGCTGCTCGAGAGAATCGAAAACCGCTCCGAGCGCCGCTGCCTGGGCGACCTGGGCCCGCGTCCCGATGTCTGCCCGGCGGATTGCTGTCCAGTGGGCCTCTCCGGCGCGCATATGTGCGAGAGAAGTCCCCGCCCGACACAATAGGCCGCAAACCAGTCAACAACGTTGTACGCAACCCCGCACAGATGCCTCGAGCGATGCAGCAACTCTTGTGCTGGCCTGGCCGCCGACCCGGAGTCTCAGTCCGCCGCCTGGATGTGGGCCAGCTGTGGTTTGGGATCGATGGCCGGTTGTTTGATGGTCTGTGGATCGCGCCAGGAGTCCATCACCGACACTTTGTGGACACAGGAGATCGTGCAGTGGGGAGCGCAATCCTTTGCGGTCAGATAGGCCCGGCGAACATGTTCCACCGTGTATTTCTCGATGGGGATGCCCGGCACGCCCCGCTGTTGCGAGCAATAATGCACCAAGCCGTCCTCGCAGACATAGAAGTATCGCGCGCCGGCGCGGCAGCGCCAGTCGTTCGGCTGGCCGTCGGCGATCTTGTCTTGAAACTGGTCGATGCGGGCATAGGATCGTTTACCTAACGCCTTGATCTTCAGGTAGATAGCCTTAGCCGCCGGGCCTAGCGGTGCGAGCTGGCCCGAGCCGTCGTGGATGATGCCGACCGTGCTTGTGAATCCGAATTCTCGGGCCCTCAGCGCGATCTGATAGGCGTCCTCCGGGTTTGCAACGGCGGCGCCGACCACCGAGTTGATATTCACATCAAACTCGGCGTACTCGGCCAGCAGTTCCAGCTTCTTGTCCAGTACCTTGAGGCTCTTCTTGGACGTATCATCGGGCTGAACATTGTCAATGCTGATCTGCAGGTATTCCAGGCCCGCCTGATTCAGCTCTTCGATTCGCTGGGCCGTGAGCAGGTAGCCGTTCGTGATCAGGCTCGCCATGACGCCGTGACTGCGGATGTGCCGGATAATCCGGTCCATCTCCGGGTGGAGCAGCGGCTCGCCGCCGCTCATCGTGATGATACTGATGCCCAGACGCGCCAAATGGTCCACTCGGCGGCACATTTCCTCCACCGGTACGGGGTCGGAAACCGCGTCGAACTCGTTGCAGTAGGTGCAGGCCAGGTTGCAGCGGCGAATGGGGATCAGATGGGCGAGCACGGGGTGTTCCGTGTCGCTGAGTCCGCGCATGATCATCCTCCATTCGCGCAATCTGCGGTGAACGGAGAGGGCTTTGCGGCGAAGAGATCTCATATTGGAAAAACGAGCCGTAACGCCGACTCCCGAACTACTAGAACACAACCGCCAGTGCGAAAGTCACAGGCTCTTGCTGGACGGCAACCATCGTATTGGCGAACTGCTGGCTTGCCGTGCGCCCGGAGAACCGTGCCCCCTCGCAAAACGGCGATCCAAGGTTCAGGGCCGTGAAATCGGCCGATGCTGACCAAACCGTATTATTGTACCGCCGCGAATCACGAAAGTCAGCCTTGGTTGGGCGTGTTGACTCGGTGTGTCCACCGGCGCGCCGAACCGCCTTGCCCCCCACCCGGCTTTGGCGGCCCGGCGGACGCTGACGAGGGGGGGACCGGCCGCGATGCCCTTCCCAGCTCGCCCGTGATCTCGTGGGCATGCCCGGCGAAGGGCGGTCAAGGCGAGTTTGTTATGATGACCAGTCGTTGAGGAATTCGGGGGATTCCGTCTCGCCGTCACGCTGGAATCTCGTTCCGTGCCGCCGTATTCGACGCCGCCATTGGCTGCCGACAGCGGCGGGGTTCGCCAGATCACGAACCCTCCACCATCTGCAGCGAGCCGTTTGCGTCTCAAGCCGTACCCGCCGCGAATAATTGGCATCATCCATCAGACGAACCAGCCATGAAACATACCAAGGAGGAGATCCTCTCCCGCCCCACCGATCCTTTTGTCATTGATGAGCGCAAGTCGGCATCGTCGGTGCTAGAAAAAATGAGCCGCACCGGGTTTCAAGGCCGCCAACTCGGCCGCGCCTTCGGCGTTTGGAAGCAGATGCTCGCCGACCCGGAATGCACCATTCTTCTGGGTATGTCCGGCGCCATGGTTCCGGCCGGCATGCGCCGGCTCGTCGTGTACATGATCGAGAACCGTCTGGTCGACTGCGTCACCTCCACCGGGGCGAATTTTTTTCACGACATCCACGAAAGCAGAGGTTTTCACCACTTCCAGGGTTCGCCGGACATGAACGACGAAGCGCTCGGCGAACAGATGGTGGACCGAATGTACGACATCCTCGCCGACGAGGTGCGCTTTCGCGAGCATGACCTGTGGATCGGCAGCTTTGCTTCGCGCCTCGACCAGTCGCGCCCCTATACCACGCGTGAGTTCTTGTACCTGCTGGGACTGGAAGTGGGCAAGGATTGTGCGGAAGAGGGTATCGTTACCGCGGCCGCGAAGCACAAAGTGCCGCTATTCTGTCCGGCGATCGGAGACAGCTCGATCGGCATTGGCGTCGCCGAAAGCCGGCATCGGGGGGAAAACCGCCTGATGTTCGACATGATGGGCGACGTGCTTGAGATCACCAATCTCGTCGCCGACTCGCCGACGACCGGGGTCATCTACTTTGGCGGCGGTACGCCGAAGAACTACGTCCAGCAGACCGAAGTCGTCGCCATCTTGATGAACAAGAACAAGACCGGACACCGCTACGGAGTGCAAGTGGTGACCGACGCGCCGCACTGGGGCGGACTTTCCGGCTGCACGTTTGAAGAGTCTCAGAGCTGGGGCAAGCTGGCCAAGGGCGCGCAGATGGTGAATTGCTATTGCGATTCCACGATCGCCATGCCCCTGCTGCTCACGGCGTTGTCGGAACAGACCAGCGTGATCGAAAATCGGCGCCCCCCCTCCTATGACATGGGTCCGATGCTGAAAATCCATATTCAGGCCTAACCTGCGATCGCCCGGCGCCTGGCGAGCTTGCCGCCGGCCCACGCCTTCGGCCCGGAAATCGGCGCCCTACGAACTGCGGGCCCGGCCGTGAACTGGATGCAGCAGGGGTCTGCCGTCCAGACCAAGGAAGAGGTTTTCCACCGACAGGCGCGACATCTCACGCCTTGTCTCGACGGTTGCGCTGCCCAGATGAGGAACAATCGTTAGATTTTCCAGCGCCAAGATCGGATGTTCGCGCGGCAGAGGTTCCGGATCGGTGACATCCAGCGCGGCGGCCGCAATGACGCCTGTCGTTAGCGCTTCGTGGAGGGCCTGGGTATCGACAACCGCTCCTCGCGCGATGTTTACGAGCGTTGCCGTCGCCTTCATCTTCATCAGCGCCCCGGCATTGATGAGATGGTGTGTTTCTTCGGTCAGAGGGCAGCAGACTATCACGTAGTCGGACTCGGCGAGCAATGCATCCAGCGAACGGTATTCGGCGCCCGTTTCGCTTTCGGCCTCCGCCCGGCGGTGCCGATTGTGGTAGAGCACCGTCATCTCGAAGGCCCGCGCGCGGCGAGCCACCTCGGTTCCGATCGCTCCCATGCCGATGATGCCCAGGGTCGTGCCGTGAACTTCACGTCCGAGCATCCGGGCAGGCTCATAGTGCGTGAACTGGGCCGATCGCGCGTAGCGGTCGCCCCGGACCACCAGCCGCGCCGAAGCCAGCATCAGAGCCATCCCCATGTCGGCGGTCGCGCCGTTGAGAATGCCCGGCGTGTTGCCGACCGGAATGCCTCGCGCCGCGGCGTCCGCCACGTTGATGTGGTCGACGCCCACCCCGTAGTTGCTGATGATCCGAACGCCGGGAATCCGGTCGAGCATTTCCCCGTCGAGCCGTGGATGGCCGTAGGTGTAGATTCCGTCCACCGGTTCAGAACAGCCCTCCACCGCGACCTCCCACCCAAGCAGTTCCAGCCGGGCGTCCATGAATCCGAGTACGGTTGGGTCCAAGGGACCGTCGGCGATGACTCGCGGGCGTTCTGCTTGTGGGCGTTGTGAAGATTCAGGCATGACAATACGGGAAAAACAGCCGAGTATTGTAGCAAGCCTGGGGGGCAGGGCTCTTTGGGGTCCATTCCAGTCCTATCCCGAATCTGTCCCACCGGACCCTCGCCGGGCCGATGCCTGTCCGTTCCTCCGGCCTCGGCTGTTATAAAATGCCCTTAGACGGTCCTGGCCGAGGTTGCGGTCGGCATGAATCATGCGAAAGACGGCGCTGCTCACCGTTATCCTCCTGCCACTCGCGTGTCTGTCGCTCGTCCCTGCTCAAGACGCCGAGCTCGCTCAGCCCAAGCCCCCAAATCTGGCGCCGTACTATCCGACTCCGACGGTTGTCGTGAAAAGCATGCTGGAACTCGGAGAACTCAAACCGGGCGAACTGCTCTACGATCTTGGCAGCGGAGACGGTCGGATCGTGATCATGGCCGCGCAATCTTTCGGTGCCCGCGCGGTGGGTTTTGAGATCGACCGGCGGCTCGTCTATCAAAGCCGTAAGCGCATCGAGAAACGCAAACTTACGCATCTGGCTTCCATCGAGGAGCAGGATCTGATGACGGCCGACTTATCCAAACCCGATCTCGTCACCGTCTATCTGCTGCCCGGGTCCAACGACAAGATTCAGCCGCTGCTCGCCGAACAGATGAAACCCGGTTCCCGAATCGTCTCCCACGACTTCACTTTCAAGGAATGGACTCCCGACAAGGAAATCACTGTCGAGGATCCCAGCGACGAAGAGATCCCCATCCACAAGCTGTACCTCTACCACCGCTGAGAGCTCAGCCATTCCCCGCGCTCAGGACCAGTAGCGCTACGATCTAACCAGCACCAGCATCTGTATCAGCAACGAGGTAAACCATGACGAAGTCTGTTCTGATCCTGGCCATCTCTCTCGCGGCGGCCCTCGCCGCCGCGGCCGATCCGCGGGGCTGGTTTCCCCACGAGGGCGGGTTGCTCAAGTATCGCGTCAATATCCGTTTCGGCGAAGAGCCTGACACCATGCCCGCCGGATGGAAATTCGGCCGTGTCTCGGCGGTCGCGACCGATTCCCAGGGTCGTGTCTACGTCTTCCATCGCGGCCGCAAAGCCGACCCGATCGTGGTTTTTGACAAGCACGGGAAATACCTGCGCTCCTTTGGCCGCGGTATGTTCGGCACCCCGCACGGCCTGCGTATTGATCGCGACGACAATGTATGGGTCACCGACGTACGGCATCATGTCGTGATGATGTTCACCAATCAAGGCGAGTGGCGGCGCACGCTCGGCCAGCAGGGACGTCCCGGCGACGGTCACCATGACTTCAACCGGCCAGCCGATATCGCCTTCTCCCCGTCAGGAGAACTTTACGTCGCCGACGGCTACGGCAATGCCCGCGTCGTGAAATATTCACGCGACGGCAAGTACCTCGCCTCGTGGGGAAAGCACGGCACGGGCCCGGGCGAATTCAATACGGTTCATTCGGTGGCCGTTGACTCCGGCGGCACGGTCTATGTGAGCGACCGGGAGAACAACCGCATCCAGATCTTCGACTCCAGCGGCAGGTATCTTCGCGAGTGGAATCATCTCGGCGCCACTCAGAACATTTTCATCACCCCCGGCGATGAGATGTGGATCATTACGCACCGGAACAATATCGAGAATCTGACCTACGATACTCTCGCTGGACGCATCATGAAGATCGACCTCGGCACGGGCAAGATTCTCGGCGCGATGGAAAGTCCCGGCCACTGGATCCATGTCACCGCCGGCAAGCTCATCTTCATCGGCAGCCTGACCGGCAATGTATTTCGATGGTATCCGGGCTGGCTGGAAAAAGGCCTTGGCGCGGACGAAGCTCTGAGCCCGGCGAATTGAGCCGCTATTCTGTATCGCCGGTTAACGCCGCGACTTTCCGTTGCAGGGCCGCCACGGTCTTGTTTAGTTCCGGCAGGCGCTTGTAGACCGCGGTGCAGCGCAACCAGCGGCGGTTGTCGATCGACGGAGCCCCGGAAATTTTCTGCCCGTCGGGAATGTCGGTTCCCACGCCGGTCTTGGCCGTCATCAGCACGTTGTCGCCGATCTTGAGATGGCCAATCACCCCCACCTGTCCGGCGAGAACGCAGTTGTCCCCCAGCGTCGTGCTGCCGGCGATCCCGGATTGTGAGCAAATCAGGTTGTTCGCTCCCACTTTCACCGAGTGCCCGATCTGCACCAGGTTGTCGATCTTCGATCCCCGTCCGATGCGCGTCTCACCCACCGCCGCGCGATCGATGCAACTGCCGGCCTGCACTTCGACATCGTCTTCGATCACGACCTTGCCTGCTTGCACGATCTTGTAATGGCTGCCGTCGCCGCGCTGGGCGAAGCCGTAGCCATCGGGGCCGATGACGACGCCGTTTTGCAGAATCACGCGGTCACCGATTTCACAGAACTCCCGTACGGCGACGTGTGAATGCGCCAGAAAGTCATTCCCGATTCGTACCCCGTCATAAATTGTCACATGCGGATGGATCACCGCCCGGTCTCCGATCACCACTTCCCGGCCAATCACCGCATAAGCGCCGATGCTGGCCTCCGCGCCGATCGACGCCGACGCATCGATCACCGCCGTCGGATGAATGCCCGCCGCCGAACGAGGTGGCTGATAGAACATCTCTAGTGCGCGCGCGAAATCAAGGTAGGGATTCTCGGACACTAGAAACGATGCCTCGATGTCGTCGTCGGCTTGCGCGGCGATCACCGCCGATGCCCGGGTCTGCTTCAGCAGCGGCCGGTACCGCGGATTCGACAGAAACGTAAGTTCACCGGCCCGGGCGGTCTCGATGCCGGCCACGCCGCTGATCTCCTGCTCCCCGTTTCCCGCTAGCCGGCAGCCCAGAAGTTCCGCGATTTCCTGGAGTCTCATGCATCCATGATCCTCAACCACGCCCCCATCCGCAATCATCCGCCCCGCCGGCCGTCCGCACGCGCCCCGCCATTTCCGCTACATTGTCACCATGCGGCTGTCGCCCAGAGCCTTCGCTCTCACCGCCGCCTTGTTTCTTGGCGGAAGCACATTCCTCATCGGCGTGCTGCATCTGCTCGACCCGTACTGCGGGGCGGACTACCTGCGCGCGATCAGCTCCGTGTATCCGGGGTTCAACGCCTCGCGGTCCGTCACGAGCGTCATCATCGGAGCCGTCTATGGGCTGGTAGACGGCGCCTTCGCCGGGTTTCTTTTCGCCTGGGCCTGCAATTTCCCCGCCGCGCGTCTGGAGGCGCCTCCGTCATGATGGCTCACTGCCGCCTTTCTCACTTTCTTCCTTGGCTGCTCACGGCCCTCGTTCTTCTCCCGGTGGGAGCCGTCTCCGCGGCTGAAATCACCTGGGGCGAGCCCGTCGAGGTCTACTCCGACCACCAGCACAACGCCTTCACCGACCTGACGAAATACCGGGATCACTACTATCTGACCTTTCGCCAAGCTCCCGCTCATGGCGTGGACCTCAGCAGCGTCATCGTCGTGCTTCGCTCTAGCGACCCAATGAGGCGGGATGCAGCGAAGTGGGAACTTGTCACGGCGCTCTCGATGCCGGGCGTCGACGTACGCGACCCGAAAATCACGGCAGCGGGTGAAAATCTCGTGGTCACCGCTCCCTCATGGCGCGAGGGGCACTTCTATGAGAAACGCCTCACCGCCATCGCCCATTCGCCTGACGGACGCCACTGGGAGCCCTTCCGCGTCGGCGTCGAGGAGTATATTCTTTGGCGTCCGAAACGCCAGGGCAAGTTCTGGTACGCTCCCGGCTACTACCGCCTCAGCCGGGGCGAGGAAGCGCATATCCGCCTGTTTCGTTCCACCGATGCGATCCACTGGGAACCCCAATCGGTCGTCATCCGCCAGCATGGCGTCAACGAATCCGAACTCTTCTTTCATCCCGATGGAACCGCCGCCGTCTACTCTCGCGGTGCCAAGTTTGGCGAGTCCTATCTCTCGACCGCCAGCGTTCCCTACACAACATGGACGTCGAAACGAATCCACGAGACGGTCCACGGCCCGCTCGTCGCGCCGCTGGCTGGCAGGTTCCTGGGCATTTTCCGCGCCCGTATCGATGAGAAACCCAGGACCGCCGCCTATTGGGTGGGTGGAGAAACCTTCGAGCGCTTGCATGTATTCCCCTCGGGCGGCGATACCAGCTACGCCGGATTCGTCCAGACCGGACCGGGGACCGCAATCGTCAGCTACTACTCAACGCACCTCGAAGGCAGGAAGACCTCGATCTACACTGTCCCGCTTCGCTGGAAATAACCATGCGGTTCGGTCATCGCGCGGGCTGGTTCAGCGGCCGAAAATGATCTTCTCGCGCCGGAACAGCCGCGCCGTCAGAACCACAACCGCCAAACTGGCGGCCAAGCCGGAGACAAACGCCGTCAAGAACGGCACGAGCGATCCCACCTCGCCCGCCAGCACGTCCGTCAGAAGCACGTGCTGGCCCAGCAGCGGAATCGGATACATCCAGGGAGCCGGTTCCAGCACCGAAAACGTCGCCAGCATGGCCGGCGTCATCGGCAGAAACAGCAGCAGCGATACATAGGTCTGCGCCTCTTTGAACGAGCGGGCGAACGTCGCCACATACATTTGCAGCGAAGACGACAGGAACGCTGTCGGAGCAACCGCGCAGAGAAGCCCCAGCACTTCGGGAGTTCCCATCTGAAACCGCAAACCGAGTTGCTCGAAGGAAACCTGCCGCAGCGCCAGCCACAGCGTTGTGAAGGTCAGCGCCACGCTCGCCAGCGAGAAAGCCACACAAGCCAGCCATTTGCCGGCGACAATCCACAGACGCTCCACCGGGTTGATCAGCAGCTGCTCGAGCGATCCGCGTTCCCGCTCGCCGGCCGTCGCGTCGATCGCGATCTGCATGCTGCCGATAAACGCCGCTAGCACAAGAAACATGGGAATGAATGTCAGCACCATGGCCACGCGCTTCTGGGAACTCGACACTTCGATATGCTTGCTCTCGATGGGACGCACCACCGACGGGCTCACGCCATGGGCGATCAGACGAAGCACTGCGACCTGCCGGCTGTATTGTCTTATCAGCCGTTCGATGCGGGTCACCGGCCCTCTGGTGTCGCGGTCCGAACGGTCGATCACCAGACGCACCTCGGCCGGCCGGGCCTGAGCGAAATCGTCCGCGAAGCCGTCTGGGATCACAACCACGAAATCTGCCCGGCCCTCCCTCACCGCTTCGAGGGGATTCTCGGGGCCTTCCTCGATTTCGATACCCTGTTGCTGGCGCAACCAGTCCACCAGCGCGGGCGCTCCGGACGCGCCGACAATCGGTACTTTCAAGTTCTCGGACTTCCTCCGCTGGCCGGCCAGCGTATTGAAAATCAGGACGATCATCAGCGGCCACAGCAGGGGAGCAATTAAGGCCGACATGATCGAGCGCCGGTCTCGCCCGCCGTCGAGCAACTCCTTGCGGCAGACCACGCTGATCTCGCGCCAGCCCCCGCTCATTCGGGCGCCTCGTCGATGCCGGTCAGCGCGACAAAGACATCTTCGAGATTTTCGTGTCCCGTCTGTGAACGAAGCTCGTCCGGGGTGCCCGACGCTGCCACTTCCCCATTGGCGATGATCACGATCGCATCGCACAGCGCGGACACCTCCTGCATGATGTGGCTCGAAAACAGAACGCACTTGCCCTCGGCGCGCAGCCGCCGGATCAGCGTTCTCATGGCTCGCGTACCCATCACGTCCAGGCCATTGGTTGGTTCATCGAGAACAATGTTCCGCGGTCCATGGACCATCGCGCGCGCTAGAGCCACTTTCATCCGCTCGCCATGGGAGAACCCCTCCACGCGGCGGTCGGCGATCCGCCCCATCTCCAATACGTCGAACAATGCGCCAATGCGGTCCTCGAGTTCCACTCCGCTCAGCCCGTGCAGCCGGCCGAAGTAGCGCGCGTGCTCGCGAGCGGTCAGCCGCGGATACAGACCCTGCGTATCCGGCAGTACGCCAATGCGTCGCCGCGTGCCGAGCGGATCATCGCCAACCGCGACGCCGTCGACCAGCAACTGACCGGCGTTGGGTTCCATCAAACCGCAGAGCATGCGTAAGGATGTGGTTTTGCCGGACCCGTTCGGGCCCAGCAGCCCGGTGACTTCTCCGTCGCGAGCCGTGAACGACAGGCCGTTCACCGCCACGATATCGCCGAAACGCTTGTGCAGGTTTTGCGCCTCGATCATCGCTATCTCAGGTCCGCCGGGCCCGCCAGCGTGCCGAAAAAAGGCGGCCGGTGAAGCTTGTTGAGGCACTCGAACTCCAGATCCTCGGCGCTTGCGGCATCGAGAAATTCCTTGATAAGATCCGGCACGCAGCCGGCCGCCGACACACCGTGCCCAGCGCCCGGGACCACCACATGCTCCGCCCGGCTCAGATGCCGGCTTACTTCCTTGCCCCAGCGGGGCGGCGTTACCGGATCGAACTCACCCGAGAGCACCAGCGCCGGCACGTCCGAGACGACCGGCTCATGATAGTTCGGTGGAATGTCACCGCTCGGCCAGTCATCGCACACCCTGGCCCAGATTTCCGGCAAGTGTCCTCCCAGAAAAGTTCCTTCCGTGAGCCGGTCGCCAGCCGTGTTGTCGAGCCAGGGAACATCCTCGGCGCAGACCACCGAGAAAAACATCCCTTGGCTGACCTGCTCGTTGACGGGTTCGTTGAGAGAAATCAACGCGAAGAAACTCTGGAAGTCTCCTTCATAGGCCTGCTCAACGAGCAGCGGGATCAGGGAACTCACCTTCGGCGAGTAGAGCGCTCCCTGCAGCGCTCCCGCGATCGTCTTGCGGTAGACCACGACATCCTCCGGTGCGCCCGTCCTGGGGTGCCGCAACCGCACGGTTCGAGGATTCCTTTCCAGATCGTCGAGTATCAGCTCCAGTTTTCGCCGCACGTCGGGGAATCTCTCCGTGCACGGCACGTCGATTTCGCAGGCCGAAATCAGCAGATCCAGGGCACGCTGCCCGTCTTCGGCAAAATGCCGGGGCAGGATCATTCCCATCGGCGCCACGCCATCGAGCACCATCGACCGGACATGCTCGCCGTGCCGCCGCACATAGACCTGCGCCGCCCTAGTGCCGTAGGACCCGCCCCACAGATTGATCCGCTCGTAGCCCAGTTCTTGGCGTACCTGTTCCAGATCATCCATGGCGATCAGCGTCGTGTAGAAACGCGGATCCGCGTCGTAGCTCGCCAGGCACTCCTGAAACTTCCCGGCCGGATGCTCATTCCTCGAAAAGTCTTCCAGCGTCGGATTGTCGCTCCGGCAGGGCAGCGGATTCGACTTGCCCGTCCCGCGCTGGTCCACGAAAACGATGTCCCGCTCTTGCTGCACATCGTCAAAAATCAGCATCATGTTCTCGGCCAGCGAGGCCGCCCCCGACCCCGGCCCGCCCGTCAGCACAAAGAGCGGATCCGGACGCGGCTCCCGGCTCAGCGCCGGAAAGATCACTACGTTGAGGTTAATCGTCCGGCCCCCGCCGGCCTGCCGGTTCTCAAGCACCGTGATGGTAGTGCACAGCGCATCGGCCGGACCTTCGCCCGCCGCGCACTCTGGCGCAAGCTCGGCCGTCCGCGAGCGCCCCGTTTCCGGCCCGCAAGCCGCACCGCTCGCCAGTACAGCGGTCAGCAGGATACGAGCAGCGGCGGAGTTTCCGCGCCTCAAGGCGAGGGTTCGAGAATCGAGAATCGTCACAGAGGTCGTAAGTCTAGTTTGCCAGATTGGGACCGGGAATCTGCCCTCTGGAAATGCCCTAGAACAAGGGTCGTCTTTGCCTGGCCAAAACAATACCCTGCCCGCCCAAGACAGTACAGCGCCGGAGGGCAAAGCTGTTCCCTCCGCCGCCCGCGGACCGGTTTGCCACGGGAAGCCCCCCGCGCCGCCTCGGCCCTCTCAGCGAGGCACAATCATCCCGCCCTCTTGCCGCTCCTCGGCGTCGCTTCCGGCCGGCACTGCGTGGACCAATTCTCAAGGTACTTATAACCCGTGCCGGTATTGTAGATCACTACTTCATCGCCTTTCGTCAAAAAACCACGATGGAGCAGCAATTCCAAGGCGGCCACGCAAGCCGCGCCTTCCGGAGCCACGAACATGCCTTCCGCCTCGGCCAACCGGACGCCGGCGGCGAGCAGGTCCTGGTCGCTGACCGCGACGCATGTCCCGCCGCTTTCCCGCACCGCCTTGAGCACCAGAAAATCCCCAATCGCCTTGGGGACCCGCAGTCCGCTGGCCAGCGTCGAGGCGTTCTCCCAGAAGACGGAATCTTCCTTGCCGTCGTCGAAAGCTTTCACGATCGGAGCGCAGCCATCCGCCTGCACGCAGATCATCTTGGGTCGTTTCGAGTCGATCCAACCGATCTGTTCCAGTTCATCGAACGCCTTCCACATTCCGATCAGCCCCACGCCTCCGCCGGTGGGGTAGAAAATCGCGTCCGGCACGCGCCAGCCGAGTTGCTCGGCCAGCTCCAGGCCCATCGTCTTCTTGCCCTCAATGCGGTAGGGCTCCTTGAGCGTCGAAAGGTCAAACCAGCCCTCGGCGTCCTTGCGTTCAGCGACGATCCTGCCGCAGTCGCTGATCAGCCCGTCCACCAGCGTGACATTCGCCCCGCAAAGCTTGCTCTCGATGTAGTTGGCCTCGGGCACATCGCGCGGCATGAAAATATTAGCTTCCATGCCGCCCGCGGCCGCGTAGGCGGCCATCGCGCCGCCCGCGTTGCCGGCCGAAGGCGTGGCCAGTTTCTTGATGCCCAACTCACGGGCCATCGACACTGCACACGACATCCCGCGCGCCTTGAACGTTCCGGTGGGGTTCTGCCCCTCGTCCTTTATCCAGAGCTTTCCCGCGCCCAGGCGTGCTCCCAGTCTCGGCGCCGGCAGCAGCGCCGTGTTGCCTTCGCCGAGAGAAACCACATTCTCCGCCGTCTCGACCGGAAGCATCGGCGCATAACGCCACATGGAATTTACTCCCAGCGCAATCTGCTCCTTGGTGACCTGCTGCTTCATCCGCTCTAAGTCGTAGTGCACCAGCAAGGGCGCGCCGCTCGGCGAAAGATTGTACACCCGCCCCTTAGGAAACTGCTCTCCGGTCTTACTGCACGATAGATGGGATACGAACGTCATAATGTCAAGAGCCGCCGCTCGCGGAGGGCAGTTGCGTCTGCCTCGCGCCGGCCGCCAAGTCAGCCAGTATGCTACACCGCGTCCTCTCGCGTCTAGCGGTCGTCTGTTGCGCCGCTGTTTGGTTGTTGGCTCCGGGCCCGGCCCATGCCGCCGAGTTCGCCGTGTTCTCCAGCGGCGCGCGTCTGGCCATCGAAGGTCACGAATCCCTCGGGGGCCACGTTCGTCTCTTTACCGGCGGCGGAGGCGTGATAGAGATGCCGGCGTCCGCGATCGTTCGCTTTGAAGAGGCCAGCATCCCCTCGGCGCCCGTCCCCGCTCCCGAGCCACCCGAGAGCCTCGACGCTTTCATCAAGACGCTGGCGGCCCAAAGCGGCCTGCCGCCCGAACTCATTCACAGTGTGATCGCCGCGGAATCGGCTTATGATCCGGCCGCGGTCTCGCCCAAGGGCGCGGTCGGCCTCATGCAGCTCATGCCGCAAACCGCCCGTGAACTTCGTGTCGAAGATCGGGCCGACCCGCGAGAAAACGTTCGCGGCGGCACGGCGTATCTCAAGCAACTGCTCGATCGCTACCAAGCGGCGCCCGACGCCTTGCCGCTGGCCCTGGCCGCCTACAACGCCGGTCCCGCGGTCGTCGAGCGTTACGATGGTGTGCCCCCTTATCGTGAAACCCGCCTCTTCGTGCGGCGGGTCATCGAGCGATTTCTGGCGCTCACCGCTTCCGAGCCCGCCCGATAACTTCACGCTCCGGGCCCGCGAGTTCGAGTCTGTGCTCGGTGCACGAACCCGCGTCCAGATCCTTCCGCGGTTGTCGCCGGTACTTGATCGAAACCCAGCTCGAAACCCAGCCGTTGCCATGCCGACTGTATTACTCTAGAATTACAGTACTTTCACTTCGGGCCTCGTCCCAGGCCCGCGAGATAAATGGAGGGCCGCCGGTTAGAATCTAAGGCGCCCCCAATTGATGGCGGTGTGGTTGGACATGTCGAACCAGAATCTGCAGGACGCATTTCTGAACGGCGCTCGAAAAGAGCGCCTGCCCGTGACAATATACCTCGTCAGCGGCGTGAAGCTCTCCGGCCGCGTGAAAGGCTTTGACAAGTATTGCGTCGTCTTCGAGACGAGCCACCAAGAGCAGTTGATTTTCAAACACGCCATCTCGACGGTAGTTACGGCCAAGCAGCATCAGACCCACGGGTCGGACGATTCCCACCGCGCCTCGGGGCCAGCCGTGCCGCGGCGAGCTGGACCTGAGGCGCCCGCCGTGCCGCTGCCGCCCGGACGTGAGGCGCCCGCCGCGCCGCCGCCGCCCGGCAAAGCCTCCGGCGCCGACTAGTTCGATAGAGGTTCTCCTGTCTCTGGCAGGGGAGTTGCGGGGATGGGAGCCCGCCTTGTGCCGCTCCGAGCGTCGCCATCATTCGTGCCACCAGAATCTTTCCCCGACAACCGTTCCCCGGGCGAGCAGCCCGAAACCTGTATCCTGGTTGGGCTCGCGCTTCGCGCACGGCCGGCGGTGTCGCGCGAGAGATCGGGCTCCGCCTCGGGCTACACGCCCGCCGAGTCCATGGAAGAACTGGCCGGCCTGGCCCGCGGCGCTGGCGCGGAAGTGCTCGACTCGGTGATTCAAGTCCGCGACCGGATTCACCCGGCGACGCTGATCGGAAGCGGCAAGGTCTCTGAACTGCGAGCCTGGGCCGATCAGCTAGAGGCCGATCTTGTGCTGTTCGACCACGACCTAACGCCGACTCAGCAGCGAAATCTCGAGCGCGCCTTGCAGCGGCGCGTTCTCGACCGGACCCAGCTCATCCTCGACATCTTCGCGCGGCACGCCCGCACGCGCGAGGGCCGTTTGCAAGTCGAGCTGGCGCAACTAAGCTATCTGCTGCCCCGGCTCACCGGCCGGGGCGTCGCACTGTCGCGTTTGGGCGGCGGTATTGGTACTCGCGGGCCAGGCGAGACGAAACTCGAATCCGACCGGCGCCGTATCGCGCGCCGCATGGGAAAGTTGAAGGCGGATCTCGAATCCGTGCGTTCCACTCGCCGGCTGCAACGCAGGAAGCGGACCGCGGTCCCGCTGCTGACGATCGCTTTGGTGGGGTATACGAACGCTGGAAAATCCACTTTGTTCAACGTGCTTACATCCGGCGGCGCCGTAGCGGACTCTCGCATGTTCGCCACGCTTGACCCGACCATCCGCTCGCTGGAGTTGCCGTCCAAGCGGCGGGTGCTGCTCTCCGATACAGTTGGTTTCATTCGCAACCTTCCTCCAAGCCTCGTGCAAGCGTTCCGGGCCACGCTGGAAGAAGTCACCGAAGCTGCGATGATCCTTCACGTGGTCGATGTTTCATCGGAGCATCATCGCGAGCAGGCCGGCGAAGTTCTGAGGATACTGCAAGAGCTGCGGGCGCACAACAAACCCCAGATCCTGACGCTGAACAAGACCGACCTGCTTTCCCAAACCACGGCGGGCGTGAAGGCGGCTCTTCCGGGCGAGACCGCCGGCGCGGACGAAGTCGTCGCCATCTCGGCGCGCCGCCGGCGAGGCATGAACGAACTGATCGCGGCCATCGAGCGGCGGCTGCCCGTGGAAACCCTCAGCGTCCAGAGATACTATTTCGATCACAACCAGGGCGACAAGCTGTCGTTTCTCTACCAGCACGCTCGCGTCCTCGAACGCAAAGATGTTGCCAGCGGAGTGGAGATTGTCGCGGAGGTGTCCGAAGGGCTGCGCTCGCGCCTCGGCGCTTTCTCTAAACCATCGGGCGGGGAGTGATCCGCGCAAGTCGGCATGCCACGCTCGGCGGGAAGCGCTCTTGCCTTTTGTCTACGCCCTGCCGAGGTAGGCGCCGTCAGCCGTATTGACCTTGATCCTTTCGCCGTCCTTGATGAATCCCGGAACTTGCACCACCAGGCCCGTTTCGAGCTTCGCTGGTTTGGTCACATTCGTAACCGTGGACCCCTTGATGGCAGGTTCGGTCTCGACGATGGTGAAATCGAGAGTCTGAGGCAGGATGACGTTCAGCGGGGCGCCCTCGAAGAACTGTACTCTTACAACACTGTTCGGGAGGATATAGAGCATCTGACCACCGAGATCATCAGTAGTCAAGTGAATCTGTTCATAGGTGACGGTGTTCATGAAGTAGTACAGATCGTCATCCTTGTAAAGAAATTCCATCTCCTGTTCGTCGAGCACGACTTTCTCCACGACATCTTCGGAGGAAAACTTGTGTTCGATCATGGCTCTGGAGTGCTGGTTGCGCATCTTGACCTGAACGAAACCGCGCTTGTTGCCCGGCGTACGATGGGCAACGCTGAAAATCGAGAAAAGCTTGCCCGTGAATTTGATCAGCATTCCCGGACGCATCTGTGTAGCTTGAACATCCACGATCTGGTTACCCGCGCATCTTGTGAGGAGCAGTTCGGCCAGCGACGCGGTCCGCGAAACTCTGTCTTGAGGATCCGTCGAGAGGTCCAGGCGGAACTTGAGCCAACGGCCGCCGCGTCCGATGACCGGTCAGCAACTCTTGGAAAGAACTGGACAGTCCTGCGAGCAAGCTCCAGCCGAAATCTTACTCTATCTTAACAGCTCTCCTTGCGGCGGAACGCGGACGAGGGCTGGAGCCGAACCGCGCCCGGCATCGTCTCATTTTCTTCTCGGCGGGTTCGGACGCGGGTCCTCGTTGCGGACGGGTCACGCCTCGCCACGTGGCCGGAAATACGGGCTAGAACTGGAACGATTCACGGATGGACTGGAATTCCGCCTGGAACCGCTCTTGCAGTTCCATGTCGCCATAGGAGAGGCCAATCGCATCGAAAACTTCGTCGGGCGGTTCCGCCGGATGATACGGCGAACGCAGAACATCGAGTCCCTGAAAGCAAACCGCGACGTCCGCCGCGTTGACAATGTGAGCCAGGCTCACGCCGCCCTCGGCTGCCACGGGGCCTTTCTCGAGCGCGTGGTGATAGCGCGCGGCGATCTGAATCGCTTCGGGAAGTTTCCAGCTCTCCAGGATACGTCTGGAAAGTTCCGGGTGGGTAATGTTCAGCACGACTTCCTCGCTGTCTTCCTGCGAACCGTCGCTGTCCTCCCAGTGGGCGAAGAGTTTGGGAATGGCCTCGGGCGCCGAGGTGATGATTAGTAATTCGCCGACATCGTGAAACAGCCCAGCCGCGAACGCCGAATCGAGCTCGTCCGACCGCAGATAATGGGCCAGAAATTGTGCCATCACCGCGCACGCGAGGGCGTGCTGGGAGTAGAGAGCGTAGTAGTTCGCTGAACCGGCTTGCGGGCGGTTCATCATTTGCTTCATCGAAAACGCAAGGGCCAGGTTGCGCACCGTACCGAAGCCAAGCAGCGACACCGCCTGACGAATCGATGAGATGCGATTCGGCAAACCGTAATACACCGAGTTGACCGAACGCAAGACGCTGCCGCCCAGAACACTGTCGTGTTCGATCCACGAAGCGATCTGGCCGGCCGAGCAGTTTTCGTCGTTCAACATCGACAGCAAACGGCTGAGTACCGCGGGAAGCGGCGGCAGATCCCCGATCGCCATGAGAAGCTGCTTACGGTACCCGGCAGCCGTCACAGCCGCTGGTTGTGCCAGGCGCGTAAGCTGAACGGCGGAAGAATAGCGGAATACAGACACAGCGGGAGCCTCGTTCTTCTTGACTTATCGGCACGCCGGAGGGAAAGTCGAGCGCCGCCGCGGTAGCCGCCGGCAAGAGCGGAACCCGCGCTGGAGGCTTTGACTTCCGCGCCTGATTCCAACGACAATGGCCTGGAAGACTAGGCTGGCGTTTCCACCCGCGTGGAGAGAAGTCAGTGGCAAACCCATGAAATGTCTCGGAACCTTTCTCGCCCTGCTCGTCGTTACGATCTGCCCGATACCGGTCGTGGCCAAGCCGCCCAATATTGTTTTCATCATGGCTGACGATATGGGTTATGGCGACGCGGGGGCCCTCAATCCTGACTCCAAGATCCCCACGCCAAACCTCGGCCGCCTGGCGTCGGAAGGAATGATCTTCACCGATGCGCATACCCCGTCGGCGGTTTGCACGCCCACGCGGTATGGATTGCTGACCGGCCGTTACGCCTGGCGCACGCGCCTGAAGAAGGGCGTTCTCAATGGCTACGGTAAGCCCCTGATCGAGCCCGGACGGCCGACCGTGGCTTCGTTCTTGGGCGAACACGGCTATCACACGGGCATTGTCGGCAAGTGGCATCTGGGACTGGGCTTTGCCCCGTCGTCTGACGGCGAGGGCTTCGACTTCAAACAGCCGGTCTCCGACGGGCCCCACACGCGAGGGTTCCAGTTTTCCCACATCATCCCGGCATCGCTCGATTTTCCGCCCTACCTCTACGTTCACAACGGACGCATCACCGAGTTTCCCTCCATCGCTCAGCCGGCGATCCGCTTTCCCGCCTTTCTCCGCAAAGGCGAACGCTCGCCCGATCTAGTCATGGAGGACGTGATCGACGAGCTGGTGAAACAAGCGGCCGGATACATCGCCAGACGAGCCAAGCGCGGTGGCCCCTTCTTTCTCTACGTGCCCTTGAGCGCGCCGCACAAACCCGTCTTGCCCCATCCCCGGTTCCGCGGCAAGACCACGCGCGGACCCTATGGCGATTTCGTTCATCAGGTCGACTCGGCTGTGGGAGAGATACTGGCGGCGCTGGATGCAAATGGCCTCCGCGAAAACACGCTGGTCATCTACACCAGCGACAACGGCTCGTATATGTTCCGGCGCGACGACCCCAAGGCGAAAGACCACGTCGACGATGAGACGATTCAGGCCTACCGGGCCGGCCGTCATACTTCCAATTCGGTCTTCCGCGGGACCAAGGCCGATATCTGGGAAGCGGGTCATCGCGTGCCGTTCTTCGCCCGCTGGCCTGGCCAAATTCAGCCCGGCACCCGTAATTCCGAGGTGATTTGCCTGACGGATTTCTTCGCCACCGCGGCCGATATCGTTGGCGTCGGTCACCCGGACAGCGCCGCCGAGGATAGTTTCAGCATCCTGGGCCTGCTGCGCGGCCGGGTCTGGAAGCGGCCCCGGGCGCCGGTCGTCCATCACTCGGGAGCCGGCATGTTCGCGATTCGCGACGGAAAATGGAAACTCGTTCTCGGCAATGGATCCGGCGGCCGCGAAAAGCCCCGCGGTGAACCCTTCGTGAAGCCGTACCAGCTCTTCGATATGTCCGCCGATATTTCTGAGAAAAGAGATCTAATCTCCGAATACCCGCAAGTCGCCGAACGCCTGGAACGCATTCTAGAAAGAATTCGCAAGCAGGGAACCAGCCGCTAACAAGCAGGGAACCAGCCGCTAAGTGGATCCTTGCGCACAAGACATTCTCGAGGGGTTCATGGACCGCTGTCTGCCATGCGGGGAATTCTTTCGGCTCGCCGCGAACCGTAGCGAAATAAGCCATCTGCTGCGATACTAGGTCTACTTGTTACAGTCGTTGACTGAAAAACATCCCGCTGGTCAAACTCCCGTGATTTGTTCCCACCGCACCCTGGGTCCCGTCCTCGTCCTCGCCATCTGCCCCTGTCTGCAGGCTGCGGGCGACCCTTGTCTCTCCACACCCCCCGGTGATGCCGAGAGAACCGAATTCCAGCGCCCCGAACTTCGCGACTTCCCGAAAGACCTGATTGGGAATTTTCGCGCGCTGGCGTCAAGAGACAACCTCCTGCCGCTGCTTGCCGGAGGGGTGGCCACCGGATTGGCTTTCCTTCCCGACCAGCGACTTGCCAGGCACTTCCGCGACAGCCGCTCATCGAATTTCTCCCGCCCAGCTCACGAGCTGGGAACGCTCAAGATCGTGGCGCCCGTGATGGGAGGCGCGCTGGTCACTGGCTTTCTGCTGCGCAAGGACGACACCCGCTTCCGCTCGATGAGTTACTCGTTAGCCCAGGGCCTGGTGATGAACACGGCGATCGTTTACCCTATGAAGTCGATCGTCGGCCGTGAGCGTCCCGACGGTTCGGATTTTCATTCGTTTCCCTCGGGCCATACCTCGACGGCGTTCACCTGGGCGACGGTCGTCTCGGAACATTACGGCTGGAAAGCCGGCGTCCCGGCGTATCTCGGCGCCACCTATGTCGGCTTCTCGCGGATGGAATACGGAGTGCACTATCTCAGCGATGTCGTTGCCGGCGCCGCGATCGGCTACATCATCGGTCGCACGGTCTCGCGCAGGGCACGCGGGGACAACCACCGCTTGCAGTGGAACGTCACTCCGGCTCCGGGAGGCGGCCTTACGCTCTCGGTCGGCTTTCGCCCGCGAAAACCGTGAGACCGCTGTACCGTTTGCGGCCTGGCGAGCGTCGGAACAGTGATAAGCGTTGCAACAGGGATACGCATTACGATAGGTGTTGCGTCGTTCCTTCGGTCACGGGATGATGATCATTGGATGCCGGTGATCGAATGCGAAGCGGCGTGACAGCCATGTGGAGTTGGAACACAAGTGGCCGCGGGGCTGGCCGCGCCCTGTGCTCGGCCGCCCTGGTGGTTCTTCTTTTCGCCGCGGCCCCCGCCATAGCTTTCGCGCAGTTTCCCGCCCCTGTCCCGTCGCCGTTTCCCGACAACCGGCCGCCCCGGCGCACTCCGCTCCCTGGTACTCGCGGCCGCACCGAGACGCACCGTACTCCGGCGCCAGATTTGCCTCCCTACCGGGGCTCCAATATTTTCTACGGCGTCTTTATCAAAGCTGACGAAAAGATTCTGACGATCGAGGCCTATGACAAGCAGGTCTACCGCATCCACCTGAAGAGAGAAACAAAGTTTTTCGACGACGAGGATGAGATCCAGCGTACCAGCTTGCATAAGGGCGACGAGTTGCGTGTGGAAGCGCAGCGCGGCCCAAGAGGTTTCCTGACCGCCGAGAGAGTGTTTCGCGACAAGAAAGCGCCGCCCGAGGTCGTGGCCGATTCCCGCGAGGAGGCGGCTAAGACCTCAGATACGAATACAGACAATGACGCCGGCGAGCCTGCCAGCACCCCGCTGCCTTCGGCGACGATCCACTCCTCCGACCCCCTGAGCCGTCATGAGCCCGTTGATGAAGATGACTCCGGTCCGCCGAGACTGCGCCGCAAGTCGCCCGAAGAAGCTGCCCGCATCCGAAGGGAGCGCGCGGCGAACTCCCCGCCTCCGGCAGCCGAGCCGCTCCCGGCAGACCGCGCGATCCTGGGAAACTCAGCGCCTCGGACCGAATTCCCGCTGCCTCCCGCGGTTCGCAAGCCAGACCCGCTGATCGAAAAGGTGCGCGAAAACACCCTGGCCTTCGCCTCATCCCTGCCGAACTTCATCTGCCGGCAGATTGTCGCCCGCTTCGTGAGCACAGTCCGTCCCGCCGACTGGACGGCCCAGGACATCATCGAAGCCAATGTCGCCTACGAGGACGGCGCCGAGTCCTACCAGGAGATCAAGCGCAACGGGAAAAAGGTCAAAAAGAAAATGGACGAGCTCGACGGCGCCTGGTCGCGGGGCGAGTACGGCACCGTGCCGCGAAACCTGTTCGACCCCTGGACCAGGGCCGATTTCAAGTATCACCGGTACGACAGCTCGACCAGGTCGAGGAGCAAAGTCTACAGCTTCCATGTCGAGCGGGAGCGGTCGAGCTGGCAGGCCAATGTCGCCTCCGCCTCGTACGTGCCCGAGTACAAGGGATCGGTCTGGGTCGACGAAGCGACGCAGCGGCTGGTCCGGATCGAAATGCAAGCCCTGAATCTTCCGCTTGGGTTTCCCCTCGACACGATGGAGCTGACCATTGATTACGCGATGGTCCGGATCGGCTCGCAAGAGCATCTGCTGCCCGCCTACTCATCCATCTTGTCCTGCTTCCGTAGTTCGACGCACTGCACCTGGAACAAGATCGAGTTCCGCAACTACCGAAAGTTTTCGAGCGAGTCGTTTATCTTTAACACCGACTCCGACGTCTCCTTCGACGATAAAGAGGTGCCCGGCCGGGACTCTCCTTCCCAGGAGCCAGCGAAGCAATAGCTTCGGCCGTAGCTCTCTCTTCGGCCCACTCTGGCGGCGGCATTGACTCGGCGCTCCCCGGTACGCAAGCATGAGAGCAATGCCCGAAAAGAAACAGGCCAAGATCAACTTAAAGAAGACCACGGACTACCGGGAAAACTACGCCAACAGCGTACAGGTGCGAGTCAACCTCTGGGATTTCTTCATTCAATTCGGAACCCTTCATCAGACGAGGCCCGAGGAGGTGGACATCCAGAGTTTCCAGGGGATCTACCTCAGCCCGCAGCAGGCGAAAGCTCTGTTGGGAGTCTTGCAGCAGAATGTCGCTCAGTACGAGAGCGCCTTTGGAGAGATCCGGCTCGACCCAAACGCGGTCGGTTCGGTGGCGGTGCAGTGAACTTGTGCCATGAAGCGCGGTGCGCCGTGCCGCGCCCGCCTCAGCCGGCAGGTTGTTTGGCCAGTCCGCTGGGGTTGGGCTGGAGCGACTTCCGCACGGCATCGAGCACGCCATTGAGAAACGGAACCGATTCTTGGCCGGAAAACCTGCGGCCGATTTCAATCGCCTCGTTGATGACCACTGGCCCCAGTTCGGGCGTCGAAAGCATTTCGTACACCGCCATGCGCAGAATGCTGCGGTCCACCACGGCCATGCGTTCGAGCCGCCAATGAGCGGAATGTTTTCGGATCAGCTCGTCAACTTCCTTGATCCCGCTAGAAACCCCTTCGAGCAGACGATTGGCGAACGGATCGCTTTCCGCCACCACACCGTCATCGCCTTTTGACAGGCTTCCCCAGTACGCCCCCATCACTTGCTCGGGAGATGTGCCCGTGATGTCCCATTGATAGATCATCTGCACGGCGCATTCACGGGAACGATGGCGGGAAGGCATTTTACTTTGTCGCTTCCACGGCGGATCGCAACTCTTTCAGAAGGTTCGCCGTTTCGATCGCGGTCATCGCCGCGTCAAAGCCCTTGTTGCCGCCCTTGGCTCCGGCGCGATCAATCGCCTGTTCCAGCGTATGGCAGGTGAGAACGCCGAAGATGACCGGCACGCCGGTTTCACGTCCCGCGGCGGCGATGCCGCGGGAGGTTTCCGAGGCGACGTAGTCGAAATGCGGCGTATCACCTCGTATCACGGCGCCCAAACAGATCACCGCATCATAGCGCCCGCTCCTGGCCATCTCGCCGGCGGCGACCGGAATCTCGAGCGAGCCGGGAACGCGCGCCACGTCGATGGCATCGGAGGCGGCGCCCATTCTGCTGAGAGCGTCGATCGCGCCGCTGAGCAAGCGGTCGGTAATGAAACTATTAAAGCGGCTTACGACCACGCCGAAACGAAGACCCTGGGCGGCCAGCTCACCCTCGATCGACTGGTAATGCTCTTGCTTCCTTCGCATGAATCAGCAGCCCTTGAAGCGAGCCTTTCGTTTATCGAGAAACGCCCGGGTCCCTTCGCGGATGTCCTCGGTGGCGCAACTCAAACCGAACTGCGCAGCCTCCCAGGCGAGGGCTTCTTCGAGCGGCATCTCCATCCCGCGGTGAACCGCGTCGAGACAGAGCGCCACGGCAACCGGCCCGTTCTCTAGTATTTTAGCGGCAATCGAGCGGGCTTCGGCAATCAGGTCCCCGGCCGGCACGACGCGATTGACCAATCCGATGCGATGGGCCTCCTCGGCGGAGATCGGATCGCCGGTGAGAATCATCTCCAAGGCCCGTCCCTTGCCCACCAGACGCGGCAGCCGCTGCGTTCCGCCGTGGCCGGGCACGATGCCCAGCTTGACTTCCGGCTGGCCGAGTTTCGCGTTCGGCGAGGCAATGCGGATGTGGCATGCCATGGCCAGCTCCAGCCCGCCGCCTAGCGCCCATCCGTTGATGGCGGCGATCACGGGCTTTCGAAGATGCTCGATTTCTGAAAACACCCGCTGGCCGTGCATGCCGAATTCGCGTCCCTCGATCGCGCCGAGGTGCTCAAGCTCATGAATGTCGGCTCCGGCGACAAAGGCTTTTTCGCCGGCCCCGGTCAAAATGACGGCCTTCACCGAATCGTCAGCCGCGATGTCGCGAAAGCACTCACCGATGGCTCTCACCGTTTCCCGGTTCAGAGGATTCAGTTTCGCGGGACGGTTTACCGTAACGAGCGCGATCCCGTCGCTCACTTCGAATAGCAGATTCGCGTACGACATCCAACTCCATCTTGCATGACCAGCGAACTAGATGTAAACAGCGCGGTCCGAGCCCAGTGCGCCCACAGCCGGCGCACAGCCCGCGGCCACGAAGCCCCGAGGATAGAACATCCCGTCCCTGCGGTCAGCCTCGAACTGGATGGTAAGATTTTCTCTGGGTCAGGTTCTTGCGATCCGTGATACCAGGTTCCTGCGATCCGGGATGCCGATGTCACGCCGAATCAAATCACTGAGTTTTGACGACTGGCCGCGCTACGCCAGCCAGATCATGCAACTGGAGGAAGAGGCCTTCGAACCCGAGCGCCGAGAAACCGAAGAATACTTCGAACGCCTGATGGCCGACTCGCGGTCGCTCTCACTCATCATGATCGAGAACGATCAGTTGCTGGGCATCTGTTTGGGCGCGCGGCTCGAAATGTTCCCAGATCTGCCATGGGCGCGGGATGATCCGGAGTGGAACCACTCGACCACGATGTATGCCGCCGACCTGGCCGTGGTGGCGCGGCACAGAAGTCGCTGCATCGGCTGGGAACTCAAACAGCGGCAAGTCGCCGGAGCGCGCCAGATGGGCTACCTCTACATCACCGGGCGCAACCGCCTGGGGATGGCCGCCGCCATGCTCCACATGAACCGAAAGCTCGTTGCCTACGAAAGGGAACACCTGAAGGACAGCTACACCGATGAGCTAGGCGCGCCCGACGGCATCTACTACCGGATTGACCTCTAGCTGAGTGCCCTGGGGCCTCGCACCCAGCGGCGGGGCCCTTTGCGAGCCCGTGCCCGAGTTCCCGTCCAGTCGAGTTCCCGTCCAGTGAGGTACAATTCTGACGACGGCGTGATCGGCGCGAAAAACATCGTTTTTTCCGGCGAGAAAGACTTCGTCAGAAGACATCGGAGGTGCAACCGTGTCAACCAGAATCTCTCGACGCAAATGGTTTCGTAATTGTGCCGTGGCCGGCGCCAGTTCCATGGTGGCAGGCATACCGCTGGCGGGCATACCGCTGGCGGCCAGCACCTCCGCGGCCGCAGCGGCCCCCGCGGTGGTGGGCAACTCGAACATGACGGTGAAGAAGGTCGAGCAGATCTTCATCGACCTGCCGTTCAAGCCCGTCCCCAAGCGCCATCAGTATCGCGAGTTCGCCCACGAGGGCAGGCGCTTCAAGCAGATCTACAAGGTGCACTTGGCGAATGGCGTCACCGGCTTCGGCGAAGGCAGCATGGGACGCGACGCCCGCAAGCGCGTCGTCGGCAAGAGCGCCGCCGAAACCATGTGGGATGACTCGGTAGGCACAGGCGTCCAAATGGCCCTGTTCGACGCGGTTGCCAAGTCGAATGACGTGCCGGTTCATGCACTGCTTGGACGCCAGGTGCGCAACCGCGCCTTCATGAGCTGGTGGGCCGTGGACATGAACCCCGAGGACTGGGCGCTCGAATGCAAAGAGGCCGTCTCCAAGGGCTACACCGCATTCAAGGGGAAAGCGCGTCCCTGGATGGACCTCATTGAGCAGTGCAAAGTCTTGACACCGACTCTGCCGAAACACTTCGCCATCGATTTCGACTTTAACTCCACGCTGCTCGATAGCGGCCACGCCGCCCCCTATCTGGTCGAGCTAGAGCAGTTCCACAATATCGATATCTGGGAAACGCCCATCCCCCAGGCCGATGTCGAGGGGAATAAACTGCTTCGAACCAAGACCCGCATCCCGATCGCAATGCACTATGGCTCGCCGCCGATCATGACGGCGCTACGCGAGGAAGTTTGCGACGGTTTTGTTATCGGCGGAGGCGCGAGCCGCGTGATGGAAAACGGGGCGATCGCGGCGATGGCGAGCAAGCCGTTTTGGCTGCAACTCACCGGCAGCGGCGTAACCGCGGTGTGGGCGATGCACAAGGCGGCGGTCCTGACGCATGCGCGCTGGCCCTCGATCAATTTGAATCACATGTTTGTTTCCGATATGGTGCGTCCGGTGATCAAGCTAGCGAACGGTTCGGCAGTGATTCCCGAGGGCCCCGGTCTCGGCTATGAACTCGATGAAGACGCGCTGGCGAAGTACCGCATCGAGCGTATTCCCGAGCGGCCGCGGCCCAACCGGCTCTACGCCATCCGCTGGCCTTCCGGGGCGACGAGCTACTATCGCAACGCCGATGAGTTCCGGGCGGATTTCACGACCGGGAAGTTGCCTGTATTTCCGCGCGGCGTCTACATGGAAGAGGTGAAAAACGACGGCGGCAAGGAGTGGAAGGACATGAACGCCAAGGCCCAAAGCGGAGGTGTCCACCTGGCCGGACGCCCGATGTAGCCGTTATGAAAAAACTAGCAGCACGGCGAGAGTTACTCCAAGCGTCCGCGGCGGCGGGCGCACTGGCCATGACGGCCCCGCTGGCCCGCGCCGGTGTGGCCGCTCGCGCTTCGGCTCCGGCCCTCACCGGCCCGCTCGACACGACGGTCACGAAGGTCGAACGCACCACCCTCACTGTGCCCTTCCGCGATGTTCCGCGCCCCCACATGGAGCGCAACCGGTCGGGGAATTGGAAGCATATAGAGATCTGCAAAGTCCACCTCAAGTGCGGCGTCTCTGGCATCGGCGAGAACATTCAGTACTTCCTCGAAAACAGCGGCGACGAAAGCAAGGTGATCGGCCGCAACGCCGCCGAGCTGATGTGGGACGACTCGCATGGAACCGGTCTGCAGTATGCGCTATTTGACGCCGTAGCCAAGGCCAACGACGTACCGATTCACCGCTTGCTGGGACGCCGGCGCCGGGACCGCGCCTTCATGAGCTGGTGGGTGATCGACATGCCGGCCGCCGACTGGGTTAGTGAATGCAAGCTCGCCCTCTCGCGGGGCTACACCGATCTCAAGGCCAAGGCGCGCCCCTGGTTTGATCTCGATGAGCAGTGCCGCGTGCTAACGAAGACCCTGCCCGCGCATTTCAAGATTGATTTCGATTTCAACCGTATGCTCCTCGACGCCGCCCGCGCCGTTCCCTATTGCATCGAACTTGAGAAGTACCACCACATCGGTGCCTACGAGACGCCCATTCCGCAAAGCGACATCGAAGGCAACCGCAAACTGCGAAGCAAGACCCGCGTGCCGATCGCGATGCACTACGGCGACCCGCCGATCATGACCGCGCTGCGCGAGGAAGTCTGCGACGTGCTCATCATCGGCTACGGCACGAATAACGTGCTGCGGCAAGGCGCCATCGCCGCCGGCGCGGGCGTGCCGTTTTGGCTGCAGAACGTCGGCACCGGAATCACAGCCGCCCACGCGCTTCACTACGCGGCGGTATTGAGCCATGCCCGCTGGCCGGCGATCGACTGCCATCAGATCTACGAGCACCCGCTCATCAAGCCCGGCATCCTGGTGGAGAATGGCTCGGCCGCCATTCCCGAAGCTCCGGGGCTTGGCTACGAGCTGGACGAGAATGCAATCGAGCGCTACCGTAGTGAGCGCATCACCGAGAACCCCTATCCGCCGCCCGGCCTGCTGCACGCCATTCGCTGGCCCTCGGGAGCGACAAGCTACTACGCTGTCGCGCAGACCTACTACAAGGATTTCGAGCAAGGGCGCCTGCCCGTGTTCCCGCGGGGAATCCACATGGAGACGATTCCCGACGACGGCAGCCGCCAGTGGCGCGAACTGCACCGGCGGGCACTCACCAAGCCCGTGCATTCCGCCGGCCGGCCGATGTAAGTCCTCCCCCCTTACCCGGCTTCGCGGCTACTCGGCTTCTTGCGCCCGCCGCACGTAGATCGCTCGTGCTTCCGCGAACTGATCCAGCACGTGCTTCTTCTCAGCCGCCGAGCGCCAATACGGGTTCTCGTCCCATAGTTTGGTGATGTTGTCGATCCACTCGATGAAGTACTCCGCGTCTTCTTTCGAGCGGATCGGCTTGTCCCCCACGTAAACATAGACGGGACTCGTTTCGGCGACCGGATATTTGTCGTCGATCGGGTGCTGGATGCCGCTTCCGATCGCCCGCAGCGTGTACCAGCCGCTTTTCTTGACCTCAAGCCGCCCGCGGAAAGTAGCCTTCTGTTTGTCCTTCTCCAGCGAGATTGATTCGGCAACGTCCCCATTAAAAATGATCTCGAATTTCTCGACCGGAACAATCGATTCGAGCGTGGCCATCACCTCCACCGAACCGCCGCCGGCAGGCAGATGAACTTCGCCGCCAGGCATTTCACCGTTGACCTCGAACTGAATCAGCGGGCCATTGGTGACAAAAGTATTTCCGTTGCGCAAGGCCTCGACCCAGCGGCCGAAATCAAGCTTGTCGCCGAGATAGGCGTAGACACGGCTCGATCCCAGAATCGACGTCGCCGTGAGGTTGAGAATCGAGTCCTCGCCAGCCGACGCCGTGACCTTGAAACCGCAATTCAGTGAGCGGTGCCAGACCTTCGACGTATTGGTGTAGTGGCCGGCGCTGGTAAGAACTTCCAGGTACTCGAACGATTCCAGCGCCGCGTCGACCGGATAGGTCTGCGCGACCCGGTACGCGGATTTCATCGAAGGGTCCGACCCAAACGGATGTACATGTCCGCCGATGGCGCCTTGCTTGCGGGCGAGCCGGAACATGTCGGTGTTGCTCGGGTAAAGGCTTACGATCGCCGTGTCCTCATAGGCCAGGCTGAAGGGCACGATCAGGTGTTTGGTCAGATTGATGAAGTTGATGTGCCCGTACCAGGCCGGACGGTATTCCTCGCCGATCGAGACCAGCTCCTCGCCATTCGACAACTTGTAAACCGGCCCCTGAAAATATTGCGTGTCGAACACACGGTTGTCCTTGTTAGCGATCTTCCAGCCGATGTGGTCGAGATCCTCGGCGCGCGCTTCAAACATCATGTATTCCGGCGTGTTGTGGAGATTGCCGCCGTAATTCATATGAACGTGGTCGCTGCCGCTCCACCAGCCCAGGGCATTCATGTCCGTCATGCGCCGGAGCGTAAGCTCGACGATCGTAACGCCTTTGGGATGAACGTAGAAGTTGCCCCGCGAGGGCCAGTATTCGATTCCCTTGACCGCTTCGAGAACCAGATCGCCGACCGGCACATCGACGGTAAACTCTCCCTCGGCGTGAAAGAACTCGTTGCGGGAAGCGCGTCCCGAGACCCGGTGATAGGCGTTCGCAGGGGCGTACGTCTTGCCGTCCGCCGCCCTCATGTGGATACGCGATTCCGTCGGCTTGCCGGTCGCCGCGTCCTTGACAATCACTTTGAGCTTGCCCATCGGACGGCGGTAGACGCGGCGGCGAATTTCGATCTTCTTCTCCAGCCCGCCAAACGTTTTCAGCAGCCGGAGATCGCTGAGTCCATGCTCATTGGACACATAGACGATCCACTCGCCGTCCGGCGACCAGGCCGGATCGAAATGGTCCCAGTCATCTCGCGTGATCTGATACGGCTCGCCGCCTTCGGCCGGCAGCAGGTAGAGATTGTCGTACTGGCTTCCGCGATGGGAAGAGTAGAGAATGCGCGCGCCGTCGGGCGACCATTGCGGCTTGGTGCGATAGAGAGTCTCCTCTCGCAGGATGCGTTTCGCTTTCGACATGGCGTCGGCCTCGAACGGCGCCCGCCACACGGCCCCCGAACCCAGCGTGATGCCCCGGTTCGAGACTAAAATGATCTCCTTGCCGTCGGGCGAAAACGTCGGCTGAATATGGTCATCGTTCGCGCCGAAGTAGAGGCGGGAGCGGCCGAAACTATTGGGTTCGGTGATGCGCCGCGGCTCGCCGAACGAGCCATTGTCGAACGAACGTGCATAGACGTGGTAGCGGCCAACAGGCTCATTGCGCGTGTAGGCGAGCGTGCTGCCGTCGGGCGACCAAACCGGATCGAGCGTGAGACGGTCGCCGCTAGTGATGGGCTCGGTTTCGCCCGTCGCGACATTGAGCAATCGCAAGTTAACTCCCTGCTGGTCTTCGTTCGTATAGGCGACCCAGCGTCCGTCGGGCGACCAGGCGGGGGCGGAATCATAGCCGGTGCTATTGGTCAGCTCGTACGCCGTCGTTTCGCCGGCGCGGATCTTCCACAACGAGCCCGACATCGAGAACATGATCTCCTTGCCGTCAGGCGACCACGCCGGCCGCCAAGGCGTGCTCGAAGTCGGTGGAACGTAGAAGCTGTACATGTACCCGCCGGCGAACGAGCCTTTGGCCGGGAACTGCGCGAGCAGGGGAACCGTGACGGCGAACGACAGCAGCACGGCGACAGCGGCAATGAGTTTCTTCATGATGACTCTCTCGATTCCTGTGAAAGGTTGACCCCTAAGCGGGGTTTGCATCCGCGGAGGACTGCTAGGATAGCGCATCCAGCAATCGGTCAATATCTTCATCCGCGTTGAAGACAGAGGGCGAAATGCGCATCTGGCGCCACTTGACCTTGGCGACGACATTCGCTTTCTTCAGCTTCGTTTGGGTTTCCTCCGGGTTGTCCACCAGAAATGCCGCGATGGGCGTCGGCGAGCCAGCCGGCGTTATCGAGGGATATCCTAAACGCGGAAGCTCCTCGATCAGCCGCTCGCAAAGCGGCTTGGCGTGCGCCAGAATATTGTCAACACCCAGCTTCAAAATGTATTTCAGCGCCTGCTCTTGCGCCGGTCCGGCGATGCTCGCCACATTGCCCACCTCATACATCGCGCCACCGGTCCTCTCCGTAAGACTGATGCCCTCATCTCCAGGAGGACTGCCCGGGAAATAGTGATACTGAAAATCGTCGTACTGTTTGTCCCCGTACATCATGGGCTTGAGCACATCGCCTTGCAACTCTTCCCGGACATAAAACAAGCCCATGCCCCGCAGTCCCATCAGCCACTTGTAGGTGGAGGCCGAACAGAAGTCGATGCCCATGGCGCGTACATCCAGCGGGATGCAGCCGGCGGCCTGGACGACGTCGGCGTAGAGATACGCGCCGTGCGCGTGCGCGATGTCGCTCACGGCTTTCGAATCGAACAAGTAGCCGTTAATGTTGGAAACCAGCGTCATCGCGACAAGCTTGGTGTCGTCGTCAATCACGCGCTCGTATTCTTCGACCGGAACCTGCCAATCTTTCTGCTTGATGACGCGCAGTTCGAGGCCCGCCGCTTGCAGCCTGCGATAGATGTAGGCCCCGCCGTGGTAGTGCAGCTCGTCCGTAACGACATTGCCCTTGCCCGAATGCAGTCCGAGACCAAGCGCCACCAGATTCTCGCCAACCAGCGTGCTCTGGACGAAAACAATCTCCTCGGGTTCGGCGTGGATCAATTCGCCGTAGAGAGACTTGACTTCCTTCAGTCTCGGCGACCCGAAGCCTCGCCGTTCCTCTCCAGGACCTTCAAGAATGGATTCGAGGTATCGCCGCGAGGCTTCGACAGCGTGAATGCCGCAGGGGTGCCGTCCGGCGTTGTTGAGATAGGTCTGCTGTTGGGCCCACGGGAAAGCTTCGCGCGCGGTCTCGAAGCTGGCGTTCTCGGCGGTGAGGTCGCTGCTGCTGGTATCGGAATCCGGCGGGCCGCATCCGAACAGCGAGCCGGAGCCCAGGCCCGCCGCGCCCGCCAGAAAGTCCCTTCGATCGATGTGCATGTTGACTCCTTGGCCGCCTGCCCGTCCCGCGGGCTAGCGCGTGCCGTTCATTCACATGCTAAGAGTATCCCCCAAAACGCGCGGCGGAGCGCTGCCGGGTTGCGGAGTAATTAGGGGAGCATGCCTCAAAATGATGCAGATGTGTCGGAGACGCGACGGCGCCGGGCTAGGATCAATACTCTTCACTTAATAGATAAAGTGTGGCAAACTGTTCTAGAAGAACAGGAGGCCCAGGATGGCTCGAACCTTAGGAGTGCTGCCACCCGGCAGTCGTATTACCGACTTTATCAGCTTGGGGGTGATCGCGCGATGGTTTCCGCGCCCGGCCGTCGATCGCGTCTTGCGCCAGAGCGGCAAGACTTCTCGCCGGCAGCGCGACCTGCCGGCGCACGTGGTCGTCTATTACGTGATCGCGCTGGCGCTGTATATGCAGTCGTCCTACCGCGAGGTGCTGCGTTGCTTGCTGGAAGGTTTGGACTGGCTCTCGGAAGTGGGGGCGCCGCCGAGATTGGTGGGGGATGCGGGGATCTCGCAGGCTCGCTCGCGGCTCGGCGCCGAACCGCTCGAGAAGCTGCACGACGAGCTGGTGCGGCCCTTGGCGACAAAGAAGACACGCGGGTCCTTTTATCGAAACTGGCGGCTGGTGTCGCTCGACGGCTCGACGCTCGATGTCGCCGATCAGGCCGCCAACCGGGAGGCGTTCGGGTATCCGGGCGCCTCCCGAGGGGGGAGCGCGTTTCCTCAGTTGCGTTTCGTCTCGTTGCTGGAAAACGGCACGCATGTGCTCTTTGGCAGCCGCATGGGTCCGTATGCAACGGGCGAGATCACGCTTACCAAGGAGGTGTTGCCGGCTCTGGAAAAGGACATGCTTTGCTTGGCCGGCCGCAACTTTCTCGGCTACCAGCTCTGGCGGCAAGCCAGCGAAACGGGGGCCCAGATGCTGTGGAGGGCCAAGAAACATTTGCGTTTGGAAGTGGCCGAGCGCTTCGCCGACGGCTCCTACCGCGGTGCGCTGTACGCCTCGGAAAGGGACCGGCGCCAAGGGCGCTCGCCGATCGAGGTGCGCGTCATCGAATATGTTCTGGAAGGCATCGAAGGGGCCGAGGAGTTCTATCGCCTGGTGACGACGATCCTGGATCCGCGGGAGGCGCCGGCCCAAGAACTGGCGGCGCTGTATGGCGAGCGCTGGAAAATCGAAAGCGCCCTGGACGAGCTTAAGACGCATTTGCGCGGGGCGCGCATCGTGCTGCGCAGCAAGACGCCGGAGCTGGTGCGGCAGGAGTTTTACGGGCTATTGATGGCGCATTTCGCCATTCGCGGGTTGATGCACGAAGCGGCCCTGCGCGTCGACCGGGACCCCGACCGGCTCTCGTATCTGCATGCGGTGCGGGTGGTACGGCGCAAGATGACCCAAGCGGTCGCTATGCCCCCCTCGGGACAAAAGCGCGTTTCATGAGGCGGTATTGAGCGAGTTGCTTGACGAACGCGTGAAATCGAGCCGCGGCATGCGGCGGCCACGCGGGGTCAAGCGCAAGATGAGCAGCTACAAGATGCGGCCCCGCGGGAGAGTGTCCCAATCGTAGTTGAGGGTTTGTAGGGCGGCGGCGTAAAAGAGCATTGTACTAGGCAGCCTTTGCTGCTGTGGCCTTGGCCGGATTGAGGATGGCGTCGAGCATCCACAGATCCTTGTAACCCATGATCTTGCGGAAGCTTTTCTCGGTATCGAGGAATGCAGCCGTGGCCCAGCGACACACCATGGCCGCGTCCTTCCAGCGGGTCACTCGCCGCGTTCTCCGCCGCACCCCGGCGTTAGGAGACTCGACGATGTTCGTCGTCGCCAGGCAGCGATGCAGCGACGGCGGCGCACCCAGGCGGTTGATGGTGAAACACTCCTCCATGCCTTCGCGCAAACTCACCGCCGCCTCGGGCCAGTCACCCTCGTACCACTGGGCTAGCTTCTCCAGCCGCGCTTGTCCATCTTGGGCTCCCAGCCGCCAGGCGGCCCGGATCGCCGCTTTGGCCTGATCGCGCTCGGCCTTAGGCAGCCGCTCGACGACATTGCGCAGCTTGTGAGCACGGCAGCGCTGCACCGGAACTTTGCCGAAGACCCGCCGCACCGCCGCCCGCAGGGCCTTCGATCCATCGAGCACGAAGAGCCTGTTTTTCTCCGTCGATACTCCCCGCTCGACCATGCCCCTCAGCAAGTCTTCGGCGGCGGCTGTGCTCTCAGTGGCGGCGTGCTGCAATCCCAGCACATGTTTGTTGCCCTGACGGTCTACGCCCACCGCTGCAAGCACTACATGATCTGCGAAGATCAAACCGTCCACGTAGATCACCAGCAGATCCAACTCATCCAGGCGCCGCGTGAGCACTTCGTCGATGCTCTTTTCGGCGGCCTCGACTGCCTCCCGGCTGACGGCGGATTTCGACACCCCGGCCGTGCCGGCCATTGCGCCAATCACCCCGGCATAGTTGCGCGTCGAGACGCCCTTCATCAGAATGTCGAGCATGCGCGCGCCGAGGCGTTCGTCGTCCTGCATCGCCTCGTAAGCGGGCACTTTGACCTCGCCGCCGGAGCGTTTGCGCAGTCTGGGTTTGCTGACGCGCAGTTTGCGGTTGCTGAGCTTGACGCGACCGGGCTGGCGGCCCCAGCGGACCACATCGCCGCGGCGCTTCTTGCCGGGCTGGGAAAGTTTTCCACCGGTAACTTGCTGCGCCGACAGTTCCAGCACGGCTTGAATGGCGGCGCGGCCGGTGACGTCGATAACCTCGTCGACGGCTCCGCGGCACTGCTCGACCAGTTCAACCAAGGGCAGCATGAGTTGGGAGTTTTGGCTGAGCAGGCGGGTGAGGTCGTTGGGGCTGACTGGCTGTTGCTTCGCGGAATCCAGAATGTGATATCGTTTCTTCACGGCGGTTCTCCTTTGTGGTGAAAGGTTTGCTCGATTCTCTCAGAGAACCGGGCTTGAGAACCGTCGCCCTTCCACCTTCAACTAGATTCGGGACAATCTCCCCCGCGGCCCACTGCCCCGAGGCCGCATCGGCTTCTCCAGATGCATTAGGATAATACACTAAGTGAAGAGTATTGGGGCTAGGTGTTGCTTTCGTGCGCCGCGCCGTCGCCCGCCACGCTCAGCGCGTCATCTTCGAGGGGCTCTCCAGAATCCAGCGAGGCGTCCACACCGTCGGGGGTGATCGAGAGGCGTCCGTTCTCGGCCCGAGAGATGAGACCTCTTTGGAACAAATACCAGAGACTGAATTCAAGATGCTCGGGGGGACAGCCGAGCAGGCTCTCTAGCTCCCCAGCCCGCATGCCCGGCTCGTCAGGTTGGGTGCGGCGAACCAGGTAGAGGGCCGAGAGAATCGCCATGCGAATCCGGTAATCGTCGTCACCTTCGTCCGCCGACCCGGCGAAAACTTGCCAGCGCAACTCCTTTTGCTCGGAATATCGTGTATCGTAGGCGGCGCGCTGTTCCGGATCACTCAAAACGCGGTATGCCTCCAACAGATTGTGGAAGAGCTCCGCGCTGCCCGTGCTAGCGTTGTCGGGATGATATCGCTGGGCAAGCAGCTGGTAGACACGCTGAATGGTGTCGGGATGGGCCAGGGGGCTGACTTGCAGAACTTCGTAATAGTCGCCAAACTCCGTGTCCTCGGCGGCTATGTCATCTGCGGCTGTGTCCTCGCTGGGTGACTTCTCTTGTTCCGCCGCTACGCCGGGGGAGCGCGTCTTGGCCGGCTGTTCTTGGGCCTCGAAGGCCAGTCCGATGCGATAGATCCCCTGTCCGAAAAAGCGGCAGTGCATAACCTGGGCGATCCTCTCGCTGAGTCCATCGCGATCACCAAGATTCGCGACGGTGACGCGCAAATTCTTATCGAGGGGGCTCTCCATTTCGATTTCCACGCCAAAGCCGCTGACATCCACGAGCCGCGCGGCTGCGATGCGCTCCAATCCGCTCGCATCCCGAGAGACAATATGAACCTGGCCCGACACGGGCTTGTCGTTCCGGGGAACGTAGCGCGCCCCTCTATCTGAGACAGAATCGGAGATTGTCCCGAATCTAGTTGAAGGTGGAAGGGCGGCGGTTCTCAAGCCCGGTTCTCTGAGAGAATCGAGCAAACCTTTCACCACAAAGGAGAACCGCCGTGAAGAAACGATATCACATTCTGGATTCCGCGAAGCAACAGCCAGTCAGCCCCAACGACCTCACCCGCCTGCTCAGCCAAAACTCCCAACTCATGCTGCCCTTGGTTGAACTGGTCGAGCAGTGCCGCGGAGCCGTCGACGAGGTTATCGACGTCACCGGCCGCGCCGCCATTCAAGCCGTGCTGGAACTGTCGGCGCAGCAAGTTACCGGTGGAAAACTTTCCCAGCCCGGCAAGAAGCGCCGCGGCGATGTGGTCCGCTGGGGCCGCCAGCCCGGTCGCGTCAAGCTCAGCAACCGCAAACTGCGCGTCAGCAAACCCAGACTGCGCAAACGCTCCGGCGGCGAGGTCAAAGTGCCCGCTTACGAAGCGATGCAGGACGACGAACGCCTCGGCGCGCGCATGCTCGACATTCTGATGAAGGGCGTCTCGACGCGCAACTATGCCGGGGTGATTGGCGCAATGGCCGGCACGGCCGGGGTGTCGAAATCCGCCGTCAGCCGGGAGGCAGTCGAGGCCGCCGAAAAGAGCATCGACGAAGTGCTCACGCGGCGCCTGGATGAGTTGGATCTGCTGGTGATCTACGTGGACGGTTTGATCTTCGCAGATCATGTAGTGCTTGCAGCGGTGGGCGTAGACCGTCAGGGCAACAAACATGTGCTGGGATTGCAGCACGCCGCCACTGAGAGCACAGCCGCCGCCGAAGACTTGCTGAGGGGCATGGTCGAGCGGGGAGTATCGACGGAGAAAAACAGGCTCTTCGTGCTCGATGGATCGAAGGCCCTGCGGGCGGCGGTGCGGCGGGTCTTCGGCAAAGTTCCGGTGCAGCGCTGCCGTGCTCACAAGCTGCGCAATGTCGTCGAGCGGCTGCCTAAGGCCGAGCGCGATCAGGCCAAAGCGGCGATCCGGGCCGCCTGGCGGCTGGGAGCCCAAGATGGACAAGCGCGGCTGGAGAAGCTAGCCCAGTGGTACGAGGGTGACTGGCCCGAGGCGGCGGTGAGTTTGCGCGAAGGCATGGAGGAGTGTTTCACCATCAACCGCCTGGGTGCGCCGCCGTCGCTGCATCGCTGCCTGGCGACGACGAACATCGTCGAGTCTCCTAACGCCGGGGTGCGGCGGAGAACGCGGCGAGTGACCCGCTGGAAGGACGCGGCCATGGTGTGTCGCTGGGCCACGGCTGCATTCCTCGATACCGAGAAAAGCTTCCGCAAGATCATGGGTTACAAGGATCTGTGGATGCTCGACGCCATCCTCAATCCGGCCAAGGCCACAGCAGCAAAGGCTGCCTAGTACAATGCTCTTTTACGCCGCCGCCCTACAAACCCTCAACTACGATTGGGACACTCTCCAGAATCGCCCATTTTGGTTCTGAAATGTTATGTCTTGCATGTATACAACTACAAACTGCAACATATCATAGGGTGTTCATCTAGGGTCATATACTATCATAGTTCCGTCAACAGTACAAGCGTACCGGTACTTATTGTCGGTGCTTGACGGTGGATTGGGTCGATACCGAGGGCCGGAGGGCGAACGGGTCGTCCCTCGGCGAAGCCCAACCCCTGAGCGACAACCCTCGAACGACAACTACAGGTAAGCCCAAAACAACGGGAGGGTCCTCGGCGACAAGGACGATCTGGCCCCGGCATCTCCGCCACTAAGAGCCGAGCTACCCGAGTGGTTCATACTACAATAGTCCCGCGGTTTGGCGGCGGGGAGCCCGCCCTCTTGTGGTGTTACGGCTCCCGTCGCTAGGAGGTTTCCCGGATGTCGTCTCGCGAGTGGCTAAGCGCCCCGATAGCGGCTACCTATTACCGGAGTGTCACCGTGGCGCTGTTGCTGAGCCTCGGCCTGGCGCAAGCGGGCTCAGCGCAGGATGCTCGTCGGCCATCTTCCCGGCCCCAGGCTTCTCGACTTGAGGTGCCAGTCTCGCGACAGCCTATCACGATCGACGGTGACCCAAGCGACCCGTTCTGGCGGGACGTGCGCTCTCAAGCGCTGGTCCCGGCCGGTCCGGGCGTACCGGCTGCGCTGGGCGGAAGCTTTCAGGTTGGGCTGGCGGGGTGGCATCTCTGTCTTGCCGCCCGGCTGCCCGAACCGGGCGGCAAGATCGTTGCCCGATCGCTCGGCCGCAACCCGGTTTGGGAGCGCGACGCCCCCGGTTCGCCGCCGGTCGAGGACCGGCTGCGGTTCCAGATGGCGTATCGAACCGCAAGGGGCGAGCTGGCGGAGCTGAGCATCGCGATCGGTCCCTTCGGTGCGTATCGTGTGGAGAAAAATGGCCGGACGCTCAACACCCCGTCCATTCAGGTTGCCGCCAAGGTGAACCGGCGGGGATGGACCATCGAAGCTTCCGTGCCTCTCAAGCTGCTAGCCGGGAGCGGGGGCACTCTTCCGTCGGCACTGCGGTTTCAGGTTGTACGCATTCGTTCCCGGCGCCCTCTGGCGCCCGAACTTCGCTGGTCGTGGCCTCGCCTTGGCCCAGGCGAGGAAGCGGATTCCGAACGGATGGCTTTGGCCCTGCTGCCGTCCCGAGATTCGCTTCCCCCGGAATCGAATCCGCCAAGATATCGCCCTCCATTGCTTGGGAACACCGCAGCTTCGCTCGAGGTAGGGCGCGTGGCGCGGCTCCCGGAGCTGCGAGCCGACTGGGACGATCCGGCCTGGCGCGAGGCGGCGGATTTTGAACTGGCTCGCAATGAGCCCTACCCCCGCGCGCCGCGCTATGAGACCCGCGTGAAGTGGATGCACGATGGCCGCGGCCTGGCTCTGCTGCTGCGAATGACCGAGCCGGACCCGGTGGTGGCCAACCGCGGAGGCCGCGACGCGCGGCTGGCCTCGGACGATCATGTGGCGATTTATTTGGCGACCAGCGGCTCCGCCCTCGCCGAAATCGTCTTCAACCCCGCCGGAGCGCTGCGAGACGCCATCGTCAAGGGACCTCACCGCAAGAGGGCATCGGCGGGCTGGAATGCGGACATCGGCGTGCGAACCGAACTCGACCATGGCGGCTGGACCGCGCAGATGCACATACCGCTCGACCAAGTCGCCGAGGCGCTTGGTGAGCCCGCGGGTGAGTCGGCCGGGAACGGGACGGCGGTTCCCAGCCGCTGGCGCGTTCTTCTTGTCCGGCGGCGAGCGGACCGGCCGGGAGAGGCCGCCGAAGTCAGTGCGCTTCCCGTTGTCGTCGCGTACTCGTTCCATCGCTCGGCGCGCTATCGCGGGATGGTTCTCAGCGACCTGCCTCCGGGACAAGTGCGAGCATCGGGTGTCGCTTTTCGGCGACCGCCCTTGACGGGGCTGGCGAAAGAGCTGACCGGGCTCGACTCGCACGTCTGGTCGCTGGCCTATCGGCGGTATCACGGCGTTCGCTCGATGCTCGCGCGGCAGCAGCGAAGGCGAATTCGAGAAGCGGTATGGCGGGAGAGGCGTGCGTGGCGGAAGGTTCACTCGCGCGCTGACTGGGAGAGATTTCGCGATCTGCGCGTCCAGGCGTTGCGCCAGTCGGTCGGGCGATTTCCTCCCCAGCGGCCTCCTCTCGATGTCCATGTCACGGCCCGTCGCCAGGGCGACGGGTACCGGCTTGAGAACCTTGCGTTTCAGAGCCGTCCGGGCTTCTATGTCGCGGCGAATCTGTATTTGCCAGCTAAGGCTCTGAAGACGGCGGCTGGCAAGAAAATGCCGGGTATGGTGATCGTGCCCAGTCAGCACTATCCCAAGACCCAGGGCGAGCTGCATGACATGGGCGAGCTGTGGGCGCGCGGCGGGGCCGCCGTGTTGATTATGGAGCGTCCCGGATACGGAGAGCGGGCCGAGACTTCGACAGCGTATCGGCAAGGGATCGGGTCGCGGTTTACCTTCACCAAGCAGCTCTACCTGGCCGGGGAAAGCTATTCCGGCTGGGCGGCCTGGGACATCATTCGCTCGGTCGATCTGCTCAAGGAGCGCCCGGATATCGGGCCGGTGATCGTGCTCGGCTCGGTGGCCGGAGGCGGCGAGCCGGCGGGCGTCGCCGCCGCGCTCGACGAGCGCATCGCGGCTGTGGTTCCGTTCAACTACGACCAGGGGCATGTTCGAGTACACGGCGATTCGCCGGGGCAGATCGCGAAGCAGTTTTCTCCCTGGCTGGTCGCGGCGTCGGTGGCGCCGCGGCGGTTCGTGAGGGCGTTCGAATTCGGCTGGGAGGGCGCGGAAGAGCCCGACTATCCAGAGTTGTGGGTCGATGGTTTCAAGCGGTCCCAGAAAGTTTGGGGTTTCTACAACGCCTTGGATCACCTGGCGAGTTCGCATGCCTACGGACTCATCCGGTTGAGCATGGAACGCGTGAGTCATTGTTACAGCATCGGACCGCAACAACGCGCGCCGCTCTATGCGATCTTCAAGCGCTGGTTTGGACTGCCGCTTCCCGAGGCTCGGGATCTCGCGATCCTTCCCGACTCCGGACTGTCGGTGAACCCCTTGCGCGAAGAGGCGAGAAAGCAGGAGGCCGCGCGCCGCCGTCCTCATCACGAGTTGCTCAGCATCACGCCGGAACTCTCGGCCCGATTGGAGCGCCGCAAGCTGCATGAGATCGCCCGCGACCTGGGAGCCGGGCAGTTGCGGGCGGCTCGCGGGGCAAGGAGCACGCTCGCTCCGGCCGAGCGGCTCAGCCGTTTGCGATCGGACTTGGAGGCCAGGCTTGGCGACATCGCGCCGGTTCTTCCGGCGAGAGCCGAGACGAGTTGGAAACGGTCGTTGTCCTCGGCCGATGTGGAAGCCATTAGCCTGAGGGTCGAAGAAGGCATTGAGGTTCCGCTGCTTTGGATTCGGCCGAAGACGCCTGGTCCGGCGCCGGTGGTTGTGGCGGTTGCGCAGGGCGGCAAGGAGAGATTTCTTAGCGACCGGGCGCCCGCGATCCGCAAACTGATCGAAGCCGGCGTGTCGGTCTGTCTGCCCGATGTGCGGGGAACCGGAGAAACTTCGCCGAGCCCTGACCGGGCCGACAAGGACGGAAGCGCGGCCGAACATGAGTTCGACCTGGGCGGGTCGATGCTGGGGGCACGGCTGAAGGACCTGCGCACCGTATTGGCGTATCTGCGAACGCGCGGGGAAGTGAGAGCTGGGCGAATCGCTCTCTGGGGTGACAGTTTCGCACCACCAAACCGGGCCGATCTCATTTCCAGCGAAGTCGAACCGGGCGGGGGGCCTGAAATGCAATACCGTGCCGAGCCGCTGGGCGCACACCTGGCTCTGCTGGCGGGCCTCTATGAACAGGACCTTCAAGCAGCGGCCGCGAGCGGCGGCTTGGCTGGATACCTCCATGTGCTAGACGACGCGATCACATACACGCCGATGGACGTGATTGTGCACGGCATTCTTCAAGCGGGCGACATTGCCGACATGGCCGCCGCAATCGCTCCGCGTCCGTTGCTGCTCGAGGGCATGGTAGATGGCCGCAATGTGCGGCTGGAGCCGCGCCGCCTGGAGCGGACACTCCAACCGGCGCGGCGTGCCTATGATGCGCGCCAGGCTAGCGACCGGCTCATGATCCGAAGCGAGCCGGGCGACGCGGCGGCATGGCTGGCGGAGATCTTGCGGTAGCAGCCCCTGGGCGGGAGCCAAGCGGCTACCGCTGGAGCGAGATGGAGACGCCAGCCGTCCGCGGCCAGCACACTAGCCCGCTTTTCTCACCACGTGGCCGGGTGAAGTGGAGGGGCGAAGCGCGTGAGAGACCCGTCAGTACGAGGCGCGCGCCGCTTGACGAGCACAGGCGTACTTGAGAGTACGTTGAGCACGGCGAGCAAGCGCAACGAAGTAATGGCGGGCCTGTCGCGTGCTTCGGCCGTCAGGTGGTGAGAAATGCGGGCTACTGAACCTGAAAGGACTTGCGCGTCTGGTAGTTCGCCTCCCCCAGCTTGTCGTTCACCCTCAAGATCAGGGCATAGTTTCCTGGCGGCAGGGTCTTGTCGAGTTCTAGTTTGAAGCTGCCCGGCAGCCACAGGCGGGGATAGAAAGGAGAACCGGTTTCCCCGTCGGGTTCGAACCGAAACAGGACCTTGCCGTCCTCGTTGACGAACCGCAGCTCCGCGTCGATCTCGAACCGGTTGTCGCGACTGGTCCGATAGCCGGTGATGAAGAACGACCCATAGATCGTCTTGCCCGGCTCGAACACGGCATCGGGTACTGCGGCGCCTCCTTCGACCTTGGCGAGGGCGAAATTGCGGATCGTCAGGCGGCTAGCCGCTTCGATGTCTTCGCCGCGAACATGGATCAGCAGTTCATACTCGGCTTTCGCCTGACTGAGTTCATCCACGACATGCAGCGCCACCCGATAGTCGCCGGTACCGGCATAGTGCGGCAGCGCGGGGGAGTGCCGAATAATCGGCTTCCAATTCTCATCCTGCGGAGCAAGCTCAGTATCGATCTTTCCGCTTTCGGCCATGACGAAACGGTTACCGGCGGGCCCGAACGAGTCGAGCCGGTAGGAGAGTTTCACCCGGTCGTATTCTCCTCGTGCATAGCCATCGACGCGGAAGCGCAGATGCACGGTCTCACCGGGGAAGAACACACTGTCCGCGGGAACCGGGTAGCCGTTCTCGCTGTCGAGGATTTCAGCCGAAACGATCGTGAGCTTAGCGGGCGGGGCTGGTTGCTTCTCGGCGGCGAACCCAGAACAGGCGAGCAACAGGGCAAGCACGGCCGCAAACCCGTTGGCGGCGCGCGCGGCCACTGGCGTGGTTCCAGGGCGACTGGCTTGCCCGGCCCCGTGCCTAGAGTGCCCGTGCCTTGAGTGTGGCTCCGACATGCCGCGTTCCCGCATCATCCGGCGACCGGCGCTGACTTCGCGGACGAGATGTTGGTCTCGGCCGCCGAAATTCGCTCGTGCACCTCGCCGCCGGCATACTCGTAGATCTCTCGACGCGCCCCGCGCGTACCGCGTTTCACCATCTCGGAGATATCGAGGTTCGACTCGGCCTCGTTGACTTCGGCGACGGTCGAGAAGATCCGCGGGCTCTTGGGCATGAACATCGGACAGCAGTCGGTGAATGGTTCCGTCGAGATGTCATACGTGCCGATCTCTTTCGCCAGGGCCAGAATGTCCTGCTTGTCGTCGCCGACCAGCGGGCGGTAGATGGGCATGGAGGCGGCGGCGTCAACGGCCTCCATGTTCTGCAGCGTTTGGGAGGCGACTTGCGCGATGGCGTCGCCGGTAACCGTGCCATGGGCGCGCCGCCGGAAAGCGATGCGCTCGGCGATGCGCAGCATCAGGCGGCGATAGATCAAGATCCGGAACTCTTGCGGAGCCGAGGCGACGACCTCGCGCTGCAGGTCCGAAAACGGTACCAGATAGAGGTGCGATACTCCCTGATACGGCGTCAGGACGCGAACCAGTTCGCGGGCAATCGGAGAGCTCTCTTCCCCAGGCCGCGAGGGATCGCCGTAAAAGTGCACGAAGGTCAAGCGAACGCCGCGCTTGATGATTTTATAGGCGGCGACGGCGGAATCAAAGCCTCCCGAGAGCAGGCAGACGAGTCTGCCCGCGGTAGCCGGTGGCAGGCCGCCGGCGCCCGGGATCTTCTCGGTAAACAGCAGCGCGCGGTTGGGCGTGACCTCGACATAGCAGGTGGCCTCGGCGTTGCCGAGGTCCACCCTGACGTCGCGGCCAGCGGCGACGGCGTCCTCGCCGATGCGGGCTCCCAGTTCCCTGGCGATCTCCTGGGAGCCGAAGGGCAAACTCTTTGCCGAGCGCTTGACACGCACGCGGTAGGTATGAAAGTCCAGACCAGCCATCACTCTGGAACCTGTTTCCAGAATCGCCGCTTTCACTGGCTCGATCTCTCGGGCGACGGCAAAGTAGGCGATGCCGGGAATCTTGCGAATGCGGGAGATGGCCTCTTCGAGAGCCGAGTCCGGGTTCGCATTCCCCTCTCCGAGCCGAACGATGATGCGGTTGTCCTGATGGCGCACCGACTGCAGGGGCAGATCGCTGAGCGATTGTTCAATCGCCTGTTTCAGTTTGCGGATAAAAAAATTGCGATTGCCGCCTTTCAGCCAAATCTCGTGGTAGTGGAGAAGCAGTACAGGCATTGCGCGGAAACCCATCACATTATAACGAGCGGGTCCAAGGTGCCCGTGCAGTGTGCCCGTGCAGCACGCCCGTGTGCAGCGGGTCTGTGCAGCGCGCCCACCCGGCTTCCGCCACCCGCTGCTGATAGGGTGTGATTTCCTCGACCACCGCCCGAATGAAGCCCATCGCTCGCCCACCGTCGCCACCACGACCACCCTCGACAGGCTTGCCGCGCGCTCCCCCGCTTGCCGCACCAGCCGCCGCAGTCGATGAGGTTGACCTTCAGCTCATTTTCAAGTTAGAATTAAGTCATACGTTTGAATCAATCAATCGTATGATTGATTTCTAACATGCCCAGCGATACCAAGCGGCAGATTCTGGACGCGGCCGAGACCCTCTTTGCGGCCAAGGGGATCGATGCAGTCTCGCTACGGACGGTCACCTCCGACGCGGGGGCCAATCTGGCCTCGGTGCACTACCATTTCGGTTCGAAGGAAGCGCTGGTCGAAGCGGTTTTCGAACGCCGCATTGGGCCTTTGAACCGGGAAAGAATCCGGCTGCTGGACGAGTGTGAGCGGCGGGCTGGAGACGGTCCCCTAGAGGTGGAAGATGTACTGCGGGCGCTGATCGATCCCGCGCTGCGGCTTAGCCAGGAAGCGGAACGCGGGGAGACGTTCATGCGAATCTGCGGCCGTTTCTTCACCGAAACGAGTGAGTATCTGGAGCCGATCTTCGACCGGCTTTTTCGCGAGATCATCGAGCGTTTTACCGCCGCTCTCCATCGCGCTTTGCCTGCATTGAGCCGCGCCGATCTGTTCTGGAGAATCCACTTCGCCGTCGGAGCGATGGTTCACACGATGTGCGACAGCCAGCGATTACGGCATATCTCGGGGGGCCTGTGTGATCCCAGCAACGTCGAAGAGGTGATCGATCGCATGGTGCTTTTTACGGCGGCCGGCCTCAGTGCGCCCGCTCCGGGACGTTCCCCGCGGCCGTCGGCGCCCGCGGGGAAAACGGGAGAGGCCTCCTCATGACGGGCCCGCAAGGAGAAAATCTGGGAGCAGCCCGCGTAAACTCTGTTCCAAGCGTTCCCTATGCGGCGCGAGGCGAACAGCCCCCGGTTTCTTCAAGAGCTCTGGTGACCCGCTCACGAATCTGGCTCGCCCTGGCGGCGTTATTGTTGAGCGGCTGTGCTAGGAAGTTCGAACCGCCGGTTCATCCGCCATCGCTGAGCACGCCCGCAAATTGGTCCGGCGGCTCGGCGGTCAGCGGCACGAGCGGGAGCCATTGGTGGGACTACCTCGAAGATCCCGGGCTTGATTCGGCGATCGCGACGGCCCTCGAGCACAACCAGGACCTCAAGGCCGCCGCCGCGCGCCTCAATGCCGCTCAGGCCGAAGCGCGCATCGCCGGCGTGGCTCTGCGTCCCAACATCGATCTGAATCTGTCCAGCGGCCGTCAGCGTCAGAACTTCGTTGGCTTTCCGATTCCCGGCCGGGAAGGAAAAGTGCTTTCGACGACGTTTAATAGCGCCGGGGTGAACTTGGGCTTGAGCTGGGAGCTGGACGTTTGGGGACGGATTAGCGACGCTCAAGCAGCTGCGCTCGCCACAACCGAAGCTCGCCAGGCCGAGGTCCGCGCCGCGAGGTTGTCGCTATCAGGCCAGGTGGCTAAGGCCTGGTTCGCGGCCAGGGAAGCGCGCCGTCAGGTGGAACTGGCGCTGGCGACGCTGGCGAGCTACGAAACTTCGGCCGGCCGGGTGCGTGAGCGATTCCAGCGGGGCCTGCGTCCGTCATTGGACCTGCGTCTGGCGCTCACCGAGGTGGACCGCGCCAGTGCCCTGGCCGGGCAGCGCGAGGCCCAGCTTGACGCCGCGGTGCGGCAACTGGAGATCTTGCTCGGCGACTATCCCAGCGGCGAGTACGCGCTTGCGAGCGATCTGCCAGCGCTGCCGCGCTACGTCCCAGAAGGGCTCCCGGCGGAGCTGGTGCACCGCCGGCCGGACCTGCTCGCTGGTGAGAGCGCCGTGCTGGCTTCCGACGCCCGGCTCTCGCAGTCGCGGGCGGCGCTACGCCCGCGTATCAGTTTGACGAGCAGTTTCGGAACCGCCAGCGCTCAGCTTCGCGATCTGCTGAATCATAATTTACTGGCCTGGAACTTTCTTTCGAATCTCACCCAGCCCCTCTACAATCGCGGGCGGCTGAAGGCGGCGATCGAGCGCGAGGAAGCCGTCGTCCGGGAGGCGGTCGCCCGCTATGAGAGCGCCGTTCTGCGAGCCTACGGCGAGGTGGAGATCACGCTAGCGGCCGAGCGGATGCTGGCCCGCCAGGAAGCGGCGCTGGAGGCGGCGACCCAGCACTCGCTCGCCGCCAAGAATTTGGCCGAAGACCGCTACCGCAAAGGGCTGGCGAACATCATCACCGTTCTTACCGCGCAGCGAGCGGCGCTCGATTCCGAAAGCCGCTGGCTCACGCTGCGGCGGTTGCGGCTTGAAAACCGCGTCAATCTGCACTTGGCCCTGGGCGGAGGCTTTGAAGAGGGCAGCGCCGCGGATCCCCAACCCAGCTCAACCGTCAAGGATCGCAAGCAAGAGGGAGACTCATGAAAACAGCCCTCAAGATCATTCTGCCCCTATTGGTTCTGATCGCCGGAGCCTTTACGGCTCGGACGATGATCGAGGCTCGCCAGGAACCAGAGAAGGAAGCTCCCGACGTTCCGCCTCCGCTGGTGCGGGTACTCGATGTGAAGCCGCGAAATTTGCGGCTCACCGTAAGGGCGGAAGGAACCGTCACGCCGCGGACCGAAACCGAACTTGTGCCGGAAATCTCGGGCCGAACGGTGTGGATCTCGCCCTCGCTGGCATCGGGAGGGTTTTTTGAAAAGGACGATATCCTGCTAAAGATCAACCCTCGAGAATACGAGCTGGCCATTGTGCGGGCCAGGGCCGCGGTGGCGCAAGCCGAACTGCGGCTGGCTACCGAAGAGCAGGAAGCGAGTCTGGCGCGAAAAGAGTGGGAGAGTCTCGGGGAAGGCGAACCCGCGGCGCTGACCTTGCGCGAACCTCAGATCGCGGAAGCCGCGGCGGCGAAGGCGGCCTCGGAAGCCGCGCTCGCGCAGGCTGAGTACGATCTCGAGCGGACGGTCGTCAGGGCGCCCTACGCCGGACGCGTTCGCCAAAAGAATGTGGACATTGGCCAGTTCATTGCTCGCGGCGTCCCGGTAGCCCGCATCTATTCGATAGATTTCGCCGAAGTTCGGCTTCCGATTCCAGACGCCGAACTGGCCTACATCCGCTTGCCGCTCTCCTATCGCGGAGAAAGCAGCCGGGGTCAGGGTCCGAAGGTAACCCTGCGAGCTACCTTCGCCGGGAGGGAGCATGCCTGGCAGGGGAAGATTGTCCGCACCGAGGCGGAAATCGATCCGCGCACCCGCATGGTGCACGCGATCGTCCAGGTGGCCGACCCGTATGGAGCTGGGGGCCGGCGCGGACGCCCTCCGCTGGCGGTGGGCATGTTTGTGCGGGCTGAGATCGAGGGCCGCTGGGTTTCGAACGTGGTCGCGCTTCCGCGCGCGGTCATGCGTTCGGGAGAGCGATTCTTAATTGTCGACGGACAAGATCGTTTGCGGTTTCGCGAGGTCGAAATCCTGCGGTTCGAAGACGACCGTGTCCTCGTTACGGCGGGCATTGAGGCTGGGGAGCGGGTTTGCGTGTCAGCGCTCGAAGCACCGGTCGACGGCATGAAAGTGAGAGTGGCTCCCACCGAGAATTCCAGCACCGGGACTTCCAGTACCGGCGATTCCCGGGCCGAATGAAGATTCCACCTGCCACCATGATCAATCGAGTAACAGAAAGAGGCGGCGCGTGAAAGGTATCATTTCCTGGTTTGCCCGTAATGGCGTTGCCGCCAACCTGCTGATGATCATCATCGCCGGAGCGGGTCTGTTTTCCGTGAGTGGCGTGAAGAAGGAGATCTTTCCCGAGTTCTCGCTCGATATCATCACGATCCAAGTTGCCTACCGCGGCGCGGCGCCGGTGGAAGTTGAAGAGGGCGTTTGCGTTCGCATTGAGGAGGCGGTGCAGGGTCTTGACGGCATCAAACGCATCACCTCGATCGCCGCCGAAGGCAGCGGAGTTGTCACGGTGGAAGTGCTCGCGGGCTACGACGTCCGGCAAATCATGGACGACGTGAAGTCTCGCGTCGACGCGATCGACACCTTCCCGATAGAAGCCGAAAAGCCCATTGTCCGGGAGTTGAACGCAGGCTGGCAGGTCATCAATCTTTCCGTCTCGGGCGAAACCGGCGAGATGACGCTTAAGCGGCTGGGAGAGCAGGTGAGGGACGAGATTCTGGCTCTGCCAGAGGTATCACAGGCCGTGCTTTCGAGCGTCCGTCCCTATGAAATATCGGTCGAAGTCTCCGAGGAATCTCTGCGCCGGCACTCTCTGAGCTTCGACTTCATTGCCGAGGCGATTCGTCACGGCTCCATCGACCTGCCCGGAGGCGCGGTGAAGACCGGCGCCGGAGAAATCCTGCTGCGAACCAAGGGCCAGGCCTACCGCGGACGCGAGTTTGAGGATCTTACCCTGCTCACGCGTCCCGACGGCAGCCGTCTTCGTTTGGCGGATGTGGCGCGTGTCGTCGATGGCTTTGAAGACACCGACCAGGCGGCGCGACTGGACGGCAAGCCGTCGGTGATGGTGCAGGTCTTTCGCGTGGGAGATCAAAGCGCCCTCGACGTCGCGGCGGCTATCTACCGTTATGTGGAGCAAGCCCGCCCGAGGATGCCCCAGGGCATCAGCCTCACGACCTGGCAGGATACCTCGCGCATTCTTGAGAGCCGCATGGATTTGCTCCTGCGCAACGCCATCAGCGGACTGCTCCTCGTCTTTACGGTGCTGGCGCTGTTTCTGCGCCTTCGGCTGGCTTTTTGGGTAACGATCGGCATTCCGGTTTCGTTTCTTGGCGCGATCGCGATGATGCCCGTCCTTGATGTGTCGATCAATATGATCTCGCTGTTTTCGTTCATTCTGGTGCTGGGCATTGTCGTGGATGACGCCATCGTCGTGGGCGAGAACATTTTCACGCTGCAGGCCAGAGAGGGCGACGGGCTGGGAGGCGCCATTCGGGGGACGCAGCAGGTGACGATCCCGGTGATTTTTGGCGTTCTCACCTCGGCCGTCGCCTTTGCGCCGATGCTGTTCCTTTCCGACGTGATGGGAAAGATTTTCAGTGTCTTCCCGCTGATCATCATTCCGGTGCTGCTGTTTTCGCTGGTTGAGTCGAAGCTGGTATTGCCGCATCATCTCTCCCACTACCGCCCTAAGAAGAGCACCCGCGGACGGAACCTGCTGGTGCGGGCATGGGATGGGTTCTTTAACCTCTTTTCTTCGGGGCTCGACTGGTTCATCGGCCATATCTACAAGCCCGTGCTAGAGACCGCTTTGAGCTGGCGCTACGCCACCGCGGCGATCGCACTGGCGACCCTGATGATCACGGGCGGGCTGGTGGGCGGCGGCACTGTCAAATTCCTGCTCTTCCCCGCGGTCGAATCCGACAATGTCGTGGCCTTCTTAACGATGCCCCAGGAATCCCCCTCGTCGGTCACCTCGGCGGCGGTACGGCGGATCGAGGCAGCGGCGGCGCGGCTGGGCGAGGAACTCGAGGCCGAGCAGGGCCAGAAGATTTACCGCCATATGCTCGCCTCGGTGGGCGAGCAGCCTTTCCGGGTGATGCAGAGAGGTCCCGCCGGAAACGGAGCAAGGGACAGGGGTCCCAATCTGGGCGAGGTAAATATTGAGCTGGCGCCGTCGGAGGGCCGCACGATTTCGGCGGTCGAGATTGCGGATCGCTGGCGGCGGCTGACCGGGCCGATTCCCGATGCGGTCGAATTGACCTTCACTAGCGATCTGATCGGCGGCGACAAACCCATCGACATCCAGCTCACCGGCGTACGCCTGGACCGCGTCCGCGCGGTGGCCGAGCGGCTCAAAACGCAACTGGCTGACTACCCCGGGGTCATCGATATCACCGACTCGTTTCGCGGCGGCAAGCCCGAGGTGAAACTGGGCATCACCGCGGCGGGTGAGTCGCTGGGCCTGTCACTGCGGGACCTGGGACGCCAGGTTCGCCAGGGTTTTTTCGGCGAGGAAGCGCAGCGAATTCAGCGCGGCCGCGACGACATTCGCGTCATGGTCCGCTACCCGGCCGCCGCCCGCCGCTCGCTCGGCGACCTTGAGAGGATGAGAATCCGGACGCCCGCTGGCGGCGAGGTCCCGTTCTCAACCGTGGCGACGGCGGAACTGGGCCGGGGTTTCGCCGCCATCAAGCGAGTCGACCGGAACCGTGCGATCAATGTGACCGCCGAAATCGACGCAACCAAGGCCAACGCCAGCGCGGTGCTGGCCGATTTGGAGCTAGAGTTCCTGCCGGCCTTGCTGGCGGAGTATCCCGGTGTTCGCTACTCATTCGAGGGCGATGAGCGCCAGTGGGCCGAGTCCCTCGACGGGCTCAAGGAGGGGTTCGTCGTCGCGATCTTCGTGATGTTCGTGCTGATGGCGATTCCGCTCAAGTCTTACATCCAGCCTCTGATCGTGCTTTCGGCCGTGCCGTTCGGAATCGTCGGCGCCATCTTGGGCCACCTCATCATGGGCATGCCGGTGAGCATGCTTTCGCTCTGCGGAGTGATTGCGCTGGCGGGCATCGTGGTCAACGATAGTCTCGTGCTGGTGAGCTATGTCAACAGCCATCGCCGAGCAGGGATGCCTCTGTATCGCGCGGTGCGAGAGGCGGGCATGGTTCGATTCCGTCCGATCCTGCTAACGTCGCTGACCACGGCGGCCGGCATTACGCCGCTGATGCTCGAGAAAAGCGTGCAGGCTCAGTTCTTGATCCCCATGGCGGTGGCCCTGGCCTATGGCGTTTTGTTCTCCACCGTGATCACGCTTCTGCTGGTGCCGGCCAGCTATCTGATGATCGAGGACCTCCAAAGCATCTTCCGCTGACTTTACGGACGCGGCCCAGCCGTGGCTGGCGCGGCAGAGATCCAGAGCCCGCGTAGGACGTCACAGGGTCTGGCGTCGCAAGCGCTTATCGACGCCGAAGAAGTCCCCCCACCTGCCCCGGCGGTGCGCCATGGCGTCACTCGAGAATAGACTCAGCCAGAACGCAGCCGGCGAATTCTACGTCGATGATTCGTGCATTGATTGTGACACCTGCCGGCACTTGGCGCCCGGCGTTTTCTCCCGCGACAGCAACGCCGAAAAATCGTTCGTGGCTCGCCAGCCATCCTCACGCGAGGAGTCCGGGCGCGCGCTGATGTCGCTCGTTGCCTGTCCGACAAGCTCGATCGGAACCCTTCACCGAAGCAATGCGCGCGAAGCGGCGTTGCGGTTTCCAGAGCACCTTGCCGGCGATGTCTACTATTGCGGCTTTACGTCGGAGCTTTCCTTTGGCGCTTCGAGCTATTTGATTCGCCGGCCGGACGGCAACTGGATGATCGACTCTCCGCGAGCCGCCGGCCCTCTGCTCAAGCGAATCTCCGAGTGGGGCGGGTTACGGCGGATGTTTCTGACGCACCAGGACGATGTCGCCGACCACCGGATTTTCGCCCAGCGGTATGGTTGCGAACGGGTCATCCACCGAACCGAGGCGACCGGGCCACTCGCCGAAGTGGAGTTGCAACTCGACCTCGCCGAATCGAATGACCCACTAAGCCTTGATGACGGCCTGCTGGCGATTCCCGTCCCAGGCCACACGCGCGGAAGCGTCGCCTACCTATACCAGAACAAGTTCCTCTTCAGCGGCGATCACCTCTGGTGGTCACCAACCGTTGGGGCGCTGCACGCCTCGCGGCGGCATTGCTGGTACGACTGGCGAAAGCAGATTCAGTCGATGGAGCGCCTTCTGACGTTCGACTTCCGATGGGTTCTGCCCGGCCATGGACGCCGCTACCAAGCTCCCTCGGCGCCGGTCATGCGCGAGGAGTTGGAAGAACTCATCCGCCGCATGAAGCAATGAAATGCGGCGCCGCTCAATCCATCTAAGCACGGGGCTTTTCACGGCCACTTGAGCCGCGCCGAGCTTTCGATCTCGAGTGGCCTTCTGTTTGACCTCGGCCGCGACCATTCGATAGGATGAGTGTGCGGGGTGGAGCAGTCTGGTAGCTCGTTGGGCTCATAACCCAAAGGTCGGAGGTTCAAATCCTTCCCCCGCAACCACGCGTAAGTCACTTCCCTTCAAGTGTTTCCATCGATCTAGGCAGCGTTGCGATTCCCGTTCTAGCCCGTCCTGTTGCCCAAAATGTTGCCCAAACTCTCCTCCGTATCGCTCCGTAGCGGCGATCGGCACGGCCAAAATCGTGTCTCTTGGCTGGCCAGCGGTCATTTCAACAGCGGGTTTCATTGCACAATCTCCGGCTTACCCGCGCCCCGCTTGCGCTCTTCGGCCAGATACCGTTCTAACAGGAGCCCGGATTCGGCAATTGTGATACTTTCTGTGATAGTTCGCGAGCCGGAGGTGCGCTCTATTTTCCCGTCGCCGAGGCCAGTGCTAACCCACAGGCCAACCATGTGCCAAGCCAGAGAATTTCCGCTATGGAAGTGCCGCCATGAAAGTAATCGTTGACCTCTGCGTAGTGCCCATCGGCGTGGGCGTGTCGGTCTCGAGCTATGTTGCCGCCTGTGAACGTGTTCTAGCCGAAGCGGGCCTGACGACTCGCCTGCACGCTTGCGGCACCAACATTGAAGGGGAATGGGATGCCGTGTTTCGCGCCATCAAGCGCTGCCACGAAGTCGTTCACCAGATGGGCGCTCCCCGCATTACCACCAACATCGGGCTCGGCACGCGTACCGACCGCGACCAATCTATCGAAGACAAAATACGAAGCGCCCAAGACAAGATCCGGCTGCTCTGAACTTCCATCGGACCCGCCCCGCGTTCGGTCCGCCTACCCCAAGCCGCTTCGCGGCGGCATCGTCCCCTTCCCGGACGGCCCAAGCTCGACCCCCCAGCCTCGCGGAGATGTAAAATGGGTCTGACAACGCTCAAGTAGACTTTCCCATGACCGCCTCATTCGATCGTCGCTCTTTTCTTAAATGGGTTGCCGCCCTGCCCCTGCTTGGTTCCATGGCGCTGGGTGATTTGAAGCAGAAGGCCTGGGCCGCGGCCGGCAAGAATGCGAGCGATAGCATCTACACCAACATCGGCGTCAAGCCACTGATCAACGGACGCGGCGTCTGGACCTACCTCAGCGGCACTTTGGAACTCCCCGAGGTGCGGGCCGCCAAAGAGCAAGCCGCCATGCACTATGTGGAGATTTTCGAGTTACAGCGCGCCGTCGGCAAGCGGTTAGCCGAACTCTCCGGCGCCGAGGCGGCGATGGTGACCTCCGGCGCGGCCGGGGCGATGGCGGCCGCGACCGCCGCCTGCATCGCCGGAGACGACTCGGCCAAGATTTGGCAGCTTCCCGACACCACGGGCATTAAAGACGAGGTGGTGATGTTTCCCGGCCGCAACGCTTTTGATAGCGCCATCCGTCTGGCCGGCGGAAAGCTCGTTCTCGCCGCAACCCTCGAAGACATCCCCAAGGCCATCAACGCAAATACCGCCATGATCTACACCACAGCCAGCGGGGAGCGGCTCGAGAAGGCGCAGCAAATCGCCTCCCGGGCCGCTGTGCCGCTGCTGCTCGACCAGGCGGCCGGCATACCGCCGATCGACAGCATGCGCCTCTACGCCAAGATGGGCATCGACCTCTACACTTTCAGCGGCGGCAAGGGTCTGCGCGGCCCGCAGTGCAGCGGCTTGTTGTTTGGGCGCACCGATCTCATCAACGCGGCGCTGGCCAACTACAACCCCTGGGAGGGTTCGGTCTGCCGTCCGATGAAAGTCGGTAAGGAGGAGATCATGGGCTGCCTCGCGGCTGTCGAGTGGTGGATGAAGGCCGATCTCAAGAAACTCGACCGCGAGTGGCGCCGGCAACTCGGCCGCATCAAGACGCTTGCCGAATCAGTACCCGGTGTCGAGGCCAAAATTTCCCCCTCCCGCGACCCCTACCGCGTCCCCCGGCTGACCATCCGTTGGGACGAGCAAACCTGGGGGTTCACCATCGCCGATTGCGACCGTCAATTGCGCGAAGGCGATCCGCGCATCGAAGTGCTCACCCTCGGCAACAACCCGCCCCTTGTTCCGGCCGTACGCGAGAAGGAGTTAAAACTCCCAGCCCGGCCCGACCAAATGCACATCATCTCCCAGACCCTTCGCCCGGGGGACGAACTCATCATCGGCCGGCGTTTGCGCGAGATTCTCGGCAAGGCGCGCCGGGCGGCCTGATTGGTTTGGCCAAAGCTCTGGGTGGAAGCGCCGGGCGCTCTCGGATCCGGCGGGAGCAAGGCACGGGATGCAGTATGAACAGCGCCGCGAGAGTTTGTCGCTATTGGGGCAAGGCGGATGTATACTGTGACCGGGCCAGGGCCCGAATGGAAGCTCTCGCTCAGCGCTTGATCGGTTCGATGACCTGCCGGCTTGCAACCCTTTGGGCTGCCAAGGGGACAACTGCGGCTATCGAATCGAAAGGAGTCTAGAATCGTGGAAACAAAGAACTGCGTGTTTGCCTCGCTCGCCGGCGGGGTCGTTTTGTTTGCTACGGGGTTTCTGCTCTACGGAGTCTTGTTTCGCGGATTCTTCGAAGCGAACGCCCCGGCCGGGCTCATGAAAACACCACCGGACATGGGGCCGCTGATCGCCGGGGAGCTAGTGTTTGGGGCATTCCTGGCGCTCATTCTCAGCAAGTGGTCCGGTACTGGAAGTTTCGCCCAGGGGGCGCGGGCCGGCGCGCTGCTCGGCCTGCTGCTGGGCCTTGGAATCAATCTTGTATTCTACGCGACGATGAATATGATGGAAGCGGTCGTGATCCCGGCCGATACCGTGATCACGGTCGTGCGGTTCGCTCTTGCCGGGGGCGCGGTTGGCGCGGTACTGGGGCGCGGTTGAAATATTTTCTCGGCGTGGCACGCTGCCTATTCCTGGCGAGCTGAAACGGGTACAGGAAGCAGTGAAAAAATCGGGAGTGCCACAAGGCCTGGCGAAACACTCTCTGATTCATAAGGACTTAGGCCATGCGCGGCTGACTGTTGCAATGCATAGCTGCCCGCTGGTTCTCGCCGATCGGGGACTACGCGATGGAGTCTGCTGGTTAGGGATGCTGGCGGACTTTCGGATGCGTCCATGGTGCCTGTTTCGAGACCTGGGGGCCGAAAGCCCAAACTGAATCTTCCGCGACGGTCTTGTCGGCGATGAGCCGGGCAGGACCCGATGCGCGCACATGGATGTCTGGTCACGTGACTGGTTGACCCTGGGAACTGGATTCGCAAAAGACTCGTAATCACGCTGCGTCACCGTGGAAGACAACGCCCCCGCTTGCGGGAGGTTGAGGATGCCTGCATCCATCCTTGACATGTACCTATCATGGATGTCTATTCAACTCTTGGCAATTGGACACGGCCTTGTTCATGCTAGTGGACTGTCCCAGAGTAACCTTCTTAGTGAAAGCGGCGTCTATACAGTATGCCCTTTCAAGCCGAACCAATCGCTTTGGACGAGAAAGAACGGTCTGAGTTGGAAGAGATCGGCGGCTCGCAGTCGCTGCCGGCCGGGTTCGTGCTACGAGCCAAGATCGTGTTGTTGTTGAGCGGCGGCTGGTCGTATGCACGCCTAGCCGACAAACTCGACACCTCGGCGCGTACCGTGGGGAAATGGAAGCGCCGCTTTCTCCAAGCCCGACTCGATGGGCTCGAAACCGAGCGGCCCGGTCAAGCGCCCTCCAAGCTGAGCGTCAAGCTGCGCGCTCGGATACTCAACGCCACGCGCCGCAAACCCCGAGACGGTTCCACCCACTGGTCCTGCCGCAAACTCGCCCGTCAGCTCGCGCTAAGCAAGACGATGATTCATCGCGTTTGGCGGGAAGCCGGCCTGCAACCGCATCGTTTGGAACGCTACATGGCCTCCAACGACCCGGACTTCGAGCGCAAGGCGGCCGACATCATCGGGCTCTATCTCGACCCGCCCCGGCACGCCGCCATATTCTGCGTTGACGAAAAGACCGCCATTGAGGCTCTGGATCGCCGCGACCGTGTGCTGCCGCTCTCGCCCGGCCGGGCGGAACGGCACGGCTTCGAATACAAGCGCAACGGCACACTCTCGCTCTACGCCGCTCTGAACACCAAAACCGGCAAGGTGCAGGGCAAGACCGCTCGGCGACACACCAGCAAGGAGTTCGTGAGCTTTCTCGCCGACATCGTCGCGCCCTACGAGGCCGAGCAGGAGATTCACATCATCCGCGACAATCTCTCCGCGCACAAGACGAAGAAGGTGGCCGAGTTCCTGCGAGCCCATCCCAACGTGCAGTTACACTTCACCCCGACCTATTCGTCGTGGCTGAATCAAGTCGAATTGTGGTTTTCCAAGCTGCAGAGGGATGTGATCACGCGCGGCATCTTCACCTCCACGGCGGACCTGGCCCGCAAGTTACGCCGCTACATCAACGCCTATTCCAAAGACGCCAAGCCCTTCCGCTGGAAATACTCCAACCCCGCGCGCCGCATCCGTCATGGTGTATCTTTCTCTGGGACAGTCCACTAGGTGCGATTCTCTCCGCCGCACCCGGCCATCCAGACTCACGATCACGTTTGGCGCCGGAATGAGGCGTGTCCATTCCCACTCAGGCTCCTGAAATAGGATCTCCTTATGAGACGTCGTGACTTTTTCCCCGGTGCGGCCGCGGCAGCACTGGCCCTGCCAGCCGTCGGCGTCGCCTCGGCAAGCCCCAACAAGAATAGACCGATCGATGTCGGTTCCAGGCGACAGCTCTTTCTCGATGATCTTTGGTTCCACAAGCAGGAAAACGTCCAGTTGACGCCGCACTCTCCCAGTCCTCGCGAGATTGTGATCCGCGGAAAGGATCATGTTTGGGAACCGGGGGCCCGCGGCCTGCACTATCCGTGTGTCTTGAAGGATGGCGACCTCTTTCGGATGTGGTACCGGGTGGGTCTGGGACAGGACGCCGACTCGCTCACTTGCTACGCGGAGAGCAGGGACGGTGTCCATTGGGAAAAGCCCGACCTGGAGATCGTCGAATGGAAGGGGTCGAAGAAGAACAACCTGGTAGTGCCGGTGGGTGAGGTCAAGGGCATCAACCCGGCCATTCTTTTGGATCCGAACGGCTCCGAGGGCGAACGCTACAAGATGATCACGCGGCTGGGCCGGCAGATTTTGGGGTTTGTTTCGCGTGATGGACTCCACTGGAAACCGGTGGCCGGCAACCCGCTGATCGATGATCCTCCGGTCGACAGCCACAACATTCTGCTGTGGGATGACGAGAAGAAACGCTACGTGATCTATCTGCGAGGTGTCGATCGTTCGCGGCCCGGTGACTTCAAGGGCGGCATACGGGCCATTCGGCGAGCCGAGTCGGAGGATTTTTTGCGCTGGTCGGAGCCGAAGCTGGTGGTCTCTGCCGATGACCGAGACCCAGAAGACTTCCATCTGTACACCAACGCCGCCGTGAAATACGAACGGGCTCAGCGAGCTTACTTGATGTTTCCCATGATTCTCTACACCCGGCGGCATTACGCCAAAGCGCCGGGACCGGAAACCACCAGCACGGGTCCCGGTTTTTCGCCCACCTCGGCCGGGCTGTCCGACGTACAGTTTGCCGCCAGCCGTGACGGAGTTCGCTGGAACCGCATGCGAAAGCCGTTTTTGAGCCCGGGGAGAGACGAGCGAAGCTGGTGCGATCGCAACCCGATCATGGGAGTGGGAATCCTGCGGACCGCGCCCGACGAACTCTCGATGTATTACTCCGATTTTCTGCGCTACCCGGAAAGTCACCTGCGCCGCGCCACTTTGCGAACCGACGGCTTTGTTTCGGTCGAGGGGCCCTACGCCGGATGGGGAGAGTTCACCACGCCGCCCCTGAGTTTTTCCGGAAAGCAACTCGAACTGAATTACCATACCAGCGGCGGCGGGAGTATTCTGGTGGAGCTCCAGCAACAAGACGGAAGGCCGATATCCGGCTTCTCGCTGGAAGATTGCCCGCCGATCTTCGGTGACAAAATCGACGCCGCCGTTCACTGGAAGAAACGATCGGAACTCCGCTCACTGGCGGGCCGTCCTGTGCGGCTGCGGGTGCGGCTTCGCGACGCGCATCTGTATGCATTTCGGTTCGCGGCGTAGCGGCTAACCGGGCTCCAACGGTTACCGGCTAGCCCGTCTTCAGCGTAAGGCCAGCGGTTTGCTTCTCGGAAGGGGGCGCAAAGAACTGGCTCACGGCCGCCCCAGCAACAAACGTGGTCAGGCAGCCGATGGGAGCATACTAGAACAGGTTGATCGGCGTTGCGAGGCCCACAGTGGAGATCATGGCGAAACCAACCAGCCCTCCGATGAGCGCGCCCTGAGCGTTCACTCTCGGTGCCAGGATGCCCAAAAGGAATACGCCCAACAACACTCCCCCAAAAAAACCGCTCAGCGTTTTGGCAATGATGGCAATGACGCCGATGCGTCCCACCACAAACGCCAGCGCGGTCGCCGCCGCACCCCAGAAGACAGAGAGTATCCGCGAAATCCGGACTTCGCGCCGATCCCGCCCGGCGGAGGCCGGGTTCGAAGGGGACGCCCCCCGCTCTTGCTTCCCCGGAGAGTCCGATGAAAGCAAGCGCCGATAGAAATCAATCACGCAAGCAGCGGTAATGCTGTTGATGCCGCTGCTGATCGACGACATCGTGGCCGCGAACAATCCGGCAATGACGAGACCGGAAACGCCCGCCGGCAGCTCGTGAGCGATGAAGTAAGGGAACCACTTGTCCGGTTCGAGTCCCGCGGGAATCCGTTCGGGAAAGTGATTGTAGAAACTGAAAATCGCCAGCCCGATCACGGCCAGCATGAACAGCAGGGCTGGCGCCACCCAAACCTGGAAAATCATGCCGCGCTTGATCTCATCAAGGCTACGCGCGGTGAGATAACGCTGAATCACAATCTGGTCGACGCCGTACGAAATCAAGATCAGGAAGCTTCCCCCGATCAGCACCGCGGGCGTTGTCGTCGCCGACCATCCGCCTTCGAACTGGAACAGCCGGGTATGGCCGGTCTGGCTGGCTGTTTCCCAAGCCATGGCGACTCCGCCGGGAAGCGCCCCGACCGCCCGGACGAGTACCAAGGCGATGGCGGTGACGGTGACGGTGACGAAAATGAAGAACTGTGAGACATCCGTCCAAATCACCGCCTTCATTCCGCCGAGGCTGGAGTAGAAAGTTGTCAAGCCCCCGATGAGAAACGCGCACAGCCAGAACGGCAGAGGCGTCACCTGAGTGAGAGCCAGGCTTGTCGCGTAGAGTGCCGTCGCCATCCAGCTCAACCGAATGCAGATGAAAAGCAGACTGCAGCCTGCGCGCAGAGGGAGGCTGAAGCGCTTCTCCAGGTATTCGTAAGCCGTAATCAACTCCAGGCGGTGAAAGAATCGAACGAACAGGTGCAGCGAGATAGGAAGCACCCAAATGAACACGAGAGGCTGCAGGTCCATGACCAGGTCGTGGGCGATCACATACCCCGGAGCACCCAAGAAACTAATGGCCGAGAAATCCGTGGCGATCACGCTCAGAGTTATCGGAAACCACGACAACCGCTCTCGCAAGCCTTTATCCCGGATTTCCATTTTCACGTTTCTTTCGCTAACCTTTCGACGGCCTCGGACGCCTTTATATATGCAGGTTGGAAAGCACTCAAGGCGCTCAGGAGATCAACACCCCATGGGTGAAAAAGAAAACAAGCCGTTCCAGCTAAGCTTCAACGGTTTATTGAAAGTCGATTTCCGAGGATCGCGTGTCACTTCCGACGCCGGGCTGATCCTGGTTCGGGAGTTGGACGAGCGGCTCGGTCTCTCCCAACTGATCGACGAACATCTGACGGATTCACGTCGAGGCTTGAACAAGAAGTTCCCGTTGGCCGATCTGCTGCGGCAGTCGGTCTACAGCCGCCTCGCAGGCTACGAGGACCTCAACGATGCCGTGCGAATATCCGCCGATCCGACCTTTCGCTTGATCGGCTCGAAGAAGAACTGGGATCGCGGCGGAGCGCTGACCTCGCGTCTACAGAGCTTCGAGGCTGAGCTGCTGGCCAGCGACGAGAACCTGCTGGGGTTGATGGCGGTGAACCGCGAACTGGTCGCGCAAGCCGAAGCTCCCGACGGTTCCGACCGCGTGGTGCTCGACATGGACTCGACGGAAAGCCCCGTCCACGGGCAGCAGGAAGGCAGCGCTTACAACGGCCATTTCGAGTCGGTCTGCTACCACCCGCTGCTGCTGTTCAACCAGCACGGCGATTGCTTGCCGGCGAAGCTGCGGCCGGGCAACGTGCCCAGCGCCGAGGATTGGGAGGAGTTGCTGTTACCCGAGATCGAGCGCCAACAGGCTGCGGGCAAACGAGTGACGTTCCGAGCCGATGCCGCTTTCGCCAAGCCGGAGATCTACGAGGCAATGGAAGAGCGCGGAGTGGACTACGTGATCCGCATTCCGGCCAACAAGAGCCTGGAGCTGGCGATCGAAGAGATCTTGTTTCGCCCGCCGGGAAGGCCGAGCTTGAAGCCCCTGGTGCGCTACACCGAGCAGTGGATCAAAGAAGGCAAACAGGCCACGCACTGGACGCGGCTGTCGTGTCATCGCTTCCGGGCCAACGAAGTGCGACTGCAACTGAGCGTGCTGGCCTACAACCTGGGCAACCTATGGCGGCGGCTGGGGCTGCCGCGGCGCATCAAAAGCTGGTCACTCACGAGCTTGCAGCACAGGTTGATGAAGACCGGCGATCGGCTGGTCAAGCACGCGCGGTATTACTGGCTGTTGCTGGCCGAGGGGTATCTGAACCGCAGGCTATTCGGCGACATGCTGCGTCGGATCTGGGCGCTGCCTGTGCCGGGTGGTTAGGGCCGTCGCGTTCGGGCAGGAAATCTGGGCGTTGAGGAAGCAGGCTCGGAGGGGTGTGCGACCCATCGGCTGAGCAGCAGCGAGACGGGCTCAGCGGACGACAAGAACTGGCCATGGGAACCCTTCGATGCCGTCGTGGCCTGCCTGACGAGGCAAAGTCGTTGCATGCAGGAGAAGAGAGGGAGTAACATGTTGGAGTCGGAGTTCCAAATCGGAAATTCTGGTTTATGGACAACTTCAGGCGCTGTTGCATGATTCAACTGCGGCGCGAGTGGGGGCGCTTTTCCAACTTCTCGTTCAGGACACCACAGCGCAGGATTTCGGCCTACCCAGCTCGGCCATCCGGTTGAGGATGTGACACCCGATCGCAACTTCTCTCCTTTGTGCCTTGCCGTGCCTCGCCTTCAATCCGCCTCCGAGCACGGACTTGTATCGGAAGAAGCTGTTTTCAACGCGCGCCTGCTGTCGGTAGCCCGACTCCTTCTGCCACTCTCGTCGCCCGACCTGGCGAATCCTCTCAAGAGCCGTGTCACGCTGCGCCCATGGGCCGTCCGTTGGCCCCGCCGACACCGCGGAGCGACGAGGGGGAATCACAATCACGACGTTCTCTGTACCGGCCGCGCTGAGTTGATCGTAGACTGACCTGTGGTCGTAGGCTCCGTCTGCGGTGAAACGCCGGCTGGGAACCTCGATTGTGTCGAGAAGAGCAGGGAGTGTGGAGGCGTCGTCCCGGCTGCTGGCTGTGAGTTCGGCCGCCACAATGAACCCCTCGGCATCCACCCCGATGTGCAGCTTCCGCCAATCCCGGCGTTTCTTTGATGCCTTGTGCTTGTGCGCGTTCCATTCGCCGCAACCCAGAATCTTCAGCCCTGTGGAATCGACGATCAAGTCGCTCGGGCCGTCGTAGGATCGGGTCAGGGGCGGCACCGCAACGATTTGGGTTCCGGCGCGAGAGTGTGGTGTGGTCCGGGGCCTTGAGGTTGAGGCCCATCAAGCGGAGCAGCGAGTCCAGGAACCCCTCGGTCTGGCGGAGCGGCAGGCTGAAGACGACCCGCAGGGTCAACGCGGTCCGGACCGCGAGGTTCGAGTACCGCCGCTGGCCTCCGCGAAGACCGTTCTTCGGTGGTACCCACGCGGCAATTGCATCCTCGCTCAGCCAGATCGTGACGTCGCCGCGGCTCCTGAGGCCACGCTCGTACTCCCTCCAGTTCCGGATTCTGTACTTCTTCTTATACTGGCGGTTGACTCGGCTCGACTTCGCTGCGACCATGACGTTACCCCCGATCTCTATGATGGACTGGACCCCACCCCCGCCGCTAGCGTGCTCGCTTACACCGATTCATGCACCAACGCCAGCGTTACCGATGCGCGTTGTAGGCGAAAGCCTCCGGGACGCGATGACGCGGAGGAATGGACCGTGACCGAGGCGAGGAGAAAAGCGAGGAGAAAAGACTTGCCTTTTGAACCCTGTAATGTATCATGGAGCAATCGGGCCTATGAATGAGGATTAAGCACGCGGGATTGAAGCGCTTGTATGAGCAAGACAATGCCCGGCGGCTGAACCCGGCCCATGTGCGGCGCATCCGACGCATCCTGATTGACTTGGACGTGGCGTTTTCGCCGACAGAGATGGACCGGCCCGGCTATCGTCTACATCGGTTGCAGGGAGACCGGCGCGGCGATTGGAGCGTGCGCGTCTCGGGGAACTGGAGAATCGTCTTTCGCTTTGCCGATGGCGAGGTGGTGGACGTGGATTTGATCGACTACCACTGAGGAGGGAGCCCATGCCTATGTACGCACCGCCGCACCCCGGCGAAATGATCCGAGACATCCTGGAGGATGAAGATGTGGGCTGGACCGTGACCGAGTGCGCTCAGCGTCTCGGCATGGCGAGAAACACGCTTTCACGGCTGCTCAATGGCCATATCGGAATCTCTCCCCGACTGGCGCTGGCGATGGAGCGCATTGGTTGGGGAGATGCGGATCACTGGATGCGCGTTCAGGTGGCCTACGAACTGGCGCTGGCGCGGAAGCGGGAGGACGCTGCTTGACGTGAGTTCCGAAGCCGTGACGAAGACGGGATCAACCGGCGAACATAGCAGTAGGGTATGGGAGAATAAGCTATGCAGCGTCAACGCGGCGAGCTGGTTCCCATAGGTGAAGTCATCGGCGGCCTGGGCGGCCCGGTGAAGGCGATCCGCGAAGCCTCGCCCCAGGCGCGGCACCACTTCACCCAGGCCGACCAGGTGAACCTGCTTGTCAACGCCAGCGAAGCGGACCCCGACATGGGCTTCATGGCGCGGCTGATGGCGCTGTGCTCACTGCCCCGCGCCAACCCCGGCAACCGGCTGCAGTACAAGAGGGTCAACGGGCCGTACACGCTGGGTATGAGCGCCGGGATCAACAACAAGCTCCCCTTCGGGAATATTCCCCGCCTGCTGCTGGCCTGGGTGTGTACGGAAGCGGTACGGACCCAACGTCGCGAGCTGGTCCTGGGTTCTTCGCTTTCCAAGTTCATGCGTAAGCTGGGCATGGAAGATGACAGTGGTAGTCCGCGAGGAAACCGCACCCGACTCCGCAACCAGATGGACCGGCTCTTTACCGCTAGTGTCCAGTTGATCTACGAGGATGAGCACGGGAAGCAATTCATTGCCTCACACATCGCCGACCGAGGCGAGTTCTGGTGGGACCCAAAACGGCCTGACGAGTCGATGCTCTTTGACAGCAAAATCTATCTGGGTGAGGCGTTTTTCAATGAGATCATTCGGGTCCCGGTGCCGCTCGATATGAACATTCTGAAAGCACTCAAGCGGTCCTCGCTGGGTCTGGACTGGTATCTGTGGCTGACCTATCGCACCTTTGCACTTCGTGCTCCGCTTCGGCTCTCTTGGTGGCAGTTGTACCGAGAGTGTCCCAATCGTAGTTGAGGGTTTGTAGGGCGGCGGCGTAAAAGAGCATTGTACTAGGCAGCCTTTGCTGCTGTGGCCTTGGCCGGATTGAGGATGGCGTCGAGCATCCACAGATCCTTGTAACCCATGATCTTGCGGAAGCTTTTCTCGGTATCGAGGAATGCAGCCGTGGCCCAGCGACACACCATGGCCGCGTCCTTCCAGCGGGTCACTCGCCGCGTTCTCCGCCGCACCCCGGCGTTAGGAGACTCGACGATGTTCGTCGTTCCGCACGAAGGCCCTACGCGAGTTGAAGAAGATCAAGATCGCCTGGCCGGAGCTGAACTACGCGACAGCCAAGGGCGTGCTGATCCTCTCGCCCTCGAAGCCCGCCATTCCTACAGCGCAGCAGCTTTCGCTCGTGAAATAGCTGCCAACACCTCTTTCGCAGCCCCAGGCTCGTTTCTGACAGCTCTTCAAGCGCAGCCTATCGGGGTGGGGCCGCCTGAGCCACTAAAAACCACATCTGCGATGTCCTGCGGCGATGCTGCCGTGAGGTTTATCCACAGATGCCTGTGATCCAGGGGAGTTATCCACGGTGAAACGGGAACACTCAGTACCCCGACTCTCCGGTGAAACGGGAACACTCAGCACCCGACTCTCCGGTGAAACGGGAACACACTCATGTAGTTAAAGAACAAATAGCTAAAGAACAAGTAGTCAGAGCGGCTACGGCTGTGGATAACTCACTGAAAACAAAACAGAAACCACCGAAAGAGGGGGGCTAACGCCCCCCGCAAAAGGCAAACCCAAAACCTTCCTTATAGGTAAAAAACTGAAAACAACCGACTTACGTAACACAGCGGCGGAACGGGGGAAACGGGACGACAACAAAACCCAACCCAAAACCAGAATCGAAACCCCGGGAGAGCAAGATCGAACTCTGCGAGAAGTTCTACAACGAAATCATCCAGCACCCCGTGCCGCTCGACATGAACACCCTCAAGGCCCTCACGCGCTGCGCCCTGGGCCTCGATCTCTACCTGTGGCTCACCTACCGCACCTTCGCCCTCCGCGCTCCGCTGCGCCTCACCTGGCGACAGGTGTACCGCCAGTTCGGGGCGCACCCCGACAACGCCAGCGATAAGCGCACCGTCCTCGACTTCCGGCGCAAGGTTCTGCGCGAGTTGAACAAGATCAAGCTAGCCTGGCCGGAGTTGAACTACTCGACGGCTCCGGGCGTCTTGATCCTGCATCCCTCGACCCCAACTATCACCCCGCTCAATCAAGGCCAGCTAACAAGCTAATCTGCCCTTTCCTGGCCTCTCAGCGGCCCGTCAGCGGCCTTTGCGCTCCGGGTTGGACTCTCGGTACTTATTTCCACAGGCTTGTGTGATTCAGGGGAGTTTTCCAGTACCAAAGCGGCTACCCTCACATGTAGTTAAAGAACATGTAGTTAAATGAACAAGTAGTAGGAGCGCCGATCCTGTGGATAACTCGCTGAAAACAAAAGAGAAAACACCCGGGAGAGGGGCTGACGCCCCCCGCAAAAGGCAAAACCAAAACCTTCCTTATAGGTAAAGAACTGAAAATAAACGACTTACACCATACCGCGGCAGTACGGACAAGCGGATCGGCAACAAAACCCAACCTAAAAACCCCGGATAGCCTCCGCCAAGGAGCGAGTCAAGCCGCTGGCGCGGCTCCTACGCTTCGCTACGGCCCTGCTGGTGACAGCGCCCCACGGCTGCGGCTCAGGCGTCTGGTATGGCCGAAAGGTTCCCTTTCGGCTTCGAAGGCCATAGTGCCGGATCGCTCCCTAACGTATAGTAGAGCAGGAGCTTCCCCCATGCCCTCCCAACCCGCCTGGTTTCATCGACTTGACGAAATCCTCAGCGCCCTGCGTTCCATGACATTCACTCAGCTCGACCGCCTGGCGGTCGAGAAGCTCTTCCGTGTGCGTCAGCGCCGTGCACGACAGATCATGGCGGGTCTCGAGGGACTGCGGGTCGGTAACGCCGCGGCGGTGTCGCGGGAGGCTCTCATCGCGCGTAGCGCCGCACCCCCCCATCGCGATTGCGCGGCCCACCGAACTCCCGACATCTTCGTCTGCTTTCGCGGTAGAACTGCCGCGCCTTTCGCCGTGTGTCTTTCGCCGTGTCGCCCTCGCTCTCCAGGCGTACGATACTGAAAACTTTCGCGCGATCCATCGTTCCAACCCTTTCACTCCGTGAACTCTCACGAAACAAAGCAGCTTGCAGAGCGTCAGAGCGTCAGAGCGACCCTCCACTTCAACATTGCCCTCAGTCCGACGGGATTCTCATCGCGTTCGCGCAAGACCCCCCTAAGAGCCTCGACGAGTTTCGGGTAGGGCCGCAAACCCAGCGACAAGCCATGAGCCCTGAAGCACTCGCACTAGCTGAGAAACGCATCGAAATGGAGATGCGGGATCGCACGCGCGAATTCGCGAGGACGGCCGCTGACAAACATAAAGAAGCATCGATGCATGGCGTTGGGGACGTCGTCGATGCTGATCCTCTCGATTCATGCCTTCGCTCGCACCGAATTGGATGCTCGAGCACGCTCAGCATTAGCGACCGCGCAACGCGCGTTTACAGCCGACGATGCTGAACCCTCTGACTAACTGCGCACAGAAGTCATCGGCTTGATTGACCGTGCGGTAAGGGAACTGTCATCAGATGTCGATGCGGTGTACGAGAAGCACTGCAGCAGGATGAAGGGGAAATGGCCCACGCTCGAGGAGCCTCGACAGCGTGCCTTGGATCTCGCGACGTCGGATCTGGACGTCGACCTTCTCGCTCGCCGCCTTCGCCAAGCCGGAGATCTACGAGGCGTTGGAGGATCGCGGAGTGGACTACGTCATTCGCATCCCGGCCCGAGAGTGTCCCAATCGTAGTTGAGGGTTTAGGGCGGCGGTGTAAACAAGCATCGTACTACGCAGCCTTGGACCCTGTGGCGCTGGCCGGGTTGAGGATGGCGTCGAGCATCCACAGATCCTTGTAGCCCATGATCTTGCGGAAGCTTTTCTCGGTATCCAGGAATGCAGCCGTGGCCCAGCGACAAACCATGGCTGCGTCCTTCCAGCGGGTCACTCGGCGGGTTCTCCGCCGCACCCCGGCGTTGGGAGACTCGACGATGTTCGTCGTCGCCAGGCAGCGATGCAGCGACGGCGGCACACCCAGGCGGATGATGGTGAAACATTCCTCCATGCCTTCGCGCAAACTCGCCGCCGCCTCGGGCCAGTCACCCTCGTACCACTGGGCGAGCTTCTCCAGCCGCGCTTGTCCGTCTTGAGCTCCCAGCCGCCAGGCGGCCCGGATCGCCGCTTTGGCCTGATCGCGCTCGGCCTTCGGCAGCCGTTCGACGACATTGCGCAGCTTGTGAGCGCGGCAGCGCTGCACCGGAACTTTGCCGAAGACCCGCCGCACCGCCGCCCGCAAGGCCTTCGATCCATCGAGCACGGAGAGCCTGTTTTTCTCCGTCGATACGCCCCGCTCGACTATGCCGGTCAGCAAGTCTTCGGCGGCGGCGGTGCTCTCGGTGGCGGCATGCTGCAGGCCCAGCACATGCTTGTTCCCCTGACGGTCCACGCCCACCGCGGCCAGCACGACATGGTCTGAGAAGATCAAACCATCCACGTAGATCACCAGCAGATCCAGCTCATCGAGGCGCCGCGTGAGCACTTCGTCGATGCTCTTTTCGGCGGCCTCGATCGTCTCCTGGCTGACGGCCGATTTCGACACGCCGACCGTGCCGGCCATTGCGCCAATCACCCCGGCATAGTTGCGCGTCGAGACGCCCTTCATCAGAATGTCGAGCATGCGCGCGCCGAGGCGTTCGTCGTCCTGCATCGCCGCGTAGGCGGGCACTTCGACCTCGCCGCCGGAGCGTTTGCGCAGTCTGGGTTTGCTCACCCGCAGCTTGCGGTTGCTGAGCCGGACGCGGCCGGGCTGGCGGCCCCAGCGGACGACATCGCTGGCGCGTTTCTTGCCTGGTTGGGAGAGTTCTCCACCGGTAACTTGCTGCGCCGACAGTTCCAGCACGGCTTGGATGGCGGTGCGGCCGGTGACGTCAATGACCTCGTCGACGGCTCCGCGGCACTGCTCGACCAATTCAACCAAGGGCAGCATGAGCTGCGCGTTTTGGCTGAGCAGGCGAGTGAGATCGTGGGGGCTGACTGGCTGTTGCTTTGCGGAATCTAGAATGTGATATCGTTTCTTCACGGCGGTTCTCCTTTGTGGTGAAAGGTTTGCTCGATTCTCTCAGAGAACCGGGCTTGAGAACCGCCGCCCTTCCACCTTCAACTAGATTCGGGACAATCTCTCCCGGCCAACAAGAAGCTGGAGTGGGAGATCGCCGACATCTTGTTTCGTCCGCCGGGGAGGCCCAGCGCAAAGCCCCTGGTGCGCTACAAGAGCTTCCGCTATCAGGCGGAGAGTTGGTCCAAGCCGCGACGCATTGTCGCCAAGGTCGAGCATCATCTTGGTGAGCTGTTCGCGCGCGTCGGATTCATCGTGACGAACATGAGCTTGCCAAGCCGCTCGGTGGGAGATTGTCCCGAATCTAGTTGAAGGTGGAAGGGCGGCGGTTCTCAAGCCCGGTTCTCTGAGAGAATCGAGCAAACCTTTCACCACAAAGGAGAACCGCCGTGAAGAAACGATATCACATTCTGGATTCCGCGAAGCAACAGCCAGTCAGCCCCAACGACCTCACCCGCCTGCTCAGCCAAAACTCCCAACTCATGCTGCCCTTGGTTGAACTGGTCGAGCAGTGCCGCGGAGCCGTCGACGAGGTTATCGACGTCACCGGCCGCGCCGCCATTCAAGCCGTGCTGGAACTGTCGGCGCAGCAAGTTACCGGTGGAAAACTTTCCCAGCCCGGCAAGAAGCGCCGCGGCGATGTGGTCCGCTGGGGCCGCCAGCCCGGTCGCGTCAAGCTCAGCAACCGCAAACTGCGCGTCAGCAAACCCAGACTGCGCAAACGCTCCGGCGGCGAGGTCAAAGTGCCCGCTTACGAAGCGATGCAGGACGACGAACGCCTCGGCGCGCGCATGCTCGACATTCTGATGAAGGGCGTCTCGACGCGCAACTATGCCGGGGTGATTGGCGCAATGGCCGGCACGGCCGGGGTGTCGAAATCCGCCGTCAGCCGGGAGGCAGTCGAGGCCGCCGAAAAGAGCATCGACGAAGTGCTCACGCGGCGCCTGGATGAGTTGGATCTGCTGGTGATCTACGTGGACGGTTTGATCTTCGCAGATCATGTAGTGCTTGCAGCGGTGGGCGTAGACCGTCAGGGCAACAAACATGTGCTGGGATTGCAGCACGCCGCCACTGAGAGCACAGCCGCCGCCGAAGACTTGCTGAGGGGCATGGTCGAGCGGGGAGTATCGACGGAGAAAAACAGGCTCTTCGTGCTCGATGGATCGAAGGCCCTGCGGGCGGCGGTGCGGCGGGTCTTCGGCAAAGTTCCGGTGCAGCGCTGCCGTGCTCACAAGCTGCGCAATGTCGTCGAGCGGCTGCCTAAGGCCGAGCGCGATCAGGCCAAAGCGGCGATCCGGGCCGCCTGGCGGCTGGGAGCCCAAGATGGACAAGCGCGGCTGGAGAAGCTAGCCCAGTGGTACGAGGGTGACTGGCCCGAGGCGGCGGTGAGTTTGCGCGAAGGCATGGAGGAGTGTTTCACCATCAACCGCCTGGGTGCGCCGCCGTCGCTGCATCGCTGCCTGGCGACGACGAACATCGTCGAGTCTCCTAACGCCGGGGTGCGGCGGAGAACGCGGCGAGTGACCCGCTGGAAGGACGCGGCCATGGTGTGTCGCTGGGCCACGGCTGCATTCCTCGATACCGAGAAAAGCTTCCGCAAGATCATGGGTTACAAGGATCTGTGGATGCTCGACGCCATCCTCAATCCGGCCAAGGCCACAGCAGCAAAGGCTGCCTAGTACAATGCTCTTTTACGCCGCCGCCCTACAAACCCTCAACTACGATTGGGACACTCTCCTCGGTGGTACGTTTCTACAACAAGCGCGGCACCGCCGAGCAGTGGATCAAAGAAGGCAAACAGGCGACGCACTGGACACGGCTGTCGTGCCATCGCTTCCGGGCGAACGAAGTCCGCCTGCAACTCAGTGTGCTGGCCTACAACCTGGGTAATCTCTGGCGGCGGCTGAGGTTGCCGCAGCGAATCAAAAGCTGGTCGCTGACGAGCTTGCAGCATCGGCTGATGAAGACGGGCGGACGGCTCGTGAAGCACGCGCGATATTATTGGTTGCTGCTTGCGGAGGGGCATCTGAGCCGGAAGTTGTTCGGCGACATGCTGCGGCGGATTTGGGCGCTACCTGTGCCCGGAGGGTAACGTCGACGGCCCGGAACAGCCAGCGTACGCGGGTTGCCGAGGGTCGGCGCGGGAGAGGTGTTGCTAAAGGGCCCTCTGGCTTCGCTGGAACGCCATGATCGGCCAGCATTCGAAGGCCGGAGCGGCAGCGAAAGGAGTACCGAACCTGGCAGCAGTGCGAAAACCGTTGCATCGCAGCCGGTAGTCGGCTATCGTATACGTTCCCAGACGGCCCAAAAGGAAATCCTGGTTCTTAGGAGTTATCCATGTACCCAAGAAGGCTTGTTGTCATGACAGCGCTGCTGCTGGTCGGGGTTTGCGGAGTCGCGTACGCTCAGCAAACGGCTACCTTGCGCGGAGAGGTAACCGATGATTCCGGCGCAGTCATCACAGGCGCGGAAATAACGGCGACCAACAACGCCACCGGAGCCGAGGTGACCGGTTCGACGGATGCCGCTGGCGCATACGAATTGATTCTGGAGCCCGGGATCTACACGATTACGGCCGAGAATTACGGCTTCGAGACTGGCATCGCCGATGTCGTCGAACTGATTGCCGGCCAATCTGTCCTGCGAAACTTTACGCTCGAATTGCCCGCTGTCACCACGTCCCTCGTGGTCGTCGGCAGCCGCGCCGCGCCACGATCGGCGACCGAGTCCACCGTGCCCGTGGACGTCATCCGTGCCGAGGACCTCGCTAGACAGGGTAGCAGGGATTTGGTATCCCAGCTGCGGGCTGTCATCCCCTCCTTCAACATCAACACTCAGCCGATCAGCGATGCGGGGACAGTCGTCCGTCCGGCTAACTTGCGCAACCTGGCGCCCGACCACACGCTGGTCCTGGTCAACGGAAAGCGCCGCCACCGCTCGGCGGTCATCACTTGGCTGGGAAATGGCATCGCCGACGGCTCGCAGGGACCGGACATCTCCATCATTCCATCGATTGCCATTCGGCAGGTTGAGGTGCTGCGCGACGGCGCGGCGGCGCAATACGGCTCGGACGCCATCGCCGGAGTCATGAACTTCCAACTGAAGGACAGTCCCTCGGGAGGCAGCCTGGAAGTTCAAACCGGGGGCTTCTTCAATGCCAATGCGGGGAACCCGGCGACGTGCGGGTCGGGCATCATCGGCGACATCAAGCACTCGTGTAACGGAATCGGCGGACACGGCCGGACGTTTTCCGTAGCCGGCAACGTCGGGGTGCCGCTGGGAGCGAACGGTTTCGGCAACATCAGCATGGAGTACGGCACCGCCGAGCCGACCAACCGCGCCATCCAGCGCCAAGACGCGTCGGACATCATCAACGCGGGCAATACGAATCTGCGCGACACGGCGCAGGTTTGGGGATCGCCGAGAGTCAACCACGACTTCAAGCTGTTCGCAAACTTCGGCCATCTGTTCGACGATCGTTATCAACTCTACGGTCACGGCAACTACGCGTCCCGCAAGGTGACCGGGGGCTTTTACTTCCGGAATCCACACACGCGGGGCGGGGTTTTTCGCGGTCCCGAGGTCGACGGAAACCGTACGCTGCTCGTCGGCGACCGGGTCTGGGCCGATACCGCGCCCACCAGCAAGGATCCTCCTCCCGGACGGGCGCCGGGCGCCGGCGGCTGCCCCATCATCCCGATCGTCGACAACGTCCCCGACGCAGGCGCTCTCTCCGCAGTCGAGGCCGACCCGAACTGCTTCACCCTCCACAACCGGTTTCCTGGAGGATTCACTCCGCAGTTCGGCGGGGATCTGATCGACTACTCGCTGGTCGGCGGTCTGCGCGGGTTCGCCAGCAACGGCTTCACCTGGGACGCGAGCGCCAGCCTCGGCACCAGCGAGATCGATCAGTTCATTTTCGATACGGTCAATGCGTCGCTCGGTTTCGACACGCCGACATCGTTCCGGCCCGGCGTCTATCGGCAGGAGGAAACCAATCTCAACTTCGACGTTACCTACCCCCTCAACGATCTCATGCACTTGGCCGCCGGCGCGGAGTGGAGGAGGGAGGAGTTCACGATTGGCGCCGGCGACCAGCCGTCGTGGGAGATCGGTCCGTATGCCGCGCAGGGCTTCAGTTCCGGTTCGAACGGCTTCAACGGCTACCGGGCCGACACGACGGCGGGAGTCTGGGACCGCAGCAACATCGCCGTCTATGGCGACGTTGAGTTCACCGACTCGGGCCGGTGGACGCTCGGCACGGCCCTCCGGTTCGAGAACTTCGACGACTTCGGCAAGACGGTCAACTACAAGGTCTCCGGGCGCCTCAAGCTGACCGACATGGCCGCGCTGCGCGGCGCCGTCAGCACCGGGTTTAGGGCGCCGACGCCGGGGCAACAGAACGCGTTCAACGTGACGACCGCCTTTATCGGCGGGCAACTGACCAACCAAGGTGTGGTTCCGGCTACCTCAGCCGTGGCCATGGCGCGGGGCGGAGGCCAGCTCCAACCGGAGACATCGCGCAACTACAGCGCGGGCGTCGTCGTCGAGGAGGGCCCGTTCACCTTCACCGCGGACTATTTCCGGGTCGACATCGACGACCGCGTCGCCCTGGCCCAGGAAATCGAATTGTCGGATGACGAGATCGATACGTTGCTGGCGGAAGGGATTCCAGAAGCACGGAATTTCCCCGTGTTCCGGTTCTTCCTGAACGACTTTTCGACGACGACCCAGGGCATCGACCTGATCTCGACGCTGGTGAAGGGGCGTACGACGTTCAGTGCGCTCTACAACTACACGGATACAGAGGTCAAGAACGTCGAATCTTCCGTGATCGACCAGTTCCGCATCACTACGCTGGAACGGGGGCTGCCGAACACGCGGTGGAGCTTCAACGTCAACCACGACGCCGGCCGATGGAATCTCATGGGCCGCTTGAACTACTTCGGTCAGTTCTGGGACAGCGAGGACGGGCGGAACGCGGCTGACTTGGGCGTCGTATCCGAGTCGTGGCTGTACCCGTCCTATGCCGGCAAGGCGCTGCTCGATGTCGAGCTGGGCATCCCGTTCAGAGAAAACGTCACTCTGGCCATCGGCGGGGAGAACGTGCTGAATACTTACCCCGACGTGAACCAGAATGGCATCCTGACGGTCGGCAATTACTACAGCCAGTTCTCGCCCTTCGGGTTCAACGGCGCGAGCTTCTACGTGCGGCTCAACTATGGCTGGGGCATGAGCCGCCCCGGCGGCGCAAAGATCGTCTTAGATCAAGCGGCGCCCCAACGCGATCCGGAACGGGTGCGCCAAGAGGTTGCCGAGCAGATCGCGGAGCTCGAAGCGCTGCACGATGAGTTGATCGGCCACCTGAAGGCGATCCAAGAGGCTCAGACCGATTTGTGGTTACAACGCTGGGATGGAGACCGGGTAGCAAAGGCGCAGATGGCGAAAGAGCGAGACCTGGAGATATTGCGGACAAATCTTGCAAGAAGAGCCGCCGGTCAAGACGTCGAGCCGCTAGGAAGAAGCGCCGAATTGAAGCAGTCGCGAGTCAAGGATCAAATCGCCGATCTCCGCGGGAAGTATGCAACCCGTTTAAGCGCGGGAGGCGTGGCAGACAAGGGGGTGACCCAGCTCCTACGGCAAAGTGATGCGAAGGTGTTCGAGAAGTCTTCAAACCACCGCCAGATGGCGATTTCAAGTCACCAGCGAGACATGAGTGAGATTCTGGAGGAAGCGCTCACACAATTTCTGGATACGCTCGACGCAGGGGAAAAATAGGCATCGTAAAGATGGTCACTGCGAAGCTACTTGATAAGTTTCAGTCGTCGAAGATCATCTTCCTCCCATCGGGCTTGGATCTCGATGACGCTCCGCAGGGTTTTCAATGGAAGGGTTGCGGATTCCTTATGGCAGGAAACGGAAGCGCGTCGACCGTCAGGGTGGCGTTGGTGCATGAATCGGTGTAAGCGAGCACGCTAGCGGCGGGGGTGGGGTCCAGTCCATCATAGAGATCGGGGGGTAACGTCATGGTCGCAGCGAAGTCGAGCCGAGTCAACCGCCAGTACAAGAAGAAGTACAGAATCCGGAACTGGAGGGAGTACGAGCGTGGCCTCAGGAGCCGCGGCGACGTCACGATCTGGCTGAGCGAGGATGCAATTGCCGCGTGGGTACCACCGAAGAACGGTCTTCGCGGAGGCCAGCGGCGGTACTCGAACCTCGCGGTCCGGACCGCGTTGACCCTGCGGGTCGTCTTCAGCCTGCCGCTCCGCCAGACCGAGGGGTTCCTGGACTCGCTGCTCCGCTTGATGGGCCTCAACCTCAAGGCCCCGGACCACACCACACTCTCGCGCCGGAACCAAATCGTTGCGGTGCCGCCCCTGACCCGATCCTATGACGGCCCGATCGACTTGATCGTCGATTCCACAGGGCTGAAGATTCTGGGTTGCGGCGAATGGAACGCGCACAAGCACAAGGCATCAAAGAAACGCCGGGATTGGCGGAAGCTGCACATTGGCGGGCGGCCGAAGCGAGCAGCCGGGACGACGCCTCCACACATCGGGGTGGATGCCGAGGGGTTCATTGTGGCGGCCGAACTCACAGCGAGCAGCCGGGACGACGCCTCCACACTCCCTGCTCTTCTCGACCGACAATCGAACGGTTCGCCACTCCGCCGCAGTTTCATGCCGCAACGGACGGCCCCTGGGCGCAGCGTGACACGGCTCTTGAGAGGATTCGCCAGGTCGGGCGACGAGAGTGGCAGAAGGAGTCGGGCTACCGACAGCAGGCGCGCGTTGAAAACAGCTTCTTCCGATACAAGTCCGTGCTCGGAGGCGGATTGAAGGCGAGGCACGGCAAGGCACAAAGGAGAGAAGTTGCGATCGGGTGTCACATCCTCAACCGGATGGCCGAGCTGGGTAGGCCGAAATCCTGCGCTGTGGTGTCCTGAACGAGAAGTTGGAAAAGCGCCCCCACTCGCGCCGCAGTTGAATCATGCAACAGCGCCCCCCCTCGTCGCTCCGCGGTGTCGGCGGGGCCAACGGACGGCCCCTGGGCGCAGCGTGACACGGCTCTTGAGAGGATTCGCCAGGTCGGGCGACGAGAGTGGCAGAAGGAGTCGGGCTACCGACAGCAGGCGCGCGTTGAAAACAGCTTCTTCCGATACAAGTCCGTGCTCGGAGGCGGATTGAAGGCGAGGCACGGCAAGGCACAAAGGAGAGAAGTTGCGATCGGGTGTCACATCCTCAACCGGATGGCCGAGCTGGGTAGGCCGAAATCCTGCGCTGTGGTGTCCTGAACGAGAAGTTGGAAAAGCGCCCCCACTCGCGCCGCAGTTGAATCATGCAACAGCGCCTAATACTTTAGGAAAACCGAAACGCCAGAGTCGCCAAAAACGCTCAAACGCCGAGGTCCAGGTACAAAACAGGTACAGTGACTCTCGTCGTACTGAGCACGCGAAACAACAAGAGGACGCCCCTGCTTGCGTCCGAAACCGGGCTGGTCGTATCCTGAATAGAGACCTTCGATGCCCCAGAGGACCGAAGCGGTGTACAGCGACGGCGTTCTGAAACCCACGCGGGCGCTGAGCCTTCGTGATCAGCAGCGGGTCCGCCTCCTTGTCGAGCCCATCGACGCGCACCGTGCGGCACGACTGACGCGATGACTCGCATCCGAATCCTATGAATATCGTCCTCTCCTTCAGCGCGCTGTGCATCCTGCTGGTGGTCGGCAAGCTCCTGCGCGTCGAGATCCGCCTGTTCCAGAAGCTCTACCTGCCGGCCTCGGTGATCGGAGGCCTGCTCGGGCTGGTGCTCGTGCAGACCATCGGTGGCTCCCTGCCCGCAGCGACGATGGCGGGGTGGAATCAGCTGCCGGGATTCCTCATCAACATCGTGTTCTCGGCCCTCTTCCTGGGCGTCTTCATTCCGCCGATCAGACGCATCTGGGAGATCGCCGGGCCGCAGTTGGCGTACGGCCAGATCGTCGCCTGGGGCCAGTACGTCGTGGGCCTCGGGGTGGCGATCGTGTTACTGACGCCGGTGTTTGGCGTTCCGGGGGCCATCGGCACCATCATTCCGGTCGGCTTCGAGGGAGGGCACGGCACGGCCGCTGGTCTGGAACCGGTCTTCGATGCCTATGCTTGGCCCGAGGGCAGGGATCTGGCTCTCACCTCGGCGACCTGCGGCGTCCTGTTCGCCATCATTGTCGGGATGGCGCTCGTCAACTGGGCGGCGCGCCGAGGCCACACCCGGCAGCTGAAACGCATTGAGGACATGCCCGAGAGCAGTATCGTCGGCGTCTACGACCCAGCTGAGCGGCCGAGCGCCGGGAGCCAGACCGTGTCGGCGGCGTCAATCGACAGCCTCGGCTTCCATCTTGCCATCATCGGTCTCGGTGTCTTTATCGGTTACCTGATCCACGGCGGCCTGGTACGGGTCGAACTCCTGGTGCGACCGCCGAGCACCGACGGCCGCGCCTTCTTCGACACTTTCCCCCTCTTTCCACTGTGCATGATCGGTGGCTTGGTGGTGCAGCTCTTCTTCGCCAACTTCACTAAACGCAATCCGCTCGACCATCGCCTCATGCAGCGCCTCTCGGGCACCGCCATGGATTTCCTGGTGGTGGCCGCGATCTCGACCATCAACGTGGAGGTGGTGCTGGAAGGGCTCGTGCCCTTGGCGATCCTGGTCGCTGCCGGGGTACTGTGGAACGTCTTCTGCGTGATGTGGTTGGCGCGTCGCCTCCTGCCAGCGGATTCGTGGTTCGAGCGCTCGATCGCCGAGATGGGGCAGTCCATGGGCGTCACCGCCACCGGGCTCCTGCTGTTGCGCGTCGTCGATCCCGAAGGCGACACCGATGCGACCGCGGCCTTCGGCTACAAGCAGCTCATGCACGAGCCGATCATGGGCGGCGGGCTGTGGACCAGCGCCGCCATTCCGCTGGCGCTGGCCTACAATCCGGTGTTGGTATTCGGCATCAGCGCCGGAGCGGTGGCGCTCTGGCTGTTGGTATGGGCGCTGCTCTTTCGCGGACGGCTCGGCCTCGGTTGATCGCGTCCCGCCTGCACTCCGATCGATCTCGGCTTGCCACGCGTAACACGACCGTCCGGGCGGCGCGTGGCCGCCTGATCGGCGCTAGTTCTTTCTCAAGGGGCGTTAGGTCGGGCTTGGAGCTTGTCTTTGAGGATGTGGGAGAATTGGCAGGCTGATTGGAAGGAAGCATGATGTCTCGGATTTCACACTTCTCACGGATTCTCCTTCTTCTAACGCTTGCTCTGCTGCCTCGATTGGCCCAAGCTCAACGGATCGGGCCGCTGGGTCCGACCGACCGACAGCAATCCAAGGCGCTTTCAACCGAGCGCACGGCGGCGCCCCGACCGCCCAGCCTGCAACTGAGCCTTCCATCGCCCGCCGCGGTTGCTCTACCGCCGTTGGGTCCCAACGATTTGCAGCGTTTGCAACCGCAAGAGGGCCGGCCCCCCCTCATCGGCGTCCACCGTCGGTTGCCAGCGGGGGCGGTCACGCGGAGCTTCTCCGGGGGGGGGCGGTCAAGACGACCGCCGAGGGAGCGTGGCAATCGACCGCGGTCGGACGCCTCTGGCGTCTAAGCGGAGCGTCCGGCGCGACGGGCGCGCGCTGAGCGCCATGGGGACGGGAATCTATTCGCAACTCCCAGCGGGGCAGAGCGGGCTCGGAGGGCGCCCCAAGACAAAACCCCCTGCCGGAGACGCCAGGGGGTCGTGTCACTCAGCCGATTGCTTCGGAGCCAGCCCCGTCGCCTCGGCCTTGGGCATGGAGCACCGGCGCGACCCGGCCCTCCACAACCACTACCCTACCACTGCCTCTCGAGCCACCCGGACAAAACCGGACATTTCTACTTGGCGTTGACAGCAAGTTCGAGACGCGGCCCAGTGGGCAGCAGAAACTTGGCGCTCGCCGAGATTGTCCCGAATCTAGTTGAAGGTGGAAGGGCGGCGGTTCTCAAGCCCGGTTCTCTGAGAGAATCGAGCAAACCTTTCACCACAAAGGAGAACCGCCGTGAAGAAACGATATCACATTCTGGATTCCGCGAAGCAACAGCCAGTCAGCCCCAACGACCTCACCCGCCTGCTCAGCCAAAACTCCCAACTCATGCTGCCCTTGGTTGAACTGGTCGAGCAGTGCCGCGGAGCCGTCGACGAGGTTATCGACGTCACCGGCCGCGCCGCCATTCAAGCCGTGCTGGAACTGTCGGCGCAGCAAGTTACCGGTGGAAAACTTTCCCAGCCCGGCAAGAAGCGCCGCGGCGATGTGGTCCGCTGGGGCCGCCAGCCCGGTCGCGTCAAGCTCAGCAACCGCAAACTGCGCGTCAGCAAACCCAGACTGCGCAAACGCTCCGGCGGCGAGGTCAAAGTGCCCGCTTACGAAGCGATGCAGGACGACGAACGCCTCGGCGCGCGCATGCTCGACATTCTGATGAAGGGCGTCTCGACGCGCAACTATGCCGGGGTGATTGGCGCAATGGCCGGCACGGCCGGGGTGTCGAAATCCGCCGTCAGCCGGGAGGCAGTCGAGGCCGCCGAAAAGAGCATCGACGAAGTGCTCACGCGGCGCCTGGATGAGTTGGATCTGCTGGTGATCTACGTGGACGGTTTGATCTTCGCAGATCATGTAGTGCTTGCAGCGGTGGGCGTAGACCGTCAGGGCAACAAACATGTGCTGGGATTGCAGCACGCCGCCACTGAGAGCACAGCCGCCGCCGAAGACTTGCTGAGGGGCATGGTCGAGCGGGGAGTATCGACGGAGAAAAACAGGCTCTTCGTGCTCGATGGATCGAAGGCCCCTGCGGGCGGCGGTGCGGCGGGTCTTCGGCAAAGTTCCGGTGCAGCGCTGCCGTGCTCACAAGCTGCGCAATGTCGTCGAGCGGCTGCCTAAGGCCGAGCGCGATCAGGCCAAAGCGGCGATCCGGGCCGCCTGGCGGCTCCGAGCCCAAGATGGACAAGCGCGGCTGGAGAAGCTAGCCCAGTGGTACGAGGGTGACTGGCCCGAGGCGGCGGTGAGTTTGCGCGAAGGCATGGAGGAGTGTTTCACCATCAACCGCCTGGGTGCGCCGCCGTCGCTGCATCGCTGCCTGGCGACGACGAACATCGTCGAGTCTCCTAACGCCGGGGTGCGGCGGAGAACGCGGCGAGTGACCCGCTGGAAGGACGCGGCCATGGTGTGTCGCTGGGCCACGGCTGCATTCCTCGATACCGAGAAAAGCTTCCGCAAGATCATGGGTTACAAGGATCTGTGGATGCTCGACGCCATCCTCAATCCGGCCAAGGCCACAGCAGCAAAGGCTGCCTAGTACAATGCTCTTTTACGCCGCCGCCCTACAAACCCTCAACTACGATTGGGACACTCTCCGCTCACCCAGCGTCGAAACGAGCAGGTACTCGAACATGACCTCGAAGAAGACCCTGTATTTGGCAAATCCGTACGGCTTCTCCCCACAGCAGCGAGGGGGGCCGTTGCAGGAACTTGTGGTGACTCTGGAGTCGCTGGGTGCCGAAGTCTGGGAGCCGTTCGCCCGCAACAACCAGATCGACCGGGCGGGACCGGGCTGGGCGTACCGGGTCGGGCAGGCCGATCTCCGGGACGTGCGAAAGGCCGACGGGCTGTTCGCGGTGGTCAACGGCTGTCCCCCGGACGAGGGGGTTATGGTGGAGCTGGGCTTGGCGATCGCCTGGGAGAAGCCGGTATTCCTGTTCCGGGACGATTTTCGCCGTTGCACCGACAGCGACACCTATCCGCTCAACCTGATGCTGTTCACGGGCCTGCCGGAGACTGACTGGCAGGCCTATTGGTACGGCTCGATCGAGGAAATTATCGATCCCGGCAAGGCACTCGCGCGCTGGCTAAAGAAGGACGCGTTGCCGTTCCGTTAGACCTATCCATACCTAATGGTCGGCGTTTAGCCTGCGGCCTACAAACCCTCGTCCAGATAATAGCCGGCGGCGACCAGGATCGGCAGGCCATAGGCCACGACCCTCTTGACGAAAGTCACCTTGTTCTGCATCATTCCGCTGGCGGGATTACGTGCCGAGTAGTACAGGAAGGTTTCCCCGAACGCGTCGCCGACGCTCACCACATCCCGGCCGCCGAAGGGGCCGTCCAGATGGTCGTTCAACTCGGGAGCAATGACGCCATACCACTGGCTGTAGGGATCGCCGCTGAACAGCGTGTAGCCGTAGGTGTCCAGGCCGAACACGTAGATCGAGCGGCTACTCCAGCGCGGATCGCTCGATAGCGCCCGGATGGCGAAGTACCCCTGCGATTCAAGCTCCAT
>CBDEGU010000009.1:0-362397 GCA_965238045.1 Bryobacterales bacterium | reverse complement strand
CGTGCTAGGCACGATCCTGTTCGATGACAGCCTGTTTCCGCAGGTGGCTGGGCAACTCGGCGAGGATGACTTCTGCACTGAGAAACATCGGCGCATCTTCTTGCGGATGGGAGAGCTGAACGCGCGAGGCGTCACGATCGAGGACCTGACGCTGGTCGAGGAACTGCTCAAGAACGATCAACTGGAGTCCTGCGACGGGGTCTCCTATATCGCTTCGCTCACCGAGGGGCTGCCGCGCCTGGCGAGCATCGATCACTACGTCAAGATCGTCAAGGACAAGTCGATCCTGCGGCAGCTCATTCACACGGCGAACAACATCATCTCGCAGTGCGTGGAGGGCGGTCAGGAGGTCGACGACCTGCTGGCCGAAGCGGAAAGCTCGATCCTCAAGGTGGGCGACGCCCAGTTGCGGTCGGGGCTGTGGAACCCGCGACAAATCGTCGAGAGCTTCTCGGGCGGCGTTCGCGCCTTCCTCGACCCGAGCAAGAGGATACGCGGCCTCTCGACTCCTTTCATCAAGTTCGACGAGATGACGGCCGGGCTGCACTCGGGCGAGCTGATCGTGATCGCCGCCCGTCCGGCGATGGGCAAGACCGCGCTGGCGCTCAATATCGCGCAGTACGTGGCAACGGACATGCCCGACAAGCCTGGCAAGCCCGTGGCCGTCTTCTCACTGGAGATGTCCAAGGAGTCCCTGCTGACGCGACTGCTCTGCGCCACCGCCAAGGTGGACTCTCACCGCTTCCGGGGCGGGTACTTGAACCAGCACGAGCGCAAGCAGCTCAACAAAGCGCTCAATCAGCTAGTGGGCTGCAAGCTGCAGATCGACGATTCAGCCAGCACGAATGTTCTGGATATCAGCGCGAAGTGCCGCCGCCTGCAGGCCGAGCACGGCTTGGCGCTTGTCATCGTAGACTACCTGCAGTTGCTCACGGCCAAGGGCCGAGCCGATAACCGCACGCAAGAGATTTCCGCGATGACGCGCGCGCTGAAGCTGCTCTCGAAGGACTTGGGTGTGCCGGTGATCGTTCTTTCTCAGCTCAGCCGCGCTCCCGAACAACGTCCGGGGGATCATCGGCCGCAGTTGAGTGATCTGCGCGAGAGCGGCTCCATCGAGCAGGACGCCGACATGGTGGCTTTCATCTTTCGCGAAGAGCTATACAAACCGGATCGCGAAGACCTGCAGGGCAGGGCGGAGCTGATTATCTCCAAACAGCGCAATGGCCCGACGGGCAAAATCAAACTCGCCTTTCTCAACAAATTCGTGAAGTTCGAGAATCTCGCGGAAGACGTGGGCGACTTGGCGGATGAACAGCCCGTTGGCACGGGCGGCGAGGCGCCGTTCTAGCCGGCCGAACCCGCCGGCAAGCCTCGTCCCTCACGTTCCGCCCATCGCCGCGCAGCCTTGTTCAATATGTGATCCATCCACTTGTGGGGAGACAGATTAAGAAATCTTCCCCCGGGAAGCAAAACAAACAAGTTTCGATAAGGAAGATGCTGATACCCTTGCACGATGGCCTCAGAAATGCCGGGCGCCGCCAGAAAGACAAAAGAATCCCAAGGCTCAAATCTGATCCCCCTGCCCGGAGAAATGCCATCTATCAATATCTTGTATGCGCCTTCATTCATAGCGGTGAGGAGTGACGCATCCGCAACAGGCTCGTCCGTAACCTTTATGATGAGTGCACAGTCATAATCAGTCCTGATCAATCTCGGGTAGTCTTCGCGCATCCTCATGTGGCCTAGAATGCAGAAATTAAAGGGCAATGATGGGTATTCACTTGACTCAGGTATTTTGAAATGGCCCCTACATGTTGTGGTTGTCCGTAGCGCGTGTTGCGGTGCCTCCGACCAGCGACTTGTAGGGCGCCGGTTGGACGGCGACGGCCTGCTGAACCAGGCGGTAGAAGAGCTTGCCTCGGCTTCTGGACTTGCGGCGGTTGAAGCGGAAGGTGAATTCGTCGAGGTAGTAGTCGAGATGCTCGTGGCTGACGGCTCCTTGATGCGTACCCAGTATCCAACGCTTCAGTAACGACACCACGCGATGCACGCGGGGGAGCAGTTGAGAGGCTCGTGCCGGTTGCCCGTCCAGGTAGCTCACCTCGTGGCGATAGCCGTCGCTTTCGAGTGGCTCGTATCCCAGCCAGCCGTCCGTGTGGACCACGCTGCCGGGTTCGACCGACTCGCCGACGAAGGCCATCAAGCTGTCCCCAGAGGCGTTCGGAATCGTGCGCATCCGAACTCGTCCGATGCCGGCGCCATCTTCCTCGGCCGCTACTACAATCAGCGCTTTCGCGTCGGTTTGGCGGCCCCGCACGCCCTCCTCCAGGGCTCCTAAGTAAGTCTCGTCAACCTCAACGCGCCCGCTGAGGCGATCACGTCCGGGCCGCACCATAGCGCGCCGAAGCTTGTGCAACCAAGTCCAGGCCGTCTTGTAGCTGCCCAGGCCCAACACCCGCTGCAATCCCAATGCACTCGCCCCGTTCTTCTGGCTGGTGAGCCACCACATTGCTCGAAACCAACTCTGGAGCGGCTTGCGGGTGTCTTGAAAGATTGTGCCTGCTGTCGCCGAAGCTTGATGCCCGCAGCTTGCACACTGCAGCAGCACCGTGCGCACCGCCCAGGTTTTGTCATGCCCGCATCGCGGACAACGAAAACCCTCCGGCCAGCGGAGTTGACACAGATACTCCCGACAGGCCTGCTCGCTAGCGAAACGCGCCTCGAACTCGGCCAAATTCCGGGGATAATCTTCCATCGCCCAAGATCCTACATCTTGGGGTCACCTGAGTCAAGTAAATACCCATCAGGGCAATTTACGACTCACCAAGTCCGAGGGCGTAACGTAAAATCGCTCTTCGAATTTCAAGTAATTGAATCTCCTGGACTCTGTGTTGAACGCGTTAGTGATGATTGATCCCAGCTCCAAAGCTCGGTCGGACGACACTGCCTGCTCCGCCCTGAATGTAGTGCTCGTGTCGAGGTCAGCATCTGGTTTCACAAAGGCGACGCGATGATGTTTGCTAATGCCTTGGTCTCGAACAAAAGCCGACAGTGCGATTTCTTTCGCGCTGCCCAAGACAGTCACGCTTTGCCCACCATGTTGGACGAGGAAATCCACCAAGAAGCTCTCAGATGAGGACGAGAGGTTTTCAATCGAATCAATCAGCAGTATAGGTTTCCATTGAAGGTCTTCGACTATCCTCCGAAAGCAGGTTTCATAATCACGCCTGACCTCCTCGGCGTATTTTTCCTTTCGCCGTAGCTTGTCCTCTCGAGAGACGGAAAACCTCAGCGAGAAGCCGGCTTTTCTGGTTTTCTCCGAGATCTCAAACGGGTTCAGATATTCGGTGGTTAACGAGTCAAGTTCTGGCGACAAGCCTTCGCGGGAGGTCAGTTCCGGGGCCACATTTCGCATCAGATGAAAGGGGAATTCATCTCCATGTTCCAAGATGTCCTGACTCAGGCGAACCGTTACGATGTCCCAGCGCTCTCGTTTCACATTGTAAATGGCATTCAATATAGACAGTCGGTCCATTGGCAGACCGTTTACTAGGGCGACAGAATGCGGCTTCTCCCACTCCCGGAGCTCAAGAAGGTACTCGGACAAAGAGACCTCGTGAATTGCACTCGCACTATCTAATTCAGAACCGTTCATCAGCCTCCAGGCGCGACTTTGTGATTTCGGCCGCCATCTAGCTGCAATCTAAGCCCGGATTTGTCCGCCGCATGTCGCCGAACAGCCAGCGGCTTCCCCTCCCAGAGCGGTGAACTGGGCAGGGAGAAAGTTCTCGCAGAGATTGATCGAGGTCGCGCGAGACCTCCACGATACGGGACCTAGGAATGAGAATGCGTGGCATGGTCCCGAGTTCGAGTGCGAAACTGTGCTTTTAGAATCAATGCAGCAGGTCGTTAGTGTGGAGCATCTTCTCTGGGTTTTGTTGCAAATGCGGCTATAAAATTTGATGGGTATTTACTTGACTCAGGTGACCCCAAGATGTAGGATCTTGGGCGATGGAAGATTATCCCCGGAATTTGGCCGAGTTCGAGGCGCGTTTCGCTAGCGAGCAGGCCTGTCGGGAGTATCTGTGTCAACTCCGCTGGCCGGAGGGTTTTCGTTGTCCGCGATGCGGGCATGACAAAACCTGGGCGGTGCGCACGGTGCTGCTGCAGTGTGCAAGCTGCGGGCATCAAGCTTCGGCGACAGCAGGCACAATCTTTCAAGACACCCGCAAGCCGCTCCAGAGTTGGTTTCGAGCAATGTGGTGGCTCACCAGCCAGAAGAACGGGGCGAGTGCATTGGGATTGCAGCGGGTGTTGGGCCTGGGCAGCTACAAGACGGCCTGGACTTGGTTGCACAAGCTTCGGCGCGCTATGGTGCGGCCCGGACGTGATCGCCTCAGCGGGCGCGTTGAGGTTGACGAGACTTACTTAGGAGCCCTGGAGGAGGGCGTGCGGGGCCGCCAAACCGACGCGAAAGCGCTGATTGTAGTAGCGGCCGAGGAAGATGGCGCCGGCATCGGACGAGTTCGGATGCGCACGATTCCGAACGCCTCTGGGGACAGCTTGATGGCCTTCGTCGGCGAGTCGGTCGAACCCGGCAGCGTGGTCCACACGGACGGCTGGCTGGGATACGAGCCACTCGAAAGCGACGGCTATCGCCACGAGGTGAGCTACCTGGACGGGCAACCGGCACGAGCCTCTCAACTGCTCCCCCGCGTGCATCGCGTGGTGTCGTTACTGAAGCGTTGGATACTGGGTACGCATCAAGGAGCCGTCAGCCACGAGCATCTCGACTACTACCTCGACGAATTCACCTTCCGCTTCAACCGCCGCAAGTCCAGAAGCCGAGGCAAGCTCTTCTACCGCCTGGTTCAGCAGGCCGTCGCCGTCCAACCGGCGCCCTACAAGTCGCTGGTCGGAGGCACCGCAACACGCGCTACGGACAACCACAACATGTAGGGGCCATTTCAAAATACCTGAGTCAAGTGAATACCCATCTAAAATTTATCCCACGTTCAGGATATGGGTCCTTGACAGACTCAATGCTGACCACCTGAAAGTCGGCATCCCGCAGGAGACGTTTGAGTTCAGCGATTTCATAGTATCGGTAATAAATCGACCCCGCACCCTCATCCCGTCTGCCGCGGAAGTCTCCTTGACGCACAAAGACATAAAATATCCCGCCTGGCTTCGACACACGATGTGCATCCCGGAAAGCCTTTGCAGGATTATCCAGGTGATGGTAAATCGCATGAGCAAAAACCACCTTGACCGAATTATCCGCAAACGGTAGGAATGCCGCATCAAATTGTTGTAACTGATTATGGCCCGTACCGTTCCGTTGAGTCACAAGCCTCAGCATTTGTCGTGAATTATCTCCGCCGACTGCTAGAACATTCGCTTGTTTCTGCCACCACGTAAGAAACTTTCCATATCCTACTCCGACGTCAACGACACGGATTGGCTCGTCAGCGGCGGGTTGATGTTCGCGAACCATTCGAAGAACGCGACTGGCGAGTTGCTGCTCTATGGGGTGGAGTGCGGGACCCCGCAATTGCATGAATTCGCTTGCGTGCGTATCATAAGCTTCACGGGTGTCCTGAGGTCTCTCAGACATTGAGAACGTTCGGGCGTGGCATGCTACGCCCGTCTCCTAGTGTAAGAATATTCCGCGAGTCGTCCCCTGAATCGGCCAAGAGCGCGGAGCGAATGACGCGCTCGATCAGGGGGACCCCGGAAATGGGGATGAGGGGTTTGCTGGCACCCCTAAGCCGCAGACGGCTACCTTTTCCAGCAGCGATGATTAGACACTTCATACCTAGAGCCATCAGTTGGGAACGCTGCCCGAACTGAGGCAAATCCTTAATTTTCAATGGGGCTGACGACGTTCCCTGGAAGGGTTACATTGCAGGGTATTGTCGCACATCTCGAGCCACCCTGCATCGGACACAAGGCCGGACACACGGCCGGGCGTCCCCGAAGCGAGGATTTCCCGTCGCAACGATTTGCTGAGCGGATGTACACACGATGTTAACGTCTCGACTTCTGCCCTTGTTCTAGTCCATCCTATTGCTTGGGACAGCTCTCAAGGACGCCGGTCGCTCCCCTACTTTCCAGGGAACCGAAAAATCCATATGTCGCCCGCAACCCTTTCCCAGATCCCCTTCCGCAAAGCCGTTTGGCTCCTGCCGCTCGCCTGGACGCTCCACGAGGCCGAAGAATGGAACACCCTCGACTGGTACCACGCCTACTGGGTCAAGGTGCCCGAAGCCACCCCGACCGAGATGCGTGTCGGGCTCGCCTTCATGAGCCTGGTTGGGGTGGGATGGACCGCATTCACCCTGCTCCCCCAAAAGCCCAAACTGACCGCTTTTCTGCTGCTGCCCTTCTTCACTCTGATGGCCGCGGGCAACGCCGTCCAGCACATCTACTGGACGTTCGCCTTCCAAGCCTACTCGCCCGGCGTGGTGACGGCGGTCTTTCTGGTGATCCCGGGTATTGTCTATTTGACCGCGCGGGCCGTTCGAGAAAACTTGATCCCGCGCTGGTACGGGCTCGTCATCTACCTGCCAATCGTTCGCTCGCTCCACGGGGCCGTTCTGGCGGGAAACGTCGTACCGGAACCGGTTCACGGCCTGATGAAGCTCTTCGCGACCATGGCCCGCTTCATCGGGCTGTAGCAGTCCCCGGGCGGCACCCCTGGCCGCGGCGGCCAGCGAGGAAGAGCACCACGACGCTGCGCCGGCTCGATCGTGCCACCAAGTACGCCCGTGCTCGTCAAGCGGCGCGCGCCTGCCGCTGACGGGCCTCTCCCGCACTTCGCCCCTCCACTTAGCCCGGCCACGTGGTGAGAAAAGTGGGCTAGGAAAAATCCTTATCGGTGACGATGCGGTTTTCGCGGATGCTGATATCGGCGGCGTAGGCGATCTTTGACGGCTCGAGGGCGAAGGCCGGGTTGAGCGGGTGCTTCTTGCGTGTCCGCACGGCTTCGAGAAACTCCTTGTACATTTCGCGTTCCGCGTTTTCTCCCGCCACCCGGCCGGGCAATGGACTCGTTACTGGTTTCTCTTCGCCGTATTTCGCAAGCAGAGTCTTGCGGTCCCATTGCAAAAAGCCCTGATCGCCGATGATGCTCATGTCCGACTTCGCGCCGCGCGCAAAGCCGCAGTAGGAGTGCTGCAGACGAGCTGCGTTTTTGAAATCAGCGATGACGGCCACGACATCACGCGTCGTTCGTTCGGGATATTTGACCGCCGCCCCGGTCGCCGACACTTTGACGACCGGCGACATCAGCATCGAGTAGATGAAGGCGTAGGAATGCACCGAGTACTCGAGCAGTGACGAACCGGCCGTCTCCCGCAGGTGCCGCCAAGGGGCTTTGTTGCCCGTCTTGGGATCGGTATAGACCCAAGTTCGCGGATTCCAGTCGCCCCGAAATTCGTTGAGCGAGATCAACTGGATCTTGCCGATGCGGCCGCTGGCGACGATCTCGGAGATTTTCTTATCGCCGCTGTAGTAGCGCCGCTGCATGCCGACGCCGACGATTCGGCCCAATCGCCCGGCCTCGCGGGCCAATTCGCGGGCTTCTTCAAAATTGATGCCGATCGGTTTTTCGACGAGCACGTCCTTGCCGGCGCGAATGGCGGCCAGCGCCATCGGAGCATGCAGGAAGTTCGGCGCCGCGATGACGACGACTTCCACATTCTTGTCGGCGATCAGCTCGCGGTAGTCAATGTACTGAGTGGCGTGGCCGCCAATGCCGCGATTGACGTCTTCCATGCGATCGGGCTGGATGTCGCTGAGCGCGGTAATACGCGCTTCGCTCATCGGCTTGAGGGCGGTGAGGTGCCGCCGCGCCCGGCCGCCCAGGCCGATGATGCCGATCTTCACCGGTTTGGGCTGGGCGGATAGAGGCGTTACGCTCGCGGCCAGTCCGGCGGCAAGGGCTTGGCGGCGGGAGAAGATTGTTTCTGGCATGAGGGAAGCTCCGATGGATTACCTTTCGCTCGTGCGCGGCGGCATGGCCGGACGAGATCTGCTTACATCCGCATCAATTTACATCTTCATCGTCGCGCGCAGATGCTGGCGCACTTTCTTGGCTAGCTCGCGGCTGGGCATGTCATCTCTGCGGTTGAGTTCTACAATCAGCCAGCCTTGCCAGCCGGTCTCGCGCAGTACGCGGCCCAGGGCGTGGAAGTCGAAGTCGCCGGTTCCGATCATGACCTCTTTGCCGCGGGTGGTGTCTCGCAGATGGAAGGCCGCGATGCGGCTGCCGTGTTTCTCAAGGAGTTTTGTGACGGGCCAAGCGGCCGGGAAGACGTGCCCGACATCGAGCACCATCGAAACCAGCTTGGGGTCGGTCTCGGCCAGCACGAAATGAATCTCTTCGGCGTCGTGCACCAACTCATGGCGGTGATTGTGGAAGCTCGCCCGGACGCCGAGCCGGGCGCAGAACTTGCCAGCGCGATTGAGCTCACGCACTTTCGAGGCGAGGGCCCGCCGCTCGGCGGATCCATCGGGGCGGGCCGGAAGGGTGCGCCCGCTGATGACGATATTGTTCCCGCCCAGGGCGGCGACCGCTTTGGCGACCCGCTGTATCTGTGCCTGCTCGCCGGGAATCTTCAGCGGGTCAAACAGTCCCACGCCAAGATGCAACCCGAACATCGGCAAGCGCTTCTCGATCTCTTTCCGCATCGCGGCGGGGTCGCCGAAGCTGTGTTCCAAACTATGAAAATTCGTCTCGAAGCCTTCGTAGCCGATCTCGGCCAGATCTTCGAGGATGGAGAGAAACTTGGCGCGATCGCGGATCGGCGAGCCGTAGGCCCGTGTCTGGCAGCCGACGTGAATGCCGCTGGCGGGCGCGGCGCCTGCCCGAGCGGTGGCCCAGCCAGTGGCCAAGGAAGAAGCTAGAAATCCGCGGCGAGTTGTTCGCGGGGTCATGATCTTTTTCATTGGGAGGATGCTGCAATCCTACCGGAAATGCCGAGGCCGCCGGGGGAGGACTTCCCGCCGGCGGCCTCAACCAAGAAAGTGTCCGCTAGGCGGCGCTGGCCATGCCGTGAGGATCGATCACGTACTTCTTGGCCGCGCCCTTGTCGAAGTCCTGATACCCTCCCGGCGCTTCATCCAGGCTGATATAGGTGACATTGGTCGCCCTAGCCGGATGCGCCTTCTCATGCAGAATGGCCTGCATAAGCTGGCGATGGTAACGCAGCACCGGGCATTGACCGGTGGTGAAGGAGTGGGATTTCGCCCAGCCGAGACCAATACGGATGCCGAGATTGCCTACCTTGGCGTTCTCGTCCACTCCGCCCGGGTCGCCGGTTACGTAAAGCCCCGGGATGCCCACCGCGCCGCCGGCGCGCGTGACTTCCATCAGCGCGTTGAGCACCGTCGCTGGACGCTCGACGCCCGCGTTGGAGCCGTGGCCGCGCGCCTCGAAACCGACGCAATCGACGCCGCAATCGACCTCCGGAACGCCGACGATTTGCTCAATCTGTTCCGCGAGCGTAACGTCTTTCCTCAGATCGATGGGCTCGCAGCCGAAGCTCTTGGCCTGCGCCAGACGCTCGGGGATCAGATCGCCGACGATGACGACCGCGGAGCCCAGCAGATGGCACGCTTCGGCGCAGGCCAGCCCAACGGGACCGGCGCCGGCGACGTAGACGATCGATCCCGGCCCGACGCCCGCCGTGTAAGCGCCGTGAAACCCGGTCGGGAAGATATCGGAGAGCAAGGTCAGGTCGCCGATTTTCTCCATGGCCTGATCCCGGTTGGGAAACTTCAACAGGTTGAAGTCCGCGTAGGGGACCATCACGTATTCGGCCTGCCCGCCGACCCAGCCGCCCATGTCGACATAGCCGTAGGCCGCCCCGGGCCGCGCCGGGTTCACGTTCTGGCAGATCCCGGTCTTGCCTTCCTTGCAATTGCGGCATCGCCCGCAAGCGATGTTAAACGGGACCGATACGATATCTCCGACGCTGATGAATTCTACATCACTGCCGGCCTCGATGACCTCCCCGGTAATCTCGTGGCCCAGAACCAGACCGGGGGACGCCGTCGTGCGTCCGCGAACCATGTGCTGGTCGCTGCCGCAGATGTTGGTCGTGATAATTTTGAGAATAACTCCGTGATTGCACTTTCTATCGCCCAACGCCAGTTCCGGATAGTCGATGGATTGCACCTCGACCTTTCCCGGACCCATGTAGGCTACACCTCGATTCGATGCCATGCGTTCCTCCTCTCCGTCTCGACGGACAATACCACAAAATACCAAAACAAACCGCGTACAATCTTACCTCAAAACGGCTGCTTTGGGGGCGCGGAGAGTTGTCCAATACAAGATGATCCTGAAAGGGGGGAGTATTTCCAACACAAGATGATCCTGAAAGCGACCAAGGAGGGAGGAGGGACACTGCGGGTGAATGCACATCATCATGCAGAAAGTCGAATGTCTCACGCTAGAGCAGATGCGGGAGTTCCTAGCGGCCAGCGAAGAGCTGGTTTTCACTCTGTCGGGCCGCGGCGAGATCTACAATCTGGTCGAGCGCACCCTTGGCAGGCAGCAGTATCTCGGGTTGCCCAAGAAAGACAAAGGGGTCGTGCGCCACTATTTAAGCAGGCTGAGCGGACGCAGTCTGCCGCAGATCACTCGCCTGATTGGGCAGTATCGCCAGCAGGGCGCGGTGCGGCTGAGACAGCCGCGGCGGCGGCGTTTTCCGGCCCGCTACACGCCCGGCGACATCGCCTTGCTGGCAGCAGCCGACGCGGCGCACGAAGGGCTCTCGGGCCCGGCGGTGCGGCGCATTCTGTGGCGGGAATACAACGTCTATCACAAGGAGGCCTATCAGCGGCTGGCGGAGATTTCTTCCTCCCACATCTACAACTTGCGGCGCGGGGCGGCCTATCGCCAGCACCACGTCCATCACACCAGCACCCGCGCCCGCGCCGTGGGCATTGGCGAGCGCCGCAAGCCCGACCATCGCGGCCGGCCGGGCTACTTGCGGGTCGATACCGTGCATCAGGGCGACACCTCCACCCGCCGGGGGCTCCACCATATCAACGCCGTCGACGCGGTGACGCAGTGGCAGACGGTGGGCTGCTGCCAGACGATCTCGGAATCGCATTTGATCCCGGTTTTAGAGGCCATGCTGCATCAGTACCCTTTCCGCATCGAGGGGTTTCATTCCGACAACGGCTCGGAGTTTCTCAATTACCGGGTCGAGAAATTGTTGAACAAACTGCTGGTGGGGGAGTTCACCAAGTCGCGGGCGCATCGCACAACCGACAACGCGTTGGTCGAGGGCAAGAATGGGGCGGTGGTGCGCAAACACATCGGACACGAACCGATCGGAGCCGAGCATGCCGAAGAGTTTCAGCGTTTCTACATGGCCGAGTTCAATCCCTACTTGAACTACCATCGCCCTTGCGGATTCGCCACCGTGGAGGTGGACGGGAAGGGCAAGCGGCGGCGCCGCTACCGGCTCGGAGACTACCGCACGCCCTACGAGAAGCTGCTTTCGCTCGATCAATGGGAAAGCTACTTGAAGCCCGGCGTCACGGCTGCTTTTCTGGAGCAGCAAGCCGGCCGGATGAGCGACACCGAGTGTGCGCTGCGGATGCAGCGGCGCAAGAGAGAACTGCTGGCCGCGAGCCGCTCGCGGTGGTAGGAGGGCACCGCGCAGCCGGGACCTTCGCTCGCCCTCCGGGCTCCCTGCGGCCCGGCTGCGCGCGGAGGGAAACGGCGGCACGGGGTGAGAGCAAACCCATGGACAGAAACGTGGCCGCGGACCTGGAGCACGCTCCAGATGAGCGTCCCCCTGCGCCCTCACAGCCCCCTCGCCCCTGCCCCCTAGAAAGGAGATCGCTACCCACCCCTGCACCCTTACCCACCCAGACCCGTTTCAGGATCATTCTTGGATTGGAAAATGCTCGCGGGAAAACCCGGTGGCCGCGAGCCGGTCACAGCACGCTGATCTGAACGACATTGGCGGTGATGCCCGCGATCTTCACGACGACCGTAACAAGGCCGCGGCCGATCAGCACACGGTCCAGCTCAACATTTAGCTGATCCAGACCTTCGAACTCGGGCGAGGGCGCCGGGCCGAAGGCCGCCATCGGCAATCCGTCGATGGTAACCTCGACCGACCCCGGAGCGGCGTTGCGCATCCCGGTTCCAAACAAAGAGAGAAAGACTAGGTGATTCTCCGGTCCCAGATCGATCGGCTTAGGCTGAAACGGAAACACCGAGAGATCTGCGGCCAAGAAGATCTCGGTGAGCGCGCCGTCCACAAAGCGCAGCACATTCGCGGCGGGGACTCCCGAACCGGACGCATTGGCGGTGAAGATGCCGGGAGTGACGGCGATCACGTTGATGGGAGTGGACGCACTGCCGCCGCTCGCCCGGCGCACGGTGAGCGTGGCGGCGCCTAGCGCCGTTCCCCCGGGAATCATGAAATTGAGTTGAGAACCGCCGCCCTCCTGGATGCGAGCGGCGAACATCAGGGCTTGCCGAGTCACCCCCAAGCTGTCGGTTACCTCCACCGTCGCTCCGCCTAGTTGCGTCCCGAGGGGGAGAGAGGCGTCGTCGTCGAAGTCCGCCAGGAAAAGACCGAACAACGAGACGATCTCCTCGGAGGCCACGTCGCCGGCCTCAAGCCTTGCCGAATGAGCCAAACCGGCGGCCGAGAATTCTGGATTTTGTATCGAAACGCTGCCCTCGACGATGATCGCTCCGGTAAACACCGAGGCGTCATCGCCGACGACGACCAGGATCGTGGCCAGGTGAAGGCCCACGACATTCGGCGCGACATCGACCGTCGCCCGGACAATCGGCAGCTCTCCTATCGTGAACACCGGGTCTTCAATAATCGACCCAGGACGCAGACTCAATACGGAAGTGCACAGAATGATGTTTTCGGCGGTGAGCGTGCCGCTAATGCCCGTGCCCGCCAGCAGCAGGTCGAATGATGTTCCGGGCGCCGCCATGAAGGCCGACGCTCCGAATGAGGGGATGACCCCCGGCGAGCCCGCCGGCGCCGACCCGATGGCCGCGATCTCGATCGCGTCGGCGCCGTTTTCGACCATAAAGCTGGCGGCGGCTTCCTGACCTGCCCCCACGGCAACGAGTTGCCGATCGGCGTTACCGACGAAAAAGCGCGTCTGGACGTTTTGGTTGAGAGATGCCGAAGGGATGTCGCTCGCGAAAAACGTCGGGCCGTTCGCCGCCTCGGCCGAAACCAGATAGTTCCCCGGCGGCAGGGGGCCGATGCGGAACGTACCGTCGGCCGGGCCGGTCACCGCTCCCATGATGACGCCGCTATCAGGGTCCTGCGCGGCGACGAGTACTTCATTGGCTGTGCCGCCTCCACCGAGGGACAGGGTTCCGCCGATATAGCCGAACCCGCTCAGCGAACCCCCGTAAACTTCCCGCGCGAAACCAATGTCGTCGGCCTTCAGCGCACTCTGATGATTCGAGGCGGGCGGAGTGCGGGGCGACATGGCCGCGCCAAGCACGTGCGAGTGGCTCGATCCCAGCGTGTGGCCCAACTCGTGTGTGGCGATGGATTGGATGTCGAAGGTGCCTTCCGCGAGCGTTGTCGAAAACGGGAAGAATTCCAACATGCCCTCGCTGTTGGGGATCTGAATATTCGGGTTAAAGAGAATGTCACTGTCCGAGATTTCACCCGCCCCGACAGAGAAGAACGTTCTCGCGAGCGCCAGCGCACCGCCTAGAGCGGCGCGGATCTCCGGCGTATCGTGAAACACCACGACGTGACTGCTGTCGTTTGGATCATTCAGCAGCGGTGTCGTGCTCAGCTCGGCAAACTGAATGGTCGCCTCGGAAACCTGACTCCACTCAAACCGCCCCGGTGGCGCTACGAAGCGCCGCCCAAGGGTCGCTGTCGCCGGTGATCAAGGTCTCTCCATCGGCATTTTGCAGCCCCGCGACGGCCTGCTCGTTGAGCAGGAACCGGATGTCTTGGTTGTCAACGCGGTGAATGCCCGCGCCGACACTGGTCTTCGACTGCACCCAGCCGCATAGCTGGACCGGCACGCTCAGAACCAGCAGCAGCGGCAGCACGCGAACCAGCATCTCCGTCCTCTTCATGACTCACTTCCCCCGGGCCTGAATCAACCGGCGGACTTGGCGCTTGAATTCCTCCAGAGCCAGACCGTTGAAGCTGCCGATCGCCGTACCTGCCTTTCTTGGGGGCTTTCTCGCCGCCGTTCCGGCCTTGAGGACAGGATCGACCAACTCGACTCCCGCCATGCCCGGCCGCACCACTTTCAGGGAAGCGCCCTCCGCCCGCACGACGCGGAACCGCCCCTGTCCCCAGCCGCAGGTTCTCAGCAGCCCCGTGGCAGTTCGCGCGACAAAGAGAACGACCTCTTCGCCCACTCCGTATCTCGGAGATCCGGCGATGGACATCCCCATATCGCCCACTTCGCCGCCGGGCTCGCTGATGACGATCTGGTTGAAGGCAGGACCTTTCAGCGTATCGGTGATCTGGATCTCATAGTGCGTCCAAATGAATTGCCGAGCGGCGTCCCAATCACTCCAGTTCCGCGAGACCGTGCCGTGAATCACGAACTCCGAGGCATCGGCCATCTCTTCGAAGTTCATGCGGGGCACGAGCGTGCCCCAACACAGAGCCGGTAACAACAGCAGGAACGCCAGCAGTCTCCCCGCCACCGGTTTCGGCTGGTGGAAAAGCCGGATGGGACGCTCTTGTTGTTTGAAAGTCTCGGTCATTGCTTGGATCCGCCTCGCAGTTGCCAGTAGATGTGGTTCGATTCTAGCAGAAGGCATTTTCCGCTCCCTGCCCGGCGCGTGTTGATTCTCACTATCGAAACACCTACCCCCCCCACAAGAAAAAGGATTCGTGGGCCATTATTTGTATCGGGTGAAGAGGTCCATCGGACTATACTTTGTTTATGCGTCTCGCTCTGATCTGCCTATTCGTCTCGATACTCGCCGCCGTCCCCGGACGCGCCGCCGCGCCAGGAGAACTAGCGCAATCTAGCTTCGAAGCCGAAGGCAAGGCGTCTCCGGCGGGCTGGCAAAGCTGGGCGGCGCGAGCCGAAATCGCTCCCAAGACTTTCGTTTCACGGGAGCATGATCGGGGCTGTCCCGGTGCGCTGGCCATCGCGGGCGATGGCAATCGGGCGGCCTACGGCGGATGGCAGCGTCGCGTCGAATCCATCGAGCCAGGGCACTGGTACCGCTTTGTCGCCTACTATCGGGCCGAAGGCGTTGCGGAGGAAAACCTCCAAGTGCTCTCTCGGCTGGATTGGCGCAAAGCTTCGGGGAAACGGGCGGGCCATCCCGATTACGTTCATGCGGTCACGAGCGAGGGCGGCTGGAAGCGCGTCTGGCTCGAGGCCCCGGCGCCCGAGGATGCGGCGGCGGTCGATATCCAGCTTTTTCTCTCTAACGCGCCTCGGGGCAAGCTCTGGTGGGATGAAATCTCGCTCAGCCGCATCGACCCGCCCGGACCCCGTTTGGTTCGCGTCGCCGCGGTGAACCTGCGGCCCAGAAACACGGGCGGCCGTGAGCAGAGCGTGCAGCGCTTTCTCGATGTCGTGGAGCACCGCGTCGCCGCCGGCGACACGGACATTATCGTGCTGCCGGAAGGCATTACCGTTGTCGGCACGGGTAAGAAAGACGCCGATGTGGCCGAGGCCTATCCCCGGTCCCACCACGGCCGCGCTCGGCAAAATGGCACGGCGAAAGAGAGCCTACATCTCGGCGGGAATTTACGAGCGTCACGGCGTCGCGATCTACAACACCGCCGTCCTTGTGGACCGCGAGGGGAAACTCGCCGGCAAGTACCGCAAGGTCTATCTGCCGCGCGAGGAGATCGAGGGCGGCATCACCCCGGGAAACGACTATCCCGTTTTCCAGACCGATTTCGGCAAGGTCGGGATGATGATCTGCTGGGATATCCAGTATGCTGATCCCGCGCGGGCGCTTGCGCTGCGAGGAGCCCAGCTCATCCTCGCCCCCATATGGGGCGGCAACGAGACGCTTGGCAAGGCGCGGGCGATTGAGAATCGCGTATTTATCGCCAGTTCCGGATACGACTACCCGACGCAGATCATGGACCCAGACGGCGAAATCCTGGCCTTGGCCAAGGATGAAGGTACTGTCGCGTTCACCACGATCGACCTAAACCGCCGCTACCTCGAGCCCTGGCTGGGCGATATGCGAGACCGTTTCATGAAGGAACTCCGGCTCGACGTGCCCGTGCGCCGGTGAGTGGCTGCCTGTTTCTTGGAGGGATGCGTTTCGCAAGATGGGTGCATGCATGTCCATGCCCTGAGTTGCCGCGGGGAGGGTGGGCTCAGCGAGCAGCCGCGAGAGACAGGCCGTAAAATTAGGTGAAGCATAGCCCGCGTTTCTCACCACCTGGCCAGCCTGTCGCGTGCTTCGCTCCTCAGGTGGTGAGCACTACGGGCTCGCAGGGAGAAACGCTCGATGCCGACGACTCGTGCCGCCGTGGTTCAAGCCGCTTCCGTGGTCTTTGACCGCGAAGCCACCATCGACAAGCTTGCCGAACAAACTGCGCTTGCCGCCGAACAGGGGGCGGAGATCGTTCTCTTCCCCGAGGCCTTTGTCGGGGGATATCCAAAAGGGCTCGACTTCGGCGCCCGTTTGGGATCGCGAACCCCAGAGGGCCATGAAGACTTCCGGCGCTATTACAATGGCGCGGTCGAGGCGCCCAGCGCGGCGACCCGCCGCATTGGAGCCGCGGCGCGGCGGCATGGCATCACCCTGGTTACGGGTATCATCGAACGCGACGGCGGCACGCTCTACTGCACGGTGCTGTTCTTCGGCCCGGACGGCTCGCTGCTGGGCAAGCACCGCAAACTCATGCCGACTGCCGCCGAGCGGCTTGTTTGGGGTTTCGGCGACGGCTCGACACTGCCGGTGCTCAACACGCCGGCGGGCAAGGTCGGCGCGGTGATCTGCTGGGAAAACTATATGCCGCTGCTGCGTATGGCCATGTATTCCAAGGGCATTCAGATCTATTGCGCGCCCACGGCCGACGACCGCGATACATGGATTCCGAGTATGCGGCACATCGCTTTCGAGGGCCGCTGTTTCGTCCTCACCTGCTGTCAGTATCTGAGGCGGAGTGATTGTCCGGACCAGTATAACGCCGTGCAAGGCGATGACCCGGCCACGGTGCTCATGAAGGGCGGCAGCGCCATTATCAATCCCTACGGCAAGGTGCTGGCCGGGCCGAACTTCGAATCGGAAACGATTCTCACCGCTGACTTGGATCTTGAGGAAATCACTCGCGCCCGATATGGTTTCGATGTGGTCGGCCACTACGCCCGGCCCGACGTCTTCCAGTTGCGTGTCAACGAAAGCCCGCAAGTTCCCGTCGTGATGGAGGGCGGGTTGCCTCCCCCCGGAGCAGCCCTGAGTGAATCCAAAAAATGAGTGAATCCGGAAAGAAGAACGTCTGGTGGAGCGCTCTCTGATGGAGCGCAGAAAGTTCCTAGGTCAAAGCGCCGCGGCCGGGCTGGTGGCCGGAGCGACGGCCGCTTCCGCCGATCGGGTGCGCGGGGCGAACCGGCGCGTTCGCCTGGCCCTGATCGGCTGCGGAGGCCGGGGCCGTAACGTGGCGCGTCACATGAACGCCCTCGACGGCGTCGAGTATGTGGCGACCTGCGACGTCTACCGCACCAACGCCGAGAGAGCGAAACAGGAGCTGAACCCCCGAGCCGACACCTATCGCGACTTCCGGCGCGTGCTCGAGCGTGAGGATATCGATGCCGTCCACATCGCCACACCCGACCATTGGCATGCGATTCCGGCCGTGCTGGCCTGCCAGGCCGGCAAGCACGTCTACGTCGAGAAACCGCTTAGTCACAATATCGCCGAAGGCCAGGCGATGGTGCGGGCCGCTCACGCGTCCCGGCGGGTCATCTTGACTGGGACCCAGCAGCGCTCCGCGCCTCACTTCGCCGAACTGGCCGAGCTTGTTCGCAACGGCCCGATTCGCGATGTGCGCTTCGTTCGTGTGTGGAACTTCGCTAACCTGGCGCCAGACGGGATCGGAACCGTGCCCGACAGCGAGCCGCCCAGTGATCTGGACTGGGATTTCTATCTCGGTCCCGCGCCCCGCGTGCCCTTCAATCGCAAACGCTTCCTGGGTACCTATCGCTATTTCAGCGACTATGCCGGGGGGCGCATTACCGATTACGGCGTCCATCGCTTTGACACCGTGCATCAGATCATGGGTGAAGACCGGCCGTTGGCGATTTCGACTTCCGGCGGCCGGCGCGTGGTGAAGGGCATGGGCGACCAGCCGGACCTGCTTCAAGTCACCTATGAATACCCGGGTTTTGTGCTCAGCTATGAGGCCTGTGAGTTCAACGCCCACGGCCTCGGCGGGCGCTCCACCGCAGGGATGAGCTACTACGGCGCGAGCGGCCAAGAGAACCGGCCCAACGGCATGGCCTTCTATGGCAGCAACGGAGCCATCTTCGCCGACCGCATCGGCTATGAAATCATTCCCGAAGACAAGGCCGCGTCCGGCGAGCCGGGTCTCAAGCGCCGTCACCGCAACGTGACGCGCTCGACCCATCTGCACGCCGCGCACTTCATCCGCTGTATTCGCGACGGAGAGCAGCCGCGCTCTGACTGCCAGGTTGGGCACCGCTCGACCAATATCGCCCACCTGGGCAATATTGCTCTGCGGACCGGACACAAGCTCCGCTGGGACGGAGAGCGGGAGGATTTCATCGGCGACCGGGAGGCCTCGAAGATGCTTGCCCGGCAGGCCCGAAAGCCCTGGGATCTTCTCTAACCCGCGTTTCTCATCACCTGACGACCGAAGCACATGATAGGCGCGCCACTACTTCGTTGCGCTTGCTCGCCGTGCTCAACGTACCGTCGAGTACGCCTGCGCTCGTCAAGCGGCGGGCGCCTCGTACTGACGCGCCTCTCACGCACTTCGCTTCACCACGTGATGAGAAAAGCGGGCTCAGGACGACCGAAATACCGGCTGCGATGGCTTAACTGGAGCCGCCAAATCCCCATGCTATGATCGTTTCAGAAGCCTGTAAAGCAGCCTGGCAAGACGGCTGATTCGCACGGTTCCCCCTTGCATTCTCCATGATTCAGACACTTTTTGGCCCCCCTCCCGACCCAGGCCTGCTCGAGCGGTTCAAGACCGCCACGGCGAAAACCCGCGCCAGTCTGGCGGGCCAGCTCGATGACCTGGTGCAGGGACGGAAGGAGATTGACGCCGAGCTTCTCGAAGATCTAGAGATGACGCTCATCGGCGCCGACATCGGCGTGCGAACCACGAGCGAAATTCTTGACGCGGTTCGCGACAGTCTCGAACGCGATCTGTTGTCCGACCCGGCCGAACTCAACGAGCACATCGCCCGGCAACTTCTTGAGATTCTTAGTCACTCCGCCGCCAGCAGCCCGGCCCGGCCGGCCCGGCCCGAGGTCACACTCGTTGTCGGGGTCAACGGCACAGGAAAGACGACCACGATCGGCCGGCTTGCCCATCGTTATCGTCAGGACGGTGAATCGGTCTTGATGTGCGCCGCCGATACGTTTCGCGCCGCCGCCGCGGAGCAGCTGGCCATCTGGGCTGAGCGCACCGGCAGCCAGATCATCCAGCAGAAGCCGGGCGCCGATCCCAGCGCCGTGCTCTTCGACGCGATCGAGGCCGCCAAGGCGCGCGGGACCGGCCACGTAATCGTCGACACCGCCGGCCGCCTGCATAACAAGGCCGGACTCATGGCCGAGCTTGCAAAGATGACCCGCACCGCCGGAAAATCGCTGCCCGGAGCGCCCCATCAGGTCTTGCTGGTGCTCGACGCCGTCACGGGTCAGAACGGACTCGAACAAGCCCGCCAGTTTACCGAGACCGCCGGCGTCACCGGCATTGTTCTCACCAAGCTCGACGGAACGGCCAAGGGTGGCATCGTGGTCGCCATCGCCCGCGAACTCGGACTGCCCATTCGCTACATCGGCATCGGTGAGGGGGCCGAAGACCTCGTTCCGTTCGATCCGCCGAGTTTCGTGCGGTCGCTTTTTGAAGGCTGATCCACCTGGCGATGAACCACACGGGCGCTCTGATATGACTTCGGATGACAAGAAATATCTGCGTGAAGCTCTCGTCCGCGCCCGTCAGGGACGCGGTCTCGCCAGCCCCAACCCCATGGTCGGAGCCGTGGCTGTCGGTTCGGAGGGTCTATCGGAGCGCAAAGTAGTTGGGCGCGGTTCCTACTCCTACGACGGCGTTCAGCACGCGGAAGTCTCGGCCCTTCAGCAAGCCGGGGAACGCGCCCGAGGCGGAACGCTCTATGTCAGTCTGGAACCTTGCAGCGTCGAGGGCCGCACGCCGCCTTGTTGCGCCGCGATTCTTGCCGCCGGGATTCGCCGCGTCGTGGCGCCGATTGAGGATGAGTATCCGGGCATCGCCGGCTCGGGATTTCGCAAGCTGCGCGATGCCGGTGTCGAAGTCGTCATCGCGGAGGATTTTGCCGCCGAGGCGCGAAAACTCAACGAGGCTTTCTTTCATTTTTCGAAGACGGCCAAACCTCTAGTGACGCTCAAGGCCGCACTGACGCTGGATGGAAAAATCGCCGCTCCAGACGACAATCGCGACTGGATCACCAGCGAAGCGGCTCGTGCTCACGTGCAGCAGGTTCGTCACGATCACGACGCCATTCTCACCGGTATTGGCACCGTGCTCGCCGACGACTGCCTGCTTACCGATCGCACCGGCCTGGCTCGAAGACGGCCCTTGCTGCGCGTTGTGGCCGATTCGCTGCTGCGCCTGCCGCTCGAATCACGCCTGATAGAGTCGTTGGACGGCGATCTGACCGTGGTGACGACATCCGCCGCGCCGGCCAAGCGCCGCGCGGCCCTCGAGAAGCGGGGCGTTCCGGTCAAAGTCCTCGATGCGCCAGGCGGCCGCGTCGACTTGGATGGTCTGGTCCGCTGGCTGGGTGAGCAAGAGATGATCTCGCTAATGCTCGAAGCCGGGTCGAAGCTGAACTGGGCGGCGCTTGATTCCGGGATTGTCGATAAGGTGCTGCTTTTCTACGCGCCAAAAATCCTCGGTGGCATCGATTCGCTGCCGCTGGCCGGAGGCGCCGGCCGCCGCAGCCGTTCGGGAGCCATCCAGCTTGACAATGTGCGAACATTTGAAGCGGGCCCGAACGAATTCGCGGTGGAAGCCTATCTGTCGTCCTAGCGCCAGAGTTTCGCCGCGGATTTTCGAAGTGTGAGGCATGTTTACAGGAATTATCGAAGAGCTGGGAGAAGTCGAGGCCTTCGAGAGCCACCGCTCGGGCGCACGGATCAAGGTGCGGGCGAACATCGTACTCTCGGATCTCGAGGTTGGCGGCAGCATTGCCGTCAATGGAGTGTGCCTCACCGCGACCGAGACGAGCGAGACCTCCTTCGCCGCCGACTTGTCGCCGGAGACTTTGGAGCGCACGACCCTCGCCGGTTTGAAGGCTGGCGGCACCGTGAATCTTGAACGGCCGCTCTCCCCCGCCGGCCGCCTGAGCGGCCATTTCGTACAAGGCCACGTCGACGGCGCGGGCGAGCTGGTTTCGCTAGAACCGGTTGGCGACGGCAACTGGCTCCTCCGGATTCGCGCCCCGCGAGAGCTGCTGCGTTTCTTCGTTTACAAAGGAAGCATCGCCATCGACGGCATCAGCCTGACACTGGCCGAAGTGGACGACGATCTGCTCAGCGTCGCGATCATCCCTCATACGTATGAGGTCACGACTTTGCGCGATCTGCGCCCTGGCGACGCGGTGAATCTCGAATGCGACATGATCGCCAAGCACATCGAGAAACTGCTCCGCGGGATGCATATCGAACCGGAAGCGCGGCTGAGAGTCGAAGACCTCAAGAAGCAGGGGTTTTGAGACCACCGCCCGAGCCGGAGACAGCTTGAACATCGGCGGGAGCTTGCTACACTAACGTTTTTGTTGTGGCTGAATCAGGAATGAGGATTTTTCGATGAAATCTGTTCGCTATATTCTTTCGGCGGTGCTCTTGACCTCCTTGTTGCTCTTCATGGGGTGCGGCCCTTTGGCTCCGCCCGAGAAAGAGGCCGCCAAGACCGAACCGGCCGCGAAAGCTCCCGAGGTCCCCAAGGCGCCTGAAAAAGAACCCGAGAAGAAACAGCCCGAGCCGGTGGAAACCGCCAAGCTCACGCCGCCCAAACCCGCTCCCAAGGTCATCGAAAAACCAAAACCTAGACCGCCAACCCAGCCCGTCGTGAGCATGGTTACGTCAATGGGGACGATGAAGATCCAGCTCGATCCCAAACGCGCCCCCGAGACGGTGAAGAACTTTCTTCAGTACACTGACGACGGGTTCTTTGACGGCACGATTTTCCACCGCGTCGTTCCCAATTTCATGATCCAGGGCGGCGGATTCGAGCCGGGCATGAAAAAGAAGCAAACCCGCGCCCCGATCAAGAACGAGTCGGCGAACGGGCTGGCCAACCTGCGGGGCACGATTGCCATGGCGCGCATCTCGGACCCTCACAGCGGAACGGCGCAGTTTTATATCAACCACAAGACCAACCAAGCGCTCGATAAGAGCCATGCCAGTGATGGCTGGGGATACTGTGTGTTTGGCAAGGTGATCGCGGGACTCGATGTGGTGGACAAGATCGCCGCCGTCCCCACCGGCCGCGCGGGCGGCATGAGTGACGTGCCCCGGGAAACGGTCCTGATCAAGTCAGTAAGCCGCGTGAATTAGCTTCCCGGCGCCGGTTGCCAGAGGCAAGTGTTTTTTTAGCGGAGGTCTGTTCCATGGAAGAGCAAGCAAACCCCGTCGTCGAGTTGACGACATCGAAGGGCTCGATCAAGATGGAACTGTTTCTTGATAAGGCGCCCGGAACGACAAAGAACTTCCTGCAGTATGTCGACGATGGGTTTTACGACGGCACGATCTTCCACCGGGTGATCGAGAACTTCATGATTCAGGGTGGCGGGTTCAACGAAGCCATGGCCGAGAAGGCTGTGCGGGCTCCGATCCATAACGAGGCCGACAACGGGGTGGTCAACGCCCGAGGCACGGTCGCCATGGCGCGCACCTCGGAGCCTCACAGCGCCACGGCGCAATTCTTCATTAACGTGACCGAAAAGAATCAGTTCCTCGATCATCGCAGCAAGTCGCTCCAGGGATGGGGTTATTGCGTGTTCGGAAAGGTGACCGAGGGCATGGACGCGGTGGACGACATCCGGCGGGTGGAAACCGCGACGCGCGGCATACATCAGGATGTCCCGGCCGACTGCGTCGTGATTCAGTCCATTCGCCGCGTCTGACGGCTAGGCCGCTCAGCTAGGCCGCTCAGGGGGCGGACGGCTTGATATCCTTGCCGGGTGAGGCGATCTGTTCCCGCGCTTGCCGTTGTCTTGTGTTTCGCCGCCGTGGCGCATGGCGAAAATTGGCCTGGTTTTCGCGGCCCGAGCCGTCAAGGGGTGTCCTCGGAAAAGAACCCTCCCCTCGAATGGGGGCCCGGCAAGAACATCGCCTGGAAAACTGCTGTTCCCGGCCGAGGCTGGTCTTCTCCGATCCTTTGGGAAGACCGCGTATTCTTGAGCACGGCGACCGAGGAGGGCAGGTCTTGCCATGTGCTTTCGATGGACGCGAAGACCGGCGAGATTCTTTGGAACACGCATGTCTTCGATCAGGAGACGCTGCAAAAGCGCCAGCACAACTCCTATGCTTCTCCGACTCCGGTCACCGACGGCGAGCGCGTCTTCGCCGTCTTTGGCGGGGGCGTCGTCGCCGCGCTGGATTTCGACGGCAAGGTGTTGTGGGTGAACCGCGACTTCAAGTTTTTCTCCGAGCATGGCCTCGGCGCCTCGCCCATCCTTTACAAGGATATGGTCATCATGGCGTTCGATCCATCGAGCCGCACCGGCCGCAAGGAGAAAATCGGCTGGAAGGTTCCCTGGGATGGCGCGGCGATTTGGGCGCTCGACAAGAAGACCGGCAAGCTCGTCTGGGAAGGCAAGCGCAAGGCTTCGCGTCTGGCGCATGTTACGCCTAATCTGATGGAGGTTGGCGGCAAGGTGCAGCTGATCTCCGGCGCGGGAGACGTCGTGCAAGGCTTCGATCCTGATTCGGGCGAGCGGTTGTGGCCGGTTTACTCGCAAGGCGAAGGCGTCGTGCCGTCGATCGTGACGGGCGGAGGACTGGCGTACTCGATTTCAGGTTTCGAGGCGACGACGATTCGCGCCGTCGCGCCGGGCGGCAAGATCGTATGGGAACAGACCCGCTCGGCCTCGCACATCCCGTCGATGATCTACGACCAGGGGCTGCTCTACAATATTCACGAAGGCGGCATTGCCACCTGCATGGACGCCAAGACCGGTGATGTGATCTGGCAGGCCCGTGTCGGCGGCCAGCACTGGGCTTCGCCGATCCTCGCCGGCGGGAAGATTTATTTCCTGTCCGAGGAAGGCGAGACGGTCGTCATCGAAACGGGCCGCCGGTACAAGGAGATTGCCCGCAACCGGCTGGATCAGCGCACCCAAGCGTCGATCGCGGTGTCCAGAGGACGGTTCTACATTCGCACGGCCAGCGAGCTCTGGGCGATCGGGAACTAGCCCGTTGTGGTCCTATATGGAACACGGTTGGCGTATACTGAACACATCCTGAGATGAGCATTCTTAGCAGACTGGCGGTTCGCGCCGCCCGAGTATTAGCCCAGAACCCGGAAGCCCGCGCCAAGGCCTCGCGTGTGCTGGAAGAAGACCTCAAGCCCCGCGCCAAGCAGGCTTGGAAGAAGGCTCAACCTGAAATCGAGAACGCCAAGCTCGGGCTCAAGCGCTTCGCTCTCAAGGTGCGCGACGAATACCGCAAGGGACGCGACGGCAAGTAGCCCGCGGGCGTATCCCAGGTCCACCAGCCGCTTGCCGGTGTCGCCGAAGCGCTTCAGGCGGACTCCTATTTTGACCATTAGAGACAGACAGATGCCGCACGCGCGGCGTGATGCCGCCGAAGAAACCGCGAAGATCGTTGAAATAAGTCAGCAGATGCGCACTCTGACCGCGGTGATGATTGGTCTCACTGTCGTCCATACGCTGCTTGCCGGGTACAGCTTACTGACCTGAAGGGTCAGGGCCACCGCAGTGATCGCGGCCCCCGATCTCGGTCCGTGTCTTCTCCTCGCGCGCGCGCAGGGTGCGACAAAGTGTGACATCGCAGGCTGCCACGGACCTGCCGAGATTCGACAACTCCTTCGCCTGATCTGGGCCATCAAGGGGCTCATAGATCAGACGGTATAGCAATCCAAAAAGTTTTAGAACCGACTAAGGCGCTGGCCGGATTGCAATCGTGACGTCGGCGCGGCTCCGAATAACTGTGTCGTCATCGCAGACAACCTCAATGATGATGGGCACGTTGTCCCCAGGAACGACACCCGCGGGCACGATGGCGTTGATCTGACTGAGTCCCACACTCGCCGGGTGCAGAAGTGCTGCCGTTACTTCAGCCAGCCGCCCACCGATGGTGACCCGAACCGTTTTCGTGGGGATCGGAAAGTCACCCGGAGGAAGCGCGCCTGTCGGAGGTTCCGGGATCACCGGTCCTAGGCCGTTTGCCCAGATGACGATCACCCCTCCGATGGCCGCCGGTTGGCCCACATTCGGATCGACCGAGCCAGCGGGTTGCGCCCACGAACCCTCGATCACATCATCTCCGGGGATGTGGAAGTTCGTCACAATCGCCTGAGTAGTGAGAGGAGGGAACATATAGATTCCGGGTGAGGCCTGCGCGGCAGCCACTTCAAAGGGCTCGCTCCAGACCTCGCTTGCATCATCCTTCCAGTGAACCTTTACCTCCACCTGGTCGTCACTGACATCGACATCCCAAGGCACCTGAACGTTCGCTTGGTCGAAATCGCCGGCGAAGACCCCGAACAGCGCACCCGGCTTCCCATCAAAGGTTACAGAGAATCCACCCAGGTCGAACGGGAGGGGGATCGCATCCGCCACGTCCTCCTCTTCGGCAAAGTCGCCAAACACCGAGACGATCGCCCCCGGTGAGATCAGCGCCTTAAAGCCGGCCGCGTCGAGGACACCCGTGATCTGATGAGCAGAGACCGACAGGGTGTAGGGGCCGCCGGCACTAGGAGAGGACGAGGTGGCTTCGATGATGAACGTCCCAGCCCGCAGCGTGAGCACCAGACGGGAGTTAGAGCCGCTGCCGCCGTTGTTGTCCACTCCAAGCAGGTTATCCGCGCTATCGACGACGAACAGAAACGTGTCAAACGTACTGGAGTTCATCTCGATGGTCACGGTCTGGGCAGTGGTCAGCGTGAGCTGATAGTTGTCGGCAAAACTGCCGTCGCCGGCACTGCTGGGAACGTCCGAGACTTCCAGCACCCCGCTGAGGGTCTGCCCCACGGAGATGGGCCTCGGGGCAGGCGCTGCTTCCCCTGAGACCGACAGGGTGTAGGGGCCGCCGTCACCACGAAAGAACGAGAGGGCTTCGATGATGAACGTCCCAGCCGGCAGCATCAGCTCCAGACGGGAGTTAGGTTCGCCGTCGGCATCTCCAACAAAGTTTTCCGAGCTATCGACGACGAACAGAGACGTGTCAAACGCACTGGAGTTCATCTCGATGGTGATGGTCTGGGCAGTGATCAGCGTGAGCTGATAGTTGTCGGCAAAACTGCTGTCGCCGACACGGGTGCGAGCGTCCGAGGCTTCCAGCACCCCGTTGACGGTCTGCCCCAGGGAGATGGGCGCCGGGACAGGCGCTGGCACCCCTGAGACCGACAGGGTGTAGGCGCCGCTGTCACCAGGAGTGAACGAAGTGGCTTCGATGATAAACGTCCCAGCCGGCAGCGTGAGCTCCAGACGGGAGTTGCCGCCGGTGCCGCCGTCGTCGTCCTCTCCAACAGGGTTTTCCGCGCTATCATAGACGAACAGAAACGTGTCAAACGCACTGGAGCCCATCTCGATGGTCACGGTCTGGGCAGTGGTCAGCGTGAGTTCATAATTGTCGGCAAAACTGCCGTCGCCGAAACGGGTGCGATCGTCCGAGGCTTCCAGCACCCCGTCGACGGTCTGCCCCAGGGAGATGGGCGTGGTGGCCGCTTGCAGCGCCGCGCCGAACAACAGCCACACACCCACCGATCGCGCGGCGGTAATCCAGCGCGCAGCTTTCACTGTGCCTGTTTCTCGTGTGAGTGTCTCATCGAGTTTGGATGAGGGAATGGCGGCGGCGGCGATGCGCTGGCGCAAAACCCGCAGTCCCTGAGCGATCTCGGTGGTGATCTGTCCGTGATGCATGGCGTCCTCTCCGGTAAGGTATGGCCATCATAGCGCCACTGGGCCGGTCTCCCCCGTAATCCGTCCGTAAGAGACTGCGGGAGTTGGTTTGAGGGGCGGAGGGTGTCTTCAGGCTCGGAGAGCGCGTCCGGCAGGGGCCCAGGCGCGGCCCGCGGGCCGACCGGCGTCCCAATTCGCCGATCACATCGCGGTTGACGGCGGCCAGCCCGGCGAGCGCTTCGCTTTCCCCGGGGATGATGCTGGCTCGTGCCAAATCGAGCTGTTGCTGTTGCGCTTGCTCGATCTTTTCCTGGTCGTGAAACTGGCAGGGAAACTTGCGCGCGGCCTCGGGCGAGGGCGGCTCGTAGCCGAGCATCGCCGCCATGCCGGCATCTTCGCGCAGGACATCGAAGTCGTCGAAGCACTCGCCGCCGACCGCGTTCAGCGCCAGAAAGCTTTCGACACAGGAGGCTTCGTCCAGACCCCACCGGCGTTGCTTGAGTTGCAGATGGTGGTGGACTCTTGCGGCTAGGCCGAGACTGCGGGCCGTGCGCAGGAACAGTGGCCATCCGCCGAAGGAGGTGAGGATTTCCTCGAGCGGCGTGTCGTCGATTTCGAACAGGAACTCGCCTTCGGCCGGGCTGCGGAACTGCTTTTTGAGACCCATGCCAGGACCGTAGCCATCCAACACCCACTGGGTGCGCCGCCGCGCGGCCACTCGGAGCCATCCCACCCCCTGCCTCCACACCTCCGACCACCCCCTGCTCCCCAGGTCCGGTGCTTACAGACGGATTACGGGCTTGGGGCTGGCGGCGCAGTCGATTCCGCAGTAGAATACGATTTGGCTTTCCCGCTCATTCGGCAAATCGGCGACGCGTTCAAGAACCTCGACCCCGAGGAGATGAGAGCGCTCAGCAACCGCTCGGCGACGCTCGGAATCCTGGCGGCCGACGACCTGATCTACTCGCGCGCCCTGGCGTTCCTAATTCCTGCGGAAACTACCGAGGCCAAAGCGGATCAGGCTTTTCGAAGCATCCTGCGCATCGCCGAGGAAGAGGATTTCAATAATTGCGATGTGGGATTTTCCGAACGAGCTATTCCCCACCCCCCGCATTTCTATCCCTTCGATCCGCACAATCCCGAAGCTTCCGTGCAGTGTATCCTTGACGAACACGAAGATCTGTGGATCCCGCTCTCGAAACGCTTTCTCCCGTTTCGCGAACCCGTGATCCAGCGCTTGATCTGGAAAATCAGCAAGGAAAACGCCATGTTTACCGTGGCAACCTCGCTGCCGAACATCGTGCCGAGCGTGATTAGTCTTCCCTGGGCGGTCGGCGAGTTTGCTTCCGACACGGCGTTTCTTACGATGAACCAGGTGCGTATGGCGTTTCTGATCGCCGCTGCGAGCGACAGCCCGGTGGGCTACCGGGAACAACGCGCCGAGATTGGCTCGATCGTGGCCGCCGCCTTCGGCTGGCGCGCCATCGCCCGTGAGCTGGTGTCCAAGATACCGGCCGGCGGAGGCCTTGTATCCAAGGGACTGATCTCGTTCGCCGGCAGCTATGCCGTGGGTGTGGGGCTTGACCGATTGCTGCGCTTGGGACGCGGCATGACGCGCGACGAGAAGAAGCATCAGTACCATTACGCCTACCGGCGCGGGCGGGAGATGGTGCAACAGATGGTCGGCCGGATGACCGGTCGCGTTGCGGCCAGTCCCAGCAATGCCTGATCGGCCCGAGCGGGTGGCCTGAACCGGCGGCGGCATCCCAGCGGCGTTTCCGGGTGCGGGTTTTCTAGAAACCGTGAATCTCTTAGCTCCATTACGGCGATCTGTGATTTGCCTGGCGGGCGTTCTGATCGCCGCCGCAGCGAACAGCCCCGCCGCCGCCCAGATTCAAGTTCAGGTTCTCCGCGGCCGGATCGAGGCGGCCACCGCCCAGGCGCCGCAACCAGCCGAGACAGGGTTGTTCGTTACCGAAGGCGGCCTCCGTCACACCGTGACCGGTGATGAATACACCATGGGCCAGCTTCACGACCGCCGCCTGGCCGGACGACTCTGGGAGTTGCATGGCACGCCAGGGCCCGGCGGCCGGTTTGTGGTCGATAAGCTGTTCACGATCAAAGACCGGCAGCGCTTCCGCGTCACCTATTTCTGCGTAGTCTGCAACATTCGCACACACGCTCCGGGCCGCTGCATGTGCTGTCAGGACGAAACCGAACTGGAAGAGGCGCCCGAAAAACCCTGAAGTCGCTGGACACTCCGGCCAGAGATTCCGGCCAGTCGCCACGCTCGCGGGCACGGCGTGCCGCCGTCCTACGACATTCGGGTGCGCTCGGCGGCAGCGGGCTCGAAAACCGGTATCTGCTCGACAATGCGGATGCCGAAACCCTCCAGCCCCACGATTTTCCGGGGACGGTTCGTTAGCAGACGAATCTTGCTCAATCGCAGGTCGGATAAAATCTGCGCCCCGATGCCGGCTTCGTATTGAAGCTTCCTGCGGCTGGCTTCACTCGATTCCGGCAACCGCTCTTTCGGATGTGGCACGATCCGCTGCAGGTCCCCAGACATCCGCTCCCCAGACATCGGTCCTGCAGACATCGGCTCCAGCCCGTAACCCAGACCCGTCTGGTGAAGGTAGACCAGAACGCCTCGCCCCTCCGCCGCGATACGTTCCATGCACTTTTCGATGATCTGGTTCGAGGGGTAATCGACCGAGCCAAAAACGTCGCCCATCAAATTATGGGAGTGCATGCGAACCAAGACGGGCTCCTCGCCCCGCACGTCGCCATAAACCAGCACGAGGTGAGTTTCCTCGTTGATCTGGCAGCGATACGCGATCGCCCGGAACTCGCCGTGCCGAGTCTCGACCAGGCCTTCGGCGAAACGCGCGACGTAACGCTCGTTTTCGAGCCGGTAGCGAATCAATTCGGCCACCGTGAGCATCTTGAGCCCGTGTTGGTCGCAAAACGGAATCAGCTGCGGCACACGGGCCATCGTCCCGTCTTTATTCATGATTTCGCAGATGACGCCCGACGAGATCAGCCCCGCCAGCCGCGCCAGGTCCACGGCCGCCTCGGTCTGGCCCGCACGAACGAGCACGCCCCCTTTGCGGGCTCGAAGCGGCGGAACGTGCCCCGGACGGGCTAGATCCACGGGTCCTGCGGCCGGAGCGATCGCCGAGAGAATGGTATGCGCCCGGTCGGCGGCCGAAATGCCGGTAGTGATTCCCGAAGCCGCGTCGATCGACTGGCAGAACGCCGTACCCATCGAAGACGTGTTGTGCTCGGTGGCCAGCGGAATCCGAAGCCGGTCGAGACGCTCGCCAGTCATCGCCAGGCAGATCAGTCCGCGGCCATGGGTGGCCATGAAGTTGATCGCCTCGGGCGTGACCTTCTCGGCGGCGATCGTGAGGTCGCCCTCGTTTTCACGATCTTCGTCGTCGACGACGACGATCATGCGGCCCGCTCGCAACTCGTCGAGGGCCTCGGGTACACTGACAAAAGACATCGAATTTATTCACTCACTATAGATGATGACGCACGGCCTTCCCGTCATCGGTCGGCGGCGATCCGGTCCTCCCACGACCCGCGGGGCGGGGTTTATCGAAACTTGCGGCTTCTTCTTCCCCGCCATTTCTTCCCTGCGACTGGTTCCCTGCCGCCGCCGCATGACCTCCCCCCCATTATCGCGGCATGGCCCGCAACCGCCCGTGCAGGGCTTGCAACTCGTCTAGACCAAGCTCCTGTGCCCTGCGGGCCATCTCGGGCAGGGCCGCCAGCAGACTCCGCTTGTGCCGCCCGCTCAGGTTGTTAAGCAATGTCTTGCGCGGATGGGCGAAACAGGCTTTTAGGAATTCGAGCAAGGATGCTTCGGGTGGATCCGTTTCTGAGATCGTCAGCCGGACCACCGCCGAGGTCACCTCCGGCGGAGGCCGAAACGCGCTCGCCGGAACCGTAAACAACAGCTCTGGCTCGCAGTAGAGCCGGCTTAGAGCCGTGAGATACCCGTAGTCGCGCGAGCCCGCGCGCGCCACAAGACGAAGCGCGACTTCTTTTTGGATCAGGAACACGCACCTTGAAATACGAGGCGCGGCGGCGAAAACCTTTCGCAAAATCGGCGAAGTGATGTAGTAGGGCAGATTTCCGGCAACGGCCACTCGCCCGCCCGCGCGCTCGGCGATCACTTGGCCGAGGTCGAGATCGAGGATGTCGGCGTGCAAGACTTCCAGCGCGACCGATTTTTCATAGCGCGTACGCAGTATCTGAACAAACCTCGGGTCCACCTCGATCGCGGTGACCGTGGCGCCCGTATCGAGCAGACGCGACGTAAGAGCTCCCTGGCCCGGACCGATCTCGATCACCGCTTCGCCGGATCGAAGTCTCAGCACGCCGGCAATCCGTTCGAGCACCTGCTGGTCCTCCAAGAAGTGCTGTCCGAGTTTGGGCTTCCGCTTGGCCGGCGCCATCTCTTTCAGTCTACTGGCCTCGCGGCCCGTGGCAGAAGTCTGCCTGGGCGCGCTGCGAGAACCGGTGATGGATCTCCGCGCCAGGCGCCAGGCGAGCGAGGCCGGAGCCGCCGAAAAAAACGGACCCGGCTTCGGCCTTGAGGGCCACCGTCGTCGGGTCCGCCGGTGCTACCTTGCCATCACCCTGTTTCAGTGAGGCGGAAGAGGCGCCAAGCGCGCCATCTCGGTCTTGGCCTTGCTGACATAACCGATGACCTGGTTCTTGGTCATTTGCGTGACGACAATTTCGTAGGGTTGAGGCGAACCCGGCAGGTAGAAGCGCAGCGCCTCATGCAGGTGCTTGTTCTTCTGCTGGATCTTCTTGTCGTCGGCGATGATGTCGAGGCTGTAGCGGTTGCGCTTCGGGTTCGCGGCTCGCAGACGCAGTTGCAAGTCCGCAACTTTTTGTGACTGCTTGGACTTGTTCAGCACGAAGACGACCCGCTGCCGCTCGCCGAGCTGTTGCAGCGTCTCAATCTTCTTGCCTTGCTCGCCCATCTGGACGTCTAGTTCCGCGATCAGGTCGCGCGTCGAGGCGAGCGCGGCGCCGGTCTCGCTCAGTTGCCGCCGCGTCTGCTCGGCCGCGGATTTGACGGTCTTGAGTTCGCCCTCGACCGCGGTCACCCCTTCCTGCGCCTGACCGGCTTTGCCGGCGACATCGCGCAGTTCGCCGAGCAGCACCTCTTGCTGCACCCGCTGCTGTTTCGACACGCTTTCGGCCAGTTTCCGGGTGCGCCGCCGCGTGGAGGCTTCCGCCTGTTTTGAGATCTGCTTGTGCGTTTCGCTGAGTTGCTTGCGAAGCTCTTCCACCTCACGCCGTGCCTGCGCGACTCGATAGATAGATGTTTCTTCTAGCTTCGAAAACTCCTCGCCGGTGGACATTTGCATCGTGTGGGCTTCGACTTCAAGCCGGTTCACGCGGGAAAAAAGATAGACGTTCATTGCCATCGCGGCCAAAATCGCGAGGGCGAAGACGGTGCCTCCTCGGCTGACGGGCGTCTTTTCAGGCATAGGTTCAGGATTCGTGATACTCATCGACTCTCCCTCCATCGGTTGATGTTGACCATCGCTGTTCCGCGAGCAACACGCTCTTGGAAATTGGACGGCGCCCCCCATCTGTGCAAGTGTCTCGCCAAAACCGGTCGTTCCCCCGGCACGATTCTCTATCGCCTTGTATTCATTGGCGTTGTGGTGCGCCGGGGGAGCTTCTGACGCCGCTGTCCGCTGCACAACGGGTATGTACATTCGACAGACCTGGCGAAACAATTTCTCGCTTCTCCCTCACGCGCGCCGCGATGCCGAACCGCCGTTCGCGCCTGTTACAATCGGGGACGATGTTTGCGAACACGACACCGCTGCGCATCTTTTGTCTGGCCGGGTGTCTCGCTGTAGTGGGGACAGCCGCCGCCCAGGACGCCATACCCGCGCAGACCATCGGCATCGCCCTGTTTTCTCCCAACGTGATGGAAACCGGGGGGACCGATCCGCGATTCGAGGGCTTCGATATCGACCTCTGGGCCGAGATCAGCCGCATGGCGGGCGTCGAATACGAGCTGCGCAAGCTTCCGTTCGAACAACTGCTCGAAGAGGTGAAGAACGGTGCCGTGCATGCTGGAATCGCCGGAATCACGATGACGGCATCCCGCGAGCACGATATGGATTTCAGCTATCCCTACATGCAGTCCGGGCTGCGCATCATGGCAAGGGTCGACGAGCAGCCGACGCTGATTCGCTTCTTGCGTTCGGTTCCGACCTCGGGAGTTCTCGAGCCTATCGGCTATCTGGTGGCGTTTCTGGTCGTCTGCGCTCATGTGCTGTTTCTCGCCGAGCGGGGCAGCAAGGCGATTCACCGGAATTACTTTCCTGGAATTCTCGAATCGGCTTGGTGCATCTTGGCGACGATGACCACGGTCGGCTACGGCGACATCACGCCGCATCGCTGGATGGGCCGCTTCGTGGCGATGCTGGTCATGGTGATGGGCATTGGCCTGTTCAGCCTGATCATCGCGCAGCTCTCGGCGGGGATCACCCTGGCCGGGCTCGATGCGGGGATTCGCGGCCCCGAAGACCTGCGGGATCGTGCCGTGGCGACTGTCGCCGGCTCGACGAGCGTCGAGGCCCTTCACGGCTACGGCGCCTTGGTAAGAGAGGTGCCGGTGATCGAACAGGCTTACGGCTTGCTGAGAACGGGAGCGGTCGACGCGGTGGTCTTCGACGCCCCGCCCCTGTTGCTCTACGTCAAGGAGCAGCCCGGCGAGTCGGTTGCACTCGTCGGGCCCCTGCTCAATGAACAGTCCTACGGGATTGCCTTTCCGCCTAGCAGCCCCCTCCGCGAGCCGGTCAACCGCGCGCTGCTGGAGCTGTCGGAAAACGGCGCCAGCGAACGACTCTACAAGAAGTGGTTTGGCGAGGCGCCCTAGGCCGCCGCGTGCCGCGCTCGGTTCGAATGCTCCCGCCGGGCGTTGGCTATGCTGATGCATAGACTGCCTCTGGCGTCGTTTTTCAGCTTCACCCTGAAAATCGTTGCCCTCGGCGGAAGGAGAGGTAGATGACCATCCTGATCGTGGTGGCGGCTCTCACCGTCATCATTTCTGGAATGTGTTCGCTATTCGAGGCCACCCTCTACTCGACCCGTTCCTCCGCGCTTGAGGCCGCCCGGATCGAGGGCACGCACCGGAAAGCCGCGCGGCGCTTTCTGGGGATGAAAAAGAATATCGCTTCGCCAACCTCGGCGATCCTGATACTCAACACGCTAGCGAACACCGCCGGGGCGACGATCTGCGGCATGTACGCCGTCGAAGTGCTGGGGACCGGCCGTGTCATCGCTTTCTCGCTTCTGTTGACCTTGGCGATTCTTCTGCTCGGCGAAATTCTGCCGAAAACATTTGGCGCCACGCACTGGGGCCGAGTCTGGCACTGGATCGTTTGGCCGCTGGCGGCCGTGGAAAAGGCCTTGTACCCGTTGATCCGGGTCACCCAGGGATTCGCCAAATTCTTTACCGGCACGACCTCGGCTCCGGTGGTTACCGAAGAAGAAATCGAGGCCATGATTGAAGTCGGCGGCAAGTCCGGGGAACTCACCGCGGCGGAACTGCAGTTGCTCAGCGCCGTGCTGCACTTCGACGAAATCACCGTGCGGCAGGTCATGGTCCCTCGCCGCGAAGTCGTTCTCTTCGACCGCGGCTGGTCGCTGGATGAATCGATTCAAACCGCGCTGCGCACCAAACACACCCGCTATCCCCTGTGTGACGGAAGTCTTGACAACGCGATCGGAGTGGTCCACATCAAAGACCTGCTCGGCATCCCCCCGGATCGGCCCTTCCAGCCGGAGTCGGTCGCGCGTCCGCTTCACAACGTACCGGAAACCTTGACGATCAACCGGCTATTGCGCGAGATGCAGAGTACGCATCAGCACATGGCTACCGTCGTCGATGAATTCGGCACCTCGGTCGGGATTGTCACCCTCGAGAACGTGCTGGAACAGCTCGTCGGCGCGGTGCAGGATGAATTCGACAGCGAGGTGCCCGAGATCGTGTCCGAGGGCCAAGGCCAGTTCGTCGTGCAAGGCCAATTACCCATCGACCGCATCAACCGTGAACTCAAACTCGAACTGGAGTCCACCGATGTCGATACGATTTCGGGCCTCCTGGTCAGCCGCCTCGGCCGCCTGCTGAAAGTCGGCGACAAGGTTCACCTCGAAGGCGCCGAAGCCGCGGTCGACGAAGCACAAGCAGGGCGCGCCACTAAGGTTCGCCTGTCACTAACCCGTGATCCCGCCGGGGAACACGGGCCTGAAAGCCCGGACCAGGACTAGCCGCACGGTGGTGGCCCCCTTGCCAGGCCGCCGCTTACCGCGCAGTGCGTCCCAGCGGCAGCCGGACCGGCTTGCCGCTCCGAGCCGAGCGGTCGGCGGCGATACAGATTTCATGTGTTTTTACGGCGTCGTGCACGTTGCAGTGGGACTCGGTGTCTTGCAAGATGCACTCGACAAAGTGCTCCACCTCATCCGCGAAGGGGTGATGCGCCACATCGCCGCTGTTGGGAGAAATCGTCGGGATCACCGCCCAGTCCTTTTGTCCTGGCCAGGCGGTCGTGAAAATCTGGTTGTCACGGATCGTTCCTTTGTCGCCGAGCAACTCGACCCGGTAGACATAGGGCATGGGAGTTTCAAGCGAACAACCAATCTTGCCGACCGCGCCACCGGCGAATTTGATAATCGTGACAATGTTCGGGTCGTACTCGAAACGCAGGCGATTGGCCTTGCTGCGCGATGAATAGGCGGTTACCTCGACCGCTTCATCCTGGACGAACCAGCGCAGGCCGTCGACCGCGTGGCATCCGGCCATCAGCAGGGCGCTGCCGCCGCGGTCTTTTGTGTTGTGCCAGCCATGGCCCCGCTGGGTGACGTCGATCTCGTGCATGTAGTCGACCTCGGCGTAGAAAATATCCCCGATCAGCCGCTGCTCGATCATGGCGCGGATGTTGCTAAACATCGGGTTCCAGCGCAAAACAAAACTCACAATGCTTTTGACGCCCGCCTTCTCGATCGCCGTGTCGAGTTTGCGAAGACTCGGCAGATCGATGGCCGCCGGTTTTTCGACAATTACATGTTTGCCCGCCCTCGCGGCCGCCGCTCCCTGTTCGGCGTGCAGGTGATTCGGCGTGCAGATCACGACGACATCCAGCCCCGGATGGCGAAGCATCGCCTTCAGATCCGTGAACGGCTGGCAGTTCTCAAGGCCATGCTCGGCGGCCTTCTCGCTAGCCCGCGACTTGCGGCGGCTATGGATCGCCACAATCTCGCACCGCGGATGCCGCTCGAACGCCTTGATGTACTCTCCCGAAACCCAGCCAGTTCCGATGACGCCGACTCCGAGTTGCCGCACGGTCCGTTCCTCCCATTTCGCTGCAATTCGATGAGTGTAGCAAGAAAGGCGCGCACAGGGCCAATCATCTGTCGCCCAACCCTGGCGGATGGGGAATACTCCGGCGGAGGCTGGGCGGATCAAGCCGCATCGCGCTAAAATTGCGGCAAGCGCCGAAGACTCGCCAGCGCCGCGCCCGGCACATCCATCCAATGCCTGAAATCGTCCGACAGCCACTAGATACCCCGGCCGCTTGGCGCGGCGAAGACCTCGATCACCAGCAGGACTGGATCTATTCGCTCACGGCCAGCCAGCTTCACGAACTGGAAGAGGGCTTGGAACGCACGCGCCAGTCTGGCCGGGCGCTCTCTGAGATTCGCGCCGATAACTTCCCCCTGCCTTCCTTCGCCACCTGCCGGGAACGGATTTTACGCGACATGGAAGGAGGGCGCGGGTTCGCCGTCCTGCGCGGTGTTCCAGTGGAGCGCTACAGCCCGGAAGACGCCGCTGCGATCTTTTGGGCGCTAGGCGCGCAACTGGGCATCGCCGAACCGCAAGACCGCGCCGGGCATCTGCTTCACCATGTCCGCGACACCGGACGGGACCTGGTCAGCGAAGACAATGTACGCAAGTATCAAACCAATCAAGATATTCCGTTTCACAACGACGGCTCGGATATCTTGATGCTGCTCTGTCTGCGCGACTCGAAGAGCGGCGGCCGCAGCCGGCTCGTCAGCGCCACCACCGTGTTCAACCAAATCATAGAACGGCGCCAGGATTTGGGGGAGGTCTTGCAGCAGCCGTTCTACTTTGACGCGCGCGGCCAGCAGCCCGGCGGCATGCCTCGTGCCCAGCGCGTGCCCATCTACAACTACCACGAGGGGTATCTTAGCGTTCTGCACAAGCGCTTCTACGTCGAGCTGGCGCAGCGTTTTCCCGAGGTTCCGCCGATGACGCCGGAACAGATCGAGGCGCTCGATCAGATGGACGAGATCTGCGGCGAAAAGGGCGTCTGCCTTGAGTTCAAAATGCGGCCAGGCGACATCCAAATCGCCAATAATTACGAGATCCTGCACTCAAGAACGAGCTTCGTGGATTACGAAGAGCCTGAGCGCAAGCGCCACATGCTGCGCTTCTGGCTGAGCATTCCCAATGGGCGTCCGCTGCCGCCGGTCTTTGAGAAAACCAGAGAGTTTCAGCACAGCTACGCCAGACGGCAAAACGGCAGCACACGATAACGGTTTCGCAAGCCTCCGTTGACCTCCCCGCGCAGCCAACAAAGCGCATTCCTAACAAGCACGGCCCCAGATTCAAGGTGGCCTATTCCCCCTTCGGTGCTAGTCCTCCAACCGCCAGCGAACCACGCCCATGTGATAGCGGCGGTGCTGCGGGATCCCGTTGCTGTAGTAGGCCGTGACGAGCGTTCCGTCCTTGAGTTGCACCGTCGCTGGATATCCGCCATCGGTCGATCCGTCGAGATCAACAATCCTTGTCGGCACGCCCCATGTGAGGCCGCCGTCGTCGCTGATGCGCCGGCCGATGCCTTGGTGATTCTTCTCTCGAATGCCGTAGGTCAACAGAACGCGGCCGTCGTTCAGCCGGAGCAAGTGCGCGGGGTGATGACTTGGCATCGTCAGCGGCCCGCCGTGTTTCCATGTGCGGCCCTGGTCGGCGGACGAAAACAATTCCAGATTGCCCGCCTTGTAGGTTCTCACCGCCGCCAGCCAGCGGCCGGGGTCAAACGCCAGCAAGCTCGTCTCGTTGTAGTCGTCTGGACCGAGGATCACCGCGTCGCCCCAACTGCGTCCGTCATCCTTGCTAAAAAGCATGTAGGAGTGCCGGCCGCGCAGCGGCTTTCCGGTCTCGGGGTCTACCGCCCAACCGTAGAGGGCGGCCGCCAGAGTCTTGCCGCGTCCTTGGATGACATCGCCGAAAGGAATCATGGTTTCGACTCCCGCCGGAAACTGGATTTGCCCGGATCGCGCCCAAGTCCTGCCGCCGTCGGTAGAGCGGCAAATCCAGGGCCGCAGCACGCGCTCGCGCAGGCCCTTGCCTCCCCAGCCCGAGGCGATCACGACCAGCGAGCCGTCATGAGCCAGTCCGGCGGCCACGTTCATCCGCGTCGTTCCCGCCACATGAGGCGCGGCGACGCCGCGCAGCTTCCAGAGCCGGCCGCCATCGGCGCTGGCCCAGCACTCCACATCGCCCTCGTGTTTTCCGTGCGAAGGCTTGTTGAAGACGGTTGCGATCAGCGTGCCGTCATCGAGCACGGTCAAGTTCGGCCAAGCGCAATAGTTGTCGATCGCAACAAAGCGCTCCAGAGTTTCGGCGGTCGCGGCGCCGCCTGTCAGCCAGCAGGCGGTGATCATGGCCGCCAGACATAGCACGGCCGGGGCCGCAAAGCGGCGGCGCCGGACAAGCGGATCCATTACAAGTGGATGCATTCTCTGCTCCTCTACCGCGCTCCAATGCCGCGGCGGCTAGATTACTCGATCGCGATCGGACGCATCGCCGTTCCCGCCACCGTGCCAATCAGACGATTCGTCATCGCGACATAGGCGAAGCGATACACCTTATTCTTAGCCAGCGCCTCCAAGTTGTGGAACTCACCGATATGCACGCCCTGCTCAACCAGCAGGTATTCATGCACCGGAATCGCCTGGCCGGGGATCTTCGGGCCCTGAGCGACCTCGAGCCCGCTGGTATCGGAACCGATCAGCACGGTGCCCTTCTGCTCGACGAGCCACTTCGCTCCTTCGAGCGTCAGACCCGCTGAGTCGTATTTCGCGATCGTCTCGTGGTCGGAACCGTTCTTGCCCCAGTGGCGCAAGGCGCCTGTGCGGAGGAAGACAATATCTTCCGGCGTCACATCCATCCCCTGCGCGGCCAGCGCCGCTTGCAGTTCTTTCGATGTGATCGCGAAGTTCGGCGGCAGCGCATCCACGCCCTTCCAGCCGGCCACGTCGATCAGGATCGCCCGGCCCACGACCGGCGGAATGCCGTTGGCGTCGGCCTTGCGAATGCCGAAATCACCGCCCCAGTCTGATTCCTTGAAACCGTTGTACCAGTGATTGTCCTCGCCCGTGGTGATGTGGCCCAGTCCGTCGATCTGCGTACCGAGATTGTCTGAGATATAGAGCGCGCAACTGTGGAACCCCAGCTTGTGAGGATGCTTCTCGCCAAAACCCGGAATGTCACCCCCGCGCTTGACGCCCTCGGGGCTGCGGTAGGAGACGATCGAAGTCGGCGAATGTCCCGCGAACTTATAAGAGAACTGATCCAGCGGCACGCCCAGGTCATACACATTGCCCTTCGTGACGCCGCGCAGCGCGGCCAGCCTGCGCTCGGGCGTGAGAATCGCGTTCAGCGCGCCGACTTCGTCCTCCGGACCCCAAACCCAGCCAAAGCCCTTCCCCTTCGTCCAGCCTTTCAGCTCTTGCGCCCCAAGCGGGAGAGCCGACGAGAAACAGATAACGGTGAACAGCGCGATAAAGAGTTTCATAGCGGTGAATCTATTCTAGCCCGCTTTTCTCACCACGTGGCCCGATGAAGTGGCGAGGCGAAGTGCGCGAGAGGCCCGTCAGTACGAGGCGCGCGCCGCTTGACGAGCGCAGGCGTACTTGACAGTACGTTGAGCACGGCGAGCAAGCGCAACGAAGGAATGGCGGGCCTATCGCGTGCTTCGGTCGTCAGGTGTTGAGAAATGCGGGCTCACCCTTCCCGGTCCGCAAGGTACTCGAACTGCGGTGTCAACGCCCAATAGAAATGTCCCCCTCGGCAGCCCAGTAGAAATGACCCCTGGTGCGTAAGAGAAAATCGTCGTCGTCGGAGCTGTGGAAATGTGGGAATCGCTGGCGCAATTTCCAAGCGACGGTGGGAAGGGTGGGAACCTTTCGTTGCGATTCGAACCCTGCTCGCCTCTGGAAAGATTTTCCATGCTTTCCACCCGCTCCATCCTTTCCACAGCCCGTCCTCACCCCGTCGCCGCGGCCGCCGTGCGCGACAAAGCACGCGATGGCCAGACCATTAAGGCGGCCGATGTCGCGCCACCCAGCCGGACCTCTAGCACGGGCCCCTAGCGGGCCTGTTCCGCCGCGGCGATCTTGCCGAGCGATTCCCGCGCGGCATCCCCTATGGCCGGGTCGCCGCCGCGGGCCGCACTGCCAAAGTGAAACCGGGCCTGTGCGAAGTCGCCATCCTGGGCGTAGAGATTTCCTAGATTCAGATGGGCCTCGGCGAAATCCGGGGCGTTGAAGACCGCGCGCAGAAAATAGTTCTTCGCCGAGGAACGCTCACCCTGATTGAAAAGCAGGACGCCAAGGTTGAACGCGGCTGCCGCGAACTTCGGATCGGCCTCGATCGCTTTTCGGTAGTGGCGCTCCGCTAGCGCTCTCTGGCCCCGCAGCAGAGCGATCGTGCCGAGGCTGTCCCACGCTTCGGCGAAATCCGGCTGGTAGCGCAGCAGCGTCTTGAACTGCCGTTCCGCCTGACCCTCTCGGCCCCGCGAGGCGAGCATTGCGGCAAAGTTGTATTGTGCCTCAACCAGTTTTGGATCGAGTGCAAGCGCCTTGCGAAACTCGAACTCCGCCCGCTCGAACTCCCCTTTCGCGCCCAGCAGATTGGCCAAGTTGCCCCGCGCCTCGCCGTAATCAGGCCGCAGACGAATCGCCTCGCGGAACGCCTCTTCCGCGCCGCGACTGTCTCGAAGCTGAACATACACTCCGCCGAGGTTGCTGTGAGCCTCGGGAGAGTCGGGGTTCCGTTGCACCGCGGCGGTCAGCTCGGCGCGCGCCTCCTCTAGCCGGCCCTGTTTCAGACGCACCAGGCCGAGATCGGCGTGAAGCTGCGTCGGGCCGGGCCCTCATCGCGCGAAGGAGAAGGCGGGCCGCCTCGCCGGTGAGCCCCTTCTCGGAAAGCAGCCTGGCCAGCCCCTCAAGCGCCGATCCCAGCCCGGGCTCGCGTGCAAGTGCTTGCTCATAGGCCCTGCGCGCGTCTTCGGCTCTCCCCCAGAGCCTGTATGCGTCCGCCAGCACAGCGTGATAGTATCCCCCGTCTGGCTCGTGCTGCCGGATCGCCGCCTCAAGCCGCGGAATGCCTCCTTCCAGATTCGAACCCGCACTAACTTGCGCCACGGCCAGGTCGAGATCCATCTTGAAATCATCCTGCGGCGCGGGCGGCACAGTCCCCGGCTCGGGATAGTAAAGCGCGACCTCGCCCCGATACGGCTCGCCATGAACTTCTTCTCGCTCGGCCAGCAGATCGCCTCTGGGCCGGCGCCGCTGAATGTAGTGATCGGTCATCACCGCGTGCACGACGTCGTCAGCCCGGCGCTTCGGCATATGGCACCCCAGGCAATCGGGCGAACTGGTGTGCCGCTTCGATTGCACCAGCCGCTCAAACGGGGCGCCGTGGCAATCGCGGCAGACTTTCACAGTCGCGGCTTCGGCTTCTTCCCCGTGGCGAACATCATGCGGATTGTGACAACTCGTGCAGGTGAACTTCCCATCGCTTTCACGAAAACAGGCCGACTTCCGAAACCGGTAGGCCGCATGCGCGATCTCGAATGCGTCGTCACGGCCCGCGCCCGGCGCGAAATCGAAATGAAGCACGAAGTCCGCAAGCGATTCACCAGGCTTGTAGGAGAACGCGCCCCGGCCGGTCCGGCGCAAGGCGTGCGGCAGACCCTCGACAGTCGTCTCCAGGTGACACTGCATGCACACTTCCATTTGCCGCTCCAAACTCAGCCGCGCCGGGTTGACGATGCTGGCGCGCACGGCCTCCGGCGCCGGAGGGACCGCGCCTGAGGCGAATACCGCCAGATGCTCGCCTCCCGGCCCGTGGCACCGCTGGCAATCGATACCAAGCGGCATCTCGGCTGGATAGCGCAGATCTCCCCCCTCGCGATCCGAACCGGCTGCAATTCTCGGATAACTGTTGTGGCAGGCAATGCAGTCCGCGTTCACCTCCCGCAAGAAGCCCTGATGCCGGGGCGTGTCATAGCCGGGACTCATCGCCCAGTGGCCTCCCTTCTCCGCGTACCAGGTCACGGGCATCTGCGCCAGCCCGCCGCCTGCCGTGCGCCAAAGATAGCTGCGCGCGCGATTGCCCGAACCGATCACGTAGTCAATGCGCTTCTCGACGACATTCGTCTCCCGCCCGCCGAAACCTGTCTGGTGACGCCGGACAAAAAACTCTCCTCCGCGCTCAGTCATCGTGTAGTGACGATCGGAAGGTTTGTGATAGAACGTGTTGCCGGAAGTGAAATCCTCCACGGCGCTTTCCGGCTTCAGCAAATAGAACGATCGTCCCATGCCGTTGCGGCTGTAGGTTTCGTAAATCTCTTGATGGCAGCCGATGCAGGCCGACGGGTCAACATAGGCGTCTCCCTCTCCCGCAATGGAGAGCGCCCCGATCGCCGTCGATTCCGGAACCACCTTTTTCGGAGGCGGCCGAAGCCACAGGAAAAGCCCCGCCGCCAGCATGACCGCCAGTACCGCCGCCAGCACCCCTGCACCCATGCCCGGCGCCGCCAAGATCCGCCAGCCCCGCGGTCCCGAAGACGCGCGGCCTGCCTCGGAGCGTCCGGTTCCCTCAGGACGAGCCGAGCCAGAGCTCTGCTCTACCTGATTCCGGCGTCGGCGCTTGCCAGGTCTCATACAATCTCATCGCGCCAGCTCGTCGCCTGGCGCTGCCACCCGGACCACGCTCCAGAAAAGGGCGCCGCCGGGCTCTCCCCAGAGTAGTGCGATGAGCGCGGGAGCGGCAAGCGCCGCCGCCCGGCCAGCCACTGGGCCGGCAACTCTCGGCCGGCCTCTTCGCCGGGCGTGGTGCTACAATGCTTGACGTTTTACCCGCCGCGCCCGGCGCCGATCGATTCCGGCCGCCCGCGGCATCCGGCCATCATCGAACAAGACCTCGACCCGGCCAGACCATAACCCCATGCCTGAATCAGCCGCTCCGCGCCGCACCCTCAAAAACCTTCGCTGGTGGATCTGTACTCTGCTCTTTCTCGCTACCCTGATCAACTATCTCGACCGCCAGACTTTCGCCATCTCCACGCCCGCGATCGTCGAGGAGTTTGGGCTCAGCAACGACGACGTGGCCAATATCAACATCGCGTTCACGTCCGCCTACATGATCGGACAACTCCTCACCGGACGTATGATGGACGTGCTCGGCACAAGGACTGGATTCGTACTGATCATGATCTTCTGGTCCGTGTCGGGGATTTTCTGCTCCTTCGCCCGCGGCATCGTGAGCCTAAGCATCTTCCGCTTCTGTCTGGGGCTGGGCGAAGCCGGTAACTGGCCTGCCTCGGTGAAGGCCATCTCGGAGTGGTTTCCGGCTCGGCAGCGAGGTCTGGGCGTCGCCTACTTCTCCGGCGCCGGTTCCGGCCTGGGAGCGATGATCGCTCCGCTGGTCATCGCGCAGCTCATCTTGTGGACCGACAGTTGGCGCTGGGCGTTCGTCATTATCGGCCTGACCGGATTCGCCTGGCTGCCGCTCTGGCTCTGGTTCTACCGTTCGCCCGCCGACCATTGGCTGATGTCGGACGACGAGATGAACGAACTGCGAGAGGACGGTGAAGCCCATGGCGCGGTCCAGGCCCCCGCCAAAAAACAGGGGCTTTTCGCCGGCTGGGGCGCGGCGCTTCGCTACCGGCAGGTTTGGGGTGTGGCCCTGATCCGGTTTTTCTCCGACTCGATTCTCTGGTTCTATCTCGCCTGGCTGCCAAAGTACTTCGTCGACGAACGCGGCTACAGCATGGAAGATATCCGCAACAATCTTTGGATGGTCTTTCTTCCAGCTATCTTCGCCAGCTTTGCTGGCGGCGGAATTTCCGGCTCGCTGATTCGGCGCGGCTGGAGTGTCAACCGCGCCCGCAAGACCGTCATGTTTGTCAGCGGCGTTCTGATGGTGTCGAGCATGGGCGTGGGCATGGTCGAGTCCGACGTGGCCGCGCTCGCCCTCTCAAGCCTTGCGCTGCTCTCGTTCTACGCTTATTCGACCAATACTCTCACGCTGCCCACCGATCTGGCCTCACCCGGCCTGGTCGCCTCGATCTCCGGATTCTCGGGAATGGGCGCCGGACTGGGCAGCGTCCTCTTCACCAAACTCGTGGGCGTCATCGCCGACGAATACTCATTCACGCCAGTCTTCGTGCTCGTCGGCATCCTGCCGCTGCTATCGATGGCCGCGCTCTTCTTCGTCACCGGACCCATCAAGCGCGTCGTCCACGAGTGATCCAGCTCCAGGACCCCGAATCACCCGCCCCGGCTTCGCGCCGGTATGCTCGCCCTCGTCAAGCACGACACGGCCGTTCACGATCACGTACTCGATACCGGTCGCGTACTGGTGAGGGTTTTCAAACGTAGCCTCGTCCCGCACCGTTCGCGGGTCAAAGATCGTAATGTCCGCCTTCCAGCCTTCCTTGAGCAAACCGCGATCGGTGATCCCAACCTTCTCGGCATTCATCGAAGTCATCTTGCGAATCGCCTCGGGAAGCGTCAGCACTTTCTCCTCCCGAACATACTTGCCCAAGACTCGCGGGAAAGCCCCATACCACCGCGGATGCGGCTTTCCCCGCCCAAGAACTCCGTCCGGCCGCACGGCGCTCCCGTCCGACCCGATCGACACCCACGGCAGCTTGAGCGTTTCCCGCACATCGTCCTCGCTCATCATGAAATACACCGCCGGAATCGAGCCGCCCTCGTCGAGCAGCAAATCACAGATCGTATCGACAGGCGAACGCTTCGTCGTCTCGGCGATCTCGGCGATCGACTTGCCTTCGTACTGCTTGTTGCCTTCCGTTTGAACGACCGCCACGCGGACGTTCTCCCAAGTCCCCATCAACAAATAGTGATTGAACCAGCCGTCGATCCCACTGCGGATATCCCGCTCGATGCGCTTTCTCGCCGCCGGGTCGCGAAGACGGGCCAGAACTTGCTCGTTCGTCCCCACGAGCGACCAAGGCGGCAGCAGCGCCCGAATATTGTTCTGACCGGCTATATACGGATACCGGCTCGCCGTTACCCTCACTCCGCGCGCCTGCCCGTCCTCAATCGTTTTTCGAATCAGGCTCACCTTCCCCCACATCCGGCGGTCCACATTGTTCAAATGAACAAACTCCACCGCCACGCCGGCCCGCTCGCCGATCTCGATCGCCTCGGAAAGCCCCACGATCACACCGCTCCCGCTGCGCGTGTGCGTCGCGTAAATTCCTCCGTACTTGGCGGCGACACGCGCCATCGCAACCAACTGCCCGGTGCTCACATACGTATTCGGTGGAACCGTCAGCGCGCTCGACAACCCCAGCGCGCCGTCCCGCATGGCCTCGCCGACCAAGGCCTCCATCTCGCCGAGTTCTTCCCTGGTCGGCTCGCGAGTCGCCTCATCACCGAGAACGCAGCTCCGAATCAGCGTCGCTCCGACATACGTACCGGCATTCACCGAGATTCCCTGCTCTTCGAGCCGGGTGAAGTATTCTCCCAGCGTCGACCAGTCCGCCTCGATGCCGTAACGGCTCAGGTCCAGCCGGACTTTCCCTTTGAGGGGCCCTGCCGATCTCTGTTCGCCGTTGATCTCCGTCGTCACGCCCTGGCGGATTTTGCTTTGCGCCGTGCCATCCACAAGCAGCGTGTAATCGGAGTGAGAGTGGCTGTCGATGAAGCCCGGCGCGACAACCAATCCCGCCGCGTCGATTTCGCGGATACCGGCAAATTCCCCGGCCCCGGCGCCATCGCCGCCAATCTGCTCAATCGCAACGATCCGGTCCCCTCGCACGCCAAGGTCCGACATAAAACCCGGCGCACCCGAGCCGTCGACAACCATACCGTTCCTGATCACAAGATCGAATCCCGGTTCCGCCGGGCCACAGCCGGCCAGGGCCAAAGCTACCGAGCACGAGGCAACACAGCCGACAAATCTCTGCCAATTCATGAGAAAACCTTACCAGATTAGGTGTTCGGCCCTTGGGACTTGACTGCCGGTTTCACGAAAAAATCGGGACTGCCACAAGCGCTGGCGAAACGCTCTCTGATCCGTAAGGCCTTAGGTGGCGCGCAGTTGGCTGTCCCAGCATTTTTTCACGCCCTCTTGGAACGCGGCTCCCGGCCTCTGGAGATCAACCCGAACCGAAGCAATCGCGGCCTCCGCGCCTCTCGGCGACCTAGCGGATGCCCCTACCCGCCAGACCCCTCACCCGCCTGCACCAGCGAAATAATCTTCAAACCATACTTCGACGCCATCTTCGGACCGAAACCAGATATAGCCAGCAGGTCGGCCTGTGACTGAGGTCTGCTAGAGGCGATTTCGTGCAACACCGAGTCCTTGAGAATGCGAAACGCCGGGATGCGCTTCCGCCTCGCCTCCTTCAGTCTCCACTCGCGCAAAGCCTGAACGAGATCCTCGTCGGCGCCCGGCTCGGCTACTCCCGCCTCAGCCCCCACTGCGCCGCCCCCCGCCGCCCGGGCACCTGGCACGGACCGTTTCCGCCTCGCCCCCCCCGCCGCCTTCGGTTTCGGCTTAGCTTTCCGCGCTCCCCGTTTCTTCTTTTCCTTCATGTGGGCCGGGATCGTGAGATGACCTTCGAGCGAACCTTCGTGCGCCTGACCGTCGGCGGAGAGCGCTGCCCAGCGGAAATCAATGCGCCGTCCGTCCTTCTCGAACGAGTCTTCGGTGATCTCGACCAGGCCCGAGCGCGTCAGCCCGGCCAGCAACTGCTCGAAGCCGTTGCGATCAAGCTCGCTTTCCTTAAACACCGCGCGTTGCAGCTTTCCGGGCGTCTGGCGTCCGCCCATGCGAAGAGCGTCGACAATGCGCTCGAGTTGCGTGAGCTGCAAGGCGCTGGGCTTGTCGAATCGCTGGACGAGCGTCCCCTCTGGCGCGCAGACATCGCAGATCCCGCACAGCCGGGTGACGTCGTCGAGGTCGCCGAAGTGTTGCAGCAGATAGAGCATGCGGCAGCCGGACGACTCGGCGTAGCGGCTCATCATTTCTAGCTGTGCCAGCTTGTGCTCGCGCTGATCGCGATAGGTCGCCCGCCACTCATCGTGGCCTCTCGTCACGTTCTGATCGAGATCCACGACCGCGCCGCCGTGAATCCACAGCTTCTCGATCGCCTTCTCGAAAACGAGCGGGCCGCTGGCAGATTTCTGCTGCAGCTCATCCATCGTCTGAGCCTGCTCGCCGAGCGTGTTGTACAGCCGCTGCAGGTCCGTCGGCTCGGGATAGTCGCGATCCCAGAAAAACTCGTGCGTCTTGCGGTCGGCCCAGGAATGCATCAGAACGGCCCGCGATGGCTCGCCGTCGCGTCCGGCGCGGCCGATCTCCTGGTAGTAGGCCTCAATGCTGCCCGGCAGCGCGGTGTGAATCACGCTGCGGATATTCGCCTTGTCGATGCCCATGCCGAAGGCGACCGTGGCCACCATGACCTCGTATCGCCCTTCGATGAATCGCGCCTGCACTTCGTCGCGCTCCTCGGCCGGCATGCCTGCATGATAGGCGGCGGTGCGGTAATGCGATCGCAGATCATCGGCCAGCGCCCGGGCATACTTGCGCGTAGACGTATAGACGATCGCCGGCCGCCGGCCAGGATCTGCGAGGATCGCCACGGTTTTCTCGGAACGCTGCCCCGGATTCAGCTCGACGATTTCGATGGCGATGTTCTCGCGCCGGAAGCCGTGAATGAACCGCCGCATCTCGGGCAAGCCAAGCTGTTCGACGATGTCATCCTGAACCAGCGGAGTCGCCGTCGCTGTCAGAGCAATGACTGGAGCGGGCCGCAGCATCGGCAACCGCTGGCCGAGCATGCGGTACTCGGGACGAAAATCGTGGCCCCACTGGGAAATGCAATGGGCCTCGTCCACGGCCACGAGTACCGGCGTGCGCTTCGCCAGCATTTCCGGGAAACCGGGCACGGCCAGACGCTCGGGCGCGATGAAGAGAAAGTCAAGATCACCAGTGAGGTAGTCTCGGCAGACCTGCTGCGACGCCGCCCGGTCGCGTCCCGAGTGAATTCGCTCGGCGCGAAAACCCTGCTCGCGCAACTTGGCGACTTGATCTTCCATCAGCGCAATCAACGGACTGACCACCAGCGTCGTGCCCTGCCGCGCAACCCCCGGCAACTGATAGCAGAGTGATTTGCCGGCGCCGGTCGGCATCACTAGCAAGACATTATCGCCATCGACCACCGAGCGGCAGACCGCTTCTTGATACGGACGAAAGGCCTTGAACCCAAACGCCGAAACGATCAGCGTGCTGATATCGCTGTTCGCTGGCGTGGCCGGCCGCGCGATTCGCGCCCGTGCCACCGTGCTTACCTGTGCCGCGGTACGTGGCGCGGCCGCCGCACTTGCCGGGGTTGCGGGATTTGCCGGGACTGCGGTCGTCCCTCGGTAGAAGGGGTCGTCGCTCCAATCGTGTTCCGGACGTGGATCATCCGGCGGAACATCACCGGAGGAGAAATCAGCGGGTGAGAAATCAGACGACGAGTCATCGCCCTGGGCGGGTGCGCTCACCGGGCGTTTCCCACCGGCGGCCCGCGGCACGGCCGCCACCGGGCCGCGCCCAGGCCCCAAAACCGCCGAAGATCCCACCGTCACTGCGGACCCGACCCAATCCGCCCCATCCGCGCCCGGCACCCGCGGCGCGCGAATCACCTCGCGGACGTAGTCCTCAATGCCGTGCATGAAAGTATCAAGATCACCTTCGGCTTGCTCGATCTTCTTGAGCTTGGCTTCCCACTCACCGGTCATCAACGGACTCTTCACCGCCGGGTGAACGACCCCGATCAGCCGGATGCCTTTGTCCGTGGCCTCGAGTGATTTCCCCTTGCGCAGGATGTAGTCGCGCCGCAGAAGCGTCTCGATCGTCTGTGCCCGCGTGGCCGGAGTGCCCAGCCCCCGCGCCTTCATCGCATCGGAGAGTTCCTTGTCATCCAGCGTCTTCCCGGCCGACTCCATGGCCGTGAGCAGCGTGGCATCGGTCAACCTGCGGGGTGGCCGGGTCTGCTTCTTGACAGCCTCGGCATCCAAAACATCCTGAACCTGATCCTTCCGCAATCCGGTTGGAAGATCCTGCGAGGAATCCTCAGAGGCGTCCCAGGTTTTTCGCTTCCTTGCTCCTTTGTTTTCAGTTGTTTTCTCTCCCGCTTTCACCTGTTTCTTGATATCCAGAACCTTCCATCCCTCCTGCTCCACCAGCGTGCCTGTGCTCAAATAGCGGTCCACGATGGGACGCTGGCCAGAGGGCTCGCCCGGCGATGTAATGGCGGTGATCACGGTCGTTACCGACCAGACGTGATCCTCGTGCCAAGCACTGAGAAGGCGCCGGCAGACGAGGTCGTAGATCAGCGCCTCGTCGGTGCGGCCAGGCAGCGACTTCGGCGACACCGCCGTCGGAAGGATGGCGTGGTGATCGCTGACCTTCGCATCATCCACATACCGGCGGCCCAGCGGCCGCTCACCGCTGCCGGGGTGGACCTGGTCGCGATAGGGCGCTTCGATCGCACGGACCACGCCCGCGAGTTCCGCTGCGACATCCTTCGAGACGTGCCGGTTATCGGTACGCGGATAGGTAATCAGCTTGTGCTTCTCATAGAGCGACTGCGCCAGATCGAGTGTGCGCTTTGCGCTAAAACCGTAGAGCCGGTTGGCATGACGCTGCAACTCGGTCAGGTCATAGAACAGCGGCGGCGGCATGCGCTTGCTCTTCCGCTGAACCGATTCGATGCGGGCTTCGCCGCTCTTGGCGCGCTCGATAATCCGCGCGGCCTCTTCTCCGTCAATCGGCAGACGAGTTGCCGGCGGGGCTGCTGAGTTATCGGCCGGCTTCGTGGTCGTTTCACCGGCGGACTCGGCCGCACCGGCCGGCTTCGGTTTCTTCCGGAAATAGGTTCTCCGGTAACTGCCTGCGCTCGCTTCCCGGCCCCCTTCCGCTTGCGCTTCTCCGGCGGAGTCGGGCTCAGCATCCGGCTTCGCAGGCGGGGCGAACCTGGCGACGACCTCGATATAGTCCTCTGGGACGAAGTTCCGTACCGCCAACTCGCGCTCGACGACCATGGCCAGCGTCGGTGTCTGCACGCGGCCCACCGAGAGGTCCTGGTCGTAGTCGAGACTGTAGGCGCGCGAGAGGTTCATCCCAACCAGCCAGTCGGCCCGGCTGCGTCCGCGAGCGGCGTCCGCGAGCGGAGCATACTTGCTGGAGGGTCTCAGGCTTCGCAAGCCCTGCCGGATGGCATCAGGTGTGAGAGACGAGATCCAGAGACGCTGGACCGGCTTCTTCGAGCCCGCCGCGTCGTAGATGTAGCGGAAGATCAGCTCGCCTTCACGGCCGGCATCCGTCGCGCAGATGACACTGGCGATTTTCGGACTGTTGAGAATCCTGCGGACGACTTCGTACTGGTCCCTCGTCTGGTCGTAGACCACCAGCGGCCAATGCTCCGGCAGCATCGGCAGACGGTCCCGCCGCCACGGCTTCCACTCGGCATGGATCTCGTGCGGCTGGGCGAGCGCCACCAGATGACCCACCGCCCATGTGACGACGTAGCCGTTGCCATGCAGAAAGCCTTTGCCTCGCTGTTTGGCGCCAAGGACGTTCGCAATGTCGCGGGCGACCGATGGTTTTTCGGCGACAACGGCCGTGGCCTTCGCGTTACGGGTGGGCACGGAAGTAGCAACTCATTCTAGCGCGATGCCCCCCCAAACCGAGATGGGATGAGGAGGCTGCCCTCAAGCCGCTGGAACGTTTACGCTAGCAGCAACGCGCTTTCCCCTTGAGGGGAATCGCAATCTTTGCATCAAAAAGGAGAGAGCAGCCAGGAAAGATACTACCATTCGCCAGGAGATCCCCAAGCAGTGATCGCGGACAATCGTTCTATTGCAGCCGTCGCCGGACTCGATCTGGGAGACAAAAACAGCTGGCTCGTCCGGCTCGAACGCAACGGAACCGAATCGCTCAACTGCTCGATTCACACCAGCCGCTCGGCGCTGACCAAATATTTCTCGAAGCAGAAACGCTTGCGCGTCGTGATCGAGGCCGGCAGCCATTCCAACTGGATCGCGCAGCTGCTCGAGCGGCTCGGCCACGAAGTCATCGTCGCCCATCCGCGGCAGCTGAAACTGATGAGCGAGTCGCTCTCGAAGAACGATCGCCGCGACGCTGGCCTGCTCGCCGAGCTCGGGCTGACGAGTCCGAAACTGCTCGCGCCGACCCGGCCGCGCTCGCATCAAACGCTCACCGACCGCTGCACGCTGGTCTCGCGCCAAGTGCTGGTGGGGGCGCGCACGAAGTTGATCAACTCGGTGCGCGGGCAGATGAAAATCTTCGGTCTGCGCGTCTCGCAAGGCGAAGCGGCGACCTTCGCCGCGCGGGCCCGCGCCGAGTTGCCCAAGGATTTGACGACCGCGCTGGGAGCGCTGCTGACGATCATTGGGCAGTTGAGCGGGCAGATCAAGCGCATGGATAAACGGGTGAAGAGGCTGGCCGAGAAGCGCTATCCGGAGACTGCATTGATGCGGCAAATCCAAGGCGTTGGTCCGACGACATCGCTGGCGTTCGCGTTGGCGCTCGATAACGATCCGGCGCGCTTGCGCAAGAGTCGCGACGCCGGAGCGTTCGTGGGCCTGCGCCCGAAGCAGCGCGAGTCGGGATCGCGCTCGCCGGAGTTGGGCATCTCCCGGATCGGCGACCGCGCCTTGCGATGCCTGTTGGTGCAATGCACGCATTACGTTTTGGGGCGGCACGGCCAGGACTCGGCGTTGCGGCGGTGGGGCTTGAAGCTGGCCGGCCGCGGCGGCAAGAACGCCAAGAAGCGAGCGATCGTGGCGGTGGCGCGCAAGCTGGCGGTGCTGATGCACTTGTTGTGGAACGGCGGCGACGTCTACGATCCGTTTTACGGCGTGGAGCGGCCGGTGGAGCAAACGGCGGCGTAGGGAACGCGCTCGCGGCGTTGCCGCTTGCGCTGGAATTTTCTTATCAGGAGAAAACGAATACGGTTGGATAGAGACGGTGAAAAGAAACAGGAAGGAAAGGCGAGAGGACGAACGACCGCGTCACGACGACTGCGAGTCCGCGGCAGGCTCAACCGGCAGCATGGCTGTTGGGGGAAGCCGTAACCGAGAATGCAGCGTCGTAAGACCAGACCCCTACCTGCACCGCGTCCTGATGAGACGCCAAGAGAGTGCGAATGCAAGCCCGGTCCAAGTTCTCAACCCAACCCTCCGCTTTCTCCAGCCGCCACTTGACAACCAGTAGCCTCCTCATGCAAGCCGCGCACCTCAGGGGCTGTGAAAAATCGCCTGGTGTCGTCATTGGCGCGATGGTGTTGGCGAGGAGAGCTTGCGGTGGCTTCGTAGCCGGGCAGTGGCATCGGAGCCGAGTTGAGCCTCGGCGGAGACGGGCGCTCCGCTGGGGCGCCTCAAGGGCCCGGCGGGGGCCGTTTTGCGGCCGCTCTTGCGCCCTCATCCGCCTCTAGGCCGCCGCGGCCACCCTTGCCGTCGGCTTCCACGCCAGCCGAATCCAGTGCCCTATGTTGTATGCCAGTAGCGCCCACAGCAGCTCCGCTCGCGCCTTCTTCAACCCTCGCACTCGAAACTTGCGCACCCCCATGCGCTCCTTCAGCCAGGCGTTGGGAAATTCCGCCACCTCCGAGCGGCGCCGATACGCCGCCTTCGCCCGCTCGCTCTCCATCCAGCTGCGATGCCGCTCCAGCAACGCGTCTTCCTCGCCGCGGCTGAGCGTTCGTCCCCGCTGGTAACTTCGCGGACAACATTGCAAGCGGTATGCGCACGACTGGCAGTCGGAACTTTGCGCCTGGTATTGCCGATACCTTCTGCCGCGCTTGCTCGAAGCCCGGCGATAGGCCAGCGTCTTGTTGGCCGGACAGGCATACGTGTCGCCAGCCTCGTCATAGATGAAAAACTTCGCTTCGAATCCGGCCGCGATGCCCGCCGCCCGCGCCGCCGCCGTCGAACCTTGCTGCGGCGACCGCGCCGGGGTCGCGTACTCGATGCGGGCCTTCTGCATCGTCGTAAGATTGGCGCGGCTGTTGTAGCCCGCGTCCGCCAGCAGTTGCCGCGGCTTTCGCCCCAGCCGCCGCTCCATGTCCGCCAGCGTCGGCTCGAGTCGTTGCGCGTCACTGGCGTTGTTGGTCAGCTCCACGCCCACCACAATCTTTCCTTCGCGTCGGTCGCCAGCTGCGCGTTGTAGCCCGTCGCCCAGCCGCCGTTGGACTCGTGTTGCCGCCGCGCTTCGGGCTCGTTTTCGCTCACCCGCGCCTCCGCCACCCGCTCTTCGCCGCGCCTGGTCGCTTCCACTTGCCGCAACTGCTCCAGCGCTTGTTCCATGCGCTCGACCTTTTCGCGCGCCGCCCGCCGCCGCGCCGCTTGCCGCCGCTTGTTGCTCTCTTCGTCGTTGGCTTGCGCCGCCAGTTCCTCGACCACCGCCCGCGCTTGCTCGAGGTGTTTCTCGATCGTTCCGCGCCGCCGCTCCGAACTCGTCGAACCCTGCGAGCGCAGCCGCGTGCCGTCGGCCGTCACCTACTGCAAATCAATCAACCCGGCTTGGCTGAGCACCGCCAGCACTTGCGTGAAAATCTGCTCCAGCGCTGCGGCGTGACACACCCGGAAGTCCGACAAGGTGTGATGGTTGACCACTTCCATCCCGCAGAGCCACTCCAGCTCGGGACGGTAGTCCATTTGCCGTTCGATTTCGCGCGCCGAACTGATGCCTTCCGAATAGGCCCAGATCCAGATCGCGGCCAGCAGACGCGGGTCCCAGGCGGCTCGTCCGCCCTGATCGCGTTGGGTGCGCAAGGCGCCGGCAAAGCCGCTCAGATCGAGCCGTCCGCTGAGTTCCCAGATCGCCCGCACCGGATGATCGGCGCCCACCAGTTGCTCGACATCAATGGTGCGGAGTGTGAGTTGACGCCGATCGGGCCGGCGCAATTTCAGCCGCTCCATTGGGATCGCCGGCTCCACCGGGGACTCGCTGGCACGGTGCTGCTCGAGTTGGATCAGCGTGATTTGTTCGGCCATAACCTAGAGGCGTTTCCAACCGCCCTGAGGTTATCCAAATCTTCTATTTCTTCCGGCTTTCTGGTGGGTTTTTTCACAGCCCCTCAGTAAGCGGTCCGGCCACGGAAACTCATCTTCGGATACGGGCTATACCATGACTGAAAATGCTCTAGAGCTTGTTCAAGCCGTTCAGCGCGCCGATCTTGTAGGCTTCGGCCAGCGTCGGGTAGTTGAAGACCGCGTCCCGGAAGTATCCGATATCGCCGTCGTGCTCCATGACCGCCTGGCCAATGTGGACCAGTTCGGTGGCGCTCTCGCCGAAGATGTGAACGCCGAGCAGCTTCAGGGTTTCACGATGGAACAACAGCTTCAGTCTGCCGGTCTGGCTGCCGCTGATGTTCGAGCGAGAGAGTTCCCGGAAGCGCGCGACGCCGGTCTCGTAGGGAATCGACTCCCGGGTCAGTTCCTGTTCGGTGGGACCGATCATGGCGATTTCTGGGATCGTGTAAACACCGAAAGGTAGCCGGTGGAAGGCGTGCTCGGATTTGACCCCGAAAGCGTGCAGAGCGGCCCGGCGGCCTTGCTCGGACGATGTCGAAGCGAGACTCGGGAACCCGATAATATCGCCGACAGCATAGATATGCTCGATTTCCGTGCGGAAGTGCTTGTCGACTTGGATGCGGCCTCGTTCGTCGGTAGCGAGTCCGATGGCTTGGAGGTTCAGGTCCTCGCACGCGCCGGTGCGGCCGGCGGCGAACATCAGTGAGTCGCACTTGAGCTCCTTGCCGCTTTCCAACTCGACTCTCACCTTGTCGCTGTCGGCAAGACGCACCGCCGCGACCTTTTCGCCGAAGCGCAGGTCAATGCCTTCCTCGCGCATGTGATAGTAGAGGGCATCCTGGATCTCGTCATCGACGAACTCCAGCGGCCGGCGGCGGCCGTCGATCACGGTGACCCGCACGCCCAGGGTGCGAAAGATTGTGGCGTACTCGCTGCCGACGATGCCGCCGCCGACGAAAATCATCGTACGGGGCAGTTCGGTCAGACAAAGCAATCCGTCGCTATCGACGACCCTGCGGTCATCGAACTCGACATCGGGGGGGCGCGACGGCTTGGTTCCCACGGCGATAATAATCTTTTCACCGCGAAGAAAGCGCGTGCCCTCATCACCGTTGACCATGATCCGGTGCGGGTCAGCAAAACACGCCGTACCCGGAACGACATCGATGTAATTCCGAATCAGCTGGTCGCGAACGACGCTCGACTCGTTCTCGATCACGCGCTGGGTCCGAAAGGTGAGGTCCTGGATGGTAATCTTCTCCTTGACGCGGTAACCCGCGCCGTAGAGGTCACGCTGGCGAACGCCGGAAAGATAGGTCGCGGCCTCCCGCAGGGTCTTGCTCGGAATGGTGCCTTTGTGGAGACAAACACCGCCGAGGCTTGATCCACGCTCGACAATCGCAACGGTCTTTCCGAGCTTGGAGGCCGAAATCGCCGCCTTGCGGCCCGCCGGTCCGCTGCCGATCACGATGAGGTCGTAGTCTGGCATTCAAGTTTCCTAACCGAATCCTGTTCTCGGCGGACACGGATGTTTCACCCGCCCGCACCCAGCTATCGGCAGAAACCCTTGCGAACTGTGCTCTTAGCCGGGGGGATCGCGCCAGCCCCGATGCGGCCCGATCAGGCGACTCGGCCGCTAGCAGCCGGCGAGCTAACAATGAAGCAAGCCGCCGATGCGTTCTTCGCCGGCGCCCGCGGCGCGCAGCTCCGAGCGCAGCTTTTCGAGATCGGGAAGGTAACTTCGTATCGCCTCGCTGGGGACATCGGGGTTGATTTCGAACGTTTCAGCGGTGGCGGGGATCACGTAACAGTCGCCGGGCCGGTAGCTGTCCGCCCCGATTCGGCCCCGGCCTCGCAGGAAGGTTAAGATATCGGCCCGGCCCGCATCGGGCTCGTATCCGAATCCCTCGCTCCAGACAAGGCGCTCGGCCGCGAAATACGGACATGCCATCAGCAATTCCCGTCCGGCAGCCGAACCATGCAATCGAAGCGGCTCCGCGGCGCCCGGGTATTCGTACTGACGCGCGACTCGCACCGCGTCGTCAATGTGCAGCGTGCGCGGCTTGCCGTCGCCGCCGGTGCGCCCAAAGTCGTGCAGCCGGTAGGTTATGTCGGAATTCTGCTGGATCTCATGAATTACCAGCCCTTCGCCAATCGCATGGATGGTTCCGGCGGGCACGAAGAATGTCTGCCTTTTCCTGGCCTCGACCCAGTTAAGAAGCCGCTCGATCTCCCCGCTTCGCGCGGCTTCGCGCAGGTCACCCGAGGATAGTTCTTCGGTCAAACCGAGCGCGACCGCCGCTCCCGGCCGGGCGTCGACGACATACCACATCTCCGTCTTACCGTAACCTGGCTTGTCTTGACCTTGCTCGTGAGCCGAGGCATAGGCATCGCCGGGATGGACCTGCACCGAGAGCTTCTGGGATGTAAACAACAGCTTGGTAAGGATCGGAAAGTAGGGCTCCGGCCGGCGTTTCTCTCCGTCGCCGCCGAATGCGCCCATCAGCCGGGGGCCCAGTTCGGTCATCCACTGCCCGAGTGTGCGCTCCGGCGGCGAGCCGTTGATGACGGTATTTTCCTCGAACGTGTACCAAGCCTCTCCGATGCGTTTCGGCGAAGGTTCGAAGACGGGCGAAAGATCGTGCGAGCCCCAGATTTTCTCCCGGAACGAAGGTCCCAGCTTCAATGGATAGAGCCGTGTCAAGCCATGCCGGCCAAGAACTTGGCGATGCGGCCGAGTCCGCGCTCGATCTCATGCATCGACGTGGCGTAGGAGATACGAACATGCTCCTTGGTGCCAAAGGCCTCGCCCGGCACCACGGCCACGTGCGCTTGTTTCAAGAGCGCGGCCGTGAAATCAAGACCACTGTTCATCCCGTCGCGGCCCAGAAAATGGCCGATATTCGGATAGGCGTAGAACGCGCCTCCAGGCTCGGCGCAGCGGACGCCCGGCATGGCGTTCAGCGTCTTGACGACGTACTCGCGCCGTTTGCGATACTCGGCCAGCATCAGTCCAATCGAGTCTTGCGGCCCTGTCAGCGCCTCGATCGCGGCCTTCTGGACGATCGAAGTCGGGTTCGAGGTCGCATGACTCTGGAGCCGGTTGATGGCCGAAATCAGCTCCTTGGGCGCCAGAGCGTAGCCCAGCCGCCAGCCGGTCATCGCGAAGGTCTTCGACAACGACCCGGCGACGATCAAATGCGGCTTCGACCCCTTGACCGCCGCGATCGAAAAGGGCTCGGTTTCGTAAACGAAGTGGCTGTAGCACTCATCGGCCATCAGCATCACGCCGCGGCTCGAGGTTAGAGCAAGAATTTTTTCAAACTCCTGGCGAGAGACAACCGCGCCACTGGGATTGCTTGGCGAGTTGACGATCACAAGTTTGGTTTTCGGAGTGAGGGCTCGTTCGATGTCGGCGGCCTTTAGCCGAAACCCTTCCTCCTCACTGGTTTCGACCAGCACGCATTTGCCGCCGTGATAGTTGACCACGTCGTAAAAGGTGACCCAGTAGGGTACCGGCAGCACGACCTCGTCCCCTGCGCTGACCAGCGCCGCCACAGTGTTGAAGATGACGTGCTTGGCCCCGACACAGGAGATGCATTCGGCTGGCTCATAGTCGGTGCCGAAATTATCCTCGTGCCAGTCACAAATCGCCTTTTTGAGTTCCGGAATGCCGCCCGCCGGAGTGTACTTCGTAAAATTGTCCTTGAGGGCCTGAACAGCGGCTTGTTTGATGTTGTCCGGCGTAGGGAAGTCCGGTTCCCCGGCCCCGAACGCGACAATATCCACGCCGGCGGCTTTGAGACGGCCGGCTTCGGCGGCCACGGCCATCGTGGCCGATTCACTAATGCGGCAAATCCTCTTCGTTAATTCCATGAATGATCTAGTCCTTGTTCCTGTTGGGTCTCAGCCGGGGTCTCTCTTGGCTCTCAGCCGGGCCTCCACCACTTCCGGCACGAGATCGTGAATGTCTCCTCCCAGCCCCCATACTTCCTTCACAAGCCGCGAGCTTAGGTAGCTGTATGCTTCGGCCGGCAGCATGAAGATCGTTTCGAGTTCCGGCAGCAGTTTCCGGTTCATGAGCGCCATCTGCAGTTCGTATTCGTAATCGGAAACAGCCCGAATACCGCGCAGGATCAGCCGTGCCTGGTTCCGCCGCGCGTAGTCCACCAGCAGGCCGTCGAAACTCTCTACGGTGACGTTTTCCAAAGAACTCGTCGACTCCCGGAGCATCCCCAGTCGCTCTTCGACCGAAAACAGCGGCTGTTTCCCGTCCTGTCCCAGCACGGCCACGATAAGAAGGTCGAACAATTTCGAGGCCCGCCTGATGAGATCGAGATGACCGTTGGTCGGTGGATCAAACGATCCGGGGTAAATGATCGTTTCGCGGTTCGGCACAGTAACACTGCATAATCGGGCAGCGTCTTACAGGATCGCACACAGAGCCGGTGGAAGGAGCACCTTTGCCGCGCTCCCGTTCCCCGGCTTCCGCCGTTGCTTCAAACCTGCGACTTGGGAAAACAGCGCATTCGCCGCGACCGCGAAAACATCGATCTCCCCGCGCGGTGAACCTTGGAAAAATCCCGCGCGTCCGCGCCCGCGGCAACAACTTTTCACTCCGGCTGGGCGGATGGCCTATAATTAGGGTGACGATCGTGCTTCGCTGGCGTCCGGCGTCAGCAGGCGATCAAGGAGCGAATTTCATGATTCAGTTGACCGACGTCGCGGCGAGCAAGATTCGAGAACTCATAGCGCAACAGGACCCCCAGCCCAAAGCCTTGCGGATTTCCGTGGTCGGTGGCGGCTGCTCGGGCTTTCAGTACTCGATCGCGTTCGAGAACAATCAGTTGCCTCTGGATAAGATCTATACCTACGGCGATGATCTGAAGGTCCTTGTCGATCAGCCCAGCATGCTCTATCTGGACAATTGCACCGTCGATTACGTCGAGACGCTGGAGGGCGCGGGCTTCAAGTTCGACAACCCGAATGTCACTTCAACCTGCGGCTGCGGCAGTTCCTTCAACGCCTAACCGCCCGCTCCCGTCCCGCGAGTCCGCGCTTCGCGGCCCGCCAGTTCTGTCACGTGCTCTTCCGCGGTGACCCAGGCCATGCTTCCTTCGCCGCGGCGAGCCTCGGTGACGCGTTCGTCTCAGCAGGTTCGTCCCCGCGCGGATCAAGCGGTTGTCACGATTCTTCCCCTGCCGCGGTCACATTTCTCCCAACCGCATTTCGCATCACCCCCAAGAGAAACGATATTTTCATCCTAGCTTGAGAAAAATATTCGCCCGGCTGTTGCGGCCTTGCTCGTCTATCGACTACTCTAGTTCGGCGGTCCCTTGGTGATTTAGCCTTTCTATGTCAAAACAACCATTCGATCTTTCGGGAAAAGTCGCTCTCGTCACCGGCGGAAGCAAGGGTCTGGGCAAGGCCATGGCTCGCGGTTTCGCCGAGGCCGGCGCCGACATCTTCATCAGCAGCCGAAACGAAGAGGAACTGCGCTCGGCGCTTCAAGAGATTACCGGCCAGACTTCGGTCCGCGGCGGGTTCTCGGTCGCGGATCTGTCCCGTCGCGAGGAGTCTGGACGGCTGGCGCGCAGCGCGCTCGCCGAAATGGGCAAGATCGACATTCTCGTCAACAACGCCGGAAGCAATATTCCCCAGCCGATCGACCAGATCGAAGACCAGGACTGGGATCGCATTCTCGAACTCAACTTTAGTTCGGCGATGGCGCTCAGCCGCGCCCTGGTCCCCCAAATGAAGCTGCGCCGCTGGGGGCGGATCATTCACATCAGCTCGATCATGGCGCTAGGCTCGAAAGAGCACCGTCACGCATACTCCGGCACCAAGGGAGCGCTCGTCTCCATGGCCCGCTCCATGGCCATCGAGCTGGGCTCCTGCGGCATTACCGTCAACTGCCTGGCGCCGGGACCATTCCTCACCGATCTGCCCGGCAAATTGCTTTCGCAAGAAGAGAAGGATCACTTCGCGTCGCGAACCGCCCTGGGCCGCTGGGGCGATCCCGCCGAACTCGCCGGTCCCGCTCTGCTGCTGGCGAGCGAAGCCGGCAGCTACATCACCGGCGAAACGCTGGTGGTCGACGGAGGAACCCTCTGCAAGACGTTTTAGATGACGTTCCGCAGTTTCCTGAAGATATATTTTCCCGGATGGCGACTCACCCCGGCTGGTACGCTGATTCCCACCCGCGAACTGGACGAGCCTGCCAGACGCCGAAGCTGATTGGGCCGATAGCGCTAAACCGTTGTACCGTGGGCCCCGTTCTCACCCAGTGGAACGAACCGGCCGAGGCCCTCGTCGTAGGTCAAGATCTTGCCGGATTCGATCTCGTAAACCCATGCATGAAGCTGAATATTTCCGACGGCAAGCTGCGCCGCGACATGCGGGTGAGTTTTCAGGTGTTGAATCTGCGCCAACGTGTTCTGCTCAATCAGTGCCCGTAGCCGCTCTTCGCCCGAAAGATTCGGCCGGGTCGCATTCACGACTTGCAGCGCGGCCCGCGAGTGGTTGAGCCAGGCCGTGACGTGGGGCAAATTCTTGGTCGACTTCGGGTACATTACGCCATGCATGGCTCCGCAGTGAGTGTGGCCACACACGATGACGTGTGGCACGTTCAACACGGCGACGGCATACTCGACCGAGGCCGTTACGCCTCCGGTCACGCCGCTGTGAGGAGGAACGATATTACCGGCATTGCGGCAGACGAAGAGTTCACCGGGTTCGGTCTGCGTGATCAGGTTCGGATCAATTCGAGAATCGGCGCAGGTCAGGAACAACGCTTTCGGCTCCTGTCCATCTGCAAGTTGTTGGAAAAACGCTTGTTGTTTCGGGAAGATCTCTGACTGAAACCGAGCGACGCCCTCCAGGATCTCTTTCACGACTTCGACCTCTTTCTTCTTCGATTTCGACTTTCGAAAGAACCGTGCGGGAATTGTCAAGCGTTGTTCAGGTTTTGCGAACCGAACGGATTGTTACGCTGGAAAGATTCATTTCTCTGTAGGTGGAACCGGCGGGGGCCCACTCGTCGCTGGAATCGATCCTTGAGTCGCTCGCGAGATCGCTTCCTCGTCGGCCCTTCCCGCGGCAATCTGTCAGCAGAAAAACCACAGGTGAAGCTATTGTACGGCAAATCGGCTCCACGGTATACTTGTGCTTCGAGGGGCTGCCATTTCACTATGAGGCGCACAGCAGCGTGTTACCGGATACTGCTTCCTCTGGCGGTGCTGCTCATTGCGGCGGCGGCGTCACCGGCCCGGAAAAAGCAGGCCAGCAGGGCTCTGGGCATCATCTCGGGCACGGTCTTTCAGGCCAATGGGCGGTTGCTGCCCGGAGCGAAGGTCGTCGTGGCGGGAATCGAGAAACCGAAAATTAAGGGCGAGGCCAGGACCGGCCGCCGGGGAGAATTCGCCATTCGCGTGCCGGCCGGAGGCGCGAACTACCGGGTGACGGCCAGTGCGAAGGGCTTTGATCGGGCCCAGAAGACGATCGAAGTCTACGAGCACGAAAAGGCCAGAGTGACGTTTCGGCTTCGTCCTTCCAGGCCCTAGACTGCCGGACGCGGAAACCTGGCAGCCTGCTTCCCCGTCCGAATCCTAGTAGCCCGTGCTAGAGTCACCGAAGGAGATCGAATGAGAACACATCGTGTTTGGGTCGTCGGCCTGATGCTGGCCGTGCTGCTGGGAACGTTCTCCGCGGCGAGCTACGCCAAGAAGAAAAAGAAAGGGCCGCCGACGCGTTCGGTCAAGGGCCTGGTGACCGACCAGGCGGAAGAGCCTCTCGCCGGGGCGGTCGTGCAGCTCAAGAATACACGAACGCTGCAAGTCAAGTCGTTCATCACCAACGCCCAGGGGGCCTACTATTTTCACGGGCTCGACATGGCCGCCGACTACGAGATGAAGGCCCGCTACCTGGAAGACAGCAGCCGAACCCGCACGGTGAGTTCGCTCGACGGTCGCGACATGGTGATCTTCAACTTCAAGATTAAGCTCTAGAAGTAGCAGCCCGTGGTAGAAGTCCGGCTGAGCGCGCGGCAAGGATTCGGGGTCGCAGGCTAGGAGAGAAGAGGAGGATGATGCGGGACATCATCGACGACGAACGACAACGCCTGAGGCCGCAAAGCCTTGGCGCCCAAAGGGTTGCGGCGGCGCGGCGCACGCAGCTTCGTTGCGATTCGACTGGGCCGCGGTCTGCATCCCCGCCCTCGTCAGGCCTCGCTTTCCGCCCGCGGCGCTCGCGACGCGCCAGTCCGACTTCTACCACGGGCTGCTAGGCCTTGCGTTTCCGCGGCCTGGTCCTCGCGCTGTTATTGCTAGCCGCGTGTTCCCGTTCTCCTAAGATCGAAACGATCGCCGCTGGAGACTGGGATCGGGTCATCGCCGGCCATCGAGACTCGCTCGCTGTCGTGCTGGTATGGGCGACCTGGTGCCGAAGTTGCGAGGACCTTCTGCCCGCTTTCGCCGCTCTGGAGCGCCGCTTGCGGGACGACGAAATCCGCTTTCTCACCGTGACGCTCGATGATTACGACGACCCCGGCGCGATCGTCCAGGCGAGCGAGATGCTAGCGACACATGAGGCGTCGTTTCCACACTACGTCTTTGTGTCGGAGATTTCCGGCTCCCTCGCGATACTAGGCATCAAAAACGTGCCCGCCGTGCTGGTGTATGACGCCGAAGGCGCCCTAAGGCATCGCATCGAAACCGACGTATTTGACAATGACCTCAGCGTGGCGGACATCGAAGACGCCATCGAGTCGCTGCGCTCACCGCCCGCGGCGGAATGAAGACCCCGCGCTGGGGTCAGGACGCGATGGGCCGGCAATCAGGGCTCGGCGCTACTGATTCTCTTCCCGGGCGTAGAACGTTTCCCAGTCCTCTCCGGCCCGGCCGTTCAGATCCCACATGACCTTGCCTTCGCGGATGGTCAACTCGGTCTTCAGCAACTGATCACCCTTGTAGGTCATATTCTTCACGTCAAGAAAGCCGAAATCGCCCTTGTCGAGACGAAGCACCGCCAGGTCGGCGACCGCGCCTTCGCTGAGATGACCGAGATCGGCGCGCTTGATCTGTCGCGCCGGGTTCCAGGTGGACATCTTGATGACCTCGGCGAGCGATGAGCCGAGGTTGAGAATTTTCGACATCACGTTGTCCATCGTCTTCATTCCGCTGTTCATACTGCCAATGTGGAGATCGGTCGAAATCGAGTCGGGCGGAAAGCCTTCCCGATAGGCCGGAACCGCTACCCGCCAGGTGAAGCTGCCGCCGCCGTGTCCGACATCAAAGAAGATGCCGCGTTTGCGCCCCTCGAACATCGACGGATTGATGTGGCCCTCTTCGTTCAACTCGACCCGCAGTCCCGAGTACATGTGCGTGTAGATGTCGCCGGGCCGCAGCTTCTCTAAGAAAAGCTCTCCGATCGGACGCTTCTCCGGGTGATTGCCGCCGAAATCCACCATGACCGGGATATCGGCGAGGTTGCCGGCCTCGACCGCGCGCTCGACCGAAACCCATTCCGGGCCGCCATAATGCGCCGTCTTGACGCCCACGATAATCTCCGGGTATTTCTTGGCCATCTCGGCGGTCTTTTGGGGGTCCATCTCCTCGGGGTCATTCTCGCGGTCAGGGCCCATGCCGCCGCCCACGATATTGAGCATGACCAGAACACGGGTCTTAACACGGTCGATCACGCGGTCCTTGAAGTCCTCGAACACTCGCCAGCCCGAACTGCCGACATCGACCACCGTGGTGACGCCCGTACGAAAGGTAAAGCCGTCCGGGTAGACGCTGCTGTCGCCGGTCAGCACGCCTTTCAGGCCCGTGCCGGCGTAGACGTGCGCGTGCAGGTCGATCAGTCCGGGCGTGACGTAGAGTCCCGAGACATCCACGACTTTCTCGGCACTCTCGGCCGGGATACTCTCGGCGACCCGCGCGATCTTGCCTTCGGTGATGGCAACGTCGCGCGGCCCGTCGATCCCGTTCTTCGGATCGATCACATGACCGCCCTGGAGCAGCATGTCGTAGGGGCCGGTATCGACCTCGGCTCCGCCGCAGCCGAAGCTAAGTAAGAAAAGAGCCAGTCCCGCAAGAAGAGCAAGCGTCGATTTCATTTTCAAACTCCCAAAGCCGGGCACAAAGCTAGGCCCAAGCTAGACAAGATCCTCACACACTGCTGCCTTCCGCCGCGCTTGAGGGCGCCGGCCGGCAGGCCATACCCCATGCGCCGCCAAACCCCGGCCCGAACAGATCGCCCGCCGTGTCTACATGATTCCATAGGCTACACGATAGTCGGTCGCCGTGCGGCCATTGAGATCCCAGACCACCTTGCCGTCACGCAGCGTCAGTTCACACACGATCAGCTTCGTTCCTATAAAAACCGCGCGTCCTGCGTCCACCAGACCGAAGCGGCCGTGATCGACCCGCAGCAGGGCAAGATCCGCCCCCGCGCCCACACTGAGGTGGCCAAGATCGTCGCGCCGCATCTGCTGGGCCGGGTTCCAGGTTGACATCTTGATAATCTCGGCGAGTGGTACGCCTTGGTTGAAGATCTTCGACATGACATTGGTCATGCTCTTCATCCCGGCGTTCATGCTGCCGATGTGGAGATCGGTCGAAATCGAGTCCGGCCAAAACCCCTGCCGAATCGCCGGCACCGCGTTCTTCCACGAAAAGCTCCCGCCGCCATGGCCGACGTCGAACTTCACGCCGCGCTTGCGGGCCTCGGCAAGGTAGGGAAGCAGCTTGCCGTCGTCGCCGATGTAGGGAACGGGGCCTTTATAGCCATGCGTGTAGATATCCCCCGGGCGCAGGTGTTTGAGCACGAGCTGCTGAAACGGCCGCGCCTCTTGGAACGTGCCGAAGTCGATCATCACCGGAAGATCGGCCAGCTTGCCGGCCGCGACCGCCCGGTCGACCGAGGTCCACGCCGGGCCCTGGAAATGCGCCGACTTCACGCCGACGACCACATCGGGAAACTCCTTGGCGCGTTTGGCGGTGGCCTTGGGATCCATGTCGCTCGTATCCTGCTCAATGTCGTTGCGGCCCGCCATGCCCTTACCCACAATGTTGAGCAGCGCCAGGATCCGGGTCTTCTGCCGGTCGATCACGCGATCCTTGAAATCCGGAAAATTCGACCATCCCGAACTGCCCGCGTCCACCACCGTCGTTACGCCGCTGCGGAAGGTAAACCCGTCGGGATAGACGCTGCGGTCGCCCGTGTAGGAGTTGCGATTCCCCGTTCCGGTATACACATGGACGTGGATGTCCATCAGCCCGGGAGTGACGTAGAGGCCTGTCGCATCGACCGTCTTTTCCGCCTCGGCCGGAGCAATATTCTCCGCCACACGAGCGATCTTACCCCCGGAGACGGCAACATCCATGATTCGGTTCACGCCGTTCTTGGGGTCAATGACGTGCCCGCCCTTGATCAGAAGCTCGTAACGGACTTGCGCGCTCAGCACGCCCGCGAGCAGAAAGCAAGCTGCGGCGGATGCAATTCGTTTCATTTCCTGACTCCTCGAAAGCTCTGGCGGATCGCGCGGTTGGACAACTCCGCTTCCGGCCCCTTCAGCGGCGGGGACCTCGCGCCGCCCCCATCGTTTCGGAGCCCGAGGGGGTAAGATTTCTAACGTCTTTTGATTGCAGCCGTGACTGCGATGTGTACTAATGTATTCAGCCATTTGGTCTCGGTCGCTGGTCGGCTTGGGTGAACCTCAAACACCTGGTCTATCCAGAGGAACTATTATAGTCGGCGCATGCAGGGGTACGCCATGGCGTACCTGCGGTCTCGGCATGCCAACCCCTGCCGGGACTCATGAGGAGTAACGATAATCTTTGGGACCCTCTGCTAGAAAGGTGCCATGACAACGCTCTGGAAGGACATTCGTTACGGCGCTCGGATGCTCACGAAGAATCCGGGCTTCACCGCGGTTGCCGCTTTGACCCTGGCGCTGGGGATCGGGGCCTCGACTGTTATCTTCAGCGTGATCAACGCTGTTCTGATTCGGCCGTTTGGGACGGTGGACCCCGAAGGGTTGGTCATCGTCTAGTTGACTAACAGGCAAGGACGTCAGATCTACCCCAGTTGGGCGGATCACTACGACTTCAAGGAGCAGGCGACCGTTTTCGATTGGGTGTTGGCGTGGCGGGCCCGGGATGTCACGCTTCTCAGCGAAGACGAACCTTCTCAAATCCGTGCCTACCGGGTATCCGAGGGCTTCTTCGAGAATCTCGACTTTCCCGCCGCGAGGGGCCGGACCTTCGCGCCCGAGGAGTACGCCCCCGGCGGAGCGCCCGTCGCGGTTTTGTCGCACCGCATCTGGCAGACGCAGTTCCATGCCGATCCCAAGGTCATTGGCCGGACGATGGTGTTGGATGGGTTCAACGATCAGCAAGCGCCGGTGCGGTATACGGTCATCGGTATCCTGCCCCGGGGTGACTTTCAACTGTTTCCGACGCAACGGCCCGATTTCTTCGTGCCGCTACACCTGAGTGACGGAGAAAAACGAGCGCGCCGCTCTCAGATCTTGGGTACGCTGGCGCGGATCAAGCCGGGCATCAGTCACCGGCAAGCCCAGGCGGAGATGGACGTGATTGCCAGGCGCCTCGCCGAGCAATATCCGGAGACGAACGAGAACCGGGGCGCCAAGATCGTGAATGCCGCGGAAGACCTGGTGCGGGACATACGCCCTACGTTCCTGGTCCTGCTGGGAGCGACGGGCTTCCTGCTGCTGATCGCCTGCGCCAACGTCGCGAACCTGTTGCTGGCGCGGGCCGCCGCACGTGAAAAGGAGATTGCGATTCGTACGGCACACGGCGCGAGCCGTTGGCGCTTGATTCGGCAGATGTTGACCGAAAGTTTGATGCTGGCCGGCATTGCCTGTGTCATCGGAGTCGCGATTGCTTTCGCAAGTCTCCCCGCGCTGCTGCAACTCATTCCCACGGGTGTTCCCTATATCGGCATGGGAAATATCCGGCTCGACATGCATGTGCTTAGATACTCGGTGCTCAGCTCTTTGGCAACGGGAATACTGTTTGGCTTGGCGCCCGCTTTTCGAGTGTCGAAGCCGAACCTGAACGAGATTCTCAAGGAAGGCGGACGGGGTTCCGCGCAGGGAATGCGCGGCAACCGACTCCGCGAGGCGCTGATTGTGGGTGAAGTGGCCTTGTCACTGGTGTTGCTCGTCGGCGCCGGTCTGATGATGCAGAGTTTCGCGAATCTGCAGGCGGTCGACCCGGGCTTCCAAAGCGATCGTGTGCTCACGATGCAGTTCTTTCTGGCTGGAAACAAGTATCCGCCGGAACAGGTCAAACCGTTCTTCGCCAGTTTGCTGCAAAGACTTGGAGATACACCCGGTATTGCGGCGGCCGCCGTTGCCTCGAATGCTCCCATGGATCGGGGAAACTTCACCTCCACTTTCACGATTTTGGGGAGGCCGATAGCGGCTGAAGGCGAAGAGCCCCAGGCGATCATCAGCTACGTGAGCGAGGACTTCTTTTCCGTGCTCGGTATGCCTGTCCAGGCCGGCCGCGCGTTTTCCAGACGCGATGAGCCCAACTCGCTGCCGGTGGCGATGATCAATCAGGCCGCGGCTCGGCAACACTGGCCTCAAGAAGACCCTGTCGGTAAGATCCTTCGCATGCCCGGTCTCGGCCGCTGGAAGGAGGGGAACGGCATTGCGACTGGGCCCGACCTTACCATCGTGGGAATCGCCGGTGACGCGAAACTCACCAGCTTGGCAACGGATCCGGAGCCGGAGATCTTTATTCCCCACGCACAGACACCCGCCCGATGGGCCTCGCTGATGGTAAGAACCGCGTCCGAACCTTTGGCCATGACGACCGCCGTTAAACAGCAGATTTGGGCGCTTGATCGCGGCCTGCCGATCCGCCGCGTGCGCAGTCTGGGAAACATCGTCTCGGAATCGGTTTGGCGAATGCGCTTTACGGCGACCCTGTTGAGCGTCTTCGCCGGTGTCGCGCTGCTGCTCGGCGCAGCGGGGATCTTTGCCGTCTTGTCCTACTCGGTCACCCAGCGCCGGCACGAAATCGGCATCCGTATGGCGATGGGAGCGCAACGCCTGGATGTGTTGAAAATGGTCGTGGCGCACGGACTCAAACTGGCCTGCATCGGAGTCGCTCTCGGCGTGCCGGCGGCGATCGGGTTAACACGCGCCCTGTCGAGCTGGCTTCAGGGCCTCGGCAGTACTGCGAGCGGTGTTCAAAGTTGGGGTCCGGCTTCACAGCGCGGGCTTTTGTATGGCGTTAGCATGTATGACCCGGTCACCTTGGTCTCGATCTCTGTCGTATTGTTGCTCGTCGCGGCGGCTGCGTGTATTGTTCCTGCCCTCAGGGCCTCGAACGTCGACCCGTTGGTCGCTCTGCGCGTCGAGTAGGCCGCGGGGGCTGGTGCCCGCTTCGTTGTTGAAATCAGGCTAGTTGTATGCGGCAGGAGAAGGTGTTGCGCATTGACGCCGGCAGTGAGTTGATGCCCTGCCGGGCTGATCGATCAAGAACGCGTATTTGGTCGATTGCAGGCCACCAATGTTTTTTTCGGTACCAACAGCAGCCTCCCCTCAAAGAGGCAGCGGCGGTACCATCTAGGCGACATAGGGAAAGAGGGGCTGGGTAGTTACCGCCAGGAATGCTGGCGCGGTACAATTGCCTCAGGCTCGGTCGAGGCTATGATCGGTCAAACTATTTCGCATTACAAGATCACCGAGAAGCTTGGTGAAGGCGGCATGGGTGTCGTCTATAAGGCCGAGGACACCAAGCTCAAGCGGCCGGTGGCGCTGAAGTTTCTTTCGCCTCATCTGCTCAGTGACGCCGAAGCCAAGGAGCGGTTCATCCGCGAAGCTCAGGCTGCCGCCGCGCTAAATCATCCGAATATCTGCACGGTCCATGAGATTGATGAGGCCGGCGGGCGAACGTTCATCGTGATGGCGTTCCTTGAGGGGGCCAGCCTGGACACGAAGATCGAAGCCGGTCCGCTGAAGCTGAACGAGGCGCTCGACTTCGCCATCCAAACAGCGCAAGGTTTGCAGGCGGCGCACGGCAAAAAGATCGTCCATCGAGATATCAAGCCCGCCAATCTGATGGTTACCCCGCAGGGCGCTAAGCAACTGGTCACGATCATGGACTTCGGGCTGGCGCAGTTGGCGGACCGCTCGAAGCTCACCCAGGGGCCCACGGCACTGGGCACGGTCTCCTACATGTCGCCCGAACAGGCGCAGGGGATGGATCTCGATCACCGCACTGATCTTTGGGCGCTGGGAGCGGTGATCTACGAGATGGTAACGGGCCAGCGGGCGTTCCAGGGTCATTACGATCAGGCGATTACCTATTCGATTCAGCACGAAGAGCCCGAGCCGATGACGGCCTTGCGGACGGGCGTTCCGATGGAGCTGGAGTGGATCGCCGACAAATGTTTGGTGAAAGATCGCGAGCGGCGTTACCAGCATACCGACGAGTTGCTGCTCGACCTGGAGACGCTGCGCGAGAAACTCAAGTCGGGCAAGTCGGCGATCTTGCGTACTGGAGTGGCGACCGGCAGTCTTGCCGGTCCGGAAGAAAGAGCAGGACAAGCTGAGAGCTTGTCGCTACCGCATCCCCTGGCCAAATACCGCGTCATCGAAAACCTGGAGGAAGCCGATGACAGCGTTCTCTATCGCGCCGAGGACACGCAGCTTAAGCGTCTAGTTGATGTGTGCGTCGTGCCACAATCCTCAGCCCAGCGGATTGCACGCATGCAGCAGCGCAAGCAAACCATTGTGCTCGGCACGGGAGCGCTGGGCGTGCTTCTGGCCCTGGTCTTCGCCTTCCTCTGGGTTTCTTCGACGGACACCGCTGCTGAAGCGCCTCTGCGCCGGTCGGCCTTCACGCCCCCGGTTGCTGTGAATACCCACCCGTTCTTCGCCGGCGTCGCCATCTCCCCTGACGGCAAGCACGTTGCCTACACCACCATGGGAGCGGAGGGAAAGCTCTGGGTGCGGGATCTTGACCAGGAACAACCGCGGGCCATCGAGAGGACCGAAGGAGCCTATCTGCCGTTCTGGTCCCCGGATAGTAATTTCATCGGCTTTGCCGCGGGGAGAGAAGTCCAAAAGGCGCCGGTTCAGGGTGGCCCGCCAATGCGGCTTTGCGAGCTGCCCGGGCGGCGCTTCTACGGGGGGTCCTGGAGTCCCGATGGCGACTCCGTCGTCTTCAGCTCACAAACCGCCAATGGCGCGGCCGCCATCATCCATGAAGTCCCGGCCCAGGGCGGCGTTCCCTCTCCACTGATTGGGCGGGAAGACTCCGATGGGTCGTCAGAGGGGCCGACCGGCCCCATCTCACGGCCTCATTTCTTGCCTTCCGAGGAAGGCTCTCGAGTGCTGGTGTTTACATTCGGGACTGTGGCCGCGTCCGAAATGATGGTCCAAGACCTCGACACCGGTCGGCGAGAGTTTTTGGGGCCTGGCGACCGGCCGTTCTATTCGCCCAGCGGGCATCTGGTGTACCAGCCAGAGCGCGGCGTCTACGATCTTTGGGCGCTGCCGTTTTCCTTGGAGACATTGCAGGGGACGGGGGAGGCTTTTCCTATTGCCCAGAACAGCCGCCAGCCCACAGTCGCGGCCGATAATACGCTGGTTTACCTTGATGGCTTCGGCTCGGCGCAAGAGCAACTGGTTTGGGCCGGCCGCGATGGCAAGAAAGTGGAAGAGATCGGTCTGCCGCAGGAAAGAATACTTGAGGCGGCGCTATCCCCCGATGGGGGCCGGCTGGCGGTTACGGTGTCGCAGAGCGGAAATCTTGACGTCTGGGTTTGGGATCTTGCCCGCGGGGTCAAGACACGTTTGAGCACAGCTCCGGAATTGGACCTTTTCCCTCTGTGGTCACCCGCGGGCGACGAGGTAGCGTTTGCGTCCCGTCGATCCGGCAATAGCGATATCTATCTCCGGCCAGCCGATGGCGGCGGAGAGGAGTTGGCGGTGGCGGCCACGTCCCAAAACGAGTGGCCATCGGACTGGTCCAGAGATGGGAAACATCTTCTCTACACGAAACAGGACCCCGAAACCGGGTATGATCTCTGGTACCTGGAACGCAGTGGGGACGGCGGCGGCTGGGAGCCGCACCCTTTCCTGCAAGAACGCTTCCATCAGGCAGCTCCCAAGTTATCACCCAATGGCCGTTACGTAGCTTACATCTCGGAAGAATCAGGGCAGCGGGAAGTCTATGTACAGCCGTTCCCCGAGGGCGGACGCAAAGTGACGGTGTCGAATAACGGCGGGAGCCAGGTGCGCTGGAGCCGGGACGGCAAAGAACTCTTCTATGTAGAAGGAGAAAGGCTCATGGTCGTGGGGGTATCGACGGAAGGGGAGCTCTCGGCGAGCCCGCCGGCGGGGCTATTCGAGCATCCAGCCCTGAGAAGAACCAGCCATCTCCCGACATACGATGTTTCCGCGGATGGGCGGAGGTTTATCCTGCCAGAGCAAGTGGGCGCAGAGGCGACTGAGACAAAGATCCGCGTCGTCCAGAACTGGTTCGCCGAGTTCAAAGACCGCGGGCAGGACTAAGTCGCCATGATTGGTCAAACCATCTCTCACTACAAGATCACCGAGAAGCTCGGCGAAGGCGGGATGGGTGTCGTCTATAAGGCCGAGGACACCAAGCTCCGGCGTGTCGTGGCGCTGAAGTTTCTGCGCGCCGAACTGATCGAGGATCCGGAGCACAGAGAGCGCTTCCTTCGTGAGGCGCAGGCCGCGGCGGCTCTCGATCACCCTAATATTCGCACCATCTATGAAATCGACGAAGACGAGGGGCGGACGTTCCTCGCCATGGCCTTCATTGCAGGCCTAACCGTCAAAGACAAGATCGCCGAACGCCCGCTCAAGCTCGACCAGGCGCTCGACATCGCCGTCCAAACCGCCCAAGGTCTGCAAGCAGCGCACGAGAAGGGCATCGTCCACCGCGACATCAAGGGCGCCAACGTTATGGTCACGCCGCCGGGACAGGTCAAGATTATGGACTTTGGCCTGGCGCAACTCGCTGAACGGTCCAAGCTCACCGAGGCCACGACCATCCTGGGGACTCCCTCTTACATGTCTCCGGAACAGGCGCGGGGTGAAAAAACCGACCGCCGCGCGGATCTTTGGTCGCTCGGGATCGTGCTGTACGAAATGATCGCCGGCAGACTGCCGTTCGTGGGGGAGCGCCAAGAGGCGGTTCTCTACGGGATCACCAGCGAAGAACCCGAGCCGGTCACCGCCCAGCGAGCGGGGCTGCCACTGGAACTGGAATGGATCATCGGCAAGGCGCTGGCGAAGGACCGAGAAGAACGCTATCAACATGCCGAAGACCTGCTCGTTGACTTGCGCAGCTTGCAGAAGAAGCTTGCATCGGGCAGGTCCAGCATTCTCAAGGCGCGGGCTGGGACTCAGGCGGCAGCAACCCAGCCGGCACAGACGGGACAAGCCTCCCCAGGTCCCCTGGCCCGGTACAGGGTGATCGAGGACGCGGAAGAAGCAGGCGATGCGATCAAGTACGTCGCGGAAGACACCGAGCTGCATCGGTCGGTCGCGATCCGGGTCTTGCCGCAATCTTCAGCGGAAAAGATCGAGCGCCGGCAGCGACTCCAGCGACAAGCATTCCTTGGGATGGGCGCCCTCCTGGCAGCCTCTTTGGCCCTTTCGGCCGTGCTGTGGTTTCGTGGTCCCTCGCCGGATGCGCAGCGGCAGGCGGTTCGGTTTTCCTTCACCCCCGAGAACCTCGCGACCTTCGGGTCAGAGCCCGCCGCGATCTCGCCGGACGGCAGGCACATCGCCTTTGTCCTCGAAGAAGATGGCGAAAGCATGCTTTGGGTGCGGGACCTCAGTCGCGAGACACCCCGCAAACTCGAGGGGACCGAAGGGGCCGAAGATCCCTTCTGGTCCGCCGATAGCCAGTCGATCGGCTTTGGAACCGACGCAGAGTTGAAGCGCGTTCCTCTCAGCGGGGGCGAGCCGATTACGCTGTGTGACCTGCCTCAAGCCGGAGCAGGCTTCTACGGAGGGTCGTGGAGTCCCGACGGTGAACAGATCGTCTACTCGGCCTCCTTCGAGTTGTTCCAAGTGCCTTCTCGGGGCGGCACTCCCAAGCTTCTCCTCGAGCGGGAAGAGGCCGAAAGCACTGGCAACATAGGCTTTGCTCACCCTCAATTCCTGCCTGTGGCCAAAGGCTCGCGGGGACTAGTCTACACGTTCGGTCCTAGCACAAGCGATACCAAATTGGGAGTCCTGGATCTCAAAACCGGCGAGCGCCGGGAGCTGGTTGCCGGAAGTACATCGGTTTACTCAGCTTCGGGCCACCTCGTCTACCAGGAGAGGTTCGATAAGACCTCCGATTTGCGAGCCTTGCCTTTCTCGCTGGAAACTCTGACTGCCACCGGAGAAGCCTTCCCGATCGTCGAAGCCGGGCGTGACGCCAGCATGGCGCAAGACGGAACGCTGGTCTATTTCGACGGCGGCGGCAGAGGCCAGAACTTGGTGTGGCGAGACCGGGAGGGGAAAAGACTGGGGACGATCGGCCAGGCGCAGGAAAACATCGTGCATCTGGCCTTGTCTCCGGACGGCAAGAGCGTGGCGGTACGAGCTACGGAGGCGGACGGCAACCGGGACATCTGGGTTCATGATGCCGTGCGCGGGGCGAAGACACGGCTCACTTTCGATCCCGCCAATGACCGCTATCCGGCCTGGTCGCCCTCGGGCGAGCAGATCACCTTTTGATCGAGCCGCGGAGGAGGCATCGGCATCTACAGCAAGCCCGCCGACGGCAGCGGCGAAGCCGTCCTGTTGGTTGGCGAGGATGCCGCGGGGAGGGCTCCTGATTGGTCGCGCGACGGGAAGTTTCTGATCTATTGGGCGAGACGAAGTGAAGACACAGGCCCGGATCTGTGGTACCTCAAGTCCAAAGCAGGCGGGGAGGGATATGAGCCGACCCCGTATCTGAGGACCGCGGCTGACGAAAGAATCCCGGTCTTCTCGCCCGACGGCCGATTCGTTGCCTACGTGTCGAGTGAATCGGGCCGAAACGAGATCTACGTGAGACCTTTTCCCGAGGGTGGGGGCAAGTGGCAGGTTTCGATCAACGGGGGCACGCAGCCCCGCTGGCGAAGGGACGGCAAGGAACTGTTCTACGTCGAAGAGGACCAACTCATGGCCGTCTCGGTTTCGACGGCCCAAGGCTTCTCGCGGGGAACACCGAAGCTGCTGTTTCGTGATCGCTGGTTGCGGAGCGGCTCCGCCAAACAGCAGTATGACGTTTCAGCGGACGGCCGGCGCTTTGTCCTCAGGGAGGCAGTTGAGGGCGAGACCGGCAAGCCGCCCACCATCCGCGTCGTGCAGAACTGGTTCGAAGAGTTCAAAGACAGGCAGGGGCAGTAGCGCTCAGGCCGGGAAACGGCCTGATTCCCGGATGACCGCGCGCGTCCCGGGGCTAGCGTGCCCGTGGCGGTATCTTGCAAGCTGTGAAAAAATGCTGGGACAGCCAGCCGCGCCCTCCCTGAGCCCTCGGGGACTGGAAAGTGTTTGGCTGGCGCTTGTGGCAGTCCCGATTTTTTCACCGCTTCCCTAGACCCTTCTCCCGGCATTATTGTGTTCGGCTCGGCCAGGCTCCATAATAGGCAACCATGAGACAGGGTCAGGGGTCGGGCGTGTTGCCGAGTCGGCGTGTTTTCTTGCGTACAGCCGCTGTTGGCTCGGCGTTGCCGGGCTTGATGGCTTCGAGTTCGGCGTCTGGTGCGGCTTCTGGTGGGGCATCCGGTGCAGCATCCGGCGCGGTGCCCGGTGGCGCGTCCGGCGCGGGGCAGGCATCGGCGGGTGGGGGCGGCGAGCCGGTCTATCTTTCTGACCTTAGCCGGTGCGAGCCTGGGGGCGTGCTCTCGCGGAAGCCCCGGCGCAATCACTGGCGGTTGCTTGATTACGAGACCGAAGCGTTCGAAGGCGTGATGCTGGTGGCTGGGCGCAATACGGCCGCTCCGGAGATTCGGTTGCCGGTCGCGCAAAAAGGCTGGCATGCGATCTCGTTTGGTTTGCGGTCGTACGGCGAAGGCACCGAGGCCACTAAGCTTGAAGTCAAGCTGGCGGGTGATTCCGCTTTCTCGATGATGCGGCACCATCACGGATCGGAAGAGCAGCTTGACGACTACTACTGGCGCACCCTCGAGCTGAGCGGGTCCGACAGTATCGTGTTTCGGCAGTTCTGCCGCCATGTCGTTCCCGAGCGTGACGACTCGCTGGGCAATCCCTGCGCCGGGGTGTGGCTGGCCTATGTGAAACTCGTCCCGCTCAGCAGTGAGCAAGCAACGGCGATCGAGCGCGAGCGGCGCGGCGGCCCGTCGCTCGCGAAGACGCGCACGCTCTATTGCCACAACGACGCCTGGAGCTACACCTACAGCTACCGTCCCACCAGCGCGGCGGGAATTCGGCGCGAGATCGAGCCGTTTCGCGACACGGATTTCTCGCGGATCTATTGGGAAGCCGGCATGGGCGACCGCATGTACTACCCGACCAAACTCGGCCGCATCACCGCCGCCGACGATTGGATCGACGATCCCTACCGCGTGGGCGACCGGCTGGCGAAAGAGACCTGGCAGAGCTGGCGGCGGCAAGGGATCGATCCGCTCAAGGTTGCCTCCGAGCACGCCCATGCGATCGGCCTCGGGTTCCACGCCACCTACCGGCCGAGCGGCTTTCACTTTCCCGTCCCGCAGGATGAGTGGAACGAAGGCGGCCTCTACGACCAGCACCCGGAGTGGCGCGGCCGCGACCGGCTGGACCAGCCCACGCCCCGGCTATCCTATGCGTTCGAGGGCGTCCGGCAAGCGACGCTTGGCTATCTCAGGGAGATTACCGGGTATTCGGTTGATGGCGTCTGTTTCGCCTACAATCGCCGGCCGCCCTATCTCGAATACGAGCAGCCGCTGATTGACGGCTACCGGGCGAAATACGGCCAGGACCCGCGCCGTCTCGACGCGAAGAATCCGCGCTGGCTGAAGTTTCGCGCGACGTTTATGACCAAGTTCATGGCCGAGGTCCGCGCGATGCTGGGTGAGGTGGGCGCCCAGAAAGGCCTCGGCACGCCACTCGAGCTGAGCGCGATCGTGCTGAGCAGCGAGGAGGAGAATCTGTACTACGGGCTCGATCTCGAGGAGTGGGTGCGGCAGGGGCTTGTCGATACTCTGATGCCCTACTCGTCGGTGCGGGGCATCAATAGCCGAAAGGATTCGTGGGTCGACCCGACGGAAGCCGAGTTCTTTTACCGCATCACCAAGGGCACGGCGTGCAAGCTGGCGCTGAATCTGATGCCGCGCCAGCTTAGTCCGGATCAATACCGCGAGCGGGCGCTGCGGCTTTATCAGGCGGGCTCGGAGCACCTTTTCTTCTGGGACACCAACGCCCGTAATGACTTCAGCCCTTCCTGGGATGTGCTCCGCAGGCTCGGCCACCGGCAAGAGCTAGAAGCCTGGGACCGCGCAGGCCGGCCGAAGCACCAAGCGCCGGGTTCGAAACTTCACAAACTCGGCGACTGGAATCTTAATTATGAAACGCCTGGGTAGTTTGGTCGGAAATACATCCGAAGTCGCGGTGACGCTCCCGCTGCGGAAGGAATCCCACGGAGCGTCGTATCTGCGTTTGCGGGCGACTTCAGAGACTTCTGGGGAGACTGGCGGGAAGACCTCCGGCGATGAAGGTTTTTTGATCGAATCGGTCAGCGTCGAGACGAAGGAATACTAAATCTAAATGCGAAAAAATCAAGCGCGACGGAAGCTGCTCGAAGGCGGAGTGATCTGCGGTCCTTCTCTGTCGTACCCGGCGGTGGAAATTGTCGAAGAGGCTCTGGAGCACGACTTCGACTACCTGTGGATTGAATGGCAGCATGGCGGCTGGACCGAAACGACGCTGAGTCCGGCGCTGGCCGTGTGCGTGGGCCGCGAGAGCGTGCCGATCGTGCGGCTGCCGGGATTTGATCCGATGTGGGTGGGCCGCGTGCTCGATCTCGGCGCGCTTGGCATCATGATCCCGATGGTCGAGACCGCCGAGGAATGTGAGCGGATCGTGCAAGCGGCGAAATTTCCGCCGCGCGGCGGCCGTTCGGCCACGGGGCTGCGAACGTCCCATCATGCCGATAATGACTTCTACCAATACACCGAGCAGGCCAACGACGAAATCATGGTCGTGGTGATGGTCGAGACGCCAACCGCGATCGGCAATGTTCGCGAAATGATGAGGGTTCCGGATGTCGATTGCGTTCTGATCGGCCCCTACGATCTGTCGCGCTCGCTCGGCGCCTCGGCGGTGACCGACGACATTGTCGAGGACCTGGTCGAGGAGGTTGCCAGCGCCTCGAAAGATACCGGCGTCGCCGCGGGCTACGTGACCGGCTCCTACGCCGACGCGGAGCGAAGGGTGAAACAGGGTTTTCGGATGGTCTGCCCAGGGCACGATATTACGGCAGTGCGCTCAGGGTTCGCCGGGATGAAAGATACCTTGGAGCGCTTGCGAAAACTGAGCTAACGCTTCCAGTTGACGCATATTGGAAGTGCTCTTCGGAGGGTCTTGCCAGGTCCAATGTTATACTCGAATACAGAATCGGCAGGCGTTTTTCGCCAGGGTTGGGTGGCGCAGGATCGCCGAATGGGCGGCGGCAGCACGGCGGGGAGTTCACAATGGACGAGCGAACACGGGACTCCCCAGCGGGAGACGAGACCACCGCGGGCGGCTATTTCGTCTCCAACTACCCGCCCTATTCCTTCTGGACGCCAGAGCAAGCCGGGCAGGCGCACGCGGCGCTGGAGCGTTCGCCCGAGCCCGGTACTCCGCTCGGCATTTATCTTCACATCCCGTTCTGCCGGAAACGCTGCCATTTCTGTTATTTCAAAGTTTTCACCGACAAAGATTCGAGTGAAATCGATGGTTACCTCGACGCCGCCGTCCAAGAGCTGACGCTCTACTCCCGGAAGCCCGCCATCCGCGGCCGCAAACCGGCGTTCGTCTATTTCGGGGGCGGGACGCCGTCGTTCATTTCGACCAAGCAGCTTGGCCGATTGGTGGACGGCATGAAGAAGCTGTTTCCCTGGGATGAAGCCGAAGAAGTCGCCTTTGAATGCGAGCCGGGCACGATCACTCTCGCGAAGCTCCAGACCCTGAAAGCGATCGGCGTCACGCGCCTCAGCCTGGGCATTGAAAATTTTGGTGAAGACGTGCTGCGGGTCAACGGCCGTGCGCACGGCGCGAAGGAAATCGGCCGGGCTTACGAGTTCGCGAGGCGCACCGGTTTCCCGCAGATCAATCTCGATCTGATCGCCGGCATGGTTGGCGAAACCGAGGCCAATTGGCGGATGTGCGTCCGCAAGACCATCGAGCTCTCGCCCGACAGCGTGACCATCTATCAGATGGAAGTGCCCTACAACACGACCATGTTCCAGCAGATGCAGTCGCTCGGAGAGGACGTGGCGCCGGTCGCCAATTGGACGACCAAGCGAGCCTGGGTGGACTACGCTTTCTCCAAACTCGAAGCGGCGGGCTACACGGTTACCAGCGCCTACACGGCGGTGAAAGATCCCGAGCGCACCCGTTTCCTCTACAGAGATATGCTTTGGGAAGGCGCCGACATGCTCGGCCTGGGAGTGGCGTCGTTCTCCCACATAGGGGGCACGCATTTTCAAAACGACCACGACTTCGGCCCCTACATCGCCAAGGTGCGTCAGGGCAGACTGCCGATCTATCGTGCTCTGACGCCGACCGATGAAGAGCGTATGATTCGCGAGTTCATCCTGCAAATGAAGCTCGGACACATCGAGAACGATTACTTCCAGCGCAAGTTCGGCGTCGACATACAAGAGAGGTTTGCCGCTTCCTTGAAGGAACTCGGCCAGCAAGGTTTGTTGAAGCTCGACCGAGAGGGACTGCGACTGAGCCGCGAGGGTCTTCTGAGGATTGACAGTCTGCTTCCGAATTTTTACCTCCCGCGGCACCGCGACGTAAGCCCTTCGTGAGGTTCCGAGAAAACAGCCCGTTGCCGGTTTCGGGCCCGGTGAGCGCGGCGCTGGATTTCCTCTACCCGTTGAGCGAGTTCTATGCCGGGTACGGACTTCCGCTCCCCGCGGCCCGGCGGGTCGAGCCCGGTGAAATGCCCGAGGCCAGCCGCCGGCTGCTGGTTCACGACCATGACATGACGCCGACGCTCGAGTCCGCCTACGGCCAGCGCCTGCATCTGCGCGTGCGGAAATACAGCTACAGCGAAAACGTGTTTTCACGGCACGTGCTGCTGGTCCTGGAGGACGAAACGGTCACCGGAATGGGAGCGATCAAGATCAACCTCGCCGGTTTCGCCGAAGACGCCAGACGGCTGGTCTTTGAGAGAGAAAAACCGCTAGGTACGATTCTCGGAACGCAGCGCATCGAGCACAGCTGTCATCCGGCGAGTTATTTTGAGGTGACGGCCGACGCGATGATCGGCGAAGCCCTGCGGGTGGCCCCCGGCCAGACGCTCCGCGGACGGCAGAACGTGATGTGGCGCCCGGGCGGAGAGGTGCTGGCCCAGATCGTGGAAATCCTTCCGCCGCTCGATCCGTTTGCCCGGAGCGCCACGCGGAGTGCCACACGGGGCGCCACATGCGAGGATGCCCCCAGGGACGATGCTCCCAAGGAAGCTGATCTTGACTAGCGAATACGATGCCATCGTGATTGGCGCGGGACCGGCCGGCTCAACCGCGGGCGCAATCTTGGCGGATAAGAAACGCCGGGTGCTGGTGATCGAGAGAGAGAAGTTCCCCCGCTATCACATCGGCGAGTCTCTGATTCCCTATGCTTACTTTCCGCTGGAACGCCTCGGCCTCATCGAGAAGATGAAGGCGTCGCACTTTCCCAAGAAATACAGCGTGCAGTTTGTGAGTCCCGACGGCCGCCGGTCGCAGCCGTTCTATTTCTTTCAGCGTCTGGAGCACGAAGCCTCGTGTACTTGGCAGGTTCTGCGAAGCGAATTCGACCAGATGCTGCTCGACAACGCGCGCGAAAAGGGCGCCGAGGTGCTCGAAGAGACCACCGTCCGTGAATTCATCCGCGAGGACGGAGCCGTGCGGGGCGTCCAAGCCGCCGGGAAGAATGGCGAGGCGCTGGAATTTCGCGCTCCCATTACGATCGACGCCACCGGCCGGGATGCGCTCGCCATCAGCCGCAACGGCTGGCGGGAGCGCGATCCCGCATTGAACAAGCTCGCCATCTGGACCTACTACAAGGGCGCGATGCGCGACCCGGGAAAAGACGAAGGCGCGACCACGGTGGCCTACATTCCCGACAAAGGATGGTTCTGGTACATCCCCTTGCCCGAGGACATGGTCGGCGCCGGTGTCGTCGCCGAACGGGATTATCTCTACAACGAAACGCGGGACCTGGAGACGATCTTTCAGCGCGAGATTCACAAGAACACGTGGATACAGCAGCATCTTGCTCCCGGAGAGCGCACCGAGCCCTACCGCCTTACCGGTGAGTTCTCCTATCGTTCCCGCCATTGCGCCGCCGACGGACTGGTGCTCGCTGGTGATTCCTTCGCCTTTCTCGACCCGGTCTTCTCCGCTGGCGTCTTCCTTGCCCTGCGCACCGGCGAACTCGCCGCCGACGCGGTGGACGCCGCGCTCCAGGCCGGCGACTGCTCCGCCGAGCGGTTTACCGAGTACGGGGAAGAGTTTTCCCGAGGGCTTGAGGCCATGCGCAAGCTGGTCTACTGTTTCTACGATCACGAGTTCAGCTTCCGCGGGTTCATTGAGAAATTTCCCGACTTGCAGGGCGATCTGACCGACTGCCTGATGGGGCATCTGTTTCGGGATTTTGATCCGTTCTTTGAAGCCCTTGCGAAATTTGCCGCCGTCCCCGAGCCAGTCAACTACGGCGCGCCCCTCGCGAAAGGCTAGCAGCCCATGGCGTACGAATACAGATCCAGGCGGCGCGTGGAGTTTTCCGAGACGGATCGTTCCGGCACGGTCCACTTCACGAATTTCCTGCGTTATATGGAATCCGCCGAGCATGCCTTCTTCCGGTCCCTCGGTTTTTCGATCCACACGGCCCATTCAGAGGCCGCGGGGTCAGAGGCCGCAGGGTCAGAGGCTGTAGGGTGGCCGCGAGTACATGCCTCGTGCGAGGTCACCGGTCCGCTGCGGTTTGAGGATTCGGTCGAGGTTCGTCTGCTAGTGCGTGAAAGGCGCCAGAAGAGTATCGTGTATGAGTTTGTCTTTCGCAAGATGAATGACGACTCGCCAACCGAGGTCGCGCGAGGCTCTCTGGCAGTGGTCTGCGTGAGGCGCGACTCGGCCACGGGGAAAATGACCGCGGTCCGCATTCCGAAACTGATTGCCGGCAAGATCGAAGCCGCCCCGGCGGAGCTGCTCGCCCGATGACGCCAGCCGAAGAATGCTCGCTGAGCCGGGACGAGATCGAGGCCCGCCAGCTCGAAAAACTTCAGGTGCTTCTAAGGGCCGTGCTGGGGGGCAACCCGTTCTACTCGGCGCGGCTGCGGCCGGCGGGCGTGGATGCGGGCATCCGCGATCTTGGCGAGTTTTCGCGCCGCGTGCCGTTCACTTTCAAACAGGAACTCATCGACGATCAGGCCCGCAACCCGCCCTACGGCACTGATCTAACCTATCCTCTTGATCGCTACGTCCGCTTCAGCCAGACCAGCGGCACCACCGGCAAGCCGATGCGCTGGCTGGACACGGCCGAGAGCTGGAACTGGATGCTCGATTCCTGGACGCGCGTGTTCCACGCGGCCGGCGCCGATGCCAGGGACCGCTTCTTCTTCCCGTTCTCTTTCGGGCCGTTTCTGGGGTTTTGGACGGCGTTCGAGGCGGCGGCGCGCATGGGTGGTCTGACGATTCCGGGCGGCGGGATGAGCAGTGCAGCCCGCCTGCAGGTCATTCTGGACAACGACGTCACGGTCGTATGCGCCACGCCGACCTATGCCCTTCGTCTGGCGCAGGTGGCCCAGGAAGAGAAGCTGGACTTGGCGGCCGCGAAAGTCCGCCGGATCATCGTGGGGGGGGAGCCTGGCGGCTCCATCCCGGCGACGCGGACGCTGATCGAGAAGCTCTGGCCCGGCGCGCGCCTCGTGGATCATCACGGGTTGACTGAAATCGGTCCCGTGAGCTACGGATGTCCGCAACGGCCCGGCGTGCTGCATGTGCTCGAATCCGCCTACTTCGCCGAAGTGATCGACCCGCAAAGCCTCGAACCGGCTGGGCCGGGCGAAACCGGCGAACTCGTGCTGACGACTCTGGGCCGGCTCGGCTCCCCGCTCCTGCGCTACCGCAGCGGCGACCTGGTGCAGCGCTCGGAACACGCTTGCTGCCAATGCGGCACGCACGAGCTAGCCTTGGAAGGCGGAATTTTGGGCCGGACCGATGACATGGTTGTGGTGAGAGGCGTGAACGTCTTTCCCAGCGCGGTCGAGGAAGTTCTGCGGTCTTGCGAAGGCACGGGCGAATTTGCGGTGGAAATCCGCAGCGGCGGGACGGGGCCGGAAATGAATGTTCGGATCGAGCCAGAGGCGGAGCATTCCGATCCGGCCGGTCTGGCAGGCCGAGTCGAAGCGGCTTTGCGAAAAGCCTTCATGCTGCGCGTCTCGGTTGCCGCCGTTGCTTACGGAACCCTCCCGCGCTTTGAGGTGAAATCCAAGCGCTGGACCCGGCGGTAGCCCCCAGGGACCAGACAAGGACTCGCGGATATCGAGGGTGAAATTCACGCTATGGGCCCTCTTGTTGTGGATTCCTGATAGCCGTGCGAGAGGCCGGGGACTCATCACGGGCACCGCGCCGCGGGGCTTGGAATGACAAAACTTTCATAAATTACACCGCCTCTATTCCTGTTTCGAGGCGATCGGGGCTATAATGGTTGTCACAGGTCTGGTTGAGGCCACCCATCCCACACTTTTCTCGCAAAGAGTATACGCATGTCTACCGTCGAAGCTGCTCCCGTAGGGAGGGGTTTACCCGCATCGGGTGACCGCACTGTTAATGATTTCAGTATTCAACTCGCGACCGTAAACGGCTCCGGGAGCCAGACGGCGAACCTGGTCTTGTTGCGATCGCTCTTCCAAATGGGCATTCCCGTCTCGGCGCAGAATCTGTTCCCGTCGAACATTGCCGGTCTGCCTACCTGGTACACCATCCGGACGAACAAGCGCGGCTTCATCGGCCGAAAGAAAGAGATCGATTTTCTGGTTGCGATGAACCCGGAAACCGCCCAGGAAGATGTGCTGAACCTTCCTTCCGGCGCGGCGGTGGTCTACGATGAACCGCTTCACCTCGATACGGTTCGCACCGACCTGCACTTCTACCCGGTACCGTTCAACAAGATCGTGGCACCGGTTTGCCCCAACGCCAAGCTGCGGCGCCTGGTGAGAAATATCATTTACGACGGCGTGCTGGCGTATCTTCTGGGCATCGAACTCGAAGAAGTCCATAAGGCGCTCTCCAGACAGTTCTCCCGTAAGCCCAAGGCCGCGGAACTGAACTGGAACGCCGCGCAAGCGGGGTTTGAGTACGCCAAGGAGAATTTACCGAAGGCCGATCCGTTCTTCGTCGAGCGCATGAACGCGAACAGCGGCAAATTTATTATCGAAGGAAACGCTTCCGCGGCGCTGGGCGCGGTCTTCGGTGGTGTCACGGTCGTGACGTGGTACCCGATTACGCCGTCGTCCTCGTTGGCGGAGACGCTGGCGAGTTACGCCGAACAGTACAGGAAAGATCCCGAAACCGGTCAGACCACCTGCGCCATCGTACAGGCCGAGGACGAGCTTGCGTCCATTGGCATGGTGATCGGCGCCGGCTGGGCGGGCGCCCGCGCCATGACGACGACGTCCGGACCGGGCATCTCGCTGATGTCGGAGTTCGTCGGCTTGGGTTATTTCGCCGAGATCCCGGTGGTCATTATCGACGTGCAGCGTATGGGGCCGTCCACCGGGCTGCCCACCCGCACCGCGCAGGGGGACTTACTTGCGGTGGCCACGCTCTCGCATGGCGACACCAGGCACCCGATGCTGATTCCTTCCTGTCCGGAAGAGTGCTTCAGCATGACCGCGGCGGCCTTCGATGTCGCCGAGAGGTTGCAAACCCCGGTCTTCGTGATGCTCGATCTCGACCTGGGCATGAACTATTGGATGTCGGGGCCGTTTGAGTATCCCTCAAAGCCGTTCGACCGGGGCAAGGTCCTGACGGCCGAAGACCTGGAGGGGCTGGGCGGTTTCGCCCGCTATCGCGACGTGGATGGCGACGGTATCGGCTATCGCACGCTGCCGGGAACCAAACATGATAAGGCCGCCTACTTTACCCGCGGCACGGGACACAACGAACAGGCGCAATACAGCGAGCGGCCCGAGGACTGGGTCCGCAATATCGACCGTCTGGCCAAGAAATTCGAGACCGCCCGAACGCTCTTGCCGCAACCGGTCGTGGACGAAGTAGAGGAAGCCTCGGTCGGCATCATCGGCTGCGGAACCTCCGACTACGCCATTGTCGAGAGCCGCGAGCAGCTTCAGGACGGGCGCGGCGTGAAAACATCGTATCTGCGAATCCGGGCCTACCCCTTCAACCAGCAGCTAGCCGACTTCCTTCGCGGACACGATCGCGTTTACGTCGTCGATCAGAACCGCGAGGGCCAGCTGGCGCAGCTCATGCGCCTGGATCTGCCCGCTGAACTGACCAGCCGTCTGCGGGGTGTCCGATACTACGGTGGTCTTTCGATTGACGCCCGCACCATTACCGACTCGATCGTGGAACAGGAGGGCTTGTGAGCACCACAGCCACGCCGCCATCGCCGCCAGCGCGAAAAGTCAACCGCATCGGACTCTCCGTGAAAGAGTATCGCGGCGGTAAGACGACTCTCTGCGCCGGTTGCGGCCATAACTCGATTTCCGAACGGCTCATCGAGTGCTGCTACGACATGGGCATCGACCCGACGCAGGTCATCAAACTGTCGGGAATCGGATGTGCGTCCAAATCGCCCGCCTACTTTCTCAATTCATCGCACGGATTTAACTCCGTTCATGGCCGTATGCCTTCGGTCGCGACTGGCGCTCTGCTGGCGAACCGGAATCTCATCGCGCTGGGCGTCACCGGAGATGGCGACACCGCCTCGATCGGCATCGGCCAGTTCGTCCACTTGATGCGCCGAAACATGCCGATGCTCTACGTCATCGAAGATAACGGCTGCTACGGCCTCACCAAGGGGCAGTTTTCCGCCACCGCCGATGTCGGCTCGACACAGAAAACAGGTATTGCCAACGATCTGCCGCCGATTGACACTTGCGCGCTGGCCATTCAACTGGGCGCCACTTTCGTCGCGAGGTCTTTCTCGGGCGATAAGAAGCACCTCCAAAACGTGCTCAAGGCCGCGCTGGCCCACGACGGCACCTCCATGATCGACGTGATCTCCCCGTGCGTCACCTTCAATGACCACGCCGGCTCGACCAAGAGCTACACCTATGTACGCGAACATCGGCAAGATCTGAACACGGTCGACTTCGTTCCCTTCTTTGAACAAATTGAGATCGAAGAAAAGTTCGACCCCGGCACATTGCGCGAAGTGACGCTGCATGACGGCTCGACCCTGCTGCTGAAGAAAATAGAAGACGACTACGACCCCGCCGATGCTGTCGCGGCCATCCAGACTCTGCACACTCACGCCCAGCGGGGCCAAGTGCTGACCGGCGTCTTTTACGTCAACACCGGCAAGGAGAATTTCCTCGACTTGCTTGGTCTGGGAGAGATGCCTCTCAGCCAAGTCTCGGAATCGAACGGAGGACGTCCGCCCGAGTCCGTACTCGATGAAATCATGGAGGAGTTGAGGTAAGTCCTCGTTGCTCGAGCAGGTTTGCCGACTTGTGGAGATTCCCGTTGGCGGAGCTTCACTGCGCCGTGTGTCTGCGCCACTAGGCGACCCGTTTCCCTTGCGGGGGAGGCCCCATTCCGATGAAAGTTCGCCTCGCTTTCGACAGGACCGGCTCGGAAATCACGATTCCCCCTGACGTCTCCGCCCGTGTCTTAAACCCCCGTTTTGCCGCTGTATTGCCCGATGCGGCCGCATCGATCGTGGCCGCGATCGACGATCCCATCGGAACCGCCCCGCTCGAAACCCTGGCGCGCGGGAAGCGCTCGGCCGCCATCTCGGTTTGCGACATCACTCGTCCGGCGCCGAACGCCATCGTCTTGCCGCCGCTGCTGGCGGCGCTCGAGCGGGCCGGTGTCCCGCGCGAGGGCATTCAGATTCTGATCGCCACCGGATTGCACCGCGAGGCCACGGCGCTGGAACTCGACGAGATCCTGGGACCCGAAATTCACGCGAACTACGAGGTTGCCTCCCACCGCGCCCGCGAAGAGAGCGAACATTCCTATCTTGGGGAAACCGCCTCGGGCACGCCGGTCTATATCGACCGGCGATTCGTGGAAGCCGATCTGCATATCACGCTTGGGTTCGTTGAGCCCCACCTGATGGCGGGTTTTTCCGGCGGACGCAAACTCGTTTCGATCGGCCTGGCCGGCGAGAAAACGATCAAGCGGCTGCACAGTCCGCTGTTCATGCGCGATCCCCGTGCCACCGAAGGATCGTTCCCCGGCAATCCGCTGCATCAGGAGCTGCTGGAAATCGCCTCGCTGGCCGGCCATGACTTCATGATCGACGTCGCCCTGACGCGCGAGCGCGGCATCGCGGCCGTATTCACCGGTGAGCCGAGAGGGGCGCACGCCGAAGCGGTCGAGTTTGTGCGCGAATCGACTCTGGCGGGCATCGAAGAACCCGCCGACGCGGTGATCACCACCTCGGGCGGCTATCCGCTGGACCTGACCTTCTACCAGGCCGTCAAGGGGGTCACCGCCGCCTCGCACATCGTCAAGCCCGGCGGAACGATTCTGCTGGTCGCGGCCTGTCGCGAAGGTTTTGGCGGCCCTGAATTTCGCGGGCTCATGCGCCGCTCGCCCGATGCCCGGACGCTGCTCGATGATCTCAGCCAGGCCCCGGTCGCGATCGACCAGTGGCAGGCCGAAAAGCTCGCTCTCGTTGCCTCGAAGGCCCGGTTGATGTTCTCGGTGCCGGGCGTTCCGCCTGAAGACCAGTCTCAACTCTGGGGGCCCGCTTTCCAGTCTCCGCAGGAGGCAGTCGACCACTTGACCGGGTCACTCGCGCCCGGTGCGTCGCTGGTGGTGATTCCGGAAGGTCCCTACGTCTTTTCGCGGATCGAGCCCGTGCCAGTGGCGTAGCCGCGATCACTGGGGGAAGAGAATCGCAGTCGCGCCGGCATAGGTCATCGGCGGCGATCCGGCGCCGCTGGTCCGCCATAACCTCGGAGCCGATGCTGCGAAACCGGGGTCCCAGGCCGCGCCAGCGAATTGCAACTAGTAAATCAAAAAGAAAGGAACGAAACAGGGGTGAATGGTGGACCGCATGGGGCTCGAACCCACGACCTCGGCATTGCGAACGCCGCGCTCTCCCAGCTGAGCTAGCGGCCCACAGGCAGGTATTACCGACTTACGCCGTCAGTATATCATGATGATGGGATGGCTCTCTCCGCGCGCCCCCGGCTACCGCATCACCATGCAAACACTCACCGAAGAGACGACATATCAAGGCGATGCGGCCAGCTTTGTCCGCCAGATCGTCTCGCATGTGCTGCCGCCGGCTTGTCTGCTCTCCTTCTGCTTCTTCGGCCCGATCGGAGTCGAAGTCTTCGCTCTTTTCTGCCTCGTCTCCGGTCCTGTTGTCGGGTTGTTCTATCTTTTCGTGAGATTCTGGGACCGTCTTTCGCTCGATGACGATACAGGCGAGGTTCGTCTTGCCCTCCGCCGCCTGCCTTACGAGAGCATCACGACCTTCCGCGTGGTGGTGATTGGCGATGTGGCGCAAATCTCGGTGGTCCCCCATTGGTGGAACAATACGCCCCTGCTGGCGGCTCTGAGCCGCAAGAAGAGCGAGGCCTTGTTGCGGTCCCTGAAGAGGCGCTGTCCGAAGGCCAGAGTGCGGGAGATCGTCCTCTCGCGGCGGGTGACGATCGGCCTGCCGCTGGCCGTGATCGCGATTCTCTACATGGGATTCCATTTCTTCGTCATGCGGGGTTCTTCCGAAGCGGGTGTGGTTTGCGAGATGGAAAACTGGTACCGGGAGGACGCCGCGCTCACTTACGGTCTGGCGCGGAAACTTGGCGGGATAGAGTTCGCTGTCCCGATTGGCTTCGAACCTTTGGACGATGCGTCGTTTGACGGAGGCTTCGAGTTCACCAGCGTAGACCCGCCAGCGAATTTGAGCGTGTATGGGGGCGTATTTGCCAGTCCAAGCACGCCCGGTCTTGGTCCGACTCTCAGCGCCTGGCCGCTCGACAGTGTCGGTCTCGATACGGGCTACGGCTACTTCCGATGGGTGTATTGTTCCCGGTACGGCGTGCTCCCCTTGCTGCTGAAGTCACTGCTCTTGGGACGGTCCTCCGGCCCGGTGCCTGCTCCTATCGAGCTATGGGAAATCGATCATCCCCACTGGCGCGGATTGGTGAAGGTAGACAACCAGCCTGGCCGCGGGCAGGCCGAGATTCTGCTCTCGATGCGCGCTACCGAAGACGAGATCAACTTCACTTTGCGCCAGAATCAGCGTATTGAAAAAGCACAGTTGTCCGCGCTGATTCGGGGCGTGCGTCATCCCTAGCCGCCCTGGCAATCCATGTATCCGTGGGACCTATTCATCCCCGCCAGAGAGATAGTGCCAGGCCAGCAGGCCCAGCATGCCCGCGGCCGAGGCAATCGAGGCATAGTGCAGCAGGGTCAACAAGGGGAAGGGAATCATGATGGCTCTCCGTCAAACTCGGCGTAGGGATCGTTCGGCTGAAAGAGCCGTCCGAGCGGAAGACCTCTGGTGAGTGGCAGCGCGACGAAGAACACGGCCACCGACATGGCGGTGCCGATCAGCGCCGGACCGATATCCGAGTGCCCGCCCACGAAGAAGCGCCAGACCACCGTCGACACCAGGCCTCCCAGCATGGCCGCGACTACCGCGTAGACGCGGTCCTCGCGGTACCAAAACAGTCCCACCATGAAGGGTAGAATCATGGTCGGCGCCCAGAAGTCGTAGGCGAATTCAAGGATGTCGGCGATATTCGTAAACAGGAACGCCGAGATCGCTCCGGCGATCCCGGTCAGCAGCGTCGTATACTGCGCCACCCGCAGCAGCGAACGCGGGCTGGCGTGGGGGTTGATGTAGCGCCGGTAGATGTCTTCCATCACGACCGTGGCGTGGCTCGACAGGCTGCTGTCGGCCGAAGACATCGCCGCGGCGATCAGAGCGGCGATCATCACGCCGGAGAATAGAGGGTGGAACGTGGTGCGTACCAGCATCGGATACACCAGCTGCACATTGCCCTCGACGGCCTGCCGAATGGCCGGGTCAAAAGCCGCCGAGGCGCCCACGACAAACGTCGCGATCGGAAGAAAGAGCAGCAGGAAGAATCCGCTGCCGGCGACGCCCCATTTCGCGCTGGAGGCGTCCTTGGCGATAAAGCAGCGCACGGCGTAGGGAGGCACCAGCATCTCGCCCAACAGGAAGGCGACGAACAAACTGAGGACCCGCATCCCCGACCAGTGTCCGGTCAGCGAAAAGTGCTCGCTGCCGACGACCGCCGCCATGGCCTCGAAGCCGCCGTTTCTTGAAAGCAGCAGTGCCGCCGCCGTGCCAATGCCGCCGACCAGAATCGCGAACTGCAGCACGTCGGTCTGCACGACCGCGCGAATGCCGCCGACGGTCGAATAGAAAACCGTCACCGATGCGCCGATCAGCAGAGCCAGCCAGTAAGGAACACCCAAGATACTGTGGGTGATCATGGCCATCGCCGCGAGTTGCGCCGTAATCGCCGCGAGCAAGAAGATAACCGAATTGATCACGGCCAGCAGCCGCGCGAGCTTGCCGAATTTCAGTTCAAAGTAGTCGCCGACCGTGACCAAATTCAGCCCGCGCAGTTTGGGCGCAACCCACAACCCGGTGAAGATGAGCTGCAGGTGCCATCCCGAAGTGACGAACGCCGCCGCGATGCCGATTTCATACACCCTCGAGGTCATCCCCACCGAGGCTCCGCCACCGATCATCGTCGCGGCCGTGGTGGCCAGCACGATGACCCACGAAATATTGCGCCCGGCGAGAGTGTAGTCGACCCAGCTATGCACCTTTCGCGCACTGCGCAAGCCGATCCACAGCAATACCGCGAGGTAGGCCAATAACGCGCCGAATTCGTAAATGCGGTCTAAGGTCATTGCTTCGTACACTTCTATCCGGCCTCTGTCCCAGCGCCTCTTTTGCTGTGCCGACGGTCCGCGGCAGATCCAGGCCGTTGGCGAGTACCTATCATATACGCCGACACGCGCCCCTGCGCGGCGGGTCCGCACCGCAGGTCCGCGCGGCCGCCGCCGGGTCATTTCCTAGACCGTTTCCTAGAATGGAAAGGTGGCTCACCGCCGATGGAAACGACTCTGGAACTGGCGCCGACGCCGACGCCCCCGCAGCAGGCCAGTGGGTCCAGTGGCGCGCTTGGTCCGCCGTCTGCTGCGGCCGCTCTTGCTCTTTGTTGTCGCGTTTTACGTTTTCTGCATCATTAGCCTGTTCGGTCTCCGGTCTTTCGTCCCGATTACAACGACCGTGCAGGTGCAGCGCCGCATCGAATCGTTGCTGGAAGAGGGCGACTATGAAAAACGGCAAATCTGGCGGCCGCTCACGGCCATGCCCGACCATTTCCAGCATGCGGTGATCGCCGCCGAGGACGGACGCTTCTTCGAGCACGACGGCGTCGACTGGTCCGAACTCAAGAAGGTTGTAAAGGACTACGACCGGGGCGGTAAACTACGAGGCGCCTCGACGATCAGCCAGCAGCTGGTGAAGAACCTCTTCCTAACGACGCACCATTCCATCATCCGGAAGGTGCTTGAGTTTACACTTGTGCCACTGGCCGAACTGATCCTTCCGAAGGAAAGAATTCTGGCGCTCTACTTGAACGTGATCGAGTGGGGGCCCGGTGTTTACGGAGCCGAAGCGGCCGCGCGGCATCACTACGGAATCTCGGTCGCTGAACTCAGCCGCGACCAATCCGCGCGTCTGGCCGCCTGTATCCCGGCGCCGCGAAGCCGCACGCCCCAGCAGATGAATGCCTACAGTGCTCGCATCCTTCAGCGTATGCGGAGCCGCGGCTGGTAGAGCACCGACCCAGGGACTACCAGGTTGGAGACGGAGTTCCAAATCGGGAGTTTCCGCTCAGTTCAGGAACCTGTTTTGGACGGGGGCGAGTTAAGGCGCCTCGCTTCTCCCGAGCGGTAGCGTTTGATCGAGTTCTCAACGAGGGTGCCGATCAGATACCACTGCAAGAAGGAAAGAATCAGGCCGAGGGAAATTATATATGTCGCATAGGAAAGTCCGAAGGGGGAAATCCCTCTCATCTCGCAAAAACCCAGTTGGCCAATTTCAAAGGCCAACCTGCTGCACACGAACGCCGGAAGATTCACGAACAGAAAGAGCCGCACCACTCGCGATTCCTCTCCTGCCTTGAACGTCCATCTGCTAAACAGTGCGTCGCCTGGACCAGGCTTACTGGTCAGCACGTCGTAGTATCCGGGATCTAGGAATTCGTAGTCACCATCAAAGCCGCCATGGTCGGATAGGTACGCCGCCGTCGCAAACGCAAGCAACATTGCGTTTGCAAGAAGAAACGCAACTCGGATGCGGATCACTGCGGGGAGTCTCCCATTAGAACACCGGCCTGCTAAAACAACTTCCTCGAATCCAGCAGAATCGTTACTGGCCCATCGTTGACAAGCTCCACCTGCATCATCGCCTGAAACACGCCGGTTTCAACTCCAACACCTTCCGCTGCGAGGCTCCGTGTGTATCGCTGGTAGAGCGCATCGGCCAGGCCGGGCTCGGCTGCCTGGGCGAAACTGGGCCGCTTGCCCTTGCGGCAATCACCCAGCAGAGTGAACTGCGAGACGACGAGAACCTGGCCGCCCATCTCGGCGACCGAGCAATTCATCTTGCCCGCGTCATCCTCGAAAATACGCAGACCGGCGGTCTTGCGAGCCAGGTAGCCGGCGTCGGCTTCGCTGTCGCCGCGCTCGACGCCCAACAGCACGAGCAGCCCCTGGCCGATGGCGCCCGCCGTGCCGTCACCCACGGTGACCGATGCGCGGCTCACCCTTTGGATAACTGCTCGCATGAACTGTTGATCGAAATCGGAGCCTGCCGGCGCCGGGCAGTTTCCTGCAACGGCACGTCTTCTTAGAACGGCACGTCGTCGTCGGTGATTCCCGCATCGCCCGCCCCGGCATCGGCAGCAGCCGTGCCGCCGGTTGGGGCGGACTGCGCCTTCGCGCGCGGTTCTTGAGATTCTTGAGAGAAGTCTCCGCCGCCCGATGCGCTGTCACGGCCGCCAAGCAAGATCACACCGCCGGAATCGGCGACCACCTCGGTTCGATAGCGCTTGTTGCCGCTTTGGTCTTCCCAACTGCGTGTCTGCAGCCGGCCTTCGACGTAGACCTGCTTGCCCTTCTGGAGATAGCTGGCCAGCGCTTCGGCTTTCCAAATGACAATATCGTGCCAGTCGGTATCCTCCTCCCATTCGCCGGTCTGCTGGTTCTTGGTGCGCCGGTTGGTGGCCAGCGTAACATTGGTCACCGCTGTTCCACTAGCGGTGTAGCGCGTCTCTGCGTCCTTGCCGAGACGGCCAATGAGCATGACTTTGTTCAAGCTGCGGGATGCCATGGCTTCAAGGTACAACCTCCAGCCGTCGTTATCAACCCTCCAGCCGTCGTAATTACCCCCGAGCGAGGTTTCTCGCCCTGGACTGCTCTGATACGTTTCGGGATGCGGTACACTCTTGTACGGGTTGGTCCAGCGCCCAGTCCAATGCACATGTCCAGTGCACAGTGGGCGCGCCGGTCGCCGGGCGAATTTCGCCCGCCGGGCCGCGCCGCCCGAGCATGCAGGGAGGTACGTCGTGAAACGATCTAGAACGCGAAGAAGTTTTCTCCAGGCCACGGCCGCCGGAGGAGCCGCCGCCGGTTTATCGAGTTGTGGAGGAGCCGCGCCGGCGGGGGGTGAGGGAGCCGTCGCGGCGAGTATGACTTACGACGACCTTGGCGTGCGCAAGGTCATCAACGGCATTGGCGTCGTCACCACGCTTGGAGGTTCGATCATGCCTCCGGAAGTCGTGGCATCGATGGTCGAGGCGTCGAAGAACTTCGTCTCCCTGCCGGATTTGCAAATCCAGGCCGGTAAGAAAATCGCCGAAATGATCGGCGTGCCGGCGGCCATGATCTGTTGTGGCGCGGCTTCAGGGCTGACGGTCGCCACGGCGGCTTGTGTTACTCGCGGCGACGACGAAAAGCTCCGCAAGCTGCCCGATACCTCCGGCATGCCCGACGAAGTGATCGTTCAGAAGAGTCATCGCTTTGGTTTCGACACCCAGATTTGGGCGGTTGGCACCAAGCCGGTCGAGGTCGAAACGCGCCAGGAACTTGAGAAAGCTATCAACGAACGAACGGCGATGATGTTCTTCCTCAATGTTGGCGACCCGAAGGGACAAATCAAGCGCGACGAATGGATCGAAGTCGCCAGGAAGCACAACATCCCCACGATGAACGACTGCGCTTCGGATGTACCGCCGGTCGCGCGTCTGAGGGAGTATGTGGATCAGGGTTTTGATCTCGTCGTCTTCTCCGGCGGCAAGGGTTTGATCGGCCCTCAGGCGAGCGGACTCGTGCTGGGTCAGCCGGAACTAGTAGCCGCCGCGCAGAAAGCCATCAGCCCGCGCGCCGGCATCGGACGCGGCATGAAAGTCGGCAAGGAAGAAATCATGGGACTGGTTGCCGCCGTCGAACGCTACCATCGGATCGACCACGGCGCCGAACGGGCCGAGCTCGATGCACGCGCCAAGCACGTGATCGAGACCGTCCGTTCGATTGACGGCGTGACGGCCGAGGTTCTTATCCCGCCCATCGCGAACCAGGTGCCGCATGTTCTTGTGAACTGGGACGCCGAGAAGAAAGGCTTCACCGCGAGGGAAGCGGCGGAAAAACTTCGCGCGGGCGATCCGCCGATCGCCGTGTCGCAGCGCGACGGCGGGCTGCGTATTTCGATGTGGATGCTGCAACCGGGTGAGCATCTCATCGTCGCCACGCGTGTCAAGGAACTGTTCGCATAGGAACGGTTCACATAGCGCCCGGGGATATTTTTCAGGAGTCACAAACATGTCCGATCAGACGAGTCGAAGAGGGTTCATGCAAGGAACCGCGGCCGCCGCGGTCGCCGGAGCGGTTGGGTGCGGCAACACAGCGTCATCCACTGTCGGCGATGAAGTAGCGACCATCACTTACGAAGATCTGGGCGCGAAGCCCGTGATCAACGGCATCGGAACGGTTACGGTGCTCGGCGGATCGGTCATGCCACCCGAGGTCGTAGCCGCCATGGTCGAGGCCTCGAAGCATTTTGTCCATGTCCCCGACCTGCAGCGCAGGGCCGGCAAGAAGATCGCCGAAATGATCGGCGTGCCCGCGGCCATGATCGCTTGCGGCGCGGCCTCGGCCATCACTTGCGGCACCGCTGCCTGCCTGCATCGCGGAGACCGCGCCAAACTTCGCGCGCTTCCCGACGCCAGCGGCATGCCGAACGTCCTCATCTCGCAGAAAGCGCATCGCTGCGGTTACGAGGCGCAAATGTGGCTTACCGGCGCGAGGACCGTCTGGGTCGAAACCCGCGCCGAGCTCGAGAAGGCGATCAACGACGAGACCGCCATGATGTTCTTCCTCAACAAGGCCGACCCCAAGGGACAGATCAAACGCGCCGAGTGGATCGAGGTTGCCAAGAAGCACGGCATTCCCACCCTGAACGACGCCGCCGCCGACGTGCCGCCGAAGCAACGCCTCAAGGCCTATGTCGACGAGGGTTTTGATCTCGTCGTTTTCTCCGGCGGCAAGGGTTTGATCGGCCCGCAGGCTTCCGGTCTTTTGCTCGGTCAGGCGGAGCTGATCGAAGCGGCTCAGATGTCCATCAGCCCCGGCGGCGGCATCGGACGCGGCATGAAAGTCGGCAAGGAAGAAATCATGGGCCTCGTTGCCGCCGTCGAGCGATATCTCAGAATCGACCACGACGCCGAACGCGCCGAACTCGATCGCCGAGCCGACCATGTGATTTCCACCATCAAGGGAGTGGATGGCGTCCAGACCGCGATCGATATTCCCGAGATCGCGAACCGCGTGCCGCACGTCGTCGTCAAGTGGGACGAAGACAAGCGCGGCAAGACCGCCAAGCAGGTTGTCGACGAGATGCAAAACGGCGACCCGGCCATTCGCATTTCCGGCGGCAACGGCAGCATCCGAATCTCGATGTGGATGTTGCAGCCCGGCGAAGCTGAAATCCTGGCAAAACGGCTGCATGAAGTGCTGACCTAGCCCGAGCAGCGCGTGGTGGAATGTCCGGCTGGGCGCGCGGCAGATCGTGCGCCCGCGTCGCGGGCATGCCTGCCCACCCAAACCTGTTGTATAGTGGTGCATTCGTCTTTCGCCCGCGCGGTTGCGATGTCCATGCGCCGCGACGGGCCGAATCAGCAGTTCCTGGAGATGATCCTTGGCTAACAAGATCTACAAACCGCGCAAGTCGTTTTCGAAACATGCCGCCATTGCGAGTATGGAGGAATATCAAAAGCTGTACAAGGCCGCCGACCGCAACCCCGAGCGATTCTGGGGCAAGCTCGCCCGCCAGGAACTGCACTGGTTTAAGAAATGGGACCAGGTGCTCGAGTGGAAGCCTCCCACGGCCAAGTGGTTCGTCGGCGGCACGACGAACATGTCGTACAACTGCCTGGACCGTCACCTCTCCACCCCGCGCAAGAATAAGGCGGCCATCATTTGGGAAGGTGAACCCGGCGACACCGAAACGATCACCTATCAGGAGCTGCATCGCCGTGTTTGCCGCTTCGCGAATGTCCTGAAGGGCCGCGGACTTCGCAAGGGCGCCCGGGCGATCATCTACATGCCGATGATCCCCGAGTTGCCCGTGGCCATGCTCGCCTGCGCCCGTCTGGGCATACCTCATAGCGTCGTCTTCGGCGGATTCTCGGCCGAAGCGCTGAAGACTCGCATCCTCGATCTCGAGGCCTCGGTCGTCATCACGGCCGACGGCGGCTGGCGCCGCGGCAAGATCGTGCCTCTCAAAGACACCGCCGATGAGGCCATGACCGGTTGCCCCAAGGTCAAGAACTGCATCGTCTTCCGGCGCACCAAGAACGAAATCAAGATGAAGCGCGGCCGCGACCATGACTGGGCGGAACTCGAGGCGAAAGCCGGCGAGGACTGTCCCGCCGCCGAACTCGATTCCGAACACCCGCTCTACATCCTCTATACTTCCGGCACGACCGGCAAGCCGAAAGGCATCGTCCACACCACGGGCGGCTACCAGCTTCAGGCCATTATGGCGATGAAGTGGGTCTTTGATATCAAGGAAGAAGATACCTACTGGTGCGCCGCCGATATCGGATGGGTTACCGGGCACAGCTACATCGTTTACGGACCGTTGCTGGCCGGAACCACCACCGTCATGTACGAAGGCGCGCCCGACTTCCCACAACCCGACCGCTTCTGGCGCATCATCGATCGATACAAGGTGAACATCCTCTACACATCGCCCACCGCGATTCGCGCGTTCGTGCGGCACGGGGATGAATGGCCGAAGCGCCACGACCTTTCGAGCCTGCGGCTGCTGGGCTCGGTCGGCGAGCCAATCAATCCCGCCGCATGGGAGTGGTACCACGAGATGATCGGCGGCGGGCGCTGCCCCATCGTCGACACCTGGTGGCAGACCGAAACAGGCTCGATCATGATCTCGCCGCTGCCCGGCGCCACGCCTCTGAAGCCCGGCTCGTGCACCTTCCCGCTGCCCGGCGTCGCCGCCGACATCGTCGACATGAAAGGAAATTCCGTGCCCAGGGGCGGAGAGGGCTATCTGATCGTGCGAAAACCCTGGCCCGCGATGTTCCGCACCCTGTGGCGAGATAAGTCCCGTTTTAGGAAAACGTATTGGTCGCAGATTCCCGGTGTCTATTTTGTCGGCGACGCGGCGCGGCGCGACCAGGACGGCTACATCTGGATCCTGGGCCGCGTCGATGACGTGATGAATGTCAGCGGACATCGCATCTCGACCGCCGAACTTGAATCGGCCCTGGGCAAGCACAAGTCCGTCGCCGAAGCCGCCGTCATCGGCAAGCCGCACGAACTGAAAGGTCAGGCGATCGTGGCTTTCGTCACGGTCAAGAAAGGTGTCAGGACCAACGACAAACTGGCCAACGAATTGCGCGAATGGGTCGCGGTTGAGATCGGAAAATTCGCCCGGCCCGAACAGATTCGCTTCACCGATGGCCTGCCCAAGACGCGCAGCGGCAAGATCATGCGGCGCCTGCTGCGAGAAATCGTCACCAGCGACAAGATCTCCGGCGACATTACCACCCTCGAAGATCTCTCCGTCATCGACCGCCTGGCGACTCAGCAGGAGGAAGAGTAGCGCCTCTGCTCCCGGCTCTCATCCCACCCGACTTCCCCACAGCGTCTCGGGCGGAAGCCTGGGGCCACCCAGCCGGGTCTTGCGCCGAAACGAGACGTGTGTTTCGTGGATCGCCGGCTATTGCACCAGCAGCGGCGCCGGGTTGCTTCGCTTACCTTCGACGATCAACATTACCGATACCGGAGTTGGAGGCAGCGGAGGCATCTCGAAACGGATTTCGTCCAGGCCCGGTATCGCCGCGGAAGATCGCACCGAGGATGGAGCGATCCGAAGTCCCGCCACAACAATTTGGATAGAGCCGAGCCAGATCGCCTCTTCATCCGCTCCCTCGGTTGGCGGAATCGGCGGGCTCAGAACGCCCAGCCCGGTGGCTAGCAAGGCCAGCGTCTCTCCCGGCGCGGCCGGGCTGTCCAAGCCAACCAGCATGCCCGCCTCGTTCGCGATGCCGAACAATCCCGGCGAGACACGGTCGATGTGCACCAGCATCGGCTGGCTGAGCCCGATTCCGTTATCCACCTCGAGCACGGCCACGCCGATTTCGGTCTCCGCGGGTACTCGCAGATTTATCTGGTTCGGCGAGACGTCGATGATTCGGCACGACCTGCCGTTGAGGGTCACCCGCACGGGTTTGGTTTCTCCAAACTCGCCGGTCGCCGGCAGGTTTTCAGCAAACAATGTAGCGAGAACTCCCGGCGACAGGTCCGGACGCATCGTAGCGGAGTTGACCAGACCCCGGAACCGCAGCTTCGCCGCGCCCGATTCCGGTGCTGCTTCCTCGATCCGAAAGGCGGAGGTCTGCGTCACCACGCGAAGGCCGCTGATCACGCTCAGCATATAGGCGCCGGGCGCGGCATTCGCGTGGATTGTGGCTACCACCCGCAGCCGGGTCGCGCTTTCCACAAATACTTCTCGCGTAACGATGTCGCTCGTGCCAAAACCAACCAGCGTCTCTCCACCGGCAAAGTTGGTGTTTACGCCCTCGACCCTCACGACGATGTCTGTACCGCTGTGCCCGGATCGCGGCGAGAGCTGCAACGCCGCGTCTTCGGTTTCGGGAAACAGCACCGTGACGTTGCCGTCGGGAAGCGTGAACGCGGAACTTTGCCCGTCGGGATTGTAGACCGTGACCACCGTGGCTTGCCCTCTCGGTCCCAGCGGCGCGCGCACTTGTATCTCTCCAGTCGGCAGGTCAAAACCCGTTGTCTGGGCTGGCAGCCCGTCGAAATAGACAGCCGAACGGGCCACGAAATTCTCGCCACGAACGTTCCACAACACCTCCCCCTCCAGAGACAGCGTTGGCGTGATCCAGTGCACGAGAGGAGCGGGCCGCGGGGTGAATCGCACAGCGCCCGGCAGTACATAGATGTCGTCGCTCAACCGAAATAGCAGATGCTTCGGCGTCAGAGCGCTGAAGAACGTGGAACCGAAGGGAATGCGCAGAAAGCGAGCGTCATACGGATAGAGACTAGGCGGCCCAACCGGCAGGTCTTCCCCCAGAATCTCCAGCCGCAGTTGCGACACCTGACTCGTCAGTCCAGGGCCCGTGGCCAGCACAAACCCGTTGGGGCGCGTTACATCCAGAAACGCCGGGTGCACGCCAGCCGCGCCGTTGCCGGGGAAACTATAGGTTGTGATTCCATACAATGAAATCCCGTCGCGGGGCTCGACGTGAAAATCGATCCCGCCCGCCGTTTGCCCGGCCACGACATCCACGGCGGCGGATGCGGAAGGACGGTTCGTGCCTCCGTGGAAGATCGTCTTGAACGGATCACTGGGTGGAATCGCCCTACCCTCGGAATCCACTGGCAAAACAATATTTGCCGGTCCCAGCCCGTCCTGCGTCCCGGCCGGCAGCGGGTGAACGTAGATCAGGTAGCGCCCCGGCAGCAGACCATCGATCCGGTACCCGCCGTCGGGGTCGCTGAGCGTGCTGACCACCTGCTCGCCCCCCGCGACTGCCACCACCGATGCCAGATGGACGGGCACGCCGGCGGCCGTCAGCACGCGTCCGGAAAGGCTGCCGAAAAAGATCGAGAAGCTCTCACTCGGATACAGCACCGAAAGGCCCGCCACATCGTCGAGTCCTAGCGGCAGCGCCCGCGTCGTCGCCCGCGTGACGCCGGTGCTCATCACCGAACTCGTCATCGTGTGCTGCAGGCCCAGAGCGTGCCCGATTTCGTGCACCAGACTCGTGAAGAAAACTTCCGAAAAACTAGGCCTCGGCCGTCCGCCCGCGGTCAGGTCGCTGGACAGGATCACCTGCGAGCGAACGATCGAAATTTCGCCGCTATCCGCATCTTCACGCGTCACCGGCCCGCCCAGGCCGATCACCCCCGGCGGCAGCTCGGCGAAGATGATCTCCCCGGCTGGGCCATTCGAGCGAAGCGGCGTATCGCTGATGCCGCCGAACGCGACCCGCAGAGAGGACGCCGGCACGGCGTCCCACACCGAGAGTGCTTGCCGTATTTGGCTGATCACAGCCTCGTAGCTGTCATTGGCGGCTGTGCGCGGAGCCGTGCTCGATACGTAGAAAAAGACCGTTTGATCGGTAAGTTCCGCTAGATCAAATTTTTCAAAGACCTTCGTCAGCCGCCCGGCCTCCTCCCGGTAGTGAACAAAATGATAGTATCCCGGCAGCGAGCCGGCGACGAGGGCGGTCCAGAAGAGAACCAGCGTCAAAAGTCGCGCGCGCTTCACGATCCGTCCGGCTCCGCTCGCAGGATTTGCCGAATACGCCCGGCCAGCTCCCTGAGTGGCATGAGGATCGTCTCATCTTCCGCCGGCACTTCACCGGTGGAAATCTCGGTGGGAGTCCCGGCGGGAATCAGAGTGACCTCGGCGCTGGGTTCCCGCGAGACGATCCATTCGCCCTCGGCCGATCGCTCCAGATCGAGCACGCCCTGGCTGAGTCCGGTGACCTGGGTTAGGCCGCTGGGTCCGCGCCAAAGAAACAGCACGTACTCGCGGCCCGGCCTCAGTTGGGGGACGCCGCCAAAGCGCTGACGCAGCTCGCCGAGTTGTCCACCGGGCAGCGCGACCTCGACCGAATCGGCCGGGTCTCCTTTCCATTGCCGCAGGACTTCCACCCGCGAGATGGTGTAGAGCAGCGCCCCTTGCCGGGTGACGCGGGTCTCGCCCGCCCGTCCGCGAATGATCGAGGTCGATTGGCCGGCCAGGTCCTCAAGCGACATCCTCTCGAGCGTCGCCGCGGCGGACCACGATGTCATGAGAAAGACGAAAACGGGAACAAGCCTTTGGCGAGTCATCGTAACCATCAACCGATGCACGCGACACTCCAAAGCTAAGCTATTTTATCAAAACAACTTACCTTCGATTCGTCCGGGCGGGTGCATCAAGATGACACGCTCTTGTAGCATTCATCCACGGCCGCCGCGTGAGGACGTGACTGTCAACGTCAAGTAGCGCACTCTCTCCGCCGCCGGGGTTGCGGCCGCGAGCGAGGCTGGTATACTAGTGCCGCGCGCAATACCGCAAGTCCGTGATAGAGGAGTCATTCGAACATGCCGTTCTGTAGCCAGTGTGGAGCCGATGTTACCGGAACCCAATTTTGCTCCAAATGCGGAGCCCCACAAGGGGAATCCGGCACCCCGCCTCAAGCCCAAGTCCCGCCGCAAGCCCAAGCCGGCGGCGACGATGTACCCGACAATGTTCTCGGGGTTATCGCCTATATGACTCCGATTCCGGCCATCATCTTTCTTCTTCTCGAGCCTTACAAAACCAATCCGTTCGTACGCTTCCATTCGTTCCAAATGATCTTCTTCTGTTTGGCCTGTTTCGTCCTGAGCACGGTCGCCACGATCATGGGCGTTGCACTCAGCTTCGTTGGGATGAGCTCCGTCTTCGCGTTCTTGGGAATCATCATCAACATGGGCTCTATGGTGGTGTGGCTGATCCTGGTGCTCAAAGCTTATCAGGGCGAGACTTTCAAGCTGCCAATCATCGGTGATTTCGCCGCGAAACAGGCACAGGCCTGACTCCTGGCTGTATCTCCTCTCTGGCAGCCCGTAGCAGAAGTCCGGCTGGACTCGCCCTCTTCACGGCAGCCGACTATAATAGGAAGAATTTTCTCTCCCCGCTCCCGCAGCCCTGTTTTGCGGCCTGAACCAGCATGCCGACCTCCCCGCCGGTCATCCACCCGAGGCAACTCCTGAAGCGCTATTTCGATATTCGCGAGGGTGAGTGGCGGCCCACGCTGCTGCTCGCGGCTCAGTTGATGATGGGGATCGCGGCCGTCATCTGTTTGAAGGCGACTTCCGACTCCTTGTTTCTGAGCGAGTTCTCGGCCAGCCGGCTCCCGTGGGTCGATCTAGCCGTCACCGGCTTGGTCGGCCTGGTGGTGGGCGTATATCTTCGGCTGTCGAACCGCCTCGGACAAGGCCGGCTCGTCAGTCTGAGCCAGGTTTTCCTGGCGGCGAACCTGCTGTTGTTCTGGCTGCTCATGCGGTGGGAGTTGCCCGGCGCACCGGCGCTCGTCTACATCTGGGTCGGCGTGTTCGCCGTCCTGGTGCCGAGCCAGGTCTGGACGCTCGCCGGCCTGGTCTTCGACACCCGCCAGGCAAAGCGGGTTTTCTCGCTGATTGGCAGCGGCGGCCTCATAGGAGCGGCCCTCGGCGGCCAGATCGCCAGTATCGCCGGTCCTCGCATTGGCGCCGAGAGTCTCCTGCTGGCCGCGATGGTTCTCGTGCTGGGCTGCGCCGCGATCCCTTTTTGTCTCGATTCCTCGGACCTACCGGCCCGCCCCGGCGCCGACCCATCCAAGGAAAGCAAGGCATCCCTCGGAGAAAGTTTTCGGCGGGTGCGGGAAAGCCGTTACCTCACATTCATCACCGCGGCGATCTTCCTCTCGACTCTCGCCGGAACCCTGGTGAAGTACCAGTTCAAGGCCGTCGTGAAATTACAATACCTCGACAATGCCTCGGGAATGGTCTCGTTCTTCGGCGACTTCTACGGGTTTATCGCCGTATTCTCGTTCCTGTTCCACACTCTGCTCAGCGCCCGCCTGTTGCGCTGGATCGGCCCCGGATCGGCGCTCCTGATTCTCCCCTGCTCGCTGCTGATGGGATCAGGCGTTCTCTTGTTCTCGGCTTCGCTCTGGGCGGTGGTCTTGGCGCGCGGCTCCGATCAGGCGTTTCGCCATTCGGTCGACCGGGCATCTCTCGAACTCCTCTATGTGCCCATCTCCGCCGCTGTTCGTGCGCGCGTGAAGGGGTTTCTGGATATGGTCGTAAGCCGGTCGGCCGATGCCATGGCGAGCATCCTCCTGCTGGCGGTGTTCACCGTCTTGGGCTTGGAGTCCGGCCAAGTCAGCGGTCCAATCAACTGGCTAACCCTGTCGGTCATCGGGATCTGGGTCGTGATCGCGATGCGGCTTCGCCGGGAATACGTCCAAACGCTCAGAAGCAGCATCGAGAGGAAAGAAATCAACCCCGAGGCGCTGCTTCGCGACCTTGCCCGGTCCGAGGCGGGATCTCTGCTCCAGGGCACGCTGCAAAGCTCCGACTTGAAGTCGGTCGAACATGCCGTCGGCTGGTTGCGCTTCGGCGCCGCCGGCGTGGAGCACGCCCAGATCGCTGCTCTACTGGCGCATGAGTCGGGCGCGATTCGCGTCAAGGCAATGCAGGTCGTGGCCACGCGGGACCTGCCCGGCTACAGGGATGAAGTGCTGCGGTTTCTTGCACTGGAACCCGGCGTGGAAGCTCGCTGGCAGGGCCTGCGATATCTGGAAGGCGAAGCCGATCCCGGACAACTCGGTGTCATCGAAGAGCTGACCAAGAGCGACGACCGCGATCTTGCCGCGGCCGCCTCGGCTTTCTTGCTCAACAGAGACCCCGCGAAGTATTCAACCTCCGAGGCCGCTCTGTTGGCGTTCGTTGATTCGGCCCGGTCCGGGGATATCCCGGCCCGCCAAACAGCGGCCCGGTTGATCGGTTTTCTGCCCTCCTCCGAGGCCACAACTCTGCCGCTGGAGGGGTCGCTGGCAGGCTTTCTCCGCGATGAGAGCTTTTCCGTTGTCGAAGGCGCCCTTTTGAGCGTGGCCACCGTCAAACCGAAGTGCGAAGTGACGCTGATCCGCGGCATGCTGGGGGATCGCAACCTGCGAGCCGCCGCCCGCAAGGCCCTGGCCGCCTATGGCGAGAGCGTACTTCCCCAACTCCGCGCAGAGCTCGCGGACGCATCGGCCGAACCGGCGGTTCGCCGTCAGATCCCGAGGGTTCTCGCCGATATCGGCGGTCAGCGCGCGGCGGAACTCCTGCTCGCCAGCCTCGACGAGGCCGACCATATCGTGCGTCACCAGATTCTCCGGGCGCTGAGCCGGATCGGCAAACACCGTTCCAGCGATCTGTTCCGGCGCGCCGGCGTCGGGGACTTGATTGTTCAAGAACTGCGCCGCTACTTCAACGAGGTGATCCTGCTGCGGGCGGTTTCCGATACCTCCAGCCGGGCGGGCGCTCTCTTCTTGCGCCGTGCTTTGGACGAACGCATTCGGCTGCGTTTGGATTGGATATTTCGCCTGCTGGCGCTCATCTATCCTCGGCGCGAGATGCTCGACGCTTATCACTTATCACTGGATCGTGAGCGGCCGGGCGGATCTGCGCTCGAACGCGATAGAGTTCCTTGACCGGCGCCTCGAACCGCGTCTGCGATTGATGGTATTGTCGGCCCTGGAAGACAGAGAAAGCGAGCGCGTTTTCGAAGCGGCCGGCGAGCTATTCGGAATCGGCCGTTTGGCGGAAACCGCGGCGCTGGAAAATCTGCTCAACGCATCCGATCCGTGGCTCCAGTCCTGTGCATGTTTCAAGGCGGCGGAGGCGGGGCGGACCCGGCTGCGCGCCGCCATCGCAACGCTTGCCGGAAGCTCGGACCCGCTGCTGGCCGAAACGGCCTCGCTGGCCAGCCGGCGGCTCGCGGCCGGCTCGAATGGAAGCTGATGGAAACTCTGACTACGTTTGAGCGGGCGATTCGGCTGCAAAAAGTCGATCTTTTCTCCGACCTTGAAACCGACCAGTTGGCGCTGGTGGCTTCCATTGCCAGCCAGATCGAATGCCAAACAGGCGCGGCGCTCTTCGAGGAGCATCATCCCCTAGGGTCGCTCTATGTGCTGCTGGAGGGCCGGGTGGAAATGAGCCGCGAAGGCAAGGCGATGTTTACCGTGGGACCGGACGAGACGATCGGCAACTGGGCCTTCTTCGACGATCAGCCGAGCGTCGTCAGCGCCAAAGTGCTGGAAGATACCTGGCTCCTGCGGATCGACCGGGAAGACTTTTTCGACTTGCTCGCCGACCATGGCGAGATTACCAGAAACCTCTTTCAGGCCCTATTCAAAAGAGTCCGTTCCCTGCTGACCGCGGGCCTGGAACGCCCGCAATCCACCGAGCCATCTCCAAGCGAGAACCCGCCGCCGTCTGGGTGATGCAAGCCAGTCGGCGGCGAACGGTTCTGCTTGCGCGGGCGCCCGGGACAAGGAAACGGTACGATCTTAGCGAGCGGGGCGCCACGGGTCACGAGCGGGCCGGCGGTGACCGCTGACCGCTGACCAGGCGGCGCGCCGGTCGAAGCGGGCTACACCAGATCGGCGGCGTACGACTCGAGCAACTTGGTGCGTGTGGCGTCCAGCCTGCTCCCGATCACGGCGGTGAATCGCTTCAGCAATTCGTAGCCTAGCTCGGCGTCTTGCTCGCACAACCCGCGGAGGTCCTCCGCGCGAAGGGCGATCGTACTGACTGGCGTCATCGCCCTGGCATCGAAACGAAGTTCATGCGGCAAGACAATGCAGGACCAGCCCAAGACATTGCCGCCTCGCAGTGAGTCGAGCTGGATGGCGCCCTGGTTGGGTACCGAAATCTCAAGCGAGACGCTGCCAGAGAGGATCAGGAAAAATTCCTCCGCCTGTTTGCCCTGACGTTCAAGGAACTGGCCGGGCTCGAAATGCCGGCTCCGCGCACACTTCCGGATCCGCTCGATATGCCGCGCTTCAAGGTCGCGTGTAAACGGGTGCGCCTCCAAAGTGCCTTCGGGGGGGCGAGCGGCACCGTCTCCGCCGCTGTTCCAGATGTGTTCGACCTTCATGCCAGACAAGCTCGACCATCAAGCGCCTTGCACGTCAAGCCCCATTCGCCAGAGAGCGCGCTCTTGGCGGCAAAGGTCTTCCCCCAGGATCCATCCAAACTGTGTCATATGCCCCACCGTGGGGTCTTGGCACAGTTGGCGGGAAAAACATGTGGCCCGCGAGCGGCGGATGAAACATGATTCCAGGACGGCAACCCATCAGTCCGCCGCGAGAAACCCTGGCCGGTGAAGTGCTAATCTCAACCACACGGCGCGCAGGATGCGGGGAACGCGAACCGGGGATGCTCCAGTGAGCCTTCCTCCCGCCCGCCAACCGGGCATCGCTCCCGGCCCTGTCCAGCGAACATAGTCCGGCAAACATGTCCAGGCCCCGATCCAAACAGAAGAAGTCGCCGCAAGATTTCCTCCTGACCGGCAGTCACGTCGCGCAGATCCTCGACATCGCCGACGATGCGATCGTTTCCGTCGACCAGACGCAGACCATTGTCCTGTTCAACAAGGGAGCAGAACACATTTTCGGTTACAAAGCCGGCGATGTCTTGGGGTAGCCACTGGGCATGCTTCTTCCCGAAGCGCGGCGATCATCGCACAAACAGCAGTTGGACGACTTCGGACGTGTCGCGGCTCCGGCCCGGCGGATGGCCGAACGCGATGAGATTTCCGGACGCCGCAGCGACGGGACCGAGTTTCCCGCCGAGGCTTGCATCTCGAAGGTGAAGCTGGAAGGGCAGATGATCTATACGGTGATTCTTCGCGACATCACCGAACGGCGGCGGGCCGAAGCTAAGATCCGCTCGTCGCTGCGCGAGAAGGAAGTTCTGCTCAAGGAGATTCACCACCGCGTCAAGAATAATCTTCAGGTCGTATCCAGTCTCCTCAGCCTGCAATCGCGCGGCGTCGAGGACGAGCCAACCCGGCAGAAATTCCGGGAGAGCCAGAATCGCGTTCATTCCATGGCGCTCATTCACGAACATCTCTATGACGCGAAAACCTCTCGGAGATTAATTTTTCGGAATACATCAGCCAGCTCGCCGCTCACTTGTTTCGGTCCTACCAGGTCAGTTCGAGCCGCATCAAACTGCGGACGGATATCGAAAACGTCAAACTGAGCGTGGACGTCGCGGTTCCTTGCGGGCTGATCGTCAACGAACTCGTCTCGAACGCATTGAAGTACGCCTTCCCCGAGGGCCGCGACGGCACGATTCGAATCGAGTTGCACCGGGGCTCAGGAAAGAGGATCGCGCTGCGCGTCAGCGACACCGGCCGCGGCCTTCCCGAGAAGGTCGGCTTTTGGAATACCCAGACGCTCGGCTTGCGGCTGGTAAGATTGTTGGTACGTCAGCTCGGAGGAGAGGTCGAGATCGACCGCTCCAAGGGCACGAACATCGTGATTACATTTGTCCCTGAGTCCGACGACAAGGGTTAGCGGAATGGCAAAAGAGCGCATCCTGATCGTCGAAGACGAGCAAATCACCGCGGCCGACATCGACGACATTCTCCGCCATCTCGGCTATTCGGTGAGCGGCATCGTCTCGAGCGGCGACGAAGCCGTCAAAAAGGCCGAGGAGACTCGTCCAGACTTGATCTTGATGGATATCCGCATCAAGGGCGACATGGACGGCGTTGAGGCCGCCAGAGAGATTCGCCGCCGTTTCGATATTCCCGTGATTTACCTTACCGCCCACGCCGACTCGGAAACTCTCGCGAGAGCGAAACTGGCCGAACCGCTCGGTTAGGTCGTCAAGCCGTTTCAGGAGGCCGAGTTGCGGGCCGGCATCGAGATGGCTCTCCACAAGAGCAAGGCCGATGCGGGGGTCAAGGAGCGTGAGCAGCGGCTTTCGGAAACGCTCCGTGCCATGGGCGAAGGGGTTATCTCCATGGATGGCATGGGCCGCATCACCTACATGAATGCGATGGCCGAGGAGTGGACGGGCTGGAAACAGAGAGATGTCCTGAAGCGGGATCTGGCGGAAATTTTCCGCGTTCTCCAGCAATCCGATCGTGCGCTGCTTGAGAATGTCGGCCACCGCGCTCTGAGAGAAGGTGTTCTCGAAGACCTTCCGGCGGCCGCGCTGCTGATGGCCCGCAATGGAATGGAAAGACCTCTCGGGGGTTCGGTGGCTCCGATGCGAGATCACTACGGAAGAGTTTCCGGAGCCGTTGTCGTTTTCGGAGACGTGCGTTCCGATGCTCTGGAGACCAAGCCCGCCCCTTCCCCTAAGGAGAGCGTTCCTAGCCCGCAAGCCGGGGAAGTGACGATCATCGCCGCATCCGCGAAGATGCGCGAGGTCATCCGCTTCACCCGCCGCATCGCGGCAAGCGGCGTTTCCTCGGTTCTGATTCAGGGGGAAAGCGGAACGGGCAAGGACATTGTGGCGCGCCTGCTGCACCAGGCCGGCAAACGGGCGGCCGAGCCGTTTGTCTCCATCAACTGCGCCGCGATTCCGGAAACGCTGCTGGAGAGCGAATTATTTGGTTACGAGAAAGGCGCCTTTACCGACGCCCGGGCCCAGAAGAAAGGAGTCCTCGAGCTGGCTCATGGAGGCACTATCTTTCTTGACGAGATCGGCGAACTGCAGATGCATCTGCAGACCAAACTGTTGCGCGTACTCGAGGAACAGGCCTTTCGCCGTCTGGGCGGCGTGAAGGACATTCATGTCGATATTCGCGTGATCGCCGCCACGAACAAGAATCTGGGCGAGGCCGTTCGCAACAAGGAGTTCCGGGAGGATCTCTTCTACAGGCTCAATGTCATTGAGATCACCGTGCCGCCGCTGCGCGAGCACAGGGATGATATTCTTCCGCTAGCCAGCCATTTCATCCAGCTCTACAACAAGAAGTTCGAGCTAGAGATTCGCGGACTCTCCCCCGAGGCGACCGCGCTTCTGCTCTCTTCTAATTGGCGAGGTAATGTTCGCGAGCTGCGAAACTCCATTGAAAGGGCGATGGTCCTCGAAGACGGACCCTTATTGAACGTCGCCAGCCTGGGAATTGGCGACGCTCTTCCCGGCAAGGGCGGTGAGTTCCCGCTGCCTCCCGGGGCCCTGGTGGAATCGTCCCAGCACGAGCACAGATCCCTTGAAGATGTAGAAAAGTCGATGCTCGTCGAAGCGCTCAATGAGTGCGGCGGCAATCAGTCCCGCGCGGCGCGGCGTCTCGGCATCAGCCGTGACACCTTGCGTTACCGCATCAAGAAATTCCACCTTAAGTGAGTTCTTCCGCGCCACATCAGCAACCGCCGACTCCACGACCTCCTCGCGCCCGTCCCGGCAGGGGCGACAACGCGGGTCGTTTGCGGCGGCCCCGTCCGGCCACATCCAGCAGCCCGGCCGCACCCGAGAGCCTAGTTCCACCCAAGACTGGGTGAAATGGGTGAGATCACGCAACGCGCTCCTCTCCCGTGGCGCTTGCGCCGCCGCAAACCGTCCTCCCACGAATGACAGTCCAAGTGCTTTCAAGCAACTAATCTGGTGAAGTGCGGTCTTGTTGCGATAACCGTGTTCGTGCCAGGGCGCCTACTCTCACACAGTCGAGGACAACCGGAATGGCATGGGTTTTGGGTCTGCTCTTTATTTTTGCGGTGATCGCGATCGCATTCGCGATGAGCGGTCTCTACGGATGGTTTCCGCTCGCGGCGAGCGCCATGGCCAGGGACTATGACGATCAGTTTCTGCTTACGCTCCTGCTGACAGGTTTCTTCTTTGTCTTGCTGCATCTGATCTTGAGCTACATCGTCGTGCGTTTTCGGGGCGGCCGCCGACCGGCATCGTATTGGCACGGCAATATCAAGTGGGTATGGGCCATCGTCATTGTCATGGCGTTGCTGGATCTCGGGCTCGCCGTGGGATCGGAAAGCCTGTGGGCCAAACTGCACTTAACCGACAGTCCTCCAGACGTTCTGCAGATCGAGGTCGTCGGGCAGCAGTTTGTCTGGACGAGTCGTTACAAAGGTCCCGACGGCCGGTTCGGACGCGTCAAGCGTGACTTGGTCGACGACGCGATCAATCCCCTGGGCGTCGACGAATCCGATCGAGTCGGCCTTCTCGGTGGTGGATCGAGTCTGTGGGCGGGTGAGGCGCTGGCGGGGAGGCGATCATCGCGAGCGCTGGGTCGGCGCGGGTCTGTGGTTGGCGGAGAAAAACTTCCGGCGGGTCAAGGGCTACCGGCACTTGCCCAAGCTGCTCGACCAGCTCGCCAGGCTCTCGACGCCGCCACCGGCTCAGGCCCAAGCGGCGTAAACTACAGGTTCCGGGGAGCCGCTTGTTTCAACGGAACTTCGGACATCCTCTGCAAACCACTCGCACCTGTTTTGACCATGGGCGGGCCGACGCTGTGAAATTGGTTGGCGGATCAGCCGATTGAGTCTCAGAGTTGGTAGGCCGGTGCGCTAAGACACAGGCTCGCCCGACGTCTTTGTGAACGACGGAGTGCAGGCCCTGGCCAAGGTTGATATCTCTTGACGATTCTGCTACTTTGATGAAAGTCGGCAATGTCTATCGGGAAAAGGGTGTTTGGGACCGCAGCTGAAACTAGATGGAACCCTAGTGCGTATTCGGTATTGATCGGCCATAGACACGAGGACGGACGGTAGAATGGCCGAGGGGAGAAAGAGATTAAAAAGATCTGTGGTAGCGAATCAAAACAAAGATATGCGAGAATGTTTTGGAAGCTGGTCTTCGACCGGCGCTGGCTTGGGCGGTCGCGTCTTGAGCAGGTCTGTTGACAGGCGTGTTATGATTGAGCACTTTGCTCTAATACCCTGCCTATTAAGTTGCTTGGAGGAGGCTGCCGAATATGGGTTTGCCAGGATGGCCGCACACTCGAACTGTACCTGTGTGGCATCGTCGCATTGGTCAGCACGGTTTACTAAGCCTCGCTGCATCCCTGTTCGCGGCTGTGCTCGCGGTGCTTGGAACTGGGCGATACCTCACTTTCTCGATCGTAGTAGGTCTTCTACTACTCCTTATCCTTGGCAGGCTCCATGTCCTGAATTCGCGTCGGTCCGACGAACGAGAACAAGTTCGAGCCGAGGTCATCTGGGGATTGTTTGCGATGCTTAATGAGCAGATCTTCGGCGGGAATTCCCGGCTGCGCTTTACCCTATGGCGACAACCATTTCCCAGCTCAGGCTATGTCGTGGCATGGTACCGATACGAAAAGGCCGGGACCGACGCTTTGCGAGAAGCAAATAGGTCGCGACTTCGTCTGCCCAAGGGGCACGGCATTGTGGGCCAAGCTTGGGCCGAGGGTGGTCGGCAGGTACGCCTGACTGCCCTACCAAAATTCCAAGATCGTCTTGGGATGGAACACTATTTGGTAACCGACCACGACATGACTGAGGATGAAGCAAAGGCTGTCAGCGACTACACAATGGAGGTGCGGACTATGCTCTCGTACGCGTATCTGACCGAGAGTAACAAGCTCCTGGGTGTGCTGAACTTGGAACTCAAACCGGCGCTCGTCAAGAAGCCAGACGGAGCACTGTCGTTTGAGTCACAGGGGGCTGAGGTCATAATCGATTGGAATCGAATGAAGCTAGTTCTGGGCACCGTCGGTAACGCACTGATGTCGTTCAAAGAGGCGGACGCAACAGACCTAAGAGGTTGAAGGCTATGGCAGAACACTTAAAGACACTATTCGAAGAAGCGCCCGAGGAGTTCACGATGCCTGCGTCCTCGGGCACGAACGGCGATGGAGCAGGCAAGAACTTCGTCAAAGATACGAGTAAGTCGTATCTGGTCTACTACGCACAGGTGGACCCGTCCGAACTGCGCGGCCATGTCAACCGGAATGGCTTGCCAAGGTCCACTTCTGGCTGACCTACATTGGCGGCTATCTGGTCTTTGTGACCATGCACATCCAGGGTCTGGCCGGTCATCCCAGACGCTACCCCGACACCGGGAACTTCGATTTTTTGCAGCCCATTGATCCCATGCATACATTCATCACCGCCGCGTCTTATATGCTCGCCGCGGGGCAAGTGCTGTTTCTGTTTAACTTTCTCTGGAGCTTGAGGCAGGGGAAGATGGCGGCGGATAACCCCTGGGACGCCACCACGCTTGAGTGGACCGTTCCCTCCCCTCCGCCGCACGACAACTTTGGAGGCGAACAAAAAATCGTCCGCCGCGGAGCGTATGAATATAGTCCTCCAGACGCCGAGCGGGACTTCGTCATGCAGGATGATCCATCCGAGGCGCCCGCGTCCGCTGGCTAGAAATTGAGTGGCGAACGATTGAGCTAGTCGTCTTGGAAATGTTTTCGCCGTAGGGCGGCCTTGCCGGGGAGGTGTTGAGATGTCCAGCAGACCATCGGCCGCGCTGCTTAAGCAGCACCCCTTCCTCCATTGCATGAATGACGATCTGCTCGTTGCCCTCGGCGGATGCGCGACGAGCCGGCGCTTCAAGTCAGGCGCGTATCTTTGGCGGCAGGGTGACACGTCCGCCAGATTCTACCTGCTGCGATCCGGCCGGGTGACGCTGGGAGTCTTGCTTCCCGGCCAGGGGTTCGCCCCGGTCGAAAGCGTGGAGGCGGGCGACGCTCTGGGGTGGTGCTGGTCGCCGGGGCCCACCACTAGGCGCTTCGATGCCCGTGTGGAAGAACCGGTGCGCGCTTTCGACATCGATATCTCCAGGCTGGAAGATATTTGCAGGCACGATCCGGCCCTTCATCTGGAACTGCTCTCCCGCGTCGTCCCCCTCTTTGACAGAAAACTTCAGGCCTGCCGGGGACGGCTGTTGGAACTCGTCAGCGGCTAGCAGCCAGTGCCCTCATGGCGCTTTTGCTCCTGCGTGCTATCGTACTCGTAGGGAGCAAAACAACTGCCGTCGAGGCCGCGGTTGTCCGCAAGAGAACTCATTTTCCCCGCAGCAAAGCAGACCATCCCAGGGCTGGGATAACTAGTTGGGATCACTAGTCGAGATAACTGCCCGGCCGCCGGTCACTTCACGACCAGTGTTCCGAACTAGGGGTCCTGGCCAGACGCTTCGATGCTCCACATTCGTTGATCTCCACATTCGTTGATATAGATGGATCGGAATTCGTCATTTCCTCCGCCGGCCCGGCACGGCAAACTTTCTTATTCATGCAGCGACCCAAACCCTTTGTTCTCACCATTATGGATGGCTGGGGCTCGAACCCCAGCCCCGCATACAATGCCGTCGCCATGGCTCGGACGCCGAATGTCGACCGTCTCTGGCAGAGCTGCCCTCATACTCTGATTCGCACCGACGGTCCCTTCGTCGGCCTGCCCGAAGGGCAAATGGGCAATAGCGAAGTCGGCCATCTCAACATCGGCTCCGGCCGCATCATTCAGATGGACGTAACCCGCATCGACGACCTCGTTGTCAGCGGCGCGATCTTTTCCAGCCCAGTGCTCAAGCAAGCCATGGCGCACGCCCGCTCGCGCAGGTTGCATTTGATGGGACTGCTGAGCCCGGGCGGCGTTCATGCTCACACCCGCCACCTTTACGCCCTTCTAGAGATGGCCAAACGCGAGGGCGTCAGGGAGGTGTTTGTTCACGTCATCACCGATGGTCGTGACAAACCTCCGGAAAGTGGCGCCGGTTATGTCGGCGACCTCCTGGCCAAAATGCGCGAACTCGGCGTCGGACGTATCGCCAGCCTCACCGGGCGCTACTATGCCATGGATCGTGACCAGCGCTGGGAACGGATCGAGAAGGCGTTTCGGGCGATGGTGCTCGCCGAGGGGCCGAAGGCCTCCGATCCCGTGCAAGCGCTCCAGTCTTCCTATGCGGCCGGCGTGACCGACGAGTTTGTCGAGCCGGTCGTCTTTACCGGCGATGACCGAGACCCTCTCGCCAGGATTGAGGATCACGACGCTGTCATCTTTTTCAATTATCGCGCCGACCGCGCGCGGCAGCTAACCCGGGCTCTGAACGATCCGCTACTCGAGAGGCCCGCGCGCGCCGATGCGCCCAACGGTCTGCACTTCGTCACGATGACGAAGTACGAATCCACTTGGTCCTACCCCCGCGTGCTCGAACCCCAGCAGCCTGAAAATGTCCTGGCACGGGTTTCCGGGCAAATGGGCTGGCGGAATCTTCGTGTCGCGGAAACGGAAAAATACCCTCATGTGACCTATTTCTTTAACGGCGGCCATGAGAAACCTTTCTCTGGAGAAGAGCGCGAGATGGTTCCCTCGCCAAGGGTCGCCACCTATGATCTGCGGCCCGAGATGAGCGCCGCCGGCGTCTGCGACATTGTCGTCAAGGCCATCGAGCAAGGCGCTTTCGACTGGATCGTCGTTAACTTCGCCAACGCCGACATGGTGGGCCACACGGGCAACCTCGCCGCTGCGATCCAGGCGGTGGAAACCGTGGACCACTGTATCGGCAGGATCGATCAGGCGCTCCGCACTAAGAACGGCGCCTGGATCATCACCGCCGACCACGGCAACGCCGACCTGATGGTGGACCCGGAAACCGGCCTGCCGCACACCTATCACACAACCTTCCCGGCACCTCTGATCCTTGTGAGCGAGTTTGGCGGCAAGCTCCGAGAGGACGGTTCCCTGCGAGATATCGTCCCCACCCTGTTGGCCGTGCTCGGAGCCGAAAAACCGTCCGAGATGACCGGCGGCGATCTTCGGATCCTTGCCGCGCGCTAGGCCGGGCCGAATCGCTTCAGAAACAGCCATCCCGCCAAGGCAAAGACAAGCAGTCCCGACATGAGCACGATGACGATCGTCATCCGCCGGCCCTTCGCTTCTCCGAGCGGTGCGGGCGGGCGTTCGGTTGCAAACCAGAATCTCCACTCCTCATCCGAGCCGAACCCGGTCCGTTCGGCCAGCGGACGCAAGTTCATCGCGCCCCCGGCTAGCTCCAGACGCCGGTGAGCAATCGGCGCCGAGAACTTCCCCCCTTGGCCGGACGCGCCTCTCGCCGGCGCGAGCAGCAGTTCCCTGCCGTCCATCATTTCCTCTGGCAGCACCACGTCGTCCAGGGCCTCGCCGCTCTCGTCTAGGGCGCCTTCGGTCGTAGCCAAAATCCAGGGTCCAAGACGGATCGCTCGCCCAGTTTCATGCTGCTCATCTTTTGTCGTTCGCGCGCGCAGTTCATATTGGATACGAAGTTCTTCTCCTTTCTTCCAGCGCCGGCTCATGGTCACGTATTGAACCGCCTGGGCGTCGCCTGCCTCACCGTATGCTTTCTCCGTCATGTAAGGGTTGGTCGCCGACAAGGTCACCGTCCGCGCCCACTTAGGAACCCGCACTGACAGCGTGTGAAGCCGGCCGTCGGCTTGTTGAACGGAAACTCTCACGCTCCCGTGGGTTTCGAGAAACGACTCCGCCGAAAACGCAATGCCGTCCAGTTCCGCTTCGCCGTCGGCCGGCAAATCATAAAAGAGCGAGGAGCCCTCGGCATGAAAAACTGCACGGAAGATCTCGGGAAACGCGCGCAGCCCATGCAGGGTACAACACCACCAAGCCGGCTCGGCATTGGGCCCCATGCCTTCGTCGGTAATCTGAATATGACCGAAGTCGCCGCTTCCAAATTGATTCATGAAGAACGCATTGAAAAGCGTAAGCTCGGCATGCTCCAAATACTTGGCCCGGCCCGTTTCCTCCCACAGCAACAAATTCAGCCGCAGCCAGTCCGCCTGAGAGCAGCCCTCGTCTCGGGCCACGCCCGGCTCGAAGTACTCAGGTATGGCTCCTTGAACAAGAAAGTTGTCTGACTGGGTCAGATCCTCGACTTCGTCCTCGACACGCACCAGATGCCGTTTGTCTCCGGTCGCCCGCGAGAGTTCGACGATACCCCGCAAAGACGACAAATAGCCATGGCTGTGCTGTTCCGGGTGTCTCGAGGTTCGCTCGGCAAGCTCTTCGGCAAGCCGCCGGTAACGCTCGTCCGATGTCCGGCGATACAACGCCACGAGCCCCTCGATATTCTGGGTCCAGCAGATGTAGCCGACCGCCAGCTTGCCTCGCTGAAACTGGCGCTGTACGTTCGGGTGGTTGTAGCGCCCGGCCACGCGGACCAGAAAATCACCAAGCCGCCGGGCCGCGCCGAGCACTTCCGGCCGGTTGCGGCCCCCCTCGTGCTCAAGCAGTCCGATCAGCAACCGCCCATTTCCCCAGAGCCGCGCCATGTCGTCGCTGAGAATCTCGCGCCGGCCCATCTCTTTTCCGAAATGACCGTCGCTCTGCTGGTTGCGCAAGACAGCCCGGACCAGCCGGTCCGCCGAAGGAAACCGCGTTCCGCGCCAGCTCGCGATCGTTCCCAGCGCTCCGATGTAGCGGCCCGAAAGATCCCCGCTGAAATTCGTGAAGCGCCGCTGATTGTCCGGTATCACGTCGGCCAGCAGAAACGCATGGGTGAATTCCGGCGAATCGCCCTCGAGCACGCGCTCGAGCGTCAGCTCGAAGCGCTCGGTCAGACTGCCTGCCCGAACGCCCGGAATCAGCCCAAGCGCCAGTACGGCGATTCCCAGCAGCGCCCGCCCCCTCACCCCGCCTCTCACCGGGCCCCTCAACGATGCTCCTGAGAAGGCGCCTGCCGGTCCAAGGAGGTCAGAGGAAAATAGCAACGGTATTTCTCCGGTAGCCGGACGGCCCGGCCGTCGCGACCGCAAACAGTATGCAGCGTCTCGCCGGTCGCAAGCAAGCGCCCGTCCCCAGTCCCGTCGCTAGCCCGGCGAATTTCATAGGCGAAACGGATCGTTCTCGAACGGGACTCCGTCACGCTCGTCCGCACCTTGGAGGATCTGATCATTGAAGCGGGCCGGTGCGCGGTACCGGCAGCGGGATTCGGCCACTGTCAGCAGAATTCCATCGCCGGCTTCCATGTCGGCGTATTCAAAGCCGCGCTCCCGGCAGTAGTCCACCCGGCCCACTTCCATCCAGACAAAGTAGTTCGCGTAATAGACGACCCCCATCTGGTCGGTTTCGGAATAACGAACCCGGATGCGTGATTCGCTGTGGCGCATTTCCCAAGTATAAAGACGCCGCCCTCCCGGTGGGCTGCAACCGGCCCTCCCGCCGAACGTTTCCGGGAAATCGGCGCCAGCCCATCTCCCAGCATCCCCTCGGCGGCATTGCCCGCCTTTTCCTAAAATTGCTAAAATCGCAATTGAGTCTCACCGAGTCGCGCTTCATCACGGGGTCGTCCGCGGCGGTTTGAGCCTGCCCTCAGTTTCTGTTTTCCTGGGCCGCCCAGCCCGGGTTGCCTGGCGGGCCGCTCCCCGACAACCTCTAACGCGGTCTCTCTCCCGACAGAGAGCCGTACAAACAAGTAGTCGAGAAGGTTTATGACATTCAACGATGTTCCTGTTCCCGAGGATGGAGAAGCCATCCAAGTGGTTGACGGTAAGTTCATCGTTCCCGATCATCCGGTCCTGCCGTTCATCGAAGGCGACGGCATCGGCCGCGATATCTGGAAGGCCTCGCGCCTCGTCTTCGACAGCGCCGTCAAGAAGGCTTATGGCGGCCGCCGCCACATCGCCTGGTATGAGATCTTCGCCGGCGAGAAGGCGCACAACCAGTTCGGCTCCTGGCTGCCCGACGACACCTTGGCCGCTATCCGCCAATTCCATGTCGCCATCAAGGGACCGCTGACCACGCCGGTCGGCGGCGGAATTCGCAGCTTGAACGTCGCTCTGCGCCAGATCCTCACCCTCTATGTGTGCATGCGTCCGGTACGCCACCTCCCCGGAGTTCCCTCGCCCGTGAAGCACCCCGAGAGGCTCGACGTGGTTATCTTCCGTGAAAACACCGAGGATGTCTACGCCGGCATCGAATGGCAGCAGGGCTCGGCCGATGCCAAGCGGGTCATCGACTTTATCAACAACGAGATGGGTAAGAAGATTCGGGAAGATTCCGGTATCGGCATCAAGCCCGTCAGCATCACCGCCTCGAAACGCCTCATCCGGCGGGCGATCGAATACGCCATCGAGAACGGGCGCAAACGAGTCACCCTTGTCCACAAAGGTAATATTCAGAAATTCACCGAGGGCGCTTTTCGCGACTGGGGATATGAACTCGTCCGCGAAGAGTTCGCCGATCTCTGCGTCATCGAACATGAGCTCGGCGGCGATGTGCCCGAGGGCAAGATTCTGGTCAATGACCGCATCGCCGATTCGATGTTCCAGCAAGTGCTGCTGCGGCCCGCCGAGTATGACGTCGTCGCCACCACCAATCTCAACGGCGACTACATTTCCGACGCCTGCGCCGCCCAGGTCGGAGGACTCGGCATGGCGCCGGGCGCCAATATCGGCGACGAATACGCCGTCTTCGAGGCTACCCACGGCACCGCGCCCAAATATGCCGATAAGGACGTCATCAATCCCTCCAGCATGATTCTTTCCGGTTCCATGATGTTCCACTTCATGGGATGGACCGAAGTCAGCGACCTGATCGAGCGCGGCATCACCGAGACGATTCACCAGAAAAAGGTGACCTACGACCTCCACCGTTTGATGGAGGGCGCCACGAAAGTACGAACGAGCGAATTCGCCCAGGCCATCGCCGATAACATGGAGACGTAATCGCCGATGACATGGTGGCGTAAGCGCGGGAACCGGCATCGCGAGATTGGAAACCGAATTGCATCGAACGGGAATGCCGCTCCCGGCGGCATACTTCGAAGGAGACAAAGGAAATGAGACAAAAGGTAACCATCGTGGGAGCCGGCAATGTCGGTGCCAGTTGCGCGGTGCGTCTAGCCGACAAGGAACTGGCCGACATCGTTTTGGTGGATATTGTCGAAGGCGTCCCGCAGGGCAAGGCGCTTGACATGCTCGAAGCCTGTCCGGTGGAAGGCTCCGATGTTAGCATTACCGGAACCAACGATTACGAGCCGACGGCGAACTCCGACATCATTGTCGTCACGGCTGGTTTCCCGCGCAAGCCCGGCATGAGCCGCGATGATCTTCTGCTCAAGAATGCCGCGATCGTCAAGGCTTGCGTGGAGCCGGCCGCGAAGTACTCGCCGGACGCGATCTTGATCGTGGTGTCGAATCCGCTAGACGCCATGTGCCAGGTTGCCTATAAGATCAGCGGCTTCTCGAAGAACCGGGTCATCGGCATGGCCGGTGTGCTCGACACGGCGCGTTTCCGCGCATTTCTCGCCGCGGCCGCCGATGTGTCGGTCGAGCAAGTAGCCGCGTTCGTGCTCGGCGGACACGGCGATACGATGGTTCCCCTGGTCCGTTTCACTAACGTGGCCGGCATCCCGATCACGGAGTTGCTCGACGCCGAAACTCTCGACAAGATCGTGGACCGAACGCGCAACGGAGGCGCCGAGATCGTCAAGTACCTCAAGACCGGAAGCGCCTACTATGCGCCCTCCTCCTCCGTGGTGGAAATGGTGGAGTCGATTCTGAAGGACAAGAAGAAAATCCTGCCCTGCGCGGCATACCTCGAAGGCGAGTACGGAGCCCATGGCGTCTTCGTTGGCGTTCCCATCAAGCTGGGTTCACTCGGCATCGAAAAAATCTACGATCTTCCCCTCGCCGACGATGAGAAGGCGGCGCTGGACAAGAGCATCAACGCCGTCACCGAGTTGGTCAGCGTGTTGCAGTCCAACGGCTACTAGCCCGCATTTCTGGCGAGATGGCGAGGCGAAGGGTGTGAGAGTCCCACTGCCGTCCGCTTAGGGGCAAGCGCAACGGTAATGTCAAGCTAAGCGGCCATCCGGGCGGCACGCTGTCGCTCATGGTCGAGCAAGAACTGCTTCCGCCCCAAGCCGCCCGCGTAGCCGGTCAGCTTGCCAGAGGCGCCGATCACGCGGTGGCAGGGGATCAACAGTGAAACCGGATTGCGCCCCACAGCCGCGCCTACCGCACGCGGGCCGGAGGCGCGTCCCAGCCGCCGCGCCAGTTCGCCGTAGGTGCATGTCCCGCCCGGAGGCAGCGAGCGCAACTCGTCCCAAACCGAGAGCTGGAACTCGGTTCCGGTAAGGTCGAAAGAAAGATCCGGCGAGTACTCGACATCCCCGGCGAAGTAGCGAGTCACGAAGGCCTCGGCCCGTAACAGCCAGCGGTTGCGGCCAGGTCCCACGCGCTCGCGGCGGGGGAACCGGCGGTCCATGTCCCCGGCCCGCGGATCGAAATAAAGAGCCGCCAGCCCGCGCTCGCTGGCGAGAAGGTGAACCGGCCCCAGCGGGGATCGAACCTTGGTGTAGTTCATCGGATCTCCCACGAATCTTGCACCCATCCTAGCAGAGCGGGCGGGCAAGGCACTACCAGAAAAACCCGCGTACGAGATGAGTGCGCCAGATGCGATGGGAGTCCAATCCGGCACCGGCCAGCCGAGCGCGGCAGCCTGCTCCTGAGGGACCTCGAATCCCTGACGGACCTCGAATCCAAGAGGCGCGGGGCCTTCACGCTTGGTATGATGATAGGAATACTATTTTCATACTTTGTCATGAAAACGAAAACAGCAAAGATCGCGGTGAGTCTGCCCGCCGAACTGCTCGACGCGATCGAAAAGGAAAGAAACAGCCGCGGCTCGACCCGCAGCGCCATCGTGCAAGAGGCGCTCAAACAGTGGCTTGCCGGCCTCGGGCAGCGCGTGCTCGTCCAGCGCTACGAGAACGGCTATCAGAGGCAGCCCGAGTCCCCGGATGAAGGCGATGCGGCGAACTGGTCCGCTGCCGCTCTGGCGTCGCAGGATTGGTAATGCGGCGCGGTGAAGTCTGGTGGGCTCAACTCGACCCACCATCGGGACAGCGGCCAGTCTTGCTTCTTTCCCGCGATCAAGCCTACCAAGTAAGAGAGTTCATTCTCATTGCGCCGGTAACGACGCGTATGCGGCGTATTCCCACCGAAGTCCCGCTCGGCCCGAAAGACGGGCTGCCGAAGAGATGCGTCGTCAACCTAGACGTTCTGGCGACCATTCCCAAAACCCAGTTGCGCCGCCGCATCACGGTGTTAAGTCCGGCGAAAGAGCATGCCGTAAACCAGGCGTTGCTCTTCGCTTTGGGCATCGAAATATCTTAGTCTTCCCAGCCTGTTGGATCTCGGTCGCAATCCCGCTATGATTGCAGACACAGATCCGGCCAGCCGGTTCCGCACCGCCCCCGGCAGCGAAGCGCCTTTCGCTTGTCGTGCCGGTCGGATCACCAAACCCGGTTCATCAAACGAGGCAACCGCCATGAAACGCCGCCATTTCCTCCAAAGCTCGCTCTTGACCCCGCTACTAAGCCAGGCTGCCGTCGCCAGCCCGCGACCCGCCGCTACCGCGGCCGCCAGCCACACCTATCACCTACGCTACGCCCCGCGCATCGGATTGGCCAACGGTTTGCCCGTGCCCAAGCAGCTCGATATCTACGCCTCGCATGGTTTCCGCGCCTTTGAGTACAACGGCCTGCCGCACAACCACTCGCTCGCCGAAGCCGCCGCGTTCCGCAAGAAGATGGACCAGCTCAAGATGGAGATGGGCGTCTTCGTCGTCAACTCCGGCGGCTGGAAAGGCGGCGCGCTATGCGACAAGAGTTTTCACGCCGGATTTTTGAAAGACACCCGCCGCGCGGTCGAGTACCACAAGGTCATGCGTAACCGCTGGGCGACCGTCACCTCGGGACTTGCCGTGGATCACCTTTCCCGCAAGCAGCAAACCGCCAACGTGATCGAAGGCCTCAAGCGTGCCGCCGGCATCGTCGCGAACACCGATCTCGTCCTCGTGCTCGAACCCCTCAACGTGCTGGTCAACCACGCGGGCTATTTCGTCGTTACCTCCGAGCATGCCGCCGAGATCATCGACGGCGTCGGCAGCCCGCACGTCAAAATCCTCTTCGACATCTACCACCAGCAAATCTCGGAAGGAAACCTCATCCACAACATCCGCAAGCACTGGGACCGCATCGCGTATTTTCAAATCGGCGACGTTCCCGGCCGCAAGGAACCCGGTACCGGCGAAATTAACTACCGCAACGTGTTCCGCGCCATCCACGAAAAAGGCTACCAGGGCATCCTCGGCATGGAGCATGGTCTGTCACAGCCCGGCATGGCTGGTCTCGAAAAATGCTTCGGCGAATACCGCAAAGCCGACTCTTGGGACTGATTCTCTTCCCAGAAAACCAGGCCGACGCTCTGGCTCTCCCCTCCACTTGGCGGGGGCGCACCCGGGCCGCGAGGCCTTTTAACCGAATCTTCACACTGCCTTAACGGAATCGTTATCGGCCCGAAGCTAGCATGAAGTGATGATTCGACGGTGGGGAGATGTCTTCCGGAGCGCCACGCCGCGCCAATTCCTGCCCGGTCTTGCTCTCGCGGCCGGAGTCATCCTCGCCGCGCCCGTGACGCTCTTCCCGGCCGATAGACCAGACGGTGCGGACACGCCAGCCCAAGCCGAAGCAAAGGGCAATGAGGCCAGCCAGGAAGCCGCACCATCCGCGCCCGAACCCGCACCCGACCTAGCACCGCAACCGGCCTCGAAGAAATCGCCGCCGCCAATCAAGTTCAGCCGCAAAGGCCTCGAACTCAGCGACAGCAAGGGCAATTTCACCACCCGCATCAACTGGCGCCTGCAGTCGCGATATTCCTACCCGTTCGACTCCGACCCCCGCACTCCGGACGCCTTCACCAAGCAAGGTGGCAAGGACTTCGACTTTCGCCGGACGCGTTTCAAGGTTGAGGGCGCGGTCTTCCGGCCGTGGATCGAATATTCCATCGAGCACGATTTGGTGAACAATCGCCTGCTCACGGCGGATGTGACGATCGCGCGTTTCGAGGGGCTGCAGTTCAAGTTCGGGCAGTGGAAGGCGAATTATAGCCGGGAGCGCGTCGACTCGTCGGGCAAGCAACAGTTCGCCGAACGTTCCATCGTCAACCGCGTTTTCACGCTCGACCGCCAGAAGGGCGCCATGGTCACCGGCAGGCTCATGAAGGGCACGCTGGGCGATTCACGCTATTACGGAGGCGTCTTCTCCGGCACCGGCCGAGGAATCAGCTCCCGAGACGAGCGCGGCAGAAGCCCGCTGCTAGTCGCTCGCTATCAATGGAACTTCCTCAAGCGTGACGTGGAGCATTCACAAAGCGACCTTGCGTACCACGAAAAACCGGCCGCAAGCCTTGCCTTCGCCGCGGCCAGCAACCGCGGCCGCTATACCCGATTCTCTAGTTCCGGCGGAGGACAACTGGAGGGATTCGCGGCCGGCGATCCAGGACAGTACTCGATTCGCCAGTATCTTGAGGAGACCGCGCTGAAGTATCGCGGATTCTCCTACCAGCAGGAGTTTCACTGGAAGCGCATCATCGACCACAAGAACCTGCGAACAACCCGCCTGCGGGGCAGCTACGCGCAAGCCGGCTACTTCTTCCACCACCTCGCCCCCGCGATTCCCAAGCAGCTTGAAACCGCTTTTCGTTACGCCTTTGTCGATCGCGACACCTCGGCGCCGGACGATCTGCTCCAGGAGTTTACCTTCGCCGTGAACTGGTTTTTCGAGGGACACAGCAACAAGCTGACTTTCGACGTCTCCCGCCTGCGCCTAAACCAGACCGGCGAACCGCACCTTGCGGATACGCGCTATCGCGCTCAATGGGACATTACGCTCTGATCCCCTGGGTCTCGGGCCGGGCTCACCCCCTTGTTCCCGAGGTTCGCGATGCTCTCAGCTCAGAGCTTGAGGTCGAGAGAAACATATCCAAACAGGGGAGCCGGAGGATTACCCCTCGCCTCGCGAACGAACGGCCCGGGGATGAATCGTCCCATGCCCGCTTCGACGGTGAGATAGGTCACCGGCTTGAAGCGCACTTCGAAATCCAGCTCGCTGCCAATGCGGCCTGCCGCGGCGCCTCCGGGAGCAACCGAGAGTAGCCGCCGCCCACTCATCGCATACAGACCGTCGCGCCGGCTCGCCAGCCAGTATTGAAACAGTTTCGCCCGCAAACGGAGATTGTCCCGCGGATGCGCCTCCCAGGCCGTTCGCAGCGACTTCAGGTTCCGGCGACCGATGAGGTTCATCATGCCCAAGAACTTCTTTCTGGCCCCGTATAGAGGGTCGAATGTCCCGTACAAGCCGTCGGCGGGATTGTCGTCTCCGGAAGCGAATTCGCCCTGAAGCGAAACATCCGATTCCCAGGGCGCTGCCTTCGGCGCCACGCCCAGGCGCCAAACCCCCATCCAGGCCCGAATCGAAGTGCCAGGCGCACTGCCGGTTTGATTCGCCATCTCCACCTCATAGTTCAGCGGACCAGGCCCATCACCCTCGATCCGAAATCCGCGCGTCCAGGAGCCGCCTCCCGGCGCTCTAACCTGGCCGAAACCAGCTCGCGGATGTGACGAAAAAAGCAGATACGGTTCGAAAGAAGCGTTTGGTATCCAGGACTCGATCTTCCCGTAAGCGCCATGCAGATTGCCCGCTTGAAAGGGCCTGTCCCGCCGCAACGGGTCGTTCTTGACGATGGCCATGGCAAATACGTCAACCCGGTCTTTTCCCTTTCGCAGCGTCAGCATCGCGGCGTCCCAGGTCGGGCTGAAATTCGGCCAGCGCCGCTCGCCGAGGAACCTTTCGTTTCCGAACATGACGACCTGCCGGCCCATGCGCAGCCGCCGCCAGGTGTCCTGATCATTGCCGAAATCAACATAGGCCTGGCGTACATCGAACGTGTTTTGCAAGAGGCTCTGATTGGGTTCTTTCGAAACGACTCGATACCTGGAGTCCTGCCCCTGAAAGAAAAACCGTACCCGTTTCGACGGGGTGAAACCGGCGCTCAGGCGCAGCCGCGAAAAGCCAAGCGTCGTATCCAGATCGTCCACAAATACGGGATTGAAACGAGTTTCGCCTCGGAACCGCGTCTCGATACCCAGGTCGAACCACCGCGGCAAATCGCGGCTCAAGAGATTGCGCTTGGGCGCCTGATCCTGAGCGACGACTCCGAGCGGCGCGAAACCAAGCACCGCCAGAAGCACGAGCGCCGCCGGAGCGACACCGATGCCGCCGCGAAAACCTCGCTCTCTAGCCACTGCTCTGCCTATCGTGAAAGAGCCCAGCTCAATCCCCTACATAGCGTGGAAGCGTCGCGGCTCTAGCCCGCTGATCTACTTTCCACGGCTCGAGTTTGGCGAAATCCACGCTGGAATATTGCTTTCGCAATTCAGCCATGCGTTCCCGGTCAAGCTGTTGCCAGTCCGACGCCAGCCGGACATCGGCCTCGACCTGCCCCGCGGTCGTGCAGCCCAAGATCGCCGTCGAGACCGGCAGTGACCAGACATAGTTCAAGCAGTCGGCAAGCGGAGCCACCTTGCCCTCGATCAGGCCGCCGGCCCCGGTCGTCTTCATCGCAATCACACCCATGCCTTTCTCTATCGCCAGCGGCAATACCGTGCGCTCGAAGCTCATCTCCGCGTTGGCCCCGTCGGTGACGCTCAGCGGCACGAGCACGGTATCGAAATCGTACATGCCGATGACTTTCTTGAGCACTCTCGGGTCCATATGGCCCGTCACGCCGACATGACGAATCTTGCCCGCCTTCTTGGCCTTCTCGATCATCTCCATCACGCCGTTGGGACCGAAGATAAACCCAATGTCTTCGTCGTGCATCACGTTGTGAACTTAATAGAGGTCCAGATAATCCGTCTTGAGCTTGACGAGGCTCTGGTTGAGATCGAGTTCGGAATGGGAGCGGGTGCGATGCCGGGTCTTGGTGCCGAAGTAGATCTTGTCGCGAACATCGGCCAGGGCCAGCCCATAGCGCGTCTGGCTGATGCCGTAGGCTCCGGCGGCGGCCGTATCAAAGTAGTTGACCCCGCGATCGTAGCAGCGGCGAATCGTCTCGAGCGCCTGACGGTGATCCATCAGGTTGCCAGAACGGGCCCCGCCCAATCCGACGATGCTTACTTCCATCCCGGTCTTGCCCAGCTTCCGCCTGGGGATCTCGCCCGTCGTCTTGGCGGATACCGCCCCGGCGGCCAGCCCCCATCCGGCGGCGGCTTTCACGAAATCTCGTCTGCTTTTCGGCATTTTTCACATGCTCCTGGAAAGGCATATCAGCCCTCATCGAATGACGGCGCGTTGTCTGGCCATCTTAACAGACGGCCTCGGCGTTCAAGTTCAAGACGTTTCGATAACCGGCCCGGCCCGGCAAACATGGTACAAGAAAAGCATGCAGCGCGTTGGTGTGGAGACGGCCGGAGGATCCTACGATGTCGTCATCGACCGGGGGGCGCTCGGCCGCGTCCGCGACTACATCGAGCCACTCACCGCCTCAAGACGCCTCTTCGTCGTGGCCGACGACAGGGCCTGGAAACATCAGGGCGCTCGCTTTGAAAAAGGAGCCGAAGGTCTCGACTACGCCATCCTTCAGCTCGAATCCGGCGAAGAGAATAAGCGCCTTCGCCAGATCGAATCTCTCGCCGATCGCATGTACGCCGCCGGAGCGGATCGTTTGGCCTGTGTGGTCGCTCTAGGTGGCGGTGTCGCGGGCGACATCGGCGGATTCCTCGCCGCCTCCTACATGCGCGGCGTGGATGTAATCCAAATTCCGACGACGCTGCTGGCACAGGTCGACGCCTCTGTGGGCGGCAAAACGGGCGTGAATCTTGCGGCCGGCAAAAATCTTGTGGGCGCGTTTCATCAGCCCCGCCTGGTATTGATCGACCCCGAAACCCTCGACACCTTGCCAGATCGCGAATACCGCTCCGGGCTGTTTGAAGTAATCAAGCACGGCATCATCTGGAGTCGCGGCCTTTTTGATCGCCTGCGGGAGGACCGCGAAAAGGCCTTCGAGCGCGATCCCCAGATGATCGAGGACATCATCGCCGAATCGGTCCGCATCAAGGCCGAAGTGGTCCACCGCGACGAGCGCGAGGGCGACCTGCGCCGCATTCTCAACTACGGCCACACGCTCGGCCATGCGCTAGAGGCCGAGACCGGCTATTGCCGCCTGCTGCACGGCGAAGCGGTTGCCTATGGCATGATCGCCGCGGCCTTTCTCGCCGAATCGCTCGGCATGTTGGGCGATTCCGAACGCGCCGAAATCACCGCGCTGATTGACGGCTACGGACCGATTCCGTCTCTCGACGGCATCTCCGCACGCGCGTTGGTGGCCCGCATCGCCGGGGACAAGAAGACCATCGGCGGACGGGTTCACTTCGTTTTGCCGGACAAGATCGGTCAGGTTACCGTTGTCAGCAACCCGCGTCGGGACCTCGTCATCCGGGCGGCCGAGTCCGCGCTGCGGGCTTGCCAGGCCCCGACCGAATCCGCCCCGGCTCGGCAACTTGCCCGCCAAGCGGCGCCACCGGAATGAGCCCCGAAGTAAGCCCCAGTTTGACCCCCAGAATGGCCAAAGGCGCCACACCCGCGGGCGTCGCGCCGGGTGATGAACGGGAAGCCTCGCGCCGCATTCGCGAAATGTTCGGCCGCGTCGCTCCGCGCTACGATCTCCTCAATCGTCTGCTGTCGCTGCGTGTCGACCAGCTCTGGCGGCGCCGGCTCGTGCGCGAAGTTCGTTCTTACCTCTCGCGGCCTGATACGCGCATCCTCGACCTCTGTTGCGGAACGGGCGATCTCATGCTGGCCCTCGCCTCGGAGAAGGAGCGTCTTGGCCGCGCCCCGTTTTCTCCTGTTCTCGGCGCCGACTTCTGCCGGCCCATGCTGGCGGCCGCCCAATCCAAACTTGCCGCCCAATCTAAACTTGCCGGCCCCGGCCGGCTCCTTGTTGAAGCCGACGCGCTCCACCTTCCGCTTCCCGGCCAATCTTTCGACTTGATTACCATCGCCTGGGGGTTTAGGAATCTCGCCAACTACAGCGGCGGATTGCGGGAATGCCATCGCCTGCTCGCGCCCGGAGGCTGCCTCGCGATCCTCGAATTCTCCCAGCCCAGCGCGCCGCTGCTCGGCCCGCTGTTCACTTTCTACTTCCGCGGCATCTTGCCTCGCGTGGGAAACGCCATCTCCGGTTCCGGGGGAGCCTATTCCTACCTGCAGAGTTCGGTGGACCGCTTTCTCTCGCCCGCCGAGTTGACCGCCCAAGCGCGCGCGGCCGGGTTTTCCGAAGTGAAAGCCTTACCGCTGACCGGCGGCATTTCCGTTCTTCATCTTTGCTATCGATAAATCGCCGGACCGGCGCTGCCTGGAATCCAAACGCAAGGAGGGGAATCGAAAAGCAAGGAATACGCACCATCGGCGACCCGCCGGAAAACACCCAACCGGGGGGGGCCGCGGGATACTCTGGCATGGGAAGAACCCCTGGGAGGGACCCAAACCCGGCCAGGTTGCCGGCTAGTTTTCGGTACCGGGTTCTCGCTACCGGGCCGCGCGGCTCACCAGCAGCGGTTCGGCGACGACGTCCATGACCTTGCCTTCGTACGCAAACACGGTAAATCGGCGTCCGGAGGCGGTTCGGAAGACGTACTTGGCGGAATAGCCGTCGGCGACAAGTCCTACCATCTGCACGATCGGTTTTCCGAAACGCTCGATCAGGTCCTCAATCGAGAGACCTTCTTCAATACCGCCCAGTTCATCCACAAGTGCCCGATCGTTTTCACTAGGGAGCCGCGGGGTATGCTCGCCTTCCGGGGTCCTAGAGTACTTTGCCGTGAGCGGCTCGCCAATACTCACCTTCGATGACGCCGTAACCGATTGGCCCGGAGCACTGGCGGAGGGACCGGCCGGGGTCGTCGCGACCGTTTCGGTGCCAGCAGCCGCTCGGCCCGCGGCCGTTTCCCCCGCGGGCGCGATCCCGGCGGGCTCAGGCGTCTCGGCGCCGGGCGCGGAACCGGTTGCATCCGCTCCAGCCCCGGTCGCCCCAGCACTAGGCGCTCCAGCCCCAGTCGCCGCGCCGTTCGAGGCGGCGCGGGCAGCATCGAGGACCGCGCGCCGGTGCTCCTCACGCTTGCGCTCAAGGCGTCGTTTCCAGGCCCGTTTCGGCTCGCTCGGCTCACCGTACGTCGCGTGGAACTGAGCGGCGCCAGAGGGAGTCAGCCCGGAAATGGCAATACCGGTCGATGTCTTCACCGTCTGGGACGACTGGTACGCCGGTTTGGCCGTGCCCACCCTCAGGTCCGTGTCCTCGAATTCCGGCTGGGGCTGACGGGAAGCCCGCCGGGTGCCCGACTTGCCGGTCGAAGCCTCGTTGGCACTCTTCCTGAGATTCTGAAAAATACCGGCGGTCCCGGCTCCGACGGCTCCGATCCCGGCTCCAGCGGCTGCGGCGCGTCCGACGTTGATTCCGTATCCGATCATCGCCTGGCCGTAACTCAGGCCCGTCATAGTGAGAGCCAGAAAACTGGCGAGGGAGAAAATTCTAAGAGCTGCCATGGGATACTCCTCGGAACGATCCAAGATTAGCAAACATCGGGCTCGATGGCCTATCCGTCAAAAGCCTTAGTGCCACCGGCCAGACAGACAGCCGTCGCCTATCTCGAGTCGGCGGCGGGGCGGCGGGCCTCGATCACCGATCCGAGCGGCGCCACTACGTGGCTCTACGACGACCGCAAACGGCGCTGGGGCGGCGAATACTTGCAACGGGAGCTTACGGTGACTACCCACCGATCGCCCGGAGTAGTGATCCGAATAGAACAATTTCGCTAAGATGTGTTGCTGGCCGTGAAGTGGCCGGCATGAGCCGAAAGAAATGAGTAACCTGCTATTGCACCCGAAGGGTCGCGGCGCGGCCGCGGGTGAACGGCAAGTCGTTGGATTGCGGCGAAAGCAGCTTGGATGACTGAAGATTCGATGACTAAAAAGAAGGAGCAAGAATGAGCTTTTCAAACAAGCAAGCGCTGATCCTCGGGGGCAGTAGTGGAATGGGTCTGGAGACCGGCCGATTACTGGCGGCAGCGGGCGCCTCCGTGACGCTAGTCGGCCGCCGGCAAGAGAAACTAGATGCCGCGCGGGAAACGTTCAATGCCCCCGACGACGCACGAACTTTCCGATGCGACCTCACCGGCAAGGAAGATGTCGATCGACTGATTCGTTACATCGCCGAAGAGATGAAGGATGTGAAGTACCTTGTCAACGCCGCGGGTGTGTTCTCTCCTAAAGCCTTTCTGGACCACAAGGAAGCGGATTATGCTGCCTACATGGATCTCAACCGATCTGCGTTCTTTGTAACACAACGGGTGGCGAAAAACATGGTGGCGAACGGCGGCGGCTCACTGGTTATTATCGGCTCGGTGTGGGCCCATCAGGCGATTAAGGCGACACCTTCGTCGGCATACTCCATGGCCAAGGCCGGGCTGCATTCCTTCACTCAGTATCTGGCGATGGAGCTGGCCGAGCATGCCATTCGCGTCAACGCGGTGGCACCGGCCGTCGTGGAGACCCCGATCTACGGCGCCTTCATCCAACCCGACGAGATTCACGAGACCCTCCAAGGCTTCAACGATTTTCACCCCATCGGGCGCATCGGAAAACCCAGAGATGTCGCATCGGTCATCATGTGTCTTCTTTCGGACGATGCGAGCTGGGTAACAGGTGCAATTTGGGACGTAGACGGCGGCGTTATGGCCGGGCGCAACCAGTAGATCTCCAATACGGAACCGAGCCGGTTTTTTGGGAGCCACCCAGGGATCTAGTTGTCGGACAGAAGGCCGCGCGCAGCCTGACACTCACCAAAGAGCACGTGCGGAAGTATGCGGAGATCACGGGTGATCACAATCCCCCGCACTTCGACGAAGCCTTTGCCGCGAAGACGAAGTTCGGACGTCTCGTTGTACAAGGGGGACTGACGACCGGGATCTTGAACGCGCTCGTAGCCACGGACATGCCCGGTCCCGGCACGATGTTCCTAAGCCAGAACTGGAAGTCTACGGCCCCGGTCTTTATTGGAGACACGATAACAGGGGAGGCCGAGATCGTGAGCATTCATCAAACAAAGCCGGTCACACAACTGAAGATCAAGGTGACCCGCCAGACCGGGGAAACCGTTGTGGAAGGAGAAGCGTGGTGCTACACCTTTTCTCCCCTGAGCGGCCCCTAGATGATTTGATCTGCCGCTGACTATGGCCCACATGGGCTGACAGAATTCTGGGCGACTGACCCGCTACCGGGTTTCTGCCGGGTCCATGGTGAGGATCTATCGTCATGGCCTCTCCAGCCACTCGATTGGGCCGAATGCCGCACGGACCCTGGGGGATCTCACTCGACTAGAAGATCTCAGACACGGGGAAGAAAACCGTAAGATGTTCTATCACTGAGGGTTACGGTGTGGTGTCTGGCGTGCAACAAATATTCGTGGATAACAGTCGGTCGCACGATGGAGGTGCTCCATGGAGGTGGACCTCGTGGTAGCGATCCTGGCCATCGCCGGTTTGGCGGCCGTGCCGGTGGTTCTCATTGGAGGCGCCTATAGGGCGGTGTCGGCGCTTGAGTCGTTCTTCCGGCGGTCGCGATGCTGGCGGGAAGTGCTCATCCGGCGCCTCCGGCGGCGCGGAGGACATCCGGCGCATTGAGTTTTTGATTTGGCGGGCCTCCCGGGGGTTGGGGTTTCATTCCACCACGGGATCGGAAAGACCGGGCGGTGGCGTCACAGGAAATCGGCGGGGATCATGAGGCCAGGGGAACCCAGCAACCCCCTCCCTCAGCAACACAAGTTCTCTTGGCCTCACCCGCCGATGCTCTGCCCGGATGCCGATTCGAACTCCTGTGGCGAGGCTCTCGCGCGGCCCCGTCGCCGCCAAACCGCACCAGCGGTTCAGGTGTATTGAAAGAAGGCGGCTACACCAGACGCCTTCCTTGCCCCCGCACTACCCCTCTTGTTCAGGCCAGCCACCTGGCCTGCTATGGTCAGGGTGAGTCCTATGCTCAGGGTGAAATAACCGGGCCATGCCGGTGAGAAGTAGAGCGATCGGCGGTCTCATCGTCGTCGTGGCGGCGCTGGGGCTGCTTTATGCCGGCTGGCGCATGATGCGGTATGACGAAACGTCCGGGTGCCGGGCGTGCGGGCGTCCGATTCATGCTAGTAGCCGGGCCATTGCCGAGCGGGACGGGGAACGTGAGATCTACTGCTGTCCGGCGTGCGCGCTCGCCGAGGAACGCCAGACCGGCAAGAAAGTCGAAGTCGTCGAACTCACCCACCACCGCTCCCACGAGGTGCTCTCGCCGGGCGAGGCGCTGCTGGTCGTGGGCAGTTCGGTCAATCACTGCCTGCGCCATGCTCCTCTGGTGACAAGGGACCGTTCGCCGAGCCATCTCGATTTCGACCGTTGTTCGCCGAGCGCGCTGGCCTTTACCAGCGCGGCGGAAGCGCGGGCGTTCGCCGCGGAAAACGGCGGCTCGATCATGACGCTGCCCGAGCTGCGGGCTATCTCCCAATAGGCGAGCGTTCCCGGGCGTTGAGTTCATAGAGCCGCAGCTTGAGGCCGCGATACCATTCGGCGTCGAGCGGCCGCTTCAGATCGAATTTGTAGACCTTCGCGCGGCTGAACTCTCTGCGGTTATTGTCGTAGACATGCAGCTCGAGATGGTAGCGATCGTGGCTCCAAACCGAATCGACATCGCGCCGAAGCTGCCACTGACGGGCGTCTCGGGCGTGGCTGGTTCGGTAGTAAACTTCGTTCTTCGTAAACAGCAAGGTCCCTTCGCAGCCTCCCAGCGCATGCAGATGCTTGACGGGCAGTTCGGCTTCCACCGCTCCGCTAACCTCGAAAACGCGATTGGTAACCGGCCGTCCGATCCCGCGGCTGACCTGGTCGAATAGGGCGGCAGTGAACTCACCCTCGCTCAGCACGAAGCGAAATTGCCGGTCGCGGCCGAGTTTCCAGCCGCTGTCCTCGTAGGTGAGCAGGATGATTTCCTGCCTGCTGACGCGGTCGAAATATTGAATATCCTGGTAGCTCCAGCGGCGGCTGTTCTTATCGTCGTGGGTCCGGAATTCGATCGCGTCATCGCTGACCACAAGGACGCCGTGGCCGTCGGGCCAGAATTTCTTCTTGAGGACAACGTCGAAACTCGTTTCCGCAAGGCACCCGGGAGCGCCCATCAGGCCCATCAGGCCAATCTGTAGGCCCATCAGTATAAGGCGAAGAAGCTTGGCTTTCATGATGTCTCCTTGAGAGTTCGAAATCCCGTGAACGGCCGGCCCTTGGGCAGACCGCGGGAACGCCACAGGTAGTAGACGACCGGATAGATGACCAGGACCGTGAAGCCGGAAGTGACGATGCCGCCGACCAGGGGCGTGGCGACACGTTTCATCACATCGGCCCCGGTTCCGGTGCTCCACATGATCGGCAGCAGACCGATGACGTCGGTCGCGACGGTCATCAGGATGGGCCGAACGCGCCGCACCGAACCGGCATAGACCGACTGAATCAGGCTGGCGCGGTCGGTGAGCAGGCCCCGCTGCTGAAATTCGTAGTAGGACTGATCCAAGTACAGCAACAAAACGATCGCCGTTTCCGCATACAGCCCCGCGAGCGCGATGACGCCGACCCAGACCGCGACGCTCAGATTGTAGTCCTGCGCGTAGAGCAGCCAAACCGCCCCGGTAAGCGCGAACGGCACCCCAGCCAGCACCAGCAGCGTCTCGGCGGCGGAGCCGGTATGGACGTAGATGATCACGAAGATCAACAGTAGCGTAACCGGAACGATATAGAGCAAACGCTGTTGCGCGCGCAGCATGTATTCGTACTGACCGCTCCAGGCGATGGTGTAGCCGGGCGGAACCGTTACGTTTGCGGCAACGGCTTCTTGCGCCCGCTCGACATAGGTGCCGACGTCGATATTGCGAATATCGACGTAGACCCAGGCATTCGTCTTCGCGTTTTCGCTCTTGATGCCCGGGGGGCCGACGACGTACTCAATATCGACAAACTGGCCCAGCGGGATCTGCTGGCCGCCGGCTGTCGCGACCAGAATCGCTCGCAGGGCGGGAAGGTCGTCCCGCAATTCGCGGCTGTAGCGCAGATTCACCGGATACCGCTCCAGCCCCTCGACCGTTGTGGTGATGTTCATGCCACCAATGGCGGTCTCCATCACGTCCTGAATATCGCCGACCGTCAGCCCGTAGCGCGCGATGGCTTCACGGTCGATCGTGAAGTCGAGATAGTTGCCGCCCATGACTCGTTCGGCGTATACGCTCAGCGTTCCCGGCACGTTACGAATCACGTCTTCGATCTGCTTGCCGATGCGTTCGAGTTCGGCCAGATCCGGACCAGCCACTTTGATGCCGACAGGCGTCTTGATGCCGGTCGAGAGCATGTCGATGCGGGTCTTAATGGGCATGGTCCAGGCATTGGTCAGGCCCGGAACCTGAATGGCCGCGTTCATCTCGTCAGCCAGCTTCTCGGGGGTCATGCCGGGACGCCACTCGCTTTCGGGCTTCAGCATGATGGTGGTTTCGATCATGTTCAGGGGGGCCGGGTCGGTGGCTGTTTCGGCTCGGCCGACCTTGCCGAATACACTTTCGACCTCGGGAAACGTGCGAATGATTTTGTCGGTCTGCTGCAGAATCTCACGGGCTTTGGTGATGGAAATTCCCGGCAGCGTCGTCGGCATGTAGAGCAGGTCGCCCTCCCAAAGAGGCGGCATGAACTCCGAGCCGAGCTGCGAGAAAGGGATCAGGGTGACCGCCAGCGCCAGCACCATGAGCATCAGAACCGGCCAGCGGAAACGGAACGCGAACTCCAGCACGGGGCGATAGATCGCGATCACCAAACGGTTGACCGGGTTGCGCTGTTCGGGAAGAATCCGCCCCCGCACCCAATAGCCGACCAGCACCGGCACCAAGGTCACGGCCAGGAACGCCGAGGCCGCCATGGCGTAGGTTTTCGTGAACGCCAGGGGCTTGAAGAGCCGGCCCTCTTGCGCCTCCAGCGTGAACACCGGCAGGAACGAAACGGTAATCACCAGCAACGAAAAGAACAGCGCCGGGCCGACTTCTTTGGAAGAGTCGAGAATGATTTGCCAGTGCTCTTTCTTGCCGCGATCGCGTTCGAGATGCTTGTGGGCGTTCTCGACCATCACGATGCCGGCATCGACCATCGTACCGACGGCCACCGCAATTCCGCCTAGCGACATGATAGTGACGCTGATTCCCTGAAGGTACATGACGATGAACGCCATCAGGATGCCGATGGGCAAGATGATGATCGCCACCAGCGCGCTTCGCAGGTGCCCGAGAAAGAGAACGCTGACCAGGGCCACGATCAGGAACTGCTGCAGCAGGCTGCCCTTGAGGCTTTCGATCGCTCTTTCGATGAGCGACGAGCGGTCATAGGCGACGAGGATCTCGACGCCTTCAGGCAGTCCGGGCTTGATCTGTTCGAGCTTAGCCTTGACATCCTTGATGACCTGCAGCGTATCGGCGCCGTAGCGAACGACCACGATGCCTCCCACGGTTTCGCCCTCGCCGTTCCATTCCGCGATGCCGCGGCGAATATCGGGGCCGATGCCCACGCGGGCGACATCCTCCAGCAGAATCGGCGTGCCGCTGGCGCTGACACCCAGCGAGATGCGGCGAATGTCGTCGAGCGAGCGGATGTAGCCCAGCCCGCGGATCATGAACTCTTTCTCGGCGATTTCCAGCAACCGCCCGCCCACGTCGCGGTTGCTTCGCTGGACCGCGTTTCGGATCTTCGAAATCGAGATATTGTAGGAACGCAGCTTGTTCGGGTCGACGGTAATCTGATATTGCTTGACGAATCCCCCAATGCTGGCGACTTCCGAGACGCCCGCAACGCTCGACAACTCGTACTTGAGAAACCAGTCTTGCAGGCTGCGCAGCTCTCCCAAGTCGTGACGGTCGGACTTGAGAGCGTACATGAAGGCCCAGCCGACACCGGTGGCGTCGGACCCCAGCGCGGGCGTGACGCCCTCGGGCAGCCGTCCGGCCGCGTAGTTGAGGGATTCGAGCACACGGGAGCGGGCCCAGTACATATCCGTGCCGTCTTCGAAGATGATGTAGACGAACGAAAATCCAAAGAAAGAATAGCCGCGCACGATCTTGGCGAAGGGAACGGCCAGCATCTGGGTGGTCAGGGGATACGTAATCTGGTCCTCCACAATGCGGGGAGCCTGGCCCGGGTACTCGGTGTAGATGATGACCTGCACGTCGGAGAGATCTGGAATGGCGTCGAGAGGCGTATTGGCGACGCTGTAAACACCGGCCCCGGCGACGGCGAGGGTGGCTAGAACCACCAGGAAGCGATTCTGAATCGACCATGCGATGAGTTGGGCGAGCATCAGTGAACATGCTCCTTCTCTCCGCCGGGCATCATCGGTGGCGGCTTACCCTGCGCTGGATCACCCTGCGCGGCGCGCTTGTCCAGCATACGGGTAATGGCCGCCCGCAGATTGCTTTCCGAGTCGATCAGAAACTGCGACGACGTGACAACGATCTCGCCGGCCCGCACACCCGATAGCACGGCCTGCTGCCCGCCCGCCTCGGCTCCCAGTTCAACTTCTCGGGGCTCAAAAATGTTGTCTGCTTTCTTGACGATCACAACCGCCCGCTCACCGCTATGCAGAACAGCTTCGCTAGGCACGCGCACCGACGACGCCGAACCGGGAAGGCGAATCAGCACATTCGCAAACATTTTGGGGCGCAGTCGGTGCTCCTTATTGTCGACCTCGACATAGGCCTTGAGCGTTCGTGTCTTCGGGTCCACGGCCGTGTCGAAAAAGTCAATCCTGCCCCGCCACGCGCGGCCCGGGAAGGCATCGACTTCTACCCGTACCCGCTGTCCCACGCGGGCGTAACGGATTTGATGTTCATACAACTCGACCTCGACCCACAGCTTCGAGTGATCCCCCAGCTTAAGCACGGTCATGCCTGGAGTCAGCCGCATGCCTTCGAGCGAATCGCCCATCTTGTGAATGATGAGCCCGGAAGCCGGCGAGTAGACCGTGATCGTGCGCCTCACTTGCCGGGTGGACTTGAGCTGCTCGATCTGCTCGGCGGTCACATCCCAATAGCGCATTCTCTCGACCGACGATTCGAGCAGTGAACGGGCGCGTTCCACCGCCTCCGGGTACGCCGAGCCGGACAACTTTTCCACATAGTCAAGTGCGGCCAGATATTCCTTCTGCGTCGTTACGAGCTGCGGGCTGTAGATTTCAAACAGGGGGTCGCCGCGTTTCACCGCCTCGCCGATATTGTTGTAGAATGCCTTCTCAATCCAGCCTTCATACCGTGTATTAACCGAGACAAGGTCCTTCTCGTTGTGGCTAAGAACGCCGACCGTACGAATATCCAGCGAGACCGAACCTCGCTCGGCAACCGCCGTTCGCACCGCGAAATTCTGCGTGAACCCCGGATCGACCCGCACCGCGCCCGGCGCAATCGCGTCTTCCTCGTAGACGGGAATCAAGTCCATGCCCATCGGAGACTTGCCCGGCTGGTCGCTCGTAAAGTTCGGTTCCATGGGCGCGCGCCAGTAGAGGATCTTGCGTTCCCCGGCCGGCTTTTCGGCTTCGCCCGATCCGCCCGCCACCTCCGCCGGGACGGTGGAGTCCCTGACCGGGGTCAAACGCATCTGGCAGATGGGGCAAGGCCCTGGCTCCTCTTTGAGGATGTGCGGATGCATGGCGCAGGTCCACAACTGCTTCTTCGACTTCTGGGTCGTCGCGGCGCCGGGCTGCGTCTCGCGCCCGCCGAGATCTTCCGCCCACTGCCAGCCCCCCGGGTTCCAAATCAGCAGAACCGGCAGAGCGAGGCCGAGCAGGAAGGTGCTAACTCCGACAGCAATCACTTTCGATGGATGGTTCATGATGTCACCTCGGGAAACGCCGAACCGATGGCGCGTTCCATTTCAGCGAGCGCGTTCATATAATCAGCGCGCAGCCGCGCCAGACCTAGCCGCACGTCGAGCAGAATCCGCTCGCTGTCGAGCAGTTCGAGAACGCTGGCCATTCCTGTCGCATAGGCGGCTTCACTCGACCGCAACGCCTGGCCGGCCTGGGGCAGAAGCGCGCTTTCAAACAGGGATATCTGTTGATCGAGGGTTTCGATCCGGTATCCGATCGAACGAATCGAAACATCGATTTCGTTCGCCAGACCGCGGTAGCGCTGCTTGGAGGCCAGAAAGGTCTCGGTGGCTTCGAGCACGCCCGCGTTATACTTGCGCCGGAAAATCGGAAGGTTGACGCCGACCGAGAAGTTGTAGACGTTCTTACCTTCCCCCGGCGGTCGCGGCGCGCTGGCGATCAGGTCGCTGCGCCCGGCCACATTCACAAAGCCGGCGCCCAGGGTGACATCGGGCCACCCCTGACGCCGCGCAAGCTGGATGCTCTTTTCCTCCCGTTCGATCTGCAAGAACGCGGCCTGGATTTCGGGTCGCCTCGCGCGGGCCGCCGCGTAGAGCTTGTCCAGCTCCAGCCGAACCGAAGGTCGGGCGGCAAACTCGACTTCCGGAAGCGGCCGATCGACGGGCCGGTCCATCAGGGCGTTGAGGACCGACTCGGCGTCCACCCGCTGCCGTTTCAAGGTTTCCAGCCGCGAGAGGTCGCGGGTAATTTCGGCCTGCAGCTTGATCACCGCCTGCTGCAGACCCACTCCCTGGGAGTAACGCGCCCGCGCCAGCGTTTCATAGTGTCTAAGCAGTTCCAGATCTTCGCCCGTAACGGCGGTGGCTTGGTCGAGGTAAGCCAGATTGTAGTAGGCGATCTTGAGCCGCCGGGCGACTTCCGCCTTCACGGCTTCATGCCGCTGCCCGGCGACGGCCGCTTCCTTGGCGGCGATCTTTTCTTTGTCGCCGCGTTTGCCGAACCAGGGGAATTTTTGGGAAATTCCAAACATCGTCGTCTGGGGACCGACCTGGGTCTCGGGCGAACGCACGTATTGCGTAACGCCAAGCACGGGGTCGGGCAGGGCGCTCACTTGCGGGAGCCGCTGGCGGGCGGCGTTGTAACGGGAGAACGATTCCCGGATGCCGGGATTCCTCTCGAGCGCCTCGGCGATGTAGCTCTCCAGACGTTGGTCGCCGCCGGTGGCGAAACTCTGCCCGAAGGCCGTCGCGGCGATCAGCAGAGCGGTAAGAAATCGGATCATCACATCTCCCTCCTGTAGGAACGGTTGACTCGTAAGTCGGGCTGGTTCTGGTCCAGTGCTAGCGCAACGCGCGCCTCCGCCAGTCGAAGCCGGAGAGAGGACTAGCGTTGCGGGCAGGCCGCGGGCGAACCGAGGCCTTAAGACGCCCAAACGCGTCGGGGCAATAGGACTAGACCAGGAGAGAGACGTGCTGAAGGTAGAGCGGGGAGAGTAGACGAAGCGGCGCAGCCTCTGGCCGGGGAATGACCTGGCTGCGTCCGAAAGCAAGCGCCAAGTCGAAACCAGTCTCGCCCCGGAAAGCAAACAGCGGCTCAAGGTCCTGCGAGGGAACCACCACACCGGCCGAAGCCGTCTCGCAGCGAATCTTGCAGTCGCCAGGCTTGGACAACGGCGCCGGGGCCTTCTCGGTCTTGCAGCAAGCGTGTCCGGAATGGACGGTCGCCGCAATCAGCTGCATGCAGGGTGGCCCCAGCAATAGAGCCACTACTGCCAGAGCGACAAAACACGATATAGAACGCGCCTTCACTGCTTTTACCCTACCCCGGGTATGGAAATTTGTCAATTCACGTGATCCGGCTGCCGTCGTCGTCAACTTGCGGCGAGATTCGGGCGCGGGGATTCCAGCACGGGACTTCCGGCACCGGGAGCGCGCTAACACGGGTCTCTGGTTCGGCCGATAAGCTCTATACCGGCCACCTGTCGCCAAGAGCATCAGCGGACCCGAGGCAAAGGTTCCTGATGCAACCGTGAAGCAAAGAGAGAAGCAAGACAAAGGAGCGTTGCATCCGTATGTTTGAAAGCACGAATCCCCGTCCTCGGCGGGATGCCGGCTCGTTTGGCTGGAGCGCCGCTCTGCATCTGGCCGCGCTGGCGGCCGCCGTGCTCACCTCAACGCTGGCGCCGGAGACGATTCGGTTGACGAAATCCTTCGTGGCCATGCCGCTTTACGTTCCACTCACGGCGCCCGAGCCGCCGAGAGTTCGCCAGCCCCCAATTCAGTCTAAGCAGCCTAAGCAGTCCCAGCGCCGCGCGGCAGGGCAGCGGGCCTCGATTCCGCCCCCTGCCCTGCCGCGCGCGCCCGAACCCGAGGCCTTGCGGCAAGAGCCGCCTTCGATCGCGGCGGTCTCGGCGACGCCCGTCCGCCGGGTAGCGGCCGAGTTGCCGATGGTGCTCTCTCCTCCCAAAGCAACGCGTCCCCTGGTGAGGACCGGCGTACTGAGCGCCGCCGTGGCGCGCCGTCCCGACGCCGCCCAACCGCCCCAATGGCAACTGGCCGGCTTCGCGTCCCTGGACCCCGGCACTCGCCGGGCCTCTAGTGCGCCGCGACCACAGCCGCCCGGCCTTGCCGGTTTCCGGGCGGCGCAAGCGGGAGGGCCAGGGCGGCGCCGCTCCGCGGGCCAGAGCCGAGCCGCCGGAACAGCGGCATTCGGCGCCGTGACGCACACCGCCTCGCGGCCCGTGGTGCGCCGGCCCGTCGCCGAAGCCGGCTTCGCTGCCGTCGTCGCGGCCGAAGCCAAGGCCGCGGCACCCTCGCCCCGGCAAGGGAGGCTGCGCCCGGCAGACTTGCGGATCCGCAACAAGCCGCGTCCCCGCTACACGGCCGAAGCACGCGCACTTCGCATCGAAGGCCAGGTCGTCCTCAAGGTCATCTTCGAGGCCTCTGGCGTGGTCAGAGTTTTGAGCGTCGTCCAAGGACTGGGCCATGGCCTCGACCAGAACGCCGTCAGGGCGGCGGAAGCCATCGAGTTCGAACCAGCCCGCCGCGGCGGCCGGCCGGTGGACTTCGCCGCCAGCGTACAGATCCGTTTTCAACTCGCCTATTAGCCCGTGGTAACAATCCAGCTAGGAGAAAAATGCACCGCATGAAATATATGGGCGGAACCATCGCCGCGGCCGTTCTATGCGCCGCTCCGCTAGCCCGCGCTCAGAGCGTCGATGTCGTGGACCAGCTCATCGAGCGCATTATTCGCAACGAGCAAAGTTTTCTCACCGCGGCCCAAGACTACAGGCCGGTGATGGAAACCTATCTCCAAGAGATGGCCGATCCATCCGATGCGCGCGCAATCCCGAGCCGCGATCACTATATGGTCGGAACAGTGGAACTCGGCCGCGATGCCGTCCGCTTCACGCCGTTCTTCTTGAGCGAGGCTTTCCGGCCGCCCGGCAACAAGAAATCGTCCCGCCGGCAGGGCAACAAGAAATCGTCCTGGCGGCCCGGTGACAAGAAATCGTCCCGCCGGTCCAGAAAGAAAAAATCACCCAAGAACTATCTCCTCCCCGAGGGATTCGTCCAGATGCTGCTGCCCGACGCCCAGGGCTTCGACCGACAGACCTACGAGTTTGAATACGTCCGGCGGGAGTTTCTCGGTGACGTGCGCTGCCTGGTCTTTGATGTAAGACCCCGCCCCGATAGCGAGCCGGGGCGCTTTGTCGGGCGCATCTGGGTGGAAGACCAGCAGTATCACATCGTTCGTTTCAATGGCACCTACACGCTGAGCGAGGCCGCGGCTCTGTTCTTCCACTTCGATAGCTGGCGCACGAACGTGGCGCCGGGAGTTTGGGTTCCTTCCTTCGTGTACGTGGAGGACGCCGGGGAGATTGGCCCTCTGGGCCAGGAGATTCGGTTCAAAGGGCAGTCGAGAGTTTGGGGCTACCAGGCGTTCAAAAACAGCAAGTTGCAGGAGCTGACCGAGATCCTGGTCACCGCCGAGCAGCCGGTGGAAGATGAAACCAGCGCGAAGGATGTGACTCCGCTCGAGAGCCAGCGCTCGTGGACTCGCCAGGCCGAAGAAAACGTCATGCACCGGCTTGAGCGAAGCGGCCTTCTGGCTCCCAAAAGCGATGTCGACCCCGTCCTCAACACGGTCGTCGGGAACCTGGCGGCGACCAATGACATTTCTCTCGAAATCGAATGCAGGGTGCTGCTCACCACGCCGCTGGAAACCTTTTCGATCGGCCAGTCGATCGTCATCAGCCGCGGATTGATAGATGTGCTGCCCGACGAGGCTAGTCTGGCCATGGTGCTGGCCGACGAGCTGGCCCACATCGCGCTCGGGCATCAGACCGAGACCATGTATGCCTTCAGCGATCTCACCATGGTTTCCGACGAAGAATTACTCGGCGGTTTACGTTTGGAGCGCGGCAAGGCGGAGATGGACGCGGCCGGGGAAAAGGCGGTCGAAATCCTGTCCAAGTCGCCCTACAAAGCAGAACTGGCCAATGCCAGACTCTTCCTCAAAGCACTCGCCGCACACGCGCCGGCGCTGCCCAATCTGATCCGGGCCAACCTGGGCAATCAGCTCACCGCCGGCGATCACCTGCTGCGTCTGAGCGAACTGGCCGGCGAGACGCCGGAACTCGACGATGACAAGCTCGAACAAATCGCGGCCTTGCCCCTGGGCTCGCGGATCCATCTCGATCCCTGGACCAGCAAACTCCGGCTGATCAAGACCAAGCCCGTGGCGCTGGTCTCGGCACGCGACAAAATGCCGTTCGAAGTCACCCCGTTCATGATCCATCTCACCCGTGCTTCCTCTGGAAAAACCCCTGCTTCCTCCGAAAAAAGCACGGCCTCCTCCGAAGAAAGCCCGCTTTCCTCCGAAAAAAGCACAGTGCAATCAACGCAAGCCGCGCGGCAGCAGTAGCGGGCCACGGTGCTCTCCGGCGACCCGCCGCCTCGCCCCCGGCTGCATCGGGTGAAGTGAGGAAACCTCCGCCCGGCCGGGCGTGAGATAATCGGTGCTTTCAGAGCAGCGAGAATCAGCCATGTCCCGTGATTTCAGCGATCAGATCATAGCCGTAACCGGAGGCGGCGGAGATATCGGGGGCGCGATTTGCCGCTGTCTCAATTCGCCCCGCGCGGCTGCATCACCGCCTTTACATTGCCGGAATGTGCAGCTCCGGCGCTCGTAGCCTCCAAGAGGAGATCTCTTAGATGAAAGGGATGATCGTCGCTCCCCAACCAGACGCCGTTGAAGTCGGCGCCCAGGTGCTCGCCGGGGGCGGCAACGCGTTCGATGCCGCGCTGGCCTGCGCTTTCGCGCAGGGCGTGATCGATCCGCACTCGTGTGGCGTCGGCGGCTACATGCTGATGACCAGCCGGACGGCGGGAACGACCGCGGCGCAACCGATTCTCGATGCGCCCGCTCTGGCGGGCTCCAAAACGCGGCCCCAGATGTGGGAAGACATCGTCATTGGACCGAACCCCGGAGGCTGGGGATTCTTCCTCAAAGACCGCGTCAACGAAGACGGCTATACATCCATCTGCACGCCTGGTGCCATTCGCGGATTCGAGGCGATCCATGCCCGCTGGTGCACGAAACCCTGGGCGGACCTCATCGCGCCGGCCATCGAGCTGGCCAGCGAAGGATGGATCGTCAGCTCACACCAGGCCGCGCGATGGAGGGAAGATGCGGCCTACTACGAAGGCGCGCCACTGCGCGAGAAGCTGCGTGTCACCGCCGAGGCCGCCCGTATCTATTTGAGCGAAGACGGCGCACCCCCGGCGGCGGGCGACACGATCCGCAACCCCGATTACGCCCAAACGCTGCGGCGGCTGGCCGTGGGTGGCGCCGGCGATTTCTATCAGGGAGATCTCGCCGCCGAAATCACCGCCGACCTGGCCCAGCACGGCAGCTTCGTCACCGCGGAGGACTACGCCCGCTACACAGTCCGCGACGAGCCCCCGGTCGTCACTTCCTATCGCGGCTATACCATCGAGACCACCCAGCCCCCCCATGGCGGGCCCACGCTGGCCGCCATCTTGAACATTCTCGAAGGGTATGACCTCGCCCGGTTGGGCCATAATGCACCCGACTACATCCACCTGGTTTCGATGGCCATGAAGGCGGCCTTCGCCGACCGTAACCGCCTGATGGCCGACCCGCGATTCGCGGACGTGCCGCTCAAGTGGATGGTCTCAAAACAACGCGCGCAAGAGTGGCGGGAGCTGATCGATGCGGGCAAACCCTTTGACGCGCCGCGAATTCCCACCGGGTCCCCCGACACCACCCAGGTCTGCGTCGCCGACCGCGCGGGCAATTGCGTTTCGCTGACGCACTCGCTGGGCTCGTCTTCCGGCGTCATCCCGCCCGGGCTGGGGTTCATGCACAACAACTCCATGCTCAACTTCTATCCCCATGCCGGCCACCCCAACAGCATCGCGCCGGGCAAGGGACGCACCACCGGCATGACGCCGGCGGTCGTTGCCAAGGACGGCAAACCCGTTCTCGTCATCGGCGCTCCCGGCGCAACCCGCATCATCACCGCCGTCTTGTCGGTCATCCTGAACCGGCTGGATTTCGGCATGACATTGACCGAAGCCGTGCTGGCCCCGCGTTTTGACTGCCAGGGCGAGACGATCTATTGCCAGGCGCGCATCCCCGAATCGGTCTGCGCCGCGGTTCGCCCGAAACACCCCATCGTTCGGCTGCCCAACAGCCATGGCGCTCTGGCGCTAGTGCATGCGATCGCGATCGACGAGCGGACCGGCCAGCTCAGCGGCGCGGCTGACGCTGGAGCCGGGGGCATGGCATTGGCCGTGGCGGACTAAACGAGGCACCGGGTCCCGAAATCGCGCTCCGTGCTGACGGGCCTCTCACGCACTTCGCCCCTCCACTTCGCCGGGCCACGTGGTGAGAAAAGCGGGCTAACGCATCTCCGTCTCGGCTTCGCGACGAAGGCCAGCGGCGTTCTCGATGCGCACCTCGCGATTCTCAACGCGGATCAGCCCTTGTGACTGAAACCGCCGCAAGTTCCGCGTGATCACCTCGCGCACCGTACCCAAACGCAGCGCAAGCTCCTGATGAGTCTCGGGCAAGCGAAACGGCGAACCTCCGCTCTTTTGCTCGAAATCCAGCAAGGTGCGCGCCAGGCGCTGGCGCACGCCCCCGAAGGTCACCTGATGAAGCATCGACACCAATCCGCGCAGCCGCTTGCCGACCATCGCCAGTACTTTCAAGGCCAAATCCGGGTGCTGCCGGCAGAGCGCCCGGAAATCTTGCTTCGAGATCAAGGGGGCCGTGACTTGGCCGACGGCGACCGCCGAGGCCGGATACTCGCCTCCGTCAAACACCGGTATCTCGGCAATGCTGCATGGTGCGGTTTGCATCGTCAGCAAAATCTCGCGGCCCGATGCCGAGGACTTGAAAATCTTCACAGATCCTTCGCCGAGCAAATACATTCCGCGGCAGGCTTCGCCCTCCAGAAAAAGACATTCTCCGGCGGAAAAAGACTTGCGAACCGCGCGCGCGGCTACGGCCTCCCGCTCTTGTTCGGAAAGCTCCGAAAAGAGCCGAATTCTCGATAGGAGTGCTGTTGTTTCCGTTTCGGCCGCACGAGCCATTGATTGTCCGCTCCGAACACACACGCTACCCCATAACGAACTCGCAAAGCAATCCCGGAGGCCGCCGCGGTCAAAACCTCCGCGGAAATACTCCCAGATATCCGATTGATAGTCTCTTTCACCAACCTTTCGACTGCCTCGGACACCTCTATTTGTACAGGTTTGAAAGCACGCAAGGCGCTGTTGCCCGAGATCGAGCGCCAAAAGTCCGAAGGCAGACGAGTGACGTTCCGCGCCGATGCCGCTTTCGCCAAGCCGGAGATCCGCGAGGCGCTGGAATAGCGCGGAGCGGATTACGTGATCCGGATTCCGGGCAACAAGAACCCGGAGTTGGAGATCGAAAACATCCTGTTCCCTCCGCCGGGCAGGCCTTCCCTCAAGCCGCCGGTGCGCTACAAAAGCTTCCGCTCCCGCGAGTGGCCCTGCTCCCGCCGAAGCTCCCTCAACTGGAGCCAAATCTTCGTTGAAGCTCAGGACAGCGACGTTTCTGCTGCATACGTAAAGGTTTGGCAACAGAATGCCGCAACGTCTAAAGACAACTAATTGGCAACCGATAAGCGTCGCTAGAGCTTAAGAAATACTGGGCCAAAACCCCCATCATCGAGCGAAATAACTCACGAACCCGGCCTGGACCGTCGCCTAAGTCGCCGCCATTGCCGCGGAGCACTCTTTTTATGGGCTCACACCGCCGGAGACGGTACGCATGGCCATCTGGCAAGACAATTGCCCTGCGAATCACGACGCAGAGGCGAAGAACGATGATCTCGCGATATAGGCTCTTGTTCTGGATGATCATAGTGGTTCTGTTGGTGGCGCCGACAACGGTGCGCGGTCAAGAGGCCGGCCCGTTCTTTCGCCAAAACTGCATGAGCTGCCACACGATTGGCGGCGGCCGCCTGACAGATCCTGATCTGCGGAACGTCCATCAACGCCGCGACCGCGACTGGCTCGTCCGGTTCCTGCTCAATCCCCGTTCGATGATTGAAAGCGGCGACGCCTACGCCCAGCAAATCTACGAAGATTCGCGGCGTGTCGTGATGCCGACCGTATCTGGGATGACCGCGGAGCGAGCCGAAGCGCTGCTGAGTCTGATCGAGACCGAGTCCGCCGCAGAGGATTCACAGTTCAAGGGGCTTCAGATTAGCGGCCGGCCGTTCAACGCCACCGACATCGCGCTGGGCAGGGCGATCTTTCGGGGAACCCGCAAGCTCGCCAACCGAGGTTCTGCCTGCCTGGCCTGCCACACCGTCCGCGGTCTCGACAGCTTGAGCGGGGGGCGGCTCGGCCCCGATCTGACACGAGTCTACGAACGTCTCGGCGGGCGAAAGAATATGGGCGCCTGGCTGTTCGCCCCGGCTACGCCGACGATGAGCCCTTTGTTCGGAGGCCATACGCTCGAACAGGATGAGATCTTGGCCCTGCTGGCCTTCTTTGAAGACACGGCCAAGCAGGGGGGCGAGGACGATACGGTGGCGCTTTCGAATTTTTTTTCTCTCTCTCGGCGGCATGATTCTAACACTGGCCGTCTTTGACGCGATCTGGAAAGGCCGTTTCCGCGGGGTTCGCGCAGCGCTCGTCGAGCGCCAAGGAGCCGCAAGGTAAAACGATGAAAACCAACGACGCTCTGGTTTGGATCAAAGACCAGCATAATCCGAAACTCCGTGAGTGGGAGGAGTTTTACCGCAATCGCTGGCAGCACGACAAGATCGTCCGCGGCACGCATGGGGTGAACTGTACCGGGGGCTGTACTTGGCAGATCTACGTCAAGGACGGCATCGTCACCTGGGAGATGCAGGGCCTGGACTATCCCGCGCTCGAGGCCGGCTTGCCCCCTATGAGCCTCGCGGATGCCAGCGCGGCATTTCGTTTTCGTGGTACATCTACAGCCCCCTGCGCGTGAAGTATCCCTATGCGCGCGGGGCCCTGCTCGACCTCTGGAAGCAGGCCCGAGCCCAGCACGAGGATCCGGTGGAAGCCTGGCAGTCGCTCGTTGAAAACCCCGAGGCGCGCGCCAGATGGCAGCGCGCCCGGGGCAAGGGAGGATTTCGGCGCATCGACTGGGACTCGATCGTCGAGCTGATCGCCGCATCCAATATTTACACGATCAAGAAGTGGGGTCCGGACCGCATTGCGGGGTTTTCGCCGATTCCAGCGATGTCGATGATCAGTTACGCCGGCGGCTCGCGCATGCTGCAGCTGATGGGTGCCGTCTCGTTGTCGTTCTACGACTGGTATTGCGATCTTCCTCCCGCCTCGCCCGAGACCTGGGGTGAGCAGACCGACGTGGCCGAATCCGCCGACTGGTTCAACTCCAAGCTGCTCGCGGTGATGGGCGCAAACCTCAACATGACCCGCACGCCCGATTGCCACTTCGCCGCCGAGGCGCGTTACAACGGCACGAAGATGTGGGTCTTCTCTCCGGACTTCAGCCAGGTTTCGAAATACGCGGATGAATGGATAGCCCTGAACGCCGGACAGGACGGCGCCTGGTGGATGGCCGTGAATCACGTCCTGCTCAAGGAGTTTCATCACGACAAGCAGACTCCCTACTTCACCGACTATCTCCGCAAATTCAGCGACACGCCATTCCTCATTGTTCTCGATGAGCAGGAAGGCGATGCCTTCCGTCCGGGGCGTCTGCTGCGGGCCAACCGGCTCGAACACTATGGGGCAGTCGAAAACGGCGACTGGCAGTTCCTGATGTGGGACGAGAAGGAGAGCCGTCCGAAGATGCCGATGGGCAGCGTCGGTTTTCGCTGGGCGAAACACGGGGGGAAGGGGCACAAAGGGAAATGGAATCTCCTGCTTAAGGACGGACTCGATCAGAGTGAAATTCGCCCGGCGCTGACCTTTCTCGACGACAACGACGGCGTCGAACAGGTCACGCTTGATGACTTCGGCGAAGGAGTTGTTCTCACGCGCGGCGTTCCCGTCAAGCGCATCACCACCGCAGACGGCTCGACGGTCACCGTGACCACCGTCTTCGATCTGATGATGGCGCAGTACGGCGTGCCCCGAGGTCTCGAAGGGCAGTACCCGGCCGACTACAACGACGAAAACGCTCCCTACACTCCGGCCTGGTCGGAAAAGTATACCGGCATGGGACGGGATACGCTGATCCGGTTCGCGCGCGAATGGGGCCGCACGGCGGAGATGACGAAGGGTAAGTGCACGATCATCATCGGCGCGGGCATCAATCACTGGTACCACAACAATTTGATGTACCGTGCTGGCATTCACGCATTGATGTTCTGCGGCTGCGTGGGCGTCAACGGCGGCGGGCTGGCGCACTATGTGGGCCAGGAAAAGCTGGCGCCCATGGAGTCGTGGTCCTCCATCGCACTGGCGAAAGACTGGTACCCGCCCTCGCGCCTGCAGAATGCCCCGAGCTGGCACTACGTGCATACCGATCAGTGGCGTTACGAAAAGGAATTCACCGACTACCACACCGTTCCGCAAGATCAGCGCGAGGGATCGATTGCCGGCGGCCACACGATGGACCTGCAGGTCAAAGCCGTCAAGAACGGCTGGCTCCCCTTCTACCCGCAGTTTGACCGCAACCCGCTGGAGGTCGTTCGCGATGCGGAGAAGGCGGGCGCCAAGAGTCCGGAAGAGATTGTCGCTCACACCGTCGGCAGCTTGCAAGACAAGAGCCTCAAGTTCTCGGTTGAAGATCCCGACGCCGAGGACAACTGGCCCCGCGTCTGGTTCATCTGGCGCGGGAATGCCCTGATGGCAAGCGCCAAGGGCCATGAGTACTTTCTCAAGCACTACCTCGGAACCCATACCAACGCCATCGCCGAGGACATGGCCAAGGAGGCCGTCAAGGAAGTGGTCTGGCACGACAAGGCGCCTCTGGGCAAGATGGACCTCGTCGTCGACCTCAACTTCCGGATGGATACTTCGGCGCTCTATTCCGACATCGTCCTGCCGGCGGCGACCTGGTATGAGAAGTCCGACCTGAACACGACCGACATGCACAGTTTTATCCATCCGCTCTCGGCCGCCGTGCCCCCGTGCTGGGAATCGAAAAGCGACTGGCAAATCTTCAAGACCATCGCGAAGAAATTTTCCGAACTAGCCGAGAAGCATTTTCCGGAACCGGTCAAGGACATCATCGCCGTCCCGCTGGCGCACGATACACCCGCGGAGATCGCGCAACCGGAGATTCGCGACTGGAGCAAGGGTGAGACCGAGCCGGCGCCCGGCAAGACGATGCCCGGGCTCAAGATCGTAACGCGGGACTACAAGAATCTCTACAACCAGTTCATCTCCTATGGTCCGCTGGTTCCGAAAAACGGACTCGGCGCCCACGGCACCGGCTACGAAGTCGCTGACGTCTACAAGGAAGCCGTCGTTGACGGGCCGCGCGTTTCTTGGGACGGGCATACCTATCCCTCGCTGGCCGAGGATATTCACGTCTGTGACCAGATTCTCCGGTTCGCCACGGTCACCAACGGCGAACTCGCCTATCGTTCCTACAAGAACATCGAAGAGAAGGTCGGGCTTCCTCTCGCGCACCTGGCGGAAAAGAACCGGGGAGTCCGCCTGAGCTTCGCCGACCTGCAGAGCCAGCCACGCCGGCTGATCAACAGCCCGATGTGGTCAGGCCTCGTCGAAAATGGCCGCGCCTACGCGCCCTTTACGTACAACGTGGAGAATGACGTTCCCTGGCGTACGCTGACGGGACGGCAGCATCTTTACCTCGACCACCCTGGCTATATCGACTTCGGCGAGCACGTGCCGACCTATAAGCCCAAACCCTTGCCCGCGCAATACGCGGACCTGCGCTTCAGCAAGGAGGTAGGGCCAACCTTGATGCTCAACTTCCTCACGCCGCACGGCAAATGGCACATTCACTCGACCTATGGCGACAACCAGCGCATGACGACCTTCTCGCGCGGCTGCGAGCCTTTCTGGATCAATCATCACGACGCCGAAGAACTCGAACTCAAGGACAACGACTGGGTCGAGATCCACAACGATCACGGCGTCGTCGTCACGCGCGCCGCCGTGAGTGCGCGCATCCCTCGCGGCATTTGCATACAGTACCACTCGCCGGAACGGACCCTTGGGGTCCCCAAGTCGCCCCTGCGGGGCAACCGGCGGGCCGGGGGGCACAACAGCCTCACCCGCGTGCGCCTGAAACCGAATCTGATGGTCGGGGGGTACGCACAGTTTACCTATCACTTCAATTACTGGGGGCCAACCGGGGTCAATCGCGACACGCACATTCTCGTGCGCAAGCTGCCGGAGCTGAAATGGTGAGCGCCGGAGCCCGGATGGCGATGAGGGAAAGACCATGAATGTTCGCTCGCAAGTATCGATGATGTTTCATCTCGACAAGTGCATCGGTTGCCACACCTGTTCGGTCGCTTGCAAGAACGTCTGGACCGACCGCAAGGGCGCGGAGTACATGTGGTGGAACAACGTAGAGACCAAGCCCGGCACCGGCTACCCCACGCAGTGGGGAAAACCAGGACAAGTACGACGGCGGGTGGAAAAGCGAGGACGGCAAGCTGAGCCTGAGGTCGACCAGCAAGAGCAAGCTCGTCTTCAATATTTTCCACAATCCGCACATGCCCAGCATGGACGACTACTACGAACCATGGAGCTACGACTATCAGAACCTGTTCAACGCGCCCGAGGGACCCGACCAGCCCACGGCGCGCCCGGTCTCACAGATTACCGGCGAACTGATTCAGATCAAGAAAGGGCCCAATTGGGACGATGATCTCGGCGGCTCGCCGGTCTATGCCCAGAACGATCCGAACCTCGAAGGACTCAGTGAAGAACAGAAAGAGCAGCTTTCGGCGGTCGAGAGACTTATCTTTTTCTACTTGCCCCGGATCTGCAACCATTGCCTGAATCCGGCCTGCGTGGCATCGTGCCCCTCGGGCGCGCTCTACAAACGCGGCGAGGACGGCATCGTTCTGGTGGATCAAAACCGCTGCCGTGCATGGCGATCTTGCGTGTCGGCGTGCCCCTACAAGAAAGTCTATTACAACTGGTTCTCCGGCAAATCCGAGAAGTGTATCCTTTGCGACCCACGTTTGGAGACGGGCCAGGCGCCGGCCTGCTTTCATTCCTGCGTGGGACGGATTCGCTATCTGGGCGTACTATTCTACGACGCGGACCGGATTGAAGAGATCGCAAAGCTGCCCGATGACGAACTCATCGAAGCGCAGCGATCGATGATTCTTGATCCCTCGGACCCGGAAGTCATCGCAGCGGCGCGAAGCAACGGTATGCACGACTCTGTCATCGCCTCGGCCCAGCAGTCGCCGGTCTACAAGTTCGTTATGGAATAGAAGATCGCGTTGCCTCCTCATATCGAATACCGGACGCTGCCCATGCTCTTCTATGTTCCGCCGCTGTCGCCGGTGATGGCGAGCAAGCCCAACGGCGAACCTATCGAAAATGTATCGGACGCCTTGTTTCACGACATCGACGAATCCCGCGTGCCGGTGCAATTTCTGGCGAACCTGTTCGGTGCGGGACATGAGGGGAAAGTGCGCTACGCGCTGCGCAAGCAGAAAGCCGTGCGCTGGTACCGGCGAGCGGTCACGGTGGGCGATGTCGATATGGAGACCGCCGACTGCATGCTTCTTGAGGCCGACAGCACCAGGGAAGAGGCCGACGCCATCTACCGGCTTTCGGCGCTTTGTTCCTTCGAAGACCGCTTCGTCATTCCGCCCATGCACCGCGAGGAGGCGATCGAGATGACCGCCGATCCACTCGAGCACAAACACTCGACCGGCTTCGGATTTCTATCCGGTCCATGGAGGTCCATGTGACCGACACCAGGCCGGGCGTGTTCGAGGCAGTCAGCTTTCTGCTGCATTATCCCAGCGACAGCTACCGGGAGCGTCTGGATCAGTGCGTGAGTATTCTCATTGAGCAGGAGCCCGAGGCGGCCCTCCGCATCGGCCGCTTTGGCGCGCGGACCGAAGGCCTGACGGTCGAAGCTCTGCAAGAGCTTTTCACGCAAACCTTTGACCTCGATCCGGTCTGTTCCCTCGAAGTAGGCTGGCAGCTCTACGGCGAGGAGTACGCCCGCGGGAACTTCCTGGTGGCGATGAGGAGTCTGCTGCGTGAGCACGGTATCGAGGAAAGCGGTGAGTTGCCCGATCACCTGGTCCACCTGTTGCCGCTGCTCGACCGGCTGGAGGGCTCCGACAAGAACGAGGTCATCGGGCAGTACATCACGCCGGCGCTCGCCAAGATGCTCAAGCCGTTTGAAGGCAAGAAGAATCCGTATGAAGAAGTACTTCGGGCCATGGAGCTGTTGTTAGAAGACATCCGCCAGCCGCAACCCTCGGAGGTGGTTCATGGGTAGTTCCGGCGCGTCGCTGGACCTTTTGCTATTCGCGATCGTTCCCTATATGGCGTTCTTTACGTTCTTCCTGGGAACCATTCAGCGTTACCGCCAGCGAACGTTCTCCTATTCGAGCCTCTCGTCGCAGTTCCTCGAAAACCAGCACCATTTCTGGAGCCTGGTTCCTTTTCATTACGGCATCCTGATCGTCATCGCGGGTCACTTCGTGGCGTTTCTATTCCCGAGAGAAGTGCTGGCGTTCAACAGCCGGCCGATTCGTCTCTACATCCTCGAAGTTACCGCCTTGATCTTCGGGTTGATGACGCTCGTCGGCCTGGTGGCGTCCATCGTGCGCCGTGTGACTGAGCCCAAGGTCCGCGGACTCACCACGATTTCGGACTGGGTTCTCTACGGCATGTTGTTTGTCCAGGTGGCAAGCGGCGTCTATGTGGCGGTGTTCCATCCCTGGGGGTCGAGCTGGTTCGCGGCCTCGATCACGCCCTACATCTGGTCGCTGCTGACGCTGAATCCCGAGATCGGGGCGATCGCCGCCATGCCGTGGGCCGTGAAGATCCACATCATCAATGCCTACGTGATGATCGGGTTCTTCCCCTTTACGCGATTGGTGCATGTGCTGGTGGTGCCGAATCCCTATCTGTGGCGCAAACCGCAAGTGGTTCGCTGGTACCGTAACCCGCGAGGGCACTTTAGCTCCTCCGGGCAAGAATAACCGTCAGGTGACAGGAACATGACTGACAGTCGAAACGCCTACGTTGTTCTCACGATGAATACGCTGGCCTTCACCATCTGCTGCATGTGCTGGATGATGAACGGCGTTCTGATCACCTATCTGGTCGACAACGGCGTGTTCGTGTGGACGCCCTCGCAAATCGGCTGGCTGATCGGCATCCCCGTCCTCACCGGCTCCCTTACCAGACTGCCGGTAGGGATCCTTACCGACAAGTACGGCGGCCGCATCGTCTACACGCTGGTGATGCTGCTCTCGGCGGTTTTCATGTATCTGATGGGAGAAGCCAACTCCTATGAGTCGTTCCTGTTTCTGGGTCTTGGCTTCGGGTTGAGCGGCGCCAGCTTCGCCGTCGGAATCGCCTATATGTCGGTCTGGTTCCCGAAGGAAAAGCAGGGCACGGCATTGGGTATTTTTGGGGCCGGCAATGCCGGAGCGGCGGTCACGAGCCTCGGCGCTCCGCACCTGCTCAATTGGTTCACCGAAAACGGTCAGAACATGCAGGGCTGGCGCATGCTGCCGAAAACCTATGCCGTGTCGCTGGTGGTGATGGCTATTGTTTTCTTTCTCTTCACCAAGACGCGGATTGCTCACGGAGGTGCGAGTAAGACGCTTGCCGAGCGGCTGCAGCCACTGCGAGTCCTGCGCGTGTGGAGATTCGGGATGTACTACTTCCTGGTCTTCGGCGGATTTGTCGCCCTGGCGCAATGGCTGATTCCCTACTACGTCAACGCCTATTCGATGAGCGTGGTGATGGCTGGCCTCATGGCCTCAATCTTCAGTTTGCCTTCCGGCATCATCCGCGCCGTCGGAGGCTGGATGTCCGACAAACTTGGGCCCCGCCCGGTCATGCAGTGGGTGCTGGGTTCGTGCGCCGTGTGCTGCGGCCTCCTGATCATCCCGCGTATGGATATCGAATCCCCTGGCAGCGGTGTGATGGCGCGCAGTGCCGGCGTCGTGAAGACGGTCTCAGCCGGGCAAATCGTAGTCGAAACCGCGCGGGGTGATGTCCGCTATGCCTATACCGAATACGCCGAGGACGCTGAGTTCGAGAAAGCTCGCCTGTCGGGGGTGATCATCCTGCCCCGCTCGTCGTCTTGGCAAGAAGCAGTCGTCCAACCCGGCGACTCGGTAGGCAAGAAACAACTGCTAGCGAAAGGAGTGACCCACATATTCTTCCAGGCGAACGTCTGGATCTTCACCGGCCTGGTGTTCGTCGTCGGTATCGCGATGGGCATCGGCAAGGCCGCCGTCTATCGCCACATTCCCGACTACTTCCCCGATGACGTCGGTGTTGTCGGCGGCATGGTGGGCGTACTCGGCGGACTGGGCGGCTTCTTCTGCCCCATCATCTTCGGATATCTGCTGCAAGGAACCGGCTTGTGGACCACCTGCTGGATGTTCTTCTTCATCCTCAGCGTGGCCTGCCTGATCTGGATGATGCTGGTCGTGCGCCGGCTTACGAAGGCGGAAGCACCCGGGCTGGTGCGGCAGATTGAAACCGAGAGCTTCAGCGTGATGGGAAAGGGCTAAGTTTAATTTCGGCTGGATTTTTTCCAGCCACGGAGGCGGAAACAGTGGCCAAAGCGGCACGACTGGAAGACGATAAGACGCTGGAGCAAGGATACTGGGAACCCGAAGACAATGCCTTCTGGGAAGCCGCCGGCAAACAAATCGCCTATCGCAATCTCTGGATCTCGATTCCCTGCCTGCTCTGCGCTTTCGGCGTCTGGTCCTATTGGTCGATCATCACCGTCCAGATGAAGAATCTGGGCTTCCCGTTTACCGCCTCGCAGCTTTTCACCCTGACCGCCGTCGCGGGTCTGACCGGCGCGACGCTGCGGATCCCGAACGCTTTTCTGATCGCGATCGCCGGCGGACGCAACGTCATCGCCGTCAGCACGGCGCTGCTGTTGCTGCCCGCGCTTGGTGCCGGAATCGCGCTCCAAGACAAGAATACTCCCTATGAAACGTTCGTGATTCTGGCGGCGCTGTCGGGTTTCGGAGGGGGTAATTTTGCCTCGTCGATGTCGAACATCAGCTTCTTCTTTCCGAAGCGCGTGCAAGGCACGGCGCTGGGCCTGAACGCCGGCCTCGGCAATGTCGGCGTCAGCGTCATGCAAGTCCTGCTGCCCATCGCGATGCTTTATCCCTTGTTCGGACCTCTCGGCGGAGCGGGTCTCGCGCTCCCGGGAGCCGTCGGCGGCCGGCAAGCCGGCGACTTGACCTGGATTCAAAACTGCGGCCTGGTCTGGGCGCCCATTCTGATTGTGCTTACCCTGGCGGCGTGGTTCGGAATGAACAATCTGCCGGTCCACAAGTTCGGATCCAGTATCGTGGCCATCGGCAAGATTCTCGGCCTGAAGGCCGTGGGATTGGTGGGCGGCTCTGTCGGGTTGAATCTGCTCCTGGGGATGGTGGTATTGCGGCGCCGGGTTGGGGACGGTGTGCCGCAGTCCTATATTTTGGGGATCAGTTCGGTGGCGATGGGCGAGGTGGTCGCTCGCCCCGCGTCTTGTGTGGGTGGTTGCTTCGTTGTTAGTGTCGCATTCTTTTTATCAAAAAAAGTGAGAGGCGCCTCTCGTTCCGGCTGATGTCGATCCCGGCGAGCCGCCCCAGCCGGAAGTTGCAGGCGGTTCCGGGCGAAGGGTTCTCTCGCGCGGTCACGTCGCGCAGTTGTTCCGCGCGGTGATGGTGCACGACTGCGCTCGTAGCCCTTCGCGGTGGATGTCCACTTCGAGAGCCGTCCGAAGACCCGCCTTTGCGGTCACTGTCTCCTCTGTGATTCGAGGAGGTGATGAACCGCGGGGCGAGCTTTCTGTCCTGGCCAGGAAACGGTCGGGGGATCGCGGTGATCTATCCTTTCCGGTCGTTACGGGTATAGGCTAGCATGCGTTGTCAAGTGTTTTGGGTGGTTTTTGGGGTATGTTGTTGATTTGGTGGGGTTGAATTGTTGTGACAGGGGGGTCGGGGGATTTGGGGTTTCGGTGCTGTGGATGCCAGCGGTAGATTCCGCGGCCCGATGAGCGGTATTTGTGGTGAAGGGGGGTGTGCCGCCCCTGCCGGGGCTGACTGTTTTCGGCCTGTGGTCCTGGGGCTCACGCCCCAGGCTGTTCGATGTGTCGCTCCTACGGAGCTTGGCGGGCGCGGGAGATTGGGGGATTAATCGCTCGGCAGGCCAGGAAAAGCCGCGGGTCTCTTCGAGCTCGGCGCTACGGTGGTTTTCGATTGCCGCGGCTGCGGGGGAGATCCGCGATTCGGTCAGGGTGGAGGCGCAGGTCTGGCTTGGGGGCCTGGTGGGTTGGCTGGCTCGCCAGTTGGTTGTCCTCTTCTTCAGTTTGAATTGGTCTGGGGCCGCTGTTTGCTCGTTTAGCGGCGGGTCGCCGTCTATCCTCCGTATGTTTCTGATTCGTGGACGGTTAGCTGGAATTTGGTTCGTTTTTCTTCTTGTAGGCCGTCAGTTGCGGGTCGTCAACGATCGGCGGGGTCGGGGCTGAGGGCCGCGGCAGTATGGGGGGCTGGGGCGGAGGCCGCGAGTTGGGGCCGGGTTGCCAGCCTTGCGGGCCGGGGGATGGTCTGTATCGTGCTGATTCTTCATAGGTTTCTGGATATTGGCTCTGTTTGGTAGTTTTGTTTTCGCGGTATTGCTCGGCGGCCCGCTCTAGCTTGCGGAGCCTTCCTAGCTCGGCAATCGCGCGGTAGTAACGGCGACCGAGGTGGGCGTCGTAGCGGGCCAGATGGAGCAGGGCCTGGGTGCGGTCGAGCAGTCCGGCGCCGAGAAGCTGGGTTTCGCCCTCGCGGCCGGGCTGGATGTCGTCTGGATGGAAGATTTCTTCGTGCTGGCGCTGCGCCTCGATCGCGCCCGCGAGGAAGGCGGTTTCGATGCGCACCAAGCGGCGCATGCGCTACTGGGCGTCGGCGATCTGGCGGACGAGCTCGAATTCGAGAGAGTTCTCCGGGCGGAGGTCGTGCTCAAGCTCGCGGAGCTGACGGTCGAATTCGGCTGGGTCTTCGCTGGGCAGGACGGCGTCGCGTGCTAGGAGGCCGTGCTTGAGGGCGTTGAGTGAGACGCGCGCTTTGCCCTCTTCGGTGCGGGGGCCGGTGGATTTTTTCGCGTTTTCGCGGTTCGCTTTTATCTGTGCCTTAGTGGCCATGTGGTATCTCTCCTCTTTTTTCTGGGATTGCCGGGGGCGAGGCGGGGCCTCGGCTGCCGACGAAAATGTGAATGCGCCTTGCGGCGCGGGTGCGCGGGGGCGGCGGGCGACCCCGCGGGGTGTTGCAGTTATAGGATACCTTGGAGGTGCCGGGCTAGATGAGAGGGCGGGAGGTTAAGTTATTTGGAATGAAGGAGATGAATTTTTGAAAGTGCTGTGACCCCAATGGACGGCGGGGCGGGAGTGGGGTTCGGGAGCTGTCCCCCAACCTCCCCCCCAACCTCCCCCCAACCTCCCCCAGAGTTCGGGAGCTGTCCCCGATCTCCCCCCGATCTCCCCGATCTCCCCGTCCCGATCTCCCCCGATCTCCCCCGATCTCCCCCCCGATCTCCCCCCCCCGATCTCCCCCGATCTCCCCCGATCTCCCCCGATCTCCCCCCCGATCTCCCCCCGATCTCCCCCCCGATCTCCCCCCCGATTGCCCTGACCCCGATTGCCCCGATTGCCCCCGATTGCCCGACCCCGATTGCCCCCGATTGCCCGAACCTCGCGGCGCATGAGTCGCCGTGCACCACCAAGCTTTACGACCGGATGTCGGATGAGATCACGCTCGATGAGGTCGAGCGGATCGGAATTTAACGGACAGCCTCCCCGACCGTCTGCGGCGCGGGTGGTGTGAGCGCTCAATAATTGGTATTCTGGCTGATAGCGGCTCACGCTTCCCTTCCCATCGCCGCCCACAGACTCGTAAATCCAGTCGACGATGTACGAACGCCAGACCTACAACAAGCCTCCGATTGAAGAAGCTGTGTGCGAGTTTCGGTTCGGAAAGGATGCCTGGGATCCAACAACTAAGCCGGGGCGGCTCTTTGAAGTAATCAAGGAGTTGTACCCTGCTCTGCCGCAGGAAGTGAGACAATATCAGACGGAATTGGCGGCGGGTTCTGAGAATGCAGCTAGCTTGAATGTTCGTGAGTTGCCCAGCCGCACTCGGTTCTCAACGCTAGACGCGCACAGGATGGTGTCGATTGCTCCACGGCTTCTGAGTGTGAGCATGCGGAAGCCGTACTCAAGCTGAGATTGTCCCGAATCTAGTTGAAGGTGGAAGGGCGGCGGTTCTCAAGCCCGGTTCTCTGAGAGAATCGAGCAAACCTTTCACCACAAAGGAGAACCGCCGTGAAGAAACGATATCACATTCTGGATTCCGCGAAGCAACAGCCAGTCAGCCCCAACGACCTCACCCGCCTGCTCAGCCAAAACTCCCAACTCATGCTGCCCTTGGTTGAACTGGTCGAGCAGTGCCGCGGAGCCGTCGACGAGGTTATCGACGTCACCGGCCGCGCCGCCATTCAAGCCGTGCTGGAACTGTCGGCGCAGCAAGTTACCGGTGGAAAACTTTCCCAGCCCGGCAAGAAGCGCCGCGGCGATGTGGTCCGCTGGGGCCGCCAGCCCGGTCGCGTCAAGCTCAGCAACCGCAAACTGCGCGTCAGCAAACCCAGACTGCGCAAACGCTCCGGCGGCGAGGTCAAAGTGCCCGCTTACGAAGCGATGCAGGACGACGAACGCCTCGGCGCGCGCATGCTCGACATTCTGATGAAGGGCGTCTCGACGCGCAACTATGCCGGGGTGATTGGCGCAATGGCCGGCACGGCCGGGGTGTCGAAATCCGCCGTCAGCCGGGAGGCAGTCGAGGCCGCCGAAAAGAGCATCGACGAAGTGCTCACGCGGCGCCTGGATGAGTTGGATCTGCTGGTGATCTACGTGGACGGTTTGATCTTCGCAGATCATGTAGTGCTTGCAGCGGTGGGCGTAGACCGTCAGGGCAACAAACATGTGCTGGGATTGCAGCACGCCGCCACTGAGAGCACAGCCGCCGCCGAAGACTTGCTGAGGGGCATGGTCGAGCGGGGAGTATCGACGGAGAAAAACAGGCTCTTCGTGCTCGATGGATCGAAGGCCCTGCGGGCGGCGGTGCGGCGGGTCTTCGGCAAAGTTCCGGTGCAGCGCTGCCGTGCTCACAAGCTGCGCAATGTCGTCGAGCGGCTGCCTAAGGCCGAGCGCGATCAGGCCAAAGCGGCGATCCGGGCCGCCTGGCGGCTGGGAGCCCAAGATGGACAAGCGCGGCTGGAGAAGCTAGCCCAGTGGTACGAGGGTGACTGGCCCGAGGCGGCGGTGAGTTTGCGCGAAGGCATGGAGGAGTGTTTCACCATCAACCGCCTGGGTGCGCCGCCGTCGCTGCATCGCTGCCTGGCGACGACGAACATCGTCGAGTCTCCTAACGCCGGGGTGCGGCGGAGAACGCGGCGAGTGACCCGCTGGAAGGACGCGGCCATGGTGTGTCGCTGGGCCACGGCTGCATTCCTCGATACCGAGAAAAGCTTCCGCAAGATCATGGGTTACAAGGATCTGTGGATGCTCGACGCCATCCTCAATCCGGCCAAGGCCACAGCAGCAAAGGCTGCCTAGTACAATGCTCTTTTACGCCGCCGCCCTACAAACCCTCAACTACGATTGGGACACTCTCCTCAAGCTGGGAGAAATTCAAGAGTCAGATCTTGGACGCCTTCGACAAACACCGGGAGGTCACGGGCGCGGATGAGGTCCTGCGAGTCGGCATACGATACATCAACAAAATCCTGATCGAAGCGACGAAGCCGGTGGTTCTGGGCGAATACTTCACATGCGCACCGCAAGACCTGAGTGAACTTGTGAACGACGCTCTCCCTTTGAGCCTTGTCAGTGTCTTTTCTCGACAGGAATACGCTTTCGGAGATTCAACCAAGATGGCCTTTGTTTTTGCGGGCACCGACGCTCCGGCGGGGTTCGTCGGTACGCTTTTGGACCTTGATGTTTATTGGCAATCCAAGGACAGCGGATCGCCTGATGTCCCTGAGCTGATTGAACGGCTTAGACTGAGGGAAAGGGTAGCTTTCGAGGCTTCGATCACAGATGCTTGTAGAAAACTTTTCGAATGATCGCTCTAGCAAGATTTTTCACTTTTCGGAACTGCAGCCGCATCCCAGTTTCTTCAAAGTGCCCCGGCCGAGTAAAGCTGACGTGCATGCGACGTCAACGCAATCTGTGCTGCAGCGGCAAGAAAAGCTAGAAGTGTGGACGCCGGGAACGGAGACTACGATTGAGCTTCCTAAGGTTGTCAAGTGGTTTCTAGATACAGGGGTCTTTGCGCGACTTGATCGATTCAGAAGGTTGGACAAAGACCTTTCGCGCATGGCGTCTCTCAGGCGCGACTGGGACAGTTACGGTGCTGAGCCGCCGAGCACCAACGCTATTGAAAATGCTCGCGAGGCCATAGGGGAACTGATGAAAGCGGATATCGTTCCCAATGCCGTTCTTCCCTCTGCCGAGGGCGGAGTCGGAATTGTCTTCGTACGTTTCGCTCGCTACGCCGACGTTGAGTTTCTAAACGAAGGTGACATTCTGATGTCGACCTATTACGGCGAAGAGGCCCCTGTAGTGCACGGATTGGCAAGCGTCGCGGAAGTCGCTGGCGTAATCCGAAGGGGATTATAAAGCCTACTTGACAACAAATGCCACGAGACACTACTATACTGAGACCTAGTAGCCTAGGTTGAGGACTCTTTGCGCATGATTTTTTCGTATTCCGACTGCTCGTCCATTTCATCAATATCATCACGAAAGTTGAACCGGGGCTTCTTCTCAGACGACTTGGACTCGTCAACAAGGCGATACTTACCACGTCTGATGCGCTCGAACTCGGCCATCTCCATCAATGCAGTGTTGATTCTGTTCGAGCCAGATTGACCATTTCGGACAACATCGGCGTCAATCAGAAACTTTCTGGCAGGCGTTACCTTCAAGGTCCCGCCGCACTTTTCCGCGACATAGAGCAACGCCTGTTTCAGGGTCTTGCCTTGAACTTCGCCGATCTCGATTCTGATTTCGCTCTCCCTGAAACCTTTTGTGGATGGATCAGCCAATAGTTCCAGGGCGGTCACAACTGATTCGTGCTGCTTTTTAGCTTCCCCGTACTGCCGTGACAAGCGCTCAACCTTGGCCTCAAGTCGCGCCCTGATCTCCTGTAACCGCGATACCTCTTCCATACCTACCTCCTTCTCGTTATTCCATACTCATGTTTCATAGCACGAGTTAACAACTTGTCAATATCTCATATACCAAGTACCATAAATGTAGTGAGGGCTGGAGCCACGGACCGGATTCGAACCGGCATCTCAAGCTTTGCTAGGCGAGCGACTTGCCATTTGTCCACCGCGGCGTCAGACCCTCATCAAAAGCCCCGAGAGCATCGCCTACACAAACGGTGATCGGCCCTCGGAACTTTCTGGCGGGGCGGCGGCTCCCTACAAAAGGTCGCCGCCCTACTTACCTCAGAGTCTATCACATAACCCCGGCTAGGAGAAGTGTAGATGAGAGCCATGCTCGACCCGAAACGAGACCTGGAGGGCGCCACGCCCGAGAAGTTGGCCCGCGCCCTGTTGCGGCCCCTACGACCGAGATCCAGAGGGCAGTCCGTTGTCCCGGATAAGGTCACGGTAGAGAAGGTTGCGACCGACCAGGCGGGCAACCGTATCCCGCATTTGAGCAAGCGTTCCTAGCTCGCGGATGTTGTGGCGTCCCGCGAACTCTCGCACGTAGCGATCCAGGTGTTTGGGTGATAGCTTGTGGAAGGTTCCCTTGTGGGCACGCTTCAGCATCGACCAAAACGATTCGATCCCGTTGGTGTGGGCCATCCCTCGCACGTACTCGGATACTGAGTGCTTCACCGATTCGTGGTCGTAGTCCTTCATCCCGTTATAGGCCGTGGCATCGTCGGTGTAGAGGGTCGCGCCGGATTTAACGCTGTCCCGTACAAACCCTTGCAGCGTCTCGGAATCAGTGTTCCCGACTACCCTTGCGCGAACCTGATTGGAGGTTCGATCCTTGACTCCAGCGACAGCCACCTTGCCGGCCACCCCGCGACCTTCAAGTTGCTTGCGCCTGGACTTGGGCATGTTCGCCCGCCGTCCTCCAAAAAACGACTCATCCGCTTCGGCAGGGCCATCGAACAAGTCTTCAGGTTCATGTGCCCACGCTTCACGAATCCTATGCAGCATGAACCATGCCGTGGGCTGTGATACATTGATGTCCCTGTGTAGCTTCATGCTGGACACGCTCTTCAGACTCGTAAGGCAGAGGTAGATGGCGACCGCCCACTTGCGTAACGGGATGTTGGACCGAGCAATCGCCGTGCCGGTTCGCACGCTGAAGTAGCTGCGGCAGTCCTTGCACCAGTAGGGCATGGGCTTTCGCTTGGGGGTTTGACTGGTGGCAACGGACCCGCAGTGGCCGCAACAGCGTTCTGCTCCCCACAGGGTTTCCTCAAACCACCGTTCGGCTATCACATCGTCGGGGAACAATGCTATGATCTGAAACAGATCAACACCTTGCCGGTGAGATTTCCCAGGGGCTTTGTGCTTCGTTCTCATAGCTCCTATTGTCTCAGATTCAGCAGGGTTTGTCAAGTAGGCTTTATAATCCCCAATCCGAAGGTACATCAGCGCTTGACGGCCCCGACCAATACGTCCTCTGTTGAAGAGGACGAAAAGTTTGGCTCCGAGGAACTACTCTACCGACGTTATCAATCGCAGCATTGGGTAGGAGGAAGGTTTACGGGGGTGAGCCTCCGCTTTCCAAATCCGTCATTGATGGGTATTCACTTGACTCAGGTATTTTGAAATAGCCCCTACATGTTGTGGTTGTCCGTAGCATGTGTTGCGGTGCCTCCGACCAGCGACTTGTAGGGCACCGGTTGGACGGCGACGGCCTGCTGCACCAGGCGGTAGAAGAGCTTGCCTCGACTTCTGGACTTGCGGCGGTTGAAGCGGAAGGTGAATTCGTCGAGGTAGGAGTCGAGATGCTCGTGGCTGACGGCTCCTTGATGCGTACCCAGTATCCAGCGCTTCAGCAACGACACCACGCGATGAACGCGGGGGAGCAGTTCCGAGGCCCGCGCCGGTTGCCCGTCCAGGTAGCTCACCTCGTGGCGATAGCCGTCGCTTTCGAGTGGCCCGTAACCCAGCCAACCGTCGGTGTGGACCACGCTGCCGGGTTCGACCGACTCGCCAACGAAGGCCATCAAGCTGTCCCCGGAGGCGTTCGGAATCGTGCGCATCCGAATTCGTCCGATGCCTGCGCCATCTTCCTCGGCCGCTACTGCAATCAGCGCTTTCGCGTCGGTTTGGCGGCCCCGCACGCCCTCCTCCAGGGCTCCTAAGTAGGTCTCGTCAACCTCAACGCGCCCGCTGAGCCGGTCGCGTCCGGGCCGTACCATAGCGCGCCGGAGCTTGTGCAACCAAGTCCAGGCCGTCTTGTAGCTGCCCAGGCCCAACGCTCGTTGCAATCCCAGTGCGCTGGCCCCGTTCTTCTGGCTGGTGAGCCACCACATGGCTCGAAACCAGCTCTGGAGCGGTTTGCGGGTGTCTTGAAATAAGCAGCACCGTGCGTACCGCCCAGGTTTTGTCATGCCCGCATCGCGGACAACGAAAACCCTCCGGCCAGCGGAGTTGACACAGATACTCCCGACAGGCCTGCTCGTTGGCGAAACGCGCCTCGACCTCGGCCAGATTCCGCGGATAATCTTCCATTTTCCAAGATCCTACATCTTGTGGTCACCTGAGTCAAGTGAATACCCATCCCGTCATTCAACCGGTCGAAGTACAGCGACCCTAGCGACGTTCTGACAGACGGCAGCAATTCATTTCCCGAGTGGGGCGTGGTGTCGTGCAAGGTCGAGGACATCCCGACTGGCATTGTGAGTGGTACAGGGGTCACCTTCGATTTTTCCCCTCGATACGAACCACGTGGCCGCAATTTGGCTCATTCGGTCATTGCCCATAAGCCACAGACCGACCAGAAACCACCTTCAACTGTCAGGAAAAAGGCCCGCACGGAGTTAGGCCAGAAGATGAAGATTCAGATAGTCGCTAGAGTTTAGGCCATCTGTCGGTTGAAGCTACGGCCGCCGCTCCTGGTCGCACTTGCACGAAAAAGGGGATCGGGGGGGATCGGGGGGGGGGGGGGGGGGGGGGGATCGGGGACAGCTCCCGAACCTCGAGTTATGCTCCAGTGGCGCGGGCTTTCGGTTGCGGGCCGGGCGGCTTGAGCCGCAGGCTCCGTCCGGCCTGACGCTCCAGTTCGGCTACGAACCTCTCGTCCCCATAGGGATTTCCGGCTTGGGTCGCCGCCCGAAGTTCCGCTCCCGCGTCCATTCCCATCAGCGCGTCTCCCCAATCGCTCAACGGACAAATCTCGTCCCAGTTTGCCAGATCCAGGATTCCTGACCGATCGACCCCGTCCAGATGCGCCCGCGCGCTCGACCAAAGATACTCCTCGGCCCGCCCGACCAGCCCGGCGCGAACCGGGTTCAAGTCTGCGTAGAGCAGCGCCCGCACCAAGTGCGTCCTCCCTAACGGGCACGAATAGAAGCGGTTCTGCCACAGATGCCCGCTGGGACCGTAGCGCCGATTGAACCGTTGGGCGTAACGCGAGTGGCTCTGTCCCAGGACGCGGGCGAGCGAATCGGGGCGCTCGGCGATCGCCACCAGATGGACGTGATTCGTCATCAGGCAATAGCCGAGCAGCGTCACGCCGTAGCGTTGTGACCGCTCGCGAAGGGTATCGAGATAGAAGCGACGATCGTCGTCGAGCAGGAAGATGTCTTGGCGGTTGTTGCCCCGCTGTGTGATGTGGTGCGGCACACCCGCCGCCACAACACGAGCCATGCGTGCCATGGGTTAGCAGAAAACTCCCATATTATCTCAGAGTTCCAGAGTTCGGGAGCTGTCCCCGATCTCCCGATCTCCCCCCCCGATCTCCCCCCCCAGAGTTCGGGAGCTGTCCCCGATCTCCCCCGATCTCCCCCCCCAGAGTTCGGGAGCTATCCCCGATCTCCCCCGATCTCCCCGATCCCCCCGATCTCCCCCGATCTCCCCGATCTCCCCCCGATCTCCCCCCGATCTCCCCCCCCCCCCCCTCCCCCCCCGATCTCCCCGTCCCCGATCTCCCCCCGATCTCCCCGATCTCCATCCAGCATGGGATGGCGGCGCTGGAATGCGTCGCGCGTGATGTCTCCGGAGATCCGAATCTGACGTTTGGCGCTATCTTGAAGCGGTATCCTGGCTTGGTCCCGAGACCCCTTGACACCGCCATTGAAAAGGTTTGGGGGTACTCGTCTACGAACGCTCGCCACGTCCAGGAAGGCAAAGAGCCGAAGGAATCGGAGGCCAGGTTAGTGGTTTGGCTCGCTGGCTCTGTAATTGGATATCTGGTGGACAAACGCACTTGAGGACCCATGGGCCTTCCACGGCGGAGCCGACCGAGCAGGTCGGTTTTCTGTTGGTCGGTCATTTCGGATTGGGACTTGGTGCTTGGTGGACTGAGCTGGGCTTGACAGCTTTTGCTGTCAAGGCCTGGGACTAAACCCTGCAAAATCCTAGACCTCGCACGACGGGTACCAAGGCCCATACTTAGCGCAGCAATATGAATCCGACGAAAAAAAGGATGCCGACGTTCACGAGCCAGCCGATCAGACAAACGCCGCCCGCCCGCCCGGTGCTGGTATAGTCAAGCGCCTGGCGCACGGCGACCACGAAGGCGGCGAGCATCCAGACGCCGGCTACAAAGAAGACGAGGCCCGTCAGTCCCGGCACAATCCCCAAAATGCGGAGCATTCCCGGAGCTGCGGCAAAACCTGTCGTCCGTAGCAGTTCACCCCAATCAGCATGTGTTTGTGGTGTCGGGAGAATCCGGGTGCCAATGAAGTAGGTCAGCCCGGCCCAGATGAGCCAGCCCAGGAGGGAACCCACCAGGCCGCCGAACAGGCCCGGCATGCCCTCTCGACCGACAGCACCGATACCGGCTGCCACGCTGGAAAGTGCCACCACTCCCATCGCCTGGCCTAAAGCCTTGGTGTCTGCCTCGACTTCTTCGTAGATGTGAACATTAAGTTTTGCCGCGCCGATCACGCGTTGAGTAAAGGACGTCATGACAGTCGTCTCCTTTTGGAAATGATGCCGTTCGATTTTAGGGTATCGAGACCCGTCGCGGGCCATTACCCGGCTACTCCAACGGCTCAATGGTAACCCGAATCTTCTCCGGATAGGGCTCCGGAAGGTAATGGGCGATCGGGGACAACTCCCGAACTGCGAGCGAATATAGGGGTTTTCTGCTGATCCATGGCGCGTGTGGCTCGTGTGGTGGCGGCGGGTGGGCCACGGGAAAGGCCGCGGATCTCAGGCCCGAGATCCGCGCTAGGGGTCTTCGGAATTTGGGTCTCTAGCGGGTGCCGCTCAGGTTTAGGATGGTGATCTCTGGCGGCGTTAGGAAGCGCACGGGCAGGATGCTTGTGCCTAGTCCGGTGGTGATGAAGATGTGGTGTCCGTTCTCGGTGATGTGTCCTAGGGCGTAGCGCTGTCCGTAGTGTGAGGGCACGATGGGGCGGCCTAGCAGCGGCACGCAGACTTGTCCTCCGTGGGTGTGACCCGCGATCGTTAGAATGACTCGGCGCGGTATTTCCGGAAAAACGTCCGGATTGTGCGTGATGGCTAGGAGCGGGGCGTTGCCGGTTACCGTGCTCAGTGCGGCCTCGACATCGTGGTGTGCCTCGGTGAAATCACCGATCCCCACTAGCCAGAAGTGTGACGAGCGCCACGGAATGCGGACCGCCGTGGTTCTTCTTTCTGCGCGCCGCCGTCTATCTCGCCGCCTGGATCTTCTTCGCCCATAAGATCGTCGCGAACTCCCGCCGTCAGGACGCCGATGGAGATCCGCGCTGTCGCCAGGCGAACGTGCGGCTCTCGGCGGCCTTTCTCGTGGTCTTCGGGCTGACACTGTCTGGCGCGAGTTTCGACTGGATCATGTCGCTCGAGCCCCACTGGTACAGCACCATCTTCGGCGTGTATCACTTCGCCGGGCTGATCCTCACCGCGCTCGCCATGACCACCATCGTCGCGATTTGGCTCGAGCGGCTCGGCCCCCTGCGCGGAGTCTTCACAAACGAGCATCTTGACGACTTGGGAAAACTTCTCTTCGCCTTCAGCACCTTCTGGATGTACATCTGGTTCAGCCAATACATGCTGATCTGGTATGCGAACATTCCAGAGGAGACCGTCTACTACGCCCGCCGCTTGCAGGGCTTCTGGGAGCCGGTCTTCCTGCTGAATGTTCTGCTCAACTGGGCGGCGCCGTTTTTCGTGCTTCTCTCGGTCAGAGCCAAGCGCAGTCCCAGCCTGATGATGAAAGCCGCCTGGACGATTCTCGTCGGGCGCTGGGTCGATCTCTACGGCATGATCTTGCCGCCGTTCACCGAAGGCGGCCCCGCTTTCGGCATCTGGGAAATAGGCATCATCGCCGGAGCAGCGGGAGTGTTCTTCCTGGCGCTGATTCGCAATCTGGGAGCAGCCGCCGTCGTACCACGCGCCGACCCCCTGCTCGAAGAAAGCCTTCACTACCACAACTAGCCCGGCCCCTTTCCCGCAAGGAGGATCACGGCTGCTCGCTGGTGGCTATCGATTTCTTGGATCGCCGACTTTTTCGCCGGGCTTAAGAAGCGTGGGACGTTTTCGCTTGGGGCCGGATTCTTCTTCCTGCTTTTTCTCGGCTTTCTCGACTTTCTTGCGCCGCTCCGGCGTCATCATGGTCCGCCGTTTCTTCTTCTCGCCGGCGTCGGCCTCAAGCACTTTGCGGGCGCGATCCCCGAGATCTTCTAGAGCCAGCTCCCTGCTGTCGCTGGTAATGTCGATCGCATCTTGCAACACAAATTCATAGCCCCACTGATCGGACGCGGACTTGGCCTGGATCCGCTCCAGACGGGCGAGGTACTCCTGCTCGGCTTCCGCGAGCTTGGCCATGGACTTGCCGAGGTCCACGCGGTCGATCGCCGCGTCGTCGATCACGAGATCAATCGTTTCAATGATTCGGCCATACTGCTCGAGATTCTTGTGAATTTGAGTTGAGCGAGCCTTGTCATCGCTGGCGAGAGCCTGATCCACCAGTTCGAGGCGAAGATGCGCGAAGTGCAAGTAGGCGAGGATACGATCGTTCGGCTCTTGCGCCACGCGGATGATGTCGGCCTCGTGGTCGGTGAGAAAACCTTCGCGAAAACCTCTCAGATCCTGTGCCGGTAACAGGCCGGCCAGGACGAACATCGCGGCAACCGCCGCGCTCAAGGGTTTCATGCCGGCCTCCCGTTCCGCTGGTTTTCCGTTGCGCCGCTGAGTTACTTCTTTTTCTTGCTCTTCTTGGCCATGACGCCAAGCAGCAACGCTTCGTTGATCTCTTCGATCCGGGTGCGAACTTGCTGGAGAACGTCCCTTTCATCGTAACCGAGCTGGGTCTCAAGATCATTCAGCTCGCGCACCAATTGGCGGGTCTGGATTTCGGCGCGCTTGAACGGACGGGGCTTTCTCGCCGGGCTCTTGCCGGTCGCCTTCAGCGATTCGTCGGCGAGTTCCACTGCCGCCTGGATCTCCATCAGCAGCGCCACTCCGCGGCCCCGCCGGCCGCTTTCGTAAGCCGCGGCCACGGCTGACACTGTGTTGAGGGCGTGTTCGAGCGCTCTCTTGGCGCGCTTCTGGAGCTTCCGCTCTCGCTGGATGATCTCAAGCGCCGGATAGGTTTCGGCGCCGAGCGCCGGAATCAGCATGGTACCAATCAGCATCGTGCCGGGCACAGAGCCAAGCACGCAGAGCACGGTGCCGAGCAGGCAAAGCACGGTGCCCCTCAGGCAAAGAACGGCGCCGGCGGCAGTGGATCTCAACGGATTGTCCCTCATCGTGATTTGTGAAGCACCCGGTGGATGACCTTGATCCGCTGGCGCGATTTCCACTCCTCATCGGCCATGCCGGTCTTCATGGTGAGAAACTCTTCGTAGCTGGCCAGCGCTTCCTTGTACATTTGAATCTTGTCCTGCGTGATCGCCCGAAGGTAGACAGCCGCCGGCTTCGCCGGGGCGCGCCGCGCGGCTTCGGCCAGCGCCCGCAGCGCGCCGGGGTAGTTTTCCAAACGATTGAGAGAAAACGCCACCCCGTTCCAGGCTTCGACCCGATCGGGGTCGAGTTTGACTACGGCCAGGTAATGATTGGCGGCTTGCTCAAAGGCCGACGACTGCAGCAGCGCGTTGGCGTAGCGGAGCCGCAACGCGGCATTCGAGGGTTCGTCGGTCACTGCCTCGGCGAGCAGCGGCAGCACTTTGTCAGGCTGATCATTCATCGAATAGGCCTGCGCCAGCGCCGCGCGATTCGCCGGCGTGGGGTTCTGTTCGACCGCCGCCGCCAGCTCGGAGACAGCTTCGGAATAGCGTTTAAGGTTGAGCAGCAGAAAACCAATCCGCTCGCGAACGGCGATCGCGCCGTCGCGGCCGGCCCCGTCATGGCTAGCGAGGTACTCCTGGTAAAGCGCGAGCGCTTCTTCGACGCGGCCTTTCTTCTCCAGTAATTCGGCGACCCGCAGAATCATCGACCCCAGCTCGGGCTCTCGTTCGGCGACCCGGCGATAGGCTTCGGCGGCTTGATCGAAGCGCTCCAGCTTCGCCAGCGCCTCTCCGCGGCCCAGGTAGGCATCGGCGGAACGGGCGTCCAGCTCGATGGCTCTGTCAAACGCGGAGATCGCCGCCTCGTACTGTTCGGTGGATAAGAGCGCCCGTGCGAGGTAGTGCTGAAACCGGAACTCGGCTGGCTTCGCCTCGGCGACAATCCTCAGATGCGGCAGCGCCCGGGCTGGTTGCCGCTGCCGCATCAGCAGCATGCCGAGGTTCGCATGCACTGGCAGCAAACCGGCCTTGAGTTCGAGGACTTTCTTGTAATGCGCAATCGCCTTGACGTCTTCCTCAAGCCGCGTATACGCGTAGGCCAGGTCCGAGCGAGCCTGAAAGTCCCCGGGGTCGGCCAAAACGACTTTTTCGAGCAACCCGGCGGCCGTGACGAAGTCCTCTCGCTCCAGGGCCGCCGAGACCTCGCGCAATAGGTCTTGCGGCGCGGCGGCGGCGAGAGCCAAACAAAGTACCGCGGCGAGCATGCCAACATTCTATCAGCGCCTTCAAGGAAGAGAGTTGTCCAATACAAGATGATCCTGAAAGGGGGGAGTATTTCCAACACAAGATGATCCTGAAAGCGACCAAGGAGGGAGGAGGGACACTGCGGGTGAATGCACATCATCATGCAGAAAGTCGAATGTCTCACGCTAGAGCAGATGCGGGAGTTCCTAGCGGCCAGCGAAGAGCTGGTTTTCACTCTGTCGGGCCGCGGCGAGATCTACAATCTGGTCGAGCGCACCCTTGGCAGGCAGCAGTATCTCGGGTTGCCCAAGAAAGACAAAGGGGTCGTGCGCCACTATTTAAGCAGGCTGAGCGGACGCAGTCTGCCGCAGATCACTCGCCTGATTGGGCAGTATCGCCAGCAGGGCGCGGTGCGGCTGAGACAGCCGCGGCGGCGGCGTTTTCCGGCCCGCTACACGCCCGGCGACATCGCCTTGCTGGCAGCAGCCGACGCGGCGCACGAAGGGCTCTCGGGCCCGGCGGTGCGGCGCATTCTGTGGCGGGAATACAACGTCTATCACAAGGAGGCCTATCAGCGGCTGGCGGAGATTTCTTCCTCCCACATCTACAACTTGCGGCGCGGGGCGGCCTATCGCCAGCACCACGTCCATCACACCAGCACCCGCGCCCGCGCCGTGGGCATTGGCGAGCGCCGCAAGCCCGACCATCGCGGCCGGCCGGGCTACTTGCGGGTCGATACCGTGCATCAGGGCGACACCTCCACCCGCCGGGGGCTCCACCATATCAACGCCGTCGACGCGGTGACGCAGTGGCAGACGGTGGGCTGCTGCCAGACGATCTCGGAATCGCATTTGATCCCGGTTTTAGAGGCCATGCTGCATCAGTACCCTTTCCGCATCGAGGGGTTTCATTCCGACAACGGCTCGGAGTTTCTCAATTACCGGGTCGAGAAATTGTTGAACAAACTGCTGGTGGGGGAGTTCACCAAGTCGCGGGCGCATCGCACAACCGACAACGCGTTGGTCGAGGGCAAGAATGGGGCGGTGGTGCGCAAACACATCGGACACGAACCGATCGGAGCCGAGCATGCCGAAGAGTTTCAGCGTTTCTACATGGCCGAGTTCAATCCCTACTTGAACTACCATCGCCCTTGCGGATTCGCCACCGTGGAGGTGGACGGGAAGGGCAAGCGGCGGCGCCGCTACCGGCTCGGAGACTACCGCACGCCCTACGAGAAGCTGCTTTCGCTCGATCAATGGGAAAGCTACTTGAAGCCCGGCGTCACGGCTGCTTTTCTGGAGCAGCAAGCCGGCCGGATGAGCGACACCGAGTGTGCGCTGCGGATGCAGCGGCGCAAGAGAGAACTGCTGGCCGCGAGCCGCTCGCGGTGGTAGGAGGGCACCGCGCAGCCGGAACCTTCGCTCGCCCTCCGGGCTCCCTGCGGCCCGGCTGCGCGCGGAGGGAAACGGCGGCACGGGGTGAGAGCAAACCCATGGACAGAAACGTGGCCGCGGACCTGGAGCACGCTCCAGATGAGCGTCCCCCTGCGCCCTCACAGCCCCCTCGCCCCTGCCCCCTAGAAAGGAGATCGCTACCCACCCCTGCACCCTTACCCACCCAGACCCGTTTCAGGATCATTCTTGGATTGGAAAATGCTGGAAGTCTGGCGGCCGAGTTGTAACGATTGGACTGGGAGACGGGGAAAAGGACGCGCGGCACTGCACCAGGCCCGGCCCGACTCCCCCCACGGGCTGTTAGGATACCGTCATGCCATCGAAAGCGCGCTCGTTCGGCGAACTCGCCCATAGCCCCGTTCCCTTTGGGGTCGGCGAGATCAAACCCCATCACTACCTCGGCATGCTGCGCGTGATTTGGCAAAACCGCGACAACCTCGGTTACGCCTGGCGAGTGCTCACCAAGGGTGTTTGCGACGGTTGCGCGCTGGGAACGAGCGGCCTGCGTGACTGGACTATTGAAGGGACTCACCTGTGCATGGTGCGTCTGGAGTTGCTGCGGCTCAATACCATGGGGGCGTTGGAGCCGTCACTGCTGAGCGATGTCTCACGCCTGGCAGGCAAGACGTCCAAGGAACTGCTCGAAATGGGCCGGCTCGGCTATCCGATGCGCCGCCGAAAAGGCGAAAAGGGATTCACGCGCGTGCCCTGGTCCGAACTCTGGGCCGACGCGGGCGCGCGCTGGCGGGAGATGGATCCGGACCGCACCTTCCTCTATCTCACCAGCCGCGGCATCACCAACGAGGTCTACTACGTGGCGCAGAAAGTAGCGCGTTACCTCGGTTCGCCCAACGTCGACAACTCGGCGCGGTTGTGTCATTCCCCCAGCACGGTCGGCCTCAAGCAAACGCTCGGCGCCGCCGCCACGACCTGTTCCTATCGCGATTGGTACGACGCCGACGTGATTGTCTTCTTCGGCTCGAACCCGGCGAACGATCAGCCCGTAGCGATGAAGTACTTGGCCGAAGCACGCAAGCGCGGCACGAGGGTTCTGCTGGTGAACGCCTATCGCGAACCGGGCATGCAGCGCTACTGGGTTCCGTCGAACATCGATTCCGCACTGTTTGGAACGAAGATGTGCGACGCCACCTATCTGGTGAAAGTCGGTGGCGACATGGCGTTCGTCAACGCCGTCCAGAAGGTGATGATCGATCGCGGCTGGGTGAAGGAAGAGTTTATCGGCGCCGCGACCGGCAACTTCGAGGAACTCAAGAAACACCTCGCCGCCCAGCCGATGGAAGCTCTGCTGCGCTGCTGCGGGCTCGGTCTCGAAGAGGTGGAAGCCTTCGCCCGCGAGATGGCCCAAGCCGAGCGCGGCGTTTTCGTCTGGTCGATGGGAATTACCCATCATGTCAACGGCACCGAGACGATCATGAGCATCATCAATCTCGGACTGCTGCGGGAGTTCGTCGGGCGCGCAGGCTGCGGCATGATGCCAATTCGCGGTCACTCGGGCGTACAGGGCGGCGCGGAAATGGGCGCCTATGCGACCGTGTTGCCCGGCGGACTTGCGGTCAACGAAGAGAACGCCGCCCGCTTTCGCCAGCAGTGGGGATTCGATGTTCCCGCCCGTCTCGGCATGGCCACCGTCGAAGCACTCGCAGCCGCTGGCCGGGGTGAACTGGACGGCCTGTATTGCATTGGAGGGAACTTCCTGCGAACCATGCCCCGGCCGGAACGGATTCGCGCCGGGCTCGCGAAGATTCCGCTTCGTATCCATAGCGATATCATTGTCTCCTCGCAGATGCTCGTCGAGCCAGCCGACACCGTGTATCTGCTCCCGGCGCAAACCCGCTACGAGCAGAGGGGCGGGTGTACGGAGACCACAACGGAGCGGCGGGTCATTTTTTCGCCCTTTGTGCCCGGACATCAAGTCGGCGAGGCGCGCTCGGAATGGGAAATGCTGCTTGCGCTGGCCCGCGCGGTCCGACCGGAAGCATACGAGCGAGTGCACTTCGAGAGCGCCGACGCCATCCGCCGGGATATCGCCCGCGCGATTCCCATCTACGCCGAGATTGTCAATCTGCATAAGGCCGGCGATCAGTTCCAATGGGGCGGGCCGCGGCTGTGTGCCGATCGCAAGTTTGGGACCGCCGACGGCAAGGCTCACTTCCGTCCGGTAACGCCGCCCGGGCTAGGTGACGCGTCCAGCCGCGATCCGAAGACCTTCCTTCTCGCCACGCGCCGGGGAAAACAGTTCAACTCGATGGTGCAGAACCGTACCGATCCGCTGACCGGCGCCGATCGCGATCACATATTCATCTCGCATGCCGACGCCGAGTCGCTGGGTCTCAAGGCCAACGATCCGGTCGTGCTGAGCAATAGCTGCGGAGAGTACCGGGGACGCGCCTTCGTCACCGACGTGGCGCCGGGCACGCTCCAAGGCCACTGGCCCGAAGTGCTAGGCCTGATCCCCGAGGGGCGCGTGGACAGCTTCGGCGGCGTCCCCGACTATAACGCCGAAGTGCGCCTCGAACTCGCGGGTGGACCATAGAGAACAAGAGTCAGCCCCGCGCGGCGGGCAAGGTGCGGCAGGCAAAGTGCGGCAGGCAAATCACGGTCGCCCAATCACCGCCGCGCGGACCCCGCCCCAGACCCGCGGCTTGTCCCGCAACTATAATCAGGCCATGAAGATCACCCGCAGGCAATGGGGATGGGCCGCCGCCGGTTTGGCTTCCGGCGCGATCACCTTGACTGGTTGTTCCTCGCCAGAGAACGAGCCGCCACCATCGGATACGCCGGCGGTGAAGTTGAGCCTGCTCGAACGCTCGATCGTTCTCGATCTGCATTGCGACACGCCCATGCTGATCAGTGCCGAGGGCTACGATCTCGGCGAGCGGCACGACTACGGACAGGTCGATATTCCTCGCATGCGCGAGGGCGGCGTCAGCGGGGTTTTCTTCTCCATCTACACCTCAGCGACCGCAATGCCGCCCGCCGCCGCGGCGAAGAGAGCGCTCGAAATCATCGACGACGTGGTCGCGGAAGTATCGCGCCACCCCGGCGACCTCGTGCTTGCCAGAACATCCAGCGAAATCACCGCCGCCAAGAAACAAGGCAAGATCGCGATCCTGATGGGCGTCGAGGGCGGCCATATGATCGATTCGAGCATCGAGGCGCTGGGCGTTCTCTTCAACTTGGGCGTGCGTTACATGACGCTCACCCACAACGGTCACACGCCCTGGGCCGACTGCGCGGCGCAAAAACCGGTCTCCAACGGGTTGACGGACTTTGGACGGGAGATTGTTCGCGAGATGAACCGGCTCGGCATGATGGTCGATATCTCCCATGTTTCGGATGCGACCTTTCATGACGCGGTCGAGACCTCCACGGCCCCCGTGATCGCGTCGCATTCGTCGTGCCGCGCGCTGGCGAACCGCGGACGCAATCTCACCGACGACATGCTGCGGAAGCTGGCAAGCAAGGGCGGCGTCGCCCACATTAACTACTACAACGGTTTTCTCGACGACAAGCACAACGTGTACCCGGATCGTTTGAAATATCTCGATGAGCGGGCCGCGGCGGTTCGAAAACAATTCGCCGGGAACCGCAAGCAGCGCTCGATCGAACTGCGCAAGATTGACCTCGAACGGCTGGCGCAAACCGGAAGGCCGCCGTTCGACGTTCTCCTGAATCATTTCGAGCACGCGGTGAAAATCGCCGGCGTGGATCACGTCGGGATGGGATCGGATTTCGACGGCGTAAGCGAACAGCTTCCCCAGGGGATGGACGATATCTCGAAGATTCCGGACTTGGTCCGCGGATTGCGCGGCCAGGGTTTTGGCGACGAGGATATCGGCAAGATTCTCGGCGCCAATACGATGCGAGTCATGCGGGAAGTAGAACACGTGGCGGCGCAACGGGCGGCGGCGTAATTCGCCGCGGAAAGAGAAACTTCCGCTTCCGGGGCCACCGTCTTTTCTCCGCGTGCGCGGAGTCAGCAGCCCAGCAATCAGTAACCGTGGCGGCCCGCCTGCGAGACAATGGGTTCAAGGTTCCCCGTTCGCGTTGCTGACGTGACCCCCCAGAAAGCGGACCAAAGTATGACCCGAGCGAAAACGCAATCCGGACGCGGAGTCGTCTCAGGCCTCCTCCTGCTGTCGCTCGGCATTCTGCTAACCCTGCACAACTTCGGACTGTTGTCCCTCGGCGGCCTGCGCCGTTTCTGGCCGCTGCTTCTGATCGGCGCCGGACTCGTATGGGTCTGGAATCGCCGCACGCGGGTTCTTGGCGCGATCACGATGGCCCTCGGGGCGGGCTTGCAACTATCCTACTTGGGCTGGCTGCGGCTCACCCTCGGCCAGGTGATGCGCTACTGGCCGCTGATTCTCGTCGCGGCCGGACTCAACATGCTGATCGGTACGAGCCGCCGAAGGAGCTGGCTGCCGGGCGTGATCGTTCTGTGCCTGGGAGTTGCTTTGCAGCTTCAGAATCTGGGCTGGTTATGGTTTGAAGTCTGGCGCCTATGGCCCGTCGTCCTCATCCTGGCCGGAGTGTTGATACTGCGGCGAGGCTGGCGCGGCCGGCGGCTGGGTTTCTAACCGAGAACTTGCCGCGGGATGAAGAGCGTCGCGTCTCTAGTTCTTGGGAATTCAGTTGCGCGAATTCGCCCAGGTTTGTCCGCCGTGCCCGCTGTGGCCAAACCTCTCGTCAGGGCTGGCTCTCGGAATCATCCCCGCTTCCGGGCTGCTGGAGGTAGCGGTAGAAACCCAGATCCTCGGCCGTCATGCGCTTGGTGGCCCAGATGATCTGGCCCGTATGCTCGGCGAAGTGTTCGAGAACATGATAGATCGCGTGCAGCACCGTTAGCTCGAAACCCTGGATTGTGCGCGTCTCGGCCAGAGTTTCGCTTGTAAGCGCCGCGAGAGTCTCCCCGGCCTGCTCGACGCTTTGCCGCAAGGTCGAGATCAGCTCCGCTGTCGGGAGTCCCTCGCGGTGGCTGAATTCAGCGTCGCGGTCCCGCTGATCGGGCGCTTGTCCGATGCCGCTGATGATCCACTGGCGGACGTTGCCCGCCAGATGCAGTACGAGATTCCCGACGGCATTCTCCTGTTCGTGCGCGCGGGCCCAGATCTGCTCCTCAGTGAGTCTATCGAGGCAGGTCTCGATCCGGCTAAGCCGTCGTTCAAGCTGCCGGCGGCTGATGGCGAGAAATTCTTCGGCAACGGCTTGTTGTGGGGACATCTTCTTCTCCGAACCCATGAGGCGATCTGGGGAGGCGGTCTGGGGCTAGGCGGTCTGGGCCTCAGTTCCGCGGCGACTCGGCCTCGGCTTTGATGTGTTTCAGCACCCGCATGTGAATGCGGTGAATCAACTCATCGGACCACAGCCGCCAGTAGCCGGCGGGCCACAAACTGTGACGATACCAGGTCGTGCCCTCCAGCCGCGTGGCCCCGCTATCGAGACGCTCCAGCAGAAACTATCCGCCGCTCGAAACCAGAAAACCTTCCAAATGAGGCGGGTGAATGGCTTCGTAAGGCGTCCACTCCCGCATCGGCGCTGGATTGGATGTGACCGAGAATTTCAGAAGCCGCGGTTCATCCCAAACCTTGATGGGGTCGATGAAGGGCCCGGTGAACGCGCAGGGCTCGGCTAGATCACGATCCGGCATGACCTGCCGCGTCGTACCGCTATAATGGGTGCCCAGCCAGATCATGTCCATGACCCACCCTGTTTCTCGCCGCTCCTTCCTGGGCGCCACGCTAGCCGGCCTAGCCGCCTGCACCCAACAAACGGCGACTGACCAAGCCGCCCGAGCCCCCCTCCGCGTCATCACCAAAGGCCCGAAGCACCACTGGTTCAGCTACTACGACAAACTGCAGTTCGATGCGGCCAACCGCCGCGTCCTCTGTATGGAAGTGGACTTCGAGCACCGCACACCCACGATCGGGGACACCATCCGGCTCGGCATGGTGGACCTCGAAGACAACGACCGCTGGGTGGACCTCGATCAAAGCAACGCTTGGTGCTGGCAGCAGGGTTGCATGCTGCAATGGCTTCCGGGCTCTGAGTCGGAAATCATCTGGAACGACCGCGAGGACGGCGCGTATGTCAGCCGCATTCTCGATGTCGAGAGCGGCAGGAAGCGAACCGTCCCGCACCCGATCTACTCGGTCAGTCCCGATGGCAAGACCGCCGTTTCACCCGACTTCCGGCGTATCCAGGACGTTCGCCCCGGGTACGGATACGCCGGGGCGCCCGATCCTCATACGGACGATCTCGCCCCGGAAGAGTCCGGCATCTTTCACGTCGATCTCGAAACCGGTGAATCGAAGCTGATCCTGTCACTTGCCGAGATTAGCGCGATGGGTGATATTCCCCATGCTCAACCCGGCATCAAACATTATTTCAATCACTTGCTGTTCAGTCCCGATGGCAAACGCTTTATCGCGCTCCATCGCTGGCGCTATCGGGAGGGGAACCGCCTCACGCGCATGATCACCGCCAACGCGGACGGCTCCGATGTCCGCATCGTCGATGGCAACGGACTTACCTCACACTTCATCTGGCGCGACCCGGCGCACATCCTCGCGTGGTCGGATCAGCCGAGTCACGGCCGCGCTTTCTATCTTTTTGAAGACGGAACCGGCAAGGTGGAGGTCATCGGCCCCGGCGTCATGCGACAGGACGGTCACTGTACCTATGTCCCCGGCAACGAGTGGATTCTCAACGACTCGTATCCCGACGACAACCGCATGCAGCACGTTTATCTCTATCACGTGCCCAGCGGCCGCAAGACCACACTCGCGGCTATTCATTCACCCGAGGAGTACAGCGGCGAATGGCGTTGCGATACCCACCCCCGGCACAGCCGCGACGGCAACCTGGTCTGCTTTGATTCTCCTCATGAGGACCAGGGGCGGCAGTTGCACTTGCTGGATATTGGTCAGATTGTGGGTTGAGGCTGCTCGCGGCGAATGGCAAAGCCGCGGGCGGGAAGCTTGGCGAATGCGCTAGTTTGGTGGTCTCTCCCTCGCTGGTTGGTTAGGAACAAGACGCACGATTCGCCTATGCCCCACTCTCAATATCTGCCCGAGCAAATGGGCCGGGCCGAAATCGTTCCCGGCGGGAACTTCGAAGCCGGGTCCTTGGCTTCGTTCACGCTCACCTATACCGCCGGACGCTTTGGGATGGACGATACGGCGAGTCTCAAAATCGTCTTCCGTTTCGCCGCCGACATGGGACGTTTGCAGTTCGACGACCCGGCGGCGCCGAACTATACGACGGTCGAAGCAAGTAACGGCGCGGTGCTGGAAACCCGCTACGACCCCAAGGGCAACATCCGGCCCTGGGACAAAACGCTCTACATCAAAGTCGTCCAAGGATTCATGAAGGAAGGCGACCGGATCGTCGTGCGATTCGGTGATCCGCGCGAAGGCTGTCCGGGCATGCGGTTGCAAACCTTTTGCGAACCGACGTTCGAATTTCGCGTGCTGGTCGACGCCATCGCCACTTACAACTACGTCGAGCTTCCCCTCTCGCCCACGATCGCGATTGTCGCCGGGCCGCCGATCGCGTGGAAGGCCGTGCTTCCAACGCTGCGGCGCGCGGGGCAGGTGTTTCGGCTGTGCCTGAAGGCCGAGGACCGCTGGGGCAACCCCAGCGATCAGGCGTCGGCGGAGTTGCGGCTGAGGTCCAGCCGGCCGGTTGCGAACCTGCCCGCAACGGTGAAGTTCTACGGCGGCGAGCCAGCGGTGGTGATTGAGCACTTGCAAGTGGACGCGCCGTCGGAGTTGACGATTGACCTTCTTGATGCCGACGGCGACGTACTGGCGTCGAGCAACCCGCTTCGCATTGCGGAATCGGCCGAATTGCTGCCCTATTGGGGCGACCTGCACGGCCAGACCGAAGAGACGGTGGGCACGAACTCGATCCGTGAATACTTTACGTTCGCGCGCGATCTAGCCTTTCTCGATATCGCCGGGCATCAGGGGAACGACTTTCAGATCACCAACGAGTTTTGGGACGATCTCAACCGCGCGACCGCTGAGTATGAGCAGCCGGGCTACTTTCTGGCCGTGCCCGGCTACGAGTGGTCGGGCAATACGGCGCTGGGCGGCGACCGCAATGTCTTCTTTCGGCGAGAGGGCAGCCAGATCCGCCGCTCATCGCACGCGCTGCTCGACGATCTCTCCGACACCGGCACGGATTGTCATACGGCGGCGGAGTTGTTTCTGGCCTTGGGCGACGCCGGGGAAGACGCCGTGGTGATCGCTCACGTCGGCGGGCGGTACGCCGATATCAAGCTTGCTCATGACGGGCGGTTCGAGCGGTCGGTGGAAATCCATTCCGCCTGGGGGACGTTTGAATGGCTTCTCAACGACGCCTTCGAGATGGGCTACCGCGTCGGCGTTGTCTGCCATAGCGACGGGCACAAGGGGCGGCCGGGCGCCAGCTATCCTGGCGCGTCGTGGTTCGGCGCCTATGGCGGGCTGACCTGCTACCTGCTGCCCGAGCTTGGCCGCGGCGCATTGTTTGACTGCCTGCACAAACGCCATCATTACGGAACCACCGGCGCGCGGATGCTCCTCGACGTCCGGGTCCGCTTCGACTCGATGGCGCGCCTCTACGACGACGACCCGAACCTCGGCCCCGCCGGCAGCACCGTAACGCGAGAAGCCATGATGGGCGACATTGTCGAGACCGATGACGATGCGGCAATCCTTCGTATCGACGCAGCGGGTTCGGCCGCGGTGGAACGAATCGAGATCCGCAACGGGACCGAGACCATTGAGACGATTCGGCCGCATCGGGACTTGGCCCAGAGCGGCAAACGCATCCGCGTTGTTTGGGAAGGGGCCGAGTACCGCGGCCGCTTTCGGCAGACGATCTGGGACGGCTCGGCACGCTTTTCCGGCAACCGCATTGAGCGCCTGCGGCCGATCAATTTCTTCAATCCAGAACGCCGCTTTGAGCAGACCGCCGCCGACGCGCTGTGCTGGGAGGCGCTGACGACCGGCAACTTTGGAGGCTTCGACACCTGGCTGGCCGATCCGGGCGAGGGCACGCTCGTCTTCGATACCGAGCTGGTGAAGTTTGAAATCCCGGTCGCCGACATCGGCGTCGAGGACCGCGTTTACGAAGCGGGCAAGCTGGGCCGGCGGATTCGCGTCTTCCGTCTGCCGGATGAGAACCCTCACCGCGGAGTCAGCGTGGAGCGAGAGGTTCGGCTCAAGAAAGGCGCCGACAACCCCATCTATGTCGTCGTTACCCAAGAGGACGGCCACCGGGCCTGGTCGAGCCCCATCTGGATCATCGCCCCGAAGTAGCTGGTTCCGAGATCCTGTGTTCCGCGCTATGGTGAGGTTCGTGGCGTCCTGGTAGAATATCCGCAAGATGAGGTGAGGCGCACGAACTCGAGCGTGATGGTTCGCCACCAAAGAGAGGTCACTATGCCGGGTATGGATCGTCGTTCGTTTCTGAAAAGTTCCGCCATGGCGGGAGCCGTTGCGGCCGCGCCAGGGCTGCGGAGAGTTGCGGGGTCTCCGAACGAGAAGTTCCGCGTCGCTTGCATGGGAGTGAGAGGCCGCGGCCGCCGACTTCTTTACGACTTCGCGGCGATGCCCGAGGTCGAGGTGGTGACGATTTGTGATGTCGATACGCGTTTATTTGATGAGCGCGTCAAGGCCGTGGAGGAGCGGCAGGGCGTGAGGCCCGCCACCGAGACGGATTTTCGGCGGCTGCTCGATGACAAGTCGATCGATGCGATCGTGATGGGCACCCCGACGCACTGGCACGCGATTCCCACCATTCTCGCCTGCCAGGCCGGCAAGCATGTTTACGTCGAAAAGCCGGCTTCGCACAATATGAAGGAAGGCCAGGCGATGATCCGGGCCGCGCGGAAATACGATCGCGTCGTGCAGGTGGGGATTCAGTCCCGCAGCGGCAGGAATTATGAAGAGGCTTGCGACTACATTCGCACCGGCGTGCTGGGGAAGGTGATGTTCGCCAAGGGGTGGGAGAGCGCCCGGCAGAAAAGCATCGGCTTTCCGCCCGACGGCTCTCCACCGCCCGGGGTGGACTACGATATGTGGCTCGGACCCGCTCCCGAGCGGCCCTTCAACCCCATGCGTTTCCATAGCAATTGGCGCTGGTTCTTCGACTACGGATGCGGCGACCTGGGTAATGACGGCGTTCACCGCACCGACTACGCCCGGCGCGGTCTGGCCGCCGGTTTCGAGGGCCAGGGGAAGAAACTGCCCGACTGGCCGTCGGCGGTCGCTACCAGCGGAGGCAAATACTTCTTCGACGACGCGCAGGAGTGGCCCGACACGCTCATCGTTACCTGGGACTACCCAGGCGCGACGCTGATGTACGAGATGCGGCTGTGGTCGCGTCCGCCGCTGGAGGGCTATGCCGAGGGCGCGGCCATTTATGGCGAGAACGGATACGTGATTATCGGAAACGGCGGCTGGCGGGCACACGGTCCCAAGGGCGAGGTCATCAAGACCGGCGGCAGCCTAAAGGCCGACGACGACGTGAGGCACAAGCGCGATTTTCTGCGTGTCATCCGGGATGGCGGAAGACCGGCCTGCGATATCGAGATCGGCCATGTCGCCTCGGGTCTGGTTCATCTCGGAAACGCCGCCTGGCGGCTCGACCGCAAACTCCACTTCGATGCGGCGAAGCAAGAGTTCCCCGGCGACCGGGAAGCGAACCAGTTGCTGGGGAGAAGCTATCGGAAGCAGTGGCCGCTGCCGAAGGTGTAGCAGACAACGCGGACGCTGGATGGAATCCGCGGACGATCATCACAGTCCTGCTTCCGCGATGGCCCGGCGCAGACTCTTCGCTGGCTGTGCTCCGGTTAGGTAGGAGGCGACTTTGCCGTCGCGTCCGATCACGACCAGCGCCGGGATCACGCGTACGGCGAACTCCTGGTAGAGCGTCTTGTCGGCATCCGTTAACGTGGGGAAGCTGTAGCGGTGCTCTTCTATATAGCCGCGGGCCGTCTCTGGGGCTTCATCGTTCACGCCCAGCACGACTAGACCTTTACTGGCGAATTCTCGGTGGAGCGCCTCGATCTTGGGCATGTCCACCCGGCAGGGAGCACACCAGCTTGCCCAGAAATTCAGCAGGATGACTTTTCCACCATAGTCCTCCAGACGGTGCAGGTTTCCGCGCAAATCGGGCAGTGCGAACCCGCGGGCTTGCTGGCCGAGCAACGCGGCGGGGCCCGCCGGTTGGCCGCCGAAGCCGGCGACTTTCTCAAAGCCCGCCGGTGGATCGAATGTGAACAGGGAATCGGCCAATGATTCGTTGACCCGAGCGAGCAGAAAGAGGACTTCTTGCGATGACTCAACGACTCTGCCGTCTCGTTCCGCCTGGACGACCGATCTTTCGCGGAGGACGATGCGGAGGACTGGGTCGATCCAAAACGTACGAACGATACTGCTTGCGCGAACACCGCGAGGCGCGTCATAGGCGGCTCGTATTACGAGGCACGGAACCTTGCGGCCAGCAAGAGAAACTTCCCCGGTTTCCGACAAACTGGCTTCCCGCAGGCCCGTCATCAGCCGGCGGTAGCGCGAGGGGAAATGATCTTGAAGCGCCGTAAGGTCCGCGCCGGCGCCGGTGTCCGCGCCGGTGCTAATGGCGGCGCCGCGAATCTCAGTGTACTCGCGAAGACGTGCCACCGAGGACCATGTGGTCTGGCCGTCAAAGACGACTGAGCCGCCGTCGACGGGATGATCCGAGGCGACGAGGAAGCGTCCCGAGGCATCTCGCGCGGTGACGATGCGGGTTTCTGTTTTCCGTTCATGGCCCCCGCTGATGGTGCGCGTGACTTCCACGGCCTCGAAATGAAAGCTCCCTAGCGCGGCGTAGGTGTCACGAACCGAACGAAGAATGTCGGCGGCGGATTCGGGCCCCTGGCCACGCGAGAGGTGCGCGGAACAAAGCACGATGGCGAGAACGGAACACAGTTTGGTTGAGCGTCTCACGGCGCAGCGTACACGGTAAAGCGCGGACGGTTCCCGGTGTACCCCAACAACAGACCCGCCGGACTATAAGCCGGTTTCTGTACCCCGGCTCGCGCCGGGGCGGCAGCCATTCGACTAGGACCGGCATTACTGCCGGCCTCAAGCGACCTACCCGGGACTTCTACTTCGCTCCTGGCCTTGCGGCTTGAAGAGAAGCGTGGACGCGGCGGGACACCGCTCGTCCCCTATTTGGTCTTGCTCCACGTGGGGTTTGCCCTGCCGTTCCGGTTGCCCGAAACGCGGTGCGCTCTTACCGCACCATTTCACCCTTACCCAGGAAACCCGGGCGGTATCTTTTCTGTGGCACTTTCCGTGAACCGCCCTTTGAGAGCGGCCCCCCGGCCGTTAGCCGGCACGCTTCCCTGTGGAGACCGGACTTTCCTCTTCGCCGGCGAGCGGCGCAGCGGCTGCCCGTCCGGCGGGTCCAGCGATCATTCTAACACCCCGATGGCGACCCTCCGTCCGGCAAGCAGAGGGAGCTGACGGCTGGGAATTCATCGCATGCAGAGGTGAAGTCTGGTGCGGAATCTCGTTGCGCTAGCGCAACCAGTCATCCAAGTGGTGCGCGACGAACTCGTCGTCAGTCAGGTGCGGGTAGGCTTTGCAGACGCGGTTGATCTCGTCGAGCTGTCCGGGCGAGAGCTTCTCCTTGGGGTTGAGGCACCAGAGACCTTCGAGCAGGCCCTGGCGGCGCAGCATCTCGTGAATTCCCGGGATACAGCCGGCGAACCTGTTCCGCGGATCAAAGGCGGCGGCATTGGCGTCGGTGATCTGAGTGGCGAGCGTCAGCATGCGTTGCGGGATCGGCAGAGCCTGTTCGCTGACGAGGCGGTGGCATTCGTCGAGTTGAGCGACGGCGCGGCGGGTCCAGAACGCCCAGTGGCCCAGGAGCCCTCCGACGAACCGCACGCCGGGCGCGTTCTTTTCTTGCGAGAAGCGGTAGGTGGTCAGCAGATCGGTGAGGATGGAATCGTCGTTGCCGGTGTAGAGAGCGATCTGCCGGCGGCGGCCGCTTTCCATAATCGCCCGGACAACGTCGATCGTCTGATAGCGATTAAATGGGGCGGCCTTGATGGCGACCACGTTTTCGATCTCAGCGAATTGCTTCCAGAAATCGAAACTCAGCAGGCGTCCTCCCACCGAGGGCTGCAGGTAGAAGCCGAAGACGGGGATGACTTCGGCGACCGCCCGCACATGGGAGATCATTTTCGCGACCGAAGCATCGGGCAGGGCGCCCAGGCTGAGCAGTCCGATGTGATAGCCGAGTCCGGCGGCGGTCTCAGCTTCGGCGACCGCCTGCCGGGTCGAGCCGCAAATTCCGGCGATGCGAATGAATCGCGGGCCGCGCTTGGATTCGCCCCCGGTGATGGTCTCGGCGGCAAGTTCGAGGACGGGCCGGAACAATCCGGCTGCCGGGTCGCGGATTTCGAACTGGGTCGTATGAACTCCGACGGCCACGCCGCCCGCACCCGACGCCATGTAATAACGCGTCAGCGCCCGCTGCCGGCGCTCGTCCAGTTTTCGGTTGCGGTTGAGCGCGAGCGGGTGGGCCGGAATGACAACGCCTTTGCGCAGCGTGCGAACGATGGCGCGCGGAGGCATGGGAGGGGTACTCATACGTAGCATCTCCTGGAATGCGGCATTTGCCCGGGTGGCGGCAAGCCGGTCGTTGCGAACAAGGCCCGCGCGGCTAGAAATTTCCCGCGCGGTCCTCGAAGTGGGTGGGCTTGCCGAGGCTGCGGCCACCCTGGCCGATCCAGTGAGCCAGCCACTCAACCATCTGGCGGATGGAAGCCTCCGGCGGACCGAAGAGTTCGCGGCACAGCGAGGCATCGCTCAACAGCGCGGTGTCGGCTTCGGCGCCCTCGAAGCGCGGTTCGATGCCCCAGATGGCGCCGAAACGCTTCGCGATTTCGCGCACGGAAATGATCTCGGCTCCGGTCATGTTGAGCACGAAGGGCGGCGAGGCGCAATGAGCGAACGACCGCAGCGCAATGGAGTTGGCGTCGCGCTGCCAGATGACATTGGCATATCCGGTCGCGAGATCCACCGGGCGCCGCTGGAAGACTTTGTCGGCGATATCGCGCAGCACGCCGTAGCGCAAGTCGATGGCGTAGTTGAGACGCAGTTGCGCGATGGGGGTGCCGTTTTGCCGTGAGAAGTATTCGAAGATTCGTTCGCGCGCCAGGGCGGACTGAGCGTACTCTCCGACCGGGCCGACAGGGTCGGTCTCTTTGGGGCCGCCACTGGCGACCGGCGTGAGCGGATAGACGTTGCCGGTCGAAAAGGCGACGATCCGGGAGTCCGGGAAACGCTCGGCGACGATGGCGGGCAGATAGGCGTTGGTGGCCCAAGTGAGGGGCTGATCGCCGCTGGTGCCGAATTTCTGACCGGCCATGAAGATGACGTTCGGGCAATCGGGAAGTTGCGCCAGTTCGCCGCGGTCGAGCAAGTTGCACGGCAGGGTTTCCACGCCGCAGTCCTCAAGTTGTCCGCGCACCTCGGGCTGGGAGAATCGCGCGACGCCGACAATACGCTTCTCGACTCCGGCTTTGTCGCAAGCGCGGCGGGCGAGACGCGCCAGAGACGGCCCTACTTTGCCCGAGACGCCAAGAATCAGCAGATCGCCCGAGAGGCTGGCCATCGCCGCGAGGTCGGCAGCGGCCGGGCGCGAGAGGCGCTCTTCGAGTTCTTCCTCACTCTGGATCAGGTCGTTTTCTTTTGAAGAAGCGGCCGGCATGGACATAGCAGAACTAGATGTCCTCTGGGAATAAGGCGAATCCCTTGGGAGGGGGAAGCATCTGGCGCAGAACGAGCAGACGGAGGCGCATGTACCGGTTGGCGAGCTGTCGCGGTCCAGCTTCGATGTCGATGTCGCAGCAGAGTCCGTGAAAATAGAGGGTGAGCGTGTCTTCGAAGGCCTGGAGAAGATAACCGCGAACGGCCTTGGAATTCCGTTCCGGGTTGACGCGGCGGCGGATCACTTCCTCTTTCAGCCGCCAGCTTGATTCATCGACCTCGCCGTGCGTCTCGCTGAGCAATTCTTGACGCACAAGCTGGTCGAAGTGCCGGCGCGTTTTCGGAGCCATGTGGCGACAAACAAGCGCCGCCAAGCCGTTGTAGAAAACGTAATGATAGTCGGCGATCTCTTGATTCTTGACCGCCAGGAACAGACAGGTCTCTCCCTCGTGCTCCAAGAAATAGGAGCCCACGCGCCGGGCGGCGGCCGGACGGCGGAAGGACACAAGGCCGGCGGGTTGCCGGTTTACGCTCCCGCCGGTTTTCCGGCCGTTCTTTTCCGCGCCATCGTCCTCTGCTTCCAGATAGGGCACGAGCAGAAACCGCAAGCGGGGAATCAGTTCTCCGATTTTGGGCGGAACCGCCGCGAGGGGATCGTAGAGCCACCGTTTCAGATCACTCTCCGAGAGCGGCAGAGCGGAGAAGTAGCTGAAGGCATGACTGATCGGCACCATCTCTCCGGTGCACTGGGAGAGAAAGACGTCGACGGGGACTTGGTGATCGGATGACATCGCGGGAGGCCGGGGTGTTCGAACGATGTTCGTTCGTGAGACCCGAAACCAGAAACCCGAAACCCAAACCGCGGCGGCTGTCCGGGCGAGTCTCATTCTAACAAAGCGGAGGGCTTGGACTTTGGCGCCGTCCGGAGGAGAAGGCGGGGGCTACTCGAGAGTCGTTGCCGGTCCCAACCGAGCGGCCTACCGGATGGTGGGGTACTTAATGCCGAGCTGCTCAAGATAGGTGCGGTACTTTCCGGGGTCGTAGCGCAGCTTGTCGAGGGCGGGCCGGAAGCGCTGCATGCGCTCGGCATTGAGGTGGGTGGGCGGGGCAACGTCGTCCGGGATAAGGGACTGCCATTGCGTGGTCTTGGTCTGCTCGCTGAAGTACTTCTGGGCCTGCTTGACAAGCTCGGGACGAACAAAAAGTTCGATCGCGGTCATGGCCTGAGCTTTCGCTCCGGCGGTCGCGCCTTTGTGGGCGATGGGCGTTGCCATGGCGACCGCGGACGACCAATGGTGGCCTATGAGTCCCGGTATATTGGCTGGATACCGCAATACGACCGTGGGGACACTCCAGCTTACCTCGGCGATATCGTCCGAGCCCGATGAAACGGCCTGGGAGCCTTCCAGCTCCGAGACTTCGGTCTTCAGGCCCTCGGCGTCCGAGTCCAGCTCGGTCTGGATCGCCTTCGCCAGCTTGATGTCGGCCTCGCTCCAGTTGGGCATGCCAACCTTCGTGATATTGGCGTGCAGGGCCTCGGCGACTGGCTTGTTGAAATGACCCTGCCAGGCAGCTCCCAAGACGCGTTCACTGACGGTCGTGCCGGTCATCATGGCGGCGCCGTGGGCGATTTTCGTGCCCAGCTCGTGCAATTCCTTTACGTGGGCATAGTCGAGTTCGCGAAAGAAATACCACACCGAGGCGAGCGGAGGCACGACATTGGGCTGATCTCCGCCATGAGAAATCACGTAGTGCGAGCGCTGCTGGGTCCGCAGGTGCTCGCGGCGAAAGTTCCACCCGGCGTTCATGAGTTCCACCGCGTCGAGGGCGCTGCGCCCCTTCCAGGGCGAGCCGGCGCCGTGGGCGCTGCGTCCGTGGAAGGTGTACTCCGTGGAGACCAGCGCCAGACCGCGAATGCCGTAGCCGGTGTTGAATCCGTTTGTGACGTGGGCGCCGAGCATGATATCGAGATCGTGGAACAGTCCCTCGCGGACCATATAGGTGCGGCTGCCGAGCAATTCTTCGGCGATGCCCGGATAGACCCGGATCGTACCCGGAATCTTGTATTTCTCCAGAAGATCGCGGACCGCGAGCACGGCGGTTACGTTGACCGCTTGTCCGGCGTTATGTCCCTCGCCGTGGCCCGGGCCGCCTTCGATCAATGGCGCGTGATAGGCCACGCCGGGTTTCTGGGAGGTTTCCGGCAGCCCGTCGATATCGGACATGAAGCCGATGACCGGCTTGCCCTCGCCCCACTCGGCGACAAAGGCGGTCGGCATGCCGGCGACGCCGCGGGTGATGCGAAATCCGTGTCGTTTGAGAATTTCCGTGAGATACTTCGAGGATTCATATTCCTGGTAGCCGAGTTCGGAAAAGCTAAACAGCGAGTCGGTAATTTCCTGGACGAGCTTGCGGCGTGCCTCGACGCCCTCCATGGCCTGATTCTTGAGCTGATCCGCTCCCGGACGCTGGGCGAAGGCGCCGGGTGCACTGAGCAAGGCAAACAAGGTGACGAGACAACGCAGTCGAATCATGATTTCGCTCTCTTGAAAGATGAAACTCGCGGGAAAGATGAAGTTCGCAGATGAGCCTAGCACGTCCGCATGCTGGGGGCCACCGGCGGCCGGGTTCGGTGCCGCTTTCCGGGGGAAAGATTTGGACAACTGACAGGGAGATCGTGTTCGGCGACGATTCTGGAGCGCTCTCGATGCGGCAGGCCGAGCAGGAACTTCGGTCCGGCCGGTCCGTTTGGCTGCCCCGTTTGGCTGACACGGGGACGGGCGAACTGGAATCTCCCCCGAACGGCGAGCACGGCCGGTGATACAATTATCGTCGAGAACCTTTTGAGGGGTTTTGATTTCATGGGTTTTGATTTTCATCCATCGGCGGGCTGGCCTCGCCGGTGCTTCGCGGGGCGCGTGCCGGGTATGTAAATGAGCAGAGAGCGCATGGCCGAGAAGGGTGAGCGGGAGCGTGCCCAGAGTCTATGGGAACTCGGCACTAAGCGTCTGACCGAGGGACGAATCCTGGAAGCGTTGCGGCTCTATGAGGAAAGCATCGCGCTGCGGCCGACCGCTGAAGGCTACACCTACCGGGGGTGGGCGGTGTCGTCTCTCGGCGACCTGGACGCAGCGATGGAAGACTGCCGCAAGGCCATCTGTCTCGACCCGGACTTTGGCAACCCCTACAACGACATCGGCGCATATCTGATCCAGCAGGGCCGTCACAATGACGCCATTCCGTGGCTGGAGTCCGCCAAGCGCGCGAAGCGTTACGAAACCCGCCACTTCGCCTATCTGAATCTCGGCCGGGTCTACCTGGCCAGAGGAGAGAAAATGCGCGCGCTCGACGAACTCGTCCAGGCTCTAGAGGTAAGCCCCGGAGAGCCCAGCATACTCAAGGAACTACAGAGGATTGATTATTCGGTCCATTGAACCCGGCCCGGGCAAGCTCGCGGCTCTCCGGCACGCCATGCGCCGGGCCGGACCACTGTCACGGGCTGCGAGGAGAGCCAGGAGGCCCCGGGTTCTATCCTTGCTTCACGGCCTTGCTCCACGGTGGGAGGCCGGGCGAAAGCGTCATGCTAGAATAGTCGGTTCCCGCCGCCGAGGGTTCCGTGCATAGCCTAAAAGAAGTTCTCCCGAAGGTCTATCGTCAGGGGACCGGCGATCGGCGGGCAGAGGAAGAGTTGGCGATTTCTTACTGGCCCGAGGTGGTCGGACGAGAGATCGCGGTGAGAACGCGACCGGCGGCCCTGCGGCGGGGAACCCTGCTGGTCGAAATGTGGGACGCGGAGTGGCGCAAGCAGGTCTTGCCTCTGCGTTACCGGATCATGGCGGAACTCAACCGGGCGCTGGGAGGCAATGTTGTCTCGAAGATTCACCTTCGCCTGACGCGGGCCGAGGCGAAGCCGCCGCGGCGCGCCGAAGATATGAAGCCTGCCCGGCCGCTGAGCGCCGCGGACGACGACGGCGCGGGCGTGGAAGACCCGCATCTGAGACGAATTTATCACGCATCCCGCGGACGAGACAAAGAAAAAGGACGACGAGAAGAGAATTCGGGCCAGCGAGGTTGAGGTTGCAGTGAAGATTAGCGCGGAAGAGGTCCGCTACATCGCGAAGCTGGCGAACCTGGCGCTCAGCGATGACGCCGCCGGGCAGTACCGGGGGGACCTGGAAGAGATCCTCAATTACGCCGAGAAACTCAACGAACTCGACACCTCGGAGGTCGAGCCGATGGCGCAGGTGATCTATGCGGATGCGGAGGCCGAAACCTTTCGCGAGGATGTCATCCTGCCGTCGTTCGACGCCGGGACCGCCCTGCAATCGGCTCCACAGTCCGGCGCCGGGCAGTTCAAGGTGCCCAAGGTGATTGAACGCTAGCGGCTGTTTCCCTGCCTGACTTATCTCCTGCCCGGCTCATGGACGATTACAGAACTCTCACGATTGATCAGATCCAGCAGGGTCTGGCGGAAAGAAAGTTCAGCGCCAAGGAACTGGCCGAAGAAGCACTGCGTGTTTCGCAAGCCGAGAACGAGCAGTTCGGCGCGTTCTTGCACTTCTCGCCCGAGCGCGCGCTGGCCTCGGCCGAAGCCGTGGACGCGGATCTTGCCGCCGGGCGGACGCTGGGGCCATTAGCCGGTGTGCCGGTCGCGGTCAAGGATGTGATCATGGCCAAGGGGCTGCGGGCGACCTGTGGCTCGCGGATTCTCGAAAACTATGTCGCGCATTACGACGCGACGACGGTCGAGAGGCTGGAACGAGCCGGCGGCGTGATTTTCGGCAAGACGAATTGCGACGAATTCGCCATGGGCTCGTCGAACGAGAATTCGGGATACTATCCGGTGCGCAACCCGGCGGCTCCGGACCGTGTGCCGGGCGGTTCGAGCGGCGGCTCGGCGGCGGCGGTGGCGGGGGGTTTCGCGCCGGTATCGCTGGGCACCGACACGGGCGGTTCGATTCGCCAGCCGGCATCGTTTTGCGGCGTGGTGGGCGTGAAGCCGACCTACGGGAGAGTCTCGCGGTATGGGCTAGCGGCGTTTGCCAGTTCGCTCGATACGATCGGTCCGTTCTCTCGAACCGTCAAGGATTCGGCAATTCTGCTGGGCGTGATCGCCGGCCGCGACGCCGCGGATTCGACTTCCGCCGCGGTAGAGGTTCCCGACTTCGCCGCCGCGCTCGACGGGCGGATCAAGGGGCTTCGCATCGGCGTTCCCAAAGAGTATTTCGCCGAGGGGCTTGCCCCGGATGTGGGCGCCCGCGTCGAATCTGGTTTGGAGAAGCTCAAGCGGCTTGGCTGCGAGATTTCCGGCATCAGCCTGCCGCACACCGATTACGCCATCGCAAGCTACTACCTGATTTGCACGGCGGAGGCAAGCGCGAACCTGGCCCGCTATGACGGTGTGCGCTACACGATCCGCTCGAAAAACTCCGAGACTCTCAGCGACATGTACTGCCATACGCGCGGAGCGGGCTTTGGCGCGGAGGTGACCCGGCGCATCATTCTCGGCACCTACGTGCTGAGTTCCGGGTATTACGAGGCCTACTACTTGAAGGCGCAGAAAGTCCGCTCGCTCATTGCCCAGGACTTCAAGAAAGCGTTTGAGAGTGTGGACGCGATCGTGACTCCCGTCTCGCCCTTCCCGGCCTTCAAGCTTGGCGCGAAGGTCTCGGACCCGCTGGAGATGTATTTGTCCGATATTTATACGATCACCGCCAGCCTGGCCGGCATCGCGGGCATCAGTGTTCCTTGCGGAACCTCGTCCGAGGATTTGCCGGTCGGCATGCAGATCCTGACGGATCATTTCAACGAAACCCTGCTGCTCAAGCTTGGCGATGCGTTTGAAAAGGCCGGCGGATTCGAAAACTAGCCCGCGGCCGCGACGGCGCGCTATTCTAAGGTTTTGGGAACCGGCGCACGGTTTTGAGCACCGTCTTTCCCGGCTCGTCCCTACCTTCCATGCATATCCGCAAGTTGCGGCTCCTTACACCGGGGCCCACTCCTCTCTATCCTCCAGCAGTTCGCGCCATGTCGGGCGCGGAGATGCATCACCGCACCGGCGACTTTCGCGAACTCTATCGCCAGGTGATCGCCGACCTGCACTATTTCATGGATACCGGCTACGACGTCATGGTGCTGACCGCGTCGGGAACCGGCGCGATGGAAGCGGCGGTCTCGAATTTGTTCTCTCCTGGAGAGAAGGTCTTGGTATGCACGGCGGGGAAGTTCGGAGAACGCTGGGTCGAGATGACGCGGGCCTTCGGACTCGAAGCGCAAGTTTTAGAAGCGCCCTACGGCGACGCCGTTGCGCCGGAACGGGTTGCCGAGGCGCTGCGGGCGGACGCGGAAATTCAGGGTGTGTTCGTACAGGCGACCGAGAGTTCGACCGGCGTTTCGCACGACGTGCGGGCCATGGCCGAAGAAGTGGGCAAGAGCGATGCCATCTTCGTGGTGGACGCGATCACGGGTTTGGGAACGAGCCAACTCGAGATCGATGGCTGGGGACTGGATGTCGTCATCGGCGGGTCGCAGAAAGCCGCCATGGTTCCTCCCGGGCTGGCCTTCCTGTCGGTGAGTCCCAAAGCCTGGGAGCGAGCCGAGAGTCACAGATCGTCGTACTATTACTTGGATCTGCTCAAGCATAAGAAGAGCGGAGAGAAAGGAGAGTCACCCTGGACGCCGGCGATTTCGCTGCTGCTCGGGCTGGCCGAGTCTCTGCGATACATCCGGACCATCGGGCGGGAGAACCTGATCGAAAACGCGCGACTTCTGGCGCAAGCGACCCGGGCAGCCGCCGAGGGACTGGACCTCGCGTTGTTCGCCAAGGCGACGCCGGCCGGCGCGCTGACATCGATTCGCGCCCCGCGGGGTATCGACTCAAGCGACATCGTCAAAGAGTTCAAAACCCAGTTCGGCTCGATCATCGCCAATGGACAAGGCTCGATGAAAGGTGAGATCTTTCGCATTGCGCATCTTGGGTACTTTGACTTCGCGGACTTGTTCGCCGTCGTCGCGGAGCTGGAGATCATCCTGAAATCGCTCGGCCACCCGGTGGAGCTGGGCACGGGCGTACGGCGAGTGCAGCAAGTCTATATGGACGCCTGGTAGAGTCCTCCGCATGACGATGTTTGTCTGTTCTGTCTTTATGTTTTCTAGGAAGGTCTCCCAGCGAGAGAGAGGATGGATTTGAACGTTCTGGTTGCAGACAGCGTGTCACCCGCGGCGCTGGAGGTGTTCCGCTCCACGCCGGGCTGGAGGGTCATCGAGTCGTCGCCGCGGGAGTTTGCCGCGCTGTTGCCCGATGCCGACGCGCTGCTGGTTCGCAGCGGCGCGAAGGTGACGGCCGAAGTTTTAGAGAATGCGCCGAAGCTTCGCGTGATCGGCCGCGCCGGCGTGGGCGTCGACAATGTAGATATCGCGGCGGCGACCGCCCGGGGCGTGCTGGTCATGAATACGCCGGGGGGTAACGCTGTCTCGGTCGCCGAGCACACCTTGGCGCTCATACTGGCCTCGGCCCGGTCGATTCCCCAGGCCAGCCAGTCGACCAAGTCGGGCAAGTGGGAAAAGAAGAAGTTTCTCGGCACCGAACTCGGTGGCAAGACGCTGGGGATTATCGGGCTGGGCAATATCGGTCTTCAGGTGGCCCGCCGCGCCCGGCCTTTCGCCATGAAGGTGGTGGCCCACGATCCGTTTGTCTCGCGGGAACTGGCGAAGGATCGGGGCGTGGAGATCATCGAACTCGACGAACTCTACCGCACGAGCGACTATATCAGCCTGCACCTCTCGCTGACGGCCGAGACCCGCCATATTCTGAACCAGGACGCATTCGGGAAGATGAAGGCGGGAGTTCGCATCATCAATTGCGCCCGCGGCGAATTGATCGACGGGGCGGCGCTCGAACAGGCGCTGAAGAACGGAAGCGTCGCCGGAGCGGCGCTGGATGTTTTCGAGACCGAGGCGCCTTCGCCCGGTTCGGCGCTGCTGGCCGACGAGCGGCTGATTGCCACTCCGCACATCGGCGGCTCGACCGCCGAGGCGCAGGAGGCGGTCGGGATTTGTATCGCCGAGCAGGTCAAGGAATTCCTCGAAAGCGGCGTCATCACCAACGCGGTCAACATGCCGTCGATCAACGCCGAGCAGTACGGCCGGCTGCGTCCCTACCTTGATTTGGCCGAGCGTCTGGGCTCGTTTGTGGCGCAAATTGCGACCGGGCCACCTCGGCGTCTCAAGGTCGAGTACGCCGGGAGTCTGGGCGAGTCGAATTCGAGCTTGATTCGAAACGCGGCGGTTTGCGGGGTGCTGGGGCGGTTTCTCTCTCAGCCTCCCAACCTCATCAACGCGGCCGAGATCGCCGCCGCGCGGGGCGTGGGAGTCAGTGAAAGCCATCATGGGCGGAAACAGAGTGTGGACACGCTCACCCTGGTACTCGACACCGAGGATGGCCGGCGATCCGTCGAGGGTACCGTATTCGCCGATGGTTCGCCGCGGCTCATCAGCGTGGACGGCATCTATGTCGAGGCCCGGCTTCAAGGCGACATGGTGTTCACCAAGAATATCGATGTCCCGGGCGTGATCGGGAAATTCGGCACCCTTTTGGGAGAAAACAACATCAACATCGCCGACTTTTCCCTCGGGCGCCGCGAGACCCATGAGGGGCCCGGAGAGCCCGCCGAAGCGGTTGCGGTCGTGCGTATTGACGGCCCGATTCCGAAGAACGTGCTCGATCAACTCGCCGGGCTGGGCGCGGTCCGTTTCGCGCGAGCGATTGAACTGGACGATTGAACGCGCGGCCCGCTCGGAGATGGGGGGTACAACAGGGGGGCCTTGAAGTTTGCCCGAGGCCGGCTAAGGGCCCAATTCCCGGATTTCGCGATTCTTGTAATAGACGGGCCAGCCTTCGGCTTGGAGACAGATGTTTCCCTCGGTAGGCTCGACGACGCGGCCCTGGTTGATCTTCTTGCCGTTGAGCTGGATCGTCACATCACCGTCGAGGGATTTGATTTCGATGTGGTCCCAGTTGCCGAACGGAATCCGGTCGTCGTCGATCGGTCCCCGCCGCGCGCCAGTCACCTTTCCGCCGCGCACGCCGAACAGACTCGCCGCCTCGCCGTAGTGGCCCTGCACTTCCAGGGATTTCGGCCAGGTACGGTTTATCTTTCCAGCGTTGATGAAGAATCCGGCGTTGGGCCATTCGGCGGGCGCCTTGGTCCAGCCTTCTTTCTTGAATCGCCAGGTGGCGCGGAAGATGAAATTGCGGTAGGATTTTTTGCTGCGCAAGAATCCGTTCGGCGTGCCGGTGCATACGATCACGCCGTCCTTTACCGACCAGGTGCCGGGCGCGGATCCTTCGCGGATCCAGTGTTCTCCCAAAGTTTTCTTTGGCGAAAGAGAAACGAAACCTTCCGACTGGGCCCACACCAGGGGCGCACAAAGTATTACGAGAACGAATCGAAGCATACTCACTCTTCTCCCGTCGAATCCCTCTACGGTACAGGACCTCTCGCCACCGGCCGCGACCGGTGCTTGCCCGCCGGAGGTCCGCAAGGTAGTGTCTCCTCTTATAGCACTCGGGCAAGGGGGTGCCGGAGAAATGTCACCGCGGAGACCAGTTCCGGCTTTGTGTTAATCTAAGCCCTACTCTGCATGGGCGACGACGATTCGTCAGTCATTGTTAGCAGTTGGAAGAAAAAAGATGGCTAGTAAAGCACTCGGCCGAAGAGGTTTTCTGCAAGGAGCCGCCGCTGCGGCGGCATCTTCCGCCGTTAGTTCGGCCGCCGCGTCCGAGTCCATTCGCATGGGCATGATCGGAACCGGCAAGCGGGGAGGCGCGCATATGCGGCGTCTGGTCAAACGCGAAGACGTCAAGATCATCGCCGTTTGCGACACCGATTCCGCGGCCCGCGACAAGGCGCAGAGCGTTGCCCAGGACGATAATCCGCGCTCCTACACTGACTACCGCAAACTGCTGGCGCAGAGCGACGTTGACGCAGTCTTGGTTGCCACGCCGTGCTACCTGCACGCCGAAATGGCCGCCGCGGCGCTAGACGCCGGCAAGCACGTCTATTGCGAAAAGCCTCTCGCGATCACGCCCGGCCAGGTGAAGCTGGCCGTAAAGGCCGCCCGCAAGTCAGACAAAGTTTTCCAGGTCGGATTGCAGTCACGCAACTCTCCCATGATGCGGGAGGTCGTGAATCAGATCCACAATAAGAACATCATCGGCCGCCCGTTCGTCGTCAAGGCCCAGCGCCACAGCACTCCTTCCCGGCCCGGCACGCGGGTGGAGGGCGGCAGCGGCCAGCGGCGCAAGCGGCCCGCCTGGTATGAAGACGTCAAGCAGTCCGGCGATCTGATCGTCGAGAACGCCATTCACAACATTGATGTCTGCAACTGGCTCGCCGGTTCCCGGCCGGTCAGCGTTTACGGCCACGGCAAGAGGTACCTGCCCGAACCCATTCCAGCCGGCACGCTGATGATGGACGGTTTCAGCGTCGAGTATATTTACCAGAACGACATGCACCTCGACTACAGTCAGCTCTACCTGCATCCGCGCAAGATGAAAGAGTTGCGCAATGGAATGTGGTTTGTCGTTTTCGGCGAGGAGGGTGCCATCGAACTAGACTATGGTTCGTGGACCTTCTACGACATGCAAGGCGACCAGGAGCCGGTCGAGCATAAGGAAGCCGAGGACGTGAATCTGACCGAGATTGCACACAACGAGTTCTTCCAGGCGATTCGCGACAAGACCGCCTCGACGGTCGGTATTGATGTGGCCGCTGTCTCGGCCCTCACGGCCATCATGGGACGCGAAGCCATCTATCAGCGCCGCATGGTTACGTGGGACGAGATGGGCGTGTCGCTCTAGCCCGCTTTTCTCACCACGTGGCGAAGCGAAGTGAGTGAGAGGCCTGTCAGTACGAGGCGCGCGCCGCTTGACGAGCGCAGGCGTACTTGACAGTACGTTGAGCACGGCAAGCAAGCGCAACGAAGTAGTGGCGGGTCTGTCATGTGCTTCGGTCGTCAGGCGGTGAGAAATGCGGGCTAGTTCGCTGGTACGGCCATCAGAATCATAGACCGCAATCACCGGCGTCTCTGTCTTCCGGCCCCGCGGCGGGGAGGCAGCGAGGTTGACCTCCGCGGTGGGACGTTTGTAGCGCGTGACTCCGCCAGACTCGCGGGTCCGAACCGGCCACGGCCTGATCAGCCCGGCTAGGCTGACCGCACTCCGCGGATCACCGACTCCAAGTATTCCCGCGCGCGCCGCGCCAGCTTGTCGACGCCTTCGGCGGCGGCCGGCCGGGGCACCAGGGGTTCGAAGATGTTCTCGCAGGCCAGGGGCATATCCAGCCCCGTATTGGCGACCGGCATCAGCAGACGGTAGTGGTCGATTTCGCCGAAGCCCGGCCCGCAGTCCTGATCCTTGGGCCAGTTGCGGTGATCCTTGATGGCAAAGGCGCGAACGTCTTGCCAGCAGGCCTGAATGTCGGGGATGGGGTCGTCGTTTGCGTAGTCGAGAACATTGCCCGCGTCGTAGCAGATCTTGACGCCCTCGTCGGCGACCTCCCGCACGATGCGCTGGCAATCGCGCCCCGTGGCGGTGTTGCCGCCGTGCTGTTTGATGACGACGGTGACGCCGTTGGATCGCGCGATCGCTCCCAGTTCCTTCAAGTTCTTGATCCAGAGCGGATAGCCGCCCGTGGCGATCTTGCCGAAGGTGAGCAGAAAGGGCATGTTCGCCGCCGAGGCTTGTTCGATGCGCCGGGTATGGATGCGCACCGCGTCCGGATCGCCGACGTAGGCCCGGGAGAACATCATCACCGGTTCCAGACCCTGGTCGCGGCTTTTCCTGGCGAGTTCCTTTGCCACGGCTCCGGGTGCTTCGGGCGCAATGAGGTCCTTGCGCTCGCCCCCGGCGTCGGCGTGCCTGGTGCCCCAGGCGACGTAGTGGAAGCCCGAGTCCCGCAGCCCCTTGAGCGCCCGCTCGAACGGATAGCTGGAGTAGGGCAGCGTCATGCAGGCGATTTGAAAGTTGGTCGGCGTGCTGGCCCGGGCGTCGGTGGCGGCGGCCAGGGCCGCCACGGCGCTGCCTAATACCCGCCGCCGAGTCCAACTGGATTTCGTCAGTGGTTTCATGATGGGTTCTCGCTGCTTCCCCCCTGGGGCGTACCTAGGTCATCGCGACGGCTTTCACCTCGGGCAGGCCGCCGGTTGTGAACAGCGGATCGAACGGGATCGTGATGGCGCCGATAATCGCCGCCTCGCCGGCGAGCGACGACGGGCGCAGCAGCAGATTCCGAAAATTCACGAAATCGTTGCCATCGGCGAATTGGCGGCGCAGATCCGGGCGAACCATCGGCCAAGCCTCGGTGATCACGCCGTCGATGACAATCACATCCGGGTCCAGGCCCCAGATGATATTCGAGATGCCGATGCCGAGCAAGCGGCAGGTTGCCCGCAGCGTCTTTGTGGCTTTCTTGTCGCCTTCCATCGCGGCATGGCAAATTTGCTCGACTCGCGAGGTGACGTCGGCCGAGTTCCAGTTGTCGCCCCCGTTCAAAGAGGCGTAGCGTTTGTAGATGGCGCGGTTCGACGCTAACAGCTCCAGGCACCCTGGGCGGTCGTGACGCTCGTCGCCCCGGGAATCGGCGATGACCATCTGGCCGAACTCTCCGGCCGCCATGCTCGGACCGTAGTAGAGCTTTCCGCCGAGCATGATTCCGACGCCGATCCCCTCGTCGACGAGAATCAGCACCAGGCAGTGCGAACCCCGCACGGTAGGGTCTCCGTAATGATATTCAGCGAACGCCGCGGCCCGCACGACGTTCTCCACATAGACCGGCAGGCCGAGACGTTCCTCAATGTACTCCTGTACCGGCACCGACGACCAGGCGCGGTCGCTGCCGCGCTCGCTGCCGCGCTCGATCACTCCGCGCCGGCTGTCTACAAAGCCCCTGGCGCTGACGCCTACGCCCACGATCCGGCTGTCACCGCGGCTTTGCCGCAGAGTTTCCGCCTCCTCGGTGATGCGCGCCAGCGCGTCCTTTGGATCCGGCGGCGTCCGGATATAGCGGCTTTCGATGACCCGGCCGTTCATCGTGCCGGCCGAAATGCGGGTTTCCCAGTCGCGGATATCGACGCCAATACTGAGGTGGCGGCCGTCGTCGAGTTTCAGTCCGAGGCTCGGCCGCCCGCCGGTTGAACGTCCAGCGGATTCCTCGGCCAGATATCCCTCCTTAAGCAACCCCCGCACAATGCGGGAAACGCTCGCCTGTGACAGGCCGGAGCGGCGAGCCAGTTCCGCGCGCGAAAGTTCCTTGTAGTGGCGAAGCAGGCCGAGAATCGCCGCCCGGTGGACCCGCCGAGTCTGTACCGGCCGCTGCAAAGTGTTAGGACGCATGGCGCTTGGCTATTCTATCTTAGCGAAAAACAGTTGTTTCTTCCAGCGAGAAATAAAGTTTTCGCCACCACCCAGCGGTTGAGAATCGGTCGAGAATCACGGCGATCCTCGTGGGGGTGGGCGCGCAGCCCCTCGCGTACCGTTACAATCATCACGTATTCCGCCAAATAAACCCTTGACATGGGGCCAACAATTGCGATACTCTACCCCTAATCGCTCGAAAAGGTAGTTAGGGCCGGTGCGGGAAACTTTTATCCATTCTGCAAGTAAGTGGCGTAAACGACCGTCTTCATCGGCGGCACCCGCTGGTCGGTTCCTCTTTTCTCAGAGGGAGGGATTTGAGAAAGCTAATTGTTTTTAGGAGTAACGATGCCGAGAACTATCACGATTTTCGCGATCGCTTTCCTGATGTTCTGCGTTTCCCTTGGCGCACAAACCAAGGGTACCATCAACGGATATACGAAAGATCCCACGGGTGCCTTCGTGCCCGGAGTGAACGTCACGATCACCGACGAACGCACCGGCCTGAGCCGTGCCACCACCAGTGACGCAACCGGTTTCTACCAGGTGCTCGGTTTGGTGTCGGGCGTGTACACGATCGAAGCTGAAATTACGGGCTTCAAGACGTTCCGCAACACTGCGGTGGTGTTGACGGTGGACGAGAACGTGCGGGCCGACGTTCAGCTCGAGCTCGGCGACGTAACAGAGTCCATCGAGGTAGTGGCGGCGGCGGCGCAGATCGACACGTTCTCGTCGGAAGCTTCCTCCACCATCACCGATGAGCGGATCGTGGACCTGCCCCTAAGCGGGAGAAACGTATTTGCCCTGGCGAAAACTCTGCCGGGCGTGCTGAACGTGAGCGCGCGCGATAATAGCGACATTAGCAGTGCGCGGGCGGGCCCTCAGATGAACGTCAACGGCGGCCGCGCCAACATGAACTACAACCAGTTCAACGGCGCCTACTTCATGAATCCGTCCCGCAATACGGGGCTCAACGTGCCGCCGCCCGACGCGATCCAGGAATTCAAGATTCAGACCAGCAACTTCTCGGCCGACTCAGGCCGCAACCCTGGCTCGAACATCACGATCGTGAGCAAGCAAGGCACCAACGAGTTCCACGGAGCGCTGTGGCACTTTCTCCGTAACGACAACCTCAACGCCCGCAGTTTCTTCCAGGGACAGAAGCCCGAACTGAAGAAGAACCAGTACGGGGGCGCCGCGGGCGGTCCCATGGTCAAGGACAAAGTCTTCATCTTCGGCACGTTTGAGATCAACGACGACCGTCGCCAGCCGACGACCACAGACTCGGAACCGCCGAGCACAGCGGAGCTGGGGGGCGATTTCTCGCACCTCTCCAAACAGTTGGTGAATCCGTTCGACGGCACTCCGTTTCCCAACAATCAGATCCCTGTCTCGATGTTTGACTCGGCGTCCAAGAACATTCTGCAGTTTGTGCCGACGGTGGCGAACCCCGGCGACACCTTCCAGGGCTTGGGGGTCCGGCCACGGGATTCGGAACTCTATATGGTGCGTGGGGATCTCAACCTGAGCGACAAGCAAAATCTGTTCGTCACCTACTACCTCAACCAGACCAAGGATCTGACCGAGGGGGTCGGGGCTTACGGCACGGACTTCAATGGCTGGACGGGCCGGGCCCGCTCCACACGCGTGCAGACAGCCAGCCTCAACCATGTCTATGCAGCCTCGTCGACGGTGCTGAATCAGTTGACGCTCGGCTACACGCGCTCCTTCTCAATCTCGGAGGCGACGGTAAACCGCACACCCGAGTCGCTCGGCATCGCCGGGATGCCGGAGTACACCGACGGCGGCTCTCCGCGATTCCGCGTATCGGGCCGTTGGGACCTCGGTTCGGGCGGGACGGTAGATTTTGTCTCGAACACCTACCAGATCAAGGACGACGTGAGCGTCATTCGCGGCCGGCATACTCTCAAGGTCGGTTTTGAGTACATGGATATCGGCTGGTTCCAGGGATTCCTCGGGCCGCCCCGCTTTACCTTCAGTGGAGTCCGCACCGGAGGGGGCGTTTCGGCCGGCGCCGGCGACTCCACGGCCGATTTCCTGCTCGGCGCCTACGACAACTTGCCGGTTTCGGCGGGTGTCCGCAACAACGATGACGCCACAACGTACACCGTTTTCTACTTTCACGACGACTACAAGGTCACTCCTCGCTTTACACTGAACATGGGGCTGCGATATGAGTTGTCCACACCTTGGGTGGAGAAGTTCGACCGCTTGAACAAGGTCGTTTTCGACGAGACAGCCCAGTCGACGGTCGTTCCCAACGCGCCCCCCGGCTTGCTGTTCCCAGGGGATCGGGACCCCAGCGGTGAAGAAATCAAGCGAGCTCTGACCAAGAACGACAGGAATAACTTCGCTCCTCGCTTTGGGTTCGCCTGGGATGTCTTTGGAGACGGCCGCACGGCTGTCCGGGGTGCCTATGGGATCTTTTACGAGACGGCCAACGGCGACACGCTGGCTCAAACCAACCCGCCGTTTACAGTGGGGCGTCAGACCTACCGCGATGGGCTGTTGTCGGATCCCTTTGGCTCGATCGGCGCGACACCGCTGCCGGTGTCAGCCCCTCCCAGCGACTTCACGTTCACCTTCCCACTCAACGGTCTGTGGGGTCCGATCTCGAACAACCTGGCATCCACTTATGTGCAGAACTGGAGCTTTTTTGTCGAGCGCGAGCTCTCACGGGACTATACCCTCTCTACCGGGTACATCGGAAAGAGAGGCCTCAACCTGCTGGCCTTCCGTCCCTTCAACTCCGCGATATTCATTCCGGGTACGGACGCCGAAGGCAACGCGCTCTCGACCCGCGGCAACCAGGACGACCGGGTGCCCTTCTTGCCGGGAGTCTACGGCTCCGGCGGGGCGTACCTCGACAACCCCTTCCGGAGCAACTATCACAGCTTTCAGGTGGAACTGAAGAAGCGCTTTTCGGAAGGGCTGCAGTTTTCGACATCCTATACCCTGGCAAAATCGCTCGACAGCAGCTCCACGACCAACCTGGGCGGCTGCTTGACGGATCCCTTTCGGCCGGATCACGACTACGGCCGTTCCAGCTGGGACCGCAGGCACGCTTACGTCTTGTCGGGGATTTGGAGTCCGCCGGTCTACCGCTCGAAGCAGGGCGCGGCCAGCCGCCTGCTGGGCGGCTGGAGCTTGTCGGGCATCACGACGATTCAGAGTGGCGGGGCCTTCAGCATCGACTCCGGACAGGACACTTTGTTGGCCAGCGGTTGCCGGACCCGCGCCGATATCGTCGGCAGCCCCAAGAGGGATCATGGTTCGCGGGATGATATGATCGGCGAATTCTTCAACACCGAGGCCTTCGCCCGGCCCCCGGACGGTGGCGTTGGCACCTCTTCCCGGGGCGTTCTTTCCGGCCCGGCCTTTGTCAACACCGACCTGGCCATCCTGAAGGACATCCGGGTTACAGAGAAAACACGCTTCCAGTTCCGGGCGGAGTTCTTCAACTTGCTCAACCAAGTGAATTTCAACAACCCGTCGAACCGGCTGACCCGGGGTAACTTTGGGCGCATTACCGGCGCTGCCGCCGGGCGCACCATCCAGTTAGGCTTGAAGTTCCTCTGGTAGCAGGAGGACCTCACGAAGACGTATTCGGGCCGCTGGCGCTCTCTTGCCGGCGGCCCGTTGTTTTGTCAATCCGAGCTTTGGTCCAAGGAGCTTGTCATGCGATCGGCATTCTTTCTCGCTATTGTTCTTCCCGCCCTTCTCAGCGCGCAGTCGGAGGGCTTCGTCTCGCTGATGCCGAACAATGACGTCCGCGAGCACTGGACCATCGTCAACACCCCACCGGAAACATGGTCACTCGGGGATGGCGTGATTGCCTGCAAGGGGGAGCCGAGGGGATACCTGCGCAGCAACAAGAAGTACAAGAATTTCATCTTCCGTGCGGAGTGGCGCTTCCAAAAGGAAGGGTGGACCCAAGCCCCCGAGCGCTGGCCGAACGCCGGCTTCTTCATCTACGCCAGTGAAGCGGCGGGCGAGCGCTGGCCAAAGTCCTTTGTCGAGGTTCAAGGACACTACGGCGAAGCCGGCAGTTTGTTTAGCGGCGGCATCCAGGGGGCGAAACGCGGACCCATCATCAAGGACCGGATCCCGTTCGGCGATTGGGACCGCTACGAGATCACCTCGCGCGATGGACAAGTACGCGTCGAGCTCAATGGCAAGCTCGTCAATGAAGGCTGGGGGGCCGATCCGGCGGAGGGTTATATCTGCCTGCAATCGGAAGGCTGGCCGGTCTTCTACCGCAATGTCACAATCAAAGAATTGCCGGACCAGGAACCATAACCTAAACCAAAAATTTTAAGTGGCTCCTCTCCCAAAAGGGTAATCACGCGTCGGTCGGCAACGGGGGGAGATCGGGGACGGGGAGATCGGAGATCGGGGAGATCGGGGGGGAGATCGGGGGAGATCGGGGACAGCTCCCGAACTCTGGGGGAGGTTCTGGGGGGGGAGGTTCCTGGGGGAGGTTGGGGGACAGCTCCCGAACCCTACTCCCGCCCCGCCGTCCATTGGGGTCACAGCACTTTCAAAAATTCATCTCCTTCATTCCAAACAACTTAACCTCCTGCCCTCTCATCTAGCCCGGCACCTCCAAGGTATCCTATAACTGCAACACCCCGCGGGGTCGCCCGCCGCCCCCGCGCACCCGCGCCGCAAGGCGCATTCACATTTTCGTCGGCAGCCGAGGCCCCGCCTCGCCCCCGGCAATCCCAGAAAAAAGAGGAGAGATACCACATGGCCACTAAGGCACAGATAAAAGCGAACCGCGAAAACGCGAAAAAATCCACCGGCCCCCGCACCGAAGAGGGCAAAGCGCGCGTCTCACTCAACGCCCTCAAGCACGGCCTCCTAGCACGCGACGCCGTCCTGCCCAGCGAAGACCCAGCCGAATTCGACCGTCAGCTCCGCGAGCTTGAGCACGACCTCCGCCCGGAGAACTCTCTCGAATTCGAGCTCGTCCGCCAGATCGCCGACGCCCAGTGGCGCATGCGCCGCTTGGTGCGCATCGAAACCGCCTTCCTCGCGGGCGCGATCGAGGCGCAGCGCAGCCACGAAGAAATCTTCAACCCAGACAACATCCAGCCCGGCCGCGAGGGCGAAACCCAGCTTCTCGGCGCCGGACTGCTCGGCCGCACCCAGGCCCTGCTCCACCTGGCCCGCTACGACGCCCACCTGAGCCGCCGTTACTACCGCGCCATTGCCGAGCTAGGAAGGCTCCGCAAGCTAGAGCGGGCCGCCGAGCAATACCGCGAAAGCAAAACTACCAAACAGAGCCAATATCCCGAACCCTATGAAGAATCAGCACGATACAGACCACCCGCCGACCCGCAAGACTGGCAACCCAGACCCCACTCGCGGCCCCCGCCCCAGCCCCCCATACTGCCGAGGCCCCCAGCCTCGACTCCGCCCATCGTCGACGACCCGCAACTGACGGCCGACAAGAACCCAAACGAACCAAATTCAAGCTAACCGTAGCCGAATCAGAAACATACGGAGGACAGAAGGCGACCCGTCACGAGAAGAGCAAACAGCGACCCCAGACCACCTCAAACCGAAGAAGAGGACAACCAACTGGCGAGCCAGCCAACACACCAGGCCCCCAAGCCAGACCTGCGCCTCCACCCTGACCGAATCGCGGATCTCCCCCGCAGCCGCGGCAATCGAAAACCACCGTAGCGCGGAGCTCGAAGAGACCCGCGGCTTTTCCTGGCCTGCCGAGCGATTAATCCCCCAATCTCCCGCGCCCGCCAAGCTCCGTAGGAGCGACACATCGAACAGCCTGGGGCGTGAGCCCCAGGACCACAGGCCGAAAACAGTCAGCCCCGGCAGGGGCGGCACACCCCCCTTCACCACAAATACCGCTCATCGGGCCGCGGAATCTACCGCTGGCATCCACAGCACCGAAACCCCAAATCCCCCGACCCCCCTGTCACAACAATTCAACCCCACCAAATCAACAACATACCCCAAAAACCACCCAAAACACTTGACAACGCATGCTAGCCTATACCCGTAACGACCGGAAAGGATAGATCACCGCGATCCCCCGACCGTTTCCTGGCCAGGACAGAAAGCTCGCCCCGCGGTTCATCACCTCCTCGAATCAAAGAGGAGAGGGTGACCGCAAAGGCGGGTCTTCGGACGGCTCTCGAAAGTGGACATCCACCGCGAAGGGCTACGAGCGCAGTCGTGCACCATCACCGCGCGGGATCACCGCGCGGCAAGACCGCGCGAGAGAACCCTTCGCCCGGAACCGCCTGCAACTTCCGACTGGGGCGGCCCGCCGGGATCACATAGTCGGAACGAGAGGCGTCTCTCACTTTTCTTGAAACAAAGAATGCGGCACTAACAACGAAGCAACCAAGCCCACAAGACGCGAGGCGAGCGACCGTCTCGCCCATCGCCACAAGCTTCATCCCCAAAATATTCAACCCCAAAATCTAGAACCGCGGCAAACCGTCGCCAGGCGGCCCCCGCAAGACCACCACCCCAGCCCATCCCATCCCTCTAGCGCCCAAGAACCACCGCGCGACCCAACCCCAGCCGTTCTCGCCCCCTCCACGCTCGAAAAAAAAGCTCCCAAAACCCGAAAAACCGGGCATTCCCGGACAACCGCCTCGCTCCCAATCTTCGAAAAACCGGGCAAAACTGGACAAACCGGCACACCCAGACCGAGGCGCAAACCGAAATCGGCGTCTATATTGAGCGCTGGATCGCCCGGCGGGTCCGCTAGCTGGGGCCGCGCTTCCGGCCCGTCTGCTCCTGCTGTCACTGCCCGGCGGGCTCGAAGATCGCCGAGGGCCGCGTCGTGTTCTGGGCGCATCCGCTGATTACGGCCGCCGCCGCGAGGGCTCGCCCGAATGTCTTGCTCTATGTGATCGATACGCTTCGCGCGGACCACACCAGCCTGTACGGCTATCCGCGGCCGACGACGCCGTTCCTCGAGAAGCTGGGCGCTGCCGGGGTAGTCTTCGAAGACTGCCATGCGCAGGCCACCTGGACGAAGCCCTCGGTCGCTTCCTTGCTGACTTCACTCTATTCGGTGACGCACGGCATTCGTGAGCTGACCGACACGATTCCGGCGGGTGCGACCACTCTGGCCGAGACGCTGCGGGGCGAGGGCTATCTCACTGCCAGTATCGTCGCGAATCCGTTTCCGGGGCGCAATACGGGTCTGGAGCGCGGCGTGGATCAGTTGATTGAATACCCCTATCTGAGTCAGTACCGGACCGAGTCCGGCGGCGCCACCGATTCCGGAGCCGTCAACCAGGCGGCCTTTTCCTGGCTGGAAGCACATCGCGACGCGCCCTTCTACTTGTATTTGCACTCGACCGATCCTCACGCGCCTTACCGTCCGCCGGCCGACATGGAAGCTAAGTTTGCGGACCCCTCGCGGACCAAGCGTTTCAACCGCGACTATGAAAAACTTCGCCAAGGCGAGCAGCGGCACGGCGGCGGGGCCGTGTTCCAGCGACCGTCCGCGCGTGCGAAAGGTGTGGATCCAGAACGGTGGATTGCCGAGGCACGGAACCGCTATGACGCCGAGATCGCCCACAACGACCGCGGTATCGGAGCGCTGCTGGAAAAACTCGAACAACTCGGCATTCTCGACAATACTCTGGTTGTCGTTGTCTCCGATCATGGCGAGGAGTTTCTTGAACACGGCTGGACGACGCACGGCCATTCGTTGTATCAGGAGCAGACGCACTCGGTCCTGCTGTTTCGTCACCCAAGGTTGCTGCCGGTGCCGCTGCGGATTGACGAGCCAGCCCAACTCATCGACGTGATGCCGACGATTCTCGATCTGCTGGCTATTCCCGCTGCGGGGATTGTTCAGGGCCAGAGCCTCGCCCCGCTCATGCGAGGATCCGGCACGAGTCGCCAGCCGTTCGAGCGCAAGCTCGCCGTGATGAGTTCTCGTCTCGCCGAGACCAACGTGCCCGCCGTCGGCGGAATTCCCGAGAGCCGCACCGAAACCTATATGCGCCTTGACGCAGGCAGTAAACTCATCTATCGCGTGGGCGCCGAGAAAGCAGGTCTTCCCGGCGTCGAATACTACGATCGCGTAAAGGACCCGGCCGACCGCTCGGATCAGGTTTCCGAACATGCCGACGAGGTGGCGCGTTTGGTGGACGAAGTCCAGGAGTGGATCGCCGCGCAGGCGGAAGTCCGGCGGATCGTCGGCGCGGGCGGCAAATCGACGATGGACGCCGCCACGCTCGAGCGGCTGCGAAGCCTGGGATATGTCGGCGGTGGAGAACAGTAACCGTTGTCCATCCGGCTTCCCAAACGCCCGAAAAGGCCGCGGCCAGACCAGCGCCGCCCGCCGTTTCGGTCGAGCCCAAGCTCGTCCCCCTGCCCGCCGTCAACTGGGACGATTTCCCGCCCGCCCTGCCTCAGAAAGTTCGTCCCATCTACGAACTCGCCGAGCGCTCGCCCGACGATCCTGAATCGGTCGGACGCCTGGGCATGGTGTTCGAGGCCTATCAAGATATCGAACGGGCCCGAGTCTGCTACCAGCGAGCCCGAGCCCTGATGCCGAACGATTTTCGCTGGACCTACTACAACGCCAACGCGGAAGCGAAACTTGGGCGCCGTCCCGAGGCCGTCGCGCTTTTGAAGGCGGCGCTGGATCTGTCCTCGGATTACGGGCCGGCCATGATCCGCCTCGCCGATCTGCAACTGGAAACTGGCAAGACCGAAACGAGCGAAACGCTCTACCGGCAGGCGCTCGAACTCGACGACAAACTAGCCCGTGCGCACTACGGCCTGGGACGTTTGCTCCTTGCGCGGGGCGACATCGCCGGCGCGGCAAAGAGGTATCGCCGCGCCAGCGAGCTCGAAAAGAATTTCAGCCAAGCCCACTACGCTCTCGGTCTCGCCTACCGGCGGCTTGGCGAAAGCGATAAGGCGAAGGCGTCGCTGGCGCGCTACGAGCAGCTTCGCGATCAGCCCGAGCCCTCGTTCGATCCGGTGGCCGATGCCGTCGGCGAGCTTGTTGGCGGTCGGCGGGCCGCCGCGGGTCCTTCCCTCGATCTGCCAAAATCCGCGCTGGAGTAAGCCGCGGCCGAACTCGAAGTCGCGCTTGAGAAGCAGCCCTGGCTTCTTTCGGCCCACGTGAATCTGATCGGCGTTTACTGGGAGCTCAAGAAACCGGAAAAGGCCGTCGAGCACTACCATGCCGCTCTCAAGATTGATTCCGAGGACGCCACGATCCACTACAACTGGGGTGTGATGCAGAATCTGAGCGGGGATCTTCCGGCGGCGGAAAAGGCTTTCCGGCGGTCGCTTGCGATTAACCCGGAATACGCGGATGCTCATGTGCAGTACGGGGCTCTGCTCGAGCGGATGGACCAGCAGGCCGAGGCCATCCGCCACTACCGCCGCGCCGTCGGCATCAACCCGAACGACCGCCGCGGGCATCTGCGGCTGGGGATGCTGCAGGTGCAAACCGGCCGGCTCGGCGAAGCGATCCCTCACCTCGAAAAGACCATTTTGGTGGATGACCGCCAGTCGCCCATCTACATGCGCGTTCTTGCCGGCGCTCATGGGCAGAGCGGAAATCACCAGCGCGCCCTTGCCTTGCTCCGTGAGGCACGCAAGCGCGCCGTGGCGCTTGAGATGACCGCGTTCGTCGCTCAGGTGGATTCTGAACTTCGCGTCCTGAGCGAGGCAGCCCCGCGGTGATGCGTGCGCACGCTTGCGGCGGATCCGCCCGGCATTTCCCGCTGACGATTGCCCTCGCCCGCGTGCTTTTGGCTGGGCTTGTGCTTTCCGGTTGCGGGTCGCCGATACCGGCGTCAACTTCCGCCACTTTGTCGGCGCCACCGGCGATTACTACTTGGTGGAAACCATGGGGCCGGGGGTGGCGGTTTTCGATTATGACAACGATGGAGATCTCGATATCTATTTCCCGCAGGGCAGCGTTTTCAACCCAGATAAGACCCTCAAGGAGAGCATCTTCCCCGTCCCGAAGGAGCATTTCCCCGGGAATCGCCTCTTCCGAAACGAACTGGCGCCCTCGGGCAAGCTGGCCTTTACCGATGTGACCGAGGCCGCCGGCGTCGGCCATGATGGCTATGGGCTGGGAACCGCCGTCGGCGACTACGATAACGACGGAGACCTGGACCTCTACGTCACCAACCACGGCCCCAACGTGCTGTATCAGAACAACGGCGACGGAACCTTCCGTGACGTGACCGGGGCCGCGAATGTCGCCGACGATGCTTTCAGCAGCGGTGCTGCTTTTCTCGACTACGACGCCGACGGAGACCTGGACCTCTACGTCAATCACTACAATACGTTCACCGCCGAGGGCAATAAACGCTGCAAGGCGCCCTCGGGTGAGCGGGACTACTGCGGTCCGGAGGCATTTTTCCCGTTGCCGGACCGTCTCTATGAGAATCAGGGCGGGGGACGGTTTGCCGATGTCACCCGCGCGGCCGGCATCGGAAAAGTCTTCGGGCATGGCCTGGGAGTCATCGGCGCCGACTTCAACGGCGACGATCGTCTCGATATCTACGTCGCCAACGACCAGACCCCCAATCAGCTCTGGATACAGCAACCCAGCGGCGCGTTCGAAGACATGGGGCTGATTTCCGGTTCCGCCTACAACGCCGAAGGCGAAGCCGAGGCCGGAATGGGCGTTACCGCCGAGGACTTTGACGGGGACGGCGATCTCGATCTGTTTCTGGCTCACCTCATTGCCCAGACCAATACGCTCTATGTCAACGACGGCAAGGGCAATTTTGATGACTCGACCGCGATGTTCGGACTCGGCTTTCCTAGTATCCCGTTCACAGGGTTTGGCACCCGCTGGTTTGATTACGACAACGACGGGCTGCTGGACTTGTTCGTCGCCAACGGTGCCGTCATGATGCTGGCGCACCTCAAGGGCGATGCCTTCCCGTATCACCAGAGAAATCAGCTCTTTCGCAACGTCGGCGGCGCCTATACCGAGGTTAGCGGCGGCGCCGGCAAGGTTTTCGAGCTTTCCGAGGTTAGCCGCGGCGCCGCCTTTGGCGACCTCGACAATGACGGCGACGTGGATATCGTCGTATCGAACTGCAATGGACCGGCGAGAGTGCTCATCAATCAGGCCGGAAACCGCAACCATTGGCTCGGAGTCCGGCTCGAAGGCGTCGCCGCGACTCGGGACGGCATGGGGGCGATGGTTGCTGTCTTGCGCCGCGGCCGGCCGCCGCTGTGGCGCCGCTGTTCCACCGACGGCAGCTATCTGAGCGCCAGCGACCTCCGCGTATATTTCGGGCTTGGAAGCGGAGACGACGTCGAGCAGGCTCCGCTGGAAGCCATCCTCGTCGCCTGGCCCGGCGGGAAGAGGGAGCGATGGGATGTCACCGAAATCGGCCGCGTGCTCACATTGAAGCAAGGAACGGGCAGGCCTGAGTAGCGCCTTCGGCAGCGGTTTGGAAGGAATTGTCTTTCAAAGACCATATCGAGGTAAACGCCATGAAGACTTTGATTCGACCTGCATCCATCGCAAGACTCATCCTCATCGTTGTTGCGGCGCTGACCGCTTGCGGTCACGGCCCCCTGTGGACCGAGTCGCTCGAACAACTCGAACGTCCGCCACGCGCCAAAGAACTCTTCGCCTACCCGGCCGACCAAAAAGAGGCCCGCGTAAACCCGCCCGGCTTTACGTGGACTCCGAACGACGACGCGAAATCCTACCGCCTGGAAGTGGCCCGCTCCGACGACCCCGGTTCTCTCGTTCTCTCGGAGTCCGATCTTGCCTCGACCGTATTCGCGCCCGGCGAGTTGCTCGATCCCGGTGAATACGCATGGCAGGTGGTTTACGTCGGCCCCGGGCAAGCCAGCACAGCTCCAAAGGACATCGGCGTCTCGAAGACCCGCACCTTCAAACTCTCGGCCGACGCTCCTCCGCTCCCGATGCCCGACATGGACGCGCTCGAAGCCAAGCTGAGCCCCCGCCGGCCCCGCTTATTCATCGACGGCAATCGCCTCGACGAAATTCGCCAGGCCGTCAAGGCCGGGGAAGTGCCCTGGTGGCCCTTCTTCATCGCCGCCGCCGACCTGGCGCTCGAGGAGGAACTCTACCCCGAGCCGGAGGGCTATCCCAATGGCGAGTGGGACGTGGAGCATTGGCGCCGCATCTACAGGCCCGCCAAAATCGGCACGACCCACTTGACCCGGCTCGCGCTGGCCTACAAGCTCACCGGCGAGAAGAAATACCTCGACGGCGCTAAACGCTGGATGATGAATTTCGCTTCCTGGGCGCCCGACGGCGTCGTCAGCCACGATGTTCCGCAGCCCGATGGCAGCGAGGGCAATGACGAGGGGTCCATGCCCATTCTCGAACGCATGGCCTTTGCCTGGGACTGGATCGGCGAGGAACTTACGCCCGCGGAAAAGCAGAAAGTTCTCGCCGTCATGACCGAACGAGGCGACCAGGTTCTGCGCCTGCTCAAGAAGCAGGATTTTTACACCCACCCGTTTGAAAATCACGAAGGGCGCGTGCTGGCCTTTCTCGGCAACGCCGGGCTGTCGTTCCTTGGCGATATCCCCGCGGCGAAGGACTGGCTCGGCTATGTCCTGCGATGCTATCTAACGTCGTTCCCGGGCTGGGGCAGCGATCCCGGCGGCTGGGCCCAGGGCCTGGGATACTGGTCGGGTTATGTCACCTTCCTGAGCACTTTCGCCGAATCGCTGCGCGGAGCTACCGACACCGAGATCCTCCGGCGGCCCTTCTATCGCAACACCGGTTATCTGCCGCTGTATTTCCATCCGCCCTATGCCCCGCGCGGCGCCTTCGGCGACGACAGCGGCGGCAAACCTTCCGATCGTGAGCGCATTCTGGTGGACTTCTTCGCCGAAGTCTATGAAGACCCCTATCTGAAATGGCAGGCCGTCCATCAGGCCGAGGCCCCGCCGAAGTCGCCCGTTGACCCTTCGGGCTCCGAGCGCTGGAATGAATGGGCGATGGAGGACGTTCTCTCGGTCCTGCGCGCCGGACGGAGCCAGACCGAGCCCAAGCCTCCGACCGATCTCGATGGTTCCCGGCTGTGGGACGACATCGGCTGGGCCGCGATGCACTCCAGTCTCGGAGACGCCGACAACGATGTCTGGATGCTGTTCAAGTCCAGCCGCTACGGCTCGTTCAGCCATAGCCACGCCGATCAAAACTCTTTCCAGTTGAGCGCCTACGGTGAGGCTCTCGCCATCGATTCGGGCTACTACCCCTACTACGGCAGCCCGCACCACGCGCTGTGGACGCGCCAGACCCGCGCTCACAACAGCATCCTGGTCCATCGCCGCGGCCAGCCCCCGTTTTCCTGGGACGCGGGAGGAGAGATCGAGTCCTACCAGTCGAGCGGGCGGGTGACCATCGTCCGAGGCCAGGCCGCCAAGGGATACAATGTGCCGATGCGAGACGGGGTTCTCGAAGACTGGAAGAAGCATCTCACCGAAGCGGTCCCCTCAATGGAGCCGAAGGTGGAGAATTTCCAGCGAACCGTCGCTTTCGTCGCCTCGACGACCCGGCCCATCGCGGTTGTTTATGACCAGGTCCGGACCTCCGGCGCGACTACTTTCGACTGGCTGCTCCATGCCCTCGACCGCATCGATATCAAGAAAGGGGCCTTCACTATCCGCCGCGGCAAGGCTCGAGCCGCTGTGCGGCTGCTGGCTACCCAGCCGTTCAAGGTCTCGCAGACGGACCGATTTTCCGTGCCGCCGGGCAATCGCTATGAAGGCGCGGCGAAGCAGTGGCACCTGACCGCCAGTAGTACCGAGCCCACCGAGGAGATCAAGTTCCTAGCCGTACTGGTCCCCTATCGGGAAGGCGAGCCCGAGCCACGCATTGAAATCTTGCAAGAAGGCGACTCGGTTGGCTTCCAGATCGGAAACACGAGCATTGCCGCCTGGTGGGGTGAAGGACCAGTTGGCCCGATCAAGGTAAAGGAAATCAGCGGCCAAGGCCGCCTCATTGTCGAAACCGGCGAAGGGTCAGCCAGGCAAACCGCCACCGACAAATAGCCAGCGGGGCGGGTGCGATTCAGGTGCGGAGCCGCTTCGTTGGGAAGCCGTGCGGATACAAATGCTGCTGTCCGGCGAGCGGGGGGCCGGACGTTGCGATCGGGCTGGAAGCGGGGTCTTGGCTACGCCGCTTGAATCGATTTCGACTGATAAGCCCGCCGTGTGTCGGACCAGACAGAATTGTCCATGCGCGGTGAGCTGTAGCGCCGAATCAGCTTGGTTCGAATATCTTCCGGGTCCCGATCCAAAAGCATGCAGCACATCTCAAAGGAGAGAGTGCCTGCCTTGCCATTCTGCAGCCACTCAAGGGACTCACGGCGATCTCGCGCCGTACCTTTGAAGAGATCTTCGATTGCCTGGATCAGGACAGCGCCAGCAAGCCGATGGAAAGGCCTCAGACTGCCGTCTCGATCAGGAGGCGCCTCGACGGTCGGTATAATCATGATCTACAACTCCCCACTACAATTTGTAACAACTCCAAGTGTGCAGTGTACGGGTTCATTCTGGAATAGAACGAAGGGCACAATTCACCTCGGAGTTTTGCTGGTCTAGGCAAGGAAAATAGGACTAGGTGGACCCATGACTAAAGTACTAGAAGAATGCAGAACTACCGATGCCATGCCGGAAGTTCTCGTACCACTCTGGCCAAGAGATCTCGGAAAGTATAGAATCTAAAGGAAATGTCAGAATCAAGCGGAATGTTCCCAATTTTTCTATCTACGTTGTTTCTCGCAGCGGGCGTCTGGGCCGCGGATCGTCCGGCGGGTCGGGCCGAGGCCGGCCGTTCGGCGGTTGTGGCGCGCAACGGCATGGTGGCTACGAGCCAGCCGTTGGCGGCGCAGGCCGGTTTGCGGATACTGCAACAGGGTGGCAACGCGATCGACGCGGCGGTTGCAACCGCCGCCACACTAGCCGTGGTCGAGCCGATGATGACCGGGCCGGGCGGTGACATGTTCGCGATGGTTTACTGGGCCGAGACCGGCGAGCTGGCCGGTCTGAACGGCAGCGGGTTTTCGCCCAGCGCCGCCGGTCGCGAGTTCTTCCGCTCGAAAGGTCTGGAATCCATTCCCGTCACCGGTCCCTTCTCGGTGACCGTGCCGGGTGCGGTGGATGGCTGGGCGACGCTTCTCGACAAGTACGGCACGATGCCGATGGCGCAGGTGCTTACCCCGGCGATCGAATACGCCGAGCAAGGGTTCGCCGTCTCGGAGATCATCGCGGCCGACTGGGCCAAGGGAGAGGCGCGTCACGGTGATAAGGCCTCATTCGCCGCGGCTTATCTGCCCGGCGGTCGCGCCCCCGCGCATGGCGATGTTTTCACCAACAAAGACTTGGCGGCCACCCTGCGGCATATCGCCGAGCAGGGCCGCGACGGCTTCTATACCGGGCCGGTGGCCCGCAAGATTGTCAGCCATCTCAACGAACTCGGCTGGCCGCTCACCATGGACGACATGGCCCACCAGCACTCAGACTGGGTCGAGCCCATCAGCACCAGCTACAAAGGCTACCGACTTTACGAGCTTCCGCCCAACGGCCAGGGCATGGCCGCGCTCGCCATGCTAAACATTCTTGAAGACTATCCGCTCCGCGAGCTAGGCCACAATTCGGCCGCCTATCTGCACCGGCTCATCGAAGCCAAGAAGCTCGCCTTCGCCGACCTGGACGCCTGGCTTGCCGACCCCGAGCGCGCCAGCCTCCCGGTGGAAACGATCATCTCCAAAGACTACGCCCGCCGGCAGCGCAAACGAATCGATGAAACCAAGGCCGCCGCGCGGGTCGCAACCGGAATCAACGATCCGGTGAAACATTTGGGTCCGTCGGGAGACACCGTCTATTTGACGGTAGTCGATAAGGATCGCAACATGGTTTCGTTCATCAACAGCGTCTTCCATGGCTTCGGGTCCGGCGTCGTGCCCCCGGGGACGGGAGTCATTTTGCAGAACCGGGGAGCGTTGTTTTCTCTCGACCCGGACCATCCGAACCGGATCGAGGGCCGCAAACGGCCCTATCACACAATCATTCCGGCCATGGCTTTCAAGGACGGCAAGCCGTGGATGTCGTTCGGCGTCATGGGCGGCGACATGCAACCTCAGGGGCATGTTCAGATCTTGCTCAATCGGGTGGAGTTCGGCATGAACGTTCAGGAAGCGGGCGAAGCGGCGCGCTTCAAGCACAACCCCTCGGCGGGCGTGGCGGTGGAATCAGGCATTGACGCCACGGTGGTGAACGAACTTAGCCGGATGGGCCACTCGGTCGTGCGCACGCCGGGGGTATTCGGCGGCTACCAGGCGATTGAAGTCGACTGGGAACGCGGAGTACTGCTGGGAGGAACCGACCCCAGGAAAGACGGCCAAGTAGCCGCCTGGTAGGTCTTGTTCGGCGGGTGACTAGAACGTCCCGGGGAACAGCACATACGTAAACAGCAGCCCCAGCGAACCGGCGAAGACGACGTAATAGATCATCGGCAGGATCGTGCGCCGAATCAGCAGCCCTTCCCGTCCCACCAGGCCTACGGTGGCGCTGGCGGCGACCACGTTATGCACGGTAATCATATTGCCGGCCGCGCCGCCGAGAGCCTGCATCCCAAGCACCACCAGATGAGAAGCGCCTATTCTGTCGGCCACCCCATACTGGAAGAGGCTGAACATCAGGTCACTGACCGTATTGCTCCCGGCCACGAAGGCTCCCAGCGCTCCGATCACGGGCGCGAAGAAGGGCCAGCTTGCTCCGGCCGCCAGGGCCACATACTCGGCCAACACCAGGGGCATGCTCTCGAGGCCGGATGCGTTGGTCCCCGAGTCGATAAAGACGCGCACCAGCGCCACGGCGAACAGCAAAGCGAAGGCCGGCCAGGCCAGCATGTGAGCCGAGGCCAGCCAGGCCTTCTTCACTTCCGCCGATGTCATGCGGTGGAGCGCGACCGTTAGCAACGAAACGGCCATGAAGATCGTGCCCGGCAGGTAGAGCGGCTGGACGCCCTGGGAGAGGGAAGTGCCGAGGATGTTCGTCCAAGAAAATTGTATCGAAACCAGCCAGGACTTTAGAGGCAGAAATGGAAGCCGCGTTAGGACGAGAAGGGCGGCTACGATGACGTAGGGCGCCCAGGCGCGGCCGAGCGTCATTCCCTGGCGTTCGGCCCCGGTTTCGCCCGAGATGACGCCCACCCACTCGGCCTCCCATTCTTTGCGGGGAGGGAAGTCCCAAGGTTCGCCCGGCGGCAGGAACCATCCCCGGCGGGCGGCCGTGACCACGATCGCCAGCGCGATGAGCCCGCCTAGCAGGGAAGGGAACTCCGGGCCCAGCCAGACCGCGACCAGATAATAGGGAATCGTAAAACTCACTCCGGCGAACAGGGCGAACTTCCAGGCGGCGAGCCCCTCGCCGAAGCTGCGGTTGCGGCCGAAGAAGCGCGTCATCATGCAGACCAGGATCAGCGGGATGAACGTGCCCACGATGGCGTGAGGCATGGCGGTGAAGACGCCGATCTGGCCGATAAATTCCCCGTACGACATGCCCGCTCCGCGCACAGCCTGCTCGACTTCGGGAACGTTGAGCGATTGGGCCATGCCGACGAGGATGGGCGTGCCGACGGCTCCAAAGCTCACCGGCGTGCTCTGAATGATCAGCGTCGTCATCACCGCCGCCAGAGCCGGGAATCCCAGCGAGAGCAGCAGCGGGGCCGCCACCGCGGCGGGCGTGCCGAAGCCCGAGGCGCCCTCGATAAACGAGCCGAACAGCCAGGCGACGATGATTACCTGGACGCGCCGGTCGCGTGAAATATCGGTAAACCCGCGCCGAATCGTCGCCGCCGCGCCGCTTTCCCGCAGCGTGAACAGAAGCACAATGGCCCCGAAGATGATCCACAGCAGCGAAACCGCGATCACGACGCCTCGCAGGCTGGCCGCCATGGTATGCACGAGGGGCACTTCCCAGAACCAGAGCGCGAAGGCGAGCGTCATGGCGTAGGCCACCGGCATGGCGCGTGTGGCCGGCCAGCGCAGAATCACCAGAAAGAACATCACCGCGAGAACGGGCAATATGGCGATCAGTGCGTAAAAACCGGAGGCGGTTTCCATCGTGTCTCCTCGAAGCGTTTCTTGTTCGGCCGATGGCGCGGCCGGGCGGTCTGAACGCGCCCGGCGAAGTGCTGAGATTAGCCGTATCGGGCAGCGTTGTCAACCAGCGCCGGCAACCCTGTCGGCGCAAAGTGAGAAGATCCTATCGGAGCAAAGTAGAAAGATCCCCTTGAAAGCGGAATGCTTAAGAGGTGGATGAACTTTTGCTGAATCCAACGGACCGGAAACGATTGCAAGTGTTGCATCAAGCAGAGTCGAGGCGCATGACACAGCGGGAGGCGGCCCAAGAGTTGGGGCTGAGCCCTCGCTGGGTCCGCAAGCTGCTGGCGGGGATGCGAGCCGAAGGAGACGGTGGCGTCCTGCACCGGCTGCGCGGCAGAGAGTCGAATCGCAAGCTCGGCGAGCCGCTGAGGCGGCAAGCGCTGAATCTCATCGGCGCCCATTACGCCGACTACGGCCCGACCCTGGCGGCGGAAACCCTGGCCGCCGACCACGCCATCGCGGTGAGCCGCGAAACTTTGCGGAGCTGGATGGGGGAGGCCGGGCTGTGGAAGCCGAAGAAGGCCCGCGTCAAGAAACCGCACCTGTGGCGTCAGCGCCGCGCCCGCCGCGGCGAGTTGGTGCAATGGGACACCTCCGAGCACCACTGGCTGGAAGGACGCGGCGATAAGCTCTATCTGATTGCGATGATCGACGACGCGACCTCGGAGCTGACGGCGCGCTTCGCGCTGGCCGATTCGACCGAAGAGAACATGCGGCTGCTGGGCGACTACATCGCGCGGCACGGGCGGCCGCGGGCGCTCTACACCGACAAGGCGAGTTTATTCCAGGTGAACCGGCCGCTGCATCACAACAAGTATTTGCCAGCCAAACCGGGGCCAACGCAGATCGGCCGGGCGCTCGAAGAGCTGGGGATCGAGCGCATCACGGCGCATTCTCCGCAAGCGAAGGGGCGGGTGGAGCGCAGCTTTGGGACGATGCAGGACCGGCTGGTGAAGGGGCTGCGGCGGGCGAAGGCGGCAAGCTGCGCTGAGGCGCAGCGGTATCTCGACGAGGTCTTCGTCGCGGAGTGGAACGGTCGCTGGAAGAAGGAGCCGGCGAGTGCAACCGACGCCCATCGGCCGCTGAGAGGTGAGCAGGACGCGGGGTCGATCCTAAGCCGGATCGAGGAGCGCGTGATTGGCAACGACTATACGGTGAGCATGGACGGGCAGCGCTACCAAATTCCGCGGGCCGTGATCGGGCCGAGGATGCGGCGGAACCGGATACGGCTGGAGAGGCGCTTGGACGGGCGTCTGATGGGACGCTGGGAGGGGCGCGAGGCGTTCGAGCTGGGGCTGTGCCTGGAGGGGAGCGGCGAGGCGAAGCCGGCAGCGAAGAGGGCAACGAGAGAGGCAGGCAAGGCGAACGCCAAGGCGAAAGGTAAGGCGGCAGGGCCGCCGCGGGGCAACAACGGATAGATGGACAATTTCTCGCTCGGCGGCGCGGCCCGGGAGCGTCCGACGAAGCCTGCCGCTCCGGCCGCCCTCCGGGCGACCTCCGCGGCAGGCTTCGAGCCTTAGCGATGAAGGGGATCTTTCTACTTTGCGCGAAAGAGGATCTTTCTACTTTGCGTTGACACCAGCGCCGGCAACCCAGCGCCGGCAACCCAGCGCCGGCAACCCAGCGCCGGCAACCCAGTGCGGCGGCATATCAGGGCCAAGCTCGTGCATCGCCTAGAATACGGAAGTGGCCGAGTTGCTTCGAGTCATCGAGTCCCCCCGGCAGTGTTCCTATCTTCCCGCGGAGAGGGCGTCGCTTGAGTACCGCGGCGTAGCGAGTCTCGACGCGCGCACCTACGGTGAGTTGTTGTCGCGCGGGTACCGCCGGTTCGGCCATCAGCTCTATCGTCCGGCCTGCCGCTCATGCAGCGGCTGTGTGAGTGTTCGCGTGCTGGCCGGGGAATTCTCCCCTTCGCGGAGCCAGCGCAGAGTCTTGCGGCGGAATCGTCACATCCGGGCGGTACGCCGGCCGGTCTCGATCAGCGCCGAGCATCTCGCTCTATTCGGGCGCTATCACCGCTACATGGCCGCCCACCGCGGGTGGCCCAGTGAGAGCCCTTCCGCCGAGAGCTACGAACAGTCGTTCGTGCTGCGCGGCGGCGGGCTCGCCTATGAGTGGCTGTTCCTTGACGGCGACAAACTGGCTGGCGTCTCGCTGATGGACGAGACCAGCGAGGCGATTTCGCTCGTCTACTCGTTCCACGACCCGGACTGGCGGCCCGCCGGAGCCGGAACATTCGCGATCTTAACCCAACTGGCCTATGCCAGACGGCGGAAGCTGCCCTACGCATATCTAGGGTACTGGGTCGACGGCAATTCCTCAATGAGCTACAAGGCGAACTTTCGCCCGCGAGAAATCCTCAGCGCGTATCCGGCGGACGAAGAAGTCCCGTGGTGGGAGCGAGCTTCCGGCCCGGTCCTGCGTCCGCGGAGAAATATCCGCGAACGGAAGTTCCTTTCCGGGCGACCCGGGCAACCCCGGAATCGCGCGTTGACCGGACAGAGTCCCGCCGGCGAGGGCAAGGCCGCCCGCTAGCCCTCGCCAGGTGGTGAGAAATGCGGGACTAGCGGCGGGCGGACCGGGCTGCTCCGCGCGGACAGCGCTGGCCGGAACCAGGCAACCTCCTTGGAGTTACGCCTCGCTGACCAGGCGCTGGAGGCTCTTGGCGCAGATCGTGCTGCCCTTGCATTTGTCGCCGCCCGGGCCGCCCCAATGCGTTTCCAGACTGACCATGCCCGTGTAGCCATCGCGAGCGAGCGCGGAGAGCTGGCCCTTCCAGTTGACCTTGCCCGCTCCGATATCACCCCATTCCATGCGGTCACTGCCCTCGGGCATGACGCCGTCCTTGGCATGGACATGCAGAATCCGGCCGGCCGGCAACAGGTCGTATTGATCGGGATAGGCGGTCTCGCCGGCGACATAGGAGTTCGCCGGGTCCCATACGAGTCCGAAGGATGCGTCCTGGATGGCGCTGAGAATCGGCGCGGCTTCCGCCCCGGTCGCGATATTGCAGGCGTGCTCGTTTTCCAGTCCGATGATCAATTGCCGCGCGGCGGCCCGGCTGGCGGCGCCGCGCAAGGCGTCGATCACGCGAGCCCTCACCTGCTCTGGGGCGACCGTACGCCAGAAGCTGAAAACGCGGACAATCGGAGCGCCCAGGACGCTCGCGATTTCCAGCGCCCGGTCCAAGATGCGGGGCTGATCGTCGTAGCTGTGCGCGGCGTGAAAGGCGTCTTGTTCGAAGCGCTCATCAATGTCGCCTCCACCGGGCAGTGTGCATTTGAAGACCGGCGAGGCAATGGCAATGACTCGCAGTCCGGCGTCTTGGGTCAGTCGCCGCATGGTTCCGATTTCCTCGTCCGGCATGTCAACGATATTCTTGTCCCAGGCCGTTCGTATTTCGAGGGCGAGTATCCCCAGTTCCACTGCGATCTGGCAGGCCTTCTTGAAATCTTGCGTGAATTCATCGGTGATGATCGCGATGGGAAAATTTGCCATAGGCGATTAGTTTAACGCACCCGCTTGGTCGCGGTGGCCGCGGACGGCCCCGGCCGCGGCGCGCGCGAGTGCGGGCGGAGGCTGGGTTTCGGGCGCTCGTCAGGAGAGGTTCTTCCCGCGGATTTGCGCGGCGCAAGGCGGCCCAGTGAGGCCCTCACTGGGCCGCCTGTCACGGGTTGCTTTCCTTCATGTCCGGCTCTACAATAAGGTTTGTAGTTGGCCGCTGTGTGGCGCGTTTAAGTGGGCTTTTGCCCACTTTTTTGTTGCTCGCGCGCCCCGGCCCATGGGCTATGAGTTGGGCTAGCCAGGAAACGAGGAAGCACATACAGGAAATCGCCGAGCGAGTGGCTGCTTCCGAAGGCATCGAAGTTCTGGAGGTGGAGTATCGCGGGAGTTCCCGCCAAGGGTTTGTGCGCGTATTTATCGATCGTCCGGAAGGTATCTTCCACAAAGACTGTGAACTTGTCTCGCGCCAGTTGGGCACGATTCTGGAGGTCGAGGATGTTGTCCGCGGTTCGTACCGGCTGGAGGTTTCCTCTCCGGGACTGGAGCGCAAGCTTTACAAAGGGACCGACTACGAACGTTTCACGGGGGAGAAAGTGAGAATTACGCTTCGCCAGCCGCGCGAGGGACGAAAGCAATTCACGGGCCGGCTGGGAGGAATCACTAAGGGCACGGTGCTTCTCGAAGCCGGCGGCGGTGAAGCTTTGCGCTTTCCCCTGGAGGACATCGAGACGGCGCGTCTGGTCGCGGAATTTTAACGACACTCTGCAACGAGGTCAACATGGAAAACCTTTTCGGTCAGATTGAGGCCTTGAGCGAAGCCAAGGGAATCGATCCGCAAGTGGTCATCGACGCGCTGAAGGACGCGATTGTCGTGGCGGCGCGGAAAAATTTCAAGACCGGCGAAGAGTTGGTCGCCGATTTCAACACCTCGACGGGTCAGGTGGAAGTATTCGCGGTCAAGACCGTCGTCGAGCTTGTCGCGAATCCGGCGAAGGAGATTGGTCTCGCCGAGGCCCAGCGAACCAACCCGGACGCCGAGATCGGAGGTGAAGTCCGCTTCCTTAAACCTACCGGCGATTTGGGGCGCATCCCTGCTCAAGTGGCCAAGCAGGTGATTTTTCAGAAGATTCGCGAAGCCGAGCGAGAGGTGGTCTATAGGGAATACTCGGGACGTCTGGGCGAGATCGTTCCTTGCACGGTCAAGCGTTCGGAGGGAGCGGACCTGATTGTGGATTTGGGACGCACCGAGGCCAGACTGCCCAGGAGCGAGCAGTCGCGGCTGGAAAGTTTTTCCCCCGGCGACAGGGTTCGTGTCGTGATCAAGGCCCTGGAAAAGGCCGGCCGCGGACCGGCGGTGATTGCCTCGCGCACCTCGGACGAACTGGTCAAGACGCTTTTCGACCAAGAGGTGCCGGAGATTTACGACGGCACGGTGCGGATCGTCGCCTGCGCCCGCGAGGCCGGCGAGCGCACCAAGATCGCCGTGCAGTCGGGAGACCGGGATGTTGACGCCGTGGGTGCGTGCGTTGGGATGAAAGGAATGCGGGTGCAGTCGATTATTCGCGAACTGCGGGGCGAGAAGATCGACATCATCCCGTATTTCGACGAGCCCGCCGAACTGGCGACGCGGGCGCTGAGCCCGGCGAACATCAGCCGTGTCACCATCATTAACGCTGCGCAGAAGCACCTCGAAGTGGTTGTCGACGACTCGCAGCTTTCGCTCGCCATCGGCAAGAAGGGGCAGAATGTTCGCTTGGCCGCCAAGCTGATGGGCTGGCGGATTGATATCAAGAGCGAAGAGCAGAAGCGGCAGGAAGCCGAGTCCGCCATGGAGACCATGGTGGGAGGCGGCACGCCAGTGAGTGTCTTGACCGAGCATGGTCTGGGAGAGAAACTGGTGGACAAGCTGCTCGATGCCGGCTCATCCACGGTGGAACATCTGGCGGACATGACTCCCGAGCAACTCGAGGAGATCCCGGGCATTGGACCGAAAATGGTGGAGAAAATCACCGTTGCGGTCAGTGGCTACTTCGCGCAGTTCGAGGCTGCGGCCGAAGAGCTGGCGGCGGAGTCCGTGGAGCAGGTTCCCGCCACCGAGTGTCAGCCCGAGCCCTCTGCCGACGCGCCGGCCGCGGCGCCGGCGACGATGCCGGGCATGCCGGTCGAAGGCGAAGATGTGGACGATGGCCCGCTGCCGGGAGAAGAGGAAAGCGAAGACTTTGATACCATGGCTTCGAGTTCTTTCGTAGAGGGACAAGAGGAGAGCGAATCACAGGCGGCGGGCGAGACCGCTGCTGGCCAAGCGGCGGAAGCGGCCGGGGGCAAGGTTGGCGAGACTCCTCTTGCCGGGGGCGAAAAAGATGACATCGTAGAAGAGCGAGAGGACTGAATAAGGAGCGCTAGCAATTTTGAGGAACGCAAACAGAATCCGGATCAACGAACTGGCCCGGGAGATGGAAGTAAAAGCCGAGGCGGTTCTAGGCGTCCTGCCCGAAATTGGAGTGCGAGAGAAGAAGACGCATTCGAGTTCGGTGGACTTGGAGACGGCCGGTCAGATCCGTGAAATCCTGCGTGAGAGAGCGGGTCCGGCCGAGGGAAAAGCCAAGAAGGCCGTGAAGAAAGCCGCCAAGCCGCGTGCGGCCAGTCCCGCAAATGAGCCCCAGCCAGTTGCATCGAGACACATCGCCGAACCTCCGGCGGCGAAGCCCGCCAAGCGCGCCTCGCCAATACGCCCTGGGCGGGGTGGCACGCCGCTAAGACCTCCAGTACAGGCGTTGCGTCCGCCCCTGCGGGCAGCCCAGCCCGCGACGAGTGTTCCCCAGGAATCCGCGCCCGCCGCGCCAGCGCCTGTGGCAGCCCCCGCCGAGTCAGGCCTGTCTCCCAAGGCGCCGCCGGTTTTACGTGTGGAGCCGATTCGCCGTTCCGTGCCGACGATTCCCGGCATCGCCAAGGCGCCGCCGGCCCCGCGGCCCGCGAGTCCGCCCGCTCGGCCGCCGATGTCCGCCGCGGGCGACGGAGCGGCGTTGCCCGGCGCGCCGATTCGCCCGCCCGTGTCCATCGCCCGGCCTGGCGCCGCCCGTCTGGCCCCGCCTGCTTCTGTTCCGCGTGCCTCGGCCCCGGGGGCCCCCGGGGCTGTTCGCCAGCCTGCCACGCGCGTTCCCAGGCCTGCCGCCAAGAAGGCCGTGCCCATTCCCGGAAAACCGATCTACGAGCGTGCCCGCCGCCCGGCCTCTGCCCTGCCAGGCATGCCGCCGGCCCAGCGTTTTGGTGGTCCGCGGTCCGGGATGCCGCGCGGACGAGGGCCCATGCCAGGCCAGGGGCAGCGTCCGTATGGACGCCGTCCTCCGCGGCCCTCGCACCGGCGGACGCCGCGCGACCGTGAAGCCGATCGTGAGGCGAAGATTCTTCGCGCTCAGGCCAAAGCCCGCAGCGACGCCGCGATGCTCAAGGCCGTCAACACCGAGATCGTCGTCAGCGACGGCATGACGGTCAAGGACTTGGCCGAGAAACTCGGCATCAAGGCCAATATTGTCATCAAGTTGCTGGTCGATCGCGGTCTGTTCGCCACGATCAATCAGCCACTGGACATGCCGACGATCGGGGATCTCTGCGAGAAGTTCGGCGCCACCAGCACGGAGATCAGTTTCGAGGAAGAGAGCATGATCGAGGTCGAGGAAGCCGAGGCGGTCGGCGACCTCCAGCCTCGCGCTCCGGTCGTCACCGTGATGGGGCACGTCGATCACGGCAAGACATCTCTGCTCGACGCCATGCGCGAAGCGAACGTCGCGGAAAGAGAAGCGGGCGGAATCACCCAAGCCGTCGGTGCCTACCACGTGGACCACGAGGGCCGGCGCATCGTTTTCATCGATACCCCGGGTCATGAGGCTTTTACACGCATGCGCTCCCGTGGCGCCCAGTGCACCGACATCGTCGTCCTGGTTGTCGCCACCGACGATGGCGTCATGCCGCAAACCGTCGAAGCGATGGACCACGCCAAGTCGGCCGGCGTGCCCATCCTGGTGGCCATCAACAAGATGGACAAGCCCGACGCCAATCCCGAGCGTGTCAAACAGCAATTGGCCGACCGGGGTCTGCTGCCCGAGGACTGGGGTGGCGATACGGTGATGGTTCCGGTTTCGGCGACCACCAAGGAAAACTTGGATCAGCTTCTCGATATGATTCTGCTCGTCTCGGACTTGAAGGAACCCAAGGCCAATCCCGACCGTCCCGCGGTGGGAACCGTGCTCGAAGCCAAACTCGATCGCGGCCAGGGCCCCGTCGCTACCGTACTCGTGCAGAATGGCACCCTCAAGACCGGCGACTATTTTGTTGTCGGTGCTGTTTTCGGCAGGGTGCGCGCGATGATCGATGACTCGGGCCAGAACGTCAAGGAGGCTCCGCCATCGAGTGCCGTCGTTGTTCTCGGTCTCAACGCGCTTCCTGATCCGGGCGACTCCTTCCAGGTCGTTACCGATACCGAGCGGGCCAGGAAAATTGTCGACTTTCGCGAGGATCGAGCCCGCGAGCAGGCACTGGCCAAGTCGTCCCGTCTTTCTCTCGAGCAGTTTCAAGAGCAGCTTCGGGCCGGCGAAATTAAGGAACTTCCCGTGGTTCTCAAAGCGGACGTGCAGGGCTCGATGGAAGTGCTTCGTGACACTCTCAACAAGCTCTCGAACGAGAAGGTCAAGGTGCGCTTTATTCATACCGGAGTGGGCGCCATTTCCGAGTCGGATGTTCTGCTGGCGACCGCCGCCAACGCCGTCATCATCGGTTTTAGCGTCCGCCCGGAACGCAGCGCCGCCGTGCTCGCCGACCGGGAGGGCATCGACATCCGGCTGCATACTGTCATTTATGAACTGATCGACGAGATCAAGAAGGCCATGACCGGTCTGCTGGACCCCTTGATCAAAGAGACGCTCACCGGCCGCGCCGATGTTCTCGATACGTTCCACGTCAGCAAGGTCGGCACGGTCGCCGGCTGCCTGGTGCTGGACGGCCGGGTCGCCAGCGGCAGCGAAGTGCGTTTGCTGCGCGACAACGTGGTCATTTACACCGGCAGGCTCTCCTCGCTCAAGCGTTTCAAAGACGACGCGTCCGAAGTGCGTTCCGGACAAGAATGCGGCATGGGCATTGAAAACTTCAACGACGTCAAGAAAGGTGATGTGATCGAAGCGTTCGTGTCGGAGAAGGTGGCGCAAGAAGTCTTCGTTTAGATGGCGTCGATCGGACTGCTGACTCTGCATATCTACATCCCGCGTGCCCATTCGCTCAAGGACAAGCGTCAAGTCTTGCGCGGCGTCAAGGAGAAGCTTCGGTCGCGCTTCAACGTGTCTGTTGCTGAAACCGGATTTCAAGACGCGTGGCAGCGCTCCGTTCTGTCGGTGGTAACGGTCTCGGAACATCACCGTCTGGTAGAAGAAGTTCTCCAGAAAGTGGAAGCCACAGCCGCGGGTTTGCTGGGCGCGGATCTCGTCTCGAGTGAGGTCGAACTGCTCTAGGCGCCGGTTCGGCAGCCAGCGCGTGCATGAACTTCCGTGATGGCACAGTATCGGCAATCTGATCGCCGGGTAGCCAATTATGCTCTCGCGTTGATCTGGGTCGCGCTGATTTGCTCCGCCGGCGATGATGCTCTCACTTCCGTCCGCGCCGCGGATGGCGGCGTTCTCGAACGATATGAGGCGAGCGCCTCGATCATGGGCTCCACCTATACGGTGGCCGCCTATGGAGAGCACCGCGGCATACTGGCCTCGGCCGTGCGGGCCGCGTTCGACGAGGCCCGCCGCATCGACGGCTTCCTAAGCAACTACAGACCCGATAGTGAACTGAGCCGTTTGAACCGCGAGGCCGCCAGCGGTCCGGTCGCGCTCTCGCCCGAGATGGCCGATCTGCTTTCCCGCTCCCTTGCCTACAGCCGCCGGAGCGAAGGCGCTTTCGATATCAGCGTGGGCGCGCTCATGAAAGTTTGGGGTTTCTACAAAGGTTCAGGCCGTCTGCCTTCGAGTATCGCCATCGCGCTGGCGAAGCAGAAAGTCGGATACCGCCAGGTGGAACTCGATCGCGCGGCGCGCACAGTCCGTTACCGGCGCGCGGGGCTGGAACTCGATCCCGGCGGGATCGGCAAGGGGTACGCGGTCGACAAGATGGCGGCGATCCTGCGCGGCGCGAAAGTACGACGCGCCTTCATCAGCGCGGCGGGCAGCAGCATGTACGCCATCGGCGCTCCGCCGGCGGAACCGCGGGGCTGGTATGTGCGCATTCGTGATCCGCGCGCCGCCGAGCGCACGGCCGCCGAACTCTACCTTCACGATGAGTCCCTGTCCACCTCGGGCGCCTATGAAAAGTTCTTTGAGGCGGATGGCAAGACCTACAGCCACATCATGGATCCTCGCACGGGGATGCCCGCCCAGGGCGTCGTGGCGGTCTCGGTTCTGGCTCCCTCGACGCTCGACAGCGAGGCGTGGACGAAAGCGTTCTTTGTGAACGGCTGGGAATGGTCCGAGCGGAACAAGCCGGGCGATTTCAAAGTGCTGTTCTGCCGCGACGGGCAGCCGTGCGCTTGGGTCGGCGGCGAAGCGCCATGACCAGCAATGGAGCGGTCGTTGTGTTTCGATGCGTTTCATCGCCTGGCGATGGCCGGCCGGATGCTTTCGCTTTGCCGTGTGTCAGTCGCCGCTGAGCCAGTCGAGGATGAGGCTGGTCAGCTTTTCGGCCTGCCCGGTCTTGAAGATGTGCTGGGCATGAGCGCTGCCCGGGAGGACGACGAGCTTCTTGGGCTCGGGCGCCCGGTGGAACTGGTCCCTGACGCGAGCGAGGCGGCGATCGCCTTCGCTGATGATGAAGAGCTTGCGTCCCTTGAGACGCTCGGGCGCGGGGGTTGGGGCGTGCGCCAGCAGAATCAAGCCGTCGATTTCACCCGGCTTGGTGGCGGCGACGGCGGTGGCGGCGGCACCGCCGCCCATGCTGCCTCCCAGGACGGAGATGCGGCTCGCGCCCGACTCGCGAAGGTATTCGATCGCGCCGAGCACGTCGAAGTGGAGCGAGCCGGTTTGCTTGGCCTTACGGCTGGTCTTGCGGGAGGGCTTGCCAGATCTGCCGTAGCCTCGAAAGTCGATCGCCAAGACCCGCAGCCCGGCGGCGGCCAGACGCCGGGCGAGCGGATCCCAGCTCTCTTTGTTGAAGATGGCTCCATGGGCGAGCACGACTCCGTGATCGCCCTCGCCATAGAGGTTGGCGTAGATGCGAAGGCCGTCGCTCGAGGGAAAGGAGACTTCTTGAAAGGGCTCCGCCGCTGGGGCGGAGCCTGGCAATAGAGCAGCGACGAATAGCGCCGCTACGGCGGCCGGTTGTGCGGTGAAGCATGGAGTCATCTTGGTGTTCTCCTGGCTGGGATCGCGCGATGCCCGCGCTGGTGTTGTGGCTTGGTCCTGGTGCAATGAGCCCCGGTGTAAGGGGGGGTGGCCTTCTATTGTGCGGGATGGAACAGCGGGGTAGCAAAAGTGACGCGACCGGCATCGTTTCCGTCGTTGCGTGGTTCTGGCGAGATGCCGCGCGGCTTGGCCGGGATATACTGGAAGACGCCCGCGTTCGCCTTGGAGCGGGACGCAGGAGGTCATCCGCTTCTCATGCCGACGAAAATGCTTCTCGCTCTTCTTCTTGTTTTGTCCCTGCCAGTGTTCGCCGCCGAGACGCTCGACATCTATTGGGTCGATGTCGAGGGCGGGGCGGCGACCTTGATCATCACCCCGGGCGGCGACACCGTCTTGATGGACGCCGGCTGGCCCGGCTTTGAGAGCCGTGACGCCAAGCGCATCGAGCACGCGCTGAAAGAGGCCGGCGCCGAGGGGATCGATTACTTCGTCACCTCGCATTTCCACACCGATCATGCCGGCGGACTGGAGCAACTGGCGGCCCTGGTTGCAATCAAGAAATTCGTCGATCACGGCGACAGCGTCGAGCAAGACCGGGAGCGGGGACGGACGTTGTGGCAGAGCTACCTGAGAGTCGCCGAGGGCAAGCGCATGACGATCCGGCCGGGCGAGAGGCTGCGGCTCAGCGGCGCGGAACTGATCTTTGTGCAGGCCCGCGGCGTTCCGATCGCGAAGCCGCTGGAAGGCTCGGGACCGAACGCCTATTGCGACGGCGCGGAGCTGAAGAAGGAAGACACGACCGAAAACGGCAAGAGCGTGGGTTTCGTCGTGCGCAGGGGCGAGTTTGAGTTTCTTGACCTGGGTGACCTTACCTGGAATATCGAGCATGAGCTGGTCTGTCCGGTGAACCGGCTTGGGGAGATCGATCTGTATCAGACGACGCATCACGGGCTGACCGCTTCCGGCGCGCCGCAGCTTGTACGGGCGATTCAGCCGACGGTGGCGATCATGAACAACGGTCCGCGCAAGGGAGGCAGCGCTGGTGTCTGGAAGGTTCTGCGGACCGCCGACGGGTTTCAGGATCTGTGGCAAGGGCATCGCAATGTGCAGACGAGCGAGGCCGAGAACGTGGATCGCAAGATGATCGCCAATCTCGGCGAGACCGAGGGCTGCCAGGGTCATTGGATCAAGGCGTCGGTTAGAAAGGACGGAACCTACACCATCGTCAACAGCCGCAACGGGCATTCGAAGACCTACAAGGCCAGATAAGGGCCGTGGCGCCGATGTCCGGGAATGCCCGGTTTTTCGGGATTTGGGAGTCTTTTTTTCCAGGGTGGCCGAGCGGATTGGGGCTCGGGGTGGAGGCGCAGGTCTCGCTTGGGGGCCTGGTGGGTTGGCTGGCTCGCCAGTTGGTTGTCGTCTGCTTCGGGTTGAGGTGGTCTGGGGCCGCTGTTTGCTCTTTTAGTGGCGGGTCGGCCTCTGTCCTCCGTATGCTTCTGATTCGGCTATGGTTAGCTGGAATTTGGCTTGTTTGGTTTCTCGTGGGACATTAGTTGCGGGTCGTCAACGATCGGCGGGGTCGGGGCTGGGGGCCGCGGCAGTATGGGGGGCTGGGGCGGTGGCCGCGAGTGGGGTCTGGGTTGCCAGTCTTGCGGGCCGGGGGGTGGCTTGTATCGTGCTGATTCTTCGTAGGGTTCTGGATATTGGCTCTGTTTGGCAGTTTTGTTTTCGCGGTATTGCTCGGCTGCCCTCTCTAGCTTGCGGAGCCTTCCAAGCTCGGCAATCGCGCGGTAGTAGCGGCGACCGAGGTGGGCGTCGTAGCGGGCCAGATGGAGCAGGGCCTGGGTGCGGTCGAGCAGTCCGGCGCCGAGAAGCTGGCTTTCGCCCTCGCGGCCGGGCTGGATGTCGTCTGGATGGAAGATTTCTTCGTGGCGGCGCTGCGCCTCGATCGCGCCCGAGAGGAAGGCGGTTTCGATGCGGACCAAGCGGCGCATGCGCCACTGGGCGTCGGCGATCTGGCGGACGAGCTCGAACTCGAGGGAGTTCTCCGGGCGCAGGTCGCGCTCGAGATCGCGGAGCTGACGGTCGAATTCGGCGGGGTCCTCCTCGGGCAGTACGGCGTCGCGGGCTAGGAGCCCGTGCTTGAGCGCGTTGAGTGAGACGCGCGCTTTGCCCTCTTCGGTGCGGGGACCGGTGGATTTTTTCGCGTTTTCGCGATTCGCTTTTATCTGAGCCTTCGTGGCCATGTAATATCTCCTTGTGGTTTGTGATGGCCAGGGCGAGGCGGGGCCTCGGCGGCTGGCGGCAATGAGTTTGCGCCTTGCGGCGCGGGTGGTCAGGACGGATGGCGGCGCCTTCGGTATTGGACCCGATCGCCGACGGCGGACGCCGGTTGCAGGCCGGGCGTCGCGCGGGTGTCTGACAGTTATAGGATACGTTGAGGGCGGGGAGTTGGCGCGGGTCGGCGCGGGTAAAGCATTCAAAATACAGCAGATAAATCGTTAGGAATGTTGTGACTCCACTGGGTGCCGGGGCTGGTTTTGGCGGGTCCGCAGGTGGGCCTGAGGCCGCTCCCGCGACTGCTGGATCGGGGTTCGGGAGCTGGAGGCTGTGGAAAAATCAACTTGCTGTAGAACCCAGTACGGCAAAAAAAGGACTTAGCTCGGCGAAAGGAGGTCGAAAGGCAACTAATGCACACCTTCCTGTCGCCGATCCCCCCCGGGTTTCGCCCCCTAGGGGCTCTGGGGCGAGGGGCGGCGCGGTGTCCCCGACCCTTCATGTCAGCAGGTTGGCCAGTACAGCCACCACAAGGACGATAGTCAGAAAAGTGATCACCTCGGTCATATGGAGCATCCGCTGAGACATTTTAATGATCTCCGCGGTTTGTCTGACAGCATAACGCCGAGCAATCTCGTTGCGGTATTCGGCCAGGCTTGGCATTACATGGCCGGCCTCGAGATCGTACTCACGGATCAACGTTTCCGCTGGGGTTTTGCGAAGATCAGCTAAGTTCTGGATCATGACAGTCTCCAGTGGAAAGCCCTCTTAACCAGGATTTCCATTTTGGCCTTGGTACCACCATATTATACACCCGACTATCGACTAATACAGAATGTGTTTATACCTAAAACCCTGCAAATGACCTCCGCCGGTGGGTGCCAGGGCTCGTCCGCCGGCTCACAGACGTTGATTGAGCGGGCTGAACGACACCCGGCCGACGCTGCTCCCCGCGAATCCTTTTTGGAGATAAGGTGATACGACACCTGAGAGCGAGCGGGAACGCGAAGCGCTTGCCAAGGAAGCAGGTGTCTCCCCCGCCACCATGGCCCGCGCGATGGAACTCGTTTAAGCATTTCTTTGGATGTTGCAGCCTGGACCGCCGGCCGTTCGGGCCTCGAAGGGCGGCCATCGGAATGAGGGGCCATATCGTACCGCCCAGCGCATCGGACGAGTTCGCAGGCCCTTCGGGCGCACTTCGGGTTTATCTGCCGCTCTCCGGTTTTGATAGCGCGCGCGTTCGCGTTGGGTGTACAATCGTCGGCATGAGGTTCCCGCTCGCGATTGTCTGTCTGATGTGCTCGCTAACGGCGTGGGGCCAGCAACAGGGAAGGTTGACGCTTGACGATCTCATCCGGTCCGCCGAGCAGGGAGACGCCGCCGCCCAGTTCAACCTCGGTCTGATGTACGCCAGCAGCCGGGGCGTGCCGCAAGACTACGGCGCGGCCAGGAAGTGGCACCAACTCGCCGCCGAGCAGGGTCACGCCGCCGCCCAGTTCAACCTCGGTCTGATGTACGCCAGCGGCCAGGGTGTGGCGCGGGACTACGGCGAGGCCGTCCAGTGGTACCGCAAGGCCGCCAAGCAGGGTAACGCCGCCGGCCAGCACAACCTGGGCATGGAGTACGCCCTCGGCGAAAGCGTGCCGCGGAACTACGTCGAGGCGCACATGTGGCTCAACTTAGCCGTGTCGAGGGCAAGTGGAGCCAAGGCGAAGTCGTACGTCAAAGACCGAGACGCCGTCGCTGGTGAGATGACGCCCCAGCAGATCGCCAAAGCTCAACGGCTGGCGCGCGAGTGGAAGCCGGAGACGCGGGAGAAGCTTCAAGAAGCGGCGCCTTGAGCGGCCAGGGCGCCGAGGGTATTCCCTGGGGCAAAACCGGGACAGCCTCGGTTCTTGTCAAGTGCAGAGCCAGTATCGCCATTAAGCCCAAATTAATCAATCGTTGATCCGTTATAGCCCAGTTGGGATCGTGCTCGCATGAAATCGACTAAGGTCGTTGAAGTCGTTGTTTCATCGTGGTTTATCGGTCTGCAGGCGAAGATCTTTAGTGAAACTGAGGCTGTCCCGGTTTCCGGTTTCCCCGGTTTCCCCCGGTTTCCGGTTTCCGGTTTCCGTCGATCTCGTCGCGTGGTTGTCACCAATCTCCGCACCGATCTCCGAATCACTTCAGCCCAGCTAGCGACAGGAACTCTTGTACAACCGTCTCCAGGTCAGAGGCCAACCGGTCGATCTGAACCCGGTGTGCGTTGAATCGGCGGTCATGAGCGGATCTGTCACCCAAATCCTTCAACCTAGGCAGCAACCGCTTGCACTTCCTGCCGAGGTTCCAGGCTGGTTCCTTTAGCGTCAGTGGCACCAGTTCCTGTAGGTGGAAAAAGTTCCCGTTCACGTCCTTTATCTTGTGATCGATTCGGTGATGCTCAAATGCCTCGATTATGAGTGTTTCAAGGAGACGCCGGGCCATGACAGCGCAAGCGTCGTAGCAGGTAGCGACGTACGAACCATTGATCTGGTGGACAAGTTTTTCGATATAGCCTCGCGTGCCCTTGACCAACGAAAAAGGCAGGACAGGCTCATCCTGGGGCCTTCGCACCTCAGCGGGAAAGCTGTTGTGGATGGCTGCGGCGGATTCTTTGATTCCGGCGGCCAACTCCAAAGCACGCCTAGCGGCCTCACTCATGTTCGGTTGGTTTCTCCCGATAGATGTACTTAGCCATACTGGCAAACATCTGGTCGATTTGCTCCGTCGAAGCGTCAGGAGATAGGTAAACCTGAACAGTTACTGAGTCCCGCATAATACCCAGTCAATCGAAACAAAGAGAAGACTGCTTCCAGAAAGCGGCAATCAAACGCGGCTTGCGGCGCATGCGGCGTAGTGCTTGGCGAGCGCGTTGGTCGAGTTCCCAATAGTCCTTCGGGCAGACGCTGGGCAGTTCGTGCTGCTTCCAGTAAGCCCAGATGTATTCCACCGGGTTCAGCTCCGGCGCATAGGGCGGCAGGTACTCCGTTGCGATGTGACCCTCGGAGAGCTCGATGAACTCCTCTACCAGACGGCTGCGGTGCGCCGGCAGTCGGTCCCAGACGATCAGTAGCGGCTCTTGGATGTGGCCTGCCAAGGCCTTCAGGAAGTCGATGACCTCGAGTTCCCCGATCGCGCCAGGGTACAGCCGGAAGTAGAAGTTGCGGAAGCTCAGCCCGGCCGCTACCGAAAGCTTCTTCCAGTTGAAGTTGAACTCCAGGACCGGCGTCTCGCCGCGCGGCGCCCAGGTGCGGCAACGATGCGGCTTCTGAGTTAATCCGCTTTCGTCGATGAAGACGATCGTGCGGCCTTGTTGGCAGGCTTTTTTTTAACGCGGGGCCAGGTCGTGCGCTGCCAGCCGCGGATCGCCCCTTCGTTGCGCTCGCGGGCCTTGCCGACCCGACGTTGCGGGCTCCAGCCGAGCGCCCGCAGGATCTTCCAGACGTGGCCTGCGTGGTAGCGCACGCCGAACTGGTCGGCGATCAGACGAGCGATGCGCGGGCAGGTCCACAGCGGCGTCGGGAAGCCGTGCGCTTCGGGGCCTTGAAGCAACTGCGACTCCAGGCGCTCGAGTTGGGCGGCGTCTAACCGCGGTTTGCGTCCGGCACGTCCCGCCTTACGCAACCCGGCCGGGCCTCGCTCGCGATATCACCGCCGCCACTCACTGACTGTTTGCCGCGCGACCTTGAGTCGCCGCGCCGTTTCGGACTGATTACATCCTGCATCGAGCAACCGCATCGCTTCGAAACGGCGCTTCTCTAGCACCTCGAAATCCCGCCGGCCGCTCTGCCCACTTCTCATACATAGATAGACGTATCCAATCACCACAAGGTGTCATGTTATTTTGCGGGATTCAATAGGTATTCAGGACTGGGTGGATGACTTTTCCGTGGACGTCGGTTAGGCGGCGGTTTAGGCCGTTGTGGTAGTAGGTGAGTTGGGTGTGGTCTAGGCCCAGGATTTGGAGGACGGTGGCGTAGAGGTCGTAGATTGTGGTTGGGTTCTGTTCGGCGCGGCGTCCGAATTCGTCGGTCGCTCCGTAGCTTACTCCTCCCTTGACTCCGGCTCCGGTCATCCAGACGGTGAAGCCGGCGGGGTTGTGGTCGCGTCCCTGGGTGCCTTCTTGGTGGGTTGGCATGCGGCCGAATTCGGTCGTCCAGAGGACGAGCGTATCGTCGAGGAGACCTAGCGAGCGGAGGTCGGCAAGGAGGGCGGCGGTCGGCTGATCAAAGATCGGGCAGTGGCGTTCGTAGTCCTGCTGGAGAGTCTTGTGGGCGTCCCAGTTGAGCAGGCCGTCGACGCCGGAGGCGCGCGAACCGCAGTAGAGGGTGACGAAACGAACGTCGCGTTCGAGCAGGCGGCGGGCGAGCAGGCAGTTGGCGGCGTAGGCGGAGAGGAGCCGGTTGGAATGGCCGAGTCCGTAAAAGTCGCGGATGGTTTTCGACTCGCGCGAGAGATCGGAGGCTTCGGGGGCGGAGAGCTGCATGCGCGCGGCGAGTTCGTAGGAGGCGATGCGCCCCTCAAGGCCCGGATTGCCGGGATAGCGCTGGGCGTGCTGGCGATTGATGGCGCCGAGAAACTCGCGTGATGCGTCTTCGGCGGCGGATGGGACGGCGGCGGGGCGGTCGAGATTGCGGATGCCGTCGGCGGCGTTGAAGACGATGGCCTGATGTTCGGCGGGCAGGAATCCGGCGCTCCAATTGGCGGGTCCGGCCGGAGGCGTGCCCCGGACGTCGGGGATGGTGACGTAGACGGGCAGATTGTCGTTTCCCGATCCGAGTGCGTAGCTGGTCCAGGCGCCGGCGCTGGGGAATCCTTCGGCGGCGAAGCCGGTGTTCATCATGACGCAGGCCGGCCCGTGGGTGTTGGTCTTCGAGGTCATCGAATGGATGAAGGCGATGTCGTCGACCCATTCGCCGAGGCGCGGCAGCAATTCGGTGATGCGCTTGCCGCTCTGGCCGCGCGGGATGAACTTCCAGGGGCTCTTCATCAAGTTGCCGTTCTTGCCCTGGAAGGAGACGAAGTTTTCGGCGCCGGGCAGGGGCTGGCCGTGATATTTTTCGAGCGCCGGTTTGTATTCGAAAGTATCGATGTGGGAGACGCCCCCGGGGCAGAAGATTTGCAGCACGCGTTTGGCTTTCGGCGGGAAGTGAAGTTTCTGTAAGGGGGCGGAGCGGGCTCGGTTGCCAAGCAGATGGGCGAGCGCGACGCCGGCGAGCCCCTGGCTGACGTCGCCCAGGAAATCTCTTCTCGAAACGCAGTGACTACATAACATAGAGAAACTCGTTGGCGTTGAGGATGGCGCGGCAGAAGATCATCAGGCCGTGCTGCTGGATGAGGGCGATGGAGCGGCGGCGTTCCCTGGCGGTGGGCGAGCGGCCGAAGGCCAGGCGGTAGGCCAGGGCGGCTTGGCGGCCGGCGTCGGCGGGGTGCGCCTCTCGCCGCAGACGCTGGGCGAAGAAGCGGGCCTGGCCGATGAGGAACGGGCTATTGAGCAGTGTGAGCGCCTGGAGCGGCGAGGTGGTGACCTCGCGCTTGGGAGCGGGCAGCGCGGGGTCGGGGCAGTCATACTGGCTGAGCAGGTCAACCTTGACCGAACGCGGAGCCTGATGATAAACCGCGCGGCGGAAGGTGTCTTTGGTGAATTCCTCCAGCGGATAGTAGGTGGCGACGTTATCGACGGTGTACTTGTAGAGGCGGAAACCGGGTCCGCCCATGGAGGTGTCGAGCTGGCCGGAGACGGCGAGAATGGAGTCGCGAATGGCTTCAGCCTCGAGACGGCGCGGAGGAAACCGCCAGAGATAGTGAGCGTCGCGGTCGATGGTGGCGGCCTGGGCGTGGTGACGGGATGACTGGCGGTAGGCGGCCGACATCATGATCTCTTTATGGAGAGGCTTCCAGCGCCAGCCGTAGCCGAGCAGGCGGGCGGCTAGGTAGTCGAGAAGCGCGGGATGGGTGGGGCGGAGTCCGTTGTAGCCGAAATCGCTTGGCGTTCCCACGATGCCGCGGCCGAAGTGGAATTGCCAGAGGCGGTTGGCGATGACGCGGGGCGTGAGGGGGTTGCGGGGGTCGGCGACCCAGCGGGCAAAAGCGAGACGGCGCTGGCCTTCGGGAGCGCCGGGCTCGAGCTCGAAGCCGGGCAGGAATTCGCCGATCATGCCGGGGCTGGCGGGCGCGATGATATCGCCGTGATTCATCGGGTCGCCGCGCTTCATGAGATAGCCGGGTTCGGCGGGCTGCTCGAATTTGCCGATGTAGGCTTGGGGCGGCGCGGGGATTTGTTTCAATTGCGTTTCGAGTTCGGACTGGCGTTTGAGGAGGGCGGCGCGGGCGGCCTTGCCCGGTTCATCCAGTACGGCGAGCAGCAGAAGTTCATCGCGCTGTTTGGGGGCGAAGGGCAGGCGCCGGGCGGTGTCGGCGGCTGGGGCCCAAGACTCGCCGTCGATGGACGTCTCGATGACGTACTGGTCGGGCACGCTATTGAGGAAACGTTTTTGGAAAGCACCGAGCCGGTCACGGGACCAGAGGATGCGCGCGATGGATTCTTCCCGCGCCAGCTCGATGGTGACGGTGCAGGGGTCGGGGTCGCCGCAGATCCAGCGTTTGGAAAATTCGCCGTCGATGACCCAATCGACCGAGTAGGCGGTGGGGTCGTCGTCGGCCTTACGCTCGGAGCTTGCCGCGGCCTTGGCGCCGCTGGAGGCCAGCGCAACGTTTCTGGGCGCGGGACCGGATGTCCAGATTTCGAATTCGTCGAGCTTCGGGGTGCCCCGGACGGTTTTGGTGATACGCATTCTGACGAACTTGGCGCGGCGGGCGGTGAAGGTCTCTTCGGTTCCGGCGGGATCGACGGCGGGGCGGTGGCGCGCAAGGATCTCGTCGCGGCGGGCATGGATCTGGGCCTGGGCGTCTTGCTGGATCTGCTTGACTTGGGTTTCGATTTGTTCTAGTTCGTCTCGCAGGGGCTGGACTTGCTCGTGATGCTTGTTGATGACATCGAGCGTTGCGAGCGGACGTTCTCCGTGGCGGACGCCGGAGAGGATGGATTGCAGGCGGTAGTAGTCGGTTTGGTGGATGGGGTCGAATTTGTGATCGTGGCAGCGGGCGCAGTGGATGGTGAGGCCGAGGAAGGCGCCGCCGGTGGCGGTGATGATGTCGTTGAGATCGTCGGCGCGCTGCTGCAGCCGGCCGGCGAGATTGCGAATGCGGACGGTGTCGTGGGTTCCGGCGACCAGGAAGCCGGTGGCGGCTTCGATGGCGGGGTCGCCGGGATGGATCTGGTCGGCGGCGAGCTGCTCGATGACGAAGCGATCGAAGGGCTTGTCGCGGTTTAGAGAACGGATGACGTAATCGCGGTAGGCCCAGGCGTTTTCGCGGATGTGGTTTTGCTCGAAGCCGTGGCTTTCACCGAAGCGGACGACATCGAGCCAGTGGCGTCCCCAGCGCTCGCCATAGCGGGGGGAGGCTAGCAGGCGGTCGAGGAGTTGCTCGTAGGCATCGGGCCGCGGGTCGCTGACGAAAGCTTCGACTTCGTCAGGAGCCGGGGGCAGGCCGATGAGGTCGAAGGTGGCACGGCGAATGAGCGTGGGCCGGTCAGCGGGCGGGGCGGGGCGGAGGCTTTTCTCGGCCATGCGCGCGAAAAGAAAGCGATCGATGGGCGAGGCGGACCAGGCTTCGGGGAGATTTTCGGCTGGCGGCGGCTGGCTGGGTTCGAGGGGCTGGAGCGACCACCAGTCGAGGCCGGCGCGCGGGCGTGGTGGTGTGGTTGAGAGGTCTGATGGCCAGGGAGCTCCGGATTGGATCCAGTCGCGGATGATGTCGCGCTGCGGCTGTGGCAGGGGATTGCCGAGGGGCATTTCGGCGGCGGCAATTTTTTGGAACGCGAGACTGGCCCGCAGGCGTCCGGGCGCGATCGCGGGTCCGTGCTGACCGCCCTTGCTGGCGGCTTCGAGGGTTGTGAGGTCGAGGCCAGCGGATGGGGTTTGCGGGTTGTGACAGGCGACGCAGTGTTGCTGGATAAGCTTGAGCGCCGCTGGTTGTTCCGCGGCGGATGTCTGTGCGAGAGCGGATGAGGCGAGCAAGAGCGACACGGCGAGCGGTGCTGGTTTGCGCCGGAGGAACCGAGAAGGTCTGCGTTTCATGGCGGGCTAGCGGGACGGTTGCACCATAGCGGGACGATTGCACCAAAGATAGCATGCTGGTTCGGGCCGGAGTGGCGACCGAAGACAGGGGGGTTCAGCGCGTGGGGGGCGCGGGATGGATGGGGGACATCTGGACGGGGAGCGACACCTCGGTGGCGGGCAGGTAGGTTGCCAGGATATCGAGGAAGCTTGCTCCCTGGGCGGCCAGGGCAGCGGCTCCTCTTTGGCAGAGGCCTACGCCGTGTCCGGCACCGCGGCCTTCGATGATGACGGTGTCGGCTTCGCGCCAGATGCGGTAGTTGTTGCTGGGCAGGGCGCTCCAGCCGAGGGCGCGGACGACGGCGAGCCGGGCTTGCTCGGTGCGGCGGGCGGCCAACAGGGGGCGGGCGGCTTTGCGCGGCAGACGGCGTTTCCATGACTTGGCGCGCCGGCGGCAGGGCGGGCAATCGACGGCGAAGTAGGGGTAGGGGGCGGCGGTCATACCGGCGTCGCGGGCCGAGAGGGTTCGTCTGCCGCAACTGGCCGAATAGAGCGCTGGAAGAATCTTGCCCCGGTGTGTGAGCGCGAGTCCGCTGGTGGCGCGGGCGGCTTGGGCGGCGGGATGCGCGGCGGGCGGAGGTTCGCGCAAGTATTGGCAGTGGGTGGTATCGCAGAAATCGTAACCAGCGTGGCGGCGGGGTGAGGCAAGCAGGTAGGAACGGGTGACGACGGCTTGGGCGCGGAGCGCGGCGGGCGCTGCTTGCGGCACGGCTTCGGCGGCGATGATCGAGGCGACGGCGATTTCCGCGGGCATGGAGACGACGGCGGTGAGCTGGTTGCCAGCGGCTGTGATTTCCAGGACGCCCTGGTAGCGGCGGCGGATCTTGCCTGGGACGGCGAGCGTGAAACTCGGGACGGTGAGAGTCCAATCCGGCGGGGGCTCTTGATCGGGATGCGCGGATCGGAGCTGGCCCGCATTTCTCACCACCTGACGACCGAAGCCCGCGATAGGCCCGCCATTACTTCGTTGCGCTTGCTCGCCGTACTCAACGTACTGTAAAGTACGCCTGCGTTCGTCAAGCGGCGCGCGCCTCGTACTGACGGGCCTCTCACGCACTTCGCCCCTCCACTTCACCGGGCCACGTGGTGAGAAAAGCGGGCTAGCCCCGCGGGGCGATAGTTCGAGTTTGTCCGCTGTGATGGTTTGGTCTTCGATATCGCATTCGAGCGTGCCGCCGGAGAGGCGAATGCGAATGGGAGATGTGACGGGGAAGCGGCTGGCGCGACCGTTCGAGGTTAGATAAACGAGGGTCGCCGAATCGGGGGTGAGATCTAATTCTTGCGGGTGAAAAAGGGTGAATACTCCGATGCGCGCGGTGGACACAGTGGAGGCGGCATGGAGAGGGAGGAGGGCCAGAAGCAGAAGGTGCGGCAGAGAGATGCGAATGAGCTGGGGAGTCATCGCGTGTCGTTTCCTTGTTGGTTGTCGCTGTCTTGGCTTGGCGGCGCTGGGGCCGGTACGATGGAGGCCCGCATCATCGCTCCGGCGATGCTGGCGGCGAGGCGCCCTGGCAGGCCGTGGACCTGGACGAGCAGGGTGTAGCGCGGCCGATCGGCGGGATAGAGCAGCAGGGCGTAGCCGTCTCCGTTGGAGGCTCGCTGGGAGTGCTCGCCGCTGGAGGGGTGGCTGCAGGGCGCGGTGCCGGTCTTGGCCAGGGTGCTGGTGGGGGCGCTGGGATGGCCGAGGGCGCGGCCGGCTCCGGCGGCGGTGCCGTGCCGGGCGGCGCGGGCCATGCCTCGCAGGATGGGATCGACGCCGGGCTCGCCGGCGCGGTGCTGGAGTTCGATGAAGGCGCGGGCAAGCTGGAGGAGAGCGATAGGCCACTGGCGGCCGAAGCCGGCATAGGCGCGGGGGCCGGCTGAGGGGCCGGGGGGCTGGAGCAAATACTTGGCCGAGATGGCGGCGATGGCGGGGGGTTGCAGGGTATCGCTGATTTCTAGGAAGTAGCTATTGCAGGAATAGGCAATGGCCGATTCCATGTCGATCGAGCCATGTCCGGCGGGCAGCCAGCAGTTGGTTTCCGATCCCAGGCAAGTGTAGTTGGGATAACGGTAGGCGTTCTGCTGAGCGTAGGCCAGGGCGGTGAAGGGCTTGACGAGGGATCCGACGGGCAGGGGGCGGGAGGGATCCTCGAAGGATGTGGTTTCGAGGCGGCCGGTCTGAGCGTCGAGGAGCAGCCACTGGATGCGATGGGTGGCGATGTGGAACTGCTTGGCGGCGGCTTGGCGGGCCGTGTTGAAGTCGAGGCGCGACGGCCCAGGCTCGATGGCGGCGGCGAGAAGGCAGCCGATGGTGAGCGAAATTGTGATGGCGCGTTTCATGGATTGTGCGTCAGGGCCGCCGGGTGTAGATGATCGTTTCGGTCACCGATGGGCCGGTGTCTTCGACCGATACGGTCGCGGAATCGAAGCGCGAGAGCACTTGGCTGAGACTGGCGATGCTTTCGGAGAAGAAGGCCGGTTCGCGTTTGGCATTGCCCTGGTTTCGGACGGCCTGGTAGCGGCCTGTTTGGGGATAGTCGAGATGAGACATGAGGCGGCGGTAGTTTTCCTGTTCGCGCGAGTGACGGAAGCCAGCTTGATAGATGGCCGGGTTGGCGGGGCTGGCGGCCGGCTGTGAGGGGTCTAGCCGGCGGGCGAGGCTGGCGAGCAATGCGGGGGAGTTGGCGATGAGGATGTGGCGTCCTTTGACGGCCACGGCCAGGGGGGTGAGGCCGTCGAGCTGATGGAAGGTGACGTTGTTGCGCGTTGCCTCGGTCCACTGAGCGCCGAGGTTGGCGGTGGTCCACAGGCCGGCGGTGGCGCGGTGGAGGGCGGAACGCGCGGCGGCGGCGTCCCAATCGGTTGGGCTTGAGAGGACGAGGGCGGTCTGGTTGGCGACAAAGATGCCGCCGGGGGCGCGGCGGGTGGATTCGACTTGCAGCATGCCGTCGAGCGGATGGGTGGCGAGCCATTCGCGCAAGGGGCCGGGCGAGAAGACGCCGCTGGAGAACTTGGGTGGCGCCTGGTCGATGCGGGTTTCGAGGGCTTGTTCGGAGCCGACGCGGCCGGGGCCGGTCGGGACGGTTGGGGCGGCTGTCCGGCGCGGGACTGGGGCCGTGCGCGGGGCGAGCAGTTTGGCTCGCAGGCGGTTGAGCGCGTCGGCGGCGGCGGGCCGTGCCCAGGCCTGATAGAAGCCCGCGTCGCCGGGCACGAGCTGGATGAGCTGGGCGATGCCGGAGGTTTGTTCGCTGTCGGGCTGCTGGTCCGCGGGAGGCGCGGGGGCAGGAGGCGCGGGGGCATCTGGGCGGCGGAGGAAGAGCCGCTCTTCGCGCCAGGCTTTCGGGGAGCGGAAGAGATCGGCCAAGCCCGCGCGGTACTGCTTCAGCTCGGTGACATTGCGCTGGATCCAGTAAGAGCGAAAATGCGGCGTCGCGGTGAGGGGCGCCATATTCATGAGCAGACGCAGCTCGCCGCTGCGCGGGCGGGCGCTGACGAGGTCTGCATACCAGGGCTCGCTGTTGACGGCGAGAGGGGATGGGCTGGCGGCAGGATCGGATGGGCCGCTGGCGAGAGTGAGCGCTGTGGCGAGCAGACTGTCGGCGGTGGCCAGCAGCAGATAGTCATCGAAGGTGGCGAAGGCGACGGTGCGATGTGTTTTGGGGTCGGAGCGCAGGTAGTAGGTTTGGCCGCCGGCCTTGCGGGGTTCGAAATCGAGGCGGGTTTGCCAGAGCACGCTGCGCATGGCGCGCGCCGAGGGGATCTGGGTGATGTAGAGGAATTCCAGGTCGCCGATGTCGTAGATGGCCAGGGCGGATTCGTCTCCGGCGATGGTGCGGAGGAAGCGAAGATCGGGCGCGAATCCGGCGGCCTTGGTGAATTCGTCATAGACCTTCGCAAGGCGCAGGAAGAGCTTCGAGCGCGAGAAGGAGCGGTAGTTGTCGCTGTCGAGCCAGAGGGTTTTTTCGGGCGAGGCGGCCCAATCGGTGGTGAGCTGGGAGAGGTTTTGCGCCTCGAGAACGAGCAGTGCGCCGGTGGGAAGGAATTTCGCTAGCGGCGAGGAGGGGCTGGCTGGTTGCTGCGCCAGCAGGACGGCGAAGATCGCCAGGGTGGAGCCGAGCAGCAGGATGAGCGAGCGGCGGCGGCGCGAGTTGATCTGGGGCCGCGAGTTGATCTGGGGCTTCGAGGTCATCTGGCGTTTTGAGGTCATTGCGCGCCTCCGGAAAGGGCCGCGGCCGCTTGGCGGGGGCGAACGAGGCGGTCTTGGTCGAGGTTCTTGTGGATTCTCGGGCGGCGTTTCATGCTTGCTTGCCGGGCCTCCTGTTGCTGGTACAAAGTCTCGATCTTGGTCTCAATTTCATCGCGCTTGGCTGGGGCGGATTCGAGCTGGCGGGCGACTTGGTAGAGCTGGGTTGCCGGGACGAGGCGTCCTGAGCGCTGCATGGAATCGGCGGCATCGCGGGCCAGGCTGGTGCGCTGGGTGTTGTCGAGGCCAAGGTTGGCCAGGAAGCGCGTCGCCAGCCAGCGGTCTGCCCTTTGCTCTCTGGGGTCGCGGGCAGAGGTCGTGTTGTTCCCGCTGAGACGGTAGACAAGACCGCTTTGCAGCAGCAGCGGCCGGATGGCCTGGAGCGCCAGGTTGTGATCGCCCGACGCGCGGGCGGATCTAAAGAGGGCCAAGCGGATAGAGGAATCTTCAGGCCTTGTTTCGAGCGCGGCGCGCAGCAGGGCGGCTTGCTGGCCGGGGGAAGTTGTCCTGTCGGCGAGGACGAGTTTCGACTCGACGAAGAAGGGCGCGGAGACGGCCGAGGTTGTGACTTCGCCGCCGCTGGCAAGCAGACGAAGCTCGCCTTCGGGCAGGCTGGTGGCGGCATCAGCGGAGGCTGCCAGGGTCTTGGCGGCGGTGACGCGCGTGCTGTAGGAAATGGCTGAGGAGGAGGCCAGAGCGGCGAGAGAATCGGCTGTGGTCTGCTGGCCAGTGGCCGCGTCGAGGCGGGATTGGGCTAGTTCGAGGCGTGCCTCGGCGTCCCATGGGGCGGCCTGTATCCGGCCGGCAAGGAACGAGGCAGCGTCGGTGTGGCGGCCGGCCTTGGTTAGGACTCCCGCCGCGGCGCGATTGTGTCTCAGCAGAGCGCCGGTATGTCCAAGCAGAGCGCCGGACTGCTCGAACGCAGCGCCGGTGATGAGCGTCATGCGCCGGAGCAGTGCAACGGCGTCGGCGTGCTGGCCTTGCTCGAGGCGGAGTTCGGCCAGGCCGAGGAAGTTGGCCGGCGAGAGGTCGCGTCCGTTGAGCAGGCGGGTGTAGTAGAAGTCGAGCAAGCGCCGGGCGCTGGCGGTGTCGCCGTCCTGGCGCAGGGCGACGGCGGCATCGCGGAGTGCGGTTAGCGGCGGCGCGGCGCTGCCTGGTTCGGGGTTGGCGGTTGAGTCGTAGCGCGAGAGGATCGTGTCGAGGCGCTGGTTGTGGGCCGCTATTCGAATGAGCAGGGCTGGGTGGCTGGACCGGAGGGTTTGGCGGAGCTTCTCCGGTATGTCATCAAGGATGCGCTGTGCCTTGGCCGCCTGGCCCGTGGTGACGAGATGGTCGAGATGGCGAACACTCCACTGCTCGTAGGTCTGCTGGGCACTGTATCTGCTCTGGCCGATGGCCTTGGGCAGGCGGGCTTGGGCGACGGCGGTGATGCGGCCGAGAATCTGCTCTTGGAAGGAGGCGGGAACCCAGGAGGCGCCGGCGAGAGGAGCCAGAAAGGCGATCGCGTCGCTGGCCTTCGAGGCTGCCTCGATCAGGGCAGTGAGTTCGGGACTGGGGTCGGGGGCGCTGGCGACCCAGGCGCGCAGGGCGCTGCCTAGCTGGGAGGTGTCAGCGCGCCGGGCGTATTGAGTGAAGAATTCCGTGACCGGCTGGCGAAACTCGCCGCGGAGACCGCGGGCGTGGATGATTTCGAGCAGGGTCATCATGCCGGCCCGGAAGGTGGGCGTGAGACTGCCGCGCTGAATCTGCTGGCCGAGGGACTTGAGGGCGGCCCTCCAGCGGGCGATCGCCTCGTCGCGCCGGTCCTGACTCCATAGCGTCTCGGCGGCGCGGATGAGGGCTCGGGCGTTGGAGGCATCGAGTTCCAAAGCATGCTCATAGTCGATGAGGGCGCTTTCGGCATCGCCCTGCTCACGGTAGAAGTCGGCAAGATCGAGATAGGCCGAGGATCGTCCGGCGGCGCCCTCGAGCATGGCCGACAGGTAGCGCTGAGCCAGCGGATGATTCGCCGCGCGGAGGTATTCGCCGTAGCGGGAGCCATAGTAGAACCACAGGTCGCCCGCGAGTTGTTTCTTGCGATCGACGCTTTGGCCGATGCGCTGGCCGATCGTCTGATCGCCTAGCGCGGTGAGAAACCCCTGATTGATCCGCGGACGCCGGTCGTCGAAGTGCAGCCCCACCAGGCCTGTATAGGCATCGGTCCAGACCGGGGGCAGTTTGCGGCCACGCGTCTGGATGGCGCGAAGGGCGAGTTCGCTGTCGCCGTGTTCGATGATGAAGTTCGCGGCGGGGTCGGAATGCGCGAAGGCTAGGAGTTGGTCTGGATCACGTTTGAGGAGCAACTCGAAGTACCGTTGCCAAAGCCGCTGGCTGCTGCCCGAGGGGGTTACGGCAGCCCGCCAGACCCGCAATTCCGAGTCCTCGTCATCCGCCGCGCGGTAGGCTTCGGCGGCGCGGCGCAAGACGCTTCTTCTGGCGCTGCCGCGCGGATAGACTCGAGCGTAGTTTTCTAGCTGACGGCCCAGCTCTCGAAAGCGGAGTCGCTGGTTCTGAAGGTCAACCAGGCGTGTCATCTGCTGGCCGGACTTTCCCCTGCCGGGGGTGGCCATCATCAATTCGTGAAGCCATTTCACTTCCAACTCGGCCAGGCCGGCTTGCCGCGCTATTGGAAGCAGCGTCTGTTCGATGTCGTCTTGTTGGATCTGGTTGGGTGCTGACTCGGCTTTGCGCCGTTCGAGAAAGGCGACGAAGGTGGTTTTCTCTTTCGGCGTGTAGTCACGCGCGACGACCGGGGCCATGGCGCGAACGGCCGAGCGGAATCGGCGAAGCGTGAAGTCGTTGGGCTTGGCAGGGTAGGCGCTCTTGAGGGTGTGGTAGGCCTGGGAGTACTTGCGTTGCCGGGCCATGAGGGCGGCGTATTGGCTGGCGCCGGCGGTGTTGGCGGCGGTCGCGTACAAGTTCTGGCCGGCGGACTCGATTCCCTTGCGGGCGAAGGCTTCGGCCTCGGCGAGATACGACCAACCCTCGAGACGCCGGGCCGCGGCGAAGTAGTGCCCGGGGCGCTCGGGGCGTCCTTCGATGAGGGCTTTTTCGATGGCGCGGACGGCCTCGCCGCGGCGTCCGAGGCGCGCCAGGGTTTCGGCGATCTTCTCCATCCAGCGGGGATTTTCGTAGGTCAGTTCGTAGAGTGTGCGGTAACTGGCCAGGGCGCCGCCGAAGCGCAGCAGCCGCTCTTCGAGAGCGGCGCGGCCCTCGACGATGCTGACGCGATCGGGACGAACGCCGTGGGCCTTTGCGTAGGCCTCGATCGCCGCTGGGAAATCTTCGAAATGGGTGTGCAGCCAGGCGAGGGTTTGGTGATAGCGAACGTCGCGGGGTGAGCCGGCGGTGGTTTTGACGTAGAAACTCGTGAGCTGCTCCCGACGGTCGTGGCGGCGGGCATAGCGGGCTGCCTCTTCGACGAGGCTTGCGTCTTCGGGAAAGCGGTTGATGATTTCGATGTACTGATCGATGGCGGCGGTGTGGTCGCCGAGATTGGTGAGGGCGGGGATCAGACCGCGCCGGAGCGATGCGATCTGGCTGGTTTTCAGGGTGCGGGGCAGATCAGAGGATCGCAGGCTGGAGATCGTTTCCTCATAGAAAGCGCGCAGGGCGGCGTAGTCGCCTTCGCTGGCATAGGTATCGGCCATGGCGGCGAGGTAGCGCGTGTCGAAGGGTTTTTCTTGGCGCAATGTGGCGAGATAGCCGCGGGCTCTGGCGGGGAGTTTCGCCGTGATCGCCGTCCGGGCGGCCTCGTAGAGGAAACTCTTCTTGAGGGCCGGGTAGGAATCGGCGGTGGCCTGCTCGATGGTGTTGAGAGCGCGGGCGAAGTCACCGCGCCGGACATGGAAGTCGGCGGCGGCGCGCACGATGCCGAGCGTCTTGGGGTTCCGCTGGTAGAGGTCGTTGAGGACGCGCCGGGCGGCCGGGATGTCGTCGCTGCTCTCGAACAGATGCATGCGGGCAAGCTGAAGACGCATTTTCGAAACCGGATCGGTCGCGATGGCGGCCTGCTGCTGGAGGGCTTGCGCGTGAACAGCGCCCATGCCGTTGTTGCGGGCGATGCGGATGATTTCCTCTAGCAGTTCGAAGGATGTAGTGTCGCCACTGAGCCGGGCGAGGAAGGACGCAAGGTCTGCGCGGCGGCGCTGTGCTTCGAGCACGGCGACGCGGAGCGCAAAGAACGACCGGCGCGGATTTCGTCCCAGGACCAGCCCGGCGGTGATTTGCTCGACGGCATCGCGATGCGCCGGGCGTCTGGAGAGCTGAATCAGCCGGCGGCGGGCGGGCGAGGAATTGCTTTCGGCCAGTGCGCCCTTGAGGTATTCGCGAATGGCGGAGTCGTAGTCGCGTTTGTTTTCGTAGACGGCTCCGGCTTCGTAGGCATAGAGAGATGGCTCGCCGAGGATTTGGCGGCCTTGCTTGATCAGGCGCAGAGCGTCGTCGAAGTGGTAGTAATCCCAAAAAACCGTCGCGGCGTCGAGATAACCTTGCGGGTTACCGGGTTCGACCTCGGCCATGCGGTTCCAGAAGGGCGCGGCGCGATCGAAGTGTTGCTGATCGGCCCAGAAGTCGCCGACGCGGGCAAGCCGCTGGCGGTCGGCGGGCCGGTAGCGCGACTGATTTTCGGCGATGGAAGCCGCGATCTGGCTATAGCCGGGGTTGTTGTATGCCAGCGAGCGATGGACGCTGGCGGACCGCCCAGTCGAGGCGGAATCCACCGCCATGGAGGAAGAGAGAGATTGGAGCACGGGAGCGGCGTCTTCAAAATGACAACGCCAGAGTTCGGCCTCGGCTACGAACTGCGCGGCGGCCGGGTTGGTTTCCACGAGCTGCTGCCAGCGCTGCGCAGATGAACTTACCTGCGTGGTGCTTGCCTGCGCGGGGGAGAGGGCCTGGAGTTCGGATGCAAGCTGCCCGGTGCGGGTGAGATAGGCAAAGAAGCGGGCGCGCAGGTCGTCGTCGTGGAACCAGTATTCGCGGATCAGCTTGACCCAGGCGGGGTTGTTGCGAGTCTGGCGAGTTCGGTAGGCCCGGAGCAGATTCTTGACGAAGGTGAGGTTATGCGGGAAACGCTCGAGGGCGTAGAGATTGACTTGAAGATAGAGCGCCGGGCTGAGCGAGGACCTGCCGACGACCTGCTGAAAGTAGGCGTCGAGTTCGGTTCCTGAAAACAGGCCGGTAATCTCGCGAGTGAGCGCGGCGAACTCGGCTCTCTTGCTGGTTCGCAAGTACCAGCGGGCGAGCTTGTGATGCCACGAGCGGTCTTGGAACTGTGCGATGGCGCGGCGGTAGACCGCTTCCATGCGAGCGCTGAGGCCGTTTTGCTCAAGGAAGGCGGCGAGGCGTTCGTAGAGCGCGGGGTCGGCCGGGTTGCGGGCGATCTCGCTGGCGTACAACTCCATGGCGCCGGTGGTTCGCTCGAGCGAAACCAGCCGCGCGATATAGCGGTCGAGAACGCGGGCGTATTCTGGGGAGCGAACGCCTTGCGCGGCGCGCTGGCCGCCGTAGCGGTTGTAGCGGCGAGACCGGCTGGAGGGCCGCCTGGCGCCTTCGCCGAGCGGGACGCCCGCGGTCTTGGCGGCCAGCTCCGCGAGCAAGGCGTCGTAGGTGGCGAACTCTTCTTCGACTTGGCCGTTGCGCGCGTGCGCTTCGGCGATCAGAAACGAGACGCGGGTGCGCTGGAGCGCCTCGGGGAACGCGGCGAGAAAGGCTTGCCCTTTGTCGACGACCCCCTGGTTGTCGCCGTGGGTTGCGTATGCTTCGATGACCTGCGCGTGGAGGGAAGGGCCGCGCTGGGAATCGGGGAAACGCCGCGCGAACAGGGTTAGTAGTGTGGCGGCACGGGCGCGATGGAAGTAGGCGGCGGATGCCTGTTGTTGCGCGGAGAACTTATATTGCGGCTGCTGGGCGTTGAACAATAGCGACAGAACGCCGTTGAGGAAGCCGGGATGGTCGTCCATGACGGCGATGTCTTGGTAGAGGGAGAGATCGCCGGAGCCGAAGGCGATGGACTGCTCGGGGGTGGCCAGCAGGAGATGAATTAGACCGGCGAGGGCCTGCTCGGCGTTGGCCTCCCCAGCAGCGGCGTCCCCAGGTGCGGCGTCGTCAGCAGCGGTGTCCCCGGTAAGGGGCAAGCTGTACCCGGCGTAGTAATAACGCGCGGCCTCGTTGTAATTGGCGGTGTTGTGAAAGAGGCGGGCGAGGGTGTGCAGCTCGAGGGCGGTCCAGGCGGCGGGGCCGGATTCTTTGTGGAGGCGGAAGTCGTTGAGGGCTGCTTGCGCGGCGGCGATGTTGCGCTGCCGGGCGTAATAGTGAAACGTCCAGGCGGCGGCTTTGAGGTCGCCGGGGTCGGCGCGCAGGCGGGCACGGATGAGATCGAGTTCGGCGCGGAGGCGTCCGGCGCGTTCGAGCAAGCCGAAATAGTCCTCGATCAGCGACGGCGGCCAGAGCGGGTCAAATGCATCGCCATAAAGCTGAATCGCGTCGCCGGCCGAGCCCTGGGTTTCGGCAAGTGACGCGGCGCCGCGGACCGGAAAAGCCTGGTCATCGGGCCAGCGGCGGCGGTACTCGCCGATGGCCTCGCGGGCTTGATCGTAGCGGCGCTCATTGATGAGGAAGTTGACGAACTTTTGTTGCAGCGAGGCCTGGGCGGGATAGCGATCGCGCCAGGCTTCGTAGTAGGCGGGCAGCCCTTCGCGCGGAAGCCGGTGCGTCTTGGCGACCGCGAAGACTCGCTCGAAGGCCTTCCAGGAACGCTGGTTTGGGGCGGGTGTGAATTTCTCGCTAGCGGGCGGGGGCGACTGGGCGACTTCGAGCAGCGCGGCAATTTCGTCCTGGGGGCGCAGCCGGCGGTGGTAGTAGTCGGCTAGCGCGAGTTGGGCTTCGGCCGGGGTGGCCCCCAGAGTGGGGGCAAGAGCGGCGTATTGTTTCCAGTCTTGTTCTGCGGCGACGAAATCAAGCTGCCGCTCGGCTTCGCGGGCGCGCAGGGCGTAGAGCGCGGCTTGCTCTGGGTGTTGATCCACCAGGGAAGAGAGCGCCGCGCGCGTCTCCGACGGGGGGCGTTCGGCGCGGATCTCGCCCGAGGGCAGGGACACGGTGCGGAAGAAGACATCGCGAAGAGGGCTGCCGGATTCGACGTAGCGCACCCACTCGGGGATGGCGGCCATGGCGGAGAGGGCGCAGAGCAGGACGAGGGCCGTGATCGCGGTTCGGGTTGCTTGCCGGGGCGGGTTAAGGAACCACTTCAAGGAGCACCTCCGCGGTGCCGATATTGTGAGCGAAATCCTCGGCGATGAGTTTGAGCGGGTAGGTTCCGGCCGGGAGGCTGGCGGGGATGACGAACGCCCCGGTGTTGTAGCGAGCCTCGGGATTCCAGCGCAAACTGACTGGCGCAATGCCGTACATGCGCGCGACGAGCGTGCGCGTGGAGCGCGAGGCGGCAACGCGCAGCTCGACGGTCTCGCCACGCCGGAACTGTTTCTTCGTGAGATGGACGCGCACGACGGGGGGCTTGCTGGCGATGAGGAAACTCTTCGATTCGCGGTAGACATGGCCGTCGCGGCCGCGCAGTATCAGACGGACTTCGTGCTTGCCGTCGGTCATGTTCTTGGGGGCAAGAAAGCGGGTCTGATAAATGTCTTCGTCCTCGAGATAGCGAAGCTTTTTCACCAGGCCGAACGGAAACAGCGCGGTGACCGAGACGATGGATTCATCGGTGCGCACGCGCAGCAGCGGATCGCCGGGCCGAATGACCCGCGGACGCAAGAGAGCGCGCGGGGCGGCGAGGAACGAGGTGTAGAGCGTGACGAATTTGTACTTTTTCGCCAGGCGAATGATTTCATCGATGGTTGCCTGATCTTCGCCGTCGCGTTCGAGTTTTTCGAGCAGAGCATCGACGCGGGCTCGCGCCCAGGTTCGCGGCAAGTGGGGGTGGGCGAGATTCTGCTCGGGCAGCTCGGCGGTGGCTTCGAGCGTGAAAGCCTCGCCCCTGCGCTGACCCGAAACCGCGAAGCTTGCTTCGGCGGCGGGGCGCGTGTAGCGTCCGATCCATGAGGCGATGGACCCGGCGAAGAGCGTCTGTTGCAAGGGGTAGATGAGATCGAATAGCGGCGCGGGTTCGGTCGCGAGGCGCAGGCCGTCAATCGGATTGCGGCCGAATTTCGACAGGAAGGCGTTGAGTTTGAAATCCACCGGCTCGGTCGAGCGCACATGTTCGATCACGCCGCGGGAGCCGGAGAGCAGACGGAGCAGGGGCAAGTTGGCGTCATCGCCGATGGCGAAGGTAAAAACACGCGGGCGTCGCACTGAGTCCATCTCTTCGAGCTGCTTGGTGAACCAGGAGGCGATGGTTGCGGTCTTGATGGGGCCGCGCGTGGCTCCTCCGTCGGTGAGCAGCACGAGGTAGGGTTCGGGGGTGGTGCCGGTGGGGGTGCCGGTTGAAAATTGATCGAGGCCGGCGGCGAGCGCCTGGCGCATATTCGTACCGCCCTGGATGTAGCTGCTCCGCACAAAGCGCAGTGCTTGTTCGATCTGCTCGGGCGTTACCGGCGAAGCCGCGCCGAAGAGCTTGGAGACCTTGGTGTGGAAGAGCAGCAGATTGAAACTGTCGTTGGGTTTGAGTCCGTGAAGAAGTGTTTCTAGCGACTGGAAGGCGCGGTCGAGTTTTCCCCACTGCATGGAAAGCGATTGATCGAAGAGTACGACGATTTTGCGGGGCGGGCCTAGGCTGGGGCCTTCGATGGCGTTGTTCGTGGAGGCGGCGGTGAGCAGCGCGGAGGCTTGAAAGAAGCCCGGCTCGTCGGTGGCGGGCTGGGGGGATTCGGCGCCGGGATCGGTTTGACGCGCTGATGGGTCGCGGTGGGTGAGGATCTCGAGGATATCGCCGCGCGACGGGTCGAGCGTATATTCCACGGCGAAATCCTCGTTGAAAGCGATGTCGCTGCCTTCGAAGGAGGCGGTGATCTTGTGCGGAGTTTGCTCGCTGACTTCAAGAGAGTAGGTGTCGCCGATGAAGCGGAAATCACTCATTGGGTGCTGGGAGGTGATGTCGAGCGTGACGCCGAGGCGGCCGGCGACCTGGGCGCGATAGGCATCGGGGCGCAGGGGAACGGCGAAATAAGATCGCAGATTCTCGACCGGGACGCGCTGATGGTATTCGACCTCGACACGTTTGAAGCCGTAGCCTGGGATGGGGAAGACTTTCGCGCTGAAGACCGCGCCGCGTTTCGCTTCCTCGGCGCCGTACTCTCCCATTTGCAGCAGGCCGGGGTCGATCATCTGGCGGGTGATGTTGTCGTAGATTTCGCCGGCCCGCTTGCGTTCGAGAATCACGCCCGGGATGCGGGTCACGCCGTCCCAGACGGCGAAGTCCGAGACGGTCGCCGAGTTGGGGAGGGCGAAGATCCACTTTCCCTCGAGAACGCCCGACTGGTGGCTGGCGAAAATCTGCCGGATGGAAACGCGCGCGACGCCGTTGTCGATGCGGATGGCGATATCCATTTCTTCGAGCGAGAGTTTCTTGGGGTCGGGCTGCGAGTCATTCGAGGGGATGAGGATGCCGGCGTCGGCCCAGAGGGCGAGCGGCGAGATGAGCGCGGCGAGGGCCAGAGTTGTGAGCAGGTTTCGCATGGGGTGCCGGGTCATCTCGAAAGCAGTCTGTCTTCATGAATGCGCACGAGGCCGTTGCCGGTGCCGACGTAGAGCTGGCCGTCGCGGCGCGCGAGCGCGGTGACGTTGGCCGAGGGCAGGCCGGCGGTGATGATCGTCCAGCGGTCGGCGGAGATTTCGTAGATATAGAGGCCTCGTTCCAGACCGCCGGCATAAATGCGGTCACCGGCGGCTAGCATGGCGTTGGGGTTGACCTCGAAATCTCCTCCCGGTCCGTCATAGGCGTGCCAGTTTCCTGCCTCGTCAAACCGCACCACGCCCGCTCCATAGGTGCCGACGAACCAATCGCGGCCAGACGGGGCGACAGCGGTGATCCAATTGTGTTCGAGATCGGAGTTGGCCGTGGTGTAACCGGCGCGAATGACTTGGCGGTCGAGAACCGAGAGGCCGCCGAGAGTTCCGGCCAGAATGCGATCGCCCGAGGAGCCGAGGGCGTAGACATGATTGTTGACGAGTCCCTGGAAGGCGTAGAGGCTGCGCGCTCCTTGTGCATCAAGGAAGGTGAGACCAGCGGGCGTGGCCACGGTCATCGATTCAGCCTCGACGACGATGTCGGTGACGTGATCGGCGATCAATCCGTTCTCTCGCCGCAGAAGCTGCGTTCGGCGACCGGCTTGGTCGAAGAGAACGAGGCCGTTCGCGGTGGCGACGGCGGTGGCGCGGCGCTCGGCGTTATGCACGATGCGGTTGACGCAGAAGATGTGCTGGTCTTCGATATGGCGGATGCGCTCGCCGGAAGGCGCGAGAATGTCGAGTCCGCGGTCGAAGTAGCCGACCCAGAGATTGCCGGCGGAATCAAACTCTAGGGCCGAGATATTTCGTGCGGTGAGTTGGGCGGCGCTGCCGGCGGGCAGCTTTCGCCCGGTAGCTGTTCCAGCGAGGGATGACCCGGCAAGGGAATAGAGGCCGTCGCGGGCGAGCGCGAAGGTTTCGGCGCCGATGGTGAGCAGACGCCGGATGGGGGCGTGATCGGGTCCCGCGGGCATGACGCCTCGCGGCCGGGGACCGCGCCCAGGCGAGCGATCGAGCGGGATTTCGGCAATGCCTTCGTCGTGGGTTCCGACGAGCAGACGGCCATCCTCAACGAGCAAAGCGGTGGCGAAGAATCCTTCGGCGATGGTTCGCTCGAAGCGTCCGTCAATGAACTCGGCCACTCCGAGCGGGGTGCCCGCGTAGAGGGTGCTGCCGCTCGTGGCGAGGGAGAGAACTTGGCGATCGGGCAGGCCCTGGTCTTCCGAGAAGCGGTCGAGTTCCCCGGCGTGCCAGTGCAGCAGGCCTTGCGAAAGAGTGCCGATCCAGAGGCTCGATGGGTCTCCGGCGAGCGCGGTGACGTGGAGACCGGCGAGCGAGGGATGAAGCGGTGAGAGGCTCTCGCCATCGAAAACGAGCAGGCCCTTTGTCTTGGTTCCCAGGAGGACGCGGCCGGTGGTGAGAGGCAGCAGAGCGGTGAGATCGCGATAGGGCGCTTCGTCGGGACGCATGTGCTGGAAGCGGTTCGCGGCGGGGTTGGCCTCACTGGGGTTGGCCTCACTGGGGCTGGTGTCATAAATGAGCAGGCCCTCACCGGCGGTGGCGGCGTAGAGACGCTTGCCGGCCGTGCCGCGCGCGAGCCCGGCGGCCAGGCGCAGGGGTTCGGCCGTGGGCAGCCCGGCGCCGACGAAAAAGCGCTGGAGCGGCTCTCCGGCCGAGTCGTGAACCGTGATGCCGGAGGGACCGGCGAGATAGATCTTGTCGCCGAGGACCAGCACGTCGGTGAACAGGGCCGGGGAGCTAATCCACTCGAAGGGTGTTGCGGCCGGCGCGGTTTCCGGGTGGGTGTTCGCGGATGGGGATGCGGGCGGTTCGAGACGGCGAATCGTGAAGGGGATGCTGCTTTCGGAACGGACCTGGATGCGGGACTGCTCCATCACACGGGTCGTGTTCCAGTAGACGTAGCCGAGAGCGGTTCCGCCGCCGAGCAGCGCCGCGAGGGCGAGCGCCATCGCCGGGCGGTTCTTGGCGACTGTTTCGCGCAGTATTGTTGTCAGCGGCACGCGGGTCCCACTCCTAGAGTAGCCGACGAATTCACGAGGGAGGCTCGCCGAGCAAGGCCCGCCAAGGCGGAGCGCATTATGTATCGACGGACTGACCGCCTGGCCTCAGCCGTCCGGGCAGCTTTTCGAGTGAGCTTCTGGGCGAGCTTCCAGGCTGGGTGCTGGAAAGACTCTTTGGCTGCGGGGTACGGCGGCATGTGTCGCGAGGATCTGCACGCCCGGGGCCAAAGCCGAAACAAGCGACGAATTGGGTCTCAAGCAGCGGGGAATGGCCAGAGGCGCTCGGCTGTTTTGCCGAGGATCCAATGTTTGTCTTCTTCGTTGAGAAAGTCCATTTCGTCACGCACCAACTGCAATGATTTGGCGTATCCGCAGTACTCATCGACCCCGGGCCAGTCGGTTCCCCACATCAGCCGTTGCGGGCCGAAGACATCATAGAGTTTCTTGACCTGGTCCCAAGTATCGCGGTAAGGGTAGTCCTGTTTGGAAAGCGACCAGGTGTGGGAAATTTTTACATAGACCTCGGGAAATTTTGCCAGATCGGTGAGCTTGGTCAGCTCATCGGGTTGGTCGATCGGGCACGACGCCATGTGATCGATCGAGATCTTGATCTCGGGATAGCGCTCGATCCATTGGGCTACATCGGGCAAGCGGGAGGTGCTGGTGAGGATGAGCATGGGCACTTTCAGCTCGGCGGTGCGCTTCCAGATCGGGTCCATCAGTTCAGCGTTGTTGATCCAGTCGCCGTTGGCGCGGGCGGACGGGCTGAGGCGGACGCCATGATAGCCGTACTCTTCGACCCACTTCGAGAGATCATCGGCGGCGGTGCGGGACTCGGGATTGACGCGGCAAACTCCCTGGAATTTGCTGGGATACTTTTTGACGACGTCGGCGGCGTAACGACAGTCCCAGCGGTAGTAGATGACGTGGACGATGACGGTGTGGGCGACGCCGTTAGCTTCCATCTCGGCGAGCAGAGGTTCCGGCAGGGCGTCCTCTTCTGGCGGAGTTTTGAGTTCGGCGGGCCAGGGATATTTCGGGTCGTTTTTCCAGATATGCACGTGCGGATCGATAATCTTGTATTTCGGCTTGGCAACGGGAGCGGGTTGTTCGGGTTCGCTGTCGCCGCAGCCAGCGCCGGCGAGCAGGCCGGTGGCGGCGGCTCCTTTGATGAGGTCGCGCCGAGTGGGGTTGTTGTTTGTCATGGGTTGCTCCGTTGTTGGGTTGCTGTGTGGGTTGCCTTGCGGTAGCGAAAAAAGGGTACAGCCACCGAATTTCACAGTTCGCTCGCGCTGGAAAAAACCGTTCGACGAGCGAAAATCGGATGGCAGTCCTCCATTTTCGCATGAGCGCACTTGTGCCACGGGCTGTTAAGGGGTCAAGAACGTGCGCAGGAAACGGTTGCCGCGCGGAATGGCCGTGAATTGATCCTCTTTACCCTCGTAGACCAGGCTGATGAATCCGTTGAAGTGCACGCCGCGGAGGGTGTTGAAGATGCGGTCGTAGTCCATCCATTTCGAGCGTCCTTCGGCGTCGAGATCGTAGAGCTTGGCCCGGACGAATTGCGTGAGGGGCGCGACCTTGGCGATGCTGTCGTAGTAGTCGTCGTAGTCGAGACCTTCGATAACTGGGCCGTTGGGTCCCTTGCGTCCGGCGAAATGTCCGGTGTCGAGCAGGAGGGTAAAGTTGGGGTGCTGAATCTCGTTGTAGAAGCGGACCATTTCGTCGCCGGTGCTGGTGAGGCCGCTGTGGTTCTGCAAGGCGACGGGCATACCGAGTTCGGCGCCGAGTTCGGCGGTCTTGCGGAGTCCGCGAACACCGCGCTGAAAGGACTGCTCGTAATCGCCGCCCTCGGGAACGCCTCCGACGAAGACACGCAGGAGGGGGGCGCCGAGGAACAGGCCGACCTCCATGGCTTCGCGGGCCTTGGCGATCTCGGCCGAGTGGCCTTCTTCGGGCCCTCCGAACCTGGTCGAGACGCAGAAGCAAGCCATCGTCAGACCGAGGTCGAGACAGCGGCGGCGCACTTCTTTGAGGTGCGGTTTGTCAGTGCCGTGGAGATTGCGAATGTGGACGGAAACGCCGTCGAGATCGAGAGCGCGGCAGGTATCGAGGAACTTGAAGATATCCATCGTGCCGGCTTCGAACTGTCTGGCGTAGCTAAGGGAGAGGCAACAGAGGCGCATCATGGCCGGGAACTCCTTTGCAGGGGGGATTGCCGTCTAGGGTATCTCACCCGAGGCTGGAATTCAAACCGGGGGGGCGGAAAAAATGCTGGGGCAGTCAGCCGCGCCTCCCTCAGTCCTCGCGGATTAGATGAGGTTTAGCCAGCGCTTGTGACAGTCCCGATTTTTTCATGAGGCCGGCGTTCAAACGGGGCCGCCGGGGGTTATTTCGCCTGGGTGTCGAGGGCGGTCTCGAAGGTTTCGATCTTGCCCGGCTTGGGGTAGGCTTCGTCAGGGAAGCGGGCGCGGCCGGAATGCGCCTGGCGGAAGGCGTCGGAGCTGACCCATCCTGTAAAGGCCTCTTTGGTCTCCCAGAGCGTCATCACGACGTAGGGGGTATCTTCGCTATCGGGCCGCAGGACCATGTTGCGGATGAAGCCGGGCACCTTGTCGACCAGTCCGGCGCGGTCGCGAAAGCGCTGTTCAAATTGTTCGGCGTAGCCGTCGCTGATGTAGACGCGATTCATGGTGACGTAGGGCATGGGGCGGACTCCGGGTCGAGACGAGCGGGGCGCGTCTCAAGCTATGTATAGAGTATAAGGGGCCGGAATATAGAGGCCGGGAAGCTGTGAAGAAATGCTGGGACAGCCAGCCGCGCCTTGCCCAGGACCTTGCGAATCAGAAAGCGTTCGGTTGGCGCTTGTGGCAGTCCCGATTTTTTCACAGCTTCCGGGGGTATTTTGGCCGCTGATCGGCGGGAGGATCTCCATTCATGACGACACAGCTTTATCAGGTGAATGCATTCACCGATCAGCCGTTTCACGGCAACCCGGCGGCGGTCTGCCTGCTGCGCGGGCCTCGCGACGAGGAGTGGATGCAGCAGGTGGCCGGTGAGATGAATCTCTCCGAGACAGCGTTCCTCCAGCGCCGGGAAGACGGGTTCGGTTTGCGCTGGTTTACTCCAACCGCCGAGGTGGACCTGTGCGGGCATGCGACGCTGGCGAGTGCTCATATCTTGTGGCAATGCGAGGCAGTCGCCGCCGATGCGGTGATTCGATTTGCGACGCGCAGCGGGGTCCTGACGGCGCGGCGCGATGGCGAGTGGATCGAGTTGAATTTCCCTAGTACGCCGCCGGAGGAGTGCGATGCGCCGGCGGAACTTCTGAGCGCGCTTGATGTCGAGCCGCTCTATACGGGCCGGAGCAAGTTCGACTACTTGATAGAGATCGAATCCGAGGAGCGGCTGCGGGAGCTGCGGCCGAATTTTCAAGCGCTGCGCGAGATTCCGGTGCGGGGGGTGATCGTGACGGCCCGTGGCTCGGAAGCGGGCTCGAAACCCGGCTCGGAAGCGGGCTCGAAAGGCTATGATTTCGTCTCGCGCTTCTTTGCTTCGGCGTCGGGGATTGATGAGGACCCGGTAACCGGTTCGGCGCATTGCTGCCTGGGGCCGTACTGGCAGCGGCGGTTGGGTAAGGACGAGTTTCTGGCCTATCAGGCCTCGGCGCGGGGCGGGGAAGTGCGGGTGGAGGTTGCGGGCGAGCGGATACGGCTGGGCGGCAAAGCGGTTACGGTGATGCGGTGTGAGTTAGCGGTGTAGCTGGCGGGCCGGGCGGTTGCGCGTGATTCGAACCGAGACGCGCTGAGCAGGCAAGCGATACAGACCGGGCAAGCGGTACAATGGCGGCGGTTAACCCGCATTTCTCACCACCTGACGACCGAAGCACATGAGAGGCCCGCCATTCCTTCGTTGCGCTTGCTCGCCGTGCTCAACGTACAATCAAGTACGTCTGCGCTCGTCAAGCGGCGCGCGCCTCCCGCTGACGCGTCTCTCCCGCACTTCGCCCCTCCACTTCACCGGGCCATGTGGTGAGAAAAGCGGGTTAAGTTTGCGCGATCCCCAAGTGAAAGGCGTGCCGTATTAGTCGCCAACACAGTGAAGGAGAATCCCATGAATCGTTTCCGAGTGAGCCGAGCCCGCGCTTGTCTTGCGGCGGTCTTCCCTTTGATTTTTGCCGTCCATTCGGCGCTCGTTTCCGGGCAAACGATCGACGCGGCCAAGCTGCACAGGGACGCGATTGTTGTCGATGGCCATGTTCATATCGTCACGCCGGTTTTTCATCAGGGCATCGACCCTTGGAAGGTGCAGGAGAGCGGTTTGTTCGATTATGCCCGCGCCAAGCAAGGCGGCCTTGACGTTGTCGTCCACACCGTCTATATCGAGGATCCCTATAACAACTACAACTACGCCGTGAAGCAAGCGGTGCGGCTGATTGAAACCTTCTACCGCGTCCTTGACGCCAACGCCGACAAAATGGAACTGGCGCTGACCTCCGCCGACGTGCGGCGTATCGTGGCGAAGGGCAAGATGGCGGCGATTCTTGCGCTGGAAGGCGGATTTGACCCGGAAGGAGACCTCGATGTGCTGCGCCTGTTTCACCGTCTGGGCGTGCGCATGATTCAGCCCGTCAGCCATAACACTACGAACGCTTTCCTCGATGCCGGGCTCGGCAAGAAGCAGTGGGGCGGTCTTACCGAGCATGGCCGCGAGGTCATTCGCGAGATGAATCGTCTTGGCGTCATGATCGATCTCTCGCACGCTTCGGACGCGGCCAAGCTTCAGATCATCGAAACCAGCAAGGCGCCGGTGGTCGGCAGCCACCATGGGCTGAGGCATTTCCGTGACTATCCAAGAAACCTTTCCGATGAAGTGCTGCGAGCGATGGCGGCCAAGGGAGGGCTTATGGCGATGCACTCGAACGCAGGGTTTCTCAGTCAGGCGTTCGTGGATTGGCAAAAAAGTCAGCCAAGCTGGCAAACCACGGCGGGCCGGCATGAAGTGGAGGGATTTACGTTCTTCCGCAAGCCGTATGAAGATTTTGGAGATTATATCCGGCGGCTGGACGCGGAACTGCACGACCGCTGGATACGGCCCCGTCATGAGCGCGGAGGGACCGGTTACGGCATTCCCTGGCGCGAGCGGCATCGGCGAGTCGTCGATGCCGGGGGACCGTTGCCCACTACCGATGACTGGGCCGATCAGGTGGATTACGCGGTTGAAATCGCCGGTGACAGCAACGTCGGCATCGGTCTTGACCTGATGAGCGGACCGAACTTGCTCGACTTCGACGCGACGAGCTATCCGCGGCTGACCGAGGCACTTGTCAAGAAAGGATACAGCGCGGAGAGGATCAAGAAGATCTTGGGCGAGAATTGGCTGCGGGCGCTTGATGCGGCCAAGGCGCCCTAACCCGCATTTCTCACCACCTGGCGACCGAAGCACATGACAGGCCCGCCATTCCTTCGTTGCGCTTGCTCGCCGTGCTCAACGTACGATCAAGTACGCCTGCGCTCGTCAAGCGGCGCGCGCCTCGTACTGACGGGCCTCTCACGCACTTCGCCCCTCCCCTTCATCGGGCCAGGTGGTGAGAAAAGCGGGCTAAAGCTTCAGCCATCGGGCTACACTAGGGACCATGCAACGACGAGAGTTTTTGATGTCGAGTTTGGCGGCGGGTTTTGCCGGCGGTCTGGCTGTGCCTCGGGTTGGCAGTGGCGCGTTTGCCTGCCCTCCCAGTTCGCCGGTCACTTCCCCTCCGACTGGCCGGCCCAAGAATGTGGCCGCGATCATGACGGTCTACCGGCCGAATTCACATTCGGATGTTTTGGTGGGCAAGTACATGGAGGGCTGGCTGCAGCAGGGCTCACCGCCCGGGCCGCGCTCGAAGCTTGTTTCGATGTATACGGCGCAGGCGCCCGACAACGACATGAGCCGCGGCATGTCGAAGAAGTACAATGTGCCGATCTTCCGGACGATCTATGAGGCGCTCACGCTCGGCGGCGACAAGCTTGCGGCCGATGGGGTGCTGCTGGTGGGCGAACACGGCGACTATCCGATGAACGACAAAGCGCAGAAGCTCTATCCGCGCTTTGAATTGTTTCTAGAAATCACCGACGTTTTCCGGCAGACGGGCCAGAGCTGTCCGGTGTTCAACGACAAGCATCTCTCCTATAGCTGGATCAAGGCCCGCCGCATGGTCGAGATCTCCCGCGAGATGGGATTCGAGATGATGGCCGGCTCGTCGGTGCCGCTGAGCCACCGCAAGCCGGCGATCGACTTCCCCTGGGGGGCGCGCGCGACCAAGGCGGTGGCGATCAGCTATAGCGGACTGGACATTTACGGATTTCACTTGCTCGAATCGCTGCAATGCATGGTCGAGCGGCGGCAGGGAGGCGAGACCGGCATCCGGGCGGTGCAGTGCTTTCAGGGCCAGGCGGTGTGGGATTTCGTCGACCGGACCCCTTGGGCGAAGCGGCTCTTTGACCGGGCGATCTCTCACAGCGAGACACGCAAACCGGGCAATGTGCGGGAACTGGTGAAGGAACCGGCCGTGTTCGTGATTGAATATCGCGACGGGCTGCAATCGGCGGCGTTTCTGCTCACCGGCGCGGTGGAGGATTTCACCGTCGCGATCGATGTCGATGGCCGCTCCGAACCGGTCTCGCTGCTGATGTGGCTGCAGAACGGCAGGCCGCACCGGCACTTTGCCTGTATGGTGATGAATATTGAAAAGATGTTCGAGTCGGGCAGGGCAACCTATCCGGTCGAGCGGACATTGCTCACCAGCGGTACTCTCGACTTCGCGCTCGAATCGCGTTTTCAGGGCTACCGGAGGCTGGAGACACCGGAACTCAACGTCCGGTATTTCGTGCCAAAGACATCGCACTTTTGCGTGGGGCCTCCGACGACCGAGCCACCGTCGAGCGGGTGAGGAATTGGGGTGGCGTTGGGACTGCCGATTTGCGATTGGGGTAGCGGAAACCATCTCTGATTAAGAAAACACTGGAGGCATCATGAAATCGAGTTCGAACAAAGGACGTACGCGGCGCAGTCTGATGGGCGGTGCCGTGCTGGGGGCCGCGGCAGCTGGAGCGGCGCAGGCGAAAGCGGAGACTTGGAGTCCGAAGAAACAGATTCTGGGTCTGAAGCCGGGCGAAGTTCGCACGGGCGCCCTGCTTTCCGGCGCGGTGCGTTCAGGGCATTTGATCTTTCTCTCGGGGACGGGTGGATGGTATCCACAGCGGCGCAAGGAGCCCGGTGATGCGAAGGTGCAGATACGCGGGGTGCTCGAGACGATGAAGAAGAAGCTCGAAGCCGCCGGTTCGTCGCTCGATAATCTGCTGCAAGTGACGATCGTTCTCGCCGACATGAAGAATAACTATGCTCCGATGAACGAGGCGTATAAGGAGTACTTCCCGACCAACCCGCCAGCACGGTCTTGTTTTCCGGCGGGTGAGTTTCGCCGTGAGGGGTCGCTGTTGCAGGTCGACGCGGTGGCGTATGTGGATTGATTTGAGTTGTGGGGCAGGTGGCAGGCGAAAAAGGGTAAAGGAAGGTGTGAAGTAGTGGGGACCGCCACACGCGCTGGTGAATCTGCCTTCAATTCGCAAGCGCTTCGGCCACACACGGCTGGCCCTCTCAGCGTTTCTTCACACTTTCCAGGTGCCGATCTATTGCTTGCTTGCAGAAATAGACGGCATAACGAATACCAGTGAAGTCACATAAAATGAGCAATTTGAACTGTCCTGAGGTCTCGTAGATCGTACGTGAACTTTCGCAACTAAGTACTATGCTATGCATACAGGAAGTTCGTTTTCCGCATTGTTTTGTCAACAGCATACAGAAAGCACAGGTAGCTCACTGCTAGCACAACACTGGCACCAATCGACGTAGCATGACTCTCAAATATGACAGTCAGATGTGCACATATTAGGGCTACCAAAAGTAGGTTCACACCGATGGTCAGCAGCTTCAGCAGGTTGTCTACGGAGAAGCGATTTTCAGGTATCTCCCGTCTCAGCCAATAGGGTAATAGTCTCACCGGTACGTCCTTGCCGACATGTTGGTGGATTGCAAGGCAAACATCGAGGTAGTGTGCCTTCCAAGCTCGATACCAATTCTGCATGATGTACACGAAAGAGCCAATCACAAGTGGGAGGCCTTGGGCTGCTAACGACTGTGTAGACCATGGCGGCACATCGCTCCCAGCGTGGACACCGAACGGCATGGTTGACAGTAGGACTGAGAAGAGGCCGATGAACGCAACAGTGACGACAAAGTACTTCCTCTCAGTAGTGCGGATGTGGTCGTTCGTGATTTTGAATAGGATGGGTATTCACTTGACTCAGGTATTTTGAAATGGCCCCTACATGTTGTGGTTGTCCGTAGCGCGTGTTGCGGTGCCTCCGACCAGCGACTTGTAGGGCGCCGGTTGCACGGCGACGGCCTGCTGAACCAGGCGGTAGAAGAGCTTGCCTCGGCTTCTGGACTTGCGGCGGTTGAAGCGGAAGGTGAATTCGTCGAGGTAGTAGTCGAGATGCTCGTGGCTGACGGCTCCTTGATGCGTACCCAGTATCCAACGCTTCAGTAACGACACCACGCGATGCACGCGGGGGAGCAGTTGAGAGGCTCGTGCCGGTTGCCCGTCCAGGTAGCTCACCTCGTGGCGATAGCCGTCGCTTTCGAGTGGCTCGTATCCCAGCCAGCCGTCCGTGTGGACCACGCTGCCGGGTTCGACCGACTCGCCGACGAAGGCCATCAAGCTGTCCCCAGAGGCGTTCGGAATCGTGCGCATCCGAACTCGTCCGATGCCGGCGCCATCTTCCTCGGCCGCTACTACAATCAGCGCTTTCGCGTCGGTTTGGCGGCCCCGCACGCCCTCCTCCAGGGCTCCTAAGTAAGTCTCGTCAACCTCAACGCGCCCGCTGAGGCGATCACGTCCGGGCCGCACCATAGCGCGCCGAAGCTTGTGCAACCAAGTCCAGGCCGTCTTGTAGCTGCCCAGGCCCAACACCCGCTGCAATCCCAATGCACTCGCCCCGTTCTTCTGGCTGGTGAGCCACCACATTGCTCGAAACCAACTCTGGAGCGGCTTGCGGGTGTCTTGAAAGATTGTGCCTGCTGTCGCCGAAGCTTGATGCCCGCAGCTTGCACACTGCAGCAGCACCGTGCGCACCGCCCAGGTTTTGTCATGCCCGCATCGCGGACAACGAAAACCCTCCGGCCAGCGGAGTTGACACAGATACTCCCGACAGGCCTGCTCGCTAGCGAAACGCGCCTCGAACTCGGCCAAATTCCGGGGATAATCTTCCATCGCCCAAGATCCTACATCTTGGGGTCACCTGAGTCAAGTAAATACCCATCTTGAGGGGTAGCGGTGCAGGTAGGTTCGGGCTGTTCTTCTAGAACCGGCCAACGAAGTGTAGGTCCCCACAGCACAGAGGTCGCCGGGGCAGATCCCGGTTGTCGCCTTCCCCCCTTAATCGCGACGCTTCCACAGCCGACTCTTCCATAAATTCTTTAGATGGGTATTCACTTGACTCAGGTATTTTGAAATGGCCCCTACATGTTGTGGTTGTCCGTAGCGCGTGTTGCGGTGCCTCCGACCAGCGACTTGTAGGGCGCCGGTTGGACGGCGACGGCCTGCTGAACCAGGCGGTAGAAGAGCTTGCCTCGGCTTCTGGACTTGCGGCGGTTGAAGCGGAAGGTGAATTCGTCGAGGTAGTAGTCGAGATGCTCGTGGCTGACGGCTCCTTGATGCGTACCCAGTATCCAACGCTTCAGTAACGACACCACGCGATGCACGCGGGGGAGCAGTTGAGAGGCTCGTGCCGGTTGCCCGTCCAGGTAGCTCACCTCGTGGCGATAGCCGTCGCTTTCGAGTGGCTCGTATCCCAGCCAGCCGTCCGTGTGGACCACGCTGCCGGGTTCGACCGACTCGCCGACGAAGGCCATCAAGCTGTCCCCAGAGGCGTTCGGAATCGTGCGCATCCGAACTCGTCCGATGCCGGCGCCATCTTCCTCGGCCGCTACTACAATCAGCGCTTTCGCGTCGGTTTGGCGGCCCCGCACGCCCTCCTCCAGGGCTCCTAAGTAAGTCTCGTCAACCTCAACGCGCCCGCTGAGGCGATCACGTCCGGGCCGCACCATAGCGCGCCGAAGCTTGTGCAACCAAGTCCAGGCCGTCTTGTAGCTGCCCAGGCCCAACACCCGCTGCAATCCCAATGCACTCGCCCCGTTCTTCTGGCTGGTGAGCCACCACATTGCTCGAAACCAACTCTGGAGCGGCTTGCGGGTGTCTTGAAAGATTGTGCCTGCTGTCGCCGAAGCTTGATGCCCGCAGCTTGCACACTGCAGCAGCACCGTGCGCACCGCCCAGGTTTTGTCATGCCCGCATCGCGGACAACGAAAACCCTCCGGCCAGCGGAGTTGACACAGATACTCCCGACAGGCCTGCTCGCTAGCGAAACGCGCCTCGAACTCGGCCAAATTCCGGGGATAATCTTCCATCGCCCAAGATCCTACATCTTGGGGTCACCTGAGTCAAGTAAATACCCATCATTCTTTATTTCCTATAAGATGCCCGTGTGCGATTGCGGCAGTCTGTCGCAATCGTTGAGAATTTACGGCAGCCGCACAACGCCTCTATGCGCTACCAGTACAAACGCGAACCTCTTACCGGAGATGAAGCAACCCGCTTGGCCAATGCCTGCAACCCCCACGAAGAGAAACTCGTCGTCTGGGTCCTTCTCGACACGGGACTTCGGGTCTCCGAGCTCGCCAACCTCAAACGAGCCAATCGCGACTGGCAAACCCACCGCCTCATGATCTACGGCAAGGGCGGACCCTTCGGCACCAAATCCAAGCGCCGGGTGATTCCTCTCGCTGCCCGTATCCAGCCCCTCATCGAGGGCTACTTTGCATTACACGAAACCTTCCGCTTCAGTGTTCGCACCATCCAGCGCATGCTGAAGCGCGTTGCTAACCGCGCCCGTATCAGCCGCACCGTCTCCCCTCACGTGCTCAGGCACACTTTTGCCGTCACGGCAATTCAGAAAGGGATCTCCCTGCCAGCGCTGCAGCGCCTGCTGGGCCATGACACGCTCCTGACGACCGAGATCTACCTCAACCTCTCGCCCGAGCATGTGGTCGAAGAGTTTCAGCAGAAGTGGTGACGGTAGCCCCTGGCAAACAGGCCGTTGTTGTACCATTCAACAGAACGGTCCTTTGGGTTCATTTGCCTTTCCACCCCAAGGAGGAGGCATTGAGATGCGACATATGTGGAACCACTTCTGGCTAGTTTCAGTCCTGTCCGTGGCGATAGCAGCTCCACCCGCATGCTCCCAACCCGCGCGCTGGGAAACGTTCGTTGACGCTGGCGGTGAAGCGTACCAACAAGGCGACTACGCCGAAGCAGAGAAATCTTGGTTGGCTGCCCTCAAGGAAGCACAAGAATTCACACCCGAAGACCCACGCCTGGCCGCGAGTCTCAACAACCTGGCGATGCTATACAGCACCCAGGGCAAGTACGCAGAGGCCGAACCGCTCCACCACCGCGCCCTGGCGATCGCAGAGGAAGCCCTGGGACCCGAGCACCCTGACACCGCCGCTAGTCTCAACAACCTGGGGGGGCTCTACAGCGCCCAAGGCCGCTACGCGGAAGCCGAGCCGCTGTATCAGCGCGCCCTCGCCATCAAGGAAAAAGCGCAGGGGCCGGACCATCCTGACACCGCCACCAGTCTCAACAACCTGGGGGAGCTCTACCGCGCCCAAGGCCGCTACGCGGAAGCCGAGCCGCTGTACCAGCGCGCCCTTGCCATCAGGGAAAAAGCGCTGGGGCCGGACCATCCCTCGACCGCCACCAGTCTCAACAACCTGGCGTTGCTCTACGACAACCAAGGCCGCTACGCGGAAGCCGAGCCGCTGTATCAGCGCGCCCTCGCCATCAGCGAAAAAGCGCTGGGGCCGGACCATCCTGACACCGCCGCTAGTCTCAACAACCTGGGGGGGCTCTACCGCGCCCAAGGCCGCTACGCGGAAGCCGAGCCGCTGTATCAGCGCGCCCTCGCCATCAGCGAAAAAGCGCTGGGGCCGGACCATCCCTCGACCGCCGCCAGTCTCAACAACCTGGGGGAGATCTACAGCGCCCAAGGCCGCTACGCGGAAGCCGAGCCGCTGTATCAGCGCGCCCTCGCCATCAGCGAAAAAGCGCTGGGGCCGGACCATCCCTCGACCGCCACCAGTCTCAACAACCTGGCGTTGCTCTACGACAACCAAGGCCGCTACGCGGAAGCCGAGCCGCTGTATCAGCGCGCCCTCGCCATCAGTGAAAAAGCGCTGGGGCCCGAGCATCCCTACACCGCCACGACACTTCGGAACTACGCCGTCATGCTACGCGCGATGGGGCGGGGGGACGAAGCCGCGCGCCTGGAGGCTCGCGCTCAGGGGTCGGGGCCGTAACCCCAACGCGCTTGAGGCACTCGCAGTTTTGGCCTGTGGATAACCCCCTTGACAGGCTCACCCGGCCTGCTACGCTAAAGGGTACATAACGTCCTTTATGTGCCCTATCAACCCTTCCGTCTCATGACAGGCCGCCCCGGCCAGGCAGGCCAGCGCCAAGAACGTTGCGAATAGTTTAGCCATCGTTTTTACTCCTAGAAATCGTCCAGCGGCCGCCCTTCCACCGGTATCGGTTCCCTGGTTACGCCGAGAACTCCACAACCTTCGCCCGTGGAGGCTGCTCACAGTAGGCCGCCCAAGCGTTCATCAGCTGACGGCGCTTCTCGATCAGGTCGCCCCGCCGATAGGCTGCTTCGGTCTTGTCGGTGAGAGCGTGCGCCAGCGCCTGCTCGCAGACCTCGCGGGCGAAGTTGGTTGTCTCGGCGGACCAGTCGCGGAACGTGCTGCGGAAGCCGTGAGCGGTCAGCTCGCCCCGGCCCATACGTTTGAGCACCGCGCCCAGCGTCATGTCCGACAACGGACGGCCCTTCCGCATTCCGGGGAAAACGAGCCCATCACTGTCGAACTGCTCCATCTCGTCAAGGATCGAAAGAGCCCGAGCGGACAGCGGCACCCGGTGCTCGCGTCTTGCCTTCATGCGATCGGCGGGGACGGTCCAGACATCGCCGTCCACTTCCTCCCATCGCATCCCCCGGACTTCGCCAGAGCGAGCGCCGGTGAGGATGGCGAACTCCAGCGCCCGCGCCGCGATGCCTTCACGCGCCCTGAGCGCGGCCATGAACGCCGGTGTCTCCCGCCACGGGAGCGCCGGCAGCACGCAGCACCAGGGCATCGAGAAGAACGCGCTCAGCTCGCCTGTCGGTCTTGTCACCATGGTTTTTGATCCTTTCCGGGCTCTACTTAAAAGTTAAACCGAAAACCTGCGCGGACGGTGTAACTGTCCCTGAGGGCGAGACCGTTGAGGTCTTGGAGGACCGGAATCTGTACAATCGCTTCGAGAATCCACCGCTTCGTCACGTACTGCAGGCCAGGCGCCAGGAACCATGTCGTGCCGCCGGAGTCGAGGTCCCCAACCCCGCCGATCTTGTTTCTGCCCCGCAGGATGAGATTCTCCTCGATCACGGCGTAGAGGAATCCAGGAACTCCGCCGGGCAGCTTGCGAGGCCACAGCCGGTATTGGAACGACGCGTCGAAGCGGGCCTCGTCGCCAAACTCAAAGCCGTTCGACTGCGTGTTGGCTTGGTAGGAGGCCGCTGCGTCGATCTGGTAGGCGCGGGTTTGATAAGTAACAACGACGCCGCTGAACGGGTCCCAGGAGCCGGAACCGAGCTGAAGCGCCGGGGGAAGCCTTCCAAGTGCGTCGCGGTCATCGTTGTCGCCGGTGGGAGCCTTCATCCCTCCGAAAGGCGCGATGCGGAAGGTCCGGCCCGGCGCGTCGGCGTGGAAAACCGTGTACCGTCCGAAAACCCTGGCGTCACCGAGTCCGCTGGTGCGCCGGGTGATTCGGCCGCCGTCCGGCGTCGTCAACTCGAGCTCTTTGCTCAGGACAGGAATGACACCAAACACGCTCAGGTCCCCGGTGATCCCATAGCCCAGCACGGACACGCCGCCGAACACACTTACCTCCCGGCCCGCCGGACCCGGATCGTCCGCGATGCGTCTGGCGAGGAACTGTTCCCGGAAGACGAACTCACCCTGAGCCACCGGCAGGGCTGTGTTGAAAGTCTGTGCCGCCGGCCAGGCGTTTTCCGCGCCGACCAAGAGTCCGAGGGCCATGCAGGCAAGAGCCGTTGCGCCGCGGGCGCGCCGGCGAAGATTCTTCAGACGCATTGCTCTACTCCTTCGCGCGCCCGTCGCGCGATCCCCCTTCTTTTGGGGTGATTTCCTCGAAACCTCCCAGCGTGAAACCAGCCTTTTTCACCGCCTTGCGCGCTTGTTCCTTGCCCAAGGTCTTGCCTTCCGCCATTGTCACGGTGATTGTTCCGGCGCCGATGTCAGCCTCGATCTCCTTGACTCCGTCAATCTTTCTAAGCCGCTTCTCAAGGCCGTACGCGCAGAAAGGGCAGGCCAGTCCGTCGACCTGGATACGGTAAGTCGGCGGGCTGGCGTAAATCGCTGACGCCACAAGAAGGCTCAAGCCCAAAACCAGCGAACGTGTGAAGCTCTTCATCCGAATCCTCCTGTGTCTCTCCTAAATGTCTCTATTCCTTCGTTCGCGCTGGCCGCCACTTTTGAACGCGATGGTTCAAGAAGTCCGTCACGAAGACCGACCCGTCGCCGGCTACCGCGACGGCCAAGGGATGATGGAACTGTCCCGGCCCCGCGCCTGTCACGCCGAAGCCGGTCTGAAAGTACCCTTGAGGGCAGAATTTTTGCACGCGATCGTGGTAGAAGTCAGCCACGAACACATTGCCCTGAGGCCCAATCGAAACGCTTGTCGCCACGGCGAACCAGCCGTTGAACGGTCCCGGGATGTTGATTGCAAAAGGGCCGCCCCACTTGCGGATCAGGCTTCCGTCCTCGGCAAACGCTTGGATCCGGTCGTTGTAGCCGTCGGCCACATAGAGCACTCCGTTCGGACCGAGGGCGACGCCGGTCGGGTAGTTGAACTGACCGTCGGCGATTCCCGTGCGGCCGGTCGTTCCCCACTGGCGAACGAAGGTTCCATCACCACGGAGCTGTTGCACCCTGTGGTTGTAAGAGTCGGCGACGAATAGATCGCCGTTCGGCGCCGCCGTGACGCCGCCCGGAGCGTCGAACTGCGCGGGGCCTTCTCCCGATTCTCCGATGGTTCGTTCCGGCGTCCCGTCCAGGCTGAAGATCTGGACTCTGTCGTTGAAGTATTCCGACACGTACAGGCGATCGCCCGCGACCGACAGATTCATTGGGCGGCCTAGTTCGCCAAGGGCTTGCCCTGGTTGGCCAAACTGCCTCTTGAAACGTCCGTCGAGATCAAAGACCTGGATGCGATCGTTCCGCGCGTCGGCGACGAAAACCTCGTCGCCCGCCACCGCGATGCCTGTCGGATCGCTGAACTGGCCGGGATCGTCGCCCTGCCCGCCCCAGGTTTTAACAAACTCATAGGGCGGCTCCTGGCTGAGCGGAATAAAGACAAACGCCCCGACGAGTGTTCCGGCCAGTAACACTAGGAGTACATAGCCGGCCAGCTTTGCTGCTTGTTTTGCTTGCATGATGCACCTCCTTGAGCGTCATTTTTGAGGCAGTGCGGGGACGCCTTTCGATCTCCGAGCGTCGGCCGGTTGCCGGCGCTTCCCTCGCCAAGCCGTCTTCCTGGCCGGCGGTTCGCGCGAGGGATCGAGAGGAGACAGCGAACTAGGTGCCATCTCGATCAGGGTGCACACCCGCTGCGACGCGTCGGCCTGATCCGGCACGCCGGACAGTTGATTGAGGAACCGCCGCAGATCATCTCGGAACCGAGATAGTTCCCTGATTCGGTTACTGAGGTCTTCCAGTTTGCCGGAGAGCAGTTCCCTCACCTGGCAACAGGGAGCGCGGCCGGCTGTGCTCATCCGGAAGATCTCTTCAATCTCTTTCAGTGAGAGGCCCAGCGAACGGGCTTGCCGGATGAAGTTCAGCCTCCCGAGAACGCCGGGACCGTACATGCGATACCCGGTGTGAGTGCGCTCGGGGGCAGGCAGCAGACCTTCTCGTTCGTAGTACCGTATGGCCTGCCTGCTCACGCCGCTGCGTTCGGCTACCGCTCCGATGGTCATGCCTCGGTCTTGCATGGCTTTTCGCCTCCCAGTCCATAGGATGAACCTTAAAGCGACTATAAGGTGCAAGAAAATTCCCGAGAAAGTTTTCAGGATGGAAGCGACCGGCCGAGAGACTGACGAGCGAGGCGTCTCTATTGCCGGAAGTGCGGGACCAGCTTGCCCGGGTCAGTCATTCCAGAGGATAACGTCGAACGCCGCTAAATACGCGAGTCCGAGGCAGGCGGCGTCCGCAGCCGCGCAGCAGGACCGCTCGCGCTCGGCGGAGCGAACACGACTCGTTGTTCTGCTCCAACTATCGACGTGGCCCTCCGCGCTAGCTACAGGGGTCAAAGGCGGACCGCTGTGACGGCCGCGTCGCTGGCTGCGTAGACGGCTTGGTTGGACGGGCTGCGCAGGTGGACAGGATCTTACAGTGGCTGATGGTTTCGCCGATCACGACGGTCCGATTCTACCTCGTTACGGATACCTGGCGGTAACAACCGTTCCGTTGAGCTAACCGATCGTAGCACCGCCAGGCCCTTGATCGGAGCTGGTTTCGATCCCTGCGACGGCCGTGTGAGGGCCTCAGTCAGCGGATTGTTGGTGCGAAGGCGATATCCCGACAGGTTTCTGCAAACGAGAGCTATATCGTTCGTTTCGCGGGACTTAGTCCTGCTGGCGGTTGCGGAACTCTTCGAACCAGTCCTGGCCAGCCCGATTAAGTGGAGCGGGCAGCGATCCGAATCCTCGTGCAACCCAAGCATCCGGCTACCGCGACGGCGACCACGCTAACCCATGACGGGACCTCCCAGCTACCGACTTAGGCGTGGGCACTGCGGTAGTGCTCTTTCAGCGCTCTTCTCTGGACTTTCCCTACGGCGCTCTTGGGCAAGCTGGGCAAGAAGACAACCTTTTCGGGCACCTTATGAGTCGCGATCTGCTCTTTGGCAAACTCAATCAATTCCGCCTCGGTAGCCGATAGCCCTTCCTTCCTGGCGACATACGCTACCACGACCTCGCCCCATGTTTCATCTGGGATGCCGATAACCCCGGCTTCGGCCACCGCCGGGTGCCGGTAGAGAACGGCCTCTACTTCCTGCGGCGAAATGTTGGAGCCGCCTCGGACGATGAGTTCCTTCTTGCGCCCGGCGAACCAGTAGTAGCCTTCGGCATCTTGCTTGACGAGATCCCCGGTATAAAGCCATCCGTCGCGGAGGGTCTCAGCGGTGGCCTCGGGGTTGTTCCAGTAGCCGATCGTATTTCCCGGACTCTTGACCATCAGCTCGCCCACCTCTCCGGGCTTCACTTCGTTGCCGTCCGCGTCCACCACGCGCAACAGGACGCCCTCTAAAGGGACCCCGATGGACCCCGTGCGGGTTTTTCCACCGGGGTTCCAGGTGATCGGCGCGATTTCGGTCAGGCCCAAGAACTCGTGCAGGGGGAGAGAAAAAGCACGCGTAAACTGCTCCTGCAAAGCCGTGGGGACCGAGTCGCCGGCCGCTAAAAAGCGCATATCGGCACGGATATCATAGGGGGTCACCGTTTGGCATTCTACCAGGGCCTGGCACTGGACCGGCATGGCAAACGTGAAGGTGCACCGATGTCGCTCAAGGGTCCCCAATATCGTCTGGGGGTCACTTCCGGTTGGGAGAACCAGCGTGGCGCCGACGGTGAGGGTAGAAAGCATGATACACATGAAAGCCGCCATATGGGTCATGGGCGTTAGCACCGCCACCACCCGCTCACGAGACATCCCCATCTGTTCCATCAGGCCGGTCATGTAGTACAGCCGTTCGTGGGTGTGTGTGACCCCTTTGGGCCGTGAGGTCGTCCCCGAGGTGTAAAGGATGGCGGCCACCTGGCCGGGCTCCACGGCCGGCAATTCTATCGTTGGGGAGGGTGCGGCCAACAGATCCTGGAAACTACCGGTGTCTGGGGGTTGGCTCTCGCCTGTCACATAGCACTGGTGTAACTGCGGCAGGTGCGGTCGGATCGAAAGGACCGGTTGGTATAAGTCCGGCTGGCCAATGTAGAACCGCGCTTCGCTGTGCTGTAGGAAGTATTCGATCTCCGACGGCCCCATGCGGGCATTGATCGGCACTACAATGGCCCCGACCTTCAAGCATCCATAGTAGCTGAAGACCAGTTCCGGACAATTGCTCATGTGTAATGCAACACGATCCCCCGGCTCCAACCCTTGTGCGAGAAGGTTGGTGGCTAACCGGTCGGTCAGGGTGTCGACTTCGGCATACGTCCAGGCGTGCTCGCCAAAGATCAGCGCCGGTTTTTCAGGATGATGCGTGTGTCCATCGCGGAGGAAACGGCCGAGGGTCATCGGTCTCTCCTTTCTTCTATGTGCTGTTCAAAGGCCTCAGCTTCGTGTCTTCGGCCTTGTAAACGACGCCCATCCCGCCCTCGCCGAGCTTCTCGGTGATGCGATAGTGCGAGATGGTTTGGCCGATCATGCCGGTCCGATTCTACCGCGATTCACATAGCTGGTGGTAACAACCGATCCGTTGAGCTATCCGATGCTACCACGGACGGGCCGTTGATTCAGCTCGGTTTTCGACTCTGTCAATGGCTTGCTGGAGCGCTCCAGCGAGTGGAACCTCATGCGATCGCGATATCCCGACAGCTATCCGCTGATGAGCGCTATGTGGCTCGTTTCGGGGCACTTAGTCCTGCCCGCGGTCTCGGAACTCTTCGAACCAGTTCTGCACCACGTGGATTTCTGTGCGACTTGCGCTTTCGACTCTTTCGGCCAGAACAAACCTTTGGCCATCGGGCGTCACGTCGTAGCTGAGGTAGTTGCCCCCGCCCAAAATCAAACCCGGCGATGAGAACAACTCCTTCGGGGAAGCGACAGACAAAGAACCCGACAGCGCAACCGGCGCGGCCATCAACCGTTCTCCTTCGACGTAGTAAATCTCCTTGCCGTTGGCCCGCCAGCGCGGCTGGGCGCCGCCGTTGACCGAGACCTGCCGCTTGACGCCGCCTTCAGGAAACGCCTGGATGTAGACTTCACGCTGGCCGGACTCGTCCGACGTGTAGGCCACGAAGCGCTCGTCGGGGGAGAACTGGGGCGTTGTTTCTTCAAACTTAGTCGTCAGGAAGGGGAACTCTTCATAGTCGCCGCCGCTCTTCTGCCGCAGGTAGAAAATGTCGCCAACCGTTCCCGAGCCGGAAGCACCCCCTCCTCCCCGCGGCCTCCGCCAGAAAAGCAGTGTCTTCCCGTCCCGTGACCAGTCCGTCAGATACTCGGCGCTGTCGTCGGTGAGCAATAAGGCTTTGGGCTCACCGGAACCATCGGCCGACTTGACGTAAATGTCGCGCTCCCCCGTGCGGCCGGAAGCAAACCCGATCTGGCGGCCGGAAGGCGACCAAGTCGGCCAAACGTCGTATCCGAAGGTGGTGAGACGGCTCTTGACCGGCCGGTCGACCTCGTGAACCCAGATGTCCATCGCGCTGCCTTCTCGGCTCCAGGTGGCCACGCGTTTTCCATCCGGTGACAAGGCGGGATAGCTGATTGTTAGCTGGGGTTGACCGATCTTTCCCTGTGGCTTCCCGTCTCGATCCCGCCACACGAGTCGCCTCAATCCGCCTCCGGAGTCAAGATATACCAGCGTTCCGTCCGCCGCCACGCTCGGGCTAACTGCTTGCTGCGCGATGGGAAAAGCCTCGCCCGTGTAGTCCAATGCGCCGAGCGAGAACGGCAGGGCCCAAAGGTCGGGTTGGTTTGGGGCAGCCCGGTAGACGATGTGGCCGCTCGGCGAATAGGCGGCTTCCGCTCCCGGACCCAGCTTCTTCATCTCTCCGCTTTCGAGGTCCCGCACGAACAAATTGCTTACGCCTCCACCCCTGACGTTGAATAGGAGCGCGCGGGCCCCGCCCGGCCGGGGCAGGAAGCGCGGACCCATGTTGAGTCTTGATACACCTTCCTCCACCCGATCAAAGAGCTGTTTGGGGTTGCCTCCTCGCGATGGCGCCTCGTATAGCGCGGGCGGAGACCCGGAACTGAAGACGATAGACTCACCGTCGGGACTCCAGCTCCCTCCACCAAATCTGCCGCCCGGCAATTCACACACTCGGGCCGCGGGGCCGCCCTCCCGGGAAACCTTCTTGAGATCGCCGCCCTCTTGGAAGCCGATGAATCGGCTGTCAGCAGACCAAAACACCCCAGGTCCCGGCACGACGCCCTCAAGCACACGGGGTAGCTCCGAATCGAGGTCGCGCACCCAGAGTCTGTTGGGCGAACCGCGTTCAACGTAGGCAATGTGCTTACCGTTCGGCGAAATGGCCGCATTTACCAGGTCGGCGGGAGCGAAGGAGAACCGCCGCAGCGGAACCTCAGCAGGCGCACCGGCCGGGCCCAGCCAGCCCGTCGCATAGCCGAGCAGAATGGTGAGCACCACACCCGCGGCGAAGAGCGCCGCTTGCCGGATAAGCTGCTTTCGTCCCAAGGCCTTTGCGGCCGACTGCGTAATCACCCGTACATCGACGAGCCGCCGGAGCTGCGTGTCTTCGGCGTGATAGACGACACTGTCGTCCTGTTCTTCCGCGTCTTCGATCACGCGATACTTGGCCAGAGGACTTGGCGCGGGCGCTTCCGCCGGGGCTGCCGAGGGCTGGGCGACTACACTCTCCCCGCCAGCCATGGTCTTCACAATGGTCGATTTGCCGGCCTTCTGTTTCTCGCGCAGCGCCTCCAGATCCAGCAGCACTTCGGTCGTCGACTGGTAGCGCTTCTCGCGATCTTTGGTCAAACACTTGCCCGCGATCCACTCCAGCTCCATCGGCACGCCGGTGCGAAGAGCCGTCATTGGCTCGGGCTCTTCGTGCTGAATCGAATAGGTGATCGCCTGATCGTAGTGGCCTTGGAAGGCCCGCTGGCCGGTGACCATCTCGTAGATCACCGCTCCCAGCGCCCAAAGGTCGGTGCGGTGATCGAGTTCCATCCCCTGCGCCTGTTCGGGCGACATATAGGAAACCGTGCCCAGCGCCGTGGGCCCCTGGGTCAGCTTCGAGCGGTCGGTGAGCTGCGCCAGCCCGAAGTCCATGATCGTGACCAGTTGCTTAGCGCCCTGCGGCGTGACCATCAAATTGGCGGGCTTGATGTCCCGATGGACGATCTTCTTACCGTGCGCCGCCTGCAAACCTTGCACTGTTTGGATGGCGAAGTCGAGCACCTCGTCCAGCTTCAGCGGCCCGGCTTCGATCTTCGTGTCCAGGCTGGCCCCTTCCAGGAACGCCATCACGATGAACGTTCGCCCGCCGGCCTCATCAATCTCATGGACCGTGCAGATATTCGGATGATTTAGCGCGGCGGCGGCCTGAGCTTCACGGATGAACCGCTCCTTGGCTTCGGTGTCACTGAGCAGATGCGGCGAAAGAAACTTCAGCGCCACCGGACGCTTGAGCTTGGTGTCCTCGGCCTTATAGACGACACCCATGCCGCCTTCACCGAGTTTCTCGGTGATCTTGTAATGCGAAATAGTTTGACCAATCATAGCCCCGACCGAGCCTGAGTGAATTGTACCGCAGCAGGACAACTGGTGGTTCCAACCCAACCCCCCAACGATCCGACGCAAGACCATGGGGCGATCGGGGGGGCGCGCGGGGACAGAGCCCCCACTGCCCAGCCACCCGCCACCATCCTCCACGCCGCAGCCCCAGCCCCAAACCGCCAGAATCGAACTACCAAACAGACCCATCTCGCCGAACCCCATCGCAATCAGTGTTTTAGTCAGCACCGGCTTCGAGCCGCCTGACGGCCGCCAGCTTGAACTCTTTCGTGAATCGTCTTCGAGACAATCGAACCTCCTTACCGTTCCCTGGTTCATTGTCCCTTCTTTACTGGTCTCGCTTTTGGGGTCCACTCCAAACTCGTCCCTCGAAGCCCCGACATTCAACCCGATCTCCAACGGTGACGGAATTCTTGATGGGGGATCTTCAGTGTCCGTAGAGCAGCCTGACACAGTGGACATTATCAGCACGGATTCTGCGACTGGCGATGTGGTGCTCACGATCTCAGACCACCTGAATTGGTTGGACAGCGTTGAGCACCAACTCATCCTTCAGAAGAAACTGAATGCCTATATGGCGTTCGTTGAGAGCGGCGAGATTCTTGAGCGATACCCCGATGCCAAGCACAGGTCCGTCGTGTTTAGAATCGTGTTCAAGTTCAAGCCTGACCCTCAGGAGAGGAGTTTTTATCAAAGGTCAAGCAGATCGTTGAGTCTGCCGACTCTACTCTTCGCTACGATTATTTCGCGGTATCTTACGGCAACTGGTAAAGTCGGGGACAAGCTGGAAACCTACTTCGTCAGCAGAAACTGGCCCACGAAGAGACAGTCGATGCCCGAAGCATAGAAACTTCTCACCGCCGATCGGGGATCGCAGACCAGACTCTCGCCAAAGAGATTGAACGACGTGTTGTAGACCACGGGCAGTCCGCTGGCCTTGCCGGTGGCATGGAGCAGCTCCCAGTAGAGCGGGTTGTCCTGGCGCGAGACGGTGTGAACGCGGATGCGGTCGTCGCCGAGAAGCGTGGCCTCGAAGATCCCGCGATGGGCATCGCGCACGCGGCTGATGGAGGCGAGATGTCTGGCGTTATCGCCGCACTCGAAGTATTCCGAAGCGAGTTCTTCCGGCACCGAGGCCGCGAATTTGCGAAACGGCTCGCGGCGCTTGATGTAGATATTCAAGTTTTCGGTGGAATAAGGATTGAGGGGCGAGGCGAGAATGCCACGGTTGCCCAGCGCCCGCGATCCGAACTCCATGCGCCCCTGGAACCAGGCCACGATCTGATGGGCTTGCAGTTGTTTGACGGCGGCTTGGATCAGCCGTTCATCGGTCAGCAGATACTGGAAGCCTAGCTTGCAGTTCTCGAGTACCTGCTTGATCTGTTCCGGATCATATTCCGGGCCCAGGAAGAGATTGCGGACCGGCGTCCGTTCAGAGCGGTGAAAGACGTGACGCCAGGCATGGAAGGCGCAGCCGACACTCGTTCCGGCGTTGCCGGCGGCGGGCTGCACCCAGACCCGCTGGTAGCGGCCCGAGTTGGCTAGCGCGGAGACGAGAATGGAGTTGAGCATCAAGCCGCCGGCCAGACAGAGGTGCTTTCCTTCACCGGCCAGACGCAGGACGATTTCTTCGACGGCGCTTTGCACGCTGGCGGCGAGGTCCGCGCGCTCGGTTTCGGTAAATTCCTGGCCGTACTTGAGTCCGAGAGCGGAATAGAAACGCTCGCTGAAGCCGCCCCGCGCCGGCCGGGACATGTCGAAGTAGTCGTGGTCGAGCTGCGGCCGCTGGCGGCCGCCGGCGGCGAGAATATCGAGAAAGACGTCGTGGTAGGCGGGCTGACCGGTTACCGAGAGCCACTGCACTTTGTGCTCTTCGGCGCCGGAGCGGAAACCGAGCAGTTCGCTCACCCGGCTATAGAAAACCGAGGGAGAGTCGGGCGCGTAGATCTCCTCAATGGGATCGAGACGCGAGGCATCGGCCTCCCACAACGCGCCGCAACGCATATCGCCCACGCGGTCGAGGGTGAGCACGCGCGCTTCCTCGAACGGCGAAGGATAGAAGGCGCTGGCGGCATGGGCCGTGTGATGGTCGACCATCACAATGCGGGCTTTGGGGAAAAGAGAACGCAGGCGGAGGTGGAGCGAAGAATCGCCCCGCTCGGCGATGGGCCGGGCGATGGCGATGCAATCGAGGTTTTCGGGCAAGGCGGAGATGGTTTCGAGGCAGGCGGCGATGGCCCGCTCGGGCAGCCCGCCCGTATGAGGCTGCCGCGCGAGTTTTTCCTCTTCCATGGCGGCGATCAGCTCGCCGTCGCGCAGCAGCGCGGCCGCGCCGTCATGAAGCCAGCCGCCGATTCCCAATATCAGCATCAGAGGTTTCGCAAACGCTCCACGACCCGTTCCCGCCCCAGCGTGCCGAAAACGGCAAAGGCGCTTGGCCCGACCGGCTGTCCGCTCAGCGCGGCCCGCGAGGCGTTGATAATCAGACCCGCTTTGACCTCTCGCTCTTCGGCCAGACTTCGCAACTCGGCTTCGACGTTTTCTGGACTGAAGTCGGCGAGCCTATCGAGCCGCTCGCCTAATGCTCGCAGCAGTTCGCGCGCGCCCGCTTTATCCAGGTTTTTCAAAGCCTTGGGCTCGATCGGAAACGAGTTGCTGAAATAGGCGGCGCCCCGCAGGGTGAAATCCTTGAGAGTGGTAAAGCGCGAACGCAGCAGGTCGACGGTGGACGCGAGCCATTCTCGCCGCTCGTCTTCGTAGGCGGGTTGCCACCAGCCGGCGGCGCGCAACTCTTGCTCGACGGCGGGCATGAGGTCTTGCAGGGGGACGGTGCGCAGTTGCTGGCCGTTGATCCAAAGCGCCTTGGGGTCGGCCCAATTTTCATCCGAGTCCTCTTCGAAGGTGACGACGGCGTTCGCGCGGTTGATGCCGCCGAGGTCGAAGAGTTCCAGCAATTGCCGGCGCGTGAGCAGTTCCCGGCCGTCCTTGGGCGACCAGCCGAGCAGGCAGAGATAGTTAATCAGGCCATGGGGCAAGAAGCCGCCGTCGCGGTAGGTGGTGACGCTGACGACGGGGCCGTGCTTGCGCTTGGATAGTTTCGAGCCGTCGGGCCCGAGCAGCAGCGGCAGATGGGCGAACTCTGGTTGCGGGACGCCGAGAGCCTCGAACAGCAAGATGTGCTTAAAAGTGTTGGTGAGGTGGTCCTGGCCGCGGATCACGCGCGAGATTTTCAGCTCGGCGTCGTCGACGGTGGAGGCCAAGTGATAGGTCGGCGAGCCGTCGCTGCGCAGCAGAGCAAAATCCTCAATGTCGGCAATCTTGCGCGTTTGCTTGCGGTAGACATGATCGCGAAATTCAACGATCCGTCCTGATGCGCGAGGCACCCGGAAGCGAAGAGCATGGGGCTCGCCGGCGCTGGCGCGGCGATCACTCTCGTCCTTCGGTATGTCGCGCATACCGGGATTGCAGAGCCAGGCTCCGGAAGTGTCCGCGGGTTTGGTTTCCGAAGGGGAGCGCGCCGGGGTGAAATCGCGATACGCGGCGCCGCTGGCGAGCAGAGACTGGGCGGCTTCGAGATGCTTCGCGCGGCGTTCGGACTGGCGATGCATCTCATCCCATGGCATGTCGAGCCAGTGGAGTCCGTCGAGAATCGAGCCGAGGGCCTCGCTGGTCGAGCGGTCGAGGTCGGTATCGTCGATGCGCAGTACGACCTGGCCGCCATGCTGTCTCGCAAAGAGCCAGTTAAAGATGTAGGTGCGCGCGCCGCCGATGTGCAGAAAGCCCGTCGGGGCAGGTGCAAACCGCACTCGTGTCATCGAATTCCAGGGAAGCCGCCGTGCAGGATAGCAACGTGCAGGATAACACCGTGCGAGATAGCGACGTGCAAGACAGCGCAGGGAGTCGGATTCTGAATGGACCCCGGCCGCCGCTGAGCAAGGCACGCCGGGGGCCGAAAACCTTGCGGAGATTGCTGCAAAGCATCAGTATACCAAGGCGCCGCCGGGCTCAGACCGGCCTCAGCCGGATATTTCCTCGATCGCGGTTTCCAGTTCGCTTCGGGCGTGGAGATCGCCTGACTGGGTGGCTATCTCGATGCCTTTTTGGTACGTATGGAGGGCATCCTCGGCGCGGCCTAGTTTTTCGTAGGTTTTTCCGCCATGATAGTAGGCCGCCTGGTAGCCGGGGTTGATTTTGAAAATCTCTTCGAACTGCTCGGCCGCCTCGGCGGGTTCGTCGCGTTTGAGGTGCTCTTGCGCGACGCCATAGCGGGCAAAACAGTCGGCCGGGTTGGCTTCGATGAATTGCTTTAGGGTCTCGAGACGGTCCATGGACAGGTTGCGGGATCGGCGGCCCGAAGTTCGAACTCCGCTTGCCCGCCGGGGACGAAGATCATTACTATAGCAGTCTAAGTTTGACGATGGCCTGCCCGTTTTTTTCTCCCACCAAGCCCCTTCCCTGGGGTCGCTGGAACGGCAAGGTCCGGCCGCCGCTGGGGCGGCTGTATGACGGACAATGCAAGGTGAGGCAGAACGTGAAGCAGGGAGACGACTTTCGTCCGCCGGGGCATCTCATCGAGAACGCCTGCAACATGGGCTACGCCCGCGATGAGTGTGACCGCTTCGCGGGCGAGAGTGGACCCGACGCGGTTCGCTTCGTGCTAAGAAACGATGACGGCCGGGCGGCGCGAATCGACTACACGATGGAACGCGCTCATCTGCCCTGGGCCCACGGGTCGGTCACGTTTCAGAGAGCGGGGCGGAAGTGGAGCGGTCTTGACGCCGGGACGGTTCTGCGCGCGCAAGCCGAGGCGTACTTGCGCAGCTATCTCGAGTGGAAGGAGAGCGAATCCGCCACGGAGGAACAGTGCCAGCCGGAGCAAGAGTGACCGCCCGCGCGGCTGGCCGGGAGAAGTGGGCACGGAAACAGGCGCTTTGTGGTGCAACGGTACGCAGTGCGACGAAAGGGAAAGCGAAAGCGAAAGGACGCGGGAGTTCGAAATGCGGCAATACCTGTTGATGTGTCTCTTGCTTGGAGCAACGCTGTTCGGGGCGCCGTTGTGGGGCCAGCCATCCCTTCTGCTGGTATCGCAGAAGGCGGCCAGCTCGATCGGGTTCTACACCTGGGAGGGCAAGCACCTGGAGAGTGTTCCGGTCGGCAAGCATCCTCACGAGATGAGAATTTCGGCTGATGGCCGCTATGCTTACACGACAGACAATGGAACGATGAAGATCGAGCAGGCGGGCGAGGGGGGCAATACCGTTTCGGTCGTGGATTTGAAGCAGCGCAAGCGCGTGGCGCAAATCTCGCTGGGCAAGTATCACCGGCCGCACGGGATGGATCTGAATCCAGTGACGGGCGAACTTCTGGTGACCTCGGAAAATCCGGATCAACTGATTATCATTGACCTGAAGAAGAAAGAGATCATCCGGACCTATGACACTGGCGGGCGAACGCCGCATATTGTCGCTTGCGGCCCGCAAGGCGAGTGGGCGTATGTGAGCAACGCGCGGTCGGGAACCGTGGCGGCGATCGAGCTTGCGACCGGAAAGCGAGTGCTGATTCCGGCCGGCGAGCGGCCCGAAGGCAGCGTGCTGTCCAAGGACGGCACGCGGTTGTACGTGTCCAACCGCAACTCCAGCGAGATTACGGTGATCGACACGGTCGCGAAAAAGAGCGTGGCTTCGATCAAGACCTGCGAGGGGCCGGTACGGGTAGGGCTGGCCGAGAATGACCGTACGCTGATCTACGCCTGTATCGGTGACCGCAAGATGGGCTTCGCCGACATTGCATCAGGAAAGCAGACAGACCTGGTGGATCTTGACGGAGCGCCGGTGTCGCTCCATACCTCGCCCGATGGCCGCTTCGCCTTCGCCGGCGCGCAGGAGCAGGATACGGTGTATGTTGTCTTGATCGCTGACCGCAAGATGTTCCGGCGCTTCAAGACCCTCCCTGGCGCGGGGCCGGACCCGGTACAGTGGATTCGCGCATGGTAGGCTGTAGCGTATCGATGCTGCGATTCGGTAATCGATGCTTCGCGCCGGGGAAAGGCTCCCGGAGTGTTCCGGCGGTCCGGGACCGGTTGCGGCCGTCTTCGAGGCCGCTGGGGATCGCCGTCTTGCTCCTGCTGGCGGCCCCGGTTCTGCATGCCCAAGAAGCGCGGCTGGTGATTCTGGAAAAGGCGCACAGCCTGGCGGGATTCTACACCCTGGAAGGGCAACGAGTCGGCGACGTGAAAGTCGGCCCGCATCCTCATGAAATGGTGGCCTCGCCCGACGGGCGCTTCCTCTATACCACCGACAACGGCAAGATGCGGATGGAGGATCCGGGACCGGGCGGCAATACGATCTCGATTGTGGAGATCGAGACGCGCAGAAAGGTCGGCGAGATCAAGCTGGGGGAGAGCCGCCGTCCGCATGGCATCGATCTGGATCCGAGAACGAACCGCCTCGTAGTGACCACGGAAAACCCGGATCAGCTGCTGTTGATCGATCTCAAGAGCCGGCGGATTCTGCGAAGACATGACACCAAGGGAAAGACCTCCCACATGGTCACGCTCGGTCCGAGAGCTCAATGGGCGTATGTGAGCAACAGCGGTTCGGGAAATGTGTCGGCGATTCACGTCGCGACGGGCGAAGTAAAGCTCATCCCGACCGGAGAGAGGACGCAGCAGAGTGTTCTCTCCCGTGACGGAAAGCGGCTCTACGTGGTCAGCAAAGACTCCGACCACATCACGGTCGTCGATACGCGCAACCAGGAGCGCCGGAGCGTTTTTGCCACCGGGCACGGCCCGAGCCGTCTTGCTCTGACGCCGGACGGCAAGACGCTGGTCTACAATCTCGGCTACGCGCATTCGATCGGCCTGGCCGATGTGAAAAGCCAAAGACAAATTGGCCAGATTTCCATTGGAGGAGAGCCGGTTTCGCTGGCGCTTTCGCGGGACGGCAAGCTGGCCTATGCCGCGGCGCAGGCTTCCGACCGCGTGTATGTCCTATCGCTCGCCGACCGAATGATTGTACGAGTCATCAAGACGCCGACAGGCTCGCGACCCGACGCGGTCTTGGAGTTGCCGGTTGGCGAATAGTCCGGCTTGCCACGGAACGGCCGCGCAGGGAATAGCCGCGCGCTTAGTCGCCTCGCGAGCATTCGATCTTTGACGGGGAAGTATTGCCGCACTGGATACTCTCGGTCATTCCCGAAGAGATCGGCGCGCAAGCCACGTCGCTTGCCGTGCGAATGGCCTCTTCCTCGCTCGGGGCGGATGCGGTAGAACAGTTGTTGCGGCCCTGGAATGTGATGCAAACTTCGCAGGAATAGGAACTGAGTCCCATGCTGGAGTAGATGAGCACGCCGAGTATCGCGACGCTAAATAGGATGGCGACGAGAGTTGTTTTCGACATGAGGGAAACCGGCCGGCAAGAACGTCATATTATAACCGCTGGCTCGGGCGGTCCCGGGGGCAACAGACGGTGGCCAAGAGACGCTGGCGGCGTCCTCTTGAGATGGGAACGGGTGGGATGGGAAAGGATGGATGCTCCTCGAGCTGTTGTTTTTGATTTTGACTACACCTTGGCCGATTCATCGCGCGCGGTCGTTGCGTGCGTCGCCGCGGCGTTCGAGGCGATGGGGCTGCCCGCCGCGGCTTGGGACGACATTCGGCGAACGATTGGGCTGTCTCTGCCCGATACGCTGGCCCGGCTGGCGGGAGAGGAGGTTCGCCCTCGTGCCGAGGAGTTTCGCGCTCACTTCCGGCGGCGGTCCGATCAAGTCATGGCGGAGTGGACCGAGTTGCTTCCCGGCGCGCGGTCCTGCATCGAGAGGCTTCGGGGCCGCGGGATGAAGCTGGCAATCGTATCGACGAAATTCCGTTTTCGCATCGAGGATACACTTCGCCGCGAGGCCTTGGCCGGCTCGTTTGCTACGATTGTCGGCGGAGACGACGTGGCCCTCTGCAAGCCCGACCCGCAGGGGCTGCTTCTGGCGGCCGAGCGTCTGGAGGCCGATCTGAGCGAGGTGCTCTATGTCGGCGATAGTGTGACCGATGCCGAGACCGCGCGCTCGGCTGGTGTCCCATTCGCGGCGGTACTCTCGGGAATGACCGGTTCTGGGGAGTTTGACGTATTCGATCCGTTGGCGATGCTCGATAGTGTTGGTGAGCTCCCCGAATTTCTGGACCAAGGGTTTCCCGGTAAGAGGTCTCTCGACGACGCGTTTAGCGCCGGCGGGCAGAGGTTTCGCTGAGGGATCGGCAAAAGGATGGTGAGAGGCATGAAACGGAGAAGGTTTTTGCAATCGGCCGGCATGGGCGCCCCGGCAGTTCTTGCGGCGGCGTCCCCCCAGGACCGGACCGCGGGATCGGGCCGCAAGCCGGGCGCCGAGCCGAGGGCGTTTTTCTATGACGACGGACGCCATGCTTCGGGCCTCTACCAGTTCGCGCCGCCGCTGGAACCGCACGATCTGGCCTTCGCGGTCGATCAGCTGGTCTCGAGCGGCATCGATACGCTGATCTACTCGGCGGGGCTGGAAGGCGGAACCGTGCAGTACAACTCACACGTGGCCGCCAAGTGGGGAGACAATGTCGAGGTTTGGAAGCACGAGATTTTCTACCGTGCTTCACGAAACCTGCATCACCTGATCGCGAATGGTCACGATCCGATGAAGGTGCTCTGCGACCGCAGCCATGAGAAGGGTTTGCTGTTCCTTCCTACCTTGCCGGTCTGCATCGTCGGGGGCGACCGCGCCGAGGATCTCGGTTATGGGCGCAAGAGCGATTTTGTCTACGATCATCCTGAGTTCTATGTCGGCGAAGACCCGCATCCGCTCGCGAAACATCTGGGCCGGTTCTTCGGTCCCAGGCGCATGAGTTTCCTGCACGCGGAAGTTCGGCGCGAGCGGTTCTTGATTTTCGAGGAACTGCTGTGGCGCTACGACTCCGATGGAATTGAAATTGATCTGTCGATCGACAACGAGTTCGGCCCGTTCTGCCGCTTTGCCGAGGTGGAGGATCTGAAGCCGGTCTTGACCGAATGGATTCGCGGCATCCGGCGGGCGGCGCACCGAGCGGAAGAGGACCAGGGGCGGCGCAAGCGAGTCTATGTTCGCATTCCGGCGGGCGGCGACCAGGCGTGGGACCTTGCCGGGTTTGACGTGCCGGCTTGGGTGCGAGAGAAACTCGTCGACGGATTCATTTGCATTACGGCGGCCAAGAAGGAGACGCCCCAAGGCAGACGCTTGCTGCTGGACCAGGATTTGGATCTTGCGCCCGTCGTGGCGCTCACGCGCGGCACGGGCGTGCGTGTGCTGGCCGGATCGAGAGGTACGCTCGGGCGGCAGCTGGAGGCGAACGCCACGCGGGAGATGATTTGGGCCAGCGCCGCGCTGGCCTACTTTCGCGGCGCGGACGGTTTCGGGCTCTGTGACGGCATGTGGGCGCCCAACGGCTGGCCTTGGACCAGCGATGATTACCAGACCCTGCGATTGCTCGGCCATCCCGACATGCTCGCGACCGCCGACAAGCGCTACATGGCGCGGTCCTTGGCGCGCGGCGCCGACAGCAAGGACGGGCTTTTCCCGATCGAAGGTCCGCTGCTGCCTCAGGCGCTGGCCGTGGGGCGTTCCCTGACGGTGCCTCTGACGATCGCCGACGATCTGCCCAAATGGTCTGCCCAGGGGCGGGTCAAGGCCGTGCGGCTGAGTCTTCGGCTGACGAACTTCGAGCTTGGCTTGAACGAGGTGGAAGTCAAGTTCAACGGGCGCGGGTTGCCGGACTCGATCCGCCGAGAATCGGACCTTCATTTTCGGGTGGTGAAAAACTTCGCCCTCAACCCCTATGGATATGTGCTGGAGTACCTTCTGCCCCCGGTCTGGTATCCGAAGCCGGGCATGAGCCATGTGACGGTCCGGCTTGTGCGCCGGGACCCAAAGCTCACTCTGCCGGTGGAACTCTACGACCTGGACTGCGCGATCGAGTACCGGCTGCACCGGCATTTTCAGGCGGAGCCGGTTTCGTATTGATTCCCAGCCGGGCGCGGACCCTGTGGGCGGGCAGCCCCAATACCCTTGTCCTTAGCCCGCTTTTCTCGCCAGTGGGTTGAGTGAAGAGGACTGCGAGTCAGGCGTCGAGGATCTCTCTCAGCGCCGGTTCAAGCTCTCGATACTTGAAGACAACGCCGCTGGCTTCGGGTGCTCGCGGCAGAGCCTTCTTACTGGAGAGAAGTTCGGCCGCAAACCCTCCGAGGATGAGCTTCAGGGCAAAGGCCGGGGCGGGCAGGAAGGCAGGCCGCCTCAATACACGGCCCAAGACGCGAGCGAATTCCTTTTGCGTCACCGGGTTCGGAGCCGTGCCGTTCCAGATGCCGTCGATGTTGTTGTCGATCGAGTGGATGATCAGGGTGACAAGATCGTCGCGGTGAATCCAGGACCACCACTGCTCGCCCGAGCCCAGCGGACCGCCGAGGCCAAGCTGGAACGGCAGCAGCATGGCGCCGAGCGCGCCGCCGTCCCGCGCCAGCACGATGCCCGTCCGGATACGAACCAGGCGCGGGCCCAGCGCCTTGATCTTGAGCGCTTCCTCCTCCCATTGCCGGCAGACCGAAGCCAGGTAGTCGTTTCCGCCAGAGGACTGTTCGGTCAACTCTTCCCCGGCGCGGTCGCCGTAGAAGCCAATTGCGCTTGCCGACACCAGAACGCGCGGCTTGTTCTCACGCCGCACGATGCCCGCGACGAGGTTACGCGTGCCCAGGACACGGGTGTCGCGAATGGCCCGCCGCTTGGCCTCCGACCAGCGTCCGACGACCGATTCGCCCGCGAGATGCACAACGGCCGCGGCCTGCTCAAGCGCTTCGGCTGGAGCAGGTTCCGACATCGGGTCCCAAGCATAGGCGCGACTTACGCCCGGCGCCCGCCGCGCTACCGAATCCGGATCGCGGGAAAGCCCGATGACCTCGTCCCCGCGCTCGCTCAGCGTTCGCGACAGATGCGCGCCGATAAATCCCGTAGCTCCAGTAACGACAATGCGCATAATCTCCTCACTAGCCCGCCTCGCCAGGTAGTGAGCAAGGCGGGCTGGGTACGAAACGCCCCGTGGATGGAACCACGCGGGCTAGAACGCCTGCACGCCCCAAACCTACCGTTTGGGAAGGGGAAAGTCAACGAGATGCCTGATGGGGTTGCGGAGTCGAACGCTTTGAAAGTTTCAGCGGCATGCACCGCGATGGTGGCGTCATCCAGCGGGACGTTCGTGCGAGCTAGCCCGCCATCTGATCGGCGCGCGAGGAAAGAAACCCCGTGGCAAGCAGCGAAACGACCACAAGCCCGCCCAGCCCCGCCAAGATCCGCCCCATCAGATTCTCCAAGGGCAACTCGAACACGAAGTCGATCTCGTGCCGGCCGGGTGGCACATCGACAAGCATCTGACCGAACACATCCTTGCGGGTTTCGAGTTCCCGGTCACCGATTCGGGCGCTCCAGGCCGGGTCGTAGCTGACCTGCAGCAGAAGCATTTCTTCCGGTTCCACTTCGGCGCTCACATGCATACGATCGGAACCACGCCAGGCGAAGGCGGCCGCCGAGTCCGGCCCCTGCTCGACGGCCCGCGCATAGGCCGAGAGATTCTCGATGTCCCCGCCGCCTTGCACCGGCTTCAGCTGAGCAATCGCTGCTCGCTCGACGACCCGCGCCAGACCGGGATAGCGGCGGGGAACGCGGTAGATCACGTCTCCTTCGCCATTGTCGTAGAGCACCGGCAGCAGGCCGGCGAACTTCCGCGGGTAGTCAAAATCGTCGTAGGCGTCCTGCGAGCGCTCTTCATGAATGATGATCGCGTCCACTCCGAATGACTCAAGCCAGCGGATGGAGGTCTCGGCGTTGGCGTCGAGCCGAACTTGCCACTGAACTGTCAGGACAGCCTGATTCAGCATTCCCTGGTGCGCGCTCCCGGTCAAGTACGGCAGATCGTGCCAGGTATTGAACCAGAAACGCGTCGAACCATCGACATAGGTTCGCTCACCAGGCAGGTACTTGTTCACCCACTCGCTGATGCGGTACTCGATCCGCTGGCGATGATCGGCTGTCTCGGGATAGATCCGCCAGGCATTACTCACGTAGTGATACGACGCGCCGAGTCCAAGCCCGATCGTGATCAGAAGCGCGATCGGTCTCGGCAGCAGACCTTCTCCGAACCAGGGCTCGAATCGCGACCAAACCCAGGACGCCAGCAGCAACCCGCACAAGATCAAAGCCAGGTCGAATTCCGGGACCAAACGACCCGGTGAACCGAGAATTTTGAGCCCGAACCAGTGTTCCCCGAGAACGATGCCGCCGAAGGCCAGCAAAGCCCCGCAGACAAAGACTCCGTAGCATGCCTCTGGCCGCCGCGAAGCCCATCGGAGGCTGGCCACCCCGAAGGCCGCCGCCAGCGCGAGAGCCACAAGAAGATGCAGCGGTTCGGAATCGGCATCGACGATCGACAAGTTCGCGCGCGTGATGCGCAGGCAGGAAGGAACGAGCCAGAAGGCCGTCAGCGAGTATCCCAGCGCGCCGATGGCGGCCGCTCTGGCCCAGACGCCATGGTCACGATGGGTGATCCAGATAGCCCAGACTAGTATTGAAAACAGGATCGTCAGGCTGACGCCACCGTAGAAATTGTTCGAGACGACCAGGGCCGCAAGGACTGCGGCCAAGCCCACGGCGGGCAAACTCTTCCGCGTGAGCGCCCGATAGGAGGCCGCCAGTGCTGGCATGACTAGGGCTAGAGCGCTCGTGTGCGGGCCTTCCCCCCATCTCAGGAGCGCGATCAGTCGCTGCGGTGCCCGGAAGTAACCATTGGCGTAGGCCTGGATATAGTCGAGAAACAGATAGGCCGGCGAAAGCAACACCGTCGCCAGCGCCGCGAACCAGGCCATGGAGCGAGAGCCGCTCACGAGCCGGACAAAGACGTAGACGCCGGCGATGCCGAAGCAATAAAAGAAGGCCGTGTAGAGATGATACGTCCGCGCCGTGGAGGCATCCAGCAAGAGCGAGAGCCCCGCCGTCCCGTAACGCAGTGCCGGCGGATACACATAGTCAAAACGCGTCCCGCCATACCAGAGCGGATACCACTGCGTGTGCGGCCAGTTCTCGGCCAGATAGCGAGCATCGCCGATGAACGCCCCGTCGATCGATTCCCAGTGATCGAGGTAGGTCGTGCTTGTCAAGAGAGGCCAGACCAGTCCGGCGGCGATCAGGAAGATCAGCAGGGCATCGGCGACCCAGGGGAGGAAGCCCGCCTCCGAAAGGAACGGAACGCGCGGGCTGGCTTTCATTTACTTTCTGGCTGGCCGGGAGCAGGTTCGGTCTGATAGCGCAGGGCCAGGCTGTCAAACTGCAACTGGTGGAAAAGACCCGTGCGGTGCAGTAGATAACGCGCCAACAGCCAGAGTATTGAAAATCCGTAGGCCGTGCTTTGCCCGAACGAAGCGGTGGAAGCCTCCGGGAAATAGCGTGTCGGAACCGGGACTTCCTCGATCGCCGCTTTGAGTTCCACCATCTGCGCGATAATTTCCTGATCGAAAATGAAACGGTCCGAATTCATCTCGAGGTTGGCGTCTTCGAGAACCTGGCGGCGGAACGCCCGATACCCGGTGTGGTATTCCGACAGATCGAGGCCAAAAACCAGATTCTCCAAACGGGTGAGGAACCGATTCGAGATATATTTCCACCATGGCATCCCCTGCTTCATCGGACTCTCGCCCATCAACCGCGACCCGAGAACGACATCGGCGCGGCCCTGCTCGATGGGACGAATCAGTTCGGGCAATAGCGTCGGGTCGTACCGATAATCCGGGTGCACCATGACGATGATGTCCGCGCCATTGCGAAGCGCCTCTCTGTAGCAGGTCTTCTGATTCGCGCCATAACCGTAGTTGCGATTGTGGAGAAAGAGTTCGAGTCCTAGCTCACGGGCTACCTGCGCGGTCTCGTCCGAGCTGCCGTCGTCGACCAGGATCACCGAATGCAGCATGTCACGGGGCAGATCGGCATAGGTCATCCGCAATGTCTTCGCCGCGTTATAGGCTGGCATCACGACGACAACCTTGGGCCGCTGTGATTGGATGTTCGCCGGAGTTTTCATCAGAGCCGTCTAGCGATCACGAGCGATGCAGGTGAGAGCAGTTGCCTGTGGGAATTCAATCTGCCGCGCCGGTGAAGAAAACCAAGACCTGCGCCAGCCCGCTGAGCTACGCCCTTATTCTTCCACAGTCGCCCGGCAAGCGGCGGAACCGCTCGTCGTGACGGGAACGGGCCGGAGAACGGTCGAGCCGCTAGCTTTCACTCAGCATGCCCAGCACCCCGACTCCCGCCACAACCTGCTAGGGCAACCGCAGAGCCGAATACTGCTCAAAGGATTCCTGGAAGCCCCGCAGCAGGAACATGTGGTCCGAACCAGCCGTCACCATGCGCCCGCCCCGGTCGAGAATTCTCTGCGCGTGCTCGGGCGTGCCGGTGGGCGTGCCCCACCAGCGGCCTGTCTTGGCCGCCGCCTCCGCCACCCGGTCGATCACTTCTTGCAACACAGGATTATTGAACTCGAAGGGCACGCCATAGCTCAGACTGAGATCCGCCATGCCGATGAAAAACAAATCAAACCCCTCCACCTCCGCGATCTCGTCGAGGCTTTCAACCGCCTCCTTGTCTTCGATCTGGAAGGCCAGGAAAACCTCTTTGCTAGCGTGTTCGAGATACTCCCTGGGGTCGCAGGCAGCATAATCGGCATCGGCGCCCGCTCCGTCGAAGCCCCGCTTGCCCAGCGGCGGGAAGCGCACCCACTCGACCCACTGGCGCGCCTCGGCCGCGCTGCGAATATGAGGAATCATCAAGCCGTTGGCGCCGAACTCCAGCGCCCGCATCGGATCGCCGTAACTGGCTTTGTGAATCCGCGCCATCAGATCCATTCCTGTCTGGCGGCAAGCCAGCGAAATAGGATCGATCTTGTCATAGCCGAAGGAGCGATGCTCCATATCGAACCAGATGCAGTCGTAACCAATCCGGCCCACGGTTTCGGTCAGCCAGGCATCGGTTACGCGGCTGATCCCCGCCACCTTGACGAACTCGCCCGCGCGAAGCTTACGAAGAACCCGGCTCTTGGTCATCGAGATATTATGCCGCATCAGAGTGCAGTTACAACGGCGGCGCTACCGCTCGTACTATCCTGACGGTGAGCAAAGCGCTGGCCGGCCGGGTACGATGCCGCTGCCGCGTGGTGTTGTGGGCGGGGAAAATCTCTTGCTGAAGAAACGGCGTCTCGGAAAAACTAATCTGCTCGTCTCGGAGATCTCACTCGGTACGGTTGAGATCGGGATGGACTATGGCATCGCGGCCGGTGGGGGGGATCGACGTCCGGACGAGGCCGCCGCCGAGGCCCTGCTTCACCGGGCGCTTGATTTGGGGATCAACTATATCGACACGGCCCGGGCCTACGGAGAGAGCGAAGCCATCATCGGCCGAGTACTGAAGTCGCGGCGACAAGAGTTTGTTCTGGCGTCGAAACTTTCCGCGGATGAGAAAGAAACGGCGAGCCCCGGCACGTTGCGCGATCATTTCCGCCGTTCGCTCGACGAGAGCCTGAGGGCGCTTCAGACCGACCGGATCGACGTGATGATGCTTCACAGTGCGTCCGCTTCCAGCATGGCCGGTCAGGAAGTGTGGGAAGCGCTCGATCGGTTGCGCCGCACGGGCGAGGTCCGCTTCATCGGCACCAGTGTCTACGGCCCTGAAGCCGCCCGGTTGGCGATCGATAGCGGCGCTTGTGACTGCATTCAAATTGCTTACAGTTTGCTTGATCGCCGGCCCGAGGCGGATGTGCTTGCACGGGCACGAAAGCGCGATGTTGGAATCGTCGTTCGGTCGGTCTTGCTCAAGGGAGTCTTGACGTACCGCTACCGGCACCTGCCCGAGGAGTTGGCGCCGCTGCGTTCGGCGGCCGAGGCCGCGGCGCGACTCGGCAAGAACGGCGCCGAAGGTTTGCCTGAGCTAGCCTATCGCTACGTACTGAGCAACTCGCTGACTGGCACGGCGCTGGTGGGCGCATCGAAGGTGGAAGAAGTCGACGCCGCTGTTCGCTACGCCCAGATGGGCCCGCTGGCAGCGGAGGCGGCAACCGCGATCCGGAAAATCGAAGTAAGCGACGAGAAGCTTCTCCATCCTGACCTCTGGCCATAGTCCGCATTTCTCGGCGGGCGAGGTGCTGGGCCTGGTGCTCAACCTTGGGCTTAGCGCTCAACCTAATCAGGCCACTTCATCAAGCGCTCTTCCGAGTGGTAGAGGTCGTGGAACGGCACGTCCTCGGCCGGAGGGGCGGGGTTGGCTAGGGCCCGTGAGATGGTTTGGCCGATGAGTTCCGCGTCTTGCTCGTCCATGACGTAGAGGCTTAGCGAGATGCGCGGCGCGCCGCGATGATCGGTCGCGCTCCGCACCCAAATTTGCGGATCACCCTCACGCAGCCGATTGGCGAACTGCCGGGCGGTCAGCCCTGTGCTGGGCGGAATTTCCACTTCTACCAGACTGGGGCTATCGGTTCGGCCCAGCGTCAGATGCCGGCCGAGAATCACCGCCAACTGCTCAAAGCGGAGTCGCTCCATCGCCTGATCGCGCGAATACCATCGGTCCACCGCCGCCATACACCCAGCAATGCCCTCCTTGCCGACCTTCATCGCCCGTCCGATGCCCCAATTCTGGAGATAGCTGGCGCGGACCAGGTCTTTGGTTCCGCAGATCATTCCCGAAGTCGGCGCGCCCATCATCTTGTGAGCGCTGGTAATCACGGCCGAGGCTCCCGCCTGGACGAACGGCCGCAGGTCGGCTTCGCCCGCCGCATCGACGAGCACCGGCACGCCGGCCTTGCCGGCGACCCGCACGCAGTCTTCCAGGGGAATAAAGTTGCCCTCGGGATGAACGGCTCCGTTTTCAACGAAGAGCACCGCGGCGGTGCGATCGCTCAGCGCACCCCGAAGATGGAAACGGTCGCAGTGATTCGCCGTCCCGATGAGTTTGAGTTTGGCGCCGGTCAGCCGTACCATTTGCGAGATCTCGCCGCCGAAATTCAGATTGTGACCGAGTTGCAGAATCACCTCATCCTTCATTCCCCCGGTGTCGGGCAGCTGAAGAACTCGTGCCAGGTTCGCGCCCGTCATCGAGGCCGCCACGGTAACGGCAATGCCCGCGGCGCAGCAGGCGGTCACGCAGCCGGCCTCGGCGCCGGTCCGCTTCGCGATGACGCGGCTCGCCGCCGCCTGTAAGGAATCGATCTCCATGTTCATCGACATGGCCTCGTTGGCAATCTTGCGAATCTCCTCTGGCACGACGTTCGCGCCGATGATGGTGGGCATGCCGATGGCGTTCAGCACCCGGCTCAGCTCGTAGGTCGTTTCTTGTTCGCTCATATCTGGATATTATGATGCACATGGTGGAAATTGGCACGACCCTCGAGCGGCGAGGCCCGATTCCCGAGCAAGACTGCATCTCGTTTCTGGGACCCGATGTCAAGCCCTCGCTCGCCACCCCGGCCATGATCAGCCGCATGGAATTCACCGCCAGAGACGCCGTGCTGCCGCATCTCGCCCAGGGCCAGGATACGGTAGGAACCCATGTGAACGTCTCTCACCTGGCAGCGACGCCGGCGGGCGCGGAAATTACCTACCGGGCCACGGTCCGCGCGATTGAGGGGAGAAAAATCATCTTCGATGTGGAGGCGACCGATGAACAAGAGGTTATCGGGAAAGGCACGCACGAACGGTTCGTGATCGATGTCGCGAGATTCGCCGAAGGGCTGAAGAAAAAATTCGGCCAGACCTGAGCAGCGGCCCAGGCCACTCGCTGGCCATCCCCCGCTAAGTGACGGCGCGAAGTGCCGGCTAAGTGACGACATTCACCGGCGTGCCCGCGACGAACGCCTCGGCGTTGGCAATGCTGAGGTCCAGCAGCCTCTCCAGGGCATCGGCGGTTCCCCAGGCCACGTGAGGGCTGACGAGCACCTTCCGGTGATGAAGCAACGGATCATCGGGTGGCGGCGGTTCCGGCGCGAAGACGTCGATGCCGGCGCCCGCAATGCGTCCCTCGTCGAGTGCGTCGAGCAGGGCCGCCTGGTCGATGAGCGACGCGCGGCTGATGTTGATGAGAATGGCTCCGGGCCGCATCCGCGCGAAGGCCGCCCGGCCGAAGATGCCCCTCGTGGAGCGGTTCGCCGGGGCGGCCAGGACGATAAAATCGCTTTCGGCGAGCAAGGTCTCAAACCCAACCACGGGCACGGTCCTGGGGCGCGCCGGGTCGCCGACCACCGACCGCACGCTCAGGCCGAATGCCCGCGCAATCTCGGCGATGCGGCTTCCGATCTTGCCGCACCCGAATAGCCCCATCGTCTTATCCCTGAGCCCAGAGGTTGAATAGGCCAGGGCCGAGGACCAGCCGCCTTCCCGCAGCAGGGCAGGCCCCTGCTGGATTCTCTTGGCGACGCCCAGCAGCAGCGCGAACGCATGTTCGGCGACCGCGTCGGTGCAAAAGTCGGGCACATTCGAAACAACGATCCCTTGTTCCCGAAGCCTCGGCAAATCCAGCCCGTCCACTCCGGCGCCCTGCACCGAGACAAACCGGCAGCCATCGAGATACGGAATAATATCCACCGCAATGCGCGGCGTAATGATCAAGATCTCCGCGCCCCCGCAGCGCTCGCCCATCGTCGCATCCCCAAGTACCTCGTCGTGGTAGTGAAGCTCGCCCAGAGCGCTGATTCGCTCCTTCTGAGCTTCGGACATCGGCGATAACGACAGAACGTGAATACGCATGACGGACCGGGCGGCTACGCGAATGCTCTATCTTACCGGGCTCGCGCGGGCGGAAGTACGAATCGGCGTCCCTCTACCAGCCGGCAATGTCTTTGGCCTGCTCCAGCAGTTGCGCAAAGAACGCGACCGCTTCGGGATCTCGCCGCGTCGGCGTCCAAAGCTATTCCCAAGAGTAGAGGGAACCCGGCGTTGTATGCAAAACAGTTGGCGCGGCCCGTTCGCCAAACCGGGTGCCAGACCGGGCGAGACAAACGGTCCGAGGGTGTAGACTGAGGGGAAATAGGATCCGGCGATGATAACGAATTTGCTTTTCGCGGCGAATAAAACAATAGACCTGTCATGAAAAGCAAACAGACGCATCAATGGCCTCTGCCGGGAACATGGGTTCTCCTGGTTGCGGTTTTGCTGGTGTCCGAAGCTTGGCTGCCTGCACAGACCCGCGCGAAGAAACCCGGACTCGATCCAGTGCAGTGGAGCTTGCAACTGGACCCGGCGCAAGCGAAGTCCGGTGACCGCGTGGTCGGCCGGTTCACGGCCACGATTGAGCCAGGCTGGCGGCTTTACGCTCCCACAACGCCCATTGGCGGTCCTCTGGGCGGGCCACCGCCAACCAAGCTTGCTCTAGCGGAATCGCCCGCCGTGGCCTCGGCGAACTTCTTCCAGCCCAAGCCCGAGCGCAAGTACGACCCGATTTTCGAAATGGACAGTGAGTTCTTCCACGACAAAGTGGACTTCCTGGCCGAAATCCAGCTGAACGAAGGTGTGTCCGCGGCGGAGTACGAATTGGAGGCCTCAGCGTTTTATTCCGCCTGCAATGACAAGGTCTGTCTCAGGCCCGTTCGCAAGGAAGTACGGGCGACTCTGACCATCTCGGCCGCGGCCGAAGATGCCTCGCCCGTGATCCCCGACGACTACGCCGAGGCCAAACCGGCGCCTAAACCCGAGCCTGACAGCCAGACTCTCTCCGGGGTGTCCGGGTCCCGCAAGGCGGCCGGATCGGAAGGGCTGATCCAGTTTGCGTTCCTCGCCTTTGGTTTCGGGCTTGTGTCAATTTTCACACCCTGCGTGTTCCCGATGATTCCAATCACCATGTCTTACTTCGTGAGCACCGACACTGGATCACGCCGGAACTCCATCGTGCAAGCCAGCGTCTTCTGCCTGGGGGTCGTCGTGCTGTTCACGGGACTGGGCGCGCTCGTGTCGGTGGTCATGGGTCCATTCGGCACCGTGCAGCTGGCGTCGAGCGTCTGGGTAAACCTGTTCATCGCGGGCATCTTTGTCGTCTTTGCGGCGAGCCTTTTCGGGGCGTTTGAGATTACGGTGCCGAGCAGCGCGCTCACTTCACTCCATCAGATGTCGTCTCGCGGCGGCATCATCGGAACGCTCCTGATGGGACTCGTCTTCGCGCTGGCTTCGTTCGCCTGCACCGGACCGTTCGTCGGCACCTTGCTCGCCGGTTCGCTTCAGGGCGGGATGGGCTGGCCCATCTTCGGGATGGCGATGTTTTCGAGCGGCATGGTGCTGCCGTTCTTCTTCCTGGCAATGTTTCCGTCCTATCTTGGACGGCTTCCCAAGAGCGGAGGCTGGCTAGGACGCATCAAGAAGACGATGGCGTTCATCATTCTGGCGGCGGCGTTGAAGTATCTCAGCAATGTCGACATGATGTACCAGCTTGAGATCCTGACGCGCGAACGGTTTCTCTCGATCTGGATCGTGCTGCTGGCTCTGGGGGGGTTCTACTTGCTGGGCATGTTCCGGTTCTCGGATGAAATCGGCGAGGCGAATGCTCCGATTGGCTTGGGCAGGTTCGGCGCTGGCGCGGTGTTTCTCATCTGTGCATTGAGCCTGGCTCCGGGTATGTTTGGCGGACGGCTCGGCGAACTCGATGCCTACATTCCGCCTCTGGAATACTCGGGCTGGCAGGTGGCCACGGCGCCCGGCGCGGAAGGCGGGAAAGCGGCCTGGCTGAAGGACAACTACTCCGGCGCGCTGGCCCAGGCCCGAGCGAGCGGAAAACCTCTGCTGGTCGCCTTCACCGGATATTCCTGCTCGAACTGCAAATGGATGAAATACAACATGTTCACCGAGCCGGACATCGTCGCTCTAACGAAGAATATGGTCTTGCTGGAGCTTTACACCGACGGCCACGACGATGTGACTGAGTTGAACCAAGAGTTGCAATTGCGCTATGGCAGCACCGCCATTCCGTTCTATCTCATCCTGCGCCCAGATGAATCACTGGTGGCGGAGTTCGCGGGCCGGACCCGCGACGTCGGAGAGTTTCAGAAGTTTCTCGAATCCGGCGGACCGACGCTTCTGACACAGAACCGCCCGGATGTACCGGCGCGCTGACGCCTCTCGCCGGCCTGCGCAATTCTGACACGGGCGAGTCATTCCTGCCTGGCAGCCCGTCCCCGATCGTGATCTCGGGTGATTCCCAACCGCGATGGAAACAAAACAACTTAATGGTCCCGGACGTACGTTAACGTACAATGGGTCACAGAGTTGCTTGTGGGATAGGGCGTGGGAGAGGGCAGGAGGAGATTGCGATGAGAAAGAATAAATGGACCATAGGAATCTTGACGGTGGCGGCATCGCTCCTGCTGGCCGGATGTCAACAAGGCGCGGCGCCGGAGGAGGGAACCGCCGAGAGCGCCGCGGGAGGAGAAGCATCCTCCGCGAGCCCGGCCGCTTCCAGCGTGCCGGCGAAACCCCGGGCGCGGAGCGTGACGCTCGCCGCCGGTACGCCGATTACGATCCGCACCATGAATACTCTGTCGACGAAGATCGTCAAGTCCGGCGAAAACTTTGCGGCCAGTCTCGAAACACCGATTGTCGAAGGTACCTGGGTGATCGCCCCCAAGGGCGCGAACGTGCGCGGCGTGGTTGTCGAATCGAATGCAGGCGGACGGGTCAAGGGGCGAGCCCGCATGGTCGTTGAGCTGACTCAGATTGAGACAGCCGACGGACAGAAAATCGACATACAGACGGGCGGCTATGGCATCGAAGCGAAATCCAGCAAGAAAGAAGACGCCAAGAAAATCGGTATCGGCAGCGCGATCGGTGCGGTGATCGGCGCGGTGGCAGGCGGCGGCAAAGGAGCCGCGAAAGGCGCGGCGGTGGGCGCCGGGGCCGGTGGCGGCGCGGTGCTTGCCACCCGCGGCGACGCGGCCGTGATCGGCGCCGAATCGGTGCTGAGCTTCGAGCTCGTAAATCCGGTCACGATTACCGAAGCGAAATAACCCCGCAGGGAAGTATCCGCCGACGGGCCGCTGGTTCCGGGCCAGCCGGTGGGCACCCCGCTGCCCCATCTCATTTCGAATCGAGACGCCCAGCCGAGACGCTTGGCCGCGCGGCCCGCGCGTGGTGATATACTTGGGCCGAATCGGCTCCCGGTTCAACCGAAAGGATGGCGACTATGGCGACTCGACGACAGTTTCTCCTCGGTACGCTGCCCCTTCCCTTCGCGGCCACCGCGCTGGCGCAAAAGCGCCCCAAGATCGCCTGCGTCTCAACTGTATTTTTCAAGTACTCCCACACCCAGCACTTCGTCGATCGTTTTCTTGAGGGCTACGGCTGGAACGGCGCCCATCACCGTCCGGCGATGGACCTGGTCTCGCTCTTTGTCGACCAAGTGGGTGACAGCGATCTGAGCCGGGATCGCGCCCGGCGCTTTCCGTCGATGAAGATCTATCCCTCGATCGCCGAGGCGCTCACGCTCGGCGGCGACAAGCTGGCGGTGGACGGGGTGCTGCTGATCGGCGAGCACGGCGATTATCCACGCAACGAGAAACGCCAAAAACTCTATCCGCGATACGAATTCTTCCAGGAGATCGTGAAGGTGTTCCGCGCCAGCGGCCGGGCTTGTCGTGTCTTCAACGACAAGCACCTGTCGTGGAACTGGGATTGGGCGAAGGAGATGTACGACACCGCGAAGGAGATGAACTTCCCCTTCATGGCCGGCTCGAGCCTGCCGGTCACCTGGCGGACGCCCTCCATCGAAATGCCCGCGGGCGCCAAGGTGCGTGAAGCCGTCTCGGTCGCCTACGGAGGCCCGGACGGCTACGACATTCACGCGCTCGAGACCATCCAGTGCATGGTCGAACGCCGCCAGGGCGGCGAGAGCGGCGTCAAGTGGATACAGGCGTATCGCGGCGATGATTTCTGGAAGGCTTACGAAGAAGAAGTCTGGTCCCATCGTCTGATGAACGCCGCGCTCTGCCGAAGCCACACCCTGACTCCGTCACGCGAGGGGTTCAATGACGACTTCCCGACGATCGAGTCGATGAAGCGAATCGTCCGTCGCCCCGTCGCCTATCACTACGAACATCTCGACGGCCTCAAATGCACCATGCTGCTGCTGAGCGGACTTGTCGAGGATTTCAATTTCGCCGCGGAGCTGGAAGGACGCGCACAACCGCTCTCGACGCAGATGTATCTGCCCATGCCGCCGGCGCGAACCAGTTTGGCGAACTTCTTCTCGCCGCTGGTCAACAACATCGAGCAGATGTTCCTCAGCGGCAAACCAACCTATCCCGTCGAGCGCACGCTGCTGACAACCGGCCTTACGGCGGCAGGCGTCGAGAGCCTCTACCAAGAAGGGAAACGTCTCGACACGCCGCATTTGGCGGTCTCGTATCAGCCCGCCGAGAAGTCCACATTTTGGAGAACCTAGGTTTTGGAGAAGCACGTGCGGCTATCTGATCGAGTAATCCGGCACATCACCCGCCGCGCCTTTCTCGGAACCGCCGCCGCGGCGGCTCTTGCTTCTTGCGCGAAGCAGGAACCGCCCGCCGAGCCCAAACGCATTGCCGTCATCACGACGATCTATCGCTATCTCTCACACGCTCAGCATATCGCCGACCGCTTCCTGGTCGGCTATCCCTACGAAGGGGAATGGCGCAAGCCGAACATGAAGATCGTCTCTCTGTTCGTCGACCAGAAACCCGAGGGTGACCAGAGCGAAAAGCGCGCAAAGGAATTCGGTTTCGGCGTCTACCCGTCGATCGCCGAGGCATTGCGTTGCGGCGGCGACAAGATCGCCTGCGACGCGGTTCTGCTGATCGGCGAGCACGGCGAGTACCCCAGCAACGAGCTGGGCCAGAAACTGTATCCGCGCTACGAGTTTTTCAAGGAATGCGTCAAGGTTTTCGAGGAAGATGGCCGCGCCGTCCCCGTCTACAACGACAAGCATCTCTCCTACAGCTTTAAGAAGGCCGCTGAGATGGTCGCGGATTCGAAGCGCCTTGGGTTCCCGATGCTGGCCGGTTCCTCGCTGCCGGTAACGTGGCGACTGCCCGACTTGGAGCTTCCGCTGGGTTGTGAAATCGAGGACGCCTTGATGGTCGGTGTCGGCGGCTCCGACGCCATGGACTACCATGCGCTCGAAGCCATGCAGTGCATGATCGAGCGGCGCAAGGGCGGCGAGACCGGCGTCAAGGCCGTCGAGATGATCGAAGGCGGCGCGGTCTGGAAGGCCGGGGACGCGGGCCGCTGGCCAAACGATTTACTCGTCTCCGCGATCTCACGAAGCGACTCGCCGCAAGGTTTCACCATCAATGACGGACGCACACAGGATCTGGCGGGCTCGGGCGGGATACAAAAACTCGTCAAGAAACCCGCCGCCTATTTCATCGAACACAATGACGGACTGAAGACGACGCTGCTCATGCTCAACGGCGCGGTCCGAGATTTCACGTTCGCGGCGCGAGTCAAGGGCATGCAAGGTCCGCAAGCGATCCAGTTCTTCCTCTCGCCCACACCGAATGTCACCTACTCGGCGTGCCTGGTCAACGGCGTCGAGCGGATGTTCGAAACCGGAGAAGCTCCCTATCCGGTCGAGCGCACGCTCATCGTCAGCGGCATGCTCGAAGCCTGCTTGCAATCAAGACAGGCGGCGCATCGCCTTGAGACCCCGGAGCTGAAAGTCGTCTACCAAGCCCCAGCCGAATCAAGCTACTGCCGGGCCTGATGCCGGACGTCCTGTCCCTCCCCTCCCGCGAGAACAAAGGACAAGGAATCGCCTCGGATTTCGTGTTTCCGCCCCTGCCCCTCAGCCAGCAGCCTCGGCAAACCATTTCGCCAGTTCCGCGGCCGGACGACGGTTCGAAGTCTCGTTCACCCGCAGCAGAACCCGATGCCAGCCTCCCCTCGTGGCCTTGCCGCCGCCTGAGATCGTAACCCCCTTGGCCAGCAGTTTCGCGGCCACCTGCTTCGGGCCGGCTTTCATGTGCAGCGCCACGATGTTCGAACCGTTGGGAATCCGCTCCACGCGGAAGCTCTTATGCTGGTCGAGCTTCTTCCACAAGGCCTCCGTGTTATCAACCGCCGCTTGATACCGTTCGACGAACCCGTCGAGGTAGTGAAGCACGACGGCCCCAAACATCCAGGACTTCGGCAACGCCCCGCCGAACATGCGCCGGGTATGAACCATCGGCTCGATGTATTTCTTGTCTCCGGCGACGATGGCGCCGCATGCGGAGTTGAAATATTTGTGCAGAGAAACATACACGGTGTCGAACAGATCCGCGTACTCTCGAACCGTCACTCCCGCATAGGGCGCGGCCAGAAACATCCGCGCGCCGTCGAGATGCGTCCGGACCCCCTGCTCGCGGGCATAGGAACAGATCTTCTTCATCTCGCCGAAGTCAAACACCTCGCCGCTCTTGCGGCGCACCGGCGACTCGATCATGATCGCGCCCATCGGCACTTCGCCGCGCAGGCCCGCCGCCCATTCGACTTCCTTCTTGACCTCCTCGAACGTGAAGGTCGCCCGGCCCGAGCCGAGCGGAATCAAGTTCAGATTGCTCAGCACGGGCCCGCAGTCGACCGAGTCGGCGTAATAGTGGCTCTCGCGCGGCACAAGGACCTTCGTGTCCGAGCCGGCGATGGTTCGCACGGCGATCTGGTTGGCCTGTGTGCCAGACCCAAAGAAAATCGCGGCCTCCTTGCCTAGCAATCGCGCAAACTTCTCTTCCATCGCCGCGATCGGACCGCCGACCGAGTAGCTGTCGAGCGAAAACTCGTTTTGGGCAGTGATCTGCTCGAGCAGCACGGACCACTGTCGCGGACTCAGCGGCACGCCATCGCCGGTGAAGTAGACGTGGCGGTCTGCCTCCGGGCCGAGCGACACTTTCGCCGCTCCAGCCGCGGACACCGCGTTCGCGCCAGCCAGTGTCGAGGCCGCTCCGGTCGCCAAGAAATCCCTTCGATTCATCGATGTCATGCGTATCCTCCTAGAAGTCCGTTGCTCTTCATCCTGCCACAAACCCGTCTGCAAAAGTTTGATTTCCATACGATATGGAAGATCGGCAATTGCGAAGGCATGATTTCGGCCGTGGCCGCTTCGATGAAGAAGTCTTGCGCGGCCTAACGGCCCGTGGCGGGAGTCGGGCCGGACGCATCAAAAAACCTTCTTTCCCCGCTCGATATTTTACCGTTCGATCGGTTTAGCCCGCTCTTCGATCCAGGGTGGCAGAGCAGACTCCTCTCCCGGCGCCCGGCCGTGGTAGTTGAATTCTTCGCCGTATCGGAACCCGTGCTTGCCGCCGATCGCCGCCGATAGTTCTTCGACAAAGGCCGCGATCAGCGCGCGCGTCGACGACTCAGTGATTTCATGCAACAGCGAGGACGGATTGCCCGCCATCTCGAGGCGCGCCTTCACGTGCCGGGCATAGCGGCCGTTGCGGTTGCGCAGTGCTTGAATCGCCGCCACTTTGCGGTGGAAGTTCTTGGTAATGTCCACTGGCATGAATTTCGCCGAGCCATGCCCGCCTTCGCCGGGACGATAGGGCCGGTAGGTGGCGTAATAGTAGGTCTCCGGAACGCCGCGCGGGGCAAGACCAACTCGGGTCGCCTCGGGCAGAAAGTAGCCACCATTGCTATAGTTGGTCTCCTCCGCGGCTCGTCCGGTGAAGAACTGATCCCAGTCCGGTTCATAGTGGATGTAGGGGTCGGGCAGGAAGATTTTTTGCGGCTTCCAGTGCCGAATCAGAACCGAGTAATGATTCCGCATCTCGTTTGTCGAATTCTGCGCCAGCTCCCCGCTCTTGTCGTTGATGTTGAGAATCTCTCTCACGCCCAGCATGCGGGCGGCTTTCTCGGCGTCTTCGTTGTTAACCAAACGAGTTTCCGCCGGGCCGAGCCCGACCGAATCCTTCTCGTCGTTGCCGGTCTGGATGACGTAGACGGTGTAGCCCTGGTCAATGAAGTTCGCCAGGGTGCCACCGCAAGCAAAAAGATAGTCGCCGCCGCCCGCCGAGATGACGACGATGTTTTTGCTGGCCTGGCCCGGCGCGATCACCGGCAGCAGAAGAAGTCCGCAAAACAGACTGGCTCGAAATCGAGAAAACATCGCTGGCGCTCCCTAGAAGTTCCACATTGTATCACCGTAGCCGGGGCAATCCTTCCCCGCCCCGTCGCGCTTAGTCCGCCGTCCAGCCAAATATCAAACGCCGAGTCGCAGGCAACCCAGACCGCTCGATCCTCTTCCGCCGTTCGGTATTTCGGGGACAGGCTCGCTCTCTCTCGTCGGCTGATCGTCCACGCAAGCGCGATCCAGCACAAATCGAAGGGGTCCGGGCAAGGGACCCGGTCCGGTAAAATGAAGCAACACGCTGGCTCGTGCCAGTCGCCGGTCAAGGGCTCGTAGCTCAGATGGATAGAGCAGCCGCCTCCTAAGCGGCAGGTCGCGCGTTCGAATCGCGCCGAGCCTACCACCTCCCCATATATTTATTAACGACTTACGCGTACGGCTCCTAGCAGAATTGCGCCAGGAGTGACGCCCAGGGGCCATTCCCGGTCGATCTTGTGGACCGTTTTGCGGACCAAAGCGGACCAGGGGGGCGATACCCAACGCAGGCGCGTTGCGAGTGCCCCACAACCGGCTCGCGCCACCTATGTGCGCGTGCGTTTCCAAAAACCGGCGATCAGGGGATTCACCGCCGCCGCGGCTTCCATCTGTACCATGTGTCCCGCGTTGGCGATCACCTCGGTTGCAATGGTCTCGGGAAGCCCCTCGGCCTGAGCGGCCGGTATGATGCGATCGGCCGCCCCCCAAATCACTTGCACCGGGGTCGCCAAATCGGCGAGCCTGTCACGCAAGGCGATGGCCTGTTGCCCTCCGGGGAATAGCTCGCCGGCAATCGCTCTGAGGGCCGCGCCTGTGCCGTCGAGGCGCTTGTACTTCAAAACGTCGTCGATCAGTTGACGATTCACGAGCGCCGGATCGGCGAAGAGCTTTTGCAGGTGCGGTTTGAGGTCCCGCCGCCTCTCCGACGCTATGAAGCCCTCGATATAATCGCCGTCGATCTCGGGGCCCAGCCCCGCGGGTGCGATCAGCACGAGCGAAGCCACCCGCTCGGGATGAGTTAACGCGAAATCGAGGGCCACCGCTCCGCCCATCGAGTGACCAACCAAGTGTGCGCGTGGCTCGCCGATGGCATCCATAAAGGCGTTCAGCGCCCCGGTGAGGCCGTCTAAACTTCCCGTACTCGCATCCTTGGAGGAGCCGCCGTGGCCGGGAAGATCGAGGGCGTAAACCGCGCGCCCCGAGGCTAGGACGCCGTGATTGAAAAGCCAATTGTTGAGGTCGCCTCCGAAGCCGTGCAGCAGAATCGCCGGCGCCGGCTGCCCGCCTTCCTCGCTCTCTCCGCCCAGTTTGAGATAACGAAGCTTCTGGCCGGCCGCATCGATGAACTGGGGTCCGGCATCAGCAGCGGCATCAACCCTGCCATCGGCGTTCTCGGGCGCGAACTTCGCCTGGAACTCGCCAACGAAAGCGTCCACTTCCGCCGGCGGAACCGACGCATCGGTGATCACGCCGACCAACGCGGCCACCGGAACCATCTCGCCAACGCGCGCGACATGCCTCAGAATGCCCGCCTCGGTGGTCTCAAGCCCGCCGGCAATCTTGTCGGTTTCGACTTCGACGACTTCGGTCCCCGACCCGACCTCTTCGCCCTCTCCCACCAGCCAGGCGACGATCTTGCCCTCTTCCATCGCCAGACCCCATTTGGGCATGAGCAATGGGTGGATTCCAGAGACGCTCATCGCTAGTGCGCCATCACCTCGCGCACTGCCGAAGCCACCTTCGCGGCGTCGGGGACATACAGGTCTTCCAGCGCCGGGCTGAACGGCACGGGCGTATGCGGCGGCGCAACCATCTTGATCGGCGCGCTCAGCGCACCGAAAGCCTGTTGGGCAACCAGCGCCGAAATGTCGGTCGCCATATTGCAGCGCGGCGAGGCTTCATCGACCACCACCAGGCGGCCGGTCTTCTCCACACTTTCCAGAATCGTATCCTCGTCGAGCGGCGAGGTCGTTCTGGGATCGATCAGCTCGCAACCGACGCCGTCTTTCGCCAACTGATCGGCGGCCTCGGCGGCCCTATGCACCATTCGCCCCAAGGCAACTACCGTCACGTCGTCCCCCTCCCGCACGATATTCGCCTCGCCAAACGGGATGGCATAGGACTCCTCGGGCACTTCGCCTTCGGTCTTGTAGAGCAGCTTGTGCTCGAAAAACATGACCGGGTCGTCGTCGCGAATCGCCTGAATCAGCAGTCCCTTGACGTCATACGGCGTCGAAGGCACGACGCACTTGAGTCCGGGAATATGCGTGAAAAGAGGATACAGGCATTGCGAATGCTGCGCCGCGGCGCGAAAACCCGCGCCGATCATGCTTCGGATCACTACTGGCGTAACGGCGCGCCCGCCGAACATGTACCGGAATTTCGCGGCCTGATTGAAAATCTGGTCGAAACAAACACCCATGAAGTCCACAAACATCAGCTCGGCCACCGGACGCAGCCCGGCCGTCGCCGCCCCAATCGCGGCCCCGATAAACGCCGACTCGCTGATCGGCGTATCCATCACCCGGTCGCCGAATTCCGACCACAGTCCCTTGGTAACGCCTAGCGGACCGCCCCAGGCGTCCATCTCGCCGTCGGCGCCGCTGCCGCCCGCAACGTCCTCCCCCATGAGAATGACCGAGGGATCGCGGCGCATCTCCTGCGCCAAGGCCTCGGCGACCGCCTGCTGAAAGCTGATTGTCCTCGCCATCGGAAACCTTCCTTGTCTTCAACGCACGATCTTTCCCGAGACCGCGCGGCCTCAATAGGCTACATACACGTCAGTCAGCAGATCTTCCGCGGCCGGCTCCGCCGCGCTCTTGGCGCGCTCGGCCGCGTCATCAATCAATGCCTTGACCGCCTCGTCAATCTGGGCAAGTTCCGCGGGCTCGACCAGCGACGAAGACGTCAGCGCGCGGGCAAACTTCTCGATGCAGTCACGCTCGCCGCGGATCTTTTCTACTTCACCGTCGCCGCGGTACGTTTGCATGTCCCCCTCGAAGTGCCCGAAGTAACGATTCACCTTGCATTCGATGAGAGTCGGCCCCTCGCCGGCCCGAGCCCGGTCGATGGCCTCTCCCGCGGCCTCATGCACAGCGCAGAAATCGTGTCCGTCGACCGTCACGCCCGGCATGTCAAATCCTTTCGCACGCGCCGAGATGTCCGCCCCGGCGACCGCGTACTTGCTCGATGTCGCTTCGGCATAGCCGTTGTTTTCGACCACGAAGACACAGGGCAGCTTCCAGACCGAGGCCAGGTTCAGACTCTCGAGCGTCGTGCCCTGGTTCGATCCGCCGTCGCCGACAAAGGCCACGCCCACCCCTTTCGTGCTAAGCGTTTTCGCCGCCAGCGCCGCGCCGCAAATCAGCGGCGGCCCGCCGCCGACGATGCCGTTGGCGCCCATCATGCCGCGAGAGAGATCGGCAATGTGCATCGATCCCCCCTTGCCGCCGCAAAGGCCGTCTTTCTTGCCGAAAATCTCGGCCATCATTCCGTAGACATCGCATCCCTTGGCGATGCAGTGCCCATGTCCGCGGTGCGTGCTGACAATCTTGTCCTGCTCGTTCAAATGCGAGCAGACGCCGACCGCAACCGCCTCCTCGCCCGCGTAGAGATGAACGAAACCTGGAATTTCACCGGCAGCGAATTCGATGTGAAGCCGTTCTTCAAACTCGCGAATCGTCTTCATGTCGCGATAGGCCTTGAGCAGCTGATCCTTGTTGAGTTGCATGACGAATCCTTCCCCTGTTTGCCGTGTGGCCACCTGGGGGCTCAAACCACCGGCTAGCCGCGACACAGCACCGACAGCCCGCGCGGCCCTGGATCCTAAGATTCTACATCAACCCGCCTCTTTGTGCGCGGCCAGCATGAAATTCCTCGCGCGCCAGACACCCCGGGGTCGGTTAGCAGCCTAGCAGCCGCGCCAAGCGCAAGCGATGCAGACCCAAGCGTTTGGCGCACGCTAGCTACTGGTGGACGGCGACATCGATGTGATCGATACCTCGGATTGCAGTTCAGCATTGCTCGCCGACACGGGCTTAGATCCGGATGGATTCGGGCCGAACGATCTTGGTTTCGACAAATTGCACCGCCGCATCTATTTCGGCACAGTGACTGGCCGTGGCCCTGGCACCGCAAGCGAACCCTACTTCTACGACGTGATCGACGGCTCGGTAACTATGGCGGGGACTCTCGCGGGAAGCCCGACGGACGCAATAGGCAAGCGGACAAGGCAACAGTGTCATCCAGCCTCCTTGGGCTGATACCCTGCGAGGATCCCGGCCCGATATCGCCCCTATCAGCCGGCTGCCCGCGGACGGAGAAACGGTTCGAGTGCCTCATTCGGCGACAACGGGCTGACATTGACCGCGCCGAGACTAACAGTGCCATGCTCACCGTCGGGGCCACCGACCGTCGCAGCGCGGTCATCGCGCCGGAGGACATCAAGACGGCCATCTTCGGGAAAGACAGCAGTCGTGCTCTAGCAATCGGCTTGTTATGATAGAGATGGAGTCGTTCAGCGTGCCAAGTCCTGCGGGCCTCAGCGAGACCTGCTAGACGCTGGCGACCAGCCAGTCATCTCGCTTCGGATGCTCGCACGTCGCCGGATAAGGCCGGAAGCGCCTATGAAATCGAACCGACGATCACGGGAGTTCCGCGCCGGTTACCGGCGGCGACCTGAAGCGAAGAACACGCACAAGTAACCACCGTGGAACAGGACCCCAACAGCCGGAGACGTATCCTATTCGTCGACGACGAGCAGTCGCTGATCGAGACCACTGGGCTGCTTCTCGAAAAACTGGGGTATGAAGTCCGGTCCTTCTCTCAAAGCCAGGAGGCGCTGGGCGAATTCCAGCAGGACCCCTCGGCCTTCGACGGAGTCATCTCCAATATCAACCTGCCGGACATGAATGGCATCGAACTGGCCAAGAAACTCATGGCCGCGCGGCCCGATATCGCGATCATGCTCATCACAGGCAACACTGCGGTGATCACAGAAGAGCAAGCGCGCGAGATAGGGATTCGATGCATGCTTTTCAAACCCTTTCGGGTCGGACAACTCGCCGCGGCCGTAAAAAAACTCTTCGGCGAAAGCTGATCATCCAGGCTCGCTGAAGGCACGCGCACGGTTGATGTAGACTGTTTTCAACAGGTGATGTCTTTGTTTTCCTTGTGGATGGAGATGGAATCGCCGGGTTGCCGGCTGCTGCTGCTCCTGTGTCTTCTAATGACGGCGCCGCAGCTGGTTCCTGCCGCGGGCCGGTCCGCGCCCTCCGGCGAACCGGAGTTGATTTCGATCTTTCCGATCGGAGCCCAGCAGGCGTCTCGCGCCGGCGCCGAAATTCGCGGGAGGCTGCTGGATGGGGTCTACGCGGTTTGGTCCGCCTCACCCGCTCTGACAGCAGAGGTTGGAGCAGTTCGAGCGGCCGAGGCCGAACCCGCCGCTGGCAAGAAAAAGGACACGAAAAAGCCCAAGCCGCCAGTTCAGATTCTTTCCCTGCGGTTCGACATCGCGGAAGACGCCGATGTCGGCAATCACGAAATCCGGCTCATCGGACCCGGCGGCATTTCCGCTCCGCTTACGTTCCGGGTACATGCCGACCCGGTGGTCGCCGAATTAGACGGGGTTCACGACCTCCCTACCGAGGCGCACAAAATTCCGAACCGCCCGATCGTAATCAACGGAATGATTGCCGAGCAAGGAGAGGTTGACTACTACTCGTTCGAGGCGGGCAAAGACGAGGAGATCCGCTTCGAGGTTTTCTCCGCCGCCGCGCTCGACCCGGCGATTACTCTATATCAGATCACCGGAAGCTGGTTCAGCAAGGATCGAACCAGCCGGTTGGCGTTTATCGACGAACCGGTCCCTTATCCCGGACTGACGAACGACACCGAGCTGACGTATCGCTTCTCGGAAAAGGGGACCTATCTCGTGCGCGTCAGCGGCTTCCTCGGCGCGGGCGGTCCCGACCATGGCTATCAGCTACATGCCGGCAAGCCCGTCAACGATGCATCCTCCCGTCCGGCGCGCCAGGCCAAGCGTCCGGAATGGAAGGAGCGCACCTGGACGCGCAAGCTCGACCCGGCACGCATGATGGGGCTTTGGTCTCGAGCCGTCTTGTCGCTGGCTCCCTCGGCCTCGGAAATCGAAGAAGCGATGAGTGATCCGAAGGCGGGCGCCCTGGCCACGACGGCCGAGGTTCCGGTTGTTGACCTGGACGCCGAGCCAGCCGGCCTTCCCATCGGGCCGCGCGAGATCACCCTCCCGGCGCTGCTGGTGGGCGCGATCGAGCATCCGGGCGATATCGATCGCGTGAAGTTCGACGTCAAGGCGGGTGACCATCTCGTGCTCGAAGTCGAGACGCCCGAGAAGACGCTGCCGCTCTTGAATCCCTATCTGCGGGTCGTCGACGCCGAAGGAGTCGAGGCGTTCACGAATATTCTCTCGCGCGTCAACGCCAACGGTGTTATCTCAAAGCAGATTCATCCCAAGACCGCCTACGCGTTTCCTCGCGACGGTTCGTTCACTCTCGAAATTCGCGACATTACTTACAACTACGGTGACTCCCAGATGAAGTACCGCGTCATGGTGCGGCCCCGCGTGCCGCACATGGGCGAGGTTGTCGTCGCCGACGATCACCTGAATCTCGTCGCCGGCGAGGCCGCCAAGCTGACTGTCGTCACCGCGCAAGAAGAAGGCTACGAGGGGTTGATCACACTAGCGGTGGAAGGGCTGCCCGAAGGCGTGGAAGCCTTTGCCGGCACGGAAGTGGAACCTGACCGGCCGCCCCCGAACAGTACCGGCAAGATCGAACGTTTTCAGACCAAGACCACCACCGCTACCTTCGTGCTTGCCGTGGATGGGGATGCGCCCGCGACGCGCCTGCCGGTACGAGTCCGCGTCATGGCCCGTCCGGTGATGCGGGGCAGGGCCGGAGAGGCGATCCGGGTGAAGGAATTGCTGGTGATGGTCGTGCGTCCGGAGAAGCTTCTCACCGGGCACGCATCGAAGTCGCCATCGCAAGTTCGATAGGCCGCGCAATAGGCCGCACAGGGAATGAGTGCGATAATAAGGAACGAACAGGGAAAGATCGATGATCTCACAAGGCGCCGACAACTCTAACACCGCTTCGCTTGCGCACTGGCGTCCGATCGCGTTGCTCATTCTGACGCTGGCACTCGTTACGCCGTCCGCGGCCGCTTCAAGGACAAGGGGCCAGAAAGGCGCCACCACTCAGGCCGCCTCTCTGGTGGCGGTGCGCCTGATTCCCTCCGAAGCGGTTCTGCGGGGACGGAACGCCTCGCAACAGTTTCTTGTGATCGGCAAGTTCACCGATGGCCGCGAGCGGGACTTGACCGGACGAACGGAATTCTCGCTTTCCGCGGACGGGACGGCTCGTCTCGGCGACGCTGGCAGAGTCTTCGCCAAGTCGGACGGCGAGATCGAACTGACCGCGAGCGTGGACGGAAACACCGCCAAGGCTGTGATTCGCGTCGAGGGTTCCCAGCAAGACCGGCCCTTTAGCTTTGCCCGTGATATCGGCGGCATCCTGACCCGCCGCGGTTGCAATTCGAGTGGTTGTCACGGCGGCGTTAAGGGACAGGCGGGATTTAAGTTATCCGCCAACGCTCTGCACGCCCGCGAAGACTATAAATGGATCGTCGAGGGCGGTGTGTTTCAGGTTCTCACCTCGGAGTCCGGCGGTCCCAAAACGCCTCGCATCAATACCGGCGAGCCCGAGACGAGCCTGCTGCTGCAAAAGGCGACGATGCAGGTGGCGCATGGCGGCGGACCGCGATTCGACACGGCTTCGGACGACTACCAGGTCATCCGGGACTGGATCAAGAATGGAGCGCCCTATGGTGATGAGGGCGGTGATGACGGCTCGGGGAAACTGCCCAAATTGACGGACTTGAAGGTCGTTCCCGCCAGCAGCGTTCTGCGGCCCGGCGAGGAACAGCGGCTGCTCGTCACGGCGCACTTTTCAGATGGCCACACGGAAGATTTCACCCATCAGGTGGTCTACGAAACCAGCGACTCCGCAGTCGCCTCGGTTGGCCCCAGCGGCCTGATCGAAGCCCGCAAGCCGGGCGAGACGGCGGTGCTGATCAAGGCCGCCGGACGCAGCGCTCGAACGGGCGTGGGCGTCATTGCCGAAGCTCGCCCTGACTATCCCGGCGTTCCGCGAAACAACTTCATCGACGAGCAGGTCTTCGCGAAGCTAAGGGAATTCAATATCGTGCCGTCGGAACTTTCGAGCGATTCCGAGTTTCTGCGGCGCGTCTGTCTCGACCTCACCGGCCGGCTGCCCCCGAGGAAGCGGGTGACAGAGTTCCTCGCCAGCCGGGATCCGCGCAAGCGAGAGAAGCTCATCGACACGCTGCTCGCGTCGCCCGAATATATCGATTACTGGACCTTCCGCTTCGCCGATCTGTTCCGGGTCGCCGTCTTTCCGGTGGGCATCAATACCAAGTGGAGCCAGGCCTATTGGGAGTGGATTCGCGACGCCATCGCCAGAGACCGCCCTTACAGCGAAGTCGCCAGCGAGCGCATCGCCGCGCAGGGCTACAGCGCTCCGTCGCGTCATTACCTGCCCTACCTGGTGCTGCCGCCCGCCCACGACATGATGGGTGAGGAAGTGCGCGTCTTCATGGGCCGCCGCCTGGATTGCGCCCAGTGCCACGACCACCCCTACGAGAACTGGAGTCAGGACCAATTCTGGGGGCTGAGCGCCTTCTTCGGTCCGATGTTTAAACTCGGCGGAAACCCGGCCTCGGTCATCTTCGACCATCCCGGAGGCAAGGAGGTCGCCCCGGATGTAGCCAGCCCCAGAGAGTTGCGCGTGATCCACCCCCGAACGCACGAGGAGGTCCAACCGACGCTGCTCGACGGGACGGTCGTACCCTACACCGAGCACACGTTCCCGAGGCGGGAACTCGCCAAATGGATGACCTCCCATCCCTATTTCGCCGAGGCGGCCGTCAACCGCATGTGGAGCCTGTTCTTCGGCCGCGGTTTCGTCAATCCTGTCGATGATTTTCGAAGCACCAATCCGCCAAGCCATCCCGAGCTGCTCCGGCTCCTAGCCACGGACTTCGCCGGCCATGGCTACCGGCTCAAGCGCCTCATTCGACTCATCGTGAATTCAAGAACCTATCAGCTATCGAGCGCTACGAACGACACCAACCAGGCCGATCGCATGAACTACTCCCACACGCTGCCCCGGCCCTTGGATGCCGAGATTCTGCTCGACGCGATTACGGATGTGACCGGCGTGCCCGAGACCTTCAGCTTGGCCCTGCCAGGCGCCGCGGCCCGCAAGGGCGGGAAAGCCCCGCGGGGAACGCGCGCCGTTGAGCTGAAGGAAACCGATATCTACTATTCGCGGTTCCTGGATCTCTACGGACGCCCCAACCGCTTTTCGGTGCCCGAACGGGACGCCACGCCCAAACTATCGCAGGCGCTGCACATGCTCGCGGGCTCGACCTACAACGACAAGCTCTGGGCCGAGGGCGGCCGCGTCTATGATCTCTACCATCGCGACACAAGTGATGCCAAGATCATCAAGGAACTCTACCTGACCGCCCTGTCGCGTCCGCCTTCGAAACAGGAAGTTCGAGACCTCAAGGCGCTCATCGCCGCGACACCAACCCGCCAGCGGGCGCTACAAGATCTCCAGTGGGCCATTCTGAGTTCACGAGAGTTTGCCGAGAACCACTGAGCACGAGAACATGAAGACACGAGGACACAAACAGCATTCTTGCCGATGTAAACTAGTAGGGAGCTGAAAAGCGCACGCGAGTCGCGGGTTTCGCGGGATCGAAGACAAGGGGACTGTGAAATGATCAGGATTGGCTGCCAGTACGGTCCGCAAGAAGCATTCGACCGCCGCGCTTTCATTAGCGCCGGGTCGCTTGGTTTTCTTGGCATGCACCTCAGCCAGGCATTGAGGCTAGAGGCCGCCACCTCATCCGCCCGGTTGCAGACCGCACCCAAAGCCAAAGCCTGCATTCTGTTCTGGCTGGAAGGCGGCCCCAGCCAGCTCGACACCTGGGACCCGAAGACCAACAGTTCGTTCCGTCCGATCTCAACCAACGTTCCCGGTATTCAAATTTCCGAGCTCCTGCCGGCCCTCGCCAAACGAATGGACAAGCTCGCGGTGATCCGCTCCATTCGCTCGTTCGGCGACGATCATCCCCAGGCGGTGCACTACGCCGCCACGGGACATCTCCACAATCCGGCCATGCAGTTTCCCAGTCTCGGATCCATCGTGTCGAAGGAACTGGGTCCGCAGAACGGGCTGCCACCCTACGTCATCGTGCCTCGCTGGGAACGCAGCCGTCAGTACCAAGACTATTTCAAGTCCGCCTTCCTCGGCCCTGACTATGCGCCGATGCTGATTCCCGATCCGTCGAAGGACGACTTTGAGGTCGCCGATCTGAGTTTGCCGAAATCCCTTGCGCCGGCCTATGTCGAAAACCGTCGTTCCTTCCTGAAGGTCGTGGACCGCAAGTATCGCAATACCGTCGAAAGTCTGGAGCACGCCAAGATGGATGCCTTCACCGAGAAGGCCTGGGAAATGCTCATGGCGCCCGGCGTGCGCAACGCTTTCGATCTCTCGAAAGAGTCAGAGAAAACCAAGGAAGCCTACGGCAAAGATTCCGTCGGCCAGAGCCTGCTGCTCGCCCGCCGCCTGGTGGAGTCCGGCGTTCGCTTCGTCAACGCCGCCGGCTATCACGACAACTCGTGGGATACGCATTCCAACAACGACAAGAGTCACCGCGACCGCCTCACCCCGCCGCTCGACCGCTCGCTCTCGGCGCTGATCGACGACCTGGTCGATCGGGGACTTTACGATTCTACGATCGTCGTCGCGATGGGCGAGTTCGGGCGCACGCCGAAACTCAACCCCAATTTCGGACGCGATCACTGGCCCTCTTGCTGGTCGCTGGTTCTCGGCGGCGGAGGCCTTCGCACCGGTCAAGTTGTCGGTGCGAGCGATGATCGGGGAGCGGTCGTCGTCGAGCGGCAGGTCACCATCGGCGACCTGTTCGCCACCATCTACAAAGCCATGGGCATCGACTGGACCAAGCATTATATGACCCCAGTCGGCCGGCCCATCAAGATCGCCAACTCGATCGACGACGCCACCGGCGAGCCGGTCTCCGAGTTGCTCTAGACAAGGCCGGGCCTGTCCTGCCCAGCCTGGAACCCAGCCGCTCCAGCGGCGCCGATCGCCCACACACAGTTGGGCGCGCTCGAGCCCGCGCGGAAGATTTGCCGTCCACCCGGCCGCGACGTTAGACGTTAAGCATATTGATTGCTTATTCCTGCCAATTTATCGTATTCTGAAAAGAAATCCCCTGATCCGTCATGTGCTTCGACTCTCGGGGGAGGACCTTCGCCCGCTGGATTCTCCTCATCTGCGTTCTCGCCGCCCCGCTACAGGCCGGCTTTCAAATTCGCGACTCCCGGCTTTTTCTCGGTGACGCGCCGTTCTTCGTCCAAGGCGTCGTCTACAGCAATGTGCCGATTGGCCGTCGCTGGACCGGCTCGTTCGCTGCGTCGTCGTGCCTTTATCCGCGTGATTTTCCTCTCATCCAGGCGCTAGGCGCCAACACCATTCGCACGCTCGCCATGGTTCCAGCCGGAGATCGCGCTTTCGCGGCGACCCTGCAAACCAGCGGTCTCTACTGGCTTGCGGGCTTCCCGCTCGACCGCTTCCATGATCCGCCGGTCTCACTGTCGCCCGCGACGGCCGGTGGCCGCGAACTGCGCGCCCGGATTCTCGCCGACTTCATCGCCTATGCCCGTTCCTGGAAGAGTGAACCGCGTCTCATGGCATTCGTCTTCGGCGACGATCTCCCGCGCGATTACAATTCCAAGTTCGCCGGTTCGCCGGCTGATTTTTTCTCTTTGCTCGGCGAGGTCTCCGAGGCACTGCGAGAACTCGGGGGCGAGCCCGTTCTGCTGACAACCACCGTATCGGACCCCGAGCAGGCTGGACTCGATTTTTGGTCGGTCCACAATCTCGGCGGCGGCGGCGCGGACCAGCTCGTGAATCAACTCAGCGCTCGCACCTCGAAGCCCATATTGATCTCGGCCTTCGGCATCGACGCGTATGACGACACCCTCGGCCAGCCGAATCCGGCCGCGCAGGCCGCCGCGGCTCGCTTGGCCGGCAGCCAGATCATCGAGCAACACACGCTTCCCGCGTCGCGTCTGATGGGCGGGATCTTTGCGTCTTACATGGATGAGTGGTGGCGGAGCGGTGATCCGGATGAGCATACCACTGAGAGCCGTGCTGACTCGCGCTTTCCCGATGGGCGGTTGCACGAATCTTGGACAGGTTTGTTCGAGGTCACTCGAACTCTTACCCCCGGCCTCGACCGCCTGCGGCCCCGGGACGCCTATTTCGCCCTTGCCGAACTGTGGGCGGGGGCGGCTCCGCCGGAGTTTTCCGAAAGCCGCGCTCCCCAGCTCGCCCCAGCGGGCCCGGTCAACATGGCCGGAGGACTGACACTGCTTTCGCCCGGTGGCCTGTTTCAACTGCGCGGCCAGGACCTAGCTTCCTACGGACGCTCGGTCGGCGCGGGACATCTGCCTTTCCATCTGGGACCCATCAGTGTTTGTGTCGCGGGCGACCCGGCGCCGGTGCTTTTTAGTGACCGGCACGAAATTCGCGGCCAGCTTCCCTGGGGCACACAAGCCGGCAGACCGGAGGTGAGGATGTACCGCGCCGGCGTGCTCAGCACGGCCGCTTCCGCCGCGACGGCGACGCTGGCGCCGGGTATTTTCCCCGACGGTGTTTTCCGCCCCGGCCGGCCTTGTCCGGTCAACGAGGATAACGGCGTCGCTCCGGGCGAGTACCTCGAGATCTACGGCTCGGGCCTGGGACCGGGGGAAACGACACTCGCCGACGGCGAAGCGAAGGCGGGTTTGAACGTTGTACGCCAAGCGCCGGTGGTCCGGCTGGGCAGCGAGCCGTTGCCGGTGCTGTTTTCCGGCATGCTCGCCGGAATGGTTGGCGTCTACCAGACGAACGTCCAAATTCCAGAAAACTTCGCGGCTTCCTCCCGTGCCTTGACCATGCTGCAGCTGGGCGCGGTGAGCAATCTTCACCGGATTCCAGTCTTACCCGCCTGCGACGACACTACTTAACATATTAACTATCAATAATATACAGATATTTCTCCTAGCCGCTCCAAAGCGCCTATCAGTGTTGTGGCCGCCTGGTGTCCGTATTTGCGGAGCCGCCTGAAGGGGCGGGGACCGAAGCCCCCGCCCCCCGGTGGTTGGTTATCGTTACTCGGGCGGCCCTGGCAGTATTCGCCGCACCAGTGCCTCTATAATGGCCGCCTGGGCCGGTCGCTGGGTTGCGCGTTTGCCTGCCGCTCTCGGCTTTCGACAGCGCGCGCGTTTGCGGTCGGAGTACAATTGTCGTCATGAGGATCGCGCTCGCGGTTGCCTGTTTGCTGTGCTCGCTAACGGCGTGCGGCCAGGACCAGGGAAGGTCGGCGCTTGACGATCTCATCCGCTCCGCCGAGCAGGGTAACGCCGAAGCCCAGTATAGCCTCGGTGTGTTGTACATCGAGGGCCAAGGCGTTCCGCAGGACGATGCCGAAGGTGTCAAGTGGTTTCGGTTCGCAGCCGAGCAGGGTCACGCCGCAGCCCAGTCCAGCCTCGGCAACATGTACTCGCGCTTGCCCGGCTTGCCCAACCGCGCTTCGAGCAAACCTCTCAAGCATCCGAACTGTTCGGGCAATTCCCAGCCCGCCAGTGGGGCCGCTTGATAGAGCGCGTTGGTCTTGCGTTCCAGCAGCGCCAAGTAATGCAGCGGATCGAAGATCAACTCTTCGCGTTCGTAACTGCGCCGGTGACGCGCGATCTCTTCACTGCCACAACAGATCACGATTTCATCGACGTAGCCTTTCAGCAACACCTGGCGATGTCCGTAGCGTGTGGGCACCGAGTAGTCGTTGGCGCGATAGCGCACCAACGACAGCGACGTCACCCGCGTGGTGCGTTTGTCGCAGGCGTCATAGGGGGTGGGCGGCAGAGGCAGCAATGCTTGACGATCACGCTCGAAACGTTCCTCAATCGTTTCGGTGTGCCGCCGCAAGCGCCGCTTACGATCCTTAAGGCACTGGGCTTCGAGCTGCTGGTTGGCATGATTGCGCTCCAGAAGTCGAGTTGTGGGAAGTAGTGTCCTGAAGAGGAGCCTTGGGTTCACTGGTGTGAAGATCTGCTCGCTCCACTTTTTATCGGAGTCGTTCGTCACCCTCCCTCCGTGTCCAACCATAGGAATATGTTATGTATCCTTGGGCGCTTCGGATAAGTTTTCGTATCGGTCTTGAGGATCGCTCTCGGTGGTCGTGGGAAGACCTCGCGAAGACCAGCCCGGGTAGGTAAGCTGCCCCATCTGGTCAATCTCACCACCGAATCCGCCGCGCATGTCAACGACGGTGGTGAATCCGTTGCTTAGAAGAAGCTCGGCAGCCTTCATCGAACGCCCACCCTGCTGGCAGCCTGTGATGCATTTGGCATCCTTACCGAAATTGGCCTCCACAATTTCCACGAATGCCGGGTTGAGCTGCATTCTACCGTAGGGATCCCGGTCCATCACAGGGACGTTCTTGGCGCCGGGAACATGCCCAGCGTCGAATTCCGGAATGGTCCGAACGTCCAAATACATGTAACCTTCATCAGAATCGAGCAATTGCTTGACTTCCTCGGGTGAAGTGCGTTTTATTTCCATGTGGGTGTCTCCATATGTCGAATCCGTCTCTGTCCTTACTTCCCTTCTGCCTTCGGGCGCCGTACTTCTTCTGGCAACGCGATTGTACACCTCGGAGCCGCTGAACCTCAAGGGCATTGTCAAGTTCACACACGCTCGCCGACAAGACCGAGGCGGCCTACCGGCGGGGCGACCTGATCGAGAAGCGGCGACGGCTGATGAACGCTTGGGCAGTCTACTGCGGGCAGTCCCCACGGGCGAAGGTTGTGGAGTTTTCGGCTTGACAACGGTGTTACTGTCCGGACATCCGTGATCGAACAAGACCCGCCGCACGGTCTGTTCCCACTCCGGCGGCCTCCCGATTTCCCCCAACAGGTCTCAGACACCCAGCCCCAACACCAGGGCAGTACGATCTAACGGTGCCCCTTGTCCGCGTCCATCAGGATGAAACACCCTGCCGCTAGCTGGGCAACGGGCATGGTGTCGGGCGTTGGGCGCTTCGCCGCCTCAGAGATGCATTTCTCCAGGGCCGTTGCCAGGGGCCTCAGTTGGTCTATCGACGAGACCTTCAGCCCCTTGCTTTGAGCGGCGACGGCGGTAAAATCGGCATCTCCACGACCACCAACTGCCACACCTTCCGGGCCACCGGCATTACCGACTACATGAGGTACGGCGGCACGATTGAGAACGCCCAGGCCATCGCTGCGCACCACCAAGCTCTACGAGCGCACGAGCGACGAGATCACGCTCGATGAGGTCGAGCGCATTGGCCCACCAGCAGCATGCATGCAGAAATTCACTCTAAGGCTTCCCGCAGCATCCTAAGTACCATGTTTTCAACGCGCACGAGTGTCGCGCGGGGCTCAGCAGCGGACGGTCGCAGTACCTCAGAAAATCACATGTCGCTTGCGCGGCCGCTGCGGGGCTTTTTCCACCAACTCACGTCCTCAGTGTGCACGTCGGCAGATTCGTTGCTTGCATCGAAGTCACCCGCTGTGTGCCAGTCGGTTCGGTGCTCGGTCGTTACGTCGCAGCCAGCAGTCCTCAAGCGATCAGCCAAACCCTGTCTCCTTTTTAGATCGTCCGAAATGTGGAGTACGTTTCGCCCGACTACGTCACTAAAGGGGCGTGTTTGTCCCAGCTGGACAAGAACCGTTCGATCGGGGTGCTTTCCGAAAGCCATGCCAGCTTCGAAAAGGACGTTCGGTCTTGCTTGTGGTGTAGGCTCAGCCTCCTCGGGAGGATCGTTAGCTTCTACGTACCGGGTGCCCAGCCGCGCAACGTCATCGCCGGTGATCAGGATGACAACCGCTTGCGCTTCTTCGAAGGCGTGATCCAGAACTTCTCCCGTTTACGGCGTCCCTTTGCCCGTGAGCGCCAATGCTTCGCCCCACTCCATCGGTTTCAGTCCAATTGCCCGTAGGAAAGCAAACATCGCATCGCGGGCTTTCAGATTTCGTCCGTGAACCACCCAGACCTTTCGCTTGTCTCCTCCTTCTAGCGGAGCCATTGGGTCCTCCTGTTTCGCACGCTCCAGCTCATGCTCCCGTCTAAGAATCTCGATTTTCCGTTGGGCGTGTGTCTTCAAGTTGACGCATTCGAATTCGCTCTTCTTGTGGATGGCGTCATGAGCAACCTGTGCGCCGCGATTACGAAGATGCTCCGGGATGGACCGGAAAACCCCTTCAATGGTCGAATGTACCGAATCGAGCAGAGACTTGAAGTGCTCTTTGGTGCCCAGTTCGGGGACCTTCTTGAGGCTCTCCCCACGTTGGGCAATCTGTCGGTCAACCATCTGTCGTGCCCTATCCCGGTGGATGGCAGCGATACTCTCACCAAAGCCACCGGACCGAAGCATCCCTCTCTCCGCAAAGTCCCTAACGACTTCCGGCTCCGCGCTACGAGATGCCTCATTGATCTCATTCATGTCCCTGCTTCGTGCCAGCGCTTCAATCTCCAATGCCGTTGTTACTCGATTCTGGTTTTCTGGCTGCATGGCCACCCACCTAGATTCTTGCAAACCATTCATTCAGACGCTACATGAGGTCAACGGCGGCACGATCGAGCAGGCACAGGTCATTGGGACGCATGAGTCGCTGCGCACCATCAAGCTCTACGGCAGCACCTCGGATGAGATCGTGCTCGATGAGGTCGAGCGGGGCGGGATTTGACCGTTGTCTGCCACGGTCCGACCGCGCGTTGATGAGCTCGTAGCCAATCTTCTCGTCATGCACCCACCAGGGCACCAGGCCCCACCGCATCAAGACAAGGGTCCTTCCGCTGGCTGCGGGGATGATGACGGGCAGATCTTGGCTTGGCGCAGCGTTGTACGTGGGCTCGAAGGCCAGCCCCTCGGTGAGTTCCACGCCGAAGCGTCTTTCCATCTGCTCTATGTCCGAGAGTCCGAAACGACCGCACATATCGCTATGAGTCTAGCGCGACGGACGCGAATGGCGAACTCTTGGCGTCCATGCGACAAAAAACAGTTTCCGAGCCCCGCGTTCCTTTTTCGAGGCTCTGTGTTCAGCCTGCCGAGCGCATTATGGTGCTGTCTCCAGCTCAGCGTGTATGGTGCGAACATCACCGTTCTGAAACCGTAGTTGACGCTCCCAAACCCTGAAACCTCGTTTCTTCACTGAAATGGTGTGCTGCCCAGGGTCCACAGAAAGCGTGGACGCAGTGCTGCCCACGTATACGCCATCAATCTCAATGTCTGCCGGTGTAGGATCAGACGTGATAGACAGACTGACCGAAGACGGCGGATCTGGAGATGCTTGCTCTGGCTTGGCCGAAAGACTGGGTATCGCTTGATCTAGATCCTCTTCGTAAGCCTGGTCAAGCCTCTCTGAGATCTTCTTGAGCATTCCCTTCTCATACTGGTGGTTGGTGGCAAGATCATACCAGCCAGCGCCCTTTTCAAAACCTGCGAACGACATTGTAATTTCCGCGCGGCAGCCTCTGTCAGCACCGAGCTTGAGCAGGAGGCTGCCCCCGTCGATGCGAAATCCCTCCCAGGTCGTCAAGAATCCAGTTCTTGCACTGGTGTACGCCTTCACAAGATTATTGGTTCCCGAACCTCTTCATCACTTGCCCGCCCTGATACTCAAACGAAGCGACGAACGAATCCTTATCGCTAACGGTCGGGCGAAACTTCTCACTCATGAACGTCTGGAGCGCTATCGGCCAGACCCGCTCGCAAGTCTCTGCGAACATGTGAACGCTCTCAGGATCTGTCCGTAACTCCTCCACCGAAATCTCGAAGCGAGCCAACTCGACTCGACGTTCCGTGCCGTCACCGATCCTGATCTTCTGCGACCCTTTCCAATTCGCTCGGGTGCCGCCTTTCCGCTGGTACTGCCACATACGGATCAGACACTTGCCATCTGCTCCGCGCAAGGGGTTACCGTCCGCATCGAATCCGGTAATGCAGAAGGTCACCTTATACCAATCCCGGCCTGTATCGTTGTTGATTGCACCTCTCCAGCCAACCTTGAAGCCCTTCTCCTTGCCCTTGCCGGTGATACTCACCCGGATTTCCATTTTCACGTTTCTTTCGCTAACCTTTCGAGCACCTTCGACGCCTTTATTGATGAGGGTTGGAAAGCACTCAAGGCGCTAAGGAGATCAACACCCCATGGGTGAAAAAGAAAACAAGCCGTTCCAGCTAAGCTTCAACGGTTTATTGAAAGTCGATTTCCGAGGATCGCGTGTCACTTCCGACGCCGGGCTGATCCTGGTTCGGGAGTTGGACGAGCGGCTCGGGCTTGGCAAGTTGATCGACGAACACCTGACGGATTCGCGGCAGGGCTCGAACAAGAAGTTCCCGTTCGCCGATCTGCTGCGGCAGTCAGTCTACTCTCGACTGGCAGGCTACGAGGACCTCAACGATGCCGTTCGAGTGTCCGCCGATCCAACCTTTCGTTTGATCGGCTCGAAGAAGAACTGGGATCGCGGCGGAGCGCTGACCTCCAGGCTGCAAAGCTTCGAGGCTGAGCTGCTGGCCAGCGACGAGAACCTCATTGGGTTGATGGCGGTGAACCGCGAACTGGTCGCGCAAGCCGAAGCTCCCGACGGTTCCGACCGCGTGGTGCTCGACATGGATTCGACCGAAAGCCCAGTCCACGGCCAGCAAGAGGGCAGTGCCTACAACGGGCACTTCGAGTCGGTCTGCTACCACCCGTTGTTGTTGTTCAACCAGCATGGTGATTGTCTGGCGGCGAAGCTGCGTCCAGGCAACGTACACAGCGCCGAGGATTGGGAGGAGTTGCTGTTACCCGAGATCGAGCGCCAACAGGCTGCGGGCAAACGGGTGACCTTCCGCGCCGATGCCGCCTTCGCCAAGCCGGAGATCTATGAGGCGCTGGAAGAGCGCGGAGTGGACTACGTGATGCGCATTCCGGCCAACAAGAGCCTGGAGCTGGCGATCGAAGAGATCTTGTTTCGCCCGCCGGGAAGGCCGAGCTTGAAGCCCCTGGTGCGCTACAAGAGTTTTCGCTATCAGGCGCAGAGTTGGTCACAGGCGAGGCGGATCGTGGCCCAGGTCGAGCATCACCAGGGCGAACTGTTCCCGCGGGTCGGATTCATCGTGACGAGCATGAGCTTGCCAAGCCGCTCGGTGGTGCGCTTCTACAACAAGCGCGGCACGGCCGAGCAGTGGATCAAAGAAGGCAAACAGGCCACGCACTGGACGCGGCTGTCGTGTCATCGCTTCCGGGCCAACGAAGTGCGACTGCAACTGAGCGTGCTGGCCTACAATCTGGGCAACCTATGGCGGCGGCTGGGGCTGCCACGGCGCATCAAAAGTTGGTCGCTGACGAGCTTGCAACACAGGTTGATGAAGACCGGCGGTCGGCTGGTCAAGCACGCGCGGTATTACTGGCTGTTGCTGGCCGAGGGGTATCTGAACCGCAGGCTATTCGGCGACATGCTGCGTCGGATCTGGGCGCTGCCTGTGCCGGGTGGTTAGGGCCGTCGCGTTCGGGCAGGAAATCTGGGCGTTGAGGAAGGAGGGTCGGAGGGGTGTGCGACCAATCGGCTGAGCAGCAGCAAGACGGGCCCACCGCAGGACAAGAACAGGCCATGGGAACCCTTCGATGCCGTCGGATCTGGGCGCTGCCTGTGCCGGGTGGTTAGGGCCGTCGCGTTCGGGCAGGAAATCTGGGCGTTGAGGAAGGAGGGTCGGAGGGGTGTGCGACCAATCGGCTGAGCAGCAGCAAGACGGGCCCACCGCAGGACAAGAACAGGCCATGGGAACCCTTCGATGCCGTCGTGGCCTGCCTGACGAGGCAAAGTCGTTGCATGCAGGAGAAGAGAGGGAGTACCATGTTGGAGTCGAAGTTCCAAATCGGAAATTCTGGTCAATAAGGCATTCTGATGGATGTTCATTCGGTTCCTCCAAGGTTGCTGCTGTGGGATAACTCCAGCTTCCCTGGTCCGGGGCCAAATGAACAACCTAGTGAAAGATCACACCTAGCCGCTCTACAATCTCACTCCTACTCGAGCCAAGGGTCCATCCAATGCCCAACACGATGTCTTCCCAAAGGTTTTTCTTCTCTGAAATGGTGATTCAATCGAGGCTCCTTTGACCTTTCCCGACGATAAAAGGCTTTATGTCGTCACCTGGCTGACGGATTTCTCCTATTCGCTATTCCTTTTCACCCTGACGCGCTACCTGGCTGAACACGGCGGAGATCCGATGCAGTTGGGCATCGCAGGCGCCTGCAATGCTCTCACCTATGCATTGGGCGCCGCCTTTTTCGGCCATATCTCAGATCGTATTGGGACACGCCTGCTTATTGCCATTGGGGCTTGCATCCTGACGCTGATGTTCACTATGGCGCTCTATTCGCTTGCACTGCCTTTCCTATACGTGTACTTCTTCCTCTCGGGCCTCGGCACGGCGCTGATTTTTCCTCCCATCATCGTCTTGGTCGCTGCCGGCCAGCCGAGCGGTGGGGGTTTCGGTCGCGCAGCCACACGCCCGCTCATCCTTTTTTGTGTGTCATGGAACCTCGGCGTGCTGTGCGGACAATCCGGAGGGGGGTTCTTGTTCGATGTCAACCCGGAGTTGGCTTTGAAGCTGGGTGTGGGCTCGAGCCTTGCCATTCTCCTGCTCATTGTCAGCACACACGTCCGCCCTTTGGGCGATGTGAGCCTGCCCATTTCTGACAGGGAAGCGCTCCCTGGCCCTGCTTCTGTGCGCCTGCGGGTCTTCGCGGCGGCAGGATGGCTGGCGAATATCTCCGGCGCTTCTGCCCTCAGCCTCATCCACTTCATATTTCCAAAGTTGGTGACGGATTTAGGCATCAACGCCGCGGTTCATGGAATGATGCTGACCACCGGTCGTATCTTCGTGTTCGGGGTGTACTTTCTGTTGCACTTCACAACCTTTTGGCGACACCGGCTCCTGCCCGCGGTGGCTGCTCAAATTATCGGGGTGGTAAGTTTGCTGCTCCTAACCTACGGAAGCACCGTTGCTGTCCTTACCGCTGGCCTGACGGGCCTGGGAGTGATGATGGGCTACAACTACTTTGCGAGCATGTTCTACAGCACGACGAGCTTTTCGAGCCGCAGAGTGGGCCTGGCGAGTGGTATCCACCAGGGCAGTATGGCGATTGGCTTCACGGCTGGCTCCTTAGGCGGTGGCTATCTTAGTTTGCATTCCGGAATACGGGTTCCCTATCAGGTTTGTATTGCGATTCTACTGTGCTCGCTGTTGTTTCAGGTGCTGGGATACCTTTGGGTCCACGGCTGGAGGGGCGCTCGATCGGCAGCGCCTTAAGTATCCTGCGGGCCGAATAGGGGTCTGTTTGGTTCTTTGAACTATCCACAAAGTCTTCGGAGCCAAACTCCTGCCTAACCCACCGGTGGCCGGGAGTGTGCTGCGATTGTGGCATTGTCAACTTGTCAGTCCGAGGACGGAAAGGTCGAGCGGCGGCAAGTTGACAATGCCCCTGAAGGTCAGCAAAGAGGACATCATGGGTCATACTCGGAGCGCTCGATCCGGCAGATAGCCTGGCCAACCCCGAGGTTCTGAAGATCCTTGGCTCCAAAGAAGGAGAAGCCATTGTCCAGCTTCTTGGCGTCGAAGTCTCCCAGGCGAAAGCACACCCTTGTGTAGGGATTTGAGATGACGGCACTGGTCACATCGCTGTCCCGGTTCGAGAGCTGGTGCAATTCCTGGTGGGCTCTATTCCAGCATCTCGGGAATAATCGTTACATGCCCGATCGGTGCTGGCTGGTTATCGTTGCTCGGACGGCCCTGGCAGTATCGACCGGACCGCCTCTTCCCGCTTGGTGTTAACTCGATTAACGATGGCACCCTGGACCAGGTGCGCTCGCTGCCGATCGTTCGCTGGACCGCTGTCGCCGGGACCGGTCTCCGTAGCGCCTACCGGCGGAGGTGACATGCAGGGGGCAGCGCGGAAAGACGTGGTATTCGGGGCAGCGCGGTTGTATACTGTCGCCGTACGAGGGCCACAATGGAAATCCTGGTTTAGATAGGAAATCTGAGCGTTGAGAAAGGACGGTCGGAGGGGTGTGCGACCCATCGGCTGAGCAGCAGCGAGACGGGCTCACCGGACGACAAGAACAGGCCATGGGAACCCTTCGATGCCGTCGTGGCCTGCCTGACGAGGCAAAGTCGTTGCATGCAGGAGAAGAGAGGGAGTACCATGTTGGAGTCGGAGTTCCAAATTGGAAATTCTGGCTAAGGGCGATCCCAAGGTTGCTTCAGGGTCGGCTGGTTAGCGTACCGGTTCATCTTGATGGTCATGCGGCCGCCGCCGCCTGGGGCCAGGCGCACCGTGAAGAACGGGCCGTTGACGGGAACTTCCTCGCCGTTTACAGAAACTCCGACGCACTGGTGCTCGCCATACGCTCCTCCCTGCACGATGACCGTCCTCGGCTCCACTTGGTTAATGTTGACCAACGTCAGGGTAGTTTCATCAGCAGTAAGCTTGTCCACGAGCGCGGCTACGTCTTCCGGTATCCCGGCGCGGCGTCGTGCCGGATCGAAATAGCGCACACGACTGTGTATAAGGCTGCCATGAAAACCGGTCCGCTTCCTATCGCGGCGTCTCGCTTCGAGGTAGTCTTTCATCCCTTCATGTGGCCCCATCTTGAACTCGGTGGCGTGGGATAGGTGAGGCAGGCCGCCCAGCATGAGCTGGAATAACCGGCCCACAGTAGCGGGGTTGTAGGGCAACGGATTGTCACATAGCCGCGTGTCCGGTGTAGTCGTGTCCACCCGTATCGCCTCGACCTTCCGCCGGATCCGGTCAAGGTCCGCCCGCAAAGATTCTTCCGGATAGTTTGGATTCTTGCCATGCAGATAGTCGATCCAGTCAACCTGCGGGATGCGCTGGAGGTCTTGGGAATCCATCAGAAAGTAGTAAAGCTCGAGCGCCCCGTGATCGTACTTCTCCTGGGTGAAGTGATACCAGCCCTGGTCGCCATACATCTTGGGATACATTTTTTGGCCGTTGATCACCTTCGCCTGCGCATTGATCTTGTCGATCTGTTTCCTCCAAGGAAGGAGGTATTTGGGATCACCTGTCAGCAGGAACGCGTTGCTGAAACCCACTATCCCATAGTGGTGTCGATTTCGATGAGCCAATGACGTCGATCCCGGGATGCGAACCGTGAAGCCCCAACCGTAAACTCCGCCATACCACTTGCCACCCGCCGCACCCCCAATGGTGCCGTCAAGCCCGACGTTGGTGGGGATGATGCCGTCGTTGGCCTCCATCCGCTCGAGCCAAGCGTCCATGTATTCGAGCACCCACCGCTTGTATTTCTCCTCGTTCTCTAGCATGTAACCGTTGGCCGCTAGGGAGGTTGCCAGCGTATTCACGGGGTGGTCACCGACGATGTCGTTATAGTTCTGGAAGTGCTCCAGCATCTGTTGGTAGTTGGCCTCGCCATGGTGGGGCTTGAAACGATTTTCGATTTCGATGGGGTCCCCCGCCCAGTCGAGCGCCGTTGCCTTACGTAACAGCGGACCCCGGCTGCCGTTGAACAAACTACGAATGATCCTGTGCTTTGGGTCATAGTTGGCGGCGCCCGGATCTTCGTTCATGTAGAAGCCAGCGAACCGTCGGACCCGCTGCCGGAATCTTAGATCGTTGGGGTCCGACAGGCCCTGCAGGTTGAACACAGACAGGCCCTCGTCGTTGTGGACCCAGTCCATCATGACGGGGAACTCTTTGTAGTACATGCCGTCCCGAGCAAACTCAACCTCCTTGGTCTTCGCTTCGGTGTATTGGAGCAGGTGGCCTTCCCAAGCCTTCTTGTACATGCCAAGGATTACGTCGGGTGCGCCCAGAGCGTGTAGCATCGGCCAGTCTCGCAAGCTTTCGATGGCGTCATCGGGGCCATCGTTGGCGCCCCAGCGCTCCACACATTGCAAGTAGCCGCGCTCATCGAAGTAGCGCTCAAAAAATAGCCTGCAAGCCTCTGTTTGACTCTCGATCAGCTGGCGCTCCAGTAGCGCCCAAGTCGGCGGAGCCATCGGCGTGCCGATCGAAATCTTGACCTCCCCGAGGACGCGCTTTGCTGACCCAACGATTAAGATCGCAGTAACAAGAAAAATGGAAAACCTCATACTGACGGCACCTCCCTTGAGCTTCCGGATTGCAAGCCGGCGAATCCTTCGAGACCCACCGGTACGGTAAATTGCACTCTCACTCTGGAAGCGAATCTTCCGCGGGTTTGTCTACCTGGCTCTTACCACTTCGCCCTTCCTCGACCACCAAAATCTGTCGCGACCGCACCTTGTAGAAATGGTCGGTCAGACCACTGGGCCAATGAATTTGCATCTCATCTATTTCTTTGACCTTGTCCAAACCGATGTGGATGCGGGGATCGTTCGCTGCCATGAAACTGCCCCCTCCGACCGCCTGAAAGACTCTTCGCTTGCCTCCAACAACCACCTCGAGCAGCGCTCCAATGCCGGATCGATTGCTGCGGGTGCCCCGTAGCTCGATGGTCAACCATTCCTTGCGATGGCCCGTGTCGTTACGAAGCAGTTGCGGCCGCTCGGCACAGTTGTTCACGAGAAGGTCAATATCCCCATCGTTGTCGTAGTCTGCAAACGCGACCCCGCGGCTGACTCTGGGGGAAAGCAACGCTTTGCCGTACAGTGAGGTAACGTCTCGGAAAGTTCGCCCTGTGTTTTGAAGCAGCACCTTGGGCTGCCGGTACGTCGCGCTCGCGTGGACCAGACGAATATTGTCCAGCACGTGGCCGTTGGCGAGGAAAAGATCGAGCAAGCCGTCGTTATCGAAGTCGAGAAATCCAACGCCAAAGCCCACGAACGGCTGCGTTGGAACGATCGTCCCGACCGCACGGCTCACGTCTTCGAAGTATCCTTTGCCCAGGTTCCGGTACAGGGCCAAGTACTCTGTATGTAAGTTTGAGACTACGATGTCAAAACGGCCATCGCGGTCGTAGTCGCCGATATCGGTACCCATGCCGGCCTGTGCTTTTCCGTTTTCATCTAGTGCGACGCCTGCCTCTAGACCGAGTTCGGTGAAAGTTCCGTCACCGTTGTTATGAAACAGAAAGTTTCGTACGCGGTCGTTCGCGATATAGACATCCGGCCAGCCGTCCCCGTCATAGTCCCCTGTAACAATGCCCAAACCTTTTCCCGCCGGGACGGCGATGCCCGCCGTTTGGCTCACATCGCTGAAGCTGCCGTCGCCGTTGTTGTGGAACAAGATATCAGGAACGCCTTTGTAGATATCCGGGGAACAATAGGACTTCTCGGGGGGGATCCCCATGGGGCAGATGTAGTTATGCTCATAGGAGTGGTCGGTGTATTTAACGACATACAGGTCCAGGTGGCCATCCTTATCGTAGTCAAAGAACGCCGCGCTTGTGCTCCACGTACCGTCGCCCCGGACTCCGGCCTGCTGCGAGACCTCCGTAAACCCGCCGTCACCGTCGTTGTGATAGAGCAGATCCGGTCCTGCAAAGTGTGTCACGAACAGATCGACGAAGCCGTCGTTGTCATAATCGGCAGCGGCTACGCCCATCCCGAACCACTCGTTCTCTTGAATGCCGGCATGTCTGGTGACGTTCGTAAAGGTTCCATCGCGATTGTTTCGGTAGAGCGCGTGATCTGCACTGGCCGAAGACGAAAAGTCAGGAGTCCGTCCTCCATTGACGAGAAAGATGTCAAGAAATCCGTCGTTGTTATAATCCAAAAAACCGACGCCGGAACCCGTTGTTTCGGCCAAATATTTCTGCCCAGAGGCACCGTTGACGTGTACGAAATCGATCCCCGACTTCTTCGTTACGTCAACGAACTGAACATTTTCAGAGGCGCTGACAGCAACAGAAGAAAAGAGACTGATCGATGCGAGTCCGTAAAGAAAGAGTGCCCTGCGAAGAATCGCACGTAACGGCCGTTCATCTGCCCTCGTGGCTCGCAGGTCATGAATCTTTTGGAGGCGCATGAACAAAGATGCAGTCCTAAGTGCCGGGGAGGGTTTAGGGTATCCTTACCTGCCCTCACGCAGAGAATGTATGGCCGAGGAGGGCTGGCGTCTAGACCCTCTCGGATGAGCCCGTATTTGTGCGAGTTCGGTTTGAATGTCTTTCCTTGCCCTCGCGATCAGCTTCGTGATTCCGCCCGGTCCACTCTTGCCCAGCTTTCTGTATAGACGACCCAGGTCCGTTCTGGCCTTTTCAGCCGTTTGGCCTCCCAGAGCAGCCGCGCGGACATAATAACGGAGGCTCTTCTCATCATCGCTTTGTAACGCGTAGGCCAACGCCAGGTAGTATGAAGCGTCAGTGTGGGCGGGGTTAAGCTTCACAGCCGTGACGAGGTTCTCAACGACTTTCGCCAGACCAACATCCATGGGCGAATCATCTTTGCCTTGATGAAGCCGCATGAGATAGGCCATCCCTAGAGTAGCATAATTGTCGGCCTTGAGTTCCGAGATCTGAGTACTGCTGTGCTCACCGACGAGGGCCAGGGTAAGCTGTTCGCCCGCACAGCGCAGTGCGGCTTCGGCGCGATCGATCGCTTCTTCCGGCCCTTGTGCATCCACGTAAGCTTGAGCTAGCATAGTGAGAATCACGGGGTTCTGAGGCAGATCGACAAGCGCCGCTTCAGCGTGAACGATCACTTTGTTCACTTCATTCAGTTGCCGGTAGGCCGTGACAGCAGTCTGGTGGACGTAGGGAGTCAGACCGCTGTGCGGGTAGGTCTTCAGAAAGCTTCCCGCCACGCTCACTACCTGCTGGGGTGTCAAGGGGCCGAAAAGATCGCGGTAGGCCTGGAACTCGTCTTCACTCTGAGCGGTTCCGAGGACCCGAGGAGTAGATAGCTCCTGGTGGGCTTCACGGCCTTCGGGGGCTGAAGGAGTGGTCCGAACTGAGTTTCCCTGCGCACCTTGAACCGCAGAGGGCACGGTCAGGAAGGCCATCAAGCCCAGCAGCACACGGAATCCTACCGGATTCCACCCGCGCCTGCCAAGCCCCACCGAGAGGCTTGGGATGTCCTGGGCCTTAGCAACGCGGCCATCCTGAAGCCTATTTAGCACTTGAAGCGGCCACCGCATTATAGCACGCCAGGGGGAAGGACTCTTGTCATTGGTACGCAGGCTAGATCTTGCTCTAGAGCGGAGTAGCCCCGAGAAAACAGACGCCAGTACGTCCCTGGGTTGGCCCGGCCTCAACTCATTCGGAGTGTCAAGACGGCTATTCTTCGGCCCGCTGGAGGAAAACGTCGCTGGTGACGATCGTGTTGACCGCTGCGGACAACCGGTATCCGTTGTCCTCCAGAGCACGGCGTGTCGAGAGCAGCGTATAAAAGTCGCCGGATTGCAGCTTGCGGGTCAGGGCGTAGGTCATGAGGCGCTTCGAAAAATTGCTGACGAACTTCCGCCGCTGCTGGCCCTGAAGAAGGTAGCGTTTGAGATCCTCGAGTCCGTGCAGTGTGGTTCCATCCGGCAATGCGTCCACGCCAGCAACCGAGGCGCCGTTTGCTGATTCTGGCTTCGTCCGGCGCCCAATCCCGTCGAACTCTTCGAGCGCGAGGCCGAGCGGATCCATGCGGCTATGACACCCGGCACAACGGGTGTCTCGTCGGTGCCGTTCCATCGTTTCAGCCAGGGTCAACTGGCGCCCATCCTCCGCTGTGACGTCCTCCAGTTTGCCGGCCTCGACCGGCGGCGGCAGCGGCGTCGCCTTTACCTTGCTGGACTGACGGGCAGAAACGGCCGGGCGTTCCTCGAACATGCAGTCGTTTCGGTCGTGACCAAAGATAGGGCAGTGCCTGTGCTGCGCAAATAATCCATCCGGTCGTCATGCTGCCATCTTTTCCAGCCAATATTCGTGGTGCAGTCCGCCAAGAATGGGTCTGGCTCTGACAACGTGGTCATTCGGCAGACCGTGGCGGTCGGGGGCCGGGGCATTGTCAAGTTAACTGGTAGCCGAGGGACCAAGCCAGCATATCGAGTATTCAGGTTTACAGGTCCGTGCGCCGTTGACTGGTTACCATTGCTCGGACGGCCCTGGCAGTATCCGACGAACCGACTCTTCCCGCTCGGCGTTAACTCGATTAACGATGGCACATTGCAGTAGGTGGACTCGCTGCCGATGGTTCGCTGGACCGCCGTCGCCATGGAGAGATCTCCGTAGCGTCTACAGCGGGAAGTGATGTGGAGCGTTCAGCGCGGAAAGACATGTCAAATTGAGAGTTACCGCTTCGGGCCACAAAGCGAACGGGACGAGAACCGATCGAAACGAGCCGATCGAATTCTTGTACGTTACGCCTTTGAAAGCCTAATGGAAGTCACGAGAGTCCGGTGTCGTACTGCCAATTTCGAGGGGTCTGGCAGTGCGGGCGCGCACATGAATCACGCCGTCTTGTTTCTGAATCACGCCGTCTTGTTTCTGAATCACGCCGCTCACTAAAAGGATGGGTTCGCTCGTCCATAGCACCCGGTACTGCTGAAATATCGGAGGGCGCACGACGATGTTCGACACCCCGGTTTCATCCTCCAAGCTGAGGAACACAAATCCCTTGGCCGTGGCCGGACGCTGCCGGGCAATCACCATACCAGCCACCTTCACCCGCTGACCATTCGAGCAAGCGGCAAGCCCGGTGGCGGCGGTCACTCCCTGTTCATCGAGCCATGGCCGCCGGTAGTGCATCGGGTGTGGACCTGTCGTCAATCCCGTATTGCGGTAGTCGGCGTCGAGCCGTTCCATCGGCGTCATCGGGGTTAGCGGGGAGATTTTATCTCCATCGTCAAGCTGCTCCAATAACGGTCCGCGAGGACGCCATGATTTCTCGATCTGCCAGAGCACGTCCCGCCTGTGCATGTTTTCTCCCAGCGAATTCAGAGCGCCGATCTTAGCGAGAGTTTCGAGTTCCGGCTTCCGCAATTTCGTGCGCCGCGAGAAGTCACTCACCGAGCGGAAGGGCCGTTGCGCGCGCTGGCGGACAATGCGCTCCGCCGCCTGGACCCGCAGCCCGGATACATAGTTCAGCCCAATGCGAATACAATCGTCTGTTTCGACCGTGCAGCGTAAGCCAGAAGCGGTTACATCTATAGGGCGGACGCGAATTCCGTGTCGCTGAGAGTCCTTCACCAGAGTTGCCGGACGATAAAATCCCATCGGCTGGGCATTGAGCAGAGCGACCAAGAAGGCCGCCGGATAGTGCGCTTTGAGATAGGCGCTGGCGTAGGCAAGCAACGCAAAGCTGGCGGAATGTGACTCTGGAAATCCGAATAGTGCGAACGACGTGATCGCGCGAACGATCTGCTCTTCAGCCTCGCCGTGAATGCCGTTTTCATGAAGCCCCCGGCGGAGCTTAACGTTAACGGCCTTCATGCGCTCGCTGGCGCGTTTGAAGCCGATTGCGCGCCGCAACTCCTCTGCCTCACCGCCAGTGAAATTCGCCGCCGTCATCGCCATGCGCAAGAGCTGCTCCTGAAACAACGGCACCCCGAGCGTGCGTTCAAGCACGGGCACAAGCGACGGATGAGGGTAGGTCACTTCCTCTCGCTTCAGGCGGCGACGCAGATAGGGATGCGCCATGTCACCGGCAATCGGTCCAGGCCGAATAATCGCGATTTGAACCACCAGGTCATAGAAGCATTCTGGTCTCATGCGCGGAAGCGTAGCCATTTGAGCGCGGGATTCGATCTGGAAAACGCCAACGGTATCGGCCCGCTGGATCATGCCGTAAGTCTTCTTGTCATCCGGGGGCACATGAGCCAAATCGAAGTCCACATCGCGGCTGCGCAGAATCGCGATACATTCTTCTAGGGCGTTCATCATACCCAGGCCCAGTAAATCGACCTTGATAATGCCCAGGTCGGCGCAATCGTCCTTGTCCCATTGCACAATCCGCCGATGCGGCATCCGCGCGTTCTCAAGAGGCACGATGCTGTTGAGTTCTCCTTGGCAGATCACAAGCCCTCCGGGATGCTGGGAAAGGTGGCGCGGCAGATTCCGAATTTCCCAGCTAAGCCGGGCCAGATGCTGGAACCTCGCATGCGAGGGATCAAATCCAGCCATGCGGATCTGCTCGGTAATGTGGTGTCCGTCATCGGAAGCATCCGCGTAGTGAACACTTTTCGACAGCCGGTCGAGACTCTCTTTGGGGAAACTGAGCGTCTGTGCGATTTCCCGGATGGCGCTTTTGTCTCTGTAGGAAACGATCACTGCGGTCATCGCCGCGCCATGCTTGCCGTAGCGATCATAAACGTACTGAATGACCTTCTCCCGCTGTCCCCCCGATGGCAGATCCATATCGATATCCGGCCATTCGCCGCGCTCTTCAGAAAGGAAGCGTTCAAACAGCAGCTCCATCGCGACAGGGTCCACGGCGGTAATCCCCAGCGCATAGCACACGGCGCTATTCGCCGCCGACCCGCGGCCCTGGCAGAGGATGGCATTGCGCTTGGCGAACTGCGTGATATCCCAAACGATGAGGAAGTACCCTTCGAGGTTTAATTTTTCAATGATTCGCAGCTCGTGCTCAAGCTGGCTCCAGGCTTTCTTCCGAAGAGAAGAGTTTCGGTAACGCTGCCGGGCTCCTTCAAAGGTGATCTTCCTCAAGCAGGATGCGGGCGTCTCTCCGCGCGGCAAAGGATAACGTGGAAACTCATATCCCAAATCTTCCAGCGTGAATCGGAGGCGGCTGCTAAGTTCCAGGCTGTTGCGGACCGCCTGAGGAACATCCCGGAAGAGCCGGGCCATCACACGCGGATCTTTGAGATAGCGTTCCGCGTTGGAGTCCAGCGAGCGTCCCGCGCGGTCGAGTGTGGTTTTGTGGCGAATACAGGTGAGGGCGTCGAACAGGCACCGACCGGACTGCCGGGCATAGCGCACTCCATTGGTCGCCACCACCGGAAGGCTGTGACGCTGTGCATAGCCGATCAGAACTTGGTTGCCAGCTTCCTGTCCGTCACGAAAGTGCCGCTGTAGCTCGACGCAGGTATTCTGTTTTCCGAAGATGGAGAAGATGCGATCAGCGTTTGTCGAATGAACGTCTCCCGAATTGAGATCTAGCGGATTAGCGATGAACGCCACCAGACCACCGGCGTACTCTTCGATATCACTCCAGCCCGCCCGGCCCTCCCCCTTCGGCGCGCGCAGATGCATGGTTGTAAGCAAGCGGCAGAGGTTCTGATAGCCTTGGCGGTTTTCCACCAAAACAGTCAGACGGCGGCCATTCGCCAAGGAAATCTCGCTGCCTACAATCGGTTGAATGCCCGCCTCCTTCGCCGCCTTATAAAAACGCGGTGCGCCATGGAGCCCGTCCCGGTCACACAGAGCAACGGCGGGATATCCCAACTTGGCGGCTCGATCCACCAGATCCTCGGGTAGAGAGGCTCCTTCCAAGAAGCTAAATCCGCTGGCGGCGTGCAGTTCGGCGTACATTTCGCTAGTCGTAAAACCCGACAAGCCGCCAGCAGTGCGACGGCAACTTACAAGAGAGACGGTAGAGCCCGCTGGACAACTCAACATCCCACTCCCGGAAGTCCCACGCATCTTTGGACCACCAGTTCCCGTTCGTGCGCCAAGGCCCGGCGCACTTGCCAATCCGTCCATTGGCAACACGGCTGGCAATATACACCGGTCGTGCGCTTTCTTCGCGAACCGCCGCTTCGACCGGCGACCGGAAACAGCGAAGTCCCAGCACGGGATCAGGGGGGCGTTCCTCAATCCAGCGATTCTCGATCGAACTATTGGGCCCGAAAGAGGTCATCGAAAAGGTGCGCGGATGGTTTGTGTCGCACACTGCGGGCGCGCCGATATTCCGTGAACCCGTAAGACCTTGCAGCCGGGCCAGCGTGATGGCCAAATTCTCCGGGCTGGGCCGGGCAGAGACGAAAAGATCACGTTGCACGACGCGCCGGGGCACGGGCTTCACGGTCAGTTGAATGCCCTCTACGGTATCGCCGGGGGGATGAGCGGCGAGTTCCAGACCGATGAGCTTGAGTAAGACTTCGGCGCTGGTGAGCGGACAGGAGGGAGAAATGGTGCGCTCAAAACGTGAGCCACCCGGCAGCCGCAGTGAGACGCAAACCGCCGCCGCCGCCGAATGATAACGCCGGAGCTTCGCACAGAGCGTTCGCAGTAACTCCCCGATCGGAAATGCCAGAGACTCCAGATCGGAGATTTCCCAGTCCAAGTCTAAACTTTCTTCAAAGCAGGGCGGCGCTTGCCAGACTTCAAAGACCGCATCGTCTTCACCGCGCGCGAGCTTCGCTAAGCGTGCTCCCCGTGTACCGAAACGAGCCGTCAGAGAATTTTTCGGAAGACGAGCGAATTCCCCGATCGTATGAATTCCCCAGGCCGCTAAGGTCTTCCGTTCTGGGTCGGCTAGGGGAAGCAGGTTCGCCGGGAGACTGTGCAGAAACCCCGCAGCCTCATGGGGAAAAGCATGCGTTATACCTTGCTCTGCTCGGGCGGCGCACGTTGCCACGAAGCGGCTCTGCGCGACAGCAACATTCGCGGGCAAACCCAGTTGCTCTGCTTTGCCGGCCAGAATACTGGCTGCGTCATGGGGATTGGGTAAACCGGCCAAATCCAGAATCAGAAAACCCGGCCCGCTGTTCTCAACACGGGGAGACACCGTAAGCGCTCTGTCCAAAAGCTCTCTCTGCATCTGCTCTTCGGCCTGCTCGTCTCGCGGGTAAACGAGCAATTTCCATTTGCTGTTTCTCGCCATTTCGGAAACAGCGAACCGTCCCCGAGCCTGAGCTAACGGCATGCCATCTTGGATGCCCGCCGATCACGCCGGAGCATTTGCCGCATCAACGAATATGTTTGGAACGGCTCCTCTGAAAACCAGCGCGGGAGGTGCTGGATCGTGCCCCCGATGACGTAACTTGACCGCCACGGGAAAATCGGGAACGCAGAGACAGGCGTAGAGCTTCTTCATCGCCGGATCTCCAAAGGACAGGAAGTGCCTTTTAGTTTTCGAGCCCGCCGCCGCTGGTGAAGAAGCGTTGCCTGAACAGAAACGCCGACAAGATGCAGCGACACACCGGATTGTCCGCGCCAGCGTGTTTTCTCACGCTGTAACGACAGAGTTTGCGCGGCCACGCTTCCGGCGACATGTTCGCTCGCAAGCACGAAAACCGCAGCCGGACCGTGCGCAATCGTTTGGCGCAAACCGAACCAGGCGGAGCGCTGCATCTCTCGCAGTTGCTGTGATGGCAGGCCGATCAGATCCATCACGATCAGTCCAAAACCGCCAGCCGCCGCTACGAGATTCGCTGCTTTCCAAATTTGAGCGGTGCGTGCCGCATGGCCGGAACGCTGGTCTGGCGAGTGGCCGTGAGAACCGCAATGCACCCACAGCAGCCGCTCCAGCATGACGCCCGCTTGTTCGGCTGAGCCTGGATTGAAACTGCCGGAAGCGTCAATATAGGCCGCCAGCTCGCCGCGCGAGGTGACCTGAGCAAGAAGTGAGAGCGACAGACTGGTGCAGCCCGAGGAAACCGCTCCAAGACACTCGCTGATTTCCCCGCGCGGAAATCCGCCGCCGAGCTGTTCATCCAGTTCAGGAAAACCAGTGGGCACGGGAGAGTCAGACTCTGGCTCGAAGTCCGCGAGTGTCTCTGCAAACCCCTTTTTCTCAAGTAGCGACCGTAGCCCGCCAATCGTTTCAATCGTCTTCAAGAACAGCTCTCCATATTCGCTTTTTATTCGCCTATGGATTGTAGCATGAAGGAGCGACTTGCGAGGGCAAGAGCAAGCCAAACCACATCCGTCCGTAAGGAAGGGGCGGGGGAGTAGGGTCTACTGAGAGGCGCATTGGAAGAGCTTGGAGACGCGGTGCCGCAGCTTTAGGCTGGCGCTAGCCCCGGATGGTATCGCCAGAACAGCCCTTCTCCCACACCCGCCTTGTCCAGGAGTTTTTGAAGAGTCCCAAAGTCACCCCCGGCTCAATTCACGTTGCCGTTGTGCAGTTCACCGATAAGGCAAGGCAAGAGTTGAGTGAGGTTTCGTGGATGGGACCGGATCTATCTGCGGCATTCCCGCTCAGCCGACTACCCCAGTGTCGTCAGGCCGGATCAGCGTTAACCGAGTTAACGGCGTCACCTTGGACCAGGTGGTCGTGCTGCCGATCGTTCGCGGGACCGGCGTCGCCATGGAGAGGTCTCGTCGTCGCTCAAGACTCCGCTTGTTGAAGTTCTTCCCACGTCTTCGGCTTCCACTCGCGCGCCAACCGTTGAGCTTCGGCGATCTGCTGGGGCGCTATCCTACCGGTGAGACTGTCTTGGGATGCGGCCCCTCTTGCCCCCTGCCCGCGCTAGAATGTTCGCGAAGGTGCGTCAACGTCGGATAGGTGTCGAGAAATAATTTCCCGTTGAGCAATCAGGCATCAGAGCCTTGGCAACCCGTCGTCGAGCGGACCCGAATCGAGCCCCATCAGGCGGCTAGCGAGAATCCGGGGCGATAGCGAGTGCGAACGGTTGTTGTCACCAGGTATCTGAATCGCGGTAGAATCGGGCTGTCATGGTCGCCACCACCATCTCGCACTACCGCATCACCGAGAAGCTCGGTGAAGGCGGGATGGGTGTGGTCTACAAGGCCGAAAATACGACGCTGCGCCGCACGGTTGCCCCGAAGTTCCTCGCCCCACATCTCGTCCAGGACACCGAGATCCGCAAGCGGTTCGAGCGCGAAGCCAAAGCAGCCGCGGCGGAATCGTAAGGATGTCAAGCAAAGGCATCGCAGTCCTCACCACGGTCTTCATGCTCCTACTTATCAAGCTGGGTGCAAGAGCGGAGGGGCCGGTATGGTCCGTGGATTCATCGTCGGAATGGAAGCGGGCCGCAACGATGAGCGGAGTGCAGGTGCGAGACAGTCGCTTGGTACTCGACGGAAGCCGCAACGGACAGTGGAGCAGCAACTGGCACGAATGGGGCCGCAGTGTGGATGCGGCCCGGGTCGACGTGGATGCGTCCATGAACTTGTTCGACAACAAGACGATCAACGTCGTTGTCGACGGCTCGGAAACTCCGTTCACCGACGCCGACCAGGTTCCTCACGACTGGTACGGGCGGTGCATGATCGCCATCGTGGATGACAACCGCTGGGTGATGGCGATCCGCTCCGGCGTAAACCACATCAGTTGGCAAGACCCGGACGCGATCCACGTCCTTACCTCCAACGACGAGGGACGGAGTTGGAGCAAGCTCGACCAGTGGTTCGACGGTACGCCCATTCGCGGAATGCCCTTCGAAGATGGGCATACTCACAGCGAGCCGGGGCTCTATCGAATGCCCAATGGCGATCTCATCCTGCAGTTCTGGCGCACGAACTACGTGTCGGGGACGAGGCAGCTTCGCTCCACCGACAACGGAAAGACTTGGCTTCCGGATATCGATCGAATCAACCTCAAGGGAGCGAGCGGAGCCGATGGCAGCAGGGCGATCGGCACAGAAGATTACTTCGTCGACCCGGAGAATCCGTCGGACGTCTACATGGCGTTTCAATATTTCCACTATGATTCAAAGGCGGGTACCCTAATCGCCCGATCCAGCGACAACGGCAAGAGCTACACCTTCCTCAGCTGGATCGGACCCTTAGCCGGCGAGGACGATCCGGACTCCGGGGCGACGTTCGAGCCGGCGATCGAGTATGTCGGGAATCGGACGATCGTGGCAGTCATGCGAGACGCTGCCGGCAACCGACACACGTGGCAGTCTGTCAGCACGGACATGGGAGCCTCCTTTTCGCCCCTCGTCGAGATCTCTGACCAAGTGAAGGGAGGGGTACCGAACGGGGTCTGGCAGCGAGCGAGACTCTACAAGGAAAGCAATCCGTACTTTCAGTTCAACAATAAGCTTGACTACTCGAAGGGCGAAGGGCGGTTGTGGGGTTTCGGCTTGCACAGCAACGGTGGCGGCTACACGCGCAAGCCCGTGGTGTACTGGTCTGATGACGACGGAAGGTCGTGGAATGGTCCGGAACTGCTTCATGGGACGATGAGCCCCGGCACCGACACGGGCTACGGCGACTTGAAGCGCAGAGTGGACAACACCTTTGTGGCAGCCACCTACTACGCGACCCGAGACTCCAAGGTGGCCGATGTTGAGCAATACACTTTCGGTGGAGATCGGGTGAGCCTGCGCGTCGAAGTCGACCGCGACGGGGATGGGTCGCCGGACGCGAATTCGGGGTGGCGCGACGTCTACGGCGGCCGGAATACGCTTTCCGTGAGTTTGTTCGCCGCTCCGCGTTGGCGCCTGAGTCTGTTACTGAGCGCCACCGAGACTTCGGGATCGCCGGAAGTAAGTAGTGTCGTGGTAACGCCGCAGTGATTCCAAGACATCCTCGCCTGACACCAGGCGGCGCCGCGCTTCTGCTGCGGCCCCCTTTGGCACGTACTGGCGCGGCCTCCGACTCCGAGCTGCTAGGGCACCGCTCACATCAGAGGCGTCGCGGTGCTACGATCGGAAAGCTCAACGGAAGCGTTGTTACCACCAGGTATCCGGTAGCGGTACAATTTCCCTATCGATGATCGGCCGAACCATCTCCCACTACAAGATCCTGTCCAAGCTCGGCGAAGGCGGCATGGGCGTCGTTTACAAGGCCGAGGACACCAAGCTGGCCCTCGCGGGGCTGGGCGGCGTTAATGAGCTTGAGTTCGGACAGCTTGCGTTGCTGGACGGCCACTTTAGCTAGCCCGCTGCATCGCGTTCTTCACAATCTTGGCGCCGGGCTTGGTACCGGGGGAAGGTCGGCGACGACGGCGCTTTGTTTTCTTGGTCTACTCTAAGGCCTATCAGTAGGATCTAAGTCCAATGTTTTCAATGATTTCTTGGCACTGCGAACCGTGGCCCTACTGAGTCCCGCACGACACCCGTGCGTGTTGAAAACATTGGACTTAGTTCTCGATTTGCGGTCCAGATGGTGACTAGCATCGCTTTTAGTAAAGCAACTCTTCGAGCGGCACTATTCTGAGGCCGTCCGATTTGAGTTTATCGAGTAGCCAGGGAAGCATTTCGACAGTCGCTCTGGGCCGATCCGAGCTTGGATTCTTATCGTCACCGTCGTGCAGAATGATGATCGCTCCTGGCCGGACTGTATCCAAAACGGTCTTCAATTGGGTCTCGGCGTCTTTTGTCGGATCAGGAAATGGTAGCGTTCCGTAAACGACCTCCAAACCGTGACTGTTGACCATTTGCCACAATGGTCGCCCCATCTGGCCGCCCGGTGAGCGGAAGAAGCGGGGTGAAGTACCCGTTTCGATTCTGACCGCCTCTTGGGCTCGTGTGACCTGACCCTCCTCCACCGACGTGTAGAGTCTGTGCAGCCCTTTGGTTGCTTGGAATGAGTACGTGTGGTTGCCGATTTCATGCCCTTCGGAGGCCATCCGCTTGATAGTCTTACTGTACTTCCTGACTTGGATACCCATAACGAAAAACGTCGCCAGAACTTCGTGGGCTTTGAGGATGTCCAGGATAGCCTCAGTGTAGCGGGATGGTCCATCATCGAAGGTCAGGCTCACGCAGTTACCCGAGGCTTGGCCATGCCAATGTGTATTGCCCCCCATCGAGTAAGGCCACAGCCATTCGATCGGTGCTGAAACAGTTTCGACGGCGACTACCGGGACCGTCAATCCGAAGAGCAACCTCCTGGCCCAGGGTTTCATGCTGCTTCCTCCTTCTCGGTTCCCTCAGCTCGAGTTGTTCATGGCCACTGGGCCATTCCCTTATCCACCGCTCTGGATAAGCATTTCCGCCGCAAACCGATCGAAAGCATCGAACCAGGATTACCGTTTTGGCCATCCCGGCACGGATAGCATAGCCGAGCCAAGGCTGCGGTGCAACGTTTTTCGCACTGCTTTCACGTTCGATCCTGCCGCCCCGCCCACAACATTTGACAATATCTCGTTCTCGGTCAGTGATACTCCCTTGAGGCGGAGCCGACGCCGTTATTCAACCAGATGGGTATTCACTTGACTCAGGTGACCACAAGATGTAGGATCTTGGAAAATGGAAGATTATCCGCGGAATCTGGCCGAGGTCGAGGCGCGTTTCGCCAACGAGCAGGCCTGTCGGGAGTATCTGTGTCAACTCCGCTGGCCGGAGGGTTTTCGTTGTCCGCGATGCGGGCATGACAAAACCTGGGCGGTACGCACGGTGCTGCTTATTTCAAGACACCCGCAAACCGCTCCAGAGCTGGTTTCGAGCCATGTGGTGGCTCACCAGCCAGAAGAACGGGGCCAGCGCACTGGGATTGCAACGAGCGTTGGGCCTGGGCAGCTACAAGACGGCCTGGACTTGGTTGCACAAGCTCCGGCGCGCTATGGTACGGCCCGGACGCGACCGGCTCAGCGGGCGCGTTGAGGTTGACGAGACCTACTTAGGAGCCCTGGAGGAGGGCGTGCGGGGCCGCCAAACCGACGCGAAAGCGCTGATTGCAGTAGCGGCCGAGGAAGATGGCGCAGGCATCGGACGAATTCGGATGCGCACGATTCCGAACGCCTCCGGGGACAGCTTGATGGCCTTCGTTGGCGAGTCGGTCGAACCCGGCAGCGTGGTCCACACCGACGGTTGGCTGGGTTACGGGCCACTCGAAAGCGACGGCTATCGCCACGAGGTGAGCTACCTGGACGGGCAACCGGCGCGGGCCTCGGAACTGCTCCCCCGCGTTCATCGCGTGGTGTCGTTGCTGAAGCGCTGGATACTGGGTACGCATCAAGGAGCCGTCAGCCACGAGCATCTCGACTCCTACCTCGACGAATTCACCTTCCGCTTCAACCGCCGCAAGTCCAGAAGTCGAGGCAAGCTCTTCTACCGCCTGGTGCAGCAGGCCGTCGCCGTCCAACCGGTGCCCTACAAGTCGCTGGTCGGAGGCACCGCAACACATGCTACGGACAACCACAACATGTAGGGGCTATTTCAAAATACCTGAGTCAAGTGAATACCCATCTTCAACCATTTTGAAATCCTGGCCGAACGCGAGGACCCTTATCCGACAAAACACCCGACCCAGTACGACCTGTGACTGGATCAACACTCAGGTCCGGGCGTCGGCGCACCCGAAAGAGGACCAAGATCAACCTCTCAAGAAGGGTCCATAGACCGACGGCGTCAAGCAAGGGGTTGAGGTAGTTGGTCACCACACAGTAGTGGCTGGTCTTGCGACCTTGATGATGGAGGACGTGATGGTGTGCCGACTGAACGAGGCCGACGTCCTGGAGGACAGAAACGAGGCGGCCGTTTTCCCGGCGGCTCCGATGCGCCCACTTGTGAATCTCGTTGGCGTTGACGCCGATGGCGACGACCAGTATGACCTCCCAGACCAGGCTGTTCAACAACCACGCCACAAGGAGTGCGACACCCCCCATCACCAGGAGAACGTCCGCGCTTTGGAACCAGGTGTGTCTCGTGAAGTGGGTTGGTTGATGATGGTGGAGGATGTTGGGCCGAGTGATCAGCTTCCCGGTGATCGGCCAATGCTCCCGTCCGTAGGCATCCTCCAACCAGTGGAAGAACCCCGATAGAAAGTCCGCGATGAGTACGCAGGTGACGGCTTTGATAAGCACCATGGTTTTCCCCAATCTGTTAGTTCGCGATTCGAGCGCAAAGAAAGCAATCGAGACGCCATTCGAAGCCTTCTCGCGGACGGCTTTGTGAATCACGGCGTTACGACGTTCAGGTAGGCTGGAGCGGGCGCTAGCGCACCGGACTGCCGACACACAATGACCAGGCACTGTACCTAAGATGTACACCCAGGGCGAGCCCGGTTGTTTAGGCACGCGTTTGCAGCAATCGCCGGGGTAGCTGCCGATGAAAGCGAGTGGATTCGGATCACTGCGGGTCAAACCGACTGTCGCAGTTGGTGGGCACCGGCCGACAACCTGCTTTACTATCTTTCCGAGCGGGACGGTTTCCTTTGCATCTGGGCACGCTGGCTGGATCCCTCCACTAAGCACCCGCTCGGAGAGTAATTTGCGGTCAAGCATTTCCACGGCTTGCCAAGCTCGCTGTCCCCCGGTTACGGCCTTGCACCCGCCGGCTTGTATTTCGGGTCAGAGGAAACGACCGGGAACATCTGGCTGGCCGAGCCGCAAGGTGCGCAGTAAGACGAGGCCAGGATCGGCCGCTGGCATGAGGAGTTCCGAGACCGCGAGCAGGACTAAGTCACCGGAAACAAACAACATAGCGCCCTGCGGCGGAAAGGTGTTGGTATATCGCCTTCGCACCAACAATCCGCTGACTGAGGCTCTCACACGGCCGTCGCAGGGATCGAAACCAGCTCAGATCAAGGGCCTGGCGGTGCTAAGATTGCATAGCTAGTGACATCGGTTGTTGGACGAAGCCGCTGGCGCGGCAGAGGTGAAGGGGAGGCCGGCGAGTGGGGAAGGATTGAAACTTTGTTGAGGTAGAGGAATAATGAGCGACCGAGAGGAGGTCGTTCATGACCAAGCTACGTCAGAAGATGATCCAAGACCTGCGGCTGCGCAGCTATTCGCCGCAGACGATTCGGAGTTATACCAAGGCCGTCGAGGATCTCGCCCGCTACTTCGGCAAGTCGCCGGAGCAACTGGGCCCGAAGCAGATTCGCGAGTATCAGCTTGACTTGATCGAGCGGCGTAAGCTGGCCGGTGCGACGTTCGGGGTGCGCACGGCGGGGCTGAAGTTCTTCTACAGCCAGACACTCGAGCGACCCTGGATTGTCGAACGCATCGCACGGCCCAAGGTCCGGCGTCGCCTACCGGTCGTGCTGAGCCGTGAAGAAGTGACGGCGCTGTTGGACGCCGCGGTGAACCTGAAGCATCGCGCGATCCTCGCGACGCTCTACGGAGCCGGGTTGCGTCTCGACGAAGTGTTGCAACTCGAAGCGGGGGACATTGACTCGCAGCGGATGGTGATCCTGGTGCGCCGCGGCAAAGGAGAGAAGCCACGCCAGGTGATGTTGTCTCCCAAGCTACTGGAGTTGCTGCGTCTGTACTGGCGCTGGGCGAAGCCGAACGAGTTGCTGTTTCCCGGCCGTATCCACGGCGCCCAGCTGCGGCCCTCGGGGGTACGGCAGATCTGCCAAAAGCTTGGTCGCCAGGCAGGCATCCGCAAACCGGTGAGCCCGCACGTGCTGCGGCATTCCTTTGCCACGCACTTGCTGGAAGCGGGGACGGATCTGCGCACCATCCAGGTCTTGCTGGGGCACGTCAGCCTCAAGACGACGGCGCGCTATCTGCATGTCTCGGAATTGCGCCTGCGCACGACGCAGAGCCCACTCGAAGCACTCGAGATTCGCGAAGCGCTCACCGACGACGGGGACCGGCGCCGGCGATGAGCCGGCATCGGCTGGAAGTGGCCGATGTCATTCGCCAACACGAAGGGGAGTTGCTCGAGCGCTGGGGACACCGCCTCTCCGCTCGTCAACGCAAGGCCCTTCGCGACATCGGTTCGTGTCGCAGCGCCGCCCAGGGCGCTCACATCGAACAGTGCGATTCTTGCTCGCAGGAACGGATCGCGTACAACTCGTGCTCGAACCGGCACTGTCCGAAGTGCCAGTCGGCGGCGCGTGACCGCTGGCTGGGGGCACGGGCGCAGGAACTACTTCCGGTGCACTACTGCCATGTTGTGTTCACCGTGCCAGGGGCCCTGGCAATGTTGGCCCTCCAGAATCAGCGACTCTTCTACCGTCTGCTGTTCGAGGCGGCCTCTCAAAGCTTGCAACAACTCGCTCGCGACCCCAAGCGTTTGGGCGCCCAGATCGGCTTCTTCGCCGTATTGCATACCTGGAACCAGATACTGCTGCCTCATCCGCACCTGCACTGCGTCGTGCCGGCGGGAGGGATGGCGCTCGACGGCAGCCGATGGATCCGCTGCCGCAAGAAGTTTTTCCTGCCCGTACGGCCTCTGAGCCGCTTGTTTCGCGGCAAGCTCTTAGACGGTTTGCGGCGGGCGTTCGAACACGGCGAGCTGGAACTCGACCGGCAGCTGGCCCCGCTGACGAAGCCCGAACGTTTTCACTCTTGGCTGCGAAAACTGAGAACAACCGAGTGGGTGGTCTACGTCAAGCCGCCCATGGCCGGACCCGAACAGGTGCTCAAGTATCTGGCTCGTTATACCCATCGCGTCGCCATCTCTAACGGTCGCTTGCGCTCGCTCCATGACGGCCGCCTGCGCTTGCGTTTTCGCAACGCCAAGAACAACCACCGCATCGAGACGATGACGCTCGACGCGGTCGAGTTTTTGCGGCGCTTCTTGCTGCATGTGCTGCCGCGTGGCTTCGTCAAGATCCGCTACTACGGTTTCTTGGCTCATCGCAGACGCGCGGTGGGCTTGGCCCGCTGCCGGGAACTCCTCCAGGCGTCCGCGACGAGGGAAGTTTCCCCTGCCTTGTTGAGCAAGGAGCAACGGCAAGCTGTGGAGCGCCGCTGCCCGCTCTGCCGCGAGGGAAGGCTGCGCGTGGTCGCATGGCTCTCGGCGCTGGAACTGGCGCTGCGCGCCGGGGCCATGGCCCTGCCCGAGGCTATCGACTCCTCATGACCCCTCACCGTCTCTTCGCCAACGCAACGCTGCGACGCGCCGTCGCCAGGGGGTGCTTCGCACTCCTGCGCCTGGGTCTTTCCGCGGAGCTGATTCGCCCGCCTGCGAGGACTTCGCGGCTTCCATACATCAAAGCAATCCGGGCGATCCAAGCCACGTTCTACTCCCGAAAGGTCCTACTCCTCCTGCCCAACGACCAAGCCAATCCCTACAATCCACATAGCCGGGCCTGAGCTCGGCTTCCTCCAACAACCCCTATCGACAATGCGGCGGCCCACCTTGCCACCGCCTCTCTCCACCCCCCTTCGCCCGCCGCACGGTCGATACGGTCCTAAGGTGTTATCGCCAGCAATTCGCCAGGCTACAATCTTGTCGTCGATTCACGGTGCAGCAAGATGATCCCAAGGTCGCCGGTTTCGGCCTCTTCGAGATGAATGTGAAAGCCGGAGAGCTGAACCAGAGCGGTGTTCGGATCAAACTTCAAGAACGTCGGACGGAGCGCCGTTCAGTCCGCTCAATTACTGCCTGAGAGCGGACGGACGGGCCTTGGGGGCCGCCGGCGGAGGTGATGTGCAGGGTTCAGCGCGAAAACGCGTAGTATTCGGGCCAGCGTGGGGCTATACTGTAACGGTGCCAGGGCCAAAATGGAAATCCTGGCTAAGACGACCCGGAGAGGTATCGGAAGCCGCTGCCCTGAGTTATCCTTACCTTTGCCGCCGAACAGATCAAAAGAGATGAATCACTACCGAGCCGGCCTCTACAGCCTGGCTCGCTCCATCCCTTCCACTAGACAGACGTACTTGTCGCGATCGGGTTTCCATCGGAAAGGAAAATCCAATATCACGTCGCCGCTCCATTCCATCCCCGCGGCCGGCCCCTCACCCGGTCACCGGCGTTTGACATTCGTTCTTCCCTGCCCTACTCTGGACCCAGAAGATATGGACCCAGCGGACGGAACCCCCCGCCCTGGCGATCATCGAGCCGACGAAATTTCGCAACTCGCGACAGCAACGAGGACCCATGCAGCGCAGAACATTCATCCATCAATCAGCCGCCGCCGGCCTGACCGCGCTTTCGGCAAGCAGAGTGAAAGGAGCCAATGACCGGATCGTCATTGGCACGATCGGCGCCGGCGGCCGGGGCCGCACCCTCACCAGATATTTCAAGGAAAACGCCAAGGCCTCCACCGCGGCGGTCTGCGACATCTACGAAGAGAATCTCCAGCTCGGCGCCGAAACCGCGGGGACGAGCACCAAGACGTACAAAGACTATGAGCGTCTGCTGGAAAACAAAGATATCGACGCGGTGATCGTGGCCACACCCGATCACTGGCACGCCAAGATCACCATCGACGCCTGCGAGGCTGGTAAGGATGTCTACGTCGAGAAACCGATGTGCCACACCGTCGAGGAAGCTTTCCAGATGATTGATGCCGTGCGCCGCACCAAGCGCATCGTGCAGGTGGGCACGCAGCGCCGCAGCTACGATATTTTCCGCGAAGGCAAACAAGTCATGGAATCGGGCCAGCTCGGCCAGATTCGCCTCGTGAACTCCTGGTGGTATAACAACCTCTCGCGCCCCCGCAAGGCGGAAGTGAAGGGCAGCCTCGACTGGCAGCGCTGGCTGGGCACGACGCCCAAGCGCGACTTCGACGCGTTTCGGTTCCGCAACTGGTACTGGTTTCACGACTATTCCGGCGGGCTCACCGTCGGCCAGGGCGCCCACATCATCGACTGTATTGGCTGGTACATGAATTCGAAATTCCCGTCGGCGGTGACCTGCTCGGGGGGCCAGGTCCATATTGAGGGACTTGAGATCCCCGACACGACGACAATGATCATCGAATACCCCGAGGACTACATCGCCGTGTTTACCCTCGGTTACAAGGCCATGCGCTACAACGCGGCGCATGACCAGATGAAGCAGTTCTGCGGCGATAAGGCACGCTTCGACGTTTCGCGCGAATCGCACGTGCTCTATCCCCAGACCAGTGAACTCGAGATCAAGCCATCCATCGAGAACATTCGCTACGGCACCTTCGGGCGTTCGACGACACAGCATGTCGAGAATTTCCTCGCCAGCATCCAGTCGCGCAAAGACCCCAACGCCCCGGTCGAGGCAGGCGCCTACACCGCCGTCGCGCTTGCCATGGCCATGGAATCCCTGCGCACCGGCAAGAGGATGCGTTTCAATGCCGCTGAGCAAAAGATGGAGGCCTGAACGGTCGCCCCGCTCGCAGACAGGCGAGGTCGCTCACTGCCGCCGCTCCGCCGCCAAAAGCGCCGCCGGAATTTTCCGCATCCCAACTCCGGACGCCGGCATCCAATGGATATTGCGCTTTGAACCGTCCATACGACATCCGACCGAGTATCGTGTGGCTGGTTAGGCTCCAGTCGGTGCTCTCACACCGGCTGGGGCCGCTTTGGTTGTACCACGCGGGGCCGCGAAGGGCGCAAGGTGGGGTCTCTGGGGCCTGAAGCAGCCCGCGCAACGGCTCAGGGCGGCTCTCTAGCGGGCTATTCTTAGGCTCCCAGTAAGCGCCGTATCAACTCCGGAGAATTATTCCGAACCGAGTTCACCAGCCGCGAGACGGGATAGGCTTCCATGTCGCCCGCCGGATACGGTTCGGCCTCGTGCAAGAAACGTCCCGGATCGGTCTCGGACGAAAGCCACGTACTCTCTTCGCCCTCCCGGAGCATCACCGGCATGCGGTCGTGAATGGAAGCCACTAGCGAATTCGGCGAGCGCGTCAAGATGGTGAACGTCCGGAGGGTCCCGCCGTCTGGCCGCTGCCACGTCTCGTACAAGCCCGCCATGGCAAACAGCCCACCGTCACACCGCCGGATCACATGGGGGATCTTCGCTCCCCGGTCCCCCTTCCACTCGTAGAACCAGTTGGCGGGCACGAGACACCGGCGCTCCCGCAACGCGGCCCGGAAGCTTGGCTTCTCCCCGGCGGTTTCCGAACGCGCATTGATGAGCTTGTAGCCGATCTTCTCGTCACGCGCTCCCGAAAGCCCCGAAAGGCCCCTGATTTCTGGGTTCCGGGGCGTCCATTCAAGGCTGCTATCGGGCTCTGGAAGCTGTGAAAAAATCGGGACTGTCACAAGCGCTGGCGAAACGCGCTCTGATTCGCAAGGACTTAGGTGATGCGCGGCTGACTGTCTTAGCATTTTTTCACAGCTTCCGGTCCCCGAAAGGCCTGGAAGGCCCTAAAGCCCTAGAAAGCCCTGGGCCCAGTAGCCGCGATCGAGGCGAATGCCCGCCAGTTCATTCCAGGAGCAAATGATCCTTGGAAAGACCGCTTTCCTGGTCTCTTTACGGTGCGGGACGGAAGAATGAAGACCGGCGCGCTTACGGGTCCCGGCCTCGGTGTGGTGTAACAACCCCTGCAAGACCTTCCAGGTCCACTTCCGTATCGCTTCTTCGAAGGGCAGGTCGCTTCCCCTCAATCGAGAACACGGCCAGCCTTTCGCGGTCTATCACTCTAGAAATGCTTCTCCTCAATTGGCGCCCGCTTCATCGCCATCGGAAGACGGCGCAGCAGCAGGTCGTCGATGTGGCCTATTTTCCAACGTACGAGAGCCGGAGAAAACAGACCGCCCCTGACGACCCCTCCACCCGCGGATGCATAGCCGAGGCGCGAATCCTGGTCCAGAACTGGCAGGATCTGAAGGGCGTTTTCACGCTCCTTCGCCGCGATTCCCGCGAGTTGCGAGCGCAGCTCTTCCCGGCGCGACTCCGCTGTTTCCGCGGACATAAACTCATCCCGCCGAGGAATCCACCGCATTAGGTGAAGCGTCGAGACCAGAGAGCTGTCGATCGTCTTTGCCACCCTCCAGAGCGACTCGACAGCCTCGCGGTCCGGGCCCTCCGCTACCTGGAGGGCGCTTTTCAGATCAGCGATACCGCGAGCAAAACCTTCTTGTACCTTTCCAAGATACTTGGCGGTGATTTCCGGCCCCCAAGGCTCTGCCCACTCTAGGTCATTCTGCCAGGCCCGCCATCTGCCGAAGCTCTCCACCTCCGGGTCGAGAAAGAGCGGCTGGCTTGGGCCTTTCTGAATCGGACCGGGGAGCCTTGCTACATCGTCCGAGTATGGGTACTGCCGTATAGCCTCGCTGAACTGATGCCACGCCGCCAAGACATGAGGCGCCGCTGCGGACCCGAAGTCTCGCAACGCCAGACGTCGCAACACATCCTCCATCGACGGAGCAGGGTCAAACGACATCTCCCGAATCAACCGGGCGTTTGGTGATGGCGTGTATCCATAGTGACTCCAGTTACCAAACCACCCTGCTAAATCAAACTCCCGAATCTTCTCAATCCGCCGGAAGAACTGCTCCATGGCCGGGATGTACGGCGTGAAAATGAATTCCTGACTAATCGCGTGCTCTGTTTTCGCGATAAAGCGCAGTTGTTGCGCTCGAGCCGCTTCATACAACTTCACGAAGAGGGCAGGCGGCCCCACGCTTGTAATGTTGTAATCGCCTGTTCGATGCCGGATGCCATCCCGCTCGACAATCGCTCCCTTTGCGAAGTTATTCTCGATCATGATGTCTTTGGGCAGCAGCGGCAACGTCTCGTAGACCCACTCGGACTCGTTGTCATAATTCCAAGCGATGAATTCCTTGTCCGCACCTCCCTGCTCTTTCATGGCTCCGTACAAGGTCCGCAGAAGTTGATCGGCGAGATACGGCTGGCTGTGGTGGCGGCAGCGTGGGCACTGCAACCGTCGCCGGTTATTATTGCCGCAGTAATAAAACCCCTCGCTGTCATAGATAACGATCAGTCCCTTCGCTACCGGAACTTCGCGGAATATCGTCTTAACGGTCTCTGCGTAGTAGTCCCGCACTTTCTTGTTTGAAGTGCACAGAGGAATGCCCCAACCGTAGCCGCGCATTTCCGGATGACGGTCAAAGAACCGGTAGGCGTTGCCTGGCAAGTGATGGTGATAGCCGGTCGCAAGATAGAGGTAAACATCAATGCCAAAACGGCGGGCTCGCTCGGTTACGTCGCGGAGACGTTCAAAGCGGCGGGCGGCGTCGGGCTCGTTGAACTCCGGAAAGATCCTGGAGTCCATCGTTGCCTCTTCGGTGTTAATCCAGAGCCAGATCGCGTTGAAACCATCGTGAGAGATCCGCCGCAAGAGCCCATCCGTATACTCGAGGGGCCGTGATGTCTCGGTGTACTTGGCGCCTCCGGAGAGGAAAGGCATCGTCAGCCGAATGGGGAAGCGGGAGTTCTTAAGGATGCTTCCCCGGGAAACGAAGGGCCCCCTGCGGACCCGCATGTCCTCCTCCATCTGGTAGACGCCACGCATGACGCCTAGTGGTGTCGTTCCACTCACCACGACCCGATCCTTCGTCGCAGCGATACGAAAACCCTCGGAGGAATTCACGCCTTCCACTTCCGATTCCACCCACAGTTCAATGCTCCGCTTCCCACCCTTGCGGGCCGAACCAACGTTGACGTTCATCGTCTTGCTGAGGAACTCCCGCAGATCCTCCTCCGCCGCATCGATGACTTCGCCGGAACTCTCGCCGGTGTAGATGATCCATTGCGAAGTGATCTCGACCTCACCCTCACGCGGTCCAGAATCGAGCTTGCCAACGGGCTCGCCGCCCTCGTAGGAACTCATAAGACGGCGAGCGAACTCGAAGCGGTCCTCGCGATGCTGGACGGTCTTCGCTTCGTTCCCCGTCAAGACATCGAAGGAAAGACCAAAATGCTGTGGATAGGCCTTCCCGCCCAGAGGCCGAGGACCATATAACACGTAGTGATCGGCCTCGTACCTCGAACCGGACTCGGCCCTGACTTCGAAGTGGTAGAGGACGTTCGGGTCCAGTCGGACTGCGGGAACCCGCGCCTCGTAGCGTAGATCATAGAGGGGAAGAATCTCGGTGGATGCCAAGCGAGCTTCGCCGATGTCGTTGCCTCCTTCGCTGGCTCCAAACCGCATCACGAGAGGTCCTGGATTTCCCGCCCTTGAGACTTTGAGCGCGAAGCCGCGGAAGTTCGGATCCGTGGCCGCAACGTTGAACGTGCCACGCACGCGTGTCTCTTCGCTTGCATCGACGTCCATGGAGACAAAGGGAAGCGTGCCTTCCCCAATCTCGGTGATACTCTGATTTGTCTTGATCCCGTGCCGCAAATCGTAGACATAGTCGCGGCCGGAAGCTTGCTCGGGACGGAGCCAACGGTCGAGGAAGCTAATGGCCTTCACGCCGTGGATCTCGTGAACACCATCAAAATGATCGCGCACATACTTATCCGGCACCTCCCAAGCCTTCGCCCACTGCTCCACCTCGTTCCAAGCCCGCGCGTGCCACTCCGGCTTTGTGGTTCCATCGCGTTCGGCGAACTCGACCATGGCCGGCCGGGGCCACATGGCAGCAATCAGCTCGCGATGCGTGAAGCGCCGCAATACATCCCAGTTGAAGAAGTCTTCGTCCGGATGCCGCATATAACTTCCGCGCCAAACTTCGTTGGTGATCTTGTTCCGCCAATCGTTGAAATGACCGGAAATGACCGTCAGCTTGAGCCTCGGTTCGAGGGGCGGCATCCAGATCGCGGCATAGCCGCCGTAGGAAAGGCCATAGTAGCCCAAGTGATCCTTGTCCACCACCGGGAGGCTCTGTAGAAAATCCACGATCCGTTGTAGCTTAAGAAACTCGACACTCGTTCGCATACGGCCGAGCATCGCGGCCTGCCTTACCAGCCGGTTGGTAACCGTCGTAGGCAACGTCGTCGTGATATAGGGTGCAAAGACCACGTATCCTTCCTCAGCTATCTTGCGGGCGAACTCGTGATACACCGTGTCTGCATCCACCCCTAATCCCGTGACGTCCCGAGGCTCCCCGCCCAATCCATGCTGCACAACGACGGCCGGCCTGCGGCCATCGATGTCACGGGGAACCAACAGCTGCCCATACACCTGCAAGTCGGGAGCCGCATCGAGCAGCACTTCATACGCCGCGAAGCGGTCCGTGACGCGGATCAAGCGGGTCCGCGCATTTATAAGAACCTCGGGAGGTCCGGTTACTCCCATGAGCTTTCGCAGTTCCGCCCGTAGCTGCTCTGCCTTGGCAGCGCGTTCGCTAGGGGACGTACCCTCAAGATCCCAGCGGTCTATTCGTACCTGGTCGCTTTCCCGGTTCAGCTGGCGGAGGTACTCGTGCATTGAGTGAAAGTGCTCGTTGCGTGCCTTCTGGACTTCGTTGTGAGATACGGTCAAGCTGAACACAATCGGGGCGCGTTTCTTATCGGCGTTAGTATCGCCTGCAATACGTGCCACCGCCTCATCGAGCACCTCGGCTCTTACTAGATCCGCCGCGAGTGCGCCACCTTTTGACAGACCGTCATAGAACCGTCTTGCTCGTTGCAGTTCTGGCGTTACGCTCTCCACGCTCACCGGACCGCCGTGAGACGTAAGGATCGTCAGCGCGCGTGGCGCAATCAGAGCGACGACCTCGGCATCTCCGAACTCCTTGATCTGCCCATAAAGCATCCGATCGACCGGCTCCTCCCAGGCCCATTCTCGCCGTTGAAAATAGTCGATGACAACGGCACTCTGCCATTCCGGATCCGTGGCGGCAGCATAGAGAGCTGTCATCCCGCCTTGGCCCTGTCCCATCACAGCCGCGGGCCGTACGTTGAACCGCTCAGCCAGGTAGCGGCGTAACGCCGACACTTGTTGCACTTCCATGCCAACGAGAGTACGTCCGACGATGAACCCGAGGCGATGCAGCAGACGTCTTCGGCTCATACGTTGCCCAACCGCGAGCTGGGCGATGGTGTGGTCTTCGGTGCGCTCAATCATCTGTGGGATACAGACCACTACGTCTCGATTCAGCAAAGTCGCCAGCCAAGTTGCGGAGCTGCCTTCGCTGATGCCCGCGAACTCCTCCGGCGTCTGCTGAGCATCAGGGATTGCCACAACAATCGCCTTGCCACGGCCACCGCGAGAGAACACCAAGCCTCGCGCCGCAAACTCTCCGTCGAGGGGAATCGTGACGCTCTCGATGTGAACATCCCCGCCGGAAAGTACGGCCGTCTGCGCCGAACCGTGCGAGGGGAGATCTACCAGACCCAACATTTCCCGCAAACGGTCGCGATGAGGCTGCGTCGATCGGCGGTAGGCCTCCGCCGAGGAGAAATCGGGCTTCCAGAGTTCATCTCGTTCACGGCGGGCCTTGCTAATTGCCTTCAGAAAGTAGTTCTGAATCTGCTCGTACTGGATAGCCAGCACTTCGGATGGCAGATTGAGGGGAGCCGTACCTTTCAGGTGCGGAACGGGGGTGAGCTGAATCTTCTCCTTGCTAGCGATCTCCGTCACCAAGGCCTGCGGGTCGCGTGTGGGTGCCGTGTTCGCGGGACGAATCACGTAGACCAGCGTGGCCGTTAGGACGAACGCGATAAGTAACTTTCTGACTCTTTCAGATGACACCTTGATTCTCCTTGCTGAAACTCAATAGCCACTGGATTGTGGAAGCGGCCCCCTCACTTTGCTCAAACAAAACGTGGTCTCAGCCCAGATTTCCATTTTGGCCCTGGCACCGTCACAGTATACAGCCACGCCGCTGCTAAGGGGAAAGAAGGCACGAAAGAGACGGTAGAGGAAGTGGCGACGGAAGCCGTCCGCGATGCTCCTGTGAGAGCGTGTTAGAGCCGTTCCACCGCAAGGGAAGCCCCAGGTACCGGGAGGGGGTCCGGAGAGGGCCTGACGGGCTCCTGACGGCGGTTTATGGGAGTTCTTCCGAGCCTCTCGCGTCCCTTCCCCGCGTCGGATTTTCTACTTTTTTATTTTTCTGGAAATTTTCAGAATTTCGCGCGCTCACGACACGGCACGCCTGCAAACAGGCGTGCGCTCGGGACTCCCGATGAAGGCCGGAACCCGAGGGTCGGTACCCCCTTCCTTGCGTCTGGGTCCCCTCTCGTGGCAGGCGTGCTTCCGGTCCGGGTCCCGCTTGCGTTCGTTCCCTCCAGAGACCCGGAGAGAGTCTAGCGAGAGGACGTACCCGGCCTCCCGTTCCTTCTGGCCCCCGTTTCGACCCAATAAAGGACGTACTTGCCATCGGGAGAAATGCCGCCGCCGGTGAGACCCTCGGGGGAAAACGAGAATCGCCGTACAGGAGTTTCGGCGACAGAATCTGGGGAGAAGAGCCAGAGAGACGCGAACGCCAGCCCGAAAAGCACGCCAAGGGCCGCGATTCCGAGAAGCATGGCTTGCTTGCGCTGCTGCACGCGCTCGATATTTTTCCTGTACCGAGCCAAGGGACCTGGGGAGCCTTGTCCCGTCTGTGCCGGCTGGGTTGCTGCCGTCTGAGTCCCAGCCTGCGCCTTGAGAATGGTGGACTTGCCGGATGCGAGCTTCTTCTGCAGGCCACGCAAGTCGACGAGGAGATCTTCGGCATGTTGATAGCGTTCCTCTCGGTCCTTCGCCAGAGTCTTGCCGATGATCCACTCCAGTTCCAGTGGCAGCCCCGCTCGCTGGGCGGTAACCGGCTCCGGCTCCTCGTTGGTGATCCCGTAGAGAACCGCCTCTTGGCGCTCCCCCACGAACGGCAGTCTGCCGGCGGTGCTTCCGCCATCGAGTGTTGCTACACCGCCAGTTTCACTCGCCTATCGTCGACATTGACCAAGATCGTGAAGTGGGCGAACACCGACTTGACCTTCTCCCACGCCAGCAAAACGATCCTCGACGAGAAGATCTCCCTGAACGTTAGCCGCCACCTCGTCAGACCCGCCTGAATGGCTGGTGTCCTGACCTCTCGTCCGAATTTCAGCGCCCCGTGAGGCCTCACGAAGTTGTCATAGCGGCGTAACAGCTCGAGGTGTACTTCCAGGCGCTCCCTCCGTCGCGCGCAGCAGAGCGTCCGCCGAAAAAGATACGCCGAGCCCTGTCGGATCGTGGAATTCAGCTGTTCGACGAACGACGTGTTCAGTGTCGCCGAGTCCTCGCACTCACGCCAGACGTGTTCCCATCGCCAGGCCGTGCCGATCCTGATTCTTTGCTCCACTCTGCCCACGCGATCGTTCCTCCGCGTCTTGATCACCTGGCCGCAGAGACAGGCTGGCCCCAAGACGCGCCGCACGACTTTTTCGTAGAACTCGAATCCGTCCGTGGCGATCAGCGGCAAGCGTGCGAAATTCATGCGCTTCGCAACGTCTCGAAAGAGGGTGAGCGTGTTTCGGTAGCTCCGTCTCCCGACGACCGTCGAAGGCCAGAGCCGAGACCAGACGTCGATCGAGGCGAAGACCCCGATGGGCTGTTGCTTGCCACCGACGATCGTACGAATCTCTTCGGCCTGAAGCGCCTCGACAGCCGGGCCGGTGATGCTTTGATCGTTGAATCGATGACAAGAGTCGACGGCCCGTTCGAGCCAGCGATCGACCGTATTCCAGGCGATTCGCTTGACGCGCGCGATGGCGGACTTGTTCAAGCCTTCGACGCTCAGGGCGGCGACCTCGTCAAAGGTCGCGCGGCGATGATGGACTCAATGGTAAGGCGTCCCGGTGTTGGCGCAGAAGGTCTTGCCGCAAGTGTGGCATCGGTATCGACGACGCGTTCCCCTTTTCGTCCGGTAGAAGCCGTGGCGGCCGACCCTTCCAGCGGCGGCTTTTCTGAACAACGGGCATTCCCCATTTGTGCAACTGAGACTCCTTATTTCTCCTGGACCGGTCGACGGTAGGACTGCTCACCAGAAATTGAGTCTTAAATCCTAGCAGCTACACGAGTTAGGATTGGATCGCCAACAGTTGATGGCGGAAGCACCGATGGCGTACGCGTCGCATCGCAGCGCAACCGGGTACACTATCCTTGCCGATGACGAGAACGTCTGGTTTGCTCGGCCAGTTGCTCTACGAGGGCGGAGTCGCGTTTGCGCAACGACTGGGTTATCACCTGGAACCCACATCCTCCCTGCGGGTGATTCTCGCGGTTTTCAGTGGGATGCCCTTGCCCGCCAGTGACCCGTCCATCCCGACCGAGCTTCCCCCTGCAATCAAACACTATATCCGTGCCGAGATGGAAATGAACGATATTCCCGGTCTATCAGTGGCAGCAGTCCGGGCAGACTATGCTGTTCACCTGAAGGCGTTCGGAACAAAAAATCTAGCCAGTGGCGATCAGATGACGGTGGAAACTCCTGTGGATTTGGCTTCCGTGAGCAAGTCGTTCACGGCGTTGGCCGTTTGGAAGCTCCACCAAGAACCAAGAGGGAATCTTGGACATAGAAGCCCCAGTGAGAAAGTATCTTTCTGGTCCTGACCTCGCTGGCCGAGCGGCGGAAGGTATCACGGTTCACGACCTGCTTCGTCATACCAGTGGTCTGCCTCGCCGAGCCGACCGATTATTGCCTTGGATGGGTATTCACTTGACTCAGGTATTTTGAAATGGCCCCTACATGTTGTGGTTGTCCGTAGCGCGTGTTGCGGTGCCTCCGACCAGCGACTTGTAGGGCGCCGGTTGGACGGCGACGGCCTGCTGAACCAGGCGGTAGAAGAGCTTGCCTCGGCTTCTGGACTTGCGGCGGTTGAAGCGGAAGGTGAATTCGTCGAGGTAGTAGTCGAGATGCTCGTGGCTGACGGCTCCTTGATGCGTACCCAGTATCCAACGCTTCAGTAACGACACCACGCGATGCACGCGGGGGAGCAGTTGAGAGGCTCGTGCCGGTTGCCCGTCCAGGTAGCTCACCTCGTGGCGATAGCCGTCGCTTTCGAGTGGCTCGTATCCCAGCCAGCCGTCCGTGTGGACCACGCTGCCGGGTTCGACCGACTCGCCGACGAAGGCCATCAAGCTGTCCCCAGAGGCGTTCGGAATCGTGCGCATCCGAACTCGTCCGATGCCGGCGCCATCTTCCTCGGCCGCTACTACAATCAGCGCTTTCGCGTCGGTTTGGCGGCCCCGCACGCCCTCCTCCAGGGCTCCTAAGTAAGTCTCGTCAACCTCAACGCGCCCGCTGAGGCGATCACGTCCGGGCCGCACCATAGCGCGCCGAAGCTTGTGCAACCAAGTCCAGGCCGTCTTGTAGCTGCCCAGGCCCAACACCCGCTGCAATCCCAATGCACTCGCCCCGTTCTTCTGGCTGGTGAGCCACCACATTGCTCGAAACCAACTCTGGAGCGGCTTGCGGGTGTCTTGAAAGATTGTGCCTGCTGTCGCCGAAGCTTGATGCCCGCAGCTTGCACACTGCAGCAGCACCGTGCGCACCGCCCAGGTTTTGTCATGCCCGCATCGCGGACAACGAAAACCCTCCGGCCAGCGGAGTTGACACAGATACTCCCGACAGGCCTGCTCGCTAGCGAAACGCGCCTCGAACTCGGCCAAATTCCGGGGATAATCTTCCATCGCCCAAGATCCTACATCTTGGGGTCACCTGAGTCAAGTAAATACCCATCTTGCCTTGTTGCGAGACCAGCAGCGCACGCGAGCTAGAGCTGGCTGTTCTCAAACTGCGGCCGGCGGCGGTGAGCCGATCTACCGGCAGGCCGTTCCAATACACCAATAGCAACTACGTGCTGCTAGCCGCGACTGTGGAATCTGTATCCGGAGAGTCGTTTCCCGACTACCTGCGGCGAGAGGTCTTTGAGCCGCTCGGCATGACGCGTACCACCCTCGACCGGGGGCAGGCTGCGCTGTGGGGTCTGTCCGCCTACCATGAACAACGATGGGGGCAGATCCGACCCACTTCGGAACCCTTTTCCGGCTGGTGGGGTGCCTCTGGGATCAAGTCGACAGCCGTCGATATGTCGCATGTCGCGGTATGCGCGGTGGATGCTATTCGAGGGACATCGCGGTTTCGACGGGTTGCTGCTGGTTGTCATTCGCCAAAACTGCGTAGCCGATCGAAATTGAAGACCGGATCCTTGAACGAGCCGGTCTTTTTGGTGTTGTTGTGTCGGGGTACTGTTCGAGCTTACGCCCGGAGGCTTATGGAGCAGGCCAATACCTGCTTTGCTCGCATTCCGCCGGATAAATCACTCGCCGTCCTACGGCTGCCTCGTCCGGCTGCCGAATAGACAACAGGTCGATTTCCCGGCCACACACTGCTGACTAAGCGGCGCGCCGTTCGTAACGATGGTGCAGGCCGCCTACTTCCGGAATCTCTACCACCTCTCCGAGTTCGGGACCTTGCACCTCCCGCTCGACTGGAGCATCCTTCTCCAAAGCCAAGTGTGTCCTCGATCGATGGTAATAGTCAAAGTAGCTCTTCAAAATACGCCGCAAGTGTTTGCGATTCAGGACGATGACATGGTCCAAACACTCCCGACGTACCGATCCGATCAGACGTTCAGCGAAAGGATTCTGCCACGGGCTGCGAGGAGCCGTCAGGACTTCTTTGACTCCCATGCCTGCGACTCGCTCACGAAAGTAGTTGCCATAGATCCCATCGCGATCACGCAGTAAGTAGCCCGGCGCTGTGTCCCCGGGAAAGGCCTCGATCATCTGTTGAGCTGTCCAGAAAGCGGTGGGGTTCGTCGTGACATTGAAATGCACTACACGTCGGCGGTCGTGCGCTACAACAAGGAAGACATACAGGATACGGAAACTGATCGTCGGGACGGTGAAGAAATCCAGGGAGACCAAGTCGCCGGCGTGATTGGCCAGAAAAACTCGCCAGCTTTGCGAAGGAGGCTTACCGGTCTTTGGAAGCAAACGAGAGATGGTTCTCTCGGAGATCTTGAGACCCAGTTTCAATAGTTCGCCGTGAAGACGTGGGGCTCCCGAATCAGCTGACGGATCTCTTGGGTCAGACGCGGCCGTCCAGGCTTGCGCCCAGAACGACGACTCTTCCACGTCCAGTAGCGACGGAAGGCTTGACGGTGCCAGGCCACGACAGTCTTGGGTTGGACGATGACAACTGCCGAGCGCCAATCGGCCCAACAGCGAGATAGCCAGACCCAGAACAGGCGATCGATTTGGCCCAAGCGAGGCCGCTTGACGCTTCGATTGTAGACCGCGAGTTGCTGACGCAGAGCAAGATTTTCAAGGGTGAGGCTCCTGCGGCTGGGCAGAAGCAGTTGGAGCAGTCGAACGAGCGCGGAAATCATCTGAATCACTGCTACCAGGATGTGCGAACAGCGCGCCTGGCTGGCAAGTGAGCCTCGGCGCAAGCTCTTCAATCCAAACGGCTACGTAGTTTTGGCGAACTACAGCCAAAATGGAAATACTGGCTCTATTGGGCGTTGACAACATTTCTTTCGAACGATTGCGGCCCAGCCGTCTGCTAGAGTAGATGGGGGGTGCCTATGCCTATGACCGGCCTAGACCATGCAGCTTGTTGCCGTGCCGCGGATGCCACTGCGCGAACGAGCAGGTTCCTGCGATTGCAGATGGTGATCGTATGCGGACTGGCCTTGATTCTCAGCTGTGTTTCGGTGCATGCCCAGCCGCTTTTAGGCGCTGGGCTGCTGCCGGGCACCGAGCCGCTCGAACTCGCGGGCGACCTTGCCGCCCGGATGGTCGAGGACATCGATCGCTACTTGGCGCGAGCGACGGAGAAATCGGCCCGCGATCGGGAGCGCTTTTGGGATATCGACGTCTCCTCCACGGAGGCGTATGAGAAATCGATCGCTCCGAATCGAGAGCGCTTCCGGAAGGCCATCGGCGCAATGGATGCACGGGTTCCCTTTGACGGCTTCACGATGCTGGCCACGACGACCCAGCCTTCCCTTGTGGCGACGACCACCACCTACGAGGTTCATACCGTGCGATGGCCTGTCTTTCGGGGCGTCCACGGCGAGGGTTTGCTGCTGGAGCCGACCAAGGCGGCTCTGGGAAACA
>CBDEGU010000008.1:32500-459733 GCA_965238045.1 Bryobacterales bacterium | reverse complement strand
GCCCTCGCCGACGATCTCGACCCCACTCCCACGGATGAGAAGTGTCTTGCTTATCAGGTACGGCGCTTCGGCCGGGGGCACCAGAACGCGCCCACCCGCAGCGCTTGCCTCATCGATAGCGGACTGGATCGCTTGGGTGCTGTCCGTCGCGCCGTCAGCGACCGCGCCAAAGTCCGTCACGTCGAAGTCTCCGGAGCTTCCTGAACCGCAGGCGCCCAGCAAGAGGGCGAGCAGGCCAGCCATCCAAGCAATGCATAGGCGCCGGTGGTTCGCGCTGGACGCGAGGCGTGGCCTCGAATTGAACGAAGTGGGAACCTCTCTGTGGAGCACGACCCCAAATGACCCGCCCTCACCGAGCTTATCGGTGATGCGGTAGTGGGAGATGGTCTGGCCGATCATAGGGTGCCCCTGACCTGAGCAGATTGTACCGCCGGCGGGATTACTGTTGGTAACACATTAGAACCAGGATTTCCATTTTGGCCCTGGCACAGTCACAGTATACACCCGCGCTGCCCCGAATGCCACGTCTTTTCGCGCTGAACCCTGCACATCACCTCCGCCGATAGGCCCCAAGCCCCGTCCGTCCCCTCACAGACGTTGATGGAGCGGGCTGAACGGCGCCCAGCCGACGTTTTGAAGTTTGATGCGAACGCCGCTCTGGTGCAGCTCTCCGGCTTTCAGATCCATCTCGAAGAGGCCGAAACGGACGACCTTGGGATCACCTTGTTGCACGGTGAATCGACGGCAAGATTGTAGCCTGGCGGATTGCTGGCGATAACACCTTAGGACCGTATCGACCGTGCGGCGGGCGAAGGGCGGTGGAGAGAGGCAGTGGCAGCGTGGGCCGCCGCATTGTCGATAGGGGTTGTTGGAGGATGCCGGGCTCAGGATCGGCTATGGCTATGTGGATTGTAGGGATTGGCTTGGTCGTTGGGCAGGAGGAGTAGGACCTTTCGGGAGTAGAACGTGGCTTGGATCGCCCGGATTGCTTTGATGTATGGAAGCCGCGAAGTCCTCGCAGGCGGGCGAATCAGCTCCGCGGAAAGACCCAGGCGCAGGAGTGCGAAGTACCCCCTGGCGACGGCGCGTCGCAGCGTTGCGTTGGCGAAGAGACGGTGAGGGGTCATGAGGAGTCGATAGCCTCGGGCAGGGCCATGTCCCCGGCGCGTAGCGCCAGTTCCAGCGCCGAAAGCCATGCGACCACGCGCAGCCTTCCCTCGCCGCACAGCGGGCAGCGGCGCTCCACGGCTCGCCGTTGCTCCTTGCTCAACAAGGCAGGGGAAACTTCCCTCGTCGCGGACGCCTGGAGGAGTTCCCGGCAGCGGGCCAAGCCCGCCGCGCGTCTGCGATGAGCCAAGAAACCGTAGTAGCGGATCTTGACAAAACCCCTCGGCAGCACGTGCAGCAGAAAGCGCCGCAGGAACTCGACCGCGTCGAGCGTCATCGTCTCGATACGGTGGTTGTTCTTCGCGTTGCGAAAACGCAAGCGCAGGCGGCCGTCGTGGAGAGACCGCAAGCGACCGTTGGAGATGGCGACGCGATGGGTATAACGAGCCAGATACTTGAGCACTTGTTCGGGTCCGGCCATGGGCGGCTTGAGGTAGACCACCCACTCGGTTGTTCTCAGTTCTCGCAGCCAAGAGTGAAAACGTTCGGGCTTCGTCAGCGGGGCCAGCTGCCGGTCGAGTTCCAGCTCGCCGTGTTCGAACGCCCGCCGCAAACCGTCTAAGAGCTTGCCGCGAAACAAGCGGCTCAGAGGCCGTACGGGCAGGAAAAACTTCTTGCGGCAGCGGATCCATCGGCTGCCGTCGAGCGCCATTCCTCCCGCCGGTACGACGCAGTGCAGGTGCGGATGAGGCAGCAGTATCTGGTTCCAGGTATGCAATACGGCGAAGAAGCCGATCTGGGCGCCCAAACGCTTGGGGTCGCGAGCGAGTTGTTGCAAGCTTTGAGAGGCCGCCTCGAACAGCAGACGGTAGAAGAGTCGCTGATTCTGGAGGGCCAACATTGCCAGGGCCCCTGGCACGGTGAACACAACATGGCAGTAGTGCACCGGAAGTAGTTCCTGCGCCCGTGCCCCCAGCCAGCGGTCACGCGCCGCCGACTGGCACTTCGGACAGTGCCGGTTCGAGCACGAGTTGTACGCGATCCGTTCCTGCGAGCAAGAATCGCACTGTTCGATGTGAGCGCCCTGGGCGGCGCTGCGACACGAACCGATGTCGCGAAGGGCCTTGCGTTGACGAGCGGAGAGGCGGTGTCCCCAGCGCTCGAGCAACTCCCCTTCGTGTTGGCGAATGACATCGGCCACTTCCAGCCGATGCCGGCTCATCGCCGGCGCCGGTCCCCGTCGTCGGTGAGCGCTTCGCGAATCTCGAGTGCTTCGAGTGGGCTCTGCGTCGTGCGCAGGCGCAATTCCGAGACATGCAGATAGCGCGCCGTCGTCTTGAGACTGACGTGCCCCAGCAAGACCTGGATGGTGCGCAGATCCGTCCCCGCTTCCAGCAAGTGCGTGGCAAAGGAATGCCGCAGCACGTGCGGGCTCACCGGTTTGCGGATGCCTGCCTGGCGACCAAGCTTTTGGCAGATCTGCCGTACCCCCGAGGGCCGCAGCTGGGCGCCGTGGATACGGCCGGGAAACAGCAACTCGTTCGGCTTCGCCCAGCGCCAGTACAGACGCAGCAACTCCAGTAGCTTGGGAGACAACATCACCTGGCGTGGCTTCTCTCCTTTGCCGCGGCGCACCAGGATCACCATCCGCTGCGAGTCAATGTCCCCCGCTTCGAGTTGCAACACTTCGTCGAGACGCAACCCGGCTCCGTAGAGCGTCGCGAGGATCGCGCGATGCTTCAGATTCACCGCGGCGTCCAACAGCGCCGTCACTTCTTCACGGCTCAGCACGACCGGTAGGCGACGCCGGACCTTGGGCCGTGCGATGCGTTCGACAACCCAGGGTCGCTCGAGTGTCTGGCTGTAGAAGAACTTCAGCCCCGCCGTGCGCACCCCGAACGTCGCACCGGCCAGCTTACGCCGCTCGATCAAGTCAAGCTGATACTCGCGAATCTGCTTCGGGCCCAGTTGCTCCGGCGACTTGCCGAAGTAGCGGGCGAGATCCTCGACGGCCTTGGTATAACTCCGAATCGTCTGCGGCGAATAGCTGCGCAGCCGCAGGTCTTGGATCATCTTCTGACGTAGCTTGGTCATGAACGACCTCCTCTCGGTCGCTCATTATTCCTCTACCTCAACAAAGTTTCAATCCTTCCCCACTCGCCGGCCTCCCCTTCACCTCTGCCGCGCCAGCGGCTTCGTCCAACACCTTAGGACCGTATCGACCGTGCGGCGGGCGAAGGGCGGTGGAGAGAGGCAGTGGCAGCGTGGGCCGCCGCATTGTCGATAGGGGTTGTTGGAGGATGCCGGGCTCAGGATCGGCTATGTGGATTGTAGGGATTGGCTTGGTCGTTGGGCAGGAGGAGTAGGACCTTTCGGGAGTAGAACGTGGCTTGGATCGCCCGGATTGCTTTGATGTATGGAAGCCGCGAAGTCCTCGCAGGCGGGCGAATCAGCTCCGCGGAAAGACCCAGGCGCAGGAGTGCGAAGCACCCCCTGGCGACGGCGCGTCGCAGCGTTGCGTTGGCGAAGAGACGGTGAGGGGTCATGAGGAGTCGATAGCCTCGGGCAGGGCCATGTCCCCGGCGCGTAGCGCCAGTTCCAGCGCCGAAAGCCATGCGACCACGCGCAGCCTTCCCTCGCCGCACAGCGGGCAGCGGCGCTCCACGGCTCGCCGTTGCTCCTTGCTCAACAAGGCAGGGGAAACTTCCCTCGTCGCGGACGCCTGGAGGAGTTCCCGGCAGCGGGCCAAGCCCGCCGCGCGTCTGCGATGAGCCAAGAAACCGTAGTAGCGGATCTTGACAAAACCCCTCGGCAGCACGTGCAGCAGAAAGCGCCGCAGGAACTCGACCGCGTCGAGCGTCATCGTCTCGATACGGTGGTTGTTCTTCGCGTTGCGAAAACGCAAGCGCAGGCGGCCGTCGTGGAGAGACCGCAAGCGACCGTTGGAGATGGCGACGCGATGGGTATAACGAGCCAGATACTTGAGCACTTGTTCGGGTCCGGCCATGGGCGGCTTGAGGTAGACCACCCACTCGGTTGTTCTCAGTTCTCGCAGCCAAGAGTGAAAACGTTCGGGCTTCGTCAGCGGGGCCAGCTGCCGGTCGAGTTCCAGCTCGCCGTGTTCGAACGCCCGCCGCAAACCGTCTAAGAGCTTGCCGCGAAACAAGCGGCTCAGAGGCCGTACGGGCAGGAAAAACTTCTTGCGGCAGCGGATCCATCGGCTGCCGTCGAGCGCCATTCCTCCCGCCGGTACGACGCAGTGCAGGTGCGGATGAGGCAGCAGTATCTGGTTCCAGGTATGCAATACGGCGAAGAAGCCGATCTGGGCGCCCAAACGCTTGGGGTCGCGAGCGAGTTGTTGCAAGCTTTGAGAGGCCGCCTCGAACAGCAGACGGTAGAAGAGTCGCTGATTCTGGAGGGCCAACATTGCCAGGGCCCCTGGCACGGTGAACACAACATGGCAGTAGTGCACCGGAAGTAGTTCCTGCGCCCGTGCCCCCAGCCAGCGGTCACGCGCCGCCGACTGGCACTTCGGACAGTGCCGGTTCGAGCACGAGTTGTACGCGATCCGTTCCTGCGAGCAAGAATCGCACTGTTCGATGTGAGCGCCCTGGGCGGCGCTGCGACACGAACCGATGTCGCGAAGGGCCTTGCGTTGACGAGCGGAGAGGCGGTGTCCCCAGCGCTCGAGCAACTCCCCTTCGTGTTGGCGAATGACATCGGCCACTTCCAGCCGATGCCGGCTCATCGCCGGCGCCGGTCCCCGTCGTCGGTGAGCGCTTCGCGAATCTCGAGTGCTTCGAGTGGGCTCTGCGTCGTGCGCAGGCGCAATTCCGAGACATGCAGATAGCGCGCCGTCGTCTTGAGACTGACGTGCCCCAGCAAGACCTGGATGGTGCGCAGATCCGTCCCCGCTTCCAGCAAGTGCGTGGCAAAGGAATGCCGCAGCACGTGCGGGCTCACCGGTTTGCGGATGCCTGCCTGGCGACCAAGCTTTTGGCAGATCTGCCGTACCCCCGAGGGCCGCAGCTGGGCGCCGTGGATACGGCCGGGAAACAGCAACTCGTTCGGCTTCGCCCAGCGCCAGTACAGACGCAGCAACTCCAGTAGCTTGGGAGACAACATCACCTGGCGTGGCTTCTCTCCTTTGCCGCGGCGCACCAGGATCACCATCCGCTGCGAGTCAATGTCCCCCGCTTCGAGTTGCAACACTTCGTCGAGACGCAACCCGGCTCCGTAGAGCGTCGCGAGGATCGCGCGATGCTTCAGGTTCACCGCGGCGTCCAACAGCGCCGTCACTTCTTCACGGCTCAGCACGACCGGTAGGCGACGCCGGACCTTGGGCCGTGCGATGCGTTCGACAACCCAGGGTCGCTCGAGTGTCTGGCTGTAGAAGAACTTCAGCCCCGCCGTGCGCACCCCGAACGTCGCACCGGCCAGCTTACGCCGCTCGATCAAGTCAAGCTGATACTCGCGAATCTGCTTCGGGCCCAGTTGCTCCGGCGACTTGCCGAAGTAGCGGGCGAGATCCTCGACGGCCTTGGTATAACTCCGAATCGTCTGCGGCGAATAGCTGCGCAGCCGCAGGTCTTGGATCATCTTCTGACGTAGCTTGGTCATGAACGACCTCCTCTCGGTCGCTCATTATTCCTCTACCTCAACAAAGTTTCAATCCTTCCCCACTCGCCGGCCTCCCCTTCACCTCTGCCGCGCCAGCGGCTTCGTCCAACAACCGTTCCCACCAACAATCCGTCCAGATCCTCGCTAGCCGCCTGATGGGACTCGATTTGGGCCCGCTCGACGACGGGTTGCGGAGGCTCCGACGGCTGATTGCTCAATAGGAAATTATTTCTCGACATCTATGCGACGCTGAAGCCCTTTTCGTCGAACATTCTAGCTGCATGGAGCGCAGGTTACCACGGCAGCGTCCCAATTAAACGTCTCTCGCAAGAACCATAACTCTCACCGAAAGAACACGTTCGAGTTTTCGGACACTACGAGGTTCAACCACATGTGCGCCTGGACGTAGTCTTGTGGCACACCCTCGCCGTTGTTGTAAGACAACCCGAGGCTGTACTGTGCGACGGCTAAACCCTGTTCTGCGGCTAGCCGACACCACTTGAGAGCCTCGGCGTAGTCCTGCGGCACGCCCTGGCCGTTGTAGTACGATACCGCGAGGTTGTACTGTGCTGTAGCGCGTCCCTGCTCGGCTGCGAGCCGGTACCACTTGACGGCCTCTTCGTGGTCTTGAGGCACGCCGCGGCCCTCGTCGTACATCATGCCGAGGATGTGCTGGGCTGCGGCGTGACCCTGCTCGGCTGCGAACCGAAACCACTTGACACCTTCGGCATCGTCCTGCGGAACGCCTTGGCCCTCGATGTACAACACACCGAGGCTATACTGGGCTTCGGCGTTACCCTGCTCGGCGGAGCGGATGAGATCGTCAAGCGCCGACCTTCCCTGCTCCTGGCTACACGCCGTTAGCGAGCACAGCAAACAGGCAACCGCGAGCGCGACCTTCATGACGACGATTCTACACCTACCGTGAACGAGCACGCGTCGAAAGCCGAGAGCGGCAGGCAAACGCGAAGCCCAGCGAGGGGCCCAGGCGGCCAGTATAGAGGCACTGGTGCGGCGGATACTGCTAGGACCGCCCGAGCAACGACAACCAACCACCGGGGGGCGGGGGCTTCGGTTCCCGCCCCTTCGATTTCCGCCACGGCGGCAAATCGGACATAGGCCGGACACATGGAAGTATGTCTCATGCAAGATATTGATAATACGTGACTTATAAATATCTGCCACATGCTCTGCTACCACTTCATGGAGCAAGATCCCGCTTTTTGAGAATCAACAACTTGGCATCGTAATCCGCAATCTGGGGACGAGCTTGGTAGTGCGGCATGATCACCTGGGGCTGGAGCGATCCCCCTTTTCTCCCAAAGCATGGCTCGATGCCAATTGCGAAAGTCGCCCTAGTAGAGATCGTCGCGGTAGGACTGGTCGATTCGGCGGTCTAGGGTCTTGAGCGGGATGCCCCAGTTGAGCTGTGTCTTGAGGACCGTGCCGAGGGTGGGCAGGTCGTCAACTTCGGGCCACCGCTCGGGGTTCCAGAGGCCGGAGCGGATCATGCACTTGGCGCAGTGAAAGAAGGCTGTTTCTACCGCAACGGCGATGGCGAGTTCTGGGATCTTGCCCTCGCGGGCCAGCCGTTCGCGGATATCGAGGTCGCGCACGATCCGCGCCCGTCCGTTGATCCGCAGCGTGTGGCCCGTGCCTGGCACCAGGAAAATCACCGCGACCTCCGGAGTCTCGATGATGTTGGTCAGCGTATCGGCGATGCGGTTGCCGGGACGGTCGGGGATCGCCACGGTGCTCTCGTCCAGGACGAGGGCAAATCCGGCCGGGTCGCCCTTGGGGGATATATCCATGTCACCGGACGCGTTGCGTGATGCGATCACGCAGAAAGGCGATCGCTCAATCATCTGGCGGGCGAACGAGTCGATCCGCGGCTGTCCCTTCCTAGCGATCATGGGATTGGGGTGGCCAAGGATCGCCCTTAGTTCTTTCTCTGTGGTGATGACGTGTTTGAATTCCATGCTTGTCTCGCTGGAGGATTTGGAACGAGCCGTCACCGGTCTGGCGACCCTGGCCAGGCCCGTGCTAGGGGCTGCCGGCGGCGCCTTGCTCAGGCAAAAGTTCCTTCTTCGATCCCGGTGTCTCTCACTTCTCCCAGGGTAGCTGGCTGGTCACCGGGCAAATGCGTTGCACGCTGGAGCTGATCTCGCCGCCCAGTCTCTTCATCTCGCCGGCCTCGAGTTTTGTTTGGATCTCTTCAAAGAGCTAGCTCGGCTTTCGCCATGGAGGCGACCATGAGAGCAAGTTCGGCGGCCTTTTCGGGGGGCGGATTGCCGCTGAGTCCGCGGTCGATCAGGACGGTGAGGGCGAGTCCGTGCTGATGCTGATGAGAGAGGGGGACGAGACTGGGATCGCGGAGCATATCCTTATTTTAGACCCACCTTATTCTGAGCCCGCTTCGCAGTTGTGCCGACACGCCAACTGGGCGAACACAGCAGAGTGGACTGTCTTTGGCTCAGGCGGGGCCGCGCCAAGTTCCCATCAACAAGTTCAACTCAACGGCCGCCGCCATGGCGCAAGGTCTTGTCGAAGAAACGAGCCATGGCGTCGAACGCTTCGGGCGTGAACGAGTGAACGCCCGGCTGCTGGTGCACGACGAAGGCGGCGGTTTGTCCGGCCCGCTGGTAGGCCGGCCGGACTTTCGCGATGAACTGATCCACTCCGGCCCGTGGCATGCCGACATCCTCGGTCGGAGCCCACAGCATCAGCGGACGCGGCGCGATGGCGGCGGCGAACTCGGCCTGGTCGCCTTTGGCCAGCATTCCGGGAATCCACCAATAGGTTCCGTGATAGCTCAATCTGCCTTGCCGGCCGAACACATCGACCGATCCTACTCCGCCGCAGATCGGCGCCGCAGCCGCTACCCGGTCGTCGAGCACCCAGGCGTAGAAGGCGGTGATGCCTCCAAAGGACATGCCCGTTGTTCCGATCCGCTGCGGGTCCACGTCCGGGCGCCCCGCCAGATAAGTAATGGCCTGGCGAATCTCATAGAGCACCGCCCCCATCGCGGTACGATCGCGCGTTAACAGGATGTTCGCCTGGGTATTGATCGGCGGGCTGCGGCGGTCGAGCCCTCGCTGGGTCATGGCGAGTGTCAGAAACCCTCGCCGGGCCAGTTCCCGCGCCCAGCCCAGCATTCTGGTATGCGGCTGGTCACGGCCGGGGCGAGTCCACTCTCCTGGGCCGAACTGCTTGGTGATCATCGCATCGCGGCTGCCGCTGCTGCCATGCAGGCAGATGATGACCGGCAAGCGGCCGCTCGCTTGTTGGGGCCTCACGACGAAGGCCGGCACGCGCTCGCCGTCGAGCGCTTCCCATGAAACGTCCTCGATGCGCAGCCCTTCCTCTTGGCGAGTCGCGCGAACGCTGACTTCGACGCTTGGATGCTGGAGAGGAATCTTGAGCAAATCGGCGAATGTCTTTCGCGCGACATCGCCAAATGGGGCCAAGGATTGCGCGGACGCGCAGCAGGCAAAGAGCAGAATCGCGGCGATTCGAATCATGATGTGATTCTACCCGAAGTCGTGGTGAAGACCGCCATTCGATGCACTGTGGCCGTTATCTCTGGGGTTCGGTCCAGGCGCCGAATGTCTGGGTGGAATCGCCGGTCATGGGCAGCCCCTCTATAAGATGCAAGTCTTCTGCCTGAGCGCCTCGAGGAAGACGGCCTCGTTCTCCGAGTAGTTGACGGGCACCTCGATGAGATGAACCCCTCCCTCCGAGAAGGCGCGCTCCAGCTCTTCTACGAGCTGGCCCGTCCGCTCGATTCGCACTCCCGTGGCGCCGTAGCTCCTGGCGTACTGGACGAAGTCCGGGTTTCCGAAGTCCAGCCCGAAGATGGGAAAGCCCGCGCCCGCCTGCTTCCACTTGATCATTCCGTAGCCGTTATCGCGCAGCACGATCACCACGAGGTCGCGCCCGAGCCGGACGGCGGTCTCCATCTCCTGGGAGTTCATCATGAAGCCGCCATCGCCACAGATGGCTACCACCTTACGATCGGGGTGCACGAGTTGGGCGGCGATAGCCGCCGGCAGGCCGGCGCCCATGGTGGCGAGGGCGTTGTCGAGCAGGACGGTGTTCGGTTCGTGGGCCTGATAGTTGCGCGCAAACCAGATCTTGTACATGCCGTTGTCGAGCGACAGGATCCCGTCACTGGGCATGGCGCGCCGCAGATCCGCCACAATGCGCTGAGGCACGTTCGGGAAGCCCTCGGCGTCCGCCTTCTCGGCGAAGACATGGGTCTCTATCTCGGCCCGGATGCGCTCGAAGTACGCGAAGTCCCAGCCCGCCGACGGCTCGATCGCCTCGGCGAGCATGCGCATGTTGGTGGCCGTGCAGCCGATGACCTCGAGCTGCGGGAAGTACACGTCATCCATCTCGGCGGGGAAGTAGGAGACGTGGATGACGCTCTGGCCACCCTTGTGCATGATGAAGGGCGGCTTCTCGCTGACATCGTGCCCGACGTTGATGATCAGATCGGCCCGTTCGATGGCGCAGTGCAGATAGTCCTGAGCGGACAGCGCCGCCGTGCCCAGACAGCGCGCGTGCCGTTCGTCGACCGCGCCCTTGCCCATTTGTGTCGAGAAGAAGTAGATGCCAGTGCGGTCGACGAAGTCCCGCAGAGCCGGCGCGCTGTTGTTGCGATTGCAGGCTGAGGCGACGAGCAGGAGCGGGCGCTTGGCGGCCCGGATCCTCTCCGCGGCCTCGCGAATGGCACGCTGGCTCGCGCCCGGCGGCAACACCGTGGTGACGGCGAAGGGCTCTCGCTCGACCTCCTCGGCGGCGATGTCCTCGGGAAGCTCGAGATGGACCGGTCCCGGCTTCTCGGCGAGCGCGACACGGAAACACTCGCGCACCAGGTGGGGCACATTGTTCCCGTCGACGATCTGGTGCGTGAACTGGGTGACCGGCTCCATCATGCGGACGATGTCGATGATCTGGAAGCGCCCTTGTTTGCTTGCTCGGATGGGCTTCTGTCCGGTGAGAAACAGCACGGGCATGCCACCGAGCAGAGCGTAGGCGGCGCTGGTCACGAAGTTGGTGGCGCCGGGGCCCAGGGTCGAGAGGCAGACCCCGACACGGCCGGTGAGCCGCGCAAACGTGGCGGCCATGAAACCCGCGGCTTGCTCGTGGCGCGTGAGCACCAGCTTGATCTTGGACTTGCGCAGGGATTCGACGAAATCCAGGTTCTCTTCACCGGGGATCCCGAAGATATACTCCACGCCCTCGTTTTCGAGACAGGCGACGAGAAGATCGGACGTCTTCATGTGGCTCCTTGAGGCCCTCCGGGCGCCGGTCAGAGTCAGGACCCAGGGGGACGGCTGGTATCGAAGGGGAGACTCATCATAGTGTGTCGCCCACGAACGGCATCTCTTTGCGGCGTGAGACCAGGGCGAGCAGGAAGAAGGCGATGGTCAGGAAATAGAAGCAGAACGAGACGAAGCAGCCCGCCAGGCCGAAGAAGCCGCGGAGCAGCACGATGCCGATATTGACCGTGCGCGACATCGTCTCGAGGTCCATTACGAACGTCGACTTCATGGGGCGCGCGCTCCGTCCTGATAGGAAGGGTCATACATCTGAGTCAGGATGTGCTCGCGCAGGTCGTCCGGACGCGGGAGACGGGCGAGCCCGCCGGCGTAGGCCTGCTCGGCGACGGCGAGAGCGATGCGGGCGGATACCGCCCGGATCTCCGATAGCGGCGGGTAGATGGCACCCTCGGCGAGTCGCGCTTCGCTCACCTGGGAGGCGAGAGCCCGCGCGGCGGTCAGGAACATCGCCTCCGATACCCGGGTCGCGTGACAGGCGATGGCGCCTAGCCCGATCCCGGGGAAGATGTATGCGTTGTTGCCTTGGCCGGGCCGATAGCGGCGTCCCTCGAACTCGACCGGCCCGAACGGGCTTCCGCTGGCGAAGATCGCGCGTCCAGCGGACCAGGAGTAAGCCTGCTCCGCCGTGCACTCGGCGCGCGAGGTGGGGTTGGAGAGCGCGAAAATGGCCGGACGGTCGTTGATCTCGGCCATCGTCTCGATGATTTCGCGTGTGAAAGCGCCCGGTGTGCCCGTGGCTCCGATGAGAACGTGGGGCCGCACGCTGCGCAGCGCGTCCATGAAGCCCATTTCGACACCATCGCGAGCGTAGGGGAGTTTGTGCTCCTGGAGATCCGTGCGCGAAGCCACCAGTAGCCCGTGACGATCGACAAACCAGAGGCGGCTCGCCGCCTCGTCGCGCGAGAGCCCCGCGGCGACCAAGGCATCCACCGTCAAGTCGGCGATCCCGGTCGCCGCCGATCCCGCGCCAAGGAACATCATGCGCAGGTCTTCGAAGCGCAGCCCCGAGATGCGAGTCGAGGCGTACACGCCGGCCAGGGCGACGGCCGCCGTCCCCTGGATGTCGTCGTTGAAGCAGAAGACCCGGTCGCGGTAGCGGCCGAGCAGGCGGTAGGCGTTCGGCGTCAGGAAATCCTCGAACTGAATGAGCACCCTCGGCCACTTCTCCCGCAGGGCCGAGATCAGCTCGTCCACCAGGTCGTCGTAACTCTCGCCGCGCACACGGTGCTCGGGGACCCCCAAGTACAACGGATCGGCAAGGAGCTCTTCGTTGCCGGTACCCACGTCGAGCATCACCGGCAGGCAGTGCCCGGGTGCGATGCCGGCGCACGCGGTGTAGAGCGCGAGCTTCCCGATGGGGATGCCCATGCCGTTCGCCCCGAGATCGCCAAGCCCGAGGATTCGCTCGCCATCGGTCAGGACCACCACGCGCACGTCGGGCTCTGGCCAGTTGTCCAGGTTCTGGCGGATCTCCCCACGATCGGATGGGGTCACGTAGAATCCTCGCGGCCGCCGGAAGATGTGCGCGAACTCTTGGCACGCCTGTCCGACCGTCGGCGTGTAGACGATCGGCATGAGCTCATCGATGTGGTCGATCAACGTCCGGTAGAACAACCGCTCGTTTCGATCCTGAAGCGCTCGCAGCGCGATGTACTTCTCGATGTCGTAAGCTTTGCGGCGAATGCTCTCGAGGACGCGTTCCTTCTGGCGCTCCATGGTGCTGACCCGCGCGGGAAGCAGCCCGCGCAGACCGAGCCGTTGGCGCTCCTCGATTGTGAAGGCCGTCGACTTGTTGGTGGCGGGATGGAACAGCAGGTCGAATCCGTGGTCGTGTGTGTTCTCTGACATCTGTGCCGGTTCCGCCGGACCGAGAGACGAAGCGTTCGCCGCTGGTGAGTATGCCGCCCCGCGGGCGGAGATTTTCAAGGCATCGGGGGCTGCCGATCCGATGAAGCTGGGGAGGGGCGCTGAGCCGTGCCCGGACGCCCCCGCCTCCTCGTCTCGATGAGCCCGCCAGGCTATCCCTCGGCAGGGTTGTTTCTCAGCAGAGCCCGGTTCCGTTTCACCCGGCAACGTCATTGTAACTCCTGCCGTCATGCCGCCCTCGGACGGCGCAAGCGGCGGATCGCCTACAAGGAACGTTCGGCGAGTTCGCCGACCACCGGCAGGCTGTAGCGTTCGCCGCGGCTGGTCTTAATCAGCATCACGATCCAGACGACGAGCAGGAAAAGCTGCAGCATTCCTTCCAGGGGCGTCTTTCGCATCACGGACATGAGATGAATCCAGGGCGTAATCGCCCAATCGAGAACCAGCCAGGCGACGAATAGATAGAGGCCCTGGTAGGCATGGAAGCGCGTGTCGCGGGATTGCTGAAACTTCGCCGAGGCCAAAACGTAAACGGCCGCCAGCCAGCCCAGCCACGGGACGTAGCAGAGAATCGATGCGGCGCGCGGACTCAAGCCCGCGCCCGCGGCGGCGGCTTCGGGAGGGCCTGCTGGCTGGCGGGCTCCGCAAGACCGGCAAAACGCATCGGCCGGCGGGGCGGGTTTGCCGCAATGTGTGCAGAAAGGCACTAGGACTCGGTTCCTACAAGATTCGGTTCCGACGAGATTTCGTTCCTACAAGTCGATACGTGATCGTGACGGCTGGGGTTCCCCGATCAGGGCCTTCTCCGATGTTGGGCCGGTATCGCGGCTGCCAAGCGACGGCTCCTCCAAACGAGAGGAGTCAACCACTCCACCCCAGCTTACAGCCCTGCCCCAGATTACAGGGAAATCACCTGGTGGTCGGGGCAATCGGGTTGAATCGCCTGATACACGTTTTCGATGAACGGCAAGCCGTAGCGCGCCAGAAACGACGGCGCGGCAAAGAGCCGTTCCTGGGGAACCTCGTTGGGCAAGATGAGCTGGGACAGATAGGCGGCGTTGCTTTCCGCCCGTGAGTCGCGGCGGAGGCTCTCTTGGCCGGCTTTCGAACGGATCTTGCCGAACTGATGCAGCATCTTCTTGCTGGCGTTGCCGAGCGCCTGGCTCAGCGTCGGGTCAAACGCCCGCAGATGCTCGCTGGCCGATGCGAGAGCGGTCTCGATTTGGGTCTGGCAGGCATCGAGATGTTGTTCCAACCCCTGAGGAATGAGATGCCCGGCCATGCGGGTTCTTAGCTGGCGGGCCCCGTCGAAACAGTCGCTGAGCGCAAGGCCGTACTTTTCCAAGAGTCTGCCGGCCTTCGAGTCGAGAATCGTGAACGAGGCGCGCGGCATGACGACGGGCATGCGTCCGAGCAGCCGGTCGTAGAGGACCGCGGCCTGAGCCAGGTAGGCGAGTTCGGCGGGGCCGCCGATGTAGACCGCGGTTGGCAGCAGAAAATCCTGCGTCACCGGACGCAGCAGAACATTGGGCGAAAATTCCTCGGGATGGCGGGCCAGACGGTCGAGCAGTTCGGCGGTCGAATAGGTTCTCTCGGCGGTGGAAAAACCGGATCCGGCGCGCTTGAGCACCATGCGCCGGCCGTCTTCGATGAGGAATAACAGCGATGTCTCCTCGGTGACCCGCACCTGGGCGTGATACCCCTTCTGTTCAAGCGACCGGGAGCGGCGCATTAACTCCGGGTTCAGTTCCCCGGAGCGCTCGAGGGCGCCGCGAAACACTGTTGCCGCCAGCTTCCGCAGTGACGGGTGCATGGGGTCGAGAAAGATCAGCCCATAGGGCTCGAGCAGGCGCTGGAACAAGGCCGTGAAGCCCTTCTGGAATCCGGCCCCGCCGCCCCAGGCCTGGCGGGTCAGAGCAAGGGCCTCATCGGCGAAGGGAAGCCCGGCGAGCGAAGACGCCAGTTTCTCGAGGCCATTGTCGAGGATCGTGACTTGGCCGACGGGCTGATGGAATTCGTGGCTGGTTTGGGCTTGGATCTTGAGGGGCTCGCTGGCGCGATCGAGCACCCAGGCGTGGTCGACCTCGGCCAAGTCATGATCCTCAGTCGCCAGCCAGAAGACCGCGACCGCGCCCGAGCCCTGTTGCCGCAACTGCTCGGCTAGTTTTAGGGCGGTCAGCGCCTTGTAGAGGGCAAACACAGGCCCGCCATAGAGTCCGACCTGCTGGCCGGTGGTAATCGCTATCGTGCCCGGCTTCGAGAGCAAGTCGAGATGGCGCGCGGTGGCCGGGCCGGAATCCGCGTTCCCTTCGCGCAGCGCGGCGACCAAGGTCTTCCGATGTGCGGGGTCAAGCTCGATGTCGCCGGCGGCTTCGGGGATCGAAGAGATATTGGGCGCATACCGGTAGAACTCGCTTACGCCATCGAATTGGTAGAGGAAGTCGGCGAACAACCGGCTCGTGGACGGTATCTCTGTTTGGCGGATATAGACGCCGCTTGTAGTACTCAAATTCATCCACCCTTTGCGGCGAAAACTGTATTCGCGAATCGAGTCAACCACACTGTGTTTGTTCGCTGGATCGGAGCCGAATGGGATGCATTCGCCTCGGCGGAATGCTGCCTAGATCAGAATATCAGATCTCGTTTTTCGGCCCCTCGGAATCGTCCGCGGCTGCGAGGGGTCCTGGCCCGGCCGGAGCCGAAACAGAGGTCCCGCGCGTCGTATTGGCGCCCTCAATACTGGTAACCCTATTTGCCGCGCCGCGACGTATAGTAGATAGGGAATGCGTGGGCGGAACTCGCCTGACTTCCGGCACATGGCCGCCACGCTCCTGCCGTAAGCATGAAGCTAGCCTCCCGACACTCACTGTTTTCCGCGGCTGTGGTATCGCTGCTGGCCCTTGTGCTCGCGGGTCTGGCGGTCCTGCAGTATCGCTGGAGCGGACAGGTCAGCGAAGCCGAGCACGTGCGCATGCGCGCGGGCCTGGAAACTTCGATCCGGCACTTCCGCGAAGACTTCCGCCGTGAGCTGAGCCATCTGTGCGCGGCGTTTCAAGCGGACCGGGACGCGCTGCGCAATCCAGGCTGGGACTGGGTGGCGACTCGCCATCAGGACTGGCTTCGTGCAGCGCCCAGGCCCGAATTGCTTGCCCAAGTCTATGTCTGGGAGCCGCTGGCCGAGAGCGGCCAGAAACTTCTGCGGTCGCGGCCGGACGAGAATATTCTTGAGCCAGTGGAGTGGCCTTCCTCGCTCGAAAATCTCCGCGCCAGCCTTCGGGCCGGCCTTCGGGCCGCGGTTACCGGTCCCGCGCGCCGTCCTGGACCGCCGACCCGGCCCGAGGTCCGATTCGGCGGCTGCGGCCTGCTCTCGGCCGGTCCCGCGCTGATCATCCCGCTAGTGCGGCCCGCGGACCCCGGCTTGCCCGCTGGCCGGCGAGCCCGGCGAGCTGGCCTGAGGCGGCCGCGCGGTTCTCTGGTGCTGCTGCTGAGCATCGAAGTACTCCAGGCCACGGTCTTTCCCCAGCTCGTAGAGCGGCATTTCCTCGTCTCTCCAGAGAACGCCTACCAGGTGGCCATCTTCGAGGGGCCCGGCCTCGGCAAAGTTGTCTATCAACCCGACCCTGACCTTTCGCCGGACGTATTCGCGAAACCGGATCGAAGAGTGCCTCTGGTCGGCTTCATCCGCGAGGAGTTTGGCCGGGCTGGGCCGAGGCGCGGACCGCCGCCGGAAGGCCCGAGCGGACCGCCGCCGGAGGGTCCGCCCGAGCCGCTGGCCTCTCAGGATCCGGACCTGCGGCTCTTGTTCGGTCGCGGAGGTTTCCGTCCCCGCGGCGCCCGCGCTTTCTGGGGAGCGGTCTACTCTCCGCCCAACGACACCCAGCGCTGGGAGCTTGCCGTCCGCCATCCGGGAGGTTCGCTCGAAGCGGCGGTCGCGGGCGTGCGGCGGCGGAACTTGACCCTCAGTTTCGGAGTTCTTCTGCTGCTTGGCGCCAGCATGGCGATCATCATCGTCTCCACGCAGCGCGCGCAAAGGCTCGCGAAACTGCAAATGGATTTCGTCGCCGGGATTTCTCATGAGCTGCGCACGCCCCTGGCCGTGATCGGCTCCGCGGCGGCGAACCTGGCCGACGGCGTGGTGAAATCCCCGGAGCAGGTGCGGGAGTACGGATCGCTGATTCGGACTGAAGGCAGACGGCTCACCGGGATAGTCGAGCAGACACTCCAGTTCGCGGCCAGCCAGGCGAGCGGCAATCACTACCAGCTTCGCCGCACCCGGCTTGCCGATGTCGTCGACGAGGCTCTGCGACAAGCTCAGGGCATGATCGAGGAAGCTGATTTCGAGATCGACCGCCGGATCGATGACCATCTGCCGGAGGTGAAGGTCGACCCCGCCGCTCTGAGCCAGTGCATTCAAAACCTGCTGAGCAACGCGATCAAGTACGCGGGCCCCGTGCGCTGGGCCGGCTTGCGCGCGGAAACCGGCCGGGCCGCCGACGGCTCACCGGAAGTAAGGGTCTCGGTCGAAGACAAGGGCGCCGGGATTGACGCCTCGGAGTTGTCACGCATCTTCGATCCGTTCTTCCGGGGAACATCGGCGACCTCGCGGCAGATTCACGGCACCGGACTGGGACTCAGCCTGGTTCGCGAGACGCTCAAAGCCATGGGAGGCGAAATCAGCGTCAAGAGTTCTCCGGGGCGGGGAAGCACGTTTACGATTCACCTGCCGGTGGCCGCTGAAGTGCCATCCCTCGAACCGCCGCCAGCAACGGAAGTCTAGACGGATCCCATGCAGAAGAAAATCTTGATCGTCGAAGACGAACCTGGTTTGCGCCTCACCCTCAGCGACCGTCTGCATGCCGAAGGCTACGAAGTCGAAACGGCCCGCGACGGCGACGAGGGTTTCGGTCTCGCCGGCGAGGGAGCCTTTCATCTGATTCTGCTCGACGTCATGCTGCCGGGCAGGAGCGGGCTGGATGTGTGCCGCGATCTCCGTCAGGCGGGCGTGGTGACGCCTATCCTCATGCTGACCGCGCGGGGACAGACGATCGATAAGGTTCTGGGACTCAAACTCGGGGCCGACGATTATGTCACCAAGCCTTTCGAGATGGCGGAACTCATGGCGCGGGTTGAAGCTCTGTTGCGCCGCGCCGAAGTCCCCGCCGGCTCGGCCGCTCACACCTTTGCGTTCGGCCCGATTCGTGTCAATACACGGCGGACGGAAGTGTTTAAGGGCGAGGAGCGGCTGAATCTTTCCGCCAAGGAATTTCAGCTTCTGCGCTACTTCGCCGAGCATCCGGGGGAAACGGTTTCCCGCGAAACGCTGCTGCATGAAGTTTGGGGCTACCAGTCCACGCCCACGACGCGAACGATCGACGTGCACGTCGCCTGGCTGCGCCAGAAACTGGAAGCCGACCCCAAGCACCCGAAGTGGATTATCACGGTGCATGGCCACGGCTACCAGTTCACTGGCTGACTCGGGCGGCGGTGTCGCGGCTCCACCGGGTTGTTTCTCTGGGCGGCGAAAGACGAGGCTGCTGGAACTCTCCTTCCGGTGCGGTGAAATCTCCGCGGTACTGTGAAAAAATAAGGTTGTGCCAGGGACGATTCATCTGCTGGGCGTGCCGCCATGCTAGTCGCCGGCATCATGAGCGGGACGTCGGTCGACGGCATCGACGTGGCGCTGGTTCGGATCGAAGGCGCCGGGTTCGAAATGAGCGTCAAGCCGCTGGCCTTTCACAGCACTGGGTTCCGGCCAGAGGTTCGGCGGGCGATTCTGGCCGTGTCGGATACCCAAACGCATACGGCTCAAATCAGCCAGATGCATTTTCTGCTCGGAGACTTGCTCGGCGAGGCGGTCATCGAAGCCTGCCGCGCGGCGGATCTGCCTCTGGATGAACTCGATCTGGTGGGTTCGCACGGCCAGACGATCTACCATCAGCCCGCGGCCAGCACCGTGGCTGGGCATGCGGTTCGCAGTACGCTGCAGATTGGCGAGGCGGCGCTGATCGCTGAGCGAACCGGCGCGCCGGTGGTGGCCGATTTCCGTCCCTCGGACATGGCGGCGGGCGGGCAAGCAGCCCCGCTGGTGCCCTATGTGGACTACCTGCTGTTTCGGGACCGCGAGATGGGCCGGGTGGTGCTCAACATCGGCGGGATCGCCAATGTCACCGCGATTCCGGCCGCGGCCCGGCCCGAGGAAGTCATCGCCTTCGACACCGGACCGGGCAACATGATCATGGATGCGCTGGCTTCCCACTTTTCGGGCGGCGTGAACAAGTTCGATGACAATGGCAAGCTGGCCGCCTCGGGACGGGCCGATGGGCGTCTGGTCGAAAAACTCGCCGGCGCGGCATACTTTCAGCAGCCACCCCCGAAAAGCACCGGGCGCGAAGAATTCGGCGCGAAGTTTGTCGAGGACTTGCTCAAGGAAAATCTCGAACCGGCGGACCTCATGGCGACCGCGAATGCCTTCACCGCGACGACCATTGCCGGAGCGATCGAGCAGTTTTTGCCTCCGGCGATGAAGGCCGATCAGCTCATCGTGTCCGGCGGCGGAACCAGCAACGGGGAGCTGATGCGCAAGCTTGGCGCATTGCTGCCCGGCGTTGAGATACGACCGTCGGATGAGTTCGGCATTGCCAGTGACGCCAAGGAGGCGGTTGCTTTCGCCGTGCTGGCTTATGAGACGTTCCATCGGCGTCCGGCGAACTTGCCTTCGGCGACCGGAGCACGGCATCCGGCGATTTTGGGTAAGCTTGTATGGCCTTTCCCGCCGGTCTAGGCGGCGCGCGTCTCTGATGAAAATCGCTATCCTCCACGGTCCGCGTGATCTTCGCCTGGAAGAGCAGGCGCTCGATGTGTCTGATCTCGGCCCCCGCCAGATTTGGGTCGAGACCGAAATCACGGCTCTCAAAATCGGAACCGATCGCGGCAACTACGAAGGAGCCGAGCAGGTGCCGGGAGCTCCCGATTTTCCGCGCTGGGTGGGCGACAGCAACTACGGCATCGTGCGCGGCGCTGGCCCGGAGGTCACTCGTTTCAAGATTGGCGATGCGGTCGTCTCGCGCTATCACCATCAGTCCGAGTATGTGGCCGATGAGTATGAGTGCATCGTCAAGGTTCCCGAGGGCGTCGACCCGGAGGACGCCGTCTACGCGCATCTCTACACTCTCAGCGCCAAGTGCTACCGCAAGGCGCACTTCCAGCCGGGCGAGAACGTGGCGGTGGTGGGCCTGGGCGTGCTGGGCTTGGGCGCGGTTGCGCTGGGTCCGCTGTTTGGCGCTCGCACTGTTGGGCTGGGGAATAGCCCGGTGCGGCTGGAGATGGCCAAGCGCATGGGCGCGCACGAAGCGTTTTCCTCAAGCGATCTGGATTTGGTCTCCAAGCTGGACGCATTCACCGGCGGCACGGGGATCGATCTGGTGATTCTGGCGGCCAACCCCTGGCCCGCCTATCGCACGGCGCTGGAAGTGGTGCGTCCCAACGGCCGCGTGGCGATTGTGGCGCTTACGGGGCGGGGCGAAAAGCCGCTCGATTTCAACCCGATGGCGATGGATCTGTTCTACATCAAGGGGATTTCGCTGATCGCCGTCAGCCGTCCCAACGGGTACCTCTATCCCACGCCCGAAGACCGCTTCGCCGACCAGCGTGCTTGCGCTCACACGCTATCGCTGATGGCCGGCGGGCGGCTCGAGCCGAAACGGCTCGTGACCCATCGGCTGCCTTACCATCAGATCGGCGAGGCCTACGAAATGGCCTACCGCCGCGAGAAAGACATGCTGGGCGTGGTCTTTCGGTGGAGAGAGTAGCTTCGGCGGTTGGGATGGGCACCGCTCGATAGCAACAGCGCCGTGTCATTCCCCGCCTTTGCCCGGCTCTTCTTCTCTCTTGTTGTTTTTCTTTTTGTACTCCAGAATTTGCTCGGTTGGATCCTCAATGGTCCCTGTGGCCTCTTCAATCTTCGCAACTACGCCGTCGAGCACGTCGCGAAGCTCCTTAATGTAGAGATGCGTCATGACCAGGCCCGTTACGGGCCTGACATCGTTCTTGCCCGTCCGATGCCCGAAGGCTACGCGTGCCTCGTACTTGCTTACTCTTACGTTCGCTGCGTTGACGTACGCATACTCAACAGCATCATCGCTGATAGCCGCCAGGTTATCTTGTTCTTGCTTATTGGAGTTCTGCATAACTGGAAACCTCAGAAGATCGACGGAATGAGATCGGATTGGGCCTCTTCGTTTGGCTGCTGATAAGGTCCGCGCCCCCTTGGTTCGAAAGGTCAACCAACGAAACAAATGAAGACCCTGTTGACGTCACCATTTCCCCGCCCACAACAGCGGTTTGCGCGAGCCGCCGTTTCGGCTGGGTCAGACCGGCGTCCTCGGCGGGAGCCGGCCTTTCAAGTGATTCTCTATTGAAGTCCTCGACTTCATCGAGAAGAGCACCGAAGGTCTCGAACGTGATCTTTAGGCGTACGTTCAGAGCCCGCGCGAGCTTTCGGAGCGTTTCCGTTTTCCAGGCGGAATAATTGACATTCTCCAGCCGGGAGATCCCGGCTTGCTTTGAGCCGATTTTCTCGGCGAGTTGAGCCTGGGTCAGGCCCCGTTGCTCGCGGATGGCCTTGATCTGCGCCGCAACGAAGGTATTGAGGAACGATTCGGCGTATCCGCATCGGAACTCCTCATCGGCCAGGAGATCGTGGCGTAGTTCGTCTTGGGATTCGTAATATTGTTCGTTGCGCGGGGTCATTTAGTAAGATCCTCCTGTTACGGTCGGTGCGCTTCAAGCAGTCGTGTGGAATCAGCTTTCGATCCTTCTCCACGGCTCCAAGCAAGATCGTGATTACTTTTGAGTCATGGGTGAATGGACCGTAACAGAGCAGGGGTCTGAGTTGCACCCAACCATTGTTGCCCTTGATCTTCATCTTGTAAATCCCGGTGATGCCTAGTTTTCGTTTCTTGATGGGCCCAGAAATTAGGCCAGGCACCATCTCTGGGCCGCCTCTGCTTAGAGCGTCGATCTTGGCGCGGAACGCCGCAAGCTGATCCTTGGGGACTCGCTGGCGTTCCAGCCAGGCAGTGACGATGCCGCGATTTCGGCCATCAAGAAACTCGAACACCTCCCATATCGGCATGATATCACGTGTGCGTTATATTATCAATGGACATCAGTATAACCCATGCGTTATACAATTGCTAGGATATTGATTCTAAAAGCATCTCTGCGGATAGCACCGACCACCCGCGGAGTGCATCTTCGGTCCGAAACCGAAAGTCAGGGTTAGCACCCGCCGCCATTTTTCCTCAGAACGCCCGAGGCAAGGCCGAAATGACAGGTTGAGAAGCGTACGGTCATCCTCATCGCTCCTCGTCCTCAGGCTCGCTGGAGAGAATTGGGAGCGGCTGCTGGGGCAGAAGTTCCGACGACAACTTCCGGCGAGGCCATTCGTCGTTACCGGTGAGAGCGGCCATCGAGAGCGGGATCACGGATCACTTCTGGTCGCTCGATGAACTCGACGAGTTGATTGCGGCATGACCACGCTGATGGCCCACTACCAGGCGCCGCGCCGCTCTCGGCGCTCGCGCTATGATTACAGTGCTCCGCTGGTCCCATGTCTTTTCGTCATTTCGTTTTTGGCCGTACTGTTCTCGCCGCGCTGCTTGCGGCCGTGGTCCTCTGCGCTGAGACCGGAGATGGCAGCGAGCCCGCAGTATCCGCCGAGCTGCGCGACGACGCGGTTCGAGTGCTTCGCGATGTGCTGGGCGGATCGCCAGGGGAAGCCAGGCTGCGGGCCGCCGAGTATCTGATCTCGCTCGACTACCGGCAAGGCGTCCGCGAGGCCTTGGAGGCGGATCTCTCAGATAGCGATGGCCGGCCCCGGTATCGCGCCGGGCTGTGGCAAGGCCTGGCCCGGGCGGCGGTTCGCGACAACGACCGCCTCGACTGGCTGACGAGACTGGAACGCGTTGCGTTCGATCCGTCCGCGGCCGGGCGACCGCTTGCCCTCGAAGCGCTGGGGCGGCTTGGCTGGACGCCCCGGCCGCATCAGGCCGAACTTCTCGATGAACTGGCGGCGTCGGAGAATAAAACGCTGCGAATCTACGGGGCCTGGCTCGGCGCCATTTCCGGGGCCACTTCCGGTGGCCAGGCAGCCGAGCAGCGGCTCGCCGGCTTGCTCTCGGACGCGGATGCCTCGGTCCGTGCTCAGGCGGCCTACGCTCTCTCGCACCTCGATGCGGTGAGCGAGGAAACCCGGCGCGCGCTGGGCACGGCCGCCGCCAGCGAGCCGCGCCATACGCTGGCTCGCGGTTCTCTGCTGAAGGCAGCCTATCGCCATGCCGCGAGCGAACAAGCGGCCCGCTGGAAGGACGCTTTGCTGGAAGACATCGAGACGGCGCCGGCCCGGCGGCAGATCGAAGCCTGCGCCGGACTGGCCAGCCGCGGCGGCAACGAGGATCTCGCGGTGCTCAGGCGGCTGCTCGGTGACGGCGATCCGGGCGTCCGGGCCGCGGCGGCTCACGCCATTCTGCGGATCGGACGCCGCGTGCCGCGCCGCCTGGCGATGCTCGATTGGACGGCCATCGTGGTCTATCTCATCGGCATGCTGCTGGTCGGCGCGTATTATTCGCGCCGCGTCAAGACCACCGAAGACTATCTGCTCGGGGGACGCAATATGCGGCCCTGGGCTGTCGGTTTGTCGCTGTTCGCCACCCTGCTCTCCACGCTCAGCTACGTCGCGCTGCCGGGCGAGGTCATCAGGTACGGGCCGATGATCATCTCGCAAGTGATCGCCGCTCCGGTGGTGATCGCCATCGTGGGATGGGTGCTCATTCCCCGCATCATGAGGATGCGGGTCACCACCGCATACGAAATTCTGCAAGCAAGACTGGGCACGAGCATCCGCCTGCTGGGTGCGCTGATTTTTCTGACGATCCGTCTGTTCTGGATGGCCGCGATCATCTATGCGACATCGAGCAAGATCCTTGTGCCGGTCCTCGGTGTCGAACAGTACTGGTATCCGGTGATCGGCATTCTGCTTGCCGCCGTGACGCTGACCTACACGTCGATGGGCGGTTTGAGAGCGGTCGTCTTTACGGATGTCGTCCAAACATTCATCTTGATCGGCGGCGCGCTGCTGACCCTGGGCACGATCACCGTCGTGATGGGCGGGGTGGACGGCTGGTGGCCGCAAGTCTGGGCCGAGTCCTGGGAGGAACCGAAATTCGGATTCGAGACCGGCGCGCGGGTCACGGTGGGATTCGCTTTTCTCTCGGGGCTGATCTGGCACACCTGCACGGCCGGATCCGATCAGATGGCGATTCAGCGCTACCTGGCCACGCGTGACGTCAAAGCCGCGCGGCGGGCGATGATCACGCACGTTACCACTGACGGCGTGATGATGCTGTTCATTGCCCTGATGGGTCTTGCGCTCTTCGGCTATTTTCAGTCCAACCCGCACATGATTCCCGACGGGCAGACGATCCAGGGCAACGCCGATCAGCTCTTCCCTCGGTTCATCGTCTTCGGGCTGCCAGCCGGCATCAGCGGGCTGGTGGTCGCCGGCCTGCTGGCGACGGCCATGTCGAGTATGTCGTCGGGCGTGAACTCGTCATGCTCGGTAATTACGGTGGATTTTATCGGCCGCTTCCGCAAGCGGAAAATCAAGGACGAAGAGCATGTGCGGCTGGCGAAATATATTTCGGTTTTCGTCGGCGTAGTTGTGCTCGGGCTGACATTCTTCGTCAGCATCGTTCCTGGGAACTTGCTGGAAGTCATTAACCGGGTCGTCAACTTGCTGGTCGCTCCGCTATTTGTTCTTTTCTTCTTGGCGATGTTCGTTCCGCGGGCGACCACGTTCGGCGCCTGGGTGGGGGTGCTTTGCGGCATCGCCGTCGCGGTGACGATTGCGTTCTGGGAGCTTTTCACCGGCGAGCCGGGTCCGTCGTTTCTCTGGATCATGCCCACTTCGCTCCTCGTCGGCGCCGTGACCGGCGTGCTCGCCAGCTATTTGCCGGTCGGTCCGAAAGCAAAACCGCCGCTGGCGCAATTGGCTGAGGGGAATTAAGACGAAACGGCGACGGAAGATGACGCGGCGGGGCGCGGCATTTGTCTCCCGCCGGCGCCGCGGACACCGCGGTTATCCACTCGCGGCCAGCACCTCTCCGAGCGCCGCCAAAATCGTCTCTTCACACTCTGGAAACGCGATCCAGCTATAGTGATCGTCGTAGCCGTCGGCGGCGTTTTCGGCGGTCGGGATATAGCCGGGCGCGCACTCGCCGTAACCCATCGTCATGACGAACGAATCGGTGCGCATTTGCTGCGCCCAGATCTGGTATTGCACGAACATCTCGGCCGGCGCCAGCACCAGTTGGGCGCGTCCGAAATCGATGGCGGGCAGGTCGATCGCGTGGTCGGCGTCGTAGCGGCGGCGCCAGCTCAGCCCCAGAGCCGAGGTCCAGCGCTCGCGAAACGGACGCTCGGGATCGGCGATGATTTGCTGGTAGTCGTCAAGGGTGTACCCGGGCGAACGCCTGGGCTCGAGGCGCAGCGACGCCGAGCGAAACCCGATCGCCTCGAGCGGGAATTTCTCGGTGGCCTCCCAGGCCCGGACCATGCCTTGATAGAGCCGGTCGGCGAAGAGGGGACGGTTGGCGTGGTTTCCGTCGTTGTATTTGCCGACGGTTGTGTCGCCGCTGCAACCTGATACGTAAATCTGAAATGTCTCGGGCGTATCGCTCTGCCGGCGCGCTCGCGCCATGCCCACGAAGTCGGCCGAAATATCGCCGTCGCCGTAGTAGCTCATCGGGTGGATCGCGTAGCAACTCAGGGCGGCTACGGCCTGGTCGCCGTCCCAGAAACTGATGGTCTTCACCCACGCGTCGATCGTTCCAGCGGGCAGGGCGCGCAGTCGCGGGTCGCGGGTCGTGCTGCCCCGTGCCCAGACGACCTTGCCTTCCTCGGTCACGTAACGCCGGTTCGAGGCCAGCTCGCCGACGGCGGCCTGGCCAAGACCGAGATGGGTGATCGGGCGGCTCTCGGCGAGACTGTCGCTGACGGCCTGGGCGACCCGCGCGATCATGCGGTCCTCGAACTCGACATCGCAAAGGGCTCCGGGGACCTTATGCTCTTCAAACAAACTTTGTGCGACGCGGTCGGTGTAGGGCGCGTCGTGCTGGTGAAGGCAGGTCAGCAGCACCCGGTCTTTGGTTGTTCCCGCGACCGCGGCCAGTTCCGATCGCCAGCGCTCGTAGGACTCGTTGCGGATTTCGCACCAGTCGACGGCGGCCAGCAGGAGCGGCTGCCCTGCTCCCAAAAGCACGAATCCGTGGACGAAAAGAGGGTCGGCGATGGACCGAGAAACACGGCCAGCCAGTATCGGATGGCCGTCGGGAGGGGGCGTAACGTCCGCCTGAAAGACCGACATCTCAAAGGGCCCGGGCGCCGGGCCGCAGCCCTCGAGCGTGAACCCGGCGCCTAGCGCCGCGGCGGCTGATCCGAGCATGTCTCGTCGTGTCATTGCGAGATATTGTGACAGACATTGAGGGCAGTCCGGCGGTTTTACAAACGAGTGCGGACGCGATAACCTGTTTACCAGTTGAGGGCGGTGCCGTCGAACCGCCCCGGGGGGCAACGGCGACACGGGGTCTGCGAATCTTGATCTAGATGGAAGGTAGTGGTCTTCGTCCCAGTTTCCGCCAGCAAGAAAACATTCTCATGAGTCCCATTCCAACGCCTGCTTTGGGCGCCACCAAAGACCAACTCGACACACCCTGTCTGCTTCTCGATCTCGATAAGTTTGAGCGCAATATCCGCCGCATGAGCGACGAGTGCCGAACGAATAACGTCGCCTGGCGGCCGCATTTGAAGTCCCACAAGTCGATGATCATCGGCCGTAAGATCATCGAGGCTGGAGCGATCGGACTGACTTGCGCGAAACTCGGTGAAGCGGAGGTGATGGCGGCGGCCGGCATTCGCGATCTGCTGATCGCCAACCCGCTCGTTGGGCCGCTAAAACTCAAGCGGCTGGCCGCTCTGGGCGAGGTCGCCGACCCGATCGCCACGGTCGATCATCCCCATCAGGTCGATGCACTGGCCAAGGCCATGGCAGCGGCCAGCAAGCCGCTTCGCGTCGTGATCGAAGTCGATATCGGGCTGCACCGTTGCGGGACGCAGCCAGGCCCGCCGGTCGTTGCGCTGGCGCGGCTCATCGACCAGGCGCCGTCGCTCGAACTCGCCGGCATCATGGGCTATGAGGGCCATCTTCTGATGGTCGAGGATCCAGCGGAGAAAGAACGGAAAATCCGGGAATCGATCGCGCTGCTCGCCTCGACCAAGCAGGCGATGGAGGAGGCCGGACTCGTCTGCCCGATCGTCAGCGCGGGCGGTACCGGTTCCTATCAGATGACCGCCTCTCTGCCGGGCTTGACCGAGTTGCAAGCCGGCGGTGGCATATTCATGGACCTGTTCTACAGCAACGCTTGCCACGTCACCGGCCTCGAATTCGCGCTCACGATTCTGGTCAGCGTCACCAGCCGCCCGGCGCCGGATCGCGCCATCATCGACGCCGGACGCAAGACCATGAACCAGGAGCTTCATGTTCCCGAGGTTCTCGGCCGGGACGATCTGAGCGTTCATCGTCTCTCGGCCGAGCATGGAGAATTGAAGGTGCTCAGCGGCGAAGGCCCGCGGGTTGGCGAGCGGCTTGAAATCATCCCCGGCTACGGGGATCTCACCACCGTGTTGCACGACCGCTTCTACTGCATGCGCGACGAACGCCTCGAAGCCATCTGGCCTCTCGAGGCACGGGGACGTTTGGACTAGAGGCGCCGCTCGGCCGTAGGCCGATCAGCGCGGGCAGGCGGCGCTCATTCCATCCAGACTCGTGCTCCCAACTCGGACGCAAGGGGATCTTCCTCCCGCTCGCCCCAAGCCCTCAGTTGCCGGGCAAGATCCTCGAGCACTCCCCGATGGCCGGGCGAAGTGTAGAGATCGTTCCTCTCCTGGGGGTCTGCTTCCATGTCGTAGAGCGATCCGGGACGGCCCGCCGATTCCCCCTCGAATTTTCGCAGCACCAGCTTCCATCGCTCGGTGCGAATCGCGCGGTCTTCAAAGTAAGCCCCGCCGTAGAGCCGCTGGCAGTGGTTCATCATGATCAGCGGCCCGCGCCAGCGGTCGCGCCCGGCGCGCAGATCCGGTAGCAGGCTGCGCTCCTCGAGAGGCATGTAGAGTCCCTGCAGCCGCGAGACGACGCCGGCGGCATCCATGATCGTCGGCGCCAGATCGACCACGCTGACGCCCGAGTTCCAGACCTTGCCTCGCGGCAGAGAAACCGGCCAGTGCATCACGAGCGGAATCCGCGAAACCTCGTCATAGGGAGTGCTGTAGCCGTGGACGCCGGTGCCCGGGCGCTCGCCAAGCGTCATGCCGTGCTCGGTGGTCACGATGATAAGCGTGTTGTCGACGATTTTCAGCTTGCGAAGGGTATCCACCAGCCGGCCAACGTTCCAGTCCAAACTCGTCACCGTCTCGTAGTAGCCGGCGGGTTCGAGACCTCGGCCACGGTAGTGCTCGTAGTATTTCTTCGGCGGGTCCCAGGGAGGGTGCGGCGGATAGTAGGACTGATAGAGAAAGAAGGGCCGTTCGGCGTTCTGCTCGATGAACTCGATGCCCCGATCGGTTTGGATGTCGGGCCGGTAGGGCGACTGGTGCGGCTCACCGACCCAGTGGAACATCTGCGAATTAAACGTTCTCCAGGTGTCGAAAAATCCGGGATTTGACGGGCCGAGATGCCACTTGCCGATGTGCGCGGTCTGGTAACCGGCATTGTGCAGAAAGTAGGGGAAATTATCCCAGAGGTCGAAGCGGTCATCGTGGAAGGGGTCGGGATTGCGTCCGTGGTAGGAGTTGCGGCCGCGGCCATGGGTGGGGTGGCAATTTTTTCTCATCCCGTGGGCATGCGGATACTTGCCGGTCAGTATGGACGCCCGGCACGGCCCGCACAGCCCCTGGGGCGCGTAGTAGGTGTCGAATCGAATCCCGCTGCGGGCCAGCGCGTCGATGTTCGGCGTGTGAACGGCCTTCATGCCGTAGGCGCCAAAGGCGTCCCGGCGGCACTTGTCAAAAAGCACAAAGACGATGTTGGGCGGCCGCTCCGCCGATGGCGGCTCGCCGGCCGCGAACGCGCGAGCCGCCATCGGGGTGGCCGCCATGCCCGAGAGAAATGATCTGCGTTCCATAATCCCTCCGCTCTGCCTTCCGTTTTCTGGCCGCGGGAGCTTCTCCGCGTACGGGACCGAGCCTCACCCGGGTGGGCGAGGTTCCCACGGTCATAGGATACGCCAATGTCTTGGATCTGCTGCGGGTTTCGTTTGTATGCTATTGAAAGGAGAAACCGCCATGCCTATGAAAAACCCGCCGCACCCCGGCAGAGTCGTGCGCGTTTCCTGTCTGGAGCCGCTCGGTCTGAACGTGACCGAAGGCGCGAAGGTGCTCGGCGTCAGCCGCCAGGCGCTCTCGAACCTGGTGAATGGCCGCGCGGGCATGTCGAGCGAAATGGCGATACGGCTCGCGAAGGGCTTCGGTTCCACAACGGAAACTTGGATACGCCTGCAGGCCGCCTACGACGTCGCCCAGGCGCAAGCGCGCGAGGACGAGATCAAGGTCGAGCGCTACGAGCCGCGGCCGGCGGCGTGATTATCGACTTGAACTACTAGGACTAACGCTAAGCGAAAGGAGACCGCCATGCGCATGCTAAAACCACCACATCCGGGAAGCTTCATCCGGAGCGAAGTCATCGAGCCGCATGCTCTAAGCGTCACCGCCGCGGCCCGGGTCCTGGGTGTGACACGTCCGGCGCTGTCCAACCTGCTCAATGCCCACGCCTCACTCTCCCCGGAGATGGCGTTGCGCATCGAGAAGGCTTTTGGTCCGAAGATGGACACGCTGCTGCGGATGCAGACCTCCTACGACATCGCCCGGGCCCGGCTTCGCGCCGGCGAGATCTCCGTAGCGCCGTTTCAGCCGCGGCGGCCAGCGTAGCAGCCCGTCAAGTCAGACGATCCCTTCCGGCTCGATCGGGATTTCGAGGGACGACGTTTCTGCTCGAAAGGCACACCCTCCATCCGAAATCCGTTTCTGCCATAGTGGATAGATTCGCGCCGCCCGCCCATCACGGCAGCTCCCACGCGCCTAGGATACGCCAATGTCTTGGATCCGCTTTGGATTTCTTTTGTCCGCGATTTCTCTCCTGTCCGCGGCGCCGAACAAAGCAGCCGACCCTGCGGATCTCTACATCGCGCCCTATCTGCAAAACGTGACCACCACCGGTATCACCGTCATGTGGGAGACGACCGAACCGGTAGCGGGCGTTGTCGAGTTCGGGCGCGGCGCCAAGTTCCGGCGTAAGGGCGTCGAGCCGCAAGCGCGGAAGATCCATGAAGTGCGTCTCGACGGGCTGAAGCCCGCCACGACCTACAACTACCGGGTCCGCTACGGGAACCATGTCTTGCCGGCCTCCTCGTTCACGACCGCGCCGCCGGCGGGCACGCCGAACTGGCGTTTCGTCGTCTATGGCGACAGCCGTTCCAATCCCGCGACGCATGCGAAAAACGCCGGGCAGATCATGAAGCTCCAGCCGGCGATCATACTCAACACCGGCGACCTGGTAGCGCAAGGTTCCCGCTACGAGCAGTGGAAGCCGCAGTATTTCGATCCGATGCGGGGCGTCTCGGGAAAAATTCCAATCTATCCGTGCCTGGGCAACCACGAGCAGAACGCCATCCACTATTACAACTATCACTCGCTGCCCGATGAGCAAGGCGAGGTTTACTTTTCGTTTGACTACGGCAACGCGCACATTCTTTCCTTGAACAGCAATGCCCGCGACGCGCCGTTCGAGCTTGGAGAAAAACAAACCCAGTGGATCATCGAGGACCTGGAAAAGCACAAGGACGCCCAGTGGAAGATCGTCTACTTTCACCACCCGCTTTTCCGGTCGCATCCCACGCGCGGCGTCACGGCGCAGCGCTGGGTCTGGCAGCCCCTGTTTGAGAAACTTGGAGTGGATCTGGTCCTCAACGGCCACGATCATTACTACATGCGCGCCTACCCTGTCGGCAGCTATACCGGAAAACCCAAACGCGGGGTTTTTCATCTGATCTCGGGCGGTGGCGGCGCCAATACCTACCCCATCCTGCCTAAGCCGCACGCGGCCTTCCGGCGCTCGGTGCATCACGTGACCGTGTTCGACGTGATGGACGAGCGGATCGTCGGCCGCGCGGTGGATCTCGACGGCAATACGTTCGATGCCTTCGTGGTCGATAAGCGGGCGGTAAGTTCGCCCGAAGAATTCATGGCCTATGAGATCTACGAGCTGGAGCGCGATCTCGGCGCGAAAATTAGAGAACTGCCCCTGATGCGATTCGGCGACCTCGGCGGAGTGATCGACACGACTCTTGAGGTCCCCAATCCGTTCCAGACTCCGCTGGCGATGACGTTTCGCTGGAGCGGGACCAACGGGTGGCACGTTGAGCCGCAGAGCCGTCGGATGGTGCTGCGGCCCGGCAAACCGATTCGGCTCCCGATCCGCGCCCGCGGGCCGGCCGGAAACCCGTATCCGGTTCCTGCCGCGACGCTCGCCTTCGAAACGCTCGATGGCGAGAAAGCTTTCCGCAATGACCGCGTTGATTTCTATCCGCTGAAGGTCTGGCGCGAGCAGAGCGTCGAAGCGCTCCGTGCACAAAGTGACCCCGAAATCGACGGCCAGCTCGGCGACGCGGCCTGGCAAGCAGCAGCCCCGATCGCTGCGCTGGTCGATGTGCAGGGAGCCGCCGCTCCGCTTCGCCGCACCGTAGTCCGGGTCATGCACCGCGATGGCGTGCTTTATGTCGCGGCAACGATCGAGGCCCCCGAGGGCCTGACCGCGCGGGGCTATGAAGGACGAGACAATCCGCGCGTGGTTCGCGACGATCACTTGAGCGTGTTCCTCGGCGCCGGCGAAAATTCTTACGCCTTCACGGTGAACGCGCGCGGTTCGCTGCTCGACGCCCGTAATGGCGACAGAAAGTGGAATAGCGCCGTTCGCGCGGCGACCTCCGCTCACGCCGAAGGCTGGCAAGTCGAGATGGCGATTCCGCTCGCCGAGCTGGAGTGGGCCGGTCCGCCGCCGGAGATCCGCCGCTGGAAAATCAACATCATTCGCAGGGATCAGACCGCCCATCGCGACAGCGAACTCTCGCCCACCTTCGGCCACTCGCCGCTCGATCATCTCGTCCCGATGTACCGGAGTGACCCGGCGGCCGCCGGTCGATTCGCTGACCTGATCTTGCGATAGGGCGCCCTCAGCGGGGTTCATCCAGCTCACCCGGCGGGACGTGATGATTGACCGGGCCATGGCCATGACCCAGACCGGGCGCGGTTTCGATCGCGCGGCTAATAAAGCGCTTGGCCCGACCGACGGCCTCGACAAGCGAGGTCCCCTTGGCGAGTTCCGCCGTCAGCGCGGCGGATGAGGTGCATCCGGTCCCGTGCGTATGCTTTGTATCGATGCGCCGGCTGGTGAGAGCGTGGATCTCGCCTTCGAAGTAGAGAATGTCCGCGGCTTGGCCCGTGAGATGTCCGCCGGTAACCCAGACCGCCTGGCAGCCGGTCTCGGCTATCTTGCGGGCCGCTTGTTCCATCGACGCGAGATCGTCAACCTTCATGCCGCTCAGCACCGCCGCTTCGTAGAGGTTGGGTGTCACAAGATAAGCACTCGGCAGCAGTTCCCGACGCAGGGTCCGGCGGGCGTTTTCATCCATCAGCGGCACACCGTGCGTGCTGACCATGACCGGATCGACGACCAGCGGGCAGGGGGCGCCGCGCGCCCACTCGGCTACTGTTTCGATGATCCCGGCCGTCCCCAGTGCTCCGGTCTTGGCCGCCCGAGGCGGAAGATCTTCCATCAGGATGTCGAGTTGTTGCCTCACATAGCCGGGGTCTAGCGGGTCGACCGAGCTTACCCGCTCGGTATTCTGCACCGTCAGCACGGTGACGACGCTCATGCCGTACACGCCGAACTGGTGAAAGGTCTTCAGGTCCGCTTGGAGTCCGGCTCCGCCCGAGGGGTCGAAACCGGCGATTGTTAGCACGATGGGTATCATCGGGCCGCGAGGGATGTCATCGGACATGGTTCGGCTGGGTCCTCGTGCGTGGGCAGGTCGCATTTTCTCACATCGCCTTCTTACCTCGCCGCGTATTGTCAAACCGCGGCGCGGGAGACCCCGCGGGTTTCCGCTTGTAACGATTTGCGGCACCGCCTGGTCGCGTGCTGCGGTTGCGTGCGGGCGTGGTGGTGGTGCATAGTGAGACGTAGCCCCGCTCGGCGGCAGTATGAGAGCGGGGCGCGCCTGGACCACGCGAAAATTCCTCGAGTTTTCAGCGCGGGCAACGGGCAAAACAACGTCAATGCTTGACGACTCTAGTAGTAGATTTATGAGCGGAAGATTCTCTTCCGGGCCGCTTCCGTGCGGCTCGCTGGGAATTCGCGGAACCGAAGATGGCCACCAGCCCCATCCAAATCGACCGCATCGTTTACCTGACCGAGTTGACAGGTATGCGGGTCGAAGCGCCCAACGGACTCCGTATCGGGCGCGTGCGGGAAGTGGCTCTCACTCCTAGCGAGCATCCCCGCCGTGTTTCCCAATTTCTGATCGGCCGCCGAACCCGTTTCAAGGTTCGCTTCGACCAAGTCCGGACCATCGACAGCGAGGTGATTCGTCTCTCCGATGACCGTCTGGTCCCCTATTACCCCGACGACAATCTGCTCCTTCTCTCCAAGGATCTGCTCGACCAGCAGATCGTCGACGTCAACGGGCGCAAGGTCGTGCGGGTCAATGACATCGCCCTGCGCATCGAGCATGTGGGGGGCCGCGATGAACTCTGGGTCCACGAAGTCGGCGTCGGACTGCAAGGAGCGTTCCGGCGCTTGGCCGAAGGTATCCTGCCGAACCGGGTGATCCGCAAGATCCAGCACCGCATTAAGCCGAATTCCATTGCCTGGGAATACTGCAATATCATCGAGCCCGATCCGCAACGGCGGCTCAAACTGCGCATCTCGCACGAACGCCTGGGACGGCTGCATCCAGCCGATCTGGCCGACATCGTCGAAGAGCTGGCTCCGCCGGAGCGAGAAGCCCTTTTTGAAACTCTGGACGACGAAGTGGCGGCCGAAACGCTGACCGAGGTCGACCCCAAGATTCAGGCCGGCATCTTGAAATCGCTCGACAAGGAACGGGCGGCCGATATCGTCGAGGAGATGGCGCCCGATTCCGCGGCCGACGCTCTCGGCGAACTCGAGGCGGAGAAAAGTCAGGAAATCTTGCAGGACATGGAGCAGGTTCCGGCCGCCGAAGTCGAGGAACTCCTCGAGTACGAGGCCGATACCGCCGGCGGCATGATGACCACACAATATGTCGCGGTGCATGAAAGCGCCCGGGTCGCCGATGCCCTCGAAGCTCTCCGCGGCAACGAAAATCTGCTGCGGAGTTTAACGCATGTGTTCCTCATGGACAAAGATCAAACACTCATCGCGGCGGTCCCCCTCGGCCGCCTGTTCGTCGCCGCCGAAGGCGCGCCACTGCGCTCGCTTGCCTTTCTGGAAACCCCCAAGGTTCATCTCGACGACGATCGCGAGCGCGTCGTCGAGCTTTTTGACAAGTACAATCTTCTGACGCTGCCCGTCGTCGATGACGAGGGCGAACTCTCCGGCGTGATCACGGCCGACGACGTGATCTCCGTTCTGACCTCGAAACACTAGGCCACGAATCCCCGCGGTGGAACCCGATGTTCAAGAAAATGCGCGCCTACATCATCGTGTTCCTGGCCGTTCTCGGGCCGGGCTTCATTACCGCCGTCGTCGACAATGACGCCGGCGGCATCTTCACCTATTCGGAAGCAGGGGCCCGGTTCGGCTACGTCCCGTTGTGGACGATGCTTCCGGTGACGCTGATTCTGATCGTTACCCAGGTGATGTGTTCTCGCATGGGCGCGGTCACGGGCAAGGGTTTGTCCGACTTGATCCGGGAGGAATTCGGTCTGCGCACGACGTTCTTGGTCATGGCCGCTTTGCTGGTGGTCAACCTCGCGAACGTGGCCGCCAACTTCGCCGGGCTGGCCGGTTCGCTCTCCATCTTTGGGGTCAGCCGCTATTTGTCGGTGCCGGCGGGAGCCCTGCTGGTCTGGCTGCTTGTTGTCAAGGGCACCTATCGCAGTGTCGAGAAGATCTTTCTTCTCGCCAGCGTGTTCTATGTCTCCTATGTGATCTCGGCCTTTCTGGTCGAGCCCGACTGGCCGCGGGCGCTGCGGAGCAGCGTGACGCCGGTCTTGCGGTTTGACGGACCGTATCTGGTGATCTTGATCGGGCTGGTGGGAACTTCGGTCGCGCCCTGGATGCAGTTCTACTTGCAGGCGGCGGTCGTGGAAAAGGGCGTCGACGCGGGGCAGTATGCCGAGTCAAGAGCGGAAGTCATTGTCGGCTGCGTGGCCATGGCGTTCATCAAGTTCTTCATCATCGTCTGCGCGGCGGGGGCCATCTGGTCGCACGCGCCGCGCCAGATCCACGACGCCGCCGAAGCCGCTTTGGCGCTGCGCCCCCTGGGGCCCTATGCCTACGTGCTCTTCAGCGCCGGTCTGTTCAACGCCTCGCTGCTGGCGGCCACGATTCTGCCGTTGTCGACTGCCTACTCGGTCTGTGAAGGCCTCGGTTTCGAGTCAGGCGTCGATCACCGGTTTCGGGAAGCACCGTTCTTTTATGGGCTCTATACTTTGCTGATTGTCCTGGGCGCAGGACTGGTGCTGTGGCCGGGCTTTCCCCTGGTGCGGATGATCCTGCTCTCGCAGGTGCTCAATGGCGTCCTGCTGCCGGTGATTCTGATCTTGATTCTCAAACTGGCGAACCGGCGCGACCTGATGGGCGACTACGTCAACTCGCCGTTCTATAACCTGATTGCCTACTCCACGGTCGCGGTGATGATTGGGCTGTCGCTCTCGGTTGTGTTCTTGGCCTTTCGCGGCTAGGCCGCCGGCTAGGCTCGCATTTCTCACCACCTCGCCAGATACAAGATACAAGGTGGTGAGAAAAGCGAGCTGAACGCGGCGGACCGGCGGCCGGGCCGCCTTTCGGCGGAATGGACGCCGGGGCGGGGCGCGTTGTACGATAACTTGTAATTCCCCGGCAATGAACAAGTTTCTAGAATGGGCGAAACCCGGGAGCGCGGAAGCCCAACTGGCGTCCCGGCTCGACCCGGCCAGCTTCCCCCGGCACATCGCCGTCATCATGGACGGCAACGGCCGCTGGGCGCGGCGGCGCTGTCTGCCCCGCGTGGCCGGGCACCGGGCGGGCGTGGGGCCGGTGCGCGAGATCATCGAAGCCTGCTGCCGCCTCGACATCGAAGCTCTGACGCTCTATGCGTTTTCGATCGAGAACTGGAAACGGCCCCGCTCGGAAGTGGAAACGCTCTGGGATCTGCTGCGCCACTATCTCCGTCGCGAGCTTCCCGAATTAAAGAAGAACAATGTCCGCTTTCAAGTCATCGGCCGGGTCGATGAGTTGCCCGAGGCGGTGCAGCGAGATCTGGACTATGCCATGGTCGAGACCTCGGCCAATTCTGGATTGCGCCTGACCCTGGCGCTGAACTACGGCGCCCGCGCCGAACTGGTCGATGCCGTCAACGCCATCCTCGCCCAAGCCCGCCGTATCGGCGGCGAGCCGCGGGTCGATGAAGCAACCATCGCTTCGCATCTCTACACCGCGGGGCTGCCCGACCCCGACCTGCTGATCCGAACCTCGGGCGAAATGAGAGTAAGCAACTTCTTGCTCTGGCAGATCGCGTATGCCGAAATCTGGGTGACCGAGAAGTTCTGGCCCGACTTCCGAACCAGCGACCTTCTCGAGGCTCTGCTCGATTACCAAAAGCGCGAGCGCCGCTATGGAGGACTCGGTGAATCGGGCGCCGGCGGCCAGCCCAGCGCCGAACTGGTCGGAGTCCGCCGGAGCGGCCGCCTCTCCGGGGCCGAGACCGGCGATCGCGCCGCCTCGCCTTTGACCTCGCCGCTGAGCAAGTACTCGGAATGAAACGGGTCCTAACGGCCCTGCTGCTCGTCCCGGCCGTTTTCCTGGTCAGCTTCTATGCCCCGCCTCTGATGGTTCGGGCCGTGCTGGCTCTGGTGGCGCTGCTGTGCCTGCGGGAATACTTCCAGATTGCCGCCAGGCTCGGCTTCGAGCCTTTCTCGGTGGTCGGCTTCGGCGCCGCGGCGGTATTGATTCTGGCCCAGGGGCTGCACGAGCTGGCTTTCCTCGTCGTCTTCGGCGCGGTCCTGCTCGCCCTGGCGATGTTTCGGGCGGGCAGGCTCGAGAAAACCCTCGGCAGCGCGGCCGCCACGCTTTTCGGAGTCATCTACACGGCCGGACCCTTCGCCGTGGGACGGGAACTGCATCTGGCAAGCTCTCACTGGCTTTTTTACGTACTGGTGCTCAACTGGGCCTCGGACATCGCCGCGTTCTACGGTGGCCGCACCTTCGGCCGCCACAAGCTGGCCCCGGTCATCAGCCCGAGCAAGACATGGGAAGGAGCCATCGCCTCGGCCCTGGCGGCCGCACTCGCCGGAGCCGCGTATCTGATCCAGTTCCAGCCGGCCGAGATGGGGCCGCTCCTGGCCGTCCTCATCTCGCTGGCGGTGAACATCGCCGCCCAGCTAGGCGACCTGGCCGAGTCCGCCCTAAAACGAGGAGCCCAGATCAAGGACAGCGGCGGACTACTCCCCGGCCACGGAGGCATGCTCGACCGCGTCGACGGCCTGCTGTTCTCGCTCCCCGCCTGCTATCTGATTTTGATGTTGCTGGGTTAGGTGAGGTCGTGGGTACCCGGCAACGGGGGCCAGCCGGAGGCAATGCTGTCCTGGCATGCTCCCGATTGGTCCAAGTCAAGCAGAAACCTATCGTTGAAGTCTTGATTCAACTGAGATACTCCACAGCAAACGATCTCTGATCTCTGGAGTTGCCTGGAAGCGAATCGGTACGTAGGAGACAGGTTCGTAAGCCTCCTACGTTGTCAGGGCATGCCGTGCCTTCTGGTCTCGGGTCAGATCGGGCTGTCTAGTATATCGTTTCATTAAACTGTACTCATGTCAGACGCGCTCTCCAGCGGCTCGAACTTCCTCCAGCGGTGAACGACGGGGGCGGCGTTGATCTCCGCGATCCCCTGCAGGATTCGTTCTCGAAGTTCCTCCCAGGACTCCACCCGGATTCGCTTCAAAAAAGTGCGCGCCATCTTCCCGAACAGCGTCTCGACAATATTCAGCCAGGACCCGTGGGTCGGCGTATGCACGTATTTGAAGCGGTTCGGACGCGTCGCCAAATAGTCCTTCGTCTCCTTGGAAACGTGGGAGGAATGATTATCCAAGATCAATCGGATCGTGCAGTGGGCCGGGTAGGATTGGTCCAGATCCTTGAGCAGTAAGATGAATTCCCGGCTGCGGTGGCGCCGCTCCACCCGCGCTGTCACCCGACCGTCGTGCAAGTCCAGCGCCGCCAGAATCGAGCAAGTTCCCAGACGTTTGTATTCGTAATCTCGAGCCACGCAGGGATGCCGCCCCGCAGTCGGCGGCAGGTCCGGAGCGGTGTTGGCGATCGCTTGCACGCCGGGCTTTTCGTCGACCGAAACCGTAATCACGCCCGGCGATGGGCCGCCCTCGCCCGCGCTTTCATTCTGCAAGGCCACCTCGCGGTAGACCAGCAGCACCTGCCGCATCTTGGACTCAAAATCCGGGTCGCGGCGCTGCAAGTAGTACTTCACCTTCTCCGGGTGAAGAGGTTGCTCGGCCAGAATCCGATGGACGGTCGCCTTGGCCGCTTGGGCCAAGGCCGGATAGCCCGCTTCCACGGCATGCTGGCGCACGTGCCGGGCGAGCGCGCCGCGGGTCCAGAGCTCGGCGGCGTAACCGAGTTGCTTGGGTTTGCTACAGGCCAAGTGCACCACCCAGGCCTTGGCCTCTTCGCTGATGCGGGGTTCCCGGGGACGATGATAGGCATCCTTGAGCGCCGCTTCCACCCCCATGGCCAGGGCTCGCTCGATCCATTTGCCAACGCTTTTGCGCGTCATCTTCACGGCCCGCATAATCTCGGCGATCGTCTCGCCGCAATGATAGCGCCACAGAATCTCGGCTCTCTGCACCTCCCGAGCCGGAGCCTTACGCGAACGACGCAGCCGCTGCAGATGTTGCGACTCTTCGGGCGTGAGAAGCAGTTGGGGACGCTTCGATTTTCCTGCCATGCATCCAGCCTAGCAGGAAACATCCTCGTATCGATATGTTTTAATGAAACGCTATACTAGTATTGACGTCGGCCCGCCTTGACACGCGCGATATATTGAAGAAAAGGCGAAAGCTTGCCGACTATACTCGACCCTGAAGTAGACGGGGAAGTTAGGAGCACCATGCAACGGAAACGTCTTGTCTGCAGCGAGTGCGGGTACGAAGGAACAATCGAGATTCTCTCGCCTGAGGAACGAGACCGGGTTCGAGGTTATCCGATTGTGTGCCCGAAGTGTGGCAGTGGGAACGTTCGTTTGCATGACTAACGCGGAGACTCAAGAGACGCCGAGGCCGCGCGTCTTCGTGAGTTCGGTCGTGCAAGGATTCGAGGAGTTCCGTGAAGTGGCCCGCAATGCAATTGTGAGGTCTGGCGGGGAAGCTGTGCTCGTGAACGAGGACTTCCCAGCTCTGGCAATCTCACCGAGAAACGCGTGCCTCGATGGTGTCGATAGTTGCGACGTGTACATCGCCATCATCGGCGTGCGCGGCGGCTGGACCACACCATCGGGCAAACTCGTGGTTGAGGAGGAATACGAGCGGGCAACGGCGAACGGCTTGCCCGTCGTCGTGTTTCTCCAAAACGCCGAACGAGATGCAGATGCGGCGCGCCTAGCCAGCAAGCTCTCCGATTATGTGACCGGCACATACCGCTGTAGCTTTGAAACGCCGCAGGGATTAGAAGTCGAGGTCGAGCGCGCCCTAGAATCTGTCCTGGCGGTGCTCAAGAGGCCAGTCGTGAGCGACGAACAGTTCTTAGCCGTTTTTGACGCCCCGTTTCAACTTCCAAACGAGACGACCCTTCGGGTCGGGCTGACACCCGAACGAACCGAAGAGGTCATCGACCCGGTCCTCCTGGGCGCACCTGAGTTCCTTGAGACCGTCTACCGGCTCGGTCACACTCCGACGATTAGGCTCTTCAGCTATCAACAGCCGAAGAGCGCTCGCGTCGAAAATCAGTCACTCGTCATACGCCAAGAGAGCATTGCTGGGGTGCACACTGGGGTTGAGGAAGTGCGCCTGGAAGTATCAGAGTCTGGCCAAGTCGTCATTGACACCAATGTGACGGGCCGCACTATTGAATCCCGCAAAATAACATGACACCTTTTGGCGATTGGATACGTCTATCTATGTATGAGAAGTGGGCAAAGCGGACGGCGGGATTTCGAGGCGCTAGAGAAGCGCCGTTTCGAAGCGATGCGGTTGCTCGATGCAGGATGTAATCAGTCCGCAACGGCGCGGCGGCTCAAGGTCGCGCGGCAAACAGTGAGTGAGTGGCGGCGGCGATATCGCGAGCAAGGTCCGGCCGGGTTGCGCCAGGCCGGGCGGGCCGGACGCAAACCGCGGTTGGACGCCGCCCAACTCGAGCGCCTGGAGTCGCAGTTGCTTCAAGGCCCCGAAGCGCACGGCTTCCCGACGCCGCTGTGGACCTGCCCGCGCATCGCTCGTCTGATCGGTGACCAGTTCGGCGTGCGCTACCACGCAGGCCACGTCTGGAAGATCCTGCGGGCGCTCGGCTGCAGCCCGCAACGTCCTGTCGGCAAGGCCCGCGAGCGCAACGAAGGGGCGATCCGCGGCTGGCAGCGCACGACCTGGCCCCGCATTAAAAAAAGCCTGCCAACAAGGCCGCACGATCGTCTTCATCGACGAAAGCGGATTAACTCAGAAGCCGCATCGTTGCCGCACCTGGGCGCCACGCGGCGAGACGCCGGTCCTGGAGTTCAACTTCAACTGGAAGAAGCTTTCGGTGTCGGCCGGGCTGACCCTCCGCAACTTCTACTTCCGGCTGTACCCTGGCGCGATCGGGGAACTCGAGGTCATCGACTTCCTGAAGGCCTTGGCAGGCCACATCCAAGAGCCGCTGCTGATCGTCTGGGACCGGCTGCCGGCGCACCGCCGCCGTCTGCTAGAGGAGTTCATCGAGCTCTCCGAGGGTCACATCGCAATGGAGTACCTGCCGCCCTATGCGCCGGAGCTGAACCCGGTGGAATACATCTGGTCTTACTGGAAGCAGCACGAACTGCCTAACGTCTGCCCGAAGGACTATTGGGAACTCGACCAACGCGCTCGCCAAGCACTACGCCGCATGCGCCGCAAGCCGCGTTTGATTGCCGCTTTCTGGAAGCAGTCTTCTCTTTGTTTCGATTGACGGGGTATTATGCGGGACTCAGTAAGCGGCGCGATCCACTTGACGTGTCGCACTCATTCCTTGTCGGTCTCGACGACATCAAAGCCGTGCTTCAATCCGCGTTTGCGTTCACAGCATCGCTTTATGACGAGATCGACAAGTTTGAGAGACACCAGCGATATCGATATAACCTAGCTCTCAACGGGATCGGGTATCGCACACTGGTAAAGACAGCGGAACCGCGGCAGTCGTACTCAATGGGAACATCTCCGGGAGAGGACCCGGTTCTTGTGTTCGACACGCCCCGCCCAATCACCAGGGCCACTCTTCGGTCTCCGAGCAGCGAGGTTCAGCGGGCACTTACGGTCCTATCACGAAAGACGGACCGTGGAGAGTGGTAGTGAGAAACAACTTCCGTCGCCCCCTGCAGCGCTAGGCTGGCACCAGACGGGTTATCCCATCAAGACGGTGCACGTACACTTGCTCCGTCCGCTCTTCATCTCCATCTATCCACGAGGGTCTTTATCCTCGCGTGACGATCGCACTATATGAAATCTTTGGATTTTTCTGAACCCCTGTTAACTCACATGAACGCACAGCCTTCTTCCTCAAAACCCGACCCTCCCCCCAGCGCCATACCCAAATCTCCTCCTCGGCTATAGTAGGGGGCATGCGCTTGCGGCAAGTCAATTTTGCGCTCTCGGCCCTTTTGTTGCTGGTCCTGGTTGCCGCGCCTGCCCAGGCGCAGAATCTCCCAAGTCCCCAAGCCCACTTCGGCCACGCGATGGGCGCGGACCGCACGCTCGTCGAATGGGACGATGTCGTCTCTTACTTTCAGGCCGTCGCCGACGCCGATGACCGGGTCCTGTTCAGCGAACTCGGCAAATCGACCGAAGGTGAGCCGTTCGTCATGGTCACGATCGCCGATCCGGCCACGCTGGACCATCTCGGCCGCTACCGCGAAATCCAGCAGCAACTTGCCGATCCCAGAAAGACTCCCCCAGACGAGGCCGAGAAGCTAATCGCCGAAGGCAAAACGGTAGTCCTGATCACCTGCTCCATCCACTCGACCGAAGTGGCTTCGACGCACACCGCGATCGAGTTCGTCTACAAATTGCTGAGCGAAGACACCTCGCGTCATCGCGCGATTCTGAAAAATACGATCTTCCTGCTGATCCCCTCGCTCAACCCTGACGGCATCGGCAAGGTCGCCCAATGGTACAACCGCCACCTCGAAACGCCCTATGAAGGCGCCGCGATGGTGGAGCTTTATCACAAATACGCGGGCCACGACAATAACCGCGACTGGTACATGTTTACGCAGTCGGAAACCCGCTTGGTCATCGAGAAGGCGCACAATGCCTGGCGGCCGCAAATTGTCTACGACGTTCACCAGATGGGACGCACCGGGGCGCGCATGTTCGTGCCGCCCTGGGTCGATCCGATCGACCCGAATATCGATCCGCTGATCATTCAGCAGGTCAATCAACTGGGCATGACCATGGCGGCCGATCTCACCGCCGCCGGCAAGACGGGCGTGGTCGTCAACGGCATCTATGACTACTTCACTCCCTCGCGGCACTATCAGAGCTATCACGGCGGCTTGCGTCTGCTAAGCGAAGCGGCCGGGGTGCGCTATGCCACTCCGGTGACGGTGCCGTTTTCGTCCCTCAATTCCAGCGCCCGCGGATATAACGCGCGCAAACGCAGTTGGAACTTTACCGAGCCCTGGCCCGGCGGAAAATGGACGCTCCGCGACATTGTCGGCTACCAGCTCGTCACGTTCGAATCGGTCCTCTACAACGCCGCGGTGCATCGCGAGGAGTTGCTGCGGAATTTCTATCGCATCGGCCAGCGCGTGATCGCCCGTCACAAAGACGACGCCTTCGTAGTACCCCACCAGCAGCATGATCCCAGCGCCATGATCCGCATGCTTCGCACCCTGGCCTTCGGCGACGTGGAGATTGAGCGGGCACAACAGGATTTCCGCGCCGCCGGCCGCGGCTTTCAAGAAGGCGACTACGTGATCCGGCTGGCTCAGCCCTACGGCGCCTTCGCCAACACGCTTCTCGAAGATCAGGATTACCCCGGCCGACTCCAGTATGCCGGCGGTCCGCCCGAGCGGCCCTACGATGTCACCGCTCACAGTCTTCCGCTGCTGATGGGAGTGGAGGTCGTCCCCATCGGTGAACCCTTCGAGGCCGATCTCAGGCCCGTAGCCACGCTCGAACTCCCGCCGGGCGAAGTCGCCACGGCCTCTTTCGTCGAACTCGCGCCCAGCGCCACCCGCGCCTGGACGGCTCTCAACCGTCTGCTCAAGGCCGGAGCCGAGGTTCGCCGGAACCCCGCCAGCGGAGGGTTTATTATCAGGCGCAACTCGGAATCGGCGCCCTTGCTGGCCGAACTCGCCGCGGAATTCGGGCTCTCGTTTCCGGCGGCGGACGCCGCGCCACCCGGCGGCGAGCCGTTACGGTCCCCGCGCATCGGCCTGTACCGGGGTCACGTCCCGATCATGGACGAAGGCTGGACGCGCTGGGTGCTCGAAGACTACGAGTTTCCCTATCGTTCGGTCGGCAACGCCCGCCTGAAGCGGGGGGGGCTCAACGCGGACTTCGATGTCATCGTGCTGCCCGACGCCGAGCCGCGCACCCTGCATGCCGGCTATCTCGAAGGCGCGCTCTACGAGAGCGCCGAAATGCCCGTCGAGTTCACGGGCGGCATCGAGGATGAAGGCGCGGCCGCCCTGCGCCGTTTCGTTCGCCAGGGCGGAACGCTGCTGGCGCTCAATCGTGCTTCTCAGTACGCCATCGATCGCCTCAAGGCCCCGGCGGGCAACGTTCTCAAGGGATTGAGCCGCGACCAGTTCTACTCGCCCGGCGCTCTGCTCAACGTGGCCGTCGACACCTCGCATCCGCTCTCTTACGGACTGCGCCCGGTCGAAGCCGTTTGGTTTCAGTCCGGACCGGCCTTCGAGGCCCCGGTCGGAGGAGTGGGAGCCTCGGCCTCGGAAGTGCTGCGCTACCCGCGGCGCGACCTGCTTGCCTCCGGCTGGCTGCTCGGCGAGCGCTACTTGTCGGACCATGCCGCGGTTCTCGACATCACCATCGGCGGCGGACATCTCATTCTGTTCGGCATTCGCCCGCAGTATCGCGCGCAGTCCAACGCGATGTTTAAGATGTTTTTCAACAGTCTGTATTACCACTAGCGCCCTTACCCGCAGTCCCCAGAGCCCGGCGCCGCGTTCGAGCCACCATGCCTATTCGAATCGCACGGCGCCTATTCGTATCGCAGGGCGTCGATGGGATTGATGCGGGAGGCCTTAATGGCGGGATAGATCCCGAAAACCACACCCACGGCGACCGATACTCCGAAGGCGATCAGGACCGACGCGGTGGTGACGATCGTATTCCAGTTCGCGGCGGCGGCGATCAGCCAGGAGAGCAGAAATCCGAACCCCACGCCGAGAATCCCGCCGCCGACCGATATCAAGATCGACTCGGTCAGAAACTGCCGCAGGATGTCGGATCGGCGGGCGCCGGTGGCGCGCCGCACGCCGATTTCGCGCGTCCGTTCCATCACCGTCGCGAGAACGATATTCATGATGCCGATGCCGCCCACGAGCAGCGAGATGGCCGCGATCGCGACCATCACATAGGTAAAGATCGCCTGGGTGCGTTTCTGCTGCGCCAGCAGGGCCGCCGGAATGGTGACGGTAAAATCTGAGGTGTTGTTGTGCGTCGAGTTGAGGATGGCGGTGACCACCTTGGCCGCCTCGACGTTGTCGGCGCCGGGCTTCAGTCTCACGTCGATCCCGTCGAGGTCGTCTTTCATCCTGCTGGATTGGTCCCAGTAGCGGTACTGGAAGGTGTTGAGCGGGATGTAGATGCGGTTGTCGATATCCTCCAGCGTGGCGCCGGAACTTGGCGCCCCCGCGCTCAGACGTTCACCGAGCACGCCAACCACTTCCAGCCAAGTGTCGTTCACCTTGACGAACTTGCCGATCGCCGGCTCGTAGCCGAGCAAGTTCACCTTCGCCGATTCACCCAGCACGCAGACCGGGGCACTGCTGGCCTCTTCCTGCTCGGTGAAGAACCTGCCTTCCGCCGCGTGCAAATTGTGGATGGGCGCGTACGACGGACGAACGCCGTAGAGGTCCGGCATTTGCTTCGCGGGTTTGGGAAGAACCAGAGCCGGATATAGGTTTCGCCTTGGCGAGAGCAGTTCCAAGTCTTCGATATTCGATTCCAGAATCCTCACATCGCGTTCGGTCAGGCCGGGCGAGGACCGGCGGCGCTGCTGAAGTTGCTCCTGGCTCGTCGCGGGACGGGACTCTATCAGCACGTTGCGGACGCCCATCTGCTCGATCATCCGCAGCGACTCTTCCCGCGCGCCCGCTCCGATCGCCAGCATGCCGATCACTGAACCGACGCCAAAGATGATCCCCAGGGCCGTGAGCAGGGTCCGAATTGCCTGCGCGCGCAGATTGCGCGCCGCCGAGCGAACATCGGTAAAGCAGGTCCGCAGCAGCGAAACGGCAAATACGTTGGCCCGAGCCGTGTTTGCCCGAGCCGTATTGGCCCGAGCGGCGTTGGTCCGACCCTTCATGGTTTCGGCATCGCAAGCGATCCCCGCGCGCCCTCTTGCGTGGCGAACTGGGTTGGATCGGCCATGGCCACAAGCTGGCCCTCCTCAAGCCCGGTGATGACTGCCTGACTCGCGCTTCCCCGGGCCAGCTCGACATCCTGCCGCGAAAAGCCGTCGCGGCTCCGCAAGTAGACAAACGTGCGGCCATCGCTTTCAAACAATGCTTGCGACGGAAGCCACAGCACGTCATTGACCACCGACGTCGTGATGACCAGCCGCACACTCATGCCTGGGCGAAGCTCTGGGGTGGGATCATCGAGGGAAATCTTGCACTCGAAGCGGCGATCCCAGAACGGTCCGGTCGTCCCCCCAATGTTCTGGATAGTCCCGCTGTAGGATTCGCCGGGAAGTGCTGCAACCGTGATCCGCGATGACTGGCCGATTTCCAGGTGGCCGCGGTCGAGTTCCCCAATGCGCGCCGAGACCTGTAAGTGGTTCATGTCGGGAATCTGCGCCACCGCCATGCCGGGCCGGGCGGTGTCGCCAACCTGAAAGCTCGGCAGATGCGTTCCCCACGAACCCGAGCTTCTGTTTCCCTGAATGGATACATAACCGCCCGCGCTCGTCCGCAACGTCATCAAGTCAATATTGCGCTGGGCGGTCTCGGCCTGGACTTCTGCTTTCTTTACGGCCGCTTCCTGGATCGCCACACCAGCCTCGGTGCTCGCTTTGCGGTTGGTGAGATCCTCGCGAAGTTTGCTGAGCCGGTCGCGCGCCGCCTCCACCGCCAGAATGTTCTGGCGGGCGGCGATCGCCGCGAGCATCTCATTCTGACGGGCATCGAGTTCGGCGATTCGCAAATCGGTCTCGGCTTTCATCAGCAAATAGCGAGCCTCTTCTTCCTTGGCCTGGCTGTCCGCCCTGGCTTGAACGAGATGCTGCTGGGCCTCGGCCAGATCGGCCTGAGCCTCGCGGAGGGTAAATGTCTGTTCGGTTGTATCGAATTCCACAACGACATCTCCGGCCTGAACGATCTCGCCGGGCTCACGCAGATCCGTGATGACCAACTCGCTGGTACCGATCATCGGGGCGGGCAGCATCTCGGACTTGACGCCCTGCAACTCGCCTTTCGCCGCGACCTCGAAGGTGACATCGCCCTTCCGGACACGGGTCGTTGGAATTGACATCGCTCCTTCGCCAGGACTCACTTCCTCGTAGATGCCCAGAATGCCCCAAGCCGCGAGCGTCGCCGCACCGACCGTGAGGGGTATGGCCAGGAGAAGTTTGAGATTCACGGTGTCAGATGCTCCATGGGAGGCTCGGTCAGCGCGACCGCGCCGCCAGCGGGCACGCCTTGAATCGCGGTTTCGTCGGGATTCCGGGCCAAGATGGCTACCTCCACCCGGCGATACGAGTCACCCTCGGCGAGATAGACCACCGGCTTGCCATGGCGCGAAAAAACCGCTCTGGAGGGCACGCTGGTTACATTATCGAAACGCTTGACCACGATGTCCATGGAACCGTTCATGGCGGGCCGCAATCTCGGATCGCGGTCGTGAATCGGTGCATAGCCCCGAAAGGTGCGCGTGGGCGGCCACTCAAACCCTCGCTGCGTAAGGGGTGAGATCGCATCGAGAGTCGCCCGCAGCCGCAGTTCCGGCAGGGAATCGATACGGACGCTCACTTCGGCGCCGGCCTTCACTTTGCCGCGATCGATCTCATCGAGTTTTCCCTCCATCTCCAGTGTGTCGAGATCAGGGATTTGCGCAATCGCCGCGCCGGGCCAAACCTGGTCGCCCACCTTGAACGGCTTGGCGTTTATCCATCCCTGCGAAGTATTCAAAAGATACTCCACGATGCCATTTCCCGGCGCCTTGAGTTCCATCCGGGTAAGGCGATCCTCCCTGAGTTCAACATCGAATTGCGCCTGTTTCAGCACACGGGTCAGCGATGAAAGCTTGGCCTGATCCGATGCCTCGTGCAGCTTGACGGTTGCTTGCTGTACGCGCAGTTTTTGTTCCGCGAGTTTCAGTTCAATTTGCTTTTCCCCGCCCTGCATCACGCTGAGGATCTCTGACTTGGAAACCTCCAGCCGGGCTCGTTCCACTTCGTAACCGGCAGTGGCGAGATCCAAGTGATCTTGCTCGGCGGTGATGCGGGCCTGTGCAACGGCTTGTTCCAGCGTTGCCTTGGCTTGCTCGAGAGCGGCCTGTTTTTCGTCAAGCTCCTTTTGCGCGCTGCTTGGATCAAAGCGAACAATCGGCCGTCCGGCCTCGACGGGCTCGCCCGCCCCCGCCAGCCACACCATGCGCAACTGGGGAACATTGACCGGCGCTACAACTTGTGCCGAACCGCGGGCTTGCAGCAGTCCCCTGCAGCGGACCACTTCGAGGAACTCTCCCGATCGGATCTCGGCGGTCGGAAGACGGGAGGCCGAAGTGGTGCCGCGCAAGTAGTCGAAACCCACCGCGGCGATGCCGAGGCTGATGAGCACGACCGCCACGGTCACGACGGTCTCGAAAGACCGGCGGGCGGGCCGGCCGGGCCGTTGCGCCAGCCTGGGTCCGGGCGGCCGCGCTGCTGTGGTCTCTTCTGGGCTCTGGGCATGGGCTGGGAGCTCGGCCGCCTCGCTGCCTCGCTTCTTCATGATTCATCCTCGGCCAGGATCGTCACGGCGGCCGAAAGGCTGGCAGCAGGTTGGGATGGGTCTGGTCCAAGCGGAAGCGCGCAAAGAAGGCCTTGATCGGGCTGCCCATCGCCGACGCGGCCACCGGACTCACGGTTACGAGGCGCGCGGTCAGCCTGAGGTCAGGGTAGGCATCAAGAATCACTTCGGCCCGCCGGCCGGGCTCGAGCGTCGCGCCGTCGGTTTCGGCGACATAGGCATGCAGCTCCATTTCGGTTGGGTCAAAAATCCGCAGAATGACCCGGCCTCTCCAGATCTGGTCTCCCTCTTGGGCATGCCCGATCGATCCGTTGCGCCAGATCGGCGACAGCGCCACCATGCCGCCATGCGGAGCCCGAAGCTGAAGTCTTTCGATGTTGTGAACCGCGCGCTCGAGCGCAACCTTCTGGCGGTCGCGCTGGAGTTCGAGAATGCGCAGGGCCGCGGCTTCGGCCTCCTCATGGTGGCGGTGCGACTTATTTAGACTTTCTACGCGGGTCTCCGCGCCGGCGGCCGAAACCTCGGCCTTGAGGCGCTCGATTTCGCTGAGCACCGGCCCCTTGCGAAGCTGAATCCGTGCTTTCGCGAGATCCGCCGCGGCCTCTTCTATAGCCATCAGCCGCTTTTCCACCTCGGCCCGGTTCTCGGCGAATTTTTGTTCGACCTGATGACCCAAATCCTCGTATTTCGCCTCGGCTTCCCGCTCTGCGTCGAATTGCTGGGTGCGGTCAAACTCGGCAAGGATGTCGCCCTCGCCGACCGTGCTGCCGTTGGGGGCCAGCTTGGTAAGGGTCAAGCGGCTCTGCCGCCCTGAGATCCGCGGCACCTTGACGATCAGAACCCGGACGGCATGCACCGTACCCGTAGTACGGACCTGGCGGAGCGCCGTCGGGGATTCGTCGGGGTCGGGCTGCTGTCTCTCCGCCGAATCGGCTTCGGCCGCCTGCACTGTTGGAGGGATGCCGCGGCTACAGGAGAGGACGAAAAGAACGAGCAACACCACCGACAACGGCATGGCAGCCGATCGCCATGGGATGGGACCGCTCTTTTAACGGTGAGACGACACCCCAGTTCACTGCACCGGGTTCACTACACCGGCCTAACTGCACTACAACAATGTTAGACGTAGAAAGACGTGAAATAGTTTACAAAAGTTTCAATCTTTTCTCGCGTCGATAAGAAACCTCTCCTAAAATCGCGGTCGAGAAGAATTTTGCCGGACCTCGGATGGCAACGGCTGGCGACAGGCAACCAGGCTCCATAGAACACCTGGTAGCATGGGACCAGGTGTCCCAAATGGCCCGATTTGCTCTTTGCCTGCTCGCCTGTCTGTCATTCCTTCCAAACCCATCTTCCGCTTCTGATCGCTCTCAGCATAGCGCGATCTGCGGCCCGCTCGTCGTCAGTGAGCGCTGGCCCTCGAGCACCGATCTGCGCACTTGGACGCAAGACGTCATGCGCATCGAAGGGCTGGAAAACGCCTCCGAGAATGCCCAGGGCAAGGCCTTCTTCCGCTGGTTGCGGCTCTTCTCACGCATGGCGACCGGGGGGATGATCCAGGCCTACGAGGGCCCCTACCACCAGGAGCGTTACGTTACCGACGCTCATAAGAATCTCTTCGTCTACGGCTGGGGCTACTGCGATACCTCGAGCCGCATCGCCGACTCGGCCTGGAGTGAGTACAAGCAGGACCGCACCGCCGCGGAACGCGTCTGCGTGCAGCACGAAAACGGCGGCTACCACACCATGTACCGCCTGCGCCTCGACGGCAAGTGGGGCGCTTTCGATCCCCGCTACGGCTACTATCTCGTCGAGGGCGACGCTCCCGGCGCCCGGGTCCTCGACTGGGATGGTGTCGGCGAGGACGAGAACATCCGCAAGAACAAGACCTATAAGCATCGCAGCGCCCCTTTCTTTGAATTCTTCGGACGCGAATGGGATCGCGCTTTCTTGATCGAGCCCGACTACAAGAAAAGCGAAACCGCCTGGCGAGACTCGGGCGCGAAGATCGAAACCGTTTTCGGCGACAGCCACTACGAACTCGGCACGAAGTTTCACGACATGTCGTTCCGTCTGCCCCAGGGCATGACGATCGAGCGTTTTCGGGACGGGTCGGCTCGCAAGTTCTATGTGCCCGAACATCCCAAAGCACAGAGGGAAGAACCCTTCCTGCCGGCCGGGCGTTTCTACCGCGTGACCGAGACGATGCTTGACGGCAATTGGCCCAAGTACGACCCGAACTACAAGATCGCGAAACCGTACCTGTCGCGCGTACCCTCCAGCGAGGGATACAACGAACAAGTGCGCGGAGGCAAGACGATCGGGCAAGCCTGGGGGCGGCTTACCTATGCGCCCGACCCGCCGAAGGCGGAGTTTCTTTCGGCGCTGACCGCGGACTCGGATCTGGTGCACGCCGCCACAGCGCCCTATTTGCGGCCCCGGGACGCGCAATCGGGCGGTGCGGCGACGTTCGACTTCTACTCTCCCTACATCCTGGTCGACGGCGTTTTGAACGGCGAACTGATGGGATCGGCCGATGACGTCAAGATCGAATTTCGGTCCCTGCATTCGAAAATCAGCTTCGCATCCGAGGGCGATCGCTGGTCGGCCTGGCAGGATATTCACCTGGGGCCGGGAGCGTTCGAGGCTGTCTTGCATCGTGAGCAAGCCGCCAAGGGAAAACCGAGCCTGCACGGGGTTTACCGTTTTCAGGTCCGCGTAACGGTCAAGAAGAATCCCTCCGCCGGCATCGCGACGGGCCTGAAGTCCCTGCGGTTCACCTCCCATTTCGAGAACGGCATCATGTCGATTCCGCGTATCTTCGAGGGCAAGAATCGGATCCGCTTCAAGGTCGCGGATGCGGCGAACGTGCAAGCGCCGATCCGCGTGACCTACCGCTATCAAACCGCCAGCGGCGAGAAGTCGCACGAGAAGATTCTCAGGCCCGCTGATTTCAGCCGCGACGAAGCCGTCTACGAGCTAGATGCGCCCGGCCTGATCCGCTGCAACTCCCTGGCGATTGCCTACTAGCACGCACTGCGCTGACTATGCACTCCGCCGGAACCGCAACCTCCCCCGTCTCAAGGGCCGGAGACCAAAATATAGGCCGTCTGCTTGTTGTTCTGCTTCTGTTCTGCACCGCCGCCCGCGCCGAGATTTTCGCCCAGACATTTGATTGGGCCGCCATGCCTGCCGGACGCTGGCTCCGCGTGCCAACCAAGGGAACTCCAGCGCCCAAGGTGTTCCATGGCGGAGGAACGATCGCGCCGGAGCGCCGCGAAGTCTATTTCTTCGGCTCCGACACCCACTGGCCGACTGATCTTGAAAAAGGCGAACCTAACGCCTTCCACCGGCTGAACCTCGATACGCTCACCTGGAATCAGGACTACGAGCAGGACCCGAAATCGTCCTACCGCATCGCCGCCAACCATCAAGCAGAGACAAATACCGCGCGTCCCTGGGCCATGCATACCTTCGACGCCGTCGTCTGGGACCCGACGGTCCAACGCGTCGTGGTCCTAAGCCATCCCGGACACACTCGCTTCGAACCCGAAAAGCGCTTCCTGATGTTCCAAGGCGACTGGTACAAGAAGCTCCAGCCCTCGCACTGGGAATACGATCCGGTCAACAAGCGCTGGTCCCGCCTTGCGACCAACGCGCCGCGCCTGTTCACCGCCACCATGGCGTGGGACCCGCGCCGCCGCCAATTGATCGGCCACAACGGCGGCGCCACCTATCATTTCGACCGTAAAGCCGGCAAGTGGCGGACCGCGGAAGCGGCGACCGCGCCGGGGTGGCATCTTAGCACTGTCTACGACATACGAGCCGGCCGCATGCTCCTGCTGGGAAACAACAAGGGCAGCGGCGATCTGCTCTCCTATAACCCTGAGAGCCAAAGCTGGGAGCAACTCACCGTCAAGGGAACATGCCTGGCCGCGAACGGAGCGGCTATCGCTTTCGACACCAGCAACGCCGTAATGATGTATCTGGCCAACGACCACCCAAACCAATATCACAACCCAACCGGTAAGGCGGTCACGTTCTTGTATCACTCCAAGGGCCGGGCGTGGGAGCGGCTGACCATCAAGTCTCCGCCGCTTTACGGAATGAACTATCTGATGCAGTACGACCCCGGCCATAAAGTTTTTCTCCATTTCGAAAAGGGCCCCGAGTCGGGCGAGAGAATCGAGGTCTGGGCCTTTCGCTACCGTTAGGAAAACCATGAATCGCGCAATGATGCTACGCAAGCGTCTCAGTCCGGTTGCGGCGCTCGCCTCTCTCTTCCTGCCGCTCAGTCTGCCTTTCTGCCTGGCCCTGCTGTGCACCGCCGAGGTCCGGGCTTCGGACCGCAAGCTCGACGCACTCGTCGACGACATCAAGAACGAAGTGCGTCCGGACGAGGCCATGACCTGGATGCGCGAGATTTGGGAGACCGATCGCTGGTTCACCTTCCCCAAGTTCGGGGAGACCGCCCGCAATATCGAGACGCGACTGAAATCCATCGGGCTTAGTCAGGTCGAGGTGATTCACACACCGGCCGATGGGACCACCAAGGTCGGCTACTGGACGATTCCGCAAGCCTGGGACGTCAAACAGGCGACGCTCGAGATCATCGACCCCGAACCGGCTCCGGAATTCCGCCGCCTCGCTGATTACCAGAAAATTCCAGCCTCGCTCGGAATGTGGAGCGGTCCCACGCCGCCCGAGGGCGTCGAGGCCGAAGTCGTCGTCCTGCCCGACCCCTCGGCCGCGACTTTCGCCAAGCTCGACCTGAAGGGAAAACTCGTTCTGACTTCGAGCAACCCGGCCGGATTCAAGGCGCGTCTGGTGAAAGCCGGCGCTCTGGGCGCGATCAACACTTTCACCGAAAACACCAGTCTCAAACACGGCCATCAGTGGATCAACGCCTGGGGTGACACCGGCTGGGCTTTCATCAAGACCAGCACCCCGCTGCTGTCGTTTTCTATTTCGCCCAGCCAGTCCGGCTATTTGCGAGGGCTCCTCAAGAAGGGCAAGGTCCGTCTGCGGGCCAAAGTCGGTAGCCGCTACTACGACGGCGACTATCCCTACGTCACCGGCCTCATCGAAGGCTCCGGCCCCGAAGAGGTGCTGATCCTGGGGCACACTTCCGAACCCGGCGCGCAGGACAACGCCACCGGCATCGCCGCCATCACCGAGGCGATGGCCCTGCTCCAGCGATTGATCGGCGGCGGCCGCTTGCCCAAACCCAAACGCGGCATCCGCATGCTGGCGCTGGGCGAGATGTATGGGTCGATGCATTACATCCAGTCAAACCCGGAGAGAGTCAAGCGCACCGTCGGGGCGGTATGCATGGACACGCCCGCCGGCCCCTACGAAATGGCCGGCACCGAGTACACCTACTACGGCAATCCGGCTGCCGGGAAGTCCTATACCGATGTGCTCATTGTCCGCGTTGCCGGTTCGTATTTCGACCGTCTGGAACCGCCCCGCCCCTGGCGTTTCAAGCCCTACATGGCCGGCACCGACAACTACCTGGGCGAACCCTCGGTCAATATCCCCACTGCCTGGCTCTATGCCGGCAGCGGCGTCCATACTCATCACAACAGCGAGGATACGCCCGAGCGGGTCGACTCGCGCTCCTTGCGGGATGTCGCCGCCGTCGCGGCGGCGTATCTCTACACGCTGGCGACGGCCGGCGAGAGCGACGCCCTCTGGCTGGCCGATGCGGGTCTGACGCAAGGCTATGGAAACGTGCTCAAATCCTACGATGCCGCGTTGCGCGAAATCGAGAAGGCTGCCACCGGCACGGCGCTCACCCATCAGCTCCACCGCGCCGTTGAGCGGATCGAGTACTCGGTTGGGCGGGAAACGCAGGCTATTCTCTCGGTGCAACGGCTCGTGCCCGCCCGGCGCCGCGACAATCTCCGTCATTCCCTGGAACCGATCGTGGCCCGCCTCGATCGCTTCGGCACCCAGCAAGCCCAGCGCCTGGGACTCGCGGCCAATCGCCGGGCGCGGGAACTCGGCCTGGCGCAACTGATCATTGCCATCGCGCCGCCCGACCCGCGCATGGAAGAAGCGCGCCAGATCATCGTCAAGAGAAAGCGCCCCGGCCTGGTCATCCTCGAGGAAGTGCCGGCCGGCCAGCGGCGGGGCTTCTCTTTTGCTGGCTGGTGGGGGCCGCACGTCTCGGCGCTCTACTGGTCGGACGGAAAACGCAACCTGGCGGAGGTCATCCGCTTGACAGAACTCGAACTCGGCCCCTCAACGCTGGATTTCGTCGCCTACTTCCGGTTCCTCAAGAAACACGGCTACGTCGATTTTGTGGAGTAGAGATTTCCCGGAGCAGGCCGTCACGAAGCAGGCCTTCGCCTGAGCGGCCTTCGGATCGTCAGCTCGGATCCTCACGCGGCCAAGAAATCCGTCAAATCGCCAGCAGGCCGGCCATCGCCGCCGTCATGAAGTTCGCCATCGTTCCGGCCAGCATGGCGCGAAATCCCAGGCGCGCCAGGTCGCCTCGCCGCTCGGGAATCAGCGAACCCAGCCCGCCCACCTGAACGCCGATCGATCCGAAGTTGGCGAAGCCGCACAGCGCATAGCTGGCAATCAAGAACGATCGCGGGTCCAGCGACCCCTTGATATTCCCCAGCTCCGAGTAGGCGACGAATTCGTTGATCACCATGCGCGTGCCCAGCAGATCGCCGATGCGCGGCGCGTCCGCCCAAGACACGCCCAGCAGCCACGCCACCGGAGAGAACGCCCACCCAAAAACCTTCTGCAACTCATCGGGCATCCAGCCCATATAGGGCAGAGTCTGAAGCCAGCCCAGCAGACCGTTCACCACCGCGATCAAGGCCACGAAGGCAATCAGCACCGCGCCCACGTTGAGCGCCAGCATGAGCCCTTCGCCCGCGCCGCGCGCAGCCGCGTCGATAAGGTTGATTGCGCCTCCGCCCGTCTCCTTGGGAATCCTGCCCAGGGTGTCGGGCTGTTCGGTCTCGGGTTCCAGCATCTTCGCCATCAGAATCGCCGCCGGAGCCGTCATCACCACGGCGGTGAGCAGGTGCTCGGCCGCTACGCCGGCGATTTGCACATAGGCCACCAGCAGCGCCCCGGAAATGGTCGCCATGCCGCCGGTCATCACCATCATCAATTCCGAACGTGTCAGCCGCCCCAGATAGGGACGAATGGTCAGGGGCGCTTCGGACTGGCCCATAAAGATGTTCGCCGCCAGGTTCAGTGATTCCGCCCCGCTGGCGCCCATCGTGCGCTGCATGACCATCGCGATCGCCCGCACCACCCAGGGCATGATCCGCAGGTAGTAGAGCACGGCGAAGAGCGAGGAGACGAAGATGATCAGCGGAAGAATCTGAAAGGCGATGACGATGCCCAGCGGACCGGCCGCGCGTCCGGCATCTCCAAACACGAAAGCGTTGCCGTCTTCGGCCAGGCGCATCATCCCGTTGACGGCCTTTCCGAGTTGCTGGAAAACGCGCCCGAACGGAGTTCGGAGCACCAGAATGGCCAGCGCGAATTGCAGGCCGAGACCCCAGAGTACGACTCTCGGACGAATCGCCCGCCGGTTCGAGGAGAGTCCGTACGCCAGGGCGAGAATAAGCAGTAGTCCCAGCAGCCCCATGTAGAGGTAATGCGAGCCGGGATGCCGCCCTCTGGCGGCGGGAACGCTTTCTCCCGGCCGGCCCGCGCCTACTGTACCAGTTCCAGCACCAGGTCGCGCGACTCGGGCGGTTTGGACGAGATGCGGAAGGCATCCTCGACCAGTTGCACGGCTTCGGGAACACGCTTCTCGTCGGTGTAATAGAGCGCGCAGAGCTGCCCGCCCGACACGACCGGATCGCCGACCTTAGACTGCAGAATCACGCCGACGGCGTGGTCGATCGGATCTCCGAGTTTGTCCCGCCCCGCTCCCAGCATCGAAGCGGCGCGGCCGATATCATCGGCGCTAATACGGCTGATAAACCCGTCCCGCGGAGAAGAGATGATGTGTTCGCCGCTGGCGTTGGGCAGAAGTTCGAAACGGTACACGACATCCGGGTCGCCCCCTTGCGCGCCAACGACTTCCCGAAACTTCTCGAGCGCCGAGCCATCGGTGAGCAGTTCCTGCGCCTGCTCGCGGGCGCTCTCAATCGACCACGACGAGTCGCCAAGATAGATCATCCGCGCGGCGATTTCGATCGACAAAGCTGTTACGTCGGGCGGGCCCTGGTTCTGAAGCGTCTGCGCGGCCTCCATGACCTCCAGCGCGTTGCCAATCGTGAAGCCCAGCGGCTGGTCCATGTCGGTGAGCAGCGCCTGCACGGTCACCCCCATGCGGCGGCCAACGGCTATCATTAGCTGCGCGAGCTGCCGGGCCTCGCCGCGGCTCTTGAGCAATGCCCCGCGGCCGACCTTCACGTCCAGCAGAAGTCCGTCGAGGTTCTCGGCCAGCTTCTTCGACATGATCGAAGCGGCGATGAGGGCCAGGGACTCGACCGTGCCCGTTACGTCTCGCAGCGCATAGAGCCTCTTGTCGGCCGGCGCCATTTCGTTGGTCTGCCCGGTGAAGGCCAGCCGGTGCGCCTTGACCTGCTCGACGAACTCGGTCATGCTTAGCTCGGTTCGGAAATTCGGGATCGATTGCAGCTTGTCCAGCGTACCTCCGGTGTGCCCGAGCCCCCGTCCCGTGATCATCGGCACCGTAATGCCGGCCGCCGCCGCGATCGGCGCCGCGACCAGTGTAATCTTGTCGCCCACGCCGCCGGTCGAGTGCTTATCGACTCTCGGCTGTGGTGTCTCGTTCAAGTCCGGACGCTGCCCGCAGTTCAGCATGGCCGAGGTGAGCGCCGTCGCCTCGGTGTCGCTGAAGCCCCGGCAATAGCCGGCCATCAAGAAGGCGGCCATCTGGTAATCTTGAATTTCGTTGCGCGTGTATCCATTCACAAGCCTTTCGAAGTCTTCCGCGAGGATTTCCTCTCCGTCGCGCTTCGCGCGGATGAGGTCTACAATTCGGTCCATAAAAGCACAGCTCCCCTGCTCTTTCCCTAAAGAGAAAGACCACCGACGTGCAGGCTTAAACCGTTCAGCCTAACACCCGCCTTAGGCCGGCGGCAAGGAAATGGACCTTTTCACGGGAAGAAACCCTAGCCCGCTTTTCTCATCACTTGGCGAAGCGAAGTGCGTGAGAGGCGCGTCAGTACGAAGCGCGCGCCGCTTGACGAGCGCAGGCGTACTTGACAGTACGTTGAGCACGGCGAGCAAGCGCAACGAAGTAATGGCGGGCCTATCGCGTGCTTCGGTCGTCAGGTGGTGGGAAATGTGGGCCAACCCGGCATCCTGCGTACTCCGGGAGGATGGGCGACTCGCCGCCGCCCTGTGGGGGTGTGTTGCCCAGCCGGACTTCCGCCACCGGCTGCTATGGCCCCGGAGCATACAGCGGGACACGGTAGCGGCCTTGAAACACCTCGCCGAAAAGCGTCAGCAGCTCGTCGTGCACCCGTCCATTGGAAGCTGCCAGCCGGGGGCCGCCCAGTTCATAGGAGCCTCCGTCCATGTCGCCGTGGGTCCCTCCGGCCTCATTGATGATCAGCAGCCCGGCGGCCACGTCCCAAGTCTTGAGGCCGAATTCCCAGAAGCCGTCCAGTCGTCCGCTGGCCACCCAGCAGAGATCGAGCGCGGCCGCTCCGGCCCGCCGTACGCCGTGGCTCAGCATGGCCACTTGGTGGAAGAAGTGAACGTTGACGTCCTTGTGACGCCGGGCGTTCGGAAATCCGGTGGCGAAGAGCCCCTGCGCCATCTTGCTCACCGCTGAGACGCGAATCCTCTGGTGATTGAGATAAGCCCCAGAGTCCTTTTCCGCCGCGAAGAGTTCCTCGCGCAAGGGATCATAGACGACTCCGGCGATGACTTCTCCGCGGCAAGCCAGCCCCAGGCTGACGGCGAAGGCCGGAAAGCCGTGCGCGAAGTTCGTCGTGCCATCGAGCGGGTCCACGTGCCAGAGGTAGCCGGAATCACTCTCGACCCCGCCGCCCTCTTCCGCCACGATCGCATGAGAAGGAAATCGTGACCGCAGCCGCTCCACGATCAGGGCTTCCGAGGCGCGGTCGGTGGCCGTCACCAGGTCGTAGTTGTCTTTGTACTCGACTTCGACACGCCGGGCCGCGTGCCGCGCGATCAACTCCCCGGCCTCGCGCGCGATCTCACTCGCCGCCGATAGATAGTCCATATCGTTCCCCCTGCGGGCCGCCGGTCACGGCGTCTTCTTCTGTTTCCGCACCTCTATCGGTTTCCTATCGTCGTCTTCGCGCGCCCGCGGTATGGGACGAACACGTATCCGGGTTTTCGGCGACGTTTTCCGGCGGATATCAGAGAGATAATAGCCGCTCCGTGACAGCACACGCGCTCCGGGCCGCCGGACCTTTACCGTGATCTGGCGAAAGCGCTCCCGGCCCTCTTGTCGCTCCGGCGGATAGTAGCCGATCAGATACTGGGTCCGCAGACTCTCGAGAATCTCGTCAAAGGCCGCGTCAAGATTCTGAGTGCCGAATTGGACGAAGGCCGTTCCGCCGGTATTCGCCGTGAGCGTCTTGAGCGCGTTTTCGCCGCCCGTATTGCGTCCGGCGTCGGCGCGGATCGGAATCACGATCACGGCGTAGATCACGGCGTCAATGCCGTGGGCCGACTCCAGGGCCTCGTGAAACGACACATAACTCGCCGTGTCGCCGCCGTCGGTGATGACCACCATGACCCGCCGTCCTTCCCGCTGGCCGAGCTGCTGCGAGGCGAGATAGACCGCATCATAGAGTGAAGTGCCGCCGCCTCGCTGGATCCGGCGCATGGCCTTGCTGGCGCGCCTTGCGGACCTCGTGAACCCGCTGAGGACTTCGACGTAATCGGAGAACTGCAAGACCGCCACCTGGTCGCCGGGGTGCGAACCCTCACCGAGCAGTCTCGCGAAAAAACGGCTGGCCGCGTCGCGCTCGAAGGGCAATTCCTTGTTGGTGCTCAGGCTCGTGTCGAGCATCAGCACGACCGAGAGAGGACGATTCGTGCGGCGCTCGAAGACGGCGATCTTGCGCCGCTCGCCGCCGTCGACGACGGTGAAATCTTCCGCGCTCAAATCGGCGATTGGAGCGCCTTGGGAGTCCTTCACGGTAACGAGCAGATTCACCAGCCGGACATCGACCTTGAATGTCGTCTCCGCCGCATCGAACGCCTCGGGAGCCTTCGACTGGGAACGCTCAACCTCTGCCGCATCCGCTGGGGTCTTGCCAGACTGCGCCGCATCCGACTGCGCCGCCAGCCGGGCCGGAAGCATCAGCAGCGGCGATACCAGCAGCAACGATACGCCCAGCCCACGTCGGACACTCCGCGTCACGAAGCGTTTCCCGCCGGGCGCGGCACCGCTGCATCCCAGGCCCCTTCGACCCAAACTTCCCCGTCCTCAAAATATTCCTTCTTCCAGACCGGCACGCGGCGTTTGAGACGATCGATCGCTTCCAGGCTGGCGTCATAAGCCGCCCGCCGGTGCGCCGAAACCACGACGATCGCCACGCTGGCCTCGCCGATGGCCAGGCGTCCCAGGCGGTGGACGACCGCAATGCCGCGAATATCGTGCCGCTCGAGCATCTCGTTTCCCAGTTGCCGCATCTGCCGCAGAGCCATCGGACGGTAGCACTCATAGTCGAGATAGCGTGTCTTGCGCCCGCCGCTGTTGTCGCGCACCACGCCTTCAAAGGTAATCACGGCTCCGCTGGCGCGGTCGAGAAGCCGCCGGACCAGGCCGCGGGTTTCGATGGGTTTTTCGGTCAAGGCGTAAAAGCCCCGCTCTTCGGCGGCGCTGGCGATCCACCGGGAACCACGCTCGCCGCTCTGGGCGCCAACCCCAGCCCCGGATCCTCCGCTGACCGGAGGCATCAGCGCAATCTCGTCGCCGCCTTCGAGCACTTCCTCGAGGCCGCAAAACTCCTGATTGCGAGCCAGAGCGATACTGCCCGCCATCCCGCGAAGCCTCGGGTATTGAGACGCGTAGTGCTCAAACACCGTTCCAGTGTTCGAGCCGGCGGGCAGTTCGAGGCTCTCTTCCGTCCGGTCCGTAATATCCTTCAAAAGGCCGAAAAACAGGACAGTCACTCGCATCAGGAATCCGCTTTTCATTCTAACTCAGGGCTGTCGCGCTTCCCGTCGCCCGGGTTTCAGTTACCTCGCGGGATGGGCCGGTCGCCACGCCTTTCTGGCGGTCCGTTTCGCCTCCCAGTGAATCGGGATGAACCGGGATGAAAAAAGCCCATTGAAAAAAGATAGTGCAATTTTGTCAATTTCGCGAAACGATTTCGATAAGTCTCGCGTACCATAGGTTCGAGATGCATGGATTCGAGATGCATAGGTTCGAGATGAATCGCGTCGTAACTTTGAGGGGTATCCAGCGTGGCGGGCGAATAGTTGGGCTGTATCTCGCCAGCGCTGGTTTTCTCCTAGCGGCGACGACCGTTACCGGGATCGTTCAGGTGCGCGAGGGAACGCGCTTGCGGCCACTGGCGCGGGCGACCGTCATCGTACGGTCGGCCGACCGTACGAAAGTTCTCGCCGTCACCAAGACCGACGACCGCGGCTACTACGCTATCACCGAGCTGCCTGGGTCTCGCATTTCGCTTAAGGTCCGCAAATCCGGCTACTACATCCACGACGCCGCCGGCCACGAGACGGAGAATCTCGTGCTCGACTGCTCCCAGCCCGATGACTGCGCCGCAGTAACGTTCGAGTTGCGGCGCGGAGGCGTCGTCACCGGCACGGTCATCGACGAGTACGGCGAGCCCCAGCAGGACATCACGGTGCAGGTCCTGCGTCTCGGGCAGCCCTTGGAATGGCGGGCCTCGTCAGCCTACCGCGACTCGACCGATGACCGGGGAATGTTTCGCGTCGCGGGTATCTAGCCCGGCCGCTACATCGTTCGCGCCCGTGGCCGGGGAGGCGTGTTCTCCCGCCTCGAGGTCGATGTGCGCTACGGGGAAGAAACTGCTGGTGTTCAAATCGCGCTCGACCAAAACCCTGCGCGGTCCCGGCGCTTCACTGTCTCGGGCAGGGTCACCGGCCTGGATCTGAGCGGGCATGGGACACGCATCTTGGGAATGCGGGCACGGGGAACGTTCCGGGGCGGGTCCAGCTTCACCATCATTGGTTCGGACGGTTCCTTCCTATTCGACAATGTCTCCCCGGGCGAGAAATCCTTCGTCTACATGAACTCCGACAATGGTTTCGGGCTGACCATTGCCGATGCCGCCCAGATTCAGATGGGCCTCGTGACCGTCAGCGAAGACATCCGCGGCCTGACGCTGCGTCCCCAGCCCCCGGCCGGGTTCCGCGGCAAAATCACGTTCGACGGCGAATCGCTCGCTCGCGACCTTCGGCTCTGGTTCCGGAACGAGAGCGGTATCGGTCGGCAGCTCGTCCAGGCGACCGCTCCAGACTATACGTTCGAGATAGACAATCTGCTTCACGGAAGCTACCGCGTTTCCGTGCCCGGAGGCGGCCCCCGGCCGCTCTTCGTAAAAGGCATCCGGCGCGGTGCGGATCTGGAACCGGTGAGCCATGTCGTGGCGACGGAAGGAAGAATCGAAGAGATCGAAGTCGTTCTCTCCGCCGAATACAGCCGCGTTCATGGCCGCGTCAAGGCCGGTCGCGAGGAAGGCCGGGTGCTCACCGGAGGCCAGTACATCGTCGGACTCAAGAGCCATGACCGCGTCCGGTCGGCGCAGGCGGATCAGAACGGGCGATTCTCCTTCGACCGGATTCCGCCCGGCGACTACCGCATCTGTGCCTGGCCCGTGCTGCGTTCCGGTGAAATCCAGGACGACGAGACCTGGGAACAAGCCGGGTCGGCGGTCCGTTCCTTTGCTGTGGAAGTGGGCAGCGATATTGAGATCGATCTGACCGCAGTGCAGTGATTTGACAGTCGCAGAATGAAAACTCTTCCCGCATTCTTGCTGGCCGCCGTTGCGGTCATCTTGATTTCCCCGGCCGCCCGGCCGCAGACCGGCGGAACCTCACAGGAGGAGCCTGAGGGCGAAATCGGCGGAATCGTTCTCTCGGCGAAGACAGGTGAGCCTCTCAAAGGCGCTCAACTAACGCTAGGCGCCATCGGATCTCGCCGTACAGGACGATCCGGTCAAAAAAAGACCGCCAGCGGCTTCGACGGACGTTTTCTGTTTTCTCAATTGCCCGAGGGTGAGTATGTCCTGATGGCGGGCAAGACCGCCTATGAAACACGGCTCCAGTCTCGCACACTGGCCCGCGTCAAGCTGGCGCGAAACCAGACGCGCAAGAATCTTCAAATCCGCTTGCGGCCGTCCGCGGTGGTCACCGGAAAGCTCGCCGACTCGCTGGGCGAATCGCCGGCTAGGACGTTCGTGACCGCCTACCGGCGCTCCTACGACAGCGCGGGGAACCTTTCCTGGGAGGCGACCCAGTCAGACATGACCAACGACCTTGGCGAATACCGGATCTTCGGCCTGGCAGCGGGTAGCTACGTCCTGGGCGCGAGTCAGATCGCCGAGGTGGCACCGCGAGGAATTTACTATGCCGAACACCTGCCGGTTTACTATCCAGGCGTTTCCACGCCAGCCGAGGCCGCGCCGCTGAAGCTGCGCTGGGGCAGCGAACAGGCGGGAGTGGATCTGCGCTTGCCGCCTTCTCCGCGAACCGTAGTGAGGGGCGTGGTTTTGGATTCGGAAACCGGCGGCTGCGACACTTGCGGCGTGACACTACGCGACCGATCGGTGTATTCGGTCTCGATGGTAACCAACGACGAGGGGCAGTTCACCTTCTATGGCGTTCCCCCTGGACCCCACTATCTGCTGGCGATGTCCGGCGGTCGGCGGCGCCACGATGCCCTGATGGCCAGGGCCGACGTACTGGTATCTGAATCCGATAGCGAAGCACTGGTGCTCGAACTCGCCCCGGGTCAGACGGTTTCGGGCAGGCTCGTACGGGAGGACCCACCCCAAGCCGAAAACCAGGGCTCGACCAGCAACGCGGGCAATCGCCGCTGGCGAACAAGGGTCATGCTGGTGGGTGAACTCGTTGGCTGGAGGGGTGCGCGCACGCCAGGCTTCTTCGACGAAGAGACCGGTGCATTCGAGCGGCCCGATGTACACGCCGACACCTACCGCATCGAGCTGATTCCACCGCCCGCCGGCGGGTATCTGCGGGCAGTAATCCTCGCTGGCCGCAAACTCGAGAAACCCGAAATCACCGTCGCCTCCGGCGCTCCGCTCACAGGCATCGAGCTGCGAGTGGCCTTCGATGGCGCGACCGTCAGCGGCGTCGTCAAACCAGAAGATCCCGATGACCCATCGGCCGTTGCGTCGGCCAGCATCGTTGCTCTGCCCGACAATCCGGGCGGATATCTCCGCCGAGCCGTCAAGCGCGCTTCCGAAGACGGCGGTTTCGTCTTCACCACGCTGGTGCCCGGCGCCTACACCTTCTACGCCTTGCCACAGCACAGCACGCTCGATCCGCGCGACCCCGATACGCGGGCAACTCTGCAACGGTGGGCGAAGCGCCTGAGAGTCAAGGCGAAAGACAACGTCACGCTGGAACTGACCCTGGCCGAAGATCCCGGCGAATTTTGATGATTCCCGCGACCAGGACGCCCAACCAGACTTCCGCCACCCGCCCTACCCCCCGTGGATCGTCACCTTCCTTACCATCACGTTCCAAAACCAGGCGCCAAACAGCATTAGCGCCGCAACCCAGAAATACTGGACGGCCAAAACGCGGCCGATCTCCGGGCCGTCGAGCTTCCCCAGGTAAAGCCGCAACGGCGTGTAGGCGATGTGCTGGAACGGCAGATAGTCGAGGACGGTTTGCAGCGGGGCCGGGAACATCGTCATCGGCACCAGCAATCCCGAGAGCAATTCAAACACGAAATACTTCGCTCGCAGCAGCCCCAAGATCGACTTCATCCGAATCGCGAACGTCCCGATGATGAAGTTCAGCGCGCCCGACAGCATGATGCTGGCCAGGAGCGAGAGCAAAAACCAGCCGAAATGCCGCCAGCTCGCGGGAGCCTGGACCGGGAAAACAAGGGAGACGACGATCGCCGCCGGCAGCGTCAGCATCAGCAACCGAAAGCAAGCTTCGCCCAGTGCGCGGCCGATCTGCATCGCCTGCATGCTGACCGGTTTGAGCAGCGACATCGCGATCTTGCCTTCGATCACTTCCATCGAAATGTTCTGGTCGATGTTGTTGAAGTAGACCGAGCGAATCACCCATCCGACCGAAACATAGGTCACCATCTCTTCGAACGTAAACCCGCGCGCGAAATCCGGGTCCGTCGCATAGAGCGCCTTCCAGATGAAGTAGTAGACCGTGACGTTGATGAGATAGGTGATGATGCCGGTGTAGTAACGCAGCCGAAAGGCCAGGACGTTGACGAATCCGATGCGCGAGAACTCGAGCATGGCCGCCGCCTGGCGCGGAAGAACCGCCGAAACCGTCATTTCTTCTGCAACTCGGGGATCGTGCCGCCGGTATAGATGCGCCGCACAATGTCGTCGATCGATTCTTCCTCAATGAAGATGTCGCGAACTTCCGCCGCCGCCACGACGCGGCGAATCACGTCCCCCGAGGTGTATTCCTCGCGCTCGAATGAGAGCCGATAGGTCAGCTCATCCAGCCGCTCTTTCTCGACGCGCGGCAAATCGATGGCGCCGACGGCGGCGGCCTGTTCGCGGTCCTTCAACTCGAACTTGATCTGACTTTGGCGCCACAGCATCTGCTTGAGTTCGTTCAGCGGCCCGTCAAAGAGAATGCGGCCGCGATCGATAATCATGAGCCGCCGGCAGAGTTCCTCGATGTCGGCAAGATCATGCGTGGTCAGCAGAACCGTGGTTCCAAAATCGCGATTCACCTCTTTGAGAAACTGGCGAACGTTTTCCTTGGCCAGCAGATCGAGACCGATCGTCGGCTCGTCGAGGAACAGCAGGGGCGGGTTGTGGAGCAGCGCCGCGGCCATGTCGCAGCGCATTCGTTCGCCGAGGCTGAGCTTGCGTACCGGCTGGTGCAGATAGCGGTTGATCTCGAGAATCTCGTCGAACCGCGCCATGCGGGTGGCGTAATCAGCGTCGCTTACGCCGTAGATTTCCTTCAGCAGGCGAAACGATTCGACGACCGCGATGTCCCACCAAAGTTGCGTGCGCTGGCCGAAGACGACCCCAATCGTCCGCGTGTAGGCCATCCGCTCCTTATACGGAACATAACCGTTGGCGACGACCCGGCCCGAAGTAGGCACCAGGATGCCGGTGAGCATCTTGACCGAGGTTGATTTGCCCGCGCCGTTCGGACCGATATAGCCGACCATCTCGCCGGGTTCGATGGTAAAGGAAACATCATCGACGGCGCGCAACGTCGTGTATTCGCGGGAGAATAGATCCCGCACGGCGCCCGAGAGTCCTTCTCTGCGCTGAAAAGTCCGGAATTGCTTAACGAGGTCGACCGCCTCGACGCGACCGAGCATGGAGGGACTCATTCTATCACGAGGCTGTATCAGCCACCGCGCGCGGCATCAGCCAATGCACCGCATCAGCCAACCCGCCGCATCAGCCAACCCGCCGCATCAGCTAACCCGCCGGGCCCGCCAAGTCGCTGTGCCATATTCGCCCAGACCCAAATCGCCGCTCATCTCATCGCCGCGCAAGGTGCCCTTGAAGAAATACCGCAGTTGGGCGCTCTCGTACTTGCCCCGGCTCTCAAACTTGACCCGGTCGCCGCTGATCTCGCCCGTGACCTTGCCCTGGCTAATGCGGCCGCGGTGCAACCCGCTGATTTCATTCCCGCGGTTCTGGAGGTACATCGTGTGCATGCTTGTCTTCGACACAAAGCGGATCTCCAGTTCCCAGTGACCATCCAGGCTGCCCGCTGGAGGGCTGGGTTTGCTGGGCGCCTTGGGTCCCGGAGCGTTCTTAAAAACCTCGTAGAGCCGCTCGGCGACGACCTTGTAATCTTCCGGCCACATGGCCATCGGCCGAATCAGGAAGTGGTTCGTCTCGGCCATGGTCGGGTCCAGCTCTTTGGGATAAGCCGGACTCATGATTCTCGGCTCGCCGTCGAGCAATTGCTCGCCGATTTCTCGGGCCACGAGTCCGATCTTGCTCTGGTCCCACTCGACATACATCTGGGGATAGTAGCCCGGCCGGGGCGCCTCGCGGATCTCGGTGCGCACGCCCGGCACCTTGCCGATGCGCTCGGCGATGTGACGGTACCAGAACTTGTACTGATTGTTCTCTTCCTCAACGTTGCGCTTGTTGACCAAGTACTCCACGGCGACAACGATGCCGACAATCTCTTCCTTGCTGACCTTGAGCGGACGCGCGAACGTATGATGCGGCGCGCTGCCGACGTAAGCCGCGTCGGTAAGGATTTTATCGCCCAGCAGCAGCCCGGCGCTCTGCGGCCCTTTGAGACTCTTGCCGCCGCTATAGGCCACCAGATCCACACCGCGGGCAAGAAACGGGTCGCCTTCTAGCGGCAATTCGTTAGCGGCGTCGATCAAGACCGGCACGCCGCGGGCGTGCGCCGCCTTGACGAAGGCCTCGAGCGGCATCTTGCTGTCGGGCGCCTGGATCGCCGCCCCGGCGAAGGCCATGAAGGTTTGCGGACCGAAGGCGCGATCGAGATCCTCGGGCGTCGCGACGTCCACCATCTTGGCCCCGGTCATGCGGATGGCGTGGTCGTAGATCGAACTCGACCAGCGAACCACGACAACCTCGTCCTGGATGCCTTCGGTGTTAGGCAACTGCTGCAGCGTTTCGATATCTCCGCCGGCCATGCAGGCGAGCGTCGCCGAGGTCAGCGCGCCGGCCGCACCCGAGCAGATCATCGCTCCAGGCGCGCCGAGCATCTTGGCAATATAGGGCCGCGCCTTCTCGAAGAGCTCTTGCAAGTTCGCGTGGTAGAACGATGCCTCATGAATGGCGTCGGCCACTTCGGGCAGCAGCATCGCCCCGCCATTCATCGTGCGCGTCGAGGTGAGGTTAATGAAGGGCTCAACGCCCAGGCGCTGGTAAACGTTCGGCCCCTTGCCCCGCATTGGAAGACGCGCCGCCAGCGCGGGGCTCACACCAAAGAAGCTCGCCGCCGCGGCCATGCTGCCGGCGGCCCCTATACCCGCAGCCACAGCTCCGCCGCGGAAAACATCCCTCCGGCTCATCGTTGCTTTTGGGGTTGCTCTGGGAGCTGCCCTGGAATCTCGATTCGCTGATTTCATCTTTTCCTCCCTCGAACTCATCCAACTCTCTTGGCCTTCCACCTGCCCTTGCCATACTCGCCCAAACCCAATTCGCCGCTCATCTCATCGCCGCGAAGGACGCCATGGAAGAAGTAGCGCATCGCGGCGCCTTCGTACTTGCCGCGGCTTTCAAAGTAAATCTGGTCGCCGTCGATCTCACCCTTCACCTGGCCCTGGGTGATGCGTCCGCGATGCAACCCGCGAATCTCATTGCCCTCGTTTTGCAGATACATCGTATGCCGGGCCTTGTTGGCGACAAAGGTGAGTTCAACTACCCAGTGTCCGTCGAGGCTGCCCGCGGGCGCGGCGAGTTTCTTCGGCGGCTTCGGCCCCGGTGCGCTCTTGAGCACTTCGTGCAATCGCTCGGCAACTACCTTGTAATCGTCGGCATACATCGCCATCGGACGAATGACAAAATTGTTCGTCTCCGAGCGCGTCGGGTCGAGTTCTATCGGGTACGCATGCGTCATGATGCGCGGCTCGCCGTTGAGCAATTGCTCGCCCACCTCACGCGCAACCAGCCCGATCTTTTGCTGATTCCACTCCACGCGCATCGTCGGATAATAGCCCGCACGCGGCGCTTCGATGATCCGCGCGCTCACGCCGTCCACTTGGCTGATGCGGTCGATGATGTGCCGGAACCAGCGCTTGAACTCGCCGTATTCGTCGGCGATATTCCGCGTGGTGACGAGCGCTTCCACCGCCGCCACTAAACCAATGATCTCTTCCTTGCTGACCTTGATCGGCCGTGCGTAGGTGTGATGGGGCGCGCCGCCGATATACGCCGCCTCGATCAGGTCCTTGCGGTTGCCCAGCAGGAGCCCGGCTGTCTGAGGTCCCTTCAAGCTCTTGCCGCCGCTGTAGGCGACCAAATCCACGCCCCGCGACAGAAACGGGTCGGGAACGAGCGGCAACTCCGCCGCGGCATCGACCAGCACCGGCACGCCGTGATCGTGCGCCGCTTTCACGAACGTCTCGAGCGGAATCTTCGAGCCTGCCGCCTGAATTTGCTGCCCCGCGAAGGCCATGAACGTCTGCGGCCCGAAGGCGTTTTCCAAATCCTCAATGCGGTCGATGTTGACCATCTTGGCGCCGGTCATACGAATCGCGTGGTCATAAATCGAGCGCGACCAGCGCACGGCGACCACTTCGTCCTTGATGCCCGCGGTGTTGGGCAACTGTTGCAGCGTCTCGATGTCGCCGCCGGCCATGCAAGCCAGCGTGGCGAAGGTTAGCGCGCCGGCCGCGCCGGAACTTACCGCCGCCGCGGGGACCTCAAGCAACTCCGCAATGCGCGGACCGGCTTTGCGGAGCAGTTCTTGCATGTTCACGTGATAGAACGACGCTTCGTAAACCGCTTCGACGACCTCGGGGAGCGCGGCCGAACCCCCATTCATCGTGCGTGTCGAGGTGCAGTTGATGAACGGCGTGACACCAAGTTTTTCGTAAACATTCGTTCCCTTGCCGCGCACCGGCAGACGCGCGGCCGCCATCGCGGCCGGGCCAAGAAAACTCGAGGCCGCCGCCAGTGTCCCGGCATGGAAAACATCGCGGCGCGTCAGCGCCGAAGAGACCTTATTGCTCGTCTTTGTCATAACGAAACCTGTCCCTGCGAATTCCCGTCTTCAAGAAACCCCGCGCCGCGGCCCGCTTCACCCCACCCGCCGGGCCTTCCACGGCGCCTGGCCATACTCCCAGCCTAGCTCGACCGTCCCGCTCATCTGGTCGCCTTCGGCCGTGCCGCGGAAGATGTAATCAAAATTCGTCGCCTCAAAGCGGCCGTGCGTGCGGATCTCTACTTCGTTTCCGCTCACCGTCCCTTTGACCGTTCCGTGCGGCACCAGCGGACTCGAGTACGACCCGGCCAGCTCACTCGCCCGGGCGCTGATGTAGAGCTTCAGTCGCGTGGCGCTGGCCACAAACCGAATGTCGATCTCCCAGTGTCCGCTGAGGTCCGCTGTAGCCGGTTTCGGCGCCGGTTTCCTCTTCGGCCCCGGCGCGTCGCGGAACGCATCGTAGAGCCGCTCGGCGACCATCTTGTATTCGCCGGGATACATCGCCGCCGGACGCAGCACAAATCGATGCCCTTCGCCCTCGGCGTGCGTCATCACGCGCGGCTCGCCGTCGAGAAGCCGTTTGCCCAGCTCCCGGTTGATGTAGCCGATCTTGCTCTGATCCCATTCAATCCACAGCACCGGATAGTAACTCGGCTTGTCGGGCAGAGCGATCTGGGCCGTCACGCCATCCACCTGCGTGATGCGGTCGCGGATGTGTTCAAACCACGAGACCCACTCGCGGTCCTCGGCCTCACGGTCACGCGAGTGCGCCAGCGACTCGACCGCCACCACCAGCCCCGCGATCTCTTCCTTGCTGACCTTGATCGCCCGTCCGAAGGTGATGTGAGGCGAGCTGCCGGCGTAGACCGCCGTGACCAGGTCCTTCCGCCCGAGAAGAATCCCGGAGGTTTGCGGGCCGCGCAGAATCTTGCCTCCGCTATAGGCCACCAGATCCACGCCCGCCTCGAGATACGGATTGGGCCGCAAGGGCAGATCCGCCGCGGCATCGATCAGCACCGGCACACCGTGGCGATGGCAGGCATCAACATACTGCTTAAGCGTGAACGGATTGCCGTCCTTCACCAGGCCGGCCTGACCGTGGGCCATGACCGTGTTGGAGGTGACGGCCCGCTCTAGGTCCGCGAGCGTTTCGACCTCGATCATCTTGACGCCGACATTCCGCACCGCCTGATCGTAATAGCTGCGCGACCAGCGGGGTACGATGACCTCGTTTTTCAGCCCCGAGGTGTCGGGCAATTGTTTCATCTTTTCGGGGTCGCCGCCGGCCACGCAGCCGATCGTGCCGCAGGTCACCGCCCCGGCCGCGCCCGAGCTGACCATGGCGGCCTCGCCCCCGAGCAGCTCGGCGATTCTCGCGCCGGCCTTCACCATGAGTTCATCGAGATTGACGTGGTAGTGAGCGGCTTGTTCCACCGCCTCGATCACTTCGGGCAACTGCCTCGAGCCGCCGTTGATGGTGTAGGTCGAGGTGCAGTTGATGAACGGCCGGACGCCAATACGGCTGTAGACTTCCGGGCCCCCGCCCCGCATCGGCTGTCGCGCACTGGATGCCCCAACCAGACCAGCCGGAGCAGCGCCAAGCAGACCAGCCGCGGTCGCGAAAGAGCCGGCTCGAAACACATCACGGCGGCTGGGACGAGAAGACTTGCTGGCAGGCTGCATGGCGGCCCTCCTGGGGACACGGGGCAAGAACGAAACGGCCCCATTCTAGCACGCCGCTGACATGCTTTTAACACGGACGAGCGCCGCAAAATTGCCCGCAAGCCGGAGGCCGTGCCCGCATGAATCCGCGGTGTCGTTGGGTGAACAAGCAGAAGGGCCGCGGACTAACGCCCGCGGTCCGGTTATGAGTCCATGATTCGTAAAAAGGATTGCGGTCCGCTGGAAGGATCGCGATCCGCCGAAAAACCATAGCCGGAAGCTGACCGATTCAGAATCCCGGTCGGCCGAAACACGCATGGCGACAAGTGGATGGGTCCATGCAAGCGCGGTGCCAAACGCGCTAGCATAAGTCGGGCAGGTGGGACATAAATGAACTCAACCAAACTCCAGCCGATCTTCCTGGTGCTCGCGCTTTCCGCTTGCATGAATCCAAGTCCTGAGTACTTGGCACGACAAGTCCCTGTCGTGGCGGCGGCGATCGACTGCGAAACCGGGAAGCTCAAGACGCTGACCGAAGATCTTAAGCCAGCAGACCTTGCGCAAAGGGACTCCATCGGGCGGGCCGTCCTTCATTGGGCGATTGTAGAAGGGTGTGATCCGGGGGTGGAAATCCTGCTGGAGGCCGGCGCCGACCCCAACTAGGCGTCCGGGGAGAGGTCGAGTTTGGGAGATGCTCCCCTGAACTTGGCGACCGGCACAGGCCGAATCGCGATGGTGAGAAGCCTGCTGGCGCACGGCGCGAACCCGCACGTGAGCAGCGGCCGGCACCAAGCAACGGCATTGTTCGGAGCCGCGGGCAGCGGGAATCCGGAACTACTGCGTTTGATGCTCGGCGAGGGTCTTGAGGCGTCGGAGCGTGACCTCTCCGGCGAGACCCCTTTGCACCACGGGGCGTGGCATCCCGAGATCGCGCGAATCCTCATTGAAAACGGGGCCGACGTCAACGCCCGCACCAAAGGGGGAGTTACTCCGCTCTTTTGGGTGAGAGGGTCAGACCGGGTCGACGCGGGGGAGTCCATCCGTACGCTGCTTGCGGCGGGAGCGGACCTGCACGCGCGAACTTCTTATGGGGTGACAGTCCTGATGTCTCGCGTCCAATCGTCGGACCCTGTCGGTGTGCGGGCGTTGCTCCAAGCGGGCGCCGCCGCGAACCTTCAAGACGACTCCGGGCAAACCGCGCTGGCGATAGTCCGTGACCAGCGGCGACAGTGGCGGGCGGGATTCTTGAAGGTACTGCTTCGAGTGTTTTCGAGCGAGTACCGAGATCACGAGGACGCCGAACTGGCCGTATTGGACGAAATCGAGGCGCTCCTGATCGAGGCCGGAGCTAGCGCCTGAGGCTTCGGGGTCGAAGGACCGCGCAACCCGCACCCGCCTCCGCCAAATCAACCAGCCGGTGCAACGGAAGCATCGGTCAGCTGAGATGGTGCGAAAACAGAGAAGCTACCCCTTGCTAGGCGGCTTCTCGACGATCTTCTCTTTCTTCGGATCGAAGTAGAGCACCTTGCCGCGCCGGAAGCTCTCGACGCCCATCGAAATCGTCACCTGCGCGCGGTAGGCCGTTTCGGGGTTGAGCACCGTCTGCTCGCGGGTCCGCATGCACTCGAACAAATTGCCCATATGAGCGTCGCGCGGCGTCTCCTCGACCGGAATCTGCATCGAACGGTAGCCCCATTTCTTGACGAAGTCCGCCTGATGGGCTTTTTCCGCAGTGATGGTGATATAGCTGGTTTCGCCTTCGAACTTGCCATGCTCGACTATGATGATTGTGCCTTCCTTGCCGCGAATCAGTCCCGGGATATGGGTCGAGTTGGCCATTGAGGAACTCAGGATCAGCGAGTGACCTTCGGCGAAATCGGCCAGCAGATTGAAGGTATCGGGTACTTCACGGTCGTGGAAGGCGTAGATGCCGCCGCTGGCGGTCACCCGGTAGGGAAACTGCGGTTTGGGCCAGCAGATGTTCAGCGGTGCCACCACGTGATAGAACAAATCGGTGGCGATGCCGCCCGAGTAATCCCAAAACTTGCGGAAGCGGAAGAAGCGTTCCGGGTCCCAAGCGCGCTTCGGCGCCGGGCCCAGCCAGGTCTTCCAGTCGACGTAGTTTTCGCCCTTGCCATGCGGGCCCGCGTCCGGATCCATTTTCCAGTTCCACTCGCCGCCGGTCGTATTGCGATGGTAGGAGCCCTGGCTTGTCAGCAACTGCCCGATCATTCCGTCCTTGATGGCTTTGCGCGCCTTCCACCACTGATCCGCCGAGGTGGTCTGCGAACCGACCTGCAGAATCCGCCCCAGCTTCTTGGCTCGAGCCGCCACCTCGCGCGCTTCTTCGATCGTGTGGCACATCGGTTTTTCGAGATACACGTCCTTGCCCTGCTCCATGGCGTCGAGGGCGATCTTGCCATGCCAATGGTCCGGGGTGGCGATCACGACCGCGTCGATATCCGGACGCGAGATCAGTTCGCGGTAATCTAGCGTCGAAAACCCGGCTTTCGTGCGCTCCTGGGCGGCTCGGCGGCGTTTTTCGTAGACGTCACAGACGGCCAGCACCTGCACATCACCGCGCTCCTCGGCCATCCGTAGCAGCAGCCTCGTTAAGCTGCTGCCGCGGCCGCCGACGCCGACCACGCCCACGTTGACGCGGTCATTCGCCCCAATCACGCGCCCGGCCGCCGGGCGGTTCGCCGCCGCGCTGCCCAGAGCCGGAGCTAGTCCGGCGACCGAGCCCGCGCCGATGGTTCCGCTGACAAACTCTCTTCGATTCATCCCGCCATTCTCAGCCATAATGCCCTCGTCTGCCTCTGCCCGCGGGCGCCGTTTGCTACGCCGGCCGCCCCACGCCAGCCGCCGCTGCGGAAACTCATCGCAATCGTACCAGAGCCATCGGATTCCGAGTCGCGCCGCGGCACTGCCGGCGGGCGGGACGCGGGAACTCCAGAGAACGGGAATCTTGGGGACATCGTTGATTGAGGCGCCAAAAAGAAAAGGCTGGCTCGATAAACGAGCCAGCCTGGACCTCGCTGAAGTGTGTCCCCCCGGGCTACTCCAGCGAATCGTCCCTGGTACAATCCAAATTGTCCCACGATCGGACTATAACAACAATAGCCTGTTGGATACATTTTCCCAGTACTTAAGTACCCTCAGTATGCACAGTTGTTTCTATTGGGCTACTATCTAATTCTGAGCACTAGTTCTAAGCAGCGACGTTCGTACGTCATTCGATAACATCGGGTCTCTCACCTTCGTGTCCCGACCGAAAACCACCCAATTACCCTTGTTGTGTTTGATTTTGTCGCGGCGAGACACTGAAGAAATGCAGTAGCGAAACGACGTGAAAACTGTCCGCTTGATCTACTTTTCGCCCTGGACGGGGCCAGCCAGTGGCTCGACGCTGCCCCGGCCGCAGATCGCCACGCCGGTCTGAAGCAGCGCTACCAGGAAGTTGTAGAGGATCGTATAGATGACCTGTTCACTGACCGTGTCGTGCCCCGGCAGCCGGAATGTGCGGGGCAGTTCCTTGGAAAGGTTGATACACAGGCCTTGCAGAGGCCGTCCCTGGCCGTCCCGCCAATTGGAGATCGTCAACGGTGTTCTCAGAACGGCTCCGGAGAGGCCATTGACATAGAATTGGCAGCGCGAAAACCACCCCAGGTTTGCCGGATGGGCGGCGTCGAACAAGAGGATCGCTTTGCTCTGCACGGTAGGCTTCAACTCAAGGATGACGCGCCGGTCGTCCTCGGTCAGGTGACAGTCGAAACCCGCTTGCGTGGCCAGGCTGACAACAATATCGGGCTGAGGTTCGAGACCGATCAGTTCCTGGTCGCCAGCGTTGAGAATCCTCATGGCTGTTTCATCTTACCACCCCGGTGCAAGCCGCCCGGCGGCGCCGGGCGCTCAAAAACCACTCTGATACACTGTGGACTCTCTGATGAACTTTGACCTTGTCATCATGGGCAGCGGACCCGGCGGTTACGTCGCCGCGATTCGCGCCGCGCAGTATGGTCTGAAAGTCGCTGTCGTTGAAAAGGAACAGAAATTCGGCGGTACTTGCCTGCATGTGGGCTGTGTGCCCACCAAAGCCCTGCTTCATTACGCTGAGCTTTACGAAGAGGCCCTGCGGAGCGAAAAATGGGGGCTGAGCTATCAGAACCTTCATCTGGATTACGCACAACTCATCCGCCGGAAGAGTGCCATCGTCGGCAAACACGCCAAGGGCGTCGAATATCTATTCAAGAAGCACAAGATTGAGACCATCCGCGGCCGGGGAACCCTGCTGGGCAAGGGGCAAGTCGAAGTCTCCAGTGCCGAGGTCTCCGGCGCCGGTGCCGGCCGCATCCTCAGCGCGCCCAATATCATCCTAGCCACGGGCTCTTCGGCCAGCATGCTTCCCGGTCTGACGGCGGACCCGGATCGCATCCTGACCAATGTCGAAATTCTCGATTTGACCGAAATTCCGAAGTCGCTGGTGATTATCGGCGGCGGTGCGGTGGGGGTGGAATTCGCGTCGGTCTTTCGCAGCTTCGGAGCCCAGGTGACGATTGTCGAGATGCTGCCGCGGCTGGTTCCCTCCGAGGATGAGGATCTATCGGCCGAGCTGGCCAGAGCCTTCCGCAAGAGAGGGATCGAGTATCATCTCGGGACCAAGCTGGGCCAGGTGAGCCGTTCCGCCGGGGGCCTCGAGATCTCGCTCACGGATTCAGGTCAAGCCGCGCGAAAACTATCGGCCCACAAACTGCTCGTCGCCGTCGGACGCAAGCCGGCAACCGGCCATATTGGGCTTGAGAACACCCAGGTCAAAACCGATCGCGGGTTTATCGCGGTCGATCCCTGGATGGAGACGGCCGAGAAGGGTGTCTATGCCATTGGCGACATCGTGGCCGGGGCTCCGCAGCTTGCCCATGTCGCCTCGGCGGAAGGTCTTGTGGCTGTCGGGCGCATTGCCGGCAAGGACCCCGAGCCGGTCAACTACTTGCACAGTCCCTCGGCGACCTACTGTGATCCCCAAATCGCGAGCGTGGGCCTGACCGAGACCGCCGCCAGAGAGCAGGGCCACGACATCAAGACTGGGAAGTTCCCGTTCGCCGCCAACAGCAAGGCGTCGATCCTTGGCAGGCCGGGCGGTTTCGTTAAAGTCGTCGCCGGCGCGCGCTATGGCGAAATTCTGGGCGTACACATCATCGGCCCTTCGGCCACCGAGTTGATCGCCGAAGCGGTCACGGCCATCACCGCCGAAGCGACCGTCGAATTGATGATGTCGACCATTCACGCGCATCCGACCCTTTCCGAGTCCGTGCAGGAAGCGTTCAACAACACCTGGGATCTGTCGATCAACGCCTAAACAAACCTAGAGAAACCGATGTCGCCGGCCATCCTGGTGAGAGACGCTTCCGGCCCCAGCCGGACCACGGCGGAGAACCGATCGGACCCGCAAGCTCTCTGCCACTACCAAGACCTCTCCCTGCTCGGTTATGACCAGGCCTCGCGGCGGCAGCGCGACCTGGTCGCCTTGCGAAAGGCGGGTGAGATCCCCGACCGGCTGCTCTTTGTCGAGCATCCCCACGTCATCACTCTGGGCCGCAACGCCCAGAGAAGCCATCTGCTCCTGCCCTCCGCCACTCTTGCGCGGCTGGGCGTGGACCTGCGAGAGAGCGATCGCGGCGGTGATGTGACCTATCACGGCCCCGGGCAGCTCGTGGCCTATCCGATCATGAACCTGCGCGAGTGGCGAATGGACGTCGGAGCCTATGTTCGGGCGCTGGAGCAGGTGGTCATCGGCGCCGTGGCGCGCTACGGTATCGCCGCCGGGCGCATCGAGGGGGCGTCTGGTGTTTGGGTGGAAGGCGCCAAGCTGGCGGCGATGGGCGTGCATATCAGCCGCTGGGTCACCTCCCACGGTTTCGCGCTGAATGTGGCTCCTGAAATGCGATACTTTGGCTATATCGTGCCCTGCGGTCTTCACAAACCGGTGACTTCGATGGAGCGATTGCTGGGCCGGGCTCCGGCCAGGGAAGATGTGATCCGCTCGCTGCTCGCGAGCTTCGGATCGGTCTTCGGCCGCCGCATGACCCCTTTGGACCGGGTGCGCCTGACTGGCGGCGACCCAAGCCCCGCCCAGACCGGGAGGACGACATGAGCGACGTCTTGATGCCCCAGATGGGGGAAAGCATCGTCGAAGGCACCATCACCAGGTGGCTGAAAGCGATCGGAGAGGAAGTCGAAAGAGACGAGCCGCTGGTGGAGATCTCGACCGACAAAGTGGATTCGGAAATCCCGTCGCCCGCGGCCGGCGTACTCCAGGAGATTCTTGTCGCCGAAGGGGAAACCGTCGCGATCAACACCTTGCTGGCTCGCATCGGCGACGGCGGCCCAAGCAGTAGTTCGGCACAGAGTTCCACAGCGGAGCCGGCCCATGGTGACAAACCAGACGCTGCAAACGGGGACCCGCTAGCCGGCAGCTTGCCGTCTTCGGACGCACAGCCGGCCCAACAGGGGGCGGCCGCCCAGGTCCGGACCTCGCCGCTGGTTCGCCGGCTGGCCAAGCAACACAACATCGACCTCAGCCAGTTGCGCGGCAGCGGCCAGGGGGGCCGAATCTCCAAGAAAGATGTCGAAGCCTATCTGCAAAGCCGCGAAGCGGCACTCGCCGCTAGCCCAGCCGGAACCGCGGACCGGACCGGGGTAGGACCCGTCGCCGGGGTCGGAACGGTCGCCGGCGCCGATGCGTTCCCGGCGGCGCCCGAAGCCAGATTCGGTGACTTTACCACCGAGCCGCTTGGCATCATGCGCCAGAAGATCGCCGAGCATATGGTTCTCTCGAAACGGCATGCGCCACAAGTTTCCACCGTCCACCAGATCGATTGCACCGTGATCTGCAAGGCGCGAGACGCCGCCAGGGAGAAATTCCTCGCGCAATACTCCGTCAAGCTTACCTTCATGCCGTTCTTCCTGCGGGCCGTCGCCGCGGCTCTCAAACAGTACCCCTTGATCAACGCCTCGCTCGATGGCGATCAGGTGATCCGTCACTCCGAGGTCAATATCGGCATCGCTGTCGCGCTCGATGGAGGCCTGATCGTTCCGGTCATTCACGGAGCAGATCGGCAAAGCGTCTCCGGGTTGCAACGCTCGGTGCACGATTTGGCCTCACGAGCCCGAGGCAAGCAGCTCCAACCCGGCGAGGTCTCCCGGGGCACCTTTTCGATTTCAAATCACGGTAGCTATGGCAGCTTGCTAGCTGCTCCGGCCATCCATCGTCCGCAGTCTGCCATCCTGGGCCTGGGCGTCATTCACAAGGCGCCGGTCGTCGTCCACGACGCCATCGGAATTCGCTCGATCTGCTATGCCACTCTCACATTCGATCACCGCCTCATCGACGGAGCCATGGCCGATCTGTTCATGACTCATCTCAAAGGGGTAATCGAATCCTGGTCCGAGCCGATTATCTAAATAGCCCTGCCAGCAGCCCAGCAGCCCGTGGTAGAAGTCCGGCTGGACGCGCGGCAAGGATTTGCGGCCGCGGGCTAGGAGAGAGAAGGATGATGATGCGGGACATCACCGGCGACGAACGACAACGCCTGGGGTCGCAAGGCCTTGCCGCCCAACCGGTTGCGGCGGCGTGGCACCGGCAGCTTCGTTGCGACTCGGTTGGGATGAACCACATCCTCGCCCTCGTCACGCCTCACTTTCGCCCCCGCGCCGCTCGCAACGCGCCAGTCCGACTTCTGCCACAGGCTGCTAAGTAGGGTATTCGACCTAGGTGACTGTATTTTCTACACTTAAGTCGCGTTGGGAAATTACGACCTTGGGGTGGTAACGCCAGTACCAAGGGTATACTAGTCGTAGTCTGGATCGAACACCATGTCTACAATTCTCTGGATAGTATTGCCGATTTTGATCGCGGTTGGCTCGGCGCTCTTGGCTGTGGTCATCTGTCAGCAGCGGATGGACGTCCTGCTTGCCCGCGAAAGGCAGGCGCTCTCGGAAGCGCGGGCCTCGATCGAATCCCAAAAGGAACTGTTCGAAGAGATCGACCGCTTGCGCGGTGAAGCGGTCAGCCAGAAAACGATGGATGATTTTCTTGCGGATCTCCACACCGAACAGCGCCGCTTCGTGCGCCAGGAAAAGATGCTTTTCGCCCATCGCCAGTGCCTGGTCGTTCAGGAGAGGATCTACTTCCGCAACATTCCGCTGTGCAACTGGATCGAGCACGAAGTCACGGTGGACAATGGCGCCGACCTCGAAAATCTGGCCAAGACTCTGTCGGTCTTCACGCCGGAAATCATCAACGGCCGCTCGGCCCGAAGCCGGGATGCGAGCCGGAGCGCGAGTGCCGCCCCCGCCAGCATCGAAGAGCCAACCGAACCTCCGCGTCCACCTCTTGCGAGATATCCTCCGGCGGCAGCTCGATCGCGCCGCCTGGCTCAAAGAGAGACGAACTCGGTTTCATGAAGCTTCCGGGCTCTTCCGGCTGCTCGGCGCCGATATCTTCAGCGTGCGACTGATAGTTCAGGCCGATACACCAGATCTTGGGCGGACGCTCGTAGGGCAGACACAAGCGAACATCGTCCGCCGGCAGGCTGGCATTCGTTCCCTCGCCCGCCCCGCCGGCCACCTCTTTGAGCTCCTCAATGCAACCGGCTTGAATCAGCCGCAGCATCTCCTCCGGCACCTTCGTGCCCGCCGAGGCATTCACCTCCGAGACCGGCAGGATTCGGTCGCCGCGAACGATACCCACTTCGCGGCGATTCTCATATTCAAAAGTACAAAGCTTCATCGCTCTCCCGCCCCTGCCTGCGCGGTTTCATTGCCCGATCTCACGCGGTGATCGCCACAGCCTTGGGAATCTGCACGGCGTCGGCGAGGCGAAAATCCTCCAAAACCAGTTGCCAGCCTCCGGCGTAGCGGTCGGCTTCGATCGTAAACACCGCGTCCATCAGCGTACCCATGTTGAGGCCTTCCCGGCGCTCGGCCATGCGCCAGCCCATGGCCGTGAACACCGCCGTCCCCTGGCTCAGACGCAGCTTCAGATGCTTCTCTTTGAGTACACGGGGCGCGACGGCGAGTTTCGTTCCCGCCGCCGAGAAGCGCGGTTTCGGATTCCCCAGCCCATGGGGCGCCAGGGACGCGATTTGCTCCATCAGCCGGTCGCCTACCTCGTCCAAGCCCAGTTCCGCATCCACCTTCAGCTCGGGAATGTAGTCCTCGGCTTCAAGGCGGGCGCTGGCGAACGCGCACAATTGCCGCCGCAGCTCAGGAATACGCTCCGCCGCGATCGTGCATCCCGCGGCTTGGCGATGGCCGCCGAATCGCTCCAGCAGCTCCGCGGCCGATTCCAAGCTTTCCAGAAAATGAAACTTCGGGATGCTGCGTCCCGAACCGGTGGCCACCCCGTGCTGGTCGCAACTGAGCACCAGCGCCGGGCGATGGAACCGCTCGACCAAACGGCTGGCCACGATTCCGATCACGCCCCGATGCCACTCCTCGCCAGCGGCGACCATCACCGGAAGCTCCGATGGTGCAGGCACCTCGCCGAGTTGTGCAAGCACTTGCGCCAGGATCCCGTCCTCGGTGCGTTGCCGCTCGCTGTTGAGCCGGTCGAGCTTCGACGCCAGGCGCTCGGCTTCGGCCGCATCCTGGGTGGAGAGAAGTTCGACCACGTCCCGCGCCTCATCCATGCGGCCGGCGGCGTTGAGCCGGGGACCGACGCGAAAGCCCAAATCGCCCGCCGAAGGTGCCGCCGAGACCCTGGCCACGCGCAGCAGCGCGCGCAAACCAGGCTGCCGCGGGTCCTCAAGACCGTCGAGGCCGAGCTTGACGAAAACACGGTTTTCGCCGCGCAGCGGAACCATGTCGGCGACCGTCGCGATGGCCACGATTTTCAGCAGCGAAGCCAGCACGCGATCTCGTTTCGCCCCCGGCCAGTCGAGTGTTGCCAGCAGTGCTTGCGAGAGTTTGAAGGCCACGCCGGCGCCGCAGAGGTTTTTGTCCGGGTAGCCGCAACCGGGTTGATTGGGGTTGAGAATCGCCAGCGCGGGCGGCGCCGCCGTGTCGGGCAAATGATGATCGGTAATGATCGTGTCGATGCCGAGTTCCCTCGCCCGGGCAACCGCCTCAACCTCGCGGATGCCGTTGTCGACGCTAATCAGCAGTCTCACGCCGGCGGCCGCGGCCTGCTCGATCACTTCCCGCCGCATGCCGTAGCCTTCGCGCACGCGGTGCGGAACATGGTAGTCCGCCTCGCCCCCGGCCATCCGGATCGCCGTGCGCAACACGACCACCGACGTCGTGCCGTCCACGTCGTAATCGCCGTAGATCAGAATCCGCTCGTTTTTCGCGATCGCCCGCCGCAGCCGCTCGACCGCCTGCCCCATTCCCAGCATCCGGCCGGGATCATGCAACTGGTCCAGCCGCGGGGCGAGAAAACGAAAAACCTCTTCCGGGCAACTCATCCCGCGCTGCGCCAGCAGCTTGCTCATCAGCGGCGTCAGTCCCGCTTCCGCCTGCAGCCGCCGTGCGGCTTCCTGGTCGTACTCACGGTCTACCCAGCGTTTCATAACGAAAAAGCCGCACAGGGCGGCCCCCCGGCGCCCTTACTCGACTCGAACCAAGACCTTATATCCGTCATCGAGATCGCGAGCCGCCGGCGTGACGATCGTCTTGGCGTTGATATAGATCTTCGTTTGCTTTACCATCGCCCGCCGCACGTCATCCTCGCAAACAAACGGCACGGCCTCGGGCCCGGGCGCCGAACTAGAAGGTACCGAAGTCGCCGAACCGTAGGCCGCTGCTCTTGCTGAGGTGGAAGGTGCCGCCGCCCCAGATACTACTGCCCGAGACGCCCCTCGCCTAGCCGCCACTCCCGCGGCGACCCGCGCCGGCCTGCGATGGGCCACGAAACGATCCACCACACTGGCCGCGCCGTTGGCGGGTGAGCTGCTACCGGCCGCGGGCTCCGCCGCACGATGCGGTCCCCCACCCAGGCCCCGTTCCGACAAATAACGCCGCACCGCGGCCGTCACCTTGGAAGCGCCAGCCGCGCCGCCGCTCTGTGGCACGGGTGGCTCCGGTGCTGCTGCTGGCGCCGACGGTACGGGCGGCACCGGCTCCTGCCCCTGCCCCAAGCCACCCCGAACCGCCTCACCCCCCGCGAACAGCGCCCGAGCCTGATCGCTCTCAAACGCGGCGGCGACATCGCGAACCTTGTAGGCAATCCGCTTGATATTCACCAGGTGCATCGGACCGACGTTGTCCCCGGTAATGTTGCCCGCCATCGCTCCGCAACCCAGCGTCATCGACGGCGACAGGTTGGTCGTGATGCCGGTCGAACCCTGCGGCGCCGGAGTATTGACCAGCACGCGGAAGGCCGGCATGGCCAGGCCGAACTCGCGAATGCGGTCGTCATCCTTCGAGTGAATGACGCAGGTATGTCCCCGCCCGCCGAAGTTCAGAATGCTCTTGGCGGCGGCCAGACCGGCGGAGAAATCCTTGACGAACAGGACGCCCAGGACCGGGGAAAGTTTTTCGGCCGAAAGCGGATGTTCGCGCCCCACGCCCCGAAGTTCTACCACCAGCACCCGCGCGCCGCTCGGAACGCGAAACCCCGCCATCTCGGCGATCCGTTGAGGCGACTGACCGACGCAATCTGGATTCACCCGCAGCGAAGGCCCGATCAGCAGCTTGGCCAGCGCTTCGCTCTGCGCCTCGTCGCACAGATGGGCGCCGTGTTTTTCGAGCGCCGCCAGCACGGCCTCCCGGCTGGCCTCTTCGGCGATCACTGACTGTTCGCTTGAGCAAACCGTGCCGTAGTCAAACGATTTGCCCTCGACCACCGCCGCGACGGCCTCGTCCAGGTCGGCCGATCGTTCCAGCAGGACCGCCACATTGCCCGGACCGACGCCCAAGGCCGGTTTGCCGCTCGAATAGGCCGCGCGAACAATTCCCGTGCCCCCGGTCGAGAGGATCAAGCTCGTCCGCTCGTGCCGCATCAAGGCGGTGGTTCCCTCGATCGTTGCCTGCGTCAGGCATTGCACAATCCCCCGGGGCGCTCCCGCCGCCTCGGCCGCTTCTCCCAGCACGCTCGCCGCCTCGCAGGTGCAAGCGACCGCGCGCGGGTGCGGGCTCACCACGATCGCGTTGCGCCCCTTGAGCGCGATCAAAATCTTGAAGAAAGCCGTCGACGTGGGATTGGTCGTCGGCAAAATCGCGGCCACCACGCCCACCGGCTCGGCGATTTCGAGAATGCCCCGATCGTGGTCCTCGCCGATGACGCCCACGGTCTTGAGCGGCCGGATCGCGCGATGAAGAACGTCGCAGTTCAGCAGGTTCTTGATCGTCTTATCGCGAACATTCCCGTAGCCGGTTTCCTCGACCGCCAGTCTTGCCAGCCGCTCGCTGTTCTCGCGAGCCGCCGCGGCGGCGTGATCGATGATCGCATCGACCTGTTCCTGCGAGAATTCCCGAAACTCGAGAAACGCCTCGTACGCCAGCGCGACCTTGCGGCGAACTTCTTGCACCGAGCGCAAATCTTGGTCTTCGAGAGTGGCGGGAGAAGGCATCGTCTTGCTGAACTTTATTGCCAAACCTTGCTAAACTTTTTTGTTAAACCTTGTTGCTGAACTCAGCGCCGTCTTTGACTGGCGAAGCACCCATCTAGCGGCCGCCCAGCGGAGGCGGCATCGCGCAGCAGAGGCGGCATCAGGCGAAAATGGGGGACTGCCATCCGAATTTCGCTCGCCAAACCGATCTGTCGCCAGCACAAGAGAACCGCGAAATTCGGTGGCTGTACCCTTTTTTCGCCGGCACGCCGCCGAGCCCGCCCGGAAAAAATCGGGACTGTCACAAGCGCTGGCGAAACGCTCTCTGATCCGCAAGGACTTACGCGATGCGCGGCTGACTGTCCCAGCATTTTTTCCGTGCAGCTACTCCCAAGCAGCTACTACTTCTTCGAGCCCGCGTTCTTCGGAACAACCGTCGCCTCAGCTTCCTCATGCGGATGAGGGATGACATGAACGCCTACCAGCTCGCCCACGCGCCGAGCCGCGGCAGCGCCGGCATCGGTCGCCGCCTTCACCGCGCCCACATCGCCGCGTACGGTGACGAGCACGAACCCGGCGCCGATATATTCCTTGCCCTCAAGAACCACGTTAGCCGTCTTCACCATGGCGTCGGCGGCCTCGATAGCTCCAATCAGGCCCTTGGTCTCAATCATTCCCAGTGCGTCCACAACTTCTCCTCACTGCGCGCGTACCCGTGAACGTACCACAATCCCCCCACTCCCCACAAATCAAAACGGTTCCAGGAGGGCTCCGCGGGACGGTTCCGCTAACGATCCGCAAGCATCCGCTCCAACCCCGGCATGCTGTCCTATCCTGCAACGGCGGAACTCCCGCACCAAACCTGTCGCTCAGCCCAGGCAGGTAGTAGCAGACCCTCAGCAGGCCCTCGAAGGAGTCGCAAACCGCCCTAAATCAAGACCCTGACACTGCTACCATCGGACGGCTTAACCGAAGCGTTGTTCGCGACATCTATGCTCCGGTGGTACAATCCACTCAGGCTCGGTCGGGGCTATGATCGGTCAAACCATCTCCCACTACCGCATCACCGAGAAGCTCGGCGAAGGCGGCATGGGTGTCGTCTACAAGGCCGAGGACATCAAACTCAAGCGATCGGTAGCGCTTAAGTTCTTGGCTCCTCACCTTCTGCGCGACGAAGAAGGCCCCAAGCGTTTTGAACGCGAGGCCATGGCAGCCGCTTCTTTGGACCACCCGAACATCTGCACCGTCCATGAGATTGACGAAGTGGATGGCCGCACCTTCATCGTCATGGCCTTCCTCGAAGGCCGAACGCTGAGCAAGAAGATTGCCGAAGGCCCGCTCAAGCTCCCCGAGGCGCTCTCGATCGCCATCCAGATGGCCGACGGGCTCGACGCCGCGCACGAAAAGGGCACTACGCATCGCGACATCAAGCCCGACAACGTGATGCTGATGAAGGGCTCGCGCGGGCTCGTGAAGTTGATGGACTTTGGGCTGGCGCAACTGGCCGAAAGCTCGAAGCTCACCCGTGAGGGCACCACGTTAGGAACTCCGGTCTACATGTCCCCTGAACAAGCGTTGGGAGAGCCCACCGACCGGCGCTCGGACGTCTGGGGACTCGGCGTCGTTCTCTATGAGATGGTCGCGGGGCAGCCGCCATTCAAGGGCGAGGTCGATCACGCTGTCATCTATTCCATTACCAACGAGCAACACGAACCCTTAACCGCCCTGCGCACCGGCGTACCCAAGGAACTCGAACGGATCGTTGACAAATGCTTGGCGAAGGAGGCGGACGAGCGATACCAGCACGTCACCGATCTGCTCGTTGATTTGCAGGCGCTACGCCGCGACCTGGAACCGCAAACCTCCAAGGTCGCAACCCAACCGGGAGCTGCCAGGAGCACCTCACCGGCTGTCATCGGGGCAGCCGCTGCGATCCTGCTCGTAGCCGTCGGCCTCACTTGGTGGTTCACCCGCTCATCCGAACTGCCTTCCCCATCGGTCCCCCAATACAAACTGAGCCAAATCACCCAAGACACGGGCTATTCAGGAAGCCCGGCACTTTCGCCCGACGGCAAGCTCCTGGCTTACGCTTCCGACCGCGCCGATGAGAACAACCTCGACATCTGGGTCCAGCAGGTCGCCGGCGGTGAGCCAATCCGCCTGACAAATCATCCCACCAACGAGAACTCCCCGTCTTTCTCCCCCGACGGCAGCCGGATCGTCTTCGAATCGGGACGTGATGCCGGCGGCATCTACGTCATCCCGGCGCTTGGTGGCAACCCTAAGCGCGTGGCGGACAGCAGTATACATAATCCCGGTAAACATCCACGTTTTTCTCCTGACGGAGAATGGATCAGTTATTCACTTGGCCGAGCATTTATCGTCCCGGCTGCCGGCGGACCAGCTCGCGAGTTGGAATCCGGGTTATCCGTCTCACGCAACCCAGTCTGGTCGCCCGATGGAAGGCATTTGCTGGTGGAAGGGAGCGTGGAGCCATGGGCATTCGGGCGATTCGTTGAATTTGACTGGTGGGTTGTACCCGTGCAAGGCGGGAGAGCCATTCGCTTGGACGCCGCACAGGTGCTCGAGAACGCCGGACTTGCATTGGGGGCTCCTTTTGCGTGGTTGGCCGATGGGAACCGCATCCCCTTCACGGGGTCACTCCGCGGAGGTGCCACAAACCTGTGGCAGGTTCGCATCTCACCGGACGACTGGCGCTTGGCGAGCGAACCGCGGCGGCTGACCTCCGGAACGGGAGAAGACGCCCCTTCCGCGGCTTCGGACGGCCTCATCGCATTCACAAGTTCGTCCTTGAACTGGGACATCTGGAGGCTGCGCGTGGACATGAACCGGGCCGAGGCGATCGGAACACCGGAACGGGTCATCACCGGGCTGAGTCGAGAGACTCATCCGACGCTGTCGGCCGACGGGCGAAAGCTTCTGTTCATTTCGGACCGGGCCGGCAATTCGGATGTCTGGCTTCGCGATCTGGCGACCGGCAGCGATCAGCCGGTAACGATCAGCGCTCAGCCGGAACTTCGTGGAGTCATCTCGCCGGATGGCGCCAGAGCCGCTTTTGTGCGCGACGAACAGAGGACGCGAAACCTCTATGTGAGTGACCTCGCGAGCGGGACCGAGAAACAGCTACTGCAAGAGATCGGCAACGTTTTCTACTGGCTGCCGGACGGGAAGAAGATCCTGTATTATTCACTTCCTCCTCGTCGATGGCTGACGTTCGATGTTGAGACGGGTGAGAGCACCGATCTCGGGATTGGGCATTCTCAGTACCCGGTTGGCGCCTTAAAGTTTTCTGCCGACCAACGCTGGGTCTCGTTCAAGCTCAAGATCGGGCAGGACCGGCTGGGCCCCCTCTTTGTCGCCCCCGTTGAGGGCGACACCGTCGCTGATGAGAGTCGTTGGGTTCAGATTACCGACAAGTACTACGACGGGCAAAGTTGGTGGTCGCCCGATGGTAACGTGCTCTATTTTACTTCCCTTCGGGATGGCTTCTGGTGCATCTGGACGCAGCGCCTCGACCCGGGGACCAAGAAGGCCGTCGGAACTCCAACCGTTCTACAGCACTTCCATGGGCTACGGCGGCGACTCGGGTCGCCACCCCTTTTTGGTTATGGCGTGACAGCGGACCGGCTCTACTTCCCCATTGGCGAGACCAAAGCCAACATCTGGCTCGCCGAGCCGGCACCAACAGAATAAATCACCGCAAGCCCGATCTCCCGCCACCGACAGCCCGAATAGCAACACCCCGAATATCGACGCCCCAATTTGCCATCTCACCACCCGCCAAGCTAAACTTGCGCTCTGAACCAAAACTGACAAGCCCCACAGCGCGCACTCCTCCCCGAGCGCACTCTGCACCAAACGCTAGCGGCTCCACACCGAGACACCGAGACACCAAGACACCGCCACCTCCGCGCCCATAAAACCAAGGCTCTCAACATCGCGAAAGGACCAACCCCATGCGGCGTGATTTCTCAACCAGCCTCACTGCCTGGTTCCTCATTGCCTCGGCCCTCATGCTCTGGCTCGGATGGATGCTTCTGCCCTTCCACCTCGGCGCCTATCTCCACGAAGGCGACTTCGCCTCCATCCACGAGCACTGGTGGCTCTGGATCTGGATGTACCGGCTCCACATCTTCGGCTACGTCATGATGATGATGGCCCTGGTTGCATTCGGCGCGGTCACCATCGAGAGCCCGGCTCGCATCCTCGTCTGGCCAGGCGTCGCGGTGGCCGTCGCCGGCCTGGCCGTCAGTGCGCTAGCCAGCGCCTTCTACTACCACCACGGCGCCGCGGGAGCCATCGAACTGGCGGGCGCCTCCCCCGAGGCTCTCCGCTCCCGTGTCGAAGCCCTGTTCCTCGACACCGAGTACGTCACATGCCTGGTCCGGTTCGGCCGTGTCTTCTTTGGACTGGGCATGCTGGTCTTCGCGCTAGGCTCGTTGAAATGGAAGCTGCTCCCGCGCCCGGTCGGAATCTCGGCCGCCCTGCTCGGCATCGCCGCCATGGCCCTGACCATGGGCTTGCCCGACAACCTCGAGTACTACGCCCCCATCTTCCACCTGAACGCAGCCTGGTTCATCGCCACCGGAGTCGTAGTTCTCCGCACCGGCCTGCCCCTACATTCGGAAAACCCGTCGGGAAACCGGGACGGCCTCAGTTTCGCTGGGGAGCGCAGCGAGTAGAACGGCAAGTCATTAAAATACACTGACTTAACTCGTCTGACCGATCTCATGCGAACAACAATCCGACCGGTCTTGCACCCATAGACTGTTCATTCACCAGGACTTGATGGCGATGCTGGCCCTCTATCCGGTAAGAATCGAGGCCGTCCCGGTTTCCGCAAAAGGGTGATTCTTGTTGACTCGTTCGCGAGCTGCGGCCATCAGCGTAGAGAGCTGGCCCGATGGCCCGCTGAAGACAATTTTGACATCGTGCGCGGCAGCGGCAAGACCTGCCCATCAAGCTAGACTGGCTTGAGGGACGCGCGAATGTCTTTGAGCAAACGAAACAAGTGATAGGGATCGGTCGGCGAGGGCACAAAATCAAACCGCTCGTAAAACGCCTTAGCGTCATCATCTTTGGCATGAACGACAAACGCCCGGATGCCCGCGATCTCAGCCGCCCGCGGCGTCCGAACCATAGCGTCTTTGAGCAGCCCGGCTCCCAGGCCCCTGCCTTGCCAATGCCTAGAGACGGCAAGACGGGCGAGCAGCATGATCGGCACCGGGTGCCGGGCAAGACCTTTCTTCAGACGCTCGGGCGCATCCTCGTAATCAACCTGGCCAACGGCAAGCGTGTAGTATCCGGCGACTTGATCGTCAGCCAAAGCAAGATAGGTTAGCGATGCGCCTGCTTGCTGGTTTTGAAAGGCGTAGCGGATCAGGAAGCGGTTGAGCGGATCGCGCCCGCAATCGAAGTCATCGATCGCATGGGCGCGCTCGAGCTTCTCTATGCGGAGAGCGACGCTCATTCACGGTCGCCGCGCTCGAACACGCTAGGTTCTTGCAGCAACTTTGCCAACCGCTGGGAGGGTTGCTCCGGGGCCTCAAGAGCGGCCTGGAACGCGGCCCACCGCTCGGCGTCGAGACCGAAATGCCGCCGGTCGGGCAGGGTTTCGTCGGCACGCGCAAGAGCGCTCTCCAGCACGAACTCGCTCACCGATCGGCGCGAGGCCCGCGCGGCAATCTGCAGAGTACGCTTCGCCGCCGGGGTCAGACGAAGATCGAGTTTCTCCGAGCGGGTCTCCGTGCTAGCCATGTGCAAAACTCCTTTCTCTAAATCACTATACTATATTGCCAGACAGTGTCATGACATCGTATCCATCTCAGAGTCTGAGCGGTCCGGCGACCGCGCCCTGCTGGCGATACTGCCGAATCAGGCGAGTGATCCGCAGCAGACTGCGTCCGCTCAGCTTGACCAGATAGCGGCGCACGAGCCCTTTGTCCTTCTTGGGCAATCCCAGATACTGCTGCCTGCCAAGGGTGCGCTCGACCAGATTGTAGATCTCGCCGCGGTCCGAGGGAGTGAAATCCAGCTCCTCGCTGGCCGCAAGAAACTCCCGCATCTGCTCTAGCGTGAGACATTCGACTTTCTGCATGATGATGTGCATTCACCCGCGGTGTCCCTCCTCCTCCCTTGGTCGTTTTCAGGATCATCTTGTGTTGGAAACACTCCCCCCCTTTCAGGATCATCTTGTGTTGGACAACTCTGAGCACCGGCACGGGGTGATACACTAAAGCCCTCATTTTTTGCGGATCCGCCGCCGCCTTCAGCCTCTGCCCTCTGCCGCGTGGTAAGCCCCAGTCCCGATCCCAGTCCCGCGATTTCTCCGGCGCGCCAGCCGGCCTCGCGCGCCCGTTACGTATTTCTGTTTCTCGGTGTTCTCGTCTCGTTCATCACCTATCTCGACCGTGTCTGCATCTCGGCCGCCGCGCCGGCTATGCGATCCGAACTCGGGTTGACCTCGATCCAGATGGGCTACGTCTTTAGCGTCTTCGCCCTGGCCTACGGGGTTTTCGAAATCCCGATGGGCTGGCTGGGCGACCGCTACGGCCAGCGTGTCGTATCTTACTCGCATCGTCGCCAGTTGGTCGCTATTCACGATGCTCACCGGCGCGGTGCGCGGTTACGCGGCGCTGCTGGCAACGCGGTTCCTCTTCGGCGGGGCCGAGGCAGGCGCCTTTCCTACCCTGACCCGGGCTCTGGCGCGCTGGTTTCCGGCTTCTGAGCGCGCGCGCGTCAACGGCTTCATGTGGATGGGCGCGCGGCTGGGCGGAGCGCTGGCGCCTCCTGTCGCGGCCTGGTGCATCCTCTCTATCGGCTGGCGCGAGACCTTCTATCTGTTCGGAGCGGTCGGCTCGCTCTGGTGCATTGTTTTTTGGCGCTGGTATCGCGACGACCCCGCCGACCACTCTTCGGTCAACGCAGCCGAGCTGGCCTACATCGAGCAGGGCACCGTGCAGAGCAAGCCCAAGCAGAAGCTGCCTCTCGGGAAAATCTTTCGCAGCGGGACGCTCTGGGCGTTCTTCGTCCTCTATTTCTGCTCAGCCTACGGTTCGTACTTTTTCGTGACCTGGATGCCAACCTTTCTGATGGAGGAGCACGGCCTGACGCTCCAGCAATCGGGCTGGTACGCCGCCGTGCCGATGGGCGTCAGCGCGCTGGCGTGCCTCACCGGCGGCTGGCTCTCGGACTGGCTCAGCCGGCGGCTCGGCAGCGTGAAACTCGGCCGCCGCGTCGTCGGCGTTTGTTCCTACGCGCTGGCCGCGGTGGGCTTTGGGATCGCGGGGCAGACCCGCGATCCGGTCTCGGCGATCTTCTGGCTCACCTTCGCCCACGGCGTGCATGACCTGGCGCTGCCCGTTGCCTGGGCCACCTGCGTCGACGTGGGCGGACGCCTCGGCGGCGCCGCCACCGGTTTCATGAATACGGCCTCATCTCTCTCGGCCATGGTCTCGCCCATCGCCGCCGCATGGTTGCGAAATACCTACGGTTCGTTTACCGTGATGTTCACCTCCTGCATCGGGGTCTACGCGCTAGGCTCGGCGATGTGGCTCCTCGTCGACGCCTCGCAAACGATTAAGACCCCAGAAGGAAATCTAGAGGAAACCTAGAGGGAAACGAGTAACCCCTGGCAGCCTTTCTCAATAACACAAGACAGCTATCACCGAACACGTCTTCCAACCGAGGTCCGCTCATGTCTGAAAAGAAATCCTACCTATACCAGCACCACACCTGGCCCGAACTCAAGGAACGCGTCGACGATCAGCCGGTCGTCGTCCTGCCCATCGGTTCGGTCGAGGATCACGGCTATCACTTGCCGCTCGATGTCGACAACCTTTGCATCTGGTCTATTTCCGAAGAGGCGGCCAAGCGCGCCGGCGGCGATATCCTTCTCATGCCGCTGATCCCCTACGGTTTCGAGACCCATCACATGGACTTCCCCGGCACGATCGACATCCGGCAGGAGCATCTGCTCCATTTCGTGCTCGATGTCACCAAGAGCGTCGCCCATCACGGTTTCAAGCGCATCCTGATCGCCGACGGACACGGCTCGAACATGCCGATTCTCGAACTCGTCGCGCGCCGCACCGTTCTTGAGACCGAGGCCCTGTGCGCTTGCTTCATCTGGCCGTCGCTCGACATTGAGGGCATCCGCAAGCACCGTGAGTCCGGCAAGCAGGGCATGGCGCACGCCGCCGAACTCGAAACGTCCCTCTATCTCCACATCGCCCCCGAGCGCGTCCAGATGGACAAGGCCGTCAAGGACATCAACATGCCCGAATCCGAATTCATCTGGATGGACCTGCTGGCCGGCTCGCCGGTCCGCTCGATGGACTGGTGGACGAAATTCTCAAAAAGCGGCGTCTACGGAGACGCCACGATCGGCACGGCGGAGAAGGGGAAAAAGTGGTTCGAAACCTCCGTCGAGCATTTCATAAAACTAGTCCGCGAATTCAAGCAGCGAGAACGAGGCCAACGCACAGACTACCACAAAGAGCCCTGGGACAAGCACTTCCAGTCACTAAGAGACACCGGCAAGCCCGAGTAGGACACCAGAAACGCCGGTCCAGGGTGTCCGGGAATGCCGGGGCGAGGCGTGGCCTCGGCTACCGGCGGAAATGTGAACGAGCCTTGCGGCGCGGGTCCTCGGGGGCGGGGGCAACCCAGTGGGGTGTTGCAGTTATAGGATACTTTGGAGGTGCCGGGGCCGATGAGGGGTCGGGAGGTTAAGTTGTTTGGAATGAGGGAGATGGATTCTTGAAGGTGGGTATCCGAAAATCCGGGCCAATCCGGACAAAACGCCGTCACCGGACCCGCGCCCAAAATCCAGCCGCACCGCCGCGCAGCCGCCAAAACCCCGCATCGCCTCACCACCCGAGCATCACGACGCGATAAAAAAAGCTAAAAAATCCCCAAAAACAGAGCATTACCGGACAAAAGGACACTCTTCCGATCCCGTCCGGCGGCATCGAGTCCGCCAAAAACCCCGCAGGTCGCGACCGCGATTCGGGCGCATTCTAGAGTTCGAGCAGGTACCCTTGCTTGCCGAGGTTCCGTCCCGCGGTTCGTCCCAGCAAGGCGCGGTTGCCCGCGGCTTCGTGAATGTGACCGCAGAAGAAGTGTCCGGGCTGATGAGTCTCGATGAACTCTCTGACCGCCTTGCTCCCAAAGTGTTTGCCCGGCTGGATTCCGTCCAGCTCGGTCTCGGCCGGCGGAACATGGCAGACGAGTACCAGCGGCGAGAGACCTTCGAACTTCCTCAACCTCTGGGCCAGTTCTTCCTCGCTGTATTCTCCGGGCGTGTTAAAGGGGGTGCGGTTCGAATACCCGAGTCCAGCGAACTGGTAGCCGCCGGCTTCGAAGACCTGTTCGTGGAAGTCGCGAAATCCATAGTCGCCGCAGAACTGGGCCATCTGTCCGGCGGATTCGTGGTTGCCGGGCAGCACCCACAGCTTCTCGCCCAGGTGCTTGAGAATCTTGCCGCAATCGGGCAGTCCCTTGGCCCAGCTCACCAGGTCGCCGGCCGCGATGTGAATATCGGCGAGCGTTTGGGCAAGTTCCTCAAGCCGCTTGAGGTCGTTGTGAATATCGGAAAACAGGTGAACTTTCATGCAATGATTCCTCCCCAAACGCCCAGAGTCGCGCTCCCTGACGGTGAGCGATCCAGTGAACCTACAAGTTTAAGACACGCCCGTGCTGGACGCCAGATGAGGAACAGGAACCGCGGTCTCCAGCGGCGTTTCGGAGCGGCTTTGCTACCATGGCGATTTGGCAATCCAGTTAGTCAAGCGCTACGAAGTGCTGTTTCTGGGCGTCTGCATGACGCTTCTGGCGGTTGCCGCGGGATGGCTGATTCTCTCCCGGCCCGCGCACCGATCCGAGGGCGACTTCCTGGAGCGTGAAGACCGCCGGGTGGTCGACGAGTGGCTTACCGGGCAGTTGCAGTCGCCGATCGCCGAAACCCGAGTGCGCGCTCTTCGCGCCCTGGGCCGGATCGGCGATCCATCTTCGCTCGATCTGCTGCTGGAGGGCTTGCGGGATGAGATACCCCGGGTACGCGCCGAGGCGGCTTTCGCGATCGGAGAAATGGAAGATCGCAAGACCCTGGCCGAACTCGGACTCGACCCCGAGCCGCGCGCCGCCGCGGCCTTGACCGGCTCACTCGGCGACGCGGAGCGAGGCGTCATCACCAGCGCCGTCGAAGCGCTCGGCAAGCTCGGCTGGCGGAAAGCGTTTCCGGCAATCACACATACGCCCGCGCCTCCCGCGGTGACGATTCAGGCGCTGGTTCGGCTCGGCGACCCGGCGGCGCTCGCCTGGATCGCCGAGCGCCGCCTCTCCGACGTGGAGGAGACTCGCTGGGCCGCGACACTGGCGCTCAGTCAAATGGAGGCCACCATCGCTCCCGATGCAATGGAGCCCGTGCGGAAGCTGACCGAACACGGCAATCCGTGGATACGCCTCGCCGCCACCAAGGCGCTGGCCCGCGCAAGCGCTCCGCTCGAAGCCGTCTCCGCCATGAAAACGATGGCTAACGACGAAGACCCCAAGGTGCGCATTGAGGCCTTGCGGACTCTGGCGGCCCTGCGAGCGCCTGATGCTCTCCCGGTTTTCATCAAATCCTTGGGGGACCCCAACGAGCAAGTTCGGCTCATCGCCGTGCAAGCGCTGGGTGAGACAGAAAGCCACAGCGCCGCGACGCTGCTCCAGTCGCTTCGCGGACGGCCGGAGCTGATCAGCGTTCGTGCCGAGGCCGCGCTGGTACGGCTGGGGGCAGCCGGCGACCTGTTCCGGGGAGGCTGGGCCGGCTTGCCCGAGCCCTATCGCACGCCGGACGCGGCCACTGCTCTGCTCGAAGCGAAACTTGCCCGCGACCCATCCGGCGCCGCCGTCTTGCTGGCCGAACTCTGGGATGTGCAAGACGGCTATCTTCCGCTAGCCCGGCCAGCCGCTTTGAGAGCGATGGCCCGGGTTGGACTACCCGCTCTGGACGAATTCGCCGCCCGGTCGATCCATGATCCCAGCCCGGCGGCTCGCCAAGCAGCGCTGGAGGTTTGGCGGAACCCGGTACTGGGCGACTGCCGCGACGCTTTCGAGCGCGCCCGGCGCGAATCCAGCCCGCCGGTGCAGCTAGCCGCGCTGGACGCGGCCGCCCGCGGCCGGCCGAGAGAACTCGCCAAACCTCTATTCCTAGCGGCCCTGGACGATCCCGACCGTCTCGTCCGAAAACGGGCCGTCCGCTATTTGCGGCGGCTCTTCGGCGAAGACCATCTTTCGATACTCGGTCCGGCGGATGTTCGCTACTCACCAGACGACTACCAGCGCATCGCGCGGTCGACGAGCCAGCGCATTCGAATGGAGACGAGCTTGGGAATGGTCGAACTCAAGCTCGACTACGAAAACGCCCGGCTTACATCGGAGAACTTCATCGAACTGGCGCGCCAGGGTTTCTATGACGGGCAGCGTTTCGCCGAGGTCATCCCGGGCGATTACGCCAAGGTCAGCCCCAAGCGCGGCGCGGGATATACGATCCGTACGGAAATCAGCACGCAGCCGCTGCTGCGGGGGAGCCTTGCGATGGCGGAGGAAGAGAAGGACTCCGGCGGCGCCGCGTTCTTTATCTGTCTCGCGCCGCAACCGATGTGGGAGGGGCGCTATACAAACTTCGGCAGATTGATCTCCGGCGACAGCCTGCTGGACCGCATCACGACAGAAACGCGGATTCTTAAGATCGACGTCCCCTAACAACCCGTGACGGGAGCCGGGCCGGAGCGGTCGCCCTGAGTAATCTTGAGCAGCGTAGTGAGCTGCTGGCGGGCGACGCGCGCCCAGGCGCTGGTGCGGTCGAGCGTCAGGTACTCCCGCCAGTGCTTGGCCGCCTGCATTGACTCGGCGCGGCGCTCGTAGATGAGAGCCAAATTGTAGTGGGCGTCGGCGTATTTCGGCTGATACCGCAACGCGAGTTTGTAATGGTTGATCGCCTCGTCGAAGCGGCCGAGTTCATCACAGATATTCCCGAGGTCGAAGTGCGCGAGAGGATAACTGGTGGAGTTGCTTAGCGCCGACCGGTAGCATTTTTCGGCTTCCTCCAGTACGCCATTGCGGTACAAGAGAGTTCCGATGTTCACCCACGCGCCGCCGGCGCGCGGATTCAGATCGAGGACCCTGCGGTAAGCCTTGATGGCGGCCTCGTCGTCTGCGCCCTGGTCCTCGAGTTCGAGACCGCGCCGGAACCAGATTTCAGCCTCGCGCAGCCGGTTCGCCAAGGAACGGCCATCGCTATGGGACACCGTCTTGGGAGGTTTCTCCGCGGGCGCGTCGAAATCGAACAGCATCTGCCCGGTCAGAGCCTCCATCTTGCCTGTGGGAAGCTCCACGGCAACGCGGCGGCCCGAGGGCACGATTCTGAGCTCCCAAAGCGGCCGCTCCACTCCGGGAAGTTTCTTCGCCAGCGAGGAGAGAGAATCCTTGATGCGCTTCGACGGGATACGGTCCCGCCGCAAGCGCTGCAGAACTCGCAACATATTCAAGTCAGAAAAACCGAACTCACTGGCGGGTTCGAAGAAACCATGGCGCTCCCAGGAGCGCAAGCGGTTCTCTGGAATCTTTAAGATCCGCCGGGCTTCCCTGCGAGTATAGGCTGTCGAGATTTTCACAAGTTATGCGCAAATGCGCGAGCCTGCCGCGGGAGCGTACAAGATTATCATTCCGCACTTGGGGGTCTTTCGTCAATAGGGAAATTTCGAGCGGAAGTACCGAACAATCTCAGCTACCGGCATGGTGTCGCCGCCCTCGTGGATTCGATACTCGAAGTCTTCTTCTCGTCCAAGGACTCGGTATTGCCGCCGAAGCAGATCCTGGAAATAGCGCGGCGCCTGCTTGTGTGAACCCGCGTCACGGCGTCCGTGCCCCGCCAGCAGGGGGCGCGGCGCGTACGCCAGCAAATAGAGATTCCGGTCGCCGGTCTCGAACATGCCAGGCAGGATGTGACACTTGTCGCGCACCGGGGCGAACTCCTTCGCCGAAACGTCTTCGGGCAGAAACACGGTCTTGCGTCCGAAGTCGGCGACCGCCGCCACGCGGTCCGACAACAAGCTGGCCTGAATGGCCAGCCAGCCGCCGAGCGACACGCCCGTGGCGCCGATGCGGCTGGCATCGACCCGCGGATGCGCGGCGAGAATTTCCAGCGCGGCTAGCGAAGCCATCAGCTGAACCGATCGCGTTACCCGGTTCATGCCCAAACGCCAGGTCGCGATTTCGTCCTCATCGACGCCGGAGGGGAAGGTGCGCGACAGATATCCAGTGTCGAGTTTCTCGACCGCGATGGAAACAAAGCCGGCTTGCGCCAGCCTCGTGGCGGCTCCGCCCTGGTAGCTGTCGAGATCAACGATCAGATCACGAAGGCCGTTCTTGCCGTGACCGGAAAACACGGCGATCGCCGGTCTCGGGTCCGGCGTGTTCGGCAGGCACAAGACAGCCGGAATCTTGTCGCCCGTCTCGGGCAGCTCGATCAAGTGAACCTCCATCGTGATTCCGTGATGCCGAATGGTCTTGAGCACCCGGTCGCGAAACAGATGCGCGATCGGACGGGTCTTGCCCCGCGGGTTCCGAACGACCCATTGCTCGAGTCGCAGGGACCGGGCGAGGCGTGCGGTCAGGTCCTTCTGAAAACCGCCGAAGCGTTCTTCCGGCATCGGAAAATCCGCCGGTTTGTAGCGGCGTCCGCCGCGGTAGCGGTCGAGCAGCGAGGCGACAGAGGAAGACAGCACGGGCTTGAGAATCGGAGCCAACGGGTCGGCGGGCGCCGCGGTTTGTGCCCGGCAGAGGTGCAAGCTCAAGAACGAGCCAACGAGGAACGTAGCGAGAGAGGATGAATGGCATCGCATGCCGCCAAGTGTAGCTGACCACATCCGCCCGTCGTCGTCCCCGTGCCCCATCTCGATCCCCCCGCGGAGCGGATCGGGGACCCGCGGTTGTGGACCCGCGGTCTCAACCGACTCCCAACATGGCTGCTCGCAAGCGGCTCGGGCGCGGTTCTCTCTTGTTGTAAACTGGCACAGCAAGACGCCCGCACGGCTTCTACCGCCGAGCGTCACACCAAGAGAACCCCGGGACGGACCATATGAAGTTGAAGTTCTATGAAAAGCGCACCTGTACTTCTTGCCGCAAGGCGAAGAGTTTCTTGACCGAACAGGGGGCCGAACTAGAAAGCATCGACCTCAATCAGGGTCTGAGCGTCGCGCAGCTCGACAAGATCATCGGCAAGCGCGACTACCGCAAGTTTCTCAACACGCGCAACGAGCTGTATCGCAACATGAAGATGAAAGACCATCCGCCGTCACGCCAAGCCGCCCTGCGGCTCATGTCCGAGAACCCCAACCTGATTAAGCGCCCGATCGTCATCAAGGGACGAACGATCGTTCTCGGGTTCGATCCAGAGCGTCTGAGCGAACTGCTTTAGCGGCGGCGGAAGCAACTCAGGCAAGCAGCTTCTCGGCCACCTCGCCCGCCACGTCGGTCAGGCGAAAGTGTCTGCCCCCGTGGAAGAAGGTCAGCTTCTTGTGATCCAGCCCGAGGATGTGCAGGACCGTTGCGTGCAGATCGTGGATATGCATGCGGTCTTCGACGGCGTGATAGCCAAATTCATCGGTGGCGCCGTAGACGAACCCGGGCTTGACGCCGGCTCCGGCCATCCACATCGAGTAGCCGTAAGGGTTGTGATCGCGCCCGTCGCCGGACTGAGCCACCGGCGTCCGGCCGAACTCACCGCTCCAGACCACCAGCGTATCTTGCAAAAGTCCGCGCGCCTTGAGATCGGTGAGCAGTCCGGCGATCGGCTGGTCGACCTGCTTGGCGCGGCCGACGTGGTTGGGAATCAGATTGCTGTGCGCGTCCCATCCGACGGGGTTGCCGGCGCGATAGGTGTGCGAGGCCTGCACGAATCGCACGCCGCGTTCGCAAAGCCGCCGCGCGACCAGGCACTGCCATCCGAAATCGCTCGATTCTTCATCGTCCAGCCCATAGAGCTTCTTGGTCGCCTCGGACTCCTTCGCCAGATCAAAGGCCTCGGGTGCTTCGGTCTGCATGCGAGCCGCAAGCTCAAAGGCTTGAATGCGGCCTTCGAGTTGCCGGTCGAAAGGCGCCCGCCCGGCACTGCGCCGGTTCATCTTTTGCAGCATTTCAAGTTCAAAGCGCTGCTGGTCGCTCGTCAGGCCCTTGCGTTCCAGATACTGGATCGGCTCCTTCAAGTCGCCGGGGCTGAGGGCGGCATAGCCGATCGCCGTCCCTTCGTTCCAGGCGGGCAGAAAACCGGCGCTATAGTTTTTCGCGCCACCGTGAAACAGCGTCGGCTTGAGCGTGATAAAGCCGGGCAGGTTCTGATTCTCGGTGCCCAGACCGTAGACGACCCAGGACCCCCAACTGGGGCGGGTAAATGTATTCGTGCCGGTGTGGAGCTGCATCAGCGCTCCGCCATGCGCCACGCTGTCTCCAACCATCGACCGGACGAGACAAAGCTCATCGGCGTGGGAGGCCAGACGCGGAAATAGCTCGCTGATTTCGATGCCGCTCTGGCCGTGCTTCTTGAATGCAAAGGGAGACTTCAGCAGAGCGCCGACCTGCTCCTCGGCGAAGGTCAGCGGACGCTTGAACGGAAGCGGTTTGCCGTGATCGCGTTCCAGCCGCGGCTTGGGGTCGAAAGTGTCGAGGTGCGACGGTCCGCCATGCATGAACAGAAAGATCACCCGCTGGGCGCGTGCGGCGAAATGCGGCGCTTTCGCCGCCAGGGGATTCTCGATCTCTTCGGCGGCCAGCAGCGCGCGCAAGGCGATCGTGCCGAAGCCACAGGCGGTTTGGCGCAGCAGCGCGCGGCGGGATGGAAGCGGCGGAGGCGTGGTCATGGGTTGCTGTTTCACTGGATGTAGATGAAATCGTTGGACGCGAGCAGAACCTTGCAGTAACTCCGCCAGGCCCGCAGCACGGATTCGCCGTAATAGTAGGCCGGCTGGTCGGAGGAAAGATGCCGCTCCCCTTGCCGCGAAGACTCGACCGGAACGAGGTCTTTGCCGGCGGCCGATCGCTGGAAGTCGCGGATGTAATCAAGAGCTTCGGCCATCTCGTCCCGGTCGGGCTGGGTGGCGAGGACGATCCGCCAGGCCCGGCGGACGCGCTCTTCCTCGGGCACGCGCCGCACCGCCAGCAGACGCCTGGCCAGAGCTTCGGCAACTCGCGAGACAAACTCGCCGTTCATCATGAACAGCGCTTGCGGGGCAACATTCGTCCGTGCCCGCGCGCCGTTGCTGGTGACGCCGTCGCCGAAATCAAACAGCGTAAGCAGTTTCGGAATATTCGCCCGCCGAAGCGGCAGATATACGGTACGGCGGTAGATTTTCGAGACATCGAGCGGAGGAAGCTGATTCGTCGTCGTCATCCCCAGTCCGATACCGAGCTGCAAGGTGCCCCCCATGCCATCGTCCAGGCGCCCTTCGAGCACCAGCAGGGAGTCACGGATCTCTTCGATATCCATGCGGCGGCGCTGGAACCGCGACCAGAGGCGGTTGTCGGGATCGGAATCGTATTTCGCTTGCGTTGTCTCGGCGCTCATACGGTAGCTACTGGAAAGCACGATCAGCCGATGCATTTCCTTGACCGACCAGCCCTTGCGGATGAACTCCGAGGCAAGATAGTCGAGCAGTTTCGGATGCGTCGGCCGCTCGCCAACCTTGCCGAAGTTATTCGGCGTGCGTACGATACCCTCGCCGAAATGCCATTTCCAGACGCGGTTCACCATCACCCGCGCGGTGAGGGGATTTCGGGGACTTGCCAGCCACTGGGCGAGTTCCAGGCGTCCGCTGCCGGAAACGATCTTTGGCGGGGTTCCTTCTGGCGTAAGAATCGCGGGGAAGGCCTTGGGCACGGCTTCGCCTAGCTGACGAACGTTTCCGGTGATAAATACATGTTGCTCGACGGGCTTGTCTTCCGCCACCGCGTCGGCCATCGGCGGCTGAGGGGGCAACGACTTCCGGAACTGCTCTAGTTCCTCTTCCAGACGAGTGAGCTGACTCAGCGCTTCGCTGGAGAACTCTTTCTGCCGATCTTTCTTTCCAATACCGAAGGGTCCTTTGCCGCCGCTGGTCTCGGTGAAAAAGCGATTCTCTCCCGCAAAGAAGCGCGGCCTCTCCGGCACCTTCTCGCCCTTGGCCAGCGCCAGCCGGAGCTTCTCGCGCCACTCGGCCAGGCCGCCAAACTTCTTGGCCGCCGACTGCTGGAATTCCTTCTGATACTGGCGGGCGACATCCGGCAGAGAGGTCTCGCCGGCCGTGAGCAGCCGGTCCAGATGCGGCCGGACTTCTTTGGTGGGTTTGAGATAGGCCACCCACTTTTCAAGAATGTCGCTCTCGAGTCCAAACTCAGCCGCAACGCTCTGGATGTTGAACTCCGGTTCGGCTCCCGCGGCCGTGCCTGCTCCAGCCGACTTGGCGCCGTGCTCGGAGTTGGCGCCTGCCACCGACGAGATCCGGCGCGCCGCAATCAGGTAGCCGGAAAGTTTCGGTAAGCGCCTCATCACGGCTCGCTCGCTTTGCTCCGCGACGATGTTGTCCACTTCCTGCTTCTTGGCGGCAATCTTCTTTTGGTGATCGAAATAACGATCGGCGACCTCGGCCGGGACCAGGGGAGCGAAATAGAGCTTCGCGACAAACGCCTTGGGGTCGTCGAGTTGCCGGGTGCTGGCGAAGATCGAAGCCAGGGAATAGTAGTCGCGGGTTCGAATCGGATCGAACTTGTGGTCGTGGCAACGGGCGCACTGCAAGGTCAGGCCGAGCAACGCCTTGCCGACAACTTCGATCTGCTCGTCGATGATGTCGTAGAGCATCTTCTTCTTGTCTTGTTCGGCGATCAGTTTCGGACCGAGCGCCAGGAAACCGGTGGCGATGATTCCGCGCGCATTCAGTTCTCCGGGCTGAGCGGCCGGCAGAAGGTCGCCGGCGATCTGCTCTTGGACGAAGCGGTCGTAGGGCAGGTCCTCATTGAACGCCTCGATGACATAGTCGCGGTACTTCCAGGCATAAGGATACTTGGTATCCTCGTCGACGCCGGTCGAGTCGGCATAGCGGGCGACGTCGAGCCAGTGACGTCCCCAGCGTTCGCCGTAGTGGGGAGAGGCCAGCAGCCGCTCGACCACCTTCGGGTACGCGCCGGGGGATTCATCACGCAGGAAATCCTCGATGTCGCGCTCGCTGGGAGGCAGACCCGTCAAGTCGTAGCTCACACGCCGCAGCAGTGTCAGCCTGCCGACGGGCGGGGCGGGCTTGACGCCCGCGGCCTCGAGCCTCGCCAGCACGAAATTGTCGACCGCGGTTCGAACCCACTTCGTATCGCGAACCTCAGGCGGCGGGTAAGCCTGAACAGGCTGAAAAGCCCAGAAGCCGCGTTCCTCTTCCGTAAATTCGGAGCGCCGAAGCGGCTGGCTCCTGGCTGCCAGCGGCCGCTGCTTCGGCCACGGGGCTCCCATCTTGACCCAGCGCGCCAGGTCGGCAATCTCCCGCCCGGCCAGCTTGCCCGTGGGAGGCATCTTGATTTTGCCCTGGTAACGAACCGCTCGCAGCAGCGGACTGTTGTCGGGGTCGCTTCTGGAAACGATCGGCTCGGCGGCATGATCCGGACTTGGCTTTCGGACAAGCCCGCCGGCAGGGGAGAAATCCAGACCGCCCATGCTCTGTTCCGGTCCGTGGCAGGATTGACACTTTTCCGCTAACAGAGGACGAATACGAGACTCGAAGAATTCCGTTTCCGCGGCCGTCTGCGCATGGACGGGCGCCATAGCCGCCAGCATCAGCCAAGTGGCACAGGCCTGCGGCAAAGCAGCAGGAAAAAGGCCGCGGGCTCGGTGACGCATGCCCACTAGCTTACTCCATGCGCTGGGACGTCCGCACGGCTTCCGGCGCACCCAGGCTTCGGGCGTGCCCGGCCCGACCTCCGCCACGAGCCGCTAGCGGCGCTGCCGGAGAACGAAATTCAAAAGCTTCTTCACCGCGGGCGTCAGCCGCGTGCGATTGTACGCGTCACCGGCTTTCTTGATCACCTCGGCGTGGGTGGGGTAAGGATGGATGGTTTTGGCGATGGCGCCCAGGCCGGCTCCAGCCGCCATCGCCACCGAAATCTCCGAGATCATGTCACCGGCGCGGCGCGAAACCAGCGTGGCGCCAACGATCTTGTCACGGCCCTTGACCACGTGCACTTTCAAGAAGCCTTCGGTATCGCCCTCCAAGATCGCGCGGTCGACCTGTGACATCTCGATTTGGAAGGTATCGAGTTCCAGGCCGCGTTCCGCAGCCTGTTCCGGGTAGAGCCCAACGTGCGCGATCTCCGGGTCGGTATAGGTGCACCAGGGGATCGTCAGCGCGCTGGTCTTGCCGCGGCCGAAAAATAGTGCGTTGCCGATGACGAGGCGGGCCATGGCGTCGGCGGTGTGAGTGAATTTGAACGGCGAGCAGATGTCTCCGGCGGCATAGATTCGGCGATTCGATGTGCGGAGGTAATCGTCCACTTTCACGCCGATGCGCCCGTCAAAATCCACTCCGGCCCGCTCCAGGCCGAGACCCTCGACATTGGGCGCGCGCCCGGCGCCAACGAGAATTTCATCGGCTCGGATTTCGAGCGGCCCGGCCGGCGTGTCCACGGTGAGAATTTTCTCGGCGCCATCGCTGGTGACGCGGGCTGTTCTGCCGCAACACTGCAGCCGGACGCCATCGCGCCGCAGGGCCTGCTCGGCCAGCGCCGCCGCGTCGGCATCCTCGCGCACCAAGATCCTCGACTCCGCCTCGACGAGAGTCACTTCCGAGCCGAGGCGCGCGAATGCTTGCGCCAGCTCGCAGCCAATCGGACCGGCGCCTATGACCGCCAGACGCCGGGGAAGTTCCGTCAACGAGAATACCGTCTCGTTGGTCAGATAGCCTGCTTCGGCGAGCCCTTCGATCGGCGGCGCGGCCGCGCGCGCGCCGGTGGCGATGCAGGCTCTGGCGAATCGCAATGTCTGGCCGTCGACGCGGACGGTGTCGGGACCTGTGAATTCGGCGTCGCCAACGAAGACATCAATGCCGAGATCCCGGAAGCGGGCCGCGGAGTCATGCTTGCTGATGCCCGCGCGCAGGCCGCGCATACGCTCCATCACCGCCCCGAAATCGGCCCGGAAACCATCGGGGACATGAATGCCATACTTGCCGGCATCGCGAACATCGGCATAGGCGCGCGCGCATCGCAGCAGCGCCTTCGAAGGAACACAGCCCACGTTGAGGCAATCGCCGCCCAGCAGGGCGCGCTCGATCAGCGCGACCTTGGCTCCCATGCCAGCGGAGCCCGCCGCGGTCACCAGTCCGGCCGTGCCCCCGCCGAGGACGACCATGTTGTAACGCCCGGCGGGCACCGGATTGGCCCAGCCGGGCGGATGAACATTTTCCACGAGCTTGCGGTTGTGTTCGTCGAGGGGACGAATTTGCGGAAGCGCGTCCGCGATCGCATCCATGTCTTTCATGAAATTGGTTCCTAACCGCGGCGGGCCGCGGCCTTGCTCCCGGACGCCGGACGATTGTCTGGTTGGGTCAGGGACTGAGCGTCGGGCTGCCACTGGTTCAGATTCCAGTCATATTGTAGCCAGTGGATGGCGGGTTCTCGGCCACCGTCAAGGGCTTGTTGGAGCGGCGGAGAAAAGCGCGCCGCGTAGCGGGCGAGCGACTGGCCGGCTTGCTCGAAATCGCCGCGGTACCAGTCGTAGAGCTGAGTCAGCCAGAGTTCATTCGCCTCTGCGTCGAAGAAGAACCAGCGCTTGTCCGAGTGCGCGTAACGGGCCTGATCGGCGAGCTGCTCTTCGATGCGCCCGCCGCGGTAGGCTTCGTTGCGAAGTTTCGGACATCCGATCGAAGCGCAATTGAGAGCGAAGTGCGCGCGGGGCTCGATGAATTTCGGGCGGATCTGCTGGTGCTCGATATCCGACAAGCTCCACAATTGTCCGCCGACTCGCCAGCGGCGGTCGTCCCAGCGCTTCTCGTCTGGTATCTCAAGGATCGAGACGAGCGGATAGTGATCGAGAATCAGCCGCAGCGTGAAAGCGTTATAGGCGTTGATAAGTAAAGCAAGTTTGTCGTCCCGGCCCAGCTCATCAAAGCGCGCCTCGGCCAGCGTGGCGATATAGGCGTCAAGTTGCGCCGCGTCCCCGGCAAGGCCGTCGTAATCGACCCAGCCATCTTGATCGACGCGGGCCGAGAGCAGCGCGTCCAGCACGGAATGGTCGAACTCAAGCTGCCCCGGCCCGGCGGCATAGGCTTCGCTGAGTTCGACCGGAGGCGGTCCGAACAGTCCGCGCAGAGCGTCGCGTTCGGCGTAGGCATAGAGCGCCGAGCCAAAAAGCAGCACCGCCAGCGCGGCGGTGATCATCACGCCTCGCGGCAGCGGCCCCGGCTGGAAGGTCTCGGCCGGCGGCGCCTTGGGAGCCGGTTTGGGTCCCTCGATTTTCGTGCGCCTCTGAATCTCGCGGTTCGCCAGACGGGTCACATACACGCTGACCGCGACGGTGGCGAGCAGACCCACGGTGAGCAGAGCCCACTGGCCGGCGCCCCGTCCTCCCGCCCCGCCGGCGGCGGCCAGCCCCTGGCTGCCGATATGCCCCAGGTAGACATAGAGAAATCCGCCCGGCAGCATGAACACCCAGCTCGCCAGCACGCAGGGCCAGAACCGCACGGCGGTCAGCCCGTAGAGATAATTCTGCAAATTAAAGGGCATGGCCGGCGAGAGCCGCAGCAGAGCTACGATCTTCCAGCCGCCTTCGCCGATCGCCGTGTCGATGGCGTCGAATTTCGGGTTGGCCGCCGCCATCTTGGCGATCTTGTCACGCGCCAGGTAGCGCGCAATCAGGAACGACAGCGCCGCGGCGGTGGTCGCGCCAATCGAGACCGAGATCGTGCCCCAGAAGAGACCGAAGATCGCCCCCGCCGCCAGCGTCAGCGCTGAACCAGGGACGAAGAACACCGCGGCCACGGCGTAGATCGCGGCATAGATCAGCGGTCCCCAGGCGCCCAAACTCTGAACGCGGATCGTGAGCCATTGCAGCCCGCTATCGAGCGGCAAGGCGCGCATGAACAAAATCACGGCCGCGACGATGAGCGCGGCCGTGATTCCTTTGATGATAGTGGCGTACCGGTTCATGATCTTCAAGACCCTCGCTGGCGGCCCCGACGGAGCCGCCTTGCCTGCATTGCGTCTTCCTGCTAACTATGTTCGCCGACGGGTGTGAAAAGTTACCACAAGGGCCTGGCCACGCCAGAAACGCAGCGGCGGCTAGCGTCTCTGGCAGCGCGGGCAGAAATGCGTACTTCGGCTGGCGATCGTCATCCGCCGGATTTTGCCTCCGCAAACCTGGCACGGCTCGCCGGTCTTGCCATACACGGCGGTGGAGAGCTGGAAGTAGCCTTGCTCGCCGGCGCTATTGACGAAGTCGCTGATGCTCGAGCCTCCCTGGGCGATGGCGTCGGTAAGCACTTCACGAATCGCCTCGCGCAGGCGCGCCGCGCGAATCCTCCCGATCGTGGCCGCGCGCTTCGCCGGGTGGATGCGCGCGCGAAACAGCGACTCATCGGCATAGATATTTCCCAACCCGCGCAGAAACTCTTGATCGAGGAGCAATGCCTTGACCATCGTTCTCCGGCTGCGAAGCCGGCAAAGAAACTCGTCCGCGGTGATTTCGAGCGGCTCCGGTCCTAACTGGCGCAGCCGCTCGGGCAGCTCATCCGATATCTGCCAACGGCCGAATTTTCTGATGTCGTTGTAGATCAGCACGGGCCCGTCTTCCATCTGAACAATGGCTCGCGTGTGCGGGCCCGGCTCGGCATCGAGAATGAAGTTGCCGGTCATGCGCAGATGAACCACAAGCAGACATTCGCCGCGCCGGTCGTGAAGCTCGAAGAGAATGTATTTCCCGTGCCGCCGAATGCGGCGAATCGTGCGTCCGCGCAGCTTCTCGGCGGCATGATCGGCATCACCGGCAACCAATTGCGGCAGGAGAATCTCGGCTGAGGCAATGCGGCGGTTCGCGAGCCGGGGGGCCAGTCCCCGTATGATCGTTTCCACCTCGGGCAGCTCAGGCATCAGGCAACTCGGGCATCTTGCGGTCCCGGATCGCTCATCTCATCCCGCCCGCCGGGCCGCCAGGAAAGCAACGGCAACGGGCCGGTCTCATTCCCATTCGATCGTTGCGGGTGGTTTGTTGGAGAGGTCGTACAACACGGCGTCGACATCGTCCAAGCTCATCAGTTGGCGGGTCAGCTCCGCCATGCGCGCGGCCGACAATTGCGCGACTTCGGCCGTCATGCCGTCGACCGAGGTTACCGGGCGAAGCGCGATCGTTTCTCCGCCGGAACGGGTGAGAGGCAGCAGCACCACGGGACATTGCCAGATACGGCGGACGAGATTGTGATTGCGGAGGTACTCGCTCACGACCTGGTCGGCTTCCTGTAGTAGTGTGAGGCGCTTCCGCGTCAGAGTGGCGGCGCGGATTTTCCACTCCGCGGTACGCCAACGTTTCGGCGCCAGGGCGAGGGCCACGCGATTGGTATAGCGGAAGCGGTTCGTGATTTCGGTCGCCAGCGGCAGCACCGAGCGGTAGTCAAGAGCGCCACCATGCAGGATGGTTAGTTTGGCGTAGCTGCGGCTGTCGCCCTGCACTCCGACGCTGCGTATCGGCAGCACGAAAGAGCGATACCCGGAGGCCTTGGCCAGCGCCGCGATGTCGTTGTCAGTCTGGGGCTTGGCGGCTTTCTTCGCGCACAGACAGCGAATTGCAAGGCCCGGACCAGGAAACGGCTGACGATTGATGAGCCGCTGCGGAAGCCCAAGCACGCGCCCGAGCAGCCTGACCTCGTCCTTGTAAAACTCCGCCAGCGGCTCGATCACGCGGCCTTGATCAATCATCTCGGTGATGCGGTCCACGCGGTTGTGATGCGTCTTAATCACCGCCGATGTGGTGGTCGCACCCGACTCGATCCGGTCGGGATAGATGGTACCCTGACCGAGCATCCACTCCTCACCGGAGAACTCGTCCTGTTCGAGAATCTGGTCCTGCACGTCGACAAAGAGCCGTCCGATGAGCTGCCGTTTCTTTTCCGGTTCGACTACGCCGCGCAAAGCGCTGAGGAACTGCCCGCGCGCGGCCACAACTTCCAGCGGCCCGAATCCCAGCGTCAGGAACGCCTTTTGAATCTTCAGCGTCTCGTCCGCGCGCATAAAGCCTGTATCGACGTAGATGGCGTGCACCTGACTCGGACCGAGCGCCTTCACCGTCAGGGCGTAGGCCACCGAAGAATCGACTCCGCCGCTCAAGAAGAAGAGTACTCGCCGGCGCTTGACCGCCCGCCGAATCTCCTCAAAGATCGCCAGCACGCGGTCCTGCGGACGCCAGTCCATGCGGCAGCGGCAAATCTTCTGGAGGAAGTTCCGCAATATCTCGTTGCCATACGCTGAGTGGACCACTTCGGGGTGAAATTGCAATCCGTAGTAGTGGCGGCGGACGTCTCCCATCGCCGCCACCGAACACTGCCTTGTATCGGCCAGCGTCTCGAAGCCCGGCGGCAGTTGCACCACATGGTCCCCGTGACTCATCCACACGCGCTGGCGCAACGGCAATTCGTCGAACAAGGGCATCTCATGACGAACCCGGAGGTCGGCGCGCCCGAATTCGTGTGCTTCGCCGGCCTCGACGACGCCGTCCATGGCCTTGGCCATCAACTGGTGGCCGTAGCAAATTCCAAGGATCGGCCGCTTAAGTTCGAAGAGCTTGGGTTTCGGCCGCGGAGAGTCTTTGTCGAAAACGCTCGACGGCCCGCCCGAAATGATTACCCCCCGGTGGGCCATCAGTTTCTTAGGTGCAATCCCTAGAGGATGAATCTCGGCGTACACGCCAAGTTCACGGACCTTGCGGGCAATCAAGTGGCAATATTGCCCACCGGAGTCAAGTACGGCGATTTTTTCCATAAGGACGAGCGTATCTACCAGAGAATAAAGATCTTGCGAGAACGATGCGCTCGGCGGACGACCATATAGTATATCATCTGAGAGTGATTTCTTCTCAAACGGTTGAAGAACTGAGGCAAATCGTTGGCGCGAAGGCGGTTCTCGACCGGCCTCAGGAACTGATGCTGTACGAATACGACGCCAGCATCGATACCGCCGAGCCCGACTGCGTCGTATTCCCGACTTCGACTGAGCAGGTCGTCGAAATCGTTAAAGTTTGCCACGAGAACAACTTGCCGCTTGTCGGCCGCGGCGCCGGCACGGGGTTGAGCGGTGGCGCCATCCCGGTCGAAGGCGGCGTGATGGTTGCCTTCGCCCGCATGAATAAGATCCTGGAAATCGATCTGGAAAACGAGTGCGCGGTCGTACAGCCCGGCGTGGTCAATCTCGATATCACCTTGGCGGTGCAGGGTAATGGATACTACTACGCTCCCGACCCGTCGAGTCAGCGAGCCTGCACCATCGGGGGAAACGTCGCCGAAAACTCTGGTGGTCCCCACACCCTGCTCTACGGCGTAACGACCAATCACACGCTTGGCCTGGAAGCGGTCTTGCCAGACGGCACGGTCATCACCACCGGCGGCAAGGAGGCCGACCCGGCTGGCTATGACCTTACAGGCCTGCTGACAGGCTCGGAAGGAACCATGGCGCTGATTACGAAAGTCATCGTGCGCTTGACGCGTTCCCCGGAAAAGATCAAGACACTGCTGGCGATCTACGACGAGGCGGAAGACGCGGCTTCGACCGTCGGAGAGATCACCGCATGCGCCATCATTCCCGCCGCCATGGAGATGCTCGACGGCGTGATGCTGCGCATGGTCGAGGAAGCCACCCATGCCGGATATCCCATGGATGCCAACGCGGTGCTGTTGATCGAACTCGAAGGGCTCACCGAGACAGTCGAAGCGCAGGCCGAACAGATCCTCGCCGTCTGTACCAAGTGTCATGCGCGCGAGGTGCGCCTGGCCCGCTCGGAAGAGGAACGCGCCCTGCTTTGGAAGGGCCGTAAGAATGCCTTTGGGGCCGTGGGCCGCGTGAGCCCGACCTACTACGTCCAAGACGGCGTGGTACCGAGAACGCACATTGCCGATACGTTGCGCTTCATCTACCGGGTGGCGGAAAAGTACAGCCTGACGATCAGCAATATTTTTCATGCCGGCGACGGTAACATGCATCCGATCATTCTTTTTGACGCGCGAAATCCCGGCGAGCTGGAGAAGACCAAGCAGGCTGGGGCCGAGATCTTGACCTACTGTCTCGAGGTCGGCGGTGCGATCACCGGCGAGCACGGCGTCGGCATGGAGAAGAACGATCTCATGCCTCTGGCGTTCAGCCAAGACAGCCTCGACATGATGGAGGGGCTGATCAAGGTCTTCAATCCCGATAGGCGGCTCAATCCCGGCAAGCTGCTGCCCACGGGCAAGGGCTGCCTTGAAGTGCGCCCCATGACCAGCCGGGGCAAGCAAACGGAGTGGTAGGCGCGCCTCAATTCCATGACCACCCGCTCGCGCTACTGGTTGTTTCAGATTCCGGGCTGGATACTCGCCATCATGGCTCTGCTGTTGGCCCATAGATGGTTCGATTTGCCGGTCACCGCCGCCGTCGCCATCTTCGTGCTCCTGGTCGTCAAGGACGCCGCGCTCTACCCATTTCTGCGTTCCGCGTATGAGGGCAGGGTTCCCTCGGCCTCGGACAAGATGGTCGGAGCAACGGGCGTCGCCAAGGAAGCTCTCGATCCGGAAGGTTTTGTGCAAGTCGGCGGAGAGCTATGGAAGGCCAAGACGCGCGACTCTCTAGCAACGGTCCGACCCGGCGATACGATTCGCGTGGAGCAGGTTCGCGGCATGAAGCTCGTCGTGTCGGCCGATCCCAGACCCAAGAACCATGCGGCGCGGTCTTCCGCAAACTCCTAATTCGTCCATGGAAAAACCATGTCCAATGTGTCCCGCCACCACCGGAGCGCGGGGCTCGCCCACCGGGCACTCGCTAGAATCGTCGCTGGACGGTCATGTTCTCAATCGCGGATAAAGTTTACCGCTCGTCCGCTCCTTTTGTTTCCGTGTCCGCGTATGCTCGTAGGAGACTGTCGAGTTGTCGCGGCCTTCGCGGCGATCGCCTCTCGAGTGGCTTCTCAACAGCAGACCGGAGGACTCCCGCATGAAGCTAGTGATTCATCCCTCCGTGGAAGAGGAGCGCCTGGGCCGGATCGTCGCCGCGGCGGGCGACATGACGGTCGTCAATGCCGGCTCGGAACAGGCGGCGCTGGAAGCGATCGCCGACGCCGATGGCTTTTTCGGCAAGATAACGCCCCAACTGCTAGCTGCGGCCGGAGAGTTGCGCTGGATTCAGTCGCCGACCGCCAGCCTGGAACACTACGTCTTTCCAGAGCTGATAGCACACGCGTGCCAGTTGACCAACATGCGGGGGCTGTATTCCGACATCATCGCCGATCAAGTCTTCGGCTACATCCTTTGCTTCGCGCGAAACCTGCACATCTACATACGTGCTCAGACCGAGGCCCGCTGGGAACCCCTTGGCGGCGAGGCGGCACGGCGGCACGGTTTCATCACCGGCCCTGGAGTGCGGAACGACATCGACCGTGCGCACATGCACCTGGCCGATGCGACCCTGGGCATCGTCGGGCTGGGACACATCGGCTCGGAGATCGCCCGACGCGGCTTGGCCTTCGGCATGCAGGTTCTCGCCGTGGACTCGGCCCGGCCCAAGCCGCCGCCGGGGGTGGAATGCTGGAAACTAGACCGGCTGCCGGATTTGCTCGAAAAAAGCGATTTCGTCGTCATCGCCGCCCCCCATACACCCGATACCGAAAAGATGTTTCGTGCTGAACAGTTCAAGCGAATGGACTCGAGCGCCCGCCTGATCAACATCGGCCGTGGCGCGATCGTCGATCTCAGCGACCTCACGGCGGCGCTCGAAGCGGGTGACATCGCCGGCGCCGCGCTCGATGTCTTCGAAACCGAACCGCTGCCGGCCGATCATCCACTCTGGAAGATGGAGAACGTCATCATCACGCCTCACATCGCCGGCTATTCGCCGCGAATTTCCGAGCGCCATCTGGCGGTTCTGCTCGACAACATCGAACGCTTCGCCGCGGGCAAGGAGTTGAGAAATGTCGTCAACAAAACTAAGTGGTTCTAAGAGCGCTAGTATGCGGCCTCTTTGGAAGGAGCGTTACCAGAGCCGGAACGAGGTCTCGCGGGGACATAGGCAGAATCAATCGAAACAAAGAGAAGACTGCTTCCAGAAAGCGGCAATCAAACGCGGCTTGCCGAGCGCGTTGGTCGAGTTCCCCATAGTCCTTCGGGCAGACGCTGGGCAGCTCGTGCTGCTTCCAGTAAGCCCAGATGTATTCCACCGGGTTCAGCTCCGGCGCATAGGGCGGCAGGTACTCCGTTGCGATGTGACCCTCGGAGAGCTCGATGAACTCCTCTACCAGACGGCTGCGGTGCGCCGGCAGCCGGTCCCAGACGATCAGTAGCGGCTCTTGGATGTGGCCTGCCAAGGCCTTCAGGAAGTCGATGACCTCGAGTTCCCCGATCGCGCCAGGGTACAGCCGGAAGTAGAAGTTGCGGAAGCTCAGCCCGGCCGCTACCGAAAGCTTCTTCCAGTTGAAGTTGAACTCCAGGACCGGCGTCTCGCCGCGCGGCGCCCAGGTGCGGCAACGATGCGGCTTCTGAGTTAATCCGCTTTCGTCGATGAAGACGATCGTGCGGCCTTGTTGGCAGGCTTTTTTTTAACGCGGGGCCAGGTCGTGCGCTGCCAGCCGCGGATCGCCCCTTCGTTGCGCTCGCGGGCCTTGCCGACCCGACGTTGCGGGCTCCAGCCGAGCGCCCGCAGGATCTTCCAGACATGGCCTGCGTGGTAGCGCACGCCGAACTGGTCGGCGATCAGACGAGCGATGCGCGGGCAGGTCCACAGCGGCGTCGGGAAGCCGTGCGCTGCGGGGCCTTGAAGCAACTGCGACTCCAGGCGCTCGAGTTGGGCGGCGTCTAACCGCGGTTTGCGTCCCGCCCGCCCTGGCGCAACCCGGCCGGCCCTTGCTCGCGATATCGCCGCCGCCACTCACTCACTGTTTGCCGCGCGACCTTGAGTCGCCGCGCCGTTTGGGACTGATTACATCCTGCATCGAGCAACCGCATCGCTTCGAAACGGCGCTTCTCTAGCGCCTCGAAATCCCGCCGTCCGCTTTGCCCACTTCTCATACATAGATAGACGTATCCAATCACCAAAAGGTGTCATGTTATTTTGCGGGATTCAATAGGAGGGGGTGGCAGGAGCCGGGTCGCGGGGTACAATCAGCGTAGTGGCATCGCCCTCTCCGAAAGCCCTCGCCGCCGAGGCTCTCTTTGAGTACGCTCTGAGGACGCTGGGAAGGAGTTCGCTCACGGCGCTGGAGTTGCGTTCCCGGCTGAGCCGGCGCGCCGCGCGGCCCGAGGATGTCGGCGAAGTCGTCGATCGGCTCACCCGGGCCGGCTATTTAAGCGACGAGAGCGTGGCGGAATCCTACTCCTACTTTCGCAAGGAGTACGAGAGGCTGGGTGAGCGGCGGGTACTGCGCGAACTCATGCGCCGCGGCGTAGCGGAGACCGTGGCGCGCGAAGCGGTCCAGCAGACGTACCGCCATAGCGACGAAGCCGGGCTGATCCGCGAGAGCCTTGAGCGCAAGCTCGGCGGGAAATACGCCGCAACGCGGATTGAGAATCCGAAACAGGTCGCCCGCCTGTTTCGCTATCTGGTTCGGGCCGGATTTTCCTCTGATAAAATCGTGGAAGCACTCCGCGAAATCTCTTCTGACAGCGAATGGCTTGACGCCTTCGCCGATCACTCCGACGACGAGGTCTTTGATTGACAGGGCACGAGGTTCGGGAAAAGTTTCTGCGCTATTTCGAGGGTTCGGGACATCGGATTGTTCCCAGTTCCTCGCTCGTCCCGGCGAACGACCCCACGCTGCTGTTTATCAACGCCGGCATGAACCAGTTCAAGGACGTGTTCCTCGGTCTGGACCGGCGCGAGTATCAACTCGCCACCACGGCTCAAAAATGCGTCCGGGCCGGCGGAAAGCACAATGATCTTGAAAACGTGGGCTATACCCGGCGTCATCATACGTTCTTCGAGATGCTGGGCAACTTTTCCTTCGGTGAGTACTTCAAGGAAGACGCCATCGCCTACGCCTGGGAGCTGGTCACCAAGGTCTACGGACTTCCGCGAGAGCGCTTCTACGTCACGGTGTTTACCGATGACGACGAGGCCGAGCAACTATGGAAGAAGGTCGCCGGCCTGCCGCCGGATCGCATCTTCCGTTGCGGTGAGAAGGACAACTTCTGGCAAATGGGCGATACCGGCCCGTGCGGCCCGTGCTCGGAGTTGTTCTATGACTTCGGCCCGGAAGCACTCGAACCAGGTGAGGCCGATGAGCCCTTCCCGTCGGACACGAACCGATTTGTCGAGATTTGGAATTTGGTTTTCATGCAGTTCGAGCGCGACGCCGCGGGGAACCTGAAACCGCTGCCTAAGCCGTCGATCGACACCGGCATGGGACTCGAGCGCACTGCTACCGTTCTGCAGGGCAAGCTCAGCAACTTTGAGACCGACCTGCTGCGGCCGATCGTCGATCGCGCGGCGGAAGTCCTCGGCGGCGGTATCGCGGCCGGAGACAGCGCCAAGACCGATACGACGTTGCGCATTCTCGCCGACCACAGCCGCTCGGCGGCATTCCTGATTCATGACGGCGTGACGCCGGCCAACGAAGGGCGCGGCTACGTGCTGCGCAAAATCATCCGGCGGGCCTTGCGCCACGCGCGTCTGGCCGGCAGAGAGGAGCCGTTCTTCTATGAACTAACCCGCTTCGTGGCCGAGCTGATGAAACCTGGTTACCCCGAACTGATGGAATCGGTGGATCGGGTCGCCCGCGTCGTCAAGGAAGAGGAGATGCGTTACCAGCGAAGCTTCTCGCTGGCCGAGAGCATGTTTGAATCCTCGACCGGCAAGATTTCCGACGGCGTGCTGCCCGGCGCGGTGGCCTTTAAGCTTTATGACACCTTCGGCCTCTCGCTTGACGAGCAGCAGGAGCTGGCAAGTGAACGAGGCCTGCGGATCGATCGCGAGGGCTTCGACGAAGAGATGGCGGCCCAGCGGACGCGGGCGCGGGCGAGCTGGAAGGGCGGCGAGACCGTTACGGTAGCTCCGGTTTACCAGAAACTTCGCGAAGAGCATCCGACGAAATTTGAAGGTTACGACGATCTCCGCATCAGCGACTCGAAGATCGTCGCCCTGCTTGTCAACAAAGAGCTTGTGGATGAAATCCCCGCCGGAGCGGAAGCTGAACTGGTGCTTGACCGTACGCCGTTCTATTGCGAGTCAGGGGGCCAGGTCAGCGACCGGGGTGTCATGATCGTCAACGGGGAGAGAGCGGCGCGAGTGCGGGATGTCTATTCTCCCGTCAAGGGATTATCGATTCACAAGATCAAGACGGCCGGGCCTCTGAGTACGGGACAGCGGGTTTCGTGCCAGGTCGATGAGAGCCCGCGGCTCTCGACGATGCGAAATCATACGGCGACGCACTTGATGCACTCCGCGCTGCGGCAGGTCCTGGGCGCGCACGTCAAACAGGCGGGCAGCGTCGTCGAACCTGACCGTCTGCGATTCGACGTCACGCACTACACGACGATCGGCGAAGCCGAGCGCGCCGAAGTCGAGCGGCTGGTCAACGGGCAGATCCTGCTCAACACCCCGGTGACAACAACGATTCTTGATCTCGACGAAGCGCTCGAGACCGGCGCCATGGCACTGTTCGGCGAGAAATACTCGGAGAAGGTTCGGCTGGTTGCTATCGGCGATTTCAGCAAGGAACTCTGCGGCGGCACGCATGTGAGCCGCACCGGCGACATCGGCGTATTCAAGATTACGGCCGAAAGCAGCATCTCGGCCGGTGTCAGGCGGATGGAGGCGGTCACCGGCGAAGCGGCCTACGATCAGTACAAGAGCGCGATCGATACCATCAGCCGGGCGTCGTCGATTCTGCGAGTCGCGGAGCCGGATCTTGTCGAGACGATCGAGCGGCTCCAGGCCGAACGGAAAGAACTCGAAAAGGACGCCGTCCGGCTGAAGAACAAACTGGCGCAGGCCAGCGCGGCGGATCTGATCGCGAATGCCCGTGAGGTGAAAGGCATCAAAGTCGTCGCCGCCAAGGTAGAAGGGCTGGACCGAACGCAGATGCGCGCGCTCGCCGATACGCTGCGCAACCAGCTCGGCTCGGGGGTCGTCGTCCTGGGTGGTACGGCGAACGGCAACGTAGCGCTGATCTCGGCCGTCACAAAAGATCTGGCGGGCAAGAAAGTCCACGCCGGAAGACTTGTCGGCGCGGTAGCCGAGGTGGTCGGCGGCCGAGGCGGCGGGCGGCCCGACCTGGCCGAGGCCGGCGGCAAGAACAGCGGCGCGCTCCCGGCCGCGCTGGAGAAGGTCTATGAGCTCGTCAGGCAAATGACCTGATCGTCTGTGGCCAGAGCTGGAACCTTCCCTTCGGGGGCGATGGCGTCTGTTTCCGCGCTGGCGCCATCAATAAGAGGCAGCGGCCTTCCGGCGCGAAGATGGGCCGACAGTCTCGAGAGCACAAGCTCTCTGACGTACGCGACGATCCACTATGGCAGGACACCTATCCTACGATGAAACCGGGAATCGGCGTCGCGTCAGCCAGCTCGCCGAGCGCGGCGTGGCTGTCTGGGGGCCCGAACGCGTCTACATCAGCCCCGAGGTTCCGCTCGAAAACATCGAAGCCGGAGCGATCCTGCGGAACGCCACACTCGCCGGAAAGGATCTGCGAATCGGCAAAGGCTCGCGTGTCGGCGTCTCGGGGCACGCCCGCCTGACCAGCTGCCAGCTCGGCCGTGATGTCGAAATCGGCGCCGGATCGTACGAAAATGCAACGATTCTCGATGGCGCTGTCATCCGTGGTTTCGCCGAACTGCGCGACGGAACGCTGCTCGAAGAGCAGACCGTGGCCGCTCACAATGTCGCGTTCAAGAACACAATTCTCACGGCCACGGTCGTTACCGGATCCTTAATCAATTTTTGCGATCTGTTCATGAGCGGCGGCATCTCGCGGGAAGATCATAGCGAGGTCGGCTCGGGCGCGATCCATTTTAACTTCGATCCGCGCGGCGATAAATGGAGCAGCTTGCTCGGCGATGCGACCGGCGTGCTGCTGCGGTCGGCCCCCATCTTCATTGGAGGCAATAGCGGCATGGCCGGGCCGCTGCATGTCGATTTCGGCGCCGTCGTGCCGGCGGGTACGATTGCCCGCGGCAACGTACCGGCCGGCGTGATCCACTTCGAGCAGCCGCCGAAGAGGATCGAGGGGTTTGACCGCGAAATTTACGCCGGGCTCAAGCGGAAGTTCCTCGCGACCGCCAAGCTGGCAGGCAATCTGTGGGCGCTCGACGCCTGGTACCGCGATGTGCGCCTGCCCTATGCCTCCGGCCATGAAAAACCGCTGTACCAGGCGGCGCGCGGCCGAATCCAGAGCCACATTCAAGAGCGCGCCAGCCGGATCGAAAAACTGACCGGCAAACTCGCCCGCTCGATCGAGAAATCATCGACATCCGGCAACGCGGACTTCACCCGATTCCACGACGAACACCGCTTGCTGATCCGTCACGCGGCCAAGATCCGCGCCCTCCTGGCGAGCGAACCCCAAACCGCCGCTCCCCCGCCGGAACTGCTCCGCTCCTGCGAGGCCGCGCGTCCGGCGAAGTCGCATATCGAGGCCATCACGAGCATGGACGAGGCGGCGGCGCTCGCGGCGAGCGAATGGCTTCGGGGCATCGCTGACATCCCGGCCGAGGGCCTCAACGCCCTTTTCCGGGCCCTCTCCCGGCAACGATAGACCCAGTCGGCCGCGCCTCTGTTATTCCAGCGGATCAAGAATAATAAGGGCGAGCAAAGGGGCCATATTACGGCTCATTAAGACAACGACCCATAGCGGATCCATGAAGAAAACGGGCAGCGGACCGGCTTCAGCCCTTCTCGCGGTGGTCGGCCACCAGCTGCTCGATTCCGACGATGTCGGTCGGATAGCGGCCGGTGTAGCACGAATAGCAGTAGCCCTCCCGCTCGTCGTTGACCGCCTGCCTGAGGCCCTCGATCGAGAGATACTCCAGCGAATCGGCTTCGGTGTAAGCGCGGATGCTCTCAAGGTTTTGATTCGCGGCGATCAGTTCGTTCTTATCTGGGGTGTCGACGCCGTAGTAGCAAGGCGACACCGTCGGCGGACAGGATATCCGTATGTGAACTTCCTTGGCCCCGGCCTGGCGTACGATCCGCACGATCTTGCGGCTGGTAGTGCCGCGCACGAGGGAATCGTCCACGAGGATGACCCTCTGGCCTCGGATCAAATGCTGGACCGGGTTGAGTTTTAGCTTCACGCCGAAGTCGCGAATCGATTGCTTGGGCTCGATGAATGTCCTGCCCACATAGTGGTTTCGGATGAGCCCCATGCGGAATGGCAAATTCGCTTCGGCGGCGTAACCGATCGCGGCGGAAACGCCCGAATCCGGCACCGGGACGACGATGTCGGCTTCCACCGGAGCTTCCTGGGCGAGCAAGCGTCCAAGCTTCTCGCGCGATTCTTCCACGGGCCGTCCGAAGACGATCGAATCCGGCCGGGAAAAATAGACATGTTCGAAGACGCAATGGGCCGAGGGCAATTGGGGCGCGAACGATTCCCTGACAACGCCGTCCTGGCTCACCACGACCATCTCGCCTGGCTGCACGTCGTCGACATATTGGGCGCCGATCAGGTCAAACGCACAGGTCTCCGACGCAAAGACATACGCCTCGTGGCCGTTGTGTTTCAGCTTGCCGAAGGCCAGCGGCCGGAACCCGCGCGGGTCGCGGGCGACGATCAAACGGTCCTGTGCCAGCAGGGCAAGTGAAAAAGCGCCCTCCAGCCGCAGCAACGACTCGCGCAGAGCATGCTTGAGGCGCTGCTCGCGGGAACGCGCCATCAAGTGCAGGATGACTTCGGTATCGCTGGTGGCCTGAAAGATCGATCCCGCCGTCTCCAGCTCGCGGCGAACCTCGATGGCATTGGTCAGGTTTCCGTTATGTGCCAGGGCGAGCTGCCCCTTGCTGCATTCCACGAAGAAAGGCTGGGCATTGAGATGATCGCTCCGGCCGGAGGTGGAGTAACGCGTATGGCCGATCGCCATATACCCGGCAAGGGAGTTCAGAACTCCCTCGGTGAAGATCTCCGCCACGAGTCCTTTCTTCTTGACGCAGTGCAGGGTTTCGCCGTCGCTCGAACAGATGCCGGCGCTTTCCTGGCCACGGTGCTGAAGACCGTACAGGCCGAGATAGGTGAGCTTGGCGGCTTCGGGGTGGCCGTAGATCGCGAACACGCCGCACTCATCATGGAAACCATCCGGGCGGCTAGCTGATGCCGGGCCCGCTGGAGCGTTCCATCGGTGATCGTGACCCGTGGGAGTTTTCATGTCCTATTGATCCGTCCTTCCTGCATCCTTCAGTTCGGCCTGGCCCGCCGCCGTTGCATCGAGCATCGATTCGAGCGCCCTGTCCCAGGCACGAAACAGATGGGCGACCGGCCGGCGAAAGACCGTCGAGCCGTTCAAGCGGATTTCGAGTGCATTCTGTTCGGTTTCGCCGATGACAGGCGCGGCGACGCCCGCATCCTCGGCCATCGCGGCGACGGCGGAGACATGTTCTGGGGAGATTGAGAGTAGCACACGCGAGGGCGCCTCATGAAAGAGGAGATAGTGCGCTGGAATTTCCGACATTAGCTCGATCCGTGCCCCCACCCGCCCGGGGCCGAAGGCGCACTCGGCGGCGGCCACGGCCAGCCCGCCATCGCTGAGATCGTGAGCCGATTCGGTAAGTCGCGCCCGAACGATCTGGCGCAGCACCCCCTGCACGGCCGACTCGTAGTCCAGGTCCAGGGCCGGGGGAAGTCCCCAGGTCTGTCCTAGAATCACCTTCGCATATTGCGAGCTTCCGAATCTTCTTGCTAACGCGGCATCCGGCCCATCCGCTCCCGGCAGCAAGCCGCCAAGCAGAACCAGCTTTCGCCCCACCGCCTGGAAATGCATGCCCACCGGAACATCGGTGTGATCGAGCAGACCCACGATCCCGACCACCGGCGTGGGATGAATTCCCTCTCCGAGCGTCTCGTTATAAAGGCTGACATTGCCTCCGGTAATCGGGGTTCGGAAATGCCGGCAGGCCTCGCCCAGACCCTCGATCGCGGCAACAAGCTGGGCCATGATTTCGGGCTTTTCCGGATTGCCAAAATTCAGACAATTCGTCGCCGCGATCGGTTCGGCGCCGACGGTCGAGAGGTTGCGGCAACACTCGGCCACGGCCAGCATCGTTCCCGCCCGGGGATCGAGCGAACAGTAGCGGCTGTTGCCGTCCAGCGAGAGGGCCAGCGAAACGCCCGCTTCCTTCACCCGCACCACGGCCGCGTCCGAACCCGGCGTGACCGTCGTGTTGGTGCGCACTTGGTAGTCGTACTGCTCGTAAATCCAGCGCTTGCAACAGAGGTCCGCCGAGCCCAGCAGGCGGTCGAGACCGTCGCCGAGTTCCTCGCCCGGCGGGCTGCCAACCCTCGGGCCATCGAGCGGAGCCGCCCGCCAAGGTTCGCTGTAGGGCCGGTCGTAGCAAGGCGCGTCATCGGTCAGCAGGGAGTTTGGAATTTCGGCCACCGTCTCGCCGTGATTCTTTACGCGCAACATACCGTCGCCGGTCACCGTACCGATTTCCACCGCGTCGAGGCCCCACTTACGGAAGACGGCGATGACCTCGGCCTCACGTCCCCGCTGAGCGACCAGCAGCATCCGTTCCTGCGATTCGGAAAGCATGATCTCGTAAGGCGTCATGCCTTCTTCGCGCTGCGGCACATGGCGCAGATCGATTTCGATTCCCGTGCCGCCGCGCCCGCCCATCTCGCAGGTCGAACAGGTCAGCCCGGCCGCCCCCATATCCTGAATGCCGAGGATGACGTCATTCTCCATCGCTTCCAGGCAAGCCTCGAGAAGAAGCTTTTCCAGAAACGGATCACCCACTTGCACGTTCGGGCGCTTGGCCTCGGACTCGTCGTCGAATTCGGCCGACGCCATCGAAGCCCCGTGGATGCCGTCGCGCCCGGTCTTGGCGCCGACGTAGATCACCGGGTTGCCCTCGCCCGACGCGCTGCCGAAGAAGATCTTCTCCTTGCGAAAGATGCCCAGCGCGAAAACGTTCACAAGAGGGTTGCCGTCATAGCAGGCGTCGAAGGTGCACTCGCCTCCCACCGTCGGCACGCCGAAGCAGTTGCCATAGTGCGCGATGCCGCCGACCACCTCCGAGACGATATGGCGGTTCCGGATCGCTTTTTCAGAATCCGAGACTTCGCCAAAACACAGAGAATCCATCACGGCAATCGGCCGCGCGCCCATCGTAAAGATGTCGCGTAGAATACCCCCCACGCCGGTGGCCGCGCCCTGGAAGGGCTCGATAAAACTGGGGTGATTATGCGACTCGATTTTGAACGCCGCCGCGTAGCCTCCGCCGATGTCGATAATCCCGGCGTTCTCGCCCGGCCCGACCAGGATCCGCTCGCCTTCGGTGGGAAGTTTCTTGAGGTGAATCCGCGAACTCTTATACGAACAGTGTTCGCTCCACATCACGCTGATGATGCCGAGTTCGGTGAAATTGGGCGCGCGGCCCAGCCGTCCGGCGATGCGCTCGTACTCGGCATCGGTGAGTCCGTGCTGCTGGATGGTGTCGGCGGTGATGGTGCTCATGGGCGCTTAAACAAGAACCTGGCGGGCGGGTTCCCGGCCAGCCGTGTAATCATGCGCGGACAAGAGCCGCGACCATCGACTCGAACACCTTCCGGCCGTCGTCGGACCCCATCGCGAGGTCGGCCGCCCGCTCGGGGTGGGGCATCATTCCAAGCACGTTTCTGTCTTCGTTGAGAATCCCGGCGATGTTTTCGAGCGAGCCGTTGGGGTTGGCTTGCGGCGTTGCCTCGCCCGCGGCGGTCACGTAACGGAAAGCAACCCGCTCTTCGTCCTCCAGCCGTTTTAGAGTCTCATCGTCGGCGTAGTAGCAGCCCTCGCCATGCGCGATGGGAACCGCGAGAATCTCGCCCGGACTGCATGTTTGGGTAAACGGGGACGCGCAAGTCTCCACGCGCAGATGCACCGTCCGGCAGACAAAGCGAAGTCCGCGGTTTCTTACCAGCGCTCCGGGCAGCAGACCGGTTTCGACCAAGATCTGAAAGCCGTTGCAAATGCCGATGACGAGCCCGCCGACGGCGGCGAACTTCTTCACCGCGCCCATCACAGGCGAAAAGCGCGCAATGGCACCGGCGCGAAGGTAGTCGCCATAGGAAAAACCGCCCGGCAACAGGACGGCGTCGAGTCCGGAAAGGTCTTCCGACTCATGCCAAACCAGGTCCGCTTGCTGGCCGAGATTGTGCCGGAGGGCGTACACAGCGTCGTGGTCGCAGTTCGAACCAGGGAACAAAACGACGCCAAATTTCAAGGCGGGAGCCGGATCTTGCAGGGCCAAATGTCAGTGTAGCATCGAGTGCGACACTGCTGGTTTCGTTTTCGAATCTGAGCTACGCTAGCTGTCACCTGAACCCCTCGCCAGGCCCCTCCCAAGCCGTCAAGCGAGTCTGCAAACGAGTCACGCTTGCCCACCACTCAGAACCGTATTCTCACCTAGGGTGAAGCGGGAGGCGCTCGTACCTTTGCAAAAAGAGCAGCGACAATATCCCAGTACTTCCATATAATGGAGCCACTTATTACCCAGGGACTCTATGCCAGCATCCGACAACCATAGAAAACCCGTACCCTGGGCCGTGCTGGCCACGATTGCCGCGATGCTGGGGGGACCTGCGGCATTTACGCTGGATACGCTGGCTGAATTCGCCAAACAGCAGCCTATCTGGGCCTTTGCCGTTTTCGTTTTCTACGAACTCATGGTCGTGGCCTGCACCTTGCTGGCGGGTGTCTGGAGGCGCCTCGAAAAACCTTGGCTCGATGCGGTGGCGGCCTGGATCGATTATCACGTGCAGTCCATCGTCTCTCGCCCTAGAAGACAATATCTGAAACACCTCTACTTCCAGTGCCGTGATTTCGACGTCAAAGGGCTGCCGACGCAGGGACAGTATGCGCTCGAACTGGCACGTGTTTTTGTCGAATTGCGGGTCGATCCGGCTCCGCTCCATAACGTGAGCGCCGCCGCGATCGAGCCACTGCCCGCCCCGTTGCGTGAGGGCTCCCACGACATCTGGGACTTTCTCGGGACCGGCCGCAGCCTGGCGATCATCGGACCACCGGGCTGCGGGAAAACGACGTTGCTCAAGCATCTCGCCTTGGTGTCCACCCTGCGCGGAAAGCACCCCGATGCGAAGAAGGCGCCCGCCCGGCTGCCTTTTCTGCTGTACCTGCGCCGCCACGCGGCGGCGATTCGCACGGATGAAAACTACTCGCTCGAAAACGCGATTGCGAACAGCGAGATCATCAAGAACCTCAAACAACCCTTGCCCGAGGGCTGGTTCGGCAAGCAGCTTGGCAGCGGTCGCTGCCTTGTACTTCTTGACGGGCTCGATGAGGTAGCGGACGAGACAGAGCGGAAGGCGGTCGTTCGGTGGGTCGAGGAACAAATCGGCTCCTACCCGGGCAACCTGTTTCTGTTGACCTCCCGGCCCGCTGGCTACCGTAACAACCCGCTCGCCGGAGTCGACTCGCTGGAGGTGAAGCTGTTGGATGCCGGGCAGGTCACGCAGTTTGTCAATAAGTGGTATTTGGCCAACGAAGTCATCGCTCACGGCAAGGAAGACCAGGGCGTGCGGGACCTAGCCGCCCGGGGAGCGAAGGAGCTGCTCGGGCGGCTGCGCGGATCGGAAACGCTGACCGATCTCGCCGTCAATCCCCTGCTGCTGACGATGATCGCAACAGTACACCGCTATCGCAGTGAGCTGCCGGGCAGACGCGTCGAGCTATACCGCGAGATCTGCGATGTCTTTCTCGGGAAACGTCACGCCAGCGCCAGCGTGACCGAGCCCCACAATCTCACACCGGCGCAGAAGAAGCGTGTTTTACAGCCGCTTGCCTGGCATCTGATGCGGCAAGGCCAGCGAGAAATCTCGACCGCCGACGCCCAAACAGCGATTCACGACGATCTCGCACGCGTTTGCCCCGGGCTTTCCGCACAAGAATTCTGCAAGCTGATCGAGAGTTCGAGCGGTTTGCTCTTGGAGGCTGAAGCAGGCCGGTGGCGATTCGCCCATAAGACGTTTCAGGAGTACTTGGCCGCGGTTTTTTGCCGGGAGAACCATCTGCAGGACGATCTGATCGCTCATGTCGGGGCGGAGTATTGGCACGAGACGATCAGGCTCTATGCGGCCGAAGCCGACGCGACGCCGATCCTGGAAGCGTGCCTGAGCGACGATCCTCCAGAGCTAGAGAAGTTGGTACTGGCTCTCGAATGCCGCGAGGAGATGCAAGAGGCCGAGGGGACCGTCCGCCGTCGGCTTGATGAAATCGTGGACCAGGGTGTCGAGGATCCCGAGCGTTGGAGGGTTTGCGCACAGGCACTGCTGCGTATGCGGCTGCGAAGCATGGTGGTGGTCGATGAACGGCGCTCGGCGGATCGTACTCTGCTTACGAATGCGGAGTATCAGTTGTTTCTCGACCGCCAAGGCTGCGACGGGCAGCGACTTAAGCCGCTGCATTGGTATGGAGATCGGTTCCCGGCCGGGATGGGGAAAGAGCCGATCGCGGGCGTGGAAGCCTGGCACGGCGACCGCTTTTGCGAGTGGCTGAATGAGACAAGCGCCAGCGGACACGCCTATCGGCAAGCGACCAATCACGAGGCCGAACTGCTTGAACCATGCGCGCCGGCCGGCCCGGGATGGGCAACCTCGAACGGGCAACTCACGGGTCCAGACCCCGCGCGACTGGCCGAGGTCCGAAAAGCGATCGAGAGAATCGAGAACGAGTCGTTTGGCGTAGCGATCGCCGAGGATCGATTGCGCATGATCAGGGCGTTCCGTCCCGGCGCCCGCGCTGCGGTCACGTTTGCCCGCGCCCTTGCTCTCGCCCGTGCCGTCGCCCGCGCCCACGACCTCGCCAGCGGCCTCGCCCTCGACCTCACTCGCGCCTTCGAACTCGACTCCGATCTCGGTGTCGACTTAGCTTACATCCACTACCTAGACATCGACCTAGCCCATACGCTCAATGTCGCCCTCTCCCACGACCCAGCCCTCAACGCCGACTTCGACCACTTTGTTGTTGCCTTAAGAAACTCGTGCGAACGGGCACAGTGGGTGACACTAGTGTCCGAGGTTGACTCAGGGAAAGATGCTCACCGAGCGCTGCTTCCAGAAATGATCGAAGCCGCGTCGTTCATTTTCGTTGTCCAGCTAGGGTTGTATCGCGAGGGGACTCGACGCCGCGGCATGTATCGCTCGAGACGTTCGGCGATAGCAACCTGGCCCAGCAACGCGCTCAGAGGCCTTCGCGCCTGGATCGGGCGTCGGCACTCCGATGGTGACGTCTGTTTAGTAGTCACGGAACTCATTGAGGCTTGGCTGGATGTTTACCGCCAGATGGTGCTGGTGGGGCTTTGGCGCAAGGGCGAAGCTCCGCTGCTCGGCGGCATCCGGCTGATACGCGACCATGCGCCGGAGGAAAACACAACAGGCGCATGGGCCACGCACGCTTAGCGGTATTGCGGCTTCCGGGGGACCGTCAGCCTATCATTCCAACTAGTACAGCGTCGGCAGGACGTCGGCGTCGCTGCCGAACTCGGTGTAGTGCAGCACGGGGGTCGAGTGAAACTCGCGGATCATGGCGGTCAGCCGCTCGACCGCCAGGCCGAAAATCCGCTCTCCTTTTTCCGGCGTGGCCGCGAAGGGGTTTCCCATCGAGCCGTTGGGGCTTTCCCGGCGGCGCTCGGGGACGTGGGCGTATTTGCGAACCGCCGGACTGTAGGGCCAGCGCACCTGCCCGGCCTCGAGGCGGTCCTCATGCACCAAGTGCGGCCTGAGGTACATCTGCAACGCGGTCTCCCATTCGCCGGCATGGCCCGGTCCGCGCCCGTCGGCGGTCGACCAGTCGCGCATCTCTTGGGCGACAAGATTCCAATAGGGGAAGCTCAGCGTCATGATATCTTCCTGGGCCAGCTTGTTGGCGACCGCCGTAACCGGCGCGACGTTGCCACCATGGCCGTTCATGAGGACAATACGCTCGAATCCATTGGCCTTGATGCTGCGGCAGACATCCGAGAGGACGGCGATGAAGGTCTCGAGCCGCACGGTGATCGTGCCGTAGCCGCCCATGTTGTAGTGCGTAAACCCGATCCAAAGCGGGGGACCGACCACGACGGGGAAGTCGTCGATCCCTTCGGCGGTAGCCACGGCGATGTGATAAGGAATGCTGATATCCATATCGACGGGGCAATGCGGGCCGTGCTGCTCGAGCGATCCGATCGGCAAGATCACCACCGGATCATTCTCTAATCGCTCAGGGAACTCGCTACGGGCGAGCTCATTCCAAAGCACCTTTTTCTTGAGCGGGCGGGACGCCGGCCATTCGCCGGCCCGCACGGTCTCGGATTCGACGCCGGCCGGGGCCTGCGTGCCCTCTGCCTGGGCCGCGCCCGTTGTGGCCGCGGCCGCCGCGGCCGCCGAGGAAGTCTTCATGAAGTCGCGCCGGGATGAATTCTTGTCAGACATGTTGCCTCCTTGTCCCGACTATTCTTAACCGGCAGAGGGCGGCGGGTCAATGTCTCGAGAGGAACATGCTCGAGAAGAATCACTCGATGAGGGATCGCGAAATGAGGCAGAGGCCCGCCGAGGCGCTGCCGGCTGGACTCAGCCGCGTCGGCGCAATCGGGCGTGCGCTGTGAGGACGGGCTGCTAGCGCCAGCGCTGCGCGGGAGGGCGCAGCAGGTCGCTGCGCGCGCTTTCATGGAAGGATGGCCTTGGACCGCGTGTTTTGCAGCGGCGGATTCGCGGGAGCGAGATTCTAGATCCCTTCGAGGAGATGACCGAGTTTTTCTTTCTTCGTCCGCAAATAGTCCGCGGTTCGCTCGCTGCTTGGTATTTCACAGGGCACTCTCTCGGTGACTTCGATTCCGGCTTTTTCCAGGGCCCGCACCTTGGCGGGGTTGTTCGAGAGAAATCGGACGCGGCGGAGACCCAAATAGTGGAGAATCGCTATTGGCAGGTCGTAATTTCTTTCATCGGCTCCGAATCCTAGTTGCTCGTTGGCCTCGACCGTGTCCGCGCCTTCGTCTTGCAACTGGTAGGCTTGGAGCTTATTGAGCAGTCCGATGCCGCGGCCTTCCTGAGGGTCGTAGATCAGCAGGCCTAAGCCTTCCTCGGCGATCTTGCGCAGAGCCAGGTCGAGTTGCTGGCCGCAATCGCAGCGCAGGCTGTGAAATACCTCTCCGGTAAGGCATTGGGAGTGAATTCGCACCAGGGGTGGGCGTTCGGCATGCTGGAAATCCCCCATTTTCAGCGCCACGATCTCATCGCTGCCGCTGTCGTGGCCGAGGGCGCGGAAGCCCAGGATGCGGAAATTCCCGAAGAGGCAAGGGAAGTCGGCGTCGGCAATCTTTTCGACGGCGGTCGCCGTGACCGGTTCAGGTTCGGTACTCATGATGGGGCTGCTTCTAGAATGCTGCTTCGCACAAGGGCCGAGGGAACCGGTACAGGTACTATCATTATAAGGAACACCATTTCCTGCCGTCGCGGCCACCGATCCCGGCGCGCCGCCGAAGCGAGATGTGGCCGGGCGGGAACGGTGTAGGGCAGCACAGTGAACGAACAACAACTTCTGCTCGTCAGTTTGCTCGTCAAGATCGCGGTCATCGCGGCGATGGCCAGCCTGCTGCTGCGCTGGTCCTTCGCCAAGAAGATGCTGCTGCGCGAGAGCCGGACGATCCATCAGCGCTTGCAACTTGGCCTGCTCTTCGGTCTCGTGTTCGCCACCGGCAGTCTCGTCCGCCATAGCCAAGTTCTTGGCTATGAAGCGGCGGAATTGGGCCTGGAGGGAGCCTTCGTCTCTGGACTGGTCGGCGGCTACGTCACGGGCGGCATCTGCGGAGCGCTGGTCGCGATTCCGGCTACGGTGCTGGCGCCGCATGAATGGGCAACCCTGCCCCTCATGGCCGGTGTTGGAGCTCTGGGGGGACTGATTCGCGACATCGCGCCCCATCCGGAAGAAATCTGGCGATTCACACCGTTCTATCCATTCACGGTTTCGAGTTGGCGTCTTCGCCGTCTGCGCTCCCAGCAAGGCGCTTTTCAGATGCTTTTTTTCGTCGCTTGCGTTGCCATCGAGTTTATTCGATCAAGTCTCGGACAAGCCTTCGCGGATCGCGAGTGGCTCTTTGTGCTTCATGATCCGGGAAAGGCGCACAGCCCCGCGATCGTCGTACTGGTCTATTTTTCCACGATCCTGTGCATCGGGCTGACGCTCAAGATTTGGAACAACACACGGAACGAATGGAAGATCGAGGAACAACAACGTTTGCTGATCGAGGCGCGCCTGGCCTCGCTGAGGAGCCAGATTAATCCCCATTTCCTGTTCAATACGCTGAATTCGGTCGCCTCGCTGATCCGCAGCGACCGCGAGACGGCGCGCGAACTCATTTTCAAACTCTCGGCCATCTTGCGGCGTTTGCTGCGCAAGCAGGAGGCGCTGGCTTCGCTGCGCGAGGAACTTTCGTTCATCGACGGATACCTGGGCATCGAAGTCGTGCGTTTCGGCGACAAGCTGAAAATCGTCAAGGAGATCGACAGCGACACGCTCGACCTGCTCGTGCCGAGCATGCTGCTGCAGCCGATTGTCGAGAATTCCATCAAGCACGGCATCAGCCCGAAGATCGGCGGCGGCACGATCTGGCTCCGCGCCGCGGTGCAGGGCTCGCGTCTGCAGATTGAACTCGAAGACGACGGCGTGGGCATCCGTCCCGAGGTGATGGCGGATGTTTTTCGCCGCGGAATCGGCGTCAGCAACGTGCAAGAGCGGTTGCGGGTTCTCTTTGGCAACGAGGCTCACATGGTCATCGAGCGTAGGCCCGGCGGCGGCACGCGCGTTCGCATCCAGATTCCCGAGCTTAAGGATGGCTCGCCGGGTCTGGCGAAGCACTCCTCGGACCAGGACTCCCCGGACGCAATGGCGGCGACCGCGCCGGCCGCGACGACGGTCTGGCCCGAGTAGCGCAAAGAGCCATGCGGGCCGTGCTGTCTGGATCACGCGCCGTTCGGCAGGCCCGGAAAATCGCTGCTCCATGCCGCGACCGCGGCATGGAGCTGTTCGGGAATTCGCGACGTCCGGAAAGGTATCAGCGCCGGCGAATCGACCGCCGGGAAAAGACATCTTTCAGGAGCTGGATTTCGGGTTCTTCCGCCCCCAGAATGATGCTCACCACATCGAAGCGGGCGAGGTTGGGATCGACACCGGCGCGCCGGATGTAGTCGTCCGCGCAACGGACAAGGTGAACGCTCTTCCGGCGGTCCACCGCGCGTTCGGGCCGCCCGAAATCCTCGCTGCCACGCGTCTTGACTTCGATGAAAGCCAGCCGGTCGCCGTCCCACCCGATCAGGTCCACTTCGAGATTGTCCCGAATCTAGTTGAAGGTGGAAGGGCGGCGGTTCTCAAGCCCGGTTCTCTGAGAGAATCGAGCAAACCTTTCACCACAAAGGAGAACCGCCGTGAAGAAACGATATCACATTCTGGATTCCGCGAAGCAACAGCCAGTCAGCCCCAACGACCTCACCCGCCTGCTCAGCCAAAACTCCCAACTCATGCTGCCCTTGGTTGAACTGGTCGAGCAGTGCCGCGGAGCCGTCGACGAGGTTATCGACGTCACCGGCCGCGCCGCCATTCAAGCCGTGCTGGAACTGTCGGCGCAGCAAGTTACCGGTGGAAAACTTTCCCAGCCCGGCAAGAAGCGCCGCGGCGATGTGGTCCGCTGGGGCCGCCAGCCCGGTCGCGTCAAGCTCAGCAACCGCAAACTGCGCGTCAGCAAACCCAGACTGCGCAAACGCTCCGGCGGCGAGGTCAAAGTGCCCGCTTACGAAGCGATGCAGGACGACGAACGCCTCGGCGCGCGCATGCTCGACATTCTGATGAAGGGCGTCTCGACGCGCAACTATGCCGGGGTGATTGGCGCAATGGCCGGCACGGCCGGGGTGTCGAAATCCGCCGTCAGCCGGGAGGCAGTCGAGGCCGCCGAAAAGAGCATCGACGAAGTGCTCACGCGGCGCCTGGATGAGTTGGATCTGCTGGTGATCTACGTGGACGGTTTGATCTTCGCAGATCATGTAGTGCTTGCAGCGGTGGGCGTAGACCGTCAGGGCAACAAACATGTGCTGGGATTGCAGCACGCCGCCACTGAGAGCACAGCCGCCGCCGAAGACTTGCTGAGGGGCATGGTCGAGCGGGGAGTATCGACGGAGAAAAACAGGCTCTTCGTGCTCGATGGATCGAAGGCCCTGCGGGCGGCGGTGCGGCGGGTCTTCGGCAAAGTTCCGGTGCAGCGCTGCCGTGCTCACAAGCTGCGCAATGTCGTCGAGCGGCTGCCTAAGGCCGAGCGCGATCAGGCCAAAGCGGCGATCCGGGCCGCCTGGCGGCTGGGAGCCCAAGATGGACAAGCGCGGCTGGAGAAGCTAGCCCAGTGGTACGAGGGTGACTGGCCCGAGGCGGCGGTGAGTTTGCGCGAAGGCATGGAGGAGTGTTTCACCATCAACCGCCTGGGTGCGCCGCCGTCGCTGCATCGCTGCCTGGCGACGACGAACATCGTCGAGTCTCCTAACGCCGGGGTGCGGCGGAGAACGCGGCGAGTGACCCGCTGGAAGGACGCGGCCATGGTGTGTCGCTGGGCCACGGCTGCATTCCTCGATACCGAGAAAAGCTTCCGCAAGATCATGGGTTACAAGGATCTGTGGATGCTCGACGCCATCCTCAATCCGGCCAAGGCCACAGCAGCAAAGGCTGCCTAGTACAATGCTCTTTTACGCTCTTTTACGCCGCCGCCCTACAAACCCTCAACTACGATTGGGACACTCTCTCCACTTCCCCCCTTCCAGAACGCGGGCGAAAGTTCCTGGCCACGATACGGTAGCCGTGTCGCCGAAGGTAATCGTTGGCAAGATCTTCGCCACGCCGGGCGTGGCGCATGTGGGCTGGCAGATGACGATCAGCCAGCTCGCGAATTTTGTCCAGAAGAAACATCGAGAGTGCCAGCGGCGGGGCTCGTACCGAAAATCGCGTCTTCAATCCTCTGCACCTCGCGGCCGATGTCGCCGCCGACACGCGGCCGGCGGCCAGCATGAAGCGCGCCAATGAAATCCTCGACCAGAGGCTGGTGAAAGTTCAGGTGAGGTGGATGCACTTCTTCACGCTCGCCTTCGCGCGTCCGTACGCTCAGGCGGCCTTCGTTGAGCGCCGCAACATGAATCGAGCCCTCACTTCCGAAAATATCGAGCGTATCCTGAGACTCGAACGCGGCGTGAGTGACCATCAAAGAACCGCTGGCTCCGTTCTCAAAGCGGAACAACGCCCCGCTGGTGTCCTCAACCTCTCGCTCAAAGAGGACATTGCCGGTAAAGCTCCGCATCTCGGTGATGGGTCCGAAGAGGTTCATGAATACCTCGATCCGGTGGCAGCCGAAATCCATCATCGGGCCTCCGCCGGCAAGGTCCTTTTGAACGAACCAATATCGCGGTTCTCCCGGTTGCGGATTGAACCATTCAAAGGCGTTGATTTGCGCCACGGCGACCCGTCCGATTTCCCCCGACGCCGCAATGGACTTGATTCGATCGAGCACCGGGTAGAAGTGGCGGTAGTAGGCAATCCCCAACTCGACGCCCGACTGCCGGCAAGCCGCGATCATCCGGTCACAATCGGCGGCAGACATCGCCATCGGCTTTTCGCACAAGACATGCTTGCCCGCCTCGGCCGCGGCGATCGTCTGTTCGGCGTGCAGGCAAAGCGGCGTCGCGATATAGACGGCGTCAATCTCCGGGTCGGCCAGAAGCTCGCGCCAGTCAGCATAGTGCTTGCCGGCGCCGAATTCTCTCGCAAAACTCTCGGCCAGTTCGGCGCGGGCGCGGCAGACCGCCATCAACTCGCTCGCGGGCGCGTCCCGAAGCGCCGGCGCGACCCGCTTGCGGGCGATGTCGCCACGACCAATCAAACCCCAGTGAACGGTTTTCATTGTTGACACTCAATCTAGCGCGAAATTGCCGGGGCTCGCCAGCCGGCGCGGCGCCGTGCCGGCCTCGTGGTCGTTGCGGGCGCCATGAGAATACCGAAGCGGGCGACGTATTTCTCAGTTAACTGATATAATTATCCACGTTTGGCAATCTTATCCTGAGAATCGGATGGCTTTTCTCGATCGGCTGGCCGCCGAGATTCTCGCGCCCCTCGCCGTTTGGGTATTTGCGAGCAGTCTGGATGATCTTCTTCTAGACGTTTCCTATCTGCTGCTTTGGTTTCGCGCGCGCACCTCAGGCGCGGCCGCGGATCTCTGTCCCCGGTCATCCCCCCGCTCAGACGGCATGCCGTCCCGCATCGCGATCATGATTCCCTGCTGGGACGAAGCCTCGGTCATCCAGCCGATGCTCAAACATAATCTCGCGGCGATCGACGATGCCCGCCACGACGTTTGGCTGGGAGTTTACCCCAACGATCAGGCGACGCAGTCGCGGGTTGCCGCGGTCGCCGCCCGCTTCGGCCACGTTCGATTTGCCGTATGCCCGCATGACGGGCCGACGACCAAGGCCGATTGCCTGAACTCTATCTTCGAAGAAATCGAGCGTCACGAAATCGTCATCGGGCATCGCTACGACATCATCCTCCAGCATGACGCCGAGGACATCATCCATCCCGACGCCCTGCGCCGCATCGACGAGGCCAGCCGACGTTACGACATGATACAGGTCCCGGTCTTCCCGCTCGCCACGCCGCTGAGCGAGTTCACTCATGGGACCTACTGCGATTTCTTCGCCGAATTTCACGTCAAGGAACTGCGTCAGCGTGCTCAGTTCGGCGGTTTCGTGCCGTCAGCGGGCGTCGGCACGGCGTATCGCCGTGAAGTATTCGATGCGTTGCGCAAGGCCGGCGGGAGGCGTGTTTTCGATGAGGAAAGCCTTACCGAGGATTACGCCATCGGCTTGCGCATTCATCGTCTCGGTTTGTCACAGACCCTGCTGCACGCGCCAGCCACCGGCCACGGCGGCGAGCTGGTGGCGACGCGAGCTTACTTCCCCAGACGCGCAGCCGCCGCGATTCGGCAGCGGGCGCGGTGGGTGACCGGCATCGCCTTGCAGTCCTGGGCGGCCATTGGGTGGCGGGCCGGGGCTGGGCAGCTTTACTGGCTCTGGCGTGACCGCAAGGGCTTGCTCGGCCATCCGGCGTCGCTGGCGGCGAACCTGATCTTCTGCTACGGCGCCGCGCGATGGGGCTGGGCGCTATCGACGGGTGGGAGCTGGCACTTCGGCGAACTGCTCAGCGAACAACCGGCGCTGCTGGGTTTGCTGTCGGCGAACCTTGTGATGATCCTCTGGCGGCAGCTTGTTCGCGGCGCCTGTTCGTGGCGAGTCTACGGCTGGAAGATGGCGCTGACGGTTCCTTTGCGCGCTCCGTGGGCGAATGTTATCGATTGCGGCGCAACGCTGCGGGCCGTTACGCAATTCATGCAAGCCCGGGCCGGCCATCGTCCCCTGCGATGGGCGAAAACTTCGCACTCCTATCCCTCGCAAGGTTTGCTGGCCGAGCTTCGTGCTCGTTAGAGGTGCGTTTCCGGCAAGACAGTCCGCCGCCAGCCCGCATTTCTCACCACGTGGCCCGGTGGAGTGGAGGGGCGAAGTGCGTGAGAGACCCGTCAGTACGAGGCGCGCACCGCTTGACGAGCGCAGGCGTACTTGAGAGTACGTTGAGCACGGCGAGCAAGCGCAACGAAGGAATGGCGGGCCTATCACGTGCTTCGGACGTCAGGTGGTGAGAAATACGGGCTAAGAATACGGAGCCCGCGCGAACCCGGCGGCTCGCGCCCCCAACATGGTTGAACCGGCGGGCCAAGTTATTCCACCGTGACGCTCTTGGCAAGGTTCCGAGGCTGGTCGACATCGCAACCCCGCAGCACGGCTATATGGTAGGCCAGCAGTTGCAGCGGGACCACCTCGAGGATCGGCAGCAGAAGTTCCGGCGCCTCGGGCACCTCGATCACATCTTGGACAATCGAGGCGACCGCTGAGTCTCCTTCATTGGCCAGCGCCAGCACCTGACCCTGGCGGGCCTCGACTTCCCTGATGTTGGCCAGCGTCTTCTCGTAGCGCAGCTTGCTGGAGACATCGCCGGCTTGATGCGTGGCCAGTACGACGACCGGCAGATCTTCGTCGATCAAGGCGTTGGGGCCATGTTTCATTTCGCCCGCTGGATAGCCTTCGGCGTGAATGTAAGAGATTTCCTTGAGTTTCAGCGCGCCTTCGAGCGCGATGGGATAGTGAATGCCCCGTCCGAGGAACAGAAAGTCTTGCGAGCGGTAGAGCTTCCGGGCAAGCCGCTTGTATTGCGCGTCAGCTCCCAGCACTGTCTCGAGTTTGGCCGGTATCGTTACCAGTTCCTGCACCGCGTCGTGCAGGACCGCGGGTGGCAGGCTGTTTCGAATTTGTCCCAGGTAGAGCGCCAAGATGTAGAGTGCCGTGAGTTGCGAGGTAAACGCCTTCGATGAAGCCACCCCTATTTCCGGACCCGCGTGCGTATAAATCGTGCCGGTCGCCTCTCGCGTCAGCATGGACCCCACGACATTGCAGATCGCCAGCGTCTTGGAGCCCTGCCCAGAGGCTTCTCTCAGGGCCGCCAGCGTATCGGCGGTCTCCCCCGATTGGCTAATCACCACGGTCAGCGTGCGTGCGTCGAGAATCGGATCCCGGTAGCGAAACTCGCTGCCGTAGTCCACCTCGGCTGGCAGCCGGGCCAAACGCTCGATCATGAATTTTCCGGCCAGCCCGGCGTGCCAGGACGTACCGCAGGCCACGATGCGAACCTGGTTCACAGCCACCAGTTCGGCGGGTGTAATGTCCATCTCATCAAGGAAAATCTTTCCGCTGCCGCGGCCGATACGGCCCAATATCGTATCGCGGACCGCGCGGGGCTGCTCGAAGATCTCCTTGAGCATGAAATGCTTGTAGCCGCCCTTTTCAGCCATCACCGGGTCCCACATGATGTGCTGCATCGGCCGGCTGGCCGTTCCGCCATCGCGGTCAAGCACGCGCACACCGCGGGGGGTGAGGACGGCGACGTCGCCGTCCTCAAGGAAGAGCATGTCGCGGGTATGGTGCAGCACCGCGGTCACGTCCGAGGCCACGAAGTACTCATTCTCACCCAGGCCGATCACCGCTGGCGGCCCCGAGCGCGCCGCGACGATCTTGTCCGGGTCGCGGCGCGAAATCACAGCCAGAGCGTAGAGCCCCTTCATCTTCCGCAGCGCCTGGAACAGCGCCTTTTCCAGATTCGGGTCATCGCGGCTGTATTTCTCAACCAGGTGGGCGATGATCTCGGTGTCGGTTTCGGTGAGAAACTCGTGCCCTTCGCTCTCGAGTTCCGCCTTGAGGGCGAGGTAGTTTTCGATGATGCCGTTATGGACGACGACGATCGAGCCGCTCGGGTCGCGATGCGGATGGGCGTTCTCCTCGGTCGGCCGCCCGTGGGTCGCCCAGCGGGTGTGTCCGATGCCGTGGTTGCCCTCGATCGGCTCCAGCCGGAGAACCTCTTCGAGGTTCCGCAGCTTGCCCGCCGCCCGGCGGATCATCAATTCGCTGCCGTGGTTGCCGACCGCGATCCCGGCCGAATCATATCCGCGGTACTCTAGCCGCCGAAGACCATCCAGGATGATCGGAACCGCTTCGTTCGGGCCGATGTAACCGACGATGCCGCACATGTGCGTTACCCTTGCATTTCGATCTCGTATTCCTCAATGACCGGGTTCGCCAGGACGTCCCTGGCGATGCGCTCCACTTCGAGACGCGCGCTCTCGGACGATAAGTCCCCGCTCAGCTCAATCTCAAAATATTTCCCTTGCCGAACCGAGGCGACGCCGTTGTATCCCAGATTGTTGAGGGTCGAACAAACCGTGCGTCCCTGAGGATCGAGAACGGTTTTCTTGAAACTCACGTGAACTACAGCTCGCATGCCTTATTGTAGAGCTACTTGCCGATGCAGAACGTGGAGAAAATATTCTCGAGAATGTCCTCGGTGGTCGTGGCCCCGGTGATCGAGTCGACGGGCCGCAACGCGGAGTAAAGATCGAGCAGCAGCATCTCATGCGGCACGTCGTTCCGGGCGGCTTCTCGGGCTTGGCCGAGCGCAGTCAGCGATTCACGCAGCAGGGTCTGGTGACGAATGTTGGTGATCCAGCCGCTCTCGGAGTCCGCCTCGGAACTGGGAATCGCCATCTCGCGAATCCGCTCTCGCAACTCGGCGATGCCCGTGCCGTCGAGAGCGGAGACGGGCAGACAAGATTCATCGATCTGGGCGATTCGCTGCAAGTCGCTCTTGTTACCTACCAGCAGGCAGCGCCCTGTCTCACGGGCTCGTTCCAACAACTCAAGATCGGTGGAATTCACCGGTTGCGATAGGTCGATCACGACGACGACCAATTCCGCGCCGGCGAGCGCCTCGTAGCTCTTTTCCACGCCCTTGCTTTCGACCAGGTCCCCCGTGGCGCAAATGCCGGCCGTATCCATCAATCGCACCGGTACTCCGCCGATGGAACAGTACTCGGCCAGCGCGTCCCGCGTCGTGCCGGCCACGGGCGTGACGATAGCACGGTCTTGCTCCAGCAGCCGGTTGAACAAGCTCGACTTGCCGACATTGGGCCGGCCCAGGATCGCCATCGTGATTCCTTCCCGAATGACCTTGCCGTAGCGATAGCTCTCCGCTAGTCGCCCGAAGGCCGATTCGAGAGGCCTCAGCCGGGTGAGGATCTCCTGTTTTGAGGCGACATCGAGATCATCCTCGGCGAAATCGATCCCGGCTTCGAGCAGGGCAATCAGGTCGAGCAACTGTTTTTTCGGCGGAGCAAGTCGCGCCGAAAGCGCACCACTCGCCTGCTGTACAGCTACCCGTGCTTGGTAGAGCGTCGTGGCCTCGATCAGATCACGGACGGCTTCGGCTTGCGTGAGATCTATCCTCCCGTTGAGCCAGGCGCGCTGGGTAAACTCGCCCGGCTCGGCCAGCCGGGCGCCCTCGGCGATCGCGCGTTCGACCGCGCATCCGAGGATCACCGGCGAGCCGTGGCAAGAGATCTCCACCACGTCTTCCAGCGTGTAGGAGTGAGGACTTTCAAATAGCGTGACGAGGACCTGGTCGACGACTCGCCCTTCCGGATCGAGAAGATCCCCCATCACCGCCCGGCGGGGCTTGAGCTCTGCCTCACCGGCCGTCCGAATCAGGCTGCCGGCAATGGCGCGCGAGAGAGAACCCGACAGCCGAACGACGCCGATGCCGCCCCGGCCGGCGGGCGTCGCAATGGCGACGATCGTATCGCCGGGACCGGCCACGCCAGCCGCTCGCTGAGAAAAAGACAACTCGATGGAGGTTCGCTCCGCTAGTGTTTTCCGGCCGCGCGCACGACCGCGTGCCGGTGCGGCGGCACGCCTTCCGAGGCGGTATCCACGTCTGGATCGTCCCGCAGCGCCAGGTGAATGATCCGCCGCTCGCGCGAGGTCATGGGATTGAACTTAAAAGGGATGCCCGTGCGCTTGACCTTTTCCGCCGCCGTTTCGGCGCTGAGGCATAACTCATCGATCCGCATGATTCGGTAGTCGCGGGCGTCGAAAATCACGCGATAGCGGTCGGCGTGTGACACGCCCATGGCTTCGAGGCAGAGGTGCTCAATCGCCAGCAGCAACTCGCCCTTGTGGGCCAGCAGGAGATCGATGTCCTTGCCCTCGAAGCTGACGGTGAGATCCGGCGTGATGAACTTCTGGTCGCCGCCGCCCGCGCTTAACTGATAGTCCAGATCCAGGCGCGCCGCGCGCAGCACGGGCTTAAGAAACTGATCTAGTTTCGGCCGGGTTTCGTCGGCCGTCCATCGCTGATGCGGCATGCTTTCAAGAGCCCGCGAGTGGGAATTACCGGCCGCGAGACTGGCCTTTCTTCTTTTTCTTACTCTTTCGGGGCTCCTCGATCACCTTCGTCCCGGGGGAAAAACGATTCATGATGACTTGCTGCAGAACCCCGACGAGATTGCCAGTCAACCAGAATAACACAAGGCCGCTGGAAAACCCCCAAAAGAGGAAACCCATCATCAGCGGCATGAATTTCATGAGTTTCGCCTGAGACGGGTCCGCTGTCGGCGTGGGTGTCATGGCCTGCTGCCAAAATTGGCTCGCCATCATCGCGAGAGGCAAAATCCGCACCGTCATGTGCTCGTAGGTGGATAAATCATGAACCCAAAGCCATTCGGCGTGGCGCATTTCGATGGCCACCGTCAGCACCGTGTAGAAGCCGATAAAGAACGGCAGCTGCAAGATCATTGGCAGGCATCCGCCCAAGGGATTGGCGCCGTGTTTCTTATAGAGCGCCATCATTTCTTCGTTCTGTTCCTTCTTCTTCGGGTCCTTCATGCTCAGACCCTTGTACTTCGCATTGATCTGCTTGACCAGTGGCTGCAGTTCCTGCATCTTCTTCATCGACTTCATGCTCTTCCACTTCAGCGGGAACATCGCGAAGTTGATGAACACCGTGACGAAGATGATGCTCCATCCATAGTTCGATACGACGTGGTCATGGGTCCAGCGCAGCATCGAGAAAATCGGTACCGCGACCGGGCTGAACCAGCCGAAATCGACAATTTGGCTGAGCTCGGGCAGCACGGCCGAGAGGACTTCGACACTCTTCGGTCCCACAAAAACCTGGAACTGGTTCCGCTCCTGCTGGCCGACCCCGAGGGCCGGAAACATCTCCTCGTCCGCTCCCTCGGCCGCCACAATTTTTATGGCCGACGTCTCCAGGCGAATTTCCCGGCCGCTCTCTCGCGGGAAAAATGCCGCCGCGAAGAACAGATCGTTCAGCCCGCCGTAGAGATAGGGGCCGGTATCGGTAATTCGGTTTTCCTCGGCGTCCGAGGCATCGTTGCGTTCCACGCTTTTCGCGGCGGGATCGTAGTAAAAGGTCGAACTATAGAGAGCGTCCTGAAGCTGCGCCGTGTCGCCGAACCCGCCGCTCCAGGTAAGAAGATGCGACAGCGGCTTGCCGTCTTTGAGTAACTCACTGTCGGCCTCGAAAACGTAGCCTTGCTCTTCGAATCGAAACGACTTGCTCGCCGCCCAGCCTTGATCGGCGTACTCGAAAGTGACCTCCCGGCCGAACGGACCCTTGGTTACGACAAACAGGGCCTGATTGATCTGGGGGAGCGCTCCGCCGCCGGGCAACTCCATGGCAAACGGGTAGCCATACTTGGCCCCGCCCGCCGAGTGGACTAGGTCCAGCGGCTCTTTCGCCGCGTTGACAAGATTCTTGAGAATCCAGCTCTTGACCACCCCTCCACGGCTGGAGAAGGTAACCTTGTACGTCTCGGTTTCGATGACGATTTCCTGTTCGGCTGTGCCAACTTTCCGGTCGCCGGAGACGGCAGCGGCCGTTGCCGCGGTATCCGAAAACTGGGTCGAGGTCTGGGTTACCGGCGCCGCAAGGGCCTTGGGGGCGCCGCTCTGCCCGGCGCCGGGCTCTGCCGTGCCCGTCTGCTGCTCGGGCGGAGCCGGTCTGGGCCCCATGCTCCCCCCCGTGAACAGATAGAGCGTCAGCGCCGCCGCCGAGAGCACGGAGGCGATCAGCAAACGCCGCTGCATAAATTGTTCGTCGGTTTGTTCAGGCATCGGGCACAGGATCGAAACCGCCAGGCGAAAACGGGCGGCAGCGCAACAGCCGCCGCAGGGTCAGCGAGAGTCCCCGCGCGACGCCATGGCGCTCGATCGCTTCCTTGGCGTACATCGAGCAAGTCGGATGGAACTTACAAAACGTGGGGAACAGCGGCGATATCGACGCTTTGTAGAATAGCAGGCAAAGCACGGCAGCGTTCTGGCCAATGGTGTTCTGTCCAAGAGTGTGGGAGCAGAAGTCGTCAGCGCCTATTTCGGTGCCTGGCTGGTGGCTTTGTCGGTCTGCCTGCTGCATGAAAAATTCGCTTGACTTCGGCCTCAAGCTTCGGCCAAACGGCATCGAGAATCTGGCGCCGGGCATGCAGGACGATTTCGTGCCCGGGCGGAAGACCTGCCCAGTGGAGGCGAACCGCCTCCCGCAGCCGGCGCTTGACACGGTTCCGCGCCACCGCGTTCCCAATCGCCCTCGGCGTGGTAAGGCCGACCCGTCCGGCGTCCGGCGTCCCCGTCTTCCTGACAAAAGCCGTGAACAGCGGACCGCACAGCCGTATACCTTCGTTGTAGACTTTTTGGAAATCGGCTCTGCGACGAAGGCGCCGGGACCTTGGAAAACGCTGGGGTCCGGCCCGAGGATGAACTCCGTCCTCAGCGCTCGGAACTGACGGTGAGCACATGCCGGCCCTTTGCCCGTCGGTTCGACAGAACCTTCCGTCCCCCGGCAGTTTTCATCCTGGCGCGAAAGCCATGCACCTTGGCTCGGCGCCGCCGATTCGGTTGAAACGTTCTCTTTGGCATTGCTTGACAACTAACGGCCGCGCCCGCGCGAAGCAAAACTCCGGCGGCTCCGTCATTCCTCTTGTGAAAAGCTCAGTGTATCAAGGCCTTGCGGGAGGGTCAATCGTCACCGAGACGCCGCTTTCCAGCCAAGTTCCATCTCCACGTGTTCGTGTGTCACTATGATGCTTCGGCCCTGGCGGCCGTGGGGTCATGCGAGCCGGCCTGGGCTGGAGGGTTCATGCCTCGATCGAAGAAGACAGAAATCATCCGCTGCTCCTGGGCCAACGCACCGTTGCTCGATGAATATCACGACACCGAATGGGGAGTGCCGGTTCACGACGACCGGCTGCTGTTCGAACACCTGGTGCTCGACGGCGCGCAAGCCGGATTGAGCTGGCTCACGATTCTCAAGAAGCGCGACGCTTACCGAAAGGCCTTCGACAATTTCGAAATCAAGAAAGTCGCCCGCTACCGTCCGGCAAGGATTGAAAAACTTCTCTCCAACCCCGGCATTGTGCGCAACCGGCTTAAGGTCAACTCGGCGGTCAAGAACGCGCGTTGTGTTCTCGAAGTCCAGCGCGAATTCGGCAGCCTGGACGCCTATCTCTGGGGGTTTGTTGGCGGTAAGCCGATTCGCAACCGTTGGCGAAGCATGGAAGAGCTCCCCGCCACTAGCGCCGAGTCCGACGCGCTCAGCAAGGACATGAAGAAGCGCGGATTCAGCTTCGTCGGATTGACCATCTGCTATGCCTTGATGCAGGCCTCCGGCATGGTCAACGACCATACGACCGACTGTTTCCGCTATCGTTCCTGCTAAGATCACGGCACAGCCTCTGTAAGCCCAGGGTGTAACTCCAGGGTTTAACCTCAGGCGCCCTGTGACGCCTCGGATGGCTGCGGCTCGAGCCATTCGACCCGAAGGCCCGCCATGAGCGACGCGACCTCGACATCCAATACTCCGCTGGTTTCCGGCGATCGCGACTGGCTGGGACTCACCTTCGGCGAGCGTGTCCGGCAGCTCGAGCTTGAAGGCTACCTGGTGTGGCCCGGTTTGCTCGACGCCGCCCATGTTGCTCGCCTGAAAGCGGAAACCGCGAAACTCGAAACCCGTACGGTGGACTATAGCCCCCGCCAGAGGGGTTGTCCCGCGGTCCAGTTTCAAGGCGGCGCCATCACCGGCTTAATCGCTCATCCGCCTCTGACTGGCTTTCTGGAACACTTGTTCGGTGACCGGCTGATCCTCATGAGCTACGACTATGCTCGCTCCGAGCCCGGGCATCCCGGCGTCAGCTTCCACACGGACGGCCAGCCCTACGGATCGGCCATCTTCGGCGCCAAGCACACCTGTCCGGTCATGATTCGCGTTCTCTATTACCTGGATGATTTGACGCCCGAGGTTTCGCCCTTTCGCGTGATCCCGCGCTCACATTTATCACTGCATTCCGATGCCAACCCTTACCTGCGGTATGAGGACCATCCCGAGCAGGTCATCGTCACCGCCAAGGCCGGCTCGGCGGTTTTGATCAACTACAAGGTTTTTCACGGCAACTGCCCCAACCGCGGCGACCGGCCGCGTGAGCTGCTGGCGCTGGCTTATCGCCCCGCCTGGGCCGGCCCGCTGGCTGAAGTCGAGCCCTGGGATCGGGCCGAAGTAGTCCGGCTGCCGGCGAATGTCCGGCCGTACCTGGGCGATCGTAATCTGCGCCAGGCGGACGTTGATGTTGGCAACAAGCCGCCGAACATGCCCCGCGAGGCGCCGGGCATCGATCCCAGCCGCTGGTCTCGTTCCTAGCCCGCTTTTCTCACCACGTGGCCGGGCGAAGTGCGTGAGAGGCCCGCCAGTACGAGGCGCGCGCCGCTTGACGAGCGCAGGCGTACTTGACAGTACGTTGAGCACGGCGAGCAAGCGCAACGAAGTAATGGCGGGCCTATCGCGTACTTCGGCCGTCAGGTGGTGAGAAATACGGGCTAGCGCCGTCCGGCCGGCGCGTAAGCGGCTGCCTCGTCCGCGGCAGCGGAGACAAAATCGCCCATATCCTGATAAATTCTCTCCGCCAGCTTCATGTTCGTCTCATCGTAGACGTGGACCAGATCCCAATAGTAATCCTTCGCCGGGCTGAGATAGTCTCTGAGATTCAGAAAGACGGCTTCCGGATATTCCGCTCGCAAGTCTTCGATCTGGCGGTCTGCTTCTTGATAGAGCAGCGAAAAGGCTTCCATCCAGCGCAGCGCGTTCTCTTCGGTGAGATGAAAATCGCGCATCGTCAGCGGCAGGGCATAGCCAGGTTCGAGCCCGCCGGTGGGCTGCAGCACGCAGACCGGTTTATAGCCGAAGGCCTTGGATAGCTCAATGAATTGCCGCCAATTTGTGAGGTAGGCGGCGATGTGCTCGCGAACGAAATCGGGATTTTCGGTCACGAATTGGGCGGTCACCGCGTTCGGCGCTTTGTTGAGCCCCAGCACGACGGTGGTTGCCGTCGTCGCGCCCGCGTGGCCGCTCCAGCGCGTTTTCAAGGCGGCGAATAGGCGGCTGCGATCGAGCATCAATCGCCACAGTGTCGCCTGGTGCTGCTCGCGATAGGCATCCCAGGCCTCGGTCATGGTCTGGAAATTGTAGGGGAAGTTCGGCCGCGATTCATAGGTCAGCGGCAGGCCGATATCATTCACGCCGTCATAGAACACGACGATATCGGGTGAGTAATCGGCTACGGTAAAGACCAGATGGGCGATCGACTGGCGCGAAACACACGACTGAATGGCGGCGTTGATGACTTCGATGTCGCGACCGGGAAAGCGGTTCTGAAGAAACGTCTTCATCGACCCAGGCAAGGTGGTCTCGAATGTACTGCCGAGCTGGACCGCGGAAGCCCCCAGGAACGCGACTCTCAGCTGGCCGGCGGGTTTCTGTCTCGGCATCTGGTAGCCGGGGGAGGCGACACGAAATCCATCGGCGTTGGTGTAGTGCAGGATGCGGCGGGTGTGATGCGACATCTCATGGGTGTCGCCCGTCTCATAGGTCGTCGAGGCATGAGGCCGGAACATGACATAGGGGTACAGTTCGTTGTAGAAAGGCAGGGTGAGCCGGGAGGAAGCGCGGTGGGAAAGATACGCCTCGGCCAGCACAATCGCCAGAAGCGCCGACACCAGCACGATGACCAGGTATTGCAAAACGGGAGACCGCTTCATGGACATCGGGGAGCCGGGACGGACGAGCAGAGACACGGGAAGCCGGAGCGCTCGTAAAGAACGAACCCGCAGTATACAATGGGGCACGAGAGGGGACAGCCATGATCGTTGATTGCCACAGCCATATTTGGGAATACCCGGGGCACTTGACCGACGCCGTCGTCGAGGAAGCCCAGGCACGCGCGCGCGGCAAGAAGATTGACTTGCACGTTCCGCCCGAACGCCACTTCGCCGCCATGGACGGCGTCGACAAGGTGATCGTCTTCGGCATGCGCGCCCAGCATTCCGGAATCATGACGCCGAACGAATACATCGCCGACTACCGCGACCAGCATCCGGATAAAATCATCGGATTCGCCGCCGTCGATCCGACCTGCGACAAGGTACGCGATGTGCTCGAACATGCCATCGGCAACCTCAAACTAAGCGGCGTGAAAATCGGACCGGTCTATCAGAACATCCACCCGACCGACAACCGCATGATGGCGGTCTACGAATTCTGCGAAGCTTACAACCTTCCGATCATGATTCACCAGGGGACGACGTTTCCCACCAAGGCGCCCCTGAAGTACTCGCTGCCCATCTTGCTCGAAGACGTTGCGATGCAGTTCCCGGACTTGAAAATGGTCATCGCCCACCTGGGGCATCCCTGGATGGAAGACACGATCGTGATGATTCGCAAGCAGCCGAACTTCTACTCCGATATCTCCGCCCTGCACTACCGCCCCTGGCAGTTTTTCAACGGGCTCATGCTGGCCAAGGAATACGGAGTGTGGGACAAGCTCTTGTTCGGAACCGACTTCCCGTTTACTACGTCCGGGGCCAGCATCGAGGCACTGAGAAACCTGAACAAGATGGTCGAGGGCACGGGCCTGCCGCGCTTCGAGGAGCAGGAAATCGAGGACTTAATTCACAGTCCGACATTGCAATTGCTCGAGCTGGAGAAACCGCCCGCCGATCAGCGCAACCAGTCGCGCGCGGCCGCCGGCACGCCGCGAACGTAGAGAAGCGCCAGCGGCACGCCCCAATTCGGCCAGCGCTCGACGAAATCCCAAATTTCACCGCCCGCCAGCGGCCGCGCGAGGGCGGTGAGAAAACCCCACACGGCGGCATAGAGCAAGACCGCCCGGACCGGCTTCACAAGAGCGAGCCCCGCGACCACGAAATCGATCACGCCGATCGCCGGCAGCATCGCCGCCGCCGTTTGCACCGGCACGCCGAGGGATTTCGAGAGGAGCCACTGAAAGTGAGGAACCGCCTGATAAGCGAAAACGCCATGCCCCAGAAACTCGCCAAACATGGCAACTCGCAATACCCATTCAATTTGCCGCATGAACTCTCTGCTGTTGGAATGAAAGCGCCATCGTAGCAGCTATGGCGCCGGCGATTCAACTTACCCCTGAGCGGTGAAAGGAGCGGTGAAACTTGCCGGCGACCCAGCATTTTCCAATCCAAGAATGATCCTGAAACGGGTCTGGGTGGGTAAGGGTGCAGGGGTGGGTAGCGATCTCCTTTCTAGGGGGCAGGGGCGGTGAAAGGAGCGGACGTTTCTGTCCACTTGCCGGCGACCCAGCATTTTCCAATCCAAGAATGATCCTGAAACGGGTCTGGGTGGGTAAGGGTGCAGGGGTGGGTAGCGATCTCCTTTCTAGGGGGCAGGGGCGAGGGGGCTGTGAGGGCGCAGGGGGACGCTCATCTGGAGCGTACTCCAGGTCCGCGGCCACGTTTCTGTCCATGGGTTTGCTCTCACCCCGTGCCGCCGTTTCCCTCCGCGCGCAGCCGGGCCGCAGGGAGCCCGGAGGGCGAGCGAAGGTCCCGGCTGCGCGGTGCCCTCCTACCACCGCGAGCGGCTCGCGGCCAGCAGTTCTCTCTTGCGCCGCTGCATCCGCAGCGCACACTCGGTGTCGCTCATCCGGCCGGCTTGCTGCTCCAGAAAAGCAGCCGTGACGCCGGGCTTCAAGTAGCTTTCCCATTGATCGAGCGAAAGCAGCTTCTCGTAGGGCGTGCGGTAGTCTCCGAGCCGGTAGCGGCGCCGCCGCTTGCCCTTCCCGTCCACCTCCACGGTGGCGAATCCGCAAGGGCGATGGTAGTTCAAGTAGGGATTGAACTCGGCCATGTAGAAACGCTGAAACTCTTCGGCATGCTCGGCTCCGATCGGTTCGTGTCCGATGTGTTTGCGCACCACCGCCCCATTCTTGCCCTCGACCAACGCGTTGTCGGTTGTGCGATGCGCCCGCGACTTGGTGAACTCCCCCACCAGCAGTTTGTTCAACAATTTCTCGACCCGGTAATTGAGAAACTCCGAGCCGTTGTCGGAATGAAACCCCTCGATGCGGAAAGGGTACTGATGCAGCATGGCCTCTAAAACCGGGATCAAATGCGATTCCGAGATCGTCTGGCAGCAGCCCACCGTCTGCCACTGCGTCACCGCGTCGACGGCGTTGATATGGTGGAGCCCCCGGCGGGTGGAGGTGTCGCCCTGATGCACGGTATCGACCCGCAAGTAGCCCGGCCGGCCGCGATGGTCGGGCTTGCGGCGCTCGCCAATGCCCACGGCGCGGGCGCGGGTGCTGGTGTGATGGACGTGGTGCTGGCGATAGGCCGCCCCGCGCCGCAAGTTGTAGATGTGGGAGGAAGAAATCTCCGCCAGCCGCTGATAGGCCTCCTTGTGATAGACGTTGTATTCCCGCCACAGAATGCGCCGCACCGCCGGGCCCGAGAGCCCTTCGTGCGCCGCGTCGGCTGCTGCCAGCAAGGCGATGTCGCCGGGCGTGTAGCGGACCGGAAAACGCCGCCGCCGCGGCTGTCTCAGCCGCACCGCGCCCTGCTGGCGATACTGCCCAATCAGGCGAGTGATCTGCGGCAGACTGCGTCCGCTCAGCCTGCTTAAATAGTGGCGCACGACCCCTTTGTCTTTCTTGGGCAACCCGAGATACTGCTGCCTGCCAAGGGTGCGCTCGACCAGATTGTAGATCTCGCCGCGGCCCGACAGAGTGAAAACCAGCTCTTCGCTGGCCGCTAGGAACTCCCGCATCTGCTCTAGCGTGAGACATTCGACTTTCTGCATGATGATGTGCATTCACCCGCAGTGTCCCTCCTCCCTCCTTGGTCGCTTTCAGGATCATCTTGTGTTGGAAATACTCCCCCCTTTCAGGATCATCTTGTATTGGACAACTCTACCCGGCGGAAAAGCATATGGTATGATCGACAGTCGCGCCTTCTAGAGTCCGTTGTCAACGAAACGTTGCATGTCAGAGCGATCGCCACCCTGCGCCAAGCTAGCCGAAGTTGCGGTCTGCCGAGCCATTGCCAGCCGGCGCGGCCGGGCTGGAGTCGGCGCGCGGCATGATCCTGAAGGAAGTTTGTTTTGCCATCCCCGAGATGCGGGCGCTTGCGGCTGGCCGAAGCGCCTGTGGGAAGCCGTATGAGTTTGGAGTGGCACGAACGTTGGACGATCGGGGGGCTTGTCGGGCCCGCGCTTGCGAATGACGGACGGGAGGAAGTTCGAGGGTGAGTTTGGCAACCTTCGCCTCCCAGGCTCTCACCGACTTTCAGGGGACTGCGGCTTTCGCGCCGAGTTCGCGTTTTCTCGCCCAGGCGATGGTCGAGCCCCTGCCCATGGCCGAAGCGCGGCTCATTGTCGAGTTTGGTCCGGGCACCGGCGTCATGACACGGCGGTTGCTGGCCGCGGCGCGGAGCGACGCCAAGCTTCTGGCGTTCGAGATCAATCCTCGTTTTGTGGACTATCTCAGAGAGGAGATCACCGACCCAAGGCTGGAAATCATTGCCGCGGGAGCCGAGAGTGCCGGTGCCGAACTGCGCCGAAGGGGTTACGAGCGGGTCGACGCGGTGCTGTCCTCACTAGGTTTCGGCCTGCTTCCCGAAGGGGTCGGTCATGACATAATGCAGGGTCTGGCGCCGCTGCTGGACTCGGGCAGCGGCTTTACGCAGTTTCAGTACCTCCAGCGAATGCGGTGGCAACGGGGCAAGATGGAGTTCTTCGATGTCGGCGGGCTGTTGAGCCAGTATTTTGGTACGGTTCAGCAAACTCGCGTATGGCGTAATTTTCCGCCCGCCTGCGTCTACCATTGCCAGGTCTGACTCGCTCTTCTCACCGTTATTTCGAGTTGCGGTTTTTCGATTTGGACCTCTTGCCGGGCAGACTCGCCGGATTTTCATGTACTCGTTCCGTGCGCCCGTGCCTCAGCGCGGCGGCCAGGCCGAGTGCCGACTCGCCGTAGCGGTCGCGGAGCTGGTCGACGGCGCGCAGTGCCCGGCTCCACTTTTCCTTTTGCTCGTTTTCGATCAAGTCGAGCTGCCCTTCGCTCTCCTCAAGCCCGGAGACATGGACACCGAGCAGGCGAACCGGCCGGGATGGCTTCCAGTTCTCGCGGAAGAGTTTCTTCGCCGCCTCCAAGATCTTGTAATCGAGCTGCGTTGCTTCTTCGAGTGTTCGGGCACGAGTATAGGTCGAAAAGTCCGCGTAGCGAAGTTTGATCTGCACGGTGCGGCCGTAGAGGCCGTGCTCGCGCAGGCGGCGCCCGACCATCTGCGAGAGTTTCGCCAGAGTGGCTTCGAGCTGTTGGCGGTCGGCGGTATCTTCGAAGAAGGTCGTTTCGTGGCTGATCGACTTTGGGTTTTCGTCCTCGCCCACCTCGCCTTCAAACCATCCGCCGGCATCGAGGCCGCGCGCCTTGCCGCCTAGCGCCAGGCCCAGCTTGCCCCAGTGTTTCTTGAGATCCTGTTCGTTGAGCGAAGCCAGTTGCCCGATTTTTTCGATGCCTCGCTTGCGCAGACTCTGCTCGGTGACGCGTCCGACGCCTGGAATCTTCCGAATGTCGAGCGGAGCAAGAAACGCAGCCTCGGCTCCTGGAGAAACCCACAGCATCCCGCGGGGTTTGGCAAGCCCGGAGCAGATCTTTGCAACCAGGCGCGATGTGCCGATGCCGATCGAACAAGCCAGCTTCGTCTCCTCGGCGACGGCGCGATGCAGACGATTCCCGGCGTCGAGAGGCGGTCCCAGGAGACGCTCGGATCCCGTCATGTCCAGATAGGCTTCGTCGATCGACGCCATCTCAACCTTGGGAGAGAAGCGCTCGAGGATCGCGTGCACGCGATGCGAGTACTCGCGATATCTTTCCGGATGCCCTTCGATGAAAATCGCTTGCGGGCACAAGCGGTGAGCGCGGCGCAGGGGCATCGCCGAGTGCACGCCGAACTTTCTTACCGCATAGGAGGCCGCCGCCACGACGCCGCGCTCATGGGACCGGCCTCCCACGACGACCGGCTTGCCTTTGAGGCTGGGATCGTAGAGTTCTTCGACCGACACGAAAAAGGCGTCCATGTCGACGTGAAAAATCGTCCGGGCGGCCATGACGGTTGCGCAAGCAGCCACGATCGGAGTTCAGCGGCCGCTCACATGCTCATTGTCCTTGATGTAGTAGCGGTATGGCAGTTCCTGGGCCGCCGAAATTCCGACTCGCCGGCTCGTAACGGTCTCAAAGTCCCGCGGGAGCCGAAAGGCGCGAACCGTCAGGAGCCCGCGTGTCACATCGGCGCCGTAGTGCTCTGGCCCGATGCCCAGCGCCATGGTCAGCTTGCCAGGACCGGAAGCCAGGTCGCGAAGACGTTTGGCTTTCGGCCGGCGGCGGCGGATGCCGTCCAGTCCAGCGACGGGTTCGAGTGCCCGAATCAGCACGCAACCGGCCGCGCCATCCGGTTCGGTAACCAGATTCAAGCAGTCATACATGCCGTAGCAGAGATAGACGTAGGCGTGGCCGGGCGGACCGAAAATCACACGAGTGCGCTGGGTACTCCCGCGAGCGGTATGTGCCGCCGGGTCGTTCACTCCGAGGTAGGCCTCGGTTTCGACAATCCGTCCGGCGAGCAACTCCGGGCCTGCCCGGTGAACAATGAGTTTGCCGAGCAGGTCGCGCGCCACGCGCAGTGTCGGGCGCTCGTAGAATTTCCGCGGCACGATGCGCGTTTGTGAGAGTACCTGGCGGGAGGTCATGCGACGCCGAATTTCCCCATTCGTACATTCGGCATTCGTATATCGGTAGTCATATAATAGTGACCGCGCTCACGAGGCCAGGTCGTGCCGCCGCGCCATCGGACGTACTGCGTCCCGGCTTGGCGATGGGTGCCAGGTCCCCCGGCGGGCACGCGTCTTCCTGATTGTAGAAAACGAGACCTCGGTCGGCGGATCCGTCGGGCCTCATGATCGTCTTCAACAACGCGGCTTGATCTAAGCGCAGCAATATACAGCGACAAAGAGTCTCCTATGCGAATGCCCACTGCCGGCTGGATGTTGTGGATCGCGCTGCTGGCCATCCTCGGTCAAGGCTGCGGAGCGCAGGGCCCGCTGGTCTCCCCCGAGGATTCGCTCGCGACATTCGAGTTGCCGCCGGGTTTTCGCCTGGAGCTTGTGGCCGCCGAGCCCGATGTGGTCGACCCGGTCGCGATGACCTTCGATGCGCGGGGGCGTCTCTTTGTCGTCGAGATGCGCGACTATCCGCTGGGACCCGAGCCCAAGGGACAAGTGAAAATGCTCGAGGATCGCGACGGCGACGGCCGTTATGAACAGAGCAGCGTTTTCGCCGCCGGGCTCTCGCTGCCCAACGGCGTCATGGCCTGGAGGGATGGCATTCTCGTAACCGCCGCGCCCGATGTCATCTACTTTGCCGACACCGACGGCGACGGCAAGGCCGACATCAGAGAGGTCGTGCTTACGGGTTTCGCCGCCACGAACCCGCAGCTTCGCGTCAACGGCCCGCTCTACGGCATCGACAACTGGATCTATCTGGCCTACCCGCGCGTGCCCAGCCCGGTTCGCTACGCCAAGGAGTTTGGTGATCCCGGCGGGCCAATTCGCTCCCCGCGGCATCCCGGCCGGGCCCCGGTCGATATTCGTTCCCTTGATGTCCGCTTCCAACCCGCGGAAGGGCTGGTCGAGGCGGTCGCCGGAAATTCCCAATTCGGGAACGCCTTCGATGCCTGGGGGAATCGTTTCACTGTTTGGAACAACGACCACGTGAGGCACGTCGTCGTTTCGCAAAACTACGTTGCGCAAAATCCCTACTTGACGAGCCCTGCCCGGATGCACTCGACCTCGGACCATGAAAACGCGGCGGCTCTGTTTCCGGTCACCTCCGATCCGCTCTATATCCACGACTCGCAGCATGGCCGGTTCACCTCCGCTTCGGGAATTTCGATCTACACCGGTGGCCGGTTCCCTGCCGCTTACGAGCACACCTCGTTCACCTGCGACCCGGTACACAATGTCGTGCATCGCGACGTTTTGGTTCCAGACGGGCCGACGTTCCGCGCCCAGCGCGCGCACGAACGCAGCGAGTTTCTGGCGTCGACCAACGCCTGGTTTCGTCCCGTCTTTACCGCCACCGGCCCGGACGGGGCATTCTATGTCGCCGCCTACCACCGGCCGGTCGTCGAGCATCCCGAGTATGCCCCGCGAGAAATTCACGATCACATTCAGTTCCTCCCGTCGGCCGAAGCCGGCAGGATCGACCGTGTTGTTCATGAATTATCGGGTCCATCGAAACAGCTGAAGCTGCACGCGGCCTCGACAGACGACCTTGTGGCCCATCTGAGCGACCCGAACATGTGGGTCAGGATGACCGCGCAGCGGCTTCTGGTTGAGCGTCAAGAGAGATCAGCCGTAGCCGGGCTCGCAAGCTTGGCGAGCAGCCAGGACTCGGCACTCGGCCGACTGCACGCGCTATGGACCTTGGAGGGTCTCGGCGCGCTCCGCCCCGGCCTGGTCTCGGCGGCCCTCAACGACCCGGATGCGCGAATCCGCGAACACGCCTTGCGCCTTGCCGAGGCTGTGTTCCCCAGCGAGACGCTCAAGACCCAGGCAATGCGTCTCGTGAACGACCCCAGCGAGAAAGTCCAGCTGCTAGCCGCGTCCATGCTTAGCCTGCTGCCCGGAGACGATACATTTCGCGCACTCGAAAGCGTACTCGCCAGGCACATCGAAAGCCCCTGGTTTCAGACGGCCGTTCTCGCCTCGGCCGCCGACAATGCTGATCGCTGGATCGAGACTCTCGTCCGCAAACCGGGTTTTGCCTGCGCGGCGTCCGACGGCAAAACTAAACTGCTGAACTCGCTGGCATCCATTGTCGGGGCCAGGCAGAAGGACCGCGAGGTCGCCAAACTGGCGGGCGCCGCCGCCCGCGGGCGCTCGGAGGAATCGCTCTGGTGGAGACAAGCAGTGCTCAAAGGGCTCGAAACCGGTTTGGGCCGCGGCGAGAAGACTCGGCCACGCTTGCCGGATTCGTAGCGGGAACTAATCCGCTTGGCAAGCACCCCGGCGAACACCGGGCAATCAGGGTTACGGGACGTTGCGCTGGCCTCGCTGCTGCGTCTGCATCTGGGCGACTCGCCCGCGCTGCGCACTCTTATCCAGCAAGCCTCCAAAACGGCAAACGACGAGAACCATCCACCAGAAGACCGCGCCCGCGCCATCCGCCTGCTCGGACTCGATCCTGTAGGGCAAACGTCAGCCCAGCTTCAGGCCTTCCTGAATCCGCGAAGCGCCGACCCCCTGCAAGTCGCCGCGGTCGAGGCGCTCGCTCACATGCTGGGCGCGGCCGCCGCGCCGATCCTGCTCGAGCGCTGGCGCGCCTACAGCGGGCCAGTGCGCCTGGCGGCGGTGAACGGCTTGTTCCGGCACCAGGCGAGCCTCGTCGCCGTGATGGATGCCATCGAAGCCGGCGACCTGCAGCCCTGGTCGCTGAGCCGCGGGCGCCAGCGGCAACTGCTGCGCCATCCCGACGAGGCGATGCGGCGGCGAGCCGCGGCCTTGTTCAGCGACTTCTCGGACCGGGGCCGGCAAAGTGTCTACGAAACCTTCCGCCCGGCGCTGAGTATGACCGGGTCCAGCGAAGATGGGCGGCGCGTCTTTGGCCAGGTTTGCGCCGATTGCCACCAGATCGGACCGCTCGGAACCGAAGTAGGCCCCGACCTGTTGGGCGTGGTGATTCGCAACAAGGAAGTGCTGATGACCGACATCCTGATGCCGAACGAAACCATTGAAGCCGGTTACGAGGAGTACCTGCTGGAGACAACCGACGGCCGCTCGCTTTCCGGAGTGATCGCCGAGCAGACCGCCGATTCGGTCACCCTGCGCCGCGCCAAGGGCGAGCAAGACATCGTCCCGCGCGCCAGCATCGCCGCCTTGCGGTCGCTGAGTGTCTCGCCCATGCCCGAAGACCTCGAAAAGGAAATGAGTCTCCAAGACATGGCCGATCTGCTGGCCTATCTCAAAAGCCTGTAAAACTGTCCTTCAGCGATGCGGGAGGCGCGAGGGGCGCTAGCAGCCCGTGGTGGAAGTCCGGCTGGACGCGCGGCAAGGATTTGCGGCGGCGCGGGACCGACAGGCTAGTTGCGACTCGGTCGGCCGGAACCACATCCTCGCCCTCGTCACGCCCCGCTTTCGGCCCCGCGCCGCTCGCAACGCGCCAGTCCGACTTCTGCCACGGGCTGCTACGATTCGGTTGTCTGTTCGCAAGCGAGATGGCCGATATGCAGTCTATGGAATGCGGACACGGCCCGCGCTGCTTCGACCGGGTCATCCAGCGCTGGCGCAAGATTGCCAATAAAACATCTTGCGGTAGAAACGTTCTTAGAATATGATGCGGTAGACGATGCTCTGAAACCTCCCGCCGCCGCGTTCGTCTAACTGGCAGGCGCGAAGGTGATGAGTCGAGAGACGGCAATGGAAATTCTTGGCGATCGCAAGTACGTCGAAATTCCGGGCGCCGCTGTCCATGAACTCCCGCCTCTGCTGCTCAAGGACTGTGCGCGCCCGGCGAGAATGGGCGAGACAGTCGGCAAGGCCGAAGAAATTGTCGCCTTGGACGAGCTGATCCCCGTCTCGGTTCGCCAGGCATGGCCGCGCACGGCGACCGAAAGTCAGCGTTTCGATCTGGCGATCAACCTGGCCGAACGCTACGGAAAATTCCTCGATCACTGGTGCTGGGGCGAATCGATCGTCGAGTGGATACGGCAGTGCGAAACCACGTTCGAGACCCAACCCGTTCTTCGCCCGTTGCTGCATCCCGATATCTGGCCGCATGCCGGCCGCAGCAGCTTCGTTACTCTGCTGAGCGATAAGCACGTCTCGAGCACGGGAGTCGATCTGAAAAACGCGGTCGGAGTCCGGCTGACCTTCCGCCGGCCTCCGCCGATTCAGTTCTTCTCCGATCAGTTCCTGTTCCTGCTCAACGACTCGCTGGCGGGCAAAGCGTACGAGACCTGGTCCAGTGTTTCCGACGGCGAGAGCGCCTCGCTGCCGCCCGAACGCTTTCACTTCTTCGTGATGGGCGACGAGATCCAGCAGGTCTGAACACCCCGCCCAGCGCCCCCGCCGCAATCAAGGAAACGACATCCGCAGCCCCACCGCAAGTCGAAAATGATGCTTCGGCACCCCGGTCGCGCGGCTGACGAAACTCACGTGCGGACTGGCTTCGGCGTACCACACCACCGGACCGTCCTCGATCTCGAGCAGCGCGCGGTAGAACACGCTTGGAATGCCGGTCATGCTTGGCGTGTCGATATCGCCGGGAAGTGAGCGCGTGCCCGTGGCGCCGAACCCGTGTAGATAGCTGAATACCGCGCCGCTCTCGGTCGCGCCGAGCCGGTAACGCTTTGTCAGCATCACCGTCAGCCAGTCGCCGTTCTCGCGGATATCACGCAGGTAGTCGGCGCTGAATCTCACTCCCCAGAACGTGGGGTACTCGACCCCCCCGATCAGGTACGATGACGTCGCCGTAAACAGGCCCGCCGCATTGTCGTAGTAGGCCAGCCCCCCGTAGATGGAAACGTCCGAGAACGGTTCGTAAATCGCACGGCCCTGGAAGCGCTTCTCCTTGAACGCCGACACGTCGTGAAGCGAATACCACACCAAGCCTTCGAGATGGATTCGCTCGCAACGAATGTTTTCGATGCGTCCGACGAAAAGGCTCTGCTGCACGGGAGGCAAGTAGCCTCCTTGGGAGAGCACCAGCCCGGTCGTTCGCCGGTTGTCGTTCGTCAACGATCCGTCGAAGGAGACCGAGGAACTGTTACAGCCGCGCTCTTCCTTGTCTCGATCCTCCCCAGAGGCATCTTGGATTTTTTCGGGGAAGGGCTCCTCGCCGAGCGTGGCTTGCGGGGAAGCCGCGCGAGCGGAGCCCAACAGGGCGGGGCCGCCCGGCCCCGCCTTCGCTTCCGCCGCGCCAAGGAGAGCCGGCCCCGGCCCAAACCACGCAGCAAACCATAGGAGAAGCCACCCTGCAAACAAGACCCCGCACCCCAACCGCTTCACCCTCTCATTAAAAGGCATCAAGCCGCGTCAGGGCAGGGGATCGGGCATCCGGAGGGGTCGCAAGCGGCGGAAGAGCGCCTCCTCACAGTTCCACTCCGGTGTCGAGCCACCGTCCCCCCGCGGCCGAATCAAGCACCGCGTCGCAGACCTTCTGCGTCTGCAAGGCATTGCGGAAATCCGGTTGAACCGGCTTGCCGCTTTCCAGCCCGATCACGAAGTCCGCCAGCGCGTTGAGAAACGTGTGTTCGTAGCCGATGCAGGTGCCCGGCACCCAGTACTTATCCATATAGGGATGTTCGAAATTCGTAACGTGAATCTTCCGCCACCCGGTGAGGTGATCCTCCATTTTCTTTCCCGACTCTTTCCGGGTGTATTCGAAGAACTGCAAGTATTCCGGTTCCTCAAGGTCAAAATAGATGCTCCCATCGGCGCCGTTGAGTTCGAAAGCGTTGTAGTTCTTGCGCCCGCGGGCGTAGCGAGTCGACTCGAATGTACCCATCGACCCGTTGGCGAACTCGGCGAGAAACATGCAAGCATCGTCAATCGTCACCGGCTCGAGCTCGCCGCTCTCGACATGGCGGCGCTGCTTGATGAACGTCTCGGTTTTCGCTGTCACCCGTGTGATTGCACCGTTCAGCCACATGGCGCTGTCGATGGAATGAGCCAGCAGGTCGCCGGTTACGCCCGACCCGGCCGCTTTCGCGTCCAGCCGCCAGAGGGCCGCGCCGCCCTGGGGCACATCCTCGGCGATCGTCCAGTCCTGCAGGTAGACCGCGCGGTAGTGGAAGGGCCGGCCGATGCGCCCCTCGTCGACGATCTGCTTCGCCAGCGCGATCGAGGGCACGCGGCGATAGTTGTACCAGACCATATTCGCCACGCCGGCTTGCTCCACCGCGGCGGTCATCACCTCGGCCTCGGCGACGTTCATCGCCAGCGGCTTTTCGCAAAACACCATCTTGCCCGCCGCCGCCGCCGCGATGGCGATGTCGTGGTGCAGGTGATTCGGCGCGGCGATGTCGATCAGATCGATATCATCGGCCTCGATGAGCCGCCGCCAGTCGGTCTCGGCGCGCTCATAGCCCCAGTTGGCGGCAAAGGCCTGGGCCTTCTCCGCGGTCCGCGCGCAGCAGGCTTTCAACACCGGCCGGTGTTCGACCTGAAAGAAGTCATTCAGCCGCTTGTAGGCATTCGAGTGAGCCCGGCCCATGAATCCATATCCGATGATGCCGACACGCAACCGTTTCGCCATGGTGAAGTATCTCCTGGTTTTCTAGGCAGCCGTTCCCGCGGACAGATTCCAAGAGGGTTCATGCGAGGGCAACCCCGCCGTAACGTAATAGCCTAGCCCGCGCGCGGCCGGCCCCGCCGAGCTCCGCGTCAGCGGGTTGGATTTTCGTACCAGATGACTCCCAGGTTGTCGCGTTCCTCGCAGGTGATGAGGTCGAGGTCGCCGTCCTGGTCGAGGTCGAGCATCTCGATGCGGTCGAATTTGATGCCGGCCCGTCCGCCAATCTCATGGGCGCTCCAGCCGGAATTCGTTGGAGAGCCGCGATAGGAAAGCCACGTGACGGCCGTCTTGTCTTCCTTCGCGTTCGAGAAAGTCAGCACAAGATCGGTCTTGCCGTCGAGATCGATATCAGCGGCCGCGACGCCCTTGCCTGTTCCGGTGTTCGGTTCGAACGGGATCTCGTGGGACTCCCAACGGACGGGAGAAGCCTGAGTGCGCCGGTGGTAGACCACCTTGCGGTCCCTCGTCGTCACGACCACATCGTCGAGTCCGTCTTGGTCGAGATCGGCCACTTTGAGAAACATCACATGGCCGCCCGCGGCTCCGATGCGATGCTCTCGCCAGCGGCCCTTGGCGGCACGTTCCGGGCCGGGATTCTCCAGCCACAGGCTGCCGCTCGTCTTGCTGTAGCGGTCCGAAGCCACCACGTCGAGATCTCCGTCGCCATCCATATCGTGGGCGGCGAGCGACATGATCCAGCCGGCATCGTAGAGCGGATGCCACTTCCAGGCCTTCACGTCACGAGGATCCCTCGGGGATTCCCACCAGCCGATCTGGGCGTCTTCGCCTTTGGCTCCCGCCACCAGATCGATCCCGTTTTTCCCATCAATCGACAAGGGCAGCGCGAACATCCACTGCGTCATGCCGGCCGACGGGCTCAGAGCTTGGGTCTTCCAGGCGGCCGGGTCCAGGTAGCGCTCTTTCTCTGAGGGAGCCCAGTGGAAAAAGATCGTGCGAGTCTTGCCTTCACACGAACTCACCACATCGGCGGCGCCATCGCCGTCGAGATCGGCGAAGACGGCGTCCTCTGGCGAGGCGACCTCTCCGACGGTAACCGCCGGCCAGGGCTCGCGCACCTTGCGCGGACCCGGGTTCAGATAGATACGCACGCGTCCGCCTTCTTCCCAGCCCGTGGCAATGTCGGGCAGTCCATCCCCGTTGACATCGCGCAGGCGAACGCCGTCGGCGCCTCGGGAGGAGTCGTCAATCGTATGCATGGGCCAGGCGGCCGGCGCTCGAGCCGCCCCATTCGCCGCTGCGGCGTGTCGCGGCACGATCGCGGCGGCGGCGAGAACCAACAAGAGAAGCCAGCGGGTTAGCCCGCTTTTCTCACCACGTGGCGAAGCGAAGCGCGTGAGAGGCCCGTCAGTACGAGGCGCGCGCCGCTTGACGAGCGCAGGCGTACTTGACAGTACGTTGAGCACGGCGAGCAAGCGCAACGAAGTAATGGCGGGCCTGTCATGTGCTTCGGTCGTCAGGTGGTGAGAAATGCGGGTTTGGTTTCCGAACGTCATGGCGCTCTCCAGCGCGAATAGTTTGTGGGCAAGAATGCCGAGCCCGACAGCGGCCCTTGCCGATGCATCACTTGATTCGCCATCGACCGCCGCGGGCTAAAGCTTGCGGCTCCGAGCGGCGATTCGGGTTGATGATACCTCAAAGAGACAGGCTCGGGAACGGGGCGGGAGACAACCCGCGGGGCGCCGAAAAATCCCGGGAGAGAGATCCTTGGACTCAAGAACTCCCTCCCGGGCAAAGGAGGAACACATCCAACGATACATCCACTAACTGCAGCCAGATGTTGAGCCGCAGTTCTCGCATTTGTAGCAGCTGCCGTTCACGGTCATCATCGAGCCGCACTCGGCACAGAACGGCGCATCGAGCGTAACGGGCTGGAAATCTAGCTGCTGCTGTGATTCAGATTCGGTGGGCCGCAGCCGAGGCGTCTCGCCCGCCTCGGTCTGCGCGTAATCGGGTGAGATGAACCGGATGCCAAGCCACCGGAAAATATAATCCATGATCGATTTGGCATAGGGAATTTCGGACGATCCGGTCCATCCGCTGGGCTCGAAGCGAACGTGCTGGAACTTGTCCACGAGCACCTTGAGGGGCACACCGTACTGCAAGGCCATCGAAACCGCCGTCGCGAAGCTGTCCATCAGCCCGCTGATCGTGGAGCCTTCCTTGGCCATCCGTATGAAGATCTCACCCGGCGTGCCGTCGGCATAGAGGCCCGCGGTAATATAACCCTCGTGCCCGCCGACTGAGAACTTGTGAGTGAGCGATTGGCGTTCGTCCGCGAGCTTGCGGCGCATGGGCCGGTAGACGATCTTTTCCTCAACCGCGGCTTGCGGGGTCAGAGTGCTCGTGTCCGTGCCGCCGGCATTGAGCGGCTGAGTGCGTTTCGATCCGTCGCGGTAGACGGCAACCGCCTTGAGACCCAGCTTCCAGGCTTCCACATAGGCGTCGGCGATCTCATCGACCGTGGATTCCTCGGGCATATTGATGGTCTTCGAGATCGCGCCGGAGATGAACGGCTGTACGGCGGCCATCATTTTCAGGTGGCCCAGGTAGTGGATCGAGCGCTCGCCATTGGGCGCCCGGAAGCTGCAATCAAATACCGGCAGGTGCTCCTCCTTGATATGAGGCGCTCCCTCGATCGTCCCGGTGGAGTCGATGTGGCCGACGATTTCGTCCATCTGCTTGGGCGTGTAGCCGAGCTTCAGCAGCGCCGAAGGCACGGTGAGATTGACAATCTTGATGACACCGCCGCCGACCAGCTTCTTGTGCTTGACCAGGGCCAGCTCGGGCTCGATGCCCGTGGTGTCGCAATCCATCATGAAACCGATCGTTCCGGTCGGCGCGATGACGGTGACCTGCGCGTTACGGAAGCCATGCGCACTGCCCATCTTATGAGCGTCTTCCCAGCAGCTTTGCGCCTCCTGATGGAGCGCGGGCTGCACACGATCTCCGCTCAGCCGGCGGGCCGCGTCGCGATGCAGGCCGATGACCTCGAGGAAGGGTTCACGGTTCTTCTTGTAGCCGCCGAACGGGCCGATGGCTTCGGCAATCCGGGCGCTGGTGAGATAGGCTTGCCCGCACATGACCGAGGTGAGCGCCGCGGCGACATCGCGGCCTTCGTCGCTGTCGTAGGCCACGCCCATCGACATGAGCAGCGCGCCGAGGTTGGCGTAGCCGAGTCCGAGCGGACGGTAGTCCTGGGAATTCCGGGCGACCGGCTCGGTCGGGTAGCTGGCGTTGCTTACCAGAATCTCTTGCGCCAGGATCAGCGTATCGACCGCGTGCCGGAAACCTTCCACGTCGAACTCGCCCGCCGGCTTCTTGAAGCGGATCAAATTGATCGACGCCAGGTTGCAGGCCGAGTCGTCGAGGAACATGTATTCCGAGCAAGGGTTGGAAGCATTGATGCGGTCGGTGTTCCTGCACGGATGCCAGCGATTGACCGTCGTGTCGAACTGCATGCCCGGATCGCCGCATTGATGGGTGGCTTCGGCGATTTGCCGCAGCAGGTCCTTCGCCTTGTGGCGGTCCTTCGGCTGATCGTTGTTGACCGAGCGGGTCCACCAGTCCTGATCCTTGGCTGCCGCCAGCATGAACTCGTCGGTCGCGCGGACGGAGTTGTTGGCGTTCTGAAAGAAGATCGAGGCATAGGCGTCGCCGTCGATCGAGGAATCGTAGCCGGCGTCGATCAAGGCCCATGCCTTGCGTTCTTCCGAGGCCTTACACCAGATGAATTTCTTGATGTCGGGATGGTCGGCGTTCAGGATGACCATCTTCGCGGCGCGCCGTGTCTTGCCGCCGGACTTGATCACTCCGGCGAAGGCGTCAAAGCCCTTCATGAACGAGACCGGGCCCGAAGCCCGTCCGCCGCCGCGGAGCAGAGCGTCTTCTTCACGAATTTTCGAAAGATTCGAGCCCGTCCCCGAACCCCACTTAAAGAGCATGCCCTCGGTTTTGGCGAGATCCATGATCGATTCCATCGTGTCGCCGGCCGAGATGATGAAGCAGGCCGAGCACTGCGGCCGATGGGAGTTGGCGTCAAGCGCTTTCACGGTGTCGGTCGCGCGGTCCCAGGCGAAGCCGTAGCCCCGGCTCTCTTTCACGCCCACGTTGAACCAGACCGGCGAGTTGAAGCTTGCCTTCTGGGTAAGCATCAGGTGGGCTAGTTCGTCGCGAAAGTTTTCCGCGTCGCCGGCACCGGCAAAATACCCTCCAGCCGCGCCCCAATCGGCGATGGTGTCGACCACCCGATGAACCAGCTGACGCAGGCTGTTTTCACGTTCGGGCATACCGGCCCGTCCGTGAAAATACTTGCTGACAACAATATTGGTGGCGGTCTGCGACCAGCCCTCGGGCATCTCAACGTCGCCCTGTTCAAAGATGACTTCGCCTTTTTCGTTGGCGATGGATGCCGTACGCTGCTCCCACTTCAGAGCGTCGTAGGGTGTCTGGCCCGCTTCCAGATCGGTAGTGAAGTGGCGAGGGAAAGCCAGACCCTCGCGGGGTTCCGCACGTGATGAAATCTCATCGACTTTCGCGGCTAGCTCCACACTAATTTCGCCCATGCTTCTCCCTCCGACGACACGGCGAAGCGCCCGTATCGTAGGTTAGTAATCACCCAGTACTATGTGCGGGATCGCTACCTACTCGCCCGGTAGAAGCATGAACTTACTACGGTGCGGATGTTGACTAGCGACGTTCCAATAGTGTACCTCATCTAGTGGTTAAGTCAATAGCTATTTCCAGATCTTGTTAATTTTCTTTCAAAACGGCCAATTGGCGGGGCTGCAGAGAGGGGCTGTATTAAAGAATTTATGCACCACTGAGCCTTGGTGGCATGGGTCGATATTTCAGCGAGCCTGCCACCGGAAGTCTTGACCGGAACCAGCCGGGGCGCAAAGCTCAATCGCCGGACTCGGGAGGACCCTGCTCGAAGACTGCGTCGAGCGCTTCAATGAGCTGGTCGATCTGTTTCGGCGCAATCACGTAGGGCGGCAGAAAGCGCAGCACGGTTCCGGCAGTGCAGTTGATCAAGAAGCCCTTTTCGAGTAACGCGGGCACGGCCCAGGCTCCGGGAACCGTGAGATTGAGGCCCCGCATGAGGCCCCGGCCCCTGACAGCATCCACGAATTCGTACTTTGAAGTCAAGGCCGCCAGGCGCTCGGCGAAGTACTCGCCGGTGGAGCGAACCGCAGGCAGAATTTCATCGAGGATGTCGAGAAATTCTAGGGCCAGGCGGCAGGCCAGCGCGTTGCCTCCGAAGGTGGTGCCGTGCATGCCGCGCCCGAGCACCGCGGCGGCGCTATCGGTCGCCAGGACGCACCCGATAGGCACTCCCGCGCCAAGAGGCTTAGCGAGAAGAACCAGATCAGGACGAATGGCCTCGGCGGCGCTGGATACATTCCAGTGCTGGAAAGCAAAGTACTCGCCGGTGCGGCCGAGGCCGCTCTGGATTTCGTCGAAGACAACCAGCGCGTTGTGCTGCTTGGCCAGAGAGACGGCCTTGGCGGCGAAATCGCGATCGATCTCTTCAATACCGCCCTCGCCGAGAATCGGCTCCATGATGATGCCGGCGGTGCGCTGGGAGACCGCTGCTTCGAGAGCCTTCCCGTCGTTGGGATCGATGAACTTCACGCCGGGAATCAGCGGTTCAAACGGTTCGCGATAGTTCGGCTGTCCGGTTACCGAGATGGCGCCGAGTGTGCGGCCGGCGAACGATCCGTTCAAGGCGACGATCTCGTGCTTCGCGGGACTCTGTGCGTGACCATGGCCCTTGACGACTTTGAGCGCCGTCTCGACGGCTTCGGCGCCGCTGTTGCAGAAATAGGCGCGGTCGAGACCGCTGAGTTTCGTCAGCCGGACGGCCAGGGGCGCCTGGTAGGGGTGATAGTAGAGATTCGAGCAGTGGACCAGCTTGCCCACCTGGTCGCAGATCGCCCTCAGGATGCGGGGATGCCCGTGGCCGAGCGCGTTGACTCCGATGCCGGAGACGAAGTCGAGATAGGCCTTGCCCTCGGCGTCAAAGACCTCGCAGCCCTCTCCACGAACCAGCACGACCGGCTGGCGCCCGTAGGTCTGAAACAGGTGCTCTTTCTCTAGTTCAACGACCGAAGCCGGATTCGCAGCAAGGTTGTCTGACATGGCGTGTCTCTGGGCGTGCTTGGGAGGTCAAACTGAGATTGTAGCGCCGGAAGACGCCAAAGGCCAACAGACGGTCCAAATCAGCGATTCCGGCGAGCAGGCAGCGCGCCGGAAATTGTGGCGGAAGGAGGGTCATTTGTCCGGTTATGCCCGGTTTTTCGGGATTTGAGAGCTTTTTATTCGAGCGTGGAGGGGGCGAAAGAGGCTGGGGTTGGGTCGGGTGATGGTTCTTGGGCGATGGAGGGATAGGGTGGAGGGTGGTTTCGCGGTACCGGGCTGGGACGGTGTGCCGCAGTTCTTGATTTTGGGGATGAATTTTGTGGCGATGGGCGGGGCGTTAGCTCGCCCCGCGTCTTGTGTGCTTGGTTGCTTCGTTGCTAGTACCGCAATCTTTTTTTCAAAAAGTGAGAGACGCCTCTCGTTCCGACTATGTGATCCCGGCGAGCCGCCCCAGCCGGAAGTTGCAGGCGGTTCCGGGCGAAGGGTTCTCTCGCGCGGTCTTGCCGCGCGGTGATGGTGCACGACTGCGCTCGTAGCCCTTCGCGGTGGATGTCCACTTTCGAGAGCCGTCCGAAGACCCGCCTTTGCGGTTACTGTCTCCTCTGTGATTCGAGGAGATGATGAACCGCGGGGCGAGCTTTCTGTCCTGGCCAGGAAACGGTCGGGGGATCGCGGTGATCTATCCTTTCCGGTCGTTACGGGTATAGGCTAGCACGGGGTGTCAAGTGTTTTGGGGTGTTTTTGGGGTATGTTGTTGATTTGGCGGGGTTGAATTGTTGTGACTCGCCTGTTGGGTGTGGGGGCTTCGGGCCTGGGTACAGTCAGCTCATTTTCGCTGCGATGGCCGGCTGGCCGTTGTTGATTGAATGGGGCGGCGAATATGAGTGACAGCCCCCGGTGGGGAGGCTCCGGGTTGTGTTGTTGATTTGGTGGGCGGAAAATCTCGTGAACGAGTGAAATTGGGTTTGTTTGGTACACCGGTTTGGCGGATTTGGCTGGGTGGGGTGTTTTGGGGCACAGGCGGTGGCCAGTGGCCGGTGCTGACTAAAACGCTGATTTCGATGGGGTTCGGCGAGATGGGTTTGTTTGGCAGTTCAATTTTGGCGTTTTGGGGCTGGGTTGGGACTTGGCGGCAGGCCGGGCGGGAGCGGGGAGATTCATGGTCTGCTGGGCCGGGAGAAGCCGCGGGCCTCTTCGAGGCCCGCACTACGGAAGCCGGACGCCATGGCGCGCCACGGGATCTCGGTGGCGCTGCGGGGGGGGGGGATCGGAACTGGGTTGTAAGATGCTGATTTGGCTTGGGTCCGGAGAGATTGGGTTGGTTTGGTAGTTTTTGTTTTGTTGATTGCGCTGGGTTGGTAGCTTGGTGGCGGGACGCCCGCAGCTACTACTCGCGAGAGCGTATGCTGTTGTTCCTTCCGTTTCGTGGCAACCGATAGCGTTTCACGCAGACCGAGAAGAACTTCCGGTCCGGATCTTTTGGTGTGCCCGAACGTAGGATTCCAGAACCGCGTTGATCCGGGTCTGGTAGCCCTTCTTGTCTTCGCCCTTGAAATAGTCGAGAACAGAGCTTTTGACGCGGAGCGTCACATGCTGAGTTCGGTCCGGCATCACGATTTCGGCGGAAGCCCAGAAGTTCGCATCGGTTTCAGGGATATCGCTGTAGTCGATATCCTTGTCCTTGATGGCTTCAATCTCTTTTTTCCGTTTGTCCGAAATGGTCATAGTACACCTTCCTTTCACGGCGGTTCGCTTTGCGGGCCGAGATCAAACGGATCTTCTCTTCCCGTTCGGTATGAACGACAACGAGAACGGCTTGAGGGAATGCCATTCCAAGGGTTATATCTCGTTCCTCGCCGTAATCCTGTCGATCGCCGACCCGTGTCAGAATGGGACCATCAAAGATGGCCGCGGCCTCCTCGAAGCTAATACCGTGCTTGTCTAGTATATCGTTTCATTAAACTGTACTCATCTCAGACGCGCTCTCCAGCGGCTCGAACTTCCTCCAGCGGTGAACGACGGGGGCGGCGTTGATCTCCGCGATCCCCTGCAGGATTCGTTCTCGAAGTTCCTCCCAGGACTCCACCCGGATTCGCTTCAAAAAAGTGCGCGCCATCTTCCCGAACAGCGTCTCGACAATGTTCAGCCAGGACCCGTGGGTCGGCGTATGCACGTATTTGAAGCGGTTCGGACGCGTCGCCAAATAGTCCTTCGTCTCCTTGGAAACGTGGGAGGAATGATTATCCAAGATCAATCGGATCGTACAGTGGGCCGGGTAGGATTGGTCCAGATCCTTGAGCAGTAAGATGAATTCCCGGCTGCGGTGGCGCCGCTCCACCCGCGCTGTCACCCGACCGTCGTGCAAGTCCAGCGCCGCCAGAATCGAGCAAGTTCCCAGACGTTTGTATTCGTAATCTCGAGCCACGCAGGGATGCCGCCCCGCAGTCGGCGGCAGGTCCGGAGCGGTGTTGGCGATCGCTTGCACGCCGGGCTTTTCGTCGACCGAAACCGTAATCACGCCCGGCGATGGGCCGCCCTCGCCCGCGCTTTCATTCTGCAAGGCCACCTCGCGGTAGACCAGCAGCACCTGCCGCATCTTGGACTCAAAATCCGGGTCGCGGCGCTGCAAGTAGTACTTCACCTTCTCCGGGTGAAGAGGTTGCTCGGCCAGAATCCGATGGACGGTCGCCTTGGCCGCTTGGGCCAAGGCCGGATAGCCCGCTTCCACGGCATGCTGGCGCACGTGCCGGGCGAGCGCGCCGCGGGTCCAGAGCTCGGCGGCGTAACCGAGTTGCTTGGGTTTGCTACAGGCCAAGTGCACCACCCAGGCCTTGGCCTCTTCGCTGATGCGGGGTTCCCGGGGACGATGATAGGCATCCTTGAGCGCCGCTTCCACCCCCATGGCCAGGGCTCGCTCGATCCATTTGCCAACGCTTTTGCGCGTCATCTTCACGGCCCGCATAATCTCGGCGATCGTCTCGCCGCAATGATAGCGCCACAGAATCTCGGCTCTCTGCACCTCCCGAGCCGGAGCCTTACGCGAACGACGCAGCCGCTGCAGATGTTGCGACTCTTCGGGCGTGAGAAGCAGTTGGGGACGCTTCGATTTTCCTGCCATGCATCCAGCCTAGCAGGAAACATCCTCGTATCGATATGTTTTAATGAAACGCTATACTAGGTTCGCTTCGTTCTTCGCTGAGTCCCACTCAAACACCAAAGGTTATGTTCGTACAATTTGTATGCACAGTCAAGCGATGGCTTGGTGCGAAGGTGTCAAAGACGGAGCAAGATCAGGCCACTGCGCCGGAGTAGACATAGACTGAGAGGCTACTGGGCGGTCAGGGTGAAGGCGAATCGGCGCATTGGTTTCCACTTTGGGGGGGGCGCTTTGAAGGCGGCCACGCCCACGATGTCGAGTTGACTGATTATCACTGACGAAAGGAGAAAACCATGCCGATGCAGAACCCACCGCATCCTGGCCTGTCGGTAAAGATCGATTGTCTGGAGCCCCTCGGGATTACCGTGGCCGAAGCCGCGAAGAGGCTCGGCATCAGCCGTGCAGCGCTCTCGCGCTTGGCCAACGAGCAGGCCGGTGTTTCTCCTGAGATGGCCATCCGCTTCGAGAAAGCGGGCTGGTCCACCGCTGATACGTGGCTGCGGATGCAGGCCGCCTACGATCTGGCGCAGGCGCGCAAGCGCGAAGATCAGATTCACGTAGAGCGCTTCCAGCCTGTGCCGGCGGCGTAACGGTGCTGGACCGATGGAGGGCAAGGCAGTTTTGACCTCGTGCGCGGCAGCGGCAACGTTTTCCGGTCATGCCGCGAGGGGGATCGGGAGGGGGTTGCCCCCGATCGATCCCCGGCGCCCCCCGATCACCCCATGGTCTTGCGTCGGATGGTTGGCGGGTTGGGTTGGAACCACCAGCTATCCTGCTGCGGTACAATTGCCTCAGGCTCGGTCGGGGCTATGAAACTTGGTGAAGGCGGCATGGGCGTCGTCTATAAGGCCGAGGACACCAAGCTCAAGCGGCCGGTGGCGCTGAAGTTTCTTTCGCCTCATTTGCTCAGTGACACCGAAGCCAAGGAGCGGTTCATCCGCGAAGCTCAAGCTGCCGCGGCGCTGAATCATCCAAACATCTGCACGGTCCACGAGATTGATGAGGCCGCCGGGCGAACGTTCATCGTGATGGCGTTCCTTGAGGGAGCCAGCCTTGACACGAAGATCGAAGCCGGCCCGCTGAAGCTGAACGAGGCGCTCGACTTCGCCATCCAAACGGCGCAAGGTTTGCAGGCGGCGCACGGCAAGAGGATCGTCCATCGAGACATTAAGCCCGCCAATTTGATGGTCACGCCGCAGGGTGCCAAGCAGTTGGTGACGATCATGGACTTCGGGCTGGCGCAGTTGGCGGACCGCTCGAAGCTGACCCAGGGGTCCACGGCGCTGGGCACGGTCTCCTACATGTCGCCCGAGCAAGCGCAGGGGATGGAGCTGGATCACCGCACTGACCTTTGGGCGCTGGGAGTGGTGATCTACGAGATGGTGACGGGCCAGCGGGCCTTCCAAGGCCATTACGATCAGGCGATCACCTATTCGATCCAGCACGAAGACCCCGAACCGATGACGGCCTTGCGCACGGGCGTGCCGATGGAGCTGGAGTTGCTCGCCAACAAATGTTTGGTGAAGGATCGCGAGCGGCGTTACCAGCATACCGACGAGTTGCTGTTGGATCTGGAGACGCTGCGCGAGAAACTCAAGTCCGGCAAGTCGGCGATCTTGCGTACTGGAGTGGCGACCGGCACTCTTGCCGGTCCGGAAGAAAGAGCAGGACAAGCTGAGAGCTTGTCGCTACCGCATCCCCTGGCCAAATATCGCGTGATCGAAAACTTGGAGGAAGCCGACGACAGCGTGCTCTGTGCTCTATCGCGCAGAGGATACACAGCTTAAGCGTTTAGTTGATGTTCGGGTTGTGCCACAGTCCTCGGCCCAGCGAATTGAGCGGCAGCGGCGACGGAAGCAGACGGCGCTACTCGGGGGCGCGGCCCTGAGTGTGTTATTTGGTCTGGTTTTCGCGTCTCTTTGGCTCTTCTCCCCGGCCCCGGTGGCCGAAGCTCCTCTGCGCCGCTTCGCCTTCACCCCCGAGTCTCTCCACAGCGATCTGTTCGGCCGGGTCGCGATTTCTCCCGACGGCAAGCACATCGTCTACTTGGGCGCCGACGACGAGCAGAAACTCTGGGTAAGAGATGTCGACCGCGAGCAGCCCCGCGAGCTGGCCGGAACCAAGAACGCCCGCCCGCTAGGACTATTCTGGTCGCCCGACAGCCAGTTCATCGGCTTCGCTGCCGGCAACGAGCTGAAGAAAGTCTCGGTCCAGGGAGGTCCGGCAATCACGCTCTGCCAACTGCCCGGCAGGATTTGGGCAGGAGGCGCGTGGAGCCTCGACGGCAACTCCATCGTCTTCAGCTCGGGGAGCCCTCCGGTGTTGCATGAGGTTCCCGCCCGGGGAGGAGAGGCCCAGCTCTTGTTCGAACCCGAAACCTCGGAAAAGGGGTCTGCCAACATCCAGCCGCATTTTCTCCCGGTACAATCCGGGGCGCGGAGCATCGTTTACAACGTGGGCAGCTACACTGACCGAGAGATCGTCGTCAAGAACCTGCAGACGGGCGAGCGAGAAGTGTTGGCGGATGGAGCTTTTCCCCGCTATTCCCCGAGCGGCCATATTCTCTACCAGACCGCAGCCTTTTCCCCCGGCCTGTGGGCCCTGCCCTTTTCCCTTGAGACCTTGAAACCCACCGGCGAAGCCTTTCCTATCGCCGAGGATGGCGGCGACCCGAGCGTGGCCGCGGACGGCACTCTGGTGTATGTTGACCTTCGGGGTGGGGGGCGGCAGCAACTGGTGTGGCGGGACCGAGAGGGAAAGAAGCTGGGGGTGATCGGGCAACCACAGGATCTAATTCGCTTCCCTGCCTTATCTCCTGATGGCCGCCATGTGGCGGTGCGCGGTCTCGAGGACAACAACGACGATGTCTGGGTGCACGAGGTGGGGCGCTCTCTCAAGAGACGCTTGACGTTTGATGCGGCGTCGGACGGCCTGCCCATCTGGTCGCCTTCGGGAAAGGAGATCGCTTTTAGGTCCGATCGCGGCGAGGGCTACGATAACATCTACATCCGGCCCGCGGACGGCACGGGCGAGCCGACCTTGCTGGTGGACAACCCTTTGGACGAGAGCCCCAACGACTGGTCCCCCGATGGAAAGTACCTTCTCTACAGGGTCAACGATGAGGAAACAGGATGGGACCTCTGGTATCTGAAGCGCAAGGAGGACGGCAGCGGCTTTGAGCCGGTTCCCTTTTTGCAAACCTCTTTCAGAGAAACTGCGGCGAAGTTTTCCCCGGACGGCCGTTTTGTCGCCTATGTCTCGGATGAGTCGGGCCGAAAGGAAGTCTACGTCCGGCCGTTTCCCGGCGGTGATGGGAAATGGCAAGTCTCGGGCAACGGCGGGCGCCAGCCGCGCTGGAGCAAGGACGGCAAAGAGCTGTTTTACACTGAGCGTGACACGCTGATGGCCGTCGTGGTCGCGACGACCCCGAGTTTCACGAGCGGCGCGGTAACCCGCCTGTTCCAGGACGCCGATTTGTTGGGCGGTGACGATCCTCGCTATGACGTCTCCGGCGACGGTCGCCGCTTTGTACTGAGAGAGCCGGTCGCCGGCGCGGAAGAGAAGCCCCCGTCCATCCACATCGTCCAGAACTGGTTCGCCGAGTTCCGGGACCGGCAGCGGGAATGAGCGCTATGGTTGGTCAAACTATTTCGCATTACAAGATCACCGAGAAACTCGGTGAAGGCGGGATGGGTGTCGTCTATAAGGCCGAGGACACTAAGCTCAAGCGGCCGGTGGCGCTGAAGTTTCTTTCTCCTCATTTGCTCAGTGACACCGAAGCCAAGGAGCGGTTCATCCGCGAAGCTCAAGCTGCCGCCGCGCTAAATCATCCGAATATCTGCACGGTCCATGAGATTGATGAGGCCGGCGGGCGAACGTTCATCGTGATGGCGTTCCTGGAAGGGGCCAGCCTGGACACGAAGATTGAAGCCGGTCCGCTGAAGCTGGACGAGGCGCTTGGGTTCGCCATCCAAACGGCGCATGGTTTGCAGGCGGCGCACGGTAAGACGATCGTCCATCGAGACATCAAGCCCGCCAATTTGATGGTCACGCCGCAGGGCGCCAAGCAACTGGTCACGATCATGGATTTCGGGCTGGCGCAGTTGGCGGACCGCTCGAAGCTGACCCAGGGGCCCACGGCGCTGGGCACGGTCTCCTACATGTCGCCCGAGCAAGCGCAGGGGATGGAACTCGATCACCGCACCGACCTGTGGGCGCTGGGAGCGGTGATTTACGAGATGGTGACCGGCCAGCGGGCCTTCCAAGGCCATTACGATCAGGCGATCACGTATTCGATCCAGCACGAAGAGCCTGAGCCGATGACTGCCTTGCGGACGGGCGTGCCGATGGAGCTGGAGTTGCTCACCGACAAATGTCTGGTGAAAGACCGCGAGCGGCGCTACCAGCACACCGACGAGTTGCTGCTCGACCTGGAAACGCTCAAGAAGAAACTGGAGTCGGGCAAGTCGGCGATCTTGCGTACTGGAGTGGCGACCGGCACTCTTGCCGGTCCGGAAGAAAGAGCAGGACAAGCTGAGAGCTTGTCGCCACCGCACCCCTTGGCCAAGTACCGCGTTATCGAAAACCTGGAGGAAGCCCATGACAGCGTTCTCTATCGCGCCGAGGACACTCAGCTTAAGCGTTTAGTTGAGGTGCGGGTTGTGCCGCAGTCCTCGGCCCAGCGAATTGAGCGGCAGCAGCGACGGAAGCAAACAGCGCTACTCGGGGTCGCGGCTCTGAGTGTGCTGTTTGGTCTGGTTTTCGCGTTCTTCCCGTTGTTCTCCCCAGCCCCGGTGGCCGAAACTCCCCTGCGCCGCTTCGCCATTGCGCCGCCGGTAAGCGTAGAAACGGACGTATGGGGAGGTGGGATGTACGACAACTCTCTCGCGATTTCACCCAACGCAAGGCACATCGCCTTTGTCGAGGCCGGCGGGCAAGGAAGGCTGTGGGTTCAGGATCTGGACCAGGAGCAACCGCGCGTGATCGAGGGTACCCAAGGGGCAAGAAGTCCGTTCTGGTCGCCGGACAGCACTTTCATCGGATTTGCCGCCGGGGGAGGAGTCAAGAAGGTCTCCGTTCGAGGCGGTCTGGCGAGTCTGGTTTGTGAGTTGCCCGGCGAGCATTTCCACGGAGGGACCTGGAGTCCCGACGGCGAGGTGATCGTCTTCAGCTCTGGCCCTATGACCCAATCCCACAGCCTCTACCAGGTCCCCGCGCCCGGCGGCACGCCCGGCCTTCTGTTGGCGCCGGAGGATTTGGAACAGGCTTCAGAAGGGGCTGGTACGTATCTGGCCTGGTCCCATTTCCTGCCCCCGGAAGCCGGGGCTCGCGTCCTGGTGTTCACATTCGGAACCCTGATGGAACACACCATGGCAGTCCAGGATCTGGAAACCGGGCAGAGAGAGCTTCTGGGGTCCGGTGCGGCTCCTGTCTATTCCAAAAGCGGTCATCTGTTATACGCGACAAGTCCAGCAAGTAACGATCTCTGGGCGCTGCCCTTTTCTTTGGAGACGCTACGGGCCAGCGGGGAGGCCTTCCCTGTTTCAGAGAACAGCCGTTACCCTACGGTGGCAGCGGATGAAACGCTCGTTTACCTCGACATGTTCGGCTCCTCGGGGCAACAGCAACTGGTTTGGGTTGACCGCGATGGCAAGCAAGTTGCAGAGATCGGTCAAGCACAGGACGGAATATTTGCGCCGGGACTCTCCCCCGATGGCCGCTGGGTGGCGGTTGCGGTTGCGGAGGGCGCCAGTCCGGACGTGTGGGTTTGGGATCTTGCCCGGGGGGTCAGCACACGTTTGAGCACCGCCCCGGAATTCGACACTCTCCCGGTGTGGTCACCCGGAGGCGACGAGGTAGCGTTTGTGTCCTATCGGGCGGGCAATCCCGATATCTATCTCCGACAAGCCGACGGCGGCGGGGAGGAGCAGGCGGTGGCGGCCACGTCGCAAAGCGAGTGGCCATCCGACTGGTCCAGGGATGGGAAGTATCTTTTTTACGATCAATCCGACCCCGAAACCGGGTCTGATCTCTGGTACCTGGAGCGCGGCGAGGACGGCAGAGGCTGGGAGCCGCACCCGTTCTTGCAAGAACCCTCGTTGCAAACTGTGCCCAAATTCTCACCCAATGGCCGGTATGTGGCCTACATCTCGAACGAATCAGGGCAGCGAGAAGTCTATGTGCAACCGTTTCCCGAGGGTGGGAGCAAGGTGACGGTGTCGAACAGCGGCGGGAGCCAATTGCGCTGGAGCCGGGACGGGAAAGAACTCTTCTATGTGCAAGGGGAGAAACTCATGGTGGTGGCGGTTTCGACGGAAGGGGTGTTCTCGGCCGGCTTGCCGGCGGAACTGTTCGAGCATCCGGGACTGCGGAGCAGCCTTAACTACCCGAACTACGATGTTTCGCTGGATGGGCAAAGGTTCATTTTGCCCGAGCCGGTCGCCTACGACGCAACGGAAGCCCCGCAGGCGACGATTCGTGTCGTCCTCAACTGGTACGCCGAGTTCAAAGAGCAGCAGCAGGATTGAGCCCAACGAAACTAACGACGTACGGGAAACCGGGGAAACCGGGACAGCCTCGATTCTGCTAATCCCGGCGGCTCGCCCCCCTAACCCGCATTTCTCACCACATGACGACCGAAGCACGCGATAGGCCCGCCATTACTTCGTTGCGCTTGCTCGCCGTACTCAACGTACTGTCAAGTACGCCTGCGTTCGTCAATCGGCGCGTGCCTCCCGCTGACGCGCCTCTCACGCACTTCGCCCCTCCACTTCACCGGGCCACGTGGTGAGAAAAGCGGGCTAATCGCTGCCGGCCAGAGGCCAGCTCGCATGCGGCGGGGCAGGGCCGCTCAGGCCCCGGCTCAGCGTCTCTGGCTCGCCAGATACTCGCTCAGCGCCGTGACATTTCGCGCGAACGTCGATGAACGGATGAGGTTCTCCGCCGGCGGTTTCTCGCCCGGATAGATCCGCAGATACTCGTTCTCTTTCAGCCGGTGCTGGCGGTCTCCGATCGTGACGACCATGTCTCTGGCGGCGAAGAACTGCAGAACGCGGCCGGCGCGGTCCACCGAGCCTTTTTCGATCCAAGCCCCCCGTTTGTCGAGAGTTTGAATCGCTTCCGCCGCGTGCGCAGCCAGCTCTTCCCGCGACAGCGAGTCCGCGCTCGCCCCCGAGCCGGAGACCGCGCTCCAGGGCGAGAGTCCGCTAAGCCGCACCGGCCGCTTCAGCGTTGCCGGGTCGGCCGCCGTCACCCTCGCATACTCTGCCTCGGCTTGTTCAAAACCCTCGCCGCGAGTGACGACTCCGTAGTGCGTGATGACCGACACATCGCTGTAGCTCAGCTCATAGCCGCCGAGCAAACTAGAGGATTCCCCCCGCACATTCACTCTCGTTCCCTTGGTGATGTAGAGCGGCCGGTTGGTCTTGAGTTCGTAAAACCGCGCCATGCAGACCGAACCCGCCGGACACGCCCTCGCGCGGTAGGCCGACACATCTCCGCTCGTCGGCAGACGCAGCTTGCGATAGTAGGCCAGAGCGCGCGGAATCGGCTCCAGATATTTCTTCTTGCCCGTCTCGCGATACAGCAGCAAGAGAGTCTTCAAGATACCTTGGGACTCGCCTCCGGTAATCGACGGTGGCTCGAAAATGCGGGCCCAAGCCGGATGCATCTCCACGTCATATTGCTGTGCCCAGCCCGGCTGCGGCTCGGGCATCTGGGCCAGCAGCATGAAGTCGCCACCCTTCTCGGCCGACGCCTGATAGCGCGGCTCGTCATAGATGCGCGAGGCTTCGAGCATCGCGTCGATCATGTCCGACAGCGAGTTGTCGTTGAACGTATAGTGGCCGCGATAGTCGGGTCCGGGCCATTTCCGCTCCCACGACCGCGGGTAGCTGGCCTTGCGAACGGGAAATCGTTTTGGGTCGGGAGGCTCGGCGAACTTCTGGGGCCAGGCGCCGTTGGGATACTGCACCTTGATCAGACTCTCAAGCGCGAACCGCGCCGCCTCGTGAATCTTTTCGTCGCGGAATTTCAGTTCATGATCGACGCGCATCAGCAGACGCAGCGCCGCCTGCGAGACATTGTCGTCGAGCGTGCTCGATCGGCGTCTCCCGGACGCGGCTCCGCCCTTGCCCGCGCCGGCCTTGCCCGCACCAGCCTTGCCCGCGGCACCGCTTGTCTCGCAATCGTTGTCGGCGCGGTAGGGATATTGTTTGCGCTTCTCCGGGTCGAACTCGATGATGTAGTCCCAGCCGCCGCCGCAGTACTGTCCGCGAACCAGCGCGCGGGCCGTGTCGCGCGCCGCCTCGAGATAGAACTTCTCACCCGTGGCATGATAGGCCGTCAGATAGGCCATGCCCACCAGCGGAGTCCCGGCTCGCTGCACCGTGACTTGAGAGAGCCCCTTGGCCGCTTCCGAACGCCCGTAGGTAAGATCCTCGCTGTAGAGGAAGTGGTAGCCACCCTCGCGCGAAACCTGACCCTGGTAGAACTCGGCGGCCCGGCGCAAGCTTTCAGAAGCCCGCCGCGCTGAAACTTCGGCGGCCCATGCCTCCCAAGGCGAAAGCATCACCAGCAGCGCCAAGCCAGCGGCAAACAACCCGGAGCGCATCCGCGAGACTCGGCCCGCCGCCCCGCCCCAGCGCCCGGACCGGCCGCACCACAACGATCGGTCCCAGCGCACCCATCGGCCCCCGCGCACCCGGTCCCGCCTCATGCCGCTATTACCGTGTTGCCATGGAACTTCTTTGTATCGGCGCATCGTAATCTCCTTCCCCAACTAAGCTATCACTCAGCCGGTGAGAATGGGGATCGCATGTAAGAACAGCCAAGCACCAGAAAATCCCCGCCGAAGGGCGGAACGACTACCTAACTCGGAGCGGCTCCGGCGGCGAGCGCTTTGAACGCGCGGCCGGATGAACCCGCGGCTCGCACAGACCACCTTCGCTATACTAAGCAGCTACCGCCCTCGCCGCGGAGATTTACACCAAGCTGTGAACAGAAAGCTCCTCACCCTTCTCCTGGCGGGACTCAGCGCCGGGCTCTGCATGTCGCTCGCCGGGCAAAAGAAACGTCTGCGCCCGCTGCCCGAGCTGGACCAGAATGTTCAGACGGGTCCTGAAGTTGGCGCGCCGATTCCAAAATTCGAAATCCCCGACCAGAACGGCAAGCTCCGAACCTTTTACGATCTTCGCGGACCTGGCGGTCTGCTGCTGCTCTTTCACCGTTCGGCGGACTGGTGACCATTCTGCAAAAGCCAGCTGGTCGAACTAGAACAGAACAAGAAGAGTTTCGAGGAGCGCGGCCTCAAGGTGGCGGCGATCAGTTACGACAGTGTGGAGATTCTCCACCATTTCTCGTCCCGCAACGAGCTGAGCTATCCTCTGCTCTCGGACGGGGACCATAGAATCATCGAGGCCTTCGGCCTTCTCAACCGTAATTTCCCGCCCGACCATCGCTGGTTCGGCATCCCCTTTCCGGGATACTACGTCATTGACGAGCACGGCCGCGTCCAGTCGAAATTTTTCGAGGAAGATCACCGCGATCGCTACACGGCAGCGAGCGTCCTGGTGCGAACCTTCGGTGGCGCGGGCGGCGAAGCGCGGGGAGAGGCCAAAACTGCTCACTTGAAACTGAGCTGGCAGGCCAGCAACAAGACGGTGCGAGGCGGGCAGCGGCTGACGCTCATCGTCAACGCCGAGCTGCCCACCGGCATGCACGTCTACGCGCCGGAGGTAACCGGCGGCTACATACCCATTCAATGGGACATCGCTTCCTCGGAAGCCTGGCTGGCATCACCGGCCGGCTACCCCAAGGCGGAAATGCTCCATCTCCCGGCGATCCAAGAGACCGTTCCCGTATACCAGGGGCGCTTTCAGATCATGAGAGACGTCTTAATCGGCACGGGCGACCAGGTCCGCCCCGCGCTCGACGCCAGCGGACGCCTGGCCTTGGAAGGCTCGTTCCGCTATCAAGCCTGCGACGACAAACTCTGCTACCCTCCGGCAACGATACCACTACGCTGGGAACTGGACCTCGAATCCCACGACCGAACAAGAGTGCCGGAAGCCATGCGCCGCGGGAACCGCGACCAGGAGTAGCCCGCCCCTCGCGCTACCGGCGGCGCCATCGGCTTGTTCCCTGCTCCGGAGCTGAGATGGAGTCCGCCGGGACGGCGTTCTTCCATCCATGCCGGCCCACGCCGGCGGGCCGGAACAGGACAAGGATCGCGCGGAGCGGAAGACAAGAAGTCCCTTCGACTCCGCCGCTCTGACGGAGGAGTCGAAGGGACGAGAGAAATGGTCGCTACTTGCCGGGAATCGTCGGAGCAGAAGAAGAAGGAGCAGCACGAGGAGCAGCAGCAGAAGAAGTTTCTTCCGAAAACCCGGGAGGATAATCAGCGGGCATCTCCTCGCCGTAGCCGGGGATCCCGGTGAGGTATTCCACCTCGGGCACGATTTCCTCCGGCTCATCCTCACCGGCAATCTTAAGATCGCGGTACAGATCCAAGCCCGTGCCGGCGGGAATGAGGCGTCCGACGATCACATTCTCCTTGAGACCGCGGAGACGATCCACCTTGCCGCTAATCGCGGCCTCGGTGAGCACGCGAGTGGTCTCTTGGAAGGAGGCCGCGGAGATAAACGAGTCTGTCGCCAGGGAGGCCTTGGTAATCCCCATCAAAAGAGGACGGCCGACAGCAGCGGTCTTGCCCTGGTCACGAAGCTCCTGATTGATCGTCTGGAATCGGAACTTGTCGACGACTTCCTCCAGCAGGAAGTCCGAGTCGCCGACATTCTCGACCTTGATCCAGCGCATCATCTGCCGCGAGATCACCTCAAGGTGCTTGTCGTTGATGTTCACGCCCTGAAGACGGTAGACTTCCTGGATCTCGTTGACGAGATACGTCTGAAGTTCCTTTTCCCCGAGCACGGCGAGAATGTCGTGGGGATCTCGGGGACCGTCCATGAGCGGCTCGCCGGCGCGAACCCGTTCGCCCTGCTGCACATTGATGTGAACGCCGCGCGGAAGCGAGTATTCCCGCTCCTCGTTGTTGTCGGCGGTGACGTAGATTTTTCGCTGTCCTTTGACGATGTCGCCATAGCGCACAACGCCGTCGACTTCCGAGATGACCGCGGTCTCTTTCGGCCGGCGGGCCTCGAAGAGTTCCACGACGCGGGGCAGGCCGCCAGTAATGTCCTTGGTTTTGGTCGTCTCGCGAGGAATCTTCGCCACCACGTCGCCGGCATGAATCTCGTCGCCGTCGCGGACCATCAGATGAGCGTTGGTGGGAATCAGATATTTCCGCAGGGCCTTGCCCTTGGCGTCCCGGATTTCGATCTGAGGCTGGCGTTTTTCGTCCGCTGAATCGGTGACGACCCACTGCGAGAGCCCAGTCACCTCATCCACCTGCTCCTGGAGAGTGAGGCCCTCCTGGAGCTCAAGGAAGTGGCAGCGGCCGGAGACCTCGGTCAAGATCGAGAAGGTATAGGGGTCCCATTCGAGCAGCAGCTGATTCTGCGAGACGGCCTGGCCGTCCTCGACACGAAGTTTCGCTCCGTATACCACCTGGTAGCGCTCTTTCTCCCGGCCCTTCTCGTCCACCACGGCGACGATGCCGTTCCGGTTCATCGCGACGAGGTCGCCCGACTTGCTGCGCACATGGAGGATGTTGAGAAATTTGGCGAAGCCTTCCGAGCGGCTATCGGTCCGGGACTGCTCGCTCACGCGCGTGGCGGTTCCGCCGATGTGGAACGTCCGCATCGTGAGCTGCGTGCCCGGTTCTCCAATGGACTGGGCCGCGATGACCCCGACCGCCTCGCCTCGCTCGACCAGACGTCCCGTCGCGAGGTTTCGGCCGTAGCACAGGCGGCAGACCCCGCGCTTCGCTTCACAAGTCAGCACCGAGCGGATCTTCACCCGCTCAATGCCCGCGGACTGAATGGCCGCCGCCAGCAGCTCGGTAATTTCCTCGCCGACGCGCACGATCACACTGCCCTCGTAGTCCTTGATCTTCTCCTGAGAGACACGGCCAACAATGCGGTCGCGCAAGGGTTCAATCACCTCGCCGGATTCGACGATCGCCTCGACGAAAATGCCGTCGGTGGTTCCGCAGTCGGATTCGTTGACAATGACGTCCTGGGCGACATCCACGAGACGGCGCGTCAGATAGCCGGAATCGGCGGTCTTCAGCGCCGTATCCGCCAAACCTTTGCGGGCGCCGTGGGTCGAGATGAAGTACTGCAGAACGTTGAGGCCCTCGCGGAAATTGGCCGTAATCGGCGTCTCAATGATGGCGCCACTCGGTTTGGCCATCAGCCCGCGCATACCCGACAACTGCCGAATCTGCTGCTTGGAACCGCGGGCTCCCGAGTCGGCCATGATGTAGATCGGGTTGAACGAGTCGCCGCCCGAGTCCGAAGACTCCATGCTGGCGAACATCTCGTCCGAAACACGCTCGGTAACCTTGGACCAGATCTCGATGATCTTGTTGTAGCGCTCGCCGTGCGTGATCGCGCCGTCGAGATATTGCTGCTGAACGGCCATGACCTCTTTCTGCGCGCCTTTGACCAGCCGGTCTTTTTCGGCCGGCACAATCATGTCCTCAATGCCAATCGAGATGCCCGCCTTGGTGGCATACGCAAATCCCAAGTTCTTGATGCGGTCGATGAGAGTGACGGTCGCTTCACGCCCATACTTGAGATAGCAATACTGCACCAGCTGGGTCAGGCCCCGCTTCTTGATCAGGCCGTTGACAAAGGGCATGGCAGCGGGCAAATGGTCGTTGAAAATCACCCGGCCCACCGTCGTCTCCAGATGCTGCTTCGTATACTGAACGGGCTCGGAATGCACCACGTCCTGATCATCAAAGCCGGCCGCCAGATCGATGACCTCGCCCGAGTAGTAGAGCCTGATGGGCGTCAGCGTTTCCACCGCGCCCATTTCCAGCGCCAGCAGAACTTCCTCGATGCTCGCGAATGTGCGGCCCTCACCCTTGGAACTGGCCTTCAACTTGGTGAGATAGTAGACGCCGAGCACCATGTCTTGGGTCGGCGTGGTGATGGGCACCCCATTCGCCGGCGAGAGAATGTTATTCGAGCTCAGCATCAAGACCTGGGCCTCGATCTGCGCCTCGGGCGAGAGCGGGATATGAACCGCCATCTGGTCACCGTCAAAGTCCGCGTTGAACGCGGTACACACGAGCGGGTGAATCTTGATCGCCTTGCCCTCCACCAGCACCGGCTCGAAGGCCTGGATGCCAAGACGGTGCAGCGTCGGCGCGCGGTTGAGCAGAACGGGATGGTGCTTGATGACCTCTTCGAGAATGTCCCAAACCACCGGATCCTGCTGTTCGACCAGTTCCTTGGCCTGTTTGATCGTGGTACAGTGGCCGCGCTGCTCGAGCCTCTGATAGATGAAGGGCTTGAACAGTTCCAGGGCCATCTGCTTGGGAAGTCCGCACTGATGAAGCTGAAGTTCCGGACCCACCACGATCACCGAGCGCCCGGAGTAGTCTACGCGTTTCCCGAGCAGGTTCTGCCGAAACCGCCCCTGCTTGCCCTTGAGCGTGTCGGAGAGCGACTTCAGCGGACGATTGTTGGCCCCGCGCAGCACATGGCCGCGGCGTCCATTGTCGAACAGGGCGTCGACGGCCTCCTGCAACATCCGCTTTTCATTGCGGACGATGACATCGGGCGCCGAAAGATCCATGAGTTTCTTCAGGCGGTTGTTGCGGTTAATGACCCGGCGGTAAAGATCATTGAGGTCGGAGGTGGCGAAGCGGCCTCCGTCAAGCGGGACAAGGGGACGAAGCTCGGGCGGAATGACCGGGATGACATTGAGGATCATCCATTCCGGCTTGTTGCCTGACTTGCGAAACGACTCGACCACCTTGAGACGCCGGGTGTGCTTCAGCTTCTTTTGGATCGAAGTCTCTTCCTTCATCTTCTTGCGCAACTCGACCGAGAGCAGCTCGAGATCGAGTTTCTTCAGGATCTCCTTGACGCCCGCGGCGCCCATCATCGCGACGAACTTGCCGGGAAATTCCTGGTCTAGCTGGCGTTTGCGGTCATCGGTGAGGACTTCTCCCTCGCGCAAGCCGGTATCTTCCTCGGTTTCGACGACCACGTAGGCTTCGAAGTAGAGCACCCGCTCGAGTTCGCGCAGGGTGACATTCACAAGCTGCCCGATGCGGGAAGGCAGGCCCTTGAAGAACCAGACATGCGAACACGGCGAAGCCAGTTCGATGTGCCCCATGCGTTCGCGGCGCACCCGGCTGAGAGTGACCTCGACGCCGCATTTGTCGCAGATCACGCCACGGTGCTTCATGCGCCTGTATTTTCCGCACAAGCATTCCCAGTCGCTGACCGGTCCGAAGATTTTCGCGCAGAACAGGCCTTCTCGCTCAGGCTTGAAGGTCCGGTAATTAATCGTCTCCGGCTTGGTCACCTCGCCATGAGACCAACTGCGGATCTTCTCGGGCGAAGCCAGTGCGATGCGAATGCTGTCGAAATCCGATATCAGACTCACGCGGTCGTAAGAACTGGATCGATACAAGATGGCCTCCCAAATCTAAATCGCCGAGCGAGCGACCCGCCGCTGGCGGCGGGTCGCGGGTTTTCCCGGTTAGTCCGCCGCCAGGGCGGTCTCGATGACGTCCTGCTGCTGCTTGATCAACTCGACATCCAGACAAAGCGACTGCAATTCGCGGATCAGCACATTGAACGACTCGGGAACGCCGGGTTCCATGGCCGACTCGCCTTTCACAATGGATTCGTAGATCTTCGCCCGGCCGTACACATCGTCGGACTTCGCTGTAAGAAGCTCCTGCAAAATGTAAGCGGCCCCGTAGGCTTCCAGCGCCCAGACCTCCATTTCTCCGAACCGCTGCCCGCCGAATTGCGCCTTGCCGCCGAGCGGCTGCTGCGTGATCAACGAATACGGCCCGATCGAGCGGGCGTGAATCTTGTCATCCACGAGATGCGAAAGCTTCAGCATGTAGATGTAACCCACGGTGACTTGCTGTTCGAACGGCTCCCCGTTCAGACCGTCGTAGAGAACCGTCTTGCCCGAGCTGGGAAGGTTCGCGGCGGCCAGCTGTTTCGCGATCATCGCTTGCGTCGGTCCCTCGAAGACCGGACAGGCGTACTTTTTGCCCAGAGCGTGCCCCGCCCAACCCAGATGGGTCTCCAAAATTTGTCCGACATTCATGCGCGAGGGCACACCCAGCGGGTTGAGCACGATTTGCACCGGCGTGCCGTCGGGCAGGAAAGGCATATCTTCTTCCGGCAGAATTCGGGCCAGAACGCCCTTGTTGCCGTGGCGGCCGGCCATCTTGTCGCCGACGGAAAGCTTGCGCTTCATGGCGATGTAGACCTTCACCATCCGAATGACGCCGGGAGAGAGTTCATCTCCCTTCTTTAGCTTGGCGACGCGCTCGTCGGTGAGCTTTTCGAGAATCTGAATCTGCCGAACCGTCATCTCTTCGATGTCGTCGATAAGATCGTTCAATCCCGCCGGCTTGTCCTTGATGCGCATGCGCTTGAGATCGCGCGCGCGCAGGTTTTCAGACAACTCGCGGCTAAGAACATCGCCGCTCGACAGCAGTTTCTTGTTCGTGCGCTCGTCGTGCAGGTCGGCGAGCACGATCTTTCCGTCGAGAATCTTCTCCAGCCGTTTCGCCCGTTCATCGTAGAGAATGCGCTTTTCATCGTCGAGGTTGCGCTGCAGCCGCGCGATCGTGGCGGCCTCGATCGCCTTGGCCCGCTCGTCCTTCTCCTGGCCCTTGCGGGAGAAGACCTTCGCGTTGACAACCGTGCCCGCAATCCCGGGTGGCGTGTACAGCGACGCGTCCTTGACGTCGCCGGCTTTCTCGCCGAAGATCGCCCGCAGAAGTTTTTCCTCCGGCGTTAATTGCGTCTCTCCTTTCGGCGTGACCTTGCCAACCAGGATGTCGCCCGGACGCACACTGGCGCCAATGCGAATCACTCCGCTCTCGTCGAGATTCCTGAGAAAATTCTCGGCGATATTGGGAATATCGCGCGTGATCTCCTCCGGACCCAGCTTGGTGTCTCGCGCCTCGATTTCGTATTCCTCAATATGAATCGAGGTGTAGTAATCTTCCTTGACGAGCTTCTCGCTGACCAGAATCGCGTCCTCGAAGTTGTAGCCGCGCCATGGCATGAACGCCACCAGAATATTTCTGCCGAGAGCCAGCTCACCGGCGGAAGTACAAGGACCGTCGGCGAGAACCTGACCCGCGGCGACTCGCTCGCCTTTCTTGACGATCGTTTTCTGGTTGATGCAGGTATTCTGATTCGAGCGCTTGAACTTGATCAGCTGGTAAATGTCGGCTCCCACCTCGCGGGACATCTGGCCTTCATGGCCCATGCCCTCCACGCGAACGATGATGCGCTCGGAGTCGACCGAGTCGACGATCCCGTTGCGGCGGCACAGCACAACCGCGCCCGACTCGCGGGCGGCGACCTTTTCCATGCCCGTTCCAACGACCGGAGACTCGGCGCGCAGCAACGGAACCGCCTGCCGCTGCATGTTCGATCCCATCAGCGCCCGGTTGGCATCGTCATTCTCCAGGAACGGAATCAGACTCGCCGCCACCGAAACAAGCTGCTTCGGACTCACATCCACATACTGGATTTCCTCGCGCCGCTTGAGCTGAAAGTCGCCCGCCATGCGGCAGTTGGCCAGTTCCGGGACGATACGCCCCTTCTTGTCCATTTCGATATTCGCCTGCGCGATGATATACGTATCCTCTTCCCACGCGGAGAGGTAATGACAATACGGCGCGACTTCCGCCGCCCTCTTCCGCGACGACAGCGCATCGTTCACCTTCCTGGCCTCGGAACGCAGCACGACCTGCCCCATCGTGAAATCCGTGTCGCCAGCATTGACAATCCGAACTTCATCGGCCACGACGCCGTTTTCCACGCGCCGGTACGGGCTCTCGATAAACCCGTACTCATTGATGCGCGCATAACAGGACAGCGAGCTAATGAGCCCGATGTTGGGTCCTTCCGGCGTCTCAATGGGACAAATGCGTCCGTAGTGAGTCGTATGCACGTCGCGAACTTCGAATCCGGCGCGCTCGCGTGAGAGTCCTCCCGGCCCCAAGGCCGACAACCGCCGCTTATGCGTGATCTCCGAGAGCGGATTGGTCTGATCCATGAACTGCGACAACTGACTCGACCCGAAGAACTCCCGGATCGCCGCCATCACCGGCTTGGCGTTCACGAGGTCGTGCGGCATGGCGGTCGACATCTCTTGGTAGACCGACATCTTTTCCTTGATCGCGCGCTCCATGCGCACCAGCCCGATGCGGAACTGGTTCTCAAGCAACTCGCCCACCGCCCGGACTCGCCGGTTACCGAGATGATCGATGTCGTCGACCTCGCCGAAATTGCGCCGCAGCTTCAGCAAATAGCGGATCGTCGCGTAGAAATCTTCCGCGTCCAGGGTCCGCTTGTCGAGCGGCGTCTTGTCGATCGCGTCATAAAGCTTGATGTTGAACTTCATCCGGCCGACGCGAGAAAAATCGTACTTGCGAGAATCAAAAAACATGCCCTCGAAGAGCTGCGTCGCCGTGTCGATCGTCGGAGGGTCCCCCGGACGCAGCTTGCGGTAGATCTCGATGAGAGAGTCTTGCCGCGCGGAGATGGAATCCTTCTTGAGGGTCTCGGAAAGCACGACCCCCACCTCGTCCTTCTCGGGGAAAAAGACATCGAAGCTCGCAAGCTTCGCTTCCAGGAGCTTGGTGACAACCATCGCGGTGATCTCGCCATTGGCCTCGACCAGCACTTCGCCGCTGCCGGGATCGGCGACATCGGCGACCGAACAGGCGCCTTCGAGATCCGCGACCGAAACCGCCAGCCGTGCCACCTTGTGCTTCTGAATTTCCTTGAGCACATGAGGCGTCACCTTGCGCCCCTGGGGTACGATCACGTGCCCTTTCTTGTTCGTAATCGCCTCGGAAAGCCGCGTGCCGATCAGATTCTCCGACACATCCCGGTAGAGCCTTTCGCCCTCAACCGTGATCGTGTCGACACTGTAGAAACGCCGCAGAATGCCTTCGTCGGTCTGCAGGCCGAGGGCGCGCAGAAAGACCGTGCCCAGGAACTTGCGCTTCCTGTCGATGCGAACGTACAGGATATTCTTGTGGTCGTACTCAAATTCCACCCAGCTGCCCCGGTAGGGAATGATCTTTCCGAGAAAGTACGTCTTGCGGCTGGCGCTTTCAAAGAATACGCCCGGGGAACGATGCAGCTGCGAAACGATCACCCGCTCGGTGCCGCTAATGATGAACGTGCCGTTGCTGGTCATCAGCGGGATCTCGCCGAAAAAGACCTCCTGCTCCTTGATGTCGCGGGTGGTCTTCTCGCCGGTCTCGGCGTCCTTTTCGTAAGTCGTCAGACGAATCGTGACCTTCAGCGGCGCCGCGAAGGTCATGCCCCTCTCCTGACACTCCGCGACGTCGTACTTAAGTTTCAACCCCACCGGATCGCCGCACTTCGAGCAGAACGAGACATTGTTCGGCGTCATCTTTCCGCAATCAGGACATGCGATCATCGAGCCGCCGTAGGGGTCGGTCCGAATCGTCTTCCCGGTGTGAATACAAGTCGTGCGCAAATGATGCAGGCCGCGCAGATGACCGCATTTGCATTCCCAGTCCCCAAGGGAGTAGTCGACAAACTCCAGTTGGCTGAGTCCGCGAAAATCAGAGATGGGGAAGACCGAGGCAAACACCGCCTGCAGCCCCGTGTCGTCGCGCTCACCGGGAAGGCGGGCCATTTGCAGGAACCGGTCGTAGGAGTCTTTCTGGACTTCGATCAGATTCGGAATCGGGATCGTCGTCCGGATTGTGGAGAAATCGTGGCGCTCACTGCTGGAACCGTTGCCATCGACACTGGATGCCATGCGTTTAAGTCTCCCGAACGATCGCGATGCGCCGGCTGGTTCGGCTCCTCGCGATACAGTATGCAACCGGCGTACACCGTGTTCTTGATCCAGCAGCCCCCCAACCTCGGGCCGTGAGATCGGCGACGTGAGAAAAACCTTTCCAAACCATTACGGCGCGGAGTCCGGCACGCTTTGCGGGAACGGACCGGCCTGAACGATAAGCCTCGCATCTGAAAACCTGTCAGCGGACCGGGCAACCGGTCCCTTCAAGGGATACAACACGCTTCATCCGCCCCGCCGAAACCTGCTCGGCAAGCAGGCCTCAAGGGGAAAGACACACTTAGTATGTGCAAAATCTGAAGTCAGGGAATCAGACTAACGGGCGCACCGGGTCCAATAGAGAAATTATATCAATTCTCCCCGGTGGTGGGCAAGCCGGGCAGATGCACCCGCCGCCGGCGCCCCCCGGCCGGTCGTCCGCCCCGGCCGATCGCCGCTACTTGACTTCAACCGTCGCCCCAGCCTCGGTGAGTTTCGCCTGCAAGGCCTCGGCCTCGTCCTTGGGAATGCCTTCCTTGACCGGCTTGGGCGCGCTGTCGACCAGCGTCTTGGCTTCCTTCAACCCCAGACTCGTCACTGCGCGCACGGCCTTGATGACCGAGATCTTGTTGCCGCTGACGCCCGTAAGGACTACCGAAAATTCCGTCTGCTCCTCTACCTCCTCGGCCGCGGCGGCGCCCCCGCCAGCCGGAGCCGCCACCGTCGCGGCCGCGGCGGAAACGCCGAGTTTCTCCTCCAGCGTCTTCACCAGCTCGGAAGCTTCCAACAGCGTCAAACCTTCAATTTGTTCCGCGATTACATTTACATCTGCCATGTCTATCTTCACTCCTAAATTTGAATTCCAGAGGGGCGGCACTGCCCCGGACGGCGTCAGGGCCGGCTTGCCGGCCCCGCCCCTTTACGCTTCGGAGAACTTGCTCTCCTCCACGGCTTGATGAATGACCACCGCCAGATTGCGCCCGGCCGCGCTGATCACGCTCGCCAACCGCCGCGCCGGTGACTGAATGAGGAACAGAATCTTCGCGTTCAAATCGTTCCGGCCCGGCAGCAGAGCAAGCTGATCGAGGGCGTCAGCGTCGAGAACGCGCCCCTCTACCACGCCCGTCTTGAATGTAAAGACCGGATGCTCTTTGCCATAGCTCACCAGCGCCTTGATCAGCGTAACCGGGTCATCGCCGCCGAAGGCGATCGAGGTCATCCCGGTCAAACCCGCCAGCACCGGCTCATAGGGCGTTCCCTCCGCGGCCAGCCGGATCAGCCGGTTCTGAACCACGCGGTACCCGGCTCCGGTCGCGCGAATCTGCTTGCGCAGTTGAAAATCCTCGTCCACCTTCAGACCTTCGAACGAGCACACAAACACCGTAGGCAAGTGCGAAAACTCCTCCCGCAGCTTGTCCACATCGGCGTGTTTTCTGCTTTTGACTTTCATGACACCAACACCGTCCTCAGGAGGTCATGCTCGAAACATTCAGCTCCAGCGAGGGACTCATCGTCGAGCAGATACTCACCCGGCCCACGTAATGGCCCTTCGCCGCCGAGGGCTTCGCCTTCACCACGGCCTCGATCAAAGCCGAGGCGTTCTCGCTCAAGTGCGCGCCGGAGAAACTCAGCTTGCCGACCGGCGCGTGGATTCCGCCGCCCTTGTCGACTCGAAACTCCACCTTGCCCGCCTTGATCTCCTTGACCGCCTGGGCCACATCCATCGTCACGGTGCCGGTCTTGGGATTCGGCATCAGCCCGCGCGGGCCCAGAATTTTCCCCAAACGCCCGACGAACCTCATCATGTCGGGCGTGGCCACGACGGCATCGAAGTCCAGCCAGTTTTCCGACTGAATCTTCTTCACCATCTCCTCGCCGCCGACATACTCCGCCCCGGCGTCCTCGGCCTCTTTTAGCTTCTCGCCCGAGGCCAGAACCAGCACCGACTTCGACGTTCCCAGGCCGTGCGGCAGAACGATCGTCCCGCGCACCATCTGGTCGGCATGCTTCGGGTCCACGCTAAGATTCATGTGAATTTCGACCGTCTCGTCGAACTTCGAGACCTTGTTCTCTTTAAGAAAAGGGATCGCTTCGTCGAGGGTGTACTGCCGCGCTTCGACTTTCTCCGCGGCTGCCCGGTACTTCTTTCCCGCCATAATCCACCTTTGGTCCTAACGGCCTGGTGTTCGCCAAGCCTCCCACTTCCGCGCTCGTAATCTTGCGGCAATGCTTGCTGGCGGCCCCGCGCCGTCCGTCCGCCGCGTTCCGTTATTCAACCACGATGCCCATGCTCCGGGCCGTCCCCTTCACGCACAACATGGCCGCCTCCAGGTCATGACAATTGAGATCGGGCATCTTGCGCTTGGCGATCTCGGCGACCTGATCCTCTGTCACCTTGCCCACCTTGTCGCGGTTGGGCTCGCCCGACCCCTTCGCGAGGTTCGCGGCCCGCTTAAGCAACACCGCGGCCGGCGGCGTCTTCGTGATGAAAGAATAGGAACGATCGTGATACACGGTGATCACGACGGGCACAATCAGCCCGTCCAGTTCCTTGCCTCCCGTCTTGGCGTTGAACGCCTTGCAGAAGTCCATGATATTGACTCCTGCCTGGCCCAGCGCGGGACCCACCGGCGGCGCCGGCGTGGCCTTGCCCGCCATGATCTGCAGCTTGATTTGCGATGTGATTCTTTTCGCCATGAATATTGGTCCCGCGCCTCTAGACTTGCTCCTTCTCCACCTGGAAGTACTCCAGCTCGACCGGCGTACCGCGCCCAAAGATCGTCACCATCACCTTCAGCGTGCTGCGGTCTTCGTTGATCTCCTCGACCGTACCGGTGAAGTTTGAAAAGGGTCCGTCCACGATCTTGACCCGGTCATTCCTCTCAAAGGTCATCTTCGGCCGCGGTTTCTCGGCCGACGTCGTCTGGCGGTAAAGGATCTGATTGACCTCGTCCGCGCTCAGCGGCGTCGGCGTCTGGCCGGTGCCGACAAAACTCGTAACCCGCGGCGTGTTTTTCACCACGTGCCACAACTCGTCGTCCATCTTCAGCTGCACCAGCACGTAACCGGGATAGAGCAGCCGTTTGGACGTCACCTTCTTGCCGGCCCGCATCTCCATGACGTCTTCGGTGGGAATCAGAATTTCGCCAATCCGATCCCCGAAACCGAATGCGTCCGAACGCGTCCGCAAGCTCTCTTTCACCTTGTTTTCAAACCCTGAGTAGGTGTGAATGATATACCAGCCCATGCCAGGCACGCCCACCTCAAGCGGGGATTTCTCGGGTCCGGCTCCCTCGGCCTCAGAGGCGGACACGGCCTCGCCGGTCCCGGCGGCCGCCTCGGGGACTTCGTCCATGGGTTCCGTATCACTCACGATTCATTCACCTGGAAAGCAGCCTATTGAGTAAAGTACCGGTAGACATTCGTCTGAACGTAAGCCAGCAAAACGTCCACAACGCCAAAAAACGCCGCGAAAGCAAATACCGTTACCAGTACGACGAGCGTCGTGGACTGCACCTGCTGCTTGCTCGGCCAGGTCACCAGCCGCATTTCACGCTCTAGCCCGTCCACGTATTTTCGCAGGCGAGCCGGCGCGGTCTGAATCGACTCCACTACGCCCGCGTTCGCCTGCTTGGCGCTTCGCCTCGTCCCCTGCGATGCTTGCTTTACCGTAGTTGCCATCAATCTCACACTTGCCGGGCCGCTATTTCCGCTCTACGGCGCCCCCGCGGGATTTCTGTTTTTGCAGATCCCCCGAGCCACCGTCCAGAGCCATCGTTCGCCACCGCCGTTCGGCATCACCTTCGGGCGGGGTCCTTCTCCGCAAGAATGGCAGGGGCGGAGGGATTCGAACCCCCACTCACGGTTTTGGAGACCGCTGGTCTACCGTTAAACCTACGCCCCTAGGAAGGAAGAACCAGCTTCCCCTATCTTCGCATCTGCGGCTCGTTTTGGCCACTCCCGCCGGAAAACCCTGGCTTTACTTCACCTCGCGATGAAGCGTATGCCGCCGCAGCCTGGGCGAATATTTCTTCAGCTCAAGCCGCCCGGGCTTGGTTTTCTTGTTCTTGGTCGTAGTATAGTTGCGATCCTTGGTCTCGGTGCACTCCAATGTGATGATCTCTCTCGCCATGATCCTCTCCCGTCAAGTTTCTTGCCGTCGCGGGCTGTTCGGCTGCTCCGCTCCGTCGCCCCTACTCTACGATGTCGGTGACCGTGCCGGCGCCGATCGTTCTCGAGCCTTCCCGGATCGCGAACCGCAATCCTTTCTCCATCGCCACCGGCGCGATCAGCTCCACTTCCATGTTTACATTGTCCCCGGGCATCACCATCTCGGTGCCTTCGGGCAGCTGCGCCACGCCGGTCACATCGGTCGTCCGAAAATAAAACTGCGGCCGGTAGCCCTTGAAAAACGGCGTATGCCGGCCTCCTTCCTCTTTCTTGAGAACGTATACCTCGCCCTTGAATTTCGTGTGCGGCGTGATCGTTCCCGGCTTGGCCACCACCTGTCCCCGCTCCACCTCGTCCTTCTCGAGCCCGCGCACCAGCAGCCCCACGTTGTCGCCCGCCTCGCCCTGATCGAGCAGCTTCTTGAACATCTCCACGCCCGTAATCACCTTCTTCTGCGTCTCGCGGAAACCCACAATCTCCATCTCTTCGCCGACCTTCACCACGCCACGGTCGACCCGCCCGGTCACCACCGTGCCGCGGCCCGAGATCGAAAAAATGTCCTCGATCGGCATCAGGAACGGTTTCTCCCGGTCCCGCTTCGGCGTCGGAATGTATTCATCCACCGCCTTCATCAGCTCTTCGATCCCGTGTTCCCACTGCTCCTCGCCATTGAGCGCGCCCAGGGCCGAGATTTGCACCACCGGCACCTCGTCGCCCGGAAAACCGTAGTCCGAGAGCAACTCCCGCACTTCCAGCTCCACCAGCTCGATCAGCTCCGGATCGTCGACCGCGTCCACTTTGTTGAGCGCCACCACGACATAGGGCACGCCCACCTGCCGCGCCAGCAGAATATGCTCGCGGGTCTGGGGCATCGGCCCGTCGGTGGCGGCCACGACCAGAATCGCCCCGTCCATCTGCGCCGCCCCGGTGATCATGTTCTTGATGTAGTCGGCGTGTCCGGGACAGTCCACGTGCGCATAATGCCGGTTCGGCGTCTGATACTCGACATGCGAGACCGCGATCGTGATGCCGCGCGCTTTTTCCTCCGGCGCGTTGTCGATCGAGTCAAACGAACGAAAGGCCACCGACGGATCGTTCTTCTGCAGCGTCTTGGTGATCGCCGCGGTCAGCGTCGTCTTGCCGTGATCAATATGTCCAATCGTCCCAATATTGACATGCGGCTTGGAACGATCAAATTTCTCCTTGGCCATCTCTTGTCTCTCCTGCGCAAAATCGCGATTACGCTTCCAGCGGCATCCTAACCTGGTGGACGGGGAAGGATTCGAACCTTCGTAGGACGTAGTCCGGCAGATTTACAGTCTGCTGCCATTGACCGCTCGGCCACCCGTCCGCAAAAAATCAAATCACTGCTATTCTCTCGCGTACCGGCCAGGCGGCGAGCCCCCGCCCGTGCCTGCGACTCCTTCAGCGTTCTGGGCGACTCTCCCGAGAAATGATGGAGCCGATGACCGGGCTCGAACCGGTGACCTCGTCCTTACCAAGGACGCGCTCTGCCAGCTGAGCTACATCGGCTTGACGTCCTGCTCGCAACCTCTTGGAGGAGACACATGGAGCGGGAGACGGGGATCGAACCCGCAACCAACAGCTTGGAAGGCTGTGACTCTACCATTGAGTTACTCCCGCCAAAAATCCCGCGCCAGGCGGCTTATTTCCTCCAACGAACCGGCCCCGCGCAATGGAGCTGGCGGAGGGAATCGAACCCCCGACCCTCTGATTACAAATCAGATGCTCTACCAGCTGAGCTACGCCAGCCGAGATCCTGTCCTCATATATGATAGCCGAACAACGGTCTCCAGCGGAAAGGATTCAGACCAGGCGATGGGGTGCTCGGAAGGCATGCAACCCAGGCCGCAAGCGTTCCAGTCCCCAGTATAGGCGGATCGCCCGCCCGGCGTCAAAGCCCTTTCCAGCCGGCCCAGGGGGGCTCGGGGCAGCCCGGGGCGGAGCGGAAAACCTTCGCTTCGGGGTGATCGGCCCTTTCGTGCTCCCGCCGAATCCATGACTCGCGCTCCATGACTCCCCGCCATTCATCCGGGGAGAAATTATGGATTTGGGAGGCTAGAAGTTGTGAGCTTATGAACAAATCGGCCGGATCCGCGTACTTAACTGCTTCGTTATCAGCACACAAACTCGGCCCAAATCGATTGGTTCACAGCTTCCTATCCCGGATCTCCCCGATCTCTCCCCGGACAGCGCATAAAAGCCTTGGGGAGAGGGTTCCGAGACTTCATTCCAGATCAAGCGGGTTCGGGCACACTCCAAGGCGCGCGGTACTTCTTGGTCAGCAGCGCGTTGGCCTCGGGGTCGTTCTTGACCGTCTCGGTCTCGGGGTCGAAGTGCAGTACGCGGCCAACACGATAGGCAGTCTCGCCGAGGTGGATCAAGCCGCAAGAAAGATGCGCCTCCTCGGCGGGCGTAATGGGCTGCCGGCGGCTTCGCACCGATTCGATGAAGTTGCCCAAATGCAGCCCGGTGGGCGACGGCAAACCCTCGGGTCCCATGCTCTCTCCCCTGGTCTCGTTCTTGCCGAGATAGACACGCAGATGTTGGCGGCGCGAGAAAATCATGTAGCCTTCCGTTCCATAGAAGGCGTTGCCGCTGTCGAAACCGTGCATGCCGTAGGGCGTCCAGAGGCGGTCTTCGTACAGCAGCACCTTCCCGTCGCCGTAGTGGTAGGCGATCATCATGTTGTCAGGGAACTCGCGTTCGCCTTGCAGATCGACGGTGCTGCCGTGTGATGTGATGCGAACCGGGTGGGTCTTCACGCCCAGAGCCCAGCGGGCGATATCGAGATCGTGCGCGCCGTCGTCGCCGAGATCGCCGTTGCCGTAGTCGCGATAGGGCCGCCAGCTTCGGTGGAAACGGTTGGGATTGAAGGGCCGCTTCGGAGCCGGACCAAGCCACATGTCATAGTCGACTCCGGGAGGCGGCGCCGAGTCAGGTTTGGCTTGCCGCGGCTGGACGCGCTGAATGTTCCAGGCCTTGGTCATCTTGATTTCGCCCAGCAGACCGGAGGCGAGGATCTCCGCCGCTTTTTCGGTCACCTTGCTCGAGCGGGTCTGGCCGCCGTGCTGCACAATGCGATGGTGCTTCTTCGCCGCGTCAATGAGCAGGCGGCCTTCCCGAAAAACGTGGCTGGCCGGCTTCTCAAGGTAAAGGTCCTTGCCGGCTTCGAGGGCCGGAAGGGCCATCGGGATGTGCCAGTGGTGAGGCGTGGCAAGCACGAGCGCGTCGATCGTCTTGTCGTCGAGCAGATGCCGGAAGTCCGCCACGAGTTTGGGCGTCTGGCCGTTGACATCGGCGACCATTTGCGCGGCGCGTTCGCGGACGCTCTGGTCCACGTCGCAGAGCGCGCCGATGCGCGTGTCGGAACGTTTCGCGAGATAGCGCGCGAGCGTGGCGCCGCGTCCGTTGACGCCCACGACGGCCACGGTGACCTTCTCATTCGGCGAGGCCGAACTCAAGCGAATGGCAAGGCTGCCGGCGGCGGCGGTGAAAGAGGTTGAGATGAGTTTCCTGCGGCTGATGGAATTCATCACGATGTGTCTCCTTTGCATGGCTGGTTTGGCACCGGCTTGATCGCCAGCCGACCTGGGCATGGCGCGCTTCTATTCTAGTCGAGGCAGGCTTCAGAGGTTGACGCCACAGGCTTGCAGCAGCGTCCTCTGAACAGTCAGGTCGTGCTCTGGCGTGAAGAACTCCACGGGACGGCGCTCTCGGATCGCCTGGGCCAGGTCGTCGAGGTCGGGCAAAAAGCGCACCGACCCTCCGACATCCACCTGATGCATGCCGGCTGCGTATTCGCCGTGTGGCTGGCTGAGGGCCAACTGCACCTTGGGCCGATCGGGATCGTTGATCTGAACCGATCCGTGCTCGCCGTAGATGTGGAAGTAACGCTCGCCGTTGGTGGTATTGCTTCTGAGGATGGCGAGTGCGGAATCGAACTCGAAGATTGCCTGGACGTCGTCTTCCAGCCCGTCGCCGGCAGGATCGCTGTGGCGAAGCGTGGGGGTAACTCTCAGGGGTTTGCCGAAAAACCAGACGAGCGCGTCGATCATGTGGCAGCAGATCTCGAACATCTGACCGCCGGGATAGCGATTCAGACGGCGGCGGCCCTGCGGGCTCAGCATGTCATTCATCTGGCAGATGACCGAGCGGACCGGGCCAAGCCAGCCTTCCCGGATCGCGCGATGAGCGAGCCGAAACGCGGGGTTGTAGCGGTAGACGTAGCCCATCTGGACCAAAAGGTGGCGCCGCGCCGCATCGTCGTAGACCTTTCGCAGGAGTCCCAGGTTCATGCCGGGTGGTTTATCGATCTTGGTGTGCTTGCCGGCCTCGATCGAGAGGAGTGCATAGTAGAGTGCCTCGAGCGGGTCGGTCTCGACGCAGATCATTTGGATGGACCGGTCGGCCAGAAGATCGTCAACGCTCACCCAGCGGACACCGCTCCACGAAGGATCGTTGCGCGCCTTGTCGAGGAGGCCGGCACGGGGCTCGGCGGCGGCGATCAAATTGTAGTTTTCAGAGCGCCGGATGGCCTCGAGATGCCCCCGGGCGTGGGAGTGGGCGGTTCCGATAATGCCGGCGCCAATGGGATCGCTCATGCTCAACTTCTCTCCACGGGCATTGTCGCACAACGTGTCCGGTCAAACCGGGGAACTGTTTGTTTCAACGGAACTCCGGAAATCCTCTTAGAAACCGGGGACGATGAGGGGCTCTTGCTCTGGGGCGGTGGGGGAGAAGTGCTGGGTCAGGAAATCAAGAAAGGCTCTGCCCCGGAGGCGGCCGTTGTCGCGGTCGAGGCCCATACGGTAGAGGAAGACCAGCACTTTGAGGACGTCGTCCTCGTGGATGCGCGTGAAACCTGCGCGCTGTTTGTCGGTTTCTCGAAACGCCCGCAGCGCCTCTTGCAGATGGTCGAATAGGGCGGCGGCGAAAGCTGCATCGGGACGGGAGTCATAGTAGAGGCCCGAGTCAAGAGTCTTCTGTGTCCGAATGAGGCCGTCGAGCGCTTGTTGCACATCGGTGTCGACGGCGCCGGGAATTTTGGCGAAGCCCGCAAGAATTTGTTGCGCGCTCTCGCTTAGCAACTCGGCGTGCCGACGGATGAATTGATCGTCGATTTGAATGTCGTTGTAGGGAAAGTCTTTGGGATGGATGCCTTTGTGGTCGCGGTTGCGGCTCTCGCGGAGATAGGAGCAGTCGAAGGGGCATTCGATACTGACCTCGCGCTGCTCGCCGCAGCATCGCGCGCAAATGAGATCGCCGCTGGCCGGACATGGCCGTTTCGGCTTGCGTTTCTCGCAGAGCGGACAGGCCATCACGACATTATAGGAAAGCGCGGCCGGGGATAGCCCGCATTTCTCACCACCTGGCGACCGAAGTACGCGATAGGCCCGCCATTACTTCGTTGCGCTTGCTCGCCGTGCTCAACGTACAGTCAAGTACGCCTGCGCTCGTCAAGCGGCGCGCGCCTCATACTGACGGGCCTCTCACGCACTTCGCTTCGCCACGTGGTGAGAAAAGCGGGATAGGTGTTGCGGGCGGGCTCGGCGGGGGGTTGTGCGAGGAGGTGCGGGGTTGGGAGGCGGCGCGGCGGCTTGGGCGAAACCAGCGATCGGCCGAGTGCCGGGTCGCCTGGTTCCGGGCCGGGCGGTTCCGTGGCGGCGAGCGGCTCTGCTATCATCTGTGCTTCGCTGGGGGGGGCCGGGCTTCGCCGGGGCTGGGGAGCCGGGGGGGTGATCGTGGAACCTACGTATCTGCGCAGCCGTAAGGAAAGCATCGTCGCGGGCCTGATTTGGTTTGGTTCGGGACTTTGGGTTCTGCTGACCTGTTATTTCATTGGTTACGGAAAACCGGTTCGCCCGGTCGGCGGGATTCCGCACTGGGCGCTGTGGGGCGTATTCGTTCCCTGGGTGGTGTTGCTGGCCGCCAACACTTGGTATTCGCTTGTCTATTTGCGCGATGACGACTTGCGCGATGGCGACGCTGAGCCGGGAGACGATCGCTCGAACGATCCCCCGGTCGATCCTTCTAACGATGAGGGAGAGCGTTAGCGGGCGATGTACACAGACAATCCTCAAGTATGGATCGCCTTCGGGCTCTATCTCGCGATAACGTTCGGGCTGGCGTATCTGGCCCACCGCCGCGCCTCGAAAGGGCGCTTTATGGAGGAGTTCTTCGTGGCGGGCCGCGAGATTGGGCCCTGGGTGCTGGGTCTGACCTGGATCGCCACGGCGGCTAGCGGAGGGACGTTCATCGGAACGCCGGCGCTCGCGCATACCTATGGCTGGTCGGTGATGCTGTGGATTTGCGGGTACATGGCCGTGGCGATGTGCGGTATCGGGTTCTTCGGAAAACGGGTTTCGGAAATTGGGCGCCGCACCGGGGCGCTGACGTTTCCCGACCTGTTGCGGGATCGTTTCGAAAGCAAGGCGATCGGGACGGTCTCGGGCGCGGCGATCGTGGTGCTCTATATTGCCTATCTGGTGGCGCAGTACGTGGCCGGCGCACGAGTCATCGAAGCGGTGCTGGGCGTGCCTTACCAGTGGGGCGTGCTGGGATTCGCGCTGACGGTGAGTCTGTATACGGCTTATGGCGGATTTCGCGCCGTCGCCTGGACGGACGCGTTTCAGGCCGTGGTGATGCTGGTGGGCGTGCTACTGACGGTCTTCTTCGCGGTGCGCAAGGCAGGCGGGATGGCCGCGGTTTTCGCCGCCCTGGAGGCGCAATCGCCCGAGCTGGTAACGGCCTCGGGGCCGGAGAACTTTCTGCCCATGGCGACGGCGATTTCGTTCTTCTGTTTTTGGCCGCTGGCGAGCGCGGTGCAGCCGTCGGTGCTGACGCGGTTTCTGGCGTGCCGCGATACGCAAGCGCTCAAGAAGGCATGTTTTCTGATCGGCTGTTATATCGCACTGCTCTACCCCTGCGTCATCGCCATCGGCATGGTGGGACGGGTGCTGATTCCGAACCTGGAGGCGGCCGACCATGCCACGCCGGCGACGATCCTGGCCGCGGTTCCTCCGGCGCTGGCGGGTTTCGTGCTGGCGGCGCCCATGGCGGCGATCATGTCGACGATCAGTTCGTTCCTGCTGGTTTGCAGCAGCGCGATCGTTCGTGATCTCTATGAGCGCAATGCCGCCCGCCCTCTAACCGAGAAAAACGCGCGCAGGCTGAGTCACGGCGCGACGTTCCTGGTCGCGGGAGTGGCTTTCCTGTTTGCCTTGCAGCCGCCGCAATTCTTGCAGTACATCGTGATTTTCGCGAGCACGGGCCTGGCGGCGACCTTCTTCTTCCCAACGATTTTGGCGATTTACTGGCCGCGGATGAACAAGGCGGGTTGTTTGGCCGGTATCTTCGGAGGGTTTCTTTCGTTCTTGGCGCAATATGTGACTGTCGGCACGCGCAGCTTCGGAGGGTTCGATCCTTTCATTTGGTCGATGCTGGCGGCTTTGATCTGTACCGTGGTGGTGACCCGGATGACACCGCCCGGGCCGGAGAGCTTGCGGGAGAAATACTTCGGCGTCCTAGTGCCGGGCGGGAGGCCGGGCGGGGCGCCGGGCGGCTGAGCGGCGTCGCGGGGGGAACCGCGGTCTGGGAAGTTTCCGGCTAGGTGTTGCGGGCGTGTTGCGGGCTGGCGGGCGCGGCAGTACAATAGGCACAGCAGCAAGGATCATGGGGAACCCGCGTCCGGCTCCCACTGGGAGGGTGAATCGTGTTTCGACTCGAGGATGAGAAGACTGTAGGGTTCTGCGACGGCATGCGGCGGCGCGATTTCTTGCACGCCGGCTCGCTGGGGATGATGGGACTGGGGCTGACCGACTTTCTTGCCTTGAAGGCGCGGGGCGCGGTGGCGAAGGACCACAGCGACGTCAATGTCATTATGCTGTTCCTGGTCGGCGGGCCGAGCCAGCTTGACACCTGGGACATGAAGCCCGATGCGCCGTCGGAAATCCGCGGCCCCTACAAGCCGATCAAGACGAATGTCGCGGGCATTGAGATCTCTGAGATCTTCCCGCGCATGGCCCGGCACGCGGACAAGTGGTCGCTGGTACGGACGGTGTACCATACGGCGGCGGCCGTGCATGATACCGGGCATCAGATGATGCAGACCGGCCGTTTGTTCCAGGGCGGGCTGAAGCATCCTCACATGGGCTCGGTGCTGGGCAAGTTGCGCGGACCCAAAGGCGACGTGCCGCCGCATGTGCTGTTGCCGCGGCCGATTGGCAATACGGGCGGGAATATGCCGCACGGGCAGGACGCCGGATTCCTGGGCAAGGCGCACGACCCGTTTGTGCTCAACGCCGATCCTTCCGAGCCGAATTTCCAAGTCCCCGACATGCTGCCGCCCGACTATATTTCGTCGCTGCGCGTGGATCGCCGCCGCAAGTGGCGGGACATGATCGACGGCGCGGTCAAGCGTTTCGAGGAAGTGCCCGACGCGCGGCTGCTCGATACAACGTTCCATCAGGCCTACACGCTGATGTCGTCGGAGAAGGCGCGAGCGGCTTTTGATCTTTCGCTGGAATCCGGCGATACGCACCGGCGCTACGGCAACAACCGTTTCGGCAAGAGCTGTTTGATGGCCAAGCGGCTGATTGAAGCCGGCGTGCGCTTTGTGACGGTGAATATGTTCGAGACCGTATTCGACGAAATCACCTGGGATATCCACGGATCGAGTCCGTTCAGCCCGATTGAGTGCTACAGCGATCTAGTGGGGCCGATGTTCGACAACGCGTTCACGTCGCTGATCGAGGATCTCTCGCGAACCGGCCTGCTCGATACCACGCTGATCATCGCGACTGGCGAGTTCGGCCGCACTCCGAAGATCAACCCGGCCGGCGGGCGCGATCACTGGCCGGCGTGCTGGCCGGTGGTGATGGCGGGCGGCGGCATTCAGGGCGGCCGCATCGTGGGCGAGTCCGACGACCTCGGCGGCGCGCCGAAGAGCCGTCCGACGACGCCGGCGGAAGTGACGGCGACGGTGTATCACGCCTTGGGGATCGATCTCGACACGCTGCTGCCGGGCCCTCAGGACCAGCCGATACGGGTGGTCGATCACGGCGCGGAACCGATCACGGAACTGTTCTCGTAGGACGGTTTTTCTGGCGGGACGCGCGGCGGCCCCGAGGGGGGCGTGCGGCGTGCCACTGTTTTTCTCGCAAATACAGAAAGAGTCCCCACGAGGGAGGGAGACGCTTTTGAAACTCCAGCGCTGGTTGTGGTTCATGGTGCTTGTGGCGTTGCCGTGCGCGGCGGCCGCGCAGTCGCCGAAAATGCAGCCGCTGAAACCGCGGTCGCTGAAAATTCTTCCCGGCGATGTGGTTCTTTCCGGGCCGCGAGCGAGCCGGCAGATCGTCGTGCAGGCGACGCTGGCGAGCGGCTACGAGGCCGATGTGACCTCGCGGGCCCGATTCACTGTCGAAGGTCCGGGGATTCTGATCGTTGACGAGGGTGGCGTTCTGCGTCCGCTGGCGAATGGCCGCACGAAGCTGACCGCGAAACTCGAGGAAGTCCGCGGGTCGATTACGGTAGAGGTCCGGAATTTCGGCCAGCCGTTTCTTCCGAGTTTCGTCAACGACGTGCTGCCGGTGCTGATGAAGGCCGGATGCAATTCCGGCGCCTGTCACGGGGCCGAAGCGGGCAAGAACGGTTTCAAGCTGAGCTTGCGGGGCTACGATCCAGAGTCCGACCATGAAGTGCTCACTCGCGAAGCCGTCGGCCGGCGCGTGGCGAGGTGGGACCCGTCGCGGAGCTTGCTGCTGCTGAAACCGACCTTGACGCTGCCGCACAAGGGCGGACGGCGTTTCGCGGTGGACTCGCCCGATTTCAAGATTCTCTCGGAGTGGATCGCCAACGGCGCGCCTCCTCCGGCGGAGGCCGAAGCGCGGATTGAGAGCCTGTCGGTCTATCCCGAGCAGACCTGGCTGACGCCGGGCGCGGAGCAGCAGATTCTTGTCGAGGCAAATTTCTCGGACGGCTCAAAGCGCGACGTAACCCGCTGGGTGAAGTTTGCCAGTAGCGACTCGGGCGTTGCCACGGTCGACGATCGCGGGCGTGTCAAGATGCAAGGCTCGGGCGAAGCGGCGATCACGGTTTGGTATTCGAGCAAGGTAGTTTTCGCGCGCGTCGGTGTCGCTTTCGATCACAAGATCCGCCCGGAAGTCTACAGCGCGGCGTCGCGGCGGAACTATATCGACGGCCTGGTGCTCGACAAACTCCAGGCGCTGCACATCGCTCCGTCGGCCGCGGCCGGCGACGCGGAGTTTCTGCGGCGCGTTTCGATCGACGCCATGGGCGTGCTGCCGACGCCGGATGAAGTCGAGCGCTTCACCGCCGACCCGTCGCCCGGCAAGCGCGAGGAACTCATCGAACGCATCTTCGAGCGCGAGGAATTCGTGGACTACTGGGCCTACAAGTGGTCGGATCTGCTGCTGGTCTCTAGCCGCGATCTGCCATCGAGCGCCATGTGGTCGTACTACCGCTGGATTCGCCAGAGTGTGGAGAAGAATCAGCCGTGGGACCGCTTTGTCAGGGAAATTCTCACTTCCACCGGCAACAGCCGCCAGAACGGGGCGCTCAACTACTACCAGCTTCATCGCAACACGACTGAACTCGCCGAGAATGTGACGCTCGCCTTCATGGGACTGCGCATCACCTGCGCCCGCTGCCACAACCACCCGCTCGAGAAGTGGACGCAGAAGGATTACTACCAGTTCGCGAACTTGCTGTCGCGGGTTTCCCAGAAGAACGGGGCCGAAGACGGCGATGTGGTCGTGTACCGCAGCCCGGCCGGGGGGATCAATCACCCGAAACTGGGCCGGCCTCTGCCGCCCCGTCCGCTCGATGGCGAGGAACTCTCGCTCGATGACCCGAGAGACCGCAGGCGGCATCTGGCCGGCTGGCTGACCTCCCCCGAAAACCCCTATTTCGCCCGGGCGGTGGTGAACAAGATCTGGGCTAACTTCATGGGACGAGGGATCGTGGACCCGGTCGACGATATGCGGGCGACCAATCCCGCCAGCAACGAGAAACTACTCGCCGCTTTGACGAAGGATTTTACCGCTCACCACTTCGACGTGAAGCATCTCATCCGGCGCATCATGAACTCGGCGACCTATCAGCGTTCGTCGCGGACGAATGAGACGAACCGGAAGGACGAGAAGTATTATTCGCACTACATCGTGCGGCGGCTGCCGGCGGAGGTCGTGCTCGACGCCATCTCGCAGGTCACTCGCGTGCCGACCCGCTTCAGCGGATCGCCGGTGGGAACGCGGGCACTGCAACTGCCCGACACACAGGTGCAGTCGTATTTCCTGACGGTGTTTGGGCGTCCGCCGCGCATTAACGTGGACGCGGCCGAACGCGAGCACGCCCCGACGATCAAGCAGGCGCTGCATGTGATCAACGGCGACACGCTCAATTTGATGCTGAAGGCCGAGGGCGGGGCGATTGAGATGTTCTTGAAGCTGGGGCTGTCGAACCGCAAGATTCTCGATCATTTGTATCTTTCGGCGCTGAGCCGTCCGCCGAGCGAAGCAGAAGCGGCGACGCTGCTGGCGGTGCTCGATGAGGCACAACGGGAAACGGCGAAAGACCCGCTGGAGCGCGATTCGAGGCAGAAACCGATCGAGGACTTGATGTGGGCGCTGCTGACGGGGAAGGAGTTTTTGTTTAATCATTAGCGGCGCGTGGCGGCAGTTCGAGGCAGTTTGAATTTCTTATGCATTTGAGAGTGAGAGTTCTTGGCATTGCGTTGCTGGCGGGCAGTCTGCTACAGGGGGCCGGCCCTTCGTTTCGCAGTGATGTCTTCCCGATCTTTCGTGACAATTGTCTGGCCTGTCATAGCGCTCAGGTGAAAATGGGCGAGTTCGTGATCGAGAGTTACGAAGATCTGATGCGGGGGGGCAAGAGCGGCAAGGCCATTGTGCCGGGTGACAGCGACGCGAGTCTGCTGGCGCGAATGATCGAGGGCCGGGCGCAGCCCAAAATGCCGCTCTCGGGCGGTGATCTGCCGCCCCAGAATATCGCTGTCATCAAGCAATGGATCGACTCGGGAGCCAAAGGGGAAACCGTCGAGGCGGGAGAGCGGGGATTGCCCGAGATCAAGCCGCGCGGCGAGGTGGCGTCGCCGGTCGGATCGCTGGCCTTTAGTCCCGATGGCAAGACGATCGCGCTAGGACGCTACAAGCAAGTGCAACTGCTCGACACCGCCTCGGGAGAGGTGACCGCGACGCTCGACGGACATGCGGACCTGGTGCGCGCGGTTGCCTTCAGCCCCGATGGGAAAAGGCTGGCGGCCGCGGGTGGCGCGCCGGGCGAGTTTGGCGAGGTCGTTTTGTGGAACCTGGCCACGCGAGAGCCCGAACACACGATCCGGGCGCACGCCGATTGCATCTACGCGGTGGATATTTCCTCCGACGGCAAGCAGGTTGTCACGGCCAGCTACGACAAGCTGATTTTCCTTTGGGACGCGGCGACGGGCGAAAAAGTGAAGACGCTGAAGGATCATGTTGACGCGGTGTTCGCGGTGGATTTCGGTCCGCGGCCCGGCCAGCTCCTCTCGGGGGCGGCGGACCGTTCGGTGAAGCTCTGGAACCTCGCCGAAGGTAAACCGTCCCTTACGCTGAGCGAGCCGCTGGAAGGTGTGATCTCGGTGGCGTTCGATCCGGCGGGAAAGCGAATCGCGGCGGCGGGCGAGGATAAGACGATTCGGGTCTGGCGGGTTGACAATGAAGAGCAGAGCGAAGCCACGCTCATCAAGGCGATGACCGGGCACGAGGCGGCCATTCTCAAGATCGTCTACTCGCCGGATGGAAAAACGCTGGTTTCATCATCGAGCGACGGGTCGCTGAAGATCTGGGACGCCACGACGCTGGCCGAGCGCAAAGTGCTCGCCCATCAGCCGGACTGGCCGCAAGCGCTGGCGTTCAGCCCCGACGGCGGCAGTTTCGCGGTAGGGCGCTACGACGGCTCGTTCTCGCTGTACGACGCGTCATCGTTTGAGGAGATCCGGGGGTTGTGGCCCGCGAGCGGCGGGGAGGGACTATGAAACGATTCTTAGTGACGAGTCTGTTCTTGCCGGTGAGTCTGGCGCTGATGCTGCCCGCCGGGGCGATGGCGGATGCGCGCACCAACCCGCCGACGATTCAGAAAACCAGTCCGCTGGATTTGACTCGGGGACTCACCACAGAGGTCAAGGTCGAGGGCATCAACCTAGCCGGGGCGACCGGGGTGCTTTTCGACGATCCGGCGATCACGGGCAAGATTCTGCATGTGAATGCGCTGGGCACGTTCGCGGGCCGGTTCATCGGCTCGAACGGCACGCGCAGCACGATCCAGCGGGGCGATCCGCCGCCGCTCAATCAAGTCACGATGGAGGTGAAGGTGGCGCCGGACGCCAAGGTCGGACTCTACCGCTTCCGCCTCGTGACCAAACAGGGCGCGACCGGCGCCGGGACGTTTAGCGTAGAACCCTACTACGGCGCGCGGCCCGAGATGGAACCCAACGATGTGCTCCAGGAGGCGATGCTGCAGGAGGGTTACGTCTACCCGCCGGCGATCATTACGGGAACGATCGGACGGCCTGGCGATGTCGACTATTTGCCGTTCGAGGCCGCGGCTGGCGAAGAGCTGGTGGTGCATATTACGTCGCGGGAATTGGGGTCGAAGCTTCGCTGGTCGATGGAGCTGCTGGACGCCAAGGGTGTGATCGTTGCGCGGCGGTCGGTGATGGACGGGCAGGGCGAACCGGTTCTGGCCTATCGCATTCCGGCGGATGGAAAGTACTTTCTGGCGATTTCAGATATTGAGAGCGGCGGTGGCCGGAATCATTTCTATCGTCTGAAGATCGGCCAGTATCCGTATTTGACCAGCGTCTATCCGCTCGGTGTTACCAAGGATACGGAAGCGAAGGTGTCGCTGCGTGGCTACAATCTCGGCGGCCAGCGGACTCTGACGGTGAGCGGGAAATCCGATTACGAATCGATGGCGCGAAAGGACCTGCGGCCGGACTTTGAGGCCGGTGTGGCGCATAACGAATTGAAGCTCGCCGTCGGCCGGCATCCTGAGATACAGGAACGAGAAGACGGGGCGGGTTTCGATTCGGCGATGCGCGTTGCGGTGCCGGTGACGGTGAACGGGCGGGTGAGTGGTTTCTCCTCCGATGGCACGACGGCCGATGAGGACTACTTCCGATTCTGGGCGAAGAAGGGCCAGGAGTATGTGATGGAAGTCGAAGCCCGCAGGCTGGGTTCGCCCCTGGATTCGGTGCTGGAAATTCTCGATGATCGGGGAGAACTCGTGCCGCAGTTGCTGGCCCGCGCGGAGTTGAAGACCGAGATCGAACTGCGGGATCACAGCTCCAGTCTGCCAGCCCTTCGCCTGATGCTTCCCGCGCAGCGAGGTTTTGAGGTAGGCGATTACACGATGCTGGGCCAGGAGATTTTGCGAATCGCCGCTCTGCCGCGGGGCCCGGATGACGGCACCCGATTCGAGAGTTTCGGAGGGCGGCGGATCGGCTACTTCAACACGACGCCGGAGGCGCGCGCTCTGGGCACGGCGATCTACAAGGTGAGTCTCCACCGGCCGGACGCGAAGTTTCAGCCCAACGGTTTGCCGCGGAAGACCTTCTATTACCGCAATGACGACGGCGGGCCCGGACTGGACAAGGATTCGCTGATTCAGTTCACCGTTCCGAGCGACGGCGAATATGTGATCCGGCTGCATGACCTGCGAGGACAGCAGGGCGAAGATTTCGCCTACCGGCTGACGATTCGCCACGCCGAGCCGGACTTTCAGCTCGCCATCACTCCGGCGGCCGCGAATGTCCCCCGCGGTGGCGGGGCCGCGATCACGGTTACCGCCCTGCGCCGGGACGGGTTCGACGGGCCGATCGAGGTGGAGGCAGTGGACCTGCCCGAGGGCCTGAGCGCCGGACGCGAAACGATCGTCGCCGGGGAAACCTCGACCGTCCTGACGATCTGGGCCCGTGCCGGCGCGAGACTCGATGGCGCGGCGCCGCTCAAGGTTACCGGTTCGGCGAAGCTCGCGGGCGAGAGGGTCGTCCGGGTGGCCGATGCCGACGATGGGCTTCGCATGATCGTTCTGACCGAGGCGGCCGATATTCAGATTGAGATAGAAACGCCCGAGGTCGTGCTTGCAGCCGGCGGAAAAACGAAAGTAGCGGTCCGGCTGCGGCGCGCGAACGGTTTCGCGGGACGAGTTCCGATCTCGGTTCTCGACCTGCCCCTGGGCGTGCGCGTCACCGACGTGGGGCTCAACGGAGTGCTGATCACCGAGGCAGAGAGCCGCCGGGAGTTCACTCTCGAGGCGCTGCCCTGGGTGAAGGCGACCGAGAGGATGGTGGACGTAACCGGCACGGTCGAGACGCGGTCGCCGATCCGGCCCAACTACGCCGCCAAGCCGTTCAAGCTCAAGGTTGTTTCAGCGCCGGCGCGGCGGGCCGAGCGGGCCGCGGCCGCGGCGGGAGCTTCGACGGCGGATGGGCGCTGACATTGAGCGGAGGAGTGTTTCTTGAGGGGTTTCGCGGTTACTGGATTTCTGCTGACCGCCGCGGCGCTGGGTTTCGGCGGGGGGGTTGTTGGGGCCGCGGAACCGGCTCTTTCGCCGGACTATTTCGTCAAAACGCTTTATCCGGTTCTCGAACAAGCCCAGTGCCGGCAGTGCCATAACCGGAACGGCGTGGCGGCGCGGACCCGGCTGCGATTTCCGCCCGGCGGCGCTAGCGCCGCTGATATTTCGTTGTTCGGCCGGGCGCTGGGCGTGCTGGCGGACCGCGCACAACCCGAGCAGTCGCTTCTGCTGCGCAAGCCCACGGCCCGGACGGCTCACACCGGAGGCGAACGAATTCGGCGGGGCAGTGCCGGAGAGCAGGCCTTGCGCAAGTGGGCTCGGTATGTGGCCGTGCTCCCCGAAGATGACATCCGCGCGGCGCTGGCCGAGCGGCGGCGGAGGAATGGCGGTGACGGGCCGGACGGGCAATTGCGGCGTCTGACGCATTCGCAATACAACAACACGGTGCGCGATCTGCTGGGCGACGAAACACGACCGGCCGATTCGTTCCCCAAGGAAGACTTCATCCACGGTTTTCGCAACCAATCGGAAGGCCAGGGAATGTCCCCACTGCTTGCCGGGGCCTATAACCAAGCTGCCGAGCGGCTAGCTCGCAACGTGTTTCGCGGCGGGGATCACCAGCGATTGATTCCTTGTCAGCCCGTTTCGCCCGATGACGCCGCGTGCCGCGATGCCTTCACGCGGGCCTTCGGACGGCGCGTGTTTCGCCGTCCGCTCGACGACGCCGAAGTGCGCAAGTACGGGCGGCTTTTTGAGACCGGTGCTGAGCAGCCGGGTGAGTTCCTCGAAGGGGCGCGGCTGGTGGCGGAAGCCATGCTGCAGGCGCCGAACTTCCTCTTTTACTCGCGGGGCTTTGATTCAGGGGGCGAGGGAGCGGGGGAGCGGTCGGGCTTTCAGACGGCGTCGTTACTGTCGTATTTTCTTTGGGATACCACGCCGGACGAGGCCCTGCTCGCGGCCGCTCAAGAAGGGGAACTCAGCTCGGCCGGGGGCATCGAGCGGGCCGCTCGCCGCATGCTGGCCGACCCGCGCTCGCGGCGGGCGCTGGGAAATTTTCTGGCCGAATGGCTGCGTTTCGACCGCATGGAAACGGCGGTTCGCGACCGGCGCCTCTACCCCGAATTCAGCGCCGAACTGGCCGGGGCGATGACCGGTGAAACACGCGGACTCTTCGATTACCTGGTTTGGGAAGACCAGAACTTCATGGAGTTCTACAGCGCGGACTACGGGTTTCTCGACGCCAGTCTGTCGCGGCTCTATGGCTTCCCAGAGCCGGCCCCGGGCGAGAAACGCGTGAGGTTCCCGGCCGGTTCCCAAAGGCGCGAATTCTGGGACAGGCGACATTCCTGGCGGTAACGAGCAAACCCGCCGATACTTCTCCGACCGAACGAGGGTTGTTCGTTCGCCAGCATTTTCTCTGTCAGACCGTGCCGCCTCCGCCTCCGGGTATCGATACCACTCTGCCTGTGCTGAGCGATGAGCGGCTCATGACGACCCGGCAGCGCCTGGGGGTTCATCTGTCGAATGCGGCATGCGCCGGCTGCCACCGGCTGGTCGATCCGATCGGCTTTGGACTCGAACAATACGACGCGATTGGGCGCTTCCGGCAGCACCAGATTGTGACGATTTTCCCGACGCAGGATGAAAAGCGGCGCAGGGTCAAGCTCAAGCCAAGTGAACACCAGCTCGAGATCGACACGACAGGTTTTGTGCAGGGCTTGGCCGATTCGAACTTCTCGTCGCCCAAGGAACTGGGAGAGATCCTGGCCGGTGACCCCGGATGCCAGGAGTGTGTCGTGAAACAATTGTTCCGTTACGCGATGGGACGCCGGGAAACGCCGGCCGACCGGCCTTCGATCGAGCAGGCCCTGCGGCGTTTCGAGAACTCGCGTTTTCGATTGCAAGAGCTTATAATCGCTATAGTCACGTCGAGGTCGTTTCTAGGAGGCCCCTGAGAATCATGCCAGGCGCAACTTCGCTTTCCAGACGCACGTTTCTTCGAGGCGCTGGCGTTGCCGGGGCGGCGATACGAGTCGGTTTGCCGGGTCTGGAAGCGATGTTCCACGGCAACGGCACGGCCTACGCGGCGCCGGGTACGGCACGGGGCGCGGCACGGGGCGGGGCGAACCGTCTGGCGGGCGAAAAAATCGAATCGCGCTTCGTCTTCTGGTTCAACGGTAACGGTATTTCCGAAAAATACTGGATCCCCAGCGAGACGGGTCGTGACTACCGGCTCACGCCCTGTCTGAAACCGCTGGCAGCCCTTCGGGACGACATTCACATCATCACGGGACTCGACAGTCCCGCGGCCCGGCTTCCCGGGCCCGGCAACAGCCACTACCCGTCGATGAGCGCACTGCTTTCGGGCCGAATTTTTACCGGCCGGGGCGCTGGAGGTCCGTCGGTCGACCAAGTGATCGCGGGCAAGATCGGCTCGCAATCGCGGTTCCGGTCGCTACAGATCGGTGTTTCGCAGGAGTCGTTCGGCGAAAGCATTCAGCGCAACATGAGCTGGGCGGACCGTGACCGGCCGCTGCCGCCCGAACACATTCCCCACCGGCTGTTTGACCGCGTGTTTGGATCGAAGCCGCCGCACTGGATCCAGCGGCAAAAAAGCATTCTCGACGCCGTGGGCGGCGACGCCCGGAGCCTGCAGGCCAAGCTGGGGCGGAACGACCGAGCGCGGCTGGATGAGTACCTGAGTTCAGTTCGCGACCTGGAGCGTTCGATTGCCAGCCTGCCGCCGGAATATGAGCGCGCCGTCGAGCGGCCGTCCGAGGGCGGAGACCTGCGGGATTGGCCCCGCATCGCTAAGCTGCAAAGCGATCTGCTGGTGCACGCGCTGGCTTCGGGCCAAACGCGGGTGGCCTCCTACATGCTGACCAAGTGCCAGGGATTGTCGCGCTTCCCCTGGCTGGGATACACCGCGCAACGCCACCACGAGTACACGCACGGGCAAGTCGAGACTCCGCGCGGCATGCGCACCCTGCGCGACATCTGCCGCTGGCATGTCGAGGAATTCGCCTATCTGGTGGCGAAGATGAAGGCCACTCCCGAAGGCGCGGGAACGCTTCTCGATCACACGGTGCTGCTGTTCGTCCACGAGCACGCCGAAGCCAATGCGCACAAGAATAACGGTCTGGCCATGATCGTGGCCGGCCATGCCGGCGGCATCAAGACCGGCATGCACACGCGCACGACCGGAACCGCCGGTGATTTGTACCTGACCCTCGCCGATGAGGTTCTCGAAGCCGGCATCCAGGAATTCCCCACCGCGGATAAGAAGTTATCCGAAATCGTTTAGAGATCCGGGGCCATCCGATGCTCCTCTCCGCGCGGTATTCAGCCCTCAACGGGCAGCCTAGAAGGCAAACTCCAATGTAAACCGGAACGTTCGGCCGTCGTTGAGCGTATTGCTGATGCGGCCGAAGTTGGGAGAGGTCAGTTCCGCTCCTGGTTCGGCAAACTGGGGGTGGTTGAGAGAGTTAAGCGACTCGGCCCGAAACAGGACAGACCGGTCGGCACCCAGCGCCCAACGGCGAGACAAGCCGGCGTTGATGTTCCAGATCCCGTCCTTGCGGAAAGTGTTGCGACCCAGGTTGCCGGTCCGTTCGCCGGGCTGGTTGAAGCCGAACGCCGCACGAGGCAGCATTCCGGTCGAGGTATCAGGGTCATCGATCGTCCGCCCGAGGACCGACGGGTCGAGCACGCTCGGGCGGTCACTGCTGGTGCCGTCCACATTCCCTACGCCCGGGCCGTCCGATCCTGCTTGCAACTCGAATGGAGTGCCCGACTTGAGCAAGAGGACGGAGCTGAGCTGCCAATGGCTGAAGATCCGCCGAAGCCAGCCACCTTGGGCTCTCAACTGTGGAGTCTCATAGTGCAACCGCCACAGCAAGGCATGGGGTTGGTCGAAGTTGCTGAGCCCCTTCATCTCACCGTGATAGTTGAACTCGCTGGGGCCGCGGGCTCTCCGCGCATCCCGTCCCGACGCCGTGTTTGTGTAGTCCGCCCCGAGGTCGATCGCTTTACTGAACCAGTAGGACGCATCGATCGACATCCCGGCCCAGCGCGGAATGGTCAGAGTGACTTTGGCAGCGTCGAAGTATCCACGAGAACCGTTGAGAATCCGCCTCACCTCGAAAAACCGCGGATCCGGCCTGCGCTCATCAATGGTGTTCGTGGTTTGTTCCACTCCTTCCACCGGGCGGGCGCGGTTGAGAAACCATGTTGTGAGCAGTCGATGGGAGCGGCTACCCACGTATCCAAGACTTACAGTCCATTCCCTAAAGGGCCTTAGCTCCCAGCTGAAGTTGTACTGGTGGGAATAGGGGGAGGACAATTCAGGATCCAAAAAAAACGGTGAGCTGCGCGCGGCCGGGCCAAAGTCGGACTCATCGAAGTCCCGCAACGGGTTTGCGAGGCTCGGCGCCTGCCGGGAGACTCGCAGACTTCCGGGGGGATTGAAGCGCGATTGGCCGAAAGTCACCGGGAAGATCTCCCCGTAGTGGATCCCGTAGGCGCCCCGCAGAACACCCCAGCGGTCGCTCAATCGGAGTGCAAAGCCAAACTTCGGTCCCAGGTTGTTGCAGTCGCAATCGTAGGGAATCGTGCTCAGGTCGTTGACATCCGATGGCGATGTCACCGGCTCGTAGCGCAGACCTGCGTTCAGCGTCAGGCCGGGACTGACCCGCCACTCGTCGCCGACATAGTACTGCATGTCCCAGTTCCGGAACCCGCGATGGACATTCCCCGCGGCAAACCAGAACGTGCTCGGTGTCCCCATCTGCAGGTTCGTGATCGTGTCCCGGCCGAAATCAGTCCCAAAGCTGAACGTGCCCCGCTGGTCGGCGCTTTCGATGCCGTTGACTTGGCGGCGCAGCAGGTCGAATCCGGCGTGCAGTGTATGCCGGTCACGAATGTGCCGCACCCTGCCCGCATAGCGGAACATGTTCTGAGCTCGATCAATGGGAACCGCCGACGTCGGGCCGACGGATTGGAGTTGCCGCCCAAAGAGATACAAGGGTCCGAGCGAGGTCTCTTCGGGTACGAGCAGTGAGCCGATCCGCTCAAAACCAGCGGAGAGGTCCGTTACTGTCGACGGCGTCCAGGCATGGTTCCAAGTCATGCGAGCGGAGTGGTTCTTCGTCGTCGTGTCAGGGTTTTGACCTCCGACGAGCTGAAAGGCCTCGACATCCTGCAGCGTCACGCTGTAACGCAGAGACAACCGATCGTTTCCTCCCCACGATTGGTCGAGAAGCGCGGACGCCCGGTCATTGTTGATCGACTGCGGAGAGTTTGTATTGAGGGCTCGCGGGTCAATGTCCGGTCGATTCGGAGCTTCGGCCGGAAAGGCGCTGAAGATGCTTTCAATGACCGCGCGCATTGCCGGATCGTTCGTTCGCGGGATGCGCTCGGCGAGCGTCGGCACCAGAACGTTGCCGTTGACCTGACCCCGCACTTTTCGCTGGCTGGCATCGACACTCAGAGCGGCCCCTTCCCATAGCGGCATGCCGGCCGAAAACCCGTAGTCGTTCTCGCGGGCGGGCTGGACTTCGCCGACCTGAAAGAAAGATCGTGCGGTGAACCCACTGTTGTTGTGGGACCAAAAGACCTTGCCGTGAAAACCAGCGACTTCAGATGGCGACAGATGCAGCGGCGCGTTCGGGCTGCCGCCGAACTCTGTTCCGAAGTAGTTTCGGTCGATCCGAAATTCCTTAGCGATCGTGGCTGTTGTTCCCATGCGGATGTTGATTTCTTTGAGGACATTGTTGTCGATGAGAGTGATGCGAACGTTTTCGTTGCGGCGAGCCTCCCCCGAAGACGCGTCCACCTCTCCGAGGAGGTTCAGACTGGTTCTCTGATCTGGAGCGGAGCCCTGCCCCTCGCCGGAGCCCGCATCCGGCGCGTCCACTTCCGGCGCGTCCACCTCGGGGGTGGCGCCGCCGGCCGAACCGCCAGGCTTCCCGCGCGTCGAGTGAGGAGCGGATTCTCCAGGGGGTTCCGCGGGTGACTGAGGTTCGCTGGGAGAACCCGGCGCCTGAGCCCACAGGGTGGACCAGACCAAGAAAACCAGCGCCAAACACAGCACGGCCCATCGCTGCCCGACCGATGGCAAGTTCACCCCGTCTCCCTGGTATTGATTTCGCCGCAAAGCGTGCCCAGACCCCCTCGCAATTATACGACTGACTGGTTCGAGGGCACATGGCGGTACTGCGTGCCCGGGCGATCCACCAAGCGCAACTGGAAGATCTCGATTGGTGGCCCGCCCCGGAGTGCATGAACTTGACGATGCCCTCCGCTGGGTCGCGGCGCGACGAGCTAGGGCTGCTGAGCGGAGACAAGCCGGAACTTCTGGACCCGCCAGTTCTTGATTTCGGCCACGTACAAATTGCCAAGCAAGTCTACGGCGAGGTGGTGCGCGAAGTTGAACTCTCCCGGCAGCTTGCCCTTCTTGCCAAGGGAGCCGAGCACCCTGCCCTCGATATCCAGCTTCAGAACACGGTTGTTGTGACCATCCGCGAGAAAGATCTCCTGCTGGGGCGTAATCTGAAGGCCCCAGGGTGAACCGGCGTGCTTCCACTGGTCGAGAAACTTGCCGTCCGCGTCGAAGATCTGGACGCGATAGTTCTCGCGATCCCCGACGTAGACCCGTCCTTGTGCGTCGACCGCAACAGCGTGAGGCAGGTTGAACTCGCCCGGGCCGTCGCCTTTCTTCCCCCATGCGGTGAGGAAGGAACCGTCTTTCGCGAACTTCGCGACTCGCGAATTGCCGTAACCGTCGGCAACGTAGAAGTCGCCGTTGAGCGCGAAGGCGACATCGGTGGGACCGTTGAACGTGTCGTCGCCTTCACCGCTTTGACCCCGGCGGCCCATGACCATCAATACACGTCCCCTGGGACTGAGCTTGAGGACAATATGGAGGCTGCGGTCGGTGACCCAGAGATTGCCTTCGGGATCAACCTTCAAACCGTGCGCGGCCTCGAACAGCCCCTCACCCATCGAGCGAACGAAGCGGCCCTCGCGGCCGACTTCGATAATCGGCTGCGCCCCGCGATGGAAGATGTAGACTTGCTGCCGCGGACCTACCGCGACGCCGGGCGTTTCGAGGAGGTTCACGCCGAATGGCAGCTTGGGCCAGTCGGGGACGAGTTCATACGGCAGCGCCGGCGGCGGAGATTGCGCCGGTGTAACCGTGAACACCACAACAGCCAGCAGGACGATCCGGAAGAACATGACTACCTCTCAAGTCTTGACTGGAGCGCCACGGCCCCGGGGTGGCCGGGCGTGGCACGGAGCGGAAACGATCCGCAGTCTATGATACATGCAATGACCGGGCCGCGAGCGTCGGCCCCCATGAGCGACGAGAGTTACGTGCGGCTGGCGCGCGAATACGACTGGTTGCGCTGGTAACATTTGATGTTCTTCAAGCACAAGTGATGCCCGGCTTGGAGGGTAGTTTTGTCCGGTAATGCCGGTTTTTGGGGGATGTTTTAGTTTTTTTCGCGTCATGATGATCGAGTGGTGGGGCGGTGCGGGGTTTTGGGGTCTGCGCGGCGGCCGGCTGGATTCTTGGGCGTGGGTCCGGTGGCGTCGTTGTGTCCGGGCGTAACCGGACAAAGCACCACTCCCAAACCCCGCCGTCTCGCCCCCCTCTAATTGCTGCCGGCGCCGCCACCGGCTTAGGCCTCGCAAACGCCAGCCCCAGGGATCGAGGGCCACTAGGGAAGCTTGGCGGGTATCTGATTGAGGGTGTAATAGCCTGCCGGATGCAGGAGCGATTCGCCCGTGGCCGCACGCAGGCCTTCGGCTCGCAGCTCGTGCACGTAGCCTTCCCGCAGTCCCTCGACCACCAGCCGGACTCGCAGGCGGTCGCCCGAGACAGTCGCCGAGGTGACGGTCAATTCCTTGGTGTCGATTTCCGGACTGCCGTAGGTGCGATGGTAGAGGTAGGTGTAGCTGCTCAGGTTGTAGGACGAGGGCGCGGCGGCCGTCTCGGGGTTGACGTTCTTGGTGAAGCTCAACTCGAAACCATCGGGGCGGGCCTCGAACGTCTTGATCTCAAACGGCGTCTTGCCGGTCCAGACCAGCCGCTGCAGTCCGAACGACCGGGTGCCCAGCGAATTCCAGCCGCGGTTGGTCATACCGACGAACATCGAACCGTCTTGGCCGAATTCCATTCTGACAACGGCGCTCTCAAAGCCTTCGCGGAACAAGAAGCAGGCGCCTTGGTATGCGCCGTTGACCTTCTCGAGATAGGTGCGAAGGATCAGAGAGAGGGTGAAGTCGCCGACAAAGAACTGTCCGGCGAAGGGTCCGAAGCGGCCCGCGGTGGAATCGAGCAGGACGTCGGTCGCGCTCATGCCGGCCTTGCGGTAGGGGAACCAGACGGCCGGCGGATCGAAAGGCGGGATCCGCTTGACTGCTTCGGGAATGGGCAGTTCCTGGGGGATCGGGCCATCGTAATGAAAGGTGGCGCCGGGCAGGCCGGTGGATTGCAAGGCGTCAACGAAACCGTGAAAGACACCCGGGCGCATGTGGTTGAGCGAGTTCGTCGGGACCCAGTTGCCTTGCTGGTCGGTATAGAAGGCATCTCCCTCGGCGTTGACGCCGATGCCGGAAGGCGAACGCATGCCGCCCGAGACCGGTTGCCAAGTTCCATCGGGCGCGACCTTGAGTCCCCAGCCACGCCAATGGTCGTCGGAGGGCTCGACTCGCTTGCCGATCGATGAGTTGAGCGTGATCCACATATTGCCCTGGGGGTCGAACTTCGGCCCGTAGGCGTATTCGTGGTAGTTGCCGGTCACTCCCCAGCCCTTGGCGACGGTCAGATATTGGTCGGCCATGCCGTCTCCGCTGGTATCGCGCAGACGGGTGAGTTCGGTGCGCTGCACCAGGAAGAGATCACCGTCTCTGAAGGCCAGGCCCAAGGGCTCGTGCAGGCCCGCGGCGAACTGCTTGTAGGTGACGCCGGCCGGTGGGTCGTCGTAGGCGTTGGCGATGATCCACACTTCGCCTTTGCGGATGGCGGCGGCCATGCGGCCGTCGGGCAGAAGCACCAGTCCGCCGACCTCGAGCTTGAGATCGCTGGGAATCGGCAGAGTGATCATTTTGTAATAGTCGTTTTCGGACTGGGCGAGCGCGGCCGGCGCGGTGAGTATGGTGAGCGCGGTGAGGAGGGTGAGAGCCGCGAGTAAAGCCCATCGCGGAGCTCTGGCCGAGACGCCTTTTACCATGTGATCTCCTGAACCAAGACGAACTTCCCGGCAGCGAGATCCACCCCGAGCAAGAGTTCTTCGGCTTGGGGGGCGCGGTCGGTTTCGCGGATGAGGATTTTCCCGGCAATGGGTTGGCGGCCTTCGAGCCGGATGTTGAGGCGATCGTCGATGCGGTAGCTGCTGCCGTCCTTCTCGATCTTATTGCCAGCGGCGGCGCGAAACCAGAGCCCTTGCGTGGAACCGGTCAGCCGCAATTCGCGGCGAAGCGAGCGGCCGCCCGGCAGCGGCGTGATGCTATCTTCGATCCGCACGCCGCCGAAGGTGTAGAGGAAAGTCGGCACGCCATTGTGGTCGAGACGAAATCCATTGAAACGATATCCGGCGGGCGGAGCGCCGGTGGCGGCGGGCCAGGGCGAGTGGGCGTCTTCAAGAATGGCGAACGGCGGCCCCGGCGGCAGAGATACCAGATCGTCGCTCAGCGCCGGGGTCAGGGGAGTGAAGCGATCATCCCAGGTGCTGTCGGCGTCGAGAAAACGTCCGCGCCAGGCTTGCGCCCAGCCTATGGCGCGCGAGTCGAAGGCGGCGTGAATGCCCTCGGGGAATCCGACCGCCACCGCGTGCATGCCGACGCCGGTCATGAAGGTTCTAAAGACGATGGGTCTGCCGCTGGGGCGCAGCTCGAAGGCTTGTTTCGGTTCCATGCCGTCGGGCAAACGGGTCTGATCGATCTCCATCAAGTAGACCCAGATACTGTCGATTTGGCGGGCGGTGTTGCCTCCCAGGATTTTCTTGTTGACAGCTTCGCCATGGGGCCAATACGAGGGCATGCGGGTGGCTGGGGCGAAGCGGGGCGGATCGATGAGGAAATCACGGAACCACCCGGCGCGCAGCCGTTTGGGCAACTCGGCCAAATCAAGCGCTCCAATGCCCGGGGATCTGTGGCCGGCAAGATCGTGACAGGCGACGCAGCCCAGGCCCTTCATCCCGATGAGCTGGCGGCCGTAGCGGTTTCTTCCGGTACGCTCGATCGGCTTGTTGCCGGCGGAGAGATCCGCCTGCTCGAAGAGCGTGGCGAATGCACGGGCCTGAGCTGGTCCATAGTCGGGCATACGGGTGGCGAGATAGGGGCGAAGCGGTGAGCGGCCCTGGATGGTCTCCCGCAGCGCCTTGGGGGTTAGCTTCCTGCCTACGCCGCTGAGGGACGGCGGAAAGCGTCCTTCACGGCCAAGGTCTCGATGGCCGGCTTCCTCGAAATACACGGCTCGGGCCGGCTCGGGACCGGTCGAGGCGTCTCGTTCATGGCAAGCCAGACAACCAAGCGCCGCCAGCCGCCGACGAATGCCGGATCGCAAGCTGGCCGCCTGCTCTTCGCCGCCCGCGCTCGGGGCTTGCCGCGCCGGCGCGGAAGAACTCGGGTTCGTCAAGCGGGGCAAGGCGGACCGCAGGGTCCGGCGCTGTTGCGGGCTCAGTCCGAAGTCAGGAGCCGCCGGGGGCGGCGCATCGGCCAGACAGCCTCGCGTCCCGGAGCCAAGCTGGCCGCGCGACTTGTATGCAGTGGCCGGCGATAGCCTGACGCCTTGGATGGTCATCTCATGGCAGGCGGCGCAACCGGCGACGGCGAACAAGTCGCGTCCTCCGCGGGCCTTGTCAAGGTCCAGCCGGAATGTGTCTCGCCGGAAGGGAGAGGAGGAGGGAGGTTTCTTCGCGGCGAGATAGGCCTCTAGATCGGCCGCTTCTTGTTCGGAGAGGGGGACTCGCGGCATGCGAGCCGATGGCCGTATGCGCAAGGGGTCCAACAGAAACTTGGCTAGTTCTCCGGGCTTGTATTTCCGCGCCAGCTTGCCCAGGGGTGCCGAGGCGATACGGGGCGCCGCGGGAAGGGCCGCGGAATCCCAGCTCGCCGGCCGGTAGGAGGCATCGGGCTGGTGGCAGGCCACGCAGCCCGTACGGTGATAGAGCGCGGCGCCGTGTTCGGCGCGGCCGGTGGCCGGAGTCGGGCCGGAGGCGTCCGTGGTGGATGGATCCAGGGTGGAGGAGACAAGGAAGTGCGTGAGTGAGTCGATCGCTTGGTTTCTATCCTCGGCGGAGAGATCACGAAGCTGCAGCGGCATGGTCGTTCCGGGCTTCACCCGTCGCGGGTTCTCCAGGAAGCGCCGGATGAAGCCGGGCCGCAGGCGCGAGCCCACGCCGGTGAGGATGGGAGCTTCATTCGGGAAGGTGTCATCTTGCGCCGCATCGCCGGCCCGGTGGCACCACGGGCAACCGAGTTCGTCTGAAAGCAACTGTCCTGTTTCTGCGAGGCTGACATTTCCCCGAAGGACCAAGTGCTGGTATCCGGGAACGACCGGTTCGGTTCGCGCCGGGCGTGCTCCCCATACGCACAGGAGAAGCGCGAAAAGGAAAGTTCTTCCCCGACCCCGATACCCGCGCGTGAAACTTCCGAAGCCGGAGATGGAAACTGCTTGTCTGGAGGTCACCGCATCCATCCCATCACGAAACAAGGCAACTTTTCAACTAACAGCAGGGAAGTTCCCTAACTTGCCCGGTGCCGTGATGGACGCTTCGGCTAGAATTGAAGGGCCGCTAGGAGACCCATTCATGGCCGATGATGCTTTTCAAGACGTTGAGAAAATGCTGCGGGGCGACCGGGCCGATGATGCTTTCGACTACCTGGCCGATCGCTTTCGGGAAGAGAAGAATTACCCGCTGTTGTTCGAAGCTCGGATGATGAAGGCTCGCCATGAGCTGCATATGCCGCTGATTTCGGTTCAGACGCCGGGCGACCTGGCGGAGGATGTTCAGAGGAGGTACGACGAGGCGTCGGTCGAGGCGGCACGCGAGGTGGGCGGTCTGTTTCTAGCCGCGGGGCAGATCAGCCGCTCATGGCCTTACTTCCGGGCGATTGGCGAGTCTGGGCCGATTTTTGAAGCGATCGACCGGCTGAAGACCACCGACGATGCGGAAGCCATCGCTGACATCGCGTTCCATCAGGGAGTTCATCCGCGCAAAGGTTTCGAGCTGATTCTCGAAAACCAGGGCATCTGCCGCGCGATTACCTGCTTCGGCCAGTATCCGGCGGGGGAGGGCCGCGAGGAAAGCGCCAAGCTGCTGGTCGAGACCCTGCATGGCGACATCGTGGGGGGTATGAAACGCGTCATCGAGAAGCAGGAGGGATCGGCGCCGGCATCGGAGAAGATTCCAGAACTGATCGCCGGGCGCGACTGGCTCTTCGAAGGCGGCGGCTACTACGCCGATACCTCGCACGTGTGTTCGGTCATTCAGTTCGGACCCGAGTTTCACGACCCCGAGACGCTGAGGCGGATCGTAGAACTTACCGACTACGGTAAGCAGCTTTCAGAAATGTTTCAGACGCAGGGCGAAGCGCCGTTTGAGAACTTGTACGAAGATTTCGGGATCTACCTGCGCGCCCTGCTGGGAGAGGACGTCGACGGGGCGATTCGGCATTTTCGCGGCAAGCTGGAAGCGTACTCTCCGGACGAGGTGGGCAGTTATCCGGCGCAAATGGTGGTGAAGTTTCTGGTGCGGCTCGGGCGGACCGGCGAGGCGGTTGAGATTTTTGAGCGCTTTCTCACCGACGCCGACCCGCAGTATCTCTCGTGTCCCGACCTATTGCAGCTTCACCAATTGGGACGAAAGTACGCCGAGCTTCAGAACATGGCCCGGCAACGGGGAGACTTGCTGAGCTTCACGGCGGCGATGCTGCAGGACCCGTCCGTCTAAACGGCCGTCCCCCTTTTTTGCCTGGGGCCGCGTGTGCCACGGGCTCTTGGTGGTGATTGGCTACAATAAGCTGCATTGAATCATGATGAAACCTGCGAAACCTGGGACGGAAGAGACAGTTCGGCCGGAGACGGATGCGGCTGCTTCCGATGTGCCGCGGCGAGGGGTCATCGCCGAGTGGACAGTAACGATCGTTCTCTTGCTCTTCGGGACGACGACTCTGGTGCAGGCCTTCGTGATCCCTACCGGCTCGATGGAAAACTCGCTGCTGATCGGAGATCATCTGCTAGTGGACAAGCTGGCCTATTCTCCTCACGGCGGGGTGAGCAAGTATCTGCTGCCCTACGCCGAAGTCGAGCGCGGCGACATCATTGTATTCCGTTATCCGGTGGATTTGTCGCAGACTTTCGTCAAACGGGTGATCGGCGTTCCGGGCGACCGGATACGGCTCAAGGACAAGGTGCTGCATCTGAACGGCGTTCCCGTGAAAGAGCCCTACGTTCAGCACAAGACACCGTACGTGGATCAGTACCGCGACAATTTTCCTGGTTTTCCGAACCTGCAGGTCTCGCAGCCGGCGCGTGACATGCTGGAGAATCATGTGGTGAACGGCGAAGTCTTGGTGCCGCCGAATCATTATTTCGCGATGGGCGACAATCGGGACCTTTCGCTTGACAGCCGCTATTGGGGGTTCGTGCCGCGAGAGAACATCATCGGGAAACCGCTGGTGATCTACTGGTCTTACGAGGCCCCAACCGAGCGGCTGGAGAGCGGGATATCGCTGGAGCATGTGCAGGACGTGGTGTTTCATTTCTTCGACAAGACGCGCTGGACGCGCTCGTTCAATTTGATTCACGCCTATCCGCTCGAAGCGCCATGAGCGAGCGGGGCGGAGTCGCGGGGCATTTCCATGCCGTGATTCTCGCCGGGGGCCGCGGCACGCGGTTCTGGCCTCGCAGCCGCCGGGCTCTTCCCAAGCAGCTTCTGCCCGCGGACGGAGATGCGTCGCTGCTCCAGCAAACCGTATCGCGTCTTGAAGGTCTGATTCCTCCCGAGCGGATTTGGGTTCTGACGAGCGAGCGGCTGCGGCGGCGGGTCATGCGCCAGTTGCCGCGCGTGCCCCGGCGGCAGATCATCGCCGAGCCGGTGCAGCGCAACACGGCGCCGGCGATCGCTCTGGCCGCGCGATTGCTTCTTGAGCGAGATCCCGGCGCGGTGATGGGAGTGTTTCCGTCCGATCACGTGATCGGCAAACCCGCGCGGTTCTTGAAGCTGCTGCGGCGCGCGGCACGGGCCGCTCAAGCCGGGAATTTGATTGTGCTCGGGATCCCCCCGACGCGGCCCGAGAGCGGGTATGGCTACATCCGTTTTCCAGCAGGCGCCCAAGCCGGGTCCCCGAAACTGTTGCCCGTGCTGCGGTTCGAGGAGAAGCCGGGACGGAAGAAGGCAAGACGCTGGTTGAGGGCGGGGAACTACTACTGGAATTCCGGCATGTTCATTTGGAGCGCCCGAACGATCGCCGCGGCGGTGGAACGCTTGCTGCCGGCGACGGCGGCGGCTCTGGCGAAACTGGTTCCGGGGGCGTCGCGGCGATTCGGCGCAACGATGCGGGCCCACTATCACGAGTGCGACAACATCTCGATCGACTACGGCGTGCTCGAGCGGGCCAAGAACATTGCCGGGTTTGCTTGTCCCGAGCTTGGCTGGAGCGACCTGGGCAGTTGGGATTCGGTTTACGATCTGCTGCCGAAGGACGGGCTTGGCAACGCTGGCGGGGGCGAGGACGGGCTGTTTGCCGAGGGGGCGAGCGGCAATTTCGTCCAGGCCCGGGGGAAGCTGGTGGTACTGTCCGGCGTGAAGGATTTGATTGTGGTCGATACGCCGGATGCTCTGCTGGTTTGCCCGCGAGAGGACGCGCAAAAGGTGTCGGGCATCGTCAAGATGCTTGAGGACGCGGGCCGGGATGATGTGCTGTAGGAGACGAGTGCTGTGGGCTGCTATAGGAGGGGGGGTGGTTTTCGGGCCGCCCGCCCAGCCGGACTTCTCTTATGGGATGTTCAGGCCCTTGGCGGCGCGAAGCCGGCGGGCTACTTCAGGTATCGCCATGTGCTCGCCGTCAATCTGGTAGTTCACGCTCTGCATCTCTTCTTCGCTGAAGAGACCTCCTAGTTCGTCCAGCGCTTCCCGCAGGCCGGGGTGTTGGGCAAGAGTATCGCGGCGAACGATCGCGGCGGCGTCGTAGGGAGGGAAGTAGTGGCGATCATCTTCGAGAATGGTGAGCTGGAGCGCGGAGATCAGGCCATCGGTGGAATTGCCGACGCCGACGTCGATCACTCCCTGGCGCAGGGCACGGTAGACGAGTCCGAGATCGATGGTCACCGGTTCGCGGGAAAACCTCAGGCCGTAGGCGCCGGCAAAGCCAGGGTAGCCGTCCTGGCGCTCGGCGAATTCAAAGTTAAAGCCGATCGTTCGTTCGGGGGCAAAGCGCGCGAAGTCGGAGATGGTTTTGAGATGGTCTCTTTCCGCATCTTCGGACCGGACGACGATGGCGAAGGTGTTATTGAAGCCGAAGGGCTTCATCCACTGGATGGCGAACTGGGTTTCATAGGCCGCGGCGACTTCACGAAAGACGCGCCCGGGCTCGCTCAAGACGGGCTGTTTTAGGATGGCGGTCAGAGCCGTTCCGGTATATTCCGGATAGATATCGAGGTCTCCGGCAAGCAGCGCCTCGTGACAGATAAAGGTCCCGCCGAGGCCGAAACGGCGTTCGACCGCGAGAGGGGTGCGCGCCTCGATGTGTTGAGCCAGCAACTCGCCCAGCAGAATGCTTTCAGTGAAATTCTTCGAGCCCACGACGATGATGTCCCGCGGGGCCGAGGAGCAGGCGGCCGCGAGCAGAAGGACGACTGAGAGGACCGCGCAGGGCACCGCGCTGGGGACCGCACAGGGAACCATGCAGGGGACCGCGCCGGGGACCACGCAGGCCGGCGGTCGCCGCTTGCCCGGGATCACCAGTCGGCCACCGAGCCGTCTTCCTCGAGGTAGGTTTCGGGATTTCGCCAGTCGTGGTCGATCTTGTCGGCCAGGGCGTTCTCGTCAAGCTCGATGCCCAGACCCGGTTTCGTCGGCAGCTCGACATAGCCATCGCGGAACGTAAGCGGCTCTTTGAGATAGCCTTCGCCAAGCGAGCGGAATTCCTGGCACATGAAATTCGGGATGGTGGCGTCGAGCTGGACGCAGGCGGCGGTGGCGATCGGCCCCAGCGGATTGTGAGGCGCGATGGCCGCGTAGTAGGCCTCGGCCATGCCGGCGATCAGGCGGGTTTCAAGAATGCCGCCGGCGTGGCAAAGGTCGGGCTGCAAAATGCTGGCCGCCCCTTTTTCGAGCACTTCCCTAAAACCCCATTTCGTAAAGACCCGCTCACCGGTGGCAATGGGAAGATGCGTGCCGCGGGCGATTTCGGCCATGATGTCGTGATTCTGGCAGTTGATGGGTTCCTCAATGAACATGGGCTGGTAGGGTTCCAGCGCCTTGATGAGCAGCTTGGCGGTTTGAGGACTGATCTTGCCATGGAAATCAATTCCGATATCGATGTCGTCGCCGCCGGCCTCGCGCAGCGCCTTGAAGTTCTCGGCCACTTTGTCGACAAACGCTTTGTTTTCGACGATGCGCGGGCTGCGGCGGGTTCCAGAAATCCCCACCTTGAAGGCCGTGAAGCCGCGCCTCACGTCGTCTTGAATCGTATCGGGGTGCGCGCCGCCCTTGTAGAGGCGCACACGATCTCTGGTGGGCCCTCCGAGAAGCTGGTAGACGGGCAGGCCATAGGACTGACCGGCGATGTCCCACATGGCCTGCTCGACCCCGCTCAGCGCGCTGGTCAGCAGCGGACCGCCGCGATAGAATCCGTGCCGGTAAATGGCCTGCCAGTGATGGGCGACACGCCTGGGGTCTTGACCTATCAAGTAGGGTTCAAACTCCGCGACGGCCTCGGCGCAGGTCTTGGCCCGGCCCTCAAGGATCGGCTCGCCGAGTCCGATGAGCCCGGCGTTGGTATGCATCTTGAGAAACAGCCAGCGAGGTTTGACGAGAAAGGTTTCCAGTTTGGTGATCTTTAAGTTATCCCTGGCCGAAACCGGGGCCTGGGCGGCGGCCGCGCTCATGGCGGCCTGTGCGCCGGCCGCCAGTGACCCGACGCCGAAAGCGGTCGCGGTGCCCTGCAGAAGGGAACGCCGCTTGATGGGGGAGGAATCGCCCGATGATTCGCTCATGATGTCTCCTTAGCCCGCATTTCTCACTAAGTGGCGAAGCGAAGTGCGTGAGAAAAGCGGGCTGGCCTCGCAGCAGTCTTGCCGAGAACCTACTGTAGCATTCGCGGCTTTGGCATCCGCGGAAACCGGCGCCGCGCCGCGGCGGCCAGGGCGATATCGGCGGCTGGCGCTCTCATTTCGCTGTGGCGGACTTCCACCGCGGGTGCTTCTCAAACCACTCGCCGGTGTGGCGAGGCAGCCGTTGCTCGCTTCCCAAACGTCTCAGATCGCTGACGGTATCGATGTCGTACCAGCCGGGCAAGAGAGTCGTGTCGAGTCCGGCCTTTCGGAAGGAGGCTTGAGTCTGGGCGAGCGTCCAGGGTTTCGACCAGGCAATTTGGCTGAACATATTCGGCAGGGGACGACGGCAGCCGACGGCATAGTAACCGCCGTCTTCGGTCGGGCCCAGCACGGCGCTAGTTTCGGCCAAGTGGTCGATGCCTTGGAGCAGAAATTCGGCCGGGAGGGTCGGGCTATCGGCTCCGACGATCATGAGACGATCGTGGCCGGCACGGGCGAGATCGTCAAAGCAGCGGAACATGCGTTCGCCGAGGTCGTCTCCGGTTTGCAATACGATGCGGGCGTCTCCGGCCAAGTCCGCCGCGGGAGGCCAATCGAGGTCGCAGTAGAGATAGAGCGCCGCCTCGCCGGCATGGCGGAGTTTTTCCCAGGTGTCGCGCAGGAAGGCCCAGTGCAACTCGGCGGATTCCTCGGGGGAAATATGGGGTTGCAGGCGGGTTTTGACTCTTCCTGGCAGGGCCGCCTTGGCGAACAAGGCGATGGCATGCGGGGCAAGGGTCAACGACTCTATTCTGTCACGAGCCTGCCCGGCGCGGCGGGGGCTGGTTCTTGGCCGGTGGGTTTTTAGGGGCCGAACAGGGAGACTCCGCGGCCTCAGCGGTACCGTCTTACGGACAAATAGTACCCGAAGCGCGGTGTTTCAGCCTGCTGTCTGGCTCGGACTCGTTGGTGTAGGATGGAAATGGTTTCCCGACCCATTGGGCCCATTGTGTGTGTGGGTCGTTGGTTCGCTGGGATGCGGGAGATACGCCGCGGAGTAGAATATGCGGAAATGGCTACCGGGGCGGAAGTGTGTCAGCAGCGCCGTGAGGGAGTCCAAGTTGCACAGATCACCGCGGACGCGACCGGCGAGCGCGGGCCTGCTGATAGTGGGTCTGATGTGCGGTGGCATGGCGTTCTCCCAGCCGCGGGAGTCGCTGGAACATTTGGTCGAGAGAGCGGTAAAGGCTTACGGGGAGGGTCGCCCGGCGGAAGCCTATGCGCTCGCGCATCAGGTGATTGAGAGGGATCCCAGCGAGGCCTCGGGCTATTTTGTTCGCGGTACCGTCTTCGAGCAGCGCCAGCAGTTTGACGAAGCGCTGGCCGACTACGATCAGGTGGTCGAGTTAAGCGCGAACTTGTCTTTCGGCTATGACCGGCGCGGAGCTCTCTATTTCAAGATGGGCCGGTTCGAGGAGTCGATTCGGGACTTCGACCGCGCCATCGAGCTGGAGCCCGGCCTTGAGAAGAATCACTGGCAGCGGGGACTTTCGTATTACTACGCCGGCCGTTATCAGGACGGAATCGACCAATTCGAGCTGTCGTTCAAGACAGTGAACCCAGCGGACTATGAAAACGGTATTTGGCACTTTCTTTGCGTGGCGCGGAAGGAGTCGTTAGAGAAGGCCCGAAAGTCGATCCTCGCCATAAGGGGCGACGTACGGCCCGGCATGGAGCAGATCTACGATCTCTACCGGGGCAGGGGAACGGTGGCGGAGGTCATGCGGGCGATGGAGTCGGGTTATCCGAACGCCAGAGAGCTGAACAACCGCCTTTTCTACGCGCATCTTTACATCGGCTTGCTCGAGGATGTGTCCGCGGACACGGATTCGGCCCGCGAACACATTCGGCGGGCGGTGAACAATTTTCCGATTCCGCATTATATGTGGGACATTGCGCGGATTCATCTGACGACATTCTAGACCTAGAATTCCTGTCAAGCTCGTTCCGCCGTCGCTTGCGAGAGTGAATGAGCCGGGGTCAAGCATTTCGCGGCTGGGGGCCGCTCAAGAGGAGGCAGACCGAGTGGGAGGGTCTGACGAGAAGCAATGGATGAAGTCGTTGTCCAAGTAAACCGGCAAGAGTTCACATTCGAGGAATACAAGATGATCTTCGCGGCCCGCGAGCCGTTTCCCCTTGTGCGGCCCGGAGACCGGATCGCCTTTACCGCCAAGAATCTCAAAGTCACGATCACTCACATCGACTGTGCCACGGCGGAGAAATTCAGGGATCCACCCGTTGCCCCGCTTGTTTTTGAAGACGACAAGCCTGCGGTGGAAAGCCGAAACCAACCCGTCGATGTCCAACCTGCGTCCTTTGAATGACGACCACGTCTGGGGGACGCCTCCGCATGCCCACGAGGACGCCTAGCGGCGCGCTGGCAGCGGCAGCCGGCTTCTGCCACGGGCTAGGCAGGTCCGGGAGTAGCCGCTACTTTCCCTTGTAGGCGTCGGTAGAGATCTCGAAGTAGAACAGATCCTTCCCAGTGGTCAGGTCGCGAATTCCCGAGATATAGAGGCCACCGCCGGGGATCGGGTCCGGGTCGGCGCCGGTGTTGTAGTAGAAAAAGCCCGCGGCGGAGGATTGTGGCGCGATCACCGGCGCCTTAAACTCCCTCTCGGCCAGAACGGATTTCGCGAGGGGTCCTTTCTTCACCTTCGGGCGCGACAATCCTGGCACCTGCGGAATGTAGCGAGGGCGTTCGGTGGGGCTGGAGCTGGGCCGGAAGTACCTGAGTTCCTCGGCCGAGAGCGGCTCAATGCCCTGGCGGTCGGAGGTGATGAAACGGACCTTCAGATGCTTGAGCTCCATCGCGTGGTCGCTGCTATTGTCAATGACCACGAGCACGGGCAAGATTCCGTACTTGTAAGGGTTCACTTTTCCAAAAGCGATTTTCAGATCCTTTTTGGTTCGGTAGGGTTTGACCGCGATTTCAACTTCGCCCTGGCGCTGGTGGGCGGCGTACTTGCGAGCGGGGCGGACACCAAACCGTTCGGCGGCGAAGGCCGGAAGCAGCAGCAGGAAAGCGAGGGCGCCGGAAGCCGCTCGGCGGGAAAACGATCTTGGCATAATAAACTGAATCCAGGTTGACATACTTCGCCTATAATTTTCTGCTGGCCATCGCGGCGGTTGTTGCTCTCCCGTATTATCTCGTTCGCGCCCGGCGGAAGGGGCAGCCCTGGAGCAGCTTGCCTCAGCGTTTTGGCTTTTTGCCCCGCTCCTTTGTACAGACCGGCGCCGGAGCGATCTGGTTACACGCGGTTTCGGTCGGCGAGGTGCTTTCTTCCGTTCCGCTGGCGCGGCAATTGCGGCGGCGTTTTCCCGGAGAGCGTATTTTCGTCTCGACCGGTACGGTTACCGGGCAGGAGCTGGCCCGCGAGAAGCTCGGGGAGTGGGCTGACGGAATTTTCTATGCTCCGCTTGATTTGCCGTTCGCGGTGCGGCGCGTGCTGGCCTGCTTGCGCCCGAAGCTGGTGATTGTGGCGGAGACCGAGATTTGGCCGAATCTTTACCGCCAGGTGAAGCGGTCGGGCGCGTCGCTGATGATAGTAAACGCGAGGATCTCGGACAAGGCGTTTCCCGGCTACCGGCGCTGGCGGTATTTCTTCTCGCGAGTGTTGGGGCATGTGGATTTGATCTTGGCGCAGTCGGGCGAGGAGCGCGAACGCTTGATCGCCGCCGGGGCGGAGCCCGCGAAGGCGCGCGTGGGCGGCAATTTGAAATATGACTTCGAACCGGGCGAGACCGCGCCTCCGGCGGAAGTTTCCGCTCTGCTGGCGCGGCTGGCGCCCTCGCCGCTGATCGTGGCTGGCAGCACAAGAAAGGGGGAGGAAGAGCCCGTGGTCGAGGCCTTTGGGCAGATGACACGGCGCCACCCGAAGGCGCTGCTCGTATTGGCTCCGCGACACCCTCAGCGGTTCGATGAAGCGGCGCGGGTGCTGGAGGCGGTGGGAGTCAACTATGTGCGAAGGTCGCGACTGGCGGAGGGCGGCGCGGCGGGGTTCGGGCTGCCGGGCGTGCTGCTGCTGGACTCGCTCGGTGAACTCTCGTCGCTCTACGCGGCGGCGGACGTGGTTTTCATGGGCGGTTCCCTCAACGGGTGGGGAGGGCATAATGTGCTCGAGCCGGCGTTGTTTGGCAAGCCGGTTATCGCCGGTCCGGCGATGCAGAATTTTCGGGCGATTACCGAGACGCTCGTTGCGGCGAAGGGGCTGATTCAGATCGAGGGCGCCGGGCAACTCGGCGAGGAGCTGGAGAAACTGGCGAGTGATCGGGCTCGGCGCGAAGAAATCGGTTCGGCGGCCCGGCGTATCGCCGAGGCACAGCGCGGCGCGACGATGCGTGCTGTTGAACACGCCGCTGAACTCTATGATCGGGCCGTGCCGCGATGGGCGCGCGGGTGGGCCGAGCAGGCGGCTTTGGGTTTGCCGGCAGTTTGCTGGGCGGCTGGTGTGCGAGCGCATCGGGGCCTTTATGAGAAGGGCTGGCTGGCGCGCAAGCGGCTCCCGCGGCCGGTGGTGTGCGTGGGCAATCTTACGGCGGGAGGCGCCGGGAAGACTCCAGTTGTTTTGTGGCTGGCCGAGCAACTTCTCAGGCGCGGTTACCGGCCCGCAGTGCTGACGCGGGGATACAGGCGGGAGACGGCGGCGGACTCGGTTGTGCTGACCGGCGCGGATGCCGGGCGTGCTCCGGTGAACGGCGACGAGACGCAGTTGCTGTTGCGGCGGCTGCTGGCGCTGCGGGCCGATGTGCCGGTCGGGGTCGGGGGCGACCGCTATGGGACGGGCGTGGCCGTGGGCAAGCAGCACGATGTGGACGTATTTCTGCTCGACGACGGGTTTCAGCATTGGAAGCTCGAGCGCGACTTCGACCTGGTGCTTGAGGACGCGACGCGCCCGTTCGGCGGGGGCGCAGTCCTCCCCCTCGGACATCTCCGCGAAGAGCCCGGCGGGTTGCGCAGGGCCGGGGCCATTCTGCTTACGCGTACGCGCCGCGGCGGCGGCGACCACGGACTGCGAGATGAAATCCGGCGTCACAACGCGGCGGCGCCGATCTACCGTTCCCGCGACCGCGCGGTTGACTTTGTTCGGGCGGGGAGCGGCGAGGAGATCGAGAGCGGCGCGCTTTCTAGCACACCCGTTTTGGCGTTCAGCGGGATCGGGAATCCGGCTTCGTTCGAGCGAACGCTGGAAGGCACTGGCGTGCGGCCGGTTGAGGTGCTGCGGTTTCGAGATCACCATCGATATGGGAGCGGGGATGTGACCGCGATACTGGAAGCGACGCGACAGCATCGGGCGTCGGCGCTGGTTACGACCGAGAAAGATCTGATGAATCTCTGGCATGCTGTCAGAGACGGTGGGGAGCGAGACTGGGAGGCGCGTGTGGCGGAGCGGTTTGAGCCGCTGCCACTGTATTGGTTGCGGAGTGAGGTCGAGGTGGACGACGGCGAATCGTTGCTGGATCAGATGGAGCAGACGATACTCCACTCGCGGGAGAGCCGCTCTGGAGGCCGCGCGCGGGAGCGCATGGCAACGCGGAATATTGACGGGGACGATTTCCGGGACGATCAACGATGAAATTGCTGGTCCGAGCGACGAACTGGCTGGGTGACGCGGTGATTTCATTGCCGGCGCTGCGTGAGATTCGGCGCGTCCATGAGGGGTGGGAGATCGTTGTGCTGGCGCGGCCTTGGGTCGCGGACCTGTACCGCCGCGAGAGCTTTTGCGACCGCATGATGTGCTGGGACGACCGGGGCGCTCATGGCGGTCTGGCGGGCAGGTGGAGGCTGGGCGGCGAGTTGCGCGCGGAGGGGTTCGACCGCGCGATTCTGTTGCCGAATTCCTTTGGTTCCGCGCTGGCGGCATGGCTCGGGCGAATTCCCGAGCGCATTGGTTATGCGGGCGAGGGGCGCGGGCCGTTGCTGACGGCCGCGATCGGGCGTCCGGCGGCGGGGGAGATCCCCAAGCATCAGCGCTACTACTATCTGGAGCTGCTGCGGCGGGCGGGGCTGATTACGAAATTGCCCGATTGCGAGGAGATCTGCCTGGCTGAGTCCGGGCTGGCGGCGGCGGATGGCCGAGAGTACTGGCGGCGGCGCGACATGGGCGGGAGGCGCTGGGTGGGCGTGAGTCCTGGGGCGGCGAATAGCTGGGCGAAGCAGTGGCTGCCGGAGCGTTTTGGCGAGGCCGCGCGGCAGGTGGCGGATGAGCTGGAGGCATCGGTTGCGGTGTTTGGGTCGGCGGGGGAGAGGGAACTGTGCGGGACGATTGCCGAGCAGATCGGCCCGCGGGCGCATAACCTGGCCGGGGAAACTACGCTGGCGGAGTTCGTGGACCTGGTGGCGTGTTGCGACGTGTTTCTGACGCATGACTCCGGCGCCATGCATGTTGCGGCGGCGCTTGGCGTGCCTACGGTCGCGGTGTTCGGACCGACGGATGAGACGGTGACCGGGCCGTCGGCGCCGAATGCGCATGTGCTGCGGCATGAGGTGGATTGCAGTCCGTGCTTGTTGAAAGATTGTCCGATCGACCATCGCTGCATGATGCGAGTAGAGGCGGGTGATGTGGTGGCGAAGGCGCGGGCGATCGTGGGCGGGAGTTCGGCGGGGTAGGTTTCGACGGGCGGAGGCTCGGCCCTGATGTCGAGAAATGCCCGGTTTTTCCGGTTTTGGGAGCTTTTTTTTCGAGGGTGGAAGGGGAGGAGTTTGTGGCGGTGGCCTGGCTGCGATCTCTGGTGAAACACTAATGCTGTAATCTGTTTCAGGCAATTAGGGTGTCTGTCCTTCGTTCCCGTCCCTCGTTCCCCTCCATCGGTCGGCTCATGCACCCCAGACTCCGACCGGCAAGGCCGAAACCTGAACGAGCACGAGGGCCCACAGATACCAGCGACGAGTCTCCTGGTCTTCGAGCGGTGTTTGCGCGTATCCCATGATCATCAGCAAGAAACCGAATCCAATAACAGGGAGAACCGAATAGGTGACAAGCGCGAAGCTGATCAGCAGAAGGTGCCGCAACTCATGCAGCGCCCGAAACTTCGATACTAGGAAGGCTACGGCGACAAGCACTTCGGCGATCACCGTTATCCATGCCAGCGCGGCGCCGAGGCGCACGAATTCGCCCACCGAATCAAGCTCCAGGGAGAACCCCTCGTGTGGCAATGCCTTCAGAAGCCGCAGGAGCTGTTCATTCCCGGCCAACACGCTCGAGGGCACGCCCGCGAACGCGTCGCCATGGAACATCGGGTTCGTCACCAACATGAACGAAAAGAATGTGCCGTCGAAGAACTCACCTCCGAGCCACTTCCAGTGAGCGGCCAGCGCGAACGTGAGCCCGACGAGGATCCTCCCGTTCCAGGCGAGAACTCGAGCGGGCGCCTCGGAAAAGAGGGAGAGCAAGCACGCAATGGACCAATAGGCAATCAGATATTTGTGGTTATCGATGCCAAACCTCGACATGCTGTACTGGTACACCTGCAGAGCACAAAGCAGTGTCCAGAGGCTCCGGCTCCTTTCGAGTCCCCGGCCCAGAAGCATCATGCAGCAGATGATCCGCAGGGGAATCTGCATCAGCCAGGCGGGATGGCTGTGCAGAATGAGCAAGATCAGCGTCATCCGGAGGACGGTCTCGTGGGCCGGCTGCCCAACAATCCCGTCCCAGACTCGGTAGATCCTCGCGAGCAGCCTCACGGCCAAGCTCCCCGTTCGAGTGCCGTCCCCAACGCTCGCATTTCACGGTTCCCTGCTTGGCGTCAAAGACCAGCTTCCACATCTGAAGTCGGATCGCCCGCAGCCCGACGGCCCGTGCCCGCAATCGCGCCGAGTCCTGTGTCAGGTCCAAGCCGCGCAGCTCCCGAATCCTCCATCCAACTGCCCTCCACTTGCCCAGGATTTCCACTTTGGCCCTGGCACGGCCACAGTATACACCCGCGCTGCCCCGAATACCACGTCTTTTTCTCTAAAACCACCAAATTACCCCCACCGGTAGGCGTCAAGGCCCGTCCATCCGCTCACAGACAGTGATTGAGCGGGTTGAACGGCGCTCCGGCCGACACTGCTCCATGCGAAACCTTTTTGGAGCCGAAAACTGTTGATCCCCGCCCGGGCAACGCTACCCGCTCGGCAGCGGCAGCGCCCAGATCCTGTGCACCGTGTCGCCGAACAGCCGCCGGTTCAGATGCCCCTCGGCTCGCGGCCGAACGGAAAACCTTCGCTTCGGGGCGGTCGGCCTTCTTGTGCCCCTGCTGAATCCATGACTCGCGCTCTGTGACTCACTGCCGTTCATCCCGGCAAGCCGATAGGGTGGCTGGCCCCCTATGCCCCAAGAGCCGTATGAGTTGATGCTCACGTACGGATCTGTGCGGGGGGTGCCGGACGACCGGTATCCCTACCGCGACCTCGTTTCCCCCGCCGCTACTCGGAGGTCTACCTGGGGTGAATAGTCGGGGCGTAACGTGCTTCCCGCGCCGAAGTCAGGCGGGCGGGCGCCCTCAGGGAACCAAGGTGAACTTCCGGAAGATCGCGTCCGCGCCATTCGGCAACGCCAGCAGTAACTTATATTCGCCGGGCTTGAGCGCCGCGGTCTCCAGCGTTGCGATGTAGTGTAGTTCCTTCCGCTCCAGTGACGGGAAAACATCATAGTTCTTGAACGGCGCACGTTCCAGCGAGTGCTCCCCCAGAAGCAGGAAGACGCGCGGGGCGGGTGGGGATTCCAACAGGCCCGGCGAGACGTTATACAGGCCGTAGACCATGTGGATCGAGCCGCCACGCCGGAACACGCTCTCCGGCTGGGGATAGAACCGAAACTCCTCTACATTGATTCCGCGCGGTTCGCCCGATTCCCTATCACCGCCGGCGCCGTTCCCCGCCGCCAGCATTCGCCCCGTGAGCAGCAGAGAACTCGGAGATGACTCGCCCGCAAAATCAGGAACCTGAACCACCGACTGGTAGGTGCCTGTCCGGCCACTGTCTTCATCGCGTACGACGACCTTCCATCGATACCGTCCGGCAGGCAGCTTCAAAGCCGACGGGAACTGCAACATCGCCGTGGAATCGGCCTGCATGCGCTGGAACTCCTCCGGCTTAAACACCAGTTGCAGTGACTGTTGGTCGCCGAAGGGCACGCGATCCCCGTCAACACTCTCGGCCCGGGCCAGCATCACGAGGTTGATTTCGATCCCCTTCTTCGTGCGCGACGCGGGGACGGAGCGTGCTTCGATTCCCACGCAATACGCGGCGACCGACCGCCCGTCCTCGCCACGGAAAAACTCGTAGCCAACGCGGAGAGGTATCGCGCTGGGCATCGCGCTGGAATAGAGCACACGCTCCAACGCTCTTCTCTTCTCCGTCTTGGAAAGCTTCGAAAACTCCTTATCTTCAAAGTAGCCCTTGCGAAATGAAAGCTTTACCCTGGGCCTATTGACTTCAACCTTGATCTTGCGAAACCGCCCTTGCTCCGCCGAATCGCGAGGATAATATCCCAACAGGTAATACCCACCCAACTCTTCGATCACGCTGGTGAAAACCGCCCCCAGGTCGTTATCGTTAATGACGGCCTTACCGCCTGTTCCTTCCACCAACGACATCAGGCCTTGCTGGCTGAACCGCAGGTCTTTGAGGCTGAATGGCTTGTCTGCGAGGTCCGGTTTGGGATACGGAGGCATGCCGGGCGAGGCCTCTGCGTCCTCTTCGACTTCAACTGCCAGGGAACTCTGCGACGCATCGCCGCCGCCCCATGGCATCGCAACCAAGCCGCGAACGTCGATGGCGTGCATGACGACCCGCGCGCGCATCGCCGTGGCGGCTAGCTGACTCCAATACATTGCGTTCTCCGCATCGAACCGCAGGCCGCGCGAGAAGAGCACGAGAATCTTCTTTCCCGGATAGACTCCAAGCTGGTTGATGAGGCTGATATAGCCTTGGACAATCACCCGTTCGAGACTGGTGCGGTAGGTGTGCGCCATCGACGGACTCGTCGAAAGATATGTTCGCGATGTGATGCCCGTATGCGCCGCGAGGGTCGCGATTTGCTCGTCCTTGCTCGCCGTGGCGATGTTCACAAGGCCGGGAATTCCGTCTTTGCCTCCCCGGTGAAGCATCTTGTCGAGCATGGCCAGCAACGTTTGCTTGTCGGAGGTGAACGGCAGACCTTCCAACGATACGCGCACGCCGGGCCGGAGGTTCGTCTCGATGAAGTGCTTGATCGCGGCATGGGTGTCCTTGCGTTGCCGTTCCCCGATCCGGCTGGCAATGTAGATCAGCGTTTCTTCGCGGGGCGTGTACGTCTCCATAGCCGGGATATCGGGCCCTTGTGAAGGCGCCTTAACGCTCTCGGGGCCGGCGAATCGAGACGGTGGAGGAGGCGGAGGTATGAAGTCGAAAGTGGCGATCTCTTGTTTTTCACCGGCTTCGAAGAGTGTGAAGTCTGCTTGCTGAAGGCCGGAAACCAGACGACCTCTCCGACCTGTCGCGCGGACCTCAATCTCGACTAGCGCCGTTTCAGCACGAAAGACAGGTTCCCGTGGCTGCTGAGCCGGTGCTTGACCGCGCGATACCGGGACAAAGAAGATCCAGAGAAACGCCGCACCCGATGCAACCGCTCGCGCTCGCGCCGTCATCTCGCAACTGCCCGAAAAGACGGCCCCATTGGTCCGTCTGCCGTTGCACGCCAAGCGCCGTTTTCTACAACCCGCGAATCCGGGGCCGGGAGCGGTCTTCAAGATGGCTCTAGACAACCAGCCGGCCGGGATCAACCACCAGAATTCAAACCAGAATTTCCATTTTGGCTCTGGCACCGTCACAGTATATACCAGCGCTGCCGCGAATACCGTGTCTTTTCATACAGAACCCCGCAGTTCATCTCCGGCGGCGGACGCCAAGGACCGTCGGTCCGCTCACAGATGTTAATGGAGCGGGCTGAGGGGCGCCGCGGCCGACACGACTCCCCGCGAAATCTTTTTGGAGCCAAAAGCTGTTGATCCTCGCCCGGACAACGCTAGCTGCTCGGCAGCGGCAGCGGTAGCGGCAGCGCCCAGATCCTGTGCGGCATGTCGCCCGACAGCCGCCGGTTCAGATGCCCCTCGGCCCGCGGCCGAACGGAAAACCTTCGCTTCGGGGCGGTCGGCCTTTTTGTGCCCTGCTGAATCCATGACCCGCGCTCTGTGACTCACTGCCGTTCATCCCGGCAAGCAATAGGGTGGATGCCCTCGTTTCCCGCCGCGCCCCATCCGGATTTGGCTATAGTGCGGACGGGAGAACGAGATGAGATATCTCTTCGCGGTTTCGGTTTGGTGTTTCGCGGCTCTTTGCCTGTCCGCGCAGCAACCCTATGACCTGGTGCTCAAGGGCGGCCATTTGATCGATCCGAAGAACGAAGTCAACCAGATTCTCGATGTTGGCATCACCGGAGGCAAGATCGCCCGCGTGGCGGAAAACATCCCGCCGGGCGAAGCCAGGAAAGTTATCCGTATCTCTGGGCTCTACATTGCCCCCGGATTCGTCGATCTGCACACGCATATTGTTGTTGGCAGCGGACTGCGCGGCAGCCTGCCGGTCGAGCAGAACGTATACGCCGACAGCCATACTCTTCGCAGCGGCGTAACTACCGCCGTGGACGCGGGCACGACCGGCTGGCGCAACTTTCCGGAATTCAAGCGAAATCTGATCGACAAGATGGGTCCCAAGAGCGGCTATATTCAGACGCGCATCCTGGCGATGCTCAACATCGTGGGCCATGGCGAGGCTGGCGACAAATACGAGCAGGACGTCAACGACATGGATGCACGGGCCACTGCCGAGGCGGCGAAGAAATACCGTGAGCACGTGGTCGGCATCAAGACCGCGCACTACCGGGGGCCGGAGTGGGTGGCGGTCGAGCGCGCGGTCGAGGCCGGCAAGCAAGCCGGCATTCCGGTGATGGTCGATTACGGGGCGTTTCGTCCCGAGCGGCCCTTCGAGACCCTCGTGCTCGAGAAGCTCCGTCCCGGGGATATGTATACGCACACCTACCTCGGCGCGGTGCCGATGCTCGACGCAGCGGGCAAGCTGCGGCCCTATCTGCGGCAGGCCCGCCAACGCGGCGTGAAGTTCGATGTCGGCCACGGGGCGGGGAGTTTCTGGTGGAAACAGGCCGTACCGGCGGTTCGGCAGGGGTTTTGGCCCGATTCGATCTCGACGGACTTGCACGTCATCAGCATGAACGCCGGCATGAAGAACATGACCAATGTGATGTCGAAGTTCCTCAACCTCGGCGTTCCTCTCTACGACGTCATCAAGATGTCGACGGCCAATCCCGCGGCGCAGATCCAGCGCCCGGAGCTGGGTCACCTCGGAGTCGGGGCTGGGGCCGACATCGCCGTGCTGCGGCTGGAAACGGGCAACTTCGGGTTTCTTGATGCGCGGGGCGCCCGGCTGCGAGGGAGCGCGCGTCTGCGCTGTGAACTCACCCTGCGAGACGGCCGGGTCGTATGGGATCTCAACGGCCTGGCGGGCGAGGACTGGAAGAGTTATTACAAAGTTCAGTAGACAATATGGTGGCGCAGCAGGAAAAGTGCGTGCCCACCGCGCAGAGAGGATGTCCAATAGTTCGCGGGAAGTAGCGACTCTCCGTTGCGAGCCGTTAGGTTCGGAGTGATGTTATGTCTTTCAAAAAGGAGAGCCGCTTGTTTCAACGGAACTCCGGACATCTTCATAATTTTGCCGCGCACCTGACAATGGTCGCCAACCGCCGTTCGCTTGACAATGCCCCGCTCAGACCTTGAGCATCTGCGTCACTGTCAGCAAGGTGTCTTCCGACGGAGCGCCTGTATCAATGATGTTGCCCTTCTCCATGACATAGTAACGTCCGGCGAAGGACCAGGCGAACTCAAGGTACTGTTCGACCAATAGTACGGCGATGCCCATCTCGCGGGCAATACGCCCCAAAGCGGTCTCGATCTCGCGGATCACCGACGGCTGGATGCCCTCGGTCGGCTCGTCAAGCAGAAGCACCTTCGGCGAGCTGACCAAGGCTCGCGCGATGGCGAGCTGCTGCTGCTCGCCTCCGCTGAGATTGCCCCCTTTGCGGGAGAACAGAGCCCGGACGGCCGGGAAAAGATCACATACGAAGTCCATTCTCTCCGCGGGGTGGATGCGGCCGGAAGCAGGTGTCAAGCCCATCTCCAGATTCTCTTTCACCGTGAGGTGCGGAAAGATCCCGCGGCCCTGCGGGACATAGGCCACGCCCCTACGGCTCCGTTGATGGGCCGGAACCGCGGTGATGTCCTCGCCGTTGAGCTCGATGCGTCCCGACATCAGGGGGTGCAGTCCCATGATGGCCCGCAGAAGTGTGGTTTTTCCAGCGCCGTTACGCCCGAGCAGCGCCACGGCTTGGTTGTCTTCAAGCGAGAGGCTGACACGCCAGAGCACCTGGCTCGCTCCGTAGGCGGCGGAAACCTCTTTGAGATGGAGACTCATGCGGCCTCAGTTCCGCTCCGCCGCCCGGCCTTCCCCGCGCCCGAGATAGATCTCGATCACTTCCGGGTCCTGGCGAATGGCGTTCATGTCGCCCTCTTTGAGCAGACGTCCCATATGCAGAACGCTGACAGGGGCTCCGAGTTGTTCGACGAACGCCATATCGTGTTCGATCACCAGAATCGTGTGGTCACCGCCGAGGCGGTTGATCAGCTCGGCGGTTAGCGCCGTTTCGTCCTCGGTCATGCCCGCCGTGGGTTCGTCCAGCAGCAAGAGGGCAGGATCGGCGGCGACGACCATGCCGATTTCAAGCCACTGCTTCTCGCCGTGAGCCAGCGCCGAGGCCATACTGGCGCGCTGGGACTGCAAACCGATCAGATCGAGCACTTCGTCCACTCGTTCCTGTTCCCGCGGGTCCAAGCCGGAGCGAAGGTTGCCCCAAAGTTTCCGATTCTTGCGCGCGGCCACGGCCAGATTGTCGAGCACGCTGAGCCCTTCGAGCACGGCGGGCGCTTGGAACTTTCGCCGGATGCCTAACTGCGCAATCTTGTGCTCGGGCAGCTTGGTTATGTCTCGTCCCCGGTAAATTACGCGACCCGCCGTGGGACGGACCTTGCCAATGACGGTGTCAAGCAGAGTGGATTTGCCGGCCCCGTTGGGACCGATTAACACTCTCACGGTTTGCGGCATCACCGTGAAGGTGAGATGGTCGATCGCCTTGAAGCCGTCAAAGTCGACGACGATGTCCTCGAGGTGGAGTAGGGACTCGGCCATGGCTGATCTCAAGCGTCAAGGCGCTCGTCGCGCAGCTTGACGGCGGGTTTCCCCCACTGCCCAGCCCCCTTCTGGAACTGCTGGGCGATGCCAATCAATCCCTTGGGAAGCGCAGTCACCACGAGCACGAACAGCGCCCCAATGACATAGAGCCACATTTCGGGAAAGGCACTGCTGATTTGGTCTTTCGCGAGGTTGCCGAGCAACGTGCCAAGAACCGCGCCGGCAAGAGAATCACGCCCGCCCAGCGCAACCCAGACGACCATTTCGATCGATGGGACCACTCCGACCATGGCCGGTGAAATCACACCCACGTGCAGCGTATAAAGTGCTCCGGCGATCCCGGGGAGCATCCCGCTGAGAGCGAACGCGAAGGTCTTGTAGGAAGCTGTATTGTATCCGAAAAACCGCACGCGGTTTTCGCCGTCACGAATCGCCAGCAAGATCTTGCCCAGATGGGTTCTTGTGACCCAAGCAGCGCCGCGATACACAGCGGCCAGCAGGATCAGGCCCAGGTAGTAGAGCATGATGCGGACATCGGGGTCCGCCAAATGGTAACCGAAAAGAGACCGGAAATTGGTCAGGCCGTTGAAACCGCCCGTGAGACCCTGCTGGCTGACCAGCAAAGTCGAAAACGCCAGCGTCAGCGCTTGCGTGATCAGTGCGATATAGACGCCGGTGATACGCCGCCGAAACACCAACCATGCCAGGAGGGCTGACATCAGCGCGGGCACGACTAGAACCATGACCAGCGCGAAGGCCCCGCTTTGAAACGGCGCCCACCACCAGGGAAGCGATTCGACCCCGTTCCAGAGCATGAAGTCGGGCATGCCCTGATTGGCCACCATTTTCAGATGCATCGCCAAAGCGTAGGCGCCCAGGCCGAAGAAGACTCCCTGCCCCAGGCTGAGAATCCCCGCATGCCCCCAGATCAGCGAAATTCCGATTCCAAGGATGGAGAGAGCGATGAAACGGCCTAGGATCGAAAGGTCATAGGTGGAGAGCACGAGCGGCGCCAGAAGCGCCAGAGCGAGAATCAGCCACCCGGCATGCTTCCCGAGGAGACGCCAGGGGTTCACGCCTCCTCCTGGAGCCGCGACCGAATAGCCACAAAACCTTGCGGACGAAACTGCAACAGAGCTACCGCCACTAGCAACAGCAATACCCTCGCGAAGCTAACGCTAGTGAACGTTTCCGCGAAGGCGGAAAGGCAACCCACGAAGAGGGCGGCCAGGGCCGTCCCCACCAAGCTGCCGAGCCCGCCAAGGATAACCACCAGGAAGGCATCGACGATGTAGCTGAGTCCAACCGTCGGAGTGACGGGCGAGAGGAAGGCGAGCGTCGAACCGGCCAGTCCCGCGATGCCCGAGCCCAGTGCGAAGACCATTGTATTCACCAAACCGGTGTTCACACCCAGTGCTTGCGCCATCTCGCGATCCTGGTAGCAGGCCCGGACGATCATGCCGGTCCGTGTCTTTGAAAAAAGGACCCACAAGGCCGCCAAGACGGCGATCGCCAACCCGAGAATGAAGAGTCTCACGCAGGAGAGCGAGAGACCGGCAAACACTCCCCCGGTGAAGCGGACCGATCCGCTGAGCCAAGCCGGCGCAAGCACTTCCACGCCCGTGGGCCCAAACAAATTTCGGGCGAGCTGCTGCAGCACCAGACTGATGCCCCAGGTTGCCAGTAAAGTGTCCAACGGCCTGCCCGCCAAACGCCGGATGACCCCGACCTCCATGAGCGCGCCGATAGCCGCCGTGCCCAGGAAAGCGAAGGCCATGGCAACGGGCAGGAAGGCAGCGCCGGGGACAGCCTGCTGGGCCATGTAGGAGAGGTAGCCCCCGACCATCAGCAGGTCTCCGTGGGCCATGTTGATGACCCGCATCAAACCGAAGCTGAGAGCCAGGCCCAGCGCGGCCAGCAGGAGCATCGAAGCGAAGCTGATTCCGCTAAACGCTTGAGCGAGCGCGAACGATAGATCACCCAAATGTGTAGTCCTTGGTTACTCCCAACTGCATGTTTTGCCGGGGAAAACCAGCGCGTCGTACGGTTCTGGCTTGATGGGATCGTCCGAGCCCCAGACCACATCGAACTGTCCGTCATCCCGCAACCGCCCTACCCGCGTGGCCTTGTAGAGGCTCTGGTTGTTATCGATCCGAACCTCACCCCCCGGAGCGCTCATCGTGAGCCCCCAGGCGGCTTTGCGCACCGCTTCCGGGTCGAAGCTCTGAGCTTTCTCGACGGCCATCTTCCAGAGATACACAGCGATGTAGGCAGCCTCCATGGGATCGTCCAGCACCTCATCGGCGCCGTACTTTGCCTGATAAGCCTGGATGAACTTGCTGTTCGCGTCGAAATCCAGAGTCTGGAAGTAGTTCCACGCCGCGTAGTGTCCGGCGACGAGTTCCGCTCCCATCGCCTTCGCTTCCTGCTCGGCAATGCTGAACGAGATCACAGGCAGGCTCTCTGCCGTGAAGCCTTCGCTCTGGAATTGCTTGAAGAACGCCACGTTGCTGTCACCGTTCAACGTATTGAAGATGATTTGCGGCTGGGCGGCCTTGATTTTGTTGATGACCGAACTGAAGTTGACGCCGCCGAGCGGGACGTATTCTTCGCCGGCCACCGTGCCGCCACGGTCCTCGATGTGTTTGCGGAGAATCAAGTTCGCGGTTCGCGGGAACACGTAGTCCGACCTAAGCAGATAGATGGTCTTGTAGCCCTTTTCAAAGGCCCACTCCAGAGAGGGAAGGATCTGCTGATTGGGCTGGGCGCCGAGGTAGAAAATGTTCGGCGAACACTCATTGCCCTGGAACTGGACCGAATACCAGAGCAGATTCCCTTCGGCCTCGAAGACCGGCAGCATCGCCTTGCGGCTCGCCGAGGTCCAGCCGCCGAAGACGGTGACGACTTCGTCCCGCTGGATGAGCTTCTGGGCCTTCTGCGCGAACACGGCAGGCTCAGAGGCGCCGTCTTCAACCACCGCAACGATCTGCTTACCCAACATACCGCCCGCGGCGTTGATTTCCTCAATGGCGAGCAGCTCCGCATCTTTCACGGGGATTTCGCTGATGGCCATGGTGCCACTCAATGAGTGCAGAACACCGACCTTGACGGAGTCACTCTCCTCTTGCGTCTCCGGCCCACCACAGCCGGCTCCCCAAAGAGCTGTCCACAACAGCAACAGCGTCAACATACCGCGCACGCCTGAACGCCCCAGGACTTAAGAGAGCTTGATCGAACTTCGAATACGCATTTGGGTCTGTCTTAACCTCCTGAACTGGTTTTGGCCCCACCACGTTCGCAGTGTGGATTGGGGTGAAAGAGTTTTCCTCTGAAAAGTAGCCTGGCTGCCCGCCAGAGCATGGTGGCCGGTAGCGGCATGAGCGGCGGATATAGCGTGGCCTAGCACCGCTAGCGTATGTGATTGCAAGGGTCCAAGTCCAAGAAAACATTTGTATGAAGTCCATAAGCATCTTCTATCGACTTGTCGCAAGATGCCGCGGACCCAATGAAATAAGGCGAAAACACTCAGCGCAGGCCGGTGTCAAGGCTGTTCAGCCATAGCATAGATTCTATGTATTGGTTGAATAAAATCTTTTGATTCGATTTACGTCTATCTCCGTCGTAAGCTTAGAAATCCGTACGGCGTCTCAACGGTTTCTAGGGGAGGCTCATAACGCGTTTTTGACCGCTACTCAGGGTCCGCGGGTCGCCGGCAAACGATGAAAAAGGAGTTAGGCATGATCAGTTGTTCCGCGCGGGGGAGAGTATCCGCATCCGGGTATGGAGTCTCGCGTTCACCCGCTGGACCCTTCCCCCTCCGTGCTCACAGCCCTGCTCTGAGAGCGGCTCGTGCGCTTTGGCGTGTTCTTTTGCTTGCCATCTCGTTGTTGTGGGCTCCGTATCTGCGGGCTCAGACAGGGGCGCAGGGGACGCAGGACATAACCGGACAAAACGATCAACAGCAACAGATCGAGCTGCTCAAGCAACACATCCAACTGCTGGAGAAAAGACTGCTTCGGCTGGAAACACGTGACCAAGAGGCCCACGCGGAGCCCGCGGTAAGCCAGGCTCTGTTTGAACCTGTGTCCGAACCCTCCAATGGCCACGCCCCGAGGCCAGAGTTGACGGCGGCAGCCCCGCCGCCGGCGCCTCGGCCCGCTCCGGCGCCCCGGCCCGCTCCGCTCCCCGCGAGCCCTCAAGCAGCCCCAGCGGAGGAGAGCAACTATGACGGCGGTTTTGTCGTCGCGGAAGGTGAAAAGTTTTCGTTGAAGATCAACGGCTTCACGCAAGCTCGCTTTACGAACTTCGTTCCCGAGGCCGGCGGGACCAACAATAACTTCGATCTCGCCCTCGGCCGGCTGGCCTTCTCGGGCAACGTGTTCGATTCGAACGTTAGCTACTACATGCAGTACGAAGCGACCACCTTCGGCAATACCAATGGCGTGAACATGCTCGACTGGTGGATCGGTTATCAGGCGGGCGAGGCGGGGAAATTTCAGATGGGCCGTTTCATCCTGCCCTACAGCCGGCAGTTCTACATCCACCCCGGCGAGTTATTGTTCGGTCATCTCTCCGCCGCCGACTACGCCTTCAACCTGCAGAGAGCCGTGGGAGCGGCCTTCGGAGGCAAGAGCGGCCGAGAGTGTCCCAATCGTAGTTGAGGGTTTGTAGGGCGGCGGCGTAAAAGAGCATTGTACTAGGCAGCCTTTGCTGCTGTGGCCTTGGCCGGATTGAGGATGGCGTCGAGCATCCACAGATCCTTGTAACCCATGATCTTGCGGAAGCTTTTCTCGGTATCGAGGAATGCAGCCGTGGCCCAGCGACACACCATGGCCGCGTCCTTCCAGCGGGTCACTCGCCGCGTTCTCCGCCGCACCCCGGCGTTAGGAGACTCGACGATGTTCGTCGTCGCCAGGCAGCGATGCAGCGACGGCGGCGCACCCAGGCGGTTGATGGTGAAACACTCCTCCATGCCTTCGCGCAAACTCACCGCCGCCTCGGGCCAGTCACCCTCGTACCACTGGGCTAGCTTCTCCAGCCGCGCTTGTCCATCTTGGGCTCCCAGCCGCCAGGCGGCCCGGATCGCCGCTTTGGCCTGATCGCGCTCGGCCTTAGGCAGCCGCTCGACGACATTGCGCAGCTTGTGAGCACGGCAGCGCTGCACCGGAACTTTGCCGAAGACCCGCCGCACCGCCGCCCGCAGGGCCTTCGATCCATCGAGCACGAAGAGCCTGTTTTTCTCCGTCGATACTCCCCGCTCGACCATGCCCCTCAGCAAGTCTTCGGCGGCGGCTGTGCTCTCAGTGGCGGCGTGCTGCAATCCCAGCACATGTTTGTTGCCCTGACGGTCTACGCCCACCGCTGCAAGCACTACATGATCTGCGAAGATCAAACCGTCCACGTAGATCACCAGCAGATCCAACTCATCCAGGCGCCGCGTGAGCACTTCGTCGATGCTCTTTTCGGCGGCCTCGACTGCCTCCCGGCTGACGGCGGATTTCGACACCCCGGCCGTGCCGGCCATTGCGCCAATCACCCCGGCATAGTTGCGCGTCGAGACGCCCTTCATCAGAATGTCGAGCATGCGCGCGCCGAGGCGTTCGTCGTCCTGCATCGCTTCGTAAGCGGGCACTTTGACCTCGCCGCCGGAGCGTTTGCGCAGTCTGGGTTTGCTGACGCGCAGTTTGCGGTTGCTGAGCTTGACGCGACCGGGCTGGCGGCCCCAGCGGACCACATCGCCGCGGCGCTTCTTGCCGGGCTGGGAAAGTTTTCCACCGGTAACTTGCTGCGCCGACAGTTCCAGCACGGCTTGAATGGCGGCGCGGCCGGTGACGTCGATAACCTCGTCGACGGCTCCGCGGCACTGCTCGACCAGTTCAACCAAGGGCAGCATGAGTTGGGAGTTTTGGCTGAGCAGGCGGGTGAGGTCGTTGGGGCTGACTGGCTGTTGCTTCGCGGAATCCAGAATGTGATATCGTTTCTTCACGGCGGTTCTCCTTTGTGGTGAAAGGTTTGCTCGATTCTCTCAGAGAACCGGGCTTGAGAACCGCCGCCCTTCCACCTTCAACTAGATTCGGGACAATCTCAGAGCGGCCGGGTAGGCTATCACATCGTCACAACGAACAGTATTCGGGCGCTCGATGCCGGCGGCCAACAAAACTTTGGTGGCGACATGGCGGTGCGGGGCCGGCTTGAGTTCGACATTCTGCAACCTTACGGCTACCTCGAATCGTCGCCCGATGTTGTCGATGACGCGCAATTCTCGCTCGGAATCGCAGCGGCCTTCAACCCGATCGAGCAGGCCTCTGGTTTTCAGAATGTGATGCCGGGAGATGAGACCGTGAACGTTACCATCGACACCGGTTATCGCGTCGGGCGCTTCGGCTTTCAGGCCGCCGGTTACTACCGCAGGAACGACCTCATGTTGTCACTCGTGGATGCCCAGGACTGGGGTTACTACGGTCAGTTTGGTTACTTCGTCGTTCCGCGGAAATGGGAGTTCGCGGCACGCATTTCCGGCGTCTCGTTCGACCAACCCAACAACCCCGTCGCCGACGGCGGCGTAACCGAGTACACGATCGGGCTCAACCGCTACTTGCATGGCCACCACCTGAAGGTCAACACGGACTACAGCTACCTTCGACGGCATCCATTCTTTGGAGCGGACCGCGGAGACCACCGGGTGCGCTTGCAGTTTCAGATCTTGATGTAAACGGCTAGCCCGAAAAGGAGCGAAGCCGCGGGTCGGCCAGTCCCCAGGCGCTGCACATGCGCTGGATCACCCGGCCCACCGCCCGGCTCATTTCCACACCATCATGGAAAAGGCCGCGGAAGTAGTACTGGCCTTGCTCTACCTCTCCAAAGGCCCGCAGGGAATCGAGCGGGGCCTCGGGAAGCGGCTCGACCCGGTGGACGCACTCTCCGAACCAGAAGCCGGAGGCCTGATAGCGCCCGCCTTCGAGTACTCCCCAGTCGCCCGCCGAGCCCGACGCCGGCGCCAACTCCAAGGCGTCACGGTACAGAGGCTTGCCGGCAAGATCGACCACCGTCCGGGACGACAACCTTCGAAACAGCAGGTGCTCACCTCTCTCCACGCGGCCCATGGCCCAGGTTTCGACCAGCGCAAGCCGGGCTTTGGGGGCGAGATGGATGTACAGCGACTGGCGGAAGTCCGCCTCCGGGAAAGGAATATTGAGCGCTGGATAATACTCCAAGTGAGCCCCGTCCTGAACCACAATATTGTATCGCTGCCTCGCGTAACCGCCTCCGGCCATGCGATGGAGCTTGGTAGCCGACGGGTTCATCAGCACGACGCGCGCGCCTGATTCCACGACAATCTCCACTTGATAGTCGTCGCCCGCAAAGATCCCTGGAGTTGTCTGAAGGATCTGAACCACGGCCCGCCCGTCGGAGAGGTGGAACTCTCTCAAGATCTTCAGCGGCGACTGGACATAGGATTCCGCGAGATGGGTTTGGTTGCCTCGCGCCCGGAAAACCAATCGAAACCGGCCATCCATAACTGTATTCCCTCGCCTTCGCCACGTGGTGAAAAAAGCTGGCTAGCGGGCCTCGAACAAGACGTCATGCCGGATCCAGCGGACAACCTCTTCGGCGCCCTCACCGCTACGGAGGTTAGTAAACACGACCGGCTTGTCACCACGCAACTCGCGGGCGTCGCGCTCCATAACGGCAAGATCCGCTCCTACATGCGGCGCCAAGTCGGTCTTGTTAATCACCAATAGATCGCTGCGAGTCACACCCGGTCCGCCCTTACGCGGAACCTTGTCTCCGCCCGCCACATCCAGGACATAAATGCTTACGTCGACAAGTTCGGGACTGAACGACGCAGCCAGGTTGTCTCCGCCGGTTTCAAGAAACAAAATATCAAGCTCGGGAAAGCGCGCCAGCATCTCATCCATAGCTTCCTGATTCACCGACGTATCCTCGCGAATCGCCGTGTGCGGGCAGCCCCCGGTTTGGACTCCCCGGATTCGCTGGGCGGGCAGGGCTCCGCTGCGAACCAGAAACTCCGCGTCTTCATAGGTATAGATGTCGTTTGTGATCACGGCCAGGCCATAGCGATCTCCCAGCAGTTTGCACAGTGAGTGCAGCAACGCTGTCTTGCCGGAACCCACCGGCCCTCCAACCCCGATCTTGACGGTTTTCATAGACTCCGCACTTGCCGCCTGATTGCAATCGAAACCGCCGCCCCTAGGCGGGCTGAAGATTCCGCATCTGCGACTCAGTCAGGCCCTCGGCGACGCTGAAGTCCACGCCTTCGGACAGGACAGAGGCCAGCGTGGCGCCCCGAAAATTCGTGCCTCTCACATGAGCGCCATTCAGGTTGACCCGAGTGAGATTAGCGTCACGAAAGTCCGCACGCTCCAAATCGGCATTCACCAGATGCGCACTGACGAGGTCAGCATCGACAAGGTTGGCCCCGCTGAGCTTCGCGCCCACCAATCTGGCCTGACCCAGGTCCGCATGGCCGAGATCGGCGCCCGAGAGGTTCGCTTCAAAAAGATTGGCCCATCGAAGGTTCGTTTCCGAAAGGTCCGATCCGCTGAGGTTCGCTCGCCGCAGAATGGCATTGCTTAAGTTAGCGCCGCGGAGTTTCGCGCCCGAAAGGTTGGTTGAACCCATTTGCGCTCCCGCGAGCGAGACTCCTCTCAGTTGCGCACCGGCCAGCGATGCCCAGGTGAAGACCGTTTGGAACAGATTGGCTTTCAGAAACTGTGCGCCGTTCAGCTTGGACTCGCTCAAATCCGCGTCCATGAGATCGGCTTCGCGGAAGTCGGCTTCGAGCAGCGACGCTTTGCGGAACTTCACGCCTCTGAGATCGGCGCCCGTAAAATCAGCGCCGTCGAACGAACCCTTCGAAAAATCGGCGCCGGAAAGATCCGGCAGCACGCTTGGATTCTCGGTCCGGAATCGGTTCCAGGCTTGCGCGCCTGTTTTTAGTATTTCGAGATGCTCTTGATTCGCCATGGGAACAAGCCTTCACCGGTTGCCGCCGTCCACCACGGATGGTTCCGACCGGGCCGCGGGTAGAAGATGCTCTTGGTTTGAACCGGACTCTAGATTACACCAAGCCTCTCAAGACTGAAACAGCCGTGTCCTCAAAAAGGCTTGCTGGTGACACCGGATATCCAAGGCGGGCGTGGAGCTGAAGAGAGACGCCTTGGGGTCCGCTCGTACCGCATCCACCTGCCGGACTAAGCTCGGTTGCAGCTCGGTCAAGATTTCCTGCGCCTCTCCCGGGCTGAGCTCCATCGAACGCATCGCCGATGCGAGGGACGCCGTCGCCGTGGACTGCGCTAACGCCAGCACGGAGTCGCCTTCGGGAATCCCCATGCGCCCGCAGAATACCCCGGCGACGATCGCTTGGTGCGGTTTCGGCAACGGGAAGCCTGTGACCCGTTCTGGATAGAGCCTCTCCAAAAGAGTCAGCATGCGCCGGCCGTGTCGCAGACTACTGCTCCTCTGCCCCAGAATAATTTTATGGGCGTGTACTTCCTCGCACAGACCTTCCAAGACCTTGGGATCATCACAAGAGCGCCAAGCTAAACAAGCCGCCGCCAAATCCAGCCTTCCCCATCCCAGGCGGACCTGATTGGCCATGAGCTGGCGCAGACCTCCGGTATCGAGCGGCAAGTGGGCGTAGGTCTCGAGCCCTCCGGAATGAACGAACGCCCCCACGGGGAATTGCGAATCGAAGACCTGCAGCAAACGCAAGAAAGAGACCGGCTGCATTAGTGGTTGTGCCCGCTCGCGGGATTTCCATGGAAGGGGCGGCGATCCCTTTCGCAAACAAAGCCCGCATGGTGGAGGCGATCGTGCAAGGGCTGGTCCCACAACACGACGATAGATTCTTCGGTGCAATCGATGTCCCGATGCAGGTTGCCGGCCAGGTGGCCAACTCTTGCGGCTTCCGTCTTATCTTTCGGATGGATCACGACTACGTCTTCGGGAGCCGCCGCTACGACATACACCCGTCCCGTAGCGCGATGAAGCACCTGCCCCGGCATGAGCTTCGTTCCGGTGGGCAGAGACAATGCGAATTCCATGCCGTCCGGCGCCCGGATACGCCGCCGAACACGCCGCCGGTCCTGGGCCGTCATCGGCAACTCGATGACTTCCTCTCCCGCGGCCACAAGGTCCGGCTCATGAAGCGATTCGATTGTGATCAGGCTCATGCTTACCGCGGTCCACCCGTGAACCGCACTCGCCGCACCCTAAAATAGAAAGTAGCGCTGGGCCAAAGGCAATTCCTTGGCTGGCTCGCTCTTGATCAACTCGCCGTCGACCCGCACCTCATAGTTTTCCGGATCGACATCCACCCGCGGCTGGGCATCGTTCAAGATCATGTCGGCTTTGCGAATCGAACGTGTCTTGCTCACTGCCAGCACGGTTCTCGCGAGCTGTTCCGGGAGCGTTTTGTCGTCGAGGGCGGCTTGGGAGACGAAGCTGAAGCAGAGCCCATCCATGGCCTTACCCATGCCGCCAAACATCGGCCGGTAACGAACCGGCTCGGGAGTCGGAATCGATGCATTCGGGTCACCCATCAGCGCGGCCGCAATCATACCGCCCTTGACGATGATATTCGGCTTAACACCAAAGAAGGCCGGCTCCCACAGCACGAGATCGGCAATCTTGCCCACTTCCACCGACCCGACATAATCCGCGATCCCGTGGGTGATGGCCGGATTGATCGTGTACTTGGCAATGTAGCGGCGAATCCGCAAATTGTCGTTGCGCTGGGAGTCACCGGCCAGGGGCCCGCGCTGTGCCTTCATCGAATGCGCGGTCTGCCAGGTGCGCGAAATCACTTCACCTACCCGACCCATGGCCTGAGAGTCGGAAGCCATCATGCTGATAGCGCCCAGGTCGTGCAACACATCTTCCGCCGCCATGGTTTCGGGGCGAATGCGGGATTCGGCGAACGCTACATCCTCAGGCACCTGTGGATTGAGATGGTGGCATACCATCAGCATGTCGAGGTGCTCTTCGAGCGTGTTCACGGTATAAGGCATCGTGGGGTTCGTGCTGGAAGGCAGGACATTGCCGAAAGAGAGCACTCTTAGAATGTCGGGCGCATGGCCGCCTCCAGCCCCTTCGCTGTGATAGGTATGGATGGCACGATCTTTGAAGGCGGCGATCGTGTTCTCGACGAACCCCGCTTCGTTCAGCGTATCGGTGTGGATCGCGACCTGAACGTCAAACTCCTCGGCAACCGACAACGCATTGTCGATGACCGAAGGGGTCGTACCCCAGTCTTCATGCAGCTTGAGCCCCATGGCGCCGGCCCGCACTTGTTCCTCCAGCGGTTCTTTCCGGGAGGCGTTTCCCTTGGCGAGGAACCCGAAGTTGAGAGGCAGGTCCTCAATGGCTTCCAGCATGCGATGAATATTCCAGGCGCCCGGCGTGCAGGTGGTCGCCTTGGTTCCCTCGGCGGGGCCGGTTCCCCCTCCCAGCATTGTCGTGACACCGCTGTAGATCGCCTCCCACGCTTGCTGCGGACTGATGAAATGAATGTGAGCGTCGATGGCGCCAGGGGTCAGAATCTTTCCTTCTTCGGCGATGATCTCCGTCCCGGGCCCGATAGCCAAGCCGCCGGTAACGCCATCCTGAATGTCGGGATTGCCCGCCTTGCCGATGGCGCTGATCTTACCGTCACGAACACCGACATCCGCCTTGACAATGCCCCAATGGTCGATGATGACCGCGTTGGTGATAACGAGGTCCGGGGTTCCCTCGGCTCGGGTGCGCTGGGACTGACCTTGACCGTCCCGAATCACTTTGCCTCCGCCGAACACCACCTCTTCCCCGTACGAGGCGTGGTCTCGCTCGATCTCGGCAATCAAATTCGTATCGCCGAGGCGCAGACGGTCGCCCACGGTAGGGCCGTAGAGAGCGGCATAGCGGCGGCGATCGATTTTCATTCGGGCGCCTCCAGGTAACCAGCCTCTTTGGCCCGCGCCATCGCGGAGTCGCGTTCGTCGTCCAAGCTGCCCTGGACAAGAGCGTTCATGCCCCACAACCGGCGGCCGCCGGCGAATGCCAGTAGATCGACTTCGCGACCCTCGCCGGGCTCAAATCTGAGGGCCGTCGCGGCGGGAATGTCGAGCCGAAGTCCGTAGGCCTGTTCGCGCTGGAACCGCAGAAAGCGGTTGACCTCGAAAAAATGCGTGTGGGAACCAACCTGTATCGGCCGGTCGCCGAGATTGTCGACACGGATCCGTATCGTTTCGCGGCCGGCGTTGAGTTCCAACTCGCCACCTTCAACAAAGTATTCTCCGGGTATCATTGCGCTCTCCTCAACGAATCGGATCGTGGATGGTTACCAGCTTGGTGCCGTCCGGGAACGTGCCCTCGACTTGGATCTCCGGGATCATCTCGGGGACGCCTTCCATGACATCGTCTCTGCCGAGGATCCCGGCTCCGGCGGACATCAGGTCCGCGACGCTCTTGCCGTCCCGAATGCCCTCGAGTACTTCCGCGGTGATCAGCGCCACGGCCTCGGGATGATTGAGCTTCAGCCCGCGCGCCTGGCGTTTGCGGGCCAATTCCGCTGCTGTAAAGAGGAGCAGTTTCTCGGTTTCCCGTTCTGTGAATCGCATAGGATTTGACGACCGCCGCCGAGCCGAGAGCCGAAACGCCGCACCAGACACGGGCTGTCACTGCGTGGTTCAGACACTTTGTTGTAGCGGGTTATAGCGGATCAGGAGAGTGTCCCAATCGTAGTTGAGGGTTTGTAGGGCGGCGGCGTAAAAGAGCATTGTACTAGGCAGCCTTTGCTGCTGTGGCCTTGGCCGGATTGAGGATGGCGTCGAGCATCCACAGATCCTTGTAACCCATGATCTTGCGGAAGCTTTTCTCGGTATCGAGGAATGCAGCCGTGGCCCAGCGACACACCATGGCCGCGTCCTTCCAGCGGGTCACTCGCCGCGTTCTCCGCCGCACCCCGGCGTTAGGAGACTCGACGATGTTCGTCGTCGCCAGGCAGCGATGCAGCGACGGCGGCGCACCCAGGCGGTTGATGGTGAAACACTCCTCCATGCCTTCGCGCAAACTCACCGCCGCCTCGGGCCAGTCACCCTCGTACCACTGGGCTAGCTTCTCCAGCCGCGCTTGTCCATCTTGGGCTCGGAGCCGCCAGGCGGCCCGGATCGCCGCTTTGGCCTGATCGCGCTCGGCCTTAGGCAGCCGCTCGACGACATTGCGCAGCTTGTGAGCACGGCAGCGCTGCACCGGAACTTTGCCGAAGACCCGCCGCACCGCCGCCCGCAGGGCCTTCGATCCATCGAGCACGAAGAGCCTGTTTTTCTCCGTCGATACTCCCCGCTCGACCATGCCCCTCAGCAAGTCTTCGGCGGCGGCTGTGCTCTCAGTGGCGGCGTGCTGCAATCCCAGCACATGTTTGTTGCCCTGACGGTCTACGCCCACCGCTGCAAGCACTACATGATCTGCGAAGATCAAACCGTCCACGTAGATCACCAGCAGATCCAACTCATCCAGGCGCCGCGTGAGCACTTCGTCGATGCTCTTTTCGGCGGCCTCGACTGCCTCCCGGCTGACGGCGGATTTCGACACCCCGGCCGTGCCGGCCATTGCGCCAATCACCCCGGCATAGTTGCGCGTCGAGACGCCCTTCATCAGAATGTCGAGCATGCGCGCGCCGAGGCGTTCGTCGTCCTGCATCGCTTCGTAAGCGGGCACTTTGACCTCGCCGCCGGAGCGTTTGCGCAGTCTGGGTTTGCTGACGCGCAGTTTGCGGTTGCTGAGCTTGACGCGACCGGGCTGGCGGCCCCAGCGGACCACATCGCCGCGGCGCTTCTTGCCGGGCTGGGAAAGTTTTCCACCGGTAACTTGCTGCGCCGACAGTTCCAGCACGGCTTGAATGGCGGCGCGGCCGGTGACGTCGATAACCTCGTCGACGGCTCCGCGGCACTGCTCGACCAGTTCAACCAAGGGCAGCATGAGTTGGGAGTTTTGGCTGAGCAGGCGGGTGAGGTCGTTGGGGCTGACTGGCTGTTGCTTCGCGGAATCCAGAATGTGATATCGTTTCTTCACGGCGGTTCTCCTTTGTGGTGAAAGGTTTGCTCGATTCTCTCAGAGAACCGGGCTTGAGAACCGCCGCCCTTCCACCTTCAACTAGATTCGGGACAATCTCCGGATCAGTGCTGCATTTGCGGATCGAAATGATTGATGGAGAAAATAGAAATTATCTTTTTCGCTTCTAACGAACCCTCAGAGAGGATTTCCTTTTTGGGGGTAGTGTCAAGTTAGCGGCGCGAAGGCGGTTTGGCCCTGAAGATCGTCCGAGGTTTCTCTCGCCTCGGCCTTACGAGAGCCACAAGAATAGGCCTTTTCGAAGTCTTGCGGACGGATTCGGGAAGAACCACGGGTCAAGACGGTATGATAGTGGCGGACTCAGCGAATCAAGACTCTCCGGGACTTCTCCGGCAACCCTTTGCGCCGGACGCGCGTCCATGGAGCACTGCCTCGCCAAGGGGGAAACGTGAAACGGCTTCGCGGCAACGCCCTCGCAACTATCACCCTCGCTACTCTCTTCGCCGGGGCTTCGGTGCTCACGGCTTCCGAGCTTGTGCCTAGAGAGTCGGTCGCCGGCTTTCCTCATAGCTGCGAGGTCGAGGACGGTGAGATTGGCGTGGAATATCTCGGCCGCTATCTGCCGACGCCGCGCGGCATGAAGCGCATACCCCGCATTCTGGTTGTCGAAATTGCTCTGTACCCCAAATCCGGCCGTGTCATGGAAGCCGGGAGGGGCCAGTTCCAGCTGGACTGGAAACGGGCGGACCGGCCCGTGCTGCCCGTGGGTCCGGAGATGGTGGGGATCTTGGCTCGGCAGGAACCATGGGACGACGACGCCTACGGACAGCCCTCGGGGATTTCGATCGGATCGGTTGACCGTCGCACCGGCCGCGTGGATGGCGTCATCATCGGCGGGCGTCCCCGACGCCCCCGTTTTCCAGACGATCCCCGGCAAGACAGGACCGACCCCGGCATCGAGACCGACCCGGCCCCGAACGTACCGAAATACGAGCCGCATCCCGATGAGTTGCCTGAGCGGATCATCGAGCTTCATGTCCTCTCCAATGGCCGCTTCGACAAGCCGACAGCGGGTTACCTCTTCTTTCCCTATGGCGGCAAATTAAAGAAACTGAAAGGACTGAAACTGCTAGTTCAGGTGTCGGGAGACGGGTGTGAGGTGAAGCTGCGCAAATAGCACCCCGGCCGCCGGCAGTCAAGCGGCAGTTAAGCAGTCAGGCGGTCAAAAACGCGTGCTAGATTATAATTAGAGAGCATGGAAACGTTAGCACCCCGGGGCCACCTTGGCACCCCTGGGCCATGTGCAACCATGCTTTCGCAGGCCTTTCCTTGGCGGCCCGACTCCCGCCACGGGGTGCCGGGTCTCTTGCCCGGCAACTTCACTGAGGTGCACCCATGCCACCCATTCGCGGTGAGGATTTCATCGACTTCGACTCGCTGCTCAGCGAGCAGGAAAAACTCGTCCGGAAGACCGTTCGGCAATTCGCCCGCGAGCGGATCATGCCGATCATCGGCGAGCATTTTTGCGAGGCCCGGTTTCCGCTGCATCTTGTGGCCGAAATGGGCGAGATGGGTCTGCTGGGCGCGAATCTCCAGGGCTACGGCTGCGCGGAAATGAGCGCCGTCGAGTATGGGCTCGTGATGCAGGAACTCGAGCGCGCCGACAGTGGCATGCGCAGTTTCGCCTCCGTGCAGGGCAGCCTCGTGATGTGGCCGATCCTTCAATTCGGCAGCGAACAGCAGAAGCAGCACTGGCTGCCGCTGCTCCAGGCGGGCAAGGCGATCGGCTGCTTCGGGCTCACCGAACCCGACTTCGGATCGAATCCCTCGGGGATCAGAACCCGCGCCGTGCGTGAGGGAGACACATTCGTTCTGGATGGCGAAAAGACCTGGATCACCAGCGGCAGCATCGCCGATGTTGCGGTGGTCTGGGCCCGCGAGGGAGATGAGATTTGTGGGTTTCTGGTCGAGCGGGGCACGCCCGGCTTCACCACCTCCGACATTCACGGCAAGTGGTCGATGCGCGCCTCGGTCACATCCAGCCTCGCTTTCGCATCCTGCCGCATCCCGGCCGAGAATGCGCTACCCGGCGCCGTGGGACTCAAGACGGCGCTGGCATGTTTGACCGAGACCCGTTTCGGCATTGGCTGGGGCTGCCTCGGCGCCGCCGGGGATTGCTTCGAGACCGCCCGGGAATACGTATTGCAGCGCAAGCAGTTCAACGACCGTCCGATCGCCTCTCACCAGCTTGTTCAGGGCGAACTCGCCTGGATGGCCACCGAGATCAGCAAGGCGCAGTTGCTGGCCCATCACATCGCCAAGCTGAAGTCGCAAGGCCGCCCGCACCATTCCCAGATCTCGATGCTCAAGCGGAATAACGCCTGGATGGCCCTCGAAGTCGCCCGCCGATGCAGGGACTTGCTCGGAGCCAACGGCATCACCGACGACTATCCAATCTTCCGGCACATGGCGAACCTTGAGACGGTGAAGACCTATGAAGGTACCGATAACATCCATGCGCTGGTGATCGGCGAGCGGCTGACGGGTGTTTCCGCCTATTCTTGAGTCATGCGCGCGCCCGTGCCAAGCCGCTGGAAACCGGCCGCCGAGAGAATGAGCGCGGCAGCGGGGCGGGGCGGCTGGACCCGCTGGGCGACGCTGGCGCTGTCGGCGGCGCTGCTCGTGTCCATCGTCATTGCGGCGCTGCTTCATGGTCGCGGCCGGCCGGAGGCAATGGTATTCTATGCTGTGTTCGAGCGATTCTGCCATCAGGACCCGGCGCGGTCGTGGTCGCTCTTCGGCGCGGTGCTGCCGGTGTGCGTGCGCTGTCTCGGTGTGTACGGTGGGGCGTACCTGGCCGCGCTGACGGCGCCGAGGTTCTCGAAACCCTTGTTTGCCGGCGCCGGCGCCCTGTGCCTGATAACCTGGGTGGGGGAAGTTGGGGACCTGCTCGCCAACCCGGCGGAGCTTCGGTTTGCCGCCGGCCTTATGTTGGGCTTTAGCGCCGTCGCGGCTCTAGCGGGATACACAATTCCGGGAACGCCCAAACCAGCGCCGCGCCCCTCCCTGCCGGAAGGAAATGTCGATGGCCGATTTGAATTGTAGTTGCGGCGCCGCGTTGCCCGCGGAAGCGAAATTCTGTCCGCTGTGCGGACGGCCCGCGACGAAAACAGCCAGGCAAGAGGCCAAGCGGAAAGCCCGGCTGGAGGCCGAGGCTTCGCGCGAGCGCTTGCGTCCGGCGAGCGAGCGCGATAATCCAGAACAAAAGGGCGGAGGCGTGCCGAGTTTCGGCGACCCCACCTCGCTTCGTGCAGCCTACCCGGGCGCCGCGATCGCGGCGCTGTTGTCTCACGTGCAGTTCGTCAGTTCCCTTTGCTTCCTGTGGTACCCGGCGGCGGGATTCCTTACGGTCTACATCTACCGGCGCGCCACGAACACGAACCCGCGATCATCGCGGGGCGCCAAGCTGGGGTGGATCACCGGCGTAATGACGTTTACTATTTCGCTTGTGCTGGGTCTGATCGTCAGCGCACTGTCCTCCCAGCATTTGAATTACCGGGATCTGATCATCGAACAGATCCAGCAAAGCGGCGCGGAGCAAGAGGCCATCCAGCAGTTGCTTCGGATGGTCGAGAGCCCCGTCGCCCTGGCGCTGCTGGTGCTCGCCGGGCTGGTCTTGAGCTTCATTATCACCACCGGTTTTTCGACCCTTGGAGGGGCCATCGGGGGCAAGGTGCTCGACGACGATTGACACCGAACCGGAGGGTTGCCAGAATGAAACTTCGGACGCGCCGCCTCGGATGCGTCCGCGCCCGATGCGCAAGTGGCGGAATTGGCAGACGCGCTAGGTTCAGGTCCTAGTCCGGTTTACGCCGGGTGGAGGTTCAAGTCCTCTCTTGCGCACCACGGTTCTCCTTCCCGCGGTTTTCCTTTCTGGGGATGCGGCGCGCTATGCCGGCTGTCGCGTGTCAGGCCCGCGGTCGCGCGGTTTCGATTCGCTAGCCGACCGCGTTCGGCCCTCTAGCCGGAGGCCTCGCCGACTTGGCCTCCACGGCTGATCGGCGGATCATACTCCTCCTCCTCGGTCGAGACCTGCGCGCGAGGCCGAATCTTGCGCCGGGCCGGGCCGGCATCCCGACCCTGTGTCTCTTTCTGCGGTGAGGCCAGCCCCGCCCTGCAGGCATCCTCGTAGCCGATCGAAGCGAAATAGATGGCCTGGTCGAAGAAGTCGCTGATCGAACCCGCCAGTTCGTATTCCAGATTCAGGTCCTCGGACACCCCCACCGTGCAGCGCCGAATGAAGTTCAGTAGCATGGATTTCGTCAAGTTCAGCGCGTAAATCAATTGACTCAGCGGAATGCCTTCGAGATATCTCTCTCTCCCGAGCCGTACATAACGAACTTCGATGGCCGATTTCGAGTGCGAGCGCAGCCAGCGGCCCAAGTTCTTGTAAAGGTCGCCTTTAAGGCCAGTGAGGCGGCCGGCAGAGATTTTGTTATAGGCCTCGCACTTGGGGTCCCCGTGCAGCACCTCCACCAGATCATTCGTCAAACGATCTGAGCAGGCGTGAATTTGGTCGATCAATGCTTGGGAGATCATGGTTCAGATACCAGAGTCGGGTAGTCTCTGTTCGGCGCGGGAGATCTGACCGAAATCGCATCCTCTAGCCCCGCCCGTGTGCGTATTATAGACGGTTCCCCAGTCCAGTGCGCGGGCTGCGACACGGGAAGACTTCTAGGCCCGCATTTCTCACCACGGCCTGCTACAGCCGGTTGATGAGGGTGGCGACGTAGGCCGCGCCGAAGCCGTTGTCGATATTTACGACCGTGACATTGCTTGAACAGCTGTTGAGCATGCCGAGCAGAGCGGCCAGGCCCTGGAAGCTCGCTCCATAGCCGACGCTTGTCGGCACGGCGATCACGGGAACCGAAACGAGTCCGCCGACGGCGCTGGGCAGGGCGCCTTCCATGCCGGCACAGCAGATAATCACACGGGCGCTGGCCAGCCGCTCGCGATTCGCGAGCAGGCGATGAATCCCGGCGACGCCGACATCGTAGATGCAGTCCACCTCGTTGCCCATGACCTCGGCGGTCACCAGCGCTTCCTCGGCCACGGGCATGTCACTGGTGCCGGCGGAGACGATGGCGATCTTGCTCTTGCCCACAATGCGCCGGTCACCCCAGACCCGAATGGCGCCGCAGCGCGGCATGAACTCGGCGGTGTCATCGAGTTCGCGAACGGCGTCGGCCATCTCCTCGCTGGCGCGCGTGACCAGAAGGTTCTTCGATCGCCGGAGCAGCGTCTTGGAGATCTCGCGAACTTCCGAGACCGTCTTGCCCCGGCCCAGAATCACCTCGGGCATGCCGTGACGAAGCGAGCGGTGATGATCGACCTTGGCGAAGCCCAGATCCTCGAACGGCATGTGCTCAAGGCGTTCGAGTGCCTCGTCGGCGCTGCACGAACCTTGCGCTACCTCTTTGAGTAGTTCACGAAGCTGATCGGCATCCATACTACTGCGAGGATAGCCTAAAATTCGATGCGGCGGCCGACTTCGACACCATGGGCCGCGGCCTGGCCGGCCCCGATCTCAAGCACATAGCGCGAGGCGACGGCGCCGCCATAGCTCGGACATTCGCCAGGATTGCTGAAACCGCAGGGCGGAGTATGGGCCGATATTTCGACGACTTCGGCGTGAGCATCAAGCCAAATGATGTCGAGCGGGATTAAGGTTTGAAACATCCAGAAACCGCGAGGCCGAACGTCGGGGAAGTGAAAGATCATCCCGCGGTCCGCGGGCAGTTTGTCTCGAAACATGAGCCCGCGCGAGTGCTGCTCCGGCGTAGCCGCAAGCTCGGCCTGCACGACAAAGCCATCGGGCAGCGTGACGGCGATGGCGGACGGGCCCCAGACACTGGGCGGAGATGTGGGTTGGGAACAGGCCACCGCGCCGGCCAAGCAGAGCAGAATCGCAAGCGGGGATGGGGCGGGCATGGAATGGGAAGCGGCGCCGCGGCCGAGACAGATGGTCAGACCGGGCGCTGTGATGGGCGAAATCATTATAGGACAGCCCCCTAGGACAGCCCCTCAGGACAGCTCCGGGCGCCTGCCACCCGCCGAAGGATCGCGACCCGTGGGTGGCTGTTTCAGAAGCCCGGCGGGAAGCGGGACCAAGCCGGGATTTCTTTCCATTCTCTGTTGCCGGGCTCGGGCGGCGCGACAGGAAGTAGCCCGCGAACGAGAACATTTTCGCGCATCGATTCTCCCCTTCGGGCATCTAACTAAATGAAACAGGAGAATCGATCATGACAAATGAAAACAGCTACCTTACATTGACGGACGACAACTTCGAGCAAGAAGTACTCCAGGGCGACGGTCCGGTGATCGTCGATTTCTGGGCGCCTTGGTGCGGGCCGTGTAGGGTTCTCGGCCCGGTGGTCGAGGAGCTGGCGCGCGATTTCGAGGGGCAAGCGAAGGTGGGCAAGCTGAATGTGGATGAGAGCCCGCGAACCGCTCAGCGCTTCGGCGTAAGATCCATCCCGACCGTGCTTTTCTTCCAGAACGGCGAGCTCGTGGACTCGGTGATCGGTGTCGTGCCCAAAGCGACCCTGGCCGGGAAACTGACCGCGCTATCGGCGGTTGCCTGAAGGTTGTTCGCGGCGACTGCACAAGAAACATGGGATGCTGGCTTATGACAGCCGGTATCCCCGCCCCCGAAAGTGTTGCACCCCGCGACAGCCCCCTTGGATCAGGCGGCCCGCTACAAGTCAGAACTCCAGTCGTAAACCCATCGTGATAATGCGCGGACCCTGTTGAGGCGCGATGGCTCGCCGCCGTCGGCTCGCAAACCGGCGCTAGCGGCACCCTGTTCAGAGCCCGCCAGCTATGAGACAGCGTCAGAGTTCGCTTCCCGAGACACACCTTTCCCGGGGTCTGGACCAACCTTGAGTGAAATTTCAGCGGCGGGCTAGAGGGCCTTTTGCAAAGCCTCGCCGAAACTGCCTACCGACTCGGGCTTGGCATCTTTCCGCGCGTCTGGGGAGGGGGCGGTCTGCTGCTGGCCGGCGTTCGCATTCACTTCGTCCGCGCCGTCTCTGCGTCTGCGCCGTCGCCGGGGCGCGTTGCGGGCCGTCGCAGACTTGTCATTCTTTGGATGAGCGGTTTTGGCGCGCAGGATTTTTCCGTCGATCGGGGCGCGGTTGAAACGCTGAATGATCGACTCCATCTCCTCCTGATTTGGTGCTTCTAGAAAGGCGTAGCCTTTGGATGCTTGCGTCTCAAAGTCGCGAATCACTCTGATGGAATCGCAAACCAGATCGCTGCTATCGAGCCATGAGCGGATATCATCCGCGGTTACCCATTCGGGCAAATTGCCGAGGTAAATATTCTGGGGCATTCTGATGAAAATCTTCCTGTCAAATTGATTTTTCTTGTCTCCATATCCACATGCGAACCTCCCGGAAAGGAGAAGCTAGGGGAGGCGGGGAGAGAAGACCGTTATTGTAGCACGCCCCCCAAATACCGGGAAATTGAAGCGCCTCCAGCGCAAGCGAACCTCTAGCTGTGCCGGATGACCAGCACGTCGCCCTCCTGGACTATATATTTCTTGCCCTCGAGCCTCAGTTCGCCGTGTTCGCGCGCGCCAGCGTATCCGCCGCGCTCGACGAGCTTGTCCCACTGAATGACTTCGGCGCGAATGAACTTCCGCTCAAAGTCCGAGTGAATGGCCCCGGCGGCCTTGACGGCGGGGGAATTGGCGGGAATCGTCCATGCACGCACCTCGGTCTCACCGGCGGTGAGAAATGACATCAGCCCCAAGAGGGAGTAGCTGGCTTGGATCAGGCGCACAAGTCCCGGCTGCTCGAAGCCGTAGCTGGCCATGTACTCACGGGCATCGTCGGGGCTGAGTTCGGCGAGTTCCGCCTCCACGCTGCCGCAAACGGCGGCAATGCCGATCTTCGATTTGCCGGCCAGCCAGCGGTCCCGGTAATCGCTCTCGATTTCAGCAAGCCTGCCGGTCTCGGACTCACCCAGATTCAGCACCAGCAGCATGGGCTTGGCCGAGAGGAACTGGAAGCCGCGCAGGAAGCCGCGCAGCAACTTATCCTCTTCCGGGCTCAGTTCGAGTTCCCGTAGCGGCTGCTCAGCCTCGAGTGCCTGCTGGCAGCTCAGCAGCAACTCTCTCTCTTTCCCCAGCTCTGGCTTCTTGACCCGTACAATGTCTTTCTCCACGCGTTCGAGACGCTTCTCGACAACCACGAGATCGTTCACTATCAGCTCTGTTTCGATGTTGCTCCAATCACGCAAAGCATCGAGACCGCCCCCGGCATGCATAACCGTTTCATCCTCGAAAAGTCGCAGAACGTGAAGAAACGCGTCGCCCTGGCGCAGGGCCCCGACGTAAGAGGGGTCCGCTAGAGACTCTTTCGCCAGCGCCGGCATGTCGGCGTATTCCACCGTGGCGTGGGTGACCTTCGGCGGACGAAACAACTCGGCCAGGCGTTCGACGCGAGCGTCGGGAACCTTCGCCACGCCCACTTGCACGGCCGTGGCCCCGAGACGCGTCTGCCGGGTCTGGCCGGTGAGGATGGTAAACAGTGAGGTCTTGCCGACCTGCGGAAGTCCGATAATGACGGTTCTCATGAGGGTGTTATAGGGGGCCGGGGCCGGCGGCGCAAACTAGATCGGCGCCGTCAGCGACCGCGGAATCTGTTCCAGAACCTCGGCGAACGCCACGGCTTGCGCGTCGCTCGGCAGCATGCCGCTCGTGAACTCGGTAGGCTGGAACCGGCTATCGAGGCCGCCTGCGAGAGTGTGCGCAAGGGTCGTTTTGCCCGCACCCGGCACGTCCTTGATGAGTAACTGTCCGCGGGCCGGCAGGCGGACGATGGCCAGACACAGGGTCCCTGGTTTGCCGCGAATGACACTTCCCAGAGACCGTTCCAGCGCGGCAACCCGCTCGGACACCTTCGGCGCGATGGCAATGCCGTCCGGCATGAACTACCATCATAACCGGAAGGCTGGGTTGTCGAGTTGGTGGCGCGGGTGGGGCAGGACTCTCGGTATCTCGCGACAGAACAAAGACCCGGCCGCTCTGGTTTCCGCATCATCTGGTGTCGGACAACTCCATGGCTTGAACACCTCAAAGACGTTCTGATAGAGTCGGGACAGTAGCATCCTCAGCCCAGCCCGAGCCGCGGAGACCGCGAGGGCGGACGATCCACCGAGGGCGCGTAGCTCAGTTGGTTAGAGCGCCTGCTTCACACGCAGGAGGTCCGGAGTTCGAGTCTCCGCGCGCCCACCATTGTTTTCAGCAAGTTACAAGCCTCGCGCCTTGCGAGGCAGCCGAATTGTGACGCAGATTGTGACGTAACCCCGCCCGGCCGGCACATTTCAGTTCACCTCGACCGTTTTCTTCGGGCCCTCAGAAACCCCAGCCATCAGCCCCGAGGAGAGCTTTTCCACCGCCTCGCGCTTGGCTTGCATCCGCACGTGGCTGTAATGCTCCAGCATGCGCCGCGATTGGTGTCCCGCGATCGCCATCAGCATCGCGTCCGGCGCGCCGGCCTCCGCCAGCTCCGTGATCGCCGTGTGCCGCAGGTCGTGAAACCGGAAGCCCTTCAGACCGGCCTCCTTCGTCAACGAGCGCCAGGCGCTTCGCCACGACTTCTGATGGCGCGTCGGATCAAACTGCTGCCGCTGGCAAGCCGGGAAAACGTAATGGTCGGGGTCGGTAAACCCCAAGCCCTCGGCCCGCTCTCGCAGGCGCGCAAAAGCTGCCATCGCATCCTCGTTCAGCGGTATCGTCCGTTTCCCCGAGTCATTCTTGCTGCGATTGATCCGCACCACCCGCTTGAACAGATCGACTTCCTTCCAGCGGATGCTCTTCAGCTCCACTCCGCGGCAGGTGGTCGAAGCTGCCAGGACGGCCGCGCAATAGGCGACAAGCCACTCGGGCTTCTTCGCCGCCGTCTGAAAGAGCCGCTTCTTCTCTTCCCCGATGAGTGCCCGGCCTATGTGCGATGTCTCCGGGAACATCGTGACGTCTTCGGCCAGCATCGCCCAGCGCCTGGCTTTCTTCAGCATCCGGCGAAGAACAGCGACCTCCATGTTGACCGTGCGACCCGACACCCCTTCACCGATCCGGCTCTCTTGGTAGGTAGAGATATCACCGGAAGTGATGCGCCCGAGGGTCTTCTTGCCCAGATGGCGCCGCAGAGGAACGAGGCGTTCCTTCTCGAACTGCGTAGTGCGCTCGGCGACTCGCTTTGCGCGATCGCTCTGGTATTGGTCAGCCGCTGCTGCAAAGGGCAGACGACCAAATGCCTTTCCGCTCGGCGCTGCCACCTTGCCGGCCTGGATCTGGGCGATCAGCTCTTTCTCTTGGGCCTTCGCCTCACGCTTGTCGCTTGTCTTGAGCGACTGCCGAAATCGTTCCCCGTTGACGGCGAGGTCCGCCCACCACGTCTTATCTCGTTTCCAGAGCGCCATCGGTACATCTCCTTATTCGTCGGTATCTGTTTGCCGGCTACGGTGCGAGTGCTTGTTGCCGCTGCCCTTCGGACGACCACCCTTCTTGCCGTTCTCGCGGGTGTCAAGGGCGGAGTAAATTTGGACCACTTCGGCGGAGCAAAAGTAGACCAGTTGGTGAAGGGGTAGCGGTTTTCGTGGGACGGCTGGAACGGAGCCTGCGGTCGCCCTTTAGGGCGGCCCAGGCGTAGTGGAGGCCGTCTCACGAAAACCGGGCGAGTGGCCGGTGGGTCAGCCCGAAGAGTGAGCCCGCTTCTTCTTGCTCTGGATGAGGCGGAAACTCTCGCCGTTCATCTCCAGAATATGAACGTGGTGCGTGAGCCGATCCAGCAAGGCGCCGGTCAGCCGCTCGGAGCCGAAGATCTCCGTCCATTCGTTGAACGGCAGGTTCGAGGTGACCAGTGTCGAGCCCTGTTCGTAGCGCTGGGAAAATACTTCGAACAATAACTCCGCTCCGGTCTTCGATAACGGCACGTAGCCCAGTTCATGGCGCTGTTGCATGATTCAACTGCGGCGCGAGTGGGGGCGCTTTTCCAACTTCTCGTTCAGGACACCACAGCGCAGGATTTCGGCCTACCCAGCTCGGCCATCCGGTTGAGGATGTGACACCCGATCGCAACTTCTCTCCTTTGTGCCTTGCCGTGCCTCGCCTTCAATCCGCCTCCGAGCACGGACTTGTATCGGAAGAAGCTGTTTTCAACGCGCGCCTGCTGTCGGTAGCCCGACTCCTTCTGCCACTCTCGTCGCCCGACCTGGCGAATCCTCTCAAGAGCCGTGTCACGCTGCGCCCAGGGGCCGTCCGTTGGCCCCGCCGACACCGCGGAGCGACGAGGGGGAATCACAATCACGACGTTCTCTGTACCGGCCGCGCTGAGTTGATCGTAGACTGACCTGTGGTCGTAGGCTCCGTCTGCGGTGAAACGCCGGATGGGAACCTCGATTGTGTCGAGAAGAGCAGGGAGTGTGGAGGCGTCGTCCCGGCTGCTCGCTGTGAGTTCGGCCGCCACAATGAACCCCTCGGCATCCACCCCGATGTGCAGCTTCCGCCAATCCCGGCGTTTCTTTGATGCCTTGTGCTTGTGCGCGTTCCATTCGCCGCAACCCAGAATCTTCAGCCCTGTGGAATCGACGATCAAGTCGATCGGGCCGTCATAGGATCGGGTCAGGGGCGGCACCGCAACGATTTGGTTCCGGCGCGAGAGTGTGGTGTGGTCCGGGGCCTTGAGGTTGAGGCCCATCAAGCGGAGCAGCGAGTCCAGGAACCCCTCGGTCTGGCGGAGCGGCAGGCTGAAGACGACCCGCAGCGTCAACGCGGTCCGGACCGCGAGGTTCGAGTACCGCCGCTGGCCTCCGCGAAGACCGTTCTTCGGTGGTACCCACGCGGCAATTGCATCCTCGCTCAGCCAGATCGTGACGTCGCCGCGGCTCCTGAGGCCACGCTCGTACTCCCTCCAGTTCCGGATTCTGTACTTCTTCTTATACTGGCGGTTGACTCGGCTCGACTTCGCTGCGACCATGACGTTACCCCCGATCTCTATGATGGACTGGACCCCACCCCCGCCGCTAGCGTGCTCGCTTACACCGATTCATGCACCAACGCCACAAACTGCCGCAATCTTACACGGGCATCTTACAGGAACTAAAGAACTTATGGAAGAACCAGTTGTGGAAGCGTCGCGATTATGGGGGGAAGGCGACAGGCTCCAGAGAGATGTGGTTCAGCGGGTTTGTGGGCCTTGGTTTTAGCGCCAGTCGTCGATCAAGTAAACTTCCGATCGACTGTAAGCCGGCTCGTTGGGACGATGCATCGTCACACCCTGAATGTCCGTACGAAAGCCAACCTTGAGCATCTGTCGATAAGCCTGTTCACGAGCCAAATTCACACCCGCTTCAAGACGTGTCATTCCGCGCTCAGCTGCTAGGGCTTCGCACACATCCAAAAGCTGATCGAACAGCTTGCTGGACCGTGCTGCCCCAAATTTGACATAGCATTTATTGCTTCCTGCCTCCGTGCCAGGACCGCAGTGACAAACCGCAAACCCGCCCAATCCTTGGTCATGGCGGAGAAGAACAGTCTCGCCCAGTCGTTGGAACTCGACAGCACGGATCTCCCGCTCCACATTCAGCCCTGCGTATAAATCATCGGTGAGGTCTCCGCAGGCGTTCAGGCATGCGTTTCGTTCTTCCTCACCCAGCTCGGAGTACTTTGACCATCGTACTGTGGTCTCCTTTGCCTGCACCGGCTTCGACATGATCGCCGTCAGAAAGCGCGGCCAAAAACCGTATTTGTTGTACAGACCAACGTGTTTCGCGCTGTGGGCAAAGGTGAACAAACCCACATGGCGAGTTCCCCACCGCTCAAAACACTGCAGGATAGGTTCCATCAGATGTTTGGCCACGGACTGATCCCAGAACTTAGGATGCACTGTTAACGGACCAAAGAATCCGACACTGCCCCACGAGGTGGCAAAGTTCGAACCAACCAGCTCACCGTCAATTTCGGCTCCAAAAGCAGAAGCAGAATCAGCTCGCCAACGCGTGCTGACATAATCCAAATCGGACCAGAACTTCTCTGGCTCCGGCGCGCCAAGGAAAGTGCCGAAAGCCAGACACACGATTTGCCTCGCAGCCGGCAGATCATTTTCCATTAAAGGGCGGATGGTAATGTTCATCTTCTTGGCTCCTTTTGGTTGCTCTGATGGACGATCCACTGGCGGCAGACAGCTTTATCTGAACGGGGTTGTTGTCTGCCATGTGTTACCTCCCAGAGTGAAGCTAGATTGGACTATTGTAGGACAGGCTCTCAGAGGCTCTCTAAGGCGTCGGCCGGTCTCGGGTCGGGCTGTGCGCGCCAAACGAGTCAGCGCATCTCTGCGGCCTCGGCCAGGACGCGAAACCGCTGTCCCACCGGTTCTGTCGATGACGACCCTACACCCAGCCGTGCTGCTGCATCGCAAGCCCAGAGTGCCAGATCTTGGTCATGTGACTGATCTTGTCGCCCTCGAAGAACATCACGTACACATAGTCGGTCTTGACGCTCTTCCCCGTGGGCGGACACGGTCCACCCTCGCCGGTGTGCGTTGCCGAGAAGACCGCGTAGGCAGACACGTTGTTGCGCTCGGCGTCAACAGCCCACGACTTGAGCTCGTAGCTCGCGTCCGGCATGAATCCGTACAACGCCTTCATCCAGTCAACGTAGGCCTCAAGAGTCGTGACGTCGGCCAGAGGCTCGGCCTGGGACGAGAATGACGCGTCCGGCTTGCAATAAGGTGCGCACGCCTCCCAACCCTTTCCGGCCTCACAGGCCTCGAAAAAATCTCGTGCGGTCTGCTCCATGGAATCTCCCATCGCGGTCCCTCTGCCTCAAAAATTACTACTGCTGTAACCCTTCCCTCCATAGTGTCGCAGAGTCCCACTGCCAGCCGACCAGCCCGGTTGAATCCGGTTGCTGGCGATAAAGGCGTTTTGTCGACAGCTAGTGGTGGAGGACTGACTGTCGCAATCTTTAGGCGAAAGACGACAGGTGGGAGTTGGAGCCGCTGATTTGACCCCTGGCACGGTTCGGTGTCAGATCGCCCAAAAAAACAAGCCCAGAGAAACCGCTGAAGGCGTTCTCGGGGCTGAGATGGACCGAATGTACCAGCCAGCTAGCGCCGATACAACAAGCAGATCCCACACCGCCCCTCGGAGGAGACGGGGCGTTTTCGGCATTGCGGGCAGGTCTGTCTGCTGCTGGGAGCAAAGCTGCGTCGGCGGCTGTGGGAGTAGCGACAGCGCCAGCTGAGTTTGCCGCCGACGCGTTTGCGGCTGAGCGGCCGACGGAAGTGATCACAACGTGGAGGCATGAAGTAGTTGAGGGTTACTTGTCTTTGCTGGCCCGAAACCCTATAGCCCGCCTCGGTCTGTCCTTCGGGGGCTCCAGGAGCTTCTGGATCGCCTTGAAAACATCGTTGATTTGGCTTCCCTGGGCTTTTTGTTCTCGCTCCAGGTCGGCCATCCTTCGGGCCAGGTCCTTGTGGGTTGCCAGCACTTCGCGTAGACGCACGAACGCCCGCATGATGGTGATGTTGACAGCTACCGCTCGCCTGCTGCGCAAGACGCTGGAGAGCATCGCGACGCCTTGCTCGGTGAACGCATACGGTGGATAGCGGATTCACGCCTTCCCGTCCCCGATTTTCTTGAGTTCCAGAAACTCCCACGCCGTATTGTGGTAAACCTATTTCTGTGCAAACGAGTTAACCACAGGTAGCCGAGCCACATGCCAGCCAACAACACCGAACTGGAAAAGCGCCTCTGGGGAGCCGCTGACGAACTGCGGGCCAACTCCAAATTGAAGTCTTCCGAGTACTCCGTTCCCGTGCTCGGGTTGATCTTCCTTCGCTACGCCGATCACAAGTTCGCCACGGCCCAGGCGAAACTCACCAGACAAGGCAGCGGACGCCGCACCATCGGCAAGGCGGATTATCAGGCGCAAGGCGTTCTCTACCTGCCCGAGGACGCCCGGTTCTCGAACCTGCTTCAACTCCCGGAAGGCGCCGACATCGGCAAGGCCATCAACGCAACGATGCGATGAGGGCCATCGAAGCTGACAACGAGGACCTGAAGGACGTTCTGCCGAGGACGTATAACCGCCTCGACAAGGACCTTCTCGTTTCGCTTCTGAAAAACTTCGCAGCCGTGCCCATGGACATCGAAGGCGATGCGTTCGGGAAGATTTACGAATACTTCCTTGGACGCTTCGCCATGTCGGAAGGGCAGAAGGGCGGCGAGTTCTTCACGCCCACCAGCATCGTCAAGCTGATCGTGGAAATCATCGAACCCTACCACGGTCGCATCTACGATCCGGCATGCGGATCGGGCGGCATGTTCGTCCAGTCGGCGGCGTTCGTCGATCACCACAAGAAGGCCGTCACCGACATTTCCATCTACGGCCAAGAGAAGGTCGAGGAGACCATCCGGCTCTGCAAAATGAACCTTGCCGTTCACGGTCTCTCGGGCGACATCCGGCAGGGCGTCACCTATTACGAGGACATCCACAAGAGCGTCGGCAGGTTCGACTTCGTGATGGCGAATCCGCCATTCAACGTGGACCGGGTTGACAAGGAAAAGCTGAAGGACGACCCGCGATATCCGTTCGGTCTGCCCAGGACCGACAACGCCAATTACCTCTGGATTCAGGTGTTCTATTCGGCGCTCAGCGATACCGGACGCGCCGGGTTCGTGATGGCGAATTCCGCCGGGGATGCCAGAGGCTCCGAGCTTGAGATTCGCAAGAAGATGCTCGAAGACCGGGCCGTGGATGTGATGATTTCGGTGGGGCCGAACTTTTTCTACACCGGCGTTTTCGCGCCGTTTTCGGCGCGGACCGGCCCACGCGTAAACGGAAGGAACGCCAGTGGCCAGCCCGTCTCGAAACCAAAGCGAGATCGAGGACAGCCGTTCGTAGCCGGTCCTGCCGACCTTGAAGCATCCTTGGGATCGGAGTTAGCGGCGGTCACTCGCACTGGAACGCCGTCGGGTCCTCAGCTTCATTCATCAACGAACCGGAACCCGAACAGATGCGCATTCTTCAAATAGAAGCGGATGTAGACGTCTTTCCCCTTCAGGACGGAGAGATCCGCGCTGCCGTTCCACGTCACGACGTAATCCACGGCGTTGGACCGAATGCGGTCGCAATCGTCTTGTCCGAATCCTTCAATCGGGCGATTGTCATTGTAAGGCCCGCTGCTGCGGTCGAACAGTTCGACCTTTACGTGGCCGTGTTGGTCGCGGCTGAAAGCGCGATGGTCGGGAGCGATGTTGATCACGAGGCGGTCGCCGGTCACTTTGACTTCACGAGACAGCAGCCACCCTCCCTTGTTACCCGCGTATTGTCCCATGAACCGGTCCCGCCGAATGCGTGCCATACCGATCCCTTTGAAGTTTTCGGGGTAACGGTAGCGCCACGACCGCGAGGAGCCCACGTAGTACATGTAGAGCCAGTCTCCCACGGGAATGATGCTCGGAAGCATCCAGGTGTGTCCGCCATCCCAATCACCCTCCCGACCCCGGGCGATGAACGGTTTCCGCACTGGCGAGCGGAACCACCGAAAGCCATCAGGACTGCTGACCAACTCGATGTATCCGTGGCCGGAGCCGTCGCGAGGTTGGACCGCCACAAAGCCCAGGTACTGGTTGCCGTACTTGGCCACCTCCATGCGGTCGAAAAAGAAACCGTCGTCGAGTTCGTCGGGAACCAGGATGTGACGCGCCGTGCTCCAGGTTTTGAGGTCTTTGCTGACCGTTACCGAAATTCGGGTGCGCACGTTCTCACCCGTGTAGAGGACTTCGTTTGCGGCCAAGGCCTGCGGTCGAGCATACAGCAGCCACAGTTTGCGGCGCTGATCGTAGACCGGGAAGTGTTCCGCATCGAGGGCTCGGGTATAGACCGGATTGTCCTCGTAATGTTTCCAGTTGACGCCGTCGTCACTGAAAGCCAAGTTTATGCAGTATCCGTGCTCGGGTAGCCTGTCGCGGTACCAGAGCATGAAGCGGCCCCGCTCGCCCATGTGCTTCGGCGTCCACATGACATGGAATTCCTGGGCCCGATTCAGCCCCGTCATCACAATGTTTGTCTTGTCATGGCCGCCGTAGGGAACCTTGTCGAACAGGGGCTTGGTCCAATGGACGCCGTCTTGGCTTTCGGCGTAGGAAATCATGTAAGGGTAGCGCTTCCATGCGGACTCGCCTTTGAGGCGTGCTTTGAATCCTCCCCACGCCAAGCTGTCATAGAGCCCATACCACATGCGGAAGATTTTGTCTTCGCTGTCATAAATCACATTGGGCAGGCCGACCTTCTCCTCCCAGGGCTGATCCGCCATCAGAACGGGATTCTCCGGGTGCTTGCTGGGTTCATTGACCCGCCCAACCACATCCCAGCGATCCGCATAGGCATACGAGTCGATGAACAACTGGATCTCGTGACCCAGTTCTTGCGCTTCGCCATGAAAGTACGCATCGTCTAAGGCCACCGAACGGGAAGTCCCGATCAGCGCCAGAGTGCACAGGACAACTGCGATCATGAACTTACTCATGCTTTTCCTCCTCCAGGAAGGTCCCAATATACTCCTTTGCTGATTGTCGAGCCGAAAAGCCTTACACCAGGATTTCCATTTTGGCCCTGGCACAGTCACAGTATACAGTCGCGCTGCCCCGAATACCAGGTCTTTTCGCGCTGAACCCTGCACATCACCTCCGCCGGTAGGCGCCAGGGCTCGTCCATCCGCTCACAGACGTTGATTGAGCGGGCTGAACGGCGCTCCGGCCGACACTGCTCCCTGGGTACTTCGTTCATCGACTGTTGTCGAGAAGAGCTTAAGTACTTACTATACAATCACTTACAACCGATTGCGGGTTGGCAACTTCAGCCATTGCCCAAATTAGGTATAAGTGCCTTTTTCAGAAGGAGATAAGGGCGAGACAACAACAGTTGATGACTGAAGCACCCCTTAACAGGCGTCCCCCGACTTCGCTCCAGCCCCTGAAACAGCCGCTTTCCGAAACGAGCCCTCTCCCCGAGATGGTCTACTTTTACTCCGCCACAGTGGCCTAATTTTGCGCCGCCCTTGACAGATTCGCGGGATGCTTGCGAACCTTCGCGATAACAAGCACCAGGCCTTCCGTCTCGGCCACGAGAAAGTCGTCGTGTAGAAACAGGAGAGTGTCCCAATCGTAGTTGAGGGTTTTGGGCGACGGTGTAAAAGAGCATTGTACTAGGCAGCCTTTGGCTGGGTGGTGTTCGTTGGATGGAGGACGGCGTCGAGCATCCAAAGATCCTTGTAGCCCATGATCTTGCGGAAGCTTTTCTCGGTATCCAGGAAAGCAGCCGCGGCCCAGCGACGAACCATGGCGGCATCCTTCCAGCGGGTCACTCGCCGCGTCCGCTGGCGCACCCCGGCGTGGGGACTCTCGACGATGTTGGTCGTCGCCAGACAACGATGCAGCGACGGCGGCAGGCCCAGGCGGTTGATGGTGAAACATTCCTCCAGGCCTTCGCGCAAACTAGCCGCCGCTTCGGGCCAGTCGCCCTCGTACCACTGGGCGAGCTTCTCCAACCGTGCCCGGCCGTCTTTGGCTTCGAGCCGCCAGGCGGCGCGAATCGCCGCTTTGGCCTGATCGCGCTCGGCCCGTGGCAGCCGCTCGAGAACGTTGCGCAGCTTGTGAGCGCGGCAGCGTTGTACGGGAACTTCGCCGAAGACTCGGCGCACGGCCGCCCGTAATGCCTTCGACCCATCGAGCACGAACAGCCTGTTTTTCTCGGGCGATATGCCGCGCTCGACCAAGCTCGTCAGCAAGTCCTCGGCGGCGGCGGTGTTCTCCGTCGCGGCCTGTTGCAGGCCCAACACATGCTTGTTCCCCTGACGGTCCACACCCACGGCGGCCAGCACGGTGTGGCCGGAGAAGATCAAACCATCCACGTAGATCACCAGCAGATCCAGTTCATCGAAGCGCCGCGCGAGCACTTCGTCAATGCTCTTTTCCGCGGCCTCGATCGTTTCCCGGCTGACGGCGGATTTCGACACGCCGACGGTGTCGGCCATTGCGCCAATTACCCCGGCATAGTTTCGCGTCGAGACACCTTTCATCAGAAGGTCGAGCATGCGCGCGCCCAATCGTTCGTCGTCCTGCATCGCTGCGTAGGCGGGCACTTCGACCTCGCCGCCGGAGCGTTTGCGCAGCCGCGGTTTCTGAACCCGCAGCTTGCGGTTGCTGAGTTGGACGCGGCCGGGCTGGCGGCCCCAGCGGACGACATCGGTGCCGCGCTTCTTGCCCGGCTGGGAAAGTTCTCCTCCAGTAACTTGTTGCGCCGATAGTTCGAGCACGGCCTGAATGACGGCGCGGCCGGTGACGTCGATGACCTCGTCGACGGCTCCGCGGCACTGCTCGACGAGTTCCACCAAGGGCAGCATCAGCTGCGCGTTTTGGCTGAGCAGGCGAGTGAGCTCGTTGGGGCTTACGGGTTGCTGCTTTGCGGAATCTAGAATGTAATATGGTTTCTTCACGGCGGTTCTCCTTTGTAGCTAAAGGTTTGCTCGATTCTCGCAGAGAACCGAGCTTGAGAACCGCCGCCCGTCCACCTTCAACTAGATTCGGGACAATCTCTCGTCGGTCACATTGCGATACTTACTCTTGCCCCCTTCTGCGAGAGTACGGCAAGCGATGTGGGTAACGGTAACCGGGTCATCCGAAGTCTTAATCGTGTCCAGTGATGTCCGGTAGCCGCAGTGGGCAAGGTCGATGATCACGCCAAGCTCATTCATACGCTTGACCACGGCCCGTCCCACGTCGGTCAGGCCGCGATCCGTTTCCTGGGCGTGGGAGTAGCCGATCTGATTCTTCGTGCTGTTCGTCAGCTGGGTGGAGCGGATGCCGAAGCCATAAAACAGGCCAACGTTCTTGACCGGGTCCTTGACGTGGGGCCCGGCGAAGCAGGCATCCGGGCGGTCGCAGTGCCACAAGACCGCATGTTTTCCCTGCCTTTTCACCTCAGGAATGTGCTCGGCTCGAACGAGCTTGTGTAGGTGATCGTAGTTGTCATAGATGTAGCTCCCACGAGAAACCTGCTGCAAACTGAACTGGTCGTCGCCTCCTTCCGGCGCCCAAGGAACAACATCCACCCCGACGTCCACCGCACCAGCCTCCCACAGAGCACGATGGTTGGCTTCAACTGTGGGATCGTTAACGATTTCGAGGGCATTGTCAAGTTAATAACGCGAAGGCGCTTTTGCGCCGGAGATCGTCCGAGGTCTCTCCCTTTCAGCAGGCACAAGTCGCCGTCTTCCAGTCCGTGAAACTCGCTCCCTGAGCAGTCGATGATAGATCGCTTTGAGATGATGACGCCCAACGCGGAACAGATTGTGAATGGGCCCGTGGACACAGAGAAATCGTTGGGCCTGAGCCGCTGATTTGAATCGACGCATTTGGCGTTCTTGCTCCCTGGTGTGTTGGTGGGAAACTTCAGCTCGGTTGTTCTCGTACGGGCCGGTCCGATGGGTAACGGATGGGAAGAGCTCTCGGTGGGCGGCCGCATAGCTTCGAAGCTTGTCGGTAACGAGTTGCCATGATCGTCTCCCCTCACGTTTCAAAACCTTGCGAAAGAAGCCTTTAGCGGCTCTCCTGTCTCGGTGGCGTGTGGCTAAAATATCCAGGACGTCGCCGTCCTGGTCCACCGCTCTCCAAAGATAATGATGTTCGCCGCGGATGGTGATGAACAACTCGTCCACGTGCCAGATGTCCCCGAGGCGACCTTGTCGCCGCCGCAGAGTGCGGGCATACGCTGGTCCAAACTTGCGGCACCAGGATCGAATGGCTTCGTAGGATACGTTGATGCCACGCTCCGCGAGAAGGTCTTCGACATCGCGAAAGCTCAGCGTGAACCGATGGTACAGCCAAACCGCGTGGCTGATGATCTCGGGTGGAAAGCGGTGGCGTCGATACAGGGATGCCATCGGCCCATTGTCGCCCACCGGTGTTAACTTGACAATGCCGTCCTGGGCAGCCGCCCCATGTCGATAGGCTCCATAATCCTTGCCGCGAAGTGTGCAGGAGCGCGTAGTGCGGGAAATCCGCACGCTGCGTGCGAAGTGGCGGGAGCTGGAGACGGAGCGACGGACTCTGGTAAACGGGCACAAAGGGGGAAACCCCGGATACGGCCAAGCGAGCGTCCTATGAGGCACCGCGCCAGTTCCCGACCCTACCGCAAGTGCGTTGCCTGCTAGCCTTCTTTGATCCACTGCTCCGCAGTGCCGCGCTTGTTGTAGCCGGCAACAACAAAACCCCCGAGCTGGTTTTCGAGCTAAGCGGTTCCACCGCGCCCCTCAGGGGCGGTGTTTTCCGGATTCAACTGTAGGGTCATCCTACGGCCAGTTGTCAACTTGCTCATACTAGAGGGAAATAGCGGCCTCTCGATAGGCTCCTGCGCGGTTGAAATCCACCAACGCGCACGAAAGGCACCGGGACTGGACGCCTCGCGGCTTTTCGTATGCCCCTCTGGGGCGAAACGCCAACCCACGGATCCTACTGTAGATCGGGGACGTCGAAGCGGGTGAACAACTGCCGTAGTTCGTCGCGCTCTTCGTCGTTGAGCGAACGGTTCGGGAGGCGGCTAGGACCGCCGGGGCGGCCGCAAAGTTCGAGCGCCGCTTTGACCACCGGACTCTCGGCGCCTGTCCGCTTCCACATCTTGCCGCGGAAGTCAGACCAGGGCCAATTGATGGTGGTGATCTTCTGCTGCGCGGCCTCGTAGTCGGCGGCCTCGAGCAACCGCCATACGTCCAGCTCGTGCTCGGGCCAGACCGTCGCTAGGTGCGTGATGTAGCCCGTGCCGCCCAATAGGCGGTTCATGACGTGCAGCCCCGAGTTGTCGACGACGGCCAGTTGGTCGGAGAATCGCGCCACCCCGCGCAGGTAGGCGCTGCTACCCTGGGACGACGACCACTTCAGCGAGACGCAGCGCGGCAGTTCAGCGAGCCGTGCGACCTGGTCGAGGGACATGTTGTAGCCCTCCCAGTAGGTGTTGTAGATCATGATCGCGATGTGGCCTGTCGCGTTATGCACCGCCTGGAAGAGACGCAGGCAATCCTCGTCTGACGATTCGTAGTAGAACCCGGGAGACATCTGAACGGCGTACGCGCCGATCTGCTCGGCCCACTGCGCCATCTCGATGATCGTGTTGACGTTGGTATCTTGCGCTCCCACGACGACCGGTGCGCGACCATCGGCGGCCTTGGCGATTGTTTCCGTAACGGCCTTGCGTTCGGCGAAGGTGAGCATCGGGAAGTCTCCGCCGGCACCGGCCGCCAGAAGCACGCCGTGTCCGGTGCTGATGCCGCGCTCGACGACGTAGCGGACGTTCTCGCTGATCGCGCCGTGGTCGATCGACAGGTCGTCGTTCAGATTGGTGATGACCGGAATCATCGGCCCGCGTAACGTTCCCTTCACCTTTTCCAAGTCCATCGTGTCCCCTTCCTTTTGGAGTTTCGTTACTCCGCGCGGCGCGCTCAGATCGTGTCCTGGTTCAGCCGGAAATGGAATGTTGCGCCGCTCTCATAGTGGAGAGAACAAATGGCGAAACAGCGCAAGCACTACACAGCAGACGAGAAAGTGTCCATTCTTCTGCGCCACTTGCTGGAGCATGTCCCCGTGTCCAAGCTGTGCGACGAACGGAGCCTTCAGCCGACGGTCTTCTATCGCTGGCAGAAAGAATTCTTTGAGAACGGCGCGGCTGCGTTCGGCCGCCAAACCCGCTCTGACAAGACCCCGGAGCAGCAGCAGATCGCAGCCCTGGAACGGAAGCTTCAGCGGAGGAATGAGATCCTAGCCGAGCTGATGGACGAGCACCTTACCCTGAGCTCCAGCATGGCGAGCCCTTTAATCGGACCATGATACCATCGGATCGATAGACCCCCATGCCTGAGAAAATCCCCGCCCGAAGGGCGGAATGACTACCTTACTCAGAGCGGCCTTTCTCCATTTCCGGCTGAACCAGGACACGATGAGATATCCGCATTCCAGTATTCTATCAACTCGTCGAAGGGCATTGTCAAGGTGTGGCTGGCGAATTCGCAAGAACTTGATAGATCGCCCGCTGTTCTTGCCGCCTGAGCCGGAGTCATCCTCAACACGGTCAGGATGGCGGACGTAGGATGTGCTGCTGAAGCGTCCTCGTCGGTTTCGCGATGGCCGTCACGCGAGGGACGTCGAACACGGGCGAGGCGACCCACCAGCCAGCGTCTTTGCCTTCAGATTTCAAGCGGCGATCGGCGTCTGATAGAGTCCACGGCAATGCTCTTCCCATCGGTAGCGGTTGAGCGTTGCGACATCCTTCCGTTGCGGGACTGGCGTCCGTCCTTCCAACGACGCATGCGCCCGATGAGCATTGTAGAAGTCCTGGAATTCGAACAGTTTCTGTTCCAGGTCGGGCGCGGACCAGAACAGGATTCGGTCCAAGCATTCTCGTCGCAGGGTGCCGATCAACCGTTCGACAAACGGATGCGACATCGGAACATAAGGAACACTCTTGACCTCGCTCACGCACAGCACCCGCAGGTTGGCCTGCCATTGGTGGAACCGGTACAGCGGATCGTTGTCGGAGCTGAGGTATTTCGGTGTCGCATGCCCTCGAATGGCATGGTTGAACATGCAGCACAAGGCTCTGCCATCCACGATGCCGGCATGGATGCCGAAGCCGACGATCCGCCGCGTGCATTGGTCCATGACCACCAGCACCCAATGGCTTCGCAAGATCGCTGACTCGCACCGGAACAGGTCGATGCTCCAGAGGCCGTCTTTCGCATGTCCGAGGAACGTCAGCCATGAGGGGCCACACGAATCTGGTTCCGGCTGGTACCGAACGGCGAGAATGCGCCGAACAACATCTTTATCGATGGGAATGCCGAAGGCCAGGGCGATCTGTTGCGCGATCCGTGGACAACCCCAGGTCGGATTCCGCTGCTTCATGTCGACGACGGCGGCCATGACGTCCTGGGTGGGTCCCTTTGGGCCAGGCTTCTTCGGGACCCCGGATGAGAAGAGCTGGCGGTATTTCCGCTTGGTCAGCGCTCGGTGGAGCCTCAAGAGCGTCGAGGGTTTCATGACGATCGCAGAACGGATCAACCGGCGAGGACGCATGAGGAGTGTACACAAACCAGCGACCATGCGATCGGAAGGGCGAAGGTTGGGTGAACGTCTCCGGGAGCGATTGAGGATCAGAACTTGCTGCTTGACGAGCACGGATTCGGCCACCACGGAACGGGCGCCGCCAGGACCGGCGAGTCGGGCCACCGTCGCTAACAGATGGAGAAATAGGACGGCCAGATCGCGCATCTCACGATCCTAACAAGCTCGCGAAATCGAAGAAATGTTCACGGAATTAGCAATTCGCCATGGACAGGTCTAACTGCTTCAGATCTGGTATTGACTACCCACAGCCACACACCAAGCTCTGGAAAGACAACAACGGCCGAAAGAAAGGCGAGAGTGAGAAGGAGTGAACTCAGCCGTACCTGCATGTTGGTGTGTTGCCACAACTCACCTGATTTGTATGGTAGCGCTACTCTCCCTTCCGAATCCACCGGTTGCGGAGGAACCGTCCCGCGCGCGATGAACGACACTTACCGTGCAAACCTCTTTTGGCGTTATGGCGGAGAGTGTTTCAACCAGCGGTCCAGAAAGGGATATGCCTCCCCTCCGTCAATCTTATGTGGGCCCTTGAAACGCGCGACACGGCCTTTCTCGGAAATGCCCAACTGCCGGTAAAGCGACTCAAAGCGGTCCAGCTCGATATCCACGAAGCGACGCGGAAGGATGACCACGCCATCCTTGTCCCCAATCTCCACCATGGCGGCGCGGGGAGCGACCAACTGGAGCATCTCAGAGTGGTTGAACCGGTGCAGCAGGTCGAAATTGAACATGTCGAGCGCGTCTTCATAGAAAAGAAACGATGTCCCCATGGTGAGGTCGCTCGTCTTTAGGTTCCAGTCGTTGTAGTGGCCGCTCGTGATCACCACGCGGAATCGTGGCTCTCCAGGACCGATCCAGAGTGCGGTATAGCCACCATAGGACAGACCATAGAAGGCCAAGCGATCCCTATCCACGAAGGGAAGCGTTTCCAGAAAGTCGATAACACGCCCAAACTTCTTGAGTTCCATTCCGACCGGTGTGAGGCCTAGCAAGTGCGCTCGACGTGTGATCGCTTCGCGGGCAGCACCGGTCTGAGTTGAAATCATGGGAGCAAACACGACATACCCGCGCTTAGCCAATTCGTAGCCGAACCGAGAGTAGACGCGGTCCGCCGCCGGGTTCGCTTCCACGCCCAGAGCATCTTCGGGTTTGCCGCCGCCTCCATGCTGGGTGAAGACCACCGGGCGCTGCTCCCCTTGCCGCAAGCCTTTCGGAACCAGCAGAATTCCGTATGCGTGCACACCATCGTACACCGGGACCGAAAGACGATACCCGGTAAACGCAGGCTCATCGTAGACTTGAACCGACCGCGCATCCATGCTGCCCCCCGGGGAAGGATACCTGCCGATCGTGTCCCAATACGCTTCCAGTGCGCGTCTCTTCCAGCGCTCGAACGATTCGAGTGAACGGGTGTCTGGCTTCCACCGTTCGTCACGGGTGGCGTAGGCCTCCAGCGCGAGATTTCGATAGCGGGCCTGCCACTGAGTAAATTGGGCGTTGGCGATGCGAGCAACTTTTCGCGCATCGAAATGTTGCCGGGGAAGCGGAGACCCTGGCGCCGTTGGGACAAGTATTCTGACGAGCGCATCGCGTGCCGCCGCGCTGAGGCCTGCGTTTCCAGATGCGGCTTCCGCGTCCGGAAAGAACCGAATCGCTTCGCGGGCGGCACTCCTCTCATAATATTGCTGGGCTCGTTCGAATTCGCTGCGGGCGTGGGGCCCGCCGCCATCGATCAGCAAGGGGCGATCCGCAATCATGGCCGCCACCTCGGCGTCGCCAAACTGGAGCAAATGACGCCAAAGCGTGCGGTCTTCGGGCTCTTCAAAGGCCCGGTCGCGCCGGTCAAAGTAGCCGCTCACCAACGCAACTCGAAGCCGGGTATCGTGGGCTGCCGCATAAAGGGCGGTCAATCCTCCCTGTCCGGCTCCGGCAACACCGATCCGAAAGGCATCCACCGCAGGGCGCGTAACTAGATAGTCCACAGCAGACGAGATCTGCTGGACCTCGCTCCCAATTAAGTGACGCCCAACTTGATAACCGAGCCGAAAGAGCCAACTGCGATCATCCGTCCACGGTTCGCTGAAGGCCCGGCGCTGGACAAAAAACGGCGCGAAGACGATAAACCCAGCTTCAGCAAGCTGTCGTGCATACTGCGTCTCTGATGGCACGTTTTGCGTCAAGCCCGCGATATCGGCCGCCGATCGATCCGTATCGGCAATCGCTATCACTGCCGGATGGAGGCCGGGCGCCTTGGGTACCATCAGAACGCCGTATTCATGGACCAGCGCCCGTTTGGCGTAGCCTTTCGTTGGCCCCTTGGTTCCGAGCCGCAAAATGGGCCATGACATCAGGGACGTGCGGTACGAGTCCGACTCGCCGATAAGGATCTCACTCGGGTTGGGCGCCATGAACTCGTCAACCGCGCCGATCATTTCCCGAAAGAGTGGACGCTTGCTGGAGGCGACCGTTCGCAGGTCATCGCCGTCCCACGAGCGCTCGCGATCCCTGGCAGCCTCGCTGATTCGGCGCTCAAAGTAACCATAGAGCTCGGTGTATTGCTCTGCCGCAATGTCGTCTGGGAACTCCCATGGTGCGGTTCCCGGCAGCTCAGCACTAAACGCCGGAAGTAAACTCAAGAGCAATATCGCAGTCCATCTTGTGAGGTTCTTGATCATGTCGTGTCAACTCACGGTGCGCGCGACCTCGTAGTGTTCCAAAATTCATCTGAATATTAACACACTCCTTTTCAGGAGGTTGTGTTGAGTCCACGAGGTTGATCTTGTGGTGTTGTAGCCCAATGATAATGTCCCCATAAGCGCCCAATAGAAATGTCCCCTAGTCTGAGGCTCCGAAGGCGTTGTGTCCAAAAACTCGATCGGGTCTCAAGTTGTTGTCTGTCAGAGGGTTGCGTCCGAGGATCGAGGCGCTAGAAATCGGTAATCTTGGACGCTTGGATTTCCCCAAGTCGCAATCGAAAAGCGATCCCACCGGAGGTTCCTCTCCTGGTGCCGCCTGCCTCGCGGCATATTCTCCCGTCGGGCGCAGCAGCCCGTGCCCTCGAACGCGGCTACATCTTGAGGCGGCAAACGATGCCGACGTCATCGCAGTACCACATCGTCCCTTCGCGAATGGACATGCCGTGCGGCAGCGGGTCGGAATCCGCGAGCTGAATCTTCTCGACAATCTCACCCGAGTCTGGATCGTGCTTGAAGAAGGCGTTCAAGTTGCTGTCGGTGCACCACGGCCAGCGACCTTCCCAGCCGATTCCGTGCGGGCGGTTGCCCGCCGTCGGGAACTGACGCTCGACCACCCACGACTCCGGCTCGATGCGATAGATCATTCGCGAGGGCGGCACGGCGGCCCAGAGCCTTGCTTCTCGCCATTCGAGCCCGTGCGCGCCGGTTCCCATCCGAGGTGCCGAGATCAGTCCGCGGCTCCGCGCCGGACGGGCAGCTACTGGCGGCGGCGCGAGCGGACTGCTGCGCCCCGGAGCGTCGTGCGGCATCTGGTAGATCACCCCCGCACCGGGGGTGTAGAACTCGGCCAGCGTTCCTCCGGTCTTGGCGTCGGACCGGATGATCTTGCGGTTGTAGGTGGAGCCGATCCAGATCGCTTCGCCGTCGAAGGTGATGGCGCTGCCCCGGTCCGAGCGCGTACTGTTCCAAAACACGATCGACCAATCCCGAGGAAGGCAAACACGCTTCGGGTTGGCGCAAGGAGGTCGTTGGTTCGCGGTTTATCAGTGCTGAGATCCGCTGGCCGGCCACGGAGAGTGCGCACCCTACAGGTAGCTCAACTGCGAGGGGCAACTGAGCGTAGGGGGCTCTGCAGCGGGAACCGCCAGGGCCGGGTGAGGTAACTTTAGGCGGCTTGCCGATAGTAGTAGTTGAGCATTCCGCCCAACCGTTGGCGGCACTGGATCGGAGCGGCCAGATCAGCGGCTACCGGGCCGGGGAAGATTAACCGATTGTCGAGCCCTTGGTGATTGCGCTCTCGATGATAGTGCGCCAGGAACTCGCGGATCGCCCGATGTAGCGACTGCTCCCCAAACAGGATCATCCGCTCCAAGCAGGATTCCTTGATCGTCCTTACAAAGCGCTCGGCGTAGGCATTCAGGTTGGGTGAGCGTGCGGGTAAGCGCACGCTCTCCACCCCTGCCGCGGCCAAAGTTTCGCGGAACTCCGCCGTAAACAGCGGATCGCGATCGTGGATCAGAAACCTCTTGCCAAACAGAAACCCGTCCTCCGCATCGGTCAAGTTGCGGCCGATCTGCGTCATCCAGGCTCCCTCCGGCTCGGTCGAAACACCCGCGATCTCGACTCGCCGAGTCGACAGTTCGATCACAAACAGCACCACAACCCGCACCAATCCTGTGCGTGTCCAAACCTCCACGGTGAAGAAGTCGGCGGCAGCCAAAACTTCCCAATGGGCCTGCAGGAACTGCTGCCAGCTCGTCTTCCTGCGCCGCTCCGGCGCGGGCTCTAAGCCGTGTTCTCTGAGCGTTCTGGCAATTGTGCTTCGTCCCACCCGGTGACCGAGGTTGGCCAGCGCTCCTCGAATTCGGGTATAGCCCCAGGTGTTGTTTTCCTGCGCTAAGCGAACGACCAGGTCTCGAATCCGATGCATCACACGAGGCCGTCCGGGACCTCGTCTCTTGCTGCCGTCGTACTTGCGAGAGATCAACTTTCGATGCCAAGTCAGCAAAGTGTCCGGCGTGACGAGCGAGGCCACCTCGGAAAGGGCTTTGCGTCCAAGCTTCTTGGCCTTCACTGCCAAGCGGCGACGCTGCTCATCGCTCAGCCGCAGGCGCTTGTTGCCCAGTTGAGCGCGCAAAACGCGGTTCTCTTCTCGCAGATAGTCGATGACGTCCCGTTGTTGTTCGTTGACCCAGCCGGCCAGGCCGATCAGCACGAACCGGAGTGGGTCCAGAGGCTGCATGGAGACACAAGCTAGCACGAATGTGTCCCAAAAACAAACCCCGTCGCTCTCCCGACCGCCAACTGCAACTCGTAGTCAGCAAGTCACTTTCGTCACGATCGAGTTTTGGGACAATAGTGCGTCCAGCGAAGGCTGGCATGTTCAGCGGGAGGAAGTCCCGCCGGGGTAAGAGTCAGAAGCCCCGTAGCTTGGGTTGCATGCGTGGAGGAAACGAAACGGATGAAGCCAACCGACAAAGCCATCCTTGGGATGGTGAGCGAGTCACCGGGCCGTAACGTGAGTGAACCCACAGGTGGCCTCGACAAAAAATAATCCGGAGGCCGAGCTTTCTAGTGTCGGGCGAAGGCAGCATGACAGGACGCAGACTGACCGAGGCGTTGTGTCACTCCGGCGGGGTGGTAGGGACAGCACGGTGACAAGGACATGCTAAGCAACTGGAGAAGCCCTCCTCGTCCCGTCGAGAAATCGGCGGAGCAGGGAAGCCGTATAACTGGCGCAAACCAGGAAGTCGGTGGAAGGCGAGAGGGTGACGGCTAGGTCCGTAGTAGCGCGGAAGCGGGGTAACGCCGGTGGAGCGAAGGGGCCTTGCTGCACATGGAGTCTTGGTCAACAACAGTGAGGCAGGGACGAAATGATAAAAGCGTCCGGTAGTCTGCAGGATCTGAGATCAGGACTATACGGCAAGAGGAAGGCCGAATGGCCTTGGCGTCATGCCAAGGCTTCGGATGGAAGGGGTGGAGTAGTGGATGGTAGGAGCGGACACCTGGATTTGGGTGACGGCTCCAGGGCTGTCCTCGAAAGCGCCTCCAACCGGATAGGTCCCATAAACCTTGCCGCGAAGTGTGCAGGAGCGCATAGTGCGGGAAATCCGCACGCTGCGTGCGAAGTGGCGGGAGCTGGAAACGGAGCCACGGAGCTTGCTAAACGGGCACGAAGGGGGAAACCCCGGACACAGCCAAGCCAGCGTCCTGATGGGCCACCGCGCCAGTTCCCGACCCTACCGGGGGTCCTTTACTCCGCGTCTTCTCGGTCCTTGGTGGAGGCCAAAACCTTTCCGATAAACTCGTTGATCGCGCGGCCCTCGATCCAGCGGGCGACCACCACAAGGTCATTCTCCTCGTCCACGTAGATCATGTTCGTGCCGTGGCCGCGGTGGGAATATGCCGTCTCCGGTGCGCTGGGAATTGACTTGCGGCCGGTATTGAGGAAGAAGTTCATGAAGCCGTAACTGTCATTCATCTTTCCCGGAGTGCGCGCCATCGCGAACCACTCCTCCGAAAGAAGCTGCTTGCCCTTCCATTTGCCGCGGCGCAACGTGAAGTAGCCGAAGCGCGCTTGGTCACGTGCGGTGAGAAACATCCCGCCGCCCCAATGTCCGCCGCCGCTGACGGATTGAACCTTCAGGCCGTCCACGGTAACCCAGGAGTTTTCATAGCCGTTCCAGCGCCATTTATTCGATGCGTCGATCGGGTCCATCACGTATTTTTTGAGCACCTGCGGGAGCGCCTGCCGCCAGAGGTGGAGTGCGGCCAAAGCGAGAAGATTGACCCTTACGTCGTTGTACTTGTACGTCGATCCGGGCTCGTTCCGCGGACGCCTGAGCCACTCTGTCGGCTCGACGTCTTTTGGCGGCCGGTCGGCCCAATCGGGCTTGCCCCACAGCGTTCCCTCCCAGTCGCTGGTCTGGCGCAGCAGATGGTCCCAGGTGATCTTGGAGTTGTGCTGGGAATCGAAGTGGTCGGTTGGCATGTAAGGCTGGACGCGATCATGCACGTCGCCAATCAGCCCGCGATCATAGGCGAGTCCGACCGTTGTCGAGAGAAAACTCTTCGTGACGCTGAAGGTCATGTCCAGGCGTTGCGGCTCGCCCCACTCCGCAATAAGGTAACCGTGACGGACGATGATCCCCGTCATGTCGCCGCGTTTTTTGTGCGGCCCAACCGCGTCGCCGTGCGGCTCGAGCCCCCAAGAGAGATAGTGGTTCTGCTCGAGGTCGCGGCTCGCCTGCGTTTCGTTGGCTTTGGCAAACTCGATAGCTGTCTCGAGCAGACCCGCATCCATGCCGACCTGTTCGGCTTTGCGATGTTCCCACCCGTCCCCTGGGCCTGGATAGTAGACAGCTTCTTGGCCCGCGGCGAGAAGCGCCGCCGCCAGGGCACAAGCGAGCATCCGAAGCATCTTTCGCATAGCGTTATCGCCGCCTTACTTAGTGAGCTTTCTCATCCTCTAGACTACGTTTAGACTACGTTCCAAGCGTCAGTTCGGGGGTGAGTTCCACGACACTCGCCGATGAGCACAAGTCTGGACGCGCCGGAGTCGTCACTCGTCTCGATCTTGGATTCTGTATGCGGCCTCATAGACCCCCCATCCCACTTTCGCCGAGCTTCGCGGTCTAGTTCGACGGTTTGAGCCCCTCCTCAGCGCCCAGACTTCGCTCTAACCATCCGGGATACCAGCGGAAAACGTTGCCGGTCAGGCTACCGATGAAGATCAACTTCTCTGCAGTGACATGAATCCAGTGTCCGGGGCTTTCCATGGCTCCAAGAATGTTGCCGGTTTTCGTGTCGATCTTCATGATCCGCCCGGCGAGAGTGTCGTAGGTGATGTTCTCGATATTGTCGCGGTGCGTGATGATCCACATCTCGTCGTCGAGGGTGATGAAGATGTTTTGGGTGGCGCCAAGGTGCGTCCACATCTTGAGGAACTTCCCATTGGAGTCAAAGATCTGGATGCGGTTGTTCTCGCGATCGCTAACGTAGACGGTGCCCTTCGAATCCACTGCCACCGAGTGGACGACGTCGAACTCACTCGGTCCGGTGCCGTGCTTGCCCCACGCCGTGATGTACTTTCCTTCGGGCGAGAACTTGACGACGCGTGCGTTACCGTAGCCATCCGCCACGTAGAAGTTACCTTTCGGGCCAAAAGCGATGTCGGCCGGGCGGTTGAAGTGCCTGTCGTCTGTGCCGGCCTCGCCCTTGACACCCAGCGTGAGTAAGAGCTGACCCTCGCTGGTGAACTTCATCACCTGGTGGTCACCATTGTCGGTGACCCAGACGTTGTTGTTGCGATCGACGCGCAGCCCGTGTTCATTGCCGAACTGGCCTCGGCCCCACGAGCGCAGGTATTTGCCCTTGTCGTCGAAGACAACAATCGGGTCCGCGACCTCCCCTCGTTGGAAGACGTACACCCTTCCCGCCGAGTCGGTTGCGACGGCCGAGACGCGTCCGAAGTACCAACCCTCGGGCATGGTGCTCTCGGGCTCGAAGCCGAAGCGGATCTGGACGCGATACTTCAGCAGGCCTCCTTCGTGGGGATACCAGCCGTGATGATCCGCCCAGAGGACGGCTACGAGGCAAGTCGTCAAAATCAGAATCCTTTTCGTCATGGTAAGTCTCCTCCAGAAAGAGTCCGCCACAGCTCACGTCGCACTCTTGAGTTGACTCTGAAAAAAGTCTCTCAGGCGGCGAGCCGCGAAAATCTCTTCTCCGTCCTTCATGCAGCGCGTCATCAGCGTTCCACCTTCGTCGTTGGCGGGATAGGTGATGCGCAGCTCTCCCTCTTTCAGCTTTTCAGCCGCCTCTTTTCCCGTCAGCGGGATGATCTCTCGATCCCAGCTCAAACTCACCTCGCCAAAGCCGTGGGTGTTGATCCGATATTCTGCCTTCAGACCGGGAATATCCTCCAACTGGCTCGCCAAGTATCTGGCCTTCTTGTTCCATGTTTCGTGAACCACATCGTGGTCCAACGACACGTATCGGTTGACCGCCGCCACCAGGCCGACAATCTCTTCCTTGCCTACCTTCATTGCCCGCCCAATCGCCGTGTTGGGTGAGTGGTTCAGGGTCGCGGCCTCGATCAGATCCTTGCGACCCGCCAAGATACCGCTTGACTGCGGTCCGCGAAGACCTTTTCCTCCACTGATCACCACCAGGTCAGCGCCCATGGTGGTATAGCGTGTCAAGTTGTCCGTGGGCGGCAGTTCCGAGGCAGCATCAATCAGCACCGGCACCCCCGCCTTCTTGCCGATCTCGACGAATTCCTTAGGCATCATGAGACCGGGTGGCGGATTCTCGACCGTCTCCATTCGTGCCAACACGGTGATCACCGCAGTCTTTTCACTGATAGCGTTGATCAACTGCTCCTTTGTTTCAACGTCCACGATCGTCGCGCCAGCCGCGCGATAGGCGCGGTCGTAACCAAAGCGGTGGCCTGTCTGGGTGAGACACTCTCGTCTTTCCCAGGTGGGATGGGGCAGGGCGTCGATTTTCTCAGGATCCGTGCCGGTCAGGCACGCCGCCGCCCCTAAAACCATGGCCGAGAACGCCCCGGCACTCACGAGGGCGGCCTCTGCCTTCATTACCTCAGCGATCCGACGGCCCGCTGCTAAGTTCAACTCATCCATGTCCACGAAATACTCATTGGCCTCGGCCATGGCCCGAAGCACCTCGGCTGGCATCCGAGAGCCGCCAACTCTGGTCGTGTGTCCTCGACAACTCAGCAAAGGTCGGATTCCGAGCAGCCGGGTGTAAATGCTGTCGCTCCCCCAGACCTGAGATGATTCCTGGAGGCGCGAAGCACCAGTACTACAGCCCGACAACCCTGCGATCGCCCCAAAGAGACCTCTCCGCGTAAGTCCCATTGTGTTCGGTTTTGATCTCAGTCTGTTTTCTTGGGTCATTCAAACCTCCTCGGTTAACGCACGCTGCGAAGATTGAAGCTTCGCAGCAACCTCTTCGACTACTCGAGCATTCTCATGCCGGCCAACTGGTCCCGATCCACCACACCCACCCTTTCGCCGAGCTTCTCGCCATTGCCGCAGTGGGAGATGGATTGACCGGTCATTCAGTGTGCCCAGATGGATAAATTCTAGCGCGCAAATCTATAGCCGGCGGGGCCGGTTTCCTCGATGAAGGCCATCGAGATGAACGTTTCGCCATCGACCTCGGCAATCTCATAGACCGGGCAAACATTGGGATGATGCAATGTGGCAGCGCTTTAGCCTCGCGGTGAAAGCGCTTGCGTGCCTCCTCATCTTTGAGTAAGTGCCCCGCCAAAAACTTCAGCGCTACCGTTCGACCGAGCTTTGTATCCTCGGCCTTGTAAACGACACCCATGCCGCCCCGGCCGAGCTCGGATAGGATCTTGTAGTGGCTGATCGTGCGGCCGAGCATGACGGTCAAATTGTAGCGCTACCAGATACCTAGTGGTAACAACCGATGTCACAAACTTTCGGCCAGGTGCGCTGCCAAGGGCCTGATCTGAGACGGTTCGGTTCGGGCGACGGCGTTCAGAGACGCCTCAGACGGCACATTGTTGGTGCGTAGAGTTTCGACACCCGCATCGCCAAAGGTAGCGAAACCCCGGATACAGTCAAGCGGCCGCGGAGTGATGCCGACTAGTTCGTGATGTCGCTGGTGACCGACTGCTCGCGGATCGGCAGATAGACCTTGTACCAAGTCTTCTGGGCCTCGCTGCCGGCGTAGTCCTCAAGCGCCTTCTCGCTCTCGAATTCCATGACGAAGGCGGCCTGTTTGGTCTGCGACTTGATCGAGCGCAGCCAGACTCTCTTGAGCCCTGGATAGTCCCTGTTGGCGACGCCGTCGAGCGCAGCCTTGATCTGCTCCGGCTTGGCGTCGGATTTCCAATCGAGTGTGACCACATGGATGACCGACGAGGGTTTCTCGATCTTCGACTCGTGGTGGGCGCCGATCAGCAGACCCGCACCGAAGAGGACGGAGCCGAGGACGGCGGAGATGATGATCTTGATGGATTTGTTCATGAGAGTTCTCCTTTGGGTGATTCGGTCAGCAGAGGCTTCGGCATCGACCGCTAGGCCGCGTTGATCGTTGTAGCGACCCGGATTTCTGAAACGAAACTCCTATTCTAGCCCCGGAGCCAGGCCTTCAAGGGTGCTTCGTTCATCAACTGTTGCTAGGAGGAGCTTAAGTGCTTACATTAGAAGGGCGTACAGCTGATTCTTGTGTTGGCGACTCCAGCCATCGCCAAAATTGGGTGTATGTGCTTTCGCTAGAAGGAGATGCGGACGAGGCAACAACACTCGATGATGGAAGCACCCTCGACTCAAGCGAATTACGAGTGGGCATTCGCCCGTGCCGGGAAAGTATTCGGACGGCTTCCAGTTTCCGATCTTGCTAAGGAAGACATTCAAGCGTTCCTTACCGCTGCCGCTCGGGGACTCTCGCCCGAATCCGTACGAGACCTCCGTTCCCGGTTGCGCGGGTTGCTTTTCCTCGGTGAGGAGTGGGGCTGGATTCGCCCTGGTACCAACCCCGCGACGGGGCGTTTCAGGTTGCCTTCGAGGGTTCCGGTTCGGGACAGGCGAATTCCTAGCCCTCATGAGTTCCGGCAGCTTGTCAACGCTCTTCATCAGCCGTACCGGGCCATCGTAGGCTTGGCGGGGCTCAGCGGACTTCGACGCGGTGAACTCGCCGCCCTGAGGTGGAACGATATCGGCCTGGATACGGTTAGGGTCGATGAGGCTGTCTACCGAGGCCGCCTCGGGAAGCCGAAGACGCCAAAGTCCAGGCGGACGGTCACTGTTCCGAGGAAGGCGATTGAGCTTCTGGAAGACTGGAAAACCCGGAGCCGGTTCACTGGACCCGATGACTTCGCATTCTCGATGCGGACGAATTCCCCAATTGATCTGAACCGCGTCCTTGAGCGGGTGATTAAGCCGGTCGCCGAAGGGCTTGGCCTACCCCGCTTTTCCTGGCACACCTTCCGCCACGCGTACACGACTTGGGGCCGTAAGGCCGGAGTGGAAGCCGAGGTTATGCGGGATCAGGTGGGCCATACATCCGTGCTGATGACACAGGATGTTTACAGCCACCTTGAAGACGGTGAAGGTGCTGCTGCGAAAATAGGGGGCTACGTATGGCCCGCTGAGAGTGCAGAAGCGCCTTTAATGGAACCCTTAATGGAACCCTTGGATAGACTGGGAAGTCTCCAAGTACTTGAAAATAATGGTCGGGCCGCCGAGATTTGAACTCGGGACCTCTTCCACCCCAAGGAAGCGCGCTAGCCAGGCTGCGCTACGGCCCGATCACGGTGGGAGGTCCTCATTGTATCGTGAAGAGTCGCTGTGAGTCGATCCGCCGCCCGGCCCGTGATCGAACCATCCGTTTCCCAAGTCGCAAACACATTGGGGCGCGCCGCCAAGCCGCGCCCGGAATCAGTCGTGGGCTCGAATTCCCGCGCCTCGGGCACACCTGACAGCGCGTCGTAACCTGGTCACGCGGCGCTGCCTGTCGCTCCGCGAATCGACCGCGCCGGCTCCCGGTGTGATCGCTCGTTGCGGCCTCGCCTGCTCGTCCGTCCCGCCCGAAGAAGCGCAAACGTTCGTTACACTGTGCTGGTGCTCCGATCACCAACCTTGATGATTGCTCTCCTTGTCTTTACGGGTGTCTGCCGGCTGGACGAGGCCAAGCTCTCTGACGAGCCGGCGAAGCGTTTCCCAGTCATCATCGATCACGATGGTGCGGTCGATGATTTCATCGCTCTGCTTATTGTCGAGAGCTCAGGCCGCGGCTCGATCCAGGGCGTAACGATAGCATTCGGCGACAGCTACCGGGAGCCGGCCGCAACGGCGACCGGAAAAATTCTGTCGCTGTTCGGAATGGCGGTTCCAGTCGGCCTTCACCCATCCGGGCTGCGAGGGCCGCACCGTTTTCCGGACGAATGGCGCCGAGCAAATTCACGCGTCGCCGGCCTGGAGTCGTTGCGTCAGATCCACGAGCCACCGCCGCCAGAGAACGCCATCCAGCTGTTGGACAACCTCCTCTCGAACGCCGAGTCCCCGGTAACGATTCTCGCCACCGGGCCACTGACAAACTTGGCCGAAGTCCTTGGCGGCAAGCCGCGGCTGATCGATCAAGTAGAGCGTGTTGTCATCATGGGTGGCGCCGTGGCGGTCGCGGGCAATGTCTCGCCTCCCCATGCTCCGTTGGGCGACGGCTCGGCCGAGTACAATTTCTTTGCCGACCCGGAGGCCGCCGATACGCTACTGTCGCTAGCCGCCAGGGGATTGCACATCACGCTCGTGCCGCTCGATCTGACAAATCGACTGCTAGTGAGAAGTAGTTTCCTCGACAATCTGTCGGAGGCGACTTCACCGCGCGCGCGGCTTGCGCGAGAGATGCTTGAGCTAGTCCGCGATGACATGGAACGCGGAGACTATTACTTGTGGGACGGGGCCGCCGCCGTGGTAATGCTCTATCCCGGTCTGTTTGTCACCGAACGGAAAGCGCTCCGAGTGCAGCGCACTGGCCCCAGCGCCGGGCGGGTCCGGTCGGATGTGGCCGGCAGAGGGTTGATCGACGTTGCGGTGCGACCGAAACCGGGCGTGGACCCAGTGGCGGAGGCTCTCAAGCTGCTCAGCCAATAGCGATCGTAGTTGGTCCCGTTTGCGGCCGCTCCAAGGAAAAAAAGCCGGCCGCCCCAGCCGCTTTGTCCGCGCGGGGATAGTTCACACTCCAAGGGAAGGGGCGCGGAGTGAACGGGCGCGGGAGCGGGCAGGGCCCTGCTTAGTCCGGGGGATCAGGAGATGCGCTCACGCGGTAGAGACGGCTCGTTCCCTCTCGGAACAACTCTTCGAGGCCCCATGCCTCCGGGGACTCCGCGATCATCGGGGCAATAAAATTGTGTCCTTGGGCGGTCGTGTCAATGAACAGCAGGGTGATGCCCCGCCGGCGCAGTTCCGCCCCCGCCCAGCCCTGCAATGTTGCCTCGTCCAGGGAGACTTCCCCGAAAACGGGCTCGCTGGGGACTACGGCCCAGTCCTTGGCCGCGGTGCGCAGGCAGAACTGCAGCTCGACGATGCTTTGGGCGCGAGGATAGAGGATTTCCACCGCCGTAACGCTCAGCGGCGCCGGGAACTCGATCTCGACAGCCATGCCGCGATGGAAAGCTTCGCCGCTATACCAGCTGCTCAGCGGATCCGCATCAATGATCCGGCGAGCGTCCCACGGAAACGGCTTGGCCTCAATGCGCCAGTTCTCTTTGGGCTGGAGCTTCCCGTCAGCTCCGTGGAAGATGATTTCGGATAGAGACCATTCCGTTTTCTCGTGGGAATTGGCCGGCGAAACACGGAACCCCAACAGTCGCTGCTCGCCATCGAGAGGAATGCGGAGCCTCTGTGATGGCCAGCGGATCTGGTTCGAGGGCGTGGCGAGAGTGTCAAATAGCCGCTCGTTGAACGCAGCCTGATAAGAGACGAGAACCTCTGTATCCATATACGCCTCGGGAAGCTGTTCGAGCGCGAGCAGCCGGTCGCCGGGCAGGGCAACTTGGTCGATTCTTCGAGCGACGTTATAGAGCGGCAGCCGGCGTTCCAAATATTCACTCTCCGGCTTCAGCCGTAAGGCGTACTCCCAGGGGACGGGCGGCTCGAGGCGCCAAATCCAATCTGGATGCCATTTGGGGATGAGCCATGGCCACGACAGAAGCGCGTGGAGCAGGCCGATGGCGATGCCGGTTCTCAGGACGGCGCGCCCCGGCAGACGCTCCAAGCTGACCGCCATTGCCAGCGCGGCGAACGGCAGGGCCGGTATAAGAAAGCGGACGCCAACATTGGCGAGCCACGGCAAGGCGGCCAAGGTCGCCGCGAGCGCCGCGGCGCGGACCACTGTGGACCGCCATGCAAGAAGCGCCAGCGGGAAGAGCAGGTAAATCGGACCGATGATGCCTTGCACTTTATGACCCCAGATTGTCACCTCCAGCGGCGCGGTTAGATAGTCGGTCCAGCCGTCCCGGCCAAAGCCCCCGAAGTGGCGAAGCTCGTCATGGTAGCCGTGTTCCCATGTGCTGGTTACATACTGGTTGGGGAATAAATCGTTGAATAGCGGAGCGAAGGGATTGCCCGTCACCCAGATGTTCTTGATCACCCAAGGCAACACGAGAGCCGCGGCGGCGAAGCCGAACCACAGGCAGTTCGTCAATGCAGGCCGCAGCTGCCGGCCGCGCCGCAACGTGCAGACAAAGATGGCCAGCCCGGCGCCGGCCAGCGCCAGGCCGCCGGTGTATTTGATGGCGAAGCAGAAGCCGGCGAGAATTCCGATCAGGATGAGAGCCGGCCGTGATGGTTCGCGCCGCCAATCGACGAGGGCCGAGAAGGTAAGGAAGCAAAAGAACGCTAGGGCGCAATCGTTGTACGTGCTGGCTGCATCCATGCCGACGACCGGCGCGCAGAGGTAGAGAACGGCCACTAATAGCCCCGCCCGTCTGGTGCTGTAGCGAGTTGTGAAGGCGACGAGGGCGACGACGGTCGCCGCGGTGAGCGCGAAATGGACCAGCTTGGCGGCGGAATGGCTGCCGATGCTGTAGGCGAACAGATACAGCATCTCCGCCCCCTGAGGAAGAAAGGCATAGATGTTGGTTGTGATGCCGGGAAAGCCCTGATGGTTGTAGTAGCGCCGAACCAGACCGAGGTGATAGGCCACCGCGTCCGAGGTGATCTCGGGCGCCAACGCGTAGATCAAGTAAACGCCGCCCTAGGCAAACGCGATCGCCAGATACACCCAGCATCGCCAGTCGCGAATCCACCGCGAGACCTCAAGAGGGTCAGCGCTGCTGGAGGCGTCTCTCGCCCATCGCCAATAGGCGGCGAAGATACACGCGGCCACCAGCATAAAGGATGCGGGATGGGCGGCTTGCAGCGCGCACAGCAGAAATACAATCGTGCTGAGAGAGGCCGCGCCAACTACGAAATCGAGGGTCAGACGCTCCGCGCGAGACAATACGCCGCCAGAGAAACCAACGGCGCGCGTGACAAGCGAGCCGAGCGCGGCGGAACTCAGGATCGTCAGGGTCGCACCAGCAATGACAGGGATGAGGAGTATCACAAGTCTGGATACTCGCACTCCCGCGTCCGGGTCTGCAACTTAGAGCAGTGGAGTGGACCCCAAAAAGCGAGACCAGCAAAGAAGGGACAATGAACCAGGGAACGGCAAGGAGGTTCGATTGACTCGAAGACGATTCAGCAAGGAGTTCAAGCTGGCGGCCGTCAGGCGGGATCGGAAGAGTGTCCTTTTGTCCGGATTTGCCCGGTTTTTAGGGATTTTCTAGCTTTTTTTTATTGCGTTGCGATGCTCGGGTGGTGAGGCGGGGCGGAGTTTTGGAGGCTGCGCGACGGTCGGCTGGATTTTGGGCGTGGGGGCGGTGGCGTCGGTTTGTCCGGATGTGCCCGGATTTTCGGGTTCTTGGACGGCCGGGGGCGGCGTGAGGGGCTCGACGGTGTCTCGCCCCTGGCTCCGCTGCATCGTTGGGCGGATGGGTTGGGTGGCTGGCTGGGGTTGCTAGCTTCGCTCTTCGTGGTGCTTCTTTTTCAGATTCAAAACAATTTCAAAAAAGTGAGAGACGCCTCTCGTTCCGACTATGTGATCCCGGCGAGCCGCCCCAGCCGGAAGTTGCAGGCGGTTCCGGGCGAGGGGTTCTCTCGCGCCGTCCTGCCGCGCGGTGATCTTGCGCGGTGATGGTGCACGACTGCGCTCGTAGCCCTTCGCGGTGGATGTCCACCTTCGAGAGCCGTCCGAAGACCCGCCTTTGCGGTCACCCTCTCCTCTGTGATTCGAGGAGGCGATGAACCGCGGGGCGAGCTTTCTGTCCTGGCCAGGAAACGGTCGGAGGATCGCGGTGATCTATCCTTTCCGGTCGTTACGAGTACAGACTAGCATGGGGTGTCAAGTGTTTTGGGGTGTTTTTTGGGTATGTTGTTGATTTGGTGGGGGTGGATTGTTGTGACTCGCCTGTTGGGGAGGGGGTGCGGCGGTGGGTGGCGGGCGCGGGGGATTCATGGTTTGCTGGGGCGGGAAAAGCCGCGGATCTCGAAACCGAGATCCTCGCTACGGGTGGTTTTCGATTGCCGCGGGTGCGGGGGAGATCCGCGATGCGGTGGTTTCGATTGCCGCGGCCGCGGGGGAGATCCGCGATTTGGTGGTTTTCGATTGCCTCGGCCGCGAGGGAGATCCTTGATGCGGTCCGGGGCAGGTGGCCGTAAGATGTGGGTCTGGATTGGTTTTTGGGAATTGGGTCTGTTTGGCGTACCGGTTTGGCGACTGGCGGCGGGTGCAGGGGCGAGACATTGTGCGGTTGTGCGGGTAAGATCTGCCGCCAGGAATGGCGACACGGCAGGCCTGGAGGCGCGCGGCACGTCAAGGCGGGGCGCTGACTAAGACGCTGATTTAGATGGGTTCGGCGAGATTGGGTCTGTTTGGTAGTTCGATTTTGGCGGTTTGGGATGGGGCTGGGGGTTGGCGGTCGGCCGGGGGTGGATGGGGGCGCAGAGGATTCATGGTTCCTGGGGAGGGAAAAGCCGCGGATCTCAAACTGAGATCCACGCTACGGGTCTTCGGAGGTCCTTGGCTGGTAAGTGATGGATTTGAAAGGGGTTCAGAGAGGCTGGGTCTGTTTGGTATTTTTTGTTTTGCTGGTTGCGGTGGGTCGCTTCCTTGCTGGCCGGGCGCAGGGGGGGGCGGCGATGGACGGCTGGCTGGCACAGTATATTCGTGCAGCATATTTCGCGCAGTATATTTCGTATGTGGGCATTCTGGCACGGGGTATTCTGGCGCTGGGCGTTCTGATGCTGGGCATTCGTATCTAGGTTACCTCAGGTGGATGGGGTTGGCGGGGGCTGGCGGATGGATGTTGTTGTGAGGGCGTCGCTTAGATATTTTGTTATCTCGTGAGCCGGGTATGGGGAACCGGTGCCTCGGTCCGCGGCCGAACGGAACACCTTCGCTTCGGGGCGGTCGGCCTTTTTGTGCCCCTGCTGAATCCATGACTCGTGCTCTGTGACTCACTGCCGTTCGGGCGGCGAGAGTTAGGGTGCCTGTCCCTGTATTAGGTGAAAATGTAAAATACTGAATCATAGAGACTTCTACAGAGTTAGGGTGACTGTCCCTCGATCCTTCTCGATCCTTCGATCCCTCCGATCCTCCTGACTGTCCCTCGATCCTCCTCGATCCTCCTCGATCCTCGATCCCTCTCGATCCCTCGCTCGGCCGCCCCCAGCGCAGTAGTGAGGACCGCCGGGGTCAAGTCCGCCTCCGCGAGCACGGTTCTGACGCGCCCGGCATCTCCTTCGCGAGTGCTCGTCACCAGAGCTGCTTCCTGGAAACAATAGAGCGCTTTCATCGTACGAAGGTAGATACGCCCTTCGGCTAAGGCAGGAGTCGCGTAGATGTCCTCACCGAAATCGCTCACCGCAAGGATCTCCCACTGCTTTCCCGCTCGAAGGACAGTGACCTTGCCGGTCTCACTCGCCATATAGAGCTTATCGTCCGCGGCGACTGGCGACGCGTAGTAGCTGTCGATTGCGCCCTTCAACCGACCACGCTTGAGAACCTGTCCGGTTCTTGGGTCGAGCGCTGTCAGGATACCCCCGTTGCGAACGAGATAGAGAACATCCTTATAGTTCACCGGAGCCGGCACGTTAGGTAGCGACTTCTTGTGATTCCACACGACATGGGTGTCGGTGACATCACCCCGTCCTCCGAGCCGAACTGCCCAGAGGGCGCTCTCGGCGCCGAGGAGCTTCGACCACTCCTCCTCGTCCAGAAGGTCGTTGCGGTTGACGTCGAAGCCAGTGAAGTTGCGGCGTACCCAGCCGAACTTGCCCAATTCATCCTGCGCGATAGCGCCGTCGGCATTCGGGTCGAAGCGCTCCAGCATCTTATCGTAAGGAGGATAAGTGCCCAACAGCCCTATCACGTTGACATAGAGAGTGTCACCGTGAATGATCGGGAATGACTTCGGTTGATGCGCCAGGCGGGTCATCCACCAGAGCTTCTCGCCGGTGTCGGCGTCATAGCTGACCAACTCGAATGGGCCGGGGACGATCAGCTCCGCCGGTCCGGCCGCGGGCTGGTAGACAACCGGCGTGGCATAGCCGCCGAGCGTGTTCGGGCGATCGACTTTCCACAGCATCTTGCCTGTCGCGGTATCGAAGGCAGCGGCGAACGAGTCGTTCATGAGATCGGCGACCACAAAGACCTTACCGTCAGCGAGGATCGGCGACGAGACCATGCCATGTTCGCTGCGGAAGGGGCCGAGCGGTACTTCCCAAAGTGTCTTGCCGTCGAGGGTGTAGGCCGTCAGTCCGAAATCAGCGAAGAAGACGTAGACGTTCTCTCCGTCCGTCGCTGGTGTCGGCGCGGCGGGGCCGTTCCGGCGGTTGCGTTTCTCCTCTCGCTTGCGGATGATTTCCCGCCGCCAGAGAATCTCGCCCGTTTCTTGACTCAGGCAGATGGTGAGCAGACGCTCGCCCTCGCTGGCGGTGACGATGATTCGGTTCCCTGTCAGAATCGGGGACGACTTGCCCGGAAGCAGGTCCGTCCTCCAAACAACACTTTTGTTGGGCTCAAACTCCACAGCGAGTCCGGCTGTCTCAACGGTGCCCGCCCCACCCGGACCACGAAGACGAGGCCAACTGGCCGCGTTCAAGGATTGCATCGAAAGGAAAACTACAAGAAAGCTGAGCAGGCGTATCATTGATTCCTCTTCGGATCCGCGGCCGATCGTGGTCTGCTCTGACTTGACAGAATAAGACCATAACTCCTCCGCGGTTGTGCATACGATTCATTGCTGGCTCGGCGAGCAACAACAGCATTACTTGCTTGCGCTGACAGTCGGCAGAAAATTCTCCATCACCCAATAGTCGGTCTTCGATACAAGAGTGGAGAAGACGATTCTCTTGCCGTCGGGGTGGATGTTCAACTCAAGCGGCCCTCCGCGGATCGTTAACTCCGCCTTGCTCGCCTTACCCCCGTCTACGGGAACGGTCCAAAGCTGGAACCCAGGAGGGTTGGTTCCGTTCTTTTGTGTCACGAAGAGTATGTGGCGTCCGTCCGGCGTCCATGCCGTTACCAAGCCTGCCCAAGCGAACCCGCCGTCGGTCTTGCTTGGACTGAAGAGGTCGCGGACCTCGCCTTCCTCGATTGATAGCAGGCGCAGAACGTTCTTCTCTCCCGGTTGGGCCGCCCTTGCGACAAAAACCAGTTGCCGGCCGTCGGGAGAAATTCGGAAACTTCGAGCCGAACTCTTGCCCCTGTAGAGGATCTTTTCTTCGCCCGAAACAGCATCCCGTCGAATGATCGCACGCCGCGATTCGCCGCCCGCAACAAATACCCACTTTCCGTCCGGGGTCCAATCTACTGCCGCCCAAGAAGCTATGTTCGACCGGTCCAGGAGCAGCGCTACCTCCCCAGTCTTTGCGTCGATCCGGTATAGGCCGCTTTCAGTTTCACTGGCGCCCAAAGCCAGCAGGGACTCGCCGTTCGCGTGCCAGCGTATCCGAGATCCCCGGCGGAGCCGGACCGCTGGCAGAACTTGGCGTTCATTGCCGCCGCTGTCCGCCCGAATGATAAGGGTGTCCGGGGTTCCGTCACCCCGATGATGGGTGTAGACCAATTGCCGTCCGTCCGCCGACCAAGCAGGGGTCGAGGAGGAGTTGGTGAAACGCTCCGTCAAAAGCCGGGGAGGGACCGTGATTTTACCCGTCTCGAAATCGAGGGACGCGATAAACGCGTTCTGGGAGGAAGTGCGCTCGCTATAGTAGAACGCACCACTTCGCGTGATTCCAAGCGGGTGGACCGTTCCGATGTTCGGCCGCAACAACTCGGGCTCGCCCGCTTGACTGCCCTTTGTAATCTTGACTCGATGCAAGCCGATGCTGCCGGTCCGATCACTCGTGAAGAGGATACTGCCGTCCGGCGCCCAGCCGAGGAAAGTATCTTGAGCGGGATGGGCCGCCACCGTTACTTCAGGGCCTCCGTTCAAGGGCAGGACGAAAATGTCACCGTGGACAACTTCCTTTCGTGGAGGAAAGTCATAGGCGAGGAATCGCCCGTCCGGTGAGAACATGATCTTGGGCCGGTAGCGTCGCTTGGTTTGGTAAGTCTTCATCACGCGCACCGAACCGTCGACCGAGGAAACCAGGACAAAGTCGGTGATTCCCCCCGAGACGCCTGGCTTGCCGCGCTCGAGCTGTACGACGATATGCTTCCCGTCCGGCGACCAGTCCATCGGGATGCCCCACTCGATACCATGCTCCAGCACTTTGGCCCGGTACAATGTCCGCTCTCCTTTACCATCCCTTCCGACAACCCGTAAGTTGCCTTCCGTGGCGCTGTATTTGTAGTGCCAAAAGGCGATCTGCTTTCCGTCGCGCGAGATCGCGCCCCCATCGACAAATCCGTTCTTCTGGTCCCAGTTTCCGTACTTCGTGACGGCCTTGTAGGTGCCGGACTTCGCATCTACGATGGCCGCGTTCCCGGTTTCGTACTCCGTGGCGGCGAAGTAGCGGCCGTCAGCGCTGACGTTCCAGGGGCTGACACTCATGTCCTTCGCTTCTTGGGGGAATTCCAGTCGCTTGAGTGTGAAAGTTGATTCCGGAGATGAAGGCCCATTCAAACCGGCAAGCCGCGTTTGGGCTTTGGCCGCCAATTCCCGCTGGTCCGAATAGCTGCTGATAATCTGTTCGTAAGCCCTGCGTGCTTCCGAGTTGCCCAATTTCTCGTGACACAGCCCGATTTGCATCAGGGCCTTGGCCGCCAGCGGGCGGTCCTTGTCAGCTTTCTCAATGACCTGTTTGTACGCTTCGATTGCCGCCGGGAGGTCTCCGTCCACGACCTCGGCGTTCTGGGCGACCTTGAACATGCGTTTTGCTTCGTCGTTGGTTTGCGCGCCGGCCACAAGAATTGCGGCCAGAATCACGGCCAGGATCGTGGTAATGATTGGTTTCATTTCTTCACCTCCAAGACCGAGGTTACTCGCCGTAGTTCATAATCGCTCCACGAGTACGTCACGATTGCGTCACGTCTTCGAGATCAAACCGGTATCCAATGCCGCGTACGCTCTTGAGGTAACGCGGCTGGGCCGGAGCAGGCTCGATCTTCTTCCGAAGGTTCGCGATCTGGTTATCGACCACGCGCTCGGTGATCATCGTCTCCTTGCCCCACGCTTCATCGATCAGAGTGCGCCTGGTCAGCACACGTCCGGGGCGGCGCGCAAACAGGCCCAGCAGCTTGAACTCGAGCGGCGTAGTGGCCACGGGCTTGCCGGCGCGACGTAGTTCCGCTCTCGCAAAATCCAGCTCGCATTCGCCGAAGCGAATGACCTCGCCTTGGCCGGCCAGGGGAGGGCCGCGCCGCAGTAAGGCCCGGATCCGTGCCCGCAGCTCCTTCGGACTGTAGGGCTTCGTCACGTAATCATCGGCTCCCAAATCGAGCCCGAGCACCTTTTCGGTGTCTTGCGTGAGCGCGGTCAGCAGCAGGATGACCGAGGAGACACCGGCCCGGCGCAGCTCGCGGCAGACGTCAAACCCGTCCTTCTTCGGCAGCATCACGTCGAGCAGGATCAGATCAAACAGAGTCTCGCGAGCGCGCCTGCTCGCCGCCTCGCCATCATGCACAACCTCAACCGCATACCCCTCGAGCCGCAAATCATCTTCCAACGCGATCGCGATCGCCAAATCGTCTTCGACTATCAGGATTCGTGACATTAGGATTCGTGACTGGGGATCACCAATGTGAACATGCTGCCGCGGCCGGGCTCGCTGGCAAGCCGCACCGAGCCGCCATGAGCCTCGGCCACCGATTTCACCAGCGCCAGTCCGACACCGATGCCGCGGACTCCCGCGCGCCGCGCTTCATCGCCGCGGACGAATCTCTCGAACAACTTCTTCTGTTCCTCGCGCGGGATGCCAGGGCCCTCGTCCTTCACCGAGATGTGAACCCAATCCCCGGCGCGGCGAGCCAACACCCGGATCGGAGCGCCTGGCTCAGAATACTTTGCAGCGTTCTCGAGCAGATTCGACACGGCCCGCGAGAGCGCTTCGCGATCGGCGCGGATCGGCGGAAGATCGTCCTCCGCCTCGCACACCACTTCCCGCCCGCGCGACCGCGGATCGCGGCGAAACTCCTCCACGACGCCGCGCACCAGTTCACCCGTGTCGGCCGGCTCCAGCCGCCATGCAGACGGGCCGGCCTGCATGCGGCCGAAACTGAGCAGGCTCTCCACCATGTGGTGCAACCGCTCGGTCTCATGCGCCAACAACTGGTAATACTGCGCCTTCCGTTCTTCGCTCGACACCCTGTTGGCGGCAAGCAACTCCGTCAGGTGGCGCATTGACGTGAGCGGCGTTCGGAACTCGTGCGAGACCGCGGAGACGAAATTGGCCTGCTGTTGCACCAGCGCCATTTCCCGCGTGGTGGCTCGATACAGGCCGTAGGCCGCCGCCAGCATCAGCGCGAAGGTAAAAGCCAGCCCAGTGATTAGTACGGTCCGTCCGGATCCAAACTCACTCCCATCAACCCACCCACCAGCCGCCGAAACCCGCAGCAAGAAGGGAAGCCGCGTCTCGCCCGGCGTCAAAATGATGGTTTCTTCTTTTTGCGGACCGTCCGTGAAGGAGATCTCCAGCTCTTGAGCTTTCCCCAGCGGGCCGAACATCGTTTCGAGTTCTGGAAACGTCGCTAGCCGCGCGGCGAGGTGGTCGGGTCCGCCCGCCCAGATCGCCAACGTGCGTACGCCGGCGCGGCCGGTGAGCTCGCGGCCGCGAGCCGGAAGATCGCCCGCCTTCCAACGCCTCCACAAGGCGATGGCCGCTTCGGCGCGAACCACTTCGTTCGGCGGTGGAGCTGGTCCGCCCCAGTCTCGCAGCATGTCTCGATAGAACTCAAAGGTGGCGCGATCCATCCGCGTCGTGCCGGAATAGAGCGCTCGCCGAAATTCGTCCCGGTCGCCGGGCTTCTCTGAGAGCCGGTACCGTACCTGGTGAGCAATCATCTCCGCGGGCTGTCCACCCACCGGAACCGATCCCAACTGCTCTAACTTTGCGTAGACCTCAAGCGCGCCTGCGCGATTGTTCTGATTGCGTAGCACCCTGCCGAGACGCACGAGCGCCGCGGCACGAATCGAGGGATCGGGTGACTCCGCAAAGCGACGGTATTTCCTCGCCGCCCCAGACAAATCACGGCACTGAAATTCGACAGCTTCAGCCTCTTGGAACAGAGCCGCGGGGACGTGCCCGACTTGAATCGTTTCCGGTTGATAGAGGACACCCTGACCCAACCCTTCCTCGGTGAATTGAATCCCTTGTCCCCTTGCGAGTTGATCTTCGATGTCGGCGAGCCTGCCCTCCAGCGTCAGTGCCAGTTGCCCAGCCGCCAGCTTTAGGTCTTCGGCTCGCCGCTGGCGCTCGATGGCGCGATCCTGCTCAAGAATGCGCACACTCAGCCATCCGAGGGCCGCGATCGGAAGCAATGTCGCCGCGGCCAGCAACAAAGGTATGGTCCGCCTGCCGGCCCACCTCACGGTCCTATTTTAGGCCGCTCGCTTCACGATCGCTTCACGATCATGTCACGGGTTTGTCACGGCGGGCTGAGCTCGGCAATTACCTGCGGGCCCAAATGCGAGAATAGCTGGCGCGACCAACGCTTCGGTTGAGCTAGCCGATCGTAGGGCCGCCAGGGTCTTGATCTGGGCTTGTTCTTGATTCGCCCGACGGTGTTGGGAGGGCCTCAGAGAGCCGTTACTTGGTGGTGAGGCAGATGTCCCGCCACCTCTTGCCAGAAGAGGGATTTGCACCACGAGAAACCCCGCAAGCCCCCACCTTCAGGTAGTGCACCCTTGGACAACGCTCTGCTGGACACGATCGTGCCGTGTTGCTATGACGAGATCGGGACGAGATCGGGGACAGCTCCCGAACACCTCGTTATGCCCCCGTGACGCGGGTGTTGGCGGCGGCCAAGAAATACTGTACTGCACTGATTTATCATGACTTGTATTTTCTGTCCGAAAAGGGCTCCCTCTCCTTTTCCCACCGACCTCGCCTAAAGGGAGTTCGGGAGCCGTCCCCGATCTCCCGTCCCCGATCTCCCGTCCCCGATCTCCCTCCCGATCTCCCTTGTCCCTCGAACCTGCCTCGAACCCCGTCCCTCGAACCCCTGTCCCTCTAACCCCCTCGAACCCCACCGTTTCCCCGATCTCCCGCGTGCTCCCTTTTTACGCCTTCCCACCACTCAGAAGTTGTCCACGGCGAACTGGACTGCCGCCGAGGCATTAACCAGTCCCGTACCTGTTGCGGCATCGACTCCGGGTTGGGCCGGGTTGTTGAATCGCGGATGGCAGCGGCCCACGGTCACGTCAGTAGCGGTCGACGTGATCGCCTGAGTGACCTGGCCCGGCGTTAGATTCGGCCTTGCACCAAGTACGAGTGCGGCGACGCCGGCGATCTGTGGTGCCGCGGCGGAGGTTCCTGAGAAAAGCGCCCACCCGTCATTGGATCCCGTGCCGTCGCTTGGGTCGGATCCGCCTGCCATACTGCGGCCGACATCGATTGGGCTGCCCGGGGGCACAGGTAACATGATGTACGCCGCGCGCGGCAAGAGGCCGACTAACCCGCTGACATCGGGAATGAGCGTGCGAAACCACGGACTTAGGTAACCGCTCGTGTAGTTTGACGCACGCAGGTCAAAGTCGTTTTCCATGAAAACGCCGCCCGCGGCCAGCACGCCCGGCACTTGAGGCTCGATAGTAAACTGTCCGTTCCCAGCGGAAAAGACTACAAAGATTCCTTGGTCAAAGGCGTCGCGAATCTCCAGGGCCCAGACGATGTCGAACTGGTCCGGCGGACCAAGCGGCGGGAAAGGACCGTCGCCGCCCCAGGAGTTTGTCAAGATTCTGGGATTTGCCGCCTTAGCCGTCAGGAAGCCGGCAATGGCCCCAACCAGTTGGCCGGCGTTGTTCGATGCGAGAAAGGGTAGCAACTGCGCACCCGGGGCCACAGCGAAAATGTTGGCCGACTCGCCCGTACCGTGTCCGTGCGGGTCGGTGCCCGGATTCGTCCCGGGGACAATGGCGACCGCCGGCTGCACATCGTAGCCATGGGCAGCAAAGAACGGATGGGCATATTGACCGGAGTCGACCATGGCCACCTGAACGCCGTTCCCGAATTGACCGGCTCGGTGCGCCCCTTCGGCGCCGAGCCCCACCGAGATGTCGTCTGGTACGCGCAGGTGATACCTGTTGACCGAGGGCGGAATCGGCGAAGGAGAAACGCCATGAAACGACCGCGGCCGTTCGACCAATACTGCCTCGATACGGGCAGTGGCGGACGAAGCTTTCGCGCAACCGCAGGCTTTCGGTTGACCTTCGCCAGTGACATCGATGTGCGTCACATAACGCTGCTTGCCGCTCTCGGCGTAGAGCAGACGCTCGGTTGTAACAAGGCGGCCTCCCGTCAGCTCTTCATAGGCTCCCGCCGGCCCTGCCACGGCAAAGCCTAGACGGCTTTCCGCAATCAGTTTCAGCCCCGCAGACTCGGCGGCCTTGGTTGCTTGTTTGAAATCGGCGGGTTTGCCGTGATATCTCTTGGCGCTCTTCGGTACAGATCTGAGCGGGAGGGGAGATTTGCCTCCCTGAGAGCGCACGGATACATAGCCGTGAATCGTTTCCGGCACAGCAACGTTAGACTTGGCTTCGAATAGGAGTGGCATGGGGGTAACCTCCTTATTGCTCCGTGTAGTCTGGGGTTTGTCGAATCGTGATCCGGTCGACGGCGTGGCGAATACCCTCCGGCGCCGGTAACTCTTGGTCCCGTGAGCGACCCTGAATGGCGGTATGAAATACCTCTCCGAAGGTCGCGGCTGAACCGGTAATGAGAAAGCCTGCCCGCATGGGCAGGGCTTGGAAATTTCGCCGGCGAAACCAGGAGGCGACTTCGGGCTTCACCGAATCGCTGTGGACGATGACGATTGCCTCAACAAAGTCTTGTGTCGGGTCTCCGTTCATCCTGGCCTCTGTTTGTTCAGACGACTCCTGACACTCAGCGTGTTTCCGTGACGACGGCCAGCCATCAGGACAAAAGTTTACAACATAACTGGCCCGCTCGCTTCCATCTTGTAATTAACCAGGATTTCCATTTTGGCACTAGTACGGCCACAGTATACACCCGCGCTGCTCCGAATACCACGTCTTTTTTTCCTAAACCGTGCAAATTACTTCCGCCGGCAGGCGCCAGGGCTCGTCCATCCGATCGCAGGCGTTGATGGAGCGGGCTGAACGCCGCTCCGGCCGACGCTGCTCCCCGCGAAAGTTTTTTGGAGCCCAAAGCTGTTGATACCTCACCCAGGCAACGCTAGAGCATTTTCACTGGTGACATAGCCCGTATCCGAAGATGCATGCGTCCTAGCCGAAGCGCCGATGCTCAGCAGCCCCTATGAGTTGTGCATGGCATTCCTGAAAATGCTCTAGGGTGCCTGTCCTTCGTTTCCCTTGTCCTTCGTTTCCCTCGTTCCCCCCTCGTTTCCATGGGTGCTGGTACGTGCCCCTTAGGTCGCTAACATTTTCCACTGGACCAGCTGCGGAGGCGGGGTCTGACTGATTCCACCGGTCCATTGTCGCCGACGGCCGTCAACTGGGCAATTCCCCGTCGTGGTTCCTATGACTCGTTACTGAACGACAAGATCGTCGCCTCGTTCATCGCGTCCCAATCGATCTCGACCCCCAGTCCCGGGCCGCTGGGGGCCTTGACGAACCCATCGCTCTGCGTGCGGATTACGTCTTTCATCCCGTATTCGTAGGAATCGCAGGGGACGGGCTGTTCGTAGTAGGTGCAGTGCGGAGTGGAGAGCATGAGGTGCAGATTCGCCGCCGAGATCAGCGTGTTGCCCCACGACATGATCTCGCAGTTGATGCCGGCGGCTTCGGTGAGCGCCAAGAATTTGCGCGCCTGCGTGAAGCCGCCACAGACGGTCACGTCCGTGCGCGCCGCCCGCCAGGCGCGTGTTCGGATCGCCTCGCCGAAGGCCGGCAGGTCCTGGATCCAGTTGCCCGACGGGATCACGGGGATCTTGACGCTGCTCGTCAGATCTCGGTAACCCTCGAGGTCGAAGTCGAGCAGCGGTGCCTCGAACCAGGTGAACTCGAGGTCCTCGAGTTCCCGCGCGACCCGCAGCGCGCTGAGACGGTCGTAGTTGTTCTCGGCATCGAGCATGAACGCAATGTCGGCGCCGGGATGGTGTTTACGCGCCGCGCGGCACAGCTCGAGATCTTTGCCGGGAAGGCACCAGGCGTGGAACTTGATGGCGCGAAAGCCCTGTTCGAGCATCGAGTCGATGAAGTCGAGATAGGCCGGAACGTCCTCGAGCAGTGGCGTGCTCGCGTAAGACTGGATGCGGTCCCGCGCGCCGCCCAGCAGTTGATAGACGGGCAGGCCAGCGATCTTGCCAAGCAGGTCCCACAGCGCGATATCGATGACGGCGAGTGCGCCGGGAGCTAGCGGGAAGACGCGCGACCACAGGCTGCACCGGATCGCTTCCCGCTCGAGAGGATTCCTCCCGATGAGGCCGGGAGTCATGTGCCGCAGTGTCTCAGCCGTGTAACGGTCGTGGTGGTGGGATGTGTAGTTGGAAACGCCGCCGACGCCTTCCACGCCGTCGCCGGTGTAGATTCTCAGAATCGTGTTCGTCATGTACTGCTCGGGCAGATCGTGCGACCATGTATATCGTTTGACCTCAGGAGCCACGACTTGCACTTCGACGCGTTCGATTTTCATGGGAGTCTCCGATTTGGGCTGACCGAGTCCGCCATGGTATACGTTCTCTTGCCCTGACGGCAATCAAGTTGAACTCACAAGCAGTGCGGAGATCGGTGCGAAAATCGATGTATCGCAGGCGGCGGGCGGCTATCCTGTCCGTGCGAGGACGGTAGAAAAAGGAGAGCGCCCTCGGCCCGCGGCCGAACGGAGGACCTTCGCTGCGGGGTGGCCGGCCTTATTGTGCCCCTGCTGAATCCATGACTCGCGCTCTGTGACTCACGGCCGTTCATCCCGGCAAGCAATAGGGTGGCTGTCACTCGATCAGTCGAAAATTTAAAGTACTGAATAATAATGGCTTAGCCGCAATCAGGGTACCTGCTCCTCGTTTTCCCCCTGGTTCCCGCCCGTTCCCGCCGCGCCGCACGCCGTCGAGTTGCAGGTCGCCCACCCGGCCATGCTCAAGGCGATCGCTTGCGGCAAGAAGAAGAATGACCGCTTGGACGCCTCGAAGATTTGCGACCTGCTGCGTCGCGGTTTATTGCCTCGCTGTTACCTGGCGCCGCCCGGCATGATGCCGCGGGCGCGTCAGGTAGAAGCGACGATCCAGATCGCTGAAGAAGACTTGTTGGCGGTTGTTCCCCCGCTGCGCGCGAAGGTGCGGCACACCGGCCGCTACCAGGCACACGATGGGTGGCGCGGCGAAAATTGCGCAGGATCCGGCGCCCGACGGTCAAGAATCGGGGTTTCCCTCAATTTCCTCTCTCAACTCCTCCAACTCCTGCTCTTCGTAAGGCTTGTCGAGGTAGGCCTTGACCTCTTCGATCAGGTCTTCCGGCCCCTTCGGGTTTGGCGGAAGCCCAACCTTCTTGACAAAGGCGCGGCCTGGATGAAGAGTGTCCCAGGAAGACGTTACCTGATCCTTGCGCCCTTTGCCGGGGGTGTGGATGCCGAATCCGTCGATGATCTTGTTCCAGACCGGAGCGTATCTGTCAATCATCAATGACTCACCGAGTGGTATCCAGATGTCCTCCACGAGCAAGTAGCGGAAGTGGAAGTCCGCAACGTCGAGGTTTTCTACCTCTGTGACCGACTGGGCGTGCTGCCGCGGGCGGCTATAGAGGTCGGTTCCGCGAGCCGCCGTGTGAAGCGTTCCGCCCTTGCGTGCGCCCTTTCGCACAGCTCGACCTACGTAGATTGGGGCTTCGAATCGACCCTCGCCGTTCGCTTCGGCGATCTTGCGATAGGCAGGGGAGTTGCCCGTGTAGTACAGCGCGTAAATCCCCGGACCCTCGAAGCGTTCCGAAGGCGGCATGGGATGCGCCGTCTGGCGCAGAAGTGCCCCGTGAATACTCTCGGCCAGGTGTTGCAGGTCAAGCGGGTTGAAGGGCTCCGCCATGCAGCGATTATGGCAAAGCCGATAATCGCTGTCCAACCGCGGTCGCCATCACCACCGCCAGGTCAACGGGAACCGCGTTTCCGAGTTGACGCATCGTCTCGGACCAGGAACCATGGAAGACGTAGTCATCGGGGAACGTCTGAAGCCGGGCGGCCTCCCGCACCGTGAAGTAGCGGATGCCGCCGCCCGGTCTCCGCAGCATGTTCTCTCCCCCAGGCACACCGTGGTCACCCGCCTTGAGTGTCTTGGCCGGTTCATCCAAAGGACTCCCGGTGTGCCCCTTATAGCAGCGGGCGCCGGGAATGAAGCGGTGGTTCAGGTGCTGACTCGCTTCTCGTGGCTGTCGCTCGGGATCAGGCAGACCCTCCAACGTTTCCCGCACAGTCCGCCAGGGTTTTCCCGCGGGCTCGAACAACGCGTTGTCCAGTCTTCTGACGCGGCCCGCCACGCGATCAGGCATCCCAGGCCGATTCCGGCGAGCGACCCGACTTCTATCCCAGTACGTGCCCGTCACCCATTGGTCGTAGACCAGCGCATCGAGTGAGTGCGTTTCCTCGGGAAAGGACCACTTAGCATCCACATCCGAGCGAAACCCAACAATGAAAATGCGCTCCCGCTTCTGCGGCACCCCGTAGTTAGCGGCGTTTACAAGCTGGCAGACCACGTTGTAGCGTAGCCCGTCCTGGCGCCCCCTCGTGTGTTGCTGCTCAAGGCGAGCTAGATGATCCTTCCAATCCTCCCCCTCCCGTTGCGCCACATCGGGGTGCTCTAGCTGAAGCTTGATGTAGCCGAAGTAAGTCCCAAAAGTCTTCCGCAAGAGACCTTTGACATTTTCGATCAGGACCGCTCGAGGCCGAAGCTGTCTGACGGCGCGGAAGATTTGCGGGAACATGTCTCGGGAGTCGCGATATCCGCCGTGCTTGCCGCCGATGGAAAACGGCTGGCACGGTGGCCCGCCAGCAATTAGGTCCACGTCGTCGCTAAAGATAGAGAAGTCGAACCGCGTTACATCTTCCGGGTATAGTCTCCAGTCAGCGACCAGAGGGTGCCCGCGGCTCTGGTTTTCGCGAACGGTATCGCAGGCGTACCGGTCGCGCTCGATGATGGCCTCGTTCTCGAAACCTGCTTTGGCGATTCCCAGTGCTAGTATAGCGTTTCATTAAAACATATCGATACGAGGATGTTTCCTGCTAGGCTGGATGCATGGCAGGAAAATCGAAGCGTCCCCAACTGCTTCTCACGCCCGAAGAGTCGCAACATCTGCAGCGGCTGCGTCGTTCGCGTAAGGCTCCGGCTCGGGAGGTGCAGAGAGCCGAGATTCTGTGGCGCTATCATTGCGGCGAGACGATCGCCGAGATTATGCGGGCCGTGAAGATGACGCGCAAAAGCGTTGGCAAATGGATCGAGCGAGCCCTGGCCATGGGGGTGGAAGCGGCGCTCAAGGATGCCTATCATCGTCCCCGGGAACCCCGCATCAGCGAAGAGGCCAAGGCCTGGGTGGTGCACTTGGCCTGTAGCAAACCCAAGCAACTCGGTTACGCCGCCGAGCTCTGGACCCGCGGCGCGCTCGCCCGGCACGTGCGCCAGCATGCCGTGGAAGCGGGCTATCCGGCCTTGGCCCAAGCGGCCAAGGCGACCGTCCATCGGATTCTGGCCGAGCAACCTCTTCACCCGGAGAAGGTGAAGTACTACTTGCAGCGCCGCGACCCGGATTTTGAGTCCAAGATGCGGCAGGTGCTGCTGGTCTACCGCGAGGTGGCCTTGCAGAATGAAAGCGCGGGCGAGGGCGGCCCATCGCCGGGCGTGATTACGGTTTCGGTCGACGAAAAGCCCGGCGTGCAAGCGATCGCCAACACCGCTCCGGACCTGCCGCCGACTGCGGGGCGGCATCCCTGCGTGGCTCGAGATTACGAATACAAACGTCTGGGAACTTGCTCGATTCTGGCGGCGCTGGACTTGCACGACGGTCGGGTGACAGCGCGGGTGGAGCGGCGCCACCGCAGCCGGGAATTCATCTTACTGCTCAAGGATCTGGACCAATCCTACCCGGCCCACTGCACGATCCGATTGATCTTGGATAATCATTCCTCCCACGTTTCCAAGGAGACGAAGGACTATTTGGCGACGCGTCCGAACCGCTTCAAATACGTGCATACGCCGACCCACGGGTCCTGGCTGAATATTGTCGAGATGCTGTTCGGGAAGATGGCGCGCACTTTTTTGAAGCGAATCCGGGTGGAGTCCTGGGAGGAACTTCGAGAACGAATCCTGCAGGGGATCGCGGAGATCAACGCCGCCCCCGTCGTTCACCGCTGGAGGAAGTTCGAGCCGCTGGAGAGCGCGTCTGACATGAGTACAGTTTAATGAAACGATATACTAGTCCGCCGGCGCCAGTGAACAACTCAACGGACTTCAAGCTCCGTCCTCGAGGAACGATCGCAGACGGCGCCCCAGAACCGTTCGATTCTTGAGTTGACATTCCCAGACGACCAGTACGTTCCATCCCAGGTTCCGCAACTTCCGCCGATTTCGAGCGTCGCGCCTCCGGTTCTGTTCCAGCTTCGGTTTCCAAAACTCCAATTTCGACTTCGGCCACCTCGTGAGCGGGCAGCGGCTACCGTGCCGGTGCCAGAAGCACCCGTGAACGAAGATCACTTTGTGGCGACCGGGGAAGACCAAATCCGGGTATCCCGGCAACCCCCGAACGTGCAGCCGATACCGGAAACCCATCCCGTGGGTCAGTTTCCGCACGAGCATCTCCGGCTTGGTGTCCTTCGACCGGACCCGACCCATCCGCTCGCTGCGTTCCGCGCGCGAGAGAGTATCCATCGTCGTTTGGCTTGCGACATATTATACCTAGCTTGGTGCGCATGTGTACCCTAGCGTCGCTTTTTCTCGCGTTCTTCCCACGTTTCTATCAAGAACAGGGCCAAGGTTTGAGCACTGTTTACCACGAGCTTGGCGTGGCGCGCGCGGACTCGGTATCTGAGTCCGCCTCCACCGTGGGCAGAGCCCGCATGGGTTCGAAAGGCCCCAATGCCGTCTACAACCGAGATCATCCCGCTTAGAACCCTCTGGATATCGTCGCCGGCTTGATCTTTTGCATGTAGCCCCAGGATGGAGAGGTTGGTCGTCACAGAATTACGGGCGGCCAATTGGAACAATATCCCGTGCGCCGGGCTTGACTTCTCGAGTACAGGAGAGTAGCCGCTTGACGCTCAAGGTTATGCCGTCTGCGATTCCGTGTCTCCCGACAGCCTCGCGAGAATACTCGGAGCAAGTGGGGATGTAGCGACAACGGATATGAGAGGAAAGGGCCTTCCGACCATAGTGTTGATAGAGTTCCACGGCTTGAATGTAGAGACGAGCGGTTACCTGGTTCTCGCTGGGTCGAAAGGAATCAATCGTAGCCAGTGTAACGATTAGAACGACTCCGAACAAATAGGTCGCCGGATGCTTTACGCATTGCCACAGTGGGGACATCTTGCACTCGCCTGAAGCCTGTTGTTGTTGCAGCTGGAACACTGAATAAGGTTGCCCTGAGGTCGCGCGAAGATGTAAATGATCAACCCGATGATGCTTGTGAACATTACAAGGATCATCCACAAAACAGAGCTATCCATGCCTCTCGATTTAGCGTCGCGGGCGACCCATACAAGAAGCGCAATGTTCAAGACGAAGATGACCACCGGGATCATCAAGATGCCACTACAAGCGGCGCATGCAGCTACTTCCTCAGCACCACTCTGTTGTGCGGACGCGACGCGGCCTGTGGGCAGAATGAGTAGAAGTTGAAAAAGCGGCCGACCTAGTGGACTGTCCCAGAGAAAGATACACCATGACGGATGCGGCGCGCGGGGTTGGAGTATTTCCAGCGGAAGGGCTTGGCGTCTTTGGAATAGGCGTTGATGTAGCGGCGTAACTTGCGGGCCAGGTCCGCCGTGGAGGTGAAGATGCCGCGCGTGATCACATCCCTCTGCAGCTTGGAAAACCACAATTCGACTTGATTCAGCCACGACGAATAGGTCGGGGTGCAGTGTAACTGCACGTTGGGATGGGCTCGCAGGAACTCGGCCACCTTCTTCGTCTTGTGCGCGGAGAGATTGTCGCAGATGATGTGAATCTCCTGCTCGGCCTCGTAGGGCGCGACGATGTCGGCGAGAAAGCTCACGAACTCCTTGCTGGTGTGTCGCCGAGCGGTCTTGCCCTGCACCTTGCCGGTTTTGGTGTTCAGAGCGGCGTAGAGCGAGAGTGTGCCGTTGCGCTTGTATTCGAAGCCGTGCCGTTCCGCCCGGCCGGGCGAGAGCGGCAGCACACGGTCGCGGCGATCCAGGGCCTGCATGGCGGTCTTTTCGTCAACGCAGAATATGGCGGCGTGCCGGGGCGGGTCGAGATAGAGCCCGATGATGTCGGCCGCCTTGCGCTCGAAGTCCGGGTCGTTGGAGGCCATGTAGCGTTCCAAACGATGCGGTTGCAGGCCGGCTTCCCGCCAAACGCGATGAATCATCGTCTTGCTTAGCGCGAGCTGACGGGCGAGTTTGCGGCAGGACCAGTGGGTGGAACCGTCTCGGGGTTTGCGGCGCGTGGCGTTGAGTATCCGAGCGCGCAGCTTGACGCTCAGCTTGGAGGGCGCTTGACCGGGCCGCTCGGTTTCGAGCCCATCGAGTCGGGCTTGGAGAAAGCGGCGCTTCCATTTCCCCACGGTACGCGCCGAGGTGTCGAGTTTGTCGGCTAGGCGTGCATACGACCAGCCGCCGCTCAACAACAACACGATCTTGGCTCGTAGCACGAACCCGGCCGGCAGCGACTGCGAGCCGCCGATCTCTTCCAACTCAGACCGTTCTTTCTCGTCCAAAGCGATTGGTTCGGCTTGAAAGGGCATACTGTATAGACGCCGCTTTCACTAAGAAGGTTACTCTGGGACAGTCCACTAGCCGCCCGTGAAGAGAGCGGAAAAACCCTCGGCGATGGTCTGAGCTCCCAGCCAGGCGAAGAAGACCAGACTGAGGGCTAGCACGAGATTCTGCGGCCAGCGGCTCAGAAAGTCCGACCCAACCCAGCTCCGGCGATTGTTTAAAATTAGCAGCGTGAGCGCGAGCAAGGGCAGAAATAGCGCGCCGACGATGCCGAAGGCAAGCTGGATCTGGCGGACCGGCGAGAGCAGGAGGATAAGCGGCACGGTGGCGATGGTGAGCAGAAACCCGCGATAGGCCTTGGTGGCCGCCAGGTCGTGTTCGCGGCGCACGCCGGGCGCGGCTCGGGATCGAAGATCCATGAAGTCGGCGAAAAGATAGGGCAGGCTCTGCCAGACGCCGAGCAGGCTCGAAAAGACAGCGCCCCAGAAACCGGCCAGGAAGAGCCAGCGCCCTGGCGCGCCGAGGATGTGGCCCAGTTGCTGGGCAAGATCGAGCGCCAGCGTCGCGCCCTGATTCATGATTTCGACGCGCGAGCCGATGATCATGACGGCCAAGCCGAACAGCGCGGTGACGACATAGCCGGCTGTCAGATCGAGGCGGCAGATCCGCACGTCGTCGAGACCGTGGCGGCCTTTTTCGCGAATCCAGTATCCGTAGGAAAGCAGCGTCACCGTGCCGCCGACGCCGCCCATGACAGCGAGCAGCCATTGCGCGTCGCCCGTCGCCGGTATGGAAGGGATCAGTCCGCGGGCGACGGCGGTCCAATCGGGCTGGATCAGAACGGCGGTAAGAAGGACGGTGACGAACATGATGCCAATGAAAACCGACATCAGCCATTCGAAGAGCCGGAAACTGCCGTAGCGAACCAGAACGTATCCAGCCAGGGAATGCAGAGCGCCCCAGATGATCTTCGATGTCGCCGGCTCGCCCAAGAGAAAGAATCCGCTGGCGGCGACACCGCAGGCGCTCATCAGCGCACCTCCAACCACCAGGGTAAAGAGGCCGAGATAGGCGATAAAAACCCATTGGATCCAGTTGCCCAGCCGCCAGATCCAGCCTTCGAGGAGCGTCGTGCCGGTGGCCAGCTGCCAGCGCGCGACGCCCTCGCTCAAGGTCCATTTCAGGACGCAGCCGGCGAGAACAGCCCAGAGAAGCGACAGACCCGCTTCCGAGCCGGCCAGACTCGCGGTGAGCAAGTCCCCGGCCCCGACGCCGGTGGCCGCGAGAAAAATTCCCGGCGCGATGATGGAAAACCACTGGGGACGTGCGGTCGGCAAGGTGGTCCTACGACGTTACCGGTTGGGGAGCGGAATGTCCAGCGGGCGGTGCGTCCCCTTCGAAGCACTCCCTGATAATATGTGTGGGGGGGGGGCTGATCTGATGACCCGCTGGGCAACGTGGATGCGCTACTGGACGCCGGTCGTTCTCGTCGCCCTCGCCTCTCTCGCCAGAGCCGCGTCAGATCCACCACTTTCCCCCGAGCGCTCCCTCGCCGATCAATACTGTATCGGCTGCCACAACGCCACAACGAAAACAGCCGGGCTCACTCTCGACACCATCAGCCGGCAACCGATTGAGCGTCACCCTGAAATCTGGGAGAAAGTCGTGCGCCGCCTGCGCGCCCGGCAGATGCCGCCCGCCGGACTGCCGCGCCCCGGCCAGGCCACCTATAACGCCGCGGTGAAGTCGCTGGAATCCTCGCTCGACAGCGCCGCCGCCGCCCACCCCAATCCCGGCCGAACCGATACCTTCCGCCGCCTCAACCGAACCGAATACGGCAACGCCATCCGTGATCTTCTGGCACTCGATATCGACGCGGCCGCCCTTCTTCCCAGCGACGAATCCAGCCATGGCTTTGACAATGTGACCGTCGGCGAACTCTCGCCGATGCTCCTCGAACGCTACATCTCAGCCGCCGAAAAAATCAGCCGCCTGGCCGTCGGACGCCCTGCCCGCTCACCTGGCGGCGACACCATCCGCATCCCGCCCGACCTCACGCAAGAGAAACACTTCGAGGGCCTCCCGCTGGGCACCCGCGGCGGCGCCATCGTCCCCTATACCTTCCCGCTTGACGCCGAATACGAAATCTCAGTTCGTCTGGCGCGAGACCGCAACGAGCACATTGAGGGCCTCAGGGAGCCCCACGAGATCGAACTCCTCCTGGACAAGAAACGCCTTGGGCTATTCACCATCGAGCCTCCACCACGCGGCGACGATCATCGCACCGCCGACCAGCACCTGAAGGTCCGCGTCCCGGTCAAAGCCGGCCCCCACGAAATCGCCGCGACATTTTTGAAAAAGCCCACGGCGCTCCTCGAGACCGCCCGCCAGCCCTACGAGGCGCACTTCAACTTCTACCGGCACCCGCGCATCCAGCCGGCCCTCTATTCGATCTCGATTCTCGGTCCCTACGATGCGAAGGGTTCTGGCGAAACCCCGAGCCGCCGGCGCATATTCGTCTGCCGGCCCGCCGGACCAGACGAGCAAGAGACCTGCGCCAAACGCATTATCGAAACCCTCATGCACCGCGCCTATCGCAGGCCCGTCACGGATGCCGACCTCGCACGTCCCCTCGACTTCTACCGCCAGGCACGAACCAATGCAGGGGCACGAGGCGGGGCGCCCAACGACGCCTTCGAGGCAGGAATCGAAATGGCCCTGCGCGCCCTGCTCGTCAGCCCGGAATTCCTCTTCCGCGTCAGCGACGTGCAGTTAGCCTCGCGCCTCTCGTTCTTCCTCTGGAGCAGCATCCCTGACGACGAACTGCTCGACGCCGCCATCCGCGGCGACCTCGGCAAGCCCGCTCAACTCGAAAAACAGGCCCGCCGCATGCTGGCTGACAAACGCTCACAATCGCTGGTCACCAACTTCGCCTCGCAGTGGCTCTACCTGCGCAACCTCGCGTCGATCACCCCCGACATGCGCCGCTTCCCCGGCTTCGACGACAACCTCCGCCAAGCCTTCCGTCAGGAAACCGAACTCTTCTTCGAGAGCATCCTGCGTGAGGACCGGAGTGTTCTCGAGTTGCTTGACGCCGGCTACACTTTCGTCAACGAGCGTCTGGCCAAGCACTACGAAATCCCGCACATCTACGGCAGCCGCTTCCGCCGCATCTCACTCGGCGACGACAGCAAGCGCGGCGGGCTCCTCCGCCACGGCAGCATCCTCACCGTGACGTCTTACCCCACACGAACCTCGCCGGTGATTCGCGGCAAGTGGGTCCTCGACAACCTGCTCGGCATCCCGCCGCCCCCGCCGCCCGCCAATGTGCCTGAGCTCGAAGATAACAAGGTCGCCGCCGGCCTCTCCATGCGCGAACGGCTCGCCGAGCACCGCGACAACCCCGCCTGCGCTGGCTGCCACCAGCTCATGGACCCGGCCGGCTTCTCACTCGAAAACTACGACGCCGTGGGCCGCTGGCGCGCCCGCGAGGCCGGCCACCCCATCGACATCGACGCTTCCGGAGGCCTTCCCGGCGGCAGCCGCTTCGACGGCGTCTCCGGGCTCGAGCAGGCGCTCCCGAACCGCCCCGAAATCTTCGCCGGCGTCGTGACGGAAAAGCTTCTCACTTACGCCCTGGGCCGGGGCATCGAACACTACGACGCCCCGGCCATTCGAAAAATTCTCCGCCACGCCCGCGACGGCGATTACCGTCTTTCTTCGCTTATCATAGGAATCACGGCGAGCGTACCGTTTCAAATGAGGAGGTCCCAGTGATCCTGACGAAAAAGTCTCTCCCGCGAAGGACATTCCTGCGAGGCGCCGGCGCCACACTGGCCCTCCCGCTCCTGGACGCCATGGTCCCGGCCATGACCGCGCAAGCCGCCACTCCCGCCCGGCCACTGCCTCGCCTCGGCTTCGTCTACATGCCGATGGGGTCCGACATCACCCGCTGGACTCCGCGCAGTGAAAACGACCTGTCCGAACTCTCGCCCAGCCTCAGCTCGCTGGCCTCCGTGCGCGACCACGTCACCGCCATCACCAACATGGAGTTGAAGAACGCCTATCCCGGCACGCACGCCACCTCCAACGCCGCCTTTCTCAGCGCCGCCAAAGCCAAGTGGACCGAGAGCACCGACTACTATCTCGGCACAACCGTCGATCAGATCGCCGCCCAGCAAATCGGTCAGGAAACCCGGCTCCCGTCGCTCGAACTCTCGATGGATTTGGTCTCGATGGTCGGCCAGTGTGACAACGGCTTTGCCTGCGTCTACCAGAACAATCTCTCTTGGTCATCCCCCACGACGCCGCTCCCCTCCGAAGCCCACCCGTGCGTCGTTTTCGAGCGCCTCTTCGGCGAGGGCGGCAGCGTCGCGGACCGCCGCGCCGCGCTGCGCGAACGCGCCAGCCTGCTCGACTGGATCAAGGAGGACATCTCGCGACTCCGAAACCAGCTCGGCCCCAGCGACCGCGGCAAGGTCAGCGACTATCTCGATACCGTCCGCGAAGTCGAGCGCCGCATCCAGAGGGCTGAGGCCCAAACAGCCGACAACATGCTTCCCGACCTCGACCGGCCCGTCGGTGTCCCCGCCGCCTACGCCGACCACGCCCGGCTCATGTTCGACCTTCAGGTCCTGGCCCTGCAAGGCGACGTCACCCGAGTCACTACCTTCCAGCTCGCTCGCGAAACCAGTAACCGAACCTATCCCGAGATCGGCGTCTCTGATCCCCATCATCCTCTTACCCATCATGGCGGCGATGGGGGAAAAATTGCCAAGGTAGCTAAGATCAACGCCTACCACGTCTCGCTCTTCGCTTACTTCCTCAAGAAGCTCAAGGCCACGCCCGAAGGCGACGGCACGCTGCTCGACCATTCCCTCTTTCTCTACGGCAGCGGCATGGGCAACCCCAATGTTCACAACCACGTGAACCTGCCGATTCTCGTCGCCGGCGGCGCGGCGGGCAAGCTCAAGGGAGGCCGCCACATCCGCTACGCCGAGCCCACGCCGCTCGCCAACCTTCATCTCACGCTGCTCGAAAAAGTCGGTGTCCGCCTCGATTCCTTCGCTGACAGCCAGGGCAAGGTCGATGAACTCCTTTCCGTGTAGCTGGCCCGCACGGCCCGAAGCGATCGCCATGCATCTCAAACGATGGGTCAGCTACACAGTGGCTTCGGCGCTGTCCGCCCTCTGCCTGATCGCCGGTTCCAGCTCCCCGTTGGCGGACGCCGCGGAAGAACGAGACATCTCCGCCCTTCGCGCCCTGCTCGAACAAGGCGCCGAGGTTAACACGCCCCAGCTCGACGGCACGACGGCTCTGCACTGGGCCGCCTACCACGACGACTTCGAGACAGCCACAACCCTGCTCCAAAAAGGCGCTGGCATCGAAGCCGCCAACCGCTACGGCGTAACGCCGCTCTCGCTGGCCTGCACAAACGGCAATGGCGCCATGATCCGACTCTTCCTCGAGGCCGGCGCCGACCCCGACAGCGCCCTTCGCGGCGGGGAAACCGCTCTCATGACCGCCGCCCGCACCGGCAAACTCGCGGCCGTCAAAGCCCTCCTCGCACACGGCGCCGACCCTAACAGCAAAGAAGCCTATCGAAAACAGACTGCCCTCATATGGGCCGCCGCCGAGGGTCATACGGAGGTCGTCCGGACTCTCATCCAAGCCGGCGCGGATTTCCGCACGCCCCTCCAATCCGGCTTCACGCCCTTGCTCTTCGCCGTCCGCGAAGGCCGCATCGGCGTTGTGCAAGCTCTCATCGAAGCCGGGGCCGATGTGAACGAAACCACCCAGCCCCGCGACGCGCCTCGCAAGAGCCCCCGCGCCGGCACAAGCGCGCTGCTGCTAGCCGCCACGAATGCGCACTTCGAACTCGCCGCCATGCTGCTCGAAGCCGGCGCCGACCCCAACGCCGGCCTGCCTGGCTACAGCGTTCTCCACGCCCTGGCGGTCGTCCGCAAGCCCGGAGTCGGCGACAACGACCCCGCTCCCGAGGGCTCCGGCGGCATGGATAGCATCGAGTTCGTCAAAAAGATGGCCGCTCACGGAGCGAACCTGAACGCCCGCATGGCGAATAACATCAACCTCGGCAACACGCGCCTCAATAAGCGCGGCGCGACCCCCTTCCTGCTCGCCGCCCAAAGCGCCGACGCCGAATTCATGCGGACCCTCGCCGCCTTAGGCGCCGATCCCCTGCTGGGGAACGAAGACAACAGTACGCCCCTCATGGCCGCCGCCGGACTCGGCACCCGCTCACCGGGCGAGGACGCCGGAACGGAGAGCGAAGTATTGGAAGCCGTGCGGGTCGCCTTGGACCTCGGCGCCGGCATCAACGCCGTGGACGACAACGGCGAAACCGCCATGCACGGCGCCGCCTACAAAAACCTTCCCGCCGTCGTCGAGTTCCTGGCCGAAAACGGCGCCGATATGACTGTCTGGAACAAGCAAAACAAATACGGCTGGACGCCCCTGGCCATCGCCAAGGGCTATCGCTTCGGCAACTTCAAGCCATCCGCCGTCACCGTCGCCGCCTTCCATCGAATTTTCGGCGCCGCCGGCGTATCGCCCGCCAAAGCAAAACTCGCCGGCCACACCGTCTACTAGCGGACTGTCGCGGAGACAGTTTCAGCATGGCGGATGCGGTGTGAGGGCTGCGAATACTTCCAGCGAAAAGGCTTGGCCCGCGGCACAAAACCAGCCGGGAGCGCCCGCGAGCGGGCAATCTCTTCGAGTTCCGCTCGGTGCCGGGACGTTAATCGAAGCGACTGGCCCTAAAAAGGCATGCTTATAATGTCCCGCCTCAGCCGGAAATGGAGAAAGCGTTCCGCCGTTAAGCTAACGGAGAGGACGCATCAGAAAACAACGGAAGCACTACACGGCAGAAAAGAAAGTTGCCGTTCTGAGACGGCTTCGGGCGCCAGATCGAATCCCGTCAGGACAGCGGCCCCCTGGGCGCCGTCAGAGCGCAGCAGGAATACGACGGCCTCGGCCGCGTCGACCGAACCTCGAATCCTTTCGTCGGCTCCTCCGCCTCCGACTGGACCACCACCGACTACGATGCCCTCGGACGCGTCACCAGCGTCACCCATCCCGACGGATCGGTCGCCACCACGGGCTACAACGCCAACGTCACCATCGTCACCGACGAGGCGGGCGAGTCGCGCCAAAACACCACCAACGCTCTCGGCCAGCTCACTCAGGTCGTCGAAGATCCCGGCGGGCTGGGATACTCCACCTCCTACCAGTACGACACGCTCGGCAATCTGACCCAGGCCAGCCAGACCTCGCAGACGCGCACCTTCGTCTACAACTCGCTCAGCCGCCTCATCTCGGCCACCAACCCCGAGAGCAACACATCCAGCTTCGTCTACGACAACAACGGCAATCTGCTCACCAAAACCGACGCCCGCAACATCACCACCACCACCGGCTACGACACTCGCAACCGCCCCATCTCGACCAGCTACACCGATGGGACGACGCAGCCGGTCGCTTTCTGCTACGAGGGCAAAGTCTACGATCCGGCCACCGGCGCCTGCGCGAATCCATCCCCGGCCATCCCGAATTCCATCGCCCGGCTGACCGGCGTCGGGTCGTCGGTTTCGGCCACCAACTTCACCGATTTCGACCTCCTGGGGCGTATCCTTGCCAGCCACCAGGCGACCGGCGGCTTCCAGTACAACTTCGCCTACACCTACAACCTGGGCGGAGGACTCGAGACCCAGCAATACCCCTCGGGCTTCACCGCCAAGTCCTGCTACGACGCCGCCGGACGCATCACCGATGTCACCAACGACGGCACCTCCGCGCCCTACGCCTCCGGCATCACCTACGCCCCGCACGGCGCCGCCGACAAGCTCACCCTCGGCAACGGACTGCACGAGGCCACCAATTTCAACAACCGCCTCCAGCCCACGCAAATCGGCCTCGGCACCACTCCGGGCGCCACCAACAAGCTCCTGCTCAACTTCACCTACGAATCCAGTCCAGGTGCCAACGACAATAACGGCAACGTCCGCTCGCAAACCATCACCCCGCCCGGCCTCACCGCGCTCGTGCAGAACTACACCTATGACCCGGTCAACCGCATCCTGACCGCGAACGAGGCAGCGGGAGCCAACTGGTCGCGCACCTACGACTACGACCCCTACGGCAACCGCGCCGTCATCGCCAACTCGGGCCTGCCGACCTCGCCGCTCATGCCCGGCACGCTCGCGGCCTTCAGCACGGCGAATAACCAGATCACTCTCGCCGGAACCAACTACGACAGCGCTGGCAATCAGATCGCGACCGCGCTGAACGAGACTCTCGTCTACGACGCCAACAATCACCAAACCAGCTATTTCGACCCGATCTCGGCCGTCACCACGACCTACGAGTACGACGGGCAGGGCAACCGCGTCAAGAAGATCGCGCCGTCGAAGACCGGCATCTACGTCTACGACGCCTTCGGCAAGCTGGCCGCCGAGTATTCGACCGTCGCGCCTTCGGACCCGGGGACGCACTACCCCACCGTCGATCACCTAGGCTCAACGCGCCTGGTCACCGACGCCATTGGGGCCGAAATCGAGCGCCGCGACTACCTCCCCTTCGGCGAAGAGGTCCCCTCGACCGTAGGCAACCACGGCACCGGCTCCACCTCCACCCTCGACGACCGCCACCGTTTCAGCGGCAAGGAACGAGACACCGAATCCCAGCTTGACTACTTCCTCGCCCGCTACTACTCCAGCCCCATGGGCCGGTTCCTGAGCGTCGACCCGGAGAATGCCGCTGCATCGGTCGCGAACCCACAATTCTGGAACGCGTACGCTTATGCTGATAATAGTCCCCTGAGGTACGTGGACCCGGATGGTCGTGCTCCTGTAGACGCTGTCATTGACATGGCGGCAGTCGACAAGGTTGTTCGACCTCTGATCGAAAGCGTACCGAAGACTGCTCCACCTCCTCCAAAGGGTCCACCAGCCCCTGGAGGTTCGCCAGGACTTGGTGGCGCGGTTGTACGGGGCCTTGGACTAATCGTTGGCGTGCTGTTGTCTCCGGCACAGGCAGGTGGCCCGGACGAGATTGAGTTCGAGCGAAAGGTAAGAGAGCGGGAGGAAAAATTTGAACAGCAGCAGCGCGAGCAGGAACGCCAAGAGGTGGTTCCTAAGTCACAGCCTGCACCTCAGAGCGCTGACCACCGCAAGAATAAGAGGAAGTCCAATAAGCCGCGTCATGAACGAGGAAACGAACGGAGACGGCGGGATCAGGGCGGAGAAGACGGTGACGTGCGTCGCCGAGCGCCACGACGAAGGCCTCCTGGACACAAAGGACCTTACCCTCCGAAACGTCCCAAGGACGAGTAGTCCACTCCGAGGAGATCGGCTGTGACTTCCAGGCGGAACAAAACGCAAAAGCCAACCGGCAGCTCACTCTACGCGGAAGCTGTCCGGCTGCGGAGATCCGATGCTCCACCCGAGGATGTCTTTGCCATGTTGAGCCAGGCCGCTGACTTGGGACACGCAAGGGCCCAGATGGAACTTGGTCAGTACCTCGAATTTGGGTACGGTACAACTGTAGACCTATCTGCGGCTGTTCGGTGCTTCCAAGCAGCCGCCCAGGCAGGACTCACTGACGCCAAGTACGAACTCGCGTTGTCCTACAAGGAGGGCAAGGTGGTTCGCAAGAACTATCGGAAAGCGACGGCCCTTTGCCAGGAAGCTGCTATCGAAGGTTCCAGAGAAGCGATGCATGTCCTAGGGCATAGTTTCCGATATGGAAAGGGTATCGCAAAGGATCCCAAGGCGGGCTTCCGGTGGCACCAAAAAGCGGCTGACCTGGGTGAACCGGAAGCTATGTTCTCAGTTGGTGTTTGTTACAGCCGGGGCGAGGGCGTCCGGAGGAATCCAAAACGTGCCCTCTATTGGTACAAAAGAGCTTCGAGACATGGCGTTGATGCAGCCGCTTATAATGTGGCATTCTTCTATGAGCGGGGTATTGCCGGCACCATAGATGTCACACGCGCCAAGAGGTTCTATCGACGTGCCACCACCCTAGGTCACGACCGTGCCCAAGCCGCCCTCGATCGCCTGAAAGGGAAAGTCGGGGACAAGGAAAGTCGGGGAAAGTCGGAGTTCGAGAGGTTCGAGGAGTTTGAGGGAGTTTGAGGGGAGTTTGAGGGACGGAGTTTGAGGGTTTGAGGGACGAGGGTTTGAGGGGAGGGACAGTCACCCTAACTCCGCAGAAGGACAGTCACCCTAACTCCGCAGAAGTCATTATGATTCAGTACTTTACATTTTCACGTATTCGAGGGACAGCCACCCTATTGCTTGCCGGGATGAACGGCATCGAGTCACAGAGCGCGAGCCATACTTCAGCAGCGGCACGAAAAGACCAGCCAACAAGCCCGCGCCGATTACCAACCAGGCGGGAAAACGAACGCCAGCCATCGCTTCACCAAAACGAAACACCAAACACGACAACCGCAATCCACGGATAACCCGATGACCAAACAAACCCAATCGCCCCATCCGGCGACCCCGCTTCTGCTCGGCGCGCTTGCCGCCGCCGCGGTCCTCGTCTGGGGAGATCGGGGACGGGGAGATCGGGGGGAGATCGGGGACAGCTCCCGAACTCCCTTTAGGCGAGGTCGGAGGGAAAAGGAGAGGGAGCCCTTTTCGGACAGAAAATACTGACAAGTCATGATAAATCAGCGCAGTACAGTATTTCTTGGCCGCCGCCAACACCCGCGTCACGGGGGCATAACGAGGGGTTCGGGAGCTGTCCCCGATCTCCTCGACCGCAACAGACGACTGGAGGTTGAGGGTGGTAGCCTCGATTCCGAACAAGTAAGGCAATTTCTGAATCAGGAAGAGGAGTAGGCCATGGTCCATCAGGACCCGAAGTTCCGGCTGTCATATCGCCTAAGAGGGTTGGCATCACCGCGAAGATACCGACGTCAGAAGTCACTGCAGGGTGTTTTCTGTATTATCGTGATGGTTGCAAATTCGTATTGTTCCGGAGCATCGGCGGACATCAGGCGAAGCGGCCCGACCTCGTCCCCCAACCTCCTGCTGAGCGCCGCCGTCCCTGAAGCATGCGCTGCTTGGCGCGAGAAAGTGAGCAGGATACACCCGAGTCAGCGAAATGTGTTTAGTAAGCACGGGGTGGTTTTGGCGGGTGGGGGCATTCTGCTTGCCGCCAAGTTCGAGCAGAATTGCAAGTTGCGATTACGGCTTGGCGAGTACTTCGGGCGTCGTGTGGGCGGCGAGGCCACTGAATATGATCAGGAGTTTGCAAAGGATCATTCAAAACGAGTTGTTGCGGTACTAGAAAAACTATGGCCTGTACTGAGTGATCCGTCTACTAAGGTCGCAGATGGAGCTTTTCATTTCGAGAAGTACATGCTGCTCGCAGATCCGGCCTTGAACGAAGAGGACATAGGTCCGGTGGCTGCTCAGATCGTCGAGAAGGAAGGACTCTATTTAGATTTGGCGTTTGTGCTGCTCCAGCGAGCCCTTCCGTCAGTCGAGGCGGTTCTTCGGACGGAGCTTCAGAAGGCAAGGAGCGCCAAGAGCGTTGTGCGCTTTGTTTGCACTCTTGCATGCCTGCAGACGTACGGTGATGAGGCCGCACCGGATCTCGCCGATTTTCTGTCTTCCGAGTCATGGCTAGACGAGCCGGCGGAGAAGGTCTTGCGGCAGCTACTAGCGAAGCTACGACAGGGAGGCAAGATCAGATATGCAGATTTGGAGGAGATTGAGTATCGGGAAAGTCGGGAAAGTCGGGGGGGGAAGTCGGGGACAGGCTACGACTTTTGAGAACGACGGAGAACGAGGGAGATCGGGGACAGCTCCCGAACTCCCTTTAGGCGAGGTCGGAGGGAAAAGGAGAGGGAGCCATTTTCGGACAGAAAATACTGACAAGTCATGATAAATCAGTGCAGTACAGTATTTCTTGGCCGCCGCCAACACCCGCGTCACGGGGGCATAACGAGGGGTTCGGGAGCTGTCCCCGATCTCCCGGCGACATGATCCCCGACTTCGCCGGCTACGGCATTCTCTGGATGCGCCGGAAGCCTCTGGCGACCGCCTATGACATGGACGGCGCGTTTAACAACGTCTCTCTCTCGCTTTCCGCCGGTGCGCAAATCGAGGAAGTGCTCGATCGCGTCGACGATCTACTCGAACGCTACGGCGGCCTCGGCGCCTATGCCCGCAAGGATCAGATCTCGCACCGCTTTCTCTCGGAAGAATTTCGCCAGCTCGAACAAATGGCCACCATCTATCCGGTCATCTTCCTGGCGGTGGCGGCCTTTCTCTTGAACGTCGTCATTACACGCCTGGTGCAGACCGAGCGCGAGCAAATCGCCACTCTCAAGGCCTTCGGCTACTCCAACGCCGCCGTCGCCTGGCACTACTCGAAAATCGTGCTTGCCATCACCGCCGTCGGCGTCGCCGGAGGGATCATCGCCGGCGCCCGGTTCGGTCAGGGAATGGGCTCAATGTATATGGAGTTCTACCGGTTTCCGTTCCTGCGTTTCAGCGTCGATCCGAGGATTGGCCTGATCGCGGCCCTGGTCAGCGCCGCGGCGGCTCTGAGCGGAACCCTCTATGCCGTGCGCAAGGCCGTCTCGGGCCCTCCGGCGCAAGGCATGCGTCCCGAGCCTCCGGCGACGTATCGCGAGACTCTGATCGAGCGGCTGGGTTTGAAGCGCTGGCTGGCGCAGCCGACTCGCATGATCGCGCGCAACATTGAGCGCAATCTCGGCAAGTCCTTCCTCGTGAGCCTGGGCATCGCATTCGCCACCGCCATCCTGATGGTTGGATTCTTCTTCGGCGACGCCGTGGATTGGATGATCCGCTTTCAGTTCGTTCTATCCCAGCGGGCTGACATGACCGTGACCTTTGTCGAGCCGACTTCCCGAAGAGTGCTTCAGGAGTTGCTGAGCCTGCCGGGGGCGCACTACGGACAGGTGTTCCGCTCCGTGCCGGTTCGCTTGCGCTCCCAACATCGCACCTACCGCACCGTCATCGAGGGCGTCGAGCCGGGCGGCGATCTCTACCGGTTGCTCGATACCAATCTGCACGAGGTGGAACTGCCGCCGTCGGGCGTGGTGATGTCCGGCTACCTCGGCGAGATCCTCGATCTCAAGCCAGGGGATGAAGTGACCGTCGAGGTGCTTGAGGGGCAACGGCCGGTCCGCCGGGCCAGAGTGGCCGCCATGACCAAACAGTACATGGGCGTTGGGGCCTACATGCGGATCGATGCCCTCAACCGCATGATGCGCGAGGGCAATGCGATTTCCGGCGTCTACCTCGCCGCGGACGAGCTGCATGCGGAAGAGATCTACGCCGCTCTGAAGAAGGCGCCTCGGGTCGCGGGCGTGACCGAAAGCCGCAACGCCCTTCGCAACTTAGAAGAAACCATGGCGAACCAGCTCCTCACCTTCGCTTTCTTTATCACTCTCTTCGCCGGAAGCATCGCCTTTGGTGTCGTCTATAACAGCGCCCGCATCGCGCTGTCGGAGCGCGCCCGGGAACTGGCCAGCCTGCGCGTGCTCGGATTCACGCGCGGGGAGATTTCCTATATCCTGCTCGGCGAGCTCGCTGTACTGACTATCGCCGCGATCCCGCTGGGCTTCTTGCTCGGGCGCGGTCTCTGTGCCTATGTAATCGACAGCCTGCAGACCGACCTGTTCCGGTTCCCGCTTGTCATCGATCCCAGCACCTATGCCTTTGCGGCGTCGGTGGTGTTGGCCGCCGCGGCGATTTCTGCTCTGATGGTAAGAAGCAGGCTCGATCACCTGGATTTGGTCGCCGTACTGAAGACAAAGGAGTAGGCCGGCCATGAAGTGGGTTAAAAAACTAGCGTGGGCCGTGGTTGCCGCCGCGATCGTGGCGGCCATCCTCTGGGGTTTTCGTGAGCAACCGCTCTTGGTCGATGTCGCCCGAGCCGAACGCGGACCCATGCGGGTCACCGTCGACGAAGAAGGCAAAACGCGCGTCATCGACCGCTATGTTGTCTCCGCGCCGATCGCCGGCTATTCCCGCCGTGTTGAGATGGATGTCGGCGACTCGGTGACGAAGGGAAAGGTTCTGCTGCGTCTGGATCCCTTGCGCTCACGGGTGCTCGATCCGCGCAGCCGCGCCGAGGCAAGTGCGCGGGTTTCCGGTGCGCGGGCCTCGTTGAGCGCCGCGCGGGAAAATGCCGCCGCCGCCGAAGCCGACGCCCGCTACTGGACCGGCCAGCTTGCTCGCGCTCGCGAGCTGCGCGCCGCGGCCACGATTGCCGAGCAAGATTTTCAGCAAACCGAATCGCGCTGGCGGCGCGCCGAGGCCACCCTGCGGCCCGCGAAATTTTCCGTCGAAGTCGCCCGGTATGAGGTAGAGGCGGCCCGCACGGCGCTAAGGCACTCAGCCGCCCAAGGGACCGGCCAGCCCGCCGAGACTGTGGCCATTCGCGCCCCGGTTTCCGGTCGTATCCTGAAGATCATCCACGAGAGTGAAGGCGTAGTCCAGCCCGGTGAAGCCCTGCTTGAGATCGGCGATCCGCGTGGACTCGAGGTCGAAGTCGAGGCGCTATCCGCCGACGCGGTAAAGATCGTTCCCGGCGTCAAGACGCTCCTCGAACGCTGGGGCGGAGACGAACCGCTCGAAGCACGTGTGCGGTCGGTCGAACCCGTGGGCTTCACGAAGATTTCCGCCCTGGGCGTTGAGGAGCAGCGCGTGCTGGTGATTGCCAGCATCATCTCGCCGCCCGAAAAGTGGCAGCGGCTTGGCGACGGCTATCGCGTCGAGGCGCGCTTCGTGCTCTGGGAGGAGGATGACATTCTCCGTATCCCAGCCAGTTCGTTGTTTCGCTACGGTTCGGGCTGGGCGGCGTTCGTCGTGGAGGACGGCCTCGCGCGCCGGCGAGAAGTTCAGCTGGGCCGCCGCAACGGGCTCTCCGCTCAAGTGCTTGCCGGAATCGAGGAAGGCGAGATCGTCGTGACGCACCCCGACGATGCCATCGACGATGGAGTCAAGGTCCGCCCCCTCGACTAGTCACCAGCCCGGCTTCTCCGGCTTCGGCTTGGGCGTCGGAACCTCCTCATACGTGAGAACGTTGGCGTCGCCGAACTCGTGAATGACTGCTGCTTTCATGATTGTTCTCCTTTTCTAGCTTTGTGTATACAACCGACTGGTCGGTCCTTCATTGGGTCAAAAAAACCCATCAACCCAGCCCCAAACCCCCAAAATCGAACTACCAAACAGACCCAACCTCGCCGAACCCTATCCGCATCAGCACCTTACCCAGCATCCCGCCACCCGCCACCGCCTCTCCCCCAGAAAACCCAACCCAGTCAAATCCGCCAAACCGGTGTACCAAACAGACCCAATTTCAGTCGTTCACGAGATCTCCCCCCCCAACAAATCAACAACACAACTCCGAGCCCCCCTCCGGGGACTGTCACTCATATTCGCCGCCCCACTCAATCAACAACGGCCAACCGGCCATCGCGGCGAAGATGAGCTGACTGTACCCAGGACCACAACCCCCCCGACCCCCTGTCACGAGATTCCTCTCCCACCAAATCAACAACATACCCCAAAAACGCCCCAAAACACTTGACAGCGCATGCTAGCCTATACTCGTAACGACCGGAAAGGATAAATCACCGCGATCCCCCGACCGTTTCCTGGCCAGGACAGAAAGCTCGCCCCGCGGTTCATCACCTCCTCGAATCACAGAGGAGACAGTGACCGCAAAGGCGAGTCTTCGGACGGCTCTCGAAGGTGGACATCCGCCGCGAAGGGCTACGAGCGCGGTCGTGCACCATCGCCGCGCGGGACTACTGCGCGGCAAGACCGCGCCAGAGAACCCTTCGCCCGGAACCGCCTGCAACTTCAGGCTGAGGCGGCTCGCCGGGATCGACATAGTCGGAACGAGAGGCGCCTCTCACTTTTCTAGAATTTTTTGAATTTGAAAAAGAAGCACCACGAAGAACGAAGCCAGCAACCCCAGCCACCCACCCAACCCATCCGCCAAACGATGCAGCGGATCGAGGGCCGAGACACTGTAGCACCCCTCGAGCCGCCCGCGGCCGTCCAAAGATCCAAAAATCCGGGCAAATCCGGACAAAACACCGCGCCGCAAGGCGCATTCACATTTCCGCCGGTAGCCGAGGCCTCGCCTCAGGGGTCCACTCCAAACTTCTCCCCCTCCACCCCCGAAAAAAAGCTCTCAAAACCAGAAAAACCGGGCATTCGCGGACATCAGAGCCGCCCGCAATCGGAAGTTCCCGCGCGAATATCCTCATCTACCGGAGGGGCACGCCGATAAGTGGTTCTGTCAGCCATCCCCCCATACTTCCAACATCAGAGTTGCCAGAGCCGGAATTTCTTGATCGCGAAATGAACCTGGGAAGCAAGCAAGAGGAGACCAGCACCAGGCTTGCGGGGATGAGCGTCCTTCTGGCGGCCGCGATCCTCGCCGGGGACCTGACGCTTCCCTTGGGCGTGGCCGGCGGGGTCCCGTATGTGGCTCTAGTGTTGATGTCATTGTGGTCGCCACAGCGAAGATACACGCTTGTGATTGCAGGGGCCTCCACCCTGCTCACCGGTCTCGGTTTCCTCTTATCGCCTCCCGGTAGTCAAGTATGGATAGTCATTGTTAACCGCTTTCTCGCCGTCTTTGCCATCTGGGTCGTAGCGGCATTGGGCCTGCAACGAAAGCGGATAGAGCAAGAAGTTCGAGACGCAAACGCCAGTCTTCAATCGCGGGTCAAGGAGAGAACCGCTGAGTTGCAATCCGCGTACCAAGATATTCAAAGAGAAATCGTCGAGCGCACGCGGATGGAAAAGGCGCTGCGGCAGAGCAAAGAACGTTGCGAGCTAGCGGCTCGGGGCTCGAAAGATGGGCTCTGGGACTGGAATCTGACAACCAACGACTTGTACTTGTCTGCCCGCTTAACATCCATGCTCGGCTGCCATCAGGACAAGATTGGAAACAGCCCAGAGGAATGGTTTAGCCGCTTGCACCAGAAAGACGTCGAGCGGTTGAAGGCTTCTCTCAGCACCCATCTCGAAGGCAAAAGCGACGAGGTCGAGGCTGAATGCCGCGTGCTCAAGAAGAAGAGCGCCGCCGCATGGGTGCTGATCCGGGGAGTTGCCGTTCGTGATGAAACCGGTAAGGCCTACCGCATCGCCGGGTCGCAGACCGACATCTCCGTCCGCAAGGCGAACGAACTCAAACTGCGGCATGAGGCGTCTCACGACCCGTTGACCCATCTGCCAAACCGGGCGCTCTTCATGCACGGGCTCGCGAGGGCGATAGCCCGTGCGAAACGCAGGAAGGAATTTCGGTTTGCCGTGGTTTTCTTAGACCTGGACGGATTCAAGCTTGTCAATGACAACTTCGGGCACCTCATCGGGGATGAGCTTCTCATCGGACTGGCTCAACGGTTGAAGGCCTGCGTGCGGGGCCAGGACACAGTCGCTCGCCTGGGAGGAGACGAATTCGCCATCCTGCTAGAAGACATCGAGGAGACTTGCGATGGTAAACGCACCGCTAAGCGGATTCAGAACAAGCTGAATTCGCCCTTCCATCTCAACGGGCAGGAGCTTTTCGCCTCGGTGAGTATAGGGATCGCCCTCAGCACCGCGGACTATGAACGGCCAGAAGAAGTTCTCCACGACGCCGACACGGCCATGTATCGGGCCAAGGCACGGGGCAAAGGGCGCCACGAGACTTTCGACAGCGGCATGCGCAGGTTAGCGACAAAGCGCCTGGAATTAGCGACGGATCTGCGGCACGCGTTCGAGCGGGGCGAGCTTCAGATCTACTACCAACCTATTGTCTCGGTCCAAAGCGCGGAGATTTCCGCCTGCGAGGCTCTGCTCCGTTGGCGCCATCCCAAACGGGGCGCCATTTCACCAGCGGAGTTCATCCCGCTAGCCGAGCAAACCGGACTCATCAAGTCCATCACCCAATGGGTGCTGCGAAAGGCCTGTGCTCAAAACAAGGCTTGGCAGGCAGCAGGATTTCCTCCCGCGGGTATCTCGGTGAATGTCTCAAGCCGTGACTTCAAGAGGGAAGGTTTCATTGAAAACGTCCAACAGATTCTCGACGAGACAGGCTTGGATGCGCGCTGGCTGGAACTGGAGTTCACCGAAAGTACGCTGATGGAATACGCTGAGGCAACCATCAGATCACTAGTCGAGTTACACGACCTGGGAATCCGGGTTTCCATTGATGACTTCGGGGTCGGCTCTTCGTCTCTAGCCTATTTGAAACATTTCGCGATCGATAGTTTCAAAATCGACCGCTCGTTTCTGAGGGATGTGGTCCTGAACCCCGATGATGCCGCGATCGTCACGGCCGTGATTACTCTGGCCCACAACCTGGGGCAGAAAGTGGTCGCCGAGGGAGTAGAAACACAAGAACAATTGGCGTTCTTGAGAGCAGAGAAGTGTGACTACGTCCAGGGCTACTTAATCAGCCCGCCCTTGCCCGCCGAGGAAACCTCAAGGCTATGGGCGCGGGAGGCCGGCCTGCCGCCGCGGCTGCCCGCGGCGCAAGAGCAGACCCGCTTCCGAGAGGAAGCCGAGGTTGTTGTGGACCCTATCCCCTTATAACCGGGGCCAAGAAGCAACCGGCGCGGGTGCGCGGATGCCGTTCGCTATAATGAGCCAGCGGTTGCAAGCCCCCGGTTGCGGGCTCCTTCATGCCGCGGCTGTTCCTTCGGCGGCTGCCAGCGCAATGCCCGGAGACATCGAAGCCCAAGAAACGTCTCGCGACGAGGTAGCCCGCCAGGTTCGCCGGCTGGGCTGGTGGTACCAGCATTTCGAGTTGCCGTGCGGCGTTTCGACCGGCGACGGCCAGGAGCCGGCCTATCGTCCGGAAACTCGCTGGAAGCTTTTCGAGCCCTATGTGCCCCAGGATCTGACCGGCAAAACGGTGCTGGATCTCGGCGGCAACGCCGGATATTTCTCGATTCAGATGAAGCGCCGCGGCGCCGAGCGTTGCGTGCTGGTCGATCCCTTCGAGGAGTTTGTGCGCCAGGCGGATTTCGCCTCGCGGCAATTCGGCGTCGAGCTTGAAATCGTCAACGAAGACGCGCTTACCTTTTGCCTCACGACGGACGAGCGCTTCGACTATGTGCTGTTTCTCGGGCTGTTCTATCACCTGAAATACCCGGTCATCGTGCTCGACCGTGTGGCGGAGATGACCAAGCAGCGCTTGTTCTTTCATTCGCACCTGATCGGCGCCGCGAGCGACCGATACACTGCCCAGGGAGACTACGAGCGCCAGACCGGCGACCCGCTGATCGACGAGCCCGGGTTTCCGCGAATGATGTTCATCGAGAATCTCTACAACGGCGACCCGACGAATTGGTGGATACCGAACTTCTCGGCTCTCGAACCTCTGCTGCGCGCCGCGGGGATGAAGGTGACCGCCCGGCCGCACGCGCAAGTTCTCGTCGCTGAACCGGAGCGGTACTTGGGCAAGGTCGTCTATGACAAGCTCGTCCTGCCGCGCTTCGGCAAGCCCGGCCGCGCCGTGCATCCGGGTCCGCAGAAAGTCGACCCCGAGCTTTGGAGCAAACTCGTTAACAGTCTCGATGCGCCGAAGGAATGATGCCCGCCGGAATGACGCCCGCCGGTTGTCTGCCCCGTGGCGGGCGCCCTTAAGAGGGCCCGATCGATCTAAGTGTCATGACCCGTGAAGAAGCCATTCAGAAAATCGAGTCGCTTGGACCGTGGTTTTATCCCTTCGATCTTGGCGATGGGCTCAAGACGATTTCGAGCGTTCCAGCCCGCGTGACCGAGATCTTCGAGACCCGGCGCGAGATGGTCACCCGGGTGGCCAGTCAGCACTTCGGCCCCCGTCTTGCCGAGATTCGCTGCCTCGATGTCGGCTGCCACGAGGGTTTTTACAGCTTTGCGATGGCCCAGCTCGGCGTCCGGCAACTCACCGGCATGGACGTGCGCGAAGAGAACCTGCGCAAGGCCAGATTCGCGGCCGAACGCTTGGGCCATGCGCAAATCGAATTTCGCGCCGGCAACTTAGAGGAGTTGTCTCCGGAAGCCTTTGGCGGCCATGAGCTGGTGCTGTTCTTGGGCGTTCTCTACCACCTTGAGAATCCGATGCTCTGCCTGCGCAACCTGGCGCGAGTCACCGGGGAGTTGTGCGTCATCGAGACACAGGTGATCGACGAAGTCGAGGGGCAAACCGAGTGGGGCGCAAGGGAATGGACGCGGCCCTACCAGGGGGTCTTGGCGCTGATTGACGAGTCGGGCGAGTTCGATGCCGGCAATACCGAAACCGGACACACGCCGGTGGCGACCTGTCCTTCGCCACGGGCGCTGGAGTTCATGCTCAAGCAGGCGGGCTTTCGCCGTGTGAAATTCGTCGAGCCGCCCGAGGGGGCCTATGAACAGCTCGCGCGCCGCAAGCGCGTGGTGTGCGGGGCTTTCAAGTAGACGGCGCTAGCGGATTTTTCCCGGCGTGATCTCGGACAGGGGAACGTCCATCAGATCCTCTCCGAAGATGATCTGCCCTCGGAAGATCTCCGCCGCTTCGTGGAGCACCCGCTCCTTGATGCCGGGTTGTTCGAGCTGCTCGGTGATATGCACCAGGACGAGCGTCCGCACTCCGGCCTCGCTCGCGGTCCGGGCCGCGTCGAGATGCCCTGAGCAACAGCTCGTAATGCGCTCGTCTGTTACGACGCCGTTGATCATGTGGCACATATGCAGCAGCACATCCGCGCCCTTGGCCAGCCGGGTCAGCCGGGGCGTCGGGGCGGTGTCGCCGCCGAAGACGATCGATTGTGCGCCGGCATCAAGACGATAGGCCAGACAGCTCAGTTGCGGCTGGCAGTGAACGACCTCCGCCACGGTGACGGTCCAGCCGGGTCTGTCGATCGTGTCGCCGCCGGCCACTTCGCTCACCCGCGGCGCGGGTCGTTTTCTCGGCAACACGCCGCCGCGCATTTCATAGACGAACTCGCTGCCGGGATGCTGCGTGCGGCCGGCCAGGTCGGGACCGTAGACGCCGTCCTCGGAGAACAGCAGCTCTGTCATGTGGGCCGTTGGCGGCGGGCCGAAGACATCGAGTTCCGCGATCTTGCCCGAGCCTTGATCCCAGCGATTGAGCACCAAGTAGCCGTAGTCGACGCAGTGGTCATAGTGCAAGTGTGTCAGAAACAGCGCGGTGATCTCGGCGGGCGAGACGCCCCTGCGCAGCAGCCGCCGAACCGAGCCGGGTCCGCAGTCGAACAGCAGGGCTTCGTCGCCGAGCCGCACCAGGTAGCTCGACCCGGCCCGGTGCATCAGCGGCGCGGGCGTTCCCGTACCGAGAAGTGTGAGTTCCATGGATATCAACTCCCGCCGCCGGTTGCTCTGCTAGCGGTTCAGCTCGAGCGCCCCGGTCAGCTCTTTCGCGCTCTCGATGTTCTCGCGCTCGAGCACTTGCCGAAACTCGCCTGCCAGCCGTTGCGGCGTCGAAGGGTCCCAAAACGTCGCCGTGCCGGCCTGCACCGCGGTCGCGCCGCACAGCATGAACTCGGCAACGTCCTCGCCATTGGCGATCCCGCCCAATCCAATCACCGGTACGCTGACCGCTTGGGCGGTCTCGTAGACCATGCGCAGCGCGATGGGTTTGATCGCCGGGCCCGAGAGACCTCCGAAATTTCCGCCGAGCCGCGGACGCCGCTGGCGCAGATCGACCGCCATGCCCACGAACGTATTCACGAGCGAAATGGCGTCGGCGCCTGCTTGCTCGGCGGCTCGCGCCATTTCGGCGATGCTCGAGACGTTCGGCGAGAGTTTGACAATCAGCGGACGTCTCGATACGGCCTTGCGCGCCAAGCCGACGACTTCACCCAGCAGACCGGCGTCGGAGGCAAACTGCATCCCGCCATGCTTGGTATTCGGACACGAGACGTTGAGCTCATAACCGGCAAGCCCTTCGGCGTCTTCGAGCGCCCGCAGCACCTCTACGTAGTCGCCGGGAGTATGGCCGAATACATTGGCGAAGACCGCCGTCTCGAGCTGGGCCAGTCGCGGGAGTTTGTCTTGGATGAACGCATGCACACCGACATTTTGCAGCCCGATCGAGTTCAGCATGCCCGCGGCAGTCTCGATCACACGCGGCGGCTGGTTGCCCTCGATCGGCTCGCGCGAGAGCCCCTTGACGACAAAGCCCCCCAGCGAGTTCAGGTCGAGGATCGTTGCAAACTCCAGCCCATAGCCAAACGTCCCGCTCGCGGCGAGAATCGGATTCTTCAGGCGGATGCCGGCGAGGTTGATCTCAAGATTCACAACGATGACTCTTTCGGCCGCAAGGGGCCCACAAACGCCGGGCCGGTCTCGGCGAGTGCGGGCGAGAACGCTTCCACCAAGATCTTGCCGGTGGCCGAGGACGGCGCCGGAATTCTCAGCAATGCCGACATCGTGGGGGCGAAATTCGACATATCCGCTTCGGTGGCAAAGCGCCCCGCCGCGAGGGCCTTGCCCATTAGGATCAGCGGCACGTCGCTGTCGTAATGATAGAGCGATCCAGGCGCGGTGCCACGCCCGGCCGCATAATCCTCCACAAAGTAAGGATCGTAGTACAGCGTCAGGTCTCCGGAATGCCGCGCGTGCCTGCTTCGGCGCAGGGCCGGGCGGAAATCATCGGGCGCGCTGCTCGCGAGCGGCGCATCGTATCCGGCCACGCCGGGGACTTTCATGGCGGCTTCACCGGCGGTGGCAATGATCTCGGTTCGCCTGGCGGCCGAGGCGTGTCCGGCTCCCGCGCCAAGATCGGCGCCAAGGTATACGAAGGGATAGACATATTTTTCCACCCGAACCTCTGGTCCGTAGCGCTCTTCAAGCGCCGCGTTCATTGCCCCGGCGACTTCCTCTCCCGAAACACGTCCGGCGCCGAGCCCTTCGCTATGCAGCGATTCGGGCAGACGGGCAATCCCGTGGGTGGCGGTGAAAACGACCGCTACGTTCGCCAGGCCTAATTGCTCGTCGAGGAAGTCCAGCAATTCGGCGATCTGCCGATCGATCCGCAAGACCATGTCGCGCATCAGTGGCGAGAAGGCGCCGGTTTCGAGAGCGAGCCGGGCCGGGGCGCCTAGGTGCAATATCAGCAGGTCTGGGTAACGCGAACGTCCTAACTGTTCCTCCTCAATGGCCCGGCGAGCGAAGGCAAACGCCTCTTCGGCGGCGAACGGGGATGAGAGGTAAAGAGCCCGGAACGCCTCGCTGTCAGCGGGATCGGGCGGGCTCAAGAGCCTGAGCAGTCCGGCATCGCCGGATGACCCTAGAGCCTTCCAGGGTTTGCCGAGATACCGGCTGGCTGGATGAAAGGCGTTGAAGGCCCTAACCCAGCCCGGCAGTGAGTCCGCGTAGTAGGAAGAGGTCCGGAACGCACCGCCGGCTCCCAACCAGTAGCAGCCCAGCGGCTGGCGCCCGGCCAGCATGACCGCCGGCTCGGGGCGATCCGCTACCGCCACGATGCGCGAGCGGCCTCCGCTCGCCATGCGAAGCTCGTCGGCAAGTGTGGATCCCCGCAAACGATGCGGCGAAATCCCTGTCGTGCCCCCTGCCCGGCCCTGGGCCTCCGCCGCGCCCACGACACGCTTCGCGTCGCGATCATACCAGCGGTCGGCGACAATACCGTGAACGTCCGGGTAGGCGCCGGTAGCGAGAATGGCCGCGTTGGGCGCGCTGAGCGTGGTGAGGTGCCGATAGCGGGCACGGGGAAACACCGCCCCCTGAGTAAGCAGGCGCTCGAATCCTCCGGCGCGGAAACTCGGCCGGTAGCGGTCTAAGTAATCCGCCCGGAATTGCTCGGCGACGATGAGGACGGTGAGATGAGGAGCCCGCGCGGCCCCAAGCTGGGGAGCGAGAAATACGGAAACCAGCGACCAGCAGGCGGCCCATCGGACGCCATACGTTCGAACACCATACGTTGCCCGGCGGCGTCTGGCTCTTGATCCGCTCACTCGTCGTAGAGTGTATCAGAGAGCGCTCGTCCGGCATCGCTTCCCGGCGTCCGATCCATACACCCGATGCTGGGAATCGCCGCCGCCGGTGTGCTACAAAGCAAGCTGTGTTCCCCGGGCGGGCCGTTGTCCAAAGAGGGATGGCCCCGCCCGGCGCCGCGGGACGGGTGGATTCGCGCCGGGTGGGTTTGCGCCGGCTGACTTCGCGCCCCGTGGACTTGCGCCGACAAAGGATGGACCACCATGAAACGGAATCGCCCCTCCACCCAAACGACATTCCTCTGCTGCCTTTGCGTTGCGAGCTTGGGACTTTTCGTCCTCGGGCTCGCAACCCCGCCCACCCTGCTGGCCGCCGGGCAGGCCCAAACCGTTAAAGATTTTGGCGCCGTCGGGGATGGAAAAACAGATGACCACGCCGCGATACAGCGCGCCATCAATGCTGGTATCGGAGACATTCGCCTGCCCAAAGGGCACTACCGTATCACCAAATCGCTGCAGATCGATCTCGATCGCGCCGGTTACACTTCCATCTCCGGCGGAGGCACGGCCACGCTCATCATGGCGGCCGGGGGCCCGGCCTTGCACATCATCGGGACGCACAACGGGACGGCCGCGCCTGGCACCGTCAAGGCGAACGTGTGGGAGCGCCAGCGTCTGCCGCTGATCGACGGCTTGGAGATCCGCGGCGCGCACCCGGAAGCGGATGGCATTCTCGCCGAAGGCACCATGGCCGCCGTGTTTTCGCGGCTGCTGATCCGCAACGCGGTCAACGGCATCACGCTTACCGGACGCAACCGCAACGTCATCATCTCGGAATGTCATATCTACGACAACCGCGGCGTGGGCATCTTGCTCGACAAGGTCAATCTGCATCAGATCAATATCACGAATTCGCACATCAGCTATAACGGCGGGGGCGGCGTGGTCGTGCGGCGCAGCGAGGTGCGAAATCTTCAGATCGGATCGTGCGACATCGAGGGCAACATGGACCCCGAGGGCCCGCCCACCGCGAATATCTTGCTCGATGTCCGCGAAGGGTCCGTGCGCGAAGGCGCGATCATCGGATGCACGTTGCAGCATAACCATGACGCGGCTGGTTCGGCGAACATTCGCTTCCTCGGGCGCAGTGCCGAGGTGCCGATCAAGGTCGGATACTTCTCCATCTCCGGCAATGCTCTCAGCGATGTGGCGGTGAATGTTCACTTGCAATACGTGCGCGGCGTTTCGATTACGGGCAACTCTTTCTGGAAAGGGTTCGAGCACAATCTGCTGGTCGAAGGCAGCTCGAATATCGTTGTCGGTCCGAACCTGTTCGATCGCAACCCCGACTACCAACCCCGCGACAGCCGCAATAGTTTGCTGTTTGTGGATTCAAGCGACTCGACGCTGACCGGACTGCACATTAACGGCGTCCATTCGGCGGAAGCGGCGTTGACGTTGCGCCGCTGCCGGCGCTTCAACCTCACCAACTCGATGATTCTGAACTCCGACAACATCGGTTTGCTGCTCGACGATGTCCAACACGTTCGGGTATCGGACAATCTCATTCGCGGCGGTTCCGAATCGGGACAGGCCATCGCCCTGCGGCTGACCAAGGGCAGCGGCAACATGATCGTTGACAATCTGCTCGACGGCAAAGTCGAAATCGCGGAACATTCGACCCAGCCAGAGGGGAGCCGCTAGCCGCGCGCCATGCAGACAAAACGCCTGCCAACGAAGCATGATTGCCTCGCCCCCGACGGGTCAGAGATTCGGCTGCTGACCTCGACCGCCCGGGGCAGTTCGGTCCATTGCACGCTGCCGGCCGGCAAGGCCTCGCTGGCGGTCACGCATCGCAGCGTGGAGGAGATTTGGTATGTGCTGGAGGGCCGGGGCGAGCTTTGGCGCAAACTCGACGGCCGAGAGGGGACCGTCGAACTGCTGCCCGGCGTTTCGGCGACGATTCCACTCGGGGCGCACTTCCAGTTCCGCAACACCGGTGGCGAGCCGCTTTGCTTTGTGATCACGACGATGCCGCCCTGGCCCGGCGAAGACGAAGCCCGCCGTGTCCGCGATCATTGGCCAGCAGGGTAGCGCCAGAGGACGTTGCTTCCGGGGCAACACGGCACGAGGCCAGAGGCTGCGCCTTCGAATCGTACCGGTTACTGGGTCTACTTGCTCCGGAGCTCGATCCGCCGCTCGCACTTGACGCAGACGGTATAGTCGAGGGGAAAGTCCGGGCCAAGTTGAATCGTCTGTCCGCAGGTGCAGCGAAAGGCTTCCCAGCCTTCCTCGCGTCTCTCGTACTGGGCCGCGCCGTCGCCATCGGCGCTAGCGGTTTCGGTGGCTGGGCCTTGCGCGGCCGGAATGGTGTGGCCGCGGTCGCAGCGCGAGCACGGGACGCTTTCTCGCTGAAAGGCCGGTGGCACTTTGATCCGCATCCCGCACGGGCAGGGAATGATCAGGTAGCCGGCGAGGCGGTCCACCAGGTCGTTGACCTGGCGGCCTCGTTCGATAACGCCACCCATGGCAGTGGCGCCCGCGGCAAGCCCTCCAGCGAGAACGATGGCGCCTGCGATCCCTCCACCGGCAACACCTCCGCCGGCAATGACGCCACCTGCAATCTCTTGAACGAAGGGCTCTCGAATGGCGACACGCTCTTTCTTTTTCGCCGCCGCCTCAAGCGCCGCGAGACGCAACTGTCGCCCCTCGATTTTCTCGAGCGCGGCCGCGTAGTCCACATAACCCGCCCCGCCCGCCATCCCCCGCAAAATCTTGACGCGCTTCTCGGTAGGAGGGTGGGTCGCGAACAGACTGCTTAGCGACATCTTCTCGATCGGATTGACGATATAGAGCGCCGCCAGCGAGCCGCTGACCTGCTTACTGGGAACTTCGGCATTGTGAACCGCGAGCTTCTCCAGCGCCGACGCCAGGCCCTCGGGATACCGTGTGAAACGGGAAGCCGACGCATCGGCGAGGTACTCTCGCCAGCGGGAGCAGGCGAGATACAGCATCCGAACCGCGATCGGCGACAGGATCATGACGACGAGCAGAATCACCAGCAAGTAGGCATTGCCGCCGGATCGCGACGAACCTCTGCTCCGCCGCCCGCCGCCGTAAACGGCCCCGCGCAGAAAGCCGTGAGATATCAGCTCCACGCTCGCCACCAGGACCGAAGCGATGGTCATGAAGCGGATATCCAAGTTGCGGACATGAGCGATTTCGTGCGCCACGACTCCTTGCAGTTCGTCACGGTCGAGCAGCCGCAGCAGCCCGGAAGTCACCGCGACCGCCGCGGTTTCCGGGTTCCGTCCGACGGCGAAGGCATTGGGAACCGGATCTTCTATCAGGAACACTCGCGGCTTGTGCGTCAGGCCCGAGGCGATCGTCATCTCCTCGACGACGTTCCAAAGTTGGGGGTGATCGGCGCGTCCAATCTCTCTGGCGCGCGCGGACTTCAGCAAGATGCTCTCCCCCTTGTAGAGGGCGACGAGCCAGAGAATGAGCCAGAGGATGAGCGCGACACCCGCGCCCACGCCTCCGCCCTTGAGCACCGTGCCGGTCTCCTCCCCCCGATCGAGGGCAGAAAGTTGCGAACCGGCATAGGCGCCGATGCAGAAGCCCAGGGTGACAAGAACGATCCCCATGAGGCTGATCAGGAGGATCGAGCGCCTGCGATTTGCTGCAATAGCTTCCCACATGATTTACGAGGGACTGGTTTGCGAGGGACGGGCGGCTTCGCCCAGCGAAGCTAGCCTTGCCAGGCCGGCTGGTCCGGGATCAGGAGAACGACACCTTAGGAACTTCCCGCGCCGCCTTGTCCTCTATCTCGAAGAAATCTTCTTCCACAAAGTGCAACATGCCGGCGATGATGTTGGTGGGCACGGATTGAATCTTGGTGTTATAAACCATCACCGTGTCGTTGTAGTGCTGGCGCGAGAAACCAATCTTGTTTTCGGTCGAGGTCAGCTCTTCTTGCAGAGCAAGAAAGTTCTGGTTGGCCTTGAGATCCGGATATTGCTCGACAACGAGCATGAGGCGCCCCAGCGCTCCGGTCAGCGCCTGTTCGGCCTGCCCCTGCGCGGCCGCGCCTTCGGCCGATACGGCCTGCGATCGGGCCCGCGTCACGTTCTCGAGAGTTTCCTTCTCGTGACCGGCGTAACCTTTCACGCTTTCGACCAGGTTGGGGATCAGGTCGTGCCTGCGTTTTAGCTGCACATCGATCTGCGACCAGCCGTTCTTCACTGCATTGCGCATACCGACCAGCTCGTTATACATCGAGGCGAACACGACCACGATCAAGATCAGAATCAAAGCAAAGATGGCAAAGGCGATGGTCACCACTGGAATGAACCCTCCTTAGTTTTCGTTTTCCCTTACTTTCCGGTTTCCCTTATTTTTTGATTTCGCTAGCGGCTTCCGGCGCCTTGCCCTCGATCGCCGCAACAAAGCGCGCCACGGCCTCTTCCTCGCCGGAATGATGCGACACAATCAGCTTTTCAAGTTCGCCATGATCGAGCCAGAGCCCGTGGCCATGGCGGCAGCGGTCTACTTCCACGCTTTGGCCGGGACCGAGAAAAATGATCTCAAGCTTTCGGCCACAGCGCGGACATCGTCTTGCGCCGTGCCGCTTTCCTCGTGCCGCCCGCAATGCCGCCGAGAGTCCGCCAGGCTCCGCGCCGGCTTGTTCGGCGATATACTCCAGCTCTCCGGCATCGAGCCATATGCCGCGGCAATCGACGCAGCGGTCTAGCTCAATACCGTCTAGCTCGTAACCCACCATGGGCATGCTGCAAACCGGGCACATAGACTTCGCCGGGGGGGCTCTACAAGTGTAGCGCCTGGCGTCAGGAAGCAGAACGCCGCAAGTGATCCATCACTTCGCTGAGCGGCATGACATCGCCGATATCGATATCGATATCAAGCAGATTGACCTCGTGCATGATTTCACAACGTTCGCCAACCGCTTCTCGCGGCACAATCACGTGATAGGTATGGGCGGCGTCACGGCAGGTGGCATAAACGCAGTGGCTCGTGCTCACCCCGGTCACGATCAGAGTATCCACGCCCAGCACGGTGAGATTCATTTCGAGATTGGTGGCCCGCAGAGCGGAAGCGTACTTCTTGCGCACGATCTTTTCGTTCCGGCGCCGCTCGAGCCTCGGGTCGAGGTCAAACAGAGCCGGGTCCACTTCGCCGCGATGGAGGTACCCTGACTTCTTGTCGTGCGGCGACGAAGGCTCGGCCGGGTCGTAATCATAGGTTGTAAAGAAAACCGGAATCCCCGCCTCGCGCGCTGCCTTGAGAAGCAAGACGGTCGCCTCGACAATGGAATCGAGCGAACTGCCCAGCGGGTAGGCGGTCGGCTGGGTCCACTTCAGCGCCAGGTCGATGACAAGCAATGCCGGGCGTTTGCCGAAACCTGTACGCCCGGCCCATTGCAGTTTCAAGTATTTCTCTCGCAGATCCGCCAGATGTTTCCTGAGAGGCGCGCGCAACTCATCGGGCAATCTCAGCTCCTTGGAGCCAAAAGGCGGTGGAGAGCAGAGGTCGGAGTCGGGCATTGTGGTTTCCCTTCGCGATTCCGTGATGTCGGTTCAATGATATTGTCGCGGCCAGATGGGGGAAGTTTTGATTGCTCGCCGCGGCGGTCTGCCCTAACGAAACTGATACGAATACAGGTCGGCGTCGCGGACGACAAACCGCAAGCGCACCGGCTTGCCGGCGAGAGTGCTTAGGTCGCCGCCGTCCTTCCAGGCTACGGCCTTTTCGATCGAGTCGCCAAAGAGTTCCACCGAATCGGCGAGTGAGAAACCTTCGACCGGCAGCCCCTTGTCGTCTTGGATCTCGACCTTCACGCCGCCGGCCGCCGAGCTGGCGAAGTTCACCACTAGCCGGGTGCCGGAGAACTTGACGATTTTCGTTAGCAAATCGCCTCCGCGCAGCGGCGCGTGCAAGGAGACAAATCCGTCGATGCGCAGCGTGTACCGCCGCAGGCTGATGCCAGAACCTTCCCAGCCGTCGCCTTCGCTGGCGTAGACCGAGATCTCGTTGGGCTCGCCGCTCTCCGGGGATTTGGTTTCCACCAATCCCCAATTTTGGTAGTTCGCGCCGTAGACCCAGCGGCCACTCTCGACCGGGCCGGGCCGCAGGAAGGCTTCATCCCACACCTTGAAACTCAGCCGGTCGCGCCCGGCGATGAAGCCACCATCGGTGTAGTCATTGCCATAGCGCGGATGCACGCGGGCGACGCGCTCATTGAACGCGGTCAGCAAGCCGCGGCCGGTGTTGTAACGCGTCGGGAACCCGAGCAAGATATGCGGCGCCCGGTAATAGGGCGTGACCTGGTTCGTATAAAGCTGCGTCAGCCTGCCGGGCGAATAGCTCAGATAGGTCGGCGCCGACCAGTCGAGGAAGTTGTCCGACGTGGAGGTCTTGATGTCCCGCCCATCGCGAAAGTCGCGATGATATTCGCGGTATTCGTTGCGCTGGGAATCCCAGAACGCTAAGTTCTGTGAGTCGAAGTAGCCGTCGGTGACCACGGGTTTGGCCTGCATCTTCGTCCAGTGGATCCCGTCGGGAGACTGGAACGCGTAGAGCCCGCCTTCGCTCTTGACTCCGCCCAGTGCTTTGTAGCGCGCCTCGGGAGCGCTGGCGGGATTGGGATCCTTAAACGGCGCGAAATTGTGCGAGCCTTCTTGGTCCCAGATGATGTTGTTCTCCTTCGATCCCTGGAACTCAACCAGTCCCAGGGCGGGCTTCCGCCAGTGGACGCCGTCGCGGCTCTCGGCGTAACAAACACGCTGGCCGTGGGGAAACGTCAGCTTGTCGCCGCTCAGATCGATCTGCCGGCCGCGGTAGTACATGCGATAGATATCGCCGTCGCGAAAAACGGTGTGATAGGCCGAGTTATTGCCTTCCCACGGCGCGTCGTGGACGATCACAATCTCGCGCCTTTGCGGGCGGTGCAGCGCCAGGCGCGCCTCGCCGCCGATGCGTTCGATCAGAAAATCGTCAACGAAGAGTTCGAGCCGCGATCCGATATCCAGCGGTCCGGCCTGCGTCCAGCCGGCCGCGCCCGTGACCAGCAGAGCCGTCGCCAGCCGAGCGGTGCGCAACACGATTCGGGTCCAAGGCATAGCAAGAGTGTAGCCGAACTCTCCTCCCGAGGGTGATTCGCGGGCCGGCCGATGGCGGCCAGAACTCCATCTTCCTCGTGCTAGACTTTGGCTTCGATCGAGTGCCTGCCGGCCGCAAGAATCCAGGAGGAACGGCCATCGTGAAACGAGATTGTTTTCGGGGCAGTGTGGGAACAATGAAATGCGGCGCTGCTAGCCCGCTTTTCTCACCACCTGGCGAAGCGAAGTGCGTGAGAGGCTCGTCAGTACGAGGCGCGCGCCGCTTGACGAGCGCAGGCGTACTTGACGGTACGTTGAGCACGGCGAGCAAGCGCAACGAAGGAATGGCGGGCCTATCATGTGCTTCGGTCGTCAAGTGGTGAGAAATGCGGGCTAAACGAAGCATGATCCGGAAACTCCTCGCCGTCCTGCTGCTGGCCGCTTTCTCTGGGCTGTCTCTAGCGGAACAACCGGAACCGGGCAACGGAAACGTATTTCTTTGGGAAGTGGGCAGCGAGAAGGGCAAAGCCTATTTACTCGGCTCGATCCACATGGCGCGGCCGGACCTCTATCCGCTCAATCAGGCAATCAGCGACGCCTATGCGCAAGCCGATACCCTGGTTGTCGAAGTCGATCTCGATGAACAGACCCAAGCCAAGCTGCGAGGCCGGATCATGTCGGAAGGCGCCTTTTCGGACGGAAACACGCTCGCCGCGCATCTCTCGGCCGAGATTCTCGAGCAGCTCAAAGCCTACTTGGCCGAGCGGCGCTTGCCCTTTGCGATGTTCAATTCCATGAAACCCTGGCTCGAGTCGATCCTCATTACGGCTATGGAGTTGCAGCGGCATGGCTACGAGCCGCGCCACGGGATCGACCGGCATTTTCTAAGACGCGCGAAGGAGGAAGGCAAGCCCGTGCGGGAGCTTGAGTCCGCCGACTTCCAGATCCGTTTGCTTTCCGGGATCAGCGACGAACTACAGCAGTATCTTCTGCTTTCCAGCCTGCAAAAGAGCAGCCGCGTCTCGGACATGATCGGCGAACTCACCAGCGCCTGGAAGAGGGGCGACGCCGCAAAAGTCGAAGAACTTCTGTTGAAATCACGAAGCAAGGATTCGCGTTTGCAACCGGTCTACGAGACGATAATCTATGATCGCAATCTCACCATGACCGCGCATAGCCGCGAATATCTGGCTACGGGAGGCACCTGGTTTGTTGTGGTTGGCTCCGGCCATTTGGTGGGAGAGCGCGGCATCCTCGATCTGCTGGGGAAAGACAGCGCGGGTGAATTCACGATCCGGCAAGTCGGGGCCAACTAACGCAGCAAGTCCTCGAGCTGAATGCGAGCGTCGGTCTTTTCATCGCGATACTTCACGATGACCGGTGTATAGAGCGACAGATTCCAGTTCTTGCCCGCCCCAGAGGTAACCGGACGGCTGCCCGCCACCACGACCGCGCCTTCGGGGATCACTAGCGGCTCATCGCCGGTCGCCCGATGAATCGTTTCGTTCACGAGGTCGTATACGGGCGTGGAGCGGGTGAGGACGACCCCGGCGCCGAGCACCGCCCGCTTCTTGACGATCGTTCCCTCGTAGACGCCGCAGTTGCCGCCGACCAGGACGTTATCCTCGATCACGACCGGCAGAGCGCCGACCGGTTCGAGCACACCTCCGATCTGCGCCGCCGCGCTGAGGTGGCAGTGCTTGCCGATCTGGGCGCAGCTTCCGACCAGGGCATGGGAATCGACCATCGTTCCGTCATCCACATAGGCTCCGACATTCACGTACATGGGCGGCATGCAGGTTACGCTCTTGCCGATGTAGCAGCCGTCCCGGATGCTGGATCCGCCGGGGACGATACGCACGCTGCTTGCAAGATCGAACTCGCGCAACGGGTAGGTGGCTTTGTCGAAGAAGGAAAACTGCCCGTGCCCGGACGACATATCGACGGTCTTGCCCATCCGAAAGCCGGCCAATATGCCGCGTTTGACCCAGGCATTCACCCTCCAGCCTTGCGGCGCGGCCGGGTCGGGTTCGGCGGCGCGCGCCTCGCCCGCGTTGAGCGCGGCCTTAAAGGTCTGAAAGGTTTCCATGTCCCGGTGGTCGTAGTCTTCCGGACTTTTTTCGAACAGAGAGGCGATACGGTTTTCAAGCATCATGATGGACAGTGTTTCAGCACAAACAATGGACGTGAATCGCGCCTGGCAACCGGGTCGCGGGCCCAGGAGCGAGACACGGGGCGAGACACGGGGCGAGACAGGCTGGCTAGCTCGCCGCCGCCGATTGCGTCAAACCCGCTCCTGCCAGCACCTGCTGAATTTTCGCCTGGCTTTCAGGCCGCGGAGCGACGAGCGGCAAACGGTAGACCGGCTCGATGCGGCCCATCATTCCCAAAGCGGCTTTGACCGGCCCCGGGTTCGACTCGATGAAGTTGACTTCCATCAGGGCGTGGTAGCGGCGGTGAATCTCGCGGGCACGCGCGAAGTCTCCTTCGTTGCAGGCCGCGCAGAGCGCGGTCATCTCGGCGGGGATCAGATTCGAAGCGACGGAAATCAACCCAACTCCGCCCAGCGCCATCAAAGGCAGGGTCACGGAATCGTCGCCGGAGAGCACCTTGAAATCATCGGGGATGACCTGAAAAATTTCGGCCATCTGCCCGATGTCGCCCGAAGCTTCCTTTACGCCGGCGACATTGGGAATCGCTGCCAGCCTGGCCAGCGTCGCGGGCGTGATATTGGTTCCAGTGCGGCTAGCCACGTTGTAGAGGATGATCGGCAGCGGCGTGGCGTCGGAGATCGCGCCGTAGTGCTGGAGGAGGCCTTCCGGCGTCGGCTTGTTGTAGTAGGGAGTGACCGAGAGCAGCCCGTCCGCGCCCATCGAAGCGAGCTCTTTCGCCAGAGCAATCACTTCGCTGGTGGAATAGCCGCCGCAGCCGGCCAGGATCGGCGCCTTGCCCTTGCCTTCTTCGATCGTGATTTCGACAACGCGAAGATGCTCCTTCCGCGACAGCGTCGGACTCTCGCCCGTCGTGCCGCAGGGCACCAGGAAGTCGACCCCGCTTTCGAGTTGCCACCGCACAAGACGGCGAAGCGCGTCTTCGTCCAGCGACAGGTCAGGGCGAAACGGGGTGACGAGCGCCGTGCCGCAACCGCTAAACATGACTACCTCCCATGACCATCTTTCGGGGGGCCTTGGCGCGGAGAAAGCAGCGCGCCAGGCCGCGCCTATGACATCTGATCCCAGACCGACGAGAACTCATAGAGACCCTTTCTGCCGGTGATCCAGCGCGCCGCCCGCAAGGCCCCGCGCGCGAAACCGGCCCGGCTGCGGGCGGTGTGGGTGAGCTGGATGGTGTCGGCCTCGGAATCGAATCCGATCTCGTGGCGGCCCGGCACCGCGCCGGCGCGGTTGCTGGCCGCGTCGATATTGCGTTCGTAACCGCTTGTGCGCATCGCGTCCACCAGCCGCAGCAGCGTTCCCGACGGGGCATCTTTCTTCATGTTGTGGTGAATCTCATAGGCCCAGGCGTCATAGTCCTGCTCTTTCGCAAGCACCCGCGCGGCGGTTTCCACGATGCGATAGAACACCTGGACGCCCACCGAGAAATTCGCGCCATGCACCAGGCCGATATTTTCCCGTTCGACGGCGGCCTGCACTTCGGGCAGCCGGTCGAGCCAGCCCGTGGTTCCGATAACGATATTGACGCCCAGCGGGGCGATACTCACGGCATTGCCGGCGACCACCGAGGGGATGGAAAAGTCGATCGCCACATCAATGTTCGCGAACGCGCCGGCGGTAATCCCAGATCCGTCAGCGTTGTTGAATTCGTCGAGCGTGAGCGCGACCTCGAAGCCGAACTCGGGAGCGAACTGCTCCACCAGGCGGCCCATTTTTCCGTAGCCCACCAGCGCGAGCCGGGTCGGTTTCTCGTTCGAATGCGGCATCTTGCTGAGAAAGCGGTGCTCCGATTCCGCCGTTCCCCCGCGAGGCTGGCAGCGACTGCTAGGCGAATACTTTTTCGTCGATCTCAGAGAACAGCGTTTCGTGCAGCGCGGTGACGGCCGCCCGCAGATCACTTTCATCCACCACGAAACTGAGATTCAGCCGCGAAGCGCCCTGCGAGATCATGCGGATATTGATTCCGTCAACCGCCTTGAAAATCTTGCCCGCGATCCCTGGAGTATACCGAATATGATCTCCGACAACGCACATAATCACCTGCCCCGAGGTCTGGCCGACTTCGGCGAACTGCCCGAGTTCTTGAACGATCTCGGGGAGGCGGCTGGGGTTGTCGATCGTCAGCGAGACGCTGACCTCGGACGTGGTGACCATGTCGACCGGCGTTTCATGGCGTTCGAAAATCTCGAAAATCTTGGCGAGAAATCCGTGCGCCATCAGCATGCGGGTCGAGCGCACCTCAACGACCGTGATGTTTTCCTTGTACGCCACCGACTTGACGATGGAATGGCCATCGGGGTTTTCGGCGACAATCAAAGTGCCTTCCACTTCCGGCTTCCTGGAGTTCAGAACCCGCACGGCGACGCTGCCCTCAATGGCCGGAACCATCGTGCTCGGATGCAGGACGCGGGCGCCGAAATAAGCCAGTTCGGCTGCTTCGGCAAACGACATCAACTTGATACGCCGCGCGCAAGCTACGACCGAGGGATCGGCCGTCATCACGCCGTCAACATCGGTCCAGATTTCAACTTCACTGGCTCCGAGCGCGGCGCCGACGATCGAAGCCGTAAAATCCGATCCGCCGCGGCCGAGCGTCGATGTCGCGCCGTCGGCTGTCGAGGCGATAAATCCGCCCATCACGGGCAGGCGTCCCGCCGCAATCAGCGGGGCGATGACGCCGCCAATCCGGCGGTTCGTTTCCTCGAACAAGGGACTGGCTTCGGAGAAGCGATCGTCGGTGATGATCACGCGCCGCGCATCGACGTGTTCGGCCGGCAGGCCTTGGGCGTTGAGAACCAGCGTAACGACGAAGCTCGAGAGACGTTCGCCGAAACTCGAAAGCAGGTCCGACGAGCGCGGGCTGATCGAGCCTGACAGAGCAAGACCACGGAGCAGATCTTCGAGTTCCTCGAAGTGCTGTGCAAAATGCCGATCCAGCCTCTCGTGCGCCTCGGGCTCGATCAGCGCGTGGGCTTCTCGATGGTGAAAAGCTTTTAGAGAGCCGAGTTCCTCGAGCGCGTCGTTGAGCTTTCCCGCCGCGGCCGAGATGCCGGCCCCAAGCAGCCGGTCGGTGGTCTTGCCCATCGCCGAAACAACGACGACGGGCTGGCGGCTGGCGCGGCCGGCGACGATCCCAGCGACTCGCTCCAGCGCTTCGGCGCTCTCGATGGAGCTGCCGCCAAATTTCATGACGATCATGACTTGTTTATCTTCGCAGGCCCGCGCCGGGTTTGCGGCATGCGGGCTAGAGCATTTTCAGGAATGACATAGACCACCCACGGGGGTGCCAGATCGCCCCCAAACCGAGCCGCGCACGTAAGTAAGCGGTCTTGCCACGGAAACTCATCTTCGGATACGGGCTATACCATGACTGAAAATGCTCTAATTGTCCGTGACCTGGCGAATGACCCGCAGCAGGTTGAGGCCGAGGATCTTCTGGATGCGCTCGTCCGCATACCCCAGGCGCTGGAGAGCCTTGGTCATCTCGGGGTAGTCGCTGATGTCCTGGATCTCGCGCGGCAGCGGCGGACCTCCGTCGAAATCCGATCCCAGCCCGATGTGATCCTCGCCCACCAGATTCACGCCGTAGTCGATCACCTTCGCGAGCTGGTCGGCGCCCATCCAGTACTCATCCGGTATCGTGCCCTTGAAGACGAACGGCAGGGAAGCGCGCTGCAGCGCGTCGATCTCCTCGATCGGCATATCGGCGAAGCGGCCTAGTTTTTTCGAAATGTCCGCCACGATCGGAATGCCCTTATGCTTCCAGGCGAAATACTTCGGGTTGTTGAAGGTGCTGCCCCACTGGATGGAGATCACTCCGCCCTTGGCGGCCACGGCCTGAGCGGACTTGTCGGAGATGCATCGGGAAATATTGACAAAGTTCCGGAATCCCCCATGCGTATAGATCACCGGGTCCTTGCTGAGTTCGACCGTCTGGAGCATCGTCTCCTCGGACGAATGGGCGACGTTGATCACCATCCCGAGGCGGTTGGCCTCTTGGACGACTCGGCGCCCCTGTTCATTGAGTCCGCCCCACTTGCTGACGTCGCAGCAGGAATCGACGATATTGCTCGTGAAGTTGTGAGCGGTGAGCTGGAAGGACCGCAGGCCCAGGCGATAGAGCGCGCCGAGGATGTTGAGGTCGCCGTCCAGATCGAAGGGGCCCTCCAGGTCGAGGAACGCGGCGACTTTGCCCTGGCCGGTGATCCGCTCGATATCGGCCGCCGTGAGGGCGAGTTCGAGCCGGTCGCTGTTTTTCTCAATCTGCCGCCGCGCCAACTCGACGACCCGAAACGTGTGTTTCACTTCGTGGCGGTTCGGGTAGTAGGGCTCGGGCGTATAGACCGAGAAGAACATGGCGTCGACTCCGCCCTCGATCGCCCGGGGCAAGTCGATGTGACCATCTTCATAGCGGTCGCCGATATTGGTGCCTTCCAGCAACTGGCGGGTCATCACGTGAACATGGGAGTCCATGACGAAAGAGTCATGATGCAAGTCGCCGGTAGCGGCGGGAGGCGATGGTGCGGCTTCGGATCCTGGCGTGGCATCGGGGGCGGAGGAGCAGCCCGCGGCTGCTATCAGGAGAAGCAACGCGGTCAAGGCGGCTAGGAGTTTCATGACGAAAATCCTAGCACAAGGCGCGAGGCCGGCCGAGCCGCCCAAGCTGCCTGCAACCACGCTGAGGATCAAATGTTTCTCGGCCGAAGCGGCGCCCGCGGCCGATGCCGCCGCCCTGCTAACGGGAGGTCTCCGCCGCCAGCACCCAGGCCGGTGACGGCCCAACCACGAAGGTATCGAACCGGTCAAGCCTTCCGCTTTCCGGATCGATGCGGTATGACGCCAGCTTGCCCGATCCCTGCCCGGCGGCATACAAGAACCGGCTGCTCGGATCGACGTTGAATGAGCGCGGCGTCTTCTCAGTGGGCGTCTGTCCGAGCGCTGTCAATTTTCCTGTATCGGCATCGACAGAATATCCCGCAATGCTGTCATGGCCCCGGTTCGATACGTAAACGAACTTGCCTGACGGCGTAACTTCCACATCCGCGCAAGTGTTCGATTCGCTATACCCGGCGGGCAGGGTCGAAAGCGTTTGCACGGCGCGAAGCGTTCCGCTCGATGGGTCCATCTCGTAGACTGTTACGCTGCTGCCCTTCTCATTTGAAACATAGGCTGTCTTGTTATTGGGATGAAAGAAGATGTGCCGCGGCTGGTGAGTCTCCGGCGTTGTCACCGCCGCCGGGCTGTTGGGCGTTAGCTTGCCCGTTTTGTCGTCAAAGAGAAACTGAAAGATCTGGTTCGGCGCCGTATGAGGCACGAAGACGTAGCGATTGGAATCGTCGGGAACGATCGAATGAGCGCGCGGCGCGGTGTCGAGAAGCTGTTTCGGCTGGCGCGACAAAGAACCATCTTCGGCGATCGCATGCACGGCGGCCTTCCCGGCGCCGTAGTAGGACGAGAGCAGATATCGCCCGCTGCGGTCGGTTTTCACGTAGGATGAATTCGCGCCCGTATCCGTCGTGCCAATCAGAGCGAGGCCGCCCGTCGCCGGGTCGATCCGAAAGCTCGCAATCGCGTTGGCCGGCCGCAGAGCGGCAAAAAGAAATCTTCGTTGCGGATCCACTGCCAGCGACCCCGGCCGTCCCCCGACGGGCACGCTGGCTTGCGGCGAGAGCCTGCCGGTTTCGCCATCCATTCGATACACGGCAATTCGATTTTCGCCGCTCACCGAAACGTACACAAAGGTAGCGGCCCCGGCCCCGGCCGGCAGCAACACCGACAACACGAACAATAGAATGGGACGCATCAAATGCTTACTCCTAAATACTTACTCCAGCGAAACAAAGCAGCAACGAAACAAGGCAGCAAGGTGCGCCCGCTTCGATGACCGCTCCGGTGACAGATCCAGCGAGAGCTTCGCCGCCTCTACCGCCCGAACACAGGCTGCACCCAGGCGCGGTTGCCGTCCGAGGCGATGACTGTCGCGCGAACATACTTGTCGCCCGGCCGCAGCGTATATTCGGCTTCCAGGCCGTGCACGCTGGCCAGCACTTTGCCGCCCTGCCCGATGAATTCGGTCGTGTATTTGTAGTCGTCTTCCTGTGTGATCTTGATGCGCAAGCCATCGGTCGTGCGAGCCATCTCATCGAGTTCCACGCCGTTGGAAGCATAGAACTGTCCGCTGTCGAGGGCCTCGATCACCGACTCGGTGGACAATTCACTCGCTTGTATCGTTACCCAACCTTTGCCGGGGTTAGAGTGTTTCGGTCCGAAAAGTTTGAACTGATGGGCGTCATCGACGGCGATGCCATAGGTCTCTCGCCCCGCGCTCAGCACGACATCCCACATTTCTTCGAGTCCTGGAGATCCGCCTCCGCCGGGGTTATTGACATCCGGCGCGCCGTTATAGACTTCGAACAACTTCAGATCGTGAATTTGAAGTAGTTCGTCGGCCGTGATGGCCCAGCGGTAGATCGGATGATTCAGAGACGGCAGCCCGCCCGCCGCGCGGATGGCGTCCACATTTTTCTGAAGCGTCTCCACCACGCTGTGCCCGAACGCCGGCGGGATCGTCTCGCTGATCTGGAACGCATTGACGTGCACCGGTTTGGAGTCGAACTTCGAGGTCACCTCCTCGCCCGGCACCAGTATGAACTTACCCTTCGCGCCAAAGATCGAGTTCAGCCCCGCGGTCTCGGTCAAAAAGTTGTGGTCGCTCAAGACCAGAAAGTTGTAGCGATGCTCTTTGTACCAGCGGGCCACCGCGTCGGGAGAGCTGTCGCCGTCGCTGTTGATTGTATGGGTATGAAGATTACCCTTGTATCAGTTGAGGGCCGGCGACGGCGCCGTACGCGCGGCGGGCACCCAGATCCAAGTCAGGGCCACGACAGCGGCGAACGCGGTGCGGGCCAGACAGGCTAGGAGAATCTTCCTCATCACGGTTTCACGGTATCCGCGTTTCAAGGTATCATAATCGAGCCCTGCTCCCGACGAGAGGACGGTCGTTCGAGACAAGATGCCCTGCCCATTGTCATTCCAGCGGGCGGGGCCCGAAGCCCGGCTCGGGCCCCGTGGGCGATCGAGCAGCCCGCGGTTTCACCCTGGGGGTCGGGAAGAGTTGCAAGGCTCAGGCCAGGTCGTCTCCCGGCCGCCAAACGGCCGGGTTCGCATGCGGCCGTGTTATCGTGACACTATCGCGATAGAAGATTCCTGACCCAGCTCAGGCATCAAAGTCAGGAAGGACGCGCCGCCCGCCCGGGTGGCGAAATTGGTAGACGCAAAGGACTTAAAATCCTTTGGTGCTTTGCACCGTGTGGGTTCGACTCCCACCCCGGGCACCAGTATTTTCAGTCATTGCCCGCTCGGGCCGCGTCCATCGTGTCGGCTCCCCTCCGCGGATATGCCGCGGATATCACAAGAGCCCTCCATAGGGTCAGTGAAAACGCTCTAACGAGACATGTTGGATCAGGACGTGCACGACCAGCGCCCGGCTCCTCGAAGAGGTCCATGGCTCCTACCGGGGCTCCTACTGGCCGGAAGAGCTGCGATGGCTCTCGACTTCGAGGAAGAAGTCGTCGAGATCGAGGCCGCGGGAGCCGCTCGCCGTCGACAGGGCGTTTGCGCCTCCGGAGCCGGACGTGCCTGCGGACAGGATCAACTGGCGATCCCTGACACCCACGATCGGGCGGCGCAGATGGTCGGTTACCACGGCGTTGCCGGGTTGCTTCGTGTCCACAAAGAACACCCCTTGCCAGAGGCCGATCGTGGGACCAAGCACGCTTGAGGTCTCACTGTTGAGGAACAGAATGACCGTGTCGTCCACGCTGAATTTCGGGAAGTCGGCGATATAAAGCTCCTTGCCGTTGAGTGTGCCGCCGATCATCTTGAAAACATACTCCTCGCCGGCGATCTCGGCGGGAACGGCGTGAGAGACAAGCACCGTGACCGTCGAATAAATATACCCGGTATCGGCATCTTGCGAGGGCGTAATGCTGGTGATCACGCCCCCGATGACATTCTCGGCATTCTGGCTGAGTTGCGAAAAATCAGCGGGCAACACGCTGGATGCGGCCGCCGGCATGGCCAGAGAAAGAATCGCAATGGCGCTCGTTAACAGATGACTTCGCATGCTCATCGTCCTACTCCACCCACATGAATCCAGTATTGCTCCAGATCTCGCCCACCGCGAGGCGCACGCTGACCTTCCCGCTCGCTCCCTCTGGAAGGCCGATATTGCTCTGTCCGAGCCCGACGTAGCCTGGGGCCAGACCCATGAAGAGAACCGCGGCTTCCTGTCCGCCGACCTCGGCGCCGGGAAGGGCGATCACCTGCGAGAGAGGGCTCACCTGCGCCGCTCTTCCGCTGGGAACCGGAGGACTCACCTCGCCCAGTCCCGTCAGGTAGACGCTCACGAAGCTGCCCGCCGCGGCGGGGTTGGCTTCCGAATTGACTGTGCCGTCCTGATTGAGGACCAAAGCCTGCTCCCCATCCAGCAGAAAAAGCTCCGGGGCCGCCGGCAGCAACTGAAGCGGGACCGGGACCGACTGTCCAAATCCCGTTCTCACCGCAATGTCTCCCGCCCCGGTTACGGCGTCTGCCGGGATCTGGCCGTTGATCTGCGTCGAAGATACATAAAGCAGGGGCGCCGCGACGCTGTTGACCAGCACCTCGGCTCCGCCCATGCGCACGGGCAGCGGCAGCGAGCCGGCTTCGGTCGTCGAGGTCGCCATCGTAGTTCCGAAGATGGTAAAGAGGCCACCGGGGGCCAGATTGCCCGAAAGCAGATTGGCTCCGTTGACCACCCCAGCCTGTGTCAGGAATGGAGGCGTGCCCCCCACCGCGGCATCGACGACGCGCAGGTCCACCGCCACCGTGAGCGCAGGTCCGGGATGAGCGTCGCTGTTGAACTCAATCGTGGCTTGGTAATCGCCCGCCGCCAGCGAGGAACTCTCCACACCGACGGTGACCGAGCCGCCGCCGGGGAAAATGCCCTTGTCGCGAGAAAGCGTCACCCAGCCGGCGCCGTCCGAGGTCGTAATGCTCGAGATCCACTCCGTGCCGCTGGGACCGTAGATCTCAATCGTCTGCCCGAAGGGAGGCAGATCGCCCTCCACCGCGTCAAATTGCAGCACCTGATCCCGTTCAAAAGCGCGAACCGCTCGGGCGTCGTCGGTGGGATACAGGAAACGCGTACCCTCGATCTCGGCCGAGAAGAGACTGCGCTTGATCTCGCCCAGATCCACCGCCGACTCCATGATCGTCGGACCCACGACGCAATTGTCGTTGTGCCCAAGACCCAACCCGTGGCCGAGCTCATGCAACAGGACAGTCTCGAAGTCGATCTGGTCACCGCGGGGATTGGTGTGAAGCGGAAGAACCGGATTAAAACAAATGTCGGAATCGAAGATGGCATTGCCCGCGCTGCCGTCGGTCACGATTAGCGTGACGGCGATCGTAAGGCTGCGTTCGGCGAAGTCGGGCGGCGAAGGTCCGGGAGGAAGAGACGGCGGAGATTCCGTCGTGCAGGGGAACACGCCGCCGCACGCGATGATCGTCATCTTGCCGTCTTGAAACGACGCGAATTCATCCGTCAACCCCCGATTCACAAAAGACCACGTGGATCCAGAGACGCCGCTCCAGGACGCCAGGGATTTCTCGATCGACGGAACCCAGATCGGCTCCGTGGTCAGGAAGCCGCCGTCGAAGGCCCTGTCGATGAAGACTTCGAACGTGCCTTCGGGCTTGGGTCCAAACTCGCGGGCGCCGCGGAGGACGATAAAATCGCCGGGCTTGCAGTCTTCGGCCGGCGGTTGTCCGGGCGATTGGGCGCTTATCACGCCAATCGACGACACCAGGAAGCTGATGATGAACAATCTAATCGGTTTCATGACGGGGGGAGGACCGCGTCCGAACAGGCCGGAAAATCGGCATGCGGAAGCGGCCGCGTATGTTCGTCCACTGTAATACTACCTGTTGGCAAGGGATGCTGACCCTCCGGCATTTGCTCCAGAAGCGAATCGAAATTTACCCTAGGCCGCGCCGCCATCTTGTTAGTTTAGCGCGATTTGCCTCGCTTTCGGCGGATCGAGAGTTCTCCAAGACAAGATGATCCTGAAAGGCGGGAGTGTTTCCAATGCAAGACGATCCTGAAAACGACACAGGGGGGAGGCGGAACACTGCGGGTGAATGCCAATCACCATGCAGAAGGTCGAACCTCTCACGCTAGAGCAGATGCGGGAATTTCTGGCGGCCAGCCCAGAGTTGGGTGTCGTCCCGGGTGTCCTGGTTCCCCCGGAAATGGAGAGGGAGCGTTCTCCGTTGTTGAGTATTCCGCCCTTCGGGCGGGGATTTTCAAGGCGTCGGAAACCAACCGGAGCTAGTTGTCAAAGCGATTCGGTATGTTCTACTGGCGGCCGGAGACGAGGTCCGGAAGCCTGGCTGCTAATCTCACTCGCGAGCAATTTCCCACAAGTCCCGATTCTCGGAAGCGGCTGGCACTGCACCTCCGTCGGGCAGCTTCCGACAAACCCATTCGCGGAAGTGACGGTTGGCCCCGCAATTACCAGCTAGAATGGGGCCATGCGGGACCTGATGCGCGATTGTCGGTACGCTCTCCGCAAGCTGCGGCAGACACCTGCTTTCACGGCAACCGTGATTCTGACTCTGGCTCTCGGCATCGGGGCCAACACGGCTATCTTCAGCCTCATTAGCAGGCTGATGTTACGTCCGCTCCCGGTTCAGCAGCCGGAGCAGCTTGTGGAATTCCTGAACCAGTATCCGGGCGATCCGCCCTTGAATGTTTTCTCCTGGCAAAGTTACGAACATTTTAGGGATCACAATCACGTCTTTTCAGGAATCACCGGTGTTCGCCCTTCCCGTTTCCGCCTGCGCGGCGAGGGTCTCGAAGCAGAGATCGTGGATGGAGAAAGCGTTGTCGGGAATTTCTTCCAGTTGCTTGGGGTGAAGCCCGCGGTCGGCCGGCTCCTTGGCCCTGCGGACGACCGCATGGGCGCCGCTGATTCCGCGGTGGCTGTGGTGAGCTGGTCCTACTGGAAGAACAAGCTTAATCTGGATCCGGCCATCGTGGGTCGGCGAATGGTTGTGGCAGACGTGCCGGTGACAGTCGTCGGAGTGGCGCCGCGCAACTTCCTTGGAATGCGAGTAGGAGTTCGCCCGGACATCTGGGTGCCTCTGGCAGCAGCAGCGATGATGCGTCGCTCGGGCCGTCCCAAGGCGGCGCTGATCGGACGACTGAGGCCCGGTGTTTCGATCGAGCAGGCGCGCGCGGAAATGGCCGTTCTGTTCCAGTGGACGGTCGAGGAAAGGGTAAGGGCCAACACCAGCGCCAGCAGGCGCTCCCTCGAGCGCCAACTCACGTTTGCAGTGGAGCCCGCGGGTGCTGGTCTCTCCACGGCCCTGCGCCGCCGGTTCGACAAACCGCTGCTGGCACTGATGGCCGTGACCGCGCTGCTTCTGCTGATCGCCTGCGCCAACCTGGCCAGTATGCTGCTGGCGCGTGGCGCGGCGCGCGAACGCGAAATGGCATTGCGTGTTTCGCTTGGTGCCGGCCGGCTTCGCCTGGTGCGTCAAGTATTGACCGAATCTCTGCTGCTTTCCGCGGCGGGCGGCCTGATCGGTATCTTGCTGGCGTATGTCGGCGCTGAGGCGCTCGTGCGGATTATGGCATCCGGACGGCCGATGCTCGGCATGCCTCACATCGAGATTCAAGTGCACCCCGATCAGCACGTATTGCTTTTTACCGGCGGGGTCGCATTGTTGACCGGACTGCTGTTCGGACTTGTCCCCGCCTTCCGTGCCATGGTGACCGCACCGGCGTCCGCGCTGCGGGGGGCGGGGACGGTCGGCAAGACCAGGCGCGGACGCCTGTTTGGCAAGAGCCTGGTGGCCGCGCAGGTGGCCTTGTCGGTGTTGCTGCTGAGCGGCGCCAGCCTGTTTCTTCTCCACGTGTCGAATCTCCGCAACGTTGGCGCCGGCTTCGAGCGCGAGAACATTCTGCTCGTCAAGCTTGATCCGCGGGACAGCGGCTATCAGGGCGAGCAGTTTCCCGGCCTCTACCGGGAGCTGCTCGAGAAGCTGGAGGCGATTCCGGGCGTGCTGTCGGCGACGCTTTGCGCCGTAACTCCGATCTCGGGAGCCGGGGCAGCCCATTTTGTCAGCGTGGAAGGCTTCCAGGAGAGTTCTGAGGAGCGCCGCTATGTCCAGAGGAATTGGGTTGCGCCCAAGTATTTTGAGACCTTCGGCACGCCCTTGGTCGCCGGACGCGACTTTCAATTCCAAGACCAGGGCAACCCGCGCGTGGCGATCGTCAATCAAGCGATGGCGCGGTACTATTTCGCCGATCGCGACCCCCTTGGAAAGCACGTCACCTTCGACGGCGACGAAAGGCCGTACGAGATTGTGGGCGTCGTGGGAGATGCGAAGTACTACGATTTGCACGAAACTCCGCGGCGCACGATCTACCTCACAGCCTTCCAGCAAGGAAGAGTAGTTGGCCAGAACTTCGTGCTTAGGACCAGCGTTGACCCGGCTGCTGCGACGGGCGGCGTGCGGCAGACGGTGCGCGACGTACTGAAGACCGTGGCGGTGGTGAAGGTAACGACGATGGCCGGCCAGATGGATGCGTCCATCGTTCCGGAGCGGCTTATTGCGCTGCTTTCCGGGGTGTTCGGGGCTTTGGCATTGCTGCTCGCGGCGATCGGTCTCTACGGATTGCTGGCGTACACGGTGGCGCGCCGCATCAACGAGATCGGCATCCGCATGGCCCTGGGCGCTACGCGAGGCGCCGTGGTCCGGATGGTGCTTGGAGAGGTGCTCGCGACAAGTTGCGGGGGCCTGGCGATCGGAGTGCTCATCGCATACTGGGGCCAACGTTTGGCTGGGAGCCTGACCCCGGGCCTTCCGGTGACAAGCGCATTCCCGATCGTGTTCAGCGTATTGACAATGATTGCTGTGGCGATACTCGCTGCATATGTGCCGGCACGCCGGGCCGCTGCGGTGGACCCGATGACCGCGCTGAGACACGAGTAGCTTCCGGCAATCCCCGACCCCCGGAAGCAGTGCACTACGGCATGCTGTTCGACAACCAACGGACGGTGTCCAGCAGCAGTTTCAGATTGTCCTTCGCTTCCGCAACGTTCAAACCGAAAGGCTCTCGCTGCTCCCCGGCGAGTTGCGCTGTGAACATGCCGGCCTCGCCGAAAACTGCGACTCGGCCCTTTCCAAACGAGCGCACAGCACCCTGCGACCAGCCTCCGATCGCTATGTGCGGGTCCGATTCCTCGTCGAAGTCGCTGGCATCCTTCCGTTGGAAGGAGTAGAAACCCTCACCGAAGGTGAGCAGAGAAGTAGCCTCGGTCGGGACGCGAAACGCCGAGCCCGAGAACGTCATGATGCTGTCAACCGACTCGGCCGGCTTAGAACCCCTGACAATCGCATGGTCAGCTAACGAGCCATCCGCTCGCCTGAAGCCGAAGTCAACGCTCCAGTTCGGCGCTCGAACGGCCCAACCATCGTCGAACTCGAACCCGAATGCGGAAGCCAAAGCCGATACCGCGGCGGGCCACGGTTGGTGGTCTGCGATGAGAAAGAGTGCGCCCCCTCGTTCGACCCAAGACGCGATAGTTCTGACTTCACGCCGTGCGACCGCCTGATAAATCGGAGGCTCCCAATCCGCCGTATTTCGGCGGTCCAGAGCGTTCACCACGACCAATAAGTCCGCGCCTTCCAGGGCGGCCCGAGTGAACTTGCCGGTCAGTGCTCTCACACGAAATCCGTCCCTGCGCAACACTGCGGCAAATGGGAAGTAGCCACCGTCAGCGGTGTGGAAATTGCCGTGACCAGCATCTATCAGTACGACCGGCCCATCGCCGTGTGGATACCTGGATTCGAACGAGGGAGGGCAAAACGACCGGTCCGGAATCTGCTGGGCTTGAAGACTGAGCACTAGTATGCTGAGTCCGGCCAAGAAACAAACGATCAGACGACTGCCCATCGGATCCTCCGCCGTCAGTGTAGCTGCGGGCAGGCTTCCTTCGTTTGCGGGGACTCCAGCCCGAGTGTTCTGAATCGTCCCCGGCCCCCTGAACAAGGCCGAAGACCCGAAGCCAGCGGATACGCCCGCCCCGCAATGGTCTTGGCCCTGATCGTTCTCATCCGAAGAGCTAAGGCGTCATCGGCAACGTGACGGAGTCGATATTGGGGCAATCTACATTGCCGGCCGTGAAGTTTCCGCCACCGGTTATGAACGAATCCGCGCTACAGAAGACATCTTTGGCGCCGCTAGTGCCAACCGTGGTTGGGCCGCCGGCGCGAAAGTCGATCGTCGAAGAATAAATCGCCGCCACCCCATTGAACTGATTGCCGGCGATGTTAATCTGGAGCCAGATGCGGGCCTGAGAGTTACGGGTGACCAGGATGCCTTGCCCCAGGTTGTCTTCTATTTCCGGGCGCAGGACGAGTTCGAGAGTCGAGCCGTCCTGGATGAAGATTCCGCCTGACTGCGGGTCACCCGTGCCGTTCCCCGCCACGCGGTTGCGCCCATTCAATCGAAGGTGCCCGGCCTCGGTCGCCCGTGCGCCAATATTGTTGTTCTCGATCAACACGACATCTCCACCGGCGAGATTGGTGGTGCTGAAAACATTGATCACCCCGCCTTTCTTTGCTTCGATGCCCACGTCAAAGCCGCGGAACGTGCAGGGAGCCAAAACTCGTGCCAGCGCGTTCCCTTCTACATGAAGACCCTGCGCCCGCGGCTGGAAAGTCGTGTTTTCCACTGTAGTCCCAGTCATGACGATCAGCGCCATGCCCCCCAAAGAAACGCCGGTGCGCACCTCCCGAATGGTGCTGTTGTCTAAGAACACTCGGCTGTTATCGGAGGCGTTGATACCAGTACGCGTCGAAGTGATGGTGGCGGCAACCACCGCACAATTCAGACACAAACGGAAGAAGATCGCGGTGCTGTTTGTCGGCGCGGAATCGTTGATCGTGAAGCCTTCAATGGTAACTCGCGATGAGTCATTGGCGAAGATAATCGGCAGGGTTCCACCCGACGCATCGTTGATGACTGCGCCGGTCAGGGTAACCAGTGTCAGATCCGAAAATTTTCGACCACGACGTTTTCGGTACAACTACCACTTACTTCGACCCTGGCCGGCTCATCGGGTTCGAGCTTAGAGAGAGCTTCGTTGATCGATTTTCCCTTGTCACAATCTACCTTCTTCAACTGAACGTCGGCCGCCTGAACGGAAGCGGCGCTAAGGATTACGAAGAGGGCCGCAGGGCCAAGCAGGATTCCTGATTTCCTACATTTCATGGTTCATTCCTCCTACGAAGTCGTAAGTTTCCATGGTCGTGTCCTCGCTTTGATTTTCAACTCCGGAGGGAATTTTACACCAGTCCGCCCGCTTGCGCTGACTGAGGCCACATAGCCTTCATGTCACGTCGTCCGTACGTCGATCGCGCTGCCATGAGCCGGCGTTCGACTGGGTGTCCCCAATCAGCCCGTTGCGATTTTCGATCAACACGTGGGCAGGGCAGCGCAGGTTGGCCTCCTCGTTGTAGCTCAACCGTCGCTGGAACTGGCACCAACCCCCTGCCTGACTGTACACCCGACGCGGGCCAAGACCAAGGTTCATTTTGCGTTTAGTACTTTTGGGGTAGTACCCATCCGGAGGGCGTGCTCGAACAGAGGAACCGACGGAGCGGAATCGAGGATCAGCGCTCAATCTCCGCTGGCAAGAAGGCCATCAAAAAACCGCCCCGGAAGGGCGGTGGGCGCGAACTAAGACGGCTGTGCGGGAGGGCTTGTCAGAGCTGGTCGTGCCGGGGCGTCCCGACTCGATAGCGAAGGGGTTTGGACACGCTCACAACTCCTAGCCCGCCCCGAGCACCCGCGCCGCAAGGCGCAAACCTATGAGGAAAACCGGGAAAGACCCGTAGTGCGGATCTCGGTTTTGAGATCCGCGGCTTTTCCTCTGCCAGAGCCAGTTCTAAGACCAAGCCTTGAGTATCCGCCAAGAGCATGACGCGTCGGGGAAACCGGGCCAACCCCTCATCCAGTCACGGCATTTTCAAAAATTCATCCCCCTCATTCCACACAACTTAACCTCCCAACCCCTCCTCTATCCCGGCGCCTCCAAGGTATTCTATAACTGCAACACCCCGCGGGGTCGCCGCCCGCCCCCGGAGCACCCGCGCCGCAAGGCGCATTCACATTTCCGCCGGTAGCCGAGGCCTCGCCTCGTCCCTAGCGATCAGAAAAAAGAGGAGAGAAATCACATGGCCACTAAGGCTCAGATCAAAGCAAATCGCGAAAACGCGAAAAAATCCACCGGCCCCCGCACCGAAGAGGGCAAAGCGCGCGTCTCGCTCAACGCGCTCAAGCACGGGCTGCTCGCACGCGACGCCGTACTCCCCGAGGAGGACCCCGCCGAATTCGACCGCCAGCTCCGCGACCTTGAGCACGACCTGCGCCCGCGGAACTCCCTAGAATTCGAGCTCGTCCGCCAGATCGCCGACGCCCAGTGGCGCATGCGCCGCCTGGTCCGCATCGAAACCGCTTTCCTCGCGGGTGCGATCGAGGCGCAGCGCAGCCACGAAGAAATCTTCCATCCAGACAACATCCAGCCCGGCCGCGAGGGCGAAAGCCAGCTTCTCGGCGCCGGCCTGCTCGGCCGCACCCAGGCCCTGCTCCATCTGGCGCGCTACGACGCGCACCTGAGCCGCCGTTACTACCGCGCTATTGCCGAGCTAGGAAGGCTCCGCAAGCTAGAGCGGGCGGCCGAGCAATACCGCGAAAACAAAACTACCAAACAGAGCCAATATCCCGAACCCTACGAAGAATCAGCACGATACAAACCGTCCCCCAGCTCGCAAGGCTGGCAACCCGGCCCCCACTCCCGGCCCCCGCCCCAGCCTCCCATACTGCCGCGGCCCCCAGCCCCGACCCCGCCGATCGTTGACGACCCGCAACTAACGGCCCACAAGAAGCCAAACGAACCAAATTCAAGCTAACCATAGCCGAATCAGAAGCATACGGAGGACAGACCACGACCCGCCACTAAAAGACCAAACAGCGGCCCCAGACCACCTCAAACCGAAGAACAGAACAACCAACTGCCGAGCCAGCCCACCCACCAGGCCCCCAAGCGAGACCTGTGCCTACACCCCCGAGCCCCAATCCACCCGGCCACCCGCGAAAAAAAAGACTCCCCAATCCCGAAAAACCGGGCATTCCCGGACATCAGAACCTCACCTCTCGGTCGCCCAGCCGCTCAACAACCGAATCATGTCTCGGCGTCTCGATCCCCGGAGGTTGCCTACGAACCGATCACCGGTTCGTGTAAGATCAACAGCAATGACCCACCCGAACATGAAGATCCATTCTTCCCGGCGATCCCTTGCTAGCGTCGCCGCGGCCGTTCTCCTGCCCATCCTGTTCCTCTCGCCGAGTCCCGGTTCGGCACAAGATGCTCCATACGACTTGCTGCTCAAGGGAGGCCATGTCGTTGATCCGAAGAACGGCATCAACCAGCTTCGCGATGTAGCGATTAAGGACGGCCGCATCGCCGCGGTCGAGATGGAAATCGAGCCCTCCGCTGCGAAGAAGACAATCGACGTGACCAACCTCTACGTCACGCCGGGGCTGGTCGATATCCACACGCACTTCTTCACCCAAAGCGCCCCAGGCACGATCTATGACGGCGAGTCGAGCGTGCTGCCAGACACCACCTGCCCGCGAACCTGCGTCACAACCGGCGTCGACGTCGGCACAGTCGGCTGGCGGGCCTTCCCCGACTTCCGGCGCCGCATCATCGACACCTCAAAGACCCGCGTGCTGGCCATGCTCAACATCGTCGGCATCGGCATGATCAACAACGAAGTCGAGCAGAACCCCGTGGACATGGAGCCGGAGAAGACCGCCGAGATGGCCATGCGGCACGCCGATGTGGTCGTCGGCATCAAGTCCGCCCATTGGCGCGCGCCCAGCTTTATCTCCGTCAAGAAAGCCGTGGAGGCTGGTAACTTGGCCAAACTGCCGGTCATGGTCGATTTCGGGTCCTTCTTGCCCGAGCGTCCTTATCAAACGATGGTGCTCGACATTCTGCGCCCCGGCGATATGAGCACGCACTTCTACCGCTGGCCCGCCCCGCTGATGGACGAGAACGAAAAGCAGCTCCCCTACCTCGATGTGGCCAGGAAACGCGGCATCAAGTTCGATGTCGGCCACGGCGCGGGCAGCTTCTACTTCCGGCAGGCTGAACCGCTCGTCAAGCAGGGCTTCTGGCCCGACTCTATCTCGACCGATTTGCATGCGAATTCCAACAACGGAGCGATGATCGACATGGTGACCGTCATGTCGAAGTTCCTCGTCATGGGCGTGCCCATGAAGGAGGTCATTCGCCAATCGACCACCAACCCGGCAACGCAAGTGCTGCGTCCCGAGCTAGGACAGATCGCTGTCGGCGCCGCAGCCGACATCGCCCTCCTGCGGGTCGATCACGGCAAGTTCGGCTACGTCGATGTTCGCGGAGGCCGCATTGAGGGGACCGAGCGCATTGGCTGCGAGATGACCATCCGCGCCGGCGACATTCTATTCGACTACAACGGGCGTACCGGCACGCCATGGCGCGAGGCCGACATCGACTATCCGGTGAAGTAAGCCCGCGGCCCGCTTTCCGGCCGGCTCATCGCACCAGGGAGCCGGTCTTCCGCCGCGCCGGGGTTGAGGCCCAGGAGACAAACAGTGGTTGCCAGACCGATTCGCGCCGCCCTGCTGTGCGCGCTGCCCTTCCTGCTTTTGCACGCCCCGGCCCCTGCTCCCGCTCAACAGGCGCCCGCTCAACCGGAACCGGTACGGCTGTGGGCCCTCGGCGACGGCCTGCGAGTCAGCCCCACCAGCGGAGCGATCATTGAGGCCCGCCAGGACATTCACAGCGACTATCCGAGCGGCGATTTTCGCGCCAGCAACTCTGTCTGGAACGGTGCCAACAAGAGCGTCTCGCTCAGCGCGGCCAGGAACGAGTTCGTCGCCTTCCAGCTCATCATCGAGGCCGGCGGCCCGGTCTCGGAAGTCGATGTCGAGCTGGCCGAGCTGAAGCATTCCAGCGGCCGGCGAATCACAGGCAAGCACTTGGCGATCTTCAAAGAGTGGTACGTCAAGGTCCGCCGGCCCTCGACCGGCTACGAGGCCAGCTCGCTCGGCGAGGGATGGTATCCCGACGCGTTGATGCCGAAACGGCGATCGTCGCTCTACCCGGGAATGCCCTTCGCCATCCCCGACCGGCACAACAACATCCCCGGCCAGACCAACCAGGCCATCTGGGTGGATATCTATGTGCCCGAGTCCGCCGCCCGGCCAGGAGCTGCGCTACTACCACCTGGCCCGCCAGCACCGCTTCTTGCCGCTGATCTATGCCTATCGCCCAGACATCACCGTGCGCGGCACCAACGTCTCGCTAGATTGGACCGAGTTCGACGAGCGCGTATCGAAGTATCTTGACGGCTCGGCGTTCACCGCCGAACACGGCTATTGGGGCCCCGGCGCCGGCGTGCCCGTGCATCACATGATGCTGCCGTTCAACATCCGCGGCCGCAAGGGACGCAAAGGTTCGGCCTGGCCGGTCGAGCTTCCACCGGAGGGCAGAACCGCCGCCTACGAGCAGATCTGGAAGGAGACCGGACGTCAGATTCGCGAGCACCTCGACAGCCGTCCCGCGTGGCGCAAAGTCATGAAGATCGCCTTTCTCAATGGACTGGATGAATCCTATTTTGAAGACGCCTACGAGAAGATGATCTACTACGGCCGGCTTCTCCACGAGGGCATGGGCCGCGACTGGTTCAGCTATCGAGTCGATGGCGGCTATGACCGCGAGGCGATGGAGAAGCTATCGAAGGAGGTCGATCTCTGGGTCTGCCACAGCGTGTCGTTCGACAAGGAGACGGCCGACTACTTCGCCAAGAAGGGAGTCGAGACCTGGTTCTACGGACCGATGATCTACGAGCAGAAGAAGAACTCCGGCTGCGGCTCGAACACGTTTCTCGACCTGGATCTGCTCGTGAATCGCGCCATCGGCTGGATCGGCTGGAAATATCAAACCGGCTGGGTGGAGTGGGAATTCGACTGGAACGCTTATGCCGTCTGGTACGAGGCCGAGAACTTCAAGGACGACCACCGCTCCTACAACGGCTCGGGGCAGCTCATCTACCGGGGCGAGGTGATGGGCTACCGCGAGCCCGTCCCGAGCATCCGGCTGAAAGCGATGCGGCGGGGGTTGCAGGACTTCGAATGCTTCCGTCTGCTCTCACTCGAAGAAGGCGGCAAGGCCGAGGCCGACCGGCTGGTCAATCGTGTGATCTACAAGCAGCCCTTCGGACCCAAGGCGATGCGCGATACCGAGATCTGGAAGAACAACCCCGACGAATGGGACCGTGCGCGACGAGAGGCCGGCGAGAAGCTATTCTCCGCCGCCAAACAGCGATAGGTAACCTCCCGTGGCTGCTGGCCACCGCCCCCCCCGGGCGGGCTAGCCCGCATTTCTCACCACCTGGCGACCGAAGTACGCGATAGGCCCGCCATTACTTCGTTGCGCTTGCTCGCCGTGCTCAACGTACAGTCAAGTACGCCTGCGCTCGTCAAGCGGCGCGCGCCTCGTACTGACGGGCCTCTCACGCACTTCGCTTCGCCACGTGGTGAGAAAAGCGGGCTAGGATTTGCGGAGCTTCTCGAGCAGCGCGATCGCCCCGAAGATGTCGTCCCGTTGCGCCTCGCCGGTGATTTCGCGCTCGATCGTGAGCGGACCGGTGTAGCCGACTTCCTTGAGTTTGGCTACGTAGCGCTCCATTCCGACATCGCCTTCCCCGAGCGGCGTTTCGGCGCCGAAGACTCCTTTCTCGGCCGGCCAAGTGCCGTCCTTGCAATGGACCGACGTGAGCCACTGCTGGATCGTCTCCAGAGCTTCGATCGGCTCGCCCGAGCCGTAGAGAATCATGTTGGCCGGATCGAAATTCACGCCGAGGTTCGGGCGATCGGCGTCGAGGATGAAGTCCTTGAGGGCGACGGCCGGTTCCTGTCCGGTTTCGAGCGCGAAGGTCTGACCGTTGGCCGCGCAGTGGTCGCAGATGCGCCGCACCATGTCGCGGACATCGATGTAGTTTGGGTCGGAATGATCTTCGGGAACGAATCCGATATGGGTGGCGAGGCCGGGGATCCCGAGCGCCTTGGCGAAATCGCTGACCTCGCGGGTGCGCTGTTCGCGTTCGGCACGGGTGGCCGGCGGGATATAGCCGACGGTCCGCTCCACGGCCGGCACGTCGGCGTAGCTTTCTCCAACAAAGGCCGGGAATGCGGTCACAACGGTGATGCCGTTCTCCTCGAGGGCCGCCTTCCAAGCAGCCTGACTCCGCGGGCCGATGTCGGCCTTGCCATGAACGCCGATCTGACCACATCTGACGCCAAGGCCGGCCACCATTTTGGCGATTTCCGCCGGGCTGGCGTCCGCGCCCAGCTCTCCGCCGGTCCAAAACATGACGCCTACTTGCAGGGGTTCGAGTTCCGCCATCGTGCTTCTCCTTCCGTGCTGGCGCGCCGGGTGCTAGATTGCAATCGCCGCGCCGTCCTGTTCCCTGGACGCTCGCGCCGCGAGCGTCATGCGCGTGGCCAGGGCGGATTCTTCGGGCGGGCACCTCTTGGCGGCCTGGCCTGAGCCGCAGGCATCAAGGTAAGCCTGAAGCTGCGCCTGAAAGCCGTCGGTTTCCGGCAGCGGGGGCTCTTCGACCGAGCCGTCCGCGCGATACAGGGTAAGCGTGCGCAGATCGGAATGGAAATCGAGCGTTCCGCCTTCGAGAACGATCGAGAACTCCATGGAAAAAGGATAGGCCGCCGGGTGGTGCCATCCGCCGGATATGACCACGGGGCGGGGATGGTCGTAGTCGAGTTGAGCCTCGATGACATCAATCCCTTTGTCCATTTCCTCGACCCCGACCGCGGAAACCGACTTCGGCTTTCCGAAGACGTGGAGGCAATAGTCGAAGTCGTGAATGAGCAGGTCGAACATGCCCCCTCCGCCCTTGGACCGTTCGTGCATCCATTTCCCCCAGGCTGGCGCGGCGCACTTGCGGCGAAAGAACGCTGTCTTGACCGGGCCCAGTTCGCCCGAGCGGACCAGTTCGCGCGTTTTGACGAACGCGGGCCAGAACCGCAAGACTTGGCCGACCATCAAGACCTTGCCGTTGCGCTTGGCAGCCGCGAGCATCGCGTCACATTCCTCGCCGCTGAGGGCCATCGGTTTTTCGACCAGAACATGCTTACCGGCGTCGAGGGCCTTTTCGGTCAGCGAGGCGTGCAGATAGGTTGGAACGCAGAGATCAACGGCCTCGACATTGGGATCGGCGAACAGTTCCTCGGCGGTCTTGTAGCGCGCGGCGTCGCCGAAATCCATCGTCTCACCGGGGCGGTCCAGGTTGCCTTGGATGGCGCTCAAATCGCCCGCCAATTTGCGTTCATCGCTGCTGGCGACGGCTGCGAGTTCGGCGCTGGCAATGCTCCGGTAGGCCTGAAGATGGGTGCTGCCCATGAACCCCAGTCCCACGACTCCGACTTTCATGACGTCCTCCTGCTTGCCACCAAAGCCGCGGGATCGGATGAGCGGATCGTAACTCTCCGAAGCCGGTGTGGGTGAGAAAGATCTTTGCGTGACATCACGGGTTGTGGTCCTTCACGGTTCCTGCTCGCCCGGTTGCTTGGCGCCAAGCCGCCAGTCCACGCTGAGTCAACATTATCAAGAGAAGCCACCGGAATGTAAAGCGTCTGGCCCGCCGGAAAGATTCCGTCCGCGAACGCCTCTCCTGTTGGCGCGCCTCTAAGACTTTTTCGCCTTGTCACGGCCTTTCGTCGCAGCTTTCTTCACCGTCTTCTTGGCCGGGGCTTTCTTCGTTGCGGTTTTCTTTGCCACCTTTTTGGCTGGGGCTTTCTTCGCCGCGGTTTTCTTCACCGCCTTCTTGACTGGGGCCTTCTTGGTAACGGCTTTCTTTACCGCCTTTTTGGCTGGGGCCTTCTTCGCCGCGGCTTTCTTTACCACCTTTTTGGCTGGGGCTTTCTTCGTCGCGGCTGGTTTGGCGGCGACTTTCTTTTTTGGTACGGCTTTCTCCCTGGAAGTTTTCTTCCCAAGGGCCTTCTTCGCCAGGGTATTGCCGGCCGGGGCCGCTGTTTTCTTAGGCTGGACCATCTTCTTTTTGGTTGAGGTTTTCACTACGGGCTTCTTGCCCGTAGTCACCGAAGGCGTCTTCTTGACGCGGGGTTTCGCCGCCGCTTTGCGGACCTTCGTCGCATGTCCGGACAGGATGTCGCCGGCTCCGAGAGCGAGCAGCCGCTCGGCGGCTTCCTGGCCCAAGGCTTCCGGATTGGCGGGGTTGCCCTCGACAACCCGGCAGAAGAGCTTGCTGCCGTCCACCGACACAACCATCGTGGAAAGGCGCAGCCTTTCCCCTTGCAGCCTAGCGTAGCCAGCGATCGGCACCCGGCAGCCGCCTCCGAGGGCGGCCAGGAATGTCCGTTCGGCGTGGATGGCCATGGCGGACTCGGGGTGATTCAGCGGTGTGACCAGTTCGTTGACCGCACGATCCTTCTTGCGCGTTTGGATGCCGACGGCGCCCTGGCCGACGGCCGGGAAAATTCGGTTCGTCTCGAAGGTTTCCGAGATGCGATCCTCGAGTCCCAGGCGTTCGAGCCCGCAGACGGCCAGGATGACGCCGTCGACGCGGCCTTCGTCGAGTTTGCGCAGTCTCGTGTCGACATTGCCCCGGATATCCTCAATCCTCAGATCGCGCCGCAGACGGATGATCTGGGCGGCCCGTCGCGGTGAACTCGTGGCGATTTTGGCCTGCTCGGGCAGACGGCTCAGTTCGTCGGCGGCGACCAGAGCGTCCCGCGGATCTCCGCGTTCGAGAACAGCGGAGAGAATCAGGCGCCGGTCGAACTCAGTGGGAAGATCCTTGACGCTGTGCACGGCCAGGTCGATGCGGCCCTTGATCAGGGCCTCTTCGATCTCTTTGGTAAAGAGTCCCTTGGCGCCGGCGCTGAGCTTGGAAAGCGCCCGGCTGCTGAGCTTGTCGCCAGAGGTCTTAATCACCCGAATGCGGCAGGGAACACCGGTGGCTGCGAGCTGTTCCTCGACCCAGCGCGCCTGCCACATGGCTAGTTGTGAGCCGCGAGTACCGATCACGAGAGGTTTCATTTTTCTAGGTTGAAGGCGCGTTTGACGAACTCCACGAAGTGCAAGCCGTCCGAGTGGCTTGCGAGCTTTTTCATCTGAGAGATGGGAGCGTGGGCGATCTTGTTGATGATACTACGCGTGAGCCCTTCGAGTGCCTTCTCCTGTTCAGGGGACAGGTTCTTGAGTTTGGCGCGAAAGCGCTGTATCTCGCCGAGCCGAACCCGCTCAAGTTCGTCTTGCAGCGAAACGATGGTGGGCGCGACCTGATGCGTCTTGAGCCGATGCATCAGCTTCGCGACCTCTTCCTCGACGATGATCTCGGCGTGTTTGGCCTCTTGCCGCCGTTGCTTGAGATTCGCTTCGGCGACCTGCTGCAGGTCGTCGATATCGTAGACGAAGATATTGTCGATCGAGTGGACCGCCGGATCGATATCGCGCGGCACGGCGATATCGACCAGGAAGAGCGGTTTCTGGCGGCGGGCGGCGATGACCGACTCGGCGGTCTGGCGATTGAGAATAAAGTTCGAGGCCCCGGTCGAGGAGATCACGATATCGACGCTCGTGAGCAACTCAAAGAGCCGGTCGAACGGCTCGGGCTGGCCATGGAAAACCTTCGCGAGTTCGACCGCTCTTTCATAGGTGCGATTGATGACAAAAATCTTCCCGGCCCCGGCGCCCCGCAAATGTCTGGCTGCCAGTTCCGACATCTCGCCCGCTCCGATAATGAGAATCGAGCGGTCTTTCAGATCGCCGAAAATCTTGCGGGCCAACTCGATGGCGACATAGCTGACGGAGACAGCCATCTGGCCAATCCCGGTTTCGTTGCGGACGCGGCGAGCGACGCGAAAGGCGTAATTCAAGATGAAATCCAGCGGACCGCGCAGCGTGCCGGCGGCCTTGGCCGTGGCGTAGGCGTCTTTGATTTGACCAAGGATTTGCGGCTCGCCGAGCACCATCGAATCCAGACTCGACGCGACGCGGAAAACATGCCGGATGGCGTCCTGCTCTGCGTAGTGATAGAGATAGGGACGCGCCAAATCCATGGCGGCGCCCTGCTCCGATCCGAGGAAGGAAAGAACTTCATCGGCTGGGTCCGAGCCTGCTTCGGCTTCGACGAGGTATTCGACGCGGTTGCAAGTCGACAGAATCAGCGCTTCGGAGATGCCAGGCCGCTTGGTTAGCGCAGCCAGGCGGTCTTGCACGACACCGCCGGCGAGCGCGAATTTCTCCCGGACTTCGACCGGTGCGGTTTTATGGCTCAAGCCCAGCAGCACGACGCTCATGGCTTCATGAAAGTGTGGACGCCGCTGTTGACGATCCACGTCAGAGCCGCCGAGCAGAATCCGGCGATCGAGAAATAAGCCGCTTTGCGGCCGCGCCAGCCGATCGCGATCCGGCTGAAGACGAGCGCCAGATAGATGGCCCAAGTAACGAACGCAAGCGCGATCGTGGGATCCACAAGCCAGTTCGAACCCCAGGCATGGAAGGCCCAGAAGCTGCCGACGATCAGTCCCAATGTCACGAGAACGAAACCGATCGCCAGCGTGCGGTAGGCCAGATCATCCAGAGCGCCCAAGGGCGGCAGGCGGTAGTAGAAGGCGCGGGGTCTCTTCGATTTCAGCTCCTTTTCTTGAATGAGATACATGACCCCGGCGGCAAAGGTCAAGGTCAGCGCCGCGTAGCCGAGCAGCAGCAGCACGACGTGAAGAGACAGCCACCAGCGAACCAGCGACGGACTCACCGGTGGGGGCGTCTCGCCCGCCAGTCCGCCGATCATGGTGAGAAGAAAGACGGTTGGAAAAACGAATATCGCCAGGCTCTCGTACTTATATCGCCAATAAACGAGCAAGAATGTGCAGGTGATGAGAAAGCCGATGAGCGACGCCATCTGATGCAGCGTGTTCACGGGCAGACGCCCTTGCGCGAGACCCTGATCGACGATCGATACGAGATGAAAGACAGCGCCCAGCGAGATCGATCCCAGCGCCAGCTTGAAGAGACGCTGGCGGCGCTTGACGACCGTGACCAGCGCGTGCCATAGACCCAGGGAATACAGCAGCAGAGTGACCCGCAGCCAGAATACGCTGGACTCCGCCATACAAGCTTATTATACTCAGAACTTAAACCCTATTGTTTTCAAGGGATTCCGGCGTTGCGGCGTTCCCCTGCCGCGAGCGACGACGGCGGGCCGCTGAGCGCGGTCCGGCATGCCAGCCGAGCGAACAACAATCCATGCCCCACTCAGTTCGAAAAGCCGTTTTTCCCGCCGGTGGCCTCGGAACGCGCTTCCTGCCGGCCACCAAGTCGCAGCCGAAAGAGATGCTGCCGATCGTCGACAAGCCGCTCATCCAGTATGGAGTCGAGGAGGCCATCGCATCGGGAATCGACAATATCATCGTCGTGACCGGACGGGGAAAATCAGCGATCGAAGATCACTTCGATGTCAGCTTCGAGCTGGAATACCTGCTTGAAAAGCGCGGCAACGCGGATCAGCTGGAAGTGGTTCGCCAGATCTCGGATCTGATCCGCATCTCGTATGTTCGGCAGAAGGAGGCGCTCGGGCTGGGGCACGCGGTTTCGGTGTCGCGGGAACTGGTCGGCGCCGAGCCGTTTGCCGTCGTGCTGGCCGATGACGTCATCGACGCGGAAATCCCTGTGCTTTTACAACTGACGCGCGCGTATGAACAGTATCCCGGCGCGGTGATCGCGGTCATGGAAGTTCCGCGGGACAGGATTTCGGCCTACGGCGTGGTCAACGCCGTGCCAGTGAAATCGGGGAAGTTCGGCGACCGGCTTTTCCAGGTGAAAGACCTCGTGGAAAAACCGCTGGCCGAAAAGGCCCCTTCGAACCTCGCGATCATTGGCCGCTACCTATTGCCACCGGAGATTTTCGATTGTCTCTCAGAGATTAAGCCCGACCGCGGGGGTGAACTGCAATTAACCGACGGGCTCAAGAAGCTGATGGAACGCCAGCCGGTCTACGCGTACCGGTTCGACGGCACGCGACACGATGCCGGCGATAAACTGGGATTCCTCAAGGCCACGGTCGAGTTCGCGCTGGCGCGGGAGGATCTGGGCCCGCGGTTTCGCGAGTATCTCAAGTCGCTGAAACTGTAGCCAGCCGGCGGCAGAGGGCCCGGCAGACGGCCCGGCAGAGGGTTCTGGGGGCGGCCATCTTCCCAGACCTGCTTACCCATTCTTTCCCACCCGCATAGTAAGATCGGTGGGATGCCGGTGTTTCTCGAAACCTTTCTCGAAACCATAGCTAGCCGGGCTCGCCTCGCTCGCAAGCGCATCGTCTTCTCCGAAGGCGACGATGAACGCGTGCGGGCGGCAGCCGAGCGCCTTGCAGCCGAACAGATCGTCCAGCCGGTTCTGATCACGAAACAAAGCGGCGGCCTCGCCGGAATCGAATGTATCGATCCGGCGGCTCACCCCCGTGCCGAACTCTACGCGGACTTGTTCCATGAACGCCGCCGGGCGAAGGGCGTTACCCGGCGCGAGGCACGTGAGAGGGCCGGGCAGCCGCTCTATTTCGCGGCTCTGATGCTGGCCAACGGCGACGCTGACGGCCTAGTCGGCGGGGCGACCCGTACCACGGCCGAAACCGTGCGGGCCGCGATTCATTGTCTGGGACTGAAGCCGCAATATCGGCTCGTCTCCAGTTTCATGCTGCTGGTGCATCCCGATGAGCGGTTCGGCAGCCGCGGCGTGCTGGTGTTCGCCGACCCCGCCGTGGTGCCAGATCCCAACTCCAGCCAGCTCGCCGACATCGCCATCGCGGCGGCCGAGAACGGGTCCAAATTTCTGTCCGATCCGCCGCGTGTGGCTTTGCTTTCGTTCTCGTCCAAGGGCAGCGCCGTGCATCCGCTTGTGGAGAAGGTCGCCGAAGCTGTCCGGATCATCCGCGAACGGGCGCCGGACCTCATCGTTGACGGAGAACTGCAAGCCGACGCCGCTCTCGTTGAGAGCGTCGCTCGAAAAAAGGCAGCGGGTTCTCCAGTCGCCGGACGGGCGAACGTGCTGGTGTTTCCTGACTTGAACTCGGCCAATATCGGCTACAAACTAGCCGAGCGGCTCGGCGGTGCGCGGTCGCTGGGACCGTTCTTGCAAGGTCTCACCAAGCCGGCCAACGATCTCTCGCGGGGCTGCTCGGCCGATGATATCTACTACATCGCGGCCGTCACCGCGTTGCAGGCCGAGGAAGCAGGATAGGAGAATGACTTGGGAGCTGCCTAGCCGCCGATTCAGGCGGAGCGCCGCGCCGCGGGTCCAGCGGAAAATGGATTGTCTGGACGCAGTTCTCGAAACACGAGACCACAAGAACGAGACACGGAGCCCGCCATGCTGATCTTAGATTGCCACGCCCATATTTATTCTCCCAACGAGGCGCGCTACCCGCCCAAGGATCAGCCGCTGCGCGTGCCTGGCGGTCACGCGTCGATCGACGATCTTCGCAAGATGAGTCTGGCCAACGGCGTGAGCGGTGTTCGTGCTGTGCATACCGTTTCGTTCTACGACTACGACAACCGCTATCTCTGCGATGCGGTCAGGGCCAACCCGAGCTGGGTGTCGGGCGTCTGCACGCTGGAGCCGGATGATCCGCACAGTCCGGGGCTGATGGAGGAGTTCGTGCGCGAGTACGGCGTCCGCACGCTGCGCAGTACGCCGGGCAACAACCGCACGACATTCGATCACGAGGGCGTGCGCAAACTATGGAAGACTTGCTTGGACGCTGGGGCGACGGTCGATATTTTTCTCATGAACCTCGACTGGGTCGAGAGCGCGGAAAAGCTGTTTCGAGAGTTCCCGGATCTGACGATTGGTTTTGACCACTGCCTGGATTTGAAACCGGGGCCGCGCTATGAAAAAACACTCAGCGAGGTATTGAGGCTTTCGAAATACAAGAACCTCCATGCCAAGGTGGACTTCATCAGCACGGGGACCGAGATCGGGTTTCCGGGCAGCGACCTGCATGAAGCCGTGCTGAAGATCATCGACGCCTATGGGCCGGAGCGGTGTGTGTGGGGAAGCAATTTCCCTAACGTGTTGTGGACACCGAAGCTCACCTACTCGGAGCATCTGCGGATCTTCAGCGAGGTATTGCCGCTCAGCGATGAGGCCCGGCGGCAGGTGCTGGGCGAGACGGCCCGGCGGCTGTGGTTTCCGCAGCTTTGATTTGCCGGCACAGCGAGTGTGTTGCGCGGCAGGCGGTCCTCCCGGCCGGTGAGCAGTCCGCGACGGACTGCATGTTAGGCTGAGCATGGGATGGGATCGTGAGTCACTCGTCGTTTATTGAAAGCCGCTACAACCTGACCCAAGGCGACCTGGAGCGGTATTTGGGAGAGGCGCTGGCGCGTGGCGGCGACTACGCGGATCTCTATTTCGAGTACATCAGCACGAGTTCGGTGAGTCTGGATGAATCAATTGTCAAGAGCGCCACGCAGGGGATTTCGGTCGGCTGCGGAGTACGCGTCATCAGCGGTGAAAAGACAGGCTATGCCTATACCGATGATCTGGCGCCGGACAAGTTGCTGCACGCGGCGAAGGTGGCGGCGCACATTGCCTCCAGCCCGTCCGGCGCGAGAGTCGCTGGGTTGAGTGCGCACGAGAGCGAGAGAAATCTTTACCCGGTGGTCGATGGCGGCGACGAGACGGGATTGGCCGCGAGGGTCGAGTTACTGCGGCGCGCGGACCGCGCGGCGCGGGCATGTGATGAGAAAATCTTCCAGGTGCAAGCCGCCTATGGGGATTCAATCCGGCATATTCTGATCGCGACCTCCGAGGGCCGCATGAGCAGCGACACGCAGCCGATGAGGCGGATGGATGTGTCGGTCATCGCGCGCGCCGGCGAGCGGCTGGAGCGGGGACACGACGGAGGGGGCGGCCGCGTGGGTCTGGACTTCTTCGCCACTCAGCGCACGCCCGAGGATTTTGCCCAAGAAGCCGCGCGCCAGGCGCTGCTGCAGCTTGGCGCCGCCGAGGCCCCGGCAGGCGAGATGACGGTTGTACTCGGTCCGGGTTGGCCCGGCATTCTGCTGCATGAAGCGGTCGGCCATGGCCTGGAGGCCGATTTCAACCGCAAAAAGGTTTCGGCGTTTAGCGGGTTGATTGGCCAGCGGGTGGCCTCGCGGCTCTGCACGGTCGTCGACGACGGCACGATGCCCAGCCGCCGGGGGTCAATCAACGTCGATGACGAGGGCGTAGCGACCAGCTCGTCGGTACTGATTGAAAAAGGCATCCTCAAAGGCTACCTGCAAGACCGCTTGTCAAGCCGCATCCTTGGGACGCCGCCGACCGGCAATGGGCGGCGGCAGAGCTATAAGCACATTCCCATGCCGCGCATGACGAATACGTTTATGCTGGCCGGCGAAGACGCTCCGGAAGACATTATCCGTTCGGTGAATCGCGGTCTGTACTGCGTGAATTTCGGCGGCGGACAGGTGGATATTACCAGTGGCAAGTTCGTTTTCTCGGCGTCGGAAAGCTATCTGATTGAGGACGGCAAAGTGACGCGGCCCGTGCGTGGCGCGACCCTGATCGGCAATGGCCCCGATGTGCTGACCAAGATCAGCCGGGTGGGGCACGATCTGAAACTCGACGGCGGCGTCGGCACCTGCGGCAAGGAAGGCCAAAGCGTGCCGGTGGGGGTCGGCATTCCGACGATTCGCATTGACGAGCTTACCGTCGGGGGAACGGGCTGCTAGCAGCCCCGGCTTCCGCCACGGGCTGCTGAGCGCCGGTCGCGCGCCCGCGGTTCGGCACGTTGCCGGAAACCAACATGGAGTATCTTGATCTTGCGTCCGATGTTGTAGCCCGTGCTTTGCGGCGCGGCGCCGATGACGCCGAATGCATGGTGCGCGAAGGCTCGGAGTTTTCGGTGACCGTGCGGATGGGCGAGGTCGAGCAGCTCAAGGAGTCCGGCTCGAAGGCGATCGGCTTGCGCGTACTGCGGGGCCGGCGGGCGGCCTCGGCCTACAGTTCGGACTTCTCTTCGAGTGGCATCGAGACGCTGATTGGATCCGCTGTCGAAAGCGCCGGATTTACTTCGCCGGATCCCCATGCCGGGCTGCCCGATTCGGAGGAATTGGGAAGCGGCGCGGATCCGGAAACCCTAGCGCTGTATGACGGCGACATTCTGGAACTCTCTTCGGAAGAAAAGATCGGCCGCGCGAAGCTGGCCGAAAGCACGGCGCTGGACGCCGACCCGCGCGTAACCAATTCCGAAGGAGCCGGGTTCGGGTCCGGCTGGGGCCGCTGGAGTTTGGCGAACTCCCGGGGGTTCGCCGGGGAATATCGCGCTGGAAGCTGCTCGCTCTCGATGGTTGCGGTCGCCGAGTCGAACGGCGAAAAGGAACGCGCTTCGTGGTACACGCTCGGGCGCGGCGTCAAGGACCTGGATTCTCCCGCCGAGGTGGGCCGCATCGCCGCCGAGCGTGCGGCGCGGCGGCTGGGCGCGGTGAAGGTCGCGACTACCGAAGTCCCCGTGGTTTTCGAGCCGCAAGCGGCGCGATCGCTGCTGGGACACATCGTTGGCGCGGTGAGCGGCGACACGGTCTATCGCCACGCGTCTTTTTTGGCGGAACAAATCGGCAAGCAGGTCGCCCACGCTGGCATCACCTTGGTCGACGATGGGTTGTTGCCGTCACGGCTGGGAACTTCGCCTTTCGACGACGAAGGGGTCGCCAGCCGCCGGACGACGCTGATCCGCGACGGGGTGCTCGAGAGCTATCTGCTCAATTGCTACAGCGCTCGCAAGCTCGGACTCAAGACAACCGGCAATGCATCGCGCGGGTTGGCCGGCAACCCGGGCGTGGGGCCGGGGAATGTTCTTCTGGAAGAGGGTGGAGCGAGGGCGGCAGCGGACATTATCGGGTCGGTCCGCAATGGCTTCTTCGTAACGGAGTTGATGGGCTTCGGCGTCAACCTGGTTACGGGGGACTATTCCCGAGGCGCCAGCGGATTTTGGATCGAAAATGGCGAGCTCACCTATCCTGTCTCGGGAGTTACCATCGCCGGGAACTTGAAACAAATGCTGCTGGCGATGGAGATGATTGGAGATGATCCGGACTTTCGCGGATCGATCGCCGCGCCGACGATTCTGGTTGGACGAATGACCGTGGCAGGCAAATAGGCGGCGTGCTGGAACAGGGCCAACAACTCAAGAAAGCTCGCGGCCCCACCTTGCCGCTTCCGGCGCTGGGGGTCATCGTCCTGCTTGGGGCGGCGGCCGGGGGGCTCTTCTGGTGGTTGTCAACGCAGGCGCCGGGCGAAGGCCCGCAACTCACCGAACAGGCCCGAGCCTACCTGCCCCATCTGGCGTTATCCGATGTGGAGATGACGGCGGAAGAAGACTTCCTCGAGCAAACCGTCGTGGTGATCGAAGGCAAGATCACCAATAACCACAGCCAAACGATTTCGCTGGTCGAGGTCAACTGCGTGTTCCGCGAAGTCAACGGCATCGAAATCGGGCGCGAGCGGGGCGTTCTGATCGGGCGCCGAAGCGGCGCGCTGGCCGCGGGGGAGACGAAGTCGTTTCGGCTGGCCTTCGACGCCGTGCCTTTGGAGTGGAATCAGGCGATGCCGAGCCTGTTTATTTCACAGATCCAGTTCGAATAGGACGGCTGGACTACTCCCGGTGGGATCGGTAGGGCCCAGGTCTCAGTGGTCTGTCCTGCCAGCGCCGTAGAGAACCTGGCCAGGGCGCGCCGCTGTCAGACGGCCGTCGTCAAGGACGAGCCTTCCGTTGACCAAGACGTAGAGAATTCCCTCGGCGTATTGGTGCGGGTCGCCGAACTCGGCGCGGTCGATAATCCGCTTCTCGTCGAAGATCGTGATGTCGGCCTTCATACCGGGACGCAGCAGTCCTCGGTCGAACTGGCCGATGCGCTGCGCGGGCAGGGAAGTCATCTTGCGGACGGCGTCCTCAAGACGCAGGACGCCCTGGTCGCGGCTGTAGCGGCCAAGAACTCGCGGATAAGTCCCGTAGCTGCGCGGGTGGAGAACGCCTTCGCCGAAGATGGGGATCTCGCCGTCCGAGGAGATCATCGTGCCGGGATATTGCATGATGCGCTCGACATCCTCCTCGCTCATGGCGTGATAGACCGTCTTGCAGCCGCCGGCAATCTCGATTTCGATCGCGGTCTGGGCCGCCGTCATGAACGTGACCTCCCGGCCGCGCTCGCGCGTGATGTCGGCGAGCGTCTTGCCGTTGAGAGAGGTGTCCCACTTGCAGAAGGCCAGCTGCACGTTCTTCGGATCGCCGCCGCCGCGATTGGTGCGAATCAGTTCGGCGGTCTCTGTCTGGATTCGCTTCCTGAGATCGGGGTTCTTAAGACGATCGAGCAGTTCTTCACGGCCTCCTTCCTGCACCCAAGATTCGTAGAGGGCGGCGCTGCCGGTGCTCGAGGCGGTGTAGGGATACTGGTCGATGGTGACATCGACGCCGCGAGCGCGGGCGGCTTCGACGAGCTGGATCGTTCGGCGGCTGTCGCCCCAGTTGGCGGGTCCGATCGCTTTGTGGTGCGTGAGCTGGGTGGGCAGGCCGCTTTTCTCACCGATGGCAATCGTCTCGCGAACGCTGTCAAGAAGACCGCTGGCTTCGTCGCGCATATGCGAAATGTGCATGCCCCGGTACTCGGCGGCTATCTTGGCGAGTTCGATGATCTCGTCGGTCGGGGCGAAGACGCCGGGAACGTAGAACAATCCCGTGCTCAGCCCCAGCGCGCCGGCTTCCATGGCGCATCGGGTGATGTTGCGCATCTGGCCGAGTTCTTCAGCCGTCGCCTGGCGGTCGGCCGCGCCGAGGACTTCGCGGCGAATCGAGCCATGTCCGACGAAGGAACCGACATTGACGGCAATCTCGGCTTCTTCAAGCTGGTCGAGGAATTTTCGCAGGGGAATCGGCGAGCTACCGTCGTTGCCTTCGATGATGGTTGTGACGCCTTGGCGGATGTAGTTCACAGCCGTTGGAACTTTGAAGATTCCGCGGCGCCCGTGGTTGTGGATGTCGATGAAGCCGGGGGCGACGATGTGGTCCGCGGCGTCAATCGTTCGCTTGGCCTCGGCAGGGGCCAGCAGACCGATGGCGGCGATGCGCCCGTCCCGGATGCCGATATCGGCGCGGTGCCACGGATTGCCCGAGCCGTCGATGACGCGGCCGTTTCGAATGAGCACGTCGTAGGGACCGGCGGATTGGGCTTGGAGGCCGGTGGAGAGCAGCAGCGCGATGAGGGACACGTGCACGGCCGCCGAGGTCAGTCTCCGGCGCGGCTTCGGGGAGACGGAAAGCGTTTTCATGCCGATGGGCAGCTTCATGGTAGCGGACAGCATAAGGGATCTTGCCCTGCGAGGTCAAAATGGCAACGGCACTGTGGTAATTTGATACCGTGACGAAGCTGGGTTGGATCGTCGTAGTGCTGGCCGGGCTGCTCGGGGCCGGGGAAAGTCCTCGTCTGGAGCCCTTGCGAGGCATGCCGCCGCATCCGGCCGGCAACCCGCCGACGGAAATGAAAATCGAGCTTGGCCGGATGCTGTTCTTCGAGAACATGCTCTCGGGCGGGCGGCGGCGCAGTTGCGGGACCTGCCATAAGCCCGTGCTGCTGTTTATGGACGGGCTCAGCCGTGCCTGGGGGCTGCACGACGCCGAATTGCGCCGCAAGACCCCCGGACTGCTCAATGTTGGCTGGCAGCGCAGCTTGTTCTCCGATGGACGCGCGAAGACACTCGAAGAGCAGGCTTCGGGTCCGCTGAAGAACATTCTGGAGATGGATCTCGATCCCGAGGAAGCTGCCGAGCGGATTCGGCGCGATCCTCTCTACCCAAGAATGTTCGCGGAGGTGTTTCCTGGTGAAGAGATCACCTTCGCTCTGATCGCTAGGGCGCTTGCGGCCTATGAGCGGACGCTTATTTCAGCAGACAGCGACCTGGATCGCTATCTGCTGGGCGATGCGAGCGCGCTCGGTCCCGAGGCCCTTCGCGGCATGGAACTGTTCCAGGGCAAGGCCGGGTGCGTGCGCTGTCATCACGGCCCGCTGTTGAGCGATCACCAGTTTCACTACACCGGCGTGCCGGAAATTTCCGGTGGCACGCCGCACGGCGCCAAGCACAAGACGAAGTCCTTGCGCGATGTCGTCCGGCGAGCTTCCTTCATGCACAATGGACACTATCTGCGATTGGACCACGTGATCGACCACTACGCCAGGGGAGGATCGGCCCCGGAAGGACTGCGGGTCGAGATAGAACCGCTCTCGCTCTCGGCGGGAGAGAAATCGGATCTGTTGCGCTTTCTCGGGTCGCTGAACGGGCGGGTCATCGGAGCGGTGAGCGGCGGCGCGGACAGGGGACCACACCGGGCGCCGGCGAAAGGCGTTCCAGGCGCTGGCGAGGCCCCGAGTTCGGTCAATAGGCAGGCAAAGCCCGGCTAGCTCGTGCTCGCCGGACTTGGGTGTAATAGAGTCCGCTGGTTGCTTTGAACCGCGGACTGCCTGCTCTGCCGAGAGGAGAGAATCGCCCTCAAGCGGCTCGTTCGAACTTCGGGTCCGGAGCAGTCGGCGTGGTCAGGTCGCGTTCTTCTTGGCAACTCACACACAGGGTTGTCCACGGAATCGCGGCCAACCGTTTGGGGTTGATGTCCTCGCCACACTCCAGGCAGATTCCGTATTCACCGTCGCCGAGCAAGGTAAGAGCTGTTTCGACAGCCTTCCAAGTCCTCCACGCGGAGTCGATGGTATGAATCGTTAGATCGAGATCCTGCCGCGACTGCATTTGATCCATCGGATCATTGGAGCGCTCGGTGATCAGTTCGCTACGAAGAGCCGAATTCTTCTCAATCTCGGAGAGCTTCTTTTCCAGTTCGGCCCGGAATTTGTCTAGTTGTCGCTTCGTCATTTCTGTGTCCATCTCCTATCTGGACTCATTAGATGCCCTCCACCGATCGGTGGTTGCATCTTTTTCCAACATTGTACACCAAAACTTTTGGTCATGGAAGACCTTATCGGAGCAATCGTCTTGCCAAAGCGAAAACCGTTAGAAACATGGACTTTGTCAGACGGCCGGTCTGCGTGTTTTGGCGACTGGGGTGGTAGGAGCAAAGCAGCGTGGGCAAGGCGCGCGGCATTTCGTGGCGGATGTTGTGTCCGAAGGGGTAGTTCGAGCGGTGCTTGATGACACCTTGTTCGAGGAGAACGTTGAGATAAGCGTCCAGAGCGAGGCGTCCGAGAACAACGACAACTTGAACATTCTTAAGGAGTTCTATCTCTTCCTGGAGATATGACCGGCAGGCAAGGAGCTCTTCCCTGGAGGGTTTGTTCCCGGGAGGCGCGCAGTGAGCCGCTGCGGTAATATAGGTGTCGGAGAGTTGCAGGCCGTCGTCGCGGCCGCGCGAATCCGGTTGGGAAGCGAAGCCGGTTTCATAGAGCGCGCGGTAGAGAAAGTCGCCCGAACTGTCGCCCGTGAACATGCGGCCGGTTCGGTTGGCTCCGTGGGCGCCGGGGGCCAGCCCGATGATGAGTAGCCGGCCTGGGGGGTCGCCGAACGACGGGACGGGCCTTCCCCAGTAGTCCCAGTCACGGTAGGCGCGCCGTTTGGTTGTGGCGACCCGGCGGCAATAGTCGCGGAGACGCTCGCAACGTTCGCAGGTGATGACCCGTCTCTCGAGGGCAGCGAGTCTGCGAGGAGAGACCTTCATGACATGGCGAGGGGAGGCGGAACCGGGGGCGCGGACCGGATCAAGTTTGTGACGACATGAATATAATACATTTTGTGATGTCCGACGTGATTTCAACCGCCCCCGGGCGTTCGTCGGTACTCGACCGCGGACGGTGAGCACGGCGATCGGTCATGAGATCGGGGCCGTGGATGAAAGTCCTTAGAGCTGAGATTGGAACAGACCCTGCTGGCGGCGCCACCGCGCAAGAGGGGCCGGTCGCCTGCGAAATCGCCAGCTTTGAGGCGCAATAGTTGCCTGATTGCCTCGGAATCTGCTATAACGCACTGCTACGCTACTCGACGACCAGAGAACGACGGCGCGGCGCGAATCGGGAAAGGAACCGAGCACGGCGCCAGAGAGGTCTTTGCGGAGAATCACCAGATGGCTCGGCGTGTAAAAAAGGTACCAGCCAAGCGGAAGAAGGCCGTGTCGCCGGCCCGATCCAAGAGTGCCAGGGGCAAGAGCCCTGTCTCGAAGAGGACCAGCGGTAAGTTGAAACCAAAGAAGGTGAAGAAAAGTACATCCGCCGTGGCCGTGAAGTCCCGGCCCAAGGCCGCGTCCAAATCGGCGAGGTCGAAAGCACGGCCGTCCGCCGTCGTGACGAAAAAACCGCCGGCGAAGAAAAAAGCCCCATCGGCTGGCACTGGCCGTTCGAATCGAAAACAGAGCGTCAAGAAAGCTCCGAAAAAAGTTATCAAGGAAGTCGCTCGCAAGACGGTCCAGCCCAGCCGAGCGGTAAAGCCGTCTCGTCCTCGTCGTGTCAAAGCCCCCCGGCTCACCGTGGAGGAGAAGGAACGGATCAAGAGCGCCAGGCTGCTGCGAGAGTCCGAGGAACGGCAGGCGGCTCAGTACTCCGAGGCCGTCAAGCAGTTTAACGCCCGCAAGTTCGGGCGGGCGCTGGCGCGGTTTGAAAAGGCGGCGGGAGGGCCGAATCCGAGTCTTCGTCACCGAGCCGGGGTCTACGCGCGGATCTGCCGGGGCCGGGCGCGAAGCAGTAATGTACGACTGAAAACCGCCGATGAATTCTACAACTACGGGATTCAACTCGTTAACGAGCGGCGTCTTGACGAAGCACAGCAGAGCTTGAAGCGGGCCTTGAAGTTGCAGCCCAAGGCGGGCCATATCCATTTGGCGACGGCTGTACTGAAGGCACTACAGGCTGACCCGGCCGCCGCTTACCAGAGTCTCAAGAAGGCGATTGAGCTGGATGGCCGGAACAGGGTGCTGGCCCGTAATGATCCGGACCTAGCCGGGGTTGCAAGCGATCCCGCGATTGCCGGACTTCTTCATGGCGAAAGTGACCCCAGGCGGGCGGAATAACCTGACTTTCCCGCAAGATCTCGAGCCACAAGACCTCGAGTCACAAGACCTTGAGACCCAGGGCGACCCCCTTCGGATTGTGGCGCTGGGAGGCGGAACCGGGCTGTCGTGCCTGCTGCAAGGGCTCAAACGTTTCACCGTGCCCCGCCACGACCCGCGAATTCACGGACCGTTTGTCGACCTGTGCGCGATTGTAACCGTGAGCGACGACGGGGGAAGTTCGGGACGTCTGCGGCGGGCGTTTGACATACTTGCGCCGGGGGATATCCGCAATTGCATGGTGGCGCTGGCCGAGGACGAAGCGCTGTTATCGAAGCTGTTTCAATTTCGTTTCGACAGCGGCAAGGGCCTGGAAGGTCACAGCTTCGGGAATCTCTTTCTGACGGCGCTGACCGAAGTAACCGGCGACTTTCACCAGGCGATCCAGCTTTCCAGCGAAGTGCTTGCCATACGGGGCCGAATTTTTCCGTCGACGCTTGCTAAGGTTCGGCTGGAGGCGAGGCTGGAAAGCGGCCGGTTGGTCAAGGGAGAGACCCGCATTTCGCGCGCGAATGCCCGCATCGCTGGCGTGAAGCTCAGCCCCCGGCGCTGTGCTCCGGTACCGGAGGCGCTGGCGGCTCTGGCCGAGGCGGATCTGATTACCCTGGGCCCGGGATCGCTCTATACCAGCGTGATTCCGAATCTTCTCGTGGACGGAATCCCCAAGGCATTGGCCGAGTCGGAGGCGCCAAAGGCCTGGATATCCAATTTGATGTGGCAGCCCGGCGAGACCGAGGGCTATTCCGCGTCGGATCACATCCGGGCCATTCACGAGCACGCCGGACTCCCCCTGATCGACACGGTGGTACTCAACCGGCACCGCTTTCCGGCGAACATGAAGAAGCGATACCTTGAACAGAACGCCCGGCCCGTCGAGCAGGACGACGAGTTGGTGGAACTGGGAATCGATGTCGTTACCGAGGATCTGCTTGCTTCTGGAACGGTGGCCCGCCACGATCCCGACCGGCTGGCCCGTGTCCTGGTCGGTCTGGCCCGGCGCGGCCGCATCCGGCGCACACAAGAAGAGCGCAAAGTCCGAGTAAGGTCGCGCGGGGGGTCCGCGCTGGGCGGAAGGACGTTTCCCGCCGGCCGTGCTGGGTAGACATCCTTCGCCAGCCGGCATCTCCGCGCTGGGTTTCTAGCGGGCATCCATCGGCAGCGAGAGCAGATGCTGAGGCTTCCATTGCCGTTCATCCCATTCCAGACCGTCTCCGAACCGCACTCCCAGCAGATAGCCGTACTCGCCGAGATTACAATAGCGCACTTCGCCCGAACCCTCGAAGCCCTCGCAGGTGAACGAGACAATTTCGCCTACGGTCACCGGCACCGCCAAGCTAACACAGAGGCCGGTTCGGCTCAAGTCCTCCAGCAACCCGGTTTCGGTGACACCCAGCCCTGTTTGGTCGCGGAAGGACACTTCAACGAATTCCGAACACATCTTGCGCTGTAGCCGGCGCCTCTCATTCACAGGCTTCAAGATCCGTCTCCCGTCCTGACCATCCTCTCTCATATCGGTCGGCTTGCCAATGGCCTGAATCTCAAGCCCCGGCCGGACGCGGGCAAGAAAATGGAGAGAGGCTCGAAGGACGAGAGAATCCCTCGACACGGCAAGGAATCGATCCACAGGGCGGAACAGCCGTGAGCGCCGACTCAGGCTAAATACTGGCGGAGAGGGGGGGATTCGAACCCCCGGTAGAGCTATAAACCCTACGACGGTTTAGCAAACCGCTGCTTTCGACCACTCAGCCACCTCTCCGTCATGAGGCAAGGTCGAAAAACGGGCACGCCCGATGCGCACCCGACATACCTAATCTATCATAGTGCCTGTGAGAGGCCGCGAGGAGGCCGTTTGGAAAGAACTTGCGGCGCACGCCGGTCGAGCCCGTGCCCGGTCTACATTTTCCAGCCGCAAGCTCCGCGCAGGGGGACAAAGCGGCACTGATTGAGGACTTCGGTGTCTATGTGGTCCGGCGACCGGCGGATGAGACGCAGCTGTTGACTTTGTTCGTCTCCGACGGGGATGACGAGGCGCCCGCCGTTGGGGATGAGTTGTTCGATCAGCCGCTCGGGAACACCGGGCGCCCCGGCGGCGACGCTGATGGCGTCATAGGGAGCGGCGGTCTCGTATCCGAGCGTGCCATCCCCTTCTACGACAGTGACTCGGCCGCTGTATCCGGTGCGAAGAAGGTTGTCCCGGGCGAGCTCAACAAGTTCATGCTGACGCTCGATTGTATAGACGTGGTGGGCTAACTCGGAGAGAACGGCGGCGGCGTATCCCGAGCCGGCGCCGATTTCGAGAACCGTTTCGTTGCCCGTAAGTTTGAGGGCGGCAGCCATGGCGGCGACCATGTAGGGCTGTGATACGGTCTGCAGGCAAGGCAGCGGGACCGGCTCGTCGTCGTAGGCGCGATGACCGAAGCTGCCGGGGATGAACTCATGCCGCGGCACGGTCATCATGGCATGGAGCACTTTGGGGTCGTCGATTCCGCGACGGCGAATCTGTTGCTCGACCATCCCCTGGCGCAATTGTTCGGGGCGTTGCACTCAGCGCAGCCTCTTCTTGAATAGTACATCGGCGCCGACGAGGCCGTTCTCGTCGCGGGTGACGATTAGAGACCACTGCCGCGTGGGCGCCCATTCCACGCGAACGACTTGGCGCTGGGCCGACGAGAGATCGTAGCTATAGATGAAGGTTAGATCGCGGGTGACTTGCTGTTCGGTTGAGATCCGGGCGCTTGAGGTGGATTCCGCGCCCCCGATTCGAGGATCGACCTTCAGGCGGCTGACACCGAAAAACCGGCTCAGCCGCCGTGAACCGGGGCTGCTGACGGCTTTCGTGAAAATCGCGCTGGCACCGGCCTGAATAAATGCCTGCTGGTCCAGAGCCTGCTGGCTTGCAAGCACGGGATCGGTTGTCGGTGACCGGCTCATCGCAATCAGGCTTATCAACTCATCCTCTCGGAGCGGGGGATCGGAGCGGTAGCTCACCTGCAGACTGTTGGCCGGGCCAGCTAGCGTCAGCGCGATGTCAACATCACGGATGCGCGTCTCGAACTCAATGTCGACAACGGGCTCAACCCGGAAAGGATTATAAAATTCGATGTCGCCACGGTTGATCGTGTAGCGGGATCCCTCCAGGAGGAGTTCTCCCCGGACGATCTTGACATCGCCGAGCAGGGACGGATTCACGGCCGTGCCGGCCAGCCGTAGATTCATCTGTACCTCCACGCTGCGAATCAGTTGGGTGTCGAGCATCAGGCCCGGCGCGGAGGTCACTCGCAACTCCAAGTGCAAATTTGCCAGGGCCGGGTTGCTGGCCGGGGTCTGGGTCGGCTCAGCCAGCGATGTAATCAGGCCTCCGAGCGAAACGTTCGCGGCCAGGTTGACGCGGCTGACGACGACCTCGCCGTCGAGGAAACTTTGCAGGTTCGTGCCCGAATATGTGAAACGGCCATCCACGACGCTGCTGACCGATTCGGGATAGCGTATGCGCACGCGTTCCACATCGGCGTCGAGACGATAGTTCCAGCGATTTTGCTCGAAGCGCGCTGTCCCGGTTATGCGGAGATTGCCGCCGCCCGAAGCCGCGCGGACTTCCTCGATTCGCACGAGGCGCTCGTTGAATCGCAACCTGCCGGAGAGATTACTGAGGCCGTTGGCTATTCCCTCGTAGCGCAGGCTGCCATCCTTGATCTCCATCTGGCCCCGGAGCGTGGGCCGGGCGGCGTTTCCGCCGATAGCGGCATCGAGTTCCGAACTGCCTCGCGCCTGAATACCGGGCCGGAAGCTTTCTAGCACGGCCAGGTTGAAGAAGCCGGCGAGAGTCAGGTCCAGCGAGCCGCCGGCCTTGGCGAATCCGCCGTCAAAACCCACTGTGCCGTCGAGCTCGAGCTCGGTACCGTCGCCGAGCAGCCGCATATGATCGATCCGCAGCTTGCGCCTGGCGACGTTCCAGCGCATCGGAAAGGGGTTCCAAAGCCGATAGCTGCGATTGGCGCCGGGGATCTCCGAGTAATCCAGCTCCAGCCGCGTTAGCTCGCCCGACGCCTCCAGGTCGCCGATCCGCGCCAACTCGCCTGAGAAGCTGAACCGGCCGTCCACGACGCCAGTCATCTTGGCGAGTTCCAAGTCGGCCAGGTAGGCAAGATGGATCAGGTCGAGGTCCGTCACCTTACAGTCACCGGAAAACGAACCATTCCTTGAGGGCTCAACCGTGGCCCGCCCTTCGATCTTGCCCGAGAGCAGATTTCCGAGCCAGCGCAGATGGACTTCGCCTTCCGCCGTCCGGAGGTTCGCCGAGAACGAGCCGAGATCCTTGCCCGCCAGCTTGAGTTCCCCGAGTTCGGCCGAGCCGGTGAAGCTGAAATCGTCAAGAAGATCGCTGCCCGATCCGCGCCGTCCCGTGCCCTGGAGTTCGAACTTCAGCTCGCCGGAAGGGATGTTCTCTTCACCGCCGGAAGAACCGAGTTCCTCTAAGTACCAGCTATCGCCGCCGGCCTTGAAGCGGAACGAGCCATCGTTGCGGCCGAGCACCGCGTCCAGGCGCAGCCGGCCGCGCTTGCGGGCCAGCTCGACGGATTCGATCCTAATCTCGGTTGCGCCGAGCCGGACGCTGGCCGACAAACGATCGAAATTCTCTCCCCAGGCCGAACCGTTGACGATTTCCAGGCGTGCCGATCCCCGCAGTTGCGCCGCCGGGCCGCTGAAGTTCAGCTCGCCGCGCAATTTGCCGGTAACCGGCTCATCGTGGCCGGAGAGCTTGAGCAATTTCGCGACAGACAGATCGTGCACTTTCAACGTCCCGGTGGTTTTGGAAACCAGCTTACCGGCCAGGAGTTCGGGTCCGAACGAGGCGCTCGCGCGGGGGGAGAAGTCGGCGGTTAGCGAGAACTTGGCAAAGCCGTCATCGTCATCGAGACGGCCCCGGCGCAGCCGCAAGCTGTTGGGAGTAAGCTCGACACCGGCGCGAAATTGCTTCCAGCGCTGGCCTCGCAACAAGAATTCATCGGCTGAGACGGCGCCGGAGAAGTTCCAGTCTGGATTTGCCGGCGATAGTCTTCCGGTGAGCCGGCCTCGCAGGCTGGCTTGTCCTCGCAAGTCGAGGGGGATCTCGACCGGTTCGCCTCGCCAAAGTTCGGCTGTGCGGCGAAGCTCTTCAAGGCCGGCTACGTTCGCCCATATCGAGAGCTGAGTCTGGCCTTCGAGGGCTAGCACGCCACTGATATGAACCTGGTTCGGCCCGGTCAGGGCTTCAAGACGGGAGACGGTAAGCGTACGGTGTGCGCCGTCATAATGAAGCTCGACCGCTCCGCTGATCGGAAGCCGCTCTCGATGCACGAGATTCATCTCAGGTTCGGACAAAGTGACCGAAGCCGAGACATTGAGGTCCGCGGGCTTGCTGCCCTCCGCCTCGAACGTGCCGTGCACGAGCCCTGTCCAAGGGAAGCGGCCGCGAGGGTGGGAACCGAGCAGGAACATCTCGGCGATCGGGACCAGGGGGAATTCGTCAAACCTCAGCGAGACGCGGTAACGCCGGGTGTCGCTAGCGAAAGGGTTCGCGACGCTTGCCTCTCCGCTCAGTTTTCCGCCCAGGGTTTCCGAAGCGATACTCCGCAGCAGCAGTTCATCCTGACTGCCCTCGTAGGTGGCTCGGACGGCCATCGGTTCGCCGGAAGGATTGTTCGACGCGAACAGATCCGCTGCCTGGATGTTTCCGCTGTAGCTGAGGTCTCCCGTGGCGCTGTCCCAGTGCGCCTCGCCCTCGACCTCGGCTACGCCATGGGCCAGCCCGGGCCATTCGAGCCGGCCGGCCCAAGCGCGCAGCGGCGAGCTTACCTGATAGGTCATTTCGACTCTTGGATCCCCGAATTGTTCAACCTTCAGGCGGCCTGAGATTTTCGTCTCGCCACTGCTCAGCGAAATCACTGGAACTTCCAGACGGTCCCGGTAGAGGAAAGCCTCGGCATCGCCTTCCAAGGGTAACGGAGCTTGTCCGAGCGCCCCCAGCCAGGACTGCCCCAGATGAACCTCTACGTGATGGCGGTCCGAGTGAGGCTCGAAGTTCGCACGCACTTCGAACTGACGAGAGGAAAACGAAATTTCGTAGCTCTCATCGTTCCACTCCAGAGTCCCATCGCGCAGTTCGAACTCACCGACATTCAGTGCGAATCCGTCTCCAGTGCCGCTGGCGAGCGTGGCGGCTTGCTCGCGCGTTAGGGGCAGGTTCCATTCACCGGTGGCATCGACTGAGATGCGCAGCCGGGGTTCGTCGAGTTTCATGGAGTGCAGTGAGACCCCGCCGCCGAATATAGAACGGATGCCTAGCTCAGCCTCCAGGACAGTAATCGTCAGGAAGGCTTCAGCGTCATTCGATGAATCCGCCGCGACCGCAAGACCCTGGATCGTAAGGCGCAGACGGCGCGGGTCGAAGCGAAATCCCGCGCTTTCGACGCGGCACCCGGTCATGGTCCGTACTTCGGCGAAGACCCGCCGCCGCACCAGTTCTTGAAACCATTCGGTGTAGAGCAGGCCGTACGACGCGGGAAGCAGCAGCAAGATCAGGCCAGCGAACGCGCCGATCCAGCGCAACCAGCGCATGCGGGCCGCCGCCGAGAGGATCCGTTTTATGCTGCTCCACATGATGAACTCTCTGCCGTGGCCGGGCTAGAAGCGCGCACCCCGCAGCGACTCGTCCTTAATGACGATCCTTGTCCGAGACCTTACCTGTTGCAGCCAATCGTTGAATAGGGGTTCGACGCGCTGTTCGGTCAATTCGTCTTCAATCTGCCTGTAGACATCCTCGATCTTCGGAGAATTCGGGGCCTCTCGCCGCGAGCCGTATTCTCGCTTGTAGAAATCCTCGACTTCCTCCCGCGGGATGACCATCCCGGTCTTGAAACGCAGGTCGCGGAAACGTTCAAAGTCTAGTTGCTCTCGCAAGAAGCCGGCGGCATCCTCTTCGCCGAGCCCGTAGCGAGAGAGCAGGGCGCGGAAACGAACGCTTCCTCCGAAGGTTTGTTCGCTTCGTTTCAGTTGCGCGCTCACCTGCCCGGCGGACGCGCCGGGGAAACCGGCGAGCTCCATTTCCCTCCGCACAAGCAGCCGCTGGATGAGCAGCGACAGGGCCCGGCGGCGATTATCGGCCGAGAGTTCGATCGGTATTTCGCTATCGAACGCCTCGAAGGCCACCTGCCGGTCGACTTCGCTGGCCGTAAGCGCCTCGTCGCCGACTACGGCCACGATCTTGTCGATGATCTCGATTTCGGCGCCGCCAGCCATCCAGGGGGCGACCAGCACCATGGCGAACAGATAGCGGCCCAGTGAGCTGCGGCTATTTTTCTTCAAAACGTTTGTCCGACGGAAAAGTGAAATTGAAATCGCGAGATACGCTGGCGGCTGATCGTGCCCGCGCCTCGCAGCAGGTCTTCGCGAGTGCCCTCGAAGCCGATGAAGCGCGGCGGGTTGAGGCCGTAGGCGACGTCGAAACGCAGCGGGCCGATGGGTGTCCTGTATCGCACGCCGAGTCCGACCGCATGCACCATATAGTCGAAATCATACCCGGAGACTTCGTTGTCGACCACGACGGGCTGCTGGGTTTTTCGGAACGTCATTGCGCCCGGCTTGGAGAAGATATTGCCCGCGTCGTGAAAAAGCACGCCGCCAATACTTTCCCAGCGCAGCGGAAACCGCAGCTCGACGCTATTGAGAAACAGAGATCCTCCGCCGATGGGGAAGCCTGTGGTTGGATCACGGGGTCCGGCCTGGTTGACGGGAAACCCACGATGTGAGTTGGCGCCGCCGGCGAAGAATCGTTCGGCCAGGGGGATGCGCGCGTCGGGATCGGAAATGCGCACTAGCGGGTTGAGGGCTTGCTCTTGGGACACTTTGAACGTGCCGGTAGGAATCATCATCCCGATCTGAAGCGTACGTGCGATGATGACGCGGCTGCGTCCCAGCCGATGATAGGTGCTGTTTTGGCCGAGCACGCGAACGAAGTCGGGCTCGGAAGCCCATATACCACTCGCGAAACCCAGATCGAGACTATTAAAGATGCCCTTGGTCGAATCGGTCGGGTCATCGCGGCGGTCTTGAATATAGGTCACCGACAGCAATCCAACCCTCACCGGCTGGGATGCCAGGGGAATCAGCAGCGGCGTGATCTGCAGCGTATCTTCATCGATCGATGTGCGGCGATAGGTGAAGCGATAGAGAAGCGTTGAGGGCTTGCTGAGCCGCTCACGCAACTGCAAGGCGCCCTCAATGCGCTTTCCGGTGAAGGTGCGAACGTTACGCGAAGTGTCGAGCAGACCGCTAAGGGTCATGTGCCAGCGGTTCGAACCCATCCAGCGGGGCGCTTCGTAAGTAAAGAGAGCGCGCTGCTGCAGGTTGGAAAAGCGCGTCCGCACGCTCATCGTATGGCCGAGGCCGCGCATATTCAACCGCGTGGCTTCGAGTGTGATTCGGGGACTGAAGGTAGCTTCGCCCAGCGGAGAGGTCACATCAGCGGTGTTTCCGCCGAGCCGTGCGAACTCGGCGCCGCCGCCTATGCCGGCCGTCCAGCGGCGCGCCTCTTCAACCTGCACAAGTACGTTCTTCGAGCGCTCGTCGCCGCCGGGGTTTTGCAGCTGCACGTCCACTCGCGAAAAGATGCCGAGCTCATAGAGCCGCCGCTGGGTTTCAAACATTGCATTCGCCGACAGCGGTTCGCCAGGCACAATGCGAACCTGGCGGTCGACCAGCGAGCGGCGCGTGCGGCGCAAACCCGAGACAATGGGCCTCCGGACACGCAGAGTATCACCTTCCCGAATCTCATACTCGAGAATCACCCGGTTCGGTTCTTCGGCCTCGGTGACCCGCCAGACCAGGTCGGCGTCGTGATATCCGGAATCGAAATATTCCCCAAGGATCAGGTCGCGGTCCGAGGCCACGCTCACTCGACTGAACGCTTGGCCTTCGACCGAGGCCAGGCGATCGCGAAAGGCGGCCTCGGGAATGTTTTCCGCGCCCAGGATTCGCAATACGGAGATGCGTGTTGGGGGCCCTTCTTGGATGTCGATAAAGACCGCCATGTCGCCTTCGCGGCCGCGATAGTCTTCTGTCACCCGAGAGCTTACTTTCACTTCGCGAAAGCCGTTCGAGCGGTAGAGATCTTCGATCACCGTCCGGTCCCGCTGCAAGAGCGTTTGACTGTAGCGGCCGCGCCGCAGATCGAGTGTCTTGGCTTCGACCAGCATGCGTTCGCGAATCGTGGCGGTGTCAAAGAACCGGTGACCCGAGATCTCGACCGCCACAAGCCGCTGGCGCGGCCCGCGCTCCACTTGATAGACGATCAGGATCTCGTCGTCGTCCTCGCGCTCACGCAACGGCGTGACTCTTGCGGAGAAATATCCCTGCGTCTGAAGGTAGTCACGCAGGTTTCGGGCGCCTTCGCGCAGGAGATCTTCGTCGACGGCTCCTTCCTCGTAGATCGGGACATAGCGGCGCAGCTGTTTCGCGGAGAACGACTCGCCTTCGGCGCGCACCAAAATCCACGGACCCCTCCGAATGCCGAGGACGACGTCGGCCTGGTTCTTGTCGGGATTAAACTCGTGATCGATATAGCGAACCTGTGCCTGCCAGTAGTCCCTCTTACGGAGGAAAGTTTCGAGACGATCGATGCCCTTCTGGAGCCGCTCCTGGTTGAACTTCTTGTCCGCTTTCCAGCCGGCGATTGCCCGGACACGGTCGGGCGTCAACGGCGGATCGACCGGCTGCGTGTTACCGGACAGATAAACCTTGCCGAAGGTGGCCGGCGCGCCGGGAAGGATTTCGAAGGTAACGTCTTTCTGCTGTGTCTCGGTGTGGGGCGTGGTCCGCACCGTGACGGAGGACAGAAAGAAGCCGTTGTCGTGGAGAAGCTTTCGGATCGCCTCTTGCGCGAAAGCGATGTCCTCGTCGATCCAGGGCCGTCCCAATTTGAGGCCGGTGGCGTTGACGAGGCGGGTCGTGCCGAGAGGCAATTTCGATCCTCGAGCCGCGATCACCCTTACGAGCCCGACAAACCAGCCTGGTTCGGTCAGAAAGGTGATCTTGACGCCGCCACCGAGCCGCTGTCTGGCGGCCTGGACGTCCTCGTAGCGTCCAGTACGGTAGAGGTTCTTGATCGCGTCGCGGACTTTTCCTGCATCAAGAGGCGCGCCGAGATGGATCATGACGAGTTCGCGCAGACGCTCTTGGGAAAGAGGCTGCGCCGGGGGAGAGAACTCGACGGCGACGACGGCAAGCTCGTCTCCCGCGGCACCGGCGGCCGGCAGAGAGATCACGAGCGCCGCCACCAAAGCCGTCCAAGCGGTATTTCGCGCCAACACAATGAATTATAAGACGCCTTCACCGCTCGGCGCGTTATCGCGAATTTGTTCACCGCCCGAAAAAGTCACCCAAAGCGAGTTTTCGGCAGCCAATATCGCCGCGGCTGCTAGGATCATTAGCAGGTTCGCAACGGTTCGCGGTGCTAGTGCAGGTTGGCGCGGGTCAGCCCGTTTTCGCCGTGATCGCCACGCCTGGTTCTGATGACCGAGCGAGATCGAGAGCGCTACTCCCGGCAGATTCTTTTTGCCGAAATAGGCGAGCAGGGCCAGCAGCGCTTGCTCTCATCCCGCGCGGTTGTCGTCGGATGCGGGGCGCTGGGCAGCTTTCAGGTGGCTGCTTTGGCCCGGGCCGGCGTGGGCGAGATCGTCATCATCGACCGCGATTACGTCGAGCTGGGCAACTTGCAGCGCCAGTGGCTATTCGATGAGGCAGACGCCGCTCAAGGGCTGCCCAAGGCTGCCGCCGCGGCCCGCCACCTGGCCGCCATCAATTCAGGAGTGAAGGTCGAACCTCAAGTGGTGGACCTAAACCCTCACAACGCCGAACGCTTGCTGCTTCCCGCCACGGTCATTCTTGACGGTACCGACAATTTCGGAACTCGCTATCTCGTCAACGACGTCGCGGTTAAACACGGCCTGCCGTGGATCTACGGCGGGGCCGTCGGCAGCTACGGCGTCACGATGCCGGTCCTGCCCGGTTGCAGTTCGTGTCTGGCTTGCGTCTTTCCTGAACCTCCGGGCGGCCCCCAGCCAAGCTGTGACACCGCCGGCATCCTGGCTTCGGCCAGTGCGGTGATCGCCTCGCTGCAAGTTGCCGACGCCATCAAGATCATGACCGGCCGGCGGGAGGCCATCGAAGCGCGCCTGTTTTCCATTGATGTCTGGAAAAACACCCGACAATCGATCGTCACCGCGGCGCGCCGTCCCGCATGCCGGGTCTGCGGCGAGAGGCGGTTCGCTTATCTCGAAGCGCGCCGCCGCCGTCCGATTTCGCTCTGTGGCCGGAACGCGGTACAGGTCCATGAAAAAGAAGAACCGCTGGATCTCGCCAAGCTGCGCTCGACGCTGGAGCCGCTCGGGCCGGTACGCGCCAACGAGTACGCCCTGCGATTTGAGTGCCGCCCCTATGAAATGACGATCTTCGCCGACGGGCGAGCCATCATCAAAGGGACCGAGGACCTTGGAATCGCGAGAAGCCTATACGCCCGCTACGTCGGGAGTTAGCCCGCATTTCTCAGCACCGGACGACCGAAGCGCATGGGAGGCCCGCCATTATTTCGTTGCGCTTGCTCGCCGTACTCGACGTACTCTCAAGTACGCCTGCGTTCGTCAAGCGGCGCGCGCCTCGTACTGACGAGCCTCTCACGCACTTCGCTTCGCCACGTGGCGAGAAAAGCGGGCAAGCTCGCCGTTGGAGGCAACTCGAACTACTTGGTCGAAGCGGTCCACGAGAATATCGGGAGGCGACTTCTCGAAACTTTCCGGCCGTAGTCCATAGCTCACCCCGCAACTCGCCACCCCGGCGTTCCGCGCCGTGTCGATATCCACCGCGCTATCGCCTACCATCAGGGTCGTCGCTTTCGTTGCATCGAGCTCCTCGACCAGCCGGTTGAGACCGAACGGGTCGGGTTTCTTGGTATCGAAGCTGTTGCCGCCGTAGACTTCTCTGAAATGAGCGTTCAGGCCCAGGCGGCCGACAATCATCTGGCTGAACCGGACCGGCTTGTTGGTCAAGACCGCCATGCGGGCGCCTTGCGCGAGCAGCTGATCCAGACCCTCTTGCACGCCCGGATAGAGGCCAGTGTTGTCGAGCATGTGTTCGCGGTAGTACTCGTAGAAGAACGCTAGGCTCTCCTCGACGATGGCATCCGAGACGCCATCGCCCAGCGAGCGTCGAACGAGCGCCGGCGCACCGTTTCCGACGTAGGAGTAGATCCTCTCGTGTTTGATCGGCGCCATCCCGGCGTCTGCGCGCGTCGCATTCACCGCCAGCGCCAGGTCAAGGCATGAGTCGATCAGCGTGCCGTCAAGATCAAAGATCAACAGGTCAAACCGCATTTGGCTTCAGTGTATCAGCCACCCCGGCTCAGCCCCGGACCCGGTCGAGATTGCCCCCCAAAGTGGGGCGAGGATGGCGGAATGCCGGTCTTTCCAGCGCCGGAAACTTTCGTCCGGGCGGCTTGCTCGTCGCGGACAGCAGGCCTGCAGCGCGGTGATATGATGAGGGTCCATGAGTCGCTCCCAACGGCCCACGCTGGTGATCGTGGGGCGGCCCAACGTGGGCAAGTCCACGCTCTTCAACCGCATCACCCATAGTCGCCGGTCGATTGTTGGCAATGAGCCGGGCATCACGCGCGACCGTATTCTCCATGAAGCCGAATGGAGGGGTCGCTCCTTTGATGTCATCGATACGGGCGGGATGCTCTTCGATGACGATGGGGAGTTCCCCGCACTCATCAACCAGCAGGTGCGGACGGCTTTGGCAGGCGCCTGGCACGTCGTTTTCGTAACGGATGGACGAAGCGAAATCACCGCTACGGACCGCGATTTGGCCGTGTTCCTCCTCCGGCTGGGTAAGCCAGCTAGTCTGGCCGTCAATAAGTGCGATACACCGGCGATTGACGGGGCCACGGCGGAATTTTTCTCGCTCGGGCTCCCCGATGTCTTTCCTGTCTCAGCCGAGCACGACCGCGGCATAGAGACGCTTCTCGATCACACCACCGCGTCGTTTCCGGACAGCGACCCCCTAGACGGGGAAGACCCTCTGATTCAAGTGGCGATCATCGGACGGCCGAACGTAGGCAAATCCACCTTGCTGAACGCTCTGACCGGCGCCGGACGCGCGATCGTTTCCGCGACGCCGGGCACAACCCGCGATGCGGTGGATGAAGAGGTTCTGCGCCGGGGGACGCGTTTTCAGTTCGTCGATACAGCCGGTATCCGCCGCAAGGGCAAGACGTATCAGATGGCCGAGAAATTGAGCGTGATGATGGCGCAGCGGCACATTCGGATCGCCAATGTGGCGCTGCTGGTTGTCGACGCCTCCGACGACCTGGCGGCGCTTGACGCCAATATCGCGGGCTACGCGCACCAGGCCGGCAAGTCTCACATCGTGATCGTTAACAAATGGGATCTAGTCAGCGGTGTGCGTCGCGCCGAGTTTACGCAGAAAGTCCGCGACCGGCTCAAGTTTATTGACTACGCGCTGATTCACTTCGTATCCGGCTTGCACGGGAAAGGAGTACAGCAAATTTTTGCGCTCGTGCGTCGTGCCTACCAGGCGTCCCGACGGCGGGTGCCGACCGGCGAGTTGAATCGCTTTGTCGCGACGGTCGACTTCGACCGAGCCAGCACCCCAGGGGGCCGCAAGCCGAAGATCCACTACGTTACCCAGGCGGGCGTGGCGCCGCCGGTGTTTGTCTTTTTCACCGGCCGGGCGGAAAAGTTTCACTTTTCGTTCGAGAGGTTCTTGGTCAACCAGTTGCGGGCAGCCTTTGATTTTGAAGGGACACCCATCGTCGTCAAGTCCAAAAGGAAATCACGCTGAGGCGATAAGATAAGATTTCATGAGCCGCCGCGATCCGGGCGAGCGGCGACATGGCGACCGGCGGGCGGGACACTCCAAGACGTATGGCCAGACCGAAAGTAGCGTTTCAAGGCGCGCGCGGCGCATTTAGCGAGGAGGCGAGCCGCCGTTTTCTGGGCGACAAGATCTCCTACCAGCCCCACGAACGGTTTGAGCAGATGTTCCAAGCGGTTGCCTCGGGCAAGGCTGACTACGCCGTCGTCCCGGTTGAAAATACCCTCGCCGGTTCGGTGCACGAAAACTACGATCACTTGCTGAACTACAAACTGCCCATCGTGGGGGAAACGAGCATTCGAATCGTCCATTATTTGATTGGACGTCCCGAGGCGAAATTATCGAAAGTCACGCGAGCCATCTCTCATCCAGTCGCACTTGGGCAGTGCCTCACATTTTTCAAGAAGCACCCGTCGATTCGATCGGAAAGTTTTTTCGATACCGCGGGTAGCGTCGAGCACGTGATGAATGGTGACGACCCGACGCTGGCGGCGATCGCCTCGAAGGGTGCCGCCGAATACTATGGAGCGAAGATTCTCAAGTCTTCGATCGAGGACGACCGGCGGAACTATACGCGGTTTTTTCTCCTGCGAGCTAAGAAGCCCCGCCGCCGGGATAAACCCAACACGGCGCTGAAAACGTCCATCGTGTTCACGACACAGAACCGTCCCGGAGCGCTCTTTCGCTGCCTGAGCGCTTTCGCGCTGCGGGATATCGATATGATCAAGATCGAGTCGCGGCCGCTGCGGGGAAGGCCCTTCGAATACCTCTTCTACCTGGATTTTCTCGGTTCGCCGGACGAGCCTAACGGACGCAACGCCATGTCTCATCTCGCTGAGATGGCCGACTTTCTGGCAGTGCTCGGCTGTTATCCCCGAGCCGAATAGGAACGCCGGGATGAACTCGTTCTTCGGTGGAAGTTGAATTGTGTAAGGTACAAGACGGAACCGCAATCCATGGTGGATAAGCAAAACGAACTCAAACCGGCCGAGCAGTTGGAGATACCCGACGAACTGCCGCTGCTGCCGCTGCGCGACACCGTGCTGTTCCCGCGAGCGGTCATGCCCCTGAATATCGGGCGCGAAAGTTCGATGGCTCTGGTGAGTTCGCTCGGTGAAAACAAGATCTTCGCCGTTACGACTCAGCGGGATCCCGCCGTGGATGCGCCCGCGCCCTCGGAACTTTACGAAACCGGCACCCTGGCCGTGCTTCACAAGACAGTACGGATGCCCAACAATACCCTGCTGATCTTTTGTGAGGGACTGGACCGCGTTCGCATCACCGAGTACACCCGTCAGACACCCTATTTCCGGATTCACTTTGAGAGGCTTGAAGAGGAAAAGGCCGAGCTTACGCCGGAGCTGGAGGCGCTGAAGCATAATGCCGTCGGCCTGTTCCAGGAAGTCGTCAACCTGTCCCCGGCCCTGTCGGAGGATGTACTGACGATGATCAGCAACATCGACGAGCCCGAGCGTGTCGCGGACTTCATCGCGGCCACCATGCCCGGTCTGGCCTCTTCCGACAAGCAGAAAGTTCTCGAAACGTTGAACGTCCGGCAGCGCCTGGAAGACATGACGCGCTTCTTGGGCAAGGAGAGTGAAGTCCTGCAATTGCGGAACAAGATCCAGTCGCAGGTTCAGGATCAGCTTTCGGAATCGCAGCGCGAGTTTTATTTGCGCGAGCAGATGAAGGCGATCCAAAAAGAACTAGGCGAAAGCGACCAGAATGCCGAAATCGAGGAGTTGCGGGCGAAGATCGAGAAGATTCGCATGCCAGAGGAAGTGAAGAAAGACGCGCATCGCGAGCTGAAACGACTCGCGCGCATGTCGCCCTCCGCTCCCGACTATACCGTCACTCGCACGTATCTCGACTGGCTGGTCGTGCTGCCTTGGGACAAGACCTCCGGTTCCCGTGTCGATGTCGTTAAGGCGAAGAGAATTCTCGATCAGGACCACTACGACCTTGAAAAGGTGAAAGAACGAATTCTCGACTACCTGGCGGTGCTTCAGCTCAAGCCAACGCTGAAAGGCCCCATCCTGTGTCTGACTGGACCGCCCGGAGTGGGCAAGACCTCGCTAGGCAGATCGATCGCCCGGTCGCTGGGCCGAAAATTCGTCCGTTTATCTCTTGGGGGTGTTCACGACGAGGCGGAAATCCGGGGTCACCGGCGCACTTATATCGGCGCCCTGCCGGGGCAGATCATCCAGGCGATCCGCCGGGCCGGCACAAGGGATCCGGTCTTCATGCTCGACGAAATCGACAAGCTGGGCCGTGACTTCCGCGGCGACCCGGCTTCGGCGCTGCTTGAGGTGCTCGACCCCGAGCAGAACAACACCTTCCGCGATCACTACCTGGATGTGCCTTTCGATTTGTCGAAAGTCCTTTTTGTGACCACCGCGAATGTGCTCGACACGATTCCCAGTGCCTTGCTGGACCGCATGGAAGTGCTGAACCTGCAAGGCTACACCGAGCAGGAAAAAACTCAGATCGCCTTCGACTACCTCATCCCGCGTCAGATCAAGGAAAACGGTCTGACGAAGGCAAACATCAGGTTCAGCCATGCCGCCGTCGGTCACGTCATTGGGCGCTATACCCGCGAAGCCGGGGTGCGGAATCTCGAAAGAGAGATTGGAACGATCTGCCGCAAACAGGCTCGCCGTATCGCCGAGGCCCGCTCGGCTGGGAAGCGGCCGAAAGCGAAAAAGGCCTCCATTAGGGTACGATCGATGGCCGTTACCCCAGAGATTGTCGAAGAATTTCTCGGGGCGCCCCGCATTCGCAAAGAAACGGAAGTAGCCGAGCGAACCGGCCGGCCCGGCGTGGCCGTGGGTCTGGCCTGGACACCGACAGGCGGCGATGTCCTATTCATCGAGGCCACTTCGATGCCCGGCGGCGGAAAGGGCCTGATCTTGACTGGCCATTTAGGCAAAGTCATGCAGGAGTCCATGCAGGCGGCGCTGAGCTGGGTCCGCGCCCACGCCGGGCAGTTCAAGATTAAGCCCAACTTTTTCAAACAGCATGATCTCCATCTCCACATCCCGGCCGGCGCGATTCCCAAGGACGGCCCGTCGGCGGGAATCACCGTAGTTACGGCGCTGGTTTCTCTTCTCACCCAGAGGCGCGTGAAGCCGAATATCGCGATGACCGGAGAGATGACCCTCAGCGGACTGGTTCTTCCGATCGGCGGAATCAAGGCAAAAGTGCTTGCCGCCCGCAGAGCCGGGGTTACCGACGTCATCCTGCCCGCTGAAAACCAGGCCCAAGTCACCGAGGATTTGAAATCCGAGCAGCTCGGCCATCTCAAACTCCACTACATCGATACGGTCGATCAAGCGCTCGATTTGGTGCTAGAACCGGCGAAAGCGAAACGGCCGGCTCCGCGCGGGCGAGGGAAGAAAACACGGTCCGCCGGCGGAGGCCGGTCAGCGGCGGCCAAGCCTTAGCCAGAGATCCCCATGCGTATCGCGCTGATTCGAATTGCTCATGCCCGCTCGGGTGACAAGGGAGATACGGTCAACATTGGCCTCATCGCCCGGGACCAGCGGTATTACCCGGTCCTTGTGCGTGAAGTTACACCGGAACGCGTGCGGCGACACTTCACCGGATTGTGCAAGGGCCCGGTCGAGCGTTTCGAGTTGGAGAATCTCGGCGCGCTCAATTTCCTGCTGCACAATTCCCTTGGCGGGGGCGGTACAGTCTCGCTGCGCACCGACGCGCAGGGGAAAACCTTTAGCGCCGCACTACTGCGAATGGAAATCGACGCTGAGGAGAACGAACTCAGTGCTCTCGATCGGGTCTAGGACGGGCCGGTGCGCGGCCGCGGGTCTCGGCGGGCACGCAGCCCGCGAGGATCCATGGGCTAGAATCGGTAGACTCAATGTGTTCGCATCTGCCCCGATTCGCCGATCTGGCGCTGCCCGTTCCGCTTGACCAGACCTTCACCTACTTGCTGCCCGAGACCACGCGGCATCGCGCACAGGTCGGCGCGCGAGCCATCGCTACGCTAGGGAATCGTAAGCTCAGCGGGGTAATCGTCAAGCTCCACGACCAGCCGCCGGAGCAGAAGCCGCGCCAAATTTTGCGTCTGCTGGATGAAGAACCCGCCCTGAGCGCCGAGTTGCTTGCTCTGGGCCGCTGGATCGGCGACTACTACTGCGCTCCGATCGGGGAGGTGCTGCGGACGATGCTTCCGCTTGGCGGCGAGACGCGCAAGACGACCGTGGTCTCGCTCACCGCCAGAGGTCAGGAAGCCGCCCGGCAATTCACCCGCTCGGCCACGCCGGACGATCCGTTCGTGAAGCTGTTGCGGGCGCTAGAGAAACGCCCGCTGACGCTGGATTACCTCAAGAAACGGCTTCCCGACTCAGATACGGCGCTGCGATCGCTGAAGCGCAAGCGATGGCTGACGGTCGAATCGGGAATCGTCAGCCGTGATCCGCTGCTTGCGCGCGGGGGGCGGCTGGTCGTCTCCGCCGGTGACTTTGGCGCGGCACCGGAGAAACTCACGCGCGGCGAGCGCTGGCTCGTCGACTACTTGCGCGAGCACGCGGGCAGTCACGACATCGCCGAGTTGGAGCCCCAGCGCAAGGATGTTGCGCGGGTGGCCCGGCGTTTGGCCAAGGCGAGTGTCGTGACGCTGACGAGGATTCCTCTGGAGCAGATTCCAGAGGCCGGAAGCAAGGAGCAGCCTGTTCTCAATGCCGATCAGGAAGCGGCCTTCAGAGCGGTGAAAAAGTCTATCGAGCGGGGGAAATTCCAAACGTTTTTGCTGCACGGGGTCACCGGGTCGGGCAAGACCGAAGTGTATCTGCGGGCGATCGAAGAGGTGCTGCGCGCTGGCAAGAGCGCCTTGTTGTTGGTTCCCGAGATCGCTCTGACGCCGGCGGTCGCCGCTGAGTTTTTTGTGCGTTTCGCCGGCAAGGTGGCGATTCTGCATAGCGCCTTCAGCGGTCTGGAGCGCTCGGACCAATGGAGGCGCGTGCGAGGCGGAGAGGCACGGGTCGTGGTTGGCACGCGTTCTGGCGTTTTCGCGCCGGTATCGAATTTGGGTCTGGTGATTGTCGACGAGGAGCATGACGGTGGTTACAAGCAGGGGGAAGCGCCGCGCTACAACGGCCGCGATGTGGCGGTGATGCGCGCGAAGGCGGCCGGGGCGACCGTGGTGCTGGGATCGGCGACGCCGAGCCTTGAATCGAGATACAACGCCGAGCGCGGCAAGTATCAGCTTCTGCGACTGCCCTCGCGGGTCGAACAACGGCCGCTGCCCGAGGTCGCTGTCGTGGATATGAAGCAGGAGTTCAGCGAGACGGGGCGGCAGGGGCTTTTTTCGAGGGCTTTGGAAGACGCCATCGAACAGAGGCTGCAGTTGGGCCAGCAAGTCATCCTGCTGTTGAACCGGCGGGGCTTCTCGTCCTTTGTGACCTGCCGCAGCTGCGGCGAGCGCGTCGAGTGCCAGAACTGTTCAGTAACGCTGACGCATCATCGCCGCGAGAAACGGCTCATGTGCCACTATTGCGACTACACCGAGCCGGTGCCTTCGCGGTGTCCGAAATGCACGAGCGAGCATATTTACTTCATTGGCAGCGGCTCGGAGAAGGTCGAGGATCAGTTACGCGAGCGCTACCCAAGGGCCCGTATCGTGCGTCTGGACCGCGACAGCGTGCGCGGCCGCGGCCAGTATGAAAATATTCTCCGCGAGTTTCGCGAGGGCGCCTACGACATTCTCGTGGGAACGCAGATGGTCGCCAAGGGTCATGACGTCGCCAACGTAACGCTGGTCGGCGTGGTTTCGGCCGACGTTGGCCTGGGCATGCCGGATTTTCGCGCCGCCGAGCGGACCTTTCAGCTTCTGACGCAAGTGGCCGGACGCGCCGGACGCGGCGAACTGCTCGGCGAGGTTCTGCTGCAAACGCTCAATACCGATCACTACGCCATCGAGTTCGCGGCTCGACAGGACTATGAAGGGTTCTACAGAAAGGAACTGCACTTTCGGCGCATGATGCGCTATCCTCCGTTCACCGCGATGGCGAGTTTGATCGTTCGTGGCAAGAAGCTGGAAGAAGCGCTTAGGCTCAGTGGTGAGCTGGGCCGCCGTTTCGCCGAGCCGCCCGAAGGGGTTCGTGTGATGGGCCCGGCGGCGGCGCCGATGGTGAAACTGAAGACGGACTTTCGGTATCAGTTTTTGATCAAGGCTCGAAGCCGCAGGAAGCTCTCGGAGCTGCTGGCGACGGCGCGGCGATTCGCGATGGAGAAAAATTGGCCGCCTACAGCGCTGGTGATCGATGTCGACCCGCTGAGCCTGATGTAGGGGCGTGAGGGTCTGGTGGCGGTTTGTTTACATCCGTGTGGGACAGGCCGGGGGGCTAGCGCCCTACACTGAATAGGGAATGCGGGGCGCTCTTCGGCCCGAATTGAGGCACCGGATTGAGGAGAAGCAATGTCGAGCTACTATCACGAGGACGATCTTCCCCGCTTCGGCGACATGGGCAAGAACGCTTCGCCGCTGTGGGAGAAATTTCAGGCCTGGTACGGGGCCGTGTTCGCGGAAGGCGCGCTGAGCGAGCGCGAAAAAAATCTGATCGCGCTGGCGGTCTCGCACGTGGTGCAGTGCCCCTACTGCATTGATGCCTATACGCAGGCTTGTCTAGAAAAGGGATCCAACCTCGAGCAGATGACCGAAGCGGTTCACGTCGCCTCGGCGATTCGCGGCGGCGCGAGCCTGGTCCACGGACTGCAAATGCGTAACGTTGCCGAAAAGCTCAGCATGTGAGGATGCGGTGAGCAAGAGTCTTCTTCATAGTTCGCATGCGCTGGGGACGGCTGGCGCACAGCTCCGGGTGCTTAATGATCCGGCCGGCGCGCACAAGCCGTTTGAGGAGGCGCTGGAGGAATCGGGCCTGCATCCGCTAACGGCCGCTGGCATCGACGTCTTGCAGATCAATGTCGGCAAGCTGTGCAACCAGACCTGCAAGCACTGCCATGTAGATGCCGGGCCGGATCGCACCGAAAGCATGACGCGCGAGATCGCCGAGTTGTGTATCGCCGCGCTCGAGACGGCCGCGATCTCGACGCTCGATATTACCGGCGGCGCGCCGGAGCTGAATCCGAACTTTCGCTGGCTCGTCACCGAGGCCCGCCGGCTCGGCCGGCATGTGATGGATCGCTGCAACCTGACCGTGCTGCTGCTGGCTTCGCAAAAAGACCTGGCCGGGTTCTTGGCTGACAACCAGGTGGAAGTCGTCGCGAGCCTGCCGTACTTTCTCGCCGCGAACACCGATGCGCAGAGGGGAGAGGGCGTTTTTGACAAGTCGATCGCGGGGCTGCGCAAGCTCAACTCCCTGGGCTACGGCGAAGAGGGTTCGGGATTGGCTCTCAATCTGGTTTACAACCCGGTCGGCGCGTTTCTTCCTCCCGCGCAGAAATCGATCGAGGCCGATTTCCGGCGCGAACTGAGCGACCGTTACGGGGTCGTATTCAATGCTCTGTTCGCGATTACCAACATGCCGATCAGCCGCTTCTTGGAATTTTTGGTGCGCACCAACAACTACGACGGCTATATGCGGCGGCTGCTTGGCGCCTACAATCCGGCGGCGGCGGCCAGCGTGATGTGCCGCCAGATGGTCTCGGTCGGCTGGGAAGGAACTCTCTACGATTGTGACTTCAATCAGATGCTCGAGCTGCCGGTGAACCATGGGGCGCGGCCACACATTCGCGACTTCGCCGGCGGTGCGCTCGGCCAGCGCCGCATCGTCACCGGACAGCATTGCTACGGCTGTACGGCGGGCGCGGGCTCGAGTTGCGGCGGCGCGACCTCGTGACGGAGTTGTGATAATATCCTCGGCTCTGCCGGCTGGCTCGACGTGCGATGATGGGTAGTTTGCCATAGCCGTTCGTTTGGCTGACAAAGACATTCACGCGCCCGGCAGGTCCCATATGGGCGATCTCGCCCCGCGGGCGGAGTCACAAATTCCCCCTGAGTTTTAGAGCCAGAATCTGGAGCAGACCATGAGCGAACCGAAAACTTATCCCAATTACATCAACGGTGAGTGGGTCACCGGCGAGAATACGTTTGAAGTCCGCAACCCGGCCGACACCAGCGAAGTTGTCGGCGTGTTTGTGCGCGGCAGCCAGGAAGACATCGGCAATGCCGCCGCCGCCGCGCAGGAGGCTTTTGCCGGGTGGGCCGCGCTGCCGGGGCCTTCGCGGGGAAAGTATCTCTTCAAGATTGCTGAAATTCTCGAGAGCAAGCTCGACCAGCTCGGAGAGGACATGACGCGCGAGGAGGGCAAGACTCTTCCCGAAGCCAAGGGCGAGACGATGCGGACGATCAACATTTTCCGCTATTTCGGCGGCGAGGGGTCGAGGATTCCCGGCGTGATGGTGCCTTCGGAGCGGGAGCGCGTTTTCATGTACGCGATTCGCAAGCCGCTGGGCGTCGTGGGACTGGTGACGCCGTGGAACTTCCCCAGCGCGATTCCAGCCTGGAAGCTCGCGCCCGCCATACTGGCTGGCAATACAGTGGTTCTCAAGCCGGCGTCCGCCGCGCCATTGAGCGCCTGGCGGATCATGGAAGCCTGCCACGAGGCCGGTGTACCTAAGGGCGTGGTGAACTTCGTCGCCGGATCGGGCGCCGAGCTGGGCGAGGCGCTGGTGAACGCCAAGCCGCTCAAGGCGATTTCCTTCACCGGTTCTTGCTCGGTTGGGAATCAGCTTCACGCGCAGGCGTCGAAGCGCCGCTTGCGGATTCAGCTTGAGATGGGGGGCAAGAATCCGACCATTGTGCTTAACGACGCCGACATGGCGAAGGCCGTGGGCAGCACGGTAAATGCCGCGTTCTTTTCGACGGGACAAAAATGCACGGCGACCAGCCGGGTGATTGTCGAAGAGGGCATCTACGACGCATTCCTCGCGGAGCTGATCGAGAAAACCAAGGCGCTCAAGGTAGGCAATGGTCTGGAGGCGGGCGTCCAGATCGGACCGGCCATCGACCAGGTTCAGCTCGACACCAACCTGCGCTACATCGAGATCGCGAAGAAAGAAGGCGCGAAGCTCGAATGCGGCGGGCGGCGCCTCACCGGCGGCGACTACGACAAGGGCTACTTCTGCGAGCCGACGATTTTCACCGGCGTCACCGAGGAGATGACGATCGCGCAGGAAGAAGTTTTCGGACCGGTGCTGGCGGTCATGAAGGCGAGAGATTTTGACGACGCCATGCGCCTGGCCAACAACGTGGCCTTCGGCTTGTCGGCATCGATTCAAACTCAGAACGTATCGAGAATCCTTGAGTACGTGCAGAGAATCGAGGCCGGCCTGGTTACCGTAAACCTGCCCAGCGCCGGCGTGGAGTATCAGCTGCCCTTCGGCGGCACGAAGGATTCGAGCTTCGGCCCGAAAGAACAGGGGCCCGCGGCGCTGGACTTCTACACCGACTTCAAGACCGTGTATTTGGGCTACTAGAGGGCGCCATGAAACTGGCACAGGTCCGCGTCGCGGCCGGCGTTTTGTCCGCGGCGATCGTCGAGAAGAATGGCTACCGGCTTGTGCCCGGGCACACGACCGCGTCGCTTGTTGAGATGGCGGAGAAACAAGACCGGAACCTTCCGGACTTGGCCCAGGAACTGGCGATCGCCGAGATCGTGAACGCGGAACTGGCCATTCCCATCAGTCCTCCCGAAGTCTGGGCGTGCGGCTGCACCTACGCCCCAAGCGCGGAGTTTCGCGACCGAGAACTGGGCTCCAGCCAGGGTCCTTACGCCTATGTGTCGGACCCCGCGCATCGTCCCGAACTATTTTTCAAAGGCACCTCGCGTGTCTGCGTCGGTTCGAACGAACCGATTGGCGCCCGCGCTGATTCGAACTTCACCGCTCCCGAACCGGAACTGGCCGTCGTATTGAGTAGCCAGGGCCAGGTGATGGCTTATACAATCGCTAACGACGTTTCCGCGTGGGACATCGAACGCGAAAACCCGCTTTATCTCCCGCAGTCGAAAGTGTACGACCGCTGCTGTGCCCTGGGTCCTGTTCTGGTCACTGCGGATGAGATCCCCGACCCCCGCGAGTTAGAGATGACCTGCACGATCCGCCGAAAAGGCGAGTTGCTCTTTGAAGGCCGGGCGTCGGTGGGCCAGCTGCGGCGAAAATTGACGGAACTGGCGGACTATCTTACGAGCAGCAATTCCGTGCCTCCCGCGACTGTTCTGCTGACAGGCACGGGGATCATCGTCAAGCAGGATGCCGCGCTTGCCGCTGGAGATGTAGTTGCCATTGAAGTACCTGGGATAGGAAGTCTCGTCAACGAAGTGGTTGTGGTTTGATCACTGGAATGGAGCGCTGTCTCGATCCGTTGTGCTTGACGCAGGTCAGCGGCGCCCGAATCGAACGACAGGCGCCGAGGTGCTTTGATGGAGGCTTCACCGGACATCCGCCATGGTGTTATCCAGAGACGCGGGAGCAACGGCCTGTCGGATCGCTAAGAAAATGGACCCTGCCGCGAGCGTCATTCGCTAAGCTGGGAAGGAAGCGATGGCCCATCAGAGGCGATTTCTTCGAGCACGCTCTATTTTTCAATGCAATCTCTAGGAAGAGCCGTCGGAAACTTTGTTAGCATGCTGACGCTGCGCGTCGTGCAGCTTTTCATTGTCTGCGGTGCAACCGCTATAACATTCGGTGTCATCATGTGGATGTACCCGCCTCTGCTCGTCTGGGGCCTGGCGGTTTCCGACCGCAAGTCGATGTGCACGGTTGAGGAAATCCAGCTCGGCGCGGAAATGCGATGGGATTTCGACAAGGCTCTGAGCGCGGAACAAGGCGATCTCAGGCTGATTGAGTCCGATCCCGATGGCTTTGAACACTGGGCAGCTTCGAGCGGAGAGTTCTGGCTGCCGGAAGGCAGTATCGGCGTGCTGCCGACCCTTCTTGCTCAGCAACTGGTCGATATTTACAGCGTACGGTCTTTGATCGGCCCCGGCGATGTTGTCATTGATTGTGACGCCCGTTTTGGAACCTACGCCAGGCAGGCGCTCAGGGCCGGCGCGGCCAAGGTGATCGCCATCGAGTCCGATCCCGCGCGCGTAGAGTGTATTCGCCGCAATCTGAAGGAGGAGGTGGAGTCGAAGCGCGTAGTGATCTATTCCTACCCGATGGATCCGCCGTCGGAGGAGTTTTTCGAACTAGAGTCTCGGGACATCGCCGCGGAACGAGCCGTTCGCTCTCCCATCCACATCGATACACTGGTCCGAAAATTGAACCTGAAGCGGGTCGATGTGATCAAGTTCGATGTCAAAGGGGCCGCGCTTCTCCTTCTCGAAGGGGCCGAAGAGACCCTCGCGACTTACCGCCCGCGCCTGGTAGTTTCAACCGAGCACGCGGCCGACGACGGCGTAGAGATCACAGAATGGATCACCGGACTTGGTCAGGACTACCAGACTGAGTGTGGCATTTGTTCCCTGGGAAGCGACTGGAAGGTCAAGCCCGATATGATAACGTTTCAGACGCTGTCACCCTAGAACCCGAAAATCGGCGACGGCGCGGACGGAAGGGCGGTTCTTTCCTGTCAGCCTCTCCGGTCTCGGCTCTTGGAGGGCCGAATACTCGCTCATGACACCTTCCAGAGTCCCCTGGTCGTTTGCTAAACAACTGATCCTGCGCCTACTCCAGACGTTTATTCTGGTTGGAGCATCGGTACTCGTCCTGGCGGTCACGGTCAGAGTGTATCCGCCCCTGGTGCCGGCCGGTCTGGCATTCGCGGGCTGGAAAACGATGTGCACCGTGGACGAGGCATGGGCGGGTGCGGACAAACGCTGGCGAATTCAGAAAACAATCCAGCGGATCCAAGAAACGATTGTCCTTGCTGAGTCGGATCCGGCGGGTTACGAGCAGTGGTGGAGTCCCGCCGGAAGATACTGGGTGCCAGCCGGAAGTGGCGGGTCCTTGCCCTACCTGTTGGCTCAGCAGCGAGAGGACATTTACGACGTCGCGAACTTGGTTCGCCGTGGAGATGTCGTCTTAGACTGCGGCGCGCACGTGGGGCTGTACGCACGAAAGGCCCTGCGTGCCGGTGCGCGCAAGGTCATCGCGATCGAGCCGGCGCCAGCAAATCTCGAGTGTCTGCGGCGCAATCTCAAAAAAGAAATCGAAGAGGGGCGGGTCATCGTCTATCCCAAGGGGGTGTGGGATCGCGAGGAAATTCTGCCCCTGTTCGAAGATCCCGATAATTCCGCGGCCGACAGTTTCGTCGGTGAAGGCGCCAACGCCGTCAGCACCCACACGATCCCGCTCACGCGTATCGACACTCTGGTTGAGGAATTGGAGCTGGTGCAAGTCGATGTGATTAAGATGGACATCAAGGGAGCGGTTCTTCGGGCTCTGCGAGGCGCGCAACGAAGCATCGCGCGAGACAGCCCGGTGATCATCGTCTCCACCGAGGAAGGCGATGACGACGCCCTGGAGATCACCAAGTGGTTAGGTAATCTTACGCCCAGCTACCTGCCCGCGTGCGGGACCTGTTCCCTTGCCGCTGGCTTTATGATCGAACCCGAAGTCGTTTTTTATCAGCCAGGGGACTGATTGCTTCGGCTCATATCCGCGAACGCTTTACGCCGTTTTCGTAACTCGGCAGGATTTTCTGCTTCGCGTTCTTCCACATATTCTCATCGCCACAGCCAAGATTCCCGAACCACGCATCCATGCGCTGTTTGAGTTTTCGCCTTTGTGCCTGATGGGCAGGATCGTCCGCGAGGTTGTTTCGTTCGCCGGGATCCTCACGCAAGTTGTACAGTTCGCTGGGGAAGCCCTCGGTGCGGTGAATCAGCTTCCATTCTTCGTCGCGAATCATGCGGCAATATTGGTATTCACCGCAGACCATGTTGTCCCACTCGGTCGCCGCGCCTCGCAGAAATGGCGCATAGCTTCGTCCCGCCAGGGGTTTGCGCGCATCCAGCGCCGGCAGACCCAGGTAGTCGAGCAAGGTGGGCGCGAAATCGTAGAAACTCGTCATGATCGGAATGCGCTGTCCGGCCGGAATCTGGCCTGGATGATGAAACAGCGCCGGAACTAGCATCGATTCCTCGAACATATTGAAGGGCCAGGAGGTATTCCCCTTGCCCCACAGGCCATGGTGCTCGAGCATGAAGCCGTGATCGCTCAGGAAGACGACTAGCGTGTCGTCGGCAATTCCTCGGTTTTCGAGCCGCTGCATGATGCGGCCGACGTTGTCGTCGATCGCGGTGAGCATGCCGTAGTAGTGCATCTTGCTTTCGCGGTTGCCGACGTTGCGCCTGGAAAGTCCTCCCGCGATCGGCTCATTCAACGGCTCGCCGGGAAAGGTGTCGAAGGGACAGTCGCGGTACATATCCAGATACTTCTGGGGCGTTCCCTTATAAGGAGTATGCGGCGCGTTGTAGGAGACGAAGCAGAAAAAGGGATCGCTCCCGGCCTGATCGATGAATTCGAGCGCCTTGTCGGTCACCACTTCGGTTGTGTAGCCCTCGTACTCCCGCTTCTCGCCCTGCCAATACATCGGCGGATTCTGATAGCGGTTGCCGCCCGTCGGCATGGCGAACCAATAATCGAATCCCTCTTGCGGCCGGGCGTTGTCTCCAATGTGCCACTTGCCGCTGAGTCCGACTCGGTAGCCGTTCCCGGCGAGGACTTCGGGAAAGGTGGCCTCGCCGGCCAGGAAGGCGAAGGCCTCCTCACCCTCGTTCTCGTTTCGTATCCAGTCGTGGACGCCGTGCTGCGACGGAATCTGCCCGCTCAACAACGTGGCGCGGCTTGGCGAGCAAACCGGCGTTGTACAGTAGGCTCTGGTGAACAACGCTCCATCGGAGGCCAGCCCATCGCAAACCGGCGTCCTGATCTCGTGATTCCCGTAGGCTCCGAGCGTGCCCGGCGCCTGGTCATCGGTCAAGATGAACACGACGTTCGTCGGCCGCTGGTTCCCGGCAGGCGAGCAGCGGGAAGAGAGGAGTCCGGCGCTAGCCGTGGTTGTGAGAAAATCTCGCCGACGCATGAGGGCATTCTAGCAACCAGCGCCTCAATGAACACACTTGCTCTCAGGTCGCGGGCAGTCGCTGATAACTCCAGCCTTTGACGCGCTCGCTTGTGACTTGACGCCGGGCGCGGCGTGACGTTCTACTTTAGGGTAATGTCCATCCAGCAGGACGAACAACGGCCGCTTGTGGACCGTCTCATCAAGATGTCCGGTGGGAGTTATTCACCCGAAATTCGCCGAAAGTATTTCATCAGCGGCCCGCAGTGGGCCGCGGCCTATGAAGGACAAGCGCTTTTCCATGCGCCTACGCGCAAGCCGGTCCCCTTCGAGGAAGTGATTCGGAACCTGGGTGAGCTGGGCATTCCCTACTGGGCGACTCATGACACCGATGTGATCCCAACCGGTGACCTGATGAGCAGCCGCCAGGCCGAGATCGTCCAGCGCATCAACCAGGCTCTCGACTCACACGGCGTTGGCTGCTCGATGGTGACATGCGAAACATTCTTCCATCCGGTTTGGGCGGCCAGCGGTGCGGCCGAGGCGCCGGAGGTTCGCGAGTATGCCGCGAGACGTTTGCGGAACGTAGTGGACATGGGCCACGAATTGGGAGCGCAATTCGCCGTCTACTGGCCCGGCACGCTGGGCTACATGATTCAAGGGGCGATCGACGAGACGCAAACCCTCGCCTGGTTCGCCGACGGCATCAACGCCGCCTGTGAGCGGGACATCGAAGTCTCGAAGGAAAAGAACCGCCCCACGCTCAAACACTGCCTCGAGGCGAAGCCCTTCGAACCGGTCAGCCAGATCATTCTCCCCAGCAGTGACGCCATGCTGGCGTTCATCGGCAGCGGCTTGCTCAAGCATCCCGAGATGGTGGGACTCAACCCGGAATATCTCCACGAGCTGATGTGGGGAGCAGCCTGCCGCGCGGTGCTGGCGCGGGTGCTGGTATGCGGCAAGCTGTGGCATTTCGACATCAACGACGGCTATCCGCTCAAGCACGACGTGGATCTGGGCGTGGGATTGGTGAATCCTCTGGACTGGCTCAATGTGCTGATCCTGCTCCGGTCGCACAACTACGCAGGGCCATTTAACTTGGATTTCAAGCCGCCTCGCACCACGAGCAACTACGGCGTCTTCAAGATTAGCTTCCCAACGGCGGTCGATCGCTTCATCACGCTATGGGAAATCGCCGGCGAGGCGATCGAGGATCCGGTCATCCAGCAAGCTACCAGTGCCCTGAAGGCCGGAGGAGGCGCGTCGGGCTCGGGCAGCCCGGACGACATCGTCGCCGCGAATCGTGAATTGCTCAGTCTTCACGAGCTGATCGGCCACAGGCTCTTCCAGATCTTGATCGGCCAGCACAAGGGCAGGACGTTCTCGGGATGACGCAAGACTTAGCGGCTGCCGCGGAGCACGCTTCATGATCCAACCCACACATGCTTAGACGCACAGTCGGAACCGAGATCTGGTGCGTCTCGCAGCCAGACCATGCGGCCGTGTCAGGCTATCTGGCCCAGCACTGGGGAAACGGCGACTTTTCCGGGCCGGGTTACTACGCCCCCTACCCCGAGCCCGAACGGTTGCGCGCGGAAACCGTCCTCGCCATCGCCGAACATGACAACGGCTGGAGGGAGTGGGAAGCCAACCCGCAACTCGACCCCGCTAGCGGCCTGCCGCTTGACCTAAGCCAAATGAGTCAGGCCGACGGGCTCGAGCGCTGGAGACTCGGCGTGCCTCGCATGCGCGAGAGCCACCCCTACGCGGCGCTGCTCATCAGTTCGCACGCCTACTGGCTGCACGCGCCGAGGGTGGGAATGGAATCCGACACGACGTTCTTCCATCCCCTATTCGGCAATCCAGACGTTTGGCCGGGCACAACGGACGAGGAACGGCGCCAGGCGCGCGACTTCGCCGGTGAGCAGCATATTCTTCAAGAGCTGCTCATCGACAGGATTCGCCGCCAGTCGCCGTGGGAACAAGCGGTCGAGTCATGGCATCTGCGTCCGCATACGCGGCTGCTGCAAGTAGCCGATGCATTGTCGCTGCATCTTTGCTTTGGCGGCGCCGATGCCCGCGCGATGCCCGATATCCCCCGCAAAAACTGGAGCGATCGCGTGACGCTCCAGGTCCGCCCCGCCGGAGATCGCCGCGTCGCGATCGACCCCTACCCCTTCGACCAAGACCCTCTGCCAGTGGAACTCCTGGCACGCGTGCTACAGCCGGGCGCCAGGCCCCGTGGAGACTTCCCATCGTGGTGGCGAGCGCTTCCGGTCGAGAATCTGAAATTCAGTTTCTCGTCGCAGCGCGCCTATGGGTCCCCGTCCTAACGAAAATTCTTGGCGCACCGAAAGCCAATGTTGGGACTTTGCGCCCGTGGCCGGGCGAAGCTGCGATAGGCGCAGGTGAGGTACTTGGGCGCGTCGGCCCAGGAGCCGCCCCGCAGAACGCGATACATGCCTTGCTCGGATCCTCGCGGGTTTTCCGCCGCTGAGTGCTCGTAGTACCGGCGTTCGTAGCGGTCCGAGCACCACTCCCAGACATTGCCCGCCATATCGCAGAGGCCGAAGTAATTCTTCCCGAATTCGCAAACCGGGCCGGGCCCCTCGAGCACGTCGAAGCGCGCCAGCTTGTCGGTCGGCTTCTCCTCGCCCCAGGGATAGGTTGCACCCTCGGCCATGCCACGGGCGGCCCGTTCCCATTCGGCTTCCGTGGGCAGTCGCTTACCGGCCCACTCGCAGTAGGTGGCGGCTTCGGACCAGCTTACATTCGCAATCGGATGATTCTCCTCGCCGCTGGGCAACTTGCCGCGGATCCAGTGAAATGGAGGCTTGCCGCCGGCTGCCTCGAGAAAGCCGAGATACTGGCCGTTGGTGACTTCGTGTTTGCCGAGATAATAGGGTTCAAGCCGAATTCGCCGCACGGGCCGGTCGTCCTTGAGCAAATTCGGACGCCACTTGAGGCCGTCGTCGGGCAAAGCGTGCGAGCGCCCGCGAAGAAACTCACCGCCGGGGATGAAGACCATCTCGGGTTCGGTGGCAAATACCGTGCCACCAGCAAACGAAAGCAACCATGCGGCACCGATCAACAAACGCGCGGGACGACGACTGGGGGTTCTGATGTGTCGCAGTAGACAGGCACCCGTCTTCGGGGGCCGCGTTCTTAATTTTGCCACGGGCCGCTAGCCGTAGATCGCCGCAAGCTCATCAGTCGGGATGTGACCGTTGGCGCCCAGCGGATCGACGTAGACATACGGACGTCCGGAGGGCGCATTGCGAATCTGCTTGCTCCAGTCAATCCCCAGAGCGGAATACATCGTCGCCAGCACGTTTTCGTTGCGAGGCTGCTCCTTGTGATCCCAGCCGGTTTCAACGCACGACTCGCCTTCGCTGTCCGAGCTGCCTAGTCGAATACCGCCTTTGACCCCCGCACCGGCAAACAGTGCCGGATAGACCGAATTGTGATGGTCGCGGCCAGCCATGTGATTCAACTCGCCCGGGGTGCGCCCGAACTCGCTCATGCAGACAACGAGCGTTTCGTCGAGCAGAGTTTTCGCGGGATCGGCTTTCGACGGCGTCTTCGAGAGATCTTCGAGCAGAGCCGAGAAGGCCTGATCGTACTCGGCGCAAAGCACATAGTGGTTCGCTTTTTTCGAATGGTCCCAGATATAGGTGTGGTGATCCCAGCCCGGATGGCAGAGGTGGATATAGCGGGTTCCAGCATCAGCCGTGAGTACGTTGCGCGCCAGAATCGATGAGATCCCGGCGCGATGGGTTCCGTAGCGCTGCTTGTCCTCGTCGCTGATGCGAAAGGCGGCGGGCCAGCGATCGTCGGTGAGCAGCCTGTAGGCCGCGTCATAGAAGTTGTCATAGCTCGACATCTTCCGTCCATAGCCGGAGAGACGTTTGTGCTCGGCGTCGCGAAGCTGGCGCAGCAGTGACCAGCGCTCTTCGAGCAGTTCGACCGCTTTTTCGTCAAGCGGCGGTGAGTCGGCCGCGGTTTCGGTGTTGATGTCGACGACGGAAAACCGCGGAGGGAGAAAGCCAGTCGAAAGCGCGCCGGCGGAACCCTTCTCCAAGTTGAACGACATGTAGGTCGGGAAGGTGTCGTCCGCGCGCCGGCGCTCTTCAAGTTCCATCGCAATGACCGAGCCGATTGCTGGAATCTCGCTGGCGAACGCCAAGTTCATCTGTCGGCCGGTTTGCAAATAATACTGAGCCCGGAAGTGGACTTCCTCGTGGCCGTTCATCGAGCGAACGACGGCGAGTTTGTCCATCAGCCGCGACATCCGAGGCAGCAAGAGCCGAGACATCGCCAGGTCGGAGGCCAGGCTTACAACATCCAGGTCTTTCGGTGTGCCGACATTTTCCTTGAAGTCGAACGACTCGACGTGGCTGATCGCCCCCGACATCTCATAGAAGAGAACATTGCGGGCCGTACCGCGAGGATGCACCACCGAGGTCTGTTTGGCCGAAGCAACATCCAGCGTGCCAACGCCGTTGATCGAGGCGCCCAGCAGCCCGAAGCCGCCGATGCGCAACAAGTCGCGCCGCGAACCCAACAGGTCACCCACCTTTACTGGTTTGCCCATCCCGTCCCTCCCTAGGAAGCTCCTCTCGGAGCCGGCCTGGAAAATTGCACGCACCAGGCGCAGCTTGTTCGCCGCCCCAAAACTACATCCTGCGGCTAATAATTAAAAAAGAACTCGACGCTATTGATCAACGCCCACTGCAAATTCTGCGCCCCTGTCACGCGGTCGGCTGTCAGCGCCGCGAGCGCCACGTCTGCTTCCTTCACCGAAGGCGGACGCGACACCGTACCGAGGAACATCTCCTCGACAACTCGTGTGTCGTCGCGATAGGTGTCGAGCAAATTCTTCACGCGGCTATCATCAGTTGCCAGCACGCGATCGGTCACCACCGGCGACTGCATCAACGCCAGCGGATGCAGCAGCGAACCAGCGTTGACGCTCGGCGGTGTATTGCGGTCGGATTGCCCAAAGGTGCGCATGAACGAGCGGACATCGCGGCCGCCCGATGGCCCGCTCAGTTGCATCGACATGCCGACCTTGCGCGATCCGAAGGTGAACTTCCCCGGCCGGTCGGTCGCCAGCGCGATCGAGTCATGCAACTCCTCGGCGCTCAGCCGCCGGACAAATTTCCGCGCGAAGTATTTCGTGTATTTCTCTTTCCACTCACCCGGGAAATGGGGAGAAAGCTGGTAGGCGCTCGATCGCGCAATCGTGCGGAGAAGGCGCTTGATGCTGTAATCGCTTTGCTCAAAATTACGGGCGAGCGCTTCGAGCAGTTGCGGATGCGACGGTTGCAGCTCCCAGCCCTCGGGCAGACTGCCGGGGTCTTGCCTCGCGAGATCGAATTCATCAAACGGCTCAACGATGCCGAAACCCATCAGCTTCGCCCAGAAACGGTTCACCGCGGCCCGCGCGAACTGCGGGTCGGAGGTTACCATCCGGCCGAGCGCTTCTCTCGGCTCTTCGCCCGCGCGCGGCCGCTCGCCGGTCAGCAAGAAAGCCGGATCGCTGGGCCCGCCCAGGCGCAGCACGCGCACCATGCTCGTGCCCTCGGTGTCGTAGCCAGGATTGCCGTCATCAATGAGAAACTCGCCTGACTGCGGCTTGCCGTTTTCCCAATACATGAGATAACGGCTGCGGCCCAGAAACGATGCCAACTGGAAGAACTCCGTACGGGTTTTCTTGCTCAGATAGACATTGATCTGTTCCAGATGGCCCTCGCCGCCGTGACAGGAGATGCAGGAAAGGTTGACGCCGAGAAAGACCTTGGCATATTGAATCGCCAGCTCGTCGTGCGAGTCAAGCTGGTGCACCATGCCCAGGTCATCGCCGTGTTTCGGGTGCGGCGCGCCCTGGATGTGTTCCCTCGCGATGACGTTCGAGGAGGCAACGACATGATTGCTCTTTGCCGAGGCGGAGATGATGGCCGCCGCTGTCTCGTTGTAAGGACGGTCGGCGCGCAGCGCTTGCCGAATCCAGTAGTGAAAAAGATTGCGTCCGCGGCCCATCTTGCCGTTGGCGCGGAAGACGTCCATGAAGTAGTAGGCCCACTTGTCGACATAGGCCTCGGAGTCGAGCAAACGGTCGATGAGTTTGTCGCGCTTGCTTGGATCGGCGTTAGCGAGAAACTCGCGGATTTCGGCGCGGGAGGGGATGCGTCCAGTGAGGTCGAGGGTGACGCGCCGCAGAAACTCGAGATCGGTCGATAGCGATGCATGCGGAACGGCGTCGCGTTCCATTTTCGAGAAGATCAAATCGTCGATGTAGCCGCGCCGCGCCGGATGGGCCGCTGCCCCGCGCTGGGCGCCGGACGAGGTCACCAGGCGTTCGGTCAGCTCGGAGGTTTGCGCGGATTTCGCGCGGTCGAAGATCGCCCCATGAGCTTCCGAGAATTCTTCAGGAGAAAGCGCTTCTTCACGCCCTTGCGTTTGCTGGGAAACGCGCTCCCGATCCTGACCCGGCGCAACCGCCGCTGTCAGAACAACCAACAGAAACCCAGCGACCATAGGCCTCATTAAGAACCTCCAGACACACCGACCTACGCATATGTTACGCCGGGATTCGGCGGGTGTCAATCGCGGCGGGGCCGTATTGCAGACCTCGCGACGGCGGCTCAATCGTCATATCGTCTAAATTGAGGCAGTTAGGGTGCCAACGGTCCCCAACCATCCCGGAACACAGGCGTTGCTTCTACCGCGTGAACGCTTCGATCGTCTCGCGGTAAGTCCGCGCGGCGGCTTGGCCGGCTTCTGATTGCGGGTCTACACGCGCCGGATCGGTGAATGTCGTGGAAACTTCGACTTTTGCCAGATTTGTTTCGTTCGCGTTGGGCTTCTTCCACATGACTTTGAAACCCCATTTGAGAGTTTCGCAAATGGTTGCGTCGGCCGCCACAAAGAAGGTCAAGAACTCGACCTCCTCCACGATGACGACCGCCCGCGTGCGATTGGGCCGGTTGTCGTCGCTGTAGTAGCCGCGAATATCGCCCAGGCCCCGGTCGGGACTGTCGTACATCTCGCCGTTGTCTTGATGAGGGTAGTCAGGATTCTTGGCGGCCCGGCCCGCCGCGTTCGTGTCGACCGCCCAGGCGTCCTTGCCCGACTCCAGTGGATTGGGCTGAGGATCTTTCGGCAAGTACCTGCCGTCGGTCAAATTAGCGAGTTTCAGGTTCTCCGGCGAGTCGCCGACCTACGTGGTCGAGCGGATGAGCTGTATCCAGCGGCCGTCCTCGCAGTCACCGCTGTACTTCAGATGCAGAAGCATTTCTCCGCCGCGTGTAAGTCGGCTAACACCATCGCTGCCCGTACGGTTATAGGACTGGACGTGGATCTTCTGCCACCACGCGGTCGTATCATCGGAAAGCTCATGTTCTTCAGGCTCTTCGCGGTGTTGCCAGCGGGCTGTATTCGAGGGGACTCCGGGGAACTGCGGAGACTCCAGGCCGTCTTCGCGAAACCGGAGTGGACCGATCTCGTCCTCGTCTGGATCGAGTTCGCTGTCATCCGGAATGACCCGATCCTCGTTGTCCGGGTCCCGCCGAAATCCGGGCGGAATTGTGGCCAGCACCCTCGGTACTCCCGCCAGCACGCGAGTCGAAATGCTGAATGAGCCGGGCTGAACGCCTGTGAGGGTAATCGAACGCCGGTGAGCGCCTCGCGCATCAACTTCCCCGGAACCTATCACCAGCACTTGCCGGTCACCGCCTTCCATGCGGACGATCCGAGGTGTCTCATTGACCAGTGTCAGGGAAACAGGCTCGTCCTCGGGCAGGCCTTGCAGCCCCTCGACTTCGACGACCAGCGTCGTCGACTCACCCCGCCGCAGACTCATTTTGTCTGCGGAAAGTGCGGGAGCGATACTTCGATAGGGAGACTGGATTCGCGTTGAGCCTTCGATCAATTCGATCTCGGACGGTCCGGCAGTGTCGGGTGGACTCACCACCACCAGGCTTCTGGGTGACTCGGCGAGCAAGGCGGCGCCGGTTCCGGCGACTTTGACGCTGGAGCTGCTGAAGTCGCCGTCAAAGGGGCCTTCCATCGTGATGGGGCGGCCGGCTTGGCCGATTCGGGGAAATCGGAACTGCTCGGGCCGGGCGGCCGCCGGAATGGCATCGGGCGATAGAGCCGGCAGGCTTGCGCGAGCCAGTTGCCTACCCTTCTTATTGCGCAAGATGAAGTACGCCGCGCCGCTTGCCCCGGCCGGCACGGTCCACTTGAGGGCTTGCGTGCCGACCGGCGCACGCTGCTTTTCCGTCTCAACGACATATCCCTTGAGGCGATCTCCATTCTTGCGGCGCTGCTTGTCGGACTTGCCCGACGGATCAGCGACAACCGTGCCGCTGAGGGTGTCGCCCGGGCGAATGTCATTCGGCACCGAGACCCGGACCTCTCCCCGAGGAGTGGAAAACTTGACCCGCCGCAGACCCCAGTCTTGCTCGCTGGACGCGGAAACTTTCTTCTGTCCGGCAAGAGGGAGCCCAAGCAGGGCGGTGATAATGAGAGCGACCTTGACCGAACTGGTTTTCATGGCAAACCTCCGCCGGTGTGTCTGTCAGCTATCGTAACCGGAGAATCCGATTCGCGGGGAGAAATCGGGAAGAAACTCCGAGGCTGGATTAGAACACCTGGACGGCTTCCGTCTTGATGCCGGAAGGTTTGTTCCCTGGCAACCGATGTCTGGCAGGCCGCCGCCACAAACCTGCGGTGACTTAGATCGGGTCGGCGCGGTGGAGCAAGTGAAAGATATTTCCTTCCGGGTCGAGGAAGAATGCGAGGCGGTTTCCACCGGCGTTGATTTCGTGGGTGATCTCGACGCCCTTGCTTTCTAAATCGGCCTTTCCCGCCTCGATATCGTCGACCGTAATCGCTATGTGGCGGATGCCGGGCGTCTTCATCTGCGTCTTTACCGGGTCGCCTTCCGAGGGAATGATTTCTAGCATCGTCCCATCCGGGGCCTTGACGAATACATTGCCGGCGTAGCGGTGGACGATGGGGAAATTTAGCGTCTTGTCGTACCAAGACGCCAGGGCTTCGGGGTCGGCTGAGGCGATGGCGGTGTGTTCGATTCCTTTGTACATGAGTGCTGGGCTCCGTGATGGGTGATTCGTATCTCGTGTCTTGTCATTCGGGATGGTTTCGCTGGCTTGGGTACGGCCTAGCGCAGCTCCGCTGGCACGTTGCCGTAGGACCAGCCCTCGCCGCGGAACGGCGCGTGCGGAGCGCGTGTCGGCGCTTGTCCTGGTGTGAGGCGATTCGCCAGGCGCACTCCGGCGTCGGCGATCTCTGTGCCCGCGGTGGATCTCAGGTTACTGTAGCTGGTCAGACGGGTCTCATATCCCCCGCCGGTTGGGCTCAGCGCCTCCTCGGTCGGCACATAGCCAACGCAGCCGTTGGCCAACTCTACAGGATAGGTGAACGGGAACTTGCTGCGCTTCTTGATGTCGAGGCCATACTCGACGAAGTACTCGGCCGGGTTGGAAACAAAGACCGCCGGGCCGATCTGGACCGCTTGTACTTCGACATCGGCCACCGGCTCTCGGGCGATGAGCGCGTCGAGCATGACGATCTCCTTGGCGAAGGTCCACTCGGTGCGGCCGGCCTGGTCTCGCGGCTGCTTGACGATTGCAAGCGAGCGGCGGAGCCGGGCTGGGCTCGGGGCGCGGCGCTTGATCTTGAGCACTTCGGAAGCAAAGCCAAGCGGGCCCAGCCAGCCTGTATGCATTGAGGCGAGCACCTTGACCGCTTCCGCCCCCACACGTGCGCCAACGAGCCGCGCCCCTTCCTCGCGGCCTGGACGCTGGTAGGGGCTCAGATTGTCGACCTGAGTCACGTCGCCGGAAGCGCCCTGCAAGAAAACGACAATGACTTCGGGGCCGAAAACGCCCCGGATGGTTTTTTCTAGATAGTAAATCCAGTTGGCCGAGATACCGCCGGGACTCGTGGTTGCATGACAGGAGTAGTTCACCACGCAGCCGGTCAGATCGCCGTTGTCGTCAAACGCGCCGATGACGCCGACCTCGGGGTCGGTCGGGCCGGCGCTTTCGATGATGCCGGGATTGCCCTGCCGGGGATGGGTTTCGGTGCGGCCGTTCTTCATGCGGAAGCGGCGATTATAGGCGGCCTGCTTTTCCTGGCCCGAACCAACGCCGCACGGTCTGTCTTCGCGCTGGGCATTGGCCTGGAGGACGGCGGAGATGATCTGGTCCTCGAGGTAGCGCAGAAACTTCGGGTCGGCGGCGGATGATTTTTCATACGCCAGTTCTTGCACCAGTCGCGACGCATGGTCGTATTCCCCCGGCTGCACCATGCCGGCCGGGCCCGAGGAATGCGAATGCGACGCCCCGATCATGATCGCTTCTTCGGCGATGCCGCATTTCCCGTGGATGGCGCTTCGCGCGGCGAGCACCAAGCGACGGGGAATCATCAGCGTATCGGTGCCGACCAGGGCTACCCGGCGGTCCCCGTCGTCGAAGACCGCCGCCCGAACTTTGCAGGCATCGTGAAACTTCTGGTGAAAAGACTTGCCGTAGCCGCCGGGCTGTTCCATCCCGATCTCGGGCGTAATGTCGGTCTCGGCAAAGCCCGCCTTGAACAGAGGACGGGACGCGGCGCTTGCGGAGGCGCCGCTCAATAGACGAGCGACCGGAGCCAGCAACGCGGTACGAGTCAGGAATTCTCTTCGATGCATTGGATGGAAGCCTCCTTGTGCAAGTTACTCTTTCCGTTCAGCCTTTCGCCGCAAGGATCGCGGACCGTGTGGTCAGTGAAGCTGCCCTTTCTCCAGCTCCCTCACAACTCTTGCAGCGTCGTAGACATTACGCAACGATTCCATGATGCCGCGCGAGTCCACGCTCACTGATCGAGCCTGGGTTTCCGAATACAGGAAGCCGTTCGGCAACGATTGTATGTTTCCGTCGAAAATGAGTCCAACGACTTCGGCGCGCGTATTGACGAGCGGGCTGCCGGAGTTTCCTCCCGTGATGTCATTGGTCGAGACCAGATTGTAGGGCGTATCGAGATTCACCTTCTCCCGGGTCGCGACAAATCGCGGCGGCAGAATGTAGGGGTCCTTGCCGGTGGCCTTTTCGTGCAGTCCTCGGATACGGGTAAAGGGAGCAATACGGCGGCCCTGCTCCTGGTAGGACTTGACGACGCCCACGCTCAGGCGCAGCGTAAAGGTCGCGTCGGGATAGGCGCTTGTGCCGAGCGCGGCGAAGCGGGCTTGCGCGATGCGCGAAGCATGCGCGTTTTCGACGGCCTCGACCTCATCTTCGTATTGCCGGCGAAGACGCCTTGCTTCTTCGTCGATCGAGCGAACCAGTCTGATCATCGAATCGGTTGAGGTCTTGGCTTCCGCGGCCTGGCCGGCGGCTAGTTGTTTACGCAGGGCGACATCCTTCAACTGAGTTGCTTCGATGATGTCCTTCGCCGCTTCGGCGGGTGAGCGGCCTAACAGGACGGCCCGCACCATTTCATGGCGAGCTCCGAGGCGGTCGCGCAGAAAGGTGAGTGACTGCGTGAGCTTTACCTTTTCGACTTCGTTGTAAATCGGCGCGGGAGAAAACAACCGCTGGTATAGGGAGTCCAGTCCAGACTCGCGATATTCGGGCAGGCGTTCGGCGTTCGCCTTGGGCAGTTCCGCGGAGAGCCGGTAGAGATCTCGCGCGATGCTGAAATAGCGAGAATAGAACCCGAGCGTGCCCAGCAGGCGATACTCTTGGTAGATTTTCGTCTTCGCTTGCTGTGCCTTGGCGATTGCCTCCCAGGCGCCGGCGTACTGTTTTTTCTTTTCCGGATCGGAATCGATCGACTGCCGCAAGCTCTTTTCCTGTTCCGATTTCTTGCGCATCAATGCGGCGCCGCGCAGGCCGCCGAACATGCCCGTGTAGGCCTTGATGCTGTTGTCGATTCGGAACAGTTCGTCGCGGGCGAGCCGGGCGGCTTCGCCTCCCTCGTCGCGATAGGCTCGAAGCGCTTTGGCCATGCCGCTGAGCCAATCGAGCATCAGGGGGATGCGCAGATCGCGCTCGAAGTGCAGCTGGGCTTCGGTCAGCAACCGATTCGTGCGTCCTGGATGCCCGGAGACAAAAACGAGTTCGGACTCGGCGGCGCCGTCCCGGCTCCATGGCAAATAGGCGGGCGGAGCGACGGGTTTGCCGTCTTCGTAAACCCGCAGAAAAGCCACGTCGAGGCAGTAGCGCGGATAGGTGAAGTTGTCCGGATCGCCGCCGAAGAAGGCCGCGGAGAATTCTGGCGCGAACACGAGCCTTGCGTCGGTGTATCGCTTGTATTTGTAGAGGTCGAAGATGCCGCCCTCGTAGAGTTTGACGACGTCGCAGCGCAGGCCGCTTTGGTCCTTGCATTCCTTCTCGATGTCCGCGGTGGCCGCCCGCTGGATCTCGTAGCGTTCCTTCTCGCTCATCTCGGGCCGGAGGTCGTGGTTGACCCGCTCGGTGACGGTTTCGATCTCCAGCAGCACGTTGAGTTCGAGGTCCGGACATTTCATTTCGCCCGACCTATCGGCGGCGAGGAAGCCATCTCGGACGTAGTCCTTCTCCTGCGAGCTGAGCTTCTTGATGCAGTCCGACGCCACGTGGTGATTGGTCATCAGCAGCCCGCCGGGGGAGACGAACGATCCGGATCCGCCGTTGTTGAGGCGCACCGACGCGCGTTGTACCCGCCGCAGAAACGACTTGCTCAGTTTCGCACCGTGGGCCTGCTCGATCTCCCCGACGGGGATGTGATTGAAGGGCCACATGCCCTCGTCGGCACGGACCGACGGTACAACCGCGAGCAGCGCAAGCAACCCCACTGACAGATGCCTCATCGGTTCAACATCTCCTTATCGCCTCGCCAGCGATCATTATCCACCCCCCTCAGACAGACGCCACGCTTGGCGCGGCGGATGAAATTTACCAGGTGGAGAGTGTGCTCGCTTGGGATTTCCGACGCAATCTGTTCGAGCGCCGACTCCAGGGGTATCGACGAACGGCAGAGCAGGCGGAACGCCTTGCCGAGCCGCTGGATCTCTTCCCTCTCCAAGCCCGCGCGCCGCAACCCTACCCGGTTGATGCCTCGCGCCCAGATGCGATATCCGGCGTAGAGAAAGTAGGGGGGAGCGTCGATGTTGACGCCGGAATTGCCGGCGATCATCGCCATGCGGCCGACGCGTGAAAATTGCTGCACGCCGACGCCGCCAGAGATGAACGCGAAGTCCTCGATCTCGGCATAACCGGCGATCAGAGCGCCGCTGCAAATGACCGTGTTCGAGCCAATCCTGCAATTGTGCGCGATATGACCCGAGGTCATGATGTAGTTGTTGTCGCCGATTTCGGTTGCCGAGCCGGGCTCTGTCCCGCGGCTGATCGTATAGTGCTCACGAATGATATTGCCGTCCCCAATGCGCAGATAGCTGCATTCCCTGCTGAAGTTCTTGTCTAGCGGGTCCGTGCCGAGCACGGTCCCCGACGAGATCCGGTTGTCCGCCCCGAGCGTTGTCCACCGCTTGACGATGACATGCGGCTCCAGTTTGGTGTTCGCACCGATCGAAACATCCTCTTCGACGACCGCGAAGTCCCCGATTTGAACGCCGGGTCCGATCTCGGCTCGAGAGGAAACATGCGCCCTTGACGCGATGCGCGCTGTGGGATCGATACCCATGACTTCGTTATCATAGCGAGCGCGAGGACTTGGCAAGTTCGTGGACAGCTGCGGGAGCACCGCTGTCCGCCGGCGCTGTTCTAAGACGGGGTCCGAGCCAAGCCCGGCCGGTCTAGGCAGGGTTTCATCCATGCCCGTGTTTCGGACAAAACAGCCTGAGGACCGTCAAGGAGTTGTTCAACAAACGCATCTCTTTGCGTGGAATCACAGATTTCCTGGAGATGCCGCTTCTTCCGGTCAAGAGAGAGCAAGACCGCGATAAGCCGCTGAGCAAGATCACCGTCCCGGCGCCTCACTGCGGTGCATCCTCTGAAGCTTGCGCGATCCATTCACGAATTGCATGTACAACCTCCGGTGTCACGCCGGGGGTGCCTTGGCGATTGTGGCTGAATCCGAGGACCAAGATCTTGTGTCCGAGTTCGATTCCCGACAAAGCATCTACCACTCCCCTATACCCGAATCCCTACCTAATAACCCCGGACTTCCAATGGAGTGCCCAAGAAGGCATCTCCAGCTTCTCCAAATCAGTGCCCGCGATCTTCTGAAACTGCCGCACAACACCGCCCCCGTTGAGAATCAAAATCCGCACAGGAGAGTCTCGCAGGAGCAGCCCCAGGGTGTCGCCTGCGATAGCCAGCAGCGCCGACTGCTGCCTCCGCTTGAGGTCACCCCACTTCGGATCAGTCGCAAAGGGAACCAGGTCGAGGTGACACGCTTTATGCGACACGCAGTAGTATAATGCCTTCGTGCCAGCAAGCACTTGGTCCAGTTTCTTGAACCAGTCGTACGATTTGCCAAGAAAATATCCGTGGCAGGACTCCAGAATCATGTCCTGACGTCGAGAGTCAGCTTCAGACCAGGATCCAAGGTCAAGCGACCTGAGGGTATGGAGTCGCCGCAATACTTCTGGAAGTTCTTGCCCCGACTTGTCAAGAAACTCTCGCTTGCTCGGATTGAGCCCTAGCGTGGCTACTCGAGCACTTGACAGATCACCGAATACCGGTACCGGGCATGCCCATGGAATCACACCGGTTTCCGCGATAGCGGAGCTGTCCAGGTGCTTGATCAACGTCCTTAGTGTCGAGTACATGTGCCTGCGGAATCAAGAAATGCGATCACACTCGCCCGGTCGTGCGAGGCTGTGTTGGCACGTACCGGTGCCGAAGCTGAGCGAGCGCCTTGCCGATGAAAGGAGCGTACGTGGAGGATGACATCCTTCGACGCAGACCTTCCATACCATACCATCAGCGCGTCTTCCGCCCATTCCAGGTGCTCTCAGCATTGTCTCAGGCACACCCGACCTTGAGGACGTCGAGGCCGGTGCAGGGCCGCGCGCCCTCTGGCCCTGGGGCTGGTGGTACGCAGCATCACGCGCTGTGGCGAAAAAGCGCGGGGCAGGCATGGGTCTGAGCTGGGCGCGTTCAGCGGCTGCTCGGCGGGCTAGACACCTCACTTGCAGGTGGTGTACAGTGACGAGGCGTCAACATCGAAAGCACGTCCGGCGCGGAGTGCCAGAAAGACAGCACTTGCACTTGACGCGATCGAGGTGGTAGACTACTAGAACAACTGGGGTGGTACCCAGGGGGTAGCGAAGCCGGAACTTGTTCCGGCTGCCCCGAATCTACCTGCCTGAAGTATTTGACAATTTGACATTCCGGTGAGAAAGGCCCTCGGCAGCTTTATCGGCCGGAGGGGTGAGTATCGCCGAAACAAGTTTGAGGCCGTCCGCGGGAGGGATTTCGAGGTTCTTGCCTAGAATCTCGGGAGTCGATCTCTCGTGTTCATGATCTTTGAAAATCTGGTTGGACGTGCAGATTGCGAGCGTGAATCCGAGTTTTGAGTCGAACGGAACTCAAGAGTTATCTCTGGCCAGCGACGGCTAGAGAGTCAACTTTACTCGAGAGTTTGATCCCGGCTCAGAATCAACGCTGGCGGCGCGCCTAACACATGCAAGTCGCACGCGAAAGCCCGGCTTCGGCTGGGCCGGTAGAGTGGCGAACGGGTGAGTAACACGTGGATAACCTGCCCTTGAATGGGGAATAACTCCGGGAAACTGGAGCTAATACCGCATACGATCCCTTTTACATAAGTAAAGGGGATGAAAGTCTTCGGGCGTTCAAGGAGGGGTCCGCGGCCGATTAGTTTGTTGGTAGGGTAACGGCCTACCAAGGCATAGATCGGTAGCCGGCCTGAGAGGGCGCACGGCCACACTGGCACTGAGACACGGGCCAGACTCCTACGGGAGGCAGCAGTGGGGAATCTTGGACAATGGGCGAAAGCCTGATCCAGCGACGCCGCGTGACCGATGAAGCCCTTCGGGGTGTAAAGGTCTTTCAGCGGGAAAAATAATGATGGTACCCGCAGAAGCAGCTGCGGCTAACTACGTGCCAGCAGCCGCGGTAATACGTAGGCAGCAAGCGTTGTTCGGAATTACTGGGCGTAAAGCGAGTGTAGGCGGTTTGCCAAGTCCGTTGTGAAATCTCCCGGCTCAACTGGGAGGGTGCGGCGGAAACTGGCAAGCTAGAGTGCGGAAGAGGAAAGTGGAATTCCTGGTGTAGCGGTGAAATGCGTAGATATCAGGAGGAACACCGGTGGTGAAGACGGCTTTCTGGTCCGCCACTGACGCTGAGACTCGAAAGCGTGGGGAGCAAACAGGATTAGATACCCTGGTAGTCCACGCCCTAAACGATGCATACTTGGTGTGGGCTCTTCACTGAGTCCGTGCCGGAGCTAACGCGTTAAGTATGCCGCCTGGGGAGTACGGTCGCAAGGCTGAAACTCAAAGGAATTGACGGGGGCCCGCACAAGCGGTGGAGCATGTGGTTTAATTCGACGCAACGCGAAGAACCTTACCTGGGCTTGAAGTGCTGTGGACCGGGGTAGAAACACCCTTTTCCCTTCGGGGACCGCAGTAGAGGTGCTGCATGGCTGTCGTCAGCTCGTGTCGTGAGATGTTGGGTTAAGTCCCGCAACGAGCGCAACCCTCGTCCGTTGTTGCCCAGCTCTTCGGAGCCGCACTCAACGGAGACCGCCAGCGACAAGTTGGAGGAAGGTGGGGACGACGTCAAGTCATCATGGCCTTTATGTCCAGGGCCACACACGTGCTACAATGGGCGGTACAACGGGTCGCTAAGCCGCGAGGTGGAGCTAATCCCTAAAAGCCGTCCTCAGTTCGGATCGCAGGCTGCAATTCGCCTGCGTGAAGCTGGAATCGCTAGTAATGGCGCATCAGAACGGCGCCGTGAATACGTTCCCGGGCCTTGTACACACCGCCCGTCACATCACGAAAGTGGATTGTACTAGAAGTCCGTGAGCCAACCTTCGGGGGGCAGCGGCCCAAGGTGTGATTCATGATTGGGGTGAAGTCGTAACAAGGTAGCCGTAGGAGAACCTGCGGCTGGATCACCTCCTTTAAGAGAGAACGTGGACCGACACCGCAGTTATTGTAGGCGGTGATGTTCGGTCTCATCCGTAGCGACCTTTGAACTTGGTTTTTGCGTTCGTGTCTGATTCTCCGGCCTCGTGCTGGAGCGCGTCCAACCGGCCTCAATTTCTGTGAATGTGAAATGGGGACGGCAGGTGGTAATCGGGGCTGTAGCTCAGTTGGGAGAGCGCCTGATTTGCATTCAGGAGGTCGTCGGTTCGAACCCGATCAGCTCCACCACTGAGGTGCGAGCCGCCGGATGACTTCGGTGGGGCCTGTAGCTCAGTTGGTTAGAGCGCATCCCTGATAAGGATGAGGCCGTTAGTTCGAATCTAACCAGGCCCACCAATTATATCACTCGCCACGGCAACTGCGCGCTTAGCGGTCGCAGATATAAGTTTTCAGGTTTAGCCTGAAAGCTTATATCTGGAACCGAAGGGTTCCAGGCAGATCTTTGACAATTGAATATTGTAGGGCATCTAGTATATTCGCTGGGTTATCGTTTTTCCAGTGTTTTGGGAAGGCGAGAATCCAACGAGCGCCGCCCAGATTCAGTTCTGGGCAAATTTTATGGTCAAGCTACTAAGGGCGTACGGGGGATGCCTTGGCACAAGCAGGCGATGAAGGACGTGGCAGGCTGCGATAAGCCTCGGGGAGTTGCGAGTAAGCTGTGATCCGGGGATGTCCGAATGGGGAAACCCGGCCGGTGTGAACACCGGTCATCCTTGTCTGAATACATAGGATAAGGAGGCGAACCCGGGGAAGTGAACCATCTCAGTACCCGGAGGAAAAGAAAACAAAAGTGATTCCGCTAGTAGCGGCGAGCGAACGCGGAATAGCCTAAACCAGGCGAGCGGTAACGCAGACCTGGGGTTGTAGGACCACAACATGGACCTGGGACGTTAACCGAACGGTTTGGAAAATCCGACCAAAGAAGGTGATAGTCCTGTAGGTGAAAACTGAACAGGCCTAGTGGGATCCTGAGTACCGCGGGACACGAGAAATCTTGTGGGAATCCGCCGGGACCATCCGGCAAGGCTAAATACTCGCTTGTGACCGATAGTGAACTAGTACCGTGAGGGAAAGGTGAAAAGTACCCCTGCTAGGGGAGTTAAAAGTACCTGAAACCGTATGCCTACAAGCAGTGGGAGGGCTATGGCCGCGCTTCCTCGGAAGCCGGTCACGCCTGACCGCGTGCCTTTTGCTTAATGAGCTGGCTAGTTATTCTCAGTGGCGAGGTTAAGTGTAAGCGAGCCGCAGCGAAAGCGAGTCTGAATAGGGCGTTGAGTCGCTGGGAATAGACGCGAAACGGGATGATCTACCCTTGGCCAGGGTGAAAGTTGTGTAACAGCAACCGGAAGCCCGAACCAGTGTCGGTTGAAAACGGCTTGGATGAGCTGAGGGTAGGGGTGAAAGGCTAATCAAATTCCGTGATGGCTCGTTCTCTCCGAAATAGCTTTAGGGCTAGCCTCGTGTGTTCCGCAATGGTGGTAGGGCTCTGACTGGACTAGGGGTCTTTCCAGATTACCGAATCCAATCAAACTTCGAATGCCATTGACGTATAGCACGGGAGTCAGACTGTGGGGGCTAAGCTTCATGGTCAAAAGGGAAACAGCCCAGACCGCCGGCTAAGGTCCCGAAATAAGCGCTAAGTGGGTAAGGAAGTCGAAGGGCATAGACAGCCAGGAGGTTGGCTTAGAAGCAGCCATCCTTTAAAGAAAGCGTAATAGCTCACTGG
>CBDEGU010000008.1:0-30000 GCA_965238045.1 Bryobacterales bacterium | reverse complement strand
AGCACAAGGGTGAATGGTCGGCCACGAACCCCACTGGGGAATTACTAGACGCTCTGACGCCGTTCAAGGTAGGCAGAGGTGAGTTCCGCCAGAGGCTAGAGAAATCTATCGGCCGTGCACGCCGAAATTCTATAGCCGCAAGCCGGTCCCACCACAAATCACGCAGCTGAACCGGTACTGCCGTCCGGCTCCACCCGAGGCTCAATCACTGCTACTCCAATGCGCTCGAACGCCTTGGTCAGCGACCGGAACATCCGCCGGTCGCGGTAGGTGCCAACGATCGCCCCACCCGACCCGGCGAATTTCGCGCTTGCCCCCAGCTTCCGCGCTGTTGCAATCAATTCCCGATTCCCGTCACTCACCCGATAGATCCGCGCCCTCAAATCGTAATTGCGATCCACAAGCCGCGCCAACTCGTCGTAGTCGTTTGCCAGAAGCGCCTGCTTGCCATCCTCGGCAATCGCGGCCCAGGTCTCCATCGCCTTCACAATCTTGCGTTCCCTGCGGCTGAAACGTGAACGTATGTCGTTATGAAAGACCTCGGTTCCCTCACTCAGGCTCGTCCGATAGGCCACGTAGACATTGCGCAACAAGCTGCTATCGAGCGGCTCGTACCGCCCATGGCCGCGGGCCTTCATTCTCCGCGCGGCGAAGTCCATGTACACGATTCCCTCGTAGACTTGAATCACACGGTCTTGTAGCCCGGCTCCAACGCCCAGTTCCTTCGTTTCGGTCTCAAGAACCAAATTGGCCTGTTCGGGCCGGGGAATCTCAATCCCGAAATACTCCATCAGCGCCCGCAATGCCCCGGTGATGATCGCGCTCGATCCGCCCAGGCCGAGCCGCTGCGGGATATTCGACTCGTACTCGATCGTGAAATTACGGCGTGGTAGCTCGATCCCTTCGTCACGGCAGTAATTGGTGAAACGCATCAGCAGCGCTTGAATGATGCGAATTCCGCCATAGTAGCCCCGCCAGTGGGTTGTCCGCCGCAGGTCTTCTAAGCTCTCCCAGACTGGAATATCCGCCGCCGAGGGTTTGATTTCGAGCCGAGCGCTGGGATAGAGAAGCACCCGGGCTCGAAAGTTCCTCACAATGAACGAGATGGTCTTGCCATGAAAGCCGTCGCTCGGATTGCCGAGAAACCCGGCTCTCGCGTATGCATATTTCTCAATCATTGCCCTGATCCCGGCTTCATCCCCGCTCCCCCAACATTCATCCTCCCATCACACCTTTCTCGCACCAGGACGGACAAACTCTTAGAGGCCTGTCCTCGCGCTCGGAGCATCTTATTGGGGAGCCGCTTCGCTTGCGACCTTCTCGTCCGACGGCATCACCGCCCAGCAGATCGCATAGGCCACCAAGCCCGGCATGAACGGCACCAAAGACGCAACCGTCCACCCGACCCGTACCAATGTCACATCCACATCGAAGTAGCGCGCGAACCCTGCGCAAACCCCTGAGAGTTTCTTCCCCCGCGCGGCGCGCGCCAGCGCTCTGCCCGGACGCCTTCCCAGCCGGTTGCCCTCCATCGTTCTTCCGCCGCACTGAGCGCAGAAGACATCGCCATCCTCGAGCGGGAAGCTGCAAGTTGTACAGTACATGCCTCTCCTGAGGCTAGCGCAAGCCTCTCCTATCCGCAACAGTCTCCAGCCCCCGGCGCCGGCGCAAAGTGAGCAGATCCTCTCGCGGCAAGGTAGAAAGATCCCCTTGAGGGCGAAAGGCTAGAGAGGCGGAAGGCACCGTCAAGCATGGTCAAGTTAACTCGTGGCCAAGCTTCCGATCCACGATCTCGAGTGTTCAGACGAAGTCGTGATCAATATCTTGGAGCTGTCTCAGCCTGCGATCCGTTAACTTGACCATGCCCTGTAGACTCTTTCACGAAGCCTGACTGGAAGACCCGTGCTGGAGGCCGTAAAGAGCCAGCTCGACCCGCCCCCGGACATGTAATTTTTCAAAAATGTGGCGCAGGTGGTTATTTAGCGTGTGCGGACTTATTCCCAGGCGCTGGGAGATCTCTTTGTAGCGCTGTCCCTGCGCCACCAGCGACACGATTTCAACCTCTCGGGGCGTCAGCTCTTCCCGCCCGTACGATTTGGACCCACCGCGAGCCCGCCGAATCGGCCCCGCGGCGTCCTCGGGCCCGCGGATTCCACTCAAGCCCTCGTCCAGCCATTCTGTGCCGCGGTACACCTCCCGTATCGCCGAAAGAAGCTGTGTTGTCGCTGTCTTCTTCGAGATGATGCCGCGCGCCCCCAGTTCCAGCGCACTGGATAGATCCGCTCGGTTGTCCGTTGCCGTGAGAACGAGCGTTCGTACCCGATGCCGTCTTTCCCGCAGTTCGCGCAGCACGTCGAACCCGCTCAGCTCGGGCATCTCCAGATCCAGCAACAGCACATCGGCCCGGCTCGTCTCCAAGACCTCCAGCGCCCCGCGGCCATCGGCAAGCTCCGCCACAACATCGAAATCCGGCTGGTCCTCCAGCAGCTTGCGCACGCCCTGCCGAAAAAGCGTGTGATCGTCGGCGATGACGATCCGAATGATCTTACTGTCGAGATAAGCACCCAAAGCAGGCCTGCCGTGTCTAGGCCCTTATCGGCCACAACCATGGCAAGCGAGAACAGTCTGCTGGGTGATGCCGATCGGCGCCTGCGCGACATGCCTGGGCGAGGATCGCCGGTCGTGAGGATGCCAGTGCGTTCCGTCCCGCAACCCTTCGTCCTGGGCCAATCTCGTCCAATGGCAGAGCTAGCAGCGCGTGGTAGAAGTCCGGCTGGGCGCGCCCGACGTGGTACCTTACTTCCCTTCTCTTGACCAACGAGTCGCCCGCTCGTGGCTGCCCGCACTGGCCGGGATCTTGGGGAGATCGGCCGGCCCGCGGCCGGCGCCAAGTTTAGCCGGTCTCCTAGCCAGCCTCGCCCGAGGCCTTGTCTGCTCCCTTCTGGCCGGGCAACAGCCCGATCGCTGTCGCGCCCATCATGGCCACGCCAAAAACGGCCCATAGCGCCGTTCCGTAGCCGCCGACCGCGCCCTTGAGTTGCGCCAGCCATCGCGGGAACCACGTCTGCCCAATCGTATCGCCCGGCAGAATCAGCGACATCGCCCGCCCCAGGCTCGTCAGACCAAACTGATCGGCCGCCATCAGCGGAATCAGCATATAGTCCGCTCCCATGCCGAAACCAAACAGCAGCGCGAAGATGTAGACAAAATATGTCTGATCCGGCGTCACCAGCAGCAACAGCGGAATCGTGCCCGCGACCAGCACATAGGTCACCAGCATGACGCGTTTCCGCGAGAAACGATCCGCTGCCCAGCCCACCCCCAGACGGCCGAAGATACTCGCCCACAGCATGCACATCGAGGCCACCCGCCAGATCGCGTTGCGCGCCGCCTGATCAATGAACCCCTGGTCGCCGAAGATCAGCTTCATGTGGGCATTAATCGCGCCGATCGCACCGATCGAGCACATGCTCCCAATCAGCAACAGCCAGAAGGCCTTCCGTCCCATCAGGTCCCCGAATTCCTTCGGTGGCTCGGCCGCTTCGCTCGCCATCGCCTCGCTTTCGGTGTGCTCGCCATCGGGTAAATGCCCCTTCTCCGAGGGATGGTCGCGGATCAGAAAGAACGCCACCGGCCACGCCAGCAGCAGGAACGCCCCCATGATCTGCAGAGTCGTCTTGTAATCCATGCCCTTGACCAGCTCGGGCGCGATATACGAGCCGATCGAGGCGATCACCGCCACTCCCACATAGGTCACGCCCATCGCCCGGCCCCGCTTCTGGCGGTACCAATTCGAAATGATGATCTGATGCGGAATCGGCCCCGAGATGATGTAGCCGACGACGTAGAGCATCCAGACCCCGTAGTAAGTAATCAGCGAACCATCCATCAGCGCGAAGCCCTGGAACGCCAAACACGTCAAGCCCGTCCCGGCGATGATCATCTTGCGGGGACTAAACCGCGGCACGACCAGCGGACCCACCCAGAGCGTGAGCAGCGCGGCCAGCGGGAACCCCAGCGTAATCTCGGGTATCGACCACCCGTAGCCCTGCTCGGCGACCGGTTTCGAGAAGTAGTCATAGAAGAAAACGATGTTGTAGTAAGGAAAGCCGGTGGAAAGACCGAACGTCAGGAAACAAGACGCGATGACCCAGGGTCCGTAGAACCTCTCTTTGCTCGATTCCTTGCTCGATTGCACATCCGCTGGCATGACCATTCCTTGGTTTGATGAAGTTTCCTGGCTTGATGAAGGGAACCGCGACCTCCCGCGCCGGGCAACACGAAAACACTGCGGCAACGCTGAAGGATACTTCTTATAGCACAACACCCCCAGTACCGAAAACTGGGTAGTGGAGTCTTTGCGTGAAGATGGGGCTGTGCCTCTTCAGCCGGAAATGGAGAAAGGCCGCTCTGAGTAAGGTAGTCGTTCCGCCTTTCGGGCGGGGATTTTCTCAGGCATGGAGGTCTATCGATCCGAAGGTATAGGACCCCACAACCAAAACCTGCTAGCATTCCCCTGAGCAGGCGACCAGCGTCATGACCATCCCCCCCACCCCGATGCACAACACGCTCATCGGCGGCCCCGGCGCCTGGCGGCGCGCGGACTTCGCCGATCCGCCGGATTGGCGCCGTCCTCTCTCGCCCGAAACCTTCGCCGAGCTAGAGCAAGCGCTCCAGACAATTCGCGACCAACGACGCGACCTGCCCTCGCTTACCTCCGCCGAATTTGCGCTGCCGGCCTTTGACGCCCAAGCTGTCGAACTCCGGCGCGAGATCCTCTCCGGCCGCGGCTTTGTCGTCCTTCACGGCCTGCCCATCGAGCGCTGCACGGCCGAGGAAGCAGGAATGCTCTATTGGTGCCTGGGCTCGCGCCTGGGCCCGCCCCTGCCGCAGAACCTCGCCGGCGACCGCCTCTACTCGGTCCGCAACGAAGGCTACACCATTGAGCAGGACTACGGTGCGACCGGCGTGCGCTATTCGAAAACCAGCGAAGGCTTCCATTTTCATACCGACTCAGCCCCGGCACTGGCCGGAATTACGCCCGTCATCGTCGGGTTGATCGCCCTGCAAACAGCCAAGTCCGGGGGCGCGTCTGTCCTGGTCAGCGCCAAATCGGTTCATGATGTGATGCTCGCCGAGCGCCCCGACCTGCTCGCGCTGCTCTACGAGCCCTTTCACCACGACCGCTCCTCGGAGTTGCCGCCCGGCGAGTCGCCCACTCTCCTTGCTCCCATCTTCCGCTTCGATGGCCAACTGCGAATGCGCTACATGCGTTTCTACATCGAGCGGGGGCATCGCAAGGCCGCCGCGCCTCTCTCTTCCGGACAGATCGAAGCCCTCGACTTCCTCGACAGCGTCATGGACCGCGAAGCGTTGCACATCCTCTTCCATCTAAACCGCGGCGAGATGCTCTTTGTCAGCAATGAATTCATCCTGCACAGCCGCACCGCCTTTGAAGACCACCCCGAGCCCGCCCGCCGCCGCCACTACGCACGGCTATGGCTGGGCCGCGAAACCCCCATCAGGCCCGCCGCCCCTACAGCCTGACCCGCAGCTTCACGCCGATCATCCGTGACGGCGCCAAGGCCGTCCCCGAAAAGACGCCCGAGAAATTGATCACCTTCAGCCGATTGGCTACGTTCACAACATCCACCTGTAGCCGCAGCACTCGCCCCTCGTCTCGCCACAGTTCCGCTCCCACAGATAGGTCGAAACTAAAATTCGGACGCACTCGTCCGCGTTCGAAATTCACTCTCTCGAGGATTTCAGATGGGATGGCGTCAAGCTCAGAACCTCTCTCCCGGTCCCCGTCCCCATCCAAATCTTCCAATTCCACCGGAAGACCGCTGCCGTAGCGGCCGCGGAGCGCGGTCCAGATCCGCAAATGCGGTTCAAACCGGATCATCGATGCGACGGTGTTGCGCTGGTCTTGCGTAATGGGAAACCTCACCGCCTGCTCGCGCAACTCAGCCACTTCGCCGCCTTCGAGAAACAGGCCGCCGGTAATCGGCGAGGTTGAAATTCCGCGCATGTTCGAGTAGCTGAGGAACGCGGTCAGCGTTTTGTAATTGGGGAGTTCGAAGCGTACTTCGGTGCCTTCGACTTCCGCGCGGTCGAAGGTGACCGGAAAACTGATGCCCGTATTGAAGAACACGTCATCGTCGAAAAAATTCTCGAAGCGGCGCCAGTAGTGAGTAATGTCCAGACGGAAACGATTGAGGAACGACTTGCGAATGCCGGCCTCGAAAAAGTGCGCGCGGCTCGCCGGAATCGGAAGCACGACCTCGACCTCGTCCAGGTCGTTGGGCGAGAGCAGACTGCTCAACAGCAGATTTTCGAGCGGCGGCGTCTGAAAGACCCGGTCATAGGAGGCCCGCAGCAACAGATCCGCCCTCGGCCAATAGTACGCGGCGCTGATGCGGGGACTCAGAGCCGAAGTCTTGCCCAGCAGCCGGTAGTGATCAAAACGCAGACCGGCGTTCATGACGAAACGCCCCAGCCGTACACGGTCCTGCACATAGAGCCCGGCGTCGGTGGAGATGGCGTTTTCCCGAAAGCGGAAAGCCGTTTCAGCCGGGTCGTTGCGGCGCGCAAACGAGAATGTTTCGCGGATACGAGTTCTTCTCACGTCGCCGCCGAATTTCAGCGTATGGCGTTCGCCTTCGGCAACCAGTGCCCCCGACAGCGTTCCCTGGCGCAGGCCCCGGTCCTGGCCAACGGCCACGGGAGTCGAAAGCGGATTGCTCCACAGTCCGGCGCCCGTGTCTCGCAACATGCCCCGCGCCGAGCCCAGCATGCGGGGAGAAAACACACGCTGGTAGTGTGCCAGCAAGGCGGTCTCGGTCCCGCGCCGGTCCTGGCGCTGGCCGGCGGCCTGCTGCACGCGGTCACCGGGAACAAGAAACTGCACCCGGTTCGAGCGCGCGTACAGGCTCAGACGATCGCTCTCACCCAAATCCCGCTCAAACCTGGCGTTTCCGCCCGACGAGCTGGCCTTGTTGGTGAAGTTCTCAAGAGACGGCGGATCAAGATAGCGGCGAGTATGACCACCGCGCAGCGCAAACGAAAACGAAGTGTTCTCTCCCCGAATCGAGTCCACGAACGATCCCGACGTCGTCTCGAAGCTCCCTCGCTGAATGACGAACTCCGGGTGATGTCCCCGGCGCTCCTCTCTTCGGGTGTGCAGCTCGATGACCCCGCCCAGCCGCCGCCCGTACTCGGCCGGAAAGCCCGCCGTCATCACGTCCGCCGACTCGAACTCGTCCACGTCAAACGGCGCGACCACGTTGATCGACCGGTTGTCATACAGCGGGATGCCGTCGATCACATATTGCGTATCGTATTCCGAACCCCGCGGATGCAGTACGGCGTTGGCTTCGAGCAGCCAGCCGGGCAGTTCATGCACCAGCTCGATCATCCCGCGTCCCAGCGGCGAGAAGGGTTGGTGCTCCAGACGGGCCCGGCCGATCGGGAGGATGATGGAAGATTCTCCCGCGTCCAGCAGCGGCGCTCCCGCCTCGACCGTGATCGAACTCTCGAGTTTCTCGATGGCCAGCGTGACGGCGAGCGAAACCGGAACTTCGCTTCGTATCTCCAGACGCCGCGAGAGCGTTTCGAACCCGGCGAAACGCACCTCTACACGGTAGACCCCGAACGGCAGACGCTTGAAGCGCGCGATCCCGCTCGAGTCCGCCACCGCCGAGGTCTCGAACTGCGAAACCCGGCTCCGCAATGCGACACGCGCCGAAACGGGCCTTCCGCTAGGATCACGAACCCGCGCCCGCAACTCGCCTTCCCTGCGGTCCGCCCGCGAGTTCGGCGCCGCCAGCAGAACGATCACCGCGGCAGCGAACACCCATCGCAAGATCGCTCCGCCCGCGGCCATCCCCGCGCGCCGGCGTCTTACTGCTGCCTTCGTAGGACTCCCCACCCAGTCAGTGTACGACGCGGCTCTTCATATTCATGTAATCCATCAGAAGATACTGGCCCAGATTATACGGTGACGTGAAGTACGCCTTGCCCCTGCAAATCTCCGTGATTTTTCGCACGAAATCCACAAGCGCGTAATCCCGCGCCAGCATGAACGTATTGATCAAGATGCCCCGCCGCTTGCACTTGTGCACTTCCTTGAATGTCAGGTCCATCACCAGCGGATCGAGTCCAAACGGGTTCTTGTAGATCCTCCCGTCCTCCAGCGTCACCGCCGACGGCTTGCCGTCGGTGATCATGATGATCTGCTGCATCTCCTTGCGCTGGCGCCGCAGGATGCGCTGCGCCAGCACCAGGCCCTCTCTCGTGTTCGTGTGGTAGGGCCCCACCTGAACACGCGCCAGCCGCGAGACAGGCAGTTCCTCGGCCGTGTCGTGAAACAGCACCAGATGAAGCGAATCGCCCGGATACTGCGTGCGGATCAGATGCGAGAGACCCAGCGCCACTCTCTTCGCCGGAGTAAAGCGGTCCTCGCCGTAGAGAATCATGCTGTGGCTGCAATCGAGCATCAGCACCGTCGCGCAGGAACTTTGATGCTCCGACTGGTGCACCATCAAGTCGGAATACTCCAGCCCGAGCGGCCCCCCCAGCGGTCCCCCCAGCCCCTGGCGCTGAATCGCTCGCGCCAGCGTTGCGTGGACGTCCAGGTTCAGCGTGTCGCCGAACTCGTAGTTTTTCGACGACCCCGATGCTTCGATGCCCGTCGCCATCTCCCGCGTGTCATGACGCCCCGTGGCCGCCTTGCCCAGCGACCCCATCAGGTCCCTGAGCGTCTTGTAGCCCAGGAAGTCCAGGCTCCGGTCGGCAATCTCGAAGCGCACTTCGGTCTTGCTGCTCTCGCTCGCCACGGCCCCCGGCCGCTCGCTTGCTTGCCACGGCCCGTCGGCCGCGCCCGGTTCGTCGAGCGAGATGTAGCCTTCGCCGGCCAGCTTCTCCACCAGACGGTCGATCACCCGCTCGATCTCTTGATTCGACATCGCATCGAGCCGTTCCATCATCTGCTGGCTGTTTTCCGGGCGGAACAGTTCGCCATTTTCGAGAGCCCGCCGAATCGCCTCGCGAAGTTCTTCGATCGAGTTCCGGCCTTTCTCAAAGTCCTGGAACCGCTCCCCGTCAAACCCGCTGCCAAGCAGGTAATCCGACAAGGCCCCAAGAAGTTCCTCGGCGCTGATGCCGAGGTCGTTTTCGACGAACTTCGTGTAGTTGACGTATTTCATCGTGAACCGGCGCCCGGTGAATCAGCAAACCGTACCCCGCTCGCCCGCTCCCCCAACTCAGTTGAACGACTGGCTAGGCTCACTCTCGGCCGGTCCTGGCTGTTTCCTGGCCGCCTTCCGCCGCGGCCCCGTGGTGAACCCAAGCTCTTCGTTGCGGCCAATGCGCCGATGAGCGTAAAGGCCTTCGAGAAGAAACTCTCCGGCCGCGGCCAGCGCCTCGCTGCTCGGGGGATCTTCTCCGGTCAACGGTGCGGCCAAGTCGAGTAGTCCTTGAATTCCCGCCAGCCGCCCCACGACTTCTTCCGCCGGCTCGCTGGCGGCGAGCTTGAGATTGCCGCCCATCTCAAACCACTGCACAATCGCGTCCACATCCGCCCCATCAAAATACTGCTTGTAGATGTGCCCCACCGCGGTACGAATCAGTTCATGAGCCACCCGGTCGGCTCCTCGCAGCTCTCCCTCGTATTCAAGCTCGAACTTGCCCGTAATCGAGGGCAGCGACGCGTGGACATCGCCCACTCGCGGAACAATCCGGTCTTCGTTGGCCGTCAGCGCACGCCGCTCGGCGTTCGAAATTACGTTCTCCAGGCACGAGATCGGCAGCCGCTGAGACACGCCCGACCTCTTATCGATGTTCTTATCCTCCCGCGCCGCGAACGCGATGGTCTCCACAATCTCGAGGATGTAGTCGGGAATCAGAATTTCCTTTCCCAGTCCCGTTCCCAGTTCCTTTCCGGATTTCCCCCCCCGTTCCGTTCCGGGCGCACTCCGGCTGATCCACGCCTCCTGCCGCGTGATCTCGACCGCGTGCTCGATCGTGAGCGGATAGTGGGTCCGTATTTCACTGCCGATACGGTCCTTGAGCGGCGTGATGATCTTGCCACGCGCGGTGTAGTCTTCCGGGTTCGCCGTGAAGCACATCAACACGTCCAGCGGCATCCGTATCGGATAGCCCTTGATCTGCACATCGCCTTCTTGGAGGATGTTGAACAGTCCAACTTGAATTTTCGCCATCAAGTCCGGCAGCTCGTTGATGGCGAAGATGCCCCGGTTCGCCCGAGGCAGCAGCCCGAAGTGAATCGTCAGCTCGTCGGAGAGATCATGGGCCCCGCGCGCCGCCTTGATCGGATCTAAATCCCCGATCATATCCGCGATCGTCACATCCGGCGTGGCGAGTTTTTCGACATAGCGCTGTTCCGGAGCCAGGTAGCGAATCTCGGTCTCATCGCCCTGCTCTTCGATAATCATCCGCCCGGCCCGCGAGATCGGCGCATACGGGTTATCGTGAATCTCCGTCCCGGCGACATAGGGCAGCTCCAGGTCGAGCAGCCCTTGCAGCTCCCGCAGGATGCGGCTTTTCGCCTGCCCCCGCAATCCTAAGAGGATAAAATTATGACGCGACAGAAGCGCGTTGACGATCTGCGGAATCACCGTGTCGTCGAAGCCGACGATCCCTGGGAAAATCACCCCGCCCCCGCCGAGCCGGCCGATCAAATTCGCCCGCACCTCGTCCTTGACCGAACGCCGAGCGACTCGCTCGAGCGAGAACCGCTCATCCAGCCGCAACGCCCCAAGCGTTTTAGGTAAACTCGAATCCCCAGCCATAGCCAGAAAATCCTCCGCCCGTGCCCCGAAAACCCAACAAGAAAACGCGGCGACCGATCGTTCCCGTCAGCATAACACCCGCGGTCTTTCCACACCTCCGATCGGGTCGGGTGACGGGGATGCCAGGCCCCGCCACCCTCCCACACCACCGGACATACGGTTTTCCGTATCCGGCGGTTGAACCCAGCGGCCTTAACTCCGCGCCGCAAGATCCGACGGCATCACAAACCCGTACCGCCGCAACGTCGCATTCGATAACCCTGTCTGCATCAGTCCGTTCGCCGCCATGCGCCGCGGCGTGCCGGTACTAATTTCAGCAGCCGTTCCCCAATGCCCAGCCGGCGTAATGCCCGCCGGCGTCCCGCCGCGCCGTGCCAGCGCAGCCAGAAGCATTTCCGTATGTGCCGTCGTATCCATCCTTCCAGCACGAAGATCGGGCGCCGCCGCTCGGCCAGCCGGTAATAGCCCCACCAGCCGAGCATCTGCCGCCGCCACCGGTCGCGTAACTGCCGACTAGGGCGTGTTAACACTAACGTAGGGCCTCGACGATGAGAGCGAAGTGGAGGAAGGCGAGGAACATGACGTCGAGTTTGTCGAAGCGGGAGAAGATGCGGCGGAATCCCTTTAGCCCGCGGAAGAGTCTTGCGACCTCGTTGCGGCGGCGATAGAGCACTCGGTCGTATTCCCACGGCTCCAGGCGGGTCCGCTTGGGCGGCACGACGGGAATCCATCCGAAATCCAATGCCAGTTGGCGTGTCTGGTCGTCCTCGTAGGCGCGGTCCAGCAGCAGCGGCAGCGGCTCGGGCAACGGCCCCAGAGCGGCGAGCAGTTCGCGGCCCCGCGGGGCGTCGTGAGCTTGGCCGGGCGAGAGGGAGAAGGTTATCGCCGTGCGAGCATTTGCGGCAACCAGATGAATCTTGGTGGTCCATCCGCCGCGGGATTTACCGATTGCCCGCGGACCGTTTTTTTTAACGCACCGGTGCCGTCGGGATGAACCTTCACGATGGTCGAGTCCATCGAGACGGCCTCGATTTTGATGCGGACCAGCTGCTCGCGCTGTAGTTTCTCGAAGACGGCGTCGAGCACGCCATTCTTTGCCCAGCGATTCATGCGGGTGTAAATGGTATGCCAGTTGCCGAAGCGTTTGGGTAAGCCGCGCCATTTGCAGCCCTGCTCGGCGACATACAAAATCGCGTTCAAAACCGTGAGATTCGACAGACTCACGTTGCCCCGCTGGCGAGGCAGGACTGGCTCGATGCGGCGGTATTGCTGCTCGGTGATCTCCATATATCACCAGTTTAGCAGCTTTCTTGCTTTAGTGTTAACACGCCCTAGCAACCGATCGGTTGCCGCACCAAATCTCCCGCACCTTCTGTTTGAATCGTGCGATACTTTCCGGCACCACTTCCACCTGCCCTTGGCGGCTCAGACGAAACCCCAGAAACTTCCGCTCCCACGGCCTCCCCGCCCCGCTCTTGGCCTCGTTCACCTTCAGGCGCAAATGCTTCTCGATCCAGGCTCTGATCCCCTGCGGCACGCGCTTCGCCGCCGCTTCGCGGCCCACATAAATCTTGCCGTCGTCCGCGTATCGGCGGAACCGCGGTACCCGGCTCTCCAGTTCCCGGTCCAGCGCATTGAGGTAGATATTCGCCAGCAGCGGTGAGAGGGGCCCGCCTTGCGGCGTGCCCTCCGCCCTGCGCTCCACCACCCCCTCTCGCAGCACCCCGGCCCGCGGAGACCGCCCGATCAATCGCGGCACTGTTTTATCCCGAATCACTTGCGCGATCCGGTGCATCAGAATATCGTGATTGACGTGGTCGAAGAACTTGGCGATGTCAATATCCACCACCCAGTCCTTGCCCTCGCGGACATATCCCCATGTTGACGGCACTGCGCCGATCGTACTGCGTCGTGCGCGCTCCGTCCCGGCCGGAACCCCCAGCCCGGCTCGCTAAATCGCGGCTCAAAGATCGACTGTAATACTTGCAGCAACGCTTGCTGCACCAGCCGGTCCATCACCGTCGGTATCCCGAGCTGCCGCTTCCCCCCGCCCGGCTTGGGTATCTCTACCCGCTTGGCTCTGTCCGCTTGACGGGGGGCTCGGCGTCCAGCGTCCGGACGCGAGCTTCGCCCGAATCTCCGCGCCGTGACGGCGAAAGTGAGGTTAGAGTTTCGCGGTGCTCATCTTGCCGGTCCCCGCCGCGCCCCGCTTGCGTTTCACCGCTCGCAGCGCCCGATCGAGATTCTCCTCGCTGACCACCTGTTCCATCAGATCTTCGTGCATTGCTTTCTCCGGCGAGTTTCGCCAAACTCCGCCTTGCCGCCGCCGGGGGAGGCCCATCCCAGTTCCACCGTTCCTGCCTGCCCCTGCTCTCCTTTCTCGTTCCCCCAGCGGGGAAGGGCCTTGCGGCCCGAGACTCCGGACGTTCTTCTCAGCTCGGTTCGAGTTGCTCGTCTCGCTTTGCTCCTTGGTTCTTCGGCCCTTCGCTCGGGCGGCATTACCCGCCCTTGGTCGCTACTACGGCCTCTGCTGACTTCTCTCTCGCTCTCACGAAGGAGATCTCCCCAGGTAAGGCGCTGCATCTGTCCCTTCAAACCGCCTGGCTTTACCTCGCACGTCTTGGATGGAATTTGGGCTTGACGTTGGCTAGCACGCTTACCGCCCGTACGCGGCCTCACTGCCAGTTCGTGTTCCTGCGGTCCAAGGTTTGTTCCCCGCTTCCTTCGGCTTCACCTCGCGGCTACGCCTTGCGGTTCCCTACGGTTACCTCCATCGGTCCCGGTTGGCTCTTTCCAGCCAACAAGATTCAGCCCATGCTGGGCACACTAGCCGCGGATCTCGGTTTTGAGATCCGCGGCTTTTCCTCACCTCCGCCCTGGGGGCCTCAAACAGACCCGCGGCCTTCCTCAAATCCACCCTCCAGCCTCCAATGACAACCCAGCATCGTCCATCGCGCCCGCGCCGGCCTGTTCACCGAACCATCACCCGCTCGAGCACTTCCACTACAAGGGATCATCCACCAACCCGTGACCGGCAGCTTCCGCGACAAATGCCTCAATGCGAACTGGTTTCGCAATCTGCGCCACGCGCGCCTGCTGGTGGCCGCCTGGCGCAACCAATACAACCAATAGCGTCCGCACAGCGCCCTCGGCTATCGGACACCCCACGGCTTCGCCAATCGAGATCTTCCAGTTATACTTGGCGGACAATCTTCAGCCAGCACTACGAGCGGGCCTCGACGCTGGTGACCTCGAACCTGCCCTTCAACGAGCGGACGAAGGTCTTCGGCTCCGTGCGGCTGATCGGCGTCTTGCTGGATCGTCTCACCCACCACGTCCATATCTTGGAGATGAACAGCGAGAGCCGCCGTCTCCCGCAGAGCAAGCGATCCCGGAAGCGTTTTTTTTCGGCCTGATCCCCCCCGGCCACCGGCTGTTTCGGGGGTTTGCGCTACGTCCGGGGCCGCCGGCTATCGCGTGATCCGCGACTGGGTGCTAAGGCAAGTTGGACTGCGGCGCGGCGGGGAGGAGCTGTGAGAGACCGGGGACTTCCGCCCAAGCGCGGCCCTAGCGGTCCGTGGCGGGAGCCGGGCCCAGCGATCGGGCCGGCCCAGCGCCATCCGCGGCGGAGAAGGCCCGACCATCTAGCACGTTGCGAACTGTCACCGCGAGATCTTCGCGAACGAATGGTTTCATCAGCAGTTCTCTGACGCCGGCCTCGCGGAGTCCCTCGGCCGTGCTTGCCTCGCTGAAGCCCGTCATGAGCATCATCGGGACACCGGGCCGGGTTTCACTGACCTTCCGGGCAAGCTCAAGACCGGTCATCCGCGGCATCATGATGTCGGCGATCACGAGATCAAAATCTCGCGGACTTTGCTGGAATTTCTTCAGAGCGGCCACGCTGTCCCAGAAGTCCGTGACATGGTAACCCAGACCCTCGAGCATCTGGCGAACCATGGCCGTGATCGCCTGCTCATCTTCGACCAGCAAGATACGTTCCCTCCCGCGGGGCAGGGTCTTACGGAGTCGTTGCTTGGGAATCTGTTTGGCCTCCACGCTGGGAAAGTAGACGTGAAAGATGGATCCCCGCGGCGTGTTGCTTTCCAGTTGGATCACACCCCGATGCCGCTTGACGAGTCCTTGCACGACCGACAACCCCAGGCCAGTCCCTTTGCTGGGTTCTTTCGTCGTAAAAAACGGCTCGAAGAGTTTCTCACGTATGGCCGGGTCGATGCCGGGCCCGGTGTCCGAGACGCTGATACGCACGTGGGTCGGCGCTGCCGGAACGTAAACGGACTTCTTCCTCCCAGGGGGTGGTCCGGATTTCTTCACCTGCACTCCCAGTGTTCCGCCGCTCGCACTCATCGCCTGATACGCATTCGTGCAGAGGTTCACGACGACCTGGTGAATCTGAGACGGGTCTCCGAGAACACAACCGGCGTCGGGGCTGATCCGCTGCTGAATTTCCACCGTGCTGGGAATCGACGCCCGCAGCAGTTTCATTGCTTCGTTCATCAGCGGAACCAGGTCGACGATCACGTGCTGCCTCTCCGACTTTCGGGCCAGCAGCAGAATTTGCTCGACGAGTTCCTTCGTGCGGCCGGCGGCCTTCAATATTTCGCCGGTGTATTCGGCGACCGGAGAATCTTCCGGGAGACTATCCTGCGCCAGGTCGGCGAAACCGATGATCGGCGCGAGAAGGTTGTTGAAATCGTGGGCGATGCCGCCGGCAAGCACTCCCAGGGCTTCCAGCTTTTTGGCCTGCTGCAGTTCCGCTCCGGTTGTTTCCCTCTCGAGTTCGGCTCGCTTCTGTTCGGTCGTGTCGATGACATAGGCGAAGACGCCCTCAATGTTGCCCTCCTCGTTGAGATCTGGCACGTAAGCTTACATAGCGATACTGAATTTCGCCGGAGTCGCGGGTGATCTTGTTTTCAAACGAAACCGTCTCGCCCCCAAGCGCTCGCCGCAGGTATTGGCGAATCTCGGAAGTCGTAACGGCCGATGTGGTCCCTGTCTGCGCGAAAAAGTCCCCCACGTCGCGGTTGAGAACGGCGGAAGAGCTCTTCCCGTACCACTGTTCGTACGTTTTGTTAATGAATCGCACACTGCCTGAGGGGTCGAGATAGAGCATCAGCACGGGCAGGTTGTCATTAATGAGACGGAGCTGCTGTTCACTGTGCAGCAGATCCGAGGTCTGCTCTTCGAACTTTGCCTGGACCCTTTGCAGACTCATCTCCCGCACCGTCTCGGCCTGCTTGCGTTCCGAGATATCCATGTGCACGACCACGGCTCCCCGATCCTTGCTGAGCAACGGCTTCGCGACCATAAGGATCCAGCGCTTTTCGGCGGGCGAATCACACGGATATTCCAGAGTGAAGTCCGTCGCCGGATCATCAAGGACCGCCTGGATCCCGGTCCGAGCCTGCTCGGCGATTTTCGCGTCCTCTCCGGTCGCCGCGCGGCAGACTTCCAAGTAGTTCGCGGCGACTCCGATGCCGGCAGGCGCCGCCCCGTTCGCGGTACTGTTGTCGGAGGCGAACTGGTTCCAGGCCTGGTTCGTGGCCGTGATTTCACCGCGAACGTCAAGAACGCAGATATTGGTCATCAGCGAGTCCAGCACGGCCTGCGTTCGGCGTTCCTGCGACTGGCGGGCGAGGAGGGCTGTGCCGAGCAAGACGACGGCTCCGAGCAGCGCCAAGCTTATCACCACATGCGGAGGCCCGACTCCCGCGTCTCGTACAAGCAATCTGTGCCATGCCGCCCCGGTTGTAATGATGACCACTACACTCAATCCCAGGATGCGCGGTTCTCTCAAACGCCATACCAGCGCCAAAGACCAAGCGGTGGCGATGGATCGCAAAACGCATGAGATGAGCAGCAGTGTCATGAGAGTACGGCCGGGCCAGCGCGGTTGCGGCGATGAGAGTCAGCGGTCATCGCCATAGCCAGCACGGTACGTCAGCGTAAGGGATTTTCGAGCAGCCTGCGCGGTGCGCGAAGGACAGGGCTCAACCGATCTCGGGGCGAACGGCAGCGGCGTGCCGACGACCACGAGACATAGCCAAGATTCTGAACTGGCCGACTTGAGCCAGAATTGTCAATTCAGAACCCCGACTCCAGCATGGTACTCCCTCTCTCCTGAATGCAACGACTTTGCCTCGTCAGGCAGGCCACGACGGCATCGAAGGATTCCCATGGCCTGTTCTGGTCGACCGGGGGAATGGTCCGCTGGATTAGCTTCGCGGGCCGGGCCGCGGGTTGCAGCGCAGCAGGTGCATCAGAATGCCAGCGGCCGTGACCGCGGCGGTCTCGGCCCGCAAGATCAGCGGTCCAAGCTCGCACCTGTGGCAGCCGGCCTGATGAGCGGCGGCGATCTCATCGCTGCCCCACCCCCCTTCGGGGCCGACGAACAGTTTGACGGCCGGGGCGCTGCTGGGGTGAAGGCTATCGACTACCTGGTTCAGCGGAGCCCCGCCGGGGTCCAGGAACAAACGCCACGTGGATGGCTCGGCAACCATGGCCTGATCGAGCGGGACCGGGTCGAGCAGCACGGGGGGCGCCATGCGGCGAGCTTGCATGGCGGCCTCTTCGGCGATACGCCTCCACCGCGCAAGGCGCCCAGGCGCTTCGCGCACCAGCCTTTTCTCGCTTCGCGCCGCGACAATGGGAAGGATCGCTTCCACACCCAGTTCTGTCGCCTTTTCCACAGCCCATTCCAGGCGCGAGAATTTGACGATCGCCAACCCGAGAGTGATCCGGGGAGAGGCCAGTGGTAGCGTGATTTCCTCGCCAACAGCGAATGCAACACGTGATCCGCTCACCTGCAAAGCCGCGGCCGCGAACAGGCGCTCGCCGTCAGAGATTTCTACGGCCTTTCCGGCTTTGAGACGAACGGCTCGCGCCAGATGATGGGCACGGGCGCCTTCGACGAACGCTGCGCCGTCCTGCACGGCGTCGACAAACACTCTGCGTAAGGTCATCGGAAACAGCTCGGCGATCGGCGTGTCCGCGTCTTTCATCATAACCGGGCTGGCCCGCTTTTCTCGTCACGTGGTGAGAAAGGCGGGCTGGCTTGACACTCCCGCGAGGCGTTGGCCATACTTTGGCTCTGGCCGCGACGACGCCTTGCCAGCCTGAATGATTGCTTATCTGCGCGGAAAACTGCTTGAGAAACACCCCAACTCCGCTCTGCTGGACGTTAGCGGCGTCGGTTACGGGGTGACGATTCCGGTCTCGACCTATTCCCGGCTCGGACAACCCGGCGACGAGGCCGTGCTGCACATCTACACCCATGTGCGAGAGGATGCGCTGGCGCTGTTTGGTTTCTTCACCGGAGCAGAAAAAGGACTCTTTGAAAAATTGATATCCGTCAGCGGAATCGGACCCCGTCTGGCGGTCACGATTCTGTCGGGGTTGCCGGCCGATGAGTTGCTCACCGCGATCCGGAGTGGCGATGCCAAGCGGCTCACGCGCATTCCCGGAGTGGGCCGCAAAACGAGTGAACGCATGGTTCTGGAGTTGCGAGAAACACTCGGTCCGATCGACGAACCGGCGCGGACGGGTGAGGGCGCGGACTTGAGCGGCGCCATAGAGCGAGACGTGATTTCGGCGATGCTCAACCTTGGATGCGCCAAAAACGCCGCCGAGAAGGCGGTTCGCAAGTCGCTTTCCGAGGGAGTCGAGCAGGCGTTCGAACCACTTTTCCGGCGCTCGCTGGACTTGATAAGCCGCTAAGCTGGAATGATGCTGGAAGAGCGCATTGTCTCGCCTGATCCGCAGGACGAGGATCAGCAGCTTGACCTGACTCTGCGGCCTAAGCGATTGTCGGATTTCGTCGGTCAAGAGAAGCTGAAAGAGAATCTCTCGATCGCGATCGAAGCGGCGCGCGGCCGTGACGAGGCCATGGATCACGTGCTGCTCTACGGGCCGCCCGGTCTTGGGAAGACGACGCTGGCGAACATCATCGCTAACGAGTTGAACGTCGACCTGGACACGACCTCCGGGCCGGTGCTGCAGAAGAAGCTGGACCTTACCGGCGCGTTAACGGCGATTCGGTCCCGGCAGGTTTTCTTCATCGATGAGATTCATCGTCTGCTTGCCGACGTGGAGGAGATGCTCTACGCCGCGCTGGAGGACTTTCGAGTCGATCTGATGATTGGTTCCGGCCCCGGAGCCCGGACGCACTCGATTCCCCTCCCGCCCTTTACCGCCATCGGCGCGACGACCCGGGCCGGACTGCTCTCGGCGCCGTTGCGCGGACGCTTCGGTCTGACACTGCGGCTGAATCCTTACGGCGTCGAAGACCTGACCCAGATTGTTTTCCGCTCCGCGTCCATGTTGCATACCGAGATCGACCAGCCGGGAGCGGAAGAAATCGCCCGGCGCAGTCGCGGCACGCCGCGCGTGGCCAACCGCTTGCTGCGGCGAGTTCGAGACTACTCGCAGGTGCGGGCCCATGGCGGGATTGATCGGGAGACCACGTGCACGGCTCTGGACTTGCTTGAGGTCGATCCGCATGGGCTGGATGAGATCGACCAGAAGGTCATGCGCACCATCTTGGGCAAGTACGCCGGCGGACCGGTCGGTCTCAACACGATCGCCGCGTCGGTGGGAGAGGACGCCAATACGATCGAGGAAGTCTACGAGCCCTATCTGATGCAGCTGGGTTTCTTGGATCGCACTCCGCGTGGCCGTGTTGGTACGCAACTCGCCTTCGAGTACTTCCAGGTCCCTCCGCCGAAGGGGCCGCAGGCAAATCTTGGATTCTAGAAAGCAGATCTGGCGTCAGGACTCAGATGGTCTCGATATGATGGAGAGTACTGCTCACTCCAACGGCGGCGCCGAAAACTCGCCCGGATCGAAATACGTTAAAACAGTCAGGTAATGAGTCCCGCGCGATACATTGCGATCGAAGGCCCCCTCCGAGTGGGAAAGTCCAGCCTGGCGCGAGCCCTGGCCCAGCGCGTGCACGCTCGGGCCATCCTCGATTCAGAAGAAAACCCGTTTCTGACCGACTTCTATCGCGGCCGGCAAGCCTCGGGGTTTCGCGCTCAGATGTACTTCTTGATGTCGCGGTTCCAGCGGCTGAAGACAATCCTTCCCGACCGCATCCAGACGCCGGTCGTGTCCGATTTTCTCTTCGAGAAGGACAAACTCTTCGCTTACATCAACCTCAATGATGACGAGGTCGCCGTCTATGACCAGTACTACCGCGAACTAAAGGAACAACTCGCGGCGCCGGATCTGGTGGTCTATCTCAAGGCCACGCCCGAGGTGCTGCGGGCTCGCATCGCGCGCAAGAACGTAGCCTCGGAAGCCATGATTTCCGATGAATATCTGGCGGAAGTTGTTCGCGCCTACGAGCATTTTTTTACGAACTACAAGGCGTCCGACGTACTGGTGGTTGATACGACGCAGGTTGATTTCGTTCAAAACGAAAACGACCTCGACGAGTTGCTCCAAGAACTAAGCCGGCCCGTCCGCGGCACCCAGTATTTCCTTCCGCTTGGCACCTAAATTTGTTCTTCTCGTGAGCTGGCGCCCGAGGGGTGCGGGCGTCCGAAACGGCGGAGCCGCGCTGCCGGGCCGGTCGTCCCCGCGAGGTTCAGACGTCCTGCATCGGACACCGGATGCGTCTCTGTCCGCAGTCCCGGTGCGTCAGATCCGGCCGGACTTTTACGACGGGCCGCTAGAGTGGCGCTAGTCGGCGAGTTCGTACGACGCAGACCGCGGGGAGCTGTTCTTGAGGTACTTGTAAGGATTCACGGCCGTGCCGCGATATCGAACCTCGTAATGCAGATGTGATGATGTCGAACGGCCGGTTGCTCCCACGCGTCCGATGACTTCCCCGCGACGGACCATCTGGCCGGAGCGAACGAAGTATTGGGACAAATGCGCGTAATGCGTGGAAAGCTCGCTACGCCCATGACTCAAGATGACGCGTTTGCCATACTGCCCTGCCCAGCCACTGCTTCTCACCACGCCATCCGCGGCGGCCACGACCGGCGTTCCGCGACGAGAACGAAGGTCCACTCCGGCGTGGAACGAGCCTTCTCCGCTGAACGGGTCGCGGCGGCTCCCGAACGAAGAACTCAGCACGCCAGGTACCGGCCATAGAGAGGGGGTCGTATTCTCAAGCCAAAACAGCATCGATTCGCTTCCTCTCGGGGACAAGCTTACCTGTTGCAGGAAGTCGAATCGATTCACGAAGCTCTGATACTCATCGTGGGCGCTCTCGTCGGCGAAGAACGCGGCTTCGTCTGGCTCAGGACGCGAGATGCCAAAAGCAATGGAAACCTCCGTTGCTAGATCCCCCAGCGACGCAAGCTGACCATTGCGTTCCTCGACATCTTTTTTGAGCGCCTCGTTCTGCTGCAGCAGCGCTTCCTTTTCGCCGCGCAACTCGTTGTAGTCACCGACCTTGCTCAGCATACGCGTGTAGCTGGAGACGAGGCCGATTCCCACTATCGAGCCGAAGATCACCAAGCTCAGCAGTACATGGAGTGCGTAGTGCGGAACGCGCAAGCGCTTTATGCGCCCGTGGACTGAGTGAGCGACGACTAGGATAAGATAATTCTTTCGCATTCGAGCTTCGTTCGGCCGGGTACGCCGCTATGCAATGATGCCGACCGTGCCAAAGTCCATGCAGGTGCGGATATCCGCCCCTAGCTCATTTCGTCTATCACGCTAACAAGTTCGTCAACCTGTGTCAACAGTATCAAAGTACTATTAAGGCTATTAAGGAACTACATACGCCTCAATGCCGCGAATCGAAGACCGTCTGATCGAGCACATCCTGCGGCGGACGCGGGAGGACAGCGGTGGCTCGGTGCGCCTCGGCATCGGCGACGACACGGCGGTCGTGCGTTCGCCGGCGGCAGGGGAAGAGTTGCTGCTGACCACGGATCAGATCATTGAAAATACACATTTTCATAGGCGGAATCACCCTCCGGGAGCTCTCGGACACAAGTGTTTGGCGCGCGGGCTCAGTGACCTCGCCGCCATGGGGGGAACACCTCTCTGGTTTCTGCTATCCCTGGCTCTTCCGCTCTGGAGCCTGGAGGGGAAGTGGCTGAAGAACTACCTGGACGGTATGTTTCGCCTGAGCCGAACGTCGAAAATTCGGCTGATCGGAGGAGACATTGCCAGAGCGGACCACTTTGTCTCGCATGTGACAGCCGTTGGTTCGGCGCCGCGGGGCCGGGCGTTGACGCGAAGCGGCGCCAAACCAGGTGATATCGTTTACGTTTCGGGGCGTCTTGGAGGTTCGGCGCTCGGCTTCGAGCAACTCGAAGCGGGGGCGGGGCCAAGACGGCGGGCCGTCAGGCGGCACCTGTATCCGGAAGCCCGCCTGGAGCTGGGCCGGTACTTGCGAGCCCGGGTGCGAGCCAGCGCGGCCATTGATCTCAGCGACGGCCTCTCGACGGACCTCGCCCGACTCACGAAAGCCAGCGGCGCGGGCGCGGAGATTCAGACGGCCCGCATCCCCTTGTTTCCGGGAGCTTCTTCTCATCAGGCCCTGCACGGAGGCGAGGAGTACGAACTGCTGTTCACCGCTCCGGCGGGCACGAAAGTGCCGCCTCAGCGAAAGGGTATCCCGCTGACGGCGATCGGCCGGATCGTTGCCTCTTCCGGCGTCTTCTTGCTGTTGGGCGGGGCCCGCCAGCGTCTTGCGCCTCAAGGTTTCGAGCACTTCGGCCCGTGACGGCCAGCTTAGGGCGGGCCGCCACGCGATGAGCCGGCCAGCGAGAGCCGGCCAGCGACAGGGATCCAGCCTATTTCGCGGCGATTACCGTGATCTCGATCCTCGCCTTGCCCACGAGGCTGGCCACCGCCACAGTGGTGCGCGTGGGCTTGTTCGATTTGAAGTAGTGTGTGTAAACCGAGTTCATGCGCTTGAACATGGCAATGTCGGTGAGATAGACCTTTACGTCGACAACGTCGGAGTAGTCGTAGCCGGCGTCGTTGAGAATCATGCCGATACGTTTGAATGTCGCGTCCACTTCGTCTTCATATTTCTCCGCATACGCTCCGGTGGCAAGATCGCCTCCCGTTTGTCCGGCTACGAAGAGAATGTCGCCTACCTGCACGCCCGGGCTAAAGGGCATGTTCGGGCGGTGTTTCTTGAACTCAGGCGGATAGATGATTTTCTTTTCCGCGTTCAGCAGACTCGGCGTCAGCAACAGGCCGAAGGCAAGGAGCAAACTCAATTGTCGTGTCACGTGATGGGTCCTCCAACAGGAAGTAGGGATTTTGGGCGGCGGGGCTTGCGTACGGCCCCCGAGGCAGAACGAACAATCATCTTAGCGCAGAGCTGGGTTCTGGGCGTTCCTTGAGTGAAGGCGGCCCATGGGTGCTTGGACACCGGTGCTTGAACACCGGCGCCTGGAAATGTATGGGACCGGGATGCCAGGGCATTGACGTCGAGCCGACGACCCACGGGTCAACGACAGCGAGACCCGGAATCGGGCGATGTAACGGCTTGAACGGCTGGCCGGTCCTGCGCAGGGATTTCGGAATGGCGATCCGCGGCGTGACATAGGAGCCATCCTTCGGGAAACCGCGACTGTTCAGCTTACCGGCCGCATAGCCGGGCAGCGTGTCGCCAATGGTCCCGACGATCAGGTCGGCATGCTCGGCGGTGGTGCGGTAGAGATGCTCTACCAGGGCCACGGCTTCAGTCCAGGCAATTTTCAGGGAGCTCTCCCAGTCGGCGGCGACGCCGGTGGGAGACCATTTTCGGCGGTTTCGACGACGACACCGCCGTTGGGGAAGTCCGGTCCACGCTCGATCTTGACGGTTACGGTGGTGTCGATCCCAACACCGGTTCCAGTCAATTCGCCGTCGCCCTGGTAGGCGTGAGTGTCGCCGATCGTCAGCATGCCGCCGTACTTCTGTGCTCGTATATAGACGGTGCTTCCAGCTCGTATCGAGTTCAGGTCGAGGTGGCCGCCGTGGTTCCAGGCGCCGCCCGGGTGGGAGAGGCGCGGCTCAAGCTGCACGATCCCACCATGGGGCGCACGGCACGACGAAGTCCGGCGGGAAGTGCAGCAAGCCGTCTTTGACTGGGGCCACGCGGCGCAGACTTCCGCGGAACGGCCCGCCGTTGTTGTAGTAGCCGTAGGGGCCGGGTTCGACCGCCACGATGTGGATGGCGACCCAATCACCGGGCTTGATGCCTTCAATCTTGAACGGTCCGCCCCGCCGGGAGTGGCGGAGCTCGCTCAGTTCGGGCAGGACGCCTGGCTCCAAGATACTGTCAAAACCGCCAGGGATCTCTATGACCACGGTCTCGCCTAGCTGAATCGTTCCTCTGAGTTTCCCGCGCTCGGGATCCTCCGGTCCGGAGAGTCGCGGAGTCATCGTAAAACGCCTGGGCTGGCCTTGCTGGGCCACTGCGCTATTGGCGATGACGGCGAGCAGGATGGTTATCCACAACGTGCCGCGCAGGTGTTTCGCGCGGTAGCTCATAGAAGGAGTTCTCCTTGGCAGCTTGGCAGCCCGACCTTTACCGCGGGCTGTGCTCTCGGTGTACGGAGCCGCCAAAGCGGCGGCATCCGGCAGGGAAATGATACTCTCGTCACCTGACCGCAGGCAACCCTTACAATAGGGGTCTCGAACACAGTAGTGGTCTTGATGCGTACTTTGGAGAGTGTTTTCGGATCAGCGGCGGCTGTTTGTTGACACTCGATTTCTGACTGTGATAACACTTAGGTTCTCTCCGGTCGCTAACTTCCCGCCATCCGCTGTTCGCATGGCCGAGGAATCCAGGACGTCGCTCAGCTAGAACATGGCAGACGAGAATAAACCCGAGGGTGGAGTTCCACCCGAATCCGGATCTTCCGCAAAAAGCCCCGAGGCCAAGTCCGCCGAGGCAGCACCGCCCGCCGCGCCAGACGCTCGGGCCGCGGCGGAGGAGAAACCGGCGGTGACAAAGCCAGTTGCTCCCGCGGAGAAACCGGCGGCTCCGGCGAAGAAACCTGCTCCCCCCAAAGCGCCCGCCGTGATGGAGGTCGAGCCCTGGGAAGGCCCGATAGCCGACGGCTTGCAGCGGCGTTTCAGCGAGGCGATCCGGGAGTGCTCGGTTTATCGCGGACAGCCCTTCGCGGTCGCCGATTTGTCTTCGGTGATTCCGATTCTTGAGTATCTCAAGCTTGAGGAAGACTTCGACTACCTCGTCGACATCACCGCAGTGGACTATCCGAAGAAAGAGGCCCGCTTCGAGGTCATTTGGATCCTCTACTCCTTTCAGAAGAACCTGCGCATTCGCATCAAGGCGGCGGTCGGCGAAGGCGAAAAGCCAAGGACGGCGGTCGAGGTCTACCCGACGGCCAACTGGCTGGAGCGTGAGATTTTCGACATGTTTGGGGTCGAGTTCGAAGACCATCCCAATATGACCCGCATCCTCATGCCTGATGGATGGCAGGGCCACCCGCTGCGAAAAGACTATCCGATTCTCCAGCAGGATGCCGACTGGGTCCGCGAAAACTTGCAGATTGAGAGTGCGCAGTAATGGCGACGCAGACGACGTTTCTCGATACCAATGAGATGGTCCTGAACATGGGACCGCAGCATCCCTCGACTCATGGAGTGCTGCGTATCATCCTCAAGCTCGACGGCGAAAGGGTCGTCGGGACCGAGTGCATCATTGGGTACTTGCACCGGGGCGTCGAGAAGATCGCTGAAAATCGCACCTACCAGCAGTTCGCTCCCTATGTCGACCGGATGGACTACGTCGCCGCGGTCTCCAACGGACTCGGTTATTGTCTGGCGGCCGAGACCTTGGGAGGCATCGAGATTCCCGAGCGGGCGCAATGCGTCCGGGTGATTCTCTGCGAGTTGAACCGAATTGCGAGTCACCTGCTCTGGCTCGGCACCCACGCACTGGATCTCGGCGCGATCACTCCCGTGTTTTACTGTTTCCGCGACCGGGAAGAAGTGCTCAAGATTTTCGAAAAATACTGCGGCGCGCGGCTCACGACGCACTCGTTTCGCATCGGCGGACTGCAGTATGAAACCTACGACGGATTTGAAAAAGATTGTCTGGCATTCTGCGACTGGTTTGACAAGAAGGTCGACGAGTACGAAGAGTTGCTGACCACGAACCGGATCTGGGTCGCGCGCACCAAGGGCATCGGCATCTTGAGCGCGGAAGACTGCAAAGCTTACGGGGTGACAGGCCCGGTCCTGCGCGCGGCTGGAGTGGAATGGGATCTTCGCAAGGCACAGCCCTATTCCGGATACGAGAAATACGATTTCGATATACCCACCGGGTCGAACAGCGATACGTATGACCGCTACCTGGTTCGGATAGAAGAGTTTCGCCAGTCGATGCGCATCGTTCGCCAGGCCGTGGACAGTCTGCCAGGCGGGCCGATCAAGGGCAAGGTATCGAAGGTCTACAAGCCGCCGGTGGGCGAGGCGTATGTCTCGATCGAGGCGCCCAAGGGTGAGTTGGGGTATTACATTGTCAGCGATGGCTCGACGCAGCCTTACAGGATTCGCGTCCGCCCGCCGTCGTTCATTAATCTGCAGGCTCTCGATAAGATGTGCCGGGGCTCGCTGATCGCCGATGTGGTGGCGATTATCGGCACGATTGACATCGTGCTTGGAGAAGTAGACCGCTAGAGACGGCAAGACGACCGGGAGTGCATGGCATTGCTTGAAGAAGTGCTCCATAGCCCCTACCTGGGGCCGCTGATCGTGACGCTGCTGATTGTGGCGCTGTTCCCGCTTGTCGCGGGATACATCGTGCTGCTTGAGCGTAAGGTGCTGGCGGACTTGCAGGTGCGGCTGGGGCCGATGCGGGTGGGCCCGTATGGATTTCTTCAGCCGCTGGCGGACGCTTTGAAGCTCATGCTGAAAGAAGACATCATTCCCGAGGCAGCGGATAAGTGGCTCTTCTGGGGGGCTCCGGTCCTGGCGACGTTTGCCGCGCTGACGTCTTTTGCCGTCCTGCCGCTGAGCGATAAGTTCTTCGTGGCGGATGTGAACATCGGCGTGTTGTTTGTTCTGGCGATGTCGTCGATCGGCACGCTGGGGCTGATCCTGGCCGGCTGGTCGTCCAATAGTAAATATTCCCTGCTTGGGTCGCTGCGTTCGGCCGCGCAAATGGTGAGTTACGAGGTGCCGCTGGCCTTTGCGCTGGTCACCGGCCTGATGGTGGCGGGCACGCTGAGCATGCAGGGCATTATCTATGCCCAACTGGATAAGGGAGTCTGGATCGCCTTTTCAAACTATGGTTTGATGCTCGTGCCGACGGTGTTGTTCTTGATCGCCGGCGTAGCGGAGACCAACCGGGCGCCGTTTGACTTGCCCGAGGCGGAATCGGAAATCGTCGCCGGATTTCACACCGAATACAGCGGTTTCCGTTTCGCGCTCTTCTTCCTCGCCGAGTACGCCAGCATCTTTGTCATTTGCAGCATCGCGGTAACGGTGTTTTTCGGGGGCTGGTTGCGGCCTTTTCCCAATGTCGCGTTTCTGGAGCTGCCGCTCAATGTCGGCTTTCCCGTACTGCTTTTCTTGCTGATCGGCGCGGGCTGCGGGCTCGGCGCCAAGCGATTGATGCTTACCGAGCAGAAGGCCGTGATGGCGGCCCTGACGGCGGGAATGTTTTTGCTCGCGGTGCTGTTCTTGATCCCGACGATCAACGAGTTGATCATTGGTTTCTTCTGGTTCTTGCTGAAGGTTATGCTGATTGTCTACACGTTCATCTGGTATCGGGGGACATTCCCCCGGTTCCGTTACGACCAGTTGATGGACGTGGGGTGGAGATATCTGATCCCGATCAGTATCGGGGCGCTGATCATCAACGCGTTCGTTATGCTGGTCGTGTCCGGGTAGCGGGTGCCGGGAGAGGGAGTGCAACGGGCATGAAGGAATTTCTGAAAACTGTCTTCTTGGTCGACCTGCTGCAAGGGCTGTGGGTCACATTCCGGAATCAGAAGCCGTCGCTGGTCTGCACCGAGCAATACCCCATGGAAAGGCCGCAAGTGGCCGAGCGCTATCGCGGCGCGCCGCGACTCAATGTTCATCCCGAGACGAATGAAACTCTGTGCATCTCTTGTAATCTCTGCGCGCTGGCTTGTCCCGAGCAGTTGATTGTCGTCACTTCCGAGCGCAACGAACAAACGCGCCGCAAGGACTTGACGACCTTCATCTACGACCTCTCGCGGTGCATGTTCTGCGGGCTATGCGAAGACGCCTGTCCGGTGGACGCGCTGGAGCTGACGCAAGATTTTGAAATGGCCTCCTATACCCGGGAAGGAGCGATTTGGGATCGCCAGATGCTGGAGGAAGGTCCGCTGCCGACGGAGTATAAGTTTTGATCGCGGTCGCTGGTTTCATGAATTTGATCTATCCTGAGAAGCTCTGTTTCTAAGACGGAAACAAGAGTCTAGTTGCAAACATGGACTTTGACGGCATTCTTTTCTACGTGTTCGGCGCCCTGATCTTGATCAGCGCGCTGATGACCATTACCCGCCGAAATGTGGTGCATTCGGCGATCTGGCTCATCAACACACTTGTCGGCGTCGCGGGGTTGTACCTGCTGCAAGGGGCCGAGTTTCTCGCCGGCGTGCAGGTGATCGTCTATATCGGCGGCATCATGGTGCTGTTCTTGTTCGTCATCATGCTGGTGCCGGTGAACGAGGAGATCCGGCAGCGGCGTTTCTCATCCCAGAAATGGGTAGCCGCGCTTTGTGGGCTGCTGTTAACAGGCGAACTGGGTTACATCCTGTCGAAGGGCGCGGACGAGTTCCGTTTGGGTGAGCCGCGCGTCCCGGCCGAGATCGGCACGCTGACGAGAAATTCCGAAGAGGTAGGACAGGTACTGTTTTCCGAGTATCTATTGCCATTCGAGCTAGCCTCGATTCTGCTGCTGGTGGCGATCGTCGGCGCCGTGGTGATGGGGAAATTCCGGGCAGACGAGGGTTCCTAACCGCCCGTCTTCCCGAGCGCGAACAAGAGAAACGAAGTCGAGACCTGAGAATATGTTTCCGGTGACCACGGCGCACTATTTAATGTTGAGCATGGCCTTGCTGGTCATCGGCACGGTGGGTGTGCTGACACGGCGCAACATCATCGTGATCTTGATGTCCATCGAACTGATTATCAATGCCGTGAATATCAACCTGGTGGCGTTTTCCGCCTATTTGGGAGACGTCAGCGGACAGGTTTTTATCATTTTTGTGATCACCGCCGCCGCGGCCGAGGCCGCCGTCGGTCTCGGGATACTGATCGCGCTTTTCAGAAACAAGGAGACTGTGCACGCCGACGAAATCGATATTCTCCGCTGGTGAGGATCGGGCTGGCGACGCGGTCGTGCAGTGTGCCTGCGCGTATAGCGGGCTGACTTGACGGCGAGGCCGATTCGGTCGGCGAAAAGAACCACATGTTTTTTCTCGAAAACATTTGGCTGATACCGCTTTTCCCGCTCGCCGGAGCGCTAGTGATGCTGCTGTTCGGTCAGCGGCTCGATCCGCAGCATGCCGGCGGCCCCGATGCGCAGGGACATGATGCGCATGGTCACGACGATCCTCACGACGGTTTCGGCAGGACGCTGATCAATTATCTGTGTCCGGGGACGATTCTGCTGGCCTTCCTCTTCTCCCTGGGAGCGGTCTTAGAGCTTCGGGGCGTCGAGGGTCACTTGCACCAAGTCGTCGGATTCACCTGGCTCGCCGGCTTGAAGACGGCGACCGCTTCGGGTGCGCTGGCCGATTTCACCGCTGAATGCGGTTTTCTGCTGGATCCGCTGAGTTCGGTGATGGTTCTGGTGGTCTCGGGCGTCGGATTCCTCATCCACGTCTATTCGATCGGCTACATGGCCCATGACGGCGGTTACTACCGCTTCTTCGGCTACCTCAACCTGTTTGTCTTTTTCATGCTGCTGCTGGTGCTGGCGAACAACTATGCCTTGCTGTTCGTCGGGTGGGAAGGAGTGGGCCTGTGCAGCTATTTGCTGATTGGTTTCTACTTCCACAAGAAGTCGGCCTCGGACGCGGCCAACAAGGCCTTCCTGGTGAACCGTATTGGCGACGCGGCCTTCGTGCTCGCCATGCTGCTGATGGTCACCACGCTCGGCACGCTCAAATTCAGCGAGATCGGCCCGGCGCTGGCGGCCGGAGGCTTTCAGCCCGAGACGGCCGAATTCGGTGTATTGAGCGTTCTCACGCTGCTGTTGTTCATC
>CBDEGU010000007.1:0-579480 GCA_965238045.1 Bryobacterales bacterium | reverse complement strand
TGCGTTGATGCCAGCCTAGCAAAGTGAAACCCAGGGGAAGGCAAGGAACCAAGATTGTCGATTCTGCCGGCAGGTGGCGCTACCCGCGCGGGCCAGTTGTGCCCGAGAGTTCCTCGCGCCGGGGACGGCTAGGGTTTCTCAGGCGGTGCTTCGTCGTCGGAAACCGAGGCTTCGAAGACATCCACCTCCAGGTCTTGATCCTGGCTCGAGTGCTTGGAACCCCGGCGCCGCCGGGCGGCGCGCTGGCCTCCGCTCTTCGGGTTGAGGTTCGCTGAATGGCCTCGGTCGGCCTTCGGCACATCGAACTCATGAGGTACTGGATAAATCGATGACAGAAACGACATGACGATCCCTCCTCTTCTTAACAGATCGTCAGACGAGCAGGAAAAATTGAGCCCGCGGAGCACACCGTCTCGGCCTTGCCCCCCGAAAACCGGTCATGGCAGGCGAGCGGAGCCCGGCCAGAGCGCTCCGCGACCACGAGGGCTACGGTCTTGGCAACAGGAGTTTCGATCCGACAGAGTGCTAAATCTGATAGTCAGGCGAGTGCGGCATTCCCCACTTCACCTTCGCCCAAATACGTTCGTGGAGGAAATAGGCGCCCATCTTCACCACGCCGTCAATGAGCGCGACTCCAAGAGCCACATCGAGCCGTCCGATGACCGCAAGCGTGATCCCGCCCGTAATCAGCGAACCCAAGAAGCGATAACTCATGGCCTTGGCCATACTGCGTTTGTGGGATTCCATTTCAATCACCCTATTATAGATAGAGAATAGGGTATACACAGTGTAGCACAGCTTTCCTCCAGAGCGGGGCCCGGATCCCGTGACTGGATCCCGTGACTGGATTCGGCGACTGGATTCCCGTCTCGCGCAAAGCGCTGCCCTTTGCAGGCCGGGCAACGCCGCTGGTTTGACCGCCCCTCGGGCGGCTCACTACAATGAGTTTTGCGAGTCGGCGGCGGGAGTTTTGCCAGCCGGCGGCGGCCGGTTCGCGACTCCTCCCTCAATGATCGATCGAATTATCGTACGCGGAGCACGGCAGCACAACCTCAAGAACATCGATGTCGAAATTCCGCGCAACCGTCTCACCGTGATTACCGGGCTGTCGGGGTCGGGCAAGTCCTCGCTGGCCTTCGACACGATTTATGCGGAGGGACAGCGCCGCTACGTGGAAACACTTTCGCCCTACGCGCGGCAGTTTCTAGATCAGATGGAGCGGCCCGACGTCGACTCGATCGAGGGGCTGAGTCCGGCTCTGTCGATCGAGCAGAAGACGACCAATCGCAGCCCGCGATCCACCGTCGGAACGATTACCGAGATCTATGATTACCTAAGGCTGCTGTACTCCTCGATCGGCACGCCGCATTGTCCCGGCTGCGCTATCCCTATCTGCCGCCAGTCGGCCGGGGAAATCGCCCAGCGGGTCTTGGCGGAGCGAACGGGCAAGCAGGTTATGGTGCTGGCGCCGGTAGTCCGCGGGCGCAAGGGTGAATTCAAAAGGGAGTTCGACCGGCTGGCGCAACTCGGATTCTTGCGCGCGCGGGTAGACGGCGAGATGGTCCAGCTTGACGAAGATATCCCGCTCGATCGGCAGCGCAATCATACGATCGAGGTGCTCGTCGATCGCTTGAAGATCCGGGCGGGTCTTGAGAAACGTCTGACCCATTCCATCCAGACGGCGACGAAATTGGGCGAAGGTCTGGTCCTTGTCGCTGAAACCTCGGGCGCCGAGCAGCTCTATTCCGAGAAGCTGGCCTGTACTCGGTGCGGACGCAGCGTGCCGACGCTTGAGCCGCGATCGTTCTCTTTCAACAGCCCCTATGGGGCCTGCGAAAGCTGCACCGGACTGGGTACTCGCTGGGAGTTCGACCCCGAAAAGGTGATCGCCGATCGAACCAAGCCACTTCTCGGCGGCGGGATCGAGCCCGGGCTGTTGCCGCCGCGAGTCGAGAGAAGTTTGACGGCCGGAGCCAAACGTCACGGCCTCCGTTTGACGAAGTCCTACGATGCTCTCTCGGGCCAGCAGCAAGTTCTCCTGCTGCGGGGCGAGAATCCCAACGCGGCGGCCAAATCGGCGCGGCCGTTCCGGGGCTTGCTGCGACTGCTAGAGGAATGGAATGACACCTACGCAACGGAAAACTTCCGCGCCTGGCTGACGCGTTTTCGCTCGGCCAACTCCTGTCCCGCGTGCCGCGGGCGGCGGTTGCGCCCGGAGAGTCTCGCGGTCAAGGTCGCCGAGCTGTCGATTGCTGAGTTCGCGGCGCTTCCGGTGGACGAGGCCGCCGGAGCGCTTGCCAGCTTTGACTTGTCGGAGCGCCAGAGGCTTGTCGCCGGGCGCATCGTCGAAGAAGTACAGAGAAGACTCGGGTTTCTGAGCGCCGTGGGGCTGGACTATCTCAGTCTCGGACGTGCGGCCGCCACGCTTTCCAGCGGGGAAGCGCAGCGGGTTCGCCTGGCAACCCAGATCGGCTCGGAGTTGCGAGGGGTGCTCTACGTTCTCGATGAACCTTCGATCGGCCTGCACGCCAGAGACAACGACCGGCTGCTGAAGACCCTGGCCCGGCTGCGCGACCTTGGCAACACGATCATCGTCGTCGAGCACGATCTCGAAACCATCGAGAGGGCCGACTACGTGGTCGATCTTGGCGCCGGCGCCGGGAGATTGGGTGGCGAGTTGGTCGCAAGCGGCACACCGAAACAAGTTGCCGCCAACTCAGCCTCTCTTACCGGGCAATATTTAAGCGGAGCCAGACAGGTTCCGCTGCCAGAGGCGCGGCGCTCGCCCAACGGCAAGAAAATTGTCGTGCGGGAAGCCAGGCAGCACAATCTCAAGTCCATTGACGCTACCTTTCCCCTAGGAACGTTCACCGTGGTCACGGGTGTTTCCGGCAGCGGCAAATCCACGCTGGTCAACGGAATTCTCTACCCGGCGCTGGCGCGCAAGATCTACCGCTCGAGCGCGACACCGGGACGTCACCGAAGTATCGAAGGCATGGAGCATATCGACAAGGTGATTCTCATCGACCAGTCGCCGATTGGCCGAACGCCGCGATCCAACCCGGCAACCTATACCGGGGCGTTCACGCCGATCCGCGAGATTTACGCCATGCTCCCGGAATCCCGAGTGCGGGGATACCAGCAGGGCCGCTTCAGTTTCAACGTCAAGGGCGGACGCTGCGAAGCCTGCCAGGGCGATGGCCAGAGCCGCATCGAGATGAATTTTCTGCCCGATGTTTTCGTGACCTGCGACACCTGCCGGGGACGCCGCTACAATCACGAGACACTACAGGTGAAGTTCAAGGGGCGCTCCATTGCCGGCTTGCTCGAATCCACCGTCGAAGAAGTCCTGCCCTTGATGGAAAACATCCCGAAAGTTCACGCCAAGTTGAAAACCCTCGTCGATGTCGGCCTTGGATATCTGCACCTGGGCCAGTCATCGACCACTCTATCCGGGGGAGAAGCACAGCGCATCAAACTGGCCAAGGAGTTGAGCAAGCGGCAGACCGGACGCACGCTCTACATTCTCGACGAGCCCACGACCGGCCTGCATTTCGAAGACGTGAAGAAGCTGCTGGAAGTACTGTTCCGCTTTACCGAACTCAACAACACGGTGATCGTAATCGAGCATAATCTCGACGTGATCAAGGCCGCCGACTGGATCATCGACCTGGGACCGGAGGGCGGAGACCAGGGAGGCGAAATCGTGGCCTGCGGCACGCCCGAACAAATCGTGCAATCACGCCGAAGCTACACGGGCAAGGCGCTGGCCAAGGTGCTCGGTCGCGGGTAAGGATTTCCTAAGAGGAGGCGCCTTGAGAGGCGGGCCGCGTCGGGCAAGCGAACCACGCCGAAGCTGCTCAGCCCTGCTCTTCCCAAGCTTCCTCGATCCGCTTCTTCCACTCGGCGAGCTGTTTCCGCAGCCACTTGGAGTACTTGCTGAGTTTGGCCTGGATCTCGGACGCCACCGAATCGGCCTTGGCTTTGAGTTCATCGGCCCGGGCCCCGGCTTCCGAACCGATCTTCGCAAGCTCCTTCTGTTGCTCGTCGCCGGCCTCGTTGAACTCCTTCTGAGCTTCGCCACTCTGTGATCGCAGCGCGCGGGTCTTCTTGTTGATCTGTTCGTTCCCCTGCCTGATGGCCTTCCGCGCGCTCTCACTGAGAAGTTCCGCCTGCTGGCTGAGTCGCGCCACTCCCGCGTCCATCGAAGAGACAATGTCCTCGTCGCTGGTATCGACATAGAGCAGAGCCATGAGCGCCAAGAGCGCCAGCCCGCCCATGAAGAAGAAGAATCGAATCAAACGAAGCATCGATCGTGTGCCTTTATTATCCGCGATCCCGGCCATGGTTAGGAATTTCATTTCCACCTCATCCAGACAGCCTTGGGAGCACGCTTGGCAGCCATGCGCGATGGCCAGGCAGGGGCTGGACCGGGGAGGGGAAGACGGCCCAAGCGCTCTGTTATGATCGAGCAGGAAGGTGGAATTTGTTCCGTGGCATGGTTCTCGAAAACCCAAAAGACAACCGCGGGATCGGAACAGCGGCCGGAACAGCGGCGGGTCCGCACCGAAGGCCTGTGGATCAAGTGCGACTCCTGCCGCGAGATCATTTGGAAAAAGGATCTCGAAGCAAACCACATGGTGTGTCCCGGCTGCGGCTTCCATTTCAAGATCGACGCCGCCGCGCGCTTGAACCTGCTCTGCGACGACGCACAGTGGGAAGCCTTTGACAGCGACCTGCGAACAGCCGACGCTCTGAAGTTCGTCGACCAGCGCCCCTATCAGCAGCGCTTGCGCCAAGCCGAGGAGGTGACCGGGCTGAAGGACGCCGTGATCTGCGCCGAGGGCAAGATCAACGGCCGGCCGGTGATATTCTGCGCCATGGAGTACCGCTTCATTGGCGGCAGCATGGGTGTGGTGGTGGGGGAAAAAATCACCCGCGCCATCGAGCGCGCGGCGGCGGCAGGCAAACCCCTGGTTATCATTTCCGCCTCCGGCGGCGCCCGCATGATGGAAGGCGCGCTGAGCCTGATGCAGATGGCCAAGATCTCGGCGGCCCTCAATCTGCTCGACGAGGCCCGGCTGCCCTACATCAGCGTTCTCACCGACCCGACCACCGGAGGCGTCACCGCAAGTTACGCCATGCTTGGCGACCTGAACATCGCCGAGCCCGGGGCCTTAATCGGCTTCGCCGGACCCCGCGTCATCGAACAGACGATCCGTCAAAAACTGCCCAAGGGTTTCCAGCGAACCGAGTTTCTGCTTGAGCACGGGATGATCGACGCGATCGTAAAACGCAATGAGATGAAAGAGTTTCTCGACCGCGCTTTCGCGTTCTTTCTCGACCCTCGCGAATGAGCTACGCCGGGGCCGTTCGTTATCTTCTCTCACTGCTCGGCGACATCCGCTCTTCGCATTTCGGGCTGGAGCGTATGCAGCGGCTGCTCGAAGTGCTCGATCACCCCGAGAAGAGTTTCCGCCCGATCCATCTCGCCGGGACGAACGGCAAGGGATCGACCGCCGCCATGATCGAATCCGGTCTGCGCGCGGCCCGCTCTTCCACCGGTCTGTGCACTTCACCGCATCTGAGCCGCTTCAACGAGCGGGTCCGGCTCAACGGGGAAGAAATCAGCGACCGGGACTTTGCCGCAGCGGTCGGCGAGGTGCGCGCCGCCAACGAACGAATCCTGGCCTCGGGCGGCCGCCAGATGCACCCGACGTTCTTCGAGTCGGTCACGTCCGCGGCGTTCTGCGCCTTCCGAACAGCGGGCGTGGAATGGGGCGTCGTGGAAACCGGCTTGGGCGGCCGCCTGGACGCAACCAATGTCCTCGCATCCGAGATCGCGGTCATCACGCCCGTCGACCTCGATCATGAGGCCTTCCTTGGCAAGTCGCTCGCTTCAATCGCGGCGGAAAAGGCCGGCATTCTCCATCGCGGCGCTACCGCCGTCATCGCAGGGCAATCCGCCGAGGCGGGCGGAGTCATTGAGCGGCGCGCGAGAGACCTGGAGCTGCCCGTCATCCGCGCTGGGGTCGATTGGCAGTCCCGCCGCGAGCACCATGAAGAGGGCCGCTACCGCTTCGAGGCGGTTCACTATCACGGTGGCAAGCCTAGCGGCAAGCAAACCGGCGTGGAGCTCTCACTGCTGGGCGAGCACCAGATCGGCAACGCGCTTACCGCCATCGCCGCCCTCGACGCCGCCGGAGCCGGGCTCGGCGACATCCGCCGGGGTCTCGCCTCGACGAACTGGCCCGGCCGCCTGGAGATGTTCCCCGGCCATCCCAGCTTTCTCATCGATAGCGCCCACAATCCCGCCGGCGCCAGGGTGCTGGCCCGCTTTGCCGGCGATCACCTCAGCGGCCGCCGCATCATTCTGATCTACGGTTCATCGCGCGACAAGGCCGTGGACGAAGTCGCCGGACTGCTCCTGCCCCTGGCTAGGCGCGTCATCGTTACACGCTCGCAAACCGCCCGCTCGGTCAGCCCGGAAGTGCTCTTGACCATCATCGACCACCATCACGAAGATATCCGTCTGGCGCCATCGGTCGCCGAGGCCATGCAAGTCGCGAAGGAAAGGGCCCAGCCGGACGACATCGTCCTGATCGCCGGATCGATCTTCCTGGCCGGGGAAGCACGAGAAATCCTCACGGGCCGGTAGCGGCGCCCTGTCACCAGACTCGCCAATGGGCTTCGGCATGTGTAACGGTGAACTTACAGACGGCTAGAATAGTCCTTTCACAACCAGTTCCGGCCCGGGGGGTGAATCCGTACCATCCTGACGGCCAAGCAACGCCAGGCAGTTCACGGTTCACGAAAAACGCAGTGCTCAGCTATCTACGCTCAGTCCTCTGGATGTGCCCGCTGATCGGTCTGGCGACGGCCGGCATGGGGACGATTTCATTTTTCTCGTCGCTGTTCGACCGCACCGGACAGTCCCAGCACAAAGTCGCCGTCGCTTGGGCTCGCATGTTGCAGCGGATCTGCATGATCCGTGTCGATGTGCTGGGCGCGGAAAAGCTGGACCCGGAGCAGCACTACGTTTTCGTATCGAACCATTTCAGCCTCGTCGACACGCCGGTGATGTTCGGCTCGATGCCGCGGCCGTTTCGGATACTGGCCCGTCACGGGCTGTGGAAGGTTCCGTTTCTGGGCTGGCACCTCAATCGCGCCGGGCACATACCGGTGCGGCGGGAAAGTCCCCGGGAGGCCGTGAAAGGCATCGCCCAGGCAGCGGACAAAATTGCCGCCGGGTTCTCGATTCTGATCTTCCCCGAGGGCGGACGCACCCGGCAGCCGGTCATGCGCCGCTTCAAACCCGGCGCGGCGCACATCGCCATTCGGGCGCAATGTCCCATCGTGCCGATGGCGCTGGTCGGGACGCGAAAGATTCTTGCGCCCAACTCGGCCCATCTGCATCCCGGCCGCGTGGAACTCCGCATCGGCCAGCCTGTCGGTACCGCCGGACTCATCAGCCGCGACGCGGCGAAGCTGATCCGCGACGTGCAACAGATCATCGGCGACCTGTCGGAACCGGAGGTGGCCGATGCCTGAACCGGCCAGCGGCATGCGACGGCTGCCGCCACTAGGCGCGATTCTCGCCGTGCTAACCTGCTGCGGCGAGCCCGTGGTCGAGTCGAGAACCCTGGCGGCGCCCAATCCGGTGGCGTACGAGTTTAGGGCTAGCACCGGGGAGGTCCAGCAGGCGGTTCGGGCGCTATACAAGAAGCAGTTTCGCGACCGCTCTCCCTACCTGTTTACTGTCCTATCCAATAGCGACGAGTTCCTTACCGGGGAGATGCGCGCGCTCTTCGGTGAGGCTGGCAACGCCGACGACCTCTATCTAACCTGGTTTCACAGTCCGATGGGCTTGTCGGAGGTGTATCGCGTCTCGGGCCAGCCGGTGCCCTACCTCGCCGACTTTCATCTCCACCTGACGCCGGTGGGCGAGCGGACGCGGGTTGAAGTCCGAACCAGCGACTCGGCCGTCATCGCCGGCAAGACCCTGCTGCCCCAGCGCCACATGACGCGAGCGAACATCTACGTGCCGGTCGAGGCGACCACGATCGAGGAGTATTCGCTGCTGCTCGAAATCGGAGAGCAACTCGGGCAGGACGGCATGCCCAAGTTGATCCTCCCAGGCGAGTAAGAAGGTCAGCAGGAACCGCCGCGGATTGGGGGGCGCGTAGTCTAGGCCAACTACGCCAGGACCGTGAAGGTGGCTTCTTCGCGCTGGACTGGGCGATAGAGGGTGTCGCGCTCGACCGGATCGCGCCCGGCCTCGCGGATCAGCCGCAGCAACTCTTCGCGGCGCAGTGCTTGCGAGGTGGTCGCGCCGGCATCGTGGTAGATCTTCTCTTCGACCACTGTTCCATCAAGGTCGTCGGCGCCGAAGCGTTGGGCAATCTGGGCGACCTTGGGCGTCATCATCACCCAGTAGGCCTTGATGTGCGGGAAGTTGTCGAGCAGCAGACGCGCGACGGCAATGGTCTTGATGTCGTCAAAACCCGAGGTCGGCGGCAGGTGGCGGAGCGCGGTGTTCGCGGGATGGAAGGCCAGCGGAATGAAGGTCTGGAAACCGCCGGTCTCGTCCTGCAGTTCCCGCAGCTTGATGAGATGGTCCACCCGGTCTTCCCCGGTTTCCACATGACCGTAGAGCATGGTCGCGTTGGACTTCAAGCCCATCTTGTGGGCCAGACGGGCGGTGTCGAGCCACTCCTGGCCGTCGATCTTGTGATCGCAAATGATGCGCCGGACCGGCTCGGCGAAGATCTCGGCGCCGCCGCCGGGCAGTGAATCGACTCCGGCGTCCTTGAGTCTTCGCAAGGTGTCTTCGATCGAAATTTTGGCCCGCCGGGCGAGATAGCCGATCTCGACCATCGTGAACGCTTTCAAATGAACACGCGGATAGCGCTCGCGAAGACCGCGAATCATCTCGCAAAACCAGTCCAGGCTCAGTTCCGGATGCAGTCCGCCGACGATGTGGAATTCCGACACCTCCTCGATATAGCCCTGGCCGGCGGTCTCCCAGACCTGTTCGAGCGACATCGTATAGCCTTTCGGGTCGCGCACCCCGCGGCCGAAGGCGCAGAGCTTGCAGGCCGCGACGCAGACATTCGTCGGGTTGATGTGACGGTTGACGTTGAAGTAAGTGGTGTTGCCGTTGAGCCGTTCGCGAACGTGATTGGCCAGGTAGCCGACCCCGAGCAGATCGCCCGAGCGGTAGAGCGTCAGGCCGTCGTCAAAGCTCAGCCTCTCACCAGCAAGAACCTTGCCGGCGATCGGACGAAGCCGGGGGTCATCGAAATGGGGTTGCATCGGGATCGAAGACGAAGCGGGGTCTTCTGAGCGCTCCAAACCAAGAGCATAGCACGCTGAAAATCCGGCCGGCCGCGGGTCCGAGTGGCGGTTGGAGAGGGGTGTTTTGTCCGATAATGCCCGGTTTTTGGGGATTTTTTTGGTTTTTTTTGTGAGGGAAGCGGCTGAGGACGGGCCGGGGAAGGGTTTTTGGGCGATGGGTGGGGTGGTGGGGGCTGGTTTCGCGGCGTCGTTTTGTCCGGATTTGCCCGGTTTTTCGGATATTTGGACCGCTGCGGGCGGCCTGAGGGGCTCGACGGTGTCTCGCCCTAGCGCCACTGCTTGGTCTAGCGGATGGGTTGGGTGACTGGCTGAGGTTGCTGGGTGGCTGGGCTTGCTAGCTTCGTTCTTCGCGGTGCTTCTTTTTCAAATTTCAAAGAAGTGAGAGACGCCTCTCGTTCCGACTATGTCGATCCCGGCGAGCCGCCTCAGCCTGAAGTTGCAGGCGGTTCCGGGCGAAGGGTTCTCTGGCGCGGTCTTGCCGCGCGGTGATCCCGCGCGGCGATGGTGCACGACTGCGCTCGTAGCCCTTCGCGGTGGATGTCCACTTTCGAGAGCCGTCCGAAGACCCGCCTTGGCAGTCACCCTCTCCTCTGTGATTCGAGGAGGTGATGAACTGCTGAGCGAGCTTTCTGTCCTGGCCAGGAAACGGTCGGGGGATCGCGGTGATCTATCCTTTCCGGTCGTTACGGGTTTAGACTAGCACGGGGTGTCAAGTGTTTTTGGGGGATTTTTGCGTATGTTGTTGATTTGGTGGGAGAGGAATCTCGTGACAGGGGGGGCGGGGGATTTGGGGTTCGGTGCGGTGGATTCCAGCGGGGGATTCCAGCGGTGGATTCCGTGGTCCTGGGTACAGTCAGCTCATTTTCGCCGCGAGGGCCGCTTGGCTGTCGTTGATGGAGTGAGGACGCGAAGATGAGTGACAGTCCTCGGCGGGGAGGCTAGGGGTTGTGTTGTTGATTTGTGGGGCGGGAAATCTCGTGAACGGGTGCAATTGGGTCTGTTTGGCAGACCGGTTTGACGGATTTGGCTGGGTGGGGTTTTTTGGGGGACAGCCGGTGGCCGGTGGCGGGTGCTAACTAAGACGCTGATTTCGATGGGGTTCGGCGAGATGGGTCTGTTTGGTAGTTCGATTTTGGCGTTCTGGGGCTGGATCTGGGGGCTGGAGGTTGGTGGCGGGTGGCTGGGCTGTGGGGGGGCTCTGTCCCCGCGCGCCGTCCCCACTCCCCGCGCGCCCGGCTAGTCGGACGGCGGCTCGAGCACGGTGGGCGTGAAGAGCAGCAGCAGGTTGCTTTCCGGGCGGCGGCCTTTGGCGTCCTCGAAGGTTTGGATCATTCTTGTCGCGGCTAGCTCGGGGATGCGGGCGAATTGCCGCATCACTTGCTCGTTGACCAGGCCCGTGATGGCGAAGCCTTGTCCGGGGGCGATGTCGATGAAGGTGTTGATTTGGCGCGAGGCCATCGCCGGGACGAAGTAGCCCGAGCGCAGCGTGGCCTGCTCGAAATCGACCGAGGTTACCGTGGCCAGGATGCGGATGCGGATCTTGCCGTCGGGCAGCAGGATTGGGCGCAGGCGCAGGCGGATGCCCATCTCGCGCGGAATCACCGGTGGCGGCGGGCGCGGCGCCTCGGCCGGCAGGGCGGCGAGCGCGGCTTCGTCGGCCACGACCGGGACGGCGTACTGGCCGCCGATCAGGAAATCGACCCAGCGTCCGTTGGGGGCCGAGAGGACGGGGGCGGCGATGAGTTCGAGCGTGCCGGCGGTGGCTTGGGCGTCAACCAGCGCGGCGAGGGCGGCGTTCTGCTCGAGGATGTGGAGGCTGATCGTGCCGGCGGGGACGAGATCGGCGGCGGCGAGCAGGCGCTTCTGCGCCACGGCGTCGATGGCCGCCGGGCCGGCCTGCACCATTTAGACCTGGAACGAGATGCGCTGGGCGGGCGCGGTCTGGGCCTGGATGGGGGCGGCGGCCCAGACGAGGACCGCGGCGAGCAGAAGCAGGGTCGCCGGATGGGGCGATTGGGTTTGTTTGGTCATCGGGTTGTCCGTGGATTGCGGTTGTCGTGTTTGCTGTTTGGTTCTGGTGCAGCGATGGCTGGCATTCGTATCCAGGTTACCGCGGGGGGATGGGCTTGGCAGGGGGCTTGCCGGTGGATGTTGTTGTGAGGTCATCGCTTAGCTGATTTGGGGTCTCGTTCTCCGTCGTTCTCAAGAGTCGTAGCCTGTCCCCGACTTTCCCCTGTCCCCGACTTTCCCGTACCTCTCTTCGCAGCCCATGCGCGCCAGAGCTCAGCCTTTTCCTCCTCCAATGATTGCTCGCCTCCAAGCTGCAACTCAAAAATCTTTTCGAGAGCCTCTATGGCTTCGGCCCGGATAGTGACGGGAATCGCTGGATAGTGTGAACGTTCGATAGTTATCCCGACCCTAAGGTCATCGAGGGTTCCTACAAGCCCAGCGACATACTCGGATCGCCTGTCGTACGCTATGCTCCTGATAGTTATCATGACGACGATCGGGTTATTCTCGCGACTAAGGAGTTGGTGGACATAGGGCTGGGCGAGACTTGAGTTGTAATGGAATATGACGCCGATCAAGAAGCTCCTGCGCGCGAAGTATACACCACTCACGTCACCCTCAAGGATGTCCCGAGTTACAAATGGAGCACCCTCGGCGCCGAGCGCCAGGATACGCTTGCGCATCTCCGCGCTCTTTTCGGGAAAGGGCAGCTTAAGCACGTTCTCGATTTCGGTTTGCCCAATGCACATCGGGCCCCCGAAGAGAAGAGCGAAGCAAAGCGGAACCAACGTGGGTCGAAGCCAACGCATCATGCTGTCATTCCAGGCCGAGTATCTTCTTGACCGCCTCAACCGCTCCAGGTGCTGGTTTGCGCGGTATCTTGCCTATTTTCTCACTCTTCCGAGCTCCGGGTTCGTCGTACTTGGGATCCGTACCCGTCAGATCGAGACCAGGGAAACCCGGTACCGCGCCGGGCCGCTCGACAGCGTCGAGGATGGTGGTTGTATGGCCCCCTAGTTCGTGTGCCAGTACGCGGGGTACGGACTTTCCGAACTGCCGAGCGTTCTTAGGATCGACTGTCACACGAATCGGAGAGGACCGCTCCATACCTTCTGGCCCACGGATGTTGGCGATCTTCGTGCCGTCTTGATTTGTCCTAACGTCTACTTCAGTTATACCACCCGTGAGGTGAGTCGAGGTTGTCCCGAAAGTAGTGCCGAGTCCTGAGCCAGTGTTGGCCGGGCCTTGGGTACTCTTGGCTAGAGGGCCGATCCCGACTTCGACCTCGAAAATGCTGCCAGCAACCCTTTCGATCTGAGTGCGACCTATGGACGTCGAATACTGGCGCGCGAGGCCACCTATCAGAGTGGCCGTGTCCTTCGCTGATTGGGCAGCAGCAATCCGAAGTTTCTCGCCATCCGGATCTACAAACGCCAAAGGGTTGTTGCGGGTGTAGGAGTAACCATGCCAGCGCTGAGGATCCACGTAATCCGCTCCGGCTCCACCAGGATCTACGCTGAGGAACCGCCCCATGGGGCCGGAGTAGTAGCGGGCCAGGAAGTAGTCGAGTTGGGATTCGGTGTCGCGTTCCTTGCCGGTGAAACGGTGGCGGTCGTCGAGGGTGGAGGTGGAGCCGGCGCCTCGGTTGCCTACGGTCGAGGGGATCTCTTCGCCGAAGGGCAGGTAGTCGCGGCGCTCGATCTCGGTCCCGGCGGCGTCGGTGACCAGGCGCGTCGAGCCCAGGTGGTCGACGGTGCGGTAGTGCGTCCCTGGGTCCGATGGCGCGACGGTCGAATACTCGGCGGCCAGCTTGCCGAAGGCGTCGTAGACGTAGATGCCGGTCTTCGACGGCGCGATCTTCTTGACGCGGTTGCCCTGGCCGTCGTACTCGTAGTCCGTGGTGACGGCCGAGATCGGGTCGAAATAGCTGGTTTGGTGATTGTTGGCGTCGTAGACGAGGGTCTCGTTCAGCGCGGTCGCGGTCTGATTGCCGGCGAGGTCGTAGCTGGTTCCGGTGAGGGTGATCTGGTTTGTCGCCGTGCTGAAGGCCGCCAGCGTGCCGGGCATCAGCGGCGAGGTCGGCAGTCCCGAGGTGGCAATGACCGCGCGATTGCCGTAGGGGTCGTAGTCGTAGGTGCGCGACCAGTTGGCTCCCGCTGCCTCGGACGCCGTCAGGATGCGATTGACCGGGTCATAGGTGTAGTTCTGCACGAGCGCGGTGAGGCCGGGCGGGGTGATGGTTTGCGTCAGGATGTTGCCGTTGTTGCTGGTCCCGCCGTAGGTGAAGTTGAGCAGGAGCTTGTTGGTGGTGCCCGGAGTGGTACCGAGGCCGATTTGCGTGGGCTGGAGGCGGTTGTTGAAATTGGTGTGTTCGGAGAGGCCATTGCCTAGCGTGAGCTTGTCGGCGGCGCCGTGCGGGGCGTATTCGATGCCGGAGGCGTAGGGGGCGGAGGTGCCGTCGTTGGTGACATCGGTGATGCGTCCGGCGGCGTCGTAGCAGGTCTTGGCCACCAAGCCCGAGGGGTATTGCTGGGTTTCGAGTCCTCCGCCCAGGTTGTAGGTGTAGGCGAAGTTGTACTGGAAGCCGTCGGTCGCCTGGTGGCTGCTGAGAATGCGCCCCAGGAGGTCGAAATCGGTGAAGTTGGTGGCCGAAACCGATGACCCCACGCCGGTCAGCCGGGCGATGGAATTCGGGATGGCCGGGGATGGATTCGCGCAGCCGCCGGTGGCCGGATCGTAGACTTTGCCCTCGTAGCAGAAAGTGACCGGCTGCGTCGTCCCATCGGTGTAGCTGGTCGAGATGGGGCGGTTGAGCGAGTCGTAGCCGGTGGTGGTGGTGATGGCGCGGGCGTCGGTTTTGGTGAGCAAGTTGCCGTTGGCGTCGTAGGTGAAATTGACGGTGTTGCTCTCGGGGTTAGTGGCCGAGGTGAGGCGGCTGAGCGAGTTGTAGACGAAGGTGCGCGTCTGCGAGGTCTGGCTGGCCTGGGTCAGATTGCCGAGCGTGTCGTAGCCGTAGGTGGTCAGGTAGTTGAGCGGCCCGCCGGGATCTTCGACGACCTGAGTGAGCTGGCCGAGAGCGTTGGTGGTGTTTTGGCGCGACTTGCCCGCCTCGCCGGTGACGGTGGTCACGTTGACGACGTAGGTGGTGGCGGCCATCGATCCGTCGGGATGGGTGACCTGGATGGCGCGGCCGAGGGCGTCCTAGCCGGTGGTGGTCCAGTCGGAGGCGGAGGAGCCGACGAAAGGATTCGAGGTTCGGTCGACGCGGCCGAGGCCGTCGTATTCCTGCTGCGTTCTGACGGCGCCCAGGGGGCCGCTGTCCTGACGAGATTCGATCTGGCGCCCGAAGCCGTCGAAGAGCACGGAACTGATGATGAGATCGGACCCTGGCGCCGAGCCGCACGATTCCTGCTGTTGCGTGGTGGTGACCGAGCCGCTGAGTGGCGTGTCGATGTAGGAGAACGAGGTAGCCGATGAATCGCTGGTACCGGGAGCCGCCACGATCTGAGTGGGGCGGTCGAGGTTGTCGGCGTAAGCGAAGGTCGTCTTCGTGTTGTTCTCGTCGAACATCTCGGTCTGTCGGCCGAGGTTGTAGTCGTAGCGGAAGGTGGTGGTGTGGTTGAACCCACCAGCGTCGCGGACGATGGTTGAGGGGAAGGCGAAGGTCGAACCCGATGGCGGATTGCCGCTTGTGAAGTCGTCGGTGTAGCTGATCGTCGTATCGTTCGAGTTGGGGTCGGTGGCCAGGGTGACGTTGCCCGCGATGTCGTACTTCAGTATTTGACTGATCCAGACGGCGTCCTGGGCATTCCAGCGGCGCAGGCTGGTGACGTTGCCGCGCACGGCGTAGCTGGAGCCAAACCCGGTGGTGTCGTGCCCGGTCATGCCCGAGCGGCTGTCGAGGCTGCCCTGGTCAATCAGGAAGTTGGATTTGGCGACGGCGCTGCCCGAAGAACAGCTTGAGGCCCCGGCGCCACAGATCCATTCATCCACTTTGACGCTTGGCAAATAGGACTTGAGAACGGGTCCGACCACGTCGAAGTTGACAGCCGACTGGGTATAGGTGCTGCTGGTATCGTAGGCGGCGTGAAACCAGCGCAGCAGACCGCCGGGCGCGCTGGAGCCGTAGGCGTACTGCTTGATGTCGGTCCGGTTGCTGTAGCGATCGTTGGAGTAGTCGAACTCGACACGGGAAACTTGCTGGCCGCCGTCGAGCAGATAGGTGTCGGTGTTGGCGATGCGAGGGTCGTTGGGCGGCGAGTTGTCGTTGATGTTGCCGTTGGCGGCGCTCGGGGGATTGGGCGGGGTGGGGTTGAGCCACCAGTTGAGGGGCGCGCGCTGTTCCCAGACGTTTTCGGTGCGGCGGAGGTTGGCACCGGAGCCCGATTTGATTTCGGTCTTAAACTCCTTGCCGGTGCGCCAGTGGGAGTACTCCCAAGGCGAAGTGCTGACGGGGTTGATCGTCGAGCCGTAGTAGTGGTGACGCTCTTCCGATAGTGGCGTGCCCCCGGACGGGCCGTCGTAGTGCTTGACTGTGACCTCGGTGCATTCGTTGCCGACCGGAAGAGACGGCAGACAGCCTGAGCTGGTGGTGAACGAGAAAGTCTTGCTGGCGGTTACGGTGGAGCCGCCGTTGGCCTTCTCGCGCCGCTCGGTGACGCGGCGATGGAGAGAGAGGCTGCTGTTGACGTCCTGGATGCCGGCGCAGAAGGGAGCGCTGGTGAGGCTGCAGCCTGCCGAGGTGACGGCCGGCAGGATATCGTATTCGATAATGCCGCCGGTAGGGAGGGTCACGCTGTAGAGTTCGCCGTAGACGTTGTAGGTGAAGTCGTAGCTCTCACCGTTGGGCAGCTTGACCATGGAGACGAGGTCGGGGTTGAAGAGAGTGGAGTCTGACACCAGATCGCCGCCCTTTTCGACCGGAGAAAAGAGTTCGTCGTGTGTCTTCGCGGTACCGGCAGTGCCGGGGCAGAGGAAGTTCTCGATCGCCGTGTTGCCCGGTTCGAGCTGCGAACAAAAGAGATTGGACGCTGGCGTATACAATTTCTCCCAATGCACTTCGATGGTCCGTTCGTTGCCGCCCGCGCCCGTGTACACGATGCGGTCGTAGAGCGTGGTCGTGCCGAGGCAGAGTTCATTGGCGTAGCAGACGTTGACAACCCGGCCCAGGGGGTCTGTGACCTTGCTGACCATGCCGCCGGGGCCGTTGTACTCGAAGAGCGTCTGGTTTCCGTTCCGGTCGCGGATCGACGAGACCAAGCCGCCGTCGATGCGGAAGATCGTGCCGTTGCGCGAGGCCACATTGCCGGGAGGGCCAAGCTGGGGGTCCGTGAAGATGGCCTCACCGTCGCTGTATGTGCGAAAACTTGTGTCTTCGTCGGCCACTGAGTCTCGGACGAAGATCGTCGCTGACCCGTCAGCAGCCACGAATTTTCGCCCGCGATCTTGAAAAGGCGAAGGCGCTTGCGGGCAGTCTTCGGCGTCCACCCAGATGAACGGCTCACCATCGAATTTCTCATCGCGAAGCGAGATCTCGGTGCCATCGGCCTTCATGAAGGTGAGACGCGTGAGCTTTCGCTCCTGCATGATGTCGCCTTCCTGACAATCCACCGGGTCGATGCCCGGGACGGTTTTGAAGCCGGTCCTCTTGGTGAAAACACCCGGGCCATAACCCGGATCGAAGTCGATCGTCGTTTCCATCGGCATCGCGCTGTGAACCGGCACTTCCGGGTCACAATTGGTTGTGCCGCAAATCCACAGCGTGTCGAAGCCCCAGGATCGCTCGAGCCTGAGCATCATCGTGTAGCCGGCTTCGCCCCGACCGCCGACGCTGAGCAGAGGCAGCGAGAAGTTCACTTTGCCGGTGAAGAGATTGACCGATTCAAAGCCGCTGAGAGCAAAAGACCCGGCGGGGGCGCCGGCCGCGACGGCCGGCGGCGTGGCTCCGTCGAAGATGCTGGTAGTGAGCTCCGGTGGAGCCTGGCCATGGAAACCGCTGCCAGCAAGGCACTCAGGGATGCGGCTCCGATCAGACGCAGCAGATTTCCTAGGAGTCCGTCCGAGTATCAGCTTGGCACGGTTTTGGTGCTGGGTTGAATTTCCGGCGGGAGATTTACTCGTTCGGCAAAGGCAGGGCTCGGGCGGTCGAAGTCGGGCGGGATGGACAAACACCGCCTGGCAGCAGTTTCTCGCGCCCCGCAGAAGCCTCCGCGAACTCTTCGAACCGCATTTCCTTCTTGCTATCCATGGCAGAGGGTGTGCATCTTCAATATGTTGTGCGTCAGGCAAATCAACGCCCATTCGCCGCGCACCTTCTCCAACCCGCGCAAGAGAAACCCTCGCATCCCGCGCCCCTGTTTGATCTGACCAAACACCGGCTCGACGATCCCCTTGCGTTGGGCGTAAACCTTCGCTCCAGCCCGCGTCTGCAATTTGCGTTTCATCCGCTCCAGCCGCGTTGCTCCCCGCCGCAAGGGTCCGCGCTTCGCTGGCGGTGGCCGCTCCCCGTGCTTGTCTTTCTTCGTGGCGATGTAAGCCTCAATCTTGTTCTCCGGCGCGGCGGCCGATTCCAAAGATTGCAGATTCTGCTCCGAACAATAGCCGCTGTCGGCCAACACTTGTTGTGGCCGCTGCCCCGCCTGCTGCTCGACCGCTTCGAGCAGCGGCTGCAGTTGTTGTTTGTCGTTCGCCGCCTGCGTCACCGTCTGCCCCACGATCAACTGACAGACCCCCTCCACCGCCGCCTGCGCGTTGTAGGCCTGCAAGAACCCGTCGCCGCCTTTCATGATGCGCGATTCCGGATCGCTGAAGTTGTACTGATCCTTGTCGCGCGGCTTCGCTTTGCGGACGTCGTCGGCTGAGTGGTCTTGGGCGGCCGCTTTGTCGCGCGCCCTTTGTTTTAGGGCTCTCTGGGCTTGCCGAATCTTTTCCAGCCGCGTCTGGCGGCGCTGCAACTCCTCGGGCAGCTCCTGGCCCGTCTGCTCAGGCCCGTAGCGGGCGTCCTCGGCGGCATCGGCCCTCTCCGCTTCGGTCAGCATCTGTTGGACCTCGGCGGCAATCTGCTGCTCGGTTTGCTTCATCCGCCCCCAACTCATGGCCTTGTGCTTGGAGGCGTTGGCTTTCATCTTCGTGCCGTCCAGCGCCACCCGACCCAGCTTCATCGCCCCGGCTTCCAGCGCCAGCCGCAACACCTGCTCGAACAGCTGGTGCAGCGCTTCCAGGTGGATCTTGCGAAAGTCGGAAATCGTGCGGAAGTCGGGCTGATTGCCGGCCGCCAACACCCGAAAAGGCACGTCCTCGACCAGACGCTCGGCGATCTTGCGCGAGGAACGCACCCCCAGGCAGTAGCCGTAGAGCAGCAGCTTCACCATCAGCCGCGGATGGTAAGGCGGCTGGCCGCGCCACTCCTTTTCATAGACCTTCTCGATCGCCGACAAATCCAGTTGATCGACCACGTCGCTGACGAAGTAGACGAGGTGGCTTTCCGGCAGCCAATCGCGCAAACTAGGAGGCAGCAGCAGTTCTTGCTCGGGAAGGTAGGGGCGGTAAGTTTTTCCCATAAACCATTATCGCCCACTTGTGTTTTTTCTCAAAGAAGAAAATGACCAATACTCGGACAGGCTCCTAGTCGCGGCGCCCGCGCGGCTGGCCACCCGGAGCGGCGTTCCTCTGAGAGGACTGATTCGGGAACGACGAACTTGCCACTGACCATTGAACAATCTCGCATGTTGGTTTCTCGAAGCTCTGCGCGCGCGCTCTGCTGTTTTGTTTATCCACCAAGCTGACCCTTCACAACGACGGTTAAAGCGATCTCCCACGCGGAGTTCTCGACCACCCGCAGCTTGTACTCGCCTGGCGTCAACTCGACGGTTTCCCGCCATGTCCGCCTGGTGTTCTGTAGCGGAACGGATCTCACCGTGCTCTGCGGGTTCGACTCTTCCGCGAGACGAACTAGTTGCAGCGTGATGTCGGAGAAGAAAGTTCGGTTCTGGACCGAGAAGAACGTCCGGCCCGCCTCGATTGTGATCGGTGAGCCTTGGAAGCCGCGTGGCGTGAGGATGACCACGAGCGTCTGCTCGGGCTTGAGGGGCTCGGGAGCGGTTTGGGCCGAGGCCGCCGCGGCCCAAGCGGCGAGCAGGCCCGCCGAGAGAATTGCCGATGTGAGAAAACTCACAAATGGAAACTGGGAGCGGGGCGGGCGTTGCCCCCGACACCTGCGATCCGCGGATTCGATGGGCATGGGCGGGCTCCTTTTGTCGGGGATTTCGCAGATCGGCGAAACGTCCCCAACCCTTAAGACAAGCGCGCCCGGTGGCCCGGCCCTCATGGTGGCGCGGGATAGCGGCCGCGCGGGGCGATTGTTTCTCTAGCTTGGGTGAAGATAAACCTTTTCGACGAGTTTTGTCAATAGCAGGAGCAAAAAAACGTGAAAATAATGACCCTCAGAAAAGTTTTTGCTTGACAGAAGAGGATCTTCTGATTTAGGTTCTACACTAGGCTTCCGTGAGAAAGATATTTTTCTCGCATCGCGGCGGCCCCTCTGACGGACGGATTACGCGTCCGGCCGAGAGGGACTTCGTCCCCGGCGCGAGGACGAGGATGCGCTGATGACGAGAGACCGGAAGGTTGCGGGGAGGCTGAGATGTCCTCGAAGGACCTGTTTATGATGGTTTGATGATTATTGATGCATTTTTCCAGTGAGCTGAATCAATCCGGCGGGGCGCTAGGTTGCGTGACGGGATCTTGGAGTTGGAAACATCTGATACGAATAATGGTTTCTAGGAACGAAACGAAATTGACGCAGGACGGTGCGTGAGAATTGGAGTATTTTGCCACGGAGACCGGAATATGAGATGGGTTCGGCAAGGTTCCGAGCCCTCAGAGACGTGGCATCCATGAAGATGGGATCTACTTTCTAGCCTAAACACAGCGATGGAATCGCACCCGGCCAGCGGCAATGGGCCTGGTTTCGGGAAGAGGGTCAGGGTGATTGACCAATGAATGATAGGACAGCGGATCGGAAAACCGGTCGCGCGGCGGTATTGGCGATCGGGCTGTTGGGTGTGATTCTGAGCGCGATACTCTGGGGACCGGCGGGAATTCTGCTGGGCCAGAGCCTGCAACCTATGTCTCCGGCGAAAGAATACGTGTACGTGGGCGGGCGGCTGGTGGCGGTGGAGGTGCCGGCGCCGGGCGGCGGCACGCCGGTAACGGTGACGGTGACGCCGAGTACAGCGTCGCTGGGGCCGTCCGAGAGCGTGGTGCTGACGGCGGCTGTGAGTGCGGGAACGGTGGCGTGGACCTGCAATCCTCTCTGCGATCCCTCCACTGTGGGCACGCTAGTCGTGGCTGGTTTGAGCGCGACTTTTACGGCGCCGGATCCGATCGTGGCGTCGTCGGTAACGGTGAAGGCGACGAGCGACCTCGACGCCGGTATTTCTGATTCCACAGTAATTGCGCTGGGCAGTAGTTCCAGCTCGTTGCCCGACCTGCTGATGAGCAGCATCGACGTGCAGCCGCAGGCTACAGCGGGGGCCAGCATTCCTGTCTCGTTTACGATCCAGAACTCCGGAACCGGAACAGCGGGATCATTCACGACGAACTTTTATCTCTCGACCAACTCGACGATTACGACCGGTGATACGTTTCTGGAGTCCTACGTTATGTCGAGCTTAAGCCCAGGCAGCATATCCAATTCCGTGGATATCATCGTTCCCGCCGTTAGCGCAGGGAATTACTTCATAGGGGCGATCGTTGATAGCAACGGCGATGTGGTCGAAGACATCGAGACCAATAACACAGCGTCTACGCCGATGGAGGTGGTGACTGGAGGGGGGGGCGAGTTGCCTGATCTGAAGGCCCTTTCGATTTACCTTCCAACCGTGGTGCAGCCAGGCGGGACGCTCACGTTCCCATTTGTCAGGGTGCTGAACGCAAACAGTGGAACGTCGGCGGACCAGACATTCTGGATGGGCATATACTTCTCGGATGACAAAGTCATTACAACGGCTGACGATAGGGTTGGCGAGTGTTCTTTTCCCGGCGGGATCGGGTCTGATCCTTCGGTAGATTGCGCCTCCGGTCCCTTCAATATCGCAGCTCCGCTTGTCGAAGGATCGTATCGCACTGGCACGATCGCCGACTATCTCAACGACATTCCAGAAACGGACGAGACCAACAACGCGTTTCTTGACGCTGAGCCGATCATTGTGTCGCTGTCAGCGGCTCATCCTGAACTGTTGGTGTCCAGCCTCTCGACGCCTGCCGTGACCAATCCGGGGGGCACGATTACCGTTGACGTCACTGTATTGAACCAGCTTATTGGGGGCAACGGTGGGGTTGAAGCCCAAAATGTCTTGGTAGGATTCTTCCTCACTGAGGATATCGTTGCGAATCCGGCCGGACAATCGATTGGAACGTGTCTGATTCTTGGGCCATTCGTGTCGGGAACATCGGCAAGCTGTCCTTCCACAGACCTTACGATTCCGTCCAACCTTGCACCTGGTTCGTACAAAGTGTTCGCTTTTGTGGACCCCGACAACACTGTTTTGGAAATGGACGAGACGAACAACAAGCACATTCACTCGATCGAATTAGAGGCCGTTGTTATCGTTAGCCCCGTATCGGTGTCGCTCGGCGCGGGAGCAACGCAGGTGTTTTCGGCCACGACGTTTGGGATGTCGAACACGGCGGTGACGTGGAGTCTCTCGCCCAGCAGCGGGGAGTTTGGAGATTGTCCCGAATCTAGTTGAAGGTGGAAGGGCGGCGGTTCTCAAGCCCGGTTCTCTGAGAGAATCGAGCAAACCTTTCACCACAAAGGAGAACCGCCGTGAAGAAACGATATCACATTCTGGATTCCGCGAAGCAACAGCCAGTCAGCCCCAACGACCTCACCCGCCTGCTCAGCCAAAACTCCCAACTCATGCTGCCCTTGGTTGAACTGGTCGAGCAGTGCCGCGGAGCCGTCGACGAGGTTATCGACGTCACCGGCCGCGCCGCCATTCAAGCCGTGCTGGAACTGTCGGCGCAGCAAGTTACCGGTGGAAAACTTTCCCAGCCCGGCAAGAAGCGCCGCGGCGATGTGGTCCGCTGGGGCCGCCAGCCCGGTCGCGTCAAGCTCAGCAACCGCAAACTGCGCGTCAGCAAACCCAGACTGCGCAAACGCTCCGGCGGCGAGGTCAAAGTGCCCGCTTACGAAGCGATGCAGGACGACGAACGCCTCGGCGCGCGCATGCTCGACATTCTGATGAAGGGCGTCTCGACGCGCAACTATGCCGGGGTGATTGGCGCAATGGCCGGCACGGCCGGGGTGTCGAAATCCGCCGTCAGCCGGGAGGCAGTCGAGGCCGCCGAAAAGAGCATCGACGAAGTGCTCACGCGGCGCCTGGATGAGTTGGATCTGCTGGTGATCTACGTGGACGGTTTGATCTTCGCAGATCATGTAGTGCTTGCAGCGGTGGGCGTAGACCGTCAGGGCAACAAACATGTGCTGGGATTGCAGCACGCCGCCACTGAGAGCACAGCCGCCGCCGAAGACTTGCTGAGGGGCATGGTCGAGCGGGGAGTATCGACGGAGAAAAACAGGCTCTTCGTGCTCGATGGATCGAAGGCCCTGCGGGCGGCGGTGCGGCGGGTCTTCGGCAAAGTTCCGGTGCAGCGCTGCCGTGCTCACAAGCTGCGCAATGTCGTCGAGCGGCTGCCTAAGGCCGAGCGCGATCAGGCCAAAGCGGCGATCCGGGCCGCCTGGCGGCTGGGAGCCCAAGATGGACAAGCGCGGCTGGAGAAGCTAGCCCAGTGGTACGAGGGTGACTGGCCCGAGGCGGCGGTGAGTTTGCGCGAAGGCATGGAGGAGTGTTTCACCATCAACCGCCTGGGTGCGCCGCCGTCGCTGCATCGCTGCCTGGCGACGACGAACATCGTCGAGTCTCCTAACGCCGGGGTGCGGCGGAGAACGCGGCGAGTGACCCGCTGGAAGGACGCGGCCATGGTGTGTCGCTGGGCCACGGCTGCATTCCTCGATACCGAGAAAAGCTTCCGCAAGATCATGGGTTACAAGGATCTGTGGATGCTCGACGCCATCCTCAATCCGGCCAAGGCCACAGCAGCAAAGGCTGCCTAGTACAATGCTCTTTTACGCCGCCGCCCTACAAACCCTCAACTACGATTGGGACACTCTCGGGAGTTTGCTACATCGACGGGAACGTACACCGCGCCTGCCTTCATCGCGGCACCCGGCGAGACGGTTACCCTTACGGCGACGAGCGTGGAGGATCCGACGAAGTTTGATCAGGCCACCATTACCTTGGAGCCGGTGGCGGTGTCCCTGAGTCCGGCGTCGGTATCGCTCAGTGTATCGCAGACGCAGCAGTTTACTCCCACGGTGACGAATACCACGAATACCGCCGTGACGTGGGACGTCACCCCGGCGGGCTACGGGACTATTGATACGGTGACGGGGATCTACACCGCACCGGCGGTCCTAGCGACGAATCAGGCTCTGACGCTGACGGCGACGAGCGTGGCCGATCCGCTGGCGTCCGGCTCCGCGACGATCAATCTGTCGGCCGGAGGGGGTTCCGACACAACGCCGCCAACGATTTCGATCAGTTTACCGCTAGAGGGCTCATCGAATGCTACCTCGAATGTCGCGATGGAGTGGCTGGCGAGTGATGACAGCGTGGTGGACAGGTGTGATCTGGAATTCGATAGCTCAGGCATTGTGATGCCATATCCGGAATGCCACAACGGGTTGCCGACCGGCACGCAGCTCTCCTACGTTCACATTCCGGATGCTTCGAAGGTTTTGGGGCTGGATTTCGCCGAGGGAACGGGGACGGCGACCTATGATCGGACCCCGAATGGCAATGATGCGACTCTAGCAGGGAGCACAAGCTGGGTCAGCGGCCCGTACGGGGCGGCGGTGAATATGGGCGGCAGCGGCTATGCGTCGATTCCGGATGATCCGTCGCAAAAGCCGGCCGCGGTTACCGTCTCGGCGTGGGTCAACCTCGACAGCCTGACCTCGGCGACCACCTGTGGTTCGAGCCCAACCCAGGACCAGTTGCAGTATCTGGCATTTAAGAGAAACTCCGAACCGTTTAATTTTTCGGGGTACAGCCTTTTGTATTGGAATATATCCAACCGCTTCCACTTCAACGTTGATTGGCCGATTGCAGGTGAGATAGACCAGTCTTCAGCCGCCTCAACGAGTGCCGTGTCGACGGGGACCTGGTATCACGTGGTCGGAACCTTCGACAGGCCCAATATCAAGATTTACGTCAACGGAGTCCTTGAAGGAACGACGGTCCACGATCACCCGATTGACTACGGGAATCTGCCCCTGTTTATCGGGCGCACAGGGCAATGCGGCGGCGCCGGAAATGGCAGCTACGATGGCTATTTGAACGGCTCGATCGACGAAGTGGCGATCTACAACCGGGCCCTGACGGCAACCGAGATCGCCGAGATGTATAACGACCGGGCTTTCGACGGAGCGCATTCGTTGAAGGTGACGGCGTTTGACGGAGCCGGACAATCGGCGGTGGCGACCGCGAATTTCACGATCGAGCTTCCAGACGTAATACCGCCGACGGTTTCGATCAATTTGCCGCTGGAGGGTTCATCGAACGCTGACTCGAACATCGCGCTGGACTGGCTGGCGACCGACGATAGAGTAGTGGACCGGTGCGAGCTGGTACTGGACAGCTCCGGGATCGTGATGCCGTACCCGGTCTGCAATAACGGGACTCCGACCACGACGCAACTTTCCTACGTTCATATTCCAGATGCTTCGAAGGTTTTGGGGCTGGATTTCGCCGAGGGAACGGGGACGGCGACCTATGACCGAACTCCGAATGGCAATGATGCGACTCTAGCAGGGAGCACAAGCTGGGTCAGCGGTCCGTACGGGACTGCGTTGAATATGGGCGGCACCGGCTATGCGTCGATTCCGGATGATCCGTCGCAAAAGCCGGCCGCGGTTACCGTCTCGGCGTGGGTCAACCTCGACAGCCTGACCTCGGCGACCACCTGTGGTTCGAGCCCAACCCAGGACCAGTTGCAGTATCTGGCATTTAAGAGAAACTCCGAACCGTTTAATTTTTCGGGGTACAGCCTTTTGTATTGGAATATATCCAACCGCTTCCACTTCAACGTTGATTGGCCGATTGCAGGTGAGATAGACCAGTCTTCAGCCGCCTCGACGAGTGCCGTGTCGACGGGGACCTGGTATCACGTGGTCGGAACCTTCGACAGGCCCAATATCAAGATTTACGTCAACGGAGTCCTCGAAGGAACGACGGTCCACGATCACCCGATTGATTACGGGAATCTGCCCCTATTCATCGGGCGTACGGGGGAATGCGGCGACGGCGGAAGCGGCAGCTACGATGGCTATTTGAACGGCTCGATCGACGAAGTGGCGATCTACAACCGGGCCCTGACGGCAACCGAGATCGCCGAGATGTATAACGACCGGGCTTTCGACGGAGCGCATTCGTTGAAGGTGACGGCGTTTGACGGAGCCGGACAATCGGCGGTGGCGACCGCGAATTTCACCGTCGCCCCGATTGCTGTGAGTGTGAGTCCGGCAGACGTTACCTTGGGAGTCGGCGAGCAGCAGCAGTTCACGGCGACCGTAACGGGAACCACGAACACGGCGGTCACCTGGAGCATTTCCCCGGCCGGGGTCGGTACGTTCGACACAGCGACAGGACTGTACACCGCCCCTGCCTCGATCGCCTCCGCGCAAACGCTCACCGTCACGGCGACTAGCGTACAAGACCCAAGCCGCTCGGGGACGGCGAATCTGGACCTGGTTCCCGTAGTGGTGTCCCTCAGCCCAGTGTTGGCCACCCTGGAGATGTCGCAGCAGCAGCAGTTCGTGGCCACCGTTACCGGCACCGGCAACACGGCGGTGACATGGAGTATTTCGCCCATCGGCGTGGGAACCTTTGATGCGGCAACGGGCCTCTATACGGCGCCGGCGCTGATCGATTCGGCACAGACACTGACGGTGACCGCGACCAGTGTGGCCGATCCGGCGATGACTGGCACGGCGGACATCGACTTGGTCCCCGTTGGCGTCACGGTGAGCCCTGCTTCGGTCACTTTGGGAATCGGCGAGCAGCAGCAGTTTACAGCCACGGTCACGGGCACTACCAACACGGCGGTGACATGGAGCATTTCACCCGCTGGCGTGGGCACGTTCGATGCCGCCACCGGACGCTACACGGCGCCCGCGTCGATCGCCTCGGCCGAGACGCTGACGGTGACCGCAACCAGCGTAGCGGATCCCTCGAAGAGCAATACGGCGACGATCGATTTGGAGCCAGTCGGGGTGACGGTGACGCCGGCCTCGGTTAGCTTGCAAATGAACCAGCAGCAGCAGTTCACCGCGACGGTTACTGGCACGAGCAACACGAGCGTTACCTGGAGTATTTCGCCGGCTGGTGTCGGGACCCTCGATACCGCGACCGGGTTGTATACAGCCCCGGCGTCGATTGCCGCGGCGCAAACGCTGAGCGTGACAGCGACGAGCGATGCCGACCCGACGAAGAGCAACTCGGCGACGATCGACCTCGTACCGGTCGTGGTAACGGTGGGTCCGGCTTCGGTGACACTGGCAGCCAGCGAGCAGCAGACGTTCACTGCCACGGTTACCGGCGCGAGTGACACGTCGGTAACGTGGAGCATTTCGCCGACCGGCGTCGGAACATTCGACGCTGGGACGGGCGTCTATACCGCGCCCGCGACGATCGTTTCGGCGCAAACGCTGACCCTAACGGCGACGAGTGTGGCCGATCCGCTGTCGAGCGCGGCGGCAACCATCAATCTCACGCCGGTTCAGGTATCGCTAAGCCCGACAACCGTCACGCTGGAGGTCGGCGAGCAGCAGCAGTTTACCGCTACGGTCACCGGAGCAACGGACACCTCGGTGATCTGGAGTATTTCGCCAACCGGCGTAGGGACGTTTGATACGGCGATGGGGCTTTACACCGCCCCGGCTTCGGTCGCCTCGACGCAGATCTTGACCGTGACGGCGACCAGTGTGGAAGAGCCAGCCGAATCAGCCAGCGCGACGATCACGATCGAACCGGTCACGGTTTCGGTCAGCCCTGGCGCCGTGAATCTAAGAAAGAATGAGACACAGCAATTTACGGCCACCGTTGGGGGAACTTCGAACACGGCGGTGACCTGGGCGATTAGTCCAGTGGTGGGAACGATCTCCGCCAGTGGGCTGTATACGGCGCCGCCGAATGTTGCGCAGCAGAATCAGCAGATCACGGTCACCGCGACGAGCGATGCGGACCCGAGCGTCTCGGGAACCGCGATCGTAACCCTGAAGAAAGGGAACTAGCCCTAACGCCACCAACACACTGTTAGGACACTACCCCACTTTTTGTGACGATCTTCGGTGGCCAGCGCTGCGGGGAACCGGCGATGAGAGGGCAGACACGGCCAAGCCATGGCCGGTCGGGACAAGCCGTTCCGCGCCATATGGCCTTCCATGCCTACAATATCGGTGATGTCCAACAATACCTTTGCAAACGCGGCCGTCATCGGAACCGGCATGATGGGGCCCGGCATCGCCCTCTCGCTCGCTCTAGGTGGCTTGCACACGACCATTGTGAGCCGGACGCCGGAAGGCGCCGAGGCCGGTCTCGCCAAAGCCCGCTCCCAGCTCGGCGTGCTCGAAGCCAACGGACTTGCCGAGCCGGAGGCCGTCCAGCGGGCTTCGAAGAATCTCGACGCCCGGGCGACGTTCGACGATGTGATCGCCCGCGTGGATCTCGTTGTCGAGTCCGCGCCGGAAGACATGGCCTTCAAGCAGGATCTCTTCCGGCACATGGAAGCCGTTGCGAAGCCAGACGCCGTCCTGGCCAGCAATACCTCGGGGCTCAGCATTACCGAGATCGCCAGCATCTGCCAGCACCCGGATCGTGTGCTGACAACCCATTTCTGGAACCCGCCCCACCTGATGCGGCTGGTCGAACTCGTGCGAGGGGAGCAGACCGGAGACGGCGTCGTCTCCAGTGTCAAGGCGCTGCTCGAGAAATGCGGCAAATCCGTCGTGCTAGTAAAGAAAGACCGGCCGGGCCAGCTCGGCAACCGCCTGCAACTGGCGCTGATGCGCGAAGCCGTGCATATCGTCGAAGAGGGAATCGCCAGTGTCGAGGATGTCGATCTGGCGGCCAAGGCCGGCTTCGGGCTGCGGTTGCCGGTCTACGGCATCTTCGAGCATCTCGACGCCGTGGGCCTCGACATGGCGCTCGCCATCATGGACTACATAGCCCAAGACCTCAATAACGCGCCAAGAGCCCCGGACGCCCTGCGCAAGCGGGTCCAGCAGGGGGATCTGGGCGCAAAGTCGGGGCAAGGGTTCTACGACTGGTCGAAAAAGGATTTCAGCCAGGTGATCGGCCGCCGAGATCGCTTCATCGTCGAGTTTCTAAAATCCAGCTTTTCCGAAGATTCCAAGCCCGAGACTCGATCCTGAGACCTGCCCGTTGTCACGCAACGAGCAGGCCGTGCCGGCCCGCATTTCTCACCACCTGATGACCGAAGCACGCAATAGGCCCGCCACTACTTCGTTGCGCTTGCTTGCCGTGCTCAACGTACTCTCAAGTACGCCTGCGCTCGTCAAGCGGCGCGCGCCTCGTACTGACGGGCCTCTCGCGCACTTCGTATCGCCACGTGGTGAGAAAAGCGGGCTAGTAACCCATGGCGATGCCTTCCGAGCGGGCATCGGCGGCTCCCAAGAGCCCGTCTTCGCCCACCTGGATGGCCATGACCCGGCCCTGCTTTTCCACGAACCGCAGGTTGTGGCCCCGCTGGCGAAGGCGTTCGATCGTATCGGACGAGATGCCGTGACGCTCGAGACGCAGCACATCGGGCATCCACTGGTGGTGGAAGCGAGGAAAGTCGACCGCTTGCTGGAGATTCATCTTAAAATCGATCACGTTGGTAATCACTTCGAGCACGGTTGAGATGATGGTCGGTCCTCCGGGCGAGCCGACCACCAGGAACAGCTTGCCGTCGCGGGCGACGATGGTGGGAGTCATCGACGAAAGGGGGCGCTTGCCCGGCTCGATCGCGTTGTGCTCGCTGGTGAGAAGACCAGCCTCGTTGGGAGCCCCGGGCTTGGTCGAAAAGTCATCCATTTCGTTGTTAAGAAGCACGCCGGTGCCGCGGGCGGTCACGCCAGACCCGTAGCTGCCGTTGAGCGTATAGGTGACGGCAACAGCGTTTCCCTGCTCATCGACAACCGAGTAGTGCGTTGTCTCGGAGCTTTCGGCCTCCGGCGGGGCCAGTCCGCCGCTGGTTTCCATGCTGGCGGAGGCGCGGCCGATGCGAAGCGACTTCCATCGCGCGCGCGCGTAACTCTTGCTGATCAGGCGCTCGACGGGAACGGCAACAAAATCGGGATCGCCGAAGTAGGCGGCGCGGTCGGCGAAGTAGCGCCGCATGGCCTCGGCCACGTGATGAATCGCCGACGCCGACCCCGGCCCGCTGCGCTCATACCCACTGTTCTCAAGCATGTTGAGCATCTGGAGGATGCCCACGCCGCCGGAACTGGGCGGCGGCGGAGCGATGATCTCGTAACCACGATATTGGCCAAGCAGGGCGCGGCGCTCGACGGGTTTGTATTGCTTGAGATCGTCGAGCGTAATCGTGCCACCGTTGCGCTTCATGTCCCTGGCGATGAGCCGCGCCGTCTTGCCCTCATAAAAGTCGCCGGCTCCGTGCTTGGCGATGCGCCGGAGCGTGCGGTGGAGGTCGGGCTGGCGGAAGATCTCGCCGAATTCGTAGAAGCGGCCGTCGCGCTGGAAGATGCGCTTGGATTCGGGAAAACGAGCTAGGCGGGCGCTCTGGAGACCTCGCGACATTTCATAGGTCACTGGAAATCCGTCTCGCGCGAGCCGGAGGGCTGGCGCGAGCAATTCCTTCCAAGGCCGGGAACCGTATTTTCGGGCGGCCATTTCGAGTCCCCGGGATGTGCCCGGAACGCCAGAGGCGCGGTAGCCGACAATCACTTCGCCGGTTGGCTCGCCATCGGGGCCGAGGTACATATCGCGATGGGCGGCGGCCGGGGCGCGCTCGCGAAAGTCAAGAAAGCTCGTGCGTCCGTCGGCGAAGCGGATCAACATGAACCCGCCGCCGCCCAGGTTGCCGGCCCGAGGGTGTACGACCGCCAGAGCGAAGCCGACCGTCACGGCGGCGTCCACGGCGTTGCCTCCGTTTCGCAGAACCTCCAGGCCCGCTCGGGTGGCCTCCTCGCGCGCCGATACGACCATCGCGCGGCGTGCCCGTACCGGTTCGCGCGTGGCGCCCGCCAGGCAGCCGATGAAGAGCAGAAATACTGTAAGACGCCGCAAGAAGATCACGGTCCATTGTAGCCGCGGCCGGAGACGGAATGCAAAAGTGTTGTTTCCTGAGATATTTCCACCAGCGCTGGTCTAAGAAATCGCTTACATGGCCGATAAAACGAGATAAGAAGCCGGCGACGCTTTGGGAGATACGGTGATGGCGGGCTAGCAGCGCGTGGCGGTCATGTGCTCTGGCGAGAGCCACCCCATTTTCGATCCGCATAGGATTGCTGATGGCTCGATTCGTCGAAGTCGCGAAAAAAGGTGACCATCCCCGAGGAACACGGCTTTACGATTGTCGCGGGTGACTGGGAGTCACGGATCTGCCCGGCGCCGCAGGCGGCCATGTCATGAACAATGAGATCGATCAGCTTCTTAGCACTTTCACGCAAAATCGCAGGGGACATGGAAAGCGACTCGTGGCGCTGTTGGAGAACGATCCGTCGGGCTTCAAGGAATCGGCTGTGCGGTATCTCTGCAAGCATCTCCACAACGGCGCCGAGGATTCAACGGTTCAGTACATCGTCTGGCTCTTGGAAGGACGCGGGATGTTGGTCGATATCTTGTTGAACCCAAGGTATACATCGGTGACTCAAGCCGTGGAACTGGGCAGCATCTTAAGAGACAAGGCCAAACGCCTGGATGTCGAACTGGCGAAAAAGCTGCGCGAGGCTTCGAGCGACCAGTCCGAGCGGATCTTGCGGGTGCTGGCCGAGACCGCGGAGAACAACCGCCCCCTGCCTCTGCTGATCCGTGTCTTGCGGGAAAAAAATCCAGAGCTGCGCCGCGCCGCTGGACGAATATTCGCGAGGCACTGCCAAAACGAGCTGTTTATTGCGAATGCACTCAAGGACCCCGACCCCGGCGTGCGTGCTTCCGCGCTGGAGGGTCTCGGACAAAGTAACCAAAGCAAAATCCCGACCGTGCTGCTCGGGGCGCTGAACGATCCGGACCCTTCCGTCCAGGCGCACGCGATTTTGGCATGCCACCGGCTAGGCGACCGGAAAGCGATCCAGTTGCTCGAGGAGCGCGCGAAGAGCCCCAAGCCCGAGGTGCGCGCCCGCATGGTCTGGGCCATGGGGGAAACGAAGAGTCCAGGCTGTATCCCGCTCGTGGAGGCGCTTCAACAGGATCCCGATGCCTCGGTGCGAACCGCGGCTCGCGAAGCCCTGCAATGGTTGCCCAGTCGGCCAGTACAGAAGCCTGACAGGGTTCCAGGACCCAAGGCGACCGCGCCGCCAGCGGACGACCAGGCAGCGCAGCAGCCCGAATTTCCTGCTCCGCCCCCGCTATCGCTTGAAGTCCTCTACACCCGCGCCGGCGCGGAAGGCAAGCGAATAGTCTGCCTTTCGGTCACCACCGAGGAAGGCGAAGACGTCACCGAGTTCGAGCAACAGCACTTCGTTGTCGAGGAAAACGGAGAACCGGTCACCAGCCTTGAAGTGTTCACCGGCGAGAGCCGGGGCGCGATGCATCTCGCGCTCGTGCTCGATTGCAGCGGAGGCATGACGCCGAGCGAACTCCAGGAGATCAGGGCCGCATCGATTTCGAGCCTGAAATACAAACAGCCCGGCGACTTGATGGCCGCCTTCAAGTTCTCGCTCGATGTGGCCCGCGCCTCGCCCTTTACGTCGGATCCCAAGCGCTTGAGAGCACTGCTCGGGCGGCCTCACCCCGGATACAAAACCGCCTCGCGGCTGCACGACGGCATTCTCGCCGCGATCGAGGCCCTCAAGACGCGCGAGCGCGGACGCGTGATCCTGGCGATCGCCAGTGGGACTGACCGCGGCAGCGAGATCCGTCTGGGGCAGCTCATCGAACTTCTCACCCAAGAGAGCATCCCCGTGTTCGTGATTCAATTCAGTTCGGGGCTCGACGCGCCGCCGCTCAAGGAGCTGGCCAAGCGCAGCGGCGGCCAGTTTATTCATGTCGTCAAGGGGCTCGACCTGACGCGCGCGACACAGGCCATCGTGCGCCGATTCGCCAACCGCTGCACGATCACCTACCAGCGCGATGGCGCGGCGGTGTCAGACGAACCGAGCGTGGACGTACGGCTGGATTCGCCCGCCGGAGCCGGCGGCAGGAAAGCAATCCGCCTGACTCCCGCGGGAACACCCGAGCCAGTTCCCGCAGCACCCGGCGCGACTTCTACGACGGGCTGATAAACGCTGATCTGGGAACGCGACGGGTCGGAAAGGTTCCAAGCCAGCCCGAATCTTGACTTCGAGAATCGGTCCCCTGGCCGGCGGACGAGACCCGCGAAGCCAAGGCCTGCTTCGGATCACTTCGGCGGCTGGGACTTATCGGCCTCTTCCGGGGTGTCGTCTATGATGTCACCGAATTTGATGTCGGTATCGCTTCGGAACTGTTTGTAGTCTTCGTACTTGATGATCATCCGTATGCGCTGATCACCGCTCTTGAAGTGCAGTACGTCGTCGGCGCGGGTGTAAACGGGAAACCAGTATTTGCCATCGATCTGATCGCGGTAGGTTTCAAACCGCGGGAACTGGTTGTCTTCGTTCTTCTTGAGTCGCCCGACCCCCTTGCCGTAGGTCTTGACGATCTGAAGGTCGCGCTGGTCCACCCAGATTTGCCCCTCGAAGTATCGCTTCCCCTTCTCCAGTTGCTTGGGCTTGACCGCGAAGGAGTAGCATTCGATTTCGTCGAGCTTCTCCGTGCCCAGATAGCGGACCGTATAATCGGGCCGTTCCGCCGTCGTCATCACGAACGGTTGAACGTTGCGAAAATCCTCCATGTCCTGCGGCGTTAGCGTGATGTTTCGCAGCGTGGAGACCGGCGCGAAAAGCACTCGCTCGGTTCGTTTGCCGTCCAGGGTAAAAATGATGTCCTGAACGATTTCGTACTTCCCGCGTACGCTTCGCGACTGTCCGTATTCGAGGATCTTGATGCTCTGCCGGTAGGTATAGTTGCCGCGCGCACGGGCGAATTCGGTCTCTTTCGCGACGAACTTCTCGATGATCTGCTCGACGGGCATCGGCAGATCTCCAACCGAAACATCGGCCGCCGGCGCCGGAGGCGCAACCGTCACGGAAACCGCCAAGAGAAAAACAAAACCAAGGATCATTCGCGCAGTCATCAGAAGTGTCCTCTGGGGAGAATACCAATATCTAGTTGTAATTATGCCACCCCTCGCGCGAAGCCTGCCGGCTAGTACCACAGACGCGGCCTCGGCCCAACAGGTTGCCGCGAGCCCGAAACCCGGCGTGGACCGGGAACCGGCGAGAGCCCCGGCGCTCAAAACCCCATGCTTGCTTGATGCTCACCGAAGGCGTCCCGCAAAACATCCGATATCTCGCCGACCGTTGCCTGGGATTCGACGGCCTGAAGGACCGCCGGCATGAGATTCTTGCCGCCTTGGGCGGTTTCAGCGAGCGTGTCCAGCGACCGCCGCAGCCTCCCGGCGTCGCGCGAACCGCGAAAGGCGGCCAATTCGGCCCGGCGGGCGTCCTCGAGTGAGACGCCGGGACGAAAGGTGGGGATCGGCGCCTCACTGGAACTCTGGAAGGCGTTGACCCCGACGATGGTCTGCTCTCCGGACTCGGTCTTGCGCTGGAACTCATAAGCCGCGTTGTGGATTTCCCTCTCAATGAAGCCCTGGCCGATGGCCGAGAGCATGCCCCCCATGGTGTCGATGCGGTCGAGGTAGCGCCGCGCTTCAGCCTCGATTTCGTCGGTTCGCTGCTCGATCGCATAGGCCCCCCCCAGAGGATCCGCCGTGTTAACGACCCCAGTTTCCTCAGCGATGACTTGCTGGGTTCTCAGAGCGAGCTTGGCGGCTTCCTTGGCCGGAAGCGCCAGGGCCTCGTCATAAGCGTTCGTGTGGATCGATTGCGCCCCGCCCAATACCGCGGAGAGCGCCTCGTAGGAGGTTCGAACCACGTTCGTCAGAGGCTGCTGCGCGGTAAGACTCGACCCGGCGGTTTGAACGTGGAATCGCATTTGGGCCGAGCGGGGGTCTTTCGTCTCATATCGCCGGGTCATCAGATGCGCATAGAGCCGCCGCGCCGCCCGGAACTTGGCGATCTCATCGAGAAAATTGCGATCGGCGCTGAAGAAGAAAGACAGGCGCGGGGCAAACTCGTCCACCGCGAGCCCGGCATCAAGGGCGGCGTCGATGTAGACGGTCGCGTTCGCCAGCGTGAAGGCAAGTTCTTGGGCGGCGGTCGCTCCGGCTTCTCGCATGTGATAGCCGCTGATAGAGATCGTATTCCAGTTCGGCAGTTCCCTGGCGGCCCAGGAAAACAGATCGGTCACGATCCGAAGCGAGGCACGGGGCGGATAGATATAGGTCCCTCGTGCGATATATTCCTTGAGAATGTCGTTCTGCACAGTGCCGTGCAGCCGGCTCCAGGGCACACCTTGTTTGCGGGCGACAGTGACGTAAAGGGCGAGCAAGATCATGGCCGTCGCGTTGATCGTCATGGATGTCGAGACTTTCTCGAGCGGAATGCGCTCGAAGAGCGTCTCCATGTCGGTGATCGAGCTCACGGTGACGCCCGCGCGCCCGACTTCGCCGGCGGCGAGCGAATGGTCGGAGTCGTAACCCATCTGAGTGGGAAGATCGAAGGCGACCGAAAGCCCGCTGACGCCCTGGGAGAGAAGGTAGCGGTAGCGCTGGTTCGACTGCCGCGCATCGCCGAAACCGGCGTACTGGCGCATCGTCCACAGGCGGTCGCGGTACATGCCGGGATAGATGCCCCGCGTGAAGGGGAACTCTCCTGGCAAGCCGGCTCCGGGACCGTTGCGAGCCGGGTGCGGGGGATCGGCGTCTTTCATGGCGGCAGGCGACTGGCTGGCGACAAACAAGACGCCGCGGACCGCGGGACCGCGGTTAGGAATCAGCGTTCCCGCGAGATGCGCCGCGCGCGACGAAACGACGACACACCGAACCAGGCAAACATCAGCACACACAGCGCGCTGATGGTGAGGCTGCTCGAGTCAAGCTCGTTCGCTCGCAGTAGTTCTATCAAGCCGCTGGAACCGAAAGCGAAGAAGAGAGCGAATGCGCAGAAAATGAAGCCCGTAATTTCGTGAAAAAGTTCACGGAGAATCCCCCACAGCCTGGGCACGAACTGGCGAACTTGTTCCGCCGCAAGCGCCGCGATACGCAGGACCGGCATCTCTGCCACCATGCTAGCAAAAGGCTGACCGGACCGGCCCGTTCAGGGCCGGGCCGGCCGGGGCAGGTGGCCGGACTACACCAGAAGGCCGCCGTGGCCAAGACCGGCGATTTCGGCCGCGGTCAGATGGTACTTCGCAAGCAGGGGAGGCAGTACAAGGTCAACGACGTTGGGTTTGGGAGAACGGAAACATCCCGGAGCAGCCACCACCGGCGTCTCGCCCGCGTAGCTCAACAACAGCAGATTGCCCGGCTCGACCGGCGCCAAGAAACTTTCCGTCTTGCAGCCGACCTTCCGCATCGCCCGGCCGACCGTGTCGTCGGGACCGGCCGGAGCCGTGGTCGACGCCATCAAAACGACATCAGGACGCGCCCGGAGGAAGTGCTCCAGTGCCCGCGCGACTTCCAGCTCCTTTTCGAGAGCCGTAAGAACGAAGGCGACGGAAACGCCAAATTGCTGAAGGCGAGTTCGCATCACGCCCTCGAACAACCGGCGCGCGCGGTCGCACTGGCGAGGGTCGCTATAGAGCACCGCGACGGAGGGCTCGCGCACCGGGCGCGCTTCAAGCAGGGGATCCTGGGAGCGGACAAGCTGAAGCGCGAAGTCAAATTCCTTTCGCCGTACGGCGAAAGGAATTGTCTTCACAGTGGCCAGACGTTGTCCGGCAACCGCAAACGACAAGCCAGGCATGGTGGCGATCGATACACAGCCGCAACTATTGATTCGCTTCAGGAAATCATCATCCAGCAGTAAACAGCAACTCTCGGTTGCGACAAGGTTCACCCGTCCGCCCGCGGCAAGCTGCATTTCGACCGATCCCACGCCGACTTCGGCGCCGATCTGAAGGGCAGCCTCGTCTTCGGGCACCTCGTCTTCATCGAGCAGCGCGACGGTGACCTCCTGGTGTCCTTCTCCATTCAGCAGCCGGATGTCCTCTTCGCTGATCTGATGGCCTTTGGCAAGCAGTTTCTTGCCCGAGTGCTGAAAAATCGGAGAACAGAGAACTCTTCCAACCGCTCGCTCTACTTGTACAGCCTGTGCCCGCATGCCGATGGTCCTCCCGAAAAGTCTTGTCCGGCCAAAGTTAGTACCAGAAAGTATATAGCAGATAAATCATAAATTTGAATAATTGTTCTTTATATAATTTTGAAATCCGTCTGATAAACAAGGAATCTCTCGGTCTTCGGCCTCACCCCAGGACGATCAAAATCCAGAACACCTTGCGGCCCCGGGGGTATCCGAACACAAGAAACCTATTCAACTTATTGAAAATAAAATGACTTACAGGAGAGGCAAGAGAGAGGGTTAAGGCGCAGGCAGTTGTCCCCGCCGGAACCATGATTCACTGATCGTACCCTATGGATATTTAGAAAACAGTGAAAATATTTATGCGGAATTTATTTCCGTTCCGATGTCATCGCCCTCCATGATCCGCTCCAATACTTTCGGAGAAGCACCAGGGGCGATGCGAACCGAGGGGATTCCCTTGGAAATTCCCGCCACCGCCGCGCGCAGCTTCGCTTCCATCCCGCCTTGAGCGACGCCACTCTCGATCAGATCGCAAGCCTGGGCCGAGGTCAGGCGCGGGAGGCGCTGGCCGTTCTCGTCCAAGACGCCTTCTACATCGGTAAGAAAAATCAGCGGATCGGCTCCGAAATCAGCGGCGCAGGCAACGGCCATCTGATCGGCGTTGACATTGTAGATCTCACCGTTTTTCCCGCCCGCGACGCAGGCCACCACTGGCAGGTAGCCTTGGGAACTCAGGTGCTCCAGCAGAGAAGAGTCGACCGACTCAACCTCTCCGACCGCGCCGAGATCGGGCGAGAGCTGGCGCGCCTGGACCATACCGGCATCAATGCCGCTCAGACCCACGGCCTTGACTCCCTCTCGCTGCAGCGCGGCGACAAGATGATGATTGACCGAGCCGGCGAAAATGCGCAGGACCGCGTCCATGATTTCCGGCGGCGTGACCCGCAAGCCGCCGCGAAACTCGCTCCGTATCCCCTGTGCATTGAGGTAGCGGCTGAGCTGTTTCCCCCCGCCATGCACAACGACACATTGGTGAGCCTGGGCGCCGAGGGCCGCGATTTCCGGCGCGATGGCGTCTCGCCGCTCATCGTTGTCAATGAGCGTTCCGCCGATCTTGATGAGCAGTTTCATAGGAGGGCCAGAATCGGCGAGGCGGAACGTCACCTGGCCGGCATAGCAACCCGCCGTAGAAGCCGGACTGCTAGAGCAGGGCTTGGGTTTCCGGGAAACCGAGCATGATGTTCATGTTTTGGACCGCTTGACCGGCGGCCCCTTTTACCAGATTGTCGATCGCCGCCACGATGACCACTCGGCGGGTCTTGGGATCGGCTTCGATCCCGATGTCGCAAAAATTCGTGTGGTTCACGTTCTGCAGATCCGGCAGCCGGCCTTTGGGGAAAATCCGGACGAAGGGCTCATCGTCATACACTTTGCGGTAGAGCGCTTCGATATCCTCGTAATTCATCGCCTCGGCCGTGCGGACATAAATCGTTTCGAGAATGCCCCGGTGCAGCGGAAGCAGTTGCGCGGTGAAGCTCAATTCATGTTCTTCGATGTCGGAGGTCAGCAGCACTTCGGGCACGTGACGGTGCGTGAGCACCGCATAGGCGGAAAAATTTTCCGTGACTTCGCAAAAATGCGTCTTCCCCGAAGGCTTCTTGCCCGCGCCGCTCACCCCGGACTTCGCGTCGCAGATCACTCCCGCCTCGCGGTCGAGAACTCCCGCGGTCACCAGGGGCCGCAGCGCCAGATTCGCCGCCGTCGGATAGCACCCGGGATTCGAGACCAGCCGCGCGATCTTCGTGACGGCGCGAAAGTACTCGGGCAGCCCATAGGCGGCCTCGCTGAGAAGATCAGGACGCTCGTGCTTGAACTGATACCAGCGCTCATAGTTCTCGACCGTCCGCAGACGAAAGGCCCCGCTCAGATCGACCACCTTGAGGCCCGCGTCGAGCACCCTCGGCACGAGGCCGTGCGAAACTTCATGCGGCGTGGCGAGGAAAACGATGGACAAGTCGCCTGTTTTCAGCGTTTCGTCGTTGCACGGGAGACGTTCGATCTGGGGGGCGAGGAAGGCCATATCATCAGGGGACTGGCTGCGATGTTCGAGCAAGACCGGTTCCACCCCCGAATGACGTCTGAGGATCTTCACCAACTCCGCGCCGCTATAGCCCGTAAAACCGACAACTCCCGCTCGTAATTTTCTCGCCATGATTCGTATTCGCCCGAATAGCTCATGATACTGAGTCCCCCTCCCCCCGGACAACTTCTCACGCATTCGTATGCAGACTTCCAGATGCGCCGGCCCAGATGCGCCGGCCCAGAGCAGCCCCGTCCGCCCCCCCGGTCCGAGACCAGGGCCCGTTTCGGTTCGCTATCATAATGACGCTTCGGCGCCACGCAGTCGCCAGGCAATATCGGGCGGCGGTGACCAGTGACAAACCACATGACGCGACGCAGCTTTCTCGGCGCCGCCGCGCTCGCGGCCGGAGGCTCCCCTCGGGCGGAACAGCCGCCAGACGGCGCCCCTGCCGCCGAGCCGATTCTTGATCTGCACCTGCACGCACGTCACCTGGGCCGCACTCACCAGCAGCTCGTCGCGCATCAGAAGGCGCTGGCCGTAACCCAGAGCGTCTTTCTGCCCGGTGCCGGCTGGCTGCTGGAGCGAATCGGCGGCAACGACGAGTGCGCCCTGCTTGCCGCGGCGGACACAGCAAGCTTTCTCTTGTTCGCCAATGCCGACTCCGCGGCGCCCAACGCGGTGGAGACGCTTTCGAGCTGGCTCGACCAGGGGGCGATTGGCATCGGCGAGCAGAAGTTCAAGCTGCCGCTCGACTCACCACAGATGCGGGGCATCTTCGACTTGGCCAAGGAGAGGAACGTCCCCGTGCTGATACATTTCGAGCACGGCAATTACAATTTGGGGATCGAGAATTTGCCGAAGATCCTTGAGGACTACCCGGAAGTGACGTTCATCGGCCATGCCCAAAGCTGGTGGGGCAATATCGGTGCCGGTCTCGACCCGGCGGACATGTATCCCAAAGGCCCGGTCAGCCTGGGCGGTCTCACCGACCGTGTACTGGCTGACTACCCCAACATGTACGGCGACCTCGCCGCCGGATCGGGCCTCAACGCGATTACGCGGGACGAGGATTTTACCCGCGGCTTCCTCGGCCGCCATCAGGACAAGCTGATTTGGGGCACCGATTGCCCGTGCCATGACGGCCGGGGCGGCGGGCGCAACGACGGAAAGTGTATCGGCGCTTCCTCGCTGGCGGCGCTAAAGCGGCTTGCACCGTCGCAAGAGGTCTTCCGTAAGATCGTTTACGGCAACGCGGCCCGCGTGCTCGACTTGCGATCGGGCTAGGGCGCCGTTGCCGACTCAAGCAGCCCGTGGTGGTCACTTGGCAAGGAAGCGGCGATTTCGAATCGATTCGATCACCACGTCTCTGACCAGCTCTCCTGTGTCTCGCAAGGCGGAACCCTGCTCCCTCCAGCGGTCGCCGATGAAGCTGTTCGTGGCTACGACATAGTTGCGATCGCGATCAATGTTCTGGCCGCCACGGACTTCTTTCGGAAGATCCTTGCCCAGGAAACTCCCGACATAGATCGAGTTGCCGAAGGGCAAGATGTTCCAGACGTGACGCGCCAGAACTTCGCCCTCCGGCAGCGCGTCGCGGATCCCTCCCCGGTTCATGTACGCCAAGTCGGCGCCGGCGGCGCGAGCCATGGTTCGTTCAATCAGCGGTTTGAGATCGCGCGAGCCCAGCCGCCGCCCCGAGCGGCCGATCGGCACGTCGACGATCTCTGAAACCTTCGCTTCCCAGTGATCGACCAGTTTCGCGACGACCTCATCGGGCGGATAGATATCCTTGTGGATGGGAAGCTTTTGCCACTGGTAAGAGACAACCCGTTTGTTCGCAACGTCCACCCACAAATCGAGCCGCCCCAACTCGCGGCCGTAGGACCGCACCTTGACGCAGATCCGGCCATCAACCACCTTGACCTCTTCTTGCCCGCCGTGGTTGTGGCCGGCGACGATGACATCGACCGACTTGGCGGTCTGAAGCACTTCGTCGTCCTCGTAATCGAAAGTGTGGGAAAGCAACACGACCAGATCCACGTCCGGCCGCAGCCGCGCGGCGAGAGGCTCGACGGTCTTGGCGACCGGCAAAGCTTTCCAGGGGCCGCGAAATTCGGTCTTGGTGATCTTGGGAAGGTCGGCGGTGAGAGCGCCGATCACGGCGATACGCATGCCGTTAACTTCGCGAATCACGTAGGGTTTCTCGGTAAGCAGGCGTCCTTGATCGTTGACGACATTGGCGCTGACGGTGGGGAAGCGGGCTCGGGCGAGAAACTCGGGAATCTTCCGCCAGCCGTAGTCAAACTCGTGGTTTCCGAGCGTATTGACATCGATTCCCAAATGGTTCGCCACCTCCCAGACCGGCAAGCCTTCAAAGATCGTCGAGACCGGCGAGCCCTGCACGAAATCGCCGGCGTGGAGAACAAGCGTCGAGCCATGCGCTTTCGCTTTTTCCTGTTGGATCGCGCCCGCGACGTAAGCAAAGCCGCCTCTGCCCTCGGCGTCGGGCAAGAACCGCGCATGAAGGTCGCTGGTATGGAGAATGGTGAGGGAACGGATGTTCTGCCCGGTGGCGGAGCAGCCAAGCGAGCAAAGCGCCAGGAAAACGGCATAGCGTAGTCGTGGCATCACGGTGGGTTCTGTTCCGCTTCCCTGAAACCGGCGTTCCGCTTCTCTACAGTCGCTCCACGGGAATAGAAGCCATCCCATAAAGATGCCCGGCCTTGACCGTAGCGACTGGCCGCAGAAGCTGATGCCCGATGCGGGTGGCGCCGAGGGCGTCGGTGAAGACGAAATCGCCTTCGTCGAGCGAGAACACAGCGGCGTCGGCCTCGGCGCCTACTCTCAGCGTGCCCAGGCCCTTGAACTGACCGTGAATCAGCGACGGATTCTTGGTGGCCCGCTCGATGACCTGATCGAGGCTGAGCCCGAGCTGCATGAACTTCGACAGCGTGGTGGCGAGATCGAACACCGGCCCGTTCACATTCCACTGGTGAACATCGCTGGAGATCGTGCCGGGCAGCACGTCCTGCGCGAGCGCCTTCTCCGCCGTATCGAACGAAAAGCTTCCGGCGCCATGGCCAATATCGAGATGCACGCCGCGGGCAAGGGCCTGGTGCACCGACGGCAAGATGCGTCCGCTGTCATCGAGAATGCCTCCGTCGCCGCCCCGGAAACTATGCGTCACGATATCGCCCTTCTTGAGCATGGCCAGCAAGTCCTTCAACGGCGAATGCGAGCCGCCAATATGAATCATCAGCGGCAGTTTCACCGCGTCGGCCGCCTCCCGGGCCATGCCGAGCACCTTGAGGTCATGCTCACCGGCGATGTTGCGTGTCAGCCGGATTTTCACTCCCAAAATCACATCGCGATGTTTCTCAATCGTAGCGGCGGTAAGTTTCGGATTCGCATAGCGCAACTCGAGCAGCTCGCCCCAGACATTGTCGCGCGAGAGCGCGGACTGGCCGATCACCGAGATGTTGAGCATCGCCCGGACGCGGGTGTCGGCCTGATTGATGACGTATTTGCGGAAGCCTGGAAACGTATGCGCACCGGCCGAACCGGCATCCACCACCGTGGTGACGCCCTTGGCGATGTGGTTCGGGTCGCAGGGAATCGACAGCGGCGTCACGCCGTCGTAAAGATGCACGTGCATGTCGATCAGCCCGGGCGTAACGATTTTGCCGTGCGCCCGCAGGACATGAAAAGCATCGGATTCGGGGATGTTCTGGGCGAGTTTGACGACTTTGCGTCCCGAGATGGCGACATCCTGGTTCATCGAGATCCCTTGCGCCGGGTCGACCAGCTTGCCGCCCTTGATCAAGAGATCGTACTTGCGTGACCGGCGGCTCTGCGCCTCGAGCAGACCCTGAGCGCCAGGAACCAGCCCGAGGACGAGCGACGAACCGACCATTCGGTGCAGAAACTTCCGGCGACTGTGTGCGTCGCCATGCTGTGAATTGCCGTCGTGGTGATGGTGTCCCATGATTGTTCCCGCCTCGGAAGCTTTCGGTTTCGGGATGAGTTTAGCACGGCCCCGGCCACGGTTTCACCCCCGTCCACCGGCGCCTGACCACCAGAAGCAGCAGTGCCGGATCAAGCAGGAAAATCCATTTCGGCTGGCCAAAAGACGCCCTGGAGCCCGCAACTCCTCCGCATGGAATCGTTTAGCCCCAGCGGGGTCCAGAGGGCCCGGAATAGAGCTCTTGTTCCACGTAGGGGTGGTGGTTGCAATTCGCCTCCGGGTACGATAGTGTCCATTGTTGGGATGAGTGCTACAGCGACCGCATCAACGATCCACGAAATCACTCCAGAGCTAGCCAACCGATTTCTCTACTACATGGCAATGATGCGGGAGCTGGAAGACCGCATCGAACGAAAACTCTACAGGCAAGGCAAGATCCTCGGCGGCTGCTATACCGGGCGCGGGCAAGAGGCGATTCCCGTCGGCAGCGCCATTCTCTCCGAACCCAACGACTACGTCTGCCCGTCGCATCGCGACATGGCCGCGTTGCTCATTCGCGGCATGACGGCGCGCGAGATTCTTGCGCAGTACCTGGGCCGGGCGGCCGGACCGACCGGCGGCCGCGACGGCAACATGCATATGGGCAGTGCGCAGAAGCGTCTTCTTCCCATTATCAGCAGCATCGGGGCGAGCATCCCGGTCGCCTCGGGAATCGCGCTTGCGATGAAGTATCGCGGCGAGCCCGGCGTCGTATTCAACTACTGGGGCGACGGGGCCAGCAGCCGCGGCGACTGGCATGAAGGGATCAACTTCGCCGCCGTGCAAAAACTCCCGATCGTCTATCTCTGCAACAACAATCAGTACGCCTATTCGACGCCGCTCAACCAGCAAATGGCGATCGAAAACATAGCCGACCGCGCACCCGCTTACGGTATCGTCGCGGAAGTGATTGACGGCAACGATGTGATCGCCATCTATCACGCGACGCGCCGGGCCATAGCGCACGCGCGGGCCGGGGCCGGCCCCTACATGATCGAGTGCAAGACCTTCCGCGTCGCCGGCCATTCGGCTCACGACGCCGCCGACTACGTGCCGCGGGAATTGCGCGAGCAATGGTCGAGGAAGGACCCGATCCTGAGGCTACAGAAGCACATGGTGGAGCGCGGCTGGGCCTCCGAGTCCGAGTTCAAGGAAATACGGCAAGGCATTCTCGAGGAAATCGACGACGCCGTCGAGTGGGCCTTGGCCCAACCGCATCCCGAGCCCGGCACGCTCGAAGACAACGTATACGAGCAGAGCTAGCCACGACCGCGCGACAACGCCGCTCTTGCGCGCCCGAATACCGAAACACAACCGAGGCCTCACCACGGACCCCATGGCGCAAACAACATACCTGGAAGCGATTCGCGAAGGCCTCTTCGAAGAGATGCGGCGGGATGAGTCGGTATTTGTGATGGGCGAGGATGTCGGCGTCTACGGCGGCGCGTTCAAGGTCACCAAGGGTCTTCTCGATGAGTTTGGCGAGCGCCGCGTGATCGACACTCCGCTCTCGGAGTCGGCGATCATCGGGGCCGGCACCGGCGCGGCGCTCAACGGACTGCGTCCGGTCGTGGAAATGCAATTCGCCGATTTCATGGGCTGCGCCTTCGATCAGATCACGAACTTCGCGGCTAAGTGCCGCTACCGCTGGGGAGCCTCGGTTCCCATGGTCATCCGCGCGCCCACCGGAGGCGGCATCCACGGCGGCCCGTTCCATTCCCAGAACCCGGAGATGCCCTACGTCCACACGCCCGGCTTGAAGGTCGTCGAGCCGGCGACCGCGCGCGACGCCAAGGGACTGCTCAAGGCCGCCATCCGCGACAACGATCCGGTGATTTTTCTCGAACACAAGCGCCTCTATCGCAGCATCAAAGAGGAACTTCCCAGCGAGGACTACATCGTGCCGCTGGGCAAGGCGGCTATCCAGCGCGAAGGCGCCCACTTGAGCATCATCACTTACGGCTGGATGGTTCACCTGGCGCTTGAGGCAGCCGAGAAACTCTCCGCCGAGGGAATCGACATCGAAGTGCTCGATCTTCGCACTCTGGCGCCGCTGGACCGTGAAGCCGTTCTGGCCACGGCCCGCAAGACCGGCAAGGTGATTCTGCTGCACGAAGACACGCTTACCGGCGGGCTGGGCGGCGAGTTGGCCGGCATCATCGGCGAACACGCCTTCGACTCGCTCGACGGCCCGCTCGTTCGCATCGCCGCCGCCGATACTCCCGTTCCCTTCAGCCCGCCTCTGGAAGAAGCCTTCCTGCCGAACGTCGAGAAAGTACTCGAGAAAGCCCGCTGGCTCTACCGCTATTGATCCCCTAGCCCCCCGTGGCGCGCGCCTCGCGGAGACCCGCTGCCTTGCTACCTCCCCGCTCTATTGCCGCGCCTTTGCCATCGGGTCCCCATACCCTTCTTGCCTCCCAGGCCCGTCATTGCCGGCAAGCTCAACAGCACGGATCCGCCTCGGCGCTCGCTCGGTGACGAATCTGCGATACTGGAGACAGGATAAGAAGGCAGATCATCTAGGGCGCCGAGTGGCCGAACTAGTACCGGCAACCCCTCGAAGCATATAGGGCTAGGAAGGAAGGCGATGACGACCTATCGAGAATCCGGCGTGGAGTTGATTCAGGCCCGGGGTACGGAAGGGCGTTTCGAGTACCAGGGCCTCTCACTGCGGCTCGGCGTCTTTCGCGACGAGGAAGGTTGGTACGTCGGAGTCCATCTTGCCTCGGGTCGCGTGTGCGCGCGGCTGAGTCTCGAATATGGCGCTTCTCAGAAAGAGGCCAAGGACATGCTCAAGTATGGCTTTTTCATCCGCACCGAAGAAGCCGCCGAACTGATCGAACACCTGCGGGAGATCGGTCTGCTCTCGGTCCCGACCCTGGCCGCGGCGACCGACCCAGTCTAGCTACGGCCCCCGCGGAATCGCTTCTTCCAAGGCGAGGGAACCTCTAGCCGCAAGCGAGGGCCGGCCTCCCAACGCCTCTGGTTCCCGCTGCACCGATTCCTTCTATACTTGGAAGCAGTCTGCTTCCAAGGGGCCGATGGTGTTGCGCGCGAACGAGTTGGTTTTGTTTGGTCTTTTGATCTTCTGCCTCGCGGCGACACTCCACTGTTCCGCGCCGCCCCCGCCGCCGGGCGATCTCCTGCTCGTTAACGCCAATGCCTACACATTCAGTGAGGACCACCCGCGATCCGGTGTTGCGCGTATCGCCGTGGATGCCTGATACAGCGCGGATTTGGTAATCTAGTCCAGCAAAACCGAGTATGGGGAGATTCGCTGTGAAAACTTCCGTTGTGGCCCTCGTTCTGTTGATCGCGCTGTCCGTCGCCTGCGCCCCGCAAGCCGGGGAGCCGCCGGCCGCCGCGCCGAAATTCAAGGTCGAGCGCGAGTTCATCTATCCGGCGGAGTTTCCCGCGGGCAAGCCCTACAGCCCCGGTGTGCTGGTGGATGACACGCTCTACATCGCCGGGCAGGTAAGCCTCGACCCGCAAACCCGCGAACAGCCCGAGACGATCGAAGACCAGACGCACATGACGATGAAGAATATGGGCTATGTGCTGCGCGACGCCGGGATGGATTACGACAACGTCGTATCGTGCCATGTCCAGCTCGACGACATGGACAATTACAAGGGCATGAACGCCGTCTACGGGAGCTATTTCAAAGAGGGCAGCTACCCGGCGCGAACGACGCTGGAGTTCCCCGGACTGCCCGCCGGTTCGCACCTTGAGATTACTTGCGTGGCGTTCAAAGATGCGTCCCGCATCGAGACCGTGACGCCGCCCGAGGGCGCGACGCCGCCCGCCATGGGCCCCTACTCACCCGCCGTCTGGGCCGGCGACACGCTCTATCTTTCCGGCCAAGGCGGACGGAACCCGAAGACCGGCGAAGTGCCCGAGACCATCGAGGGGCAAACCAAGCAGACTCTCGACACGATCGGCGCAATCCTCGAAGCTGCGGGGCTCGGATTCGAGAACACGATCATGGTCAATCCCTATTATCTGGGACCGGAGAATTACGCCAAGCTGAACTCGGTCTACAAGGACTATTTCGAACTCGGGCGCGCCTCGGCTCGCGCCAGCTTTTGCCTCACGCGGCTGCCGGGAACCATCAGCACCGAGATCACCTTCGTCGCCACCCGCAATCTTGCGGCCAAGGGCCGCGTGATTCCGCACTACATGCGGCCGGGGCACACGGCGGTTCCGGGCACGCTCGATGGAGACCGGCTGTTCCTGTCGGCCAAATCCGCGGGCCGGGCCGGCGATGACATCGAGTCGCAGTTCCGGCAGTCGATGCAGTACCAGCTCGACAGTCTCAAGCTCACCGGCATGGGCTTTGAGAACGTAGTCAGCACGAATGTCTATCTGAAGAATCTCGACGACATGCCGAAGATGACCGAGTTGTTCCGCGAATATTTTCCCAATAGCCCGCCCGTGCGGACGACGCTGCAAGTGATCGAGAGCGGCCCGCGGGAGAAGGTGCTGGAAGAGATTTCGATGATCGCGGTCCGCTAGAGCGCTACAGAGACACCGCTACAGGGAAACCGCTACATAGAACAGGGGAGAACCGTCATGAAGTTCAAGCAAGCAGCGTTCATGGTTGTCTGTTTCGTGTTGTGTGCGGGCGTTCTGCCCGCCGGCGATCACTTCGAGGTCGAGCGGCGGATCATCTATCCAGACGAATTCAAGGCGGGCAAACCCTACTCCCCTGGAGTGCTCGTGGGCGAGACGCTTTATATCTCGGGGCAGATCGACCGTGATCCGCAAACCGGCGAGCAACCCGAAGGCATCGTGGCGCAGACGAAAATGGCGATGGACAACATGGGCCATGTGCTCCGCGCCGCCGGCATGGATTATTCGAACGTCGTCTCCTGCCACGTGCAACTCGACGACATGGGCAACTACAAGCCCATGAACGAGACCTATGGCGGCTACTTCGGCCCGGACCACTATCCGGCGCGGACGACACTCGAAATGCCCGGACTGCCGGGCGGCGCCCATCTCGAGGTGAGCTGCATCGCCTACGCCGACAAGTCGAAGATCAAGATTCTTATCCCGCCGGCCGGGTCCATTCCAACCGCGATGGGCCCCTACCGGCCCGGTGTCTGGGCCGGCGATACGCTCTATGTTTCCGGCAGCGGCGGCCGAAATCCCAAGACGAACAAAGTCCCCGAATCGATCGAAGAGCAGACCAAGCAGACAATGGAAACGATCGGGAATATCTTGAAAGCCGGAGGCCTGAAACACGAAGACGCGATGTTTGTGAACGTCTATTTTCTCGATCCGGAAGGCTACCAAGGGCCGACCTACGGAAAGCTAAACTCGGTCTACAAAGACTCTTTCCCGATTGGGACCGCGCCGAGCCGGGCCAGCTTTGCTCTCTCGAAGCTTCCCGGAACGATCAGCGTCGAGATCACCTTCATTGCGACGCGCGATCTGGCCAACAAAGGCCGGGTGGTTCCTGGTTCCCGGCCCACCAGCCCAACGTCATCCAACGGCGGCGTTCTTTCCGGACCGACCCTCTGGACGTCGGGAAAATCCGGCAAGGGAGACACGCTCACCGAGCAGATGACCGACTCGATCGAGGGCATTCGCGGCATTCTCCGCCTCGCTGGAATGGATCTTGAAAACGTCGTCGATGCCCACGTCTATCTACAGGACGTTGACTCGCAGATGACCGAGATGAACGAGGTTTTCCAGAAGTTCTTCCCCACGAACCCGCCGGCGCGCACGACGGTGCAAGTGGTGCAGAGCCAGCTCGAACAAGTGCAAATCACGGCCGTGCGCTGACGCTCCAACGCCAGCCCGGGCGCCGAACATTCCGCAATTACCACGCCACAAGAGCTTCCTCGAACAGTTTCGCCAACTCTTCCGGGCCCGCCGGACGCGGCGAAAGTTTGGTCACTCGTTGTTGTGGCAGCGTGCCTTCGACCAGCGCCGGAATGTCGGCCGCGCCGTAACCAAGCGCCTGTAAACCGTTGGGGATCTTCAGCCGCCGCATGTAGCCAACAATGGTGTCGGCGAGCATTTTGCCGGCGTCTTGGGCCTGAGTGCTGGAAATGTCGGCGCCGAGGGCTTCAGCGGCCTGTAAATGCCTCTCAGGACAGGCTGAGGCGGTGAATCGGAACACCGCTGGCGCGTTCAGAATGACGGATATGCCGTGAGGGACCAAGGGGCCGTCCACGGCGTAGCCTGGCGGCTGATACGCCTTCGCCATGCCCTTCACCATGCCCGAGACGGGATAGGACATCCCGTGCGGCAGATGGACTCCGGCATTGCCGAAACCGACACCGGCATACGAGGCCGCCAGCAGCATCATGCCGCGGGCCTGGTCATCGCCGGGATCCTCGACCGCTCGCTGGAGATACTCCCGCACCATGCGCAGCGCCGCGAGCGACCACAGATCGCTGATCGGATTCGAACCCTGATAGGCCGGGCGCAGATGGGGACGATCGGGCCGGGGCCGCTCGGTGTAGGGGATCGCGGTATAGGATTCGATCGCGTGGCTGAGCACGTCGAGCCCAGTCGAAGCAGCCACTTCCGGTGGCAAGGTGCGAGTGTTCTCCGGGTCGACAATGCCCAGGGTCGGCTTGAGCCCGCGGTGGGCGATACCCGTCTTGGCGTGCATCTCCAGCAAGTCAAAGATCGCGACACCGGTGGTTTCACTTCCGGTACCCGCCGTCGTTGGAATGGCGAAAAGCGGTTTGAGCGGGCCTGGAACCGGCAGGCCCTTGCCAATCGGCGGATTCACATAGTCCAGCAGGTCGGCTGGATAGCTCGAGTAGAGATTCGCGGCCTTCGCCGTATCCATGGTCGAGCCTCCTCCCACGGCGACAAAGGCGTCAAAGGGCTCGGCGGAGGCGGCCTGAATCGCGTCCTGAAAGGATGCATCGGTCGGTTCGACGCGGACCTGGTCGTACAAAGCGTAGGAGATATTTTCTTGCTCCAGCGATTCACGAACGACCCCGGCCGGCGGCAGCGACGCCACGGTTGGATCAGTGAGCAGCATCACCCGGCGGATGCCCTGATCGGCAAGATCCATACCGATTTCCCTCGTCGCGCCGGGTCCAAAGCGGAGGTTGGAAGTCGCCAGTTCCACCGCGGTCTCGTTTGCCATGGTTGTTTCCTTCGCCGCGTCTTGCCGGCCCGCGCAAGCGCAAGATCGTAGCGCGGCATCGTGGCGCAGCATCGTGGCGCAGCATCGTGGCGCAGCATCGTGGCGCAGCATCGTGGCGCAGCATCGTGGCGCAGCCTTGTAGCGCAACATTGTAGCGCAACCGCGCCGGAAGCCTCGCCGGTTTCGCTAAGGTTGAACTATAAGCGCGCAAGCCACGGCCCGCCTCGTCCAAGCTAGTCACGAGACCCGGCATGCGGGGATGCCGCTCGGGACCGCCGGAGGGTGTTGGCACTTCACCGGGCTACTCATGCTGATCGCGTCGTTGGGTTGCGGCGGCGCGGGGATGCACAGCGCTACACCGACCCAGCGAGTGCTTTCGGCCACGGACCTCCATGGCGGATTCGAGGCCACCGCCGCATTATTCGACCGGGACCGGCTCGCTCTCGACACCCGTTACTGGAACGACGGCCGTCGCGGCGTGGTTACGACCGATGTTCTCGATCTTGGTGGCGACGGCATACTCGCGACTGGGGCGAGCGTATCGGGCTTGGCCGTGACCGCCAAGGCGACGGTCCCCGAGGGCTCGCGAGCGACGACACAGGTTCGTACCGGCACGACGTACTTCCAGGCGCCGGGCACTTGGAGCGACTGGATGCCCGCGGCTGGGGTGATCGAACCGGAAGGCCGCTACGCTCAGGTCCGCGTCGAGCTGGCCACCACGGATGCTGAGATTGTACCGGCGCTCGAGTCGGTCAAGCTGTCGTATCGCTTGGCCCGCCCGAGGCCCGAGGGCGGGACGGTACGTCTGGTTTCCGATGGCGTACAGCGGATCGTTTCCTCGCCGCTCGAGTTCGGCTACGAGCGCCGGGATCAGGAGGATCTCATCTGGTTACGCGAGACCTTCGGACTCGACAAGGTGATCGCCGGCAAGGAGACGGAATTCGGCAAACTCCATGCACTGATGCGCTGGGTGGCACGGCGGCCCAACGACAGGCACGAGGGCTGGCGGGGCGACGGGCCGTATCCGTGGCACATTCGCCGGGTTCTCGCCGAGCGGGGCGGAGGCACGATCTTTGGGCATTGCATGAGCTACTGCGAGGTCATGCTCACGGTCGCCTCGGCGCTGGGCTGGCAAGGGCGGCATTGGGCCATCCACGGCGTGCGAGACACCAGTCATGAGGTCCCCGAAATCTGGATTGACGAGCTGGGCAAGTGGGTATTCTTCGATCCATCGCTTGACACCTATTACGCCGATCAGCAGAGCGGCGAGCCGCTGAGTCTGATCGAAATGCACCGCATCTATTTGAAGACGGCCCTCCAGCCGGACGAAGTCCAGCAGCGCGGCCGTCACTTCAACGAAGAGCGGCTCGGCAAGCTGCGAGGCAAGCATCCGATCGCCTGCATGACCGGCAACTATACCTACGGCAAGCAATCGGTCTGGGACTGGCAATGGGACCACGGCTACATGACCGCCGGCTGGATGCAGTTGACGCCGCGCAACAACTGGCACTCACAGCCCGAGCCTCGCTTCGACTTCTTCGGTTGGGGCGCCGAAGGATACGGGGGGTTCCCCCTCTACCTCGACGAGCAAACTCCGCTGCCCGAAGCCACGCCCGAGAATACGCCCAGTGCGTGGCACACTCGCGAACGAGACTTCTGGTGGACGCTCAATCAAGCCTCATTGCGCCTCACGCGTAGCGGCGAGACGACCCTTCAAGTCGAGTGCGGCAACAGCCAGCCGTTCTTCCAGCGCTATCTGGCAAAGGTCGGCGAAGGCGACTGGCGCCAAGTCGGGGCTAGCTTCGCCTGGGATCTGAAGCCGGGCCGGAATCGGCTGGAACTCGTCCCGGAGGACGAGTTCGGCAAGCGCGGCCTATCGTCGGTGGCGGTCGTGGAATTTGCGCCTGCGCTGTAGGTATCCCCGCGAGCTACCGCGTAGGACACTTGATCTTCGCCTCGCGCCAGGGCCGTCCCGCCCGGCCGTTGAAGTCGAAGACGCCTCGTCCCGCCCGGATGGTCATCTCGCAGCCGAGCCGCTGGGAACCTTCGATTCGCCCGCCCCGGCCGTCGAGATAGCCGAATTTTCCCTCGTCCAATCGCAACAGGGCGATATCGGCCTCGGCGCCAACGGCGATCTGGCCCAGTTCGGGATGCTTCACCTGCGAAGCGGGATTGGCCGTCGATTGGCGCACGACCTCGGCGAGCGGCACGCCCAGGGCGAGAAACTTCGACATCATCGTCGTCATATCGATCATGGCCCCGTTGTTCGAGCCGCGATGCCAGTCAGTGGAGATGGAGTGGGGCCAGAAGCCCTGCCGGACGGCGGGCTCGGCGTTGCGGAAGTGAAAGCTGCCACTGCCGTGGCCGACATCGAACTTTACACCCCGTGCGCGCGCTTTGAGGAGATAGGGCCGCAGCTTTTCATTTTCATCCAGCAGCGGCGAGGGCCAGCGGTACATGTGAGTCGAGATGTCTCCCGGACGAAGAATCTCAAGCACCATCTGTTCATAGGGGCGGGCGGCGAGAAAGTAGCCGAAGTCCACCATCACGGGGATACCGGCCAGCGTGCCCGCTTCCACGGCCTTGCGCACCGAGAGAAAGTTGGGCGCCCGCCAGTGAGCCGACTTGATGCCGACGACGACATCGGAGTGTTTCTTCGCCAGCCCGACGATCCGACATCGACCACGGTCGTCACGCAGGAACCGAAAGTCACATGGTCGGGGAAGATGCTGGAAAGACCCGCGGTGATGGAGGAGTTCTCCGTGCCGGCGAAGGCGTGAAAGTGCGAGTCGATCAGGCCGGGCGTTACGTAGAGATCCTCGGCGTCGAGAGTCTTCTTTGCCTTGGAAGAAGGGATCTCCGGCTCGATGGCGGCGATGCGCCCGTCGGCGATAGCCAGGTCGCGAACGGCATCGACGCCGTTCTTCGGGTCGAGGACATGCCCGCCCTTCAGCAGCAGGTCATACTCGGGGCTCTGAGCAGCCAGCACCGAAGACAGAATGAGAAACGCAACTAGGCTGGCCCGGTTTCACACCTATCACAGACCGTAACCGCAATGGCGAAAGCAAGCCGGAATGGCTTGGGCAGTGACGGCGGCGAGGGCTTGGTCGAGGCAGGATTCCAACCTGCTCAGGGACCGCGCTTGGGCGACGCGCAGCCGTGGTTTGACCTCTGCCCAGCACGACTCGATCGGGTGGAAGTCCAGTGAATCGGGTGGCAAATACAGCAGTTCAGCGCCCACCCCCTCGATTCGCTCACGAACCCCGGCGACTTTGTGAGCCGCCAAATTGTCCATTACCACCACATCGCCCCGGCGCAACCGCGGACACAAAACCGGCTCGAGAAAGGCCAGGGAAATATCGCCGTCCGTGGCGGCTTCGATCGTCATCGCGGCCACCCTTCCGCCTCGGCGCATCGCGCCCCGAATCGTCAACGTTCGCCAGCCGCCAAGGGTTCCTTCCCGCAGCAGGCTCCAGAGGCGCCCAATGCTGGCGGCCATGCCCGTTTGGCCGCGCAGCCGCGCTTGCAACTCGTGCAAGGTCAGGTCGGGTTGTTCGCCGGTCCACTGCCGCGGTTGTTGCTGGATTGCGGGCCCGAACCGGCCGCGGCGTCCGGGCGGACCGCTCGGCGGCCGCGCCGGGCTGCCTGTCCGCCGGAAAGTCGCCGACACTTTCTTGGTCCAGCCGACGCTGACGTGGAATCGCCGGGCCAGCGTCTCTAGACTTCCCTCTCCCGCTTGATGCGCCTCGATCAGCTTACGACGCAAATCATCCGAATAAGCTTTCGCCATCGGCATGCAAGCGAAGCCGAAGATACCACAAGAGCCGTTTACATTATCACTGAAAATTCTCTAGCGGTACCAGACATGGGCAAAAAGGCGCGGCCGGCCAGGCAACCCCTCAGGCGGCGTCTTGTTCTCCTTTGAGCAGTTCCGCCTGGAAGTAAGCCGTCAGCGCATTGGCCAGCGGGTCCAGTCCGCCGTCCAGAATCAGATCCAATTGATGCAGCGTCAGTCCGATACGATGATCGGTCACACGGTTTTGAGGGAAGTTGTAGGTGCGGATCTTCTCGCTTCGGTCGCCGCTGCGAACCATGCTCCGCCGCTCCTGGCTCTGCTGCGCATTCTGTTTTTCCAGCTCGATTTCATAGAGCCGCGAACGCAACACCTGCAGGGCCTTGGCTCGGTTCTTGATCTGCGACTTTTCGTCCTGGCACGTTACGACCAAATCGGTGGGCAAATGCGTAATGCGCACGGCCGAGTAGGTCGTATTGACCGACTGTCCGCCGGGTCCCGACGAGCAATAGGTGTCGACACGAATGTCCTTGGGTTCAATCACCACCGTCACATCATCGACCTGCGGCATGACGACGACGGTGACCGCCGAGGTATGGATGCGTCCCTGGGTATCGGTGCGCGGAACCCGCTGCACCCGGTGCACGCCGCTTTCGAACTTGAGCTTGCTGTAGACGCGGTTTCCGGTGATCAGCGCGATGACTTCCTTGCAGCCGCCGACGCCGGTCTCGTTAATCGAAGTGATCTCGACCTTCCATTTTTCCGCCTCGGCATAGCGCGCATACATGCGGAAGATCTCGGCGGCGAACAGCGTGGCCTCATCGCCTCCGGTGCCGGCCCGCACCTCCAGCACGACCCCCTTTTCGTCGTTGGGATCCTTGGGCATCAGCAGCAAGCGGATCTCGCCCTCGATCTCTTGCTGACTCTTCTCCAGCTCAGCGAGTTCCTCGCGGGCCATCTGGGCCATCTCCGGATCGGGCTCGTCGAGCATCGGCCGGGTGGATTCGATGTCCGCCCGCAGTGCTTTCCACTTCTTGAACTTTTCGACGACTCCGGCCAGTTCCGCCGCCGCCTTGGCGACTTCCTTGTACTTGTTCGCGTTGCTGGCAACGGCCGGGTCGGCCATCTTGTCGGAAAGTTCCTGATAGCGGCCCTCGAGTTCCTCTAGCTTCTTGAGTCCTTCCATGGGGATGCTCCGCCTCGGGCGTTTACGAGACCACCAGCCGGCCGCCTTGCGCTTCCTCGATCTTCATGGCGCCTTCGAGCGCCCGGATCGAAATCTCGACTTGGTCGTCGGACGGCTCCTTGGTGGTGATGCGCTGCAGCCAAAGTCCGGGCGCGACCAGCCAGGCCATCACGCTCGTTCCCCGGCGCGCGGCGAAACGGATCACCTCGTAGCTGATCCCCGCGATCACCGGCAGCATCACGACCCGGCTCAGCATCCGCGCCGCGAAGCCTTCCAAGGGCAACAGCGCATAGACGGCGATGCTCACGATCATCACCACCATCAGAAAACTCGTGCCGCAGCGCGGATGAAACCTTGTAAACTCTTGCGCCTTGCCCACTTCCACCGGCTGGCCCGATTCGTAATTGAACACCACTTTGTGTTCGGCGCCATGATACTGGAACACCCGGCGAATGTCGTCCATGCGCGAGACCAGCCCCAGGAACGTCAAGAAGATCGCCAGGCGGATCAAGCCGTCCACGACGCTGAACCGTACATTACCCCCCAGCCACGGCGCGTATTCCTGCAGCTGAGTCGTCAGAACCAGAGGCACGAACTTGTAGAGGAAAACGAAGAAACCGAGCGAGAAGGCGATGCTCAGCGCCATCTGCCACTTAGACAGCTCGCCCGTCTTGGAAACGTCTTCCGCCCCTGCCCCTGTGCCAGTACCGCCGCCGGGCTCTTCTTCCACCGCTTGCACCGCTGAAAACTGCAGGGCCTTGAATCCCAGCGTCAGCGCCTGTCCGATCGTGGCCAGTCCCCGCACGCCGAACCAGGCGTAGATCTTGCGCTTCTCCGCAGGTCTCCCGATTTCGCTCTCCTGCGTCACCACCTCGCCATCGGGCCGGCGAACGGCTACGCAATAGCTATGCGGCGCCCGCATCATCACGCCTTCGATCACCGCCTGCCCGCCAATCAGGGGGTCGTCTCCGCTTTCGAGCACGGGCAGCAACTGGGCGTGCGCGGCCCAGCGCAGCCACTGGCGGCTTCTCTGGCCGAATCGGATGAGTGTGCTTCGCAACATAGGCCTCCGCTTGGGAATCGAACCTCATTCTACGATAAAATATCAGCATGCTCACGAAGTTATGGCTCGCCATCCGGCCGGTGTTGTTCTGGAACTACCGGCGGGGCTCGTGGCAGTATGACCTGATCGCGGCCGCCATCCTGGCTTTCATCTTCCTGACGCCCCGTGGCATGTTTCACGACGGGCCCCGTTCGCCGAGTGCCCGTTTGCCGAGTATCCGTCAGGTGGAATCGATGAACGATGGCCAAGGGACCAGAGTTTTCCTCGTCGAGCAGTCGGCGATCGGCGAGCTGCGGGCCGAGGAGCGGGAGCAGAAGCTCCAGGAACTCTTGCGGCGGAGGACCGGGAAATCCTTCCAGATTATCGAGACGCGGCCCAGCGCCGGTGCAAGCGGTGAGGTGACGGCGTATCTCGTCTACGCGCGACCCTAGCGGGCATGGCAAGCTGTTGAGTTTACAGCAGGACCGTAACCGCGGCTCCCCCGGAGCCGTCGTCCTGAGTGCAGGCCTTTCTTATGCAAAAATTCGTTCTCCTGCTGCTGCTCGCCGGCCTGTCCCGGCCCGCGGCCGCTCTCGACCTCCAGACCATTCTCTCCAACATGGACCGCGGCGCCGCCGGTTTCAAGAGTATGACGGCCCGCATCTCCCGGGTAAAATACACTGCCTTGCTCGAAGAAAAAAGCGTCGAGACGGGCGTGATCGCGGTGCGGCTGGAAAAGAACAACAAGATCCGCATGCTGATCGATTTCCGCGAACCCTACCCCTATTTCCTAATGGTGAACGGAGATAAGGCGGAGATCTACCGGCCCAAGGCCGCCACCGTGGAAGAGTTCAATCTGTTGAAACACCGCGATATGTTCAATCAGATTTTTCGGCTGGGTTTCGGCACGACAGGCAAGTTCCTCAGCAAGAACTATCAGGTCCGTTTGACGGGCGAAGGGGAAGCCCCCGCCGGCCCGGCCGTGACACTGGAACTGGTTCCCAAATCCGAGAAGCTGCGCAGCGACATCCCCCGCCTCGACATGTGGGTTTCGAAACAGAGCTGGCAATGCGTTCAGCAGAAGCTCTACGAGCAAAACCCCGGCGACTATCGCCTGTTTACATACACCGACATCGTGCTGAACTCGAAGTTGCCCGATAAGGCGCTGCGGGTGAAGATTCCCAAGAAAGTCAAGCGCACGCGGCATTAGCAACCCGGCTGCTGTCCTTGCTTGATGGGTTCGAACCAGGAAAGAGCCTATTCGCGGTCGCGATTCGAGCGGTCGCTGGCCACCAGGGACTCGAAAATCGCCAGCACTTGCTTGCGGTAGAAATACATGTGCCGGAGGTCCTCGCGAAACGACGGGTCGAAGTCGCGATTCCGCATCCATCTGCGGAGAAGTTGCGGCGAGATGTCGATTTCCGCGCGCAGGGCCTCCGCCGGCCGGCCGCGCAGAAACATGCCGTAGAACATCGCCGCTTCCCTCTGAGGGGCATGGAATTCCGGACGTTTCCGCCGAGGCGCCGGGCTCAGGGCGCCCCCGGGACTCATCCCCTCGATACGGGATCAGAAATTCGAGCTCATCATCCAGTATAAGCCCGCTGGTCAAAGCTGGCAAGCAGCCACAAACCTTCTATATCGGCTGATTCCCATATCGAGTTGAGGCGCCGCCGCGTGGGCGCCGCACTCCCGCTGACCCCTCTCTAGCCCGCGTCCGCAAGACGAGGCTCGGGTTGCACCTCGAAGTTGGATATAATCGGCCTGCCGGAGGCGAAACGCCGCATGTGCCGCCGCCCAGGAGATTTACTCGTGAAACCTGTCTTGAGATCCGCCGCCGCTTTGCTGCTTGCCATGAGTTTGTTCTCCTGCGGAGGCGCGCCTCCCGGTTCGGCCCCCGACGGCGCAACCGAGATCACTACCGTTCTCCTGACCTTCGGCGAGGGTTCCACCGGGGACGAACGCTGGGACGGCTCGATCCGTGTCACCAACGGCGAGATCGTCTCGCTGGAAAGCCGGCAGTTCACGGCCTCCGATTCCATTACCGGAGATAACTCTTGGAAGGCGACCAATCGCCGCGACGAGGTGCCCGGATTCGCGCGCGTCAACTATACGGAGATGAGTCCCGCCGAACGTCCGCCGGCCATGCATTTTCCGGTAAGCCTGTTCGTCACCATCAGGCACGCGGGAACGGCGCGGGCCGCGGTGAGTACCTCGCGGGGTGACTTCGATTTCGAACTCGCGTCGCTCAAGCACGACCGCAAACGTTTTCTCGATGGACGCGCCAGCGCACTCTGGACGCCGTCGGCCGAGAAGCTCAGCGACGCTGCGTCCGAGGACGACGAAGCGGCCATCACTACCCTGCCGGATGGCTCGGTGGCCGTTGCCTGGGTCGCCTACAAGGACCGTGCCGATCGCGTCCTGATGCGATCGCTCGGTGACGAGGGCTGGAGCGAGGCCGAAGAGGTCACGCCCCAAGGCGGCGACCTCTTCCGCTGTTCGCTGGCCGTGGCCGGTGACGGCAGTCTGTGGGCCTTCTGGAGCCAGCGCGATGGCGTGAGCTGGGATATCTGGGGCCGGCAGAAGAAAGACGGCGCCTGGCTGGCGGCGGTCAAAGTAAGCGGCGAGGGCACGAATACTTTCCACCGCGCGGCCGCTTCCGCCAACGGCGATATTTTCGTCGTCTGGCAAAGCTTCCGGGTCCGCAACAGCATCGCTCGCAGCGATATTTACCTGAAACGACTCTCGTAAGGAGCCTGGTCGGAGGAAACTCGCGTCAGCGAATCTCCCGCCAATGACTGGGAACCCGCCGTGGCCGGCGGTCCCGATGGCAGCGCTTTCATTGGCTGGGACAGCTATGACAAGGGCAATTACGACATCTATTTCCGCGCCTTCGAGAACGGCAAGCTCGGCCCGGTCCGGGAAGTAACCTCCAGCGCCCGGTTTCAAGCCCACGCCTCGGTCGCTGTCGACCCCCAAGGCCGGCCCTGGGTCGCCTGGGATGAATCCGGCGCGAACTGGGGCAAGGATCAGGGTTTCTTGATCAACCCGCGAATGTCGGCGCCGCTGCACCAGGCGCGCTCGCTCGGCCTGGCCATGTGGGACGGCAAGCAATGGCTGGCGCCAAAGAAGAAACTCGAGCCCTTCTACCTCTATCGGCTGCATCCGAACTTCGAGAACCCCCAGATCATCTTCGACCCCCAGGGCGTGCTCACCATGGTCTTCCGTCACTGGACGCGCCAAAAGGCCCGCTCCATCGGCAGCCGCATCGGCTGGGAGAACTATCTAACCCGCTTCGACGGCCAGACCTGGACGCGCCCGACCGCACTGCCCAACAGCCGCGGCTCGATTGAAAAACGCCCCGCTCTGACCACCGGCAAGCAGGGCGTCTGGGCCGCCTGGATGACCGACAATCGCACGTTCGACAAGATGATCCCCCAAAACGCCGACATCTACGCGGCGAATCTCGGCTCGTCGCTCTCGACGCCTTCCTATGACGCCTCCAGCCTGCGGGCCTTCGCCGACCCCTTCGCCGAGGAAGTGCCCATCCATGCCGATGAAACCGGCGACATCGAAACCATTCGCCGCTATACGATTCGTTCGGGCTCGCGCAACTACAAGATCTATCGCGGCGACCTGCACCGCCATACCGACGTCTCGCAGGACTTTAAGTACGACGGCTCGCTGATCGAGGTCTACCGCTACGCGATGGACGCCGCCGGCTTCGACTACATCGTTCCCACCGACCATCAGCTCGGCTATGACCAGGAGTTCACCTGGTGGCAGGACGAAAAGCTCACCGATCTCTTCCATGTAGCGGGCGGCTTCACTCCCCTCTTCGGTTACGAAAGGAGCCTTACCTTCCCCAACGGTCATCGCAACATCATCTTCCCCGAGCGTGGTACGCGGACTCTTCCCATCCCCGAGGACGAAGCCCGCGGCGAGGTGGGCGCACAGAAACTCTACGACTACCTCCACCAGAACAACGGCATCTCGATGCCGCATTCCAGCGGCACCTCGCAGGGCACCGATTTTCGCGACAACGACCCGGAAGTCGAACCGCTGATCGAAATCTTCCAGGGCTACCGCGCTAGCTACGAATACAAAGGCGCGCCCAAGGCCGCCAGCGACCAGAAGATGATCACGCAGCGGAGCGGCTACAACCCGAACGGCTACTGGTGGGACGCGCTGGCCATGGGTCTCAAACTCGGTGTCCAAGCCAGTTCCGATCACTGGTCGACCCACATCTCCTACGCCTGTATCCTCAGCGAAGAGTTCACCCGCGAGAGCATGTTCGAGGCCCTGAAGAAGCGTCACGTCTACGCGGCGACCGACAATATCGTGCTCGATTTTCAGGCCCAATCCGGCGGCAAGAACTACATCATGGGAGACATCATCTCGTCCGACACGGCGCCGAAACTAAGAATCCGCGTCATCGGCACCAACGATATCAAGCAGCTCATCATCGTCAAGAATCAGCAGTTCGTCTACATCGGCAAGCCGAACCGCCGCCAAGTCACGCTGCAATTCCAGGACCGCGAATTCGAGCCCGGCTCGAACTACTACTACGTGCGCGTTCTGCAAGTCGACGAGCAAATGGCCTGGAGTTCGCCCATCTGGGTGGAGTAGCCGGGAAGCAGCCTCCAGGGGTTCCGATATAATCAGAGCGTCGTCTCCCCCGCGCGGTATTTCGCGCAGTATGTCCGCCCGCGAGCGTACCCTTGGCACAGGATGAACTTGAGATCCGCGGCGCGCGGGTCCATTGTCTTAAGAACATCGACCTGAAGTTTCCCCACAACCGCTTGACCGTCGTCACGGGTGTGTCGGGTTCGGGCAAATCCTCGCTCGTTTTCGATACGGTCTACGCCGAGGGCCAGCGGCGTTACGTTGAATCGCTGTCGTCCTATGCGCGGCAGTTTCTCGAACGCATCGAAAAACCCGACGTCGACGAAATGCACGGCATCGCCCCGGCCGTAGCGATCCGGCAGAAAAACAGCACGCGCAACCCCCGTTCGACCGTCGCCACGGCCACCGAGATTTACGACTTTCTGCGGCTGCTCTTCGCCCGTGCCGGGCGCACCTATTGTTCCCAGTGCGGCGAGCAGGTTCGCAAAGACACCGTCGACCGGGTGGCCTCCCGCATCCTGGAACTGGAGGAAGGCTCACGCTGGTATGTGCTCTTCCCCGTGCGAGACAGCGCAGGCGGCAGCGAGGACGGCAGGGTGCGCGGCGGGGCAGGCGGCAGCGTCGATGATGAACTGAAGGAACGCCTGGCCGGTCTGCGCGGTAAGGGTTTCAACAGGCTGTATCAGCAGGGCCGGCTCGTGGAATTCTCCACACCGGAGTCGCTGCTGGAGCTGGATTTTTCCCAGCCCGTCTATGCTCTGGTCGATCGTCTGGCGATTCGCCCGGATCTGCGCCAGCGCGTCGCCGATGCGGTGGAACTCTGTTATCGGGAGTCGCGCGAAGTTGCTTTCGAGCAGGCCACCGAAGCGGACCAGCGCCTCTGGTTCAGTGAGCGCTTTGAATGCCGCTCGTGCGGCATCGAATATCCCGAGCCTGAACCGCGCTTGTTCAGCTTCAACAGTCCGTTCGGCGCCTGCCCGCGGTGCCAGGGTTTCGGTAACACGATCGGTCTCGATATGGATCTAGTCATCCCAGACCGCTTCAAGACGCTGCGCCAGGGAGCCGTCGATCCTTGGACGAAGCCGCGCTACAAGATCCGCCAGCAAAAAATGTTCCAGGCCGCCCGCCAGGCCGGCGTGCGGCTCGATGTTCCTTACAACGAGCTGACGCCCAAGGAGGTGAATTTCGTCGTTCACGGCGGCGATGATTTTGAAGGTCTGGACGGTTTTTTCAAATTCCTCGAAACAAAAAAGTACAAGATGTACGTGCGGATCTTCCTCAGCCGCTACCGGGGTTACACGCTTTGTCCGGACTGCGAAGGCGGACGTCTCCGGCGCGAGGCGTTGCAGGTGCGTGTCGGCGGCAAGTCGATTCGCGACATCACGGCGATGACCCTAGAGCGAGCCAAGAATTTCTTTGATACCGTGCGCCTGGAAGGTCAGGAGGCGGAGATCGGCGCGCAACTGATCCGCGATATTGTGAAGCGCTTGAGCTTCCTGAACGATGTCGGGCTGGAATATCTTAGCCTCGACCGCCTGGCCTCGACGCTCTCGGGCGGCGAGGCGCAACGGATTCAGCTTGCCACATCGCTCGGCTCGCGCCTGGTGGGGGCTTGCTACGTGCTTGATGAACCTTCGATCGGCCTCCACTGCCGCGACACCCAGCGCCTGATCTGGATTCTCGAAAACCTTCGCGACCTGGGCAACACGCTCCTCGTCGTCGAGCACGACGCCGACATCATGCGGGCCGCGGATCACATCGTGGATCTGGGACCTGGCGCGGGCGAGCACGGCGGCGAAGTCGTCTTCGAGGGCAGCTACAAGAAACTGCTCTTGAAACGAAACGGTTCGCTGACTGGGCGATACCTTCGAGGCGAGACCTCCATCCGCATTCCCAAAAAACGGCGCAAACCCAAGCTCCGGCGGCAACTAAGATTCATCGGAGCCCGGGCCAACAACCTGAAGAACATCGACGTGACCATACCGTGTGATGTCCTCGCTGTCATCAGCGGCGTTTCCGGTTCGGGCAAATCCACCCTGGTGCGGAATGTGATCTACGAAGGCTGGCAGGCGCTTCGCAAGCCGGGCGGCAACGCCGGCGCTGTTCACGAACCCCTGCGCCGGCCGTGCCGCGGCATCCGCGGTCACGCCCGCATCGACGATATCGTCTTCGTCGATCAGTCTCCTATCGGACGCTCGCCGCGGTCCAATCCGGTGACTTACGTCAAGGCCTTCGACGCCGTTCGGGAACTGTTCGCCTCGACCCGCGAGGCGCGCCAGCGCAATTTCCCGCCGGGGCACTTCTCGTTCAATGTCACCGGCGGACGCTGCGAAACCTGTCAGGGCGACGGTACCGTAACGGTCGAAATGCAGTTCTTAGCCGATGTCGCCCTCGTCTGCGAGGATTGCAACGGGCAACGCTACCGAAGCGAAGTCCTCGATGTTCGCTATCAAGACAAGAACATCCACGACGTGCTCCAGATGACGATCGACCAGGCACGGCGTTTCTTCATTCGAACGCCGAAGATCGTCAACAAGCTTTCGCGGCTCTCGGAAGTCGGCCTCGGCTACCTGCGCCTGGGACAATCGGCGACCACACTCTCGGGAGGCGAGGCGCAGCGTGTCAAACTAGCCTCCCACATCGCGCAATCGAAGACCGCCGGGACGCTCTTCATCTTTGACGAACCGACCACGGGGCTTCATTTCGACGACATCAACAAGCTGCTGGCGGCGTTCGATCAATTGATCGCCGGCGGAGCCGGCGTGCTGGTCATCGAGCACAACATGGACGTCATCAAGTGCGCCGACTGGGTCATCGATCTCGGCCCGGAGGGCGGGGAAGGCGGCGGCCGGATCGTCGCCGAGGGCACTCCCGAGGACATCGCCGCGTGCAAGCAATCCTATACCGGCCGCTGGCTTTCGAAAGTATTACGAACAAAGAAATAGGCCGCGTTTCGCCCCACCTGGCGAGAAAGGCGGGCTACGCTCGAAAGGAAGGTTTGCATTGCATCCAGCGGATGAAACCTACACTCCTCGGCCGACTCCACCCGCTTCATGGCGAGGCGGAACACCGATCGCGACGCCGGTTTCTTTAGTCCACATCTCAAGGCGGGCATGCGACTGCTCGATTGCGGCTGCGGCCCCGGAACGATTACCGCGGGGCTGGCCCGGCTGGTCGCCCCCGGAAACGGCCCCGGAGCAGCCCCCCGAGAAGCCCAGGGAGAAGCCCCCGAAGAAGCGCAGGGAGAAGCGCGGGGAGAAGTCGTCGGGCTGGACTGCGAAGAGAGCCAGCTCGGGGTCGCGCGGCGGATGGCATCCGCCGCCGGCCTCGGGATTCGGTTCGAGCAGGGGAGCGTCTATGATCTGCCTTTCGCGGCCGGAAGTTTTGATGCCGTCTTCAGTCACGCTCTCTTTGAGCATCTCGCCCGGCCCGCCAAGGCGCTCGCGGAAATCCACCGCGTGCTCGCGCCCGGCGGGGTGACCGGTCTGCGATGCCCGGACTGGGGCGGCTTCTTGATTCATCCCATGACGCCACTGCTCGGGTCGGCGATCGATCTCTACAAGCGTTTGCAGGACCACAACGGCGGCGATGTGTACTCGGGCCGGAAGCTGGCGGGGTGGATGCGGAAAGCCGGGTTCGTGGATGTCGTCGCGTCGGCGTCATATGAGACCCACGACCCGGAAGTCGTCGCGGAGTTCTTGGCGCAAGGAATCGAAGCCGTCCGTGCGGATAGTCTCGCCGTGGATCCGTCGTTACTCCCAGAGATGGCCGCCGAACTGCGGCGCTGGAGCCGCGAGCGCGACGTGCTATTTGCTCAATCCTGGTGTGAGACCGCCGGCCGCCGGCGGTAATCGCGGCCGTTTCCATCTCGCGGCGGGCGCCAAGCTGTCAAATTCGCTGCAAGCGCGCGAATTTCGCTACCAGCTTTTTCAGGCCATGGGATTCGAATCGCACGGTCAGCTTCGAGTCCTCGCCCTCGCCTTGGAGCCGGTGCACGGTTCCCACGCCGTACTCGGGGTGGCGGACCCGGCCGCCGATGCGAAATCCGCTGCTGTGAGGCAAGTTCCTGCTCGACTGCCCCAGCCGGGGCCGCGGGGGCTGCGGTGTCGCGCCGCGAGTCCGAGCCGCCGGGGAAGCCGCGCCCTTCGCCTGCGCGGTCTTAGCCTGCCCAGTCCTGGCTTGGGAGCCCGCACCGGTCTTGCGAAGATTGTCCGGCACCGGAAGTCCGCGCTTGGAAAAGAAGCTCGCCAGATTATCAACCGAATCGTACGACGGCCCGTCGTAGGCGCGTTTCTCAACCGCGGCGCGAACCTCGTGCTGCTCGGCGACGAGATCCATGCCCTCGGTTTCGCCCGGGCTGGCGAAGATGGCCGAGCCAGCCGATAGCGAACAGATCACATCCGGTGGGACCTCTTTCAGAAACCGCGACGGCGTCATGTACTCGAGCGAGCCTCCGCCGAAGCGGCGCCGCTCGCGGGCGCAGGTCAGCAGAAGACACTCGCGCGCCCGGGTCATGCCGACGTAGCAAAGGCGCCGCTCCTCTTCCATCCCCGCATCGTCTTGCAGCGATCGCGCGTGCGGGAAAATGCTCTCCTCGAGTCCGGTCATGGCAACGAGCGGAAACTCCAGCCCCTTGGCGCTATGCAGCGTCATCAGCAGCACGGCGGCCGAGTCATCCAGCGCGTCGGTGTCGGAGACCAGCGCGGCGTGATCGAGAAACTCTTCCAGCGATTCGTCCCGTTTCGCCGAGTCCATCGCCGCGCTGATGAACTCGTTGATGTTCTCGATCCGCCCTTCGGCCTCGATCGAACCGTCCCGCTGCAGCATCGCCTCATAGCCGGAAGCTTCGGCCAGCCAGCGAATCAAATCATGCACCGCGGTCTCCGCCGTGCGTTCTCGCAATTCGAGAATCAGCTTGCGAAAGCCCGCGACCGCGTGCTGGGCGCGCGAGGCGAACTCTCTTTCGTCGAGCATTCGCTCCAGGGCGTCCCACAGCGAACTCTTGTTGCGCCGCGCGGTGGTTTCGATCTGCTCGACCGTGGTTTTCCCGATGTCCCGCGCCGGGGTATTAATGATGCGCAGCAGGCTGATCGAATCGGCCGGGCAGATGCCGGTCTTGAGATAGGCAAGCAAGTCCTTGACTTCGGCCCTCTGGTAGAAGCTCGTCCCGCCGACGACCAGATAGTCGCGGCCGAGCCGCCGCAATGCCTCTTCGATCTGCCTTGACTGGGCGTTGGTTCGGTAAAGCACCGCCGCCGTCTTGCCCGCGTGATCCCTCAAGTAGCGGTCCACATAGCGCGCCACGAACGAGGCCTCTTCGCCCCCGTCGCGGGCACGGTAGTGATAGACCGGGCTGCCGTCCTCGCTGTCCGTCCACAAGTTCTTGCCCTTGCGGTCCAGATTGTTGGCCACCACGCCGCTAGCGGCGGCGAGAATGCGTTTGGTCGAGCGATAGTTCTGCTCCAGCCGGATCACTCTCGCGCCCGGATAGTCTTTCTCGAAATCCAAAATATTCCGGATATCGGCGCCGCGCCAGCTATAGATCGACTGGTCTTCGTCGCCGACGACGCAAAGGTTGAGGTGCTCGCCCGCCACGAGCTGCATCAAATCATACTGCGGGCGGTTGGTGTCTTGATACTCGTCGACCATCACATACTCAAAGCGGTCCCGGACCGTTTCGCGGACCGCTTCGCTCGATCGTAGCAGCCGCACCGCCTCGAGCAGCAGATCGTCGAAATCGAGCGCGTTGGAGCTTTGCAGCAGCGCTTGGTAGCGCTCGAAAACGACCGCCAGGCGCGTGCTGTCCTGCTCGGTGGCTTCGCGGTAGAAATCCTGCGGGCCCCGCCCCTGGTTCTTTGCCTGACTGATGCGGGCCAGCGCCGCTCGCGCCTTCATGAACTGCTCATTGAGGCCAATCGCCCTGTAGACCGACTTGATGGCTGCGACCTGGTCGTTGGCGTCGTAGATGCTGAATCTTTTCGTAAAGCCCGGCCGGACCTCGGCAAGCGGCTCTCCATGCGTCCGCAGCAACCGGACGCAGAAGGAGTGGAAGGTCGAAACCAGCGGCGAGCGAGTGAAAAGGCCCGCGCCTCCCTCCATCAGCAGCGATTGAACGCGCCGCCGCATCTCATCGGCGGCCTTATTGGTGAAGGTAACCGCCAAGATGCCTTCGGGCGAAACGCTCTTCTCGCGGATCAGATGCGCGATACGAGAGATGATGACGCGCGTCTTCCCGCTGCCCGCGCCCGCCAAAATCAGCAGCGGACCATCGGCATGCAGAACAGCTTCTTTCTGGCGGGGATTAAGCGAATCAAGAAAATCCATGCAGGGACCTCATTCTAACAATCGAAGCCCAAGAGCCCCGAAGCCCCGAAGCCAAGCTGCATCGCCACCCTCCGGCGACTTTCACCTTTTTTCGGATGCAGGATCCTGGTAGAATACGTTGACCGCGACGCCGCGGCTTGGAATGGAGGAGGATATGGCGATGAAAACAATGTTCGGATTCCGCGGGCTGCTGGTGCTTGGCGTCCTCGTGTCTCAACCGATCGTTGGGCAGAGCGGCGCGAACAACAAGTTGAGCTTCTTCATCACGAGTGAGGGTCCGGGAAATGGAGCGGACTTAGGCGGATTGGCGGGCGCTGACGCGCATTGCCAGAACCTCGCGGCGGCCGCCGGAGCCGGCAACCGGACTTGGCGCGCCTATTTGAGCGCAAGCGCCTCCGGGGGAACGGCCGCCGTGAACGCGCGAGATAGAATCGGCGCCGGACCCTGGTACAACGCCAAGGGCGTGCAGGTGGCCAAGAATGTCGCCGATCTTCACTCCGGCAATAACAAGCTGAGCAAGGAGAATTCGCTGAGCCAGAAGGGCGCTGTCGTCAATGGCCGCGGCGACCGGCCCAACCAGCACGACATCTTGACGGGCAGCCAGACCGACGGCACCGCTTTCGCGGACGGCAACGACCATACCTGCGGCAACTGGACCAGCAGCGGAGAGGGCAGCGCTCAGGTCGGCCACCACGATCGCCAGGGAGGAGGCGCGGACCCGACCTCCTGGCACTCGGCGCACGGCTCCCGAGGTTGCGGCCAGGCGGATCTGCGGGACACCGGCGGCAACGGATATTTCTACTGCTTCGCTTCGGATTGAGACGGTGGACCTGGCCGGCGCTCGTTTTCCGGGCGGCGACCCGAGAGTCCTTTCTCTTCGCTGGAATCACGTCTCAGCCAGCGCCTTCGCGATATCGGCGGGATCGTCATGGAGGAAGGCGTGGTTGGCTTTTCGCGGATCGAGATCCTCTATCAGCAGGGTCTCCTTGCCCAGCTCCGAGGCTTGCAGGATCAAGCCGTCGGGGCCGATGATCAATGAGCGGCAGTTATTGCGGGGATGGCACATATTGGCGGAAACGAAGTAGATACTGTTCTCAGCAGCGCGAGCTGTTAGCAGCGCTTCGTGGACCGGCAGTTTCCACTCCATGCTGGGCAATACCATGCTGGGCAATACATGGTTGAACTGCGGATGGAAGACGATGCGGGCGCCGCCTCGCGCCAGAGCGCGCGTGGTTTCGGGGAAGCGGAAGCCCTCGAAGCAGATGACCAAGCCCATCTGAATCCCCTGGAATTCGAACAGTGTTGGCTCTGTTCCCGCTGAGTAGCCGAGGGCGTCGCCGGGCGTTAGCCGTGACTTGTGGTGGACCGCGAGGTTGCGGCCTTGCCTGTCGAAAACGACGGCGCTATTGAACGGCTTGTCGTTTCCGTTCGGGGTTTCCGTTCCGACGATCGCGCCGATGGAATGATCGCGGCAGGCGGCGGCGATTTCAGCGCGGGCGTGGTCAAGTGCTTCGATGTCGCAAGGCGCTTGGGGCTGGGAGACCCCCACACGGTAGCCCGCAAGGTGGGTTTCGGAAAAGCAAAGGAGTTCAACCCCTTCACCGGCCGCCTGCTGGATCATGGCGAGCGCGGACTCGAGGTTTTGCTGGATCTGACCGGTTTGAGGGATTTGAGCTACGCCGACTCTGATCGTGTCCACTGCTGGTTGACTCCTAAGCCAGGATCTCCATATTGGCCTGGCACGTCAACAGCATACACCCGTGTCGCTGGGAAAATCTGGTGGTTTCCATGCGTCTTCGGTGTTCCTGGTGGGCGGCATTCAGGGTCGAAGCGTTGTCTTACCCGAGGGGTTCACTCCAACCCAGTTTCCCGAGGCTGTCTCGTTTTTTCTCCGCTTTTTCTTCTTTCGGTTAGCGGCGGAGCGCGACAATCTGAACCACCCGATCAGAGTCCGCAGCGGCCACGCGAGCCTCACCGGACCGCTGAACGGCGTCCCGAGCACAGATTTCCATGCCAACATGAATTCCTTTGGACGTGAGGATTTCCGTTAGCCAGCCGGCCACGCAACGGGAGCGTGACAGGGCTAGACCTACGTTATTTCCGTATTGTTGATGCCTGTCGGACCCGATCGGGGCAGCGTCCGCCGAACCGATGACCAGTATCTTTGTCCATCGTTCCCTCTCGATGGTTTCGGCTATGGTTCTGATCTGATCCTCCACACCGTCCCACGTTCCACAGGCAGATCCTGAAGAAAACCCTCTCACCAGAGCGACATTCTTGGGTAGACCATCACGTGGCGGCTCCACTGGCCCCTAGTGGACTGTCCCAGAGAAAGATACACCATGACGGATGCGGCGCGCGGGGTTGGAGTATTTCCAGCGGAAGGGCTTGGCGTCTTTGGAATAGGCGTTGATGTAGCGGCGTAACTTGCGGGCCAGGTCCGCCGTGGAGGTGAAGATGCCGCGCGTGATCACATCCCTCTGCAGCTTGGAAAACCACAATTCGACTTGATTCAGCCACGACGAATAGGTCGGGGTGAAGTGTAACTGCACGTTGGGATTGGCTCGCAGGAACTCGGCCACCTTCTTCGTCTTGTGCGCGGAGAGATTGTCGCGGATGATGTGAATCTCCTGCTCGGCCTCGTAGGGCGCGACGATGTCGGCGAGAAAGCTCACGAACTCCTTGCTGGTGTGTCGCCGAGCGGTCTTGCCCTGCACCTTGCCGGTCTTGGTGTTCAGAGCGGCGTAGAGCGAGAGTGTGCCGTTGCGCTTGTATTCGAAGCCGTGCCGTTCCGCCCGGCCGGGCGAGAGCGGCAGCACACGGTCGCGGCGATCCAGGGCCTCAATGGCGGTCTTTTCGTCAACGCAGAATATGGCGGCGTGCCGGGGCGGGTCGAGATAGAGCCCGATGATGTCGGCCGCCTTGCGCTCGAAGTCCGGGTCGTTGGAGGCCATGTAGCGTTCCAAACGATGCGGTTGCAGGCCGGCTTCCCGCCAAACGCGATGAATCATCGTCTTGCTTAGCGCGAGCTGACGGGCGAGTTTGCGGCAGGACCAGTGGGTGGAACCGTCTCGGGGTTTGCGGCGCGTGGCGTTGAGTATCCGAGCGCGCAGCTTGACGCTCAGCTTGGAGGGCGCTTGACCGGGCCGCTCGGTTTCGAGCCCATCGAGTCGGGCTTGGAGAAAGCGGCGCTTCCATTTCCCCACGGTACGCGCCGAGGTGTCGAGTTTGTCGGCTAGGCGTGCATACGACCAGCCGCCGCTCAACAACAACACGATCTTGGCTCGTAGCACGAACCCGGCCGGCAGCGACTGCGAGCCGCCGATCTCTTCCAACTCAGACCGTTCTTTCTCGTCCAAAGCGATTGGTTCGGCTTGAAAGGGCATACTGTATAGACGCCGCTTTCACTAAGAAGGTTACTCTGGGACAGTCCACTAGGGTCGTCTGGCGAACCTATTGAATCCCGCAAAATAATATGACACCTTTTGGTGATTGGATACGTCTATCTATGTATGAGAAGTGGGCAAAGCGGACGGCGGGATTTCGAGGCGCTAGAGAAGCGCCGTTTCGAAGCGATGCGGTTGCTCGATGCAGGATGTAATCAGTCCGAAACGGCGCGGCGACTCAAGGTCGCGCGGCAAACAGTGAGTGAGTGGCGGCGGCGATATCGCGAGCAAGGGCCGGCCGGGTTGCGCCAGGCCGGGCGGGCGGGACGCAAACCGCGGTTGGACGCCGCCCAACTCGAGCGCCTGGAGTCGCAGTTGCTTCAAGGCCCCGAAGCGCACGGCTTCCCGACGCCGCTGTGGACCTGCCCGCGCATCGCTCGTCTGATCGCCGACCAGTTCGGCGTGCGCTACCACGCAGGCCACGTCTGGAGGATCCTGCGGGCGCTCGGCTGGAGCCCGCAACGTCGGGTCGGCAAGGCCCGCGAGCGCAACGAAGGGGCGATCCGCGGCTGGCAGCGCACGACCTGGCCCCGCGTTAAAAAAAAGCCTGCCAACAAGGCCGCACGATCGTCTTCATCGACGAAAGCGGATTAACTCAGAAGCCGCATCGTTGCCGCACCTGGGCGCCGCGCGGCGAGACGCCGGTCCTGGAGTTCAACTTCAACTGGAAGAAGCTTTCGGTAGCGGCCGGGCTGAGCTTCCGCAACTTCTACTTCCGGCTGTACCCTGGCGCGATCGGGGCACTCGAGGTCATCGACTTCCTGAAGGCCTTGGCAGGCCACATCCAAGAGCCGCTACTGATCGTCTGGGACCGACTGCCGGCGCACCGCAGCCGTCTGGTAGAGGAGTTCATCGAGCTCTCCGAGGGTCACATCGCAACGGAGTACCTGCCGCCCTATGCGCCGGAGCTGAACCCGGTGGAATACATCTGGGCTTACTGGAAACAGCACGAGCTGCCCAGCGTCTGCCCGAAGGACTATGGGGAACTCGACCAACGCGCTCGCCAAGCACTACGCCGCATGCGCCGCAAGCCGCGTTTGATTGCCGCTTTCTGGAAGCAGTCTTCTCTTTGTTTCAATTGACGGGGTATTATGCGGGACTCAGTAAGAGTTCAATTGGAAGCGGCACTTGATAAGAAGCGGGCTGAGATCAGAAAGATACTGGAAGACTTCGGTGTGCCACTGATGGATGGCGAGAGAGATAAACCATGATAAGTAAGCCTGTCGGTTGTCGCAAACGGCGGATCTTGACAGAGGGAGTGGCAGTCGCGCTTGCAGCGCTGATCTGGGTCCTTGGAGCCTTCGCGAATCTTCAGGGCGTTGGGGAAGCTGCGGCCCAGGACTCTTCAGAGGTTTACCAACGCGTCTACAATGGCTGGAAATGGTGGCATGTGTATTGCGCCAGATGTCACGGAGAAAATGCGCTTGGCAGTCCCCTGGCGCCGAACTTGAGCGATCCCAACAAAAGGCTGGAATACACGGAGTTTCTTCAGGTAGTTCGGGAGGGAACACCTACGAAAGAGATGCCGGCGTGGAATCAATTACTTGACAATAGACAGATCACACACATCTACACCTATGTAGTGGCACGAAGTGAGAAAGTGCTGCCTCCAGGGAGACCAGATGAGGTCGGAGCAAACGGTGGTCCTTGGATCCCGCCAAAAGGTTGGTCCGAAGCGCAGACAGTTCCCGCCGTCTCGACCTCTCCTGCTGAAGCTCCCAAGATCTCCGCTGATCCCGCTTCCTCGACTGTAGCTTCGGAGGCGGCGGCGTCTCCAGGGGCCGGTTCGTGCGTGACTGCCTCGGCGGCCGCACCAACGGTGAACCCGCTCATGGACGCGTTTCGTAGCCGCTATCAGACCGTTCGCCTCAATCTTATCGAGACGGCCGAGGTGATGCCGGAGGAACATTACGATTTTCGCCTGACCCCGCCCCACCGGCCGTTCGGTGGATGGATCGCCCACACGGCGATGCTGAACTACGACACTTGTGCCCGCATGCTGGGTGTGCCTCGGCCGGAAACCGATGACTTACATCACCTCACGAAACAAAAGCGTTGCAGGAAGCGCTGCGTGAATCGTTCGAATTCTGTGACACAACGCTTAAACAGATGAACGATAAGTGTGCCTTAACCGAGTTGAAGGTTGGTGATAGCACCACCTATCCGGTGCGGGCTATGTTTGAGCTCCTGTCTTCTTTGAACTCGCACTACGGTAATCTGGTTGGCTACCTACGCACCAAGGGAATCGTCCCGCCGTCGACGGCATCAGACCTGTCCTTCGCCAAAACTCCGTAGCCGATCGAAATTGAAGACCGAACTCTTGAACGATCCCGTACTGTTCCAAAACACGATCGACCAATCTCGAGGAAGGCGAGAGGGCTCCGGGTGGCATTGTCAAGTTAACTGGTGGCCGAGCGACCAAGCCACCATATCGAGTATTCAGGCGCGGTCCCGCTAGGCATATTTTGGGGCTTGTGTGTAGTCAAAACCGGATCTGTGGCCGCGAGACCCGTCCTGCGAGGCGACAGCCCGCAGACTTTGGAGGCCCACTCGATCCGGTTTTGACCACACACGGCCAACGGCTCGAAAAAGGGGAATTGGTCGAACCGCCGCCCGCAGGGCCTTCGATCCATCGAGCACGAAGAGCCTGTTTTTCTCCGTCGATACTCCCCGCTCGACCATGCCCCTCAGCAAGTCTTCGGCGGCGGCTGTGCTCTCAGTGGCGGCGTGCTGCAATCCCAGCACATGTTTGTTGCCCCGACGGTCTACGCCCACCGCTGCAAGCACTACATGATCTGCGAAGATCAAACCGTCCACGTAGATCACCAGCAGATCCAACTCATCCAGGCGCCGCGTGAGCACTTCGTCGATGCTCTTTTCGGCGGCCTCGACTGCCTCCCGGCTGACGGCGGATTTCGACACCCCGGCCGTGCCGGCCATTGCGCCAATCACCCCGGCATAGTTGCGCGTCGAGACGCCCTTCATCAGAATGTCGAGCATGCGCGCGCCGAGGCGTTCGTCGTCCTGCATCGCTTCGTAAGCGGGCACTTTGACCTCGCCGCCGGAGCGTTTGCGCAGTCTGGGTTTGCTGACGCGCAGTTTGCGGTTGCTGAGCTTGACGCGACCGGGCTGGCGGCCCCAGCGGACCACATCGCCGCGGCGCTTCTTGCCGGGCTGGGAAAGTTTTCCGCCGGTAACTTGCTGCGCCGACAGTTCCAGCACGGCTTGAATGGCGGCGCGGCCGGTGACGTCGATAACCTCGTCGACGGCTCCGCGGCACTGCTCGACCAGTTCAACCAAGGGCAGCATGAGTTGGGAGTTTTGGCTGAGCAGGCGGGTGAGGTCGTTGGGGCTGACTGGCTGTTGCTTCGCGGAATCCAGAATGTGATATCGTTTCTTCACGGCGGTTCTCCTTTGTGGTGAAAGGTTTGCTCGATTCTCTCAGAGAACCGGGCTTGAGAACCGCCGCCCTTCCACCTTCAACTAGATTCGGGACAATCTCATGTCCCCCTGGGTTCCGGACACCTGTGGCGTGTACCGGTCAAGCCCAACGGCATGTTGGACTCACTCGACCTTCTCAGGGAGCAGACGCTCTATCGCACGCGTCCTGATGTTGCGCACGACGGCAAGCGTCTGATTTACTCTTCGATGCGAGGCACGACGGACCAATACAGTCATCTCTACGTTCTTCCCACGACTGGTGGTCAGCCCTATAAGCTCACTTTTGGGGATCATGACAACTTTCATCCACGCTTTTCTCCCGACGGCGAGTGGATCGCATTTATCTCTAATCGGGGCGGTTTGCCGCAACTATGGCTGCTAGAAACCTACGGGGGTGCTCAGAAGAAGATGGCCATGTCGCCACTCCGCTGGAAACGTCCCATGGGGAAGGTCAATGTTCGTGTTCGGGACGTACAGTCGGGCAAACTTACGGCCGCTCGCATTTACGGCCTAGCCTCGGACGGCAAGTTTTATGCTCCGGCGGGCTCTTATTCTCGATTCAGCTACCCCCGGATGGTTCGGCGCACCGCTCAGCATGCCTTCCACACCGAGGGAGAGTTCACTCTGGAAGTTCCCGCGGGCAACATGGCCATCGAAGCCGTCAAGGGGATGGAATACTGGCCGGACGAAAAGCAATTCGAAGTGAAAGCGGGTGAGACGACAGACGTTGTCCTCACGGTTCGGTCGATGGTGGACATGGCCGGCAAAGGCTGGTTCAATAGCTCTTTTCATTCTCATATGAACTACGGCGGAAACTTACGCAACACTCTGGAAAACATGATGATGATGGGCCGGGCGGAGGACATGGATCTGCTCAATATCCAAATCGCCAACAAGGACAACAGGATCCTCGACTGGCAACACTTTGTCAAAGGGGGCGGAGAGCATCCGGTTTCGAGAGACGATCCCAACATGATCGTCATCATTGGCGAAGAATATCGGCCGCCGTTTTGGGGCCACGTCAACTACATGGGTTTGAAGGATCATTTGATCTCGCCGTTTACTACGGGGATGGGTATTTACTTGACTCAGGTGACCCCAAGATGTAGGATCTTGGGCGATGGAAGATTATCCCCGGAATTTGGCCGAGTTCGAGGCGCGTTTCGCTAGCGAGCAGGCCTGTCGGGAGTATCTGTGTCAACTCCGCTGGCCGGAGGGTTTTCGTTGTCCGCGATGCGGGCATGACAAAACCTGGGCGGTGCGCACGGTGCTGCTGCAGTGTGCAAGCTGCGGGCATCAAGCTTCGGCGACAGCAGGCACAATCTTTCAAGACACCCGCAAGCCGCTCCAGAGTTGGTTTCGAGCAATGTGGTGGCTCACCAGCCAGAAGAACGGGGCGAGTGCATTGGGATTGCAGCGGGTGTTGGGCCTGGGCAGCTACAAGACGGCCTGGACTTGGTTGCACAAGCTTCGGCGCGCTATGGTGCGGCCCGGACGTGATCGCCTCAGCGGGCGCGTTGAGGTTGACGAGACTTACTTAGGAGCCCTGGAGGAGGGCGTGCGGGGCCGCCAAACCGACGCGAAAGCGCTGATTGTAGTAGCGGCCGAGGAAGATGGCGCCGGCATCGGACGAGTTCGGATGCGCACGATTCCGAACGCCTCTGGGGACAGCTTGATGGCCTTCGTCGGCGAGTCGGTCGAACCCGGCAGCGTGGTCCACACGGACGGCTGGCTGGGATACGAGCCACTCGAAAGCGACGGCTATCGCCACGAGGTGAGCTACCTGGACGGGCAACCGGCACGAGCCTCTCAACTGCTCCCCCGCGTGCATCGCGTGGTGTCGTTACTGAAGCGTTGGATACTGGGTACGCATCAAGGAGCCGTCAGCCACGAGCATCTCGACTACTACCTCGACGAATTCACCTTCCGCTTCAACCGCCGCAAGTCCAGAAGCCGAGGCAAGCTCTTCTACCGCCTGGTTCAGCAGGCCGTCGCCGTCCAACCGGCGCCCTACAAGTCGCTGGTCGGAGGCACCGCAACACGCGCTACGGACAACCACAACATGTAGGGGCCATTTCAAAATACCTGAGTCAAGTGAATACCCATCACTACGGGATATGAAGGAACGGGGATCGAAAGCCTGTACCCGAGCAATACCGATATGGCCCGCAAAGCCCGGGCGCAGGGCGCGGTGGTTGGATATGCTCACAGCCTTGGCGGCTCCAGTGGGTTCCCGATCGACATGGCGCTTGAAACCGTGGATGGTAACAATTGGACCGGGGCCTCGAAGCGAGCCCTGCGAGTATGGCACCACGCTCTAAACAATGATTTTCGGGTCACCCCCTACGGCGGTACGGACGCCAACACAAGTCTCCACCGGCATACTATTTTGGGGAGTTGCCGAACCTACGCGTATATGGGAGAGAAGTTTTCCGCACAAAGCTGGCTCGATGCGCTCAAGGCGGGCCGAACTTTCTTCACCAACGGGCCCCTTCTGGAATTCCAGGTCAATGGCCTTGTTCCCGGCGAGACCCTTCGGCTGCCGGCCAGTGGGGACACCGTGACCATGGAGGCAAGCCTTTGGTCGATCGTCCCGTTGAGCAGATTCGTCATATACCGCAATGGTAAGATCTGGAGAGAGATCCCGCTGAGCGGAGACCGCAAGAGCGCCCATTTCAAGGAACAGATCAAGCTCGCCGAGAGTGGCTGGTATTCCTTGACAGCGGAGGGAGATCCGGCGGCGCCTGCTTTGGATCCTACTTTTGCTCAGGCCGCCACGAACGCCATTCGTGTCTATGTGGGGGACGGGAAGATCCGTAACCGGGAGTCAGCCGAGTTCTTCATCCAATGGATTGAAAGGGTTCGCAAGAGAGCCGGCAGCCATTTTGGTTGGAGGTCCGACACGGAAAAAACTCACGTTCTCTCCCAGCTCGATGAAGCCGAACGTGTATATCGGCAACTTGCGGAAGAAGCCGGGGAACGGTGAAATCCAGTGAGACTCGACTGTAGAGGCCGTAGCTACTCGGAAAGACGTTTGCCGCTATGAAAATTGTCGGCGTAAAGGCGTATCCCTGTTCCTTCCGCGTGGCGCCGGAGGCCCAAGTGAGATTGGGCATCGGCACGACAGTGAAACGAGACGCTGTCGTAGTCAAGGTCACTACCGAAGACGGCCTGGTCGGATATGGGGAATCTCATCACGGCCGCTCCCCCGGCGCCGTGGCGCACCACGTCAATACCACGCTGAGCCAGCTTGTGAATGGGATGGACGCCTGTGACGTTGTGGGCGTCTGGTCGCGTATTTACCAAATGCAGCTCGCCAGCCACGGCATGGGGGCGGCCACGGCCATTGGAATGAGCGGAATCGATATGGCCTTATGGGACATCCGTGGCAAAGCCGCGGGTTGGCCGCTCTACCGGCTGCTGGGCGGCTGTCCCTACCGAATATTTCGTCCGCATTGAAAACATTGAGGTTATGGATCTGAGCTGATAGCCTCGAAGGTCCATGCGTAGCGTTGTGATTCCCTTGCTGATCGGACTCTCAGCGAGCTTTCGGAGCCGCGTTGAGATGCAAGCCGAGATCGCCGCACTGCACCATCAGTTGTGGATACTGCAGCGGCGTACCGGAGCACGGCCCCGACTGCGCTCGATCGATCGAATCTTATGGACGTGGCTCTCGCGGCTGTGGTCGGGCTGGCGACGCGCCTTGGTGATCGTCAAACCGGAGACTGTTCTAGCCTGGCATCGCCGCGGCTTCCAGCTCTACTGGCGATGGAAAAGCCGAAAACGCGGGCCGGGGAGGCCAAAGCTCTCGCGTGACGTGAGGGCGCTGATCCGCAAGATGAGCCTCTCCAATCCACGCTGGGGCGCTCCGCGCATCCATGGGGAGTTGCTGAAGTTGGGCATCGATATCGGCGAAACGTCGGTGGCACAATATATGGTCCGACCCAGGAAGCCGCCGTCGCAGACGTGGCGCACGTTCCTCGATAATCATCTTCGGCAACTCGTCGCCGTGGACTTTTTCGTCGTGCCGACACTGACATTTCGTGTGCTGTTCGTCTTCGTCGTGTTGGCTCACGATCGACGCCGGATTCTACATTTCAACGTCACGTCTCACCCCACCGCGGAATGGACCGCGCAGCAGATTCGGGAGGCCTTTCCGTGGGAGACGGCCCCTCGATTCCTGCTGCGCGATCGGGACGGAATCTATGGCAAGGCCTTCCGGGACTGTGTGAAAGCGATGGGCGTCGAAGAGGTCAAGACCGCGCCGCAGAGCCCGTGGCAGAATCCTTTCGCGGAGCGCCTGATCGGTTCCATCCGCCGAGAGTGCTTGGACCATGTGATCGTCTTCAACGAGCGATCGCTGAAGCGTCTCCTACGATCGTACGTCGACTACTATCACCATTCTCGAACGCATCTCTCGCTCGGCAAGGATGCGCCGACGACGAGACAAGTCCAACCGCCGGAGATTGGCCGCGTGATCGAGATGCCGGTTGTCGGCGGGCTGCATCATCGCTACCTGCGGAAGGCGGCCTGAGAAACCGCGACACGCCGTCATCCGGGAGCCGCTGGCAGCCGAAGAAGAGATTCGCTCACCGTACGGCTACGCGCCAAACTTCGGCGTGGCGGAGCCGAATCCAGACCTCAGCACCGCACGTCCTCGCGGTTCGGGGCGTTCGGTCCTCGCTCAATCACCCTCCTCCCCTGCCGGAATTCGGCCTTTCTCGTCCCGATGAAATAAACGGTATCCACAAGTGCTGCCGCTTCTCCGATCGCCTCGGCCTTGGCATCGACGTGGATCTCGACGCCCTGCCGAACGTTCCGGTGAGCCCTCTTGCCGCGATCTCTGGCCTTGTGTTGGGCTGCCTGGTCCCGACGGAGACCTTCCAGAAGCCGGCCGCTTAACATACCTTCGGTGCGCCCGCAGCTTGACAATAAAGGGGCATGTTGATTCGATAGGGGAGTTCACCCGGAGCCGAACTCCGGGAATTCAAATCGGGCCAATCGTCGCTTGGCATTGGAACCTCCATTGATTTCAAGATTCGCCATTTTCTTCTCGTCCACCGTGCTGCTGTTCTCCCAGGGTTACTCGCCGGAGATGGCGGTCCGGAAGATGGAGGTGGCTGATGGCCTCCAAGTAAAACTTTTCGCCGCGGAGCCCGAGGTACGTCAGCCAAGCCTGGTCAAGGTCGACGAACGGGGACGCCTCTGGACGATTCAGTATCTGCAGTACCCAAACCCGGCGGGTCTCAAAAGGGTCAAGATGGATCGCTGGTCGCGGACCGTCTACGACCGGGTCCCGGCACCCCCGCCGCGGGGCCCCAAAGGAGCCGACCGAATCACAATTCTGGAGGACTCGGATGGGGACGGCCGGGCGGATCAATACAAGGATTTCATCCGCGGTCTGAATCTTGCGACGGGTCTCGCGTTCGGTCACGGAGGTGTTTATGTACTGCAGTTGCCCTACCTGTTGTTCTATCCGGATCGTGATCGGGATGACGTGCCCGACTCCGATCCAGAGGTATTGCTGACGGGGTTCGGAATGGAGGACGCCCAGTCCGTTGCGAATCACCTGACATGGGGCCCCGACGGCTGGCTTTATGGTCTGAACGGCAGCACGAGCACCTGCAAGATCCGGGGAATCGAGTTTCAACAAGGTGTCTGGCGTTATCATCCGTTGACCAAGGAGTTCGAGCTCTTTGCCGAGGGCGGTGGAAATATTTACGGCCTAGCTTTCGACCGCAAAGGAAACCTGTTCTACAGCTCGAACGGAGGAGCGCTTTTTTGGCACGCGGTTCAGGGCGGCTATTACCGCAAGAGCTTTGGTAAACACGGCCCCCTTCACAATCTGTATGCCTATGGCTACTTCCCTCACGTCAAACATACCGGAATGACGGGCGGGCACATCGTTCTAGGCGGAACGATCTATGATGCTGACGCCTTCCCGGAGACATTTCACCAGAGCTTTATCGGTGCGAACTTTCTCGGGCACTCAGCGTCGTGGTGGCGGGTAACGCCGCGAGGCTCGACTTTTGAGGCAGCACAAGTCGGCACTCTCTTTGATGCTCACGATACCTGGTTCTCGCCCACGGACCTGGCGCTGGGGCCCGACGGCTCGATGTATGTCAGCGACTTTCACGACAAACGGACCGCGCATCCCGACCCCGACGCCGAGTGGGATCGCTCGAATGGCAGGATCTACAAAATTGAGGCTGAGGATGCTGCCGCGGAGCCCGGCCTCGATCTCGAGTTGCTGTCGAGTGCTGAACTGGTCGGCCTACTCGGTCATTCGAACGGCTGGCACGTGGCGCAAGCGCGCCGCATCCTTGCTCACCGCCGTGACGCAAGCATCCATGCGCGACTCCGGGAGGTCATTTCCAAGTCAACCAATGAGGATCTGACACTGCAAGCCGTGTGGGCGCTGCACGTCAGTGGCGGTTTGGATGACAATCTCGCCCTCGTCCTTTTGAACCATCCGGCGGAATACGTACGTGCGTGGACTGTGCGACTCCTTGGCGATCGCCGCGACGCGTCCCCGCAACAGGCGGAGCAGCTGGCGTCGCTTGCGATAAACGATCCCAGCGTAGTGGTCAGGAGTCAACTAGCGGCGAGCGCGAAACGGTTTCCCGGCAACGTAGCGTTGCCCGTACTTGCCAACCTGCTTGACCGCGACCTCGACTCGCGGGACGCCCACATACCGTTACTCATCTGGTGGGCGCTCGAAAGCAAAGCCGTGTCCGAGGCGGACAAAGTCGTGAAGCTGTTCGCGCAGGATCAAGCCTGGGGTAGCTCCATGTGGCAGGCAAACGCTCAGCGGCTGATTCGCCGCTATGCCGCCGAGGGAACGGCCGAAGGATACGACGCGGCTCTCAGGCTCGCGGAGGCCACGCCTTCAGAGCATGTGGAGCCCGCCGTGAACGCGTTGGATCAAGGTCTTTCCGAACGGGGAGCCACACTGTCCGGGCTCGGGCAGGGCGGTCTGTTCGAAGAGGTCGCCGAGATCCGGCCGGACGACGCGCCGACACCGCCACAGGAATACGCGCCGATCACGGCTTCGCTCCAGGACTGGGTCCATGGAACCTGGAAGGCGGTGCCGCGGAACCTCGCTCGAACCCGGCTCGCCATCCGTTCAGGCGTTGAGGAGGCGTATCAATCCGTATTAGAAAATCTTCGCGCTTCGGAATCGCCCGACGAACGACGAGTCGATCTGCTGAATCTGCTTGTGGACCTCGGCCGTCCCGATTGCGCAGCCGTCGTCTTCGATCACTATGACCTGAAGTATTCCGTGGATGTTCGGCTCCGGGCCCTCGATGTTCTGGCGCGCTTCGAGACGAACGGCATCGCGCAGCGGCTGCTTGATTCCTACCCGCGGGTTTCGTCGACCGAGCAGCGAAGAGTTCGTACGATTCTTCTCAGCCGGCGCCCCACCGCGCTCACCTTACTCCGGAGCGTTGATCAGGGCCGACTTTCCGCTCAGGACTTCGTTGTCGCCGAACTACGCCAACTGCATCTTTACGATGACGAAACGATCAACGGGCTGGTCCGAAAGCATTGGGGCAACATCAAGGCGGGAAGCACGGAAGAAAAACTCGCCATCATGCGGCGCTATCGCAATGACCTCAACGCCGGAGATGGCGACTCCGGTAACGGACACCGCCTCTTCATCCAACACTGCGCAAGTTGCCACAAGCTATTCGGCGAAGGTGGGACCCTGGGAACGGATCTGACGGACGCCAATCGCAGGGATCAAGCCGCGTTGCTCGCGGCCCTAGTCGACCCGAGTGCCGCCGTTCGTAGGGAGTACCTGACCTACGTGATTCGCACCCCCGGCGGCCGTACGGTTCGCGGTATCATGGAACAGGAAGACACGGGGGCGGTTACTATCGTTGACAGCTCGTTCCAAAAGACCCGAATCGCGCGTAGCGACATCCGGTCAATGGAGGTTGCGCCCGAGTCGCTCATGCCGGAAGATCTCCTCAACGCGCTCAATCCGCAAGAACTGCGCGACCTGTTTCGCTATTTGCAGCAGGAATCACCGTGAACGCGGACAGAAGCATGAAAGCCCTGCCCACCAAACCGGTTCACAGCATCACGCGGCGCGAACTTCTTGCCGCCGGTCTGACGAGCGCCTTCTCCCTTCGGGCGGGCCAAGAGGATCGCGAACTGCGCGGCAAGGCGCTCATCGCTATCACTCTGGATCTCGAGATGAGCCGCAACTTTCCGACCCGCGAGACGACACACTGGGACTACGAAAAAGGCAACCTCAACGAAGAATCCAAACGTTACGCCGTCGAAGCCGCACGGCGCATCAAAGCGTGTGGTGGCGTCCTTCACAGCTTCGTCGTGGGACAGGTTTTCGAACATGAAACCGTGGACTGGCTCAAAGAAATTGTCGCCGCGGGCCACGCCGTCGGAAACCACACCTACGACCACGTGAACGTGACGGCGCGGCAACGTGACGACATCCAATTCCGATTTCGGCGTGCACCTTGGCTGATTGAAGGCCGTTCCATCGAAGAGGTGCTTCGGGATAACATCGTGGCCTGTACGCTTGCCATGCAAAGCCGGCTCGGCATCTTTCCACAAGGGTTCCGTACACCCGGTGGGTTCGCTGACGGACTCACCGCGCGGCCCGATCTGCAACACTTACTGCTCGACCTCGGTTTCAGATGGGCAAGCAGCAAATACCCTCGGCATCCGATCGGAGAACCGGGCCAAGAACCCAGCCAATCCGTCTATGACGCCATCACGGCGGCCCAATCGGATGCGCAACCGTTCGTTTACCCAACCGGGCTCGTCGAAATTCCCATGAGCCCCCCGAGCGACATCAGCGCTTTCCGTAACGGACGCTGGAAACTCGACTGGTTTCTCGAAGCCGTCGGGCGTGCGGTGACGTGGGCGATCGAGAACCGCGGCGTCTTTGATTTCCTCGGCCACCCCTCCTGTCTCTATGTGACTGACCCCGAGTTCCGCACGATAGACCTCATCTGTGATCTCGTTCGGAAGGCTGGAGATCGTGCCGCCTTGGTCGACCTCAATGCGGTCGCCCGGCGCGCGAGGGCGCAACTCGCTTAAGGGAGTACGAATGCCCCTCATTTATCGAGTATTAGCAATATCAGCGATCATCGCTCTTCCGGCCGCGACCGTAGGTTTGAGCCAAGTTGCCACACTCCATGGTGCTGAACTCCATGGCGCCGGGCCGCTCGATTGGCAAGGGCCGCTCGATGAAAAGATGCTGGACGGCCTCCACGTTTTCATCGACCGGAAGATTCAGAGCTCCGTCGAGGCTCGCTCCCGATTTTGGTCGCGCGATCTCTCCTCAACGGTGAACTACGAAAAGTCCGTCGCAGCCAACCGTCAGCGGTTTCGCACAATCATTGGCCTCATCGATGAACGAGCCTCACCCTCTATGGAGCGCTATGGCGACGACGATAACCCGGCTCTCGTTGCCGAGACTCCGACGTTCCGCGTCTTCCAGGTCCGCTGGCCGGTGCTTGAGGGTGTCACCGGCGAGGGACTACTACTCCGTCCCCGGCTTCAGCCCGTGGGAGGCGTAATCGCTATCCCAGATGCGGATCACACGCCCGAAGTGCTTGTCGGTCTGGCACCCGGTTTGCCGAAGGAGGCCCAGTTCGCCCGTCGACTCGCGGAGAGCGGTTTCGAGGTCGTCGTGCCCGTGCTGATCAGTCGGGCCGCCGAAGTTTCGGGCCACCCGGACGTCAACTACACCAACATGCCTCATCGGGAGTGGATCTACCGTCAAGCCTTTGTCATGGGTCGCCACATCATCGGCTACGACGTGCAGAAGGTACTCTCGGCCGTTGACTGGTTAAAACAGCGTGGCGGACCCTGTACGAGGGTCGGTATTGCCGGATACGGCGAGGGTGGTCTGATCGCGTTGTATGCCGCAGCGTCCGACACGCGGATCGATGCGACACTAGTGAGCGGTTATTTCGATTCTCGGCGGAAAGTGTGGAAAGAGCCTCTCGATCGCACGGTCTGGGGCCTGCTGCGGGAGTTCGGCGATGCCGAAATCGCCACGCTCATCGCGCCGCGCGGTCTCGTGGTCGAGCATAGCTCCAGTCCAGCCATTGATGGCCCCCCCGACGTGCCGGACGGCTGGCGCAAGGCGGCAGCTCCGGGCGTGCTCCAAACACCCGACTTCCAGTCCATCGAGGCGGAATTCAAGCGCATCGATCTGCTGACCCATCCGGGCTTCCAGCCAAAGCATCTCGTCAGCGGGCCGAGCGGGGAAACAGTGGGGCCGGGTTCCCAGCAGGCCCTGGGTCATTTCGCCGCCATCCTCGACGTCACACTTCCCCCGCAACGCACCAACAAGGCCCCACAAGATCATCGGCGCAATTTCGATCCTAAGGTTCGGCAGCATCGCCAGGTCAAGCAGCTCGAGGAGCGCGTTCAGCAACTCATCTCTGCCTCGGGATATGTCCGTGACCGTTTTTACATGAATGCCGCCATGCCCGCCTTGACAGAGCAACCGTCCTCCCGGGTCCTGAGCGCGGAGACGTACTCTGCCCCGGAGTTCGCGCGGGCCTCAAGAACGTTTCGCAAACACTTCTATGACGAGATTGTCGGTCGACTCGACGATCCCTTACTCCCGCCAAATCCCCGCTCCCGGCGAATCTACGATGAAGCAAAGTGGACCGGCTACGAGGTTGTCCTCGATGTTGTACCTGACGTCTTCGCTTGGGGTATTCTCCTGCTTCCGAAGGACGTCAAGCCGGGCGAAAGACGCCCGGTCGTCGTCGCCCAACATGGGTACAACGGGCTGCCGCATCATGTCGTCGAAGGCGACGATCCCTACTACCGAAACTTCGCCGCGCGATTGGCTGAACGTGGCTTCGTTGTGTTTGTGCCGCACAACTTCTATCGTGACACCGACCGCTTCCGCTGGTTTGACAAGAAGGCGAAGACCCTAAAGCTCACGATGTTTTCGTTCATCACATCTCAACACCAACAGATTCTGAACTGGCTTTCTTCGCTGCCCTTCGTTGATCCAAAGCGTATCGGCTTCTATGGTTTGAGCTACGGCGGCACGACGGCGATGATCGTTCCGCCGCTTCTCGAAGACTACGCTCTTTCGATCTGCTCCGCCAATTTCAACGAGGATATTCACAAGCTGGCGGCCGTCGACCGCGATTACAGCTACATGTACCACCCAACATGGGAAGTGCCCTCCTTCAACCTCGGGAACACATTTGGACACGCCGAGAAAGCCTACCTCATGATTCCCCGGCCGTTCATGGTAGAGCGCGGACATCATGACGGCGTAGGGATGGACCGCTGGGTTGCCGCTGAATATGCCAAAGTCCGGCGTCTGTACGCCCAACTCGGTATCCCGGATCGCACTGAGATCCAGTTCTTCAATGGCGGTCATACGATCCTGGCGGATCGGACATTCCGCTTCCTTCACAGACACCTGAGTTGGCCTGAGCCTGAATAACCGGCCGATGATGAGTGTGTGCTGTCGCGATTTTCGAGGAGGTCAACGCGAAAATCGGCTGTAAGTGCTTGTATAATCGGCACTTAAGCTCTTCTCGGCAACACTCGATGACGGAACCACCCCGCACAGAGAAGCACGAGTCCGGCTCGGAAACAAACATGTCGGGTCATGGCAGGCTCCAACAGCAGCGAGGTCTATTCCGGCCAATTATAGCGTAGGCTGACGTCCCGGTTGTGGCGTGCTAAGATTGGACCGGACCGACACAGGAGCGCCCGTGACCAACACCAAAGTCCACAAGCTTCTACCATCTCCAACGCGGTTCATCACCCACGGCGCTGTCCTGGCCTTGATGCTCGGCCCGGCCCCTGTCGTCCGTCCGCAAGATCAAGCGAAACCTACCGGCACGCCTATCGAAGTGCTCAATGCCGACCGTCTGCCACCCGACGACATCCCAGCGATGCGCACTCCCCTTGGCATTGCCAATGACTACAAGCCCTGGATCGCCCAGCTCAAGAGCGGCGAGCTGCTGCTCGTCGCCTTCTACTCGCGGGAAGTCTCGGCCAAGCAGAAAGCGCAAGGTAAATCGCGCTCGGAGCGGGCTGTCTTCTGGCGGTCGAAAGACGGCGGGCGGACCTGGAGCGATCGCGAGGAGCGTCCTGACATCACGGGACGCGAGTTTGCATTGAACGTCCTCTCGGACGGCGTAATCCTCATGCCCTGTCATTTCCTCAGGCAGGACGCAAACAACAAAGCCGGCCACACCTACAGCAAGCTGTTCCGCTCGGTCGACAACGGCCGCTCGTGGAAGGAAACGCGCATCGGCCCGAAAGGCTTCCCGCGCAACGCGGTGACCGCCACCGATTGGACCCCCGTCGAGGTCCCCGACCCAGCAAGTCTCGGCGGGCGCCTGGTCCTGTTCGGGGTCAGTGTCCAGCACGGCCAGGAACGCGCGCCCGACAACGTCTATCTCTGGCGCTCAGGCAACAGCGGGCGGAGTTGGGGCAAGTCCCTCAACCCCGACACCGCTGGCTGGATTGACGTCGACGGGTTCTTTTCGCAATCGACCACGTATCGGGCGGGCTCGGGCAAGCTGTTGCACGCCGTTCGCGTGGATCGCGCCGGTCCGCACTGGCTGCTGCCGGGTACCGAGATGATCAAGCAAGAAGCCGGCGATCAGGGCGACCGCATGATGCTGTGGGAGTCTCTCAACAACGGCGCCAGTTGGCAAAAACACGACGCCCACGGCACCTTTGGCACTTACGGTGAGATGTACCCGCGATTCCTCCAGCTCAAAGACGAGCGCCTCCTGCTGACCTTCACCGTGCGCAGCAACTCAAGCGACGGCCGCGCGCTGGGCCTGCGCGCGATCATCAGCTACGACGACGGCGACACCTGGGACTTCAAGCGCGACCGCCTCGTGATCGACGCCCAAAACGTCGGCCCGAGCGGCGGCGGCTTCGGTAACACCATACAACTCGACGACGGGACGCTCGTTTCCTGCTACAGCTACCGCGGCAAAGACGGCGCGACCCACGTCGAAGCCGTCCGCTGGCGTCTGCCGGAAGGGTAGAGACAGGCATTCCTGCCAGTCCGCCGGCGCGAAGCGTCGGCAGGGCATTGTCAAGTTAAAGCTGGTCGGCGACAATTGACTGATGGAATCCCTGTATCGACGCCACCGCTTCCCACCCGAAATCATCAGCCACGCCGTCTGGCTGTACCATCGGTTCACGCTGAGTTTTCGTGATGTCGAAGACCTTCTCGCTGAGCGGGGCGTCACCGTATCCTACGAAGCCATTCGATCCTGGTGCCGGAAGTTTGGACCAGCGTATGCCCGCACTCTGCGGCGGCGACAGGGCCGCCTCGGTGACATCTGGCAGGTGGATGAGGTGTTTATCACCATCCGCGGCGAACGCCGTTATCTTTGGAGAGCCGTTGACCAGGATGGCGATGTCCTCGATATCCTGGTCACACGTCGCAGAGACAAGAGAGCCGCTAAGCGCTTCTTTCGCAAGATGTTGAAACACCAGGAGAGACCACCGCTACAACTCGTCACCGACAAGCTTCGCAGCTATCCAGCCGCCCACCGAGAGATCTTCCCATCCGTGACCCATCGAACCGGCCAGTACGAAAACAACCGATCTGAAGTTTCCCACCAACACACCAGGGAGCAGGAACGCCAAATGCGTCGATTCAAATCAGCGGCCCAACTCCAACGATTTCTCTCTGTCCACGGCCCGATTCACAACCTGTTCCGAGTTGGACGTCATCATCTCCAAGCGATCCATCATCGACTCCTACGGGTGCGAGCTTTCACGGACTGGAAGACGGCGACTTGTGCCTGCTGAGAGGGAGAAACCTCAGACGATCTCCGGGTCAATATCACCTTCGCCGCGTTAACTTGACAATGCCTACCAGCGGCTTGAGGGAAGGCCTGCCCGGCGGACGAAATAGGATCTCTTCGACCTCCAACTCCAAGCTCTTGTTGGCCGGAATGCGGATTGCGTAATCCACGCTACGCTCTTCCAGCGCCTCGTAGATCTCCGGCTTAGCGAAAGCGGCGTCGGCTCGAAAGGTGACCTGTTTGCCTTCGGCCTGTTGTCGCTCGATTTCGGGTAACAGTTCGCCTCTTTAAGGGAAGGAGTTGGGCTCATATCAAGAGCGTGATCAAGGCATAGCAAACAAAAGGCTCCGCTACTCCAGCTCGAAACTGACGAACATCAGTCTGCCGTGTCGCTCGATCTGAACGACGACCGCTACCCCCTCCCTTAGCTCATTGAGTGCAGCGCGCAGCTTGGGCAAGCCGGGGATGGGTTTTTGGTTGACCGCGTAAATTACATCACCTGGTTGAAAGAGCCAACTCCAATAAGGGCCCTCCGCGAGTCGCGCTGTCACGACTACCCCCGCGGAGCGCCTCAGTGGCGGCAGCATGTCCGCGACGTCGCGGTTCAAGCTGACACCGAGGATTCCGAGTTGGGCGATTGTGTTTTGCCCTCGGCTGGCCATGCGGGCCAATCGTCCAGGATCGCCGGGGCGCTCCAGAACAACCACGTGGACAGTGAGCTCCTCGGATCCGCGTAAAACTTTGATTTCGACGACATCACCGATCGTGCGCTGGTAGACATTGACATTGAACTGGCGGGCATTCTCCATGACCTTGCCGTCAAGTATCAACACAATGTCTCCGAGCTTGAGCCCACCGATATCCCCGGGCCCAACGGGCTGCACATCTGCAAGTACAACGCCCCAGTCTCGAGGCAGTCCCAGGCCGGCCGCCAGCTCGGGGGTAATCGTCTGCGCATGGACTCCGATTTCCCCGCGTCGGACACGCCCGTACTTTCGAATCTGTTCGAAAACCGTTCTGACAATGTTACTTGGCGCAGCAAACCCAATGCCCTCGTTGCCCCCTGATTGGGAAAAGATCAAGGTGTTGATACCCACGATTTGGCCTTTAGCGTTGACCAGGGGGCCGCCACTATTCCCTGGGTTGATGGCTGTATCTGTCTGGATGTAGATCATCGGATTGTCCGGCTCGAGTTGCCGAGCGACGGAGCTCACCACGCCCATCGTCACGGAATTCTCAAGTCCTAGCGGGCTCCCGAAAGCGAAGACGAGCTGGCCGGGCCGCAAGTCATCCGAGTCCCCAAACGGGACGAATGGCAGATTCTGCCCCTCGATCTTCAGCAGCGCGATGTCGGTCTCGGCATCGACTCCAACGATCTTCGCTGCACGCAGTTTGGCCCGCGGTCTTAGGATGGACCGCTGGCCGGGAAGCGGTTCGATGCGCGATGCCAAAAGCACTTGGACGCGGCCCGCTCGGGCGACAACGTGAGCATTGGTGACAATGTAGCCATTCGGATCGACGATCACACCGGAGCCCCCGCTACGCCGCTTGGAGAGTACGGTGGCTGCCGGTGCCCCAAAGACAGGGACAAGCCCGGACGAGACGATCTGCACGACCGCCGGACTCACTCGCTCAGCCAGAACCTCGAACCACTCACTCAGTTCATTGAGCTTGGTTGGGGATTTTCCGGACTGTGGCTGTTGTCCGGAGGCGATCTGGAAGCACAGAAATTGGGTCGATACAACGAGAGCTGCAGCAATGCGAGGCGTTGGTGCATGAATCGACGTCGGCTCCCACGCTAGCATCGGCTCGGGCTCCCGATCCATCATGGGGATCGGGGGGAAACGTCATGGCCGCAAGGAAGTCGAGCCGACTCAACCGCAAGTACAAGACGAAGTACAGAATCCGGAACTGGAGCGAGTACGAGCATGGTCTCAGGAACCGCGGCGACGTCACGATCTGGCTGAGCAAGGAGGCGATCGCCGCCTGGACACCACCGAAGAACGGTCTGCGCGGAGGCCAGCGACGCTACTCGAACCTTGCGATCTTGACCGCATTGACCCTGCGGCTCGTCTTCCGCCTACCGCTACGCCAGACCGAGGGTTTCCTGGACTCGCTACTCCGCCTGATGGGTCTCGACCTCAAGGCCCCGGACCACACCACCCTCTCGCGCCGGAACCAAATCGTTCAGGTGCCGCCCCTGACCCGAGTCCACGACGGCCCGATCCACCTGATCGTCGATTCCACAGGGCTCAAGATCTTGGGTTGCGGCGAATGGAACGCGCACAAGTACAACAAGGCATCGAAGAAACGCAGGGACTGGCGAAAGCTACACATCGGAGTGGATGACGAGGGGTTCATTGTGGCGGCCGAACTCACGGCGAGCAGCGGGGACGACGCCTCCGCCCTCCCGGATCTGCTCGACCAGATCGAGGCTCCAGTCCGGCGTTTCACGGCCGACGGGGCGTACGATCACAGGTCGATCTACGATCAGGTCGGCGCGGCCGGTACAGAGAACGTCGTGATCGTGATCTCTCCTCGTCGCTGTGCGGCGTCGGCGGGGCCCACGGACGGCCCGTGGGCGCAACGGGAAGCGGCTCTTCAGAGGATTCGTAAGGTCGGACGACGAGAGTGGCAGAAGGAGTCGGGCTACCGACAGCAGGCGCGGGTAGAGAACGGGTTCTTCCGATACAAGTCAGTGTTCGGAGGAAGCCTGAAGGCGAGGAACAGCAAAGCGCAAAGCAGAGAGGCCATGATCGGGTGTCACATCCTGAACTGGATGGCCGAGCTCGGCAGGCCGAAGTCCTACGCCGTGGTGTCGTGAACGAGGGGTTGGGAAAGCGGCCCGACTCGCGCTGGGGTTGAATCGTGCAACAGCGCCTTGGATCTCCGTCACTCGACTCGTTAGCCGTGACATGCAGAACGGTCGGCGGAAAACCGCTTGGATGCTCTGACAGCCACGCTTCAACAGTCGTTCTTGCCGACGCGAAACCTTCGCACATTGGAGTGCCGACGCCAGAGTGTAGGTCGATCCAGATCGGCACGAGAAAGGCGACTTCTTGATCGCACGGACCGTTAACCGGATCGGGAACAGTCATTGTACGCATCGCTCTTCGTGCCGGATGTTCGGCCACCTCAGAGATCGGAACCAAAGTTCGACCGCCCAAGATACCACCGAAGGCCGGTTCTACGGCGCTGCCGTAGCGAATGGCTGAAACGTAGTAGTAGTTCCTCACTTCCTCCGTTGCTGCACAGCGGATCACCAGGTTCTGAAGCATCCGATTTACGGTGTCGGCAACAAAATCCGCTCGCCGTACAGGCTGGTCCTCTCCCAGCGGCTCTCCCATCGATTCAGACTGATCTAGCAAGAAGATGAGACATGCCGGGTGTTCGCGAGTTATCGGTGCTGAGTATGCCATTGAAACCTCCGAGCGATCAGGCCTAGTACTTAGTTGCGAAAGTTAGCGTACTATCGACGGGCATTCATGCCAGCTCAACCTACTCATTCTATGTGACTTAATAGCGGCTGTGATATGACGCCTATTTTTGCAAGCAAGTACTAGTCTGCTGGCGGCGTTGGCCGCTGCCGTATCTGCTCTCTCGTACGGACCATGTTGCTTCCACGGTCCTCCCTCCAGTTTGCCAGACGCCAATTTGCTTTCTTCGCTCCTCTTTTACTGGCTCGGCATCGATCTCCTGCTTCAGGCGTCCGTCCTGTCCTCCTGAAGAGGCTCTTAAGGAAGATGCCATACAAGATATGTGGCCAGAGCCGTACCAAAACTCGCTCCTCCATAGCAGAAAACGTTGATGGGTGTATTGAGGTGTTTGACCTGTAATCCATCGTAAAGCGTATACCGGAATCGATGTGCCCAGTGGGAAAGAGAAAGAGAGCAGAGAGCGATTAGACAAACTCGTACCAGGGGAAGCCCAGCTAAGGTTAGGACTCTTTCGTAGCTAGGAGCGTCGAGCCAGCCCAATGGGAACGCCAGCCCAAAGAGGAATAGAAGGATCGGGACCAGAAGCGCCGCAATGACACCTCCAGCGCTAAAGAGTATCCAGAGAAATGGTTCGTTCGACCTTTTCGCCATTCATACTCCGAGAAGCAGCCAAGCCACTCCCGCTGATGCAATGAACCAAGCAAGATAGTTGCTCCCTATGATGACCAAGTCGGGTACGCGTCTGCCTCGGAGGCGGACGACCATCGCCTTGGGAGTCAGGTTGAACCAGGTGATGGCGTGGAAGAGCACGAAGAAAAAAGTAATCCCGTTAAGTGCGATAAGCACCGGAGTCTGCAGCCATTCCTGGAATTTTTGATAGGCCTCCGGGCCCTGGGTCAATGCACGGATCTGCAACATGAGCATGATTACGAACCAGGCGACGAAGACACTGCTGAGTTCCCGGAGAATGAATTTCAGATAGGACTGGCGCTTAAGCCACCAGTAGGTCGAGACGCGGGCTCGATACCATCGGGGATGATATTCGGATCGAGCGGCCATCTGTGTCATTCCCTTCCCCACGGCATGAGCAAGGATTTCATCCACTCCCTGGCGGCCGTCAACTTGTATTGTTGAATGGCTCCCGCAGGATCCACATTCTCCGGGCAGACCTGAGTACATTCTCCGATAAGTGTACAACCCCAAATTCCGTCGTCCTGCGAGAGGATATTTAGGCGTTCGCTTGATCCCTGGTCCCGGGAATCCAGGTTGTAACGCTGCGCCAGGGCGATTGCCGCCGGACCTGCGAACCCCGGGTCCAGCCCGTAGACAGGGCACGCGGCGTTGCACAACATACAATTGATGCACATGCTGAATTGCTTGAAGGCGTCCAACTCCTCAGGAGTCTGAAGAAACTCTCCTTCTGCCACTGGCTTCTCCTCCGTGCGAATGATCCACGGTTTCACTTTCGAGAGCTTCACCATAAAGTCGGTCATGTCGATAATGAGATCCCGAATCACAGGGAAGTTTTTCAATGGCTCAACGCGGACGGGGCCGGGGGCATAGCTTGACACGAAGGTCGCACAAGTCAGCTTGGGCTCCCCGTTCACGGTCATCCCGCAACTACCACAGATCCCCATGCGGCAAGACCACCGGAACGAGAGGGACCCGTCCACTTTGTCCTTTACATAGTTTAGAGCATCGAGAACGACCCAGTCTCTTCTGAGAGGAACCTCATAGTGTTGGAAAGCCGGTTCCTTGTCGGTCTCCGGACAGTAGCGGGCCACTTCGAGTGTAATTGTTTCAGCCATCTGAGCTGCCTCCAACTGTCCTGCTGCCTAACCGTCTTCATGCGGTTGAGTCTTAGTCCGGGACAACCGTGCCACGGTTAATGTCAACCCCACCCAGAGCAGCGTCCACTTACCTTCCGTAAACCCGCTCGGCGGGTGGCAAGCGAGTGATTGTTACCGGCAGATACTCCACTTGCGACAATCCGTCGTCCTTACGGAAAATCAGTGAATGAGCTAGGAACTTTTCATCATCCCTCGACGGAAAGTCCGTGCGTTGGTGGGCTCCGCGAGACTCCCTGCGATGCAAAGCGCTTTGGACGATGGCTTCGGCGACGTCCAGCATGAACGAAAGTTCGCACGCCGCAGCTAGTTCCGTATTGAAGGTCCGGCTGTGGTCATCGAGGCGAACGTTCCGGAATCGCTCCTGCAGTTGCTGGAGCTTGTCAGCCGCCTCGGCCAGCGAAGAACCTGAACGGTAGATTCCCACGCTCTGCTCCATAGTCTTCTGCATCTCCTCGCGGATGACCGAGATGCGCTCACGGCCCCCGATCTTCGAAAGGAACTGCTCCTCCAACCTTTGCTGCTCATCGATCGCCTGCATCAAGATCTGACGCTTGGGCGGCTTCTGGCCCGACACGAACATGGCGGCCGCGCGCCCAGCTCGCGCTCCGAAAACCAGAAGTTCCGACAGCGAATTCGAACCCAGGCGATTCGCGCCATTGATACTGACACAGGCAACCTCACCCGCCGCATATAAGCCCTGCAGCGGTGTGGCTCCGTTTATGTCGGTATGGACACCGCCCATCGCGTAGTGGACAACAGGCCTGACTGGAATGAGTTCTTTCACTGGGTCAATGTTTTGGTATTTGAGGCACAGCTTCCGAACAAAGGGCAGCTTGGTATTGATAACCCGCTCTCCCAAGTGCCTAAGATCCAGGTGAACCACTGGCCCGTAGGGCCCTTCGGTGGTATGGCCTTTCCCCAGCTCTTGAACGAATGCCTGCGACAAGCGGTCACGTGGACCCAATTCCATACTGCGAAGGACAGGTTTTTCTTGTGGTGTCCCCAGGTCATAGTCCTGCAGGTAACGATACCCATCCTTGTTCAGTAGATAACCTCCTTCAGCACGTGCTGCCTCAGTAATCAGGATCCCGGTAAAGGGAAGGCCGGTCGGATGATACTGGATAAACTCCATGTCTTTCAATGGAGCACCCACTCGATACGCCAGCGCCATCCCATCGCCATTCTTGATGTTGGCGTTTGTCGTGTAGGGGAAGACCTTGCCGCATCCCCCTGTGCAAAGAATCACCGCTTCCGCCGTGATGGCCTGGACCTTTCCCGACATGAGTTCTATGGCAACGAGACCGTGAACCCGCCCGTCATCGACCAGCAGTTTGGTGACAAAGTACTCGTCGTATCGTGTAATGCCACTATATTTGAGGGAAGTCTGGAACAGAGTGTGGAGCATATGGAAGCCTGTCTTGTCAGCGGCGAACCACGTTCTCATTCTTTTCATTCCGCCGAAAGCACGAACTGCGATATGCCCGTCCGGCTGCCGACTCCAAGGACAGCCCCAGCGCTCCAGCCGAAACAATTCTTCTGGGGCTTCCTTGACAAAGGCTTCCACGGCATCCTGGTCACATAGCCAGTCGCCGCCAGAGATCGTGTCGTAAACGTGCTCATCCAGGCTGTCATCGGGAGCTATGACCCCCGCGGCCCCTCCTTCGGCGGAGACGGTGTGGCTTCGCATTGGGTACACCTTCGAAACCACACCTACACTGACTGTAGGCTTAGCTTCCAAAACCGCGATGGCAGCACGCAGACCAGCACCCCCGCCACCCACAACCAGAACATCATGAGAAGATATGAACTCCATCGGCCGATTGTCCGAAATTATACTATAACTCTCCCTATCGTTTCAACCCCCCACGGTCTTGCTCACCCTACTCGCCGTCCTTCTCCTTTTCGTCCTTGGCTGGTGGCGGGCCGAGGAAATGATCTCCGCGTCGACCCTGCTTGAGGGCGAGTGGGTCAGTGTTTTCAAACAAAACGCCCTTAAATCGGACCGACAGCCATCGCGACAATGTCGCTCAGGCCATTGGACATGGACACGGTGACAGTGACAAGATCACCTGCGGGCGCATCAGGCGGTACCAGGAAATTGATCTGGTACAGGCCAGCAAAGCCGGGTGCACGACCTGAAAACTGGTGTCCTCGGCCTTGTAGACGACACCCATGCCGCCTTCGCCGAACTTCTCGGTGATCTTGTAATGGGAGATCGTTCGGCCGATCATACCGGTCCGATTCTACCCTAAAAAGATAGATAGCGAGAACACCTTAGGACCGTATCGACCGTGCGGCGGGCGAAGAGCGGTGGAGAGAGGCGGTGGCAACGTGGGCCGCCGCATTGTCGATAGGGATTGTTGGAGGAAGCCGAGCTCAGGCCCGGCTATGTGGATTGTAGGGATTGGCTGGATCGTTGGGCAGGAGGAGCAGGACCTTTCGGGAGTAGAACGTGGCTTGGATCGCCCGGATTGCTTGGATGTATGGAAGCCGCGAAGTCCTCGCAGGCGGACGAATCAGCTCCGCGGAAAGACCCAGGCGCGGGAGTGCGAAGCACCCCCTGGCGGCGGCGCGTCGCAGCGTTGCGTTGGCGAAGAGACGGTGAGGGGTCATGAGGAGTCGATAGCCTCGGGCAGGGCCATGTCCCCGGCACGTAGCGCCAGTTCCAGCGCCGAGAGCCATGCGACCACGCGCAACCTTCCCTCGCCGCACAGCGGGCAGCGGCGCTCCACGGCTCGCCGTTGCTCCTTGCTCAACAAGGCAGGGGAAACTTCCCTCGTCGCGGACGCCTGCAGGAGTTCCCGGCAGCGGGCCAAGCCCGCCGCGCGTCTGCGATGAGCCAAGAAACCGTAGTAGCGGATCTTGACGAAGCCACGCGGCAGCACATGCAGCAAGAAGCGCCGCAAAAACTCGACTGCGTCGAGCGTCATCGTCTCGATACGGTGGTTGTTCTTCGCGTTGCGAAAACGCAAGCGCAGGCGGCCGTCATGGAGCGAGCGCAAGCGACCGTTGGAGATGGCGACGCGATGGGTATAACGAGCCAGATACTTGAGCACTTGTTCGGGTCCGGCCATGGGCGGCTTGAGGTAGACCACCCACTCGGTTGTTCTCAGTTTTCGCAGCCAAGAGTGAAAACGTTCGGGCTTCGTCAGCGGGGCCAGCTGCCGGTCGAGTGCAAGCTCGCCGTGTTCGAACGCCCGCCGCAAACCGTCCAAGAGCTTGCCGCGAAACAAGCGGCTCAGGGGCCGCACGGGCAGGAAGAAGTTCTTGCGGCAGCGGATCCAACGGCTGCCGTCGAGCGCCATCCCTCCCGCCGGCACGACGCAGTGCAGGTGCGGATGAGGCAGCAGCGTCTGGTTCCAGGTGTGCAAGACGGCGAAGAAGCCGATCTGGGCGCCCAAACGCTTGGGGTCGCGAGCGAGTTGTTGCAAGCTTTGAGAGGCCGCCTCGAACAGCAGACGGTAGAAGAGTCGCTGATTCTGGAGGGCCAACATTGCCAGGGCCCCTGGCACGGTGAACACAACATGGCAGTAGTGCACCGGAAGTAGTTCCTGCGCCCGTGCCCCCAGCCAGCGGTCACGCGCGGCCGACTGACACTTCGGACAGTGCCGGTTCGAGCACGAGTTGTAAGCGATCCGCTCCTCGGAACAAGCATCGCACTGTTCGATGTGAGCGTCCTGGGCGGCGCTGCGGCAGGAGCCGATGTCGCGAAGGGCCTTGCGTTGGCGGCTGGAGAGACGGTGTCCCCAGCGCTCGAGCAACTCCCCTTCGTGTTGGTGAATGACATCGGCCACTTCCAGCCGATGCCGGCTCATCGCCGGCGCCGGTCCCCGTCGTCGGTGAGCGCTTCGCGAATCTCGAGTGCTTCGAGTGGGCTCTGCGTCGTGCGCAGGCGCAGTTCCGAGACATGCAGGTAGCGCGCTGTCGTCTTGAGGCTGACGTGCCCTAGCAAGACCTGGATGGTGCGCAGGTCCGTTCCCGCTTCCAGCAAGTGCGTGGCAAAGGAATGCCGCAGCACGTGCGGACTCACCGCCTTGCCGATGCCCGCCTTGTGCCCAAGCTTTTGGCAGATCTCTCGCACCCCCGAGGGCCGCAGCTTGGCGCCGGGGATACGGCCCGGAAACAGCAACTCGTTCGGTTTCGCCCAGCGCCAGTATAGACGCAGCAACTCCAGCAACTTCGCCGGCAGCATCACCTGGCGCGGTTTCTCTCCTTTGCCGCGGCGCACCAAGATCACCATCCGCTTCGAGTCGATGTCGCCCGCTTCGAGTTGCAGCACTTCGTCGAGACGCAACCCGGCCCCGTAGAGTGTCCCGAGCATCGCGCGATGCTTCAGATTCACCGCCGCGTCCAGCAGCGCCGTCACTTCTTCACGGCTCAGCACGACGGGCAGGCGACGCCGCGCCTTGGGCCGTGCGATGCGTTCGACAATCCAGGGTCGCTCGAGTGTCTGGCTGTAGAAGAACTTCAGCCCCGCCGTGCGCACCCCGCATGCCGATCCGGAGAGTTTACGCCGCTCGATCAAGTAGAGTTGATACTCGCGAATCTGCTCCGGGCCCAGTTGCTCCGGCGACTTGCCGAAGTAGCGGGCGAAATCCTCGACAGCCTTGGTATAACTCCGCATCGTCTGCGGCGAATAGTCGCGCAACCCCAGGTCTTCGATCATCCTCTGACGTAGCTTGGTCATGAACGACCTCCTTTCGGTCGCTCATTATTCCGCTACCTCAATAAAGTTTCAATCCCTTCCCCCACTTGCCGGCCTCCCCTCACCTCTGCCGCGCCAGCGGCTTCGTCCAACAACGCAACCCACTAGTAATCCGACAGCGACACTTTTCCTGAAAAGATTCTAGCGTGGGCAGACGGCAACAGGAGGCCGTCTACCCATGAAGCAAGCAACTCATCGACATGTCCGCCACCGGAGGAAATCCCCGACCTTGCCCGAACTCGAGCAGGCTCAGGCCGCCGTCCTCAACAGTCTTGGGTCTCTGCAATCCCGCCGGTCCTATGGTCGTGCGATGCAAGAGTTCATCGCCTGGTACTGCTCCGAGCCCCGCCTGGCTCTGAACCGTGCCGTCGTTCTCCGCTACCGCATGCGACTTGAAAGCATGCGTCTCGCCGCAGCTACGATCAACGTCCGCCTCGCCTCGGTTCGTCGTCTTGCCACCGAGGCCGCCGACAGCGGCCTGCTCAGCCCGGACCTCATCGCGGGCATTCGACGCGTGCGCGGCGTCAAGCAGTTGGGCCGCCGTATGGGAAACTGGCTCACCCTGGAAGAGGGACAGAGATTGCTCCATGCCGTGCCAACCGATAGTCTCCGCGGCAAGAGGGACCTCGCCATGCTTGGCCTGCTGATCGGTTGCGGACTGCGACGCTCCGAGCTGGTCGAATTGGATGTGGATCAGATCCAACAGCGGGAACAACACTGGCTGATCCTGGACCTGATCGGCAAAGGAGGTCGTCTGCGCACGGTGCCCATGCCGGACTGGGTCAAAGAGGCTCTGGATGAGTGGATCTGCTCGGCGGAGATCACCGAAGGTCGGCTGTTCAGGGCGATCCGCAAGAATGGGGTGTTGTGGGGTCATGGGTTAACCCAGAACGTGGTCTGGTATGTCGTCAGAGAATGCGCCCGGAGAGCGGGGATTCAAAAGCTTTCTCCTCATGATCTGCGGCGGAGTTGCGCTCGGATGTGTCATGAAGCGGGCGGCGAGTTGGAGCAGATCCAGTTTCTGCTCGGCCACGCCTCGGTGCTGACGGCGGAACGTTACATTGGCTGCAAACAACGGCTCAGCCGAGCTGTGAATGACCGGATTGCGTTCCGTGTTGTGAAGCCTTCCAACATAGATCTGCCTGCGCCCGTCGGACTCCACAATAGCATGCCCTGATGGGGAGGACTCCGGAAATGGTCACATCCACGCTCGGACAGTCTTTTGCGAACAAACCGTCGATTCGACGAAACTAGATGTCGCAGAGAGCGGAGATGCCGCCGGGATTTCTGATGCCAGGGCGATTTGCCATTAGATGTCTGCTGGGCAGATTAGAGTGACTGTAGAGCCTTGCCAGGCTTGAACCGGACCGCTTTGCCGGGGAGAAGGATCACTTCTTCGCCGGTTCTCGGATTGCGACCGATACCGGTCTTGCGCGGGCGAATGTTGAAGACACCGAACCCCCGCAATTCGATTCGCTCGCCTCGCTCCATCGCCCGCTTCATGGTTTCGAAAACCGCCTCCACCGCGATTTCGGCATTCGTCTTGCTCAGGCCTGTGCGATGGACCACTTCCTCTACGATGTCCTGTTTTATCATGCGGGTGTCTTTGAGGGCTTGGCCACCTCGTCTCGGTCCTTGCCTTGATGGAGACCCCCCACCTGCTTCCAATCAAGCTTCCGTGCAGGCTCTTGTGGATTTTGGAGGTGGTTCTCACAGTGATCTTTACCTGCTTGGGCACTTTGCACACAGCTTGGGGGCACTTCCCAGTTGCGGGTGTCGTCGTTGAAAATGCCTCTGTGCCAACCGTCTTTTCTCAGTTCGACGATCGCTTCATGCCGCCCCACGCTGGCGATATACCGCGTGCCGATTATGGTCGGTTCGTCCATAAGCATGAGTCCATCCTGGCACCTCTTCTTCTCAGCCAGAATCTCCGTTGTGCGTTCTCGGTACGGACAGCATAGCCGATCCACGGTTGCGGTGCTCGCTTTTCGTACTGCCTGTTAGGGCAAGACCTTTGTGGCTCTTCCAGGTTTTTAGTGGGTCAAGGGGCGAGCTCCAGGCCGCCGCAGTGGAAGTTGGTGCGAAGGCGATTTCGCGACAGCAATCCGCCGACAGAGCGCTAAGCAGTTCGTTTCATGGGACTTAGTTCTGCTGGCGATCACGGAACTCGTCGTACCAGTTCTGCACGATGCGGGATGTGTGGTCAAGCATGCCCGGTATTATTGGCTACTACTGGCCGAGGGGCATCTGAGCCGGAGGCTGTTCGGCGACATGCTGGACAGGCTCCGGGCGCTGCCACCGCCGAGCGGGTCGCGTTGCGGGGGCGAAGATCAACAGTTTGTGGCTCTAGAAACATTTCGCACGGAGCAGTGTCAGCCAGAGCGCGGTTCAACCCGCTCGATCAACGTCTGTGAGCCGATGGACAAGCCCTGGCGCCTGCCGGGGGAGGTGATGGGCAGGGTTCAGCGCGAAAAGACGTCGTATTCGGGGCAGCGCACGTGTATACTGTGACCGTGCCAGGGCCAGAATCGAAATCCTGGATACTTGCGAACTGATCTTTATCACGAGATGGAAATTCGAAATGTGTAAAACCGCCGCTCCCATTGCCTTTGTTGCCGTTTCAACCATTCTGTTGTTTGCCTGTGGGGAGAATGCTTCCCTTTCGGAACCGACGACGGCCTTGCGTGAACCTCTCGAGTTCACGCGCATGATCGTGCATTGGCGCCAGTATCTCGAGCCCGGATACCTGGAGTTTATCGAGGATGCTGAACCGGAGATCGTGCAGGTCGGATTTTACGGCGCGGACTTCTGGACGCTCGCCCACATGGGGGATGAAGCGAAAGGGCTCACCGGCCCCGTCCTGCCGATTCATGCGGGCGTGGTCGAGGCCATCGACCCGGCGCAGCGGATTCGGGTCAGCGCCGAATATTTCGAAAAGTTGAATCGCGAAATCCACAATCGCGGCGCGAAGGTCATCGGACACTTTGACATGGCCAAATATCTGCTCGGCACGACGGACGATCCGAAAAATCCGACCGGTGGATTTTTCACGTTCTACAACGAACTTTGGGATGAAAACGAGCTGGGTCCCAAACCCGTCCAAGACCCCCGAGACCTCTTGGCCAAAACCACTGACGGCACGCCGCTGTTCACCGCGGACTCCGACGCCGCTCCCTACGGAGTCTACTATGGCTGTCTCTCGAATCCTCATTGGCGAAACGTGCTGAAGGCATGGTGCAAGCGCGGGATCGAACGGGGTGTCGACGGATTTCAGATCAACTACTTTTATCGGGCCTCCAACTGCCACTGCGAATACTGCGTGCGCGGATTTAAGGATCATCTGCGGAGGCAACATGGAGCCTCGGAGCTTAAGGAGAAGTTTGGCATAGACGACCTCGAGAAACACGATTTCGGCGAAATCGTCGCGCGTTACCCTGTGCAAGATCCGACGCCGATCAAGCTTGAGATGAAGCGCTTCACCGATCTGAACAACAAGCAGGCCTTCGACGAGGTCTTTGTAAAATACGGCCGCTCGATTAAGCCGGACCTCATTGTTTCCATTTGGGGGCATAGCTCGGCTGATTTCGGCTACCCGCCACGGGCCAGTAACGATGAGCGTGTTATGCTGCCGACCGAGCTATGGGGCAAAGGCGAGGACTATCTCTGGTATTGTCTCGGCAAGAGCGAGCCTACTCTCCAGTTGCGCTATATTCGCGGCAGCTTCGGCGACAAGCCTTTTACGGTCTGCCACTACGAGAACGTAAAGATCCGCGCCTCGATGGCGGAGCTGATGGCCAACGGCGGCGCACCGATGGCGAAATACGTTAACTTCACCGATCCGGCGGCGCGAAAAGAACTTGTGCGCTACTTCCAGTTCGTGAAGCGATACGACGATGTGTTCCGAGCTAACATGCCCTACGGCGAGGCGCTTTTGGTTCACCCGCGCAGCCGGAATCATCAAGGCGAGCTTGTTTCGGCGATGACCGCGTTTCAGAAAGTGGGGCGCCGTCTGCTGGACGAACACGTCCTTTTCGACGTCGAGCCCGACGAGGTCGTGGCCCGGGGCGAAGCGCAGCGGTCTTACAGCAGGACGTACACGATCGAATCGGAAGCTCAAATCGACAACGAAGACTTCTCGATGTTTAGCCGCTTTGAAGCGCCCACGACCGTGCGCGTGTCGGCGAGTGTGCCTGTGAAGGGCCGGGAATTGACCTTGCATTTCGTGAACTACAACCGTGAAGAGCCGCCCGGCGGGCAGCGCGGCGCAGGCATCGCGGAGGAAAGGCCCATCCCGGTCAAGAGTATTGCCGCGGACGTGATCGTGCCGGCCGGTTACCGCCCAACGAAGGTAGAGGCGCTGTCACCGGAGAACCCCGAGCCTCAGGAACTAACTTTCGATGCAGGGGATGGACGGGTCCGCTTTGTCGTTCCCGAATTCCTCGTCTATGGAATGGTCCGAATCCACTGGGTCGCCGCGGCCGGTGACGAATAAGCGGACAGGCTCACGGCCGGGCTTACTTGGGCGTGTCGGAATGTTGGAGGATCGCGCGGACCCACGTTGCGGAATCCCTGTTTTCGAGCCACAGATACTTCAAGTGTGCGGTTAGCTTACAGTCAGGTGGATGGCGTGGCAGGATCGGTAAACGCTAGCCGACAAGGGCGGATCTAGTTGCCCTTCGTAGTTTGCGAAGTGGTGGACGAAGGGGGCGCCCTCGTCCGGGTTGCCGACCGTACAGCCAAGTGACGCTGCGATCGGCCTAAGTGCCTTTGTTGGAATGAGTTAAGAACTGAGGGCGGCGGATTGTTGGTGCGAAGGCGACTTCGCGACAGCGATCCGCAGACGGCGTCTTCGGGAGCCTTCCACGGGCGCGCCAGCGACAAATCTGCCGCCCTGGTCAGAAGGGCAACGCTAGCCGGCCAGCGCGGACCCACCACTGCGTTTCAGGGGAGCCCGGTTGAGGCGACTTTCCGATGGATGCGTTCTCTGGCGCGCCCCTGCCACCGCTCGGGTGCGAACCGTTTCGTCCGGGTCTGGCGCGGCCTTCAAGCGTCCCACGTGAATAGACGCCCGAGGTCGAGGTTGCGCTCGTAGGGCTCGGGCGGCTCTGGAGCCCCGTAGGCGAGGATGGGAACGGTGGACTCGAAGCGCGACCCGTGCGAGCGCACGCCGACCGTCTCGCGGGCTTTCTCCAGCGCGCCAAAGGCGACGTGCTGCTTTCCTAACACGAAGATGTCGCCGATGCGTTCCCGATGCAGCCGGAACTTCTCGCTGGCCTCATCGCGGCTGTAGATCTCGTCGATTCCTTCGGTTTGCTCGAGAATCCGGTGGGCCTTCTCGTCATCGGCTGGCTCCCGCAGGTAGATGTAGCAGGCCCCGCCGAGGTTCTTGTGATGCGTTACATGGCGGTCGCGAATGATGGGGACGGCCTCGGCCGCGACGCCCTCGGCGGCGAGAACCTGCGCAAGGTCGATGCCCTCGTTTTTCGCCGACATGCCGTGATCAGCGGTTAAATACACCTCGAGCTTCGGTTGGGCATCGACGATTTCTCCCAGCAGTTGGTCGAGCAGGTGCACGTGCTCGAGGGAGCGGGAGTCCTCCGGCGGATACGTATGCATCATGTAGTCGGTCGTCGCCAAGTAAACGAGATCGAAATCGAGTTCGCCCAGCATGTGAGCGGCCACCCGTAGCGACCAGTAGTTCACCTCCGGGGAGTAGATGTTCTCCTTCGGGCCGGCCGCCGCCACAATCTCGGAAGAGGGCTCCTCGGCGGAGGTGGCCAGGGTGACACCGCGCGATAGAAGCTTCCGGATTTTCTCTTTGGAGGAGATCAGCCCGGCCTTCAGCCCGCGCTCGGTCGTTTTCTCTAAAATCGTCGGCAGCAGCAGGAAGTCCGGAGTCTCCATGAACACGCCTTGGTTCCGGGCGCGGTCAAAGTAGTAGTTGGTGGTGATGCCGTGCTCGTCCGGGAAGGTCCCGGTCGCTACCGACGCGTTGTTGACGTTGGTGACCGAAGGGATCACGCCCGGGCCTTCGCGATAGTCGCCCTCGCGGATCATGCGGTCGAGGTTCGGCGTGTCGCTGAGGCGCAAGTAATCCGGGCCCAGACCATCCACCAGGACGAAGAGGACTTTTCGTCCCCCGGTAGCACGATCGCCAACCCCTAGCGAAGAAGAGCCGCCACCGCAGGCGGATACTAGACCAGCCCCGGCGAAAGCTAGAAGCTGGCGGCGCGCGAACTCGCGGGAGGGCTTTGTCGAAGGGACTTTCATCAGCACGGACCTCGATTCAGATTATAACTTTGCGTCGATACGAAAGAGTCGCCGATTCGTCCGGATCAACCGTGACCGGCAGGGGCCGGCCAAGCCTGAGTCATCCCAAGCTGGCGATTGCTGGACGGAAGGCGATTTCGCGACATCAATCGGTCAATAGTGTCTATCTGTTTTTTTGAGAGGTTTCATCCTAATCAGGGCGGCGGAACCGCCGCACAATCTACCCGAGAATAGAGTATCCTGGCACGAGTGCGCGGAGCCGCGGCCCTCGCCGGAGTCGTAGCCAATCGTTCCGTCCTTTGCATCCGCCGAGTCTGCCTTCGAGTTCGAGATGCACCCATCGGAACACCACGCCGTTTACGGTCACATCGTCGCTGCCCGCAGTTCGTGGAGGAGCGCGCTGGTCTCAGCGTCGACTGCTGCAGCACCCGCCGTCTTGACTTGTAGGGATCCGCAAGCAGCCGAACGGCGTTTTTTGTAGTCTGTTGTGATGAACAAGATATCCGACGTGTTCGAGATCAGGGCGGGAGTTCAAGAACGCTATGCCGACGTGGTGACACCGAGAGCTCTTGAGATTCTAGCCGAGGTGGCCGGGCTGGACGGCGATCGCAAGGCTTTGATGCAGGCCAGACTGGAACGCCGACGTCGGCGAGCTCAGCAGGGTGAAAGGATCCAGTTTCTGGACCCTGACTCCGCAATCCCTCGGACTGGGATCAAGGTCGCCGAGGCTCGCGCTGGGCGGTTCACCGGCTCCGCGATTCCCGAAGATCTGAAGTGCCAGTGGGTGCAAGGAACCGGTCCCGGCGCCAAACCGCGCGCGCCGCTGGAAAGGAGCATCCGCAACGTTGCGTACGCCCTTCTCTCTGGCGCTGACGGATGGATGTTCGATGGCGAGGACGCCCTGGGTCAGATCGAGACGATGTCTCTAGACAACCAGCGAAACCTTCGCCTAGCGTTCGCAAAGGAGCCGATCTTTTTGCAGGCGGCTGAGTCTGTGGCAGCAGAAATGAACGCCTGGGCAGAGGGCTTCTTCGGACGGAAGATCGTGGCGGACTGGCGCCGGCAACTTGACTTCACAACCAAAATCTTTCGGGCGCGCGGCCTGCACTTGGAGGATCGTCACATTCGCAACGCCGACGGCAGCGGCTTCTCCGCGTCGATTGTTGACGCCGCCCTCTACGTCGTCAACAACCACGAGTCATTTGAAAAACAGGCCGCTAGCCTCGTTCTCTATCTGCCAAAGATTCAGACGGCGGAGGAAGCCGCGCTATGGAATGACATTCTCAGCGGCGTGGAGACCTGCCTGGGGTTGGCGAGCGGAGCCATCAAGACATACGTTCTGGTCGAGCAGATTGAGGCCTCGTTCCAGTTGATGGAGATTCGCGCGGCGCTAGGAAGCCGGTTTGTCGGATTCAACACCGGCCGCTGGGACTACATCAACAGTGTCGCCGATGCAATGGCCTGGGATCCGGATTTTATCCACCCGAACATCGATGCCGTAGCCATGACCTTCGGTTACATGCGGAATTACGAAGACCGAGTACGGCGGGCGACCAACACTCCCGATAACAAGGGGCAGTGCGCCCTCTGGCAGGGCGGCATGGAACCCAATATCCCGGTCGGATCTGAAGCGGGCGTCTCCGAGAGCATGAAGAGAGCGATTTTAGGCGCCGAACGGGAACAAAGAGAAGGGGCCAGCGGCAAATGGGTGGCCCACTGGAAGATGGTGCATATCATCCGCCCGGTTTGGGAGAAGGTCGGCCAAGAGAACCAGGCCGGCCGGTCGTTCCCGCCTCTGTCCTACACGGATTCCGACGCCGACGGTTTGGTTCTTCTCGATCCCGCTCCACGGACGATCCGCGGGGCTAGGGACCTGATCAGCGTGGCTCTCCAGTACTGCAACGCCTTCGAACAAGGATTCCAAGCGGCTGCCCTAAAACCTGCGGATTTTTTCGGCAACGACTACGTTCTCTACCTCATGGAAGATATGGCGACCGGCGAGATCCGGCTCAGCATCCTTTGGGAGTGGCTGCACAAGAAGGCCGTACTCACGGCAGCGGATGAGGAAACCGGCGCAAGAGAAGGCGATCCGTTTACGGAAGAGATGTTCTCGCGGCTCCTCTCTGAAGAATACGCAAAACTTCAGCGCGCCAGAAACGTGGATGTCCACGACGACTCCAAGGGCACTACGCTTCCTGTCGCGAACGTGGTGGTGGACGCTTACGTGAGATTCGACCAGAAGGCACCCTGGATGGTTGACCTGCTAAACGTCAACCTAGGAGTCGAGCAGGAACGAACAGCACAGCAACGGACACACGACTTCCTGGAGCTATTCGCCACAAAGGGCGTTCGCATTACCAAGAATCTCGATTTCGCCTGACGGCAGCGCCCGCCGCCGAAGCGGGGCCCCATTTGGTCCAGCGAGCCCCCAAGCTATTTCGTCTTCCGGAGCGCGCTTTCGGCGAAAGCATCGTCTTCCCTACTCGACCCCGCGACTTCTTCCCCAAGCTTCTCGCGCAGCGATGGGGCTATGTGGGCTTGTGCCCGCCGTTACCATGACGACGGCTCGGCTTCGACAGGACTGGCGCGGATGACCCGAGACAGCCACGAGCCCGTTCTCACTCTGCCCAGCGGCGGCGGCGACACCAGCTACCGCGGGATGGTATGACACGGTGATCTGCTTTGGATGAGCTACTACTCGTCGCGCGAAGGACGAGCCAGCATCTACCTGGCGAAGACTCGCTTTGAGTAGCCAGAATCCCAGGGCGGGTCTGGGCTCGGACGTGCGTTGTAAGTCCAGACTTGCACTCGGCCAGATGTGGGCTAATAGACGAGACTCCCGTTTCTCAAGGAGTTTCTCAGTCATCGCTCGGCTTGTGAGGGTAGCCGCCGTTTGGGGGGTCGAAGTAGCCATTGCCGTCGATGTCGACAAAAATCGGGTTGGTAAACGAGAAAGAGCTGAAGTTTTCGAATGGTTTCTGCCAACGACGTTCGGAAGTTGCAATGACTAAGTACCAGGCATCGGTGGTGGGTTGCACAATGATCTCTTTGGCAAAGCGAACACGTTCTTTGGGATCGACATCTTCGACCGAAAAGGTCTCGATGACCTTGCCATTCGACACAATCTCGATCTTGTCCACCGGAATCCACGGCGCTGCCTGCACTTCCACACTCAAACTGACGGTCCCGTCACGGTCGGTAATAATGGAGCCAACCTGGGCCCCATTTGCCTTGAACTCGACAAAGGGTCCGAAGGATGCGGTGGAGGCGCGATTCTTGAGAGCGTTGACAACCTGGGCAGGGTCGATCTCCCAAGGATTGTCGGTCTGCGATACAACGTAGTTCCGGGGGTAGCCCGGCAGCTCTTTCGGGTAGCGGTGGGCGTCGGTGTTGGCCACACCGGCGATCAGAATGCCTCGGTTTAGTAGGCTGTACCAGTCCTTAAGCTTCTGATCGACCAGAGCGCCGCGGCCGATATGCTCCGGCGGGCTGTCAGTGAGCGCATTAAAGATCTCGACCTGGTCGAAACCCGTTTCGAAATACGGGTAGTCGAACTCCGAGGTCTCGCGGTTCAATCGCCCGTCGAAGTATCCACTGGTCGGGTTGGGCTCGGTTCGCCTCCGCGGATGATTGATCTGTGCGATCTCATCACCCGGATCCTGGCGCAGCAACCGTAGGAACTCACCTGGCGTGCGGATGGCCTTGCGATAGTCGCGGTCATCCCAAGGGTTGAGTTCGAGCGGGAAACTGTTGAAGTGACCGAAACTGGTGTCAATTTCGGCCCCGACAACAGAGTTCATGAAGCGCTCGAGGCCTAGCTCTTTGATGTAAGGCGCATAATCCTTGAGGATGTTGTGGTCGGTAGCGGTAAGCAGGTCGATCCCCTCGGCGGCGCAAACGATAGCGCCGTCTCGCATGGCAAACATTAAGTGCAGGTGAAAGTCCGAAGAGATGAAGCCGCGCGTGTCAATCGCCCGTTCCAGCGTGCTTGCAAGATAAGTCGTCTTGCCTTCTTCAATCCCGATTCTGTGGTGATCGAGAGTGTACTCAAGACCGCGCGACACATAGACGTCATATTCACCCACGGGAAGCGTCTTGACCTCGCGACCCGATGCGGTGACGAGAAAGTTCTTGAACCGGCCAACAGTCGGGAGATCGTCGCGGCCGTCGGCGTAAGCGAAGTACAGACGCGAGGGCAGGTGGACGCCCGAGCGCCCCTCGATCACTTCAAAGGAGAGAGTTCCCACGGGCTGATCCGTTTCCATGACGAATCGCTCGTCGGGATCGGGGTCCGCAGCAGGTATAGCCGCGGTGGTGCCTTGATCGTACATCACGACCCAGAAAACACTTAAGCAAAGAATGAAACCCAACCGGAGGGCGAAAGTGCGCGTCCAGGACATGGGATCTCCTCCTCGTACACTCGGGTTGTGTCCCCGCGAGTATTGTCGAGATTCTAAGTGCGAGACGGTTCGGCCGATCATGACGCCAAGATTGTACCGTTCTGGTATAGATGGCGACAACACCTTAGGACCGTATCGACCGTGCGGCGGGCGAAGGGCGGTGGAGAGAGGCAGTGGCAGCGTGGGCCGCCGCATTGTCGATAGGGGTTGTTGGAGGATGCCGGGCTCAGGATCGGCTATGGCTATGTGGATTGTAGGGATTGGCTTGGTCGTTGGGCAGGAGGAGTAGGACCTTTCGGGAGTAGAACGTGGCTTGGATCGCCCGGATTGCTTTGATGTATGGAAGCCGCGAAGTCCTCGCAGGCGGGCGAATCAGCTCCGCGGAAGGACCCAGGCGCAGGAGTGCGAAGCACCCCCTGGCGACGGCGCGTCGCAGCGTTGCGTTGGCGAAGAGACGGTGAGGGGTCATGAGGAGTCGATAGCCTCGGGCAGGGCCATGTCCCCGGCGCGTAGCGCCAGTTCCAGCGCCGAAAGCCATGCGACCACGCGCAGCCTTCCCTCGCCGCACAGCGGGCAGCGGCGCTCCACGGCTCGCCGTTGCTCCTTGCTCAACAAGGCAGGGGAAACTTCCCTCGTCGCGGACGCCTGGAGGAGTTCCCGGCAGCGGGCCAAGCCCGCCGCGCGTCTGCGATGAGCCAAGAAACCGTAGTAGCGGATCTTGACAAAACCCCTCGGCAGCACGTGCAGCAGAAAGCGCCGCAGGAACTCGACCGCGTCGAGCGTCATCGTCTCGATACGGTGGTTGTTCTTCGCGTTGCGAAAACGCAAGCGCAGGCGGCCGTCGTGGAGAGACCGCAAGCGACCGTTGGAGATGGCGACGCGATGGGTATAACGAGCCAGATACTTGAGCACTTGTTCGGGTCCGGCCATGGGCGGCTTGAGGTAGACCACCCACTCGGTTGTTCTCAGTTCTCGTAGCCAAGAGTGAAAACGTTCGGGCTTCGTCAGCGGGGCCAGCTGCCGGTCGAGTTCCAGCTCGCCGTGTTCGAACGCCCGCCGCAAACCGTCTAAGAGCTTGCCGCGAAACAAGCGGCTCAGAGGCCGTACGGGCAGGAAAAACTTCTTGCGGCAGCGGATCCATCGGCTGCCGTCGAGCGCCATTCCTCCCGCCGGTACGACGCAGTGCAGGTGCGGATGAGGCAGCAGTATCTGGTTCCAGGTATGCAATACGGCGAAGAAGCCGATCTGGGCGCCCAAACGCTTGGGGTCGCGAGCGAGTTGTTGCAAGCTTTGAGAGGCCGCCTCGAACAGCAGACGGTAGAAGAGTCGCTGATTCTGGAGGGCCAACATTGCCAGGGCCCCTGGCACGGTGAACACAACATGGCAGTAGTGCACCGGAAGTAGTTCCTGCGCCCGTGCCCCCAGCCAGCGGTCACGCGCCGCCGACTGGCACTTCGGACAGTGCCGGTTCGAGCACGAGTTGTACGCGATCCGTTCCTGCGAGCAAGAATCGCACTGTTCGATGTGAGCGCCCTGGGCGGCGCTGCGACACGAACCGATGTCGCGAAGGGCCTTGCGTTGACGAGCGGAGAGGCGGTGTCCCCAGCGCTCGAGCAACTCCCCTTCGTGTTGGCGAATGACATCGGCCACTTCCAGCCGATGCCGGCTCATCGCCGGCGCCGGTCCCCGTCGTCGGTGAGCGCTTCGCGAATCTCGAGTGCTTCGAGTGGGCTCTGCGTCGTGCGCAGGCGCAATTCCGAGACATGCAGATAGCGCGCCGTCGTCTTGAGACTGACGTGCCCCAGCAAGACCTGGATGGTGCGCAGATCCGTCCCCGCTTCCAGCAAGTGCGTGGCAAAGGAATGCCGCAGCACGTGCGGGCTCACCGGTTTGCGGATGCCTGCCTGGCGACCAAGCTTTTGGCAGATCTGCCGTACCCCCGAGGGCCGCAGCTGGGCGCCGTGGATACGGCCGGGAAACAGCAACTCGTTCGGCTTCGCCCAGCGCCAGTACAGACGCAGCAACTCCAGTAGCTTGGGAGACAACATCACCTGGCGTGGCTTCTCTCCTTTGCCGCGGCGCACCAGGATCACCATCCGCTGCGAGTCAATGTCCCCCGCTTCGAGTTGCAACACTTCGTCGAGACGCAACCCGGCTCCGTAGAGCGTCGCGAGGATCGCGCGATGCTTCAGGTTCACCGCGGCGTCCAACAGCGCCGTCACTTCTTCACGGCTCAGCACGACCGGTAGGCGACGCCGGACCTTGGGCCGTGCGATGCGTTCGACAACCCAGGGTCGCTCGAGTGTCTGGCTGTAGAAGAACTTCAGCCCCGCTGTGCGCACCCCGAACGTCGCACCGGCCAGCTTACGCCGCTCGATCAAGTCAAGCTGATACTCGCGAATCTGCTTCGGGCCCAGTTGCTCCGGCGACTTGCCGAAGTAGCGGGCGAGATCCTCGACGGCCTTGGTATAACTCCGAATCGTCTGCGGCGAATAGCTGCGCAGCCGCAGGTCTTGGATCATCTTCTGACGTAGCTTGGTCATGAACGACCTCCTCTCGGTCGCTCATTATTCCTCTACCTCAACAAAGTTTCAATCCTTCCCCACTCGCCGGCCTCCCCTTCACCTCTGCCGCGCCAGCGGCTTCGTCCAACAACGCTTCCGTTGAGATATCCGATCGTAGCAGTGTCAGGGTCTTGAGCACCGGCAACGGGAAACAGGCCAGTACTCGGGAGTGTGCACCGGGAAGTGTGCGATTGCCTGGCGTTTCCGCCGATCGCTACACTGAGGTGGACTGTGGCGGAACTGGTTCAAATCCAAGCTGCTAGGGTGAAGCCGCTGACGCCCCCCTACTCGGGGCCCCATCCGGGTCCGGCGGGCCCGCGTCCGGAATGGATTCGCGCCCCGGCCCCGGCGGGGGAAAACTACCGCCAGTTGAAACGTCTGGTCAGCGACTTGGGACTGCACACGGTTTGCGAGAGCGCCGCGTGCCCCAACATCGGCGAGTGCTGGAACCGCCGCGCGGCGACCTTCATGATCTTGGGGAACGTCTGCACACGGCGGTGCGGCTTTTGCGCGGTGGAGAAAGGCGCGCCGCTGGAGGTGGATTTCGACGAGCCACGCCGCGTGGCCGAGGCCGTCGCCGCGCTCGAACTCCGCTACGCCGTGATTACAAGCGTCAATCGCGACGACCGCCCCGACGGTGGCGCTCGATTGTTTGCCTTGGTGATCCGCGCCATTCACGAGCGTGTTCCCGGTTGCCAGGTCGAGGTTCTTGTGCCGGATTTCATGGGCTCCCGCGAGGCGCTCGAGATTGTGCTCGCCGCCCGCCCCGAGGTGCTCAATCACAACATCGAAACCGCGCCGCGCCTCTACTACGATGTCCGCCGGGGGGCCGATTACCGGCGCTCGCTCGCCATGCTCGCGCATAGCAAACAGATTGCGCCGGAGGTGCCCACGAAATCGGGCATGATGCTTGGCCTGGGGGAAACCAGCGAGGAGGTCATCGAGGTGATGCGCGACCTGCGCGACCAGCAGGTGGATATCTTCACGTTGGGACAGTACCTGCGTCCCTCAAGAGATCATCTTCCGATTCAGCGCTATTACACGCCAGCCGAATTCGCCGAGTTCAAGCGAGCCGGCCAGCAAGAGATCGGTTTTCGGCATGTCGAGGCCGGCCCGCTGGTGCGAAGTTCCTATCACGCCGGCGAGGCGATCCCGGTGGCCATGCGCTGAAAGCCGGGCGGATCGGCGAGACCAACATTCTGTAGAGACCGGGATTCTGTAGCTGGCACAGCGCGACGATGCCCGACCGCACGGATCCTGACACGGGGCTAGATATCGAGATTCTTGACGTTGAGAGCGTTCTCGCCAATAAACTTCCGCCGGGCCTCGACGCTTTCCCCCATGAGGGTAGAGAAGATCTCTTCGGTCGCCACCGCGTCGTCGATACGGACCTGCAGCAGACGGCGCGTCTCCGGGTTCATGGTCGTGTCCCAAAGCTGTTCCGCATTCATTTCGCCCAGACCCTTGTAGCGCTGCACCGAGGCGCCTTTCATGCCCGCCGCTTTGATATATTCGAGCAACGCCATGCAGTCGGCGACTTCTTCTTCGGTGTCCTTCACGAAGACTTTGAAGGGCGGTTTGTTGAAGTCGGCGATCTGTTTCGAGAGCGAGCGCAGGCGGCGGTACTCGGGCTGCGCGGAAAGCTCCAGGTCGATAAAGTGCTCGCCCTCGGTCGACTCCTGGAACGAGAGCTTATAGGCGCCATGCATCTCGTCTTCCAGGACGATGACAGTGAGGCCGAGCGCCTTGAGACGTCCGGCTAGCTCCTCAAGGTTCGCTTTGCCGGCGAAGTCTTCCTTCGAATCAAGCCGCAGCGCCGGGTCCGCCAGCACATCAATGACCCGCGCACTGCGAAGACGCCGGTCGAGCTTGTGAAACATGGCCGCGAACTCGTCGACCTTCTGGAGAAAACCGCGCAACTGCTCCTTCTCGATCGATTGCCCGGACGCTCCGTTGGAGCCGTAATCGACCCGAATATCTTCCGTCGCCCAGCGAATGATCTCGCGCGCGAACTCCGCTTCGTCACGGATGTACTTCTCCTTCTTGCCGCGCTTGATGCGATAGAGAGGAGGCTGGGCGATGAAGACATGACCGCGGTCAATCAGCTCCCGCATCTGCCGGAAGAAAAATGTCAGCAGCAGAGTGCGGATGTGCGAACCGTCAATGTCGGCGTCGGTCATCAGAATGATCTTGTGATAGCGCAGCTTGGCCGGATCGAAGTCATCCACTCCGATGCCCGTGCCAAGCGCCGTGATCATGGCCCGGATCTCGTCATGAGCGAGCATCTTGTCGTAACGGGCTTTCTCGACGTTGAGAATCTTGCCCTTGAGCGGAAGGATCGCCTGATTCCGGCGATGCCGGCCCTGCTTGGCCGTGCCGCCAGCCGATTCGCCCTCGACAAGGAAGACTTCCGCGGCCCGCGGGTCTTTTTCTTGGCAATCGGCGAGCTTGCCGGGCAGGCCCCCGCTGTCGAGAACGCCCTTGCGGCGGGTCAGATCTCGCGCCTTGCGCGCGGCTTCTCTGGCCCGGGAAGCGTCCAGCGCCTTCTGCACGATCTTCTTCGCCACCGCGGGGTTCATTTCAAAATAAGCGCCGAGCTTGTCATTGACAAACGCAACCACTTGACCTTGAATGTCGCTGTTGAGTTTGCCCTTGGTCTGACCTTCGAACTGAGGCTGGGGCAGCTTCACGCTGATCACGGCGGTGAGGCCCTCGCGAACGTCGTCGCCGCTGAGGTTCTCCTTGATGTTCTTGAACAGCTTGGTGCCCTGGCCGTAAGCATTGATCGTGCGCGTAAGCCCTGAGCGGAAGCCGCTGAGGTGCGTGCCGCCATTCACCGTGTTGATGGTGTTGGCGAAACTGAAAACGTTCTCCGCATACCCGGTGTGGTATTGCATCGCGACTTCCATCGACAGCTCGCCTTCTTTCTCCACAGGGCGGCTGTCTTGGAAATGGACGGGGTCCGCGTGCAGGACCTGCTTTCCGCGGTTCAAATGTGTGACAAACTCCGAAATACCGCCCTTGAACTCGAACACCTGTGGCTTCCGGGTGTCGTCCCGCTCATCCGCGAGACAGATGCGCAAACCGCCGTTGAGAAACGCCATCTCGCGCAATCGCTGCGCCAGCATGTCGTACTTGTATTCCGTCGTCGTGAAAATCTGCGAGTCGGGCTTGAAGGTAATCTTGGTGCCTGTCTTGCGGCCGGCTTTGCCCGTTTTTTCCATCGGCGCATCCGGTTCGCCGCGATGATACTGCTGCTCCCAGGTCGAACCCTCCCGCCAGATTTCAAGCGACAGCGATTCTGATAGTGCATTGACACAACTAACGCCGACGCCATGAAGACCGCCCGAAACCTTGTAGCTGTTGGAATCGAACTTGCCGCCGGCGTGCAGCTTCGTCATCACCACTTGGGCCGCTGAAACACCCTCTTCCTGATGGATCTGCACTGGTATGCCGCGGCCATCGTCGACAACGGTAATCGAATTGTCCAGGTGAATCGTAACCGAGATCTCGGTGCAGAAACCAGCCAGCGCCTCGTCAACGGAATTGTCAATAACTTCATAGACCAAGTGGTGCAGGCCGATCTCGCTCGTCGACCCAATATACATTGCCGGGCGGAGGCGGACGGCCTCTAGTCCTTCGAGGACACGAATACTTTCAGCGTCGTACTGTTCTGGGTTTGTAGGTTGTTGTTGCGCCATGGGTTAGGGTTCGGTTGGTTCAGATTCTCATAGGCATGATGACATAGCGGTAGTCATAGCCTTCGAGGTCGGGCTGCACAAACTGGCCTGCGCTGTCCTCGCCTTGCAATTCCAGGTGTACGGTGTCACCGTCGGCGACGGCTAGGAAATCAAGCAGGTAGTGGGAGTTAAAACCAACCTTGATGGTGTCACCCTCATATTCGACTGGGATCGTCTCCTCGCTATCGCCAACTTCGGCGTTGCTTGCCACCAGTTTCAGCTCGTTATTGCTGAGTTCCAACCGAATCGCATGCGAGCGATCATCGGCGAACTGGGCGACTCTGCGAATTGACGCAGTGGCCTCCTCGCGGCCCAAGATAACCGTATGGCCCTTCTTCTTTGGCAAGACACGCTCATAGTCAGGGAACTGTCCGGTGAGCTTGCGGGTAATCAAGAGTCTCGATCCGCAGCGGAAGAACAGATGATTCTCATCAGTGGCGAATTCGAACTCCATGGAGCCCCCACCCTCAGAGGCAATCTTCAGAATTTCCGCCAGAGCTTTTCTCGGAACCAGCGCCTTCAACTGACCGCTGATACCTTCGAAGGTGTGCTCGCCCTCGATATAAGAGAGCCGGTGGCCATCGGTTGTTACCAGTACAAGGCCCTCTTCCTTGAGAATCAGCAAGCCGCCGGTCAGCGTATAACGCGATTCCTCGCTGGCAATCGAAAAGATCGTTCTTGAAATAACACTTGTCAGCATCGCCGCTGGGATCTTAGTAAGTGGCGCGGGCATAGCCGGCAGTTCAGGAAAGTTCTCCTGTGACATTCCGCCAATGCGGGTTCGCGAGCGGCCACAGACCAGCATCGCCGAATGATTGTCGGAAACCTTGATCTTCAGCTCAGCGTCGGGAAGCAAGCGAACGTAGTCCAGCAATTTCCGCGCCGGGATGGTCGTCGAACCTGGCTTGATCACCTCCGCCGGACAGGCGCTTCGGATGGCCAACTCCAAGTCCGTGAACATCAAGACGAGATCATTGCCATCGGTCTCCAACAGAACATTGGAGAGAACCGGAATGGTAGTCTTTCTCTCAACGACCCCTTGGCCAAGGCTTAGCTCCTTGACCAGATCAGTTTTCTTTACCGTTAGTTCCATCAATCCGCACCTTCCACCGGGTACTGGCCGACTTGTACTCGGCTCTGGTAGATTTCCTGTCTTGTGACTTGGGTTATGGAAATACTCTTATACCTATCGTATTCATAGAGGCTGTGAATTTGTGGAAATCAATGTTAAGTGTCTTGTTTCCATAAACTTGACCGTTTTTCATTCGGTGGATGGGATGGTGATCCAGGGCTGAGAAACGGTCCTTGCTTCAGATATCCGCATGTGCTGCGGGCAGGGCGCAGGCCCGGTCTGTGGATATCTCATTATATCTAATTGGTTCTATCAGTTAGCTTGTGGACGAGGTTGTTGATATCGTCGTCGTTTTGGCACAAGCGTTCGATTTTGTTGACGGCATGAATGACGGTGGTGTGGTGCTTGCCGCGAAAGGCCCTGCCGATCTCAGGGTAGGAAGATCCGATGAGTTCTCTGATGAGATACATCGCTACTTGGCGAGGGAACGAGATCGCTCTGGCATTGGACTTGCCGCGCAGCTCGCTGGCCTCGATTCCAAACTCCTCAGCTACCAGCCGCACGATTCCGTTGATCGTCGGTTTATTCTCTTGAATCGACACCATCGAGCGCAGCGTTTGCTTGGCCATCGAAAGAGTGATTTCCTCGCCCGTGAGCGAGGCTACCGCCATTAGACGCGTGAGCGCCCCTTCTAGTTCTCGCACGTTGGACTTCAGCTGCGTGGCCATATGGATTCTGACCTTGTGCGGCAGATCAATCGAAAACTCTTCCGCCTTGCGATCTAGGATGGCCATTTTCGTCTCAAGGTCCGGAGCTTGGATATCGACCATCAGACCCCACTCGAAGCGAGAACGCAGACGGTCGACGATTCCTGGAATCTGCTTCGGAGGCCGGTCGCTGGATATGACGATTTGCTTCTGCAAATTGTATAGGGCGTTAAAAGTGTGAAAAAATTCCTCCTGCGTGCGCTCTTTTTTCTCCAGAATCTGTATATCATCCACCAGCAGACCATCGGCGCAACGAAAACGTTCATGAAATGATCCCATGCGGTCATAGCGCAGTGAACTGATCATCTCGTTCATGAACTCCTCGCCTGAGACATAGACAACCTGCAGCTCAGGGAAATTCGTCCGAAGCTGCTGGCCGATCGCGTGCATCAGGTGCGTCTTGCCCATCCCAACACCGCCATAGATGTAGAGAGGATTGTAGGCCCGCGCAGGATTGTTGGCGACTGCCTGCGCGCCGGCATGGGCAAATTCATTGCAAGACCCTACGACGAAAGCATCGAAACTGTACTTGGGGTTGAAGCTCCAGGCCTTCTGGCTGAAGTCGAAGCGCGTCTGCTCAGGAGGCCGCCCCGAAGATAAAGGCGATGAACTGTTCACAAGAAACACAACGCTCTCGACGCCGAGTGAAAGATTCCTCGCTGTCGAGAGAATCGAGTCTTGATATTCGGTCTCAAGCCAGCGAATCGCGCTCGGGTTGGGGGCTTTGAGATGCAGTGTTCTGGCATCATCAATATGGCTGAACTGGATCGGTTGCAACCAGTTTACGTAGCCGTCACGGCTGACATTCGGTTCAAGACGCTCCAGAATTTGTTGCCACTCATTTATCATTGGGGGTGGTCGATCACGGAGGAATCTGGCTCCGGGTTCCTGCCTCAAGTCTTGGCCGTGCAAAGGGGCATGTTCCGCCGCCGAAAACCTGCTCGGCAGCGGATTGTTGGCACCAGGGAGATTGTAGTTTAGCACAGCTGTTGAGTTTCAACGGAAAGAACAACCGGAAGAGCTAAAACAGAGTCAAGACCAATGTTTATAGTGGTTAGAGAAGTTTTTCCGCCGGTCGGACGCAGCAGAAAAATGCCAGTTCTCACGACACGGCGGGCTGGATTTGTTTGACGAGTTTGTTTGGAAGAATTTCGTTGAGAGAACCCTGCCGGTAACCTTCAAGATCGAGCGTGACGTACTTGAATCCGAGCTTTTTGAAGATCGCCGTGAAGCGGGCGGCCATCTCTGGATCCAGCGCCCGGGACAGCTCGGAGGCGCCGACTTCGATTCGAACCAGTTCGTCGTGATAGCGAACCCGGAAGACACGAAAGCCAAGCTGTTTCAGCGATTCTTCGCCCTGCTCTATCTTCTGGATTTTTTCGGGCGTAACCGTTGTTCCGTAGGGGATACGCGAACTCAGACACGCCGAAGCCGGCCGGTCCCAGGTCGGCAAACCCTCCAGCCGGGAAAGTTCCCGGATGTCGGCTTTGGTCAAGCCCGCATCGAGCAGCGGAGCGTGAACACCGTGTTCGATCGCGGCTCGCTGCCCGGGACGAAAATCCGACGTATCATCGACGTTCACGCCATAGACGATATTCGCATAGCCATGCTGCCCGGCGAAAACCTTCAACCGCGTGAACAACTCGTCCTTGCAGTGGAAGCAGCGGTTCGCGTCGTTCTTGACGTAATCAGGATTTTCGAACTCAAGCGTTTCGATATAGCGGTGCCGGAGATTGTAGCGCTTGACGAACGCTTCGGCGTCCCGCTTGTGGGATGCGGGAATCGACGCCGAGTCAGCGGTAATCGCCAAAGCTCTCTCGCCCAGCACCCGGCCCGCCGCCCAGGCCAAATACGCCGAGTCGGTGCCGCCGGAAAACGCCACCAGCACCCGGTCCATCGGGCGGAGAATAGAGAACAGCCTCTCCTGTTTCTGCTTATGAGTTTCAGCGGTTGGAGGCATGGCAGCAACTGATCTGGTGAAGCGGGCCGCGGGCGATGATCGCGCCCCCGCGGGCCGGTGCCTGTTTATTGTATCAGCACTCTCACTGAATCAACACGCCCTGGGCGTCGTCTTCTTTGTCCTTCCCGTTGGGCTGAGGGTCCCGCAGCACGGCGGCGGCGGCTACCTGATCTCCCTTCTCCAGGGCGACCAGGCGCACGCCTTGCGCCGCCCGCCCGGTCGCCCGTATCTTGTCCGATCCGATGCGGATGATCTTTCCGCTGCGCGTGATCAGCATCGCCTCGTCGTCTTGACTCACCTTCATAATCGCCAGAACCTTGCCATTGCGCTTGCTGGTCTTGATGTTGATGACGCCCTTGCCCCCGCGGCGGGTGAGCCGGTAATGCTCGAGCTTGGTGCGCTTCCCGTAGCCGTTCTCGGTAACCGAGAGGATCAGGTGTTCTGGCGAGACGCAGCGCATGCCGATGACGCGGTCGCCCTTGTCAAGCCGGATGGCGCGCACGCCGCGAGCCGGCCGGCCCATCGCCCGCGCGTCCTCGGTGACGAAACGAATCGCCTTGCCCTCATAGGTCGCGACGAAAATCTCGGGCTCGCCGTCAATGATGCGCGCCGAGATCAGCTCATCTCCTTCATCGAGCGCAATGGCGATGATGCCGCGCGAGAGCGGATGATCAAACACCGAGAGGTCGCACTTCTTGATGACCCCGTCGCGCGTGGCCATCACGATGTAGCGTCCCGCCACGAATTCCCGAACGGGCAGAAACGCCTGTACATGTTCGTCCGGCTGGAGGTTCACCAGATTCGCGATATGCTTGCCCTTCCCGGTCGTTCCCGCGTCGGGGATGTTGTAGACCTTCACCCAGTAGACGCGGCCGAGATTCGTGAACGCCAAAACATAGGAATGCGTCGAGCCGATAAAGAGCTGCTCGACGAAGTCATCGCTGCGCGTGCCCATGCCGATGCGTCCGCGCCCGCCGCGCGACTGCTGACTGTAGGTGTCGGCGGGGGTGCGTTTTAGAAAACCGTTGTGCGTCACGGTCACGATCATGTCCTCGTCGGCGATCAAGTCCTCGATCGAGATCTGACTTACCGGTCCGGCCAGTTCCGTGCGCCGTTCGTCGCCGAACTTCTCACGCACGACTTGCAGTTCGGTGACCACGACTTTGCGCAGGACGGTGTCGGAACCGAGAATCTCGAGGTACCCGGCGATGCGCCGCTGAATCTCGGCCAGTTCGTCGATGATCTTCTGTCGTTCCATGGCCGTCAGACGCTGCAACTGCAGTTCGATAATCGCCTGCGCCTGCCTGCGGCTAAATTCGAAGCTGTTCATCAGCCGCTCGCGGGCATCGGCCGGACTCGAGGAAGCCCGGATCAGCGCGATGATCGCATCCAGATGATCCAGCGCCTTCTGGAAACCCAGCAGCAGGTGCTCGCGGTCGTGCGCCTTGCGCAGCAGAAAGTTCGTCCGCCGCCGCACGACATCGATGCGGTGATCGATGAAATGTCCCAGATAGTCGCGCAGCCCCAGTTCTCGCGGCTGCCCGCCCGCGACGATGGCCAGCATGATGATGCCGTAGCCGTTTTGCATCTGAGTGTGCTTGTAGAGATTGTTCAGCACAATCTCGGGCTCTTCTCCCCGCTTCACATCGAAGACGATCCGCATGCCCTGCCGGTCGCTTTCGTCCCGTATGTCGGATATGCCTTCCATCTTCTTGTCGTTCACCAGCGCGGCGGCGTGCTCGATCAGGCGAGATTTGTTGACTTGGTAGGGAATTTCGCTTACGACGATGCGTTTGCGGTCCTTGTCGAAGTCTTCAATCGTCGCGCGCGCGCGCACCGTCATGTGGCCGCGCCCGGTCCTATATGCGTTGAGGATGCCCTCCTGGCCGCAGATGATGCCGCCGGTGGGAAAGTCCGGTCCCTTGACGATCTGGGTCAGCTCCTCCAGGGTTGTCTCAGGTTTCTCCACCAGCAGAATCGCCGCGTCGACAAGTTCGGTAAGATTATGCGGCGGGATGTTCGTTGCCATGCCGACCGCAATTCCGTTGGCGCCGTTGGCCAGAAGGTTTGGCGCCGCCGCCGGCAGATACTCGGGCTCTTCGGAGGTTTCGTCGTAGTTGAGCCGGAAATAGACCGTGTCTTGATCCAGTTCGTTGAGGAGCGCTTCAGCGAAGGAGGTCAGCCGTGCCTCGGTGTAGCGCATCGCCGCCGGCGGGTCCCCGTCGACCGATCCGAAATTGCCTTGGCCGTCTACGAGCAGATATCGCAACGAAAAAGGCTGCGCCATGCGAACCAGCGTGTCGTAGATCGATGAGTCGCCGTGAGGATGATAGTTTCCCATCACCTCGCCCACGATTTTCGCCGCTTTGCGGTATCCCCGGTTCGGGCGCAGACCGGCCTCGAGCATGCCGTAGAGAATACGCCGCTGTACGGGCTTGAGGCCGTCGCGCACGTCGGGCAGCGCACGGCCGATGATCACGCTCATGGCGTAGTCGAGATACGATTTCTTCATCTCGACTTCGAGGTCGATGGGGACCAAATTCTGGCCGCCTCCGGCGCCGCTTAGCGGGAGTTGTGTCGGTTCTTGGGGTGGTTGTTCAGCCAACGGGATGTCCTTTCCAAAGAGAGTTCCTAAGCCCTTATTTTAGCGCAACTTAGGTGTCTCGTGGGATGGCCGCTCCTGTCGCCGCGCCGGCGGTGCTCTGAGTGCGCTTCCCTTCTGGCCGAGAGGTGCTTAGTTTGCAATAACTTTGAGGCACTCGGTCCGCAGCGTGAGCCCGGCCGCCGAGGGCAGGATGGGTGAGAAAAGAGGCTGAAAGGAGTATTCGACTTGCACGCGCACCAGACTGCCCCGTGAGTCGTCCGGATCCCAAAGGGACTCGACCTCAATGAACTGCTTGTCGAGCCCAATCGCCCGCCCTTTCACGATGCTGGCGATCGATTCCGCCGTAATGGTTTGGCCCTGGTCGTCCGTGTCGGGATTCGCGCTGCCATGGACCGTGGCGTAGCGGGCGCCCTCCCGCGCGGCGTGGGAGAGCGTCGCCACCGTCCACACCAGCCTTCCCAGCTCCAGCAGACCCAGTATCAGGGTCAGATAGAGCATAAAAAAAAGAGCGAACTCCACCAGCGCCGAGCCGCGCCGGGCGCCCCGACCAGTGCCCCGTGCTGTCCGCTGGCCCGCACCAGGGAAGCTATGACCCCGAGTCCGCATCTCTCCTATTGCACCCGCACCCACACGGTCAAATCCAGCTCGACCGAGTGCGGGATCGAGGGATACTGCACGACCGTTGTGAAGGGCGCCTCGACCCGCGACTTCACGTAGACGCGTGGGGAAAGATACGGCGCCGCGCAGGTTCCGGCGTAACAGTCCACCGCGGCGCCCGGAGCGCTCGGGCAGTCGCAGAACAGCTCTGGTGTCGAGGTGAAGGGAGAATCCTCCTCGGCTTCGAGTTCGGATGGCGCCAAGTGGCGGAGAATATCATAGGCATCCTCCGTCGTCACCGCTTGGATCTTGGAGGTGTCGGCGGCCGCCAGCAAATTATTGGCCCCATAAAACGCCCCGGCGTCGGCGGCGTGCACTACCGTCATAGCGTAGTAGAACACTCGCCCGAAGTCAGCGGTTCCAAGAACCAGGAACAGTACCAGCGGAATGGTCAGTGCGAACTCAACGGCTGACGAGCCCCGTTGCGATCCGCGGTCGCGGGTCCGCTCGGTCGCCGTGCGCTGTTTCGGCCGCCGCGCGCCCGGCGAAACCCTGTTCGCGGCGCTCACTCTACTAACACCGCTTTGCGGCTCGGCGCCGGGATGGAACTCTGTCCGAAGTTGCTGCTGACCTGGGCGTTGCCGCTGATCGTGATCGTGTCGGCGACGATCATCTGCCAGTCCCCGGTCGTGCTGCTTCCCAAGAAATTGAGATGCGACGACGGGAAGTACATCGCTCCGGTCATTGAGGAGCTCGAATTCCCCGCAATCGTCGAGCCCGGGGGACTGTTCGGGGCGTCGTCGTCGTTCCAGAAGAGTACCCCCGCGTAGGGGCCCGAACTTGGCGCGGAAAGATCCACCGAAACGCCTCCCGCGATCGTGAAGTCACCCCAGCGCTCTGGCCCACTGCCGCTCCCCGAGTTCGTGTTGAAGAAGGTGACCTCCGCGCCGGACAGCGAAGCGTTCCCTGTCGCGGTGAACCCTGTGTCGAGCACATAGGTTCCGGGAAGAAACTGAACAACTCCGCCGGAGATGTCGATCCCTCCCGGATAGTATCCTGGTCCGAGAGCGACATTGTCTCCAGCGTTGATGCGAATATCGGTGTAGACGCCCTCGGCGGACGCGCCGGCGATGGTCGGTTCGGCGAGATAGGCCAGCGGGTTGAGCATCGGCGGGGCCCTCACCGGGGGCGGGTCCACGCAGCTAAGAGAACCGTTGACGCTCACGTCACCCGCCGTCCCGATTTGAGACGCCTGCAAGCAGCCGCCCCCGTTCACCACAATGCTGCTGTTGTGGGTTGAGTTCACCATAACCCCGCACGCGGCATTGAGCGAGGCTCCGCCGGAAACCGTGAGAGCGCCGCGGGCGCTTTCGTCGAGAGCAATCACGCAGGCATCGATGTAGCGCCGCAAGCCCGCCACGGCGCGTGTTCGCACCCTCACGCTGTTCACGCCCGCCACCCGCATGAAATAGGTGGGCAGGTCTCGCGTGATGATCACTTCCACCGCGTCATTGCACTCCCCCCCGAAACCCATGTTCGGGCCCGTATCGGGCGGACAATGGACGGTGACCGTGACGCCGGCCGCCGAGCTGTCGAAGCCGTTGAGGGCAGCGTCGTTGAGAACCGCCGCCTCTGCCAGATTTGAGTTGCCTCGCCAAATCTCTAGGGCCCCGCCGATTGCGCCGGCGTCCGCCGCCGTCTGCATTCGCCGTCTCTCGAAATACATCTGGCCCCCGTCAAAGACCAGCCCCATGATGCTGAACAGCAAGCCCAAAACGATGGCCGTCATTGCCAGCGACTGGCCCCGGCAATCGAGGACAGCCCGTCGAAGTTCCGCCGCAATAGACTTCAGAGTCGCCAGAGTCATGAAACTCTCCCTGGCGTCTTATCGGCCCATCGTCGCGGAAGCTAGAAGAAATTTTCACACAAGGGGATCTCTCTGCTGGATCTTCAGTGCGCCGGTCCCTCCGGTCCCTCTGGCCGTGATCGCGCGGCAGCAGGTTATGTCACTCGGGCGGTGGCGCCAAGCTGCCGCCCACGGGCGAGCCGCCCGGCCCGGCTTCTACCATGGGTTGCTAGCAGCCACCGTGGCGAACGGAGCCAGTTTCGCGTCGGCCCGATGCAGGATCGATTCCAGTTCACGATATGCGTCTTCCGCCGTTGGCTGATCCCCCGCCTGGGCGGCCGCGCGGGTCAGCCCCAGCAAAGACAGCCGCCGCCGGGGCGCTCGCTTTAGTGCTCGCTCGAATTGAGCCTGTGCTTCGGCCCAGCGGCCCAGTTCAAGCAGGACTTCGCCGAATAGCTCATGCGCCGGCTTGGGCGGCTTGGGCGGCCCGTACGACAGGTGGAGTGTGTCCTCCTGCTCGGCGGCGGCTCTTAGCAGCTCGACGGCTCTGTCCTTGCGGCCTTGCCGCAGCTCGATCATCCCACGCAACTGATTGGCGATGAGACCGGGTTGGAGCTTCGAGTTCTTCTCGTCGAGCAAAGCCTCCAGCGCCCGCAGCTCGGTCTTCGCCGTGCTAGGGTCTCCGCTCATCAGTGCCGAGAAGCCTAGAAGGAAATGCTTGGCGGCCACAGTGTTTTTGCCAAACCCCTCGATATCGACTTCGATCGAATCCCCGTCCCATTGACCGGTCTCAAGGCGATAGCGCTCTTGCAGCTCCAGCAATGTGCCACGCATTCGTTTCGAGACGCCAGCGGTCACATCCGCCGCCATGGACTCGAGCAAGCGCCGGGCATCGCCAAAACGGCCCTGCTGCAAATAGGAGTATTGCAGCCAGGCGAGCGCGTGATAACCGCGGGCCTCCGCGGTTAGTTCCTTGCGTGCGACGCGGGCGTCGGATGCCGCCCAGGAGTCTTCATTCGAGGCCGCGGCCTCGTCCCACATTCCCATCGAGACGAAGATGTGTGATGGCATGTGCAGAGCGTGCGCCGCCGCCGGAGCGATCTCGGCGTAGACCCGCGCCGCGCGAATGCCCAGCGGCGCGTGGACCGGGTCGTCATAGGAATGAATCAGATAGTGGGCCGCGCCCGGGTGGGTGGCGTTGGCCGCGAAGACTTCCTCGACGATCGCCGCCGCGCGCATGTAGGCGCGGGTGTCGCGTCCGCCATCGGAGGCGCCGAGCGTCGCCAGAGCATGGAATGCCGCCGCCTCAAGGTCGTCCGGGTACTCGGCGGCCAGTCGCCCCATCGAGTCGCGATAGGCGACATCGCGCTCGTGCTTAGCGCCCTCTCCATAAAGCGTCTCGACGGCGCGGAGATAGCCCTTCTCCCTTTCGGTGGGAGCTTTCTCAAGACGCTCTTCCACGCTTGGGGCCAGCCGCTTGAGAGCCGCGCGCGCCGCGTCGGCGTCCCGTTGCGACCAGAGCGGGTGATTGTGCGTCATCGCCTCGCCCCAATAGGCCATCGCGAATCCCGGCTCCGCCTCGCTGGCCTCGACGAATGCTTCCCGCGCGTCGTCGTACTCGAAGCTGTGCAGCAGCAAGACCCCTCGCAGGAAATGTTCCTGGGCCGGGGGCGAAGCCGAGGTCGGAAATTCCAGCCGTCCCAGATTCGGCGGCGAGGGTGAGACCTCTGACCCGCAACCGATGGCGGCTAGAACGGCTGCCGCGGCAAGAGCAAAAGCAGGAGCCAAGACAACATTTCTTGCGAGAAATTTCATGACCGCTATTCCTCCACTCACAGAGACGAATGTCGTATCTATTGTGCCGAATCGAGCCGCCGCGGCGGGCCGGGTCCTGCTAAGGCGCCGAAGCGGTTCCGGCGGCGGATCCGCGACGGGGCGCGGGGTGGCGGCGTCGCGGTTTCACCGTCGCAACGGCGATCTGGTCGACGAGCCTGCGAATATACGACGCTGGCACGGCCGCGTTGTTGACAAAGATCGAAAAAACTAGATCGGCGCCGTCGGCGGAGCTGGCGTAACCCGAGAGCGCCGAGACATTGCTGAGAGTTCCGGTCTTGGCGCGGATGCGCCCCCGCGCCGGGGTTCGGGAAAAACGCCAATCCAGCGTCCCGTCCGAGCCGGCGACGGCCAGGCTCGAGCGGTAGAGGTCCCGATGCGGGGAGTCCCACATGTACTTGAGCAACTCGACCGTGGCCGCCGGACTCACAAGGTTATGGCGAGAGAGTCCAGAGGCATCCTTGCATATGAATTCTCCAGGTTTCAGGCCCGCTTCGAGAAGAAAGCCCTCCAGCTCTTCGAGCCCTCCTTCGAAACTGCCAACGCCCCGCCGCACAAACGAAACTTCCCGCAGCAGCATTTCCGCGTGCAGGTTCTGACTCACTTTGTTGATGACTTTCAAGCTCTCACGCAGAGGCACGGACTGAATCACCGAGAGCACCTGACCGGTGGGCTTTGGTGGCGCGAACCGGCCGCTCTTGAGGTCGCGCACGGCGTGAGGCCAGGTGTGACGCGCCTCTGGCGAGCCGGTAATTTTCACCCCCAGGCGGGCTAGCTCGCTAGCTAGCACAGTGGCCGCGTAGAGCGCCGGGTCGTCGACCGCCATCGCCACCTGCCTGCCGCCGGAGCGAATGGAAATATCACCCCAAATATCGATGCGCCGCGAGCCCGGCTGCCGGTCGATCTTGAGCGCGCGCGTGACGTAGCGGCGGGACGAGGTGCGGGTGCGGTTCGCAATTTCGAAGAAGGGGATACGCGGCTTGAAACTAACACGCGCTGGACGGCCCGCCGCCCGCCCCGGCAGCACGCGCATGGTGATGTGGTTGTCATTGAACGACAGTGCGCTGATCGGCGCCCCGTAGCCCCAGGTCGGATCGTCCACCGACCAGCCGGCGCCGTGTTTCTGCCAGACATAGCGCGTGTCGTCGCCGATGATCGAGCCCTCGACCCGTCGCAGCCCGCCCGCGATCGCCTGGCGGGCTAGCTCGGTCATCGGAAGCATCAGATCGTCTTCAAATTCCATGTCGTCGTCGTAGGGCAGCACACGCGCCGACAGGTTTGGGTCTCCGCCTCCGCGCAGGACCAAGTTCCCGCGGAGGGTTCCTTCGCCGTCGATCTCGCCCTCGGCCACGACCGATGTGGAATAGCGGTGGTTCGGTCCCAGGCGGGTCAGTCCCAGCGCGGTGGAGAAAAGTTTTTGGTTCGAGGCCGGCACGAAGACCTTGTGCGCGTTGTGTTCGTAGAGCAGGGTTCCCTCATCGAGTGCGCGAATCTGAATGCCCCAAAATGCACGCCGCGCCGCCTTGCGCTCGAGCAGGGCGTCGATCTCCTCTTGGAGCGTGATGGGAGGGTTGAGATCGGCCGCGCGGGCAAGTCCGCCCAGGGCGGCGCTGATCGAGAGAGCCAGGCCGAGCGCGAGAGCGGGAAGGAGCCGCGCAACTCGGGCGACGGGGCGAGGCCAGGAGCGGATGGCTAGACGGGGTTCCACGATCTGTTCTGGGGCCCTTCGTTTTAGGATGCTGGAGTCCGAATTAACCCGCATTTCTCACCACCTGACGGCCGAAGCACGCGATAGGCCCGCCATTCCTTCGTTGCGCTTGCTCGCCGTGCTCAACGTACTGTCAAGTACGCCTGCGCTCGTCAAGCGGCGCGCGCCTCGTACTGACGGGCCTCTCACGCACTTCGCTTCGCCACGTGGTGAGAAAAGCGGGTTAAAGCTTTTTCGCCATCGTCTTGGCGAAATACGTCAGGATCAGGTCCGCGCCGGCACGTTTGATCGACGTCAGGCTTTCGTCCATCGCGCGATCCAGATCCAGCCAGCCGTTGGCCGCCGCCGCCACGATCATGGAGTATTCGCCGCTGACTTGATAGGCCGCGACCGGCAAATCAAATTCCTGCTTGGCTCGATAGATGACGTCGAGATAGGGCAGGGCCGGCTTGACCATGATGATGTCCGCGCCCTCCTCGATATCGAGTTCGATTTCCCGCATGGCTTCGCGCTGGTTCGCAGGGTCCATCTGATAGCCGCGGCGGTCACCGAACTGAGGCGCCGAATCGGCCGCGTCACGAAACGGGCCGTAGAAAACGGATGCGTACTTGGCCGCGTAGGAGAGAATCGGCAGATTCGTGAAGCGATTTTCGTCCAGGATGGCGCGAATCGTGCCCACACGCCCGTCCATCATGTCCGAGGGCGCAATGATATCCGCCCCGGCCTGGGCTTGTGAGAGCGCCGTCTTGGCGAGAAGGTCCAGCGTGAGATCGTTGTCGACATCGCCATCCACGACATGGCCGCAGTGGCCATGACTGGTGTACTCGCACATACAGCAGTCGGCAATGACCAGAAGATCCCGAACTTCCTGCTTCAGCGCGCTGATGGCCCGCTGAACAATGCCGTCGGCGGCGAATGCGCCCGAGCCTTCGGCGTCCTTCGATTCGGGCAGCCCGAACAGGATCACGGCCGGGATTCCGAGCGAGGCGACCTCGGCCGCTTCGGGTACCAGCTCGTCGATCGACATCTGGTAGTTGCCCGGCATGGCGCCGATTTCTTTCTTGATGCCCTCTCCGGGACAGACAAACAACGGGTAGATGAAATCAGCCGGAGCAAGCCGTGTCTCCCGTACCGCGTCCCGCAAAAGGGGACTCGAACGCAGACGGCGCGGTCGTGTGATCGGAAAGGCCATGGCTCTATTCTAGTTCGTTCAAGAAGCGCCTTCAGTAGCAGCGGAAAACAGTGGCGGGAAGGCGGTAGTCTCGAAGCGGTTTGCAGTTGAATTTTGCAGAGTTCTGAAGGACGGAGATCCAGGGCTTCCCCGGGCCACTTGATCGGTAGCCCGATGGCGCCGTTCTCCCCCGCTGGCGGAAAACGAGTTTGCTATTCTTTGAGAAGATTCGAGCGTGGCCTTCGCCATCCGCCGTGGCCGGTGGCGCCTGGAGTAACGCGACAAGATGTGCCACCACGGCGCGCGTGCTCGAGTCCAGACCTGGCCAGCCTTGGAATCGAGCACTTTGGCTGGAGGAAGGATGCTCTATGTCGGGACACTCAAAATGGGCGACTATCAAGCACAAGAAAGCCGCCCAAGACGCCAAGCGAGGAAAGATCTTTACCAGGCTGATCCGTGAAATCCAGATTGCCGCCCGCGAAGGCGGCGGGGCCCCGGAGGGAAACCCGCGTTTGCGAAGCGCGATGGCTTCGGCCAAGGCTCAGAGTATGCCCGGCGGCAACATCAAGAAAGCCATACTGAGAGGGACCGGGCAACTCGAGGGAACATCCTATGAGGAGATCACCTTTGAGGGCTACGGGGTGGCAGGGGTGGCGATTATTGTCGAGGTGGTTACCGACAATCGCAACCGCACGGTGAGCGAGCTGAGGCACGCTTTCGCAAAGGAGGGCGGAAACCTCGGCGGGACTGGTTGTGTCAGCTGGATGTTCGACAAATGTAGTTCAATAGCGATTCCCAAAGAGACAAGTGATGAAGACCAGCTGATGGACATTGTCTTGGGAGCGGGCGGCGATGACTTGCGGGACGAACAGGACCATTGGCTGATCGTATCCCCCCAGGATGCGCATGGCGCGATCGTCGAGGCGTTAGAGCAGGCCGGGATCGAGCCGACGACGGCCGAAATCACGAGACTTCCTCAAAACAGCGTCCAGGTGGAAGGAAAGAGCGCGGCCGCGGTGCTGCGGCTGATGGATCGTCTCGAAGATCAGGACGATGTCCAGAACGTTTACGCGAACTTCGACATAGACGACGAAGAGCTAGAGGCGCTTTCGGGATAGGAGTCGTTTCCCGGCGGCTAGCGCGGGGTTTTTCGAGCGCGGTGAGGCGGCGTGAGGGTAATCGGCATCGATTGTGGCTCGCAGTGCACCGGCTACGGTGTGATCGACAGTGATGGCCGCCGCCACCAGTTCGTGCGTGTAGGCGTGATCCGTACTTCGGCCAAGGAGTTATTCTCCGCCCGGCTGCGCACGATTCACTCTCGGTTGAAAGAAATCATCGCCGAGGAGCAGCCCGACGTTGTAGCGGTGGAGGGAATCTTCGCGGCCGCTAATGTGCGCACGGCGCTCCAGTTGGCTCACGTGCGTGGCGTCGCGATGCTGGCCGCGGCCGAGGCCGGTCTTCTCGTTGGTGAGTATTCACCCCTTGAGGTTAAGAGCAGTGTCGTGGGCTACGGACGGGCTACCAAAGAGCAGGTGCAGATGATGGTGACATCTTTGCTGAGGCTTGAGGAGAAACCAAAACCCTTCGATGCCTCCGACGCTCTAGCCGTGGCGATTTGTCATTCGGTGCGAAGCGCGACAGCCGCCAAGCTGGCCCCGCCCCGAAAAGCGGGCGAGAAAGGAGCCTCGCGATGACGGCTGGCCGGCCAGGAGTCGCGAAACGATCTGGTTTCGTTGTCTGCTTGGCGGCCTTGTGTGCCTCGGCAGCGCTCCTGTGGGCTGGAGAGGGCGACGGCGAGCAATTGTTCTTCTCACGCCGGTTCCCGAAAAGTGTGCCCGCCTACTTCGAGGTTTTGCTCTTGCGGGGCGGTCTGGCGATTTATCGCGAGGCGCCCGAGGAAGAAGACCCGCTGGAGTTCTCGTTCAGTCAGCAGGAAGCCGATGAGGTGTTCGCCCTGGTGGAGAAACTCGACGGCCTGAAGCGACCGGTCGCCAGTGAGAGGAAAGTTGCTTTCACGGGCCAGAAAACTTTTCGCTACCGAAACGGGGAGGGCGCCGCCGCCGAGTTGAGCTTCTCGTTTACCGAGGATCCGGACGCACGCACGCTAGAGCGTTGGTTCCAAAGGGCTGGCGAGTCGGTGCGGTATCGGTTCGAGTTGGAGCGAACCGCCCGGTTTGATCATGTAGGGGTGAACAAAGCGCTTCTGAGATTTCAGGTCGCGTTCGAGAAGGATCGAATCGTAGCGCTGGGGCAGTTCTTGCCGATACTCAAGAAGATCGCCCGGCAGAAAAAATTTCTGCATATGGCTCGTATCCGGGCTGCGTCGCTGGTTCAGCGCATCGAGAACGAGGCGGCGGGAATCTCTCAGTAGAAGTTAGCCGGCGGCTTCGCCGACGATGACTGCGTAGATGCGGTCGAGGTCGTCGGACGAATAGTAGTCGATTTCGATTCTGCCGCCTTTTTGGCCACATTGCACGAGGCGCACGCGCGTTCCGAGGGCTTGCTCGAGGTCTTGGATCGCCGCCGCTACGTTCGGATCGATCTCTTCGGGTTCGGCCTCGCGGCTAGGTGCGTTCAAATCGCGAACGATTCTCTCTACCTGCCGAACCGACAGTCCTTGAGCCGCTGCTTTCTCGCCGAGAGCTCGCTGGTGGTCTTCATCGTCCAGCGCCAGGATCGCCCGCGCATGGCCCATCGAGATCCGCCACTCGGCGACAAGGCGCTGGAGATCTTTTGGGAGTTTGAGAAGCCGCAGGAGGTTCGTGATGGTTGTGCGGTCCTTGCCGGTGCGTTGGGCAAGCTGCTCGTGACTGAGTCCAAGCTCCTGGACCATCGACCGCAAAGCGGTGGCAACCTCAATGGGGTTAAGATCCTCCCGCTGAATGTTCTCGATGAGAGCGACCTCAAGCAACCGTTCCTGCTCGATATGGCGCACGATGGCGGGTATTTCGGTCAGATCGGCGAGCTTGGCGGCGCGGAGTCTTCGCTCGCCGACGACGAGAACATATCGATCTCCGTGAGGCCGAACCACGATCGGCTGGATCACTCCGTCTGAGCGGATGGACTGCGCGAGTTCTTCTATGGCGGTGTCGCGAAAAACTCGCCGAGGCTGATCGGGATTCGGGTCGATCAGAGCGACCGAAAGCGAGTGGATCGACTGTTCGCTCTGTGTGGAGGGATCGGCTTGGCTGGAACGCGCGCGATCGGGAAGGAGTGCTCCGAGACCTCGTCCGAGTGCTTTTCGAGAAGGTTTTGCGGTTCGCGATTTGGGTTGCATGGGAAACGTGCTCGACACAGGCTAGGATGTCGCGTGGGTCGAGGCTTTCTGCTCGCGGCGAGACAAAAGCTCCCGCGCCAAACTCAGATAACTGTCAGCCCCGCGAGAGCGCAAGTCGTATTGTAGTATCGGAGCACCGTGACTGGGGGCTTCGGCAAGACGTACGTTGCGCGGAATGGTGGTGTGAAACACCTCCTCTGGGAAGAATTCCCGCAAGTCCTGGGCAACCTGACGGGACAGCGTCGTGCGGTCGTCGAGCATCGTCAGCAAGACGCCTTCAATCCGAAGCGCCGGGTTCCAGGCGGATTTCACCGCCTCAACCGTCTCGAGCAGCGCCGAGACGCCCTCCAAGGCGAAATACTCACACTGAATCGGTATCAGAACCGAATCCGCCGCAACGAGCGCATTCAAAGTCAGCAGGTCGAGTGCCGGAGGGCAGTCGAGGATAAGAAAGTGATACTCGCTCTTGAGCAGGTCGAGTTTTGCTTGCAAGCGGTGCTCGCGGTGCTCGACCCCGACGAGTTCGATATTGGCGCCGGCCAGATGGCGTGAGGATGGAATGAGATCCAAGTTGGCCACGTTGGTGGGGATACGCGCCTCGCTGGCCGGCAGGTCAGTGATCAGCAGATCGTAAACCGTCGGCCGATCTGGTGTCGAGGAGAAGCCAAGCCCGCTCGTAGCATTCGCTTGGGGGTCGCAGTCCACTACGAGTACTCGACAGTCCGCCGCGGCCAGCGACGCCGAGAGGTTGATGGCGGTAGTCGTTTTGCCGACGCCGCCCTTTTGATTCGCGATGGCGATGAGGCTTCCCAAACTGTCTCCGAAACGCGGTTACGCAGTGGTTAGGAGCGTTCAATGTAGCACAGTTCCGTGCCGGAGGCGAACTTTCTGGGGTACGCAAACATGTGAGAGGAGAAATGTTGAGATTGTCCCGAATCTAGTTGAAGGTGGAAGGGCGGCGGTTCTCAAGCCCGGTTCTCTGAGAGAATCGAGCAAACCTTTCACCACAAAGGAGAACCGCCGTGAAGAAACGATATCACATTCTGGATTCCGCGAAGCAACAGCCAGTCAGCCCCAACGACCTCACCCGCCTGCTCAGCCAAAACTCCCAACTCATGCTGCCCTTGGTTGAACTGGTCGAGCAGTGCCGCGGAGCCGTCGACGAGGTTATCGACGTCACCGGCCGCGCCGCCATTCAAGCCGTGCTGGAACTGTCGGCGCAGCAAGTTACCGGTGGAAAACTTTCCCAGCCCGGCAAGAAGCGCCGCGGCGATGTGGTCCGCTGGGGCCGCCAGCCCGGTCGCGTCAAGCTCAGCAACCGCAAACTGCGCGTCAGCAAACCCAGACTGCGCAAACGCTCCGGCGGCGAGGTCAAAGTGCCCGCTTACGAAGCGATGCAGGACGACGAACGCCTCGGCGCGCGCATGCTCGACATTCTGATGAAGGGCGTCTCGACGCGCAACTATGCCGGGGTGATTGGCGCAATGGCCGGCACGGCCGGGGTGTCGAAATCCGCCGTCAGCCGGGAGGCAGTCGAGGCCGCCGAAAAGAGCATCGACGAAGTGCTCACGCGGCGCCTGGATGAGTTGGATCTGCTGGTGATCTACGTGGACGGTTTGATCTTCGCAGATCATGTAGTGCTTGCAGCGGTGGGCGTAGACCGTCAGGGCAACAAACATGTGCTGGGATTGCAGCACGCCGCCACTGAGAGCACAGCCGCCGCCGAAGACTTGCTGAGGGGCATGGTCGAGCGGGGAGTATCGACGGAGAAAAACAGGCTCTTCGTGCTCGATGGATCGAAGGCCCTGCGGGCGGCGGTGCGGCGGGTCTTCGGCAAAGTTCCGGTGCAGCGCTGCCGTGCTCACAAGCTGCGCAATGTCGTCGAGCGGCTGCCTAAGGCCGAGCGCGATCAGGCCAAAGCGGCGATCCGGGCCGCCTGGCGGCTGGGAGCCCAAGATGGACAAGCGCGGCTGGAGAAGCTAGCCCAGTGGTACGAGGGTGACTGGCCCGAGGCGGCGGTGAGTTTGCGCGAAGGCATGGAGGAGTGTTTCACCATCAACCGCCTGGGTGCGCCGCCGTCGCTGCATCGCTGCCTGGCGACGACGAACATCGTCGAGTCTCCTAACGCCGGGGTGCGGCGGAGAACGCGGCGAGTGACCCGCTGGAAGGACGCGGCCATGGTGTGTCGCTGGGCCACGGCTGCATTCCTCGATACCGAGAAAAGCTTCCGCAAGATCATGGGTTACAAGGATCTGTGGATGCTCGACGCCATCCTCAATCCGGCCAAGGCCACAGCAGCAAAGGCTGCCTAGTACAATGCTCTTTTACGCCGCCGCCCTACAAACCCTCAACTACGATTGGGACACTCTCGAAATGTTTCACGTGGAACATTCAGAGGATGCTGCCGATGATGAGAATCCGTTTGCCGCCATCCGAGACAGGCTCGCTCTCTCCCCAGCGGATCCCCTGAATCCCCCTCACTTCCTTCTCCTTGGACGATCCGGTCAGCAGAGCGAGACGGCTGACGTGGCCTCGCAGCCAGACAGCGATCGATGGCACGGCCACCCCGCGAACACAGGCCCACGCATAGGTGTCGTCGTGTTCTTCCAGTCGGCTCGCACGGACCGATACATTCGGAATCTCCCGGCAAACTTCCTTCAGAAACGTCGCCTTCTTACCTACGGACTCTACCAAGGTGACGTCGCAGTCCGGCCGCAAGACGGCAACTGGAACGCCGGGAAACCCGCCGCCGGACCCAATATCCACAATCCGGAGCTTCCTATCGCCGATTCGCGACGCTAGAAACAGTGATTCGCCAAAATGACGCTCGATGATTTCCGCCGCCGTCGTAAGCGCTGTCAGGTTGATGCGCCGGTTCCACTGCCGAAGCAAGTTGTAGTGCCGCCCCAGTTGGCGCAGTTGCTCATCGTCGAGCCGCAACGCAAGCCCGTCCAGGTGGGGCGCCAGCAGCGCCTCAAACTCGTCTCCTCGCTTAGGCATGGGCCGCGGGCCGCCGCGGGCTGCCGAGACAGAGGTTCAGAACCGACAGCGCCGCGGGAGTCACGCCGGGGATTCGGCCGGCTTGGCCAAGCGTCACCGGACGCACCCGCTCCATCTTCTCAATCACTTCATTTGACAGCCCGGGGAGCTTTCGATACACAAAGTCCGGCGGGATGCGCCTGCTTTCGGCGCTTCGCATGCGGGCAATGTGTTTCTGCTGCTGGGCCAAGTATCCCGCGTACTTCAGCTCTGTTTCGATAGCCTTCCACTCCGGAGGTCGCAGATCCGCCGCGATGTGCGAGCGAACCAGCTCAATGAGGTGTTCGATCTTCACCTCCGGCCGCCGAAGCAACACGGCCAGTGCCGGCCGGTCCCCCCAACCGCCTCCGAGCACTTCGGCCAGCTTTTCCGTCCCGCGCTCCCCCGTCCTGGGCCGATGCCCGGCCAAGAAGTCTCGCACCGCGGCTCTGCGTGAGGATCGCTCTTCAAACCGAGTCCAATCCTCTCCCCGCACAAGCCCAGCCCGATGCCCAATCGGAGTCAAACGCTGATCGGCGTTATCAATTCTCAGATGCAGACGGAACTCCGCCCGGGACGTGAACATACGGTAGGGCTCGTCTGTACCCTTGGTCACCAGGTCATCGATCAGAATGCCGATATAGGCCTCGGTTCGCTCCAGTACCACGGGATCTTCGCCCTTGATTGCGCATCCGGCGTTGATGCCGGCCATCAGCCCCTGTCCGGCCGCCTCTTCATAACCGGTGGTGCCGTTGATCTGTCCGGCCAGATACAGCCCCCCAATCCTCTTGCTTTCCAGCGTGTGATACAATTCCGTCGCGTCGATCGCGTCATATTCGATCGCGTAACCCGGCCGCATCATCTCGGCCCGATGCAGCCCGGGAATCGAGGCCACCATCGCCCGCTGAACATCAATCGGCATGCTTGTCGACATGCCATTCACATAGATCTCGTAGGTATCGAGGCCTTCGGGCTCCAGGAATAGTTGATGCCGCGACTTGTCCGCGAATTTGACGACCTTATCCTCGATCGACGGACAGTAGCGCGGCCCGATCCCCTGAATCTGCCCGCTATAGAGCGGAGACCGTGTGATGTTGTCTCGCAGCAGCCGAAGCGTCTCGGCACTCGTAAACGCTATGTGGCACTCGATCTGCTCGCGCTCGATTTTCTCGGTCCGAAACGAAAACGGTGTCGGCTCGGCATCGCCCGGCTGAGCCTCGAACCGCTCCCATTCGATTGTCCGTCCGTCGAGCCGAGGCGGAGTGCCCGTTTTCAGCCGCGTACAGCGGAATCCAGCCGCTCGCAGCACCTCGCCCAGCATCAGCGACGGCGGCTCCCCGCTCCGGCCGGCCGGAGTGGTCTTCTCACCGATGTGGATGATGCCGTTGAGAAACGTACCCGTCGTGATGATGACCGCGTCCGCACCGATAGATCTGCCATCGCCCAAGCGCACCCCGCGAATCCGCCGAGAAGCGCTTTGGGAGCGGCCCGGCTCGGCGTTCTCCAGAATCAGGCCCACCACCTCGCCCTGCTTGATCGTCAGGTTAGGTTCCTGTTCCAGACGCTGACGCATCTTGATCCGGTAGAGTTTCTTGTCGCACTGCGCCCGGGGCGACCACACCGCTGGCCCGCGGCTGGTGTTGAGCAGCCGAAACTGAATGCCGACCGCATCGGTAACCTCGCCCATAATGCCACCAAGAGCATCGATCTCGCGGACCAGATGGCCCTTCGCTATCCCTCCGACAGATGGATTGCACGACATCTGCGCAATCAAATCGAGATTTTGTGTTACCAGAGCCGTCCGCAGACCCATTTGCGCCGCCGCGACCGCAGCCTCGTTTCCGGCATGACCGGCCCCGACAACCAGAACGTCAAAACTTTCCGAAAGCGCTCTTTTCACCACTGAAAACCCATTCAAATTGCCTTTCCTGTTATTCTATAGCTCTTGTACTACGCCTTGCAATGGGGTAGTGCGCCCTGAGCAGGGACTCCGATTCATGAAAGTCTTAGTCATAGGCGGCGGCGGACGGGAGCACGCTTTGGTCTGGCGCCTGGCGCAATCCCCGGGTGTCGAGCAGGTCTATTGCGCTCCCGGAAATGCCGGCGTTGCCATGGACGCCTCTTGCATCCCCATCGATCTTGGCTCAGTCACCGAAGTGGTGAATCTCGCGGAAACCCTCGCCGTCGGCTTGACGGTCGTCGGACCCGAGGCACCGCTAGTCCACGGCATAGCCGACGCCTTCGAAGCCAGAAACCTCCCGCTGCTCGGCCCCTCTCAATATGCCGCACAACTCGAGGGCAGCAAGGTGTTCGCCAAGCAATTCATGCGGGAGCACCAGATTCCCACCGCCGGGTTCACGACCATCGAATCTCCCTCGGAGATCGACGGCCGGGTCGGGAAATTTGGATACCCGGTTGCCCTCAAGGCCGATGGACTGGCGGCGGGCAAGGGCGTTGTCGTGGTCCACAATGAGTCCGAGGCGCGCGAAACCGCCGCCGCCATGCTGGCCGGTGAGCTGGTCGGCAGCGCCGGCCGGCGAATCCTGGTCGAAGAATTTCTTTCCGGCGAAGAGGTCAGCTTCATCGCCCTGAGTGACGGCGAGCGCTGTTTCGTCTTCCCGCCGACACAGGACCACAAACCCGCCTTCGACAATGACGAAGGACCCAATACCGGTGGCATGGGCGCCTACTGTGCCCCGGCGCTGCTCTCGGATCGCAATCACGATTTCGTCCTCGACCGCGTCGTGCATTCTGTCCTCGACGGCATGCGCGCAAAAGGCCACCCCTTCCGCGGCTTTCTCTATTGCGGCCTCATGATGACCGGCGACGGCCCGAAGGTCCTCGAATTCAACGTCCGCATGGGCGATCCCGAAGCCCAGCCTCTGATGTACCGCATCCGCGGCGATCTGTTGCAATTGTTCTCCTCCTGCGCCGCCGGGAACTTGAATGCCGATACCGTCCACTGGGACCCGGGACCCACCGCCTGCGTCGTTCTCGCCTCCAACGGGTACCCCGGCAAGTACCCCATCGGACTCGAAATCTCCGGCCTCCGCGAAGCCAACCAGACCGGCGCCAAGGTCTTCCATGCCGGTACTCGCCTCCGCAACGGTACGATCGCGACCGCTGGCGGACGGGTGCTCGGCGTCACGGCCGGCGGCAGTGATCTTGCCGCGGCTCTCGACAATACTTATCAGGCCGTCGACAAGATCCGCTTCGATGGCATGCACTATCGCCGCGATATCGGGAGCAAGGGCCTGAAGCACGGCCGGTAACTTATTTATACTACTCTAGTAGTTACAGGAGCACCGCGACAATGAAGGTTGGCCTCATCGGCACCGGAGCCATCGCCCACAAGCACGCCGCCAGCTACAAGGAGATTGGGTACGAGCTGACAGCGGTGTCCAATCGCACCAAAAGTACGGGGCGTGCATTCGCTGACAAGCATAGCGCCGAATTTATCTCCGATTACAACGACTTATGTAGTCGTAAGGATATCGACTTTGTTGACATTTGCGCTTTCCCCGACACTCATCTAGTAATGGCGCGCGCGGCGGTGGCAAATCGGAAGCATGTTCTTCTGCAAAAGCCGATTTCGCTCACCCTTGACGAGGCCCGAGAGATGCTTGATATCACCGAGGCCGCCAACCTTCGCCTCGGCGTGATGAGCCAGCATCGTTTCGATGACGCGACTATTTTTCTCGCCAAGGCCATAGCGGGCGGTCGCCTCGGCCGTCTCCTTGAAGTCGATAGCTATACCAAGTGGCACCGGCCCCAGTCCTACTACGATCGTCCTGGCAAAGGTGCCTGGAACGTGGAAGGCGGAGGAGCGCTGATCAATCAGGCGATTCACGGACTCGACCTGCTGCTCTATTTTGCTGGACCCGTGAGCGAGGTTTTTGGATATTGGCAACTTGCGGCCGCCCACGAGATGGAATCCGAGGACATCGTCAACGCCGTCTTTCGTTATGCGAGCGGCGCGACCGGCGTCGTGCAAGCGACGACGGCCATTCTTCCCGGCTACCCCGAGCGCATCGAAATTCACGGCGCGAAAGGCTCGGCCATCATCACTGGCGACAAGCTCACCACCTGGGATGTCGAAGGCGACAGCGGGGAAGGTGTACCCTTGGCCGGCGAGGATCTTGACTCGGGCGCGTCCGACCCGATGGCGATTTCCCTCGAGCCGATGAAGCGCCAGTTTCTCGACTTCGGCAAAGCGATCGAGACAGGCGGCAAACCCCTCGTCGCCGGCGAGGAAGGCTATCGAGCCTTGCAGCTTGTGCTGGCCGTGTATGAATCGGCTCGCACCGGTGAGAAGGTCACGCTCAGCTAACCTCATCACGCGGGCTAACTTCATCACGGGGCTAACCTCATCACGCTTCCGCCAGGCCGCCCTAAAGTTGATCGTCGCCTCGTGACGAACAGCATAGAATAAGGCATGCGCAAGGTCCTTGTTACTGGCGGTGCCGGCTTCATTGGTTCGGCCCTGGTCCGGGCGCTCCAGTTTCTCGACTTCGGCAAAGCGATCGAGACAGGCGGCAAACCCCTCGTCGCCGGCGAGGAAGGCTATCGAGCCTTGCAGCTTGTGCTGGCCGTGTATGAATCGGCTCGCACCGGTGAGAAGGTCACGCTCAGCTAACCTCATCACGCGGGCTAACTTCATCACGGGGCTAACCTCATCACGCTTCCGCCAGGCCGCCCTAAAGTTGATCGTCGCCTCGTGACGAACAGCATAGAATAAGGCATGCGCAAGGTCCTTGTTACTGGCGGCGCCGGCTTCATTGGTTCGGCCCTGGTCCGGGCGCTCCTCAATGAAGCCGATGTCGAACGCGTGGTCGTCATCGATTCTCTGCTGACAGGCCGGCAAGAAAACCTCGACGAGGTTCGAGGCTCGATCGAGTTTCACCGCGCCGACATTCGTGACGCCGCCGCGATCGAGCCCTTGTTTGCCGGTATCGATGTCGTTTTTCACCAAGCGGCGATTCCTTCGGTTCCACGCTCGGTGCGCGAACCGCGGCTCACCCACGAGGTCAACATCAACGGGACCTTCAATGTCTTGCTGGCCGCGAAAAATCAGCGCGTGCGCCGCGTTCTTTATGCCGCTTCCTCGTCAGCCTACGGCGACACCGAGGTGTTGCCCAAGGTGGAATCGATGACGCCCCGGCCCAAGTCTCCCTACGCGGTACAAAAACTGACGGGTGAATATTACGCCAAAACCTTTCACGACAACTACGGCCTTGAAACCGTCGCCCTGCGCTACTTTAATGTCTTCGGACCTCGCCAGGACCCCGGCTCTCCCTACTCCGGCGTCATTTCCCTGTTCCTAAAAGCCGTTTGTGACCGGGTCGCCCCAACCATCTTCGGCGATGGCGAGCAGACTCGCGACTTCACCTACATCGACAACATCGTCCACCTCAATCTCCTCGCCGCCCATTCTCCGCAAGCTCCGGGACGAGTCTATGACGGTGGCACGGGTAAGCGGGTGACTCTGAACCATACCTGGGACCTGGTACAGCGAATGGCCGGCGTCCACCTGCCCCCCGTCTACGCCCCGCCCCGCCAGGGCGACATACGCGACTCACAGGCCGACATTTTCCGCGCCCAAAAAGACCTCGCCTACGAGCCGGTGACTACCTTCGAGCAAGGTCTCCGCCGAACTCTCGACTGGTATCGCGCCGAGGAGTCGGTTGAGGACTTGCCCGCCTTGGGCGGCGGCGCCCGATAGGCGCCAAGCGATAGATGGGATCCTGCCGACGGCTGCGGGAGCCGGTCGCAAGACTGAGAGTTCTCGTCTTCGGAGGCCACGGCATGGTCGCGCGCGTCCCCTCCATCCATGGATTCGGGTAGCCTGTTTGCGCGAAAATAGGCGGACGGCCACTCTGCCGCGAGGTCACTGTGCCGCGTGGGCAGAGGTCAGCCAAACCAACGAGCAGTCCCGCCAAACCCTAACCCCCAATGCGCCTCGTCCTGAAAAAACTGCTGCTCGTGCTCATCCCGTCGCTACTCTGTTTCCTCGGCGCCGAGGTGGTCCTGCTCGTCTTCCACGAGCGATTCTTCGGCCAGTCCTTTTATATCTTCGACCCCGATCTCGGATTTCGCGTCCGGCCCTACGCGACCTACGGGAATGCGCAAGCCAACGAGTTCGGATTCAACGATCGTGATTATTCCCACCAGCGCCGGCCAGACGTCTATCGCATTCTCATCCTCAGTGATTCCTTCAACTGGATGGGAGGCCCCGAGGGCAATTACACCGCGCTTCTCGAACGCATGTTCGAAGCCGAGTTCGGTCCTGGGCGTGTCGAGGTCATCGCCGCGGGATACCCACAGACCCATACCGCCGAGCAACTCGCTCTGCTACGAAAATTCGGCCTCCGCTACAACCCCGACCTCGTCGTATCGGGCTTCTATGCGGGCAACGATTTCTTCGACGCTCACCCGCAACGCAAACGTATCGTCCTCGGCGCGGCCACCACCGACATTTATCTCGACAGAGATTTCTACACCACGTTTCTCGGCCGCCCCGTCGTTTGGCAAAGCCGCCTGTGGTTGTTCTTGCGCAAGAAGTGGATCGAACACCGCTACTTTGGCCCAGCCCCGAATCGGGCATCCCCGAACCAGGCAGCCCAGAATCAAGCCTCTCCGAATCAGACATTCCCCAATCGAGCATCACGGAATCGACCGTCACGGAACAGCGCAGCGACCCACCACCGCCCCGCTCCACGCCCTCATCAGCCGCCACGCGCCGACCCCCAGCTGCTGACGGTCTCGAGCGCAGCTTCGTCCCCACCATCGTTGCCGGCGCCCGTCTCCTACCCTCGGCCGCTGACGGTCTCCAACCATTCCCCCGGCATTTCTCTGCCCGCCGAAGTCTATCTCGAACATGTAGCCACCCGCTTCACTTTCGCCCGCCGCGATCGCCCGCCGATCTTCGACGCCTTCGAGCGCCACATTTTCGACGCCTTGCTAGACATGTCCCGTCTGCTCGCCGCCAAGCACGTCGACTTCCTCGTCGCCGTCTATCCGGACGAAGTCCAAGTCAATCCCCAACTCCGCCGCGCGATCATCGAACGCACCTCAGGCTCTGCCCCGGATTACGACTGGACCCGCGCCCAAAGCCTTCTTGATGATTTCTGTGCGCGCAACAGCATTGTGTTCCTCGACCTGTTGCCCACCTTCGCCCAATCCCACGCCCAAGGCAAAACACTCTACATCGAAAACAACCCCCACTGGAACGACGCCGGCAATCAACTAGCCGCCGCCCTCCTCTTCAAAGCACTCCACGACCAAGCCGCCCGCCACATCGAGCCCTAGGGGCGATTGTCCGGGTCGATTCCGCCCTTCTGATGGCTTGGCAACCACTCACCAGGAACAAAGGGACGTTTCGGTGAGGGTTGCTGGAATGGCGACGAGACCACCCCTCGAAGTACGTGAGGCGGTCGTACAGTGCTCGTCTTGGGACCATCCCTGTTGCGATGCCAAGAAGCGACTGGCTCTTTCTGGTTCTGTCGATCCGTCGCCAGGCTCTTCTGTCCTATCTCGCCTGAACGGCTTGGCGGGTACCCACAACGTAAAGCCGCCAATCCGGTGGCGATCGAGGTCGAGCGAGCCAGCGACAAAGGGCCTGTAGCTCTACTTTGAGCCGAGCTGTTCTCCGCGTCGGAGTGTTGCCATCACCGACTCCGCTACGTAGCGTCGGAGAAGTCGTACACCAGTCTCGTTGCGGGGTCGATGGCACCCGATACCGCCATTGATACGCGTACTCTTCCGAACTCTGAGCGGTCCAACTTGTGCTTACATTGCGCGCATCCCCGTATAGAATCCATCTCCAAAATATAGGAGAGCGGAGCGTCGCACTTGGGGCAGAACGGCCCCTTAATCAGATTGCTCTCGATGGACCGGAAATTCTGGGTCGAAATATCGATGCCTCGTCATCTCAACTGCAACCAGCCGGTGACCTCCCACGTGAGACCCAGCATCTCGATTTTCTCGTCTGGTGGCGCTACGGGACGCCTCTTCGCGCGATAGCGCTGAAGTGACACGAACACAACCGCCCCCACCCCTACCGCAACCAGCACGTACCAGACCGGCACCCTGTACTCAAGGTAAGTCTTGATCTTGTCAGGCCAGAACGCAATCACCCACGCAGTGACACCCACCCCGATGCCTTTGAGTCGGTGCTTGACGGTTTCCTTGACAGCCTATTCGCACGAGTAGCGCCAACTGCTCATGACTCACCGACTGATAGCCAGGTGATGAACGCTCTTCCCATCAAAACAACCGCTCCAGCCGAAAGTGCTGAAACCGCCGCCGCCGGTCTTCCTCGTCGCTGTCCCAGGGGCGCCGCACCGGCACCACCACCCCGCTGACCTCGTCGCGCGCGGCTACTCGTTCGCGGGTCAATTCAATACCACCCTCGCAGACGACGCCTTTGAAGTGGTACCGCACCACATTGACCTGATTCCCGGCCTGCTCGCGCGTCTCGACAACCAGCCGCACCTCGCCCCGCGGGTCCACCTCGCCCTCCAGAATCGGACTGCCCGGCCCCTCGCCATAGAGCTTGCCGCTTAGCACGCGGCCCCGCTGCACCAGCCGGAACTCAATATCCCGCGACAAACCCCGCCCCGAGGCAGGGACCACCCCCATCCAAGTTCCAGTGAGATCGGCTCGGGCGGTGAGCTGTTCCGCCGAAGCCCCGGCCCCCGCCAGCAGGCCTCCTGACACCAACACCACGAACCCAAAAATCACTAGCCGCCGCAAGACCCCCGTCCTCATCAGCTGTGCAGCAGCAGCCGCAACGGTCCCGTGCTATCGGCAAAGCGCTCAACCGGCGTTCCAAAAGCCTCCAGCATCGAAACATAGAGGTTCGAGAGCGGCGTGTCCTTGGCATACACCAAGTGCTGGCCCGTGTCGATCCGCCCGCCGCCGCGTCCACCGAGCAGAATCGGCAGCCTGTGAGGATCGTGCTTATTGCCGTCGCTCAGCGCCGAGGCGAACAAGATCATCGAGTTATCTAGCACGCTCGACTCACCCTCCCGCATCGCCGCCAACCGTCCCAGCAAATAGGCGTACTGCTCGACATGCCAGCGGTTGATGATCTTGTACTCACTCAGCTTGTCGTCTTCGTTCTTGTGATGCGAAACATCATGATGCCCCGCGCTCACATCGTCGAGAAACCGGAAGCTGACATTGCTCACCGCATTGCCGAACATGAACGTGCTGATCCGTGTCGTATCACTCTGGAAAGCGACCGCGATCATATCGAGCATCAAGCGGACGTGATCCAGATGGCTTGACGGCCGCTTGGCGGGCGCCCCCGCGGGATCGATCGCTGCCCGCGCCTCCCAACGGTTTTGCCCCGGAACACTGGCCCGCTCGATTCGCTCCTCGAGCGAACGCATCACAGAGAGGTACTCGTCGATCCGCATCTTATCTTCCGCGCCCACTCTCCCGCGCAACTGCTTGGCGTCGCCCAGCACGCGGTCCAGCAGCAGAGTGTCGAGTTTCGCCTCGTCCGCCCCCGAACCGTTGGCGGCCCGGAACAGCCGCTCGTAGACGGCCCGCGGATTCAACTCCCGAGCCAATGGCGTCGCCGGACGGTTCCAAGAGATGTGTGACCCGTAAACGCGCGTATACCCAACAACGGCGTCATTGCCCACCGCCACCGGCGTAATCCCCAGCTCCAGTGACGCCAGAGGCGTCAAATGCCCGGCCCGCCGCGCCGCCACCTGATCCATCGAGACACCGTTGCGAATGTCGGCACCCTGCGTCTTCTTGATGCGCGCGCAGGTCAGGATCGCCGCTTCCTTGACGTAATGTCCGTCGCCGTCCTTCGACTGCTCGTTCCACAGATTACTCAGTACGGCGACCTCTTTGCGCAGATCCGCCAGCGGCTCCAGCGACGGCGTCAGCTCGAACTTGCGCCCTGCGCATTCCGGCGTCCAGCTCACCGGAAACGCACCATTCGGCATATAGAGCGCCGCCATGCGCACCGGGCTCTTAGGCCCTTCGGCGTGCCCCATGGCCGGCGTCATCGCCTCGAGCCAGGGCAGCCCCAGCGCCGCTCCCGCTCCCCGCAGCAGCGTGCGGCGCGACACAGGTTTCGTGCGAATCAAATTCATCGTTGTCCCTCCGTGTCCAGCGGTCCCTCTTGGAACGGCGCGCTCAGCACAATTTCCCCTACCAGCGCCCAAGCCTCGTAGTCGGCGGCTTCCACACGGTCAACGACCGTCTCTACCGCGCAGGCGTCCGCGGGCGTGAGCCCCCTACCAACAGCATACCCCAACATTCTCCTCGTCAGATTACGAACGAAAAGTTCTTTTTTTTCGATCAGCGCCTGCTTCAGCCCAGCCGGCCCGTCGATTTTTGTGCCGTCGGTCAGCTCGCCGGAAGCGTCAATCACCTGGCCGGCGTCCTCATCGCGCCAGCGCCCCATGGCGTCATAATTATCCAGCGCGAAACCGAGCGGGTCAATGCGGTTATGACAACTTGCACAGACGGGGTTTTCGCGGTGCCGCGACAGCAGCTCGCGCATCGACTTCGGCGTCTCGGCCGCGCGCTGATCCTCCAGCTCCGGAACGTCGGGAGGTGGAGGCGGCGCCGGTGCGCCCAGAATCGAATCGAGAATCCATGTTCCCCGCAGCACCGGGCTCGTGCGGTAGGGATACGACGAGACTGCCAGCACGGCCGGCATGCTCAGCAGCCCGCCGCGATGCGACCCCTCCCCCAGCTTCATCCATTCCGGGTTGGCCGATCCTTTCTTCTCGGTCTTGATCGCGAAGTATTTGATCAGCGACCGCGTCAAAATCGTATGGTCCGAGTCCAGAAAATTCACCAGCGACAAGTTCTCGCGAAAGACTTGCTGGAAGAAAAAGACCGGCTGCAGCCTGATATCCGAACGCAACTCTTCGTCGCTGGCGTATTCGGGGAATAGCTCCGCGTCCGGAGCGTGATCGCCCTCTAGCTCCCGCGTACGCAGCCATTGTTCGACGAATCGCCCCGCGAATTCCAGCGCCCGCGGATCCCGCAACATCCGCGGCACAAGCCGTCGCAGCACCCGCGGGTCATCCATCTTTCCGGCCGCCGCGACATCAAAGAGCAACTCGTCGGGCATGCTTCCCCACAGGAAATAGGAAAACTTCGACGCCAGCGCGTATTGTCGCGACTCGGCGTCCCCCCCGGCTGCTTCGAGGTGAAACAGAAAGCGCGGCGACACCAGCGCGCTCCGCAAGGCGAAAAAGATTGCCGGTTCGAACTCCTGATCCTGCTCGCGGGCCATCTCGAACAGATCCGCGTAAACCTGAACCGTCTCCCCGTCCACCGGTCGCCGGAAGGCCTTCGGCAGGAAGCTTTCTAGAATCTTCTCCGTCGCCTCCCGCTCGCTAACGCCCGCGCCAGGCCGGGCGACGAAAATCTTCACCCGCGACTTGAATTCCTTCGAGGCCGCGTCAAGAATGAACTTCGCCGTCTCGAGGTACTTCTCCGCATGCAGCGGCGATAGAAAAAGAGTCTCCGAGGCGTTATCAAAGCCCTCGCCGCCCGGTCCGTCCATCGGCAGCGCCTCGCTGACATCAAGCTGCAAATCCAGCAGATCGCGAACCGTCGCCGCGTACTCGTCCCGGTTCAAACGCCGAATCACACTCGCCGCCGGCCGCACCTCAGCCGCGCAAGCCTGACTCCGCCAAGTCGCATCCGCCCAAGCCAGAAACCGCTCGCGCTCATCAAGATCTGGAGCCAGGGCGCCCTTCGGAGGCATCTCGACGTTGGAGACCCGCGCGACCAGCCGCGTCCAAGTGCCCGGCTGGCTGCGGAAAGATCCCTCCGTCCCCAAACCGTCAACCTGGAACCTAGCCGCCGCCGATTTCCCCTCGTGGCATGCCCGGCAGTAAGTGCTCAGAAACGCCCGAGCGTCCCCGGCGGAGTAAGAGGGCGGGAGCTCTTGCGCCGCCACAACCGGCGTGCCGATCAACACAAGCAGGCCGGCAAGACTCCAGCCGCCCGCGCCTCGCCAGGTCCATTGTTTCGCCGTCATGAAGCGCCCCATCATAAGACCGGAAAGGCGTGAAAAAGTCGGAACTCTCACAAGCGCTGGCGAAGCGCTCTCTGATTTGCAGGGACTTAGGCGATGCGCGGCGGACTGTCCCAGCATTTTTTCACTCCTTCCGGTCCCCAATAGCAGTCGAGACTTCGGCCGCGACGCCCCGGCCTACAGCACCGGACCAATACGCCATGGAATGAACTCGCGATGCCCCAGCGCCTCGGAGAACGTCTCGCGTCCCGAGGCCACCTCCAATACGAACTGATACATGCGCTTGCCGGCCGCCGGGATATCTTCTTCGCCGTCGGCGACGGTTCCGCAGTTGATGTCCATGTCCTGGTCCAGGCGCTTAGCTGTTTCTGAGTTCGTGCAAACCTTCACGACCGGTACGGTGGGAAACCCGAACGCGCTGCCCCGTCCGGTGGTAAAGAGGCAAAGGTTGCAACCGCCGGCGGCCATGCCCGCCACCGACGTCGGATCGTATCCAGGCGTGTTCATGAAAGCGAAACCGGGCCTGCTGATGCGCTCGGCGAAGTGGTAAACGCCGGTCAGATTCGATGTCCCTCCCTTGGCCACCGCGCCGAGGGATTTTTCGGTGATGTTGGTCAGCCCGCCCGCCTTGTTGCCCGGCGAGGGGTTCGAATCAAAATTGATCCCCAGCCCAAACCCGCCAACGTAATTCTTGTACCACTCGATCATTTCGAGCAGCTTCTCGCCAACCTCACGGCTTATCGCGCGGCGCGTCAGCAAGTGCTCGGCTCCGTAGGCCTCGGTCGTCTCGCCCAGGCACACGGTGCCGCCCTGCTTGACCAGCAGGTCCGAAAAATACCCCACCGCCGGGTTCGCGGTGATCCCCGAGAAGGCGTCGGACCCGCCACACTCCAGGGCGGCGGTCAGCTTCGATACCGGGCAGGCGACCCGTTCAATCTTGCCGCACTCGTCGATCAACTCCCGAACGGCTTTCGCGCCATCGGCGATCACGCGCGTGGTCCCGCCGCTTTCTTGCAGCGTGAAGCCGCGCCGCGGCGTGCCGTTCGACGAAGCCGCATCCGGACGCGTGAAGTAGCTGACCTGGTTTACCTCGCAACCCAGGCCCACCACGATGGCCGCGGCGACGTTCGGATGATCCACCAGTCCCTCGAGCGTGCGCCGCAACTGCTCCATGTCGGGCCCTTCGGCCTGTCCGCAGCCGTCGCCGTGCGGAAACGCCACCACGCCGTCGATGCCGCTTCCCTGGAACGACTCGCCGTCGAAGGCATCCGCGATTTTCTGCGTCGCGAAGGCCGCGCAATTGCTTGCGCCTACGATCGCGATGAAGTTCCGCGTCCCGGCGCGCCCGTCCGCCCGCGCATACCCTTGGAAGGTGTTTTCGGGCAACAGCGGAATCTCGGCAAGATCGGTCAGCGCCGTCGAGAACTCATATTCCCTGTTCTTCGCCTCAAAGCGCAGATTGTGCACATGTACTAGATCGCCGGGCGCGATCCGCTCCCCGGCTCGCCCGATGTCTTCCCCATACTTGAATACCGTTTCCCCGGCCGCGATCTCCGCAACCGCCACCTTGTGACCCGGCCCGATCGCCTGCCCGATCGTGATTTCCCGGCCCTCGAACGGCACACTCACCCCGGCCGAGAGCGCCATCCGCGCCACCACCACATTGTCGGCGGCGTTCAGCCGGATGAACGGATTCGCCGGATTGATCATGCTCTCGACACTTACAAAGTTCATCAGTCGTCTCCTCCTCCGCCGAACCCTTCGTTCTTCGCGGGACGGAAAACAGGATGGGCGAAACTCGTCCCGTCGAGGACGCTCACCCTTTTTCGCGCTTCCTAGCGCCGCCAGCAACCTGCGGCGGCCGCTGGTGCGCATGCGGACCGGCGGTCCCCGCCAGTTGCATTCCTACCACAGCGCCATGCCTACCGCACGGCTGCCAGCCGATGAGCGACTTCCAAAAGAAGGTCGGTTTCCGCTTGTGAGAAATCACGCTCTTGCCCAGTGGCGATGCCGAGCGCTCCCACGGCCTGGTCCCCGCGAAGCAGCGGTACGCAAATCGACCCCTTGGCCCCGGTCTGTTTCGCCCCCGGCCGCGCGTCGCCGCTGCGGTCGGTCTGCAGATTACATATATTCACGGGCTCTTTCCGCTCAACGGCGAGGCCCGCGATTCCCTTGCCGACCGGTATGGTTTGAATCACCGGCAGCAGCTTTTCCGGAATGCTCCCGGCCCAAGCCTTCAAATGCAGCAAACCGTCGGCTCCCAGTTCGTGCAGCGTGCCTGTCTCGGCGCCGAAGCGCGCCAGCGTCAGATCAAGCACGCGAGAGGCATCGCCTGCCGCCTGCTCGATGCTTTCCAGAAACGTCTGCTCTCCTTTCTGCTCCCCGTGTTTCTGTTCCCCGCGCGGTTCACTCATAGCTTGACCCCTCGCCGCGACTGTATCCTCCGCCCTGCATCAAGCCGCGCCAACGACTCATCATTGTCGCAAAAGCCTTGCCCTAAAAGGCCGCCGCACCCAACAAACTTAGACCAAACGAATCGCAAGCTGGTAAAATCACCCTTGCCGAACCCGCCGACGCGGAGTCGCGGCCGCCGGGCACCTTATTCCGATTGCGGATCTCGGCCAACTCAAATGCGCGGAACCATTCAGGCACTCCCGGCACTCCCCCTACTCATACTTCTAGCCGTCCTCTGGCTCGGCCTCACCGCCTGCGGGCCCGCTACTGAAGACAAGATCCTTCCTTACCCCTATTCGGTTTCCGAACTCGACAACAAATTGCGCCTCGTGACCGTCGAGACCGGTTACCCCGACGTTGTCGCGCTCTACATCGTGGTCAACGCCGGTTCCCGCAATGAGGTCGAGCCGGGCCGCAGCGGCTTCGCCCATCTTTTCGAGCACATGATGTTCCGGGGCACCGAGAAATTTCCGCCCGAGAAGTGGGAAGCCCTCATGCAAGACGCCGGGGCCGAGACCAACGCCTACACATCGGATGACCGTACCGTCTATCACGCAGTGTTTTCGAAAGAAGACCTCGAGCCCATCATCGCGCTCGAAGCTGACCGCTTTCAGAATCTCAGCTACACCGAAGAGCAATTCCGCACCGAAACTCGGGCCGTGCTCGGTGAATACAACAAGAACTTCGCCAACCCGATGCGGAAACTCGACGAAGCGATTCGCAAGACCGCGTTCACCACCCATACCTACCGCCACACGACGATGGGCTTCATCGAGGACGTCGAAAACATGCCCGAGATGTTTGACTATGGCCTGCTCTTCTTCGACCGCTACTACCGCCCCGAGTACACCACGATCTGCGTTGTTGGCGACGTAAGCGAGGCCGTGACCCTGCCGCTGGTCAAGAAGTACTGGGGCCGGTGGGAACCGGGCGACTACGAGCCCGAGATTCCCGCCGAGCCCGCTCAGTCAGAGCCCAAGACCATAGACGAGGCTTTCCACGCGCCCACGCTGCCCATCACCTCGGTTTCATTCCATGCGCCTGCCTACGATGACGAGGTCATGGATTCAGCCGTGCTCGACATCGTCTCCTACTACGGTTTTTCAGAAAACTCGCCGCTCTATAAGAAGCTCGTCGTCGAAGAGCAGAAAGTCGACGCTCTCTACCCGGCCTACTACGATCATCGCGACCCCTATCTGTTCTCGGTTTTCGCGCGAGTCAAGCGGGCCGAGGACATGGACTATATTCGTGATCAGATATTGCAAACCTTTGAAGAACTCAAAGCGACCCTAGCCCCGCTGGACGAACTCGAATCGGTGAAGTCGCATCTGCGCTACCAGTTCGCCCTGGGAATGGACAGTACGCCGGCCATCGCCGCCACCTTGGCCCATTTCATCAGCCTGCGGCCAACGCCCGAGACCATCAACAAGCGCTACGCCCTCTACCAGAGCGTGACCCCCGCCGACCTCCAGCGCGTAGCGCGCGCCTGGTTCACCGCGGACAACCGCACCCTGGCCACCCTTCAGCATCAGCCCTCCGCCGAACCCGGAGACGCGCAATGAGAGCCCTCGCCGTTCTCCTTGCCTTATTGCTAACGCCCGTCGCCGGCTCCGCCGCCGAGACCCTATCGCAGCCCAGCGACTCTCCGCTGGTCACCTTCCGCATTCTCTTCGAGACCGGGGCCGCCAGCGACCCCGAGGGCAAGCAGGGCGTCGCCGCTCTCACCGCCGCCATGCTCTCCAAGGGCGGCACCGCGACGATGACCTACAACCAGATTGTCGAATCGCTATTTCCCATGGCCGCCTCCCTCAGCGCTCAGGTCGATAAAGAGATGACTGTGTTCGGCGGCACGACGCATATCGAGAATCTCGAGCGCTACTACTCGCTGCTCCGCTCGATGCTGCTCGAACCCGGCTGGCGCGAGGACGACTTCCGGCGGCTCAAAGACGAGGCCCTCAACTTCCTGCGCATCCAGTTGCGCGCCAACAATGAAGAGGAACTCTGCAAGGAATTTCTCTTCCTAAACATTTTCGAGAACCACCCCTACGGCCACCACAACAGCGGTACTCTCTCATCGCTCGAAAAGCTGACCCTAGAGGACGTCAAGGCTTTCTACCGCCAGAACTATCGCCGCGGCAACCTCGTCATCGGCCTGGCCGGCGGCTACCCGGACGGCTTCGCCAAGCGCGTCGAATCCGATTTCGATGTGCTCCCCGAAGGTCGCCCCGATCCGGTCACGCTTCCCGCCCCGGCCCGCCCGAGCGGACTTCGCGTAAAAATCATCGAAAAGGATACCCGCGGCACCCACATCGCCTTCGGCTTTCCGATCCCCGTCACCCGCTCTTCGCCCGACTGGCCGGCGCTCAAACTAGTACAGTCCTATTTTGGCCAGCACCGGTCGAGCAAGAGCCATCTGTTCCAGCGAATCCGCGAAGTGCGCGGAATGAACTACGGCGACTACGCCTACATCGAATACTTTCCGCGAGGCATGTTCCAGTTTCGGCCCGACCCCAACCTCGCCCGCCGCCAGCAAATCTTCCATGTTTGGATTCGCCCTGTGCAGCCCAACAACGGCATGTTCGCCCTGCGCACCGCGCTCTATGAACTCGACAAACTCGTCACCGAAGGTCTCGACCAAGAGGACTTCGACTCCACCCGGCGCTTCCTCTCCAAGTACGTCAACCTCCTGACGCAGACCCAGAGCAGCGGACTAGGATATGCGCTCGACAGCCGTTTCTACAAACTTCCCGGTTTTAACTCCTATCTCAAGAATGGGCTCGAATCGCTCACCCTTGAAAAAGTCAACCAGGTCATCGGCAAGTATCTTCGATCGGCGGACTTTGATGTGGTGATCGTAACGAAAGACGCCCAAGCCATGAAGCAGGCCATCCTCTCCCGGCGCGCGTCCACCATCGAATATGCTTCTCCGCCTCCCCAGCCGGTTCTCGACGAAGACAAGCGGATCGGCCGCTATCGCCTCGACGCCGCCTCGGTCGAGATCATCCCAGTCGAAACCGTCTTTGCCAATTAGCCGCGCGATCCGGCCCGGCTCCGGTTTCTCGCTACAATAGACAACCCGCTTCTCAGCGCACGACCCGCGATCTTTCTCACCTCGCCAGCCTATGATGACTCCCGTTGCCCTCAGCTTTATCTTCTTTCTGCTCATCTTCGTCTTGATCGGCGCCTGCGCGGCGCGCCTGAAAAAATCCACCACCGAAGACTATTTGCTCGCCGGCCGCTCGGTCGGCCCCTGGGCCACGGCTCTCTCGGCGGTAGCGTCGAACAACAGCGGATTCATGTTCATCGGCCTGATCGGAACCACCTACACCATGGGTTTGTCGGCCATCTGGATCATGTTCGGCTGGATCTTCGGCGACTACTTCATGTGGTTCTGGATCCACCGCCGTTTGCGCGTCCAAAGCGAACAGCAACACTCCCGCACCATCTCTTTCTTCCTCGCCGCTGGCCTGCAAGGCAACGCCCGTCTGGTGAGAATCATCGCCGCTCTCGTTACCATTGCGTTCCTGGGCACCTATTCCGCCGCGCAGCTCAATGCCGGCAGCAAGGCGCTGCACGTCATGTTTGGCTGGCCCTACAGCCTCGGCGCCCTGGTCGGCGCCGCCATCGTGCTGATCTACTGCTTCGCCGGAGGCATCCGCGCCTCCATCTGGACCGATGTCGTGCAATCGGTCAACATGCTCGCCGCCGTGTGGGTGCTTTTCCTTGTTGCGCTCAACGAAGTCGGCGGTTTTGGCCCGCTCTGGGCCAAGCTTCAGGCGATCGACCCGCAGTTGATCAACCCCGTCCCGGCCGGCCTTCGATTCGGATTCTTCCTCTACGTCATGGGCTGGATGGCGTCGGGCATCGGCGTGGTCGGCCAGCCTCATATCATGGTGCGCGCCATGGCGATTCGTTCCGCCGCCGACATTGGCAAGGCCCGCGACATCTACCTGATCTGGTACTTGCTTTTCACCTTCGCCTGCTACGGCGTCGCGCTCACCTGCCGCGTGCTGATCCCCGATATCGCCGCCTTCGACCCCGAGCTGGCCTTGCCCGCGCTGGCCGGCCAATTCCTCCCCCCGGTCCTAGTCGGCCTGGTGCTCGCCGGACTCTTCGCCGCCACCATGTCCACCGCCGACTCCCAAGTACTCTGCTGCTCGGCGGCTCTCACCCAAGACCTGTTCCCAAGCTGGCGCGACTCCTACGCCAAATCCAAACTCAGCACCGTATTGGTGACCCTCGCCGTCCTCACCATCGCTTTGCTGGCGAGCCAAAACGTCTTCGCGTTGGTGGCGCTATCCTGGTCCACCCTGGGCGCGACACTAGGTCCGCTGCTGGTCGTCCGCGCCATGCGCTATCCCATCAACGCGCGAGGCGCCGTCGCCATGCTGCTGGGCGGGCTGGCCGGAGTCCTCATCTGGCGCCACAGCCTCAACTTCGGCGGCGCCATCTTCGAGATTCTGCCCGGCATGTTGCTGAGCTTTCTGGCCTACCTGCTCGTTCGCGCCACCAGCCCGGCCCCCGCCGACCCACAGGCCGCTTGACAGTCATCCGTCTGTAAGAGGCGGCGGCGCCCCCGGCTGAAGTTGACGCCCGGCGATGTCTCGGGGGGCATTGACAAGTTAACGACGGTCGGCGAAATTGGCCGACGGCAGGACACGGCCACTCACCCGGCTAGCCGATCACATGGCCAACTGGGACGACAGCCATTGGGATGCAAGGGCCAAACCCTATTCTTTGCGAGTTCGGCGTCCTTCGGAGGAACCCCAACTCGGCCCCCTGCCATTGGTAAACACTAGCCGACAAGCGAGGATCTATCCGCCCGAGTAGGTGCAGACACTGGTCCTGTTGGCTATGGTTCCGTCCCCCGTAGAACGGTTCTGGACAAATGGTCGGCCGCTCGGCAGCTATCAATGTCCGCCACCGGATTAGTGAGGGGCCCGTAGAATCCTCGCATAGCTGTTGAGAAACTTATTTCCGTCCAAGTACCGACAGCCCAAAGCGCTTCACAAACCCGTCGGATGAGCAGAAACCCAATCCGATCAACGGTATAGCCGTGTTAGGATCGTTTAGCTAGTGCGAAGCGTTGTCGCCACCTATTCTTTCAGGGTAGAATCGGGCTGTCGTGGTCGACAAGACCATCAGCCACTACAAGATCACCGAGAAGCTCGGCCAGGGCGGGATGGGTGTGCTCTACAAGGCCGAAGACACCAAGGTCGAGCGGCCCGTCGCGCTCAAGTTCTTGGCGGCCCATCTTCTCAAAGCTGAAGAAGCTCTCGGGCGTTCCATCGCGAACCCTAAGCCGCCGCGGCACTGCGCCACCCCAACATCTGCACGATCTTCGAGATAGCCGAGACTCTCCATTGAAGTTCCGCAACTTTGGCCGATAAGCAAGGCGAGCTTGGAGTTCGCCGACAGCGGGCTCCGAAACTTTAAGTTAACGATCGGGAGGATTCTCATGCATCGCCATTCGTTTTCACCAGGAACGATTTTGGGCCTTCCAAAGGCTGAGCTGCGCTCAGCCTTTGGTGTGGCTGTCGTGGCTGTAGGAATGATGTTTTCTGCTGCTCTGACTCCCAGCGCCACTGCACCAACCCGGACGCCTTAATTATGCCAGGTAGATCCTTCCAAACGGTGCTGAGTTGGCTGAAAATCCCCACTCGCGGAGCGTGGCTCACTCGGGAGCAATCCGCCTGGCTGCTCGACGAACACAAGTCAAACGTTTCCACCGTGTTCCGCTACCGAGAATGCGGGTTGTCGCAGGCTCGCTTGCTGGGGCGAAACCAAGATGGCATCCGTACCGTGCTGGCGCAACGTGAGAAGATGACAACCATTGCCGCGACTCCGGCAGCGGCGACTGCTCAGGCACCCCGTCTTTCCGGACGGACCTGGAGCTTGACACCCGTCCCAGCGCGTTGCTATCACGGGCGCATGGCTTGTTTCACAGCATCTCCGCGCGCTGCTTCCCAGTCCTCGGGTTCTCAGCCCCCGGTTTCCCAGTCCCGCGGTTCTCAGTCCACCGCCGAGCCCGCCGTTTTCTCGCCACCCACTCAGCCGGCCGGATCGCTTCTCTTCTTCCTCACCTGTCTTCTCCTCTTCCCCCCCGCTCCCGCCCAAGCCCAAGACTGGCGCTCCTACGGCAACGACCCGGGCGGCATGCGCTACTCACAGCTCGATCAGATCAACAAAGACAACGTCAACAACTTACAGGTCGCCTGGGTTCACGACACCGGGGACTGGAGCGACGGCACCAAGCTGCCCACCCGCTCCGCGTTCGAGACCACGCCTCTGTTTATTGACGGCGTGCTCTACGTCGTCACGGTGTTCCATCGCGTCCTGGCGCTTGATCCAGAAACAGGCAAGCTGCTCTGGGAATTCGACCCCAAGTTCGACCGCACCCAGCGCGTGAATCTCTACCACAATCGCGGTCTCGCCTATCGCGACGACGACGGACGCAAGCGCATCTATCTCGCCGATCAGCTCGGCCGTCTCTACAGCATCGACACCGCAACCCGCGAGCTAGACCCGGTGTTTGGCCAGCGGGGCGTTGTCGATCTCACCGCGGGCATGAACCTCGACAAGTATCCTCATCTGCGCTACGGTGTCACCTCGCCCGTCGCTCCCTGCGGCGATGTCGTGGTCGTCGGCGGCTGGGTCAGCGACGGCGAACCTCAAGGCCCCTCCGGCGACATTCGCGCTTTCGACGCCCGCACCGGAAAACTGGCCTGGCGCTTTCACACCGTTCCGCGCCCCGGCGAATTCGGCCACAACACGTGGCAAGGCGACTCCTGGCGCGACCGCTCGGGCGTGAATGCCTGGTCGACGATGAGCGTCGATCCGGAGCTAGGCTGGGTTTTCGTCCCCCTGACTTCCCCCGGCACCGATTTCTACGGCGGCGACCGCAAGGGGGCAAATCTCTTCAGCGACGCGGTGGTCGCCATTGACTGCCGCAGCGGCAAGCGCCAGTGGCACTTCCAGACGATCCACCACGATCTTTGGGATTGGGATCTGCCCGTCTACCCCAACCTGGTCACCGTCACTCGCGAGGGCAAACAGATTCCCGCCGTCGCCCAGATCACCAAGACAGGATTCGTCTTCGTGCTCGATCGCGTCACCGGTCGCCCGCTATTTCCGGTCGAGGAACGGCCGGTCGAGATCAGCGAGGTGCCGGGAGAGGAATCCTGGCCGACGCAGCCCTTCCCCGTCCAGCCGCCTCCCTTCGCGCGTCAGTCGATGACGCTGGACGAAATCACTCGCGTCACGCCGGAATCCCGCGCCCAGTGCATGGAGATGATCGATGTCGCCTATGCCGACGGGCCGCTGTTTCGCGCCATCGGGCAGAAACTTACGATCATGTTTCCAGGTACCAACGGCGGGCCGAATTGGGGCGGAGCTTCGTTTGATCCCAACGAGCAGGTGCTCTTCGTCAACTCGATGGACGTGGGCGCTCCCAAGCAATTGGTGGCCCGTCCCGAAGATTCCAAGGTCCCCTTCCGCAGCCGGGGCGTCAAGTATGGCCGCTTTTGGGATGCAAACCAATACCCTTGCCAGCAGCCGCCCTGGGCTCACTTGACGGCCATCGATCTCAACAGCGGGGAGTTTCGCTGGCGCGTTGTTCTGGGCGAAATCGACGCACTCACCAAGCGCGGCATTCCCAAGACCGGCGCGCCGAACCTGGGCGGATCGATCGTCACCGCCGGCGGGCTGGTATTCATCGCCGCGACCAACGACAGCCGCTTCCGGGCCTTTGACAAAGACACCGGCGCCCAGTTATGGGAAACGCGCCTGCCCGCCAGCGGCCACGCCATTCCGATGACCTACCGGGGCCAGAAAACCGGCAAGCAGTACGTCGTCATCGCCGCCGGCGGAGGCAACAAGTACAACGAGACCTTCTCGGGCAAAATCGTCGCCTTCGCTCTCCGGTAGCAGCACCGGGTAGCAGCGCCTGGCGGCAGTCCGGCTAACCCTCGGCCTCCTCCCGGTGCAAGAACCGGAAGTCGCAGCCCTCGTGTGCCTGGGTAACCTCCCGCAGAAACAGTTTCCCGTAGCCGCGGCGATAGGCCGGCGGCGCGGGCTGCCGAGCCGCCAGACGCCGGGCAATCTCATTGTCCTCGACCCGCAATTCAATCTTGCGAGCCTCCACGTCGAGTTCGATCTCGTCTCCGGTCTCGACCGCCGCCAGCGGCCCTCCGATCGCCGCCTCTGGCGAAACGTGCAAGACATCGGTGCCGTAGCTCGTACCGCTCATGCGCGCGTCGCTCACGCGCACGATGTCGTTGATCCCCCGCTTGAGCAGCTTGGCCGGTATCGGCAAATGTCCCCACTCAGGAAAACCAGGACCGCCCAGCGGCCCCGCGTTCTTGAGCACGAGAACCGAGTGCTCGTCAATTGCCAGATCCTCATCGTCGATGTGCGCGCGAAGCGTTTCGTTGCGTTCAAAGACCACCGCCTTGCCGCGATGCTTGAGCAGATGGGGCGAGGCCGCCGTCTGTTTGATGACGGCGCCGTCGGGGGCAAGATTTCCATACAGTATGGCGGTGCCGCCTTCGCCGTGAAGCGGTTTGTCGAGAGGCCGAATCACATCCGAATTAACGCAGCGGGCCTGGCTGAGATCCTCGCCAATGGTTTTTCCGCTCACCGTAAGGGCCGAGGAATCGAGCAGCGGCAGAAGTTCCTTCATTACCGCGGGCAGGCCGCCGGCATAGTAGAAGTCCTCCATCAGATATTCGCCCGATGGTTTGATGTTTGCGAGAAAGGGTGTTCCCCGGGAAATTCGGTCGAAGTCCGCGAGGTGCAACTCGACCCCGGCGCGGCCCGCCAGCGCCAGCAGATGCACGACCGCGTTCGTCGATCCGCCGATCGCCATGTCGGTTCGAATGGCGTTCTCAAACGCCGGGCGGGTAAGAATGCGCGAGGGCCGCAAGTCTTCCCAAACCATCTCCACAATCCGCCGGCCGGCCGCTTCGGCCAGCTGGTAGCGGCGCGCGTCCACCGCCGGGATCGCCGCCGACCCCGGCAGCGTCATGCCCAGCGCCTCGGCCATTGAGGCCATGGTCGAGGCCGTGCCCATGACCATGCAGTGCCCGTTGCTGCGCGCGATGCAGCCCTCCACTTCCGCCAGTTGTTCTACGGTCAGGCGGTTGGCCCGGTACTCCTCGAAAAGTTTCCTGCCGTCGGTCCCGGACCCGATCTGCTGGTCGCCCCAGCGTCCGCTCAACTGCGGTCCTCCGGTAACCATGAGGGCCGGAATATCGGCGCTGGCCGCGCCCATCAGTTGCGCCGGCGTCGTCTTGTCGCAACCGGCCAGCAGAACAACGCCGTCGATCGGATTCGCGGTAATGGATTCCTCGACATCCATCGCCATCAGATTCCGAAACAGCATCGTGGTGGGTTTCATGAAAAGCTCCCCCAGTGAGATGGTCGGAAACTCGAGCGGTACCGCGCCCGCCGCCCAGACGCCGCGCTTGACCGCTTCGGCGACCCGCCGCAAGTGGACGTTGCAGTGGGTCAGCTCGCTCCAGGAGTTGCAGATGCCGATGACCGGCTTGCCCTCGAATCCGAGAGGGTCGAGTCCCTCCGAACGAAGGGCGGCCCGCCGCACCAGTCCTTCATATTCGGGTCCGTCAAACCATTGGGCGCTGCGCAGGGTCTTGGTCTCTCGCATACTAGGAGTCTATGCGATACGACACCCCGGCACCAGGACACGGGTAGCAGCGCACGGGTAGCTGGCCGGCCTTGTGCCGATGGCCCGTCTCCGCGTGGAGGCGGCCTGGCACAGCGGGCGGATCATCTTCTGGGTGCTGGTTTCCACTGCCCGGATGACTGATCTTGGGACTCACATAGTTCTATAACAAAAAGATCATCATAACCATAATAACTTAAGTATAAACAATGTGTTAGAATATACATATGGGTGCAATATATCAGCGAACACATCCATGGATCACCTTCTCGCTGCAGGGTCTGCGAGAGCCCCTTCCCGAGCTGTGGGCGATGCTGGGGGAATGTCAATCCAAGTGCGAACACATCTCCGGGGTTCCCCTGCCGCCCAAGGTGGCGCAAGAACTGCACCGCCTCTACTTGGCCAAAGGCGTGCTCGGCACCACGGCAATCGAAGGCAACACGCTTTCAGAGCAAGAGGTTCTTGACCACTTGGGCGGGCAGCTCTCGCTGCCTCCTTCTCGTGAGTACTTGGCCCAGGAAATCGACAACATCGTTCGCGGCTGCAAGCTGATCTACGACCGTGTCATGGACGGCTCACCCTTTGCGATCAATGCGGAAAACTGCGAACTGCTGAACGCCATCGTCCTTGACAAATTGCGATTCGCTCCCGAGGTGTTGCCAGGGCGCATCCGCTCTCACTCTGTCGGCGTCTTCAGATATCGTGGCGCTCCGGCCGAAGATTGCCGCCAGCTTTTGGATCGTCTGGGAACCTGGCTGGAGGGCGAAGATTTCCAAGGCCCCGCGACGCTAACAGTAAGTTTTGCGATCATTCGCGCTATTGTCGCTCACCTTTATCTGGCCTGGATTCACCCCTTCGGCGATGGCAACGGACGCACAGCCAGGCTGGTGGAGTTTCAGATTCTCTTCTCATGCGGCGTCCCGACTTCGGTGGCGCACCTGCTGAGCAATCACTACAACCAGACACGTAGCGAGTACTACCGGCAGCTTGCCTACGCGAGTGAATCGGGCGGCAATATCGTGCGCTTCATCCGCTACGCGGTCGAAGGTCTCCTCGATGGCCTAAGAATGCAACTCAAGGAAATCAGGAAGGCCCAGCACGAAATCACCTGGAGGGATTACGTCCACGAACAATTCCAGGACCGCAAAACTGTTACACACCGGCGCAGGCGCGACCTCGTACTGGCCCTTTCCAGCGCAAGCGAGCCGGTCAAGTTCTCCAAGCTTGCTGACTTGAGCCGGAATTGCATGCTGGCGTATCACGCAAAGACCCGAATGACGCTTCAGCGAGACGTCAACGAACTGCTCGAGATGGAATTGATCGTCCGCGGGAGCGAAGGCTACTCCGCCAACAAGCAGATCATTGAGGCCTTCCTGCCCGTCAAGGCCGGCACGGAAAAACTCTCCGCCGGCTGAAACCAGCCCAAGGCGTTGGGCGGGGCCGCCAGCTCTCTACGACTCAAACACCCATCGCCCGCCGACCATTGTTCGCTCGATCGGAATATCAATCAGCGTCGAGGGATCCCGTAGTGTCCAAGAACTCGAATCTAGTCTTTTGTTGAGAGTTATGGTCCCTGCGAGAGACGTTCCATTGGGGCGCTGCGGTGGGAATCTGCGCTCCGTGCAGCTAGAATGTTCGACGAAAACGGCGTCAGCGTCGGATAGATGTCGAGAAACAATTTCCCATTGAGCAATCAGGCATGAGAGCCTTCGCAACCCGTCGTCGAACGGGCCCAAATCGTGTCCCATCAGGCGGCTAGCGAGAATCTTGGCGGATAGCGAGTGCGAAGCCCGATGTCGCTAAATCCAGCTAGCTCTTTGCCGCCGGCCAGGAAACCCGTTTCCCGTTCCTTATCCTGCCCAACAGTGGCTGCGGTACAATCTCAGCAGCCTCAAGGCGGTCCATAGAAGGGCCACGCCATCTCTACAAAATCGTCCAAAGAATGGAGGAAGCGAAGAGTTGTGATCTGTGAGGCAGGGACACGAACCATGGCCGGCAGCACAGCGAAGGTTTACAAGGCGGGCGCCATGCGCGATCATCCCGACGAGCGAGCGTTTGTTGCCGAGCAAAGGCAAGTGGGAAGAGGCCGTCCGGGCGTATCTGGCGGTTATTTGGGAGAAATACAAATGTCGTCTTCACGTCCTCTTGGGGCGCTTGGAACGACCCTGGTCGCCGTAGCAGCGCTGTTGTGGTCAGTGGCCGAGGCACAACCGGTCACCAGCGCAGACCTCGAGAACGCGGCCAACGACAACTCGGCGTGGCTCATGTACAGCCGTGATTATTACGGCCACCGCTTTAGCAGACTTAGCCAGATCACGCCGGCCAATGTGAACCGGCTTCGCCCGGTGTGGGTGTTCGCGACTGGCGGCGAGAATCGCGGGTTGGAAGCCACGCCGCTGATTCACGAGGGCGTGCTCTACGTCTCTGCCGACGAATCGAGGGTGTTTGCGCTCGACGCCCGAACCGGTGCCAAGAAGTGGAGCTACGACCCGAAGATGTCCGATGACGTGAAGCGTGTGTATTGTTGCGGGTCGATCAACCGCGGCGTGGCGCTCTTCGGCGGGCTCGTGTACGTCGGCACGATGGACGCACGCTTGGTGGCGCTGAACAAGGACACCGGGAAGGTCGTCTGGGAGGTTGAGGTCATCGACTGGGAGCAGGGCTATAGCATCACCGGAGCACCGCTGGTGGTCAAGGACATAGTGCTCACCGGCGTGGCTGGCGGTGAGTACGGCATCCGTGGATTCGTCAAGGCCTTTGAGGCCAAGACCGGTGAGTTGCGCTGGACCGCGTACACTATCCCCGGTCCCGGCGAGCCCGGCAACGATAGCTGGCCCGGTGACACCTGGAAGAACGGCGGCGGCTCGACGTGGACCACCGGTGTCTACGATCCGGAGTTGAACTTGATCTACTGGAACACCGGCAACGCCGCGCCCTGGAACTGCCAGGTACGTAAGGGCGATAACAAGTGGACTGCCGGGACGATTGCCATCGATGCCGACAACGGCGAGATCAAGTGGGGCTATCAGTACACCCCGTGGGACTGTTGGGATTACGACGCCGTAAGCACGCCGGTGCTGGCGGACGTCACCCTTGGCGACAGGGGGCTCGTCAAGGCCCTTTTCCACCACGACAAGAACGGCTTCTTCTATGCGCTGGACCGTACGAATGGTGAGTTTATTTACGCCGAGCCCATCGTCCCTGGGATCAATTGGACCCTTGGTCTCGATCCGCAGACCGGCCGGCCGAAGGTGAACCCGGACATGGTGGCCCAATCCGGCGGCCCGGAGGTCGGTCCGATCATTCCCAGCCTCGAAGGGGCGATCGACTGGCAGCCACTGGCTTACAATCCCGATCTCGGCTACATCTACTTCATGTCCAATCAGTGGGCCATGGGATACAAGTTCTGGGCTGAGGACAAGTTCGAGCCCCCCACCAAAGGCGAGTGGTATCTCGGTGCTGATTATCAGCAGTACCTGACCAATGAGAATCCCGGGAACTTCGTGGGCTTCGACGTGGTCAACCGCAAGGTGCTGTGGCGAAAAGTTAGCCCAGCGCCATTCTGGGCTGGTGCCTTGGCTACCTCGACGGGGCTGGTCCTTACCGGCGACATGCGCGGGTATTTCATGGCGCTCGACGCCCACACCGGCACGGTGCTCTGGCAATTCCAGACCGGCTCGGGCATTATCGGCAGTCCCATCACCTACGAACTCGATGGCACACAGTACGTGGCGGTGCCCTCGGGAGGCATCGGCGGCGATATGACGTTCTACTATACAGAGCCAAAGGCGGGGAACATCTGGGTGTTCGCACTTGACGGTGGCAGCCCGGCGCGCATGCCGCCCGGGTCGAACCTGACTCTCCTCGAGGGCGGTCTACCGAAGGTCGGGCAGCCAGGTCATACGCTTGGCGGCAGAGTTTTGCCCGGATACGGTTTCCCGCCGACCGAAGGCCGTGAGGCGGTGCCGGCGGTGCCCGCAGCAGAGGCGGCCGAAGAGAAACTCAGTAACCGCTTTCTCGGTCGGGCAGCGGCAATGGCCCAGGGAGAGCGGGTCTACCGTGGCCGCTGCGTGGGCTGTCATAAGGCCCGTGGCGGCAGCGGTCCGAATGTATTCAGGACCGAACTCAATCCCGACCAGTTCCTGGAGGCCGTGGGGAATGGACTCAAAGGCACCAATATGCCCTCGTTTGGTCAGCTACTCTCGCGTGAGGAGATCTGGCAGGTTTATGCCTTCCTTATGTCTCGGGACTCCCTCTAAGGATTGCGGCGGCTGGCCAGCGTTTCGTGCTGACCGAGACAATGGGAGAGCCGGTGATGCGGATGGTCGAGAACTAGCTCGAAGAGTTCCGCGACCGCGAGCAGGACTAAGTCCCCCGAAACGAACTACATAGCGCCCGTCTGCGGATACCTGTTGCGAAATCGCCTTCGCGCTCTCTAACAGTCGCCTGGGGACCTAAACAAGCTCGCCGAAGCAGAAGAGCACCACTGGAATCAAGATAGCGGCGGTGCTACGATCGGTTAGCTCAACCGCAGCGTTGTTCGCGCCAGCTATCCTGCCGCGGTACAATTCCCTCAGGCTCGGTCGGGGCTATGATTGGTCAAACTATTTCGCACTACAAGATCACCGAGAAACTCGGCGAAGGCGGCATGGGTGTGGTCTACAAGGCCACTGACACCAAACTCGACCGCCCCGTCGCGCTCAAATTCCTGGCCGCGCACGCCATTGAAGACCCCGAACACAAGGCCCGCTTCGTCCGGGAAGCCAAGGCCGCGGCGCGTCTCGATCACCCCAACATCTGCCCGATCTACGAAATCGACGAGGCCGCGGGACAAACCTTCATCGCCATGGCCTGCCTCGAAGGCCAAACGCTGAAGGACAAGATCGCCGAGCGTCCGCTCAAGCTCGACGAAGCCCTGGACATTGCCATTCAGACGGCCCGGGGTCTCAAAGCGGCGCACCAGAAAGAGATCGTTCACCGCGACATCAAACCCGCCAACCTGATGCTGGCCGCCGAAGGCCGGGTCAAGATCATGGACTTCGGCCTGGCGCAGCTCGCCGATCGCTCGAAGCTCACCAAAACTACAACCATGCTGGGCACGCCGGCCTACATGTCGCCGGAGCAGGCTCTGCGCCGGCCGACCGACCGCCGCACCGATTTCTGGTCGCTGGGAGTGGTGCTATACGAGATGATCGCCGGCCGGTTGCCGTTCGCTGGCGAGCGCCAAGAGGCGGTTCTCTACGGAATCACCAACGAAGAGCCGGAACCGCTGACGGCGCTGCGGGCGGGCTTGCCTATGGAGTTGGAATGGATCATCGGCAAATCCATGGCGAAGGACCGCGACGAACGCTATCAGCACGCTGAAGACCTGCTCGTTGACTTGCGCGGCTTGCGGAAGAAGCTCGAATCGGGCAAGTCCACGATCTCGCGGACCACGAATCCTGTGCCGGGTATCCCAACGACCACGGCGACGAGGCAGACAGTAAGCCTTGCTCGGACGTGGCTGTGGCCTGCCGTGGCGGCGTCACTCGCGATCGTTGCGGTCGCCCTGGCATTTATCGCTTTCGGCGGTGAACCGGGACCCGCGACCACTCGCCTTTCCATCTCACTTCCGCCGGGGCAAGAGATTACCAGTAGCCCGGCCATTTCCCGCGATGGCCAGATCATCGCTTACGCGGCGCAACGAGGGACCGACGAGCCGCGGCTCTATTTGCGCCACCTGGATTCTTTTGAGGCTCGCGCGGTAGCGGGTTCGAGCGGCGCCCTGCAACCATTCTTTTCGCCCGATGGGAACTGGGTGGCGTTCTTCGCGCATGGGCAGCTTCAAAAAGCGGAGGTTGCTGGGGGTACGCCCATCGGGCTGGCCGAAGCCGCCGTTCCCTTCGGTGGAACTTGGAACCAAGACGACACGATCATTTACACTGCTTCGCTCGGTTCAGGACTCCAGCGGATTCCCGCAAGCGGTGGAACGCCCGAGGCTCTAACCAAGCCAGACGGCGCGGCAGCGGGGTACGCTCACGCCTTCCCGCAGGTGCTTCCCGGAGGACGAAGTGTTCTCTTCACGATATGGGGGCAAACTTGGGGAGCCGCGGTGCTCTCGCTGGATTCAGGCCAGTGGGAGATGTTCTTGCCTTCGACGGCGGGAGGGTCCGCGATCTTCGACGCTAGTGGCGGTTCTGCGGGCCGCCTGCTGCTCATCGACCAGGCCGCCGGCATCAGAGCTGCACCTTTCGACGCCGCGCATCCCGCACTCACCAGCGTCGATACCTTGGCCCTGGCCAACGTCTACAACGAGGTGGAGTACGGGAACCGGGGCTGGCTTGCTGTCTCGAACACCGGCACTGCGGTCTACGCGCCCGGCAACCCGGCGAAGTCGTCGTTGGTGTGGGTCGACCGGGAGGGAAAGATCGAATCGTTAGGTATGGACCAGGATATGTATCGGGAGGTGACGCTTTCGCCGGACGGGTCGAAGACAGCCGTCCGGGACCGTTTGGAGCTTTGGATTCATGATTTGCAACGCGGGACGCGCAGTCGTCTAACACCAGCGAACACCGCTAATTTCTCGCCGCTGTGGAGCAGCGACGGCACGCGGATTGTTTTCGCCTCAAATCGGGGAGGCGACTGGGACATCTACTCCCAACCCGCCGACGGATCGCGGCCCGCCCAAGCCCTGCTCTCTCGGCCCTACGACCAGTTCCCGACCTCGGTTTTGGCCGATGGGACTGTGCTCTACATCGAGATCAACCCTCAAACCGGTATTGACCTCTGGACCCTGGCGCCGGGCAGCCTGTCGCAACAGGGAATGACTTCGCCTTTTCGCGTAACCCCATTCAACGAAGGGGGTGCCCAGGTCTCGCCGGGCCCGGAGGGCGGGCCGCGCTGGGTTGCGTATGGGTCTGACGAGTCGGGGCGAGGCGAGATCTACGTGCAGTCGTATCCCAGTGGGGCGAACAGATTCCCGGTCTCTACCGAAGGCGGAATCGTGCCCAGATGGTCGCGCGATGGTAAGGAGTTGTTTTACGTAACCGGGGACGCTGTCGTGGCCGTGGCGATTCGGCCGGACGGGTCCTTCGGCGCTCCTCGCAGGCTATTTGACCGGACGAACTTCTTCGTCAGGGGTCTCCGCGGCTACGATGTCTCGCCGGACGGCAAACGGTTCTTGATGATCCGGCGCGATCCGGGTTCCGTGCCGCGCCAGCTCAATGTGATTCTCAATTGGTCAGATGAACGGTGACGGCGCGCCTGAGGACGCCGCCGTTCAGTCAAGTGATTTCGCGCCGCCGCCAGCCTTATGAAGAACCGCGCTGCGGGGAGATCGGGGGAGAGATCGGGGACCAGCTCCCGAACCCCGCTCCCGCCCGCAAACCCGCCCAAAACCGCCCCGCCGTCCATTGGAGTCACAACACTTTCAATAATTTATCTCACTCATTCCACATAACTTAACCTCCCGACCCCGCAGCTACCCTGGTGCCTCCAAGGTATCCTATAACTGCAAGACACTCGGCCGGAAGACGCCGGGCGCGGGCTTGCTGACACCTGCCACGCCCGCCACGCTTCATTCGCCGGCTGGTACCCCGTCGAACCCCCTAACCCGTGGCGCCGGGGGCGCTGCCATCCGCCGCCCCGCGAACACCCGCGCCGCGGGGCGCGAACCCAATCCCGCGAGGGACGAGGCCCCGTCTCGCCCCTCGCAATCAGAAAAAAAGAGGAGAGATATCATCATGGCCACTAAGGCTCAGATCAAAGCAAATCGCGAAAACGCGAAAAAATCCACCGGTCCCCGCACCGAAGAGGGCAAAGCGCGCGTCTCGCTCAACGCACTCAAGCACGGCCTCCTCGCGCGCGACGCCGTACTCCCCGAGGAGGACCCCGCCGAATTCGACCGTCAGTTCCGCGATCTCGAGCACGACCTGCGCCCGGAGAACTCCCTCGAATTCGAGCTCGTCCGCCAGATCGCCGACGCCCAGTGGCGCATGCGCCGTCTGGTCCGCATCGAAACCGCCTTCCTGTCGGGCGCGATCGAGGCGCAGCGCCAGCACGAAGAAATTTTCCATCCCGGCGACATCCAGCCCGGCCGCGAGGGCGAAAGCCAGCTTCTCGGCGCCGGACTGCTCGGCCGCACCCAGGCCCTGCTCCACTTGGCCCGCTACGACGCCCACCTCGGTCGCCGTTACTACCGCGCCATTGCCGAGCTAGGAAGGCTCCGCAAGCTAGAGCGGGCCGCCGAGCAATACCGCGAAAATAAAACTGCCAAACAGAGCCAATATCCCGAACCCTATGAAGAATCAGCACGATACAGACCATCCCCCAATCCACAAGGCTGGCAACCCGGTCGCCACTCCCGGCCCCCGCCCCAGCCCCCGATACTGCCGCGGCCCCCAGCCCCGACCCCGCGCATCGTTGACGACCCGCAACTGACGGCCTACAAGAAGACAAACGAACCAAATTCAAGCTAACCGTAGCCGAATCAGAAACACACGGAGGACAGACCACGACCCGCCACTAAACGAGCAAACAGCGGCCCCAGACCACCTCAAACTGAAGAAGAGAACAACCAACTGGCGAGCCAGCCCACCCACCAGCCCCCCAAGCGAGACCTGCGCCGCCACCCCCGAACCCCAATCCACCCGGCCACCCTCGAAAAAAAAGACTCCCAAATCCCGAAAAACCGGGCATTCCAGGACATCAGAACCTCACCTCTCGATCGCGCAGCCGGGGGCGCGTTCCGCCTAGTCGGCGTTCTCATAGTCAACGCGGGTCAGCAAAAGGCCACGGGCTGCGGCGGTGGGCCCGGCCGCCGAGCGCGCACGGGCATCCAAGATCTTCGCAACCTCACTGGGCGGGTACCGCCCGCGACCCACTTCCAGCAGCGTTCCAACGATATTGCGCACCATGTGATACAGAAACCCGCTGCCGCGAACCCGGTAGACGAGCTGCTGCTCTTCTCTCGACAAAACCGAAGAAAAGATGGTCCGGACGCTCGACCCCTGCTCGGGCCCTCCCGCGGCCGCCAGCGAAAGGAAGTCGCGAGTGCCTTCAAAGCCGGCCGCCGCCTCGACCATCGCCTCTTCGTCGAGGGGATAGGGGTAGTGGCACACGTAGCGCGCGAGGAAGGGCGGGCAAACGTCCTCGCGCCAGAGACGGTACTCGTACAACTTTGCCTTGGCGGAATGGCGGGCATGAAAGTCGCCGGAAGCCTCCTCGATCTCCGTGATCCGAATCGCGCCGGGCAGCAGGCGGTTCATCGCCTTTTGCAGATTGGCGCCCGGGATTGGATTCCGAAGCGCGAAGGAGGCAACTTGTCCCAGGGCGTGCACGCCGGCGTCGGTGCGGCCCGCGCCCTGCGCATCCACCGGGCTGCCTTCGATCTCAGCCAAGACCAACTTCAGCCTGCCCTGGATGGTGGCCCGATCGGGCTGGATCTGCCAGCCATGGAAGTCCGTGCCGTCGTAGGCGATCGTTGCCTTCCAGAGGTGTCGTGTTTCCTTAGAAGATGTCAAACCGGGAAACCGCCGCTAAACGGCTGGACTCCTGCCACGGGCTGCTCGATGGGCCGGCGATTCCGGGGCCGGTCCAGAAAAACGGCGCCAACCGGAGAGGACCGCATAACCAAACCGCGCTCGTTTACGTCTATTCATTTTGGTCCGGCTGAAGTCGATTGTGAGCTAGAAACGGCAGTGCTAGGATAGCAGAAGATTTCCGCCAGTCCTGTCCGCGCTTTTCCCGTAGGATCGCCATACTGCCCAGCCCCTGAACAAGCCGGCCCAACCGGCGAAGGCAGAAAGTCCGTACCCGTTGTATTTCGGCCGCGAAAGCCGTTACCGTGGAGACTCCGATGATGATATCGAAGAAAAGAGCCGGTCCATTTCTTGCCGGATTTCTGTTCATTGTTTCAGCCGCGGCGCAGGACAGCGTCAAACCGGCGACCAACTACAGCATCGGCGCCGATGCCTGGCCGAACTTCACCAATGTCTACAAGGTCAAGGAACCGCCGCCGGTCGACTTCGCCAACTCTCCACGACTCGACCAGCTCCTGCGCGAAGGTAAGCTGTATTTATCGCTCGCCGACGCGATCGCCCTTTCCATCGAGAATAACCTCGACATCGCCTACGCGCGATATGAGCCGATGAAGGCCGACGCCGACGTGCTGCGCGCGAAATCGGGCGGCCAGCTCCGGGGCGTGCAGACCCAAATCAGCACGCTCTCCACGGGCCAATCGGCCACCGGAGGCACTGGCGGACGCGGCGGCGACGTGACCGGCATCGACACTCGCGCCGGCGGCGGCGGCGGAGCGGCCAATATCGGCGACGCGAGCACGTTCTTCGGTACCTCGCTTCCCAATCTCGACCCAAGCCTCACCGCGGGCGTCGATTGGGGGCATTTCAGCAATCCCCAGACCAGCAATTTCGTCACAGGCACGAATACGTTCATCCAAGACGTGAGCAACTCCTCGGTGACTGTTCGCAAGGGATTTCTCACCGGAGGCAGCGGATCGCTGAGCTGGAATAACCGTCTGCGCGACACCAACAGCTTGCGTTCGAATTTCAATCCGAGCCTGGCCAGCAGCGTCACTCTCACCTTCCGCCAGCCGCTCATACAGGGCTTTGGGAAAGATCTGAACTCCCGCATCATTCGCGTGGCGAAGAACAATCGCGAGATTTCCGATCTCGTCTTCAAGCTGCAAGTCATCACCACGGTTACCCAGATTCAGAACCTCTATTGGGATCTGGTGACCTTTGTCTCCGATGTCAAAGGCCGCGAGGAGGATTTGCGTCGCGGGCGGAAACTCCTGGCTGACAATCAGCGCCGGGTCGAAATCGGCACCCTCGCCCCGATCGAAATCGTGAGGGCCGAAGCCGAAGTCGCCACCGCCGAGCAGAACCTCACCGAAGCCATTACACGCGTGCAGCAACAAGAGACCGTGCTGAAGAACGCCATTAGCAAGAACGGCTTGGCGAGCCCGTCTCTGTTTGAGGCGCAAATCGTGCCGACCGACCGCATCGACGTGCCCGAGACCGAGAACATCGAGCCCATCCAGGAACTCATGGCTCAGGCGCTGAAGGTCCGCAGCGAAATCCTTCAAAACCGCATGCAGTTGCACAACCGCGACATCAACCTCAAGGGCGTCCGCAACTCGATGCTGCCGGAACTCAATGTTTTCGCCGACGTGACCAACAACGGTCTCGCCGGCCAGCCCAACGAGGACTTGATCGTCTTCCCGGGCCAGGAACCCTTCATTAACCCCTTTTTCCTTGGCGGGCTGGGAACCAGCCTGGGACAAGTTTTCCGTCGCAACTTCCCCGACTACCAGATCGGCCTGCAGTTGAGAATTCCGCTCAAGAATCGGCAAGCGCAGGCAGACTTGTCGGCGTCTCTGCTGGAGAGACGCCAGGCGCAGATCCGTCTGCGGCAGTCGGAAAACTCGATTCGCCGCGAGGTGCAGGAAGCGGTGATTGGAATGCGCCAGGCGCGCGCGCAGTATCGCGCGGCGCAGAAATCTCGAATTCTTCAGGAAAGGACCCTGGACGCCGAACAGAAAAAATTCAATCTCGGCGCATCGACCATTTTCGAGATCGTCAGCGCACAGCGCGATTTGGCCTTCGCTCGCACCGACGAAATTCGCGCCCAGAATACCTACATCAAGGGTCGCATCAACCTCGAACGCGCCACGGGCCGCACACTCGAAAGAAACAATATCTTGCTCAGCGAGGCCTATGACGGCCGGGTTTCGAAGAAGCCCGATCCGCCCCCGACCGCTTCCCAGGCGGCCGCGCTCGACTTTCGCCACAGCTTGTCCGAGGAGTAGCGCCGCGCCGCCGGCCGCCTTGCGCCAATGACCGCTAAGCTGGTGTCGCGAAACCCGAGCCGGCGCCGCCCCGATGGAAAACGTCAGCCAAAATAGCTTAGCTGGTTTCTCGCTGCCCGCGTTGCGTGAGCGCTACCGCCGCGAATTCTTCGACGAACAGCTGCCCTTCTGGGACCGCTTCGGCATCGATCACGAGCATGGCGGCTTCATGTGCTCGCTGGGCTACGACGGCACTCGCGTCAACGACGATAAGTTCGTCTGGTTTCAGGGACGCGGACTATGGCTCTATAGCTTTGTCTATCATCATCTTCGCGCCGACCCCGCCTATCTGGAAGTTGCCCGCAAGACGAAAGACTTCTTGCTCGCTCACGCCCAGCAAGCGGACGGCTCGTGGGCCGGCAAACTCTCGCGCGAGGGACGGCTGATCGAGCCTGAGCACGACGTCTACGGCCGCTACTTCGCCGCCGAGGGCTTGCTCGAATATGCCCGCGCCACCGCTGATGAGCGGGCCCGAGCGACGGGTCTCGATCTGTTCAAGACCCTGTTCGATGAGACAACGCGAGCCGATGCCGCGCGGCCGCGAATCATTCCGCAGGGATTCTGGATGCTGAACGTCAATATCGCCCGCCAGTTTCTCGAATGCGAAGCGGACTCTGACATCAGCGAGATCGCCGGCCGCGCCGTGGATGCCGTTCTTGAGCGGCACTACCAGCCGGACCTCGGGCTCAATACCGAAAATCTCTACGCCGACCTCAGCCGTCCGCCCGGCGAGGAGAGCAAGTGCAATCTCGGACACAGCATCGAGACGTTGTGGATGGTGATGGAGGAGGTGCGCCGCCGCGGGGACCGGCGGCTGGCCGAGATCTGCGCCGATCGTATTCACCATCACCTCGACACCGGCTGGGACGCGCTCCACGGCGGACTCGCCATGTGGATCAACGCGGGCCACAAGGACTACCAATGGCCGGTCGAGCGCGTGCCGGGCACTGATCTGGAGTTTCGCGCCCAGGGAGAGTTCAACTACACAAAGACACTATGGTCGCTGGATGAAACCCTCATCGCCACTCTGAAGGTTATCGAACAAAGCGGCGCCGGGAATGCCCCGGCTTGGGCCGCGCGGTACTTCGAACTCGCTCAAGCGGTGATCGACGAGAAGTTTTCGATGCGGGCCAGATACGGCCAGCCCACCTATGTGCTTTTCGCCGGCCGCGCGATCACCCCGCCGCCGTGCTCCACGCGCCAGGACAACTACCATCGCCCGCGAGCCCTGGCCGTGGGCATCGCCACGCTCGATCGCATGATTGCTTCCCAGGCACAGGCCCAGCCACATAGCCAGGCCCAGCCCCAGGCCACTACACCAGCCGGCAAACCCAGCGGCTGACCGCGTCGCAATACCAGAACTGGCCGTTGTGCATGCTCATGCCGTGGGGTTCGGGGTTATCCTCCCCGAGCGGGATCTTCGCCAGCAGCTTGCCCGTCAGCGGGTCCATCTTGTAGATCGTGCGGTGATTGCTCTCCACACACCAGAGATGTTCGCCGTCCCAGGCGATGCCGTGTGGGCGTTCGCCCGGCGCCGGGATGCTGTGAAGCACCTTCCCTGTTTCGGGCTCGATCTGGAAGATTTTCATCGGCGGCGGCACCGCGATCCAGTACTTGCCATCGACCCACTCCAGACCGTGAGCGCCCGCCTTGCGTTTTAGCGGCTTGCCCCACTGAGGTTGGCCCACCCCAGGTGTATCGAATACCGCCAAGGTCTTGCCGGACCGGGCATCTACTTTTAGCGTCGTGAGGCCGAAGGTCGATGCGATCCACAGTGCGTCGTTCCCGAACGTAATGCCGCTGCCATGGTTCCCGTCGGTCACGATCTCCTGTATTACCGAGCCGTCTTCGTAACGGACCTTGTGCGCCCGATTGGGATTTTTCTGGTCCAAGATCCAGAGGCCGTCCGCCATGGCCTGCAGTCCGTTGGGCATCTCGCCGGGCGCTTGGAAGACTTTCTCGACCCGTTTGGAAATCAGCGGCAAATCCCTCGTCTCACTAGCCGCGAAAGCCGCCGGGCCTGCCAGCGCCGCCCCGGCGAGCAGTTTCGCGAAACCTCGCCGGGAAATGCCGTTGCCGATTACCATATTCACCTCCGTCTTACCTCCGTGAGGAAAGAGCCGCTTCCACTGTACTTGAAACCCGCCCGCAGGCGCGAACCGCGATCTCTCGCCTGTGGCGGCATCGAATTGTCTAATCCGGCCGGGCAAGCTCCTCACGCCGGATTCCCGCGCCGGATTCCCATCTCCGATAAGCACGCACGGCGATCTTTGTCGCTGTGATTTCGAAATCAAGACGAGCCCCGGCTACAGTTTCCGTTACTGGCTGCGCTATGATGCTTTCCACATATGTCGAAGCAGGGACAGGAGGTTTACATGCAACGTTCTCGATGGTTTGCGCGATGGTTTGGCGGCTTGGTGGTTTTGATCGCGGCAGGCGGGATGTCGCCGGCCGAGACGCACACGGTGATTCCCGACCGCTACTACGCCACCTTCTCGTTCGCTCATCCTCCGGTGAAGACCATCCAGCCGGGAGACACCGTCATCACCACGCTGCTCGACTCGCGCGGCCACGACAAGAACGGCAAGCTGATCATCTATGCCGACAATGTGCTGACCGGCCCGTTCTACATTGAAGGCGCCGAGCCTGGCGATACGCTGGTCATTCACTTCAACAAAGTCAGGTTCAACCGCGACTGGGGATGGAACGGCGTGCGCGTTGGAGTCAGCGCTCTGCTGCCCTCCTATGTGCATGGCCTCTACGACAACAACTATCTGGAAGAGTGGCTGCAACCGGGCCGCCGCAACGCCTTGAAGTGGATGATCGATCTCGACCGCAAGGTGACCTACCCGTCGCGCCCTCTGGGAGACAAAGTCAAGATGGAGTTCCCGGCCATTCCAGCCGTAGGCTGTGTCGGGGTCGCGCCCCCCAACAAGACCGTGATCACGGCGGGGCCGACAGGTCCGCACGGCGGCAACATCGACTACAACGGGATCGGCGAAGGAACAACGGTCTATTTGAATGTCTTCGAGCCGGGCGCCCTATTCTTCTTAGGCGACGGGCATGCCGCGCATGGCGACGGTGAGTTGCTGGGCAACGGAACGGAGACTTCACTCGACGCCGAATTTACCGTCGACGTCATCAAGAATAAGCGTATCGGCACCACCCGTCTCGAGGAACCCGATCACATCGTGACGTTCGGCACACTGCCGGGACGCACCCACCTGGGCTTCCAGGCGGCGATCACCGAGATGATTCAATGGCTGGTCAAAGATTACGGCATCGATGAAGCGGAAGCGCACGTCCTTTTGGGCCTGGCCGCCGAACTCCGGGTCGCTGCCTGGAACAACACGTTCATGTGCCGCATGGCGAAGAAGTATCTGCCTGAGAGACCGGCCGAGAAAATGCTCTCGCAGTCGGCGGACTCGCGGCCGTAGTGGAACCGGCCCGAGAGAGGGGATTCGACGATGAATAACCAGCGGAGAACAGCGCTCGTCACCGGAGGGAGCCGCGGCATTGGCGCGGCGATCGCTCAGCGTCTGGCCGAGGACGGTTTCGATATCGCGATCGCGTATCTGCGTTCCGCCGAGGCGGCCGGGCAGGTCGTTGCCGCTTGCCGCGAGCGCGGTGTCGAAGCCGAAGCCTTTCAGGCCGACGCCGCGAGCAGGGCCGATATGACGGCGCTGACCGGCAAAGTCACCGGGCGTTTTGGCGGCCTCGACGTTCTGGTGAATAACGCCGGCATCACCGGGGGCTGGCCGCTGGAAGAGACCACCTACGAAGACTTCGATCGCTTCATCAACACGAACGTACGCGCCGTTTTTCTGGCCTCGCGCGAGGCGGCGAAAGTGATGAAGCCCGGTGGCCGCATCATCATCATCGGCTCGGTGTTCGGCGAAAACGCACCGATCGCGAATATTGGACTCTATGTGATGACGAAGTTTGCCGTCGCGGGTTTTGCCAGGGCCTGGGCGCGTGATTTGGGGCCGAAGGGGATTACCGTGAATTGCATCCAGCCCGGACCGGTGGATACGGACATGAACCCGGCCGATGGCGGACTGGCGGAGATTCTGACGCCCCGAACCGCGATCGGCCGCTATGGCCGGGCGACCGAAATTGCCGCCGTGGCCGCCTTTCTGGCGAGTCCGGCTAGCAGCCTAGTGACTGGCGCCTGTCTCAATGTCGACGGCGGATTCAACGCCTGACTGCGACCGCCCAGTCTTCCGGCAGGTCCGCGCGGGAGGCACACGAGAACGCTGGTCCCGCCGCGCGAGCGGAACGACGGGGCTCTCGATGTCCGAGCAGCGATGTCTGGAGAGAGAAGAGAAGACGGCTAGCAGCTTCGCGAAATGATTTCAAACGTGATATCGGGATCAAGCGCCTCGGCCCATGCCGCGTCCTTGCAGTCGAGACCGACCTGATAGGCGCCCCCGGCATCCGGTTCGCAAAAGGCAACGCGGGCCGGACCGGAGATCGTCATCCACGAACCGGCGACGGTGATCGTCCCCTCGACAGTCACGTCCGTACCCAGCGGCAGGGGTTCAAACGTCTGCGCGCCAAGCCCGTCCTCGGAGCAATCCGCCACTACGCCGACAACTACCTGGTCATCGAAGGCAAGCGTCAGGCAATGCTGCTGTTCTTCCGGTTTACGCTGGGCCGAGCGGCGGTCGGGTTCAATAGCCAGCTTCGGGCGATTCGACCACTGATATTCCTTTACAGTTGCTGATCCCATGAGAGACGGTTCTCCGTGGCTGCTGCGCAAAAACTCTTTCCATAAACATTCTCTCGCACGGCCGCGTTTTCTTCAATAGTGCATTGGGTTCAATCCGCGGGCATACATTGGTACTTCAAGAGTGGTACTTCAAGGGTGCTACTCAAGGGTTGGGGCGTTCATTTTACGGCAATCCAACGTGGTGGAGCAGCAGTTTACAGTTGCGCGGAAACCACAACAAATAGCAACAGAAACGCTTCTCCTTTTCTTGATTAGCCGGGTTTTGGGGTAATGATGACTGCGCTAGACTTGGATCTGATGGGGAATCGATTTCACGAGCTCGTTGAGGCTCGCGGCCACCTTGTGGACTCGCATGTCATGGAGCAGATGTTTGACACCATCGTCGCCCACGATGGAACGTTCGAGGTGGAGGAGTTTCAGATCGGCCGCACGAACGTCGACCAGTCCTACATGCGGATGCGGGTCGAAGCGCCCAGCGAAGAGATCATGGCCAAACTGGTGGAGGATCTCATTGCGACGGGGTGTTCGACCGTGGGTATTGAAGACGCCGCGATCGGTCTGGTCGAGCGCGACCGCTGCGCTCCGACGGATTTTTATTCGACCACGAACCATCGGACGCAGGTCCGCTTTCACGGCCGCTGGCTCGACGTGGCACATCAGCGGATGGATACCTGTATCCTCCTGACGCCAGAAGGGACTGCTGAGTGCCGCAAGCTGCGCGACCTCCGCGCGGGTGATCAGGTCGTCCGCGGGCACGGCGGCATCCGCGTGCTTCCGGAATTCAAACAGCGCGACCGGCTCGCTTTTTCGTTCATGTCGCAGGGAGTCTCGTCCGAGCGGCAGGTTGAGACGGCCGTGGCGCAGACTTTGGACCTGATACGCCAGACCCGCCGCGACAACAGACGCATCATTATCGTTGCCGGTCCAGTGGTCGTGCACACGGGCGCGCAATCCGCGCTTGCGCAACTCGTTCGGGAGGGCTACGTAGACGCGTTGCTGGCCGGCAACGCGCTTGGGGTACACGACGTCGAGGCGGCTCTGCTGAACACTTCGCTGGGCATTCGGATGAGCGACGGACGCCAGGCCGAGCACGGCCATCGCAATCACATGCGAGCGATCAACGCCATCTATCACTGCGGCGGTATTCGCGAAGCCGTCGAGCAGGGCAAACTCACCTCGGGCATTCTGTACGAGTGTATTCAGAACGACGTGCCCTATGTGCTGGCGGGCAGTCTGCGCGACGACGGTCCGCTGCCCGACACGATTACCGACATGAACGCGGCCCAGCAAGCGTACGCCGATCAGCTTCGGGGCGCCGGGCTGGTGATCTGCCTCGGGTCGATGCTGCATTCCATCGCCACCGGCAACATGATGCCGTCGTGGATGAAACTCATCTGCGTGGATATCAATCCGGCGGTCGTCACCAAGGTGTCGGATCGCGGCACCGGCCAGGCGATCGGCGTGGTGACCGACGTGGGCCTGTTTCTGAACCTGCTCGCTAAGAAGCTGGGCGATTCCTGACGCTCGCCGGGTGGCGCCGCCTGCGCAAAGCGCCCTGATGCGGAGATTCCGCGGCCGCTTTCCGCCGCTAACCGCCGGGGCTGAGTTACAATCGAAGCCCATGCGACTTCTCCTTGCTTCGCTGACGCTTGTTCTGTCTCTCGTTGCTCCGCTGTCCCCGGCCGAGATCCCTGATACCGACCTGCGCCTGGCCCAGACCCGCCATACCGATCTGACCTACACCATGCCGAGCTACGACTCGCTCGATGCCTGGCGGCGGCGGGCGGCGTTTCTGAAGAAGCAGGTGCAGGCTTCCGCCGGGCTGTTGCCGCTTCCGAAGCGAACGCCGCTGAACCCGCAAGTCTTCGGCAAAATCGAGGGTAACGGATACACGATCGAAAAGGTTCTGCTTGAGACCTGTCCCGGCTTCTTCCTGGGAGGAAATCTCTACCGGCCCGCCGGCGAACCGGGGCCCTATCCGGCGATCGTTTCGCCCCACGGGCACTGGACCTACGGACGCTTGGAAAACTCTGAACGCGGTTCGGTTCCCGCCCGCGGCATCAACCTCGCCAGGCAGGGGTTTGTCGTTCTGACGTATGACATGACCGGCTACACCGATACCGTTCAGACCGGTCACAGCTTGGGAGGCAAGCGCGAAGAGCTGTGGAGCATCGGATTGCTGGGCTTGCAGCTTTGGAACAGTATTCGCGCGGTCGACTTTCTTGCCTCACTGCCGGATGTCGATTCCCGACGCATCGGAGCGACGGGTGCTTCCGGAGGAGGCACACAGACCTTTCTCTTGGCCGCGATCGACGACCGCATTCGATTTTCGGCGCCGGTGAACATGATCTCGTCCATCATGCAAGGCGGCTCGAAATGTGAAAACGCCGCCAATCTGCGGATAGATACGTACAACGTCGAGATCGGCGCCTTAATGGCGCCGCGGCCCATGATCATGATCTCGGCCAGCGGCGACTGGACGCGCCATTCCCCGGACACCGAGTACCCGGACATCCGCCGTATCTATCGCCTGTTCGGCGCCGAGCAACAGCTCGAACACGTCCAGATCGATGCGCCGCATAACTACAACCGGCAGAGCCGCGAAGCGGTCTATCGTTTCTTCGGCAAGAAGGTGCTCGACGACCCGGAGGAATCGCACTTCGCCGAAAAGTCGTATCGCGTACCGCAGTTGAGCGCGATGATGAGCCGCTGGGCCCACAAGCTGCCCGAGCACGCCGTGGACGAGGCGGGATTGATCGCCTACTTGACCGGGCAAGCGCGAAGTCACATCGCATCACTCAAACCCCATGACGCCGGCTCGCTGCGCCGCGCCCAAAAGGCGTTCGGCGAGGCGCTGCGGTTTTCCGTCTTGGCCGAAATGCCGAAGGCCGAAGACCTCGTCTCGGAAAGTGTCGAGAGGCTGAGAACCGGCGAGACTCTGCTGCTTGGCCGCCGCGCCAAGGGCGACCGCGTCTCCGCCGTCATGTTCGAACCGCGGCGCTCGCGTGCCGGTGTTCTCCCGACGCTGCTCATTCACCCGGAGGGGACGGCCTGGGCGCTGAGTTCCTCGGAAAGCCAGGCAGGCCTCGTCCGGCAATTGCTCGCCAGAGGCGGCCCGCTCATGGCGATTGACGCGTTCCAAACCGGCCGCTCGAAAGGCGAACGCCCTGCCCCGAAGGACAACCAAAGAACAGCCTTCTTCACGACCTTCAATCGTACCGACGACGCCAACCGAATTCAGGACATCCTCACTGCCATTGCTTACTTGAGGCAGCGCTCAGGATCGGAAGAGATCAACCTGGTGGGAATGGGCCGTGCCGGCGTTTGGACCCTATTCGCCAAGGCGATGGCCGATGGGCCGATTCGCCTCATCGCCGACCTCGACAAGTTCGATGCTGATTCAGACAAAGAATTCCTTCACCAGTTGTTTATTCCAGGAATTCGAAAAGCAGGAGGTTTCGAAGCCGCCTCGGTTCTGCTGCCGGGGGAGAAAACGTATCTTCACAACGTCGCCTCGAGTTTTCCCAGCGATTGGGTCCTGCGGAGTTTTCAGGCGGCTGAAGCGGCGGAAAACCTCCGTATTCAGAAACTGCCGCTTCAAGATAGCGAGATTCTCGAACTGATCGCTCCCGGTTCGCGGCGCCGCTCCCGGCGGAGACGCTAAGCGGTTTGGCGGCGCGGCCGTCCAGGGCCTGTTGGCCGGAAGATTTCAGAAGATGCTGGAGAAGAAGTCGTTGATCGGCCGAAAGATGACGTCAAACACTTCCGAGAAGAAACTCTCCGCCGCGAACGGCTCGAAAAAGAAAATATAGGCTATCACCAGGGCGATTAAGACGCCCGCGGAGGGGACATATTTGCTCATACAGAACCCCTATTTGCGACCGCCGCGGAGTTGGCCATCTCCTGTCAAGAACGCAAGCCCCTCGCGACGGGATATTTGCGTCAATCATATCACGCCAACCGTGAGACTGCCCGGCCGCTCCGGCGGGCCGCCGCGGACCGGCTTCCGCCGGCTCCTTGACACCGCCGACCGCTGCCCGTTACGGTAACGAACATTACGACGCGTACCGGTGGTTTTCCTTCCGTAGACGTTTCCCTTCTGATTCATTCTGCGAGGCACGGCGGAGCGTAGCTGTTGATCGACGTCGGTTCCACGTTTGAAGAAAACGAAATCTTGCTGACCGGGGGCAATGGCTTCGTCGGGAAGGTCTTGCTCGCGCTGCTGCTCGACCGCTATCCCCAATACAAGCACCTTCATGTGCTGATTCGTCCGAGGGAGAACCTCTCGGCCAAGGAACGATTCAAACGGGAGGTGCTCGCATCGCCTCCGCTGGCCGAGATTGTGGAGCGCCTGGGGCCTGACTTCATTCAGCGGAAGATCACCGTCTGGCCGGGCGATGTGTCGCGTCCCAACTGCGGCATTGACGCCGGCGAGCATCCGGGCTGGGCCGACAATGTGGGGCTGATTCTCAATTGCGCCGGCTTGGTCGAATTCTTTCCGCCGGTGGATCAGGCGCTGCGCGCCAACGTGGATTCGGTCGAGCAGCTCACCGATCTTGCCCGCGAAATCGGCGCCCGACTGCTGCACGTCTCCACCTGCTATGTGGCCGGCAAGGCGGACGGACTGGTGGAAGAGACCGAACCGATCGCCGGCTACTATCCCGGGCGCAAAGGCACGGGCGATGACAGCTTCGACCATCGGAGGGAACTCGCGAGGCTACGGCGGCGAGTGGAGCAGATTCGCGATTCGTTCGTTTCGCCGGAGACAGACTCGGCGGGATCGAATTCCCGGCAGCTTGACGACCAGCTTTCGGATCTGGGACGGGAGTGTTCAGCCCGCTGGGGCTGGGTGAATACCTATACCTATGCGAAAAGTCTCGGCGAGCAGGTACTCGCCGAACAGCAGGACGTGCCCTGGACCATCGTGCGTCCCGCGATCGTGGAAAGCTCGCTGCGATTCCCATTCCCGGGCTGGATCGAGGGCGGACGAACAGCGGCCCCACTTGTCTTGATGGCTCTGGGAGGGTTGAGAGACTGGCCCGCGCGGCCGGACATCGCGCTCGAAGTTGTCCCCGTGGATTTGGTGGCCGGGGCGATTCTGGTCGCCGCGGCGCTGCTGCTCGAGGGCAGACACCAACCGGTTTATCAACTCGGCGCGGCGGACGTGAATCCGTTCGAGATGGCGCCGTTGATTGAGCTGCTGGCCAAACAAGCACGCAAGGAATCGTCCCATGGCGGCGGCTCCTGGGTTCCGAGGCTGCCGAGGGGCCCGCGTCTGATCTCCGCCGCCGAGGCGGAACGAAGGCAGGCAAGGCTTCAACGAAGAATCCAGCGGGCCGGCGCATGGCTCGGGTCGCTGCGGCGGGCCGGGCTGCCGGGCGGGGCGCTATTCGGTTCGCTAGCGTCCACGCTGCGCACGAAAGGTTTGCAGGCCAAATTTCGGGCGCAGGTCCTCGATCAGTATCTGCCCTTCACGCTGGAGAATCGCTACATCTTCGAGGCCAACCGCATCCGTGAAGCGTACCGCTTGATTACTTCGGCCGACCGCCAGAAACTGCCCTGGGAGCCCGAGAAGATCAACTGGGCCGAATACTGGACCCGCAACCAGATTGGCGGCATCAAGAAATGGATTCAACCCGAGGCGGTCAAGGGCTGGTCCTTCAAGATCTAGCTTGCGCCGCCGCCCTGGCCGCGACCCTGCCGCGGGCGTTTCCCAGGGCGCCGCGCCCGGCGCGGAACCGATAATCCTGATCTTCCCGCTGGCAACGAGGCCGGCTGTTCCGGGGTGACGTTACTCTCTTTTGGCGGCATGTGTCGTTTCCTCCTTCGGGCCTTTGATCACCGCCAAGGAAACATCTTGTTCTCCCGGTCCCTCTTGCTGAAGATCCCCAGCAGAAGCGGACACCTATTCTACTGCGGAGTCAGCAACCCGTTCCCATGCTGACGGGACAATATCTTAGGCAGATTGGAGTGTGGCCATTCGCCGTACTACCGTAAGATTTGGGGATGCTTCCGGAAACCGACCGTTTGCTCCGGCGAATCGCCGAAGCCCTGCCGTACCTCCATCGCGCCGGCACGCTTTCACTGCGGGTACTGACGGCGGTGGCGGAATACGTTCAGGGCAGCGTCGTACGGCACTCGGTCGAGACCGGCGTGGGTGCCAGCACGCTCCTCCTATCGCATCTCAGCGACGACCATACTGTGTTTTGCTGGCCTGACGATGAAAGCACGTTGAACGTCAAGCGCTCGCCGCTTCTGCGCCTCGACGCCGTCACCTTCATCGAAGGACCGGTGCAAAAGACGATTCCCCAGCATATCTTCAGCGAGCCTCTCGATCTCGTTTTGCTCGACGGTCCGCACGGTGAGAGTGTTGGCGCCGAAGGCTCGGTTGCCGGCTCCGCGCACATCCCCGCCGAAACGCATATTTGGGTCCTCGTGCGCAAACGCGACTATCCCGGATGGTGGCCGCAAGGTGGCGGGCCGGCCGTAGTAGCCGACGGTCTGTGGAAGATTTCGGTTCGCTATGGAGAGCCCAAAGATGCCGGGGCCGAGTTCGAGGTTCGGGCTTTGGCCGTTGAAGGTCAGACCCACGATGAGTTGGTGCGGTGGTGCTCCACGGTCGCGAGACGACAGAGCATCGTGCCTCCGGTTAGCCTGCCCGAACCGCGGTTCGTCTTAGCGGAAGACTACGTTGTCGTCAAAAAGATCGGATTAGCCGCTGAGCCGTGAGGTTCTTTGGGGCTTCGGTATTTTGAGCGGATCGGCAGTCCCTGCGGGGCGGATCTCCTTTCCCTCCGCGGGGAACGGGCAGATCAGTTCCTCGGCTGACGCTAGGGAGCGAGACGTCCGCCGCGACCATTTTTCTTGGGCGGCGGCGCCATAACGACCAGCACCACAAGGCGGTTCGGGCCAGGGTTTTTCAAGGCGTGCTTCTCGCCGGATTTGGCCAGCACCAGGTCGCCGGCCCCGATCGTCGATCGCGTTTCCCCCACGGTCACCTCACCCGTCCCTTCGAGAACGTAGTAGAGCTTGTCCTGCCCGTCGTGAGTGTGCAGGGCGTGTTGCTGTCCTGGTTCAAATGCGTTCAATCCGGCGAACAAGTGTTCTGTCGCGGCAAGGCCGGCCTTGCCCATCTTTTCTGGCCGGAACACTGCTTTGGATGGGACGTCACGAACGATCATACGAGCCATTTCTCCACAACCGCGGCCAGTTCCCGCACGCGCTTAGCTGCCCGATTACCGCCGCGGCCTTCTAGGCCGGCTTCTTTTTGTACCACTCGATTTGCGGTCCCAACTTGCCCTTGCCCGTGCGGGTGAGCAGTTGCCGGAGTTCCTGACTCCCGAAGGGTTTGCCATGTTTGATGACCGCGACATTCTCTTCGAGCTGCCCGGCGGTCTCAACGCCGGAAACGATGGTGTTCGGACCCTGCGACATGGCGAATCGCAGGCATTCGGAAATCGTTGCGATCTTGTTGTTGAGGATCGGTCCCATGGCGTTGGTCTTCATGGCGATCGTTCCCAGACCTTTCTGTTGGACTTTCGGCAGGACGTTCTTCGTAAAGCTGAGATAGTGCGGATCCACGAGATTGAGCGGGTGCTGGACCGTCTCCCATCCGTCGAAGCCATTCAGCAGAGCGAGGTGCACTTCCGGGTCATGATGGCCGGTGAAACCAATGTGGCGAACCTTGCCCTGTTTCTTGGCTTTGACAAAAGCCTCAAGCGAACCTTTGGGGCCGAATATTTTCTCGACTTCATCCATACGGGCGACTTCGTGGCATTGCCACAGATCGAGATAGTCGGTACGCATGCGCTTGAGCGTATCCTCGAGCTGTCGCATAGCGCCGTGCTCGTCTCGCAGCTCGGCTTTGCCCATGAGCAGGGCCTGCTTGCGCTTGCCGCCTTGAAGGGCATGACCATAGAACTCGTCGCTCAGGCCACCGTGGTACTTGTGCGCGCTGTCGAAGAAGTTTACTCCCAGGTCGAGGGCTCTGTGGATGATGCTGGTGGCGTTCTTGGGCCCTGCCTTGGCCATGTGAAAGCCACCGAGGCAGAACCATGACACTCGCAACCCTGACCTGCCCAGCGTGCGCATCGGCATCGAGCCTTCGGCCGGCAGGGGCGCCGCGCCGGCGAGCGCCACGCCTCCGGCGACAGTGCTTCTAAGGAAATCACGACGCTTCATAGAGGCCTCCGGCGGGTCGGGGAATCACTGGGAGCATCATAACATTCGCGGAAAAATCCGTTGAACGGCCGCGGCGCGAAATTCGCCGGCCGCGCGGCGGAACTCCCCCCGGGGAGAACTCATTCGCCGGCAACAATCGATTCAGCGTAGAGAAGCTCGCCGGTGACGCCGTCGTGGTATTGGAAGACGACCTGCGGCCGGGGGTAGGCGACCCAGCGGTCCACGCCTTGCCGAACAGGGTTGTTGAAGACGGCGTTCGATTGAACGACGCAGTAGACCGGACGGTTCCGCAGTTCCTGTGGCGTGTCGTCGAGTATGTAGCTTGACCAGCGGATGTCCGCCCTGCGTCCCTGAGAGTTGAAGACGCCGTTGGCCGGGCGTCCAGCTTCGCTCCCCGCCGGATGGTTGGCGGAGTTGTGCGGGCCGGAGGCGAACTCCCATACGCGGTCGGTGATCTTGATGGCGAAGCTGTTGTGGAGATCGCCGGTGAGAACGAACACCGGTTTGCCGAGCGAGTCCCAGTAGTGGATCAGTTCCTCGCGTTCATCGAGAAAGACGGTCCAGGCGTCGTCCTTATTGGAGGTGGGGATCGGGGCGCCGGTGCCTCCGACATGCGGGATCATCATGTTGACAGACGAGATAACAAAGAAGTAGTCGGCGTCGCTAGAGGCCATGTTTTCCTTCAGCCAGGCCTTCTGACGCGCCCCAAGCATCGTGCGACCCTTGGCGGCGGGTGTTCTTACGTCGTGCATTTCACGAAACGTGCGGGTGTCGAGGAAGAAGAACTCGGCGTTGCTAACACGCATCTTAAAGTGCGACATCTGGCCGATCGAGTAAGAGGCTTCGCCCCGCGCCTTAGCCGGCGGGCGAATTCTCAGGCGATGGTTGTCGAGCACTTCAACGATCTCGTAGACGCCAGAGTTCGGGTCGCCCAGTTCGGGGTTGGGCGAATCCGCCATCATCCCGGCGTCGGCGGTTCCCCACAAGACGTGAAGGGTGGCGGCTTGGCCGAGGTCCAAGCCGGAAAAGTCGGCTTTCGCATCCGTCAGAATATCGCTTCCTTCGCCGAAAGCCGCGCGCCCCATGTAAATCTTCTGCTGATGCTCGATGGGGTTGCTCCAGCCCAGATAGTCGTACCAAGCTCGCACCCCGATATCGCGAAAAACCGCGCGGCGGTTGCGGCGGCCGACCTCGCCCGAGCCGTACACGTCGTTGACGATCTCATGATCATCGAACGTAAAAAATGACGGCATCACGCTGTGCCAATCTCTCAGGTTCTCCGCGCGATCGAGGTAGAGCTTGTAGTTTTCCCAGACGCCGACAATGGTGGGTGCGATCTCGACGACGGGCGGCTTTTCACTGGCGGGAATGCCGACTTGCTCCACCCACTGAGCGGGCCGATAGTCGCGCTTTTCCTCATAAAGCCAGTCGCCGTTTTGAATCGCGAAGTGGATCGGCCGCCGCTCTTGCTCGCGCTGGAACTCGTCGAGCATCGTGCGATAGGTCGGCAGGCTGGCGCCAAACGCGCTGCCTTTGCCGGTGTTCTGATTGTTGCCGCAGGCGAACTCGAAGCGGAAGTTGAACAGGCCCTTGGGGTTGTGTTGCGGGTCCCGGTAGTCCGCGGCCGCGGGAAGAGTGCGAAAGGATCCTCCGGGGCCAGAGGTTTCGCCATCGGTGAGCGAGAGCCGGTAATAGTACTTGGTATCGGACCGCAGTCCCGAGATATCGGCCCAGGCGGTGTTGTCGCGATCGAGGAGGGTCGCGGCCGGGCTCGAAACCGAGTCGAGCCGCTCTGGGGATGTGCCATAGCGCACCTGAAATCGGGCGGGCTGGGAAGTACGCGCCCAAACGCCGATCCCGTTGCTCGAGAGCCGGCCGAGGATGGGTCCGTGTGTAAGGCGCGGTGAGGCCGGAACGCTTTGGGTTCGCTGAGCCGAGCCGCAAGCCAGGCAGATGATCAGTAGCGTGGCGGGCAGGAATGTGAAAGGTTTCATGGGACGAGCAGCCGCCAGAGCCGCGGCGCAGCCCGATGCTAGCACGAAACCCCGGCGGCGGCAAAGGTCCGGCGCGAAAGTTGGCCGCCAAGAGCGACGAGACCGGGATCAGGAGGCGTAGCTGCGCATTTCGGTGAGCAGTTTGATCACGACCGGACCAGCGGTGACGAGAAAGATGCTGGGCATGATCAGGAAGAAGATCGGAAAGATCAGCTTGACGCCGACTTTATGGGCCATCTCTTCGGCGCTCTGACGGCGGCGAATACGCAGATAGCGGCCCTGAGCACGAAGCACCTTGACGATGCTGGTGCCGAAACGGTCGGCTTGAATGAGCAAGGAAGTGAGTTTTCGCATTTCCGGTTCATTCGTGCGCGCGGAAAGGTTTCGCAGGGCGTCGCCCCGTGAGGTGCCGACGCGAAGCTCGTACTCAAAGACAAACAGCTCGTCACTGATGGTGGGATGGACGAGGGCCAGATCCTCGGCGGTCGTGGCGATGGCTGAATCGAGCGAGAGCCCGCTTTCGATCGAAATCACCAGCAAGTCCAGCAGGTCTGGCAGGCCCCGATGGAGTTTGGCGCGCCGAGAACGGATTCTTTTGTTCAGCAAGATGGTCGGCAGGCGAAATCCAGCATAGGAAGCAGCCATGCTCAAGAGCACGACGGTGACGGCGTTCCAGCCCAAGCCGGCGCCCGCCAGCATCGCCAGGACGGCGGCGGCGGGGGCCAGTACGACTTGGGAACCCCGGTAGGCGAGCAGAGCCCAATCCTGGCGAAATCCCGCGGCGATGAGGAGCCGGCGCAGCCGGCGCCGGTCGCCCTCGCCAGGCGAAAGGCTCTTTCCGGTCTCGCAGAGCATTCGCAGCCAAGGCGGCAATGCCTCAAACGAGGCCGCCGGCTCGGAATCGGTCCCGGAGGAGGCCGAGCCGGACGATGGCGCCGATGCGACGGGAGCCGGGGTCAGCAGATCGCGGGTCTTAATCCAATATGCACAGCTGGCGACGATGGAACACATGACTAGGAAGAACGCGATGGTAAGAAGCCAGGGCATAGGTCAGACTTTGATATCGACGATTTTGCTGATGACAATGTAGGCGAGAATCTGCCCGAAAGCGGCGCAGGTGATCAATATGATTCCCAGCCTATTGCCAATAAGTATGTTGAAGTAGGTTGGGTTGAACATCCACATGAACGTGCCGATCAAGATGGGCAGCAGGCTAAGAACAATGGCGGACATGCGGCCATTGGCGGTCAGGGCGCGGACTTGGCCTTTGAGAGCGAATCGTTCACGGATCGTTTCCGAAAGATTCTCAAGCACCTCATGAAGATTGCCCCCCGTTCGGGACTGGGTTAGGACAGCGGACACCAAGAACTGCACGTCGACCACCGGCAGACGCAGTGCCAGGGCGCGGAGCGCGTCATCCATCGACATGCCGAGGTTATACTCATCGACAACCTGGCGCAACTCGCTGGAAAGAGGCGGGCCGGCCTCGTCGGCCAGCAGTTCGAGCGCCATCGGCAGGGAGTGGCCCGCGACCAGGGCGCGAGAGAGATAGTCGAGGGCCTCGGGAAGCTGCTGTTCGATATCGCGGTAACGGCGGTCCCGGCGACTGATCAGGTAGAACAGCGGCAGCGAGGCGCCGCCGAGCGCCAAAACGATGGCCACCAAGACGGGCATGAAATCAAAACGCAACCCGACGTTGAGCACGACGATGCCGATCAGCAGCATCATGGCGCTGACGCGGCCCACCGACCAAGACACGTCCGCCCGCTCGATCAGGTCGCCCAAACGCTGGACGATACGCAGACGCTTCAGCAGGAGGTTGTAGAACGAGAGCGTGCTCAAGGATGGATCGCGCAGGATTTGCGAGTCGTCCCCGGCGACATGGGGGGGGAGCGACTGCCGGGGAGCGGCGACCGAAGGGGCGGCGGCCGGAGGGGCGGCGATGAACCTCCATGCCGCGAAGGCGGCGCCGCAGCCGCCGGCAAACGCGAGCAAGAATGCCAATCCGTAGACAGAGAGTTCGGCCATCGCTATACCTCGACCACCGAATCGAAGATGTCTTCCGGGATCGCATGGTTGCTTCGCCGCAGGCGTTCCAGGAACAGCGGCTTGACGCCCATGCCGCGAAACGCGCCTCGTACGCGTCCGTCGCCGTCCACGCCGAATTTTTCGAACCGGAATAAATCGCGAATTTCGACTTCGCCGTCCTTGAGACCGGCCGATTCCGAGATCTGCGTTACGCGGCGGCTTCCGTCGCTCAGACGTTCGAGTTGTATAAAAAGGTCGATGGCCGAGGCGATGTGCTTCCGGATCAAGGCACTGGAAATATTCGAGTTGGCGAGGCCGACCATGAGTTCCATGCGGGCGACGGCGTCCACCGGGCTGTTGGCATGAATGGTGGCCAGCGATCCGTCGTGGCCAGTGTTCATAGCCTGCAACATGTCCAGCGCCTCTTCTCCGCGTACTTCTCCCAGAATGATGCGATCCGGACGCATCCGAAGACTATTGATCAACAGCTGCCGCTGGTCGATAGCTCCTTCGCCTTCTAAGTTTGGCGGACGGCTTTCCATGCGCGCGACATGCTCTTGCTGTAGCTGCAACTCCGCGGTGTCCTCGATGGTCACGATTCGCTCGCCGGACGGGATGAAAGCCGACAAGATATTGAGCAGAGTGGTCTTTCCCGAACCGGCGCCGCCGGCGATCAAGATATTGAGCCGTGCGCGGACGCAGGCCTCAAGCAGCGAGATCATGGGCTGGGTCAGGGCTTTGGTCGCGACCAGGTCCGATGCCTTCAGCGGGTCCTTCGCAAAGCGCCGAATCGAAAGCAGCGGGCCATCGACCGCGACCGGAGCGATCACGGCGTTGACGCGAGAGCCGTCGGGCAGACGGACATCCACCATCGGGGAAGATTCATCGATCCGGCGTCCCCCGAGGGAAACGATTCTTTGGATAATCCTTTGCAGGTGAGCGTTGTCTTTGAATTGTACGGCCGTTTTGACCAGCTTGCCGCCGCGCTCGACGTAAACAAGCTTGGGCGTGGTGACTAGGATGTCGGAAACGGTCGGGTCCTGCATGAGGGGCTCAAGTGGCCCCAGACCGAAGACCTCGTTGAGAACCTGATCAATGAGCAGATCCCGCTGCTTCTCGGTGCCCTGAAAATCTTCCTCGGCGACCAGGGCGCTGAGGGCGGAGCGAACTTCGCGGCGCACCCGGGGAGCGTCGATTTCCGCGAGACGATCAAGATTAATGCGGCCGAGAAGCTTGCGATGAAGGGCATGCTTGAACTCAAGGTCCCTCGACGCGACGGCCACCTCTTTCGAGGGGGCGGAAGTTTCCTCCGCGCCCGGTTCCACTGGTGTCGAGTTGGTTGCCATGTGTCTGCCTGTGGCCCGCCGCAAGCCAGAGTGTTGCCGCTAGCTAGTTGCTCCCGTTGCTGGCACGGGTGTCTCCATCGCCGTTGTCGAGCGGATGGCGCGGTACCAGGCGAATGGAAGCGCGCTGATCGGCGAGCACAAGCGTGGCGGCATCCTTGGCTTCCACCAGCAGCGTGATCACCGGGATACTGTTGGGCTTGCCGGTTTGGAAGAGTTCCCTGCCGGTGGCGATGGCCTCGATATTTTCAAGCAAGGTTCTCACCCGGATCTGACGGTTACCCGGCGCACGCCGGTGCGTGGCCACCAGCACGTCCACGTGGTCGCCTTTTTCGATGAGCTGCGTCACCCCGGCAAACTCTTCGACGTGAACCGTGACCGCTCGCATGCCGAGCGGAATGGAGGCGGCCAGCCAGGAATCGGGATCGTCGAGCAGATCGTTCTCGAAAACGGGCTCTCCTTTCCCCACGTTGTCTCGAAGGATTCGCCCCAGGAGCGGGGCGGTGCCGGAAAACGAGTTCGGTGGCGGTTCGGTCGCCACAATGGGAGTAGTCTCGATATCCTCGCTAGTCAGCCTGGCGCCGCGCCGCAGTTCACGAGCCGCCACCACGAGGGGCTGTTCCTGGTTTACCACCACCGCCTGGCCTTCGAATTGTTGGGAAACGTAGCTGTAGAATGCCCACGTCGAAAGGAGTGCCCCGAGGAGCCCGGCGCCGATGACGATGTAGAGTTTGTTCTTCATGCCTTACCTACGGGTTTGAGCGGATGACGCGACCGCCACGACAGCAAGTCGTCTGCAAGAAGACGCGCCGGCGTGAACCAAAGCCGTTGCTTGCAGTATACATATTGGCTATCGGCAGAGAACCCCCGAAATCTGCAAGAAGACGCGCCGGCGTGAACCAAAGCCGTTGCTTGCAGTATACATATTGGCTATCGGCAGAGAACCCCGTTGAGGTTGACGAAATTTAACCGATGGGACGCGCGAGAAGATACATCTGGGTCCTTATTACTGAGAGTAGAAAACCCGGGTGCGAGGCAGATATCCGCGATTCGCATTAGCGTACACGGGAATTTCCCTTACCCCCGGTCAGATGTAGACAAGACGTAAAACTCTTTTATTGAATAACTTATACTGCAAGGTTCGACGAGTTCGCGGAACAGAGAGACGCCTGGGATCAGGACTCTTTTCCCCGACGCGGAGGGAGCGAGAGGTGATGCCGGCAGCGGCGACGCTCCAACCGAAAAGGTCTGATCGGCGGCGGCGGGCGCGCCAGGCCGAGGGACTGCATCGAAACTTCTTATGCGGCCTATACGACTGGGTTATGGCTGTGGCCGCTGTGTTACGATGGTGCACTGCTAAAACGTTACCGCCCTACCTGAATAGGCCTCTGGAGGAATGAATGAGTACGACTCGAACCCCCGCGGATGTACTACGGTTCGCGCAAGAAAACGACACCAAGATGTTGGACGTGAGATTCACCGATCTGCCGGGACTATGGCAGCATGTGACCTATCCCATCGAACAGCTCACCGAGGAAACCTTCGAGGAAGGGTTTGGATTCGACGGTTCGAGCATTCGCGGCTGGCGGGCCATCAGCGAAAGCGACATGCTCATCGTCCCTGACGCTAATACCGCCATGATGGACCCGTTCACGGCCGTGCCAACACTCGTGCTGATCGCCGACATCGTCGACCCCATCACCAAACAGCACTATGAAAGAGATCCCCGCTGGATTGCGAAGAAGGCCGAATCCTACTTGCAGTACACCGGGCTGGGAGATATTGCCTTCTTCGGCGCCGAAGCGGAATTCTTTATTTTCGACAGCGTCCGTTTCGACCAGTCTTACAACTACGGCTTCTATTACATCGACGCAGAAGAAGGCCGCTGGAACTCGGGGCGGGAAGAGAATAATTTGGGATACCGGCCCCGATACAAAGAGGGATACTTCCCGGTTCCGCCAACCGATCATCATCAGGATATTCGAACCGAGATGGTCGAACTGATGCAGCATTGCGGGCTGAACGTGGAATGTCATCACCACGAGGTGGCCAGCGGCGGCCAGGCGGAAATCGACCAGAAGTTCGACGCACTGGTGCGCTCGGCCGACAACATGATGATCTATAAGTACGTGGTCCGCAACGTCGCCTTCCAGCACGGCAAGACCGTCACCTTTATGCCCAAGCCGCTGTGGAATGACAACGGAAGCGGCATGCACGTCCACCAGAGCATCTGGAAGGGCGATACGCCGCTGTTTGCCGGCGATCAGTACGCCGGGTTGAGCGAAATGGCGCTCTTCTATATCGGCGGGTTGCTAAAGCATGCGCCGGCCATCGTGGCTCTGACGAATCCGACGACCAACAGCTTCAAGCGGCTGGTTCCGGGCTTCGAGGCTCCGGTGAACTTGGCGTACTCGAGACGGAACCGGTCGGCGGCATGCCGCATTCCGATGTACTCGGCCAACCCCAAAACGAAGCGGGTCGAGTTCCGGTCGCCGGATCCAGCTTGTAATCCTTACCTGGGTTTCGCGGCCATGCTGATGGCCGGGCTCGACGGGATTCAGAACAAGATCCATCCGGGCGAACCGCTGGACAAGGACATCTATGATCTTTCCCCCGAGGAACTGCGTAACGTGCCCTCGTTGCCGGCTTCGCTCGAAGGCGCCCTCGACGCGCTCGAGAAGGATCACGACTTTTTGACCAAGAATGATGTCTTCACCGAGGAGGTCATCGAGACCTGGATCGATTACAAGCGTACGGCCGAAGTCGACCAGATTCGGCAGCGGCCTCATCCGTATGAGTTTGAGATGTACTTCGACATCTAAGCATGCTTCAAGCTCTTGCCGAAAAGGGGTGGCCGGTGGCCGCCCCTTTTTTGTGCGCGCACCAGCGTTGGGCGAGTGGATGACTATCTTCCTGTTGGCAGGCTCAAGTCGGCCCTCGCGGCGCGGAAGAAGGAGCAGATTCGCGGGAAGCCGTGTCGCAAGAGCTTGCCGGTCGTGGCGTCAGCACGCTTCCAGTCCAGATTCCCGCCGCCGCTGTTCCGCGGATATTCCCGCTGCTTATCCCCGTAATTTCGGTTAATATCAATGACGAACGCTCTCTCCAGCGAGCGGCGCGGGGCTAACCCGCATTTCTCACCACCTGACGACCGAAGCACATGACAGGCCCGCCATTACTTCGTTGCGCTTGCTTGCCGTGCTCAACGTACTGTCAAGTACGCCTGTGCTCGTCAAGCGGCGCGCGCCTCGTACTGACGTGCCTCTCACGCACTTCGCTTCGCCACGTGGTGAGAAAAACGGGCTAAGACTTCGGTCATCATCCGCCGAATAAACAGCAGCGGGACCAGGAGCCAGGCATGCAGCAGCCGAGAATTGCCAGCGACATCATGGTGACCAAGCTGGTGACCTTGCGGCCGGACATACCAATCTTTGACGGCATTGCCCGCCTGCTGCGCTTCAATCTCACCGGCGCCCCGGTGATTGACAGGGAGGGGCGCTAGCTGGGCGTCTTCACCGAACGTTGCTGTCTGAGTGTCCTGGCGGCGACAGCACGCAGGGCGGACGAAGAGGCCCGCAAGAGCTGGAAACTGCCGAGGGCCAAGGACGTTATGGCCACCAGCCTGGTGACTCTGACACCGGATATGGACGCCTTTGACGCCATCGGACTCTTGCTGGACCGGCATATTTCCGGTGCTCCCGTGATCAGCGAGGAGGGGAGCTTCTTGGGCGTTTTCTCCGAGAAGACAAGCATGAACGTATTGCTCGGATCCGTCTACGATCAGTTGCCAACCAGCCGCGTCGAGGCGTTTCTTGATCCGGACCGGGAGCGGACGATTACTGAGGAGCGGGATCTCTTGTCGGTGACTCAGACGTTCCTCGATACTGTCTACCGGCGTCTGCCTGTTCTGCTTCTGCGCGGCGAAAAACTCGTCGGTCAGGTCAGCCGCCGGGATGTCTTGCGAGCGACCTACTCCTTATCGGCCGCGAAGCCAAGCTGGCTCAAGGCGTGGCGGGACTGGATCTTGGAGAAAACCCCGCCTGGCGCCGGCGCGGGTGAAATCGTGGAAACCTACATGGATCGGGACGCCCGGACCATCCGCGAGGATGTCGACCTGCTCGGGATTGCTCAGATCTTCAACCGGACCCAAGCGCGCCGTCTGCCGGTGATCACCAATGGCAAGCTCGTCGGTCAGATCAGTCGCCGTGATTTGCTGCACGCCATTCACGAAATGATCCGTATCTCGCCCAAGCGTGAACAGTCGCTGCTGTATCTCAGTTCGTTGGACCATGACGACCCGCCGATTCGATAGAGCAATCCCGGCCGGCACGGCTCCGAAGCGGGTGCTTGCTCCGTGATTGACCGTTTCATTTCGATCTGACTTGGAGGCCGCCTTCGGCTCAGTCCATGGGACCGGCATCTCATGAAAGACCCGTGGCATGGGAAGCTGGATGTCGTCCCGCCAGCAGTGTTCCGGCAAGGCGCCATGCTACACTACGAACCTCTCTTGCAGCCTGCCCGTTTGCGGCCTGTGTTCGCAGCATCCTCCAAGCAGCGCGTTCTTCACATTGGGGCCTACTACCGCGGCCTCAATGACATCGTGCGTCATATGATGCTCGGACTCCGCGGGGCTGGTTACTTGGTGCATGAGTACAACACAGATGAGCACCAAGAGGCTCTGGACACGGATGGTCGTCGCTATGATCGCGGCGCCCACGGTCCGGTGTGGCTGCGATGGTCGCATCTGGAACCGCTTGTCACGGAATTCCGGCCGGATGTGATCGTTTGCAACGCCGGCGGACTCAGTTTTCGGCCCGAAGTGGCCGCGCGGTTGCGGCGGGACATTCGTCTGCTTGGGATCGCTCTATCCGATCCCGAGGTATATGAGCCCGCGACGCGTCATATCGCGCCGAACTTCGATTTCTTTCTTACGAATGACCCGGGCTGTCTGCCTGGATACCGTGAGGCTGGAGTCAACGCAGGCCGCCTGCCGGTGGGAGTCTTGGACGATTTTTTCAAGCCGGCCGCTGTGCGACCGGAACTGATTTGCGACGTCCTATTCATGGGGGAGGCCTACGCATGCAGGATCGAACCGGTAAGGGCTCTGATCGAGCATTTCGACGTCCACGTTTACGGCGAGGCATGGGAGGAGCACGGAATCAGGAGCCGGGGAGCCATCTACGGCGACGACTCCTTGGCGGCTCTGAGTTCCGCCCGCTCGTCGGTCGTTTTGAGCCGGACCCGTTCGGGCCATGAAATCGTGAAAGTGGGCGTTTTCAACTTTCTTGCCGCGGGCGGGTTCGTCGTGACGGAACATCTGCCGGAACTCGATAACTACTTTGATGTCGGACGGGAGCTGATTACCTTCACGTCAACCGCCGAGATGGTCGAGCGCATCCAATACTTTCTTACCCACCCCGATGAGCGCCAAGAGATTGTGGAAAAGGGACGCGATCGAGTGCTTCGCGATTACACTTGGGCGAAGGTCTGGCCTCGAATCATGCGGCGGGTCCTCGAATGACTCAGCGCCGGCCGATTCGAGTCGAGGATGGCGATCTTGCCATTCGTTCGGTCCGTTGGGAGGATTGTGAAAACCTCTACCAGTGGCGAATGAGCGATCGCAACCGCGGTATGTTTCGAGATACAGCGCTAGTCCCCTATCTTGTACACGAAGACTTCGTGCGCGCTTACCTCCAGGGTGACACCCCCGATGTGTGGTTTGTCATCGAGTGCGCCGGAGTGCCGGTGGGAAGCACGGCCTTGTACGAGTTCTCTGCCGGCGGCGCGGAGTGTCAATCCGGACGAACGATTATCGCCGCGGACCATCAGCGGCGAGGATACGCCGTGCGGGCGATAAGGCTCGCTTTTCAGTACGCCAAGACGGCTGGCGTCAAGACCGTCCGGGCGGTGGTCGCCGAGGACAACCCCGCGTCTCTCGGGCTGGTCCGGGCTCTGGGTTACGTCAAGTCCAAAGACACAGTCCGCGGCGGGCGTCTGTTCACGACCTTCAGGGTCGTGCTATGAGCGATGGGTCATCCTATTCATCTATTCGTGCCTTCTTTCCGAACCGAGGAAGTCCTCGGAGAAATCCGCGAGTGCCTGGAGCGAGGCTGGACCGGGCTTGGCTATAAGACGGTCGAGATAGAACAGGCCTGGCGGAGCTACACCGGTCTGCCGCATGCTCATTTTCTGAACTCGGGAACCGCCGGGCTGCACTTGGCCTTCAAACTCCTCAAGGAGTCGGGTGGATGGGACGACGGCGACGAAGTCATCACCACGCCCCTAACCTTCGTATCGACGAATCACGCCATCCTCTATGAGAACCTCAAGCCCGTCTTCGCCGACATTGACGAATACCTATGTCTAGACCCGGCGTCCGTGGCTGAAAAGTTTTCACCCCGGACGCGCGCGGTTTGTTTTGTCGGTCTGGGAGGCAACGCCGGCCGGTACGCGGAGGTTCTGGCCCTCTGCCGCCAGCAGGGCCTGCGGCTCATTCTCGACGCGACGCACATGGCCGGAACCTGGATCGGCGACAAGCACGCCGGCTGGGATGCGGATGCGGCAGTATTTTCTTTTCACTCGGTGAAGAATCTGCCGACCGCCGACGCCGGTATGGTGTGCTTTGCGCGGTCCGATCTCTACCAGGCGGCGCGCAAGCTCTCATGGCTCGGGATCGACCGTGACACCTACAGTCGTACGTTTTCCGGGACAGCGTACAAATGGCGCTACAAAGTGGAGGAGACCGGATTCAAGTATCACGGCAACTCCATCACCGCGGCGATGGCGCTCGTCGCGCTTCGCTACCTCGAAGAAGACAACGAATATCGCCGAACCATCGCCCGCTGGTACGACGAGCAACTGGCCGGCTGCCCCAACCTCGAATCCGTGCCCATGGCGAGGGGCTGCAAGCCGTCCCGGCATCTGTATCAGGTCTTGGTGCCCCACCGCGATGAGACAATCGTGGGACTGAACCAGCAGTCGATTTATCCCGGGGTGCACTATGCCGACAATACGGGTTACCCGATGTATTCCTATGCTTGGGGACAATGCCCGAGGGCGGCCGAGGCGGCACAGCGCGTATTGTCGCTGCCGCTGCACCTTCAATTGCGGCAGGAAGATGTTCACAGGGTAGCCTCCGCCCTGCGGTCACTGCTGACCAGCAGTTCATGACGGCGCGGGCGATTCCACCCATTTCTGGGGCAAATGCCTCTAGCCCGTCACGCCGGTGACGCTCGCCTCCGCTCCCCGAATGGGAAAGAAAATGGAGGCCTGCTTGCAGCCGCAAGAGCATGGATCGAAGGATTGTCTTCGCGACACTTGCGCTCATGCCAGCAGGTGTTCTCTGGAACTGCGGTTCTCCGCCGCCGCTGGACTACAGCGGCCCAACCGCCCAGTGGCCCTCCTACTGGAACACCGCCGGGGGAACCCGCTATTCTCCGCTGACGCAGATCGATCGCGGGAATGTCGAGTATCTCGAGCTCGCCTGGACCTACCACACCGGTGACGTCTCCGATGGCGGGGAAGGAGCGCCCGCCGCCAACAAGAGCGCTTTTCAGGCGACGCCCATCGTGGTCGACGGCACGATGTACGTTGCCACGGCGTTCTCGAGGGTGATCGCCCTCGACCCGGAAAGCGGAGAGGAGCGCTGGACATTCGATCCCGAGATTGACCTCTCCATTCATTACTCCGAGATCGGATGCCGCGGCCTCAGCACTTGGCTGGATTCCGAGCGGGCAAGCGGCGAAGAGTGCCGACGAAGAATCATCCTGGCCGACCGCGCCGCCGGGCTTCACGCGCTCGACGCCAGGACGGGCAAACCCTGCTCCGATTTTGGCGACAACGGCAGGGTCGACCTCAGCGACGGGATCGGACCGCACGAGCCCGGCCATTACGGGGTGACCTCTCCGCCGGTGATCATCGGCGATGTCATCGTCACCGGTTCGGCGATCGGCGACAACAAGACGGTGAACGAGATCAGCGGCATGGTCCGGGGCTACGACGCACGCAGCGGCGAGTTGCGCTGGTCATGGGATCCAATCCCTCGCAAGGAAGGAGCGCCAGGCCGGGAAGACTGGACCGCCGAGGGTGTCGCGAAGACCGGCTCGGCGAATGCTTGGTCGATCTTGTCGGCGGACCCTGAGCGCGATCTGGTGTTTGTGCCGACCGGCAGCGCGAGCCCAGATTTTTATGGCGGCGAACGGCCGGGCGACAATCGCTGGTCGTCGTCGGTCGTCGCGCTGCGCGGCTCGACTGGAGAGTTTGTCTGGGGATTCCAAACCGTTCATCACGACCTTTGGGACTACGATGTCGCTTCGCAGCCGACCCTGGTTACAATCCGGCGGGACGGAGAAGAGATTCCAGCCGTGGCCCAGCCGACAAAAATGGGCCTCGTTTTTCTGCTGCATCGCGAAACCGGCGAACCGCTCTTCCCGGTGGAAGAAAGACCCGTGCCGCTATCGGACGTTCCTGGAGAATATGCCTCGCCGACCCAGCCGTTTCCGGTGAAGCCTCCGCCGCTGGCGCCGCAGGAACTCGACCCCAAAGACGCCTTCGGACTGACGTTCTGGGACCGCGGCAAGTGCCAGGAGATTCTCGAGAGCTACCGCTACGAGGGCATCTATACGCCCCCGAGCACGGGAGGCACCTTGCTCTATCCGTCGGCGGCGGGCGGAACGAACTGGGGCAGCGCCGCCTTCGAACCCTCCCAGGGTTTGCTCGTGCTCAACACCAGCAATTATCCGCACATGCTGACGCTGATCCCGCAAGAGGATTTTGACGCCGTCAAGGCGGCGAATCCCGGAAAAGAAGTCTCCCCCCAGGCGGGGACGCCGTTCGGAATCCTCCGTGAGGCAAAGCTCTCTCCCTTTCGCAGTATCTGCACCCCGACGCCCTGGAGCCAGCTGCACGCCGTCGATCTTTCGACCGGAGAGATCCGCTGGCAAGTCACGTTGGGAACGATTCGAGACGTCTCTCCCATCCCGCTGCCGATCCCGTTCGGGACCCCAACCACGGGGGGCCCGATCGTCACCGCCGGCGGCCTCGTCTTCATCGGCGCCGCGATGGACAATTACTTGCGGGCATTCGACATCGAGACCGGAGAAGAGCTGTGGAAAGGCCGTCTCCCAGCCGGCGGCCAAGCCACTCCCATGACCTACCGCTTGAGCGACGACGGCAAGCAGTACGTAGTTATCGCTGCCGGCGGCCATGGCCGTATGGGAACGACCCTGGGCGACGCCGTGGTGGCCTTTGCGCTGCCGTGAGCGCCCGGCGCTCGCGGGCTCGCCACTCCGTCTCCGACGACCGAGCCGGGCTGGGCGTGAAGAGACCGGCGGCACGCGCCACCCGTCAACGCAGTGCCCGCCGCGGAGAGAGTTCGACAACGTACAGATCATTTCGCGGTTACGAGAAACCAGCTTTATTTGGTCATTCTGGTGCCACAGGCTCCAAATGTCTGACAGCCTCGGATCGATCTCGCGAACTGTTAAGATGGGCTTCTTGGCGGCTTGTGGCGCCAAACATCCGACGGCCGGGCGTTCAACACCGATGCGGCATCCACCTGAAAACACGCCTGCCGACGATAGCTCTGGGCCCGAAGAAATCGGAGAGGGCGAGGGCCGTGGAGAGTTCCCGCTCGTCTCGGTGATTATTCCGGCGCTGAACGCCGGTAGCGTGCTCGCGGACTGCTTGCGCTCGGTAGCGGCCTCGGACTACCCCCGCCTCGAAGTGATTGTCGTCAGTGATGCCTCGGCTGACAACACAGTCGAAGTCGCGCGCAGCCACAATGTGCGGGTGTTATCGAACACGCGGCGAAGCGGCGCCGCTCACACGCGCAACGCGGGCGCTTCGGTCGCCGGCGGCGAGATCTTCTTCTTTGTGGACGCCGACGTTGTTCTGAACCCGGATGCCATCACGCTCGGGGTGGGCTGCCTTGCATCTGGCGAGGCCGACGCCGTCTTTGGTTCCTACATCGAAGAGACGAGGGTCGCGCAGTTTACGGCGCGGTTTAAGAACTACCAGCACCATTTCACGGATCAAGCCGCTCCCGACGACCCGGTGAGTTTCTGGAGCGGCTGCGGCGCGGTTACGCGCGAGGCATTCACTAGGCTCGCGGGCTTCGATGTCAGTCTTCAGTTCTGTGAGGACATCGAGTTCGGCCACGCCCTGGTGGAAGCCGGGCGCCGCGTTCGGCTTCTCAAGCACATGCGGGCCGAACACTTGAAGACGTACGCCATCCCGCGGTTGATTCGTTCCGACTTGCTGGGCCGAGCCCTGCCCTGGACCAGGCTGATGCGTGCCGGCCGGTCGCCGATGGGGACCCTCAATACAGGACGGCAAGGGGTGATCAGCGTCGCACTGACGGGGCTGATGTGGCTCTTCTGTCTGGGCTGTTTCTTCGCGGCGGGGTTCGCGGGGGCTGTCCTCGCGGCCCTGGCCGGCGTCTGCTGGACGAACCGGCGATTCCTCGCCTTTCTCCGCCAGAGAAGGGGGTATCGGTTTGCCGCGGCCTCGGTATCGCTGCTCGTGTTGCACTACACGATTTGCGGCCTGGGATTCATCGGCGGCTATCTCTCTTCGCCGTTCTCCTCGGTGCGAGCCCCGGCGCCGCGGTATGAATTCACCGAGGTCCATCGCGGTGAGCTCTCGGCCACGGCCGTGAAGATTTGAGCCAGCCCGCGCCCGTCGGGCAAGCCGCGGAGATCGCTGTGCTAAGGTGACGTTCATGCGCCGAGTAACGATTCTGATCCTTCTTCTTCTAGCCTCGCCGGCCGCGGTTTGGGGAGCGAACGAGCTGTCGGACCGCAGAGCCCCGGGGTTCGCGCTGCCCGACCGCTTCCTCAAATTCCACGACCTCTACGACTATCGCGGCAAGGTCGTTCTCGTCAACATCATGAAGACGGACTGTCCGCACTGCTCCGCGTTTTCGAAGGTGCTCTCCAAGGCTCAGGCCAAGTTTGGGAATCGTCTGCAAGTGCTCTCGATCGTCAATTCGCCTCCGGAAAACCAGACCACCGTTCGCCAATACCTTGAGAAAAACGGGCTGCGCATGCCCATCTTGTTTGACTGCCGCCAGGTCGCCATGTCGTACATGAAGCTGACGCCCCAAAAACCCACCTTCGACGTGCCGCATGTGTTCGTGATTGACAAAAAAGGCTGGATACGGCAGGACTACGGTTACGACTTGCTCAATCGCGGCATCTTCGAGGGCGAGGGGCTGTTTTCGGTCATCGAGACATACATCAGTGAACCGCTGGGACGGGCCGCCGACTAGAACTCTCCCCGGAGGTACCTTTGCCGGGCCGGCTCGGGGAAATGTTCGATTGCGTAGCGCAGCGCCGTTCTCGGCAGCCGTTCGTAGTGCTGTCTTAGGAATTCTTCTTCGGCGGCCCGATCCCGTTTTCCCACCTCGCGGAGCATCCATCCGGTGGCCTTGTGAATCAGGTCTTCTTTGTCGCCAAGCATCATTTCCGAAATACGCAGTGTGTCGGCGAATTGGTTCCGCTTGATAAAAAAGTATGTACTGATGATGGCGATGCGCCTCTCCCACAGGCTCGCCGAGCGGGCCAGTTCGTAAAGCACTCCGCGGTCGCGCTCTGCCAGGTAGGCGCCCAGGATGTGGTAAGCCGACGCGTCCACCAGGTCCCAACTGTTCACCCAGCGCGTCTGTTTGAGATAGAGTTTGACAATCTGCCCGCGAGTTCCAGCACCTCCGCCCGAAAAACGAAGAACGAGAATGAGCAGGGCGAGCAAGCGCTGTTCGTGAATCGGCGACTTCAGAAGCGCACGAACATCTGGTATCGGCAGCCCCCGGCAACGTCTGGCGAGCCTTCGCAACTCGGGCACCTTGACACCGAGAAAACGGTCGCCTTCGCCATACTCGCCCGGCCCGGTCTTGAAGAAACGCGCTGAGTGGGCTGCGCGCTCGAGGTCGGCGGACTGGCGCAGTTCGCGGCGGAGTTGATCCAGTTTCATTGCGAACGGTTTGTGACCGAGTCCGCTAGCCAAACATCTTGCGGAACAAGTCCGTCGTGTGATCGTCCGGGTGGTTGGGCAGGTCGACCGGCGACTCCCAATCGTCGGGAACTTCATCCAACCGCACCGGACGGCCTTGATTTTCCAGAACCGAACGCCAGCCAGCCAGAAACACGTTGTTCTTGTGGGCGATCTGCTCGAAGGTTTGCGGCATCTCCCCGTGAAGCGCCATCTGCTGGAAGGCCCACATCGGCGGGGCCCAGATTTCCGTCCGGTTGAACGGATAGCCAGTACCGGTGTGAATGCGAAACCCCTTGCCGCCGTATTCCTCCCTCGTGTGGATGCGAATCGTCCCCCACGAGCCGCTCACCTGATGAAGAGAACCGAAAAACGGACGGCCCTCCTGGTCGTGATGTTCGAAGGTCATCATGCCAGGCGGACGATACCACTTCTCCGCCTGATAGGCCACAGACACGACCGGGTTACCGGCTTCGGCGATCGCCTTGCAGCATAGGTAGAGGCCGTGAATGCCGTGCGTCGGGTAGTCGTCGAACGAGTTCGTGGCGCTATAGCAAACAATCTTCTTGTCTTCGGCCCAGGCCTTGGCGCGCTGGATGGCGTCGTTGTGCTCATGACTTGACGGAATCAGAATCCTCGCGCCGTGTTTCCTGACCAGCTCGATCATCTTCCGCGCCTTGACCAGCGAGTTCGTGAAGGGCCGGTTGATCAGGTTCGGCAGCCCGGCCTTCAGATAGGGCTCATGCAGAATATGATTCCAGGGATGGTTGTAGTAGCCGCCGGAGATAATCCCGTCGACTTTCCCCACCATGTCGTCGAAACGTTTCACCGGTTCGCAGTCGAATTTGCGGGCGAAGGCCTCGGACTTCTCTGGCTCGATTTCCCAGCAATGGGTGATGCGCATGCCGGTCAGCGGCATTTCCGGTTCGCCGGGACGGGGGTTGATAATCGGCCCCCACAATCCGTCCAGATGCGAGTACGAGGAGACGTTCAGGCAGCCCACCCGGAACGGCTCCTTCGGCGGCCGCGGGCTCGCGGAGCTCGTAGCGGCCGCGGCGGCCCATCCAGCCGCGATCGACGCTCCGGCCAGCGGCGCGTTCCCCAAGAAAGTTCGACGGTCGATCCCGCCCTGTTTGCACATCGCTCGCTCCTAGCGGGCCTGGCCCGCGCCGGATTGCGGCTCGTCTCTGTTCGCGGCCCGTTTCTCCCACCAGATGACGTTGCAATCGGGCCGCGAGCGCCGGAAGTTTTCGACCGCCTCGGCGCTGACGCTCGTTCCACCGAGATACAGCTTCTTCAGGTGCTTGGCTGCCTGGAGTCGCTCCAGCGTCGTATTGCTCACGTTCGTCTCGGTCAAGACTAGCGTTTCCAGTTCCCTGATTTTGGCGAAGACCTCGGCCGCCTCGTCGTTCATAAGCGGGTTGTAGCCAGCCATCAGATGCTTGAGCACGGGCAGCTCCGCCAGCACCTGTAGAGCTTCGCCGCTGGCCGGAACCCGGTTCAGATTCAGCGTGTGCAGTCGCGTCAGCGTCCGAAGATCGGCCAGCGAGCGCAGCTCCTTTCGCCGCGCCAGTGCATGGCCGGGACGGTCGAGCCCGCGATCGGCGATATTGGCCCCGCTGAGATCGAGCACTTCCAGCTGAGTCAGAGCTCCGAGCTTCTCCAGATTTCTGTCGCTCAAGGCCAGGCCCCACAACCCGGAATCCACGCGCTGGATTCCGCCCGCGTCGAGCCGCCGCAGCGCGGGAACGAGCTTGAGAAGAGACAGCGCGGGACCGAGAATGCGGTTGCCGCCCATAGCCAGCTCCTCCAGCCGGCTCAGTGCGGCCAACTCTTCAAAACCCTCGTCACTGACCTCGGTGAACGCGATATCAAGCGAGCGCAGAGCCGTCAGCCCGGCGAGGGATTCGAAGACGCGGCTCGTGATCTTAGTCCCCCGCAGGTCCAGCCGCTCGAGGTGCTTCCACCCCTTGATGTGCGCCACGCCGTTGGCGGTGATCGACTCGGCGTAGCGCAGGCGCAATTCGATGACTCCAGTCAGGGGTTTGAGATGTTCGAGCCCTTCGTCGGTAATCTTTGTGCGGGAAAGATCAAGCCGCCGGAGGTTCGACAGGGTCGCCAGACGCGTCAGATCCGCGTCGGTAATCCAGCTGCCGGTCAGGTCCGCCGCCGTGACCGCGCCGGATGGCTCGCGCATCACGTGCCCCCCTTGAGAGACGATCCACGCCGCCACATCGCCCCCGGCAGGCGCAAGATCGCCGGCCGAAATTAAGACCAAGAAGGCGGCAATGACCAAGACTCTCATCACACGGTGGACGCCCCGTCGAAGGCGGATACTATTCTATCGAAACAGGCCGGTCTATCGGAATAGGTCGGACTCTGCGCGCGGCGCGGGACGCGGCGAGGATGCCATTGACCGCGCCCCCCAAAGGGATCGCGGTATCGAGCCGGTGGCAGAAGTCGGGCTGCTAGTTGCGGACGCTCTAGCCGGTCGAGTCGGGTTCCTCTTCGGCGTAGGGGTAGACGATTCCCCGGCGGTGCAGTTTGAGAATATAGATGCTCTGAGGCAGCAGCCGGTGCGAAAGATAGACGCTGCCGACGGTCGCCGCCATCAGCGGGAGCATGATGCGGTAGTCGCCCGTCATCTCGAAGAGAATCAGGATCGACGTGGTGGGAGCCTTAGCCGCCGCGGCGAAGAAGGCCGCCATGCCGACCATCGCATAGGCGCCCGAGGTCGCCGTCCAGTCTGGATAGATGCCATGCGCCAGCGCGCCAAAGGCTCCTCCGAGCATGGCGCCCATGTAGAGGGCCGGCGCGAAGACTCCGCCCGATCCGCCCGAACCCAGCGTCGCGCAATTGGCCAGCATCCCGGCGGTGAAAAGACAGAGCAGCACTTCCCACGAATAGCGAGTGAACAGCGCCGCTTCGATGGCGGGCAAGCCCGATCCGTAGACCTCGGGAAAGAACCGCAGCACCAGACCGGCGAGCAATCCACCCACGGCCGGTTTGAGGTATTCGGGAAACTTCCACCCGCCGAACAAATCTTCGCTGCGATAGAGCAAGCGAACGTAGAGCACCGCCGCCAAGCCGATGATGAGGCCCATCAAAAAATATAGCGGCAGCTCCCACGGGCTGGCCAGTTCATAGTAGGGCGAGAGCACCGCTGGCGCGTTGCCGAGATAGTGACGCGCGACAATGCTCGAACTCAGCGATGTCAGAAGCACCAGCAGGAAGTCGGTCTGAATCCGCCCCATGAGCACTTCCATCGAAAACATGGCGCCCGCGATGGGAGCGTTGAACGTCGCCGCTATGCCGCCAGCCGCGCCGCAGGCAACCAGCGTGCGAACGTTGCGCGTCGTCAGGCCGGCCCATTGTCCGATCGCCGAGCCGATCGCCGAGCCGATTTGCACCATGGGGCCTTCGCGGCCCGCCGTGCCTCCGAAACCAATGGTCAACGACGAGGCGATGACCTTGACCATCACGACCCGCTTGCGGATCCGGCCGCCGCGCGTCGCCAGCGCCGTCATGACTTCCGGCACCCCGTGCCCCTTGGCTTCCTTCGCGAAGCGATTGATGAGCGGGCCCACCATCAGTCCGCCGATCGCGGGCAGCAGCACGAGTTGCGCGGGACCGAATATCGCAAGAGCGTTCGCCACTTGGCCGCGGGCGAAATCAGCCATCATGTGCAGAAACTTGACGAATCCCACGGATCCGTATCCGGTAAGAATGCCAACGACAACGGCCAGAATGATGAGGTAGTTTTGCGACGGCAGAAAGGAGGAACGCAGCCATATTACGGCCAGGCCCCAGACCGGCGCTTTCGGAGTGATCTTGCGGCCCATGCGTCCCATGGCGCGGCTGCGATGGCGCAGGCGGTCCACAAGAGCCGCGATCCGTCGAATCCCATTTCGCATGAAAGGTCGTTCCGGCCACATGAGCTAGCCGGCCTTGGGCTTGACCGCCAGCAATTTCCGGCGGCCGGCGCGCAGCAGGGTCAGTACGGCCGGCCGGGGCCGCCGTTCAAATTCTTGCAGCCCGCGCCTGGGCTGCGAGAGCGTCAGCGGCCGGCCCGCCACACCGACGATACGGTCTCTTCGTTCGACGCCGGCCGCCGATGCGGGCGAGGCCTCGAACACGTGCAGCACGCGCCAACCCGACGAATCTTCCTCCGCGCCCGACTCCCAGTTCGCGATGACTCCCAGCCGCGGGAAGCGGACCAGCGTACTCGCCGCCGGACGGCAATCGGGATCGGGCATTCTGGTCGCGCCGCGCACCCTTCTTCCGTCGCGCAGGACTTGGAAGCGCACCAGAGCACCGGCTGCGTGTTCGCCGTAAACCTGCTCAAATTGTTCACGGCTGGTGATCTCGGTGCCGCCCCAGCGCAGCAAGATGTCGCCGCCGCGCAGGGAAGGTTCGGGGAAGAAACTCTCTTTCCGCACGCGCTCGACAAACACGCCGTTGCCCAGCCGCAGCAGCCGGCGCAGGTCTTCGTCCAGATCTCGGGTTTCCAGAGCTACGCAGAACCGCCGCTCGCTCAGCTCTTCGGCGATACGAGCTGCCCGCGCCGCCGACAGAACCTTTACCCCGCCCCCGGCGCCAATGGCGATGCCCAGCAGCCCGCCGTCGAGGTCGACGATCGCCGCCACGGTGATGTTGCCCGGGAACGGGATCGATACGTCAAGCACGGCGTCCGCAAATGACCCGGACTCCGAGTAATCGTTTTCAGGAGGGACCGAAACCAGGACGCCGCGCGTGATGCGTGGATGCTGATCGGGCGTCAGGCTTATGGCGGCGACGTGCGCGCCGGCTTGCCACTCACGAGGGACAGGCGCGGGAAAGGCGGCTCCCGAGGAAGGGTCGGCAAGCCGCAGCACCCCCAGGCCCCAATCCGTGTCGACGCCCACGACCGCATAAGACGCCGCGGGCCGTTGGGGCGGGTCTTCCGTCTCGCTTTCGCTCGCTTGCCCGCCTTCTGTTTTCGGACTCTCTGTCCCTGAAGCCTCGGGGGACGGCGCCTCCGCGGCGGCACCGGTGCGATCTGCTGGCTGGAGCTCACTTTCGGATGGGGAACCCGCGAGCGCGGAACCTAGCGCCATCGCTTCGGCCACGACGTCATCGGCCGCCTGGATCGATGTCAGGACAAGGCCGCGAGCCATCACGATCCCGGGCACATGGTCGCGGCCGATGAGCACGAAACGAGGCTGTAACCGCTCACCGAGTTGCAGCCAGTAGTCCTCGGCGTAGGCAAGCGGCGTTTTTTCGAGTTCGGGCCGCACCAGCGGGGGCGGCGGAGGCGACAATTGCGCCCCACCTTCATCTCCTTCCGCGGGCTTGGGAGCCAGGACGCCCTGCAACAAAACCACGGCCACCACCAGCACGACGATCATTGGAAACAGCAGACTTCGCTCGTGCAGGTCGCGGACCAGCGGCAACTCTAGAAGGGGACTCACAACGACTTACTCTGATAACTGACTCATCCTGATCGCCAAGCGCCCCGATAACCAAGCACCCTAATCACCAAGCAGCCCCCGCGATCAACCCTGAAGATTCTGTTCCTAGGATAGCGTGGCCTGATCCCTCTGTGCGCTATTGCGGAGATTTCCCCGTATTTTGCGTTGTATTTCCGGCGTCAACCCGCTGACAAGCGCGCTTGCCGCGCCCGGAGTACAGTCAGGTCATCTCCGCGGCGGCGACACGACAGAGCTACCAAGACTGATTTTCGCATCGCGCCAGCGGGCGATTCGCCGAGGGGATATTCGCAGCAGGTACGCAAAAACGCAGACCTGGTTCGTCCAGGTTGCCCGCCAGACGCCGAGATTGTCCCAACGCCGGGCCGAGGTGGTTACCGCCACGGGCGCGATCTCGATTCGCCCAAGCTTGCGCAGCCGGCACATCAACTCGAAGTCTTCCATCAATGGGATGTCCGGAAAGCCGCCCACTCGGCGGAAGGTCTCGGCCTTGACGAAAAGCGCCTGATCGCCGTAGGGCAGCTGCAGGATGTTCGAACGCCAATTGGCCATCCGTTCCACCAATCGCAGGGCCCGTCTGGGAGCGCCGATCCGCAGCAGGAACGCGCCGGCGCTGACTCCGTCTCGTGCGAGCACTTCACGGACGTGCCGCTGAAATCCGGGCGGGAGAACGGTATCAGCGTGAAGAAACAGCAGAATGTCGCCGGTCGCGGCGGCCGCGCCGAGATTCTGCTGACGCCCCCGGCCCGGCGCGGAACGGATCACCGCAGCACCGCAATCGCTTGCAATTTCGCGCGTGCGGTCATGGCTGTCACCGTCGGCGACGATCACCTCATGGACGGTGGCCTGCTGAAACTGATCAATTGTCGCGGCGATGCTATCCTGTTCGTTGCGCGCGGGGATAACGACGGAGATACGGCCTGGTTCGGGCTGAGACATGGGCTGGCGAATGGCGCCGTCCTCGGGTGAGATCTACGAGCATAACAGGGTCCACTCTTGGCGGCCGAGGAAGGGTGAGCCAGTGCCACCCAGATGTTAGGGCGCGCCGCCGGGAGGTCGAAGAAAAACTATCGGCACCGTTCCCATGGCCGATGAGACCGGCAGGTGAGCATATCTCGATGACCCTATCGTCCACCGCCTCCAGCGCCTTGGCTTCAGCCAGCCGTCAGCTCGATCTAGCCGCCGAGGGGATTCGGAAGGCCGCCGCCCCGGCGCCCGAGACGGTACGGGAGGCGACCGGCGAGGCGTCTGACGAACTCGATCTGAGTACCGCGGCCGTCAACTTATTACAGGCGAAAACCTCTTTTCGCGTCGCCCTGCGGCTGGCCCAGACCGCCGACGAAATGGCCCGACACACGCTCGACTTGCTGGCCTGACGATCGCGGTTCGCTACCCCGCGGTTCTCAACGTGCGAGGGTCGCGGCAGGTCATGCGGCCGCCACTACCTTTTGTCGCCCGTTTGGGGGGCTGCTCATTCCTGTTCCCTATGGCCGCGATTTCACAAACTCCCGCACCAGCGAAGCGATCTCGTCTCTCACACGGCGGAACACGGCCATCTTCTCCTCGCCACTGCCCTCCGCCTGGGCCGGATCGTCCAATCCCCAGTGCAGTGCCACCGCCGAGCCGGGAAACACCGGGCAGCTTGCGCGCGCGTGATCGCAGACCGTGATCACGTAGTCGAATGGCTCGTCTAGGAGCGTATCCACGTGCTTGGACCGCTGCCGGGAAATATCTACTCCGACTTCGTGCATCGCCTCGACGGCCAGAGGATTGAGCCCGGCGGGACGCGTTCCCGCGCTGGCGGCGGTCATGCCATCGTCCCCGCAGTGACGCAGCAAGGCCTCGGCCATCTGGCTGCGGCAGGAATTTCCCGTGCAGAGGAACAATACTTTTGTTTGAGGCGTCATAATGGTCTTTTCCGTTCCGCCGCCCCGCCCCCCGCGGGACTGCCAAAGATTCGCTGACGGCCCGCGTCGCGCAAGAATAGGCCTAGCAGCTCCCTACGCTACTAGCATTTCACCATCCGGCCGGTTTAGACTAGGTCCATGCGACTCACCCGCAGACGCTGGGCCCATATCATGGCGGCCGCGGCCGTTACCGCCCCATCCTCTCTTTCAAAGGAACCCCCCGTGCTGATCGATAACCCGAAAGGAAACTTCCGCTTTCTAAAGGGCAGCGGCCCGTACTCGGCCGGCGCCACGGCGCATGATAACTACGAGGTCGTTCATGTGATCTTCAATCCTCTGCCGGAGTTGTGGGACGCCTTTTCCATTATCGAACGTCATCTTCGCTCCGCGGGCCGGCCGCTGAACGCGCTTTGCGGAATGGAGCTGCGGATTCCCAAGGCGCTCTCGATCGAGAGCTTCAACAAGTTCAACCAGCCCTACATTGAACGGCTGAAGGAATGGGGCACTCATGTCGATGGGCTGAACCCGGTCGCCCGCACCAACGTGGCCCTGGAGGTGAACCCGGTGGCCGAGCCCTCGGTCTACGGCTTCTCTTACACTGCACCGTCAGATTTCAAGGGCAAGACGTTCGTCATCGCCGGCGCGGGCGAGTTGCGGTCCAGCAAGCTTGCCGGCTCGGAGATCGTCAGCCGCGGGGACGTTTCCCTCAATGGCATGCGAGCGAAATCGAAGCAGGTACTCAGCATCATGGCCACCCGGCTTGAGGGCATGGGTTTGGCCTGGACCGATGTGACGCAAACCAACGTCTACACCGTCTACGACATTCATTCTCTGATGGAGGCGACGATCGTGCCCGGGCTCCACGAGGCCAGCCGCCACGGCGTGCGCTGGCATTTCGCTCGTCCTCCGGTCATTGAAATTGACTACGAAATGGACATGCGCGGCCTGCGGAAGGAGCTTACGCTGGCCGGATGACGCGCAAAAGTCTCCCGGCAGTCTGGGGCGGGCGATCGCGCCGGCTTACATCTGGTAGAGCATCCAGTAGATCACCACGCCCGTCACCGAGACGTACATCCAGATGGGAAACGTCCAGCGCGCCAAGCGCCGGTGACGATCGAAGTTCTTACGCCAGGCGCGGTAGAGCGTAACCAGGACCAGGGGCACGATGGTCGCCGCGAGAACGACGTGGGTGATCAAGATCGTGAAATAGAGCGGCCGAATCCAGCCCTGTTTTTCGAAAGGGACCGAACCGACGTTGTAGTGGTAGATCAAGTAGCTGGTCAGAAACAGGCAGGATGTCGCGAAGGCCGTGGTCATCAGCAGGCGGTGGCGGGCCATGTCACCGCGCCGGATGAAAAAGTATCCGCCGGCCAGCAGCAACGCGCTGATCCCGTTCAGACAAGCATTGAGAGCAGGCAAATCAGCGATCGCTATCAAAGGATCCACTCTCTAGCACGGGCTGCTGGTCACGGCCCTCAGGTCAAATTCTCCGGCGACGACCGGTTCGCCTGGTAGAACGCCGCCGCCAGAGTCAGCGCACTGAATCCCAACAGCACCAGCCAGCAAGTTCCCAGCGCGGGGCCCAGCACGGTCACTCCGGCCGGCGCCAGATACCGCCGCAACGCCGTGATGCCGTAGGTCAGCGGATTCAACGCCATCACCCAGCGCACCCACAGCGACGCGCCCTCGGCCGGGAATACCGCGCCGGAAAGCATCCACATCGGTACGAGAACAACGTTCATCACCGAATGGAAGCCCTGGATCGAATTCAGCCACCAGGCGAAAAAGAAGCCCAGGCCCGTCAGCCCGCACGAGAACACGACCAAGACCGCCAAGACGTGAGGCAGGTTCCTGATTTCGACAGACAACCCCATGACCACCGCCAGCGGCAAGAATACAAGGCCTTGCAGAACCCCGATCGTGGTCGCACCGAGAATTTTTCCGCTGACCAGCGCCCAGCGAGACACCGGAGCCACCAGCACGGAGAGCAGAAATCCCTCACGGCGGTCTTCGATAATGGAAATATTTGAAAAGATCGCGGTGAACAGCACCACGAGCGCGATCGTGCCCGGAAAGAAGAACTCGAAATAACCGCTGTTGGTTCCCGAAGTGCGCAGAGAGGTGCCAAAGCCCGAGCCCAGGAGGAACCAGAAAATCAGCGGAGTCGCCAGCGCTCCGATGACGCGGCTGCGCTGGCGGTAGAAGCCGCGAACTTCCCGCCACCAAAGCGTCGATATGCTTAACCAGAAGCTCCACCGCGTCCGGGCTTGCCGCTGGGCGTCTCTGGCCAGCATCGCCGCCGGAATTGGTTCGGAAATCGCCCTTGTATTCTCGCTACTCATACATCCTGTCGTGCCGGCCATGCACCCTGTCACGCCGGCCGACTCTTCCCTTGTGTTGTCGCTGAAATACGTGTGGACGACAACCGTGACCGAAAATCCGAATCCGCGCCGCCACGGAACCACTTATCATTATCACGGAACTTCTTATTATGCCCGATCCTCTCCGCCGGGGCCTTCGCCGAAATAGTGACCGGTCATGTGAATGAAGACATCCTCGAGCGTCGGATGGGAGACTGTAATCGAGTCAATCTGATCGGGCATTGACCGCATCAACTGGGCCACCAGTTCGGCTCCCTCGGGGTGCTCGAAGCGGACGCTGCCATTAATAATCGCGGCCCGCAGGCCGAATTCAGCATCGAGCCGCTGGGCCAAATCGGCCGAATCGCGCGAAGTCAGCACAACCACGACATCCCCGCCGACTTGCTGCTTCAGCTCGCCCGGCGTTCCCACCGTCACGAGCGAGCCCTGGTCAAGCAACGCCAGCCGGTCGCACTTTTCGGCTTCATCGAGCAGATGCGTCGTCAGCAGAACGGTCACGCCTTCTTCGCGCCGGAGCATCTGAAGGTACTCCCAAAAGTCCAGCTTGGCTCTTGGATCGACGCCCGAGCTGGGCTCGTCGAGCAGCAGCAGATCCGGCCCGTGAATCAGGCCCTTGGCCAATTCGACGCGTCGCCGTAGTCCGCCCGAAAGTTTCTCGACGACGTCATTTTTACGGCTGGTCAACCCCACACGATCCAGAAGTAAGCGAATCCTTTCGGCTAGATCGCCGCCTCGCAGGCCGTAGAGGTGCCCCTGATGTATGAGGTTCTCGACAGCGCTCAGACGTTTGTCGAGGCTCTGATTCTGAAACACGACGCCAATCCGCCGCCGTACCGTCAGCGCGTCGCCGACGATGTCCATGCCAAAAACTCTGGCCGTGCCCGCGGCGGGATGCAACAGAGTGGAGAGGATGCGGAAGAGGGTGGTTTTTCCTCCTCCGTTCGGCCCCAACAGGCCGAAGATTTCACCGCGTTCGACCCGAAAGCTCACGTCGTTCAGTGCCACGCGGTCCCCGTAGCGAAACACCAAATCGTTGATCTCAACCGCGCTCTCGGCCGGCATCTCTTCTCCAATCCCTCGCGGGCCAAGCATCCAGGGCCCAGGCGTCAACTTAGCACAATGGTTCCATTCCTCTTTCTGCGCCCGGCGCGGATCGCGGCCCCGCGCCCGATCACGCGCGGTCCGAAAAATCCGGGGCTCTGGCATGCTCCCAAACCCCTTCCACGAGAGTGTCCCAATCGTAGTTGAGGGTTTGTAGGGCGGCGGCGTAAAAGAGCATTGTACTAGGCAGCCTTTGCTGCTGTGGCCTTGGCCGGATTGAGGATGGCGTCGAGCATCCACAGATCCTTGTAACCCATGATCTTGCGGAAGCTTTTCTCGGTATCGAGGAATGCAGCCGTGGCCCAGCGACACACCATGGCCGCGTCCTTCCAGCGGGTCACTCGCCGCGTTCTCCGCCGCACCCCGGCGTTAGGAGACTCGACGATGTTCGTCGTCGCCAGGCAGCGATGCAGCGACGGCGGCGCACCCAGGCGGTTGATGGTGAAACACTCCTCCATGCCTTCGCGCAAACTCACCGCCGCCTCGGGCCAGTCACCCTCGTACCACTGGGCTAGCTTCTCCAGCCGCGCTTGTCCATCTTGGGCTCCCAGCCGCCAGGCGGCCCGGATCGCCGCTTTGGCCTGATCGCGCTCGGCCTTAGGCAGCCGCTCGACGACATTGCGCAGCTTGTGAGCACGGCAGCGCTGCACCGGAACTTTGCCGAAGACCCGCCGCACCGCCGCCCGCAGGGCCTTCGATCCATCGAGCACGAAGAGCCTGTTTTTCTCCGTCGATACTCCCCGCTCGACCATGCCCCTCAGCAAGTCTTCGGCGGCGGCTGTGCTCTCAGTGGCGGCGTGCTGCAATCCCAGCACATGTTTGTTGCCCTGACGGTCTACGCCCACCGCTGCAAGCACTACATGATCTGCGAAGATCAAACCGTCCACGTAGATCACCAGCAGATCCAACTCATCCAGGCGCCGCGTGAGCACTTCGTCGATGCTCTTTTCGGCGGCCTCGACTGCCTCCCGGCTGACGGCGGATTTCGACACCCCGGCCGTGCCGGCCATTGCGCCAATCACCCCGGCATAGTTGCGCGTCGAGACGCCCTTCATCAGAATGTCGAGCATGCGCGCGCCGAGGCGTTCGTCGTCCTGCATCGCTTCGTAAGCGGGCACTTTGACCTCGCCGCCGGAGCGTTTGCGCAGTCTGGGTTTGCTGACGCGCAGTTTGCGGTTGCTGAGCTTGACGCGACCGGGCTGGCGGCCCCAGCGGACCACATCGCCGCGGCGCTTCTTGCCGGGCTGGGAAAGTTTTCCACCGGTAACTTGCTGCGCCGACAGTTCCAGCACGGCTTGAATGGCGGCGCGGCCGGTGACGTCGATAACCTCGTCGACGGCTCCGCGGCACTGCTCGACCAGTTCAACCAAGGGCAGCATGAGTTGGGAGTTTTGGCTGAGCAGGCGGGTGAGGTCGTTGGGGCTGACTGGCTGTTGCTTCGCGGAATCCAGAATGTGATATCGTTTCTTCACGGCGGTTCTCCTTTGTGGTGAAAGGTTTGCTCGATTCTCTCAGAGAACCGGGCTTGAGAACCGCCGCCCTTCCACCTTCAACTAGATTCGGGACAATCTCCCTTCCACGCCTTCGCGCGCCGCCAGCTCCTGGGTTATAGTTAGAATCAATGGGAGTTATGGCCCGAATCCGCCAGTCCAGACGTGTGCTTCTGTATGTGGCGCTCGCCTGCGGCACACTGCTGGTGTTCCGGTTTGCCGGTTATGAACCGCTCATGGAACTGGATCATGCCTGGCGGGAGGAAGCGCAAGTCGGGCACACCATCGCAGAGCTGAAGCAAGAAAACGCTGGAATTGAAGCCGCCATCAAGAATCTCGGACCGGACGGAGACGGGATTGAGAAGATCGCCCGTGAAGACTTAGGCTGGGCTCAGCCGGGCGAGATCGTCATCAAGATCCCCGAAAAAAAATAGTTCCGCGCCCGGCTTCAGTAGCCCATCGTAGAAGTCGGACTGCTAGCGCACCACTCCCCCGGCCGGGCTGCTGGCCGACGCGTAGGCCCGTGACGCCATCCTCCCGGCTTCGAACGCCAGCCGTCCCGCCCGCACTGCCAGCTTCATTGCCTCGGCCATTTTTTCCGGTTCCGACGCCTCGGCGATCGCCGTATTCATGAGCACGCCGTCGGCGCCCAGTTCCATGGCCACGCTTGCGTCCGACGCAGTGCCGACCCCGGCGTCTACGATCAGCGGCACCTCGGTGATCCTCTCGCGCAGAATGCGCAAGTTGTTCTTGTTCTGCACTCCCAGACCCGAGCCGATCGGAGCCGCCAGTGGCATGACCGCCGCCGCGCCGGCATCGATCAGCTTGCGGGCGTGGACCAGATCGTCGTTCGTATACGGAAGTACGACGAAGCCTTCCTTCACCAGAACGCGAGTCGCCTCGAGCAGACCCTCGTTGTCGGGAAACAGCGTTTGCTCATCCCCGATGACCTCGAGCTTCACCCAGTTCGACAGCCCAACCTCGCGACCCAGCCTCGCCGTCCGGATGGCTTCGTCGGCGGTGTAGCAGGCGGCGGTGTTCGGCAGAATGAACATCTTGTCGCGGTCGATATAGTCCAGCAGCGACTCCTTGGAGCGGTCGCTGAGATTTACCCGCCGGACGGCCACGGTCACGCAATCGGCCCCGGAAAGCTCGTGGCACCTCTTCATTTCAGCGAAGCTGCGATACTTGCCGGTGCCTACTATCAGGCGCGAGCTGAATTCCCGATCGGCGATCTTGAGGGGCATGACCTGATTGTAAGACTTCTCCGAAAAGCGCGGCAATGGAAGACGATCTCGCGCTTGCTGACCGATCCAGGCGATGGCTTTATTGCGCGAAATTCGCAGGAGCCATTCAGGCCCCTGAGTCAGATTTCCGGGGAGCTGGAACCGCCGAGCGGGTTTGCTAGGATAGTGGTTTCAGCATCTTCCGGGCAGCTAGCGGGCAGCCAGAACTCTCCCGCCTCCGCCCGTGCCCGCATCGGCGCCCGGCGAGCCTCAGCCCGCCGAACTTGAAGAACCGTGAGGCGCCCCACCGTCATGAAAGTCTGCTATCTGGAATGCTTTTCCGGCATCAGCGGCGACATGCTGCTTGGCGCGCTGGTGGACGCCGGGGCCGATGCCGAGAAGTTGCGCGATCGCATCGGCGCGCTCGGTCTGGACGGGGTGGAACTGGTATTCGAGAAGTGCTCCCGTGCGGGCATCGCGGGTACGAATCTGACCGTCCATGTCGCCAAGGACCACAGCCATCGCTCGTTGAGCAAGATCGAGCGGATCATTGGCTCGAGTTCCCTGCCCGAGCAAGTGCGCGAACGCAGCATTCGCATTTTTAGGCGGCTGGGAGAAGTCGAAGCGGCGATTCATCAAATTCCGGTCGAGAAAGTCCACTTCCATGAAGTGGGCGCGCTGGATTCGATCGCCGATATTGTGGGCGCCTGCGCGGCGTTCGACATCTTGGGAATTGAGCGAATCTACTGTTCGGCGCTCAATCTAGGAAGCGGAACGGTCACCGCCGCCCATGGCGTGATGCCGGTTCCCGCCCCGGCCACCGCCGCGCTGGTCACGGGCATTCCCGTCTATTCCGACGGACCCGCCGTAGAGCTGACCACGCCGACCGGGGCGGCGATTGTCACCACGCTCGCCGCCGGGTTCGGTCCGATGCCGGCGATGAGCATTCAAAGCATCGGCTACGGCGCGGGCGACAAGGATTTCCCGGGACGCGCGAATCTGACGCGGGCGATGATTGGCGAACTCAGCCAAACGCCGGCTCACGAGGCAACGGAGATTCGCGTGATCGAGGCCAATATCGATGACATGAGCCCGGAGTGGGCGGGTTTTGTCCGCGAGCGGCTGGAGCAGGATGACCGGGCGCTCGATGTGACGCTGACGCCAGTGTCGATGAAGAAGGGCCGGCCTGGGTTTATGATTTCGGTCTTGTGCCGTCCGGCGGACCACGAGCGGCTGGCGGATTTGCTGCTCGCCGAGACGACGACGATCGGGATTCGCTCCTACGCGGCCCAGCGGCGGGTGCTTGAGCGACGCCATCAAACGGTGACGACGCGCTACGGCGATGTGCGCATCAAGGTCGCCTCGGAAGACGGCAAAGAACGCAACGCCGCTCCCGAGTATGAGGATTGCCGGCGTCTGGCGCTAGACAATAACGTCCCGCTGAAAGAAGTTTGGCGGCAAGCTGAATTCGAGTACTTGCGCGGAAAAGAAGACTCATGAAGTACTATCTGACCACTCCCATCTATTACGTCAACGCGACGCCGCATATCGGCCACGCCTACACCTCGATCGTGGCCGACATGATCAAGCGCTTCCGCCGCCAGTTGGGAGACGAGGTCTATCTCTGCACCGGTACCGACGAGCACGGCCAAAAGGTCGAGCGCTCGGCCGAGGCCGCCGGCTGGACGCCGCGTGAGTTCACCGACCGCGTCTCGGGGGCCTTTCGCCAGGAATGGGATGATCTGGGAATCGCCTATGACTTCTTTGTTCGCACAACCGAGCCCCGTCACGCAAAGACAGTGCAATGGCTTTTTAACCGCTGCTACGAGAATGGAGCGATCAAGAAGGACAGCTATACCGGCAAGTACGATGTAGCCGCCGAGGCTTTCGTCACCGACGAGGAGGCGGAACAGATCTCGGGCCCGGTGGAAGTCGTCACCGAGGAAAACTACTTCTTCAAGCTGTCGGAATTTCAGCAGCGGCTCTTGGATCACTACGAGAAGCACCCGGACTTCATCGAACCCGAATCGCGCCGCAATGAAGTCATCTCTTTCGTCCGGGGCGGATTGAGGGACCTCTCCATCAGCCGCTCGAATCTGCAGTGGGGCATTCCGGTGCCCGCCGGCGAGGGGCATGTTTTCTATGTGTGGTTCGACGCCCTGACGAATTACATGACCGCGCTCGGGTATGGAAGCGAGGGGGGAGGCGAGGAGCAAGAGGTTGACCCCAAGAAACTCTGGCCCGCCGACCTTCACCTGGTGGGCAAGGAGATCCTTCGTTTTCACGCCGTGTACTGGCCGGCGTTCTTGATGGCGGCTGACTTGCCGTTGCCGAAGAAAATCTACGCCCATGGCTGGCTGATCTTCCAGGACGAGAAGATGAGCAAGTCGCGGGGCAATATCGTGCGGGCACGTCCGATCAATGAGGTGATGGGCATTGAGGGCCTGCGCTACTATCTGCTGCGCGAAATCGTCTTCGGCCAGGACGGCAACTTCAGTCTCGAAGGCCTGGTGAGACGGTATAACGCCGACCTCGCCAACGGACTGGGGAATCTCGCAAGCCGGACCCTGTCGATGATCCACCGCTACTTTGACGGCGAAGTGCTACCGTTCGAGGGCATCATCGATTACCCAACTGGGGTTCACGGACTCGCTAACGGGACGATAAAGAACGTTAGGAATCTGTTTGAGAATTTCGAATTCTCGCGCGGCCTCGAGGCTATTTGGGCTTTGATCGCGGCAGTCGACAAGTATATCGTCCAGGAGAAACCGTGGGAGATCTTCAAGAAGAGCCAACAGGGCGATGAGGACGCGTACGTACGGCTGCGCGACGTACTCTACAACTACGCGGAGATACTACGCATCGTCACGGTCCTGGTTTCGCCGGTTCTTCCGAAGTCCGCTGAAAAAATATGGAGGCAGCTAGGGCAGACATCGTCGCTTGATGAAATTCGATACGAGACTCTCGCCTGGGGCCAGCTCCAGCCTGGCACAAAGCTTGAGAAGGGTGAGGCCGTATTCCCGCGTCTGGACGTAGAAAAGACCGTCGAGAAGATGGAAGCACTGGAACAGAAAGTGCTCGCAGAACAGGCCGAGATCATGGGCAAGACCGCGGCCGCGCCGACAACCGAGATCGAACTTGCTCCCGAGATCGACATCACACAATTTGCCGCCGTGGACATCCGGGTTGGCGTTGTGAAGACGGCCGAAAAGGTCAAGAAGGCCGACAAGCTGCTGTACCTGACGGTCGATATCGGAGAAGCCGAACCGCGCTCGATTGTTGCCGGTATCGCCGAAGCCTATGAGCCGGAAAGCCTGGTCGGACGCAAGGTGGCGATCGTCGCCAACCTCAAGCCCCGCAAGCTCCGCGGTCTGATCTCACAGGGAATGATCGTCGCCGCGTCGGCCGAGGGCGGCAAGCCCAGTTTGGTGAGTTTTCCCGAAGACACGCCGATCGGCGCGCGTCTCAGCTAGAACGGTGTCAGCTAAAAAGGTTTCGGGAGACTGCCTGGTTCGTCCATGATCGATTCGCATTGCCATCTCGACGACGCTTGCTTTGACGCCGACCGCGACGAGGTGATCGCCCGTGCCCGGCAGGCTGGCATTGAGCAAATGCTCACGATCGGCACCGGCGATGGACCCCCGGATCTCGAGGCCGCGGTGCGGCTTGCCGACCGTTACGACTGTCTATATGCGAGTGTCGGCGTGCACCCTCACGACGCCGGCAAGGCGACTGGCGAGACTTTCGAGCGCCTTAGAACGTTGCTCTCGCATCCCAAGGTGCCGGCGGTGGGCGAAATCGGCCTCGACTACCATTACGACCACTCTCCCCGCGACGTTCAGAAGCGGGTATTCCTGAGGCAGATGGAGATCGCGGCCGCCGCGCGGAAGCCGATTCTCATTCACACGCGTGAGGCCTGGGACGATACCATCGCGCTGCTCGACGCCCACTGGAAGCCGGGGGGGCTGGGCGGTGTGTTGCACTGTTTTTCCGGCGACGAAACGCAAGTCCGGCAGGCCTTGGATCTGGGGTTCCACATCTCCTATGCTGGTATCGTGACGTTCAAGCGCGCCGCAGATGTCCGCCGCGCCGCGGCCACCGTGCCGCTGGATCGTCTTCTTGTCGAGACCGATGCTCCTTATCTGACTCCGCATCCGCACCGCAAGGTTCGCCGCAACGAACCGCGCTTCGTTGTCGAGACGGCCCGCTGCCTGGCGGAACTCCGGGGCGTTTCCGCCGGGGAGCTGGATCGCGCGACTACACGGAATTTTCGGAGTCTTTTTCGTATTCCCGAACCGGGCTGAGATTGCTTGTGCCTGCCTGAGCGGTATAAACTGAATTCTCTACGTGCCGACACCCATGCCTTCGATCAAGTCAGCAACGATGTCGCACCTTGAGGTGCAGGCCCTTCTGGCGGCCGATCTCAAGCGCGTGGAGAAGGCCATCGCGACCGACAGCATCTGTTCGGTCGAAGCAGTCACCGCGATTAGTCACCATCTTCAGAAAAGCGGCGGCAAGAGGTTGCGCCCCGCTTTGCTGCTTCTCTCGGCGGGGACCTGCGGATATCGGGGCGATGCCGCGATTCGGCTGGGCGCGGTCGTCGAAATCATTCACGCCGCGACCCTGGTTCACGACGACGTCATCGACGAGGCGAAAGTAAGGCGCGGACAGCCGTCGATCAACCAGCGCTGGGGCAACCAGGCTAGCGTCCTGGCCGGCGACTGGCTCTACATGCAGGCGTTCAGTCTTGCCCTGCGCGAACGCAACTTCGATGTTCTCGACCTGCTGATCGAACTCACCCAGATGATGGTCGAGGGAGAGCTGATGCAGATGGATTGGGTGGGGCGCATCGACCTGACCGAAGACGAGCATCTTTCTCTAGTCCACCGCAAGACCGCCTATCTTTTCTCGGTCTGCGCCCGAATGGGCGCGATCCTGGCTGGCGCGGATTCCAAGCAGGAACAGCGGCTGGGCGACTACGGCTGGAACCTCGGCATGGCCTTCCAGTTGGTGGACGACCTGCTGGACTTCACCGCTAGCGAGGAGGTTCTGGGCAAGCCGGTCGGCAACGACCTGAGCGAAGGCAAGGTAACGCTACCCCTAATTCTCGTCCTGCAACAGTGCGGTAAAGAAGAGAAGAAGATGGTCGAGACCGTGATGAGCGACCGATCCTATGACAGGGTGTCGTTACAATCGGTTCTGGGCCTGCTCAACAAATACGATGCGATCGGGACCGTTCGCCGCCGCGTGCTGACCTATACCGAGACGGCTGCCGCGCAACTGGAGGCGTTCTCCGACTCGAGCTACAAGCGAGCCCTGACCTCGGTGACCGAATGGGTCGTGGACCGCGAAAGCTAGCCGCGCGTGCTAACAGCCCAGCCGGTCAGCCCACCTTTGGCGCGGGAAGGGTGCCACAACGTGTTGATTCCAAGAGAGCGCGTTAGGAAACGCCCCCCGCGAAGCGAAGGGTTTTGATTCGACCGCGCAACGCCAGCCCTTCTCGATGGAAGAACGTGAAATCAAACTGACCGCCGCCGGACCGCGGGAAGTCCGCGCCTTGCTGCGGCGGCTCGGATGGCGCGTCCACCGTCGGCGGCACCGCGAGAGCAACGTCGTTTACGACCGGCCTGGTTCGGACTGGCTTACCTCCGGCCGGCTGTTACGGCTGCGCGAGGGCGGCGGCCTCTGCCGCCTGACCGTCAAGCTGCCGGCCGAGTCCGGCAGCCGGCACAAAGTTCGCCGGGAGCATGAAGTCGGTGCCAGCGATTCTCGCGAGCTCGGCAGAATCCTCTGCGCTCTCGGCTTCGTGCCTTGCTGGCGGTACGAAAAATTTCGCACTTCTTTCCAGAAACCCGATGAGCCAGGAGAGATCGTGTACGACGAGACGCCGGTCGGCGACTACCTGGAACTCGAAGGGCCCTCGCGCTGGATCGACCGTACGGCCCGGCTGCTCGGATTCGGCCTCCGCGATTACATCACCGCGAGTTACCGTGACTTGTTTGCCGCTCACGTCGAAGGCAAGAAAAACGCCTCCGCCGATATGCTCTTCGGCCGGCGCGGCATGAGAAGAACGCCCCGGCCCTCTCGCTAGTACGACGTGCCAGCCGTCCGTGGTAGAAGTCGGGCTGGGCGCGAGCGGCTCGACCCCTTTTGGCGGGCTTGCGCTCGGTCCTCCTCAGGCCCGGTTTCTGTAAACAGGCCCGGTTCCTGTAGAATCGAACCAAAGGATCGGGATTGAAGCCTGCCGGGTAAATCATTCGATCGCCGCCCGGCGGATGGATTCGTTCTGGACTTCCGCAGCCCATGTCGCCACTCGCGCGCTTGCTTCCCAACAAGCTCCGGCCGTTTCGCCGGGGTCCCGCCGCGCGGCTCGGCCTTGCTGGCCTGGCCGCTCCGCTGGCGTTTTGGCTGATGCCGGTCGCGCCGCTTGCCGGTGGCGTCCGCATCGTCGAAACACGCAGGCCCATCGCGGGAGGAGAAGAGACGACCACAACCATTCGAGCGGACGAGAACCGCGCCCAAGTCCACACCGAGAATGGCAGCGGGCGCTACACGGTCATTTTCCGCCGCCAGATGGGCGTGCTCTGGTTCGTGGATCATCAGCAGCAGTTCTACCGGGAGATGAGCCGGGAGACGCTCGCCGCGATGAGAGACAACCTTCAGCGCTTGCTCGAGTCCATGCGGGAGGCGGCCCGGCGGCCGCCCAAGAAGCCCTCTTCCCAGCAGGAGGGCAAACAGCCGGCGCAGTACCCATTCTTCTTCGACCCGGCTCCGGGCAGCCCCGCCCACCCTCCGCCGACAGAGCTCAAGATGAGCCCAGCCGCGCCGCTTTCCTTCGCGAAGATCTGGTCCGGCGAACAGATCAATAGCTGGCCTTGTGACAGGTACGAGGGCCATGCGAATGGGGAAAAGGTTTGGGACGTTTGCATTGCCGGGTGGAAGGAACTGGGGATTCGCCGCGCTGAGTTCGCGATCCTTGATGATCTGGTCAAATTTTGGAAAGACAGCTACTTGCCCGGCAGCGATTTCGCGCTGGAAATTGGTCCAGAAGATTGGCAAGAAAAGAAAGCCTACCCTGGCCTGCCGGTGCAGAGAATATTGAGCCGCGACGGGACGCCGGCCGAACTCTTCGAGGTGCGGGAAATTGCAAGGGAAGAATTCTCCGCAACCGACTTCGCACCTCCGCCGGGCTACCAGAAACGCGTGATCGTCATGTTTGATAATCCGGCCCCGGATCCATCTCAAAAGTAATGTATTGGAAGAGAATTCTCACGCGGACCGCTCCGCTGCCGCGGGCACGAATCATACCCACCGCCACGAAGAAACCCGAGCCCGTTGCGTCTCCGAACGAGACCGCGCCACACGCACCCGCAAGCCCGCCACGACAGGGACAAGGCGCGCTCGTTCTGGCTCGCCACATCTTGTTCCCTTTCGCACCGCTGCCAACTCCAGGCGTGGGATACTGTCTGGGAGGAATTCAGGCCGACTATGCGACACACGACATTGTTGTTGATACTCCTTCTCTCACCGGCTTTCTCGTCCGGTCAAGAGTTATCAAAGTACGACGTTCAGCGGGCCGGTTCGCCGATCGACGTCGACGGCAAGCTGGACGAGCCTGCTTGGAAGCAGGCCAAGCCCGTCGGCGATTTTCATTTCAACTGGTGGACCGGCGGCGAAAAGGAGCAGACCGTCGCCAAGATTCTGTGGGACGATGACAATCTCTACGTCGGCTACTACTGTTTGGACCAGCATGTCGCCGCCTCGGTGACTGAGCGTCACGGGCCGGTTTCGCGTGACGATTGCGTGGAGATTTTTATTAGTCCGAACCCGGACAAGGTTCGCAATTACTACGGTTTTGAAATGAATGTCATCGGCACGATGCTCAATTTCATTCGAGCCGACTGGTGGCGGGGCGGACGCCGCTCCGAGCCGCGGAGCGTGCGGCTGTGGACTTCACATCAGGGCCGTTCCCTCAAGAAAGATACGCCCGGTGAGGACCACTGGATTCTCGAAGTCTCGATCCCGTTCTCGAATTTCAAGCGCGACGCGGCCCACACCCCTCCGCGCGACGGCGATCGCTGGCGAGTCAACCTCAACCGCTCGGGCGGCGTCACCAACGCCCAGTACAGCACCTGGTCGCCGGTTGATACGCCCCGGCCCAGCTTTCACGTGCCTGAGTCGTTTGGCTGGATTCGCTTTGTCGACGGGCGGTAGCACTTGCGCGGCTGCCCCGCTTTCCGAGTGCGAGGATGAACGCGATGTATAGCCAGGACGATGCCCGGGGATATAAGACCCGCTTCGATCGCGACGGTTTCGTGACCATCCCCCAGTTTGTCAGTGCCGCTGTATTGGACCTAGTCCGCTCGGAGCTGGAGCGCTACATTCGGGATGTCGCGCCCGGCTTGCCCGCCGAGGATTGTTTCTATGAGACCAAGGGGGACCCGGGCAGCCTGAAGCAGATGCAGCGCATGATGGAGAATGATGCCTGGTTCCGCGAGTTCTTCACTGGCGAGCGCTTCATCGGACTGGCCGAGAACTTGCTCGGAACAGCCGTCATCGCCAAGAATGTCGAGTACTTTTGTAAGCCGGCCGGCATCGGCCATGCGACACCGCCCCATCAAGACGGCTACTACTTCATGCTCGAACCGAACGAAGCTCTCACCATGTGGCTGGCGCTAGATGAAATAACCAAGGAGAACGGCTGCCTCCGCTACGTCAGGGGATCGCACCGCACGGGCATGCGGCCCCACGAAAAGTCGCGCGTGCTGGGATTTTCTCAAGGCATCACCGACTACGGTCCTGGCGACGCGCGGGCGGAAGCGCCCATGCTCTCACTGCCTGGAGATCTGCATGTGCATCACAGCATGCTGGTTCATCGCGCCGACGCCAATAGCAGTCCCAAGCCCCGCCGCGCCCTGGCCCTGGTCTGCTACTCCAGCCTTGCCCGCCAAGACGCAGAGCAATCGGCGGCCTATCAGAAGAGTCTGACCGAGGAGTTGACGCGCGCTGGGAAAATTTAGCCTGCGTTTCTCATCACGTGGCCAAGCAAGGTGCGTGAGAAAAGCGGGCTGGCCCGTGGCGGAAGCGCGACCTTGTGCACGGCGACTCTGCCGGTATCCCGCTAAGCGCCGGATTCGAGATACTCTCGAGCGTCCTTGACTCGCCGCTGAAACCTCCCGGTTCTTTCCGCTCGCTCGACGAACTCCGCGTAGAGTTTCCGCGCCTTCGCCAGGCGGCCCGCTTCATGGTGACAGGCCGCTTCCCAATAGAGACCGTCGAAGGCGCCGGACCAGGATTTGAGATTGTCCCGAATCTAGTTGAAGGTGGAAGGGCGGCGGTTCTCAAGCCCGGTTCTCTGAGAGAATCGAGCAAACCTTTCACCACAAAGGAGAACCGCCGTGAAGAAACGATATCACATTCTGGATTCCGCGAAGCAACAGCCAGTCAGCCCCAACGACCTCACCCGCCTGCTCAGCCAAAACTCCCAACTCATGCTGCCCTTGGTTGAACTGGTCGAGCAGTGCCGCGGAGCCGTCGACGAGGTTATCGACGTCACCGGCCGCGCCGCCATTCAAGCCGTGCTGGAACTGTCGGCGCAGCAAGTTACCGGTGGAAAACTTTCCCAGCCCGGCAAGAAGCGCCGCGGCGATGTGGTCCGCTGGGGCCGCCAGCCCGGTCGCGTCAAGCTCAGCAACCGCAAACTGCGCGTCAGCAAACCCAGACTGCGCAAACGCTCCGGCGGCGAGGTCAAAGTGCCCGCTTACGAAGCGATGCAGGACGACGAACGCCTCGGCGCGCGCATGCTCGACATTCTGATGAAGGGCGTCTCGACGCGCAACTATGCCGGGGTGATTGGCGCAATGGCCGGCACGGCCGGGGTGTCGAAATCCGCCGTCAGCCGGGAGGCAGTCGAGGCCGCCGAAAAGAGCATCGACGAAGTGCTCACGCGGCGCCTGGATGAGTTGGATCTGCTGGTGATCTACGTGGACGGTTTGATCTTCGCAGATCATGTAGTGCTTGCAGCGGTGGGCGTAGACCGTCAGGGCAACAAACATGTGCTGGGATTGCAGCACGCCGCCACTGAGAGCACAGCCGCCGCCGAAGACTTGCTGAGGGGCATGGTCGAGCGGGGAGTATCGACGGAGAAAAACAGGCTCTTCGTGCTCGATGGATCGAAGGCCCTGCGGGCGGCGGTGCGGCGGGTCTTCGGCAAAGTTCCGGTGCAGCGCTGCCGTGCTCACAAGCTGCGCAATGTCGTCGAGCGGCTGCCTAAGGCCGAGCGCGATCAGGCCAAAGCGGCGATCCGGGCCGCCTGGCGGCTGGGAGCCCAAGATGGACAAGCGCGGCTGGAGAAGCTAGCCCAGTGGTACGAGGGTGACTGGCCCGAGGCGGCGGTGAGTTTGCGCGAAGGCATGGAGGAGTGTTTCACCATCAACCGCCTGGGTGCGCCGCCGTCGCTGCATCGCTGCCTGGCGACGACGAACATCGTCGAGTCTCCTAACGCCGGGGTGCGGCGGAGAACGCGGCGAGTGACCCGCTGGAAGGACGCGGCCATGGTGTGTCGCTGGGCCACGGCTGCATTCCTCGATACCGAGAAAAGCTTCCGCAAGATCATGGGTTACAAGGATCTGTGGATGCTCGACGCCATCCTCAATCCGGCCAAGGCCACAGCAGCAAAGGCTGCCTAGTACAATGCTCTTTTACGCCGCCGCCCTACAAACCCTCAACTACGATTGGGACACTCTCCAGGATTTGAGTGCCCGCCGGGCGGTGGCGATCGCCTCATTGAGATTGCCGTGACCAGTGCGGCGATAGTAGTGGACGATGGTCTCGGCCAGCGAGACGAGCAGGGCCGGATCATCCGGGCCCTCGCGCAAGTCTGCTTTCACGGCGGCGATCTGCTCACGCAGGGCCTTCTCGGTGCGCCGCTGCTTCCGGCAACTCAAACAGCCGATGGCCTTGGATGCGAAGTTGAACTTCAGCGTCTCGTACCAATACTTCTGTTCGGCGGCGAAGAAAGTGAAAGCCTGGCCGCACTGGAGGCAAGTCTTCTTTTCGTCCACATAGAAGTAGCGGGGCACATCACAGCCGTAATCTTGTCTCAGCGGATCGCCCCGGATGGCGCCCGAGGGCAGCTTGGGACTGTAATCTGGATCGTAGTCTTGACGGAGGTAGCTGACGCCGCCCGCGTCTTTCCACTCACCGGAGATGAGCGGAATCTCGCCGTAGAGCGGGTGGAGGGCAGTATCCATGTCGGGATGGAAGGCCGTCTCGGCGGTGGGCCGCGAGGCCTTCGACTTCCGGGATGTCTTGGACGAGCCGCCGCGCTGGCTGCGATGGCGCGGAATGCGGCGGCTCGACATGAGCCTATTCTATCCCGCGGTTGCGGCCTGTCTGGTATGCGAGAGGCCCTTGGGGCTCCCGCCCAGACACAGAGCAGGCCACGGCAGTCTGTCATACTGGGCGGCACGGTTCGCCAGACCGGCTAGCGTATTCGGTGTTACCTCGCCCCTGATCCATGAGCCTCCGATCCATGAGCCCGGAAGACTTTCATCCAGAGCGGTTCGAACGTGGCCGCAAGCATATGCTCGACCTGGAGTTAGGCCCGGCTGCCGGTGGCGTCAAGCTGCCGGTCTTGCTGGCCCGCGGGGGGAAGTCTGGAAAGATGCCGGGCCAAACCCTGGTCGTCACCGCCGGAGTACATGGAGATGAATTCGAGGGCATCCGGGCCCTCTTCGAGGTGTTCCGCGAGCTGGACCCCGCCGAGATGACCGGCGACCTGCTGGCCGTTCCCGTGGCCAACCCGCCGGCGTTCTGGAATGGGACGCGCACCAGTCCGCTCGACGGCGGCAATTTGGCGCGCGTGTTTCCAGGCGATCCGCAACAGGGTCCCACCGCCGCCATCGCGCACGCGCTGGGCCAAGCGGTGATCTCTCGCGCCGACTTCTATCTCGATCTGCACAGCGCCGGCGTTCGCTGGGTGATGCCCACCATGGCCGGTTACGACGCCCGCGACCCCCGCAGCCGCGCCGCCGCTCTGGTTTTCGGTGCCAAGGTCATCTGGGGACATCCCGCGATTGCTCCGGGCCGCACGGTCTCGTTCGCCGCCGAGCGGAACATCCCCTGGCTCTACACCGAAGCTCGCGGCGCGGGCCGCATCGACGCCGGGGACCTCGGCGTCTTCCGCGCCGGCATCGTCCATCTGCTCCGCCATCTCGCAATCCTTCCCGGCCAGCCGGCCTCGCCCGAGACGATCAACTGGCGTCTTCACGGCGACGGCAATATCGACGACGGGCTGGTTTCGGCCAAGCGAGGGTTCTTCGTATCGAACGTCGAGCTGTTGCAGCAAGTCACCGCTGGCGAGGACCTAGGGCGCACGCTCGACCTGCATGGAGAAACCATCGAGCGATTCGACGCCCCCGCCGACGGAATCGTCGCTCTGATGCGGCAGTTTCCGATGGTCGAGCCCGGCGAGCCGATGTTCGTCATTACCGGCGCCGAATAGTGCCTAATGGTGCCGGGTATCTTCGGCTATGGGTCTGGCAGCAGGGCAGGGCTGCCGCAGGCCTTCTCGATGGTCTCGGGAAGACTATAATGTCCTTGGGTGCCTGCCGTGAAGGGAATTGCGCCAGCCAGGACGCAGATGGCCACCATGCTCCTCTCGCTGCTTTTGCTGGTGACCTTCGCCGCGCCGGCCCCCGGCCAGTCCTACGAAAACCAGTTGACCCAAAGTCAGCCAGCCGGTGCCGCGGTCACGCGGCAGGTCTGGGCAGACGCCGATACGAATACGCTGGGAACTCCCTCACCCGACGGCCGCTTTCTCTCCTTCGTCGAGCGCTCAACCGGCGACCTCGCAATCCGCGACCTCAAGACCGGCGAGAAACGCCTGCTGACTCACAACTCCCAGGAAACGAAGGGCCAATTCGCTTACTTCTCCGTCATCTCGCCCGACAGCCGCCGGATTGCCTACGCCTGGTTCAATGATCAGAAATTCTACGACCTGCGCATCGCCACCCTCGACGGTTCCGAACCGAAAATCATCTACCGCAACACCGAAGCGGGCTTTGTGCAGCCCTGTGCGTTCTCTCCCGACGGCGAGCAGATTCTCACCCTGCTGTTTCGCAAGGACAACATCAGCCAGATCGCCCTAATTTCCACCGAAGACGGCTCGGCGAAGATTCTGCGCTCTCTCAACTGGGTGTATCCGAAGAAGATGGACTTTTCACCCGACGGCCGCTTCATCGTCTACGACGTCACGATCCGGGACGACGAGCCCGAGCGGGACATCTTCGTGCTGGCCGCCGACGGCAGCAGCCAGACAAAGCTGGTCGATCACCCCGCGGACGACCTTTTTCCTCTCTGGACACCCGACGGTGCTCATGTCGTCTTCGCCAGCGACCGTTCGGGAACGATCGACGTTTGGAGGATTCCCGTCGCCGGCGGGAAAGCCCAAGGAGCCGCACGGCGCATCAAGAAAGATCTTGGGCGGTTCCTGCCGATGGGCTTCACCCGCCAGGGCCTGCTCTACTACGCGCTGAAAACCGGCGCCAGCGACATTTATGTGTCGGATTTTCACCTGGCCGGCGGGGAAATTTACGGCCAGCCGAAGATCGCGCCCAGCCGCTTCGCCGGTGGCAACCTCTCGCCCGATTGGTCGCCCGGTGGCCGCTATCTCGCGTATCTTTCGCACTTCGGCACCGAGAACTACGGGCAGGAATACCGGGCGATCTCGATCCGTGATGTGGAGTCCGGCGCGGAGCGCACCATTGCTCCCCGGCTTGCTTACATCGAGCGCGTGCGCTGGTCGCCCGACGGGCAGTCGTTGCTGGCTTCGGGCGTTGACGGCCGGGACCGCAGGAGCCTGTTTCGCGTCGGGCTCGACGGCAAGGATGTCGAACTCATCACCGAGCAGCCGGGGGCCTCGTTTCGCGGGCTCGAGGGTGCCTGGTCGGCCGACGGAAAAACCGTTTTCTACATTCGCGAAGAAGCCGGGCAGTCGGTCCTCAAGAGCCGCGAGCTCGAGTCAGGCGAGGAGAAAGAGCTTTACCGTTCGCCGAAGCCAGCCCGCTTTCGCCTGCTCGCCGGTTCTCCCGACGGCTCGCTGCTGGCCTTCGCCGCCAGGGAAGATACCAGGAAGTCGGCGGAAGCGATCTTTGTCACACAGGCTGACGGGGGCAAGACGCGGCGGATCTTGCGGGCCGCCCGTGGCGGGCTGCTCGATATCGAATGGGCGCCGCGGGGCGATTATCTGCTCGTAAGCACCGCGGGCTCGCCGGCGCCGGGACTCTGGCGCGTGTCGCTTCACGGAGATACGCCGGTTCAGCTCAGCCTGAAACTCAAGCGTCGGCGCGGTATTCGAGTTCGTCCCGACGGCAAGGCGATTGCTTATACCGCCGGGAGCACGAAATCAGAAGTCTGGGTACTGGAAAACGCCGTCGCTATTCCCAGCGTGGCACGCTGAAAAATCCGTCATGCGAAATTCCGTGGCAGCAGTTGTCGCGCTAGCGACGACCCTGGCGTTTCCCGGTTTCGCCGCCGCCGCCGACCGCCTCGCCATCCCGCTGGGTCTAGATGCCTATCTGCCCGTACCCGAAGACAATCCCCTCACGCCGCGGAAAGTCGAACTCGGTCGCAGGCTGTTCAACGACAAGCAGCTCTCGCGCGCCGGAAAGATCGCTTGTTCCACCTGCCATGATCCAAAGAAACATTTCACCGACGAAAAGCCGCTGGCCGAGGGTGTCTTCGGCCGCAAGGGAAATCGCCGCGTTCCCGCGATTTTGAACCGAGCCTATGGGAGAGCATTCTTTTGGGATGGCCGCATTCCGACGCTGGAAGAGCAAGTCCTGGAGCCCATCTTGAACGATAAAGAGATGGACATGAAGGTCGAGGAGGTCATCGAGCGTCTGCGTCCGGACCCCGGTTACCGCGAGGCGTTTGAGGTGGTATTCACCCGGCCGATCAGCGAGGAGGATTTAGCTCGCGCACTGGCGAGTTACGTCCGTACCATCCTTGCCGGCGATTCTCGCTATGACCGCTACATCAACGGGGATTCTGGAGCGCTATCGAAGCTTGAACGGCGGGGACTGGATGTGTTTCGCGGCAAGGGCAACTGCATTGACTGTCATGTGGGACCGAACTTATCCGACGAGCGGTTCCGCAATACCGGCATCGCATGGAAGGACGGCAAGCTCGACGACATCGGACGGTTCGAAGTTTCGAAGATCGAGAAGGACCGGGGAGCGTTCAAGACGCCGACTCTGCGCAATGTCGCCGAGCGCGCGCCCTATATGCATAACGGCAGCCTCGCGAGCCTGGAAGATGTCGTGGACTACTACAGCCGGGGCGCCAACCGTAATCCCTATCTGAACCGCGAAATTCACGTCCTGAACCTAAGCGATCAGGAAAAGCGCGCCCTGGTCGCCTTTCTTCATACTTTGACGGGGGAAGTTCACGAAGGGATGTGAAGGGCACGGGATGCGCGGGGCCATCCCTCGAGAGCAGGCCGGCAAGACAGACCGCTGATTTGGAAGCAAACAGGACGGCAAGAACGAGCACACAGGCCTGCCGGGTCCGCTCGAAGCCGCGCCTAGAGCGAGAACTCCCCGGTGAAGACCATGTCCTTGAGTCTGAACTTCCGCTGAAAGCTCCCGGACCGCCGCCATCTCAGCCACCAAGCTCAGTCCAACTTCTTGGCGGATCGCGCGGCCCCGATCGTGGGACGGGGTCCCTCGAAGCTAGCGCGCCTGGATCTGTATCGTCATGCCAAGGTTCTTCACCAGGAAAGCCCATTCGTCGGCGGCTTCGTCGATCAGCTTCGCGGTGGGCTTGCCGGCGCCGTGGCCAGCCTGGGTCTCGATGCGCGCCAGCACGGGCGCGGCCCCCGCCTGGGCGTACTGCAGATTCGCAATAAACTTGAAGCTGTGCCCGGGCACGACGCGGTCGTCCGTGTCCGCCGTCGTCACAAGCGTCGGCGGATACTCGGTGCCGGGCTTGAGATTGTGGTAGGGCGAGTAGGCATAGAGCGCCTCGAATTCCTCTGGGTTATCGGATGAGCCGTAGTCGTCGGTCCAGTACCGGCCGGCGGTGAATTTGTGAAATCGCAGCATGTCCATCACGCCCACCGCCGGCAGGCAGGCGCCGAACAGATCCGGTCGTTGCGTCATCACCGCGCCCACGAGCAGCCCTCCGTTGCTTCTGCCTTGGATGGCCAGCTTCTCGCGGCTTGTGTAGTTGTTGGCGGTGAGCCACTGTGCGGCGGCGATGAAATCGTCAAACACGTTCTGCTTCCGAGTTTTGATGCCGGCCTTATGCCAGGACTCGCCGTACTCACCTCCGCCGCGCAGATTCGCGACCGCGAGAAGTCCGCCCATCTCCATCCAGGCGACGCGTGAGGTGGAGTAGACCGGCGCGAGCGAGATATCGAACCCTCCGTAGCCGTAGAGCAGCGCCGGAGTCGAGCTGTCGAGCACGAGTCCCTTCTTATGCGCCAGAAACATCGGAATCCTCGTGCCGTCCTCGCTCGGGTAAAAGACCTGGCTGACCTCGTAGTCGCCGGGATCGAAAGCAACCTCGGGCTGACGGAATACCGAACTCCGGCCGCTTTCCAAGTCGTAGCGATAGATCGTCGGCGGCATATTGAAACTCATCTGGGAATAGAAGGTTTCCGTATCGGCCCGGCGGCCCGCAAACCCATAGGCGCTGGCGATCCCGCTGAACGCAATCTCGCGGACAAACTCGCCTCCACTCGTATAGAGTTTCACCTGCGTCTGGGCGTCTTGGAGATACGAAGCGAAGAACAAATTGCCGACCAGCGTAACGGACTGCAGTGTTTCTTCCGCTTGCGGGATGACCTCCTTCCAGTGTTGTTTCCCCGGCTTTCTGATGTCGATCCCGACCACACGGCGAGTCGGTGCGTCCATGTCGGTTTGAAAATAGAAGACCGGACCGTCGTTGGCGATGAAGGTGTATTCGTTGTCGAAGTTCGCGATCAGTTCGACGGGTTTCGAGGCAGGTTTCGACAGATCTTTGTAGGCGACGCGGTGGCGGGCGTCGGTCCCGACCTGGGTGGTGAGAACCAGGTAGCACCCGTCCTCGGTGGCTTCGCCGGAAAGCATCCACTTCGGGTGATCAGGCCGCTCATAGACGAGCGGATCGTCGGATTGAGGCGTCCCGGCGCGATGGTAGTAAACCTTCTGGTTGAGATTCAAACTCTGGTAGGCGGCGCCTTCTTCCGGTTCGCCGAAGCGGCTGTAGAAAAATCCCTTGCTGTCACTCGTCCACGACGCCTCGCTAAATTTCACCCATTGGATCTCGTCGTCAAGAACGCGCCCGGACGCGACCTCCATGATGCGCCAGGTCTGCCAGTCCGAGCCGGCCTTGGCTTGGCCATAGGCAACGTACCAGCCATCCATGCTGAATTCGGTCGCGGTCAGCGCGATGGTTCCCTCAGAGGACCACTCGTTGGGATCGATCAGGACCTGAGGCTCGCCGTCAAGAGAATCTAGGCGATAGAGCACCGACTGGTTTTGCAGGCCGTCGTTCTTGCGATAGAAGTAACGGCCTCCGGCTTGGATCGGCGGAGTGAATTTCGCAAAATTCCACAACTGTTCGAGGCGCTCGCGGATCGCCTTGCGCTCCGGGATCGATTCCAAGTAGGCGAAGCTCACCTTGTTTTGCGCCGCCACCCAGTCGGCGACTTCCTTCGACTCGCGAACATCGTCTTCAAGCCAGCGATAGGGATCGGGCACTTGTGTGCCGTGATAGTCATCCACCTGGCTGCCCCGGCGAGTTTCCGGGTAAGAAAGGCGCGCTTGTGGATTGCAGGCAGTGAAACTCATGGTGAATAGCGCCGCGATGGCAGCCGGCAAAGTCCGAGCGAACGGGCTCATGGGAATCCTCTATCGAATGAATATACCGGCAAGAATCCGGGAAATCATCACTGTACCGGAAATCGTCAAGAAGATTCCGGCCCGGGATTCCAGCGTGACGGCAGTGCGAGAACCGGGCAGGCAACGAGTCCCGCTGTCCCCTTCCCGGTGCACCGGCTCTTCGACTGGGGGGGCGGGAGAATGACGGCTTGGTGGGCGCGCAGGGACTCGAACCCCGGACCCCCTCGGTGTAAACGAGGTGCTCTAACCAACTGAGCTACGCGCCCGAGACTATCAGTATCGCATCCGGAGTGTCGGCCTATGCGTACCACCATCACGTCAGGGCGGGACGTTGGGGCGAGACGTCAGGGTAAGACGTTAAGGTGAGGCCGGGCTGTTTTCGGCCGCGGTTGGCGCCACCGGGTCCGGGATGGCTTCCGACCCCAGCAGGACAGCAATCCAGCGCGTATCCGGTCTGCTTTCGAGCGCGATTTTCAGGGTCATGGTCAGCGGCACCGAAAGCAGCATCCCGACGGCGCCCCAAAGCCATCCCCAAAACACCAATGACAGAAAGACGACCAGCGTCGAGAGCCCCAGCCCGCGCCCCAGGAACTTCGGCTCGAGAATGTTTCCCACCACGAAGTTGAGCAGCAGAAAACCACCCGCCACAACAATCGCCCGCGGCGCGCCAAACTGAATCAGCGCCAGCAGGACCGGCGGCATCGCCGCGATCACCGAACCGATATTCGGCACGAAATTCAGCAGGAACGCGAGCAGTCCCCACAGCAGCGGAAAGTCAACGCCGAGCGCCCACAGCCAGACCGAAACAGCCAGACCGGTCGCCAGGCTGGCCGCGGTCTTGATCGCGAGATATCGAATGACGCTTTCGGAAAACTGGCTGAACTGGGGAAACGAAGCTAGCCTCTCGCCGAAAGCCGCCCGCAGCTTCACCGGGAAGCTGGAAACTTCCAGCAGGATGAACACGACCGTAAGAAGAATCAGAAACGTATTGGCGAACACCGCGCCCAGTCCGCTCAGCAGCGTCGCGGCCAGACCCATCGCCGCGCCCGGGTCGATCTGATCGAGAATCATTTGCCTCGACGGCACCGCCCCGGCGCTCTCCAGCCAGCCCAGCACCCCGGCTGTCTCCGCTTCCAGCCGAGCCTGATAGCCTGGCAGGTTCGCCGAGAAGTCATGCAGCGATGTCCCCACCAGCGCCGCGATGCCCAGCCCGGCTCCCATCATCAGTGAGACGACAGCCACTACGGCCAGCCAGGCCGGAACCCGTCTGGCTGTCATCCAATCGACGACCGGGAAACTAATCACCGCCAGAAACACCGAAATCAGAAACGGCAGCAAGATCGGCTGCGCGGCGCGCAGGCCCGCAAGCACAATCACCAGCGAAGCGCAGGTAATGAGAATCCCGGCAGCGCGCCGGGGCTGGCCGGGGCTGGGCTGGCCGCTACTGGGTTGGCGTAAATCACTCATGTTCGTCCGGTGACCGGATGCGTTCGAGTTCGACGTTGAATTCGCAGCCGATCATAGCAATGAGAGCCACCACATACAACCAGACCAGCAGAACGACGACCGTCGCGAGATTGCCGTAGAGATCGCGGTATCGGGCCACATGCTGGACGTAGAAGGTAAACATCTCCGTCGCCACAAACCACAACCCGCCCGCCAGCAGCGCTCCCGGCCAAACATCTCGCCATCTTCGCTTCTCCCCCGCGCCCAGGCGGTAGAGAATGCTGAGGATCAGCGTGATGCCGAGGAAAGTCACCGTGCGCCTCATAATGCCCGACATCATCAGGAGCCACCATTGACTGCCCAGCCTGGCGATAAGCCAGACTTCGATCTGGTGGCCAAACACCATCAGTCCCGTCACGATCCCCACCGGCGTCACGGCGAGGAAAACAAGCCCAGTCGCTAAGAGCTGCTTCTTCCACACCGAACGCGAGTCGCTGAGTCCGTAGGAGGCGTGGAAGGCTTGCATCATGCTCGCCACCATGTCGCTGGCGAACCAGAGGGCAACAACGCCAGCGCCCGCCAGCAGTTCCACGGACCGCTCGCCGGGCAGGGTGAGATAGCTGGCCAGCAGTTCATGCGCGCCTGGAGGCAGCACATGTCCCAGGGTCTCGGAGAACTCGTGGACCGTCGCCGCCGAGGCGCCCCGGAACAGCAGCGCGGCGATGAAGATCATCGCCGGGAACACCGCCAGCGAAGCCGAATACGCGGCGGCTTTCGCCACGGTAAGATGATGCTGGTTGAAGGTGGAGCCCGAAGCCCCGCCCAGTGCTTTGGGGAACTTGTGGAAATTCATCTCGTGACCAGTGAATCGCTAGCCGTCCAGCCGCGCGATGCCGGGACTTCGCGCTTTGATCGTACCGAAATTAGAGCTACAGGTTCTTACCATGACAACACCCTTGAGAATGTTTTTCGTCTGTCTCGCCGTACTTTGCGCCCCCGCCTTCAGCGAGGTTCACCGTGTCGTCAATGAGCGCAACCATCACACCTTCGACCGGCACCACCGGGTCGAGGCCCGCCTCCGTCCCGGCGACCGCGTGATCACCAAGACGGTGGACTCGGCCGGCTGGGACTACCAGAACGTGCGGCGCACCAAGACGCACGGCAATCCGCTGACCGGCCCCTTCGATGTGGAAGGCGCCGAGCCGGGAGACGCCCTGGTGGTTCATCTCGACAAAGTCCGGCTCAACCGCGCGTGGGGATACACCTCGTATCAGATCAGCGCCTACGCGCTTAGCAAAGACTATCTTGACAACGAGAGATACGACTACCTCTACGACAAGGCGATGATGCTCGGGGGCCCGAAGAACTTCATCGAAGGCCGGCGCGATCTCGTTCCCTGGGTGATCGACCTTCGCAACAACACGGTTCGCATGCGGGAACCGGTGAGCCGGAAGATCAAGCTCGAGTTCGAGGCGCGCCCGCTGCTGGGATGTATCGGCGTCCCGCCGGCCGGCGACGAGGCTCCGCGTTCGGGACCCACCGGCAATTGGGGCGGCAACATGGACTACAAGGAAGTCCGTGAGGGCGCCACGGTTCTCATTCCCGTCTACCATCCTGGCGGGTATCTGATGTTCGGCGACGGCCACGCGGTGCAGGGCGACGGCGAAGCGGTCGGCTCCGGCGTCGAGACGTCTTTGGATGTCGAGTTCACGATCGGCCTCAAGAAAGCGGCCCATCTCACGACGCTGCGCATCATCAACGACCGCTACCTGATCAGCATCGGAAACCACTCGGGCGGTACACTCAACGAGGCTCTCAAGATCGCCACCACCGACATGGTGCACTGGCTGACCGGCGAGTACGGATTGGAACCCTGGGCCGCCCACCAGTTGATCGGTTTTCAGGGGGAATACGATATCGCCGCCATCGCCGGCACGATCGGCTGCAAGATCCCAAGGGCGGCTCTTGCCAACAAACCGTGAGCAGCCTGCGGCGGGTTCGGCCGGGGACAAGTAAGAGCGGCGGACAACCATGGGAACGGAGCCGGGCGCCCAGCCCGGTGGCGAATCGCGGCCACGCCGCGGGATTCCAGCCGCTGCCAGATCGAGCGGCCAATCGTGCATAATAGACGGCTGTGAGCCATTCCATCATTTCTTCGCGCCCGCGCGGCCGATCGTGCTTTGCCGCCCTCCCTGCCACGCTGGCGGCGCTGGCGCTGCTCGGCGGCTGCGAATCCAAGTCCCCTATGAAGAGCCCAGAGCAAGACTCCTACTCCTTCCGCGGCCGGGCCGCTTGGCGGCTTGAAAACGACCGGCTGCGGGTGACGGTGCTTCAGGGCGGCGGCCACATCGCCGAGGTCGTCGCCAAGACCGCCGCCGGAGAATCGCTGAATCCGCTCTGGGTTCCGCCGTGGCCCTCGATCGACCCGTGGACCTACGACCGCGACAAGCACGGCGCCATTTACGGCACCGACTCCGAGGCGGCGCTGCTGGCGGGCATCATGGGCCATAACTTGTGCTTCGACTACTGGGGCGCGCCCTCGAAAACCGAGTTCAAGGCCGGGCTGGCCTATCACGGCGAGGTCTCGATTCTTCCGGCCCAGTTCGTCTCCCAGGACGACACGTCGTTGGTACATCGATTTGATCTTGTTCAGTCCGGAACCTCGATCACTCGCACGATGCGACTGGCGCCCGGTCAGCCGATTCTCTACGTCGAAGAGACCGTTCGCAATAAGCTCAGTCTCGACCGGCCGTTCGGCTGGGTGCAGCACGTGACGTTCGGACCGCCGTTTGTTGATCCGGAGGAGACATTCTTCGACGCTTCGGCGACGCGCGGCGACACCTGGGACGAGGAGAGCGAGACCATCAAGCCCTTAGGCGACTGGCCGGTGGGCGGAGACGGCCGGCGAGAAGACGATTACCGGCGATTTGCTCCCAGCGCTCCCAGTCTCAAGATGGCCTATTTCCTGCTGGACCCGGAGCGCGACATCGCCTTCATTTCCGCCGTCAACACGAAGCATCGCCTGATGATGCTCTACGTATTTCGGCGCGCCGACTACCCCTGGATGATGGTCTGGGAAGAGAACCGCCGCTTGAAGACGCCTCCCTGGAACGGCGAGACCATGACCCGCGGCATGGAGTTCGGCAATACCCGCATCGCCGGCACGGCCCGGGAATACGCTAAACAGACGACGATTTACGATACGCCGGCATTCGGATGGCTCGACGGCAAGGGCGAACAGACAGCTCGCTATCTGGCGATTCTCACCGAGGTCCCCGAGGGCTTTCGCGGAGTGACGGATGTTCGCATCGACGGCGCGGAGATTGTCGTCCAGGGCTTCGAGGAAGGAGAGTCGATCCGGGTCGCATTCGAGCAGCGGCTGTTTCCACTCGACTAGGCGGAACGAGCAAACCAAGGACGCCGCTTGGCACGTGAAATCGTTTCCCTGCCCTTAAGCGTCCAGGCGCTGAAGTCAGCGGGCTGCCCCCCACCGATGGAGCCGGCCAGCGGCTATTTCTTGACGCTCACCGACAAACCGGCCCGGCCCTTGCGGACGAACTGCGTTTCCAGTTCAGGGTGATTCTTGACTGTATCGATAAAGTCCGCCAGTTCCTCTCGATGCGAGTCGACGTTGTGCGCCGCGACGATTCCGCCCGAGCGCAGTTTCGGCAGGATGATTTCGAGATACTTCGGATAGTCCGCCTTCCAGGCGTCGATGAAAACCAGATCGAAGGGTCCGTCAAGTTGAGAGAGTTCCTTGAGGGCATCGGTCAGGCGCGAATCGATGAGCGGCGCCACTCCGGTCGTTTTGAAGTTTTTCTGGGCCAGCCGGTAGCGCCCCTCGTCGATATCGAGCGTGATCAGCTTCCCGCCGGTTTCTCTCAAGCCCAGCGCCAGCCAGATACCGGAGTAGCCGTTCGAGGTTCCGATTTCAAGAACTCGTTTCGCGCCAAGCTGGGTAACCAGTCCCTTGAGATGTTCCCCTTCGGCCGGCGCGACATTCATCATGCCCTTCTGCTCGGCGCGCATCTTCTCAAGATGCCGCATTACGTCTTCATAACTGGGACCGGCCGCGGACACGAGCATCACGACCCAAAACAATAGCAAGCTAGATCTGAATACGCCCCGCATGGTGTGTCGCATGGTGGTGGCCTCCTGGAGCCATTCTACAACTCGCGTTCGCCCTCCCAGCTCCGAGCTTACAACTCCCAGCCTTGCAAGCGATAGGGAAGAGCGACTCGCTCGAAACAGAACATTCCATCTCCCGGCCATCTCCCACCCCAGGTCCCAGCCCCGGGTCCCGCCGCGAATTTCTTGTACACTACGAAAGCGCCTCGACCGAGAGTTTTCCGATGCCCGCCGCCCGCCCGCAGACTTCATCCCGCCGCCGGTTTCTCCGCCGCTGCGGCGCCAGCGTGTTGGGAGGGCTCGCCACCATGGACGGTTCGGCGCTTTCCTTCGCGCAGCAGCCGGAGACCTCCGCGGCCGCAGCTCCCGCCGGCGGGCCAAGCAAGCTGAAGATCACCGCCGTCCGCATCATCCACCCGCGCTCGAAAGAGCCGGAAAACTACTGGGGCTGGCTACAAAACACCGTCATCGCCAATCCGATGTCCATCTACCCCGAATACAAAGCCAAGCGCTCGTCGTGGCGCTCGGAGAAGATGCGCTCCCTGTGGGTCGAGATCGAGACCAATCAGGGCATCAAGGGCTGGGGCAAGGCCGCCGGCGGAGGCGCGGCCGCCTTCATCATCGAAGAGCACTTCCGGGGCCTTCTGCTTGGCGAAGACCCGCTCAACGTCGAACGCCTCTGGGACATTCTATTCCGGGTTTCTCTGCCCTACGGCCGCGGCGGAGTCACCGTGATGGCCATCAGCGCCATCGATCTTGCCCTCTGGGACATCGCAGGCAAGGCGCACAACAAACCGGTCTACCAACTGCTCGGCGGCAAGATCAAAGAACGTATTCCAACCTACGCCACGGGCAACGATGTTGAATGGTATCCGTGCTTCGGCTATAAGGGCGTTAAACTGGCCGCGCCACATGGCCCCGCCGACGGGCTCGAAGGCATGCGCAAGAACGAGGCGCTCATCAAGAACAGCCGTGAAACCCTCGGCGGCGACTTGATGCTGATGCTCGACTGCTACATGGCCTGGGACGCCGATTACACGATCGAAATGGCCAAACGCTTGGAACCCTACGACATGTACTGGATCGAGGAATTGCTTCCGCCCGACGACTACTGGGGCTATCGCCGCATCAACCGTGATATCACCTCCACGCGCATCGCCACCGGAGAGCATGAATACACGCGCTGGGGCTTCCGTCGGCTGCTCGACTACGAGGGCGCCGACGTCCTGCAGCCCGATATCAACTGGTGTGGCGGGCTGACCGAAATCCGGCGCATCGCCGCCATGGCCGCCGAACGCGGTATCCCGGTCATCCCCCATCAGGGCGGCACGATCTGGGGACTGCACTTCATCATGGCGACAGCCAACGCGCCGCTCGCCGAGAGCATCGGCCCATCGCGTCAAATCGAGGCCGAACGCCGCTCGCTCACTCGCGCGGTCACGCTACTGCCCGAACCCGACGGCTATGTGCTGCCTTCCGGCCAGCCGGGCTTCGGCCTCGACCTCGAACCTTTTCTCCATTGAGCCACGGGGCAGATGCTCCCATCGCAGCTCCCACGCACGCAGCGCGTCCCTCACCTGCCTTACCCTCGCCGGCCCGCCGATCTGTAAGATAGAGCTAGCCCGCACCTGGTCGCACGCGGAGGTTCGTCATGAAACTTCCTTTCGCCCCTAGGTTTCTCCTCACACTTGCCTGCGCGTTCCTGCCCGCGTCCGCCGCCCCGCCCCCACCCCCAGCCCCGCCCGGCACCGGCGCGCGCGTGGACTTCAATCGCCAGGTCCGCTCCATCCTCTCCGACAAATGTTTCGCCTGTCACGGACCCGACGACCAGCAGCGCCAGGTCGGCCTGCGCCTCGACACCAAAGCAGGAGCATTCGCCGATCGCGGCGGCTCAGCCGTCATCCTTCCCGGCAACGCAGCCGAGAGCCGCCTCTATCAGCGCATCAGCCACGAGACCGTCATCGCCCGCATGCCGCCGCCCGCGGCGAATCGGACGCTGAGCCCCGGCGAGATCGAAACCATCCGCCGGTGGATCGACCAGGGCGCCGAGTGGCAAACACACTGGGCTTATGTCACACCCCAGCGCCCGGAGCCTCCGAAGGTCGAGCAGGCATCGCGGAGCGCGGCATGGCCGCGGAACGCGATCGACAACTTCATCTTCGCCCGCCTCGACCGCGAGGGTCTCGAGCCATCTCCCGAAGCCGCCAAGGCGACCCTGCTGCGGCGCGTCACCTTCGACCTCACCGGGCTGCCGCCCACCCCGAAAGAGATCGACTCCTTCCTCAAGGATTCGTCACCCAACGCGTACGAGAAGCGTGTCGAGCGGCTGCTGAACTCGCCCCACTACGGCGAACGCATGGCCATGGAATGGCTCGATCTGGCGCGTTACGCCGATACGCACGGCTATCACATCGACTCCCACCGTGATATGTGGCGCTGGCGCGATTGGGTCATCAACGCCTTCAACCGCAACATGCCCTACGATCGCTTTACGATCGAGCAGCTTGCCGGCGACCTGCTCCCCAACGCGACCCGCGAGCAGAAAATCGCCACCGGCTTCAACCGTAATCACATGATCAACTTCGAGGGCGGAGCGATCCCCGAGGAGTATCAAAACGAATACGTCATCGACCGCCTCGACACCACCGCCACCGTTTGGATGGCCATAACCATGGGATGCGCGCGCTGCCACAACCATAAGTACGACCCCATCCAGCAGCGAGACTTCTACTCTTTCTATGCCTTCTTCAACACCATTCCCGAGAAAGGCCTCGACGGCACTAAGGGCAATGCCGCCCCCATGCTGCGGCTGGGCACCTCGTCGCAGCAGCGCCGCTTCGACAAACTAGAACGAGACATCGAGCAAGCCAAGAAGAAACTATCCAACGCCGTCGTCGCCCCGCTGGAGCAGCAGTGGCTCGCCGATGCGCTCGCCGAAATCCCCGCCGCCCCCGCCGGCGGCCTGCGAGCCCACTACACATTCGAAGAAAACCTCGACGATGTCTCCGCCTCTCCGGCCGGCGGCGGGCAAGACGGCAAGACAACCCGCGGGGAAATCACCTATGAGGACGGCCCGGCCGGCCGCGCCGCCCGGTTCAGCGGCGAGACACAGGCGGAATTCGCCGACATCAAGGCCATCGGCGATCACGCCTTCAGCATCGCCTTCTGGATGCGCACCATTCGCAAGACTGCCAAGACCGTATTGCACAAGATCGGCGATCCCGGCTCGCGCCGCGGGCTGGAAATCTACATCGACCGCGCCACGAAATTGCCGAACTTCAAGCGCGGCCACACGCTCTACATCCGCCTGGCGCACCAGTCGCCTGGCAACGTGATTGAGGTCAAGTCGGTCAAGAAAATCATCAACCGCGCGACGAATCATCTCACCATTTCCTACGACGGCGGCGGCAAGGCCACGGGAGTCAAATTATTCATCGACGGCGAGCCATGGAAGACCATCACCGTCCGCGATACCCTCGACGGTTCCATCGCCAACCACAGCCCTCTGGCCATCGGCGACCGAGCGATTGGCAAGCCGTTCAAAGGCGATATCGACGACCTGCGCGTCTACGGCCGCTTGTTGACGCCATCCGAAATCACCCAACTCGCGGTACACGAGCCCTTGCGGGTGCTGCTCGCCGCCCGCGCCAGCGGCAACCCCTGCGCCCAGTTCGGCGACCTGCTGGCCGAACCCAAGTCAGACAACGCGGAACAGAATCCAGACAAGAAACAGAAAAAAACCTCTAAAGCCGAGCGCCGTTGCAAGTCCCAAGCCCAAAAACTGCGCGACTACTACCTCACACACCACGCCTCCAAACGACACCGCGCAACCTACGCCAAGCTCACTTCCATGCGGAAGCGCAGGGACCAGCTTGACCGGCAAATCCCAACCGCCATGGTGATGACCGAGATGGAGAAGCCCCGCGACAGCTTCATCCTCGGCCGTGGCGACTACCGTAATAAGGGCGACAAGGTTACGCCCGGTGTTCCCGCCGTGCTGCCTCCGCTGCCCTCGGGCGCCCCGGCCAATCGCCTCGGACTCGCCCAGTGGCTGGTCGACCCCGCGCATCCTCTCACCGCCCGTGTGGCCGTTAATCGCTATTGGCAGATGTATTTCGGAACCGGCATCGTCAAGACATCGGAAGATTTCGGTTCGCAGGGCGAGGCTCCCTCTCATCCAAAACTGCTCGACTGGCTCGCCACCGAGTTCGTGCGCACGGGCTGGGATGTCAAGGCCATGCAGCGGCTCATCGTCACCTCCGCCGCCTACCGGCAGTCCTCCCGCGCGACCAAAGAGGGGACCGGGCGAGATCCGGAAAACCGCCTGCTTGCCCGCGGCTCGCGCTTTCGGCTTCCCGCCGAGATCGTGCGCGACAACGCCCTCGCCATCAGCGGACTCCTGAATACCGCAATCGGCGGCCCCAGCGTGTATCCCTATCAGCCCCCGGGGCTGTGGAAAGAGATGTCTTTCGGCGACCGTTTCAGCGCCCAAGTGTATTCCCCTAGCCGCGGTGCGGATCTTTATCGGCGCAGCATGTATACGTTCTGGAAGCGAACCGTGCCGCCGCCGACACTGGCGACCTTCGATGCTCCAGATCGCGAAAAGTGCACCGTCCGCCGGGCGCGCACCAACACGCCCCTGCAAGCGCTCGTCTTGCTCAACGACCCCACCTATATCGAGGCCTCGCGCATCCTAGCCGAGGGAATGATGACGCAGGCGGGCAATGCCCCTTCCAGCCGTCTGCGGTTCGCCTACCGCCGTGCCCTGGCCCGGGATCCGAACCCGCAAGAGCGCCAGGTACTGCTGACACTGTTCCAGAAACAACTCGACGAGTTCCGCCAAAACGAACAAGCAGCCATCGATCTGCTCAGCGTCGGCGACTCGCCCCGGAACAAGCAGCTCAACCCGGTCGAACTAGCCGCTTGGACGACCATCGCCAGCACCATCCTCAACCTCGACGAAACCGTAACGAAAGAGTAGCCCCCGCCCCCCGCCGCGCATCGGTCCAGGCTGGGCTATGCTAAGACCTCGGTTCGTCGATGGAGAGGCCAGTCCACATGCGTTCCCAGCAACCCCGCTCCTTCCTCCCCCACCTGCTTCGCACGAAGTGGAAAACGCGGGGCGGCCGGCGGATCACGCCGCCTTTTGTGACCCTGTATGTCACGACCCGTTGTGATGAGAAGTGCATCCATTGTTACTACTGGGACGAACTCAACCCGAAACCGAATCTCGACTTTCGTCTCGACGAGTTTCAGAAAACCCTTCAGTCGATGGGGGAAATCTACAACCTGTTCATCGGGGGCGGCGAGCCGTTTCTGCGAGACGATCTGCCCGACATCTTCTTGTCCGCCGCGCGCGCGAACCACGTCACGAACCTCTATGTCCCCACGAACGGGCAACACACCGCGCGTGTTGTCGCCGCGCTTGAGAGGACGCTCGCCCAAGCGCCGCGGATGCGCTTCCATCTCAACCTGAGCGTCGATCACACCGACCCCGAAATTCACGATCGCCTGCGCGGCAAGAAGAACGCCCTGGCGCGGATGATGGAAACCCTCCGGGCCATCGGGCCTCTTCGCGAGCGCTGGCCGAATTTGATCGTCCACACCCTGACGACCGTCATGAAAGACAATCAGGACCGTATCATAGAGATCTACGACGATCTATTGCGAATCTTTCAGCCCGACGGCGTTTCGTTCAACTACTGCCGCGGCAACCCGCTGGACCCGTCGCAAACCGAAGTCGACCCGCGGATCTATCGTCAACTGATCGAGCGGATGGAGCAGGATTTTCTCGAGTCCCGGCCCTCGCGCTCGGGTCTGAACGCTTACGGTCCGGCGAGTCATCTGCTCGACCAGCAGGTGCGGCGCGGCATCGAGCGGACCCTCACCGAGGGCCGGGCTCAGTTTTCCTGCGTAGCGGGACGGCTGGCCTGCGTCATCTACAGCAACGGCGACGTCGTTGAGTGTGAGATCAACAACAGCCGCCTCGGCAATTTGCGCGAGGTGGACTACGACTTCAGCCGGCTGTGGTTCGGCGACCGAGCCGCCGAGGTTGCCCGGCACGCCGCGAACGGCTGCTTCTGCACACACGAATGCGGCCACTATGCATCGACAATCTACAGCCTGCCGAAAGTGATCGAGATTACGGCCGCCTCCCTGCGGACGACGATGGACTCCCCGCGAAAGACAACGCACGCGCCGCCGCGCGGCCAGACCTCCGGTGCGTGATACGATCCAAGGAGCCTTTGGCGCAAGTCCGGCTAGGCGAAAAAAGGGTACAGCCACCGAATTTCGCCTTTGAATTGTGCTGAAACTGAGGCGGTTCAACGAGCGAAAATCGGATGGCAGTCCCCCATTTTCGCATGAGCGCACTTGTGCCACGGGCGGCTAGGTGTTCTCCGAAGATCCGGCATGAAGACCGCGTTTCAGCCCCAACCCGGCATCACCCGGCCCGGCGCGCGCGAACGCGCCGCGCGCGCCTCTCACATGCGGGCGCTCACCGATCCGCTTCGAAAACTCGAGGAGCGTCTGCGTGAAGGCGGTGGCCAGGAACGGATCGCCAAGCACCATCGCGGCGGCCGGCTCACCGCCCGGGAGAGAATCGCCGCACTGACCGACCCCGATTCGCTCTTCCTCGAAATCGGACTGCTCGTCGCCTGGGACCGCTACGACGGCAAGGCGCCGGCCGCGGGCGTCGTCACCGGCGTCGGCAGAGTCGGCGGACGTCCGGTGGCGATCGTCGCCAACGACGCCACCGTCAAAGCCGGGGCATGGTGGCCCGAGACGGTACCCAAGATCGTTCGGATGCAAGAACTGGCGATGCGCTGCCGGGTGCCGATCCTTTACCTGGTCGACTCCTCGGGAATCAACCTGCCGTTTCAGGAAAGCATCTTCCCGGGCCAGTACGGGGGAGCACGTATCTTCTACAACAACGCTCTCATGCGTCGCGTTCTTAAGGTGCCGCAGATCTCGGCCGTCATGGGACCCTGCATCGCGGGCGGTGCCTATCTGCCCGCGCTCAGCGACGTGATGATCATGGTCGAGAAGACGAGCTTTATGGGGCTCGGCGGACCCAACCTGGTCAAGGGAGCCATCGGCAAGACGGTGGACGCCGAGTCGCTTGGCGGCGCGGCGATGCACACCCGCGTCAGCGGCGTGGCGCATTACAAGGCGAAAGACGACCGCCATTGCTTGGAGATGATCCGCCAGATCGTGGCCGACCTGCCGCGTCCGCCGGTGCCGAAACGGCCAGCAAGCACCGAACCGCCGCTGAACCCCGGCGACATCTCCGCGGTGCTGCCAGCGGATCATCGCCTGCCTTATGACATCCAAGAAGTGATCTTCCGGGTAGTCGACAGGGAAGGATATCTCGAATTTATGGCGGATTTCGCTCCAGAGGTGCTCTGCGCCGGCGCCAGAATCGGCGGCCGGCCGGTCGGTGTCATTACGAACCGCAGAGGATTCGTGGGAGGCGACAAGCCCCGTATCGGGGCCATCATCTACACCGAGAGCGCGCGCAAAATCTCGGAATTCGTCGAACGCTGCGACCGCAACGGCATCCCGCTGGTGTATTTGCAGGACGTCACCGGCTTCATGGTGGGCCCCGAGGCCGAGCAGAGCGGCATCATTCGCGCCGGCGCGGCCATGGTTGAGACCATGGCCTGCGCCCGCGTGCCGAAAATCGTCGTGACGCTCAACCACGCTAGTGGCGCGGGCTACTACGCCATGGCGGGACAGGGGTTTGACCCGGATTTCATTTTCAGTTGGCCCACCGCCCGAGTCGGAGTCATGGAGGGCGAATCAGCGGTCCAGGCAATGTTCGGGGCGGAACTCGATCGCCTTAAGGCGAAAGGCTCGGAGCCAGGGGCGGACTTGCGCGACGCGATCGAGAAGACACGAGCTGACTATGAGCGATCCCTCAATGCGAAATGGTCGGCGGCCCGGGGCTATACCGACGCGATCATCGATCCAAGAGAGACGAGACAGGTTCTCGAACTGTGCCTTGACACGGCGGCGCACGCACAACCGCTGATTCAGGGCTAGTCCCGGTTACGAGGTCCGATCGAAAGATTCCGCCGGCGGCGAAGGCCGGCAACCCAGGCCATTTGGAGGAGGTTTTAAGACGACCCGGAGAGGTATCGGAAGCCGCTGCCCTGAGTTATCCTTACCTTTGCCGCCGAACAGATCAAAAGAGATGAATCACTACCGAGCCGGCCTCTACAGCCTGGCTCGCTCCATCCCTTCCACTAGACAGACGTACTTGTCGCGATCGGGTTTCCATCGGAAAGGAAAATCCAATATCACGTCGCCGCTCCATTCCATCCCCGCGGCCGGCCCCTCACCCGGTCACCGGCGTTTGACATTCGTTCTTCCCTGCCCTACTCTGGACCCAGAAGATATGGACCCAGCGGACGGAACCCCCCGCCCTGGCGATCATCGAGCCGACGAAATTTCGCAACTCGCGACAGCAACGAGGACCCATGCAGCGCAGAACATTCATCCATCAATCAGCCGCCGCCGGCCTGACCGCGCTTTCGGCAAGCAGAGTGAAAGGAGCCAATGACCGGATCGTCATTGGCACGATCGGCGCCGGCGGCCGGGGCCGCACCCTCACCAGATATTTCAAGGAAAACGCCAAGGCCTCCACCGCGGCGGTCTGCGACATCTACGAAGAGAATCTCCAGCTCGGCGCCGAAACCGCGGGGACGAGCACCAAGACGTACAAAGACTATGAGCGTCTGCTGGAAAACAAAGATATCGACGCGGTGATCGTGGCCACACCCGATCACTGGCACGCCAAGATCACCATCGACGCCTGCGAGGCTGGTAAGGATGTCTACGTCGAGAAACCGATGTGCCACACCGTCGAGGAAGCTTTCCAGATGATTGATGCCGTGCGCCGCACCAAGCGCATCGTGCAGGTGGGCACGCAGCGCCGCAGCTACGATATTTTCCGCGAAGGCAAACAAGTCATGGAATCGGGCCAGCTCGGCCAGATTCGCCTCGTGAACTCCTGGTGGTATAACAACCTCTCGCGCCCCCGCAAGGCGGAAGTGAAGGGCAGCCTCGACTGGCAGCGCTGGCTGGGCACGACGCCCAAGCGCGACTTCGACGCGTTTCGGTTCCGCAACTGGTACTGGTTTCACGACTATTCCGGCGGGCTCACCGTCGGCCAGGGCGCCCACATCATCGACTGTATTGGCTGGTACATGAATTCGAAATTCCCGTCGGCGGTGACCTGCTCGGGGGGCCAGGTCCATATTGAGGGACTTGAGATCCCCGACACGACGACAATGATCATCGAATACCCCGAGGACTACATCGCCGTGTTTACCCTCGGTTACAAGGCCATGCGCTACAACGCGGCGCATGACCAGATGAAGCAGTTCTGCGGCGATAAGGCACGCTTCGACGTTTCGCGCGAATCGCACGTGCTCTATCCCCAGACCAGTGAACTCGAGATCAAGCCATCCATCGAGAACATTCGCTACGGCACCTTCGGGCGTTCGACGACACAGCATGTCGAGAATTTCCTCGCCAGCATCCAGTCGCGCAAAGACCCCAACGCCCCGGTCGAGGCAGGCGCCTACACCGCCGTCGCGCTTGCCATGGCCATGGAATCCCTGCGCACCGGCAAGAGGATGCGTTTCAATGCCGCTGAGCAAAAGATGGAGGCCTGAACGGTCGCCCCGCTCGCAGACAGGCGAGGTCGCTCACTGCCGCCGCTCCGCCGCCAAAAGCGCCGCCGGAATTTTCCGCATCCCAACTCCGGACGCCGGCATCCAATGGATATTGCGCTTTGAACCGTCCATACGACATCCGACCGAGTATCGTGTGGCTGGTTAGGCTCCAGTCGGTGCTCTCACACCGGCTGGGGCCGCTTTGGTTGTACCACGGGGCCGCGAAGGGCGCAAGGTGGGGTCTCTGGGGCCTGAAGCAGCCCGCGCAACGGCTCAGGGCGGCTCTCTAGCGGGCTATTCTTAGGCTCCCAGTAAGCGCCGTATCAACTCCGGAGAATTATTCCGAACCGAGTTCACCAGCCGCGAGACGGGATAGGCTTCCATGTCGCCCGCCGGATACGGTTCGGCCTCGTGCAAGAAACGTCCCGGATCGGTCTCGGACGAAAGCCACGTACTCTCTTCGCCCTCCCGGAGCATCACCGGCATGCGGTCGTGAATGGAAGCCACTAGCGAATTCGGCGAGCGCGTCAAGATGGTGAACGTCCGGAGGGTCCCGCCGTCTGGCCGCTGCCACGTCTCGTACAAGCCCGCCATGGCAAACAGCCCACCGTCACACCGCCGGATCACATGGGGGATCTTCGCTCCCCGGTCCCCCTTCCACTCGTAGAACCAGTTGGCGGGCACGAGACACCGGCGCTCCCGCAACGCGGCCCGGAAGCTTGGCTTCTCCCCGGCGGTTTCCGAACGCGCATTGATGAGCTTGTAGCCGATCTTCTCGTCACGCGCTCCCGAAAGCCCCGAAAGGCTCCTGATTTCTGGGTTCCGGGGCGTCCATTCAAGGCTGCTATCGGGCTCTGGAAGCTGTGAAAAAATCGGGACTGTCACAAGCGCTGGCGAAACGCGCTCTGATTCGCAAGGACTTAGGTGATGCGCGGCTGACTGTCTTAGCATTTTTTCACAGCTTCCGGTCCCCGAAAGGCCTGGAAGGCCCTAAAGCCCTAGAAAGCCCTGGGCCCAGTAGCCGCGATCGAGGCGAATGCCCGCCAGTTCATTCCAGGAGCAAATGATCCTTGGAAAGACCGCTTTCCTGGTCTCTTTACGGTGCGGGACGGAAGAATGAAGACCGGCGCGCTTACGGGTCCCGGCCTCGGTGTGGTGTAACAACCCCTGCAAGACCTTCCAGGTCCACTTCCGTATCGCTTCTTCGAAGGGCAGGTCGCTTCCCCTCAATCGAGAACACGGCCAGCCTTTCGCGGTCTATCACTCTAGAAATGCTTCTCCTCAATTGGCGCCCGCTTCATCGCCATCGGAAGACGGCGCAGCAGCAGGTCGTCGATGTGGCCTATTTTCCAACGTACGAGAGCCGGAGAAAACAGACCGCCCCTGACGACCCCTCCACCCGCGGATGCATAGCCGAGGCGCGAATCCTGGTCCAGAACTGGCAGGATCTGAAGGGCGTTTTCACGCTCCTTCGCCGCGATTCCCGCGAGTTGCGAGCGCAGCTCTTCCCGGCGCGACTCCGCTGTTTCCGCGGACATAAACTCATCCCGCCGAGGAATCCACCGCATTAGGTGAAGCGTCGAGACCAGAGAGCTGTCGATCGTCTTTGCCACCCTCCAGAGCGACTCGACAGCCTCGCGGTCCGGGCCCTCCGCTACCTGGAGGGCGCTTTTCAGATCAGCGATACCGCGAGCAAAACCTTCTTGTACCTTTCCAAGATACTTGGCGGTGATTTCCGGCCCCCAAGGCTCTGCCCACTCTAGGTCATTCTGCCAGGCCCGCCATCTGCCGAAGCTCTCCACCTCCGGGTCGAGAAAGAGCGGCTGGCTTGGGCCTTTCTGAATCGGACCGGGGAGCCTTGCTACATCGTCCGAGTATGGGTACTGCCGTATAGCCTCGCTGAACTGATGCCACGCCGCCAAGACATGAGGCGCCGCTGCGGACCCGAAGTCTCGCAACGCCAGACGTCGCAACACATCCTCCATCGACGGAGCAGGGTCAAACGACATCTCCCGAATCAACCGGGCGTTTGGTGATGGCGTGTATCCATAGTGACTCCAGTTACCAAACCACCCTGCTAAATCAAACTCCCGAATCTTCTCAATCCGCCGGAAGAACTGCTCCATGGCCGGGATGTACGGCGTGAAAATGAATTCCTGACTAATCGCGTGCTCTGTTTTCGCGATAAAGCGCAGTTGTTGCGCTCGAGCCGCTTCATACAACTTCACGAAGAGGGCAGGCGGCCCCACGCTTGTAATGTTGTAATCGCCTGTTCGATGCCGGATGCCATCCCGCTCGACAATCGCTCCCTTTGCGAAGTTATTCTCGATCATGATGTCTTTGGGCAGCAGCGGCAACGTCTCGTAGACCCACTCGGACTCGTTGTCATAATTCCAAGCGATGAATTCCTTGTCCGCACCTCCCTGCTCTTTCATGGCTCCGTACAAGGTCCGCAGAAGTTGATCGGCGAGATACGGCTGGCTGTGGTGGCGGCAGCGTGGGCACTGCAACCGTCGCCGGTTATTATTGCCGCAGTAATAAAACCCCTCGCTGTCATAGATAACGATCAGTCCCTTCGCTACCGGAACTTCGCGGAATATCGTCTTAACGGTCTCTGCGTAGTAGTCCCGCACTTTCTTGTTTGAAGTGCACAGAGGAATGCCCCAACCGTAGCCGCGCATTTCCGGATGACGGTCAAAGAACCGGTAGGCGTTGCCTGGCAAGTGATGGTGATAGCCGGTCGCAAGATAGAGGTAAACATCAATGCCAACACGGCGGGCTCGCTCGGTTACGTCGCGGAGACGTTCAAAGCGGCGGGCGGCGTCGGGCTCGTTGAACTCCGGAAAGATCCTGGAGTCCATCGTTGCCTCTTCGGTGTTAATCCAGAGCCAGATCGCGTTGAAACCATCGTGAGAGATCCGCCGCAAGAGCCCATCCGTATACTCGAGGGGCCGTGATGTCTCGGTGTACTTGGCGCCTCCGGAGAGGAAAGGCATCGTCAGCCGAATGGGGAAGCGGGAGTTCTTAAGGATGCTTCCCCGGGAAACGAAGGGCCCCCTGCGGACCCGCATGTCCTCCTCCATCTGGTAGACGCCACGCATGACGCCTAGTGGTGTCGTTCCACTCACCACGACCCGATCCTTCGTCGCAGCGATACGAAAACCCTCGGAGGAATTCACGCCTTCCACTTCCGATTCCACCCACAGTTCAATGCTCCGCTTCCCACCCTTGCGGGCCGAACCAACGTTGACGTTCATCGTCTTGCTGAGGAACTCCCGCAGATCCTCCTCCGCCGCATCGATGACTTCGCCGGAACTCTCGCCGGTGTAGATGATCCATTGCGAAGTGATCTCGACCTCACCCTCACGCGGTCCAGAATCGAGCTTGCCAACGGGCTCGCCGCCCTCGTAGGAACTCATAAGACGGCGAGCGAACTCGAAGCGGTCCTCGCGATGCTGGACGGTCTTCGCTTCGTTCCCCGTCAAGACATCGAAGGAAAGACCAAAATGCTGTGGATAGGCCTTCCCGCCCAGAGGCCGAGGACCATATAACACGTAGTGATCGGCCTCGTACCTCGAACCGGACTCGGCCCTGACTTCGAAGTGGTAGAGGACGTTCGGGTCCAGTCGGACTGCGGGAACCCGCGCCTCGTAGCGTAGATCATAGAGGGGAAGAATCTCGGTGGATGCCAAGCGAGCTTCGCCGATGTCGTTGCCTCCTTCGCTGGCTCCAAACCGCATCACGAGAGGTCCTGGATTTCCCGCCCTTGAGACTTTGAGCGCGAAGCCGCGGAAGTTCGGATCCGTGGCCGCAACGTTGAACGTGCCACGCACGCGTGTCTCTTCGCTTGCATCGACGTCCATGGAGACAAAGGGAAGCGTGCCTTCCCCAATCTCGGTGATACTCTGATTTGTCTTGATCCCGTGCCGCAAATCGTAGACATAGTCGCGGCCGGAAGCTTGCTCGGGACGGAGCCAACGGTCGAGGAAGCTAATGGCCTTCACGCCGTGGATCTCGTGAACACCATCAAAATGATCGCGCACATACTTATCCGGCACCTCCCAAGCCTTCGCCCACTGCTCCACCTCGTTCCAAGCCCGCGCGTGCCACTCCGGCTTTGTGGTTCCATCGCGTTCGGCGAACTCGACCATGGCCGGCCGGGGCCACATGGCAGCAATCAGCTCGCGATGCGTGAAGCGCCGCAATACATCCCAGTTGAAGAAGTCTTCGTCCGGATGCCGCATATAACTTCCGCGCCAAACTTCGTTGGTGATCTTGTTCCGCCAATCGTTGAAATGACCGGAAATGACCGTCAGCTTGAGCCTCGGTTCGAGGGGCGGCATCCAGATCGCGGCATAGCCGCCGTAGGAAAGGCCATAGTAGCCCAAGTGATCCTTGTCCACCACCGGGAGGCTCTGTAGAAAATCCACGATCCGTTGTAGCTTAAGAAACTCGACACTCGTTCGCATACGGCCGAGCATCGCGGCCTGCCTTACCAGCCGGTTGGTAACCGTCGTAGGCAACGTCGTCGTGATATAGGGTGCAAAGACCACGTATCCTTCCTCAGCTATCTTGCGGGCGAACTCGTGATACACCGTGTCTGCATCCACCCCTAATCCCGTGACGTCCCGAGGCTCCCCGCCCAATCCATGCTGCACAACGACGGCCGGCCTGCGGCCATCGATGTCACGGGGAACCAACAGCTGCCCATACACCTGCAAGTCGGGAGCCGCATCGAGCAGCACTTCATACGCCGCGAAGCGGTCCGTGACGCGGATCAAGCGGGTCCGCGCATTTATAAGAACCTCGGGAGGTCCGGTTACTCCCATGAGCTTTCGCAGTTCCGCCCGTAGCTGCTCTGCCTTGGCAGCGCGTTCGCTAGGGGACGTACCCTCAAGATCCCAGCGGTCTATTCGTACCTGGTCGCTTTCCCGGTTCAGCTGGCGGAGGTACTCGTGCATTGAGTGAAAGTGCTCGTTGCGTGCCTTCTGGACTTCGTTGTGAGATACGGTCAAGCTGAACACAATCGGGGCGCGTTTCTTATCGGCGTTAGTATCGCCTGCAATACGTGCCACCGCCTCATCGAGCACCTCGGCTCTTACTAGATCCGCCGCGAGTGCGCCACCTTTTGACAGACCGTCATAGAACCGTCTTGCTCGTTGCAGTTCTGGCGTTACGCTCTCCACGCTCACCGGACCGCCGTGAGACGTAAGGATCGTCAGCGCGCGTGGCGCAATCAGAGCGACGACCTCGGCATCTCCGAACTCCTTGATCTGCCCATAAAGCATCCGATCGACCGGCTCCTCCCAGGCCCATTCTCGCCGTTGAAAATAGTCGATGACAACGGCACTCTGCCATTCCGGATCCGTGGCGGCAGCATAGAGAGCTGTCATCCCGCCTTGGCCCTGTCCCATCACAGCCGCGGGCCGTACGTTGAACCGCTCAGCCAGGTAGCGGCGTAACGCCGACACTTGTTGCACTTCCATGCCAACGAGAGTACGTCCGACGATGAACCCGAGGCGATGCAGCAGACGTCTTCGGCTCATACGTTGCCCAACCGCGAGCTGGGCGATGGTGTGGTCTTCGGTGCGCTCAATCATCTGTGGGATACAGACCACTACGTCTCGATTCAGCAAAGTCGCCAGCCAAGTTGCGGAGCTGCCTTCGCTGATGCCCTCGAACTCCTCCGGCGTCTGCTGAGCATCAGGGATTGCCACAACAATCGCCTTGCCACGGCCACCGCGAGAGAACACCAAGCCTCGCGCCGCAAACTCTCCGTCGAGGGGAATCGTGACGCTCTCGATGTGAACATCCCCGCCGGAAAGTACGGCCGTCTGCGCCGAACCGTGCGAGGGGAGATCTACCAGACCCAACATTTCCCGCAAACGGTCGCGATGAGGCTGCGTCGATCGGCGGTAGGCCTCCGCCGAGGAGAAATCGGGCTTCCAGAGTTCATCTCGTTCACGGCGGGCCTTGCTAATTGCCTTCAGAAAGTAGTTCTGAATCTGCTCGTACTGGATAGCCAGCACTTCGGATGGCAGATTGAGGGGAGCCGTACCTTTCAGGTGCGGAACGGGGGTGAGCTGAATCTTCTCCTTGCTAGCGATCTCCGTCACCAAGGCCTGCGGGTCGCGTGTGGGTGCCGTGTTCGCGGGACGAATCACGTAGACCAGCGTGGCCGTTAGGACGAACGCGATAAGTAACTTTCTGACTCTTTCAGATGACACCTTGATTCTCCTTGCTGAAACTCAATAGCCACTGGATTGTGGAAGCGGCCCCCTCACTTTGCTCAAACAAAACGTGGTCTCAGCCCAGATTTCCATTTTGGCCCTGGCACCGTCACAGTATACAGCCACGCCGCTGCTAAGGGGAAAGAAGGCACGAAAGAGACGGTAGAGGAAGTGGCGACGGAAGCCGTCCGCGATGCTCCTGTGAGAGCGTGTTAGAGCCGTTCCACCGCAAGGGAAGCCCCAGGTACCGGGAGGGGGTCCGGAGAGGGCCTGACGGGCTCCTGACGGCGGTTTATGGGAGTTCTTCCGAGCCTCTCGCGTCCCTTCCCCGCGTCGGATTTTCTACTTTTTTATTTTTCTGGAAATTTTCAGAATTTCGCGCGCTCACGACACGGCACGCCTGCAAACAGGCGTGCGCTCGGGACTCCCGATGAAGGCCGGAACCCGAGGGTCGGTACCCCCTTCCTTGCGTCTGGGTCCCCTCTCGTGGCAGGCGTGCTTCCGGTCCGGGTCCCGCTTGCGTTCGTTCCCTCCAGAGACCCGGAGAGAGTCTAGCGAGAGGACGTACCCGGCCTCCCGTTCCTTCTGGCCCCCGTTTCGACCCAATAAAGGACGTACTTGCCATCGGGAGAAATGCCGCCGCCGGTGAGACCCTCGGGGGAAAACGAGAATCGCCGTACAGGAGTTTCGGCGACAGAATCTGGGGAGAAGAGCCAGAGAGACGCGAACGCCAGCCCGAAAAGCACGCCAAGGGCCGCGATTCCGAGAAGCATGGCTTGCTTGCGCTGCTGCACGCGCTCGATATTTTTCCTGTACCGAGCCAAGGGACCTGGGGAGCCTTGTCCCGTCTGTGCCGGCTGGGTTGCTGCCGTCTGAGTCCCAGCCTGCGCCTTGAGAATGGTGGACTTGCCGGATGCGAGCTTCTTCTGCAGGCCACGCAAGTCGACGAGGAGATCTTCGGCATGTTGATAGCGTTCCTCTCGGTCCTTCGCCAGAGTCTTGCCGATGATCCACTCCAGTTCCAGTGGCAGCCCCGCTCGCTGGGCGGTAACCGGCTCCGGCTCCTCGTTGGTGATCCCGTAGAGAACCGCCTCTTGGCGCTCCCCCACGAACGGCAGTCTGCCGGCGGTGCTTCCGCCATCGAGTGTTGCTACACCGCCAGTTTCACTCGCCTATCGTCGACATTGACCAAGATCGTGAAGTGGGCGAACACCGACTTGACCTTCTCCCACGCCAGCAAAACGATCCTCGACGAGAAGATCTCCCTGAACGTTAGCCGCCACCTCGTCAGACCCGCCTGAATGGCTGGTGTCCTGACCTCTCGTCCGAATTTCAGCGCCCCGTGAGGCCTCACGAAGTTGTCATAGCGGCGTAACAGCTCGAGGTGTACTTCCAGGCGCTCCCTCCGTCGCGCGCAGCAGAGCGTCCGCCGAAAAAGATACGCCGAGCCCTGTCGGATCGTGGAATTCAGCTGTTCGACGAACGACGTGTTCAGTGTCGCCGAGTCCTCGCACTCACGCCAGACGTGTTCCCATCGCCAGGCCGTGCCGATCCTGATTCTTTGCTCCACTCTGCCCACGCGATCGTTCCTCCGCGTCTTGATCACCTGGCCGCAGAGACAGGCTGGCCCCAAGACGCGCCGCACGACTTTTTCGTAGAACTCGAATCCGTCCGTGGCGATCAGCGGCAAGCGTGCGAAATTCATGCGCTTCGCAACGTCTCGAAAGAGGGTGAGCGTGTTTCGGTAGCTCCGTCTCCCGACGACCGTCGAAGGCCAGAGCCGAGACCAGACGTCGATCGAGGCGAAGACCCCGATGGGCTGTTGCTTGCCACCGACGATCGTACGAATCTCTTCGGCCTGAAGCGCCTCGACAGCCGGGCCGGTGATGCTTTGATCGTTGAATCGATGACAAGAGTCGACGGCCCGTTCGAGCCAGCGATCGACCGTATTCCAGGCGATTCGCTTGACGCGCGCGATGGCGGACTTGTTCAAGCCTTCGACGCTCAGGGCGGCGACCTCGTCAAAGGTCGCGCGGCGATGATGGACTCAATGGTAAGGCGTCCCGGTGTTGGCGCAGAAGGTCTTGCCGCAAGTGTGGCATCGGTATCGACGACGCGTTCCCCTTTTCGTCCGGTAGAAGCCGTGGCGGCCGACCCTTCCAGCGGCGGCTTTTCTGAACAACGGGCATTCCCCATTTGTGCAACTGAGACTCCTTATTTCTCCTGGACCGGTCGACGGTAGGACTGCTCACCAGAAATTGAGTCTTAAATCCTAGCAGCTACACGAGTTAGGATTGGATCGCCAACAGTTGATGGCGGAAGCACCGATGGCGTACGCGTCGCATCGCAGCGCAACCGGGTACACTATCCTTGCCGATGACGAGAACGTCTGGTTTGCTCGGCCAGTTGCTCTACGAGGGCGGAGTCGCGTTTGCGCAACGACTGGGTTATCACCTGGAACCCACATCCTCCCTGCGGGTGATTCTCGCGGTTTTCAGTGGGATGCCCTTGCCCGCCAGTGACCCGTCCATCCCGACCGAGCTTCCCCCTGCAATCAAACACTATATCCGTGCCGAGATGGAAATGAACGATATTCCCGGTCTATCAGTGGCAGCAGTCCGGGCAGACTATGCTGTTCACCTGAAGGCGTTCGGAACAAAAAATCTAGCCAGTGGCGATCAGATGACGGTGGAAACTCCTGTGGATTTGGCTTCCGTGAGCAAGTCGTTCACGGCGTTGGCCGTTTGGAAGCTCCACCAAGAACCAAGAGGGAATCTTGGACATAGAAGCCCCAGTGAGAAAGTATCTTTCTGGTCCTGACCTCGCTGGCCGAGCGGCGGAAGGTATCACGGTTCACGACCTGCTTCGTCATACCAGTGGTCTGCCTCGCCGAGCCGACCGATTATTGCCTTGGATGGGTATTCACTTGACTCAGGTATTTTGAAATGGCCCCTACATGTTGTGGTTGTCCGTAGCGCGTGTTGCGGTGCCTCCGACCAGCGACTTGTAGGGCGCCGGTTGGACGGCGACGGCCTGCTGAACCAGGCGGTAGAAGAGCTTGCCTCGGCTTCTGGACTTGCGGCGGTTGAAGCGGAAGGTGAATTCGTCGAGGTAGTAGTCGAGATGCTCGTGGCTGACGGCTCCTTGATGCGTACCCAGTATCCAACGCTTCAGTAACGACACCACGCGATGCACGCGGGGGAGCAGTTGAGAGGCTCGTGCCGGTTGCCCGTCCAGGTAGCTCACCTCGTGGCGATAGCCGTCGCTTTCGAGTGGCTCGTATCCCAGCCAGCCGTCCGTGTGGACCACGCTGCCGGGTTCGACCGACTCGCCGACGAAGGCCATCAAGCTGTCCCCAGAGGCGTTCGGAATCGTGCGCATCCGAACTCGTCCGATGCCGGCGCCATCTTCCTCGGCCGCTACTACAATCAGCGCTTTCGCGTCGGTTTGGCGGCCCCGCACGCCCTCCTCCAGGGCTCCTAAGTAAGTCTCGTCAACCTCAACGCGCCCGCTGAGGCGATCACGTCCGGGCCGCACCATAGCGCGCCGAAGCTTGTGCAACCAAGTCCAGGCCGTCTTGTAGCTGCCCAGGCCCAACACCCGCTGCAATCCCAATGCACTCGCCCCGTTCTTCTGGCTGGTGAGCCACCACATTGCTCGAAACCAACTCTGGAGCGGCTTGCGGGTGTCTTGAAAGATTGTGCCTGCTGTCGCCGAAGCTTGATGCCCGCAGCTTGCACACTGCAGCAGCACCGTGCGCACCGCCCAGGTTTTGTCATGCCCGCATCGCGGACAACGAAAACCCTCCGGCCAGCGGAGTTGACACAGATACTCCCGACAGGCCTGCTCGCTAGCGAAACGCGCCTCGAACTCGGCCAAATTCCGGGGATAATCTTCCATCGCCCAAGATCCTACATCTTGGGGTCACCTGAGTCAAGTAAATACCCATCTTGCCTTGTTGCGAGACCAGCAGCGCACGCGAGCTAGAGCTGGCTGTTCTCAAACTGCGGCCGGCGGCGGTGAGCCGATCTACCGGCAGGCCGTTCCAATACACCAATAGCAACTACGTGCTGCTAGCCGCGACTGTGGAATCTGTATCCGGAGAGTCGTTTCCCGACTACCTGCGGCGAGAGGTCTTTGAGCCGCTCGGCATGACGCGTACCACCCTCGACCGGGGGCAGGCTGCGCTGTGGGGTCTGTCCGCCTACCATGAACAACGATGGGGGCAGATCCGACCCACTTCGGAACCCTTTTCCGGCTGGTGGGGTGCCTCTGGGATCAAGTCGACAGCCGTCGATATGTCGCATGTCGCGGTATGCGCGGTGGATGCTATTCGAGGGACATCGCGGTTTCGACGGGTTGCTGCTGGTTGTCATTCGCCAAAACTGCGTAGCCGATCGAAATTGAAGACCGGATCCTTGAACGAGCCGGTCTTTTTGGTGTTGTTGTGTCGGGGTACTGTTCGAGCTTACGCCCGGAGGCTTATGGAGCAGGCCAATACCTGCTTTGCTCGCATTCCGCCGGATAAATCACTCGCCGTCCTACGGCTGCCTCGTCCGGCTGCCGAATAGACAACAGGTCGATTTCCCGGCCACACACTGCTGACTAAGCGGCGCGCCGTTCGTAACGATGGTGCAGGCCGCCTACTTCCGGAATCTCTACCACCTCTCCGAGTTCGGGACCTTGCACCTCCCGCTCGACTGGAGCATCCTTCTCCAAAGCCAAGTGTGTCCTCGATCGATGGTAATAGTCAAAGTAGCTCTTCAAAATACGCCGCAAGTGTTTGCGATTCAGGACGATGACATGGTCCAAACACTCCCGACGTACCGATCCGATCAGACGTTCAGCGAAAGGATTCTGCCACGGGCTGCGAGGAGCCGTCAGGACTTCTTTGACTCCCATGCCTGCGACTCGCTCACGAAAGTAGTTGCCATAGATCCCATCGCGATCACGCAGTAAGTAGCCCGGCGCTGTGTCCCCGGGAAAGGCCTCGATCATCTGTTGAGCTGTCCAGAAAGCGGTGGGGTTCGTCGTGACATTGAAATGCACTACACGTCGGCGGTCGTGCGCTACAACAAGGAAGACATACAGGATACGGAAACTGATCGTCGGGACGGTGAAGAAATCCAGGGAGACCAAGTCGCCGGCGTGATTGGCCAGAAAAACTCGCCAGCTTTGCGAAGGAGGCTTACCGGTCTTTGGAAGCAAACGAGAGATGGTTCTCTCGGAGATCTTGAGACCCAGTTTCAATAGTTCGCCGTGAAGACGTGGGGCTCCCGAATCAGCTGACGGATCTCTTGGGTCAGACGCGGCCGTCCAGGCTTGCGCCCAGAACGACGACTCTTCCACGTCCAGTAGCGACGGAAGGCTTGACGGTGCCAGGCCACGACAGTCTTGGGTTGGACGATGACAACTGCCGAGCGCCAATCGGCCCAACAGCGAGATAGCCAGACCCAGAACAGGCGATCGATTTGGCCCAAGCGAGGCCGCTTGACGCTTCGATTGTAGACCGCGAGTTGCTGACGCAGAGCAAGATTTTCAAGGGTGAGGCTCCTGCGGCTGGGCAGAAGCAGTTGGAGCAGTCGAACGAGCGCGGAAATCATCTGAATCACTGCTACCAGGATGTGCGAACAGCGCGCCTGGCTGGCAAGTGAGCCTCGGCGCAAGCTCTTCAATCCAAACGGCTACGTAGTTTTGGCGAACTACAGCCAAAATGGAAATACTGGCTCTATTGGGCGTTGACAACATTTCTTTCGAACGATTGCGGCCCAGCCGTCTGCTAGAGTAGATGGGGGGTGCCTATGCCTATGACCGGCCTAGACCATGCAGCTTGTTGCCGTGCCGCGGATGCCACTGCGCGAACGAGCAGGTTCCTGCGATTGCAGATGGTGATCGTATGCGGACTGGCCTTGATTCTCAGCTGTGTTTCGGTGCATGCCCAGCCGCTTTTAGGCGCTGGGCTGCTGCCGGGCACCGAGCCGCTCGAACTCGCGGGCGACCTTGCCGCCCGGATGGTCGAGGACATCGATCGCTACTTGGCGCGAGCGACGGAGAAATCGGCCCGCGATCGGGAGCGCTTTTGGGATATCGACGTCTCCTCCACGGAGGCGTATGAGAAATCGATCGCTCCGAATCGAGAGCGCTTCCGGAAGGCCATCGGCGCAATGGATGCACGGGTTCCCTTTGACGGCTTCACGATGCTGGCCACGACGACCCAGCCTTCCCTTGTGGCGACGACCACCACCTACGAGGTTCATACCGTGCGATGGCCTGTCTTTCGGGGCGTCCACGGCGAGGGTTTGCTGCTGGAGCCGACCAAGGCGGCTCTGGGAAACATCGTGGCGCTTCCCGACGCCGATCAGTCTCCCGAGATGCTGGCCGGTCTCGCGCTGGGCGTGCCGCCGCGATCGCAGTTCGCGCGCCTGCTGGCCGAGGCTGGCTACCGCGTCATTGTGCCGGTGCTGATCAACCGCTCGGATGATTGGTCGGGTCACCCGCGGATTCGCTACACCAATCAGCCGCATCGGGAATTCATCTACCGCATGGCCTTTGAGATGGGGCGGCACATCATCGGCTATGAGGTACAGAAAGTACTCGCGGCCGTGGACGGCTTCGAGCGTCAATGGCCGGGCCTCAAGACCGGCGTCGCGGGCTACGGCGAGGGAGGATTAATCGCCTTCCATAGCGCCGCCGCCGATCGCCGTATTGACGCGTCGCTGGTGAGCGGCTACTTCGGTCCGCGCGAGAGGCTTTGGAGCGAACCGATTTATCGCAATGTTTGGGGGCTGCTTGAGGAGTTTGGCGACGCCGAACTTGCCCGGCTCGTGGCGCCGAGAGGGCTGGTGATCGAGGCGTCGCGGGCGCCGGAAATCGGCGGGCCGCCCGGGGTGACTCCGCAACGCCGGGGCGCCGCTCCGGGGAAGATCACCACGCCGCCCCTCTCCGATGTTCGCCGCGAAGTGAAGCGGGCATCGCGGGTCTTTCAACAGCTCAAGGTGTCGGGTCACATCCAACTGATTGAAACCGGGGGCGGCAAGGGCGAGCCGGGAAGCCCGCCGGCGCTCGAAGCATTTTCCGGCCTTCTCGGAAACAGCCAAAGGCTGCCGAAACCTGGCACGGCTCCGCGCGATCGGCGAGCGGCTTTCGACTCCAGCCGCCGGCTTCGGCGCCAGTTCGACGAACTCGTCGAGTTTACCCAGAGCCTGGTTCGACAATCTGAATTCACGCGCAAGGAATTTTGGGCGGCGGCGGATCGAAGCTCCCCCGCCAACTGGGAACGCAGCGCCGACCGCTACCGCCAGCGGGCTTGGAAGGAGGTCATCGGCCGGATGCCCAATCCTTCCGAACCGCTCCGCGCGAAATCCCGCAAGGCCTATGAGACCGCCCGCTGGACCGGGTATGAAGTCCTGCTGCCTGTCTGGCCTGACGTATTCGCCTACGGCATCCTGCTCCTGCCGAAGGATCTCAAACCGGGAGAAAAGCGTCCTGTCGTAGTGTGCCAGCACGGTCTCGAAGGTACGCCGCAAATGCTCGTCGACTCCAAGATCCAAGGCCCCTATCACCACTACGGCGCGCGGCTTGCCGATCGCGGATTCATTGTCTTCGCGCCGCAGAACCCCTATATCGGCCGTGACAAGTTCCGGGTGCTGCAGCGCAAGGCGAACCCGCTGAAGAAATCGCTGTTCTCGTTTATCCTTGGGCAGCATCAGCGCATCCTCGAATGGCTGGGCAGCCAGCCCTACGTGGACGAGAAGCGAATCGGTTTCTACGGGCTCTCCTACGGCGGCAAGACAGCCGTGCGCGTTCCTCCCCTGCTGAAGGGATATGCCCTGTCGATCTGCTCCGCTGACTTCAATGAGTGGATTTGGAAGAATACGAGTACCCAGCATCGCTACACCTACATGTACACGGGCGAGTACGAGATGTTCGAATTCAATCTTGGCAACACGTTTAACTACAGTGACCTCGCCAATATGATGGCGCCGCGCCCATTCATGGTCGAGCGCGGACATCATGACGGCGTAGCACCCGACGAATGGGTAGCGTACGAATTCGCGAAAGTGCGCCGCCATTACTCGGAGCTGGGCCTGGCCGGCCGAGCCGAGATCGAGTTCTTCCTCGGGCCGCATGAGATCCGCGGCGAGGGAACGTTCGACTTTCTGCATCGCCACCTGGAGTGGCCGAAGCCAAGATGATCTATTCCAAATCGGTTGGGTACGCCCTCCGCGCTCTAACGCGGCTGGCGGAGCAGCCCGACGACGAGCGGCTGACTTCCGACGAGATCGCCGAGATGGAGGACCTGCCGGCTCCGTATCTTGCCAAGACGCTGCAAGAGCTGGCGCGCCGCGGACTGCTCTACTCGGAAAAAGGGCGAGCCGGAGGGTTCACTCTTCGCTACCGGGCGAAAGACATTCGCGTTCTCGAAGTCATCGAAGTCCTAGACGGCGAGGCCGCGACCAGCCGCTGCCTGAGAGTGGTATTGTCAAGTGAACTGGTGGCCGAGGGACCAAGCCAAAATATAGAGTATTCAGGCGCGCTCTCGCTGCCCATATCTTGGGGCCGTGTCTCAGAGGATGTCCGATAGTTCGTAGAAAGTAGCGACTCTCCGTTCCGAGCCGTTAGGCTCGGAGTGATGTTCTGTTCTTACAAAAAGGAGAGTCGCTATGAAGAAACGATACCAGATCGACCGCGAACAAGCCGTTCGCCGATTCCACAGGCAAGCAGAAGAGAGCGAGCAGGAACCGCAATTGCACTTGCCGCTCAAGCAGGTCGCCGCCGCACCGCAGCAAGGCGTCGGCCAGTTAATGCGCCAAGCAGGCCTGGAGTTGATGCAACTCATCATGGACAACGAAGTGGGCCAGCTGGCCGGCGAACGATACCAGCGGCGCGAAAAGGAACAGCCCTTCCGCTGGGGCCGCGAGAAAGGCTTCCTCGTCGTCGATGGGCAGAAGGTTCCGATCGAACGTCCGCGGTTGCGCAGCGAGAAACGTCGGGAAGAATCTCTGGGCAGCTATGAGCTATTCCGGCGCGGTGAACCGTTCGACGCCGCAGTCTGGGACCAACTTATGCTCGGTCTTTCAACGGGCAATTATTCGAAAGCCGTGCGGGAGTTCACCGAGGCTTATGACATCGAAAAGTCCGCTGTGAGCGAACACTTTGTACGCACCAGCCGCGGAATGCTGCGTGAGATTTTCGACCGTCCGCTCGAGAAACTCAAACTCTGCGCCATATACCTCGACGGGATTGAGTTCAAGGGCCAGCACCTGGTGGTTGCGCTGGGAGTCGCCGTGGACGGGTCGAAAACGGTTCTTGGGCTGCGGCAGGGAGCGAGCGAGAACGCGACAGTGGTCGGTGAATTGCTCGAGGATCTGGCCGAGCGCCGCGTCGATTTCTCGGTACCGATGCTGTATATGCTCGACCGCGCGAAGGCGCTAACCAAGGCGGTTCGCAAGCACGCGGGAAAAATGGCGCTGATACAACGATGCCCATTGCACAAGCGCCGCAACGTGACGAGTCATTTAGCTGAGAAATATCGCGAATCGGTGGACCGCAAAATAGCGAACGCCTATGCGATGTCGAACTACGCCGATGCCAAGAAGGCCTTGGAGAAGTTGCATCGCGAGTTGATGGAGTTAAATCCCTCGGCGGCAGGCTCGCTCGAAGAAGGGAGGGAGGAAACGCTGACGGTAAATCGGCTCAGGCTCGACGGTCTGTTGCGTCGTACGCTGGTGACGACGAATCCGATCGAGTCGGCCTTCTCGGTGGTGGAACGAGTCTGTAGGAGAGTGAAGCGCTGGCGGGGAGGCGAGCATCGCGAGCGCTGGGTAGGGGCTGGTCTGTGGCTGGCGGAAAAACACTTCCGGCGGGTCAAGGGCTACAAACACTTGCCCAAGCTGCTCGACGAACTCGCCAGGCTGTCGACGCCGCCACCGGCTCAGGCCCAAGCGGCGTAAACTACAGGTTCCGGGGAACCGCCTGTTTCAACGGAACTGCGGACATCCTCCCGTCTCAGCTTGTGATGCGTTAACTTGACAATGCCTGCTATGCAGTCCATGAACCGGTTTCCGTCCTACCGGAACGGCTACAACGGAAATCCTCACTGAAAACGGACAAAACGTCACAGGAGCAACAACGATTATGGTACACACTAGGATGGAACAAACAGTTCGAAAGCGATTCCTGAGAACGGCGCCATTGATTGCGGCAGCGGCACATGGGTGGGCGCAGACAATCACTTGTGTCTGGGCGTTATCAGGATGGGTGGCGGTGATGCGGTGGAGATCTGTCGTGGCACTATTTGCCACTGTTACTCTTACAATTCTAACTGCGCAAACGGACAATAAAAACGTCCAGCAGTCCACATCCACCGCGTCCGAGGAAGGCCTCGACCCTGAGAACGACCACTTCACCCCCGAGGTTCAGAAGTTTGTGAGACAGTTTCAAGGTGCCGGGGAGGGTGTCAAGGGAGCTGGCGATGCACAAGCTCCCTCAGCAGAAGAGACGCTAGAACGATTCAGACTGAGCCCGGGCGTCAATATTGAACTTGTTGCGAACGAACCGGTAATTCGTCAGCCCTTGAACATGCACTTTGATGAGCGCGGACGACTCTGGGTCGTCCAATATCTGCAGTTCCCCTTTCCAGCTGGTTTGAAGGTTGTTAAATATGATCGGTACTTGAGGGCTGTTTTTGACAAGGTTCCCGCTCCCCCTCCCAAGCACTTCAAAGGAGCCGACAGAATTACAATTCTCGAAGATACCGACGGCGACGGCAAGTTCGAGTCGCACAAAGACTTTCTGGTCGGACTGAACATTGCCACGAGTGTCGCTGTAGGACGTGGCGGCGTTTGGGTACTAAATCCTCCCTATTTATTGTTTTATCCGGATAGAAATAAAGATGATGTTCCTGACAGCGATCCAGAAGTTCACCTCTCTGGCTTTGGCCTGGAAGACACACATAGTCTCGCCAACAGCCTCCGTTGGGGTCCAGATGGATGGCTGTATGGGGCACAAGGCAGCACAAGCACAGCCGACATAAAAGGGGTAAAGTTCTTAGGTCAGGCTATCTGGCGCTATCATCCGATAACTCGCGAGTTCGAATTGTTTGCTGAGGGTGGCGGCAATACGTGGAGTCTTGCTTTTGACAGGAAAGGGCGCCTTTTTTCGGGGACCAATAAAGGTGGGGTTCGCGGCTTGCACTTCGTGCCGGGAGGCTACTACGTTAAGAACTGGACTAAACACGGCCCATTAACGAATCCATTTACATTCGGGTTTTTTGAGCATATGGCACACTCCGGCTATCAACCTAGATTTTCGTCGACTCTGACAATCTACGAAGGAGGGGCTCTGGACAAATACGAAGGGCAGATCATTGCTGGGATGTCGCTGACAAATCGCGTGCAAGCCAGTAAGATAATCGCTGACAAATCTTCGTTTAAGACTGTTGATACGGAAGCGATCATAGAGTCTGAGGATCGATGGTTTAGGCCTGTCGACCTTAAAGTTGGACCAGATGGAGCTGTTTATATAGCCGATTGGTCTGACATCCGTTTGTCCCATCTTAGCCCAATAGACAACTGGGACAGAGACCACGGCCGTATTTACCGACTGAAGGCCGAGGGATCTGGCACGATCGGCACGTTTGATCTCTCGACACTCGCCAATGAACAGCTGATCCACGTTCTATCCCACGAGAACAAATGGTTTCGTGACCAGGCACTGCGACTTTTTGGCGATCGCCGTGATGCGAGCATAGTTCCTGTTCTTAAGGAAATTGTCGAAACCAACCAAGGTCAGCTTGCTTTGGAAGCGTTGTGGGCGGTCAACCTTAGTGGAGGCTTTGATGAAGCCTTCGCTGTGCGGCAATTGAGTCACCCGGACGAGGATGTTCGTTATTGGTCCGTGAGACTGCTCGGCGATGCTAAGAAGGTATCGCCAAGAACTCAGGCCAGACTAGTACAGTTGGCGAGAGTCGAAAAGAACCCAGAAGTTCGCAGTCAACTCGCCAGTTCGTGTAGGAGGTTGCCAGTTCGGGATGCTCTCCCAATCCTGCGTGAATTGCTGCTGCGTAGCGAGGACGTGAATGACCTGCATATTCCGCTGCTGCTGTGGTGGGCGATAGAATCGAAGACAACATCAGATCAAAGTCAGGTCATGAAGATGCTTGAAGACGAGGCTTTGTGGGGGGCTCCTTTGTTTGTTAAGCACATTGCCTCACGCCTTGGTCGTCGGTTAACCATCGAGCGAGGTGACAAGAGCTTCTATACGCTAGACGACGGTGTATACTCGGCGTGGCAATGGAGCTTCTTGCCTCGACGTATTCGCGCGAATCTAGAGGCGTGTGCCCAATTGTTAAGTTTGGCGTCTGATTCTGAGTCTTTGGTGAATCTGATCGCGGGTATGGAAGAAGGCTTGCAGGGGCACAGAATCCCGTCCGTGCCTAGGGTACTACGAACGAGAATGGCCAAGGTCTTGACCACACAGCCAGCCTCGCCCCCTTTGATCAGCTTGGCATTGCGGTTGGGCCATGAGGAGGTGAGGTCTACAGCACTTCGAATGATGGGCGATGGCCGGATAGCAGCAGCGGAGAGAAAGAGGCTTATTGTGGCGCTTGCTGACAACAAAGAGCTCTCTGCTGTGCCCGTATTCCTCGCGCTACTTCGCAAAGAGAAGTTGGGGAACCTCCACATTGAACTATTAAAAGCACTTCAACAATTTGATGAATCTGGTATTGCACCCACTATTGTGGAACTATATTCCGATTTCAGTCCCGAGGTTCGCGCAGTGGCTCAGGATACCCTCTCCAGCCGTCTCGCTTGGGCAAAGCTGTTATTGGAGTCAGTGGATGGAGGTCGTATCCCGCGAGAACATGTCTTACGGCGGAAGCTATCTGCGATAAAACAATATCATGATGCTCGATGCGATGAGTTGATTGGGAAGTACTGGGGTGGGCCGGAAGGTAGCAGTGATCCCCGCGTCGAACAGCAGCAGAGTCTCTTCAAAGAGGGAGAAGAGAATTATTTTTCAAGTTGTGCCTCCTGCCATCTGGCCAGCGGCGATGGAATGCGCAAGTCTCTTGTCGATTCTAAGTGGGTGTTGGGGCCGCAAGACGCTCTAGTCAGCATCGTCCTCCATGGGAAGGAGGCCGACGGTGAAATGATGCCGCCATTTGCTGCCGTGTTCAATGACCAGGAGATTGCTTCGATCCTGACTTACATCCGTCGACACTGGGGAAATCAGGCGCCTTCCGTCAAGACAGAGACAGTTACTAGGATTCGGAAGGCCACCGCAGATCGTGGGAAGCCATGGAGTGAAGAGGAGTTGGCTGCATTACTACGGTAAATCATGCCCGGAGAACCCGTGTCTGGACGTGGTGGAGATCAACGTCCCATGGATGAAAAATGGAAAGGAGGGAAAGGCGTTCCAGCTAACCTTCAATGGATGGTTGAAAGTCGATTTCCAACGATCGGCCATCGCTTCCGACGGCGGCCTGATTCTAGTGAACTGTCTTAGAGAAAGTATTGGCATGACGGATGTGGCGGGAGGGGTGGGAGTATTTCCAGCGGAAAGGCTTGGCGTGTTTAGAATAGGGGTTGATGTAGCGGCGGAGCTTGCGGGTGAGGTCGGCCGTGGAGGTGAACACGCCGCAGGCAATGACGTCGCGCTGCAGCTTCGAGCCAGGATTTCCATTTTGGCTGTCGTTCGCCAAAACTACGTAGCCGTTTGGATTGAAGCACTTGCGCCGAAGCTCACTTGACAGCCAGGCCCGCTGTTCGCACATCCTGGTAGGAGTGATTCAGCTGATTTCGTCGCTCGTTCGCCTGCTCCAACTGGTTGTCCCTAGCCGCCGGAGCCTCACTCTTGAGAATGTTGCTCTTCGTCAGCAACTCGCGGTTTACAAGCGAAGCGTCAAACGGCCTCGCTTGCGCCAAACCGATCGCCTGTTCTGGATCTGGTTATCCCGGTTGTGGTCCAACTGGCGACGGAGCCTTGTGATCGTGAAACCTGAGACCGTTCTTGCATGACACCGCTGCGGATTTCGGCTCTACTGGCGATGGAAAAGCCGCCAGCGCCGGCGGGGAAGGCCAAAGGTCTCGCCGGAAGTGAGAGGGCTGATCCGCAAGATGAGCCTCTCCAATCCGGGCTGGGGCGCTCCGCGCATCCACGAAGAACTGCTCAAGCTCGGCATCGAGATCTGCGAGACGTCGGTCGCGCAATACATGGCCCGCCGCCGCAAACCGCCGTCACAGACCTGGCGCACGTTCCTCGAAAACCATCTTCGGCAGCCCGTTGCCGTGGACTTTTTCGTCGTGCCCACAATAACGTTCCGAGTGCTATTTGTCTTCGTCGTCCTGGCGCACGACCGACGCCGCATTGTGCATTTCAACGTCACGGCGCATCCGACGGCCGAATGGACCGCACAGCAGATTCGAGAAGCGTTTCCCTGGGAGACAGCTCCTCGATTTCTGCTGCGCGATCGCGACGGCATCTATGGAAAGGCCTTTCGGGACTGTGTGGCGGCGATGGGCATTGAGGACATCCGAACCGCACCACAGTGTCCTTGGCAGAATCCTTATGTGGAGCGACTGACCGGGTCGATTCGCAGAGAGTGTCTGGACCATGTGATCGTCTTCAACGAGCGATCACAGCGGCGAATACTGCGATCGTCCGTCGACTACCATCAGCATTTTCGGACACATCTCTCGCTCAGCAAGGACGCGCCGATCACAAGACAAGTCCAGCCGCCGGATTCGGGACAGGTGATCGAGATGCCGGAAGTTGGCGGCTGCATCATCGGTACGTGCGGCAAGCAGCCTAACGAAACTGTACTTGGCCGATGTACGGCTAACATCGTCTGCCATCCGAACCCGAATGACAGCGTCACCCAACTCAGTGTTACGTCCAGCGAACGACCGCGTCAGAGACACACTTGAGCCACAAGACCCCGATCGAACCGCCGATCCTAACCCGATCAAGCCCGTATTGCTGCCCGACCCCGTCCGCTATCCGTCCCGATGAAATAAACGGTCTCCACAGCGGGTTTGGCATGGGAGTTCTCCGGCGCGACAACCTCCACTACGTCGGCATCGGGATACGCGCACAACTGTTCCAGGGAATCGCACACCACAGAAACGTCGAAGTCGCGCGCCAACCCTTCCGCTCGTGAACGGTTGACGTCATAAACCGCCGCCACACGCGCACCCGGCACGGCCCGCAGGGACTGCAGATGACTCTCCGCAAAGAGTCCGCATCCGGCGATTGCCCATCGTACGTCTTGCAAGCTCAGGCTCCTCTCCGCCGCCGGTCTGGTTCCGAAACAACGCAGTTTGGAGCTTGCGCATGCAGGCTCCTTATCTAGGGCAGTCCTTCGGGTCGGCGCGCGATCATGTTTGTGAACTGCCGCCGCACGATTTCAGGCGGACAGCGTTTCACCCTACGTTTGGCATGAAGCTCTCTTATCGAGCATTGAAAAGAGAGGGCGCCGCCGGCAGCGGACCATCAGAGCTCGTGCTCCAGCAAGTAGCGACCGTGCACGATCGTCTCGGCCAAGTCTAAGGGTCGGTAGTAGTAGTGATTCGTGGCCTCGAATGCGACAACCGAATGACGCCGGGCCAGCGGATAGAGCTCGCGGGCCAGCTCGATCTCGGCTTCGACCAGCTCCCGCATCTTCGACCGGCGCTCGGGCGTGTCGGGCTGCTCCCGCAGCCGATAGAACTCCACCTGGTTGGCGACGCTTTGAAAATGGATGCGGCAGACTTCGGCGACGGCGAGATCTTCGCGCGCTTGCGGTCTTTGGGGTTCCCCGGCGAGGTCGACGGCGCGGCGAAAGGCGTCGAGACCCTGACGCCAACCCCGCGCCATGGCGCTGAACTGATCACGGACCACCTCGGGCGGATAGGGACCGCACCAAGTTCTGAGGCCATCCTGGGGGAAAAGTATCATCGACGGCGCCACGCCGGAGGGTTTCGCGCGCAGAAGGTTGCTGGGCCCGTGCTGGGTCGGAATCGAGTAGATGCGCACACCGTAGGGGAATTCCTTAAAGGAGTCGCTAAAGGCTTTCCAGGCGCGCAAGACGTGCGCGACGGCGGCGAGCCCGTAGCGGCGTGCCGCGACTCGGGCGAGGATTTCCTCGGTCTCGCCGACGGGTTCAAAATAGAACTCCTTAGCGACGGCGAGATTGGGCGACGGGTAGCCTCCCAGGGTCCAGGAGGCCATCAGGCCGCGCACGCCCTCGCGCCGCAGGTTGGCGCAGTGCCGCGCGATCAAGTAGGGCACCGGGATATAGGGGACCGCGGAAATCTCCCAGGTGTTGTTGAACTGGGTCTTCGCCATGGGCGGGATGCCGCGCTTGCGCGCGAGCCGCCAGTTCCCAGTTCCGGCGGGCGCGCGGGCCTGGACCGACGGAGGAGATGGAGTATTCGCCGACGCGGGATTCCACACCGCCGCGCTCAACCGGCAGATCCCATTCACTGACGCTCAGCAAGCGGATATCCGTGGGCAGCCGGGGAATGATCTTGGGCCCGAGTCGGTTTCGGCGGCTGCCCCAGGGCGGCCAACCCCAGTCCCAGATGATGATTTCGGCGTTGCGGCTGGCCCGCCGCACGCCGTCGCGCACGGCCCAGGCGACCTCGCTGACGGCGTCTTCGAGGGCGCGTTTACGGCAGCGCGGGCAGGAGTCCTGCGTACCTTTTGAGAAGCAGTTCGTGAGGTTCTCCGACATGGAGATCGTGAACACGCCGCCGAGGCCCGGAACTTTCTCAAAGACGTGGGTCAAGCTATCGGCGAGCCATTCGCGGACCTCGCCGACGGCTGTGCACATGCAGTAGAAACCCCCTTGCTCGGCGCCGCGCAACTCGGGCCGGTCGCGGAAGAAAGCCGGCGGCTGCGCGCGCGGCTCGTTGATGTAGAGAAAGACCCTGAGGCCGTACCGGGCGGCGCGCTCGACGAGCTTGCGGAGGTTGGCGAGGCGGGTTTCCGCGCCTTCACCGAACTCCGGGAAAGCGTTTGCGGGAGCAAGGGTGCTGAGCACCGCCTGCATCCAGACCCCGTTGATCCCGACACGGACAAGTTTTTCGAGGTAGCCGTCAGGGAAGGGATCAATGTCGGGCTCGAGCAGCGGATCGCCGTAGAGGGCGAAATAGGAATAGATGTAGCGGAGATCGAAGACGGGTTTGTACTCGAAACGGCCGCGCGGCAGAAACGGGCCGCCTGCCTCTTCCATGCGATCCTGGAGCCAGGAGACCGCTTGGTGAAAGCCGCCTTGGGCGGTGATCGTAACAGCGCCGTCGCTAACGTCGATGCTGAAATCTTCCGAGGGCGTGTCAGCATCGGCGGCAAGGCGAAACTCGATGCGGCCGGAGTCCCGGGAGCCGGGGCGAGAACCCATGGCGTCTTGCAGGTAATCGCGGAAACGATCGGTCGACGCGACCGCGGGGCCGCTCGGAACGCTGAGTTCCCAGTCGGCGACGTCGACGTGGCTGTCAGCCGGGTCGGCGGTGGGGTCACGTAGCAGAGTAAAGCTTTGATTGCTCAAGCGCTCGACGAAAGCGAAGGGTGGCTCGCCGGGCTCCTGCAGGACGGGCCCGAGTGCCTGCTGCACGGCGCGGCGGATCTCAGCCGCGCGGCGGCGGACCTCGGCGGAAGGTTCGATGTAAACGATGCTGGGACAATCAGGCTTAGGGCCTAGCTTGTGAGAGAGGAAGTCGTCTTCCTTGAGGGTGAACTCGAGCTTTTCCGGAGTCCAGCCGAGCAGCTCGATCAACTGGTACCGCGGCAGCACGTGCCAGTTCTGACGGATGACGGTGATGTAAATGCGGCGGAGCTGTTCGCCGGTGAAGCGGCGCTTGGCGGGAAGGCCCATCGAGGCGCCGAGCTCTAGGATTTTCTCGGGCGTGGTCTGGGCGACGCGGGCGAGGCGGTCTACGTTGGCGATCTCCCAGTTTCGCCAGACGAACAGGTGCAGGCGGTCGGGGAAGTGCGGCTCGGGCAAAGGCGGCTCGGGCAAAGGCGGGGAACCCTGCGGGCGTGCGCACGCCCGCAGAAGCCAGGTTCCGGGGGCCAGCCCGCCGGCGATCGTGAGGAAGTGACGGCGCTGCATGAAGCTCTGGGAGGTGGGAACAGCGTCGGGATGCCGGTCCGACAAGGGTCTCCGTTTCATATTCAGCCTCCGAAAAGTCTGAGCATTCGGTTCCGCGAATTGTCGATATGCTCGGCCATCCTCCTACGCGCCTCATCGGGATTATGCGCCCTGAGTGCATCGAGAATGTCGTGATGCGGCACCCACTCGGGATCCTTCTGCTCTCGAAGAAGATCGAGCCGGCGGACATACTCGAGGACCAGCTTGAGTTGATCGCAGATGCGCTGGTTCCTAGCGATAGAGGCCACGGCAAGGTGGAAAACCGCGTTCGCCTGAGCAAGTTCCCGGAACACCAGGTTGGCTCCGTTCTCGATCTCGACCGTCTCGGCAGGGGCTCTCAATCGCTCGTCCGTGGCTATCTCGGCTGCTTTCCCTGCGGCGAAGCATTCGAGCACCTTGCGGTACTCATAAATCTCGGAGATTTCGCGCAGCGAGATCTCCAGAACCTTGTATCCCTTGTAGCGGATCTGAGAGATCCAATCCTCCTGGCACAAGCGATTGCAGGCCTCGCGCACTGGCGTGCGACTGGTCTTGCACTGTCGAGCCAGATCGACCTCGATCAGGAAGTCTCCAGGAGCGAACACGCACTGCAGGATCGCCTCCTTCACTAACCGGTAGACGCGACCGACTTCGCCCTCTTTCTCTACCCTTGGCTTCAGCAACTCAATCAAGGTTCAACCTCTCATTTCACCCCGAGCGTGACCCAGGCGAAAGCGCAAGTCCTCGAACCAGCAAGGGTCTAGCTGCTTCATCCCTTCCGCGCCATCCGTGATGAGTTCGACCGGCCGGTCGCGACAGCGTGGGGAAGTCTGGTCCCGGTTCAAATCTTTACTTGACTTCCAGGCGTCACTCCGGTACCCTAGCATCACAAGCATCACAGAAGCACACTTGCGCATACCAGACGCTTCGGAAGGAAAAGCTGAACCAAGATCTAAGGGGGTCTCAATGTTACGTTTTACCCACATCGTACTGACATTTTGCTGCGCCGTTACTTTCTGCGCCACCGGCTGGGCTCAATCCCAGACGACGACATCGATCCTAGGCACAGTCACAGACGCCGATGGCGCTGTTGTGCCCGGCGTTCAAATCACCGTTCGAAACGACAACACCGGTGCCGTGCGTGAAACGGAAACCAATAGCGTCGGCTACTACGCCGTTCAGGCGTTGAGGCCCGGCACGTATTCGATCACAGCTACCCTGGAGGGGTTCAAGACGGCGATCGTCGAGGGCCGCGAGGTGCAGGTGTCGATTCCGGCCGCGGTGAACCTGGAGCTCGAAATCGGAGAGTTTACCACAGAAGTCACTGTGTCGGCCGTAGGCGCGGAGTTGATCAACACCACCACAGGGGCGCTAGCGACTACAATCAGCGAGAATCTCGTGCAGAACCTCCCGAATCAGACACGGAATTACTTCGACCTCCTCGCGTTGGCCCCCAACACGTCGCCGCAGTACCTAAGCAATGGAAATATGTCCTTCGGGCAGCACTCGATGCGCCGCGTCAACGCGGCTCAGAGCTTTGAGTCGTCAGGCGTATTTGCCGCGGGCAGCACTGACTCGGCGACGAACGTCACGGTCGATGGGGCCAATATCCAGATGGCGACATACAACATGCCCGTCAACATCCAGTCGGCATCGACGATCCAGGAGCTGCGGCTCGAAACGGCCAGCGCAAATGCGGAGTTCGGCTTTGGGTCCAACGGGATCACTGTGATCACCAAGAGCGGCAGCAACGACTTTCACGGCGAGGCCTTCTTGCAACACCGTAACGACAATCTCGACGCTCGAGGCTTCTTTACCAACTTGGCGGGCCGGGGGGTGCCCGAGTACAAACGCAATAAGTTCGGAGCCACCCTCGGCGGCCCGATCATTCGGAACAAGCTGCATTTTTTCGGCAACTTCGAGTCAGCGCGGCTGCGGCAGGCCTCCCAGGGCAACAGCCGCACGGCTACGGCGGCGATGCGCTCCGGGGATATTTCAAGCTATCGACCACTACTGGCAGGTCAGGTCCTCGGCGAGACGCCACAGATCTACAACCCCTTCGACTTCAACGCAACCACCGGCTTGAGACAGCCCTTTCCGAACAACGTGATCCCGGCCACTATGCTTGACCCGGCGGCGCAGGAGCTTCTCAAGCTCACAGTTTTGCCGAACACGACGATCGATGGCGTTCCGCAGTTCTCAGGCACTTCCAACTCGGTGATCGATGAGAATCAGACCGGAATCCGACTTGATTGGGAACAGAGCGATACAACAAGTATCTTCGGCCGATTCACGTGGAGCGAACGTAAGGCGCTTCGTGGCGGACTCATCTCGCCGCTAAGGGGCGAGAACACACCCTCCTCGACTTACAGCACCGTGATCCACTGGAACAAGCTGCTCAGTCCTACCTTGATCAACGACTTTTCGGCCAATTACGCCCAGCTCAAGTGGGGAATTGGGCGGCCCACGGATGTGCCGGATGTGGCGCGCGCGATGGGGCTCAAAAACACCTCGGAGTTCACCGGGGCCCCTCGCATAGGCATGCCTGACATCGCGCTCGGCTCTTCGGGTTCATTTGTGTGGGACCCAACGCACCACACTTATGCGGTCAAGGACGACCTCGCTTGGAACAAAGGCAAGCACACCTTCAAAGCCGGAGTCAACGTCAGCGAGCGACGTTTGTTATTCGTCAACCAGTCCAACGACAAGGGCTCCCTGAACTTTGACAACATCTTTAGCCGCGCTTGTCCGCTAGGCAACACGCTCTGCGAGAGCAGCACGGGACCGGACCTCGGGGGGCTCGGATTCGCTGACTATCTGCTTGGGACGCCCATTTCGTCGTTCATCCAAATCCGCAGCGTCACTTGGCACGGCCACCAGCGCTACTACGGCGGATACTTTCAGGACACCTGGCAGATACACCCACGGCTAAGCTTAAACATGGGGCTGCGATACGAGCGATGGAATCCCTGGCTTGTGCCCCGAAATAATACTGTCCGCTACATCTTCGAGGGCGAAGGAGGGCTTGAATTCGCTCTTCAGAATCCGCTCGACGTTTTCGACCCGGCCACGAACTACGGGCGCGACGCCCCGCGCAACCCGAACATGCCGCGTGAAGCCTACACGGCTGACGCGGGGAACTTCGCTCCACGGTTTGGCCTGGCCTTTCAGATTCAGCCGGACACGGTGTTCCGAGCCGCGGGCGGCATCTTTTACGCCGGCAATGTAAACAGCAACCAGCTTTCCGACTCGCAGACGGGCGCCGGGCCGTCCATCAGACGCTCGACTCAGACAATCGCCGGTTCGGAGCAACTCCCTCCCTTCTTGCTGCGCGAACAGTTTCCGATTGCCGAGCCAGGTGCCATAGTGGGCCCGAACGAGGACCCACCACAAGCGGCTCGAGCCATGCCAGAAGAGTTCCCGACCCCTACGGTGTATCAGTGGTCGGCTAGCGTTCAGCATCGTTTAACGCCTTACTGGTCCTTCAACACGGATTACCTGGGTTCGCACACCATCAACAACCAGCAGACGATGGACCTAAACGCGCCGGCTCTGCCTCAGGGAGACTTGGCCAGTTTATCGCTTCAGGAGCGACGACGCTTTCCCGCTTGGGGCCAATGGTCGACGTGGGTGCACTGGGGTTACTCGAACTACAATTCGGTGACGTTCTCGCTGATAAGCCGGGAGTGGCGCGGCCTGACCATGCGTTCGAGTTATATGTGGGCGAAGAACATCAGCTCCAGCCAAAGTCCGATCGCCAGCGACGCCAGCAATAACGACTTCCGGAATTGGGACATATGGCGCGGCAAAGCGTTTATAACGCCTGACAGGCGTCTCGTCAATGCGTATTCCTACCGCCTGCCTTTCGGCCGGGGGACCAACTATTTTACGAGCGGTGCCGCGAACGCAGTGCTCGGCGGCTGGATGATTAGCGGAATCGTCGAGTTCTCGGACGGACCTCCGGGAACTATCTTCCATACTGACAACAGCGGCACTGGGCTCCGCCGTCAGCATGCCAATCGGACCGCGGGCTGTGCCGACGATAATGCACCGGCCGATCGATTCCAGTGGTTCAACATCGATTGCTACGGAGCGCCTGCCTTTGGCACCTGGGGGAATGCAGGCAATGGCATAGTCAACAATCCGGGCATCAACAACTGGAAGACAAGCATAGCGAAGACAGTCGACTTGCGGGAGGGTCATCGTCTCGAAATCAGGGTCGAAAGCTTCAACACCTTCAACCACACCCAATGGGGGAACTTCAGCTCTAACAGGTCCAGCTCTAGCTTTGGGCGGATCAGCAGCGCGAGACCGGCCCGACAGGTTCTGCTGTCCATGTTTTACCGGTTCTAGCTGGTAGTCAAAGCGGGCCGGGCGCCGGGACTACCCGGCGCCCGGCCCGCCGGTTTGGAAGCGACAAGTCTGAAGACACTACTGAATCTCGCAAAATAACGTGACACCGTTTGGTGATTGGATGCGTCTATCTATGTATGAGAATTGGGAAAGGTGGACGGCGGGATTCCGAGGCGCTAGAGAAGCGCCGTTTCGAAGCGATGCGGTTGCTCGATGGAGGATGTAATCAGTCCGCAACGGCGCGGCGACTCAAGGTTGCGCGGCAAACAGTCAGTGAGTGGCGGCGGCGATATCGCGAGCAAGGTCCGGCCGGGTTGCGCCAGGCCGGGCGGGCCGAACGCAAACCGCGGTTAGACGCCGCCCAACTCGAGCGCCTGGAGTCGCTGTTGCTTCAAGGCCCCGCAGCGCACGGCTTCCCGGCGCCGCTGTGGACCTGCCCGCGCATCGCTCGGCTGGAGCCCGCAACGTACCGTCGGCAAGGCCCGCGAGCGCAACGAAGAGGCCATCCGCGGCTGGCAGCGCACGACCTGGCCCGGCGTTAAAAAAAAGCCTGCCAACAAGGCCGCACGATCGTCCTCCTCGACGAAAGCGGATTGAGTCAGAAGCCGCATCGTTGCCGCACCTGGGCGCCGCGCGGCCAGACGCCGGTCCTGGAGTTCAACTTCAACTGGAAGAAGCTTTCGGTCTCGGCCGGGCTGACCCTTCGCAACTTCTACTTCCGGCTGTACCCTGGCGCGATCGGGGCACTCGAGGTCATCGACTTCCTGAAGGCCTTGGCAGGCCACATCCAAGAGCCGCTGCGGATCGTCTGGGACCGGCTGCCGGCGCACCGCGCCCGTTTGGTAGAGGAGTTCATCGAGCTCTCCGAGGGTCACATCGCAACGGAGTACCTGCCGCCCTATGCGCCGGAGCTGAACCCGGTGGAATACATCTGGGCTTACTGGAAGCAGCACGAGCTGCCCAACGTCTGCCCGAAGGACTATTGGGAACTCGACCAACGCGCTCGCAAAGCGCTACGCCGCATGCGCCGCAAGCCGCGTTGGATTGCCGCTTTCTGGAAGCAGTCTTCTCTTTGTTTCGATTGATGGGGTATTATGCGGGAGTCAGTAGGATGCCCAATTTGAGCAGCAGTTCATCCGCAATCCGTGCTTCTCCCCAGGTGGGATTATCGGCAGCCATTGCACAAATCAGCTCTCGCAGTTCGGTCGGGAGCTTGGGTCTTCCGCGGGGCTTGGATTTCCAGCGCCAGAACAGGCGGAACCCGTTGCGGTGCCAGCAGACGAGAGTGTCCGGCTTGACAATGACGAGAGCACTCCGCCAGTCGAGGAACTTGCCCAAGAAGACCATCAGCAGTCTGGTGGAGTCGGTGTTGCGGCGAAGTTTGACTTCGCGCTCCTGGAATAAGGCGAGCTGCTTTCGGAGGAACAGATCCTCCGCCGCCAGCGAACTCCGGCATCGCAGGTTCAGCAGCAGGAACCGACAGCAGTCGACGAGCACTTGGCGAAACGTTTGAAAGCAGTGAACGGGACCGGAAGAGTAGCGTAGTGAAGTTGACATGAAGACCCAGGGTCGCATTTCGCAGAGGTCCACAGAATCAACAATTTGCCCCTCGGACGGAATATTTGCGCACCACAGGTGGGGTTCACTTAGCGAATATCCGCCAGCCAAGGCAACACCTCGTCGTCGGCCCCAAAGCCGACCCGCAAGACGGCGGCTAACAGCCAGACTATAGGCTGCACCGAGCAGCTAGTTCTTTGACCGCCTGAATATTTCACAAAAAAACATATTCGAATGGAAATGTTTTGGGGCATACTTGAGGTATGCCCCGTCCCGCCCTGCGCGTGAAGGTTTCCAAGAAGGATCAAGCGGCGCTGAAGAAGCTTCTGAGCGGTGGCATGGAACAGGTCCGCGTGGTGCTGCGGGCTGTAGCGTTGCAGCGCTTGGCAGAAGGAACGGGCGCTCCGCAGATCGCCGAAGTCCTGCCGATGACGCGCCAAGCCGTCCGCAATCTCGCGCGCCGCTATCAGCAAGGTGGCCTGGAACGGGCACTGCACGACAAGCAACGGCCGGGAGCCGCAAGTTTGCTGACCACGGGGCAACGCCAGCGCATCATCGCCATGGTGTGCGCCGATCCGCCGCAGGGGCGCGCACGTTGGACCGTGCGGCTGGTCGCCGAAGAAGCGGTCAAGCGACGACTGGTTCCGCGTGTGGGCCGAGAAACCATTCGCGTGTTGCTCCTGAACCACGACCTCAAGCCGTGGCGGAAAAAAAATGTGGTGCGTGGCGGAACTCAATGACGAATACATCGCACGCATGGAAGACGTGCTCGGAACCTACGAACAGCCATATGATCCGGTCCAGCCCGTCGTCTGCTTGGATGAGAAACCGGTGACGCTTCACGCCGACGTTCGTCCTGGCAAGCCCGCCGTGCCGGGACGCGAGGCTCGTTGGGACAGCGAGTATGAACGCCGTGGAACCGCGAATGTGTTTTGCGCGGTCGAGCCCAAAGCCGGTCGCCAGTTCACGTTCGTGACGCCGGACCGCTGCGGGGTTGAGTTTGCCAAGGCATTGTTTCAACTGGCGATGTCCTATCCCGAGGCGGAGACGATCCACTTGGTGATGGACAACCTCTCCACACACAGCCGCAAGTCGCTGACCGATCTGTGCGGCGAGGAGTTCGGCGGCGAGATTTGGAGCAGTTTCACTCCGCACTACACACCAAAGCACGGCAGTTGGTTGAATCAAGCGGAGATTGAGATTGGTCTGTTCTCGCGGCAATGCTTGGGCAAGCGGCGCATTCCGGACCTGGCGACGCTGCGGCGGCAAGCGACGGCTTGGAATCGCCGGGTGAATCGCGAACGGGTCAAGATCGACTGGCGATTCGACCGCAAGGCCGCGCGCCGCAAGTTCGGCTACAAAAGACCATCTATCAGACGGTCAGAGAACTAGGCGACGCGTCGGACCGCTCTGCGTTGCATCCGCCTTAGGCGTAACGGCCTCTCAGTGGGTCACTGCTTGCGGTAGGCCGGTATCTGCTCGATCAAGGTCACTTCAAGCAGCCTCAGCTTCTTCTCAATGGTATCGGGGGTGTAGATGTAATCCTGCTCCCACTCGTAACCCAAACGCGAATCCCGCCGTGCCGTTTCGAGCGAAGCCCTTGTTCGAACAATCTCCTCTTTCAGGATTGTGGTATGGCACCCAAGATTCGCTCTCTCTCTGCGGAGCCTGTAGCCCTGTGAAGCCGGAAACGAAGATCCTCGAATTCCAACAATGCGTTCTCGCTCCGCATCATCCTCTGCAATTGCTCGGCGAGCAGCACTTCTCGAAAAGCTTCCCTCTGCTTTGCCGGAGGCGCTCTCAGTGCTGCCTTGCGGTAGCTCTGCAGACCGCGCTCCATTCGGTCGGCCGCCAACAACAGGTACTTCTGGAAAACCGGGAGGCTGAAAAAACGAGGATACCTCTCCGCCACATTCACTTGGTTACTGAAATCCGGCCACAGGAACAGGCGCCTTGGGACATAAGGCCAATAGGGGTTCAACCCCGCCTCGCGCGACCAAAGCTCCTGGTCTCTCCAGGAATTCTCAAATGTCATTGCCCCTGGCTTGGGCTTTTCAAAAAAAAAGGGACTGGCTACAGCGTTATTGGTTCCCCAATTGGGACCGGTGTCCGGAAATACCTTGATCGCCTCACTAAAGTGCTTCCATGCGCCCAGGACGTCATCCTCAGAGCTCGTGCCGAACTTCATGCGGGCAATTGAACGGAGTAGCTCGTCCAACGGTGGTGCGTCGCTCCAGCTATACCAGGCTCGGATCTCCGCCATGAAATTCGGTTTGAATCCGTAGCTCCACGTCTCCATTGTCCCGTCGACGCCGTATTCTTCCAAAGCTTGATATCGCGCATACCATTGATAGGGAAATGGCAAGTACGGGAACGTGCCAAACTGCCAGCTCGCAAAGGTGTCGGCTTTGGAGTAAACGGCCCACATGCCTCGCCTCTTGGCCTCGGCGATCTGTGCTATAGTCACCTCGGCGGGTCCCACCTGGTTGATCGCGTAGTCGCGAAGATATCCACGTTCCCCGTCAAGCTCAAAACTCTTTCCATTCTCGAACGTCAGCAACGGGATTGCGTACTTTGGCAGCTGACTGATCACATACCGTTTCGTCTCGGCCTGCTCCGGCCGGAAATCGATGTTATACTCCCAGGCTAAAACTTCGATCGAGGGGTTTAATCTGCGGCACTCTTCAGTGACAATCCTGACGCCCCGGGCCCATTCGCGGCCCCATTTGCGCAAGTCTTGATCGCCGTGGCCACCAGCTCCGAACCAAGTGTCGTAATAGAATCCCTCGGTTAGAAGAACGTAGCCGCGAATCTCGGGGAACTCGCGAACGATGTCCCGAACCAGTTTTCGCAAGGCTTGCTTGTTTTGAGGAGTGCCCGTGTAGCGATAGAGAATCGGGCAATAAACGTCGATTCCAAATCGCGCGGCCCTGCGGATCAAGTCCTTCATCTGTCCGGGTGGATGCTTTTTCATCTTGTCCCAGTGGCGGCCCACGCCCGGAGCATTGTTTGGATTGCGGTAGACAGAGGCGAAAATGGAGTCGAATCCATAACGGGGCAGCGTAGCGAGATAGCGATCGGGCCACTTCATCCAGCCAAGTCCGGACAAGGTCATGCGCGCCCGGAACAGGCTGCGCCGAGTTGTGTTGAGATCGCGCGGCAGGAAAGGGGCTCCCCGCAAGCTCATGCGGGCTTCCAGATTGTACAGACCGTACATTGCGCCGCGCTCGTCAAAACCACAAACTGCGATCCGCCCCGGCGACACGATGATCTGGTAATCTTTGGGCCCCTCCAAAGCCGATCCACAGCCGGGAAGGTGCTCGCGCTGGCCCGCGACGATGGTATTCATGTGACTGGACCAGTCTGAGAGGGAATCTCGTTGTTCGACGGTCAGACGAGTTTCGAACGCAGCCTCTAGTATAGCGTTTCATTAAAACATATCGATACGAGGATGTTTCCTGCTAGGCTGGATGCATGGCAGGAAAATCGAAGCGTCCCCAACTGCTTCTCACGCCCGAAGAGTCGCAACATCTGCAGCGGCTGCGTCGTTCGCGTAAGGCTCCGGCTCGGGAGGTGCAGAGAGCCGAGATTCTGTGGCGCTATCATTGCGGCGAGACGATCGCCGAGATTATGCGGGCCGTGAAGATGACGCGCAAAAGCGTTGGCAAATGGATCGAGCGAGCCCTGGCCATGGGGGTGGAAGCGGCGCTCAAGGATGCCTATCATCGTCCCCGGGAACCCCGCATCAGCGAAGAGGCCAAGGCCTGGGTGGTGCACTTGGCCTGTAGCAAACCCAAGCAACTCGGTTACGCCGCCGAGCTCTGGACCCGCGGCGCGCTCGCCCGGCACGTGCGCCAGCATGCCGTGGAAGCGGGCTATCCGGCCTTGGCCCAAGCGGCCAAGGCGACCGTCCATCGGATTCTGGCCGAGCAACCTCTTCACCCGGAGAAGGTGAAGTACTACTTGCAGCGCCGCGACCCGGATTTTGAGTCCAAGATGCGGCAGGTGCTGCTGGTCTACCGCGAGGTGGCCTTGCAGAATGAAAGCGCGGGCGAGGGCGGCCCATCGCCGGGCGTGATTACGGTTTCGGTCGACGAAAAGCCCGGCGTGCAAGCGATCGCCAACACCGCTCCGGACCTGCCGCCGACTGCGGGGCGGCATCCCTGCGTGGCTCGAGATTACGAATACAAACGTCTGGGAACTTGCTCGATTCTGGCGGCGCTGGACTTGCACGACGGTCGGGTGACAGCGCGGGTGGAGCGGCGCCACCGCAGCCGGGAATTCATCTTACTGCTCAAGGATCTGGACCAATCCTACCCGGCCCACTGCACGATCCGATTGATCTTGGATAATCATTCCTCCCACGTTTCCAAGGAGACGAAGGACTATTTGGCGACGCGTCCGAACCGCTTCAAATACGTGCATACGCCGACCCACGGGTCCTGGCTGAACATTGTCGAGACGCTGTTCGGGAAGATGGCGCGCACTTTTTTGAAGCGAATCCGGGTGGAGTCCTGGGAGGAACTTCGAGAACGAATCCTGCAGGGGATCGCGGAGATCAACGCCGCCCCCGTCGTTCACCGCTGGAGGAAGTTCGAGCCGCTGGAGAGCGCGTCTGAGATGAGTACAGTTTAATGAAACGATATACTAGGTAGTGGCGGAACTCCTGGGCGGCGTTGGCAAGAACAGGACCCACATCGGATCGCATCCGCAGTGTCCAGCCCTGCTGAGGAACGGCTATTTCATCAGCGGTCGGCTGCGCCTGCGGGTCGCGGATCGGGTGGATCGGATAGCCTCTGTCCTCGGTGAATTCAGTGAGGAAGTCGTATGGCCGCTCGACCGGGAGGGCCGGTAACGCCCGAGCAGCGAACTCTGAAGAAGACACTTGCGCTGGAGAGTGCGGTACAGCGCCCTGCCACACGGTCAGTGCCAGCAGCAACGCAATGACTCTACCATTGTGTGCAACATGCATGCGACCATAGTATGATGCTTACGCTCAGCGGGTCAAGCGGTCGGGGGCCGACTGCATCTGCGGTCCACCTGCTTCGCCGAGTGGTCTACGGCGTCAGGCGGGAGTGGCGCCGGATCGAGGACCAGATCCCTGCGGTCAGCGAGGAGATCCCGGTAGGGTCGGGAACTGGCGCGGTGGCTCGTAGGACGCTCGGTTGACCGTATCCCTGGCGGGATGCTCTCCAGCAGAGCCCGCTTCCGCTTCCCCGGCTGACTTGATCATGCCCCCATTGGGCTGGATACGCTATGCTTTTTCAGTTAACCGCAACACATCCCTAATTTCTTGGCCTCGCCTCAGGGGTCCACTCCACAACAGCCATCTATCTTGCGCTCGGACGCCGCTGCAGCCAGGACCTCAGTCCCAGGCTCGACCGACAGAAGCGCAGGCCGGGGTCGCGAGCTTCAGCAGCCCGAAGCGCTTCGGCGGCATCCTGCTCCCGGCCGAGTTTTCGCAGCACGAGGCTCAATTGATAGTGGGCAGGCGCGAATCCCGGCGCTTGAGAAATCACGGCGCGAAACTGCTGGACGGCCCGGTCCAGGTCACCGTTTTCGAGCTGTCGGATTCCACCTTGAGTCGAAATAATCGCCGCGTCGACCGAATCGCGCTCCCGACGCGCTGTGTCCGCTAGATCCATTTCGCGAGCGGCATCCTCGTGCTTTCCTTGACGACGGAGGACCAGCGCGAGCGCGTAGTGCGCCTCTGGGGAATTCGGCTCCCTGCGTACCGCTGTCCTCAACGCCTTAGCCGCGTCCTCCAGATTTCCCAGGTCCACGAGTACTCCACCCAGCGTCCGCCAACCCGCTTCCGATGCGGGGCTTAGGGGGGCGCCGCGGCGCAGCGCCGCCGCGGCTTCTCCGAGTTGCCCAAGCTGCCAAAACGCCTTGCCTAGATCAATATAAGCGTCGCCCCAGTCCGGGCTTAGTTGGACCGCGCGCTGGAATCGTTCAATGGCTTCCTCGATCCTGTCCTGCTCACGCAACGAAACCCCCAAGTTGTACTCCGAAACAGCGTCGTTGCTATCGGCCGCGAGCAGCTCCCGGTAGACCCTCTCGGCTGAGCGCACGTCGCCGGCCCGAATCAGAGCGAGACCCAGGTTTTTCTTCGCAGGCGCGTAGTCCGGACTGAGCGCCAACACTTCCTCGTACACAGCGACAGCGCCGAAGAGGTCTCCTACCTCGATGAGCGTGAGCCCAAGCATGTTTCGCACATCCATCAGATCAGGACGCAGGCTTGCCGCCTGCCGCAATGCCCGGATCGCACCGCTAAAGTCGCCCAGGCTACGCAACCCGACTCCGAGGCTGCGGTAGACCTTGGCCCCGTCCGCGCCGTACTCAATCGCTCTCTCTAAGTGACGGACAGCCCGATCCAGGTCTCCGCCTTCCTCCTCGAGCACGCGACCCAGGAAGAAGTGCGCTTCCGCGAGCCTGGGGGAGAGTCGGAGGGTCTCCTCGAACTCCAAGCGCGCGGCGGGATACTGGCGGGTCCAAAACAGCGCGACCCCAAGGCTGTAACGCGCCTCGGCCGATTTCGGTCCCAGCGCGACGGCCCGGCGAAGCTCGGCTATGGCTTCGGTCCATCTGCCCTGTTTCCCCAGCTCCAGGCTTCGCTGCATGTGCAGGCGGACTTCGGCACTAGGAGCCGGATCGCCCGAAGCGGTGAGCGTTGACCCGAGCATTAGCACACCGACTAAGCACAGTCGCGCAGCGGAATGGAGATACCGGCTCGCCATGGCTTCTACAAGCGATATAACAGTCACCCCGATGGTTCTGACCGACGTCAATCGGACTCTCGCTCATGAAGCGACAATCCTTGCAACGCTCCTCGTAGTGTCCCGTCTTGTCGACCGCTTCCGTCGCCGCCGCTGCTCTGTTTTACTTGACAGTGCCGACGTGTGTTTCGTATACACATGTTAGGCTAATTATACGCAACACTCACAGGCAGGTGCCGACACGCTCGATCATCTCGGCTCCTCGCGCGGACGGCTGAAGGAATGCTAGCGATCGTGGTCATGGCCAACGGCGCAGGCCATCTGAGCGACGAGTGCACCGCCGCGTCACGACGGTCAGTGGGTTCGATCTTCCTGGGGACATCGTGCGCCTCATCGCCATCTCAAGGCCTGGCTGCTCGAATCCGAAATGCGCCGATCGGGAGGACGCTGTGAGCGTTAATCTACGACAGAGGATATGCCTGAGCGCAATACTGATGCTGTTTTCATCGTGCGAGCGCGATGAACCCCGGACTTCAGACGATTTCAGTGCCGAAGCCTTCCGTCTCCTCCCTCTGGAGGAACCTTACCAACACCACAAGACTTTGAAAGAGAGCCCCGTCCACAGCCTGAGGCGCGATGCCAATGCGAGCGCGACGCCCGCCGAGATTGAGATCGGGGCTGAAGGATGGAAGCTTCTGGTTCCTTCGCAGGCCGACTCCGTCCTCCGCACCGCGGCTGAGGACTTCCGCGACTATCTCGACATCGCGATGAAGGTGCGGGTCGAGATGGAGTCTCTTAGCTCCTTGGATGGGTGGCGCGAGTTCGACCGCGCAATTGTGGTCGGAACGGCGCGAACGCTGCCGGGTTGCGGCGCAGCTCTCCATGGTCCCAAGGATTATGCGCTGGAGTTCTCGCAGGAACTCGTCGTCGTCTGCGGATTCGACGAGCGTGGCGCCGCTCAGGGTCTCTATAACCTGGAATCGCGGATGAGTCTTCGAGAGGGGCCTTTTCTTCAGCGGGACTTCCAGTCCACTCGCCGCAGCCTGTACCGTACCCGGATGGTTTTGAATTGGCTCGGCTGGATGGAATGGCCTGACGCTTACCTATCCCGGGTCGCGCACGCCGGATATGACGCGATCTACGCGTCAATCTACGCCAACCCTAACGGTGCCGAAGGAACCGCGCACTACGTGATGGTACGTCGCCAGGACCCAGAGAGGATGAAGGATCTGCTGGCGCGCGCATCCCGTTATGGGATATCCGTGTACACTCCCATCCTCTACCGCTTCACGGGTAATCGGGAAAGCGAGGCGGGACTGCGAGACTTGATGCGTGACATTCTCAGCCGCTTTCCCGAGATACGTGGTTACGTCCTGCTCACGGAAGGCTTCTTCTACGACGAATGGTTCGGCGCCGGCGGTCATGGCAGTGTCGACCTCCGGGAATGGGCGAATAACTGGTGTCGGGCAGTCGCAATCGTGGCCGAGGAGTGCCACCGTGTCGACCCCGAGATCGAAGTGCTGCCGTGGGAGTACAACATCGACTTCCGCCCGCAGCAAGTAGAGCTCAAGCGCTACTTCATTCAGCAGTTGCCGCAGGATGTAATTCCGCTTGTGACATGGGAGAACGGCAAGAGCTTCGAGATCGACGGACTGAAGGGATACGTCACCGACTACTCGATCAGCCAGGTCGGCCCCTCGGAGGTTGCCGCGGCCCAGATCGCCGAAGCGCATAGGCGTGGGATGCGCGTTTACACCAAAGCGGACACCTTTGCCAGTTGGCAATTCGGCACTCTTTTCCCTACCTACCCACCCCCTACCAGTGGCAGGAGCGATACCGGGCTCTTCAGGAACACCGGGTTGACGGCGTCCTCGAAAGTTGGAGTTTCGGCTACACGCCGAATTTCATTTCGGAACTGCGCGCCTGGACTTCCTGGACGGAGGCCCCTCCGATCGAGGAGCTCCTTCCCCAAATTGCCAGGCGCGATTTCGGCTCTGGTTCGGAGACTCTGGTTCTGGATGCGTGGCGCCGTTTTAGCTCGGCGATCCGTCTTGTTCCCGACATGGGCCCCAGGATGGGCACAAACTTTTCCCCGGGGAACCCGCTCTTCTTTGATAAACCCCCGGCCCGCACAATGACCATCGAGCACTCCTGGTGGGACCAGGCGTTGTGGAAAACCCACCGGGCCTCAAGAATCGATCCGCTCTGGCCTTTCACGCGCGCGAGCTTTACGTTCATTCCAGACTTTACCAACCGGGTCAATATGGCCGAGGAGTATGCGCGTCGGAGCACTGGAATTGCCCGCATGACGGAGCCCGAGCGGCTCGATGGCGTTTCCGTTCTTCCCACATACCAGAGGCTGACCCTCCAGGCCGCGGACGAATTCGAAGCAGGCCTCCGGCCTTACAGGGAGGCCGCCCGCCAGGCACCGGACTCCAAACGCTATGGAGCGTTCCGCGAGGTTCTTTTGGTCGAGCAGATGCAGCGGACTTTGCGCAGTAGCCACGCGATCCTGACGTTTGAGGACTTCAGGTTCCGGCTCGGTGGGACATCCGATCCCACGGAATGCAAGGAACTGCTGAACAAGATGGTGCGAATTTTGAGAGAAGAGATTGCCCGAACAAAGGCGTCACTGGAAACAGCCCGGAGGGACTCTCGGATCGGCTACGAACTGGAGATGGATTACGTCTACGATCCTCATGTACTGGAGGAGAAACTCAAAGTGTTGCGAGCAGTCCTCGAACGCGAGATCCCAGCTTACGGTCGGAAGCACGGCATTTAGCCCGGATTTTCACGTGCGCCCTCGGCGCGGCGGAGCGCACCCTTGACGGCGAGGACCGATTTGGAATCGTTGAAGCGGAGGGAAAGGGATCTTAGCCCGCTCGGACGGGGGTTGCCCACTGAAAACCCGGAATTCCCGGTTTAAGAGGGAGGAGAACAGCGAGTAGGCGCGACGACACTAACAATACTGCTCTTACTATGACTCGTCATATCCCCCAGTTTCGGCGTCGCCTCCTGCCCTGTGTTGCTTGACAGCACCAACAGAATGCAGCTAGCATGCGCATTGCAAGTAGTTAACTGCAGTGAACTAAGGCAACCTTGATATAGAGAAATGCAGCGACAAAAGTCATCTTCGAGTTCAATGCCCGGAGTTTGCAATGAACGTAGCGTTACGTTGGACGGCGCTAATGGCGAGAGCGTGGACGGATGATTGAGAGGCGGCTCTTTTCTCGTCGGGAATTGATTCGTTCCATCTGGCGCTTGGGACTTGTATTCACGTTTGATCAACTGCTTTGCGGAAAAAAGCTGCCAGTGCGGTTCGTGAACGTTGCGCGGGAGGCCGGGCTCCAGTCGCGAACGGTTTTCGGCGCCGAGAAAAGCAACCGCTACTTGCTTGAGACCACCGGCTGCGGCGTGGCGTTTTTCGATTATGATAACGACGGCTGGCTCGACATTTTTTTAGTGAATGGGACTCAATTTGAAACTGACTTTCCAGAAGTGTCGGAGCCCACAAACCGGCTTTACAAGAACAATCGGGACGGCACGTTTACCGACGTCACGATAAAAGCTGGGCTGGGGCACAGCGGCTGGGGGCAGGGCGTATGCATCGGCGACTACGACAACGACGGGCACGACGATCTCTTCGTTACCTGCTGGGGCGAGAACGTTCTTTATCACAATAACGGGGACGGCACGTTCACCGACGTCACTTCCAAAGCCGGCGTCGGCGCGGGAGGAGACAAGGTGACGCGGTGGAACACCGGCTGCGCCTTTCTGGATTACGACCGCGACGGGTGGCTGGATCTTTTCGTTGCAAACTACGTCGATTTTGATCCCGAGACCGTCCCCGTTTCCGAGGACGGCCTGTGCCTTTATAAGGGTTTGGAGGTTGCGTGCGGGCCAGCCGGTCTTCAAAGCGGTAGAAATATTCTCTTCCACAACAATGGAGACGGCACATTCACAGACGTATCTGAGACGGCCGGAATTTGGAATACTCCGGGAAAATACAGTCTCGGTGTGCTGGTTTCCGACTTCGACAACGATGGCTGGCCGGATATTTATGTTGCGAACGATTCCAGCCCTTCTGCTCTGTACCGCAACAACGGTGACGGCACATTCCGCGACATCGGTATCGAAGCTGGAGTGGCGTTCAGCGCGGACGGGAGAGCCCAGGCCGGGATGGGAGTGGCGGCGGCTGACTACAACGGTGACGGGTACTTGGATATTGTTAAGACCAATTTTTCCGGGGACCACTCAAACCTTTACCGGAATCTCGGCGACAATGTCTTCGAAGAGACGACCTACTCGTCCGGGCTGGGACGAAACACGCGTTTTCTGGGGTGGGGAGCGGGCTTCTTGGACATCGACAATAACGGCCTCGCGGACATATTGCTTGCCAACGGACACGTGTACCCGGAGGTGCATGAGCTGGAAGTTGAAGCCGGATACCGTCAGCGCAAAGTACTCTATCAAAATCTAGGAAACGGGCGATTCGCTGACGTCTCGCTGGAAGCGGGCCCGGGAATTCTCGAGGCCGTGCCCGCCCGCGGCTGCGCTTTCGGCGATTTCGACAATGACGGCGACATCGACGTTGTGGTCAATTGCATCAACGACGTCCCCCAGTTGCTTCGTTGCGACGCTTCAGGTGAGAATAACTGGCTCAAGATAAAACTGGTGGGCGTGAAGTCGAATCGCTCTGCTATTGGAGCCCGTATCTACTGCGTGCCCGAAAGTGGTCGCCGCCAAATGGACGAAATCCGTAGCGGCGGCAGCTATCTGTCGCAGAACGATCTGCGGGTCCATTTCGGTCTTGGAAAATCCGAAAGCGCGGCTCTCGAAATCCACTGGCCGAGCGGCCTTGTAGAGCATGTCTCGCGCGCAGCTGCCAATCGGGTGCTTACGATCGTCGAAGGGAGTTCCAGACAAGAATGAAGCGGACCCGACTCGGCGGCTAATCGCTCGGCCGGTTGTGCCTACCAGAGATTCCGTCTGCGTTGAAAAGATTGAGGTTACCGTGTCCGAGCTGATAGCCTCGAAGACCCATGCGCAGCATCGTGATTCCCCTGCTGATCGGACTCCCGGCGAGTTTTCGGAGCCGCCTTGAACTGCAAGCCGAGATCGCTGCTCTGTACCATCAGCTGGGGCATTGTCAAGTTAACGCATGACAGGCTGAGACAGTCCCAAGATATGGGCAGCGAGACCGCGCCTGAGTACTCGATATGGTGGCTTGGTCCCTCGGAAATCAGTTAACTTGACAATACCGTCGACAATGACCAAGATCGCGGCGTGGGCGAACATCGACTTGACCTTCTGCCATGCCAGCAAAACGATCCTCGACGAGAAGATCTCCCTGAACGTGAACCGCCGCCTCGTCAGACCCGCCTGGATGGCCGGTGTCCTGACCTCTCGTCCGAATTTCAGCGCCCGGTGAGGTCTCACGAAGTTGTAATAGCAGCGCAACAGCTCGAGGTGTGCTTCCAGTCGCTCCCTCCGTCGCGCATAACAGAGCGTCCGGCGAGTAAGGTACGCCGAGCCCTGGCGGATCGTCAGATTCAGCCGTTCGATGAACGACGTGTTCAACTTCGCAGAGTCCTCGCTGTTACCCTACGCCTGTTCCCATCGCCAGGCCGTACCGATCCTGATTCTTCGCTCCACTCTAGCCACGCGATCATTCCGCCGCGTCCTGATCACCTGGCCGTAGAGACAGGCCGGCCCAAACACGCGCCGTACGACTTTTTCGTAGAACTCGAATCCGTCCGTGGCTATCAGCGGAAAACACACGAAATTCATGCGGTTCGCAACATCTCGAAAGAGGGTGAGCGTGTTTCGGTAGCTCCGTCTCCCGACGACCGTCGAAGGCCAGAGCCGAGAATAGACGTCGATCGAGACGAATATCCAGATCGGCTGTTGCTGGCCACCGACGATCGTGCGAATCTCGTCGGCCTGCAGCTCCTCGACGGCCAGGCCCGTAATGCTTCGATTATTGAATCGATGACAGGAGTCGGCGGCCCGTTCAAGCCAGCGATCGACCGTATGCCAGGCGATTCGCTTGACTCGTGCGATGGCGGACTTGTTGAGGCCTTCGACGCTGAGGGCGGCGACCTCGTCGAAGGTCGCGCGGCGATGCTGCTGTCGATGGTAAGGCGTCCCGGTGTTGGCGCAGAAAGTCTTGCCGCAAGTCCGGCATCGGTATCGACGACGCTTTCCCCTTTTCGTCCGGTAGAAGCCGTGGCGGACGACCCTTCCAGCGGCTGTTTTTCCCGACAGTGGGCATTCCCTGTTTGTGCAGCTGAGACTCTTCGTTGCGCCTGGACCGGTCGACGGTAGGACTGGTCACCGCTACTCTACCCTAACCACACAAGGGACGCCAAACGCACATGCGGACGCCAGCTTGTCGACCCGCGTCCCTTCATACAATGGATAAGTTTTCCGGCGACCGGTCACCGGCCTCGCCTGGGGTGCCGCTATTTCTTGCGCCTCTTCCGCCTCTCCCGCTTCTTCGCGTCTGGATTTGTATAGCTCAAATCGACGGTCGTCGACAAGGTCTGGATCATGGCCTTCGCGCTGGCGGCGTATGTTCCCCGGGGCTCAACTTTTATATATTTTTCAAAGGCCTCGATCGTTCCGGGCACGGGCTTGGGAACGCCGTTTTCGTCGACTTCGGCCGAACTTATCAACGCGATGCCAAGCTGGTAGTACGCCGGGCCGTAGTTGGGACTTATTTCCGTGGCCTTGCGAAAAGCATCAACCGCGCCGATCGCATTGCCGCGGTTCACCATCACCGCACCGAGGTTGAAATAGTATTTGCCCCCGTTGGCTGGATCGAGAGTCGCGGCCTTTTCCAGTTCCACCTTGCCTTCGTCGAGGTCTCCGTTCTTGATCAGTTCGAGAGCCAGGTTGTTGCGAAAAGCGGCATCGGAGGGATCGATGGCAAGGGCCTTGCGATAAGAGTCGATGGACCCCGTGCGCAGTTGCTTGGCCTCGTCGCCTCTTTTCGTCTCGGCGAAAGCGGCCTGCGTTTTCGCGTACTGCGCCCACACGGCGACTTGCGTCGCGTCCACCTCGGCCGCTTTCTTGAACTCCGCGATGGCCAGCGGATAGTTCTTCAACTGGGCCGCTTCCATGGCAGAGTTGAACGCATCATTGAGCGCCTTGCTCTTGCTGAGTTGCATGCGGCGTTTCTTCAGCGACGCCTGATAGGCCTCCCGCTGCGCCGCGGTCATATTTTTGAGCTGGCTGGAAGTCGGATCGCCGGACTGGGCGGCCGCGCGGTCGCGTTTGATCTTCCCCAAGTCAAAATCTAGTTTTCTCGGCTCACCGAACGAGAGAAGCTTGATGTCTATGACCCGGCTGACTTCTTCCCCGTTAATTTCCAGCGTGACGTTGTAGACGCCCACTGCGAGAAAAGGGAACACGTACCCCCCGCGCTTGTTGGTCTTCACCTTCGCGCCCCCGGACATAGCCTGCCGTTTCACCTTAACTATGGCGCCTTGCACTGGTTGCCCGTCCTCGCCGATCACCTTACCCTCAAGGCGGGCCCGCTGCCCGTAGGAAACACCGCTTGCCAGCAGCAACGCGGCGACGATCCATGCGACTCGATAAGTTTTGCCCAACATGGTGAAGCTCCTTGGAAAAACGCTACCATTAGAATACAATATTTGGCCCTTCCGGGTTTTTAGTAGCTCAGGGGCCAGCTCCAGGCCGCCACAGTGGAAGTAGATGGCGGTGATGAAGTTCTGCTGGTTGCGAAAGCCGCGTGCCATGTCGAAGTGTCCAAAAACTCTAACGTGGTCTGTTGTTGAGAGTTATGGTCCCTGTGAGAGACGCTCCGTTGGGCCGCTGGCGTGGTAACCTGCGCTCCATGCAGCAGGTTCTGGACCCGTTCCGGTCCATTCTCATCGTCCTGGTGGGATTCTTGCTTGGGTTCTTGCTTAGGTGTTGCGGATTGCAGAGCTGGGCTGATAGGCTTGGGGCGTTATGGCGGATGTTCTGAAGTTGTTGATTGCGGAGCGGGATCGGTTGGATCGGGCGATTGCCGTGTTGCAGGGTACGGCTCCTCGCAGGGGTCGGCCACCAGGGAGAAGGCCCGCCAAGAAGGTGGTGGCGAAGAGGGCTCGCAAGAAGGGAACGATGTCTCCTGAGGCTCGCAGGCGGATGTCAGAGCGTCTGAAGGCGTATTGGGCTGCGAAGCGGAAGGCGGAGAAGAAGAGGTAGCCCGTACTCGGTCTGTTCGACCTATTCCCTATCGTAAATTCCGTTCGCGTTGAAAACATGTGTCCTTCTCGGCGGGCTTGAACTGCCATTGCTTGAGGGCTTTCACTGCCTCTTCGTCCATGCCGGCACCGAAGCTCTTGATCACTTCCACGTCCGCCACGCTACCGTCTGCTCGGATGACTGCGGTGAGATCTATTTTCCCTTCGAGTTTCCTCCGGCGGGCTTCCTCCGAGTATTCAATCCCAACGCGTTTCAGCAGCTGAGGCCGAATAACGCCCTCGTCGCCTGCTTTGAACATCTGCTGAGCGTTCAACGAGGCCGCAGTGATGCACATCCAAAGCAACGCTGTAATGATCCTCATATCGGTGATTGTACCGTGGGGGCATACTTGCGCGCGAGGGTCCCATGCTAGATATTCTTGCCTGTGGTTCGCCAAAACTACGTAGACGTGTCTGGCATCGCAAGATTGGAGCGGTCCGAGCCCAAAGACTTCGTCGAGCACGGTCATCTTCCTGTGGCCATTCGTGCCAAGCTGGCCGCTGCTGACCGCCTGACGGACGCCAGACGGGCTGTGTCGAACGTTCGGGCGGCTTGCCACCGACTTTGCTACGCCGTGCCGGCCGGCCCCAACCGTCCTGGCTGCCGGAATCCTGTGGCGATTTACTCTCCTGAGTTCCCGTGCGAGTCCTGTCCAAGAAACATCTGGATTCTAGGGAGCGAGAGATCGAAGGGCTATGATTCGCCACGCACAGGCCTTGGGGGCCGCCGGCGGAGGTGATGTGCAGGGTTCAGCGCGAAAACGCGTAGTATTCGGGCCAGCGTGGGGCTATACTGTAACGGTGCCAGGGCCAAAATGGAAATCCTGGTTAAGACGACCCGGAGAGGTATCGGAAGCCGCTGCCCTGAGTTATCCTTACCTTTGCCGCCGAACAGATCAAAAGAGATGAATCACTACCGAGCCGGCCTCTACAGCCTGGCTCGCTCCATCCCTTCCACTAGACAGACGTACTTGTCGCGATCGGGTTTCCATCGGAAAGGAAAATCCAATATCACGTCGCCGCTCCATTCCATCCCCGCGGCCGGCCCCTCACCCGGTCACCGGCGTTTGACATTCGTTCTTCCCTGCCCTACTCTGGACCCAGAAGATATGGACCCAGCGGACGGAACCCCCCGCCCTGGCGATCATCGAGCCGACGAAATTTCGCAACTCGCGACAGCAACGAGGACCCATGCAGCGCAGAACATTCATCCATCAATCAGCCGCCGCCGGCCTGACCGCGCTTTCGGCAAGCAGAGTGAAAGGAGCCAATGACCGGATCGTCATTGGCACGATCGGCGCCGGCGGCCGGGGCCGCACCCTCACCAGATATTTCAAGGAAAACGCCAAGGCCTCCACCGCGGCGGTCTGCGACATCTACGAAGAGAATCTCCAGCTCGGCGCCGAAACCGCGGGGACGAGCACCAAGACGTACAAAGACTATGAGCGTCTGCTGGAAAACAAAGATATCGACGCGGTGATCGTGGCCACACCCGATCACTGGCACGCCAAGATCACCATCGACGCCTGCGAGGCTGGTAAGGATGTCTACGTCGAGAAACCGATGTGCCACACCGTCGAGGAAGCTTTCCAGATGATTGATGCCGTGCGCCGCACCAAGCGCATCGTGCAGGTGGGCACGCAGCGCCGCAGCTACGATATTTTCCGCGAAGGCAAACAAGTCATGGAATCGGGCCAGCTCGGCCAGATTCGCCTCGTGAACTCCTGGTGGTATAACAACCTCTCGCGCCCCCGCAAGGCGGAAGTGAAGGGCAGCCTCGACTGGCAGCGCTGGCTGGGCACGACGCCCAAGCGCGACTTCGACGCGTTTCGGTTCCGCAACTGGTACTGGTTTCACGACTATTCCGGCGGGCTCACCGTCGGCCAGGGCGCCCACATCATCGACTGTATTGGCTGGTACATGAATTCGAAATTCCCGTCGGCGGTGACCTGCTCGGGGGGCCAGGTCCATATTGAGGGACTTGAGATCCCCGACACGACGACAATGATCATCGAATACCCCGAGGACTACATCGCCGTGTTTACCCTCGGTTACAAGGCCATGCGCTACAACGCGGCGCATGACCAGATGAAGCAGTTCTGCGGCGATAAGGCACGCTTCGACGTTTCGCGCGAATCGCACGTGCTCTATCCCCAGACCAGTGAACTCGAGATCAAGCCATCCATCGAGAACATTCGCTACGGCACCTTCGGGCGTTCGACGACACAGCATGTCGAGAATTTCCTCGCCAGCATCCAGTCGCGCAAAGACCCCAACGCCCCGGTCGAGGCAGGCGCCTACACCGCCGTCGCGCTTGCCATGGCCATGGAATCCCTGCGCACCGGCAAGAGGATGCGTTTCAATGCCGGCCAACGCAAGATGGAGGCATAGCGCCTCCCTGCTTGCTGACAAGCAACTTCACTTGCCATCCCCGCCGAGGGTATGGCTGAGTCGCACCGCACCGCCTCCGCCAGAACCGCGGGAATTCCTCGCATCGCAATTCCAAGTCGCGGCATCGAATGGATATCACACACCGATAAAACGCGGGGAGGAGACAACACCATGCTCGATATCATTCGATCCAGCCAGCGCTATCACTTTCAAACCGACTGGCTCTCGGCCTACTGGCACTTCTCCTTTGACCACTACCACGACCCCGGCAACATGAACTGGGGTCCCTTGCGCGTGTTCAACAACGACACTATTCAGCCATCCCGCGGTTTCCCAATGCATCCTCACAGCGACATGGAAATTCTCACCTACGTCATCAAAGGCGCGCTGGAACACAAGGACAACACCGGCGGGCACGGCATCATTCACCCCGGCGAAGTCCAGCGCATGAGCGCCGGCACGGGCATCGTGCATTCCGAGTTCAACGCTTCGGCGACCGACCCTTGCGAACTCGTGCAGATCTGGGTGCTGCCGGCCGAGAAAGGCGTCACGCCCTCCTACGACCAGAAGCAGTTTTCCGTCGAGGAGCTCTCTGGTACGCTGCTCCCGATCGCCTCGGGAAACGGGATTCCCGGCACGCTCCGTATCGGACAGGATGTCACTTTCTACGTCTCGCATCTTCGCCCGGAAGACAAGATCACCCATGATCTCAAGCCCGAGCGGCTCGGCTATCTGTTCACTCTAGGCGGCCGGGCGGAAGTCAACGGCGAGCTCATCGAAAAGGGAGACAGCGTCAAGATCGCGCAGACAAACCGGATCGAACTGCAAACCAGCGACGAAGCCGACCTCCTGTTTATCGATCTTCCCTAGGCCCATGATGCGCTGTGCCGAATACAGAAACGCGACGCTAGCCCGCCTGCTGGCGGCAGGCGCAACGGCGATGCTCTCCCTTGCGTTCGCGGCCGCTCGCTTGCCCGCCGCCGACACGCCGGAATTTGCCAAGCTCAAGCCGGCCTTCGAAGACCCCGCCCAAGGCTGGCAGTCGCTCTACCAAGGCAAGGCGCTCGACCAGTGGTCACCGCTCAAACACGCAGCCACTTCGCCCAAACCCAACGACTGGCTCGCGCCGGCCTCGGTATCTCTCAACACCGCCGCACAGCCCGGACTCGCCCGTTCCGAGTATTCCCTGTCCAAGGTTTCGCCATCCGGGTCTTCGCCCGGCAGTGTTTCCACCCCGGCGTTTGTGAATAACCGCAAGGGCCGCTCCGACAACCTCATCACCAGGCAGAGCTACCGCGACGCCGAACTCTATGTCGAGTTCATGATCGCGCCCGGATCCAACTCCGGTGTCTGCTTAATGGGAATTTACGAAATCCAAATCCGCGACAGCTACGGTAGAACGAAACTGAAATACGGCGACAATGGCGGCATCTACGCCCGCGTGGTCAATGAACAGCGCGTGGGCGGCGAGCCACCCAGCGTCAACGCCAGCCGCCGTCCGGGCGAGTGGGAAAGTTTCCACATCTGGTTCCAGGCCCCGCTCTTCGACACCGCTGGCAACAAGCTCCGCAACGCCCGCTTCCTTCGCGTCGAGCATAACGGCGTTCAGATTCATGGCGACTATGAGCTGCCCGGATCGACCCGCGGCCGGTCGCCGTGGGAGGAAAAACCCGGCGCGCCCCTGCTGCTGCAAGGCGATCACGGCCCGGTGGCGTTTCGCAACATTTATATTCGCCCGCTCCGCGCCTCGGACATTCCCTAGCGCGGCTGTCTCGAACAAGACAGCTTCCCCGCGAGCGTCCACCGCCTCCGTGATACGCTAAGAAAACTCGCCGACCCCGCGCGCCTCGCAAGCTGCGGCCCGCGGCGTACTGGAGATGCCGCTAGAAGCTCCCCAGCGGCGCCGCCCAGAGACGGGGAACACGATATGCCCATGAAAACCCACAGACTCCTTTTCGTTCTCGCGCTTGTGGCCGGTCTGCTTTCGGGCGCTGAAAAACCCCGCGAGCTGCTCCGCAAGACCAAAGACATGGCCTGGAAGCAGGAGGTTGCTCCGGCCCGCAAGTTGCTTGAGGAAAACCGCGTCCAAGGTAAGACGCCCACGCCGCGATGGCTCGCCGCCGCCTCCTGGGTGGCGCGCGGCGCCAGCTTCGCCCAGCAGTGGGACGTGGCCGAAAAATACGCCACCGAGGTCTATGACTCCAGCCTCGAACTGCTCAAAACCCGCGATATGGACGCCGAGAGACATCTGCCGATCGCCTTCGGCGCGGCCATCGAAGTATTGAGCCGTGTCCACAAGGCGAAGGGTGAGCGCGATCAGGGGGTTATGTTTCTGAAGGAGCAGCGCAAAAAGTACAGCGGAACGTCGATCGAAACACGCATTCAGAAAAACATCCTCCTCCTGGACCTCACCGGCAAGCCCATGCCCGCGCTCGATACGAGTCAGCCGCTTGGCTATCACACGAGAATACCGGAAGACCTCAAGGGAAAAGTCGTTGTGTTTTTCTTCTGGGCGCATTGGTGCGGCAACTGCAAAGATGAACTGCCCATCCTCGGAGCCTTGTATGAAAAGTATGCCCGCGACGGACTAGAAATCATCGGGCCCACCCGGCTCTATGGCTTCATCAACGGCGGCCTCGCAGCCAAGCCCGAGCGTGAGATGCGGTATATTAGCGGCGCTTTCAATGACCGGCACCCCTTGCCGGAATGGATGGGCATCTCGGTGAGCGAGCGCAACTTCATAGAATTCGGCGTTAGCACGACGCCGACCATAGTGATTGTCGGACGCGACGGCATCGTCAAGCTCTATCATCCGGGAATCATGTCACGCGAGGAACTCGAAGAGGCTATCACGAAGCAACTCGGTTGAGCGGTCGTCTTTGCGCGGACTCTCCAATCGCCCGCGATGCCGGCCATATTGCGTAACGAACTTCTCCGGGTTGAGCCGTCCGTAACCGGGTATTCCGGCGCTGGAAGAACTGCCATACTGTGGAAGCCATGCGAGTCAACCGAACCAGACAACTCCTGAAAGACGGCAAGATCGCGCTTGGCTGCGGACTCGGGCAGCTTCGTTCGGCCGAGATCCCCGTCATGTTCGCCGCCGCCGGGCTGGACTGGGTCTTCATCGATTGCGAGCACGGCTGTTATACGATCGAGACCGTCCAGGACCTGGTGCGTTCATCCCTGCGGACGCCGATCACACCGATCGTGCGCGTCGCCGACTTGCAATACTCGCTCGTTGCGCGAGTGCTCGACATGGGTGCGGAAGGCATCATTTTCCCTCGAGTGGAGTCTCCCGACAAACTAGCCGAAGCCGTCAGTTGGACGAAATATCCTCCAACCGGAATTCGAGGATTCGGACTCGGCGCTCCGCAAGTTGGCTATGAGGCGAAGTCATTTAGCGAGATCACCAAGCACCTCAATGAGCAGACACTCGTCGTCTCCCAGGTGGAAACCAAGAGGGCCATCGAGTGCTGTGATGAAATGGCGTCGGTTCCCGGAGTGGATGTTCTGCTCGTGGGACCGAGCGACCTTTCCATCTCGCTCGGAGTCGCGGGCGAGTTTCAGCACCCCAAGCTGATCGAAGCCATCGAAACGGTAGTCGACGCTTGCAAGCGGAACCATTGCTGGACGGCGATTCAGGTTCGCAGTCCCGAGCTAGCCAAGATGTGGATGGCGAAAGGCATGCAGCTCATCGGTTGCGGCAATGATTCGGGGCTGCTGTGGAATACGATGAACAATTTGGGCAAGGATCTGCGCGAAGCTCGCGGCTACTAGCTTCGCCCACCGTTTCACACGAAATACCATTGCAAGGAGCATACAGTGAGTTGGGAATTTGAACTCGTTGACGGACCCCGCGGCGGCGTGACCGAAGGACCAGCCTGGGACGGGTCCGGCCTCTTGTACACGCACATTCCCGCCAGCCGCATTCTGCGATACGACCCGAAAACGAAAACTTCAAGCGTCTATCGCGAAAGCACAAACTGCGCCAACGGATTGATGTTCGACCCAGACGGCAGACTCTACGCTTGTGAAGGCGATCAGCGGCGCGTCGTCCGCTATGACAGCGACGGCGTCACCGTCCTGGCGGATCAATTCGAAGGGCGGCAATTCAATATCCCCAACGATTTGGCCATTGACCTTAAGCGCCGTGTCTGGTTTACCGATCCCTTTTACGAAGGAGCCGCCGGACCTTGGAGCGAGGACCGCTCCAACAAAGAGCTGGATCATGATTCCGTATACCGTCTCGACCCGCAAGCCGATGGCGCTTGGGCCCTCGAGCGAGTGACCTTCGATACCACGCGCCCCAACGGGCTGCTGTTTTCGCTCGATCACGCTACCCTCTACGTGGCGCAGAGCGGCCGGCGGCCGGACGAGAAGCGGCAACTGCGCGCTTATCCGGTCAGCGAGGATGGCAGCCTGGGCCCGGCCGAGGTGCTGCACGACTTCGGCGAGAACCGGGGCATTGATGGCATGTGCCTTGACACCGAAGGCAATATCGTCGCGACCGCCGGATGGGACCTCGGCGGACCGGGGCCGTCGATTTACGTCTTCTCCCCGCGGGGCGACGTGATCGAACGGCATCCCGTGCCGGCCAATCGCCCGACAAACTGCACCTTCGCCGAGGACGGCATGCGGACCCTCTACGTCACCTCGACCGACGGCCACCTGTTCCGAACAGAGACCGAACGACAGGGCCGCCTGCTCTATCCCTAGCCGCTCATGGCGGAAGTCCGGCGCTTCCGCCCGGGGCCTCCTCCTTGCGCCCGTCCCCCACGAGCAGAATCACCGGCTTGCCCCTGCCGGACAGACCTGCCGCGACCCGCTGCAGGACCCTTTCAGGACTCGGTTCCGCCTCCCACCCTGTCGCCTTTCGCACGAAAGATTGCGACACTCGTGCGGGTTGCCTATCCCTCTGACGCCCTATAGTATAGGAGTTGCTCCGCTTGGAATCGCGAATCGGTAGAAGTTCAATGCGACAGCTGCTATCTATCCTTGTGTTCGTGATCCTTTGCGCTACTTCGACCTATGCCGCCAAGCCCCCACGGTCGTCTGCCAGCTTTCCATCTCAGGTGTCCCAGAAACCTACACTTCGAGAACGGCTCCTCGAGATACCCCCCGGGTCGCTGGTGGTGGTCCGTCTGAAAAACAAAGACAAGTTGCGGGGGCGTTTGGGGGAAGTCTCGAGTGAGGGATTTATTCTCAAGTACGCCGAGGGGAACGAGATTGAGGAGAGGAAAGTCGGTTTCGACGAGCTGAAGTCCATCAAGTCCAAGCGACGCGGCTCGAAAATCGGCACAGCGGTCGTGTACGTTCTAGCCGGGGTAGGAGTAGCTTTCCTGGTTCTGGTAGCGCTCGCTCTGTCTGGGGATTCTTGATCCCTCCATCTCGTATCCGCCCCCGAGGTCTTGTTCCCCTGTTACGCTAATCGTTGAGGCGGCGATCAAGGTTCGCGCCGTGTGACGCTTCTCCTGCCCGCGGCCGCCCCAGCAGACCATGCGGCATTCCGGCGCCTCCAACTTCGAACCTGAAATTATCTCCTTCGCGGCGTCGCGGACAAGTGCCCAGACCCCTGGCCCGTCCCGCCGGGGATTCCTTCGCCTCGGAGCTGGCGCGGCGATCTCGGGCTTGCTCCACGTCCCCGCTCTTCCGGCGGCGCGGGGCCTCAAGTTCGAACGCCTGCTAGTTCGCTTCCGTACCAGCCCCGCGCGTTTGAAGCGTATGCTGCCCCCGCCTCTCGAAGCCGCGGATGGCGCGGACGCCTGGATGGAATATCTTCGCCTCACCCCCGGCGATTCGGTCGGCGGTCTCATTCTGCCCGGCCCGTATCTGGTGGCCGCGGCCGGCTTCGCCGTTCAATACGAAGGCCGGCGGGGATGGTATCAGCCCATTCGCTGGACCACGTCCGACTGGCTCCGTATTTTCGAGCGCGAGTCGCTAGGATGGAACACCAAGTCCGCCCGCATTCACCTGGAAGTCGAAGGCGCTCAGGTACGCGCCTCTCTTCACCGCGACGGTCTCGAGTTGCATCGTCTTGCAACAGTTCGCACCGACGAAAACTACGACGGCCCAACACCCGAGGAGCTGGGCTCGTTCCTCTATCGTTACCGTCTGCACCCCGACAGTTCCCAGGGCCTTTTTGCTGGCCCGAACCCGCAGCTTTGGCGCCAGCCCGCCCAGCCGGAAACAGAATCCAGTCTGGACGTCACCGCTCAATCCGTCGCCCGTCACTGTGACCTTGAGACCACGACCTGCAACTGGGCGGCGGCTTCGCCTCGCGATCCCTTGATCGAGTTGCCGATCCGCGAGATCCTGAGCATCTCGTTTCACGAGGGAACTACGGGCGTATACGCTCCAGAGACGATCCCCAGCCCAGAGAAGATCACCACGCTTGACAGCGAGTCGTTCGCCGCCTGGAGCTTTCTCAACTACGATCGTCCCGTCACCAGCGGCCAAGCCTGGCGGCCCGAGGGCTGGCGCGAGAAGGCAACGGCCTTCCACTTTTCGCCGAGGGAGTTGGAAGCATATCGAAAGCGCTCGGAACTGCGGTTCGGTCCATGTGATCTGGTCGATATTCGATTGGCCGCCGGCAATGACGCGGCCTCTAGCGTGCTTCCTCCGCCCTGCCAAGATGCTTCCCGGCGCATGCTTCGTCTGCTGGCCTTGCGAGTTGAGGAAAGCGACATTTCTCCCGAGCCGTTCACTGAAGTTTGGCTGCTTGCCTATTGTGTCGCGAAAGGCGTGCGCGGCTGGTATGCGCTTTCGCACATCGCCGGACCCGGCGGCGACGCCATATTTGGCCGGGAAGTATACGGTTATCCGTCGAAATTCGGTGACATTGACCTTTCGATCAGCTTTGTGGACTTCGGCCTTGATGGTTTTAGGCTCGACCGTCATTTTCTCTCCGCGCAGGGAGCGATTCGCGGCATGGCAACCGGAACGACCCTGTCGCGGATGGAAGTTTTCGGCTTGCGGGCCGGCCTCCCAATTTCCGGCGCAAGGGCGCATCTCATCGCGCAGCATTGGGATTTTCAAGGTCGCCGCCAGTCCGTCGACCGCTCGGCGATCTCGATCCAATTCCCAGAGGAAGCCGTGGCGAAGGCTGCCAGCCGGTCCGATCCCTGGTTCGAATTCGCTTCGGCCCAGGTGCTCTCGGCCTCGATCATGTCGGGTGCCTACATGCAGAGAGGCCCGGGGCGAGTTCTGGCCGAGGTCCCCGATTTCATCCCTTACTACCGCGAGCGATGCGACGGGGTTGTACCCGGCGTGGATGCAGCCGAATCCGCCCCCGCCCCTTCGTTTCACGTTCGAACCGCCCCGGTCACCAGATCCGGGTTGCGGACGTTTGTGCTCTAAACCACCGGACGCTTGTGCTCTAAACTGTAAGTTGCGGGCGGGACGCCGGAGCGAGCGGCCCACCAGATCATGCACCCGTGTTGCTTCGTCCCCGGCTAATAGGAACAATATATTAGGAACCATCTTGGATAAGAGGAATCCATGGTAAGCCAATCTCAACCCGACAGCCCAAATCCGGCCATTCCATCGCTCCTCTCCGAGCAAGCGGCGAAACACCCTGACGCCGCCGCGATTCTAGCGCCCGGCCGCGAGCCTCTTTCCTATGGGGCTCTATTTTCCCAGGTCGAAGCAACCGTCATCGCGCTGAACGACTACGGAATTGGCCGCAACGACCGCGTCGCCGTGGTTCTGCCCAACGGGCCGGAAATGGCGGCGGCCTTCGTCGGGATTGCCTCTGGCGCGACTTGTGCTCCGCTCAATCCGGCCTACAAGGCCGATGAATTTGAGTTTTATCTGAGAGATCTCGAAGCCAAGGTGCTGGTGACGGCGCAAGGTAGCGAGTCGCCAGCCGTCGCTGTCGCCGAACGCAACGGTATTCCCGTGCTGCGCCTATGCCGGGATGATGGCGACCCCGCCGGAGCCTTCTCGCTCCGTGGGCCCGATTTCGACGCCCAACTACGCAATGCTGACTTAGACGAAGCCCAATTAGACGATATCGACCCCGCGGAATTCGCCGAACCCCCCGACACGGCCCTGGTGCTGCATACCTCCGGCACAACCTCGCGGCCGAAGATCGTGCCGCTCACTCATGCGAATGTGGTCGCTTCGGCGGCGAACATCGCCCAAACGCTGAGACTTACACCCGAGGACCGCTGCCTGAACGTGATGCCGCTGTTTCACATCCATGGACTGATGGGCGTCGTACTTTCCTCTTTCGCCGCCGGGGCGGCGGTTGTCGCGACACCGGGATTTGAGGCGATGAAATTCTTCCCCTGGCTGGCTGAGTTCCAGCCAAGCTGGTATTCGGCCGTGCCCACCATGCACCAGATGATTCTTCGCCGCGCCGGCCGCAATCCGGAGATCGTCGCCGAGTCAAAATTGCGGCTGATTCGCTCTTCGTCCGCCTCGCTGCCCCCGCAAGTGATGCACGAGCTTGAGGAGGCATTCCGCGCCCCGGTCATCGAGTCTTACGGCATGACCGAGGCCGCGCATCAGATGACCTCCAACCCCCTGCCACCGCAAGCCCGCAAACCCGGATCGGTCGGCCCGGCCGCGGGGCCGGCAGTTGCCGTGGTGGATACCCAAGGACGGCTCGTCGAGAACGGCCGCGCGGCGGAAGTCGTCATTCGCGGCGAAAACGTCACGCCCGGCTACGACAAGAACCCCGAGGCCAACCGCGAAGCATTCACCGGCGGCTGGTTTCGCACCGGCGATCAAGGCTATCTCGACAAAGAGGGGTATCTCTTCCTTACCGGCCGGCTGAAGGAGATCATCAACCGCGGCGGCGAAAAGATTTCACCTCGCGAAGTCGACGAGGTTCTGCTCGGCCACCCGAGTGTGCAACAGGCGGTTACTTTCGCTCTGCCTCACAAGACTCTCGGCGAAGATGTCGCCGCCGCCGTCGTACTCGCGGAGGGCAAGGCGGCCCAAGCGCGGGATATCCAAGAGTTCGCCCGGCAAAAGCTGGCGCGGTTCAAGGTTCCCAGCCGCATCATCTTTCTCGATGAAATCCCGAAAGGGCCCACCGGCAAGCTTCAACGTATCGGGCTCGCCGCAAAACTCGGACTTACCGGTGATGGACGGCCATAAACGCGGCACAAACCCGGCGCCGGATCAGGGACTCTTATGACGGAACCACCCGCGGCTTGGCAAGACGCAACCGCGGGCCGGCCGCCGCTCGGCGATCCTGGCGTACACCTCTGGCGCGCCTTTCTCGATGCGGAACCCGCGGCCTTGGAAGCCGCGGCGCGACTGCTTTCCGAAGACGAACGCACGCGCGCCGGCCGTTTCCATTTCGAACACCACCGGCGCCGCTTCACTCTCGCTCGCGGGTTTCTGCGCGCTGTTCTCGGACGCTGCCTCGATATCGGTCCGGAAACCATCGCCTTCCAATACAATCGCTACGGCAAGCCTTCGCTCCCCCCCCGGCTCGGCGACCAGAAGTTGTGCTTCAACCTCTCCCACTCCGGTGATTGGGCCTTGTGCGCGGTCACGGTCGGGCGCGAAATCGGCATCGATATCGAGAAGATTCAGCCCCATCGCGCAACCGCCGGAATCGCGCGGCGGTTCTTCTCGCCTCGGGAAGTAGATGCGCTGTTCGCACTTCCAGAGCACCTGCGCGCCGCGGCGTTCTTTCGCTGCTGGACCCGCAAGGAAGCCTACATCAAAGCCAAGGGACGGGGTCTTTCCATCCCGTTGGCGAGTTTCGCCGTTGCGCTAGCGCCCGAACAGCCCGCGGCCCTCATCTGGACCGGCGATGATCCAGAAGAACGACACCGCTGGTCGCTTGATGACATAGACCTCGATAACATTGACGCGAACACTCACGCCAGCCAAGGCTACGCGGCGGCCCTGGCCGTCGAAGGCCCTCAGCCCGATATCCGGTTATGGAACTGGGGGGCACTCCCTCCACCGAAAGGCTAGCAACCCGCGCTCGCAGTTGCCGCGGGCGGTCATCCTCTCTCCCGAATCGGAAATTCCCGCGATTCGGTGCGCCCCGATTTCATGATGCGCGCCATCTCGCGCGCCATCTCTGGGTGCTCGGCCGCGATATCGTTCTGCTCCCCCAGATCCTTGCTCAAATCGTAGAGTTCCACCGCGCTCTTGGTGCCGTTGCGCACCGCTTTCCAGTGATCCTTGCGAACCGCTTGATGAAACACCCTGCGCCCGAACTCCCAATAGAGGTAACCGCCGCGGGGCTTGGTCTGGTCTTGAAAGACGGGTACGATCGAGACGCCGTCGATGTCATCCGGCAGTTTCGCCCCGGCGAGTTCGGTCGCGGTCGGAAAAAAGTCCCAGAACGCCCAAGGGAAGTCACTCACCTGCCCGGGACGGATCGTCCCCGGCCAGCGCGCGATCGCCGGAACGCGAATGCCGCCTTCGTAGAGGTCGCGTTTGATGCCCCGCAGTCCGCCGCGGCTTCCGAAAAACTCCGGGTCGTGCCCGCCTTCTCGATGCGGGCCATTGTCGCTGCTGAAAATGACCAGCGTATCTTCATCGATACCGGCCTGCTTGAGCTTGGCCATGATCTGGCCGACACCGCGATCCATCCGCGTGATCATGGCCGCGAACCCTTTTTCGGTGGTGGGCCAATTCTCCGTTTCGTAGGGGGCATAGTCAGGCACTTCCATGCCGTCACCCTGAGAGCGCCCCAGTTCATTGTTCGCGTGAGGTATCGTCAGCGCCAGATACAAGAAGAACGGCTCACCCTGATTCCGCTCGATAAAGCTCAGCGCCTTCTCCATGAACAGATCGTGACTGTACTGCTGGCGCTGCCGGCCGCGATTGCCCCGCAGAAACGATTCCGCCTCGTTGTCCCACAAATGCTCGGGGTAGTAGTTGTGGGCATGCCCTTGGTTGAGGTACCCGAACCACTCGTCGAACCCCTTCCGGTTCGGCGTGCCATCGCTTCCCGCCTCGCCGATTCCCCATTTGCCGATCAATGCCGTGCGGTAGCCGGCCTGCTTGAGCCGTTCGGCCACCGTTACGTCGTTTGGCCGCAGCGAGATCCGCCCCAGGAGACTTCCGTTGTTGCGAACGCGCGTATGCCCGGTGTGCTGGCCCGTCATCAGACACGATCGCGACGGCGCGCAGACGGTCGAGCCCGCGTAGGCGTCGGTAAAGCGGATGCCCTCCGCCGCCAGACGGTCGATATGCGTCGTATCGATTCGTTTCTGCCCGTAGCAGCCCAAGTCGCCGTAACCAAGATCGTCGGCGAGGATGAAGATGATGTTCGGCTTCCGGCGCGAAGCCCCCGTGTTGGCCACGGCGCTGGTCCCCGTGCTGGTCCCCGTGCCAGCGGCCAACACCGTCGCCGAAGCCAGGAATGTTCGTCGATTCACGCTCTCCTCTTTGCGGATGCTGACAGCCAGTGCAAGAAGTGGGGCGACTACGCCTGGTGGCTGCGGCCTTCCTCCAGAAGACGTTTGGCCCGCTGGGGGTTGTACACCCCGCAAGGGCAGAACCGCGCCAGAGTGCGCACGGCTTGTTCGGAGCTGCGGCGCCCTTCGCGGACCATGTCCAGCATCTTCTTCGCCATGTTGAACGAGACCATGCCATGGCCGCACATCGTGGAGAGTTCGAGCACCTGGCTGTTGGGCAGATGATCGTGGGGATCGGCGAAGCCCAGGGAATACTCGACGCTGTGGCGCCGAATGCCGCACCGCATCGCAACATCCTTCGCGCCCTCGACCGACGTACTGATGTTGACCGACAGGCCCAGGCCCGCCTTGATCACCTCACGCAAGCAGGCTTCGGCTTTCTCGCGCGAGTCGAAAACGGCGGCCACGGTGCCCGCTTTCTCCACCCCCCGGATGACGGTCGGATAGTCAGCCTCGGTGTTGCGATTCCAGTGGACCGTGGGCTGCAGCCTGGGCGATCGCCGGTAGGCGCTGAACTGCGAATTGCCCATATTCACAGGTTTGTGCGTGACGCAAATACTCAAGAACTGCCGCAGCTTCTCCACGGCGCCTTCGTCATTCTTGCCCTTGCACGGGATGGCGAAGATAATGTAATCGTCGCCGAAGCTCTGGGCGTTACCGTACCGGTGCAGCGTATTGGTCACCCACTTTCTCCCGGACCCCCGCGTTCGTGACGCGTCCCAAGCCCATGTTGGTTTTCGCGCGTTCAAACCGGTAGCCGAGTTCCTTCAGAATCGGAGCCAGCCTGCGGTCCTCGCCTTCTTCATCACAGCGCGTGGAAACGCCCACCGCGATGACGGTGTCAATCTGCTTGGACACTTCGGTGACGGTGTCGAGCACGGCGGAAACCTCATCGATCCCGGTCTTGATTTCCACAATCGCCGAGAGGATCTTCTCTTGCAGCAGGTCTTCTTTCAGCGTGCCCTTCGACATGTCGGTCATCAGGTGCGTGATCGGATTTTTCGGCTCGAAAGTAACGTTCAAATTCGCCAGCGCGACCGTCATTTTTTCGATATCGGCAAAGCGGACCCCAACCCCCGGCCGGCCGAATTCAATGACGTAGCCGGCCTCGCCGACACCGACGCGAGAAGACACATCGTTGGTCTTAACCTCCTCGGTGCCCCGTCCGTGAATCCCGGTCGACTTGTGCTCGACAAGCGGGTCGCTGAACACTCGCCGGACGATGCGCGGCCATTCGAGCTCGTCCATGACGAAAGCCGATGTCGGGCAGACGTCGGGTTCGGGCTCGAAGCGGAAACGGAAAAGCTTCGCCAGCTTGCGAACTCCCCGCACGAGAATGGGATTCAGCTTCTCCCCGCTCATGCGAAAGCATGTGCCGCATTCGACGCACTCGTCGGCATCGATCCTGGCGCGGTTGATGTGCTCATCGACGTAGATCGCCCCCATCGGGCACACGGGGACACAATTCGCGCATGCTACACACTTACTAGGATCAATCAGCAAGGTCCCCTCCTCCCGATTCCGGCATCCCCCCCGGATTCCGGCATCAGTGTATCACACCAAGTCCGGCCGGCTACTCAAGCCGCTGGCCCGCCAGATAAACAGAGTGAATCGCCCGGGAGTTACGAATGTCGTCGAGCGGATTCTTGTCTAAAACGATGAAATCGGCCGCCTTTCCCTTTTCCAGCGTCCCGAAATTCTTCGCGATCTTGAGGGCCTCGGCGGAAGTCTTCGTAGCGGCCTGGATGATCTGCATGGGCGTCAATCCCGCCTGCGCCATGAGTTCCATTTCCCAGTGCTCGAAGTAGCCGGGGAACCGCGCGGGCGGACCCGAATCGCTTCCAAAACCGATGCGGACGCCGGCGTCGGAGAGTTTCTTGAGGTTGCGCATGGCGATCTTCAGACCCTGGATGTTGATCTCTCGTTCCGGATCGGCCGCCTGCTTCTTCTTCAAGGTCGTCTTCAGGGCCTGAATGATTTCAGGTGTCGTCCCCCTTTGGAAAAACGGATCGTCGAGCCAGGCCGGCGAATCGGCATACGCAAACGTGGACTTTTCGCGGCTGAGCGTGGCCACCGCGGTCACTTTGTTCTTCCGCAGCAGGGCGATCAGTTCGTCCTCGACTTCCCGGTCGCGGATGCTGTGAGCCATGACGTCCAGGCCCGCGCGGACCAGGCCCTTGGCGTCGTCCAGCTCGTAGAGATGGGCGAAGGCCAGAAGGCCCCGCTTATGCGCCTGCGAAATGATCGCCCGGTAGACCGCTGGCGGGATCTTCTTGAAGGTGTCGTGATGGTCGTCGATCCACATCTTGATGACGTCGGCGCCGCGATCAGCGAGCTTATTTACCCACGCGCGCGCCTGTGCGGCGGTGGCGACTTCTTGGGCGACGCCTTTGATCCCAGGCGCGTGGGTCGGATAACCGTTGAGGGTGGTGAACCCCTGAAGCGCGGTAAAGACGCGGGCGCCGCTCACCTTGCCGCGGCGCTGCTGATCTCGAATGTCGAGGATCAGGTCATGATCGGTTCCCATGCTAGTGGTGGTTGTAACGCCGTACTGGGCATAGACGCGAAGCTGTGCCACGGCGTTTTCGCGCGTATAGTGTTTCATGTCCTGGCTCAGACCGCTGACCATGCCAACATGCCCGTGGAGGTTGATCATCCCGGGCATGATGGTCTTGCCGCTCAGGTCAATGACTTGAGCGCCTTGGGGCGTCTTGATGCGGGAGGCGGGCCCAATGGCGCGGATCTTCCCCCCCCCGACAACGATCGAGGCATCCTCGAGTGCCGGGCGTCCCGTGCCGTCAATGAGCCGGATGTGGGAAAGGACGATGATTTGTCCCGGCAAGCTAACAAGGAGAATCAGAAATAGAAAGGAAATTCGCCACATGGTTTCGCTCGATTCGAAGCAGAGTCCGGGCGCGGAAATCACCCATCGGTTCAGGTGAATTTTACCACACCCGGTCCTTCCCTCTCGCCATGCTATGATGATCCCGCTTGTCTCACGGCGGCACGCGTCGGCGCTCACGCGGCTCCGCGCATTGCGTCGCGCGAGTCCGTCTGCAATCCAGGGAGGAAGGAATGAAAAAGACTGCGCTCGTATTGGGCCTGGCCGTAGCGGCTTGGACGGCGGGACTTTCGACGCTGGTGTCGGCGCCTCCGCCGAAACCAAAACGAATCAACCGCGCCATCGAATTGCTGGCAAGCGGCCAGCCCATCTACTACTCCCAGATCTCCAGCACCGATGCCAGCTACGAAAAAGGCAAGGAGATGGCCAGCACCTGGGCGGACTACATCAGCATGGAAATGGAACACGGCGCTTACAACATCACGGGCATCCGTGCCTTCATGCGCGGCTTAGTGGACGCTGGCCCGACCAAGAGCGGTCACCGCACCCCGACTGTGATCTGCACTCTGCCGGTGGGAGGCATTGACGAATACATCATGCGCGCCAACTATTGGATGGTCGAACAGGTGCTCTCCTCGGGCGTTCACGGTATTCTGCTTTGCCATGCGCGGTCGCCCGAGGCGGTTCGGGTGTTCGTGCAAGCCGCGCGATATCCACACCACAAGAAGGCCGTCGGAAGCGGCGGCCTCGGCGAAGGGCTGCGCGGCAGCGGCAGCCAGGGGTTCGCCTCTAAGATCTGGGGCATCTCGGGTGACGAATATCTCAAGCGCGCCGAACCCTGGCCCCTGGACCCCAGCGGCGAAATCCTCTTGGGTCTGAAGATCGAGGATCGCCACGCGCTGCAAAACGTGGAGGCGAGTGTCGCGATTCCCGGCATCGGATTTGCCGAGTGGGGTCCGGGAGACATGGGCATGTCGTTCGGCATCTTGGGACGACGGGATCCCCGCCCGAAGGTTCTTACCGACGCGCGGGCCCGGGTTTTCGCCGCGACGAAGCTGGCCAAGATTCCTTTCCTCAATGGCGTCAGCCCAGACGACGTCAAGGCCATGCTTGACGAAGGCGTCATGATCGGCTCGGGCAGCCAGGAGGCCGCCGAGATCGGTCGCAAGCACACCAAGCGCAAGATGCCCTGGTAGCGCGATCGGCGTAATCGGGAATCGGGGGGCAGCAGTCAACGGTCCGTAGCTACGGACCGGCGGCCAAGAACCGCCCTTCAGGCTCTGTTCTAATAGGGAGAGAGGCAGACGCTATCCTGCCGTCCCAGCCAGCCCAGGAGGAGCTTCCTTGCATCGCCCCGCGCCGAAGCTCGCCAGATCTTTCGCCCACCCCGCCGCCCTCGGCCTGTTCGGCATCATGGCCCTCATGCTGGCCGCGTTCACCGCTCCGCTGGAGGCCGGCGACCACGCCCCGGCTATTGAGCGCATCACCATCCCCAATCACGGCATCCAGCCCCAGGCCGTAGTCGACGGCAAGGGCACGATCCACCTCGTATATTTTCTCGACGACGAGGGCAAGGGTGACCTTTTCTATGTGCGTTCAACCGACAACGGGGCCAGCTTTTCCGCCGCCGTGCGGGTCAACAGTCAGCACGGCAGCGCCACGGCGGGCGGCGTCATCCGCGGCGCCCAAATCGCCCTGGGCAGCGACGGCCGCCTGCACGTGGCCTGGAATGGCACCGGCATCGCACAGCCCAAGGGACCGCTCAATCCCGCCCAGCCAGCCGATAGCCCCTACAACGGCACGCCGATGCTCTATGCCCGCTCCAACACGGCCGGGACCGCATTCGAGCCGCAACGCAATCTGATGCGCAAGACCTACGCCCTGGACGGCGGTGGCTCGGTCGCCGCCGACGCCGAGGGCCACGTGCTCGTCACCTGGCACGGCATGGACCGGCCGGGAAAAGAGGCCGGCCGCCGCGTCTGGGTTGCGCGCTCAAACGACAACGGAGCCACCTTCGCCGAAGAACAGGCAGTATCCGCCCCTGGCACCGGTTCCTGCGGCTGCTGCGGCCTGCGCACCTTCGCCGATAGCCGCGGCACGCTCTATGGGCTCTACCGCTCAGCCACCGAAGAGATTCATCGCGACATCTATTTGCTCGCCTCCACCGACCACGGCAAGAGCTTCCGTTCGCAAAAGATTCACGACTGGGAGATCAACGCTTGCCCGATGAGCAGCATGAGCTTCACCGAAGGCGACGCGGGAGTTCTCGCCGCCTGGGAGACGAAAGGCCAGGTCTACTGGGCCGGGGTGGATGCCGGCGGCGGCGAGGCTCCCGCCGTCTCGGAGCCGCGCGCGCCCGCCGGGCCGGCCAACCGCCGCAAGTACCCATCGCTTGCCACCAACCCAAAGGGGCAAACGCTGCTCGCCTTCAATGAAGGCGCCAGTTGGGGCAAGACCGGCAGGCTTGCCTGGCAGATTTTCGACAAAAGCGGCAATCCTGTCGCTGAACCCGGTGTCGGCCCCGGACTGCCGAAGTGGAGTTTTGCGGCCGCGATCACATTAAAGAACGGCAGCTTCCGGCTCATTTACTAGGCCTGCGGGCCACTCAAGGGCGATGTCCCCCTTGGCGATGCGGACCGCTTGTAGCTATACTGGGCTGGCTGGCATGGTGCTGAAGACAAGTGGTTTTCTCGGTCCGATGGATCTTTCAGATCACTTTCGGAAACACGGAGAGGATTTCAGTGCAGCCACGGCTCAGCACTACGAGTTCCTCGCTGACGAGTTCCTCAGCGGGTCACCCGGACCAAGACACCATCAGTGCCTGCGGAAGCACGGGGATATGCTTAGGTTCGATTGCGTCACGAACGAGTTCGGCGTGCTCTCGTCGAAGGGAGCATTTTCCAATCCAAGAATGATCCTGAAACGGGTCTGGGTGGGTAAGGGTGCAGGGGTGGGTAGCGATCTCCTTTCTAGGGGGCAGGGGCGAGGGGGCTGTGAGGGCGCAGGGGGACGCTCATCTGGAGCGTGCTCCAGGTCCGCGGCCACGTTTCTGTCCATGGGTTTGCTCTCACCCCGTGCCGCCGTTTCCCTCCGCGCGCAGCCGGGCCGCAGGGAGCCCGGAGGGCGAGCGAAGGTCCCGGCTGCGCGGTGCCCTCCTACCACCGCGAGCGGCTCGTGGCCAGCAGTTCTCTCTTGCGCCGCTGCATCCGCAGCGCACACTCGGTGTCGCTCATCCGGCCGGCTTGCTGCTCCAGAAAAGCAGCCGTGACGCCGGGCTTCAAGTAGCTTTCCCATTGATCGAGCGAAAGCAGCTTCTCGTAGGGCGTGTGGTAGTCTCCGAGCCGGTAGCGGCGCCGCCGCTTGCCCTTCCCGTCCACCTCCACGGTGGCGAATCCGCAAGGGCGATGGTAGTTCAAGTAGGGATTGAACTCGGCCATGTAGAAACGCTGAAACTCTTCGGCATGCTCGGCTCCGATCGGTTCGTGTCCGATGTGTTTGCGCACCACCGCCCCATTCTTGCCCTCGACCAACGCGTTGTCGGTTGTGCGATGCGCCCGCGACTTGGTGAACTCCCCCACCAGCAGTTTGTTCAACAATTTCTCGACCCGGTAATTGAGAAACTCCGAGCCGTTGTCGGAATGAAACCCCTCGATGCGGAAAGGGTACTGATGCAGCATGGCCTCTAAAACCGGGATCAAATGCGATTCCGAGATCGTCTGGCAGCAGCCCACCGTCTGCCACTGCGTCACCGCGTCGACGGCGTTGATATGGTGGAGCCCCCGGCGGGTGGAGGTGTCGCCCTGATGCACGGTATCGACCCGCAAGTAGCCCGGCCGGCCGCGATGGTCGGGCTTGCGGCGCTCGCCAATGCCCACGGCGCGGGCGCGGGTGCTGGTGTGATGGACGTGGTGCTGGCGATAGGCCGCCCCGCGCCGCAAGTTGTAGATGTGGGAGGAAGAAATCTCCGCCAGCCGCTGATAGGCCTCCTTGTGATAGACGTTGTATTCCCGCCACAGAATGCGCCGCACCGCCGGGCCCGAGAGCCCTTCGTGCGCCGCGTCGGCTGCTGCCAGCAAGGCGATGTCGCCGGGCGTGTAGCGGGCCGGAAAACGCCGCCGCCGCGGCTGTCTCAGCCGCACCGCGCCCTGCTGGCGATACTGCCCAATCAGGCGAGTGATCTGCGGCAGACTGCGTCCGCTCAGCCTGCTTAAATAGTGGCGCACGACCCCTTTGTCTTTCTTGGGCAACCCGAGATACTGCTGCCTGCCAAGGGTGCGCTCGACCAGATTGTAGATCTCGCCGCGGCCCGACAGAGTGAAAACCAGCTCTTCGCTGGCCGCTAGGAACTCCCGCATCTGCTCTAGCGTGAGACATTCGACTTTCTGCATGATGATGTGCATTCACCCGCAGTGTCCCTCCTCCCTCCTTGGTCGCTTTCAGGATCATCTTGTGTTGGAAATACTCCCCCCTTTCAGGATCATCTTGGATGGGTATTCACTTGACTCAGGTGACCACAAGATGTAGGATCTTGGAAAATGGAAGATTATCCGCGGAATCTGGCCGAGGTCGAGGCGCGTTTCGCCAACGAGCAGGCCTGTCGGGAGTATCTGTGTCAACTCCGCTGGCCGGAGGGTTTTCGTTGTCCGCGATGCGGGCATGACAAAACCTGGGCGGTACGCACGGTGCTGCTTATTTCAAGACACCCGCAAACCGCTCCAGAGCTGGTTTCGAGCCATGTGGTGGCTCACCAGCCAGAAGAACGGGGCCAGCGCACTGGGATTGCAACGAGCGTTGGGCCTGGGCAGCTACAAGACGGCCTGGACTTGGTTGCACAAGCTCCGGCGCGCTATGGTACGGCCCGGACGCGACCGGCTCAGCGGGCGCGTTGAGGTTGACGAGACCTACTTAGGAGCCCTGGAGGAGGGCGTGCGGGGCCGCCAAACCGACGCGAAAGCGCTGATTGCAGTAGCGGCCGAGGAAGATGGCGCAGGCATCGGACGAATTCGGATGCGCACGATTCCGAACGCCTCCGGGGACAGCTTGATGGCCTTCGTTGGCGAGTCGGTCGAACCCGGCAGCGTGGTCCACACCGACGGTTGGCTGGGTTACGGGCCACTCGAAAGCGACGGCTATCGCCACGAGGTGAGCTACCTGGACGGGCAACCGGCGCGGGCCTCGGAACTGCTCCCCCGCGTTCATCGCGTGGTGTCGTTGCTGAAGCGCTGGATACTGGGTACGCATCAAGGAGCCGTCAGCCACGAGCATCTCGACTCCTACCTCGACGAATTCACCTTCCGCTTCAACCGCCGCAAGTCCAGAAGTCGAGGCAAGCTCTTCTACCGCCTGGTGCAGCAGGCCGTCGCCGTCCAACCGGTGCCCTACAAGTCGCTGGTCGGAGGCACCGCAACACATGCTACGGACAACCACAACATGTAGGGGCTATTTCAAAATACCTGAGTCAAGTGAATACCCATCTCATCTTGTATTGGACAACTCTAAGGGAAAGATCAGAACGTACTATATACTGAAACTGGGAGCCCATACACATCCGACTTTCTGCATGATGATGTGCATTCACCCGCAGTGTCCCTCCTCCCTCCTTGGTCGCTTTCAGGATCATCTTGTGTTGGAAATACTCCCCCCTTTCAGGATCATCTTGTATTGGACAACTCTAAGGGAAAGATCAGAACGTACTATATACTGAGATGGGTATTCACTTGACTCAGGTATTTTGAAATGGCCCCTACATGTTGTGGTTGTCCGTAGCGCGTGTTGCGGTGCCTCCGACCAGCGACTTGTAGGGCGCCGGTTGGACGGCGACGGCCTGCTGAACCAGGCGGTAGAAGAGCTTGCCTCGGCTTCTGGACTTGCGGCGGTTGAAGCGGAAGGTGAATTCGTCGAGGTAGTAGTCGAGATGCTCGTGGCTGACGGCTCCTTGATGCGTACCCAGTATCCAACGCTTCAGTAACGACACCACGCGATGCACGCGGGGGAGCAGTTGAGAGGCTCGTGCCGGTTGCCCGTCCAGGTAGCTCACCTCGTGGCGATAGCCGTCGCTTTCGAGTGGCTCGTATCCCAGCCAGCCGTCCGTGTGGACCACGCTGCCGGGTTCGACCGACTCGCCGACGAAGGCCATCAAGCTGTCCCCAGAGGCGTTCGGAATCGTGCGCATCCGAACTCGTCCGATGCCGGCGCCATCTTCCTCGGCCGCTACTACAATCAGCGCTTTCGCGTCGGTTTGGCGGCCCCGCACGCCCTCCTCCAGGGCTCCTAAGTAAGTCTCGTCAACCTCAACGCGCCCGCTGAGGCGATCACGTCCGGGCCGCACCATAGCGCGCCGAAGCTTGTGCAACCAAGTCCAGGCCGTCTTGTAGCTGCCCAGGCCCAACACCCGCTGCAATCCCAATGCACTCGCCCCGTTCTTCTGGCTGGTGAGCCACCACATTGCTCGAAACCAACTCTGGAGCGGCTTGCGGGTGTCTTGAAAGATTGTGCCTGCTGTCGCCGAAGCTTGATGCCCGCAGCTTGCACACTGCAGCAGCACCGTGCGCACCGCCCAGGTTTTGTCATGCCCGCATCGCGGACAACGAAAACCCTCCGGCCAGCGGAGTTGACACAGATACTCCCGACAGGCCTGCTCGCTAGCGAAACGCGCCTCGAACTCGGCCAAATTCCGGGGATAATCTTCCATCGCCCAAGATCCTACATCTTGGGGTCACCTGAGTCAAGTAAATACCCATCTATACTGAAACTGGGAGCCCATACACATCCCTCGAACATTTCGTACTTCGTAGATGGTTGCGCACAATGACATATCTTTGCCCAGTCTGTAGTTTCGGAGGAATGTTAGCACCGCCCCAGCAGTGGCATATCTGCTCCTGTTGCGGAACAGAATTCGAGAATGACGATGCCTATACGACCCATCTCGAACTGAGGAGAAATTGGCTCAGCAGGGGCGCACCATGGTTCAGCGAAGCAACGCCTCCGCCTCCCGGCTGGGACCCCTATATCCAAGTGTTAACAAAGCCCTTGCGATTGCCTGATACGGCTGACGGTAGTGACAGAATTGACTTTGGTCCGGCGGAAGGTCATGCGGTTCGCATACGAGCGATAGGCCATGGACAGTTCCATGAAGAAAGGGTCTAAACCACCGGATGGGTATTCACTTGACTCAGGTATTTTGAAATGGCCCCTACATGTTGTGGTTGTCCGTAGCGCGTGTTGCGGTGCCTCCGACCAGCGACTTGTAGGGCGCCGGTTGGACGGCGACGGCCTGCTGAACCAGGCGGTAGAAGAGCTTGCCTCGGCTTCTGGACTTGCGGCGGTTGAAGCGGAAGGTGAATTCGTCGAGGTAGTAGTCGAGATGCTCGTGGCTGACGGCTCCTTGATGCGTACCCAGTATCCAACGCTTCAGTAACGACACCACGCGATGCACGCGGGGGAGCAGTTGAGAGGCTCGTGCCGGTTGCCCGTCCAGGTAGCTCACCTCGTGGCGATAGCCGTCGCTTTCGAGTGGCTCGTATCCCAGCCAGCCGTCCGTGTGGACCACGCTGCCGGGTTCGACCGACTCGCCGACGAAGGCCATCAAGCTGTCCCCAGAGGCGTTCGGAATCGTGCGCATCCGAACTCGTCCGATGCCGGCGCCATCTTCCTCGGCCGCTACTACAATCAGCGCTTTCGCGTCGGTTTGGCGGCCCCGCACGCCCTCCTCCAGGGCTCCTAAGTAAGTCTCGTCAACCTCAACGCGCCCGCTGAGGCGATCACGTCCGGGCCGCACCATAGCGCGCCGAAGCTTGTGCAACCAAGTCCAGGCCGTCTTGTAGCTGCCCAGGCCCAACACCCGCTGCAATCCCAATGCACTCGCCCCGTTCTTCTGGCTGGTGAGCCACCACATTGCTCGAAACCAACTCTGGAGCGGCTTGCGGGTGTCTTGAAAGATTGTGCCTGCTGTCGCCGAAGCTTGATGCCCGCAGCTTGCACACTGCAGCAGCACCGTGCGCACCGCCCAGGTTTTGTCATGCCCGCATCGCGGACAACGAAAACCCTCCGGCCAGCGGAGTTGACACAGATACTCCCGACAGGCCTGCTCGCTAGCGAAACGCGCCTCGAACTCGGCCAAATTCCGGGGATAATCTTCCATCGCCCAAGATCCTACATCTTGGGGTCACCTGAGTCAAGTAAATACCCATCAACCACCGAATAACCCTCGGTTGATGCTCCTCGCTGCTTGCGGGAAGGCGATTATCGACGACAGCGACAAGCTGGTGTCGCTCGTCGACATAATTCAAGAACTCACGATATCTGCCAGTGAGGCCCCCAAGCCAGGCCAGCGCGGAGTGGGGCCGATTCCGTGGCAGGTCTTCACGATGTGGAAGCGGGCCGGCGACAAGCCGGGTCACTTCGTCCAAACGACCGAACTGATCGACCCAGCGGGTAAGGCTCTATTTCGTAACGATATGGAGTTTGCCACCACCAGTTCTTCGTACCGTATACGCCTGCGCTTTCAAGCGTTTCCGATAACCACGGCAGGGGAGTACACGGTAAAGGTGTATGTCCGTCCAAAAGAGAACAAGCGGAAGCCGCGAACAACGGCCGGTTGCTATTCGATCGATGTCATCTTTTCAGATGAAATGCCGCGATCTTAGAATTTCCTCCGCGAGGCCCGATCTATCATGTGAACGTCGTCCCGCGGCCTGAAGCGGACCTCGAAGTCATTGCTACAGAGAACCAGGGCCCCCTCAACCGTGAATAAATCCTCCTCCTTCGCAGCCTTCGCGCTAGTGTGCGCCCTCGCCCAGTCCGCATGCGGTCCAGCGGGAAAAAGCCCGGAAGAAAACACTGCGGAAAACGCCGCGACCGCGCCTGTTTTCAAGCATCATTTCATCGACGCCAACCTCGAAGGCGATGCCTGGGGACAGACCAGTTTCTCGGATGTGGACCGTGATGGCGATCTCGATTTCGTCACCGGCCAGCGCGGCGGGCCCATCCGCTGGTATGAATTCCGCAAAGGCGAGCCATGGCGCAAACATCTCATCGGTGATCCATCGCCCTCCGACGTGGGCGGAACCATGCTCGATGTCGATGGCGATCAGTGGCCCGACATGGTTGCCGGGGGCGCCTGGTACCGCAATCCCCACTCAACTGGAGAAAACCCAACGGAAGAAGACTGGTTCAAGCACGTCTTCGACGAGAACCTGCGCAAGGTCCACGACATCATCGCAGCCGATATCGACGGCGACGGCCGCTCCGATATCGTCACGATGGCCGGTGAGATGGAGGGCATCACGAAGTCGGATTCTCAAGACCTTCGCTGGTACAAAATTCCGGCCGATCCCGCGCTGCCCTGGACGTTTCAGCGCATCGCCGATTCGGTGCATTCCGGGATCGCCGCCGCCGATCTGGACCGCGACGGGGACACCGACCTGCTGCGCAGCAACGTCTGGCTCGAAAATCTAGAATCAGGCAAACGATGGATCGAGCACAAGTTCCTGGGGCTTGACTGGGCGTACGCGACACAGGGCAAGATCGCGGACATGAACGGCGACAACAGGCTGGATATCATCCTCACTGAGGGCGAGATCAACGGCGGGCGCATTGCCTGGTTCGAGGCGCCGGAAAATTCGAAAACAACGCCCTGGCCGGTGCATTTCATCGTCGAGTCCGCCGAAGCCAAGCGCGGCCCGTTTCATTCGCTACAGGTGGCGGATTTCGACGGCGATCAAGACATCGATATCTTCGCCGGTGAGATGGAGCTATACGGCAGCCCGCCTCATCAGTGGTTCCTGTGGGAAAACATCTTGGGCGCCGCATCCGAATTCCGCGAACGCGTCATCGTTGATCTGGCGCTGGGAACGCATGAAGCCGTCATCGGAGACGTGGATGGCGACGGCGATATCGATATCGCGGACAAGCTCTGGCGTCCCGACCCCGAAAACGGCAATGGCGGATCGAATCACGCCGATTTCATCGAGAATCTCGGATGGCGCTGAGCATGCTCGGTACCAGCATGCTGGCCCGCCCGGCATAGGGGAGAGGGAGCCTCCCGGCGAGGGAGCCCCACGGTGGAAGCCAGGCATCGGCCCAGCTCAGCGCTTGACTTCCACCCCCGCCCACTCTTCCAGCAGTTTTACAGCCGCGCAAAAGTCCTCGTCCCCATGGCCCTTGGCAACGCTCGCGCCGAGGAGCTCATGGACCAGCGCCGTCGCCGGTAGTGGAACGCCCATCTCGCGGCCTGAGTCGAGCATGAGTGAGACGTCCTTATGCATCCATTTCAGCGGAAAGGCGGCCTTGAACTTGCGATCGAAAATATACGGCGCCTTGAAGCTGATGAGCCCGGCTTTGGCGGCGCTGGCGTTGAGGATTTCGAGCATCAACTCGGACTTAACGCCCGCCTTGGTGGCCAACACCATGCCTTCAATGAACCCCTGCATCATGTTGGCGAGAACCAGGTTTTGAGAAAGCTTTGCGTGCAGCCCCATGCCTTGCGAGCCACAGTAGAACAGAGTCTTTCCCATGGGAAGGAAGTTTTCCCGGACGCTCTCGAAGACCTTCTTACGTCCGCCGACCATGAAGGTCAGCGTCCCGCCGATGGCCCCGGGCGTTGAGCCCGTGCAGGGTGCGTCAAGATAGTGCGCCTTCTGCTTTTGGAGAACCTTGGCGATCCGGCGGGCGAGCGTCGGGCCGATGGTGCTGCAATCGGCCACTACGGCTCCGGGCCGGATGCCTTCGATCACGCCGTTCTTGCCCGTCAGCACCGACTCGGACATCGCCGAGTTCCCCACGCACAGGAAGACGCAATCGGCGAACCTGCCGACCGCCTTGGGAGTGGCGCAGTAGCGGCCGTTCTTGTACTTCTTGGCCAGCGTCTTGGCCTTCGCTGACGTGTGGCTCCAGATGGCCACGTCGTGACCGGCCTTGAGCAGGTTTTTTGCCATCGGCCCGCCCATCAGGCCGAGTCCGAGAAATCCAAGTTTCGCCATCTTCTCCTCCTGTCTTGCGGGGGTGCGGGTGGAAAACCGCTGCGTCTCGAGCAAAGCGCGCGCCGCGACGTTCTGGTCGCGCTCGCGTCAGGTTGTACCACGCGGCCAAACATGATCGGCGGGCCACATGACCGGCGGGCTCTGAGTCCTCCACCCCCAAAGTTTCCAATTGTACGCCTTTCAGAGCCTGTGAGACAATGGCCGTGATCGGTCCGCGGCGAGGTTTTGGTTTGCGCTCGCCATTCTCCGCCGACCCGGCATTGCCCGGCAATGACCTCTTGCCATGAGCCACAAAATTCTCATCACCAAACACATCTATCCCGAAGCGGTGGATTATCTGCGCCAGCGCGCGGAAATCGAATACCACGATAGCGACGAGAGCTGCGCTCCCGAGGAATTGCTTGCCCGCATGAGCGACAAAGGCGCGGCCCTCAGCCAGTTGACCGACAAGTTTTCGGCCCAGGTGATGGACCAGCTTCCGAACCTGAAAGTGATCTCAAACATCGCCGTTGGATTCGACAATATCGACATCGCCGCCGCCACCGGGCGCAAGATCGTCGTTACCAATACCCCAGATGTTCTCACCGGCACGACGGCCGACTTTGCCTTCACGCTCCTGATGGCGGCCGCCCGCCGGCTCGTCGAGGCCGACCGCTATCTGCGAGACGGCAGGTGGACGCAGTGGCGCATCGACCTGCTCTGCGGTCAGGACATTCACCACGCCACCCTCGGCATCTTCGGCATGGGGCGGATCGGCCAGACCATGGCCCGGCGCGCGCTCGGGTTCGACATGCGCGTTCTCTACCACGACGTGGCGCGCGCGGATCCGGCAATTGAGAAAGAGTTGGGCTTGGAATACGTTTCCATGGACACGATTCTGGCCGAGTCGGACTTTATCAGCTTGCATGTGCCGCTGCTGCCGGCAACCCGCAAGCTGATCGGCGCCGGGCAGCTCGAACGCATGAAAAAAACGGCCATCTTAATCAATACCTCTCGTGGGCCGGTGGTCGATGAATCCGCGCTGGCCGATGCCCTGGAAAGCGGCCAGATAGCGGGCGCCGGGTTGGATGTTTTCGAGCGGGAACCGTCGGTCGAGCCCAGATTGTTTGGAATGGACAACGTAGTGCTGGCGCCCCATATCGCCAGTGCTTCGATTGTGACGCGAACGAAAATGTGCGCCATGGCGGCGGAGAATGTGATCGTCGCCCTTGAGGGCAAGCGCCCGCCGAACCTGGTGAATAGGGAGTTGTTCGACGACTAGCGGGCCGGATTCGCCACCAGTCAAAAGGCATTCGTTCGCTACTGCAACCGCGATGAAACATACCCTCCGTCAGCTTTTCCTCTCCACGCTCGAGCGTCTGGAACTCAAACAGGTCATGCGGCGGAAGATCGCCTGTGATGGTGCCGTGCTAGAGGTGGGGGACGAACAGATCGACCTTTCCCCTTTCAAAAAAATTCTGGGCGTGGCGATTGGCAAGGCGGCCTATCCGATGGCCGGAGCGTTTTCTGAAATCATCCAGCCTCGGGTGGTCTCCGGGATTGCCGTCAGCTCAGCCGCGAACCGCGAACCGCCGCCCTATTTCATCGGGTATCAAGGCGGACACCCCTATCCGGACGCCGAGAGCATGCATGCCGCCGACGTAGCCCTGACCATGCTCAGCGATCTGAAGCCCTATCACCTGGTGGTCTTCTTTCTCTCCGGCGGAGGTTCGGCGATCTGCGAGAAACCCATTTCCGCTGACATCTCGTTGGAGGATCTTCGCGAGTTCTACCGCTTGCTGGTCACCGGCGGTGCCAATATCGTCGACATGAACGTTCTGCGAAAGCACTTTTCCGCGGTCAAGGGAGGCCGCCTGGCCCAACGGGCCCGCCCCGGCCGGCAGCTCACGCTCTACGTCTCGGATGTGCCGCCCGGACAGCCCGCCACCGTGGCTTCCGGGCCCACGATGGCCGACGAATCGACCATCGACGATTGTTACCACATCATGCAGCGGCTGCAACTGCGAAGCCACCTGCCGGCGTCCATTGCAAGCTACTTCGACCAGCGCCGCATCCCGGAAACGCCCAAGCCCGGCGACCCGGCGTTTCAATCCGCGTCCTGGCACTGCCTGCTCGACAATCAAGACGCACTCGATCATCTCGCCGCGGAGGCCACCAACCAAGGCTGGGTTGTGGAAACCGACCTTTCCGTCGACGACTGGCCGGTCGGGCGAGCGGCCGACCGTCTGCTTTCCCGTCTCAGGGAACTGCAACTCGCCAACAAGGGCCGGACCGTGGCGCTGCTCACCGGGGGCGAGCTAAGTTGTCCGGTGACAGGCGACGGTGCCGGTGGGCGCAATCAGGCGTTCGTGCTCGATTGCGCCCGCAAGATCGCCGGGGAGAATATCGCCGTCCTGAGCGCCGGGACCGACGGGATGGACGGCAATTCCAGCGCCGCGGGCGCCGTCGCGGACGGAACGACGCTAAGTCGCGCAACCCGTCTTGGTCTCGACGCCGGGGACTTCTACCACCGCTCGGATTCCTTTCGTTTCTTCTCGAGACTTGGCGATGAACTTGTAACGGGTCCGACGGGAAACAACGTCCGAGACCTGCGCATTCTCGTGGGATGGTAGGATTCCGCGTTTCCTGCCTTCCCGGCGTTGGGAACCCTCCACTCAGCCAGGACTGCGCCAGAGAACCACGGCCAAGAAGCTATGGCTCTCTGGGCGCAACGCTCCCAAGAGCGCCCCTGGATTCGGCCCCGAGGCACTTCGGGTCCCACAAATGGATTACGGAAAGCGGTTTGACGAACGGGTAACTAGTATAGCGTTTCATTAAAACATATCGATACGAGGATGTTTCCTGCTAGGCTGGATGCATGGCAGGAAAATCGAAGCGTCCCCAACTGCTTCTCACGCCCGAAGAGTCGCAACATCTGCAGCGGCTGCGTCGTTCGCGTAAGGCTCCGGCTCGGGAGGTGCAGAGAGCCGAGATTCTGTGGCGCTATCATTGCGGCGAGACGATCGCCGAGATTATGCGGGCCGTGAAGATGACGCGCAAAAGCGTTGGCAAATGGATCGAGCGAGCCCTGGCCATGGGGGTGGAAGCGGCGCTCAAGGATGCCTATCATCGTCCCCGGGAACCCCGCATCAGCGAAGAGGCCAAGGCCTGGGTGGTGCACTTGGCCTGTAGCAAACCCAAGCAACTCGGTTACGCCGCCGAGCTCTGGACCCGCGGCGCGCTCGCCCGGCACGTGCGCCAGCATGCCGTGGAAGCGGGCTATCCGGCCTTGGCCCAAGCGGCCAAGGCGACCGTCCATCGGATTCTGGCCGAGCAACCTCTTCACCCGGAGAAGGTGAAGTACTACTTGCAGCGCCGCGACCCGGATTTTGAGTCCAAGATGCGGCAGGTGCTGCTGGTCTACCGCGAGGTGGCCTTGCAGAATGAAAGCGCGGGCGAGGGCGGCCCATCGCCGGGCGTGATTACGGTTTCGGTCGACGAAAAGCCCGGCGTGCAAGCGATCGCCAACACCGCTCCGGACCTGCCGCCGACTGCGGGGCGGCATCCCTGCGTGGCTCGAGATTACGAATACAAACGTCTGGGAACTTGCTCGATTCTGGCGGCGCTGGACTTGCACGACGGTCGGGTGACAGCGCGGGTGGAGCGGCGCCACCGCAGCCGGGAATTCATCTTACTGCTCAAGGATCTGGACCAATCCTACCCGGCCCACTGCACGATCCGATTGATCTTGGATAATCATTCCTCCCACGTTTCCAAGGAGACGAAGGACTATTTGGCGACGCGTCCGAACCGCTTCAAATACGTGCATACGCCGACCCACGGGTCCTGGCTGAACATTGTCGAGACGCTGTTCGGGAAGATGGCGCGCACTTTTTTGAAGCGAATCCGGGTGGAGTCCTGGGAGGAACTTCGAGAACGAATCCTGCAGGGGATCGCGGAGATCAACGCCGCCCCCGTCGTTCACCGCTGGAGGAAGTTCGAGCCGCTGGAGAGCGCGTCTGAGATGAGTACAGTTTAATGAAACGATATACTAGCTGCCTTTCATGGTGACGTTGACCGCCTGCAGGCCTTTGGGGCCTTGTTCAACGTCGAACTCCACTTCGCTGCCTTCCTGGAGACTGCGATAGCCATCAGACTGAATCGCCGAGAAGTGTACAAACACATCATCACCGCTGGAACGCTGGATAAACCCAAACCCCTTGGAATCATTGAACCACTTGACCGTACCTTGCTCTCTCACTACAGAATTCTCCTAGATGCGAATTGCGCTGCCGGTTTCTGCCCCTACAAGGCAGCTCTTCTATCCTGGGCTGACGGCTCGCGCCGCCTTTGATTGACCCCGATACCGCCCACCGGTCCGCCAGAGGTGGCGGACCAAATCGAACGGACTTACCGGCAATTGAACTAATTATCTCACAGATTCGAGGGCTGCGCAAAAGAATATTTACTCCAAATGGAAATTCAGCTCTTCCGTAATCGCTGGGAGCCCCATCATCAACTGGGAATCAACAAGCCGAGGTCCAGGCCGTGCCCGATTTGATATACTCGTCTTTCGGACCCATCACGGAATCATGGCTGACACAGACACCACCGCGGCGGTGGAAGAAGTTCCCGACCCGACTCTAGTGGCTACGCTTGCCGAGGGTGTAAAGCTCAAGCGACGCAAACCTCGCCAGCGGGCCTGCAACGAGCCCAAGGGTAAGAAAATTTGCGCGGGCCATCTCAAACGCTGGTATGAGTTTGGGGACGAAATCAGGACCCATTTAGACCCGGCGGACGAAATCTACCGCTGCGAGCGTTGCCAAACGCTCTATCTTCCGAATGAAGAGGAAGTACCCAGAACGGGTACTCTCGCCTACTAGCCCGCCGTCCCCGATCTCCCTGCTCCGGCCCCCTGCGGTAGCAGGTGATACCAGACTTCCTCGCGATGAATACCCGATCTCACTACTGTCCGGTTAGAAGTCGAACAGAATCAACGGGTTAGGGTTATCGAGTAAGTCGTCGCTGGCGTCGGCCAGGGTGGAGCGTGCGACCTTGCCGCGGAAGCCCATGTGGTAGAATTTGCCGCCGAGCGATCGCAGACAGGCTTCGATATCGCGGAGGCTTTCACGGTAAGTCAACTGAGCGAAGGCCATGGCCAGAAATTGATCCCGGCAAGAGCAGCGGCGCACCTTTTGATCGCCGCCGTAGCGGGCGGCACAGCGCCGGAACTCGCGGCCAGGAAGGAAGCCGATCCATTGGGAGAATACGGTGCGGCCCAGGATCATGCACCATTGTCGTTCGTCTCCGAAGCCGCGATTTCGTCTCCTCGCCGTTCAAATCGTGGCAAGGGAAGAACGATCCTAACAGCCCTGAATGCAGTGAGTTGCCGCTCATCGCTAGCCCGCTAACCGGACAGTAGTGCGATTGCCGGCGAGAGCCGTGTGTGCGGGGAAACGCCATCCAGTTCGCAGTGGTACGTGAAGACACCTGGCTAGCCCGCTTTTCTCACCACGTGGCGAAGCGAAGCGCGTGAGAGACCCGTCAGTACGAGGCGCGCGCCGCTTGACGAGCACAGGCGTACTTGACAGTACGTTGAGCACGGCGAGCAAGCGCAACGAAGTAATGGCGGGCCTGTCGCGTGCTTCGGCCGTCAGGTGGTGAGAAATGCGGGCTAGAGGTCGAGGTCCCTACTGAGTCACGCACAATATAGAGTTAGATGGGTATTCACTTGACTCAGGTGACCACAAGATGTAGGATCTTGGAAAATGGAAGATTATCCGCGGAATCTGGCCGAGGTCGAGGCGCGTTTCGCCAACGAGCAGGCCTGTCGGGAGTATCTGTGTCAACTCCGCTGGCCGGAGGGTTTTCGTTGTCCGCGATGCGGGCATGACAAAACCTGGGCGGTACGCACGGTGCTGCTTATTTCAAGACACCCGCAAACCGCTCCAGAGCTGGTTTCGAGCCATGTGGTGGCTCACCAGCCAGAAGAACGGGGCCAGCGCACTGGGATTGCAACGAGCGTTGGGCCTGGGCAGCTACAAGACGGCCTGGACTTGGTTGCACAAGCTCCGGCGCGCTATGGTACGGCCCGGACGCGACCGGCTCAGCGGGCGCGTTGAGGTTGACGAGACCTACTTAGGAGCCCTGGAGGAGGGCGTGCGGGGCCGCCAAACCGACGCGAAAGCGCTGATTGCAGTAGCGGCCGAGGAAGATGGCGCAGGCATCGGACGAATTCGGATGCGCACGATTCCGAACGCCTCCGGGGACAGCTTGATGGCCTTCGTTGGCGAGTCGGTCGAACCCGGCAGCGTGGTCCACACCGACGGTTGGCTGGGTTACGGGCCACTCGAAAGCGACGGCTATCGCCACGAGGTGAGCTACCTGGACGGGCAACCGGCGCGGGCCTCGGAACTGCTCCCCCGCGTTCATCGCGTGGTGTCGTTGCTGAAGCGCTGGATACTGGGTACGCATCAAGGAGCCGTCAGCCACGAGCATCTCGACTCCTACCTCGACGAATTCACCTTCCGCTTCAACCGCCGCAAGTCCAGAAGTCGAGGCAAGCTCTTCTACCGCCTGGTGCAGCAGGCCGTCGCCGTCCAACCGGTGCCCTACAAGTCGCTGGTCGGAGGCACCGCAACACATGCTACGGACAACCACAACATGTAGGGGCTATTTCAAAATACCTGAGTCAAGTGAATACCCATCTAGAGTTAATCGAAGCAAAGAGAAGACTGCTTCGAGAAGGCAGGGATCAAGCGCGGTTCTGCCACATCGAACTACCCGACCATTCTATGCGCCGCTTCACAGGAGCGACCACGGGCTGCCAGACCGCTCCGGACAAGCCTCGCTCCGAGGCCTGCCCGCCACGCCGGTACCAAGGCGGGGGCAAGAACTTCAGCTCAACTCCGTGCAGCCGATCTCAGCGAAAACGCTGGTTGCTCGTATGATAAGAGGTAGTTAGAATCAGGAGCAGGACCCGAAAATGGAACGCCCAGCCCTCCTTTCCATAGCAGTCCCGGTCTTCAACGAGCAAGCAGTGCTGCCGGAACTGTTGCGCCGCCTCCTGCTGCTGACGGAGAATCCCTCGCATCCGCCGACTGAGTTCGTTTTCGTCAACGACGGCAGCAGCGATCGTACGGCCGAGATCTTGGAAGATGCGGCGGCGCATGATCCCAGGATCATTGTCGTTCACCTCTCGCGGAACTTTGGCCATCAGGCCTCGATCACTGCTGCGCTCGACCATGTCCGGGGCGACGCCGTCGTCGCGATGGACGCTGATCTCCAGGACGCCCCGGAGGTCATCCCTCGCTTTTTGGCGAAGTATGCCGAGGGCTACGATGTCGTCTACGCCATTCGCGCGAGCCGCAAAGAAGGGCCGCTACTGCGGCTCTGCTACCGCGCTTACTACCGCTTGCTCGGCGCCCTCTCCGATTTCCCTCCGCCAAAGGATGCCGGCGACTTTGCGCTGGTTTCACGGGCTGTGGTCGAGCAACTCAAGTCCATGCGCGAGCAAAATCGTTATCTCCGCGGGCTTCGCCACTGGGTTGGTTTTCGCCAAATTGGGATCCGCGGCGCCCGCGGCGCCCGCGGCCACGGCGAGTCGAAGTATTCGTGGTTGAGGTTGGTCAAGCTGGGCGTCGACGGCATCTTCTCGTTTTCCCTTCTGCCTCTTCGAGTGATGACGCTGTTCGGCGGCCTGACCGTTGCGGCCTCGGGCCTGTACGCCGTCGGGGCCGTCTTGGCAAGGCTGATCTGGGGACAGTCGCCCCAGGGCTTCACGACGCTGATCGCGGCGATCGTTTTCCTCTCCGGCGTACAGATGGTTTTCCTCGGCGTCATCGGCGAGTACTTGGGGCGCGTCTACGAAGAAGTGAAAGGCAGACCGCTCTACATCGTCAACAGCGTGGTTCGGGGGGGTAAATGGACAGAGAGTACGTACAAACCTACAGCGGGTCCTGCGAGCGTCATTGGTGGTGGCGGGCCCGCGAGAAGCTCCTCCTCGACCTGATCCGCCGGCGCTGTCCCGAGGGGAGGCGGCGCGAGTGCGACGCTAGCAGCTCGTGGTAGAAGTCCGGCTGGACGCCCAAAGGGTTGCGAGAGGCGCGGCGCCGGCAGCTTCGTTGCGACTCGGTTGGCCGGAACCACATCCTCGCCCTCGTCACGCATCACTTTCGGCCCCGCGTCGCTCGCAACGCGCCAGTCCGACTCCTGCCACGGGGTGCTAGGCCCGTCACGACCGGCGTTTAGCTCCCCTGGATCTCTCGGCGGCAACCGGCGAGACCTTGAGATCCAGGGGGACATGACGAAGCATTACTTACAATTCCATTGCCCATTTTCGCGGAAGGCCATGGCTCCGGTCCCGGCGGAACTGCAGGGTGACGACGCAGTGTTGCAATTGGAGCAGTAGACGATCGAACCGTCCTTGGCCGCTGGTAAAGTCGCGTGCGTGTAGGGATTCGTGTCCCGGAGGTAGTTCGCACCATCGAACTTCATTGCGGCAAGCGCATTCCCCTTGTAGAGATTGCTGGCATACACATTGTCCTTCTGGGTGCCGAACGGGTCCTCGGCCACGCCGTATAGCTGAGTTGGTGAAGTCTGGTCGTCGGCGAAGACATTGCCCGTAACCACATTGTTGTCCGCATTGGCAAGGAAGTGGAGACCGGCCCGAAATTCGTCTGGAATTTGCGACCTGCCCTGACCGTTGTTCATCGCTACGTTGCCGGTCCAAGTGTTGTAGGAACAGTTGCCATCACATGCAATACCCGACGTGTAGGAGAAGTACGCCGAGTTGCCGCTAATTGTGTTGCGTTGGAATGATCTGCCGGAGAACGCGTTGTTACCAAACGCCATCCCGTTGTCATGAGCAAACCAGACACTGTTGCCGGTAATGGTATTTCCTTCGCCATCGCCTGCTCCAATGAGGTCACTTCCCATATTGATCTTGTACTTCAGACCGGAAGCCGTCGCGCGGGCAATGACCGGAGTCACCGTCACCGAGGTGGCTGAAGCCACGGAAGTGATCCGGTACAGGGTGCTGTCGCCTTCGATAAGCACGAAACTATTTATGTCGGTGTTTGTCGAAGAGGCCGATGAGAAGTCCGTTCCGGAGCCGCTGACCGCACCGGAACCGTTTGTGACACTGATGGTGCCGAGGCCATTTCCGAGGTTATATACCGTGTTACCGGTAATCGTATTTTGATTGCATGTGAGGCACAAGATGGCGCGCCCTCGGGCATCAGACACGGCGTCTCGCGAAGGGGAGTACATCACGTTGTTGGACACTACGCAACCTCGAGTGCTGACCAACTGGACTGCCCCCCGGGAGGCGTTCTTGCGGCCCCAATCCGTAGCGGTCGAAAATTCAGAGAACGGAAAGATCCCGAAGCGGTTGTCCGTTATCACACAGTTGTCGGAGAAGCTCTTGGCTGTATCGGTGTCATCAAGGAGAAAATCACGGGTACCGTCGGCGAGGTCGGTTCCCATACGAATGTCCCCGGCTCCGTTGTTGTAGAAGAGGCTCCCTCGCACGACACAATTGGGGCTTCGCCAGCAAAAGAAGGCAAAGCTCTGCGAACCAGCGCCATTGAAGTTGAACACGTGGCTGTCGAGTACTTGGATATCGAGACTGTTAGATACAGAGATACCGCGCCCCGCGCCTGGAGAGTGTCCCAATCGTAGTTGAGGGTTTGTAGGGCGGCGGCGTAAAAGAGCATTGTACTAGGCAGCCTTTGCTGCTGTGGCCTTGGCCGGATTGAGGATGGCGTCGAGCATCCACAGATCCTTGTAACCCATGATCTTGCGGAAGCTTTTCTCGGTATCGAGGAATGCAGCCGTGGCCCAGCGACACACCATGGCCGCGTCCTTCCAGCGGGTCACTCGCCGCGTTCTCCGCCGCACCCCGGCGTTAGGAGACTCGACGATGTTCGTCGTCGCCAGGCAGCGATGCAGCGACGGCGGCGCACCCAGGCGGTTGATGGTGAAACACTCCTCCATGCCTTCGCGCAAACTCACCGCCGCCTCGGGCCAGTCACCCTCGTACCACTGGGCTAGCTTCTCCAGCCGCGCTTGTCCATCTTGGGCTCCCAGCCGCCAGGCGGCCCGGATCGCCGCTTTGGCCTGATCGCGCTCGGCCTTAGGCAGCCGCTCGACGACATTGCGCAGCTTGTGAGCGCGGCAGCGCTGCACCGGAACTTTGCCGAAGACGCGGCGCACCGCCGCCCGCAGGGCCTTCGATCCATCGAGCACGAAGAGCCTGTTTTTCTCCGTCGATACTCCCCGCTCGACCATGCCCCTCAGCAAGTCTTCGGCGGCGGCTGTGCTCTCAGTGGCGGCGTGCTGCAATCCCAGCACATGTTTGTTGCCCTGACGGTCTACGCCCACCGCTGCAAGCACTACATGATCTGCGAAGATCAAACCGTCCACGTAGATCACCAGCAGATCCAACTCATCCAGGCGCCGCGTGAGCACTTCGTCGATGCTCTTTTCGGCGGCCTCGACTGCCTCCCGGCTGACGGCGGATTTCGACACCCCGGCCGTGCCGGCCATTGCGCCAATCACCCCGGCATAGTTGCGCGTCGAGACGCCCTTCATCAGAATGTCGAGCATGCGCGCGCCGAGGCGTTCGTCGTCCTGCATCGCTTCGTAAGCGGGCACTTTGACCTCGCCGCCGGAGCGTTTGCGCAGTCTGGGTTTGCTGACGCGCAGTTTGCGGTTGCTGAGCTTGACGCGACCGGGCTGGCGGCCCCAGCGGACCACATCGCCGCGGCGCTTCTTGCCGGGCTGGGAAAGTTTTCCACCGGTAACTTGCTGCGCCGACAGTTCCAGCACGGCTTGAATGGCGGCGCGGCCGGTGACGTCGATAACCTCGTCGACGGCTCCGCGGCACTGCTCGACCAGTTCAACCAAGGGCAGCATGAGTTGGGAGTTTTGGCTGAGCAGGCGGGTGAGGTCGTTGGGGCTGACTGGCTGTTGCTTCGCGGAATCCAGAATGTGATATCGTTTCTTCACGGCGGTTCTCCTTTGTGGTGAAAGGTTTGCTCGATTCTCTCAGAGAACCGGGCTTGAGAACCGCCGCCCTTCCACCTTCAACTAGATTCGGGACAATCTCCGCGCCTGTGGTTTGATTGATGAAGTTCCCGTCCAGGCGAAGGCCGTCAAATATGATGTGTTTCGACGCACTGACGAGGATCATCCAGTCCAGGTTCGAAGCATCCTTTGCCTTGAGAGTGGCCTGAGTGCCGGTCACGGTAATGTTTTCTCGGGAGCTAAAGTCCCAGGTGCTGGCTAGAATGTAGGTCCCCGGCGGGAAGTAGATGATGGCTCCATCTGCGGCGTCCGCCGCGGTAAGGGCGCTGTTCAAGGCGGCAATATCGTCGGTCACTCCATCCCCGACGGCGCCATACGCTTTGACGTTAAATACCTGGCCGCCCTTGTCCTGAAGGTCGGTGAACGTATGAGAGCAGACCAGGGCTCCGGACTGCCACGTCAGGCCCTCGCCCTCGGGACAGGAACTTAGTCCGGTACCGCCCTTACCCGGCACCAAAACGCCCTTCGCCTGCTTTGATAACTCAACTTGCGTCTGTGCGAACAGAAAACTAGAAAACAAAATGCCAAGCCAGAAGTAACGGGTCATCACCACTCTCCAATTAAGCTGCGAGGATGTTTGCGGGGGTGGACCACGCGTCGCTCCGTCATTGCCCCCCAAAGAGAAGCTGACCAAGCGCGATACCACTCTGAGTACGTCAAGCCGGGCCACCGCGACACAAGGGAAACGTCGTCGTGGTCCGGACTTGAAGGCGCGGAAGCACTTTCGGCGAGCGGCCCAACCTATTCAGGCGCATGAGGCCATGGGTTCGAGGTCCCGATCTAGAGCGTTTCGCTCTGCGAGTACCGCTTTGAAACCGTGGCCACCACGCTGTTTTCCGATGGTCCAACGACGCCTGTTGCGTCAACCCCCCAAAGAGAAAAGCCTCCCACCCCGGCATCCGGAGGGAAGGCTTTGCTAAACACCAAGACTTTCTATGGCCTAGCGTACCATCAGACCCACTCATCCGCCGAGGACGTCTGGAAGTAAGTTGCTGAATATGAAGAAGATAAAAGTTTCAAAATCTTGTGACAGCTCTCATTGCAGGTCGTTTTGAAACAGCTGGAAGCCACAGGACCAATTGTCGCCAGGCGGAGCTTTCTCGTTCGGAGCGCTCCGCCCGATGGTCTCGACGCGTCGCGAAACCGAGCCTGGGCTGGGCTGCTTTCCGCTAAAACAGCACTTGTCTCCCGGCACAGATCTAAGGCTCGGAACGAGCGGCGGACACTGAGCGCCAGATGCCGGTTCGCACGGTTATTAGCCGATGCCGCGGGATTACCACGGGCTGCTAGCAGCCCGGTCTGTCTCGCAAAGAGATGGACCGGCTGTTTCTTTGCTTCAGGCTGCCCGCCGCCCATCTGCCTTCCCTGCTTGATACCCTGTTTGCGTACACTGGGTATTGGAAATCGGTTCACCGTGAAAGCTACTATTCAGATAGAATCCCTGCGCGAAGACGAGTATCGGGTCATCGTCCGAGAGTCCGGAGATCAGACCGAACACCTAGTTGTCGCTCCGGCGGAATATTGTGAATCGCTGACCGGCGGCACGATCCCGGTTGCCGATCTGCTGCGTCTTTCTTTCGAATTCCTGTTGGATCGAGAACCGAAAGAGTCCATTCTGCGACGCTTCGAGTTGCCAGTCATCGGGCGTTATTTTCCCGAGTACGAACAAGCGATGAAGCACCGCATCGCCGCCGAATGACGCCAGCCTGCGCCCCCGAAATCGGGGTGAATCGAGCTCCAGGGTTGTAACGCGGCCGAGTCACTGCTCTGCGTGGGCTCGATCCGGTCGCGAGAGTGTCCCAATCGTAGTTGAGGGTTTGTAGGGCGGCGGCGTAAAAGAGCATTGTACTAGGCAGCCTTTGCTGCTGTGGCCTTGGCCGGATTGAGGATGGCGTCGAGCATCCACAGATCCTTGTAACCCATGATCTTGCGGAAGCTTTTCTCGGTATCGAGGAATGCAGCCGTGGCCCAGCGACACACCATGGCCGCGTCCTTCCAGCGGGTCACTCGCCGCGTTCTCCGCCGCACCCCGGCGTTAGGAGACTCGACGATGTTCGTCGTCGCCAGGCAGCGATGCAGCGACGGCGGCGCACCCAGGCGGTTGATGGTGAAACACTCCTCCATGCCTTCGCGCAAACTCACCGCCGCCTCGGGCCAGTCACCCTCGTACCACTGGGCTAGCTTCTCCAGCCGCGCTTGTCCATCTTGGGCTCCCAGCCGCCAGGCGGCCCGGATCGCCGCTTTGGCCTGATCGCGCTCGGCCTTAGGCAGCCGCTCGACGACATTGCGCAGCTTGTGAGCACGGCAGCGCTGCACCGGAACTTTGCCGAAGACCCGCCGCACCGCCGCCCGCAGGGCCTTCGATCCATCGAGCACGAAGAGCCTGTTTTTCTCCGTCGATACTCCCCGCTCGACCATGCCCCTCAGCAAGTCTTCGGCGGCGGCTGTGCTCTCAGTGGCGGCGTGCTGCAATCCCAGCACATGTTTGTTGCCCTGACGGTCTACGCCCACCGCTGCAAGCACTACATGATCTGCGAAGATCAAACCGTCCACGTAGATCACCAGCAGATCCAACTCATCCAGGCGCCGCGTGAGCACTTCGTCGATGCTCTTTTCGGCGGCCTCGACTGCCTCCCGGCTGACGGCGGATTTCGACACCCCGGCCGTGCCGGCCATTGCGCCAATCACCCCGGCATAGTTGCGCGTCGAGACGCCCTTCATCAGAATGTCGAGCATGCGCGCGCCGAGGCGTTCGTCGTCCTGCATCGCCTCGTAAGCGGGCACTTTGACCTCGCCGCCGGAGCGTTTGCGCAGTCTGGGTTTGCTGACGCGCAGTTTGCGGTTGCTGAGCTTGACGCGACCGGGCTGGCGGCCCCAGCGGACCACATCGCCGCGGCGCTTCTTGCCGGGCTGGGAAAGTTTTCCACCGGTAACTTGCTGCGCCGACAGTTCCAGCACGGCTTGAATGGCGGCGCGGCTGGTGACGTCGATAACCTCGTCGACGGCTCCGCGGCACTGCTCGACCAGTTCAACCAAGGGCAGCATGAGTTGGGAGTTTTGGCTGAGCAGGCGGGTGAGGTCGTTGGGGCTGACTGGCTGTTGCTTCGCGGAATCCAGAATGTGATATCGTTTCTTCACGGCGGTTCTCCTTTGTGGTGAAAGGTTTGCTCGATTCTCTCAGAGAACCGGGCTTGAGAACCGCCGCCCTTCCACCTTCAACTAGATTCGGGACAATCTCCCGGTCGCGAAGGAACGGACAGACCACTTTTAGCAGCAGACCTCCATCTGCTCCCGGCCGCCGAGTCAAGCTGGAAGAGGCGGAAACACCGAGAGAGCCAGCACACACTACCCGGACGCCTGTGAATGAGGCGCCGTCATGCCATACAATTAGTGGACCCTACCTCTAGCTGGGAGTGAATACTATGAATCGTAGATTCTTCATCGGAACGACAGCGGCGGGCATCGCCGCCGCGCGGCGAGCCACTGCGGCCAGCGACCGGGTTCGGGTCGCGATCATCGGCGTCGGCGGCAGGGGGCGCGGCCTCCTGGGCCAGGTCAGTCGGGCCCGGGGCGCGGAGGTTGCCTACATTTGCGACGCCGACCAGGCTTCGATCGAGCGGGCCCAGGCTGTGCTCCAGGAAAATAATTCACCGCAACCTAAAGCGACGAACGACATGCGGCGGGTGTTTGACGACAAGGAGATCGATGCGGTCGTCATCAGTACTCCCGATCATTGGCATGCCCCGGCCACGATCCTGGCCTGCGACGCCGGTAAGGACGTCTATGTGGAGAAACCCTGTGCGCACAACATCCGCGAGGGGCGCCTAATGATCGGCGCCGCCCGGCGGAACAAGCGAATCGTACAGGTGGGCACCCAATCCCGTTCACGGGCATCCACCCTGCGGGCCATCGAGCACGTCAGGTCGGGGAAAATCGGCAGGCTCTTGATGGCAAAGGCCTGGAATATCCAGCTCCGAGACAATATCGGGCACAAGGAGGACTCGCCCGTGCCCGCCGGCGTCGACTACGATACATGGCTCGGTCCGGCGCCCTGGATTCCGTTCAACGAGAACCGCTTCCACTATAAGTGGCATTGGCACTGGCACTTCGGCACCGGAGACGCCGGAAACGACGGTGCTCATCAGCTCGATATCGCGCGCTGGGCGCTCGGCGTGAATTTCCCCAAGACCATCTCCGGCATGGGACGGAAGATCTACTTCGACGACGACCAGCAAACGCCCGACACCATGAACGTCACCTTCGACTACAAAGACAAGACCATGATCTGGGAGATGCGGATCTGGAACTCCTACAGGATGGAAGAAGTCAGCAACGGCGTCGCCGTCTACGGCACCGAGGGCATGGTGCATATCGGCAGCTGGAACGGCGTCTGGGGCTTCAAGGTATTTGACGGGACAGGGAAGGAGATTCAGCACGTAAAAGAAGCCGGCGACGACAGCGAACACATGGAGAACTTCCTCGACTGCCTGCGAACCCGAAAACTGCCCAACGCCGACATTGGCGTTGGGCATATCTCCGGTCTTCACTGTCACCTGGCCAACATTGTTTCGCGCACAGGCAGGACCGCCCACTTCGACGCCGAAACGGAGACCATCGTCGATGACCGCCAGGCGAATCTTTACGTCAGCCGCCGTTATCGCACCCACTGGTCGACACCAGCGGGAGCCTAACGGTTACAAATCCGAGTGAAAAAAATGGTCGGGCCGCCGAGATTTGAACTCGGGACCTCTTCCACCCCAAGGAAGCGATACAGGCCCCTAACCAACCTCTAACTTATTGAAAACACGGCTCGTCTGGTTGGACACCCTCACGAGAACGGACTGATAATTGGAACCCCTTATGGAACCCCTGAAATTGACGGAACCTAAGCGAGTGTTGAGCACGAACGAGTCCTGCTCGGTTGCTTCTAACGTGAACGTCGTCAGAAGCGGTTGTGTTGGCGAGTTGGGAGGGGTAACCTAGAGATCGTATGAGTGGCTGGGAATGTATCTACGTCGTGGTTGCTCTCGCGTTCAGCGTGTTCTATGGGTCGTTCGCAGTACAGATTTTCGCGGGCAATGACAAGGGGAGGTGCTTCCGTCATCGAGTGTTGTTGTCTCGCCCGCATCTCCTTCTAAAGAAAGCACATACGCCCAATTTGGGCGGTGGCTGGAGTCGCTAACACGGAAATCAGCTGTAGGGCCTTATAATGTAAGCACTTAAGCTCCTCCTAGCAACAGTTGATGGCGGAAGCACCGAAATTCGGACGAGAGGTCAGGACACCGGCCATCCAGGCCGGTCTGACGAGGCGGCGGCTCACGTTCAGGGAGATCTTCTCGTCGAGGATCGTTTTGCTGGCATGGGAGAAGGTCAAGTCGATGTTCGCCCACGCCGCGATCTTGGTCATTGTCGACGATAGGCGAGTGCAACTGGCCGCGTAGCAACACTGGATGACGGAAGCACCCGTCGCTTGGCAGTGAAGGCCAAGAAGCTCGGACGCAAAGCGCTTTTCGATGTGGCCTCCCTCTTCACGCCGGACACTCTGCTGGTTTGGCATCGAAAGTTGATCGCCCGCAAGTATGACGGCAGCCAACGCCGTCGTCCCGGACGGCCTCGTGTCATGGAGCAGATTCGAGAACTGGTCGTTCGGCTAGCGCAGGAAAACAGCACCTGGGGCTATACCCGGATTCGGGGAGCGTTGGCCAACCTCGGTCACCGGGTGGGACGAGGCACCATTGCCAGAACGCTCAAAGAACACGGCTTAGAACCCGCGCCGGAGCGGCGCAGGAAAACGAGCTGGCAGCAGTTCCTGCAGGCCCATCGGGAAGTTTTGGCTGCCGCCGACTTCTTCACCGTGGAGGTTTGGACACGCACAGGATTGGTTCGAGTTGTGGTGCTGTTCGTGATCGAACTCTCGACGCGGCGAGTGGAGATCGCCGGAGTGCTAGCTCAGCCCGATGGAGCCTGGATGACACAGATCTCTCGAAACTGGACCGATGAAGTCGATGGGTTTCTGGTGGGCAAGAGGTTTTTGATCCACGATCGCGACCCACTGTTTACCGCGGAGTTTCGCGAGACGCTGGCTGCGGCGGGAGTGGAGAGCGTGCGCTTACCCGCACGGTCACCCAACCTGAATGCCTACGCCGAGCGCTTTGTAAGGACGATCAAGGAATCCTGCCTGGAGCGGATGATCTTCTTTGGGGAGCCGTCGTTGCGCCGTGCGACTTGTGAGTTTCTGGCGCATTATCATCGAGAGCGCAATCACCAAGGGCTCGACAATCAGTTGATCTTCCCCGGCCCGGCAGACACTGATCTGGCCGCCCCGATCCAGCGTCGCCAGCGGCTGGGCGGAATGCTCAACTACTACTATCGGCAAGCCGCCTAAGGTCACCTCACTCGGCTCCGGGCGGTTCCCGCCTGCAAAGCCCCCCTGCGCTCGGTTGCCCCTCGCCGGTTGAGCGACCTGTAGGGTGCGCCCTCTCCGTGTCCGGCCAGCGTATCTGAGCACCGGTAAACCGCGAAGCAGTGACCTCCTTGCGCCAACCCGGAGCGCGTTTGCCTTCCTCGGGATTGGTCGATCCTGTTTTGGGACAGTACGCTCTCACACGGCCGTCGCAGGGATCGAAACCAGCTCAGATCAAGGGCCTGGCTGTGCTACGATGGGAAAGATCAGCGGAAGCGTTGTTGTCGCCATCTATACCAGAACGGTACAATCTTGGTGTCATGATCGGCCGAACCGTCTCGCACTTAGAATCTCGACAATACTCGCGGGGACACAACCCGAGTGCACGAGGAGGAGATCCCATGTCCTGGACGCGCATTTTCGCCCTCCGGTTGGGTTTCATTCTTTGCTTAAGCGCTTTCTGGGTCGTGATGCACGATCAAGGCACCACCGCGGCTGTGCCTGCTGTGGACCCCGATCCCGACGAGCGATTCGTGATGGAAACGGATCAGCCCGTGGGAACCCTCTCCTTTGAAGTGATCGAGGGGCGCTCGGGCGTCCACCTGCCCTCGCGTCTGTACTTCGCTTACGCCGACGGCCGCAACGATCTCCCGACCGTTGGCCGGTTCAAGAACTTTCTCGTCACCGCATCGGGTCGCGAGGTCAAGACGCTTCCCGTGGGTGAATATGACGTCTATGTGTCGCGCGGTCTTGAGTACACTCTCGATCACCACAGAATCGGGATTGAAGAAGGCAAGACGACTTATCTTGCAAGCACGCTGGAACGGGCGATTGACACGCGCGGCTTCATCTCTTCGGACTTTCACCTGCACTTAACGTTTGCCATGCGAGACGGCGCTATCGTTTGCGCCGCCGAGGGGATCGACCTGCTGACCGCTACCGACCACAACATCCTCAAAACATCCTCAAGGATTATGCACCTTACATCAAAGAGCTACGCCTCGAGCGCTTCATGAAGTCTGTTGTCGGGGCCGAGATTGACACCAGTTTTGGTCACTTCAACAGTTTTCCGCTCGAACTCAACCCTTGGGATGACCGCGACTATCGAAAGGCCATCCGCACGCCAGGTGAGTTCCTGCGCTTGCTGCGCCAGGATCCGGGTGATGAGATCGCACAGATCAATCATCCGCGGCGGCGAATCGAGCCCAACCCGACCAGTGGATACTTCGACGGGCGATTGAACCGCGAGACCTCGGAGTTCGACTACCCCTATTTCGAAACGGGTTTCGACCAGGTCGAGATCTTTAATGCGCTCACTGACAGCCCGACGGAGCATATCGGCCGCAGCGCTATGGTCGATCAGAAGCTTAAGGACTGGTACAGCCTACTGAACCGAGGCATTCTGATCGCCGGTGTAGCCAACACCGACACCCACAGCTACCCGAATGCGCTGCCGGGCTACCCTCGGAACTACGTGGCATCGCAGACCGACAATCCTTGGGAGATCGACCCTGCCAAGGTTGTCAACGCTCTCAAGAACCGCGCCTCCACCGCATCCTTCGGTCCCTTTATCGAGTTCAAGGCAAATGGGGCCCAGGTTGGCTCCATTATCACCGACCGTGACGGGACCGTCAGTTTGAGTGTGGAAGTGCAGGCAGCGCCGTGGATTCCGGTGGACAACATCGAGATTGTGTCGAATGGCAAGGTCATCGAGACCTTTTCGATCGAAGATGTCGATCTCAAAGAACGTGTTCGCTTTGCCAAAGAGATCATTGTGCAACCCACCGCCGATGCCTGGTACTTAGTCATTGCAACTTCCGAACGTCGTTGGGAGAAACCATTCGAGAACTTCAGCTCTTTCTCGTTTACCAACCCGATTTTTGTCGACATCGACGGCAATGGCTACTTCGACCCCCCCCAACGGCGGCTACCCTCACAAGCCCAGCGATGACTGAGGAACTCCTTGAGAAACGGGAGTCTCGTCTATTAGCCCATATCTGGCCGAGTGTAAGTCTGGACTTGCAACGCACCTTCGAGCCCAAACGCGCCCTGGGATTCTGGCTAAGCAAAGCGAGTCTTCGCCAGGTATCGCCTTACCACCAACAAACCGCTGCCTGCACCCACTCATTCAGCCGGATGTCTGCTGGATCACCCTCGCTGGAGAAGATCCGGTGGAGGTCCTCAAGCGGCTCAAGGGACGCGCTCCGCTGATGCATCTGAAGAACCTGAGGCGGGGACCAGAGATCCCGCGTTTCGACGCGATGGCGATTCCGCCGGGCGAGCACAAAGAAGTCGGTCGTAGTGTTCCAGAATTCATCTGAATGTTAACACGCTTCTTTTCAGGAGGTTGCCTTAAGTCCACGAGGTTGATCTCGGAGGCGGCCAGCGAGCGATTTCGTGTTAGTCTGCCCTGAATGGGGCCGCCGCTGGATCCGTTTCGCTTCCTCCAGATTGTCTTGGCTGGTTGGGTCAACCGACATCAGCAGGACGTCATCGACTATCTGCGCGAGGAGAACCGCCTGCTGCGAGAGCAACTCGGCGGCAAACGGCTGCGACTCAACGACGATCAGCGCCGCCGTCTGGCGGTGAGAGCGAAGAAGCTGGGCCGCAAGGTCTTAAAAGAAGTCGCGTCGCTCGTCACGCCGGACACGCTGTTGACCTGGCATCGCAGGTTGATCGCCCGTAAGTACGACGGCAGTTCAAAGCGCGGTCCGGGACGACCGCCGCTGGCCGCAAGGATCAAGCGGCTCATCCTCCGGATGGCGTCGGAGAATCGCTGCTGGGGCTACACCAGGATTCAGGGAGCGCTGACCAACATCGGCCATCGCGTCGGACGCGGCACGATCGTTCGGACCCTGAAGGCGCACGGTGTCGAGCCCGCGCCGGAACGCCGCAAAAAGACGACCTGGAAGGAGTTCCTGGAGACGCATTGGGACGTGCTTGCCGCAACCGACTTCTTCACGGTGGAAGTGTGGACTCGTTCCGGCTTGGTTCGGTTTGTCGTGTTGTTCGTGATTGAGCTGTCGAGGCGAAGAGTCGAGATCGTCGGGATCCATGCCAGTCCGAATGGAGCGTGGATGGAGCAGATCGCTCGCAATCTCACCGATGTCGTCGACGGTTCGCTTCGCGCCAAGCGCTATTTGATTCACGATCGCGACCCGCTGTTCACGGCGCAGTTTCGCGAAATCCTCACCGCCGCTGATGTGAAGTCGGTTCGCCTGCCGGCGCGATTGCCGAACTTGAACGCCTACGCCGAGCGTTTCGTACGAACAATCAAGGAATCCTGCTTGGATCGCATGATTCTGTTCGGCGAGCGCTCGTTGCGTCATGCGACCAAGGAATTCGTTCTGGACTACCATCACGAGCGCAATCATCAGGGGCTCGACAACCGCCTGATCGTTCCGCCGCCGCAGTGCGCTGCCGTTCGCTCCCCGGTGCGACGTCGCGAGCGGCTCGGCGGGCTACTCAATTATTACTATCGCCAAGCTGCGTGATCTCAGCGCTCCCGAACTCCCCATGCGTTTTCACCGCACAAAGCCCACGGCGGACGTGCGTTCGAGGCTGACTGAAACGTGCCGTCAGTGCCGCCGGGCAGCCCGCCGTGCGCTAGACCGTCGACGGCGAGAGCCTCAAATCGACACCGGTCTCCCTCCGAGATTGGTCGATCGTGTTTTGGGACAATACGAGGGCCAGAAAATCTGAGGAAACTTCTGTGAAAGTTGTGTTGACAATACTAGATCCAGTTTGGTACGATCGTGTATCTCGGACCTTTCGATATCTCCGCCACGCCTTCGCGGGGTCGATTTTGGGAAGTAGCAACGATGCGGATGCGCGTGGCTGCCCGGGATGCATGCCATAGGTTTCATAGGGGGAACCATGAGAACGAATCGTTGGTTATTGATCACGGCGGCGCTTTTTATAACCGCGTTAACCGCCTCACTCCGAGCCCAGTCAATCCAGGGCTCGATTCTTGGCACCGTCGAGGATGCGACGGGCGCCCTCGTCGTCGGCGCCGAGATCGCGGTGGAAAGCGAGGCCACCGGCTTCGTGCGCAATACGACATCCAACAACCGAGGCTTCTATCTGGTCGATAAGCTTCTGCCCGGGCAGGCCTACACGGTCAAGGTGACATCGGCTGGCTTCAAGACCTTTGTCCGGCCTGGGGTGTTCCTAGGAACCAGTGCCGAGATCCGCATCGATGCCATTCTTGAGATAGGTGCCATCACCGAGCAGGTGACCGTCACTGCCGCGACACCTGTCATTGAAACCGAGAGCGGCCGCATCGGTACGGTGATCGACCAATTGCAGAATATTACCATGGCCACCTCCGCCCGGTGTAGCTACTGTGTGCTGATGACATCCCCGGCGGCGTTCTGGAGCGGCACGGGCTACGTCATGAATGGCTCCCGCGGCGGTCAAGGCAATTTCCGCATTGACGGGGTGGACACCGGCAACCCGGTGGACGGCAACCAGAACAGTGAAATGTGGATGGACATCGAGGTGGTTCAGGATTTGCGAATTAGTTCGGTCAACAACTCGGCCGAATTCTCGGAAATGGCGACGATGAACCAAACCACTCGCGGCGGCAGCAACGAGTTTCACGGAATGTTCAACGTTATCTACGGTCGAGGCGAGCTTTTCGCCCGCCCGTTCTTTTCCAGAAGCACACCTGAAGACCGCCTCCGATTTATGTATTGGAACGTCGGCGGCCCCATCAAACGGAACAAGACGTTCTTCTTTTACCACACGGACTACAAGGTGTCTCCGAACCTGCGTAACCGGATCCACAATCTTCCCACCGACGCGATGCGTGCTGGAGATTTTTCGGGGGCGGCTTTCGACCCCATCATCGATCCCACGACAGGACAGCAGTTTCCTGGGAACGTGATTCCCCCACAACGGCTGAATCCGCAGGCGCAAAAATACCTGAACCGTTTCTATCCGCCGGCCAATGACGGCGATCCATTAGTTCCCTCCAGCAACGGAAATTTCGACGTGCCTGGGAATCGCATTGATTGGGCGTTCGTCACACGCGTCGACCACCAGATCGCTGATAACCAGACCTTCATGTATCGCTACTTCAGCTATATCTCGGACATTCAGGTGGTTGACAGTAGCGGATTACCCACCTTTGAGTTCTACAACCGCCAGCGCAAGAATTATAGTCACGCCATGTCTCACATTTGGACGCTCAGCCCAACCGTAGTGAACGAAGCAAGATTGGGCTGGCAGCGAATCAACTGGCCGAGCGGAAGCAAGGTCTTTGGCGCCGAGGTCGTCAGCGACATCGGCCTAACCGGCTATCCGGCGCCGCTGAGTACGGAGGTGTCGGGCATTCCTGTGGTTAGTATCGCAGGTTTGAGGGGAATCAGCGTTCGCTCGTTCAGTCCCAATAGAATGAATGAGTGGGATATGACCAACGCTCTGAGTATTTCCCGTGGGTCACATATTATTAAGACAGGGTTCAATGTCCGGCACGTGAAATTCGCCCGCTTCCCTACATCGCCCAGCGCCCAGTTTGGTTCGTTCGGGTTTAATGGGGAGATCACCGGGGAACCGTTTGCTGATTTCATTCTGGGCATTCCAAGAACGGCGTCCCGCTCGGCAGCCGTCGGACAGTATTACGGACGCCGCGATCAAATCGGGCTCTATCTCCAGGATGACTGGAAAATACGGAATGACCTTACCTTGAATGTGGGACTGCGCTACGATTATGTGCCGCCGTTTGTGGAGGAGGACGATCGAATCTCCACGTTCGACCCTGCCACGGGTAGTCTCGTTGTACCCAATGAACAGGTGAAGGGTCTGATCCATCCTCTGTTTCCCACACAGATTCCAGTTATCACCGCGACACAGGCAGGTTTTAACGACCGGAGTTTGATTGCCAACGATACAAACAACATTGCGCCCCGCTTCGGCCTCGCTTGGCGCACTCCTTGGGAACTGGTCATTCGCGGCGGCTATGGCATTTACTTCAATGGCACAGCACGCAAGGCGTTTAGGCAGATGACTTCCGGCCCGTTCTCAGCGACGGAGACTTTTGATAACGATATTGTCAACGGAGTTCCCTTCTTTGCCTGGCCCCAGGCCTTCCCGGCGGCGGGGGGAGCGCGGCCCATTCCCATTGGAACCACGAATATCAACGCGGCCTCACGGAATCTCCGTGACGCCTACGTGAACCAATGGAACTTGACGATCGAAAAGCAGATTGGGGCGAACGGATTACGGATGTCCTACATTGCGAACAGCGGCATTCAGCTCCCGTACAGACGCAATATCAACACGCCTCGTGCCAGCGACATACCCTTTAGTCAAGATCGAAGGCCCTATCCTTTATATCGCAACATTATCTTCGCAGACTCAGGAGGGACCAGCAGTTATCAGTCGCTCCAGTTCCAGTTCACTCGGCGCATGACAAAGGGTTTGCAGATCGACTCGCACTACACTTTTTCAAAGCACCTCACCGACACTCATGATGCCCGTGGCACTCTCGGTGACTTAATCGAAGACGCCTATGATCGCCGCAGGGAGCGAGGCTCGGAAGAGTACAACCCTAAGCACCGTTGGATCACCAACTTTATCTGGGAGCTGCCCTTCGGCACAGGGCGCGCCTACATGACGGGCGCCCCTAAAGTAGTGGACGCAGTGGTCGGTGGGTGGATGGCCAGTGGGTTGGTTTCCATGGCGACCGGTGGTATGTTTACCCCGTATTTCACCGGTGCGGATGTCGCCAACACCAACCTTAACAAGTCACGACCGGATCGCATCTGCGATGGCAACCTGCCCAGTAGCCAGCGTACGACTGACAGCTGGTTTGATACTGCCTGCTTCGTTCGGCCGCCGGCGGGAATCGGGCGGTTTGGAAACTCGGGGAACAATATCATCGCAGCTCCCAACATGACGATTTTCAACATGCGTATGTTCAAGTTCTTTAACATCACTGAGAGAGTCAAATTCCGCTATGAGATGCTGTTTGACAATCTCTTCAACCACCCGACCTTCGGTTTTAACAGCCGTGAGCGCGACCCGGCCATGAATATCGTTTCGGCGAGTGCGGGCAAGATCAATCGCACGTCAGGAACTCAAATCGGAGCCCAATCGTCTCAACGTAAGATCTGGTTCGGGCTCCGCGTGGAGTTTTGATCACGTTCACTTCGATGACTGCCCTTCGAACGAACGCAAAGTTGAGCGCCGGGGCGCTGCGAGTCCACTGGACGGGGGAGGAGGACGGTCCATTCAGCCCGCTCAATAAACGTCTGTGAGCGGACAGATGCCTCCCTGGCGCCTCGGGCGGAGGGGGGGGCGCGCAGGGTTCAGTGTGAGTGGTTCAGAGTGAGTGGTTCAGAGAGGAACGAAGTGCTTGCTGTCCGGCGCGGCGAGGGTGTATGCTGGGGCCGTGAACGCACGCGCGCGACACGGCTGTGCAATTTTGCCTTTCTGAGTTGCATCGTCGCTTAACCGATTACAGACGAATGAGTTGACGTTTCCCCACGGGCATCAGCCATGAGACACAATCAAGCAAATCGCCGATCGTTCCTGAAGGCTGCGGGGGTGAGCCTCACTCTTCCGTGGCTGGAATCTGCCTCCGCCTTCGCCGCGGCCCCGACAAAACAGGCGGGTGCTCAGGCGCCGATTCGCTCTGTGACGGCCTTTTTTCCGCTCGGCGTCAATACGCATGAATGGGGAGCCTGCGGTTCGGGCGAAGATCTGGAGTTCCAACCGACGCTTGAGCCGCTGGAAGTGATCAAGCACAAGGTCAATGTCCTTCAGGGTTTGTCCCACCTGCATCTGAGCAAACTGCGCGGACATGCCGGCAAGGTCGCCGCGTTTCTGACGGGCGAACCCGGCGGACGGGACCATAATGCCTCGGGCATTTCTTTCGATCAGCAGATCGCCGGCCGGATCGGCGACCAAACCGAGTTTCGTTCGCTGGTTCTGGGCATTGCTCCCTCAAGAAGCGGCCGGGGATTCTACGATTCTAGTATCTCCTGGCGGGGCCCTGACAAGCCTCTTGCCAAAGAGATCGATCCCAGCATGACGTTCGCGGCTTTGTTTGGCGATAAGTCCTGGTTGAAGCGGGACGAGAGCGTGCTCGACTTTGTGCTCGACCAGGCAACGGAGCTGGAAAAACGGATCAGCGCGCAGGATAGTCAGACGCTGGCTGAGTATTTCGAGGGCATTCGCGAATTGGAGCTGCGGATAGCGCGCCTGGACCGGGAAAAGACCGATTGGCAACGTCAACAGGCTGAGGGGTCTTCCATCTCCCGGCGTTTTCACGCCGACGACCCGAGCGGTGCAGGCGAGACGCCGGATTTCGCTTTCTATCAGCCGGAGAACTTTCGCGAACACACCCGCTTGATGCTTGATTTGATCGTGCTGGCGCTGCGAATGGATAAGACCCGCGTGCTGACATTCATGTTCGACAGCTACGGCCCAAAATATATGGACTTCAGCTTCCTACCTGGAGTCACTGCTCAGTGGCATGCGTTAAGCCACCACAAGGAAACGCCGAGTTCGCTGCACCAATATCAGCTAATCAATCGCTGGCATGTCTCCCAATACACGTATTTGCTGCAGAAGATGGATGAGGTGAAAGAAGGGGAGCGCACGTTACTGGACAATTCGATGGTCATGATGGGATCCGATATGTGGGACGGAAACCTCCATACGTGCACTCAATTTCCATTGCTTCTGGCCGGCAGTGGCGGCGGCCGGATCAAGACCGGGCGGGCCATCGATTTCCAGGGCGGTTCTATGTCTCGGCTATTCCTGTCGATCGCAGAAACCATGGGCGCCCCGCTGGACCGATTCCGGGAGGCGACCGAGCCGTTTGGTTCGACACTAGCGGGATAAAAAGATTTCCATGAAGCCTACCCACATCCACATCGCCATCCGACCCATCATCACTGCCTGCGGTCTCGCTCTTTTACTTGGCATCGGGATGATCCATTCGCCCGCTCTGGCGGAGAAGAAGGATCTGTCCCAAGCATGGGATGCGAAGGTTCGACCGATCTTCGAACAGTATTGCTTTGGGTGCCACGGCTCCGAAACCCAGATGAGTGGCTTGCGGCTGGACCGCCGCGAAGCTGCACTTCATGGCGGCGACAGCGGCCCGGTGATCATCGCCAAACAATCTTCCCAAAGTCTGCTGATACAGCGTCTGTCGTTGCCTCCCACGGACGCCGGCGCCATGCCCCCAAAGGGCAATGCCGGGCCTACTGCGGAACAAATCAGGATCATTGCCGAATGGATCGACGAGGATGCGTTGTGGCCGGCGGGCAAAGAAGACTTGAACGCTGTAGCAAAGAAGACCCCGGAACAACCTGTGGCGTACTACGAATTATCCGGGCCGGTCAAGGAGTTGACGTTCGAAGAGGAGATCCATCCCTTCCTGAGGCATTACTGCTACGACTGCCACGGCAAGAAGAGCCGTGAAGGCGGGCTCGCCATTGAGGAGTACTCGGAGCAGTGGCCTGGCAAGAACCTCCGTAGTTGGAATCAAGAGTGGGAGAAGATTGCGCGCGCCATCACCACTGCAGCAATGCCTCATCCGAGCCAGAAACGCCAGCCCTCCGAAGAGGAACGGGAACTGTTCGGGCTGTGGTTCGAAAAGGAACTGGAATCGCGCAGCACCCCCGACTCGTCCCGCGCCAGCAACGCGCGGCTGCGACAGATGACGCCTTTCGAGTACGACAACACGGTTCGCGAATTGACCGGACTTAACCTGAGCGTCAGTAGCCTGACGCAGCCGGGTGGACCGGCCGGTGACGGCGGCTTCCTGAACCAGGGCCGCGAGATGCAGTTATCCCCCTCGAAGCTGTCGCGCTATCTGCTGGCCGCGGATCGGATCGTCGCCCACGCTTCGATCGATCCGGATGAAGGCATCCATTTTCACCCTAAACCACAAGCGGCTCGCTCCGATGCCTCGAACGCGACTTCGCCGGAGGAGTTGCGAGCCGCGGCCTACCAACACCTGTCCACCTTTGCTGCACGGGCCTACCGCCGTCCTCTGCACGAAGCGGAGGCGGCCGGACTCACGGCCCTTTATGACCAAGAGATCGAAAGCGGCAAGGATTTCGAGGGCGCCTGCCGGCAGGTATTGCAGGGCATCTTCGCCTCGCCACAGTTTGTCTATCTGGCCGAAGAGCACCGCTGGGAAAGAAAGGTGATCAATTGGAGTGACAAGAAACGGAAGAAATCCGAAGCGGCGGCTTCGGTGTCCGATCACGAAGTGGCGTCGCGGCTGTCGTATTTTCTGTGGTCCGGTCCGCCGGATGAAGAACTGACGCGTTTGGCCGTTGAGCAGCAGCTGCACGCTCCGGAGGTATTGAAGGCTCAGGTAAAGCGAATGCTTTCAGACCCGAAGGCCGCCGCTCTGGCGACGCAGTTCGCCGGGTACTGGCTCAAGTTCAACAAGATCGCGGACCATCTCGACATCAGCCGGCAGCGTTTTCCGGAGTTCTCGGAATCGCTGCAGAGGGCGATGTATGACGAAGTCCGGTACTTCGTCGAGGAAATCATTCGCCGTGACCTGAGCATCCTAAATCTTCTCGACTCTAATTTCACGTTTGTGAACCGTGAACTGGCCGCGCACTACGGAATGGAAGACGTCACCGGCGCAGGTTTCGAGAGAGCCCAACTGACGGATCGCCACGGTCGCGGCGGCCTATTGGGCATGGCCGGGGTCCTGAGTATGACTTCGCATCCGGACCGACGCAGTGCCGTGGAACGGGGTGCCTACATCCTGCGGGAGATTCTTGGCACGCCGCCGCTGCCGCCGCCGGTCGAGGCCGGCAAACTGGAGGACGTCACAGCGGAGGATGGGCGCCAGTTGACCCTGGCTGAAACGATGGAACGGCACCGACGAGACACCCGTTGTGCCGGGTGTCATAGCCGCATGGATCCGCTCGGCCTCGCGCTCGAAGAGTTCGACGGGATTGGGCGCCGGACGAAGCCAGAATCAGCAAACGGCGCCTCGGTTGCTGGCGTGGGCGCATTGCCGGATGGAACCACACTGCACGGACTCGAGGATCTCAAACGCTACCTTCTTCAGGGCCAGCAGCGGCGGAAGTTCGTCAGCAATTTTTCGAAGCGCCTCATGACCTACGCCCTGACCCGCAAGCTGCAATCCGGCGACTTTTATACGCTGCTCTCGACACGCCGTGCTCTGGAGGACAACGGATACCGGTTGTCCGCAGCGGTCAACACGATCGTCACCAGCGACGTTTTCCTCCAGCGGGCCGAAGAATAGCCGTCTTGACACTCCGAATGAGTTGAGGCCGGGCCAACCCAGGGACGTACTGGCGTCTGTTTTCTCGGGGCTACTCCGCTCTAGAGCAAGATCTAGCCTGCGTACCAATGACAAGAGTCCTTCCCCCTGGCGTGCTATAATGCGGTGGCCGCTTCAAGTGCTAAATAGGCTTCAGGATGGCCGCGTTGCTAAGGCCCAGGACATCCCAAGCCTCTCGGTGGGGCTTGGCAGGCGCGGGTGGAATCCGGTAGGATTCCGTGTGCTGCTGGGCTTGATGGCCTTCCTGACCGTGCCCTCTGCGGTTCAAGGTGCGCAGGGAAACTCAGTTCGGACCACTCCTTCAGCCCCCGAAGGCCGTGAAGCCCACCAGGAGCTATCTACTCCTCGGGTCCTCGGAACCGCTCAGAGTGAAGACGAGTTCCAGGCCTACCGCGATCTTTTCGGCCCCTTGACACCCCAGCAGGTAGTGAGCGTGGCGGGAAGCTTTCTGAAGACCTACCCGCACAGCGGTCTGACTCCCTACGTCCACCAGACTGCTGTCACGGCCTACCGGCAACTGAATGAAGTGAACAAAGTGATCGTTCACGCTGAAGCGGCGCTTGTCGATCTGCCTCAGAACCCCGTGATTCTCACTATGCTAGCTCAAGCTTACGTGGATGCACAAGGGCCGGAAGAAGCGATCGATCGCGCCGAAGCCGCACTGCGCTGTGCGGGCGAACAGCTTACCCTGGCCCTCGTCGGTGAGCACAGCAGTACTCAGATCTCGGAACTCAAGGCCGACAATTATGCTACTCTAGGGATGGCCTATCTCATGCGGCTTCATCAAGGCAAAGATGATTCGCCCATGGATGTTGGTCTGGCGAAAGTCGTTGAGAACCTCGTCACGGCTGTGAAGCTTAACCCCGCCCACACTGACGCTTCATACTACCTGGCGTTGGCCTACGCGTTACAAAGCGATGATGAGAAGAGCCTCCGTTATTATGTCCGCGCGGCTGCTCTGGGAGGCCAAACGGCTGAAAAGGCCAGAACGGACCTGGGTCGTCTATACAGAAAGCTGGGCAAGAGTGGACCGGGCGGAATCACGAAGCTGATCGCGAGGGCAAGGAAAGACATTCAAACCGAACTCGCACAAATACGGGCTCATCCGAGAGGGTCTAGACGCCAGCCCTCCTCGGCCATACATTCTCTGCGTGAGGGCAGGTAAGGATACCCTAAACCCTCCCCGGCACTTAGGACTGCATCTTTGTTCATGCGCCTCCAAAAGATTCATGACCTGCGAGCCACGAGGGCAGATGAACGGCCGTTACGTGCGATTCTTCGCAGGGCACTCTTTCTTTACGGACTCGCATCGATCAGTCTCTTTTCTTCTGTTGCTGTCAGCGCCTCTGAAAATGTTCAGTTCGTTGACGTAACGAAGAAGTCGGGGATCGATTTCGTACACGTCAACGGTGCCTCTGGGCAGAAATATTTGGCCGAAACAACGGGTTCCGGCGTCGGTTTTTTGGATTATAACAACGACGGATTTCTTGACATCTTTCTCGTCAATGGAGGACGGACTCCTGACTTTTCGTCTTCGGCCAGTGCAGATCACGCGCTCTACCGAAACAATCGCGATGGAACCTTTACGAACGTCACCAGACATGCCGGCATTCAAGAGAACGAGTGGTTCGGGATGGGCGTAGCCGCTGCCGATTATGACAACGACGGCTTCGTCGATCTGTTCGTGACACACTTTGCAGGACCGGATCTGCTCTATCACAACGACGGTGACGGCGGGTTTACGGAGGTCTCGCAGCAGGCCGGAGTCCGGGGCGACGGTACGTGGAGCACAAGCGCGGCGTTCTTTGACTACGATAAGGATGGCCACCTGGACCTGTATGTCGTTAAATACACCGACCACTCCTATGAGCATAACTACATCTGCCCCATGGGGATCCCCCCCGAGAAGTCCTATTGTTCCCCGGATATCTACAAAGGCGTTCCTGATATCTTGTTCCACAACAACGGCGACGGCAGCTTCAGCGATGTGAGCCAAACGGCGGGCATCGCCGTCCCGGCGGGAAAAGGTTTGGGCATTGTTACAGGGGACTATGACGGGGACGGCTGGCCGGATGTCTATATCGCGAACGACCGCGTACGAAACTTTCTGTTTCATAACAACGGTGACGGAACTTTCACCGAACTCGGTCTAGAGGCAGGCGTCGCACTAGATGAAAACGGAAAAGCACAGGCCGGCATGGGTACCGATATCGGCGACTACGACCGCGATGGCCGTTTTGACATCGTAGTCTCAAACTTACATACAGAGTACTTGGCCCTGTACCGGAACCTGGGCAAAGGATACTTCGAAGACGTGAGCCGTGCGGTCGGGACGATCGTTCCAACGCAGCCGTTCGTGGGCTTTGGCGTTGGATTTCTCGACTTCGATAACGACGGCTTGCTCGATCTTTTCCTCGCCAACGGCCACGTGCTGGACAATATTCGTCTGGTCCACGCGAGCGCGACGTACCGGCAGCCCAAGGTGCTGCTTCAAAACACAGGGCGAACTTTCCGAGACGTTACCTCACTGTACGGCAAAGCGTTGCTTTCCCCCAGAGTCAGCCGCGGGGTCGCGTTTGCAGACTACGACAACGATGGGGATATTGACCTTCTCGTGAACAACTGTGCCGAGCGGCCGCAACTGCTTCGTAACGACACGGGCCATCGCAAGGAATGGTTGACCATCGAGCTACGGGGCACCCGCAGCAATCGATCCGGCATTGGAGCGCTGCTCGAGGTGGTTGTTGGAGGCAAGCGAAGAGTCTTTCAGGCGGTCGGAGGGGGCAGTTTCATGGCAGCGAACGATCCCCGCATCCACATCGGTTTGGACAAGGTCAAAGAAATAGATGAGATGCAAATTCATTGGCCCAGTGGTCTGACCGACCATTTCTACAAGGTGCGGTCGCGACAGATTTTGGTGGTCGAGGAAGGGCGAAGTGGTAAGAGCCAGGTAGACAAACCCGCGGAAGATTCGCTTCCAGAGTGAGAGTGCAATTTACCGTACCGGTGGGTCTCGAAGGATTCGCCGGCTTGCAATCCGGAAGCTCAAGGGAGGTGCCGTCAGTATGAGGTTTTCCATTTTTCTTGTTACTGCGATCTTAATCGTTGGGTCAGCAAAGCGCGTCCTCGGGGAGGTCAAGATTTCGATCGGCACGCCGATGGCTCCGCCGACTTGGGCGCTACTGGAGCGCCAGCTGATCGAGAGTCAAACAGAGGCTTGCAGGCTATTTTTTGAGCGCTACTTCGATGAGCGCGGCTACTTGCAATGTGTGGAGCGCTGGGGCGCCAACGATGGCCCCGATGACGCCATCGAAAGCTTGCGAGACTGGCCGATGCTACACGCTCTGGGCGCACCCGACGTAATCCTTGGCATGTACAAGAAGGCTTGGGAAGGCCACCTGCTCCAATACACCGAAGCGAAGACCAAGGAGGTTGAGTTTGCTCGGGACGGCATGTACTACAAAGAGTTCCCCGTCATGATGGACTGGGTCCACAACGGCGAGGGCCTGTCTGTGTTCAACCTGCAGGGCCTGTCGGACCCCAACGATCTAAGATTCCGGCAGCGGGTCCGACGGTTCGCTGGCTTCTACATGAACGAAGATCCGGGCGCCGCCAACTATGACCCAAAGCACAGGATCATTCGTAGTTTGTTCAACGGCAGCCGGGGTCCGCTGTTACGTAAGGCAACGGCGCTCGACTGGGCGGGGGACCCCATCGAAATCGAAAATCGTTTCAAGCCCCACCATGGCGAGGCCAACTACCAACAGATGCTGCGGCACTTCCAGAACTATAACGACATCGTCGGTGACCACCCCGTGAATACGCTGGCAACCTCCCTAGCGGCCAACGGTTACATGCTAGAGAACGAGGAGAAATACAAGCGGTGGGTGCTCGAATACATGGACGCTTGGCTCGAGCGGATGGAGGCCAACGACGGCATCATCCCCACCAATGTCGGGCTTGACGGCACCATTGGGGGTGCGGCGGGTGGCAAGTGGTATGGCGGAGTTTACGGTTGGGGCTTCACGGTTCGCATCCCGGGATCGACGTCATTGGCTCATCGAAATCGACACCACTATGGGATAGTGGGTTTCAGCAACGCGTTCCTGCTGACAGGTGATTCCAAATACCTCCTTCCTTGGAGGAAACAGATCGACAAGATCAATGCGCAGGCGAAGGTGATCAACGGCCAAAAAATGTATCCCAAGATGTATGGCGACCAGGGCTGGTATCACTTCACCCGGGAGAAGTACGATCACGGGGCGCTCGAGCTTTACTACTTTCTGATGGATTCCCAAGACCTCCAGCGCATCCCGCAGGTTGACTGGATCGACTATCTGCATGGCAAGAATCCAAACTATCCGGAAGAATCTTTGCGGGCGGACCTTGACCGGATCCGGCGGAAGGTCGAGGCGATACGGGTGGACACGACTACACCGGACACGCGGCTATGTGACGATCCGTTGCCCTACAACCCCGCCACTGTGGGCCGGTTATTCCAGCTCATGCTGGGCGGCCTGCATCACATATCCCACACCACCGAGTTCAAGATGGGGCCACATGAAGGGATGAAAGACTACCTCGAAGCGATCCGCCGCAATAGGAAGCGGACCGGTTTTCGTGGCAGCCTTATACACAGTCGTGTGCGCTATTTCGATCCGGCACGACGCCGCGCCGGGATACCGGAAGACGTAGCCGCGCTCGTGGACAAGCTTACTGCTGATGAAACTACCCTGACGTTGGTCAACATTAACCAAGTGGAGCCGAGGACGGTCATCGTGCAGGGAGGAGCGTATGGCGAGCACCAGTGCGTCGGAGTTTCTGTAAACGGCGAGGAAGTTCCCGTCAACGGCCCGTTCTTCACGGTGCGCCTGGCCCCAGGCGGCGGCGGCCGCATGACCATCAAGATGAACCGGTACGCTAACCAGCCGACCCTGAAGCAACCTTGGGATCGCCCTTAGCCAGAATTTCCAATTTGGAACTCCGACTCCAACATGGTACTCCCTCTCTTCTCCTGAATGCAACGACTTTGCCCCGCGAGGCAGGCCACGACGGCATCGAAGGGTTCCCATGGCCTGTTCTTGTCGTCCGGTGAGTCCGTCGCGCTGCTGCTCAGCCGATTGGTCACACACCCCTCCGACCCTCCTTCCTCAACGCCCAGATTTCCTGCCCGAAAGGGACGGCCCTAACCACCTGGCACAGACAGCGCCCAGATCCGACGCAGCATGTCGCCGAACAGCCTGCGGTTCAGATGCCCCTCGGCCAGCAGCAGCCAGTAATACCGCGCGTGCTTGACCAGCCGACCGCCGGTCTTCATCAACCTGTGTTGCAAGCTCGTCAGCGACCAACTCTTGATCCTGTTCGGCAGTCCGAGCCGCCGCCACAAGTTGCCCAGGTTGTAGGCCAGCACGCTCAGTTGCAGTCGCACTTCGTTGGCCCGGAAGCGATGACACGACAGCCGTGTCCAGTGCGTGGCCTGTTTGCCTTCTTTGATCGCGGTAGAGTCGGGAACTGGCGCGGTGGCCCATCAGGACGCTCGCTTGGCCGTATCCGGGGTTTCCCCCTTCGTGCCCGTTTAGCAAGCTCCGTGGCTCCGTTTCCAGCTCCCGCCACTTCGCACGCAGCGTGCGGATTTCCCGCACTACGCGCTCCTGCACACTGCGCGGCAAGGTTTATGGGACCTATCCGGTTGGAGTCGCTTTCGAGGACAGTCCTGGAGCCGTCACCCAAATTCAGGTGTCCGCTCCGACCATCCACTAGTCCACCCCTTCCATCCGAAGCCTTGGCATGACACCACGGCCATTTAGCCCTCCTCTTGCCGTATAGTCCTGGGAATTCCGGGTTTGTAGTGTGTTGACGACGCGGCATGCGACAATTCCGGGATGCAAGATCTCGAACTGTATCGGCGCATCCTCGGAATCGAGGCTCCCTGGCATGTGGATGCGGTGGAGTTGAAACTCGATGCCGGAGAAGTCCACGTTCATCTGGGGCACCGGGACGGGAGGGACTGGCCATGTGCGGAATGCGGAACCGGGTGCAAGCTTTACGACCATCAGCCCGAGCGGCGGTGGCGACACCTGGATACTTGCCAATATCGTACGATCCTGCACGCCGAGCCGCCGCGCAGCGCATGCCCCGAGCACGGAGTGCGCGTGGTGAAACTGCCGTGGGCCGAGCCGTCCAGCCGGTTCACGGCGCTGTTTGAAGGGCTGGCGATTGAGTGGCTCAAGGCAGCCAGCCAGAAAGCGGTGGCCGGGTTGTTGCACCTAAGTTGGGACGAGATGCACGGCATCATGGAGCGAGCGGTGAAGCGGGGGTTGCAGCGGCGCCAAGCCGAGCCGGTCACTCAGATCGGTGTCGATGAGAAGGCGTTCCGCAAGGGCCATAAGTATCTGACGCTGGTGAACGATCTAACACGGGGCCGGGTGCTGTACGTAGCCGAAGACCACAAACAGAGCAGTCTGGACGGGTTTTGGGCAACCCTGACACGGGGGCAAATCGGCGCGATCGAGGCGGTGGCCATGGACATGTGGAATCCCTACATCGCCTCGGTGCGGGAGCACCTGCCTGAAGCGGATGGCAAGATCGTCTTCGACAAGTTTCACATCGCCCAGCATCTGGGCGAAGCGGTGGACCAAGTGCGCCGGAAGGAGAACAAGGTCCTGCGCGCGGCCGGAGACGACACGCTGGTGGGAACCAGCTATGACTGGCTGAGGCATCCGGCGCGGATGGAGCCCAAAGACCGGCAAGCCTTTGCGGCCCTGCGGGACAGCGGTTTGAAGACAGCGCGGGCGTGGGCTTTGAAGGAAACGATGATGGCGTTCTTCGACTACCGCTACGAGCGGCCGGCCCGGAAGCACTTTCGATGGTGGCACAACTGGGCGGCGCGGAGCCGCTTGCAACCGATGATTGCAGTGGGACGGATGCTGAAGCGACGGTTTGCCAACATCGTGACCTACCTGCGCCACCGCATCACCCACGCCGTCAGCGAATCGTTGAATGCGAAGATTCAATGGGTGAAGTACACCGCCCGTGGATTCCGGAACCGACAGAACTTCGTCAACGCCATCTACTTCCACTGCGGCGGCCTGAACCTCGCTCCCTAGCCACTAAAATCCCGGAAGAGCCATAGTCCTGATCTCAGATCCTGCAGACTACCGGACGCTTTTATCATTTCGTCCCTGCCGCACTGTTGTTGACCAAGACTTCATGTGCAGCAAGGTCCCTTCGCTCCAGTGGTGTTACCCCGCTTCCGCGCTACTACGGACCTAGCCGCCGCCCTCTCGCCTTCCACCGACTTCCTGGTTTACACCAGTTATGCGGCTTCCCTGCTCTGCCGATTTCTCGACGGGACGAGGAGGGTTTCTCCAGTTGCTCAGCATGTCCTTGTCCCCGTGCTGCCCCTACCACCCCGCCGGAGTGACACAACGCCTCGGTCAGTCTGCCTCCTGCCATGCTGCCTTCGCCCGGCAATAGAAAGCTCGGCCTCCGGATCCATTTTTGTCGAGGCCACCTGTGGGTTCACTTGCGTTACGGCCCGGTGACTCGCTCACCATCCCAAGGATAGTTTTGTCGGTTGGCTTCATCCGCTTCGTTTCCTCCACGCATGTAACCCAAGCTACGGGGCTTCTGACTCTTACCCCGGCGGGACTTCCTCCCGCTGATCGGGGATAGGGGGAGGCCTCACGGCTCCCCCGTCCCACACCACCGGGCATACGGGTCCGTACCACGGCGGTTCGGATGAGTTAAGCGTTCGAAGATGCCGATACTCGGGGGAGGCCGAGCGAGTCGAAATAGGTGTTGGGCAGCGCTTGCTGAATGGCCACAAGCGACATCGCCCACAAGCCAGTCGGGGAGCCAGCAGCGACGGCCGCTCGCATGTGAGGCAACCCCCATCGCCGTAAGTTGACGTATCGAGTCGGCCCCTTCCCCCACTGCCGCCAGATCACCATGCGGAGTCTCCGGCGGATCCGCGCGCCCAGGTTGCGAAGTACCAGCGGGTCCTGGCTGAAGCCAAAGTAGTCTCGCCAGCCAAGCAGATACGGCTTCAACGAGTCGATCATCTGCTCGATACTGATCCCGCGTGTCCTGCTCGTGAGTTCCCGAACTCGCGCCTGAAACCGTTGGAGCGCCCGCGGCGATATCAATCGCTGAGACTCCGCGCCGGTCGCCCAGCGAAAGCCTAAGAACTTCCGCTCGTCAGAGCGAGCGACTGCACTCTTCGATTCGTTGACCTGGAGCCGGAGTTTCTTCGTGAGAAAGCGGCAGACGCCGGCCATCACCCGTTCGCCCGCCCGCCGGCTGCGAACCTAGATGTTGCCGTCGTCGGCATAACGGCAGAAACGGTGGCCGCGTCGTTCCAACTCCCGGTCTAAATCGTCGAGCACAAGGTTCGAGAGTAACGGGGACAAAGGACCGCCTTGTGGCGTGCCTTCGTCCACAGGACTCACCAGCCCGTCTTCCATCCCTCCGGCGGTGAGAAATGCCCGCATGAGTTTTAGCCATCGCTTGTCGGCGACACGTTTCCCGACACGGGCCATCAGCAGGTCGTGGTTGACTCGATCAAAGAATTTCTCTAGATCGATGTCCACCACCCATGGATAGCCCTCGGCGATGTAGGCTTGCGCCTGGGCCACCGCCTGATGTGCCGAACGTCCCGGCCGCAAGCCAAAGCTGTGTTGGGAGAACGTCGGGTCCCAGCGCTTCTGCAGAACTTGTAACCCCGCTTGCTGGATCCGTCGGTCGAGCACCGTAGGGATGCCCAACTTCCTGACCCCACCACCGGGCTGCGGGATTTCCACCCCTCGCACCGGTTGCGGTCTGTACGTTCCTCGAAGCAACTGTCCCCGCATGGCTGGCCAGTGTTCGTGCAGGTCGTCCAGCGTCTCGTCCATGGTTTGGCCATTGACGCCCGGACTTCCCTTGTTACCCTGGACCTGTTGCCAAGCCTTTACGAGATTGTTTCGCTCGCACACCTCCTCCATCCGTCGTTCTTCTCGCGCCGATCTTTCGGTCTCTCGCTTCGCCGCGGACAGTTCGGTCCCTTGTGGAACGCGCCTCGGGGCTTTACCCTCCGGCTCGTTGAGGAAGGCCAACTCGAGTTGGCTTTTCTGCCGCTTGCCGTCCATGATTTGCGAATCCTAATGGCCGCTCTCTTCCGTTCGGGCCTTCGTCCATCGTTCTCGGCTCGGCCTATCCGTTCGCTCCGTCTTTCGACTTGCGGAGTGCCTTACTAGCTTTGCCGACTGCATGGCCTACTTCGCCCTCTGCTGACTTCTGTGTCCCGATCCGGTCGCCTCGCGGCTTCCTCAGTCCCAAACTTCGGGACGGAACGCAGACCTCCCGGGGTAAGTCTGACCGCCTTCACCGCACACCTGCCGGATCTACAGCCTTGGCCCTTGATGGATATGGACTTCGCGATCCGTTGTCCGCTCGTCCCACCAAGGATGCCTCTTATCCGGTTTCTGTTCGTCAGGTCACGGCTTTGATCCACGCTTCCTTCAGACCCCGCCTCACGACGACGCCCTTGCGCTTCCCTAGCACTTCACCTCCATCAAGCTGTGCAGAGGACTTTCACCTCCAAGCTGTCAGACATGCCCGGCACACAACCTACCAGCCTTCGCTGGACGCACTAGTATATCGTTTCATTAAACTGTACTCATCTCAGACGCGCTCTCCAGCGGCTCGAACTTCCTCCAGCGGTGAACGACGGGGGCGGCGTTGATCTCCGCGATCCCCTGCAGGATTCGTTCTCGAAGTTCCTCCCAGGACTCCACCCGGATTCGCTTCAAAAAAGTGCGCGCCATCTTCCCGAACAGCGTCTCGACAATATTCAGCCAGGACCCGTGGGTCGGCGTATGCACGTATTTGAAGCGGTTCGGACGCGTCGCCAAATAGTCCTTCGTCTCCTTGGAAACGTGGGAGGAATGATTATCCAAGATCAATCGGATCGTGCAGTGGGCCGGGTAGGATTGGTCCAGATCCTTGAGCAGTAAGATGAATTCCCGGCTGCGGTGGCGCCGCTCCACCCGCGCTGTCACCCGACCGTCGTGCAAGTCCAGCGCCGCCAGAATCGAGCAAGTTCCCAGACGTTTGTATTCGTAATCTCGAGCCACGCAGGGATGCCGCCCCGCAGTCGGCGGCAGGTCCGGAGCGGTGTTGGCGATCGCTTGCACGCCGGGCTTTTCGTCGACCGAAACCGTAATCACGCCCGGCGATGGGCCGCCCTCGCCCGCGCTTTCATTCTGCAAGGCCACCTCGCGGTAGACCAGCAGCACCTGCCGCATCTTGGACTCAAAATCCGGGTCGCGGCGCTGCAAGTAGTACTTCACCTTCTCCGGGTGAAGAGGTTGCTCGGCCAGAATCCGATGGACGGTCGCCTTGGCCGCTTGGGCCAAGGCCGGATAGCCCGCTTCCACGGCATGCTGGCGCACGTGCCGGGCGAGCGCGCCGCGGGTCCAGAGCTCGGCGGCGTAACCGAGTTGCTTGGGTTTGCTACAGGCCAAGTGCACCACCCAGGCCTTGGCCTCTTCGCTGATGCGGGGTTCCCGGGGACGATGATAGGCATCCTTGAGCGCCGCTTCCACCCCCATGGCCAGGGTGAGAACGGCGGAGCGAAACTAGACCATAGAGCGGCGATTCGAAGCCGCTTTTGGGCGGAGTAAAAGTAGACCGCCCGAGTGGTCCAGCGAACATTCCTGTGGTGTTTGTGGGACACGAGAGGGATGTATCGCGTGGAGCTATACGCTCAAGTACGGCGCAGTGTCTTTGTCGAAGGTCTGAGTGAACGCGAGGCCGCCAAACGGTTTGACTTGGCGCGAGGGACGGTGCGCAAGATGTTGCGCTACGCCACTCCACCAGGCTATCGGCGGCGCCAACCAGCGAGGAGACCGAAGCTGGATCCCTTCGCCGGAATCGTCGATCAGCTCCTCATCGACGATCAGGAACGCCTGAAGAAGCAACGCCACACTGCGAAACGCATCTTCGACCGCTTGCGCGACGAGTACGATTTCACCGGCGGCTATACGATCGTCAAGGATTACGTTCGCGACAAGAAGCTGGGCGGGCAAGAGATGTTCGTGCCGCTGGTGCATCCGCCGGGCGATGCCCAGGCCGACTTCGGCGAAGCACTGGTGGTCATTGACGGCGTACAGCGCAAGGCGCACTACTTGGTTGTCGATCTGCCGCACAGCGATGACGCTTTCGTAAAAGCTTTCCCCGCCGAGACGACGGAAGCCTTTTGCGAAGGGCACAACGCAGCGTTCCGGTACTTCGGCGGCGTGCCACGCAGCATCCTCTACGACAACACGACCTTGGCGGTGGCGAGGATCCTGGGCGACGGCAGGCGCAAGCGGACCAGGGTGTTCAGCGAGTTGCAGTCGCACTATTTATTCGCCGATCGTTTCGGGCGGCCGGGCAAGGGCAACGACAAAGGAAAGGTGGAAGGGCTGGTCGGTTATGCACGGCGGAATTTCATGGTGCCGATCCCGAGGTTTCCAAGCTGGGAAGCGTTCAACCAGAAGCTCGAAGCCCAGTGCCTCAACAATCGTGAGCGGCGCTTGCGGCGGCATACCGAAACGATTGATGAACGTTGCGAGCGTGACCGCCAAGCATTGCTGCCCTTGCCGCCCACGCCCTATGACGCCTGCGACAAACGCACCACGCGGGTTACATCGCTGTCATTGGTGCGCTATCGCACCAACGACTACTCGGTACCCACACGCTACGGACATCGCCAGGTGTTGCTGAAAGGCTACGTCGATGAAATCGTGATCTGTTGTGGCAGTGAAGAGATCGCGCGCCACCGGCGCAGTTACGAACGCGAAGAGTTGATCTTCGATCCGCTGCATTACCTGGCGCTGCTGGAACGCAAGACCAACGCGCTCGATCAAGCGGCCCCACTGGCGGGCTGGGAACTGCCCGAACAGTTCGCGTGCTTGAGACGTTTACTCGAAGCGCGGTTGGGCAAGCCGGGCAAGCGCGAGTACGTGCAGGTATTGCGATTGCTGGAGGACTTCCGATTCGAGCACGTTGCCGCGGCGGTGCGCCAAGCCTGCGAGTTGGGAGCGATCGGCTTGGATGCTGTCAGGCACTTGGTGCTGTGCCGCATCGAGCAACGGCCGCCGCGCTTGGACCTGACGAAGTATCCGCATCTGCCGGCAGCCCAAGTGGAGCAAACCTCCGCCGCGGACTATCTGGCGCTGCTGGCGCAAGGAGGGGGATGATGGCGAGATCGAAACTTCTGCTCGAAGCGCATTTGAAAGCGTTGCGGCTGCCCACCTTCCTGCGAGAGTACGACAAGCTGGCGCGGCAATGCGCCGCCGAGAGCCTGGACTCGAGGAGCTTCCTGCAACAACTCTGCGAACTGGAACTGCTCGACCGTGAACAGCGGGCCGCCGAGCGTCGCATCAAGGCCGCGAAGTTTCCCGTGACCAAGAGTCTGGACACTTTCGACTTCCTGTCCCTGCCGGCGTTGAACAAGAAGCTGGTGTTGGAACTGGCGCGCTGCGAGTTCATCGACCGCCGCGAAAACGTGCTGGCACTGGGTAATTCCGGCACGGGCAAGACGCACATCGGCTTGGCGTTGGGACTGGCGGCTTGTCAGCGCGGCTATCGAACACGCTTCACAACAGCGGCGGCACTGGTCAATGAGCTGCTCGAAGCCCGAGATGAACGGCGCTTGCTGCGGTGTCAAAAGCAGTTGGCCAAGCAGGATCTGCTGATCGTCGATGAACTGGGCTACGTGCCGTTGTCGAAGACCGGAGCGGAGTTATTGTTCGAAGTGTTTTCCCAGCGCTATGAACAGGGTTCGACGCTGGTCACCTCAAACCTGCCGTTCAACGAATGGACAGAGGTCTTTGGCTCCGAGCGGCTGACGGGCGCCTTGCTGGATCGGCTCACGCACCACGTTCATATTCTGGAGATGAACGGCGAAAGCTTCCGCCTCACCCAGAGCAAGAAGAAGCGGGCTCACTCTTCGGACTGACCCACCGGCCGCTCGCACGGTTTTCGTGAGACGGCTTCCACTACGCCTGGGCCGCCCTAAAGGGCGACCTCAGGCTCCGTTCCAGCCGTCCCACGAAAACCGCTAGCCCTTCACCAACTGGTCTACTTTTGCTCCGCCGAAGTGGTCCAATTTTACTCCGCCCTTGACACCAGGGCTCGCTCGATCCATTTGCCAACGCTTTTGCGCGTCATCTTCACGGCCCGCATAATCTCGGCGATCGTCTCGCCGCAATGATAGCGCCACAGAATCTCGGCTCTCTGCACCTCCCGAGCCGGAGCCTTACGCGAACGACGCAGCCGCTGCAGATGTTGCGACTCTTCGGGCGTGAGAAGCAGTTGGGGACGCTTCGATTTTCCTGCCATGCATCCAGCCTAGCAGGAAACATCCTCGTATCGATATGTTTTAATGAAACGCTATACTAGTGTCCAAAAACTTGACCGGCTTGTAAATTGTTTTCCGAAAGGGAGTTGCGGTTGACACCGCAGGGCGTCAGGGATCGACGATTCTGGACGCCAGGGTGGTATTCTGACGCCCAATGTCGCTCGCTGCCGTCGTACTTGCGGGCAATGAGCTTGCGGTGCCCAGCCAGCAAGGTTTCCGGCGTCACGATAGGGTTTGCTGGAAGGCAAAAAAGGTGGCTGCGAGAGCAGCCAGGGGGGTGGCGATTTTCACGTGACCTCCTGTTGAACGGAAGTTTTCGTCAGGTTATAGTAGATCTAGATTCCGTTCTGCATATACAGATTAGCATATGCGGATCGGTATATGCATCATCTTTTTTTTTTTATGGCTCGGAGGCGCACAAAAAACCAGGGGGCGGATCTGGAGGCGATCGGGACACGGATTCGCCAGCTTCGCGGATCGGTTCGGCAGGATGACTTTTCCCCGCAGCTCGGGATCAGCCAGGGGCAGCTCTCGCGGATCGAGCGGGGGTTGCTTGCGCCGTCGGCTGAGGTGTTGGTTCGGCTTGGGGAGAAGACGGGTCGGAGCGTTGATTGGATTTTGCGGGGGGAGGAGAGGTAGCGTATGAACAAGGAAGAACCGTTTTCGGCGACGTTCAAGCAGGAGAAGGAGACCAAAAATACCGTCCGTTACGCCGAGGAGGCCGAAGACCGGCGTCCGGTGGTGGGTACCGTGTACGTCGATAAGTACGAGTTGCCGAAGCCCTATCCGGAGCGGATTCGGGTCACGATTGAGGTGGTGGAGTAGGGCGGAGCGCAAGGCGAAGCTATGAAGGTTTCTGCGGGTTTGGAGCTGCCAAGGACGGCGATTGGGTTTCGGCTGGAGTTTTTGGATTTTCAGCGTGGAATTCGGGTGGGGAACCTTAAGGACAACGAGCGGATCACGCGGATTCTGAAACTTGCGCTTGAGTCCCGCTATGGTGAGCCGTTTGTCACAGAGCGGTATGGTCGTGGGGCTTTCTGGCAGTGGATTGGCTTCGTGCCGAGGGAGAATCGTGCGGCCAAGCCCATTTCTTCTGATTCGAGTTTCGATTCCTCGAAGTTCTTTTTGATGGTGGATACGGATGAGCAGGTATTCAAGTGTGGGATGCAGGTTGAGCGCGGGTATATGAGAGCGCCGCGCGAGTCTCGTCGCTGGAAGTTGGAGGCTGACTGGGACTGGCATCGGCTTTTGGAGGCACTCAAGCCAAAAAGTGCCATGGAGCGGGAGTTGAAGCGCCTTGTGACCCGCGCGGGGTTCATGGTGTATGCGGGGAGTTGGGAGGAGCCAGCGTACTTCGGGCGTTTGGATTTTCCGGGCATGTTGAAGCTTCGGCGCCTCCTTCAGAATGCGCCGAAGAATCGGTGGGCGGGGTTCCAGGTCTTCTACCCGATGGGGAAGCGGGAGGTACGGGGGTCGACGGGAGTGGATTTGGTGGACTCCATGTTGGCGATCTTTGATGAGGTCACGCCGGCGATGAATTTGTGTATGCAGGTTCGGTTCGGCGCGAATTCGGGAGCCTGATTTTGTCCACGCTACTTTTCTGCCCCTAGGAGAAAATTTTATAAGCTCTGAAAAGATCTGCAAACGGGGCGCTACGTTCGACCAGCCACTTCCTTCTCCAGCTTCCCGATTGTGGCATCAAGTTCCGCAGTTGTGTCTCTGGTGATCCCGACATGGATGGAAAACTCACAGCGCTGTTGCTGGCTAACCCATTCCCGTAGTGTCCAGAAACTGGATCGCCCAGTTCCAAGCAGTTGATGGGAACGGCGCTGTTGCACGATTCAACCCAGGCGCGAGTCGGGCCGCTTTCCCAACCCCTCGTTCACGACACCACGGCGTAGGACTTCGGCCTGCCGAACTCGGCCATCCGGTTGAGGATGTGACACCCGATCGTGGCCTCTCTCCTTTGCGCCTTGCTGTTCCTCGCCTTCAGGCCGCCTCCGAGCACTGACTTGTATCGGAACAACGCGTTCTCAACGCGCGCCTGCTGTCGGTAGCCCGACTCCTTCTGCCACTCGCGTCGTCCAACCTTACGAATCCTCTGAAGAGCCGCTTCTCGCTGCGCCCACGGGCCGTCCGTGGGCCCCGCCGACACCGCAGAGCGACGAGGGGGGATCACGATCACGACGTCCTCTGTACCGGCCGCGCCGACCCGATCGTAGATCGACCTGTGGTCGTAGGCCCCGTCCGCCGTGCAACGCCGGATGGGAACCTCGATCTGGTCGAGCAGATCAGGCAGGGCGGAGGCGTCGTCCCAGCGGCTCGCCGTGAGCTCGGCCGCCACAATGCACCCCTCGTCATCCACTCCGATGTGCAGCTTCGGCCAGTCCCGGCGTTTCTTCGATGCCTTCTACTTGTGCGCGTTCCATTCGCCGGAACCCAGGATCTTGAGCCCCGTGGAATCGACGATCAAGTAGATCGGGCCGTCGTGGGCTCGGGTCAGGGGCGGCACCTCAACGATTTGGTTCCGGCGCGAGAGTGTGGTGTGGTCCGGGGCCTTGAGCTCGAGGCCCATCAAGCTGAGCAGCGAGTCCAGGAAACCCTCGGTCTGGCGAAGCGGCAGGCGGAAGACGACCCGCAGGGTCAACGCGGTCAAGATCGCCAGGTGCGAGTACCGCCGCTGGCCGCTACGGAGACCGTTCTTCGGTGGTGTCCACGCGGCGATCGCCTCCACGCTCAGCCAGATCGTGACGTCGCCGCGGCTCCTGAGGCCACGCTCGTACTCCCTCGAGTTCCGGATTCTGTACTTCGTCTTGTACTTGCGGTTGACTCAGCTCGACTTCCCTGCGGCCATGAGGTCGCCCCCTCGATCTCCATGATGGATTGGGACCCCGAGCCGATGCTAGCGAGACCCGCAGTCATCGGGCGCCGAGCCGCGTGCGAAAGCAAGCGGTCCAGTGACGCGACCTATCTGAGCAGCACGAACCTTGCCACCCCTGGCCCGGAGCTTCTTGAGATCCGCGGATTCGACTATTTGACGAACTGGAAGGCGTACAACTTGTACGATCGTAGCTTGAAGTGCAATTTGACCGGCTTACCCGAAAGCGCCGAAACGTCAGCGCCGCCTCTCCATGAAACTCTCATCTTGACGCTGTTGCCGTTCAGTTCGTCCGCTTCACCCAGCCGGTAACCCGCAAGTGGCTTGCCCGGAGCGTCTTGCATCTCGACCCGCGCCGAGCCGCCAGCGCTGGTATCAAGATTGAGTTCAAGGTGGGAGCCGTCGAAAATCAAGGGAGGGGTGGTCAGGCTGCCGCCTGTGTAGGCGGCAGCCGCGGAGACAAAGCCGTCCAGGCGAAGAATGGCACGGGTCAAGGCAGCCTGGGGCTTGTGGCCCGACGGGCCGGCTCTGTCGCTGTGGTCCTGATTGCTCCCAGCGTCGTAGAACCACAATTCATCGCCGACCCGGACGGGTCTCGGACACGCCCACAACCACTTGGAGTAGAAGCTCCCTTCTGGCCCGAGCCGAAGAAACGGTTGACGCCCGCCTAGCCGTTGGAAGCTGCGGCCATCGCGGCTGACCGCAAGCTGCACGTCGGCGGTATCGGGCCAAGCCTTGCCATCGTCCTTCATTGTCCAGTGGTAGAACGCCGAGAGGAGAGCAAAATAGACATCCGGCGCTTCGGAGTATTGGAAAACGCCTGGTCCGTAGAAATCCATGGGCGCACCGGGAACCCTGGGGGCGTTCTCCACGGTTGGGTTGCGGGCCCGGCGGTGCTGCTCCAGGTCAGAGGCCATGCTCAAGTCCTGCTGATCGGCTTGGAAGATGATCGAGAAGCTGTCCCAATCAAGCATGTTGTCGCTCTCGTTGTGGCCCGCCATGCGTGTCCTTCGTTCGCCGTCGAGCTCTTCCCACTCGCGGCTGTAGCCCCGATAACGGCCGATGCGGGCATCCCAGAACCACGTTGGCTGGGTGTCGGCCTCCCTCAAGCCCGTAAGCTCCTGATCATAGAGTTTCCAATGAAGCCCGTCGGCCGAATACCAGACGCGGTTCTCTCCGCGGCGGGTGCCTGGCGTGCGGTAGAGCTTCGACCAGGATTTGTACCGCTCTGCGTGCGGCGTGCGGGGGTTTTCGTCACGGAAGACCGAACCGCCGCCAACCAGCATCTTCGAAAGATCGGTTGGGAACACCAGGTTGTTCTCTTTTGAGCCATTCCACTCGACCAGCCCCTGCACCGGCTTGGTAAAACGAATCCCGTCATCGGACTCTGCGTACGCCACCGCCAACATGCCCTCACCTAACATGCCGTTGCCCTCACGGATGTCGTACCAAAGCCGTATGCGCCAGCCGTCGGGGCCTTCTTCCTTCAGCACGCTGTTGTAGCTGCCGATGTGCCACCCCTCTTCCCAGGGAGCGTCCGCAACGACAAGCTTCTCGCCGGTCTGGTGTGGTGGGTTGAAAACCAGCTCGATCCCTTCGGAGGATTCGATGAAACGGTGATCGATGAAAAGCTGCTTTCGACTACCGATAGCGAGTGCCGGGCTATCGCCCGCCCAAAGCTCAAGGTGGGTTGAAATGAGGCACGGGATCAACAGAAAGATCAGGTGGGTCGCGGTCGGCGCGCGTCGAGTCGGCGTTGTCATGATGTTCCTTCTCCAGTATCAATCGAGAGGTCCTCGAATCGACCAGGCTGCATCCTACAGCCAGCCTTCGAGAGTAGAGACCGTCAGGTTAGGCATCGCCTGAGATTATCCCACCCCCAAAGCCACGGCCTGAGGGAGCTGCCAGGGTCAGAAGGCAGAAGACACTATAGCCAATCAGGGTCAGCATGACCCGACTCAGCGCTGTTGAAACCTGCTCGTGTTCTCCTATCCAGGTCTCGGAATCGAGTGTTTTCGACGCTGGGGGGTAGCGGGTATCACCACGAGCGTGGCCAAAGTAACCCCTCTTCATGAGTCGTTCAAACTGTAGACCGCCGAAGTCGTCGCTACAAGGAGCAGATACGAAAACCGCCGCTCCTCAGCTTGATGAGACCGCGAGAAGATAAGTCGAGCCGTGAAGATTGTCTTGGTGATCCGTTCTTCCCGATCTGTTTGTCCCGCTTGTCATCCCGCCAAAGCGTACCCCAGTGTGGCCCGCCAATCATACCGCTACCTTAGTCGGTCTTGGCTTTCGGAAGAAGCCCGTTGAATTGAAACGGGCTACCAGTCTGGGCCGGCATGGTCCGCCCACAAGCAGTAAAACCATTGGCCTAGGAAATCAAAACCGCGTGAACGTGGCTCAACGGGACCGCCTACCGTCGAAAAGACAGCCAAGGTCTGCTCGACACACGTAACGCAGAAGATCCAGCTTGGGATTGGCCCGTTTAGCAGAACTTCTCGAACCATTCCACAACCCACTCAAAGTATTGCTCGGTGTAGACGTGGTTCGACTCGGGCTGGTAGACTTTGAATCGTTCCGGGTGGCCTGCGGCGTCGTAGGCGGGCTTGACGATGCTCATCATCTGTTCGACGCCGGAGGTCGGCATGTCTTCGTCCCGCGTGGGGGCGATGACCATGAACGGCCGGGGACAGATACACGCGCTGACCACCTGCGGGTGATCGAAATACCGGAGCATGTGTGGAATATAGAAGTACGAGCTGTGCCGGTTGACGTCGCCTCCGTGGATGGCCGTCGCCAGACTGCCGACCGATCCGGCGACGGGCACGCCCACGCGGATGGCGGGGTCGGACGCCATGCCGTACCACGTCACGTTGCCGCCGAGTGACATGCCAGTCATACCGATGCGGCTCGGGTTGACCGCGTTGTGCGCGGCGAGGATGCGCGCGGCCCGCAGGGCCTCGTCGACCATCACGCCCATCATCGTGCGCCCGTAAGGAGCGAGAAAGCGGATGTGTTTCTCCCAATGCATGGGGCTGATGTGGCGGCTGGTGGTGCCTCGCAAGGTGATCGAAAGAGTTGCGAAGCCTCGGCGGGCCAGCTCGCGTCCCCAGCCCATGAGCCGGCCTTTGCCGGGTTGCTGATTACCGAACCTAGCGTCGGTCAGCGTTCCAACACTACCACCTGTGCCCGATAGACAAACGACGCCTCCAAGTGAGCCCGTATCGGCGTCGGCTGGAACGGCCAGAACGCCGGGGACCGTCTCACCCAGCAGGTTTCGGTAGGTGAGAACTGTTAGTTCGAGTCCATCGCGGCTGGCCTCCGATTTGGTGGTCAGAAGGGGAACTTCGTTCGGGATCGGGTCCAGGCCGAGGAGTTCCCTCAGCTTGGGCCGGATCTCTTCCTTCGACAAACCGTGGCGCGGCTGGGTCGGTTTGACGTCTCGCGGGATGCGGGCGTCTTGTTGAGCGATGCCGGGCGGCGGGCTCGTGCTAAGCCGATAGGCGGCCGCGGCGGCAAAGCCGAGCCGAAACAAAGTCCGGCGATCGAGCCTGCGTGAGGCGAGAAGGGCAGTGCGTTCTGCCATAAGGAATGTGGCAGGTGAAACCCGCCCCACGTTGCGATACTTGGCCATCAGAAGACCCTTGGCTGGCGTTATCCTCGTTTTCCAAGCAGCTCGTCCAGCGAAAGCTTCTCGAAGACAAGGTGGGCCTGGCTACCTTCGTAGACGATGCCGACGTGGCGATCGTCGATGCGGGTCATGCTCGGGTACCCGTTGCCTTGCCCCTCGTCCAGCAGCAGTCGAAACTCCTCCGGCCACGTTCGGCCCTCGTCGAAACTGACTTGGATGGAATGGTGATCGCGGCCCGTTTGCGAATGCGGGTTCGCGAAGAGCAGAACGTGCTTCGGTCGCCCCTCCTCTGGATAGTCAAATCGAAGCAGACTGCCGTTGCAATTGGGTTCGATCAGCGCCTTGCGATGCGTTTGGTGGGGCCGCCAAGTCCGGCCGAGGTCGTCGGTCACGTACACCGAGCGAAACTTGGTCGGCCTCTCTGTACGAGCGTTGAGCATGATCGAGCCGTCGTCTAATTGAACTGCCTGACATTCGGTGTTGCCGATCGCCGAGGGAGAACCGACGGTCCAGGTGGATCCATGATCACGGCTGACAATGAGAGTCGAGAACCTGCGGTCCTTTTCGTCGCGTCCCTCGGCGGGCATGACCAGGGTGCCGTCGCGCAGAGTGATTCCCTGTTGAGGAGACGGGGCCAGAAGAATCCACTCGGCCTTCTTTAGCTTGCGAGTCAGGTTCTCCGGTTTGGTCCAGGTAAGACCGTCGTCCTTGGAGCGCACCATGAGAAACTGGGCGCTTTTGCCGATTTCGTAGCCCGGTTCAGAGCCATCGCCATCCCATTGATGCTTGCCGGTCTTGCCCCACATCCACATGGCTCCGCAAAAGATCTCTCCGGTTTGCTGATCCACGACGATGCCCGGGTCGCTGCAGCCGTTTTGTTCCTGGGGCAGCCCGTCGAATTCACCCATGTCCATGATCACGCGTGGCGGTTCCCAGGTGCGCCCGCCATCGGTGCTGCGGCTGAGGCCGATGTCGATGTCTTCCTGCAGATCCCGGCGCTTCCGCCGGCGCATGTCGTAGACGCACAGGAGCGTCCCTTTCGGCGTGGTGGCCAGCGCCGGGATGCGATAGGTGTGCACACCGTCGTCGTAGTGCCGGCGCAGCGCGATGCCGATACGTTTGCGGACTCCGGGTGTCGCGTCGCGTGGGGTGGCCGTACCCAGCGATGTTTCGATCTTCGTACACTGGGCGGCCACTTTGTGGGACAGGTCCGCGGTTGGCCGCAACTCGCAGGCCAGCCAAAAGGCGTTAGTTCCCGGCCGTAATGCTTGATCGCCGCGAAACGTCAGCTCTGCGGCCGGTTTTGACGGACGCCCGAACGGCGTTGCCGTCAACTCAGCCAACAATGTCCGCCTGTCGCCGGAAAAGGAAGTTCCGCTGTGAACCTTGTCGAACTCTTGCGGCTCCTTGTCGCCCGAGTAGAACAACCGCAAAGTATCGAGGTTCTTCAGCTCGTCGGCGCTGTGCAGCGAAAAGGTAAACGAGGTTGCGTGAACGTCCGGCTGCCCGACCTCAACGATGATACGTATCAATTCATTGGCCTCGTTCCGAATCAGCACCGGATGAACGCGCTGACTGGCCGTTGCTCCGACATCAGGAGCCGCGCACATCGAAGAGGTGAACACTGAGCCCGAAACGCTTGCTCCGGTTGCCGCAGTGATCAGAAAATGCCGTCGGTCAAAAACCCTCTTTTCAGGCAATGTAACCAGGATTTCCATTTTGGCACTGGTACGGCCACAGTATACACCCGCGCTGCCCCGAATACCACGTCTTTTCGTGAGGAACCCTGCACATCACCTCCGCCGGTAGGCGCCAGAGCTTGGACATCCGCTCACAGACGTTGATGGAGCGGGCTGAACGGCGCTGTCCTTCGCCAAAACTCCGTAGCCGATCGAAATTGAAGACTGAACTGTTGAACGATTGGGTCTGTTTGGTCTCGTTGTGCTGGGCGTGCCTTACGAACTGGTGCCAGGAGGCCTTTGAGGGGAGCGCAATACCTGCTGTGCGCGCATTCCGCCACGTGGATCGACTTGCCGTCGTACGGCTGCCCCTCCCGGTGGCCAAATCGACAACCGACTCAGATTCGACGTCTTGATGCAAAGAGTCCGCACGGGCCCGTGGTGCCGGATAGCTAATGGTATATCGCATTGATCGGGGATAGGGGGAGGCCTCACGGCTCCCCCGTCCCACACCACCGGGCATACGGGTCCGTACCACGGCGGTTCGGATGAGTTAAGCGTTCGAAGATGCCGATACTCGGGGGAGGCCGAGCGAGTCGAAATAGGTGTTGGGCAGCGCTTGCTGAATGGCCACAAGCGACATCGCCCACAAGCCAGTCGGGGAGCCAGCAGCGACGGCCGCTCGCATGTGAGGCAACCCCCATCGCCGTAAGTTGACGTATCGAGTCGGCCCCTTCCCCCACTGCCGCCAGATCACCATGCGGAGTCTCCGGCGGATCCGCGCGCCCAGGTTGCGAAGTACCAGCGGGTCCTGGCTGAAGCCAAAGTAGCCTCGCCAGCCAAGCAGATACGGCTTCAACGAGTCGATCATCTGCTCGATACTGATCCCGCGTGTCCTGCTCGTGAGTTCCCGAACTCGCGCCTGAAACCGTTGGAGCGCCCGCGGCGATATCAATCGCTGAGACTCCGCGCCGGTCGCCCAGCGAAAGCCTAAGAACTTCCGCTCGTCAGAGCGAGCCACTGCACTCTTCGATTCGTTGACCTGGCGCCGGAGTTTCTTCGTGAGAAAGCGGCAGACGCCGGCCATCACCCGTTCGCCCGCCCGCCGGCTGCGAACCTAGTATAGCGTTTCATTAAAACATATCGATACGAGGATGTTTCCTGCTAGGCTGGATGCATGGCAGGAAAATCGAAGCGTCCCCAACTGCTTCTCACGCCCGAAGAGTCGCAACATCTGCAGCGGCTGCGTCGTTCGCGTAAGGCTCCGGCTCGGGAGGTGCAGAGAGCCGAGATTCTGTGGCGCTATCATTGCGGCGAGACGATCGCCGAGATTATGCGGGCCGTGAAGATGACGCGCAAAAGCGTTGGCAAATGGATCGAGCGAGCCCTGGCCATGGGGGTGGAAGCGGCGCTCAAGGATGCCTATCATCGTCCCCGGGAACCCCGCATCAGCGAAGAGGCCAAGGCCTGGGTGGTGCACTTGGCCTGTAGCAAACCCAAGCAACTCGGTTACGCCGCCGAGCTCTGGACCCGCGGCGCGCTCGCCCGGCACGTGCGCCAGCATGCCGTGGAAGCGGGCTATCCGGCCTTGGCCCAAGCGGCCAAGGCGACCGTCCATCGGATTCTGGCCGAGCAACCTCTTCACCCGGAGAAGGTGAAGTACTACTTGCAGCGCCGCGACCCGGATTTTGAGTCCAAGATGCGGCAGGTGCTGCTGGTCTACCGCGAGGTGGCCTTGCAGAATGAAAGCGCGGGCGAGGGCGGCCCATCGCCGGGCGTGATTACGGTTTCGGTCGACGAAAAGCCCGGCGTGCAAGCGATCGCCAACACCGCTCCGGACCTGCCGCCGACTGCGGGGCGGCATCCCTGCGTGGCTCGAGATTACGAATACAAACGTCTGGGAACTTGCTCGATTCTGGCGGCGCTGGACTTGCACGACGGTCGGGTGACAGCGCGGGTGGAGCGGCGCCACCGCAGCCGGGAATTCATCTTACTGCTCAAGGATCTGGACCAATCCTACCCGGCCCACTGCACGATCCGATTGATCTTGGATAATCATTCCTCCCACGTTTCCAAGGAGACGAAGGACTATTTGGCGACGCGTCCGAACCGCTTCAAATACGTGCATACGCCGACCCACGGGTCCTGGCTGAATATTGTCGAGACGCTGTTCGGGAAGATGGCGCGCACTTTTTTGAAGCGAATCCGGGTGGAGTCCTGGGAGGAACTTCGAGAACGAATCCTGCAGGGGATCGCGGAGATCAACGCCGCCCCCGTCGTTCACCGCTGGAGGAAGTTCGAGCCGGTGGAGAGCGCGTCTGAGATGAGTACAGTTTAATGAAACGATATACTAGATGTTGCCGTCGTCGGCATAACGGCAGAAACGGTGGCCGCGTCGTTCCAACTCCCGGTCTAAATCGTCGAGCACAAGGTTCGAGAGTAACGGGGACAAAGGACCGCCTTGTGGCGTGCCTTCGTCCACAGGACTCACCAGCCCGTCTTCCATCCCTCCGGCGGTGAGAAATGCCCGCATGAGTTTTAGCCATCGCTTGTCGGCGACACGTTTCCCGACACGGGCCATCAGCAGGTCGTGGTTGACTCGATCAAAGAATTTCTCTAGATCGATGTCCACCACCCATGGATAGCCCTCGGCGATGTAGGCTTGCGCCTGGGCCACCGCCTGATGTGCCGAACGTCCCGGCCGCAAGCCAAAGCTGTGTTGGGAGAACGTCGGGTCCCAGCGCTTCTGCAGAACTTGTAACCCCGCTTGCTGGATCCGTCGGTCGAGCACCGTAGGGATGCCCAACTTCCTGACCCCACCACCGGGCTGCGGGATTTCCACCCCTCGCACCGGTTGCGGTCTGTACGTTCCTCGAAGCAACTGTCCCCGCATGGCTGGCCAGTGTTCGTGCAGGTCGTCCAGCGTCTCGTCCATGGTTTGGCCATTGACGCCCGGACTTCCCTTGTTACCCTGGACCTGTTGCCAAGCCTTTACGAGATTGTTTCGCTCGCACACCTCCTCCATCCGTCGTTCTTCTCGCGCCGATCTTTCGGTCTCTCGCTTCGCCGCGGACAGTTCGGTCCCTTGTGGAACGCGCCTCGGGGCTTTACCCTCCGGCTCGTTGAGGAAGGCCAACTCGAGTTGGCTTTTCTGCCGCTTGCCGTCCATGATTTGCGAATCCTAATGGCCGCTCTCTTCCGTTCGGGCCTTCGTCCATCGTTCTCGGCTCGGCCTATCCGTTCGCTCCGTCTTTCGACTTGCGGAGTGCCTTACTAGCTTTGCCGACTGCATGGCCTACTTCGCCCTCTGCTGACTTCTGTGTCCCGATCCGGTCGCCTCGCGGCTTCCTCAGTCCCAAACTTCGGGACGGAACGCAGACCTCCCGGGGTAAGTCTGACCGCCTTCACCGCACACCTGCCGGATCTACAGCCTTGGCCCTTGATGGATATGGACTTCGCGATCCGTTGTCCGCTCGTCCCACCAAGGATGCCTCTTATCCGGTTTCTGTTCGTCAGGTCACGGCTTTGATCCACGCTTCCTTCAGACCCCGCCTCACGACGACGCCCTTGCGCTTCCCTAGCACTTCACCTCCATCAAGCTGTGCAGAGGACTTTCACCTCCAAGCTGTCAGACATGCCCGGCACACAACCTAACCGCTACGCGGTGGGTCGAAGCTTCGCTTCGCGAGGCGATCCGAAGGTGCTTTAGAATGTCCTAACATCTTCAACATGGCGACGGCCCTTGGGGTGCGGGTTGCCACCCTCACCGTGAACACGCCTCGGCCCACGTTGGCCGCTGTCGTGAGAACCCAGCAGGGACGTTTCCGCCGCCAAGTGGCAACCTCGGCCGAGCAGCGCCGGGTTCTCTCCGACATCACAGCCTGTCGCACCCAGGTCTTGGGCGGCCACGTGTACCAGTGCGAGCGCTGTGGTCACCGCAAGGTGGCCTACAACCCTTGTGGCCATCGGCATTGCCCGCAATGCCAAGCCACGGCACGAGCCGAGTGGCTCGACCAGCGACTGCTCGACCTGCTGCCCGTCCTCTACTTTCATGTCGTGTTCACGCTGCCGCATCCGCTCGCTCCCTTGGCGCTGCAGAACCCGCGGATCGTCTACGGCATCTTGTTTCGCGCCGTGGCCGAGACGCTGCTCGAACTCGGGGAGACGCGCCTCGCAGCCCGCTGCGGTTTTCTCGCCGTGCTACACACTTGGGGGCAGACCCTCGGGCATCACCCGCACCTGCACTGCGTCGTCCCCGGTGGCGGCATCGCCTTGGATGGCTCCCGCTGCGCTGGGTGCGTTGTAAGGGACGGCGGTTCTTCCTACCCGTCCGGGTGCTGCGCCAGGTCTTCCGGGCCAAGGTCTTGGACCACTTACGGCGAGCTTTCCTCAAGGGCGAGCTGTCGTTTCACGGCCAGCTTAAGCACTTGGCCCAAGAGCGTAACTTTCGACGCTTGCTGGCCTCCACAAAACGGAAACCCTGGGTGGTCCACCCCGAACCGCCTTTCGGCGGTCCCGAGGTCGCGCTGAAGTACCTGGCGCGCTACACCCATCGCGTGGCGATCTCTGATCGAAGACTGATCTCCATCAAAGATGGCAAGGTTCGTTTTGCCTACAAAGACTACGCCCGAGGCGGCCCACAGCGCCAGAGGACGCTCGACGCTTTGGAGTTCCTGCGGGCTTTCTGCAGCACGTGTTGCCGAAGGGCTTCGTGCGCATCCGCTACTACGGTTTCCTGGCCAACCGCCATCGGCGCGAGCAGTTGGCTCTGGCGCGCGAGCTGTTGGCTGTCCCCATCGCTGAGCCCGCGAACGAAACAGCCACTGCAGACAGCGCTCCACAACACCACTGTCCGCTCTGCCGTCAAGGGCGCATGCTGTTGATCGCAACGTTCGAACCGCCGCGGCCCGCGGTGTTCCTTTTCTTCGACACCTCATAATGCCATGCATGCCAAAGCACAGGGACCGCTCGCTCAGCACTGCCTCGATGGAGGCGTACTCGAGTTGCGTCCGGCCCCTGCATTCTTTCCTTTTTGTCCGCCTTCACTCCCCCCTCGGGCGCTCTCCCCCCTACCCCAACCGCCCCACAACGAGCTGCCAGAGCCCCTTCGACGACCCCCCGCAGTAAGGCTTCGATCGCCCAAAAGCATTCAAATCCCTACGGGCCGGCAGCGCGGCTAAGGTTCAACGCGTTGTATCAAAAACACCCGCCATGCAGTCTCAGAGCCTCCTCCCGAGAAGCCCTGTCTGCCGGGCGCTTCCGATACAACTCTCTGCATTCTGTCCAGCAATCGCCAGCTTGGTATGATTCAGGCTTGGCCGGCCCCTGCCGGTCACGGTTGATCCGGACGAATCGGCGACTCTGTCGTATCGACGCAAAGTTATAATCTGAATCGAGGTCCGTGCTGATGAAAGTCCCTTCGACAAAGCCCTCCCGCGAGCTTGCGCGCCGTCAGCTTCTAGCTTTCGCCGGGGCTGGTTTGGTATCCGCCTGCGGTGGCGGCTCTTCTTCGCTAGGGGTTGGCGATCGTGCTACCGGGGGACGAAAAGCCCTCTTCGTCCTGGTGGATGGCCTGGGCCCGGATTACTTGCGCCTCAGCGAGACGCCGAACCTCGACCGCATGATCCGCGAGGGCGACTATCGCGAAGGCCCGGGCGTGATCCCTTCGGTCACCAACGTCAACAACGCGTCGGTAGCGACCGGGAGCTTCCCGGACGAGCACGGCATCACCAGCAACTACTACTTTGACCGCGCCCGGAACCAAGGCGTGTTCATGGAGACTCCGGACTTCCTGCTGCTGCCGACGATTATAGAGAAAACGACCGGGCGTGGGCTGAAGGCCGGGCTGATCTCCTCCAAAGAGAAAATCCGGAAGCTTCTATCGCGCGGCGTCACCCTGGCCACCTCCGCCGAGGAGCCCTCTTCCGAGATGGTGGCGGCGGCCGGCCCGAAGGAGAACATCTACTCCCCGGAGGTGAACTACTGGTCGCTACGGGTGGCCGCTCACATGCTGGGCGAACTCGATTTCGATCTCGTCTACTTGGCGACGACCGACTACATGATGCATACGTATCCGCCGGAGGACTCCCGCTCCCTCGAGCACGTGCACCTGCTCGACCAACTGCTGGGAGAAATCGTCGATGCCCAACCGAAGCTCGAGGTATATTTAACGGCTGATCACGGCATGTCGGCGAAAAACGAGGGCATCGACCTTGCGCAGGTTCTCGCGGCCGAGGGCGTCGCCGCCGAGGCCGTCCCCATCATTCGCGACCGCCACGTAACGCACCACAAGAACCTCGGCGGCGCCTGCTACATCTACCTGCGGGAGCCAGCCGATGACGAGAAGGCCCACGGGATTCTCGAGCAAACCGAAGGAATCGACGAGATCTACAGTCGCGATGAGGCCAGCGAGAAGTTCCGGCTGCATCGGGAACGCATTGGCGACATCTTCGTGTTAGGAAAGCAGCACGTCGCCTTTGGCGCGCTGGAGAAAGCCCGCGAGACGGTCAGCGTACGCTCGCACGGATCGCGCTTCGAGTCCACCGTTCCCATCCTCGCCTACGGGGCTCCGGAGCCGCCCGAGCCCTACGAGCGCAACCTCGACCTCGGGCGTCTATTCACGTGGGACGCTTGAAGGCCGCGCCAGACCCGGACGAAACGGTTCGCACCCGAGCGGTGGTAGGGGCACGCCAGGGAACGCATCCATCGGAAAGTCGCCTCAACCGGGCTCACCTGAAACGCGGTGGTGGGGAGAGTGTCCCAATCGTAGTTGAAGGTTTTGGGCGACGGTGTAAAAGAGCTATTGTACTAGGCAGCCTTTGGCTGGGTGGTGTTCGTTGGATGGAGGATGGCGTCGAGCATCCAAAGATGCCTGTAGCCCATGATCTTGCGGAAGCTTTTCTCGGTATCCAGGAAAGCAGCCGCGGCCCAGCGACGGACCATGGCGGCATCCTTCCAGCGGGTCACTCGCCGCGTCCGCTGGCGCACCCCGGCGTGGGGACTCTCGACGATGTTGGTCGTCGCCAGACAACGATGCAGCGACGGCGGCAGGCCCAGGCGGTTGATGGTGAAACATTCCTCCAGGCCTTCGCGCAAACTCGCCGCCGCTTCGGGCCAGTCGCCCTCGTACCACTGGGCGAGCTTCTCCAACCCGTGCCCGGCCGTCTTTGGCTTCGAGCCGCCAGGCGGCGCGGATCGCCGCTTTGGCCTGATCGCGCTCGGCCCGCGGCAGCCGCTCGAGAATGTTGCGCAGCTTGTGAGCGCGGCAGCGTTGCACGGGAACTTCGCCGAAGACTCGGCGCACGGCCGCCCGTAATGCCTTCGACCCATCGAGCACGAACAGCCTGTTTTTCTCGGGCGATATGCCGTGCTCGACCAAGCTCGTCAGCAAGTCCTCGGCGGCGGCGTTCTCGGTTGCGGCCTGTTGCAGGCCCAACACATGCTTGTTCCCCTGACGGTCCACACCCACGGCGGCCAGCACGGTGTGGCCGGAGAAGATCAAACCATCCACGTAGATCACCAGCAGATCCAGTTCATCGAAACGCCGCGCGAGCACTTCGTCAATGCTCTTTTCCGCGGCCTCGATCGTTTCCCGGCTGACGGCGGATTTCGACACGCCGACGGCGCCGGCCATTGCGCCAATCACCCCGGCATAGTTTCGCGTCGAGACACCTTTCATCAGAATGTCAAGCATGCGCGCGCCCAATCGTTCGTCGTCCTGCATCGCTGCGTAGGCGGGCACTGCGACCTCGCCGCCGGAGCGTTTGCGCAGCCGCGGTTTCTGAACCCGCAGCTTGCGGTTGCTGAGTTTGACGCGGCCCCGCTGGCGGCCCCAGCGGACGACATCGGTGCTGCGCTTCTTGCCGGGCTGGGAAAGTTCTCCTCCGGTAACTTGTTGCGCCGATAGTTCGAGCACGGCCTGAATGACGGCGCGGCCGGTGACGTCGATGACCTCGTCGACGGCTCCGCGGCACTGCTCGACGAGTTCCACCAAGGGCAGCATCAGCTGCGCGTTTTGGCTGAGCAGGCGAGTGAGTTCGTTGGGGCTTACGGGCTGCTGCTTTGCGGAATCGAAAATGTGATACGATTTCTTCACGGCGGTTCTCCTTTGTGGTTAAAGGTTTGCTCGATTCTCGCAGAGAACCGAGCTTGAGAACCGCCGCCCTTCCACCTTCAACTAGATTCGGGACAATCTCGTGGTGGGTCCGCGCTGATCGGCTAGCGTTGACCTTCTGACCAGGGCGGCAGATTTGTAGCTGGCGCACCCGTGGAAGGCTCCCTAAGACACCGTCTGCGAATTGCTGTCGGGATATCGCGTTCACACCAACAAACGGCTGACTCAGGCCTTCGGAAGGTCGTCCGAGGAGCTAAGGACCGCTCTGAAGGCATTGTCAAGTTAACTGGTAGCGGAGGGACAAGGCTACTATATCAAGTATGCGGGCGACGTCTCGCCATCAATATCTTGGGGCTGTATCAACTCGTGATGCGTTAACTTGACAATGCCCACTCCCGGCCTGATCGGGTCCACCGTTGCCGGTAGTCTGCTATCATTTTAGCTTACTCGGTTACGTTTGTATCGGGTCAGATCGGGCAGGTGCGGGAAGGGAGGAAGTCATGAATATTTCGCGGCAAAGCAGGCGCGGGTTTCTCGGTACGGCCGCGGGCGCCATGGGAGCTACCGGATTGCTGCCTGGAATGTCGGCGCCGGCCTCGGCGGCTGCTTCGGCAGCGGCGCGCCGGGATCTCTCGGACCTGGTAAGTCCCAGGGTCAAGGACTACATCGAACGGGGCAGGCAGGAGTTTCTGCGCGAGATGAAGCCGAGCAAGGCTCAGATCGAGCGGGGGCTGGAGCTGCATCGGAACACGATTGTTTGCGACCTGCACGGGCAGGTCCACACGACCCACATCGCGGGGCTCTATTCGGACCGCATGAAGCAGTACGCCTTGGACCGTCTCAGCCAGGAGAAGGGCCCCGACCGAAGGAGGAAGCTGGTCGGGACCATTGGGCAGGAGCTTCAAAAATGGCGAGCACTCGAAATCGTGAGTGACCCCACAGTCCAAGCGAACCATCGTGCCCTGTGGGAAGCCGGGGCGGTTGACGTCGGGGTGGATATTGTTCCTTGGGCGCCGGAAGGGGGCGACGACCAGTTCTGTTTGGAGCAGATTGCCCGGGGAACGTACATCTACGACAACTACGATCATCTCCACAAGCTCGTTCGAGCCGAGCACATTCCTGAGGTGAAAAAGCAGGGGAAGCGTGCGGTCTTGTGGCACTGTGACCGCCCCGATGCCTGCTTCGCGGGGCCCCACGTCAAAGACTCCGTCAAGAACATCGGCTTGTTTCATGGCTTCGGCATCCGCGCCACCCAACTAACCAACAGCACCAAGAATCAGATCGGCTACTCGCACTACCAGGAAGCGGATCGAGGCTTGACCGACGTAGGACAGGCCGTCGTCAAGCGTATGAATGAGCTTGGCATGATGATCGACCTCGCCCACTGCGGCTACCGGACAACACTAGACACGATCAAGACTTCGGATGATCCGGTTACCATCACCCACACCGCTTGCCGTACTCTCGCAGAAGGGGGCAAGAGTAAGTATCGCAACGTGACGGACGAAGCTCTCAAGGCGATCGCAAACAAGGGCGGCATGGTGGGGATTATCAAGGTACCGAACCTGCTAGGGGGGATGGGCCTGGAGCATTTCTACAAGCACATCGACTACGTGGTGAAGCTGGTCGGAGCCGACTATGTAGGCATTGGATCCGACAATGGCGGCATGTCGGTGGCTTACGAGCCTCCAAAGCTGACGGCGGCCCGAAAGCCCGCAAGATTCCTCCCCAGCGGCCTAAAAGGAACGGCAGCCTATTGGAGATACGACGTCGAGCCCACTTCCTGGAGCTGGACAAACGGCCCTTACTTCACGGTGGGGTTAGTGTGCCAAGGCTATTCCGACGACCAGATCCGGAAGATCATCGGCGGGAACTTCCTGCGCGTAGCGAGCGCTGTGCTCGACAAGAGTCCTCGAGGGATTTTGATGTAGACGGTTCGGGTCTAAGCGGAAGAGGATACACTACCGGGAGGGAGCGATCGAGTGCTCTGCATTCGATCTTCGTCAAGGAGATTGAACGATGAAGCAAACACTATTAAGGCTTAGATGGCGAATCGTGCTCGTCGGTTGTGTCATTCTGCTCGGCGTTTGTTCCGCCGGGCCGTGGCCGGCCGCATCCGCTCCGAAAGAAAACCGCATCGTGCAGCTCGGACCGGAACGAAACCTGGCGGATCTGTTCCTGCACGACGACTTTCTCGTGGCCCAGACCGAAGGCCTTGTGCTTGCCACTGCCAAAGTCCGCAAGCATCCCGCCAATCCCGTGCTGGTCAAAGATCGACCTTGGGAACAGGGAATGCTGAACTACACCTGCGTCATACAGGATCCGGAAGAAGGTCTTTACAAAATGTGGTACCAGATGATTCGGCCCCTGACCGGCAGAAACGAAAGCTGGTGCCTGTATGCTGAATCCAAAGACGGCGTGCGCTGGGATAAACCGTCGCTGGGCATCGTCGAGTTTCAGGGCTCGAAACAGAACAACATTCTCTTTCACGAGTATGAGAACGTCACCGGCACGCCCTCTTATTGGGTCACCAAAGACTATGCCGAGCCGGACCCCCAAAAGCGCTACAAGATGATGCTGCAGGCATGGGACTTCCGGGGACGTTCCGCCCGGATCGCCTTTTCTCCCGACGGCATCCACTGGACGATACCGAAATACGGAAACCTTTTGGGGCCCTTCGATTCGCAAAACATCATGTTCTGGGACGAGCGCGTCGGCCGGTACGTAGGATACTTCCGCAGCCACGTCGGTGGCAGGCGCAGCATCTCGCGCGCCACCAGCTCCGACGGCTTCCACTGGTCGCGGCCGGTCACTGTCCACACACCCGATGCGCAGGATCCCCCGACTTGGCACCTCTACACACCGGGCATCTTTCCGTACACCCAAGCGCGGAACACTTACGTGATGATTACGGCAGGCTTTGATGAAGTCTCGCACACGATGTACGGACAGCTGGGATTGAGTCGCGACGGCATCGAGTGGCGCCGCTTCCGCAAACCGTTCATCCCGCTCGGAAAACCGGGCGAGTGGGACAGTGGTTCCAACTACGCTATCGGTTCCGAGATCACCGTCGAGGGCCAGACGGCTATTTACTACAAAGGAAGCAACAAGCCGGCGCACAGTTATGACAGTGATCGGGGTATCGGGCTCGCTCTGCTGCACGAAGGCGGCTTCGTCGGCCGTCGTGCCGAAAACGAGGGCACCCTGGTCACTCATCTTCTGCGGGTCCGCGACGATCACTGCGCTTTTTACCTAAATGCCGATGCCGAGGGAGGGGCAATTCAGGCAGAACTACTGGACGCGGCCGACAAGGTAATCCCCGGATTCTCCCGGCAAGACTGTGAGGAGATCAACGGAAAAGGAACGAACCTGCGAGTCCGCTGGAAGGGGGCGGATGGTCTGAGACAACACTTGCGTAACGGACCGGTTCGCTTGAAGTTGTATATGAACAAGGCGACGGTCTACGGTTTTCGTTGTGTCCGGCCTCCCAGAAGGGATTAGCCCCTTTTGTCTGCTAGCATTTACATGCGTTAACATAGAGCCAACTCAGGAGGTAAAGGCCATGAGTCATTCACGACAGAGCCGGCGCACGTTTCTCGGTGGCATGGGAGTCGCCGGCCTTTCTCCTGCGTGGGCGGGCGCTATTCCTTCGGCCGCAGCGGCAGCGAAGCAGCCCGCGCAGGCCGTCAGTCCCCGCTTGAAGGAATACATCGAAGGCGCCAAGCAGGCCATTCTGGCCGAGCTGAAGCCGACCAAGAGCCAGCTGGAGCGAGGCCTCGAGCTGCATCGCAACTCCATCGTTTGTGACCTGTACGGCGGGGCCAACGCGAACCACCTCTGGGGTTTTTATTCCGAATCCATGAAGCGTTGGGCCCTCGAGCAGCTCAAACACGAGCAGGACCCGGATCGCAAAGTGAAGTTGTTGAGCTCGGTGCGGGCGCAACTGCAAAAGTGGCGAGCCCTCGAAGCGGTCCAGGACGAAGAGGTCCGTGCCAATCACCGCTTCGCGTGGGACGCCTCGGAAATTGACCTCGGCCTCAACGACATCGCCTGGGCTCCCGAAGGCGAGGATGATCGCTTTTCGATCGAGCAGATTTCTCGCGGCAGCTACATCTTCGACAACTATGACCATGTCGAGACGTTTTTGCACGTCGAAGACGTCGCACGATGGAAGAAGGAGGGCAAACACGGCGTGGTGTGGCACATCGGCCGCCCCGATGCCTGCTTTGCCGGCCCGCATGTCAAGGACCCCATCAAAAACCTGGATCTTTTCTACGGCTTCGGTGTGCGGCACTGCCAGTTGACCAACAGCACGAAAAATCAAGTGGGCTGCTCGCACAATCAGGAAGTGGACACCGGGCTGACGGATGTCGGCAGGGCGGTCGTCAAACGGATGAACGAACTTGGGACCATCATCGACCTTTCCCATTCCGGCTACACGACGGTCCTCGATGCGATCAAGGCCTCCGATGATCCGGTCGTCATCAGCCACACGGCCTGTCGAAGTCTGGCGGAAGGAGGCAAAAGCAAATATCGCAACGCCACCGACGAAGCCATCAAAGGCGTGGCCGACAAGGGAGGTATGATCGGTATCATCACTGTGCCGAACCTCTTGGGTGGTTTCGGGACAGAAACGTTCTACAAGCACCTGGACTACTCCGTCAAGCTCGTTGGCGTCGACCATGTCGGCATCGGGTCCGACCAGGGTCCCATGGGACGATCGGTCGAGCCGCCCGAGCTTGTCGCAATCCAGAAGCCCCGCAAATTCCGTTCGAGCGGCCTCAAAGGGACCAAAGCTTATTGGAAATGGGAAACCGAACCAAACTCTTTGAGCTGGACGAACGCTCCGTACCTGACGGTGGGTTTGGTGGTTCGAGGCTACTCGGATGACGATATCCGAAAGATCATCGGTGGGAACTACATGCGCGTTGCCCGCACGATCGTCAACAAGCGGCCGCGCGGAGCTCTGATCTAGTACTTACTATCACCTGAATTATGCAGAGATTCGGCGTAGCCATCGCCGATGGAGTTGTGGCGGTAACGGCAGTCGTGTCAACTCAGTGATCTAGCAAGTCGTCTTTTCTGCTGTTTCCCTCCTCGTCTGAGCCGCCTCCCAATCCCGGCGGGCCAAGAGCGGGCTCACAAGCGGCGTGTTCCCAGTCAGTTGCGGCGAGTGCATAAAATTTTATGCATAGCGCCCCTCAACTCAGCGCACCCTCCACCACCGGCGCGAAGTTCGATCCCGGTGGCGCAATCGCCCGCAGCCGCCGCATCAGCCGCTCGAACAGGCCCTTTTCCTGGTACTGATCGCTGTAGCTGATGCCCGTTCTGCCGGCATGCCGCCAGATCTTGGCCGCCACGAACAGAAAACGGAGCCGCGCCGTCGCCAGGGTGGTGTGCCGCAGCTTCTCCGGGGTGGCGTCCGCTTCGCGTTGGAACAACAGCAGCCAGCAGTTGAGGTTGTAGGCCAGCATGACCAACTGAAAGTGATTGCGGTTCGTGTCAAAGCGGCGCGAAGGATGCGCCGCCAGCCCGGCGTCGTTGTTGGCCGCCAGCCCGGCGTCGTTGTTGGCTTCTTTGATGAGGTTCTCCGCCCCGGCCCGCTGGTTGTAAAACCACACCACCGCCGCGATCGGCTCGGCGAGATTAGTCACAAACACCCGGTAGGTGTAAGCGCTGGTTTCAAACAACTGATGATGGGTATTCACTTGACTCAGGTGACCACAAGATGTAGGATCTTGGAAAATGGAAGATTATCCGCGGAATCTGGCCGAGGTCGAGGCGCGTTTCGCCAACGAGCAGGCCTGTCGGGAGTATCTGTGTCAACTCCGCTGGCCGGAGGGTTTTCGTTGTCCGCGATGCGGGCATGACAAAACCTGGGCGGTACGCACGGTGCTGCTTATTTCAAGACACCCGCAAACCGCTCCAGAGCTGGTTTCGAGCCATGTGGTGGCTCACCAGCCAGAAGAACGGGGCCAGCGCACTGGGATTGCAACGAGCGTTGGGCCTGGGCAGCTACAAGACGGCCTGGACTTGGTTGCACAAGCTCCGGCGCGCTATGGTACGGCCCGGACGCGACCGGCTCAGCGGGCGCGTTGAGGTTGACGAGACCTACTTAGGAGCCCTGGAGGAGGGCGTGCGGGGCCGCCAAACCGACGCGAAAGCGCTGATTGCAGTAGCGGCCGAGGAAGATGGCGCAGGCATCGGACGAATTCGGATGCGCACGATTCCGAACGCCTCCGGGGACAGCTTGATGGCCTTCGTTGGCGAGTCGGTCGAACCCGGCAGCGTGGTCCACACCGACGGTTGGCTGGGTTACGGGCCACTCGAAAGCGACGGCTATCGCCACGAGGTGAGCTACCTGGACGGGCAACCGGCGCGGGCCTCGGAACTGCTCCCCCGCGTTCATCGCGTGGTGTCGTTGCTGAAGCGCTGGATACTGGGTACGCATCAAGGAGCCGTCAGCCACGAGCATCTCGACTCCTACCTCGACGAATTCACCTTCCGCTTCAACCGCCGCAAGTCCAGAAGTCGAGGCAAGCTCTTCTACCGCCTGGTGCAGCAGGCCGTCGCCGTCCAACCGGTGCCCTACAAGTCGCTGGTCGGAGGCACCGCAACACATGCTACGGACAACCACAACATGTAGGGGCTATTTCAAAATACCTGAGTCAAGTGAATACCCATCCAACTGATATTGCTCGACCTCGTCGGTTTCCGGCTCCTTTTCATAACGCAGCGCGACAAAGCGGCAAGCATGGACCCAGCCCTCCGGCTGGTAGAGGAATTCGCATTCCGCCGGCGCGTCGGAGTGTGGGGAGGGTTTCCATGCCGCTTGCTGCAACTGCTCGACCAGTCGCCGCGTCTTGCGCGCTACGATGATGAACTGACAAGGCGCTTGTTCGTAGGCTTCCACCGCCCAGCAATAAAAGCCGGCATCGGCCCGCGCGAAAATCTTCTTCACGCCAGCCGGCAAAGCCCGGAAAGCGCTCTCCAGGTGCGCGGCGATCTGTTGGCCCGTGGGCCGGTCGCCATTGCGCAACCCGCCCATCAGGTACTCACGCGTCTCGGCGAGGAAGGTCAGTATTGGCTGGTAGCTGCGCTTGCCCTTATTCTTGGGGTTGTAGCTCTTGCGTCCGCCCATCTGGCGGCCGTAGAGCGTGTGCACGGTGGTGTCCAGGGTCACCGTCTCCAACTTCACGTGGGCCGCGGCCCAGACTCGTTCCCGCAGTTGGCGCTGCATGGAGAGGATCTGCTTCGCCACGTTCAGGTGCAGCGGGGCTAGAAAGCGCCACAGTGTGGACTGCGGCGGCAGACGTGTCACTTTCAAGATGCCGGTCAGGAGGGGGTCGCGAGCGATGAAGCGGAGTTGGTTCAGCCGCGCAAAGCCGACATAGAGGCCGAGCACGAGGGCCAGCACAAACTGGTACAGGCTCATTGCTCGGGTGATCCGTTTGGTCGTGATGGTTTCTTCCACCAGCGCTTGGAAGTCGAGTTTCTCGAGCAGCGTCGACCGGCAGCAAGCCGCCGTAGGGAGTCGATTCCTGCCGCAGCAAGCCGCCGTAGGGAGTCAGATTCCTGCGCGGAAGTTATAAGGCGTGGAAGCCCCGATTCTATTGGGCTGCCGGGCCCTCGCGCCCCGGCCTTGCTTGACGGGCCTTTGGGAGCTATGCTGTTTTCGTTTGGTAACCATTTGGGTGACCTCCTTGGGGTTGGCTGGCGAAGCTGGGATCTTTGCCAGCCTACCTTTTTACCCCATGTTTTCGGGGGTCCCCCAATGGTCCCTCGCGGCTCAGCCCTCCTCAGGTGCACCCCGCAGTGCATAATTCAGGTATCATAAATCAGCGTATGATTGAGAAAGAGGGTGCTGCTGGACGTTGGCTTTGGCCCGGATTTCCACTTTGGCCTTGGTTTTGCTAACCATTAAGTACTAGGCAGCCCGCCCGCCTCGACGAGGAGGCTTGACAATGATTCTCCACTCGCAACGACTCCACACGGTCATCCTGTCTGCGTTTACGGTGAGTCTTGTCCTCACCACGTTGGCCGCGACGGCCTTCGCACAATCCGAACCCCTCAACATTGGAACCGGCAAACAACTCTTCCTCGGCCCCTGGACGGAAGATGGCCGGGACGGCTACCTCGTCGAATCGATGGAAAACGTAACGATGACGATGAACGAGGCCCACGTCACCGGCGAGCGACTGATGGGGTTGGACAAACCATGGGAAGGGACCGGGATGCTCGACATGCGGCAATTTGTCTTCAAAGACGGTGGTCTTTTCCGCATGTACTACTCGGCACTCCCCTACCATTTTGTCCGCAAGAAGGGATCCGGCGAAGCGCAATACAGCAGCCTCTGGAGAAAGCCCTACCAGCGCATTCTTTGCTACGCGGAGTCGAGGGATGGCATCCATTGGGAAAAACGTAATCTCGGTCTCCACTCGTGGGAAGGCTCGCGCCAGAACAACATCCTATTCCCCAACGACGACTTTCCCTACGCTTTTTCCGAAGTCGAAGGCGCTTGGGTCTTCATCGATCCCAATGCCAAAGGCCCCGCCGAGAAGTACAAGATGCTGCTGAAGATTTCGCCGATCAGCAAGGACACGCAGCCGGACGAAGAGGCGCTGCAGGCCATTCAGGCAAAAGGGCAACTGCGGAAGGGGCAGTACGCATTTACGTCCCCCGATGGGATTCATTGGAAGCTGGTGAGCGACAAGAGGATTCCTACCGGACACAATGACACCCAGTTTTCGGCCTTCTGGGACGACCGCATTGACAAGTATGTGGCGTACACGCGGATGAAACCCCCAAACCCGGCTCAAGTCGAACATTATCAGCGGACATACGGTTTCCCGGGCCGCAAAGTCACTCTGACGGCCGGGAGAATTGTGTCCGACGACTTCACTAATTGGAGTGAGGAAATCGAAGTGATCGGCCCGGACGAGATCGATCAGGCATTTGCGCCGGAAGGTTTGAGCCGAATGGATTTCTACGGAGCGAATGTTTCCAAATACACCGAGGCGCCCAAGATCTATATCGCCCTACCCAACGCCTACTATCACTGGGAATTTGATATGACCCGCCGGTGGTGGAGAGGACACCCCGTACAACTGCCCTCGACCCTGGACGTGCAACTGATGACGAGCCGCGACGGCATTCGCTGGAGCCGCACGCCGCAACGTAAACCTTTCATCCGCCTCGGCCCCAAAGGGACGTTTTGGAGCAGCACCATTTGGCCCAGTAACGTCATCCGCGTCGGAGATGAACTGTGGATCTTTTTTGCGGGGCTGGACGTCTCTCACAAGGAGCAGTCGATGATCGAAAGTCACGGCGCGAGGGGACGGGCGATCCTGCGGCTCGACGGGTTCATCTCCGCGGATGCGGCCTACACGGGGGGCGAGCTGACGACGGAGCCGCTGATTTTTTCGGGCCGCAAGCTGCAACTCAACGTCGATACCAGTGCCGGCGGAACAGTGCGAGTCGAGATGCAAGATGGCTCGGGGAAACCGATCGGGGGGTTCACGGCGGAAGATTCGGATGAGATCAACGGCAACTACCTTCGCGTCGTCGCCACCTGGAATGGCAACGAGGACGTCAGCGCACTCGCCGGCAAGGCGGTCAAGCTTCGCTTCGTGATGCGGGACACGAAACTCTACTCTTTCCAGTTCTTGCCCTAGTGCTACAGGTCAGTGCACAGCTGACGTGCCCAGCTAAAACGGGAGCCGACACAACTTAATCGACAAACTGGAAGGCGTAGAGCTTGCAGTCTCGCAGCTTGAAGTGGAGTTTCACCGGCTTGCCGGCCACTGCTGAGACATCCGTCTTGCCCTGCCAGGAAACAGGCATCCGAACGCTGTTACCGTTTAGCTCGTCGGCTTCTGCCAGGGTGTAGCCGGGTATTGGTTTTCCCGAGGCTTCCTGAATTTCAATTTGCGCCACGCCACCCGCGCTGGTGTCCAGGTTCAACTCCAGCCGCTTGCCTTCAAAAATGATGGGCGGGGTGGTGAGCGATCCCCCGGTGTAAGCGGCATCGGCGGAGACAAATCCGTCGAGGCGCAGGATCGCTCGTGTGACTCCTGTCATGCGTTTGCCTGCCTCGGGATCGACACGGTCGGAATGGTCGTCATTCTTCCCGGTGTAGTAGATCCACAGTTCGTCTCCCATGCGGATCGGCTGGGGCATGAACCACACCCATTTGGAGTAGAAGCTTCCCGCCGGACCCAGCCGCAGGAAGGGTTTGCGATCGCCCAAGCGTCGAAAGTGCCGGCCGTCCCGGCTGACGGCCAGCTGAACGTCCGCCGTATCGGGCCACGACTTGCCTTCCTGCATCCGCCAATGATGGAAAGCCGACATCATGGCGAAGTAGACTCCGGGTGCTTCGCTGTACTGAAACACGCCGGGGCCGTAGAAATCCATGACCCTTGCCGGGACGCGCGTGGAGCCTTCGACGGCTTCTCCTGTTTTGGCATAGCGAGTGAGGCCCTCGGGCCGCCCCAGGTCTTTCTCGTCCGCGCTGACGGCGATCATGAAGCTGTCCCAGTGGAGCATGTCGTCCGACTCGTTGTAGCCGCCCATGCGGGTCCTTTTGCCGGGCGCCAGGTCCACCCATTCGCGGCTGTATCCCCGGTAGCGGTTGATGAGCTTGTCCCAGAACCAGGTGGGCTGTGTGTCGGCAGCTCTCAGGCCTGTGGGCATCGTGTCGTAGAGATGCCAGTGCAGGCCGTCGCCGGAATACCAGAAGCGGTTTGCGCCGCGGTAGGTTCCGGCCGTTTGGTAAAGCTTCGACCAGGACTTGTAGCGCTCGCCGGGCGGGCAGTTTGGGTTTTCATCCCGGAATACCGAGCCGCCGCCCACCGTCATTTTCGACAGGTCGGTGGGAAACACGAGGTTGTTTTCTTTCGAACCCCTCAGCTCCACCAGTCGGAGAACCGGTTTTTGAAAGTGGATGCCGTCGGTGGACTCGGCGTACGCCACGGCTCGAAAGCCGTTTCCCGGGACTCCGTTGCCTTCGATCAAGTCGTACCAAAGGCGAATCCGGGGACCGCCGGGTCCTTCTTCTTTTAGTATGCTGTTGTAACTTCCGATGTAGGCGCCCTGTTCCCAAGGTTGATCCGTGGTGAGTAGAATCTCTCCCGTTTGGTGGGGGGTGTTCATGACGAGGGTGACGCCCTCTGAAGATTCGATGAACTTGTCGTCAATGAAAAGCTGCTTGTCGCCGCCCACGAAGATCGCGGGTTGGTCGGCTGCCAAGGAAAGAAAACTGACGAGCAGTACGGTGACAAGTGCTGCTAGCTGGGAGTGTTTCAGCAGGCGATGTGCGTTTCCCATTGTGGTCCCCTTTTATCCGTTTGAAAGGATGGACTCGATTTCTGATCCTGGTCACTCCACGAACTGAAAAGCGTAGAGCTTGCAATCTCGAAGCTTGAAGTGTAGCTTCACGGGCTTTCGCGCGAGCTTCGAAACGTCCGTCTTTCTCCTCCAGGAAACCGGCATGCGGACGCTGTTGCCGTTTAGGTCGTCGGCTTCCCCAAGTGTGTAGCCTGGGATCGGTTTCCCGGTGACGTCCTGGATTTCGACCCGGGCGAAGCCGCCTGCGCTCGTATCCAGGTTCAGCTCAAGCCTGTTACCATCAAAAACCAGAGGCGGTGTCGTCAACCATCCGCCTGTATATGCGGCATCGGCGGAGACAAAGCCGTCCAAGCGCAGAATCGCGCGCGTGATCGCGGTAGCGCGGCCTTCCGCTTTCGGATCGACGCGGCCCGAATGGTCTTTGTTGCTGCCGAGGTAGTAGATCCACAGTTCATCGCCCATGCGGATGGGCTGCGGCAGCGCCCAGAGCCATTTCGAGTAGAAACTTCCCTCAGGTCCGAGCCGCAGAAAGGGCCGCCGATCGCCCAGACGCTGGAAATTTTGCCCGTCACGGCTCACGGCAAGCTGGACGTCCGCCGTGTCCGGCCAGGCTTTTCCGCTCTCCATCCGCCAGTGATAAAAGGCCGTCAGCATGGCGAAGTAGACGTCCTGCGCCCCGCCATATTTGAAGATTCCCGAACCATAGAAATCCATGGGGGCGGCGGGAACCGACTTGAGCCCTTCCACGGTCGCGTCTTCCTCGGTGATTCGGCTCAGGCCCTTGGGGCGACCCCGATCCTTTTCATCGGAGCGTATGATGAGCGAGTAGTTTTCCCAGTGAAGCAGGTCGTCCGACTCGTTGTAGCCGACCATGCGGGTTCTCTCGCCCTCTGGCAGATCGGGATGCCCGACTTTTTCCCGACTGTAGCCGACATAGCGGCCAATGCGGCTGTCCCAAAGCCAGGTCGGCTGTGTGTCAGCGGCGCGTAGTCCGGTAGGAATTTGCTCGTAGAGGTTCCACTGCAGACCGTCTGCCGAATACCACACTCGATTGCCCCCCTCGTAGGTTCCCGGCTTCGTATACAGCTTTGACCAGGACTTATAGCGCTCGGCCGGCGGGCAATTGGGGTTGTCATCGCGGGATACCGAGCCGCCGCCGACAGTCATCTTCGAGAGGTCCATCGGCATGACCAGGTTGTTTTGCTTGGAACCGTCTTTCTCGACGAGCCCCAGGATTGGCTTCTCGAAGTGGAGGCCGTCCCGTGACTCGGCATAGGCAATCGCCCGAATGCCGCTTCCGGGGACGCCACGTTCGGAAATGAGGTCGTACCAGAGGCGAACACGGGAACCATCGGGGCCTTCTTCTTTGAGAACGGTACTGTAGCTGCCAATGAAACATCCCTTTTCCCACGGTTGGTCGGGAACGATCAGCTGTTCACGAGTCTGATAGGGAGGGTTCATCACCAGGGTGACGCCTTCTGAGGCTTCGATGAACCGCTGGTCCACGAAGAGTTGTTTCTCTAAGCCGACTATCCACGCGGGCTCTGAGGCCATCGAGGCGGGCGGGAGTGTAAAGCAAATGCTCGCCAGACTCAGGCACAAAACATGAAAACACGACTGTCGCAATCGGGAAATCATTGGCTTCCTCTGGAGTTGTCCTGCATTATTACCAACTGTTGCCGGTTTGTCAAATCACCAGGCACCGGCCCGGTCTCGAGTAGTCGAAGCAGAATTACTCGTGCACTCGGCCCGAGCATTTTCCAATCCAAGAATGATCCTGAAACGGGTCTGGGTGGGTAAGGGTGCAGGGGTGGGTAGCGATCTCCTTTCTAGGGGGCAGGGGCGAGGGGGCTGTGAGGGCGCAGGGGGACGCTCATCTGGAGCGTGCTCCAGGTCCGCGGCCACGTTTCTGTCCATGGGTTTGCTCTCACCCCGTGCCGCCGTTTCCCTCCGCGCGCAGCCGGGCCGCAGGGAGCCCGGAGGGCGAGCGAAGGTCCCGGCTGCGCGGTGCCCTCCTACCACCGCGAGCGGCTCGCGGCCAGCAGTTCTCTCTTGCGCCGCTGCATCCGCAGCGCACACTCGGTGTCGCTCATCCGGCCGGCTTGCTGCTCCAGAAAAGCAGCCGTGACGCCGGGCTTCAAGTAGCTTTCCCATTGATCGAGCGAAAGCAGCTTCTCGTAGGGCGTGCGGTAGTCTCCGAGCCGGTAGCGGCGCCGCCGCTTGCCCTTCCCGTCCACCTCCACGGTGGCGAATCCGCAAGGGCGATGGTAGTTCAAGTAGGGATTGAACTCGGCCATGTAGAAACGCTGAAACTCTTCGGCATGCTCGGCTCCGATCGGTTCGTGTCCGATGTGTTTGCGCACCACCGCCCCATTCTTGCCCTCGACCAACGCGTTGTCGGTTGTGCGATGCGCCCGCGACTTGGTGAACTCCCCCACCAGCAGTTTGTTCAACAATTTCTCGACCCGGTAATTGAGAAACTCCGAGCCGTTGTCGGAATGAAACCCCTCGATGCGGAAAGGGTACTGATGCAGCATGGCCTCTAAAACCGGGATCAAATGCGATTCCGAGATCGTCTGGCAGCAGCCCACCGTCTGCCACTGCGTCACCGCGTCGACGGCGTTGATATGGTGGAGCCCCCGGCGGGTGGAGGTGTCGCCCTGATGCACGGTATCGACCCGCAAGTAGCCCGGCCGGCCGCGATGGTCGGGCTTGCGGCGCTCGCCAATGCCCACGGCGCGGGCGCGGGTGCTGGTGTGATGGACGTGGTGCTGGCGATAGGCCGCCCCGCGCCGCAAGTTGTAGATGTGGGAGGAAGAAATCTCCGCCAGCCGCTGATAGGCCTCCTTGTGATAGACGTTGTATTCCCGCCACAGAATGCGCCGCACCGCCGGGCCCGAGAGCCCTTCGTGCGCCGCGTCGGCTGCTGCCAGCAAGGCGATGTCGCCGGGCGTGTAGCGGGCCGGAAAACGCCGCCGCCGCGGCTGTCTCAGCCGCACCGCGCCCTGCTGGCGATACTGCCCAATCAGGCGAGTGATCTGCGGCAGACTGCGTCCGCTCAGCCTGCTTAAATAGTGGCGCACGACCCCTTTGTCTTTCTTGGGCAACCCGAGATACTGCTGCCTGCCAAGGGTGCGCTCGACCAGATTGTAGATCTCGCCGCGGCCCAACAGAGTGAAAACCAGCTCTTCGCTGGCCGCTAGGAACTCCCGCATCTGCTCTAGCGTGAGACATTCGACTTTCTGCATGATGATGTGCATTCACCCGCAGTGTCCCTCCTCCCTCCTTGGTCGCTTTCAGGATCATCTTGTGTTGGAAATACTCCCCCCTTTCAGGATCATCTTGTATTGGACAACTCTGCCCGATGCACACAGCAAGGGAATTGCCCTACAATACGGGCCGGAGGTGAGCCGACCATGCCCACCCGGCGCGAGTTTTTGAAAACATCCCTGCTCGGGGCGGCCATGCTGGGGCAGGCGGATGGGACGCCTGAGTCCTCGTCCGCTCCAGCCACCAGCAGAGATACGTTTGACCTATGGTGCTTCAGCGACGCCCATGTCGGCACCGACAAGAAACAGGGGCGTGAAAGCCTCGTTGAAGCCGTTACGCATTCCGAGTTCGGCGGTCCCAACGGTGCACCGTCGTTCGAGTGGGAAATCGCGCTAGATATGGGCGACATGGCCGGCGCAGTGCGCCTTCCCACCGATGTCGAGAGGCAGGAAATCGTGCGCCAGTTCCGCGCGTTAAAGAAGCACCGCCGTGAGGACATCTACAACCTCGGCGGCAACCACGACCGCAGTGGTCTCGACGAGCCGAAGAACTGGTGGTGGCGCAAATGGCTCGACCCCACCGGGGAACACGCGAAATACTCCGGTGTTGACAATGCCAAACGTCGCTACCCGGTCGAAGGGACCTGGGAGCGCTATTCCTTCCGCGTGGGCAATATTCTGTTTCTGATGATGAGCGACATCAACGAGCCGACCCAAAAGATCGGCCGCGGTCCCTTGGGTGGCAACCCGGGCGGCGTGGTCACCGGGGAGACCTTCGCATGGTGGAAAAAGATGGTCGAGACCAACCCCGACTCGATCATCATCTCGGCCCACCATTACGTCCTAAAGAACACGACGGTGGCCTCGGGCGAATGGGAAGGTATGCGGAAGGACGTGACGGGCCAGTGGCGTTCGCACTATCACGGCTACAAGCCGCAGGGTTCCCCAAAGGGCGCCTCCTACCTTTATTGGGTGGACAGCAAGCCCGACGCGCAGGCGTTCGAAAACTACCTGGCAGAGCATCCGGGAGCCATTGATTTTTGGTTCGGCGGACACACGCACACGTTTCCCGATGACACTTACGGTGGCAAGTCGCATATCGAGACCAAGTGGGGCGTGTATTTCATCAACGTCGGGCAGCTGACGCAGTATCATGGGCTGGAATCGGCCACACCGATGAGCCGGGTGCTCACGTTTTCAGGCGATGAAGTACGCGTGCGCTGCTACTTGCACACGAACGAGTACGCTCCCATGGGCTGGTACCCGAAGTCAGAACGAATTCTCAGGTTGGCCAAGGCGTTCCGGCGATAGGCTGCTGGGCGGGTTGAGCCTGCAATGTGTTTCAGGAAATAATCGGCTAATAGGAGAAGTACTTCGTGCCTGCCACTCATCGTGCTCTTCGCTTTTTAGTCACCGCCGTTGTGTGTGGGCCGCTCTTCGTCGCCCAGCCTCAGGATGCAAAAAAGGGGACCGACAAAGCCGAGCGCCAGCTTCATCTCGTCGGCGGCGAACGCCACGGAAGAAGCTTCTTCCCTAAAGTAGACTATCCCGAGGTCAAACCGCTCCAGGAAGGCGAGCTCGACTTTCGGCATTTTCACACCTACGACGAGGTGAATCAACTGCTTGGAAAGTGGGCCGAGCAGCATCCTGACCTCGTCGAGCTCTATTCGGTTGGAAAGTCCTTCGAGGGCCGCGACATCTGGCAAGTCACGCTCACGAACAAAAAGACCGGTAAAGACACCGACAAGCCTGCCATGTACATCGAAGGGGGCCGGCACTCGGCGGAGATCACCAGCTCCGAGTCCGTGCTGTGGCTTCTCAACCACCTTCTGACGCAGTACGGCGAAGATCCCGAAATCACCCGGCTTGTCAATACCAAGGCGCTCTATCTGAGAGTCATGAACAACCCTGACGGGGTCGAGCTGTTTCTCAAGACGGCCCAGACGAATCGAAGTAACGTCCGGCCTCACGACACCGACCGGGACGGCCTGCTGGATGAGGATCCGGGCGAGGACCTTGACGGGGACGGCTACATCCGTGAGATGCGCAAGAAAGTCGGCGAAGGAAAAGGAAACGCCATTCTCGATCCCAGGGACAAAACCGGCCGCCTCATGAAAAAGGTTCCCGACGGCGAGGGCGACTGGATGGTTTATCCCGAAGGCCTCGACGACGACCTCGACGAGAAGTACAACGAGGACGGCATCGGCGGTCTCGACCTGCACCGCAACTATCTGGAAAACTGGCGGCCCGAACCGGGACGCGACGCCACCGGGCGCGGGTTCACGCAGGGAGCTGCCGGTGAGTTTCCGCTGTCTGAACCCGAAACCCGCGCCGTCGTCCTGTTCCTGCTCACCCACCCGAACATTTCGATCGGCCAGTCGATGGATACCCCCATGCCGATGCACCTCCGGCCGCCTTCCACCAGCAAAAGTGAAGAGCGCATGTTCGACCAAGACCTGGCCTGGTATCGCTACTTCGACCGAGAGGGGCAGGCAATCACCGGCAAACGCTGGGCCGGAGATGTCTACCACGACTACCGCACCCGCTTCCCCACCGATCCCGTAACGGGTGAGCCGACCAAACCGCGGCCGCTGTTCGGTCACAGCCCGGACTTCGGCTATTTTTATTACGGTGCCATCTGGTACGGCGATGAGATCTGGAACAAGGGCAGCCTCGAGGACTACAACCAGGACGGCTTGTGGGACGACTACGACGCGTTGATCTGGAACGACACGGAGCGTAGCGGCCGAGAGTTTCTGGATTGGAAACCGTTCTCGCATCCTCAGCTTGGCGAGGTGGAGATCGGCGGCTTCAACCCTAAATTTGCGGTCTTCAACCCTCCCGCCGACATGTACGAACAGTGGGCGGGCCGGGAGGCCCTGTTTAATCTCTTTCTCGCCAAACATCTCCCGCAAATCGAAATTGTCACAACCACAGTGACACGCAAGGGCCCCGGCCTTTTCGAGGTCAGCGTAACCGCCACGAATACCGGGAAGCTGCCCACCGCACTCGAGCAAGCAAAACTCGTCAAGATCGTGAAGCCCGATACGGCCAAAATCGAGTTTGACGAGGAATTGCTCAAAAGTAAGAAGGTCGAGATCCTCAGGCCCGAGCTGCGTGACAAGTCGATCGAGATCGGGTGGCTCAAAGAAGACGAGCAGAAGACGGCCACCTGGGAGATCCGCCTCAACGGTGTCACGTCCGCCAGGGCCACTGTTTCGATCCTCTCCACACGCGGCGGCGTCGCACGGCGGGAGATCGAGATTCGGTAGTGCGCCAACCAGCCTCCCGCGGTACAGCGCCGGAGGCATTGTCAAGTTAACGGCGGTCGGCGACAATGGACCGATGGAATCACTGTATCGACGCCACCGCTTTCCACCCGAGAGCATCAGCCATGCCGTCTGGTTGTACCATCGGTTCACTCTGAGCTTTCGCGATGTCGAGGACCTGCTCACTGAGCGTGGCGTCATCGTATCCTACGAAGCCATTCGATCCTGGTGCCGCAAGTTTGGACCAGCGTATGCTCGTACTCTGAGGCGATGTCCTGATTCAGCCGGAACGGGAGAGCGAGCGCTCCGCGTTAGTGTAGATGCCGCCCTGCGGGCGGGGATTTTCAAGGCATGCGGGTCTATCGACCCGATGGGGCTTTGGGACGAGCGCGCAAGGTGACTTCCGCGCCCGCGAGCGTCGTCCCGATGAGCCCGCCAGGCTATCCCTCGGCAGGGTTGCTTCCCAGCAGAGCCCGCTTCCGTTTCACCCGGCAACGTCATTGTAACTCGATCGGTCAAGCTACCTGCTGACGGCGCAACTGACGTTGCCGTCGAGCGTGCTCCAGCTTGTGGTCGCGGGCGGCATGGATCTGGGCTTGGCGACCGGTCAGCATGTCCGCCGGCGTCACGTATCCGATCGCGCTGTGCAGCCGCACCGTGTTGGAATGCTCCACATAACGCTCGATCAGCCGCCGCGCATCCCGCGGCGTCAGCGGCACGCCAGGCCGAATGCATTCGCTCTTCAACGACTTGTGCCAACGCTCCAACTTGCCGTTCGATTGCGGATAGTAAGGCGATGTTCTCACGTGGGTCATCCCCGAGATGCGAATGAACTCTTTGAAGTCCTTGGCAACGAATTGCGGCCCGTTGTCGGAAATAATGCGCGGCTTCGCGGCGGGATACTTCTCCTTGGCCGCTTCGAGAACGATCTCGATGTCGGTCTCCTTCATCGCCTCGCGCAAGTCCCCATGCACGATCGCTCGGCTGTAACCGTCCAGCACGCTGCAGAGGTAATAAAACGTGCCCGCAACATTGATGTAAGAAACGTCGATATGCCAATGTTGATGGGGCTTGGGTGGCTGCTCAAAGCCTGTTCCCTTCTTTGACGGCTTGCCGTTCCATTGGCGCAGCAGGCCCGCTCGATGGAGCACGCGCCACACGCTTGACGGGCTGACCGCCACGATGCCGGCGTCCAACATCATGTAGGTCAAGCGCCGGTATCCCTCCAACGGATTCTTGTGATGAAAGTCGACGATGGTTTGTTTCTCCCATGGTTGGAGCCAGTGATCGCGCGGCACCCAGCCGTTGTGTTCGTTGACGCAGCCGTAGCGTCTTCGCCAGGAGTACACTTGCCGGCTGCGACGCCGAGCCACCGGATAAAGCGTCCGACGCCGATCTCGGTCTTCGGTGACCAGCGCCGCACGAAATCGACGACTTGGTCGCGGATGTCGGGCTGGGTCCACCTTCCGTTTAGATCTCCCCAAGGCTTTTTTTTAATGCGATGTGCTCGGCCATCAGTTCGGCGAGAACTTCATCCTTGGTTTGGATTTTCTGCTCCAGCCGCGCGATGCGTTCTTGCTCGGGCTGGCGACTGCTGCGATTCTTGGTCTGGAAAGCGGCGGCGCCGTTCTCAAAGAATTCTTTCTGCCAGCGGTAGAAAACTGTCGGCTGAAGTGCCAGCTCGTCGCAGAGCTTCGAGACCGGCTCGTTGTCGATCAAATGCCGCCTCAGAACGGCGACCTTCTCCTCGGCGGTGTAGTGCTTTCGTTGTTTCCTCATGCGTCCTCTCCGTTAGCTTAACGGCGGAACGCTTTTCTCCTGTTCCAGCTGAGGTGTGCCGATTCAGCCGGAAATGGAATGTTGCGCCGCTCTCATAGTGGAGAGAACAAATGGCGAAACAGCGCAAGCACTACACAGCAGACGAGAAAGTGTCCATTCTTCGGCGCCACTTGCTGGAGCATGTTCCCGTCTCCAAGCTGTGCGACGAACGGAGCCTTCAGCCGACGGTTTTCTATCGCTGGCAGAAAGAACTCTTTGAGAACGGCGCGACTGCATTCGGCCGCCAAACCCGCTCTGACAAGGCCCCGGAGCAGCAGCAGATCGCAGCCCTGGAACGGAAGCTTCAGCGGAGGAATGAGATCCTAGCCGAGCTGATGGACGAGCACCTTACCCTGAGCTCCAGCATGGCGAGCCCTTGAATCGGACCATGATACCATCGGATCGATAGACCCCCATGCCTGAGAAAATTCCCGCCCGAAGGGCGGAACGACTACCTTACTCAGAGCGGCCTTTCTCCATTTCCGGCTGAACCGGCACAGAGGCGGGACAGCGACGACAAGCTCGCCTCGGCGACATCTGGCACGTGGACGAAGTGTTCATCACGATTCGCGGCGAACCTCATTATGTCCTGGTTCAGATGGAAATGGAATGTTGCGCCGCTCTCATAGTGGAGAGAACAAATGGCGAAACAGCGCAAGCACTACACGGCGGAAGAGAAAGTGTCCATTCTTCGGTGCCACTTGCTGGAGCATGTTCCCGTCTCCAAGCTGTGCGACGAACGGAGCCTTCAGCCGACGGTTTTCTATCGCTGGCAGAAAGAACTCTTTGAGAACGGCGCGACTGCATTCGGCCGCCAAACCCGCTCTGACAAGGCCCCGGAGCAGCAGCAGATCGCAGCCCTGGAACGGAAGCTTCAACGGAGGAATGAGGTCCTAGCCGAGCTGATGGACGAGCTCCTTACCCTGAGAACTAGCATGGCGAGCCTTTGAATCGGACCATGATACCATCGGATCGATAGACCCCCATGCCTGAGAAAATCCCCGCCCGAAGGGCGGAATGGCTACCTTACTCAGAGCGGCCTTTCTCCATTTCCGGCTGAACCGGCACAATTATCTTTGGAGGGCGGTGGACCAGGACGGCGACGTCCTGGATATTGTGGTCACACGCCACCGAGACAGGAGAGCCGCTAAACGCTTCTTTCGCAAGGTGTTGAAACATCAGGGGAGCCCACCGTGGCAACTCGTTACCGACAAGCTTCGCAGCTATCCGGCCGCCCACCGAGAGGTCTTCCCATCCGTGACCCATCGAACCGGCCAGCACGAGAACAACCGAGCTGAAGTTTCCCACCAACACCGCAGGGAGCAGGAACGCCAGATGCGTCGATTCAAATCAGCGGCACAAGTCCAACGATTTCTCTGCGTCCACGGCCCAATTCACAACCTGTTCCGAGTTGGACGTCATCATCTCAAAGCGATCCATCATCGCGTGCTCAGGGAGCGAGCTTTCACAGACTGGAAGACGGCGACTTGTGCTTGCTGAAAGAGAGAAAGTCCGGGCGCGCTTCCGGGCAAAACCGCCTCGGGCTCATTAACTTGACAATGCCCCAGCCGACCTTGAAGCATCCTTGGGATCGGAGTTAGCGGCGGTCACTCGCACTGGAACGCCGTCGGGTCCTCAGCTTCATTCATCAACGAACCGGAACCCGAACAGATACGCATTCTTCAAATAGAAGCGGATGTAGACGTCTTTCCCCTTCAGGACGGAGAGATCCGCGCTGCCGTTCCACGTCACGACGTAATCCACGGCGTTGGACCGAATGCGGTCGCAATCGTCTTGTCCGAATCCTTCAATCGGGCGATTGTCATTGTAGGGCCCGCTGCTGCGGTCGAACAGTTCGACCTTTACGTGGCCGTGTTGGTCGCGGCTGAAAGCGCGATGGTCGGGAGCGATGTTGATCACGAGGCGGTCGCCGGTCACTTTGACTTCACGAGACAGCAGCCACCCTCCCTTGTTACCCGCGTATTGTCCCATGAACCGGTCCCGCCGAATGCGTGCCATACCGATCCCTTTGAAGTTTTCGGGGTAACGGTAGCGCCACGACCGCGAGGAGCCCACGTAGTACATGTAGAGCCAGTCTCCCACGGGAATGATGCTCGGAAGCATCCAGGTGTGTCCGCCATCCCAATCACCCTCCCGACCCCGGGCGATGAACGGTTTCCGCACTGGCGAGCGGAACCACCGAAAGCCATCAGGACTGCTGACCAACTCGATGTATCCGTGGCCGGAGCCGTCGCGAGGTTGGACCGCCACAAAGCCCAGGTACTGGTTGCCGTACTTGGCCACCTCCATGCGGTCGAAAAAGAAACCGTCGTCGAGTTCGTCGGGAACCAGGATGTGACGCGCCGTGCTCCAGGTTTTGAGGTCTTTGCTGACCGTTACCGAAATTCGGGTGCGCACGTTCTCACCCGTGTAGAGGACTTCGTTTGCGGCCAAGGCCTGCGGTCGAGCATACAGCAGCCACAGTTTGCGGCGCTGATCGTAGACCGGGAAGTGTTCCGCATCGAGGGCTCGGGTATAGACCGGATTGTCCTCGTAATGTTTCCAGTTGACGCCGTCGTCACTGAAAGCCAAGTTTATGCAGTATCCGTGCTCGGGTAGCCTGTCGCGGTACCAGAGCATGAAGCGGCCCCGCTCGCCCATGTGCTTCGGCGTCCACATGACATGGAATTCCTGGGCCCGATTCAGCCCCGTCATCACAATGTTTGTCTTGTCATGGCCGCCATAGGGAACCTTGTCGAACAGGGGCTTGGTCCAATGGACGCCGTCTTGGCTTTCGGCGTAGGAAATCATGTAAGGGTAGCGCTTCCATGCGGACTCGCCTTTGAGGCGTGCTTTGAATCCTCCCCACGCCAAGCTGTCATAGAGCCCATACCACATGCGGAAGATTTTGTCTTCGCTGTCATAAATCACATTGGGCAGGCCGACCTTCTCCTCCCAGGGCTGATCCGCCATCAGAACGGGATTCTCCGGGTGCTTGCTGGGTTCATTGACCCGCCCAACCACATCCCAGCGATCCGCATAGGCATACGAGTCGATGAACAACTGGATCTCGTGACCCAGTTCTTGCGCTTCGCCATGAAAGTACGCATCGTCTAAGGCCACCGAACGGGAAGTCCCGATCAGCGCCAGAGTGCACAGGACAACTGCGATCATGAACTTACTCATGCTTTTCCTCCTCCAGGAAGGTTCCAATATACTCCTTTGCTGATTGTCGAGCCGAAAAGCCTTACACCAGGATTTCCATTTTGGCCCTGGCACAGTCACAGTATACAGTCGCGCTGCCCCGAATACCAGGTCTTTTCGCGCTGAACCCTGCACATCACCTCCGCCGGTAGGCGCCAGGGCTCGTCCATCCGCTCACAGACGTTGATTGAGCGGGCTGAACGGCGCTCCGGCCGACACTGCTCCCTGGGTACTTCGTTCATCGACTGTTGTCGAGAAGAGCTTAAGTACTTACTATACAATCACTTACAACAGATTGCGGGTTGGCAACTTCAGCCATTGCCCAAATTAGGTATAAGTGCCTTTTTCAGAAGGAGATAAGGGCGAGACAACAACAGTTGATGACTGAAGCACCCCAGGAAGTGGGCTCATTATCGTACCTCCAATAGGCCGCAGTTCCTTTCAGGCGGGTGGGAAGAAATTTCGCCGGCTTCCGAGCCGCGGTCAGCTCTGGGGGCTGGTACGCGAAAGCCATGCCACCGTTGTCGGCGAACTTGCCTTCGGCGTCCGGAGCGCGGCATCCGGCAATTTTGGGTAAACTTGTATGGCCTTTCCCGCCGCCCGAGACAGCGAGCGCCTCTGATGAAAATCGCCATCCTCCACGGTCCGCGTGATCTTCGAATCGAAGAGCAGGCGCTAGATGGGTCGAAGCTCGGTCCCCGGCAGATTTGGGTGGAGACCGAAATCACGGCTCTAAAAATCGGAACCGACCGCGGGAATTACGAAGGGGCCGAGCAGGTGCCGGGCGCTCCGGATTTTCCGCGCGGGGTGGGCGACAGCAATTACGGCTTCGTGCGCGGCGTTGGCTCGGAGGTCGCGCGCTTCCAGGCCGGCGATGCGGTCGTCTCGCGCTATCACCATCAGTCCGAGTACGTGGCGGATGAGTCTGAGTGCATCGTCAAGGTTCCCGAGGGCGTCGATCCGGAAGACGCCGTTTACGCGCATCTTTACACTCTTAGCGCCAAGTGTTACCGCAAGGCTCACTTCCAGCCGGGCGAGAACGTGGCGGTGGTGGGTCTAGGCGTACTAGGCTTGGGCGCCGTCGCGCTGGGCCCCCTGTTCGGGGCTCGCACCGTCGCCTTGGGCAATAGTCCGGTGCGGCTTGGGATGGCCAAGCGCATGGGCGTGCACGAAGCGTTGCTCTCGAGCGATCCGGATCTGGCCGCGAAGCTGGATGCATTCACCGGCGGCGCGGGCATCGATCTGGTGATTCTGGCGGCCAACCCCTGGCCCGCCTATCGCACGGCACTGGAAGTGGTGCGTCCCAACGGCCGCGTGTCGATCGTGGCGCTCACGGGGCGGGGCGAAAAGCCGCTCGATTTCAACCCGATGGCGATGGATCTGTTCTACATCAAGGGAATTTCGCTGATCGCCGTCAGCCGTCCCAATGGGTACCTCTATCCCACGTCCGAAGACCGCTTCGCCGACGAGCGAGCCTGCGCTCACACGCTCTCGCTGATGGCCGACGGGCGGCTCGAGCCGAAACGGCTCGTGACCCATCGGCTGCCTTACCGTCAGATCGGCGAGGCCTACGAGATGGCCTACCGCCGCGAGAAAGACATGCTGGGCGTGATCTTTCGGTGGAGAGACTAAGTTTCCCCGGCTGGGCGCGGGACGAGGGCTGAGGCGCCGCGCCGCTCTCGGCGCTCGCGCTATGATTGCAGTGTTCCGCTGGTCCCATGTCTTTTCGTCGGTTTGTTTTTGGCCGTACTGTTCTCGCCGCGCTGCTTGTGGCCGCGGTCCTCTTCGCTGAGACCGGAGATGGCGAGCCCGCGGTATCCGCCGAGTTGCGCGACGACTCGGTTCGAGTGCTTCGCGATGTGCTGGGCGGATCGTCGGGGGAAGCGAAGCTGCGGGCCGCCGAGTATCTGATCTCGCTCGACTACCGGCAAGGCGTCCGCGAGGCCTTGGAGGCGGATCTCTCAGATAGCGATGGCCGGCCCCGGTATCGCGTTGACTTGTGGGCGGGCCTGGCCTGGGCGGCGGTTCGCGACAACGACCGCCTCGACTGGCTGACGAGACTGGAACGCGTTGCGTTCGACCCGTCCGCGGCCGAGCGGCCGCGGGCCCTCGAAGCGCTGGGGCGGCTTGGCTGGGTTCCGCGGCCGGATCAGGCCCAAGTCCTTGATGCGCTAGCGGCGTCGGAGAATAAGACACTGCGAATCTACGGGGTCTGGCTCGGCGCGGTTTCAGGCGACCTGGCGGGCGAACAACGGGAATCCGGACATCCTTATGATGGGCCTGGGTTGGGGTGAGGTATGTGGCTACTCCAGCAGCGCAAGTAGTTTTTCCACCAGGCTGATCGCGGTCGTGCCGACTTCGCCGACCGATTTCGCCGCCTCCCGGATACCCTCGGCGCTTAGTTCCCACTATTTGCGTTTCGGGTTGTCCTTGGTGGCTTCGTAGGTCAGTCTCTCCAGGTCGTAGGCTACGTCCGCCGCCTCGTTTTCCGAGAGTTTCTCCGCTACTTTTGCCACTTCCGGGACGAGTTGTTGCAGCAGTTCCTTGATGTCGTCCGACGACGCTGCCGCCTGGGCCTTGTTGAAGCTGCCCTCGATCTTCTTGGCCACAGCAACGGTGACATCGCCCTGGAATATCGTGTTGTCGCCAAACCTGATGACGGTTTTCACTAATTTCTCCTGTTTCGCACGCTCCAGCTGATGCTCCCGTTTGAGAATCTCGATTTCCCGTTGGGCGTGTGCCTTCAAGTTGACGCATTCGTATTCGCTCTTCTTGTGGATGGCGTCATGAGCAACCTGTGCGCCGCGATTACGAAGATGCTCCGGGATGGACCGGAAAACCCCTTCAATGGTCGAATGTACCGAATCGAGCAGAGACTTGAAGTGCTCTTTGGTGCCCAGTTCGGGGACCTTCTTGAGGCTCTCCCCACGTAGGGCAATCTGTCGGTCAACCATCCGTCGTGCCCTATCCCGGTGGATGGCAGCGATCCTCTCACCAAAGCCACCGGACCGAAGCATCCCTCTCGCCGCAAAGTCCCTAACGACTTCCGCTTCGGCGCTACGAGATGCCTCATTGATCTCATTCATGTCCCTGCTTCGTGCCAGCGCTTCAATCTCCAATGCCGTTGTTGCTCGATTCTGGTTTTCTGGTTGCATGGCCACCCACCTAGATGATTCTTGCAAAGCATTCATTCAGACGCTACATGGGGTCAACTCACGAAACGGAAAACTATACAGAAGACGGCGACTTCCGGTTCTTCGGCTACGTCATCGGACTTGAGGAGGAATGGGGCTACTTTGTGCTCTCCGAGCTCGAATCCGCCCGCGGCCCTCTCGGTCTACCGATCGAGCGGGACCTCTACTTCAAGCCCGGACCCTTCAGTGAAGTCATCAAGCGGTACCGCGCAGAGCGCGGAGGTTGACGCCACCACTCCCCCGCCCCCCGACCTGAGTCGGGTGGTCTACGTGGACGAATGACACCCGAGACTCCGTTGTATTTGTAGACGCATTTGTGGATCAGATTCACATACTGAACCTAAGGCCTTTAGATTCAGTAGGTATTGGCGGAGGAAGAGGGATTCGAACCCCCGGACGAGTTGCCCCGTCAACGGTTTTCAAGACCGCCGCCTTCAACCACTCGGCCATTCCTCCAATACCATTCTATCTCGATAACACCTGGCGACTCGACTCCACCGGCGACCTCGCCCACCCACGGCGCCGGCGCATGGCGGGGCGAGGCGTCTCATGGCAGTGTTTGGCGGGCACGCTCATGAGCCGGGCGGCGAGAACGGCGGGCTTGCTTGCCCTCTTCCTAGGCCAAGCGCCAAATCTCGGGCGAGAGCACTGGCCGCTCGGTTCCAGCCCTCGGCGGCGGGCTGCGATAATACCGTCAATGCACTCGCACGTACTCTACAACGATGAGATCGTCTCCGCAGAGGAAAAGATCCTGCGTCCCGGCCAGCTGGGTCTGCTCGCGGGTTGGGGCATTTTCACGACCTTGCGAATCTACGACGGCATTCCCTTCGCCTTTGAGCGCCACTGGCAGCGCTGCGGAAGGACGCCCGGCTGCTGCACATCGATCTCAGCCAGGATCCGGAAGAAGTGCGCCTCGACCTGCTGCGCCTCATTGAGCGCAACGGCGCCCAGGATTCGACCATGCGCGTCTGCGTGGTCCGAAGCCAGGGCGGCTTCTGGGCCGGACCCGGCTCGGGCCGGGCGTCGGACCTGATCGCGCTAACAAGCGGACTCACTTCGTGGCCCGCATCCGTGCCGCTCGATGTCGCCGAGCAGGCGCGTCACGCGGCCTCGCCCTTCGCGGGCGCCAAATCGCTGTCATGGGCGCATAACCTGACACTGAGCGAAACAGCCAAGCGGAACGGTTATGCCGAGGTCATCCTGCTCAATGAACGCGGTGAAGTCGCCGAGTGTACTTCGGCCAATATCTTCGCGACCAAGAACGGTGTGACCCGCACGCCGCCCCTCTCGTCGGGACCCCTTCCCGGCGTGACGCGGGCCATCATGCTCGGCGAGATCCATGTCCCGCCAGTCGAGGAGAAGGTCCTTACCCTGGACGACCTCTACGAGGCTGACGAAGTCTTCATCACCTCGACCACGCGGGACTTGCTGCCGGTTCACCAGATTCTAGACCGTGCCATCGCGTCGCCAAGTCCCGGCGCCTGGCCGGTCATGGAGCAGCTCAGGGAAAGCCTGCGGCGCTACATCCGCGACTACACCGATCAAGCCAAGCAGCGGCTCGCCAGCTAGCGGCTCTGGTCGTCACCGAACACTCGGGTTCCTTCTCTCACGAGTGGTCTCCCGCCAGCGGTTCCTCGCCGTCGCGTCTCAGATCGTCAGGTAGTATGATTCGACGATGAAACACGCTCGCCGTTCGTTTCTGCTCTCGAGTCTCGGCGCGCTCGCCGCGCTCGGTCGCGCCGACAGCAAAACGACGCGTCCGAATATCCTCTTCTGCATTGCCGACGACTGGGGCTGGCCCCACGCCGGCGCTTATGGATCGAAGTGGATGACGACCCCGGCCTTCGACCGGATCGCGAGCGAAGGGGTGCTTTTCAACAACTGCTTCACCTCGAACCCCAAGTGCAGCCCATGCCGCGCAAGCATCCTGACCGGTCGCAACACCTGGCAACTCGAAGAGGCAACGAACCACTATGGCGTATTCCCGAACAAGTGGGCCGTCTACCCGGATGTCCTCGAACAGTCGGGCTATTTGGTTGGCTATACCGGCAAGGGGTGGGGGCCGGGAGATGCGAAAGCCGGTGGTTTCACGCGCAACCCGGCCGGACCCGAGTTCGCCAAGCACACCGCCGAGCCGCCGTTTCGTTTCATCTCGAACAAGGACTATGCGGCGAATTTCGAGGTCTTCCTCGAACATCGCCAGCCCGGCCAGCCCTTTTGTTTCTGGCTCGGCGGACACGAGCCGCACCGGGCCTACGAACCCGGCGCCGGTGAGCGTGCTGGCAAGGATTGGCGGCAAGTCGAGGTACCCAAATACTATCCGGACAATCAGGCCATCCGGCGCGACCTGAGCGATTACTCGGTCGAAGTCGAACACTTCGACTCGCACGTTGGGCGCGCGCTCGCCAAGCTCGAAGCCATCGGAGAACTTAACAACACTATCGTCGTGATGACATCCGATCACGGTATGCCCTTTCCCCGCGTCAAGGGCCAAATCTACGAGCACGGCTTTCATGTCCCGCTGGCGATTCGCCCGGCTGGTGTGACGAGTGGCGTGGCGAGCGGTATGACCGGGGGCCGCATCATTGACGATTTCATCAATGTCCGCGATTTTGCGCCAACCTTTCTCGAAGCCGCCGGCCTGCCGATTCCCGCGACCATGACCGGCGCGAGTTTCCTCGGCATTCTCAAGTCTGGCAAGCCGGGCTGGAACGATGTCTCGCGCAACCGGATGCTGATCGGCAAGGAGCGCCACGACCTGGGGCGGCCCAACAATACCGGCTATCCGGTGAGGGCAATGCGCACGAAAAAGTGGCTCTATGTGCGCAACTACGAGCCCGGCCGCTGGCCGGCGGGGAACCCCGAAACGGGCTACCGCAACTGCGACGACAGCCCGGCGAAGAACCAGATCTTGCGCCGGTTCGACAAATACTACCGCATGTCATTCGGCAAGCGTCCGGCCGAAGAACTCTACCGCGTCGGAACGGATACGGATTGCGTCGAGAACCTGGCCGAGAACCCCGAGTACCGCCACATCAAGGAAGAACTGCGTACGGAGATGGAAGCCAAGCTCAAGGCGGAAGGCGATCCGCGAATGTCGGGCAAAGGCGCCATCTACGACACATATGAGTACGCCGGCGGCAAGAGCCACTCCTACGATGCCTGGCTGAAGAATCAGTTGCCGTAGAACTCCGCGGCAACGGTCCGTGTTTTCACCTGCCGTTTTGCAGGTCAAGCCTCCCGTGTGCAGTTTCGCGGCCTGTTCTTGGTCGGCAGCGCCAGATTCGCAAGGCCGAAGGGACTCAACGCACGTCCACCCAAATCGGGCTTGACCACGCGATCTGTCGGTTCGCCTGCACGAGCCGGACGTGGTAGTAGTTCACACCTTCAAGCGGCTGATTGTCGACATAGCGAAACTCATCGTTTGGTTCGCCGGGGTTGCGGGAAAGCAGAATGCGCCCGTTGCGAATCAGTTCGATCGTCTCGATCGGCGCCGTTCCCTCCACGACAACTCTCAGCCGGGGAGGCGAAGCCGCCGCGAACTCTTCGCCCATTCGGTGGACCTTGCCACCTGGCGCTACCGAGTCGAACTTCAGGACGATATTATCCGTCGCTCCGTAGGTGCGCCTCTGTTTCATCGCAGCGTGAATCGACTCGGCCGTAAACTCGGGCGCGTAGACACAGGCGTAGGATTGATGCGTGGAATGATGATCTGAACTCGTAATCACGCCGAGTCGCCGGCCCAGCGACCAGGCGCGCCAAACCAGGCCTTTCGGGTGTGACACTCGTTTCCGCGATGCCGGAGCGTTGGGCTCCTCGTAGGAACCTCGCAGCGCTTGGAAGATCTCGACCAGCGGTTCGGCCTCGGCATCCCCGTCGCGCCAGTCGGTACCGCCACCGCCAGCGGTGGTATGAGGAATCGAGATATCGCCGTTGTTCTTGAGGACGGGGAAGAGCCGCTCCCCGTAGCTCTGCAGACCGTAGGACTCCTCGTCGGAAATCGGAACGGGTTGCGCCTCTCGGCGTGTGGAAATGATATTGCGGTGCCCTCCGGGATAGACGACCGTCCTCTCATAGCCAAAGAAAGTGACAAACGTTCCCGGCAGATTGAACATCGATGCGACCTGGCGGGTGCGCCACCACTGGTACTTGTAATAGTGCATTCTCTCGGCGCCGGTGTGATCGGTCACGGCGAGGAAGTCGAGCGAGGCGGCATCCATCGCGTAGCGGTAGGCGTCGAGCATATCGCCGTCGTTCAAACTGTCGGCGGAGATATCGGTGTGGCGGTGCAGATCGCCGCGGAACAGTCGCAGCGGCGGATGCTCGCCCCACCGCACGGCGCGCGCCCGCGCCACATCTTCTGCCTCGGTGGGCGCGGCGTTCTTTGTCCCCAGAGGGCGAGAAATAAACGGTTGCATGCCATCGCTCGCCGCCGGAGTATCCGTCATCTCGAATTCCGCGTAATGGATTTGGGCGCTTCGAAAGTGCGGGTCGGCATAGCTTCGGCCGTCCACTGGCCAAGCGGCGAATAGACGCCCCCCGGCCGGCGCGGTCGCCATCTGCATCGAAGCCCGCCCTCCGCTCTGAGGAACTTGCCGGACCGGGAGCCAATCAGCACCGTCGAAACCGGCCACATGCAAGTTCGACATCTGGCGCACGGTGTCGTGCCACGGATTGACCTTGTGCTTGAGCGATCCCATGCCGAGCTGCAGCTCATGCTCGGGCATCGGCAGACGGTGGATGTTGCGCCGGAAGAAGACATACGGCAGTCCGTTCGGCCCGATCGCCACGCGGGGATACTCGTGCATTGACGCCAGCCAGTCCGGCACGGAGGCTTGCAGCTCGCGGGCCGGTTCGCTGAACCTGCCGCCGGCATAGCGCACCAGTCGTATCCGCCGGCTCTCGCGAACCTGAGTTCCTTCCTTGCCCAGCACGCCCCAATCTTTGCCCCAGTTCGGTCCGGCCTCTGTCCAGGCCAGCCAGACGCGATTCTGGCCGTCAACCGCCAATGAAGGATGCGCATCGTAGGTTTCCGATCGAGTCACCCGAATCGTATCGTCAAGGCGAATACCGGATCCGGAGGCAAGCATTCGCCGAAGGGAGATGTCGTAGTGTCCGGCATCGTAGCCGTCCCACGCGGCATAGACCGAGCCGTCGGGCGCGGCCGCCAGCGTCGGAGCCCAATCATTCGCGCCCGACTCACTCACGCGAACCGGCTCGGACCAACGCTCGCCGGTCCAGCGAGCGGCCCACACGTCGAACTTACCGTCGCCGAAGCCCTGCCACCCAACCCAGGGATGTCCATCCGCATCGGTCGTCATTACGGGAAACAGTTGGCGCTCGTTGCGGCCTCGCGCGGCCGCAACCGGCCGGACTTGATCCCAATCTCCACTGGCCGGGTCATAGCGCCGTGAAACCAGCATCCAGCGATTGTCACGATACTCACTCCAAACTACGTGCGCCGCACCGGCGCCATCGACCGCCACGGCGTTGCCGTAGTAGTCCCCCCATTCGGCCGACACACGATGAGTCTTCCAGCCGCCGCCGTCGCGCTCGGCCATATAAATCAGATTGGCCTCGTTGTGAAACGATGTCCAAACCACATAGAGCCCGCCTCCACCAGAGGCCGCGGCCGGGAAATCATGCTGCGTCGCCTCGCCCCGGGTCAAGTAGCGGACTGCCGGTGTGTAAACGGCCTGCGCGTCGCCATCAAGAAACGACAACCGCGTCGCCGATTTCAGCTCGTCCAGCGGGAAGGAAAACCGCCCGTGATTGGTCTCGACCGAAACGCGGGCGTGGCCGGGACTTTTCACCGACACCCAGACTCCGTTGGGCAGCACCCGCGCGCCCTTGGGCAAACGGGCGGCGCTCTTGTAGGCGGCATTGGGAGGCATGAACAGACGTGTCGAGAAATCCCAGCCTGCTGCGCCCTTGATGCGGTCGGGAGTGACAAAGTGCCTGCCCCAGGTGGAGAGAACTTCACCCGCCGATGTTGAAATCCTCCCGCTCCAGCGCCGGCGGCGCGGGTGCCGCAGGCCAAACTCCAGGGCAATGACGCCATTGCTGTCAGGCTGCTCAATCGAGGTCAAAGGCGCCTGAGCGGCCGCCGGACGAGGCCCGGTGCCCACCGCCGCCAAGATCACTGCCAGCCACCCTCGCCCATACCTCATACGAAAATCATACTGCTTCGGCGCCCACGGCGACACTGCGAGCACACCGGCCGCAAGACCCCTGCGACGCCTGGCTCAAGGATCACCTGTCGTAGAAGGCCGCGGCAATGATGGCTGTTTTCAGACAGTCGTTCGGCGGTCGAGATTCCCTCCCCCGTCTTTGTTAGCCGTCCGTCCACCCGCAGTGCTATGCGAGATCGGGAATTCTCCGTTGTTCGTGAAAACGGGGAACAGCCGAAGTGGCTACAAAATGCACTGGACAGACGGCGGAAGGACAAAGGAACGGAACGCCGTACTAGCGGCGAGCCTATTCTCCGCCGGGCGCGGGAATACCTCCGAAGAAATCCATTTTCTCAGCAGCTATCCGCACTGGGGTAGAATCGGACTGTCGTGACTGGTCAGACGTCCCTTCATCGGGCAATCGGGAGGCACAAGGTTGGCGTTGTCCTATCGAGCACAGCCGTTCTGGCTGCCGGCCTTGTCGTGTGGCAGCTCGGCACAATGACTTCGCGAGCCTGCCGGGAGCTATCATACCCCGTAGAAATCAGGACTGCTGGAGACGCCGAGTACTTTCCATCCAGCTATCGAGTTGCGCGCCAACGGTTTCTCGACGCAGCCCGCGCGACCGGCGGCATCATCGAAAACATTCCCAATCCGAACAGCGGGCCTGATGGCGAATCACTGTTCATGGATATCTTGTCCGTGGGCAGTGAGGATGCTGCCAGCACTCTGGTCGTCAGCTCAGGTACTCACGGTGTCGAGGGCTTCGCAGGATCCGGGATTCAAACGAGACTTCTCAGACAAGGTATCGCCTCGCGCCTGTCGCCAAGCGTCAACCTAATGATGATTCATGCGATCAACCCGTATGGCATGGCGCATCGGCGTAGGTTCAATGAGGACAATGTAGACCTGAACCGCAACTTCAGAGACCACTCCTTGTGCCCACCGCCCAACGAAGGCTATAAGATGCTAGCACATGCCCTTGGGCCTAGGTCTATCTCCTTTTGGCCTGAAGTCGCGTCTTGGTCCCGCCTACTGTGGTTCACCGTTACCGATGGCAAGTCTGGGTTCCAGACTGCTGTAAGCAGAGGCCAGTATTCGCACCCCCAAGGACTCTTCTACGGGGGCACTTTTGAGACGTGGTCGAACGTGACGATCCGTTCAGTCGTCCCCCGACATTTGGCCGGTGCGAACCGAGTTGTTATCGTGGATCTCCACACAGGTCTTGGCGAGTACGGCAGTGCTGAAGTAATACTGAACGTCCCCAATGACTCGCCAGAATACCAGCGCGCGGTGGCCATCTGGGGACCGGAACTAACCAGGACAACCGTCACGGGCGAGTCGATTTCCACCGACCTTCAAGCATCTTTGAAGCGGGCCCTTCCTCGTATGTTGCCAGGTGTAGAAGTAACTGCGGTCAGTCTAGAGTTCGGTACTGTGCCGGTTCTTGAGGCGCTTAAGGCGCTGCGCGCCGAGAACTGGCTCCATCACCACGGCGGCTCGGACCATCCCCGGGCCCAAGAACTGAAGAGTTGTTTGTCGAGAGCTTTCCATCCCGCCACACGGGATTGGGAGGAGTCGGTGTGGGAAAAGGGCAGGGATGCTATTGAGCGCGCCTTGGCGAGCCTACGTTTCTGAGCCCAGCGGGCAACGCTGTGTTAGCCATCGATCAACAAGCGTTAGGTGCTGAGTTCAGTGTGAATTTCCCTGGCCCGGGCTTCAAGCCTCTTTGCGTCCGCGTGCCGTCCTTGCCCGCGGTGTAGCTTCGCCAGTCTGGTGAGGGTGCGTGCAACGTCTTCATGGCGTAACCCAAGGGCGTTCTCACGGATCTTCAGGACACGATTGAGGAGCGGCTCTGCACGCTCGTATTGGCCCAAGACGCAACGGAGATCGGCCTTATGCTCTAGGTTCAGAGCGATCTCTGTTTCTCGAACCAATTTTGTCTGCTTTTCGAGCGACTCAGCTTCAGCGTGTTTACCCTGCTCCCGCACGACCTCCCAGAGGCTGGAGAGTACGTGTTTAGTCTTTGGGAATCCCGCTCCGAGAACCTTCTCCTTCACTGCGAGCAATCGTCGGTATACAGCCTCAGCCTCGGCGTATTTGTCTTGCTCATCGTAAACTTGCGCCAAGTCCCAAAGGCTGGACGCGACATCTGGGTGCTCCGGCCAAAGAAGCCTTTCCCGGATCGCCAACGCGCGCTGGTGCAGCGGCTCAGCTTCTGAATACATCTGCCGCCCGTTCTCATCAAACGTTGAGCTATAAAGCTCAGCTAGCGCTTGAAGCGTGTCGGCCACATCAAGATTATCCGGTCCGAGAGTCTTGTCCTGTATTGCCAGAGCCCGCCGTTGGAGCGAGAACCCTTCTAATTGGGTAGGCTCGTTTAAGCTTAGAATTATTCCGCCCCAGCGGTACTTTGCTAGGTTGTAAAGCGCCCGCGCTACCTCAGGATGCTCCGGCCCAAGTTCGCTCTCTCGGATGCTCACCGCCTGCCTTCGAAGCCGCCCCGGACGAGTGCTGTAGTCGTCGTCATCGTAAAATTTGGCTAGCGTTTCAAGGCTTCCTGCCAAGTCGCCGTGCTCCGAGCTGTGCATCCTCCTGCGGATGGTGATCGCTCGTTTAGCAAGCGACCTACCGCGACGACGTAGTTGCCAGCCTTTGTCCCATGTCCAGATGCCCCAGTGTCGCGACTGGACAAGTAAGCTCATGGCCACGTTTTCAAGGGCATCGGCGACATCGGGGTGCGATCGGCCTAGCGATTTCTGCTTTATCAGTAGAACTTGCTCAGCAAGAGGCTCTGATTCGATGTATCGGCCTCGAACGTCGAAAAGTCCTCGCACGTTTGGAGAGGGCACTTCGCGAACAGGACCGGCACTTCCAAAGGTCCCAGCGTTGATTGCTCTAGCTCTGTCCGCAAACTCCTGAGCTTCCTTGTGACAACACCTCGCTTCACAAAGTGCGGTCAAGTTCGTGAGAATGGGAATCAGGTCGGGGTGCTCCGACCCCAGCGCTTTCTCCCAACTTGCCAGTGCCCATTTGAACATCGGCGCAGCCTCGTCGTGGCGACCTTGTTCTGCGTAGATTTCCGCAACGCTGGCGAGGCAAAGGGCCTGAAGTTCAGAGTCGCTGTTCTTCAGCGCCCATCTCAGGAGAGTCTCGGCCTCAACGTAATTGTTCTGTTCCCTGTACAAACCGGCCAGATTTGTAACGGTACCGATCGCATTGCGGCCCGACTCTGGGAGAGAGCTCTGCAAGATCGCTAGAGCCTGTTTGAACAGTGACTCCGTGGCTGAATACCGACCTTGAACCTGCAGAGTCTTCGCGAGATTGTTGAGGCTCGTTGGGAGGCGTGGACTAAACAGATCTCGAACTTGGCGGGTCGTGTCAAATTCGATTCTGGCTAAGCGCGATGAAATGGGTTCAAGTTCTTCCGCCGCTTTCAGAGCAGCCCTGAATTGCATCTCGGCGTCAGGGTATTTTCCTCGAGCGTATGCCTCAATTCCTGCGGCGGTTTGCACCTTCCACAACGTTTGTTGTGACAGGAGAAAACGGGGTAGGAAGGCAAACCACGAGCTGCGAAAGAGCTTTGCCACGGATTGTCCGACGCTCATTTACTCAAGGCCCTCTCACGTACCAGCGATCCAGGGTCCGGGCAGTGAATCTCCTAAACACTACCTTTACAGCCTGGCCGATGACTTGCCGCCGCCGGTGAAACACTGTCCGCCTTCAGCGTTCGCCCTAGGGGGCAGATGCTTCCTCCCTATCTCGCTTTGTCGAATGATCGATACTGCTCTCGGAGTCCTGGCCTACCATTACCGGTACCCTGACGGTCTCGTGCAATTGTACCGCTGAACGGTGGCTGCTGAACGGTACTTGGGGACAGATGGCGCGAAACCGCGTTCCATCTACCTATGTATATCCTGGGCCCGCACAAGACCGTCGGAGCCATCGAAACCCTGCCTGGATCAGGGGCTTGGCGGTGCTGCGATCGGACAGCTCAACCGAAGCGTTGTTTTCGCCAGCTATTCCGTGTGGTGCAATTCCGTCAGGCTAGGGCGTCGGCTTGATCGCTCAGTTTTCCCACGGCCCCCGTGCTATCATTTTCGGAGAATCGCGAGAATATTCAGTCCCAGGGAGAATGTCATGCAACGGAGAAGCTTCTTTGGTGGTGCGTTTGCCGGTTTGGTGGTGCTTGCCGGGCGGGGCCGGGCCAGCCGTTTGAAGGCCGGCGATATCCCGACTCGGACCTTCGGCAAGACGGGCGAGAAACTGACGGTCATCGGCCAGGCCGGAGGCCGCTATCCGCTTTGCTCGTTCGAGGAAGCTAAGGCCGTTACCCTCCGCGCCTATGAGCTGGGCATCAACTATTTCGACAACGCCCACAGCTATTGGAACGGCCGGTCCGAGGTCGTTTACGGCGAGGTCCTGCCCCCGTTTCGTAAGGACGTGTTCATCACCTCAAAGAGCACGCAGCGGACTCGCAAAGGGGCCGAGGAGGAGCTGCACACAACGCTCAAGCGTCTGAAGACCGATTACCTGGATTTGTGGCAGGTTCACTCGGTGCAGTCGACCGAGGATTTGAAGGCGATCTTCGCCCCAGGCGGAGCGATCGAGGCTTTCGAGGCGGCGAAGAAAGCCGGCAAGTGCCGCTTCATCGGCTTCACCGGACACCATGATCCGGCGGCGCACTTAGAGATGCTCCGCCTCTACAAGAACTTCGACACGATCTTGATGCCGCTCAACCCGGCCGATCCTTCCTACCTCAGTTTCGAGCAGCGGGTTCTGCCCGAAGCCCGCAAACAAGGTCTTGGTATTCAGGGGATGAAGAGTCTGGCCAACGCCAAGCTGCTGCAGTCCTTCAGCGTCAAGCAATGCCTGAGTTACGTGCTCAGTCTTCCGATCCACTGCTTGGCGGTCGGCTGCACGACGATCGGGCAGATCGAAGACGACGCGCGCATCGCCCAGCACCTGGACTCCTATGACGAGGTCCAGATGGCCAAACTGCGGAAGACGGCCGACAGTCTGGCCGGGCCGGCCCTGGAGGATTGGAAGCGGGACACCCGAACCGCCGCCGCCCGCTCGGTTGAGTACCTCGGTGGATGAGCGGGTATCTGGGCGGATGAGAGGAAAGCCCAGTCCGAATCTACAGAGTCTGGATCTATAGACTGGTCTTGGCCCAGTCGCCGAGCAGGCCTCGCATCTTGAGCGAGCTGACTTGGGTTTCGAGCCGAAACGAGTCGGTCGCATTCATCCGCTCGTAGGTCTGAGCCGTCCAGTCGAGTTCTTCCCAGGCCGTGACTCGCCCGACCGGTTTACGCTGGGAATTCATAGGATTGACCACCAGCACGTTTCGCGGCGCCAGCGCGGCGTAGAGATCTTTCAGGTCGTAGGCGCGGATGACGCCGGGGAGGAATCCGCTGAACGGTTGTGTGGTGAGAGGATCGTCGATGAGCGAGCGGTAGGAGAGCAGCCCGCCGACGGTAACCAGACGGGTAATGCGCGGTTCCATCACCGCGGCGTGCAGCGCGACCAGGGCCGCCGCGCCGACGCCGACGACAAGCCACTCGCGGTGGGTTGTGCGGCGCGGCGCAACCGAGAGAAGATCCTTCACCCGCTGGCCCAGCAGCGACCGGCCGATTTCGAGCGAGCGGTAGGCAAAGAAATCGTCCCACGAAAATTTCACATCGAACTGGGGCATGCGCGGCTCGGACTCTCCCCAGCCCCGCAGGTCGAGCGACGCGACGCGATAGCCGGCCGTGATCAAAGGATCGATCACGCTGCGCCGCAGCAGCGGCTCGTCCCGGCCCCGGTCCGAGACGACCAGAGCGTCACCGCGGGCGAACGAAGCCGGGTCGAAAACGCGGTCGGGCACGTGAATGCCCGCCTCCGGCTTGAAGGATCCGGCGCGGGTAACGAACTGCACCTGGCGAGCGATCTCGGTCCGGAAGATCTGAAACTCATCCGCGGTAGAGGGGACGGCCCGGCGCGGGGCGGTCTTGCGGGCGTAGTCTTGGTTTAGGGTCAGCACGGTCGCGGCATCGGGCGAGGCGGCGACCTGTCCGGTCTCGGTGCAGCGCAAGTCGGACTCCGGCAGAACATCGGCCTCGGGGTCTTGCGAACTGGGCGGGCCCGCCCCCAGCCATCGTGCGAGCCAAGAGGCCGACGCATCCCTTAGCTGCTTGTTCAGGCCGTGGGTGTCGTCGGTGACGACGATCGCGACTTTGCCGGGGAGGCCCAGCCGCTGATAGAAACCCGAGACGGCCCGGTAGGTTTCGCGCGCCGACTCGATTGGGACATAGTCACGGGCCGCCGAGCCGATCAGCACCGGCCGCGGCGCGAGGGCGGCCAGGAGTTCTGGATGGTCGATGCCATGGCGCAGCGTTCCGTAGAGGATCTGCTCGGGATCGGCGATCAGCAAAGCCTCGGTTTTGGCGCGAAAGCTGGCCACCGCGCACATCAGCACCGCCACCTTGACGCGGGGCTCATAGGGCGCGAACTGGAGCGTCTCCATGCCGCCGCCCGAATTTCCCGCCATGCCGATGCGCTCGGGGTCGACGTCGGACCTTGACTCGAGGTAGTCGATCGCGCGGACCGCGTCCCAAGCGCGATAGCCCATGAGATTGAGGCCTAATAGGTAGCACTGGCGGCCGAGAACGGTGTGTTCCCTCGACCCAGCGCCGGCCAGCGGGCGGTTGCGGGCGCGGTCCCAGAGGTGGTCGCGTTCGCCCTGGCCGACTGGATCCCAGTTCAGTACGACGAAACCCGAGCGCGCCATGACGATGCAGAACTTCTGGTAGGCCGGGTAGGCTTTGCCCTCGGCCGCGTGTCCGGGAGGAAAGATCACGGCGGGCAGCGAGCCGCTAGGCTGCTTGGGCCGGTAGAGGTTGGCGGTCACGTAGAAGCGCGGCCGGCTTTCATAGATGATCTTTTCGATCACGTAGTCCGAGCGGTCGATCGTGGCGATATGGCGAGGATTGAGCGGCGTCTTCTCGGCGGGCAGCGGGCCCCACATCTCCAGCAGCTTGTTGCGGACCTTGGCGCGCAAGGCATCGAGATCGGCCGAGGTGCTGAGCTTGGCGAACTCCCGCCGCCGGTTCTGGTCGAGCCGCTGAAGATAGCCGCTCATGTAGTCCCACATCATCTGGTCCAGCCCGTTGGCGCGGGCGGAGCGGGGCGCAAGGCCACCGGCAGCCAGCAGGGAGGCAAGAAACTCAGCTCTTGTTAAGGGGTGTGGCAAAGCAGGAAGCGGGCCAAGCCGCGGCAGCTCTAGCGCTGGCAGGCCCGCCGGTATCATTGTAGTATTCCCGGCCGGCCGCGACCCAGCCGGTTGCGGAGCGTCGCTTGCGAAGTTCGGTTTGCGCTTGACAAATGCAGGCGAAACTCCGATTCTGAGAGATCTCCGTTTCATGAAAAGCGGGTTCGTCAGAGCCCGCCGGAGTGGATAGATGAAGCTTAGAACTGTATCACCTGCCGCCGTTTTGGCCCTCGCCGGGCTGCTGTTTGCCTCCTGCGGAGGGGGGTCCGAGCCTGAAGTTGCGGCCGGACCGGCGAAACCGATCGGGGCGGTTGTTGAGATCCAAGCGCCGCTGGGGCTGCCGCCGGTTCCGATCCCGGCCGACAACCCGCCGACCGCCGAAACGATCGCTCTTGGACGGCGGCTCTTTTACGAGAAGAGGTTCTCCAGCGACGCGACGATTGCTTGCGCGAGCTGCCATGCTCCCGACATGGGCTTTGCGGACTCGGACCAGTTCTCTAGCGGCGTCGGCGGCCAGAAAGGCAGCCGACAGGCCCCCACCGTTTTCAACGCGGCCTACTTCGATTTGCAGTTCTGGGATGGGCGCTCACCGAGCCTTGAGGATCAGGCCGAAGGACCGGTCCAGGCCCCGGTGGAGATGAACAATACGCTGGATAAGGTCGTCGAGATGCTTTCGGCCGATGCCAGCTACGTGGCGGAATTCGAGAAGGCTTACGGGCCGGGTGCGATTACCTACGAGAAGGTTGAGAAGGCCATCGCTACGTTTGAACGCACGGTTGTGAGCGGCAACTCGGCCTTCGACCGCTTCCTCTATGGCGGCGAAGAAGACGCTCTGAGCGATTCGGCCAAGCGCGGTCTGGAGGTCTTTCGCGACGCCAAGAAAGGCAACTGCGAGGTGTGTCACTCGATCGGCGAGAAGACCGCCCTGTTTACTGATAACAAGTTCCACAACCTGGGCGTGGGCGCCAATCTCGACGGAACGCTCGCCGACATCGGCCGCCATGAAGTCACCCAGAAGGAAGAGGACAAAGGCGCCTTCAAGACGCCTTCGCTTCGAAACATCGCGCTCACCGCGCCCTACATGCACGACGGCGGTTTGAAGACGCTCAAGGATGTGATCGACTTCTATATCGGGGCGGGCAACTCGAATGAGTGGCGCGACAAGGACCTCAAAGAACTCGACCACCTTAGCGGTCAAGAGCGCAAGGATCTCGAAGAGTTCCTGATCTCGCTGACGGGCGAGATCCCGGCCGAATAGTTGGTTCGAGCGCGAGGCTGAAAGAGTGTCCTTTTGTCCGGTTATGCCCGGTTTTGGGGGGGGGGTTTAGCTTTTTTTATTGCGTCGCGATGCTCGGGTGGTGAGGTGGTGCGGGGTTTTGGGGTCTGCGGGGCGGTTGGCTGGATTTTGGGCTTGGGCCGGCTGGGGGCGTTTTGTCCGGATTTGCCCGGATTTTCGGATATTTGGTGGCCGCGGGCGGGTTGAGGGGCTCGACGGTGTCTCGCCCCTGGCTCCGCTGCATGGGTTGGGTGGGTGGCTGGGGTTGCCGGCTGGCTGGGGTTGCTAGCTTCGTTCTTCGTGGTGCTTCTTTTTCAAATTCAAAAACATTTCAAAGAAGTGAGAGACGCCTCTCGTTCCGACTATGTGATCCCGGCGAGCCGCCCCAGCCGGAAGTTGCAGGCGGTTCCGGGCGAAGGGTTCTCTGGCGCGGTCTTGCCGCGCAGTAGTCCCGCGCGGCGATGGTGCACGACCGCGCTCGTAGCCCTTCGCGGTGGATGTCCACTTTCGAGAGCCGTCCGAAGACCCGCCTTTGCGGTTACCGTCTCCTCTGTGATTCGAGGAGGTCATGAACCGCTGAGCGAGCTTTCTGTCCTGGCCAGGAAACGGTCGGGGGATCGCGGTGATCTATCCTTTCCGGTCGTTACGGGTATAGGCTAGCATGGGGTGTCAAGTGTTTTGGGGTGCTTTTGGCGTATGTTGTTGATTTGGTGGGAGAGGATCGTTGTGACTCGTCTGGCGGGGATGAGGGAGATGGGGCTGGTTTGGGGAGGCGGTTTGGCGATTGGCGGCGGCGGGTGCGCGGGCGAGACATTGTGCGGTTGTGCGGGTAAGATCTGTCGCCAGGAATGGCGACACGACACGCCTAGAGACGTGCGGCACGTCAAGGCGGGGCGCTGACTAAGACGCTGATTTCCATGGGTTCGGCGAGATTGGGTCTGTTTGGCAGTTCGATTTTGGCGGTTTTGGGGCTGGGTTGGGGGTTGGCGGCAGGCCTGGCGGGAGCGGGGGGATTGATGGTTTGCCGGGCCAGGAGAAGCCGCGGGTCTCTTCGAGGCCCTCGCTACGGAAGCCGGACGACATGCCGCGCCCTGGGATCTCGGTGACCGTGCTGGGGGTGGGGCCGCGAGTGGGGTCTGGGGGGCGGCCTGTATCGTGCTGATTCTTAGCAGGTTTCTGGATAGTGGCTCTGTTTGGTAGTTTTGTTTTCGTGGTATTGCCCGGCTGCTCGCTCTAGCTTGCGGAGCCTTCCTAGCCCGGCGAGGGCGCGGTAGTAACGGCGGCCCAGATGCGCGTCGTAGCGGGCCAGGTGGGGCAGAGCCTGGGTGCGGCCGAGCAGGCTGGCGCCGAGGATCTGAGTTTAGCCCTCGCGGCCGGGCTGGATGTTTTCTGGATGGAAGATCTGGACCGGCTGGAGAGTCGGAAGTGATCTGGACCGGCTGGAGAGCCGGTCGCTACCAAAGGTTGGCGGAAGTTGACGGCGATTTTCGCCTTGTGATAATTTGATGGTTTCCAAGGCTCTTCAGTCATCGGACCGGCTTCACCCCGGATCCTCCTGTTGATTCCCCTGGCGAAAGACAACTGAATCGAACTCGGCGAAGGCGCGCAGCGCGGATCGGCCGCCCAGCGAGTCTTGCAGGCGGGGAGGTTTTGTAGAATCGAGTCATGGCACTTGCAATCGCAAACCGCTACGCCAGCGCTCTGGCCGGCGTTGTCAGTCAGGACGGCGCCGCCGCGGGACCGGAGGAGGCGATGGAACAACTGGAGTTGTTTCAGCGTATGCTCGGCGGATCGCCGGACCTGGAAAACGCCCTCACCTCGCCGGCGGTGGAAGCGGCGAAAAAGCGCCGCCTCATCGCCGCGCTGAGCGAGAGAACGGGCCTGGCGGTTCCGGTGCGCAACTTCCTGTACGTGGTGATCGACCATCGGCGCCTCCCACTGCTCGGCGAGATGATCGCTGCGTTTCGCTCGTGGCTGGATGAAAGAGCCGGGATCGTGCGCATCAACGTGACGGCGGCGCGCGAGCTGGACGAGAGGCTGCGCGATTCGGTGGTGGAGAAATTCCGCCGGGTAACAGGCAAACAGATTTACGCGACGTTCGGCGTCGGCGGGGACCTGCTGGGCGGCGCCATCGTGCGGCATGGCTCTACGGTATTCGACGGTTCGCTGCGCGCTCAGCTCAAGGCGCTGGACCGTTCCATCGCGGGAGAGTAACGGGATTATGGCACAGATTAGCGCACAAGAAATTTCCAAGCTGATTCGTGAGCAGATCGAGAACTACGAGGGAGCCGTGGAGGTTTCCGAGGTGGGCTCGATCATCTCGGTCGGCGACGGCATCGCGCGTCTTCATGGGCTGGAAAAAGTGATGGCCGGCGAGATGATCGCCTTCCCTCACGGCATCTTCGGCATCGCGATGAACTTGGAAGAGGATCAGGTGGGCGCCGTGCTGCTGGGCGAATACTCGGAGCTCAAAGAGGGCGACGAGGTGCGGCGCACCGGCCGCATCACCTCGGTTCCGGTCGGGCAGGCGCTGGTGGGACGGGTCGTCGACGCGCTGGGCAAGCCTCTGGACGGCAAGGGGCCGATTGAAACCAGCGACTCGCTGCCGGTGGAGCGCATCGCTCCGGGAGTCGTCGAGCGCGAGCCGGTGACCGAGCCGGTGCAGACGGGCATCAAGGCCATCGACAGCATGATTCCGGTCGGCCGCGGGCAGCGCGAGCTGATCATCGGCGACCGCCAGACCGGCAAGACGGCGATTGCCGTGGATACGATTATCAATCAGAAGGGCAGCGGGATCATCTGCATCTATGTAGCGATCGGGCAAAAGCGTTCGACGGTGGCGCATGTCATCAAAACGTTCGAAAAGCATGGCGCGATGGAATATACGATTGTCGTGGTGGCGTCGGCCTCGGACCCGGCGCCGATGCAGTTTCTGGCGCCTTACGCCGGATGCGCGATCGGAGAGTATTTCCGCGACAACGGCGGTCACGCGCTCTGCGTTTACGATGATCTTTTCAAGCACGCCGCGGCGTACCGCGAGATTTCGCTGCTGCTGAGGCGTCCGCCGGGCCGCGAGGCCTTCCCCGGCGATGTGTTCTACGTTCACAGCCGCTTGCTCGAACGCAGCGCCAAGCTCAGCAAGAAGAACGGCGGCGGGTCGCTGACCGCGCTGCCCTTTATCGAAACCCAGGCCGGCGATGTAGCGGCGTATATTCCGACGAATGTGATTTCGATCACCGACGGTCAGATCTATCTCGAGGCCGACTTGTTCAACGCTAATATTCGTCCCGCGGTCAACGTCGGGCTGTCGGTGAGCCGGGTGGGCGGAAACGCGCAGACCAAGGCCATGAAACAGGTCGCCGGCACGCTGCGCCTGGAGCTGGCGCAGTATCGCGCCCTGGCGGCGTTTGCCCAGTTTGGTTCCGATCTCGACAAGGCCTCGCAGCAGCAATTGCTTCGCGGCGCACGTTTGACCGAGATTCTCAAACAGGACCAGTACAAGCCTCTGCCGGTGGAAAAACAGATCGTCATCATCTTCGCGGGCACCAAGGGGTATCTCGATGACCTGCCGGTCGAACAGTGCCGTCCGTTCGAGAGGGAGCTTTACGACTTTCTCGATCGTCAGGAGGGAGGCATCCTGGCGAAGATCGCCGAGCAGAAGAAGCTGGATGACGCGCTGACCCGGGAGATTCACTCGGTCCTCAAAGAGTTCAAGCAGAGGTTCTTGTCGCAGCACGCGGTCGAGGCGGCGGCCGACTAGCATGCCGAACCTGATCGATCTCCGGCGGCGCATCCGCTCGGTCAAGAACACCCAGCAGATCACCAGCGCCATGAAAATGGTGGCGGCGTCGAAGCTGCGGCGGGCGCAGCAAAAAGTCATCGCTTCGCGGCCCTATTCCTCGCTGCTGCGGGAGATGCTGGCGGGCCTGCTCGACAGCCTGCCCGAGGACTCCGCGGTGCTGGAGCATCCGCTGCTGGCCCGCCGCGAGGAAAAGCGTATCAGTCTGCTGCTGATCAGCGGAAACAAGGGGCTGTGCGGAGCTTTCAATAGCAACGTGTTCCGGGCCGCCGAGAGTTTTCTGTCCAAGAAGGCTGGCGCGGAACTTGACCTGGCGCTCATCGGGCGGCGGGGCAGGGATTATTACAAGCGAACGAATCGCCATGTGACCGGCGAGTGGGTGGACCTCTTCAGCAAACCGATCGAGTTCGCCGCCGCGAAGGAGATCGCCGGCCAGTTGATCGAGCGCTACACCCGCGAAGAGGTCGACGCGGTCTACCTGCTGCACAACGAGTTCAAGAGCGTTCTGTCGCAGAAAATTGTGCTGGAGCCTCTGCTGCCCATCCGGCCGCTGAGAGAGAACGAGGGCGCGAGGCAGGAGTACATCTACGAGCAGGCGCCGGAGACCATCTTTCGGGATCTGCTGCCCAGATATATTCAGGTGAGCGTGTACCATGCGATGCTGGAATCGGCCGCCGCCGAGCACGCCTCGCGCATGACCGCGATGGACGCGGCGACGCGCAACGCGGGAGAAATGATTGAGAAGCTGACGTTGCATCTGAATCGCGTGCGGCAGGCCAGCATCACCAATGACCTGATCGAAGTCGTCAGCGGCGCGCAGGCTTTAGAGTAGAAAAACAGGCTGTAGAGTAGAATCGAGAGGCGCGGACGAGCCTCCGGCATTTATTGGGAGTAATAGGAAAAGGATATGTCAAAGAACGCCGGCAAAGTGATTCAGGTGACCGGACCGGCTGTCGATGTCGAGTTCGGCGAAGGCCGTTTGCCGAAGATTTTCAACGCGATTCGCATCACCAGCGAGGGGTTTGAGGTTCCAACCGCGGTCAGCATTACGTGCGAGGTGCAGCAGCATCTCGGAGAAGGGCGTGTGAGAACCATCGCCATGGAGCCGACCGAAGGGCTCGTGCGCGGCATGCCGGCCGAGGATCTCGGCGAGCCGATCACTGTCCCGGTGGGGCCGCAGACCCTGGGGCGGGTGATGAACGTGCTCGGCAATCCGGTGGACGAGAGGAGCCCGATCGTGACCGAACAGCGCTTCCCGATTCACCGCCCGGCGCCAAGCCTGGAGGAGCAGTCGACGGAACTCGAGATGTTCGAAACCGGCATCAAGGTGATCGACCTGCTGGAGCCCTATTTGCGCGGCGGAAAGATCGGGCTCTTCGGCGGGGCGGGCGTCGGCAAGACCGTCATCATCATGGAGCTGATCAACAATATCGCTCTGAAGCATGGCGGCGTGTCGGTGTTCGCCGGAGTGGGCGAGCGAACCCGCGAGGGCAACGATCTGTGGCTTGAGATGCAGGAGTCGGGCGTGGTGGATCCCGACAATTGGGAGAAGTCCAAAGCGGCGCTGATCTACGGGCAGATGACCGAGCCGCCCGGGGCGCGCCTGCGCGTCGGGCTCACCGGCTTGACGGTGGCCGAGTATTTCCGCGACGAGGAAGGCCAGGACGTTCTGCTGTTCATTGACAACATCTTCCGCTTTACCCAGGCCGGCGCGGAAGTCTCGGCGCTGCTCGGACGCATGCCCTCGGCCGTTGGGTACCAGCCCAACCTGGCCACCGAGATGGGCGAACTCGAGGAGCGCATCACCTCGACCAACAAAGGCTCGATCACTTCGGTACAGGCGATCTACGTGCCCGCGGATGACTACACCGATCCGGCGCCGGCCACGACGTTCGCTCACCTGGACGCGACGACGAACCTTTCGCGCGACATCGCCGCGCTGGGCATCTACCCGGCCGTGGATCCGCTGGCGTCTACTTCGCGCATTCTGGATCCGAACATCCTCGGCGAGGAGCACTACAAGACCGCGCAGGACGTCAAGCAGATTTTGCAGCGCTACAAGGAACTGCAAGACATCATTGCGATTCTCGGCGTCGAGGAGCTCTCGGAAGAGGACAAACTCGTCGTGGCGCGCGCTCGCAAGATTCAGCGGTTTCTCTCGCAGCCCTTCTTCGTCGCGGAGCAGTTCACCGGTCTCAAAGGAAAATACGTCAGCTTGCCGGATACGATCCGCGGCTTTCGCGAAATCGTTGGCGGCAAGCACGATGATCTGCCCGAGCAGGCCTTCTACCTGGTAGGAACGATCGAAGAAGCAGTCGAGAAAGGGCAGCAGCTTGAGAAAGCGGTGGCCTAGCAGACATGGCGGACAAGCTCAATCTTGAAGTCGCCGTTCCCGAACGGCTGATGATTCGCGAAGATGTGGACGGAGTCCAGGTCCGTGGCACGGATGGATACCTCGGCATTCTGCCCGATCACGCGCCGCTGATGACGGGCCTGGGAGCGGGCGTGCTGCGCTTCGGCAAGGACGGGGAGACCCGCTACATGGCCGTTCATGGCGGTGTCATGGAGGTACTGCCCGACCGAGTCCGCATCCTGGCCGACCGCGCCGAATGGGCGAACGAAGTCGACGTTCAGCGCGCGGAAAAGGCGCGCCGCCGGGCGAATGATCTTCTGCGAAGTCACGAAATGGAAATCGACGTTGAGCGGGCGCAAGACGCCATCGCTCGCGCCCACGCGCGCTTGGAGGCCTACGACAGAATGAAATCCTGACGCCGCTTGCATGGTCTTGCAGCCGAAAACCTCTGAGCGCGGACCGAGCAAGCGGACGCGGACCGGGCTGGCGCCCGGGCCGCCGTGCATTGACCGGCGGATGGGCATCGAGCGCCGGGCGGTCCGGAACGTTCCGGACACCGGCGCCGCTCCAGCAGTTTGGAAGCCCCTCGTTTTTTGGGGCTCGACAACAGACGATCGTCCGAGCGACGGTTCAGGGTGTTCACGGATGAAGGCATACCAAGGCAACGAGATTCGCAACATCACGATCGCAGGTCACGGCGACTGCGGCAAGACGAGCTTCCTGGCGGCATGTCTTTTCACCGCCGGAAAAACGAGCCGTTTCACGAAGGTCGATGAAGGGACCACCATCACCGACTTCGACGAAGAAGAGATCAACCGCAAAGTCACGATCACCTCCTCACTGGCGTTCGCCGAGTGGAACAAGACGAAGCTGAACTTCATCGACACGCCCGGTTACAACATCTTCATCAACGACGCCAAGGCTTCGATGAGCGTCACCGACACGGCCTTGATCGTCGTCGACGCCGTCTCGGGCGTCGAAGTGCAGACGGAAAAAAGCTGGAACTTCGCCGAGGAATTCGGCAATGCCCGCATCCTGCTGGTCAATAAGATGGACCGCGAGAGGGCCGACTTCCCGGCTGCCCTGACCGGCATCCGGGAAGTGCTCGACCGCAAGGCGGTGGCGGTGCAGCTGCCCATCGGCTCGGAAAAGAACTTCCGGGGCATCGTCGACCTGGTGGAAATGAAAGCGTACGGCTTCGATCCCGGCGGCGACGGCAAGGGCTCGGAGATCGAGATGCCCGCCGATATGGCATCCGATGTGGAAGCCGCCCGGGAATCGCTGATCGAGGCGGTCGCCGAGTGCGACGACGATCTGCTGAACGAATATCTCGAGAACATGACCTTGCCGCCCGAGAAAGTTCACGACGGTTTGCGGAAAGGCATCCGGGAGAAGAGCATCTATCCGGTGCTGTGCGCCTCGGCGCTCCATAACATGGGCACGGGCGCGGTTCTCGATTTTTTGCAGGCCTATGCGCCCGACCCCACGGCGCGGAGCGAGGTGCGGGCGAAGGAGGATTCCAGCGGGGACGCGTCACGGAAAGTCGCCGACGACCAGCCGCTGTCACTGTTCGTATACAAGACCGTCGCCGACGCCTTTGCCGGCCGAGTCAGTTATTTCAAGGTCGTCTCGGGTGTTCTCGAGAACGACGACCACCTGCGGAACTTCGATCGCGACGGCAGCGAGCGGCTCTCCCGCATTGGGCTGGTGTTCGGCAAGGAGATCCAGCCGGTCCAGGCCGTGCACGCCGGCGATTTGGCGGCGGTGGCGAAGCTCAAGGACACCCTGACCGGAGACACGCTTGGCGACAAGGCGCATCCAATTCAGTATCCAGCCGCGTCGCTCCCGCTGCCGGCGATCGCCTACGCCATCCAGCCCAAGACGCGGCACGACGAGGACAGGCTGGGAACCTCCATTCACCGCATTCTCGAGGAAGACCAGTCGCTGAACTTCTACCGTGACCCGCAGACCAGGGAGTTTCTCCTGGCCGGCAGTGGTCAGCAGCACCTGGAGATCGTCGTCAGCAAGCTCAAGAAGCGCTACCAGGTCGAGGTGGAGCTGCATGCGCCGAAGGTCCCCTACCGCGAGACCATTCGCGGCAGAGCCGACGTGCAGGGGCGCCACAAGAAGCAGACCGGCGGACACGGTCAGTTCGGCGACTGCAAGATCCGGGTCGAGCCGCTCGAAAGCGGCAAGGGGTTCGTGTTCGAGAACGAGATCTTTGGCGGGGCCATTCCCAAGACCTACATTCCGGCCGTCGAAAAGGGCGTCGTGGAGGCCGCCGAGAGGGGCTACCTGGCGGGTTTCCCTGTCGTGGACTTCAAGGTCGTTCTCTACGACGGCTCCTATCACGATGTGGATTCCTCGGAATTGGCCTTCAAGCTGGCGGGACGCAAGGCGTTCCGCAAGGCGATGGAGCAGGCCAAACCGGTCCTCACCGAACCGATCATGACGGTCGAGATCGTCGCGCCGATGGATTTCGCCGGCGACCTGATGGGAGATCTCAACGGCAGGCGCGGGCGCATTCAGGGCATGGAAACCCGGGGCGGCAATCAGGTCGTCCGGGCGGAGGTGCCGATGGCGGAAATGCTTACCTACGCCAATGACCTGACGTCAATGACTCAGGGCCGCGGTTCTTTCACCATGGAGCTGGATCACTACGACTTCATTCCGCAGCAAATCGCCGGCAAAGTGATCGCCGCCGCCAAGGCCGCGCGCGAGGGCGGCGAGGAAGACGAGGACTAGCCCGCATTTCCCGGCAGGGTTATCCCGGGGGTGGCGACGGCCCGGGACCACGACGCCTCAGTTGAAGAACAGCACCTTCGGGCGCAGGTCTTTCCAGTTGACATCCATCTCCTTGGCGTGGATGCGGTAACCGGAGTGGAGGCCCAGAACGGTTTCCGGTATGACCACCGGATCGTCTTCCATGTGATAAGTACAGATGGCCATCCTGGGGTGAAAACGTTCGATGGTCTTGGCGGCGCCGGCGAGAGCCTGCCGCTCGGCCCCTTCGATATCCATCTTGATGAAGTCGACCCGGTCCACGCCCAGCTCTTCGAGCATGTGATCGAGCGGGCGCACTGGAACGGTAATGGAATGCGTCGTGTCCGCTGTATCAAACAGCGTGGGCTTGGCGGTGACGTGGGAGTGAAGGCTCAGCGTGAGTTGCGATTCCTCGTTCCAAACACCGGCCCGGACAACGGTTACTTTTCCTTCCGCGATTTCCGGAGCCAGGTTGCGTTCCAGGCACGTGATGTTGTCCGGGCTGGGCTCAATGGCAATGATCCGCGCGGCGCCGCGCTTGAGGGCCCAGCGAGAGAAGACCCCGATGTGCGCGCCAGCGTCGATGACCACGTCGCCGGGGCGAATCGCTCCTTCGTGCCCCAGATAGGTTTGATCGTCATTGATTTCCCAAATCAGCCAGGCCAGCGATTCACGGCCATCCGCCTCGGCAATCCAAAAATCTCCGAGCGCGGTTCGGTATTGCTGAAAGGGGTGTCCCTCAACCTCCTCCTCGTTGAGCAAGGTTAGGGATTCGACCAGGGAGCGGTGCTCCCCTTTGGGAACAAAGCAATGACCGCGGGAAAGAGCGGCGAACCAGACGTCGTCCCAGGAGACATAGGGTTGAGAGCCGATCGCCTTCTTGATCACATAGCGCGTCCGCCACCACGCCGAGCAGCCGCTCTGATCGTTCCGCGACCACAATGCTCCCGCGCCTACAAGGGCCACCGCGGTGGCCCAGCCTGTCCACTTGCGGTTGAGCGTCAAGACCCAAACCGCCGCCAGAAGGAACGGAATGGCATAGATGTCGTGAAAATAATAGAATTGGCCAACCAAGAAAGGGACAAACATCAAGACGAGCAAGGCGTAGCTGATAGGAGTTCGCTTCATGGCAAAGTCTGTGGTCTCACAGGGATCAGGGGAGGAGGAACTGCTCTAGTTCAGCCGGAAAGAAAGTGCGCGCACGAGTCCTTTCATGATACAAGATGTTTTTGAAATCGCGAGCCGGCGGGAGAGCGGCGGGTCTGCTGGGCCGGCGGTTCGGGGGGGCGCGCCGCAAGATCGGTGCTAACCTGTGTTGGTCGGCGATCGTAAGACTGGGGAGGGAAGGGCAGTGACAGCGGTAGAATGGTTCGTCCAAGATCTGCGGCAGCGGGGTGTCGAGTGGATCGCGACGCTCTGCGGTCACGGGCTCGACCCGTTCGACCATGCTTGCCGCAAGCAGGGTCTGCGGCTGGTGGACGTCCGCAACGAGCAGACCGCGGCCTATATGGCCGAGGTTCATGGCCGGCTGACCGGCCGAGCGGGCGTCGTGGCGGTGTCGAGCGGCGTGGCGCACGCCAACGCGATGACGGGAGTGGTCGACGCGTTCTTTGACGGAGCGCCCATGCTGCTGATCACCGGAGCGGACGCTCTGGCCACCAGCGGCATGGGGCACTTTCAGGACCTCGATCAGGCCGGCCTGGCGGCTCCGGTGACAAAGTATTCGCGCACGATCGACTCTCCGGAGCGGACGCTTCAGATTCTCGACGAGGCGCTTCACATCGCGCAGGCGCCGCGGCCCGGTCCGGTTCATATAACGTTTCCCGCCGACATGCAGCAGCGCGAAGTGGAAGAGCCAGCGATGGTTCCCCGCGCTGGCCGGCCCGGGGACGCGAGCCCACCTCGCTATGCCGACGCCGGCGAAATCGCCGTCCGGATCGCCGCGGCGCGGCGGCCTCTGATCATCGCCGGCAGCGGTGTCTACTACAACGGCGAGGGCAAGGCGCTGGCCGATTTCTCGGAGGCCTTCTCGATACCTGTCGTGACACCGATCTGGGACCGGGGCTCGATCGACCGTCCGATGGAGAGTTTCCTCGGAGTGATCGGCGCCGCCGCGGGTGGTCCGCGGCTGCTCGCCGATGCCGATCTCGTCATCTTGGCCGGCGCTCAGGCGGACTACAGGGTCGGATACTTGCAGCCAAAAGCGCTGGCCGGCGACGCCGAAATCGCCCGGCTTGACCAGGGCTGGACCGAGATGCTCTGGGTCTACAAGAAAGCGGACGGCAAGCGGCACACGGACTGGCTGGCCGAGGTCCGGCGACGGCGAAGCGAGTTCCGAGATGGCATTGAGGCCAAGGCCCGCAAGCAAGCCGGCACGGCATTGCACTCCATGCACGTAATACGCGCGATCGGAAAAGCGCTGACAGACGGTATGGTCTTGCTGCTCGACGGCGGCAGCATCGGACAGTGGGCGCATCAACTTCTGACCGACCGTTATCCGGGGCATTGGCTTACTTGCGGACGCAGCGGGGTTGTCGGCTGGGGCCTCGGCGGCGCGATGGCCGCGCGGCTGACCTATCCCGACCGGCCGGTCGTACTGCTTTCCGGCGACGGGGCGTTTACGTTCACGGTGGCCGAAATCGAATGCGCCGCGCGGCAAGGGTTGTCTTTCGTCGCCATCGTGGCCGACGACGAGGCCTGGGGCATTACGCAAGCCGGGCACATCCGCCAATTCGGCGAAGCGATCACGAGTTCTCTCGGCCCGATCGACTTCGTGCGGCTAGCCCAATCGCTGGGAGCGCGCGGAGTGCGCGCGACGAGTGAGGAAGAGATTCACGCTGAGTTGATGAGAGGTCTGGATAGCAAGGGCGTAACGGTGATCCACGTTCCCATCGTGGGCGGCAGCCCGTGAGAGATGGCCGGGGCTCCGCCGTCGGGGGCTGGCACCCTCTTGCGCGCCTTGCGGCGTGAAGAGCGGGCTAGCTCGCCGACAAGAACTTCCTCAACCGTGCAAGATAGGAGTCCGCCTCGCCCGGTGAGAGGAACGCGTGCCGAAAACCGTTCTCGAGGATCTCCCGCAGATCGGCGTCCCCCATCCCGAGCGCGGCAAGGTGAGCGAACTCGTCCGCCAGACTCGTCCCGAAGAACGCCGGGTCGTCGGTGTGGATCGAAACCGGCACGCCGGCCAGGTACAGGTCTTTGACCGGGTGCTCTTCATAGGAGGAGTACACCCCGGTTCGCAGATTACTGGTGGGACAAATCTCGAGCGGCGTGCCGTACCCGGCCAGATATTCGACCAGCCGGGGATCTTCGATCGCCCGTACGCCGTGCCCAATGCGATCGACCTCAAGCTCCCGGATCGCCTCCCAGATGCTCTCGGGCCCGCGGGCTTCCCCGGCGTGTACGGTGAGCCGCAAGCCATGGTCGCGGGCGAGACGGTAGTGCCGGGTGAAGAGTCCGGGCGGGAAGCGATGTTCCGAGCCGCCGAGCGTGATGCCGCAAATGCTCGACGGGGACATGGCGACAATTTCCCTGAGCATGGCGAGCGTGTCATCGGCCGGGAAGTCTCGCACCAGGTCCACGATCCAGCGCGTGCGCGGCTCCCCGCCAGCGGCCTCTTCCTCCATGGCCTCGACGAGTTCCCGCAAGCTCGTGCCTCGCCGCATGTATTCCATCAGCGAGACGGTAATCTCGGCGTAGACAATGTTTTGGCGGGCCAGTTCGGCTCGCACGGCCTGAATCAAACGGCGAAAATCGTCCTGGGTCCGGAAGAAATAGCTGGTAAACAAGTACGACGCCAGGAACTGCTCGAAGGTCTGAAAGTCGTAGAGCGACGCAACGCCGGCTTGGGTAGCGGTCTTGCCGCCGGACGAAGCGGTCAGCAGGGGCCGCAGATGGCGGTTGTTTTCAAATAACTCGCGGTGGCGGGCGGGCGCATCGGCCAGCGCCTGTTCGGGCGGACGGCGCTCCACCAGTTCGGCGAAGAAGCTGGGCGGCATGGCGCCGCGCAGATGCAGATGCAGTTCCGCCTTCGGCGCGGCGGGCAGAATCTCAAGAAAAGGCGAGGTGCTCAATATCGGTGTCCCGAGCCACTACACTAGCCGGTCCGCAGCCGACGGCCGGTCCAGCTTGATGCGGCGACTGGCCGCCTCGTCATCGGATCTGGTGAGGGGGCTTCGCGTGTACCCGGACTGGTATAACCTTTCGAGCTGGCGGGGATCGTGCCCCATTCTTTCACGGACGAGAATGCACAGGTCGCGCCAGAGCTGCCGGGCCACACCCATTTCCATAAAACGCCGCGCCGAGGTGATCGCCGTTCGCCGGGAGCGAACCATACGCCCGAGACGAAACGCCCGCCGCGCCCAGCGAACATCTTCCAGCAGCGGCATGTCTTCGAAACCGCCCGTGCGCTCGAAGAACTCGCGGACCGCAAAAATGCCCTGATCGCCGAAACAACACCAGGGTTGGGCGAATCGCGTCAGCCAAGCAAGGGAATTGGGAAGCATCACCGAAGGCTCGAAGCGAACACGAAAGGCGCCGAAATCGGCGGGCGCCGAGTCTAGGAGCGCGGAGAGTTCCGCGATCGCGCCGCCGGGCAGGCGCGTATCGCAGTGCAGAAACAGCAGCACGCGGCCACTGGCAACCCGGGCCCCCGCGTTCATCTGGCTGCCCCGCCCGCGCCGGCTCTCGACCACGCGCACGCCGGGAACGCGCGCGGCGAGTTCGGCCGAGCCGTCGCGGCTGCCCCCGTCGGCGACGATGATTTCGCGCACGCCAGGTTCGCGGCTCAAATCATCGAGCCAGCCAGCCAAACGGCCGGCCTCGTTCCATACGGGAACAATGACCGAAACACTGGCGCTGGTTGCGGGTCTCACGCTGCGTCTCCAGAAATTTCGGGCGAACCGCGGGCTGCTGACAGCCTTGCCGCCGAAACTCAATCTCCTAGCATATAGCGAACCGCCCGCCAGCGACTTGCAAGGCAGACGTACAATACAGCAAGAGGAAAGCGACTCTGTGATGACCGTGAAGCGAGAACACCCTTCCAGACGGACGCTGCTGCGGTCCGCCGGCGCGCTCGCGGGGCCGGCTCAGGAACCCAAGCTGCCGCCGGTGCGCGCCATCACCCGCGGCCCGAAATTTCACTGGTTCGGCTACTACGACAAGCTGGAGTTCGACCCGTCTAACCGGTACGTACTCGGCATGGAAGTGGATTTCGAGCATCGCTCGCCGCGGCCCGATGACGTGATCCGCGTCGGCATGGTCGATCTCGCCGACAATGACCGCTGGATCGATCTGGGAGAAAGCCGCGCCTGGGGATGGCAGCAGGGTTGCATGCTGCAATGGCTGCCCGGTTCGGCGGCGGAAATCATTTGGAACGACCGCCAGGACGGGCAGTTCGTCTCGCACATTCTCAATGTCAAGACAGGCAAGAAGCGGACGCTGCCCTCGGCGATCTACGCCCTCGCGCCGGACGGCCAATGGGCGGTCTCGGCCGACTTCCGGCGCATTAACGACACGCGTCCTGGATACGGCTATTCTGGCATCGCCGACCCCAACAGCAATGTCCTCGCGCCGGAGAATTCCGGCGTCTGGCGGGTCAATTTGGTGACGGGGAAGAGGGATCTGATTTTCACCATCGCCGAGGCGGCCGCGATAGCGAACCCGCACGCGGATTTTCACGGGGTCAAACATTATTTCAATCACTTACTGGTGTCGCCCGGCGGAGGGCGGTTTATCTTCCTGCACCGCTGGCGGGGCGAGAAAGGGCAGCGGGGATTTCGGACCAGGATGTTTACGGCCGATCCCGATGGGGGCCGGCCCTATGTCCTCGATCCCTACGGGCGCACCTCGCATTTCATCTGGCGGGACCCGGCCCACGTGCTTGCCTGGGCGCATCATCCCTCGCATGGCAGCAAATTCTATCTCTACACCGACCAGAGCGAGAAGGTCAGCGTCGTCGCGCCGGAGGTCATGCCCAAGAACGGTCATTGCACCTATCTGCCGGGCAAGCGCTGGATTTTGAATGACACCTATCCGGACGAAAACCGCCTTCAGCACCCCTACCTCTACGAGGTGGCAACGGGCCGGCGCGTGCCGCTGGGACACTTCCACTCCCCGCCGGAATATGCCGGAGAGTGGCGCTGCGACAATCACCCGCGCTACAGTCCGGACGGAAAGAAGGTCGTCATCGATTCAGCGCACGGGTCGCCGCACGGGTCGCCGCACGGGGGCAACGGACGCTAACTGCATCTGATCGACATCGGCGAGATTGTTGGCTAGCGGCCGGCGGGCGCCAAACCGCGCGGCCGAAATTTACAGGCTTGGCACGCTCAGTCTTGCAGGATGTCCGTGGAAAGTTCACCTCGCCGGATGAGACGAGACCCCGCTAGGAGTGGGCCTTGCGGGCGGCGCTGAGCCGCTCTTCGATGGGCACGAGCGGACGCTCGTCGGGTCCCAAGTAAATTTGCCGGGGCCGCGAGATGCGCCGTTCTGGATCGTTCAGAGACTCTTCCCAATGAGCGAGCCAGCCCGAGGTTCTGGGGATCGCGAACAGCACGGTGAACATTTCCGGCTGGAAGCCCATGGCTTCGTAAATGATGCCGGAATAGAAATCGACGTTGGGATAGAGCTTGCGTTTGACGAAGTAGTCGTCTTCGAGAGCGATGCGCTCGAGCTCAATGGCCAAATCGATCTTGGCGCTCTTGCCGGTGACCTCGAAAACTTCATCGGCGATTTTCTTGATGATGCGGGCGCGCGGATCGTAGTTCTTGTAGACGCGATGGCCGAAGCCCATCAGCCGGACTTCGCCCGCCTTCACTCGCTTGATGAAGGCAGGGATCTTCGACATCGAACCGATCTCGTCGAGCATCTGAAGCACGGCTTCGTTGGCGCCGCCGTGCAGCGGCCCGTAGAGCGCTCCGGCCGCCGCCGATGTCGCCACATAGGGATCGGCATTGGAGCTGGCCACGGTGCGCATGGTGCTCGTGCTGCAGTTCTGCTCATGATCGGCGTGCAGGATGAAGAGCACATCGAGGGCCTTGGCGAGTACGGGGCTGGACTTGTACCTCAACTCCGTTCTCTTCCAAAGCATGTTCATGAAGTTTTCGGTGTAGCTGAGATCGTTGTCCGGATAGGCGTAGGGCAATCCCAGGCTGTGGCGGTAGGCGTAGGCGGCGAGCGTCGGCATCTTGCCGATCAGCCGCAGTTGCTGCGCCCGGCGATTCGAGCCGCTGTGAATATTTTTCGCGTCGGGATAGAATGTCGACAAGGCGGCGACCGAACTCACCAGTATCCCCATGGGGTGGGCGTCATAGAGAAATCCGTCGACGAACTTTTTGATATTCTCATGCACCATCGTGTGATGGTTGATCTCTTCGTTCCAGTCTTTCAGCTCCGAGGCGGTGGGCAATTCGTCATACAGCAGAAGGTAGGCCACCTCGGTGTAGGTGCAATGTTCGGCCAGTTGCTCGATGGGATAGCCGCGGTAGCGAAGAATGCCCTTTTCCCCATCAATAAAGGTAATTCTGCTCGTGCAGGATGCCGTATTCGTGTAGCCGGGATCGTAGGTCATCATCCCGAATTCTTCGGGATTTTCCTTGATTTGGCGCAGACCCATGGCGCGAATCGTGCTATTTTCGATCGGAACGGAATACTCGGTAGATGTCCGGGAATCGGTAATTTTCAGCGTTGGTTCGTCCAAGATTCATCTCCTACGGCAGGTATCCCGGCTGCGGGCGCCCCGGCCACGGGCGTCCCGGCTCTGGGAACATCCCCATCTCATCTCGCACGATAGCAAACTCAGCGCGGCGAAGACCCTCGGCGCGGGACGCGGGGACCCAGCTCTTGGATGTCCCACGGGGCAGCGCGGCGGGCAGCTTGCCACAAACTAATGACAGACGCCGCGGCCGGAATCCCGAAAACTCTCGCCCGCGATCGGAACAAATTCCCACTCGTAGCTGCTGGAGCCCAAGGTGAGTTTCAGCACTCCGAAGGATGTGTCATCGGCCGCCTCGGAATATGGCCGTCGTTTGCGCAGGCGGCGGTGTTCTCGCCCGCCGGTGCCGACGATGAATTGGCGTACGCCGCGTTGCGGGTCCAGGCGGCCGCCGGGATCTTGAGGGGCGAAGCGTTCGTAGTGGTGGTCGTGGCCAGAGAGCAGCAGCTCCACGCCATGCTCATACAAGGTTTCGAAGACCGGGATCATCGATTTCTTGGCGCCATGTTTCCCCGAGCTGAACCGGGGATGGTGCCCGTAGGCGATGGTGCATGGACGGGGATGCGCGGCCAGGTCGTCGCGAAGCCAGCGGTGCTGGGCCGACCCGGGCCCGCAGCCGCCCGCGTGTGCGCAGTCGGTGTTCAGCACGACGACGTGCCACTGGCCGATGTCGTAGCTGTAATATCCCTTGCCCGCTTCTCCGGCGGCGTCGCCAAAGTACTCGAAGTAGGGGGCGGCGCCTGGGCTGCGGTACTCATGATTTCCAACCGCCGGGCGCGTGCGAGCTTTGTGACGGCCCCAGGTTGGCTCGTAGCAACGCGCGAACTCGGTTGCCCGCCCGCGCGGATACACATTATCGCCCAGTGTGAAAACGACGCCTGCCCGCCGCCCGCCGCCGGGCGCCAAAAACAGATCGTCCAAGAGACGAGCCGTGGCCTCGGCGTTCTTGAGCTTTGATCCGCATTTGGCGATATCGCCGGCTCCGATCAGCAGGACTTCGGCGGCGGCCGGGGCCGCGCAACTCGCGGCCATCAGAAGGAAACAGGGAATCACCCGCATGCAGTGGGCCTCGGCCCATAGGACGGCTTGCGCTTGCCCGCATTTCTCATCACCTTGTATGTGGCAAGGTAGGGATACGTGGTGAGAAGAGCGGGCTAGCCCAAACGTAGCAGAAACATCCGCGTCTCGAGAGGACGGGCATCCGGTTTGGCGCCCCGCCGGGGGAGAGCGGACAGGAGGCGGCGCGGATCCGCCTGGGCCAGCGGCAGGGATTATCCTAAGAAGATTGCCAGTTCGGGAACAGCGTTTCCCGGCGGCGGCGCCAGCGGCTTGAGGAGACACTCCGTGACCGACAAAGTGATCGTCTATACAACTTGCGGCAATGCGACCGAGGCCGAAGCATTGGCCCGCGATCTGATCGACAACCGGCTGGCGGCCTGCGTCAATGTCATCCCCGGACTGCTCTCCTACTATCGCTGGCAAGGCAAGATCGAAAACGACGCCGAACTGATGATGATGATCAAGACTTCGCGCCATCTCCTCGGCGAGGTCCACGCGACACTCGATCGCATGCACAGCTACGAGCTTCCCGAGATGATCGTGGTTCCCATCATCGACGGTTCGACGAGCTACCTCGATTGGATGGATCAGGAACTGCGGGCTGCTGACGAGGGCGAGCCGGAACAAACCCCTTCCGAGTGAACGTTTTCTCAATCGAAGAAGCGCAACCGCGGATCTAGCGGTGCGGTGCGTACGTGTGTATACTCGCTATGTGTTGGCCTTTTGTCGAAGGGCGGCTAGATAGAGAAATTGGAATAGCGCATGAAATCGAACCCCAGGAGGGCCGGATCGTTATATATTGGAATGTACGACGAGCATGAGGACCTCTCCGGGCCGGTGGCGGGCAAGAACCGAAACATGTAGAACCGGGCGGCGGAGAACCGTGGCAGCAGGGTGAACGCATGAAGATGTCATTTTCGAGTCTGTGGCGGAAGGGATTCCATAAGTCAGCCGAGGAGCCCGAGCAACCCGCGGCTCTTAGCGCGAAGGCTACGATCGCGTGGCTCGGTGACAGCGGCGAAGCTCACTGTCACAAGACAAGCCTCCGGGAGCGCTTTGAGGGAGGAGTCAGTATCGATCTCGATATGGAGATTCCGGCGGACAGGCCGATCTGGCTTGTTTCATCGGATGGCTTCGACCGCGCGGGCATTCTCCGTGACTGTATTCCCAATGAAGAGAAGTTTGTCGGGCGCGTTTCGTTCATCCCGGATCAGGACCGCGGCAAGAATGGTTCGGAACAGCCAACAGCGCGTATGCGGTGGATGGAAGGCAGCAGTCACGTTGTGGCGACTCCCGTCTCGGTGAAGAATTCGCGGCACGGTGAGATCGAAGTGGAACTAGGCGAGGCGCTTCCGATTCCCTCGATCGTGCTGCTCCAGGGGGCCGAGTTCCAATGTGTGGGATCGGTCACCCGCTGCCTCGGTGAGCATGGACGGTGGCTGGCCACGGTCGAGGTCCTTAGCGGACCCTACCCAATCCACTTCGGCCAGCCAGCATGATTCCGCCGGGAACGGCTCGCGCAAGCCGAGTCGCCGGACTTCCGCCAGGGGCTAGTTCTCCAGTGGTTCGAACCGCTCAACGACCGTGTCGCGAAACGTGACGCGGAAGGGGCCAACCCCTTTGTCGCTGCCCAGCACATAGTGGACAATTCGCGTCTTCGCATGCCGCGACGATTGCACCGTGCTCCCCGCCCCTAGGGCAAAGACGACCTGATATTCGCTCATTCCCGCCCGAATCTTGTGCTTGGCAATGTCGTCCCAGTCTTGCTCGGACCAGTGGCCCCAGAGCGAGCGGGGATCCTCGAGAAGAAACATGTCGTCGATATAGAATCTCCCCTGCCTGCCGATGGCCACGGTCCGGGTCGCACCGTCCTTGCGGAATTCCAGGAAGACGTGCTCGCCCTTCTCTTTCACGCCGCTGGGGACCAGTCTTTCCAAGGGGCCCAGCGTGTTGTCTCCGGGCTCATACACCCAGCGATAGCCTTCCTTGACCCAAAGCGGCTTGCCAATGAGTTTTCGAGCCGAGGCCACGTCCGTGACGTAGGATTTGGGCGGGAACACGTACAGATCTGGATGGAGTTTTATCGTCTGCTTTCGCTCAGGCCCAATGGGCGCGGACGTCCAGCGCTGGTAGTACGTCACGCCGAGATAGACGACAGCCAAGACCAGGCCCACCCTCAGGTTGATTCGCGCAATTTCCACCCAGCGGGATTGCGGTGTTGGTTTTTCAAACATAAGACCCCGGTTTCAACAAACGATGCCGGCAAGCACGGGGGCCCCTTCGGAAGGATCGCGCTTGGCCCCCGCTAGCTCGCCGTCCGCTGATGCGCCGCCCGCTGATCGCGGTTGTCCGGCGGGAACAAGGGCAGGAGACCCGCAACGTCTAGGATTGCCTCTTGCCGTCAGGATCTACTTCCTCACGCCGAAACGGTAGACGGTCGCCGAGCGGTAGGTGTCCCCCGGCTCCAAGATCGTGGAGGGGAAATGGCCGTGATGCGGCGAATCAGGAAAATGCTGTGTTTCCAGGCAGAAGCCCGTTCTGTGCCGGAGCGCCACTTGGTTCTTGCCCGTCAGGCTGCCATCGAGAAAATTACCCGTGTAGAACTGCACACCCGGTTCGGTCGTGAGAACTTCCATCACTCGCCCGGTCGTTGCTTCGTAAACCGTCATCAGCACTTCGGGCTCATCGCCGCCGCGGTCGAGCACGAAGTTGTGATCGTAGCCGCCGCCGAGCCGGATCTGCTCGTCGTCATGGTCTATGCGCGCCCCGATCGCCTGGGGTTGCCGAAAGTCCATGGGCGTTCCCTCCACCGCGCGCAGTTCGCCGGTGGGAATCAGCCCTTCGCCGACGGGCGTGAACCGGGACGCCTTGATCGTCAGTTCGTGTCCCAGGATCGGAGTCACTCCGCCGTCTTGCAAGTTGAAGTAGGAGTGGTTCGTCAGGTTGAGGATCGTCGTCTTATCGGTCGCCGCCTCGTAGTCTATCCGCAGGCTATTGTCATCGCCGAGCAGGTAGGTTGTCTTGACCCTCAGCGTGCCGGGATAGCCTTCCTCGCCGTCATCGCTCACATAGCGCAGAACCAGCCCCTGCCCCTGGCCGCCGCGGAAAGGCTCGGCCTCCCAAACCACCTTGTCGAACCCCCGGAGGCCGCCATGCAGATGATTTTCGCCGTTATTGGTTGCCAGCGAATAGGTCTCGCCGTCAAGGATAAATTCGCCCCCGGCAATGCGGTTGCCATAACGGCCGATGATCGCGCCGTAATAGGATCCCGCGGCCACGTAGCCGTCGAGATCGTCAAACCCCAGCACCACGTCATCGAAACGGCCGTCGCGATCGGGCACTTTCAGCGAAACCACAATTCCGCCGTAATCGGTGATCCGCGCCTCGACGCCGTTGCGGTTCGCCAGCGTGAAGAGCTGCACCGGCTGACCCGATGGCAGCGACCCAAACGATTCCACCCTCACCTCACTTCCCTGGCCAGCCTCGGCGGGCTGCTCCGGCCGCGAACAAGACGCCCCCGCCAGCAGGCAGGCCCCCGCGAACAAAAACACCACTTGAAACCGCCATGGACCGCTCATCATTCCGGCTCGCGAATCTCCTTCGCCTATTTATCTTATCCCTTCCAGCCTGCTCGCCCGCGGGGGCCCTAGATGGCGTCCGAGAGCGAGGTGAAGCGGAAGGAGTTGACCTTGATGGGGGGGACGAGGGTTCGGGTTCCTACTCGTTGCGGCGTGCCCAGGCTGTGAACCTCGTCCAGCAGGCGGACGATGCTGTCGTTGAAGCGGAAGTTTTTGATCGGGTGGCGGATCTCGCCGTCCTCGATCCAGAAGGTTCCGTCGCGGGTCAGGCCGGTGACCAGGGCCTGTTGCGGATCCACCATGCGGATATACCAGAGGCGCGTGACCAGGACGCCGCGCTCGGTGGAGGCGATCATCTTGGCGAGCGGAGTGTTCTCGCCGCCGATGATCAGGTTCGAGAGAAACGGCCCCGGGCGGCGCTTCTGCTTGGCGGCCCAGAAGCGCGAGTAGACCAGGTTCTTCAGAACGCCTTTCTCGATCCAGTGATCCTTCGCCGCAGGGTAGCCGCCGGGTCCGGCGGGGTTCGAGGGGACGACGGGGTGGGCCGGGTTGCCGTAGACGCTGATGCGGCTGTCGAAGATCTTTTCGCCCAGGCGTGTCTTGCCGTCCGGGGCGGCATAGACGCCGCGGCCTTCGTCGGCGCGCCGCGCGTCGGGGTAGAGATAGAAGCTGAGGTTCGAGACGGCTTGGGCTTCGAGAATCGCCGGGTAGGCAGCGGGCTGGATCTCACGCGGATTGCGTGAGTCGAGCGCTTTCTTAACGGCGATGGCGGCCGCTTCCTTGACGTCGAGCGTGCTGATCTTGAGCGAATGGGTCGCGTAGTAGCCTGAACCGGTGCCGTCGGTTGTTCGGGCGGTGACCGAGAACGAGACGCTGCTGCTGGGGAAATAGGAGAACAGCCCGTTCGAGTTCGCCATGACCGAGACCGCGTCGCGATTCTCGAAAAAACCGGCCGCGACGACTTTCTTGCTCTTGGCGTAATCGATGGCTTCGCCGACCGCTTGGGCTCGGCGCGGCGCCGACAGGTTCGCCGACGAGGCGTCATAGGCATCGACCGCGAGATATTCCTGAGGTCCGAGCAGGGGGACGTATTCGCGATCCTCGGGGGAGATGGCGGCGAGCTCTTCGGTGCCGGCGACGAGTCGCTTGAGAGCGGCTTCGTCGATACCCGCGGGCGAGAGATCGACGGTGGCCGAAAGACTCGCCTTGCGCTTGCCCTTCCAGGCGGTGACGCCGACCGTCGCGCTGTCGACGACGCCGCTGGTGGTGGCGGCGTTCCTCGCGAAGCGCAGATAGCCTCGGCGGGTCGTGCCTAGTGTAACTTGCAGTTCGGGAACACGGGCGAAGGAGAGGATTTTCTTCGAGAGCGCGCGGGCTTCGTCGCGAGTCATGCGGATTGACTCCCGGTGTTGATGACGTTGATCCCGCGAAAGCGCGCCGGAGGACAGCCGTGACTGACGGCGTTGATCTGACCCGGCTCGCCCTTGCCGTCACGGAAAGTGCCGCCCAGCAGATACTCGGCCTTGCCGCCGACCCCGTCGCAGGCGTTCCAAAACTCGGGCGTGCGCGACTGGTAGGCGACATGGCGCAGCATGCGTTTCTTCTTGCCGTTCTCGATCTCCCAAAACACCTGTCCGCCGAACTGGAAGTTGTAGCGCTGCTGGTCGATCGAGTAACTGCCGCGGCCGAGGATCAGAATGCCCTTCTTGATGCCGGCCATGAGTTCGTCTTGGGTGAGCTTGCTGCCGGCGGGGTCGAGCGCGATGTTGGGCATGCGCTGGAATACGACACTCGACCAGCTATCGGCGTGGGCGCAGCCTCGCGACTTGACGCCGGCGAGCCAGGCGGTCTGCTCGCGGGTCGTCTGGTAGCCGACGAAGATGCCTTCGCGGACCAAGTCCCAGCGCTGCGCCGGAACTCCGTCGTCGTCGTAAGCGACGGTGGCGAGCCCGTGGGGCTCGTCGCGGTTGGCGACCATGTTGACCCATTTTGAGCCATAGCGAAACTTGCCCAGCTTTTCGGGTGTCAGGAAACTGGTGCCGGCGAAGTTGGCCTCGTAGCCCAGAGCGCGGTCGAGTTCGGTGGGATGGCCGCAGCTCTCATGAATCGTCAGCCACAGATGGGTGGGATGCAGGAGCAGGTCGTACTCCCCGGCGCCTACCGTGTGGGCTTTTAGTTTCTGAACGGCTTCGCCGGCGGCCTGTTCGGCTTCTTCGATGTAGGGATATTCCTCGATCGCTTCCCAGCCCCGCAGGGTGGGTTGCGCCAGGGAATCGCGCGACTGCGAATCGCCCTTGGCGCGATCCACGGCGCTGACGGAAAAATTGCACCAGGAACGCACCAGATCCTGCTCGATCACCGAGCCCTCGGTCGAGGCGAAGAACTTGTCTTCCCGCACGAAGAACATCGAGCTGTTGACAAAGCTCACGCCCTTGACCGCCAGCGCGGTTTCGTTGATCTTGAGCAGCAGCTCGGTCTTCTTGTCGAGAGAAACCTGGAAGGGATCGGTCTTGTATCCAGAATTCCACTTCTTGCGGTAGGCCTTTTCCGGCGCGAGCTGAACGGGTTTGTCCTGGAGCGCGGCGTTGGCCTCGGCGATTTCGGCGGCCTGGCGCACGGCCTTGGCGAGGGCCTCGTCACTGAAATTGTTCGAGGCCGCAAAACCCCAGCTGCCCTTCTTGATGACCCGGATGCCGTAGCCGTAACTGGTTCGCGCCGAAACCCGCTGCACCTGATGTTCGCGGGCGTAGAGGTTCTCGTATTGGTAACGGTTGATGCGGATGTCGGCATAGCTCGCGCCGGCTTTCTTGGCTAGATCCATGGCCCGCGCGGCCATGTTTTCGCGCGAGGACGCATGCTCGCGGGACTGGGCGGTTTCGAGCCGGGCAGCCGCTACCGCCGCCGACCCCGCAAGAAAATCCCTGCGAGTAAGTTTCATAGTGCCAGTGTAGCGCGGGCAGGTTGGGACCGCTGGTTCAGCCTATTGAATCCCGCAAAATAACATGACACCTTTTGGTGATTGGATACGTCTATCTATGTATGAGAAGTGGGCAAAGCGGCCGGCGGGATTTCGAGGCGCTAGAGAAGCGCCGTTTCGAAGCGATGCGGTTGCTCGATGCAGGATGTAATCAGTCCGAAACGGCGCGGCGACTCAAGGTCGCGCGGCAAACAGTCAGTGAGTGGCGGCGGCGATATCGCGAGCGAGGCCCGGCCGGGTTGCGTAAGGCGGGACGTGCCAGACGCAAACCGCGGTTAGACGCCGCCCAACTCGAGCGCCTGGAGTCGCAGTTGCTTCAAGGCCCCGAAGCGCACGGCTTCCCGACGCCGCTGTGGACCTGCCCGCGCATCGCTCGTCTGATCGCCGACCAGTTCGGCGTGCGCTACCACGCAGGCCACGTCTGGAAGATCCTGCGGGCGCTCGGCTGGAGCCCGCAACGTCGGGTCGGCAAGGCCCGCGAGCGCAACGAAGGGGCGATCCGCGGCTGGCAGCGCACGACCTGGCCCCGCGTTAAAAAAAAGCCTGCCAACAAGGCCGCACGATCGTCTTCATCGACGAAAGCGGATTAACTCAGAAGCCGCATCGTTGCCGCACCTGGGTGCCGCGCGGCGAGACGCCGGTCCTGGAGTTCAACTTCAACTGGAAGAAGCTTTCGGTAGCGGCCGGGCTGAGCTTCCGCAACTTCTACTTCCGGCTGTACCCTGGCGCGATCGGGGAACTCGAGGTCATCGACTTCCTGAAGGCCTTGGCAGGCCACATCCAAGAGCCGCTACTGATCGTCTGGGACCGACTGCCGGCGCACCGCAGCCGTCTGGTAGAGGAGTTCATCGAGCTCTCCGAGGGTCACATCGCAACGGAGTACCTGCCGCCCTATGCGCCGGAGCTGAACCCGGTGGAATACATCTGGGCTTACTGGAAGCAGCACGAACTGCCCAGCGTCTGCCCGAAGGACTATTGGGAACTCGACCAACGCGCTCGCCAAGCACTACGCCGCATGCGCCGCAAGCCGCGTTTGATTGCCGCTTTCTGGAAGCAGTCTTCTCTTTGTTTCGATTGACGGGGTATTATGCGGGACTCAGTAGGTTGTGGCGGAGCAAAACTAGTGGACTGTCCCAGAGTAACATTCTTAGTGAAAGCGGCGTCTATACAGTATGTCCTTTCAAGCCGAACCAATCGCTTTGGACGAGAAAGAACGGTCTGAGTTGGAAGAGATCGGCGGCTCGCAGTCGCTGCCGGCCGGGTTCGTGCTACGAGCCAAGATCGTGTTGTTGTTGAGCGGCGGCTGGTCGTATGCACGCCTAGCCGACAAACTCGACACCTCGGCGCGTACCGTGGGGAAATGGAAGCGCCGCTTTCTCCAAGCCCGACTCGATGGGCTCGAAACCGAGCGGCCCGGTCAAGCGCCCTCCAAGCTGAGCGTCAAGCTGCGCGCTCGGATACTCAACGCCACGCGCCGCAAACCCCGAGACGGTTCCACCCACTGGTCCTGCCGCAAACTCGCCCGTCAGCTCGCGCTAAGCAAGACGATGATTCATCGCGTTTGGCGGGAAGCCGGCCTGCAACCGCATCGTTTGGAACGCTACATGGCCTCCAACGACCCGGACTTCGAGCGCAAGGCGGCCGACATCATCGGGCTCTATCTCGACCCGCCCCGGCACGCCGCCATATTCTGCGTTGACGAAAAGACCGCCATTGAGGCCCTGGATCGCCGCGACCGTGTGCTGCCGCTCTCGCCCGGCCGGGCGGAACGGCACGGCTTCGAATACAAGCGCAACGGCACACTCTCGCTCTACGCCGCTCTGAACACCAAGACCGGCAAGGTGCAGGGCAAGACCGCTCGGCGACACACCAGCAAGGAGTTCGTGAGCTTTCTCGCCGACATCGTCGCGCCCTACGAGGCCGAGCAGGAGATTCACATCATCCGCGACAATCTCTCCGCGCACAAGACGAAGAAGGTGGCCGAGTTCCTGCGAGCCCATCCCAACGTGCAGTTACACTTCACCCCGACCTATTCGTCGTGGCTGAATCAAGTCGAATTGTGGTTTTCCAAGCTGCAGAGGGATGTGATCACGCGCGGCATCTTCACCTCCACGGCGGACCTGGCCCGCAAGTTACGCCGCTACATCAACGCCTATTCCAAAGACGCCAAGCCCTTCCGCTGGAAATACTCCAACCCCGCGCGCCGCATCCGTCATGGTGTATCTTTCTCTGGGACAGTCCACTAGTATAGCGTTTCATTAAAACATATCGATACGAGGATGTTTCCTGCTAGGCTGGATGCATGGCAGGAAAATCGAAGCGTCCCCAACTGCTTCTCACGCCCGAAGAGTCGCAACATCTGCAGCGGCTGCGTCGTTCGCGTAAGGCTCCGGCTCGGGAGGTGCAGAGAGCCGAGATTCTGTGGCGCTATCATTGCGGCGAGACGATCGCCGAGATTATGCGGGCCGTGAAGATGACGCGCAAAAGCGTTGGCAAATGGATCGAGCGAGCCCTGGCCATGGGGGTGGAAGCGGCGCTCAAGGATGCCTATCATCGTCCCCGGGAACCCCGCATCAGCGAAGAGGCCAAGGCCTGGGTGGTGCACTTGGCCTGTAGCAAACCCAAGCAACTCGGTTACGCCGCCGAGCTCTGGACCCGCGGCGCGCTCGCCCGGCACGTGCGCCAGCATGCCGTGGAAGCGGGCTATCCGGCCTTGGCCCAAGCGGCCAAGGCGACCGTCCATCGGATTCTGGCCGAGCAACCTCTTCACCCGGAGAAGGTGAAGTACTACTTGCAGCGCCGCGACCCGGATTTTGAGTCCAAGATGCGGCAGGTGCTGCTGGTCTACCGCGAGGTGGCCTTGCAGAATGAAAGCGCGGGCGAGGGCGGCCCATCGCCGGGCGTGATTACGGTTTCGGTCGACGAAAAGCCCGGCGTGCAAGCGATCGCCAACACCGCTCCGGACCTGCCGCCGACTGCGGGGCGGCATCCCTGCGTGGCTCGAGATTACGAATACAAACGTCTGGGAACTTGCTCGATTCTGGCGGCGCTGGACTTGCACGACGGTCGGGTGACAGCGCGGGTGGAGCGGCGCCACCGCAGCCGGGAATTCATCTTACTGCTCAAGGATCTGGACCAATCCTACCCGGCCCACTGCACGATCCGATTGATCTTGGATAATCATTCCTCCCACGTTTCCAAGGAGACGAAGGACTATTTGGCGACGCGTCCGAACCGCTTCAAATACGTGCATACGCCGACCCACGGGTCCTGGCTGAATATTGTCGAGACGCTGTTCGGGAAGATGGCGCGCACTTTTTTGAAGCGAATCCGGGTGGAGTCCTGGGAGGAACTTCGAGAACGAATCCTGCAGGGGATCGCGGAGATCAACGCCGCCCCCGTCGTTCACCGCTGGAGGAAGTTCGAGCCGCTGGAGAGCGCGTCTGAGATGAGTACAGTTTAATGCAACGATATACTAGTATCCAAACCCGGACCCCCACTTCAACGGTGAACCAAGGCCAGACTATCGAGTTCGACGCGCGCCTTTTCCAGCGCCCGCCGAGCTTCGGCCCGTGCCGCCCGCGCCCGCTGTGCCAGGTTGTGATAGTCGTGCAAGTTTGGGACCGCGGACGGCAGCGGGGAGTTTCGATCCCCAGAGAGACCCGCTTCGCGAAAAATGTGCTGCAAGGCTGCCTCGGCCCGCTCCTGCGCCCGGCTCGCCGCGCTCTGACCCCTGATCGCCTGGCGCACCACGCCTCGCGCCTCGCCCAGCGCGGCGACGAACTCCTTGTTCAGCCGCTGCTCGCGCCGCTGCATGCCGTCTTCGCGAGCCTGGGCGCTCGCGAGCTGCCCGCGCGTCTTCCGTTCCTCTTCGCGCGCCCGCGCCGTTTGCTGCTCGGCGGTTTCAAGTCGCCGGGCAAGCCGGGCCACTTCTTCGCGGGTTCGCCGCAAAGTCTCTTCGATCCGGCTGGCTCTCGCGATGCTCTCCTCGAGCCGGTATTCCACGTCGGCCGCTTTCAGGCCGGCCTCTTGCGCCTGCGAGCGAAGCTGCCGGGAGACCCGCGCGGCTGTTTGAGCCTTCCGTGCGGCCGTCCCCGCCGCGCCCCGCGCGTTCTCGGCCCGCCCGGCGGCGATCTCGGCCTGCCGCTCGGCCAGCAGGACCAGTTCATTCGCTTCCCGCGCCGAGGCTCTAGCCGCCTCGACATGCGCCCGCACCGCCGCCCAGCGGCCTTCCAAGGCCGCGCTTCGCTCGTCGACAAGACGAACCAGCCACAGCGAGCCGCCGACGACAGTCACGGCCACAAGGGCCGAGATCAAGGCAAGAACCGATCGCCAGTCAACGCCCGGCGGCCCAGGACCTTCCCCGGAACCTTCCCTCGGATCGCGCCGCCGTTTCGAATCCGGCAGCACCGGGTTAGGAGTCAAGCCCATGACAGTGGTCTACTCGCCGCATTAACGGAACCAGCCACAGAGGCGAATCATCGGCCTCCTTGGTTACCGCCCCCCAGGAGAAAAAGGGGGACGGCCCGCCGATTTTCGCTCGCCGAACTGATTTGTTTCTTCCGCGAGTGAAGCGGGAGATTCGATGGCTATACCCTTTTTTCGTGCACCACGGGGTCCTAGCCCGGACGCCCCTGTGGCATCGGCGGCGGACCTTTCGGCATCTCCGGAGGATCGTAGCTGGGCGTCTTGCCGCTCAGAAACGCACCCAGTTCGCTAGGGGGCAGCCGCAATCCCAGGTAGAACTTGCCAAATAACGCGTACAGCGCGCTTGCTTCGTCAAAGCGCATCTCATAGATCAATTGCTTGAACACCAGCGGATCGTTGGCAAACAGGTCCACACCCCATTCCCAGTCGTCGAAACCAATCGATGCGGAGATGATCTGCTTCACCTTGCCGGCATAGGTTCTGCCGATCATCCCGTGGTCGCGCATCATGCGGCCCCGCTCGGCGATCGGCACCGTATACCAGTTGTTGACCTCGTCGCGCTTCTTGTCCATGGGATAGAAACACAAATACCGGTACGGCGGAACCTTCGGCCAGAGCCGCGGCGCCATCGCCCGCCGCTGTTCTTCGAGTTTCTCCGCCTCGGCCTTCTTCCACTCCTCGCCGCCCGGTGCGACGCCCTGCTCCTCGAGCGAGCGGTACAATTGCACCGAGGCCGCGTAGAGCCCCAGTTCCACCGCCGAGACGTACGACATTGAGGGCTCAAGAAATTCACTCAGCCGCAACTGCGACACATCCATCTCCGCCTGATGAATGCCGTCAAATTCGCGCCGAAAGTGAAGAAAGATCAAGTCACCCTTGTGGCCCAGCTCGGCGTAGAGCGCGCTGCCTCCTTCCGGGTGACCTTCCATCTCAGCCAATGCGGCGGCGGCCTCACCGGCGATCTCGCTTTGCGTTTCGGCCGCCAGCGCCTTCCAGGCCCGCCAGCGGATACGAAAAAACTGATGCAAGACCGCGGAGCCGTCCAGCGTCAAGGGCGCCGCCGGACTCGGGACTTGGCCCCCCGCCTCAGGTGGCCGGTGGGCGGGGGGTGTTTCTTTCGAATGACTCATAATTGTTGCCGAACTGGGGTAAAGCTTGGGTAAACAGCGAAGCTTAGAATTGCCTCAAAGGGCTACCCGAAAAAGCAACCATCACTGTATCAGAATCCCTTCCGTTCTCCGCCCTCTCCGGCCCCCGCTCGAGGCTCACTCGTATTCCACGCCGAGCGGGCGAATTTCCACTCGCCATCCTCCTTGCGAAGCACGTCGAGGTATTTGCCCCTCTCGCCCATCCCTTCGCCGCCCTGCCGGGGCGTGAGCCTGACTTCATACTCACCCCAGACGATCGCCCAGTCTGCGGCGATGGTCACTTCTTCGATCGTCCGCGACTCTCGAATCTCGAACCGCCCGGCAAGTTCGGCAAGCGAAGCCCCGATCGCCTCCAGCCCCCTCTCGGGCCGGGCATGTGGTTTGAGCACAACCGCGTCGCTGGTATGCATCGCCACCATCGCCTCAACATCCCCGGCGTTGAGCGCCTCGACAGCGCGCGCCACCGCGAGGCGAATTTGCTCTTGGTCAGCGCTCCGGCGCTCCGCCTCGGCGCCACTCTTCCCGCTGCACGCTCCCGCAAGAGTAACCGCAAGCAGCACAGCCACCCGCATCCATTCCACACTCCTCATGAACCCGCCTCCTCGCCCGGCCCCGCTTCCGCCCCCGGTTGCTTCCGAATCCCGATCTTCGCAAAGACCATATCTACCGCACACCCGCCCCAACAACTATGATGTATGCCATAGGAATGTAGGCCATGGCCGGGCAAACCTTCAACGAACCCAAGCTCTCGCTCAACCGCATCTACACCCGCCGGGGCGATCTCGGAGAGACCAGTCTCGCGGGCGGCAAACGCATACCCAAAGACCATCCCCGCATCTGCGCCTACGGAACCATTGACGAACTCAGCGCCTTCATCGGCGCCGCCTGTGTTTCGGCCCAGGATCTCGCCTCCGGCCACCGAGAGATCGCCCGCGTCGGCGCGATTCTCCTGCGCGTGCAGCACGAGCTATTCAACCTCGGCTCCATCCTCGCGGCCAGCCCCGGCGACGCCGGCCCGAAACAACCCACCGTCACCGCGGCCGATGTCGAGCAACTCGAAACCGAAATCGACCAGGCCAACGCGCAACTCGAACGGTTGCCCTCGTTCGTGCTCCCCGGCGGTTGCCGCTTGAATACCGACCTCCACATCTGCCGCACCGTTTGTCGGCGCGCCGAGCGCCTGATCCTCTCCCTATCCCGCCAGGAGCCGGTACCGCCCGAGACCATCCGTTACCTGAACCGCCTCAGCGACGCGTTCTTCGTCTGGAGCCGCCAAGTATGCGCCGTCCTCGGCGCCACCGAGACCCTCTGGAGCCCGAATGAGTCGGCGTCTGCTCGAAGCAGTGACTAGATCGCGGAATAATCCTTGTAGTCAGCGACTCAAGAGCCATATGTCAAATCATCGGGCAAGATATTTTCCAGTCCGCCCATTCCTGCTCCTCCTGATCCTTCTCACCGCGCTTGCCCCTTCCTCGGGCCTTGCCGACAGCCGCGGCCCTTTCGGCTTCATCGTAATCAAGGACGTCATGGCGCCGATGCGCGATGGCGTCAGGCTCGCTACCGACGTTTATCTGCCGGCCAGCGACGGCGCGCTTGTCGATGGCAAGTTCCCGGTCATTCTGACCCGCACGCCTTACAGCAAAGATACTTCGGGCACGGCGAAGCTAGGCCGCTACTACGCCTCTCACGGCTACGCCTTCGTCGCCCAGGACACTCGCGGACGCTACAAATCCGAAGGTGTCTGGCACATGCTCAACGACGGCGGCCGCGACGGTTTCGACCTCGCCGGCTGGATCGGCCGCCAGTCCTGGTCCAACGGCAAGATCGGCATGATCGGCACCTCCTACGTCGGTGGCACCCAGCACGCCATGGCGATGGCCCAACCGCCGAATCTCGTCACCGTCATCCCCGTCGACGCGATGTCGAACCTCGGCTATGCCAGCATGCGCAACGGTGGCGCGTTCGAGTTGCGCTTCTGGAACTGGATCTACTCCATCGCCGGTCCGCGAGGCAGCAGGCAGAGCCGCGATCGGGCCACCGCCGCCGTACTGCGCGAGATGATGGAGAACCGCCGCGATTACCTGCTCCAGCTCCCCCTCCGCCGCGGCACGACACCCCTGAAGCTCATTCCCGAATACGAAGACTGGCTCGTCGACGGCATGAAGAACGGCGCGAATGGTCCCTTCTGGGAGCAAAACAATATCATCGACTTTCCCCAGCGCTACAAGGACATCCCCGTCTACTTGGTCGGCGGTTGGTACGATTCCTGGGCCAGCAACACCACAGCGAACTATCGCGTACTGAGCTCGAAGCTCACCCAACCGGTCTACCTCATCATGGGGCCCTGGATTCACGGCCGCCAGGGCGAGTCCGCCCACGGACAGGTCAGCTTCGGCCCCCAAGCCCCCATCGCCGACCCGCTGGCCTGGCGCCTCCAGTGGTACGACCACTGGCTCAAAGGCAAGGACAACGCAGTGGGCAAGAGCGCGCCTTTCAAAACCAAGGTCCGTATCTTCGTCATGGGCGGAGGCGACGAGCGCAAAGACGAACGCGGCTTCAAGAATCACGGCGGTTCCTGGCGCGAGGAAAACGAGTGGCCGCTGGCGCGCACGCAATACACCAAGTACTACCTGCACGGGGACGGAATCTTGTCGCCGACACCGCCCGCCGCCGGCAAGCACTCGACAACCTATCTATTCGATCCGCGAAACCCGGTTCCGACCATCGGGGGCAATACGTCCTCAAACACGGGGATCCTCTTGCAGGGCGCCTGGGACCAGAAAGGCGGGCCGCACGTCTGGAACGCACAGACGCCCCTTCCGCTATCGGCGCGCAATGACGTCGTCGTGTTCCAGTCCGCGCCTCTGACCCAGGACCTCGAGGTGACCGGCGAATTGCAGGTCGAGCTTTGGGCGTCTTCCTCGGCGGTGGATACCGATTTCACGGCCAAACTCATCGACGTTCATCCGCCCAACCAGGACTATCCCGGCGGCTTCGATATGAACATCGGCGACGGCATCCTCCGCGCCCGCTTCCGCGATTCGATCAACGAAGAAAAACTCATGGAGCCGGGAACCGTCCACCAGTTCACGATCCACTTCTATCCCACATCGAATATTTTTCAAAAAGGACACCGCCTGCGGGTAGATATCTCAAGCAGCAACTTCCCGCGCTTCGATGTGAATCCCAATACCGGCGAGCCCTTGAACGATCACCGCCGCCGAATCGAAGCCCTCAATACGATCTATCACGACCGCGCCAGACCGTCGCACATTCTGGTGCCGGTGATCCCGGCGCGTTAGCCAGACCGGAGCGCCGGCACGAGCGACCGTTGCTTCCCACCGCACGCCTCGAAGCAGTACAATCTCCCTGTGATGCCGCGCCGCCAATTTCTACTCTCCAGCACGGCTGTCCTCACCGCGTGCGGCGCAGGCACACCGCCTGACCGCCATGCCGCCAGGGTCCTCGTCACGGGCCTCGAAATCATTCGCGTGCGCGTCAACCGGCGCGGCAATTGGGTCCTGGCGCGTCTTCAGACCAGCGCCGGGCTGACCGGCATCGGCGACGCCTCCCACGCCGGCAAAGACGATCCGCAGGTCATCAAGCTCCAAGAATACTTCGAGCGAATCCAAGGCCGCTCGATCTACGACATCGAGTGGCTGCGTCAATCGGTCTGGCCCGAGCACGCCGCCCACCGCCGCTCGGCCTCCTGCGCCTTCAGCGCCATCGAACAGGCCCTCTACGACTTGCAAGGCCAAGTCGCCGGCGTGCCAACCTATCAGCTCTTCGGCGGCAAGCTGCGCGACAAGATTCGCAACTACGCCAACATCAACCGGTCCACCGAGCAGCGCACCCCTGAAGGTTTCGCCGCCATGGCACGCAGCGCCGCCGCCGCCGGATTCGACGCCATTAAGCTCGCCCCGTTCGACGGCATGAACCGGATGACCACCGCCGCCGGCCGCAAGGCCCACACCCAGCTAGGGATCGACTGCGCCCGGGCCGTCCGCGAAGTTCTCGGTCCGAGTGGCGATTTGCTAATCGACGCGCACAGTAATTTTGATCTCGCAGGCGGACTCGACCTCGCCCGCCGCATGGAGCCGCTGGATCTGTTCTGGCTGGAAGAGGTTTCAAAATCGCCCGGCGATCTGGCCGCCATCAACCGCGAGGCCAAAGCTCCCACCGCGGGGGGCGAATCCCTCTTCGGCGTTGAGGAGAATTTGCGCTACATCGAGGCCCGCGCCGCCGACATTCTGATGCCCGATGTGAAGTATTGCGGCGGCATGCTCGAACTCAAAAAAATCTCGGCCATGGCCGAAGCCGCCGGCCTTCCTTGCTCGCCCCATGGCCCGGCCAGTCCGGTCGGCAACGTTGCGGCGGCCCAGGTCTGCGCCGGACTCCCCAACTTTCAGATTCTCGAGTTTTCCCATGGCGAAGTACCCTGGCGAGCCGAGCTGCTCGACCCGCCCGAGGCCATCGACAAAGGATATCTCACCCTCTCGGAGCGTCCCGGCTTCGGCGTCACCCTCAACGACAAACTAGCCCGCCGGCATCAAGCTGAATGAGAGCCCTCGATTCTCGCTCACCTCTTATCCCTGCCTTGCCACATACAAGTGTGGTGAGAAATGCGGGTTGACAGGCTGAGAGACAACCGGTCCTGTTCCGCGCCAGGAAGGCCGCAACTCAAACCCGGGTAGACCTCCCCCTTTCCAACAGTTTAAGCTGGGCCATACCGCGCATGGTTTTGGCCGGCCGATAGCCTGCCATCGGGCGTGGTCAAGAGGGCTGCAATGAAACGACTGGCACAGAATATTCTGGCGATCGGCGTTCTTCTCGTCTTGGCCTCCGGCGCGTACTGGTTGCTGAGTCTTCCTCAGGCGAGAGCGGTTTTTGCCAGTGCGCTTGTCGGTCGCTGGGTTACGCCAAGTCCCGATTGTACGATCGCGCCCGGTCGAATGTTTACCATTGACTACTTTGGGACGACATACTACGGCGATACGTCGTCATTGACCGACATATATCTCCTCTGTTACGGAAGCTGGGAGCCCGCGGAACTCGCGTTTCTGAAACACTCGGCTGAAATCTTAGATAGAGACCATCTGGTTTTCGTCGACGTGGGCGCGAACTCAGGGTTGCATAGTCTGTACATGTCGAAACACGCGGATGCCGTCCACGCATTTGACCCCTATGTGCCCGTCCTTGAGCGATTTAAGAAATCCGTAGCAGCCAGTGAAATTACGAATATCGTGATTCATCCGGTGGGGCTAGGAGAGCGAGATGCGGAGCTTCCTTTTCAAGAGCCTAGCCGGGATAATTTAGGAGCCGGTTCGTTCGTGCTCGAGGCAGGTGAGAACCAGGGCTCCGCGGCCTTGAAGCTGAAGATCATGAAGGGCGATACCTATTTTGAGAAGATGGGCATCTCTGGGGTCGGTCTGATGAAGGTGGACATCGAAGGCTACGAAAAACTAGCCTTGAGAGGCCTCAAAGACGTGCTGAACCGCAATCGTCCGGTGATCATTTTTGAGTTCACGGGTTTGCCAGACGTTCCAGAGTTGTTTCAAGACGAAGGCGAAATGCGGAGCGTTTTCCCAAACTCGTATGAGTTCTTTGAAGTCGTTCTCAGTGGAGACCCGCTGGGGTACAAACTGAGGTCGCCCGACCTCCGCTATCAATCGTCCATACCGCCGCATCAAAAAAGCATAGCCGCTATCCCCGCGGAAATCAGCCAAGGCTTTAGCCACGTCGGCCGTTGAGAACCGGCCTCGGCTGGAATGCTGGCACTTCCCCCGGCTGGTGATCCACGCCGTTGAGGCGCATATCGAAGCCTTGGCCGGAGTACACACCCCGCCGTGCTTTCTGCCAAACTAGTCCTCATCATGAACCACGGCCGCAGCGGTCCCTCGATTGTTCTTGCCGCCGCGCTCGTCCTCGGCGCGCAGTCCGCCGCCGCCCAGGGAGGGCGCAGCTTCGCGGACGCCGATCACTCCACCGTCCCCTACACCCAGATGACGGCCCGCCCGAGGGCCGCTTGCCCAGGACTCGTTTCCCTCACCGGAACTGCCTATTCGATCATCTCGGCAACCCTGATGGAAGCATCCGAAGATGCGCCGGAGCACTGCCGCGTGCTCGGCGTGATCCCGCCTCAGATTCGGTTTTCCGTGGACCTGCCCACCGCTTGGAATCGGCGCCTCTACATGTACGGCAACGGAGGGTATGCCGGCACCTCGCCGGACGCCCCAAACCGCATCCGCGCTTCGCGGCACGCCCTCTCCCGCGGCTTCGCGACCACCTACACCGACACGGGCCACGACCGCCGCGTCGAGCCGCTGGGAAGCTTCGCTCTCAACAACTTGCAAAAGGAGATCGACTATAGTTTTCGCGCCGTCCATCTCACCGTTCAAACCGCCAAGAAAATGATCGCGGCCTACTACGGCGGCGCGGCGCATTACTCCTACTGGGACGGCTGTTCCACCGGCGGCCGCCAAGGCCTGATGTCCGCGCAGCGCTTTCCCGAGGACTTCGACGGAATCCTCGCCGGGGCGCCGGTGCTCGACTTCAGCCGCACGATGATCGGTTATATCTGGGTTCAGCAAGCGCTGGCGGAGGCGCCGCTCTCGATCGCCAAAGTCGACCTGCTCGGCGAAAAGGTCTATGCGCGTTGCGACAAGATCGACGGCCTCGAAGACGGGCTGATCGAAGATCCGCGAGCCTGCGACTTCGACCCCTCCGAGCACCTGCCCCGATGTGAGGGCGCCGCCGCGGGCGACTGTTTCACGCTGGCCGAAATCTCCGCCCTGGCGAAGATATACGCTGATGTGACTGCTGGCGGGGAGACTCTTTTCCCCGGCCAGCCACTCGGCGCCGAGTCGGCCCCGCCCAGCGGGCCGCGCCGTTCAAGCGGCTGGGATCGCTGGATCGTCCATGAGAGCGGCCGCCCCGTCCAGCAGGTCTTCGCCGAGACCTTCCTGCGCAACATGGCTTTTCGGCCCGACGAGCCGGAGTTCGATTGGGGCAACTTCGATTTCGATAACGATCCGCAACGCATGAGCTTCATTCGCTCGATCCTCGACGCCGTCCAGCCCGACCTGAGCGGTTTTCGCGACAGCGGCGGCAAGATGCTGATGTATTTTGGCTGGGCCGATGCCGCCCTCAACCCGATGATGGCCGTCAACTACTACGAGGACGTGATGAAGACGACGGGTCCGGAAACACGCGATTTCTTCCGCCTGTACATGGTTCCCGGCATGTTCCACTGCCGCGGCGGCCTCGGTGTCGACCAATTCGACGCCTTCACGCGCCTCGTGAATTGGGTTGAAGCCGGCGAGACGCCCGAACGCATGGACGCGGCCCGTGTCGTGGCGGGCCATGTCGAACTCACCAGACCCCTGTGCCCTTATCCGCGGGTAGCGCGGTACAACGGTTCGGGCGATCCCAACGACGCCGCTAGCTTCACCTGCGTGGAACCGTAGGGCCATCCTGTCATAGTTGGCGGCGCCGCCACTGTGGAGTTTTCCACATTTCCACAGACCCGACGACGATTCTCCCCCTTCCACAACAGATCCTGGTCTGCACCAACTATAGGATCTCGGTTTTGAGATCCGCGGCTTTTCCCGCCCCAGCAAACCATGAATCCCCCGCGCCCGCCACCCACCGCCGCACCCCCTCCCCAACAGCCGAGTCACAACAATTCACCCCCGCCAAATCAACAACATACGCAAAAAACACCCCAAAACACTTGACACCCCGTGCTAGCCTATACCCGTAACGACCGGAAAGGATAGATCACCGCGATCCCCCGACCGTTTCCTGGCCAGGACAGAAAGCTCGCTCAGCGGTTCATCACCTCCTCGAATCACAGAGGAGAGGGTGACCGCAAAGGTGGGTCTTCGGACGGCTCTCGAAAGTGGACATCCACCGCGAAGGGCTACGAGCGCAGTCGAGCACCATCGCCGCGCGGGACTACTGCGCGGCAAGACCGCGCCAGAGAACCCTTCGCCCGGAACCGCCTGCAACTTCCGGCTGAAGCGGCCCGCCGGGATCACATAGTCGGAACGAGAGGCGCCTCTCACTTTTTTGAAAGTTTTTTGAATTTGAAAAACAAGCACCACAAAGAACGAAGCTAGCCAGCCCAGCCAGTCGGCAACCGCGGCCAGCAACCCCAGCCAGCCGGCAACCCATCCGCCAGACCATGCAGCGGAGCTAGGGGGCGAGACACCGTCGAGCCCCTCAACCCGCCCGCAGTCGTCCGAAGTTCCGAAAATCCGGGCAAATCCGGACAAAACGCCGCCGCGAAACCAGCCCCGACCCCAGCACCCATCGCCCAAGAACCCTTCCCCGACCCAGCCTCAGCCGTCTCCCTCACAAAAAAAAACCAAAAAAAATCGCCAGAAACCGGGCATTACCGGACACAACGTCACTCCCAAATCCCGCCGTCTCGCCCCCCTAATTGCTGTCGCCCCGCCGTTGCCTCTCCCTTACCGGCGGTTTAGGGGCTTTGACTCAGGAAGGAAAATCGTCTATTGTGGGGGGCTAGGAGATCCCTCATGGACCGTCGATCCTTCTTGAGAAATACCGTGGCGGCAGCGGCCGCCCCCTTGAGCGCGAGCGCCGCATCGGCCGCCGGAGCGCGACTACCGAGCGAGCGCCTGCGCGTTGCGGTGATTGGCGTTCGCGGGCGCGGGCGCAGCCATGTCAAGGGTTTCACCGCATCGCCGGATTCGGTCGTTACCACAATATGCGACACCGATCTCAATGTGGTCGGCAAGGCTTTGAAGATCGTGGAAGAGGCCGGCGGACCCAGGCCCAAGGTCGTGCAGGACCTGCGGCGCGTGATGGACGACAAGGACATCGACCTCGTCTCGATTGCCACGCCCGATCACTGGCACGCCCTGGCCGCCATCTGGGCCTGCCAGGCCGGCAAGGACGTGTATGTCGAAAAGCCGGTCTCGCATAACATCAGCGAAGGACGCCGCATCGTCGAAGCGGCCCGCAAATACGACCGCATCGTGCAGACCGGCACCCAGAGCCGCAGCGAAGTCGACATGCAGGAAGCGATGAAGTTCCTGCATGAGGGCGGCATCGGCAAGATCTATATGGCCAAAGCCCTGTGCTACAAACGCCGCAAGTCGATTGGCCGCGTGCCCGACTCGCCCGTCCCCGAAGGACTAGACTATAACCTGTGGCTAGGGCCGGCCCCCGAGAGGCCGTTCAACTCCAACCGCCTGCACTATCAATGGCACTGGTTCTGGGACTACGGCACGACCGACATGGGCAATCAGGGCATCCACCAGATGGATATCGCCCGTTGGGGCCTGGGAAAGAGCGACCTGCCGCGAAAGATCCACGGCGCCGGAGCCAAGTTTCAGTACGACGACGACCAGGAAACGCCCAACACGCAGGTCACCACCTTTGAGTACGACGACGCACTGCTGGTGTTCGAGGTGCGCGGCTTGCTCACCAACGACGAGAAGGGCGTCACGGTCGGCAACATCTTCTATGGAACCGAGGGCTACGTGACGATGGGCCGCCACGGCTGGAAGGCCTACATGGGCGAGAAGGGCGAACCGGGTCCGGGAAGCAGGCCCGCGTCCGGTGGCGAGTCGCACTTCCAGAACTTCCTCAACGCCGTCAAGAGCCGCGAGAGAAGGGTGCTGAACGCCGAGATTCTCGAAGGCCACCTTTCCTCGGCTCTCTGCCACCTGGGCAACATCTCCTATCGCACGGGACGGAAACTCACTTTCGATTCGGCGTGGGAGAACTTCCCCGGCGATGACGAGGCCAATTCCTACCTCACGCGCCGTTACCGCAAACCGTTTGTGGTTCCCGAATCGGTCTGAGCCATTTCACGAGCCCGGTTGAGGGGCGGTTGGAATCGTTCCAGACCCCTTTTGATTAGCTCGTCTCCAGCCCTCCCTTGTTCCTGACTTTCCCTGGCGAGGCACATCCGTCTCATGGCCGCACAGCAGTACTTGGCGACACGGGGTACTCGGCGGCAAGCTGGACCGGCCCCGGGGTCCCGACAGCCTGATCTGATCCTGATGCTGGCCAAGTGATCCTTGTTAAGAAGTTGTTAAACAGCTTTTACGCTGATTTAACCGCTGCGGTGTAGCCCCGGTCGCGGTCCGGCCGTCTCATCAGACAGATAGACAGATAAGGATATGGCGTGCGAGGGAACCAATGCTCTGTTCCATTTCTTCCGTCAACGAATATGCCCCCCGCGTCCAGGAGAACTCACATGAAACTACTCATTGCTTGCATGACCATCGTTCTGTCGATGGGCACTCTCTGGGCTCAAGACGATCCAGGATCTCGGCGCTGGCGGCGAGGTTCTGGCTTTGGCGTTCTCGTTGAGCATCTGGGACTCGCCGAACAACAGGTCGCCGACCTGCGGGCGAACCAGCAGACACTGCGGGAGGCTTCTCGCGACCTGATACGGCAGATCGGCGAAAAAAGCCGTCTGCTCCGCGAGGAGATGGGGCAGGAAAGCCCCAACGCCGCCATCGCCGGTCAGCTCACGGTCGAAATCCACGATCTCAGAAACCAGATGAAGACGCTGCGGGACGAGTCCCGGGCCGCGTCGCTGCTCGTTCTCGATGAGAGCCAGCAGCAGCGGCTGGCCCAGTTGCAGCAAGCGCTGAGCCTGATGGGTGTCGCCCAGCAGGCCGTCGGCATGAACTTGCTCGCGGGTCCCGGCGGTCCCGGCGGTCCAGGCGGACCGTCGCGCGGTTTCGGCGGACGCAGGGGACCGGGCGGAGACGGCTCCGGCACGGTCTTTCTCGGCGGCGGCCGGGGTCGGCGGCGCGGACCGCCTCCGGGGAGCGAAACGAACTAGTTTCTCGGCGCGAACCTCGAATTCCTCCAACTATCCGCACTACCCAACCAGGGTCGCCAGCCGCGAGGCGGCGGCCCTGGTCTTCTGTTTTTGCCCGCGAAACAATCGCGGGACTTTGTGCCGCCCCCATGGCCGAAAATCGGCCGATCCAGCCGTCGCCGATACCGTTATACCCTGTCTCATTTTGTCTCGTCTCGCCTCCCAGGACGGGGCCGAGCCTAGGAGTTTCGCCCGGAAGCGCGAGGCCGCCGGGATCCGTTCGGGAAGCAAAACGGACATGGACTGCTATGATGACGGGCATCTCGCTTTGGAGCCCTTGATGAGACGCTTGTTTCTTCTGTTGACAGCAATCGCGGGAGTCACGTGGATTTGGCTTGCGCCGCCGGTCTGGTCCCAGTCCCCGCCTAAGCAGTCCCCGGCGAAGCGGCCGCGGCCGCCTAAGTATATGAAGAGCTGGCGGCTGATGCGGCCGGTAGTTCGGGGCACCAGGGCAGCGGTAGCCGCCGGCACTCCGCTGGTGACCGAGGCGTCGATGCGGATCTTTCACGCGCGAGGCAATGCGGTCGACGCGGGCGTGGCCGGGCTCTTCGCCGGCGCCGTGTCGGAATTCTCGCATTTTGGCTTTGGCGGAGAGGCGCCGATTCTCATCCGGACGAAAGACGGCAAGGTCCACTCGATCTCAGGATTGGGGACGGCCCCGGCGAAGATGACCCGCGCGGTTTTTGAGAGCCCGCGGGGAAATGCCGAATTTGATCAGGAAGCGCTCAGGCGCGGCAGGAAGAACGGTCCGATTCCGTCGTATGGCATGTTGCCGGTGCTGGTCCCTGGCATGGTCGATGGGGGATTACTGGCGCTGAGAGATTTTGGCACGAAATCGTTTTCCGAGGTGGCTCGGCCGGCGATCGACCTTGCCGAGCGGCTGCCACTGGACCGGCTGCGGGCGTCGTCAATCGCCCAGTCGGCGAGAATTTTCCGGCTCTTTCCAACCTCGCAAAAGGTGTTTATGCCCGGAGGGCGGGCGCCTCGCGTGGGGAGTATCTTCCGGCAACCGGATCTGGCCCGCACGCTTCGCGCGATGGTGGGAGCCGAGAAGAAGGCGCTGGCGGAGGGAGCGGGGCGGGAAAGGGCGATCGACGCGGTGCGCGACTTCTTCTATCGGGGTGACATTGCGCGCCGCATCGGTGAGTTCTGCCGCCAGAACGGAGGGTTGCTGCGGTACGAGGACATGGCCGCCTTCCGGCTCGAAGTCGAGCAGCCGGAGCGGACGACTTATCGGGGATTCGGGGTCTACAAGAGCGGGTTCTGGACGCAAGGACCGGTGATGATCGAGGCCCTCAATTTGCTCGAAGGCTATGATCTGCGCTCGATGGGCTGGAATGCACCGGAATATATCCATACTATCGTCGAGGCCCTCAAGCTGGCGTACGCCGATCGGGACACCTACTATGCCGATCCGAAATTCGTGGATATTCCCAGAGAACTGCTGAGCAAGGAGTACGCGGCGCGGCGGCGGAAGCTGATCGATCCGGCGCGGGCGTCGGCTGAATTTCGTCCGGGGAAATTCGGTGAGGGCACGCCCCCGCACCCGTCGCTCTGGGCAGGACAGTTGCGGCCGCTGACCGACGCGCTGGCCTCGAAAGACACGACCTGCCTGAACCTGATCGACAGTAGCGGAATGATGTTTTCCTCCACGCCATCAGGCGCCTGGATGCCGTCGGTGATCGCGGGCGACACGGGTATCCCGCTCACGCAGCGCGCCCAGAGTTTCGTGATGATTCCCGATCATCCGAATGTCGTCGCGCCGGGCAAGCGGCCGCGCATTACGCTCTCGCCCACGATCGTGACGCGCGGAGGCGAGCCGCTGATCGCCCTTTCGACCCCGGGCGGCGACCAGCAGGACCAGGCTTTGCTGCAAGTGATGCTGGCGATCGTGGAGTTCGGCTTGCAGCCTCAGGCGGCGGTCGAGGCGCCACGGGTTCAGACGCGCCATTTGGTCGCCAGCTTTGACGACCATGCGATGGATCCGAATCTGCTTTTGCTCGACGTGCGATTCACCGCAGTGGTGGAGGCCAAGCTCAAGGAGTGGGGCCACGAGATCGAACGCCGGAGCGAATGGAACAGCGGGTCGGCGCCGGTGGCGGTGGTGATGAGCCCCAACGGAGTGATCTCGGCTGGAGCGGACCCGTACCGGTCGCGTTACGCCGACGGCTGGTAGGCATCGGGCTGGGCGGGCGCGGAAAGACCTTCATGAAGATCGGACGGCTCGCGTTGACCGTGCTGAGCACGCTGCTGGTGAGCTGGCCCGGATTGCTGCTTTCCCGCGAAGACGGCGCGCCGGCCGGTGCGACCGGGGGAGACTTTCCGGGAGAAGGCGGCTGCGCTCAGAGCAGTTGCCACGTCGGGCAGGTCAACACAGGGCCGGGCCGGGTGAGCATCCTGCTTGGCGGGATGCCGATAGGAGAGTACCGCTACCGGCCGGGCGAGATCATGCCGGTCGAAGTGAGAATCGAGGACCCCAACGCCCTTCGATGGGGGTTTGAGTTGACCGCCCGCACCACGGACGGCTGTGACCTTGCCGGGTCGTTCACAGCCGCCGAGCCGTCGGTTCAAGTGAAGGAGAGCGACAAGATCAGCCCGTGCGCGTCCGCTCCGCTGCAATGGGCAACTCACACGCTTCCCACGACGGGCGAGATCGGTTCGTTTCTGATGCACTGGACCGCCCCATCGGAAGATATTGGGCGTGTGCGCTTTGCCGCGGCGGGCAACGCGGCCAACGGGGACAGGCGCCACACCGGCGATGTTGTCTATACCATTGAGGCAAGTATCGAGCCGGACCCGGCTGGTGTGGCTCAGCTGTCGATCAACGAGGGCGGCATCGTCTTGGCGACCGGAACGCCCGTCGTGCGCACGGTTACGGCCTATGCGCTGGTTACGATCTACGGCCAGGAGTTTGCGCGTTCGGGCGTGGCGGCGCTGGTTGCGGCCCTCGACAGCACCGGACGGGTCAGCACGCAGCTAGCGGGTACCTGTGTCGAGATTGACGGGGAGCGGTCTCCGCTTCTGGCTGTACTGCCGGGTCAGATCAATCTACAGGTTCCTCATCTGGGAGGGCTGAGTCCCGCCAGCGTCGTCGCCGTGCGAAGCTGCGGCACTACAAATGAAGTTCGCAGCCAGCCCAGGCCGGTCGACATCGTCGCGACCACCCCAGCCTTCTTCGATTTTGTGAACCGCGACGACGGACGAAACCCGATTGCCGCGTTTCACCAAGGCGGTCCCGGTCTGGTGGGCGCAGCGGGACTGTTCGGCGAGGGAGTGGAGACCACCCCGGCCGCTCCTGGTGAAACGATCAGCTTGTTTGGCACTGGGTTTGGGCCGACGCGGCCCTCATACGAAGCTGGAGAGATCCCCCCATATGTGAACGCGGACAACCCTCTGGCGCCGTTGGCGACGCAGTCAGTTCGCGTCGCTTTTGGAGGGATGGAACTGGGGGCCGAAGACATCTTCTATGCCGGCCTGGCGCCCTGCTGCGCGGGCCTCTATCAACTCGTCGTGCGAGTGCCGGAGAGCGCCGCGGATGGAGATTTGGGCGTGCGCATCGTGATTGACGGCGTGTCGTCGCCCGAGGGCCCCTATATCGCCGTTGCAAGGCCGCTCTGAGATGGCTAGCGGCGCCTAGCGCCCGGCGAGGCCGTTCCCGGGCCCATCGGCCGAGGGCACATTTTGGGGAAGGGTTCCGAGGCAGGTTCCGGCGCGGGGAAGCGGCGCGGGGAAGCGGCGGCAAGGAGAACAAACTGGGGGTGGCAGCTTTGACGCGGGCGGGATTTTGCGGATATACTTAGGGTTGATGCTTTTCGGATTGCAGCACGGTCGCCATCCTCATGCCCATCACCACGGGGTCATCAGCCGGTGGGACCCTTTCATGCCGTAATCCTTCGATCTGATATTGGCTGAAAGACTGGCCCGCCGGCTTCGAGCCGGGCGGGCTTTTTTATTGCGGGCGCGAATAGAACGGGTGAAACTTGTGAAACTGGATTTCTCGAAATTAGACGGATTGGTGCCGGCGGTAGTCCAAGACGCCGGGGACGGGCGGGTGCTGATGGTTGGATTCATGAACCAAGCGGCCTTCGACAAGACGTGCGAGACCGGGAAGGTGACTTTCTACAGCCGCTCGCGCGACGAGCTGTGGCTCAAAGGCGGCACGTCGGGTCACTATTTGCTGGTCAAGGAGATTTTCGTGGACTGCGACGAAGACACCGTACTGGTTCGGGCCGAGTCGCTGGGACCAGGCGTTTGCCATAATGGGTTCCGAAGCTGTTTCTACCGCCGCCTCGAGGATGGAGAGTGGCAACAGTTCGAAGAACCCGCTTACGATCCTGAATCCGTATATGAGAAGACCAGGAATCCGCGGCTGAGCTAACTCATTGATTCTTCAACGCCACGGAAACACACGGCAGTTTCGGAAGGGGATTGTTTGTTTTCCGTAACTCGTTCTTAAGGGTGAAATTTCGGATGCTAAGAACCATCGCCAGCACGGACTCGAAAGCGATGCAGCGTCTGCTCGATACGAGGCAGCTGCGTCTGGGCCGGGCCGAGTCAGTGGTCGCTCCCATTCTGGAGGCGGTCGAGAAACGCGGCGACGCGGGTCTGCTGGCCTACGCCCGGCGCTTCGACGGGCTGGCGCGGGATTCGGTGCGGGTCCCGGTGGCGGAGCTTGCCGACGCCTCGGGCCGGCTCGACCGGGAGTTCCGCCGCTCACTGGACACGGCGTCGGCCCAGGTGCGGAAATTCGCCCGGTTGCAGATGCCCCAGAGCTGGATGAAGACGACCGAGCGCGGCGTGCGGCTGGGGCAGATCGTGCGCCCGCTGGAATCGGTGGGTGCCTATGTGCCGGGTGGGCGCTATCCGCTGCCGTCGACCCTGATGATGACCGTGATCCCGGCACAGGTGGCGGGGGTCAAGTCGGTTTTGGTGGCATCGCCGGGATCGTCGCTGGAAACTTTGGGGACCGCGGGCCGGCTCGGCGTCGAGAATTTCTTTCACATGGGGGGGGCGCAGGCCATTGCCGCATTCGCGTTTGGAACCGATACCGTGCCGCGAGCCGAACGCATCGTCGGTCCGGGTAATGTTTACGTGGCGGCGGCGAAGAAGCTGCTGGCGGGCGTGGTAGGGATCGACTTCATCGCTGGGCCGAGCGAAATTCTGCTGATCGCACCCAAGGGCGCGGCCCGGAAAGAGGCGCGCATTCTGGCGGCCGATATGCTGGCGCAGGCTGAACATGACCCCGATGCCAGCGCCGTGCTGCTAACCACCTCGAAGCGGCTGGCCGAACAGGTCTCGAAGGAGATTAGCAAACAGCTCGCGTCGCTGCCCACCGCCAGGGTCGCCCGGCAGTCGATCGAGCGCAATGCGGCGGTGATCATCACGAGATCGATCGAGGAAGCGGTCGAGATTGCCAATCGCTTCGCGCCCGAACATCTCTCGATTCCCGATGAATCGCTGTTGAAGAACGTGCAAAACGCCGGGAGCGTATTCATCGGGGAATGGAGTCCCGAAGCGGCGGGTGATTACGCTTCGGGGCCCAATCACGTACTGCCGACCGCCGGCGCGGCGCGGCTTCGCGGCGGCTTGTCGGTGCTCGATTACGTGAAGCTCATTTCGGTGCAGAAACTCACCGAGCCCGGCTTGCGAAAGCTCGCGCCGGCGATTACGACGCTCGCCCGGGCCGAAGGTTTGGAGGCTCACGCGCGTTCGATCGAGGTGCGCATTGAGGAGTGAGACAATGACCATCTCGCGTCCAAAACCGCGCCGGGCCGTCGAGCGCATGGCTCCCTATTCGCCCCCGACCGGCGGACGGCGCGGCAAGCTGCGGCTGGACTTCAACGAAAACACCGTCGGCTGTTCGCCGAAAGTCGTCTCGTTGATCGCGCGCTTGATGGAACCGGATTTTTTCGCAACCTATCCGGAGTATTCCGAGACGGTGGAGGTGCTGGCCGGATTCCTGCGCGTGCCGCCGGACCGTCTGCTGCTAACTAACGGTACCGACGAGGCCATTCACTGCCTGATCAGCACCTATGTGGAGGCGGGCGACGAGGTGCTGATCCCCTCGCCCGCCTACTCGATGTACCGTTTCTACACTGAACTCGCCGGCGCCGAACCGCGGGCGGTCCCCTACCAGCTGCCTGAACTCGCCTTCCCGCTCGAGGCATTGATCGAGTCGATCAGCCAACGAACCCGGGCGGTGCTGATCTCGAATCCCAATAATCCGACCGGAGGAGCGATCGGGCTGGCGGAGATCGAGAAACTTCTCGCCAGCGCCGGTGACGCGGCGGTACTGATCGACGAGGCCTATTTCGAGTTCCACGGCGTGACGGCGCTCGGGTTGCTCGACGCCTATCCGAATCTCTTCGTCAGCCGCACTTTCTCGAAGGCGTACGGCATGGCGGGTTTTCGTATTGGCTGCCTGCTCTCGCAAGCCGAGAACATCGCGCTCGTGAGCAAGGGGCAATCCCCTTACAGCGTCAACGCTCTGGCGGCGGCCTGCGCCGCCGAAGCCGTCGGCGATCAGGACTATGTTCGAGAGTACGTGGCCGAGGCGCTCGATGCCCGGCGGATGTTGTGCGAAGGCCTGGACCGGCTGGGCGTGGGGTATTTTCCGAGCCGGGCGAATTTCGTGCTGGCGCGCTTCGGCGAGCGGTCGAAACAGATTTGCGAAACCTTGCGGCAACAAGGGATCTTGATTCGGGACCGCGGCGGGGATCTTGCCGGCACAGCACGAATCACCGCAGGTACCAGAAAGCAGACCGAACGGCTCCTGGCGAGCCTTGAACAGATCGTCGGGAGTGAGGACTAGCGGGCACGTTCGAGCCGTACCCGCGCGCAAGGTCCAAGGCCGCCAGGGGATACAGAGATGAGAGTCGCCACAATCGAACGAATGACTAAGGAGACCCAGATTCGGGCCAAACTGCGCATCGAGGGCAGGGGACGCTACAAGATTGCGACCGGCATTCGCTTTTTCGACCACATGCTGGAACTGTTTACCAGGCACGGCGGATTTGACCTCGACCTGGAAGCCACGGGCGATCTCGACGTGGATCAGCATCACACGGTCGAAGACGCAGGCATCGTGCTGGGGCAATGTTTCGCCAAGGCGCTCGGAGACCGGGTCGGCATCAATCGCGCGGGATACTTTGTTCTGCCGATGGATGAAACGCTGGCGGTGGTCGCGGTGGATCTGGGCGGCCGGCCCGCGCTAGCCTATCACGCGCCGGTGCGGTTCCGGCTCGTCGGAGACTTGCAGGTTGAATTGCTGGAGGATTTCTTCGACGGCTTCGTGACGCATTGCGGCGCGAACCTGCATGCGCGAGTGATGTACGGCCGATCGAGCCATCACAAGATCGAGGCGATTTTCAAGTGCTTCGCGCGGGCGATGCGATACGGCTGCTCGAAGGATGCCAGGCTTAAGGACCAGCTCCCGAGCACCAAGGGACTGCTGGAAAAAGCCTCGAGAGAAGCCTGACGGCGGTCTGGATGGCGGAGCAGGCATGATCGCGATTTTCGATTACGGAGCCGGCAATCTCAGGTCGGTGGAAAACACGCTGGACGCGCTAGGAGTCAGCTACGAGATCGTCCGCGAGAGCGGCGGACTGGCGAGGGCCGACCGGATCATCCTGCCGGGCGTGGGACATTTCGGACAGCTGATTCGCTCGCTCGACGCGCTCGGCGTGCGCCAGACGCTGAAGGAACGCATCGCCGCCGGGGTGCCGTTCCTGGGCATCTGTTTGGGCCTGCACCTCTTGTTTGAGAAAAGTGAGGAAGCGCCGGAACTGCGCGGGCTGGGCATCTATCCTGGAGAAGTCAAGCGTTTCGCGGCCGAAGCGCGGGTGCCGCAAATGGGCTGGAACCAGCTCGAGCCGAGAGGCCGGCCGAAGCTGCTGGCCGGTCTGGAAGAGCATCCCTACGTGTATTTCGCTCACAGCTACTATGTCCCAACCGAAGCGGCCGGCGAGCGCGCCGCCGCGCACAGCGTGTATGGAGTGCGCTATACCTCGGCCCTGGAGTCGGACAACGTGTACGCGGTTCAGTTTCACCCGGAGAAATCGGGCGCGGCCGGCCAGCGGATCATGCGGAATTTTCTGGAATGCTAGCGAAGCGCATTATCCCTTGCCTCGATGTTCAAGCGGGCCGGGTCGTCAAGGGCGTCCATTTCGTCGGGCTGCGCGATGCCGGAGACCCGGTCGAGCTGGCGAACGCCTACAACCGCGACGGAGCCGACGAACTGGTCTTTCTCGACATCACGGCATCGAGCGACCGGCGCGACATCATGCGCGACCTGGTGGAGCGTACGGCGCGGGAAGTCTTCATCCCGCTCACCGTCGGCGGGGGCATACGGTCAGTAAAGGACGCCAGGAAGATCCTGGTTGTCGGCGCGGACAAGGTCTCGGTGAATACGGCGGCGGTGGAGAGGCCGGAACTGCTCGGTGAACTTTCCCAAGAGTTCGGGGCGCAAGCGGTCGTGCTGGCGATCGACGCCCGCCGGAGGGATGCGGGCGGGTGGAATGTATTCACCTATGGAGGACGGACCGACACTGGCATGGATGCGGTCGAGTGGGCCGCGAGGGGAGAAGCGCTCGGAGCGGGCGAGATCCTGCTGACCTCAATGGACCGCGACGGCACCCAAATCGGCTTTGATTGCGAATTGACCCGCGCGATATCGAGGAATACGCAGATCCCGGTGATCGCCAGCGGGGGGGGCGGGAAGCCCGAGGATTTCGTCAAAGTACTGAGCGAAGGCGAAGCAGACGCCGCACTGGCGGCCTCGATCTTCCACTACGGCGCCTATACGGTGGACGGGCTGAAGGAGATCCTCGCCGGGCACGGCATACCGGTTCGCACGAGAGGGGCGGGGACGGGGAAATCATGATCCTTCCATGCATTGATCTGATGGGGGGCAAGGTCGTCCAGTTGGTTCAGGGACGGAAGAAGGCTTTGGAAGGGGATTCCCCGGCCAGGATGCTCGAAAAGTTCGCCGCCTTTCCCGAGATTCAAGTGATCGACCTCGACGCCGCCATTGGCACGGGGTCGAATGATTCGATCGTGCGTGAACTGGCGGCTAGCGCGGTGACCAGGGTTGGGGGCGGTGTGCGCTCGGTGGAGAGGGCGCAAGCGCTGGTGGAGGCCGGCGCATCGAAGGTCATTGTCGGAACGGCGGCCTACGACGGCAATGGCGTCAATCACCGGTTTCTCGAGGCACTGGGCCAGGCGATCGGCCGGGAGAAAATCCTTCTGGCCCTGGACTCCCAGGGCGGACACATCGTAGTGAAAGGCTGGAGGGAGGCGACCGATCTTCGGGCCGAAGAGGTGATCGAGGAGCTGGAACCCTACTGCGGCGGCTTCCTGTGTACCTATGTCGACAAGGAGGGCATGCTCGAAGGAACGGACTTGGACTGGTACGCCCGGCTGCGGAGGGCCACCGAGCGGGAGATTACCGCCGCCGGAGGCATTACGACGCTCGAAGAGATTCGGCGCTTAGGCCAGATGGGCGTGCACGCGGCCCTCGGCATGGCCATCTACACGGGAAAACTCGACCTCAAGGAACTGGCGCGCATTCAGTAGGAAGACAGCTGAGGGGACCGGCCGCCACCGCATCGGGAATCTCCCCCCGGGCCGCTACAACGGTGGGCCACCGGTTCAGAACGAATACAGGTGGCTCTGTTTCGACTTTTCCTCCGGATCGTCGGACAACTCTTCCTGACAAGGCACGCAGTAGCGCGCCCAGGGCAGAGCCCGCAAGCGCATGCTCGAAATGGGCTGGTCGCACTCGGAACAGGTTCCGTAGCCGCCGCCGTCTATTCGCGTCAGCGCGTCTTCTATCTCGCGCAACAACATGACGTCGATGTTGTTGCGATTGAGGAAAATCCACTCTTCGTGGCTTTGGACGGGCAAATCCTCAAGAGCGACCGGGTCCTGCCCCCGAGCCAGCATGTTCGCGGCTTTGAGCGAACCGAGATTACCGCGGGTCTCCTCTGCTTTTTCTTCCAAGATCACCTTGAAGCGTCTGATCCGAGCTTTCGTGAGCACCTTCGCTGCTTGCTTTGCCATAAATCACCTTTGACCTGCCGGCGCTCTCCGCCCGGCAAACTTTTTCTATATCGTCGTTTTGAGCCCGGTCTATTAGACTACCCCGCTCTGGATTCGGTTACATCGGGCGGCAAGCCGGAGATGTAACCGCGCCAGCATGTGCAGGAGGCACTCTAACGTGTTCTCAAACGACTGCGAACTCAAGCGGGAAATGAGTCTAAAAAGGCCGCCACCGGTGCATCGGGGTGGCAGCGATGCGAGAATAGCTAAGATTATACGGTGAAACTGGCGGTTTGGCAAGCACTTATTCTCATTTATTTTGGTACTCCAACCTGATGTTCCAAGCGTGATCCGGTTCCACCTGGCAGGAAGAGGATGGGGCGGACCGCGCTCTCAAGGCGAATGGACGATCACTGGCGGACAGGCCGCGGGGCCGGTTTCCTATAATAGCGGGTGAATCTCTGGTGGCGGCCAGTGCCGGGTCGCGAGGCAATCCGACGGTGACCCTGGAGTCCATCGCGGCGCGGGCGGCGACCGGCAGCGGGACTTCAGCAAGAATTACGCCGCGAGCCCAATCGCACAGACCGCCGAGCCACGGAAATACAGAAGTGCGGAGCGGAGTGTCCGCTTGCAGGCTGGTTCCTCCGCTCCGGCGCGACGGATACGGCATGATGGTCGTCGCTGTTCCTGTGTTCTTCACGCGTTTTCCGGGCGCCGAGTCCGCCCTCACCCCGTAACCTCATGTCTCGGCCAGACGAAGTAAAGAAGGGAGCGGCGCAGCCGACGCTAGCGCGCCTATGCGGAGGATATGCTGCAAGACTGCTGGCTGCGCATCCACAAGGCGCGTCATAGTCACCGTCCGGGAACGCCCGTGCTGCCTTGGATCTTCGCCATCGCGAGACATACGCGGATTGACGCTTATCGCCGAAGACATCGGATCGACACGCGCGAGTATGTGCTCGATGAGAGCAGCGAAGGGTTCGAACCCTCGCCGACGCAGCCGAACACGCCCGACTTCGACCTCTGGCGCGCCGTCCGTGCATTGCCGGACAAGCAGCAAGAAGTGATTCGGATGCTGAAGATATCGGGAATGAGCCTGGAAGAGGTGGCCGGGGCGACCGGTACGACCGTAGGGGCGGTCAAACAGAGAGCCCATCGTGCCTACACGAAACTGAGACAGGTGTTGGGGGATTCCTATCGCTCCAAGAGGAGCAGCGGATGAAGTGTCCAGAGGCTAGCGTACAAATTGAGAACCTGGCACAGCACCGCTCGCGGTCACTGCCCGACTCCATCCGGCAGCATTTGGAAAAGTGCGCCGCCTGCCGCGCATTGTGGGAGTTCCTAAGCGGCGGCGAGCCGCCCGCCGCGGTCGGAGCTGAGGTCAAGAACAATATCATCTCGTCGATTGTGGATTCGCTGGAGCCGGTCTCGCCGGTGCCGAGCGTTTGGAAGCTGACGGCCGTGTTCATCTTGGTTTTCAGCGCGATCTCGGCCTCCTTTGTTTTCGTCTCCGGCATGCGGGGCGGTCTGGCCATGGGAGCAGTCGAGTTCACGGTCGTGACTGGACTGATCGGCGTGGCCGTGACGCTGCTCTCGAGCGCTCTGAGCCGGGAGATGATCCCTGGAACAAGGCGCCTGATCACGCCCGCGAGAATGTTTCTGCTCGTACTCGTGTCGCTTTTACTGGTGGTGGCGATGCTGTTTCCCTGGGACGTGACCGGAAGCGTGCTGCCAAACCTCTGGCAGTGCTTCGGCATGGGACTGATGTTCTCGTTTCCGGCGGCGGGTCTCATTCTGTGGCTGCTGCGGCGGGGCGCGATCCTGTCATCGGACATCGCCGGGGCCGGGGCCGGACTGCTCTCGGGTTTGGTCGGAATGACGGTGCTGCATGTCGGGTGCAACCTGCACACCGCTCCTCACATCGTGCTGGCCCATTTGGGACTGGCCCTGGCCACGACGCTGGCGGGGTTCCTGCTGGGCCGCTACGTGCCGCGGCTCTGGTCGCGCGGCTAGCAGCGCCGCCAACCCCTCCACACAATACACAGCGCGAACCTTCGACGAGCCGCGGCCCTTAAGCGGCGGGAAGTTTCGTCTAGGTCTTATCGAGGACGAGGAAAACGTAGAGCAGGGGCAAGTAGAGGACAGAGGTGCGGAGGAGCTTGCGGGCCTGGATCGTGGTCTTGGCGCTGGCCGTTCGCAGACCGCTCGCCAAGTAGGCGGTACTGAGCAGCAGAGCGGCGACGAAGTAGAACTTGCCGGTCATCCCGGCCAGGCTCGGCGCCAGGCTGATGGGCACTAGGACCGCGGCGTACCAGATGATCCGCCGTCCGGTGGAAACGCCATCGGGTTCGATGACCGGCAGCATCCGGATTCCCGCGCGGCCGTAGTCTTCCCGGTAGATCCAGGCAATCGCGTAGAAGTGGGGAAACTGCCACAGAAAGAGGATGGCGAAGATTAGCCAGCCTTCCAGGCCGATGTGGCCAGCAGCCGCCGCCCAGCCGATCAAAGGAGGCGCCGCGCCGGGAAACGCTCCGACGAAAGTCGCTAGCGGAGTACGCGTCTTCAGCGGCGTGTAGAGGCCCAGGTACGAGGCCAGAGTGAGAAAACCGGTGAGGGCGGCAAGTGAATTGACCGCCGCCAAGAGGTAGGCTACGCCAGCAACCGAGAGCGCGACGCCGAACCAGAACGCCGGCCGGGACTGCAGGCGCCCGGCGGGAAGGGGCCGGTTCCTGGTACGCCGCATCTTGGCGTCGAGTCCTCGTTCGAGCCACTGGTTCAGCGCTCCGGTACCGGCGGCTAGGAGCGCCGTGCCGGCGAGCGTGTGCAGCAGCAAAAGCACATCGAGCGGTCCCGCCGAGGCGAGATAGAAGCCGACGGCGGTCGAGAGAAGAATAAGCCAGACGACGGTGGGTTTGGTGAGTTCGAGGAAGTCCGCCAGAGCGGGCCTGGGCGCCGTCGCGACGGCAGCGGCTGGGGCGGGGACGCCTGGAAACTCAGGCCTCATGTCGTCACCCGAGCCTGCTGGAGCGACGGATCATCGAAACTCCGCCTCGCGCCTCGCGAAGTCTGGAAGGTTAGGACCACGCTGCAAGCCAGAAGCACGGCGCCAAGCACAACGTGAGCAACGGTCAGAACGACCATCGGCGGCAGCGGCTGTGGGGCATCCTGGGTGATATCCCGTATCCAGTAGGCCCCCGCGCCGAGAACGAGCTGGAGCATCAGCAGTCCGTTGATCGCGAGCGCCCAGCCGAAAATGTCCGCTTGGGAGGAATGAGTCGCCGCCACGCGGGCCATGATCCACAGTACAACAGCGGCGACGACGCAGGCGCCGATCAAGTGCGGGATGATGCCAAATCCCTTGTGCCGGAAAGCCGCTCCCATCAATAGCTGCACAAAGATCATCGCGCTGGCCAGGACGCAGAGGGCCTTCAGCGACGGTCGCCTGGCGTCCGGCGTAGGATCCGGGCCGGGAGGAGGCGGTCGATGCCAGCCCGGCGAGGTAACGAGCGCGAGGACAACGGTCATAGAGAAAAACAACTGCGCCAGACAAGCATGACCGACCGAGACGGCGGTTGGCAACAGAAAGAGAACCGTCATGCCGCCGAGCAGCCCTTGCGCGACGACCGCGCCCAGGGCCGCGAATCCCAAACGGCGGACCCAGCGGCGAGATTCGGCGCGCCAGAGCCAGAGAGCGAGAACAATCGTCAAAAGGCCGACAAAACTGGCGACCATCCTGTGGCCGTGTTCGTAAAAGATGCCACCGATCATCGGCGGCATCCATTGGCCATAGGAGAGAGGCCAGTCGGGCACGGAAAGGCCCGCATCGCGGCTGGTCACCAGCGCCCCGGCGATGAGCAAACAAAACGTCGAGGCGGCGGTGAACACAGCAAAGCGGTGCAACGCGACCGGCGTGGCACGGCCGGAATCAGCTAGCCTTGAAAGTAAGTTCAACGTCCTTGGACTCCGCCTCGCCGAGGGTCACGCTAACCTCTTGCTCTCCGAGCCTTTCGTGAACCGCTTCGATCGTGTAGGTGCCGGCGGGGAGACCCTTGATCTCGAAGGTGCCATCCGCACCGGTGACCGCGAAGAACGGGTGCTCGACCACATGGATGTACGACCGCATCCAGGGATGGATATTGCACTTGACGGCCAGCTTCAGTTCGACGCGCGGAAACTGGTACTCGAGTTCCGAGGCGCCTGGCGATTGCGACTTGTTCCACTCGCGGTTCTTCCTGGGCAGAGGGTGGACATTGTGAGTCAACGGATCATTGTTGGCAATCTTGATGAGCTGGTTCGTCTGCAGACCGAGGACATGAGGCACGTAGACGCAACCCTTTTGGGCAAGTCTAGCGGGTTCGGAGGAAACTTCGAACTTCTTGTCGCCGAGACCGCTCTTGACCCAAACAAAAACATTCTGCAGCTTGCCGTCCTTCGCCACGACAACCTCGGGCATAACGGTGCCCGTATGCAGCTCTTTGCAGTCCAGTTCGGCGCTCATATTGATGGGGCGCACCTTGGGAGGATCACCTTCGAGGTTAACCTTGCCGGTAATCGTGGCGGCCTTGGGGGGATCGACCTTGAAGTAGTCGGCGGACGGGGCGGCTTCGCCGCCAGCGGGCGCGGCCTCATCTCCGCCACCCCCACCGCAGCCCGCAGCGATAGCGATCAGGCTTACCGTCATGAGGGCGAACACTCTGTTGCATCTCGTCATTTCAATACCTTCCTTATTCGGATAGCAGTTTCGTTTGCAAATAGAGGGCCAAAGAGCGCCCGTAAGTCGTTTACTGTCCCGCGACGCCCAGCCGGCGGACCTCGCCCGGGGTCATCTGGAACATATAGCGCACCAGCAGCCGGGCATGGTCTTTTTCATAGCCATCGAAAGACGCGGGCAGAGGACCAGCGAAGATCCAGCGGTCGCCTTCTTGCCGGAACAACTCCGACGGCATGGCAGTGCCAGGCGCGAGTTTGGCCGGTTCCAGCAGCCAGCGGTAGGTCCAGTCGGGCTTGAGACGGCTGCCGGCAGTCAGAAAATTCGGCGCCGTCGCGGTACGGTCGTGCGCCGGGTCGCCGGTCATATGGCACTTCAAGCATGGCGCCGCGCGGCTGCTAAAGAGCTGCCGGGCCAGAGCGAGCTCCCGCAGTGTCAGCGGCTCAAGTTCCTTGGGAATATAGGCAACCGGCTGCGAGGACTTGGCGGCAAAGAACGTCGTGAGTTTCATGACCTGCCGCTCGGTAAAGTTAAACGTAGGCATGCGGGCATGCAGATATTGGCGGATGCCGTTGCGATGGATGTCGGTCTCGCTGAGCGCGGGATTATTCAGGAAGCCCACGAGCCAGTCCGGCTGGACTCGCGCGCCCTGGGTGAAGAGCTGGGGCGGAAGCTGTTCCTGCCAGTCCGGATCCTGATAGCGCGGAATCCCCATCAGAGCCGTACGGCCGGTGAGGGAAATCTGGTGACAGCCGACACAGTTATAGCGCCGGGCGATCCACCAACCCTCTTGCACGGCACGCCGCTCGTCCTCGGGCTCGTAGCGATAGTGCTCGGGGAACGTCGTATCAACCGCCCCAAGAAGGAACGTCGTCAGGGCGGTAACGTCGTCCCCGGAAAGATGGAAATTCGGCATCCGCAACTTTTCAAGGTGCGGGCGAACCTTCCCTTGATCGAAGACCGCGGGGTCGGCCAACTTGTGCTCGAAGAAACCCTTGTGGTTGTACCAGCCTTCGCGTTCGGCCGGATGGGTTAGCAGGGCGAAATCGAGCCTCTCGACAGGCTTGCTGCCTTCGACGGTCAACTCGGTGCCGATACGACCCTCGGTTTCCAGACCTCGTATCTCGTGACATCCGGCGCAGCCGTAATGGCGGATCAGCGTCATGCCTTCCTTGGCCAATTCCGGGTCGTCCATGAAATCGGCCGGCGGGTAAGCGGCGTCGGTCTTCCGCGCGGCCAGATAGCTGGCAATGTCCCGTGACTCAGCGAGGCTCAGCCGCAGATTGGGCATCAGCGGGATCAGCCGCGGCTGATCGGGATCGGCATTGGGATCCGGAGTCAGCTCACTGGGGTCGTGAACCCAGCGGACGAGGAAATTGTAGGTCGTCTTCTCGCCCACGCGGGTGAGGTTGGCGGCGAACGTGTCGCCTTGCTTCTCGTCGCCCTCGCCCATCGAATGGCAGCCCATGCAGCCGCGAATTTCGAAAAGTTCCTTGCCCCGTTCGGCGTTGCCCGGCGGGTGCTGAACGAGTGCGCCGTCGATGGCGTTCTGCCAAATATAGGCGGCGATTTTCTGGACTTCGTCTTCTTGCAGCCGGAACTCGGGCATCTTAGCGCCTGGACGGAATGCATGCGGGTTGCTGATCCAAACCGGCACCCATTCCTTGCGCGCCTTGACCTTGATTTCTTTCAGATTGGGCCCGAACTTGCGGACTTCTCGAACCAGCGACGTCTCTTCGATCTTCAGCGCGTCCAGTTCGGCGTCGATGACGCTGTTGCGCAGATGGAGGAAGCCGGCCCTGGCATATAAGCGGTCGGACTCGTCCGGATCCGGAGCCTGATCGCCCTGTTCGATGCTCTCGCGCCGCTCCTTCTCATTCGTCGTCCTCTCGTTGTTGAGAATAATCATGCTCTGGCGCACGGCGGCGAGTTCTTCGGTCTCCTTGTCGAAACCCTCGAAGCGGTGACAGCCCCAGCAGCCCTTGTTGAGGAACAGGGTGCGGCCCTTGTTGAGAACCCCGGCATAATCGGTAATGATTTCGCGCGCATGGCACTGCTGACATCCGGCTTGCGTATTTTCCTTTTCGTACATTGGCCAGAGCCAGAATTTGTGGCGGCCGTGGCCTTTGACGGCCGAGCGCGTGGCGCGGCCATTCCCGTTGTGACAACTGGTACAGCCGAACTGCTCCGGGTCGTGAATCTTGAGCAGGTCCGGAATCGGATGACTAACAAACTCGGCTCGCCCCCCAACATCGGCGGCCTTGATCTCGAGCGGCTCGAGAATACCGAGGTGGCAGGACTGGCAGCGGTCCACCAGATCGATGTCATTGAGATGAATCTGCTTGATCGCAATCTGAAAACTGTCCGTCTTTGAGATCAGGCCTTCGATCTGCTGTGCGCTGAGACCGCTGAGGCGGTCGGCGAGAAGCGCGTCGCGCGTCGCGCGAAGGCCGCTGGCCGGGGCCAGAACCTCGGCCCGTTCCTTTTGCAGTTCGACGCGCCGTCGCTGGAGCCCGAGATATTCTTGCTCCAGTTGGGCGTAGTTCATCGTGACGGTCTCGGCGCCGCCGGAACCGTCGGCCAGCGCCAGCTTGACTTCCACGCCGCGCTGCTTGATTTCTTCGATATTCTGGCGCAGGGATTCCTTCGCCGCTTCGTTGCCGGCGGTTTCCAGCAAGTAGATCTGCGCGTCGGCTTCGGTTCGCAGAATTTGGAATGTCTGACGGGCGGCAATCATGCGCGGCGTAACACCCCGCCGCACCAGACGATCGATCTCGGCGGAGCGTTCTCGTGCCGTGGCCTCGGCCTCATCGAGTTGCTTCTGGAGATCCTGATATTCCGGCGACTCCTTGATCTGCTTTTCAAGCCCGGCCTGCTGGGGTTTCAGTTTCCCCAAGTGCGCCGAGTAGAGTTCGAGGAAGTCGCTCTGAAACCCTTTCCAGGGCCTCATGGTATAGACCTCGTCGTAGAGCGCCCAGACGAGGGAGAGCGACAGAATCAGCGTCGATACCATGAGCGGCACGCTCAGTGATTTCGTTATTACTGGATCCGGCTCGAGTGTCGGTTTGTCAGGCATGAGCAATTCGTCCGTTCATTCTCCGTTCCATTTCATCGGTGCGCGGGCTGACCCGCAAGGGCGTCAGACATTAAACCAGGGCGTGACCCACACGTCCTTAATCCGAAAGAGCAGGCGCGCGGCCATCTTGACCGGCAGCGCGATCATGGTGACGAGGAGAAAATTCATGGTCAGATATTGCAGCAGCGTCATGCGGGCCAGAATCTTGCGATTGAACTCGTTCCAGGACATGATCCGATGCACGCCGTAACCGGCAACCAGATAGAATCCCGCCACGACCAGGAAGCCGAAGATGCCGTAGACCAGCGGGTCGGTCATCCCAAGAATCTCGTGCAGATCGCGATTGATTTCGAAGATGAGACGGTTATGGTCCCAAGTCTGGCCGGGCCAGAACCACATCCAGCCGGGTCCGCGAATCAGCGTGCCGATCACGACCATGGAGCACCAGAGAATAATAAAGCCAGAGAGGAAGGCCCAAATGGCGAATTTTCTCTGAGCGTATGTGTAGTAGCCATTCCCCAGCGGATTCGTGTCGATATAGGGAATGATGAGCAGGCCGACGACGATCAGAGTCGGCATCATGACGCCGGCAATCCAGGGATCAAAATAGACGAGCATCTCCTGCAGCCCCAGGAAGTACCAGGGCGCCTTGGACGGGTTCATCGTCAGCGACGGATTGGCGGGCTCTTCCAGCGGCGCGTCGAGAGTGATCGACCATACCATCAAGATCGCGGTCACGATAATGGCGGACAAGAATTCTATGCGCAGCAGGTAGGGCCAGACATAAACCTCGCGGGCCCAGCCCTCCCGAAAAGGCTGCGTTTTCCTGTGATGGGTCTTGGCCATTTCCGGATCCGCTTCCAGTTTCTTGATCAGCCGGTCGTTGGCGAACGCCTGGCGGAAGGCGTACCAACTGTAGAACGGGATCAGAACCATCAACCCGAGAATCGGGACATTGTCGGGCAGGGAGATGATCGTCCAAAGCTGATGCCAATCCATAAAACCTTGTCTCCTCGTAAGCGCAACCGTACAGAATCGATCCTGGCGCTAGATCTTTCGCAACGGCTTGATCTCCCTCTCGAGCATCATGGGCGCGGGGCCCGAGATGCCGCCGTCCTTGCGGATCCTCCAGAAGTGCACGATCATGAACGTCGCGGCGAATCCTGGTATGGCGACACAGTGCCAAATATAAGCGCGCAAGAGGGCATTGGAGTCGACGATGGAGCCTCCCAGCAGCGCGAAACGCACGTCGTTGTAGGGCGTCATGCCCATCATCAGTCCGAAGGGTCCTTCATGGCCCAACATCGGACTGGCACGCGCCATGTTCGTGCCCACGGTGACGGCCCAGAAACCGAGCTGATCGTCGGGCAGCAGATAGCCGGTGAACGAGAGCAGCAGGGTCAGCACAAGCAGAATCACGCCCACCGACCAGTTGAACTGGCGCGGTTTCTTATAGGAGCCCGTGAGAAAGACCCGGAACATGTGGAGCCAGACGGTCAGCACCATCGCGTGAGCGCCCCAGCGGTGCATATTGCGCAGGAGCTTGCCGAAGGGCACGTCGTGCTCCAGATAGAGGATATCGCGGAAGGCTTGCACCTTCGTCGGATGGTAGTAGAACATCAGCAGCACGCCCGTCCAGGTGAGCACCCAGAACAGGTAGAACGAGATACCGCCCATGCCCCAAGTAAAATTGTAGGCGACCGCGTCCCGATTGATTTTCGCCGGATGCAGATGCAAGAACACATTACTGAGAACACCGAGTGTGCGGCTGCGGGGCGTTTCGTCGTGCTTGACACGAAAAATCGACTTGTACAACTCGGACTTGGTGGGTTTCTTGAACGCTGCCAGGTCTTGCGCCGCCTTCTCCTTGATCACGCTGGAATCAATCAAGCCGAGCAGCTTGCTCCCGTTGCCATCGGCCGCGTCCACGCCCTGATCTTTCTTGACTGTTCCTTCCGCCATGCTATCTGGCTCCTTTTCTCGACGGTCGCCGCGACCGATGCGAGATCCCGGCGGCAAACGAATCACCGCCTGGCGCGACGTGATCCGAAAACGCGGCGCGACGAGAGCGCCGCGCGCCTTGCTTCTGATTCGAATCCGGAATCAGATGGCGACGTAAGCACCCGGATCATCAAACTGGCTTCGCTTGCCTTTTTCCCACTTAAAGGTGACACTAGTATCCACGACAATCTGGCCTTCGGGGTCGATCTCTACCCTAGCGCGGTCCATGGGACGGGGCGCCGGACCCTCGTAATTGATGCCTTCCGGATCATAACCGCTGCCATGACAGGGGCACTTATATTTCTGTTCTGACTCTTTCCAGTCCGGCGTGCAGCCTAGATGCGTGCAGATCGCGTTGATCACGAACAGCCGCTCAGTGTTTTTGACAACCCAGATGCGCCGCGCCTTCTGAAATTTCGTATCCACCCCGACACCGAAATCGGCCGGCATGCCGATACGAAACACGGTTTTCGGCTCGAAGATGGTTCGCGGGAAGAAGAACCGCAAGAACATCAGAAAGTTCGTTGTGAGAAAACCAGCGATGGCGAAGGTGACAAAGCGCCGCCGCGTCCTGATGCCCTCCTTGCCGGATTCGCCGGAGCGGAAACCCTGAATCAGCTTGGAAACAAAGGACGGCTCAGCGGAGTTTTCCGCTTTGCCAGCCGCGGCCCCTCCCCCGGCGCCGGTCGCCGGGTCCGCGTTTGGATCAAGCATGGATACCTCTTCTATGAAAACGTGATCTGGACGAAATTGGCTCTAGGGTAAACACTGGAAGGCAGTAACGCGCTGGAATCGCGGTTGGCAGGCGACGCGTATCCTGCTGTCCGCCGCTAGCGACGCGTATCCTGCTGTCCGCCGCTAGAGATTTTCATCATAGCAAGAAACCCAGAAACGAGGCGATGCGTCCATAACGCGGGAATTCGGGCTTCGGCGGCCTTGTCTTCACGCCGTCTCGGTGACAGGCTCGGGACTAAGGCGCATACCCAATTTGTCGAGCAGCCGCCGGTCGCTGCCGAGTTCGGGATTGGGCGCGGTCAGTAGCCGCTCACCCAGGAAAATGGAATTCGCCCCGGCCAGAAAGCTCAACGCCTGCGCCTCGTCGCTGAGCGAGGTTCGCCCGGCACTGAGGCGGACGATCGACTTCGGCATCAAGACCCTCGCCGTGGCGATCATACGAACCATTTCGATAGTGTCCAGCGCGGGCTGGCCGGCTAGCGGCGTTCCTTTGACCCGCATCAGAAGATTGATGGGCACGCTTTCGGGATGCGGGCACTGCGTGGCAAGCTGGTGCAACAGGCTGAAGCGGTCCTCGCGGCGTTCCCCCATGCCGATGATGCCGCCCGAACAAACCGTCACGCCCGCGCGGCGCACGCGAGCCAGCGTGTCGAGCCGTTCCTGGTAGCTTCGCGTCGAGATGATTTCGCCGTAGAATTCCGGCGACGTATCCAGATTGTGATTGTATGCGGTGAGGCCGGCCTCGGCCAGACGGTCGGCCTGGGGCTGGGTAAGCATGCCGAGAGTACAGCAAGCCTCCATGCCCATCCGCCGTACGCCGCGCACCATTTCGACGACACGGTCGAACTCCTCGCCCTCGGGAGCCTCGCGCCACGCGGCACCCATGCAGAAACGGGTCGCGCCTTCTTGTTGTGCTTTTTCCGCCGCGCCGAGAGCCTCTGCCACGCTCAACAATCCCGTGGCATCGGTCCCCGTGTCGTAGTGGGCTGATTGGGGACAGTAGGCGCAATCTTCGGGGCAGCCGCCGGTTTTGATGCTGAGCAGGGCGCAACCCTGTACTTCGGTCGCGCGGTGGTGAGCCCGGTGAACGGTCTGGGCCCGGTAGATTAGATCCGGCAAGGGAGCAGTGTAGATCCCTTGGATCTCCCCGATCGACCAGTCATGGCGAACTTCAGCGCATCCTTCTGTTTCCATGGTCCTCTCATACTAACCCGGGCGAGCGGGAAGCCCAAGCGGCTGCCTTCACCCTGCTGCCTTTCCCCGTAAGAGGTTTCGAATCACGCCGCCGTGGTCCGCGACATCGAGTGGTCCGCGCAGCGGCCGCCTCGTGTAGAATGCATGGCAATGAAGAAATTTATCCTGTGTGTGCTCGCAGCGGTCTGCGCGGCGATTCTTCCTGGTCAAGATGCCGCGGAACAGCTTCGCGGCTTCACGAAAAACAGCAGCGCAAAGCAGCGCGGGCTCGAAGCCAAACTGATGCGCGTCCCGAGCGCGGATCTCGTCGGCGAGTACATCCGGGTGATGAGCGCGGAGCCGCACCATACCGGCAGCCAGGCCGGCATCGATGTCGCCCAGTACGTTCTGGACAAGTTTCGGGAATGGGGTCTGAGCGCCGAGTTTCACAAGTTTGAGGGCCTCATGCCCACTCCGCGCGAACGTCATTTGGAATTGCTGGCACCCGAAAAATATGTTGCGAAGCTCGAAGAGCCCGCCATCCCGGAAGACAAGGACTCATCCGACGCCGGGCAGTTGCCCACCTACAACGCCTACTCGCCCGACGGCGATGTGACCGGCCAGTTGGTGTACGTCAACTACGGCATGCCGGACGACTACAAGAAACTCGGCGAGATGGGCGTCGAGATCAAAGGCAAGATTGTGATTGCTCGTTATATGGGGGGCTGGCGCGGAATCAAGCCCAAGGTGGCCGCCGAACATGGCGCGATCGGCTGCATTATCTATTCCGATCCCAAGGATGACGGCTACTATAACGACGACATCTATCCCAAGGGGCAGAACCGGCCTGAGTTCGGAGTGCAGCGCGGCAGCACGATGGACATGCCGATACACCCTGGCGACCCGCTGACTCCGGGCTGGGGCTCGGAGCCGGGCGGACGCAAGCTGGCGATCTCTGAAGCCAAGACGCTGCCGAAGATTCCCGTCTTGCCGATCTCCTACGGCGACGCGCTGCCGCTGCTGCGCAACATCGGCGGCGAGGTCGCGCCGAAGGCCTGGCGCGGTGCTTTACCCATCACCTATCACGTGGGGCCGGGCCCGGCCAAGGTGCGGCTGCGAGTAAAGTTCGACTGGACCATCCCGACCGGCTACAACGTGATCGCGCGCATTCCGGGCAGCGAGTACCCGGAGGAATGGGTGATCTACGGTAATCATCATGACGCCTGGGTCAACGGCGCGAGCGATCCGGTGAGCGGCAACGCCGCGCTGATGGAGACCGCCCGCGCGCTCGCCGAGATGGTCAAGCAGGGCTGGAAGCCGAAACGCACGATCATCCTCGCCAGTTGGGATGCCGAGGAGTGGGGGCTGATCGGTTCGACCGAGTGGGGCGAGAAGTACGCCGACGAGCTTCGCTCCAAGGCGGTCTTCTACCTCAACACCGACAGCAATAGGCGGGGCGTGCTGGGCATCGCCGGTTCGCACACGCTGGAACGTTTTTTCAATCAAGCCACCAAGGACCTCAACGACCCCAATAGCGGCAAGAGCCTTTGGACGGTCATGAAGGACAAACGAATGGCCGATGCCGGCGACGATGACAAGAAGAAAAAGGAACTCGACACCCGGCGCGACCTGCGCATGAGTGCGCTCGGCTCGGGGTCCGACTACACCGTCTTCATCGATCACCTCACCGTTGCTTCAGCGAATCTTGCCTTCCGGAGTACGGGTGGAGGAGTCTACCACTCGATCTATGATTCGTTCGACTGGTACCGCCGCTTCGGCGACCCGGACTTCGTCTACGGACGCACCTTGGCCCAGTTCAATGCCATGGTCTTGACTCGCCTGGCCGACGCCGACGTTATTCCTTTTGAGTTCACCAATCTCGCCGATACGATCGGCGTCTATCTCGATGAGCTGGACGAGTTGCTTGAGGAGAAGCGGAAGAAAGATCCCGGGGTAGCGCTTGAGTTAAAACCCCTTAAGAGGGGACGAAAGAAGATCAGCGAGGCAGCCAAGGCGTACGAAGCGGTCTACGAGCAGGCGTTTTCCGGCGACGGGCCCAAGGGAGATCTCTCGAAGGTCAATCGCGTGCTTCGCAAGGTTGAGCAGGCCATGCGACGCCCGGAGGGACTGCCGGGCGAGCGAGAGTGGTATCAGCACGCGCTGTACGCACCGGGTTTCTACACCGGCTACGGCGTGAAGACGATCCCCGGCGTGCGCGAATCGATCGAGCAACATGACTGGAGCACGGCCAAGGCGCAGGTGCGCGTGATGGAGGAAGTCTTCGCCGCCATTGCGGATCAGATCGCCGAGGCAGAAAAGGAGCTGCGGGCGGTAAGGTAGCGGGGCGGGAGAGTTCGCCGGTGCTGTTGCTTTCGAGACAGTTATGTGGCTGGGCCGCTTGCTGAGGGGCTGTGAAAAAACCCACCAGAAAGCCGGAAAAAATAGAAGATTTGGATAACCTCAGGGCGGTTGGAAACGCCTTGATGTTATGGCCGACCAAATCACGCTGATCCAACTCGAGCAGCACCGTGCCAGCGAGTCCCCGGTGGAGCCGGCGATCCCGATGGAGCGGCTGAAATTGCGCCGGCCCGATCGGCGTCAACTCACACTCCGCACCATTGATGTCGAGCAACTGGTGGGCGCCGATCATCCGGTGCGGGCGATCTGGGAACTCAGCGGACGGCTCGATCTGAGCGGCTTTGCCGGCGCCTTGCGCACCCAACGCGATCAGGGCGGACGAGCCGCCTGGGACCCGCGTCTGCTGGTCGCGATCTGGATCTGGGCCTATTCGGAAGGCATCAGTTCGGCGCGCGAAATCGAACGGCAAATGGACTACCGTCCCGAGCTGGAGTGGCTCTGCGGGATGCGGGATGGAAGTGGTCAATCATCACACCTTGTCGGACTTTCGGGTGTGTCACGCCGAAGCGCTGGAGCAGATGTTCACGCAAGTGCTGGCGGTGCTCAGCCAAGCCGGGTTGATTGATTTGGAGCAGGTGGCGGCCGGCGGCACGCGGCTGCGCTCGCAGGGTTCGACGAGTTCGGAGCGGCGGCGCGGAACGATCGAGAAACACCTCGAGCAAGCGCGCGCGGTGGTCGAGGAACTGGCGGCGCAAGCCGGCGACGAAGAGAGCAACCAACGGCGGCAAGCGGCGCGGCGGCGGGCGGCGCGCGAAAAAGTTGAGCGCATGGAACAAGCGCTGGAGCAGTTGCGGCAAGTGGAAGCGGCCAAGCGCGGCGAAGAGCGGGTGGCGGAGGCGCGGGTGAGCGAAAACGAGCCCGAGGCGCGGCGGCAACACGAGTCCAACGGCGGCTGGGCGACGGGTTACAACGCGCAGCTGGCGATCGACGCGAAAGAAAAGATTGTGGTGGGCGTGGAGCTGACCAACAACGCCAGTGACGCGCAACAACTCGAGCCAACGCTGGCGGACATGGAGCGGCGGCTGGGGCGAAAGCCGCGGCAAGTGCTGGCGGACATGGGCTACAACAGCCGCGCCAATCTTACGACGATGCAGGCGGCCCGCATCGAGTACGCGACCCCGGCGCGGTCGCCGCAGCAAGGTTCGACGGCGGCGGCGCGGGCGGCGGGCATCGCGGCCGGATTCGAAGCGAAGTTTTTCATCTATAACGAGGCTGGCGACACCTATGCTTGTCCGGCCAACAAGACGCTGGCCTATCGGAGGGCATCGAGCAAGCGCGGCAGAAGGTATCGGCAATACCAGGCGCGAAGTTCCGACTGCCAGTCGTGCGCATACCGCTTGCCATGTTGTCCGCGAAGTTACCAGCGGGGACGAACGCTCAGCCGCGGCGAAGAAGACGCGTTGCTGGCGCGGCATCGCAAGTGGATGGAGAGCGAGCGGGCGAAGGCGGCGTATCGGCGCCGCTCGGAGGTGGCGGAATTTCCCAACGCCTGGCTGAAGGAGCGCATGGGGGTGCGCAAGTTTCGAGTGCGAGGGTTGAGGAAGGCGCGAGCGGAGCTGCTGTGGGCACTGCTGGCCTACAACATCGCGCAATGGATCCGGCTGGCGTGGAAGCCCGCGGCAAGGGCGGCCGCGGCGGCGGCCTAGAGGCGGATGAGGGCGCAAGAGCGGCCGCAAAACGGCCCCCACCGGGCCCTTGAGGCGCCCCAGCGGACCTGCCATCTTCGCCGACGCCACACTCGGCTACGAAGCCATCGCCCGGCTACGAAGCCACCGCAAGCTCTCCTCGCCAACACCATCGCGCCAATGACGACACTCGGCGATTTTTCACAGCCCCTGACGTGCGCGGCTCGGTTTGGAGGCGATCTGGCACCCCCCGTGGGTGGTCTATGTCATTCCTGAAAATGCTCTAGAGCATCAGCGCTTCGGCCGCGGGCCATATCATCATCGAAAACCCTCTAACCACCCGACCCGATTGCTTTTTGGCTGGCCGAGGCCTATAAGATCGCCGCGCCGCATGGCTTGAATAAATTGTGAGCCGGGCGACCTGGCCTCAGGGCTGCAGCTCGAAAATGTGATCCGCCGCCGCGGCGACTTGCCTGAGGGCGCTCACCTCGTGGACACGCAGAATGTGAGCGCCGCCGCAAATGGCCAGCGTCGAGGCCGCCGCCGCCGCGTAGATCATGGCCTCGTCCGGCGTTCGCACCGACCCGGTCAGAAAGTGCTTCCGCGAAGGGCTTAAGAGCAGCGGCTGGCCCAGGGCCGCCAGACGGTCGAGTTGGATGAGAATTTGATAGTTTTCGTCGCCCCGCTTCCCCAATTCCAGACCGGGATCCACTACGATGCGCCGGCGGTCGATGCCCGCGCCGACCGCGCGGGCGACACTGGACTCAAGCTCCTTGCCGATCGTTCCGACCAGATCCAAAATATGCGGCAGCCGCTTCCATGTCTCTGGAGTCCCGCGCATGTGTGTCAGGATTAGCCCGACATCCGCCTCATTGACAACCTTGACGAGCTGGGGATCGACGGCCAGTCCGCTAACGTCGTTGATAATCTGCACGCCCATCTCGATCGCCCGAGAGACGGTTTCGGCGTTATAGGTATTGAGCGAGACCGGCACGCTGAGATTGTGGCGCAGCTTGCGGAGCACCGGCACAAGCCGGCGCAGTTCCTCATTCGCCGAAATCGGCTGGCCGCCCGCAACGATCGGATCGGCATTGACTTCGATCAAATCGGCGCCGTCTTGCTCAAGACGCAGAGCTTGATCGAGCACGGCCGACGGATCGGCCTTGCCGGCCGAGGCGTCACGGTGGAGGCCCAGCACGCCCATGATGAGCGTCCGGCCGCCGAGAGCAATTTGCTGGCCGCCGATCGACCAGTTGTAGCGCTTTCGCAGGGGTTTCATGTTTGAAAGGTCATGGCTGAAAGATCACGACGGAAAGGTCATTTCCTCGATCGAGTACCGCTCAAGCTTCGCACGGCCGATGCGGTATCCCATGCCGGGGCCGCCGGGAATCTGGATTCGCCCTTCGGCGTCGATCGTGATGAGCGGCTCGACGATATCGTCCTCGTACCAGCGGCTGGATGCTTCCACATCGGTAGGGAAGTTAAACCCGGGCAGAGTTGCCAGATGCAAGCCCTGCGCCGAGGCGACGCCCAGTTCCGGCATCGTGCCCAGCCAGACGCCGAGTCCGGCTTGGCTGGCCCGGTCGTGCATCTGGCGCGCCGCCGTGAGTCCGCCGACGCGCTGCACCTTGATATTGATGCTTTTCGCCGAGCCGAGGCCGATGATCCTTTCGAGCGCTTCGGAGTTTTCAGCCGACTCGTCGGCGCAAACCGGCGTCGCAACGCTGCGTTGCAGCTCGGCCAGTTCTTCGAGCGCCGCGGCCGGGAAGGGCTGCTCGAACATCATCAGCTCGAAGCGGTCGAGTTCCTGAAACACGGCCAGGTCATCGAGACTGTAAGCGGTATTGGCGTCGACCATCAGCGGGATCGGGCCAAACTTTTCGCGAATCGCCCGAATGGGTTCGACATCCCAGCCTGGCTGGATCTTGATCTTCGTCCGGCGATAGCCTTCCCGCACGTAGCGATCCACGCGCTCGAGCAGTTCATCGATCGTATCGAAGATGCCAATCGCAACGCCGGAATCAATCGCCCGCGGCCGTGAGCCGAGCATCCGCCATAGCGGCTTGCCAGCCTCCTGACCCGCCAAGTCCCAGGACGCCCCTTCGAGCGCCGCGCGGGCGAAGGCTTCTCCCGGAACCCCGTCGAGCACCGGGCCCACCTCCGCGGGGTGCGTGTAACTGGTCTCAAACCACAGAGGAATCAACTGACTTTCCAGCCGCTCCCAGCTCGATTCGGCCGTCTCGGCCGAATAGGCGCCGCCGGGCAGCGGACCGGCCTCGCCAAAGCCGGAATGTTCGCCGCGCTGGATCTCGACGATCACACTGTCTTTTTGCGCCGCCACGCCGTTGGAGATCCGGAACGGCTCGCAAAACGGGATCGAGACTTTTCTCAATGAAATGGTTGTCTTCATGATCTAGACGTATTTCGTCTAACCGTATTCAAACCCCGCTGCCGCAACCACCAGATCAGGCCGATCGCCGACCTTGCCCCGGCCGCGGCCGGGCTGATTCCACACCATTCTGATAAGCGTACGCTTGTGCTCAAAACCGAGCGATTGCGCCAGAGCGGTCGCCGCCGGGTTATCCGGCAGCAGGTCCCAGAAGAACGATTCACCTGGATGGCGCCGCAACAGAGCTTCAATCAACCGCCGGGCGGCTCCGTTGTCTTCGGCGACGCAAGGCCCCAGGAAGTGAGCTTTCGACCCGGGCCGGGCCATAAGATAGGCGCCAGGCAGCGCCCAGCATTCCTCTGGAAACCGCCCAGCCAGCAGTTCCAAAATCTCGCGCCGGTCCACGCCAAAAGCCCGGCGGTCTAGTTCCGCAATCGCCGAGACCTCTCGCAGCCGGGGCGGTTCATCCGCGGGCCTCGCGCCGCCGCCGCCGGGCAGCGTGATTCCCCAGCGCTCGATCAGCGATTCGTCCTCAAAACCCAGTTTCGCGTAAAGAGGACGGCCCATGTCGGTGGCGTCGAGCTTGACGCAGCGAACCTCTCGGGCCGCGCAGAAACGCAGCGCCTCCTCCATCAGCGCGCGGGCGATCCCGCGGCGCCGGTAGTCGGGCAGCGTGAGCACCATGCCGATCCAGGCCAGCTCCGTCCCGTAGCACACGGCCGTGGTCACCCCGACGACCTTGCCGCCGGCCTCGTAAACCCAGCAGCCCTTCGGTTCGAGAGCCAGGATGTTCTCCCAGTCCTGATCGGTCTGGTTCCAGCCGGCGGCCTGCTTGAGCACCATGCCGGCGGGGATGTCGGCTTCTCTCATGCGGCGAATCATGGGGCGCCATGCCCATGGGCACGCCGCCGAGTCTCGTACCAGTAGAATCCGCCGATCGCCACTAAGCCGACGACGGCCGTCACCGCGATGGCGCGATAGTCGCGTTCATAGAGTTGCGCTCCAATCAGCGTACTGAAAAGCAGGGCCGGCGCTCGCGCCAAGCCGGAAATGACGATGAACTCGCCCATCCCCAGCCGCGACAACCCGGCGCCATAGGACATCGCATCCTTCGGCATGCCCGGCAGAAGGAATAGCACGAATAACGCGGACTTGCCCTTGCGCGATTCCAGCAATCCATCCACCTTGTTCAAAAGCCGCTCGCCCATGAACCGCTCCATCACCGGACGCCCCACCAGCCGAGCGAAAGAGTAGTTGAACGCCGAACCGAGCATAATCCCGGCGACCGAATAGAGAAAGCCCCTCACCGCGCCGAAGACATACCCGGCGGCGAACTGAGTAATCTCGCCGGGAATCGCGAAAATGACGACCTGCACAAACTGCACGCCGACGCAGATCAGCGGTCCGGCGGCGCCTTCGCGGCGCATGAATTCGACCAACTGGTCATAGTCGCTCAGGCGGCTGAAGAGGCCAAACCGCCCGGCGAAGTAGAGCAGTACGCCGAGCGCGGCCATCGCCAGGGCCGCCGGCACTAGATTCTTTCGCAAGGCAATTTCGCGCGGTGGCGATCTCGTATTCTATCGTGAACCGTGATGCAGAGGACCGACTACCTGCACCGTTGCCGCCGGCGAACGAGCGTTGTAAACTAAGACCGCCGAACGAAGATGACCGGGAACATCGTCCCATGAATGAAGCGGAGACAGTGATGCGGACCCATCTCTTTCCGGGCGAGAAGCTCCTTTGGAGCGGCCGGCCCCGGCAAGGGCTGGTGCTGCGCCCGATTGATATGTTTCTGGTTCCGATGACGCTGGGGTGGGTGGGGTTCGCGATTCTCTGGCAAGCGAAGCTGCTGGACCTGCAAAAATCGGCCCCCTTTCTCTCGATTGTGGGAATACCTTTCGTGGCCGTGGTTCTGTATTTCTTGGTCGTCCGCTTTCTCATGGACGCCAAAAAGCGCGCCAACACCTGCTACGGCGTCACCGATGGACGCATCATCATTACGTCCGGCATGTTCTCGCAAACCCGTCAGTCGCTTCACTTCGATACGCTCCCAGAAGTCTCGATCACCCAGAGCACGAGCGCCCAGAACACGGCCGGCGAGGGGACGATCTCGTTCGGAACCTCGCCCTATGGAGCGGTCATGGCCGTGCTGCCCGGCTTTCCAGGCTCGAGCCAGAACGACCTGCCGCGGTTCGAGCTGATCCCGGACGCCAAATCGGTATATGAAATGATCCTGTCGGCTCAGAAGGAAGAAATTCGGCGGCGGTCCGCGCCTGGAGCAGGCAACCGGTAACTTTTCCTGTGCCGGTTTCGTCTAAGCGGCTGTGCAATGCGGGCGGCGCCGTGGCGTTCCGGCGCAGCCGTGGCAAGTCGGTGGCGGGGCATGCGACGCCCGCCTGTGAAATCGGTCCAGCCTTCCGCGCATCCCGCGGCAGGCAGGCAGGAGGTCCCTGATGCTCTCTCAGCTTTGGCGCACTAGCGTGATCGCGGTCTTCGGCTGTGGCCTCGCGCTCTCGGCGCAACAGCCACCCCCGCAGCCCCCCGATGCCGCTCAACAGCCCGCCGACCCGGTTTTCCGCGGTGGCACGGCCCTGATGGAAATTGAGGTCAGGGTCACCGGGCGCGGCAAGCGACCGGTCGAAGGTCTGAGCAAGGAAGACTTTACGCTGCTCGAGAACGGTGTTCCGCAACAGCTCGTGAACCTCGAATATATCGATGTCTTCCGGGGCGGGGCGGACGAAGCGGCGGCGGCGGAGGGGCAAGCCGCCTCCGAGAGTACGAGCCCGCCCGCGGCGATGGACCCGAGAACGGCGCGCATCTTCATCGCCACCCACATTACCGAGGCGGAGCGGCCCCGCACGCGGCGCGCCATCCAGAAGTTCATCGAAAAGGACCTGCAGCCTGGCGTGCTCGTTTCGCTCAATGGCACCCCGTTTGTTTCCGACAAGAAGCTGCTGTTGAAGCTTCTGGAACTGGATCAAAGCTTGGATGTCCTCGCGGGCGCGGAGCCTGACTTTCAGAGGCACATTATTGTCCGGGAGGGAAACGATCCGTTTGCCTCGACAAACACCCAGACCAGTCCCGAGGAACCTAATGCCCAGGAGGGCCCTGACCTCATAGCCATCCTTCAGGGCGACAGCGTGGCGGAGCGGGGAACGGTCGACCTGCTGCAAGACCAATTTGGCCGGGCGCGCTTCTACCGCTATATCGACATGATTCGCGGTCTCGGCGTTTACCCGGGCAAAAAGATGATTGTGCTATTCGCGCAAGGATTTTGGATTGGATTTGACTCATTTCTGCAGCAGTTCGTCAATTTGCAGAACAACGACTTAATGACACGCCTGCGGTCCGAATCGATGCGGGCGCGCATCAGCCTCTATGTGGTGGATGCGCGCGGCTTGGAAGTCGGCGGGGAGATCAGCAGCGCGGCATACAGCGACCTGGCCACGGAACTCCGATTCACCCCGGGTCAAGTTGGCGCGGGTGTGCCTGGATTCGTGCGCGGTTCGGAGCCGATCACCGGCGGGATGGACGATGCCTTCCGCAATAGTCAGAACGGATTGAAGACTCTCGCGGAACTCACTGACGGAACCGCGGTGCTCAACACCAACGATGTCGGCGAGATTTTCAAGAAGGTTCGCGAGGATCTTAGCGGCTACTATTTGCTCGGTTACTATCCGAAGGAATCGGAGAACGAGGATGATTTCCGAAAGATACGGATCACCGTCAGCGCGCCCAAAGTCAAGCTCAGCTACCGCGAGGGCTTCTTTGATGACCGCGAGTTTCGGAAGTTCATGGAAGCCGAGCAGCACAAGCAACTCGAGGCGATCCTGGGACCCTCGCCGAGCGCAACGACCGCCGAAGCCCCGCTGCCGGCCCTGCGGGCGTACAAAAAAGCCTATGAAACCCTGGCTTCGGAGAATCCGAATTTCCCCCGTGCGATTGAGTATCTCGACGCGGCCACCAAGGAATACGAGGGCTTCGCGGTAGCGTGGAATGTACTGGGTTATTCCCGCGAGAAGACGGGCGACTTTGGCGGCGCCATCGAGGCTTACGAGAAGGCGGTGGAAGCCGACGGCGACTATATCAATCCTCTGTCTCATGCTGTGCGGCTCGATGTTCGCGCCAGCCGATGGAACAAAGCGCTCGAAGGGGCCGACGCCCTCATCGCCAAGGCGCACGAACGCACGGACGGACATTTCTATCGCGCCACGGCGTTGTTTAATCTGGGCAAGCCTCAGGAAGCGGAGCATGCGGTGCGGCGGGTGGTGACGGCGAGCGATGTGGGCCGCTACGCGCAGGCCTATCAGTTGCTGGGGCTGATCCACGCCAGCGAGGGCAGGTTTAGTGAAGCCACGCAGGCCTACCGCGACTATCTGTCGGTGCGGCCCGAAGCGGCCGACAAGACGCAAGTTGCCGAGCAAATTCGGATCTGGGCGACCGTGCGCTCGCTCGATGAACTGAAAGTCCATGTCGCCAACGAAAAATGGGACGATGTGGCCGAACTTTCCAGCCAGCTCGTCGAGACCAACCCGCGCCTGATCGGCGCGCGCTATTACAACGCGATGGCGCTCTACCGCCTGGGCGAAACCGATGCCGCGGTGGCGCAGGCCAGGAACGTTCAGGCCGATGAGCGCGGGGGCGACTATCCGGGCACGCATCAGCTTCTGGGATCGATCTTTTCTCAGCAAGGCAAGCTCGAGGACGCGGCGCGGGAGTACCGTGCCTATCTCGCGCTTGTGCCCGATTCGCCCAAGGCCGCCGACATCCAGCGTCGCCTCGGCGAGTGGGAGAAGGAACGCCGTTTCGAGGGTCCCTCGGGCACGACGATCCGCGTTCAGAATCCCTACGGCGACGTCACGATGCGGGTCATGCGGCAGAGCGCTCCCCAGTTGCGGATCCGCAGTCCGGCGCGCAACCTCCGCCAGGGCGACGTGGTCACGATCCAGGAGCCGGGCAAGACGACGATTCGCGCCAAGCCCTCCGATCATGTGCGCATCGATATCGAAATCGACATCCCTTACGGCTACGGCTTCGAGGCAGAAACCGCCGATGGCAAGATCTCGGTTCAAGGCCTGGCCGCTCTTACGAAGCTCGTCACGCAGCGGGGCGACATCGAGATCGCTGTTCCGTGGGACGCAACGCGGCTGTCGATCGAGGCCAAAGAGCCGCCGAAGTCCTACGAGCCGCCGGCAAGGGGCAAGATCGCCGTCAATCCGGGTGCGGCCGGCTGGGGCGTCATCGACCAGCACGATCGCTACCGGTCCACCTACGGCAAGATCGACGTCAGGGCGGTCTCGCCGGGCCGGGTCACGCTGCGGGATATCCCGATTCCGGCAGACTCGCCGGTCAAGATGTCCTGGCAAGCACCGGCGGTTCTGGAGTCCATTTTGAGGGCCGGCCGAGGGCCATCCGCGGTGTCCGCTCGATCCCCATCCGCGTCCCCAACCGTGACGACGCCCGCGGCTTCGAATCAGGAGAGCGCCGCGCCGATTGTGTTTCGGTCCGGTGTCCGCATGGTCAACCTGGCGGTCTCGGTGACCAGCACCGGCGGTGTGCCTTCGACCGGCCTTACGGTGGAAGACTTCGAGATCCTCGAGGACGGCGTGCCGCAGGAGATCAGCGCCCTCACCGCCGGTGACGCACCGTTCAATCTGGTCCTGCTGCTCGATCTAAGTGGCAGCACCGTCGAGGATCGCGCGGCGATGAAACTCGCCGCGGCGCGTTTTGTTTCCACCGCCAGACCGACCGACCGCATTGCCGTGTACGGCCTGAGCGCCGAGATGTTCGCCGTTGCGACACACCTGACGAGCGACCGCGAGCAACTGGCCTCTAGTATCAATTCGGCTCCGTCGGTTTCCGGCGGCACTCCTCTCTACGATACGATCGTGCTGGCTTACAACGAAGAACTGCGCCAACTGCCCGGCGAGCGCAATGCCCTGATTATCGTCAGCGACGGGGTCGACAATCAGCTAGCGTCGATCCTGTATCCGGGCGGGGACGACGGGAAGGATGACAAGCGGAGCCGAAGGAAGAAGCGCGGGAAACGCCGGAATGCGTCCGAGCTTGTTCCCGGCGTGGTCGCCTCGGCTTCCAAGGTGCCGTTTGAACAACTGCGCCAGGCGGTCGCCCACATGGATACGCTGATCTACCCCTACATTCTCGGCAACGGCGGCAGGCGATCCTTCCCCGGAGGGGTGGGAACAACAGCGCGCGAGAACATGGAAGCGCTGGCGGCTGCCTCGGGCGGGCGGGCGTTTTTGGCTGCCTCGGTGGACGACCCCCAGCCGTTTCGCGAAGCGGCCAAGGAACTGCGCAGCGTCTACACCGTCGCTTATTACCCGAAGAATCAGAACTTCGACGGCGCCTGGCGAAACGTCGAAGTCAGGGTGAAGCGGCCCGCCGCGATCGTGCGAACCCGGGCCGGATACCAGGCGCGTTAGTGCCTGGGAGAAATCCAGGGGCCTGTGCCGGCGCGGCGAACAACGCAGTGAGAAGCGCGGATCAGAGCTTGGGGCGGTAGCCGCTGCGGGTTCGGATACGATATTTCTTCACTTTGTCGCTGACGAGTTCGACGTTGATGCTGCGCCAGCCCCGGTTGGGGTTGGCCCGCGGATAGTAGCTGAGCGTGTAGGAGCTTCCCAGTTCCTCGCGAATCGAGGTAAAGGCTTCCGACTGCCGCTGCCAGCTCTTGGCGAAGAAGGCTCTGCCTCCGGTGCTGCGCGTGAGACGGCGGAATACGTTGCGGGAAATGGGGTCCTTGTTGACTTCCTTGGTGCTGATCACATAGATCGGAATCCCTTCATCCTCGGCGATCGCGCGAACGTCGTCGGGCGCCACGGTGCTGGCCGAATCGGGCCCGTTTGAGAACACGATGATGACCTTGCGTCCGGGCACCTGGGCGGCGTCTCTTAAGGTAAGAAGCAGCGAGTTGTAGAGGGCGGTCTCATCGCCGGCGACTGCCAGCCGAAGTCCCCGCAGGGCGTCCCGGCGATTGGAGGTCAGCGGAGCGTTGCGGGTGAGGTTGCGGCTGTAGCCGTACACGGCGACCGAATCGGCGTCATCGAGTCCGCGGATGAAGTCGGCGATAGCGTCCTCGGCGTAGACAAAACTGCGGTACATGAAATTGCTGGTGTCGAAGAGAACGAATACACTGGTTCCAGCCAGCGACTCTCCGGCGGGCGCCTGGGCCGCGGCAGGCCGGGGTTCGAGCCGTCCGGCTTCGGTGGCAGGCTGGGGCGTCGCGGGAGGACCTGTCGCGGCCATCGCCCGCGGAGCCTCATTGCCTTCGGCGAAACTGGCGAGGTTCTGAAGAACGCCGTCTTCATAGACGCGGAAGTCGCCCGGAGCGAGCTGACCGATGTAGCGGCCGCGGCGGTCGGTGACCGCGACGTTGAGCTGCACCAAGTCCACCTTGACGCGAAATAGGGGGCCCTCGCCGCTGACCTGCTGGCCCACGGCGGCGTCTCCGGCGAGAAAGAGTCCGGCGGCACAGGCGAGCGCCAGCGCGACGATCAGATTTCCATGGCGAAACGTCTTGTTGTTCATCCGGCCGTTCTTCATCCGCGGTTCCTTTTGTCCCCGGTCCATGCGCGGCTCATTCCCTGCTTGCGCGTTCTGGGCCTGCGTGTTCTAGTTTGAGCGCGCTCGACCGGATCTGGTTCCGGTAGTTCTCACCAACCACCCGCATGGAGTGGAGCAGCGCCGGCCAGTCGTCGAGATGGGTGGCGAAGATTCGTTCAATCGAGCGCTTGGTCCACCGCGGCACGAGGAGATTGAGCTGTGCCGGCGGCAGATGCAACTCGTCGGCGAGAGCTGCCCAATACAAATTCGTCGACTCCCAGCTCTCGGCCATGATGCGGCTGGAATAGCCCATCATGGTCGGGAACAAAGGCAGATGCAAAAGATCGGACCGATACGAGCTGGCTAACTCCGGGTGAGGCGTGCCGAACAACGAGGCCACGCGCTCATAGCGGAACCGGCCGGCATCGCTGGCCTTGAGGCCCTCAATGTCCTTCCAGAACGGCGAGCCCCACTGCCCGGCTTGGCCGCCATGCTCCCGCGCAAAGTTCACCGCCAGGTGGTAAAGCTCCGAGGGCGTCAATTCATTGATGCCGCTTCTTGCCTTTCCCTGGCGCAAGCTCCTTTCGATGCGCTCGCGGCGGGCCGGTTCCACCTGCCGGCGCAGGAGATGGTTGACGATGGCGGCAAGGTCTTTGTTCAGCGCCGCGGAGGCCAGCAGCGTCTCGCCGAGCCGCATGTGCAGCCCGACGAAGTGCAGGTCGGCCGCGCCGAGGTTCCACCAGCGCGGGACCGTGGCGCCGATCAGTATCTGGGGCGCGAGGTCCTGCCAGATCAGAGCCTGCCGTTCCGTGGGCACGAGAAAATTCTGTTCGGCGTAGGCCAGCGCGAACGCCAGACCGGAAAGCGAACCGCTCAAGCGCCCGCCCCCGCTATTCGGCCAGCCCGTGCCTGCCAGCCGCGGGCGGCCCCAGGTCTTCCTGCCGTCCGAACCGAGGAAGTCATGGCTGCGCACAAACAGCGGGTTGGCGCGAATCAGTTCCGCGCCCGGCGGCGAATAGTAAATATAGTTGAGCCCCACGAGAGAATCCCGCAGAATCGGAGCCAGCCGGCCGCGAATTTCGAGAAGCTTCTCGGAACGGCCTCGCGCGCGATCCACTTCGCGGTTCAAATTCAAGGACCGCTGGCGCCGGACGTGGCGCTCGACGATATTGCCGCGGGCGAAACTGTTGGACTCTTGGCTGGAAAGGCTCGATCGGGGAAGCCGCACTTCGGAAATGCGCGCCGCCAGGCGGTTAGCCATCGCGACATTGAACCCTTCCCCGCGGGAGACTCTCTCCAAGTGGTCGGCCAGATCGAAGAGGTCCTTGAGAGAGACGAGCCTCTGGGTCGCAAACCTGGAGTTAAGCAGCTTGATCACTTCGGCGTGCTCGGGCTCCTCGCCCGCGCCGGGGGTTCCAGCAAGCAGATGGATCAGCCGCTCCTGCGGCGGGGCGTCCGCGGCGGAACCCGCCGCGGCGAGCAGCGCGCGCACGCCGGCTCTTCCGGCGTCAAAGATGCTCTCGTGACTCTGCACGTCTTGGACAAGGCCGATGAGCGAGTTGAGAGAAGCCCCCGTCTCGGAGGGGGGGATCTGGCCCTGGCGGACGAAGATGCGCCACAGTCCGAAGAGAGCTTGCGCCACGCCGACAGCGTCGGCGCGGCGTACCTGATTCTTGATCTTGGCGAAGCTGGGCAACAGGTCCAGATAGGCGGTGATGTGCTGATCGCTCAGAGCCGGGGCGTCGTTAAAAAGGGAAAACTGCTGGCCGTACTCTGGATAGGCGAGAATGAGCCGCTCGACGGCGGCAGCTCCAAGCGGCACCGAGCGATGACGGTCGATATTGCTAATCGCGATGAACATGCGAAGCGGCTCGTTTTCGACCATCTTGCGCGAAAGTCCGAATAGCGCCTCGACCACATCGTCTGGTTCGGTCCACGACGAAGCCGCTTGGGTGATTTTTCCGTCGTACTGGCCATGGGGGTGCTCGGTGAACAGCCGCCGCCACCCCTCGATGCCGCCCGGGATGTGGACTTCGCCGCCGGACCGGAAATGCAGCCGGGTCGCCAGCAGCATGAGATCGCTGTTGGAACGAAAGATGGGGCGCGCCGGGCCGGGGCTGGTTACCTTCCCGCGCACCGCCCGATAGAATCGCTCTAGCCGGGCGGGTTCGTTGTAGTAGCGAGCCGCGGCTCCGCTGATGCGGGCCAGGGAATCGTAGAACGAAGCCATCCAGCCATCGTCCTTTTCGCACAGTTTCTGGAAAAACTCCGCTCCCTGGTCCGGCGACACGCCGGTGAGTTTGCGCCAGACATCTTTGGTGCCTGTTCCGCCCGGCAGCACGGCCGCGCCGTCCCGGATTTCAAACATGCCCCCGAAGAAATCCAGCACGTTGGCGAAAAGCAACAGCCTCTCACCGGGAATCTTCTCGCGCATCGCTCTGGCCGTCGGCCGGTGCATTTTCGCCATGGCGACATACAACCGCGCGAGGATCGGATCTCGCAGGAATGTATCCAGAAAGTCGCCCTGGCTCTTCTTGGAAGCGATGCCGGTCCAGTATTCGGTTCCGAAGACCACGGGCAGATGAGCCGGCTTGTAGGGGAGCTGGAAGGGCTGGCCTGAGCGGAAGGCCTGCTCAAGGTCCGCGATGGGAAAACCGGAATCGATCGAGAGGAAAGCGCGTGAAGGATTGACGGTTTCCAGCACGGCTTCGGGACCGCAATCGTTCCGCAGCCGGAAGCCGAGAATCTTGAGAATGCGGGCGGTATCGCGAGACTCGCAGGCCGAAATCGTGATCGTCTGGTCCGCTCCGGCAAAATCCTCCAATTCTCGTGCCTGGGAAACATACTGCAGGATGAGTTTCAGGAACTCGGTTTGACCGAGTGAATCGCCGCCGCCGCTGGCCCGATATCCACTCGTGACGACGTTGCGGGCGAGCGCCGCGACCAGGTCCTTCGGCTGCTGGTCGGTCGACAACGCCGCCATACGGCGAAACGAGTTAAACGGGCCAGGGATTCTGGCTCGGCCGCGGCCGGTGCTGGCGGCCAGCGCGGCAGGGTCCGCGGTCAGGATGGGAAGTTCCAGATCCGCCGCCCCGCTGGCGCGATACGCCTCCAGGCCGCGCCGCGCGGCTTCGACGTCATCGGCCGCCAGCGCCAGCAGGACGAGACGGCGTTCAATGCGCCGGCGCAAGTCCGCGGATCCCGACGCCCCGAGAGCTTTCAGGGCATTTTCGTACAGGCGTCTGCGCGAGGGGTCTGCGTAGCGGTCGAGAAACTCCGCGTAGGCCAGCAGAGTATCGGCGTCGCCGGGCTTCTCTCTGGCCGCGCGGGCAAGAGTTTCACGGGCCAGCGCCACGTCGCCGGACCGCTCCAGTTCCGAGGCCCGGCGCACGGTTTCGTCCGCGTCCGCGGCGAACAGCGCACCGCCCGCGAGCAGAGTCAACGCCAAGAGTTGTCGCACAGCTTTCCCCTCGATCGGCCTTTTCGGCCCGCTGATACGCCGGACCGCCGTATTTCACTTAAACGTCCCCGATGGTGCACTGATTCTAGTGTATTTCACCGCCTGCTGACAACCGCGCGGTGAGCATGATCTCCCATCAGGGACGATTTGCATCAAAATTTAGAGCGTGGATGTTCCCGCGGGGCTGCCGGCAAAGTGCTTATGGATGCTTTGGGCTTGTGCGCGTGTTACAACCCGAGCCAGTTCTTCCAGGCTGCTGGCTTGAACCTTCTTCAGGCTGCCGAAGCTTCGCAGGAGTTGTCGCGCTGTCTTCTCTCCAACTCCAGGCACATCGAGCAGCACGGTCCGCAAGCGGCTCTGGGACCTGCGCTTGCGATGGAACGTCACAGCGAACCGGTGGGCTTCGTCGCGAACCATCTGCACCAAGTGCAGGATCGGCGAGAAGCGGTCCAGGTACACCGGGTCCTTTTCTTGACCCTCGACGAAGATCGTTTCCTCGCGCTTGGCAATGGCCGCCAGCGGCTGATTGATGATGCCCAGCGAAGCCAGCGCCTCGGCGGCAGAGTGCAGTTGCCCGATGCCTCCATCGACGAGCACCAGCCCCGGCAATGGTTTGTTCTCCTCCAGCAGGCGGCGATAGCGCCGCGTGACTGCTTCGCGCATCGACGCGAAATCGTCGACGCCCGCCACGCCTTTGATGATGAACTTGCGGTAGCCGGACTTGTTCATCCGGCCGTTTTCCCAGACCACCATCGAGGCCACGGTATCGGCCCCCTGGATGTGCGAGATGTCAAAACATTCTATGCGGGCGGGAACTTCGGGCAAGTTCAGCGCCTCGGCCAGCGCCGACATCATCATCTTGGCGCTTGGCTTGCTGATCCGAAACCGCTGTTCAAAACCATGCCGCGCGTTGGTCTGGACTAGATCCAGCATGGCCTTCTTCGATCCCCGCCGGGGAGTGGAGATGACGACTTTGCGGCCTCGTTTTTCGGTGAGGAACTCCTCGAGCAGTTCCTGGTCGTCAAACCCGGCCGGGGTGTGAATCAGAGACGGCACATAGTTGGCGTCGAGATAGATTTGTTTCATCAAACTGGCCAGGAAGTCGGACTCGTGATACATCGCGGCGTCTTCCCAATAAAACGCCCGCCGGTCCACAACGCGTCCATTGCGAACATGAAACAGATTCACGGCCACCAGGGGCGGCTCGGCGCAAATACCGAAGATATCGGCGTCATGTCCCTCCGCCGCCGCTACTCGCTGGCGCTGGTCGAGCTCCTCCACGGTGGTGATCAGATCGCGCAGGGCGGCGGCGCGTTCAAACTCCATGCCCTCGGAGGCTTGCTCCATGCGCAGCCGCAAATCCTTGACCAGATCCTGACGCCGGCCTTCGAGGAATGTCCGCACGTCGCTCACCGCCTGAGTGTAGGCTTCGTCGCTGGTCAGCCCGTCCACGCAGGGACCCCAGCAGCGGTGAATGTGAAACTCCAGGCACGGGCGGGGGTGGAAGCGGGTGAGATCGACACGGCATGAGGGAACGCGAAAATGCCGGTGGATGAATTTCACGAGCCGGTAAGCCAAGTTTCCCGGGAAATAGGGACCGAAGTAGGTTGCGCCGTCCTTACGCAGCCGTCGCGTGACGTAGACACGCGGAAACCGCTCCTTGGTCAGTTTGATGTAGGGGTAGGTCTTGTCGTCGCGGAGCAGAACATTGTAACGAGGCTGGCTCTGCTTGATCAGGTTGTTCTCGAGCGCTAGCGCCTCTTTTTCATTCGCCACCACGATGTAGTCGATATCGCGGGCCTCGGAAAGCAGCGTGCCCGTCTTGACATCGGCGAACTTTTCTTGCAGAAAATAGCTCCGCACGCGGTCGCGCAGGTTCTTGGCCTTGCCGATATAAAGGACCTGCCCGGCGGCGGATTTGTAGAGGTAGACTCCCGGAGATGCCGGCAGCGATGCGGCGCGCTCCTTCAGCGCCACCAGATGATCAAGATGCTTCCATGACGGCATCAAAAGACTCTGCTTGCCATCGCGGCAGGGAGGTATTGCGCGATCCGTACAACATCTTGGGGCTCGGAATTTTTACAACACAGTAGCACTAGAGGGTAGAGGGGAAACTCTCGCCCAGACGTCCGGGCGAGGGCGCCTGTGCGGCCGCACTGTCCGTCTTGGCGTGCTGCTCGGCTTCATCGAGCTTGCGCGCTTCCAGCCGGGTATGCGCGATCCGGTGAATCACCGTGAGGTTCGATAGCACGGCGATTACCCAGAGGACCGGCGCCATGCGATTGGAGAAAGCTCCAATCATGATGAGAACGATTCTCTCGGGCCGTTCAAGAAAACCAACCTTGCAACTGCGAATCGTATGCTCGGCCCGAGCCCGCGTGTAACTGACCATCAGCGAGCCCGACATCACCACTGCCGTCAAGACAACGTAGAAGAGGCGGTCGATGCTGGCATAGTAGACCAGCAGACCCATCAGAAGAATCAGGTCCGAGTAGCGGTCGAGCACCGAATCGAGAAAGCCTCCGAAGCGCGTCACGCGCTTGCTGTGTCTCGCCACCGGGCCGTCGAGCAGATCAAAGACCGCCGCGCAGAGCACGACAATGCCCGCGGACCAGAAATCTCCCCGCGCGAACAGGACCGCCGCCACCCCGTTGATGACGAGGCCAATGGAGGTGAGCACATTCGGGTTGACCCGTGCTCCGCTCAGCAGACGCACGAGGGCATCAAGGATGTATCCGCAACCCGCTCCGATTTTCTGGGAGACCGCCATCGTCGTGTTCGCTTTGCTAACCCGCCGGCATGCGGGCCTGTGCGCTGGTCACTTTTCTTGGTCGTGAATCGTCGTTAGCCGAATGACTTTCATCTCGCGAGTTCCGCCGGGCGTCTGAACTTCAGCCACGTCACCTTCCACCTTGCCTAGCAGAGCACGTCCAATGGGCGAGGTGGTGGAAATCTTACCGTTCGCGGCATCGGAGTCTTCGGTTGTCACCAGTCGATATTCGACTTCCTTGTCGTTGGTAATGTCGTACACGACAGCCGTTGATCCCAGCCCGATCACGCCGTGCGGGATTTTGGAAAAGTCAACAAGCTGCAAGTCCGCCCGCCGTTTCTTAAGTTGCTGAAGGCGGGCATGGACGAAGCCCTGACGCTCCTTGGCGGCGTGATACTCGGCGTTTTCACTCAGGTCGCCATGTTCGCGTGCTTTCCTGATCTCTCGCGGCAGTTCGTTCTTCAGCTCGTAATCGAGCGCCTTGATCTCGTCGTCAAGTTTTTGGATAAAATCGAACGTCATGGGACCCGCCGCGCCATTACTCGCCGGGATCGTCATCGCGGATCATCAAGCAGGAGCTGTGGACACCCCCCGAGCAGAGCCGCCGGCAGCGACGGTTTCGGTCAGCCGCCGCTCCCCGTGCTCAGAAAACGTGCGCCTGAAACAACCGCGAATCCGCCTACATTATAGAACATCGGCCGGATTGCAACCCCGCCGGCCAGCTGACACCGGGATCGCGCCCGCCGTGCTCCGATCCGGCGGGCGGCGGCGCTCGCTAGCGGCCGAAAGCCAGCCGCTCCGCCAGTTGCGGCGGCAGACCGGCGTCGCATATCCTCTGCTGCGCCGCGGCGACATCGTATGCACACCTTCGGAACTCCACGACGCCCCTGCTGGAATCATACAGAGCGTAGGCCGCCTTCCAGTCGCCGTCCCTGGGCTGACCGACCGACCCGGGATTGAGCAACTGCCGGCGGCCGGCGGTTAGTTGCAGCGAGCCTCCCGCGCGGTAAGTCGCCGGTTCGCCCGGGCGCTTTGCGTCCCAAAGCAAGAACCCGCCCTGCACATGAGTGTGTCCGAAAAAGATCAGTTCATACGGTGTGCAAGGAAATTGTGGAAGGGCGTCGCCCGGGCCGATGAGGTACTCATCCTCGTCCAGAACCGATCCGTGAACGATCAAGAAATGACCCACCTGGAACGGCCCGCGGTCTAGCTCGCGCAGGTAGCGGCGGTTATCACTGGTCAGCTTCTCAAGCGTATACTCGACGGCTGCCTTGGCGATGGGATTGAAGTACTCCGTGTCTTCGATGCCGCAGCAGGCCTTGTCGTGGTTGCCGCGAATTGTGCTCTTGACATGCGTCCGGACCCATTCGGTGACGGCGTTGGGGTCGGCGCCGTAACCGACAACATCCCCAAGACAGCAGATCTCCTCGTAGCAACCTTCGGCGTCGCGCAGCACCGCCTCGAGCGCCTGCAGGTTGGCGTGAATGTCACTCAGAATCAGATAACGCATGAGACACCAAGAGGAGGCAAATCAGGCCCGGCGCAGCTTGAGCAGGGTGACCTCCGGCAGCGCGCCGATCCGCATCGGCAAAGTGACCGTGCCAATCCCCCGGCTGACATACAGCGCCGAGTCGCCGATGCGGTATTCGCCGGCGACGTAGGGAGTGAAAAAATGGCCCGGGTTCGCCCACTGCTCGAGAATTTCGACGGTGATTTGTCCTCCATGCGTGTGGCCCGCGATCACCAGGTCATAGCCCATCTTCGCCGCCACGGGAAATACGTCCGGGTTGTGGGTCAGCAAGACGTTCACCGCCCCGGGCCGCCGCAGCTTCGCGGCGCCTTGCAGATACGGGTCTCTCTTGCGCTGATAGTCCACGCCACAGAGATTGAGCTTTGCGTCCCCGACGCGCAGCAGGCTCGAGCGCTGGCGGAGGAACTCGATCCCGCGGGAGCGGCCGTAGTCCTCGGTGAACTTCTCGCACCGCGCGTAGATTTCGTGGTTGCCCATGCAGCCCCACAACCCGAAGTCGGCCTTCATGCCGGACAAGGCGTCAAGACAAGGTTTGAGGGGATCTTCCGAGACCGTAATGAAATCACCTGTCACCACTACCAGATGGGGTTTGGTCTCATTCACCATCGCGGCTACGATTTCAACGTCTCGCGGCGGCAGATACGGCCCGCAGTGCAGGTCGGTCACCTGCGCCAACCGAAAACCCTCAAGATCCGCCGGCAAGTCGCGAATCAACAGGTCCACCTCGCACAACTCAAACGATCGCCGGCCCACGAACGTGCCATACGCCCCGACCGCGAACGGAACGCCGGCCGCGGCGCGAGAAAGATTCGAAAGGATCCGCCGCCTGCTGATGATCGGCGCCGAAACCGCGTCCGGGTCCGCGCCTGCCCGCGAGGTCTCTTGTGCCGCTGCATCGCCGGCGGGAGGCTGGATATACCGCCGCGCAAGCCGGCCGGCGAGCAGAACTAAGTAAGCCCCAAGAATGCCCGTGATCCAGACCGAAGCGCCCAGTTTCCAAAACAGCGGCGGGTGGAGCGGTCCAAAAAGCATGCCGTTGAAATTGAGCAGTCCCGAGCAACTCGACATCACAAGTCCGCACAGCAGCACCAGAGTGGCCCATGCCACTCCGCGCCTCGACCCGCCTTGTGTGAGCGCCCGGCGGGCCCACACGAAAAGGTGAAAGTGCGCCCACAAAACGCCCAATTGCAGAGTCCACATCGTGAACTCGAAACTAACCGGCAGAGTGTGCGCACTTGACGCGATCATGGATGGCTCGGGCCCGGCGCCGCGGACCGAGACCCGAGCGCCTTCTTTTGAGAATAACCGACTTCACCGCTCTATCGGCGAAACACTGTGAATTCTGATGCTTTTCGCGGAGGGCGTCGCTCAAGATCGCGCCGCCGCCCGCTCTCGGCGCTCTCCGGCCAGCCGCATCAGGGCGGCACCCGAAGCCAGCGCGGGTTAGCGATGCGTTTTCCACCAGACATCGGGTTTTCCGCCGGGCCCGAGATTCGGATTCGGCGCGGTCATCGCTCCGTACAACTCAGGCCGCCGGGCGCGGATATAAGACTGCCCCGGGGCGAGCTTGAGCTTCGCCGGATCGAGAGTCGCCACCACCACTTGGTCGCCAAGGAGCCGGCACTCGGTCAGGATCTCGCCAAAGGGATCGAGAACCAAGGAGCCGCCCGGCTTGATGGTGTCGCCGTCGGCGCCGATCGGATTGGAGTAAACGAGATAGACGCCGTTCTCATAAGCTCTGGCCGGCAGCCAGCGCATCAGCCAGCCACGGCCTTTGGGTCCGTCGAACTCTTGCCGGCAGCGCTCGGGATCGCGCTCGCGATTTTCCCAAACCTCCCGCGCGACCACGCCGCGGCCGGGCATGGGGCTCGGCAAACAGCCGGTGACATGCGGCACCAGAATGATCTCGGCGCCCATCATCGCCGTCAGCCGGACATTCTCGGGCAAGTTCGCGTCGTAGCAAATGAGCATGCCGAACCGCGCGCCGAGAAAGTCAAACACCGTGTAACTGTCACCGCAAGTCAGCTCGCCGCTGACAAAGGCATGAATCTTGCGATGCTTGGCGACCAGCCCGTTGCGATCCACGACGACGCTGGTGTTGTAGAGATGTCCGTCGTCTTGTTCGACGAGGCCGGCCGAGAGAGCGACGCCCAGCGAATCGGCAAGCGCGATCAGCTGCTGGATCGACCGGCCGCCGGGAACCGATTCGGCAAGCTCTTCGATCTCGCCACGCGAGAGATTTTCAAGAAAGGAATAGCCGGGGATCGAACACTCGTGGAAGCAGACCAGTTCCGCTCCATCGGCGGCCCCCTCGCGGGCTAGCTCCTCGATGCGGGCCAGGTTATAAGCCTTGTCGCGATCGCGGGCTTCAAATTGCGCGACACCCAGACGGATTTCTCGCATATTGCTCCGGTGTTGCCGGCGCCGCTCGCCGGGGAGGGAGAGGCGTCTCCACCATTTTGACTATTTTGACCCAACCCATGTTGCCGCGGCCCGTTCGTGATCGGTCATGTCGTGATCGCTGAGTGGGTATGCACTGGGGAACACGGGCCATGGACCCAGGTCGCGGGATCAGGAGCGCGCCCGCCCCTCTCTGAACAACGTATACTAGTTGCGCCCGAGGAGGCATCTATGGATCGCAGAGCTTTTCTTACCGGTGTTGCGGCGGCCCCGCTGACTTCGGCCTCGGCCCCGCTGACCTCGGCCCCGCTGACCTCGGCCTCCGCGGCGCAAGGGGCGTATCAGCCCGCGGGAGATCGGCCGCCGAACATCCTGTTTATCCTCTTCGACAAGTGCCGCCGCGACGCCATCGGCGCCTACGGCGAGCGGGACGTCCACACGCCCAACCTCAACTATCTGGCCGAGACGGGCATGCGCTTCGACAACTGTTACGTGGCACAGGCGCTCTGCGGGCCGAATCGGGCCTCGATTCTCACCGGCAGCTATCCTCACAGCCACGGGATCCAACGCAACGTCTACCCCCACAGCCCGGGGCCGAGCAACTCGACTTACCAGGAAGCGATCATCGATCCGTTTCGCGACCAGCGTTTCCGGCTATGGGACAACTTCGTCTATTACCTGAACAGCTCGGGTTACGCCACCGCTCACGTCGGCAAATGGCATCTGGGGCCGGCGAATCCGGGATTTTTTGACTATTTCAAGTCCTTCAATTCGCTGCTGTTGCACTGGATCGGCGAACCGCATCAGTCGCGCTATCGCCCCGATGTTCATACCGATCAGGGAATCCAGTTCATCGAGCGGCACGCCAACGAGCCATTCTTTCTGTATCAGTCCTACTACTCACCCCACGAGCCGCTCGATCCGCCGAAGCAGTTTTTGGAACACTACCAGGGGCAGGAACATGCCGGCTACTACGGGTCGGTAAGCGCACTGGATTGGAATGTCGGCCGGTTGCTGGGCGCTCTGCGGCGTCACAATATTCTCGACAACACATTGATCATCTTCTCGACCGAACACGGACGCACCTGGATCGACCGGCCGGGAACCATCGAGGGGATGTGCATTTCCTACGACGAGGCGGCGCGAGTGCCTCTGATCATGCGATACCCCGAGCGGCTGCGGGCCGGGTCGGTCTGGCGATCGGGCATCAGCTCGGTCGATCTGATGCCGACGATACTCGACGCCGCCGGTATCAAGCCCATCATGGGAGCGTACGGAAACGATTTCCGGCCGGTGATTCATGGACGAAGTCTGCTTGCCGCCGCCGAGCAGGGGCTGGATGAATGGGACCGGCCGATCATGATCCAGAACCTCCCGCAGCGGGCCATTGAGGGCTCGTTCTATGAAGAACGCGCCCTGCGGACCGGGCAGCATAAGATCATCCTGCGCAAGTTCGGAGGCCGCCCGGTCTTTCGGCCCGGCGAACTCTACGACATGCGAGGCGATCCCGCGGAAGCGAATAATCTCTACAACGCGCCCGGCCAGCGCGGGGTCGTTCAGCGAATGGCGGGTCTGGTGAAGACCTGGGGCGAGGAACACGACGACAAGCTGTCGGTGGAACTGGGGCAGAGGGCGGCCGCCAACTAGCCATCGTGGATGCTTCCGCAAAAACCTTTCACGAGCCACGAAGACGGCATCAAGACACACTATCAAGACAGGGAGGAACGACATGGAATCGGACAGTATCTCTCGCAGGGGTCTGCTGGGGAATCTGCTAGCTCGCGGCGCGGGCCTGGCCGGTTTGGCGGCACTGCCGCTTTCGGCGGCGGGAAAGAACGAGCGGCTCAAGATCACGAAGATCGAAGTGTTTCAGGTCGTCATCCCCATTCAGGACGACATCATCAACAGCCCCGAGTTCAACCCCGACGCGCTGTCGGAGTTTCCCAAGGGTCCCAAGGTGATCGTGAAGCTGCATACCGATTCGGGGATCGCGGGCATCGGCGAGACATCGCGAAACGTACCCAAGGAAGGCGGACTCGAGAACGCGAAATATCTGACGGGCAAGAACGCGCTGGACCAAAATCTCTCGCGGCTCAACCTGCCCAACCGGCGCACCCAAGCCGCTTTTGAAATCGCTCTCTACGACGCCATCGGGAAGGCCTTTGGGTGGCCCGTCTACCAGTTGCTCGGGGGTCTGGCGCAGGACAAGGTCTTCGTGCCCTACTGGTGCGGGCGGAAGAACGCGGCCGATGCCCGGCGGGTCGCCGAGCGAACGCTCGCGGGCGGCTTCAAGGCCTTAAAGATGAAAGGCCGGCCCGGCGACCCGATCCTTGAGGCGGTGCGGGCTGTGAGTCAGGTAGCTCCCGATGTGAAAATCACGGTCGACTTCAACCGTCACTACGAGACGGCCGCGGAGTTCCTGCCCATCGGCAAGGCGCTCGATGAAATCGGCAATATGCGGACGATCGAGGACCCGGTCGATGATCTCGGCGAACTGGCGAAACTCAACAAGTTGCTTAAGACGCCCATTACGCTCACGGCCGGCAGCCCGGCCCGCATCATCGCCGGCATCAAGGCCGGATCTTGCCGCTACATCAACACGGGCCCCAACCCGTCGATGCACGGGTTCGTCATCAACGCAGCAGTGGCGGGGGGCGCCGGGATGCCGGTCTGGCATGGGTCCGGACATGAACTCGGCATCAAGGACGCGGCCTTCGTTCATTCCTGCGCGGCGGCTGAGAACTGCACGCTGCCGAGCGACATTCTTTCTCATCAGCGTGTAGCTGACCTGCTGGTTCGCCCGATTGAGATTAAGAATGGGTATGCGACCGTTCCGCGCACCGCGGGTTTGGGAGTGGAACTCGACGAGGATGCCTTGCGGCGCTATGCGGTCTAGCTGTGGAAGGTCAACACGTTGTTCGCGGGAATCAGGAGCCGGGAGTGATGGCAAGAGCCGTTGCCGGTGAGCAGGCGGCGGATGCGGACGCCGAGGGAGCCGTAGTAGCCGGCGGCCCGCAGGCGTCTCCCCGGCGAGGATGCGCCGGACCCATTGGGCCCGGCCCGTGGGCGTCCATAAGGCGTTCTGATGGGTGTTCATTCGGCTCCTCCAAGGTTGCTGCCGTGGGATAACTCCAGCTTCCCTGGTCCGGGGCCGAACGAACAACCTAGTGAAAGATCACAGCCCAGCATCCCCGACGATCGCGGGCAGAACTCGGCCGATCTCTTCGTGGAACACCAAGTCCGCCTCCCCGTCGAGCGGAGTTTCTTCGCGGTTGATGATGATCAGCTTCGCTCCGGCGTGCTTGGCGATCAGAGGCAGTCCGGCGGCCGGATGCACGACCAGCGAGGAGCCCACGGCAAGGAACAGATCGCAGGACCGCGCCGCCTGTTCGGCTCGCGCCATCACGCCGGCCGGCATGGGCTGGCCAAACGAGATGGTCGCCGGCTTCAACAGCCCGCCGCAGTCCCGGCACTTGGGAGCAGCCTCGCCCGACGCAATACGCTCCGCGGCTTCGTCCATTGAAATTCGAGCCTCGCAAGTCAGGCAAACCGCTTCGGCCGTCGTGCCGTGAAGCTCCAATACGAGATGCGGACTCAGACCCGATCGCTGATGCAGGCGCTCGATGTTCTGCGTGATCATGGCCTTGAGCTTGCCTCGCCGGGCAAGCCCGACGAACGCCATGTGACCGGCGTTGGGCCGGGCGGCGCGCATCTCGGGCCAGATCGCGGCCTTCTGCCGCCAGGCTTCGACGCGGTCCTCTTCGTTGGCCAAGAACTCCTGGAAATAGACCGTCCGGTTCCGCGCCCAAACGCCGTCAGGACCGCGGAAGTCCGGCACGCCGGATTCGGTCGAGATGCCCGCGCCGGAAAACCCGACGATGCTGTGGGCATCCCGGACCCATCGGCGCGCTTGCTCTATCATGCTCCCCGTCTCCACAAACTGTGCCCCGCCGGCACCGATTCTGCTTCCCCACGATAGCATCGCCCCGGACGCGGGCGAGCACCCGGACCAAGAGCCTCCGAGCGGCCCGGCATGTCCGGCGCTGTTACCATGAAAGGGTTTCCTCCAAGGCTTCCCGCCGCCTTACCTCACCCGGACAATCCTCGAGTCATGCAAGCCCGTCTGGTCTGTTTCAACCCCGAGTGCCGCAAGTACTACGCCATCAGCGAGGTGATCTATCAGTGCCGCGATTGTGGCGCCCTGCTGGAAGCCGAATACGACCTTTCCTCCCTTGACGCCGGCGAGCTGGCCAAGACCTGGACCGCGCGCCGAACGAGCCGCGAGCGGCTGGATGTCAGCGGAGTCTGGCGCTACCGCGAACTGCTGTCATTCGTCGAGGATCCCGCGCACATCGTCACGCTCGGCGAGGGCAATACGCCGCTGTTCGAGGCGCCTCGCGCAGCCTCCTACGGGGGACTGGCCCGCGTCCAGTTCAAGCACCAGGGCTATAACCCCTCCGGGTCGTTCAAGGACAACGGCATGACGGCGGGCGTGGCTCAGGCTCGAAGTTTGGGCATGAAGCGGGTCGCCTGCGTTTCCACGGGCAATACATCCGCGTCGATGGCCGCCTACGCCGCGGCCGCGGACCTGCAGGCGATCGTCTTCATCCCGCACGGCAATATCGCTTACGGCAAGCTGGCCCAGGCGCTCGAGTACGGCGCGCTGACGATCGAGGTGGAAGCGAATTTCGACCAGATTCTCGCTCTGGTGCGCCGTCTTGCCGAAGAGCTGGGCGTCTATCTGCTGAACTCGATCAATCCGTTTCGCATCGAGGGCCAGAAGACGATCTGCATCGAGATGCTCGACCAGCGAGGCTGGAAGACACCGGATTGGATCGTGCTGCCGGGCGGCAATCTGGGCAATGTCTCGGCGCTGGGCAAGGCCTTGCGCGAGCTGAAACAGATCGGCCTGATCGAGCGAATCCCGCGGCTGGCGGTCATTCAAGCCGAAGGAGCCGCGCCCTTCTTCGATCTGTTCCAGCGCGAGGATCGAAGCGTGATCCGCAATGTCGAGGAGCCCGAGACGCTGGCCACCGCGATTCGCATCGGAGCGCCGGTTTCGTGGGAGAAGGCTCGCTTCGAGGTCGAATCGAGCGGCGGCTGCGCGGGCTCGGTCTCCGAGCAGGAGATCGCCGACGCCAAGTCGGTCATCGGACGCTGCGGGTTCGGCTGCGAGCCGGCCTCGGCGGCCACCCTCGCCGGGATACGAAAACTGACCGCCGCCGGGGTGATCGACCACGAGGCCGATGTGGTCGCCATCTTGACCGGGCACCTGCTCAAGGACCCGGATTTCGTCTACCGCTATCACACAGGGCAGCTCGAGACGGCGGGCGGCGCGGCGATCGCCCCGGCGTTCGGCAATAAGCCGATCGTGATGCCCAACGACGCGGCGAAGATCGCCGACTTCCTGCGATCGTCCGGGCCGGCCTCGGGGTAGCTGGATCGTCCGAGCCAGCGCCAAGCGCCGCCGTTGTCTCGCAGGATGGCGCGGCTACGGCGGCCGCTGGCGAGGTCGCCGACTTCGATCAGCAGCGCGCCGTCTCGCTCGCTGACGGCGGCGTAGAGCGCGACCTCCAGTGGCCCGTTCTCGTTGCGAATCCGCCTTGCTTCGGCCCTTGCCTGAGCAAGGCCGTCGGGAACCAGGACTGCCTTCACTCGCCCGTCGGTCAGACGGAGCAGCAGGTAGTTCGCCGGCCGGTGTCCCCGGCGCAACATGCGCGATAGCGAGTCGAGAAGCTGGACTTCCAGCGGCGGGCCGGCGGCGGTGCCGGTGTCGGTGTCGGCGGCGGGGGGAGCAGTGAGCGGCGGCGCCATGACGGTCTTATCGGCCAGCGCTTCGGGGCCATCGCACGAGAGACGAGGACGGGGCGGCGTGGCGGTTTGGCGCCGGGAAAGGCGGTCTTGGAGGCGACCCGGCTGGTGCGGCTGGGGTTTGAAGATAGGGTCGGTGACAGGTTTTGTCCGGAAATGCCCGGTTTTTCTCGATTTTTTAGCTTTTTTTTGGTTTTTTGGAGACGTGGGCGCAGTGATGGTTCTTGGGCGATGGAGCGATGGGGTGGGGGTGGTCTTGCGGCGCCGGACTGGGGAGGGCGTGCCGCGGTTCTAGATTTTGGGGATAAGCCTTGTGACGATGGACGAGGTGGTCGCTCGCCCCGCGTCTTGTGTGCTTGACTGCTTCGTTGTCAGTGTCGCATTCTGTCTTTCAAAAAAAAGTGAGAGACGCCTCTCGTTCCGACTATGTGATCCCGGCGAGCCGCCTCAGCCGAAATTGCAGGCGGTTCCGGGCGAAGGGTTCTCTCGCGCGGTCTTGCCGCGCGGTGATCCCGCGCGGCGATGGTGCACGACTGCGCTCGTAGCCCTTCGCGGTGGATGTCCACCTTCGAGAGCCGTCCGAAGACCCGCCTGAGCGGCCAACTCCCCTCTATTCGAGGAGATGATTGATCGCGGGGGCGAGCTGTCTGTCCTGGCCAGGAAACGGTCGGAGGATCGCGGTGATCTATCCTTTCCGGTCGTTACGAGTACAGACTAGCATGGGGTGTCAAGTGTTTTGAGGTGTTTTTTGTGTATGTTGTTGATTTGGTGGGAGAGGAATCTCGTGACAAGGGGGTTGGGGGGGGCCCTGGGTACAGTCAGCTCATTTTCGCCGCTATGGCCGGTTGGCCGTTGTTGATTGAGTGGGGCGGCGAATATGAGTGACAGTGCCCGGAGGGGGGCTCGGGCTTCTGTTGTTGATTTGTTGGGCGGAAAATCTCGTGAGCGAGTGAGATTGGGTCTGTTTGGTAGTTGGATTCTGGCGGTCTGGGGCTGGGCGGGGAGTTGTTTGGGGAGGGGAGGTAAGATGCTGATTTGGCAGGGGTTCATGCCACGGTGTAGAATGCGATTGTGCCAGCGTCGTCTGGCCGCGCATGGATTCCCGCCGGCGCGGACGCGGCAATCGTCCAACCCGCGCGGGGGATTCCCTCCAGCGTTGCGAGCGACAGTGTTGTGAACGACAGTGTTGTGAGCGAGACCGCGGCGGAGCCAGACCGAGTCACTCATGTCCACAGATCTGAGCGCGGGGCGTCTATATATCGTGCATGGCAGAGTCCAGGGTGTTGGATTTCGCTATTATGTGGAACGGATTGCTTGCCGACTCGGGCTGGACGGCTATGTCAAGAATCGTTTCGATGGAACGGTCGAGATTCGCGCCGCGGGGCCGGCCGGCCAGCTTACGAAGCTAGAGCGGGAAATCGGGCGCGGACCCTCGCTGGCGCGGGTCGACCGGGTCGAGATCCGCGAGGCGAGTATTCCGCCCGGGAGCGGCTTCCAGGTGGAATACTAGAGTCGAATGGCAAAGAGGACCATAGTCCGGGAAGCAGTGAAAAAATGCTGGGACAGCCAGCCGAGCATCACCTAAGTCCTCGCACATAAGAGAGCGTTTCGCCGGCGCTTGTGGCAGTCCCGATTTTTTCACAGCTTCCCGGCAGTATGGGCCCGGCAATATGGCTACTCCATACCTTCCGCTCGATATCCAAGGAGACAGGGTACATCAAGGAGACACGGCGCACCAAAGAGACAGGGCGCCCGCCGCCAACGACATGGACGATCTTAAGAAACTCATTCGCGAGGTGCCGGACTTTCCCAAGGCCGGGATCCTCTTCTACGACATTACGACGCTGCTGCGCGACGCCGGCGGCCTGGAAACCTTGCTGCGAAGCATGACCGATCCCTATCGGGACCATAAGCCGGACCTGGTCGCCGGAATCGAGGCGCGCGGATTCATTTTCGGTCCGCCCATCGCCCGAGGGCTGGGCAGGGGCTTCGTTCCTATTCGCAAGCCCAACAAACTGCCGGCGGAAACCGTCGAAGTCACCTACGATCTCGAATACGGCCAAGACACTCTCCAGGTCCACCGCGACGCGATCGAGCCGGGCCAGAGGGTACTCATCGCCGATGATCTGCTGGCCACCGGCGGAACCGCCGCCGCGGCTTGCCAGTTGGTGGAAAAGCTCGGCGGCGAGGTTGCCGGCCTGATCTTCGCCGTGGAGCTCACCTTTCTCGACGGCCGCTCCAAGCTGGCCGGCTACGACGTCCAAACTCTGATGCAGTACGACGAATAAGATGCCAAGCATCGCCGGCCGGGCGCCCGCCAAGATCAATCTGGGCCTGCGGATTTTGAACCCCCGGCCGGACGGCTACCACGAAATTCGTACGGTCTATCAGACGGTTTCGCTCGCCGACCACCTGCGGGTGGAGTACCGCTCCGGCGCCAGCGACGGCGTGACGCTCGAGTGCGACACCAGGGAACTTGCCGGAACAGATAATCTCGCCGCGCGGGCCGCGCGGGCGCTGCTGAGCGCCTCGGGACGGGGCGGAAGCGTGCATATCGGTCTGCGGAAGAACATTCCGGCCGGGGCCGGCCTCGGCGGCGGATCCAGTGACGCGGCGGCGGTCTTGCTGGCGCTAGGGCGGCTCTTGCGGCCGCCTCCGGAGCCGAAGCTGCTCCTTGAGGTGGCGGCCGGGCTGGGCAGCGATATCCCGTTTTTCCTTCTTGGCGGCCGGGCCGTTGGCGTTGGCCGCGGAACGGAAGTCTACCCCCTGCCCGACCTGCCGCGAACCTGGTTGCTGATCCTCGCGCCAGTACAGCACGTCTCCACAGCCGAGGCCTACGGGGCCTTGCGCCGGTCGCGCCGGGGGAAATTGACAGACGCTTCCAGGGGGAATATCATAAGAGAGTTCTGCTTGGGCGTGAGCGCGCCCGAGACCGGCGGGACGCAAGATCTCGCGGGGGTCCGGCTAAGCACCTTCGAAAACGATTTCGAAGACCTGATCTTTCAGCAATTTCCCGACCTAGGAAAGTGGAAGAATCGCCTTGTGCAAAAAGGGGCTTCTCGCGCGATGTTGTCTGGAAGCGGCTCGGCTGTTGCCGGCCTGTTCCCGGGGAAAGCCGGGGCCTTGCGGGCGAAGGCCGGGCTGGCTGGATTCCCCGGCGAGATCCACCTTGCCCACACGCTGAGCCGCCGCGCGTTTCAGGCGATCTGGCGCAAGCGGAGATGAGAATGGTTTCGCGCCGCACGGGTTGCCGCACGGGTCGCAGCACTGGTTGCCGCACGGGCCGCGATACTGGGATTGGGCGCCGATAAACGATGGACCGCGATCGATTCAGGATTTTTACAGGCAGCGCCAATCCGGTGCTGGCGGAGAAAATCTGCCAATACCTGGATGTGCCGCTGGCCGTGTGCTTGGCGAAGACCTTTTCCGATGGCGAAGTCTGGCTGCAGATTAACGAAAATGTGCGCGGCGCCGACGTGTTCGTCGTGCAGTCGACCTGTACGCCGGTCGACAAGAATCTGATGGAACTGCTGCTCATGATGGACGCGCTGCGGAGGGCCTCGGCCAAGAGAATTACCGCCGTGCTGCCCTACTACGGCTATGCGCGCCAGGACCGCAAGGACAGGCCTCGCGTGCCGATCTCGGCCAAGCTGGTCGCCAGCCTGATCGTCACCGCGGGCGCGGACCGCGTGCTGGCCTTGGACCTTCACGCGGCGCAGATTCAGGGATTTTTCGATATTCCCGTGGATCATCTCTTCGCGACGCCCGTGATGGTGGAGCATATTCAGAACCTGAAGCTGGAAAACTTGACGGTCGTCTCGCCCGATCCGGGCGGCGTGGAGCGCGCGCGCGCGTTCGCCAAACGCGTCGACGCGCAATTGGCGATCATCGACAAACGGCGCGAGCAGGCCAACGTGGCCGAGGTCATGAACGTGATCGGAAAGGTCAGGGGCCGAAACTGCATGGTCGTCGACGACATCGTGGATACCGCGGGAACGCTGGTCAAGACCGCCCGGGCGCTCATGGAACACGGAGCGACGGCGGTCTATAGTTGCTGCACCCATCCGGTTCTCTCCGGCCCGGCGTTGGACAATATTGAAGGCTCGCCGCTGACCGAGCTGGTCGTGGCCGATTCGATTCCGCTGCGGCCTCGCGCCCTTGCGTGCGAGCGCATCCGGCAACTCAGCGTGGCGCCGCTGCTGGCCCAGGCCATTCAATCGATTCACGAAGAGACATCCATCAGCCGGTTTTTCGTGTAGGGAATGCGATCCGGAAATCAGGCGGGCGGCTCAGAACGAGCGGAGCCAACGAAGAAAGGAAACCATAGCGATGCAACAGCAAATTGAAATCGAAGTCTTGCCGCGGCCAGAGCGCGGAAAGAACGAGGCCCGCCGCCTGCGGCTCAGGGGCAGGCTGCCGGCGGTGATGTACGGTTTGGGAAAGGAGTCCGTCTCCCTCTCGATCGACACCGAACAGATCACCCGCATTCTGCAATCCCCCTCCGGGCACAACCAGATATTGACGGTAAAGGTGGCGGGCGGCGAGACAGCCGCCGCGATGGCCTCGGATTGGCAAGTGGACCCGGTGAAGGGTCATCTGTTGCACGTGGATGTTCTGCGCGTCGATCTCGAAAAACCGGTCGAAGTGCTGGTGCCGGTCAAAACCGTTGGATCGTCGCTTGGCGTGCGCGAAGAGGGCGGCGTGGAGGAACTGCTGCGCCGCGAAGTGCGTGTTCGCGCCCTGCCGCTGCTGGTGCCGGAGAAAATCACCATCGACGTCACGAACTTGGAACTCGGCCAGGCGCTGCGAGTCGGAGATCTGGAAACTTCCGAGGAGTACGAGGTGCTCACGCCGGCGGACCGTATCGTTGTGCATGTAGTGACGCCGAAGGTAGTCGAAGAGGAAGAGGTGGCCGAAGAAGCCGAGGGCGAGCTCCTCGAAGACGAGGCCGTCCCGGCGGAGGAAGGCGCGGACAAGGAGAAGGACAAGGAGAAGGACAAGGGGAAGGACAAGGGGAAGAACAAGGGAGGCGAAGAGTAGGCCAGGCGTGCCGCGGCCTCCCGCCGGCTTATGCAGTGGCGCCGATGGATGGCGTTGGTGCATGAATCGGTGTAAGCGAGCACGCTAGCGGCGGGGGTGGGGTCCAGTCCATCATAGAGATCGGGGGTAACGTCATGGTCGCAGCGAAGTCGAGCCGAGTCAACCGCCAGTATAAGAAGAAGTACAGAATCCGGAACTGGAGGGAGTACGAGCGTGGCCTCAGGAGCCGCGGCGACGTCACGATCTGGCTGAGCGAGGATGCAATTGCCGCGTGGGTACCACCGAAGAACGGTCTTCGCGGAGGCCAGCGGCGGTACTCGAACCTCGCGGTCCGGACCGCGTTGACGCTGCGGGTCGTCTTCAGCCTGCCGCTCCGCCAGACCGAGGGGTTCCTGGACTCGCTGCTCCGCTTGATGGGCCTCAACCTCAAGGCCCCGGACCACACCACACTCTCGCGCCGGAACCAAATCGTTGCGGTGCCGCCCCTGACCCGATCCTATGACGGCCCGATCGACTTGATCGTCGATTCCACAGGGCTGAAGATTCTGGGTTGCGGCGAATGGAACGCGCACAAGCACAAGGCATCAAAGAAACGCCGGGATTGGCGGAAGCTGCACATCGGGGTGGATGCCGAGGGGTTCATTGTGGCGGCCGAACTCACAGCGAGCAGCCGGGACGACGCCTCCACACTCCCTGCTCTTCTCGACACAATCGAGGTTCCCATCCGGCGTTTCACCGCAGACGGAGCCTACGACCACAGGTCAGTCTACGATCAACTCAGCGCGGCCGGTACAGAGAACGTCGTGATTGTGATTCCCCCTCGTCGCTCCGCGGTGTCGGCGGGGCCAACGGACGGCCCATGGGCGCAGCGTGACACGGCTCTTGAGAGGATTCGCCAGGTCGGGCGACGAGAGTGGCAGAAGGAGTCGGGCTACCGACAGCAGGCGCGCGTTGAAAACAGCTTCTTCCGATACAAGTCCGTGCTCGGAGGCGGATTGAAGGCGAGGCACGGCAAGGCACAAAGGAGAGAAGTTGCGATCGGGTGTCACATCCTCAACCGGATGGCCGAGCTGGGTAGGCCGAAATCCTGCGCTGTGGTGTCCTGAACGAGAAGTTGGAAAAGCGCCCCCACTCGCGCCGCAGTTGAATCATGCAACAGCGCCCCGATGGATCGCCGGGCTGCGCGGAGCAGCCGCATCGCCCGATGCCGGGCGAACGGATGCGCTTCCGCCCGAGGGGGACGAGCCGATCGGCGGTCCGGTCATGGAACTGATCGTGGGATTGGGCAATCCGGGTCCAGAGTACGAGCGGACTCCGCATAACCTGGGGTTCTTGACCATTGACCGCTTGGCGAAAGAAGAGGGAATCCGGCTGGGCCGGCGTGAAGCCAATGCCGAAGTTGGGCGCGGCGTGATTGGCGGCAAGACGGTGATGCTCGTCAAGCCGCTATCCTATATGAATAGGAGCGGGGGGCCGGTCAAGGCGCTGCTCGATAAGTACGGGCTGGATGCTGGTCAGCTCCTGGTGATTTACGACGAACTTGCTCTCCCGTGGACGCAGCTTCGCATCCGAGAGAAAGGTTCGGCCGCCGGGCACCGCGGCGTGGAATCGGTGATTGAGTCGCTTCAGACGGAAGCATTTCGCAGACTGCGAATGGGAGTCGACCCAGGACATCCCGTCCAAGATGCGAAGGCTTTCTTGCTCCGGCCGTTTCGGCGCCGGGAAGCGGGTGCATTAGACGAATTTGTCGGGCGAGCGGTGGACGCCGCGCGGCATATACTATCCGAAGGCGCCGCGAAGGCCATGCCGGTTTATAACCGGCGCGCCCAAGGATCAAATATTGAGGAACAATGAGAATCTATGAACTCATCTTCATTCTCAAGCCTGACTTGCTCGAGGAAGAAGTTACAGAGATAACCGGACAGTTTCAGGAAGTGATTACCAATGGCGGAGGCACGATTGTCAAGGTGGATCCGTGGGGAAAGCGCCGTCTCGCCTATGAGATTCAGCATCATACCGAGGGCCACTACGTATTGATCGAGTACACGCTCGAAGGAGGCTACAAACTCTCTAAAGAGGTGGAGCGCCGGCTTGGCGTCTCCGATGCTGTCATCAAGTACCTGACGGTGCGCGTCGACGAGGAGCGCAAGAAGGTCGAAAAGCTGAAGAAGCGGCGCGAAGTGAGAGCCGCCCGGAAACCGCCTCGCTCCTCGGACCGCGGCGATGCCCGCCCGAGACCCAGGACGGCCTCCGCCCCGCCAGGACAGCCGAAGCCCGACGCCCCCCCGGCGCGGCCGGCAGCCGAGCCAGCCAAGCCCGCCTCCCAGCCGGAGACAGCCAAGCCCGCCTCCCAGCCGGAGACGCCCAAGCCCGCCTCCCAGCCGGAGACGCCCAAGCCCGCCCCCAAGCCGGAGACGCCCAAGCCCGGCTCCCAGCCCGAGACACCCAAGCCCGCCTCCCAGCCGGAGACGCCCAAGCCGGAGACCGCCTAGCCTGGCAGCGTTCCCGAGGAGAAAAACAATGGCAGAGAATACAGAAAAGCAAGCCGCCCCCGCCGAAGCCGGCCCGGCGTCATCGGCAGCCAAGCCCGCCGAAACCAGCCAGGAGTCACCGGCGGCTAAACCCGCCGAGGCCAGCCAGGCGGCGCCCGCGGCCAAGTCCGCCGAATCCAGCCAGGAGTCACCGGCAGCTAAGCCCGTGGCCAAGTCCGCCGAGGCCGGCCAGGCACCTCCAGCAGCCAGGCCCGCGAGGGCCGGGCAATCAGGTCCGCCGAGGTCCGGGTCGCGGCCGCGATCACGATCGCCGCAGGATCGCCGCCGCTTTTTCCGCCGCCGCAAGGTGGACTTCTTCAGCGTCAATAAGATCGACGACATTAACTACAAGGATGTAAAAACGTTGAAACAGTTCGTCGGCGACAGGGGAAAGATCTTGCCGCGCCGCCACACCGGTCTCAGCGCGCTGCATCAGCGCATGCTCAGGCGAGCGATCAAGAGGGCCCGCAATATCGCGCTGCTGCCGTTCGCCGGCGAAGTAGACAAGAACTAGAGGAGCGCCCCATGCCGCGAGACCGGAAGGCAACGGCGATCGCGCGGCCCGCGGAGCCGCCCGCGCGCCGGTGATTCCCTCCGCCGCATGGAGAGCGCGGGCCCCCCAAGGGCCAACCAGGAGCATGGATTAGCCATGGCTGAAATCATTCTTACGCAGGAAATTCGCAAGCTCGGCGAAAAGGGGGACATCGTCCGCGTCGCCGACGGCTATGCGCGCAATTTCCTCTTCCCCCAACAGATGGCCATACCCGCCACGAGGGCCAACAGAAACCAGATCGGCGAGATGAAAGCCGCGGCCGACCGCGAAGCCGCCCGTCTCCGCGGAGACGCCGAAAAGCTGGCGCAAGTGTTGCAGGAGATCTCGCTCGAGTTTACCGAGCGCGCCGGCGACACCGGCCAGCTCTTCGGATCCATCACCACGCGAGACATCGCCGCCGCACTCGAGAAGCTGGGTTACACCATCGACCGCCACAAGATCGTGATTCGCAAGCCCATTCGCATGGTCGGCGAGCACGAGGTCTTGATCCATCTGCATCGCGACGTCGATATTCCGATTGCGATTCGCGTTCTGGCCGAGGGACAGAAAGCAGAGACAGCGGAAGCCGAGGAAGGCGAGGAAACAGGAGCAGCGGAGGCCACCGATGCCGCGGGCGAAGATGATGCGGCCGAAGTCCTGACCGAAACCGCGCCCGCCACCGATGAGGCCGCCCCGGACGACGCTCCAGAACAGGCCACAAAAGAAGGCCCCGCGGAGTAGTCGCCATGTTCTTTGATCTCTCCGGTCAGACCGCGATCGTTACCGGCGCCGGCCGGGGTATCGGCGCGGGGATCGCCAGCAGGCTGGCGCGCGCCGGAGCACGCGTGGCGGTGGCGGATTTCGATCTCCCCAGCGCGGAAAAAAGCGCCGCATCCATCTGCCTGGGAGGCTACCAGGCCTTCGCCGTTCAGGCGGATGTGAGCCAATCCGGCTCGGTTGCGGCCATGGTGGAGCGCGTCGTTGGCGAGTCGGGCCAGATACACATTCTCGTCAATAACGCCGGCGTCGGCGGCAGCGCCGCGCCGGTATGGGAACAGTCCGACGAGGACTGGCGGAAGGTGATCGATGTCAACTTGACGGGCGTGTTTCTCTGCTGCCGCGCCGTCATTCCGCATATGCGCGAACACAACTACGGCCGCATCATCAATATCGCCTCGGTCGCCGGCAAGGAAGGCAATCCAAACATGGTGGCCTACTCGGCCTCGAAAGCCGGCGTGATCGCGATCGCCAAGTCTCTGGCCAAGGAAGTTGCCACGGAGAATATCTGTGTCAACGCCGTGACCCCGGCCGTGATTCGAACCCCGATCCTCGATCAGCTTACGGCGGAAACGGTGGAATACATGATCTCGAAAATCCCCCGCGGCCGCACCGGCGAGATCGAGGAAGTGGCCGCCGTGGTTCACTTTCTGGCCAGCCCGGACTGCTCGTTCGTGACCGGACAGACGTACGACGTGAGCGGCGGACGCTCGACCTACTGAGCCGTGTTTTTTTCGGGTTTTTCGCCGCGGCGCCCGGCGGCCTCTTTGGATAAATCCATGCCAGGAATCACCCGGCTTCGGTCTCGCATTTTCGTCCCGACCCTGTTCGCCCTGCTGCCCGCCCTGTTGGGAATCGCGCTCTGTTCCCCAGCCGCCCTTCACGGAGCGCCCGCCGATCGCCAGGTCGCCGAGTGGACGATCCGAATGGGCGGCCGCGTTCAACTGACTAGCGGACCCCTTATCGGCGAGGTTAGCGCCCTGCCGCCGGGTGACTTTGAGCTTGCGGCCGTCAACCTCGTGGGATGCAGTATCGACCCGGCCGATCTCTCCCGCCTCGGCGGCCTCGAGGCCATCACCGAACTGCACCTTCCCGGTCCGATGTGGAATCCCCGCTCCTCGGCCAACAAGAATCAAAGTGAGGCGCTGGCCAAAATCGCCGGGCTGACCACGCTCGAAACGCTCACCTTCAGCTACAGTTTTCTGGCCTATATCCGGTTCTTCGACGAAGGTTTCGAGCAGATCGCCGCGCTCAAGAATCTAAAAGAAATCCGCGTCCGGCGGACAAAGGTCCGGGGCCACTCCCTGGCCCCGTTCACCAACCTCGAGGCGCTCGATCTCAGCTACACTCCCCTCGACGATGAGGGACTTGGCAACATCGAAGCCATGACGGGACTGAAGAAACTCTGGATCGGCGACACCCTGGTCACCGACGAAGGCATGCGCCCGGTCGGCCGGCTCACCCAGCTTGAGGAACTCAACCTCGGCGGCACGGGCATCAGCGACACTGGGCTGGAACATCTCAAAGGCCTGAGGAAGCTCAAGAAGCTGGATTTACTGGGCGCCGACATCAGCGACGCCGGGCTGGCTCACCTAAGCCAGATGAAGGGTCTCGAAGTGCTGAACCTCTACCGCACCAAGGTCAGCAACGCCGGATTGGAAAGCTTGCGGGGGTTCGAGCGGCTGCGCGAAGTGGACCTCCGCTACACCCGCGCTACCGGCGCCGGCGTCGAGAACTTGCGCGCCTCCCTGCCGGGAACGCGCTTTGTGTTCGTCGATTTCTCGGTCTCGGCGGCCGGAGAGGCTCCACCGGCCGCGCTGCCCGCGGCGGCGGACGACCCCGCCCGCGTCGGTGAGTGGATCCGCCGCCTGGGTGGCAAGGCGGTCACAAGGGACGGCCCGATCACCGAAGTCGCGCTCGATTCCACCAGCGTCACCGACCAGCAACTCGCCGTGCTGGCCCGCACGCCCCATCTCGAAAAGCTGAACCTGGCCGTGACCGAGATCGGCGATCTGGGAGCCCGCCACCTGGCCCCTCTCGCCCGTTTGAGAGAACTGGACCTGAGTCACACGACGATCGGAGACGCCGGACTCAAGCACCTCGCCGCTCTCAAGAATCTGCGCAAGCTGACTCTCAACCACACGCTGATTGAAGGCCCCGGCCTCAGCCATCTCGAAGGCCTTCCGCTGCTGCGGGAACTCAGTCTGCTCGGCTCGCCGGTCGGCGATGCGGGGCTCGCGGTGCTGCCGAAGCTCAAGGCGCTCAGAAAACTCTCCCTCGCCTATACCGATATCGACGACGACGGACTTGCGGCCCTGGCCGGGCTCGAGCAGCTCTGGGAACTCGATCTCACCGGCGCCGAGATTACCGACCAAGGCCTGGAGCAGCTCGCGGACCTCAGCGCGCTCGAGGTTCTCTTGCTTAGCTATACCCGCTTCAGCCAGGACGGGCTTTGCCACCTCGAAGGCCTCGGCAATCTGCGCCGGCTCGACCTGGTGCGGACCCGCCTGAAAGACGCTGGGCTGCAAACCATCGGGCGGTTCAAGAAACTGGCGTCCCTCAATCTGGACTACACCGATGTGACCGACAAAGGATTGCGGCATCTCCAAGGGCTGAGCGAACTTCGCCATCTCAGCCTCGACAGCGCTCTGGTCACCGACAAAGGTTTGCCGTACCTGCTGAACTTTCCCAAGCTTCGTTCGCTCAACATCTATCACACACTGATCAGCGAACAAGGTTACCAGCAGCTCAAGGCGCGGTACCCGGATTGCGAAATCATTTGGGATCGTGATTCGGCCCTGCCGAACCGGCGCAGGAGCTAGTTTCCGGCCATGCGAATAGATAACAAGGTCGTGAACGTCCGTAGCCGCCGGACCGAGAACCTCCCGGCGCGGCGGGGCAGGGACATGGCGACGCTCTCAAGCGCCGCTGGCGCGCGGTCGGTTCGATCGCTGGCCGTTTCCTGGCCCGGCCGGCCGGTCTCGTTTTTTTCGCTGCCCTGGCAGGCCATGGCATGGGCCGCCGGCGGACTGCTCCTGCTCTCGGCCCTGGCCGCCACCTACGCGACCCCCGCGTTCGCCGCGACGCGTCTGGGCGCGGATGTCGCCGAGTGGGTCCTCTCCGAGGGAGGCCGCGTCACCCGCGACGGCCTGGGCCGGGTGAGCGAGATCGATCTCACCTCGACCTGGATCACCGATGCCGACCTCGATCAGATTGGCCAGTTGAGGCATCTCACCAAGCTCAATCTCTCGCATACCTGGATCACCGACGCCGGCCTCGAGCGGCTCAAGCCGCTCCCGAACGTGCGCGACCTCAACCTCTACTACGCCGAGTACGTCACCGACGGAGGCGTCGCTCACCTCAAGGGCTGGGAGAAGATCGAGCATCTCAATCTGCGCGGCACCAAGGTCACCAGCCGCGTCTTCGAGCACCTCGGAGAGTTGACCACCCTGCGGTCGCTCGATATCGGATTCAGCCGTGTCACCGACGACGGCTTCGAGCACCTCGCCAATCTCGAACAACTCGAATCGCTCGGTTTCGGCGGAAACAAGATGAGCGGCGTCGCGCTGCCGCTGCTGAAACTCCTTCCGGCGCTCCGGCGGCTCGATGTCGGAGGCCGCCAGCGCACCGACTCGGGCTTGTGGGGCCTGGCCCTGACCGACTTCAACCTCGAAAGCATCGAGGCGCTCACTGAACTCGAAGAGCTGATCTTGAACGACCACAAACTCTCCGACCTCGGAATGGCCCGCCTCGAAGTACTTACCCGTCTCGAGGCGATCGACCTCAGCCGGACGCAGGTGACGAGCCGGGGCCTGGCATCGGTCGCCAAACTGCCCCGTCTCAAGCGTCTGAAACTATGGCAGGCCGAGAAAGTCGGCGCCGCCGCCGCCCAACACCTCTCGGCAATGAAACACCTCGAGGTCCTGGACCTGGCCGAAACCTCGGTCAGCGACGATTTTCTCGAACGATTCAGCGCAGCCGCGGCTCTCAAGCAGCTCTTCCTCGGGGGCTCGAACATCAGCGCCGAAGCCGTCGAGACATTCCGCCGCAAGCACCCAGGCATGCAGGTCACCTGGTGGGAGAAACAGCCCAAACCCGCCGAAGATCCCAAGCCCAAACCCTAGCGTCGTATCACCGGCCGGATTTCGATCTGACCCCAATCTAGGACACTGCAAAACAACAATCGACTTCGTAACCGCCACCAGGGGCTCCAGGTCTGAATGAAGGGGTCTGGCGTTTTCTGATTAGACTGACCTCTGAATGGATCAGCTTAACCTTGCGCCCGGAAAAACAGCTATTTGCGGTCAAACCAGCGATGATGCTGTCCGGACTGAGCTTTTTGCCACCCATGCGAACAACTACATGCGACCGTGGCGCTAGCACGCGACCGAGCATCCGCCACAGGTCCCCTATCAGTCGCCAATAAGAGCCGGGATTCCTGTGGCGATCGTCTCTTGAGACTTGACGGTAGGCAGGCCTTGGAGGTCCGCCGAGAAACCATAACCTGAGCCACTGATCTTCCTCGAAATTTGTCGTATCCAGATATGGAGGCGAGGTCACGACAAGCTTAGGAGCTTTCTTGAGGTCCCGCAGTCGGGCCGGGAGATCGCGGAAATCGCACTCGAAGGACGTGCCCCGCAAGTCCGGCGGACTACTCGCGTACCTGAAGTCCACGCGACCACGGAGAAACCCAAACAGCTCTCGTTGCGGTGCTCGATGGGCGTGTTTCCGCCAAAACCGGACCGAGTAGTCGGGCTTGGTGCTGATGGTGCGCGGCATCTGATTGCTCAAATAGGAGGGAGACCGTTCGCTCTCTCCGTGCAGGCTGCCAAGCACTAGCCCAGCCAGCATACAGTCAACTCGGGATGAGCGCCAGCTCACCGCGCTTCTCAAATACAAGAGTTGTCTTAACGTCGATGGAGCGTATGCAAAGCTGAAGAACCGGGGCATCGCCGCCGCCGCTTCCTCCCATTCTTCTGGGACGAATCGGTTGTGCAGCCATGTGATGCGGCGCCTTACCGCCCCTGCCGAAGGAGCGTTCGTCTTGGCTCGAGTAAGGCAAAACGCGACGGGATTGATATCGCTTCCGAAGGTCTGTCTCCCGCATAGCAACGCCTGGAACGGTGCTGTACCACGACCTGAGAATGGGTCAAGAACCACTTCGCCCGGCTTTGAAAGCGCTTCGATCCAGTTTTGGGCAAAGCGCTCGGAGAACATCGCGAAATACGGACAGAGCGAGCGAAAGCGGTGTCTCATGATCGCTTGTAATTCTCTTCCACTTGGTCCGCCCAGCGTTTGATCTTCCTGCCGAGTTCCCCTGTGGGGGTTGGCACCAACCAGGCGATTCTGCATCGATCGAACAAGATGCCCCCATAGTGGCAAGCGATCAGCCACTTGTCTTCGCCGGGCCGATGCGGAATGAAGAGACTTGCAAACGGGTCGAGACCGGCGGAGTCGCTCATCCAGAGGGTGCACCACTTCGCCGGCTGCAATTCGAACGCCTTGTCCTCCCAGTCGTCCCCTGTAGCACACTGTCCGAATCCGACCAGCTTTCCCCGGCGGCCGTCTGGGAAGGCCCGCCATGCGACCAAGTCGAGCCTCGCATCCTTTTGATCGCCCTCTGGGGCTCGACCCGCAGACCCGCGGCCTTCGCCAAGATCCTTGCAAAGCTTCTTGACGGCATGCGGAAAATGCTTCGGCAGCACACGCCTGGGGAACCCAAACACGACACCAGAAAAGCCCGCCCGCGCAGCCCCCACGTACTGCTTTAGAGCCAGCAAACAGAGTTCCTCGAACCAACGTTCTGGATGACTTCCTTTTGGTCCAGCATCCTTTCCAAACAGGGACAGCAGCAGAAGAAAACGATATGTCAGAGAGTTTGTGCCCGATAGATAGGTGACTCCCTGGTGGTCGGTCTGATACGGATAGGCACCTTCAGCGCCGCCACAGGCCACCGCCCTCGTTTGCAACTCGCGGCCTGCCTCGTTGACGATGACCTCGAGCAAATCGTCCGCATCCAGGTCTCCAACGATCTCTTCTTCTCCCTGGTCAGAGTCCAAAGCATCCAACGATCCAGCAACCGTCAAGTCTCGCAGGTAGCTCGTCCAGGAGACAAACGAGGGTGTGGGGCCGCCAAGAGCCCACCATTCGAGCCAATCAGCGTGGCGCTCCGGAGAATCGCTGAAGTTCGGGAGGGTCGGTCGCTTCATTCGGCCTACGATCCCCCATCCTCTTCCGGCGCGAAATTCCTCATCGTGCCGACCAACGTCCGTGCGATCTTTTCGACGTTCGTAGCCGTTTCGAGAAGAGGAGAATCGCCGGCGTAGCCCGTGGCGACAGACCGGGACGCCGTCCGCAACTCGCTCTCTGCCCTGCTCAGAGCATCCTGGAAGAGCCGCTCATCTCCCCTAGCCACTTGAAGAGCGACGGCCAGTAGCTGCCCCGATCGCAAGAAGTGCACGCCCCGAGGACTTTCCAAGACTTCAGCTATCTCTCGGAGGTGCGGGTTTTGGCTGCGTATTAGAGGCTCAATTCCTCTTTTTTTGCTACCGTACAACCACAGCAGAAGCTCTCCGAGGCGCTTGAGGTTTCTCTTCCCAACCGGATTTGGCTTCCCAAGACGTGCCGGTGTTACGCCGAGGAACTTCAGCACGCTCGTATACCCCAGAGCCGTCCAGAGATGCGAAAAAGCTAATTTCACTTTCATCCGGTCCTCTGGGTCGAAGAGGCCCTCATCCCTCGCTTGCTTGAGTACGAGGTAGCCGCGATACATGCGGACAATCGTCTCATTGCGGTCGCCAAGAGTGCGCGCAATCTCTTCGGGGGGAATCTTAAACTCGGTATATACTCGGTGGATGTACCGCGCTTTGGCGATTGAGTCCCACGGCTGCGGACCGTTCAGGTGCTTGAACCCAACATAGCCCCAGATGTCCGACCGCGCGCGGACGATAATCGGTAACTGCTCTAGACTTGCCCGTACCTTGCGTGACGGCCTCCAGTTCGCCTTGATCCCGAGTCGCCTTCGGGTTTCGGGCTCCATCAACAACTTCACCGCTGCTAGTCGCCGGTTGCCTTCAAATACGACGAGCTTCCCCTTTCCCTTGCTTACGAACAGTTCTTCATGCGGCCAGTAGCCGCCCGCGAGCATCGAGTCAACGAGTTCGTCTACGGCCTTGTTCTTCCACAACCACTCGAGAATCTTATCCTGATCTGCAATATCCAGCTGAACTTCCGCAAGCCGAGGGTTGTCAGAATCCAGAAGGAGGTTTCCGTACGGCTCCAACCGGGTCTCCAGGGGTTCCTGGTGAGACTGAGCTTTCTTAGCCATGAAAGGTTGTCGCTTCCTCGGTGAAGCACTGCGCGGCGTGATTATGGCGTCCAGAAGCGCGGGCGATAGACCCTCGAACGGTCGCGGTTCGTCGCGGCGAGTTTCGCACAGATTCACCGGCGCTCACCGAATTACACCATAGTGGTGAGCACGGCGCAAGAATGCAGCAATCGATTGTCAAGTTCGCCCATCCTCAGCGGGCACAATCGCAAGAGATCGACCGAACGACTTTGCCTGAATTCTCGCGATCGTGATTTCCCCCCGTCGCTAGCGCTCGGCTTGACGGGGCCCGCGCGGCACCGAAGAATGGGAAACCGGGCCCGCCGTGGGCCGTCGTTTGGTGTACAATCGAGGATAGAGTCACCGGATAAGCGGTTTGGGGTTCGCCGCTTAGCGCCGAAGTTGGCTCGTATTCGATCCTTCTAGGAGGTATATCGCTTGGCTGAAGTACGTGTACAAGACAACGAGTCGATTGACAGCGCCCTGCGGCGTTTCAAGAGAAAAGTGCAGCAGGAAGACATCATCAAAGAGGTGAAACGCCATTCCTATCACCTCAAGCCCGGAGAGAAGAAGCGGGTCAAGCAGGCGCTCGCGCGTAAGCGCAACCGCAAGAAGATTCGCCGCGAAAGTGGCTGAGTTCCCGATCGCGAAGCTGTTCCCGCCCGCGCCGCCCTCGATCGATACCCGTGCTTCCCTCAATCGATAAGGCCTCCTCCCCAAGCACCGAGTTCGAAACACCGTTCCCGGGCGAGCCCGCGGCCGAAGGCAACCTCTTAGCGCCGAACCGAAGATCCGAACAGGCGATCCGAACAGGCGATAAGGCATCTTCCCATGGCTAGCCCGAACACAGAGACGCCACGGCGCTTTTTCGTTCAGAACTTTGGCTGCCGAGCCACCCAGGCCGACGGCGCGGCCCTGGCCGCCGATCTCGCCGCGCGCGGCCTGCTGCCCTCTGCCCGCCGCTCCGACGCCGACCTTGTGGTGATTAACACCTGCACTGTCACCTCCGAGGCCGATCAGGACGCGCGCCAGACCGTGCGCCGGGTCCATCGCGAGAATCCCTCCGCCGAGATTCTCGTCACCGGCTGCTACGCCCAGCGCCGCCCCGCGGACCTCGCCGCGCTGCCCGGCGTGAAGTGGGTTGTCGGCAACTCACACAAGACGCTGGTGGGAGAGGTCGCCGCGCCCCGGCTGGTCTCCATCGAGAACCCGCCGGCTCCGGTGGAGCGCCTGCCCTATCACGGCGAATTGGCCGCGGGCGGAACGCTGGTCGGCGACATCTTCCAGACGAAAGTCTTCCTGAGCGCCCCGGTCATCGAAGCCGGCGCGGACCGCTCCCGTCCCAATCTCAAGATCCAGGACGGCTGCCACAACCGTTGCAGCTTCTGTGTCATTCCCTCGGTCCGGGGCAATAGCCGCAGCGCTCCGCTCGAAAGGGTCATCGGCGAGGTTCGCCGCCTCGCCAGCCGCTATCCCGAGATCGTCCTGACCGGCATCAACCTCGGCCGCTGGGGCCGCGACCTCGACCGAAAACCCCGCCTGGCCGCTCTGCTGCGGACCCTGCTCGAAGAAACCGATGCCGCCAAGCTGCGCCTCAGCTCGGTCGAGCCCATGGACTGGACCGATGATCTGCTAGACCTGATGGCCTCGAGCAGCCGCATTGCCAAGCACGTTCACATACCGCTGCAATCGGGCTCGGATACTATCCTCAAAGCCATGCGCCGCCGCTACCGCGTTCGCCACTACGCCCAGCGCATCGAGCGGGCGCGCCGACTCATGCCCTGGGCGGCGATCGGCGCCGACGTGATGGTTGGTTTTCCCGGCGAAAGCGATAGCGAGTTTGAGCAGACCCGCCGGTTCGTCGCCGAGATGCCCTTCACCTACCTGCATGTGTTCAGCTATTCGGCCCGTCCAGGCACGCCCTCGGCCGAACTTTCCGGCGAACCCCCCAAGGCGGTCAAGAAACAGAGAAACCGTATCCTGCGCGAACTGGCGGGTAAGAAGAATCTGGCCTTCCGCGAGCAACTCATGGGACTCCGCTTCGACGCCGTGACGCTGGCTGGCGGCCCGGGCGGCACAAGAGCGCTGACCGACAACTATATCCACGTGCTTCTGGATGCGGAATCGATCGAGCCGGGCCGCGCCCTGCCGGTGGAACTGACCCATTGCGAGCCCGGCGTTACGTTCGCCCGGCCCGTTTGACCCCCGCGCGTCCATATCTCAGCGCGTCCATTTCCCGCGCATCCGTTCCCGGCGCGTCCATTTTCAGCGCACGACGACCTTGCTGGTGACAAGGTTCTCAAATCGATCGTAGACCCGCACGGCGACGGTATGCTCGCCCGATTCCGCGCTGCCCGATTCCGTGCTAGAGGTTAGAAAGTCAAACGCCAGATCTTTCGAGTCAAAGAGCCGCGAGACCGGAAGCAGCAGCTCCCAGTCGCCGCCGTCGAGCGAGTACTCGGCGCGGTCGATCACCGAGGTTACGTCCGCGACCGTGAAGCGCACTTGCAGCGCGCCACCGCCCGGCTGGGCGGAAAGATCGGCGATCACCGGGGCGCTATTGTCGATGGTGAAAGGCTCACTAATTTTTGCATCGCTCTTGGCTTCGGAAGCCGGGTTCGAGGGCCGGTCCGAGGCGGTGACGCGAACGCGGTAGAGTCCGTCCGCGAACGAAGTCGTATCCCAATCGAGATCGCTGCCGGAGACGTCCTCCTCGAGCAGCTTCCAGTGCTGCTCGCCTTCCCCGCGGATCTCGATCTTGAAGCTGAGCTTGTCTTGATTGGGATCCTCGGCCCGCCAGCGCGCCCCGCGATAACCCGCGGCCGGGGTCATCGTCCGAGACGCCTTGCCAGAGCCTCCACCCCGCGGCCGTGCCGGCCCGGCCGGGGCGCCTCCCAAAGCGGGAAGCACCAGTACGGCCGGCTTCGCCGCTCGAGACTGGGCCGCAAAACGATGGTTCGGGCGCGTCGTCTCCACGGTGCGCATCCGGGGCGCGCGATTTCTTGGAAAATAGTGAAGAGTCACCGAATCTAGCTCGGGAGCACTGACCTCGCCGCCGCCGAGGACCGCCCGCCATTGAAGGAAACGGGCTGGCGGCGACCCGGCTCGTCCGCCGACGTCCGGAGCGCCCGGGTCCGCCCACGGGCTCCAGTTGCGAGAGGCATGGTTCAAGTTGCCCGATCGCGTCGAGATGGCGATCTTCGACCCCTCTGGCGCGGCACCGTCCCAGTTGAGCCGCCCCCAATCGGAAAACGTCTTCGCGTCGAAGACATCGGACTCAAACTCGCCCTCCGCCTCAAGCTCGGGGCTCAACGCGTAGACCTTCCCGATATTGCTCGTCGCCAGAAACATCCGTCCGTCGCGGCCACTCTCGAGAGCGGTAATTTGCTCCGACGGCGCGGTCAGCAGCAGCGAATACAGATCACCGGACTCGAGCCGAACCAGGCGGCCGTCATCGCCCGTGCCGAGCAGGAGGCGCCCCTCGCGATCCACCGCCATGGAGTAGACAATCTCCGTGGCCGAGCTCCAGACGGCCCGCGTTTCCCCGTCGGGCGCAATACGGTAAACCTCGCTCCCGCCGACTACACGCGAGAGGAGGACCGAGGGCGCCGTCGCCGGCGCCAGCGCCCTGGGCCTTGTCCGCGGACTCGCATTTCGCTGCGCGCCGCCGGGGTCAGCCCGCGCCGGAGATGCCGGCGAGGTACGCGTTACCCTCACGCGCGCAGCCGCCGGGCGCGTTACACGGTCGCCGACCCCGGCCGCGTAGATACTTCCGTCGCTCGCCAGCGCCAAGGCCGTGATCTCTTTCTTCTTCGACTGGAATAGAACGAACCCCGCCGCGCCGGTCCCAGCCGGTTCGGTGTCACCGGCCGCATCGATGCGAAAAATCAAGCCGCTCGGGTCGGTGCCGGCAATCAGACGTCCCCCGGCGCCGATTGCGAGCGCCCGGACATGCGTTTCGCCGGTGTCGAAAACGACACGGCCCTCGCCGCCGGGCGAGACGCGATAGATCTCGCCCTTGTCACCGGTCGCGACATAGAGATTCCCGCTGGAATCAAAGGCCATGTCCCAGACGTAAGTGGACGGAGGATCGAAAAACACTTCATAGCGGCCCGAAGGGCCGATCTTGTAGATCTTCGGATCGGGCGAGGTGGCCGCGTACACGTTGTCGTCGCCGTCGATCGCCAGCGCATGTACTTCGAGACCCGCTTGTTCGAAGAAGGTGCTTTTTCTTCCATCGGCGCCAATCCGGTACACGGCCGCTCCCGGCCCGCCGCCGGCGAACACATTCCCGCGCGAGTCCACCGCGATCGACCACAGGTACGACGCGGGCGGCTCGGAGAGTTCGCTGAGCCGGGGCGCGAGCATCAGCTTGCCGTCCGAGCGAATGGAAATGTTTCGGGCCGTGCCTTTCCTGAAGTCGCTGTAACGCGTCTGCTCCCAGCGCCGGGTCGACTCGGCGCGGGCGGGTCCGGCGGCGCCGGTCAGGCTCATGAGAACAGCAAGCGCGCAGACTGAGAGCAGGCCGTGGCGCCGGATTCCGCGCGTCATTGGAGAAAGCATGATTTTCGAGGGATCGTCCGAATAGAACTGCCGCACGTTTAGAACTTCTTCGCGTTAGCTATTTCGTGGGAACTATTTCACCTTGAGCGTGATTCTCTGGCTTCCGCTGATGATCGAATCAAAGGCGATCGACTCTTGCGCCAGCGGCGACTGCGCTTCCAGGACCATGCGCCGGCCCGCGGTCCGTTTCATGACGTTGAGCATCGAGGCCGGCAGATGGGGCAGGGTCTTGTCGTCGAAATGCGCCGTGACGCTGGAATCAAACAGTGTAATAAAAAGGCGGTTGTTCGCCCGTTCCTGATTCAAAACCGATATGGTTTCCGGCAGCGTCATCAGACGGTTCCGCCCGGCGGCCATGCGCTTGGCCCTGTCCACGGTACTGGCGTCGCTGGCCAGCAGCCGCAGCGAGCCTTTGGGCGTATTGACCGGGATCTTGATGGAAAAATCCCTCAAGATCGGCGAGCCCCGGTAGGGCCGCAAGCGAACCTTGCCGCGCACCTCTTGGCCTGGCCGAACGTTCTTGTTCGCTACCGTGATCTGCTCGACGACGGTGAGGCGCCGCTCGGGCAAGAGATCAATCGTGACGTCCATTCGTTCGAAGCGCGGGGATTCGGCGGGATGAGTCAGCAGCTTGCGAAACGTGTCTCCCACCTGTCCGGCCAGCGCCAGCGGAGCCGGCAGCGGAGATTCCGATGCCGCCCGCATGCTGTCGATCGAGATTTGCCGCCCCCCATCCAGCTTGATGTCGCCTTTCAAACGGAACGTCGACTCCTGGGCGAAGTCATTCAAGCCGAACATCGAGTTGTACAGGGTCATCACCACCAGCGGCGGAGTCCATTTCTGATTCTGAATGATTCTATAGCGCAGTTGTTTCTCGCGTATGACCTCGTCTTCGGCGTTGAGGGTGCGCACGGTCACATGGATGGGAATCATCGCGGCTGTTTCGCCCAGCCGGCCCATGATGCCCGAGTGGCGGTCCTGACGAAGAGCGCCGACGATCTCGTGAAAATTCGCCACTTTGACCGGACGCAGTTGCGAGGCAAGCACGGTCAGCACTTCGGCCTTGGCCATCGGAATTTCAATCGGGCCGAGATTAAAGAGCGGGTGTCCGAACGCCAGCACGCGCTGGCCATCGTTGTAGGTCACCGTCCCCAGCGCCGACACCGAGGAATCCCCCGAGACCAGCACGGCGGCGATCGGTTCGCCGGGACGCAACGCGCCCGGGACGGCCGCGCCGGACCTTGTCGCCGGCCCCGAGCTTCCTCCCTGCATGACCCACAGGCCTTGCTTGCGAAAATATCCGCCAAACACGTCGAGTACGCCGCTGTGCACGCCGGAAACCGTAATCGGAGTCTCGATCGGCGTCAGGTACGATTCGGGCGGCATCCCGGCGCTGGCCGACTCCCAGATCTCCCCGGCCAGTCCGCTCGCCAGACCGGCCTCGATCGCGGCCTCCCCCGAGTCTGCCGGTGGTCCCGCGGTCTGCCCTGCCGCCGGCGCCGCGGCCAGACCAGCAGACCCCGGGGCCAGACCAGCCGACCCCTGCCGCGGACTCCTGGCGGCGATCGGTCTTCCCTGGTCGAACTCATTGATTTCGAGCATCAGGTCAATGGGCGTGATGCCGGCGATGGCATCGGGGGAGAACGTGCTGAAACGCAAGGAAATTGCGCCCAGAAGCTTGCCGTCGTAGTACACCGGGCTGCCGCTCATTCCGCCGGCGACATTGGTGCGCGCGGCCTGGCCGCCGAGCTTGGCCATGATGATGTCCTGGCCCGGGCCCCACACATTGCGCATGATGCCGATGATCTCGACCGGCACCGGCTCGGGCGTCGTCCCCTCGAACACGGTCCACGCCGTGGCTCGCATGCCGGGCGATACCTGATCCAGCGGAAGCGTCTCGACTGGCCCGGCCTGGGGCGGGCCGCTCAACTCGGCGGCGGGGCAGGGAAAGCCCGTGACGAGACCGAGCGCTGTCGCCAATATAGCGGGAGCAAGTTTCATAGCGCGTCAAGCCAGAGCCGAAGTTTCAACCCCGCGGGTCCAAACCCCAAGCTCAAGCCCCAAGATCAAACCGGGAGCGGCGAAACCGCCCGCCCCACCCAGCCTTCCATTCCCCTAAGAATATAACAACCTCAACCGGCCCATGCCGCGTTCCCGCGCCCGGTGACCGGTTCGCCGCCCCGGCTTCGCCCACACCGGATCGGGGCACGCCGCCGGCGCCCATCGGCTGAAGCATGCGAGCACGAAAGAGAGAGAAAGAAAACTGTTGTTAAAATAATGACCGTGGAACAAGATCCTGAACCCCCTTCGATTCGAGTCAGAGACCGCAGGCGCTTTTCAGCCGACGGCGAACCGATCACCCCGGCGCCCGGCGACAAAGAGGCCGGCACAAGCGAACCAGCAGCCCCGGCGGAAGAAGCGGCCGCGCAAACGCCCGCCGGCGAGGGGACTGCCAACGAGGGAGCCGCGGCCGGAACGCCACCGGGTGAACAGCCCGGCGCGGACGAACCGGCCGCCGAGCAGCCTCGTCAGCCGCCGCCGGGCGCCATGCCCGCGGCCAGTTTTGAGATGCTTATCGTCTCGCTAGGCGTGCAGGCGAACATGGAACTACGCTCGGAGCACGCGCCCGAAGGCCATGTGCCCAATCTCGAACTTGCCCGCCATACGATTGACATGCTCGACGTGCTTGCCGAGAAGACCAAGGGCAATCTGTCGATGGAAGAAGATCGTCTGCTGCAGAACACGCTTACCGAATTGCGCTTTCGCTACGTGCAGTGCGCCGAAGATCTGAAGGCGAAGGCCAAGAAATAGTTTCCCGCCGCCGCCGAGGCACGCTCCGCGCCAGAGTCTTTGGCGCCCAGTCCGATGGATGCTCATCGAAACATTCGCATTACGGTTCTGGGGTCGGGGACAAGCGTTGGCGTGCCGACGATTGGCTGCGACTGCCGCGTCTGCCAATCGAGCGATCCCCGCGACAAACGCCTGCGGCCATCGATCTTGGTCAGCCATGCTTGCGGCACCGAGACCAGGAACGTGCTCATCGATACAACGCCCGACCTGCGGCAGCAAGCGCTCTCCGCCGGGATGGCGCGCCTGGACGCCATTTTCTATACGCACTTCCACGCCGACCACGTCATGGGACTCGATGATATTCGTCCGTTCAACTACGGCCGCGCCGAGCGTATTCCCGTCTTCGCGATGCCCGAAGTGCTGGGTGACTTGCGGCGCGTCTTTCCCTACGCCTTTCAGGGCAAGGCGAGTCATGCCGGCGGCCGGCCGCGGGTCGAGGCGCGGGAACTCGACGGCGCCGCGGTCGATGTCTTCGGATTGTCGTTCCTTCCCGTGCCGGTAACGCATGGCCGGGCGACGATTATGGGCTATCGTTTCGGAGACGCGGCTTACTTGACCGATCTCAGCGACATCCCCGACAGCTCGCTGGCGAGTCTGCAAAATCTCGACGTTCTATTCTTGGATTGTCTGCGCCGCGAGCCGCACCCGATGCATTCCACCGTGGAGCAGGCCCTTGGCTGGGTCGAGCGGCTGAAACCCCGCCGCGCTTTTTTCACCCACATCTGCCATGATTTACCCCACGCCGAAACCTGCGCCTCTCTGCCCGCCAACGTGGAACTCGCCTACGACGGGCTGCGCATCGAGGTGCGGGGCGAGTGAATCCTGGACTTCGATCTGGCGGCTCGCACGGCCGTCCTGGCAGCCGCGTCCCGGCCAGAATAGTGACGACCAAGCTAGTGACGACCCAATCTAGTGGCAGCGCACAATGAGTGAGACGCTCTTCGATCTGGCCGCGGTCCCCAAGAACTGGGGGCCGGTTTGTTTGACCATCGGAAACTTCGATGGCGTGCACCGGGGTCATCAAGCCATTCTCCGGCGCACGGCGGAGCGGGCCGCCGGTCTCGGCGCCGAGGCCGGCGCCGGTCTCAGCGCTAGGGCTGTCGCACTCATCTTCGACCCCCACCCTATGTGCGTCGTGCGTCCCAACGGCGCTCCGCTCCTGCTCAGTTCGATCGCCGAGCGCGCCCGCCGATTCCGCGATCACGGAATCGAGGCGACCGTTGTGCTGCGCTTCACCCCCGAGACCGCGGCCATGAGCCCGGAAGATTTCGTCCAGCGGGTGATGCTGGATGCTCTCGACGTCCGCTGCGTGGTCGTTGGGCAAAACTTCCGTTTTGGATGCCGCCAGAGCGGCGATTTGGAAACTCTCACCGAGCTGGGCAAGCGGCACGGCTTTGCGGCCGAGGCCGTGCCGGCCGTTGCGGTGGGAGGCGAGCCGGTCAGCAGCACAAGGGTGAGGAACGCGATCGGCCGCGGCGATCCGCGGCTGGCGCGGCGACTGCTCGGACGTGTCTTCACCATGGAAGGCCCCCTGGTCCGCGGGCAGGGCATTGGTTCGCGCAGCACCGTGCCCACCCTCAATCTCGGCATCGGGCCCGGCATCGGGCCCGGCAGTGGGTCCGGCATGGGGGAGGCGCAGCTTCCAGCGACGGGCGTCTACGTCACGCGGACATGCGACCCGGACTCGGACCAAACCTGGAACTCGATCACGAATGTCGGGCGGCGGCCCACCTTCGACGACGGAAACCCTTCGGTCGAGACCCACTTGATCGAACCGGCCGATCCGGTTTCGCTCCAGCGAATCCAGATTTCTTTTCTGCGCCGGTTGCGGGACGAGAGGCGCTTTGATTCCCCCGCCGCCCTGCGCGAGCAGATCCTCGCCGACATCGCCCAGGCCGAGAGGTTCTTCCAGCGTCTGCGAGCCGTTTCCTCCTCCGCGCCGTGATCCGCCGCCGGGTTCGCGGAAAGCGGCGCCTGGCCCACCCCAGACGAGCCGCTGCCGCCGGATCGCCCGCTCATGGCACGAGATTCTCCGCTCGAATACAATGAAAGCAATCATGAAACTCAGCACCGGGAAACTCGCAAATATGCAAGCTCTCACCAACGCGAGGGGCGTGATCGCCGCCGCCGCCATGGACCAGCGGGGATCGCTGCAAAAAGCGATCGCCGCCGGCAAAGGCATCGACAAGGCCGATGTCACCGACGAGATGATGAGCGAGTTCAAGCTTGCCGTATCGAAGGTCCTCACGCCTTACGCCAGCGCCATCTTGCTCGATCCGATTTGGGGTTTGGGCGCGGCCGAGGCCCGGGATTCGGGCGCCGGGCTGCTGTTGTCCTATGAGGAATCTGGCTATGACAATACGCGACCCGGCCGTCTGCCGAACCTGTTGCCCGATGCCTCGGTCCGCCGCATCAAGGAGATGGGCGCCGACGCCGTCAAGATCCTGCTCTACTACACTCCCTTCGAGCAGGAATCGATCAACGATCGCAAGCATGCCTGGGTCGAGCGTATCGGCGCCGAGTGCGTCGCCAACAATATTCCCTTCTTCCTGGAGTTCGTCGGATACGACCCCGGCGGAGGGGACGAGAAAGGGCTCGAGTTCGCCAAGAAGAAGCCCGAGGTCGTCGGCGGCAGCATGAAGGAATTCTCGAAAGACAGGTACCACGTGGATGTGCTGAAGGTCGAAATCCCGGTCAATCTCAGCTATACCGAGGGAGCCGGCGTTTATGGCGGACAGCAGGCCTATACAAGAGAGCAGGCTCTGGAACACTATCGCGAGGTTGCCGAAATGGCCGGCCGGCCTTTCATCTATCTCAGCGCCGGAGTCAGCAACGAGCAGTACACCGAGTCGCTGCGCTGGGCCGGCGAGGCGGGCGTGAATTTCGCCGGCGTGCTCTGCGGACGCGCTACCTGGAAAGAGGGGATTCCCGTCTACGCCGCCCAAGGCCCCGCCGCCCTCGAAGACTGGCTGCGAGACGAAGGCGTGCGCAACATCCGCAACGTCAATGCATGTCTCGATGCGGCGCAGCCTTGGTATCGCTTCTACGGCGCGAACGGGGCCCAAGATCTGGCAAACTGAGCTGGCGAACTACAAACCTAAATCGTTCTGGACCTCCACCGCCAAACGATCCAGCTCCGCAGCCTCACAGACGGCCACTTTGCTGCCGCCGAGCAAGTCTCGAATGTCGTCCTGGATACCGTCATCCAGCACGGCCGTTAGTGCGGGCCGCTCGGCCTCGATCGAGGCTGCTCCCCGGACGCGCTCGAACGCAAAGCAAAGTTTCGCCGCGTCGCTGGCGTCATTGCGCAGCGCCAGCCCGTGGATGTAGCTGGCCGCTCCATTGGGCTGGTAGGCATAGTCGAAGGTAAAGCGCAGCCGCGGACCGCCGTAGCTTACGTTCACATCGCGATCGAGCCCCCTGCTTCCGTCGAGCAAATGATAGCTGCCGAACACCTTGTCCATGCGCCGCCGCAGCGCGCGCCGGCTGCCCGGAAGCGCTTCGGTCTCAGCCGCTGCATCGGCTGGCCGCGGCGGCGTGACGACGTAGGTTCGATAGAGCCGTTGCATCTCGGTAACCTGGTCGTCGCCCCAGAAAACCCTGCGCTCGGAAACCCGCAGCGTCGTCGCAAGGTTGCGCAGCATGGCCTCGGCGTAGCCCGAGAATCCCTCGCCGGAAAGGCGGCGCTCCTCGAACTCGTTTCGCAATGCTTCCAGAAACGGCAGCTCTGTCAGAGGATGGCATTGCAGTCTTTGAAAATCAGCCGCCAGCCGAGCATCCAGCATCGTCCCCTTCTCGTCGTAGAGCAGAACGCCGATGTTGAAATGCTCGCTCGAGACGAAGTTCGGCGCGTACTGGAGCAACTCGAAGCTATAACGATTCCCCGCGCTTTGGGCTCCCATCGTCAGCTCCTTCCCGCCGCCGTCGCGGACCTCGCGGCGGTCTCCCAATTTGGGAACGGATCGCGGGATGCATTCTTGGCGTCCCGCAGCAGTTCGGGCACGATCGTCCTTCTCTTATAGAGTACGTGCAGCATCGAGTCCAGGGCGTCCCAGTCATGGTCGTACCATTCTGGAGGCACACTCTCCAAGCCTTTGTCGAGCACTTCCTTCGGGCAATCGCGAATGCGGCTCAGCCAGGGTTCGAAATCATCGTACCCTTTCACGCCCGCATAGAGTTCGCGCCGGGCATACAAGCCGCGCTCGGGTGCATCGGGAAATTCCCAGTTTTGCGCATTGAACGCAAAGCCGTGATCAATCATCGCGGCCACGTAGACGAGCGACCGCGGGGAAACCTCCGGCGACGGCCGCGCCGTCAGCAGCCACGGCTTGGCGCGGTCACGGAAGAACACCGCCTGCCTTCCGTTGGCGTTGCTGACCCATTTGTCAAACGCCGCCATGCCGACAAAGGCGTCCACGTTCACGACCAGCCGCAGCAGCGACAGGGGAAGATAGTCGTACACCGCCCCCCGCGCCGGATCCACCGGAGACCGGGAACCGAAATGCAACCCTGCTTCGCACTTTCGAATCCCCCAGCCGGCATCCATCGTCAGCCCTGGACTCGCCTCGATCAAATCCTCGGGCACCTCGATGATGTCCCATTTGGGAATCGGCAATTCAAGATACTCCAGCAGGACGCAGGAAATCAGCTCATTAACGAGAATTCTTGAATGCTGGGGATTATTGCGAAACTTGACGACATAGTAGTTCTCGTCGCTCGCCCGCATCAGATGGGCGTTGGCCCCGCCCCTCATCTTGCGAATATGTTCTTTTGCAACGACCGCCACAATAATTCCGAATCACCGAAATGACGTTCGTTATTATAGGTCGTTTCCAAGTATTTCCGAGCAATCCTTCCCGAGGGCGCTCAAAATCCTCGCTCTTTTGGGTGTGTTATGACTCGCTGGCGGCCGCGGTCGTCCCGGCGGATCAGGGTCGCCGCGGCCTCGTGGCAAGTCTTCCGCCGTGTCCCGGCGGCTGCATGATATGCTAGCCGTATCTATGGCGTTTTGTACGAATTGCGGAACACAGCTTGGCGAGGACGCCGACTTCTGCGGCAGTTGCGGAACAGCGGCCGGGACCGCTGTGAAGGGTTTTCCGGTGGCCGCCGCTCCCGAACCGATGAAGCCGGTCAGCTACCGGATCGAGGGCGATAACCTGCAGATCGTGCGCATTCAGCTTGCTCCGGCTCCGGGACAGGAAGTCTATGCCGAGGCCGGCAAGATGATTTACAAGACCGCGAACGTCGAGTGGCAGACGCAGATGTCGGGAAGCGGGATCGGCGAGAAGCTGATCGGCGCCCTGAAACGCAAGCTGACCGGCGAGTCCCTCTTCATGACCCATTTCAAGACCAGGGAGGGCGATGGGGAGGTGGGTTTCGCCGGCGATTTCCCAGGCAGGCTCCAGCCCTTTGACCTCTCGGCGGGCCAGTCGATCCTGGTGCAGCGAGACGGCTTCATCGTCGCCGAGCGCACTGTAACGCTTGACATTGCGTTTACCAAGAAAATCGGCGCCGGGTTGTTTGGCGGCGAAGGTTTCATTCTTCAGAAGCTGACCGGTCCGGGGGTGGCCTTTATCCACGGCGGCGGCGATTTCGTGGAGTTTGATTTGAAGCCGGGGGAAGTGCTGCAAGTCGATACCGGCTGCATCATGGCGTTTGACGAGTCGGTGCAATACGACGTGCAGTTGGCCGGCGGCATAGCGACGAGTATCTTCGGCGGGGAAGGGCTCTTCATCGCAACTCTGACCGGGCCGGGCAAGGCATTGATTCAGACAATGACTTTGTCGAAACTGCGGCGCGAGCTGGGCGGCGGCCTGGGCTCCCGCTCGGGCGGCGGCGAGGCGCATGGGTTGGGCAGCCTGAGGAACTTGTTTCGCAGCAACGACTAACTGCCCGCTTTTCTCACCACCTGGCGACCGAAGCACGCGACAGGCCCGCCAAACCTTAGTTGCGCTTGCTCGCCGTGCTCAACGTACTGTAAAGTACGCCTGCGTTCGTCAAGCGGCGCGCGCCTCGTAGTGACGTGCCTCTCACGCACTTCGCCCCTCCACTTCATCGGGCCAGGTGGTGAGAAAAGCGGGCTAGCTGCCCGCGGCGACGTGCCGGGCTTGGCCGGTATCGAAGAGAATGCCCCTCACTTGGTATACTTGAGACTCTCCGCCCAAGGTTATGACTTCCCGCCTTTCTCCCGATGAAAAGACGATTTATCTGCTGAAGCCTCGCGGTTTCTGCGCCGGGGTGGTGCGCGCGGTGGAGATCGTCGAGCTGGCGCTCGATGCCTTTGGACCGCCGATCTATGTGCGGCGAGAGATCGTTCACAACCGCTACGTCGTGGACGATTTGGCAAGCCGGGGCGCGGTATTCGTGGACGAGCTCGACGAGGTGCCCTCGGGCGGACGGGTCGTTTTCAGCGCTCATGGAGTTTCGCCCGCGGTGCGCGACGACGCCGAGGCCCGGAGCCTGAAGGTGATTGACGCCACCTGCCCGCTGGTGACGAAAGTTCATCTGGAAGCGGTAAGGTTCGCCCGTCGCGGCGGCACGATTCTGTTGATCGGCCATCGAGACCATGACGAAGTGATCGGCACGATGGGTGAGGCGCCCGATTGCACGATCGTGGTCTCATCGCGCGAGGAAGCCGAGACGCTGGAAGTCGCTGTTCCGGAAAAACTCTACTACCTGACACAGACGACGCTGAGTCTGGACGAGGCCGGTGAGATCATTACCGTCTTGCAACGGCGCTTTCCTCACATCCAGGGGCCGCCCGCGCAGGACATCTGCTATGCGACCGAGAACCGGCAGCAGGCCGTGAAGCGTGTTGCGCCGCGCGCCGACTTGATGCTGGTTGTCGGCTCGGACAATAGTTCGAACTCACGGCGTCTGGTGGAAGTCGGCCTTGTGAATTCCGAGACACGGGGCCACTTGATCGAGGACGAGACCCACATTCGGCCCGAGTGGCTGGAGAATGTACGGTCGGTGGCGCTAACCGCCGGAGCCTCTGCGCCGGAAGTGCTTGTGCAGCGGGTGATCGCGCACCTCGCCCGGCAGGGATTCAACAACTTGGAAGAGGTCGAGGTCATCGACGAGGATGTAGTTTTTCCGCTTCCTCTGGAACTGGTCGGGCATCAGCGCGGTTTGACGACGATCGCCAGTGGCTAGCCCGCATTTCTCACCACCTGGCGACCGAAGCACATGATAGGCCCGCCATTACTTCGTTGCGCTTGCTCGCCGTGCTCAACGTACTGTCAAGTACGCCTGCGCTCGTCAAGCGGAGCGCGCCTCGTACTGAGGGGCCTCTCACGCACTTCGCCCCTCCACTTCACCGGGCCACGTGGTGAGAAAAGCGGGCTAGAAGGATGTCACGGCCGGCCGGCTCAGAGGCGACCCGTGCGATCGGAGACTGGAAGCTGTGAAAAAATGCTGGGACAGTTAGCCCGCATTTCTCACCACCTGCCGACCGAAGCACGCGATAGGCCCGCCAGTACTTCGTTGCGCTTCCTTGCCGTGCTCAACGTAACGTACTGTCAAGTACGCCTGTGCTCGTCAAGCGGCGCGCGCCTCGTACTGACGGGCCTCTCACGCACTTCGCTTCGCCACGTGGTGAGAAATGCGGGCTGGCAGCGCATGGCCTAAGTCCTTGCGAATCAGAGAGCGTTTCGCCAGCGCTTGTGACAGTCCCGATTTTTTCACAGCTTCCTGAGCTGGGGAACCGGTGAGCCGCCCGCCCTCGCTTCTGGTCGTGGCGGCGGATCGCCGCGAGCTTCGTTATCTGCCTCCCATGCCGGAGGGTTTCGCACCTCTTGATATTGGACTCCGATGGAGTGCGCTGGGTGCGCTGGGCGGGCGTTCGGTTCTGCTGGTCGCCCATGGCGCGGGGCGCGACAACGCCCGTTTCGCGGCCCGCCGGGCGTGTGAGCGGTTTCCGGTCCAGGCGATCGTTTCTACTGGTTGGGCCGGGGCGCTGGACCCGGCGTTGCGGGCCGGCGATATCGTTGTGCCGGATCGAATCCTGGAGTTCGCGGGCCGGGTGGAGTATCCTGTAAGATTATCGGCGTGTATCTCGGAAGGCGGCGGACCGGGAGAACGGGCCCGGCCGGTGAGCGGCACGCTGCTGACGGCCGATGAAGTCGTGCTGGACTCGGCCGGCAAGGCGTCGCTGCGGGAAACCGGCGCGAGCATTGTCGATATGGAGGCCTCGGCGGTAGCCGCGGTAGCCGCTGCGAGGGGGTTACCGTTTTATTGCGTTCGCGTAGTCAGCGACACGGCTGAGACAGACCTCGCAATCGATTTCAACCGCGCCCGGCGAGCCGACGGGACGTTTTCCGGTTGGAAGATTCTGCGCCAGGCCGGAATCAGCCCGGCCCGCTGGAAGCATCTAATGACACTGCGCCGGGACGCGCGGAAAGCGTCCCGGATTTTGGGGGATTTTCTTGGCCGCCTCCGATTCGGCAACGAAAACTCATAGCGATCCCGCTGTCCTCCCCGTCCCGCAGTGGATGTGGGCCGGGGTGTATCGCGGCCAAGGCCAGATTCGCCACGAGCGGATCCGGGTGCCGGAGATCGGCGCGGGAGAAATTCTTGTTCAGGTCGAGGCCTGCGGAATTTGCCACACCGATCTGAAGAAGATCGAGCATGACTTGCTCCCGCCGCCTCGCATTTTTGGGCACGAAACCGCCGGTGTCGTCGCGGCGACGGCGCCCGATGTCACCAAATTCGTTCCCGGCGACCGCGTTTGTGTGTTTCACCACATTCCGTGTCTGGGCTGTTTCTACTGCCTGCACGGCGACTATGCGCAGTGTGCGGGCTACAAGCGAGTCGGCGTCACCGCGGGGTTCGAGCCCGCCGGGGGCGGGTTTGCGCAATATGTGCGCGTGATGGACTGGATCGTGGAGCGCGGTGTGGAAGTGATTCCCAGCCACGTTTCGTTTGAACGCGCGACGTTCGTCGAACCGCTGAGCACCTGCCTGAAAGCGATCGAAAAGTGCGAGATCCAGGACGATGAGTCGGTCGTTGTGCTGGGGCAGGGGCCGATCGGATTGCTCTTTACCATGCTGCTTCACCGCCGCGGACTCGAACGACTCTACACGACCGATGTGATAGGGTTCCGGTTAGAGATGTCCAGGCGGTTGGGCGCGCGGGAGGCGTGGAATCCCGCCCAAGAAGATATCGATGCGGCGATACGGCGGCGAACCGAGGGCCGCGGCGCGGACGTTGTGCTGGTGGCCGCGGCCACCAGAGGCATCGTCGAGCAGGCCGTGGAGATGTCGCGGAGGGGCGCGCGGATTCTGCTCTTCGCGCAGACCGCGCCCGAGCAGAGGTTCCAACTCAGCGGCGCGAGCCTCTGCGCCGGCGACCGGACCCTGCTGGGGTCCTACAGTGTATCGGTCGATCTACAGAAAGAAGCCGCCGCCACGATCTGGAGTCACGATTTCCCGGTGGAAGAGCTGATTTCACACCGCCTCGAATTGGATAAACTGAACGATGGCATCGAACGGGCAAGGCGGCCCGCCGAAGGTTCGCTGAAAGTGATGATGCACCCGCAAAGGTGAAGAGACTGTGAAAGAAACGATGCTCGCCGCCGTGCTCTACGGCAAGGAACAGCTCCGGGTGGAACCGGTTGCCGTGCCGCGCGCGGGGCCGAAGGACATCCTGGTCAAGGTGCGGGTCGCCCTTACCTGCGGAACCGACTTGAAGGTGTTTCGCCGCGGTTACCACGCCCGCATGATTCAGCCCCCGGCCGTGCTGGGGCACGAACTTTCCGGCGATATCGTCGAGGTGGGCTCGGAAGTCACCCGCTTCCGGCCGGGCCAGCGGGTGGTGGCGGCGAATTCCGCCCCTTGCGGCATGTGCTTCTTCTGCCGCCGCGACAAGGAGAACCTTTGCGAGGATCTGCTGTTCAATAACGGCGCTTACGCCGAATATGTGCGCATCCCCGGTCCCATCGTCGATTGCAATACGCATGAGCTTCCGGAGGATCTCGGCTACCGGGAAGCCGCCATGGTCGAACCGCTGGCCTGCGTGCTGCGAGGGCTTGATGAGAGCAACGTGCGGCCGGGCGATACGCTCACGGTGATTGGGCTCGGGCCGATCGGCCTGATGTTCGTGCGGATGGCCAAACTCATGGGCGCGCGAGTGATCGCCATCGGCCGACGGCGGGCTCAACTGGAACGCGCCGAGCAGATGGGCGCGGCGGAACTGGTTCTCTCGCCACGCGCCGCACTGCCGGTCGAGGAAGTGAAGGGACTCACCGATGGCCGGCGCGGGTCCGATGTGGTGATCGAAGCCGTCGGCTCGCCCCACACCTGGCGGGCCGCGGTGGCCATTGTGCGCAGCGGTGGCACGGTGAATTTTTTCGGAGGCTGTCCTAACAGCAGTCAGGTTTGCCTGGATACTTCTAGAATTCACTATTCTGAAATCACGCTGAAATCGAGCTTTCATCACACGCCGCGTCACGTTCGCCGGGCGCTTGAGGTGATCTGCGAGGACCGCATCCATGCCGGGCGTTTCGTGATCAACGAGGCTCCGCTGAGCGGGCTGCTGGAAGTCTTCCGGCATATGATGAGCCACAACGGGCATTTGAAGACCGCTATCTTGCCGTGGCGAGATTCCTCCCTGGACGAGACGGGTTCCTAGGGTCCGGCTTCTCAGCCACCTCGGTGATCCTGCCGGCCGAGCATCCAAAGTGAGCCGCTTTCTCCTACCCGCCGACTTCGTCGAGCAGCACGGAATCTCTGGTCCCGCCTGGCCGCTCGATGAGTCCCGCCGCTATACGCGCTGGCTGGCGAAAGCTCACTACGAGAATTTTCACGTCGTTAGCTGGCTGCTGCCGCGCGATCTGCATCAGGACTTCTACAATGTCTACGCCTTCTGCCGCTGGGCCGACGACTTGGGCGACGAGATCGGCGGCCCGAAACAGAGCCTCGACCTGCTCGCCTGGTGGAAGGACGGCGCGGGCCGGATGTACCGGGGCCATGCCAGTCATCCCGTATTTGTCGCCCTCTGGCCCACGGTGGAACGGCGCCGCATCCCGCTCGAACCCTTCCTCGATCTGATCGCGGCTTTCGAGCAGGATCAGCGCCTGACCCGCTATGAAAGTTTCGAACAATTGACCGATTACTGCCGGCGGTCGGCGAATCCGGTCGGCCGCATCGTCTTGAATCTGTGGAACTATACCGACCCGAAACGGCGGCGGCTCTCGGACAAGACCTGTACGGCTCTGCAACTTACGAATTTCTGGCAGGACATCGGCCGGGATTTCGCCATCGGGCGCATCTATCTCCCGCTCAATGTCCTGCGGCGGCACGGTTGCTCGTATGAAGGGCTTGCCTGGGACATTCGGCGGGGGCGCGCCGGCGCGGAACTGCGCTCGGTGGTCAGGGAGCTGGCCGCTCGTACGCGGGAGATGTTCCTAGAAGGGCTGCCGCTGCGAGATCGTGTCGACCGCCGGCTGGCGATCGATCTGGAGCTGTTTAGCCTCGGCGGGTTGGCGATTCTTGACAAAATCCGCCGCCAGGACTATGACACGATCGAGCGGCGTCCGAAGCTGGGAAAGGCCGGCCGGGGGTGGCTGCTCGCGCGAGCGCTGGCGACGGGGCTGTTCCGCGCGGCACACAAGGGGGCCGAGGCAGAGCATGCTTACCGTTGACGGGTCCCGCGCTTACTGCAAGCGTCTGGCTCGCGCGCGGGCGCGTAATTTCTCTTACGCGTTCTTGCTGTTGCCGCGCCAGGAAAGGGACGCCATGTGCGCCATCTACGCCTTCATGCGCAAGGCCGACGATCTCAGCGACGAGGCGGATCAACCACCCGAGGCTCGGCTCGAACGGCTCAGCGAGTGGAAGGCCGCTCTCGGACGAGCGCTGGCGGGCCGCTACGGCGACGACCCCATCCTGCCGGCTTTTCATGACGCGGTGCGGCGGTATGAAATCCCTAGAGAGTACTTCGAGGATCTGATCGAAGGCGTGACCAGTGATCTGAGCGTCACGCGCTACCAAACTTTCGACGACCTCTACCGCTACTGCTACCGCGTTGCCTCGGTCGTGGGCATGGCGACCGTGCGCGTGTTTGGCTACGAATCGGAGGAGTGCCTGGAACTGGCCGAGAAGTGCGGCATCGCGTTTCAGTTGACGAACATTCTGCGTGATATCCGCGAGGACGCCGCGCTGGGCCGGGTGTATCTGCCGCAGGAAGATCTGGCGAGGTTTGAGTTGACCGATGATGATTTGACCGCCGGCCGCCATGATGAGCGGTTCCGAGATCTGATGGAGTTTGAATCGCGGCGCGCGGATGACTACTACCAGCAGGCCGCCCCTCTGCTGAGAATGGTGCGGCCCCGTTGCCGTGCCGCGCTGTGGGCGATGGTGGCGATTTACCATGGAATTCTCGGCCGCATCCGGGAGGCCGACTATGATGTGTTCACGCGGCGGGCAGGTCTGAGCGGCGTTGAAAAATCGGCCATCGTGCTGCGGGCCTTCAAGCTCCGCTATTTGGGAGGAGTGCCGCCATTCCCCGCGTCATGATCGTTGGCGGCGGGCTCGCCGGGCTTGCGGCCGCCGCCGCGCTGGGCTCGGCCGGCTTCGAGATCGATCTCCACGAAGCGCGGCCGTTCCTCGGCGGGCGCGCCACGTCTTTCCCGCTGCATCCCTCCGAGCCCGACTCGGTCCGCATTGACAACTGCCAGCATGTGCTGCTGCGCTGCTTTACGAACCTTCTTGATTTCTACCGGCGCGTCGGGGTGGACGACAAGATTCACTTTCACGACAAATTCTATTTCGTGCGGCCGGGTGGAGAAATCGACGTTCTGCAACGGGACTTCTTGCCGGCGCCGCTGCACCTGTTCCGCTCGCTGATGACATTCCGCTCGCTGAGCGTGACCGACAAATGGTCGATTGTGCGGACCATGAGGGCGATGCGTTTGGAAGCTGGCAAGCCGGAGCTGGATCAGATCACGATCGGCGACTGGCTCGGCGCTCGCGGCGCAACTCCTCGGGCGCTGGAGCGTTTCTGGCGCCCGATTCTGGTCAGCGCGCTGAACGAAGAGCCCGATCGCGCCGCGGCTCGCTGGGGAGTGCAGGTGTTCGCCGAGGGGATGCTGGCGACGCGCACCAGCTACGAGATGGGCGTGCCCTCGATCCCTCTTGCCGATCTCTATTCCGCCGCGCTCGACGGAGCTTTGGGCGAGACGGCGCGGGTTCATCTTCGCTCTTCGGTCGCGGAGATCGACCCGGCCAATCCCCAGGCCGATTACTACATCTGCGCGGTGCCGTTCGATCGCGTCCACAGCCTCTTGCCGGGACTGGAACTGCCGCTCGGGGCATTCGAGCACTCACCCATTACGGGCATTCATCTCTGGTATGACCGGCCCATCACGGAACTGCCGCATGCTGTTCTGCTCGACCGGACTCTGCAGTGGCTGTTTCGCAAGTCCGAAACCTGTTATCAGGGTGTGGTGAGCGCCTCGCGAGATCTGACCGGCTGGCCGAGGGAGAAGATCATCGAGATGGCCGAGCGGGAGTTGCGGGAATTTTTCCCCGCCGCGGGCGACGCGAAACTCACTCGCGCCCACGTCGTCAAGGAAGTACACGCGACCTACTCGGCGCGCCCGGGGCTGCAGGCGTTCCGCCCTGGCGCGGCGACCCGTTATCCCAACGTCTTCCTCGCCGGCGACTGGACCAACACCGGCTGGCCGCCGACGATGGAAGGGGCCGTGCGCAGCGGCTATCTGGCCGCCGAGCAGGTGACCCGCCAGGCGGGCTGCCCGGCGAAATTCTTGCTTCGCTGAGCGCGATGGACGAGAGCCACGGGCTAGAGCGGCACGTCCAGATCGACCGGCTGGTCGTAGTCGATCCCCTCGATTTGAAAACCAAAGAGACCGCTGAAGCTGCGCCGGAATCCTTCGTAGTCGGAAATTTCGTTCAGGTTTTCCGTATTCACTTGATCCCAGAGGGCCCGGACTTCCTCCTGAATATCGTCGCGCAATTCGACATCGTCGAGACGGATCAGGCGGTTGTCGTCCACCGCCGGCGCCGCCGGGCCCGCCAGATAGTCGAGCGCCAGCCGCCGCATCTGTTCGATGCAGCCTTCGTGCAGGTCTTTCTCTTTCATCACGCGGAAGAGCAGGCTGATGTAGAGAGGCACGACCGGAATCGCCGACGAGGCTTGGGTGACGACGGCCTTGTTGACCGACACCCAGGCGCCGCCGCCGAGCTTGGATTCGAGCAGGTCGTTCAACTGGTGGCTGGTTTCCTTGAGGTCTTTCTTGGCCATGCCGATCGTGCCGTCGCGGTAGATCGGCCAGGTGAGTTCGGGGCCAACGTAGGAGTAAGCGAGGGTCCGTGCGCCCTCGGCAAGCAGTTTCTCTTCCAGCAGCATGTTGATCCACATCTGCCAGTCTTCGCCGCCCATCACCGAGACGGTGGCCACGATTTCGTCTTCGTCGGCCGGCTCGATCGTTATTTCGCTGACAGAGCCGTTGTTGAGGTTGACGGACTTCCCCGTATAAGCATCTCCGATCGGCTTGAGAACGGCTTGGAATGTCTCGCCGCTATCGGAATGATCGCGGCGGGGCGCGGCCAGGCTGTAGACGACCAGATCCACGTTGCCGAGGTCCTTGCGGATCATCCGCGCTGTGTCTCGCTTGATCTCCCGCGAGAAGGCGTCGCCGTTCATGCCTCCGGCGTAGAGTCCCGCTTCTCGGGCGATCTGATTGAAAGCCGCCGTGTTGTAGTACCCGGCCGACGCCGGGCGGCGCTCTTCGGGCGGGCGCTCCATGTAGACGCCCAGCGTCTTGGCGCCGAATCCAACCGTCGCGGCCACGCGAGTCGCAAGACCGTAGCCGGTCGAAGCGCCGATGACGAGCACCCGTTTCGGACCCTCGAGAGGCGAGGGGCAGGCGCTTCGCATGATTTCGGCCTGTTGCCTGACGTTGCGGGCGCATCCTTCCGGGTGCGAAGTGACGCATATGAACCCGCGCGTGCGTTCCTTGACAATGTGTCGCGGCATGGCTTTTCGGATTTCCGTTCGGCCGGCGCCTGATTCCTGGACAGCGCCCCCGAACGTTCCCTCCATGAATTCTAGCGATTTCGGCGTTCCTTTGGTGAAGAGAGGATTCTTCACTCCCGGAGAGGACAATTTGGCCGGCGGGCCGGAGTTCGAGTTCGCGCCTTCCCCGGCCTTCATGCCGATACGAGTCAGGCAGGGTCTGTGAATGGGTGGCGGCTTCAAACACCGCCGGGTCTGCTGTTATGGTGAACAAGAGAAATATATTGGAAGAACAACAGATATTGACGGGCCGGGAACCCGCCGCCGATGGCCAAACTACCCAGATCGCCGAGCACTCGCCTGAAGCCGGCATCGAGACGGTGGAGCGGTTGCTGCGTCCCCCCAAGGTCGCCTATTTTTCCATGGAGGTCGCTCTCCGCGTGGAGATGCCCACCTACAGCGGCGGTTTGGGCGTGCTGGCCGGCGATATGCTGCGCTCAGCGGCCGATCTCGGAGCACCGCTGGTCGGTGTGACCCTGCTGCATCGCAAGGGCTATTTTCGCCAGAAACTCGACGAGTACGGAACCCAGACCGAGGAGCCGGTGACATGGAAACCAGAGGCCTTCCTCGATCGCCTCGACGCCGAAGTCCCTCTGGTCTTGGAGGGCCGGGAGGTCAGAGTCCGTGCCTGGCGCTACAACATCACCGGCATCAATGGCCATGTTGTTCCGCTCTATCTGCTCGACACCGGCATCGCCTCCAATACCGAATGGGACCGGACGCTGACCGATCACCTCTATGGCGGCGATGAGCACTACCGCCTCTGCCAGGAGTTCATCCTGGGAGTGGGCGGCGTCGAGATGCTGCGCGAACTGCGGCACGGCGACATCGCGACCTATCACATGAATGAAGGACACTCTGCTCTGCTCGTTGTGCCGCTGATCGAGAAGCAGATCGAGAGCAGCGGCCGCCGGTTTCCCTCGGAAGAGGACCTTGCCGAGGTTCGGCGAAAGTGCGTATTCACGACGCACACGCCGATTCCCGCCGGCCACGACCGATTTCCCGGCGACTTGGTTCGCCAGGTGCTGGGCGAGGAACGCACGACGCGGTTGTTCTCCAGCGGCTTTACCGGTCATGACCACCTCAACATGACTCACGTGGCCTTGCATCACTCCAACTATGTCAATGGCGTGGCGATGAGGCACGGGCAGGTATCCCGCGCTATGTTCCCGAACTATCGCATCAAGGCGCTGACCAACGGCGTGCATGCCGGGACCTGGACGAGCCCGGCCTTTCGGGAGCTGTTCGACCGGGAGATTCCCGAGTGGCGTCACGACAATATCTACCTTCGCTACGCCATCAATATTCCGCTCGATGAAATCCGCCGCACGCATGGCCGGGCGAAGCACGCTCTGTTCGAGGCCATCGAGCAAAGTACGGGCGAGCGGTTTGACCAGGACGTCATCACCTTAGGGTTCGCCCGCCGGGCCACGGGTTACAAACGCGCGGACTTGCTGCTGCACGACCCCGAGCGGCTGCGGCAGGTGGCGGAAAAGGCCGGCCGAATCCAGGTCGTCTACGCCGGCAAGGCGCACCCGCGCGACGAGGAAGGCAAAGCCGCCATTCGGCGCATCTTCGACCTCAGGGGGACGATGGACGGGGCCGTCAAGGTGGTTTACATCGAGAACTACAACTACCACTGGGGCGGGCTGATCTGCGGCGGCGTGGATCTTTGGATGAATACGCCAGAACAAACGCGCGAGGCATCGGGCACCAGCGGCATGAAGGCCGCGCTGAACGGCATTCCGAGCCTGAGCGTTCTCGATGGCTGGTGGATCGAAGGCCATCTGGAGGGCGTCACCGGCTGGGCGATCGAAGAGGGCGCCGGGGGTGACCAGGATGCCGCCGATTCCATCTACGACAAACTCGAGCGCGTCATCCTGCCGCTCTACTACAAGAGCCCGGAACAGTATGCGACGGTGATGCGCTCGGCCATTGCCCTGAACGGCTCGTTCTTCAATACGCAGCGCATGCTGCTGCAGTACATGTTCAACGCCTACTCGGGTCATGGAGCCCCTTAGAGACGCCCCGTGCCGCGCCCCCCGTGCCGTGCCCCCCGTGCCGCCCCGGGCCAGCCTCGGCATGCGCCGCGCCACCCGGTGTCAGAACTCGCGGACGACTCTCCCGGCAGGCATCAGACGGAACGGGATCTCGACGACCGCGTCGACGCCGATCGGATTCCCGCCCTTGGTGGCGGGCTGAAAGCGCCATTTTGAAAGGGCCGCAACCGCGCTTTCATCCAGGCGGTCATCGACGCCCGCCATGACGCGGATCGCGCCGACCGTGCCGTCCGCTCGAATCAGGGCGTAGAGAATCACCGTGCCTTCCACGCCCTCCTCCATCGCCGAGGCGATGTACTTCGGGTCGACTTTCACTCGTGGCGCCGGCGCGCTGAGCACCTCTTGCGCGGCTGGATCCGCCGCGGCCTTGCTCCTCCTGTTGCGCCCGCCTCTTCGCGGCCGATGCTCGGCGAAACGAATCACCCAGCTTCCCGCCCGGCTCGTCACATTGGGCATATTGACCGCCATCGCAAAGACTTCACGGTCCATGAACAGGATCTCGGGGTCGTTGCTGAGCAGCGGCGCTTCCCGTCTGGCCGCAAGGATGGGTGGCGCCGCATAGTCGCGGGGTCTTTGAAACAGAGCCAGGTCACCGATTCCGCCGCCGGTGTTGTCTCTCTTATTTAGCAAGCCGGCCGCCGAGCGCCGGCCTCTGGCGGTCGTCCCCGCGCGGGTGGTCCCCGCAAGGCTCGTGGCTGGCCCGTCAGAAATCGAGAGGTTCGGAATCGCCAGCCGCGCCGACCCAGGCGCGCGAGCCGCGAGATCGCCTCCGCCAGGGCCGCCATCGGGCGCCGCGGACAAGCGTGCCGAACGGCTGCCGAGGGGAATCGCTGGGGAACCTCCCGGGGCGACTCCCACGACCAGCACCCTGGGTCCGTCATGGCCCCGGCCCCCCAACGCTTCCCCCACCCGCTTCCCAGTTCCTTCCGCCGCCGCATTGGCCCGCGAGTTCCCGTTTCCGCCCGGGGCGGGACGGGCCAAATTCTCAAGCACGGCCGCATTCCCGTAGGAAACCATCGCCAAATTCGCCGCGCCCCCGGACTGCACCGATTCCGCCAGGGCGGGAGCCACCAGTCCAGAGGCGGCCAAAGCCTGCTCGGCCGGAGCCCACTCTCCCGCGGCCGGGTCGCCGGAGAGCGTCGCTTGGTACCGGAGCAAGGGTTTCGCCGTCATAACGCCGAGAGCCGCCCCTGTCAGCGGAGAAGCATGGATTGCGGGCGCGTTCCCCGCCGGCAAAGCTGTCTCTTGAGGAACGACGGCTGCTGTGTCTCGAGCCCAATAGCGCAAGCGGGGCTGGCTTTCGAGAAGACTCGAGTCGAGTTTTTCCAGGTGTGCCACGATCTTGGGCGGCACTCGGACCTCGATCGCTTCGGCGGCCGGCCGAACGGCTTCCTGTTGCCGAGTCCAGTAGCGCATGGTTAGCGGCTTTCGGATCGCTTCCAGGTTCAGGTCCGGCGCGGCTGCCTCGAGGCGCGGAGCATTCCCGGCCGTGAGTGCCTGAGCCGCCGGCGCCCGTGGTTTCTGTTCCGCCAAGTGATATCGCAGGGGTGCCGGAAGCTTGACAGCGGGCGCCGTCGCGGGCATCGGCCGCTGTGGCGCGGCCTGAATCTTGGGCGCGCTCAGCGCCGGCAGTGCGGACCGCTTCGGGGGCCCCGACGCGGAGGGTTGCATTTCATAGCGTGGCCGGGCGATTTCGGGAGGATGCCACGCCAGAAGATTGGGCAGACGCATATCCTGTTCGATCTTGATCTCCGGCATCAGACCGCGAATCTTCTGCCAGGCGCTGTCGGGCTGGGGATCGTCCACGATCAGAGTCTGTGAGAACCGAAGCTTGGCCCTGCTGGCCCGGGAGTCGTTCGCGGACGCCCGCAGGGGGGCGACGGAAGGAAGTTTGCGGCTGGGTGAGAACAGGATGACTTCGTATTGCTGATCGCCCGAGATCTCGGCTACCGTCAGGAGCCGCGGCCCCTGACGGCTCAGATGCATGTCGATGTAGGCGAGCGCCGAAACGGTAAGACCGTGCAGAACCAGCGAGGCGGCAAAAGCCGTCGCGCGCCGGCTCAGCTCGAGTCGCTCCCAGCCGGCGCGGAAGATATCGCCGCCGCCCGTGTTCTTGTGGCCGGACATGGAATTATTATCGGCTGTGGGACCCCGGTCTGCATACTCGAAGCCACCTGCTCGAAGCCGCCGGGAGTGACAAGATCCGCCCCCGCCCGACGGGCCGTTGGCCCGCGGTTCTCATCACCTGACGACCGAAGCACCCGATAGGCCCGCCACTACTTCGCCGGGCCACGTGGTGAGAAAAGCGGGCTAGTAGAAAAGATACTTGCGCCAGGCTTCCCGCTGATTTCCGAACAGCCGCATCAGAGACCGGCTGGTATGCAGATTAAAGGGCCGGGGCCGTCGCACCAGCGACATGTTCGCTTCTTCGGGCAGCCGGTTGCCCTTACGGTTGTTGCACCCGCGGCAACAGGCCACCAGGTTCTCCCAACTGCTCGAGCCGCCCCGGGAGCGCGGCGTCACGTGGTCGAGCGTAAGTTCCCCGCCGGAAAAGGGCCTTTCGCAGTACTGGCAAATATGCCCGTCTCGGACTAAGATGTTCTTTCGTGACAGCGAACGAGTCTGCAGCGGAATCCGGCGATACTCGAGCAACCGGATGACCGACGGCAAAGGCACCGTCACCGAAGGCGAGTGCACTTCGGCGTCGGCCACCTCCTCGGCCGCGGCCACGCCCTTGAAAAGGAGGATAAGCGCCCGGCGGGCCACGCAGACGTGAATCGGTTCGTAACTGGCGTTCAGCACCAGAACGGCGGAGCCGAGCAAGTTGCCGTTCGTCATGCAGAGCCCCCCGTGCTAGCGGTCCCGGCCGCGCTAGCCGATGCGGCTCCGGCAGCCGCGGCGCCGTCGATTACCGTAATGCGGCGCTTGGCCCGCGCGGCGGTGAGTACTGCTACCGACACGGCTCCGGCTCGTTTCAGCACCGTCGCGCAAGCGGTGGCCGTGGCTCCCGTCGTCATGACGTCATCGACGAGCAGTACGCGCTTTCCGCGAATCGCAGCGCGGTCGCGAACGGCGAACGCGCCTTCGACGTTGCGCCGGCGCGCACTGTGGGAAAGTCCGGCCTGGGGCCGAGTCCGCTTGCGGCGGCAAAGAGCGTTGGAGAGCGGCAGTCCGGCGGGCCGGGCGATCAGCCGGCTCAGCGTGAGGGCTTGGTTAAACCCGCGGCCCCAGAGGCGAGAGCGGTAGAGCGGAACCGGAACCACCACATCCACCGGCCCCAGCGCGCCGATGAGGCCGCGCATGCGTTCCGCCAGCGGACTCGCCAGCGGAGTCATCTTGCGATATTTCAGCAGATGGATGAGCGCGCGCAGGCGGCCCTCGTACACCCCGCAGGCGCGCGCGATGTCGAAGGCGCGCTCGCCGCGGCGGCACTGCCCGCATCGCTGGTCCTCCCGCAGTGCTGGGTGAGGCGCCGGGCTCTCCAGCGGCAGTCCACAACTCGCGCAGACATCGGCTGCTTCCAGCGGCCGGAGGGAGCTTAGACAGGAAAGGCAAACCGGCACGCGGCCGAATTCCATCAAAGGCCGCTCGCAGAGCCGGCACTGATCGGGCAAGAATACGGCAAGCCACCGGCTAGCGAGGCTGGCGGCGGCGCGAGCCGGCCAGTCGCCGGGTAATCCGAGACTGGTGAAACTACTCGAGAAAGCTCACCTCTCTACGCTGGATTCTTGCTGGTTCCCGCCACGGGCCGCTAGACCCTCTAACCATTATCCCCTATCCCCGCATCCGCGGGCGCGTTACAACCCTGTCGCGGGCGCTGTCTCGCTTTGATTCTCTTCTTCTTCCTGACAGGCGCGGCAAAAGGAAGTCCAGGGTACAGCGTCAAGACGCTTTTTCTCGATCGCCTTGCCGCAAGATTCGCAGAGCCCGAACTCTTTGGACTTCGTTCGCTCGAGAGCCCGCTTGACCATCCGGATTTGCACACGCTTGCTGTCGCTTTGGTAAAACAGAAATTCCTTCGTGTATGAGTTCGCGGCTCGTTCCGCGGCGTCATCGGGAGAGTTCACGTCGGTGCTGCGTCCCTCCTGGGCCGTCCGCGAGACGAGAGTTCGCAGGTCATCATGAACCCGCTCAAGCTTCCGGCGATATACCTCTCTGCGTCTCTTGTCCATCACCAGCCCGCGGCGGCGCACTGGCCTCCGGTGTGAAAAGGGATATTATACGATTTTTCTCGTCCGGGCTTGCACCGCACTCTAACTCTTCGTCTGGCGGTCATCATTTTCGCGTGTGTCTTTCGCGCGACGGCGGCAAGGCGTAATTCCAGACTACGCCGGGGGGGGAGAATGCCGCCGTCTTGGCCTGGGCGGATAGGCCAGCGCTGTGACCGCGCTGGGACCACACTGGACGATTCGGCCACCGCTCGAGAACGCCTTCTCATTCGGGCCGCCGCGGAACCGCTCTCGCATCAACGGTCCGCTCTTGCCCAAAACGGACTGCGCCGGCGGGAAGAAGGAGGGCCTTCCACGCCGGCGCAGGTGGGTTCGTATGTGTGGGAAGATCTGAGAATTCACAAAGAACCGATGCACCTCATCGCCGCACCTATGGCACCGAATGCGACCGGTACGGTTGATTCTCCGCCTACTCTCGTGTCATGTAGGACGAATCGGCTTTGATTTTTTTTGGCCTGGCCAAGAAAATATTATGTGGTGATTCTCACATCGCACAACGCTCAATCCGTGCAACTCATTCTGAAATCAACACTTGTGGGCTTTTTCTGGAATTGACAAGCTCCGGATTCGGCGGCGAGAATAGAGAGCAGAGTTCACCTCTTGCCGTAAGAATGCCGGTCTGAATCGTCTAGTACACTTCAGACACAGCGGCATACAGGGCGCTAGGGCGCTGTGCAGGAATCTGGCCTATCTCAGAGAGCCGCGGAAGAAACCGAGGAGTTGTTCGCCGCGTGCCGAGACAGCCTGGTTCGTTATCTGAGATATCACGGTAATGATCACCAGGAAGCCGAGGACATCGCGCAAGAGAGCTTTATTCGATACTTCGAGGCCCGCATCGGAAAGGAGAAAATTCTTCAGCCCCGGGCGTGGTTGTTTCGGGTCGCTCATAACTTGATGATCGACCGGGGCCGCAAGAAGCGGCCGGATCTGCTGGATGAGCAGGGCTGGATCCGCGCGGAAGGGCGTATGGCGACGCCCCCATCGCAAACAGACGAAAGGATCTACATATCCCAACTGCCGTGGCACGAACTCAGCCCCATGGAGTTGGGCTGTATGCGGTTGCGGACCGAGGGTCTGAAGCTCAGAGAAATCGGAGAAGTTCTGGAACTATCGATATCGAGCGTGGTAAGTTACCTGGCTCGGGCAACAAAGAAACTGGGAAAGATTGAGAGTGCGGACGACAACCCATCTAAGCACGGACGAACTACTGCTCCGGTCTGACAACGAGTTGGCGGCGGAGCGGGTATCGCACCTGCAAGAGTGTGCGCCGTGCCAAGCTGCCCTCGCGGATCTGATCAGCCTGCTCGAAGTCGTGGCCGAGGACTTACGCGCTTCGCTGCCGGCCGAGTCCGAGGCAGAGCGCGCCGCCTCGCGGATGACCCTTGAGCGGGAGTTGACCGTCCGTGCCGCGCGACCGCCGGTGATTCCATTCCCGGTGTGGCGGGTGGCTGGCTACGCCGCCGCGGCCATGATCGGCTTCGCGGTCTTCTCGGGTTACCTATTCAACGGCGTTGAGGTTTCTCCGAATCAGAACGCCGAGCAGGTCGCGGAAACATTGACTGTCCCGGCGCCCGTTGTCGCGGAGGGTACTACGCCAGATCCCAAGCCGTCAGCCGCCGAACCTGCACCAGGACAGAACGTGACCCTCGCCCAGGCCCAGCGGCCCGCCCGATTCGAGATGGCCGCCGCCATTGTGTCTCGCCCCGTACCAGAGGCGATTACCGGGGCGATCAGCGGAGTGAAAACTCCCGTCGTCGTGGCCGGGGCGGAGATAGAACCGCTGGAGCGAAAGATCTTTGTTCCCGAATCAATCTTCGCGCTCTTGCAGCCTCGGGCTCCAGAGTTGCAGATTCCGACGCTGCCGGTTGCTGAGTTGCCGGTTCGGGGACAGCCGGAAATCCGGCCCGAAGTGCTTGTCGCCGGGCACTGGATTCTGCACCGGGCCGGTGTTTGGCGAGAGGATCTCTCTCCCGCCGTCTCCGAGACAGGTTTGGTCTTGCGCGGCAGCGCCGAGAATGCCGCGGTTCGAGACCGGATTCTCGCGGCGATTCGAAAAACCCCAGAGGGACGGGAAGTGCCCGTGGAACTGACCTTGCGCTCGGACGGTCCGGTCGCGGCGGCTCTCGCGGACGTGGCGAGAGTCAGCGGCCACGCCGCCGCAGGCGCGGTCCGAAATAGTCTCCTCGCACATTTCAGCGATGCGGCCCGCCGGTCGTTCGTTGCGCCGTTGCCCGCGGTTCTCGAAAGCGAGTTGCGGCGATACATCAGTGATGTATTCACCGGACAGTCTGATCTGCTGGCGCATGCCTATGCGCTGAAGACGATTCTGCATTCGGTGAGCGGGGATGGCCTTTCGGAACTGGACCCGGCGGCCTCTCACCACCTTGCCGAAATGGCCCGGTTCCACCTCAGGGAAGTCCGTGAAAACCGGGAGCGGATCTACGACTTGCTTTCGGAAACGCTTCCGCGCAAGTACTGGACATACCGTCCGGCGGCCCAAGCGGCGGATTCCCCGAACAGCCCGGTTGAAGCCCAGGCTCTTCTCAGCGATGTACTTGAGCTGGACGAGACGTTGACCGCGATGCTCAGCACTGGGGCGCTTTTCGTGAACGCCTCGGACGCCGATCTCTCCTGCGGGGCGCTGCTCCAGCGTATTGAGAACCACACTCGCCGCCTCCGTGCTGGCCTCAAAGTCCTAAAGTAAAGGACGATGTTCCTTGCGCGGCTTGTCGTTTCCGCGGTCCTTCTGTTTCTGGCCACCGGGTCTCTGGCCACCGGTGCGTTCGGGCAGACATTTCCGGCGGGCTCGATCATCGGCCGGACCATGCTCCAGGACGGCTCTCCCCTGAGCGATGTCGAAGTGCGGTTGACCGACTTCGCCAGCGGCAAGACGATCACCAGCCGTTCGGGCGCCGCCGGAGAGTTTTCTTTCTCCGGTCTGCGAAGCGGGCGCTACTCTCTTTCCTTCCACGGCGAAGGTTACGCCGTCCGCCGTATGGGGCCCTATGAGGTGCTGCTCGGCAGCCCGCTGCGGCTCGATGTTCAGCTCGACCCGCTTTCCGCCGCGTTGACGCGGGCCAGGGCCGGCCTGGAGGGGATTGCCCTTGAGTATGGTCTGGTGCGCGAGCAAATCGAAAGCATGCCGATCTTGCTCGGCAGTGAAGGCAGAACCTCGATCGACAAACTATTGCTGATGGTTCCCGGGCTCAGTCCGGTGAAGGCTCTTGAGATCGATCCGTTCTCGGGCCGGGGGGCCGCGGTTTCAGCGAACGGCTCCCGCCGCTCGGCCATTAACTATCAGCTCGACGGGGCGTCGAATAACTCTCAAAACCGGCTCACCGGCGCCCAGGCGGCAACCTTCGGTCCCGCGCCCGACGCGCTGGAAACGTTCCGGGTGATCACGCACACCTACTCGGCGCGGGACGGACGCAACGCCGGGGCTGTCGTCGCTCCGCTGACCCGGGGCGGCGGAGCGACCTGGCACGGCCAGTTACGCGGTTTCTGGCGGCCCTGGCGCGGCGAACCGATCGAGAGATTTGACGGCTCGGCGGATTCGCTCGACAGCTGGGCGGCGGGCGGCCGGCTGGGAGGGCCGCTGTCTCAGAAACGCGGCCTGTTCCTGTTTCTCGACGCCGAGGGCTGGCGCAGCCAGCGCCATCACTCGAATGTGGCCCAGGTTCTCACTCTCGCCGAAAGAATGGGCGACTTTTCGGCATCGCCGCCGGGCGGCTTGCCGATTGATCCGGACACACGCCAGCCCTACCCGAACGGAATCATTCCGGTGGGCGAACACGACCCGCTGATACGCAAGTACCTTGATACTTTTGTTCCCGCGCCCAATCTGGGGGAGAATCTCCACCGTTCGGAAGCTTCGCTCGACAGCAGGGGTGAGATGTTCCTGGGCCGTGTGGACTACCGCTGGCGCGGCTGGTCGATGAGCTGGAGCCATAACATTTTCGACAGTAAGGTGCTGGATCCTCTCTCGGACGTGCTGTTCCTGGCCCCTGGAGTCGCCGAGGAGCGACGCCAGCGCTCGAACAACGCACAATGGACGATCACTCAGTCCGCGACACCGCGATTCAGCCACACAACGCGCCTGGCCGCGCAGCGGTTGTCCATTCGACGGTGGCAGGGCCATCCGGAATATCGTGATACGACGGCTGAGGAGTTTGGTTTCGATTTCCTCCGTTTCGGCGCCAATCCGGCCGCCCTGCCCGACCTGACGGTCGTCGACGATCAGGGGACGGAAAAGCTCCGCGTGGCCCCATTTCTCTTTGGGGAATCGGCCACGCAAACCACCTTTCAGATTAGCCACGATGCCAGCTATCGCCGAGGCGGACACGCCTTTCGGGGGGGCGTTTCGTACCAGCGGGGCATTTGGCCGTTTTCCAACACGGAAAACCCCGCCGGCAGCTTCGCGTTCTCGGTGCCCTCGGCGGGTGGCGCCCGCAACAGCGTGGCGAATCTTCTTATCGGCGCTCCCAGTTCTTATCGCCTGCAAACCCCGCGAAGTTTGAATCTGCGCTGGAACGAATGGGCGTTGTATGGGGAGACCGAGTTGCGGCTGTTTCGCGGTTCCCGGTTGACGCTCGGTCTGCGGTATGAAGCTCAACCGCCGGCGGTGGACCGGCTCGACCGGCTGGCCGCCTTTCGGGAGACTGTCGATACACAGCGTTTCCCCGATACTCTGCCGAACCTGATCTTCCCCGGCGATCCGGATGGAGATCTCGGCCCGCTGCCGCGTTCTACGCTCACCACCAACGGCCGGAATCTGGCCCCGCGGGCCGGCTTCACGTTTTCGCCCAGATCAGACCGCCCGGTTTGGCGCTGGCTTCTCGGCGAGTCAGGGCGCTCGGTTTTTCGCGCCTCCTATGGCGTGTTTTACGATTTCGGCGCCCTCGCCGGCTCGAGCGCCGCCGCGCTGTTTCAGGCCACCTATCCTCCCTTCAGCACCGATCGCCGTTTTGATTTTATCGGGATCCCGGGGAGTTTTTCGGCGCCCTTCTCGACGATTCCGCCGCCCACGACCGACTCGATTCAAAACTCGGTGATTGACTACCCGATTCTGGTTTTCGACCGCGATTTCAAGAACGCCCAGGCGCACCACTGGACTCTCGGTTGGCAGCGCTTGCTGCCGGCGCGGGTATTCCTCAGCGTGATTTACGTCGGAACGCGATCGCTGCGACTGCAACGCCAGCGGGAGCTCAACGTCTTTGAGCGCAACCCGATCCTGCCGTTTTCTCTGATCGAAAAAATGCGCAGGTTTTCCCAATACAGTGATGTTCGGCAGATCGAAAGCACCGGAGGCAGCCGCTACAGCGCGTTCCAGTTCCGGGCGACACGCTATCTAAGCCGCGGCCTGGCGTTCGACCTTAGCTATACGCGTTCCCGCGCGCGGGACAACAGCAGCACCATTTTCGGCGATGAACTCAACACCGAGCCGTGGGGGCGGTCGAACTTCGATCGCCGCGACACCATTACAGCCACCTGGTTCTACCACGTTCGCGCGGGGCCGGGTTTGCGAGATCGTGCTCCCTGGCTCGACCGGTGGCAGCTGAGCGGAACCTGGCGCCTGCGCTCGGGCTTGCCGCTCGACATTCGGCAAACACAGGACCCCACTTTTAGTTTCGTTCGCATCGGCCGGCCCGATGTGACCGGAGAATTCCGCCGCCTGGATCCCGCGGTCCGGCGGACTTTCACTCTGCCCTCGGGCCAGACTCTCAGCGGCCGGTTCGCGTTTGATCCGACCGTGTTTCAGCGCGTCGCACCCGCCAATTTCGATGAGCTTCGGGAAGGGTCGGCGCCGAGAAACGGCTTCTCTTCAGGAGGGTTTCAGCAATGGGATCTGCGGCTGGCGCGGCCGTTCGCGATCAGCGAGGAGATTTCCTCCACGCTCGGCCTGGACTTTCTTAATGTCTTCGGCAACCGCAACTGGGATCTGCCCTTCCGCAACATCGACCACCCGTACTTCGGCATCGCGTCGGCCGAAGGTCTCAGGCGAACGGTCCAAATCAACGCCCGATTTGACTTCTAACACGGTTTTCCCGCCGCGTCACCATGTCAGGCGATCACAAACGCGGGCCATCATCGGTGTCCAACCCGCTCACGACCCTTCGGTTCCCACCATGCCAGCCACATACGGCGGGCCAACGGCCGCTCCACTTGCGGACGGTATAATGAGCGTGTCATGCCCATTTTCGAGTATCATTGTTCGGATTGCGACACCCGCTTTGAAGAACTGGTTTTGAACCGCTCGAGCGAGCCGGCCGCTTGCCGGGAATGCGGCGGTTCTTCGGTGGAAAAGGTCTTTTCGACCTTTTCGGCCCAGACCTCGCGTGGTTCCGGCGCGGCCGCCGGCCTTAGCGGCGCCGAAGACCTCTGCAACAGGTGCGGTGTTCCCGGACCCTGCGCGATGAACTGAGTGCGATGAACTGACGAGGACCGCTTGCGCCCGGCCAGAAAAGGCGCGGGATCCCGCGCCGCGGACCAAATTCAGCAGACCAAATCTCGGCGGCGCACGCGGAACGAACCGAGGTTCCCGAGGATCGCCAGCGTGATCTTGTCGGGCTGGAACCATTCATTGGAGAGGGCCTGGATCTGCTCCGCCGTCACGTCTTCGATCCTCTGATTGACTTCATCGAGCGAGACGAACCGCTCAAGATATTTTTCCTGCCGGGCCAGGTTGGACATCCGGCTTGCGGTGGACTCGAGACTGAGCATCAAACTGCCCTTGAGGTGATCCTTGGCCCGCCGAATCTCGGTTTCGGGAGCAGGGTTTTCCTTCAGCTTCCGAAACTCTTCCATCACGTGGTGGATTACGACACGGGCCGACGACACAGACGTGCCGACATAGACCGACAAGCATCCAGCGTCGGCATAGAGACTGAAATCCGAAAAAACAGCGTAAGCCAGCCCTTCTTCTTCGCGAATCCTCAAGAACAGCCGGGAGCTAAATCCGCCGCCCAGGAGAGTATTCAGCACGAAGCTGGCATATCGCCGGGGGTCGGCCATGGGGTGCGTCGGTACGCCAAGGCAAATGTGGACTTGCTCCAGGGCGGGTTTGTTGCGATGCACGATCGATCGCGCCGCCTTGGGTTTCCTGTCGCGCTTGCGATACGAGCGGGGCTGGAGTTCGCCGAAGCGATCCGCGATCCGCCGGACGAATTGCTCATGCTTCAGGTTCCCCGCCGCCGTCACGATCAGGTTCGCCGGACTGTAGGTGCGGCGGAAAAAGCTGCGTAATTGCCCGCGGCCGAAACTCGCGATGGTCTTCCGCGTGCCGATGATGGGACGCCCCAGGCCGTGCCCCTTCCAGAAGTGTTTGCCGAAAATTTCCTGGAGCAGGTAGTCCGGGCTGTCCTCGTCCATCTTCAGTTCTTCGAGCACAACGCTTTTTTCTTTCGCGATGTCCTCGTCACGGAAGGCCGGATCGAGGACCAGGTCACAGATCACATCCAGCGCGCGGGGTACATGTTCATCGATAACCTTGACCGTGAAGGCGACGTTTTCCTTGGTCGTGAACGCATCCAAGTGTCCGCCGATGGCGTCGATCGAGCAGGCGATGTCTTCCGCCGAGCGCGTGGAAGTGCCCTTGAAGACCATGTGCTCGATAAAGTGAAAAATGCCGCTCTCGTGCTCGGCCTCATGCCGAGACCCGGCATCGAGCCACACTCCAATCGAGACCGAGCGCACGTGCGGCATCCGCTCGGTGACGATCCGCAGACCATTTGGGAGAACGGTTCTTTCAATCTGTGATGTGGAAGGCAAGGCTATACTCACACGACTCGCTGGGGGACACGACGCGGAAAGGTGAACATCGGCGCTACGGCCAGGACCGATGGTTTCGGCGTCAAGGCTGAGTATATCATAGAAAAAACTCTTTACGGACGCCGCGATACAATGGATAATGTGGCTCAATCCCTTGTAGGAAAAGAACTTATTGACATCTCCGGAATCCTCTCCGAGTACGGGGAACCCGCCTATCGAGCCCGCCAACTCTACCAAGGACTCTACCGGGAACGGGCGGCGGATCTGAGCCGGATCACCACGCTTCCGCTTGGAGTCCGCTCCCGCCTTGCCGGCCAGTATTGTACGGGACTGCCTTCAGTACAGGAGGGGATCCGGTCGGCCGATGGCGCCGTCCGATATCTGCTCACCCTCGGCGACGGCAAGGTGATCGAGTCGGTTTTCCTTCCCGAGGCGCGGCGAGATACGCTTTGCATCTCAACGCAAGCCGGCTGCGCGGTGGATTGCAAGTTTTGCCTGACGGCTCAGATGGGTCTGGAACGTAACTTGGAAGCCGGGGAAATCGTCGGCCAAGTGCTCACGATGTACCGCGAGCACGGACTGGACCCGGCCCGCCGTCCGGTGAATATCGTCATGATGGGCATGGGCGAGCCGTTGCTGAACCTGCCGGCGGTATTGAAGGCCACCCGGCTGCTCTCCGACCCCGGCGGCATGAATATTCCGCCGCGGCGCATCACGATTTCGACTGCCGGGATCACACCGAAGATCGATGAACTGGCGCAAGAGGAACGGCGGCCCCGGCTGGCCATCTCGCTCACGAGCGCGGACCCCAAGTTGCGCGAACAACTCATGCCGATAGCGCGGAAGTATCCTCTTGCGGAACTCATAGAAGCTTGCCGCCGCTATCCGCTGCGTTCGTGGGAATGGCTGACTTTTGAGTATGTGCTTCTCAAGAGCGTCAACGACCGCGATCAAGACGCCCGCCAGGTCGTTCGCCTGCTGCACGGGATCAAGTGCAAGATAAACCTCATCGCGTTCAACCCGGGCCCCGGAATCGAGTATGAAACTCCCGACCCTGGCCGCGTGGCCTCGTTCCAGCAAATCATTCGGCCCAGCCACCCCTGCTTTGTGCGGAGTCCCAAGGGGCGCGACATCTACGCGGCCTGTGGACAACTCAAGCGGACCCTGACCCAGACCGAGACGACCCAGACCGGGGCGGCTTCGCCGGGGGAAGACAACACCATCGAAGATGGCCGCTAAGTCGATGCTGATCGGCGGGACCGGCTCCCATGTGGGAAAGAGCTGGATGGCCGTGGCCATCTGCCGCTGGCTGGTCCGGCGGGGTATTCGCGTGGCGCCGTTCAAGGCGCAGAACATGTCGAACAATTCGTTTCCCTGCGTTGGCGGAGGCGAAATCGGCCGCGCGCAGGTCGTACAGGCCGAGGCCTGCGGGCTGGCCCCGTCCCGCGACATGAATCCGATCTTGCTCAAGCCGAACACTGACATGAGCAGCCAGGTTGTCGTGCAGGGCAAGCCTTGGCGGAATTTGGGCGCCCGGGAATACTATGAGCATTATGATTTCCTGCTCGAGCGCGTGCAAGAGTCCTATGACCGGCTGGCCGCGGCCCATGACTTCATCGTGATCGAGGGAGCAGGCAGTCTGGTGGAACTCAATCTGCGCCGCACCGACCTGGTCAACCTCGGGCTGGCGCGGCGTCTGGGAGCGCCGGCCTTGCTGGTCGGCGATATCGACCGGGGCGGCATCTTCGCGGCCATCTACGGAACCATCGATCTTCTCGAACCCGAAGACGCCGAACTCATCCGGGCGTTCGCGGTCAATCGCTTTCGCGGCGACCCAACCTTGTTTGAAGACGGCGCCCGGTTGCTGGCCGAGAAAGCCTCCCGGCCCTGCCTGGGCGTATTCCCTTACCTCGACGATGTGGAAATTGACGAAGAGGACGGCGTATCGCCCGGCCATGTGCGGCCGCGCCGCGAAGGCCAGCTTCGGATCGCCATCTTGCGGCTTCCCCGGATATCGAACCTGACCGACTTTCGGCTGCTTCGCTGGGCCGAATGGATTCACCGTGAGGAGGCCGGGGCGTTCGACGTTGTGATTCTTCCCGGCAGCAAGAACCCGGTCGCCTATCTGGGCTGGATGCGCTCTCGCGGGCTCGATGGCTGGGTGAAGCGGCAGCATGCCGGCGGCGCGCTGGTCATCGGCATTTGCGGAGGCTATCAAATGCTCGGCGAGAGGATCGACGATCCCCTCGCGGTGGAATCCGCCGAGGGCTCGGTCCGCGGACTAGGGCTGCTGCCGGTGACCACCCTGCTCGAGCCTGATAAGACGACGGAAGTCGTCCAAGCTAAGACACCTGCCGGCAACACCTTTACCGCCTATGAAATCCACATGGGGAAGACCCAGCGACCCGCGGGCGGCGTTCCCTTCGCCACCGTCCAAGGCAAAGAAGTCGAAGGAAGAGCAGTCCCAGCAAGAAAAGAAGGCCTGCGGGTCGGTCGCTGCATCGGAACCTACCTTCACGGGGCTCTTGAGAGTGAGTCAGTGATCGAGGAACTGCTGGGGGTCCGACTGCCGCCGGCCCCAAGCAAGGACGCATCCTACGACCGGCTTGCCGGCTGGTTTGACGAGACGGCCGACACGGAACTTTTCGAGTCGCTATATCTGTAGACGCCGCCTCGACAGGGGATGCCGCCTCGCCCGGTGGCGGCTCTTGCCCCCGCAACCCAGTGCCGCCTGACAGTGGTACCCGACCGTGCCGCCCGACGGGGCCACCCGAGTTTGGCAAGTGCATCGGGCAAGCGGGTCTGCTTGCAACAGCATTTTCCAATCCAAGAATGATCCTGAAACGGGTCTGGGTGGGTAAGGGTGCAGGGGTGGGTAGCGATCTCCTTTCTAGGGGGCAGGGGCGAGGGGGCTGTGAGGGCGCAGGGGGACGCTCATCTGGAGCGTGCTCCAGGTCCGCGGCCACGTTTCTGTCCATGGGTTTGCTCTCACCCCGTGCCGCCGTTTCCCTCCGCGCGCAGCCGGGCCGCAGGGAGCCCGGAGGGCGAGCGAAGGTCCCGGCTGCGCGGTGCCCTCCTACCACCGCGAGCGGCTCGCGGCCAGCAGTTCTCTCTTGCGCCGCTGCATCCGCAGCGCACACTCGGTGTCGCTCATCCGGCCGGCTTGCTGCTCCAGAAAAGCAGTCGTGACGCCGGGCTTCAAGTAGCTTTCCCATTGATCGAGCGAAAGCAGCTTCTCGTAGGGCGTGCGGTAGTCTCCGAGCCGGTAGCGGCGCCGCCGCTTGCCCTTCCCGTCCACCTCCACGGTGGCGAATCCGCAAGGGCGATGGTAGTTCAAGTAGGGATTGAACTCGGCCATGTAGAAACGCTGAAACTCTTCGGCATGCTCGGCTCCGATCGGTTCGTGTCCGATGTGTTTGCGCACCACCGCCCCATTCTTGCCCTCGACCAACGCGTTGTCGGTTGTGCGATGCGCCCGCGACTTGGTGAACTCCCCCACCAGCAGTTTGTTCAACAATTTCTCGACCCGGTAATTGAGAAACTCCGAGCCGTTGTCGGAATGAAACCCCTCGATGCGGAAAGGGTACTGATGCAGCATGGCCTCTAAAACCGGGATCAAATGCGATTCCGAGATCGTCTGGCAGCAGCCCACCGTCTGCCACTGCGTCACCGCGTCGACGGCGTTGATATGGTGGAGCCCCCGGCGGGTGGAGGTGTCGCCCTGATGCACGGTATCGACCCGCAAGTAGCCCGGCCGGCCGCGATGGTCGGGCTTGCGGCGCTCGCCAATGCCCACGGCGCGGGCGCGGGTGCTGGTGTGATGGACGTGGTGCTGGCGATAGGCCGCCCCGCGCCGCAAGTTGTAGATGTGGGAGGAAGAAATCTCCGCCAGCCGCTGATAGGCCTCCTTGTGATAGACGTTGTATTCCCGCCACAGAATGCGCCGCACCGCCGGGCCCGAGAGCCCTTCGTGCGCCGCGTCGGCTGCTGCCAGCAAGGCGATGTCGCCGGGCGTGTAGCGGGCCGGAAAACGCCGCCGCCGCGGCTGTCTCAGCCGCACCGCGCCCTGCTGGCGATACTGCCCAATCAGGCGAGTGATCTGCGGCAGACTGCGTCCGCTCAGCCTGCTTAAATAGTGGCGCACGACCCCTTTGTCTTTCTTGGGCAACCCGAGATACTGCTGCCTGCCAAGGGTGCGCTCGACCAGATTGTAGATCTCGCCGCGGCCCGACAGAGTGAAAACCAGCTCTTCGCTGGCCGCTAGGAACTCCCGCATCTGCTCTAGCGTGAGACATTCGACTTTCTGCATGATGATGTGCATTCACCCGCAGTGTCCCTCCTCCCTCCTTGGTCGCTTTCAGGATCATCTTGTGTTGGAAATACTCCCCCCTTTCAGGATCATCTTGTATTGGACAACTCTCCGCGCCCCCAAAGCAGCCGTTTTGAGGTAAGATTGTACGCGGTTTGTTTTGGTATTTTGTGGTATTGTCCGTCGAGACGGAGAGGAGGAACGCATGGCATCGAATCGAGGTGTAGCCTACATGGGTCCGGGAAAGGTCGAGGTGCAATCCATCGACTATCCGGAACTGGCGTTGGGCGATAGAAAGTGCAATCACGGAGTTATTCTCAAAATTATCACGACCAACATCTGCGGCAGCGACCAGCACATGGTTCGCGGACGCACGACGGCGTCCCCCGGTCTGGTTCTGGGCCACGAGATTACCGGGGAGGTCATCGAGGCCGGCAGTGATGTAGAATTCATCAGCGTCGGAGATATCGTATCGGTCCCGTTTAACATCGCTTGCGGGCGATGCCGCAATTGCAAGGAAGGCAAGACCGGGATCTGCCAGAACGTGAACCCGGCGCGGCCCGGGGCGGCCTACGGCTATGTCGACATGGGCGGCTGGGTCGGCGGGCAGGCCGAATACGTGATGGTCCCCTACGCGGACTTCAACCTGTTGAAGTTTCCCAACCGGGATCAGGCCATGGAGAAAATCGGCGACCTGACCTTGCTCTCCGATATCTTCCCGACCGGGTTTCACGGCGCTTACACGGCGGGCGTCGGGCCGGGATCGATCGTCTACGTCGCCGGCGGCCGGTCCCGTTGGGCTGGCCTGCGCCGAAGCGTGCCATCTGCTGGGCTCCGCGGTCGTCATCGTCGGCGATCTGATCCCCGAGCGTCTGGCGCAGGCCAAGAGCTTCGGCTGCGAGCCCATCGATCTGAGGAAAGACGTTACGCTCGCGGAACAGATTGAGCAAATCGTCGGCGTTCCGGAGGTCGATTGCGGCGTCGATTGCGTCGGTTTCGAGGCGCGCGGCCACGGCTCCAACGCGGGCGTCGAGCGTCCAGCGACGGTGCTCAACGCGCTGATGGAAGTCACGCGCGCCGGCGGCGCGGTGGGCATCCCGGGGCTTTACGTAACCGGCGACCCGGGCGGAGTGGACGAGAACGCCAAGGTAGGCAATCTCGGCATCCGTATTGGTCTCGGCTGGGCGAAATCCCACTCCTTCACCACCGGTCAATGCCCGGTGCTGCGTTACCATCGCCAGCTTATGCAGGCCATTCTGCATGAGAAGGCGCATCCGGCTAGGGCGACCAATGTCACCTATATCAGCCTGGATGAAGCGCCGGGAGGGTATCAGGACTTCGACAAGGGCGCGGCCAAGAAGTACGTGATCGATCCTCACGGCATGGCCAGCGCCGCCTAGCGGACACTTTCTTGGTTGAGGCCGCCGGCGGGAAGTCCTCCCCGGCGGCCTCGGCATTTCCGGTAGGATTGCAGCATCCTCCCAATGAAAAAGATCATGACCCCGCGAACAACTCGCCGCGGATTTCTAGCTTCTTCCTTGGCCACTGGCTGGGCCACCGCTCGGGCAGGCGCCGCGCCCGCCAGCGGCATTCACGTCGGCTGCCAGACACGGGCCTACGGCTCGCCGATCCGCGATCGCGCCAAGTTTCTCTCCATCCTCGAAGATCTGGCCGAGATCGGCTACGAAGGCTTCGAGACGAATTTTCATAGTTTGGAACACAGCTTCGGCGACCCCGCCGCGATGCGGAAAGAGATCGAGAAGCGCTTGCCGATGTTCGGGTTGCATCTTGGCGTGGGACTGTTTGACCCGCTGAAGATTCCCGGCGAGCAGGCACAGATACAGCGGGTCGCCAAAGCGGTCGCCGCCCTGGGCGGGAACAATATCGTCATCAGCGGGCGCACCCTTCCGGCCCGCCCCGATGGATCCGCCGAGCGGCGGGCCCTCGCCTCGAAAGTGCGTGAGCTCAATCGCGCTGGCAAGTTCTGCGCCCGGCTCGGCGTCCGGGCGAGCTTCCACAATCACCGCCATGAGTTGGTGCACGACGCCGAAGAGATTCATTTCGTGCTGGCCGAGACCGACCCCAAGCTGGTTTCGATGGTGCTCGATGTCGGGCACGTCTTCCCGGCCGCTTGGCCCGTCACAAAACTCCTTGAGAAACACGGCAGCCGCATCGCGGCCTTCCATCTGCGAGACACCACCCGCGGCAAAGAGGTCATGATCGGAACCGGCGACTTCGACTTCCACGCCCTGGGCCGCGTACTGCGCGAGACCGGCTGGCAAGGCTGGCTGATTGTAGAACTCAACCGCAGAGATGACATGCCCAGCCGCGAGCTAGCCAAGAAAGTGCGCCAGCATCTGCGCGCGACGATGAAGATGTAAATTGATGCGGATGTAAGCAGATCTCGTCCGGCCATGCCGCCGCGCACGAGCGAAAGGTAATCCATCGGAGCTTCCCTCATGCCAGAAACAATCTTCTCCCGCCGCCAAGCCCTTGCCGCCGGACTGGCCGCGAGCGTAACGCCTCTATCCGCCCAGCCCAAACCGGTGAAGATCGGCATCATCGGCCTGGGCGGCCGGGCGCGGCGGCACCTCACCGCCCTCAAGCCGATGAGCGAAGCGCGTATTACCGCGCTCAGCGACATCCAGCCCGATCGCATGGAAGACGTCAATCGCGGCATGGCGGCCACGCCACTCAGTACATTGACTACCGCGAGCTGATCGCCGACAAGAATGTGGAAGTCGTCGTCATCGCGGCGCCGAACTTCCTGCATGCTCCGATGGCGCTGGCCGCCATTCGCGCCGGCAAGGACGTGCTCGTCGAAAAACCGATCGGCATCAATTTTGAAGAAGCCCGCGAATTGGCCCGCGAGGCCGGGCGATTGGGCCGAATCGTCGGCGTCGGCATGCAGCGGCGCTACTACAGCGGCGATAAGAAAATCTCCGAGATCGTCGCCAGCGGCCGCATCGGCAAGATCCAGTTGATCTCGCTCAACGAATTTCGGGGCGACTGGAATCCGCGAACTTGGGTCTATACCGATCCCAAGACGGGCAACAAAGCCCCTTGGCGGCACCTGCGGGAGACGGCCGGTTCGTCACTGCTCGAGTACTCGGTGCATTCCTACGCCTTCATCTACTCGATGCTGATGTCGCCGGTCGTCAAAGTGTCGGCGACCGGGGCGGCGGTCAAATATCCCGAACGAACGACGCGTGATGTCGTGGCCGTCATCGCTGATTTCAAAAACGCAGCTCGTCTGCAGCACTCCTACTGCGGCTTTGCGCGCGGCGCGAAGTCGGACATGAGCATCATCGGCGATCAGGGCTTTTTGCAATGGGACCGCAAGACTCTGCTTGCGAAATACGGCGAAGAGAAACCAGTAACGAGTCCATTGCCCGGCCGGGTGGCGGGAGAAAACGCGGAACGCGAAATGTACAAGGAGTTTCTCGAAGCCGTGCGGACACGCAAGAAGCACCCGCTCAACCCGGCCTTCGCCCTCGAGCCGTCAAAGATCGCCTACGCCGCCGATATCAGCATCCGCGAAAACCGCATCGTCACCGATAAGGATTTTTCCTAGCCCACTTTTCTCACCACGTGGCCGGGCTAAGTGGAGGGGCGAAGTGCGGGAGAGGCCCGTCAGCGGCAGGCGCGCGCCGCTTGACGAGCACGGGCGTACTTGGTGGCACGATCGAGCCGGCGCAGCGTCGTGGTGCTCTTCCTCGCTGGCCGCCGCGGCCAGGGGTGCCGCCCGGGGACTGCTACAGCCCGATGAAGCGGGCCATGGTCGCGAAGAGCTTCATCAGGCCGTGAACCGGTTCCGGTACGACGTTTCCGCCAGAACGGCCCCGTGGAGCGAGCGAACGATTGGCAGGTAGATGACGAGCCCGTACCAGCGCGGGATCAAGTTTTCTCGAACGGCCCGCGCGGTCAAATAGACAATACCCGGGATCACCAGAAAGACCGCCGTCACCACGCCGGGCGAGTAGGCTTGGAAGGCGAACGTCCAGTAGATGTGCTGGACGGCGTTGCCCGCGGCCATCAGAGTGAAGAAGGGCAGCAGCAGAAAAGCGGTCAGTTTGGGCTTTTGGGGGAGCAGGGTGAATGCGGTCCATCCCACCCCAACCAGGCTCATGAAGGCGAGCCCGACACGCATCTCGGTCGGGGTGGCTTCGGGCACCTTGACCCAGTAGGCGTGGTACCAGTCGAGGGTGTTCCATTCTTCGGCCTCGTGGAGCGTCCAGGCGAGCGGCAGGAGCCAAACGGCTTTGCGGAAGGGGATCTGGGAAAGGGTTGCGGGCGACATATGGATTTTTCGGTTCCCTGGAAAGTAGGGGAGCGACCGGCGTCCTTGAGAGCTGTCCCAAGCAATAGGATGGACTAGAACAAGGGCAGAAGTCGAGACGTTAACATCGTGGTGTACATCCGCTCAGCAAATCGTTGCGACGGGAAATCCTCGCTTCGGGGACGCCCGGCCGTGTGTCCGGCCTTGTGTCCGATGCAGGGTGGCTCGAGATGTGCGACAATACCCTGCAATGTAACCCTTCCAGGGAACGTCGTCAGCCCCATTGAAAATTAAGGATTTGCCTCAGTTCGGGCAGCGTTCCCAACTGATGGCTCTAGGTATGAAGTGTCTAATCATCGCTGCTGGAAAAGGTAGCCGTCTGCGGCTTAGGGGTGCCAGCAAACCCCTCATCCCCATTTCCGGGGTCCCCTGATCGAGCGCGTCATTCGCTCCGCGCTCTTGGCCGATTCAGGGGACGACTCGCGGAATATTCTTACACTAGGAGACGGGCGTAGCATGCCACGCCCGAACGTTCTCAATGTCTGAGAGACCTCAGGACACCCGTGAAGCTTATGATACGCACGCAAGCGAATTCATGCAATTGCGGGGTCCCGCACTCCACCCATAGAGCAGCAACTCGCCAGTCGCGTTCTTCGAATGGTTCGCGAACATCAACCCGCCGCTGACGAGCCAATCCGTGTCGTTGACGTCGGAGTAGGATATGGAAAGTTTCTTACGTGGTGGCAGAAACAAGCGAATGTTCTAGCAGTCGGCGGAGATAATTCACGACAAATGCTGAGGCTTGTGACTCAACGGAACGGTACGGGCCATAATCAGTTACAACAATTTGATGCGGCATTCCTACCGTTTGCGGATAATTCGGTCAAGGTGGTTTTTGCTCATGCGATTTACCATCACCTGGATAATCCTGCAAAGGCTTTCCGGGATGCACATCGTGTGTCGAAGCCAGGCGGGATATTTTATGTCTTTGTGCGTCAAGGAGACTTCCGCGGCAGACGGGATGAGGGTGCGGGGTCGATTTATTACCGATACTATGAAATCGCTGAACTCAAACGTCTCCTGCGGGATGCCGACTTTCAGGTGGTCAGCATTGAGTCTGTCAAGGACCCATATCCTGAACGTGGGATAAATTTTAGATGGGTATTCACTTGACTCAGGTATTTTGAAATGGCCCCTACATGTTGTGGTTGTCCGTAGCGCGTGTTGCGGTGCCTCCGACCAGCGACTTGTAGGGCGCCGGTTGGACGGCGACGGCCTGCTGAACCAGGCGGTAGAAGAGCTTGCCTCGGCTTCTGGACTTGCGGCGGTTGAAGCGGAAGGTGAATTCGTCGAGGTAGTAGTCGAGATGCTCGTGGCTGACGGCTCCTTGATGCGTACCCAGTATCCAACGCTTCAGTAACGACACCACGCGATGCACGCGGGGGAGCAGTTGAGAGGCTCGTGCCGGTTGCCCGTCCAGGTAGCTCACCTCGTGGCGATAGCCGTCGCTTTCGAGTGGCTCGTATCCCAGCCAGCCGTCCGTGTGGACCACGCTGCCGGGTTCGACCGACTCGCCGACGAAGGCCATCAAGCTGTCCCCAGAGGCGTTCGGAATCGTGCGCATCCGAACTCGTCCGATGCCGGCGCCATCTTCCTCGGCCGCTACTACAATCAGCGCTTTCGCGTCGGTTTGGCGGCCCCGCACGCCCTCCTCCAGGGCTCCTAAGTAAGTCTCGTCAACCTCAACGCGCCCGCTGAGGCGATCACGTCCGGGCCGCACCATAGCGCGCCGAAGCTTGTGCAACCAAGTCCAGGCCGTCTTGTAGCTGCCCAGGCCCAACACCCGCTGCAATCCCAATGCACTCGCCCCGTTCTTCTGGCTGGTGAGCCACCACATTGCTCGAAACCAACTCTGGAGCGGCTTGCGGGTGTCTTGAAAGATTGTGCCTGCTGTCGCCGAAGCTTGATGCCCGCAGCTTGCACACTGCAGCAGCACCGTGCGCACCGCCCAGGTTTTGTCATGCCCGCATCGCGGACAACGAAAACCCTCCGGCCAGCGGAGTTGACACAGATACTCCCGACAGGCCTGCTCGCTAGCGAAACGCGCCTCGAACTCGGCCAAATTCCGGGGATAATCTTCCATCGCCCAAGATCCTACATCTTGGGGTCACCTGAGTCAAGTAAATACCCATCAAATTTTATAGCCGCATTTGCAACAAAACCCAGAGAAGATGCTCCACACTAACGACCTGCTGCATTGATTCTAAAAGCACAGTTTCGCACTCGAACTCGGGACCATGCCACGCATTCTCATTCCTAGGTCCCGTATCGTGGAGGTCTCGCGCGACCTCGATCAATCTCTGCGAGAACTTTCTCCCTGCCCAGTTCACCGCTCTGGGAGGGGAAGCCGCTGGCTGTTCGGCGACATGCGGCGGACAAATCCCGGCTTAGATTGCAGCTAGATGGCGGCCGAAATCACAAAGTCGCGCCTGGAGGCTGATGAACGGTTCTGAATTAGATAGTGCGAGTGCAATTCACGAGGTCTCTTTGTCCGAGTACCTTCTTGAGCTCCGGGAGTGGGAGAAGCCGCATTCTGTCGCCCTAGTAAACGGTCTGCCAATGGACCGACTGTCTATATTGAATGCCATTTACAATGTGAAACGAGAGCGCTGGGACATCGTAACGGTTCGCCTGAGTCAGGACATCTTGGAACATGGAGATGAATTCCCCTTTCATCTGATGCGAAATGTGGCCCCGGAACTGACCTCCCGCGAAGGCTTGTCGCCAGAACTTGACTCGTTAACCACCGAATATCTGAACCCGTTTGAGATCTCGGAGAAAACCAGAAAAGCCGGCTTCTCGCTGAGGTTTTCCGTCTCTCGAGAGGACAAGCTACGGCGAAAGGAAAAATACGCCGAGGAGGTCAGGCGTGATTATGAAACCTGCTTTCGGAGGATAGTCGAAGACCTTCAATGGAAACCTATACTGCTGATTGATTCGATTGAAAACCTCTCGTCCTCATCTGAGAGCTTCTTGGTGGATTTCCTCGTCCAACATGGTGGGCAAAGCGTGACTGTCTTGGGCAGCGCGAAAGAAATCGCACTGTCGGCTTTTGTTCGAGACCAAGGCATTAGCAAACATCATCGCGTCGCCTTTGTGAAACCAGATGCTGACCTCGACACGAGCACTACATTCAGGGCGGAGCAGGCAGTGTCGTCCGACCGAGCTTTGGAGCTGGGATCAATCATCACTAACGCGTTCAACACAGAGTCCAGGAGATTCAATTACTTGAAATTCGAAGAGCGATTTTACGTTACGCCCTCGGACTTGGTGAGTCGTAAATTGCCCTGATGGGTATTTACTTGACTCAGGTGACCCCAAGATGTAGGATCTTGGGCGATGGAAGATTATCCCCGGAATTTGGCCGAGTTCGAGGCGCGTTTCGCTAGCGAGCAGGCCTGTCGGGAGTATCTGTGTCAACTCCGCTGGCCGGAGGGTTTTCGTTGTCCGCGATGCGGGCATGACAAAACCTGGGCGGTGCGCACGGTGCTGCTGCAGTGTGCAAGCTGCGGGCATCAAGCTTCGGCGACAGCAGGCACAATCTTTCAAGACACCCGCAAGCCGCTCCAGAGTTGGTTTCGAGCAATGTGGTGGCTCACCAGCCAGAAGAACGGGGCGAGTGCATTGGGATTGCAGCGGGTGTTGGGCCTGGGCAGCTACAAGACGGCCTGGACTTGGTTGCACAAGCTTCGGCGCGCTATGGTGCGGCCCGGACGTGATCGCCTCAGCGGGCGCGTTGAGGTTGACGAGACTTACTTAGGAGCCCTGGAGGAGGGCGTGCGGGGCCGCCAAACCGACGCGAAAGCGCTGATTGTAGTAGCGGCCGAGGAAGATGGCGCCGGCATCGGACGAGTTCGGATGCGCACGATTCCGAACGCCTCTGGGGACAGCTTGATGGCCTTCGTCGGCGAGTCGGTCGAACCCGGCAGCGTGGTCCACACGGACGGCTGGCTGGGATACGAGCCACTCGAAAGCGACGGCTATCGCCACGAGGTGAGCTACCTGGACGGGCAACCGGCACGAGCCTCTCAACTGCTCCCCCGCGTGCATCGGGTGGTGTCGTTACTGAAGCGTTGGATACTGGGTACGCATCAAGGAGCCGTCAGCCACGAGCATCTCGACTACTACCTCGACGAATTCACCTTCCGCTTCAACCGCCGCAAGTCCAGAAGCCGAGGCAAGCTCTTCTACCGCCTGGTTCAGCAGGCCGTCGCCGTCCAACCGGCGCCCTACAAGTCGCTGGTCGGAGGCACCGCAACACGCGCTACGGACAACCACAACATGTAGGGGCCATTTCAAAATACCTGAGTCAAGTGAATACCCATCATTGCCCTTTAATTTCTGCATTCTAGGCCACATGAGGATGCGCGAAGACTACCCGAGATTGATCAGGACTGATTATGACTGTGCACTCATCATAAAGGTTACGGACGAGCCTGTTGCGGATGCGTCACTCCTCACCGCTATGAATGAAGGCGCATACAAGATATTGATAGATGGCATTTCTCCGGGCAGGGGGATCAGATTTGAGCCTTGGGATTCTTTTGTCTTTCTGGCGGCGCCCGGCATTTCTGAGGCCATCGTGCAAGGGTATCAGCATCTTCCTTATCGAAACTTGTTTGTTTTGCTTCCCGGGGGAAGATTTCTTAATCTGTCTCCCCACAAGTGGATGGATCACATATTGAACAAGGCTGCGCGGCGATGGGCGGAACGTGAGGGACGAGGCTTGCCGGCGGGTTCGGCCGGCTAGAACGGCGCCTCGCCGCCCGTGCCAACGGGCTGTTCATCCGCCAAGTCGCCCACGTCTTCCGCGAGATTCTCGAACTTCACGAATTTGTTGAGAAAGGCGAGTTTGATTTTGCCCGTCGGGCCATTGCGCTGTTTGGAGATAATCAGCTCCGCCTGCCCTGCAGGTCTTCGCGATCCGGTTTGTATAGCTCTTCGCGAAAGATGAAAGCCACCATGTCGGCGTCCTGCTCGATGGAGCCGCTCTCGCGCAGATCACTCAACTGCGGCCGATGATCCCCCGGACGTTGTTCGGGAGCGCGGCTGAGCTGAGAAAGAACGATCACCGGCACACCCAAGTCCTTCGAGAGCAGCTTCAGCGCGCGCGTCATCGCGGAAATCTCTTGCGTGCGGTTATCGGCTCGGCCCTTGGCCGTGAGCAACTGCAGGTAGTCTACGATGACAAGCGCCAAGCCGTGCTCGGCCTGCAGGCGGCGGCACTTCGCGCTGATATCCAGAACATTCGTGCTGGCTGAATCGTCGATCTGCAGCTTGCAGCCCACTAGCTGATTGAGCGCTTTGTTGAGCTGCTTGCGCTCGTGCTGGTTCAAGTACCCGCCCCGGAAGCGGTGAGAGTCCACCTTGGCGGTGGCGCAGAGCAGTCGCGTCAGCAGGGACTCCTTGGACATCTCCAGTGAGAAGACGGCCACGGGCTTGCCAGGCTTGTCGGGCATGTCCGTTGCCACGTACTGCGCGATATTGAGCGCCAGCGCGGTCTTGCCCATCGCCGGACGGGCGGCGATCACGATCAGCTCGCCCGAGTGCAGCCCGGCCGTCATCTCGTCGAACTTGATGAAAGGAGTCGAGAGGCCGCGTATCCTCTTGCTCGGGTCGAGGAAGGCGCGAACGCCGCCCGAGAAGCTCTCGACGATTTGTCGCGGGTTCCACAGCCCCGACCGCAACTGGGCGTCGCCCACCTTGAGGATCGAGCTTTCCGCTTCGGCCAGCAGGTCGTCGACCTCCTGACCGCCCTCCACGCACTGCGAGATGATGTTGTTCGCCGTGTGAATGAGCTGCCGCAGGATCGACTTGTCCTTGACGATCTTGACGTAGTGATCGATGCTCGCCAGGCGCGGCAGCCCCTCGGTGAGCGAAGCGATATAGGAGACCCCGTCGCAGGACTCCAGTTGATCGTTCTTGAGCAGTTCCTCGACCAGCGTCAGGTCCTCGATCGTGACGCCTCGCGCGTTCAGCTCTCCCATCCGCAAGAAGATGCGCCGATGTTTCTCAGTGCAGAAGTCATCCTCGCCGAGTTGCCCAGCCACCTGCGGAAACAGGCTGTCATCGAACAGGATCGTGCCTAGCACGAACTGCT
>CBDEGU010000006.1:0-92040 GCA_965238045.1 Bryobacterales bacterium | reverse complement strand
CAGCCGACCCCGTTAGCCCCAAGGGTACCCCAAAAGGGCCGTTTGGAGCGGTTTCCGTGACCCGACGGCCCGCTCTGCTCACTAGACGGGGCGCGGTATGCTGTCCAAGTCAGTTTTCCATAAAGCTAATTTGGACAAGAGTGGGTCTCACCCTCCTCCGCCTCGTCCACGGTGCTTTGTGGGGCTTTCACCGCACCACGATGGGACTGACCGTCGGGCGAAAATTTCTTGTGTTCCGGGAAGCAGGTCGTGTACCCTGTATGAGCCGGATGCAATGGAAGGCTTCGTGAATTTTGGCGACGGTCGGTATGATGTCAACTTCTCAACCTATATCTCTCGTCTGGGCATCAAGCGAACGCGACGCGCATCGCAATCCGGCACCGACTCAGTGACTAGTGACCGCATCCGTCTGTTTGCCGAAGAAGCCAGTGACGACCGTGAAGAGGGCGAAGAGTTTCTCACGGAAATACGAATTGAAGGCGATGTCTTTAACCTGACATCCAACAATGGAGTCTCGCGTGAAGTCTGGGAAAAAGTACTTTGAACTTTGGGTCGTCATAGCTATTCTGCTTATGTGTTCGGCCCCGCTGGCAGGGGCAGAAAAGACTGGGGTCCTCGTCATCGCTCATGGTGACCGGCACGACGGCTGGAACCAGGGGGTCCGTCAAGCGATTGCTCCGCTTCAGGAGCGCTATGTCCTCGAGTTGGCCTTTCTCTTTCCGGTTCCCAGCGAATCATTGCAGGAAGGGCTCGATCGATTGGAAGCGCGGGGCGTCGAGAGGATCTTGGTGATCCCGTTGCTGATCTCTTCTTATAGCGAACATTTTGAAGAACTCGAATATATATTGGGTCTGCGCGAAACGGTTTTGCACGCAACCGATTGGGGGTACAAGCGGGTGGATGTGAAGGGCCGGATCCGACTGGGTCGTGGGATCGATAGCAACCCGACGGTAACGAAGATCCTCGAACGACGTGCGAGGAAACTCAGTGTCGATCCCCAACACGAGGTTCTGGTGCTGATTGGTCATGGCCCGAACGGCGACGATTACAACCAACACTGGATCCGACACATGAGTAAGATGGGCAAGGCCATCCAGCAGCGATTGGGCTTTCGCGAAACTTATGCGCTGACGCTGCGCGACGATGCTCCTGCTGAGATCCGCGAGGCGGCGACGCGCGCTCTTCGAGTGGCAGTTGAAGAAGAATCAAAAGATGGCAACGTGCTGGTCCTGCCGTTACTGGTTTCCTACGGTGAGCTACAAGCCGGCATCAAAGAACGACTGAACGGCTTAACCTACCTCATCGCTGACGAAGGACTGGTAGCCGATCCATTAATTACTCAATGGGTTGAAGAAGAACTTCAGAGGCTCATCAGCGAAGATTCCGAAGATTCCAACGTGAAGAGGTGAGCACAGACAGGACTCTGGGGCAGATCGCGCGAAAAAACAGCTGTACTCCTAAAACGCGGCTTTGCGTCAGACTGCAAACGTTGTTCCGCATCTACAAATAGGGTCCAGAACCAAATTGGCTTCATTGGGGTGCTTCCGCCATCGACTGGTGCCGGAAGGAGTTCAATGGCATTGTCAAGTTAATGAGCCCGAGGCGGTTTTGCCCTGAAGCGCGCCGGGACTTTCTCTCTCTCATCAAGCACAAGTCGCCGTCTTCCAGTCAGTGCAAGCTCGCTCCCTGAGCACGCGATGATGGATCGCTTTGAGGTGATGACGTCCAACTCGGAACAGATTGTGAATCGGGCCGTGGACCGAGAGAAATCGTTGGAGTTGTGGCGCTGACTTGAATCGACGCATCTGGCGTTCCTGCTCCCTGCTGTGTTGGTGGGAAACTTCAGCTCGGTTGTTCTCGTACTGGCCGGTTCGATGGGTCACGGATGGGAAAACCTCTCGGTGGGCGGCCGGATAGCTGCGAAGCTTGTCGGTCACGAGTTGCCAGGGCGACCTCCCTTGGTGTTTCAACATCTTGCGAAAGAAGCGTTTAGCGGCTCTCTTGTCTCTGCGGCGTGTCACCAAGATATCCAGGACGTCGCCGTCCTGGTCCACGGCTCTCCAAAGATAATGACGTTCGCCGCGAATCGTGATGAACACTTCGTCCACGTGCCAGATATCCCCGAGCCGCCCTTGTCGCCGCCGCAGAGTACGGGCGTACTCCGGTCCAAACTTCCGCCACCAGGATCGAATGGCTTCGTAGGACACGGTGACGCCACGCTCGGCGAGAAGGTCCTCGACATCGCGAAAGCTCAGGGTGAACCGATGGTACAGCCAAACGGCGTGGCTGATGATTTCGGGTGGAAAGCGGTGGCGTCGATGCAGGGATTCCATCGGTCAATTGTCGCCGACCGGCGTTAACCCAACGATGCCCTCTGCGAAGTTCGCCTCAACCGGTGGCCTCAACCTGTGGCTGGAGGCCGGATTGTATATGCTGTTCACAATGGGTTCGTTTTCCTTCGCATCATGGGTTCTGCAACGGCATGAGTAAAGCATACGTGCGTCTCGTTTGTGTCGTTGTGCTTCTCCTCGGAGCAAACCCAGTTCGGTCTGACAGCGGTGGATCCTCTTCGGTGACCCAGTCTGCGGCATCGAGCGCCGACAGCCGAGGGAGCGGCTCGGCCGCCAGCCTGGCCGGTACGTCGGTAGCAGTTCCTGACGGTGACGAGAACCTTGATCCCTCTTCGACCGAGCCCTCCGCGACCGGTGAACAAGGCCCGCCCGCCTCGAACGAGCGCACGGCCCTCAATCTTCTCGGGGGCGTGGACACGAACTCCGGTGAAAGCCGCCGCAATGAAAACGTTCAGATCACACTGATTGACAACAACGTTCTCAACGAATTGAACCGCCGCATGGGAACCACGGCGACCATCGTTCGTGAGTTCGAAGTCGAACGCGGTTATTTTGGGGCGGAATTCGGAGGGCCTCCGACGTCTTCGTTGCACTTGGATGATTCGAAAGTGTCTCGCCTACGCGGCAATTTCTACGAGTCGCACAACAACAGCATCTTCTCCGCGCGTTCCTTCTTCCAGGTTGGGGACGTCAGACCGGCAAGAACCAACGACTACGGCTTTCAGCTCGGGGCGCCCCTGTGGAGCGGCAGTGACATCTTCTTCGAGGGCAGCCAGCAGCGTATCCGCGGCAACGTCAACGGCAACGTGCTGGTCCTGGCGCCCGATGAGCGGACGCCGCTCGCCCAGGATCCGGCGACGCGCGAGTTCGTTCAACAGATCATCGACGCCTTCCCGGCGGAGCTTCCCAACCGGACGGACATCGATGCGCGAGCACTCAACACCAACGCGCCTCAAAGTATCAACAACGACGCAATCGTGGCGCGCCTCGATCAAGCCTGGAGGGACAACGACCGTTTTTCGTTCGGGTACAACTTCAAGACCCAGAAAGTGGATGCGTTTCAACTGGTGAACGGGCAGAACCCCGATACCACGACCCGATCGCACGATGGACGCGTCACATGGAACCGCGTCTGGTCCGCAGCGACGACCATGGACGTGTCGGCGGGTTTCAACCGCGTCACTTCCCTGATTGTTCCTGATGAATCCAACCTCGGGACGATGATCTCCACTTCACAGATCTTAGAAACTTTGGGCTCAGGTTCAAGTATTCCTATCGACCGGGCCCAGAATCGATTCCGATACGCGTCCCGGGTCAGGCATGTGCGTGGCCGGCACACTCTGACAACTGGTTTTGACATCTTCCGTAAGCAAGTGAACGGCGTCGAAAGTTCGTCCCACTTGGGAATCCTTTCGTTCCGCAACGACTTCGAAGACGAATTAGGCCAAGTCCGCGACACCATCACGAATCTTCGCCTCGGGACCCCGAGTTCGTATTCGAAGGGCTTTGGCAACACTCACCGCGGCTTTCGTTACTGGGATCTGCAGTATTACGTCGGCGATGACTGGCGATTGAAACCCGACCTCACTCTGCACTTCGGCGTGCGCTACCAACCTCTGACCAGGCCGACCGAGGTCAACGGCCTGAACGACCTTCCCTACAGTTGCGACTGCAACAACGTGGCTCCACGATTCGGCTTCGCCTATCGCATGAACGACAAGTGGGGAGCGTTTCGGGGCGCCTATGGGATGCATTTCGGGGAAATCTTCTCGGCGACCTTCGGTCAGGCACGCTTCAACCCGCCGGGCAATATCAAGCTTCGAATCCCCGCACCCAACCTACTCAATCCATTGGAGGGTGTGATCGTAGACCCGACGGACCCCGACGCGAGGGCCTCCTTGTTCGTGATTTCTCCCAACCTCGCGGCACCGTACTCTCATCAGTACAACTTCAGTTGGGAATTGAGCCCGGCGCGCGAATGGACTCTTCAGCTCGGCTACGTGGGAAGCCGCTCGCACCGGTTGATCAGCATGTGGCCCACGAATCGAGCCCGGCCGGTCCCAGGGATTCCGCTCGTCACCAGCACCGTGAATGAGCGGCGGCCCAACTCCAAGTACTTTGAGAACCGAACCATCCTCAACGGCTCCCGCGCATACTTTGATGCCGCACGGGTCACGCTGAGCGTACCACGCTGGCACGGCCTCAATTTGGACACCTCCTACTGGTTCAGCAAGGCGATGGACTTGGGGGCGAACTACTCGAGCACCGGCAATTCTAGGCGTAGCCAAACCGAGTTCGACGTACACGGTGACGTGAAGTCAGTGAGCAACTTTCATCAATCCCATGCGTTCCTTTGGCGTGTCGGCTATCAAACCCCCGGTTTGACAGGAACAACAGGTTTGGTTCAAAAGATGTTCGGACGATGGGAGATGTTCTTTGTGGTCCTTCTCAAGTCAGGCACCCCTTTTACGGTGTCCAGCGGTTCTGACGCGCCTGGATTTGGCAACGTGGACGGAACGAGCAGCGACAGGGTCCACATCCTGGACCCCTCCATTCTCGGCCGCGGTATCGGCCATCCGGATACTTCCACCGAACGGCTCCCTCGCTCCGCTTTTGCTTTTATTCAACCTGGCGAGACGGCCGGCAACATCGGTCGAAACACTTTTCGCAAGGACGGTGTCCGTAATATCAACTTCGCACTCTCGCGCAACTGGAAGCTCGCCGCGAAGAAGACCCTCTCCTTTCGAGCGGAGTCCATTAATCTCCTCAACACACCCCAGTTTGCCGAGCCAAGCCTGCAACTGACAGCGCCTAGCTTCGCTCAAATCACCAATACTCTCAACGACGGCCGCACGTTTCGGTTTCTGCTGCGGTTCGCTTTCTGACAAGAGTGATTCGCCCTTACAAGGTCCGTAGGGTCGGGAACTGGCGCGGTGGCCCGTCAGAACGCTGGCTTGGCTGTATCCGGGGTTTCCCCCTTCGTGCCGTTTCGCAAGATCCGTGGCTCCGTTTCCAGCTCCCGCTACTTCGCACGCAGCGTGCGGACCGAGCGCGGCTCGACACTGTTCTGCAGGTCGAGGTAGTTGAGGAACTCGGTTTCCCCTTGAGCCTCTCAGGCGGCTTGGCGGTAGTAATACTTCCGCATCCCGCCCAAACGCTGTCCACACTCGATCGAGGCACTGGGCTCCGCTGCGGACCGGTCGGGGAAGATTAGCTCTCAACGTCATTGTTCTCTAAAATAGATACACGACCGACCCGCCGCCGGCGATCGGTCTGGACGCCGCCGTAGGGTGGACCCGAAACGTCAACCAATCCCCGGCTGACCTCGCGGTTCCCGATGTTCGCGACCCGCGAATCGTCGGATCGGTCGGGCGAGCCGGCGAGGCCGGCGATATGCGGATGGGCCGCATCCGCTGTTCCATTCGGGAGGCAGAGTATTTTCAATGGCCGCGCAAGCGAAATTCTCAATCGGGCAACTCGTGCATCACCGTTTGTTCGACTATCGAGGCGTCATCGTCGATGTCGATCCGGTTTTTCTCGGCTCAGAGGAATGGTATGAGCATGTAGCGAAATCCAAGCCGCCGAAAGATCAGCCTTGGTACCACGTATTGGTGCATGGTGGAGACGGCCGAACCTACGTCGCGCAGCGAAACTTGGAAGAGGACTCCTCTCGGGAACCCATCAGCCACCAAGAGTTGTCGTCGTTCTTCAGCGGTTTTCGCGACGGTCGCTACCAAGTCAGCCACCCGGTCAACTAGCGCGTTTTTCGCCACGCACGGCGGCGCGCGGTTCGAAGAGATCCCGGTTTTCCGGGACGGCTCGTCCGAGGGTCTAAACCAGGCTTTCCATTCTGGCCCTGGCACGGCCACAGTATACACGTGCGCTGCCCCGAATACGACGTCTTTTCGCGCTGAACCCTACCCATCACCTCCCCCGGTAGGCGCCAGGGCTTGTCCATCGGCTCGCAGACGTTGTTTGAGAGGGTTGTCACGGGTGGAGCGAAGGCAAAGTCGGGAGACCCTCTCCCTGCGCAAGGCCGTCGCTGAGCGAATCAAACTGGAAAGATATGCCATCGGACGGGGAGTCTTGCCCCCCCTCGGCGTTAACTCGATTAACGATGGCACCCTGGAACAGGTGGACTCGGTGCCGATCGTTCGCTGAAACGCCGTCGCTATGGAGAGGTCTCGTCGTCGCTCAAGACTCCGCTTGTTGAAGTTCTTCCCAGATCTTCGGCTTCCAGGCGCGCGCCAACCATTGGGCTTGGTCGATCTGCTAGGCGCTATCCTGCCGGTGAGACTGTCTTGGGATGAGGCCCCTCTTGCCCCCTGCCCGCGCTAGAATGTTCGACGAGGGGGCGTCACCTCGGATAGATGTCGAGAAATAATTTCCCATTGAGCAATCAGCTGTCGGAGCCTCAGCAACCCGGCGTCGAGCGGGCCCAAATCGAGTCCCATCAGGCGGCTAGCGACAACCTTGGCGGATAGCGAGTGCGAACGGTTGTTGGACGAAGCCGCTGGCGCGGCAGAGGTGAGGGGAGGCCGGCAAGTGGGGGAAGGGATTGAAACTTTATTGAGGTAGCGGAATAATGAACGACCGAGAGGAGGTCGTTCATGACCAAGCTACGTCAGAGGATGATCGAAGACCTGCGGTTGCGCGACTATTCGCCGCAGACGATGCGGAGCGTTCCCGACCCTGCCGGGAATGGACCCCAAAATCTCAATAGAAAAACCCATGAGCGCTGTGAGGAGACCATTGGGAACCTGGGGATCCCGTCGGCCCCCCCTTGGCGTCACCCGAAACCAATGGGGGGGGATGACTTTTGAAAAGAGCTACTGTCCACACAGACCGGCGGCAAAGCTACCCAGACTCCCACATTCACTTCGACTGCGGGCTGCTAAGGCGGACCTACAACGTTGCCGCGAAGCTTGGAGAGGAAGATGCCATCGTCCGGGTTGAAGTCGGTGGTGGCTAAGGGGTACACTACCGGTACGAAGAGGTCCAAAACCAAAACAGAAATCTTCGCTCAAATCGGTCGAGACAGGCGATTGTGACGTGGATTGTGACGTAACTAGGTCAGGAACACCGAGATTCACCCAGTGACAAGGAGTGTCACGAAGTGCTACAAATACAGGGCCAGACCCGATGGATAGGGCACTCTGTGACACTCCGTAGCACTCCAGAAGTCCCAACCCACACACTTTGGGAGCAGGAGGTCCGGAGTTCAAATCTCCGCGCCCCGACCATTGTTTTCAATAACTTACAGGAAGTCCATTTCCCCACTAGAAATCTGTGTCCGCTATGTGTCCGCAATCTCTCCGCCGCTCAGCACTCCGTGACGGCAAATCGCGCTGACCTCGGCAGCTTCATTTGGGCACGAAATCGCCAGATCAAGCGTCGCTACTGCAAAACTTCTTGCTCTCCGCGCTGCGCGAATGTTCGGCGAGAGGGCGTCAACGTCGGATAGGTGTCGAGAAATAATTTCCCATTGAGCAATCAGGCATCAGAGCCTTCGCAACCCGTCGTCGAGCTGGCCCAAATCGAGGCCCATCAGGCGGTTAGCGAGAATCTGGGCCGATAGCGAGTGGGAACGGTTGTTGGACGAAGCCGCTGGCGCGGCAGAGGTGAAGGGGAGGCCGGCGAGTGGGGAAGGATTGAAACTTTGTTGAGGTAGAGGAATAATGAGCGACCGAGAGGAGGTCGTTCATGACCAAGCTACGCCAGAAGATGATCCAAGACCTGCGGCTGCGCAGCTATTCGCCGCAGACGATTCGGAGTTATACCAAGGCCGTCGAGGATCTCGCCCGCTACTTCGGCAAGTCGCCGGAGCAACTGGGCCCGAAGCAGATTCGCGAGTATCAGCTTGACTTGATCGAGCGGCGTAAGCTGGCCGGTGCGACGTTCGGGGTGCGCACGGCGGGGCTGAAGTTCTTCTACAGCCAGACACTCGAGCGACCCTGGGTTGTCGAACGCATCGCACGGCCCAAGGTCCGGCGTCGCCTACCGGTCGTGCTGAGCCGTGAAGAAGTGACGGCGCTGTTGGACGCCGCGGTGAACCTGAAGCATCGCGCGATCCTCGCGACGCTCTACGGAGCCGGGTTGCGTCTCGACGAAGTGTTGCAACTCGAAGCGGGGGACATTGACTCGCAGCGGATGGTGATCCTGGTGCGCCGCGGCAAAGGAGAGAAGCCACGCCAGGTGATGTTGTCTCCCAAGCTACTGGAGTTGCTGCGTCTGTACTGGCGCTGGGCGAAGCCGAACGAGTTGCTGTTTCCCGGCCGTATCCACGGCGCCCAGCTGCGGCCCTCGGGGGTACGGCAGATCTGCCAAAAGCTTGGTCGCCAGGCAGGCATCCGCAAACCGGTGAGCCCGCACGTGCTGCGGCATTCCTTTGCCACGCACTTGCTGGAAGCGGGGACGGATCTGCGCACCATCCAGGTCTTGCTGGGGCACGTCAGTCTCAAGACGACGGCGCGCTATCTGCATGTCTCGGAATTGCGCCTGCGCACGACGCAGAGCCCACTCGAAGCACTCGAGATTCGCGAAGCGCTCACCGACGACGGGGACCGGCGCCGGCGATGAGCCGGCATCGGCTGGAAGTGGCCGATGTCATTCGCCAACACGAAGGGGAGTTGCTCGAGCGCTGGGGACACCGCCTCTCCGCTCGTCAACGCAAGGCCCTTCGCGACATCGGTTCGTGTCGCAGCGCCGCCCAGGGCGCTCACATCGAACAGTGCGATTCTTGCTCGCAGGAACGGATCGCGTACAACTCGTGCTCGAACCGGCACTGTCCGAAGTGCCAGTCGGCGGCGCGTGACCGCTGGCTGGGGGCACGGGCGCAGGAACTACTTCCGGTGCACTACTGCCATGTTGTGTTCACCGTGCCAGGGGCCCTGGCAATGTTGGCCCTCCAGAATCAGCGACTCTTCTACCGTCTGCTGTTCGAGGCGGCCTCTCAAAGCTTGCAACAACTCGCTCGCGACCCCAAGCGTTTGGGCGCCCAGATCGGCTTCTTCGCCGTATTGCATACCTGGAACCAGATACTGCTGCCTCATCCGCACCTGCACTGCGTCGTACCGGCGGGAGGAATGGCGCTCGACGGCAGCCGATGGATCCGCTGCCGCAAGAAGTTTTTCCTGCCCGTACGGCCTCTGAGCCGCTTGTTTCGCGGCAAGCTCTTAGACGGTTTGCGGCGGGCGTTCGAACACGGCCAGCTGGAACTCGACCGGCAGCTGGCCCCGCTGACGAAGCCCGAACGTTTTCACTCTTGGCTGCGAGAACTGAGAACAACCGAGTGGGTGGTCTACCTCAAGCCGCCCATGGTCGGACCCGAACAAGTGCTCAAGTATCTGGCTCGTTATACCCATCGCGTCGCCATCTCCAACGGTCGCTTGCGGTCTCTCCACGACGGCCGCCTGCGCTTGCGTTTTCGCAACGCGAAGAACAACCACCGTATCGAGACGATGACGCTCGACGCGGTCGAGTTCCTGCGGCGCTTTCTGCTGCACGTGCTGCCGAGGGGTTTTGTCAAGATCCGCTACTACGGTTTCTTGGCTCATCGCAGACGCGCGGCGGGCTTGGCCCGCTGCCGGGAACTCCTCCAGGCGTCCGCGACGAGGGAAGTTTCCCCTGCCTTGTTGAGCAAGGAGCAACGGCGAGCCGTGGAGCGCCGCTGCCCGCTGTGCGGCGAGGGAAGGCTGCGCGTGGTCGCATGGCTTTCGGCGCTGGAACTGGCGCTACGCGCCGGGGACATGGCCCTGCCCGAGGCTATCGACTCCTCATGACCCCTCACCGTCTCTTCGCCAACGCAACGCTGCGACGCGCCGTCGCCAGGGGGTGCTTCGCACTCCTGCGCCTGGGTCTTTCCGCGGAGCTGATTCGCCCGCCTGCGAGGACTTCGCGGCTTCCATACATCAAAGCAATCCGGGCGATCCAAGCCACGTTCTACTCCCGAAAGGTCCTACTCCTCCTGCCCAACGACCAAGCCAATCCCTACAATCCACATAGCCGATCCTGAGCCCGGCATCCTCCAACAACCCCTATCGACAATGCGGCGGCCCACGCTGCCACTGCCTCTCTCCACCGCCCTTCGCCCGCCGCACGGTCGATACGGTCCTAAGGTGTTATCACCAGCTATCCGGTAGCGGTACAATTGGGCGTCGTGATAGGCTCCACCATCAGCCACTACAAGATCCTGTCCGAGCTCGGCCGGGGCGGCATGGGTGTCGTCTACAAGGCCGAGGACGTCAAGCTGGAACGCAGCGTGGCCCTCAAGTTTCTCGCTTCACATCTCCTCGAGGATGAAGAAGGCCGCGAGCGCTTCTTGCGTGAAGCTAAGGCCGCGGCGGCCCTCGACCACAACAACATCTGCACCGTCCATGAGATCGATGAAGCAGACGGACGGACCTTCATCGCCATGGCCTTCATTGAAGGCCCAAGCCTTAAAGAGAAGATCGAGGCGCGTCCGCTCAAGCTCGAGGAAGCTCTCGACGTGGCTACGCAGACAGCTCGCGGCCTCCAAGCCGCGCACAAGAAGGACATCGTTCACCGCGATATCAAGCCGGCCAACTTGATGCTGACCGAAGAAGGCCAGGTGAAGATCATGGACTTCGGCCTGGCACAACTGACCGACCGCACGAAGCTCACCAAGACCGGCTCCAGCCTGGGCACGCCGGCCTACATGTCGCCCGAGCAGACCCTCGGTCAGAAGGTGGACCACCGCAGCGATATCTGGTCACTGGGAGTGGTTCTCTACGAGATGGTTGCGGGCCAACTTCCGTTCAAGGGTGATGTCGAGGCAGCACTAGCGTACTCGATCGTGAACGAAGAGCCGGAGCCGCTGACCGCCCTGCGGACCGGCGTAGGGGTCGAACTCGACCGCATCGTCGGCAAAGCGCTCGCAAAGGATCCTGACGATCGCTACCAGCACGTAGATGAAGTGCTGGTGGATCTGAGGGGAGCTAACCTGGGCGTCGCCTCCGGCAGAACAGAGGCGGTCTCGGCCAGTGGTCCCGCCGTGCGCTCTCGGTTCCTCAGCAGACAGGTGGCACTCGTCCTAGCACTCATTGTGGTGGCAACAGGATTCATCTGGTGGCAAAACCAGCAAGCTCAACGGCGTCCCCGGGCGATCTCGCCTCCAGTATTGAAACGGCTGACTTCGGATTCCGGCCTGACCTATCAGCCGGCCCTTTCTCCCGACGGCAAGCTGCTGGCGTATGCCTCGGACCGCGGCGGCGACGGGAATCTCGATATCTGGGTCCTACAGCTAGGCGGTGGCCAGCCTGTCCGCCTGACCTCAGATGAAGCCGATGATGATGCCCCTACCTTCTCCCCGGATGGGACGAAGATCGCTTTTCGTTCCGCGCGCAAAGGGGGTGGAATCTACTTGGTCGATTCGCTTGGTGGAGAGCCCAGGCTACTGGCCGAGCGCAGAGCGCGTCCGAAGTTCTCGCCGGATGGACGGTGGATCGCTTATGTCACTGCCAGTAGCGGCAGCTTTAGGACCTCAACGCTACTTCTGGTCTCACCGGATGGAGGACCCTCCAGGAGGCTGCCCGTTGACGTCCGACGGTTCTATGGGGCCGTTTGGGCGCCAAGCGGACGCTACATCCTCGTCGAGGGACATAGTGAATTCGCCGGAAACGCACCGGGGCCCGACTGGGACTGGTGGCTTGTACCTGTTGATGGCGGGGCCGCGACCAAGACAGGCGTTGTCGATATCTTTCGTTCTCACGGACTTGCGGGAAACACCTCACCAATCGTCTGGCGACCCGAATCCGATGACGTGCTCTTTACGGCAAGGCTAGGCGACAGCACGAACGTGTGGCGGATTCCACTTTCATCAGCCACAGGGAAGATAGAGGGGGCTCCAGAGCGATTGACTTTTGGCGCGGGAGTGGAAGCGGGCCCTTCGGCGGCCCAAGACGGCCGTCTTGTCTTTGCCACCCTCAATACCACGGTCGACATCTGGGCCCTGCCGATTGACCCCAATAGAGGCAAGGTGCTCGGTGAGATGCGCCGCCTGACGAACGATGCGGCGGTAGACCTGGCGCCCTCGATCTCGGCCGATGGCAAGAAGCTTCTCTTCCGGTCGAACCGATCAGGCAACTTCGATCTATGGCTGAAGGATCTGGAGACCGGAGACGAGAGGGCCCTTACTTCGACTCCCGAAGACGAACTGAGAGGCGTCATTACTCATGACGGTAAGTACGTTGTTTACAAACTCGGCCGATCGGCCTACCTGGTGAGCTCCGATGGCGGTCTGCCCAAAATGCTCTGCGAAGACTGTGGTCCCGGCAACCTCTGGAGCCGATCGTGGGGTGGCACGAAAATCCTCTACTGGCGCGGGAGACCTTTTCGAATCGCGTTTCTCGACTGGGCTTCCGGTGAAACGGGAGACGTTGTGTCTCACCCTGAATACAATCTCCACACGGGCCACTACTCCCCAGATGGCGAGTGGATCGCATTCCACGTACCCACGGGTGAAGGAGGTAATAATAAGATCTTTATCGCTCCGTTGCGGGACGGTCTTGCGGTCGGTGAGGAAGAATGGATCGCTGTAACAGACGGATCGAGATCAGATAGTCGCTCGTTTTGGTCGCCGGACGGCGAGCTGCTCTACTTCACGGCGTTGGTGCATGAATCGGTGTAAGCGAGCACGCTAGCGGCGGGGGTGGGGTCCAGTCCATCATAGAGATCGGGGGTAACGTCATGGTCGCAGCGAAGTCGAGCTGAGTCAACCGCCAGTATAAGAAGAAGTACAGAATCCGGAACTGGAGGGAGTACGAGCGTGGCCTCAGGAGCCGCGGCGACGTCACGATCTGGCTGAGCGAGGATGCAATTGCCGCGTGGGTACCACCGAAGAACGGTCTTCGCGGAGGCCAGCGGCGGTACTCGAACCTCGCGGTCCGGACCGCGTTGACCCTGCGGGTCGTCTTCAGCCTGCCGCTCCGCCAGACCGAGGGGTTCCTGGACTCGCTGCTCCGCTTGATGGGCCTCAACCTCAAGGCCCCGGACCACACCACACTCTCGCGCCGGAACCAAATCGTTGCGGTGCCGCCCCTGACCCGATCCTATGACGGCCCGATCGACTTGATCGTCGATTCCACAGGGCTGAAGATTCTGGGTTGCGGCGAATGGAACGCGCACAAGCACAAGGCATCAAAGAAACGCCGGGATTGGCGGAAGCTGCACATCGGGGTGGATGCCGAGGGGTTCATTGTGGCGGCCGAACTCACAGCGAGCAGCCGGGACGACGCCTCCACACTCCCTGCTCTTCTCGACACAATCGAGGTTCCCAGCCGGCGTTTCACCGCAGACGGAGCCTACGACCACAGGTCAGTCTACGATCAACTCAGCGCGGCCGGTACAGAGAACGTCGTGATTGTGATTCCCCCTCGTCGCTCCGCGGTGTCGGCGGGGCCAACGGACGGCCCATGGGCGCAGCGTGACACGGCTCTTGAGAGGATTCGCCAGGTCGGGCGACGAGAGTGGCAGAAGGAGTCGGGCTACCGACAGCAGGCGCGCGTTGAAAACAGCTTCTTCCGATACAAGTCCGTGCTCGGAGGCGGATTGAAGGCGAGGCACGGCAAGGCACAAAGGAGAGAAGTTGCGATCGGGTGTCACATCCTCAACCGGATGGCCGAGCTGGGTAGGCCGAAATCCTGCGCTGTGGTGTCCTGAACGAGAAGTTGGAAAAGCGCCCCCACTCGCGCCGCAGTTGAATCATGCAACAGCGCCACATCACGTTGTCGAACTCGATCAACTCCGGGCTGCGAAGGCTCTATATTCTCACCCAATACAAGGCGCTGTCGCTGAACCGTCATATTCGCCGAGCGTGGAACGTGGTTTCCAGCAGTTTGGGCGAGTTCATTGAATTTCTGCCGCCCACCAAGAGAGTCGGCGAGGAATGGTATTTGGGCACGGCGGACGCCGTATTTCAGAACGCCCAGAGCATCGAGGTCGAGGATCTGCCCTATACGCTCATCTTGTCGGCGGATCATGTCTACAAGATGGACTACCGCCATTTGCTGGACTGCCATCTGGAACGGGGCGCGGATGTGACGCTCGCGACAACGCAAATTCCGCCAAGCGAAGCCAGCCGATTTGGCATTGTAGACATCGATGAGAGTTCTCGTGTACGGGGATTCAAGGAAAAGCCAGGTGACGCGAACGCGGCGCGTTCGCGCTTCAACCCCGAGATGTGCTCGGCATCGATGGGCGTCTATCTGTTTTCTACGCAAGTGCTGCTGGACGCGCTCCTGGAAGACCATTCCGCGGAAGGAAGCTCGCACGACTTCGGCGGAGATATCTTGCCGCGTCTGGTGCGGCGGGGCCGCGGGGTGTACGCCTACGATTTCGGAAACGAAGTCGCTCAAGACGACGAAGAGCGCCCCTATTGGCGCGATATCGGGACGCTCGACGCCTACTACGAAGCGAACATGGATCTGGTGTCCGTAACGCCAGTGTTCAATCTTTATGACGAAGAATGGCCCATCCGGACGTATCAGCCTCAGTATCCGCCGGCGAAATTCTCTTTCGCCGAGGAGGGCCGCCGCATGGGGGTGAGCATCAATTCGATGATTTGTTCGGGTTCGATCGTATCCGGCGGGCGGGTGGTGAACAGTATTCTCTCTCCGGGCGTGCGCGTGCACAGTTACTCCGAGGTGGAAAGCTCGATTCTGTTTCACAACGTGAGCGTCGGCCGGCATAGCCGGATTCGCCGGGCGATCGTCGATCAGGATCTGACGCTGCCCGGCGAGTTCGAGATCGGTTTCGACATTGAGGCGGACCGCGCCAAGGGGCACTACGTCACCGAGTCGGGAATCATCGTCGTGCATGCCGGCTCGCCGGGGGTGGCGATGGCACGCAAACCTCGCCTGCGCTGAGGGGCCTGCTTGCGACAGAATTCTGTGGTGCTCCTTCAGAGCCCCGGCCGGCCAGCGAACGATCATCGGAACGCGCACCGATGGTTCATGGCGAAACACTTGCGCCACGGACGCTGGTCGCCGCTCCGGGCCGCGACCGCTACAGTCCTCGCACATTCCGGCGGGCGTTCTCGCGGTTTGGCGCGCCAATCTTGTCCGCGGGGCAGGCAGTTGGATAGACTGCAATAACCATGAGCGAAGAACGAACCGGTCCGCGCACGCTAGCCATCGACATTGGCGGATCCGGCATGAAGATGATGGTTCTCGACGAAAAAGGCGAGCCGGTCACCCAACGCTCCCGCGTCCGGACGCCGAAGCTCGCCAACCCTGAGAATGTCCTGGCCAAGCTGACCAAACAGATTGCCGAACAAGGCGAGTTCGACCGCGTCTCGGTGGGCTTTCCCGGCGTCATCGTGGACGGAGTGGCGAGCGAAGCTGTCAATTTGGATCCCTCATGGGATGGATTCGACGTGGCGGGGGCGCTCGAGGAGGCCACGGGCAAACCCGTGCGCGTGGCCAACGACGCGGACGTTCAAGGCCTGGGCGTGGTCGAGGGCATGGGTGTCGAACTGGTCATCACACTCGGAACCGGCATTGGAAGTGCTCTCTATGTCGACGGCCACTCGGTGTCGAACCTTGAGTTCGGGCACCATCCTTTCCTGAAGGACAAGACCTATGAAGAAAGCCTGGGCGACGCGGCGCTCAAGAGCGTTGGCAAGGTGAAATGGAACACACGCTTGCGAAAAGCCGTTGAGATCCTAGAAAGAGTCTTCAACTATCGCAGGCTCTACCTGGGAGGCGGAAATGCCCGAAAAATCGATTGCGAACTTCCCGCTAACGTAACGAAGGTGAGAAATGTGGCGGGCCTGCTCGGAGGCATCGCCCTCTGGCGGGATTAGCAGCCTCTGTTTACCGGGCGAAGTAGAGTTCCACCGCCCGGTCAACATCTTCCTTATTCAGGGTGGGCGGCCGGCTTTCATACTGCGCGATGTTCTGAAGAACAGTGACGACATCGCGCGGGTAGCAGGCACGCAGAACGGGCTTGCGCGCGTCGGCCGAACAGCATTCACGAATGTAGGCCGATGCCTCCTCGGTCCACTCGATTCTGGCCGCTTCGCATAGCCGCTGCAGGATCTTATCGAAAATTTCCGGCGAGATGACCTCGATCTTGATCTTGTTCTGAATCCGGCGCAGGAAAGCTTCGTCGGCGAGCTGCCTGGGGTCAAGGTTCGTCGAGAAGATGACCAGCGTCTCGAATGGAATCGGGAATTTGACGCCGGTACGAAGAGACAGAAAATCGATGCCGCGATCCAGGGGCACGATCCAGCGGTTGAGCAGATCGCGCGGGTTGATCATCTGGCGGCCGAAATCGTCGATGATGAATAGTCCGTTGTTGGCTTTCATCTGGAGCGGCGAGGTGTAGTAGCCGAGCGTTTCCTCGAAACGCAGCTCCAGCATCTCCTGAACCATCTCGCCGCCTACCGCGATACAGGGCCGCTCACAGAGAACCCAGCGCTGGTCGCCCTCGTGCTCGCCTTCGACCGGCTGGTGGACAACCGAGTCAAACAGATTGATGATCTGTCCCTGCACCTCGATCGCGTAAGGCATATAGACGGTGTCGTCGAATATACGGATGAGTCTTTCGGCGATACTCGTCTTCCCATTGCCGGTGGATCCGTAGAGGAAAATCTGTGAATTCGAGATGATGGCGGGACCGAGCTGGTCGAGTATCTCGTCGGTCAGCACCAGATCGTAAAAAATCTTCTGGAGCTGCGCACGATTGACCTTGCACCGGGCGCCTTGCTGCCGAACCGCGTTCGTGTACGTATTCAAAGGCACCGGCACGGGCCCCACGTATTGACTCATCGCGTAGCGGTCCTGCGCGACCTTGCGCCCGGCGGCCGAAAGCGTGAATTCGTAGTCGTTGCCGTGCATGCCCTTGACTTCCACAAACTTCTCTTTGCGTATGTGGTTGAAAACACCGTCGCAGATCGTGACGCTGACCTTGATAATCTGCGAAACCCGGTTCAGGGTCGTCGAGCCCTCAAGCATGGTGACCTTCAGCATGAGGTCGACCAGCATGTTGTAGGAAACCCCGAGATCCACTGCGGATCGCGGAGGCGGCGGGAAAAATTGCTCGGTGCTAACGGCAGTGTCGTCGCGACTCAGAACGGTCGTATGTGAAACAGATCCACCCATAGGATTCACCGGCCAGTCACTCGCAATTCTATCAGAAGCCCGGATTTCCCGGTAGGTACCGATTCGCCCGAAGGAACAAGGGGAATTCCCCTGAGTCCGGTTAGCCCGCTTTCTCACCACGTGGCGACCGAAGCACGTGAGAGGCGCGTCAGTACGAGGCGCGCGCCGCTTGACGAACGCAGGCGTACTTGAAGGTACGTTGAGTACGGCGAGCCAGCGCAACGAAGGAATGGCGGACCTATCGCGTGCTTCGGTCGCCAGGTGGTGAGAAATGCGGGCTTGGGCGGCAGCGGAAGAAAAAGCGGGCTAGAATGAGAAACGCCCGTGAGAAAGGAAGCCGTATTATCGTGGAATCGTCTTGCCGAGGTTCGCGATCAGTGGCGCGCCGCCGGCGAAACGGTGGTCTTCACCAACGGCTGTTTTGATTTGCTGCATCCTGGTCACGTGCGCCTGTTCGAAACCGCCCGCTCGCATGGCGACCGGCTCGTGGTGGCGGTCAACAGCGATGCCAGTGTCCGCCGTCTCAAGGGCGAGCAGCGGCCGATCCTGGGCGCAACCGAGCGGGCATCGAACCTGGCTGCTCTGGCGGCGATCGACGCGGTCACGATCTTCGAACAAGACACCCCTTGCGAGTTGCTGGAAGTTCTTCTGCCGGATGTTCTGGTGAAAGGTTCGGACTGGTCTCACTGGATCGCCGGCCGGGAGATCGTCGAGCGGAGCGGCGGGAGAGTGTTCCCCATCCCGGTCGAGCCCGGGTATTCGACTAGCGATGTGGTCCAGACTATCCTGGACAGAAACCGTTGATCCTTCCCAGCCTCCGAGATCTGTTCGACCTTGCGGCCCGGCACACTGCTTTCGAGCCGGCGCTGGCGCGGCTGCGGCGGACCGATCGCCAAGTCGTGCATCTGGCCGGACTCAATCCGACCGCCAAAGCCCTTTACACCGTCCTGCTCTATAAGCACACCGACCGGTCGATCGTGCTCATCGTCGAATCGAATCCGGTGGCCGAGACGATGGCCGAGACGCTGGGAGCCTTCTTCGAATTACTGGAGATTTCCCCGCACCGTCAAGCCCCGTTCGTGCTGCCCGCGCACGACGTTCTGCCATATGACGGTCTGTCGCCTCACGCCGATATCAGCGAAAAACGGGGCATCGCTCTGTGGCGGATGGCCGAGGGCGACGCCTCGATCGTCGTGGCGCCCGTTCGGTCGGCACTGCTCAAGGTGGCCGGCGATCAGGTTCTCCGCAACTTGGCATGGAAACTGGAAACCGGCGACGAGTTCTTTCTCGAAGACCTCGAAACCGGGCTCTGGTCGGCTGGCTATGAACGCCGCGAGCCCGTGGAAATGGAAGGCCAGTTTTCGGTCCGGGGCGGGATCATCGACATCTATAGTCCCGAGTCGGCCTATCCGGTACGCATCGAGATGTTCGGCGAGCAGATCGAGTCGATTCGTTTTTTTGATCCCGAGACGCAAAAGTCGGTTCAAACCATCGACGAGGTCCGGCTGCTGCCGCTGACCGAGTATCCGGCCCCCCTGTTTTCCGGCGGCGGTACTGTTTCGAGCGGCGCCCAAAAATCAGAGGGCTCACCGGAAGAGCCTGTGATTTCGGCCCCAGGCTGGGAGTTTGATATCCCGGCCGCCTCGCAACGGTCGAATAGCATTCTCGAGACCCTCGATTATCCTTTGGTGATTTGGAGTGAGCGGGCCGCGATCGACAAGCAGGCGAAGCAGTTGTGGGAATCGCTCGGCGCGGCCTTTGCCAGCCATGAGACGGTGGCCGAGCCGGGCCGTTTCTATTGGACTCCCGCCGAGCTGAGCGAATCGGCCGCCGCCTGCAGCGAGTTGCATCTCGAGGAGCTGAGCCTGGAACAAGAAGAGTCGCTCCACATCCCGACGCAACCGGCGCCGAAGTTCCACGGCAATATTCCGCACTTTGTCCGCGAACTAGAAGCTCAAGTCAAGGCTGGCAAGCGTGCTCTGATCGCGGCGCAATCGCCGGGCGATGTCGAACGCCTCGCCGACGTGCTGGGCGAGCATGGGCTCTCTTTTCAGTTGAGTCTGCGGGACCGCTCGAAAACAACCACGCCGTATTTGGCGGAGAGGGCCTATTTGGCCGGGCCTGTCTCAAGCGTACTGGTGGTGGAGACCCCGCTACGCGCCGGCGCCGTGCTGCCCGATTGCGGCGTGATCCTCTACGGCCACGAAGACTTGTTCTCGGCCTCCGAGCTCGTGGCGCGGCCCGAGAAACGCAAGCGCGCCATGGCGGCCTTTCTTTCCGATCTGCAAGATCTCAAGGAAGGGGACCTCATCGTCCACGCCGAGCACGGGGTGGGCCGGTATCTGGGCCTGCGGCAGATCGAGCAGGGAGGCCGCAACGAAGACCTCATGCTGATCGGCTACGCCGACAACGCCCGGCTGTATCTGCCATTGTCCCGGCTCGACCTGGTGCACAAATATCACGGTGCCGGGGGCCGTCCTCCGGCGGTCGACCGTTTGGGGGGACAAACCTGGTCGCGAGCCAAATCCCGCGTGCGGGCCAAGCTCGCCGGCATGGCCGATGAGCTGCTGAAACTGTATGCCGAGCGGCGGAAGGCGCCAGGGTTTGCCTTTTCGCCCGACAGCGACTGGCAGCGCGAATTCGAGCAGACCTTTGAATACACCGAAACACCGGACCAGCTCACGGCCATCGGCGACATCAAGCAGGACATGGAAGCTCGGCGTCCCATGGACCGGCTCATCTGCGGCGATGTCGGCTTCGGCAAGACCGAGGTCGCCATGCGGGCGGCGTTCAAGGTTCTCGGCGACGGCAAGCAGGTCGCCATGCTGGCGCCCACCACGATCCTGGCCTTGCAGCACTACGAGACGTTTCGCCAGCGGTTTGCGGCCTTCCCGATGGAAATCGAGATGCTAACCCGGTTTCGCAGTCCCAAAGAGCGGAAAGCGATCATTGCAAGGATCACCGCGGGCAAGATCGACATCGTGATCGGGACGCACCGGCTGCTTTCCAAGGACGTCGTATTTTCCGACCTCGGGCTCCTGATTGTCGATGAAGAGCAGCGCTTCGGCGTGCGCCACAAGGAGCGCTTGAAGCAGATTGCCAAGAATGTCGATGTGCTTACGCTGACCGCCACGCCGATTCCCAGAACCCTGCACATGTCGCTGGTGGGCGTACGGGATATCTCGGTGATCCAGACACCTCCCCGGGACCGGCTCGCGATCCAGACCGTCGTCGCCCTGCGCACCGACGACACCGTTCGCGGGGCCATTGAGCGCGAGATCGCCCGCGGAGGGCAGACATACTACATCTACAACCGGGTGGAATCGATCTGGCAAGTCGCCGCTCATCTTCAGAAACTCGTCCCCTCGGCCCGCATCGCCGTCGGCCACGGCCAGCTTGCGGAGAAAGATCTGGAAAAAGTGATTCTGAAATTCATGCGCCACGAGTGCGACGTGCTCCTGGCGACGACCATCGTGGAAAACGGACTCGATATTCCCCTCGCCAACACTATCTTGATCCAGAATGCCGACCGTTATGGGCTCGCCGAGATGTACCAGCTTCGCGGCCGCGTGGGGCGTTCCAACCGGCGGGCCTATGCCTATCTGCTGGTGGAACGAGACCAGGAACTCTCATCGGCCGCGCGCAAACGCCTGGCGGCGCTGAAGGAGTTCTGCGAACTGGGGTCGGGGTTCAAGATCGCGGCTCTGGATCTGGAACTCCGCGGCGGCGGAAACCTGCTCGGCGCCCAGCAGCACGGCCAGATCGGCGCGGTGGGATTTGAAACCTACTGCCGTATGCTCGAGGAAGAGGTCCGGAGACTAGGAGGCGAAGAGGTCGAAGAGCGGGTGCGCACCACTTTGAGACTGCAAATGGACCTGCACATTCCGCCGGACTACATTTCCGACGAAACACAGCGCCTGCAAACCTACAAGCGGCTAGCGCAAGTCGAAACCGAAGAACAACGCGAACGTATGCGGGCCGAACTGCGAGACCGTTACGGCACGCTCCCCGAGGCAGTAGAGACGCTGATGGGGTATTCGTTGATCAAGTACTTGGCGGAAAAGATGCGAATGGAGTCCATCGAACGGCGCCGCAACCAGTGGCGCCTGCGCTTCCGCGAGGACTCCAAGGTCAACACCGGCGAACTGATGCGGCTGGTAGCAACGACCGCGGGCGCGAATTTCTCCCCGAAGGGCGAACTAGCTTGGCCCTTGGGCCCCGGCGAGGATGTGATTCCGGCCGCGGCCTTAGACCACCTCAAGGGACTGCTTGCACGGCTCGCTCCACCACCCGCGGCCGATCCAGAGAACGCTCCAAAGCAGTAGCGAAGCGTCGGCGGACCAACCTTCCCATAGGGAAAATATCACCCGGGGAACGCTGGCCGATCAGCCCAACTCTTGCTCGACCACACTGACCAGCCGGTCGGCGTGCCAATTGACCAGCGCGGCGGTTTCGGCCTCGACCATCACTCGCACCAGCGGTTCGGTGCCTGAGTAGCGAACCAGAATACGGCCCGCCTCGGCGAGTTCACGCTCGCTGCGGGCGATCGCCTCGCGTATGCCGGCGATCTGGTCTAGCGGGGGGGTTCGCTTGACCCGAATGTTTCGCAATACTTGCGGAAAGACGCCGAACTGGCGATGCAAGGCACTGAGCGGTTTGCCCGAAGCGGCCAGCATTTCGATCATCATCGCCGCGGTCAGCAAGCCATCGCCCGTCGATGCGTGATCTCGAAAGATAATATGCCCGGACGGTTCGCCGCCAAGAGCGGCGCCCCGGCGGGTCATCTCCTCGAGCACATACTTGTCTCCAACCTGTGTTCGCGCCATGGCAATGCCCGCGGCCCGCAGTGACTTCTCAAGCCCCATGTTGGCCATCACGGTCGTCACGACCAGATGGTTCGCGAGACGGTGGCGCGCCGCGAGATACTTCGCCGCCAGCAGCAAGATGACATCGCCGTCGATGATCGAACCATCGTCGGCGACAAACAGCGCGCGGTCCGCGTCGCCATCGAAGGCAACGCCGAGATCGGCGCCCGTCTCTCTCACCGCCTGGCTCAATGCGTCCATGTGCAGCGATCCGCAGTCGTGGTTGATGTTCCGGCCATCGGGATGATTTGCCATGATCTCGGCTCGCACGCCAAGCTGGTCGAGCATGGCGGGCGCGAGCTCCCACGCGGCCCCATGGGCGCAATCGGCGACTACGCGAAGGCGCTTGTAGGCGGGCTTCGCCGGAACAATGCCGCGCAGATAGTCGAGATACTCCCCGGCCAGGGCGGCATCGGGTTCCAGGGCGACGCGCGCCGGCTGGATGCCGCTTTCGAGACGCGAGAAAATCGCTCTTTCGAGTTCCTGCTCCTCGGCGTCGGGAAGCTTGCTGCCGCGACCGGAGAAGATCTTGATGCCATTGTCGCTGAACCGATTGTGCGAAGCCGAAACCACGATGCCGCCGGCGAGACTTCGGGCCCGAGTCAAGAATGCCACCGCGGGGGTGGGAATCACTCCGCCGAAACGAACGCCGGTGCCCCCCGCTTTCAGACCAGCGGCTAGCAGCCGGACCAGATCCGGTCCCGAGGCGCGCGTATCCATGCCGATCAGAACCTCCGGTGCGGCATCCCCGGTCCGAAGATGAGCAGCGAGCGCCAAACCGGTCGCGTAGACCGCCGGAGGATCCAGCGGAAACTCACCGGCTACGCCGCGAATGCCGTCCGTGCCAAAGAGTTGCTTTGCCATTCTCGTAATGTCCAATCAGCCCGCTACCCGCGCGTGCCCATCTCGGGCCCGAATCTCGGGCGCGAATCTACTGCGTCTTGCTCACACGCACGTCGACCCGTACCGCGGCATCCGTTGCAAAACGAAGATAGGGATCCGCGAGATACGCCGTGGTCTTGACACCAACAGCGCCCTTCAGCTGGCTCAGGTCAATGCGGTCGGTGGTGACATGGGAAAGCGCCGCCAGCCGCTTCGCCGCGCCCAGAACCATCAGCCGGGGCGGGACGACCGTATACGACTCGAGCAAATATCCCTCCGCAATCTCGCCGCCGAACGCCGCCTCAACGGGGATCTCGCGCCGCTCTCGCCGATCCAGTGTGAATCGAAGCTGCGCCGGCACGGCCCTCACCAGAGCCACCCCCGGAGGCAATCCCAAACTTGCGCCGGTGACGGTAAAGGTTCGCTCTTGACCGGCTCGCGCGCCTGAGAGGTCGACTTCGGCCGTTACCCGGCGCCGGTCGATTTCCTGAAGCAGCAGTCTGGCGCCCCGAACGACCACAGTAAGTCGATCGGCCTGGCCCGGATCCATCTCCAGGCCCGCCGGGAGATGAATGTATCGAATCGACGCCTGCACCGCCATTTCCGTCTCGGGTCGCGCCGAGACGTAGGTCCACAGGGCGAACGCCCCTCCTAGCGCCAGGAGCTTATAGCCCCAATGTCTCGATAGTGCCTGACGAATGCGTCGCATCGGCTTGGACCTTGGCGCCTCAGCGCGCTGCGCCGGGAGCGCCCGATTCTGAAGGAGCCGCGGCTGCCGCTCGCGGGCGCCCGGCGGATGTGCCTGCTCCCGGCCCCGCACCAAACTCCGCTGCGGAGCCTGCTCCGGGCCCCGTTCCAGACTGCGACAGCCCGCGCGGAGGAGAAACTACCGGCCCCAGATGCTGGATCATTCGCAACCGCAGACGATCCACCGTAAGGTTGATATCAATATTGCCTCCCGAGGCGATCGAAATGCCGCCCGTCGTTTCCGAAACCACGATCGCCAAGCAATCGCTTTCCTCGGAAGCTCCGATCGCGGCGCGGTGGCGCGTTCCCAGCGATCGAACCAGTTCCGGATTCGTGGTCAGGGGCAAGAAGCAGGCCGCCGCGGCGATCTTGCCTCGCTGAATAATCACCGCCCCGTCATGCAGCGGAGAACGCCGCTGGAAAATACTGACCAGCAAATCCGACGTCAGTCTGGCTTCCAGTGCGACGCCGCTCTGAATGAACGTTCGCAGACCCGTCTCCCGCTCGAAAACGATCAGCGCTCCGATCTTTTCTTCGGCGAGTTGAGCGACGGCGAAGATGACATCCTCGTACTCATGGCGCACAACGTGCGCGGGCCGGCCTTTGGGCAGGAAATTCAGTGCCATTTGGCGCAACGCCCTCCGAATTTCAGGCTGAAAGATGACGATGGTGGCGATGATCGCATAGGGCAGCGTCGTGCCGATAAGCCAGTGCAGGGTCGTCAAGCCCAGAACAGCGGCCAGACGATACATCGCCACCACCAGCAAGACACCCATCACAACCGGCGCCGCCCTGGTGCCGCGGACCACAAGAATGACCTGATAGAGCAAGTAGCTCAGTATCAGAATCTCGGCCGCGGCGCGCAGCAGACCGGTCAGTTCCAAGCTGAAGGCGCCGTCGAACATTATATTTGATCCCAGGCCGAAATTCTTCTCAGTGTAACGGATCATTGCGTTGGATTTACCGCAAGTATTCGCGGCCAGGACCCGTCCATAAGCATTTGGAGGGGGACCTGGCGATGGATGGAGCCCCGGCTGGCCCCGCAAGGGAAATATCCTCTCAGCCCCGGGCCAGAATTCCCGTCATCGGCTTGACCCAACGCTGCTACAATCGTCCGTTACACGGTCGAACCAGACAAACTCAGGCCACGCGAACGGGTGCACGGACCTGTTTGCGGCAATCGCTATGTTTCGAAAGATCCTCATCGCCAATCGCGGGGAAATCGCCGTACGTATTCTTCGCACCTGTCAAGCGATGCGCATCGCGGCCGTGGCGGTCTATTCCGATGTGGACCGCGCCTCGCTGCACGTTCGTTTGGCCGCTGAGGCGGTGCATATTGGGGCCGCTCCAGCCGCGGAAAGCTATCTCGACATCGAGCGGATCCTCGACGCCGCGCGAACCACCGGCGCCGATGCGATCCACCCAGGTTACGGTTTTCTGAGCGAAAATCCCGCCTTCGCCGAAGCCTGTTCGCGGGCTGAAATCACCTTCATCGGGCCCTCGGCCGAGGCGATGGCTCTGTTGGGCTCGAAAACCGCGGCTCGGCGGTGCATGACGGAGGCTGGAGTCCCGGTTCTGCCCGGCACCCCAGGCGCGGTTCGAACCGCCGAGGAAGCTCTAGAGGTCTCGGGCGAGATCGGATTTCCCCTCATGCTGAAGGCAGCGGGCGGCGGGGGCGGCAAGGGAATGCGGCTGGTAGGCTCTCGTGATGAGTTGGCGTCCGCGTTCGAGCAAGCGACCGATGAGGCGCGGCGGGCGTTCGGCGACCCCTCTATTTTCTTGGAAAAAGCTCTCGTGGCTCCCCGGCACATCGAACTGCAGGTGCTGGCCGACGAGCATGGCAACGTCATCCATCTTGGGGAACGAGAGTGTTCCCTGCAGCGGCGACATCAGAAGATTCTCGAAGAGGCTCCTGCGCCGCTGGGGGACCAGTTGCCGGGATTGCGCGAGAAAATCGCCGCCGCCGGCGTGCGGGCGGCCCGTTCGGCGGGATACACGAATGCGGGGACGGTGGAATTCTTGGCCGGCGACGCGGGCGGCTTCTACTTCTTGGAAGTAAATACGCGTCTGCAAGTCGAGCACTCGGTGACGGAAATGGTTACTGGGATCGATCTTGTCCGGGAGCAGATTCGGGTCGCGGCGGGCGAGACTCTCGGTCGCGCCCAAGACCAGGTCCAGGTGCGCGGCCATGCGATCGAATGCCGTATCTACGCCGAAGACCCCGCTAACAATTTTGTCCCTTCGCCGGGAAAAATTACGGCTCTGCGGGAGCCATCCGGTCCGGGCGTGCGAGTGGACTCGGGGGCCTATGAGGGATGGGAAGTTCCGATGGAGTACGACCCGCTAATCGCCAAGTTGATTGTATGGGGCGCCGACCGGCCCGAGGCGATTGCTCGCATGAGGGTGGCGCTCGATGAATATCATGTGGGCGGCATTCGCACGACTCTGCCCCTATTTCGCGAACTAGCCGGCACGGCTGAGTTTCAGGCCGGGCGAGTGGATACGGGCTTTCTCGAGCGCGGCTGGATGAACCCGGCTAGCCCGCCCGATGAAGCCGCCGAGCAAGCCGTTATCCTAGCCGCGGGATTGCATCACATGCGAAAGTCCAGCCGCAGCCCCGCCGAAACCGGGGCGAGCGTAAGCTTGTGGAAACAGGAAGGCCGCCATTCCCTTTTGCGCTAGGCGTCTCACCGGGCAGGCCGCCGTCAAGCCGCGGCCGGCCAAAGTCGGCAGCGCCATCCGAGCATGAAACTAGATCTTCTACTCAACGGAAAGTCGCGGAGCTGGGAGCTTGTCTCCGGCGAGAGCCAAGAGGGCTGGCGTGAATTTTCCATCGACCAGCGCCGTGTCCGGGTGGATATCGTCGAAGTTTCGCCCGGCGTCTATTCCCTGCTTGTTGACGGCATGGCGCACGAAGTTAGAATGGATGAAGATGCCAACGGTTGGGTCGCGACGGTCCATGGCCGGACCTATGACATCGAAATCCGCGACCCGAGGCGCTGGACGCCCGAATCCGGGTCACTGGCCGCTGGCGGCACGCAGAAAGTTTGTTCCCCGATGCCGGGGAAGGTCCTTCGTCTTCTCGTCGCCGAAGGCGCTGAAGTCCAAGAGGGCGACGGACTCATCGTCGTCGAGGCCATGAAGATGCAGAACGAGCTGACCTCGCCCAAAGCCGGCCGGGTGCGCTCGGTGGAAGTCGCCGAGGGCAGTTCCGTGACAACGGGACAAACCTTGATCGTGGTGGACTAGATGACGAAACCAGCAGCGAGCAGCGATGGCCGCTAAAGCCGATTGCCCCGAATGTGGCGGAACCGGCTGGAAGGACGCCGCCAAGGGAGACATCGCCGCCGTCGAACGTTGCGGCTGTGCCGGCGAGCAGCGGCAAGAATCGCTCTTCTCCAGGGCGGGCATCCCCAGCCGGTTTCAGACGGCTGGTTTTGATAACTTCAAGCTTCCCGGCGACAACCCGATCGCCGCCCGAACCCTGAGCGACGCCATGATCACCGCGCGCGGTTATGCCAGGGAATATCCCCTTGCGCGGAAGAACGGACTTTTCTTTCAAGGTCCGCCCGGTGCCGGGAAGACACATCTGGCGGCCGCGGTCTTGCGAGAATTGATCGAGCGCGGTTTCGAATGCGTTTTCTTCGACTACCAGAATCTGCTCGACCGCATTCGCGCCGGCTATAACGCCGCGGCCGGCACGAGCGACCGCGCAGCCTATCGCGTCGCTCTCGATACCGAAGTTCTGCTCCTGGATGATTTGGGCTCGCACCGCGTCAGCGAGTGGGTCGAAGACACCGTGACCTCGATTATCAATCATCGCTATAACGCCAAGAAAGCGCTCATCGTGACGACGAATTTGCCCGACGAGGTGCTCGGCGACCGCAAGGCGGACAAGAACCCGGCCTCGGGCGCCTACCACGTCAAGGACACCATCGCGGACCGCATCGGATCACGTGCCCGTTCGCGACTCTTCGAAATGTGCAAAGTGATCCGCATCGAGACCCGCGACTATCGTCTGCGAAATGTTTGAGAACAGCCCGATTTGAGCCCAGTCGGCGGCCTTCTCCCCCCCGGGAGGGGAGGGGCGGATTATCGGACCGCCGAGGAATGAATGGCGTTGAACAGAAGTTTGAAGGTGTTATCCGACTGCGCCCGGAACTGTGGACGGAAGCCGATCAGAATGATGCGCCCCTTCTTGTAACCGACTTCGGCGGCCGCGATCCGGTCGTGCAGATATTCGTGACCCCGGATCCAGCCGCTTTGCAGAGGGTCAGTGCCCGGATAGCGCGCGATGACTTTCAGACGCGTAAAGCTAAAGCTCGGCACGGTTTCAAACGCGGCGTTATTCTTGAAAACGGCGGTACCCTCGGCCCGCATGCCGTAGGCGAGCGGGTGTCTGGTATCGATGAGAATGCGAAGAAACGAACCCGGGCTGGAAAACTTCGCTCGCTTCACGCCGTCGAGCGCGTTCTTGAGCGGCAGCTCGAACGACCGCAACGCGAATTGCGTGGAATCACCCGTCGTGATCAAGGTCCCGCCCGAGGCGACGAACTCCTTGAGGGCCTCGCGGCCTTGGGTTCCGATGCCTCCCCGATACTCCCTCGGAATCGACTTTCCTTCTCTGCCCTTCAAGATGCTTTTCTCGTCGCGGTCTCCGGGCAGGATGACGGCATCCCACTTCTCCGTCAGCGCTCCTTCTCTGATGTCGGCGTCGTGCACCGGCGTAAACCGAAAGTCGTATTGTTCGAGCAGCCAGCGGGTCCAGCCTTCGTCCATCGAGGCCGTCCACGGCTGGTAGAGCGCGACGCGGGGTTCACGCAGTTCCACCGTCGCCCGTTTCATCGCCGCTGCCTCGCTCTGCTCCGTCAGAGCAACGGCTTGCAGCCCCAGCCCCTCTACCATCGCTTTCATGCGTTGCGTCTTCACACCGCTGACAAGCAACGTGCCCGGCGGATACGTTTCTCCGCCCCACTCGAGTTCCTTGCGCAAACAGCGCACGCGGGCGCCGATTCTCAACAACCGGTTCGTCGCCACCGATATCTGGTTGGGCTCGGGACGAACGAGAAACGCGCTCTGCTGTTTTCCTATCAGAACGAGCTTGCCCCTGGGCGCGGCGATTTTCTCGAGACACCGCAACGATGCCTCGAAGGGCCGGTCCGCCTTGACCGCGCGGACGCCCATTTGCAGCGGCATCGTCCAAGCGGTCATGTCATAGGGCTGATCGTTCATCGCGCCGGCGGGCAGGTCTTTCGGGTCGGGATGACGCTGAGGTTCGAGCAGATCCTTGGCGTAATTTCGAAACGGCTGCGCCATCAAGATGACGCGCGTGCCGGCGGGATATTGCTCGCCGTCGGCCGTGAACGTTTCTCTGGCCTCGTCAATCTCAATACCGGCGAAGTTGAGTGCTTCCAGCAGCCGCGCCGCACTGCCGGGATCATGCTGCTCGGGCGGGAAGAGGTAGGCGTAGGGCTTGCGCTTCTTGCCTTGCTCAACGGCTTTGTTCCCCAGATCAATCTGGTTTTCAATGAGCCGCGTGCGGTTATTCGCCGCGCTCTCGAGCAGAGCATAGGTGATGACGAGTTCATGCTCGATGATGTCGTTGAGCGTCCACTTGCCACCGAGCCAGGGACGCGGGTAGCTCGAGCGGGCCGTCACATCCTCGGGTTCCGGGCTGGGGGCGTTGGGATTTTTCACGCGCTTTTTGAGCCACTCCTTCCGGGTATGATCTCCCTTGGGCGGCTCGCCGAGCTTCGCCGTGCGCTGCATCACGGGGCTCGCCAGGTTGGCGCTCGCCACTTCGGTCAGCAGACCGATCATGTTGTGGAACCAGGCGCCGCGCAGAAACCCGCCCTGCCACCAGCCAGTGTAGTGCTTGTCGTAGGCAATGCCGGAAAAACCCGCCTTGTGCAGCGCGGAAAACATACCGAAGCCCATGCGTCCGATCTCGGCCCATATGACCGGGTCGACGTTGGGATTCATCGGGTTCCGAAACGGCGGCACGAACACGCGCATGCCGCGGTTGCCCTGCTGATGCTGGTCTAGATACACCTGCGGAAACCACTCCTGGTAGAGCAGCCGGTTGATATAGCGGGATTCGACCATGGTCATCAAGAACGCGTCGCGATTATTGTCGTGTCCGGCGTAGGGGTGGTAGAGCCATGGCGCCGGCGCCCAGACATGCTTGCTGCCGCGCACGCGGTTGTTCCAATCGGTGATGATGATCTGGCCGTCGGGATTCGAAGAGGGCACGAGCAGAAATACGACCTCGTCGAGCACCTTGCGAACCCACGGCGAATCCTCGGTCGCCATGCGGTGGAGGACCTTTAAGGCCATCTGAGAGGATGCGATCTCTGTCGAGTGGATGTTACAGGTCATCAGCACGACCGCGGGCGACTCCCAGGCGAGCTGCCCGGCATCGTCGCGCGAGAGACCGCGAGGATCGGCGATCTTTCGCTGATTCGCCTGGATTTCATCGAGACGCGCCAGGTTTTCCGGGGAGGAAATCGTGGCCACGATGAACGGGTTGCCGTTGGTCGTCTTGCCGAGTTCCCGGGTCAGAACGCGGTCGCTGCGCGCGGATACAAGCTCAAAGTAGGAGACGATCTTTTCCCAGCGCAGAAGATTGCCGTCCGAACCAATCACGAACCTCGCGTACTCATCGGGCGCGGGAATCGCCTGGGCGCCCGGCACGGGCGGCGAGAGCGGAGCCAGCAGAACCATCCACGAAAACAGAGCAAGTACCATTCGGTGTATTCGGATCTTCATAGGCACGAGCCGGTTGCGCTGACCGGCGAATCTCCTGCGGTTATCTTATCCGCGCCAGCACAACCTTGCAGCGCTCACCCCGCAAGCCTATGATGGTAGCTCGCCGAAGCGGCCGCGGGAAACTACCGACTGCCACCGCCGGGAGGGCCAGCCAGAGTGAGCCCGCAAGACATCCAGCTATTCGCCAACAAGACGATCGAGACCTTCTATTTCTGGACCGGGGTTCTGATGTGGCTGATTCACGCCGGGTTCATGGCCTATGAAGCGGGCGTAACGCGGCGCAAGAACGTCTTGATGACGATGATGAAGAACTTGCTCACATGCGCGGTCGTGACGCCCACGTTCTTCTTATTCGGCTGGTGGATCTACTACGCCTTTCCCCAAGGAATTCTGCCCGTCGCAAGCGAAGCCGCCAGCGCGGCGCTGCCCTGGAGCGCCCACATGGGGCCGAACCTTCAAGACAACCTCATGGGCGTTTTCTGGTTCGCTTTCCTGCTGTTCTCATTTACGACCGCGTCGATCATGTCGGGCGCGGTGGTCGAACGCATTCATCTCGGCGCTTATCTCTTCCTGGCGACAGTCCTCGGGTCGGTCGTTTGGATTTTAGCCGCCGCCTGGGGATGGAGCGAGGGAGGCTGGTTATATACGAAGTTCGGTTTTCACGATTGGGGCGCGGGCGGCTGCGTGCATACGGTCGCGGCGTTTTTCACTCTCGGGGTGTTGCTCAATCTCGGCCCGCGCCTCGGCAAATATGACGACCAAGGTAACCCGCGCGTCATTCTCCCGCACAACCTGCCCCTGACCATGCTGGGGCTGATGCTGATCTTCTGCGGCTTCTACGCCTTCTATGCGGCCTGCGCTGTCTTTCAGCCCGGCGGACCGTGGCTGAGCATCTATCTCACGCCGATGACCCTCAGCTCCGTCGCCTTTACGGTCACCATGGGCTTTGCCGGCGGGGTCATGGGCGCGTTCGTAGCCTCGCGAGGCGAGCCCTACTGGACGATCAGCGGCGGGCTGGCCGGCATGATTTCCATCGCCTCGGGCGTGGACGTCTACCATCCGGCTCTCGGTTATCTGATCGGCTTTGCCGGCGCGATCATCGCCGTCCGGCTCGGCAACTTTCTCGAACGCAAGGGCGTTGACGACGCCGTCGGCGCATTCGCCGTTCACGGCGGAGCGGGGATGTGGTCGATGCTCGCCATGGGACTCTTCGCCAGCGGCTACCCGCAGCATCAGCTTACGACATCGCTCGGCGCGCAACTGCTCGGCATGGCCGTCATGGCGAGCCTGGGTTTTGTGCCGGGCTATCTGCTCAGCCTGGCGCTGAAGAAAGGGAACCTATTGCGCGTCAGCGAGCAAGATGAGCGCCTGGGTCTCGATCTCGCCGAGCTTGGCATTGAGGGCGTCGTACCCGATGGTGCTATGATTCACGCAAACGACAGATGAAGTTTTTGCCCGTTCACTCGCATCACTCTTCACGCGGAGATCCCGTGCCATGATTACTGCGCCATGAATACAAGCCCTATCTCGACCTGGGAACAGTTCACTTCCGCCGCCACGGGCGCGATCTATACCTTCCACTCCAGTCCGGCAGCGGTCAAAGTAATCTGCTTTCTTGTGCTGGCAACCGTCGTCTGGTTCATCCTCTCCTGCTACCGCTTCGAGGGGAAGGGGCGAGATATCGGCGACTCCTAGTCGAGTCCCTTCGCGGCGAACAAGCCAGGCCGTTGTTAACAAGATCCCATGGCCAACCGAACGAGAAGAGAATTCAGCCGCAACCTCGCCGCCGGGCTGGGCGCGGCCGCGCTAACCTCGTCCGCCGGCGCTGGCGCCCCCAAGGCTGGGCCAAAATCCGGATCGAAACCGAATATCGTTTTCATCTGCTCCGATCAGCACAGCTATAAATACACCGGCTACGCCGGCCATCCGCTCGTCCAGACGCCGAACCTCGACCGCATCGCGCGGCAAGGAGTGGTATTCAGCAATGCCTATTGCGGCAGCCCGGTTTGCGTGCCTGGCCGTGCCTCCATGATGACCGGCATGTACCCCTCCGACTGCAACTCGTTTTGCAATTCGACGGTCTGGGACGGCTCGCATCCCACTTGGGGCACTCTCCTTCGCCGCTCCGGCTACGAAACCCGCGCCACCGGCAAGCTCGACCTCAATCCTGATTTCGACATGGGTTTCCGCGAAATCAAGACCAGCCACGGCCATCGCAAGAACCCCGATATCACCTCCCTATTCCGGCGGCCGGTGGCCTACCGAGTCGGCGAGCGCGCCAATGTAAACGGCCGGCCGCGCGACAATCGCCATGCCGACGCCTCACTAGCCGAGACCGCGCTGGAATTCCTCCGCGGCGAGGCGCCCAAAGCCGGCAAGCCCTGGGTGCATTTCGTCGGCTTCACCCAGCCGCATCCCAAGTTCGTCGCCCTCAAGAAGTACTGGGACCTCTATCCCCGCGAGAAGATCGACCTGCCCCGCATCCCAGACGACTACCTAGAAAACCAGCACCTGGTCTTCCAGGAACTCCGTCACTTCAAGCGCATCGCCACGCCCATCCCAGAAAACCGCATTCGCCGCGCCCGCGCCGGCTACTACGGCATGATCAGCGAGCTGGATGAATACATCGGGCAGTTGTGGGATGAACTCGAAAAGACGAACCAACTCGCCCATACCGTGTTCATCTACACCTCCGACCATGGTGAGGCGCTGGGCGACCACGGCCTCTGGTACAAGAACAATCTTTACGACAACGCCGCCCGAGTCCCCCTGATCATCGCTGGAGCGGCCCTGCCGCAAGGCAAGACCATCGATACCCCCGTGGCCCATGTCGATCTCATCGCCACCATGCTCGATTGGGCCGGCGCTGTAGGCCAGACTGGCCTGCGCGGACACTCGCTGCGCACGATGATCGGCGACGGCTCACCGGGCCCTCATCCCGGTTTCGCCTACAGCGAGTCCCATTCCGAGGGCAACACGGCGGGCGGCTTCATGATCCGCAAAGGCGACTGGAAATACATCCACTTCACCTGGCACGATCATCTGTTGTTCAACGTCAATGAAGATCCCGGCGAATTTAACAATCACATCGACGACCCATCCGCGAAAAGCGTGCGCGACGAACTCAGCGACATCCTCCACAACGAAGTCGATCCGGACGAAGTCACCCGGCGGGGCTTCGCCACCCAGGAGCGCATGCTAGCCGATTTCGCCCGTCAGATGAGCGAGGACGAACTCGCCGCCATGCTCCAAAGACGGATGGGCAAGGGCCAAGCGCGCGCCTTGGCCGCCAAGGCCCGCGTGCAAGTTTCATGACCGCCAGCCTCATGAGGGCCACCTTCTTGAGATTCCCGCTCATCCTCCTGCTCGCCGCCGCTTGCTCCCCGCCGCCAGCCGCGGAACCCCGTCCCAATATCGTCCTCATCATGGCCGACGATCTGGGCCCCGAGTGGATCAGCGCGTACGGCGCCGAGCACAAGACGCCCAATATTGACCGGCTCGCCACCGAGGGCGTGCGTTTCGAGAACGTCTACAGCATGCCTATCTGCACGCCCACCCGCCACGCACTGCTCACCGGACGCTACCCCTTCCGCACCGGCTGGACCGACCATCACGACGCCCCACGCTGGGGTGAAGCCTATTTCGATTGGCGGCGAGAAATCACATTCGCACGGGTTCTCAAGAAGGCCGGATACGCCACCGCCATCGCCGGTAAGTGGCAGATCAACGACCTGCGCCGCCACCCGCGCGCGCTCGCCCGTCACGGCTTCGACGAACATGCCATGTGGACCGGTCATGAAACCGGCAACCCGCCCAGCGGCGAGCGCTACTGGAACCCGTTCTTTCAAATCAACGGACGGCGCCAGACGCACGAGGGCAAATTCGGCCCCGATCTGGCCGCCGGCTTCCTGGCCGGCTTCATCCAGCGGCACCGGGATCAGCCCTTTTTGGTCTACTTCCCCATGATCCTGCCCCACGCGCCCTTCACCACGACGCCCGCCAACCGAGACACCTCCCTCACCGGAACCGATCTCCACCCCGGCATGGTCGACTACGTGGATGCCCTGGTCGGTCGCATCGTCGCCGCCATCGACGATGCCGGACTTCGTGAGCAAACCGTCATCATCTTCACCTGCGACAACGGTTCAGGCCGCCGCCTAACCGGACGCCTCAACGGCCAGCCCGTCCGGGGCGGTAAGGGACAGCTCACTGAGGCCGGCATTCGCGTGCCATTCATCGTGCGGGCGCCCGGTCTTGCTGAACCGGGCCGCGTCACCACCGACCTAGTCGATTTCTCCGACATCCTACCCACCTTCGCCGATCTGGCCCAAGCCGATCTGCCCGAGGGCGTTACGCTCGACGGCCGTTCTTTTGTGCCAGTACTCAAGGGGGAAGCAGCCGAGAACCAAAAGAGAAAATGGATCTATGCGCAGCGGGGAGCCAAGCGAGTGGTTCGCGACAAGCGCTACAAGATGCACAACAGCGGCGAATTCTATGACCTGCGAGCCGACCCATTCGAGCAGAACGATCTGTCGGCGAGCAACGATCCGGCCATCAGCCAGCACCGCGAACGGCTGCGCGAAGTAATGGATTCCTTCCCCAAAGACGCCAAACTGCCATTCACATATTTCGGCCGCCCCCCGCCTAAGAAATAGCCACCGAAAAAGCAGCTCGCCCAAGAAGTAGATCACCGGCCCCACCCAACCCGAGCCGACACGCCGACCCCGCGAAACCAAACAGCTTGCTATCTTATTAACCGAAACTCACCATGCCCCCCCCTCCACCATTCCCCTCTTCCCCGTCGTCATCTCCGTGCTTATCGCCGCCGCGATCACCGGCTGCGCGCCCGCCGAGCCAGAACTCGCCGGTAAACCACTTTCCGCCTGGGAGCAGCAACTCACCAGCACCGGCCGGCACGACCGTCTCTCCGCCATCCGCGCCATCGGAGCCGCCACGCTAGAGCCACCGCAACAAGCGCGCGCCGTGCCGATCCTGGAACAAGCCACCACTCACGAGGACCGCGCGGTTCGCTACTGGGCCCTACGAGCACTCGGCGGGATCCAACCCTTGCCAACCTCCGCGGCCGAACGGATGCAAGAGGCTCTCAACGATAATGCGCCGGAAGTGAGAATTTGGGCCGCGCACGCCCTCTGCAAAACTGGAAACCTGGAAGCCGGTCTGCCGATCCTCATCCAAGAGCTAGGAGGAACCAGCGGCCCGGCGCGCCTGCACGCGGCGCATGCGCTCGAAGACCTTGGCGATCAGGCGCGGCCCGCCGTCGAAGCTCTGCAAGCTCGCCAGGGAGACGCCTTCGGCTACCCGGATCGTGTCGCCACCAGAGTTCTCACCAAGCTCGGCAAAAGCCCACCGGGAACATAACTCGGCCCGACTCCCGCCACCCTCTGCCGGGCCGCTGTTCAAGCCGCGTCACTACTAGCGGGCGGCTCTTCCTCATCGCTGCGCGCCAGCTTCAGAGTGAGCCCCCCCAGAAAAACAACCGCGATCACGAGAATCACCCACAGAGCCGTCTGCTGCGCGCCGGACTCGGTAACCATGCGGGCGGTAGCGCTGTAGCGCGGGTTCGGCTCAAGCGGCGCCGCCCGCACATCGGCGCTCCGAACCGCCAGCACTACATCTTTCACATTCGCCAACTCATACCGCGGCGCGGTGTCTTCGGGATTGCCGAGCAGCAGCGAATACTCACCCGGCACGGCCGCGAAATAGGCCTCTGGAACCGGAAAGCGTCCGGAAATTCGCTCGAAGTCAAGAGGCGCGTCATCGCCATTGTCGATCACCAGCCGCAGCCCATCGGCGCGCACCGCGGGGAAGCCGATTCTGACCGGACGCGGATCGCCCACACGCCGGCTCATGCGCCCTTGCGCCACCGTGCGCTCGCTCTCACCCACCGTCGCGATGAGTTTATATCCGCGATCAAAATAGGGAACGCCGGTTTCGAGCGAGATCTGATCGAGCACCAGCGGCGAGGCCGGCAAGCGCAGTTCATAAGCCGAGGCCCCTTCCTCGATCTGCTCCCGCTCCACCGTCAGTGCCCGATCCACCCGGCGGGCATCGCGCTCCAGCAAGTACGCCCACTGCCGGGATTGCGCGTCGACAATCCGTAAATCGGCCAAACTCTGTTGGGCGCTCGCCAGGTCATCGAGATCCAGCCGCAGCCGGAACAAACCGTCCGATGAGGACGGCGCAGCGACTCTCAACCGCCGCCGGTGCGTGTAAAGCCGCGAGTCAATTTCCGTCCCCGGACGCATCGCGAAAGCCAGAATCGGAGCCGCGTCAAAGTCTGGATTCACCGCGACTTCGCCGAGCGTTGCTGGCGGCAGATCCCAAAGCTGCTCGGCCACTTCAGCGCCCGTGCCGTAAGACGGCCCCCGCCGCCCAGACTCCAAGTTTTCCACATCATATCGCGGTCGGAAAGCCCGACTGCCTCCGAAGCGCAGCATGCCCGCCGGCTGATTCGCCGTTCCTGGCCGCAGCGAGAATACGAGAGCCGGGCGCTGCACGACGGCATGAAAGGTCAACTCCTTGAGAGCGGGGCTGTCGAGATTCTCGATCACCACCCGCAGGCTCTCTCCGCGAGCTGGACGCAACGGAATCGAAACATCCTCGACCGTCGCCGCCGCGCGGACTCGAAACAAGCGTTTGCTGCCAAGAGAACCATCCGCTCCACCGCGCCCCTCGTCCCAAACCGTCACCACGCGCGAAAACGATACGTCGGCGGCGCCCAGGCGGAGCGAGCCCGGCACCAGCCCGGCCGGCCGCCGCAACTCGATCACCGTGTGGCGGTCCGACTCGCGGCGCGCCAGCTCTTCTAGCCTCACCACGGCCTGCTCGCGGGCCTGAAACGAACGCGCGGTCTCCAGCCGGAAGACCGGATTGAGATATGCGCCGTCCTCGCCTTCGAGAGTGACGATCAAACCATCCCCGCCCAGACGGGGAAGCGCGATGCGAGTCCGTTCCCGCACCGGATTCGTCAGTCGAAAAATCGAGCCTTCCTCAACAAGAGAAACCTCGCGCCCACCAGCCTGCCGCGCCGACACTCGCACGCGGCGCACGTAACTTCCGCGGCGAATCCGCAACACAAGATCCCAGGGGCCCCGCGCTTCGCTTCCTCCTTCGACATCCGCCGCCATCTCCGGCGGAATGGCAAGTTCGTACGTCTCCCGATAAATCGGCGGTCCAGTTTCCCGGCGCGTCTCGCCGCGGGTCACCGCCGAGGTCTCAAGCACGTACGATCGGCTGATGGTGGCCTCGCGGCCCGGCGCCAGGCCGCTGTCGACCAGAAACGGCACCTCGTTGCCAGCCGCGTCGAACACCCTCAAATCAGAGAGATCCGGACGGCATTCGGCCAGCACCTCGGGCGGCAGCTCCAGACGCGAGAGCCGCTCGGAGGCCACCCGGATCGGTGCTTGCTTAGTGAACAAAGTCTTCAGCTCCGGCGCCCGACCCTGCGCGCCAAGCGGCAACACGGCGGCCAGCAGCCCCAGAACCATCACGGCCCGCGCCAGCGAGGTCCCCAGTCGGCGCTCGATACCAATCATGGCCCCTCCTTCGAACCCTGAGCGCCGAACACAAACCGCTGATAGGCCAGTGAAACCAAAATCAGCGACAACGCCAGGCCCACAAGCGAAGCGACGCGATAGAGATCCTCGAGTTCGCCCAGGTCATAGAGAAAGACCTTCCCAATAGTCAGTAGCAGAAACGCCAGGCTGATCCATCGCAGCCCTACGCTCTTTCGCCCGAAGCCGATGCCGAGCAGCAGCAATGCATAGAGCGCCCAGGCCAGTGACAGCGTCAGGTCACGCGCCGCCATCCGCTCAAACGAGATCGTCAGCATCCGGCTCGTGGAGTAGAAATCGAAGATCGTAAGGTTGATCCACGTAAATACGACCGCAATGGCCGCCATGACGCAGACGATCGCGCCCGTGGAGTAGCCGCCGCGATAGATGAAATTCTCGGCGGGCCGCCGCCGCTCCGCCTCCAATCCGTTGAGGTTCCTGGCGGCGCCCAGCAGCGCGGCGGCCGGAACCAGATACGTATACATCAGCCAGTTAAAGATAGGCCAGCCCGAGCGCTCCTGGTAGAGCAGAAGCTCCGGGTTCGCAACCAGCCGAATCGTCACGGCCCCCAGCAATGCCAGGCCAAAATACTTAAGCCCCGGGTGGTCGAGCCGTCTCCACAGCGCGGTCACCGCGAACCCTTGCAGCGCCCACCCCAAAGTGATCCACTGCTTGTCTAGCTGCAAGGGAATCGCCACGCTCACGAATCCCAGCGCCACGGCCGCGAACCACGCCAGCGCCCTGAGCCGCTCGGGGTCGCCGGGCCGGCCCAACTGCCGGGCTTTCATCGCCGCGCCGAGTGATACCACGCCCAGCACGACGGGCAGCAAACCAATCGCGGCATCGCCAAACCGAGCTTCAAAAAGCTGCCGAAGAGCAAAGAACCAAACCGGCGCGGCCAGCGCCGCTCCATACAGAGCCCAGCGCTCGCCGACAAGCCTCCTCCCAGCAAAGAACGGCCAGTAGGAGAGAGCAACCACCGCGAGAAACTCAAGTCCAAGCGCCAAAACAGTCGTTTCTGGACGATCCCACAGCCACGGCGATTCGCTCGTCCAAATCCAATGATTGAAGGCCAGCAGTAAAGTGGCGGCAAAGTAGAGGCCGCCCGAGCGCATGCGCGTCGCCGAGAGCACGACCAGAAACGCCAGCACCATCGTTGTCGCCAGATAGAGCATCGGCGCCAGATGCGGGTCTAGACTTTCCCCCACAAGAAACGTCAGGACTGTGACAGGCAGAACCGCCGCGCCAATTTCGGCCATCGACATCCCGCCGCCAACCCCGCCAGTACCGCCGCGCCGCATCGCCAGCAACTGAAAAACCAGCGCCGCGACGACGACCAACGCGAAATAGAGCGCCTCTGCTGGAAAGACGGAACTCGTGTAGTGGCTGAAGTAGAAGACCGAAAACCCCACCCCCAATCCGAATGATGCCGCGGCCTGAAGCCACCCCGCTCCACGCGCCGCCGACTGCCGTACCAGCAGCGCCGCCAGCGCCGACCAGCCCGCCAGCCAGGGCCAGAACGGCGTTGCCTCGCCGACAGAAGCCAGCACCAGCAGCGCCAGGAAGCCGCCGGAGGCAATCATGGCTCGCCCCGCGGCCAACCCGGCCTCGCCGGCTGCCGGGCGGCGTTGTTCCAGTTCCACGAAGACGTGAAACACGAGCGCGAGCGCCACGCAAATTCCCGAAGCTTCCCAGGCCAGCGCTTCGGTAAAGCGGGTTCGAAGCAGCCAAACCGCGACAACGCCCAGCGAACCGGCCGCCGCGCCAGTAGCCATGAGGGGCATCTGCTGCAATCGTCCGAGCCAGCACGCCGCCGCCGAAAGAATCACCAGCAGGATCGCTACCGGATAGAGATGCACTCCCAAATTGGAATTGCCGGCAAAGTAAAGCGCCAGCACAAAAGGAGCCAGCACGCCCCCCGCCTGGCTCAATCGCCACGTGAGGTCAGGCTCGCCGCTGCCACTGCCGGTAGTTTGGAGCCTGCTGGCGAATGCGAAAAATAGGCCGAACAGGCCAAGAATTACCAGCCCCGTCAGCGTCCGGCCCGGGCCCATGCGGCCGAATACCCAGCCGGCTTCGTAAAACACCGTTCCCAGCAGCGCCAGCGCCATCAGCCAGGGCCAGCGCCGCGCACGGCCAAGCCACAACAAACCCATGTCCAGCAGCAGGACGTAGCCAAACAGCCCGATCGGGTTGTCGCGGCCGGTCGACATCAGAATCGGCGTCGCGAAACCTCCGGCCAGCCCCAGCACCGCAACCAGCCGCGCCCGGTGCCGCCACGACAATGCCCCGCAGGCCGCCGTGATGAGAACCATCAAACCGAAGCCCAGACCCGCGCCAATCAACTCATAGAGCGCCCGCGCCGCCCAGGTCGAAGTGTAGAGAATGACAATGCCGCCACCGGCCAGAGCATTCGCCGTCCAAGCGTATCCGCGCTTGCGGAGCTGTTCCGACGCCCCAATCACGCCCAGCCCAGCGGCGAACCCCAGCGTAACGCGAACAATCGGCGGAATCAGATCGTGCTCGATCGTGTAGCGAAGGAACATGATGGCCGCCAGAGCCATGACGATTCCGCCCAGCACGGCCGCGCCCCGTACGCCGACCCATTGTTCCCAGTCGATGCCCGCCGCTGGAGGCGAGGCAGGAGGCGGGGCGGCAGGCGGGACCGGCGGCTCGGACGGCGGTCCTTGCCCAGGCGGCGCTGGCACAGCCTCGGCCTCGTCTGCTTGCCCAGGCTCGGAACCAGGCTCGGAAGATGGTCGCTCCAACCCCGAGACATCCGCCGGCGCGGATACGGCCGCACGATCCAGAACACGATCAGGGGCGGCGGTCTCCGGCGGCCCGGCAGCCGCGGGTGCTTTCTCGGCGGCAGCCGGGCCGGGCTTGGCCCCTTCCGCACTCTGTCGTTCGGCGAGCTCCTGCTCCAGCTTCTCGATGCGGCCCAGGAACGCCGCGCGCGTCGCGTGCAATTCGTTCCGCAGTTGCTCGTTGCGCGTCCGGTTCCAGGTAGCACGTTCCTTGGCGCGCCTGAGACCGACCCAGACCACCACGGCAAATCCTGTCGCGGCCAGATACAGAAGAAGGAGAAGAGCTTCCATCAATTGTCCCTATCGTAGCACCGGGCCCTGTCTTTGAAACCTCGGATTTCCACTAAGCATACGACCCTTGGGCTTCGAGACAGCACGTGACGTTCCACTTTGTAGATCCAGTCTATATCACGTTTGGATCTAACAAGATGGATGTTTCATGGGAGAATGAGTTCTCCGATCTAAATATTCATCTGGTGCGCTATGGAGGTCATCCTATGTACATCAGGGCGAACATCAAAGCGTAACTACACAACCCGCGCGGCTTGCCTGCAACGTGTCGTACGTTCCGGTGATCCACGTCAAGCGGCACCGCCTCGATCTAGGGTACTCGACACGGGGATGGAAGGGGAGCCACGGGATCGCATCTTGTCCGGAAATGTCCGGTTTTCGGGGATTTTTTAGCTTTTTTTTTGAAGAAGGAGACGGGTGAGGTTGGGTCAGGGAAGGGTTCTTGGGCGATGGTGGTGGGGTGAGGGCTGGTTTCGTGGCGTCGTTTTGTCCGGATTTGCCCGGATTTTCGGTTTTTGGACGACTGCGGGCGGGTTGGGGGGCTCGACGGTGTCTCGCCTCTGGCTCCGCTGCATGGTCTGGCGGATGGGTTGGGTGGCTGGCTGCGGTTGCTGGCTGGGGTTGCCGGCTGGCTGCGGTTGCTAGCTTCGCTCTTCGTGGTGCTTCTTTTTCAGATTCAAAACAATTTCAAAAAAGTGAGAGACGCCTCTCGTTCCGACTATGTGATCCCGGCGAGCCGCCCCAGCCGGAAGTTGCAGGCGGTTCCGGGCGAAGGGTTCTCTCGCGCGGTCTTGCCGCACGGTTATCCCGCGCGGCGATGGTACACGACTGCGCTCGTAGCCCTTCGCGGTGGATGTCCACTTTCGAGAGCCGTCCGAAGACTCGCCTTGGCGGTCACCCTCTCCTCTGTGATTCGAGGAGGTGATGAACCGCTGAGCGAGCTTTCTGTCCTGGCCAGGAAACGGTCGGAGGATCGCGGTGATCTATCCTTTCCGGTCGTTACGGGTATAGGCTAGCACGGGCTGTCAAGTGTTTTGGGGTGTTTTTGGTGTATGTTGTTGATTTTGTGGGAGAGGAATCTCGTGACAGGGGGGGGTCGGGGGATTTGGGGCTCGGTGCTGTGGATTCCAGCGGGGGATTCCGCGGCCCGATGAGCGGTATTTGTGGTGAAGGGGGGTGTGCCGCCCCTGCCGGGGCTGACTGTTTTCGGCCTGTGGTCCTGGGGCTCACGCCCCAGGCTGTTCGATGTGTCGCTCCTACGGAGCTTGGCGGGCGCAGGAGATTGGGGGATTAATAGCTCGGCGGGCCAGGAAAAGCCGCGGGTCTCTTCGATCTCCGCGCTACGGTGGTTTTCGATTGCCGCGGCCCTGGGGAGATTCGCGATTCGGTCAGGGGCAGGTGGCCGTGAGATGCGGGTCTGGACTGGTTTTTGGGAATTGGGTTTGTTTGGCATGCCGGTTGGGCGACTGGCGGCGGGTGCGCGGTCGAGAGATTGTGCGGTTGTGCGGGTAAGATATGTCGCCAGGAATGGCGACACGGCACGTCAAGGCGGGGTGCTGACTAAAACGCTGATTTCGATGGGGTTCGGCGAGGTTGGGTCTGTTTGGTAGTTCGATCTTGGCGGTTTGGGGCTGGGGCTGGGTTGGGGGTTGGCGGCAGGCCGGGCGGGAGCGGGCGGGATTCATGGTTTGCTGGGCCGGGAGAAGCCGGACGCCATGCCGCGCCCTGGGATCTCGGTGACCCTGCTGGGGGGCGGGATCGGGACTGCGTTGTAAGATACTGATTTGACTGCGGTTCGGAGAGGTTGGGTCTGTTTGGTAATTTTTGTTTTGCTGGTTGCGCTGGGTCGCTTGCTTGCTGGTGGGGCGCGGGGGCAGCGATAGAGGGCTGGCCGGCGCAGCATATTTCGTGCAGTATATTTCGTATATGGGCATTCTGGTGCTGGGCGTTCGTATCCAGCTTACCGCAGGGGGATGGGTTTGGCGGGGCCGGCCAGTGGATGTTGTTGTGAGGGTGCCGTTTAGTTGATTTATTATCTCGTGATCCGGGTATGAGGAGCCGGTGCCTCGGCCCGCGGCCGGGTGGAAAACCAGCGCTTCGGGGTGGCTGGCCTTTTCGTGCTCCTGCTGAACCATGACTGGCGCTCCATGACTTCTCCATGACTTGGAGTCAAGAATTGAAGTGATTGTCCCTTTTCCCGTTTTTCCGATAAACATTGGGATTGTTGGGATTTCGCCTGTATACTTAAACTCCAATGTCTGCTGCTCCCCAAAAAGCACAGCCTGGCCACGTCTTCGTCTCCCATACGAGCAAGGACGACGATGTCATTGACAAACTCCGGACCGCCCTCGGCGATGTTTTCGTCGACGCCTGGACGGATTCGACGCGCCTCACCGGTGGCCACAAGCTGAAGCCTGAGATCGAGAAGGCCATCGCCGAAGCCAGCAATTTCCTCGCCATTCTCAGTCTGAGCGCTATTAACTCGCCCTGGGTGCGGAAAGAGATTCAATGTGCGTTGAGGGTTGAGAAGGAACGCAAAGGCAGGTACAAAGTTATTCCGATCCTCCTGCCGGGCATCGAACCGAGCGCGCTGGGGCTTTGGTTCGACGAGGAGCCGGTCGGGCTCAAGTTGGAGATAGGCCCGGGCGGTATCGACAAAGCTCTCCCCGAGATCACAGCCGCTCTCGGCCTGCGCCTGCCGACCGACCCAAAACCCCGTCAAGAACACCAAGCACAACCGGTCGCCGACCTGATGCTCGAGCTGCGAGACCCCAAGCTTGTCACAATCGGCGGCAAGCGGCGCGCTCAGGCCACCGCCGAGTTGTTCTTTCGGCCGCACGACGGCAGCGATCGAGTCAGCGGGGAGAACCGTTTCGCGTTCACCGCGCCTCTCGGCCCGATCGAAACCGACGACATTCGCTGGTACTTGGAACGCTACTCGGCTTGGGCCAACGAGCATTTCACCGAGCGAGCCAAGGAGATCGAGGCCAAGCTCCCGGAGTGGGGACGCCTGATCTACGCCGCGCTCGATCACGAGGCCGGAGGCAACGCTTTTCAGGGCTGGAAATCCGCGCCGAAAGGTGTCGCTCGCCGCCTGACGGTCTTGGTTGATCAGAAGCTCGTTGCTGGTGCCACAGAAGGCGACGAAACGACCGCCAAGGAGGCCGCCACCCTGCTGCTCGGGCTGCCTTGGGAGCTGCTCCACGACGAAAAAAGCTACCTGTTTGAAGGGACTCGCGGCGTCCGTGTGCGGCGGCGGCTGCCGAACCAGGAGTATCGCGAGCCAGTGGTCACCAACCCGCCGATCCGGGTGCTGCTGGTCAGCCCGCGGCCAGAGGACGAGCATGGAGGCTACATTGACCATCGCATCAGCGCCAAGCCGGTCGTCGAGGCGCTAGCGGAGCTTGGCGAGCTGGCCGAGTTCAAAATCCTGACACCGCCGACGGCCGCAGCGCTCGAAGAGGAGCTGCGGGCGGCCGCGGAGGCGGAAAGGCCCTATCACGTCGTCCACTTCGACGGGCATGGGGTTTTCTCGAAGAAGCATGGTCTCGGGGCTCTGTGTTTCGAAGATCCGAAGGACTCGGGAAAACTCCACAAGCGCGCGGTCGCGATTGTCGATGCGGAACAGCTTGCGGGCAGCTTGCGCGATCATCGCGTGCCGCTTTTTTTCCTGGAAGCCTGCCAGAGCGCCCGCGCCGAGGACGACACCGCAGCCTCGGTAGCCGGCAAACTGCTGCAGTCGGGCGTAGCCTCGGTGGTGGCGATGAGCCACAGCGTACTGGTCGAAACGGCCAAGCGCTTTGTCGAAAAGTTCTACCCCGAGCTGATGAAGGGGCGGAGCGTCGGCGAGGCCATGCTGGCCGGGCAGCGGGCGCTGTTTCACGATAAGTTACGCGGCCAGACCTTTGAGGGTGATCTGCATCTTGAGGACTGGTTCGTGCCCGTGCTGTTCCAGGAGGAGCAGGACCCCCGGTTGATTCGCGAGACACCGGCGGAGGAGGTGCAGAGGCTCATTCAGAAGCGGCGCAAGCTCGCGCTGGGGGCGCTTCCAGAGACGCCCGCGCATACCTTCATCGGGCGCAGCCGGGAGCTGCTGGCGGCGGAGCGGGTGCTCGATCGCGAGCGCTATGTGGTGCTGCGGGGCGAGGGGGGCGAGGGCAAGACGACGCTGGGGGTCGAGTTGGCGCGCTGGCTGGCGGAATCGCGCCGCTTTGAGCGGGCGGCGTTCGTGTGCGTCGAGGCGGGCAAGCATGATGACGCGGTCAAGGCGCTGTTCGCACTGGGCACACAGCTCGTGGCCGGCTACGAAGGACAGGGCGGGACCGACCACGCCGAGGGGCTCAAGCTGGTTGAGCGGGCGCTTGGCGAGCGGGCGACGGTGATCGTGTTCGACAACATGGAGAGTTTGCTTGCGCAGCCTGATGGCTCGAGGGCGTGCTGGAGCTGTGCCGGGGGCTGGCGAAGGCTGGCGGGACACGGCTGATCTTCACAAGCCGCGAGAAGTTGCCGGCGCCGTTTGCAGCGAATCACATCGAGATCAGCCGGCTCGATCGGGGCGACGCGGTGCGGCTGGTGGGCAAGGTGCTAGGCGAGGAGGCGAGTGCACCGCTGCCGGCCGATCCGGGCGAGAGCGAGGACGAGATCAACCAACTCGTGGACGCGGTCAACTGCCATGCGCGGAGTTTGGTGCTGCTGGCAGGGGAGGTGGCGGCGACGGGGGTGCGGCGGGCGACCGAGCGGTTGGGCGAGCTGATGGCGGAACTGGCCGAAAAACACCCCAACGATCGGGAGCGGTCGCTGTTTGCCAGCGTGGAGCTGTCGTTGCGGCGGCTGCCGGGGGGGATGCGAGAGCGGATTCGAGAGCTGGGGGTGTTTGAGGGGGGCGGGAACATTCAAGCGATCGGCATCGTTCTCGGCCTCGATATGGAGAAACAGGAGTATCTGGCCGTCTCCGCCCATTTGGTTCAGGTCGGGCTGGCGGAGTTGTTGCCGCCCGAGGGGCTGCCCTACTTGCGCCTGCACCCGGCGCTGGGGCCGCTGCTAGCCGGAGAGCTGAGCGCCGAGGAGCGGGAGGCGACCCGAGGGCGCTGGGTCGAGGCGATGGCGCAACTGGCGAACTTCTTGTACTATCACCGCAGCAAAGACCCCCAGCTCGCCCAGAACCTGGCGCTGCTGGAGCTACCCAACCTGCTGGCTGCTCTGGAGCACCTGGGTGAGACAGCCGACGCCGTCCGCGTGGTGGACATGGCCACAAACATAGAGGGCCTGCTGCAGACTCTCGGTCGGCCACGGGCGCTCGCGCGGGCAGCCAGGATTCGAGAGGAGGCGGCGAAGGATCTGGGCGAGTGGAGTCACGCCCGGTTCATAGCGGAGGGAGCAGCCGTGGAGCGGCTGACCGGCGCCGGCCGCCACACCGAGGCGGTCCAGGCGGCGCGGGCGCTGCTAAAACAAGCGCTGGAGGCCGGCGCACAGGCCTACGCCGAGGCTGCGTACGACCTAGCGCTGGCCCACATCAGGCTCGGGCGCGCGCTCCAGTTAGTTGGCGGCGCCGGGGCGGCGCTCGAGCCGCTGGCCGAGGCCCGCCAGCGCTTCAATACGCTGGCCGCCGCGGGCAGCCAAGCCGCCACGAGGATGGCGTCGGTCTCCCTGACGGAGCGGGCGGACTGCCTCCGGGATCTCGGCCGGCTGGATGAAGCGGCGATGGCCTACGAGGAGGCCGCCGAGAACGCCGAGAAGCGCAACGACCCCAGATCAGTAGCTACGAACAAAGCCCAGCTCGGGACGGTGCGCAGGCAGCAGCACCGCTACAAGGACGCCCTCAATGCCTACCAGGAGGCGCGTGGGATCTTCAAGGACCTAGGCGAGGATAGCAGCATCGCCGTCATCTGGCACCAGATCGGCATGGCACACCAGGAGGCCGGACAGCCCGAGGCCGCCGAGGAGGCCTACCAGCGCTCCTTACAGATCAGGATGCGCATCGGCGACCGTAAGGGCCAAGCGGACACGCTCACCCAACTCGGCAACCTCTACTCGGGGATGGGGCGTCGCGAGGAGGCTGTGCGATTCTACCGCCAAGCGGTCGACATCGACATTGAGCTGGGCGATCTTAGCGCCGAAGGCATCGACCGGAGCAACATCGCCAACGGGTTAATACAGCTCCAGCGGTACGACGAAGCCCGCCGCGAGCTGGAGCGGGCGATTGAGTGCAAGCATCCCTTCGGCCACGCCGCCGCACCCTGGCAGACCTACCAAATCCTCCACAACCTCGAGCGTGCCGAAGGAGCCCCCGCCGCCGCGGCTGAAGCCCGGCAGGAAGCCATTCGGCTCTACCTCGCCTATCGCCGTGACGGCGGCGAGAACCTGAGCGGCGGGGGTCGTATCTTTGAGCTAGTCCGGCAAGCCCTGGCCGACGGGGAAGCCGCGCAAGCCGCTGCCGGGCTGACTGCCTTGGCCGAGAAACCCGACTTGCCCGCCTACCTCCAGCCCCTCATCCAGGCCCTCCAAGCCATCCTCTCTGGCAACCGCGACCCCGCCCTCGCCGACGATCCCAAGCTCGACTATGACGACGCGGCCGAGCTGCGCCTCCTGCTCGAAGAGCTGGCGGGCAAGTGAGCCCGCTACGCCAGTGACGGGTTCCGGCGTTTGTGCAAACCGCCAGCGCCCGCACGCACTCGCTGGCGCTCTCGGGTTCAGAACCTCTGCCAGCAAGCAGATTAGAGTTAGGGCGTGTTAACACTCATTCACGAAAGCTGCCGTACTCGTGATATATGGAGATCGATGTATGGACAACAGAGAGCAGCAATAGCGCCGGATCGAGCTGGTCCCGCCACGACAGCGGGGCAATGTCAGCCTGTCGAACCTCAGGGTTTTGAATGCGATATTGTATGTCGCCGAGCAGGGCCGCAAGTGGCGCGGCTTGCCCGAACACCGGGGCAACCGGCACACCATTTACACCCGCAGGAACCGCTGGGCGAAGAACGGCGTGCCCGGCGCCGTCTTCGAGAAATCGCAGCGCGCTGGATCGGGACCATCTCACGACGGCACGGGCCTATGTGGACTTGCATCCGGTGCGGGCGGGACGGCTGGGAGATGCGCCGGCGTATCGGTGTTCGAGAACCGTTGCGCAGGCGGCAGGTCGAGATAGCCGGGGCTTGCTGGACTTGGAAGAATCCCGAAGAACCCTGGGGCGGCAAATACCCGGCCACGCACGCTGGGCGGACGTGGGTGGGCGTTCGTTGGCTGAGGGGAGTTGTCGGGCGGTTCGGGCGGCAACTTAACACGGATCGTATTAGATGTGAGATCGACCGAACTGTTGCTCGAACACTCGACATTCCAGACCCGTCGTTTGTGAGAGAGCTTCTCAATCGAGAACCGGGGCTCAGCGCTGTGGAAATCCGCTCTACAGCAGTTCCGGAGCACGGCAGCTAGCCTGAAATCCGGTCACGCGACAACGGCGGGATGCCAGTAGGCCACGGCCTGAGGGCGATACGCTCGGGCCACAGCGCCGCAAGTGTACCTGAACGGCGATTCCCGGCAATCCACAGCGGTCGGCGGAATGTGTGCCTCTTGGGACACGCGATTTGCCGACTCGGCGGGATGGCTTTGAGACTAGCGGGCGGTGGGGAAGGCCGCGGGTCTCTTTGAGCCCCGCGCTACGGAAATCAGGCTCGCGGCTTTCGTATCCGTTGCAGGTGACGGTCGGAATTGCCATGCTAGTATATCGTTTCATTAAACTGTACTCAGCTCAGACGCGCTCTCCAGCGGCTCGAACTTCCTCCAGCGGTGAACGACGGGGGCGGCGTTGATCTCCGCGATCCCCTGCAGGATTCGTTCTCGAAGTTCCTCCCAGGACTCCACCCGGATTCGCTTCAAAAAAGTGCGCGCCATCTTCCCGAACAGCGTCTCGACAATGTTCAGCCAGGACCCGTGGGTCGGCGTATGCACGTATTTGAAGCGGTTCGGACGCGTCGCCAAATAGTCCTTCGTCTCCTTGGAAACGTGGGAGGAATGATTATCCAAGATCAATCGGATCGTACAGTGGGCCGGGTAGGATTGGTCCAGATCCTTGAGCAGTAAGATGAATTCCCGGCTGCGGTGGCGCCGCTCCACCCGCGCTGTCACCCGACCGTCGTGCAAGTCCAGCGCCGCCAGAATCGAGCAAGTTCCCAGACGTTTGTATTCGTAATCTCGAGCCACGCAGGGATGCCGCCCCGCAGTCGGCGGCAGGTCCGGAGCGGTGTTGGCGATCGCTTGCACGCCGGGCTTTTCGTCGACCGAAACCGTAATCACGCCCGGCGATGGGCCGCCCTCGCCCGCGCTTTCATTCTGCAAGGCCACCTCGCGGTAGACCAGCAGCACCTGCCGCATCTTGGACTCAAAATCCGGGTCGCGGCGCTGCAAGTAGTACTTCACCTTCTCCGGGTGAAGAGGTTGCTCGGCCAGAATCCGATGGACGGTCGCCTTGGCCGCTTGGGCCAAGGCCGGATAGCCCGCTTCCACGGCATGCTGGCGCACGTGCCGGGCGAGCGCGCCGCGGGTCCAGAGCTCGGCGGCGTAACCGAGTTGCTTGGGTTTGCTACAGGCCAAGTGCACCACCCAGGCCTTGGCCTCTTCGCTGATGCGGGGTTCCCGGGGACGATGATAGGCATCCTTGAGCGCCGCTTCCACCCCCATGGCCAGGGCTCGCTCGATCCATTTGCCAACGCTTTTGCGCGTCATCTTCACGGCCCGCATAATCTCGGCGATCGTCTCGCCGCAATGATAGCGCCACAGAATCTCGGCTCTCTGCACCTCCCGAGCCGGAGCCTTACGCGAACGACGCAGCCGCTGCAGATGTTGCGACTCTTCGGGCGTGAGAAGCAGTTGGGGACGCTTCGATTTTCCTGCCATGCATCCAGCCTAGCAGGAAACATCCTCGTATCGATATGTTTTAATGAAACGCTATACTAGGCAACGATGTCACGCCTTCGGCGGCCCATTCTTCATTCACGGTTCTTTTTCGTAACGACAAATCTGAGCAAGGGGCTGCGACCGTTCAACGAAACGGAGTTCGGTTTGCTTGCGGAAGCGCTTGTTCGCACTCGCGAGAATGCGCCGGTCGCAGTTTGCGCTTACTGTTTCATGCCCGATCACGTCCACGCCATCCTGTTTCCTCACAAAGATACGACGATTTCCGGCGTGATGATGCGGTTCAAGGTCGCTGCTTCCCGGCCCGTCCAGCCGATTCGTGGCCGGGCATTCTGGCAGGCGAGATTTCATGACCGGGTATTGCGGACCCGGGCTGAATATGATGAGACGATCAAGTATATTCACGTGAATCCGGTGGATCGCCGACTGGTGGATGACCCCTTGCAGTGGAAGTGGTCGAGTGCGCGATGGCTCGCCGAGCAGGCTGGACCGATTGCGATGGACGATGTTGGGTTGCCATTGAATGCTGCGGACAGGATTTGAGGAAGGGACGCGGGTCTGTTGGAGTGCTTCGGTGGGGGGGGATTTCGGGTCAGTGTTTGGGCCTGAAAAGGCCGCTGGTCTCTTCGAGGCCCGCGCTACGGGCTGTCTTATCTTGGCTAGGCCTGGGGCTGCCGGCTCGGCGGGATGGCTTTGAGACTTGCAGTTGGTGGGGAAGGGCAGCGGCTTTGGTCGTGGCGATACTTGTCAGCAAACTGGCGCACCAGATCGGGTTCTTCAAACATCAGCACGGCGATCAAGATGCAGGCGGCGCGGGCAGGCGGCAAGAGGGGCCCGCCCGCGGTTAGCTCAACGGGTTAGGCGGCCTTGGCTGGCAGTGGCCGCTAGCTGAGCCCGCCGATGATGTCCCGGTATTCGTTTTCCGGGAAAGCTTTCAGCGTTTGGCTCCGGATTCCGCCAGCGGCCGCAAGCTCGAGCATGACCTTCGCGAGCGCCGCGTCGCCGGGGGCTTCGACCACACAAACCATGTCGTACTGGCCAAGCGTCATGTAGAACGCTGTTAGCTCTCCGCCGGCGGCCCGGACCGCCGCCTTCGCTTGATCGAGGCGCTCGGGGCTGTCCTTGATGTTCTCAATCCCCTGTTGGGTCCAATTGAGGAGCAGGATATAGGTTGCCATGACAATCTCCTTACGCTCGTGTTCGCTTCACGATCGGAGACTAGCACATGCCGGCAGGCGTCCCCACACGAAGTCTCCGCACGTGTCTCCACACGAAGGGGGGGACCCCGCCACGGGCTGCTCGTGCCGCGCCGAAGCGTGGCGGCGGGGTCAGCCTACGAGGGATGGCTTGCCGGACCATTTCCTGAGGTAGGCTAACTGTCCGACGTGGTAGCCCTCGTGGTAGGCGAGGAAGCTGATCGTGCCGCGGAGAGTTTTGTCCTTGACTGGGGGCTCGCGCGGCGCCCGGCCGGCGAGTTCGTCCGCGGTGATCGTCTCGAGCCGGGTGGCGAGTTCTTGGGTGGCTTGGTTCCAGACGGCGAGGAACTCGTCCTTCGAGGGGTAGGCGGCTGGATCGTCTACACTCCCGCCGCGACCGAAGCGCGCTTGCCAGGGCAGCTTGGTGTCCGAGCCCAGGTGGCGCAACAGCGAGCAGCGGGTGTGGGCCAGGTGGGCGAGGATCGCGATGGCGGGATTGGAGTCCTCGCCGGGCGAGGCGAGCAGATCTTCGGGATCGAGGTCCTGAAGGGCTCGCTTGACTAGAGCCGTGCTCACGTCGAAGAGCTCGGCGCTGGGCGCGATTTGTGGGTCCATGAGTGGCGAATCTCCCGTGTGTGAGCTGTGCGCCGGCGGTGCTGCCGGCCCGCTGCCGATGCGGCGCGCGACCGGCGTTTTTTTATCGTAACGTTTTGATGTCCAGTGGATGCCAGAGGGAAGACTCGGGCCGGCTGTTTCGCCGCCCCAAAGCGGGCGGGGTCGAAATCCCGGGTGCGCGCCAAATTCCAGGTGCGCCCGGCTGCTCGGGGCGCCGCTCTGGCCGCCGCTCTGGGACGCCGCTCTGGGACGCCGCTCTGGGGGTCTCGAAATGGGTTATATACTGTAAGAACGCAGGAGGCTCTCGAGGCTGGCCGTTCGCGGTTCCCGGCACGATGCGAGGCATGATACGATTGCTTCTGTGAGCGCGGCTTGGTTGAGCGGGTGCTGGCTGGAAGAGCTTGATCGAATCGAGTGGGATGCATTGGGGAGTGGGAGAACATGACCAAAGCCGATTTAATTGAAGAGGTTGCCCGTGTCGTTGAGGTCACGCGGAAGGAGTCGGAAGTCATCGTCGAGACGATTTTCGACAGCATGGTGAAGTCGGTCCGTAACGGCGACAAGGTTGAGATTCGCGGATTTGGCAGCTTTCGCACGCGGGAGCGGCGGGGCCGGATTGGGCGCAACCCGAAATCGGGAGAAAAAGTCACCGTGCCGCCGAAAATTATTCCGTTCTTTAAGCCCAGTAAGGAACTGCGCAACATAGTGAATGGCGGATCGAGTTCCTCCTCCGCCCAGGCCAGCACGGTAACGGATAGCTCACCCGACAGGACGCATCCCATTATCTAGAGGACAAATTTCCGAAAGGTGGAGCTTCTTGGAATTAGGCCTCGCGGGCGGCTGGGGCGAACCGGTTTTCTGCCCGCCAACGGGCCAGCGAGGCGTGCGTCGTGGATCATCTCTGGAGCCCCTGGCGCTACCAGTACATCAAGGAAGGCGGTCCGGCGGGAGGCTGCGTTTTCTGCGATATCTGTGCGTCGGATCAGGACGAAGAAAACTTCGTTGTCCATCGCGGGGAATTCAACTTCGTGGTGCTCAACCGCTATCCCTACACCAGCGGCCACGCGATGGTCATTCCCAAGGAGCACTTGGCGACGCTCGAAGCCGCGCCGGCGGCGGTCGCCGGGGAGATGATGCGGCTGACGCAACGGCTGGAAAAAGAACTCCGCGACTTGTATCGCGCGGGCGGCGTAAACATTGGCATGAACATCGGCGAGGCGGCGGGCGCCGGTGTCGCGGGACACATCCACATGCATGTGCTGCCCCGCTGGGTGGCGGATTCGAATTTCATCACCGTGGTGGGCGAGACACGCGTTCTTCCGGAAGCTCTCTCCGAGACCTGGTCGAGACTGCGCGACGCGTTCCGCGGCGACGGGATGTGAACGGCGGGAGGCGGCTGCGGGCTAGAGCATTTTCAGTCATGGTATAGCCCGTATCCGAAGATGAGTTTTCGTGGCAAGACCGCTTACTTGCGTGCGCGGCTCGGTTGGGGGGCGATCTGGCAGCCCCCGTGGGTGGTCTATGTCATTCCTGAAAATGCTCTAGTCTCCGGCCACGGGCTGATCTCGAGCAACCTGGCCGGCCTTGGCGGCGCCTTTGACGGTCGCGGCGCTGGAGATTGCCGCGGAGGGCGGGGCCGGGCGCAGAGCCTTGTCCTGGGCGGGAACTGGGGCCTTATCCTGTGCCTTATCTGGGGCGGGGAGCGGGGCCGGCTGTTCCTCGCGGCTGGTTCCGTAAATACTGAAGGGCTGAAGATCATTCATGCCGCGCAGTTCCTCGGGGGTCTGTTTGCGGTGCTTGCCGATTAAGCGCGGTTGCCTGACGGGTGTGGTGTCTTCTTTGTCCCAGTTGAGATAGAGGTGTTTTTTGAGTGTCGTCTCGGGAAGACCGGCGAAGCGCATGGCCGGCCACTTAAACTGCTTGCCGTGCACCCAGCGTCCGCGCAGGTGATAGAAGGCCCGGGTGCCCCAGCGGAAATAGATTCGCGAGCGATCGCTCATTTCGCCGAACTCGCCGCTCTGCTTCCAGGCGGTCATGATGAATTCCCATTGCAGCTTGGTAAGCTGCTTGGCTTTGAGAGCCTTGGCTCCGGCCATGCGGGTGTCTTCGAGAGGCGTGAAGATCGACGGCACATAGAGAATCTTGCTCTTCTTGAGCCGGTGCAGCAGGTCGAGCGTCTGCTGCAAATCCTCTTCGGTCTCGTTGGGCAAGCCGACGATGAAGGTGCAGACCGGGAACCAGTTATTCTCGTTCATGATCCGAATACCTTCGACGACAATCTCTTGCCAGTCCCGAATATCAAACGGCAGCGACTTGCCCGACATGGTCAGCGCGGCCAGGCGGGCCGAACCGGTCTCGATGCCGATGAGAGGCGCCAGGAACTTCTTATCCGGATGGGTCGAATGGCGGTTCCGCAAAGCGCTCTTATCGAGCAGAATCTTCGACATGTCGCGGACCAGGCCGGGGTTCACGACCGCCGGGGCGATGGTGACGTGAGAGAGCGGCAAGTACTCGACGCCGGGCTCGCGGGCGATCGTATCGTAGAAGCTGAGGATCGCGTTGGAGTTGGGGATGTAGAATGGAGCGGCCGCTCCGTAAATGAAGACATCCTCGGAAACCGGGAAGATGATCTTTCCACCATTGCGCATATTGGCGCGGACGGCCTCGAACAACTGCTCGGGGGAGACCGAGATGCGGGTTTCGAGAGTTGGCGAGCAGAAGGCGCATTGCCTGCCGCAACCGCGATTCATCTCGATAATCCCATAGGTGGAACGCTTGCCGGGGATGACCAGTTCTTCGACCGATGGTTCCGTCGCATTGACGATGCGAGGCAGTTCCTCGCCCGATTCGGCCTTCTGAAACAGCCCCAGCGCCACGGCCTCGGCACGGCCGTTGACGATGCAGTCCACCCCCAGCCGCTCCATCGAATGGGTTTTGGGAATCTGCCACGCACCGGCGCCGCCGACGATCACCTTGGGGCGATGTTTGCGAATCGCCGGATGAAGATAGATGCGTTCGCTTTCCGCCGCGTTGATCGGCCGCGCCGAGCTGCCGAAAATGTTGCTATAAACGCCGGTCGAAAACGCGGTGCCGATCGGATTGTGGGCGCCCACACCGACCGCGGCCGTGTGCGGTCCGACGAAATGGTCCAAATCATCGGGGTAACAAACCACCACGTCTTTCGCCGGGTAGTGCTTGAGAAGAATCGCTTCAATGACCCGGATGCCATAGGGGATCACCATCGCGGTTCCGTCGGGATAGCGGGGCTGTTCGAACTTATTCTTGTACAAGAAGCGCGGTACGTAACGGGCCGGCGCGGAAGCGTATACCATCTGCTTCCAAGGGCTGAAGGCCTCTTCGGTGCTTTCGGTGTCTGGCGCGGTGAGAACGAACTTCACCCCTTGAGAGTCGTAAGACATACACTCCACCCTTCCCTCGTGAACTTTAAATTGTAGCGTTTTTCGACGCCCGAGACTGTAAACTCAACCACACAGCGCGCACGCGGCAGGCGAGACAGCAGCGCGGCCAACCCACTAGAATGAAGCCACGGGCGTGTAGCTCAGTTGGATAGAGCGCCTGGCTTCGAACCAGTAGGTCGGGGGTTCGAGTCCCTCCACGCCCGCCATTCTTTTCTTGGCCGGGGGATGCAGGCGGGCGACCGGTCATGCCAGTGGAGGCGCCGGGTCCGCTATTCTCGCCGGCTGGCGACGGCCGGTGCGCCGGGATGAAGAGCCGGGATGAGCAGCCGGGAGCTTGCGCTCAAGATCGTCAAGGAACTGCGCCAGCGGGGCCATCAGGCCTATTGGGCCGGCGGCTGCGTGCGCGATCTTCTGCTGGGACGCGAGCCGAAGGATTTCGATGTCGCGACCGGCGCGGCGCCGGAACAGGTTCTTCAACACTACCCGCGCGCAAATCTGGCCGGTGCACAGTTCGGCGTGGTGCTGGTTCGCGAGGATCAGGCTCAGGTCGAAGTGGCCGCCTTCCGCCGCGATCATGATTATCGAGACGGCCGCCATCCTTCGAGCGTAACGTTCACGCCGAGCGCCGAGGAGGATGTGCGGCGGCGCGACTTCACCATCAATGGCCTGCTCTACGATCCGTTTTCCGAGAAATGCCTCGACTACGTTGGCGGGCAGCGCGATCTGCGGGCCGGCGTGATTCGAGCCATCGGCGATGCGGACGAGCGGATCGGCGAGGACAAATTGCGCATGCTTCGAGCCGTGCGTTTCGCGGCGAGGCTGAACTTTCGGATCGAACCGAAGACCTTCGAGGCGCTGAAGCGGCACGCGGCGGAGATCTCCGGGATCGCGGCCGAGCGCATCCGCGACGAGCTAAACCGGATTCTTACCGAGGGGGCCGCCCGGCGCGGCCTCGAACTGCTCAGCGACACAGGACTGCTCGACGCCATCCTGCCGGAGGTCGCCGCCATGAAGGGCGTCGAGCAGCCGCCGGAGTTCCACCCCGAAGGCGATGTCTGGACCCATACGCTGCTGATGCTCGATAGCCTCAAAACACCGTCCCTCACCCTGGCGCTGGGCGTCCTGCTGCACGATGCTGGCAAGCCGCCGACCTATCGCGTGAGCGACCGCATTCGTTTCAACGGACATGTCGAAGAAGGAATGCGCATTGCCGAAAACGTCTGCTCGCGGTTGCGGTATTCGAGCGCGGAAACCGAACAAGTGCTGGCTTTGATCGGCAACCACATGCGCTTCATGCACGTGACCCAGATGCGCCAAAGTACGCTGAAGCGTTTCATGCGGCAGCCGCGGTTCGACGAGCACATGGAGCTGCACCGCCTCGACTGTCTTTCGAGCCATCGCAAGCTCGGCAGCTACGAGTTTGTTCGCGGCAAGCTGGCCGAGACGCCAGCCGAGCACTTGCGCCCGCCCCGGCTGCTGAGCGGAGACGATCTTATCTCATGGGGCTACGAGCCCGGTCCGTCGTTTCAGCGGATTCTCTCAGAGGTCGAAGACGCGCAGCTCGAAGAGAGCCTGAGCACCCGTGATGAAGCCGCGGACTACGTGCGGCGGCATTTCGCCCCGCCCGACGGCCGGCGCGCCGGGGACTAGCCCGCATTTCTCACCACCTGACGACCGAAGCACATGATAGGCCCGCCATTACTTCGTTGCGCTTGCTCGCCGTGCTCAACGTACAATCAAGTACGCCTGCGCTCGTCAAGCGGCGCGCGCTTCGTACTGACGTGCCTCTCACGCACTTCGCTTCGCCACGTGGTGAGAAAAGCGGGCTGGCAGCCCGCGGCGGAATCACCATCTTTCGCTTCCGAGACGGTCAGCCGGGCCTCGTGATGCGAACGACTATACTGGTCGAGTAGCTCGAAACGAAGCGACACAAGAGAGGGGACAGGCAAGAAGAGGGGGCACCATGTTCGACGACCACGCCCAAGATAAGCTGGTCACCGTCTTCGCCTCGCGCACCGTTTCCGCGGAAATCGAGGCCGAGACCATTCACGGACTGCTCGAATCCTCGGGCATCGGTTCGCTGATCGTGCGCGAGAATGTCGTCCAGGCGCCGGTCGGCCTCGTTTCGATCAAGGTCTTGGACTCCGAGGAGCAAGAGGCCCGGGCGATCATCGAGAGCGCCCGAGACGCGGGCGAGTCCGGCAGTGACTCGGGCGACGAGGCGCAAGAACTTCCCGAATGAAGCGATCGTTTCCCGCGAGTCTGTTGCTGATTGCGCTGTGCGCCTGGCTGGTTCTTCTCTCCGAGCCCGGCGCGTCTCGCCCCCGTCCCCGGCTGATCGTCCTGATGGTGATCGACCAGCTCGGCGCGGCGTCGCTCGAGAAGTTCGATCCCCTGCTTAGGGGTGGTTTGCGGCGCATGCTCGATCAAGGAGCGGTATACACCGCTGCCGCGTTCCGGCACGCGATGACGCTCACCTCGCCGGGCCACGCCGCCATTGGCACCGGCCTGCACCCGTCGAGCAACGGCATCACCGCGAATTACCGCTACGACCCGCGGCGGAAGAAGCGCATCACCTCGGTGTCGGACCCGGCCGAGCGGGCGATCGGCGGACCGGGCGCGGCGTCCTCTCCGCGGTCTCTGATGGCGGCCACGCTGGGCGACTGGCTCAAGAAGGCGGACCCGGAATCGCAGGTCGTCGGCGTGGCGCTCAAGGACCGTTCGGCGATGCTGCTGACCGGCCGAACCGCCGATGCCGCCTATTGGCTCTCCACCGATCGCGGCTGTCTTGTCACCAGCAGCTATTACATGAAGGAGCCTCCGGCCTGGCTGACGCTCTTCAACCAGACGAAGTTCAGCGACCAGTACACCGGCAAGACCTGGACCCGGCTGCGGAGGGATGCCGAGATGGGCAGTGATGCCAACATCTACGAAACCTACGCCCGGCAAGACGCCTTCGAGGGTGAGAATTTTGGGGAGCGCAACACCTTTCCGCACCGCTTGCGGAGCAAGCCGCCTGACCGGAAATTTTACGCCGACCTGTTCGATTCCGGTTTCAGCGACGAGGTCTTACTGCAAGCCGTGCTGGCGGCGATCGAGGGCCATGGTCTGGGAGCGGACGAGAGTACGGACTTGCTTGCGGTCAGTTTCGCCGGCGTGGACCGTGTTGGCCACGTGTATGGACCGTTTAGTCAGGAGACGCTCGATACCGTGTTGCGGCTCGATGAAGTGCTCGAAAGCTTTCTGCGCGAACTCGATCGCCGCGTTGGACTCGATCGGGTCGTGATCGGACTCACCGCGGATCACGGCGTTTTGCCGCTGGTCGAGCATCTGCAACAGCAGGGGACGCCCGCGAAGCGATTCCCCAAAACCCTGCTGCCCGACGCGGTCAACCGTGCCGTGAACGAGCGCTATCCGGGCGCCGGGAAGGTGGTCGCCTACTTTGATCCGCCGAATATCTTTTTCGACTTAGCGCGCCTGGAAGAGCTCAAGATCCCGCGCGCGGCGGCGGAAGAACTAGGCCGCCGGGCCTTGCTCGAAACCGGTTACGTGGAGCAGGTCTACTTGCACTCGGACCTGGCTGGATTGGCGCCGAGCAACGATCCTTACTGGCCGTTGTATCGCAACTCGTTCTACCGGCCGCGCAGCCAGCATCTGATCGTACGAATCAAGAAATACCACTACGTCAATCACTCGCAGGGCAGCACCGGACACGGTTCGGCCTACGACTACGATCGCCGCGTCCCGCTGCTGCTGTTCGGAGCCGGGATCGGGCCAGGGCGGTACGACCGCCCGGCGGGACCCGAGGACCTGGCGCCAACCCTAGGCAAGCTAGCGGGCCTGGACATGCCGCTGGAACCCGACACCGGTGTCCTCTACGAAGTTCTGCGCTAGTAGTGTCAGTCAGCGGCGGATCGATCGATCCGATGGCGAGGGGCGGGGCGGGCCGCCGCAGGGCCCGAGCCCTGATAGGATGGCCCTGATAGGATGGCGTTGTGAGCATCACGGCTCAGCCCCTCAGCAGCGCGGCGAACCCCTTGCTGAAGCAGATTCGCCGGGCCGTCGCCAGCGGCGGCGCCATGCCTGGCGGCGGCTGGGTCGCCGAATCGGTTCACTTGCTTGACGAAGCGCTTCGCAGCGGTGTTGGCATACGCGCGGTGATTTGTTCCGAACCCGCCTGGCCGGCGTTGCGGGAGCGCTTCGAGGGCCGCTCGCCGCCGCCGGTCAAGATCGTCGCGCCCGACCTGTTCGCCGGTCTGGCCAGCACCGAAACCAGCCAGGGCGTGCTGACGATCGTCGAACCGCCCCTCTGGCGGATGGACGAGCTGTTCCGCCCCCCGGCCCTGGTCGTCGTGCTCGACGGGGTGCGGGATCCGGGCAACGCCGGCACGATGACCCGCAGCGCCGAGGCGCTGGGAGCGACCGGCATCGTCTATCTCAAGGGAACCGTCAGCCCGGCCAATCCGAAAACCTTGCGCGCCTCGGCGGGCTCGCTCTTCCGTCTGCCTTTTCTTGCCGGCATCGACGCCGAGACTTGCGCCGCCGAGTGCCGGCAACGGCGAGTGGCCATCTTTTCCGCCTCGCCGGCGGCGGGGGACGACCCGCGAAGCACTGACCTTAGCCAGCCCAGTATGCTGGTTTTCGGGTCGGAATCGCGCGGCGTGAGCGCCGCTCTGACCAGCGCTTCCCGTCCGTTGCGGATTGCTACCGGCGGGGTCGAGTCGCTGAACGTGTCCGCCGCGGCCGCCATTATGCTCTATGAGGCATCACGGCAGCGCGGGACGCGCGATGGAAATTCACGGAAGGCGAGCGGGAGAGCGGGCCGATGAGTCTGTTCGAGTCCATCGAGCCCAACCGGAAAGATGCCGGTGCCGACAGGCCTGTGGCCGACCGCCTGCGTCCAGAGACCCTCGACGATTTCGTCGGGCAGGAGCACCTGCTCGGTCCCGGCAAACCGCTGCGCACCGCGATTGAGACCGACCGTCTCGGCTCGATGATCCTGTGGGGTCCTCCGGGCACCGGCAAGACGACACTTGCGCGCATTATCGCAGGGAAGACCCGCTGCCAATTCGTGCCCTTCAGCGCCGTGCTCAGCGGCATTAAGGACGTCAAGGCCGTTATGGCCGCCGCCCAACGCGCCCATCGCGGCGGGATGCGCACCATTATTTTTGTCGATGAAATTCATCGCTTCAACAAAGCGCAGCAAGACGCTTTCCTGCCCTATGTCGAGCAGGGCGACGTGACGCTGATTGGGGCCACGACGGAAAATCCGTCCTTTGAAGTGATCTCGGCTCTGCTCTCGCGCTGCCAGGTCCACATCTTGCGCCCGCTCACGCCCGAGGAAATGCTGCGCATCCTGCGCCGCGCGCTCGACGACCAGCAACACGGACTCGGCGGCGCCGGCGTCCCGGTCCCGAATGACTTGCTGCGACGCATGGCGCTGTTTTCCGGCGGCGACGCGCGCGCGGCGCTTCAGACCCTGGAGACCGCAGTCCTCTCGGCGCAAGGAAACGCGGTTACCGAAGATCTCCTCTCGGCCGTTCTCGAGCGCAAGATACCGCGCCACGACAAGAGCGGCGAGGAGCATTTCAACGTCATATCCGCGCTGCACAAGTCGGTGCGCTCGAGCGACCCGGACGCGGCGCTCTACTGGCTCGGACGCATGCTCGAAGCAGGCGAGGACCGCCTCTATATCGGCCGCCGGCTGGTCCGCATGGCGTCGGAAGACATTGGTCTGGCCGACCCGCGTGCTCTGGAGCAAGCCCTCGCCGCCGTCGAGGCCTTCCGGCTGCTCGGCGAGCCCGAAGGCGATCTCGCGCTGGCGCAAGCCGCCGTCTATCTGGCCATCGCGCCGAAGTCGGACGCAGTCTACCAAGCCCTCAATCAAGTCAAGAAGGACGCCGAACGCACAGCCGCCGAGCCAGTGCCCATGCAGTTGCGCAACGCCGCGACCCGTTCGATGAAAGAGTGGGGCTACGGCAAAGGCTACCAGCACGCCCACCAGCAAGAAGGCGCCATCACCGACATGGAATGCTTGCCCGCTTCGCTGGCCGGGCGGCGCTACTACCATCCCACCGACCGGGGCATTGAAAAACGAATCGGCGAGCGGCTGGAAGAGCTGCGGCGGGGGAAGGAGAAACGCCGGGGGTAGCAGCCGGTGGTAGAAGTCGGGCTGCTAGCCCGCATTTCTCACCACTGGACGACCGAAGCACATGAGAGGCCCGCCATTACTTCGTTGCGCTTGCTCGCCGTGCTCAACGTACTGCCACGTACGCCTGCGCTCGTCAAGCGGCGCGCGCCTCGTACTGACGGGCCTCTCACGCACTTCGCTTCGCCACGTGATGAGAAATGCGGGCTAGGGGACGGACAAATATGAGATCGGCTTGGCAAGTGATTGTTCGCCGCCTTGTTCTGCTGAGCGCGGGTGCGGTGGTCTGTTTGACGGCTCAGGGCTTGGCGGGACGGGCCTGGGCTCAGCAGCCGTTCGACTTGCTCATCCGGGGCGGGCGCGTTCTCGACGGCACGGGCAATCCCTGGATTCCGGCCGATGTCGGCATTCGGGACGGCAGAATCGCCGCCGTGGGACCACTCGGCGAAGCGACCGCCGTCCGCGTAATCGAGGCCGAGGGCAAGCTCGTCGTCCCCGGTTTCATCGACCTGCATTCTCATGCGGATCGGGGACTGGCTTCGGGCGAAGCAAACCGGCGGGCCGCGCCGAATCTCGTGACCCAGGGGATTACCACCGTGGTGGTGAATCCAGACGGCTTCGGCGCGTGGCCCATCTTGAAGCAGCGAGAGGACCTCGAGCGCCTGGGCACCGGGCCGAACGTTGCGCTGATGGTTGGACACAACCGGATTCGGCGGATTGCGCTGGGCGAAAACTACAAGCGTGAAGCCACGGCGGCCGAAATCCGCCAGATGCGGCAGATGGTGCGGGAGGGCATGCAGGCCGGAGCATGGGGTATGACCGCCGGTCTGGAATACGTCCCCGGCATCTGGAGCACGACGGCGGAGCTCATCGCCCTGACCGAAGCGATCGTTCCATTTCACGGAGTGTACATCGCGCATCAGCGCAGTGAGTCGACCGAGCCCGACTGGTTCTTGGCGAGCCAGCATGAGAACGGATTGCCGACCATGCTCGACGCCATTCAGGAAACGATCGAGATCGGCAAGGCGACCGGCGCGCGGGTGGTTTGCTCGCACTTGAAAGCCATGGGCGCCCACTACTGGGGGACGGCCGGAGCAGCGATCCGGCTCATTGGCCACGCGAGAAACCAGGGCGTCGACGTCTGGGCCGATCAATATCCCTATCATTCGACCGGCGGCGACGGCACGATGGTGCTGATTCCCGGTTGGGCGGTAGGGATCGATCCGCTGGCCGAGGGCGAGGAAGCGAAGGACGCCGACTACGGAGCGGCGCTGCGGCGCACGATGGAGGATGCGGCCGAAGCCGGGAAGGTGCGCCGTGACATCGCCTATGAAATGTCGCGCCGCGGGGGCGCTGAGAATATCGTGGTTTTCGATCACCCCGACAACTCGTTCATTGGCCGCAGCCTCGGGGATTTGGCCGCGGCGCGCGGCATCGGCGCGGTTGAGATGGCGCTTGAGATGCAGTACGAAGGCTACCGCGATCGTCACGGCGGCGCCAGGCTGCGAGGTTTTTCGGTGTGGGAAGAAGACTTGAAACTGCTGATGGCGCAATCCTGGATGGCGACCTCGACCGACGCGGCGGTGACGCTTCCCGGCGACGGTCCCGTGCATGCCCGCTTCTACGGCTCCTACCCCCGGAAAATTCATCGCTATGCTATCGAAGGCAATGCGATTTCCCTGGAACACGCCATTCGTTCGTCGACATCGTTGCCGGCGAAGATCATGGGCATTCTCGACCGGGGTCTGCTCCTGGAAGGTTTTTGGGCCGATGTGGTCATTCTCGATCCAGACAAGGTGCGGGACCGGGCGACGTTCTTCAAGCCGCATCAGTATTCCGAAGGTGTGGACTTCGTGCTGGTCAATGGCGTGGCGGTGGCCGGAAACGGCGAGCCCACCGGCGCGCTGCCCGGTGTGGTGATTCGCCGAAAGTGAGGCGGCTATTGAGCTTTCGCGGTGGAATATTCGCGGGTCTCAACCACCTTGATCGCGGTCAGGCCCTTGCCCGGAAGCTCGGCCTCCATGGTCAAGGTTCGCACGATTTTTTCCGAGTAGATAATCATCGTGGCGGGATCGATCACTCGCTCCCCCTCGCCGACGATCGTGAGTGACGAGGCGGGCCGGGGAACCGCCGCCGGATCGGGCGCGGTGCTGCCGGCGGTGCTCTCGGCGGTACTGTCGGCGGCGCTCACGACGCTCTCGCCGGCGAATTTCGCCAGCTCGGCCGCGTCGCTGTGGTAGGCGACCCTCAAACGCACGCAGCGATGGCCTTCGCTCTCGGTCCAGCCGTCGAGACGCGTCGCCGAGTGGACCTCCGCGGAGCCGCCGGCCGGCAGGGCGAACGGTTCGGCCGCCATCCAGGTCTCACCGATCTCGGCCTTCTTGCCGGCCAACCGGCCGATGCGCGCTTGCCAGTCGGCCTTGTCTTTTCGAATTAAGCCGCCCTCGTCAAAGAGCGGGGTCAGCATCTGCATCAGTTGAGGCGGGAACTTCTTGCTGACATTGCCGAGCAAGGCGCGATAGCCCTCGACGCTCTGGATTTGGCCGTTGCCGTCAATCGAATAGGTGAGCTCGATTCCCGCCATCGCGGTGAGCATCGGGCTGGCGATCGGATGACCGTTGCGGCTGATGGACGAGGACAGAATATACGATCGGACGCTATAACCGTTTTTGGTTTTGCCGAATATCCAGCGCTCGCGGCCTTCGCTGACATCGGTATCTTTGCGGGAACCCATCTCGGTCACGCGGGTCCGCTTGTGAGTCACCAGACGCAGTTCGCCATCGGGAGGATCAAATCGAAAGTGGACGGTTTCGGCCGGAGCCGCGGCAGGCAGTAAGAGCGCGGCGATGAGCAGGAGGGCTAGGGCAGCGCATCGAGAGGGGCGGAACGACAAGAGGGACATCAAATTCATGGTACGGGCAAACGGTGCGGTTGTCTAACGGCAACCCAGATTCTACCCCGGGCTCGGCGGGAGGGGATTGCCGGGGTGGCCTAGCCACGACTGGCTCTAGCCCGCTTCTTCGTTCGCACGCCTCAGCAAGGCCCGCATATAGGCGATCGTGTAGGCGGTACCGGCGCCCCGGATGCCCCGGTCGCCTGAAAACTCGGGGATGTGGTCGGGCACGATCGTGCCGTTGTAGCGGACCTCGCGGAGGCTTTTCATGACCTGGTACATATCCATGTAGCCCTCGTCGAGGAAGGTCTCGTGGAAGTGGGGCAGCGGGGAGCTGACGTTGCGAAAGTGGACGCCCAGGATCTTGCCTCTGGCGCCGAAATCGCGGATCATCTCAAAGACGTTCTTGCCCATCTTGTCGCCGCCTTCCGACCACGTGCCGACGCAGAACGTGAGCCCCCAATGCGGGCTTCCCTTGCCGTCGATTGATTCTGAAATCTCTTCGGCGCGCCGGTAGCCGTCGTAGTGAACGAAGATCTTGCCCACGCCGTTCATCATCGCCAGCGGCGGGTCGTCGGGATGCAGCGCCAGCTTCACGCCCGCCTCCTTGGCCACCGGCAGAACGGCTTGCATGAAGTAGGTGTAGTGATCCCAGATTTCCTCGGCGGGATACTCGCGCTCAAAGCGCTGCTTTTCCACCTTGTTTCGGAAATCCGATAATTTGAACTCACGCGCCTTGTAGCCGCGCGGGGTCTTGATGACGGCCGTGGTGTAAGTATTCGCCGGATGGAAGTCGTAACACGAGACGCCGATGCCGAGTTGGCCGCAGTTGCGCAGGAATCCGTGGTAGGTCTCGATGTGCTTGTCGCGGCCAGGCCGGCCGAGCTGGACGTCCAGCTCGCGGTAGGCGTAGTGCACGCCGGAGAAGATCTTGATCCCGTAGCGGCCGTAGCGGCGCTGTGTTTGGGCCATGAAGTCCAGATCGGCGACGGGATGGAAATTGACTCGCGCCCAGCGGAGACCGAGTTGGCTGAGGAACAGGAGGTCGTCGTCGCTGATGGTGGCCTTGAGCCGGCGGCAGAGCTTGATGTTGGCCGGGTCGTGCTCATCCATGACCGGCAGTTTCGCGCGCCCGGCTCGGGGCAGCGCGGCGGCGAGGCCCGCCGCGGCGGGGATCGAAAATAGGTCCCGGCGGCGAGGAAGAGAGTTTACCTGATTGCGGGTCAAGCCTTGGGATTTCATGTCGACTCCCACCTTTGCGATACGCGCGCCGCTGCCTCTGGGCCCTTGGTCGGCTGGGCTTACTCGGCTGGTTCGACCAGCGCGGCCATCGAACCCATCGAACGCTCCAGCCGCCAATCCGGGCCGTAGGAGTGGACCTGATCCCGTTTCTTCTCGGCTTCCGAGAGCGCGCAGGTGACTAGTCTTGTATGGCCGTGGGTGTCAACACTGACGGTGTACTCGTAGGCCCGCTCCTCGGAGAACCCGAAGATCTTGGTAAGCATCTCGACCACGTATTCGTAGGTGTGGTCGTTGTCATCGAGAAGGATCACATGGTAGAGAGGCTCACGCTGGTCTTCCGACTCGCCGCCGGTGGTGACTTCTTGTTCGATTTCAGGAAGGACAACCGTAGTGCCCATGACGCTTGGCGGCCTCTGATCCCGCGGGGGATTCCGTCTTCGAGTCGATCGGCGCTCTGGCCGCTGCCCATTATATGCTAGCAAACTGTATGGATTATCACCGCGATGTCCCTTGCCTGGCTCTGCTCTTTTTCGGGACCTTTTGGGGGGCTTTTGTGGGGTTCTTTTGCGGCAAACAGGCAAACTCGGCTCTCATTCCCTCGAAGGTGACTCTCTCGGCGCGGACGCGGACATGGTCACCGATCGAAAACTTCTGCTTGGTCTTCGGGTTGACGAGCGCCCGCAGGTTTTCGTTGTACCGGAATCGTCCCCGGGGGAGCGTTTCGATCGGAACCAAGCCTTCGACGAAGAAATCGATCAGCTCGACGATCAGTCCGGCTTTGACGACCTGAATCACGACGGCGTCGAACTCATCTCCCAGACGCGCCTCGATGAATTTCGCCTTTTTCCAGTTGAGCAGCGCCCGCTCGGCTTCGGCGGCGCGGCGCTCGGTGAACGAGGTTTCCTGTCCGATGACGCCAAGCTCGGTGGCCGGATAGGGGCCGGCCGCGACAGGGGAAGCGCCGGGGGCGCCGGCCGCGCCGGGATCGGCAGCATCGATCAGCGCCTTCAAGATACGATGCACGACGAGGTCGGGATAGCGCCGAATCGGCGACGTGAAGTGCGTATAGCAAGCGGTGGCAAGCGCGAAATGGCCTCCGTTCTCGTCGCTATAGCGCGCCTGCTTGAGAGAGCGCAGCATGAGGTAGCTGATGATGCGCTCCTCGGGCTTGCCCTCGACCTTCTTGATGAGCTTCTGATAGTGACGAGGCGTGATATCGATCTCGGTGCTGGCGGCGAGAGTGCCCGCCCGGCGGCGAGGTTCTCCGCCACGCCGGCGCTCCGGCTGGAACCGCCTGTGAGGAACATCGACACCGAGTGAATAGCCGAAGCTGCCGGCCACTTGCTCGAAATCCACGACACGGCGGACATCGGGTTTCTCGTGAATCCGGTAAAGCGACCCAGCGCCACGGTCTTCGATATGGCGAGCCACCGCTTCGTTGGCCGTCAGCATAAACTCTTCAATAATGCGATGGGCGATGTTGCGTTCCGCGGCCGCGACTCCGACCATTTCGCCTGTTTCGTTGAATTCGATCTCGGCCGCGGGCAGGTCGAAATCGATCGAACCCCGGCGATTCCGCCGCCGGTTCAAGATCAAGGCCAACTCCTTCATCCGCTCGAAATTTTCCACCAGCGGCCGGTAGCGATGTCTGGCCTCTTCGTCGCCATCGAGAATTCGGAAGACATCGGCGTAGGTCATGCGCTCGGCGCTTCGGATGACGCCGCGGCAGAACTCGGCCGCCGTCACGTTGCCCTTCTTGTCGATCTCCATTAGGGCCGAAAGCACGAGACGGCCGGCTTTGGGGTTCAACGAACAGATACCGGTGGAGAGTTCCGCGGGCAGCATGGGCACGGCGCGGTCGGGAAAGTACACGCTGGTTCCCCGCAGCCGAGCTTCCTGGTCGAGCGCCGAGCCCGGCCGGACGTAGTGGCTGACATCGGCAATGTGCACCTGGAGAGCGAAATTCCCGTTCTCCAGACGCCGCACCCATACCGCGTCATCAAAGTCCCGGGCGCTTTCTCCATCGATGGTGACGACATCGAGATCACGAAAATCGCGCCTCCCGGCCAGCGCCAGCGGATCGAGGCTTCCCGAGAGAAGACCCACTTCGTCCCTCACCTGGCTGGGAAAGCGGTGCGGGAGGTGAAATTTTCGAATGATGATCTCTACATCAATACCGAAATCCGAACTCTGGCCGAGGATCTCAACCACCCGCCCGCGCGCCAATTCCAAGCCAATTGGAAAACTCGTTACTTCGACGGTGACGATCATCCCGTCGAGTTCCCGCGCCGAACGAACCTCGGGCGGAGGAAGATCGCCGAGGCGTTCGGCCTGCTCCTGACCGGAAGGAAGCTCGTGGCCGGCCGTAATGGCGATCGGGTCGCGAAGCCGTTCGTCGTGCGGTGCAACAAAGCAGCCGGTTTCGGCATAGCGAAACATGCCAACGATAAACTGGTGCGTACGCTTGAGGATTTTCTCGATCCGGCCGTCGGCGCGGCCGTCTTCTCCGATACGCGTTATCCGGACCAAGACGCGATCGTCGTTCATCGCTTCGCCGAGGGCCGGCGGCGGGATGAACACGTCCGCGCCGCCGGGCAGCGGCTTGTCAGGGATCACGAAACCGAAACCATCGCGATGCCGCCGCAGTCTTCCGCTAGTGAATTCAGAATCTGAGTTGGGCACGGCGTAGTGGCCGGCGCGGAATTCCACCAGCAGGCCCCGTTCGGCGAGCTGGCCGACGGCCCGCTGAAGAGCAAGCCGCTTCTTTCCTTTGGCTCGAAGCTGCTTGGCGAGATGGCGAAAATCGACGCGGCCCCGCGGCTGGGAGGCGATATACTCGACCAGTTCGTCCGGCTGCATGATTCCAGTCTATCGGGCGGCGCGGGCCATCTGAAACGGGTCAGCCGCGTGACCGGGCCGAAGAGGGTTGAGGGGATGGCAGAAGCAGGCAGGCAACTCGCTGGCGCGCCAGCGACCGGCGGCTCTTGCTCAGGATACTGGTTCAACCGCGGAACGGTCCAGGGCGGGAAGTGGGGGACTGGAGCCAGGCCCGCTCCCGCGTGCTATCGCGCTGGGCGCGAAGGGACGGGACGTCGCGCACTTCGTATCGCCAGGTGATGAGAAAAGCAGGCTAGAGCAGGCGGAAGTTGACTTCGATGGTGGCGGCGACACGAACCGGTTTGCGATCTTTCTGTCCAGGAATAAAGCGCCATTGCACGACGGCTTCGATCGCTTTCTCGTCGAGCCCGAGGCCCAAGGTGCGTATGACGCGGATGGCGTGCGCCCGGCCGTCTTCCCAAACCTCAATCGCCAGCACGACCGTGCCCTGATACTTGGCCTTGCGAGCTTCCTCGGAGTATTCTGGTTCAATCTTCTTGACCAGCCGCGGAGGGCTGACGCCGCCGCCGACACGGAAGACGCCCCCACCGGCGCCGCCACCCGACCCAGGTCCGAAACCGCCGCCCCTCCCCGAGCCGATACCGGTTCCCCGGCCAGTGCCGATGCCGCCGCCGAAACCAGGGCCCGCCGAGGGAGGGCCAATCGCGGCCAAGGGATCGCCGAAGACGGCCATATTCACGTTAGGCACTTGCAACTGAGGAGGTCCCAGCAGCGTGGGCTCAACCGAGAGTTTGGGGTTCTCGTTGACGGGCACCGGCGTGGGAGGGGCGAACTGCCGCATCGCAAAGCGGGGCCGCTTGCCTTTACTCGCCGCCAGCGGCGAACTCAGTCCACCGCCGCCACCGCCGCCGGCCTTACCCTCGGCCGGCATGTTGAGCTTGACGTAGGCCGAAATATCCACCGGGATCACCAGCGTCACCGAGCCCTTCAGAGCGTTTTGTATCACCGGCGTGGCCGACAGCAAGAAGACCGCCGTCACGAAGGCACAGTGCGCGATCAACGATGACGATACGCCCGATTTCTTGTTGTCGTAGGCGCCCCATATGCTCTTGACCGCGACCGGCCGCGCGGTCAGCTTGAGCGGCGGCAATTTCTTCTCTTCCGCGCTGCTGCGCAGACTGGCGACCAGACTCCTATACCAAGGCTCGTGGACCGAGGCCAGGACCATGGAACTGAATCCTTCGTCGCCCGGCTCGGCGGCCCGGTACCGGGGAAGCGGGGCTTCGGGCTCCTTGGCCGACAGCATTTCGCGAATCTGCTTCGGGACGGAACGGTACCACGGTTCGCTGATCGACTCAATCACCCACGAACTGAAAGCCGGGGTGCGTTTGTCTCCGCCCGTGCTTCCGGCGATCTCTCCGCCGCTGGCTGGAGACGGGGTCCGCTCCGGCAGTTGGTCTTGTGGGGTTTGCGATTCGTTCATGGCCACGCTGTACTCGATTCCACGAAATTCTTGCTACCTAGGCAAGAGACGAGGCAGATGCGCTGTGCGTTACCGGAAAATCCGCCTTTCCCAGAATTCGGAACATCCGGCGAACTCTCCCATCTTCTATGTTACCCTGCCCTACCAAACTTTATCAAGACGATGCCCGTAATTCCCCCGTCTGTCAGAGGCGGCGTAGGTTAGACTGGAGACACCCCGCCGACTGGCGGGGTGTCCGCGGCCGCGCCGCGACCGTTCTATGACTTCGATGGGCTTTTCACGAATTCGCAAGCGCTTGCCGTATCTGGCCTTGGCCGCCGCGGTTATTGCCTTGGATCGCGTGACGAAGTCATCAATCAGCTCGGGGATGGCGCTCCACGACGCCAAGGTCGTCGTGGACGGGTTTTTTAACCTGGTGCACACACGCAACACCGGCATTGCCTTCAGCTTGTTCGCCGACTCGGACCCGGTGGTCAAGACCTACCTCATTCCGCTGTTTTCCGCGGCGGCGGTCGCGCTGGTGGGATACCTCTTCTGGAGCGCCGGGCCGTTGAACTGGCGCTCACTGACAAGCCTTACCATGATACTCGCCGGGGCGGCCGGAAACCTTCATGACCGCCTCCTGTACGGCTATGTCACGGATTTCCTGGACTTCTACATCGGCTCGTATCACTGGCCTGCCTTCAACGTCGCCGACAGCGCGATTACCACCGGAGCCGCTTTGTTATTGTTAGAGTCGTTCGGCGCCTCGCGGGCCGAAACGGACTCGAATCCGGCCTGAACCGTCCATGTGTCCCCGCCTGTTCACGATCGGCTCCTTCTCGCTGCCCACCTACGGTCTGCTGGTGGCCACGGGCTTTCTTGTGGGACTTTATCTGCTCGGCAAGCTCTCTCAGCGCCAGGGGCTCGACCCCGAAAAAATGAGCAACCTCGGCGTCTATGTCGCACTAGCCGCCATCGCCGGCGCCAAGATCTTCATGACCTTCGCCGACCTGGATGTGTACCTCGAAGACCCCGGCCGGCTTTTCTCCTCAAGCTGGCTGCAGGCGGGCGGCACCTTCTACGGTGGTCTTCTGGCGGCGCTGGCGACTGCCTTCTGGTATTGCCGCAAAGAAGGGATTGGCGGACTCGAAGCCACCGACACGTTCGCGCCGGCCGCGGCGATCGGTCACTCGATCGGGCGGCTGGGATGTTTCGCCGCCGGCTGCTGCTGGGGCAAGCCTTCTTCGCTTCCCTGGGCCGTGATGTTCACCGATCCGCATGCCCGCGCCCTAACCGGCGTGCCGCTCGGTGTTCATCTGCATCCGACCCAGATCTACGAGGCGCTCGGCACATTCGCGGTCGGTTTGGTCCTCTGGAAACTTTTCGCCAGGCCCCACCGCGCGGGCACGATTCTCGGCTGGTACCTGGTGCTCTACTCCAGCTTCCGCTTCGGGGTCGAGTTCTTGCGGGCCGAGTCGCCCAGAAACTTTCTGTTCGACGGACCGCTGAGCACGACGCAGTGGATCGCGCTGCTGCTTGTGGGGGCGGGCGCGTATCTGCTCAACCGGCGCGGGGAAGACGCCAAGGCGCGCGAAACGCCATCCTCCCGATAGCCCACACCGGCTAGAATTTGCCCAGATCGCTGACCAGCGCGTCGAGCCCGTGGTCGCGGTAGAGGGCCGAAAGGCGCTGCTCTTCGACTGAAACCGGCGTGGCGGCGGTCAGCGAGGATTTCTCAAGACTTTCGCGGCTGGGTATCCACAGACTGCCGTCTTCAAATTCCACCTGCCGGACGTAACCGCTCATCGCGCTGATGCTGAATCCGCCGCCGGCAGGGGCGGAACGGGGCCGGAACGCGAACGCCCGCCGCGAACGAACGGCCGTTTTCCCGCCCGGCGCCAAACGCGGCCCATCCGGCGAGGCCGGCACCGACCCGGCCGTGTAACGCGTTCCCTTGCCGTCGCTGACCAGCCAGCCCAGTTCGAAATACTTCACCGGCTTGGGTGAGGCGTTGCGGACGATGACCTCCGGCGACTGGGCTCTCGAACCCCGCACCAGCGAGGTGCCCGAGAGCATCTCCAGCGGCGCTTCTTCCAGTTTCAGCAGTGCCAGGCGGATCTGTTTGCGCAGCGGGGCGCTGAGTGCCCGTTTCAGCCGGTTCGCCAGATCCATTTCCAGGCGAACCGCCAAGCGCGGACGCCGCCGCTGCCGCTCCAGGCTTGCGCGCAGACCCTTCTCCAGCCTTCTCTTTCCGCCCCCGGCCAGCAGGGACTTGAAGTGCCGGCGGTCGCGCTCTGCTTCTTTGTCCCAAAACATCAGCTTGCGCCGGGACTGGAAACGATCCGGGCCCCGGAACGTTAGATTGGGGAAGCTCAGATCGGAAAACAAGACCCCGTCGACCTCCACCGAGACGGCATGTTTCTCTCGAGGAGGAAACGGCCGCACGAGGCGCAAATCGACGCGGACGGGCACGGTTGCATCCGGCTCGATGTTTAATCCCGGCAAAGCGACCGTCGCCTGGCCGCCGGGTGTGACCTGTTGGGCGACGATGCTCAGGGTGAGGCCGCGCAAATACTGATCGCTCTGGTTGCGAAGCGTCAAGCGGCAGCGCAGATCAATGATCATAACCGCGCCAAGAATCTGGATTTTGGTGGCGCTCAGATCCCGCTCCTCGATTGTGAGGGGAATGTTCTGGCCCACATCGAGGCGAACTGCTTTGGCCGGATCGCTCCAGAGCGCCGCCGGTCCGCTCGCGGGCGTCTGCGCAGGGGACAGGCCGCTGCTGGCGATCATCGCCAGCCAGATCACCACGAGGGCGCGGGTTCCTGTAAGGCTATTGAACATAAATATCCGTAATCATCACGTTGCCGGTCCTTGCATCCAGGTGGCGAACACGAAGCCAGCCGTCGGCGGTCACGCCGACTTCCGAGCCTTCCAAAGATACGGGGATGATCGAGAGATTGCCGCCAATCACCATTGCCGGCGCGGATGCGCTCCGTCCTGGCACCCCCGGTCCTGCTGCCCCCCGTCCTGCCGCCCCCAGTCCGGGCGGGCGCAACGAACTGGCTGAGGCGATGACCGAACTGGCTGGCGCGGCCAGCGGATTTTCCGTCTCGCTGGCCACCGCCCTGGACATGACAACGGATTTCCGTTTCTCAGTGGCCTCATTGGTTTCCTTCCGCTGATTCACCGTTCGGACGCCGGCGCCAGCGTCCGCCGCTGACTCGTCGTCGGTCCGAATCTGGGGCCGAATCTGGGGCTGAATCTGGGACTTGGTCTGGAAATTCTCGATGGTCCCGGCGGCTTCAGCGACACGAACCGGCTCGGGCGCGTCGGCGGACGCGATTTCCCTGCCGGTTGTATCCGCCGCGATCACGATTTTCTGAGTCGCGTCTCTCAGCCGGCCCTCGGGCGATTCGGCGCGATACTCGCCGCCCAACTCTCGCTTCGTTAGCGCTCGCTTCCTTGCCTCCCCGGACTTGGCGGGGGGCTCGGCGGGCTGATTCTTGACCGGCGCCAAGACGGCTTTCTTCAGGAAGGCGGACTCGTTGGCGGGGGCCGGTGCGGGTGCGCGTGCAGGCGCGCCTCGGGTGATCATATCTTGAGCGTTGACATCTTGCTCGGGTGCTACCTGCCACCTCACGGATCGAGGATCGCCCGGAGCCGAAGCAGAACTGGCCGTGGCGGGCTTAGCCGCCGATGCGAATCCTCGCGATTGCCCGACGACGGAAATTTCGCGTGTTGCTCGTTCTTGAGATTCCGCTGCCTGGATCTCTTCTTCTTGAGGCGCCATCGCGGCGACCGGGCCACTCAGGCGGCTGGCGCCTTTCAGGGTCTCGCCGGTATCTTTCAGGGCGTCATCGGCATCTTCGAGGATCGAGAGCTTTTCCTGGACGAGCGGTGCGTCCTGTTCGGCGAGCATGGCGCTCAGCGCTGACTCTTGCGGACTTTTCTCGAACGGGAACTGCCGAACGACGACGAAGGCGCAGAACAGCGTGGCCGTCACCAGCCCGTATCGCCACATCATCGGAGGCGAGAGGAATGGGCGGGGCGCCAGCTCGCTGGGCGCGGTTTCGGCGGCTCGCTCACAAATTTCCGCCGTCATGGCGTCCCAGTCCAGCGCCGGCAGCAAAGACAATTCACTCAGGTCACTCTGCAGATGGAAGAAGTCGGCGACAATGTGCTGACAACTCGCGCAGTCCTGCAAGTGTTTCTCGATACGCCAGCGCGAGAGAGGGCCCAACTCGCCCCCCGCGAACAGGGCCAGGCTGGTTTCCGCCGGATGTCCCCAATAGAGCAGACTCATGGCCGCCGCCCCTTGGCATACTTCCGGAACTTCACCCGCGCGTTGGCGATGTGCGAGCGCACGGTGGCGGGCGAACAGCCCAACTGCCGCGCGACTTCGGCCGCCGGCAGCCCCTCGATATCCCTGAGCATGAGTGCCGCGCGTTCCCGTCCGGTGAGCAAACGCAGGCCGTCCTCAATGTATCTGCGCTTTTCGCCGCGCAGCAGGGCTTGTTCGGGCGTTTCGGTGGAAATTTCCGGCGCCTTGTCCAGCTGTTCGAATTGGACGCGTTTGCGCTGGCGGACAAAGTCCAGCGCCGTGTTGACCGCGATGCGGCCAAGCCACTGCGAGGCCTTCTGCGGATCCTTGAGCTGCGAGCGGCGGCGCAGAGCCTTGATGAACGCTTCTTGGGTCAGATCTTGGGCGTCGGGCACATTGCCCACCACGCGATAGATGAGCCGGAAGACCCGCCTCAGATTTTCCTCGACGAACTCACCGTCGGCCGAAATCCGCGCTTCAGCACTTGCCGGAGAGTAGGGTTCGGCTTCCATCAGGCTTGCAATCGCCACTGGGGACATACCCGTCTCAACATGCTCCTCTCTAAGTCAAGACGGAATTTCGCCCCAAACGTGCAACAATAAATACGCTCCCCATGGCGAGGCACTCTCAACATAGGGCCGGACCCGGCGATGACACGGCGGCTGCCCGGCCAGGCGTGGCGCCGGCGCCGTGAAACCGGTCTCGATTGTTTCGACAGGCATGACACGGTTCGGAGTCCACTCCGAGCTTACCATCCGCGATTTGGCCCAGGAGGCCGGCGGGCGGTGCATTGAGGCGGCGGGCGCGGCGGCGGCTCAAGTCGAGGCGCTCTACTTGGGGAATTTCGCCGGACCTTCCTTCGCCGGACAAAGCCACCTGGCGGCCTGCGTTGGCTCGGCGCTGGGCCTGGAAGGCGTTCCCTGCACCCGGTTCGAGGCGGCCTGCGCCTCGGGCGGCTCGGCCTTCTATCACGCCGCCGGCGCCGTAGCCGCCGGCCAACTCGGCCTCGTGCTGGTGATTGGCGTTGAATTGATGAGCACGCAGACGATCGCGCGGACCACCGACATTTTGGCCGCGGCCGGAGACCTCGGAGGCGAAGTCTCGGCCGGAGCTACGTTCCCTTCGCTGTTTGCCATGATCGCTCAGCGGCACATGCATCAGTACGGCACAACGCGCGAACATCTGGCGGCGGTCGCTGTGAAGAATCATGCCAACGGAGCGAAGAATCCGCTGGCACACCTGCGCAAGCCGATTACGATCGAACAAGCGCTCGCCGGGCGCATGATCGCCGAACCGCTAGGGCTCTATGATTGCTCGCTGATTAGCGACGGAGCCGCCGCGGTGCTGATCTGCCCCGCGGAGCGGGAGGCCGAGTTTACCGGCAAGCCGGTGAGGGTTCGCGCCGTGGCCCAAGCCTCGGACTCTTTGGCGCTGGAAGACAAAGACGATATCACAACCTTTTCAGCCGTGAAGGCCGCGGCGCGCAAGGCCTACGAAACGGCCGGCGTAAGCCCGGGCGACATTGATTTCGCCGAAGTGCACGACTGCTTTACGATCGCCGAGATCATTGCGCTCGAAGATCTGGGCTTCGTGCCCAGAGGCCAAGGCGGGCCGGCCTCGCTGGACGGCTTCACGGCTCTGGACGGCGAAAAACCCATCAACACCAGCGGAGGTCTCAAGTCCAAGGGGCACCCGGTGGGCGCCACCGGTGTGGCGCAAATCTGTGAAGTGGTCGGGCAAATTCGCGGCGAGTGCGGCGAGCGGCAGCTGAGAAAATCCGGCATCGGTTTGACACAGAATCTTGGCGGCTCGGGCGCAACGAGCGTGGTGGGAATTTTTTCGGCATGACGGGCTATCGCTGTTTGGATACGGGAAAGGTGTATCTCAAACACCCGCCGGGTCACGTCTGTTCGGGCGACCGTTCGGGCGAGCGAGTCGAAGCCGTCACTCTAAGCGGCAACGGAACCGTCTATTCGCATACCACGCTGCACGCCGCCGCCGAGCCTTTTGAAAAAGATCTGCCCTTTCAAATCGCGCTCATCGAACTCGACGAGGGCCCCCGCCTGACCGCACGCATTGACGGGGGGGCGGTTGCGATCGGGGACGCCGTGAGCCTGAGAGCCCAGCGAGATGGCATCTGTTTCTTCGCCAAATGCTAAGACAGACGGCGGCTCATCGCGTAGCTCACACGGCCGGCCGGAACTTGACACGCGTGCCTGGGCTGTGAAAAGACTGGTGACAGTCCGCGGCGCCCGACCAACGGGGATGAATCGCTTTCGGCCGCGAAAAACCGCCACCAGGACCGACGAGAGAGCCCTGCATGCCAGAACAAGAAGACCAAGTGAGCGCGTCCGCCGTAGACGCCACCGCGACCGACCGCTCGGGCATCGCCGGGCACCCCCGCGGCCTGACCACTCTCTTCTTCACCGAATTCTGGGAACGCTTCAGCTACTACGGCATGCGGGCTCTGCTGGTGCTGTTCATGACCGACTCCCGGCGCGGGGGGCTGGGGTTTCCTGTTTCCAAGGCCGCCGGCCTTTACGGTCTCTACACCGCCGCCGTCTATTTGGTTGCGCTGCCGGGAGGCTGGGTCGCCGACAGGATCCTGGGGCAGCGCCGGGCCGTGCTGATCGGCGGCATCATCATCGCCGCGGGCCACTTCAGCCTGGCCGTGGTGGGTCTGCCGTTTTTCTATACCGGCCTCATCTTGATCGTGATCGGCACGGGCCTGCTCAAGCCGAATATCAGCACCATGGTCGGCCAGCTCTACGCCGAGGAGGATGTCCGGCGCGACGCCGGGTTTTCCATTTTCTATATGGGCATCAACTTGGGGGCGTTTTTTAGTCCCCTGGTCTGCGGAACTCTGGGCGAGGTCTATAGCTGGCACTGGGGGTTCGCCGCCGCCGGCGTCGGGATGCTCTTCGGGCTGCTTCAGTACGTGCTCGGAGGAGCGCGGCTGGGCCAGGCGGGGCTGCATCCCTCCAAGCCCGAAAAACAAGCAGACTCTTCCGGCTCGCCGCTAATGAGTAGCGGCCTGTGGATCGCGGGATTGGTTCTGGTTTTCTCCGCTTTTCTGGTGGATTTCTCCCATCTCGGCCGCCTGCTGCTGCTGGCGGGCGGTTCGACGCTCTTCATCATCGCCCTGTACTGGGGCGGCAACTTCACGCGCGCGGAAAAAAATCGCGGCATCGCGATCTATGTGCTGTTCTGGGTCGCGGCCTTGTTCTGGTCGGCCTTTGAACAGGCCGGCTCGAGCCTCACTCTCTTCGCCGAGCGCATGACCGAGCGGACCGTGGGCAGCACGATTGCCGCCGTGCTGCCCGCGGACGCGGGAGGAGAGTTCCCGGCGACATGGTTCCAGTCGCTCAATCCGCTCTACATCCTCGTGCTCGCTCCGGTGTTTGCCTGGCTGTGGGTATCGCTTGGGAAGCGGGAACCATCGAGCCCGCTGAAATTCGCCTACGCGCTGGTGCTGGTCGGCGCCGGCTTCGCGGTGATGGTTGGAGCCGCCATAGTTTCCGGCGGCGAAGATGGCACGCTGGTCAGCCCGCTGTGGCTGGCCTCAACTTACCTGCTGCACACTTTGGGCGAACTCTGCCTGAGCCCGGTCGGCCTGAGCCTGATGACAAAACTCGCTCCGCCGCGCATTGCCGGACAGATCATGGGCGTCTGGTTTCTCGCCGCCGCCGTAGGCAACTTCATGGGCGGCCAGATTGCCGGCTTCTTCGAGGCCATGCCGCTGCCCGAACTCTTTACCTGGGTCTGCGTCGTCAACATCGCCGCCGGCCTGGTGCTGGCGGCCTTCTCCAAACCGATTCGCAAGCTGATGGAAGGCGTACACTAGCGGGCCGCTGCCAAGCTGGGCAGCTTGGTCGCCGCCGGCTACTTGCCGAAGAGCTGTTCCAAGATCACGTCGCGCACCTCGGTCACCGGGATCTCCTCGGGCCGGTCCGATGAATCTTCTTGGGTGATCAAGATCGGCTTTGCCTGGTCGGGCTGATCGACGCGGCCGTGGGAGCCTCGCACGAGCGAGGCGTCTAGCGGAATCACATCGAGAAGCGTTCGCAAGCCCGCTTTGCGCTTGAGAAGCCTCCAGCCGATCGCGAGTTTCGGGAAACGAATCGCCGGATCAACGAACAGCTCCAGCGGATCGTAGCCCGGCTTGCGGTGGATATCGACGGTGCGGGCGAAGTCGGACGCCTTGTCATCGTCGAGCCAATAGTCGTAGCTGAACCAGTGGCGAGAGTCGGCGACGAGCAGCAGCTCTCCCGAGCGCTGGTGAGCGAGACCAGCTTGGGCCTGTGCCTCGCGGCCGAGCACCTGGTCCACGCCCGGTGTCTGGCGGCAGATATCGGCGATACGTTTCACATCCGCCGGATCTCGCACGTAAACATGAGCCACCTGATGATCCGCGACGGCGAACGCGCGGCTCGCGCCCGGGTCGAGAAGCTCTAGCCCCAGCTCTTCGCGCACTCGAACGGCTCCCTCTTCACGGAGCACCCGGTTGATGGGGACGGCGGCGTCGACCTCCTCGATACCGTACTCGCTGACAATCAGAACGCGCACACCCTCGCCCGCAAAGTAGTCGAGCAGGCGGCCCACCACGCGGTCGATCTCGGCGACCTCGCTCGGAATGCCGGCGTGGCCGGGGCCCAGTTTCTGCAGGGCGTAGTCGAGGTGCGGCAAATAGACAAGCGTCAGCGTGGGATGATGGCGCCGGTGGATGAACATCGATGCATCGGCGATCCACTCACTCGACCGGATCGAAGCGCCCGGACCCCAGAACTGGAATAGCGGAAAAATCCCCAAGCGCTCCTGAAGCTCATCTCTCAGTTCCGGCGGCTCGCTGTAGCAGTCCGGGATCTTGCGTCCATCGGCCTTGTAGATTGGGCGCGGGGTAACCGAGTAATCCGCCGACGAGTACATGTTGAACCACCAGCACAAGTTGGCGCAGGTGAGAGAGGGGTCGCGCCGCCGGGCGGTCTCCCAAACTTTCTCGCCCTGAACCAGGCGGTTGGATTGTTTCCAAAATTGGATATCGGCTAGTTCGCGGTTGTACCAGCCATTGCCAACCACGCCGTGCTGGCCCGGAAGCAAGCCGGTCAGCATGCTGGATTGCACGCTGGAGGTGACCGCCGGCAATACCGGCCGCAGCCGCCGCAACCGACCCTTCTCGGCGGAGGCCCGCATTCGCGGCGCATGGCGCAGCAGGCCTTCGCTGAGTCCGACCACGAGCAGGACCGCGGTTGATTGCGCCATCGTCTAGGTTCCCATGATCCGCCGATGTCCCAGCCAGGTTGCGCCGAACAGGCCCAGCGCCCACAACGAGAGGACCGGCCGGCCGAGAAAGTTCAGCACGAATACGTCCAGCAAACAGAAGCCGCTCAACCACATATGCACGGCGGCGCCAACGCGCGGCGGGTGTTTCAGGATAGTGCGCGCGGCCAGCGCTGTCCAAATCACGAACGGGATGGCCGCCACGATTGCCAGCAGGATATGAGCGGGGCTCGCGATCGCAACCGGGGCCAGTACCAGGAGCGGAATTGCGGAGGCCGCCGCCCGCTGCAAGCCGCCGGGCCGGCCGGAGGTCTCGCCTCGCGCCACGATCGAGAATGCCACCGTATAGGCAACAAGCATCGCCGCCAGCCAAGCGACCCGGCCGGGCTGAATCGCCCAGCCGGCGGCGGCCGCGGCTGTCAGGTACACCATGCCGCGAGCGGCGCCCATCAGCAGCACCGCGGCGGCGTTCCGGCTGTGCAGCAGATTGTAGAGGGCCACGATCGCGATTAGGGTAAGACCCATGAGCGCCGCCTCGGGGCCCGTCCAGGTGAGCAGGCCCAGCGCCAGCGCGAAGCCCGCCGCCGCCAGCACCGACGCCGACGTTTGCGAAACACGCCCGGAAGGGATCGGCCGGCCGGGCCGCTCGGCGCGATCGATCTCGGCATCGAGCACATCGTTGAGCGCCATGCCGCCCGAGTAGATGAGCGCGATCGCCAACAGAGAGGCCGCCGCGATCACGGGTTCGATCCCTGCTGTTTCGATCCCGGTCTGGGCGGAACCCAACGCAAGTCCCACGACGACATTGCTTAGAACCGTCGGAAGATTGGAGACGCGCACCAACTCCAGATAGGCGCGCAAGAGACCACCGAATTCGCTCATATCGCGGCTGCTTTCGAGAAGCGCTCTTGAAGCCAAAGCAGCTCCCGGGCGATTCCCTCGGCGAGGTTGTCCGCGCGCAGTTCATGGGGCAGGACATCCCAGGCGTAGGTTTCCGCCTCGAAATGCTTCACCTCTCCTTTTGCGAGAATTTCCGCCAAGCAGGGCTCGATATGATCTTGGGTCGTGCCGAGCAAACCGAACCGCTCGACAAATAGCGGCACGTGAAAATGGACGCGCCATTCTCCGGATAGTCTTTCGCCAGACGGGCCTTCGGCCTCGGCCTCGGCGAGCGCGGCGGGCAGGTCTTCGATGAGCCTCGTTCTAGTGCTGTTGGGATCGCGAATCACCGTCTGGTGCAGGTAGCGATCTTCGGCGAACCCGCGGATCTGCTCCGCCGCCGAGCGGCGCGTCTCGGCGTCCCAGGCGTCGAAATCCACGCGCACGGCCGAAGCGATCTGTACTTTCCCAATCGAAATTCCGGCCGCTGCGTATCGCTCGATCGCCTGCTGGTGATCCTCGAACATCACCGCCGCGTGGCAGATGTCGTAACAGACCCGCAGATGGCGGCGAACAAGAGCTTCGTCATACCGGCGCAGCAGGTGCTCCTCGAAAAACGAAACGACGCCGGCCGAGGTGTCGAGCACGCAGCCGGGTTCGGGTTCAATGTCGAGGTGAATCCAGCGGCCGGTCTCGGCTTCCACGCACGCCATGTGTCCGGCGGCATGGTGCAGATTCTCGGCGGCGGCGGCGAGCGAATCCACGCCGCCGAAGCTCGCGCGCCAGCCCAGCGGCAGAGTCGAGATGCTGCCTTCGGCACCTTCAGGCAATAGTCCCGCCGCGATGTCGATCAAGTCGCGGGTATAGTCGAGACGGGCCTGCTGGCGCCAGTCCGGCTTGTAGACCCGGTGTTTGACGACCTGCTGGTGAAAGTCGCCATGCGGAAAGCCGTTCAGCGTATAGGCGAGCAGCCCGCGGTCGCTGAGCCATTGCCGCAGTTCGCCGACCCGGTCCTGCTCGAGCAGCTCTCGCGCCGCCGGCGCCGCCAGCCACAGGCCCACGCCCATCGGCTGATCGGCGCTTACGCGCTGCTTGACGGCCAGCGCGTAGCGCTCGAGATTCTTGAGCATTTTCTCGCGCGTCACTCCGGCATGCACATTCGTGCAGTAGCCGAGTATGGTTCCCGCGCCGAGAACATCACGCATCACTCGCCTTCTATCGAGTCGTCAAGCTGGAACTTTTCGCACTGCCGCAGGAAGCGCAGCGGGTTGGAGAAAGCAATCTGGGCAAACACATCGGGGCCGTGACCGCGGCGCTTCAGCTCGATAGCTGTCTTGGGAACGGCTAGCGGATCGCTCGGACCCCAGTCGCCGGCCGAATTGATCCAAAGCCGCTCGCGCCCGTATGTCTCGATGATGTCCACCGCGCGTTGCGGCGTGCACTTCGAATGCGGATAGAGTGTCATCCCGGCCCAGAACCCTTCGTCGAGCACCATCTCGACGGTATGCTCCTCGACATGATCGATGAGAACGCGGCCAGGGTCGATATTGCCGTTGCGCTTAATAGCGTCCATCGTCATGCGCGTGCCCTTGCGCTTGTCTTCCAGGTGCGGCGTATGCACGAGGATGAGCTGGTTGTGCCTCTCGGCCAGGGCGATCTGCTCTTCGAGGATCGTGAGTTCGTTGCGCGTATTCTTGTTGAGACCGATTTCCCCGACCCCGAGCACGTTCGGCTTGGAGAGGAACTCGGGGATGATCGAGATCACCTCGCGAGCCAGCCCGATGTCTTCGGCTTCTTTCGGGTTAATGCAAATCCATGAATAGTGCTGAATGCCGTAGTCGGCTGCCCGGCGGGGCTCGGACTCGGTTAGGACGCGAAAGTAGTCATAGAAACCCTGCGCCGACGAGCGGTCATAGCCGGCCCAGAACGCGGGTTCGGTCAGCGCGACGCAGCCGGCCGCGGCCATGTTCTGATAGTCATCCGTCGTGCGGGAGACCATGTGGATGTGGGGATCAATATACTTCACGGCGCTCAGCCTCGGATGGCGTCCGGGCAGGCGCCCGAGGCGCCCTTGCCCGGCGATTTCGCAATCGGATCGGCGGTAGGATCACTGAGGACATCGAGAATCCGCCGCGTCCGCTGGCCCTGGCCGTCGGTCAAAATCGCCAGCGCCTGATCGAAGGCCCGCAGACGATAGTCCTGCTGTTCGCCATCGGCCTGTACATCGGGTCGGGCGCGGTCGGCGCGGTCGAGAAAGGCGGCGATGTCGATCATTTTCGCGCGATGCTCGATGAAATACTGATCGGTAACCTGCCGGCGCGTGAGCGGGCAGGTGGAGCTTTCGGCGGTCACTTGGAATAGCCCTCCCCGGTCGTTCGGGATGTACCACAGTTTACTGTACCGGGTGGGAGGCGCTGGGGCCAAGACGCCGCTTAGCGGCGGGAGAGCCAGCCGATGGCCCTGGTCATCAGCGCGGCGTCGATCTGGTGCACATCGACCGGCCGGCCGATACCTTCGAGCAGCGTGATCGTTAGCTGGCCGCCTAAGTGTTCGCGGAACTCGCCAAGGCCGGCCATTTCAGAGTAGACGGTGTCGAGCGCCAGACCGATCGCGACGGCGTCGCCGTGGCACAGCTCGAAATGGGTCATCTGTTCGAGCTTATGGACGGCCCAGTGGCCGAAATCCAGCGGCCGCGCCGATACCAGCTCGAACGGATCGCCGCCTTCGGTAATGTGCCGCAAATGCAGTTCGGCCGAGCGGCGGATGACCGGCAGCCCGATGCTCTGATCTCGCCGCCGAATCCGGCCGGCCTTTTGCGAAATTTCGTCGAACAGGCCAGGGTCCTTGACCAGGCCGACCTTGACCGCCTCGGCGAATCCGCCGCGCCAGTCACGATCCGAGAGCGTCTCGAGAAACCTCTCGTCGTTGATGACCGCCCATGGGGAGCTGAACGTCCCCAGGTAGTTCTTCTTGCCGAAGGCATTCACGCCATTCTTAACGCCCACCCCCGAGTCGCCCTGGGAAACCGTCGTAGTCGGAAGCCGAACCAGGCGCAAACCCCGGTGCGCAATCGCCGCCGCGTACCCCACCACGTCGAGGACCGCCCCGCCGCCGATCACGACCACATAAGACTGCCGGTCCATCCCGGCATCGTGGATGGACTTGAGAATCCCTTGCAAAATTCGGGGATCGTTCTTACACGCCTCGCCGCCGGGTACTTGCTGAATGCCGCCGCCGGCCGTTCGCCAGCCATGCTCCCGAGCGCGGGCCGCGATCTCGTCCTCCAAGGCGGGCCAGGCTTGGGCCACGCCCCGGTCGACAAAGAACAGCACAACGGGTGGCGCGGAACTTGCGGTCTCGATGACCCGCGCGAAGGTGAGGTTATGCGCGTCGAAGGCCCCGCTGGTGATCCGCAGGCGATGGGTGAAGTGAACCGAAAACGGAGCGTCTGTCTCAAAGGAATGCGCCATACTCTCGGATGGTCAACAAGAAATCAAATCGGCGAGACCGGCGGCGCGGCGCCCCCGCGCAGGTCGTCCAGGAAAGTGAGCCGCGACAGACGCCGACTCTTTAGCCGGCGCCCCGGCCGCGGTGGTCATGGCATTATACACGACGGACCCGGCGCACGATCACCGAGGCGGCCGCTTAACGGTCGCGCATCGCGCGCACAGGGGCAACCGCGCGCCGAGTCCGCGGGTCCCTATTGCTTTTCCGTCGTCTCGACCGTACTGCCGATCACCCGCATTCTCCCGTTCACGCCCTGCTCGTAGGAATGGCTTTCGATCGTTTCGCCGTTCGCGGCCGGACGCGTGACTTTCTCCAGTATGGCGCCCGGCCCGAAGCGGCTGGGATCGGAAATACTGCGGCTTCGCGTCGTCGTCGTCTCGGTCACCGACCCGTCTGCCGCCTTACGTTTCTCACGCTCGACCGTCTGTTGGAGCGCCAGAGTGCCGCCCCGGTTCAGGTTGTACGCCCCGCCGCCAGAGGAGTGGGCGAAAACGTCGATCTTCTCGCTTGTCGAGCCGTCGCTGTTTTCCACCATCGTTGCGACTTGTCGGCTTGTCAGCGTGATACGGTCCTGGTTGAGGACTGATCTCCGCCAAAGCTTCGTCTCGGTTTTCGATACCTTGCCCGACTTCGACATGACCGCTACTTCACGCTCGGACTCGATAAAGCGGCCCATGCCATTGTCGACGCTGCGAACGGTTTCGATGCGGGCCGCGTTTTCGCCCTCTTGGGTACGCACCGATTCCTCTCTCTGATAGGCCTTTAGCCGCCCACTGGCGTCGGGCCGCTCGGAACTGCGAGTCGTCCGGGTCGTGTTGCCAACCTTCTTTTCGACCGACACGGTTCGCCCGGCTGGATGCATGCGGCCGCTGGGGTCCGACTCATAGACTGTGACAATCGTCTCAAGCGAGCCGTCGGCCAGCGTGCGCTTTTCCTCTCGCACCAGTTGCTGACTGGCTGCTCTTCCCGCGGTATCGTAACGATGGGTACGGCGTTCGATGACGCTCTCGGTCTCGGTCTGGCTAAGCACTTCTTGGCTTTCGGTGAGGTAAGGCACTTGGTTGCCGTTGATGTTGGCAAGTGTGCGGGTGGTTTGGCTGGAACCGCCGGCGCTGGTCCCCGAGATACTGATTCCTCCCGAGGCGCGCTGACCGCTGAGCCCGTAGCCCGCACCGGTGGACCTTGTCGAGGACGGAGTCGCCGGCGCGGATGCGGGAGCGGGCGTTTCCGCCTCGCCTCCCGGCTGCCCGGCTTCTTTGCCTTCGCCCGTATCGGGGTCCTTCCCGGCCTTCGCGGGGGCGGGCGCTGAAGAGGCGCCGGTGATGACCAGTATTCCGAGCGGGGAACGCGTGACGGTGGCCCGCGGGAGCGGGGCGGGCTCGGCGGTTTGTTGAGGCGCGGGTTTCTTCGCCTCGGCGGTCGCTTTCGGTTGTTGAGCGCGCCCGCCGCCCGCGGCGAGGATGATTGCAGCGGAGAGGGCAAGCATCAAGCTGGGTCGCGGTCTCATTGCAGTCCTGCCTCCTATCTAACAGTCTACCGACCTGGATCGTTTCGGCAATGGGGTAATCCTGTATGCCGTGATCAAATTCACCTTATGGCTCGGCATCGCCCGGGGCCGTGATTCGGCCGCGCCTGCCCGCAATTTACCGCCAGAGGGGCATGCAAGACCGGAACATTGGAGCCGCGATAAGATGATATCCTGAGTTGAGAGGCAGAGTTGAAGACCATGGCCCGCCGATCCTAACGCGCCGATCCTAACGCCACGTGGCCGCCACGCCGCCGGTGGCTCGACCCCCAAGATGTTCATAGTGAAGCGGTCGCGAGGCGCTGGACGCGGCAAGGGCATGGGTTTCTCATCATCATTGTTCATTTCCTTGGAGAGGTAAGGGTTGGCCTCAGACGATAACTGCCGGCGAGAACTGCCATTTACCATTGCATGGGACGAGGTCGAGAAAGACATCTCGGCCGTCGTCGGACGACTCCGCCGTCAGGCGCGCATCCCCGGTTTTCGCCCGGGCAAGGCGCCCGTGGCGGTGGTTCGCGGGCGCTACTGGAACGAGATCAAGCAGGAGATCCTCGAAAAGCTCTTGCCCCGAGTTTTCTGGAGCAAGGTCGATGAGGACAAGCTGAAAGTTGCTGGCAAGCCCGAGTTCAGCGATCTCCATTTCGAGCAAAACGAGCCGGTGGTCTTTAAGGTCTTGTTCGAGGTTTTCCCCGAATTCGAGCTGGCCGAGTACCGCCGGCTCGAAGCGCCCTTCCGCGAGCCCGAAGTCGCCAGCGAAGAGATCGATCAAGAAATCGAGCGGCTTCGCCAGCAGCATGTCAGCTACCGCAATCTGGATTCCCGCCCGCTCAAAGACGGAGATATTGCCGTACTGTCGCTCAAGAGTGATCCGGTGTCCGATACTCCTCAGGTCGACCAGGACGGTGTGATGATCGCGATCGGCGAGGATGAGACTCTCCCAGAGTTTTCCGAGAACCTGCGCGGCAAGAGCCCCGGCGAGCGGGTCGATTTTGAAGTGCACTATCCCGAGAACTTCAGCAATGAGAAACTCGCGGGCAAGACGGTTCCTTTCCACGCCGAGGTGAAGGGGCTGCGCGAGAAGGAACTCCCCGATCTCGATGATGACTTTGCTTCCGAAATCGGCGACTATGCATCGGTCGACGCGCTGCGAACCGCGATCAAGGAAGCATTCGAGAAGCACCGCCGCGACGCCTCCGAGTCGATGGCCAAGGATAAGCTCATTGAGACGCTGATTGAGCGGCACGATTTTCCGGTGCCGGTCCAGCTCGTCGATCGGCAGATCGCCACGCGGGCCGAGAGAAGCCTGCGCATGCTCGCCGAACAGGGCGTGGACGCTTCGTCGCTCGATTTGAGCTGGGACAAGATCCGTGACAAGGAACACGACGGCGCCGTGACCGACGTCAAGGCAAGCCTGATCTTGGGACGCATCGCCGAAGCCGAGAACATTACGGTGAGCAGCGAAGAACTCGATCATCAAGTCAGCCACTACGCCGAGCAGGCCAAGCAAAGCGTGGCCGCGACCCGGAAGAAACTCGCCGAGGACGGCACGCTCGATCGCATCAGCGGCCGCATGCGAAACGAGAAAACGCTGAACTTCCTCTTCGACGAGGCTGTCAAGGTTGACCCCGAGCCGGTCGATTCCCTGAAGGAGGCCGCCGACGAGGCTTGAGCCTCAAGCGCGAGTGAAGGAGCTGCAATGGCAAGGATGGATTCACCCCACGCCGGACTCGTTCCGATGGTCGTCGAGCAAACCAGCCGCGGAGAGCGTGCTTACGACATTTATTCCCGGCTGCTGCGAGACAACATTATTTTCATCGGTTTTCCGATCGACGACAGCGTCTCGAACTTGATTACGGCTCAGTTGCTGTTTCTCGAGGCCGAGAATCCCGAGCGCGACATCTGGCTGTACATCAATTCGCCCGGCGGCTCGATCACCGCCGGCATGGCGATCTATGACACCATTCAGTTTGTCCGCCCCGACATCACGACCGTTTGCATCGGTCAGGCCGCGTCGATGGCGGCCTTGCTGGTCGCCGCCGGCGCCGCGGGCAAGCGTTACGCGCTGCCCAATTCGCGCTTCCTGCTGCACCAGCCCTCGATCAGCGGACTGGCCGGCCAGGCGACCGACATCGACATTCATGCCCGCGAGATCTTGCGCTTGCGCGAGTCGCTGAACAAGATCATCGCGCATCACACAGGACAGGCGCTGGAAACGGTGAACAAGGATGTCGAACGAGACTTCATTCTCGACGCCAAGGAGGCCAAGGCCTACGGCCTCGTGGATGAGATTATTTTCAAGAAGGAACAGGACTAGGCGGAGGAGACTTCCCGGCGGTGGCGGCGCATCCTCGGGCGAAGCCCCTCCCGCCAGCCCGCTTCTTGTTGGCGCGGCGGCTTGCCGGCTGTGGCCAGGCGAAAAGTCCGCGGTTGAGAATTTTCGCGGCTACAGATATTCGGATACAGGTATTTGGGGAATCCGCCGCGCCGGGGTTCCAGACAACCGGGCAGGTAATTTATGTCTCAGATCGACGTTCCACTGAAATAGTTCGGCTTCGGAAAAACTGCGCGGAGCGATCTCTGGTGGGTGCAGCCGCTGGTGGTGTTTCTCGGGCCTTTCAGTTTCATCGCCTACTCCACCTGAGCCGCGTTCCAGGGTGAGCACTACACGCACGGTCCTTATCTTTCTCCCTTCTATTCGCCGGAAATTTATGGCAGCTCGCCTCACAGCGTGCTGGGGCCAAAGCCGGACTGGTGGCCGGGCTGGCTGCTGTTCTCGCCGGCGATTTTGATTCTCTGGGCGCCGGCGGGCTTCCGGTTCACTTGTTATTACTACCGCGGCGCTTACTATAAGGCGTTTTGGGCTGATCCGCCGAATTGCTCGGTGGGCGAACCGCGCTCGAGTTTTCGCGGCGAAAACTCCTTCCCGCTGATCATGCAAAACATCCATCGCTACTTTTTCTACATCGCGATGATGTTCATCCTCCTGCTCAGCTATGACGCATGGAAGGGAATGTGGTTTGAGAATGCCTCGGGCGGGACGTCGTTCGGCATCGGCGTGGGAAGCATCGTGCTCGTGCTGAATGTCGTCTTCCTGAGCAACTATACGCTCGGATGTCACTCGCTGCGCCACCTCATTGGCGGCTGCCGCAATCACCTGGCCGAAACACCCGCCCGCCTGCGCGTCTATGAAGGCGTGAGCTGCCTCAACCGGCAGCATATGCGATGGGCGTGGACAAGCCTGGTTTGGGTCGGTTTTTCCGATATCTACGTGCGCATGTGCTCGATGGGCGTCTGGACCGACTGGAGAATCTTCTAATGGCCGGCTATCAGACCTTCGAACACGACGTGCTGGTGATCGGCGCGGGCGGCGCGGGCTTGCGGGCCGCGATCGAAGCTTCCGCGGCGGGGGTTTCGGTCGGCATGGTCTGCAAATCGCTGCTGGGCAAGGCCCATACCGTGATGGCCGAGGGCGGCATAGCGGCCTCACTGGGCAATGTCGATGACCGCGACAACTGGCGCGTGCACTTCGCCGACACCATGCGTGGCGGACAGTACCTCAACAATTGCCGCATGGCCGAGTTGCACGCCAAGGAATCCCCCGACCGCACCCGCGAACTCGAAGCCTGGGGCGCGGTGTTTGACCGCACCAAGGACGGCCGCGTCATGCAGCGCAACTTCGGCGGCCACAAGTATCCCCGCCTGGCGCACGTCGGCGACCGGACAGGCCTGGAGATGATCCGAACCCTCCAGGACCACGCCGTCCATATGGGTATCGACATCCACATGGAAACCACCGTCATCGATCTTCTCAAGGATGGAGACCGCGTCGCGGGCGCCGCCGCCTATGACCGTGAGAAGGGCGAGTTCAAGGTGTTCCGCGCCAAGGCCGTCGTGCTCGCCACCGGAGGCGTCGGCAAGGCCTTCCGGGTGACCAGTAATAGCTGGGAGTATACCGGCGACGGCCACGCGCTGGCCTATCGCGCCGGCGCCGCGCTCATCGACATGGAGTTTATCCAGTTTCATCCCACCGGGATGGTCTGGCCTCCGAGCGTGGCTGGCATCTTGGTCACCGAGGGCGTTCGCGGCGAGGGCGGCATGCTCCGCAACAGTGAAGGCAAGCGGTTCCTGTTCGACGACATTCCGGATGCGTACAAGACCCAGACCGCCGACAGCGAAGAGGAGGGCTGGAGGTATATTACCGGGGACAAGCAAGCCCGGCGGCATCCGCGTAGACGCCGACTCGCAGATGTCGGACGTGCCCGGACTGTTCGCCGCCGGGGAATGTGCCGGAGGGTTGCACGGCGCCAATCGCCTGGGCGGGAATTCGCTCTCGGATCTGGTGGTCTTTGGCAAACGCGCCGGCGAGTACGCCGTGCGCTTCGCGGCCGCTCACGGGGCGGGCCAGATCGATTCCGGTCAGGTCGAAGCCACGATCCAGCACGCCCTGGCGCCCTTGGGACGCAACAGCGGCGAGGGACCTTATCAGATTCAGGAAGAACTCCAGAACATGATGCAGGACAAGGTCGGCATCGTCCGCGCGGAACAGGAGATGACCGAAGCCCTCGGCGAGATTCGCGCTTTCCGCGATCGTGCCGAGAAAGTAGGGGCGCCCGGTGGCCGCGCTTACAACCCGGGCTGGCACACCGCCATAGACTTGGGGCACCTGATGGTCTTCTCGGAGTTAATCGCTCTCTCGGGCCTGCAACGAAAGGAAAGCCGCGGCGCCCACACCCGTCTGGACTTTCCCGGCAAGGACGAAGCTTTCGGCAAGGTCAATACTGTTGTTCGCAAGGGAGCGGACGGCGAGCCCCAGATTTCGCTGGAGCCGATCCGCTCCGTCCCGGAAGAATTGCAGCAAATTATTGACGAGATGAAGTGAGCCGGGCGGCGCCCGCGACGCGCTGACGGAGAAAGTTTCATGGCAACGGCAACATTCAATATCTGGAGAGGCGCCGGCGAGACGGGCCACTTCGAGCAGTACGATACCGAGATCACCGAAGGCATGGTCGTGCTCGATGTCGTCCATCAGATCCAGGCCGATCAGGCCAACGACATGGCCGTGCGCTGGAATTGCAAGGCAGGCAAATGCGGTTCCTGCTCGGCGGAGGTCAACGGCAACCCGCGGCTGATGTGCATGACGCGCATGAGCGAGATTCCGACCGACAAGCCGGTCACGATCGAGCCCATCAAAGCCTTCCCCCTGGTCAAGGATCTTGTCGCCGACGTCTCATCGAGCTTTAGCGTCAAGAAACGCATCAAGCCGTTTAAGCCGCGTCCCGCCGACGCCGCCGACGGAACTTGGCGCATCCAGCAGGCCGATGTCGAGCGCGTGCAGGAATTCCGCAAGTGCATCGAGTGCTTTCTCTGCCAGGACGTTTGCCACGTCCTGCGCAAACATGATCTGCACAGCGAATTCATCGGGCCGCGCTTTCTCGTCTACGTTGCCGCGCTTGACATGCATCCGCTCGACACCGAAGATCGCCTCGAAGAGCTGCGCGAGCAGGACGGCATCGGCTACTGCAATATCACCAAGTGCTGCACGAAAGTCTGTCCTGAACACATCACCATTACCGACAACGCGATCATTCCGCTCAAAGAGCGCATCGTGGACCGCTTCTACGACCCGGTGCGCATGCTGGTCCGCAAGATCAAGGGCGCCTGAGAATGTCTGAGGGGGCGGCAGTGCCAGCCATGCCGGCTGGCCAAAATATCCCGGGCTACAGTATCCCCGAGTCGGCGGCGGTCTTGTAGAGAATCGCGACGCCGAGCAGCGTAACGACGGCGGCGCTGCCGATCGGCAACATCCGCACCAGCGGGCCATCCTTCGAAAAACGGCTCAGCGCCGGACCCGCCATCACCATGGCGACGCCAATCGTGATTAGCACCGCGGCCAGACCCAGGCTGAAAGCGGCCAAGATCACCATGCCGAAGAGCAGGCGGTTGATGGTGAACGAAATCAGCAATACGGCGAGGGCCTCGGGACAGGGAACCAGGCCGCCCGAGATGCCAAGCGAGAGGAGGCTTCCGCGGGTGGCCCTGGGACGCGGCGGATCGTCGTGTGAGTGAGCGCCGTCGTGTGAGCGAGCGTCGTCGCGGGAAGGATCATGCGTGTGGTCGTGGGAATGCGGATGCTCGTGGGAATGGGAGTGGCTGTGTCCGCCCAACGGCCAGTGAGAATGGTGCTCGCCGCTCTCGCCGGACCGCATGGCCCGCCAGCGGGACCAAAATAAGCCCCCGCCGATGACCACGATGATGAGCCCGCTCGCTAACGAGAGCCACCGAAAGACGTCGTCCATGAGAAAATGCTGCGAGGCATAGAGCGCGGCCAGGCCGAGGAGAAAGACCGTCGCCGTGTGAGTGATCGTCACGACCGAACCCAAATAGACCGCGTCGCCGAT
>CBDEGU010000005.1:0-280360 GCA_965238045.1 Bryobacterales bacterium | reverse complement strand
TTGCTTCAGGGCATCTCGATGGAACCGCGTAAGCTGTACGCACTTCTTGATGAAGCAGGCGACGCGGCATTCGCCGTCGATCCCCGGGGAGTTGTTTGCTATTGGTCGGAAGCGGCCGAGCGGCTGCTGGGGTTTTCCCGCTGGGGTTTTCCCGCGAGTCGGTTCTCTCACGCCCCTGCGAAGAGATCCTCGTGGGCAAGGATGACCACGGCTATGCTGTGTGCGGGCCGGATTGCGCGGTACTGGAAATCGCATGCAAGACGCGACCGGTCGCGGCTTTTGATCTTCACGCGGCCACGGCGAGAGAGTGTCCCAATCGTAGTTGAGGGTTTGTAGGGCGGCGGCGTAAAAGAGCATTGTACTAGGCAGCCTTTGCTGCTGTGGCCTTGGCCGGATTGAGGATGGCGTCGAGCATCCACAGATCCTTGTAACCCATGATCTTGCGGAAGCTTTTCTCGGTATCGAGGAATGCAGCCGTGGCCCAGCGACACACCATGGCCGCGTCCTTCCAGCGGGTCACTCGCCGCGTTCTCCGCCGCACCCCGGCGTTAGGAGACTCGACGATGTTCGTCGTCGCCAGGCAGCGATGCAGCGACGGCGGCGCACCCAGGCGGTTGATGGTGAAACACTCCTCCATGCCTTCGCGCAAACTCACCGCCGCCTCGGGCCAGTCACCCTCGTACCACTGGGCTAGCTTCTCCAGCCGCGCTTGTCCATCTTGGGCTCCCAGCCGCCAGGCGGCCCGGATCGCCGCTTTGGCCTGATCGCGCTCGGCCTTAGGCAGCCGCTCGACGACATTGCGCAGCTTGTGAGCACGGCAGCGCTGCACCGGAACTTTGCCGAAGACCCGCCGCACCGCCGCCCGCAGGGCCTTCGATCCATCGAGCACGAAGAGCCTGTTTTTCTCCGTCGATACTCCCCGCTCGACCATGCCCCTCAGCAAGTCTTCGGCGGCGGCTGTGCTCTCAGTGGCGGCGTGCTGCAATCCCAGCACATGTTTGTTGCCCCGACGGTCTACGCCCACCGCTGCAAGCACTACATGATCTGCGAAGATCAAACCGTCCACGTAGATCACCAGCAGATCCAGCTCATCGAGGCGCCGCGTGAGCACTTCGTCGATGCTCTTTTCGGCGGCCTCGACTGCCTCCCGGCTGACGGCGGATTTCGACACCCCGGCCGTGCCGGCCATTGCGCCAATCACCCCGGCATAGTTGCGCGTCGAGACGCCCTTCATCAGAATGTCGAGCATGCGCGCGCCGAGGCGTTCGTCGTCCTGCATCGCTTCGTAAGCGGGCACTTTGACCTCGCCGCCGGAGCGTTTGCGCAGTCTGGGTTTGCTGACGCGCAGTTTGCGGTTGCTGAGCTTGACGCGACCGGGCTGGCGGCCCCAGCGGACCACATCGCCGCGGCGCTTCTTGCCGGGCTGGGAAAGTTTTCCACCGGTAACTTGCTGCGCCGACAGTTCCAGCACGGCTTGAATGGCGGCGCGGCCGGTGACGTCGATAACCTCGTCGACGGCTCCGCGGCACTGCTCGACCAGTTCAACCAAGGGCAGCATGAGTTGGGAGTTTTGGCTGAGCAGGCGGGTGAGGTCGTTGGGGCTGACTGGCTGTTGCTTCGCGGAATCCAGAATGTGATATCGTTTCTTCACGGCGGTTCTCCTTTGTGGTGAAAGGTTTGCTCGATTCTCTCAGAGAACCGGGCTTGAGAACCGCCGCCCTTCCACCTTCAACTAGATTCGGGACAATCTCCACGGCGAGCGGTCAGAGGAAATGGCTGAGCGTTTCGATTCTCGTCGCGCGGATGAGGCGGGGGCCTTCGCCGCTGACGGTACACCTGTTGCGGGATATTGATCGGCGAAAGAAGGCGGAAAGACTCAGTCGTGAGATCGTGGCGCGGCTGAGCGAACTGAGCGGGCAGCAAGCGGTGGCCCATTTGGGAAACGGTTTGCCCGATCAACCGCCTGTGAGTCTCACCCCGCGAGAGATTTCCGCGCTGAGTCTGCTCTCGCAGGGCCGCAGCACGAGGCAGATGGCCGGCGAGCTTGACATTACTCTCGCCACCGCCCGGAATCACGTTCAGCGGGCGCTTCGCAAGCTGCGATGCCATTCCCGCCTCGAGGCCGTCCTTCGGGCCACCAGACTAGTATATCGTTTCATTAAACTGTACTCATCTCAGACGCGCTCTCCAGCGGCTCGAACTTCCTCCAGCGGTGAACGACGGGGGCGGCGTTGATCTCCGCGATCCCCTGCAGGATTCGTTCTCGAAGTTCCTCCCAGGACTCCACCCGGATTCGCTTCAAAAAAGTGCGCGCCATCTTCCCGAACAGCGTCTCGACAATATTCAGCCAGGACCCGTGGGTCGGCGTATGCACGTATTTGAAGCGGTTCGGACGCGTCGCCAAATAGTCCTTCGTCTCCTTGGAAACGTGGGAGGAATGATTATCCAAGATCAATCGGATCGTGCAGTGGGCCGGGTAGGATTGGTCCAGATCCTTGAGCAGTAAGATGAATTCCCGGCTGCGGTGGCGCCGCTCCACCCGCGCTGTCACCCGACCGTCGTGCAAGTCCAGCGCCGCCAGAATCGAGCAAGTTCCCAGACGTTTGTATTCGTAATCTCGAGCCACGCAGGGATGCCGCCCCGCAGTCGGCGGCAGGTCCGGAGCGGTGTTGGCGATCGCTTGCACGCCGGGCTTTTCGTCGACCGAAACCGTAATCACGCCCGGCGATGGGCCGCCCTCGCCCGCGCTTTCATTCTGCAAGGCCACCTCGCGGTAGACCAGCAGCACCTGCCGCATCTTGGACTCAAAATCCGGGTCGCGGCGCTGCAAGTAGTACTTCACCTTCTCCGGGTGAAGAGGTTGCTCGGCCAGAATCCGATGGACGGTCGCCTTGGCCGCTTGGGCCAAGGCCGGATAGCCCGCTTCCACGGCATGCTGGCGCACGTGCCGGGCGAGCGCGCCGCGGGTCCAGAGCTCGGCGGCGTAACCGAGTTGCTTGGGTTTGCTACAGGCCAAGTGCACCACCCAGGCCTTGGCCTCTTCGCTGATGCGGGGTTCCCGGGGACGATGATAGGCATCCTTGAGCGCCGCTTCCACCCCCATGGCCAGGGCTCGCTCGATCCATTTGCCAACGCTTTTGCGCGTCATCTTCACGGCCCGCATAATCTCGGCGATCGTCTCGCCGCAATGATAGCGCCACAGAATCTCGGCTCTCTGCACCTCCCGAGCCGGAGCCTTACGCGAACGACGCAGCCGCTGCAGATGTTGCGACTCTTCGGGCGTGAGAAGCAGTTGGGGACGCTTCGATTTTCCTGCCATGCATCCAGCCTAGCAGGAAACATCCTCGTATCGATATGTTTTAATGAAACGCTATACTAGGGCTGATCTAGCCCGCCCGCGAGGAGAGCAGCGGCAACCGTTTATAGGTGTTTTCGAGGAAGCTTTTAATCAGCTCGGTCTGCTCGCCGACTTCGATTAGAAACGCGTCATGGCCGTAGTTGGACGGCAATTCGACATAGGCCACGTCGAGGTTCCGGCTCCGCAAGGCACGAACGATTTCCTGCGACTGGTAACTCGGATAGAGCCAGTCGGACGTAAAACTGAGAACGAGGAAACGCGCCTCGGTTCCTTGGAAGGCGTCGCCCAGCGAGGCATATCCCCCGCCCACGTCACCCGAATCCATGGCCCGCGAAATGGTCAAGTAGGAGTTGGCGTCAAAGCGGCTGACGAACTGACCGCCGCGGTAGCGGAGATAGCTCTCCACCTCGAAGAGTTCGCCCGAGTCGAGGCCCGCATTCGCCATCCGGCGGCGGCGTCCAAATTTCTCGTGCATCGAGTCGTCGCTCATGTAGGTGATGTGTCCCACCATGCGAGCGACGGCGAGGCCGCGATCCGGACCCGGCCGGCCGTAGTAGTCGCCACCCTTCCAGTCCGGGTCGGCCATGATCGCTTGACGTCCCACTTCGTTAAACGCGATTTGCTGGGCGGAATGACGATGGGTCGCCGCGATCGGGATGACCGAGGCGATCATCCCTGGGTAGTCGACGGCCCATTGCAGCGCCTGCATGCCGCCCATGGAACCACCGACAACCGACAGGAGTCTGTCGATACCCAAGTGCTCGACGAAGCGCTTCTGGACCCGGGCCATATCGCCAATGGTAATGAACGGGAAGCTCCCGCCATAGGGTCTGCCCGTACGGGGGTTGACCGCGGCCGGACCGGTAGTCCCGCGGCATCCTCCCAGGCAGTTGGAACAGACGACAAAATACTTGTTCGTGTCGAAGGCCTTGCCGGGACCGATCATGCTGTCCCACCAGCCCGGCTTGCCGTCTTCACCGCTGACGCCCGCCGCATGGGCGTCGCCCGAGAAGGCATGCAGGACGAGAATCGCATTGGACCTTTCGTCGTCGAGATCGCCATAGGTTTCGTAGGCCACATCGACCGATGTCAAGGTCTCGCCACAGTCCAACTCAACTTCGCCGATGGGAGCGGTTTGGGTGCGAACAATCACGGATGCGAAACCCCACGCCACTTGAGAATAGCGCGCCTCTCACGATTCTACGATACTTGGCTGGTTGGGAACGAGCGCGGGCGGTGGGGTTAGAAAAAGAAGGGCAGCCCCGAGGGGCTGCCTGACAGTATCTTCCGACTTATTCTGTCCTGTCGGCCCTTCCGGCGGCCAAGACGCGGGCCGCCCGGCAGGCCAACTCAAGCAAAGTGTCGCTACTTCTTCTTTTTCGCTGCCTTCTTCTTCGTTGTCTTCTTCTTGGCTACCTTCTTCTTCGCCGTCTTCTTCACGGTCTTCTTCACGGTCTTCTTGGCTGCCTTCTTCTTGGCCACCTTCTTCTTCGCCGTCTTCTTCACGGTCTTCTTGGCTGCCTTCTTCTTGGCCACCTTCTTCTTCGCCGTCTTCTTCACGGTCTTCTTGGCTGCCTTCTTCTTGGCTACCTTCCTCTTGACCGCCTTCTTCGGAGCTTTCTTTGCTGCTTTCTTGGCCGCTTTCTTGGCCATGGCGAATCACCTCATTGCATTAGAAGTCAACTTCAACGGAACTTGCGCCCCGCCAGTTGCGAATGATGAACAACGATGTTTTGTGTTGTCTCCAAAACGCTGCTCATCTTAAATGTTTTAGCACGTCCGGACGCAATCTCCAAACATTTTTTGCACATTTTGTTTTCACTTGGACCCAATGCCTTCACGCGAAAGACGGGGATCGTCACGAGATGAATCCAGCGATGACGCGGGCCGCTCCGCTGCTGGCCCGGCGGTTCCATGTCAGAAAAAGAGAAAAGTGCACCGGCAAGGAGAAGATGCCGTTTCTAAGCCTCTATTTACAGTGTGTCTAGAGGTGATGCTGTACAAAATAAATATAAAAAGATTCTATTATCTTAATAAATAGTCGTGACGCAGACCACGCCGGCACAGCGAACACAGCGGGCCGGTGCGGCCCAAGCCGGCCAAAATCGCGCGTCAAAAAATCTCGGGGTCTAAAGGTTTTTTTGACGAGGCAACTCCGGGCACGGCACTTCCCGGCCGGCGGGATTCCCTGGTGCTGGAAGATTTCGGGATGCAACGAGCCCGCTTTTCTCACCAAGTGGCCAGGCGAAGGGGCAGGGCGAAGTGCGTGAGAGCCGCGCGCCGCTTGACGAGCACAGGCATACTTGACCCTGCGTTGAGCACGGCGAGCAGGCGCAACGAAGCAATGGCGGGCCTGTCGCGTGCTTCGGTCTTCAGGTGGTGAGAAACACGGGCTGCGCTAGTATTTGGGAACGTGATCGCCGACGGGCTCGTGCGAAGACTCACGCTCCCCCAAGGGCATCGAGACAAGGTCACGCCAGCGGTCGTCTGTGATCTGCTGAACAAACGTGAGCGTGCGGACCAGCACAGGCGCCGGCTTGCCGAAACCCTTCCATCGCAGCCGCGCGGATTCCAGACGGGCCGCCAAGTTCGCGGAAGGTATCGCTTGCGCCAGGGTAATATGAGGAACATAGCCGTAGGTCTCCTCATGGCGCAGTACACCGTCATTCAGTGCATTGTGGAGCTCGCTCAACTGGGCATCTTCTGAATGGAGCGATAGCTTGATCACACCCGTGGTGTCGAACAAGCCGACGGCCACCGGACGCACTTCAAAGTCCGTCTTCCCGGCGAGCACATCCCGGCAATATTCGATGGCGGCCGCCGCGTCGGTCTGGAGCGGTCTGGGCGGCAAGATGGTAATGTGGGCGCGGTGGGAGCAGCCGGGCGTGAACTCGCGGCGCAGGTTCTCGACGAAACTGGCCAGCGATCCATTGAGATAGGCGACGACGGCGTATGAATTCATGCCATGCATGGTGGGGCTAGACGCGAGCCATGGCGAGAGCGGCACGGCACAGGCACTCAGCGGTCGGCGGGAGCATGCTCCGCGGGGCCACGGTCTGCGGCAGCTAAGCTCCCGGCCGCGGCGGCCCCAACGGCCAGATGTTCCGTGTCCGCGCCGGTCTGTTCCTGCCCGGATGTCCGCCAGCCGGCCTCGTCGAATCCCCAGTAGTTCAGCACCAGCGGAGAAGCGGACTCGCTTGTGAGCACATCGCCGACTCCAAAGCGGCGCTCGGGATCATCGTCGCGGTCCTGAAGCTGCTTCCAAGCCGCGTAGGGGCTGGCTGCCTCTACCTCCCCGCCCTCTTGGTAGTCGCCGGTCTTGAGTTGATAGGGCTTCGGCGCCGGGGACCGGTCCCGGAATTTCTCAACTTGAGAGCTGCAAAGGCGAAAAACTTTGTAACGAGGCATCGACGATCTACTGTTCAACATACCACGGGGCGGGCGGCCTGTTCTGATCCTCCGGCGGCATTGCCAATGGAAGCAACCCGGCGCCCGGCCAGGATGCGGGGTCGCATGTCTCGGAGGCGGCGCCGCGCGGTTTCGAGACCCGCTTCTCTTGATGCTCGCGGCTCTGCCGGAGCAACAACACAGCGGCAAAGTAGTATCCTCCGGCGAACAGCAGCACGAAGGGCAGTGGCGCCCAGATACCGCGACTCAGCAGATAGACGCAGCAGCCGCTGAAATAGGAACCGGCGAGGAAGTTGGCCAGGGGAAGCCAGCCGCTGGCACAACGGTACTTTCGCCGTGCCAGCCGCGCCGTCCGCGAGTCGCTAGTATACTTGGCGGTTCGCTCGAAAGGCGAGGGAACGCCCAGCAGACCTTCCAGAACCGCGCTCGTATTCGTAAGAGTCAGCGCAATCACGGCGGCCAGCAGCGCGGGCATTTGTTGGATATGGTTCTTCCAGTCGCCCGGACATAGCTCTTTGCGGGCCATCAGATAGAAGGCCGACATCGAGCTAAACGTACCCAGAAACAGGGGCATGTCCAGCAAGAGGAATATGGTGTTGCCGCTCTCGAGGCGCACGATGGCCGCGGGCAGAAGAAGGACCGAGAGAAGCGTAATCAGGGGATAGGACAGATTCGCCGTCAAATGAAACCCGGCCTCGATCTTCACTGCCAGCGGCAGATCGGAACGCCACAGCGCGGGCAGAATCTTGCGAGCTATTTGCGTCAGGCCTTTCGCCCAGCGTGCTTGCTGCACCTGGAAGGAAGCCAGGTCGGCGGGCAGTTCCGAAGACACTTGCACATCGGGAAGGTACACGAATGTCCAGCCCCGCATTTGTGCCCGGTAACTCAAGTCGGTGTCCTCGGTCAAGGTATCGTCTTGCCACCCGCCGGCGTCCTCGATCATGGAGCGCCGCAGGACACCCGCCGTCCCGTTGAAATTGAAAAAACGTCCGGAGCGAGCGCGGGCGCCATGTTCGAAGACAAAGTGTCCGTCGAGCAGCATGGCTTGTATGCGTGTCAACAGAGACTCATCACGATTGCGAAAAACCCATCGGGCTTGCACGGCCCCGACCTTGCTGTCGGTGAAGTAGTGAACGGTTTGATGAAGAAAATCCCTTCCGGGCGAGAAGTCCGCGTCGAAGACCGCGATCAACTCACCGCTGGCCCTAAGCAATCCCGCCCTCAGAGCACCGGCCTTATAGCCCTCCCGGTGTCGGCGACGAAGGTACTCCACCGGCAGGCCTTTCGAGGCCCAGTGCGCGACGGCGGCGCGGGCGATGGCGGTCGTTTCGTCGGTAGAGTCATCCAGGACCTGAATCTCCAGAAGGTCCCTGGGATAGTCGAGTCGGCACACCGACTCGATGAGCTGTTCCACGACGAACTGCTCGTTGTAGATCGGCAGTTGGACCGTGACGCGGGGCAGGTTCCCAAAGCGCCTCACTGGCCTGCTTGTCGCCCGCCCCCGGTGCTTGTAATACAGACAGATCAACTGGTAACGATGCAGACCGTAGACACTCAGCACAATCATGATGCCTGTATAGGCGGCGACGACCGACCACTCGAGTGGGCTAACCTGGTGCAGGCTCGGCCAGAGGCCTCCGGCGAACCCGGAGAGGCGATCGTGAGAAAACGGGACGGCGTCGAACATTACGAATGGGGCGGCGGCGGACAGTTTTTCGGCCGCCGTTTTTCTGGCACAACGCTGCCATGAGACTGGGCGGCCGCGCGGGGGATGCGCGCTCTGGTCGCGGCGCTGGCTTTGCTTTGAGCACTGCGACTGCCGCTGCTCAAAGCCTCAATGTGGGCCGTTGTGCTGCTGCTATTTCTCTCGGCCAACTGTTTCCCCTGGTATCTCAGTTGGCTGGTCCCGTTCCTGGCCATCTACCCCGAGTCGGCACTGCTGCTGTGGTCCGGGCTCGTTGTTCTCACCTGTCATGTGCTCATCGAGTATGGTGCGCTGGGGAGGTGGAACTACTCAGACCGATTCTTATGGCTGGAATACGGCCCAGTGTACGGACTGCTGCTCGTATCCGGGCTGAGGGCAACGACCCGGCGTTTCCCGCCGGCGCTTACTTCCCTTCGGCGGGCAGCACGCCGGCCAGATAGATGGCTGTCCAGTTGAACTTCCCATTTCTTGCCGGCCTGCGGCGCATGACCTTGACGGCGATGTCGTCACCGGGTTTCAACTTGCTCTGAATCTCGCGAATGTCGCTCACCGAGGTGACGGGTTTGCGGTTGATGGCGACGATCACATCGTCTTGGAACATGCCGATGTCGTCCGCGAATGAGGCCGGTTCAACCAGCGAAACCAGAACGCCGGCCGAGCCTTCGAAGCCCGCTTTCTCGCGCTGAGCCGCGGTGAACTCGGTAGCTTCGATACCGAACATGACCTGCGCGGCTTCGGGCTCTGCTTCCTCGACCGTGTTGTAACCCAGTTCCTTGCCGAAGAGCACGGAACGATCCGCGATTTCCACCTGCAAGGTCTTTCGCTGTTCCTCCCGCTGCACGACGATCGGAACAACCTTGCCGACCGCAAGGGAGGCGACCTTGGCGATCAACTCATCGCCGCTGTGTATCGGGGCACCGTCGATTTCAACAATGACGTCCTCACTCTTCATCCCGGCCTTGGCGGCCGGGCCGTCTTCGCGAATCCTGGTCACGAAAACACCGTATTTCGCCCCGTACGTGCGCACCAGGGCTTCTTTATCGGTTTTGCTGAACTCGATGCCGATGGAACCTCGCCGCATCTTTCCGTACTGAATGATCTGGTTGTAAACTTCGACGGCCGTTCGCGAGGGAAGGGAGAAGCCCAGTCCCTCCGAGCCTCCGCTGCGCGAAACGATCGCCGTATTAATGCCGATGACTTCGCCGCGAATATTGAGCAGCGGCCCTCCGCTGTTGCCCGGATTGATCGCCGCGTCGGTCTGCAGAAACCGCTGGAATGCGCTTGGGGCAATACCGCGTCCGTCCATTTCGCGTGACTTCGCGCTGATGATGCCGACGGTGACGGTTTCTTGATAGCCGAACGGGGAGCCCACGGCGATGGCCCAGTCCCCGACATTGACCGCGTCGGAATTGCCTATCGTCGCGGCCTTGAGCTTGCGGCCGGCGTCGATCTTGATCACGGCCAAATCTGTTTCCGGATCGAAACCGATCAGGGTGGCGTCGTGGAGGGTTCCGTCGCCGCCGTTGTCAAACAAGCGTACGCGAATCCGGTCTGCATTCTCGACCACGTGGTGATTGGTGATGATGTAGCCATTCTCGTCGACGATCACGCCCGACCCCTCGCCGCGCCGCCGCCGGGTGTGCGGGCCACCCTCCAGGGGCGAACCCGGCATGCCAAAGAAGCGCCGGAACATTTCATCCGTCGGACTCTGCTCTCGCGGAGTCCCCGCCTCTGTTTTCTTCGGAAGCATCTCGATCTTGATGTGCACGACCCACCCGCGGGACTGCTTCGCTATGCGGCTGAATTCGTTCTCGGCTTCCACGGCGGCGGGAATCTTCAGCGGTGTGGCGTCAGCAGCGACCGCGGACTGGCGGGCGGCGCCCGCGTCGCGCGAGACCATCGTTCCGAGCACGATTCCGATCGCTAGGGTGCACAGGATGAGCGTGAACGACAGCAAATTTCTCTGGATGAAATGCCCTCGAACTATTGGTTCTGCGTTGCGTTCCATGCGATATCTCCCGGTACCATCAAGAGGGTGCGACCAAGAGGCTCCCTTGTCTTGGACGCGCCGCGTCGCCGCGCGGCTACGCCCTAGCTACTAGAATTATAACCGCGGAAGGCGGTTCTGTCGCTTCCATGCTGAATGCGCGCAAGTTCGGGCGGCTGGCGGGGAGGGCGGGGTCAGCCGGCAAGCGCTTTGCCAACCGCCCGTTCCGCGGCTTCGCACAGGGAAAGCTCAGTAGCGGCCTGCTGGCCTTGAGCGGACATTTTTCGCCACGTCTTTTGAATGATGCCGGTGAGCTTGGCTTCGTCCTGGGTCGAGACGAAAGCCGGCAAGTAATGTTCGAGGAAGACCAGGCAGATCACGTCCTCGAGAAGCTGGCAGTCCGGGTTGGTCTTCAAACGCTCTTTCCGGAGCAGAGATTCGACGCGGAGAATCGTCTCCTCGCCATAGCCCGCCTCGCGGAGCAGGGTGGCGGCGGTCCGGGCGTGAAACCTGCCCAGTTCGGTCCGCCACTTGCGATAGCCGTCACGATCCATGGGATAGCTGCCGCGCGGGATTTCCCAGCGGCGGATGTGCTGGGCCCTAACGGCAAGGCGCACGGCCTCGGATGCTCCGGGGGCGAAACGTGAGAGACGCTCTGTCATCCGGTGGGCGTAGAGCAACTCCTTGGGATGCTGCTCGCCTTGGTGCGTTTCTCGGTTCGGGTCCCCGCTATTTGCCTCGTCGAAAAGTTGGATAGCGGTTGCGAAGCGAGTCGGATTTTCGGTCATCGCGATCAGCGGTCGGGCGCCCTCCATTTCAATCGCCGACAGCGACAGGCGATTCTCGCAGCAGGCTGGCCAAGATCTCCATGGCCTGTTCGCACTGCTGGCGGGTGACGTCGAAGTGCGTCAGCATGCGCATGCGGAATTCCGAGATCGGGTTCGCCAGGACTCCTCTTTCTTTGAGTCTCGCCGAAACCTGCTTGCCGGTCATCCCCGTCCCGGACACCTCCAGAATGACGATATTCGTCTGGACCACCGAGGGATCCGCGACGATCCCCGGTATCTCGGCCGCTTCGAGGCCAGAAACTTGGCGTTTTCGTGATCGGCGCCCAGACCGGCGGGCGATGTCTCAAGCGCCACCAGCCCGGCCGCGGCCAATACGCCGGCTTGCCGCATGCTGCCGCCAAGAAGTTTTCTGACCAGCCGGGCGCGCTCGATAAAGTCCGCCGATCCGGCCAGCATCGATCCGACCGGCGCCCCGAGACCCTTCGAGAGGCAGAACATCACCGAGTCCACCTTGGCCGCGATCTCTCGCACGGGACTACCCAGATACGCCGCCGCGTTAAAGACCCGCGCGCCATCCATGTGAACCTTCACTCCCCGCTCGTGCGCCTGATCGCAAAGTTCGTCCAGCACTTGCTGGGGATAGACGCGGCCTCCGGCCATGTTGTGCGTATTCTCGGCCGAGATCAGGCCCGTACCTTGAAAGTGATTGCCCGCCGGACGCACCAGCGGCTCGACCTTGTCCCAGGTGAGGATGCCGTCCTCGGCGGGAACCGTCCGCGTAATGCAGCCGGATATCTGAGCCGGACCACCCATTTCGTACAGCACGATATGGGACCGCTCGTGAACGATGATCTCCTGGCCGTGCCGGGTATGGGTCTTGATCGCCGTCTGGTTTCCCATCGTGCCTGTAGGCACGTAGACAGCGGCCTCCTTGCCCGCCATCTCGGCCGCGACTTGTTCCAGGCGATTGACAGTGGGGTCTTCGCCGTAGACATCGTCGCCGACCTCGGCATCAAAGATCGCCTGGCGCATCGCCGGTGTCGGTCGCGTTACGGTATCGCTTCTCAGATCAATGTATTCGCTCATGGCAGTTTCGCTTTCGGGCCTTCGTTTCGTGGATTCTCTTGAAGATGTTCCCTTGAGGATAGCGAGAAAACGTGGGAAACAAAAGCCGCCACCAGAAGAAATCGAAATAGCTGCGTTCCGGCCCCGGCTTCGCACCTGCTTTTGCCGGGAGGCGTGGACCTGGCGGCAGAGAGTCTGTTCTGGCGCCGGAAGACCTCTCCCGATTCTTGGCTAGCTAAGTGCGGGAAACGGCGACAGCCTTAGGGGAAAGCCCCCTAGTGCACCCAAGGGACTACCGGTACTCATGAATCGTCGAAGAATTGCCAGCCGCACTCGCGCCCCGCACAGGCGCCGAAGACGAGGTGCTAATTCACGGCTGGGATTCAATCCTCAAGACCGGGGTTCGCACGCGAAACGGCAGACGCTGGAGAGATGGATCTGGCTATGGGGCGGTGCCATCCGGCGCCGTCGGGCTGGCCGAGCTGCTGCCCGCGCGCGCCTCCGCAACGACCACGGGCTTGACGTTGTTGTAGGCGTGTTCCAGATTGTGAGCTATGCCGGGCAGGCTCGCAACCGCCGCGACGAATCCAGCGAGCAAGGCGTACTCAACCATGTCCTGGCCCGTCGTGTCACGGATGAACCTTCGGAATGCGGATAGGAGTCCCGCTTTCATGTACGAAATACTGAGTTGAAAATCACCAACGCTGCTTCGCCGCCGCCGATTGCGCTGGTTGGGCTCTCGACGGGGTCTGGCCCGCGTCATCCGCGCCGACGATCGCGGATTGAATGTTATTGTAGATGTGCTCAAAATTGCGAGGTATGCGGGGCAGGCTCGCAACCGTCGCCACCGCGACAAATCCCGCGATCAAGGCGTATTTAACCATGTCCAGCCCCGAGCTGTCGCGCATGAACCTTCGCAATACCGATAGGAGTCCTGGTTTCATTTGTGAAATCCTTAACTGCAAATCCTCAACTCTGCTTCGCCGCTGCCTCATTTGTCGGAGACTAGCCTTTCTTGTTGGTACCCGCTTCCGCCGCTTCTTCGACCACTTCTTCGAGGTTGTCGAAGATGTGCCAAAGGTTGTGAGATATGCCGGGCAGGGTCGCGGCGGCCGCGACCGCGACGAATCCCGCGAGCAAGGCATACTCGACCATGTCCTGGCCCGTCGCGTCACGGATGAGTCTTCGCAGTTTGCTGATAAATTTTCCGGACATGTGGGATCCTCGGTCGCTAGTCACTGGTGCCGATTGGGCGCCGGGTCTGTAACGAAACTCTGTGTCTGCAAAGATTATCTACCAGATAGGACCATTCAGACAATAGGCCATAGGTACTAGTAAACCTCAAAAAACTAAGGTCCAAGACGAAAACACTAGGTTGGCATACCTATGGACCGCAACAGATCCCGCGTCGCCAGGTCAAGCCGTTTCGCGACGGCCCTGCCCAGCGGACACGGGATCCAGCAAGAATTGCTGGAATACTTCGTTGGAGAACAAAACACCCTCGGCGGTAAGCCGCAGGGTGTCACCGTCGTGAAGTTCGATCCAGCCCTTTCTCTCCATGGCTTCGATGGATTCTTGGTAGCAAGCAATTTCATCCGGCGTGACGCGCAGCCCGGCGGTCTGGCGCAAACCGGTAAGGAAGCGGTCTTCGAGACGGCGGCGCTCGTCGATGCGTTCGACCGATCGCCTGGGATCCTGGCCACTGCGCCAGCGCGCGATGTATTGCTCGGGCATGGCGACATTGCCCCAGCGGTGAGTGCCGTTGAAGGAGTGGGCGTCGGCGCCGAAGCCCAGATACGGCGCCATGTTCCAGTACTTGAGGTTGTGCAAGGATTCTCGTCCTGGCCGGGCGAAGTTCGAGATTTCATAACGGCGGAGCGATTGAGCCTCCAGCCGGCGGGTGGCCAGCGCATAGAAGGAGGCGATCTCGTCGTCGCTCGGAACCTCTGAGGCGCCGTAGCGTGTTCCGTTCCCGCGAATCTCACGGCCGAGCCGGCTTTGGTCATCGACCTCGAGCATGTAGATCGAGACGTGGCCGGGGCCGATGCGTTCGATCCAATCCAGCGATTCGCGCCAGCTCGCTTCGCTCTGATAGGCCAGTCCGGCGAGAAGGTCAATGCTGATGTCCGCGATGCCCGCTTCGCGAAGCAGGGCCACTTCGCCGGCGACTTGGGCGGGCGTGTGCTTGCGTCCCGCGGCGGCGGCCTCGGCCGGCACAAAGGACTGCACGCCGAGGCTCACCCTCGTAATGCCGAGCTGCGCCCAGCCATGGGCCTTGGGCCTTGTGATGGTTCCCGGGCTGGCTTCGATCGTCGCTTCCCGCCACCTCGACACGGGCAGCCGATCGAGGAGCCTCGCCAGCTCTGGAATCTCAATCCGGCTGGGCGTGCCTCCCCCCAGATAGAGAGTATCGGGCGGCGCCGGGTATTGGGCGGCATTGATTTCCGCGATCAGAGCATCGAGATAGTCCCGCTCCCAGTGGCGCGGGAATACGCCGGAGGAGAAATGGCAGTAGGTGCACTTCTGTTCGCAGAAAGGATAGGAGATGTAGATTCCACTCGTGCCGGCGGCGCTCGTCTGCGGGGAATCGATGGCTGCCATGGCGAGATACCTTGAGTGAGCCGGCTTCTCCGCCGCGCCAAGAAACTACGGCTGACAATGGAGCACAGACATCCTGCCGGTTAGGATATCAGCCTCGTCAGAAAACAGAAATGGAATGTGGCGTGCAGGTATAAACCTGCAATCCCACATTTCCGATAATAGGAGAGTTGGCGGCGGGGCGTTTCCCCTCGACGAATGACCCCTTGACCCATTGCGCGGAGCAACAGTGAAATCTCCCAGCCCTTCGATGAACAAGATCTTGACCGTCATGCTGGCCGGCGGCGCTGGCGAACGGCTGTTTCCTTTGACGAAAGACATCGCCAAGCCGGCGGTTCCCTTTGGCGGCGTCTACCGGCTTATCGACATCACGTGGCGTTGGTGCATGAATCGGTGTAAGCGAGCACGCTAGCGGCGGGGGTGGGGTCCAGTCCATCATAGAGATCGGGGGTAACGTCATGGTCGCAGCGAAGTCGAGCCGAGTCAACCGCCAGTATAAGAAGAAGTACAGAATCCGGAACTGGAGGGAGTACGAGCGTGGCCTCAGGAGCCGCGGCGACGTCACGATCTGGCTGAGCGAGGATGCAATTGCCGCGTGGGTACCACCGAAGAACGGTCTTCGCGGAGGCCAGCGGCGGTACTCGAACCTCGCGGTCCGGACCGCGTTGACGCTGCGGGTCGTCTTCAGCCTGCCGCTCCGCCAGACCGAGGGGTTCCTGGACTCGCTGCTCCGCTTGATGGGCCTCAACCTCAAGGCCCCGGACCACACCACACTCTCGCGCCGGAACCAAATCGTTGCGGTGCCGCCCCTGACCCGATCCTATGACGGCCCGATCGACTTGATCGTCGATTCCACAGGGCTGAAGATTCTGGGTTGCGGCGAATGGAACGCGCACAAGCACAAGGCATCAAAGAAACGCCGGGATTGGCGGAAGCTGCACATCGGGGTGGATGCCGAGGGGTTCATTGTGGCGGCCGAACTCACAGCGAGCAGCCGGGACGACGCCTCCACACTCCCTGCTCTTCTCGACACAATCGAGGTTCCCATCCGGCGTTTCACCGCAGACGGAGCCTACGACCACAGGTCAGTCTACGATCAACTCAGCGCGGCCGGTACAGAGAACGTCGTGATTGTGATTCCCCCTCGTCGCTCCGCGGTGTCGGCGGGGCCAACGGACGGCCCATGGGCGCAGCGTGACACGGCTCTTGAGAGGATTCGCCAGGTCGGGCGACGAGAGTGGCAGAAGGAGTCGGGCTACCGACAGCAGGCGCGCGTTGAAAACAGCTTCTTCCGATACAAGTCCGTGCTCGGAGGCGGATTGAAGGCGAGGCACGGCAAGGCACAAAGGAGAGAAGTTGCGATCGGGTGTCACATCCTCAACCGGATGGCCGAGCTGGGTAGGCCGAAATCCTGCGCTGTGGTGTCCTGAACGAGAAGTTGGAAAAGCGCCCCCACTCGCGCCGCAGTTGAATCATGCAACAGCGCCATGCAATCCCGCAACGCAGCTCGGGGCAACGCAGCTCCGGGGAACGCAGCTCGGGGAATGTATCCGTCCGGCGGTGTTTTGTTTGGCGATGCGGCTGGGGGACGATCCCGCGTCGTCTCGCCCGCGCAAACCCCAGACGCCAGGCACGGCACCACCCATCCCAGCTCCTCGCTCGTGACGCGGACGCTCGATATCATGGCCCTTCCACTCCTCCAGAGGCCCCGTGAAGGGCGGCAAGCCGCAAGTTGTTGTGAGCCAGTTAGATAAGGGCGTGCCGCGGCACCAAATCAACGACGACGCGGTCCCGTTTCCGGATCATTTGGCACCCGGCCGCACCTCGCGGTTCGCTATAATATGGGTGGCGTGGTTGGTAACGGGCGGATCCATTGGTCATCGCGGTCGCGGAACTCGAACGTCGCAATATTCCATTCGATTGCGCTTTCACGCCGGGCGCGATCGCCTTTCCTGATTGGGACTGGAAACAACTAGGCGATCTCTGGGCAGTCGGCGAGGCCGAACTGCTTGACCGCCACGGCACGCGAACGATTCGAGTGCGGGGCAAGATACGCGGCCTCGCCGAGGGTGAATGCGCCCGCTGCCTGAGGGTGGTGGCCGCGCCAATCGAGAGAGAGTTCGATCTTTTTTACTACCCCATGCCGGTGATAGAGCGCTTGGGAGAGACGCGGATCGGCAGCGGTGACACCGAGATAGGGTTTTACGAGGAAGAGGGCATCGAGCTAGGAGAGATTATCGGAGAACAAGCATTGCTGGCGCTGCCGGCGCGGGCGCTGTGTGGCGAAAATTGCCTCGGCATCTGTCCCATGTGCGGCGCCGTGAACAAGAAATGCTCGTGCAAGCCGTCCTTTGCCGACCCTAGGTGGGCTGGGTTACGAAATCTGAAAGTAAAGCGGAAACAGTAGGGAACTTCATGCCGAATCCAAAACGACGACATTCGAACGCGCGCACGAACAAGCGCCGGGCGAACGACTATATTGACCTGAAATCATCCGGCCGGGGCGGCTGGCCGAGCCTCTGCCCCCATTGCGGAGAGAGGAAAGCGCCGCACCGTGTTTGTCCGCATTGCGGCCGATACCGCGGCCGTGAGATCATCGAAATCGAAGAGGAGTAGCTTCGGCTGGGCGTCGGCGCCCGATCGCGCTGGCAAAACGAAATCCGGCGGCGACGGGCGGCCACCGCATGCTGGATTCTTCGTAGACTCATTGAAACTATGATCAGAATTGCCGTGGATGCCATGGGCGGAGATCAAGCTCCGGCCGTGGAAGTCGAAGGCGCGGTTCGAGCCGCGCACGAATACGACGTTGGCGTCACGCTGGTCGGCAACGAGGAGATTCTCCATGCCTACCTCGAGCGGCACGACACGACCGGGTTACCGATCGAGGTCGTCCATGCCAGTGAGGTGATCTCGATGTCGGACGCGGCCAGCCGGGCGCTGCGCGGCAAGCCCGACAGTTCGATTCGCGTCGCGGCGCGGCTGGTGCGAGACGGCCACGCCCAGGGCGTCATCTCGGCGGGCAACACGGGCGCCCTGATGGTCATCTGCAAGGTGGTGATGGGCGTTTTGCCCGGCGTGCACCGCCCGGCGCTGGCGCAAGTCTTCCCCACCCGGGAAGGCACCTGGGCGGTGCTGATCGACGTTGGAGCGAACGTCGATTGCGGTCCCGAGATGCTGGCGGACTTCGCGGTCATGGGCGCGGTCTATTCTCGGGTGATTTGCCATCGGGAGAATCCTCGCGTGGGTCTTCTTTCGATTGGCGAAGAAGAGCGCAAGGGCAATGAGTTGACCCGCCAAGCGACGCCTCTGCTCAAGAAACTGCCCATCCAGTTCATTGGCAACGTCGAAGGAATCGGTCTCTATAGCGGCGAGGCGGACGTGGTCGTTTGCGACGGGTTCATCGGCAACGTGGCGCTCAAGGTCAGCGAGGGACTCGTGACCACGATCAAGGCCATGCTTCACGAATCTCTGGACGCCACTCTCGCCGGCAAACTCGGCTACGTGCTCGCCCGAGAGGCCTTTGAGGACTTTCGCAAACGGGTCGACTACGCCGAATACGGCGGCGCGCCTCTTCTGGGAACCAAGGGCTGCTGCATCATCTGCCACGGCCGCTCGAACGCACATGCCATCAAGAACGCCATCCGCGTGGCAGTCGAGTGCTACCAGGGCGGCGTCAACCAGGAAATCGAAGCGACGCTGCGGCAGGGGCTCAACGAGCAGCAGGTGGCCGACGCGGCAAGCTGAACCCTCGCGGCTTGAACGATGGCGACTTCGTGCCTTGCCCTTCGTCCAGACACACGTCGTTCCCCAGCCGGCGTCCCGGTCAGCCGGGCGGGCGCGAGAACACCCGTTACAATAGCTAGAGATCCGTGTCCGGCTCCACGCCATCGTCGCCTCTGACCCGTCCCGTCGTTGTCTACGACGGAGAATGTTCTTATTGCCTTCGCCAGATCAAGCGCATGCGGACGCTCGACGGCGACGGGAGTTTCGAATATCAGCCTCGTCAGGCCGCCGGTCTTGCCTCGCGATTTCCTCAGCTCGCCGGGGGTGATTTCAACAGCGGGATGCGGCTGATTCATCGGGATGGTTCGCTCAGTGTGGGGGCGGACGCGGTGTACGAAATTTCGCGCCGCCTGCGCTGGGTCAAGTACCTGGCTTGGATGTACCGCCTCCCTATGGCGGGCGCTCTCGCTCGCTGGGTGTATGGCTGGATCGCGGCCAACCGCTACCGGCTGGCCGGCGAATGCGCCGAGGACTGCGAGACCGGGCCGGCCGAGACAGGGCGATAACGCGCCCGGCCGCCCGGCGCCGAACCACCAGCAAGGGTCCAATATTCTGGACGACCCGCGATCGTCATCCTGATGCTTGGCCCGTGAGCTGCCGAAACAGTGCTTCGTACTGGTCGACAACTCTATCCCAGTCATAGCGCTCATGCACGATCGAGCGGGCGGCTTCGCCCATGCGCAGGCGCCCGGCCTGGGGTGATTTCGCCAATGCTTCAATCGCTTTCGTCAGTTCCGCTTCGTCGTTCAGGTACGCCACTCCTGCCTCGGCGGCGACTTCGCGGTTCTCGGGCGTATCTAGATACAAAACCGCACGCCCGCGGCCCATGGCCTCGATGAGCGCGGGATGGGTGCCGCCAACCTCGGTGGCATGAATGTAGGCGAAGCTGTGAGATTGCAGTTCGTGATAGCCGCGTCCATAGATCGCGCCGGGGAAGAGGATGCGGGGATCGCTGGTCGCCTTGACTTGGCCCACGTAGTCTTCGGCGTAGGGCGCGTCGCCGACGACGAGCAGTTTCTTATCCACCGAGGATCGTTCGAAGGCGCGCACGACCATCAGCGCGTTATTTTCTGGTTCGAGGCGGCTGACGTAGAGAAAGTATTCTTCCGGCCGCAGACCCAGGCGGTCTAGGACGACAGTGGTCTCTACCTTGCCGGTGTCGGCTCCGTAGGCGATCAGATGCGTGGCTTTGCCATAGCGCTCGGAATAATAGTTCTGAATCACGGCCGCGTCGGCGACGACGGCGTTGGGAAACCAGGTGGCCAGCCGTTCCGAGACCAGATACCAGGCTCGAGCCAGAGCATTCCATTTCGTGCGCTGCCTCTCAAGACCATCGACATTCAATACTGTCGGCACGCCACGCAGCCGCGGCAGCACCGTGAACAGGGCGTTGGCTCCATTGCAGAAAAGTGCCAGGTCACAGTTCCGGCCCAGCAGATGGATGGTCGAAAAGAAGGTGTGGGCGATCGTGTCGAGGTATTTGTGAGCGATCGTTGGAAGCAGCGCGATCCGTACGCCTCGATAGACCGGACCGCAATCAGCCACCTGGCGCCGGCGGCAGTAGACGGTAACCTCATGGCCGCGGCCGGCCAGGCGGACGGAGAGCTGCTCGGCGAAGGTCTCGAAACCGCCGTAGCTGGCGGGAATGCCGCGCGTGCCCAGAAGGGCGATCTTCATGCCGCTTATAGCTCTCGGACCGGAACCGGTTCAGGCGTTTCTTCCTTGCTCTCGACCGGGACGCTGACGGGTGAAAAGCGAAACCAACCCGCCATGTAGGAGTCGTCCACTCGGCGCCGCTGCTGGATGATCCGGCGTTTTTCGAGCACGCCGCGAAAGTCCCGCGCAAAAAGATAGAACGCCTTCAAAGAAGAATGCTCGATCAATAAACAGTAGACGAGAATGCCCGCGTCCCGCAGGGTCACCGGAAGGAAGTTGCGCAGGTAGACTCCGGGCGTAATATTTTTCACCCGCATCAGAAACCGGTTCTTCACCGAGTGCATGTTGATGTCGGCTGACAGCAGACGGCGCATTCCAGGCCGCAGCTTGCGGACATGATAGCCGCAGGCGGTTGGCACATACAGGCACTTCCAGCCGAGCAATTGGGCGCGCCAGGCGACATCGGCGTCTTCGCGGTAGGTAAAAAAGTCCGAATCAAAGAACTCGCCTTCAATCGAAATGTCATCGACCATCTCGCGCCGGTAGCAGGCGGCGGCGGCGGTGGCCCCGAACACGTATTCGTGTCGCAGATAGTGGCCGTTGTCAGTCTCCAGGCAGCCCCGGTCGAAATGACGGAGCATCGGCGTGAAATACATGCCCGTGGAGTCCACGACACTCTGGTCGGGGATTTCGAACGAGGCATCCATCATGAGCAGCTTTCCGCACATCGTGCCGATGTTCGGATCCAGGCCGGCTTGCTCCATCAGCATCGAGACAAAATTCGGCAGCAGCATCAGGTCTGGATTCAGCGTGAGCACCCACTCGCCGCGCGAAAGCGCGATCGCCTGATTCTGCGCTTCGGCGAAGCCGACGTTTTCCTCGTTGTACACGATCGTGCAGCGATCCTCGAAACGTTCGAGAATGTCGGTGGTTCCGTCGGTGGACGCGTTGTCTATGACAATCAGCTCCAGACGGGGATAGCGCTGGTCCAGCACGGACTCCAGGCAGCGGCGAATAAACCGGCCACTATCGTAGGTGACAATCGTGACCGAAACTAGTTGTGTAGCGACCATAGAACTTCAACTCAAGTCGTACCCGGCCGGGAAAGGGTTCCCGCGCCTAACTCCGCTTCTTGACCCCGCAAGAGAAAATCGTCATCCAGTCGTCTGAAAACGACGCCGTACGCCGCGCGCTCTCGCGCAGTTCCCAGACCCGCGAAACATGCCAGCCAGCGGCACGCCAGCCCGGTGGAGACCATGGCTCGCAGCCATCGGCTCGTCCGTTTTGAGTAGTGCTTGCAACTAAAGCGTAGAAGATTACCATACCAGGCCAGGAAGCGTTCTTCCAAGGTCATCGAAGCCAGCGAATGCGCTCCACTGTGTTGTGCAACACATCCGGGAACGTACCGGATGCGGTATCCGGCCCGGCGAATGCGCAGGCAGAGGTCCACGTCCTCGAACCACAGAGGATAAAACCGTTCGTCCAGCCCGCCGATTTCCTCGAGCACCTCGCGGCGAACCATTAGCAAGGCGCCAGCGGGCTGTTCGACGTCTTGGGAGCGCCCGGGGTCGAAATCTAGCTGGCGATATCGCCGGTTGAGCGGGTTCGAGGGCCAGAGCCGGTTCAGCATCAGCACTTCACAAGCCAGGGTGCCGGCCGTGGGGAAATTTCGGATATTAAAACCCGTCTGCCCGGCGCCGTCACCGGCCCTCAGCCGGCCCGCGGTGGCGGCGACGCCGGGTCTGCCGCATTCTTCGATCAGCGGATCCAGACTGCTCTGTAATAGGACGTCGGGATTCATGAGCAAGACCAGCGGGGCCCGAGAGGCCTGAATCCCCTGGTTCACAGCGGCCGCGAATCCCCGGTTTGAGCGGTTGCGGATCAGTCCCACCCGCGGCGCCGCCGCCCGCACGCGCCGGCAGGTGTCATCCGCCGAGGCGTTGTCGACGACCCATACTTCCCCTTGCCCCTCCAGGGCCCGCAAGCAGTCGCCAATGCAACTCGCGGAGTTATACGTCACGATCACGACGGCGGCCCTGGGCGTCACGATCGCACCCCCAGTGGCGGGCGCGCCAACAGGAAGTACCATTTCCAGTAACGGTCCCAACCGGTCGCTTGCTGCACGCGCGCAATCTCGGCCTCGGCGGATTCGAGCACTTCGGCTAAACGGCGCGCTTCCGCCCGCATCGGCCGTGAGCGTCTCCGAAACGAGGCGAAACGCCAGAGGCCTTGGACGAGTCCGCGAGCCCAGCCGCCCAGACGGCCGCGCGAGATCGCCAGCGCCGCCCAGAGCAGTTGCGCGGCCAAGATGGCGCAGCCGAAGCGCACGAACAATCGCCAGGGGTAGAACTTGGCAAGCAGCAGCAACTGGTGACAGGTGAGCCACTCGACCATTTGCGGGCTCCAAACTCCGGTCGTTCCGCCACCGCGGTGATAGGCAACCGCTTCGGGGACGTAGACGCCCGGCAGGTCGGCCAGCGCCGCGCGAAATCCCAAGTCCACATCCTCGAGGTAGGCGAAAAAGGATTCCTCGAACAGTCCCACGCGGTCAAAGAATCCGCGCCGAAACAGGGTCGCTGTCGCCGCCGGGAAGTAGGTCCGCCGGGAGACGGCAAAAGCCGGCCCGTCGAGTTTTCCATGTCCCAAACGCCACGCGGCGCCTCCGCGGCAGATCGCGTCGCCGGCGCCGTCAATTCGTTTCGGATCGTCGCGCACCAGCGTTTTCCCCGTGGCAAACCAGTGCTTCGTGTCTCGCAACTGCGTCAGGAGCTCGCGGAGCCAGTTCGGCTCCAGTTCTACGTCATTATTGATGAGAGCGATATACTCCCCCCGAGTCGCCTCAATGCCCCGGTTCAACGCGCGACTGACGCCAACATTGCGCCCCAGCGGCAAAACCCTCGCACCTCGCCCGGAGGCCATCTCAATGGAGCCGTCCATCGATCCGTTGTCGACCACTAGGATCTCTACTTCAATGTCCGGGGCGAGATTCAACCCCTGGATCGAGTCGAGCAGCCGTTCCAGCAGCACACAACGATTTCGGTGGGGAACAATAATAGAGACCGTCATCTCACGCTTGGCAAAGCGATCTAGACGCGGTACAAGGCGGGTTACTTTGTTGATACCACAGTTTGCGTGGCGGAAGCAACCCGGCGTCCGTGTTCTCGGCGCTCACTGGCGAACCCACGGGGACCAAAAAACGAGAACCCGCCCGGCAATGCGCCGGGAGGTCTTGCTCTGTTCAGCAACCAGGGGCCCGCGGCGCGGGCGGCGTTGTCGTTTTGCCTATTTTTTCATTCCAGGGTAGAGAGACCGCGCCGCCAGAATCCTCGCTTTTCTACTCCCGGCATCCGCGGGGGCATAGAACCCGACCGTGCAGTTGGGCCGGAAGAAATAGGCGTCGCCGGCTTGGACCCGGTGCCGGCCCACCACGCCGTCCATCCCCCCGCCGGCCGCCATCTCGCCTTCTCCTTCCAGCACGATGTAGATTTCTTCTTCCTTGAGGTGATGGTGGGGATGGTTCGTTCCCCCGGCGTCGAATTCCATCACGAACAGACTCGTGAGTACCTCGGCGGTGGCCAGAAGATCCCGTTTGCTGTTCACATCTCCCATCAGCAATTGATACTTCGTGGATGCCGGATGACCCGAGAGCACTCGCTTGTCGGCCTGGCTGACACTGGCGACCGGCAGTTTCGCCGGCGCCGCCACATGACGGTCTTGCGCTGTCTTGTAGCCAATAATGAGGACCTTCAGCGGCGCGCTCGTTGGGTTCGAGAGCCCATGCCGGCTCCCCGGCGCCAAGTAGGCGAAATCTTCCCGCTTCACCGCGGTGGTCCGACCCTCATAACGGACCTCTCCCTCGCCTTCGAGCACAAAGTAGATCTGCTCTTCGGCCCGATAGCTGGCCGCGGCGCAATGACCACCCGGAGCAATTGTCGCGATCCCGTAGCGCGCAACGCCTCTTACAATCCGGCTTTCCGGGTCACCCTCTCCGAACAGCGCCTGGTAGCGGCAACTCGGAGTCGTAAAACCAGTGGTCGTCGTGCCAGCTTCTCCAGCGTTGCGCTTGAGAAACGTAGGGTCCACGGGCCGTTCCGCCGCCCCCAGGACCGACAGCCCCCCCGCCACCGAGCAGAGAATCAGCCAGTCTTTGAGATGCTTCGCCGTTAAGATCATTTTCCCCTCCGCATTCCACGCCGCCTGTTTACGCGGGACCGCCACGTCATCCTAGCAAAGCCCTGCTGAAACGGCGCGGCCGCCGGTTCGTCTCCATTTGTTCTTCTCCATGGACCCAACGACGCGCTCGCTTGCTACACTAATTTTCCCATGATCGAACTCTGCCCCTCTTCCGCCTGGCGTCCCAGTCTGGAACGCGCTTTCGACTTCGCCCAGGCCCAAGTCCGCTCGCTGGTCAAGAGAGATCCTGACCTCTATCCGATATACACAAGCAACGGCCGCTGGCGGCACGAGGGCGAGGCCTGGACCCGCTGGTGCGACGGTTTCCTGCCCGGTATGATGTGGATCTTCCACGACCGCACCGGCGACGCGGAATGGCGCCAACTGGCCGAGCGCTACACCACGCCCCTGGAGCCGCGCAAGATGGACCGCGATGTGCATGACCTCGGCTTCCTCTTCCTCTCCAGCTACCATCGCTGGTACAAGAGCACAGGCGACCAGGCCCGCAACGACGTCGTCATCCAAGCTGGACGAACCCTGGCCCTTCGCTTCAAGGAGAAGGGGCAATATATGTGTTCGTTCACCGGGCCGGATTCGCTTTTCATTGACATCATGGCGAACGTGGGCATCATCTTCTACGCGGCGCTCGAGACCGCCGACAAGGACCTGCTCCATGTCGCGATGCGGCATTGCCTGACCACGCGCCGCGTGCTCATACGCGGCGACGGCAGTTCGTCCCACGAGGGGATGTTCGATCTCGAAACGGGCGAGTTTCTTCGTCAGACCACCCAGCAAGGATGTCGCGGCGACTCCTGCTGGTCCCGCGGATTAGCCTGGGCGATCTACGGCTTCACCTCCGCGTATAAGCAAGTTCGCGACGCTCGGTTCCTCGAAACCGCCGAGGCCTGCGCGGACTTCTATATCCGGGAGACCCCCGCCAATGGCGTGCCGATCTTTGACTACGATACACCTGCCGGCCAAGAGCAGCATCTTGATTCCTCGGCTGCCGCCATCACGGCCGCGGGGCTGTTGCGGCTCGCCAAGCTCACCGCCGATACGGGCAAGAGCGTGCTCTACGCCGACTCGGCCCGGCGTATGCTCCTCACGCTTTCCCAAGAGCCGTTCTTGGCCAAGGGCCGCGAGGGCTGGGAGGGCATCCTTGCCGAGGCTGTCTATCACCTGCATAAAGGCCTCGGCGTGGGAGAATCGGTCATGTGGGGCGAATATTTCTATGTCGAGGCGCTGGATCGCGCCCTCGGCGACGCTTAGCGCGATCCATCGAGCCGCGCGCCGACGATTTCAGCAGACAGAGGTGTGACATGACACGGCGAATTCTCGTTTTCTTGACTCCAGCGTTCTTGACCCTGGTATTCTTAACCCTGGCATTCTTGACCCTGGCATTCTTGACCCTGGCAAACACTACGGCGGCGCAAGAGCATTCACACTACGACATTCAGCGCGCTTCGTCCGCCATCCTCATCGACGGGACACTCGACGAGCAGGCCTGGACCGATGCCCCCGCCGTGGGCGATTTCAGTCCCATGGCGCCCGAACCCGCCGTCAAGCAACAGACCATCGTCAAGATGCTTTGGGACGACGAGAATCTCTACGTCGGCTACTACATGATCGACAAGCGCATCTCGGCCTACGTTACCGAGCGTCACGGCCCGGTCTCGCGGGATGACTGTGTGGAAATTTTTCTCAGCCCCGGGCCATCGAAAGTCACCAACTACTACACGTTCGAAATCAACGCCATCGGCACAATGCTCAACCGCTGCAAGACCGGATGGTGGACGGGTCCGCCGACCTGGGAGCCTGATGGCGTGCGCTACAAGACAAGCTTCCACGGCCACCCGGAGAAGAACCCTTCCCCGAATGACCATCATTGGATCGTCGAGATGGCGATTCCGTTCCGAAACTTCTCGAACGACTCAGTGCACACACCGCCCGAGCCCGCTGACGAATGGCGTTTGAATCTGCACCGGCTCGACGAGGGGCTGCCCAAGACCGCTGCCGGCCGCCGAAAACAACGAACCGGCTTCAGTACCTGGTCGCCGCTGCCGCCCGAAGTCCAGTCGTTCCACTCACCGGCCTGGTTCGGCTGGGTTCGCTTTGTGAAGTGAGGGCGGGGCCCGCGAGAGCGGCTGCCGGAAAGCATGCAACCGCACAATATGGCGCTGTTGCATGATTCAACTGCGGCGCGAGTGGGGGCGCTTTTCCAACTTCTCGTTCAGGACACCACAGCGCAGGATTTCGGCCTACCCAGCTCGGCCATCCGGTTGAGGATGTGACACCCGATCGCAACTTCTCTCCTTTGTGCCTTGCCGTGCCTCGCCTTCAATCCGCCTCCGAGCACGGACTTGTATCGGAAGAAGCTGTTTTCAACGCGCGCCTGCTGTCGGTAGCCCGACTCCTTCTGCCACTCTCGTCGCCCGACCTGGCGAATCCTCTCAAGAGCCGTGTCACGCTGCGCCCATGGGCCGTCCGTTGGCCCCGCCGACACCGCGGAGCGACGAGGGGGAATCACAATCACGACGTTCTCTGTACCGGCCGCGCTGAGTTGATCGTAGACTGACCTGTGGTCGTAGGCTCCGTCTGCGGTGAAACGCCGGATGGGAACCTCGATTGTGTCGAGAAGAGCAGGGAGTGTGGAGGCGTCGTCCCGGCTGCTCGCTGTGAGTTCGGCCGCCACAATGAACCCCTCGGCATCCACCCCGATGTGCAGCTTCCGCCAATCCCGGCGTTTCTTTGATGCCTTGTGCTTGTGCGCGTTCCATTCGCCGCAACCCAGAATCTTCAGCCCTGTGGAATCGACGATCAAGTCGATCGGGCCGTCATAGGATCGGGTCAGGGGCGGCACCGCAACGATTTGGTTCCGGCGCGAGAGTGTGGTGTGGTCCGGGGCCTTGAGGTTGAGGCCCATCAAGCGGAGCAGCGAGTCCAGGAACCCCTCGGTCTGGCGGAGCGGCAGGCTGAAGACGACCCGCAGCGTCAACGCGGTCCGGACCGCGAGGTTCGAGTACCGCCGCTGGCCTCCGCGAAGACCGTTCTTCGGTGGTACCCACGCGGCAATTGCATCCTCGCTCAGCCAGATCGTGACGTCGCCGCGGCTCCTGAGGCCACGCTCGTACTCCCTCCAGTTCCGGATTCTGTACTTCTTCTTATACTGGCGGTTGACTCGGCTCGACTTCGCTGCGACCATGACGTTACCCCCGATCTCTATGATGGACTGGACCCCACCCCCGCCGCTAGCGTGCTCGCTTACACCGATTCATGCACCAACGCCGTAAGGCTCTCCAGTTTGACTGTCGAAAAGTCGATCTGAGTTACGTCGAAGTCAGCGCTGCCGTAGATGGCGACGGGAATGACGCCCTTACCGTTGTTCTTGACGCAGTCGCCGCCTGGATTGACGTCGATGACGACTTCGACGGGCGGAGGCGGGCCAGCGGCTCCGCGAGCGAAACAGATGCCGGTCGGGGAATCAAAACTTCCAAACGAGCCAAGGGATGAACCGTCGGTCGCGTTGAACACCTGCACCGTGGTGCCGGCGACTACGTAGAGCTTCGAGCCGTCCGGGGTGAAGGCCATCGTGTCGACGCCTTGTTCGATGCCGGTTAACGAAGTGCTGGTCGGAGCCGCCGCGGCGATAGTAAAGGCGACCGCGGGGGGCGTCATCAGGCCGGTTGCCTGATTGTAGTCAAAGACGTTGATATCGCCTCCGGCCGAGCGAACGAAGACGCGATTCCCGTCAGGGTGAACGAGTACGACCACGCCCTCGCCGTCGGTAGTGGTCTCTGTGTCGACCACGCCCGCCAGCGGGATCGCGACCGAATCGACTTCGCCGAGGCCCTCGGAGACGAAGACGGCGCTCGCGGCGGCTGGCGCGCAGTCCACATTCTGCACGGCGTAGCCCGAAATACTTTCGCTGGTGTCGGTAAGCGTGCCCGCTCCGTCAATGGAGAGGCGATGCAGCATCCCGGCGCCCGGCCGGCGATGAGGACCGAGCCGTCACTACAAGCTTCGACCGCGCGGCAGCCCACCTGCCCGGCATACGAGCCGACTGATGTCTCGGCGGCCGCATCGACAACCGAAACAGCCTCGGGGTTGACGGAATCACAAACGAGCACGAACTTCCCGTCATGAGTAATCGAGGTGTCGACGCTGGAAGTCGCGATTCCAATGCGGGTAGATACTACCGGCGCCGCGGGCGTGGAGATGTCCACGGCGACCAATTCCTTGGCCGGGGGCGGGATACCGAACACGTCCTGACTGATGTAGCCGACAAACGCCGTCGTGGCGTCGCCCGACAATGAGCAGTCACTCAAGATTCCCGTCGCCGTCAAGCCGACGGTCAGGTTGACGTCCACGCTGCCGAGCACGGTTTTGGTTTCGGCATCAAAAACATAGACCGTACTTGCGTCGTCATTACCCAAAAACGGATCGAAAACGTTCCTTCCATCGTCGAGCACCACGCCGATCGTCTGTGCCGGCATGGCCGCGGCACCCACCAGGGCCACCGCGAGAACTGCTATGACCAGATTCATCCTCATTCGTTGCACTTTCACTATTTTTCTCCTTCAAATGGACTGTAGTGCACCAAGGACCACGTCCATGCCTTGCCGCCAAGCCAGGACAACTTAACTTCACAAATGGCAACAAGGTTTTTCGACCCGGGGCGCCTCTTGAGTGGTCCGCTTGTTCTCATCTGCTGACTCGGATGCCCTGGAGTATTGACCAAAAATCCCGGTAAGACGAGAACTCTTTGTCCCTCTTCCTCGATGGTATCCGCATTATGTAGAACGCGCAATCCTTAAGGTAAGAGATATTTACACTGACGCGGCTTAGTACTTTAGTTATGGTCAGTGGCTCTACCTATGCACTTGGGACTACTACCGGATATACGGACAGTGTCCAAGACGGCGGGCTGTATTCGTACGTACAGAGAAGATCGAGTACGGACAGGGCGCGGAAACTAGAGCGTTTGTTGCGCTTTGTGACGAATGCGGTCGAGGGCGACGGCGGCGACGATAATGGAGCCGGTGAGTACGTCCTGGACCCAATTGGGGACCCCTTTCATGCTGAGGCCATTGCGGATGACGGCCATCAGCATGGCTCCGGCGAGCGAACCGGCCACGCTGCCCTCTCCGCCCTGGAGACTGCCTCCGCCGATGACGACGGCGGCGATGATGTCGAGTTCCATGCCCTTGGCGGCGGTGGGATCGCCGACAGTGAGGCGGCTGAACTGCATCAGACCAGCGAATCCTGTGAGCAGGCCCGAGAGCAGATAGACGCAGGTCTTGACCGGCTCGATGCGAACTCCGCAGATACGGGCCGTGTTTTCGCTCGATCCGAGGGCGGAGATGTGGCGTCCAAGAATGGTGTTGCGCAGCAGCAGGGCGACGGCAATCGCAAGCAGCAGGGTGAGCCAGACCCCTGGGGAGACGATGAGCCAGGCCGGCTCGGGGAACTTGGCGAGCATGTCGTTGAGCCAAGTGATGGGGGCGTCGATTTTCTGTTCGTGGGCCAGACCGGTGGCGGCGCCACGGAAGACGAGCAATGTGCCGAGGGTAATGATGAAGGGCACGAGTTTGAGGCGTGTGATGAGCAGGCCGTTGGTGAGGCCGCAAAGTCCGCCGACGAGCACGCCCGCCGCGGCGGCCAGGAGCGGCGGAACTCCTGCTTCGAGCAGCCGCGCGACGACGACGGTCGAGAGCGCGATGACCGAGCCGACGCTGAGATCGATGCCTCCCGAAATGATGACCAGGGTCATGCCGAGAGCGCCCGCCGTGACGATGACGCTTTGGGTCAGTGTGGTGACGCGGTTGAACGCCGAGTAGAAGGGTTCGCCGGCCCAGAAACAGAAAAATATGTATACGGCGACAAGGCCGATGAGGGGTCCGACATTCTTCAACACCGAGTCGAACCGCAGCCCGGGGGCGGTCGCCGAACGCGGGCGAACGAGGTCTCTCATTCGTGAGGCGAGGGACATGGCGGACCGGCAAAGGCAGCCGGGAGGTTTATTGTCGGGGATCGGCCGAGCGGGGCGCAAGGCAAGGATACGAGGCGTCGTGGCGGGGGCGGCGGAGAAGAGGTATCTTCTAGCCAGGAGGTGTTCGATGGTTAATCGAAGAACGATGCTCAGAGCCGCAGCGGCGGCGCTGCTGACGGCGGGGGCGGGCCGGGTGGCGGCCGCACAGAGTGGTCCGAGCCAGCTGCCCCGGAAGGTGAAGCCACAGAAGATTACGAAGATCGAAACGTTCATCCTGCGGGTGCCGCCGGATCGCGACAAGCCCGAGGCGGCTTTCGTCTCGATGACGCCGGTGGGACGCATGACCGGGGGGCGGGGCTTGCGGCGCCGGCTCGAGCACGCCGAAACCGTCCGCCAGAGAGGGCATCAGCAGACACTGCTGGTGAAGGTGAGCACGGATCAGGGGCTCTTTGGCTGGGGCGAATCGCACGCGGTCATGACGCCGCGAGTGGTCCAGACCGTGATCGGTGATCTGTTCACGCCGATTCTGCTGGGTGAAAACGCGCTGGATGTGGAGGTGCTGTGGGAGAAGATGTATTCGACGCAGCGTCTGCGAGGCTACAACAGCGGCTTCTTCAAGCGCGCGATGGCGGGCATCGACATTGCGCTGTGGGACCTGCTGGGCAAAGCCTCGGGCATGCCGGTCTATCAGCTGCTGGGCGGCAAGTTTCGCGACAGGATTCCGACCTATCAGGGGGTGGGGGGAGCGACCATTCCGCAACTCGAGGAGAATGCACGACGGCTGATCGGCAAGGGATACACGGTCCTGAAGATGGGTCTTGCCAAGGGGCGGGGAGCTACCGGCGACCTGGGCCGGGTGGAGGCGGTAGCGGAACTGCTGCGGGGCTCCGGGGAGGTGCTGGTCGATTCGCTCGGTGCGTATACGCTGCACGAGGCCACGAAGATCGGCAGGCAAATCGACGCGATTGGCAATGTGGGCTGGTGGGAGGACGTGCTGATGCCCGAAGATATCGACGGCATGGCACGGCTGGCCGATGCGCTCGATGTGCCGATTTGTGGCGGAGAGCAATACTCGAACCGCTTTCAGTTTCGTGATCTGTTCCACGCGCGGGCGGTGGACATTATCAACCCTGACATCTCTCGGACCGGGCTGACCGAATATAAACGCATCGCGGTGATGGCCGAGGTGCACAACATTCTGCACTCGCCGCATTCGAGCATGGGTTCGGCGCCGTATCGCGCGGCCGCGATCCACGTTTGCGCGGCAACGCCGAACGCGGTGATTCTCGAAGGCGGAGAGTCTCATCGCGGACCTTTGGGGAACCGGCTGCTCAAGACGGCCCTCGAATATGGCGGCGGGCATGTGGAAGTGCCGGTGGGTCCGGGGCTGGGCGTGGATTTTGACGAGCAGGCGCTCGACCGCGTGATTGTGGGTTGAGGGGCGTCGTCGCGGGACCGGAAGAGGGGGGCGAGGCTGTGCCATACTGTTGGGCTTCCGGTTGTTAGTACGTTTCGCGACACGGGCCGATAAGAAGCTGTAACCGAGATGTCCATCCAACAGCAGCTTGAGGTAACGAGGGTGTGCGTGCTGCCGCCGCTGATTCTGCACCCGTTCACCGAATCGGCTTCGACGATTCACGTACTAGAAAGCGCGAAGGCGTCGCTGTCGGCGATCGAGCACGGCGAACCGCGGGAACACAAGAGGGCGCACCTGGAACAGCAGATGGCCGCGGGCCGTTATGCCGAGGTCCGGATGTTGTTCTACGTCGGCAAGGACATCTGCCGGTGGCTGGAGCAGTGCGTTGAAACTTGCGAGCGGTCGGAGGAACTCGGGCTGGCGAAAGTGCGGGCGCAGAGTTTCGCGCGTCTGCTGATCGAGGATACGCCGGAGGATGTCGCCGAGAAGCTCAAGGAGTGGGGTGTGATTGAATTCGGCCGGATTTTCGCGCGGGCGATCGGCATCCACTCGCAGTTTTGCGAGCCCCCGCCCGCCGAATTGTTGCAGAACGACTATCTTCGCAACTACTACCGCTATGCCGACTACGCCTTTGTGTCGTGGCGGGATCAGGAGACGAGTCCGGTCTTGCCGCCGGACAAGTTTCCGTTTTCGCTTTACGCGTCGGGTGAGTATACGAAGCTGCTCGAACGAGAGTGGCAAGAGTCGAGCTGAGCGAAGCTGGGGGTCCCTCGTTTCCGATTATTCGGCCTCGGGGTACGGCGACCAAATCAGGGCCGAAGTCATGCCCAGGGGATAGCCGGGAGCGCCCAGCGGCCCCTCGTTCCATTGGGCGTCGTAGTGGTAGCCAAACAGAGTCAGGATGCGTCCAGCGGCAAGCTCGACTGACTGCGGACTATGCATGCTCTCGTGCATCGCCCATCGAAACAGGATGAAGCGGTGGTCCCAGTCCCAGGTCTTGCCGTTGTCGCGACTGAGCACGGCCTCGATGCCGTGATACATCTCGCGGTCGAGTTCTCCCATGCGGGCGGCATAGGTGAGAAGAATGTCGCCGTTCCTGAGCACGAGCAGCCTGCTGTGCGCCTTGCCGTACCGGAAGTGGACCTGATGATCGGTCCAGGTCTTGCCTTCATCCGTGGACCGGGCGGTGGTGATGCGCCGCCAATGGTCGCTGTAAGACGGCAAGCCCGGCGCCTGGGCGGTGCGCAGTGCTACGACCAGCGCTCCGTCGCGGGCCCGCGTGATGGCGCCCTCGGAGGTGAGCCACTCGGGCGGCAGCCACAAGTCATCGCCCCAAGTCCGGCCGCCGTCGCGGCTGCGGCGCAGCAGAGAGTAAGCCGACCAGCCCTCGCGGCTCTCTCCCTGTACGTAGAATACGCCGGTAATCGTCTGCCCTTCGACGAGCGGCGTGCCGTGACGATAGGTTTGGCGGTTGCTGCCATCGGGCAGGCGGGGGAAGGGGATCTGCTCGCCCCAGTTCTGGCCGCCATCCTCGCTAAAGCTGATGAACCCCGCATCATCGCGGGGAATCAAGACGAGCTTCTGGTCGCCGAGAGAGATGGGCTCGGGCCGCTCGAGGCCCCAATGGATGATCCTGGGCCGGCTCCAGCTCCGTGCCTCGTCGTCGGAGCGCATGACGAACACGGCCCGTTCCTCGCGGAGCGGGTTCTTTAGCCAACCGCTCGCCACCAGCAGCAGATGTCCGTTGTCCATGCGAGCGAGGCCGGCGAACTTCATCGAGTGAATCAGGAACGTGTAGCTGAGACCCTCTTGATAGGACGGGCCGCCGGGATGCTGCCGCCGGATCGCGATCGGCATCGGCGGGCTGATCACGCGGCCGGTGGCATAGGAGGCGCTGGCCTGCTTGGAGGCTAGTTGTCGCAGCCGCTCCACGGGAATGGTGTCGGCGGGCGTGGGCCGGTCCGTCTTGAGGGAGACGTCTTTGGCCGTCGGGATCTCCGAAGCCATGACGGCTAAATGCAGGGCACATGCGAGCCCGACGACGCGGGCGAAGACCATCGGGATGCGCACGGTATCTCTCCTTCTCATAGCTGAGGGTGGAGGCAGCCGGCCTGCACCGCCTCGATCTAGGGTACTCGACCCGGGGATGGAAGGGGACCCAGGGGATCGCATTTTGTCCGGTTATGCCCGGTTTTTGGGGATTTTGTGGGGTTTTTTTGTGAGGGAAGCGGCTGAGGTTGGGTCGGGGAAGGGTTCTTGGGCGTCGTTTTGCCCGGATTTTCGGGTTTTTGGATTTTGGCGGCGACGGGCGGGTTGAGGGGCTCGAGGGTGTTTCGCCCCTGGCTCCGCTGCATGGTCTGGCGGATGGGTTGTCGGCTGGCTGGGGTTGCTTGCTTCGTTCTTCGTGGTGCTTCTTTTTCAAATTTCAAAGAAGTGAGAGGCGCCTCACGTTCCGACTATGCGATCCCGGCGAGCCGCCCCAGCCGGAAGTTGCAGGCGGTTCCGGGCGAAGGGTTCTCTCGCGCGGTCTTGCCGCGCAGTGATGCCGCCCGGTGATGGTGCACGAGCGCGCTCGTAGCCCTTCGCGGTGGATGTCCACTTTCGAGAGCCGTCCGAAGACCCGCCTTTGCGGTCACCCTCTCCTCTGTGACTCGAGGAGGCGATGAACCGCTGAGCGAGCTTTCTGTCCTGGCCAGGAGACGGTCGGGGGATCGCGGTGATCTATCCTTTCCGGTCGTTACGGGTATAGGCTAGCACGCGGTGTCAAGTGTTTTGGGGTGTTTTGGGGTATGTTGTTGATTTGGCGGGGGTGGATTGTTGTGACTCGCCTGTTGGGGATGGGGGGATTGGGGCTCGGGGGTGGAGGCGCAGGTCTCGCTTGGGGGCCTGGGGTGTTGGCTGGCTCGCCAGTTGGTTGTCCTCTTCTTCGGTTTGAGATGGTCTGGGGTCGCTGTTTGGTCTTTTAGTGGCGGGTGGCGGTCTGTCCTCCGTATGCTTATGATTCGGCTGGGGTTAGCCTGAATTTTGTCCGTTTTGCTTCTTGCAGGCCGTCAGTTGCGGGTCGTCAACGATCGGCGGGGTCGGGGCCGGGGGCCGGGGCAGTATGGGGGGGCTGGGGCGGGGGCCGGGAGTGGAGACCCTCGCCGCCGGCGGGTGTCCAACCTTGGGGGCTGCGGGATGGATTGTATCGTGCTGATTCTTCATAGGGTTCGGGATATTGGCTCTGTTTGGCAGTTTTGTTTTCGCGGTATTGCTCGGCTGCCCGCTCTAGCTTGCGGAGCCTCCCGAGCTCGGCAATAGCGCGGTAGTAACGGCGGCTCAGATGCGCGTCGTAGCGGGCCAGGTGGAGCAGAGCCTGGGTGCGGCCGAGCAGTCCGGCTCCGAGAAGCTGGCTTTCGCCCTCGCGGCCGGGCTGGATCTTTTCTGGATGAAAGATTTCTTCGTGCCGGCGCTGTTCGTCGAGGGTGGCCGAGAGGAAGGCGGTCTCGATGCGCACCAGGCGGCGCATGCGCCACTGGGCGTCGGCGACCTGGCGGACGAGCTCGAATTCGAGGGAGTTCTCCGGGCGCAGGTCGCGCTCAAGCTCGCGGAGCTGACGGTCGAGTTCGGCGGGGTCTTCACTGGGGAGTACGGCGTCGCGCGCGAGGAGGCCGTGCTTGAGCGCGTTGAGTGAGACGCGCGCCTTGCCCTCTTCGGTGCGGGGGCCGGTGGATTTTTTCGCGTTTTCACGGTTCGCTCGAATTTGAGCTTTAGTGGCTTTCTTTGGCATTGCTTCTTTTCCTTTTGTTCTGAGATTGCCGGGGCGAGGCGGGGCCTCGGCTGCCGGCGGAAATGTGAATGCGCCTTGCGGCGCGGGTGCCCGGGGGCGGGGGTTAACCCCGCGGGGTGTTGCAGTTATAGGATACCTTGGAGGTGCCGGGGTAGAGGAGAGACTGGGAGGTTAAGTTGTTTGAAATGAGGGAGATGATTTTTTGAAAATGCTGTGACTCCAATGGACGGCGGGGCGGGTTATGGCGGGTGCGCGGGTGGGAGTGGGGTTCGGGAGTTCTCCCCGATCTCCCCTACTTGCTACACGCCGTGATCTGAATGCAGACTGAATTCGGGCTCTGGAAGCTGTGAATTAATTGCCTTTCGACCTCTTTTCGCCGAGCTAAGTCCCTTGTTTGCCGCACTGGATTCTGCGGCAAGTTGATTTTTTCACAGCTTCCTGACCCCGATAGGGATCCTGACCCCGATAGGGACCCACTTTCGGGGTAATTGAGCCGGAAGGGGTTTGGCTTGACGGGAGCTAGGGGGACCACGGTCTGGTTAGTGATCGCCCGGCGGCAGGGGCGTTTGACTGAGGGACTCTTGATTCCCGAGTGTTTGGCGGAGGGAGTGGATCGTCAGGCCGGTTAGGTCTTGCCGCGGGGCGGGCAGCAGGTGGCTCGCCAGCCAGCCGACCCCGGCGCAGGTGAAAATGCCGATGGCGCCGTAGAGGAAGAAGTGGACCGCTCCCGACGAGCGCACCGCGTAGAGCATGACGGCGCTGGCGGCGAATCCGATTAGAATGCCGGTTTGGCTGGTGCGGCGCGTGAAGATCCCCGCCATGAACATGCCCCCCAGTCCGCCGCCGAACAGGCCCATGATTTCCAAAAAACGGTCCCAGACGGACTCCGCCGGAAAAACGGCCATATAGGCGGCCAGCAGCATGGCGGCCATTCCCAGCAGCAGAGTCGCCAGGCGGGCCAATCGCAGGCAGCTTCGGTCGCTGGCCGCTGGCCGAAAACGGCGATAGAAATCCGTTGTGATGGCGGTGGCCATGGAATTGAGGCCGCTGTCGAGGCTCGACATTGAGGCGGCGAACAGCGCCGCCACGAGGAGTCCGGCGATGCCCGGCGGCAGCTCGTTGACGATGAACCAGGCGAAGATTTCATCGGCGCTTCCGAGCGGGTCGATGCGCTCGGGAAAAGTCTGGTAGAAGGCCCACAGGGCGGTTCCCAGAGCGAAAAAGGTCGTCCACACGGGAACCGACGCGGCGGCGTTGAGCCAGATGCCGCGGGCGGCCTGTTTCTCGTCCTTTGTGGTGAGATAGCGCTGAATGACGGCCTGGTCGGAGCTGTAGGGGATCAGAAATTTGAAGAAATTGCCCACCACCACGACCCATACTCCGGTGCTCGCCGCGCTCCAGGTGAGATTGACGGCGTGGAATTTCCCGTCGGCCATTCCGGCGGCGATGATGCCTTCGGCGCCGCCGGGCACCCTCGATACGATGACGGCCAGACTGGCGAACGCGCCCCCGGCGAGGACGATCATCTGCACGACGTCGGTCCAAATGACGGCCTCAATGCCGCCCAGCGTGGTGTAGAGGGTGGCGAGCAAACCGATGCCCAGGATGCAGGCGTAGACGTTCCAGCCGGTGACGACCGAGAGAGCCAGAGACGGCAGATAGATTACAATGCCCAGCCGGCCGAGCTGATAGGCGAGAAATGTCGCGCTGCCGGTCAGGCGGGCGGCCAGGCCGAAGCGGCGTTCGAGATATTCATAGGCCGAGGTTACCTGGAGCCTTCGGTAAAAGGGCAAGTAGTACCAGATGACCGGCGGCGCGACCGCCACGATCACCAGATTACCAAGCAGATAGACCCAGTCGGTGCGATAGACCAGCGCCGGAATCGCCATGAAGGTGATGGAGCTGATCGAGGTTCCCAGCAAGCTCAGTCCGGCGGCCCACCAGGGGATGCGGCGGCCGGCAAGGAAATAGTCGTCGCTGCCGCGTCCGCGGCGGGCGAAGTAGATCGCGAGCAGAATGAGCAGAACGAGATAGACGTTGAGGACGGCGATGTCGAGCCAGGCGAGTCCGCGCGGGTGGCGTTGCGGCTGGCCGAAGAAGATGTCTCGCGGGCCGGCGGCCACGATGCCGGTTTGCCACGAGATCATTTCCGCTGCGGCGGGGGCTTCGGAGGTGGTGGCGGCCTTGGATGCGGCGGGGGGCTGGGGCTGGGGCCGGGACTGGGGATGCGGCCACGCCGTCCCGGTCATGAGGCCGATCGGACGCCAGGTATTGGTGATCGTGTGGTAGGCGAAGGCGCGCGCCGGGTCCAGGCGGTTGGCGACTAGGACGTGCGACTCGCCGATGGGGACGGCCGCGGGGTCGGTGATCGATTCGGGGGGGGCGGCGATGGAGCGCCAGCCCTTGCCGGGGATGAAACGCGCGGCGCGGCTGCTGGCAGTCGAAAGCGCGGAGGCGCTGGCGCGGTCCGGGGGGAGGCCGCCGAGCAGGAGGAGCGAGCCGTCCTGCGCCACGGCGATCGGCCGCGAGAGGGCCGAACCGGGCGGGCGCGGGAGCGTTTCCCAGTGTTGCAGTTCTGCTGGCGTGGAAAGATCGAGCTTCCAGAAGAGGTTTGTTGACCGGCCGCTGGCGGGGATGGTGGCGAACAAATAGACCGCGCCGCCGAGAAACGCGCCCGCGCCGCCAGCGGCCGGTTGGGGCAGCGGCGGCAGCCGCGTCAGGCTCAGGGCGCCGCCGGCGAGACGGACCGAGAAGACATCGCTGACCGGGCGGCCGTCACGCTCTCCGCCGAGGCAAAGCAGTTGCGCGTCGGCGGAAATCAGAGCTGCGCCGCTGGCCGCGGCCTCGCGGAACGCCGGCCAGCCAGAACTTTCCGCCATAGTCGCCTCACGCCACTCGCCCTCGAGACGCGGACGCACGGCCAGGGGGAGTTCGGATACTGGGCTTCCCTGAGTAGAGCTTCCCTGGGCCGGGCGGGCCTGGGTTGAGCTTCCCTGCCCGGGCGCTGGAATCGCGATAAGCGCGTCCCCGGCGACGGCCAGCCGAAATGGAGTGGACCCGAGGATCTGGCTCGGGCCGGGGATTTCGGTCCAGCGAAACAGTGCGGGAATCTTGGAGGCCGCGACATTTGCGGCCGGGGCAGCGGTAGCTGGAGCATCGGCGCAAGAGGTGCCGGCGGCTATGACGATCAGCGCCAGTACAGCAAAGCGAACGACGCGCGGCCGCTGGATAGTGAAGACAGTTGCCAGCGAAACCGCGGGCCGAATCATTCGTCGTTCCATGCCCAAAAGTTTCAATCGCCTCAACCGTGTCACACATAGTACCCCGAAGAGACAGGGACGAGTCGGGCCATCGGGATCAGAGCCCGAATTCTCACATTTCGCCCGCATTTCCCCGCGCCCTTTGCAGGGCTTGACGGACTTTGCCGGCTTTAACCCAGGGCTGCTCGCCCTGGGCTACTATCCCTCGCCCCCGCGGGGCTTCTGATGCTGTGCTGAAGTCGTTGCCGCCAAGGTTGATCTTGATAGCCCTCGGATATTGTCACAGGTACAGGTTGGACGCGGCCACGACTTGTTGGGCGCTCGCGGGACAGCAACCCAAACTCCTGCCCGCGAACTAACCCCGAACGCCGGGTCATCATATTACGCCGTGGCCGGGCCCGCGTCGCCGCAGATCGCCGAGCCTCTGGGGAACATCGAATAGCAGCCAAGGCCCATGGCATTGATGCCCCGAAGGGGCATGGGACAATAGCCCAGGGTGAAGCACGGCGGAACCCTGGGTAAGAAGATCCACCGTCTCGCAAGCCCCGCGGGGGCGAAGGAAAAACTTGCTGGAGAAGCGCGCCGGTTTTGTGAAGGTTCGGGCCACTATGCCGTGCCCGCACAGAGCCCGAATTCAGACCGGAGTAAAACCCGGAAGTGAGACAGCAGAAGCCGGGCTCAGAACTCGGGCTCGGACCCCGATATCCAACCCCGATACCCGCCGATATCCCCCGCCGGTCTTCGAAGCGCCGCACTTTCGCAGTCACCGGTTCAATGTCCGCTATTACGCTGCCTCAGGAGCGGAGTCCACTCCAGGTTCACTCCAGCTCGAAATAGGAACCTGTCCCCTATTCCCCCAGGGTTCACTCCACCATAGAATTGAGGCTGCCCCGGTTTCGCCGGTTTCCCGCCAAACCTCCGCCTGGTTGCGCGCTCTGGTCTGAATAATGGCTGATACAACATTAGTCATGAGTATAATTCTGTAAATGACGTATAATAAACAAAATTGACTACGCAATTGGAAATACCTTCAATCCAGCTAACTGAAGCCAGCGGCAGACGGAGAGGCAGCGGATAGAAGAGCCTTAGCGGTCTTCCTCGATCCGATGCCAGCCCGAGCCTGGCGAAATTTCTTGGTATTGCAAACACGTGCATTCGACACTAGCCACGCTGATTGATCGCTTGGACAGGCCTGCCGTCGCTGGAGCAAGCGTGATTCCATGGGCGGCGCCGGTGCCCGTGTTTGGCGATCTGGCGCGCTCTCGGGTGGCCACGCTCGGTCTCAATCCGAGCAACCGAGAGTTCGTGGACGAGTCCGGTACAGAGCTTCCAGAGAGCGATCGTCGGTTTCATACCCTGCGTACGCTCGGTCTCGGGTCGTGGTCTGAGGCTGAGGACCGGCATCTCGACATGATCATGGAGTCGTGCCGTGACTATTTTTGTCAAAATCCCTACAATAAATGGTTCAAGAGACTCGACAACGTAGTGGCAGGGGCCAAGGCGTCGTACTACAGCCCGTCGAGCAAAGCGTGCCATCTCGATCTGGTTCCCTATGCGACAAAGTGTAAATGGTCCTGTCTCCGCGCAGCGCAACAACGGTCACTGACGGCGGCAGCGGGCGACACCCTTGGACTGCTCCTGCGAGAGTCTCCGGTGCGGATCTTGATTCTGCATGGCGCCGGTGTCGTGCGAGGCTTTCAGAAGGTCGCGAGTACTCGCTTAGCGGTGCAGGAGATGCCTTCTTGGTCACTGCAACGGCAGCCGGGGCGCGATGTCATGGGGCTCGCATACAAACGGTTGACGGAAACCGTCTCGGGAATCGACCTCGGACGAAAGATTCTTGTGCTTGGGTTCAATCACAATATCCCAGGCAGATATGGCCCGAGCAACACGGTCGTTGACGCCATTCGGGACTGGGTCGCGCAAGCAATAGAGCAATCACCGACGTAGGCCCGTGGGACCGTGGAAAATATACTGAAAGGGCGCTCCAAACTTGAAAGCCTCTTGGCTGTTTGAGGATTCTCGACCGTCACGACTAGGTTGCGATTACGGCCTTTCCGAACGCGGAGGCTGCATTCCTCTCCCGTCGTGAAGGTGAAGGAAACGGCAATGGCTGCTTCGGCATCCTCCCGAAGCCTCCCATCAGGTCCTAGTATATCGTTTCATTAAACTGTACTCATCTCAGACGCGCTCTCCAGCGGCTCGAACTTCCTCCAGCGGTGAACGACGGGGGCGGCGTTGATCTCCGCGATCCCCTGCAGGATTCGTTCTCGAAGTTCCTCCCAGGACTCCACCCGGATTCGCTTCAAAAAAGTGCGCGCCATCTTCCCGAACAGCGTCTCGACAATATTCAGCCAGGACCCGTGGGTCGGCGTATGCACGTATTTGAAGCGGTTCGGACGCGTCGCCAAATAGTCCTTCGTCTCCTTGGAAACGTGGGAGGAATGATTATCCAAGATCAATCGGATCGTGCAGTGGGCCGGGTAGGATTGGTCCAGATCCTTGAGCAGTAAGATGAATTCCCGGCTGCGGTGGCGCCGCTCCACCCGCGCTGTCACCCGACCGTCGTGCAAGTCCAGCGCCGCCAGAATCGAGCAAGTTCCCAGACGTTTGTATTCGTAATCTCGAGCCACGCAGGGATGCCGCCCCGCAGTCGGCGGCAGGTCCGGAGCGGTGTTGGCGATCGCTTGCACGCCGGGCTTTTCGTCGACCGAAACCGTAATCACGCCCGGCGATGGGCCGCCCTCGCCCGCGCTTTCATTCTGCAAGGCCACCTCGCGGTAGACCAGCAGCACCTGCCGCATCTTGGACTCAAAATCCGGGTCGCGGCGCTGCAAGTAGTACTTCACCTTCTCCGGGTGAAGAGGTTGCTCGGCCAGAATCCGATGGACGGTCGCCTTGGCCGCTTGGGCCAAGGCCGGATAGCCCGCTTCCACGGCATGCTGGCGCACGTGCCGGGCGAGCGCGCCGCGGGTCCAGAGCTCGGCGGCGTAACCGAGTTGCTTGGGTTTGCTACAGGCCAAGTGCACCACCCAGGCCTTGGCCTCTTCGCTGATGCGGGGTTCCCGGGGACGATGATAGGCATCCTTGAGCGCCGCTTCCACCCCCATGGCCAGGGCTCGCTCGATCCATTTGCCAACGCTTTTGCGCGTCATCTTCACGGCCCGCATAATCTCGGCGATCGTCTCGCCGCAATGATAGCGCCACAGAATCTCGGCTCTCTGCACCTCCCGAGCCGGAGCCTTACGCGAACGACGCAGCCGCTGCAGATGTTGCGACTCTTCGGGCGTGAGAAGCAGTTGGGGACGCTTCGATTTTCCTGCCATGCATCCAGCCTAGCAGGAAACATCCTCGTATCGATATGTTTTAATGAAACGCTATACTAGGAGCCTGTCCGAGTATTGGTCATTTTCTTCTTTGAGAAAAAACACAAGTGGGCGATAATGGTTTATGGGAAAAACTTACCGCCCCTACCTTCCCGAGCAAGAACTGCTGCTGCCTCCTAGTTTGCGCGATTGGCTGCCGGAAAGCCACCTCGTCTACTTCGTCAGCGACGTGGTCGATCAACTGGATTTGTCGGCGATCGAGAAGGTCTATGAAAAGGAGTGGCGCGGCCAGCCGCCTTACCATCCGCGGCTGATGGTGAAGCTGCTGCTCTACGGCTACTGCCTGGGGGTGCGTTCCTCGCGCAAGATCGCCGAGCGTCTGGTCGAGGACGTGCCTTTTCGGGTGTTGGCGGCCGGCAATCAGCCCGACTTCCGCACGATTTCCGACTTTCGCAAGATCCACCTGGAAGCGCTGCACCAGCTGTTCGAGCAGGTGTTGCGGCTGGCGCTGGAAGCCGGGGCGATGAAGCTGGGTCGGGTGGCGCTGGACGGCACGAAGATGAAAGCCAACGCCTCCAAGCACAAGGCCATGAGTTGGGGGCGGATGAAGCAAACCGAGCAGCAGATTGCCGCCGAGGTCCAACAGATGCTGACCGAAGCGGAGAGGGCCGATGCCGCCGAGGACGCCCGCTACGGGCCTGAGCAGACGGGCCAGGAGCTGCCCGAGGAGTTGCAGCGCCGCCAGACGCGGCTGGAAAAGATTCGGCAAGCCCAGAGAGCCCTAAAACAAAGGGCGCGCGACAAAGCGGCCGCCCAAGACCACTCAGCCGACGACGTCCGCAAAGCGAAGCCGCGCGACAAGGATCAGTACAACTTCAGCGATCCGGAATCGCGCATCATGAAAGGCGGCGACGGGTTCTTGCAGGCCTACAACGCGCAGGCGGCGGTGGAGGGGGTCTGTCAGTTGATCGTGGGGCAGACGGTGACGCAGGCGGCGAACGACAAACAACAACTGCAGCCGCTGCTCGAAGCGGTCGAGCAGCAGGCGGGGCAGCGGCCACAACAAGTGTTGGCCGACAGCGGCTATTGTTCGGAGCAGAATCTGCAATCTTTGGAATCGGCCGCCGCGCCGGAGAACAAGATTGAGGCTTACATCGCCACGAAGAAAGACAAGCACGGGGAGCGGCCACCGCCAGCGAAGCGCGGACCCTTGCGGCGGGGAGCAACGCGGCTGGAGCGGATGAAACGCAAATTGCAGACGCGGGCTGGAGCGAAGGTTTACGCCCAACGCAAGGGGATCGTCGAGCCGGTGTTTGGTCAGATCAAACAGGGGCGCGGGATGCGAGGGTTTCTCTTGCGCGGGTTGGAGAAGGTGCGCGGCGAATGGGCGTTGATTTGCCTGACGCACAACATATTGAAGATGCACACCCTCTGCCATGGATAGCAAGAAGGAAATGCGGTTCGAAGAGTTCGCGGAGGCTTCTGCGGGGCGCGAGAAACTGCTGCCAGGCGGTGTTTGTCCATCCCGCCCGACTTCGACCGCCCGAGCCCTGCCTTTGCCGAACGAGTAAATCTCCCGCCGGAAATTCAACCCAGCACCAAAACCGTGCCAAGCTGATACTCGGACGGACTCCTAGCGAGTATGGGTCATCGGACGGCGAATATATAAGTTGGTTTGGCCCAAGACTCATGCTCAGCGGCTTGTCCGACGATTGCGGAAATTTCTCCAGAAGACCAATCGACTGGAAAACCGCTACCGCGAAATGGAGCCCCTGAATGATGCTGCTCTTGCCCGAGTTGTTGGCGCCAACAAGAACGTTCCATGTCCCGAGGTCGAATACTGCATCATGAATGCGTTTAAAGCGTTCGATCCGCAACGATTGAAGAGTTATCGTCATAAATATTGAAGTTGGGAACGTCGTGTTGCCCGTGGCTGACCGTACAATTCTGACGCAAACTTGGTGAACTTGGGCTCTTCCGGGAGGATGAGAGCCTATGGGGGCAGAGCCCGCATTCTCACATTTCGCGCGCATTTCCCTGCGCCCATTGCAGGGCTTGCTGAACTTTGCCGACTCTGACCCAGGGCTGGCCGCCCTGGGCTACTATCCCTCGCCCCCGCGGGGCTTCTGATGCTGTGCTGCGTTCGTTGCCGCCAAGGTTCATCTTGATGGCTCTCGGAGATTGTGCAATGTGCGGGTTGGGGGGACCGGGGGGGGAACCGGGGACAGCTTCCTATTTCCGAAGGTTCAGTCCTCGACCCAGTGGCGGTAGAGGGGCTGGACGTCTTGGGGCAGTTTGTCGAAGACGTCCCGGCGGACGGGGATGGCGTCGTAGTTTTTGCCGCCGGTCTCGGCGACCATGCGCGCGTGGTCGGCGGTGCCTCGCATGGTCGGCGTCAGGTTGAGCCACCAGGGGGCGTAGCGCACGATGAGCGCCGCGCGGTCCTCCTCGCTGCGGTTGGGCGAGACGGCGTGCCAGAGACGGCTGTCGTAGAGCAGCACGCTGCCGGCCGGTCCGGTGACCTGGCGCTCGCCGGGTTGCGGCGCGTCGTGGTCGATCTCGGGCATCGTGCCGGCGGCGGGATTGTTGGAGGAGCGATGGCTGCCGGGCAGGACGAACGTGCCGCCATTGTCCTCGCCAAAACGGGTCAGCATCCAGAGGGACGAGAGGTGCATGACGGCGTCGCGATAGGGAGCCTGGACGTGCGTTGAGTTCGTGGCGTTGTAAGGCCAGTCGGCGTGCCAGTAACCGCAGTCGTTGCCCGGATGGGTGATGACGCAATCGGTGCAGGAAATACGGACGAACTTGCCGAAGAACGATTCGGCGGCGCCGAGGATGCGCTTGTCGGCGAGGTAGGGCGCGAAACATTGCGTCGCGTTGATGGCCTGCTTGAGCAGCCCCACGCCCTGGACGCCGATGCGATGGCCGCAGCCGCGGGTCTTGACCAGCTCGGCTTCGGCGTCGGCGTGATGGGCGAGCTGGGCGTCGATAAGCTGCTGGCAAACGCCGCCGATCCGGTCAGCCGGAATCACTCCTTCGATGATGGCGTAGCCGTTTTCGATGATTTGGGAAACGATCTCGGATACTTTCATGGGGTTGTCCTGTGTGCGCGGGGTACAGGGGGGCGCATCAGCGATAGAACCATTCGACCGGGAAAATCTTCAGGTGGAGATTCCTGACATGCGCGCTGGACTCGGAGTTGAACGAATAGGTGATGAGCGCTTCGTCACCGAGAAAGAAAACGTTCGGGTAGGCGTTGCTGTAGCCTTGGCGATTCTCGATGTTCTTGATGTTCTCCCAGGTGGCGCCTTCGTCGCGGGATATGGCGCAACTGAGAGGATTGCGCGGGTGGTGAAAACTCTTCGAGAGGCGGGGCGTCCGCATCGCGTAGGGGACGGCGTGATGCCAGATGGCCAGCAGATCACCGGTCTTGGGAATGCGCCGCAGGACGGGTTCCGATTGCACCGAGTCGAGCACGGTGGGTTTGACGCCGCGCCAGGTCTCGCCGGCGTCGGGTGATTCGGCCTGCCAGAGTTTGCCCAGTTGGGTGCGCAGCAGGGCGAACAGCGATCCGTCGTTGCGCTCGATGACGGCTGGTTCCATGGCGCCCCGGCCGGGGATGTCGATCTGGTTGCTGCTGCGCTTCCATGTCTTGCCCTGGTCATCGGAGTAGAAGCAGAAGGCGGTGAGGTGTTCTTTCTCGTTCCAAATTTCGGGCGTCCAGTAGGCGGGCAAGATGGCGCGTCCGGAGCTGTGGAGGAAGATGCGGCCGGCATCGAGAATATAGACGCCGCCTTCGGGCGAGATCTGAGCGGGCGGCGTCCATGTTTCGCAATCGTCGGAGGAGCGCCGCAGGTGGATGCGGCGCTGGTGCGATTCGAAATCCCATGAGGTAAAGAAGAAGACCACATCGCCGCCGGGCAGGCGCAGCAGATTGGGCTGCTTGACGTTGGCGGTTCCGATATTTTCCTGCAAAACGATGCGGTCGCTCCAGCTTCGGCCGCGGTCGCGCGAGACGCGGGCGGAGATGCGGCAGGGGGCTTGGTCGTCGGCGCCGGTCTCCGAGTAAGGTGTGCGAAAGATATTCGAAGGCCGCCGGACGTAGTACTCCGACCAGACCAGCATCAGATGGCCGTTTTGCAGCGGGAAGATCTGGGCGTGATCGTGGCGGGGATTTTCCGGCGTCCAGGGGCAGACGGTGAGGGAATAGATCTCGCGCTTGGACTGCGCGGCGGCTCGGCGCATGGTCGCGGCCGGGGCGAGCGCGGCTCCAGAGAGGAAGAAGAACGTCCGCCGGTTCATTGTGATTGCTCCAGTGGCTTCGCTTCAGGGGAGCGCGCTGGCCCGCGAGCCGTTGATCGCGGACGGGAAATGGCAAGCCCGCGATTCTCACCACCTGACGACCGAAGCACATGACAGGCCCGCCATTCCTTCGTTGCGCTTGCTCGCCGTGCTCAACGTACTCTCAAGTACGCCTGCGTTCGTCAAGCGGCGCGCGCCTCGTACTGACGGGCCTCTCACCCACTTCGCTTCGTCACGTGGTGAGAAAAGCGGGCTAGACACCGGAAGAGACCGAATGCCTCTCCCGGTCCGAACCGGGGACGATACTTAGCAGGTCTTTGCTGAGAATCGAAGGGCACCAGAACTGCTCGATGTGCTCGATGACCATTTCCGTGCCTCGCCGGTGGCTGACGTAGGGCTCGTCGCGAGGGTCATACATGGCGTCGGTAAGATCGCGCACCAGAACCACGTTGCGCCCCAGTCGTTTCTGCTGGCGTATGCCGAAGGGACGGCCGAGGATGCACATATTCGTGTGGACGCCGGTCATCACGATATTGCGGATGCCGAGTTGTTCGCAGTAGTTGTAGATTTCCTGTCCGATGGAGCTGATCGCGTCTTGGGGACCGATGACGATATCGGGATGCTGGCGGCTGAACATGCGAACGCGCCCGCGTCCGACGGCGTCGTCGCAAGGCTCGCCGGTGTCGTCGATGGGCAGCGGTGCTTCGGCGTTCTTGTCGAGGTAGCACCAGCGGGCGATGGGCACCGGCGGGGTAAGCTGCGGCGCGGCCGTCGCGCGGCGGCGCTGAGGCGTGTCCTTATAGAAATCCATCGTGCCGCTGGGCGCGTGAATGACGGCGACGCCGAAGCGGCGGGCGGCGGCGAGAACCTCGTTCAGGCGCGGCACCATCTCAACAACGCGGCGCGCGGCCGAGACGCAATAGTGGTCGTTCCACATGTCGCAGACGATGATCGCCGTCTCGGAGACGTTCCACTCCAGCGCGCGCTCGTAGGGCTGCACGGTTTCGGTTCCGGCTGGCTTCGCGGCGCGGCCCCGGGCGGTCAGCCGCAGGGTGCCCGCGAGTTTCGGCCGGAGCAGCACGGTTTGCGCGGCGGGCCGGGCGGCAAGATGCGGGGCGACAAGGGTACTCGATAGCAGCGTGAGTGCGGCGCGTCTGGTAATCATGCCGTAACACCTCCGATTAGCATTAGTATTCTAACGCGAGTTGATGGGGGGCGGCGAGACTTTTTTTTCGGCCATGGAGTTTTTTCGCCTACTCGTGGCTTGGCATGCGGATGGCGGAACGAGGGCGAGGGTCGCCGAAGCGAAGGTCGGAGACTTACCGGCAACTACTGCCCGCTTTTCTCCCCACCTGACGACCGAAGCACGCGATAGGCCCGCCATTACTTCGTTGCGCTTGCTCGCCGTGCTCAACGTACTCTCGAGTACGCCTGCGCTCGTCAAGCGGCGCGCGCCTCGTACTGACGGGCCTCTCACGCACTTCGCTTCGCCACTTCACCGGGCCACGTGGTGAGAAAAACGAGCTAAGATACGACCGTAATCATGACGCGCCTTTCGGTCTTGCCAGGTTTGTTCGCCGCGCTGTTGCTTCACGCGGGAGCGTCGGCTCAGTCTCCCGAGCGCCCCAATGTCGTTTTGATTCTTACCGACAATCATGGCGCGTGGACACTGGGCTGCTATGGCAACAGGGATATTCAAACGCCGGCGATTGACCGTCTGGCGGCCGAGGGGACACTGTTTTCGAGAGCCTTCGCCAATAACGCCGTCTGCTCGCCGACGCGGGCCAGTCTGCTGACCGGGCTGATGCCGTCGCAGCACGGCGTGCATCGCTATCTGGGAGGCGGCGGAGCGCAGATTGGTCCCGGCGCCTACAACATGATCGAGGAGTTTGCCACGCTTCCCAGCATCCTCACCGACGCGGGCTACGTGGCCGGACTCAGCGGCAAGTGGCACCTGGGAGACAACCTTCGGCCTCAGGAAGGCTTTACGTATTGGGTGACGAAGCCGCACGGCGCGAGCGCCGGATTTTACGACCAGCAGATCATCGAAGACGGCAAGATCCGCCAAGAGCCGGCGTATCAGACAGAGTTCTGGACCGATCACGGCATACGCTTCATTGAGCAAAGCGTCCAGCAACACGGGGACAAGCCCTTCTTTCTATTCCTCTCCTACAACGGACCCTACGGGCTGGGCAGCGCCATGAAAGAGCCGATCCGCAACCGGCACGCGTCGCGATACGGGCGTCACCCGCTGCCGTCAATGCCGCTGGATGCGCCGCATCCGTGGAATTTCAATTACGGCGACTGGATGCGGGACATCCAGGTACGGCGCAAATACGCGGCCGAGGTCAGCGGCGTGGACGACGGGGTTGAGCGGATCATGGCGACGCTTGCGCGTCACCGGCTCGACGAAAACACACTGGTCATCTTCATGGGCGATCAGGGACTGGCTGGCGGTCATAGCGGTTTCTGGGGCATGGGCGATCACACGCGCCCGCTGACCGCTTTCGACTGGACAATGTGGATTCCGATGATCTTCCGGCACAAGGGGCGCATCTCCGCCGGCCAGAGAAGCGACCTGCTGGTGAGTAACTACGACGTGCTCACGACGGTGCTGCACTACTTGGGGCTGGAAGAGAAGCTGCCGGAGAGGCCTCTGCCCGCGGGGCGCAACTTCGCGGCGGCACTGGAGCGCGAGCGGGCGGGCGAACCGGACGGCTGGGATAACGCCGTTTTCTATGAATTTGAAAACGTGCGGGCGGTTCGGACCGGTGAGTGGAAATACATCGAGCGTATCTATCAGAAGCCGAATGAGCTGTACCGGCTGGAGAACGATCCCGGCGAACGATTGAATCTCTATGGGCAGGCGGAATACCAGCCGGCGCAGAGTGCGTTGCGAAAGCGATTGCATGAGTTCTTCGGCCGGTACGCCGAGCCGAAGTGGGATTTGTGGAAAGGGGGCAAATCGAAGACCGATTTGATGACCGCCAAGTTCTTCGGTATCGAGAACCCGTACCGACCGGCAAGATACGAGCCTGGTCCGGGCGAGGGCAAGCCGGGACGATGAAGGGCGCGGGAGGGTCGCAGGTTCACGATCGGTGGTAGAAGGTTTCAGACGTCGAAGCCGCGGCGTCAAACCAGTACACTAGACACGATGGCCGACCCGCGGGCACGTTTGTTTCTGATCGATACTTTCGGGCTGATCTTTCGCGCCTTCTATGGCCGGGCGCGCGCCGGGGCGCCGTTGATGCGCACCTCCGATGGCCGGCCCACCGAGGCTGTCTATCTGTTCGTGAACATGCTGCGGAAGTTCCTCGATACGCATTCGCCTGAGTATCTCGCGGCGGTTTGGGAAGGGGCGGGACCGACGTTTCGGGATGAGATTTTTCCCGAGTACAAAGCCAATCGCGCCGAGACGCCCGAGGATTTGATTGCTCAGATTCCCAGTATCCGGCGGCTGCTTGAGAGCAACCGGATTCCGGTGCTAGCCAGCGACGGCTACGAGGCCGATGATTTGATTGGCACGCTGGCGGCGAAGGCGAGCCGGGAGGGCGTTTCGGTCTGCATCGTCTCATCCGATAAGGATTTGGCACAACTGGTGGGCGAGGGGGTGGTGATCCTGAATCCGATGAAGGATGATCTGATTCTGGATGTTGAAAAGGTCAAGGAGACGATGGGCGTCGAGCCTTCCCAGGTGGCGGATTTTCTGGCGCTCAAAGGCGACTCGGTAGACAATATTCCCGGCGCTCCGGGCATTGGGGATAAGGGGGCGCGGGACTTGATTGCGACCTATGGCAGCGTGGAGCAGGCGATAGAGAACGCCGGTGAGGTCAAGCGCAAGACCTATAGGGAGAGCTTGCAGCAGAACAGCGAGCAGATCTTGCTGAGCAAGCGTTTGGCGACGATTGCTTTGGATGCTCCGTGCGAGTTCGACCTGGAGGCGCTGCGGGTGAGCGAACCGGACCAGGAAGCGCTCGCCGGGCTGTATCGCGAGCTGGAATTTAACAGTCTGCTCAGCCGCCTGGCAGTGCCACGGCAAGAACCCGAGACTCATTACCGGACGATGGGATCGGCCGAAGAGCTCGAAACCTGGCTCGAAACCTGGCGCGGGGCGGCCAGCGGTCCGGGCGAAGGCGGAGAGAGCCAAACCGGCGCGATTACGACGGTGGTGATCACGGCGGCGGGGGAGCGAGAAACTTTGGAGCCAGAGCCGGTGGCCGGCTTATGCGGACCGGCTGGAGACGCCATCCGGCTGGGGGCCGAACTGCTGCCGGCCGCGCGAGAGTTCCTCGAAGATCCCCGCCAGCCCAAGAGAGTTCACGATCAGAAATCCGCGCTCCATGCATTCGAGAAACTCGGCATCGCGCTCGAGGGAGTCACCGAGGACACGATGCTGGCCGGGTTTCTGCTCGATGCTTCGCGGGCTGATTTTTCTCTGGAGAAGTCCGTGGCCCGCTCGCTTGGGGTGGCGGCGGATGGCGACCCGGCCCGCACGGCGGATCTTGTGCGCCGTCTTGGAGAGCAGCTCGCACTTGAGATTGAAACCAGGAAATTGAGGGATCTCTACGAAAACGTTGAGATGCCTCTGGCGCCGATTCTGGCGCGAATGGAAACAGCGGGCGTCCTGATCGACCCGGAGGCATTGGGCGAACTTTCTCGCCGCATGGAAGGCGAGATTGCTTCGCTGAGCGAACAGATTCATGCTCTGGCCGGCTCGGCATTCAATATCAACTCGCCGAAACAGCTTGCCAAGGTTCTCTATGAAGATCTTGGGCTGCGGGCTCCGCCGCGGCGCGGCAAGACGAAGTCGCTCTCGACGGCGTCGGACGTGCTGGAGAATCTCTCGAGTGATCATGAAATGCCGGCGAAGGTTCTTGCATACCGGCGGCTGGCGAAGCTCAAAAGTACCTATGTGGACGCGCTGCCGGCGCTGATCGATCCGGCGACCGGGCGTCTTCATACAACCTTCAATCAGTGCGGAGCGGCCACGGGCCGGCTCAGTTCCTCGAGCCCGAATTTGCAGAACATTCCGGTTCGGACCGAACTGGGCCGTGAGATCCGGGCCGCCTTCCGCGCCCGGCCGGGGTGGAACCTGCTGGCCGCGGACTACTCGCAGATCGAACTGCGCGTGCTCGCTCACATGTCCGGGGACGCGGTGCTGCGGGAGGCGTTTCAGAGGGGCGAGGACATTCACACCCGGACGGCGTCGGAGGTTTTCGGCATCGCGCCTCTGCTGGTAGGCGCCGAGGAGCGCCGCCGCGCCAAAGCGGTGAACTTCGGCATTGTCTATGGCCAAAGCCCCTTCGGTCTGGCGAAGCAGCTCTCGATTCCGCAGGCGGAAGCGCGCGAGTATATCGACGCCTATTTCGAGCGCTACGCCGGAGTCAAGAGATTCATGGAGAAGGCCACCGGCCAGGCCCGCCGAACCGGCTACGCCCGGACGCTACTCGGACGGCAGCGTCCGATTCCGGATCTTGAGAGCACGAACGCTTCGGTTCGCGGCTTCGCCGAACGTACGGCGATCAACTCCCCGATCCAGGGTTCGGCCGCGGACCTGATCAAAATTGCGATGATTGAGATCGACCGGAAACTCGGTCAGGTAAGCGGTGACGCGGTGATGCTGCTGCAGGTGCATGATGAACTTTTGTTTGAAGTTCCCGAAAACCAGACCGCGGCGGTGGCCAAGTTTGTCAAGACGGAAATGGAACAGGCCAGGCGGCTCGACGTGCCGCTGCTGGCCGAGGTCAAGGTGGGCAAGAACTGGCGGGACATGAAGCCGGCGTAGCGGCTTGGGGGAGTGTTAGAGATGTTTGTCATGCGAGTGCTTGTGATCCGAATCGCCGTGGCCGCCGGACTGGTTTTATCCATGGGCGCCTGCGGCCCCGCGGTTCGGGACAGGGCCGAACCGGCCAAGGAGCCGCCCTCGGCGGGTGTGGTCGCCGGCTATGACGCGGCGCTCGATGCCATCGTGGCGGCCGATGCCCGGATCGAAAAGCTCCAGAGTCACTTCATGTTCACCGAGGGTCCGTTGTGGACCGGCGCCTCGCGGGCGGCCCTGTTGTTTAGCGACGTTCGCGGCAACGCCATCTACCGCTGGGACGCCGCTTCGGGCGAGATCAGTGACTTCAGCAAACCCAACTTTGCGGGAGAGTACGAGGAGGGCCGCTTCATCGGGCCCAATGGCTTGACGCTGGACGCCCAGCGCCGGGTGGTGGCCTGCGAGCACGGCAACCGGCGCATCGTGCGGTTCGAGGCGGATGGTTCGCGGACGGTTCTGGCCGACAAATACCGGGGCAAGCGGCTGAACAGTCCCAACGACATCGTCTACAAGTCCGACGGCTGGGCTTATTTCACCGATCCTCCTTACGGGCTGGCGGGCGGAGACGAAGATCCGGATAAGGATCTGGCGTTCAACGGCATCTACCGTCTGAGTCCGGACGGCGAGGTCGAGTTGCTCAATCGCGAGCTGACCCGGCCCAATGGCCTGGCGTTTTCACCCGACGAAAAGACCCTCTATGTCGCTAATTCCGACCCGCGGCGCAAGATCTGGATGGCCTACCCGGTCCGCGACGATGGCCGGCTCGGCGAAGGCCGGGTATTTTACGATGCGACCGCGGTGGACGCCGACGGACTCCCCGATGGTTTGAAGACCGACACCAAGGGGAATCTCTATCTCACCGGGCCGGGCGGCGTGTGGATCTTCACGCCCGGCGGCAAACACCTGGGCACGATCCGGCCGGAAGAGACGCCCTCGAACGTTGGCTGGGGTGATGACGGTCACATGCTCTACATTACCGCCCGCGGGGGGCTGTACCGGATTCGGCTGCTCGCCGAAGGCCGCCTGCCCTAACCCGATCGGGCGACTGCGGGCCCATCCTTCTTGTTACTGTTTCGAGCCCCGTCGTGGCGGCTGCTCCCTTGTAAGGCGCGACGCCGGCGAGGGCCCGGCTCGGCTGGCGTGCCGCCGTTTGAGCGGGCGAAAAACACGAATATGTCCTCAAGTAATCAGGATGATAGCCGATATGAACTATTAGGCATAGGGTGATGCCCTCGCCGGATCTCTGTTTCGGCGAGATTTCGCGGCCCTTGGCAGCCGTCTGTAAGTATGCGATTTCGGTCTAAGCAGTCTGTTCTGGCGTGGCGAGAGGATCGAAAATTGTTGACTCCCCGAGGGGGCGCCATCGATTGCATGGCTCCCGTGGACCGGTCTGGCAGATCCTTCGCCTCGACAGGTGAGGAGAAGAACGGAATCGAGCGGGAGGAGGGATTGTGAGAGTCCTGCTGGTTGACGACGATCCTGCGTCGCTCAAGCGGATGGGGCGCGTCCTGCGGAAACTCGGCTGCCAAGTCGTTACCGCCCATGACGGCGCTAGCGCGCAAGACAAGTTTTTTCGAAAGCCTTTCCCGGTTGTAATTACCGACTGGGAGATGCCTGGAATCGACGGGCTCGAATTATGCCGCCACGTTCGGAAAGCGTCTCTGCCCGCCTACAGCTACCTGCTGGTGCTGAGTGTCCGAAATACACGCCAGGACCAGCTTGCCGTTCTTTTGGCGGGCGCTGACACTTTGGTTTCCAAACCCGCCGGCGTCGAGCAACTCAAAGTTCACATGCAGGCGGCCGAGCGCGTTTTGAAAATCGAGCAAGACTTCGGCGAGTCCAACCGGGAACTGCTGGCGATGAATCAGCATCTTCTGCGGATGTCGCGGCTTGATCCGCTGATGGAGATCGGCAACCGGCTGGCATTTGAAGAGGAGTTCACGCCATTTCACCGGTTGGCTGCCGAGCGAGACTTGTGTTACGGCATCGTGATGTGCGACATCGACCGCTTCAAGAGTTGTAACGACCGCTTCGGGCATCAGCAGGGGGATGAAGTTCTCCGCAAGGTCGCCGCGGCCATACGCTCGGCCCTGCGCACCAGCGACCGCGCCTTCCGCTACGGGGGCGAGGAAGTGCTGATCTTGCTTTCGCAGCAAAATCTCAAAGGCGCCCGCGCGGCCGCGGAGAGAATCCGCAAGCGGGTCGAGAATCTGCGCATTCGTCTTCCAGGCGTGAAGGAACTGGTTCGAGTCACGATCAGTTGCGGGGTTGCTTCCTATCCGGAGAACTTCAACCGGCGGCTCGGCTGGGCCGAGTTGCTCAAACGCGCCGACGACGCGCTCTATCGCGCGAAAGCCGCGGGACGCAACTGCGTGGTCATGGCTGGAGCGGGAGATCGTTCCCGGGCGCGATCGGGCTCGGGCGGTCTTGAAAGGCTGAGCACAGCGGTTGAGCAGCGTCCGCGAAGGGTGCGCGCGCAAGTTCCTCTTCACTGAGCTGGCTAAGCGGGCTGGCTGAGCGGGCTGGCATGCCGCCGGCGGGACGAAGCTGAGCGAAACTCTCGCTCCCGTGCTCGGTACTTCTCCCGTCCGCATGGGAGCCGGTTGCAACAAATACAATAGTTGAGAGTTGCTCATGAAACTTGCGGGTATTTTTGCGTCGCTCCCGACACCGTTCGGGCATGGCGGCGAGATGTACATGTCGAAGGTCCGGCACAACCTTGCGTTGTGGAATCGCATGCCGCTGGCCGGATATCTGGTTGGAAGCGGGACTGGAGAAGGGGCGGCGCTGGAGTTCGAGGAAAAGTCCAGGTTGTGGGAAGAGACGGCGAAAGGGGTTCCGCCGGAAAAAGTTCTTCTGGCGGGCATTCAAAGTGAAGGGGTCCGCCAGGCGGTGCGGGAGGTGAATCGTGCGGCCGAGGCAGGCTGCCAGGCGGCAGTGGTCGCGATGCCCGCGTTCGGCGGCGAGCCGGCGGAGGCGTCCGCAACGGCGGCGGTGTATTTCCGGGCTGTGGCCGACCAGTCGCGTCTGCCCCTGATTGTCTCCTGCCCGGCACGGGGCTGGGCCGCCGCGGCCGAGCCGGAAGTTCTGATTTCCCTGGCCGGACATCCCAATATCGTGGCCCTGCGGATCGGCAGCGGCGATCCAGCGTTGTTGGACCGCTGGCTGGAGGCCGCCTCGGGCCAGATCACGATCATCGCGGCGAACGGCTCGAACCTGTACCGGGCACTCGTCGCGGGAACGCCGGTGATCACCAGCTTTGCCGCTCTGGCGCCGTACTATTGCCTGACGATCGAGGAGGCGGTTCGCACGCGAGAGTTCGAGGCCGCCGAGGATCTCCAGCGGCGAGCCACCCGGGCGTCCACCGAGGTGATCGCGAGGCATGGCGTGCCTGGGTTGAAATACGCGATGGACTTGCAGGGATATTATGGCGGCCCCCCGCGGCTTCCGCTGTATCGGGTGAACGCCGACGCGCGGCAAGAAATTGAGGCCGCTTTGCATGGAATCTCGAGTTAAGGGGATCTCGAGTCAAGGGGATCGCAAGTTAGCGGGATCCCGAGTTCACGGGATCGCGAGTTCATGGCATCGCGAGCTAGCCGCCGCGGCCATGGTATGCTAGCCGCGGAGGCTCATTCCGCCTCTCCTTCCTCCCCTTCCGATAGTTTGTGGCATCCCGCGGCGCCTGCCCACGCATGACGATTTCAGAATTGAAGGACAAGAAGATCGGCGAGCTAGCCGAGGTTGCCCGAGAACTCGAGGTGCCCGGAGTCAGTGATCTTCGCAAACAGGAACTGATTTTCGGCATTCTGCGGGCTGAGGCCGAAAAAGAAGGTCTGATTCTCGCCGAAGGAGTGCTGGAAGTGCTGCCGGAGGGTTTTGGTTTTCTCCGCTTGCCCGACTGCAACTATCTTCCCGGCCCGGACGACATCTATGTCTCACCGGCTCAGATTCGCCGCTTCGCGCTGCGCACGGGCCATACAGTATTGGGACAGGCTCGCTCGCCCAAGAGCAGCGAGAACTATTTTGCTCTTGTGCGCGTGGACGCGATCAACCTCGAGTCTCCAGAGAGCGCGGGACAGAAGATTGTCTTTGACAATCTGACGGCCTACTACCCCACCGAACGGATACGGCTTGAGACAGTGAAGGGGAACAAGATCGGCCGCGTCATGGATATGCTCACTCCCTTGGGCAAGGGCCAGCGCGGTCTGATCGTGGCGCCCCCGCGAACGGGCAAGACGATGATCTTGCAGTCGCTGGCCAACTCGATCACGACGAACCACCCGGAAATGATTCTGATTGTCTTGCTGATCGACGAGCGGCCCGAAGAAGTCACGGACATGAAGCGCTCGGTGAAGGGGGAAGTCATCAGCTCTACGTTCGACGAGCCTCATACCCGGCACGTGCAGGTGGCCGAGATGGTCATCGAAAAGGCGAAGCGCCTTGTCGAGCACAAGAGAGATGTCGTCATTCTGCTGGATTCCATTACACGGCTGGCGCGATCTTATAACAGCATCGTTCCGCCGTCGGGCAAGATTCTTTCCGGCGGCGTGGACGCCAATGCTCTGCAGCGCCCAAAGCGTTTTTTCGGCGCGGCGCGCAAGATCGAGGAAGGCGGTTCGCTGACCATCATCGCCACGGCCCTGGTCGAAACCGGAAGCCGCATGGACGAGGTAATTTTCGAGGAGTTCAAGGGCACCGGCAACATGGAGATCCACCTCGACCGCAAGCTCGTCGATAAGCGCGTGTTCCCGGCCATCGACATTCACCGCAGCGGAACTCGCAAGGAGGAATTGCTGCTCTCGCCCGAGGACCTCAGGCGGGTCTGGGTGCTGCGCAAGGTTCTCAGCCAGCTTGCGACCACCGAAGCGATGGAGCTGCTGCTCGGCCGCATGGGCAAGACGCGGACGAACGCGGAATTCCTGGCCGCGATGAGCGGCTGAGCTCTCACCCCGCGCGCGGTCATCGGTTCCCTGCTCTCGGTTGATTACTCTATTTCTTCGGCCCGGGATATTCGATATAATCTCGACGGACCACTGATGAATTCCGTGCATCGTGACTGGCGATACCGTGCCGTCTTGGCGATAGCGGCATGTGTGCTGGCAACTCCGGGTCCCGCCCAGTCTCTGTTGCGCCCCTCGCTTGCCGACGGACGACTCCACATGCTCAATGGCGACATGGCGGTTCTGGCCTCACCAGAAGACCGCGACGATCTGCCGTGCGCCGTGCGTCCGTCCAAGCCGAAGCTGGGTTTCGATCTGCAGTTCACGGCCGGGTACGTCGCCTCGGTGCCGCTGGGCGCGCTGGCGGGGAAAGGCAATAGTCTGCGGATTCTGTTTCGCGTCGAGCCGCTCGACGGCAAGGGCGAACAGCATTATTTTGCAGATCGCTATGGCGTGCCTCCTATCGAAAGAGGGGCCGAGGGCGACGCCGACATCCCGGGCCGCTTCAAGCTGGGGGCCGGGCGCTATCACGTCGACTGGCTGATGCGAGACGGAGCGGAAAGAGTCTGCTCGGCTCACTGGGATATCGAGAGTTCCGTTCCAGGAGTGATCGAGCAGCAGCCGGGCACGCGCGTGCCTTTCACCGTCGGTCCAAGCCAAGAGGACATGTTTCTCGAGGAAGCTCCTGTCCGCCGGGCCAGCGCCCGGAAGCTGCTGCACGCCAAGCTGCTGGTGAACTTTACGCCGACCGATGCCGGCGGGGTTGCTTTGCGTCCGTTCGACTTGAGGAATATCGTATCGATCCTGCGGGCCATCTCTCGCGAGCCCCGCTTTGGCTCCTTTAGCCTGATCGGCTTCAATATGCAGGAAGAGCGGGTGATCTATGAGCAGCACAGTCGTCACCGCATTGACTTCCCCAAGCTGGGGGAGGCTGTCGAGGCCATCCGGGGCGGGCGGATCGATATCAGCCAGCTTCAGGACGAGGAGAGCGGCTCGCGCTTCCTTACCGGGCTGCTGGGCAAACACCTTGGGGCTCAGGACCCCGCGCCCGACGTGGTGATCATCATCGGCCCGAAACTCATGCTCGAGAAGAAAGTAGCGAGACAGATCCTGGCCGACCAAGCCCGCGTCAACGCCCCGGTCTTCTACCTGATCTACAATACCGATCCGCGCGTGCATCCCTGGCGGGACTCGATCAGCAGCATACTGAAGATCTATCGCGGGCTCGAGTACACCATCGCGCTTCCGAAGGATTTTGGGCGCGCCATGAAAGACATGATGAGCCGGGTTTTGCGGAAGGGGCTCGATGAACGGGCGTTCGTGGACGCCGAAGTTTCCGAGACGCAATAGCCGACAGGGAACCCTGTCGGCTATTCGGCGCGGGTTAGGAACCGTTCGATGGCAGCCGCCTCGCGGGGCAGCCGGCGGCTCATCAGCCTGGAGCCGCCGGCAGTGACCAGAACCATATCCTCGATGCGGATGCCTAGATTCTCTTCCGGAAGATAGAGTCCTGGCTCGATGGTGATCACCATGCCCGGCTGGAGAGGCAGGCTGGGGCTGACCGGGTCGTGGACCTCCAGGCCTACGTGATGGCCGAGGCCGTGGATGAAGAATGAGCTCATCTTCTCGCCGAGAACCCTCTGCCCCTCGGCGTCAAAGTAGTTCTTGGCGATTCGGGTCAGGCTGGCCGGCCCCTCGCCGGAGAGTGTCATGCCGGGCTTGACGCTGGCCAGTACCGCGCGCTGCGCGCCCTCGACCAGGTCATAGAGCTTGCGCTGCCGAGCAGCAAAAGAGCCGCTGACCGGGATCGTTCTGGTGATGTCGGCGGCATAGTGCCCGTATTCCCCCCCGACGTCGATGAGAAGCAGTTCGCGTTCCCGCAGCCGCCTTTGGTTCCATGTGTAGTGCAGTATGGCGGCGTTCGGGCCGCCGCCGATCGTCGGAGCATAGGCTGGACGCGGGCATCCGCGGTCGAACAACACGCCGAGCATGGCGGCCATGATCTGGTACTCATACAGACCGGCGCGCGTGTTGCTCCAGGCCTTGAGATGGGCATCGATCGAGGCATCCACGGCTTTCTGAATCCATGCGATTTCTGATTCGGATTTGATGCGGCGCATGCGCTCCAGGGCAGGGCGAATATCCTCGGGCCGGCGATCGGGAACGAGTTCCCGCAGCCGCTCTCGCCGGTCGGGATCAGGATGCTGACCGTAGACGGGCTCTCGCGGAAGAAGGCTGTAGAGCCGCTGGTGCGGCCGCATTTCGCGCCGCAAGAAGCTCGCCAGCTCGGAAACGGGCTTGAGCACCGCGAACCCGGTATTGGACTCAGGGGTCGGCGTCGCCGGCGCGATACGCGGGCCGGTCCAGCGCTCTTGCAGCGCATCCCCGCGGGGGATGAAGAGCACTTCGCGATGTGCCGGGTTGTCGCCTTCGGGGGGCAGAAGCACCAGCGCTGCTCCGGGCTCGTTCCACCCGCTGAGATAGTAGAAATTATTCTCCTGGCGGAACGCCGAACGTGAGGTCTGGACCACGCCCTCGCCGTAACCGAGCAGCACGATGACGCCGCCGGGATGGGCACGCGCCAGATCCAGCCTGCGCTGCTGATACTCTTGCCAGGGCTGGCGGCCATCCGCGCGGCTGGGCCCGGCGAATAGCACGACAAAGAGAGCCCCGGCCGCGACAACACGCATACAGCCCAGTATAGGGACCGCGGGGTATGGGACCGGGTATAGAGTTGGGATGCGCTGAAGTTTCGTATTCGATACAATTCAAAATTCCGTGTTTGTTGCGGGAAACGCCCATGTCAGTACTTCGTTTGCTGCTTCGCATCGGGACTGTTTTGTTCAACCTGGCGCTCGGCCTGTTCGTGCTGCTGGTGGGACTCTTCGCCCTCTTCACCGGCGAAGAGCTGCACTTCGAGGTGGTACCAGCGCTCGAAGGCGAAGCGCTCGTTTGGACGCTGATCGGTGGCGGGCTGCTGGCGCTCATTGGCACCGTACTCGCTCTGGGACGCGTCCGTATCGGCGCTTTGCTGATTCTGGTATGGAATACGGCCGTCTCAAGTATTCTGATCTGCGCCTTTACCCGCTCGTCTTATCACTTTGACGGCGTGGAGCATCTCACCTCGGGCATCTACCTCTTCCTGGTGTCGCTCGCGGCGCTGTGGGGAAGCTGGATTCAGTTCCGGACGCCCGGCCCGGCAGCGTCGTAGTCAGCCCTGGACCCGTCGCCCGCGGCAATTGCGAGTCGTTCTGGCCAGTGAAGTTCTACCTAGCCCGCATTTCTCACCACCTGACAACCGAAGCACATGATAGGCCCGCCAATCCTTCGTTGCGCTTGCTCGCCGTGCTCAACGTACGGTCGAGTACGCCTGCGCTCGTCAAGCGGCACGCGCCTCGTATTGACGCGCCTCTCACGCACTTCGCTTCGCCACGTGGTGAGAAAAACGGGCTAGCCAAAGAGGACGGCCCGCACCGGAAGCGCTTCGAGGCCGGGTATCTTCAGCGGGAAGGCCGCGAACTCATACTGCCCGGCGGGCACGTCCGCCAGATTGAGGCACACAAAACAGGGCAGGCCTCGCCGCGCGACGGCTCGGTGCGAGGGGAAATTCGTCTCCCGCGGAGGGTCCAGGCTGTAGTAGTCGAACCCGATCGAGAGCGGATCGAGATCGAGTAAGGCCTCCACCGCCGCTGGGGTTACATAGCAGAAATCGGACTGGAACGCGGACTGGGTCAGCAAAGCGGAGTTGCGCGTCTTGAGCAGAATGTGAGACCGGCGCGGCATCTGGATCACGGGGACATCGGCCGGGGTAAGGCGGTCGAGTGGCGGGAATTCGACGACGGTTGCCGGCCCGTGGAAATGCGCCATGTTGAGCTGGTCGAGGCAGGCCCCGGTTTCCAGAAAATGAGCCGGCGCGTCGACATGGGTTCCGATGTGGCAGCCCAGCGAGATCTCGGATGCTGTAAGAGCCGCCCCTTCGGCAATCGAGGAGATGCGTTTCACCGAGGGCGGCGCGTCCCCGGGATAGAGGGGCGTGGCGGCGTCTAGCCGCAAGCTCACGTCGAAGACGCGTGCCGGGCCGGTCAAGAAAACCTCCCGTCGATGCCGGTTTGACTACTCCTGCCGGTTTGACCACTCATGACCTTTAGAAGACGCGAACCATATAGCTGAACCGCACACCGCGGCCGATTTCCGGCGCCAGGTCTTTGATGAACGACGAGTGGTTGCGGTAGAGCCGGTCTCCGATATTAAACACATCCACCGAAAATTGGTGGGCGAAATGCTGCTGCGGAATCGTGTACGACGCCTTGAGGTGCATCACGGTGTAGCCGGGCGTGCGGGTCTCTCCGGCAAATAGCTGGTGCTGCTGGCTGGCCAGAATCAGTTCCGGCTCGATGCTGAAATTTCCGTGCCGGATGCCGAGTCCGGCCTTTCCGCGCAAGGGGGGGATGCGGGGCAGAGGAGTGTGCAGATTCGTCTCTTGCGCATCGACAAAGTCGACAGCCAGCTTCAGCCGAATGTCCTTCCACAAACCGAAGTTCACCTTTGCCTCGCCGCCGGCGAAGCGCGCTTCGAGCTGCGTGAACTCGACAACACGCAACCCGCCTTCGATCTCTCCGGTGAGGAAGGGAAAGACAAAATTGTCAAAGCTGTAATAGAAGAGATTGACTTCGGCGCGATAGCGCCGCGACTGATGGCGGATGGAAAGGTCGATTCCGTTTCCGGTTTCGGTTCTCAAAGATGGGTCGCCAACCTCGAAGGCCAGATTTCCTATATGGGGTCCGTTGTTATATAGCTCCTCGAGGGCGGGCGCGCGATTCGTATGGGCGTAATTGACGACGACCGCGCCATCCCGCCAGAGGTCCGCGTGCATTCCCGCCGCCACTGAGAGGGAGGTAAAGGACCTCTCCGGCAAGCGGCCCGGCGCGCCGTCGCCGCCAGCCGCCACAGGATCGGGAAACAGTCCCGGCTGGTAGCGATTCCGTTCCAGTCTCCCGCCGAACTGCAGCTTCACACGCTCGAAACTCAACTCCTCGAGACCGAAGGCGGCGATCGCCTGTTGATCGACCGGGGGCGCCAGCGCTTCTTCTCCAGCGACATCGAAGTCGCGGCGGAGACCCCAGAGGCCGAAGCGCCCGGTGAGCACCCCTCGTTCCTTCTGCTCGAAAACGCCCCGATAGACGAATTGCCGCTGGGTGAATTCGGTGGCAACTTTCATCGCGTCACCTGAAAGAACCTCAACCTCCTGATGTTTCCAGTCGGTGAGATTGAGTTTCAGCGTGAAGTCCTCAATAGCGGGGCCGAGGTTGGTGAGACCCCAGCCGAACTGATAGGCCTGGCGGCGGGTATCGAGCTGGATTCGCTCGATCCGCTCTGGATCGCCCTCGTCCACTGTTTCCGCCACCCCTGTTTCGTCCGCGGCGCCGGCTCCTTCAAATTCATGCGCGAACGGCACGCCGTAGATGCCGTCGTCGGCCTGGATTTCAAAGCTCACGAAGGTTCGGGGACCGTACCAGCCTACGCCTCCCCGGCCGTTGAGGGTTTGGGCGCGCGAGTTGAAGACTGGTCCTTGCGGCGAGTCGTAGTCGCCGGTGCGCGTGCCGCCGCCGCTGCCCCAGATCATCCAGTTGCCGTGGCCGTACTCGAAACCGGCGTTCGAGCCGCCGAGACGGTTTGCCGAGCCGCCCGAGCCTGAAACGAAGCCGCGAACGCCCTGATGGGGGTGCGGATGGATGTCGTGGTGGCGGCTGATGGCGTTGACCGTACCGCCCATGGCATTGGTTCCGTAAAGCAGCGTGGCGGGGCCCTTGACGATCTCGATGCGGTCGAGCTGCGCGGTGTTGAGCACCTCACCGTGATCGCCCGATTGGGAAGAGAGCGTGCCGGTGCGTATGCCGTCCTGCATGACGAGCACGCGGTCGCCGTCGAAACCGCGAATGATGGGCCGCGAACTGCCCGGCCCGAAACTGCGCTTGGCGACGCCGGAACCCACCATGCGGTCGAGCGCCTCGCCCAGCGACGGGGTGGGCGTCGAGGCCAGGTCGAAGGAATCAAGCGAGGTGACCGCCTGGAAGGTTTCCAGCCCGGTTTTGTGCTCCGTTTCCGCCGTTACGGTGATCGCGGACTTGATCGCGAGCAACGCAAGCTGGAAATCGGCCGTGACCTCGGCGCCGGCCTCTACCACGACGTGTTGGGTGCTTTCGGAGAAGATGCTGTCGAGGTGCGACTCGAGCTGGTAGGTTCCGGCAGGCACATCATCGAAGCGGTAGCGTCCCTCGTCATCGGTGAGTGCCGACCGGCCCAGTTCGACAATTGTTACGAAGGCGCCGTGGAGCGGCTCACCGCCTTCGTTCAGTACGACCTGGCCTTCGATCGCGCCCAGCGACTGAGCCAATAGAGGCGCGGGCCACAGCAGGGTCGCGAGGAACGCTGGCACGAAGATCGTCGCCACTAGGGACGTTGCGACAAGAGGCGTCGCAAGAAGAGGCGATCTGACCATGGGTTTTCGATTGCGCAAGACAACCCCGGGTTCGGCCGGGATGCGCGGGACGCGGCCGGCTCCCTATCTTCCCCTCTCGCTATTTTTATAGTAGCTCGATAACTGCGCGATCAATGGAGCGCGGATTTCTTGTGTCCAGGACCACGAGAGCGTATAGTGTATCCACAGTTCACCGAACCAAGTACGGGGGATGTTTTGACCGCTATCGCTCCTGCAAGTAAGAATCGATTATTACGTCTGTTACGCCGAAGGGCGATGTTCGCGGGGATGTTTTGTCTCGCGGCCGCTCCGGCGGCCCCGGCCCGCGCCGCCGAGCCGGTAGATATCGGCGACCGCCTGGAACTCTTCGTCGACCACCACCTCATCGGCAAACTGGACGGTACATCGTTGCAGCTCCATCCCCCCCGGAGGGCCGGCGTCGCTCTCAAACTCGACCGTCCCTGGGAGGGAATTCTCAGCGGCTACTTCACCGTCCTTCTCGACGAGGGGACGTACAAGATGTACTACCGGGGCCGGCCGGCGAACAACTCCGCCGACGGCCAGCCGGAAGCGCGAGAGTCTAGTTGCTACGCCGAAAGCAGCGACGGCAAAACCTGGCGGCGTCCGAAGCTGGGACTCTTCAGCTTCGATGGCACGCGCGCCAACAACATCGTGCTGGCCAACGCCGGACCGGTTACGCATAACTTCGCGCCCTTCGTCGACAAGCGTCCGAGAGTTCCGGCCTCGGAGCGCTACAAGGGGGTTGGCGGCACGCGCAAGACAGGGTTGATCGCTTACGTCTCGGCCGACGGCATCCGATGGAAGAAACTGCGCGACGAGCCCATCATCACCGGGGGCGCGTTGGATTCGCAGAACAATATTTTCTGGTCCGAGCACGAGCAGCGCTACGTCTGCTTCTTTCGCACGTTCAAGAATAATGTGCGCTGGATCACGCGCACCACATCGAAGGATTTTATCCACTGGGAAAAGCCCACCGACATGACCTTCGGCGACGCGCCGAATGAGCATCTCTACACGAATCAGACGGAACCTTATTACCGGGCGCCGCACATCTACATCGGAACGCCTGCCCGCTTCATGAAAGGGCGCTGGGCGCTGACGCCGGAACTGGAACGCCGGATCGGCTTGCACCATCCCGATAATTACGCTCAACTGGGCGGCGCGATTTCCGACGGCGTGCTGATCAGCAGCCGGGGCGGGACCAGGTATGATCGAACCTTCCTGGAATCGTTCGTTCGCGCCGGCGGCAACCCTCGGGACTGGGTGGCGCGCTCGAATTATCCGGCGCGCGGGGTCGTGCCGACGGGCGAGCGGGAAATGTCGATGTATGTGCAGCGGCATTACGGCCAGCCCTCGACCTATGTAGAGCGCTTAACATTGCGAATCGACGGGTTCGTCTCGGTCCACGCTCCCTACCGGGGAGGCGAGATGGTAACCAAGCCGCTGCGGTTCTCCGGCAAGACGCTGGTGGTGAACTACGCGACCTCCGCCGCCGGTTCGCTGCGCGTCGAACTTCAGGATGAGAACGGTGAACCGCTGCCCGGATTCGCGCTCGGCGATTGCCAGGAAGTGATCGGCGACGAGATCGAGAGAGTGGTTTCGTGGAAGGGCGGAGAAGATCTGTCGGCGCTGGCCGGAAAAACAATTCGTGCTCGCTTCGTTATGAAAGACGCCGATCTGTATTCGATTCGTTTCCGTTAACCAGGCGCGGCTGTCAGGAGTAGAATTATTCTCATGAAACTCGGAAACTTGTTTGCGGCGGTGGCCGTGATTCTCGCGGGACTGGTTTTTTCGTTGCTGGACTCTCCTGCGGCGGCTGAACCCCCGCCCGCGGCGTTCGAAAGCAACCACGTAGTGAAGAGGCCCCAGCGGCGGTTCGGCTACCGCGGCATGCCGGGCGACATTGAGCTGCTGGGCGACGGCCGGTTGTTGCTTTCCTATGTTTCCTGGGACCCTTCGGGCGTGATTCTCGGGCGGCATTCCTCCGACAGGGGCAAGACTTGGGGGCCTGAGTTCACGATTCTTTCCAAACCGGCGGAAGGCGAGAAGGCCGGTTTCATGGCCCCCAGTTTCTTGCGCCTGGCGAACGGGCAATTGCTAATGTCGTACATCTACATTGCCGGGGCCATGCCGCGCTACGGTCACAACTACTATCGCCGCTCGAATGACGACGGCAAGAGCTGGAGCGAGCAGTTTGTGATGACGCCGAATGCCGGCTACAACCTGGCTCACAATGACAAGCTGGTGCAACTCTCGACCGGGCGTTTGATCGCGCCGCTGGAGATGGAGCTGACCGAGGAGGGTGGCGACCACCGCGGCTATGTCAGCTATACGTTCTATTCCGACGATGATGGCCTGAGCTGGCGCAAGAGCAAGAACATAGTGAATGTGCTGCCGGTCGAGGCGCAAGAGCCGCATGTGGTGGAGCTGAAAGACGGGCGGCTGATGATGCTTTGCCGCACTTACAGCGGCTATGTGGTGCGCTCCTATTCCGAGGACAAGGGTGAGAGCTGGTCGCCCGGCGAGCATCTCAAGGAGCTGTCGCTGCCGCCAAACTCCTCGGCCCTCAACGTGAAGCGGATTCCTTCGACCGGCGATCTGCTGCTGCTCCGCTGCAGCGCGGGCGTCGAGCGCCGCCGCACGCCGTTTGTTTCGGCCATCTCAAAAGACGAGGGCCAGACCTGGACGAACCAGCGCGTGATCGCCGGTGATTCCAACGATGATTACGGGTACCCGAGCTTGCTGTTTCTCGACGGCAAGGCCATCATCAGTTTTCACCGGCGCACGGGATTGCAGGTGGCGCGGATTCCGGTTAGCTGGTTTTACGAACAGTAGACGCTGGATCCCCGCCATCGGCGGGCTCCGGCGGGATGCCAGAGCGATTGTGGATCTGCTCGCCTAGGGCGCGAAGGTCGCTCAGCAGCGAGTCCGGCAGGCCGAGGCCCCCGAGCGGGATGCCTGGATGATGGGTGGCGTGATAATCGCTGCCACCGGTAATTCCAAGGCCGTGCTTTGCCGCCGCCGCGCGCAAGAGTTCGACGTCCCGGCCGAGGTGGTCGCTGTGATACACCTCTAGCGCATGGAGACCTTTGGCGGCCAATTCCTGGACGACATCGTCGGGGGAATGTTCCGTGCCGCGGAGAAATCGTCCGGGATGAGCCCAGGAAGAGATGCCGCCAGCGTCCTGAATCCATCCCAGCAGCGTTTCGGTCGAAGGGTCTCTCCGCTCGACATAACCCGGCGCGCTCTCATCCAGGTAACGATCGAAAGCTTCACGAATGTCTGCAACGTAGCCCTTCTCGACGAGCACCCGCGCGAAGTGAGGACGGCCGGTCTGCCCGCGGCCGATCTTCTCGGCCTCTTCCAAACGGACCTCGAGACCGAGTTCCCGGAGCCTGCCGGCGAGACGCCGATTGCGGTCCCGGCGCGCGGCTTGCGCCCGGGCCAGATTTTCACGGAACGAGCCGGCGGGCGGACCGCCGAGAAAGTAGCCCAGAATGTGAATCGTGCGGCCCCGGATCCGGGCGTTGAGTTCGACGCCGCAGATCAGCTCGATGCCAGCCTGTTTCGCGCAGGGCGCGGCGGCGTCGTATCCCTCCAAAGTGTCGTGATCGGTGATGGCGAAAGCAGAAAGGCCCCGCCGCTGAGCCAGTTCCACGAGTTCTCGCGGGGTGAGCTCACCGTCAGAACAGTTGGTGTGGGAGTGAAGATCGATCATTCGGGAGAAAGCAGCGACAACTCCACTAGTTTAGCCCAAACTTTTTCCGCGCTTTCCTCTGGAGTGTCCTTGCTGGAATCAAAGACGACGGCGGGGTTTTCGGGCGCTTCATAGGGGTCGGACACACCGGTGAATTCCTTGATCTCGCCAGCGAGGGCCTTCTTGTAAAGACCCTTGACGTCGCGGTCAATCAGCACTTCGAGCGGGCAATGAGCGTGCACTTCGACGAAGTGCTCAATCTTCGAGGCGACCTCGGCGCGAATCGCCCGGTAGGGAGAGATCGCGGCCGCGATGGCGATGACGCCGTTGCGCGAAAGCATTTCGCAAACGAAGCCGATGCGCCGAATATTGGTGTCGCGATCCTCCTTGCTGAAGCCAAGTCCCTTGGAGAGATTCGTGCGGATCACGTCGCCGTCGAGAAGCTCGACTTTCGCTCGTTGCTTGCACAGGCGGACCAGAAGAATTTCAGCGACGGTCGATTTGCCGGCGCCGGAGAGGCCCGTAAACCAGAGAGTAAAGCCCTTTTGAGTCATAGATTCTTCGTGTTGTTGCCGTTGGAAGAAGCCGAAAGATCACAGGTCAGGCCGAGCGGTCAAGCAGGTCTTCCAGCAATACATCGAATTCGCGCCGCAACTCGCCGCTGGGCGAGGCATGCAGGCCGCATTCCTTCTGTGCGTCGCCTTCCCACCACCAGCGCCCGGCGCGGCTGTGCTCGCCCTCAATCGCGGGACGGGAACAGGGCGCGCACCCGATGCTCGTGTACCCGCGACCGTAAAGCTCATGATAGGGCACGTCATGCTTCCGGATGTAGTCCCACACTTGCTGATCGCTCCACTCGGCCAGCGGGCACAACTTGAAGACGCCCTGATGCAGAGGGTCGGGCTCAACCAGCGGGACTTGCCGGCGCGTTTCCGACTGGCCTTGGCGCACGCCGGTTACCCAGGCATCGAACTCGGATAGCTTGCGCTTCAGCGGCCGGACCTTGCGCAATTCGCAGCACATGCGGCGTTTGGCCACCGATTCTCGAAAGAGATTGGGACCGTGGGTGGAAACCATCTTTCCAATTTCAGACGGATCGGGCAAGACCATTTCGATCTCAATACCGTAACGCCGCCGAACGCGGCCGATCAAATCGAAAGTCTCTTCTGGAAGCCGGCCCGTGTTGATCGTGAAAACGCGGACCTTGCCCTTGGTGATGCGGGCGGCGATATCGATAATGACCATGCCGGAGGCTTGAAAGCTGGTGCAGATGCCCAGGCGGTCCCCAAAGGAGGCGATGCCCCATTCGAGCACTTGCTCGGCGGTTGCGCCCTCGCCCGGGAGATCGGCAGGCGGCGGAGTGGAAAGCGGCCGAGTGGCAGGCGGCTGGGTGGCCGTCGTCATGACTTCGTCGCGGCCTCCAGCAGAATCTTGGCAACCTCGGGGCGGGTGAATTCCTCGGGCGGCAGTTTGCCTTCCGCCAGCATGGCGCGCACGGCCGTGCCGCTTAGAAATACTTGATGCTCTTTGCCGTGCGGGCAAGTTTTGGGAGACGTCATGCCGCCGCAGGCCTTGCAGAAATGCACGAAGTCAAAGAAGATGGCCTCAATGCCGAGCTCCCCGGGCTGAAACTCGGAGAAGATCGCTTGCGCGTCGAACGGACCATAGTAGTTGCCGACACCGGCATGATCCCGCCCCACGATGAAATGCGTCACGCCATAGTTCTTGCGAACCTGGGCGTGATAAACCGCCTCGCGCGGACCGGCATAGCGCATCCAGGCCGGAAAACCGGCCAGCAGCGTATGATCGGGCGAGTAGTAGTTGTCGATCAGCGCGTTGTAGCAGGCCAGCCGCACTTCCGCCGGCGTATCGTCGGGCTTGGTCTCGCCAAGCAGCGGATGGATCAGCAGCCCGTCGGCCGTCTCAAGAGCAATCTTGGTTACGAATTCATGCGCCCGATGAATCGGGTTGCGCGTCTGGAATCCGATGACCTTCTTCCAGCCCTTCTCTTCAACCGCCGCCCGCACCTCGCGCGGCGAAAACGGCAAACCTCCGGGCAATTGAAACTTCCAGTCCGGATGCACTTCAATCTTTCCGGCGATACTGTAATCGCCCGCTTCGGCCAGCCACCCCACGCCGGGATGAGCCGCGTCCTCGGTCCGGAAGATGTGACGGGCGTAATGACTTTTATCCAGCTTGAAGATTTCTTCAATCTGGAGAACCGCCGCCGGGCCCGACTCGTCCTCGATCCGGACGCTCTCAGCGCCCCGCAACGATTCGGCGACCTGGTCATCAACGGGGAAAATGATTGGGATGCTCCAGGGCTCGCCTGAAGTCAGATGCATGGTCTCGGCGACCTCCCTGACTTCCTTCTCCGAAAGAAAACCTTTGACGGGCTGATATCCGCCTTCAGCGAGCAGGTAGATGTCGCTGAGCTGCTTGAAACTAGCTCTTATGACTGGCAAATTCGTCTCCACGGTAGGTCAAGATGAGTGCTGGTACTACTCTGCCACAAACACAATCACCTTATTTCCTATCGGAATACTAGGGATTATAGCAGATACAGTGCAGGTTGGGCAAGTCCCCACCAAAGCACTCGATGAAATCGACGGTACGAACGGGGAGGAAGACGCGCAAGAACAACGGAGGATCTACTTGAAAAACGTTGAAAAACAAAGACCTATGACTATTCTGTCATGGGTGCCTGATGCTCGACGTCGTGCCAGGCGCTGACTTTTAGCCGCAGGCAGACCCAGCATAGCCCATCGGACTGCTCGGTGGCCCCGGCGGTGCCACAGACCGAGCAGGCAAAAGTTTTCGGAGGTTGGGGTTTGAAGACCATCTCCTTGGCGGACCTCATGAGCCGGCGGTCGATGACCGGTTGTTCCAGGATGGGCTTCCGTCGGTCGTTCTTCTTCATCTGACTCTCCGCCCGCGACTTCTACTCAAGCAGGTCTGGGCCGGGCCACCGCGCCACCAGAACGGCTTGGTCAGCCAACGGGCCTAAAACTATTATATCGGCACGTCCTAGTTCGTCTAGACCATATTCTGTACTGGACCGGATTTCGCGCGGCGGGCGAGGTGCTGAGGACACCGGGCGCCGGGACGAGAGCCAGCCCCCCGGGGCCCGCGCCACGACTCGGCACTGGGCGACTCGGCACCGGGCGACTCGGCCCAGGCACCTCCGCCAGTTGCAGGATACAATGAGTCCGTGACGATCCACAAGCCCGCCCGGCGAGGTTTTTTCTTTCTTTTCTTGCCGGCACTGTTGCGTTCGAGTTCGGTGCTTCTCGGTTCGGCGCTTCTCAACTCGGTGCTTCTCGGTTTGGGGGCCGCGGGCGCCAGCGCCACGGAACCGCCCCGGCCGAAGCTCAATACGGGGCCGGAAGTCGGAACGGAAATTCCTTCTTTCGAGGCCACCGATCAGGACGGCAGGCGCCAGACGTTCCAATCCCTCAGCGGACCGAACGGTCTGCTGCTGCTCTTTACTCGATCGGCTGATTGGTGCGGATTCTGCAAGGGCCATCTGGTTCAATTCCAGCGGCAGAAAGCAGCGTTCGAGGCCAAGGGCGTCAAGATGGCGGCACTGACCTATGATTCGGTCGAAGTTCTGAAACATTTCGCTGATCGCGCCGGTATCACTTATCCGCTGCTGTCGGATCCAGACTCGGAAGTGATTCGCGCCTTCGGCATCCTCAACAAAACGATCCCTTCCAAGCATCCTTTCTTCGGAATCCCCAACCCCGGGCAATACCTCATCGGCAAGGACGGCGTCGTGAAGGCGAAATTCTTCGAGGAAGCGTATTCGGAGCGTTATACGGCGGGCAATGTTCTGACGCGTAAATTAGGGGGCTCGCAAGGAGTACGCACCGAGAAGCGAACCAGGCATCTGCGGCTGCTCACCTCGGCCAGCGACGAGATCGTTCGCGGAGGCAACCGGATCGCTCTGGTGACCGATGTCGAGTTGAATCCGAAAATGCATGTTTACGCGCCGGGAGTCGAAGGCTACCACTCCATTCGGTGGAGCTTCGAACCCGATGACGCGCTGACGTTTTATCCGCCTAAGTATCCCGAGGCGCGGTTGCTGCATTTGCCGGCCATTCAAGAGATCGTGCCGGTCTATGAGGGTTCGTTCCGGCTGGTGGCCGAGGTACGCTTCGCGGCCAAACCCGAGGACCTCCAGCATCTCGAAAACGAGCAAGGCGAACTCGTCATCAAGGGTTCGTTCCGCTATCAGGCTTGTGACGACAAGGTATGTTATCTCCCCGAGACCGTGCCGCTGGAGTGGAAGGTTCGTCTCGAAGCCCACGACCGAACCCGGGTCCCGGAGGAGCTTCGCCGCAAGACATCGCCGCGATAGAATCCGGGAGCAGAACGCGAAATCAACCGGAACATCGTGTCCCGGCCAGCGCGCCCCCGCAGGCTAAGCCTGTTTGATCCAGGCGTATTTCGGATCGTCGGCCCAGGCGCCATAGGTGCGGCCCTCACCGGCGAGAATCCAGGTGTAGTTGAGCGAGTAGCCCGGGAAGGCGACGACGGGATGATAGCCGCGGGGGATGATGACCGTGTCGCCGTCCTCGACCGCGTAGGAGTAATCGAACGGCTCGGGGTCGGCCGGATCGGTGTAGATCCTCATGAATCCGAAACCCTCCTTGGGGTCGAGCTGGAAGAAGTAGACTTCCTCCATCGGCACTTCGGCCGGAGGGTTGTTGATGTCGTGCTTGTGGGGCGGGCAGCTTGACCAGCTTCCCGGATCGTTGACGGTCTCTCCGGCGATGAGATGGCGCGCGCCGATGTTGCCGGCGATGTAGGTGTGCAGCGTGCGATGCCAGTTGTCGCGGCCGACGGGTTTGGTATCGACTTGCTCGCGGGTGATGAGCTGGGGCGCGATGCCGGTTTTGCCCTCGGCTCCGGCGAGACTGACGCGGGCCGAGCCGTCGAGCAGCGTCAGCTTGAGAGTCGAATCGGCCGGAACGTAGAGCATTTCTCCGGGCTCCTTAATCGAACTCCTCGGCCGTGTCTCGGCGGTAAGGTCTCCGGCGGGGGAACGCACCTCGGCCCGCACAGGGCCGGAGTAGAAATCGACCGCCAGCTCTTCCTCGCCACTCTCGAGGCTGATCTCGCGCAAGGATCCGCCCAGTTCCACGATCTGAAACGAGAGATACTTTAGATCCTCTCCGCGCTTGACGATGGGGTAGAGGCCGGGTCCGTCGATGGGACACTTCGTGTGAAAACTCATGGCTTCCTCTGGAATTCTGATATCGTTGTAGGGGGCGCGCGCGGCTGGTTCGCTTTCGCCGGCCGTCTCGAAAGCACGACGGAAGCAGCACTCTCGGCTCGCTTTTCATTATGGCAAAAGAACAGACATTGGCCTCGATTCTTGATGTCGGTATCGTGGCGATCATCCGGGCCGATTCGCCGGACGAGGCCCTGCGGGCGGCGAAGGCAATCTATCGCGGCGGCATCCGGGCGCTAGAGATCACGATGACGGTTCCCGGCGCGATAGGCGTTCTCGAAGAGGTCGCCGATGAGTTTGGCGATCAACTGACCTTGGGAGCCGGAACGGTGCTGGATCCGGAGACCGCCCGCGAGTGCATGCTGGCGGGCGCGGAGTTTTTCGTCACGCCTTCGCTGAACGTCAAGACGGTCGAGATGTGCCGCCGCTATTCCAAGCCCGTGATGCCCGGCGCGCTGACGCCCACTGAAATTGTTACGGCTTGGGAGGCGGGCGCCGATATGGTCAAGATCTTCCCGGCGGGCAATCTCGGCGGGCCGAGTTATATCAAGGCCCTGAAGGCGCCGCTGCCGCATATCCACATGGTCCCGACCGGTGGAGTGAGTCTTGCGAACGTGGGGGACTTTTTTGCCGCCGGGGCAAGCGCGGTCGCCGTTGGTTCGACGCTGGTAAGCGGCGAGGCGCTGGCCGCGGGCGACTACCAGCAGATCGAAGAGACGACGCGGGAGTTCCTAGAGGCCGTGGCCCAGGCGAGAGTCTAGGCCGCATTTCTCACCACCTGACGCCGGCCGCTGATCAAGCACTGGGCGTGTTCCGCCAGGGGCGGCGGAAGGTGGCCGTTGGATCGAGTCTCCCCATGCCGGCCGGCAGCCTATCCAAGCTATCGCGAGGCGCAACCGTCGTGATCCTTCGCTTGCGTTCGCTGGGCGATACCGTGCTGATGACGCCCGCCCTGGCACTGCTCAAAGAGCATCGCCCGGATCTGCGCCTGGTCGTCGTTCTCGACCGGACATTGGCGGGATTGCTGGAAGGCAACCGCGAGGTGTCGCGCATCCTCTACTTCGAGCGGCGGCGGGGATTGGGAGGGCGTATCAAGATGCTGGGAGAAATCCGCGCCGAGCGGCCCGCGCTGTGCCTCAATCTGCACGGCGGTTCGGCCAGCGCCTGGTGGACGGCGCTGTCGGGGGCGCGGCTGCGGGCAGGCTACGGCCACTTCACCGCCAGTTTTGTCTACAACGTCAAGATCCCGCGGGCGCAGCAAATTCTCGGCCGGCCGGACAGCGATGGCGTACACACGGCCGAGCATCATGCCTCGGCGATGTTTCACCTTGGCGTGCCGGAGGCTCCGATTCCGCGCGCCTGTCTTGCCGCCGCGGCATCTCCGCGCAAGGATCCCTATGCCGTGTTGCACGTCAGCGCGGCTTACTCGACCAAACAGTGGCCCGCCGCGCGCTTCCTCGAAGCCGCCGAGCATATCCGCTCGGCCTGGGGACTTGAGCCGGTCGCGATCGCGGGTCCGGGCGAGGACGGCATCCTCGACGAGTTGCCGGGCCTGAGCAGGCTGCGCGGGCTCGGCCCGGGAAAGCTAAAATCATTGCTTGCCGGGGCAAATCTGTTTGTGGGCAATGATTCGGGCCCGGCGCACGTTGCGGCGGCGTTCGGCGTACCTTCGGTGCTGATCTTCGGTTCGTCGGATTCCCGGGTCTGGGGTCCATGGCGTACGCCGCATGTGGTGATCGAAACCGATTGGGACTGCAAGCCCTGCGCCGGGGACGGCTGCCGCGCGTTCGATGAGCCGCGCTGTATCCTGTCAGTGGATGCCGCTCCCGTCACAGAGGCCATCGACAAACTGCTGAGCCAGGCGCGGGAGAGCGGTGGCGCGGCTCGGGAATCCAGACCGGAATGAAAGAAGCGCTCTATCTGCTCCGTTTCGCGCGGCCCTATAGCGCGTATCTGATGGTTTCGATCCTGCTGATGGCGGTGGTCGGAGCCTGCTACGGGCTGATTGCGATTCTCGCCGAGCCGGTATTCGACCGCGTTTTGAGCCCGAACGCGCCCCAAGCGCCGACCGCGCTCTACACGATTCCGCTGCTTGGTAAGACGATCCACCTCGAGGATGTGCTCCCGATATCATCGGAGAACTTGTGGACGCTCGTCGCCGCGGGCATCTTCGGCGTTTTCCTGATCAAGGGGCTCTGCAACTTTCTCGGCAACTATCTGGTCAACTATGCCGGGCTGGCGGCGGTCAGAGATCTGCGCAACGAGGTCTACGGCGTGGTCTTGAACCAGTCGCCAGCGTTCTTTCAAAAGCAACATACCGGCAGATTGATTTCGGCGCTGGTCAACGATATCGAAAAAATTCAGGTCGCGATGTCGCACATTCTGGCCGACCTTTTGCGGCAGAGTTTCATCATCTTCGCGCTGCTATGGGTGCTGATCCAGACCGACTGGGAACTAGCCGTGGTGAGTTTGACGGTGCTGCCCTTGGTGCTGGCGCCGACGGTAAAGATCGGCCGTTCCATCCGAAAGATCTCGCGGCACGCACAAGACAACTTGGCCGAGATGACCCAAGTTCTTGAAGAAACGATCGCGGGGAACCGAATCGTCAAGGCCTTCGGCATGGAGGAGTTCGAGATCCGTCGTTTCGGAGAGGCCGCGCAGCGGGTCTTCCGCAACAGTTTGCGCTACGTCAAACAACAGGGCATCGCACCGCCGCTGATTGAGCTGTTCGCGGCGGTGACGATCATCGCTTTGCTGAGCTACGCTCGCCAACAGATCCTGGCCGGGCAGATGACGTCCGGGCATTTCACCACGTTTATCATCGCGCTGCTGATGCTCTATCAGCCGGTCAAGCGCATGGGCGGCATCTACAACATCTTTCAGCAGGCCTTCGGCGCCGGGCAGCGCGTGATGGAGTACGCCGACCATCCGCACGACGTTAAAGAAGCGGCCGGCGCTCGCCAGATACCGCGGTTTTCGAGAGCCATCGAGTTCGAGGGGGTCGCCTTTCGCTATCCAGAATCGGCGGAGCACGACACCTTGCGGGGAATTCACTTGCGCGTCACGGCGGGCGAAGTGGTGGCCATCGTGGGTCCGAGCGGGGCGGGCAAGAGCACCTTGATGAATCTGCTGCCGCGGTTCTTTGATCCCGCTGAAGGACGGATTCTGATCGATGGCCAGGACATTCGCTCGGTGACTCTGCGCTCGCTGCGAGCCCAAATCGCCCTGGTGACCCAAGAAACGTTTCTCTTCGACGACACCGTCGCGAACAACATCGCCTATGGCCGCCCCGATATTCCGCGGCAAGCGATCGTCAACGCCGCCCGCATGGCGATCGCGGATTCGTTTATCGAGGCACTGCCCGAGGGCTATGACACGCACCTGGGCGAGCGCGGGCAGCGGCTCAGCGGCGGGCAGCGGCAGCGTATCGCCATCGCCCGGGCGCTGCTCAAAGACGCGCCGATTCTGATCCTCGACGAGGCCACCTCGCATCTCGACAGCGAAGCTGAAATGCTCGTACAGCGGGCGATGGCCAATCTCATCGAAGGCCGTACCGTCATCGTGAGCGCCCACAGGCTTTCAACCATCCGCAATGCGGACAAGATCGCAGTGATGGAGAATGGAGAGATCATCGATACGGGCAAGCATGACGAACTGCTGGAGACCTGTCCGCTCTACCGGCGTTTGTCGAAGTTGCAGTCGGTGGAGCAGTGGAGCGAGTGATGCCGTCGCAAACGACAAGCGGGGAGCAGAAACGGATCGGCCGCAGCATGACCGGCTATGCGCGGGTTGTCGCCGATGATGAGGATTTCTCGCTGGCGGTGACCATCAAGAGCGTCAACCACCGCTATTGGGACGCACAGATTCGTCTGCCGGCGGAGCTGGAGTGCTTCGAGCCGCGCGTCCGGCGTCTGGTCAAAAAGTACGTCCGGCGCGGGCAGATACAGCTGCAGATCAGTCTTCAGTGGAATGAGGGCAACGCGAAGGTGGTCATTGACCAATCGCGGATCGAGGCCTATCTCGAGGCCTGCCGCGAGATCGCGGAGAAGCACGGCCTGGACGGCGCACCCGATCTGGCCGTTCTCTTGCGTCTGCCCGGATCGGTCGTCGTGGCCGCGGCCGAGATGGAAGAGGCACAGGTTTCGGCGCTGGAAACCCGGCTGACCGGCACTCTCGAACAGGCGCTCGAGGAGTTAAACCGGGCGAGAGCCGCCGAGGGCGAAGAGATTGTCGCCGAGATGAGAGAGCGCGCCTTGGGGATGCGGAGCGAGATCGAGGACCTAGAACGAGCCCGCCAGGACACGATCGCGAAGTTTCAGCAGCGGCTCGAAAAAAGACTCACGGCGCTGCTCGAATCCATTCCAGCCGACCCGCAACGCGTTTTGCAGGAAGCGGCGGTTCTCGCCGACCGGGCCGATGTCAGCGAGGAATTGCAGCGTTTTCGGTCCCATGCCGGACGGCTTCTCGAACTGCTCGACGCCGGGGGGGAACTAGGCAAAAAGGCCGACTTTCTTTCCCAGGAGATGAACCGGGAGGTGAACACGATACTGTCAAAGAGTACGCCTCTCGGCGCCGAAGGCTTGCCGGTCACCGAGACCGGCCTGCGGTTGAAGAGTGAGATTGAGAAAATCCGCGAACAGACGCAGAACCTAGAATAGTGTCCATGGCCAAGCCTCTAGTGCTCATTATTTCCGCGCCGTCGGGTTCGGGGAAGTCCACGCTGGTCAAGCGACTGATCGACGAGAACCCGAATATCGATTTCTCGACCTCGGTCACCACCCGGCCTCCTCGCGCCGGGGAAGTCGACGGGAAGAGCTACGATTTCGTCGACCGGGAGACTTTCCTTCGCATGCGCGACAACGATGAACTGCTCGAATGGGCGGAGGTCTTTGGCCATTACTACGGCACGTACCGCAAGATTCTCGGCGAGTCCTACTCACGGGGCCACGATTTGATTCTGGACATTGATGTGCAGGGTGCGAGACAATTAGCAGAGAAGCTTTCCGAAGCGATTACGGTCTTCATCCTCCCTCCTTCGAAAGAGGTACTCGAGCTTCGGCTGCGAAACCGCTCCTCGGATCCGGAAGAGGTGATCGAGCGGCGGCTCCGAGATGCCGGAAAAGAAGTCGCCGGCGCGGGCGACTACAACTATGTACTGGTCAACGACAAGCTCGAAGAGACGTTCGAGGAGTTGAGCAGCATCCTAGTCGCTGAACGCCGCCGTAGCGGGCGGATGACGCACAAGATCCAGTCGATTGTCGAGAGTTTCCGTGAAGGAGTATCTGAATGAGTAAGAAAGTTGTCAGCCAAAACCTGGAATCGACCGAAAAACCGCCGGATCAGCCCTGGTTCATCCCCACGGATGAGGAGCAGGGCGTGTTCCGCTTTATCATCGCCGCCTCGCGGCGCGCCCGGCAGTTGCAGGCCGGCGCGCGTCCGACCATCTCGACGACTTCCCGTAAGCCGACGAAAATCGCCATGGAAGAAATTCGCTCCGGCGAGATCGCGGTGGAGTTCCTGTCGGTGGCGGAACACGACAAGAATGTGAGGGACGAGAAAGAGGCCGCCGCGGAAAAGGAATAGCGCGCGGTCTTGCGCGAGCCGTTCCTCGAATCCCGGCGAAGCCGCGGGCCGGATGCTATGACGAACGAATCAGAGCGGCCGCGAACGATCATCCTGGGAGTTACCGGGGGTATCGCCGCCTACAAGGCCGCGGATCTGGCGCGCTTATTGCTGGAAGGCGGCAGCGAGGTTCAGGTGGTCATGACCGCCGGGGCTCGCCGCTTCGTAACCGCGCTCACGTTTGCGGCGCTCACCCAGCGGAAGGTCATCACCGAACTCTTCTCTGATCACGGCGAGAACGCGACCCTCGACAGCGCGATCGAACATATTCGCGTCGCGCGGGAGGCTGATCTGCTGCTGGTCGCACCGGCCACGGCCGACATCCTCGCCAAGTTCGCCGCCGGTATCGCGGACGACTTTCTCACCGCTACGCACTTGGCCTTCACCGGACCGGTGATTGTCGCGCCCGCGATGAATACTCATATGTGGAACCATCCGGCGACGCGGGAAAATGTCGCGCGGCTCAGGGATCGCGGCGTGGTCGTCGTCGAACCCGAGTCGGGTCCGCTCGCCTGCGGCATGAGAGGTCCGGGACGGCTGGCCGATCTTGAGATGATCGCCGATGCCGCCGGGGAAGCTCTCAGGGCAAGGCGCAAACCGCTGGATCTGGACGGGGAAACCGTACTGCTCACCGCCGGGCCGACTCGGGAAGCGCTCGATCCGGTGCGCTATATCTCGAACCGCTCGAGCGGCAAGATGGGGCTGGCGCTGGCCGAGGAGGCGCTGGCGCGGGGGGCGCGAGTGATCGTCGTCAGCGGCCCGGTCGATTTGAGTTGGCCGCAAACCTGTGAAGTGACCGCGGTCTTGAGCGCCGCCGAGATGCACCAGGCCGTACTGGGCCACCTGAAAGACGCGACAGTGGTCGTTGCGGCGGCGGCGGTGGCGGATGATCGGCCTGTCGCCGTGGCCGCCGAAAAGATAAAGAAGCGGGACCGGCCGTGGCGGCTGGATCTTGAGCCGACGCCGGACATTCTCGCCGAAGTCGGACGACTCAAGGGCGAGCGTCTGGTCGTCGGGTTCGCCGCGGAAACCGAGAAGGTCGTCGAAGGAGCAAGACGGAAGCTGGCGCAAAAGAACTGCGACATCATCGTAGCCAACCCGGTCGGAACCGCGGCCGTCGGCGGTGGTTTTGATTCCGATGAAAACCAGGGCTGGATCCTCGACGCCGCGGGCGGCGCCGTCGAACTGCCGCGCATGACGAAGCGCCGGATGGCCGGGCGGATCTTTGATCGAATCACCGAATGGAAGCGCAGCCTTGCCGCCACGAGGCAGGCGCGCTAGACTTCCCGCATGGCGAACTCGAACACGCCGTCGCTTGGTGACTACCTTCAGTTCTACCGCGATCTTAGATTTGAGGAGTTGCATCTTCCCGGGTTTAAGCTCCGACCCGAGCCCGCGAGAGCAGAATCTTCCCATACCGCCGTCTCGCCGGCCCGGCCCGCTCCCGCCACGCCATCGCCGACGCGACCGCCGGCCTGGAACTATCAGCCCATCGGCGAGGGAGCCTCGGCAGTGGGAGTCTCGGCGGCGAGCGCGCCGCGGAGTGGAAACCGGGACGAGCAGACTCTGCTGAGTCAACTGCGGGAATCCATCGGCGAGTGCACCCGCTGTGCCCTGCACCGCGGCCGTACGAAGATCGTTTTCGGCTGTGGGAATCCCGCCGCCAAACTGGTCTTCGTCGGCGAAGGCCCCGGCGCCGACGAAGATGCCCAGGGCATCCCCTTTGTCGGCCGGGCGGGCCAGCTTCTGACCCAGATGATCAACAAGACCGCCGCCGGAGAAGGCATCGCAATCCAGCGCGACGATGTCTACATCTGCAATGTCGTCAAATGCCGGCCGCCGGGCAATCGCGCTCCCGAACCCGAAGAGATGCAAACGTGCGGCCAGTTTCTCGAGCACCAGCTTGACGCCATTCGCCCGAAGGCGATTTGCGTGCTGGGCGGCACCGCGGCGAAATACCTGCTGCGCACCAAAGTGGGCATCACCAAGCTTCGCGGCCAATGGAAGGACTGGCGCGGCATCCCGGTGATGCCGACCTTCCACCCGTCCTTCCTGCTGCGGGCCTACAACAAAGAAGGCAAGCGCCAGACGTGGGAAGATCTCAAGAAAGTGCTCCACTATGTGTATGACTAGCGGGCCGGTCACGAGAAAATAAAATAATTATCTCCATACATATCAACATCTTGGAGTTTGCAAGCAAGGGCAGCGCCTTGCCGGCGCGCTACCCTCAAGACAGGCGTTGATCGCGGCAACCACGAGAGCATTCGGGGACAAGGCGAGTCTGCAAGAGCGCAAGTCAGTCTCTCGGGGCGCGGGCTCCCGTCCGCGGCGCCGCGATCTCTCGCCTCTCCCTTCCCTCCCGAAACTTCGATCCAACCTTCAACCCGAGGCGGCAACGCCGGGCAGCGGCTTGCCTGCTTGAGATTCGCTGAGTCTTGATTTCGTTCGGACCCAAGCGGCGCCGAGGCGGCGGAATCCACGGCGACGCGAGCGGACGCTCAGCCTAGATTTTTTCCCACCGACGACAGGGTCAGCCGGCCGTGCTTCACGCCCTTGGTGCTGATCAGCGCATCGGCGATCTGATTCACCACGCGTGCCTTGCCTCGAATCAGCAAAACTTCCAGACAGTTGTCGTGATCGAGATGGACGTGGAGCGTTGACAGAATCGCCTCGTGAAAGGCGTGCTGCAGATCCAGAAGTTTGTCGTTGAGCATTCGGACATGGTGATCATACACCAGAGTCACCGAACCGACGACCTCGCTGTCGGGCGACTTCCAGCTCTCTTCGACAAGCTCGCGGCGAATGAGATCCCGAAAGGCCTCCGAGCGATTCGGGCACCCTCGCCTCTCGATCAGCGCGTCGAATTTTTCGAGGAGTTCGTCGTCAATGGCGACACCAATACGCGTCAGGCGGCTCATATTCCTAGCAGCCTACCAGACCGCGTACGAAATCTCACAGGCTTCGACCCGGCAAGTGGGGTAAAATAGGGTCGAAACATTCCCGTCATGAAGCATCTGCTGCCCATCGCGCTGCTGTTCTCTCCGGCCGTCTCACTCGCCCAGAACGTCGAACCGGCCGCGGACGTGCCCATCAGGGTCGAAGTCAACGTCGTCAACGTCCCGGTTACGGTGGCCGACAAGGAAGGAAGATTCGTGGTGGATCTGACCAAAGATGATTTTCGCGTCTATGAGGACGGCCGTCGCGTGGAGATCCGCTATCTCACCGGCAGCACCGACGAAACCATGCCTCCGCTGCGCATCGGTTTTCTCGTCGACATGAGCAACGCCGCCCGGCTCTACTACAAGACCTACAAGAACTCGATCGGCGATCTGGCATTCAGCCTCGTTCCCGAAGACGGCGCGCACAAGGGATTCTTGTTGGGCTATCATTCCGAAGTCGATGAGCTGGTCAAGATGACCAACGACGCCTACTTGATTGCCGAAAAGCTCGAACGGCTCAAGCACGGCGGCGGCAGCGCCATGCTCGACGCGGTCCACCAGGCCTGCACGAAACAACTCGCCGAGGCTCAGTACAGCGGGCCAGGCGAACCCCGCCGAGCGATCATCGTGATCGGAGACGGGCACGACAACGCCAGCCGGTTTTCTCTCTCGGAAGTGGTCCACATCGCGCAGAGAGCACAGGTGACCGTGTACGGCATCTCAACCATCGCCTGGGGTTTTCACCAAGAAGGCGAGGACAATCTCAAGCGGCTGGTCCAGGAAACCGGGGGTGTCCTCGTGCATCCGATGGAGCAAGTGCATAAAGGTGTTTCGGGCTACCTCTCTAAACCTCAGGACGCGGGGAACTTCGTCTATACCGTTGGCACCGGCGAGTACAACCAGGCCCAGTTGCAGGTCCTGCACAAAGCCATCACCGACATCACGGGTACGGTTCAGAGCCAATACCTGCTGGGTTATGTGCCCACCAGGCCGTTCACCGACGGCCGGTTCCGCTCGATTCGGGTCGAGGTGAAGCTGGAGCACGCGGTGGACGTCACAGTCCGCCACCGCACGGGCTATTTCCCGCCGACCGCGAATCCTTAGGAACCGCCCAGATGAATACGGCGGGTTAGTACTTGGGGACGCTCGGGTCGACCTGGTCGCTCCAGCCGAGGATGCCGCCCTTGAGATTGGTGATCTTGCCGAAACCGGCCTTCTGCAAGAAGGCGACCGCTTTGGCGCTACGCATCCCGGACTTGCAGTGCACCACGATGTCGTCGGCCGAATTCAGTTCGCTGACGCGCTTCAGCAACTCTCCTAGCGGAATGAGCGTCGAGCCGTCGAGCCGGCAGATGTCGTACTCGTGCGGTTCGCGCACGTCGAGGATGAAGAGATCTTCGCCGGCGTCGAGTTTCGCCTTGAGCGCGAGCGGGGAAATTTCCGGGATCGCTCCCTGGGCCGCCCTTTCCTGTTCCTTCTGCCGCGGGATGCCGCAAAACTGTTCGTAGTCGATCAATTCGGTTACGGTCGGGTGATCGCCGCACACCGGGCACTCGGGATTTCTGCGCAGCTTCAGTTCCCGGAACTTCATGTTGAGGGCATCGTAGAGAAGCAGGCGGCCGCTCAGCGTCTGGCCCTTGCCGAGAATCAGCTTGACGGTCTCGGTCGCCTGAATACTGCCGATCACCGCCGGAAGAATCCCGAGCACGCCTCCTTCGGCGCAACTGGGCACCAGGCCCGGCGGCGGCGGCTCGGAGTAGAGGCAGCGGTAGCATGGCCCGCCGTCGTGATGAAAGACCGTCGCCTGCCCTTCGAAGCGGAAGATCGAGCCGTAGACGTTCGGTTTGCCGAGCAGCACGCAAACGTCGTTGACTAGATAGCGGGTCGGGAAATTATCGGTGCCGTCAACGACGATATCGTAATCACGAACGATATCGAGCGCGTTGTCGCTCTTGAGGGCCACCGGATACTTCACCAGTTCGACATTCGGATTGATGTCCCGCATCCGGTCGACGGCGGAATCCAGCTTCGGCCGGCCGACGTCCTTGGTGCCATGGATCACTTGGCGCTGCAGGTTCGTCTCGTCCACGATGTCGAAATCCACGACGCCGATCTTTCCGACGCCGGCCGCGGCCAGGTAGAGCCCGAGCGGAGCACCCAGCCCGCCGGTGCCGATCATCAGCACCTTGGCCTGCTTGAGCTTGAGCTGCCCTTCCATGGCGACCTCGGGCATAATCAGGTGGCGGCTGTAGCGCAGAATCTCTTCGTTGCTCAATGTCACGGGAGGCGCGGCGGCGGCGCTGGGGCCGCCGCCCGCGATCGAGGGTACGATACTAATCACGCTATCGCCCGAGACGGCTGATTTCTCCTTGTCCAGGTAGCGGATATCCTCGTCGTCGATATAGACATTGACGAAACTCCGCAGCTTGCCTTCGTCGCTGAAGAGATGACGCCGCAGTTCGGAGTGCTCGGTGATGAGCTTGTCTAAAGCCTCCCCGACGCTCGAGGCTTCGACGTCGACCGTATCGGCGCCTCCGGCGTACTGGCGCAGGGGTGTGGGAATGAGAATCTTAGCCATCGGTCAGGCTCCTCCGTATTCGAGTTCTTCTTTTTCCGCCACCGTCTGGTCCGGGTCGGGCAGCCAGCTATTGGCGTGATGAAACTTTTGTTTCTGAATCGAGATGACTACAAAAGAATACCAGGGGCATGAGTTCTTCAAGTCGGTCTCGGAAAAGTAGGCGTCGCAATCGGGATGCGAGTGATAGATCCCGATCAAATCGAGATGGCGTGAGCGCGCCTGGGCGTCGGCGGCGAGCAAGGCTTTCTGGCCGAGTTCATAGCGGGCGGCCTTCGGCCCGTCATGGATATTTTCCATGCGCGCCGCCTCGGTTACGGTTTTCATCCCGCTGGCACCTGTGCTGGTGCTGGTGCCGAGCATGATGCCCACACACTCGTCGGGGTAGGCCGCCTCGGCATGGGCGACCATCTCTTGCCAGGGCTGCCGCTCGATGCGAATCATGTTTCGTCCCAGAAATGTTCGCTCAAATACTTGTCGGCGCTGTCGCTCAGCACGGTCACAATCACTCCTTCTTGCATACGCTCGGCGATCCGCAGGGCCGCGGCGACGTTCGCGCCGGAGGAAATGCCAACCAAGATGCCCTCTTCCCGCGCCAGTTGCTTGACCATCCGATAGGCGTCCTCGGTCTCGATTTCGATGTTTTCATCGGCCAGAGTCTCATCGTAGATGCCGGGAACGATGGCCGTCGGCATGTGCTTGAGGCCTTCGAGGCCGTGAAATCCCGATGAAGGCTGCATCGAAATCAGCTTGACGCCCGGTGAGTATTCCCGCAGCCGGCGTCCGACGCCCATGAACGTGCCGCTGGTGCCGAGCCCAGTCACGAAATGGGTGACGCGATGAGCGGTCTGCTCCCAGATCTCGACCCCGGTGCCGTTGTAATGCGCCGCCCAGTTGGCCGGGTTATTGTACTGATCGGGGTAAAAATATCCCTCCGGACGCGCCTCAAACTCGGCGCGGCAGGCCCGAATCGCGCCATCGGAACTTTCGGCCGGGTCGGTCAGCACGACCTCGGCTCCAAAGGCGTTCAGTATCTGTTTGCGCTCCTGGGAAGCATTGGCCGGCAAAAAGAGCTTGCACTTGTAACCCAGGGCGGCCGAGATCATCGCATAGGCGATTCCGGTATTGCCGCTGGTGGCGTCGATGATCGTGTCGCCGGGACGGAGCTTGCCCGAGCGCTCGCCCTCGCGAATCATGTTGAGAGCCGGCCGGTCCTTGACCGACCCTCCCGGATTAAAACCCTCAGCCTTGCCGTAGATCTCAACACCGGGGAAGGCCTCGCCAGCCCGCCGCAGCCACACGAGCGGCGTGTTGCCGATCTTGTCGAGAATCGACACGCCAGACAAGTTTCGGGCACGAGCTGTTTCGCCGCTACTCATGGAAACCTTCGCCGTAATGTTAGGGGGAGTTGGCGGGCCTAAACCTTCCCGGCCCTCGGAAACAGGCCGTCGCCGTACGCTTTCCCGCCTCGACTTGGTCTAATCTGATCCTAGGTAGTCGCCGCCATGGCTGTCAAGAAAGTGGGGGGCCGCGAGGTCGCCAGGCCTGGTCTCCGCCCGCTTCGGGTAGCAGCCGGTGGGTGTGTCAGCGCCGACACTCTGGGAAGATGATTAGCAGTTCGCCGCCGGAAAACAGCCCCTGACCGTAGCAGCGGTGCTGGCTCGTTCCTGAAGAAGCGTCTCGATCTCACTCTCAAAGACACCCTTGCCCGCCAAACCGACATGTACGGAAGCGATCTTGCCCGCGTGGTCGATCAGATACGTGGTGGGGAAGGCATCAAGGGCGTACATCTGATCCACCTGCGCGTCTCCCATCAAAACCCGGTAGTTAATCCTCCGCTCCTCGCTGAACGGAGTGACTACTCTCCAGCCGTCTTCCCCCGCGGCGGGGCCAACAATCTCATCCATGGAGACTCCAACGACCGAGAAACCTCTGCCTTTGTAGTTCCGCTCGAATTCGATAAACCAGGGTATCTCGATCTTGCAGGGTCCACACCAGGTCGCCCAAAAGTCGAGCAGGACGACCTTGCCTCTGTAATCGGAAAGTCTTATCGTCGAGCCACCGGCGTCCTTGAGCGCGAAATCTGGGGCTGTCTTCCGTGTCGTCGTCGCCGAGAGAGTAGAAGGCTCATCCGGCGGCGATACCAAGTTCACGATCAGCACGAGGTATCCCGCTACGAGCGCGGCGGCCAGTCCGATTCCAGTGAACACACGACGCAGTTCCATGATGTCCCGCCTTATCAAGATTTGCAGCGCCGTTCGGACGCTTCGAGCAGCCGGGCGGGGCCGGCAGATTCGTCCTCAGCCCGCCAGTTCATCCCATCGGACGATTCTTTGTTCTTCGATCGCCGTGCGGCCCATGATCGCGCCGAGGGTAGCCATTCTTCCCCATTCGGCGTTATTGAGTGGCTCGGAGCTGGCTCGCACGTGCTTCATGAACGCGTCGACAGCCCGCTGGTTCATGTTGCTGCCATCGTTTTCGACTTCTAGTTCCTCGGGCTTGGCGGCGCTGCGCGACTGCGGCTCCAGCTTGTACCTGGTCGCCGAGGGCAGGTCGATCGCGTAATCACTCCCCCAGACGCGCTCCTTGATGCCGCTGAAACCCGCTGGATCGACAAAGATATGGCTGAACGAGAGCCGGATGTCATTGGGGTACTCGTAGATCACGGCGTAGTGATCGTAGGTCGTGCGGCCCGGAGGCGTATCGCGGTAGGCGTTGATGCCTCCCGAACCGTAGGCCTTGACCGGGTGCCCGTCAGCGAGCCAGTTCATGATGTCGAGAATATGCACGGCCTGCTCGACGATCATGTTTCCCGAAATCGACGCGTCGAAGTACCACTTCTTGTGGCGCGGCAGGTCGCCGGTGTGACGGTCGGCCTGCATGTAGACGATCTTCCCGATGCCGCCCTCGCGAATGTGCCGCACGGCGGCCGCGCGCTTGGTGTCATAGCGCAACTGGAAGCCAAGCTGCAGCAGGCCGCGTGAGGTTTTCGAGGCTCGATAGATGGCCTCGACATCCTCGGCGGTGCGGCCCATGGGTTTTTCCAAATAGAGATGCTTGTGGACTTCCAGCGCCGCCACGGCCATTTCCTTGTGCAGATTGACCGGCGTGGCCACGAAGACCGCGTCGATATCCTTGCGGTCGAGCAGCTTGCGGAAGTCGGTGATGGTTTCCGGGTTGTGATCTTTCGCGATCTCCAGGGCACGCTGGACGGCCTCGGGGTCGATATCGCAGATCGCTACCAGCTTTACGCCGGGGGAAATGACGATGCGCCGCAACAGGCTCGTGCCGCGTCCGCCGACGCCGATGATGCCCACTCGCAACTGGTCGTTCGGAGACTGGGAAGAGAGCAGCGCCGGGCCGCCAAGAGCAAATGCCGGTGTTTTCACAAAAGAACGCCGAGTCAACTTGGTGGTCGATTTCACTTGATGCCTCACAAACAGGATCGCTCAACCCCAAGCCGTGCGCTCCCTCTCGCCGGTCACTATCCTATCACCAGTTGGACGGCGCATGGATCGCGCTGCCCCGGCAGTGGTGCGCGAGACCAGGATCGTGCTAATCTGATCTCATCACACTACATCCTTAACTCTTACCGGGCAGTCCATCTTGTGTCGACTGCCCGATTTTTTCCTCGTCAGACTGCCCTACGACTCGCCGACGATCGTGCCGGGCGGCCACTGCGCTATGATCGCGGCAGTTGCTGCTGGGAGTTCTTTCTTGGAGAAGACCATGTCGTCAATGAACCGCCGCGAATTTCATCGCCGGGCGCTGGCCGCGACCGCGGGCCTGGCCCTTGCGAGTTGCCAGGCCGACAGCGGAGAGTCCGCACCCGCCGCCCGGACATCCGCTCAGGCGTCCGCCCAGCCCGAAATGATCAACTCGACTTTCGCCGGCGTGGTGATCGGCACTCAGAGCTACAGCTTCCGCGACCGGACACTCGAAGAAGCCATCGCGGCCATGAAGGAGATCGGCATTGGCGAGTGCGAATTGTACTCTGGCCATATTGAGCGCCGCAATGGCAGGATGGAGCGCGAGAAGCTGCGCGAATGGCGTCTGAGCGTGTCTCTGGACGAATTCGAGAAAACCGGCCAACAGTTTCGCGATGCGGGTATCGATCTCTACGCTTACAACTATAGTTTCCGGGACGATTTCAGCGATGCGGAGATCGAACGCGGCTTCGAGATGGCGAAGGTCCTGGGAGCCAAGGTCATCACGGCATCCTCAAACGTCACGACGGCGCAACGCGTCGATCCGTTCGCCAAGAAGCACCAGATGCGGGTCGGCATGCACAATCACTCCAACATCCGCGAGAACGAATTCGCCACTCCCGGCGACTTCGCGGAGGCTCGCAAGGGCATGTCGGACCACATCGCCATCAATCTCGATATCGGCCACTTCACCGCCGCGAACTTCGACCCGCTGGAGTTCATCGAGAAGCATCACGGCGACATTCTGACGCTCCATATCAAAGACCGCAAACGTAATCAGGGGGACAATGTTCCTTTCGGCGAAGGCGACACGAAAATCGTCGAAACCCTGCGATTGCTCCGCGATAAGAAGTACCAGATTCCAGCGAACATTGAATATGAGTACGACGGCGAGGACACCGTGCGGGAAGTGAGGAAGTGCTTTGCGTACTGCAAGAAAGCACTGCTGAGCTAGACGCGACAGCCAGCTTCGCTGTTCCGGATGTGCGGCCTTGCCGCCCGCGGCGCACACGCCGGGCCGGGCGCGTGCTTCTCTCGTCACGTGGCGAGAAAGGCGGGCTGGCCTTCGGGGCCCCAGGCGCGGTCGTTTCTCATTGATGATATCCCCCGCTTCCATCTGTTCCTCTCTCCTAGTCCGCGGCCGCAACTCCTGGCCGCGCGCCCAGCCGGACTTCCGCCACGGGCTGCGAACGCTCTGACATGCTCTTGGCCCGGATTTCCATTTTCACGTTTCTTTCGCTAACCTTTCGACGGCCTCGGACGCCTTTATAGATGCAGGTTGGAAAGCACTCAAGGCGCTAAGGAGATCAACACCCCATGGGTGAAAAAGAAAACAAGCCGTTCCAGCTAAGCTTCAACGGTTTATTGAAAGTCGATTTCCGAGGATCGCGTGTCACTTCCGACGCCGGGCTGATCCTGGTTCGGGAGTTGGACGAGCGGCTCGGTCTCTCCCAACTGATCGACGAACATCTGACGGATTCACGTCGAGGCTTGAACAAGAAGTTCCCGTTGGCCGATCTGCTGCGGCAGTCGGTCTACAGCCGCCTCGCAGGCTACGAGGACCTCAACGATGCCGTGCGAATATCCGCCGATCCGACCTTTCGCTTGATCGGCTCGAAGAAGAACTGGGATCGCGGCGGAGCGCTGACCTCGCGTCTACAGAGCTTCGAGGCTGAGCTGCTGGCCAGCGACGAGAACCTCATTGGGTTGATGGCGGTGAACCGCGAACTGGTCGCGCAAGCCGAAGCTCCCGACGGTTCCGACCGCGTGGTGCTCGACATGGACTCGACGGAAAGCCCCGTCCACGGGCAGCAGGAAGGCAGTGCTTACAACGGCCATTTCGAGTCGGTCTGCTACCACCCGCTGCTGCTGTTCAACCAGCACGGCGATTGCTTGGCGGCGAAGCTGCGGCCGGGCAACGTGCCCAGCGCCGAGGATTGGGAGGAGTTGCTGTTACCCGAGATCGAGCGCCAACAGGCTGCGGGCAAACGAGTGACGTTCCGAGCCGACGCCGCTTTCGCCAAGCCGGAGATCGGAGATCTACGAGGCAATGGAAGAGCGCGGAGTGGACTACGTGATCCGCATTCCGGCCAACAAGAGCCTGGAGCTGGCGATCGAAGAGATCTTGTTTCGCCCGCCGGGAAGGCCGAGCTTGAAGCCCCTGGTGCGCTACAAGAGTTTTCGCTATCAGGCGCGGAGTTGGTCACAGGCGAGGCGGATCGTGGCCCAGGTCGAGCATCACCAGGGCGAGCTGTTCCCGCGGGTCGGATTCATCGTGACGAGCATGAGCTTGCCAAGCCGCTCGGTGGTGCGCTTCTACAACAAGCGCGGCACGACCGAGCAGTGGATCAAAGAAGGCAAACAGGCCATGCACTGGACGCGGCTGTCGTGTCATCGCTTCCGGGCCAACGAAGTGCGACTGCAACTGAGCGTGCTGGCCTACAACCTGGGCAACCTATGGCGGCGGCTGGGGCTGCCGCGGCGCATCAAAAGCTGGTCACTGACGAGCTTGCAGCACAGGTTGATGAAGACCGGCGGTCGGCTGGTCAAGCACGCGCGGTATTACTGGCTGTTGCTGGCCGAGGGGTATCTGAACCGCAGGCTATTCGGCGACATGCTGCGTCGGATCTGGGCGCTGCCTGTGCCGGGTGGTTAGGGCCGTCGCGTTCGGGCAGGAAATCTGGGCGTTGAGGAAGCAGGCTCGGAGGGGTGTGCGACCCATCGGCTGAGCAGCAGCGAGACGGGCTCAGCGGACGACAAGAACTGGCCATGGGAACCCTTCGATGCCGTCGTGGTCTGCCTGACGAGGCAAAGTCGTTGCATGCAGGAGAAGAGAGGGAGTAACATGTTGGAGTCGGAGTTCCAAATCGGAAATTCTGGCTTGGTGCGAGGGGCGCGTCAGGTCGTCACTCCGCGGGGTCTCGCTGTGAGTCGCGGCCGTCAGATGTCGAATCCGCGGGTGATTTCCGATGGTTCGATACTGATCGATGGAGAGACGATTTATCGTGTGGGCAGCACGCGGCGGATCGAAAATCTCCGCGAGGCCCGCCAGGCCGACGAGATTGACGTTCGGGGCAAGGTGGTCCTGCCGGGGTTTGTTGACAGCTGCACCCGTCTTCCTTTCGGCAGGCCCGTGTTGCGCGAGTTCATGGCCCGCATCGAGAGCTTCGGGTTTTCAGACTCCTCTGACGACACGTGGGACGACTTGCAGACCGTTCGCAAGAACTCTCCCAAAGCCCTGCGCATGGAGAGCCGCCGGTGGACGCGGGTTTTCGCCGCCCATGGCACTACCGCCTTGGAAGTCCACTCGGCGCAGGGGCTGGATCTGACCTCGGAATTGAAGGGGTTGCGCGCTTCGCTGGCCATCGACGGCGAGCCGCTCGATGTGGGGACCACGTTCCACGCCGGCCGGGCCGAAGCGCTGGCACTGGCTGGCAACCCCGAGGCGGCTGCCGAGGAAGTGGTCGAAGTCCTGCTGCCCCTGATCAAGCGCCGCCGGCTGAGCCGCTGCTGCGCGGTGGAAGCGGACCCGCATGTCTTCGGAGCCGAGGGAGCGCGAAACATCCTCGTGGCGGCCCGCGATGCGAGCTTTCAGGTTAAAGTTCTGGCCAGTCGCCATCGTAAGGACGGCGGAACCAGACTGGCCCTGGAGATGAACGCGTTATCGGCGGAACACCTCAACCATCTGAGCAACGACGAAGTGGACGCGCTCGGACTCAGTTCCACACTGGCCACGGTTCTGCCCGCTGCCGCATATCAACGCCAGAGCCGTCTTGCTCCGGCTCGCCGGCTCATTGACCGGGGCGCGGCTCTGGTTCTTGCCTCGGGTTTCGGCGCCGGCCAGTCCCACGCTAAGCATGCCCACGGTCCTTTCGATTGCCTGCCATCAGATGGGCATCACGCCCGCCGAGGCCCTCAGCGCCTCGACGCTCAACGGCGCCGCGGCCATGGGCCGCTCGAACCGGATTGGCTCGATCGAGCCCGGCAAACAAGCGGACCTGGCGGTGTTTGACGTCCCAGACTATCGCGAAATCCCCTACTATCTCGGTTGCAACCTCTGTGCCATGACGATCAAGAAAGGTCGCGTCGTCTATCGGGCGGCGAACGTTGGGCCTCTGTCAAATGAAGGCCCCGCCAGCCGAGAGCCGCGGCAAGGGCCCGGCCGGGCCCGCGTCGTCGACCCCCTACGCCGGGCCTTGCGGCTGGAGTGAGGACGCGGCGGCCCGGGGCATCGGGGATGATAGGGCGAGGAAGGATCGTGCGAGGATCTCGAAGGGAGCCTTACCGATGAACTGGATCGAATGTGTTCCGAACTTCTCCGCTGGCCGTGACCGCGAGGTGATCGGTAAGATCGCGCGTTCGATCGGCTCGGTGCCGGGCGTCGTCTTACTCGACCAAACCGCGGACCCGGATCACAATCGTTCCGTGTTTACTTTCGCCGCCGGCCCCGAAGCACTGCGGGAAGCGGTTCTGCGAGCGGCCGAAATTGCCGTGCGAGAGATCGATCTCACCAGCCACCAGGGCGTTCACCCGCGCATAGGAGCCCTGGATGTCGTGCCCTTGGTTCCGCTCGAGGGCTCGCCGGCCGAAGAATGCATCACGCTGGCCCATCAACTCGGCGAAAGTCTTTGGGAGCACCTTGGGCTGCCGGTCTATTTCTACGGCTCGGCCGCCCGGAGTGAGGAGCGGCGCCGGCTGGAAATCCTCCGCGGCGGGGGATTCGAGGGCTTGCGCGACCACCTGTTGCGCGCCCGGCCAGGCGGGCTCGACCGGCGTCCCGATGTTGGCGGGCCGCTGCTGCATGAAACCGCGGGCGCGGTGGCGGTGGGAGTCCGCAAATTCTTGATTGCCTTCAATATCAACCTCGACACCGCGGACCTCGCCATCGCCAAGACCATCGCCCGCCAGATTCGCGAGTCCTCCGGCGGACTGCCGGCCGTCAAGGCCCTTGGCCTGGCGCTTCCAAGCCGCGGGATCACGCAAGTTTCCATCAACCTGACGGACTTTGAGATCACGCCTCCCCAGGTTGTTTTCGAACAAGTGCGTGAAAAGGCCGCGAGGTTTGGCGCAAGCGTGATCGAATGCGAGATCATCGGCCTGGTCCCTGGCAAGGTCTATCAGATGATTGCCGGCCACTCGCTGCCGGTGCGCGGCTTCGGTCCCGAGATGATGCTGGAGAATCGTCTCGCCGAGGAATCGAGCGAAGCGGGGGAACGGAGGGAATCCGGCGGCGGCCGGGCGAGCTCATAGCACCCGCCTCGGCCTCTTCGCCAAGATGCTAGACTCCGGTTGCGGTCGCCTGCGTCGCGGGCATGGGCGCAAGGACGGGGCCGAAATCAGCGTTGTTTGGGGGTGGAACTTGCATCGGCGATCTTTTCTGCGGGCGGGTTTGGCGGGTCTGGCGACGGGGGCCTCGGCGGCGGGCAAAAAGTATCGTGTGGGTGTCATCGGCCACACCGGGCATGGCAACTACGGCCACGGGCTCGATACGGTCTGGCAAGCGTTCGACTCCACCGATATCGTGGCGGTCGCCGACCCGGACGATGCCGGCCGCGCCAAAGCTCTGGAGCGTACCGGCGCCCCGCGCGCCTATCGCGATTACCACGAACTACTCGAGAAAGAGAAACCCGACATCGTATCGATTGGGCCGCGCTGGCTCGACCAGCGCGTCGCGATGGTGACCGCGGCGGCCGAGGTGGGTTGTCACATCTTCCTTGAGAAACCCTTCGCCCGCAACCTGGCCGACGCCGACAAGATGGTCGAGGCCATCAGGCGCAACAAAGTGAAGGTGCAACTAGCGCACCAGATGCGCCGTTCACCGTTTGTGCGGCGCGTGCGCGCGATGATCGAGGCCGGCGAAATCGGCTCGATGCAGGAACTCCGCTGCCGGGGCAAGGAGGACCGCCGGGCCGGCGGCGAGGATCTGATGGTGCTTGGCTCGCACCTCTGCGACATGTCGCGCTACTTTCTCGGCGATCCGCGCTGGGTCTTCGCCCATGTCACCCAGGACGGCGAAGAAATCACCCGGCGGCACGTCCGCAGGCCGTCGGAACCGATCGGGCCGGTGGCCGGGAATCAAATCGCGGCCATGTTTTCCTACGACGGCGGCGTGCACAGTTATTTCGGCTCGAAGGCCAGCGACCGGACGCATCCGCAGCGCTTCGGTACGACGATCTACGGCAACAAGGGCGTGATCTTCCTGCCGAACGCGATCTACCCCAACGGGCAGCCCCTGATCCTGCGCTCGCCAAGCTGGGTGGCTGGCGGCGATGCGGGCTGGGAACCGGTCGAGCTGACCGAACCGCCCGGCGGGAATTTCCAGGCCGAAGGCCGCCAACAGGCCAACGCCTTTCTGGTAGAAGATTTGCTCGACGCCATCGAGCGCGACCACAAGCCGGTTTGCAGCGAGCACGACGGCCGCTGGTCAATCGAGATGATCGTTTCCATCTACCAATCACAAAAGACCGGGGCGCGAGTGGAATTGCCGCTCGAAGACCGCCGTCATCCGCTTGAGACGCTTTGAAGGCGGTCCAAGAGAACGCATCCTGGGACAAGGAGATTTCCGATGAGATTCAGAGGGGTTGCTTCTGGAATTCTGCTATTGCTGGTACTTGGCATTAGCGGACATGGTCAGGATCTGCCCTGGAAGAATATTGCGCCTCCTGCGATAAAGGGCATAGTCTCGGCGCCATCAGGGCATCCGATCGCGGGCGTGCGAGTGCTGTTGGTTCCATTGTCGGGTGACGGTAAGTGGTGGGAAGAATATACAAATACGGCGGGTAAGTATAGAATCGACGAGGTAGCGAATGGCACCTACTACCTATTGAATCCCGCAAATAACATGACACCTTTTGGTGATTGGATACGTCTATCTATGTATGAGAAGTGGGCAAAGCGGACGGCGGGATTTCGAGGCGCTAGAGAAGCGCCGTTTCGAAGCGATGCGGTTGCTCGATGCAGGATGTAATCAGTCCGAAACGGCGCGGCGACTCAAGGTCGCGCGGCAAACAGTCAGTGAGTGGCGGCGGTGATATCGCGAGCGAGGCCCGACCGGGTTGCGTAAGGCGGGACGTGCCGGACGCAAACCGCGGTTAGACGCCGCCCAACTCGAGCGCCTGGAGTCGCAGTTGCTTCAAGGCCCCGAAGCGCACGGCTTCCCGACGCCGCTGTGGACCTGCCCGCGCATCGCTCGTCTGATCGCCGACCAGTTCGGCGTGCGCTACCACGCAGGCCACGTCTGGAAGATCCTGCGGGCGCTCGGCTGGAGCCCGCAACGTCGGGTCGGCAAGGCCCGCGAGCGCAACGAAGGGGCGATCCGCGGCTGGCAGCGCACGACCTGGCCCCGCGTTAAAAAAAAGCCTGCCAACAAGGCCGCACGATCGTCTTCATCGACGAAAGCGGATTAACTCAGAAGCCGCATCGTTGCCGCACCTGGGCGCCGCGCGGCGAGACGCCGGTCCTGGAGTTCAACTTCAACTGGAAGAAGCTTTCGGTAGCGGCCGGGCTGAGCTTCCGCAACTTCTACTTCCGGCTGTACCCTGGCGCGATCGGGGAACTCGAGGTCATCGACTTCCTGAAGGCCTTGGCAGGCCACATCCAAGAGCCGCTACTGATCGTCTGGGACCGACTGCCGGCGCACCGCAGCCGTCTGGTAGAGGAGTTCATCGAGCTCTCCGAGGGTCACATCGCAACGGAGTACCTGCCGCCCTATGCGCCGGAGCTGAACCCGGTGGAATACATCTGGGCTTACTGGAAGCAGCACGAACTGCCCAGCGTCTGCCCGAAGGACTATTGGGAACTCGACCAACGCGCTCGCCAAGCACTACGCCGCATGCGCCGCAAGCCGCGTTTGATTGCCGCTTTCTGGAAGCAGTCTTCTCTTTGTTTCGATTGACGTGGTATTATGCGGGACTCAGTAGAAGCCAGTTTCCATGGGCTCTTAACCGTCAGGTATGCACCGATCCTGATCCAGTATCCAGAGCAGGAGATTCATGACTTCACTCTTCCAGCCAATTGGGATGTTACATCTCCGCTAGTTGCTTCAGACGTCCCTACTCATGCATGGATCCGCGGTGAACTTTTGCTGAATGATCAGCGGGCGGCACATGTGACAGTGTGTCTTACCGCAGGTGAGCACGGTTCTTGTACTGATACGAATGGTTTGGGGCAGTATTTCTTACACGTTAAGCCCGGCACATACGAGGTGACGGTCTCCAAGTCAGGTCAAGTGATTCATCGACAGCAGCTTCACGCACCGGTCGCGGAAGGCAACTACGAGAACCTTATCAAGAAAGAGCAAGATACCGGAAGAAAGGAACCCTAAAGAAACCGGCCATCAGTCTGATGGACGGTTGAAAACCCGCCGCGGGTTTTCTCGTTGATCTCTCACTGGGATCTCGCACTAGAGGCCGTAGTGTTGGAAACTGTTGCCGCGGCGCCCTCGCTTCGTCCTGTCGAAGCGGAACTGGAAGAGAAGATCCGCAACCGCGGCGCTTGCTCCTCGCGGGCAGGTTTGCTCCAATGAGGCCTATGACTTCGGTGCCGGATGTGGATCTGAAATCGTTTGTGGGCCGGGCGCCCGACCGCTTGACGCTGGCCGAACGGGAGTCGCTCGCCGGCAAGTATATCGCTCGTGAGGTCTATACTCCCAAGACACTGCCTTTGCAGCGCATCGAGGCGATTGGCGATTCGGTCGGGGACTGCGTGGCCATGCTGCGCGGACGGGGTCTAGATCCGGGCAGCTACGAATTCGTTCGCCTGCCTCCCTCGTACTGAGCGTCTGGATACTGAGCGGCCGGTTACTGAGCGCCGGGGACGGCGGTGGCCCTGGCGTCCCATCCAGGCCGTCGCGCGCCGCGCCGCCAGTTCGGTTCCGGGACAGCCCGATCGTGCAGACCCGGTCCCCGGACCAGATGGAATCATCCGCGCGATTCGCTCTCGCCGACGGAACCCGTTCATGAACCCGCATCTCGCCCGCATTCGAATCTTTCCCTTGAAGTCCTTCGACGGACAAGATGTTTCCGAGGCCGTTTTGCTGCGCTCGGGCGCGCTGGCACACGACCGCGAATACTGCCTGCTCGACGCCGATGGCAACTTTGTCAACGCCAAGCGATTCGGCGAGCGGCTGCTTCCGATTCGCTCGGAAGTTGAGCTTGGATTCGGAGAGATTACTTTCGACGACGGCGGCGGCCCGCGCCCCTTTCACCTCGAAAAGGGCCGTGACGAGATCTCCGAGTGGCTCTCGGAACGTCTGGGGACTCTGGTCCGCGTTACCCGTGATTCCGAAAATGGCTTCCCTGACGACACCGCCGCCGGCGGCCCCACGCTGATCAGCACGGCCTCGCTCGAGGCGGTCGCCTCCTGGTTCGGTCTAGGCGTCGCGGAAGCCCGCCGGCGCTTCCGCGCCAACCTTGAAATCGGCGGCGTGCCGACCTTCTGGGAGGATCGTCTTTTGGGCGCGCCGGGCGAGACGGTCCGGTTCCGTATCGGCGATGTGATGCTCGAAGGCGTCAACCCCTGCGCGCGTTGCACCGTGCCGAGCCGGGATTCCCGCAGCGGCGCGGTCACGGACCTCGGCTTCGCGAAGCTCTTTGCCGCGAAGCGCCGAGAAACTCTGCCCGCTTGGGCCGAACCCGGACGCTTCGATCACCACTACCGCTTTGCCGTCAACACCAGGCTCGATCCGTCCGAAGCCGGGAAAATACTCGAAACCGGCGCCGAGCTGGATCTAGACCTTGAATAGCCGGCCCACAGCCGCTTTCCGGCCCCGCGGCGCCAGCGAGGGATTCATGCTCCAGAGCCGGTCGTTGGTCCTGCGCTTGTTCCACTCAGGCGTCGGTTCAAAATAACCCGGCTCGGCGAGGTGCTGCTTCACCACTTCGTCGACCAGTTCCACTCCCAGGCCCGGCCGATCGGGCACTTTGGCGAATCCGTCCTCGATCAAGGGCTTGGGCGGACCGCTGACCAGATCTTCCCAGAACGGCACATCGACCGAGTGATTCTCGAGCGCCACGAAGTTTTCCGTCGCCGCCGCGCAGTGCAGATTGGCCATGAATGACACCGGCGAGCCGGCGAAGTGCATCGCCATCGCCACGCCGCCTTCCATGGCCAGGTCGCCGATCTTCTTGGTTTCGAGCAAGCCGCCCGATGTCGCCAGGTCTGGGTGGATCATGTCCACCGCTTGCAGATCCACGAGCTCCTGAAAGGGCTCCTTGAGATAGATGTCCTCACCGGTCAGGATGGGCACATCCACGGCGCCGGTAATCTGTTTCATCAGCTTGGGAAACTGCCAGGGGACCATGTCCTCGAGCCAGGCCATGTTGTACTTCTCGAGCGCCCGCGCCAGCCGGATACAACTGTTCACACCGATATGCCCGAAATGATCCGCCGCCAGCGGCACTTCCATGCCGACCTGCTCGCGGACGACGGCAACGTAATCGGCCATCATTTCGATGCCTTTGTCGGTGATCTCGCGGCTGGTGAACATGTGCATCACGTTGCGCGCGTCGTGACGGGAGACAGGGCCCAGCGGCCGGGTGACCGTACCGGGCTTGTCCTCGACCAGCCGCACGCCGAGGTCCATCTTCAGAAACGTGTAGCCCATGTCGAGCCGGGCCTTCATGCGCCGGCCGTACTCGGCGGGATCACGTGACATGCTCGTGTCGGCATACAGGCGAACCCGGTCGCGAAACTTGCCTCCGAGCATCTGATAGACAGGGACGTTGTAAGCCTTGCCGGCGAGGTCCCACAGCGCCATCTCGACGCCGCAGACGCCGCCGCCTTGGCGGGCGTGTCCGCCGAACTGTTTGATGCGACGGAAGAGGCGGTCTACATTACATGGGTTTTCGCCAAGAATGCGGCTTTTCAGCATGAGGGCATAACGGGCATCGGCGCCGTCCCGGACTTCCCCCAGCCCGGCCAGGCCTTGATTGGTGTAGATCTTGAGCAGCGGCGAGCGGAAGGGCACGCCTCCGAGCGTCGCCACGGGCAGGTCGGTGATCTTGAGTTGCGAGGGCGTGGACATCGTGCCGACGCTCTGCATGGCGGCTTCGAGATCAGAGGACGTAACGAAGCTCCCCGCCGCGACAGCGGCGGATGCGCCCGCGGCGCGGCGGAGAAAACGGTAGTGTCTCAGTTTGAATCCAGCAGCCCAATAATTTCTTCGAGCGACCAAACGTGATGCGAAACGCCCGCCTCCATCGCCGGAGTCACACGCAGGCTCTTGTGAATCCTCGCGAAGTTGTAGTACATGAAATGAATCGCGACCGCGTGAGCATGGTTCTGGATCTTCTTTGAGAATCCGTTGCTCAGGCGCGTGAAGCGGCGCATCGACATTCGCATCGTCAGGTTTTGGCGCTCGATGTAGCTGGTCGAGACGTGTTCCGGGTCAGGGTTGCCGATCTTCACTTCCCGCTTCGTTCCGTTGACCTTAGGCGGACTGTAGCGCGTCTCCGGCTCGCTTTCGTCCCTTCCGTAGATCTTCTGGAGCATCGCATAATCGATGTTGCTGCGAAACGCCTCATCGACTGCATCCAGGTAGACCCTGTGGCCGTCGGTGGTGAGTTGCACGCGCTCCGCAAGGCGCGGGGCTAGGTCCTGCATGAACTCCCACGCGCTGCCCGCGCCACGGTCACCGGTGAACCACGTCGGAATCAGCTTCGTGTCGGCACAAATAGCCGTCCACGTCCAGACATCACCGAATCCGAACTGGCCGCGCTTGTCCTCAGGGACGTTCTTTTGCTTCGCGTAGCAGAACGACCAAATTTCGTCACACTGAATCCGCTTGCAGGGCAGGTTTTGCATGACCTCATCCTGATACTTGGCGCAAACGACACCGAGGTCCACAAGCAGCTTCGTGACCGTGTTGATGGAGCAGCCCACCATCCGGGTCGTCGCCCGCAGGCTACAACCTTCTACGAGGGCTGATACGATCTGGACGCGCTTGGCTGTAGGCAGATTATTCATACTGACCATTATGCTTGAGAAGGACAACAGTGTCAAGATCTTTTTTTTCATACGATTAGAGAATAAACTTCTTGTTTTTCAACCTCGGATGATGTATCATATCAGGAAGAGAAGACGGCGTTGGCGTTGGAGAACTAAAACACGATGCAACCATACAGAGTGTACTCTGAAACCATTGAGGCGGCTGGAGAACTTGCAGGACTGGGTCTGACGGAACAGATCTTGCTCGATGCTGTGACGGCTGGCCATGAAGCGGCTGCGGCCTCGACTCGGCACCACCCCGCCTCTCATTCAGGATTCGTTATGTGGTCAGAAACGACCAAGGCGCTCCGGGACCTTCTCACTCCCAAAGGTTGGGAAGCGGAGAACGTAAAGGGTCAACCTCTTGTGGTGAGTCCCGATGCGGCGGTCGCTATCACTGTTTCCGGTGGCAACGAAGCAACGGGATGCAAGGGGCGGCGGCCCAAGTCAAGTTGTACGAAGGGCTCAGTCACGGTCAACGCCGTTGCGTCCAACGTTCGGTGGATTCTGCCGGAACTAGAGCAGGCCGAGGTCAAACGCCTCCAGCGTCTAGACAAGCGGGATACCTGGATCTTGCTGGTCCACAGAGATGATCTAGTTGGCAAGACCCGTAGTGAGTTATCCCGACCCACACAAACCGATGGCAACGGTCGCATCGCGGACTGGTCCGACCGAATACTCCTTCCCGCGATTGATTACGGCGATACACCGACAGCCGTTGCCCGAGGCGGTAACGAGCCGAACCAGACCGGTGAAATCCGCGTTGAGATCAAGCGTAAGGCTTGAAGGGGTACGTCCAATGTTCAATCCACGACGGCTCTCACTCGCCCGAGAGCGCCGAGGTTTTACTAAGACTGAACTCGCGAGACGGCTAAAGGTATCCACGAGGACTGTGACGGCGTGGGAATCAGGAGAGTTCACTCCTTCAGCGACCGTTCTGAGGCGGTTATCTGGCGTGCTCGACTTTCCGGTCGAGTTCTTTGCCGGTGAGCATTTGGAAACCATCGCAACGGACACGGTCAGTTTCCGCTCGATGACGAAGATGACAGCGGCACAACGAGGCATGGCATTAGCGCAGGGTTGCTTGGCCGTCCACCTTGCTAAATGGCTCGATGAACGTTTTGAGTTACCAACATCATCTATCCCCGACCTTAGTCACGAAAGAGACGCTGAAGCTGCTGCTGAGACGCTTAGACAGTCTTGGGGCCTCGGACAGCTTTGTATCCAGAACATGATTCACTTTCTGGAGGCGAAGGGTGTACGGGTTTTCTCGCTCGGCATCCAGAGCAGGGAGGTTGATGCCTTCTCGACTTGGAAAGGCGAAACTCCCTTTGTCTTCTTGAACAGCTTCAAGTCCAGTGAGCACGGTCGTTTCGATGCAGCCCATGAGTTAGGCCACTTGGTGCTCCATAGGCATGCCGGTCCCAGCGGCCACGAAGCCGAGCGCCAAGCGAACAGATTCGCGGCTGCATTCCTCATGCCGCGAGGTGATGTCCTAGCGGAAGCGCCGCGAAGGGTCACGATCAACGGGCTAATTGGTCTGAAGTCTCGCTGGATTGTCTCACTCAGTGCTTTAACTCGCAGACTTCACGAAGTAGGCATCCTTAGCGACTGGCAGTATAGGAGCGCGTGTGTCGAGATCTCCAAGCGTGGCTATCGCACTCACGAGCCGCATGAGGCAGTTCGCGAACGCTCACTAGTCTTATCGGAGATGCTTAGCTATCTTTATCGAGAGGAGGGGGTGACGCGGGCAGCCATTGCCCGCGATCTCGCTATCAGTGTTCAGGAGTTAGAGGAAGCCCTTTTCGGGTTGGTGCTAACCGTTGTTTCTGGTGGGAGGCGGGGCGCACCAAGGGGACCAACACCAAGACTGGCTAGAGTCAAGTAAGCCAACGCTTCTCTGCAGCCTTCTTAGCGATCTTCCGACGCTCTTCGGCTGTCAGTTTGTTCGCGCGCGCCTTTCCGCCTTTCTGTCCACCGAGGCGACCACGGGCAACAGCTCTAGGGTCCTTGCCCTCGTTATCAGGCTCGTCCGCAACTTCACCCGCCGCGATATCAACGATCAGCTTGGCGCGTTCGTTTATGTCCCGTGGGCGCTTGGGCTTGCCGGGTCGGTTCGCCATCACCCATCATTGTTGCACGTCGGAGCCGACCGGCCCAGCGCTACTGGATTCAAACTGCGACACTACCGAGATTTTCAATGACGACATGGCCGTATCCTAAGATGCATTCGTCCTAGCCGAAGCGCCGGTGCTAAGCAGCCCTCATGGGTAGTTTATGGCATTCCTGAAAATGCTCTAGAAACGCCGCCGCGGCGTGATCAAAGACAGTTTCGCGGTTAGTGAACTCGTGATCCGGCGAGCTGCCTCTTCAGCCCCTCGGGGTCGCTCGTCGGCTGTCGGCAGGCATATCCTCGGCACACATAAGCTACGGGCTGGTCGTCGATCTGTCGCCGGTCTCGCAGCAGGGGGACACGTTCGGGTGTCATCTCGTCACCGGGCTCGAGACGGGCGACGATCTTGTTCGGCGCGTAGACGCCGTAGAGGGCCCGAATCAGCTCTTTCGTCCTCGCATCGCCAGCCGCGCCGACGATCGCAACCTCGTCAAAGCCCTCGTGCCAGGCTTCGATTCCCGAGAGCAGCCGCTCGTGCTGATAGGGCGTCCGCTCGGCCTCGACGCTGAATGCTGCTATCAGGCGTCCGGCCTTGACTCGCAGATCGTCGCGATCGAGCAGGACGGCGAGCCGCTGCAGGTTCATCAGCATGACGGAGTTGCCCGAAGGAATCGCGCCGTCGGTGGCCGTCTTGCTGCGCACGATGAGCTCTTCGTGATCCGAGGGCGTAAAGAAGAAGCCGCCGTCTTGCGAGTCCCAGTAGAATTTGATGGCCGTATCGGTGAGACTTTCGGCCTCGGCGAGCCATCGTATATCTCCGCTCCACTCGTAGAGCCCCAGCAGACCTTCCACTAGAAAGGCGTAGTCGGTGAGATAGCCCGTCAGCCGGGCGCGGCCCTTGCCGTAGGTGGCCACGAGCCGTCCCTCGGCCCGCATCGCCGAGAGGATGAAGTTCGCGGCCCTGGCGGCCGCTTCACCATAGGACGGCTCGTCGAGCACCGCGGCGCCTTTGGACAGTGCGGTAATCATCAAGCCATTCCAGCCGGAGAGGATCTTGTCGTCGAGACCGGGCCGGATGCGTTTTTCTCTCGCTTCGAAGAGCCTGCGCCGGGAGCCGGCGATGGACTGGGCGACTGCTTCCGCGTCAAGCTTCTCAGCTTTGGCGATGTTCTCCAGCGAGCGCCGCACGGTGAGGATGTTTTTCGGGCCGCTCGGCACGTGCTCATCTCCGGGATGGTTCCAATTCCCGGACTCGGTGACGCCGTAGCGGGCGGCGAGAATTCGGGCGTCCCGGTCGCCGAGCACTTCGCGAACCTCGTCCTGGGTCCAGAGGAAGAACTTGCCTTCGAGACCTTCGCTGTCGGCGTCTTCACTGGAATAGAAAGCGCCTTCAGGGCTCTTCAAGTCCCGCAGCACATACGTAAAGATTCCGCGGGCCTTCTCCTCGCATAGGGTTTTGATCCGGGCGGAACCGGTCGCCTGATAGCCGTCGAGATAGATTGAGCTGACGAGTCCCTGGTCATAGAGCATCTTTTCGAAATGCGGGACAAGCCATATGAGATCGGTCGAGTAGCGATGGATGCCGCCACCGAGCTGATCGTAGATGCCGCCTTGGCCCATTTGCTCCAGCGTGGTTTCCACGGCGGCGAGTGCGGACTCCGAGCCACCGGCGCGATGCCGCCGCAGCAGCAGGTCCATGGATAAGCTCGGCGGAAATTTATTGGTTCCGCCGGAGATGCCGCCAAGTTGCGGGTCAAAGGCTTGCCGAATCTGCTCGGCGCCGCGCCGCACGGCTTCGCGCGAGGGCACGTCCCCGGGTGCGTCGCCGTCGTGAATTTTCCGCACGGCTTCGACCACCTTCGCGCTGTCCGTGCGAAGCGCGTCACCGTTTTCGGTCCACATCTTGAGGATGTACTGCAGAACGGTCTTGAACCCCGGCCGGCCGTAGGCATCGCGCTTGGGAAAGTACGTCCCGGCGAAGACCGGACGGCAATCGGGCGCAAGAAAAACGCTCATCGGCCAGCCACCTTGACCGCCGGTGAACATCATCGTCGCGCTCATGTAGATTTCGTCGAGGTCCGGACGCTCTTCGCGGTCGACCTTGATCGAGACGTAGTGGCGGTTGAGGATGGCGGCTACGTCTTCGTTCTCGAAGCTTTCATGCTCCATGACGTGGCACCAGTGGCAGGCGGCGTAACCGATACTCAAGAAGATCAGTTTGTCCTCGTCCCGTGCCTTTCCCAGCGCCTCCTGGCCCCAGGGATGCCAGTTCACCGGATTGTGGGCGTGCTGCAGCAGATAGGGGCTCGTCTCGCCGATTAGCTGATTGGTGTGCTTGTATTTCATTAACTATCACGATCATAGCAGCGGCTACGGAACGCAGGCCATGAGCACATCTGTTCGAACGGAAGGGCTTTTCCGTGGTGGCGAAGGCGGCGCTGGAGGTGAAGTATTGAAGGCCGGGCGGGCGGGATTGCAACTACTGGCTCTGGTAGATCAGCTTTCCGCCTAAGTAGGTCTGCTCAACTTTCATGTCTCTGACATCTTCGAGCGAACAGGTGAGAATGTCTTTCTTCAAGATGATGAAGTCGGCCAATTTACCCTTCTCAAGCGAGCCCTTCTCGTTTTCTTGGAACATCAGATAGGCGTTGTTGATGGTGTAGAGGCGGATGGCCTGTTCGCGGCTGATGCGCTGCTCGAGATGCAGGGGCTGATCGGTCCAGCGGGGCTGGCGGGTGAGGGTGACCCACATGGCAAAGAACGGATTATAAGGATTGATCGCCCGCATGCCGCCGATTTTCTGCATGTGATCGGAGCCGCCGCCGGCGGCGACGCCGTGCTCAAACAGTGACTTGTAGGGCTGAAAAAATGCCAGCCGCTCGTCGCCGAACTGTTTCATCAAGGTAGCGCCGTCGCGTTCGAGCCAGGCGGGCTGCAGGTCGGCGACGATGCCGAGTTTCGCCATCCTCTCGATGGCCTCAAGGCTCATGAAGTTGCAGTGGGTGATGCAGGGGCGCAGATCGCGGACCGGCGTTGAGTTGTTGATCTCTTCGTAGGCGTCGATCATGGCATGCACGGCCCCGTCGCCGACCGAATGCGCGGTCATCTGGAGATCGTTATCGAGCGCCAGCTTGGCGATTTGGTAGATCTTGCCAGCATCGATATAGCGCATGCCGCGATATTCCGGGTCGGTGATCGAGTAGACCTCGCTCACCCCCCAGGGCTTGCGCATGTAGGCGCTGCCGGTGAGCATGCCGCCATCCATGTAGGTCTTGATGGCGCGGACCCAGAGCATGTTGTTGTAGCGGTGCAGAGGGCTGGCGGCGATCTTCTCGATTCGCTGCTGGATCTCGCCGATCGGCGCTTGCGCGTCGATGTGGAGATTGACGAAGACGCGAACGCTGAGCTGGCCGCTGGCTTTGAGCCGCTGGTAGAGTTTCAGTTCGCCGTCGCTGACATCGCGGTCGGCGATGCTGGTCAGCCCCACCGAGTTGTAGTCGGCAAAGAGTTTCTTGAGCCACCGCACGCGGTCTTCGGTGGTGGGCGAGGCCGCACTCGACGCGAATTTAACGAACCGTCCGGCGCTGCGGATAATGCCGTTGGGTTCACCGCTTTTCGCGTCGCGCTCGATACGGCCGGGTTTGCCGTCGGTAATCTTGAAGTCCTTGTCGATACCACTGAGCTTCAGCGCCATCGAGTTGAGCGAGGCGTCGGGACCGGTACTGAAGTAGACAGGATTGTCAGGCGCTGCTTGGTCGAGTTCCTCTCGCGTGGGGTAGCGCTGCTCCCGCAGCCGGGTGATGAAAACTTGCCGCACGCGAATCCATTTTCCCGGTCCGAGCACGGCGGCGCGCGACTTGACGTACGCCAGCACGTCGGCGATCGTCTGGATATCGGGGACTTCGTGATCGAACTCAAAGATCGAAGCGCCTGCCGAATGGGCGTGCGAATCCATCAGTCCCGGCAGAACGGTCTTACCTCGCAGGTCGATTTGTTTGGTGCCGGAACGGGCCAGCCGGCGCACTTCGTCGTTCGAGCCGACAGCGAGGACGCGATCGCCCTTTACGGCCAAGGCCTGAGCAATGTGAAAGTCATGATCGACCGTCACAATCTTGCCGTGATGAAGAATGAGGTCGGGCTCTTGCGCCCAGCAGGATACGGCTGCCAGAAGCCACATCAGCAGCCCGATGGAAGTTCGGCGGTTCATAGGAAAAGAACTCCTCGCGGAGACGGCCGGCGTCACCGGCCGCCCAGCAAAAGAGAGCGCGCTAGCGCCAGATAGATTCAGCGTTTTTCTCCGCGGAGTCGTACGATACTGCGCTGATGCGGGCGCTCTGCGACCTGGTCACCTGGTAGCCCAATCCCTTGAAGTGCTCAACGTCTTCGGGCGGCCAGTTGCTGTCGCACGCCAGGTCGAGATTGCCTTCGGTGTGCATGCGCCGGGCATTGATGGAATCATTCATGGGCAGGTCGCGGAGGATGTAGTTCGTGAGCACGTCGTAGACCGCATTGGGAATCCGGCGTCCGCCCCGGCCGCCCACGGCCAGCACGGGTTCGCCTTCCTTGAGCACGACAGTGGGAACCATGTTGTTGAGCGGCCGCTTGCCTGGTCCCGGAGAATTGGCCTGGCCCGGCCGCGGATCGAAACGCGACATGCCGTGTCCGAGGATCAGTCCCAGCTCGCCCACGGTCACCCGAGCGCCAAAACTGGCCCCATGCGTCAGCGTCAGCGCGACCATATTGCCTTCGACATCGGCTGCGCTGATGTGAATCGTTCCTCCCTGACGCCGCGACTGCGTCGTGATTGGGAGGGGCTTGCCTTGCATGACGGCCTTTCTCACACGCTCGGCCGAAGTCTGGGCGTATGCATCCGAGAGCAGGCGATCGAGCGGGACATCCACGCTGTCCGGATCGCCGAAGAGACTGAGGCGGTCCTGCCACGCAATACGCATGGCTTCGAGCAGAGCATGCCCCCGCTGGTTTTCTTCCGTATACGCCTCCAAATCCATCGCCTTCAAGGTATTGAGAGCCTGGATCGTGGTTGCGCCCCCGGCGGTCAGCGGAGCGGTATAGACGGTGTATCCCCGCCAGTCGAAGCGGAGCGGCTCGACTTCGCGCGCCTCGTAGGCGGCTAAGTCATCGAGAGTGACGAGCCCTCCATTCGCGCTAAACGCCGCGGCAATTTTCTTCGCTATCTCTCCCTGGTAGAACGAGTCTGTGGAATTTGCCTCGGCGATTTGCTCCAGCATATCGGCCAATTCGGGATTGCGAAACAGCGTGCCGCTGCGCAATGCCTTGCCGCCCTGCAGCAACAGCACGGTGGAAGCGGTGTCTTTGCTTATGATCACTTGCGACCCCATCAGGGCCTTCTCGATATCCGGAGTGATGTTGAATCCCGACCGGGCGAACTCGATGGCGGGCTGAAGGGCATCGGTTAGGCTGCGCGTGCCCCGGGTCTCCAGAGCCGAGGCCAGACCCGCCAGGGTTCCGGGAACTCCGGCCGCGAGCCAGCCGTGGTCGTGGCTTTCCGGGACGTTGCCCTCCGCGTCCGGGGCGAACATGTCTTCGCTGGCGGCTGCCGGAGCCGCGGAATTGAAGTCGAAGGCCGTAACGCCTTGGCCGCCGGCCCGCGCGATGACCATGTGCCCGCCATAACCGCCGAATCCACAGGCGGCGACTTCGGTGACGCAGGCGGCGAACGCCGCGGTCACCGCGGCATCGACGGCGTTTCCTCCCTCGTCAAGAACCAACTGGCCCACCGCGGTCGCCTTGTTGGCTCCGGCGGCGATCAGCGCGCCCTTTCCCGCGGGTTCTTCCGGAGGCGCCTCGATTTCCGAGTCGCGGCTGCCGCAGGCGCCCAGCAAGACCGAACCACCGGCCACCTTCAACATGTCTCGCCGATTCATGGGATGGAACATTTCATTCTCCTCGCGCGCGGCAAGTCTTTCTCGCTTTACTCAGGGCCGTCATTTTGATAGTCCGACATCCATGATGCCACAGATGCTCCTGCCACGAGGGCAACTCCCGTAATCCGTCTGTAAGAGGCGGCGGGAGTTGGCTGGAGGGGCGGATGGTTTCGTCAGGCTCGGAGCCAGCGCCCTGGGAGGGGAACAGCAGCCATCCAACACCCACCCGGCGCGGTGCCGCGGCCCCCCCCGCCTAGCACAACCCCTGCCCGCGCGCCCCTCAGCACCCCCCGGCTCCCTATGCCCCTTCCTTACGGACGGTTCAGGGGCGACTCCGCCAGCGCTCGCCCCGGGCAGCAGATGCTAAAATTCCACTAGTCACACATCTTTGGGAGAATGACTCGTGATCCCGCCAGACAACGGCTCAATACGTAGAGGTTACGCTGCCGCGCGATATTGTGTGCGAATGTTGCCGCTATTCGCGCTGGCATGTGGAGCTTACGCCCAACCGGCGGACGCCGCCGGTATCTTTGAAAAACAGATTCGACCGCTGCTGATCCGCCGCTGCCAGACTTGTCATTCGGCCGCCAATGCCGCCATGGGAGGGCTGCGTCTCGACAGCGAAGAGGGGTTGCGAAAAGGAGGCGGCCGCGGCAAGGTCGTCGTGGCGGGCCGTCCCGATCAGAGTCTCTTGCTTCGCGCTGTGAGCTACAACGACGAAGGCCTGCGGATGCCTCCTACCGGAAAACTAAGCGACCGCGAGATCGCCGCGCTGACCCAATGGGTGCGAATGGGCGCCCGGTGGGGAACTGCTCCCGAGACCGCCGCCACGGGCACCCACTGGTCGTTTCAGCCCATCAGCGAACCTCCCGTGCCGGTGGTAGAAGATCTGGGCTGGGTCCGCTCGCCCATGGATCGTTTCGTGCTGGCCGCCCTCGAAGCCAAAGGCCTCGGTCCCGTGCCCGAGGCCGATAAGCGGACCTTGATCCGGCGAGCGACGTTTGATCTGACGGGCCTGCCCCCGACACCCGCTGAAATCCGAGCCTTCCTGGCCGACGATTCGCCGGAGGCATTCGAGAAAGTGATCGAGCGCCTGATGGATTCCCCGCGCTATGGAGAACGCTGGGGGCGTCACTGGCTTGATGTCGCCCGCTACGCCGATTCGAACGGGCTCGACGAGAATTTGGTTTATAAAAATGCCTATCGCTATCGCGACTATGTGATCGCCGCCTTCAATAAAGACAAGCCTTTTGATCAGTTCATCCATGAGCAGCTCGCCGGCGATCTGCTCCCCGCTAGCGATGATCTCCAGACCATGTACGAGCGCTGGACCGCAACCGGCTTTCTCTCACTCGGCGCGAAGATGCTGGCCGAGGACGATCCGGTCAAGATGCGGATGGACATCATCGACGAGCAGCTTGAAACCACCGCCCGCGCCTTCATGGGATTGACGCTCGGGTGCGCCCGCTGCCATGACCACAAGTTCGACCCGATTTCACAAGCCGACTATTACTCGATGGCGGGCATTTTTCATAGTTCGAAAACGATGGAGAATTTCAAGGTGGTCGCGAAGTGGCACGAGTACGTGCTCGCTTCCAAGCCGGACCGTGATCGTCTGAAGTCTCACGAAGAAGCGATTGAGGCGAAAACCAAACAGATCGCCGGCATCACCAAGGCCGAGAACGCCAAGCTCGTCGATGAGGGCCGCCAGCGGACCGGGGCGTATCTGCGGGCCGCCGGCGACGCGCTGCGCTACAAGCGGATGAACCTTGAGCCGATGATACCGGAAGGGAACCCGTCCGCCGAGGATGCAGCGATAGTTCGGCCAGCCGGCGCATTTGCCCGCGGCAATGTCCGCCGCGAACTAGAGAGAGGCAAGAAGAATATCCCCGCCAGCGACGATGACGAGAAAACCAAGGGACCGTACTTCGCCGAATACGACGTCGAGATCACCCAGGCCGGCGACTACCAGATCGACTTTCAGGATCAGGAGAAGGGCCAGGGCACGGCCGACTTGATCATCAACGGCGTGCTCGTGAAGACGGGACTGGAACCGGTCCGCAACCGCGCTGCCTCGCCTGAAGTCGGCGGCTGGTCGGTGGCGGGTATTTTCCGTCTCGAAGCCGGCCGGAATGTGATTCGTCTCGAGCACGGCTCCCAGTTCCCGTATTTCGAAAAATTTCTCATCGCTCCCAGCCGGCTGGTTCCCGGCGCGGATGTGCCCAAGACCCTTGACCAGCTCGCGGGCAAGTATGACGTCAATCCGAGTTTCTTACGGCAGTGGGTTGAACGTCTCGACCGCTCGAAAGGGGCGCCGAATTCAGTCTTTTTCGGCTGGCATGCGTTCGAGACCGGCCAGACGCTCGACGGATGGACCTCTCCGGCGAAGGCGCATTTCCTGGACTTTCCGCCGGCCCGCCGCGAAGATCTGGCCGCGCGTTACGAAGAACTCTTTCGGCGGTCGGTTCGGCGCTGGCAGGCGCTGTATCCGGAATCGGATGTCGACTTCGAGAAAAGAGAGCGCTACAAGAAAGAGGGCGCCGAGCGCAAGCTGCCGGACGCGGGTTTGGAGGAGTTTCGCAAGGTGCTCTACGAGAAGTTCGGCCCCTTCCGTCCGCCCCCGGATTCAAAGGAGTATTTTCCCCGGCCAAAGCAGGACGAACTGGCCGCGCGTGAGAAAGAGAAAAAGGTGCTCGTGGAGGCGACTCCCCAGTTCCCGCGAGCCATGGGAGTCACCGAGGGCGCGGACATCGGCGACATCCCGATTCACCTTCGCGGCAGTCACTGGACTCTCGGAGAGACGGTTCCCCGCCACTTCCTCGGTGGCATCACCGGAACTGAGCAGCCCGCGATCCTCGCGAATGCGAGCGGACGTTTGCAGCTCGCGCAGTGGCTAACGAAGCGGAGCCATCCGCTGACGAGCCGGGTCATGGCCAACCGCATTTGGCGGTGGCATTTCGGCAAAGGCATTGTGGGCTCGACCGACAACTTTGGGCGTCTTGGAGATCAGCCGTCGAATCAGCCTCTGCTCGACTGGCTAGCGTTGCGGTTCATCGATGGTGGCTGGTCGGTCAAGAAAATGCACCGGCTGATTATGCTTTCCAGCACCTATCAAATGAGCACGGCGGTCAGCGCCAAAGCGGCGGAAATCGATCCCGAAAACGAACTGCACTGGCGCGCGAACCGGCGCCGGCTCGAAGTCGAAGCGATTCGCGACGCCATCGTGGCGATGGCCGGCGACCTGGACTTTACCATGGGGGGGTCGATTCTCACTTACAAAGACCGCGAGTACGTGGCCAATACGACAAAAAAGGGCGCCATCGACTACGATCTCAATCTCCGTGCCGTGTACATGCCGGTCGTGCGCAGCTCGATGTATGACCTTTTTATGGCCTTTGATCTTCCCGATCCCTCCCTGGCGAGCGGCGACAGGAATTCCTCGGTTGTTGCTCCCCAGGCGCTGTTCATGATGAATGGCTCCATCCTGCTCAAGAGCACACGCAAGATGGCCGAGTCGCTGCTAGCGGTCTCTGGCATTGATGACGGCGCCCGTGTGCGTCTGATTTACGAGAAAGCGTTCGGCCGGTTGCCGAGCCGTCATGAGACCGATCGCGCGCTCACCTTCGTGCACCGTATTGGCGAGGCGCTACGAAACCGGGCCGGGGACCGAGGAGATCGCCGCCTGAGGGCGTGGCAAAGTTTCTGCAAGTCGGTCATCGCCTCGAATGAATTCATCTATCTGAACTGAATACAGTTTCGAGCCGGACCACAGCCGCGCCCGGCGCGGAAACAGGACGAGGAACCGGGACCTGGAGACCGTGTGGCTCAACGGCTGTCGCCGTTGGGCCGCGTCGCCTGCTTGGCGTTCCGAAAAGCGGCGACGAGTTCCCCGGCCACCTTTTCGGCCACATCGGCCGCGGCGCCCCGGTATTTCGCGCCAGCGCTTTCCTGTACCGTCGACCAGATCACTTCTCCGTTGCGCAGGACCAAGCGGACGGCGGCGATGGCCTCGTGCTTGCGTTCCCGTCGTAGCGTACTGTCGGTCTCGCCGATCCCGAACGACCCGGAATTATACTTCGAATCGCCCGAATCGCGCTGACTGCGCGAGGCCGAACCCCTCACGTTGAGTCCTTGCCGCTGGGAGAGTGATTCGGAATAGATCAGATCTTCGGCCGTTCCGCGCAGGTAGGCGTCCGCCTTCTCTTGGTCCTCGGTAATCACGAAGAGGCGGACGCGATGCAGACTGCCGATGATCATGTCCCGTATCTGGACACTGCCGTCGGCGCCGTTGAGTTCGTCCACGTAGACGGTTTGCACCGATACCAGCTTTCGGCCGTGCGCCCGCTCAAGAAGATCACGATCTTCCCCGAGTCCGAGACGAGGCGCAATCGCGCCCAGGAGCAAGAGCAGCAACAGAGATCGAACTGCCGGGTGGATCATCGGAACTGGCTGCCGTCTCATCGCTGACTCGACTTGCGGGCTTCCTCGTCTTCATATTCGATCTTGAGGCCGGTGCGGGCCTGCAGGCCCGCCAGCGTGATTCTGACAATCTTCTTGCCCAACTCAAATACCGCGATCTGCTGCCCGTCTTGCGGATCGAGGAAGCTAATCGTGAGGTAGTGTCTGCGCTTCTTCGAGAGCAAGAAGGCCGGATTGAGCACGATCGCCAGGCCAAGCCGGCGTCCCGCCTTCTGTCCGTACTCGATCGAATTCACGCGATCGTAGGGTACCCGCAACTCCCCCGCCGCGAATCGGAACACGAATTCCGAGGGCTCGGTGACCGTAACCGTTCCCTTCGTGGCGGGTTTGGGTTGCGCGAGAGTGCCGCCGCGATATACAGCCTTTTTACCGGGGACGCCTGCCCGTAGAGCTGGCGAGATAACAGTCGCGAGAGAAACGGCCACGAAGAACATAACAACGATTCTTCGATACATGCCGTTATCCAGATGGATTTCTGGATATTATTGCACAATTTCGCCGCGCTGGGCGAATTCTATCAGCCGCCGCGACTGCTTCCATCGCCCAACTGAGCGGTTCAGCCGTGAGTGGACGATAGCCAATAGACAACTTTTCGGCCTGCCGCGGCGGGAGGTCTGAAGAAACCCGCGGTTTTGTCGTCCCGCGGAGCGGTGATAGAGCCGCAGGCCGCTGCTGTCCATATTCCACAGCCCCGACGACGACGATTCTCTCTTACGAACCAGGGGACATTTCTATTGCCTCTTGACACCATCGGCCGAGGCGCCTTGACACTCCGTCTCGCGACCAACCATCCTATCTGCTATGCCGAGGCTGACTCGCCGGGAAGTTCTCTTTGGGATCGGGGCTCTGGGCGTGGGCGCCCGCGTCGAGCAGTCTCTCCACGCCGCCGGTGTTGCCGCGCCGGCATCGGCCGCGACGATGCGGATCACCGGCTATGAGGTGATCCCGGTGCGCGTGCCGATGCACGAGCGCATTCGCGATGTCTTCGCCGGGGTCTATCGCAAGCAGGGCATCTTTCGCGATTACTACGATTCGGTGCTGATCAAGCTCTATACCGACGAGGGGCTGGTCGGCATCGGCGACGCTCTGGCGAACGTCGAGGATTCCCTTGGCAGCGTTCCACGGGTAGAAGCGATTCTCAAGAAGATGGTCGGCCGCTCGCCATGGGAGTTCCTGCTCGATGATTCGATCGGCGGCGCGCTGATCGCGGTGTATGATTTGATCGGGCAGGCGTCGGGCCTGCCGGTGGCGAAACTGTTTTCACCCAAGCCCCGCAAGCGAATTGTTCAGACCTGGTGGAGCCAGTGCCTGCCGCCCGATGTGATGGCTTCGGAAGCGAAGCTGGGCGTCGAACTCGGGTACAAGGTGCATAAGGTCAAGGCGCGTCCCTTCGAGGATGTGATCGAGCAGGCCGAGGCCATCACCTCGGTTGTGCCCAGCGACTTCCGGATTTGGGTGGACTCGAACTGGACCTTCGGTTCGGTGGCGCGGGCGGCGCATTTTATCGAGAAACTGAGCAACTTCCAGCAGTATTTCGCGCTGGAATCGCCGATGCATCGGGCCAACATTGCAAGTTACCGCCAGCTTCGCCCGCTCGCGCGGCTGAAGATCGCCGAACACATTCCGGCCGACCCGATGCCGTTCATTCGCGAGGGTCTGCTTGACGCGCTGGTGGTCGGGGGGCCGCTGGGCAAGACCACCGTGCAGCGGGCGCTGATGGCCGAAGTCACCGGCGTGCCGCTTTGGATTGAGCACAGCATCCTGACCGGCGTCTCGCAGGTCTTTCAGGCTCATCAGACAGCCGCTTTTCCGGGGATCGAATACGCCATCAGCATCTGCCATGTGATCCAAGACGACCTGATGAAAGAGCCCTTCGAGATGAAAAACGGACGCTACACGGTTCCGGCAACGCCCGGGCTGGGCGTTCATTTCGATGACGACGCGGTCGAAAAATACAGGCGCGGCTAGCCTGGCGGCGGTTTCCAGACTACGGAGAAGACTCGAATGGGCAGCATGACGAGAAGGGCGGTTCTGAAATCAATGGCCGGTTGCGCGTTCGCGCTCCCCGTATCGCGGCATCTCGCGGCCGCGCCGGCGGAAATCGCCACAATGCGTTTCACCTCCTTCGAGGTCATCCCCACACGTGTCCCGATGCGTGAGCGCGTGCGCGAGGCCTGGCAGCAGAGCTGGTTTCAGCAGGACCGGCTCCAGACGCACCACGAGCCGGTCTTGATCAAGCTCAAGACCGACCGCGGCATCGTTGGCATTGCCGACTCGATGCTGACGCCGGCTCAGACGAGGGCGGTCGGAGAGCGGCTCGTAGGGCGGTCGCCGTGGGAGTATCTCTTTGACGATAATCTCCGCGGGGTTCTCGTCGCGGTTTGTGATGTCGCGGGACAGGCGTTGGGGCTGCCGGTATCGCGGCTGTTCGCCACCAGAACCAGGGAGCGAATTGTCCAGACCTACTGGAGCCAGTGCTTTAAGCCGGAGCTAATGGCCTCGGAGGCGAAACGCGGCGAGAGCCTTGGCTACAAGGTGCATAAGGTGAAAGCGCGTCCCTGGCAGGATCCGATCGAGCAGGCGGCGGCCATTTGTGATGCTGTCGGCAAGGACTTCCGGGTTTGGGTCGACGCCAACGCCTGGTGGGGATCGGTGGGGCGGACGCTATTTATCGCCAAGCGCCTGAGCGAGTTTCACAACTACTTCGCGATCGAGTCGCCCATTCGGCGCGAGCGCATTGACGGCTATCGGCAACTGAAGGGCAAAGTCGCGCTGCAAGTCGCCGAGCACATGCCCTCGGATGTGATGCCCTACCTGCGCGAAGGTCTGCTGGATGCTTTGGTCGTCGGGTTTCCGATGGGACGAACGCTCATCCAGCGGGCGCTGATGGCGGAAGTGACCAAAGTCCCACTGTGGGTCGAGCACAGTACCCGCTGCGGTATCAATCAGGTTTTCCAGGCGCATCAGGCGGCGGCGTTTCCCGGCATCGAGTACACGATCAGCGTGACGCATATGCTGGAAGACGACTTCGTCAGCGAGTCGTTCACGATGAAGGACGGCTTCTATGCCGTGCCAACGAAACCGGGTCTGGGAATCACGCTCGATGAGGACGCGGTCGATCGCTATCGCATTGGCTAAGCCGGGTTCTGGGAAGCGAAACCAGAAAATGTACATTTCTCCTTGTGGCGCCGTTCGGCGCGCTCTTTGGGCCGGCTTGGTCGCGGCCGCGGCACTCACCGCGCAGCCCTCGCGCAACTTCTTGCAGTCGATTCTGGGAACCGCGGCCGCCGGTGAACAGCCGATGCTGAGCGCGGATGCTCCGCGGTTCAGTTTCGCGGTGGCCAATCGCGCGGTGCGGCCCGGCGGACCGCGAGTGGGCAATGTTGTTCCGCTCGATGTGGATGGCAATCCCGTCCGCCTGGAACTCGAATACGTCCGCCGGGGTGATATCGATGTTTACCGCATCCGGCACGCGCCGAATTCGCCCTTGCGCGGCGAGCAAGTCAAAGTTTCGTGGACTCTGCCGCGAGGCTGGAACGAGTCGATGACGCTCGACGCGGGCGCGCTGCAGGGGCAGCCGCTGTATCTGCCGAACGGAAATGTGCCCGATAACCAGTTCACTAACTGGGGAACGATCTTCTATCACCGGAGGGCGAACATCGCGGTGGGAACGCAGCTGCGGGGCGCGGAGATGTCGCGCCACGCGCGCCGCGGGCATTCGCGGTACCGCGGCGTGTCAACGTTTCAATTGATGACGCTGACCGGCCATCCGGAAATGGAGATCACTTTCTTTGCCTACCGTCCGAGCGACGAGCGCTTCTGGTGGGCCGAAGCGTATCAGTTGCAGAGCCAGGAGGACGCCACGCTGCCGGAAAATCTATTCCCGATTCTCAGCCCCGTGGACATGAGCTGGGCGGCGGGCGAGCGGCAGGAAATCACGATCGCTCCCGGTCCCGGCGACGCGGGCAGGGAGATGGAACTGGCCGTGATTGATGAGATCTCTTCCCAGATCGTTGCGCGAGTTCCGTTCACCTATCAGCTTCCGGTGACGCGGCTGCCGGTCACGGTCGGAGACTGGCCGGCGAGTCTGTACCGCATCATTGTTGTCGAGGCCGGGCGGAAGGTTGATCCCTCTGTGATTGACCTGGACGCCAAGCTGATCAATGTTTTCGTGCGCCCCGAACGGCCCTCCGGCGATGTGCTCTTCGTCGCGCCGACCGACATGTGGTTTGCCTACTCGACCAATGGCGGACACGACTACCACGGCTGGCGCACCGGGTATGACGGCAGCATCGGCTACGCCCCGACGGTGATGAGCAGCCGGCGGCGGCGCCTCAATCACTTCTACTACAGCCTCTATGACCGCTATAACGATATTCACCACTTCCGCTTTGTCGATGAGTGGGCGCGCGGCGAGGGCGTCAAAGTCGATTACGCGACTCAGCACGACATTGCCTTGGGACGGGTTTCACTCGACGACTACAAACTCGTTCTTGTCGGCAATCATTGTGAATTCACCACCGAGCAAAGCTACCGCCGTTTCAGCGAGTACTTGGGCCGCGGCGGCGCGGTGATGATTCATGGCGGAGATTCGTTCGCGGTGATGGTTGAGTACTTGCCGAGTATCGAGAAGCCTCGCTACATCTGGCAAAAGGGACACGTCTTCGCACATTTGAGCGATGCTCCGAGCGAGTTCCGTCCGCCCGTGCTGCTGCCGGCTGGGTCTGAGACCGATGCCCCGATCGTGAATCCCGACCCGGGAGACGCAGTGGACTATCTGAATGTGTTTCACAACACGGTTGGATATTGGGTGTCGGGGATGAAGGCGGTGGTGTCGAGCACGACGCATCCGATCATGGATGGACTTGGGTTGCGGATGGGCGATGAAGTGCCGGGACCGTGGGGCGGAGAAGTCGATATTCCCTATGAGCCCCATGCCTGGGAGGTGCTGATTCGCTCAGACAAGCCCGCGCCGGAAGGCCGCGAGTTTGGAATCGATGCGTTCGATCCCACCCCGTTTCATCGCACCGGCTTGGCGGTTCACAGAAACCTTCGGCTGGGCTTTCTCTCGGGCGAGAACTTCCCAAACATCCTTGCCGACAAGAGCAACACCCGCTACCGGGCGATTTACGCGAGTACCTTGCGGCACTACTTGAGAACCTCGCGCGTTCTCGGGCCCGAGGACGATCTGGCCGGTGGGGCGAGCGGCGGGGCGGGCCAAGTTTCTTGGGATGCGCCGGTGCGGATCAGCGCCGCGCGATACGAACTTCCCGCGTTCATTGATTTCGAGCGGCCGGGCTGGTATCTTGAGCCAGCGCCCTATGCTCACTACGTGATCGAGGGGTCCAACGATGGCCAGCGTTGGTTTCTGCTCGCCGACCGGAGCCATGGGCCGTGGCGAGGGTTGCAGACGGACTTCTTTCCCGCCGTCGATGCGCGGCATGTGCGGTTTCGCGGCACGTTTTCCAATGGGCGGGCGTTTCGGGTGAAGAACATCCGGATCTACCGGGCGAAGTGAGCGGCGGCCACCCGCGGAAGAGACGAGAAGGAGACAGTAAATGAATACCCAGGACGTTCTGAAACATATTGATGCCGAGGCGATCGCTAGCGATACGCTGGCGTTTGTCGAAGTCAAGAGCGAGACCTGCAGCGAAGGGCCGGGCAGTCAATTTCTTGCCGGGCTGTTTCGCCGCGAAGGCTTCGATGTCGCGATGGACGATGTGGAACCGGGGCGGCCGAATGTGTATTCGCGTATTTCGGGTTCGGGCGACGGGCCCACGCTCGCCTTCAACGGGCATACCGACACGATTCCCATCGGCAAGAGCACCCCGCCCGGGCGTGACGGCGACTGGATCGTCGGGCGCGGCACCGAGGACATGAAAGGCGGCCTTGTCGCGATGGTGCATGCCGCTTCGGCGCTCAGCAAGGCGGGCGTTGAGCTGGCCGGCGATTTGTGGCTGACCGGAGTGATCGGCCACGAGGCGCCCGAGGGGAAGAAGGAGGGACCGAATCGGTTGATCGAGCATCTGCGGTCACGGAAGATTCCCGCCGACGCGATCATCATCGTCGAGGGCCCTTGCGCCATCTGGGCCGCGAGTCTTGGCTCGACCATCTTCATCATTGAAGTCAGCGATGACCGCGGGCCGATCCATACCATCAAGGTTCCCTATGACACGAACCCCGCCTATTGGGTCGGGCAACTGCTCAATGAGATTCAAGAGAGGGAAGAGCAGTTCAAGCAGCAGCCCGCCCATCCGCTCTGCGGACGGCAGCTCTATAACGTCGGCATGGTGCACGGCGGCGACTATATGAACCGCCTGCCCACGCCTTTTCGCGTGACCGGAACGCGCCGCTGGACGCCGGGGACTACGTTCGCCGATATCAAGGACGAGATGCGGGAAATCTGCGACCGGTATGCCGCGAAATCAGGGTTGAACTGGAGCTACTCGCTGGAAGGCGAGCGCGAGCCGTTCGAGACGCCGGCCGATCATCCGCTTGTGAAGGCGATCGAGAAGGGCGCCGAAGCCCTTACCGGCAAGACGCCGGAAGTCATCGGCATGGGCCTGGTCGGCGACGCCAATCTGTACGACAACGACGCGGGCGTGAAGACGGTTTACTACGGTCCGGCTCATCAAACGGCCCATTCCGACGACGAGCGTGTTTCGATCTCGCAGCTTGCGCATTGCGCCAAAGTATACGCGCTGGCGGCGATAAACTATTGCGGCCTGGCGGGGGAGTAGGGGCTGATGGCCCCTCGCGCGGCCGTTCTTAGAGATCGAGCGCGAGCATGCCGGAGTGATACAATACCGCTGACATCGGGCGGGTGCGCACGACGATGTGCCCCGCCAGCGATGTGACCCGCCGGGGATTCCCGGCGAAGGATGATTCGCCATGAAACGCTTCCAAAACCGTTGGGACCGCCGCAGGTTTTTGCTCTCCGCCGGACTAGCCTCCGCCGTTGGCTCGCTTTCCCCGAGCCGTGCCTATGCATCTTATTTGGCCAGCCGCCATGGCGAGAGTTACCGCGCTCTGGGCATCCGGCCGCTGATCAACGCCGCTGGCACCTACACGACTCTGACCGGCTCGGTGATGACTCCTGAAGTGCGTGAGGCGATGGCCGAGGCCTCGCGCTACTTCGTGCCGCTGATCGATCTGCAGCACGCGGTGGGAGCGCGTATCTCGAAGAGGATCGGCGTCGAGGCGGCGATGGTGTCGTGCGGCGCCGCCAGTTCGATCACGCTGGCGACGGCCGCGTGCCTGACGCGCGGTGACCGCGACAAGGTGCGGCGTCTTCCCGATACCGAGGGCATGAAGAATGAAGTGATTATGGTCAAGCAGCATCGCATGGGATTTGACCATGCCTGCCGCGCGGCCGGCGGCAAGATTATCGAAGTGGAGACGCCCGAAGAACTCGAAGCCGCCATCAACGACAAGACGGCGATGCTCTTTTTCGTTCATATCTTCGAGTCGAAGGGCAAGATCAATCGCAACCATTTCATCGGCGCGGGCAAGCGCCATGATATTCCGGTCTTCAACGACGCCGCGGCCGAGTTGCCTCCGGCCACGAACCTGTCGGCGATCGTGGGCGAGGGGTTCGACCTGGTCGGATTCAGCGGCGGCAAGGGCATGCGAGGGCCGCAGGCTTCGGGCCTGCTGGTGGGCCGCAAGGAACTGATTGAATGGGCTCACCAGAACAATAACCCCCACAGCGACACCATCGGCCGGGGAATGAAAGTCGGCAAGGAAGAGATCATGGGCCTGCTCAAGGCGGTCGAGATCTACGTGCGGCGGGATGGGGACGCCGACCAGGCGATGTGGCGCGGTTTCATGGAGCGCATCGCCACGACGGTGAAGGATGTGCCAACGACGAAGACCGAGGTCTACATTCCCGGACCCGGCGGCCACCCCATCCCCTATCTGCGCGTTCAGTGGGACCAGGCGAAATTAGGATTGACCTACGCCCAGTGCTACAAACAATTGCAAGACGGCGAGCCGCGCATCGATGTGAACAGCAAGAAAGAGGGCCTGGAGCTTGCCTCGTATAATCTGTTCCCGGGCGAAGATCGCATCGTCGGCATTCGCCTGCGCGAGATATTGCTAGCCGCTGCCAAGGAAGGCTGACCGGCCTCGGAATCGGTCAGACGCGATAGCAGTCGCCCTAAGGATGAGTTGATATGAAATTCCTCAAGAATCTTTCTCGCCGTCATTTCTTCAGAAATAGCTGGGCGCTGCCTCTGACCGCCTCCAGCGCTTCGGTTGCGTCGGCGGCCGCGCCGCTGCGAATCGGCGAATCGGCCGGCATCTACCGCAAACTCGGCGTGCGCACCTTCATCAACGCCGTGGGCACGCTGACGACGATGAGCGGCACGCTGATGGCGCCGGAAGTCTCGGCCGCCATGACCGAGGCCTCGAACAACTTCGTCCGCGTTCACGAGTTGCAGGAGAAAGTCGGCGAACGCATCGCCGAACTCACCGGCGCCGAAGCGGGCTTTGTTACCGCGGGCGCCTCGTGCTCACTGTGTTTGGCGACCTGCGCGGTCACAGCGGGCGACGACCGCCAGAAGATGAGGCAACTGCCCGACCTCACCGGCATGAAGAGCGAAGTGATCATCCAGAAGGCGCATCTTAGCTCGTTCGACCACGCCTTTCGGATGGTGGGCATCAAGCTGATCGTGGTCGAAACCGCGGATCAGGTTGCGAAGGCATGCAACGAAAAGACCGCCGCGATGGCTTTCGTTCTCAGCCACAACAGCCTTGGGCACAAGGTCGGTCTCGAGGCCTGCACGAAGATGGCTCACGATCACGGCCTGCCGGTGATCCTCGACGCGGCGGCCGAGATTCCCCCGGCGGAAAACCTGAGCAAATTCGTCAAGATGGGCGTTGACATGGTGGCCTACAGCGGAGGCAAGAACCTGCGGGGCCCGCAATGTTCCGGCCTGCTGATCGGCAAGAAGAAGTGGATCGATCTGGCCTACGCCAACGCCGCGCCGCATAACTATTTCGCGCGCATCGCCAAGGTCGGCAAGGAAGAGATCGTCGGCCTGCTGGCGGCGCTGGAGTTCTACCTGCGCACGGATCACGCCGCCGAGCGCCGCCAGTGGTACGCCCAGCTCCAGCGCGTGGCCGAGGGCGTGAAAGGCGCCCCGACGGTCCACAGCGAGTTCATTACCAACAGCGACTACAGCCACTCACCCCGGCTGTCGGTGCAATGGAACGAGGAGAAACTGAATCTCTCGGTCCCGGAGATGGTCCAAAAGCTTCGTGACGGCAGTCCGTCGATCGAGGCCAGCGACATGAGCCGGTTCCGCCCGCCATGGAAGGGACTTGGGATCTTTCCGTATAACCTCCAGGCAGGCGAGGAGGCGGTCATCGCCAAGAGAATTACGGAGATCCTGAAAGAGCGGGCCTGAAAGATTGTGACCCCGTGCCGGGACGGCCCCTGTCCGGGGGGCGCGGCGAATCGTCTCCGATGCGAAAGGTCGCGGGCTCTGAATCGGTGCGGTTTGGGAATCGGCCACGCCGAGGTTGTCCCGATGATTTCCCACCCCTGACATTCCACCCGCCTTGCGGCGCGCGGCGGTTCCGTTCATAATGGGCGCCACATGCCCGCTACCAATGTTCGCCACCGCGTTCTCGCGTTCACCTTCATCACCGCATTCATCATGTATGTCGACCGCGTCTGCATCGGCACCGCCGCGCCGACGATTAGCAAGGAGTTCGGCTTCGACAAGATTACGATGGGCTACATCTTCTCGGCGTTCAGTCTCGGCTACGCGCTGTTTCAAATACCCGGCGGATGGGCCGTCGATAAATTCGGACCGCGCCGAATCTTAGCGCTGTCGATAGTCTGGTGGTCGGTGTTTACCGCCGCGACGGCCGGCGCGTTCAGCGCGCTGTCCATGGCGGTCTTCCGGTTTCTCTTCGGCGTCGGCCAGTCGCCCGCGTTTCCCTCGGCATCCCGGGCGCTGGTGCGCTGGCTGCCAGTTGAGCAGCGGGCTTTCGGACAGGGTTTTCAGCACGCCGGTTCGCGCTTAGGGGCCGCGATCACGCCTCCGCTGGTGGTTATGCTGATCGTCATGACCGGCTGGCGGGCGGTTTTCTATGTCTTCGGAGCGATCAGCGCTCTGTGGTCGCTGGTGTGGTATTGGTACTACCGCGATTTCCCGGAAGACCACGGCGGCGTCAACCAAGAGGAGCTTGAGATTCTCAGGCGGAGCGGCTTCCACGGCCGGTCGGCGGCGCAATCCGTGCCTTGGGCGAAGATTCTTCGCAGCAAGAATCTGTGGTCGCTGAGTTTGATGTACTTCTGCTATGGCTGGGTTCTTTGGATGTATCTGGCCTGGTTGCCGACGTATTTAGTCGAGGAGCGCGGACTCACCGATTTCAAAATGGGGATTGCCGCCAGCATTCCGCTGCTGGCCGCGACCGTGACGAACGCGCTCGGCGGGTGGATTTCCGACAAGCTCGCGCGCCGGCTCGGCGACTTGCGCCGGGGACGGTTGTTCGTCTCCTGCCTGGGCTTCGGAATCGCGGGTGCGGGACTGATTCCCGGCGCGCTGGCGGCAGACGCCGGCATGGCGCTGGTCTTCCTGACGGTGGCGGTGGCCGGCCTGGAACTCACCGTCGCCGTCTCCTGGGCCATCTGCATCGACATCGGCGGCGAGTTCAGTGGCTCGGTCTCGGGAGTGATGAATACGTTCGGAAATATCGGCAGCACGCTTTCGGGCGTCGTGGTCGGGTACCTGGCGACCTGGTTCGGCTGGACCGTGCCCTTTCTGGTGGCCGCTGGACTCTGTGTCGCCGCCGCGCTGATCGTGACCCGCATCGATCCGACGCAATCGGCCGTGGAAACGTCCGCTTAGCAGCCTGCCGGCAACCAGGCGAGACCGGGCGTGCCAGCCCTCAGTTGTGGCACAGCTTGCACATGATCTCGCGCTCGAGCATCAAGTGCTTCGCGCGCGTTGAGCCGTGGGCATTGTGGCACGTGCCGCATTCCACAAAATCGTGCGGGGGATGGTCATGGACCGAGACGAAAGTCTCTTTCTCATGGCAGTCGAAACAGCCGCCCTTGAATCGAAATCGTCCGCGCCGGCTGATGCCATGACATTGCGTGCACTCGACGCCGGGCAGGGGCGGGTGCTGCTGGAACGCCTTGTATTCGGCCGGGGGATCGTCGCCGGTGAAGAAACGGATTTCCTTGCTGCCTCCTTCCCAAATCAGAGCCAACTTGTGCTCGCCGCTCTCGGGCGTGATCTGGGCGTGAAAGACGTTGGGAAACGGTTGCTGGGCCTCGATCGGTTTCCCGTCCAGCTCGAGTCGTCCGCCGGGGGCCGTGGCGACGATGCTGATCTCGCCGGCCGGGAGCGCCGAGCCATCCTCGGGGCGCATGATTTTGGGGTCCTGCGCGATGGCGCTTGCCATCGGGAATAGCAGTAAGCAGGTCAGGGCCGCCGATCGCTTCCAGGCGCTTCCGGCGCCAGGGCGGGCTAGAGGTGAATTCGGCAAATATAGCCCCCATGTTTTCCCTGGTGCGCACCCCCGCCGCGAACGAAGCCCGAATCACTGTAGTACAGGACGCCGTCATGCATCGTCATTCCGTGCGGGTCCGGGTCGCTTCCCTTATTCAATTGGATGGCTTCGATCACTCGTCCATCGCGAGCGTCCAGTCGCTGAATCAGGTAATCGTTCGAGAACATGCACCAGATGGAATCCCCATCGGCGGCGATGCCGTGGGCGCGGTCGAGCGTGATCGGGATCGAGTGGAGCGGCTGGAAGCCGGCGGTAAAGCGGGTCAGCGTCCCCTGATGCAGTGTAGTGACCCAAAGTGAGTCGTTAGCCCAGGTCAACCCATGGACGCCGCCTCCGCCGGGAACGGGGTAGCGAGCCACGGTCTTGCCGGTCGCCGCGTCGACCTTGTGAACCTCGCCGTCCTTGGTGTCGGTTGGACGAGGCGGGCGGCGGCTGGCCGATCCGTTGGCGGCCATCCAGATATAGCCTCCGCCATAGGCGATGCCGCTTGTGTTCGACGATTCGGTTTCGACCGAGCACAGGACTTTGCCTGTCGTCCAGCCGAGCAAGTGAGCTCTGTCGCTGACCTGCTCGCCGACCCACAGACCTTCGGGGCTAGCCTCTAGCGCGTTGGGATGGCCGCCGGGTGATTTCCATAACGGTTCCACGCGCGCTTTGCGGACGGGGTACTTCTTGGCCGCGAGCGCAAGCATCGGCACGGATGCCAGAACGGCGCGTCTGGTGATTCTGCTCGGTCCTGCCATCGGCGTGCCTCCTCTAGCACGGGCTGCTATAGCGAGTAGTTGCGTATCCGTACCAGGGTGCGGTCGATGTCGGAAATCTTGGCCACCCCGGCCATACCCATGTCGAGCGCGAGTTCAACACGCAGCAATTCGATCACGCGCGCAACGCCCTTTTGGCCGAAGGCCGTCATACCCCACAGATAAGGTCGCGCGATGCCTACCGCCGCCGCGCCCAGCGCCAGCGCCTTCAAGATGTCGCTGCCCCGGCGGAACCCTCCGTCGATCAGCACCGGAATCTTGCCCCCCGCCGCCTGCACGCATTCGGGCAGGGCTTCGATCGTCCCGCCGACATGATCGAGCTGTCTCCCGCCGTGGCTGGAAACAACGACGCCCGACATGCCGCTACGCACCGCCATCTCGGTGTCCTCGGCCGTGAGGACGCCCTTGATCACAATGGGCAGGTCGGTCATTTCGCGAAGGCGGCGAACCGTCTCCCAGGTCGGAGTCGGGAACGGGCGGCTTGGGTAATGGCCGGTCGTCCACGGCTCGTCGCCTTCTTTATAGATCAAGTTTCCCTGAGCGTCACGAGGAACGCCGTTGGTGCACCAGGTGCGCACGAACTTGTGATGGATGCTGCGTTCGCGGTGCGAGACGTGCTGGATGTCCACGGTGAAGCAGATCCCGAGGCAGCCCTGGTCTTCGAGACGCTCGACGAAGTTGAGCATCGTGCTCTCGGTGCGAAAAGCGCCGCCGGTGGTCACCTGCCACCAGTTCTTGGGCCCCTGGCCGGAGCGGATCACGTCTTCAATGCCGCCGTTGGTGATCATCAGCGTGCTGGTCTGGCCCGCGGCCCGGGCGACTTCCAGTTCTCCGTCGGGGTAGAAGCAGTTCTTGCCGCCCGCCGGGTCGATGAAGATCGGGTGCCGCAGCGTCTGGCCGAAGAGCTTGGTTTCGAGACGGATCTTGTGAACGTCGGTCAGAAAGCGGGGCCGCAGGATGATGCGGTCGAAGGCCTTGCGCGCGTCACGCAAGGCCGCCTCGTCCTCGGACCCTTCGGCCATGTAGTCCCAGGCAACGGGGTCGAGTTTCTTCTTCGCCAGCGCGGCGAAATCGAATACGTTGGCTGGATCCAGCACCGGGTCGATCTTCGGGAGTCCCTGGCCCGGGAGGATCTGCTCTCGCAGTAGGGGAGAAGTCAGAAACAAGGTCGCCAAGTTTTGTAGCGCGGTTCGCCGGTTGATTGTCATGAAATCCCGTATCAGGATACCCGATATGAACTGCCGGGGAGTATGTCCCGGTTCGGGCGTAGCCCGAGGGAGCGCCGGCCGGACCCCCTCGGCGTGCTTGATAGAATGATGATCGCTTCGCGCATAGGCAGGGAGAAACGGTGTGTCTGAGAACATATTCGATCTGACGGGCAAGGTGGCGGTCGCGGTGGGCGGCACGAGCGGCATTGGCAAGGCGATCGCCTTAGGATTCGCCCGAGCAGGCGCGACGGTCGTCGCCAGCAGCCGCCGCCAGCAAATGGTGGATGCCACCGCCGCTGAGATCGAGGCGTTAGGGTCGGAAACCCTCCGTCTGACCTCGGATGTGCAGGACCGCTCGTCGCTCCAAAATCTCTGCGATCAGACGGTCGCTAAGTTCGGCAAGGTCGATATCCTCCTGGTGACCGCCGGGACGCTCAAGAAAGAGCCCTCGGTGGATGTCGCCGAAGACGAGTGGATGCGGATCATCGACATCAACCTGAGCGGCAGTTTTCGAGCCAACCAGATTTTCGGCCGCCAGATGATTAAACAAGGTTTCGGCAATATCATCAACACCGGATCGATGACGAGCTTCGTCAGTTTCGCCCAGGTGTGCGCCTACAATTGCAGCAAGGCGGGCGTGAAGATGCTGACCGAGACACTGGCCACCGAGTGGGCCGAGCATGGCGTGCGCGTGAACGCGGTGGCGCCGGGGGTGTTTCGGACCTCGCTTAACACCAAGGTGCTTGATATTCCCGAGCGCATGGAGGCGATCGTCAAGCGCACGCCCATGGGCAGGATCGGCACGCTGGATGAGATGGTGGGAGCGGCGGTCTACCTGGCCTCGGACGCGGCGAAGTTCGTTACCGGCATCACGATCCCGGTCGATGGCGGGTTCCTGGCCAAAGGCATCTAGCCCGCTCTGGATGTGCGGGCTAGAAACCTTGGCATTCTCGGCCGGCGGCGTGGTAGGATTTGGGTAGCTGGAGTGCATCTGGGACTCCGCTATCCTCCCGGACGGCCATGCTCCCAGATAACCATCCTCTCAAGACCATGGCCGCGCGGCAGCGATCTTGCCTTTCTCAATAAATAGCGGCGAAACAAAAGGAACAAGGAATGCTTGAAACTGTTTTGTGGTGTGTTTTCGCGGCCTTCATGATCGCCCAGATCTCCACGTTTTGTACGACGATCTATCTCCACCGCACGATGACTCACCAGGGATTGACTCTGCATCCGGCCGTAGGGCTGTTGATGCACTTGGAGCTGGCATTGGCTACGGGAATTGTTCCCAGGGAGTGGGCCGCCGTACACCGCAAGCACCACCGGTTTTCCGATGAGGAAGGTGATCCCCATAGCCCGTATATCGAGGGCATGTGGAAGGTGCTGTTTCTCAACGTTGTGATGTACCGAAAAGAGATTCGGAACAGGGACACGATCGAGACGTTCTCGCCAAACTGGCCCGAAGACTTTATTGACCGCACTCCGCTCATCGGGACATTCGGACCGATCCTGGGGATACTGCTCCTGGTGGTTTCGTTTCCCTATTGGCTCGGCGTAAGCTGGTGGCTGGGCGCGCTGATGGGCATCGCCACATGGCTGTTGAGCGCGGGCTTCTACATTTTTCTCAATGCCATGATCAACAGCGTCTGCCATAAGATCGGCTACCGGAACTTCGCCAACCAGAAGGCCACGAACCTGCAGTGGGTCGCGTTGCTCACCGCTGGCGAGGGGCTGCACAACAACCATCACGAGTTTCCGCGTTCGGCGAGGTTCCGCGCGACAAAGTGGGAGATCGATCCGGCCTGGCCGCTGATTCGCCTGATGGAAATACTTCATCTTGCCAAGTACTCTGCCTCCACGCTCGCTCACGTTGAGCCCGGTGCCGCGAGTGGAAAGGCGGCATAAGCAGCCTCATGTCCGAGACACGAGTTACTGTCAAGAAGAACGGCCCGCTGATCGTCGAGGGCGCCTTTTCTGTTTGCGACGCCAGCGGAGCGGCGTTCGGTCTTGCCGGCCGGACGAAGATAAGCCTTTGCCGCTGTGGTTTGTCGGAGAACAAGCCATTTTGCGACGGCTCCCACGGCCGCGGCTTTGACTCGGAAGTCAAAGCGCGCGCACTGCCTCCTCCGGCCACCAAGGGCTAACCGGCATTTCCGGCCTCCCGCCAGGCCTTGCCACGCGAAGGGTTGCGGCGGCGCGGCAGCGGCAGCTTCGTTGCGACTCAGTTGTCATGAATCACATCCTCGCCCTTGTCGATCCCCGCCCTGGTTGCGCCTCGCTTTCGGCCCCGCGGCAGCAACGCGCCCGGCCCGACTCCTCTCGCGTGCTAAGATCAACCTTATTTGGCCGGCTGATTCCGCCGATACGCAGTTTTGGAGGACGATGTTTGGGGCCGGTTTCTGACGGGACCGGCCCCCACACCGGCGCGCTGGATGACGCCCGGTCGTTGTCCGGGCTCCCTGGATCTGTAAAGCATCCGATCGCCCGTTGGTTGTAATGAACCTGATGTCACCTATGTCTCCGGCCCTCGTCAAGCGCTGCTGGTGGCGCGGCCGAACAGGGCTGTTGCTGATCGCTGGATGTCTGACGGCCGGTTCGGCCGCGCGCTCATTCGCCGCCACCGAAGTTGCTACCGGATCCATGCTGGGCCCGCGTTTCAAGGCGCACCAGTTCTACATCCGCCGTTCCCCGGCAGGACGATGGAAACCGACCTACAGCAGCCGGCGTTTTCGGGGCGAGGCGCGCGGAAAACTTGTCATGATCCGCTTCCCGCCCGCTCTGTTCAGCGATGAGTGGCTGAGCGAGCGGGAGTTTGATCCCGACAAGAATACTGACGCGGTGATTGCATCTCTTGAGCTGCTGGCCGCGCACGGCGTGGGCGCGATCGGCGTCAATCTGCAGGGGTCCGACCAGGGTTACGGCAGGGAGAGCAACGGCATCGCCCGCCAGGGCTGGGCCAGCCCCGGCAAAGGAGCCGGCGGGCTGGTCAGCGCCTTCAAGCCCGACGGGTCTCTGAAACCAAAGTGGCTGCATCGCCTGGAACGCTTGATCGAAGCTGCGGACGGCCACGGCCTGGTCGTCTGTCTTAGCTATTTTTCACGAGCCCAGGACGAAGTTTTCGAATCCGCCGCCGCCATCGTCGCCGGAGCGCGCAATATGACAGACTGGCTGATCGAGAAAAACTTCCGCAACGTTGTCATTGATGTTGCCTATGGCTGGGATGTGGAGAAAGAAAACTGGGACCACGGCGCCTTCATCCCCGAGTCCATCGCCGAACTCATCGAGACGGTCCGGGAGCGTTTTCAGGAGGTGGAATTTACGCTGCCGATCGGCGCTTCCGCCGCTGGCGGCATGACCTATCCATCGTCGCTTGCCAGAATTTGCGATGTGATCTTGGTTCACGGCAACGGTCTGTCGGCAAGCCAGAAACGGTCTCGGCTTCCGAATCTCATCTCGTACCAGCGGCCCGTTTGGATGATCGAGGACGACAACGGGTACGAAGCCACCGCCGAGAATCTGCGCCGAGAACGGGTCAGCGCCGACACGTTTTTTAAGCGCGGGGCCGGATGGGGCTATCGTCCCTCCCTGCGGGCCCGCTTCCCCTACGCCTATCAGCCGGGCGAGAGCGGCGATCTCAGCCGGCGAACCACTGGAGAACATTCCGCTGGAGAACATGGTGAGAAGGCCTACTACCGGGCCGTGCTTGAGCACATCGCCTCGCTGGTGCTGAAGAAGCCCCCCATGGGTTCGCGGAAGAAAAACAGGCGCAAGTGAACGGGCGTGGCCGCTGCCCGGAGAGATCTTGTTGCTCGGGTCAGGGATAAATCAGCGGTCCCTATCGCTTCGAATCAGTGTGAACGCCAGCGCTGCCGCCAGCAAGACCTTCACGATATCGAGCGAGGTGTAGGCCCCGTGCAGCCTCCAGAAAGCGGCCGACTCAGGGGGCGGAGGTTCCCGCGGAACAAAGTCCATCAGCCTCCCAAGACGGATCGTCTCGGGCACCACATAGAACGCCAGCACGACGACGATCAGCAGCATCCCTCCGGCAGCTCCGGCCGGAAACTTCCCCCCACCGGATTTCCAGACCAGCCACAGGGCCAGCGACGCCAGCGGAATCTGCACCATCCCCCAGCCGTGGAAGAACAGCCTGTTTGTCTCCGATGCCTGATGCCGCACGGTGAGCCGCAGTTCGCCGGCTGACAACGGCGAGGTCGTCGCCGCGAACTCCTTTGCGGGGTGTTCTTGCAGCATCCTGGCCACGCCGAAGTTCTGTGTCGCCACGAGCCACATGAAGACGCTCGCCCCGCACCAGAGACCGAGCAGAAACAACAGTGTTTTTCGCTCTCGCATAGAAACCTCAGAGGACCCCCAAGAGGAACCCCCAAGAGAAACATAGTCGGGCGCCGCCCGGCAACCCACAGTGAAGGGTGGCAACAGAGCCGCGGGTCTTGCTCCGGCGCGCATCCGCCCGAGGGACATCGCCAGCGCCCGCTAGTCCTTGAGTATCTGCCGCGCGATGACCATGCGCTGAATCTCGCTCGTGCCTTCGCCGATGGTGAGCAGCTTTACATCGCGGTAGAATTTTTCGACAGGATAGTCTTTCACGAACCCGTAGCCGCCGAAAATCTGAACCGCCTCGTTCGCTACCCTGACGGCGGCTTCACTCGAAAACAGTTTCGCCATGGCCGATTCCTTGGTCACTCGCCGGCCCTGATCCAGCATCCAGGCCGCCCGATAGGTCAGCAGGCGCGAGGCGTCGATCTCGGTCGCCATGTCGGTGAGCTTGTGCTGAATGAACTGAAATTCCGAAATCCGCTTGCCAAACTGCCGCCGCTGTTTCGCATAGCTCAGTGCCGCTTCATAGGCCCCCCGCGCCAGCCCCACTCCGAGCCCCGAAATCGCGACCCGTCCCCCGTCGAGAATCCTCATTGCCTGTACAAACCCCCGGCCCCGCTGTCCAATGAGGTTCTCGGCCGGCACACGGCAACCGGAAAAGATCACTTCACCGGTGTCGCTGGCTCGCATCCCTAGTTTGTTTTCCTTGCGGCCGGTGGAAAATCCCGGCGTTCCCTTCTCCACGACGAAAGCCGAGATGCCGTGAGTGCCAAGACCCGGATCGGTCACCGCCATGACCACGCATAGGTCGGCCTGGTGCGCGTTCGTGGTGAATGTCTTCGAACCGTTGAGCACCCAGCTTTCGCCGTCTCTGACAGCGGTCGTTTTCGTGCCCGCGGCGTCGGATCCGGCATCGGGCTCGGTCAGCGACCAGCACCCGATCCATTCGCCCGACGCCAATTTCGGCAAGTATCGCCGCTTCTGCTCCGCGCCACCGTGCTGATAGATGTGTCCCGCCGCCAGCGACAGGTGCGCCAGCACGCTCAGCGCCACGGACGGATCGACCCGCGCCAACTCCTCCATGACGATGGCGTACTCGACATAGCCCATCCCCGCGCCGCCCAGATCCTCGGGAAAGATCACGCCAAGAACACCAAGGCCGCCCAGCCGCCGCAGGATCTCAAGCGGCATCTCCTGCTTTTCGTCCCACTCCATCACATGGGGACGAATCTCTCGCTCGGCGAAGTCTCGCACCATCTTTTGGAGGTGGCGCTGCTCATCGGTAAGATCCAAGTTCAGCAAAATTCCTCCGGTCCAGTCCACCGGTCCCTACATATACAGGAGTCGGCCACCGCCGCCTTTAACTTTGATAACAGCCCAATTACTTTCATAACACACAGCCTGCTGCTCCTCCGCTCGTCCGCGATCTTGGGGGCTCGTCCCGGCGGAAGCCAGCTACAATGAGTTGCCGGAGAGATAGATCAACGTTCGCCACGCCTTGTCCACGCCACGCCCGATCCTTGCGACGACTCGCCATTGCGGGGTAAAGTTTCCCGTTCCGCGCCCCGTGGCACGGGCGTTGTTCTCCGTGGCGCTGGTTCTCTCATGCGGGTCCGCGGGTTTCCCCCAACCGGCGAACCGCTATAAAGGCATCGAAGAGACACTGCCCATGGCAGTGGATCCTCAACCCATACCGTTTAGTCATCGGAAGCACAGTCAAAAGGGAATCACTTGCCTGGACTGTCACCGCGCGGCCAAGACCAGCGAGCGCGCCGGGATCCCTCAGCCCCAGCAGTGCATGCTCTGTCATGTTACGGTTGCCGCGGAGAGCCCCGTGATCCGCCGGCTTGCTTTTTTACACGGGAAGCAAGAAAAACTCGACTGGACACGAGTTTACCGCTTGCCTGATTTCGTTTTCTTCAGCCATGCTAGCCATCTCAGGGCCGGAGAGCAGTGTGCCCGTTGCCATGGCCCGGTGGAAAAACGCGAAGTTCTGGCGAAGGAAATCTCCACCAGCATGACCACTTGCATGAACTGTCATGCCACCCGCGAAGTGTCGACCGAATGCTTCCTCTGCCACGACCTGGGCCAATAGCCATCCTCTCCAAACCGCTTATCATGGAGTGGGCGATCGCGAAGGGAAGGCAATCGCCCGCTCCCCATGAGCGAGTTCGTTCCTTCGTTCGCACATCTCGCGCGCTGCCGGCGCGTTGCGTCGTGGATAGCATGCACGGCTCTCGGAGTCACGACTCTTGGAGTCACGATTCTCGGAGTCGGGCTCCTCGGAGTCACCGCCGCGCAAACCCTGGCGGAGAAGCCCGCGGGCCCGGCCAACCCCGTCGTAGCGGTTCAGACGTCCAAGGGTACTTTCAAGATGGAACTTTTTCAGGAGCAGGCGCCCCGCAGCGTGGAAAATTTCCTGCGATACGTAGACGAAGGTTTCTATGACGAGACGATCTTTCATCGCGTCATCGACGGCGTCTTGATTCAGGGCGGCGGCTACACGCTCGACGGAGACGAGAAGCCGGGCCACCCGCCGATCCGGCTGGAATCGAACCAGCGGCGAAAGAATCTCCGGGGAACCGTGGGCATGGCCCGAAACGACGCGACCGACAGTGCGCAAGCGCAATTTTACGTCAACCTTCGTGATAATCCCGGCTTCGACCGTACGGGCACGCGGTTTGGGTACGCCGTGTTTGGCAGAGTGATCGAAGGCATGAACGTCGTCGAGCGCATCTCGCGCGTACAGACGAGCCGCCGCGGGACGCTCAGCGATATTCCGATCTTGCCGGTCTACGTGAAATCAGTTCGCCGCCTCGCCGCCCTGGGCCCCTGACCGCTCCGTTCTCGAAGCGCCGGTTCCCCCTAAGCTTTTCCGCAGCCATGCTCTCTGTAATTCTTCGATGGCGGTCAGGCGGCTGGTCACATCCCGGTAAAGGGCCGACGAATTTTCTGTTTGATGGACGTCCTCGAACGTGTTCCGCTGGTGAACGTAAACCGCGTCGAGCATTCCGTTCCAAAGCGCGAAATGCTCCGGGGACCGGTAGCCCCGAACCCCTTCCATGAGGTGAGCCCAGTAGAAGGTCGTTCTCTCGGCCAGACGCGGCTCCCAGAGCGGGCTTCCCTGCTCCCATTCGCGGCCGGTTTCTATACCCAGCAGGTCAAGCAGCGTCGGGGCCAGGTCGATATGCGATGTCGGCCAGCCGGTTGTCCGTCTGTCCTCGGTCAAACCAGGCACGCTAACCATCAGAGGCACGTGAAAAGCGCGCTCTGACGGGCGCCCGGCGTCGTAGCTCGGATCTTCAAAGCTATTGCGCACCCCATGATCGCCTGCCAGGACGATCATGGTTCGTTTCCGCATGCCTAGCTCGTCGAGCAAATCCAGGATCTCGCCAAGCCAGCGGTCCTCGAGCCGAAGAATTTCTCTTCCTCGTTCCCTGGTGTCCCGATCCACGCCGTCTTCGAGAATGTCCGGCCAGGGGGCATGGCCGATCTGGGGCAAATAGGCGGCGGCGAAACGCTGATCCTCGGCGGCCCAATGCCGAATGTCGTCCTTGAGAGCGCCGAGCGAAACTTCGTCGACTCTCTTTTTTACCTTCCAATTCTTGCGGGCGTTCGGCACGTCGTCGAGTATCTGGTCGGCCACCCTCATCTGCTCGAAACCGATGGCCTTGAACATCCACTCTTCCCAATCCAGTACGAGGGTTGCCGGCAGATAGGCCGCCGTCTGGTAGCCCAGGCCTTTCAACTCTTGAATGACTCCCGGAACCTTCAAATCCGGCTCGTAGAGAACCGGGCCGCTGGCGGGCGGATACATCGAGGTGAAGATGGAAAAGAGCGAGCGGTTGGTTAGCGTCGAACTCGTGTAATGCCGGGAGGCGACCCAGGATACCCCCCTCAGCCGCTCAAAGGAGGGAAAGGAACCGAGATCCGCGTCCAGGTCGAGCAACAAGACAGGCACGGTTTCGAGTACGAAATAAAGCACGTTATAGTCTTCCGCCACGGCCCAGTATTCGGACCGGCTCGCCGAACCGGGGGCAGGCGCCTTGGCCAACTGACGGTATTCTTCGCGCAATTCTTCCGCCCCGAGCGTGTCGAAGCGTGATGGCTGCTCGGACCTTGGAAACAACTCGGTTGCCAGGAGACGGTAGACGCTCGGCTGCATCGAATTCTCCGGCATCCCTGACGTCCACGCCGCGGTCGTGATCGCGAAGACGGCGGCGAGCATGCCGCCGAAGATGACCCGCTGCGCGGTGGGCCGCAGCTTGCCCCACATCCGCCGCGGAGGATCGCTGCAGACGAAGAACACTACCATGAGGTGCAGAAGATACAACATGCCAAGCAAGGTCAAATGCGGCGTGATGTAGCTCTGAAAATCTTCGGAGTGTCCCAAAACCCAGCGGGTTCCCTCTTCGAGCAGTCGCAGGGAAAGGAAGCCACCCACTTCGAAGTACATCTGCAACTGGACATACAGTAGTGTGAGCAACAGCGTGCAACCGCCAAAAAGCGCCCAGATGCGGATCTTCGCGGGAAACAGCCGAATCAAAAGGAAGAGGATGGCCGGAACAACGAGAAACGCCAAAAGATAGTCTTCCCGGTAGAAAGAAAGCTCTTCTTGAAACGTGAAAAACACGGGGTAATCGGTGGTGGCGGATGCCCCGATACCTTCGCGGCCCATGGCGCGTCCCACGCTCCCCATACCTCCCCGCTGCAGCATCGCGAACTTGATCAGCAGTGTGGTCAAGCCGACCGGCAACCAGACGATCGAATAGCTGACTAGCGAGAAGAGGAGAGAACCCGAGTCGCGGTGCTTCGAGGCCCGCTGAGCCTCGGGCAAGGCATCGTCATCGCCTGGCCGCGCTTCGAGAGGAGGTTCATCGTGCCTCATGAAAATGGATCGTCCTCGGCGGCAAAATTGTTCATGGATCGAATCGCCGCGTTGAGCGGCGGGTGTCCCTGCTGGGCCCGCGGCAGGCCGCCATGGGGAGGAAGCAGCGCCGATGTTCCTATATGTTTACACTAGCACTGGTTCTCGGGACCTCCCCATGAGCGCTCCGTCCTAGAAAACCTGCGTTACTACCTGACGTTGAGGGAGAGGCCGGCCGCGGCATCATCGATCTCATTGCCAGAGAGCCGGGGCGGAAGCAGCGGCGTTGCCTCTCAGGACTCGGGTGATTCGTGCTACCTTGTCAATTTCGTCGCCAAAATGCAGCCATGGCGGTTTTTTTGCCGGAACCGAGTCTTTCTCGCACCGCTGCAAGCGGTTCTCCTTGAGGTGATCCTTGTCGGCCGAGAATAACGAGTTTGCTACCCACCAGCGTGCTGGCATGGCCTTGGGTCCGGTGCTGTTTTTGGTGATCTTGCTGCTGCCCCGGCCCGAGGGGCTCAGCGAGGCCGGTCAGAGCATGGCAGCCATCGCCGCTCTGATGGCGACTTGGTGGATTACCGAGGCCACGCACATCGCCGTGACGGCCCTGCTGCCCCTCGTCCTCATGCCATTGCTGGGCGTGATGCCCAGCGCCAAAGTCGCTCCGAATTTCGCCAATCACATTATTTTTCTCTTTCTGGGCGGATTCATCATCGCTCTCGCCATGGAAAAATGGGACCTCCATCGCCGTATCGCGCTCAACACGATCGCGCGGATCGGCACGGACCCCAAACGGCTGGTGCTGGGTTTCATGATCGCCACGGCTTTCTTGTCGATGTGGATCTCTAATACGGCGACGACCATGATGATGCTTCCCATCGCCATGGCCGTGGTGAATCAGCTGGCCGAGTTCGCGGAAATCGACGGGCAGCGATCGAAGAAAACGCCCGCCCAGGTGCGAAGTGTTTTTGGCCTGATTCTGCTACTCGGCATCGCCTACTCGGCCAGCGTTGGCGGACTGGGCACCATCATCGGCTCGCCCACGACGGTCGCGTTTCTCGGTTTTGCGCAGACACGTTTCCCTGACCAGCCCGCCATCGGATTTCTCGACTGGAGCCTGGTCTGCATTCCTATCGTGATCGTTTTTCTGCCGATCATCTGGCTCTATCTCTGCCGTTTCGGCGCGGAGATGCCGCTCGGGAGGATTCAGTTTGGCCAAGGCCAGAGCGTGATTCAGGACGAATTGCGAAAACTCGGCCCCATGCGGAGACAGGAGAAATCCGTCTTAACGGCGTCCGTGCTTACCGGACTGTTGTGGATCTTCCGGCGTCCCATCGTCCTCGGTGTCGTGGTCATTCCGGGCTGGTCCGAACTGTTCGCTTCGCCCGGCGGCATCCACGACGCCACGGTCGCCATGGTCGTAGGCGTCGGACTGTGTTTGACGCCCGCCAACGGGTCGGGAGGCCTGCAGTGGAAGGGGCGTCATGAGCGCTTCATCATGGATTGGCGCACGATTCAATACGGAGTGCCCTGGGGCATCATGATACTGCTCGGCGGCGGTTTCGCCCTCGCCGCCGGAATCCAGGAGTCCGGGCTGGCCCGCTGGATCGGGTCGCAAATGTCGATACTACAGGGAACACCGGTCTGGATCTTGGTTCCGGCGGTCTGTCTGCTGGCGGTCACGCTCACCGAGACGACGTCGAACATCGCGACGGTGCTGATGATCTCGCCGATCATTACCGAAACCGCGCTCCAAATCGGCCTGCACCCGTATCTGCTGCTCATTCCGGCCGCGATCATGGCTTCGTTCGCTTTCATGCTGCCGGTCGCCACGCCTCCCAACGCGATCGTGTTCGGCAGCGGCTGGATCACGATCCCCCGCATGTTTCGAGCCGGCGTCATGCTCGACGCCATCGCCATGGTGCTGGTGCCGCTGCTGGTGTACGTGCTGGGGTCGCTGGTCTTTCCGTTCGGAACCTGAAGGCGGGCGATCCGGGGGCCGGGTCTTTGCCTGCGCGCTGGGGCCTGCGCGCTGGGGTTCTATACCGGTGCGCTGGTTCGCACCGCCAAGCTGTGGCCTTCCATCGATTCGGGGACCGCGACGCCGAGCAGGTCGAGCACCGTGGGAGCGATACATTTGGCGTCGGCGCCCGCGCTGTCGCTCAGCCGCGCGCTGGCGCTCTGAAGCAACAGGAAACCCTCGGCCGCGTGTCCCCCGGTACGCAAATCATTGTGCGAACCGCTCACGGTCCCGTAACCGGGCGAGTAGACCTCATCGATCGGCGCCTCCTCGGCCCACAGGGCCGTCAAGTCGGGCAAAGCGTCGAGATGAGGACCGTCGTAGAGCTCATGAATCCGCGACACATTCTGAATCGCCGGCTTGCCGGTCGCCGGATGGACCAGTTCGGTGAGCCGCCCGGTGAGCCAGTCGCAGAGTTCATCGTACTCTGCGCCGGGTTCGACCAGGCCGCCGGGTTCCCGGCCTTTCACGCTGAGACGGATCGCGCCGTTGAGATCATTGTTGGGCACGTAGAAGGCCCGCCAGTCCGAAGGCACCTTCTCGGCGCCCATCAGGCGGCAGATGATGGCTCGCTCGATCTTCGCGGGCAAAAGCTTCTTCACGGCGTACTGCCAGCGAATCGGCACCGTGTCCTTGAGGTAGCGCAGCCAGCTTCGCTTGTATGCGATGCGCCGCTCGGCCGCCGGGTCGGGTTCGACGTTCTCCGCGGCCGCCATGCCCCACATCTCCAATAGAATCGGCAGCAGATCACGGCCGTGATACTGGGCCCGCATGCCATGCCCGGTAAAGACGACGATATCCGTCCCCGCGCCGGCGGCCTCGGCAAGCCGCCCGACACCGCGGTCCACCGCCTGGTAGACCGCGAGCATGGAGTCGCGCAGGCCATGGCGGTCCTCGGGATCGTAGAGCGGATGACCCGGATCCTGAAAATGCCATAGCTGGTGGCCCGCGCAGTGCGTCTCGGCGTATCCGCCAAAGAACAGGTCCCAGTCGCCGGACTGAAACAGATCCAGCAGAACTTCGGTCCGCAGTTCGGCGCCGGCGATGAGCCGGTCGCGCAGTTCGCGAAATTCCTCGGGCTCCCATCCGTGCTCGTCGCAACTGTGCAGCGGATAGCGGCCATGCTTTGCCACGACCTGGTCAACCAAATCCGGCGGATAGGACGCCATGTCGCAGCGCGTGGCGTGCGCTCCCCAGTTCGCGAGCTGGATGCCATTCACCGGAGGCCCGAGTCCGATCTTGGGAACATCGATAATCGCGCAGCGGCGGTCGGCTTCCGAGGCGGCGAGCCAAAACTGCCGCCCGTGGCGCGGAACGTCGTCAACCAGCTTCAGAGTCGTCGTCCCAACCTCAGGCTGAATGTAGAAGTACTTGCCGATCTCGGCTGAATTCGCGCTGGTGTAAATCGACGGCCAGACCTCGTCGGGAAACTCCGCCGACGCCGACGCCAGAGGCGTCATTTCGCCCGCTTCGATGAGACGGCCCAGGTTCGGCAGATGTCCTTCGGCCACCCATCTGTGGATGCAGGTGATTTCAGCGGCGTCGAGTCCAATGAGCAGGACTTTAGCAGGAGCGGGCATCGGCGTTGCAACAACGGGTGTTGCTAAGACTAAAGTCTAGCGCAGGAGCGGGCGGAACCAGTGCCGTAAGCCGCCCGGGCCCAGCAAGTGGGTGCGCGGCGCCCAGCGAGGTGGAGCTGTGGTCGCCGCCGTCTCGAATTCCGCGGTCCGGCCGGGCGCCGGAGACCGGCTCCCCGGATCGTGCATGCCAGATCGCGCATCTCATTGTAGCCAGGAAAAGCTCAGCTATGATGGAGGTGGCATGAGATTTCTTCTCTTGAGCATGCTCGCCCTGGCCCTCTGCGCCGGGGCGACTGCGCTGACCGTCTGTGGTTCGGCTCCCGTGTACGAGCCCTGTGAAATCGAATTCGAAATGACCCAGGCCGAGGCTGCCGCGCACCCGAATCCCTATCTCAGTGTTGTGCTAAGGGCCGAGTTCCGGTCGCCAAAGAAAGGCAGCACGATGGTGATTCCCGGGTTTTGGGACGGCGGCCGGCGCTTCAAGATCCGTTTCTCTCCCATGGCCGGGGGAAGATGGGATTTCCGAATCATCTCGAACCTGGAAAGCGTCAATCGAAAGGTCGACAGTTTCGAGGCCGTGCCCGCGGTCACGCCCGGGTTTGTCCGCGTATTCAATTTTCGCTACTTCCGGTATGACCGGCCCGATACGGCGCATTTCTGGATGGGAGACACCAGCTATCGTTTCGCCACCATTCCCCGCGAGACTTTCCAGGCGCTGGTCGACATCCGCGCCGCGCAAAAGTTCAATCACATTCGAGGACTGGTACTCGGTTCCGATGCCAGCGCGGGGCGTGTTTTGGCGGACCCGGATCGCATCGACCCGGAGTACTTTCAGGAAGTCGACCGGCGCGTCGCCTACATGAACCAAAAGGGCATCACCTACGATCTGATCCTGGCGGGCGACCAGAATCAGCTCGCCGATCTCTTGCCCAAGCGCAAACAGCGAGAACGCTACGTGCGCTATCTGGTGGCGCGTTACGCCGCGATGAACATTACCTGGCAGGGCGTGCAGGAGTACGAGGAGTACAAAGACGGCGCGAAGCTGCTGCGCGAACTCGGCGGCTATCTCAAGAAGATGGACCCCTACCAGCACCCGCGCTCCACGCACGCGGTGACCACCTCGGGGGGGCTCGTGCGTGACGGCTGGATGGACTACATCGTGCAACAGTCCTCCAGCAGCAGCCTAGCCGCCGTCGAATATGAGATGTACCCCATGCCGGTCGTCAACGCCGAGTTCGGCTATGAGGACAGCGGCGCGGGCAAGTCTCACGATCATCACGTCGATACGGCCACGTTCCGGCGCCGCCTCTGGAACGCGGCTCTGCATGGCCAGTACGTCACGTTCGGCAATACCGGAACCTACGGAGGCCGGAAGTTCGATGTGGACGCTCGTTTCGCCGACTCTCCCGGCGCGCGCCAGATGACGTACTTCTATGACTTCTTCACCCAAACACGATATTGGGATCTGGAGTCCTATCCGCGCGTAGCCGGAGGACCGGCCTTGGCCCTTGAGCTCACGCGCTACCGCAGCGAAACGATGCAGGGCATCGAATATATCGTCTACGTCGACAAACCGCGCCCGGTGGAGTTGCGCGTATCCAAGGGCAAGTACGACGTAAGCTGGTTCAATCCCGTGACCGGAGAATGGCTCCATCAGAAAGACAAATTCAAGGGCGAGCGCTTTGTCTCTTCGGGGCCGCCGGACGCGGCCCATGACTGGGTACTCTACGTTCGCCGGGAAGGCAAGAAGCAGGGCATGAACCGCTCCTACCACCTCGAGTCCAGGCGCCCGAAACCGAAAGAGATCGAAAGCGCCGTTTCCGAGGTGCCCTTCCGTATTCAGCTTCCCAGCGAGCCGGCGCTCGTGGCCGGCCAGTCCTATGAATTCAACGCGACACTCACCAAGGACACGGTCGCATCGAAAAGAATGCGCTGGTTGTGGACCGTCGAAGTTCCGGGCTCGGGCGCTGGCTACCGGGTTCTCGCCACCCGGCAGTTCGGACACTTCAAAGTGCCTTCGAACTTGACGCCGCGCTATCCGGCGACGCTGCAAGTCCGTCTTCTCGGCGTGGACGGCCTGCGCCGTATTTTCGAAAGTTTCAAGACTTACACGCTAGTCAAGGAATAGCAGCCAGCAGCCCGTGGTAGAAGTTGGCCCGGACGCCGGTGAGTTTCAGCGCTGCTGTTTTCAGATGATCCTGCTCTCGTTAGATACCACAAGCCGTCACGGCAGCTTGGCGCTGATGAAGGACGGTCAGTTGCTGGAAACTGTCTCGCTCGAAGCCCCCGACGGCTATGGGCAGGTGTTGTTTCAAGAGGTGCGATCGCTGCTGGCCCGCCATCAGGTCAAGGCGCGGGAGATTGACGGCTACGCCGCCGCCCGCGGGCCCGGATCGTTCACCGGGATCCGCGTCGGATTGGCGGCCATCAAGGCTCTGGCCGAGGTCCACGCCAAACCGGTGGCGGGCGTGTCGAATCTGGTCGCGATCGCCGCCGCCGCCGAAGGCTCTCTGCGTGCTCCGGTGATGGATGCGCGCCGCGGCCAGGTCTACGCCGCGGTCTTCGACGACGGCCTCCGGCCGGTCCTCGGCGAAATCGTCATCGAGTGGCCGAAGTTCACCCAATGGGCGGGATCCAAGGACGTTACCCTGGCAACGACCGACCCGGGCTTGTTCGGCCCCGGCGGAGCCGCGCCGCTGCCCGCCTCGTGGCGGGACCGGCCCCGCGTCGTCGTCCCCAGCGCCTTGGCCGGCCCGGTTGCCCGCGTCGCCGCGGACCGCTTTCAGCGCGGAGAACGTCTCTCGCCAGAGACCCTGGAGGCCAACTATGTCCGCCGTCCCGACGCCGAATTGCGCTGGAAGGACCCGCTCTAGCGTCCCTTCCTGGCGCCTCCTTCGACTTCTTTGCGGAAATTGTTGATTTCCCTGCCAGTTAGCCGGCCAAATCGGCTTTCCAGCGGTTACACTGGATAGAAGCGGGCTAGCGAAGCTTGCCCGCGAAAAGCGGCGATTCCGCGGAGGACTGGAGTGACGTTGTCTCCTCCTGTCCGCCGATATCGATTAACGACACTTAACACTTAACGATACTTTAGGCGAGTCTTGCTTGAGGACGGGTCCTCCAAACGGCAAGCCCATTGAAGAGCAGATGAACTTCCGATCGATATTCAGTCTATTTTCTCGCGATCTGGCAATTGACCTTGGTACGGCCAACACACTGGTCTTCGTCCGGGGCAAGGGCATCGTCGTGAACGAGCCATCCATTGTCGCCATCAACAAGACGACCAACGAGGTCGAGGCCGTCGGCAAGGAGGCCAAGGAGATGGTCGGGCGGACCCCGGGCAACATTGTCGCGCTTCGGCCCATGCGGGATGGCGTGATCGCCGACTTCAAGTACACCGAGAAGATGCTGACCTACTTCATTCGCAAGGCGCATAACCGCAAAATGCTCGTGCATCCGCGCATTGTGATCGGCGTGCCCAGCGAGATTACTCCGGTGGAAAACCGCGCTGTGATGGATTCCGCCTATCGCGCGCATGCCAGCGAAGTGCATTTGGTCGAGCAGGCGATGGTGGCCGCGATCGGCGCCGGACTGCCCATCACCGACCCCTCGGGCAACATGGTGGTCGACATCGGCGGCGGCACGACCGATGTTGCCGTCATATCCATGTCGGGCATTGTTTACTCACGCTCGGTTCGGGTTGCCGGGAATGAAATGGACGACGCCATTATCAATTATCTGAAGAGGAAATATAACCTCCTCATCGGCGAGCGGACGGCCGAGCGCGTCAAGATGGGAGTGGGTTCGGCGTACAAACTCGACGAGCCAATTACGATGGAGATCAAGGGACGAAACTTGATCGAGGGCGTGCCCCGAACCGTCACTGTGGACGACAGCGAGATTCGCGAAGCCCTGTCGGATTGCGTCGACACAATTATGAACGCCATCCGGGTCGCCCTCGAGCGGACACCTCCGGAATTGAGCGCCGACATTAGCGACCGGGGAATCGTCCTCACCGGCGGCGGCGCGCTGCTGCGAAATCTCGATCTCCGTATTCGTGCCGAGACAGGCTTGCCGGTCTCCATCGCCGAAGACCCTCTGGCGTCGGTCGTGCTGGGAACCGGTCGCATGCTGAGTGACTTCCGTTTGCTGCGGAGGATTTCGATCGAATGAACCTTTTTCTGGTTTCCCGACAGGCGCAATGGCAAGCCAGCCACAAACCTCGTTCACGGCATGGGAACAGCAGCCGCCCTTGACGCCGAACCAGCGGACTTGCCGGTCCCCCGGCGCCGGAGAGACCGAAAGAAGATAACGTCGTGGAAGAGTTCACTTCGCGCTATCGCAGCGTCTCGATCTTGCTCGGCGTGCTGTTTCTCCAGTTCGTTTTGCTTGGCTATCAGGTGAAACGCGGGGAGAATGTTCAACTGGGGCGCGGATGGGCGACGGCGGTCATGGCGCCATTTCAGACGGCGCTCAGCGGCGGCGTGGGCACGATCGGCTCTTTCTGGAAGGACTATCTCTGGCTTTACGGCGTGCGGGATGCAAACGAGCGATTGCTCTCCGAGAACAAGGAACTGCGTTCTCGCGTGCAGCAACTCGGCGTCGTTCTCTCCCGTTTCTCGCGGGAAGAAGAACTGCTCGCCTATCGGAAACAATCTCCTTCACAAACGCTTCTTGCTCGTGTGATCGGCGCCGGATCACATCCCAACGCGCGCGAGATTGCGATTAACAAGGGGACCGGCGACGGCGTGAAAGCGGGCATGGCGGTGATTACGCCTGATGGCGTCGCGGGAGTGGTTCAGGCGGCCTACCCCCAAACCTCTCTCGTTCTGCTCATCAATGACGTGGACTCGGGCGTCGGTGTGATCTTGCAGCACTCGCGAAGCCGCGGCATCATGAAGGGCCTGGGCGCCTCCGAGTGCCGCGTCGAGTATGTTAAGCCCGAATTCGAAGTCTCTGTCGGAGAGACGGTCTTTACTTCGGGAGACGATCGCATCTATCCCAAGGGTCTCCCGGTCGGCGAAGTGACCGCTGTCAACCCGGGACCGGAGAACCAAGAGATTCTCGTTCGGCCATTTGCCCGCCTGCACCGTCTTGAAGAAGTGCTGATCGTGACATCGGGCGTGCATCAAGACCTGCCCCGCTATGCCGGGCCGCAAGCTCCGGAATATCTGATGCCGCCGCCCGTGCCCCCGGCGCCGTTGTCGTCTCGCGCGGCGTCTGAGAATCGTCTTGCGGCGGCGAGTCCGGCGAACACCGGCGAGCCGGCCGCCCCCGTCACCGATGCCGATACCGTCAAAGAGCGATATCAGGCCATTGGCGCGGCCCAGCGGCACCAGTTTGGCGAGGGAGTCCCCGGCTCACCGCCTCCCGACTTCAATATTGGCCTCACCCCGGCGGCGGCCCCAGCCGATCCGCGCGTGCCTCCGCTGCCCGGTTCGGATGTCCCTGGGGCTGGTTCAGACCTCCCTGAGGAAGGGGCCTCCGCCAACTCCGGTCCCGATGCTCCTCGGCCGCCCGCTCGGCAGCGAACCCAACGCGCGGCTCCGCCGGCCGCGGAGGAAACTCAGCGCTAGGCGTGATGGCCGTCATGGACGTGAACGTTCCCCATCTGCTGCGCCGCCGATCGCAACGAGTCGGACTCCTCGGCTCGATCCTGCTGGTCTTCTTGGCCCTGCTGCTGCAACGCGTGCTGCCGCTCTATCTGCCGCCGGCACGGCTTTTCGATTGGCCGCTGCTGATTCTCACCTATCTCTCCCTCACCGGACGCAATGTCGAACAGGGCATCGTCACGGGCGCGGCCATCGGCCTTGCGCAGGACGCTCTGACACACGGCCCCATGGGGGTCTTTGGTATCATCAAAACGCTCATTGGCTATCTTGGCGGGTCGATCAGTCTGGTCATCGAAACCGACTTCCCCGGCGCGCGAAGTGTGCTGGCGGCGTTGTTCTTTCTGATTCATCAGTTGCTGTATTGGACAATGCAGCGGGTGTTGCTAGCGACCGAGGTTCCTCTGGACGCACCCCTGACGCTGATCATGTCCGCGGCGCACGCGGCCCTGGCCGCTGTCATGTTTCATCTTTTTGACCGGCTGAAGGGGGCGCTGAAGAAGGCGAGGTGAATTCCCACTCCAGCGTGAAGCGAAGGTCCGGCGACGTGCAAATCGCCGTGTTTCAGTACGCCGTGTCTCTGGTTTTTCTCTGGCTTCTGTCGGGATTTTGGCAGTTGCAGGTCCAGGACCCCCAGATCTACGCCGCACGAGCCGACCGTAATCGCATCAAGTCCGTGCCCGTGCTCGCGCCTCGCGGCAAGATTCTCGATCGTGACGGACGCATCATCGTCGACAATAGCCCCAGCCACAAGGTCTTGCTCTCGCGAGCCGCCTTCCGTCGCGACCATCTCGGCGTCATCTCCGAAGGACTTCATTTGCCCCAGGAGAGGCTGGCCGCCAAGCTTGATCCGATGGAGACGACCCGCGTTCCCGAACTCGGGCACGTGATGCTGAAAGAAGGTCTGACCATGGCGGAAGTCGCCTTCATCAAGACCCACCGTTCACAACTTCCCGAACTCGAGTTGATGCACTCGCAGCGCCGTCTCTACCCTCAAGACGGCCTCGGCGCGCACGTCCTCGGCTATGTAAGCGAAATTAGCGACGCCGAACTCGATCAGGACGAGTTCATGTTCTACGAACCTGGCGCGGAAATCGGGAAGGCGGGGATCGAGCGGCAGTATAACGACATCTTGACCGGAACCGATGGCCGGCGGCTCGTCGAAGTGGATAGTTCGGGGCGGGAACGAAAACTGTTCGGGACCGTGGAAGCCAAGCCCGGCAGAAGTATCCGGTTGACCCTGGACCTGGATCTGCAAGTCGTTGCCGAACTGGCGATGAACAACCGCAACGGCGCCGTCGTGGCCCTCGACCCCCGCGGCGGCGAAGTCCTCGCCCTGGTCAGCCGTCCGACCTTCGACCCCAACAAGTTCGTGGGCGGGATTAGCGCGGAAGACTGGCGGCGGGTGACGAGGGATCCGGATCATCCGATGATGAACCGCGCCATCCAGGCCCAACTGGCCCCCGGTTCGGCATTTAAGCCGATCGTCGCCCTGGCCGCCCTGGAAGACAACCTGCTCGACGACGATTTTCGTGTCCTTTGCAACGGCGGCGCCTCTTTCTATTCGCGATACTTCCGTTGTCATCTCCGGGGTGGGCACGGGGCCGTGAATCTCAACAGCGCCCTGGCGCAGTCTTGCAACGTGTACTTCTACACGCTCGGCAACCGGCTTGGGATCGACAGCATCGCCAAGTACGCCGGGCTGGTCGGACTGGGCCGGCCGACCGGCATCGATCTTCCCCACGAGAAGGGGGGCCTGGTGCCCTCCTCGAACTGGAAGCTCAAATTCTTCCGCGAAAAGTGGTACGCGGGCGAAACGATCTCGGTATCCATCGGCCAGGGCGCCCTGACCGTGACGCCCCTGCAGCTGGCCTATGCTATCGGAGGGCTGGCGATGGGCGGCGTCTGGCACCGGCCCCGCTTGGTCAGCAGCGAGGTGCTGAACCAGCTTCGTCCCGGCGAAGAGCCTCCCGAGCCGGTCCGAGTCTCGCTGAAAAGAGAGCACGTGGACGGGATCGTGAAAGGGCTTTGGACGGTCGTCAACGGGGGAGGTACCGGCGTGCGCGCCCGCATTCCCGGCTACGAGATCTGCGGAAAGACCGGCACAGCCCAGCTCGCCTCCAGCCAGTACCTCGCGAGCCAGAACGACCCGAAGTTGCGGGACTCGGCCTGGTTTGTAGGCTTCGCCCCGTGCAGCGCTCCGGAAATCGTCGTGGTGGCGCTTTTCGAAAACGGGGAACACGGCCCCATGGCGGCGCCGATCGTGCGTGATGTGATCAAGTGCTATGCCGACAAGCAGAGGCGGCTGGAGTGGGCGCGGCGAGCGCGCTCCCCCGGGGCGTCTCCAGAGCCGGCTTCCTCCCCCCAGCCGGCGGCCTTGATCTCGGAGGCCGTTCGATGAACGAGCCGCACTCGATTCGAGATTTTGACTGGGTTTTGATCGCCCTGGTGACCGCCATCGCGACGCTCGGCATCCTGGAGATCTATAGCGCCACCCTCGATACCGTCTGGCGGGATAGCTACTTGCGGCAGATCGTATGGGTGGTCGCGGGATTCGCCGTGATGTGGATCGTCTCCAGCGTGGACTACAACTGGTGGATCGAGCACGTGCCGGTCTTCTACGTAGTCGCGTTCGTGCTCCTGCTGGCGGTCCTGCTTTTTGGCCAGGTCGGTGGAGGGGCGCGGCGCTGGATTTCACTGCCGGGCGGCGTCAACCTGCAAGTCTCGGAGTTTGTCAAGGTAGTGCTAGTATTGTTGGTAGCACACGTCTTCGGCGAGCTTCCGCGCGACCGCATCGGCGCTTCCGCGATCACGAAAACGATTGGTTTGTTCGCGCTCATGATGCTGGCGGTGGCCATGCAGCCTGATCTGAGCACGGCTCTCAGCTATGCGCCTATCCTGGCGGTCGGTGTCTTCATGGCGGGGATTCGCTGGAAGTACGTACTGCTGGCCGCGGTCGCCGCGATGCTGCTGGCGCCGGCCGGATGGCTTGTATTGAAGCCTTACCAGCAAAACCGGATTATCGCCTTCCTCGATCCCGAACAGGATCCTCGCGACAAAGGTTATCAGTCGATTCAGTCGAAAATCGCTGTCGGCTCGGGGGAAATTTGGGGGAAAGGTTTTGCCCGCGGCACACAAACACAGTTGAGGTTTCTGCCTGCGCCGCACACGGATTTCATCTTCTCGGCCTACGCGGAGGAGAGCGGGTTCGCCGGAGTGATTTTCGCGCTGGCGCTCTACTTCGCCGTGCTGATGAAGATCGTCGGCAACGCTCAGATGGCCTCGGATCATGCTGGGATGTATATCTGCATGGGTGTCGCCGCGGTATTCTTGTTTCACATCGTGGTGAATGTCGGCATGGTGATCGGAAAGATGCCGGTGGCCGGGATCCCCTTGCCGCTGATGAGCTATGGCGGGTCCAGCACGCTGACGACTTTCTTGCTGTTAGGTTTGGTAAACAATGTGAGGCTGAGGCGTTTCACGAACTAGCGCGCGATGCTGGCTTGTCGGGACTCACTTGCCGCTTTGTCGCAACGGGTGATGTATTCTAGTAACCAGATTCTTGGGTCTCCGCGGGCCGGAGACGAAAAGTACTTCCGCCAAGTTTCGGGAGTGGAAAGAGCCCGGCAAGTTCCGGGAGAGAGATTTAGTTTTGAAAGCAGCTTAATTTAGCTGGGAAGGACAAGTGCCCTGGTTCCGCGTCAGCGGAGGGCGGTTTTCCTGAACGAAGGCGTTGAGCCGGTTGCACCGCTGTGGCCGCTCCGCCCGAGGGACGAAAAAGAGAGACTGCTGGGAGGAACGCCGCGCAACGGCGCGCGGGAATTCCAGCCGAGGTTCGAAGATCTTTCGAGGCACGCGATCTTTCTGATTTGTCGGAGCCGTAGCAGCACCAGGGCCCTCCTTCCCGTGGAGGCGCTCGATGTCGAAAGAATTGGTGGTTTCAACCACCCCGCACGAAACCAAGCTGGCCATCCTGGAAGACGACAAGCTCGTCGAAATCTACATCGAACGCGAAACCCAGGAAGGTCTGGCCGGCAGCCTGCACAAGGGCCGCGTCACGCGCGTGCTCCCGGGCATGCAGTCGGCGTTCGTCGACGTGGGCCTCGACCGCGACGCGTTCCTCTATGTGTCGGATTTCGTCAGTGATACCGAGGACTTGGACCTCGAAGATGACGGGCCGGCGGCGACGCCTCGGGTAACCGAAACGGCGCCGGAGAAGTCCGACAAACCGTCGCGGCCGGGCGAAGACGGCGCGGCGGAATCGCCCCAGAGAAGGGAAGCTGGCCGCCGCCGAGGGCGGCGTCAGCGCGGCCGCCGCGGCCGCCGGCGCCCGTCAGGAGAAGGATTCCCCGACTCCAAGTACGCCAATGTTGCCGATGCGAACGATGCTGAGGCAAACGACGCCGATGCAGACCTGGCGCCGGCCGCCGAACCGAAATCCGCCGACTTGCAATCCAACGAAGCCGCCCCGGCCGGAGACGCGCCGGAAAACCAGCTCACAAGCGCGCCATCGGCAGCCGAATCACCCTTGGACGCGGAGATCCCCGTTCTGCCAGGTGAATCCCTCGCCAAATACAAAGATCTTATGTCCTCACCTTCTGCGGACGCTGCTGACGATACGCCTCGGGCCGGCGAGCAGGTGGCCGATGCCGGTGCCAGCGACGGCACCGACACCTCCCGCGATTCCGCGCCGCCAGCCGCCGAAGCCCTCGCCGGCGCCGAAGAAGCGCCGTCCGCCGAAGTTTCTCCTCCAGAATCAAACGCGCCGGAACTCGAGACTCCGGCAGCGGGCGATGCGCCCGATGTGGGAGATGCGGACGATCCCGGCGATGTGGGAGATCCGGGCGATGCGGACAATGCGGACGAGCCTTCCGATGTTTCCGAGCCTCTGGCCGCTGGTGTGGGGACCGAAGAACCGGAGGCAGCCCCCGCGCCCGAGTCCCTCGCGCCCGAGTCCCCCCAGCCCGAGTCCCCCGAGATCGAGCCGCCCGGGCCTGCCAGCGAGGAGACAATCTCCGGGCCGGTCCCCGACGCCGATTCCGAGACCGAAGAGCACTCGTCCGGCGACATCTCCCCTCCCGAGACCGAAACACCGGCTCCCGCGGCTTCCGATTCCTCCTCGCAAGGCGAGGATTCAGTCAAGCCGCCAATCTCGCCCGAGGGATCTTCCCACTCGATGCCCGGACTTCCTCTATCCGAGCCCGCGGGACTCGAAACTGCCTCCGCTGACAACGATGGAGACGGCTCGCGACCGGCGGCGTCCGCCGACGTTCGTGACCGTTCCGATGCGTCACGGCCACTCCAGCGGCGCGGACGCCGCCGCTCCGGACGCCGCAGGGGTGGCCGGGGCTCCAGCGAAGCCGGCCCCAAAGAACCCCAGGCTCCGGAACAGAATGAAGCAACCAAAGACGGCGAAGCGGAGAAACCTGCCATGGGTGACGGCGCTTCCTCTTCTGAAACGAAGATCACCGACATCCTCTCGAAGGGAAACGAGATACTGGTTCAGATCGCTAAGGAGCCCCTCGGCAGAAAAGGGGCCCGCATCACTTCACACATCGCTCTGCCGGGGCGCTACCTGGTCTACATGCCCACGGTGGACCATGTCGGCGTGTCCCGAAAGATTGCCTCGTTCGACGAACGGCAGCGGCTCAGAACCATCGTGAAGACCCATCGCACCGGCATGCAGGGCAGTTTCATCGTCCGCACGGCCGGCGAAGGCGCCGCCGAGGAGGAAATCCGGGGCGACATGCTGTTCCTCTACAATCTGTGGCTTGACATCCGGCAGAAATCCGAGAAGCGAGGCAGCCCCGGACTCGTCCACCAGGATCTCGACATCGTCGAGCGCATCTTGCGCGACCAGCTCGATGAGGACTTCAAGACCATCTGGGTGGATAACGAAGAAGAGTACGAACGCATCTTGCGTTTTGTCGAGCGGTTCCAGCCGCAACTGCTTCCGTGCGTCAAACTCTATACGCGCTCGAAACCGGTTTTTGATGAGTTCAACATCACTCAGGCACTCGAAAAAGCGCTCCGTCCGAAAGTGTGGCTCAAGTCCGGCGGTTACATCGTCATCAATCAGACTGAAGCCCTGGTCGCCGTGGATGTCAATACGGGAAAATACGTCGGCAAGTCGGATCGCCTCGAGGATACGATCGTCAACACCAACGTCGAGGCCGCGGAAGAAGTGGCCCGCCAGATCCGGCTCCGTGATCTGGGCGGAATCATCGTCATCGACTTCATCGACATGGACGATCGCCCCAACCGGCAGAAGGTTTTCCGAGCTCTCGAAAGCGCCCTGCAGCGAGACCGCGCACCTTCCAAGGCACTTCCCTTCAACGATTTTGGGCTGGTGTCGCTCACGCGCAAGCGAGTAAAACAGTCGCTTGAGAAAGCGCTCTGCTCGCCGTGTCCCACTTGCTCGGGAGCGGGCCACCTGAAATCCGTTCTCACCGTGATCTACGCAATCATGGAGGACGCCCGCAAGATGGGTCCCGACATGGAGCCGCAAAAGGACGTCACCTTGCGGGTCAACCCCGAGGTGGCGCGCGTGCTCAAATCTCGCAAGAACAACTATCTGCAAGAAATCGAGGAGTTGCTCAAGAGCCACGTGCTGGTGCGCGGCGATGGTTCCCTGCAACGCGATCACTTCGACGTCAACTGACGCCGCGCGGTAAGAGAGCGCCCCTCGGAAATACTGTGTCCCTCCGCCGGGGCGCCGCTTCAGATCGCCGTCCAGCCGGCGTCGAGCGGAATGTTCGCGCCCGTGATGTAGCGCGACGCCTCGGAGGCCAAGAAGACGGCCGGTCCCTTGATGTCGTCATCTTCGGCCATGCGTCCGAGCATCGTCCGGGCGCTGTACTGCTTGACGAATCGTTTGGGATGACTGGCCTGCTGGAGTCCGCCCGGCGAGAGGGCGTTGACCCGAATATTGTAGGGACCTAGATAGCTCGCCAAGTAGCGCGTCATCTGAATCATGCCTCCCTTGGCGAAGTGGTAGTCGATCGGATTGGTGATCTCCGTCCCCTCGTAGATCGACCAGTCTGGGGCGGTCATGCCGTAGATCGAGGCGATATTCACGATCGATCCCGAGCGCTGCTTGCGCATGGGCTCGGAAAAGATCCGGCAGGCCAGCAAGAAACCGGTCGAATTCACCTTCATCGCCTCTTCCCATGTTTCGGCGGTTGCCTCGGAGAGGTCTCCGCCAGAACGCGCGACGCTATTGTTGAAGAGTATGTCCAGCCTGCCGTGCCTCTCGATGATGCGGTCCCGCAACCCGGCGATGGACGCCTCGGTCCCCAGGTCGAGCCGGTCCCCCTCGGCTTGCAGGCCTTCCGCCTCTAGCTCGCCGGCGTAGGCACGGCATCTCTCTTCGTTGCGCGAAGCCACGACAACCGTGGCTCCGGCCTCGGCCAGAGCGCGGACGATGTGTTTGCCGTAAAGCCCGGTGCCGCCGCTGACCAGTGCAATCTTGCCATCGAGCCGGAAAAGATCCATCGTCCGCCTCACGCCGCGCCCCCCGCGCTGGTCGCCGTCCCCAGCACCTGCGCCCGGATGTCAAGGCCGACTTTCTTGCTCCAGGCCGCGAGAAGTTGTTCGTATATCGGGCCGCCCGCGACTCCCTCACCGACCAAGATCCCATTGATCCTCGTCACTGGCGCCATGCAATACGGTGTAGTTACGAGAAAGATCTCGTCGGCGTTGATGGCGTCATGCACTTGGAGGTCGCGTTCTTTGAACAGCAGGCCGAGCCGGTTACAGAGCTCGATCACCGCACCCCGGCTACAGCCGCGCAACATGTTCGAGGCCGTCGGAGAAAAAACGGCGCCATCCTTGACGAGCAGAAAATTAGCGCCGCTGCATTCGGTCAGATTGCCATGAATGTCGAGCAGCAGCGGAATCGCCGCCGGGTCGGCAAGTTGCGCTTCCTTCTCGGCGATCCACCAGTGCAAACGGCTGCGGTGCTTGATCTTCTGGTCAAGACATTGCGGCGGCACATGGCGGGTGCTGGGCGTGACCAGATGCACGCCGGCGGTAAAGAGAGGCCGGAACGCTTCGAACGGCAACGGAAACGAGTGAATGCAAAAGGTTGGCCCCGATGCGGCCTGAAAATTCGCCGCCGAGCCCGCGTAACCGAGATTCTCGCCCGGCGTGAGAAAATAGACCACGCCGAGATCGGCCTCCGGGCCGATCAGCGGCGCGTTGCGCCGGATGAGTTCCCGCGTCGCTTCCTCGGTCTCGGCGGCCGAGATCGGCGGAGGGATGCGGGCGTATTTCGCCGACTCGTACAGCCTCCGGACATGATCCTCCAGCCGGTAGGGCTGGTGATGAAAGGTCCGCAGCTGATCGGTGACCGTCGCGCCGAGCACAATTCCGAAATCATAGATATTGAGATGCGCCCGAGACGCGGGCACAAACTCACCGTGCAGATAAACAACCGGTTCTGGCATTTTGCCACCTCATTCCATTGCGAAGTTCCTCGAACCTGTCCGAGGCCCTACTTCTTGAACAGCGAGTCAAACGAAGCTCCTGCCGCTTCGGGACCCGCACTCGAACGATGCACCAAGTCCACCACCGTGCGCGGCTCGAAGTAGTCACAGAAATTGGATTTCTCCTTGCCCGCAACCCACTCCACCCGCGGCTCGGCACATTGATTGTGCATGCCCGGATCGAAGTGGCGGCAGCCGCGGCAGCAGTGCAGATCCGCGTCACAGGAAGAGCAGGTATCCTGACGGAAGATCTTGTCGCCCGCTTGCAACCTTCGTTGCGCGCCGCAATGGTGACAGTTCAGCACCGCATTGTTCATAATACGTGCAAGATTACCTCACATCATGAATCGAATCAACAGGAAGACCCGGCGCCTGCTCCGGTGGCTGGAAGCTGTCCGCCGCCACCGAGCGGCTCGTCGTCCCGGAATCGCTTTCTCGGCCGCGGTCTTGCTGCTGCTGGCCTCTTGCGCGGGCAAGATCCCTCCAACGCACTATTACAAGCTCCATCTTCCCGAGCCCGTCGTCGAGCCGAGCGGCGAGGGCCGCGACACGGCGGTGATCATGACGTTTCGGGCCTCGGAGATGCTCATCCGGGACAAGATCGTCTACCGGCCGAACCGGCAGGAAGTGGGGTTTTACGAATACCATCGCTGGGCCGAAGATCCCCGCACTACGCTGACGCATGCTCTGCTCGAGCAGATGCGGCGGCGGAAAACCTTCCGCCGCGTCATCATTTTCGACGGCCGGACCAAGTCCGACTACGTGCTCCGGGGCAGAATCGAGCGGCTCGAAGAAGTGGATTTTGACAACGGCGTTTCGGTCGCGGTAAAACTCTCGCTCGATCTGCTCGATGCCGAAACCAGCGAGCCGCTCTGGCAGGGCTCGAGCGCCAGCAAGGGAGAGGTCGCCGTCGGCGAGGTCCGTGATGTCGTCGCCAAGATGAGTGAAGCCGCGCGGAGGAGTATCGACGAGCTGGCCTCTCAACTCGACAGTTTCGTCAAATCGGCCGAATCTCGACAAGCTTCCGCATCTCCTCCACCTCGCTGAGAGGCCGAAGTTCAGGCCGGGCCGGCTCGCCGCCACGGTGGCCGCGGCTACCGCCCAGTTCAGCGCTTCAGGAAACTCCGCGTCCCGTGAGAGAGACCAAACGCAGGTCGCGCCGAGAACATCCCCCGCGCCGATGGAGCAACCGCTCTGCACGGCCGGCGGAACCGCCCGCAGCAGACCACCATCCCAGGCCGCGATAGCCCCCTGGCTGCCGAGGGAAAGGATGACGTGGCCGGCGCCCATCCGCTGAATCTCACTCGCCGCGGCGGCCGAGTGCGGCTGCGAGAATAGCGAGCGGCCGAGCAGCCGCTCGGCCTCGCGGCGGTTCGGCTTGGCGACGGTCGGGCCTTCCCGCAGTCCCAGGCGGAAGGCGTCGCCCCCGGTGTCAAGCAAGGTCGATACGTCCCGAGCGCGGGCGGCGCGAATCAGACGCGCGAAGAAGTCCAGCGGCGTCTCGGGCGGCATGCTTCCGGTCAGCATCAGCCAGCGGGCTTGCGGCAGCTTGCGGCAAATCGTCTGTTCGACGCGGTCCAATTCGGCCGGCCGCAGCGGGCAGCCGGCATGATCGAGCTTGATCGTCAGGCCCTGCTCGTCGCTGATCGCGAAGTTGCGCCGTGTTTCGCCTTCCACCGGTATCAGCGTGACGGGAAGCGTCGAGGCCTCGAGCAGTTCCGCCATGCGCCGTCCGCGCGCGCCGCCGCGGGTGGCCACCGCATGGACTTGCCCGCCGTAGGAGTGAATCACTTGCGCGGCGTTGATGCCCTTGCCACCAGGAGACTCCTTTTCCTCAAGCACGGGACTGCGATCGTCGTAATTGACCCGGTCGGTCTGAATCGTCAGGTCGATCGCCGGGTTCAATGTGAGGGTCAGAATCATGAAGAGACCATCCTAGCAGTCCGTGGCAGTGGAACAGAAGAACGAACGCGAACCGGCGCCCTGGCTAGGCCGCCGCAAGCGTCTGAACATGAATCGTTCGGCGGCGAGGCCGGTTGTCGAAGTCGAGCAGGATGACCTGTTGCCAGGTGCCCAAGACCAGTTCGCCATCCGCGATCGGAATCGTAAGCGATGGTTTCATGAGAGCGGCCCGCACGTGGGCGTAGCCGTTGCCGTCGCCCCAAGCCTCGTTGTGCCGGTAGTGGCCGTCCATCGGAGCGATGCGCTCCAAGGCCTGCTTGAGGTCGGCGAGAGCGCCGGGCTCATACTCGATCGTGGACAAGGCGGCCGTCGATCCGGCCACGAACAGATGCGCCAGACCATCACGCACGCCGCTCTGCTGGCAGCAGGCGCGAACGTCGCTGGTGATGTCGATGATGTCGTTGAAGCCTTGCGTGGAGACGGACACAATCATGTCCTCATTATGTGGCACGGGCAGGGAGTCGAGGGCGGATTGGGTGATGGTTCGAGGGCTCGGGGTCCGAAACGTCAGCGGCGGCCGATGACCTCTTGGCCGGGGGTTTTGTCCGGTTATGCCCGGTTTTTCTGGATTTGAGACCTTTTTTTTCGAGCGTGGAGGGGGCGAGAACTGGGGTTGGGTCGAGGAAGGGTTCTTGGGCGTCGTTTTGTCCGGATTTGCCCGGATTTTCTGGTTTTTGGATTTTGGATGGCCGCGGGCGGGTTGAGGGGCTCGACGGTGTCTCGCCCCCGGGCTCCGCTGCATGGTCTGGCGGATGGGTTGCCGGCTGGCTGGGATTGCTGGCCGCGGTTGCCGACTGGCTGGGGTTGCTGGCTTGGTTCTTCGCGGGGCTTCTTTTTTGAATTCAAGAAACTTTCAAAGAAGTGAGAGACGCCTCTCGTTCCGACTATGTGATCCCGGCGAGCCGCCCCAGCCGGAAGCTGCAGGCGGTTCCGGGCGAAGGGTTCTCTCGCGCGGTCTTGCCGCGCAGTAGCCCTGCTCGGCGATGGTACTCGACTGCGCTCGTAGCCCTTCGCGGTGGATGTCCACTTTCGAGAGCCGTCCGAAGACCCGCCTTTGTGGTCACTGTCTCCTCTGTGATTCGAGGAGGTGATGAACCGCTGAGCGAGCTTTCTGTCCTGGCCAGGAAACGGTCGGGGGATCGCGGTGATCTATCCTTTCCGGTCGTTACGGGTATAGGCTAACATGTGCTGTCAAGTGTTTTGGGGTGTTTTTTGCGTATGTTGTTGATTTTGTGGGAGAGGAATCTCGTGACAGGGGGGTCGGGGGTTTTGGGGTTTCGGTACCGGGGATTCCAGCGGTGGATTCCAGCGGTGGATTCCGCGGCCCGATGAGCGGTATTTGTGGTGAAGGGGTGTGTGCCGCCCCTGCCGGGGCTGGCTGTTTTCGGCCTGTGGTCCTGGGGCTCACGCCCCAGGCTGTTCGATGTGTCGCTCCTACGGAGCTTGGCGGGCGCGGCAGATTGGGGGATTAATCGCTCGGCGGGCCAGGAAAAGCCGCGGGTCTCTTCGAGCTCCGCGCTACGGTGCTTTTCGATTGCCGCGGCCCTGGGGAGATTCGCGATTCGGTCAGGGGCAGGTGTCCGCAAGATGTCGATTTAGATTGGTTTTTAGGAATTGGGTCTGTTTGGTAGTTCGATTTTGGCGGTTTGGGATGGGGTTGGGACCTGGCGGCAGGCCGGGAGGGTGGGCGGGCGCGGGGGATTCGTGGTTTGCTGGGGCGAGGGGATCAATGGCTCGCTGGGGTGGGAAAAGCCGCGGATCTCAAAACCGAGATTCGCGCTACGGGTCTTTGGTGATCCTGGGCTGGCAAGTTGTTGATTTGGAAATGGATTCGGCGAGATTGGGGTTGTTTGGTTTTTTTTTCTGGTTGGGCTGGGTCGCTTGCTTGCTGGTGGGGCGATGGGGCGGGGGCGATGGGGAGGCTGGTCGGCGCAGTGTACCCTGGTGCGGGGCATGTTGGCGCGGGGTATCTTGGCGCGGGGTATCTTGGCGCGGGGTATTCTGGCACGGGGTATTCTGGCGCGGGGTATTGTGGCGCGGGGTATTGTGGCGCGGGTTATTCTGGCGCGGGGCATTCTGGCGCTGGGCTGGCTGGCACAGTAGATGCGTATTGGGGGCATTCGTATCCAGCTTACCGCAGGTAGTTGGGGCTGGCGGATGGATGTTGTTGTTAGATCGTCGGTTAGCTGTTTTGTAGTCTCGTGAACGGTAAATCGTGGGCCATTGTCTCGACGCAATGGTGCTGTGGGGGAGGCACTGTAGGGGACGGCAGGTGGCGGCCGCTGGCCGCTAGAGGGTCCGAGAACAGGGAAGCTGTCTTCCATTCCCCCGTGTTTCCTGTCGCCGCTAAATTCTTGCCCATTTGGGAGGATCTATGTGGCATAATTGATCCGTCCCTGTCGGAAGAGCCGAATCTGTAGATCACCGTTGGACCGGAATCTCGATGATATACGCGTATGTCGATAGGACGATCGGGCGGTGTCGGGCTGGGCGGTGGGAGCGTGGCGGGTTCGCGGGCTTGGGTGTTGAGCCGACGGGCTGGGTGAGATCTCGTTGGCCCGGTGACGGGATGATTGGTGAGGTGCTGATTTTGATTGGGCTCGGTGAGATTGGGTTCGTTTGGTACAGCGGTTCGGTAGCTTGGGCTGAGTTGGGGCTTCGCGGCGAGCGGCGGCGCGGAGGGCGGTCCGTGCTGGTCGTGCGCGGCTGGTCCGGGGCTGCGCCGGGAGGCGGCTTTGGGGATTGTTTCTTAGGAAAATTTATGATAGTCTAACGCCAGTTCTCCCAATTTCCCCAAAGAGACTAATTATTGCCATGCGACTTCGTTCAGCCGCTATGCTCGTCACCGTCGTTCTCGTGACCGCTGCGTCCTGCGGTCAGGCGCCGGCGCCGGTCGAGCCGAGTGCGCCAGTCAACCCGCTGCTCGGCGCCTGGTCGATGACCACGATGACTCCTGCTGGCGGCGAGGCGACGATCGATCCCTCCCAGCCCGGGCTCTTCATCTTCACGGAGGGGCACTACAGCGCAGTTTACTCGCTCGGGGCCGACCCGCGTCCGCTGTCCGCGGTCGAGTTCACCCCGACGGCGGAAGAGAAGACAGCCCAGTACGACACGATCATCGTCAACACGGGGACCTATGAGGCCAGCGATACCACGATCACCTTCCGGCCGATGGTAGCCAAGAGTCCCGAGTTCATCGGGGGACACACAACGATGGATTTTCAGATCACCGGTGACGTGCTGACGCTGACAGTGCAGAGCCTGGTGGCTGCCAACAAGGTGTCATTGCCTGAGGTAGCCGGGGAATTGATGACGCTGCGGCGCAACAACTAGGACCTAACCTGGCCAGGAAGCTGTGACTACGGTTTGGCGGAGGGTGTCGGGGTCGCGTATTAACAAAATCTATGGTAGCCTGTCCCCAGTTTTTCTGTCCCCACTTTTTTCATTTCGCTCTCGACGTCCTACCGTCAGTAGGCTGCACAACCTACGTGTAGAGAACTGGGGCTGGCCAAGCCAATTCGGACAGCGATGACTTCACATGGCATCCTTTCACCTTCAAAAACACACCACTGCTTCAGCCAAACTCGCTCTCAGTGGTACGAGCGTCCTGCCCGGCCTTGCGAAGAGCATGATATCTGCTGCTTCGGGTGAATACTTACAAGCAGCAACCGTTGGGCGCGGATACCGCCAAAACCATCCCCGCTCGACCCGAAATAGATCCAGTTTCCGTCCGGAGACCAGCGGCGGACGAGCGCCATGCCGTTCGTTTCGGGGGACTTAATCCTGCTCGCGGTCGCGGAACTCTTCGTACCAGTTTTGGACGACGCGGATGGCGGGTGGCTTGTCGGACGCGCCCTCAACTGCCTCCCTGAGGACAAAGCGCCGGCCGTCCGCTGAAACGTCGTACTGCTGTTTGGCGAAGCCGCGCAACCAGCGATCACGAAACAGCAGCTTCGGTGTTCCCGGCGAGAAGCCTTGGGCCGTCGAAACCGAGACCGCCTTGAGTTGGTCCTCTTCGACGTAGAACAGTTCCTTGCCGTCCCTTCGCCAGCGGGGCTGCGTGCCTCCGTTGATCGAAACCTGCCACTTGCCCCCACCCTCGGGAAAAGGCCGGACGTAGATCTCGCTTCGACCCGATTCACTCGACACGTAGGCGACATATCGGCCGTCGGGCGAGAAGACCGGGATTCTTTCGTCAGCCGCGGTCCTTAGATACGGGGTCGGCTCATATCCCTCCCCGCCTGCTTTGGGCTTCAGGTACCACAGATCATCTAAGGTGTCTTCACTATTCGCCGTGTAGATCACAAACTTCCCGTCGCGCGACCAATCGGGAGCCCTCTCCCCGGTATCCTCGTCAACCAACAGGTCGGCTTCACCGCTACCGTCGGCGGGCTTGCTGTAGATGCCGAACCCTCCTTCGCGCTGCGAGTAAAAGGTGATCTGCTCGCCCGAGGGCGACCAGGCCGGCTGGCCGTCTCTGGCGGGATCGAAAGTGAGCCGTGTCTTCGCCCCGCGCACGGCATCATGAACCCAGATGTCCCGGTTGCCGTCCGCCTCCCAAGCTTCTACAGCCACGCTCTTGCCGTCCGGAGACAAGGCCAGAGGCCCGATGTTTTCCTGCGCCTGCCCAATCGTCCCGAGGCTTTTCCCCTCCCGGTCTCGCCACACCAAGTTCTGGCCTCCGCCGCCGGCGCCGTCGAAATAGACCAGCGTTCCGTCTTGCGCCATGCTGGGGTCACGCCCGGCTTCGACGATCGGGAAGGCCTCTCCCGTGGCAGTCAGAGTCTCTAACGAGAAAGGCAAGGCTCGCAGGCCGGAGTCCGAATCGAAGCTCTCCTGGTAGACGAGGTGGCCCGAAGCTGAGTAAACCGGTGTGGTTCCGGCAACCAGCTCCCGGCGCTCGCCGGTTTTGAGATCCAGGATTCCCAATTTGACATCGTCTGGGCTACGACCGATCTTGTTCCCCGTCGCGCTCATTGCTTTTACCGGCCTCGCGAGGCTCTGGCAGAAGAAGCACGTGTAGACCAGCCCCCGCGAGCCTTCGGTCACAGGCAGGAAGCGCGGGCGCATAAAGTTACTCTTGCTTTCGGCCTCGTCCCGCTCGAAGAGCAGTTCGGGAGCGCCTCCCCGAGAGGGCACCTGGAACAACTGGCGGGAGGCCGAGTAGACGATCTGTTCACCGTCGGGACTCCACGACCCTCCCCGGAACGGTGCTCCGGCTGGAGGCAGGTCACACAGCGTAGTCGGCTCGCCCCCGCTGAGAGGAATGCGCTTCAACTCTGCGTCGGTTCCAAAGCCGATCGACTGACTATTGGGGGACCAGAAGGGATGCCGGGCCCCTTCGGTTCCCTCGAGGCTGCAGGGCGTCTCGCGGTCGAGGTCCCGCACCCAAAGATTGTTTCCTCCATCTTCCTCGGAAATGAAGACGATGTGCCTGCCATCCGGCGAAATCACGGCGGGCGTTGACCCGAAGGTCACGAGATTCTCGGGGGTGAAGGAAAACCGAACCGGCTGCCGCTGCGCATCCGGCGAGGGACCACGAAACCACAGCACGGCCGAAAGGGCCACGAAGGCGGCCAGCAGGGCCAGAACGGCTTGTCGCTGGAGACGCTGCGCGCGCTCGATCTTTTCCGCTGAAGATTGCGGCAAGACCCGGATCGCGACCGACCGATGCAACTCGGTGTCTTCCGCGACGTACTTGATCGCATCGCCGGCTTCTTCCGCGTCCTCGATCACCGTGTACCGAGCCAGAGGATCTGGGGAGGCTTGTCCCGTCGGTGCGGGCTGGGTTGCTGCCGCCTGAGTCCCAGCCCGCGCCTTGAGAATGCTGGACCTGCCCGATGCAAGCTTCTTCTGCAAGCTGCGCAAGTCAACGAGCAGGTCTTCGGCATGTTGATAGCGTTCTTCTCGGTCCTTCGCCAGCGCCTTGCCGATGATCCATTCCAGTTCCAGTGGCAGCCCCGCTCGCTGAGCGGTGACCGGCTCGGGTTCTTCGCTGGTGATCCCGTACAGAACCGCCTCTTGGCGCTCCCCCACGAACGGCAGTCTGCCGGCGATCATTTCATACAGCACGACCCCGAGCGACCAGAGATCCGCGCGGCGGTCGGTTTTTTCACCCCGCGCCTGTTCCGGAGACATGTAGGAGGGTGTGCCCAGGATGGTTGTGGTCTCGGTCAACTTCGAGCGTTCGGCGAGTTGCGCCAGGCCAAAGTCCATAATCTTGACCTGTCCCGGCGGGGTGACCATGATGTTAGCGCCCTTGATGTCGCGGTGGACGATGCCCTTCTCGTGCGCTGCTTGCAGACCTTGGGCGGTTTGAACGGCGATGTCGAGCGCCTGGTCGAGCTTGAGCGGGCGTTCGGCGATCTTGTCCTTGACGGTTAGGCCTGCAATGAAGGCCATGGCGAGGAAAGTCCGCCCCGCGTCGTCGTCGATTTCATGGATGGTGCAGATGTTAGGGTGATCGAGAGCCGCCGCGGCCTGCGCCTCACGAAGGAAGCGCTCTCTGTGCTCGGGGTCCTCGATCAGTTCAGCACGAAGAAACTTCAGCGCCACGACACGCCGGAGCTTGGTGTCCTCAGCCTTGTAGACGACACCCATGCCGCCTTCGCCGAGTTTCTCGGTGATCTTGTAATGCGAAATAGTTTGACCAATCATAACCCCGACCGAGCCTGAGGCAATTGTACCGCAGCAGCATGCTTGGCGAAAACAACGCTTGGGTTGGGCGATCGGCCCAGGGTCTCGCTAGCCGCCTGATGGGACTCGATTTGGGCCAGCCCGGCGACGGGTTGCGAAGGCTCTCATGCCTGATGGCTCAATGGGAAATTATTTGTCGACACCTATCCGAGGGTGACGCCTTTTCGTCGAACACTCTAGCGCGGGCAGCCGGCACGAGGGGCTCCCACCTGCTCGTGAAGCATGCGTCTGTGCACAGAGCCGACAGGTCAAACGGCCTAGCGTGTACCGAGGAACACGGCAGAGATCGACACCGAAACATCCGCGGGGGGGCATCGGCTCCTCGGGGCATGGAGCGAGATGCGTACCGGCTCGGCCGGGCAAATTTTGCATGGAATTGTTTTTTTAGAATCAACGAGTGACGACGCCGCTTGACCGCGGGTCCGGCTTGGGTGCGAAGCCCATCGCCTCGTCACATCCAAGCGGAGCCACCCGGGATCCACCCTGTTAGAATGGCACTGGCCGGAGGCGGACGCGTCCCCATCGGGCCAAACTCATCATGAGGATCCGAGTCATGAACATCCGAATTGTCAACATCCGAGTCCGTGTGGCGATCCCAGTTTTGCTCAGCGTTCTGCTGCCAGGCATGGCTGGAGCCCAATCCTCGCCAGAACGTATGCGTTCGGATCCTCCGGCGATCCGCTCTTCATGGGACGACTTGCTTGACGGCGTCCACAACGCCGCGGATTGGAAGAAGCACCGCCGGCTTCTTAAACAGCGCTATCTTGACCTGCTTCGCGATCAGCACAAACCCGAAAAGCCCGTGCTCGACTTCCGCGTCCACGAATCGGTCGACGTCGATGGCCTTTACACCCGTCAGCTTGTTAGCTACAACGTCGAAAAAGACGAGCGGGCGCACGCCTATCTCGGTATCCCCATCGGTCTGCAAGGCAGGGCGCCAGCCATCGTGGCGCTGCACGGCACTTTTGCCAAAGGCAAGCAACGCGTCGCCGGACTGCTCGACGACCCCGACAAGGCCTATCTCGACCATCTTTGCCGCCGGGGCTATGTCGTCATTGCTCCCGACCATTTCGTTGCCGGACACCGCACGCCTCCCGAAGGCCCCTACGAGACGGGCCGCTTCCACCAGAAGCACCCCGAGTGGACCGCGGCCGGCAAGTTCACCTACGAGCACTCGATCGCCGTCGATGTATTGCTTTCGCTCCCACAGGTCGACGGCGACCGTATCGGCGCACTCGGACATTCCCTCGGCGGACACGGGACGATGTTTCTCGCCGCTTACGACGGCCGCGTTCGCGCCTCGGCCGGAAATTGCAGCGCCTCGTTCTTCCGCCATAACTCCGGCGTGGAGCATTGGTCAAGGGATCGCTGGTACGTCTACTTCAAGCACATGCGGCCCGGCTTGCTCGAAGGCAAACTTCCGCCGATCGACTTTCACGAGATCATGGCGCTCATCGCCCCGCGCGCCTTTCTCGATCTGTCGGCTTTGAACGACGGCGACCTGCTAACTCAGCGTCAGCGCGTGCTGATGCTGATCAAGGTGATGGATGCATATGAACTGGAAAAGGCGCCGGAGAATTTCGGCTTCTACGTTCACGGCCGGGGCCACTCGGTCAAGCACGAGTCGCGCCAGCTGATGTACGGCTGGATGGACACCCACCTCAAGCCCGCGAAAGCGACCGCCACTCACCTGGTGGACAGGTGATCCTCTGGTCCTTGTTTGAGGAGGTTGGGGGGCCAAGAAGAATAAAAAATGCCAGGGCGCGGTCCCCAGTCTCGCGGCCCTGGCCATCAAGGAGAACAGCACAGCATTCGGTCGGTACTAGCCCGCATTTCTCACCACCTGACGACCGAAGCACGCGATAGGCCCGCCATTACTTCGTTGCGCTTGCTCGCCGTACTCAACGTACTGTCAAGTACGCCTGCGTTCGTCAAGCGGCGCGCGCCTCGTCCTGACGGGCCTCTCACGCACTTCGCTTCGCCACGTGGTGAGAAAAGCGGGCTAGGTGCTATGTTCATATCGGCTTCGCGGCTTAAAACTTTAGCGTCCGGCCCCTATCGGCAGCGGTTCACGCTCAGTGCGTCATGGAGTAGACGATGTAGTTAATCGCCATGCGGTAGGCGAGGGCGGTGTATTTCTCCGGGTAGTGGGGCCAGTCGGCATGCTCCCAGGCGTCGCCGAGATCCATGTTGTGGTTGATGAGCATCATCAGACGGCCTTCGTCGTCGTATACGCCGCGCCAGTGCGGTTCGACGCCGTCGTTTTCATAGGTGCGACCGGTATAGAGCATCTGTACGCCGGGAATCTGCGTGCCGAGGCTGAGGTCATAGAGCACGTGAAACACTTCGTCGTCTTCGCTCAACTCGACGACGGGACGATCGGGAAAGATACGGCGCATGCCGCGCATGAACATGGCCCATTCGTAGGTGCCGTGAAAATCGTCGAAGACGATGAATCCGCCTCGCAGCAGATACTCGCGGAGCCCGTCGGTTTCCTCTACCGAGAGATCCCAGTGACCCGGCTCGACGACATAGATCCAGGGATAGTCAAACAACTCCTCGTCGACGGCCCGGACATAGACCTCGGTCGGCCGCGAATCAATGTTCGACAATCGGCGCAGCCCTTGCAGGAAATGACGCTCGGCGGCCGGCGAGTCGATCATCCACGGCCGGTCGCCCTCAATGCGCATGCCGTAGGGGTCGGAATACGCCAGCCGGGCGAAGTAGAACTCCCCAGGCCGGTCGCCGCCCGGGGGCGGCTCGGTAAGATCCAGCTCCGGGGGAAAGGGAACGCCGCGGTACTTGCGCTGGGCAACCAGAAGGCCAGCGGCGCCAAGGGCGGCGATCAGCACCCAATAGGCGGGCTGAAACCGTCTGGGAGGGCTCATGGGTTCAGAATAGCATGCGGGTTTCGGCTCACCCGGTCAGCGTAATATGAGGACCCGCACCTCTTACAATGCGTCTGATTCGTCAGCGCGGGGAATGGGCATACTGGTCAGTAGGGCACACAGTAAGGTCTTTCCCGGATTCCGTGCTCCGCGGCCGTTGCCTAGAATGAAGGACTAGCCCGCTTTTCTCACCACGTGGCGAAGCGAAGTGCGTGAGAGGCCCGTTAGTACGAGGCGCGCGCCGCTTGACGAGCGCAGGCGTACTTGACAGTACGTTGAGCACGGCGAGCAAGCGCAACGAAGGAATGGCGGGCCTCGCATGTGCTTCGATCGTCAGGTGGTGAGAAATGCGGGCTAAGGAGAAGGCAATGAAATCAGCAATCAGAAATGGGCTCCTGGCCTTGGCTCTCAGCGCGGTGCTGTTGCCCGGCGCGGACCAGAACCTCGTCAATTTCTCGGCTCCAGATGCGAACTTCATCATGGGAGTGCGGCTCGCCGAGGTGGCCTCGTCGCCTCTGGTGACGACGGCCCTGGCGGAAGCACAGCGCTCGAATCCCCAAATACAGAACCTGTTCAGCATGCTGGGCGCGAATCCGTTCCAGTATCTCGACGAAGTGCTGATCGCCGCGAAGATTGACGCCGCAAGCGCCAGCAAGGAGCCGAACAATGTTCTGGTCGCCTTGCGGGGACGATTCGGCGACGGCGGGTTCCAGGGCATGATTTGCAACCGGGGATGCGAAACCGAGGAGTACCGGGGCTTTCCCGTCCTGCGCTTCCAAGCGCCGGATTCCAGCGATGTCACCTACATGAGCGTCCTCGATTCGAGCTATGCCGTGATTGGCAAACTCCCCGAGATACGCGGCGTGATTGACCGGCGGGCGACCGGTTCGCAGTCGATGATCGACGGGGCGCTGCAACAAGGAATCAACCGCCTGGGGCGGAACCACCTCTGGCTGATCGTCAACGGACCCTTTGACAGCGGGCTGGGCGCCGGGGGCGGAGCGCTGGGAGCCTCCGAAGCGTTGTCAAAAATCGACGGCTTCGGATTCGCGGTCCATCTAGCACACGATGTGGACATGACCATCGAGGTTCGTGCTCGGAGCGCGGCGGGCGCCATGGAGTTGTACAACATGGCGAACGGTTTCCTGAGTCTCATGAAAGCCGGTTCGGACACGAACCCCGAGGCAAAAAAGCTGATGGAACAACTGCAGTTTGCAGTGGACGGTCTAACCTTGCGAGCGTCGATTCGCATTCCCGAGGCGGAAATCCGGCGGCAGATGGCCTCTAGGGGCGGAGGAGGGCAACTCGGGCAGTCGTTTTCCTCGCAAGGTTCCAGCGGCACCTCGCCAGCCGTGCCAGTGGCCGGCGTCGCTCCGCCGCCTCCGGCCGCGAAGCGTCGCAAGGGCGGGATTCTCATTCACGGGCTTGGCAATAAGCCCGTGGAAATCGAGACCACACCGACACGATAGTCTGAGCGCGGCTTTCGTTCTCCGGCTCGCAATGCCCCTGGAGTCTGTCCGAACAGTAATTCTTCGCCCCGGACGCGTGCCCGACAGACCCGGCAGCCGCCCGGGAAGGTCGCTCTCGCGATGCGGACCCAAGCCGGCGCCGACTGGATACAACCTCTCGCGAGCTCGGATTCCTCGATTCATGCCGTGATGTGGTCCCTGGCGGCAGCCGTTCTTGTTCGGGGGGGGGTAGAGACGGCAGATTCTTCCCAGTAAACCATTATCACCCACTTGTGTTTTTTCTAAAATTCCCAAAGAAGAAAATGACTAATACTCGGACAGACTCCTAGCGCGCAAGCTCGACTCACCGGCTTCGAGCCGCCTGACGGCCGCCAGCTTGCACTCTTTCGTGAATCGTCTTCGAGACAATAGAGCCTCCTTACCGTTCCCTGGTTCATTGTCCCTTCTTTAACGGCCTCGCTTTTGGCGTCCATTCCAATCGAATCTCCTCACCGTTTCCTGGTTCATTGTGCCTTTTTTATCGGCCTATTTTTGGGATCATTCTATTTCTATTACCTCTTGAAAGCCGACTCCTGGCATGTTGTCTAGCGACGTAAAACAAGCTAAACTATTGGAAGCAAAGCGCGTCTTCTTCATTAATATCGACTCTATTTGTTTGCAGCGACTCTGTTTTGTCGTGATTGGGTGATATTTCATGTCTTTGATTTCGCGTCCTGTCCGTCCCCGCTCCCGGTGTGGTGTTTTTTTCGGGGAATGGATGAAAGAGGGAATGGGGCGAGTCTGGTTCCGCCTGAGACGGGCCCGAGGCGAAACCTTTTTCTCGGCGATCCGGGGTTGCCGCCTGGCCGGGCGTCTCGCCCGCGTTCCGTTGTTCTTGCTGGGCTCGCTCGCCGGGTCTGCCCAGGATCATGCCCGCAATGAATCTTGGCGCTGGGCCCACTATGGCAGCGAGCCGGGACTGCCGTCAGGCGCGGTCATTGACGTTGCTGAGACGACCGACGGCGTTTTGTCCGCTTTCGAGGCGGCAACCGGACTCGCGCACGACCGTGTCTGGCCCATACTGCCGGTGGGCGATCGAGTTTATGCTGGCATCCTGGGCGGAGGCCCGCAGGTCTTGAGCCGGGAGGAAGCCGCCTATCCCGCGCCGGGGATTTCGCCTCCGGTCTCCCTCGGCGAGCCGGCAGACTTCTCCGTCCTACTCCCCTACGATCTGCATCCCGCGTTTCTGGCGCTGGTCCTGTTCTGGGCGGCGAGCCTGGGAGGGCTCGGACTCATCTATTGGCGCCGCTGCCGTCGCCACAATCGGGAATCGGAGAGCTACGTCCAGATGCTCGAACAGGTCCATGACGCGGTCGTCTCGACGGATCTTGAGGGAAAGATTGAAACCTGGAACGCCGGCGCTGAGCGAATCTACGGCTATCGTCCGGCAGAGGTTCTCGGCGAACCCCTGGCGATCATCTTTTTTTTCGAGGCCGGCATACGCCTTATGCCGGACGTCCTGGCACCGACCCGGGAAAAGAACTTGCACGAACTGGCGTGCCGGACTCGCAGGCGGGATGGACAGGAGATCTTCAGCTTGCTGCGCCTCTCGGTCCGGCGCCAGGACGAGGTCCCTGCCGGCTATATTGTCTGCTGCAGTGATATCACGGAGCGAAAACGCGCCGAGGCGCGCCTGAACCAGGCCCGGAAGATGGAGGCCGTGGGCACGCTCGCCGGCGGAGTTGCTCACGAATTCAACAATCTGCTCGTACCAATCATCGGCTTGACCCAACTGGTCGAAGAGCGGCTGCCAGCCAACTCCGAGAACCGCAACGACCTGAAAACGGTGCTCGACGCCGCAGGGCGAGCCAAGGACCTTGTGCGGCAGATCCTGGCTTTCAGCCGCCTCAGCACGACGGACCGAAAGACGGTCCAAGTGGGTCCTCTGGTCCAGGACGTGCTCAAGCTATTGCGGGCCACTCTTCCCGCGACCGTCGAGATTCACTCCACGATCGGCGTGGACAGCGGATGCATTTACGCGAACTCGACGCTGATTCACCAAATCCTGGTGAATCTCTGTACCAACGCCTGCCACGCGATGGGCGCTTCCGGAGGACTGCTGGAAGTAACCGTGAGCGGCTTGGAGGCGGGCTCACCCGAGCTGACGAAACTCGGCGGCAGCGGGCAACGCGGTTGCGTGAAGATTTCGGTTCGCGACACCGGCGAGGGAATCCCCCCGGCCGTGCAGAAGCACATCTTCGACCCCTTTTTCACCACCAAGTGCCAGGGCGAGGGAACCGGACTGGGACTCTCGGTCGTCCACGAAATCGTCACCAGCCACGGCGGCGTGATCGAAGTGGACAGCAAGCCGGGCGCCGGCGCCACCTTCCGTGTGTATCTGCCCCAGACCGGCGCCCGCGAGGCATCCGCGACTGCGGCGGCGCCCTCCCGTTCTGCGGGCGGCGAGCGCATTCTCGTCGTGGACGACGAAGAACCAATCATCAAGCTGGGCCGCGGAATGCTTGAGCGCCAAGGATATCACGTACTAGCGCTGACCAGCAGTGAAGAAGCACTCGAATTGTTCCGGTCCGGGCCCGGCGAGTTCGACCTCGTGCTTTCCGATGTAAGCATGCCGGAGTTGAGCGGCATCGATCTGGCACGCGCGCTGATAGGCATTCGGCCGGACATACCCGTCATCCTCATGGCTGGATTTACCGAGATGATTACGGAGGAGGCCGCCCAAGACATGGGGGTGCGGGCACTGCTGCGGAAACCGTTCAGCCCCGGGGCGGCCATCGCGCTGATTCAGCAAACGCTCGCCGAGACACCGCGGCGCGCGGGGACCGGTCGCGCTGTACCCGCCGGCGCCTAAAGAGCCCGCTGGCAGACAACGTCAGCGCGTTCGGTGGCCCCTTCCGTATCCCCTTCCGCATCTTTGCGCGGAAGCGCCGTCAGCATGTCTTCTGCTGCATCTTCCCGTCGCCGCAACAGCTATTTCCGCGCCGATTCGATCGCCCGCGACGCCCGTTCGCGATAGGCCGCCAGCGGCGTCAGGCCGAATTCCTCGATCAGATCGTCCACGGTCAGATCCGCGTCCAGCGACGCCAGCGTGACCCAGTCGTCTTCGTGATACCACTTCACTTCGACCTTGTCGCCGTACTTCTTCTGAATCGCCCGGATCTTCTTGACGTGAAAGTCGATCTCAAACAGACGCTTGCCGAGCGGCAGCGCCATGCCCGCCCAGTGCTGAAACTTTCCCGAGGCGGCGAGCACGTCTCCAGTGATGTCGTAAATCCGCGCGTGGCGGTCCTGAACCGACGATACGATGAACATCTCGTTCATCAGAGCCAGCGCCGCAAGCTGGCGCGCCGCCGGATAGGCCGCCGGGAAGAAGACGACGCTTGCGCCCTTCTCCTTGAGACGCTTCCAGTCTTCCCGCCAATTAACGTCGAAGCAGATCTGAACGCCGATCGTTCCGAAAGCTGTCTCGAAAACAAGCGGGTCCTTGTCTCCCGGCGAGATACCCTTCCTCAATTCATTTTCGGTCGGGTGGCTCTTGTGATATTGCCCCATCACGCGGCCTTGCCGGTCGAGCAAGATCGCCGAATTGAGAAGCTTGCCTTCGCTGCGCGTCTTGAGACCGAACATGACATACGACGAATTCTTGCGCGCCCATTTGGCCAGCCGCTCGGTAACCGGCCCGGGCACCGTCTCTTCGGTATCGGGAAGAAACACCTCGGGCAGCACCGCGATATCCGGCCGAAACGAAGCTGCCCGGTCCAGCCGAACCATCGTAGCGGCCAGCCGTTCGGGATCCGGCCCGCGAAGGCCGTTCTGGCTGATCGTGACCACGCGAACGATGGGATTCCTGGCCGATCGCCTGTCCGGAATTTCCGCCGCGCCCGCCAGCCCCGACAACACCGTTGCAGTGAGTCCAGCCGCCGCCATCCACTCGCGTCCTCTCATGACAACGCTCCCTCCCGAGAAAGCATTCCACCGCCCGGCGCCGGGATTTGGCGCCGCCCTGCTCCATCCTACCCCGCCCCGCACTGCCGAGCCCGAGCGGCCTTGCTTCTCCCAGCCGTCAATCCAGAAGCGTTTCCTCGGCCGCCAGGCGGCGCCAATCCTCCAAAATCGGCGCGAAGATAATTTCTTCGGAAAACAGCCGCGCCCTCGCGACCGACGCCTCACGCTGTTTCTCCCACCTGGCGTCATCCCACTCGAGTGTCTCGCGGATCTGCGAGACGGCCTCTTCCCTGTCGCCGTAGAGGCGTCCCGCGCCGCCGAGATAGCTATCGGCCTCGGGCCGCCGCCGGGCCAAAACGTACGATCCCGCCGCTAGTGATTCGATCATCGAAATCGGCATCCCGAAGACTTCCCCCCGGCCGCATGTATGCAGATAGATTCCCGCCTCTCGGGTCAGTTCGCGGGCTCGCTCGTGGGGGATGTTCACCAGGATCTCCACCGGCCTGGGTAGTTGCTCATTGAAGGCAAGGATCTCTTCGACATGTTCCGGGATGCCGTTGGAACGGACGATTCCCAGCAGAAAACGAAACTCGGGCAGCTCCTGAGCGGCCTCAAGAAATAGCCGCATCTCCTTGCTTGGCAGCGCCGTGCCCAGACGGAGCACCATCCGGACATCCTTATACTTGCTCGCGAATCGCTCCAGTCGCACCGCCGCCGAAACCGCCCGCACCTTTTCCGATGCGATGTCGGGCGTGATCAGATGCTCGAACACATACATACGGGCCAGGCCGGGAGACTTGGCGAGAGTTTTCACAAGTCCCGCATCGAATTCAAAGCCATGCCCTCGAATCGTCAGTTGGAGCCCGGCCGCCGCCACTGCCGGCAAGATATTCCGGCCATGGTGCAGCCAGTGGGTATGAACTAGGTCCGGCCGTGTTCGCCGGATCGCGCGCTCCAGCGGGCCTCGCAGCACGGGATGGTCCACCGGGTAGGGCACTGGCGCCGGCACGGCCGACCAGGTGATCACGTCGACGCCCTGCCGGCACATGAAATCAATTTCGGTCGAAATATAGGTCTCGCTAAGCTGCGGATACTGGTCCAGGGCGTAGAGCACGCGCGGCGGACGTCTCCCGCTCCCCGTGTGCTTGGTCAGCACCTTGATCTGGTTCTCTTCCAGCGGCTCCATGTTGGAGATGCGCGGCTCCACGCCGGCCTCGTAGTAGCTTCCGATGTAGGGAATTCGCAACGGTGGCCGCTCCGCCGTATATCGAAGGATCAGATCCCAATCCACCAGCCGCCGCAGATCCGGGTCGAACCCTCCGTATTTTTCGTACAGAGCCCGGCGGTGAAAAAATACATTCAGATCCAGCCGCGTGCGCATGCCGAGCAGTGCCTGGCGGCTGAAGACGTCCGCCAGTATACTGGCTTCTCCACTCTCTCGGTCCACCCAATGCTGTCCGCAGTAGAGACAGTCCGCCTCGGGAGCGGCCGTCATCGCGGCCACGACCTCATCGAGTACCCGCGGATAGAGCTTGCAGTCGGAATCCAGATATCCGATCAGCGGAGCCGTGCTGTGTTCGAGTCCGTAGTTGCGTGCCGCCGATACACCTCGGTGTTCCCGGCGAAACAAGTGAACTCTCGTGTCGGACAAATAGGGGCCCGCCGCCCGCTCGCTTCCGTCGGTGCTGCCGTCATCGACGACGATCAACTCCCAAGCCTGCAAGCTTTGCGCTAAGACGCTTTCGATCGCGCGCGGCAGCAGACGTGCCCGGTTCCAAACCGGCAGGATGATCGAGATTTTCGCGGCTGCGCTTTTGGCGCGGCCGCCATCGACTCCAGAAGATTCGTGATCGTCTCGGCCTGCCGGTCGGTCAGCGCCTCAAGCGCCTCCACTCTTTCGGGCAGATTCCCATGGGAGACCAGCAGACGAGCAAAATGTTCACGCGAGCGGCGAATCGTCGCACCCGGCCCCTCTCTTCGCAGCGCGGCGAGAAACTGTCGAAAGTAGAGTAACGCCATGCGGATTGCGGAACTCGTCGTGGGTCCCGCCGGCAAGAACACCGTGGATGGGCTCAAGACCGGCTCTCGGGACGCGGATGGCGAGCCCGAAGAAACAGACAAGCCATATCACCTCATTATTTCACACAGCGCTCATAGAAAAAGCCGAGCCACTGCCGCCTGTATTCTCCGCCACTTGTCAGATCCACCGGCTTGGTAAAATGACCTCACCATTGGGGGCATCATGACCATTCGCGCTCTATTCACTATCATCATTTTCACGGCTGCGCTGCCGGCGCAAGACCTCAACAACCGCATCCGCCAGCTCGCCGTCCGGGAACTGCCGTCGCTCGTCGAACTCTATAAGCACCTGCATTCCCATCCAGAGCTTTCCTATCAGGAAAAAGCGACCGCGGCGCGTCTGGTCTCTGAATTGAAACCCTTGGGCTTTGACATCACAACCGGCATCGGCGGTCATGGGTTCGTGGCCGTGATGAAAAACGGGGCCGGCCCGGCCGTCATGGTGCGCACCGATCTCGATGGTCTGCCGGTGCTGGAGAAAACCGGCAAGCCCTACGCCTCGGACCAGCGCGCCACCGATGACCAGGGCAACGACGTCGCCGTGATGCATGCCTGCGGACACGACATTCACATGAGTTCCTTCGTCGGAGCCGCCCGTCTGCTGAGCCAAATGAAAGACAACTGGGCCGGGACGCTGATCATGATCGGCCAGCCGGCCGAGGAGCGCGGCACCGGCGCCCGCCACATGCTCGAGGCCGGACTGTTTGAAAAATGGCCGCGTCCTGATTTTGCCCTCGGCATGCACACCGACGCCGCGCTCGAAGCCGGCAAGATCGGCTATCGCGCCGGCTTCGTCCTGGCCAATGTGGACACGGTTGACATTACCATCCGCGGCGTGAGCGGCCATGGCGCCTATCCGCATAAGACCCGAGACCCGATCGTCATCGCTGCCCAGGTGATCCTCGGCCTTCAGACGATCGTGAGCCGCGAACTCCGCCCCATCGACGCCGGCGTGGTGACGGTCGGCTCCATTCACGCCGGCACGAAGCACAACATCATCCCCGACGAGGCCAAGCTGCAACTCACCGTGCGCTCCTACAGCGACGAATCGCGCAAGCTCATTCTCGACGCCATTCGCCGCATCACCGTGGGAATGGCGCGCGCCGCCGGCGTGCCACCGGACCGCGAACCCACCATGACGCTCGCCAATGAAGAGTACACGCCGGCCACCTACAACGACCCCAAGCTCGTCGAGCGCATGCTGCCAGTCTGGAACCGCCTGCTCGGCGAGAGCCAGGTCGTCGAGCGCGACCAGGAGATGGGCGGAGAGGACTTCGGCCGCTTCGGCCGCGAGAAACCTCGCACGCCCATCTTCATGTTCCGCGTCGGCACCGTGGCCAAGGAAACGATGGCAGCCTCAATGCGACCCGGCGGCCCCCCTCTGCCGTCGCTGCATTCGTCGATCTACGCGCCCGATCCCAAGCCGGCGCTCGAGGCCGGCACGAAAGCCATGACGGCGGCCGTGCTCGAGTTAATGGCGAAGTAGACCTTTGAGTTCCCCGACGTCATCAGCTATTGTTGGCGCGAGCGGAAAGAGACGGTCAAGACGATCGGTTAGGAGGTTTTATGGGGAACTCGACCCTTCCATTCTTATTCGTGACGCAGATCGTCTTCATGGCCCTTGCGGTGCGTGGCGCGCAGCGCGCGAATAGACTGTCGCCCGGCCGGGCGCGGCCGCTCTATATCGTGATCGCCTTGCTGGTCTTGTGTGGGCCGATCAGCGCCTGGCTTGCCCTCAAGGGGGTCTATACACAGCCCGCGGTTTTGGAGAGACTTCCCGGCCTTTGGGTCACAATGGCGCCTGTGCTTGTCCTTATGGTCCCCTGGGGCCTTTCGTCCGACTTTAGGGATTCCATCAATAGTGTGATAGACGCCGCCGGACTGCATAAGATCGTGCTGTTCGAAGGTCTTCGGGTATTGGCCATCGGCGGGATCATTAAGGGTCTGAAGGGGGAGTTCTCGGCTGAGATCGCCTTTTATCTTGCGATTCCCGATCTTGTCTTCGGAGCGCTGTCGCTGTTGGCGGGATATCTGCTCTATCAGAAATCGCTGGACCTGAAATGGGTCCTCGCGCTCAACGTCTACGGTTTCGTGATCATCGTGCCTGGCGGCCAGATTCTGATGAACCTTGGCATACCGGGCCCCTGGCACATCATCCATTCGACGCCGGACATGGTGTCCATGTTCGAATATCCGATGGCTCTGGCGCCAACGGTAGTGGTGCCGATATTCATCACGATCAACGGCTTCATCATCAGCTATGTGATGAGCCGGAAGAGCGCGCTTGCTTAACCATCGCCACCAGCTTGTAACCGCCTGGAAACCCAGCAGCGGTACGACCCAGTAACGGTACGACAAGGCCCCAAAAGCAACACAGCGGATCCCGCATCAAAATCTATCAACGCTGAGCAGAGTAATAGATCATCTGTAAAGCGTCTTCGCCTCGGCATCCGCCGGCCTCATCGCGCCCCCCATCTGGCACCGCCGCGCGGCCGTCCCGGAATCAAGCCTCGCTCGATTCGGGGATCACCGGCTCGGTCGGGGCGATCCACAGCCAGAAGAGAGCCCCGGTGAAATAAGCCGCGGCCACCCCGTAAAGCGGCGCGTCCCATCCCCAGGCGTCGATCGCGTAGCCGATCGCCGCCAGCGCCACCGTGCCTCCGAGCTGCCCGGCGGTGTTCATCGCGCCGCTCACCGTCCCCACATAGTCCCGGCCCACATCCAGGCAGACCGCCCATGAGTTGGGCAGCGCGAAGGAGATGGCCGAATATCCAATCGCCAGCATGAGCATCGCCACCATCAGGTTCTCGATGTAGATCGCCCCGAGAACGCAGATCGCCGCCCCGACACCTCCAGCCAGGCCGATCACCCGGCGGCCGAATTTCAGCCCGAACCTTTGCACCAGGCGGTCGGTCGAATATCCTCCGAGGTAGTTTGCCATCGCTCCAAGCACAAAAGGCGCCGCCGCGTATGGCGCGAAGTCCTCCAGTCCCTTGGATTCGAGCAAGTAGCTCGGCAGCCAAAAAATAAACCAGTACGAGCCGTAACAACTGATGTGATACATGGCCATGATCGCCCACATATTTCTGCCGCGGGCCATGCGCAGTAAGTTGCCATGCGGCTTTGCCGGCACCGGAGGTCCAATCAGCCGCAGCTCCGCTTCGTTCACTCCCGATTTCTCAGAAGGGTTGTCGCGAAACCAGGCATACCATGCCGCAACCCATAAGACCCCAAAGACCGTGAACAGGTAAAACACCGCACGCCAGCCATAGCCGCGCAAAATCGGCGTGACGATGAACGGAGCCAGAGCGCCGCCGACGCTGGCCGCCATCCAGACCACGCCCTGCGCCCGCCCGCGCTCTTCGGCCGGAAACCATCGCCGGATGACGCAAGTCGCGTTCGGATAGGCGCCGGCTTGCAGCGCCCCGAAAGCGAACCGCACGCCCAGCAGCGCCGTGTAGTTTCGGACCACGCCGGTCAGTCCGGTCAGCGCCGACCACCAGAAGACGATCTGCGCGATCACCATGCGCGGACCGAAGCGGTCGCCCAGCCAGCCGGCCGGGATCTCGAACAGTCCGTAGGCCAGCGTGAAGCTGCTAAAGACCAGGCCCATCTCCGCATTCGAGAGCCCCAGCTCGGCCGACATCGGCGTCTTGACGCTCGAGATGCAGACCCGGTCCAAATAGGTGACCGTGGAGAACAGGAACAGCATCGCCAGAACCCGAAACCGAACACGTGATGCGCGCATAAGATGCGATTATGTCAGAACGAACCAGCGGCGGTGTCCGCCACCTGGCCGCGCCCCTCATGCCGATACATTTTCACTCCACCTTCGGCCAGCACTCCCCGTCCGGCTGGACGCGGGGGTGGCTCGGGCGCGCCCTGTCGGTCTTGGGCGCCGCGCTGGTCGTGATCCTGGGTTTCTTCTTTCTGGCGTTCGTCCTCGGCTTCCTGGCGATCTTCGGCCTCATCACCGCTTTCCGATTTTGGTGGCGAATCAAATCGTCCCCCTCACGATCCTCACCATCCCGATCCCGCGCGCAGGACCCCGCCGATCAGCGGGCCGAGGTGATCGAGGGCGAGTACACGGTAATGGAAGATTCCAGCACCGAAATCGAGCGCCCGGCCGGCTCGCGGCACAGGGAAGAAGATCAGCCCTAGCCCGCTTTTCTCACTACGTGGCCCGGTGAAGTGGAGGGGCGAAGTGCGTGAGAGGCCCGTCAGTACGAGGCGCGCGCCGCTTGACGAGCGCAGGCGTACTTGACCCTGCGTTGAGCACGGCGAGCAAGCGCAACGAAGGAATGGCGGGCCTGTCGCGTGCTTCGGTCGTCAGGTGGTGAGAAATGCGGGCTGGCGCCTGCCAAGCGATGAAGCGGCCAGGCGGCCGCCGGCGAGCACTTCGCCGGTCCGTCGTGAAGGGGTGCAACTCTGCCGGACCGCTTTGGCTGTTGGCCGGCGAACGCATGACCGTCCAGCACCGCGGGCACGGAACGCTGCCTCACGCTCGGCGGCTTCGGGAGCCAGGGGAAACGACCGAGGTTTGCTCGAGGGGAACGCGGGGGGCCCTGACGGCCCCCCGGACCTGGTTTAGGAAGTAGACGACATCAGGAGTTGCCGCAGCTTGTGGGCGCGCGCCGGATCACGCAGCGCTTGCAGCGCCTTGGCTTCGATCTGGCGAATGCGTTCGCGCGTTACCTCGAACTCGCGCCCGATCTCCTGCAGGGTATGCTCGCGCTCGTAGCCGATTCCGAACCTCAGCCGCAGAACCTTCTCCTCGCTGGGAGAGAGCGTTCCGAGCACGTCGGCCGTCTTTTCCTTCACGTCCGAGGCCAGCACCGCATCCACCTGAGAGGCGCTGCCCGGATCCTCGATCAGATCCTCGAGCGCTGACTCGCCGCTGCGCCCGACCGGGGTCTTCAGCGACACCGGCGTGCGCGAAATCGAGCGCAACTCTTCCACCCGCGCCACATCGGTTTCCATTTGCGCGGCGATTTCCTGGTTGGTCGGCGGACGGCTCAGGTCCTTTTCGAGCTTGCGGAGCGCCCGCAGGAACTTGTTGAGTTGCTCGTGCATGTGCACCGGCACCCGCACGGTGCGCGACTGATCGGCCAGCGCCCGTGTCACGGCTTGCCGGATCCACCAGGTCGCGTAGGTCGAAAACTTGAATCCGCGGCGGTAGTCGAACTTCTCCGCCGCCCGGATCAGTCCCATATTGCCTTCCTGCACCAGATCGAGCAGGTGCAGTCCGCGATTGACGTACTTCTTCGCCACCGAGACAACGAGGCGAAGATTGGCCTCGACCAGCGCCCCCCGTGCCTGGTCCGCTTCGGCCCGTCCTGCCTTTACGCCGGCCAGAGCCCTGCGAACCTCCCGCCTGGTAAGCACGGTGACAAGATCGTCCCGCGTCAGGTCCTCGGGGAGCGGCCCGCTGGCCGCCTTCTTCGCCTTGCGCCGCTTGGCGCGGTCGGCTTCCTTGAGCAGTTCGGGCAGAGTCCGCTCGAACTCGTTAGCCAATGCCGTCCAGGCGTCAAACTTGAGTGATGTCCGCCGGATGGCCCGGAAAAGCTCCACTCGCTTTCTCGCCAGACGGAAGAAATCCGCTCGCCGCACCGCCTTGGTCGTTCTCCGCCGGCTTCCCACCTCGAGCGCGATGGTCTCGGCCTCGTGCAGCAGCCTCAGTATGCGCCTGACCTGCCGCCGAACCTTGGCCACACTCCTGGCCCGTGCCTGCGGATCGTTGCCCGATCCTTCGACTTCCACAAGGTTCCGGGCGCGGCTTTGATTGTCCTGAAATAGCTCATGGAAATGAAGGAACTTCGCCCACAACCAGGGCGTTCGGGCCAGCGCTCGCACGACACGGCCGTTGCCCCGCTCGACCCGCTTCGCCAGACGAATCTCGCCCGCCCTGTTCAGCAAGGCGACCGTTCCCATTTCCGAAAGATACAGGCGTACGCTGTCTTCGGCCGGCGAAGCCTCCAAAACCTCGGATTCGAGTTCCATCTCGCGGTCACGGGCGCGAACCTTGCCTCCGCCCAACTCCGCCGGGTCGCCGGCCGGCGAAACCGGCCCCTCGGAAGCGACCCGCTTCCTGTTATCTAGATCAAATGCGCTCATACGCCGCCTCTTCTATTGGATGCTCCGAGATGCAAAAACGTTGCTAAACCATTCCATAGTACTGGCATCGCAGCAGATGCCCCACCAGCCATGCCTTTCCTCAGGGCCTTTCGTCATCGGGAATCCTACGATTCCACGCCGCGCTCCTGGCCCGAGATACGACAGCAAGTGATTGAACCTACAGGGCTTCCCTTCGGCAAGCCGAACCTTTACTACCCCCGCGCCTCGCGGCTCGCGGCTCTCTCGCAGAGCCCGCTTGGCGCGGCGCCCGTCTCCTATGCTCGCACTCGCCACGGGGGTCACCCTAGACTGAATGCTCCTATAGGTCTATATCGGCGGATTTCCAACGATCCTTTGCATCTGGAACAAATAGATCGCCGTTCGCTATCATCTAGGAGAGCCCGTATGCTTCAATCCGTCATTCCCGTTGGCTGCTGCCTGGCGCTGCTGTTCTCGGCCCCAGCGCCTAGCTCTGCCCAGGATAGCGCACTTCGGGACTCTTTCGATAGTCGCCGGGAAACGAGCATCGAAGGCCGCCTGGTCTTTAACAAGTTTTGTACCGCCTGTCACGGAATCGATGGCGTCGCCGGCGACCGCGCGCCCGCCATGGCCGCCCAGCGCCGCTACCTCCGCCGAACGCCCCAGGAGCTGTTCGACGCCATCCAGGCGGGCATTCCCGGCAGCGGCATGCCACCCATGAACCTCGACGACAGCGACGCCTGGAAGATTGTTGCCTGGATTCGAACGATGCGCGCCAAGGCGATCGACGTGCCGGTCGAGGGGGACCGCTCCCGCGGCGCGGATGTTTTTTGGGGCAAGGGCGGCTGCGGCGACTGCCACACCATTCGCGGCCGTGGCGGCCTCCCGGGGCCCGACCTCAGCAACCTCGGCTCTCAGATGTCCCTCAAGAAGATTCAGGAATCGCTTACCGTCGCTAAACCTCGTCCGTCGCGGGGATATCGCCCCGTTACCGTGACCACGAAAGACGGCCGCAAGCTCTCCGGCGTCAGCAAGAACGAGCATAACTTCTCGCTGCAAATGATCGGCGACGACAATCGCTTGCACCTCTTCGCCGCCGGCCAGATCGAGACCATTGTCTTCGGCGAGAAGTCGCTCATGCCGGCTGACTACGGCCAGCGGCTGGACAAAGACGAATTTCAGAACCTGATAGCATTCCTGAGCCGCTTGACGCTGCGGCCTCCCGGAGCAGCCGCCAGAGGACCAGGAGCCCGGCGCCGACCCTAGAGTGTTCCCGGCCGCCAGTTTCCCCAAAGGATGAGTGATCCAATGCCACGGCGACAAACAGCCAGCGACGATGGTTTTCATAGAAGGGGTTTTGACAAAAGGGATCTTAACAGAGTGGATTTTGAGAGAGGACGCCCCGGTTTCCCCGCCCGCGCGCTTCGAGCCGGCCTGGCCACCGCGCTCGTCATCGGATTCCTGCTCTGCCCCTCGCTTTGCGAGGCCGGCGAGGTCACCTACCAGGACCTGCTCAACCCCCCGCCGGAAAACTGGCTGACCTACGGACGCACCTTCGATTCCCAGCGCCATAGTCCGCTCACCGGGATCGATACCGGCAATGTCGCCAGGCTGGCTCCGGCCTGGATCTTCCCCATGCCCGGCGCGCGTCGTCTGCAAAGCGTCCCCATTGTCGTTGATGGCGTGATGTACGTCACCCAGCCGAACGAGGTCTACGCGCTCGACGCGCGCAGCGGCCGCGTGATCTGGAAATGGCGCCGCGTGCCCGCCATCCAGCGGGGCAATAACCGCGGGGTCGGCGTGCTCGGCAACCTTGTCTATGTCACCACTCCCGACGCCCACCTGGTGGCTCTCGACGCCCGCACCGGCAGCGTCGTTTGGGACTCGGAAATCCTCGACTCCGAGGACGGCTTCTCCTCTCCCGCCGCTCCCTTCGTGATCGATGGCAAGATCATCGTCGGCAACGCCGCCGGGGACCACGGGCTCAACGGCGTCCTCGATGCCTACGACGCCAAGACAGGAGAAAGGATTTGGCGATTCCACACCATTCCGCGCCCTGGCGAACCGGGAAATGAGACTTGGGCCGGCGATTCGTGGAAAACCGCGGGCGGGGCGACCTGGCTTTCCGGCAGTTACGATCCGGAATTGAACTTGCTCTATTGGGGGATCGGAAATCCGGCGCCGGATTTTGACGGCGAACCCCGCAAGGGCGACAACCTCTACACCGAGTCGATGGTCGCCATCGACGCCGATACCGGCAAGCTCAAGTGGTACTTCCAGTTCACCCCGCATGACCTGCATGACTGGGATTCGGTTGAAATTCCCGTTCTGGTCGACGCGCCCTTCAAGGGTAAGATGCGCAAGCTCATGCTGCACGCCGACCGCAACGGGTTCTACTATGTTCTCGACCGCGTCACCGGCGAATTCCTGCACGGTTCGCCGTTTATCGACAAACTGAACTGGGCCATCGGACTGACCGAAAAAGGCCGGCCGATCCGCGTGCCCGGCGTCCAGCCGACCCTGCAAGGCAACTTCGTCTGCCCCTCAACCTCGGGCGCCACCAACTGGATGTCCCCGGCTTACAATCCGGTGACGAAACTGTTTTACGTGGCGGTGAAGGAAGGCTGCGGAGTCAGTTACAAGGCCAAGCAGGAGTTTCGTCCCGGCGGATACAACTACTCCGCCACTGGATACAATGAAGCGCCCAGTGATCCTTGGCAGATGTACGTCCGCGCGCTCGAACTGGCCACCGGCGAGCGCAAGTGGGAGTACAAGCAAGTCAACTCGCGCAGCTATGGCGCCGGACTGGTTTCCACCGCCGGAGGCCTGCTCTTCGCCGGCGACGACCAGGGATTCATGACGGCGCTAGAAATCAATACCGGCAAGCCCCTCTGGCATTTCAACACTGGCGCGAGAATTTCGGCCTCGCCCATGAGTTACGCCATAAACGGGAAGCAGTACATCGCGGTTTGCTCGGCCGTCAACGTCGTCGCATTCGCGCTGATCGGCGAAGAGACAAAATAGGCCCTGACCCCGCAAGGCTCGAACTCGAAGCAACGATCCGCCCAGCCCGGCTCGTTGCTCAGCCGCCCGCCCGCATTGTTTCCGCGCCCGATCGCATGAACAGGAAGTCGCAGCCCAGCGTCATGAACGCCGCGCCCTTCTCGTGCCAATGTTTGACTTCCGCCATCGTGCCGGCCGTCATGCCGAAGGGAATGCCCGCCTGCTGAGCGCTTGCTAATACTCGATCGCATAGCGCCAGCACCTCCGGCCCGCGAGCGAAGGCCGTCCATTGCTGGGCGCCACCCCCGCCCCCACTACTCCCGCCACCGGGCACGGTGATCGATTCGCCCGGCCCCAGCCTCGAAAAAGCAACATCGTTTGGGCCGACAAAAACCGCGTCGATGCCGGGCACGGCCAAAATTTCGCCGATCTCGTCTACCGCCTGCTCGCTCTCGATCTGGATGATGAGCGTCGCCAGGTGGTCGGCTTCGCTCATGTACTCGGCGGCCTTGAAGCTGTAGCGTGCCGCGCGATAGGGTCCGAAACTGCGTTTGCCGAGCGGCGGAAATTTGGCCGCCTCGACCGCCCGCCTTGCCTCCCCGGCCGAATTCACCATCGGAACCATCACCGCCCCAACGCCCTGATCCATCATCCAGTTGATGATGTGGTAATCGTTGCTGGGCACCCGCACGACCGGCGTAACACCGCTACTGGTAAACGCCCCGAGAACCGCCGGAAAGTCGGCTTGCGTCAATTCGCAGTGCTGCATATCGAGCACCAAGAAATCGAAGCCAAGATGCGTCATCACCTCCGCGCTCGCATAACTCGCAAACGTACACCAGCTCCCGGTGAGCGGTGATTCGGATTTGAGGCGGTCGGAAAAGCTCGTGGTCACGCCACTATTCTACAGTTTCCGTACTTCCGGGAACCCGTTGCTGGGGGAGGGTGTTTGCTGACCCGAACACTGCACGCTACATCAAATCCACAAGAGCGATCCGTGTGACGCCGATGTCTTCCTTGTTAATCGAATAGGCGACGTAGAGGTGCTGGTTCCATACCAGCGCCGAGGGGTACTGCCAGCCGCGAAGCTTGTAAAGCCCCTCCCAGCGCGGTTCGGTGGGTTCGCCGCGGATCACGAAAGCGCGGTCGAAGAGCACGCCATCCTTGCTGAGGGCGATCGTGAGGGGAATTCGTACCAGATGAGGCCCCGGATTGCTGATGACGAAGGCGGATCCATCGGGAAGATTGCCCGCGCTGAATCGCGCCGTGGAGTCCGGAAAGTTCGTCTCAATCGGCTGAGTCCACGAGGCGCCGTTGTCGGAGCTGGTGGCGGCATAGAGCCGGTCGTTCTCGTTCTTCGTGCGAAACAGCATCACGACGGTGTTGTCCAGCCGAAGGAACCAATTCGGCTCGGGATACGCAAAGGCTTCTGAGTCGGGGACGCTCGATAAAGAACCCCTCGGTAATTTTCGCCGGCTCTCCCCAAGTCTCGCCGTCGACCGGTGTTCTCGCGAAAAGCACGTTGTCCGGGTGAATCGGAGCTTTATCCACGATGGCCGTGTTGTAGGCAACGAGCGTGTCCCCCGCCACGTGCCATCCGGCCGCGACGCAAGCCAGCCGGCCGTCGGGCCCATCGGGGTCCTCGGCGAGAACCTCCGGCTCAGTCCAGTTCACGCCGTCCGATGTGTGGCAATAGAGAACTCGCTGCCCGTTCTCGTCCTCACCGGCAATGCCGTTGGACCACATGGCGTAAAGGCGGTTCTTATAGAGGGTGAGGTTGGGGTGATGGCAGAACTTGTAGCCATCCTCGGCCGCGCGATAAAGAAGGGCCTGCTTACCTTTGATTTCTGGCAGCCCCATCGTCCCTACGGCCTGCCGATCGAACAAGGAGTCGGAGACTCGAATCGGGGCCGCCCCGGGCGGCGCTTCTTCCTGTCCGCCGGGAGCGCAGTCCACAGGGAGCAACAAGATGGGCAAGACCACAACGCACGCGGAAATGACGGCTTGCCTTAGGCTTGTAACTCGCCGTGTTCTAGGCTTTTCAACCACAGTATCTCGTTCCTCCGTTTGCTTTGTTCCAAAGTATCACGCATCCCAAACCATCGTGCGCGACCGCTCCCGGCCCGTCGGCGCAAGGTGAGAAGCAGGCCGAACCCCGCGTCCATCCAGCCCCCCCGTCATCAGCCCACCGTCATTAGCGCTCGCCATTGGTTCGGTGGCGTGCTAGGATCGATACCCGCATGGCAGCCGCAAACCGCAAAGAGGGAAACACAGGGAGCCGCCACCAAACCCGCCGGGAGTTCTCCCTCGGCGCCCTAACCCTGCTCGCCTCCCAGTCGATGCCTGTCTGGCCGGCCTCCTCCAAACCGCCGTTCCGCTACACGCTCTCCTCCTGCATGTACGGCACCACCGCCATCGCCGAAATCCTCCCCGAGGTTCGCAAGATCGGCGCCAACTCCATCGATATCTGGCCGCGCAGCCACGGCAATCAGCGAGAGCAAATCGAGCAGATGGGCCACCGCCGCTTCGCCGAGCTGCTCGACACCCACGGGGTCAAGCTCGGTGTGCTGACGCATTACGACCTCGGCCCCTTCGCTCTGCAGCCGGAAATGCAAGTCGCGCGCCAACTCGGCGCCGAGTTGCTGATCTGCGGCGGCCGCGGCCTGAAAAATCTCTCCGGCCCCGAACTCAAGCAGGCCGTCCGAGCCTTCGCCGAACAGATGAAGCCGCACATTGCCGCCGCCGGGCAGGCAGGCGTCGCCATCGGCATCGAGAACCACGGAAACAGCCTCATCGACTCGCCTGACTCGCTCAAATGGCTGGCCGAGTTCGCGCCGTCGAAGCATCTCGGCATCGCCCTGGCCCCGTATCACCTTGACCAAGATCCGCAACTCGTCGCCAGCCTCATCAAAACCCTCGGTGAGCGGATGCTGATGTTCTACGCCTGGCAGCACGGCAAGGGCTCGGGCAAGCTGCCCAAGCAGGACGAACTCCTCCAAATGCCCGGCCGCGGACCGCTCGACTTCGGCCCGATCGTCTCGGCGCTGGCCGAAACCGGCTATGGAGGATTCGTTTCCATCTTCATGCACCCCTTCCCCAGGGGCATCCCGATCCTCGGCACGACCGCCGAGGTCACCGCGGAAATCCGTCGGGCGCGGCGCTACATCGAGTCATTCCGGTAACCATCGTTGTATACTAGGCTTCCTGTTGGATCGTGGGCTGGAAGGCGTGAAAAAATCGGGACTGCCACAAACGCTGGCGAAACGCTCTCTGAGTCGCAAGGACTTAGGCGATGGGCGGCTGGCTGTCCCAGCATTTTTTCACGCCTTCCAGCTCCGAATGGACTACAACCAAGATGTGCGGCATAGCCGGATACTGGGATAAATCAAACGAAGACCGCGCCCCGGGCGGACCCGTCATGGGCGCGACCGTTCTCGGCATGCTCAAAGCTCTCGACAGTCGGGGGCCCGACTCCGCCGGCGTCGCCTTGTTCGGTCCAGCGACTGACAATGATCTGGTGCTCCGCATCAAACTCGGAGACAACCCAAACTCGCCCAGCAGCTCGCCCAGCCGCGCCGAAGAGATCACTCGCCGCGCCGCCGCCTTCGCCGAACCCCGCGACATCACCGAAACCGGAGCCTATCTGCGTTTCAAGATCGACGGCGGGGTCGATCACCGGGCACTGGCCGCGGTGCTCGAAGCTGTCTCGCCAGAGGTGGAGGTCGTTAGCATGGGCCGCTCTCTGGAAATCGTCAAGCAAGTCGGCTCGCCCAGCCGCCTCGACGAAACGTTTCGGGTCTCGGAGACTCGCGGATCCCATGGCATCGGCCACACCCGGCTGTCCACCGAATCGAAAGTCGATCTCAGCCATTCCCAGCCTTTCTGGGCTCATGGCTGTCCCGATCTGGCCATCGTGCACAACGGCCACATCACCAACTACCACAAACTGCGCCGCCAGTATGAGCAGCGCGGCGTCCGTTTCTACACCGACAACGACTCGGAGATTATCGCGGTCTACGTGGCCGGCAGAATGGCGGGCGGCCTCTCGCTCGAAGAGACGCTCACCGCCGCGCTGGCCGATCTCGATGGCTCGTTCAGTTGCCTGGTCGCGACAGCCGGCGCGCTGGGTTTCGTCAAGGATGCCTTCGCTCACAAGCCTTTGGTCTTTGCCGAAACCGATCGCCAGGTCCTCATCGCTACCGAGGAAATCGCCATCCGCGCGGCCATGCCCGGCGCATACGATGTCCGTGAAGCACGGGCTGGAGAAGTCCGGGTGTGGAAAAACTGAAATGCCAGGGCTGATATGCCGGAACTAAGCTGCGAGCAACGCTCGATCCGCGAGATCAATCGCGAGATTCGGCAACGCCTGGCTGCGGGCGAGCAAGTGGTTGTCACATCACCGGCCGCGCGCCACAATCTCGGCGTAGCCCTGCTTACCCCGGGCCGGGTGACCTTCGAGGGCAGCGTCGGCTACTATTGCGCCGGCCTCGGCGACGGCGCCAGCGTGCGTGTTACCGGTAGCGCCGGCTGGGGGCTGGCCGAGTCGATGCTGACCGGCGACATCGTTGTCGAAGGCAGCGCGGGCAACAGCGCCGGGGCCGCCATCCGCGGCGGAACCATCGTCATTCACGGTGATTCTGGCGCCCGAACCGGCGTTTCCATGAAAGGGGGCTTGATCCTCGTCGCCGGCAGTTGCGGCTACATGAGCGGTTTCATGGGCCAGAAGGGGACGATGATCATCTGCGGCGACACCTCTGAGGCCTTCGCCGACTCCATGTACGAAACCGTCTGCTTCGTCGGAGGCACGATCGCCGAACTCGGCAACGATGCCCTCGTCGAACAACCCTCGCCCGAAGAAATCGATTTTCTCGATCAAACCCTGGCTCGTCACCTGCCCGGCCCGCTGCGCGAAACCAAACCCGGGGGCAAGGCCTTCAAGAAAGTCGTCTCCGGCCGCAAGCTTTGGAACTTCGACCGCGCCGAGTGGAAAGCCTGGGAGGAGGCGCTTTAATCCCTCATGTCCGATTCATCGCCACGCCGCCCCACGCCCCAAGAAAGCGGCATATTTTCCTCGCGCGTCATTGAGGACATTCAGACCAAGGCCGATACAGGCATCTACCGCATTCGGGGCTACGGAACCTTGCGCGAGCGTCACTGGGCGACCTTTGACGATCTGACGTTTCTGCCCTCTTCGCTAACCCGCATTCCGCTGGAAGGCTACCGCGAAAAATGCAGCACCCGCACGGTGCTCGGAACCCGCCACGCCGAAAAACCGATCGAACTCGATACCCCCATCATGATCACCGGCATGAGCTGGGGCGCGCTCTCCTACAACGCCAAAGTCGCTCTGGCGAAAGGGGCCACGGCCATCGGCTCGTCGAACACGACCGGCGACGGCGGCATGCTGGGGGCCGAGCGGGAATACAGCCGCACGCTGATCTACGAGGTGCTTCCGTCCCGTTACGGGATCAACGTCCACCACATGCAGCTCTCTGACGGCATCGAGCTGACCATCGGCCAGGGAGCCAAACCTGGCACCGGCGGACTGCTGCTCGAATCGAAAGTGTCCGAAGCCATCGCCAAACAGCGGGACCTGCCCGTGGGCGTTGATCAGCGCAGTCCGGCGCGCCACCCCGACATGCTCGGCCCCGACGACATGATCATCAAGATCGAGGAGTTGCGGGAAGCCACCGGCTGGAAAGTCCCGATCATCGTCAAACTAGGAGCCTCGCGCGTATATGACGACGTGAAGCTCGCCGCCAAGGCCGGCGCCGACATCGTCGTCGTCGACGGCATGGAGGGCGGCACCGGCGCCTCGCCGGCCATCATGCAGGAGCACACCGGCATTCCCACCCTCGCCGCCGTCTGCGAAGCGCGGGCCGCGCTCGAAGACATCGGCCTCTACGGCGAGGTGCACCTCATCATTTCGGGAGGCATTCGCGACGGCGTAGACGCGGCCAAGGCCATGGCGCTCGGCGCCGACGCCATTTACATCGGCACGGCCGCGCTGATCGCGCTTAATTGCAACAAGCCCATCTATATCGAGGACTATCATAAGCTCGGCGCCGAGCCGCATTTCTGCCACCACTGCCACACCGGCCGCTGTCCGGTCGGCGTCACGACCCAAGACCCCGAGCTGATGGAGCGCCTCCCGATCGACCCGGCCGCGGAGCGAGTGACCAACCTGCTGCGAGCCATGACGCTCGAAATTCAGATGCTCGCGCGCGCTTGCGGCAAGTCCGACATTCATCACCTCGAACCCGAAGACATGGCCGCCCTGACCGCCGAGGCCTCCGCCATCTGCGGCATCCCCCTGGCCGGGACCCGGCGTGTCTGGGGGCGCTAGGAAATTCCTGTCCGCGCAAACAACCAGCCATCATGTCATTCTTAATCCCTTGTCCTGAATGCGGCCAACGAAGCGTCTATGACTTCCGCTTCGGCGGCGAAGTCCTGCAACGTCCCGAACCCAGCGCGCGGGATGAGCACGGCGTTCGGGATGAGCAGAGTGCGCGGGATGGGCAGAGCCCGCGGGATGGACAGAGCGCGGCTGCCGAGCAGTGGTACCGCTACAACTATGTCCGCCGCAACGAATCCGGCCCCCAGACCGAGTGGTGGTTCCACAGCTTAGGCTGTCGGCAATGGTTCCAGGCCGAGCGCGACACCCGAACCAATCAAGTGATCCAAACCTGTTTCCCCGATCAAGCAGGCCGGCCTGATCAACTGGATCCGCCCGATCCACCAGATCCGCCCGGTCCACCCGATCTGCCAGATCCACCCGATCTGCCAGATCCAAAGGAGCCTTCACCCCTTGCCGACCCCTGATCCAGAAGCGACCCTGTCCCCGCAAGCGACCTTCTCCTTCGTCTTCGAAGGCCGCTCGATCGAGGCGCGGCCCGGAGACACCATCGGCGCGGCGATGTTCCGCGCCGGCGTGCGCATCTTCACGCGCAGCTTCAAGAACCATCGTCCCCGCGGGCTGCTCTGCGTCAACGGGAAGTGTCCGAACTGCATCATGGAGGTCGGCGGCGTCCCGAATGTTCGCGTCTGCACGGCGCCGGCCCGCCCAGGGGTCGAGGTCAAGGCGCAGAACGTCTTCCCCTCGCTCAATTTCGACCTGCTTTCGGTTTCGCAAAAGTTTTCCTGGCTCATGCCGGTCGGCTGGTATTACAAGACCTTTACTCACCCCGAAGCATGGCGGCTCGTCGAGCCCTGGATACGCAAGGCCGCCGGGCTCGGCAAAGCGCCACCCACCATGGAGGCATTTGCCCAGGGCACGGAACTTACCCCCGAGAATCAATCTTCCCCCGAAACCTCCAAAACCCCCGAGTACGATCACCAGTACCTGCACACCGATCTGGCGGTCATCGGCGGCGGGCCCGCCGGACTCTCCGCGGCTATTGAGGCCGCCCGGAGGGGCCTGCGCGTCACCCTCATCGACGATCAGCCCGAACTCGGAGGCCATCTCCGCTACGCCCCCGGCGGGAGCGAACAACTCAGCGAGCTGGCCCGTCTCGTCCTGACCGAAGCACGCATCGAAGTGTTTTCCGGCGCGTTTTGCTTCGGCCTGTACGAAGGGAATCTGCTCGGAATATACCGGCCGCGCGGCGACGCCGATTCGGTGGAACGGCTCGTGCATCTGCGAGCCCGGCGCGTCACCGTCGCGACGGGAACCTGCGAATCACCGCTCCTGTTTGAGAATAATGATCTAGTCGGCGTCATGCTCAGCAGCGGCGTCGAGCGCCTCATCGGCCTCTACGGCATCTCCCCAGGACGCCGCGCCGTCGTCATCGGCGCCGGACCCCGCGCCGCCGAGATCGCCGCAATGCTCAAACACGCCGGAACCGGCATCGCCGCCACCGTGCCGCTCGAAGAAGTCGCCGCGGCGACGGGCAAGGGCCGCGTTCAGGACATCCGGGCCGGCGGCTCGCACTTTTCCTGCGACCTCATCGTCGTTTGCGGACACATTGTACCCAACGCCGGTTTGCTCCACCAGGCTGGCGCGCGACTCGCTTGGGACGAAGCCGCGGGCGCCTTTCTGCCCGCCGATCTGCCTGCTGGTGTCGAGGCCGTTGGCGAGGTGACCGGCCAGCATCTGGCCCCCGCCGCCACACCATCCCCGCCAGTCTATCCCGACTCCAAGCGCTGTTTCGTCTGTCTCTGCGAGGACGTGACCACACGCGATCTGCGCGCCGCCGTTCGGGAGGGTTTCGATCATATCGAAACGCTCAAGCGCTACACGACCGTTTCGATGGGCCCCTGCCAGGGCCGCATGTGTCAGATCTCGGCCATCGGCGTCTGCGCCCGCGAGACCGGCCGCTCGATGGGCGAAACCGGAGTGACCACCAGCCGCCCGCCGAACCCGCCCGTTTCGCTCGGAGCGCTCGCCGGGACGCGGCGCCCTCCGGTTCGCCGCAGTCCGCTGCATGATGAGCATAACGCCCTGGGCGCTGTCTGGATGAACATGGGCCAATGGAAGCGGCCTCGTTACTATCGGCCGGACCCCAGCCTCGCCGAGCAAGAGTGTATTGACCAGGAATACCATGCCGTTCGGCAGCGGTTGGGCGTGGTCGACGTAGGGCCGCTGGGCAAGATCGAAGTGAAAGGCCCCGACGCGGGTAAGCTGCTCGACAAGGTTTACACCCATCGCTTCAGCACTCTCAAGGTGGGCCGAGTCCGCTACGCCGTCATCTGCGACGAGACAGGCGTCATCCTCGACGACGGCACCATCTCGCGGCTCGCCCAAGACCGCTACTTCCTCACCACCACGACCGGCAACCTCGATTTCGTCGTGCAGTGGCTCGAATGGTGGCTGATCGGTTCCGGATGGGACGCCCACGTCATCGACGTCACTGCGGGCCGCTCGTCCATCAATGTCGCCGGGCCCCGCGCCCGCGACCTGCTGGCCCCCCTCACCGATGCAGACCTCGGCACCGATGCTTTCCGCTACATGGCCTGCCGCGAGGCCCTCGTCGCGGGCGTGCCGGCCATTCTCATGCGCATCGGCTTTGTCGGCGAGATGGGCTGGGAAGTCCACGTGCCGGCCGAGCACGGCGTGCATGTCTGGCGCGGCGTGCTCGAGGCTGGCGCTGAGTTCGGCATTCGGCCCTTCGGCGTCGAGGCCCAGCGCATGCTCCGGCTTGAGAAGAAACACGTCATCGCCGGAGTCGACACCGACGCGTTGAGCAATCCCTTCGAGGCCGACATGCCCTGGGTGGCGAAGCTCGAGAAGCCGGACTTCATCGGCAAGGCCGCGCTCGAAAAACTCAGCACCACCCCGGCCCGGGAGCGGCTGATCGGCTTTATCATGCTCGACGACTCGCTGCCCGACGACGGCGCCGCCATCATGGCCGGCAACCAGCCCGCCGGACGCGTAACCAGCGCGCGCTACTCGCCCGCCAGCCAGCGGGCCGTCGGACTCGGCTGGGTGCCGGCCGAGATGGCTGAGGACGGCAACATCATCGACATCCGCGTCCACGGACAAGCGGCCAAAGCCCGCGTACAGCAAGCGGCGTTCTACGACCCGGAAGGAGCGCGGCTGAGAATGTAGCCCCGCCGGCGCCACAATCGCCGCCGCCAGCAATTAGGAAAACGAAACTTGCCAGCCCCCACCCAGCCCGCGCCGCTCAAACGCTCTCCGCTCTCGGAGAGCTTGCGATCCCAAGGAGCTGTTACCCAAGACTACTTCGGCTGGGAAGCGGTCACCCACTTCGGCTCGTCCGAGGACGAAGCCCGTTTGATCCCCCGCTTGATTCAGGGCGGCGTCGGTCTGGCCGATTGGAGCTGGCTGCCGAAATTCGGAGTCCAGGGACAGAATCTTGACGCCGCCCCGCCCGCCCCGCCATCCGCCCGCGCCTGGCGTCTGGCCCGCGACCGCTACCTGATCACCTGCTCGCCCCCCGATCGCGAAGCCGTCGAGTCCCAACTCGCCCGCGACAGCCAGTCCCCGCCCCCCCCAGAGCGGCCGTCATTTTACGTAACCGACGTTACCTCGGTCCACGTGGCCCTGCTGCTCGCCGGCCCGAGAAGCACAGCCGTCTTGCGCAAGCTCGCCGATCTCGACCTTTCCGATGCGGCCATTCCCAATTACTCCTGCACGCGGACCGGCATCGCCCACGTGCCGGTGACCCTGCTGCGCGACGACTTCGGCGGTTTGCAAGCCTATCTGCTGCTCTGCGGACGCGAGTACGGCGAGTGGCTATGGGCCACCGTCTCCCGCGCGGGCGAGGAATTCGGCATGCAGCCTTTCGGACTCTCCGCCCGCGAGCAGCTTACCCGCGAGCCACCTGCCGGCGAGCCACCCGCCCGCGAGCCACTCAGCGGAGCGGAAACCTAGCCCCATGCAACTCTTTCGCCACGACCGCATGTGGAGCAGCCACCGGCTCAAGCGCCGCTATGATGTCGTCATCATTGGCGCGGGCGTCCACGGCCTGGCCACGGCCTACTATCTGGGCAAACGCTTCGGCGTTCGTGACATCGCGCTGCTCGACAAAGGCTACCTCGGCTCGGGAGCCAGCGGACGCAACACCGCCATCCTGCGCTCGAACTACCGCACGCCCGAAGGCGTGGCCTTCTACAACGCCTCGCTCAAACTTTACGAAGAACTCTCCTCGGCCCTCGGCTGGAACGTGCTCTTCAGCCAGTGCGGACATTTGACGCTCGGCCACAGCGACACCGCCGTCGCCGGTCTCCGCGTCCGCGCCGAGACCAACCAGTTGATGGGCGTCGATAGCCGCATCATCGATCCGGACGAGATCGCCACTCTCGTTCCTCACCTCGATTGCAGCGATCGCCCGCGCTACCCCATCATGGCCGGGCTCTACCACCCGCCGGGCGGCATCATCCGCCACGACGCCGTCGTTTGGGGCTACGCCCGGGCCTGCGACCGCATGGGCATCGAGATTCACCCCCACACCGAGGTCACCGCCATCCAGACCTCGGGACGCGGCTCGGGACGCACGGCCGGCCAGGTCGTCACCACGCGAGGCGCCATCTCGGCCGGCTCGGTGGTGAACGCTACCGCCGGCTGGGCCTCGACGATCTGCAAAATGGCCGGCGTCGCCATGCCCATCGTCAGCCATCCGTTGCAGGCCTGCGTCACCGAGCCGCTCAAGCCTTTTCTCAATACAGTGATCGTGTCGGCGACCATGCACGTCTACCTCAATCAAACCGGGCGCGGCGAGATCGTCATCGGCGCCGAGATCGATCCCTATTCCTCCTACAGCATGAAGGGAACTCTCCCCACGCTGGAACAGATGGCCGGCTCGGCTCTCGAACTCTTCCCGCAATTGCACAACATCAAGGTGCTGCGCCAGTGGGCCGGCCTTTGCGACATGACGCCTGATTTCGCGCCCATCATCGGCCTCGCCGAGGAGCTCGATAATTTCTACGTCGATATCGGCTGGGGCACCTACGGGTTCAAGGCCGCCCCGGCCGCCGGCAGATATCTCGCCGAACTCATCGCCACCGGGCACGTTCCCAAAATCATTGCGCCCTTCGCCCCGTCGAGATTCCGCGCCGGGCGGCTGGTCGGCGAAAAGGCGGCGGCGGCCGTATCACACTAATGTGCTATCGCATATACACCGGAGGTGATCAATGACAGCAGCCCAGGTACGGCTGATGATCAAGAACGAGGGGATCGAGTACTTCCTCTGTTCCTTCGTCGAAATGAGCGGCGCGCCCAAGGCCAAGCTCGTCCCGGCCACCGCCTTCGACCAGATGGCGGCCGAGGGCGCCGGTTTCGCCGGTTTCGCCGCCGGACACCTGGGCCAGGGCCCCCACGACACCGACATCATGAGCGTCCCCGACCTCAACTCGCTCACCATCCTGCCTTGGCGCAAGAACACCGCCTGGCTGGCCGGCAACCTGCACGTCGATGGCCGGCCATGGCCCTATTGCCCCCGCACCATCCTCATCCGCCAGCTCGAGAAAGCCAAACAGCAGGGCTATATCCTCAACGTCGGCGTCGAACCCGAGTTCATGCTTCTCAAGGAAGACGATCAAGGCCGCTTCGAGCCCTGGGACCGCCACGACCGTCTCGGCAAGCCCTGCTACGACCTGCGAGCCCTGAACCGCAATCTGGACCTGATGACTACCCTCATCGGCTACATGCGGGAGCTGGGCTGGGGTCCCTATGCTACCGACCACGAAGACGCCAACTGCCAGTTCGAGATCAACTGGAAATACAGTGACGCTCTCACCACCGCCGACCGCAACACCTTCTTCAAATGGATGGTCCGCACCATCGCCGAGCAGCACGGGCTCTGGGCGACCTTCATGCCCAAGCCCTTCGCCCACCTCACCGGCAATGGAACGCACTACCACATGAGCCTGAACGGCGCTGATTCAGGCAAGAACCTTTTTCTCGACGAAGAAGACGAGCTGGGCCTCTCGCAACTCGCCCGCTGGTTCATGGGCGGCATCCTCGATCATGCCCGCGCGCTCGCCGCGGTCACCTCGCCCATCGTCAACAGTTACAAACGCCTGATCCGCTCCGAACCGCACTCGGGCGCCACCTGGGCGCCGGTCTATGTCACCTACGGACCGTCGAATCGCACCCAGATGATCCGTGTCCCCGGCCCCGGCCGCATCGAGAACCGCACCGCCGACGGCGCGTCGAACCCCTATCTCGCCTGCGCGGTCACGCTAGCGGCCGGCCTCGACGGCATCGAGCGCAAGCTCGATCCCGGCGCCGCCAACAACGAAAATCTCTATGCGCTCTCCGAGGCCGCCTTGCGCCGGCGCGGCATCGGCTTCCTGCCCGCCACACTCAGCGAGGCGATGGACTGCTTGGAACAGGACGAAGTCGTCAAGGCCGCCCTCGGCGATCCCTACGCCGACTACTATATCCAGGTCAAACGCGACGAGTGGCGCCAATACCATCAAAGCGTCAGCCAATGGGAAACCGAAAACTACCTGCCACTCTACTAGCCCACTTTTCTCCCGGTAGGGCTCGTACCAGAAACCCGCGGCCAACAAGAACCGATCCCCTTGGAAAGGTTCAGGCCCAAAACGCCCCACCCGCCCAAGAAAAATCATTCCCGGCATTTTTCCGCCCCTGCCCGGCCGGCCGGCGGCATAGAACTGGAGTACTAAGGAAAGCCCCGCAACGCGACCGGCTGGCAGGCCCGCTGTCCTCTGGAAACTGGCTCGGCCCGCAGTACCGGGATCATCCTCCACTACACCCCAACTCACTTGTTAACAATGCCCTGAGATCCTTCCATCTAGCTCGGACACACAACCGGTTCCCTCTTATTTTGTTGTCTTTGCATCCGAATGCCGCACCCTGTAACGCTTTGTTACATCGTGGTTTCTATGCGCCTAAGGGGCAGTGCCTCGCTCGCACCCGCCGCGTGGTACTAAAGTAATCGCCAGATAGGGCGGCTGCATGAGGAGAAAATGTAACCTGTGCTCTATTCATTTCTTCAGCGGCATCTGGCAGTATCGATGCAGGCAATATGAGCACGCTGCCTTTCACCAGGGTCTTTGTCTCCGGCAAGGACTCCAAACGGTCGCCGCGGAGGGTCGTGGGCGCGAACTGGGAGAGACAAACAATGAACATCGACCGCTACCGCCAAGTTTCGCTGCGTCTGTTCGGTCAAAGTGTGTCATCACAGAACGGGTCCGAAGCCTGCTTCGACCGATGCTAAGAAAATCAGATGCTCCGCAACCGCCGGCGGGTGCTGCGCTACTATCTCCGAGAAATGCGCCGGGACTTTGTAAGCCTCTGGTCGCTCTGCCGGCGGCGTTCCTCAGGCGCTCCCGGCAGGAACCTGTCTCTACCCAAACGACTCATCGATTTCTTCCGAGTGTATTCCCAGGTCTGGCTAAGTTCCCCGATCCAGACGTCTCAGTCGAACGCCGACCGATTCAATGCCTTGGTGGAGAGCTTGCAGAGTCTGGGAACAGACGCTCTTACGCTCCAAGAATCAACTTCTTAGAGAAAGTTCAACTCACTCACTGCAGCAGAACACAACTACCCCGAGACAGTGATGCACTGGTCTCGGGGTTTTTCTTTTCCACTCCACTTCAGCCCGATCCTCCCCAACCCAGACAGCCGATGGCGGAAGCACCGCCGCCGGCTGAACCTAGACTCCTGCGCCCACTGAGACCGAATATACGGGCGGCAGGTGCTTCGCTAACGTGTGCCAGTGCTCGCCGCCGTCACGCGAGTAAAAGAGCTGCCCATTTGCCGTACCGAAGTAGACTCCGGCAGGTTTGTAAGCATCAGCGTCCATGGCCTCGCGCAGGATAGTGAGATGTGCATTTTCCTGTGGCAGGCCCTTGCGCTTGAGTTCCCAGGTCTCGCCGCCGTTGCGCGTCCGTGCGACGGCTAAGGCGCCGTCAAGATTGCAGCGGTACTCGGGGCTTTCGATGGGAACAGTGAACATCGTCTCTGGCTCGGCGGCCGGCACCGCTGCCGCATAGCCGAAGCGGGTCGGCAGGCCTTTGGAGATATCCTTCCAGCGCTTGCCGTCAAAGTTGGCGCGGTAGACACCGCAGTGGTTCTGCTGAAACAGCAGGTTTGGATTGCGCGGATGGGATCGCAGCTTGTGTACGCACTGACCGACTTCTGGGTGCTTCACCGGCTTGAAGTCAACCAGGACTCCCTGGTTGTAAGGTTCCCAACTCTGGCCGCCGTCGAACGAGCGGAACGTCCCGGCCGCCGAGATCGCCACGGCCAGCCGGCCCTCACCCATCGATTCGATGGAGTGCAGGCACATCCCGCCCGCCCCCGGTTCCCACTGCTTGCGGGTTGGATGCCGGTTGAGCGATGTGACCTCGCGCCATTCGCGGCCGTAGTTTTCACTGCGAAACAGCGCGCCCGGATCACAGCCGGCGTAGACGACTTTCGGCTCGTCGGCGTGGCCCGGCTGGACTATCCAGACACGCTTGAGCGACTCACCCCTGACGCTTTTCAACTCCAAGCCTTCCTCGGACAACCGCCACTTCTTGCCGCCGTTCGTGCTGACATGAATGTGCGGCCCGAACCAGGCGCTGTTTACCGCCGCGTAGACGCGCTTCGGGTCGCGAGGATCCTGCGCGACACAGTTGATCTCCCAGCCACGGAAATAGGGGCCTTCGAGCTCCCACTTGCGGCGATCATTCGACCGAAAAACAAACGCGCCTTTGCGCGTGCCGAGGCGTTGGTGCATGAATCGGTGTAAGCGAGCACGCTAGCGGCGGGGGTGGGGTCCAGTCCATCATAGAGATCGGGGGTAACGTCATGGTCGCAGCGAAGTCGAGCCGAGTCAACCGCCAGTATAAGAAGAAGTACAGAATCCGGAACTGGAGGGAGTACGAGCGTGGCCTCAGGAGCCGCGGCGACGTCACGATCTGGCTGAGCGAGGATGCAATTGCCGCGTGGGTACCACCGAAGAACGGTCTTCGCGGAGGCCAGCGGCGGTACTCGAACCTCGCGGTCCGGACCGCGTTGACGCTGCGGGTCGTCTTCAGCCTGCCGCTCCGCCAGACCGAGGGGTTCCTGGACTCGCTGCTCCGCTTGATGGGCCTCAACCTCAAGGCCCCGGACCACACCACACTCTCGCGCCGGAACCAAATCGTTGCGGTGCCGCCCCTGACCCGATCCTATGACGGCCCGATCGACTTGATCGTCGATTCCACAGGGCTGAAGATTCTGGGTTGCGGCGAATGGAACGCGTACAAGCACAAGGCATCAAAGAAACGCCGGGATTGGCGGAAGCTGCACATCGGGGTGGATGCCGAGGGGTTCATTGTGGCGGCCGAACTCACAGCGAGCAGCCGGGACGACGCCTCCACACTCCCTGCTCTTCTCGACACAATCGAGGTTCCCATCCGGCGTTTCACCGCAGACGGAGCCTACGACCACAGGTCAGTCTACGATCAACTCAGCGCGGCCGGTACAGAGAACGTCGTGATTGTGATTCCCCCTCGTCGCTCCGCGGTGTCGGCGGGGCCAACGGACGGCCCCTGGGCGCAGCGTGACACGGCTCTTGAGAGGATTCGCCAGGTCGGGCGACGAGAGTGGCAGAAGGAGTCGGGCTACCGACAGCAGGCGCGCGTTGAAAACAGCTTCTTCCGATACAAGTCCGTGCTCGGAGGCGGATTGAAGGCGAGGCACGGCAAGGCACAAAGGAGAGAAGTTGCGATCGGGTGTCACATCCTCAACCGGATGGCCGAGCTGGGTAGGCCGAAATCCTGCGCTGTGGTGTCCTGAACGAGAAGTTGGAAAAGCGCCCCCACTCGCGCCGCAGTTGAATCATGCAACAGCGCCTCTGAAAGGCGGAACGCAAATTGACGAAGGCTGGCACTCCATGTTCAAACGGAGTCAGAGAACGGTTCCCATCGCCCGCAACACGGACCCGGCCGACGCCCAAAGCGTCCATGTCGAAACTTTCGTCGTTGGTCCTGGCATTGGTTGTTTCGTCATCGGCAATATTGAAGCCGAATCGAAAATCGTTGATCGCGCTCTGGTTGAAGGTGTGCACCCACGAGGTGGCGAGGTTGACGGACCGCGCTTCGGTGAAGGCCGGGAAGTTTGGATTGATATTCTGGCGGTCCCTACCGGACTCATCCCAGGCCAGACGGCCGAAGAACCGATTGGTGTCGCTGAAGTGATGGTCGACTCGGCCAAAGAACAGGTTGGTGTTGATGGCTTCGTCGACCGCACTGCGGGCCGTCTGGAGCAGGGGATCGGCTTCGCGGAAGTCTGCCCGCGGGACGAATTGGTCCATCACGTTCTTCGCGCCGGGGTGAATCTGAGATGAGGGAATGGTGTTATTGGGAAAGGGGTCCCCGGTCAAGGCGTCATAGATGAGGATCGGGGACTGCCTGCCCGTATCGAGAAAGTCGTCGGTCAGCAGTTCCGAGAAATTCGCGTTGCGGAACTCATCGAGTGGGAACCACGTTCCCTGTACGACACCGAGGCGCTCCCTCCGCGACTCCCAGTTGAACGCCCAGAACGTTTTGTTCTTGACGATCGGGCCGCTCAGCACCAAGCCGAACTGGTTCCGCCGCAGCTTGTCTTTCGGTTCGCGCTCCCCAACGCGCTCGAAGTTGAGGAAATAGTGTTCCGCATCGAGCTTGTCGTTGCGCAGGAATGCAAACAACGTCCCGTGCAACTCGTTGGTGCCGCTCTTCATCGTGATGCTCGTCACGGCGCCGCCGCCGAACCCTATCTCGCCCGAGTAGGTGTTCGTCTGCACTTTGAACTCTTCGATCGCCTCGATGGACGGAACGAATTGGGTGCGATTCCACAATGGCTCTTTCGCCTCCAAGCCGTCCAAGCTGACGATCTGGTGGACTTCCCGCACGCCGTTGGCGCTGATGGAGTAGACCTGGCCCGGAATCGGCCCTTCGCCCCGTCCACCGCCCAGTCCGTTGGCCAGTCCCCCACGCCGGCCGAACTGCACACCGGGAACGAGTACCGCCAACTGCACCACGTTGCGCCCATTCAGCGGCAGTTCGATGATGCGCTTGTTCTCCACCACGGCCCCGATGGTGGCGTTTTCGGTGTACAGGCCGACGGCCGAGGCGGTGACCTCGATGACTTCGCTGACCGCGCCGAGTTCCAGGAGGAAGTCGGCCCGCTTTTGATCTCCGGTGGCGACACGCAGATCTGGGATCGTCTTGGTCTTGAATCCTTCCAGTTTGCAGGTGACTTCGTAGTTGCCTACCAGAACAAGTTGAAAGCTGTAGTTGCCCGTTTCGTTGGTGGAGGTGGTTGTTGGAATGCCCGTGGCCAGGTTGGTGATCGTCACAGCGGCCGCGGGCACGATGGCGTCGCTTTGATCGGTGACCAAGCCCTGAATTGTTTGGCTCGTCGATTGCGCCTGAAGCAGGCTGGAACAGAAAAGGGCGAAAACAACAACCAGCCTTCTGAATACACGAGTGCCGCGGGCCTTCATGTTGACCATTCCTCCCGACCGTCGACCGAACGCCAACAAGTGTAACAGGCGGGGCCTGCAATTGTATGTGCGATTTCTCTCACAAAGAGATATTTTCTCGATTCTTTCATGATTAGCCAGTAAGACTTTTCTGGTGGCCGGGCACATCCGGCGGAAAACCGCCTTGACCGTGCATGGCGAGCACGGCCATCTTCATCCCAAACACGATCGAACGCTTCACGAGGGCTGTCATTCGCTGCTGTCTTTGTTTTCCTGTCCGTCCCGAGTTTCGCGCTCAGCGCTAAATCGCGGCGGGCCAGTGGAAGGAACCGCGCGAGGCGGAAGAGGATGTTCCCACCTGAACTCCGCTGCGCCGCGTGAACTCTCGGCAGACTTGCTTGTTATTGCTCTTGTGCAGACGTAAGACCGTCGTGGCATTCCGGCATCGAATGATCAACTGGCGCCGTTGGCCTTTCCCGAAGAACCCGAGACCCGGCAGAGCGCCGCCGCCGGCGGAATAATCGGCCTTCTCGATCTCGGCATAGGAGAGTCGTTTCAACAGTTCGTCCCGCCCTCCCTTCGTGGAGTGGATCGTCAGGCCGTCTGCCTGAAAATGAATCACGACTCTTGCTTCCTTGAATGTGTCACCGTCTTGGATCCACATCTTCACTTTGTCCATCGTCTCTGAGCTGAGGGAAGCAGTTTGGGCCAGCATCGAGGCCTGTACCGTGACGCCGAGCAAAACCACCATCCACGTTCGCATCTTCATCGTGATCTCCTGTTCTCTGTTGTTTCCAACCCTTAGTTAGCAGCCACGGTGCCAAAGCGCCGGACTTGCGCGGAGAGAACCACGAACTCGTTCTATTGCAGAGAGTTACGGCGATTAACAGGCTCCCGGCGTAAGGCGCATCGGTGCCGGGACTGTCGACTCCGGTGGCCATTGCCTTGGCCCCTGCTGTCTCCTCTGGTGTACAGGGGAATGCCAGCAAGCAGGTACTCGCTGCGACGAATCGGGGATGGACCCGTAGGGATTTCCTCTCTGCCCGGTTCCCCCTCCCCCGCGACCCTTAATCGAACGGCCCCCCACGTCTGCCCATCCCGAAGACCAACCCCTCAGCCAGTCACAACATTTTCAAAAATTCATCTCCCTCATTCCAAACAACTTAACCTCCCGACCCCCCGCCTGCCCCGGCGCCTCCAACGTATTCTATAACCGCAACACCCCGCAGCGCCGCTGTGCGCCCCCGAGCACCCGCGCCGCCAGGCGCATTCACATTTCCGCCGCTAGCCGAGGCCCCGCCTCGCCCCCGGCAATCCCAGAACAAAAGGAAAGAAAGTAATGCCAAAAAAACCGACCAAAGCTCAAATACGAGCGAACCGCGAAAACGCGAAAAAATCCACCGGCCCCCGCACCGAAACCGAAGAGGGCAAAGCGCGCGTCTCGCTAAACGCGCTCAAGCACGGGCTCCTAGCCCAAGATGCCGTCCTGCCCAGCGAAGACCCCGCCGAATTCGACCGTCAGCTCCGCGACCTTGAGCACGACCTCCGCCCGGAGAACTCTCTCGAATTCGAGCTCGTCCGCCAGATCGCCGACGCCCAGTGGCGCATGCGCCGCCTGGTCCGCATCGAAACCGCCTTCCTCGCCGGCGCGATCGAGGCGCAGCGCAGCCACGCAGAAATCTTCCATCCAGACAACATCCAGCCCGGCCGCGAGGGCGAAAGCCAGCTTCTCGGCGCCGGACTGCTCGGCCGCACCCAGGCCCTGCTCCACCTGGCCCGCTACGACGCCCACCTGAGCCGTCGTTACTACCGCGCGATTGCCGAGCTAGGAAGGCTCCGCAAGCTAGAGCGGGCAGCCGAGCAATACTGCGAAAGCAAAACTACCAAACAGAGCCAATATCCAGAACCCTATGAAGAATCAGCACGATACGAACCACCCTCCGGCCCCCAAGGTTGGACGCCCACCGGCGGCCAGGGCCCCCACTCCCGGCCTCCGCCCCAGCCCCCCATACTGCCGCGGCTCTGTGTGGGGGTTGATTTGGGGCCGCGCCGCTGGTTTTGCGGGTTCGAAAATGTCGCGACTCAGTCTAGGAAGCGATCTGGAACATGTTCAATGGTGAGGGAGCCCGTGTCCGAAGATGTATTCGCCGTGGCCGAGGCGCCGATGCTGAGCAGCCCCATGGGTTGCCTATTTTCATTCCTGAAAATGCTCTAGCGCGGGCAAGCGACACGAGGGCCCAGCCTCTCAGAAACCACAATCTCCCCGGCGTCTTTCCCTCACCCCGCCCCTCACTCCCCCACCGAAACCTTGACCACAATCGTCCACTCAAATTTCTCGCCCGGCGCCAGATAAATCAATCCCTTTTCCAGCACCAGCGAATTCTGTAGACCTACCCAAGGTTCCGGACTGAAAAAGCCCGCTTCGGCATCGCCCCACAGGTTGAACAGAACCACCGGCTGCTGGGGCAGGCGCGTCGCCGAGTGACTGAGGCGCACCTCCATTCCTCCCGGATCTTGCAGCAGCACCAGCGGATCGCCCCGGTATCCGGTCAGCGATACCGCCCGGCGGCGCTCGAAATTCCTCAGTTCAACACCATAAGCATGAGACCGCGGCCTGACCTCCCCGGTAGGAAGGCCGTAGCTGGTCTTAAGCAACTCTTCGCCCGAGGGCGTCAAGAGCAGCATCTTGCCCGCCTCGCTTCCCCCGGCCAGCGGAACGTTAAAAGTAATGTGATTCCCCAGCGAAAACGGCATCGCATCCTGGTTCGATTCCGCGGCCCGGATTGTGTAGCGAATCTCCAGCGTCTGCCCGCTCAGCCGGTACTCCACCGTGTTGTGAAACCCGAACGGATACATCTTCCGCGTCCGCTCATTGTCCCGAAACGACAGCACCGCCCGAGCCCGCCGCCGGTTCGCTCCCTTCTCGCCCGCCTCCCACGGAAAATCCCTGGCGAAGCCGTGGATCGCCATCGGATAGCGCTTTCCTTTCCACATCCACGCCCCATCGTGGAAGACCTCGCCCGCTTGCCTGCGCTTCTCCAGCTCGGGCGGGAAATTGCGGCCCGTCGCCGGCCAGAGGAAAGGCGCCTTGCCCGTCCAATCATCGCGAGGCGAGTAGTCACGGCCCAGATACAGCGTCTCGACCCACTTGCCGCGGCGCCGCACCCGCAGACTGCTCAGCTCGCCTCCTTTCTCCGGCGCGATCGCCGCCTCTACTCCGCCCGCTTCGCTCCGAAGGACAATCAGCGCTACCTTCCCCGCGTCGCTGCTAACAGCCTTGGCCACCGAATACGGCTGCGCCCAAGCGCTCGTTCCGCTCAGAGCGCCCCACACGACCGCCAACACAATCAGCATTCTCATACCCGTCGGCCCTCGCACTGGTCCAGCATAACGCAGACTTTCACCCGCGGCCGCCGGCGCCGCGACACTGCGCACCCTACTTCACCGCGACATCGCGCACCTTCGTAAGCTTCGCCGATCCGCCGGGGCCTTCGACCCGCAGCGTGACGACGTACTCGCCGGCCTTCTGGTAGCTGTGCAGCGGATGCTGTTCGGCGGAGGATGCGCCGTCGCCGAAGTCCCATCTCCAGCTCGTGATATCGCCGCCGGAGCGATCCTGGAAAGCCACCAGCCGCCGGTCCATGTCAAGCACCCGGTACGACCAGTTGGCGTCGATCGCCGCGCGGAAGCGCTCTTCGAGCGGCATCAGACGGAAGGCGACCAAATCGGAGGCGTCGCCGTACATCGTCGTCTTATGTGACAGGTTCCAGAAGCCCTGGTAGTCGTTCTTATCCACATCGTCATAGTCGAGGATCGACCACGACATGCCGATCACCGCATCTTCAACCAGCTTCGAGACCACCGCGCGGCTGGGCCCCTCTGGAGGCGCGTAGTCAAACGGCGTGATCCAAAACTCGAGCACCAGCTTCCCGCTCTCGCCCGGCTTGAAGTCATAGGAATAGGCCGCGTTCGACCAGGGCAGCTCCTTGATCCAGCCCTGGCTTCCCCACACGAAGGCCCAATCCTGGCCTTCGTGTGGCGTCATGATGTGATAGTTCTGCGCATGGACGCCGTGGTAGAGGAAGTGGGCCTCCATCGGGTCGAGGTCCTTGTTCGGGTGCATCGTCTTGATGAGCGGGCCGCCCGAGAGATCGCCATCAATCACCAGCTCGAAGATGTCGTTGTGGCGGCCGGCCTGGGCGAAGTCCCAGTAGTCGTCATAGGCCTCGTAGAGCACGTAGAGATGCGGCATGCCGCGCACCCATCCGACGGTGACCTTGACGTCAAGACTGGAACGATCCATGTTCGTCCCGTGTCCCTTGACAGTGTCGGCGAGCTGGTCCGAACCGATCACGTACTCTTCGGGAACGATCTCCCAGTCATCGGTCTTGCCGTCGATGCGGGGTATCTGATCGGCCGGAAACTGAAAGATCTTAAACTCGACCCCCGGCCGCTCCAGCGCCATCAATGGCCCCCAAGCCTGTACCGAGGCCAGCACCCAGCCCAGCACACAAACGACAGTGGAAAGCCGCGGTTTTCTCATCAACATGGTTGCCTCAATTGCTTCGGGTCCCTCACTTCGCCGAACAGCCTATGGGATCGTCCGCAGCCTGATCGCGCGATACCAGACCGGATCATCGTGATCCTGCAAGTGCAGATTCCTGCCGCGGTCCTCGACCTTGCCTCCGCGCTTGCGCAACCGCTCGACAAGGCTGGCCAGTTGCGGGTCGCTGTAGTCGATATCGACAACCTTCTGGCCGTTCAGCCAGTGCTCGATCTTCGTCCCCTCGGCGACGATGCGTCCCTGGTTCCACTCCCCCACGGGCCGTGTCGCGTCCACCGATGGAGCGAAGGCATAGTAGAGAGAAGCGGCCCTCGTGCGCGGGTCCTTGCCGTCCGGGTGCTTGTCGTTGTCGAGGATCTGATACTCGTATTGGCCCGGGCGGTAATAGACCCCGCTGTTGCCGCCGGGAGAGATCTTCCATTCGAAACGCAATTCGAAGTTATCGGGAATCTTCTCGGCCACATAATCGATCCCGCCCCCCGCGCCGTTGCGGCTGATCGCTCCGTCTTGAACCTCCCAGTTGTTCCCGGCGGCGTTCCAGCCACTGAGATCCTGACCATTGAAGAGCAGCCGGAAGCCCGCCTCCTCCTCCCCGGCTCTCAGCCGATTGGCCGCTGGCTGAGCCGCGGCACTCTCCGCCGCCGGTGGGACGGCCGCCTCCGGCGGGGCGCCGGTTTGAGAACACGAAAGAGGCAAAAACGTGATCACAGCAGCAAGACAGAACAGACACACTCTCATGGTTGCTCCTATTCGATCCAAGCGAAGGATACGCCATCTGGCGGGCGCTTCACAAGGGGGCACGACGGCTGATCACAAACGGGTTTCCCAAGAGGTGCGCGGCCCGGCGAGCGATCCCCTCTCAACAAGCCAGAGGCCGCGGGAGGAAGAGCCGCGCTTGCTTCGATCTCCGCGGAGCGGACGGCGCTCGCCCGGCGCTCAAGCTTCGCTGCAAATCTTGAGTATTTCTCCGCGGATTCTCTCCGCCGCCGCCGCGTCGAGCTTTCCGTCCGCGCCCGCTACATAGAAGACGTCCATGGCCTTTTGGCCTTGCGTGTCGATCAGCACGACTTGGATGTCACAGCGATTTCTGGAAAAGGTTTCCGCCAGATCATAGAGCAGGCCGCGGCGGTCCTGCGCGGTGACATGGAAGATCGTCGCGCGCTTGGAGAGTTCGTTGTCGATATCGACCGACGGCTTGATCCGGCGGCGCTGTTGGGAGCCGAAAAGTGGCTGGCGCGCCCGCAGAAGTTCGGCCGCGCCGGAGCGGCCATCGGCGACACGCTCGATGGCGGTCGCCATTTGCCGCGTCTCATCCACGCCCGCCTCAAGGCGCCGGTCTGGGTCGGCCGCGACAAAGCTATCCAGCGCCCACCCCCGGCGATTGGAATAGGCCTCGGCCTTTTCGATATTGAGCCCGCGGGCGGAAATCGCGCCACAGAGCGAGGCGAAAAGATGAGGCCGGTCCGGGCTCACGACGACCACTTCCCGCAGGCCGCGTTGCAAGGTCCGGATGCTAACGGCGGAACCCTGGCTGTTACGCTGCTGGCCCAGTTGAAAATGAGAATACACCCGTTCGGGAGATTGCGTGCGAAGGTAACGCCGCGGGAACCCTTCCAGAAACTGGGTCAGTTTCCCGCGTTCCTCGTCACTGCGGGCGAGAGTGAGGTAGCGATCCATCTGACCGGCTTCGATGCGAACCTCCCCGGCCTGCCGGGTCAGTTCGTTGTAGGTCGCCACATAGAGCTGCCACAGCAATTCCTTGCGCCAGGGCGTCATGGCCGAAGGATGCACCGCGCTGATGTCGGCCAGCGTGACCAGCGTCAGCGCCTTGAGGCGCCCGGTCGTTCCTGTCCATTCGGCCAATTCCTGGCGCGTGCCCGGCTCACTCAGATTCCGCGTGCGCATGAAGTTCGACATCGTAAGGTGATGCCCTATCAAGAACCGCACCGCGTCGCGCCCAGCCGGCTCCATCCCGATGCGCTCCATCGCCCGATCGGCCATCACGAGGCTGTTCGCGGAATGATCGCCGCCGGGAACGCCCTTCCCCGCGTCGTGGAAGAGCAGTGCGAAATAGATGTATTCTGGATTGCTGATTTCCGGCAGCAGCCGGCCGAATCGCTGGGAAAACTCGTCCTGGTCGTCTTCGAGTCTGTGCAGCACGCCAATGGCCCGGAACATGTGCTCATCAACGGTGTAGCGATGATAGAAGTCGCGAATGACGAGACAGTCGACCTTCTCATACTCGGGAAACAGCGCGTACAGCGCGCCGGTCTCGCGCATCGCCGACAGCGCCCGGTAGGCATGCCGGCGCTTGAGAGTCTCCGCGAGAACAGGCCAAATCCGCTCTCCGGACCGCGCCTGCTGCTCTATTAGGGGCAGCGCCTTGGCGATGCGCTTTTCCGTCGCGACCGCCAAGCGCAAGTTGTGGCGCGCCAGGAACGAGAAGAGATTCCAAGCCAGTTCGGGCCGCGTTTCCAGCGCGTGTGTGTCGCGGAGAAACACACGGCCCCGCGCCACCGAAAAATCACTGTTCGAGAGTCGCGAGCGGCGGTCGCGAATCTGCGTGAACAAGGACCGCCGCGTCGTCGCCGCCGCGTCAATCATTCGGGAAGCCAGGCGCGAGAGCACGCGCACGTGGCGGAAGTACTCCCGCATCCAGTCTTCGGCGCTGTGGACATCACGAAAGGCGGCGCCCGAGTCCGGCTCGGCGATGCTGTCCTGAGCGTCGAAGCTGAGCTTGTTGCTGTCGCGGCCATGGAAGAAATGCAAGTGACAGCGAAGGGTAAACAGAAAGCGCTTGGCCCCAAGCCAGGCCTCACGCGTGCTTTTGGGGAGATAGTCCTCGCTGGCGGGCGTGTGCAGATCGTCGGCGTTGCGCAGTTGGGCGATCCAGCACGCCAACTGGAAATCACGCAAGCCGCCGGGACTGCCCTTGACATCAGGTTCGAGATGGTAAATCGTGCTGGCGTAGCGCGCGTGCCGCGACTGTGCCAGCTCGACCAGGTTTCGCAGCAGCGCTCCCTGTTCCCGGGGGAAGAATCGCGGCAGAGCCTCATTGCAAAGCTTCCCATAGAGTTCCTTGTCCCCGGCCACGAAACGCTTGTCAAGCAGGCTGATGCTCAGTTCCGCGTTATCACTGTGAAACCTCGCGCATTCCGCCGGTGTGCGCACCGATTGTGAGACGCGCAGCTTGGCATCCCAGAGATCCGCTAGCAGGCCGGCGATGCGGTCTTTTTGGGCCCCGGTCTCCCGAGCCGTTCTGGTTAAGAGCAGCAGATCGACATCGGAGTGAGGAAATAGATGAGCGCGGCCGTAGCCGCCGACCGCAACGGCGGCAATTCCCGTTGCATCCGAGCCGGGAAAGTGGCGCGAGAAAGCCCGCGCGATGACTTGATCGACCCGCTCCGAATGCAGCTTGACTAGCGCGCAGCCATCGCCGCCGGCGAAGAATCGCTGTTTCAGATCTTCGCCGTTCCTCGACGTTCGGATAACGGGTTCGGCCATATTCCTGCCCGCTGGGCACACCAAGGCGCGGGGGCGGGCCGCGAGCTACAAGGCGCTCTCGCCCGTGTCGTGATTGCGAATCCGAATCGCTTCTTCGATGGGATAGATAAACACCTTGCCGTCGCCGATTTTGCCCGTTCTCGCGGCCCCCACCATGACGCTTGTTGTTTCCTCGACACGATCGTCGGGGATGACGACCTCGATCTTGGTTTTCGGCAGCAGGTCCACCTCATATTCCTGTCCGCGATAGATCTCCTTGTGTCCCTTTTGCCGGCCATGCCCCCGGACATCGTAGATCGTCATGCCGTCCACGCCGATGGCTTTGAGCGCCTCGCGTACCTCATCTAGTTTGAACGGCTGAATAATCGCTTCGATTCGCTTCATGTCGCGCTCCTGGCGGCAGGGACCTAAGTCGTCTCACCATTCATTCAGCAGGACGATGGAACTCCCTCGCCGGACGAAACTTGATGCCCCATTATGGCATCAACCCCCGCCTGGCTGCCCGGCGCCGCGAAGCCTGGCCGCCCCAAGCGTTGCCGCCCAGGGGATTGCGACCACGCGGCGCTCGCAAGGCGCCAGTCCGACTCCTGCCATGGGCTTCTAGACGCGGTCGGTGTCGGCGCGCCAATTCTTGATGGCCTTCTTGATTTCGTCCTCCGAGAGGCCTTCGTCCGCGCCGCGCTGGGCGAGTGCGGCGAATTCGTCATCGGAAGCGAAGCGAAGGCCTACAATCTGACGAACGCTCAGCCGCGGGTCCAGCAGCTTTCCGGTGAGTACGTAGTGGCGAAGATTCTCTTCCACGTGAATGGCCCGGTCCTGGGCCTTGAGCGCATACAGACGGGTTTTGAAAAACAAAATCAGGATCGCGGCCATCGCGGCAACCAGTAACGACGCATTGTAGAGGCGGTGCTCATCGCCAACGGAGTGGTACAAGTTGACGCATGAGCCAATGAGGGTGAGAACGATGATTCCGAACAGAACCATGTGATAGAGCGGGTCGACGCGGCGGTGGTGATCGTAGTCTTGCTTTTCCATTCGGAAGCTCCTCGCCCTGGCGCATGTCGCGCGGGCGCTTTGCAGTATATCCTACCGGGAGCCATGGAACGCGATGGAACGCGCCGTGTTGTCAACCTTTCGTCTGGATGAATCGCCGCTCCTTCGGCGGGCCGCCGGCCGCCGCCTACTCGGCACTGACGCAAAACAACTCGTCCTGGCTTCGCAGGAAGAGATCGCTGCCGACAATCACGGGCGAGGAAACAAACATCTCTTCGCCCATCGTGTTGGTCGCGAGAACTTCGTAGCTCTTGCCGAGCTTTAAGACCGTAACCTCACCCGTCTCGCTGGCCAGATAGAGCTTCCCGTTCGCTGCTACCGGAGACGCCTTAAACGAAGACGGGGTTGGCAGCCGCTGTTGCAGATAATACTTCTCGCCTGTCTCGGCGTTCAGGGCGCTGACGGTTCCCCGGTCGCTGACAAAATACAAGATTCCGTCATGCAGGACCGGCGAGGGCGTGTAGGAGTTGCCTTTCCGGTTCGTCCACTTGATATAGTCCGGGTTCCCGGTCAGATCCCCTTTGCCGCCGAGCTTGATTCCCATGGCGTTGGCGTCGCGCCAGCCCGTCATCGCGATCACCATCTTGTCGCCGACACTGACGAGAGCCGGAATCGCATTGCCGCCAAGGCCGCCGGCTTCCCAAATCAGCTCGCCGCTGGCGAGATCATAGGTTCTGACGCGGGTGGAACCAGTCACAAGTTGTTTCCGGCCTTCGAATTCCACGACAATCGGCTGCGCCCAACTGCTGTGCTCGTCGCGCTCGGCCCGCCAGATTTCTTCGCCACTGGTCTTGTCGAGAACCACGATAAAGGACTGATCCTCGTGGTCGTTCTGAATCACCAGGTACTGATCGTGGAGGATCGGAGCAATGCCCTCGCCGAAGCCCAGCCGCATCCGGAGCGGGCCCAGGTTCTTTTTCCACTTGAGATTCCCCTTGAGATCATAGGCGTAGAGACCCCGTGAACCGAAGCTCACATACAACATCTTTCCGTCCGTCACGGGCGAGTTGGACGCGAAACTGCCGTATTGACGATGGTGTCCCTCGTGCGGCGTCGTCTCGGCGGCGGTCTGCTGCCAGAGAATCTCGCCTGAATTCTTGTGGATCGCCATGACGACGAACTTGTGATTGACCAGCGGCCCGCCCCCGCCTCCGGGGCCGCCTCTGCCCCCCCGGCGCCCGAAACCTCCGCGGCGTGGACCTCTAGCGCCGGGGTCTCCAGCTCCTGGTCCTCCAGCGCCAGGGCCGCCCCTGCCACGTCCGCCGCCGAAACCCGCTCGCATGATTGCCCGGAATTGGTTGCGCTCTTCCTCGTTGAGGTCTCTCGGGCTTCGTCCATCAAGAAGCGCTTCCGCTTTCTTGCGGTCTTCCTCGGGCAGCCGTTGCAGCATGCGAGCTGGGTCGAAGCCCCCGCCTGGGCCACCAGGACCGTCTGGGCCGCGCCTGGCTCCGGGATCGCCGCTCTCACCTCTTCGCCGCCCGCGCGGGGCCGCTTCTGGAATGGGCTCGGTAGGAACCGCCGTCGTCAAGAAGATCGTGTCGCCCCAGATCACGGGCGTGGAATTGCCCTTGCCCGGGACTGTGATCTTCCATTTCACGTTTTCGGTGTCCGAAAAATGCAGCGGAGCATCGCCCTCGGCGACTCCGTTGTTGTTCGGCCCCCTCCATTGATGCCACGAATCCTTGACGTTCTCCGCGGCTAGCAGGGCTGGCGCGGCGGCCAGTGAAAGACAAACGGCGAGTGCGGCAGCTTTCCAATTCACGGTGATCCCCCCTCCTCGACAAACGGTCTTGCTGACTACAGACGTTATTTTGTCTCTCAAGGTTAGCGGTCAGCGGAAAATCTTGTCCCAGTGGCGCGGAGTTTACCTCAGGCTCCCCCTCACACCACATTGAACCAAAGGCCGGCCCGGCGACCGCTACCGGCGCTACTTGGCGACAACGACCGCGACCCAGTGCCCCCCGGCGGGCGCATCGAGCGTCGCGGATGCTTCCGAGCGAATGCGCACTTTCTCGCCCCACTCGCCAGTACTCACCGAGATCCAGCGAACCTGATAATCGCCCGGCGCGGCCTTGAGCTGAATCCTTCCCGCACCGGGTCCTCCAGCAGGGAAGTAGACTACATAGACCTTGCCCGCCCCTGTGGCCCCTGTAGCCGCGTAGGCCTCATTGTCGTCGCGATCGCCGAGCAAATCCTGTGCCGGCGAGAGATCCCACAGCTTCACGATCGACTCGAGTTTGCGCGTCGCGCGGATCGAGGCTTGCGCCTTCGGGTTCAGTCCCTGCCCCGAATCGGGCCGGTGAAAACGGGCCGATGCGAATCCAGCCAGCAGGTGCCTCCAGAAGCGCTCGATGCCGTCGTCGTCGCTATGACCGAACTTGTTCCCATCGGCGCCATAGGTTTTGACCGTGTTGATCGGGCGAGGGTTCGAGGCCAGATAGTCGCGCATCCATAGAGCGTTCTCCCAATGCTGCTCGCCCTTGTTGTGATTGTTCTGTGACACGTCCACAAAGTCATAGAGTTCGGGATGATCCAGCGTCAGCCGGTGACGCTCGGCTTTGATGTCCCAGTCGTCCCACATCTCGGTCAGATAGACGCGCGTTCCGGCCCGCCGCGCCTTGTTCTTGATGTAGAGCGCCCAGTGGCGGCCCCACTCCGGGTCCCCTTTCGTCTCGTTGTCCATGCAGTAGAGAACGTGGCCGTGTTGGAGGGAATAGGACAGCATCTTGCCGACAAAACGCTGCTGGTATTTCAAGAGGACGGCGTTGTTGCGCTGGCCGGGCGTGGAGTAGAAAAACGGCTGCTTGTTGCGCCCCGGATGCTCGGGATACTCGGCCGCGTAGCCGGACTCTTGATATGTGTAGTTGACGTTGTTCTTTGGGTTCAGCGGATGCGGGGTCCAATTTTCCCGGCTATGATCAAAACGGTCCCACACTTCAATCTGCACGATAATATCCCGCTCCGCGGTCCAGCGAAGAAAGCGCTCGAACCGCCGCCAGTATTCCGCATTCCATGAGTCCAGGTCGTACTTGCCGCTCGAGAGTTTCTCGAATGGGTAGACCTCGTGGCCCCGGTTCACCCGGTCCGACATGGTATTGCGAACGTAGTTGCCCCTGGTCTCGGCCAGCAGATCGAGTTGCGCCCGCAATGGCTCGTCAAGCCACTGAAAGAGATTGTCGTCGTCGCTTCCGCCCAGCAGCAAGACCGGCTGGCCCTTGTACTGCCAATAGGACGGATTCTCGGCCCAGGGCCGAAGGCGCCTATCGCCGGCAGGCTCGGCGGCGATTGCGGAGGAGACAAGCAGCAGCAGCGCCAAGCCGACGAGACAGAAGGCCGTAACTCGACTGCTAGGAGTCCGTCCGAGTATCAGCTTGGCACGGTTTTGGTGCTGGGTTGAATTTCCGGCGGGAGATTTACTCGTTCGGCAAAGGCAGGGCTCGGGCGGTCGAAGTCGGGCGGGATGGACAAACACCGCCTGGCAGCAGTTTCTCGCGCCCCGCAGAAGCCTCCGCGAACTCTTCGAACCGCATTTCCTTCTTGCTATCCATGGCAGAGGGTGTGCATCTTCAATATGTTGTGCGTCAGGCAAATCAACGCCCATTCGCCGCGCACCTTCTCCAACCCGCGCAAGAGAAACCCTCGCATCCCGCGCCCCTGTTTGATCTGACCAAACACCGGCTCGACGATCCCCTTGCGTTGGGCGTAAACCTTCGCTCCAGCCCGCGTCTGCAATTTGCGTTTCATCCGCTCCAGCCGCGTTGCTCCCCGCCGCAAGGGTCCGCGCTTCGCTGGCGGTGGCCGCTCCCCGTGCTTGTCTTTCTTCGTGGCGATGTAAGCCTCAATCTTGTTCTCCGGCGCGGCGGCCGATTCCAAAGATTGCAGATTCTGCTCCGAACAATAGCCGCTGTCGGCCAACACTTGTTGTGGCCGCTGCCCCGCCTGCTGCTCGACCGCTTCGAGCAGCGGCTGCAGTTGTTGTTTGTCGTTCGCCGCCTGCGTCACCGTCTGCCCCACGATCAACTGACAGACCCCCTCCACCGCCGCCTGCGCGTTGTAGGCCTGCAAGAACCCGTCGCCGCCTTTCATGATGCGCGATTCCGGATCGCTGAAGTTGTACTGATCCTTGTCGCGCGGCTTCGCTTTGCGGACGTCGTCGGCTGAGTGGTCTTGGGCGGCCGCTTTGTCGCGCGCCCTTTGTTTTAGGGCTCTCTGGGCTTGCCGAATCTTTTCCAGCCGCGTCTGGCGGCGCTGCAACTCCTCGGGCAGCTCCTGGCCCGTCTGCTCAGGCCCGTAGCGGGCGTCCTCGGCGGCATCGGCCCTCTCCGCTTCGGTCAGCATCTGTTGGACCTCGGCGGCAATCTGCTGCTCGGTTTGCTTCATCCGCCCCCAACTCATGGCCTTGTGCTTGGAGGCGTTGGCTTTCATCTTCGTGCCGTCCAGCGCCACCCGACCCAGCTTCATCGCCCCGGCTTCCAGCGCCAGCCGCAACACCTGCTCGAACAGCTGGTGCAGCGCTTCCAGGTGGATCTTGCGAAAGTCGGAAATCGTGCGGAAGTCGGGCTGATTGCCGGCCGCCAACACCCGAAAAGGCACGTCCTCGACCAGACGCTCGGCGATCTTGCGCGAGGAACGCACCCCCAGGCAGTAGCCGTAGAGCAGCAGCTTCACCATCAGCCGCGGATGGTAAGGCGGCTGGCCGCGCCACTCCTTTTCATAGACCTTCTCGATCGCCGACAAATCCAGTTGATCGACCACGTCGCTGACGAAGTAGACGAGGTGGCTTTCCGGCAGCCAATCGCGCAAACTAGGAGGCAGCAGCAGTTCTTGCTCGGGAAGGTAGGGGCGGTAAGTTTTTCCCATAAACCATTATCGCCCACTTGTGTTTTTTCTCAAAGAAGAAAATGACCAATACTCGGACAGGCTCCTAGGCAAGAAATACCCCATTCGCCGGAATCCTCCTCTTGTCACTCAATACCTCACGGGCGCCGTTTCCTCCAGCAGCCGCTCCAATTCTTTCTTCATCTCACCGAGAGCGGCCCGCGCCTCGGCGTCGCCAATCACATTCTTCATCTCATAGGGGTCGTTTTCAAGGTCGTAGAGTTCATCCACTCCTTCGAGATCCACATAGTGAATGTACTTCCATTTTTCGGTGCGGACGGCCTTGTAACCCATCTTGACCAGCCTCGGCATCACGGTATCGGAGTAGTATTCGATCAGAAACGATTTGCGCCAGTCGGCCGGCGTTTCTTGCTGGAGCAGCGGAACCAGCGAGCGGCCATGGAGATTGTCCGGCACCCTGGCCCCTGCCATCTCCAACAGCGTCGGCATGTTATCGACGCTCAATACGAACGGGTCAATTTCGCTGCCCGGTGAAATCATTCGCGGGTAGCGAACAAACAGAGGAACGCGCGCGGTTTCCTCATACGCCAGGCGGCGCTCCCGGCCCAGTCCGTGTTCGCCATAGAAATATCCGTGATCGCTGGTCACGACGACGATCGTGTTGTCCAGCTCGCCGGTCTCGTCGAGCGCCTTGAAGATCTCGCCCATGCCGTCGTCGGCCGCCGCGAGCATCCGCAGACGGTTCAAGATCGTTGCGTCGTTGGTGCCCGAGCCGGGCCCGAGCGGGGTGACACCGGGAATGGCCCGCTGCAGGGCGGGCTTATCGGCGCCATAACTTGTGTAGTTCGGCCGCCGCGGCATCTCCTCTCCGGTGTAGAGCTGTTTGTGGCGCTCGGCGGGCGTATACTTCTCGGCGCCTCCGCGGGGGCCGCGCGGGCTGCCGTCGGCGTTCTGGAAAATGTTGGGGTGAACCGCCTTGTGTGAGAGATATAACAAGAAGGGCTTGTCGCGCTCTTTTCGCAGGAACTCGACCGAGCGCTTGGTGAAGATGTCGGTCGTATAGCCGGCTACTTTCTTGCGTTCGCCGTTATCATTCACGTCCGGGTCGAAATAGTACCCCTGCCCCTGCAGGCTGTACCATTCATCGAAGCCCGGCCGCGGCGAATCATCCACGCCCATGTGCCATTTGCCGACGTAGGCGGTCTCGTAGCCCGCGTCATGAAGCAGACGCGGAAAGGTGACGAGCTGGTGGCTTTGCTCGCTGCGGTCAACATTGTCAATAATTCCATGCGTGTGGGCGTACTGTCCGGTCAGCAGACTGGCGCGGTTGGGCGAACAGAGCGGAGTCGCCGCGTAGGCGTTGCGAAAGATCGCTCCCTCGCGGGCGACGCGATCGAAGTTCGGGGTCTGGACCCAGGGATGTCCGCCCGCCCCCAGGTCGTCCCAGCGGACGTCGTCTAAGAGGACGAAGCAGCCAGCGATTCTATGAGTACACACAGCTCAACCTCTGCACAACAGGAATGGAGAACATTAGTGAAGGATAGCGAATGCGGGCCGATGCCGTCCGCCGCGTTGCTGGCGATTGGGTTGCCTGAGGTGGCGGGCGCGGCTGAACTCCGAAAACTACACTGAAAACCGGATACTGGCGAATACTCCATGTCTCCGTCGAAATAGGGACTGATCCGATGTTTCCCACGTTTCCAAGCACCACTGTTCCATTGCCAATCCGCATCCTGATTCGCAATAGTATTAGTATCTTGGACTCGACAGAGGTGACCATAAGATGCTCGTTTATGCAAATCACTTAACGTTTGAGGGGGCCGGAGCGGAAGAAGCGATCTTCAAGGCTATTGGCGGCTGGCTCAAGGAGCGCCTAGGTTACGGATTGCACCCCGACAAGCTAAGGCAAGAAGGTGAGTACAATCACTATCAGGATGATTCCCGTTCTTGGCTCCGAATCTATGCAACGGACGACGACGAGCCTTCTCTCTACGCGTGGGTGCTGAGACACCCCGACGAGACCGTTCACGGACGGCAATGGATCACTGAGCTTGGCCTGAAGATCTATAAGGGCAGCATCGAGTTCTCTTGTATCGTGAAGACCGAGGAGCACAGTACGCTCATCGCGAGTCCCGTCATGGCTTCTCGGCCACGTGTCGTGGGCTACGTCGCCAACAATATTCATCGGGCCGGTGACGCTGACTTTGCGCCGTCGGTGTCGGGCGTGGAGGTAAAGGCCGCCGGTGAGGACGAGAACTCCTACCGAGCTCTGCTTGGGGAAATGGAGAGAGAAGGTCGCAACTGCCCTATCGTGCTTGTGAGCCCAACGAGAGAAGGAACCTACCTACTAGACGTCACGGATCTGCAGCGGAAACTGGTCGGACTCGCACAGGTCGTGGAGATTTCCCAGGAGTTCAATAGCTACGAAATGGTCGAAGTCATGGGCCAACGCTACTCGGCCTGGAATGGCGCAGTCAATATTCTGTATACACGTGCGCGAACGGGTGTGATTCGGAATAGCCTTTTTCTGTCCGAGGACATTCTGGCCTGGGGGAACACCCAACATGAGAGGGTCACGCAACTGCTAGCGTGGGTTACGAACCACACCAATACTCGTAGGCAGCGCGATCGCATCAGGCCCGAGGGGGTAGTGCAGCTTGCGTTGCGACGTCGGCTGCAAGCTATCCGCGTGCGAGGCGACCAATTGGCCGCCTCGCAGGTTCAGGAAGAACTTGGCAAGATTCTGGAATGGACCACCACCCTAGAGGAAGATAATAACCAAATTGCATCGGAACTTTCAGCTATCACAGAAGACCTGAATGAGGCGAGGGACGAAATCAGGGAACAGAGGTATGCCAATCAAGCACTAAAGAGCCAACTCGAAGACGCTGGTGGAGAGAGAAGCGGCACTTTTGATGTTGAGACCTTGTTAAAGCTTGTCTGCAGCTCTAAGTCGCCTAGCCCGCTGGATTGCCTGGACGTCATTGAGGATTTGTACGGGGCGGAGTGCATCGTGCTGGAAAGCGCCAGAGACAGCGCACGCAGCACGGATCACTTCGTATACGGGAGACGGCTCCTCGATATGCTGAGACGATTAGTCACAGAATACCGAAACAAGATGATCCAGGGCAGTGATAGCGAGGCCCGAAAAGTGTTTGGCAAGAATGAATACGCCGCAAAGGAATCAGAAACCGTAATGGAAAACAAGGCGATGCGGCGACAGAGGACGTTTGAGTACGAGGCACACCAGATCGAGATGTTTCGACACCTCAAGATGGGTGTCGACGATAATGCCACAAAGACGATAAGGGTGCATTTTCACTGGGACTCCGAAAGAGAGAAGATCGTCATTGGGTATTGCGGAAAGCATCTCCCCATTTCGAGTCGATGAGGTGGGATCAGGGACAGCTTCCTATTTCGAGCAACCAGGTTGGACGCAAGAATGAGGCCGGGAACGTGCCTGTCTCTTCTGCCTTGGGTCCCAGGATATCCCCCGTTCCAGAAGCCTTTCCATTCGAGGAAAAGTGTCCAGAATTCCACTGACTCACTTTTGGGATTCACTCCATCCTGTCACCCTTTTTCGGTCGTGGCTTTTTGGCGGGACCGCTTACTTACGTGCGCGGCTCGGTTTGCGGGTTGGCCTCGGTGTTAACCCAGGAGGAGGGCGGCGTTGCCTTCTAGTATGGCTTCCTGTTGGGACTCGGTTAGGGCCGCCTCTTTGAGTTTTAGTAATGCGGACTCGAAATAGAAGAAAGGGAAATACGAGCCGAAGAGCACACGGTCTTCCGGGACAGCCTCAAGCAAGCGGTTGATGCCGCCCACGCCCTCAAGCCTGGCGAAATCAAAATAGACTTCGCCGGTGTAGGAGAGCCGCCCGAGTAGTTTGCCCGATGGCTCGCGCATGCGGTTGAGAATGACGAGACGAAGGCCGGGCGTTCTTCTCACGACCCTGAGCAGGGGGCCGGTATCGACCTCGGACGAGCGGGTGCTGGGTGCGCTCGTCTTCCATGCTCAGGACCACCTGAACGACCATTCCCGTCCGGGCCGCCAGTGCGGCCAACTCGCCGAAGCGCGGATTATCGAGCGTATAGCCATGGTAGTTCGGATGCAGACGAATGCCCCGCATCTTGTGGTTCTCGTGGCAGCGGCGAAAATCTTCTTGCCAGTCGGGAAGCGCCGGGTTCACCGAGCCGAAGGGCAGCAGCAGACCTTTGCCGTAGGCGCGGCAATCGGCGGCGAGGCGGGCATTGGCGGCGCTTAGATCTTCGTGCAGGATGGCGTCGAAGGAGCCGGCCCAGGCCTGGCTGACGTTGTTCTCGATCAGCTTGGCGACGAGTTGCTCGGGCTCGTCGCCATGCAGGCGGCGAAAGGGCCAGCGTGAAAGATATACGTTCGTGTCGATGATCACGCCGCGACCGCCTTGCGCTTGAGGATGGGCCCGAGCATCCGCTTGAGATTCTCGCCGAGGATGAGTTGCTTATCGGATTCGGAAATGCGCGCGCCTTGCACCTTGGCGAGTTGTGAGGCGAAACTTCGGCCGCCGGCGTCGCTGCCGTAGAGCACGCGTTCGGCGCCGAGTTCGCGGACGCCCATCTCGACAAAACCGCTGGTCGGGTCGGAGCCGCCAATGCCGATGGAAACGTTCGTGCGCTCGCGTATGGCGCGAATGTCGCGCTCCCAGTCCCCGCCCGTATGACCGCAAATGATGGGAACGTCCGGGTGGCGGTCGGCCAGCTCGGCCAAGTCCATGGGTGTGGATTCGCCCGGATGGTTGCCGGTTGTCTTCATCCAGGTGTGCTGAAAGATCAGGGCGTTCATGGACGCCGCCCGGCGGATGATGGGGTCGAGTTCGGGCGCGTTGCAGCGCTTGGCGATCCACAGCTTGATGCCGACCATCGGCCCGCGGCGCACGCAGCGGTCGAATTCGCGCAGGCTGAAATCGAGATGGTTGGGGTTGAGGTAGACAAAGCCGAAGGCGCGGTGATGCCAGTGCGTTAGAGCCTCAATGACTTGATCGTTGATGTGAGTCATCTCCTCGGGGGTCGGGTCATGAGGATGCGGCGGAAAGCCGAGGTAGAGCATGAGGCGCTCGATCCCCATGCGATCGGCGAAGCGGATGAGATTCGCCATGCGCTCGTCGGGCGTGCGGCCTTCGAAATTCGTGAAGTGGCAGTGCAGATCCCAGATCATGTTGGCGTCCAGCGTCGTAAGTTGTCTCGGGACCTATTGGCCGGTCTTGATCACCGGCGCGATTACGCGCGAGGTATTGTCGCGGGTGTGGTGGATGGTGTTTTCCGCGACGAGCATTTTCTCCGGCGGCTCGATGGTCATGGGCCCCCCGGTATTGGGGTTGGGTTCGTAGAAGTGCGCGCCGGTGCTGCCTACGGTGATGCGAATGCGGTGACCTTTGTTGAAGATCTGACTTATCGAGCCGATCTCGAACGTCAGCTTGTACACTTTGTCCGGCTCCATGAATACCTCGCGATCGAAGCCTTCGCGAAAGCGCGCCCGCTGTATCTTGTCCATGATGAGGATCGAGCGGCCGTCGGGATACACGTCGCTCAGGCGCACGATGAAGTCGGTGTCTTTGACGTTCGAGGAAACGTATAGCTCCGCTCGCACCGCGCCGGTCCACTCGACGGCGGCGGTGAGCGGTTCGGTCGTGAAGGTTTGCGGCTCGGCGTGCTGCTCGTAATCGCGGGCGTCGCGGGCGCCGGGAAATCCCCGCACCGGCAGGGGCGCGGGGTGGGCCGGGTCGCTGGTGTAGGTGGTCGAGGCCTTGGCGGATCTTGGCGCTTGCAGGCCGAGACCTCCCTCGCCGCCGGTGGCCGGAGAGAGGAAGTAGGCGGTGTCGACGGCGGGAATGGGCCAGTCCTCGGCTTCACGCCACTCATTGCCCGGCGCGCCGGGCTCGCCAACCGCTCCCATGACGTAGTAGCGCACGTTGGGATCTTTCTCAACGCCGTTGTCTTCTCCTTTCAGAAAGTGAGCGAACCAGCGCAGCATGTGCGCCATCACGTCGTAGGTGGAGTTCTCTGGATAGGTTAGTTCGCCGATTTCCGGCTTGCTCTTGTTGTAGCGCCCGTGGAGCCAGGGACCCAGCAGAAGCTGCTGCCGGCCTCGCGAGTTCGAGCCGCCCTCATGCTGGCGGCCGATGAAACTCTTGATCGAGCCCACGCTCATGTAGTCGTACCAGCTTCCGATCGTGAAACAGGACACGTTCATCTCGGCGAAATGGAGCGTAGCGTCCTCTTGCTCCCAATATTCGTCATAGGTGGGGTGCTCGAAGATTTCGCGCAGCCAGCGGTCGTTCTCCTCGGGCACGCGGAGGACGTTCGCCATGGTCTTGAAGCGGTTCGGTTTGGTCGCGCCGCCGATGCGGTAGCCCTCATGGAATAAGCTCAGGCCCGTGTCGACCATGTACTGGGTGACCAGGTGCGGCGGCTCGGTGACGGCCAGGTAGTTCTGCGCATAGCCGCCCTGCGAGGCGCCGAAGGTTCCTATCTTGCCGTTGGACCAGGGTTGCGCGGCCAGCCACTCGACGGTGTCGTAGCCGTCTCGCAGCTCGCCCCATTGCAGCGAACGGTAGCCTTCCCACTTGCCTTCGGAGCGATGGGTTCCGCGGAAATTCTCGGCGCAGACGATGTAGCCGTGCGAGGCCAGTTCGGCCAGGTTCTCGCGCGTGCGGTCGCGGCGCAGATCGGCGTAACGCTGCTCGTAGAGGACAGGCCAGGGTCCGGCGCCTTCGGGGAAATAGAGGTAGGCGGAGAGGCTCTTGCCGTCCCGCATCGGGATCATCATGTGCTTTTCGGTTACGGATCCGAACTTAGCCTCTTCCTCCAAGCCTGGCGACCCAGCGCACCCCGGCAACGCCAACGCCAGCAGCGCCAGAAGCGTGTGAGAGAGAAGGGTCCGCATCCGGGCAAAGGGGCGATTCATGAAATTTTCTCCGGCCAAACTTATCAGCAAGCGCCGGCCAGCCGGATGTATTCCTCGCGCCCCTGCTCGAAGCGTCCGATCGCGATGGCTTGGTCGGCCTTGCTGGCGAAATTGTAGTTCTTGCGAATGAATCGCATCGAGTTTTCCATCTCGTCGATGAAGCCGCCGCAAGCCGCCGCCTGACGATGAGGAGTCCCGGGCACGCGCAGGTAGACAGGACTGGTATGGCCGAAGACCTTGGTGCCGGCGTGCGTTTTCGCCTTCGAGCGCACCCGCGCCGCGATCCAGCCGCCCCGGCCCACGGTGATTTCGCGCTCGAGCCGTGCTTCGCGCTGGCCGGCCGCCAATGCCTCGGCGACGACCTCGCCGTCTTGCACAATTTCAAGCCGGTCAAAGGGCAGGCGCGAGACGGCCCGCGCCTTGACGCGCAAAGGCTTCGCCGGATCGAGACCGTCGCGAACCGCGCCCGGCCCGGCGCCATCGACCGTGAACTCGATCAGCGGACCGTTGGTAACAAAAGTCCGCCCGGCTCGCAATCCGGCGATCCAGTTGTCGTAGTTGAATTCGCCCTCTACTTTTACGTAGACACGGTTGTGGTCGTAAATCCACCAATCGGTTCCCGAGGAAATCGGCAACTGAAACCCCGCGTTCAGCAAACTGTAGTAGCGCTCGTAGTCGGCGTCGAGACCGTCGGCCAGATTGAATAGGTCGACATGCCCGAGGGCGACGGCGGCGGGCAGTTCCATGCCCATGCCGTTGTGGCACCAGATGGTGGTGCCGCCGATGCGCCGCGCCTGCTCGCAAAGCATCGAAAGCGTCGGGAAGTCCGGCGCCTTGCCGTCCCAGGAGAGCAGCCCCGTAGAGACCGGACCCACCAGCCGTGGAATGTTCAGGAACAGGCAGTGCCCGTAGCCAATCGTGCCGAAGGTCGAGTTGTTGCGGGCCTCCTCACCCATATCCATTATCGTGCCGTGCTTGGAGAACTCAGGCAACCGGCCTACCGGATAACGGTTGGTGATGTATGGCGAATCGTTTCGAATCAGGTAGCTGATGCAGCTCACGTCGAGCGCTTCGGCCGGCGGCACCATGCGCAGGCGGTCATCCGGATCTTCGTCAATCTCCAGGTGATAGTGCGTATGCGTGTTGCCCGAATACCAGCCCGCCGCCTTCATATCCTGGAGCGGTCGAAGACGGAAATCATGTACGTGGGTAATACCGGCGCCGACCTCGGTGAACTGAACTTCGGCCTCGCAGTCAATGCCGCGCACCACCTCGACTCGGTAGCGCCCCGGCGGCACGGCCGCCTCGTAAGACCCGCGCCCGTAGAAGTAGCGCCGCGCATCGGGCGTCGTGCGCTGGGGCATCGTCTTGATGGCGCTGGCCGGCAAATAGACTTCGCCCGAAGCCGTGTTGGTGACGTGAATTTTCGCCGCCACCGCTCGTCCGGTCCCCTCATCCGAGAGCGCGCCGCGAATCACTCCGGGCGTTTCGGTATCCGGCCGCTGTGCGCATAGCCTTTTTCGAGGCAGCAAAACACTGCCGGCTCCGATCAAAGGTATGGAGTTGAGAACGTCCCTACGGGTCGGATGATGGTGAGCGCCCATGGGGATGAGCGTAGTTGACCCCGCGCTGGTTTGCAAGTCCCAGTTTGCCGGTGCCGGTTTGCAAGTGACGCCACAAACACTGCGCTGGATCCACTTCCGTGGCGGCCGGCGATCAGCCCGCCGTCGATGCCGCCGCCTGACCGCCCGGCTCCGCCGCCGGTATCTGAAACCGGTAACCGACGCCGGGAACAGTCAGCAGAAACCGCGGCTCGGCCGGCGCCGGCTCGAGCTTCTTGCGAATGTGCCCGATATGAACGCGAAGGGTCTGCGTGTAATCTCCGTGATGAGGACCCCAGACATGATCGAGAATCGCTTCCAGCGTCACGACCGACTCTGAGTTGCGAACCAGGTGAGCCAGGATCTCAAACTCCGTGCGGGTGAGTTCTATGTCGTTGCCGGCTCGTATCACCCGGCGGCCGGAAAAATCCACGACCAGATCTCCCGCCGTGATTTTCGGCTGAGGTTCTTCATAGCGGGCCGCCCGGCGCAGAAGCGCCCGGATGCGCGCGAGAAGCTCCTGAGAGCGAAACGGCTTGGTCAGATAGTCGTCCGCGCCCACATCGAGCGCCTGGATCACTAGCTGCTCTTCCGAGTACCCAGACAAGATCAGGATCGGAGCCTGATACCACGTCCTGAGCTCGCGGCACACCTCCAGACCCGTAATGCCTGGCATCGAGAGGTCAAGAATCACCAGCTGAGGCAACCCGTCCCGAACCATCTCCAGCGCTTCCGCGCCGCCGCGGGCGAGAATCGTTCGGTAGTGCTCTCTTTCCAGGAGAACCTGAATGGCGCGAAGAATACTGTCGTCGTCGTCAACGACTAGTATAGCGTTTCATTAAAACATATCGATACGAGGATGTTTCCTGCTAGGCTGGATGCATGGCAGGAAAATCGAAGCGTCCCCAACTGCTTCTCACGCCCGAAGAGTCGCAACATCTGCAGCGGCTGCGTCGTTCGCGTAAGGCTCCGGCTCGGGAGGTGCAGAGAGCCGAGATTCTGTGGCGCTATCATTGCGGCGAGACGATCGCCGAGATTATGCGGGCCGTGAAGATGACGCGCAAAAGCGTTGGCAAATGGATCGAGCGAGCCCTGGCCATGGGGGTGGAAGCGGCGCTCAAGGATGCCTATCATCGTCCCCGGGAACCCCGCATCAGCGAAGAGGCCAAGGCCTGGGTGGTGCACTTGGCCTGTAGCAAACCCAAGCAACTCGGTTACGCCGCCGAGCTCTGGACCCGCGGCGCGCTCGCCCGGCACGTGCGCCAGCATGCCGTGGAAGCGGGCTATCCGGCCTTGGCCCAAGCGGCCAAGGCGACCGTCCATCGGATTCTGGCCGAGCAACCTCTTCACCCGGAGAAGGTGAAGTACTACTTGCAGCGCCGCGACCCGGATTTTGAGTCCAAGATGCGGCAGGTGCTGCTGGTCTACCGCGAGGTGGCCTTGCAGAATGAAAGCGCGGGCGAGGGCGGCCCATCGCCGGGCGTGATTACGGTTTCGGTCGACGAAAAGCCCGGCGTGCAAGCGATCGCCAACACCGCTCCGGACCTGCCGCCGACTGCGGGGCGGCATCCCTGCGTGGCTCGAGATTACGAATACAAACGTCTGGGAACTTGCTCGATTCTGGCGGCGCTGGACTTGCACGACGGTCGGGTGACAGCGCGGGTGGAGCGGCGCCACCGCAGCCGGGAATTCATCTTACTGCTCAAGGATCTGGACCAATCCTACCCGGCCCACTGCACGATCCGATTGATCTTGGATAATCATTCCTCCCACGTTTCCAAGGAGACGAAGGACTATTTGGCGACGCGTCCGAACCGCTTCAAATACGTGCATACGCCGACCCACGGGTCCTGGCTGAATATTGTCGAGACGCTGTTCGGGAAGATGGCGCGCACTTTTTTGAAGCGAATCCGGGTGGAGTCCTGGGAGGAACTTCGAGAACGAATCCTGCAGGGGATCGCGGAGATCAACGCCGCCCCCGTCGTTCACCGCTGGAGGAAGTTCGAGCCGCTGGAGAGCGCGTCTGAGATGAGTACAGTTTAATGAAACGATATACTAGTATCTTCACCGCCTTGGCTGATGCCTCGCCCATATTGTGTCCCCTCTATCGATTCGAGAGGCTAGTCGTACTACCTAACACCCATTACCTAATACTCACTGCCCTAATACCCAGTGGATTGCCCAAGATTTTCAGTTCAGCCTTCCCGGTACGGCTAGTATAGCCGATCCACGGCTGCGACAGTGCGACAGACGGATTTCGCACTGCTTTCGCGGTGGACCTCCTTTCTTCGCCTCTTCGCCGGGTCGGTCTCTCGCTGGGGTCGGGTCAAGGCGGTCCGGCGCCGCCATCGGCCCCGTGGCGCCAACGACAGGCGAGGCGGCCAGGCCAAGTTGGTAAGCTGACGAAGTATCCCCGATGGCGTCCGCTTCCCGCTCAAAACGATCTTCCCGGAAGAAACAAGGCAAGCCGCGGCCGCACTCGCCAGCCGCCCAGACCACACCCTTCCGCGCACCCGGGTGGAGGGAACCGCTCGGCCTGTTCTTCCCCAGCGGGACGAGAGAAAAGCAGCTCATGGCGGCCATTCTCGTCATCGCCGCGCTGCTGAGACTCTACCGCCTGCTTGACATGTTCCCCGTGCTCGTCGACGAGAGCATCTACATGCGGTGGGCCGAGATCATCGACCATCAGGGACAGTGGTTCATCTCGCTGCTTGACGGCAAACAGCCGTTGACGTACTGGCTACTCGCGGCCGCGCGCAAGCTATGGGAAGGCGACCCTCTGCTGCAGGCCCAGCTGATCTCGGTCCTCGCCGGGCTGCTCACGACGCTGGGTATCTTTTCCATCGGAAGAAGACTCGGAGGGGAAACCGCCGGCTTGATCTCAGCCTTTCTCTATGCTTGTTTCCCCTACGCCTTGCTCTACGACCGTCTGGCGTACACCGAGGCCTTTGTCAATCTTGCCGGCGTCGTGATCGTGCTGAGCTCGATCGAGTGTTTTCACCGTTCCAGCCGCTCTTGGATGCCCGAACTCGCCGCCGGTTTGGCGCTCGGACTCGGCCTGTTCACGAAGCAAACCGTGTTGCTATTCGCGTTCTTCCCCGCCCTGGCCGGTGTCTGGTGGGGTCGCGGCAGCGAGAGGCATTTGATTCCGCGGCTGGGAGTCATCTATGGAATCGTGGCCGTTTTCGTGGGGATCGGCCTGGTTTCAGTTCCCGATGCCCCCCTGCTCGAAACCCACGACGCCGTACTTCATCACACGGCATTTTTTGTCCAGCCCGCCGACCTGCTGGCCGACCCGCTACGAATGGTTCCCTCGAATGCGGCCAGACTGGCGGACTACATCGGAACCTATATGAGCTGGCCCGCGGCACTGGCGGCACTGGCCTCGCTGCTGTTTCTTGCCCGCGGCGGTTTGCACGACATCTGGATACTGATCTCGGTTTCGATTCTGCCGCTGACGGTACAAGTCTTCGTGCTGGAACTGATGTTTCCCACCCGCTATCCGTTTCCCCACTTCTGGCCCTGGCTCGTGGTGCTCGGCGTGGCCGCGCCCAAAATCTGGGAGCGTCTCGCCCCGCTCGTGAGCAAGAAAATCTCCGCGCCTGGCCCTCGCGCCGCCCTGCTGGCGGCCCTGCCCATCGCCGTCGCCGGGCCGATGCTCTACCAATCCGCCGGCATGCTGCTGGCCCCCCGGCGGTTCTTGCACCAGGAAGAGGTGACGCGCTTTCTCGGATCCGGCGCCCATGCCGGTTTCGGCATCCGCGAGGCGGCTGCCTACCTGATCGAGGAATCGCGCCGGGGAAGTTTCGTACTCCTGACCGACCCCATCTGGGGGCCGCCCGCCGACGCCATGTTTCCGTACCTGAATCAGCGCTACGGTATCCGGGTCTATGAAGCTCACTGGATGCAGCGTTCCGGCACCCACTTCATTCTTCCGCCGGGTCAGGCGGTCGTGGTGAAATCACACTACGAGCGGGTCGCCGGCGGCAGGGTTGATTTCAGTAAAATCCGGCGTGTGTTCTACGTCACGGATACGAACTATTACTCACGAGCCGCCGTCGCTGTCCGCCAGCCCGGCGCGAAACTGGTGGCTTCGTTCCCGAAACCCAACCAGAAAGATTCGATCGACCTCTACCGGCTGAAATAGCGCCTCTCATCCCACCCGGACCCGCTGCCGACACGACCGCCGGAGTTCCGCTGACACCCACCGGGTCGCTTGCCCGAGCGTCTAATAGTCGCTTGCTAGAATGGAGGCTCGTTTCGTGGCGGGCGTTCGCCCGTTGTTCGATCCGCCGGCTATTTTAGATCGCATGCGCGGCCACTCATCCAAACGTCCGTCGGCCCGTAACGCCTCATCGGCGAAATCGAAACCGCGATCCGGAGAACAGAAGAACCGCCCTTCTCTCAAGGACGCCAAACCAGCGCCCTCGCGCGATCACACCCCCCCGAGTTCCGGAGACGTGACAAGGTCGTATCCGCCACTGCTCTGCTAGCGATCAACGCCACGGTCGCCACTTGGGGGCATTTCGATTTCAGCAATTTGATGGGCTACTACCAGTTGCTGGCCGACGCCTTTCTGGCTGGACAGATCCACATCGATATCAAGCCCGGTCAGATGTACATCCATGATCTAATCCCCTTCGGCGGCTATTACTACTTGCAATGGGGACCGTTTCCGGCCGTGCTGCACGCCTTCTCCTCACTGCTGGGCTTCGAGCTCACCGACCGAGTCGTTTGCCTGCTGGCCGCCTGGGCCACGTCGCTGGTCTATTTCGAAATCATCCTGGAATTACGGCGGCGTTACTTTGGCCGGAGCAGCAAATGGCTTGTGTGGTGGCTGTGGATCGCATTGGCGATCGGCAGCACAACGGCGTCCATGGCCTGGCGCGCGACGGTTTACAACGAGAGCATCGTGATCGGTTCGCTGTGCGTGCTGACCTCGTACTGGATGCTCCTGAAGTATCAGCGCGACTCGTCGCCGTTCTGGGCGGGGGTTTGCGGTGTATTGCTCGGCATGGCCCTATTGAGCCGAATCACTCTTGGCGTCTACGCCGTGGTTCTGTTTGGCTTCTTCGCCGCCACGCTCTATCTCGCCCGGCCTCGCCTGGCGCCGGCACTGAGGCACCTGACCGCCTACAGTTTTCCCCTCGCCTTCGCCGGGGCCGTTCAGTTGTTCTACAACTACGCCCGGTTCGGCTCGCCTTGGGACTACGGCGATTCTTACCTGCCGAGCGCCATCGAGGGTTTTCGGGCTTTCCGTCTGCTGTATATCCCAGAGAACATCGGCCACTATCTGCTGGCGCCGTTTCAGCTCAGCAGCGAGTTTCCCTGGCTGCTGCACAAAGGCGCGGGGGCTGTCGAGGTCATCCGCGCCGAGAGCATGTCGTCGGTTTTTCTGGCTTCGCCCTTCCTGCTGCTCGCCGTGCTTTGCTTTCCCATTGTCCGCGGCAGGGCCGAGAACGTCAGCCGGGAGCTGCGTCTCTTTGTGCTGGCGGCCGCGGGCGGCTCCTTGCTGATGTGTTGTGTCCTGCTCGCGTTTGGGTCCTCCTCCCGGCGCTACATGCACGACTTTGTTCCTCTCTGGATGGTGCTGGCTTGGATCGGCATCGCGTACTACCTTCGCGAACGACCCATCCCCAGGGTCTGGGTCGCGCCGGCCTGGGGAACCGTCGTATTCTCTTTTCTTCTGCATGCTCACTTAGCGTTCACGCAGCCATTTGATTGGGATCCTCCCGACGCCAACGTGATGAGAACGTTTGTCGCCTGGAGTCCCGCGGTTCGGCGCGTTCTGCCCGGAAAACGGCTGGACCGGGAGGAAGCCATTGTACGAAACGACCTCGGTACGCTGCACTTGAAAAACGGCCGCTACCAGCAGGCGCTGAGGGAGTTTGAGAAAGCCGGCGTGCTATTGCCCGGCGACCCCCGAATACAAAAGAACATCGCATTGGCGCGACAATGGAGCCAGAGGCGCTGACCCCCATGCCGCTTCCGGGTTCGGGTGACGGGCCGGGATCCGGCTCGGCCTCTCGGGCGGCTTATTCGCTACTCTCTCATGTGCGGAATTACTGGCACCCTCAATTTTGACGGCCGGCCGGCCGACCCGGGCGAAACAGAAGCCATGGTCGCCACGCTGCGCCATCGCGGGCCAAACGATACCGGCGTCATCACCGACGGGCCCGCGTCGCTCGGAATCGCGCGGCTCTCGGTCATTGACCTCGAAACCGGCCATCAGCCCATTCACAACGAAGACCGCTCAGTCCATGCCGTCGTCAACGGTGAAATCTACAACTACCAGGCGCTGCGCGAGGATCTCAGCTCGCGCGGCCACCAGTTCCACACGCGCTCGGACGCCGAGGTCGTCGTCCATCTCTACGAAGAGTACGGCGAGCAATTTCCCGAGTACCTGCGGGGCATGTTTGCCATCGCGCTATGGGACAGCAACCGCCGGCGGCTCGTGCTCGTTCGCGACCGGCTCGGCGTCAAGCCACTTTTCTACTGCCTCGAGCTTGGCCGGCTCGTTTTCGGTTCCGAACTCAAAGCCCTGCTCGCCGGAGGGATTCCCCGCACCCTGGACCTGCAAGGAGCCGACGACTACCTCACCTACGGCTACATACCAGATGAGGAATCGATCTTTCAGAATGTGCGCAAGCTCGGCGCCGCCCATACCCTCGTCTGTGAACACGACGGCAGTCTCCGGAAACAGCGTTACTGGGACGTGCTCGACCCCCGCTGGGACGACGAACACCGCGCCGCCGCCGATCCAAAGTCCCGCGGCCCCGCGTTCTGGGACCTTTTCAAGCAGGCCGTTCGCCTTCGGCTCGCCAGTGATGTGCCTCTGGGCGTGCTGCTCAGCGGCGGCATCGACTCCTCCGCCGTCCTGGCCGCGCTCCGCGAGGTGACCGGGCACCCGATCAAGACCTTTACCGTCGGATTCCCGGATCAGAGCTACGACGAAAGCGCGCTCGCGCGCTTGACGGCGCGGCATTTCGGCGCCGAGCACCACGAGCTCATCGCCCAGCCCGATGACTCGCGGATCGTTTCACACTACATCCGCCACTTCGACGAGCCCTACGGCGAATCGTCCGCGATCCCGATCTACTATCTCGCCGGCATGGCCGCGCGGGAAATCACCGTCGCCATAGGCGGCGACGGGGGCGACGAACTCATGGGCGGCTACAACCATCACTTTGCGAGTCTGCTGATGGCCCGCTACAACAGGCTGCCCGCGCCCCTTTCGCGCCGCCTCATTCCGTGGGTGGTGAACGCCTTGCCGGTTTCGTATTCGCGCGCCAGCTTCGAGCACTTGGCCAAGCGCTTCGTTTCGGCCGCCGATGCCTCGCCCGAGCAAGCCCAGCTTCGCTGGCTCGAGATCATTTCCGCCGACGCCAAGCAACAACTCTATGGGCCCCTGCTGCGGGACCGGCCCGGCAAACTGCCCGCATTTCGCTTCATGGAAGAGGCCTTTCTCCGCGCTCGCGCGCTCACCCCTCTGAACCGCCTGCTCTACGCCGATCAGCAGATCTATCTGCGCGACGGCATCCTCGCCAAGGTCGATCGCATGACCATGGCCCACGGACTCGAAAGCCGCGGCCCTTTCCTCGATCACAAGCTCGCCGAGTTCGCCATGCGCTTGCCGGATGAGTGCAAGATCCGCGGCTGGCGGCGCAAAGTTCTCCTCAAACAACTCCTGCGCCGCAAGCTTCCCCCGCGCGTGCGGCGGCGGAAGAAGATGGGATTCGTCATTCCCCTAGCCCAATGGCTGGCCGGTGATCTGAACCAGCTCCTCCGCGACACCCTGAGCGCCGATTCCTTGCGGCGGGAGGGCATATTCGACCCGGGTTTCGTCCAGCGGCTGATAGGCGAACATTCCGCGCGCGAGCGCGATCACAGCAAGGCGCTGTGGGGTATTTTGGTCTTTACGCTCTGGTTGCGAACCTATGCCGGCGCACCGCGAAAACTTGTCTGAACAACCTTGTCTCCAGCCATGCCGCCCATGCCATCTCTTAGCCCGCTGATCAACCGCGTTCTACGGCCCCTTCGCGGCTACTACAACCGCACGCCGGGTTTTGAGCGAATCGTCAATCGCGCGGTCTGGTCGGTTACGGTCCCCTGGCGGGACTTGCCGTCGGCCGGGGAGAAGGTCCGGCTGTTGACCACTGTCCGGCCCTACACGATAGTTCACGGCTGGGGTTTGTCAAAGATTTACGAACTGTGCCGCGAGATCGAGCGCCGCGGCATTTTGGGAGCCTACGCCGAATGCGGCGTCTGGAAGGGAGGATGCGGCGGCGTGATGGGCTATTGGGCCGCTAAGTCCGCGGCGCGGCGCAAGGTGTGGCTCTTTGATTCCTTCGAGGGTTTGCCGGAACCAACACCGGAAGACACCACGATCCCCGGCGAAGCCGGCGCCCCGCGCCGGGAGGGCAGGCTGCGACCGATCGGGAGGTTCGTGGCATCGGTCGGGGATGTTCACGAGTTGCTCTTCGCGACGCTCGGCCTCGACCCCGCCGGTATCGTCATCGAAAAAGGGTGGTTCCAAGACACGCTGCCCAGGGCCCGCTCCCGCATCGGACCCGTTGCCCTGCTGCGGCTCGACAGCGATCTCTACGCATCGACGAAGTGCTGCCTGGAGAACCTCTACGACAATGTCGTGCCGGGCGGCTACGTCATCATTGATGACTATCTTGGCTGGCCCGGGTGCCGCCAGGCCGTGGATGAATATTTCGAATCGCGCGGCATCGAAGTTACGTTGCGGCGGGTCGACCCGTTAGACCGAAACTGGGCCTTCTCGGCCGTCTACTTTCAAAAGCCCAGTCCGACTCCCGCCACCGGCGGCTAGCCCGCTTTTCTTACCACGTGGCGAAGCGAAGTGCGTGAGAGGCCCGTCAGTACGAGGCGCGCGCCGCTTGACGAGCGCAGGCGTACTTGACAGTACGTTGAGCACGGCGAGCAAGCGCAACGAAGGAATGGCGGGCCTGTCGCGTGCTTCGGCCGTCAGGTGGTGAGAAAAGCGGGCTATACCCCCCACGAATAATCGGCGACCGTCTGCTTGAGCGAATCGTCGCTCTCGGCCAGCCGCAGCAGCTCCAACCGCACCGAATCGACCAGCGCGTTCCAGCTCGCTTCGAGAACATCGTCCGAGACGCCGACCGTCGTCCAGGTCCGCTTGTGGTCGCTCCACTCGATCAGCACGCGCACGCGCGCGGCCGTTCCCCGTTTCGGCCCCAGCACCCGCACCTTGTAGTCCACCAGCCGGATATCGGCCACCGGGGGATAGGTCTGCGAAAGACACTTGCGCAGGCATTGCGCCATCGAATCAAACGGGCCCGAAGCCTCGACTTCCGCCGAATGCACGCCGTCGCGGGCTCGAATCGTCATCTCAACCTTGCATTGAGTTCGCTTGGCTCCTTCCCGCTCGTCGGTGATCCGCATCTTCTCGAGTTCAAAGAAGAAGTGGTCCGGCTGAAGCACTTCGCGAACCAGAAGCTCAAACGTGCCTTCGGCCGATTCCAGTTCATAGCCCTCGAATTCGAGATGCTTGATGCGGTCGAGCAACTCACGCCGGGCTCTGTCGTCCAGCCGATCGTCGAGACCCTTTTCCTTGAGCTTGTAGGCGATGTTGCTGCGTCCGGAGAGATCGCTCACCAGGACGCGGCGGCGGTTGCCCACCCGCTCGGGCTCGATGTGTTCGTAGGTCGAGACATCTTTGAGAACGGCGCTCACGTGAATGCCGCCCTTGTGAGCAAAGGCGCTGCGGCCGACGAACGCCCGGTCGTTGGGCAGCGCCAGATTGGCCCTGTCGCTGATGTAGTTCGCCACCGCGGTCAGCTCTTCGAGTCGTTCCGCGCCTACGGTCGTGTGCCCGAGCTTCAGTTCCAGCACCGGAAGAACCGAGCACAGATTAGCGTTGCCGCAGCGCTCGCCATATCCGTTGATCGTGCCCTGCACATGCGTCGCGCCCAGTTCGACCGCGGCGATGGTGTTGGCGACGGCCAGTTCGGAATCATTGTGCGTATGGATGCCGATCACGCCGTCAAAGCGGCTCCGAACGCCGGAAAAAATTTCACTCAGCCGCGCTGGAATCGTGCCGCCGTTGGTATCGCAGAGCACCAGCACATCGGCTCCGGCTTCGTGCGCGGCCTCGATCGTCCGCAGCGCGAAATCGGAACTTGCGATATAGCCGTCGAAGAAGTGCTCGGCGTCATAGATCACCTCGCGGCCTTGTTGCTTGACGTGGCGCACGGTCTCGGCGATCATCGCCAGATTCTGCTCTTCGCTGACGCCCAGGGCCCGCTCGGTGTGGAGTTTCCAGCTCTTGCCAAAAATCGTAACGACGGGCGTCTCCGACTCGATCAGAGCGATGACGTTCGGATCTTCCTCGACCTTATTTTTCGCGTAGCGCGTCGAACCGAACGCCGCCAGCCGGGCGTGCTTGAGCTTGAGGTCACGGGCGCGTTTGAAGAAGTCCTTGTCGCGCGGATTCGAACCCGGCCAGCCGCCCTCGATGTAGTCAATGCCCAGATCGTCGAGCTTCCGCACAATCAGCAGCTTGTCCTCGACCGAGAACGAAACATTCTCGCCCTGGGAGCCGTCTCGCAACGTTGTGTCGTAGATATGGACTCTCATCTCCACCTCACGGGGTTCCAGCCCCCTCGCGTATGGCCCCGAAGCCGGCCGGGAATTCTCGGCCGGCTTCGTTCTGGCGGTGCCGCGATTACGCAGTGCCCGCCTTCTTCTTCTTCAGAAAACTCATCATGTCGCGCAACTCCGCGCCCACGGTTTCGATGACCTGATCTTGCTGCGCTTTGCGCGTGGCCAGGAATTTCTGCCTCCCCGCGCGGTTCTCAGCCATCCATTCGCGGGCGAATTTGCCTGACTGCACATCGGCCAGAACCTGCTTCATCGTCTCCCGCACGTGGGCGTCGATCACCCTAGGTCCGGCGGTATAGTCGCCGTACTCGGCCGTGTCGCTGACCGAATAGCGCATGTAGGTCAGGCCGCCCTCTTGAATCAGATCGACAATCATCTTCAGTTCGTGAAGACACTCGAAGTAGGCGATCTCGGGTTGGTAGCCCGCCTCGACCAGCGTCTCGAATCCGGCCCGGATCAACTCGGAAACACCGCCGCACAGTATCGTCTGCTCTCCGAATAGGTCGCTTTCGGTCTCTTCCTTGAAGGTCGTCTCGATCACGCCCGCCTTCAGGCAACCGAGCGCCATCGCATAGGCCAGTCCCATTTCACGCGCCTTGCCGCTGGCGTCCTGCTCGATCGCCAGCAGCCCCGGCACGCCCACGCCCTCGACAAACAACTCTCTCACCCGGTGCCCAGGCGCTTTCGGCGCCACCATTGAGACGTCGATGTTCGCCGACGGGACGATCTCTTTGTAGTGGATATTGAAGCCGTGGGCGAACATCAGCGTGGAGCCGTCTTTCAAGTTGGGCTCGATCTCGTTCTTGTAGAGGTCGCCCTGAATATGGTCGGCGACAAGAATCATGAGAACGTCCGCCGCTGTCGCTGCTTCGGCCGTCCTCACGACCTTGAGCCCGGCGGCCTCGGCCTTCGGCCAGGAACGGCTTCCGTCGTAGAGTCCGACGACCACGTCGACGCCGCTGTCTTTCAAGTTCAGCGCATGGGCGTGCCCCTGGCTGCCGTAGCCGATGATTGCGACCGTTTTCCCAGCGAGCGCGTCCAGACTGCCGTCACTTTCGTAATAGATTTTCGCCATAAGCTTCTCTTAACTCTCCTTCTCCAATGAGCGGACGTGATCTCTTGTGTCGCGGTTGGCCGCGAAATTCCGTCTCAGCTCTTGACCGCCGCCGCCGGCTTTCCGCTCACGCGCGAAGCCTCCTCGAACGCCTCCCGGTGGCTGTGCTTGGGCGAACGCTCCATGGCCATCGAGCCGGAACGAATCATCTCGACTTCGCCGTAGTTGTGCAGCAGTTCGATCAGAGCGTCGAGTTTCTCGCCCGCGCCAGTCACCTCAAGCGTGTAAGAGGTCGGCGCCGCGTCGACCACGCGAGCCCGGAAGACATCGGCTTCCTTGAGCAGCCCGGATCTCATGTCTGGCGAAACCGTCACCTTGAGCAGCGCGAGTTCCCGGCACACCGCCTGCGAGCCGGTCAGATCGGTCGCCTTGACAACATTGATCAGCCGCGTAATCTGCTTAATGAGCAACTCCCGCATGGCCGGATCGACATCGACGACGATCGTCATGCTTGAAAGCGAAGGGTCAAGCGTTTTCGCGACCGTCAAGCTTTCGATGTTGTAGCCCCGCGCGGTCAGCACTCCGGCGACGCGCATCAGCGCGCCCGGTTTGTTTTCAACCAACAAGGATATGAGTTGCCGCATAATCCTCAATCTCCCGTCGAAACCGGCTTCGGCGGCTCGAGAATCATTTCGCTCACCGCGCCTCCAGCCGGCACCATCGGATAAACATTCTCCTCGGGGGTGACCTTCACGTTCATCAGGTAGGGACCCGGCTCTTCGATCGCTTCGCGCAGGGCGCCCGCCAGCTCTTCCGGTTTCTCAACCGTCCGGCCTTTGATACCGTAGGCCGCCGCCAGCAATTCACAGTCGGGGAACGCTTCCAGGGCGACCTGCGAGTAGCGGCGGTCAAAGAACAGCTCCTGCCACTGCCGCACCATGCCGAGAGACCCGTTGTTCATGATGATGATCTTCACCGGAATCTGATTAGCGGCAAGCGTCGAAAGTTCCGCCATGCTCATCTGGAATCCGCCGTCGCCGACCAGCGCAATCACGAGCTGGCCCGGATGGGCTACCTGCGCCCCCAGAGCCGCCGGCAGTCCAAAACCCATCGCGCCCAGTCCTCCGGAATTCACCCAAAGCCGGGGCTTGTTGAAGCGAACGTACTGCGCCGCCCACATCTGGTGCTGGCCGACATCCACCGCGACGATGCTTTCGCCTTGGGTGATCTCGTCGATCTTCTCCATCAGAAACTGGGGTTTGATCTCTTTCTCGTCATAGACGTGCGCGAACGGGTGCTGCTGTTTCCATTCACCGATCTTCGCCCGCCACTCGGCGCGCTTTTCGCGGTTGAACGAGCCCAGCGAATCCTTCGTCTCGGCCAGCCGGCGATTGACGCGCTGGAGGACGTTCTTTACATCGCCCACGACGCCCACGTCCGCCCGGCGGTTCTTGTTGATTTCGGCCGGGTCGATATCCACATGCAGTACGCGCGCATGGGGCGCGAACGCGTCCAGCCGGCCCGTGACCCGGTCGTCGAATCGGACGCCCAGCCCGATCAGCGCATCCGTCTCGGTCACGCCCATGTTGGCGGCGTAGCTGCCATGCATGCCCAGCATGCTGACGAATTGCGGATGGTCGCTCGGCAGTCCGCCCAGACCCATCACCGTATGCGCCAGAGGCGCCTCGACAAGTTCCGCGAATTCTTGCAGTTCTTTGGACGCATTGGAAGAAATGACGCCGCCGCCCGCATAGATATACGGGCGCTCGGCCGCCCAGATGAACTTGACCGCTTCTTCAACCGCTTCGCCGGTGGGGTCCAGCCGTACATGGTACCCCCGCAGCGGCTGCATCTCGGTCGCCGGGTGATACGCCGTCTTGTCGATCAGCACGTTCTTGGTCACATCCACCAATACGGGCCCGGGCCGGCCTGTCAATGCGATATGAAACGCCTCATGGATCACCTGCGGCAACTCTTCGATATCCTTCACCAAGTAGTTATGCTTGGTCGCCGACCGCGTGATGCCGAAGGTGTCGGCCTCCTGGAACGCATCACGGCCGATCAGTTGCTCGGGCACCTGTCCGGTGATGGCGACGATCGGGATCGAGTCCAGCAGTGCGTCCACCAGCCCCGTGGTGAGATTCGTCGCTCCCGGACCCGAGGTCGCCATGCAAACGCCGACCTTGCCCGTCGTGCGCGCATACCCTTCGGCCGCGAAGCTGGCGGCCTCTTCGTGGCGCGTAAGCACATGTTTCAGCCGGTGGTCAAACAGCACATTGTAAACCGGCAGGACCACGCCGCCCGGATAACCGAAGATAACTTCCACACCTTCCTTGCTCAGACTCTCCAGCAGAATCTGCGCTCCCGACATTAGGGTAGACATAGGCGCCTCTCTCGTGTACAAGCTGAAAAAAAATCCCCGCCGCTCGCTCTCGCCCGGTATCTCTTTTCTAATTCTCCAGCTTGCAAAATAGACTCCCTCAGCACAATAAAAAAGCCACCAACCGGCTTGCTCTCGCCCCGGCTAGTGGCCTCTGAATCTCTCGTCCAGAAGCCCTTATCCGGGGCTCGATACGGCGACGATAATAATCGAGTGGTTGATACGGAGAATGGCTGTCTGGATGGAATCGGTCGTGATCGGAGAGGATGAGGGTAAATGAGCATCCCGGGGGGCGCTCATCGAACGTCCCGGGCCGGATGGGCGGCAGCGGTGCGGCGAACGGGTGCGTGACCCGCTTGCCTGATTTCTAGCCGCCATCGGTTTCCTGCCTCGCATGATCCTCTCGTTCGGGACTCCCATCCCCAAGATCGGGAGAAGAAAGCCCCATTGGACCCAACAAATCTAGTTTAGCCCCCCTTGTTGCCGCTGGTCAAGCGCGGACGCGCGGCCCGGACGCGCGGCCTGTCAACGCCCAATAGAAATGTCCCCCTCGGTAGCCCAGTAGAAATGTCCCCTCGATCACGAACTCACGATTCCCGCCGCGGCTCACCTGCCGGAACCAGCGCGCCGAGTTCCCAGGTCGCCCGGAACGTCACTAGTTCGCGAGTAAACATCATGCTGAAATAGGCCGCCGGGAAGGCCAGCGCCGGGTTCGCTGAAAGCGCAAACGAAAGCACCACCAGCAGGCCTCCGCCGAAGGGAAGAAAATACGAATACCGCTTCCCCCAGCGGGTTTCCCGCAGCCGCGCACGCACCTCGCTCGCGGACTGCGCGGCTGTAATCGCCTCATGGTTTTGCCGAAAGCCAAGCAATTGCATCCACCCGCCGGCGGCGCCCAGCGCCGCCGCGATGCCCATCAGCAGCATCGGCCGGGAATCACAAAGCGACGAAAACACGAAAGCGGCCCCGCCCCAGGCGAGGATCATCACCACGTTCGGACCGCGCCGCAAGGTCGCGTGCGGGAGACTCTTTGCGGCCACCCGCTCCAGCGCGTCCGCAACCGAATCACTCTCTGTGACGGGTTTCACGTCGCTGCCAGCCCGCTCGCCGCTAGCGGGCCTCGGCCAGAATTCTCACCGTATTCGCCGCGGCCCGGACCGGATCGAGCGCCGTGTCGGCGATGCCGGAAACGACCTTGGTCACATTGTGGTCGGTCCGCCCGGTTTCGGCCCATCCGCGCACGGGCAGCGCGGTGATGTAGACCGAGAATGCGTGATGGCCCGATCCGGGCCTCTCGCCGATCACGTGCAAGACGGCCCGATTCGATCCCCGCTCTCCCAGCGATCCATAGAGCATCTCGCCGATGCGATAGCCCGCCCGCACCCTGCCGCCGCTGACCACGATCATCTCGGGGGCGACCCCGCGGCCGGCCTCGGCAAGCCCGGCGTGCAAGCTGGCGAGGTAGGCCTCTAGATGCCCCTCATCGGTCAGCGAATACACATTGAGGCCGTCGGAGATCACCACTTGCACATCGTATCGGCCCGCCTGCGTGCCGCCTAGCCGTCGCAGGGCCGCGACCGACGCCCGGTCGAGTTTCTCGCCCCGGGGCGGGTGCAGGATGTAGTCTTGCCGGTCTCTGGCGTGCGTTCTCAGCGGCACGGCGTGGTCGAACCTGTCGCGGAAGTCCGCCGGCAACTCGGCCCAGATGCTCTTCTTCGAATCACGGTAAAGCTGGCGCACCCGCTCGCCGGTCCGCGGGTCTAGATCCCAGGCATTCTCGCCGTGTCCTTCCGTGATGAAGACGCCCCGAGCCCGCACCTCACGGATTCGCTCGCCCGCCTCGCTGAGAATGTCCCTTTCGTTGCGCTCGTCGCCTCTCCGGCGCAAGTACTGCAAATACACCCAAGCCGGCTGTCCAAAATGCTCCCCCGGCTCTCCATCCGCGCCGAGCACTCCCAACTCCTCGAAAAACCGCCGCATCGGATCGCTGACCTTGTAACCAAATTTCTCCCGCACACGGACATGATCGTGAAAGCCAGTCGTTAGATAGCTGAGCATGGGATCATTCTTGGTTGGCAACGCCATCAGATAGGCGGGATTGGCCGGCATGACTTGATCGATACACCAATCCAGGTCATCCAGATCCACCTCCATGTGCAGCGTCGAACAGATATCGAGCCCGATGCACAGCCCGTGCAGCTTGCCCATCACCGTGTCTTCGAGACAGCAGCGCACGAGCTGCTCGCGCGTGCGGAAGATCTCGGGCCCGATGAATCCGGCCACGTCGTTGACATGCACCCAAGGCCCAATCTCGTGCCCAGCCTCGCGCCCGGCCCGGCGCTGCGCCTCGCCGACCTCGCGCTTGAGGGCTCGCGCGAAGCCGTACTTTCTGGCTTCGTGGATCACCATGTCGAAGCCCTTGCCGTGTCCGTTGGCGGCGTCGGCGCCCTGCCCGGTCTCGAAGTAGAAACCGTACTTTCCGCCGCGTCCGCTGGCGTGCTCGCGCATCTTCTCGACCGAGATATCGAACGTTGTATTGGCGTCGCTGACTCCGGCCAGACTCTGAAACCAGAGGGCGGTCGAGCCCGGCGTCTGCTTCTCGACTTCGGCCTGCACGTCTACATGGGCGAGCACGCAATGCGGCATCGTGTCCTTGAGGCCAAATGTCTCCAGGATGTCGCCCAGTTCCTTCTCTATCGCCGTCACCGGAGCCGTCTCGCTCGACACCGGATTCGTTCCCAGCAGCGCGTCGCCCACTCCAAACGCCCAGCCGTTAAACACCTGCCAGCGAATGTCTTCCACATTATCGGTCGGCGAATTGGGCTGAATCCTCGCGCCCATGTAACCCCGCGCGCCGATCCGCGAGCCGGGCAAAGGATTGAATACCTTCGCCCCCACCGTGATCAGCTCCCGGTTGCTCATCAGCTTCACGACGCAAGCGATGATGTCGCTCGAGAGCCCGCCCATCAAGGGCTTAATCGTGTTTTCATCTTTTTCAAGCAGGAATTTCTTCAACTCGCCAACCGTCCAGCCGGCGACCCTCGCGGCCGCTTCCCCGTCCACGGCCTCGTCAACATAAGCCGAGAGCGAATCCTCAAAGACTCGCCGCTCCATCAAATCGCTGATACGCGTATTGGCCAGCAGGGCGCGGGCCTTCCGCCGTGACGGCCCATCGGCGGCGGCCACGCCGATCGCCTCGTCGCCCTCCTTGTATTCATTCGCCGCGCCGAGAACTTGGCGGTACAGCGCACGATCGAAACCGCCTTTCAGGCGCCCGATATAGCCGAAGAGATCCTCGCCCTCGCCCGGCGTGCTGATCCGCACCCGGGTTCCGGCCGCCGGGGCGGCTCGAGCGTTCCCCCCGAGAACAGAATAAGATGCGGCGGCAAACAAGCTTGCCAGAAACCCGCGCCGCGGCAGTCCTTCGCCCTCGCGCAACTCTCTCCCATCCACCGCGTTCGTGATCGTCTGAATGATCGATTTCATCGGATCAGCCGGCCCCGGCCCCACGCAGTCGTGGCCTCCGCTATTTTACCCTGTCCAACCCGCGATGAAGCCCGCGATGCCATTACGCGGCCGGCCCGGCCCGGCGAAGCAGCGCCGCCATGCGGCGGCGCCGAATGGCTATTCTAGAATGAGCCGCTGGGATCTGGAGTGCTCGCGGTGCTCGGGTTTGCAGTGCCCCGCGCGGTGTTTCGTCCGGTGCTTGGGGTTCCTCGTTGTTGGTGTCCCCCGCCGTTTCGCCTTTCGTAAAACCGTCTTGCCATGAAATCGAAATATCCCTCATTTGACCGTGATCGCCTCATCCTGCGCCCTCTCGCCGAACGCCAGCACGACATGAGTCTGGATTACGTTCTCACGCTCGACGAACCAGCGGCCCCATTCGATCACCCCCACCTGCCTGTCGTGGCCGCGCGCCTGCGCGAGGCGCGCGATCGGGGCGCGGCGCGCATTCTTATGATGGGCGCTCACATGATCAAGATGGGCGTTTCGCGTCATGTCATCGACCTGCTTCGGCGCGGCTGGTTCAGCCATGTCGCCGTCAACGGCGCCTGTGCCATTCACGACTACGAGCTCGCGCGAACCGGCTCGACGACCGAAAGCGTGGCCCGCTATATCCGGACGGGCGAATTCGGCCTGTGGACCGAAACCGGCTTGATCAACGACTGGGCTCGCGAGGCCGCCGCCGCCGGGCTCGGATTTGGGGAAAATGTCGGTCGGCGCATTCTTGAGAGCGACTATCCGCACAAGGACGTCAGTATTTTCGCCGCCGCCTACGAACTTTCCATTCCCATGACCGTTCACGTGGGTATCGGTTACGACATCATCCACCAGCATCCCAATTGCGACGGCGCGGCCTTGGGCGCGGCCAGCTATCAGGACTTCTTGATTTTTGTCCAATCGGTCGGGGCGCTCGAAGGTGGCGTGATGCTGAGCTTCGGGTCCGCCATCATGGGTCCCGAAGTTTACCTCAAAGCCCTCGCCATGGTCCGCAACGTAGCGCGCCAGGAGGGTCGCGAGATCCGCCATTTCGCCACGGCTGTGTTCGACCTCGTGCCCATTGCCGGCGACTATCAGAAGGAACTGCCCAAGACCGACCCCGGGTATTACTTCCGGCCGCAGAAGACGATTCTCGTGCGGACGGTCGCCGACGGCGGCGAGAGTTTCTATCTGTGTGGCGATCATCGTGTTGCGTTCCCGGCCTTACGGCGAGCAATAATAGGGGAGCAGCTCTCATGAAACCCGCCACCCTGTTCAAGAAGTTCCGAACCTGCCGGGCGCTCGTCGTCGGCGACATCTGCCTGGACCGTTGGTGCCACTACGACCCCGCGGAATCGGACCCTTCGCGCGAAACCAGAATTCCGCGTCTCGGCGTTGTCAAGACCCGCGTCACGCCCGCCGCGGGCGGGACCGTCGCGAACAACCTGGCGGCGCTGCGCACCGGCCAGGTAGCCGTGCTGGGCGCGATCGGGCAGGATGGCAGCGGCTTCGAGCTCGAGCGCGCCCTGGGCGAGCGGAATATCGACTATCGCATGCTCGTCGCCTCGCCCCATTTGCAGACCTTTACTTACACCAAGCTGATCAACAACAAGACGGGGAAAGAAGACCGGCCCCGCGTCGACTTCATCAACAATCAGCCCCTGCCAGGGAACGTCGAAGATCAGTTGATTGTAAATTTTCACTCCGTCTATCAGCGATTCGACATCATCATCGTCTCCGATCAGGCGGAAACAGATCAGGGCGACGTCATTTCGGACGCTTTTCGCGAGGTGATCGCCGATGTCGCCGAGAGGCATCCCGAGAAAGTTGTCCTCGCCGACTCCCGCAACCGCATCGGCCGCTTTCGCAACACGCTATCGAAGGCCAATCGCCAAGAAGCCGACGCGGCTTGCAAGAAGCTGTTCGGCGAGATCGATTATGCGCGTCTTCGCGAGACGATCGGCGCCGAACCGCTGATCATCACTCGCGGAGGACGCGGGTCCTGGATTGTCAGTGACAGCGGCCGGAAGGTGATTCCCGCGGTGAAGTCCCAGCGAGTCGTTGACAGTTGTGGCGCCGGCGATAGTTTCGCCGCCGGCCTGGCGCTGGCGCTTCGCGTGACCGGCGATCTGGAGGCGTCCGCCCGCTTCGGCTCTTTGGTCTCCAGTCTCACGATCGGCAAGGAAGGCACCGGCACGGCCTCGCCGAGCGAGGTAATCCGCCGGGCAAAATCTCTTGAGAACGGAAGCGCCCTGGGCAGGCCGGCGCGCTCCCGTTCCTGACGATGAGCTTTCCCGAGCAATACAAGCAGAAACTACTTTCCGCCATCGAGACCGTCGAACTGGCCAAGGTCGGCGAGGCCATCACGATGCTCGAGCAGGCGCGCAGCCAAGACAAACAGATTTTTGTTTGCGGCAACGGCGGCAGCGCCGCCACCGCGAATCACTTCGCCTGCGACATGGTCAAGGGCGCCAGCTACGGACGAGACCGGCGTTTTCGCATCATGGCGCTGAGCGAGCAGATTCCGACGCTGACCGCCTATGCGAACGACGTAGGCTATGACTCGGTGTTCGTTGAACAGCTCAAGAACTTCGCCCGGCCAGGCGACCTGCTGATCGTGATCAGCGGCAGCGGGCGCTCGCCGAACGTGTTGCGGGCCGCCGAGTACGCGCGCGAGATTGGCTGCCGGACGATCGGTCTCAGCGGGCGGGACGGCGGCGACCTGCGCTCGCTGGTCGATCTAGAGCTTCACGTCGACGAACCGCACATGGGCCGCATCGAAGACGCCCACATGATTATCTGCCACATGCTCTGCTACCACTTCATGGAGCAAGATCCCGCTTTTTGAGAATCAACAACTTAGCTCCGTAAGCCGCAATATCTCAATCGCTTAGCTTGACATTCCCGGACATTGGTGTATCCTTAAAGTACACCCGATACGCAAAACTCGTCGGACACTGGTCGGACACAATGCCATGTGTCTCTTCGCCATATGGCAGTCGATGAAGATCGCAGAGGCATAGTTGATGAGACTCACGGAGAAGACCATCAAGGAATTGGTACCGCCCGCGAAGGGCAACCGAATCACGTACGACGACGAGGTTCCCGGCTTCGGGATTCGCGTCACCCGGTTGGGAGCGCGGGCGTTCGTTCTGAATTACGTGGTGGAGGGCCGGGAACGTCGGCTCACCATCGGAGCGTGGCCGGTGTGGTCGGCGACGGGCGCGCGGCGACGAGCGAAAGAACTGCGCATCCGCATCGACCAGGGTGAGGACCCCTTAGGTAAGAGCCAGCAGCGCCGTCAGGAGCCGGCCTTCGCGGAGGTGGCGACGGAATACCTGGAGAATCACGCGGCGAAGAAGAAATCAGGCCACGCCGACAAACTGTACCTCGATCGTGACGTTTTGCCTTCATGGGGACACCTGAAGGCTGGCGACATACGGCGGCGCGACGTGATTCGACTCGTGGAGGCGAAGGCGAAAGCTACGCCGATCGCCGGGAATCGGCTACTCGGGATCATCAGAAAGCTATTTGGTTGGGCGGTGGAGCGGGATCTGCTTGCGACGAACCCCTGTTTGGGAGTCAGAGCGCCCGCCCGAGAGAACCGTGGCGATCGAGTCTTGAGCGAAGACGAGATATACCGCGTCTGGCACGCCCTGGATACAGCGGCGATGGCGGCGGAGTGTAGGTTGGCGGTGCGGCTCATGCTGGCGCTCGGGCAGCGGAGCGGCGAAGTGTGCGGCATGCTGTGGGGCGAAGTGGATATCGAGGGCCGCATGTGGTCGATTCCGGCCGAGCGGTCCAAGAATGGACTCGCGCATCGCGTGCCGCTCACCGATACCGCGCTCGAGTTGTTGCGGCAGGCTCCGCGCTGGGGGCGGTTCGTGTGCCCCTCATCGCGCGGGCCGGGCGCGGTAACCGTTGCTGGCGTGTCGAATGCCGTCAAGGCGAATCTCAGCCACTTCGGCGTGGCGAAATTCCGGCCGCATGACGTGCGCAGGACGGTCGCATCGCAGATTGCCGCGCTCGGTTTTGGCCGGGTGGTGGTCGGGAAGATACTCAACCATGTCGATCGGGGCGTCATCGCGATTTACGATCGCCACGGCTACGACTCGGAAAAGCGCAAGGCGCTCGATGGTTGGGACCACAGGCTCCAACAAATCATCACCGGCGAAGCTCCGGTTAAGGTGGTGGAAATCCGATGAAGCGAAGAATCGTCAGGGATGGGATGTACGAGTACGAGAGAGTTTCGTTCACCAGGGACGACACCGATCCTGACGAATTCAACAGGTACATGGAATGGTCGAATCGCCTAGCCACGCTAACCGGGAGTCTGGAAGCACATCGCGAAGAAGCACGGAAGGAACTCGATCGGCTCGTAGGGCTCGACGGCCCACGCATCGCGAAATCAGACGAAGACCCGGCGTTCGTTTGGGTGTACGTCGGAGAAGGCTACCAGGCAGAGCGGCGGCAACACGCCAAATTGGCGGAGCGAGCTCGGAGAATCGAGGATCTGAAAACGGTGCTTTACTATTGCGATGTTGTTGAGAAAGCGTTCAGCGCTGAGCAATGGGAGAACTCGACGCTGTATGGCGTTCAGCTAGGCATCGCGGCGCATAAGGCATTCCGGGCGCGGCCACTTGAGCCAGAGGTGCTCAGAGGTAGAGCCGTCGCGAAGGGTGCGCAAATCGCTTTTGGGACTGCTGGCGAGCGAGCGGAGCGGGACCGGCTTTGGCGGCATACAGCGAGCGAGATACGCAAGGAAAAACCAGAATCCACAGTGTTCCAAATCGCGAGAACCGTTCAGGGTCGTTTGCAACCCGTCAACCCGAGGTCCGGCAAGGCTTACAGCGTGGAGACGATACGAAAAGTCATCGCTTCAGCGTAGAAACTTGGTAGAAGCCCCTTTTACCAGGTAATCACTCTTTTTACCAAACCGCTTTCGTCGGATAATGTCTTTAGATTTACATGATCTGGAGGCATTATGGCTGCTGTTTCTATCGACTCCCCGTTGTGTGAGTATCTGACGAGGGATGAGCTTGCTCGGGAGTTGGGCAGGTCTTCGCGCACCCTTGACCGCCGGGCAGTACTCCGCATCGGCCCGCCGCGAACCCGCGCAGGCAGGGCTGTGCTCTACTCGCGAACTAAAGTGCGCGAGTGGCTTGAGTCGCAAACTGAAGAGTTGCCGGCGGCGCGCGCGTGACTGCTCGCGAAGTACTCGACCGCGTCCGCATCGTCGAGGTATGGCAGGGCTTGGGCGGACCGCCGCTGCGCAATAGCAGAGGATCGGCTTGGTGGAGGGGTTCGGAGAGCCGTAGCGTCTCAGTCTCGCCCGGGAAGAGCTGTTGGTGCGATCACAAGGCCGGACAAGGCGGCGGTGGCGTGCTGGCGTTGGTTCAGCGCGTTCTGGGATGCGACAAGCGCACGGCGCTCGAATGGCTGGCGCAATTCTACAGCGTTGACCTTGACAATCGGTCCCAGTCGATCACTGAGCGGCGCGAATGGGGGCGGAAACGCGAGGAATCCGAGTCGTGGGGAGCCGAGCTTCTGGAGTTTCGCGAAGCGCTGTTGAGCGAATTGCGGCACCGTCGAAACAGCATTTGGGAGTGCGCCTTGGCGGCCGAGAGGTTCGGACGCGCGTTCATTGACGAGCCCGGCCGCGACGATTTGTGGGATTTTTGCTTTCAATGTCTTGCCGACGAATCGGAAGGCCAGAGGCTTGATGAATGGGTTGGCAGAATCGAGGTGATGACGCCCGCCGAGTTAGCGGCGTTACGTGACCGCATGAGCGCACGGAGAGGTATCGCCGCGTGAAGCCGGAAGTATTCAGACGACGCGCCGTGGCCTACCGGATGCGCGAGCGGGAAGCGTCAAACCCGACACCAGTGCCTGTCGAAGCGCCCCGGTTCAAGCAGCAGCCCGCAGTGTCGCCAGACGATCCGCGGCTCGCGGACTTGCAGCGCTTCCACAAGACGGATCTCGGCAATTCCGAGTTGCTAGCCACATGGCACGGCGACGAGCTGCGCTACTGCCCGGCATGGAATAAATGGATGGCCTGGGACGGGCAGCGATGGAAAATCGACGACACCGGGGCTGTCTATCGGAAGGCTGCCGAGATCGTGCGAGAGCGGTACGCTCTTGCCGGCAAGATCGACGACCAAGACGAGCGCAAGCGCGTCGCCACACACGCGTTCAAGTGTGAATCTAAAGCTCGGCTAGACGCTATGGTGGCGCTGGCCGCGACAAACGCTGCGCTGGTAATTCAACCAGACGCGCTCGACACGGACGGGATGTTACTCAACACGGGAAACGGCACACTCGACCTTCGCACCGGCGAGTTGCAAAAACATCGTCGCGAAGACCTGATCACCAAGCTCGTGCCTACCGCGTACGATCGGGGCGCGAACTGCTCCCAGTGGTTGCGGTTCTTGTCGAAGATCTTCGAGCGGGATCAAGAGCTAATCAATTTCGTGCAGCGAGCCATCGGGTACTCGTTCAGTGCGAGCGTTTCCGAACAGTGCTTATTTATGCTCCACGGTGACGGGCAAAACGGAAAAAGCACGCTGATCGAGGCCGTGTTGCACCTTCTAGGCGACTATTCGTTGATGAGCCCGAGCGACACACTTCTAGCTAAGCGCAACGACGGCATACCCAATGATATCGCCCGACTTCAAGGTCGGCGGTTCGTGGCGGCGATCGAGACGGATGAGAATCGGCGGCTTGCCGAGAGCAGGATCAAGGGCCTGACCGGCGGCGATACGATCACGGCCCGGTTCATGCGCGGCGAGTGGTTTGACTTTCAACCCGAATTCAAACTCTGGCTTGCGACGAACCACCTACCGCGCGTGCGTGGATCAGATCTGGCGATGTGGCGGCGCATCCGGTTGATCCCGTTCCACTACACATTTTCCGAAAAAGAGACGGACCCGGACTTTTTGAAGTCGCTAATCGCGACCGAACTACCCGGCATTTTGCGCTGGTCCGTGATGGGCTGTCTCGACTGGCGGAAGAACCGGCTCAAGCCGCCGGAGCAGGTCACCGCCGCGACGGATGAGTATCGCGCAAGCGAGAACCAGGTGGCGCGGTTCATTGACGAGAGCGACATCGGTAGCGATGGCGAAGTGCGTTTGCGTGACGCCTATCACGAATATCGCACCTGGACGGGTGAGACCGGCGAGCACCAACTGACAGAGAAGGCGTTTGCGCAAAGGCTGCTGCGCTGTGGCTTCACCAAACACAAGCGGAAGGCTGGCATGTTTTACGGTCGCGTCAGCCCCAAGAACGGGTAAGGGGTGCAGGGTTCGGTGCAGGGTGCAGGGTTTTTGGCGGTTTTACCATTAACACTACTGTATATCTCTCTCGCGTGAATATATGGAAAAAAGGTGCACAACCCTGCACCCTGCACCCCTGAGTAGGACGATCACATGGTCAACGGGAAGCGAACAGCACGGCACGAGGCCAATAACGGGTACTCAGCCGCGCACGTGCTCGCCAACCGCGCCAGCCAGCCGCTGGTGATGGTCCAGTGGGCAGAGCGTGTCCAACAGCGCCAGCGCCGCGAGAGAGCGCAGGACAGCCAGCCTGGTTACCTGGTGCCGACGACAGCCAGAGCAGCAGCACAGCACCACCAGCAGGTAGCCAAGCCAGTGACGACAGATGCACCGATGACACAGCGACAGCTACCGCTCGAAGGAGTTTCTCATGCAGTAGCCTAACGAGAGGGGTGGGGGCAGGCAGGCCGTACTGCTCGGCGTGTGTGCCGGACGAGGTGGCGACGGCGGCCGGTGGGGAGGGGGGGGCAAATAGCTGAGCCGCCAAACTGTGGAACCGTTCGGCCACAAGGGATTTTACACTCGCAAGATAGACCGATCCTAGCGCGCGTGCGCGGGGCGAAAGTGAGAAACAGATGGGCTTACGAAGCTAAATACCCGACGATGACGAGACGAGATGGCTGACTGAGCGCAAACCCAAAGGAGATAACGCAGTGAAAACGTTGAAGAAATCTCCAAGACCGCCGAAGGATCTCGACGATGAGGCCAAGGGCCTCTGGCGGCGTTTGGGACCACTTTTGGTGCGAGAACGGTTACTGAACGACTTGAATCTGCCCGCTTTCGAGGCCCTTTGCCTAAGCATATTCACGGGCTAAACGGGCTGATGCGGTCCTTCTCGAGCGTGGCTTCTGCTACACCGACGCACACGGCCGGACCCAGCCGTCCCCGGAAAATCAAGTTGCAGTCCGGAGCTGGGCTAGCTTCCGGTCGTTTTGCGATGCCTTCGGCTTGACGCCGGTAGCGCAGCGGCGACTGGGCTATCAACCTGGACTTGAGAAGCCGAAGCCAAACAAGTTGGCCGACGTCCTGCAACTGACCGGCAACCGGTAAGACGCGGCCCACCATTTATGGGGCCGAGTTCACGGGAGCACCCGGTCAAGGGATGAACATCCCTGCGTGCTGGTTCGTGATTCGCGGGTACCACGAATCGAGTCGCCCAGGTCTGCGCCTGATGCTTAGCCCAGACGCATCGAGCCGCGCCCTATTTCCCGCTCCCAACCCTCGAGCAGCGCCTTCCTCTCGCGCCAGTCGGGCATGATGCCGCCCAGCGCGCGCCAGAAGGCCGGGTCGTGGTGGCGGTACTTGAGGTGGCAGACCTCGTGGGCGACGACGTACTCCATGGCGGCCGCCGGCGCCTGGATCAGTTGCCAGTGGATGCGGATGATGCGGTCGTTCCCGCAGGTGCCCCACATCCGCTTCTGCTTGCCAAGCTGGACACCCGCCGGCTCTACACCGAGTTTCTTGGCGTAGCGGCCGGCGAAGCGAGTCGCCTCTCGAAGCGCCCGTTCTCGGAGCCAGATGTCGAAAGCCAGCGCAACGTGTCTTTCCCGATCTGCTTCGCTGAGCTTGCGGGGAACCTGAACGTGGAAACGGCTGCGACATTCGATCCGCACATCGCGCACATTCGCGGCGCTGATCTTGAGCATGAGCCGGCGTCCGCGGTAGATCAGCTTCGCTCCGCTTTGGTAGCGCTGGCGGGGGTAACGCTGGCGGGCTTCAGAGCCGTTCCTCGATAACGACTGCTCCAATGCATTGAACACCCAAGCACGCTTCGACCAGATGAACTCCTCAATGCCCCTCGGACCCTCGATAGGAGTACTGACCGGAGCCACGACTTCAACCTGGCCGGCTTCGACGACAATCCGCTTTCTGCGGGCCCGGTCGCTAAATCGAACACGGTAGGGAATCGTTCGCTCTCCGATGTGCAAAGTTTGCATGTATACGTTCAAGCTCAATCCGAATACTTGGGCCTGAGCACGCTCAGCATGAAGTGTTCGGCCCAGACCATGGTGTTTTCGCTCCGAACCTCTAGCACTTGGACAACGCAGTGTTCCCTAATCCACTGCTTCGCTTCGTTGAGATCCGCACACACGGAGTATCGAACCAACTGAGTGCGCAGGTTGCCCCCCTGATCCCCCATCAAGTGGTTCTGGTAGAGCCGCTGACGCAGACCGCCGCGCCCCTTCGCTCGGCCGGCGCGGAGGAACTCTCCCGAGGACGAATTCGTCAACGAGATCGCGTAGATGCCCGGTTCTTCCGGCAATCGAGATCTTATGCGCTCGTCGAATGCCAGCGTCGGTTCCGCCAGCAACGCCTCGACCGTCTTCCTGCCTTCCTCTATCCTCTGGACCCACCACGTCATCGAAACTATCCGTCCGCTCACATCTTCACATAATGCTTACCGGCATACTCATCCACCTGAGCCGGAATCCCCTTCCAATCCTCCAGCCCCAACTCGAAAACCTTCCGCCGCACCTGCTGCCGCAGCCCCTTTCGCAACTGTGACTTCTCATGCCAGCCCGGCGGGGCCGTCTGGTCGTCCCGGTAGAGCACATCGATCTCCTCGGCGACCGCCTCCAGTATCTTCGCATCGGGGCTCGCGCTGTCCGATTTGTGAGTCTCTAGAATCCGCAGGACACCGAAACCCTCGCGGGTCAGGCCAGTGTCCTTGTGCGCTTCCTCCTCCGCCTTGAGGTCCTGCGCCAACTTGCGCAAGATCTCGATCTTCTCCGCGGCCGTCAGCAGACCCTCTTCGAACTTCTTGATGATCTCTCTCAGCCGTTCCGAGAAGCTCCCATACCGCGCTTCGTTCTCCGCGACACGCTCCGACAGCTCCTTCTTCAGCTCCGCTGTCTTGCGAACCGCAGCCGTCTTCAGTTCCTTTTCGTCCTTGTCCGCCGTCGTGAAATCCGTCCAAAACTCGGGGTCGGTCAGCCGGCGCAGCTTGACGACCGTCTTGATCCCCGTCACGTGTAGATGCTCATCGAGCATCTCGCGGATCTTGCCGCTGTAGTCCTGGAGCGATCCCCCTTCCTTCATCCCGAAGTGCAGCGTCCCGTAAGGCAGGAAGCCCGCCACCCACTTCAGGTCCTCGCGATACTCCAGCACAACCGGGTCCGGACTCACCGCCTCATACGCCCGAATGAACGTCTTGGCCTTGCGCTCGAACGTCAGCCACTGATCCTCGCTCGCGAGCGCCTGTACCAACGCGTCGTATTCATCCTTCATCCGCGCCAGGAACCGCCGGCCGTCCTCGATTCTCACTTTCTTCAGATACGGGACTACCTCGGCGTACGCCTCCTTGAGCGCCGCCGTCAACTCCTCCAGATCCCGCATGGCGTTCTCGACGTCCGCCTCACGATAGGTTGCCAGCGCCTCGTCGAGGTTCTTCGTGACGCCGATGTAGTCCACGATCAGCCCGTACTGCTTCAGCGGACCGGCCACGCGGTTCGTCCTGGCGATCGCTTGGAGCAGGTTGTGTTCCTTCAGCGGCTTGTCGAGATACATTACGCTCTCGATCGGCGCGTCAAAACCCGTCAGCAGCTTGTCGCAGACGAGGATCAGATACGGCGGCTGCCCTGCCTTCGTGAAGGCGTCGACAACGTCCTTCTCGTCATCGTCCTTCAGCGCATGCTTGCGCAGCAGCCCGCGCACCCGCTCCACATAGGGGTCTTCGCTGGGCTTGCCATCTTCCTGGTTCGACGTGTAGACGCAGGCGCTGAACTCGCGCGCCTTCGCCTCGGCGCTCTCCGGTGATAAGCCCACTGTCTTCTCGAAATGCTTCGCGATCACCCGGTCGAGCGCCTCTTTGTAGAGCACCACCGCTTCCCGATCAAGACAGGCGACTTGGGCCTTGAAGCCATCGGGCCAGGCATGCTCGCGGTAGTGGGTCCACATGTCGTAGGCCAGCAAGGCCACCCGCTCGCCGTGCTTCGCCAGCCGTGCGTACGTCGCCCCACTCTTTTTGATCTGCTCGATCTGTTCCTCGGGCAGATCGGAAAACTTCTGATCGAACAGAATGTCGATCTCCGCCCCTTCCAGGCGCCACTTCGTCATTCGGCCCGTGTAGCGGATCGGCACCGTCGCCCCGTCCGCCACGGCGTCGTCGATCGAATAGCGGTCGAGATACCCCTCGCCCGGCGCGCCGAAGTTCCGGTAGGTGTCGCGGTCGTTCTTCTGGACGGGCGTCCCCGTGAACCCAAAAAGCGGGCGTTGGGCAACGTCTTACGCAGATACGCCCCCAGGTCCTTTTCCTGCGTGCGATGGCATTCATCCACCAGCAGAATCCAGTCCTCGCTGTTCGCCACCGGCCTCACCGAGCCTTGGAACTTGAAGATCATCGACAACAGCGTCAGGCCCTCCTTCTTCGAATGCAGCTCATCGTGCAGTTGCGTCCCCCGCTTGATCTGTTTCGGATTCCTAACGCCGCACGCCGCGAACGTTCGCGCAAGCTGGTCGTCCAACTGAATGCGGTCGGTCAGCACGAGCAGGTTAGGGTTAGCCAGCGCCGGATGGTCGCCCGAATGGTCAATCGTGCGGTGAGTCTTGAGCTTGAGCGCCGCGAACACCATCGTCAGCGACTTGCCCGAGCCCTGCGTATGCCACACCAGCCCACGTTTCTGCCGGCCCTCAACCACCCGCTCGACGATCTTGTTCACGGCGCGGTACTGCTGGTAGCGGCACATCTTCTTGACCGCTTTGCCCGTATTCGGGTCGCGCTCGAAGACGATGAAGTGCGCCACGATGTCGAGCAGCCGCTCGGGCGCGAGCAGGCACCACAGCCCCTTTCCAAAGTCGTTGTCGAACTCGGCGTCGGTGCGCGGCCAGGGGTCTTTCCAACTGCTCCAGTGGTGGCTCGCGGCGCCGGTCGGGCCGTAGAGCACGTGGACGCCGTTCGTCACGATCGAGAAGACGTTCGAGTAGAACAGCCGCGGGATCTGCTGCTCGTACTGCTTGATCTGGTCGAACGCCTGGCCGGTCTTATCCTTGTGCGAGAGCGGGCTCTTGCACTCGATCACCACCAGCGGGATGCTGTTCACGTAGATGACAAGGTCGGCACGGCGCGTCTTCTGGGCGACGACGGTGAGTTCTTCGGTGACGGTGAAGTCGTTGTTTTCCGGATGCAGGAAGTCGATTAGCTTGATCGTCTTTTTCTCCGTCTGGCCGGGGACCGAGCGGCTGTAGTCGCCGCGAAGGATGCGCGTCCACTGCTCGTTGTCTTGGACGGCGAGCAGCTCGTTGTAGCAGGCGCGGGCGACATCTTTCGGCGCGTTGTTGAGCCGCTGGACGGCTTGGAGAAACTTGTCGCGGAAGATGACCTGATTGAGCCCGTCGCGGGCGAGTTCGTTCTCTTGCTGCGGGACGAAGTTGTACCCCATGCCCACTAGTGTGTCGATGGCGGGGGTGACGGAGAAGATTTGCTCGGGGCCATGGGGCATGAGTTAGCTTTGCTCAATCAAATTCCGGTCCGATTTGCGTAAGCTTAAGGTATTTTCGGAACTCTCTGCGTACGGGTTTCGAGAGTTTGTCTAGTTCCTGATCGCACTGCAATTGCTGTTCGTTGAGGACCTCTTTCGCCGGATCGCCATCGAGTTTTCCATCCCAAGCCTTGTACTTGGCCCTGTACTCTAGGGCCTTACGGTATATACGATCGAGAAGTCGCTCGATCTCCGGGCCGAACAAGAACGTCGCATTCCGGGTATCTCGCCGAAAATCGTGACATTGGCTCATCTCATGCGGCCGTCCGTGCTGCAAGGGGTGGGCCAGAAAAGCACACGCCGCATCGTAGACGGCCAGCCGCTTCTCGAAAAGCTGTAGTTTGAGTTGTCGTGTGTGTATCCAGATTGCCGAGCCCACTGAAAATGCCGCGCCTAGCAACGAGACAACCGCACTTGTGTCGAGAGCCATATGCTATCTCCATGTCATGTCACTACTCGGGCTTAGCCTGTTGGAATGTCGAAACCCGGACGCGGCCGGTGACGAGGTCTTGCATGAGGCCGCGCTTCAGAGCAGTGAACGCCCCAAGTATTCGCATCTGGCGATCCTCCGCCTGTTCTGCCGCCGCGATTCTGTTACAGATGTCACTTTGTTCCGTCGGCGAGGGAAGCGCGATCGGGAACCTCGAGAGTTCTCTCAGCGTGACCGTCTTCTGCGCATTGCCGACTGCGACGATCTCAGCATGTTGCCGCGCAACCGAGCTGTTCAGAAACGTTGAGATATATCGAGAGTGTCCCAATCGTAGTTGAGGGTTTGTAGGGCGGCGGCGTAAAAGAGCATTGTACTAGGCAGCCTTTGCTGCTGTGGCCTTGGCCGGATTGAGGATGGCGTCGAGCATCCACAGATCCTTGTAACCCATGATCTTGCGGAAGCTTTTCTCGGTATCGAGGAATGCAGCCGTGGCCCAGCGACACACCATGGCCGCGTCCTTCCAGCGGGTCACTCGCCGCGTTCTCCGCCGCACCCCGGCGTTAGGAGACTCGACGATGTTCGTCGTCGCCAGGCAGCGATGCAGCGACGGCGGCGCACCCAGGCGGTTGATGGTGAAACACTCCTCCATGCCTTCGCGCAAACTCACCGCCGCCTCGGGCCAGTCACCCTCGTACCACTGGGCTAGCTTCTCCAGCCGCGCTTGTCCATCTTGGGCTCCCAGCCGCCAGGCGGCCCGGATCGCCGCTTTGGCCTGATCGCGCTCGGCCTTAGGCAGCCGCTCGACGACATTGCGCAGCTTGTGAGCACGGCAGCGCTGCACCGGAACTTTGCCGAAGACCCGCCGCACCGCCGCCCGCAGGGCCTTCGATCCATCGAGCACGAAGAGCCTGTTTTTCTCCGTCGATACTCCCCGCTCGACCATGCCCCTCAGCAAGTCTTCGGCGGCGGCTGTGCTCTCAGTGGCGGCGTGCTGCAATCCCAGCACATGTTTGTTGCCCTGACGGTCTACGCCCACCGCTGCAAGCACTACATGATCTGCGAAGATCAAACCGTCCACGTAGATCACCAGCAGATCCAACTCATCCAGGCGCCGCGTGAGCACTTCGTCGATGCTCTTTTCGGCGGCCTCGACTGCCTCCCGGCTGACGGCGGATTTCGACACCCCGGCCGTGCCGGCCATTGCGCCAATCACCCCGGCATAGTTGCGCGTCGAGACGCCCTTCATCAGAATGTCGAGCATGCGCGCGCCGAGGCGTTCGTCGTCCTGCATCGCTTCGTAAGCGGGCACTTTGACCTCGCCGCCGGAGCGTTTGCGCAGTCTGGGTTTGCTGACGCGCAGTTTGCGGTTGCTGAGCTTGACGCGACCGGGCTGGCGGCCCCAGCGGACCACATCGCCGCGGCGCTTCTTGCCGGGCTGGGAAAGTTTTCCACCGGTAACTTGCTGCGCCGACAGTTCCAGCACGGCTTGAATGGCGGCGCGGCCGGTGACGTCGATAACCTCGTCGACGGCTCCGCGGCACTGCTCGACCAGTTCAACCAAGGGCAGCATGAGTTGGGAGTTTTGGCTGAGCAGGCGGGTGAGGTCGTTGGGGCTGACTGGCTGTTGCTTCGCGGAATCCAGAATGTGATATCGTTTCTTCACGGCGGTTCTCCTTTGTGGTGAAAGGTTTGCTCGATTCTCTCAGAGAACCGGGCTTGAGAACCGCCGCCCTTCCACCTTCAACTAGATTCGGGACAATCTCGATATATCGGGATTCGATTCGGACAGAGGGGAGCAGGTAAGCAATGTGCCTCTGGAAAGTAAACTCCTTGGGCTCTTGAACAACGGCTGCGTGCCCGAACGACCCCACTGCTGTGTACAAGACTGCCCCAAGACGGGGTTCGCGGCCTTTAGAAATCTCCCGATAGATAGCCCTTGAAACTCGTGCACAATTCTTCCAGAGAATCTCGCCGTTACGTATGCAGGAAACGTACAGAAAAGGGATCTCACCGTCATCGGAGGTCTTCACGGGCTGGTGAGACCCGTCAGTGATCCTTGTGCACACCTCGCCCAGCAGCACAACGTCCCACGCCTCGGGGATCTCGCCGATTTCGGTTTGTTTGAAGCGGGTGTGGCCGATGCCGCGGGTGAGGAGTTGCTGGAGCAGGCCCTGCTTGACCTTGCGGGTCTGGTCGATCACGGCCTGGGTCGCCTGAATCGCCTCGTCCACGCTCCCCAGAATCTCCGCAATCTTCTTCTGCTCAGGGAGGGGAGGGACAGGTACTTCGTAGCGCCTTATGGCTCTTAGAGTCAAAGCTGGTTGAGCGGTCGATGATGCCGTTTCTATCAGGCGGCGCTTGCCTTCAGGACTGGTCAGATAGTGGTGGACAAACTGGACGCAGACCTTCTGCTCTGAGACCGATAGCTTGAGGAGGTTCGCAGGAATGATTGCGAAATCGTGGCCATTGAGATCGTCGACGATGGCGGAGTAGCCGATCGTGCCTATCTTGACGAGCAAAATGTCGCCGGCTCGTACCGCGCTGCGTTTCAGCTCTTGGGCCTTCTCATCGGAGATGTACCGGACATCGGACCATACGAATCGGTCACCGGTGATGTTCTTCCCTTGGAGAACGGGCACGCCTTCGGGGACGTAGTCGCTCACTTTCAGGTTGGAACCAAATGGGCCGTCAACAATCGGATTGGGCAAATCAGCGGCGATCTCTTCCAAAGCCGTCCAATGCCAACCAGTGGGGAGACCGTCAGGCATCGTACCCCAGTTCCCGAATAAACCCCACCATCTTCGCCTCGGCCTCATCTCGTTTGACTTGCAGCTCCTTCAGCTTCCGCACCTCCTCCGCCACGTCGATCGGCTCTTCCTCTTCCGCCGTCTGCACATATCGAGCAATATTGAGGTTCCAGTCGTTCTTCTCGATCTCCTCCAGCCCTACGACCCGCGCAAACCGTTCCTCATCCTGATAAGCGAGAAACGCACCAGATAGGTGTCGGACATTCTCGTCCGTCAGCGAGTTCTGGTTCTTGCCATCCAAGAACTCGTTCTCGCCATTGACGATGAGCACCTTGCCGCGCCGCTCCTCTGGTTTCGACTTCCGTACGACTAGAACACACGCCGGAATCCCAGTGCCGTAGAACAGATTCGGCGCCAGCCCGATGACCGCGTCGATCAGATCGTCCTTCAACATCCCCCGTCGGATCTTGCCCTCAGTCCCGCCTCGGAACAGAATCCCGTGCGGCAGCACGACGGCCAGCATCCCGTCCGGCTTCAAACTCGCCACCATGTGCTGCACAAAGGCCAAGTCGCCGTAGGACTTGGGCGGGCAGCCGTAGGTGTCGCGTCCGAAGGGGTCGCCCTTCAACCACAACTCGCGTCCCCAGCTCTTGAGCGAGAACGGCGGATTGGCGAGCACGCGGTCGAAGGTCCGCAGCGTCTTCGCACCCTCGGAGACAAGGTGGCGCGGGTTGCGCAGCGTGTCCCCGCGCAGGATGACGGCGTCGTCCACGTCGTGCAGGAACAGGTTCATCTCGCAGATGGCCCAGGTGTTGAGGTTCATCTCCTGGCCGTAGAGGCTGAGCGACTTCCAGTTCTTCCCCTTTTCCTTGAGATATTCGACCGCCCGCAGCAGGAAGCCGCCCGAGCCGCACGTCGGGTCGCATATCGACATGCTCTCGGCGGGCTGAACGCACTCGACCATCAGCCGGACGACCTCGGGGGGTGTGTAGAACTCGCCGCCCTTCTTGCCGGCGTCGTCGGCGAACTTCTCGATGAGGTACTGGTAGGCGTCGCCGAGCATGTCGGCCGCGACGTCGGCCTTGCGCAGGCGGTATTTCTCGAAATGCTGCAGGAGTAGTTCGAGCGTGGCGTCGGGGAAGCGCTCCTTGTTGTTGAAATCAACGTCTTGGAAGACGCCCTTGAGCCGCGGGTTGGCGTCCTCCAGCTTGTGGAAGGCGACGTTGAGGTGCTCGCCAATGTCGGTCGACTGCCGCCGGACATCCTTCCAGAACGCCCCGGGCGGAATGTGGAAGCGGTGCTCGTCGGGATCGGCGGCGAGTTCCGAGTCGCGATACTCGGCCAGCCGCTGCTCATACTCCTCTTCCCAAACATCGCTCAGCCGTTTGAAGAACAGCAGCCCGAAGATGTACTACTTATAGTCGGACGAGTCGATCTTCCCGCGAAGGATGTCGGCCGCGCCCCAGAGATGGCTCTCGAGTTGGGCGAGGGTGAGCTTCGAAGAAGGTTCCAATTGGGCCACTGTTTGGTTACTCGCCACGTTTGCTCCTACGAACGCCTCGGTCGCCAGTTGCCCTGCGCATCGTAATTGAGCGATCTCGGGTACCCCGCGGCGTTCCAGATGGCATCAAAGGTCCGTTTGAGTAAAGCCGGTATGTCGTTGTGCGGCAGATTCTCAACAAGGATGTCCGAACATAGCAGATAGCAGAACGTCGCGATCTATCGGGTGACCAGTGTCAGGGTCGAAGGCATCGTCGAGGTAGATGCGGTAGCCGGCGACCTTCGCAAGGCTAAGGCTCACCAGTAGAGGCGGCTCGACGCCGATGTGCCTCTGGAACAGAAGTGTCGTCTGTAGTGCTTTGATGACGCCGTCTTCGAAAGCAGTGTGAGGGATCAATTTCGTGTACTGCAAAGGTTGAGGTTGCTGGCCGGCTGGTTGGAATGCTGCAAACCTCGGTCTCTCCCTCAGGACGAAGGCGTCCGCAACCTCAAGAGCTCCGCTTCGGAAAACCTGAACATAGTCTTCTGTGGGGTCATGCGATCCAACGCCGACGATACCGTCGAAATTAGGCCAGTAGTTCACGACCGGCCCGCTGATGGTGCTCAAGGCGCACACCTCGGTGGTCGTCAGGTTCGAGAGGTCGAACCTCGGGTTGCTGAGGTCTCCAGCCGCAGCCATAGGGATCGAGTGCAAGACTATGATTCCGCTCTCCGGAAGGGCGACCGGTGATTGACCGGAGACGAGGTCGCTAACTCGCTGAAGCCGGAAGTTCCGTAGGCTCTGTGAGGCTGACTCGGAAGACACGAACGCCGACCTGATCTCCGAAACTTCCAGTTGGTACTTCCCCGCGGAGTTGCGTGAGAAGAAACGCGAGAGGTTCTTGAAGGTGACCATGTGAGGCCCCGACCAGCTTCGTGGCACCCTGATCAAAGGCACGAGTTTTCCGTTGGAAACAGGGACCATCCTGATGCCAACTCCCAGTATTCGCGGAGATATGCCGTCTCGGATGATATTCTCCAACCGCAGCGTCTCCGCATCAGGGTCAATGCCCTCGATACCTGGAACCGAGGCGGGCACTCCCTCCGACTCTTCAATCCCGAACACTAGGTGTCCACCTGCCGCGTTCGCCAGAGACGAAACATCGGCTAGGAACTCCCTCTTCTGTTCATCAACCCCGCCCGGAAGATCCCTCTTATATTCGAGTGTCTTTCCCTCCGCAACGGCGTTTTCGTGTAGGGCCAGGATATCAGCCGCTTCGATTGACTCGAGAGTCTTCCCTTCAAATGCCATTCTTTACCTTGTTACGCGTATACTGCCGCTATTCCTCGCACTTGACCGGCGGCGGCACGTAGACCTTCCTGAGGGGCAGGACCTCGCCACCGAAGCCTTGAAGGGCTCGCGGCCCCGGAGTCTTGACAGATCCACGGCGTCATCCCAGCCAAGAGCGATCAGGCCCTTGCGCAAGAACAAGCTGTAGGGGCCCCGGTGCGCCCAGCTGAATACCAGAAATCGTCCGCTCCGCCATGACAGCCTACAGAATACTCTAAACGGCCGGATCTCGAGCAGAAATCCGCTGAGCATCGCAAATCTATGGATTTCTTCACGTCGCGGTCGTGCTCGACCTGTCCCGCCTCAGCTGGAAATGGAGAAGTGGAGAAAGCGTTCCGCCGGTAAGCTAACGGAGTGGACGCATGAGGAAACAGCGAAAGCACTACACAGCCGAGGAGAAGGTCGCCGTTCTGAGGCGCCATCTGGTCGACAACGAGCCGGTCTCGAAGCTCTGCGACGAGCTGGCTCCCTGGACGAGAGGTTTTCAGCTCTTCCTACGCATCGGAAAAGGACCTCTGGCGGGCGATAGCTAGTGCGAAGGCGATTTCGCGACAGGTATCCGCAGACGGGCGCTATGTAGTTCGTTTCGTGGGACTTAGTCCTGCTCGCGGTCGCGGAACTCTTCGTAAGAGTTCAGAATGATGTGGACTGCCGGCACGCTATCGGGTTCCTCGCCGAGAGTCTCGACGACCAAGATACGCTCGCCGTCAGCCGAAACGTCGTAGGGGTGCGCCGGGTCGCCGTTGAAGCTTTCATGCCCAAAGAGCGTCGGCTTTGGAAGGCCGAGCGCAGGGTGGCGAGGATTGCGAACAGGATGTTGCGCATCGTTGGGAGTTCCAGCGCAGAACGTTAACATCAATGATTGCAAAAGTGTCGGAGTTTTTGGGAGGGACAGGCGTAGTCGTATGAAGTCATCATTGATTCGGGGTGTAAGTCCTGTGCCGCTGTACCGCTCGTGAAGGGCCACCTTGCCGCCCATGGCAACCCACCAGATCGAAATGAAGGCGGCACCCGTATGGCGCGCACAATCCCCGTGGGAATGCGGAAGCGTTTGTGTTTAGCGACGGAAGGCCGCTAAGCAGTTTCGATCCGAGGCTAGCGTCCTCAGGCTAGCGCCGCGGCAGGTCGAGCGCCGGGTTCCGGTCGAAGAAGTCGAACGGCCGCAGCTCGAAGCTGTGCCACAGAGTAGGCATCACCGGCCAGTCTTCGGCACGCACCAAGTGCTGGAAGCCGATCGTGTACCACAGGACCAAGTCCGTTTCGTCAAGATTGCGTTCTTGCGTGGTCCACGCCGGGAGCCCCTGACCAGGCTCGCTGAGAGTGGGGTGATCACCGGCCGCATACCGCTCCTTCGGGCTATACGGTGTGACCCAAAGATGGTGGTCAATAAAACCGGCCCGCCGGCGGGGATAGTCGTCCGGAGTCATCAGCGTCGTGCCGTTCTTCCCCGGACGGAGATGATAGCTCGTGGGGTAGCCCACATGGTTCTTTTCCGTCGTGCTTAGAACGCGCCAAAGAGCCGGCTTCTTGAGATCAATGTCGAGCATCCCTTCGCTTTGGGCGCCAAGATGTTTGGCTTCGCGGACCCAGACGCTCCGCCGCGGATGATCCTCAGGCAGCGTCTTCGTAACGAGCCGGTCAGCGACAAAGCGGTTGACAGGGCCGTCCACGTCGAGATCGATCCGGAAGTTGAAGTAGTGGTCGTGGTTGACAGCGACGATGTGTTTGTCGACGAAGCGGCCATAGGCGTCGGGCGGCGGAACCTCCCCGTCGTGAGAGCCATTTCCGTTGCCATCTGTCGAGTGCATTTCTTGCGCGCTATCCGACGTCGCCTCGCGAACGATCTTTGTCTCCGCTTCGCCGGACGCCCCGATCCGCACGCGAATCGTGCCGTTCTGCTGGAACACCCAGTCGAAAATGTAGTCGTAGTTCCCAACCACGGCCGCGGCCCGGACAACGAGATTCCGTTCGACGCGGCTTTCCGGTTCGTTCGGCTGCGCGTGCCGCCAAGCCATATCGCCTGGCTCGATCTCGAAGAGGCAAAGGATGTTCTTGTTCGTCTTCGGCTGTCCATTGTCCTGGGCAACCAAGCCATCGAAGAAGACCGCGTGGTCGGGGCAATCCGATCCGGGCAGCATCGGCCGGGCGATGCCTCCGTGGCTGAACTCGCCCATGTCCATGAAGTTGCGGTGGTACCAGTTGAATGCCGGGTCCATATAGGGCACGAATATCTCAGAGAGGTAACCTTCGTAAAGAATCGGGCGGCGGCGACGGCCGTCGTCGTAGCTAACGGTTGAAACGATGACGCCGACGCGTTGGTCATGGCGAACATGAAATCGCCACTTTTGCCACTCGACCATGTTGCCGTCGAGCTCGAAGCCGGGGCCGTTCGGCTGATCGATCCGAATCGGTCCCGGCACCTCACGCGGCTCGCCTATCGACGCCGGATCATAGTCAGCATTGGTGTCCGGGATCGGCACTGCACCTTCATCCACGACACGGAGGATCTTCTTCTCGTGCATGTCGACGATTACGGTGAGTCCTTCGATTTGGCGCGTCCAGCTGTTGCGCCGGCGCCGCGCATCATGGCAAGTTGCGTGTCCGACGCGCCGGCCTTTTTGTTCCTCCGTCCCGTAGTAACCAGGAGGCAAGACCTCGCATTCGATGAAAGCCAAGTTGGTAATGCCGCGCTTCTTCATCGCTTCGATGAAATCGGGGTGTTTCTTGATTTCCTTCTTGAGAGCCTTGCGTTCTTCGTCCAGCCAATTCGGCTGCACGTCGGTGCGCTCGGTCCATGACGACAGCTCGCCTGCCCGGATGTTCACTGTGGCTTCAAAGGTTTTCTCTTTTTGCCGCACGAGTGCGTAAGCCTCGCGCGGAAATTCATCTCCCTTTTTCCAACTCCAGACCAAGTCTTTGGACGGTGGGATGAGGTTGATCATCGAGAAGCGTGTGTCTTCATCGACGTGGCCCGACTCATCGAGGACTTCGAGCACGGTCCAATACTCCTGGAAGTTCAGCGGATCGAGAGGGTGTTGAACCTTCTGGGCATGGAGTGGAACAAGGCCGGCGAGCAGGCAGATTGACGAGATTGCTCGCAGGCTGCGGCGGAGAATGCAGCCGAAATGGCTCGATGGTTTCATGGCGGGTGGTCCTCTCAAGTTCGGAGTCGCCTTAACTGTACCTCGCTTCTGTGCGAGTTTGCAGCGCTGGCGCCGGGGCTGCACTATTCTTGCTCAAGTAGACCTCCAAAAAACAGTCTCTGACCGGATTATGGACAGGTCACTCCATCTTCTTCTATCCGGCTCAGTCCATTCTAACTCATTGGACGGGGCGGGGTTCAGCTCTCACTACGACCCGGAAAAGGGCCGAGGATGTCCGGAATTCCGTTGAAACAAGCGGCTCCCCGGAACCTGTAGTTTACGCCGCTTGGGCCTGAGCCGGTGGCGGCGTCGAGAGCCTGGCGAGCTGGTCGAGCAGTTGGGGCAGATGTTTGTAGCCCTTGATCCGCCGGAAGCTTTTCTCCGCCAGCCACAAACCGGCCCCCACCCAGCGCTCGCGTTGATCGCCTCCCCGCCAGCGCCTCACCCGGCCACAGACGCGACCCACCACCGAGAACGCCGACTCGATCGGATTCGTCGTCGCCAGCGTAGAACGCAGCAGATCGTCGAGTCCGAGCCGATGCACCGTCAGCGTTTGCTCCCTCCCTTCTTCGAGCGAACGAGCCGCCGATGGGTTCAACTCCATCAACTCGCGATGCAGCTTCTCCAACGCCGTCTTGGCATCTCGGTAGCTCGACATGGCATAAGCGTTGGCCATTTTGCGGTCCACCGATGCGCGGTATTCTTCCGGCAGGTGAGCGGTCACATTGCGGCGCTTGTGCATTTGGCAGCGTTGGATCAGCGCCATCTTGCCCGCGTGTTTGCGGACCGCCTTCGTGAGCGCCTTGGCGCCGTCGAGCACATACAGCATCGGCACGGAAAAATCGACGCCGCGCCCGGCCAAATCCTCCAGTAATTCTCCAACCACCGTCGCGTTCTCACTCGCTCCTTGGCGCAGCCCCAGAACCGTCTTCGACCCGTCCACAGCGACTCCCAGCGCCAGCACCAGGTGCTGGCCCTTGAACTCGATGCCGTCGAGGTAGATGGCGCAGAGTTTGAGTTTGCCGAGGGGACGCTCCAAAATCCCGCGCAGTTTCTCGCGGCTGGTGCGTACAAAGTGTTCGCTCACAGCGGACTTTTCGATGCCCTAGGCCTCGGTAAACTCCCGCACGGCTTGGGCGTAATTCCGTGTCGAAAGACCGAGCATGAGTTTATCCCAGACGGCGGCGTCGAGCGGCTCGGAGCGCCGGAACAGCTCATAGCTGCCGAGGGATTCTTCGCGGCCTTTTTCGCTGCGCAACCGCGGACGTTGGATCGGAACCTTCTGCCCATCAACAACGAGGAAGCCCTTCTCGTGGCCCCAGCGGTAGGGCTGCTGCTCCTGTGTGCGCCGCTGGTAGCGCTCGCCGGCGAGTTGGCGCACTTCGTTGTCCATGATGAGCTGCATCAACTCCAGGCCTGCCTGTCGCATCAACTCTCCGACACCTTGTTGCAGCGCGGCGGCGACTTCCTTGAGCGGCAAGTGCAGTTGCAGTTCCTGCCCGCTTTCTTCTGCTTGCTTGTGGAATCGGCGGACGGCTTGTTCGCGGTCGATCTGGTATTGTTTCTTCATAGCGACTCTCCTTTTTGAAAGAACAAAACATCACTCCGAGCCTAACGGCTCGGACTGGAGAGTCGCTACTTCCTACGAACTATCGAACATCCTCCTCAGTCATCGCTGGGCTTGTGAGGGTAGCCGCCGTTGGGGGGGTCGAAGTAGCCATTGCCGTCGATGTCGACAAAAATCGGGTTGGTAAACGAGAAAGAGCTGAAGTTCTCGAATGGTTTCTCCCAACGACGTTCGGAAGTTGCAATGACTAAGTACCAGGCATCGGTGGTGGGTTGCACAATGATCTCTTTGGCAAAGCGAACACGTTCTTTGGGATCGACATCTTCGATCGAAAAGGTCTCGATGACCTTGCCATTCGACACAATCTCGATGTTGTCCACCGGAATCCACGGCGCTGCCTGCACTTCCACACTCAAACTGACGGTCCCGTCACGGTCGGTGATAATGGAGCCAACCTGGGCCCCATTTGCCTTGAACTCGATAAAGGGACCGAAGGATGCGGTGGAGGCGCGGTTCTTGAGAGCGTTGACAACCTTGGCAGGGTCGATCTCCCAAGGATTGTCGGTCTGCGATGCCACGTAGTTCCGAGGGTAGCCCGGCAGCGCGTCCGGGTAGCTGTGGGTGTCGGTGTTGGCTACACCAGCGATCAGAATGCCTCGGTTCAGTAGGCTGTACCAGTCCTTAAGCTTCTGATCGACCACAGCGCTGCGGCCGATACCCTCCAGCGTGCTGTCAGTGAGCGCATTAAAGATCTCGACCTGGTCGAAACCCGTTTCGAAATAGGGGTAGTCGAACTCCGAGGTCTCGCGGTTCAATCGCCCGTCGAAGTATCCACTGGCCGGGTTGGGCTCGACCTCGATTCGCCGCCGCGGATGATTGATCTGTGCGATCTCATCACCCGGATCCTGGCGCAGCAAGCGCAGGAACTCACCTGGCGTGCGGATGGCCTTTCGATAGTCGCGGTCATCCCAAGGGTTGAGTTCGAGCGGAAAACTGTTGAAGTGACCAAAACTGGTGTCAATCTCGGCCCCGACAACAGACTTCATGAAGCGCTCGAGGCGTAGCTCTTTGATGTAAGGTGCATAATCCTTGAGGATGTTGTGGTCGGTAGCGGTCAGCAGGTCGATCCCCTCGGCGGCGCAAACGATAGCGCCGTCTCGCATGGCAAACGTTAAGTGCAGGTGAAAGTCCGAAGAGATGAAGCCGCGCGTGTCAATCGCCCGTTCCAGCGTGCTTGCAAGATAAGTCGTCTTGCCTTCTTCAATCCCGATTCTGTGGTGATCGAGAGTGTACTCAAGACCGCGCGACACATAGACGTCATATTCACCCACGGGAAGCGTCTTGACCTCGCGACCCGATGCGGTGACGAGAAAGTTCTTGAACCGGCCAACGGTCGGGAGATCGTTGCGGCCGTCGGCGTAAGCGAAGTACAGACGCGAGGGCAGGTGGACGCCCGAGCGCCCCTCGATCACTTCAAAGGAGAGGGTTCCCACGGGCTGATCCGTTTCCATCACGAATCGCTCGTCGGGATCGGGGTCCACAGCAGGCACAGCCGCGGTGGTGCCTTGATCGTGCATCACGACCCAGAAAGCGCTTAAGCAAAGAATGAAACCCAACCGGAGGGCGAAAATGCGCGTCCAGGACATGGGATCTCCTCCTCGTGCACTCGGGTTGTGTCCCCGCGAGTATTGTCGAGATTCTAAGTGCGAGCCGGTTCGGCCGATCATGACACCAAGATTATACCGCTCTGGTATAGATGGCGAGAACACCTTAGGACCGTATCGACCGTGCGGCGGGCGAAGGGCGGTGGAGAGAGGCAGTGGCAGCGTGGGCCGCCGCATTGTCGATAGGGGTTGTTGGAGGATGCCGGGCTCAGGATCGGCTATGTGGATTGTAGGGATTGGCTTGGTCGTTGGGCAGGAGGAGTAGGACCTTTCGGGAGTAGAACGTGGCTTGGATCGCCCGGATTGCTTTGATGTATGGAAGCCGCGAAGTCCTCGCAGGCGGGCGAATCAGCTCCGCGGAAAGACCCAGGCGCAGGAGTGCGAAGCACCCCCTGGCGACGGCGCGTCGCAGCGTTGCGTTGGCGAAGAGACGGTGAGGGGTCATGAGGAGTCGATAGCCTCGGGCAGGGCCATGTCCCCGGCGCGTAGCGCCAGTTCCAGCGCCGAAAGCCATGCGACCACGCGCAGCCTTCCCTCGCCGCACAGCGGGCAGCGGCGCTCCACGGCTCGCCGTTGCTCCTTGCTCAACAAGGCAGGGGAAACTTCCCTCGTCGCGGACGCCTGGAGGAGTTCCCGGCAGCGGGCCAAGCCCGCCGCGCGTCTGCGATGAGCCAAGAAACCGTAGTAGCGGATCTTGACAAAACCCCTCGGCAGCACGTGCAGCAGAAAGCGCCGCAGGAACTCGACCGCGTCGAGCGTCATCGTCTCGATACGGTGGTTGTTCTTCGCGTTGCGAAAACACAAGCGCAGGCGGCCGTCGTGGAGAGACCGCAAGCGACCGTTGGAGATGGCGACGCGATGGGTATAACGAGCCAGATACTTGAGCACTTGTTCGGGTCCGGCCATGGGCGGCTTGAGGTAGACCACCCACTCGGTTGTTCTCAGTTCTCGCAGCCAAGAGTGAAAACGTTCGGGCTTCGTCAGCGGGGCCAGCTGCCGGTCGAGTTCCATCTCGCCGTGTTCGAACGCCCGCCGCAAACCGTCTAAGAGCTTGCCGCGAAACAAGCGGCTCAGAGGCCGTACGGGCAGGAAAAACTTCTTGCGGCAGCGGATCCATCGGCTGCCGTCGAGCGCCATTCCTCCCGCCGGTACGACGCAGTGCAGGTGCGGATGAGGCAGCAGTATCTGGTTCCAGGTATGCAATACGGCGAAGAAGCCGATCTGGGCGCCCAAACGCTTGGGGTCGCGAGCGAGTTGTTGCAAGCTTTGAGAGGCCGCCTCGAACAGCAGACGGTAGAAGAGTCGCTGATTCTGGAGGGCCAACATTGCCAGGGCCCCTGGCACGGTGAACACAACATGGCAGTAGTGCACCGGAAGTAGTTCCTGCGCCCGTGCCCCCAGCCAGCGGTCACGCGCCGCCGACTGGCACTTCGGACAGTGCCGGTTCGAGCACGAGTTGTACGCGATCCGTTCCTGCGAGCAAGAATCGCACTGTTCGATGTGAGCGCCCTGGGCGGCGCTGCGACACGAACCGATGTCGCGAAGGGCCTTGCGTTGACGAGCGGAGAGGCGGTGTCCCCAGCGCTCGAGCAACTCCCCTTCGTGTTGGCGAATGACATCGGCCACTTCCAGCCGATGCCGGCTCATCGCCGGCGCCGGTCCCCGTCGTCGGTGAGCGCTTCGCGAATCTCGAGTGCTTCGAGTGGGCTCTGCGTCGTGCGCAGGCGCAATTCCGAGACATGCAGATAGCGCGCCGTCGTCTTGAGACTGACGTGCCCCAGCAAGACCTGGATGGTGCGCAGATCCGTCCCCGCTTCCAGCAAGTGCGTGGCAAAGGAATGCCGCAGCACGTGCGGGCTCACCGGTTTGCGGATGCCTGCCTGGCGACCAAGCTTTTGGCAGATCTGCCGTACCCCCGAGGGCCGCAGCTGGGCGCCGTGGATACGGCCGGGAAACAGCAACTCGTTCGGCTTCGCCCAGCGCCAGTACAGACGCAGCAACTCCAGTAGCTTGGGAGACAACATCACCTGGCGTGGCTTCTCTCCTTTGCCGCGGCGCACCAGGATCACCATCCGCTGCGAGTCAATGTCCCCCGCTTCGAGTTGCAACACTTCGTCGAGACGCAACCCGGCTCCGTAGAGCGTCGCGAGGATCGCGCGATGCTTCAGGTTCACCGCGGCGTCCAACAGCGCCGTCACTTCTTCACGGCTCAGCACGACCGGTAGGCGACGCCGGACCTTGGGCCGTGCGATGCGTTCGACAACCCAGGGTCGCTCGAGTGTCTGGCTGTAGAAGAACTTCAGCCCCGCCGTGCGCACCCCGAACGTCGCACCGGCCAGCTTACGCCGCTCGATCAAGTCAAGCTGATACTCGCGAATCTGCTTCGGCCCAGTTGCTCCGGCGACTTGCCGAAGTAGCGGGCGAGATCCTCGACGGCCTTGGTATAACTCCGAATCGTCTGCGGCGAATAGCTGCGCAGCCGCAGGTCTTGGATCATCTTCTGACGTAGCTTGGTCATGAACGACCTCCTCTCGGTCGCTCATTATTCCTCTACCTCAACAAAGTTTCAATCCTTCCCCACTCGCCGGCCTCCCCTTCACCTCTGCCGCGCCAGCGGCTTCGGCCAGATGTTCCCGGTCGTTTCCTCTGACCCGAAATACAAGCCGGCGGGTGCAAGGCCGTAACCGGGGGACAGCGAGCTTGGCAAGCCGTGGAAATGCTTGACCGCAAATTACTCTCCGAGCGGGTGCTTAGTGGAGGGATCCAGCCAGCGTGCCCAGATGCAAAGGAAACCGTCCCGCTCGGAAAGATAGTAAAGCAGGTTGTCGGCCGGTGCCCACCAACTGCGACAGTCGGTTTGACCCGCAGTGATCCGAATCCACTCGCTTTCATCGGCAGCTACCCCGGCGATTGCTGCAAACGCGTGCCTAAACAACCGGGCTCGCCCTGGGTGTACATCTTAGGTACAGTGCCTGGTCATTGTGTGTCGGCAGTCCGGTGCGCTAGCGCCCGCTCCAGCCTACCTGAACGTCGTAACGCCGTGATTCACAAAGCCGTCCGCGAGAAGGCTTCGAATGGCGTCTCGATTGCTTTCTTTGCGCTCGAATCGCGAACTAACAGATTGGGGAAAACCATGGTGCTTATCAAAGCCGTCACCTGCGTACTCATCGCGGACTTTCTATCGGGGTTCTTCCACTGGTTGGAGGATGCCTACGGACGGGAGCATTGGCCGATCACCGGGAAGCTGATCACTCGGCCCAACATCCTCCACCATCATCAACCAACCCACTTCACGAGACACACCTGGTTCCAAAGCGCGGACGTTCTCCTGGTGATGGGGGGTGTCGCACTCCTTGTGGCGTGGTTGTTGAACAGCCTGGTCTGGGAGGTCATACTGGTCGTCGCCATCGGCGTCAACGCCAACGAGATTCACAAGTGGGCGCATCGGAGCCGCCGGGAAAACGGCCGCCTCGTTTCTGTCCTCCAGGACGTCGGCCTCGTTCAGTCGGCACACCATCACGTCCTCCATCATCAAGGTCGCAAGACCAGCCACTACTGTGTGGTGACCAACTACCTCAACCCCTTGCTTGACGCCGTCGGTCTATGGACCCTTCTTGAGAGGTTGATCTTGGTCCTCTTTCGGGTGCGCCGACGCCCGGACCTGAGTGTTGATCCAGTCACAGGTCGTACTGGGTCGGGTGTTTTGTCGGATAAGGGTCCTCGCGTTCGGCCAGGATTTCAAAATGGTTGAAGATGGGTATTCACTTGACTCAGGTATTTTGAAATAGCCCCTACATGTTGTGGTTGTCCGTAGCATGTGTTGCGGTGCCTCCGACCAGCGACTTGTAGGGCACCGGTTGGACGGCGACGGCCTGCTGCACCAGGCGGTAGAAGAGCTTGCCTCGACTTCTGGACTTGCGGCGGTTGAAGCGGAAGGTGAATTCGTCGAGGTAGGAGTCGAGATGCTCGTGGCTGACGGCTCCTTGATGCGTACCCAGTATCCAGCGCTTCAGCAACGACACCACGCGATGAACGCGGGGGAGCAGTTCCGAGGCCCGCGCCGGTTGCCCGTCCAGGTAGCTCACCTCGTGGCGATAGCCGTCGCTTTCGAGTGGCCCGTAACCCAGCCAACCGTCGGTGTGGACCACGCTGCCGGGTTCGACCGACTCGCCAACGAAGGCCATCAAGCTGTCCCCGGAGGCGTTCGGAATCGTGCGCATCCGAATTCGTCCGATGCCTGCGCCATCTTCCTCGGCCGCTACTGCAATCAGCGCTTTCGCGTCGGTTTGGCGGCCCCGCACGCCCTCCTCCAGGGCTCCTAAGTAGGTCTCGTCAACCTCAACGCGCCCGCTGAGCCGGTCGCGTCCGGGCCGTACCATAGCGCGCCGGAGCTTGTGCAACCAAGTCCAGGCCGTCTTGTAGCTGCCCAGGCCCAACGCTCGTTGCAATCCCAGTGCGCTGGCCCCGTTCTTCTGGCTGGTGAGCCACCACATGGCTCGAAACCAGCTCTGGAGCGGTTTGCGGGTGTCTTGAAATAAGCAGCACCGTGCGTACCGCCCAGGTTTTGTCATGCCCGCATCGCGGACAACGAAAACCCTCCGGCCAGCGGAGTTGACACAGATACTCCCGACAGGCCTGCTCGTTGGCGAAACGCGCCTCGACCTCGGCCAGATTCCGCGGATAATCTTCCATTTTCCAAGATCCTACATCTTGTGGTCACCTGAGTCAAGTGAATACCCATCTGGTTGAATAACGGCGTCGGCTCCGCCTCAAGGGAGTATCACTGACCGAGAACGAGATATTGTCAAATGTTGTGGGCGGGGCGGCAGGATCGAACGTGAAAGCAGTGCGAAAAACGTTGCACCGCAGCCTTGGCTCGGCTATGCTATCCGTGCCGGGATGGCCAAAACGGTAATCCTGGTTCGATGCTTTCGATCGGTTTGCGGCGGAAATGCTTATCCAGAGCGGTGGATAAGGGAATGGCCCAGTGGCCATGAACAACTCGAGCTGAGGGAACCGAGAAGGAGGAAGCAGCATGAAACCCTGGGCCAGGAGGTTGCTCTTCGGATTGACGGTCCCGGTAGTCGCCGTCGAAACTGTTTCAGCACCGATCGAATGGCTGTGGCCTTACTCGATGGGGGGCAATACACATTGGCATGGCCAAGCCTCGGGTAACTGCGTGAGCCTGACCTTCGATGATGGACCATCCCGCTACACTGAGGCTATCCTGGACATCCTCAAAGCCCACGAAGTTCTGGCGACGTTTTTCGTTATGGGTATCCAAGTCAGGAAGTACAGTAAGACTATCAAGCGGATGGCCTCCGAAGGGCATGAAATCGGCAACCACACGTACTCATTCCAAGCAACCAAAGGGCTGCACAGACTCTACACGTCGGTGGAGGAGGGTCAGGTCACACGAGCCCAAGAGGCGGTCAGAATCGAAACGGGTACTTCACCCCGCTTCTTCCGCTCACCGGGCGGCCAGATGGGGCGACCATTGTGGCAAATGGTCAACAGTCACGGTTTGGAGGTCGTTTACGGAACGCTACCATTTCCTGATCCGACAAAAGACGCCGAGACCCAATTGAAGACCGTTTTGGATACAGTCCGGCCAGGAGCGATCATCATTCTGCACGACGGTGACGATAAGAATCCAAGCTCGGATCGGCCCAGAGCGACTGTCGAAATGCTTCCCTGGCTACTCGATAAACTCAAATCGGACGGCCTCAGAATAGTGCCGCTCGAAGAGTTGCTTTACTAAAAGCGATGCTAGTCACCATCTGGACCGCAAATCGAGAACTAAGTCCAATGTTTTCAACACGCACGGGTGTCGTGCGGGACTCAGTAGGGCCACGGTTCGCAGTGCCAAGAAATCATTGAAAACATTGGACTTAGATCCTACTGATAGGCCTTAGAGTAGACCAAGAAAACAAAGCGCCGTCGTCGCCGACCTTCCCCCGGTACCAAGCCCGGCGCCAAGATTGTGAAGAACGCGATGCAGCGGGCTAGCTAAAGTGGCCGTCCAGCAACGCAAGCTGTCCGAACTCAAGCTCATTAACGCCGCCCAGCCCCGCGAGGGCCAGCTTGGTGTCCTCGGCCTTGTAAACGACGCCCATGCCGCCTTCGCCGAGCTTGGACAGGATCTTGTAGTGGGAGATGGTTCGGCCGATCATCGATAGGGAAATTGTACCGCTACCGGATACCTGGTGGTAACAACGCTTCCGTTGAGCTTTCCGATCGTAGCACCGCGACGCCTCTGATGTGAGCGGTGCCCTAGCAGCTCGGAGTCGGAGGCCGCGCCAGTACGTGCCAAAGGGGGCCGCAGCAGAAGCGCGGCGCCGCCTGGTGTCAGGCGAGGATGTCTTGGAATCACTGCGGCGTTACCACGACACTACTTACTTCCGGCGATCCCGAAGTCTCGGTGGCGCTCAGTAACAGACTCAGGCGCCAACGCGGAGCGGCGAACAAACTCACGGAAAGCGTATTCCGGCCGCCGTAGACGTCGCGCCACCCCGAATTCGCGTCCGGCGACCCATCCCCGTCGCGGTCGACTTCGACGCGCAGGCTCACCCGATCTCCACCGAAAGTGTATTGCTCAACATCGGCCACCTTGGAGTCTCGGGTCGCGTAGTAGGTGGCTGCCACAAAGGTGTTGTCCACTCTGCGCTTCAAGTCGCCGTAGCCCGTGTCGGTGCCGGGGCTCATCGTCCCATGAAGCAGTTCCGGACCATTCCACGACCTTCCGTCGTCATCAGACCAGTACACCACGGGCTTGCGCGTGTAGCCGCCACCGTTGCTGTGCAAGCCGAAACCCCACAACCGCCCTTCGCCCTTCGAGTAGTCAAGCTTATTGTTGAACTGAAAGTACGGATTGCTTTCCTTGTAGAGTCTCGCTCGCTGCCAGACCCCGTTCGGTACCCCTCCCTTCACTTGGTCAGAGATCTCGACGAGGGGCGAAAAGGAGGCTCCCATGTCCGTGCTGACAGACTGCCACGTGTGTCGGTTGCCGGCAGCGTCTCGCATGACTGCCACGATCGTCCGATTCCCGACATACTCGATCGCCGGCTCGAACGTCGCCCCGGAGTCCGGATCGTCCTCGCCGGCTAAGGGTCCGATCCAGCTGAGGAAGGTGTAGCTCTTGCCGTTGTCGCTGGATCGGGCGATTAGGGTACCCGCCTTTGAATCATAGTGGAAATATTGAAACGCCATGTAGACGTCCGACGGATTCTCCGGGTCGACGAAGTAATCTTCTGTGCCGATCGCCCTGCTGCCATCGGCTCCGCTCGCTCCCTTGAGGTTGATTCGATCGATATCCGGAAGCCAAGTCTTTCCGTTGTCGGTGGAGCGAAGCTGCCTCGTCCCCGACACGTAGTTCGTGCGCCAGAACTGCAGGATGAGATCGCCATTGGGCATTCGATAGAGCCCCGGCTCGCTGTGAGTATGCCCATCTTCGAAGGGCATTCCGCGAATGGGCGTACCGTCGAACCACTGGTCGAGCTTGCTCCAACTCCGTCCCTCGTCGTTGGAGGTAAGGACGTGGATCGCGTCCGGGTCTTGCCAACTGATGTGGTTTACGCCGGAGCGGATCGCCATCACCCAGCGGTTGTCATCCACGATGGCGATCATGCACCGCCCGTACCAGTCGTGAGGAACCTGGTCGGCGTCGGTGAACGGAGTTTCCGAGCCGTCGACAACGACGTTGATCGTCTTGTTGTCGAACAAGTTCATGGACGCATCCACGTCGACCCGGGCCGCATCCACACTGCGGCCCCATTCGTGCCAGTTGCTGCTCCACTGTCCGTTGCGGCTTCCGTCGAGTACCAAGCGACTGTCTCGCACCTGCACTCCGCTCATCGTTGCGGCCCGCTTCCATTCCGACGATGAATCCACGGACCATACCGGCCCCTCCGCTCTTGCACCCAGCTTGATAAGTAGGAGCATGAAGACCGTGGTGAGGACTGCGATGCCTTTGCTTGACATCCTTACGATTCCGCCGCGGCTGCTTTGGCTTCGCGCTCGAACCGCTTGCGGATCTCGGTGTCCTGGACGAGATGTGGGGCGAGGAACTTCGGGGCAACCGTGCGGCGCAGCGTCGTATTTTCGGCCTTGTAGACCACACCCATCCCGCCTTCACCGAGCTTCTCGGTGATGCGGTAGTGCGAGATGGTGGTGGCGACCATGACAGCCCGATTCTACCGCGATTCAGATACCTGGTGACAACACCTTAGGACCGTATCGACCGTGCGGCGGGCGAAGGGGGGTGGAGAGAGGCGGTGGCAAGGTGGGCCGCCGCATTGTCGATAGGGGTTGTTGGAGGAAGCCGAGCTCAGGCCCGGCTATGTGGATTGTAGGGATTGGCTTGGTCGTTGGGCAGGAGGAGTAGGACCTTTCGGGAGTAGAACGTGGCTTGGATCGCCCGGATTGCTTTGATGTATGGAAGCCGCGAAGTCCTCGCAGGCGGGCGAATCAGCTCCGCGGAAAGACCCAGGCGCAGGAGTGCGAAGCACCCCCTGGCGACGGCGCGTCGCAGCGTTGCGTTGGCGAAGAGACGGTGAGGGGTCATGAGGAGTCGATAGCCTCGGGCAGGGCCATGGCCCCGGCGCGCAGCGCCAGTTCCAGCGCCGAGAGCCATGCGACCACGCGCAGCCTTCCCTCGCGGCAGAGCGGGCAGCGGCGCTCCACAGCTTGCCGTTGCTCCTTGCTCAACAAGGCAGGGGAAACTTCCCTCGTCGCGGACGCCTGGAGGAGTTCCCGGCAGCGGGCCAAGCCCACCGCGCGTCTGCGATGAGCCAAGAAACCGTAGTAGCGGATCTTGACGAAGCCACGCGGCAGCACATGCAGCAAGAAGCGCCGCAAAAACTCGACCGCGTCGAGCGTCATCGTCTCGATGCGGTGGTTGTTCTTGGCGTTGCGAAAACGCAAGCGCAGGCGGCCGTCATGGAGCGAGCGCAAGCGACCGTTAGAGATGGCGACGCGATGGGTATAACGAGCCAGATACTTGAGCACCTGTTCGGGTCCGGCCATGGGCGGCTTGACGTAGACCACCCACTCGGTTGTTCTCAGTTTTCGCAGCCAAGAGTGAAAACGTTCGGGCTTCGTCAGCGGGGCCAGCTGCCGGTCGAGTTCCAGCTCGCCGTGTTCGAACGCCCGCCGCAAACCGTCTAAGAGCTTGCCGCGAAACAAGCGGCTCAGAGGCCGTACGGGCAGGAAAAACTTCTTGCGGCAGCGGATCCATCGGCTGCCGTCGAGCGCCATCCCTCCCGCCGGCACGACGCAGTGCAGGTGCGGATGAGGCAGCAGTATCTGGTTCCAGGTATGCAATACGGCGAAGAAGCCGATCTGGGCGCCCAAACGCTTGGGGTCGCGAGCGAGTTGTTGCAAGCTTTGAGAGGCCGCCTCGAACAGCAGACGGTAGAAGAGTCGCTGATTCTGGAGGGCCAACATTGCCAGGGCCCCTGGCACGGTGAACACAACATGGCAGTAGTGCACCGGAAGTAGTTCCTGCGCCCGTGCCCCCAGCCAGCGGTCACGCGCCGCCGACTGGCACTTCGGACAGTGCCGGTTCGAGCACGAGTTGTACGCGATCCGTTCCTGCGAGCAAGAATCGCACTGTTCGATGTGAGCGCCCTGGGCGGCGCTGCGACACGAACCGATGTCGCGAAGGGCCTTGCGTTGACGAGCGGAGAGGCGGTGTCCCCAGCGCTCGAGCAACTCCCCTTCGTGTTGGCGAATGACATCGGCCACTTCCAGCCGATGCCGGCTCATCGCCGGCGCCGGTCCCCGTCGTCGGTGAGCGCTTCGCGAATCTCGAGTGCTTCGAGTGGGCTCTGCGTCGTGCGCAGGCGCAATTCCGAGACATGCAGATAGCGCGCCGTCGTCTTGAGGCTGACGTGCCCCAGCAAGACCTGGATGGTGCGCAGATCCGTCCCCGCTTCCAGCAAGTGCGTGGCAAAGGAATGCCGCAGCACGTGCGGGCTCACCGGTTTGCGGATGCCTGCCTGGCGACCAAGCTTTTGGCAGATCTGCCGTACCCCCGAGGGCCGCAGCTGGGCGCCGTGGATACGGCCGGGAAACAGCAACTCGTTCGGCTTCGCCCAGCGCCAGTACAGACGCAGCAACTCCAGTAGCTTGGGAGACAACATCACCTGGCGTGGCTTCTCTCCTTTGCCGCGGCGCACCAGGATCACCATCCGCTGCGAGTCAATGTCCCCCGCTTCGAGTTGCAACACTTCGTCGAGACGCAACCCGGCTCCGTAGAGCGTCGCGAGGATCGCGCGATGCTTCAGATTCACCGCGGCGTCCAACAGCGCCGTCACTTCTTCACGGCTCAGCACGACCGGTAGGCGACGCCGGACCTTGGGCCGTGCGATGCGTTCGACAACCCAGGGTCGCTCGAGTGTCTGGCTGTAGAAGAACTTCAGCCCCGCCGTGCGCACCCCGAACGTCGCACCGGCCAGCTTACGCCGCTCGATCAAGTCAAGCTGATACTCGCGAATCTGCTTCGGGCCCAGTTGCTCCGGCGACTTGCCGAAGTAGCGGGCGAGATCCTCGACGGCCTTGGTATAACTCCGAATCGTCTGCGGCGAATAGCTGCGCAGCCGCAGGTCTTGGATCATCTTCTGACGTAGCTTGGTCATGAACGACCTCCTCTCGGTCGCTCATTATTCCTCTACCTCAACAAAGTTTCAATCCTTCCCCACTCGCCGGCCTCCCCTTCACCTCTGCCGCGCCAGCGGCTTCGTCCAACAACCGTTCGCACTCGCTATCGCCCCGGATTCTCGCTAGCCGCCTGATGGGGCTCGATTCGGGTCCGCTCGACGACGGGTTGCCAAGGCTCTGATGCCTGATTGCTCAACGGGAAATTATTTCTCGACACCTATCCGACGTTGACGCACCTTCGCGAACATTCTAGCGCGGGCAGGGGGCAAGAGGGGCCGCATCCCAAGACAGTCTCACCGGTAGGATAGCGCCCCAGCAGATCGCCGAAGCTCAACGGTTGGCGCGCGAGTGGAAGCCGAAGACGTGGGAAGAACTTCAACAAGCGGAGTCTTGAGCGACGACGAGACCTCTCCATGGCGACGCCGGTCCCGCGAACGATCGGCAGCACGACCACCTGGTCCAAGGTGACGCCGTTAACTCGGTTAACGCTGATCCGGCCTGACGACACTGGGGTAGTCGGCTGAGCGGGAATGCCGCAGATAGATCCGGTCCCATCCACGAAACCTCACTCAACTCTTGCCTTGCCTTATCGGTGAACTGCACAACGGCAACGTGAATTGAGCCGGGGGTGACTTTGGGACTCTTCAAAAACTCCTGGACAAGGCGGGTGTGGGAGAAGGGCTGTTCTGGCGATACCATCCGGGGCTAGCGCCAGCCTAAAGCTGCGGCACCGCGTCTCCAAGCTCTTCCAATGCGCCTCTCAGTAGACCCTACTCCCCCGCCCCTTCCTTACGGACGGATGTGGTTTGGCTTGCTCTTGCCCTCGCAAGTCGCTCCTTCATGCTACAATCCATAGGCGAATAAAAAGCGAATATGGAGAGCTGTTCTTGAAGACGATTGAAACGATTGGCGGGCTACGGTCGCTACTTGAGAAAAAGGGGTTTGCAGAGACACTCGCGGACTTCGAGCCAGAGTCTGACTCTCCCGTGCCCACTGGTTTTCCTGAACTGGATGAACAGCTCGGCGGCGGATTTCCGCGCGGGGAAATCAGCGAGTGTCTTGGAGCGGTTTCCTCGGGCTGCACCAGTCTGTCGCTCTCACTTCTTGCTCAGGTCACCTCGCGCGGCGAGCTGGCGGCCTATATTGACGCTTCCGGCAGTTTCAATCCAGGCTCAGCCGAACAAGCGGGCGTCATGCTGGAGCGGCTGCTGTGGGTGCATTGCGGTTCTCACGGCCACTCGCCAGACCAGCGTTCCGGCCATGCGGCACGCACCGCTCAAATTTGGAAAGCAGCGAATCTCGTAGCGGCGGCTGGCGGTTTTGGACTGATCGTGATGGATCTGATCGGCCTGCCATCACAGCAACTGCGAGAGATGCAGCGCTCCGCCTGGTTCGGTTTGCGCCAAACGATTGCGCACGGTCCGGCTGCGGTTTTCGTGCTTGCGAGCGAACATGTCGCCGGAAGCGTGGCCGCGCAAACTCTGTCGTTACAGCGTGAGAAAACACGCTGGCGCGGACAATCCGGTGTGTCGCTGCATCTTGTCGGCGTTTCTGTTCAGGCAACGCTTCTTCACCAGCGGCGGCGGGCTCGAAAACTAAAAGGCACTTCCTGTCCTTTGGAGATCCGGCGATGAAGAAGCTCTACGCCTGTCTCTGCGTTCCCGATTTTCCCGTGGCGGTCAAGTTACGTCATCGGGGGCACGATCCAGCACCTCCCGCGCTGGTTTTCAGAGGAGCCGTTCCAAACATATTCGTTGATGCGGCAAATGCTCCGGCGTGATCGGCGGGCATCCAAGATGGCATGCCGTTAGCTCAGGCTCGGGGACGGTTCGCTGTTTCCGAAATGGCGAGAAACAGCAAATGGAAATTGCTCGTTTACCCGCGAGACGAGCAGGCCGAAGAGCAGATGCAGAGAGAGCTTTTGGACAGAGCGCTTACGGTGTCTCCCCGTGTTGAGAACAGCGGGCCGGGTTTTCTGATTCTGGATTTGGCCGGTTTACCCAATCCCCATGACGCAGCCAGTATTCTGGCCGGCAAAGCAGAGCAACTGGGTTTGCCCGCGAATGTTGCTGTCGCGCAGAGCCGCTTCGTGGCAACGTGCGCCGCCCGAGCAGAGCAAGGTATAACGCATGCTTTTCCCCATGAGGCTGCGGGGTTTCTGCACAGTCTCCCGGCGAACCTGCTTCCCCTAGCCGACCCAGAACGGAAGACCTTAGCGGCCTGGGGAATTCATACGATCGGGGAATTCGCTCGTCTTCCGAAAAATTCTCTGACGGCTCGTTTCGGTACACGGGGAGCACGCTTAGCGAAGCTCGCGCGCGGTGAAGACGATGCGGTCTTTGAAGTCTGGCAAGCGCCGCCCTGCTTTGAAGAAAGTTTAGACTTGGACTGGGAAATCTCCGATCTGGAGTCTCTGGCATTTCCGATCGGGGAGTTACTGCGAACGCTCTGTGCGAAGCTCCGGCGTTATCATTCGGCGGCGGCGGCGGTTTGCGTCTCACTGCGGCTGCCGGGTGGCTCACGTTTTGAGCGCACCATTTCTCCCTCCTGTCCGCTCACCAGCGCCGAAGTCTTACTCAAGCTCATCGGTCTGGAACTCGCCGCTCATCCCCCCGGCGATACCGTAGAGGGCATTCAACTGACCGTGAAGCCCGTGCCCCGGCGCGTCGTGCAACGTGATCTTTTCGTCTCTGCCCGGCCCAGCCCGGAGAATTTGGCCATCACGCTGGCCCGGCTGCAAGGTCTTACGGGTTCACGGAATATCGGCGCGCCCGCAGTGTGCGACACAAACCATCCGCGCACCTTTTCGATGACCTCTTTCGGGCCCAATAGTTCGATCGAGAATCGCTGGATTGAGGAACGCCCCCCTGATCCCGTGCTGGGACTTCGCTGTTTCCGGTCGCCGGTCGAAGCGGCGGTTCGCGAAGAAAGCGCACGACCGGTGTATATTGCCAGCCGTGTTGCCAATGGACGGATTGGCAAGTGCGCCGGGCCTTGGCGCACGAACGGGAACTGGTGGTCCAAAGATGCGTGGGACTTCCGGGAGTGGGATGTTGAGTTGTCCAGCGGGCTCTACCGTCTCTCTTGTAAGTTGCCGTCGCACTGCTGGCGGCTTGTCGGGTTTTACGACTAGCGAAATGTACGCCGAACTGCACGCCGCCAGCGGATTTAGCTTCTTGGAAGGAGCCTCTCTACCCGAGGATCTGGTGGATCGAGCCGCCAAGTTGGGATATCCCGCCGTTGCTCTGTGTGACCGGGACGGGCTCCATGGCGCACCGCGTTTTTATAAGGCGGCGAAGGAGGCGGGCATTCAACCGATTGTAGGCAGCGAGATTTCCTTGGCGAATGGCCGCCGTCTGACTGTTTTGGTGGAAAACCGCCAAGGCTATCAGAACCTCTGCCGCTTGCTTACAACCATGCATCTGCGCGCGCCGAAGGGGGAGGGCCGGGCGGGCTGGAGTGATATCGAAGAGTACGCCGGTGGTCTGGTGGCGTTCATCGCTAATCCGCTAGATCTCAATTCGGGAGACGTTCATTCGACAAACGCTGATCGCATCTTCTCCATCTTCGGAAAACAGAATACCTGCGTCGAGCTACAGCGGCACTTTCGTGACGGACAGGAAGCTGGCAACCAAGTTCTGATCGGCTATGCACAGCGTCACAGCCTTCCGGTGGTGGCGACCAATGGAGTGCGCTATGCCCGGCAGTCCGGTCGGTGCCTGTTCGACGCCCTCACCTGTATTCGCCACAAAACCACACTCGACCGCGCGGGACGCTCGCTGGACTCCAACGCGGAACGCTATCTCAAAGATCCGCGTGTGATGGCCCGGCTCTTCCGGGATGTTCCTCAGGCGGTCCGCAACAGCCTGGAACTTAGCAGCCGCCTCCGATTCACGCTGGAAGATTTGGGATATGAGTTTCCACGTTATCCTTTGCCGCGCGGAGAGACGCCCGCATCCTGCTTGAGGAAGATCACCTTTGAAGGAGCCCGGCAGCGTTACCGAAACTCTTCTCTTCGGAAGAAAGCCTGGAGCCAGCTTGAGCACGAGCTGCGAATCATTGAAAAATTAAACCTCGAAGGGTACTTCCTCATCGTTTGGGATATCACGCAGTTCGCCAAGCGCAATGCCATCCTCTGCCAGGGCCGCGGGTCGGCGGCGAATAGCGCCGTGTGCTATGCGCTGGGGATTACCGCCGTGGACCCTGTCGCGATGGAGCTGCTGTTTGAACGCTTCCTTTCTGAAGAGCGCGGCGAATGGCCGGATATCGATATGGATCTGCCATCGGGGGGACAGCGGGAGAAGGTCATTCAGTACGTTTATGATCGCTACGGCAAGCATGGCGCGGCGATGACCGCAGTGATCGTTTCCTACAGAGACAAAAGCGCCATCCGGGAAATCGCACAGACGCTCAGTTTCCCCAAAGAGAGTCTCGACCGGCTGTCGAAAAGTGTTCACTACGCGGATGCTTCCGATGACGGACACCACATTACCGAGCAGATCCGCATGGCTGGATTTGATCCCTCGCATGCGAGGTTCCAGCATCTGGCCCGGCTTAGCTGGGAAATTCGGAATCTGCCGCGCCACCTTTCCCAGCATCCCGGAGGGCTTGTGATCTGCCAAGGAGAACTCAACAGCATCGTGCCTCTTGAGAACGCGCGGATGCCGCATCGGCGGATTGTGCAATGGGACAAGGACGATTGCGCCGACCTGGGCATTATCAAGGTCGATTTACTGGGCCTGGGTATGATGAACGCCCTAGAAGAATGTATCGCGATTCTGCGCAGCCGCGATGTGGACTTCGATTTGGCTCATGTGCCCCCGGATGACAAGAAGACTTACGGCATGATCCAGCGGGCCGATACCGTTGGCGTTTTCCAGATCGAATCCCGCGCTCAAATGGCTACGCTTCCGCGCATGAGACCAGAATGCTTCTATGACCTGGTGGTTCAAATCGCGATTATTCGGCCTGGACCGATTGCCGGTGACATGGCGCATCCCTATCTGCGTCGCCGCCTGAAGCGAGAGGAAGTGACCTACCCTCATCCGTCGCTTGTGCCCGTGCTTGAACGCACGCTCGGGGTGCCGTTGTTTCAGGAGCAGCTCTTGCGCATGGCGATGACGGCGGCGAATTTCACTGGCGGTGAGGCAGAGGAGTTGCGGCGCGCAATCGGCTTCAAACGCGCCAGCGAGCGCATGAAGGCCGTTAACGTTAAGCTCCGCCGGGGGCTTCATGAAAACGGCATTCACGGCGAGGCTGAAGAGCAGATCGTTCGCGCGATCACGTCGTTCGCACTATTCGGATTTCCAGAGTCACATTCCGCCAGCTTTGCGTTGCTTGCCTACGCCAGCGCCTATCTCAAAGCGCACTATCCGGCGGCCTTCTTGGTCGCTCTGCTCAATGCCCAGCCGATGGGATTTTATCGTCCGGCAACTCTGGTGAAGGACTCTCAGCGACACGGAATTCGCGTCCGCCCTATAGATGTAACCGCTTCTGGCTTACGCTGCACGGTCGAAACAGACGATTGTATTCGCATTGGGCTGAACTATGTATCCGGGCTGCGGGTCCAGGCGGCGGAGCGCATTGTCCGCCAGCGCGCGCAACGGCCCTTCCGCTCGGTGAGTGACTTCTCGCGGCGCACGAAATTGCGGAAGCCGGAACTCGAAACTCTCGCTAAGATCGGCGCTCTGAATTCGCTGGGAGAAAACATGCACAGGCGGGACGTGCTCTGGCAGATCGAGAAATCATGGCGTCCTCGCGGACCGTTATTGGAGCAGCTTGACGATGGAGATAAAATCTCCCCGCTAACCCCGATGACGCCGATGGAACGGCTCGACGCCGACTACCGCAATACGGGATTGACGACAGGTCCACACCCGATGCACTACCGGCGGCCATGGCTCGATGAACAGGGAGTGACCGCCGCCACCGGGCTTGCCGCTTGCTCGAATGGTCAGCGGGTG
>CBDEGU010000004.1:0-43790 GCA_965238045.1 Bryobacterales bacterium | reverse complement strand
CTCGATGAAGAAAGCCGTCTCGATCCCCGGCGTAACAATCAACGAGCCCTATTCGCCGGGCATTCTCACCCACGACCGCATGTTCATCTCCGGGATGCTGGGCCGTGATCTGGCGACCGGTGACATCCCCGGCTCCGTGGCGGCGCAAATCAAAATGGCGCTCGACAATGTCGGCAAGGTCCTCAAGGCCGGCGGGCTCGGCTATGAACATGTGGTCTTCACCAATCCCTATGTCGGCCCCGGCGTGGCCTACGGTGAGATGAACAAGGTCTACGCCGGCTATTTCGAGTTTGGAAATACGCCCGCGCGGGCCACGATCCTTGTCACCAGCCTCCCTCATAAGACGCGCATCGAATATACCGCCGTCGCCGTCCGCGATCTGTCCCAGCGCCTCGCCGTGCGGCCTAAGAACATGAAGCCGAGCCCGACGGCGAGCCCCTGCGTTTTCGCGGGCGACACCTATTATTGTTCGGCCAAGAGCGGATTTATACCCGGCGTGAACGGCGGAACTTGGGCCTCCACCGTGGAGAATCAGCTTCGTCAAACGATGCGCAACTTGCTCGACAACCTCGAGGAAGCCGGGATGGATTTCAGCGACGTCGTGGCCACAAACCTCTATCTTGACGACCGCGCCGACTACGACAAGGTCAATGCGGTCTATCAGCTCTATTTCCCCGATCTGCCACCCGCCCGGACGACGGTTCAGCAACTGGCCCCGGTCGAGCGCAAGCCGCGGCGCAACGGGCGCTGGCCGACTTTCGAACAAATTTCACTGATCGCGGTCAAGCGCTGAACCTCCTGCACAAGAAGCAGTTTCCTTCCACCTGGAGCGGCGAGGCTTTTCTGACCGCGCTCTGCGCGCTGACACTCCGTGCCGGCGAGTCTGGCGCCGCCCTCTAGGCCCCCCTGCTAGAATAAGCCGGAAAGGATGATCCCATGGCGGAACGAATGATTCAGTGTGCGAAGTTCGGAAAGGAACTGCCCGGACTCGACGAGATGCCCTTTGACGGCGACCTCGGCCAGCGCATCTATGATAACGTCTCGAAAGACGCCTGGGTCATGTGGATCGAACACCTGAAAATGGTCATCAACGAGTACCGGCTCAATCCCGCGACGCTCGAGGCGCAAGAGATCATCATCAAGCACATGGAAGAGTTCTTCTTCGGCGAGGGAGGCAAGCTCCCGCCCGAGTACGTGCCGCCCACGCCGCCGCCCTCGCAATAGAATCGGCAGCCGTCCTCGCAATAGAATACGAACCCAGGAAAACCTAACCCGCCTTTCTCGCCAGGCGGGTAGAAATGCGGGCTAGCGGCTCTGGGCGAGTGGCTCGGCCTGACGAAGCAGCAGTTTGGTGGCTTCGGAAAGCAGATCAGCCGCTTCCGCGACTGCGGGATCGGATTCGATCTCAACCCGCATGCCCTCGTCCACGTTGATACAGGCCGTCAAGACATGCTTGGAGAGCTGGCGCGTGATCACGTCCCTTTCCCTGTGAAACTCCTCGCCTGAGAAGCGAATCGCCCGACCGGCGAGATACTCTTCGAAGCCCGCCAGATCCCCAGCGCCGGGGATCCAATCCCGGGAGAAATCAGAACGCTCTATGCAATACTGCTGCGCATAGCCCTCGAAGGCTCGGCGCGCCCGCAGGCGGCGCTGCAATGCTGTCGCATGACCCAGGTCGAGCCGAACATCGGGCGTGATGCCGCCTCCGCCGAAGACCACTCGCCCGCTATCGGTCGAGTACGCATCGTCCTGGGGAGCGCGATAGCTCGCCTCGCAGGGATTCGAGATGTAGTCGGCTCGCGAGATCTGGTCATAGGGACGCTGAATCAGACGCCCGCTGGGCGTGTAGTACCGCGCCGTTGTGAGCACCAGCCCCGTCGTATCGTCCAGATCATAAACCGCTTGCACGAGCCCCTTCCCAAACGTGTTGGCGCCGGCGATCAGCGCCCGGTCATGGTCCTGCAGCGCTCCAGCGACAATCTCCGATGCCGAGGCGGAATGGCAGTTCACAAGCACGATCATCGGATAGGCCGGCACGCGGGGAACCATCTTTGCCCGGTAGATCTTCTCATCCGACGCCCGCCCGGTGTGCGAGACGATCGTTTGACCCGGCGTCAGAAACAGGTCGGTCACATGGACGCCCGCTCTGAGCTGGCCTCCCTGGTTGTCGCGAAGATCAAGCACCAGCCCCTTCAGATCGCCGGTCTCGAGCTTGCCGAGAGCTTGATCCATCTCCGCCGCCGTCGTCTCGTTAAACGTGGTGATCTTGATGTAACCCACTCCCGGCTGAACCTCGAACGCCAAAGTCACGCTTCGCCTGGGAATGCTCGCCCGCACTAATGTCAGCGCAACAATCTGTTCGGCTCCCTGTCTCTTGAGTCCCAGGTCCACGGTCGTTCCCTCGGGACCCTTCACTCGCCGGGCCACCTCGGCCACTGGAAGCCCCCTGGCCTCGTTTCCGTCAATCTGGGCGATAATGTCGCCCGGCCGGACCCCTTGCCGGAAGGCCGGACTTTCCGGGAACGGATAGTCGACAACGGTTTCCTCGCCGAACTGTCGAATCACCATGCCGACGCCAACGTAGCTCCCGCGCTGCTCCTCGCGGAGACGGCCATAGGCCTCGGGATCGAAAAACATCGAGTGCGGGTCCAGCTCTTCGAGCATCGCGGGCAGCGCGCCGCCATAGATCGCATCGCGAACGTCCGAAGGGTCGGGGTAGTGTATCGCGATGGCGTCTAGGACGCCAACCAATTCCCGCGTCTCCGGCTCAACGGCCGTCTTCTGCATCGCCAGGCTGGCGCTGCCGAGCTGATCGCCGAATTCTCCCCCAAGCACGGAAAAAAAAGCGACAGTGCCCGCGACGGCGAGAATGGAGCGCAAATTCATAACCAATACCTTCGCCCCGAGCCCGGAGCGACTCAACCGCTATCTAGTATATCCGGCTGGCCCGGCTTCAAAACAGCAAGAATTCGGCTGCTGACCATCTGCCCGGCCAAGCTGCTAGCCTCCCGGCGTCGGCCCCTATCCGTCCGCCCGGTCTGCCCGCCGCAGGTTCTTGCTAGTATGTCAGCTTAGTTTATCCACCACGATCGCTTCCACAACGGAGACATCGATTGATAAGGAACGCCATTGTACCGGTGGCCGGACTCGGAACCCGGCTCTTGCCCGCCACCAAGTCGCAGCCCAAAGAGATGCTGCCGGTCGCCAGGAAGCCGATCGTACAGTACGTCGTCGAGGAACTTACCCGCACCGGAGTGCGCCAGGTTCTCTTCGTCACCGGCCGCGGCAAGACGTCGATTGAGAACCACTTCGACTCGGACCCGAACCTGCTCGCTTCGCTAAGTCAGGCCGCCAAGGACGAATTGATTGATGAATTGGGTTTCGAAAACCTGGACACGCATTTTCTCTACACGCGCCAGAGCGTCCAGCGCGGACTCGGCGACGCCATCCTCTGCGGAGAGCCCTTCGCCGGCCATGATCCCTTTATCGTCGCGCTCGGCAACTCGATCATCGGCTTGCACGGTCAGTCCATGATTTGCGAGCAGTTAAGCCAGGTCTACGAGGAGTACAAGGCCGCCGCGGTCATCGCCGTCGAAGCGGTCGACCCCGAGCAAGTCTCCCTGTATGGCATCGTGCGGCCCGAAAACGGACCTGTGGACGGCGAAGTTTTCAGCGTCAGCGACTTGGCGGAAAAGCCCCAGCCCCGCGACGCGCCGAGCAACTTGGCGATTGTAGGGCGGTACGCGTTCGCGCCGGTCATTTTCGACCTGATTCGCCGAGTGAAACCCGACGCCCAAGGCGAAATTCAGCTCACCGAGGCGATTCGGCTGCTTTGCCAGTCGGGCAGGCGTGTTGTCGCCGTGAAGCTGCCGCCTGGCGAGAACCGCTACGACATCGGGAACTATCAAAGCTATTTCGGGACCTTCATGGAATTCGCTCTCGCCGACCCCAAGCATGGCCCCGCTTTGCGAGAGAAACTGAAAAAGTTGCTCGCCAAGAATCCGTAGGCGTTGACCGCATCGTGACGGGAAAACCGTCCATGGAAAAAGGGCAAGCGTCCCGAAAGCTGTCCGCGTTTCATTCGCTTGCACGTCCACGATCGGCCGGTTCCCGCTGCGGTGCGCCCTTCTAACTGCCGTTTTTGCGATAAAATGAACCCTTGCGGTTCCCCAAACAATTTTTCATCGGTTCCGCGGCCATCGAACCGGCGGTTGTCTTGGCTCCCATGGCCGGGGTGACCGACACGGTCTTCCGGCGCTTCATTCGCGGTCTGGGCGGCTGTGGTCTGATCATGACCGAGTTCACCAGTTCGCATGGCATCCTCGCGACCCGGAGACAGACCCAGACACGGAAGAGAAGGCGCGCGGCCCGCTCGTTTAACTACCTCCATTACGAGCCCGACGAGCACCCCATTTCGGCGCAACTCTTCGGTGCCGAACCCGAGGTGCTGGCCGAAGCGGCCCGCGTGGTCGAGGATCTCGGCTTCGACGCGGTAGACCTGAATTTCGGCTGTCCGGTGAAGAAAGTCGTCACATGCAACGGCGGTTCCGGCCTGTTGCGTGACTTGCCCTTGGTGGAAGCCATTCTCCGCAAGGTTCGAGCCGCCGTGAAGATTCCGTTCACCTGCAAATTCCGTTCGGGCTGGGATGAAACATCGCTCGTCGCGGTTCGCATGGCGCGACTGGCCGAGGATTGCGGTCTCCAAGCCGTCGCGATCCACGGACGCACGCGCGCCCAGGGCTATGCTGGAGCAGCGAATTGGGATCTGATTGCCGAAGCCAAGCAGGCCGTCACGATCCCGGTCATCGGCAACGGCGATGTCTTCAAGCCCGAGGACGCCGTTCGCATGCACGAGCACACACAATGCGACGGAGTCATGATTGGTCGCGCGGCTCCAACCAACCCCTGGATCTTTCGTCAGATCCAGCAGTACGCGGCCACGGGTCATTACGACCAGCCCAGCGAGCGCGACCGCTACCGCATGATCCGTGATTACTTTCAGATGCTCGACGAGCAGAGCGACAAGATCTCGGGTGAAGTTCCCGGCAAGATGAAACAGTTCGCCTCGCAGTTTACGCGCGGCGTTCGCAACGGAGCCCGGCTGCGAAAGCAAATCTATGCTTGCGGCTCGGCCGGGGAAATCATCGCCCGCGTCGACGAGTTTTTCGGTGCCGCGCTGGCCGGCGCCGCATGAAGTCCGTCAAGCTGATCACCGACGGCTCCTGCCTCGGAAACCCCGGGCCGGGCGGCTGGGCCGCCATCCTTCGCAGCGGGTCTCATACGAAAGAGATCTCCGGATCACACCCCGCGACCACCAACAATCGCATGGAAATGACCGCCGTCCTCGAAGGCCTCTCATCGCTCCACGAAACCTGCCAAGTCGATATCGAGATCGATTCCGAATATGTCAAGAACGGCATTACGAAGTGGATGGCGGCCTGGAAGCGGCGGGGCTGGAAAACCACCTCGAAACAGCCGGTCAAGAATCAAGATCTTTGGCGCCGGCTCGACCAGGCCGTCGCAAGACACAAGATCCGCTGGAAATGGGTGAAAGGCCACGCCTCTCACGCCGATAACAACCGCTGCGACGACCTGGCCCGCGAGGCCGCCATCCACCAGCATCAGCGGCCTTAGCGCAAGAAACGACAACAACCCGCCATGGCACTGCATTTCTTCAATACCCTTACGCGCCGGTCCGAACCCTTCGAGCCCCTGGAGGGAAAACGTGTCCGCATCTATTCCTGCGGACCCACCGTCTACAACTTCGTCCATGTCGGCAATCTGCGAACGTTTACGTTCCAAGACGTTCTGCGCCGCTATCTCCGGCATCGCGGCTACGAGCTTCTTCACGTGATGAACGTCACTGATGTCGATGATAAGATCATCCGCTCCTCGGTCGCGGCCGGTCAGTCGATCGGCGAATACACGGCTCCCTATCGGGACGCTTTCTTTGAAGACAGCGCCGCTCTGAGACTCGAAACGCCCGAGCGGATCACGCCAGCGACCGAACATATCGGCGAGATGATCGCCCTCATCGGCAAGCTCGCCGAGAAAGGCCATACCTACGAAAGCGAAGGCTCGACCTACTACCGCATCGCAACCTTCGATGACTACGGCAAACTCGCCCGGCTCGACACCGAAGGCATGCAAGCCGGAGCCCGCGTCGACCAGGATGAGTACGAAAAAGATGACGCGCGGGACTTTGCTTTATGGAAATCATCCAAACCCGGAGAGCCTTCCTGGGATAGTCCGTTTGGCCCGGGCCGCCCGGGCTGGCATATCGAGTGCTCGGCCATGGCGATGAAGCATCTCGGCGAGAGCTTCGACATCCACACCGGCGGCGTCGACCTGGTGTTCCCCCATCATGAAAACGAGATCGCCCAGGCCGAGGGCGCCACCGGCAAACCCTTTGTCCGTTTCTGGCTGCACGCCGAACATCTGCTGGTGGATAGCCAAAAGATGTCGAAGACGCTTGGAAATTTCTACACTCTGCGCGATCTGCTCGAACGCGGATTCTCACCGCTGGCGATTCGCTATCTGCTCGCCTCGGTGCCTTATCGCAAGCAGTTGAACTTTACCTTCGACGGGCTCAAGGCCGCGCAGACCGCGATCGAACGTCTGCGCAACTTTCACAGGCGGCTTGAGGAAGGCGGATTTCCCGAGGGTGCCCCTTCCGATATCGCCGGCCTCGCGGCCCGCGCCCGCAGGCAGTTCGAAACGGGCATGGACGACGACCTCAATACAGCCCAAGCCCTTGGCGCCGTCTTCGAGTTCGTCCGCGAAGCCAATAGCAAGATGGATTCGGGCGACTTTCAAGCTGCCGACGTCGGCGGCGCCGCCGGCGTGCTGGACTTGTTTGATTCGATCTTCGATGTGCTCCGCGCCGAAGAGGTTGGCCGGGTTCCCGCCGGCGAAATCGAACAACTGATCAGCGACCGCCTGGAAGCTCGAAAATCCCGCGACTTCGCCCGCTCCGACGCCATCCGAGACGATCTCAAGAAACGGGGCGTCATCCTGGAAGACACGCCGCAAGGCACGCGCTGGAAATACGCCGGAGCCTGAAAAAGTACCTTCCGGTGGATCGTCGCCGACCCCTCACGACGCGGCCACTCGGTCCCCGTCCAACCTCCCAGGCAAATGTTTCAGTCAAACGAACTTGTTCGATCGGCGTACTGCTCCAGGACGTGCCCCAGCGTGGGCTGGGCGTGGGCCGGGATCTCAATCAGCGAGGCTCGCAGGCCGGCTTGTTTCGCTTCGTCTAGAATTTCCTTCAATGTCAGCGCGGCGGTAAGGTCGATGCGGCCCAAGCCCCGCAGGCTGATCACGACCGCCGAGATATTGCCCGCCTTGGCGAGTTTATCGAAGATCCGCTCCTGAATCTCGGGAGCGGAAGCAAACCACAACACGCCTCGCACGTCGATATGCAGGATGCCGGCCTCGACCCGCGAATCAAAGTCCGCTCGGCGTTCGCGCCAAACATGCGTCGCCAGCGAGGCCAGCACGCCGGCAAGAACGCCCAGGTCCACGCGCGGAGCAAGCGCCAGGCTCACCGCGAAGGTAAACCACCCCACCAGCGCCTGGCGCGGGGAAAGCCTCCACAGTTTGATGAACGCGCGGGGGCGAATCAGCCCGCCCGCCGCCGCGATGACAATGCCGCTCAAGACGGCCTTGGGAAGCGGCGCGAGTATGCCGGCGAAGGGCAGAAAGGCCAGCACGCTCAGACCCGTTACCGCGCCGCTCCAGCGGCTCCTCGCGCCCGCCATGTGATTCACCGCGCTGCGCGCGAACGATCCGCCCACCGGAAACGCTCCAAAGAGTCCCGCTGTCAGGTTCGCCGCCCCTTGTGAGACGAACTCCCGGTCCGGACTCCAAGGCATCCGCTCGCGGCTGGCGTAACCTCTGGAAATGGCGGCGACTTCGGCGAAACCGACAATGGCGATCACGATGGAAGGTAGAGCCAGTGACGGGAACGCCGCCCAGGGTAGATCCGCCGAAAAGTGCGGCAGCGTCGCCGGAATTTCGCCGATCACAGGCCCATCGAAACCAGCCCAGGCCGAGAACAGCAGGCCTCCGGCGGTTGCCACCAGCGCGCCGGGCAGCAGAGCATGCATCCGCCGGCCCGCGACAATCAAGACCAGCGTGCCCAGGCTCAGCGCCACCGACGGCGGGTGCCATGCCTCGGCGTGGTTGACGACCCACCAAGCCCCTCCCACGACGCCCGTTGCGGCAGACGATACGCCGAAAACACCCGGAATTTGGGTGAGGATAATCAGCAGCGCGGCGGCGCTGGTAAATCCCCGCAAAACCGGGCGTGACATCAGGTACGACACCCATCCGCTGCCCGTCAGACCCAGCGCGATGCGCACGAGCCCGATCATGACCGCCAGTAGCGCGGCCAGCGCCGCGTACTCGGCGGTTCCCGCCTCGGCCCGCTGCGTCAGCACGCCAAAGCTGAGCAGCGCCGTCATCGCGACCGGTCCGGTTTGCAGGTAAGGCGATGAGGCAAACAGCGCCGCGGCCAAAAGGGGCAGCGTGGCGGCATAGAGGCCCACGTGCCCAGGCAAGCCGGCCAATTCCGCGTAGGCCATCGACTGCGGAATCAGCACGAAGGCGACCGACACGCCCGCGACCAGATCTCGCCAAGACAATCCGGCGGCTGGCTGTTTGCGGGGAACCGCCGACACAAGACCCGCCGAATCGCCGCCGCCGGGCTCGGAGCCGGGACTCGAATTCACTCCGCTAGGTTAGCAGCCCATGCGGGCGAGAAGTCCGCCCCCGCGGGCGCACCACCCGGCAATTCAGTTACTCATTCACAACGGCAATCACGTCGATTTCGATCAGCAAGTCTCCGATCAGTGGGGATTGCACCAGCGTCGAGGCGGGCGGCTTCTCCATGTTGATGTAGTTCGCGCGGACTTCCCGCACGACTTCGAGCTGGCCGACATCGGTGACGAAGTAGCCCATCTTCACAACATCATCGAAACCAGCCCCGGCCATCTCCAGAGCTTTCTGAATGTTCCTGAACGTGTTGTCGCACTGCGTTCGGAAGTCCTTGGGAAGCTCGCCCTTCTCATCGGCTCCGCCTTGTCCCGACAGGAAGATCATCTTGCCTGGCGGCGATGTCACGACGTGCGTATAGCCGCTGGGTTTCGCTAGATGCGGCAGGTTCAAGAATTCTTTTTCCATAGCGAATACGGCCTCCGGTTCCGGGCTGCGGACTTCAACCGCGCAGGCGGAAAACAACAGTATGCAGAGCGCGCCGGCCGAAATGCTGTTTCGCGACCGGGTTGAGGGATTCGTTGGCATGGGCGAGTCCACCTCCGCAGCGAATTGTATCACCGGCTGACTGGCGCGGGCGAAAAGCCGCCCATCCCCCCGTCCCCCTCGTCCCCCGTCCCAGCGCTCGAAGTGGATGCGAGATCGTCCCCCCCGCCTCGGGCATCGTCCCGAACCCATGGCTTGCGCGCTTGACCTCGCTCTCCGGGAACTGATACCTTCCAGTCAGGTGGCTGAGCGGCAACTGGCTCAGCCCCGTGCTCGGTGCTTCGCGTTTCGCGAAGAGAATAGGGAAGCGGGTGAGAGTCCCGCGCGGTCCCGCCACTGTGATCGGCCCGGGCTGGCAAGAATGCCGCCCGAACCGAAAGCCAGGAGACCTGCCGAACACGCAGCCGGACACTGCCTCGAGGGGCTGGGTGCTGTCGGCCGATTCCCGCCCGGGTTTCCCCGCCACCTGCTCGCTTTCCCGATCCGCTGTTCCGGCTAGGGCGAACCGGTTCACCGGTCATTGAGGAGAGCATCTTGGGCGGACTTCTTACCAGCGCTCCGACACGGGCGCTTCTTGTGGCCCTGCTGGCCGTCACCCTCTCTTGGGCGGCCGATCCGCCCCGGCGCATTGTTTCCGCCGCGCCCAGCATTACCGAAATGCTCTACGCGCTGGGTTTGGGCGACAAGGTCGTCGGCGTGACGACCTTCTGCCACTACCCTCCCGAGGTGCGCGACAAGCCCAAGATCGGTTCCTATACCCGTCCCAATATGGAGACGATTCTCGCCATGAAGCCCGACCTGGTTGTCGTGCTTCGCGAACACGGCACGCTTGTCGGCAAGCTTCGGCGAGCGGGCTTGCCGGTTCAGGATCTGGGACATAATTCGCTGGCGGGCATCTACGCCTCGCTGCGGCAACTGGGCGCCCGAGCGGGCGTGGCCGAAATGGCCGAGCGACGCATTCGAGAGATCGTCGCGGCCCTCGAAAAGATCCGTGCCCGCGGCGCCCTCCTGCCCCCTCGCGGCGTGATGTTCGTCGTCGGCAGAACTCCAGGTACGATTCAGGATCTGGTCGTCGTCGGCCGGGGTGGTTTTCTCAATGAACTCATCCGCCTAGCCGGAGGCCGCAACACCTTCGAGGACGCGCTGAGCTTCTATCCCCGCGTCCCCCGCGAAGAAGTCTATGCGCGGCGGCCCGAAGTGCTCATCGACATGGGTGACATGGGCCAGACCGACGGGGTCACCGAGGAGCAAAAACGCGCTGTCGCCGAGTTATGGAACCAGATGCCGCTGCTTCCCGCCGTGCAAAGCCATCGCGTCTACGGGGTTGCCAACGACGTTTTTATGGTCCCCGGGCCCCGCGTGGCAGAAGCCGCCCAGCTCCTCTTTGAGATGATTCACCCCAAGGCCGCGCAATGAAACCTCTCCCAGATGCCAAGCCTCCCGGCGCCGCCGAGCCTCTCTACGAATTACACGATGTCGGCGTTCGCATCGGGGAAGCCGAAATTCTGCGGTCGGTCTCGCTTCCCTTCCATGAAGGCGAATTGACGGCCATCGTGGGCCCCAACGGCGCCGGGAAAACGACCCTGATGTCGGTTCTCTCCGGCGTGCGGACCGCCTATCTGGGCTCCTGCCTGCTTGCCGGCGTTGAGATCTCTCGCTGGAAGAAGCGCGACCTGGCCCGGCGCATGGCCTTTATCCCGCAGGTCCTTCGGCTCGAATTTTCCTTCACCGCCGAGCAGGTCGTGCTGATGGGCCGAACGCCGCATTGCAACGGCTTGTTTGAATCCCCCGAAGATTTCGAGATCGTCCGGCGCGCCATGCGCACCACCGCCACAGAGGACTTCGCGCAACGTGAGTTTCGCACTCTCAGCGGCGGCGAACGGCAGCGTGTCATTCTGGCCGGCGCGCTGGCGCAAGAACCTTCCATTCTGCTGCTCGACGAGCCGACGACCTTTCTCGACCTGAAGCACCAGGTGAGCACCTATCGTCTGCTCCAGAGTCTGGCCCGCGACGGCGTCTGCGTGATTGCCGTAACGCACGACCTCAATCTCGCGGCTTCCTACTCGGACCGCATTGTGGTCCTCTCGCGCGGCCAAACCGCCGCTGACGGCGCCCCCGAGCAGGTCCTGCGCGCTCCGCTGATTCGCAAGGTATTTGAAGTGGACGTGGAGATTCACCAGAGCCCCTCGGGCCGGCCTTGGATCGGCTATCAGGAACAGACCGCCGGCCACGCCCCGGGTTGCGCCACAGGCCGATCAGTGGGTCGCGCGGCGGCTGACACAACGATCGGGCGGCGGTCAGCGCCATGACGCAGCGGCGAAAATTTTGGCTCGTGCTTACGGGGTCGGCTCTATTCTGCGCGCTCACCTTCGTGCTGACGCCGCTGATCGGGTCAAGTGACGCGGAACTGGGCCGCGCCTGGGCCGGCATCTCGCCGGACCGCGAAATCCTGTTCGAGGTGCGGCTCCCGCGCGTGATTCTCGCCGGGCTCGCCGGCGGCGCGCTGGCGCTGGCGGGCGTACTCTTCCAGGCGCTGCTGCGCGACGCGCTCGCGACGCCCTACACGCTCGGCGTGCAAAGCGGGGCGGCGCTCGGGGCGGTCATCGCCATCTGTTTCGGCTGGCGCACGGTGGGCTTGTTCCCCGCCCTCTGGCTGTCGGCCTTCGCCGGCGCCGCGGCGACGATATTCATCGTCGTCGGCATCGCCGCCGAGGGCCGCCGGATGTCATCCTTCACGCTGCTGCTCACCGGCGTGACCATCAACAGCATCTGCATGGCCGCGATTCTGTTTCTTCATTACACCGCCGGATTTACCCAATCGTTTGCCATCGTTCGCTGGCTGATGGGCGGCATCGAATCGATGCCCTACCCGACCCTCGCAATGGTGGCCGTACTGGTCATCGGCGGGCTCGGGGTCGTCATGGCCAAATCCAGCCAGTTGAACCTGCTCGCGGTAGGCGAAGACTGGGCTGTCACGCGCGGCGTGAATCTCTCATCGCTGATGATGCTGTGTTTTTTGCTCGGTTCGCTTCTGACCGCCTCGATTACATCGCTGACCGGCCCGATTGGTTTTATCGGCCTCATCGTGCCTCACGCCACCAGGCTGGCGGTGGGCGCCGACCATCGAACCCTGGTCCCAGCCTCGTTTTTCGTCGGCGCCGGATTTCTGATGATCTGCGACACGCTCGCGCGCACGGCCCTGGCCCCTACCGAAATTCCGGTCGGCGTGATTACCGCCATGCTCGGCGGACCTTTCTTCATCTGGCTGCTGCGATCCAACAGGACAAGCCTATGGGTCTAGTGCGATGAGTGTAGTGCTGATAGGCGGCGGCGCTCGCAGCGGCAAGAGCCGTTTCGCGCTCGATTACGGAAACCAGCGATGGCGCCGCCGCGCTTTCATCGCCACCGCCCGCCCCCCAGACCCAGTGCCAGAAGACCCAGAGCCCGAAGACCCAGCGCCAGAAGACGAGCAGCCGCCAGACCATGAAATGGCGCAACGCATCCGCCAACATCAAGCCGCCCGCGGTCCCCACTGGACAACGATCGAAGAGCCGCTCGATATTCTCGGCGCCATCCAGGCGCGCGCCTCCCGCTTCGACGGCTTCGTCGTCGATTGCCTAACCCTCTGGCTCAGCAACCTGATGGCCGCCGACGCCCTCGATCCCAGCCAAGAACTCTCCCGCCTCGAGGACGGACTCCGTGACTGGACCGGACCCGAGATCCTGCTCGTAACCAACGAAGTCGGCTGCGGCATCGTCCCCGGCAACCCGCTCGCCCGCCAATTCCGCGACCTGACCGGCGAAGCAAACCAGCGCCTGGCCAAAATCTCCGGCGAAGTCTACTGGATGGTCTTCGGCGTGCCACTAAAACTATCCGATCTCACCGCCGGAAAAATTCCAGTCAAATAAGTCCAGCCAGCCAATCACCCAACCTATCCAAAAACATCCCATGCTCTCGGCCCTCCAAACCGCCTTCCAGACGCTCACCCGCCTCCCCGCCCGAAGCCAGCCCGCGCCACCCAGCGAAGCTCTGCTAGCCCGATCAGCAATGTTCTATCCACTCGTGGGCGCACTGCTTGGCGCCACCGGATGGGCGATCCATGCCGCCCTCGGCGCCCTGCTCCCGCGGCCCTTCGTCGCCGCTCTCATTCTCACCGCTTGGGCCCTGCTCACCGGCGCCCTGCACGAAGACGGGCTGGCCGATACAGCCGATGCGCTAGGCAGCCAGTCCTCGCGCGACGATATCCTGCGCGTGATGAAAGACAGCCGCATCGGCTCTTACGGCACCCTGGCGCTGATTCTCGCCACGCTCCTGCGCTGGCAGGGGCTCGCGCATATTCCGAAAGAGGCCCTCCCGTTTGCCCTCATCGGCAGCCAGATCCTCTCCCGCGCCGGTGCCGTCGCGCTTGGTTTTTTCGCCGGGCCCGCCGCCGCTGGATACGGCGGAACACTCATCGGGTCCCTGCGCGGACGCCATCTCGCCGCTACGGCCTTGGTGGCGTTGCTGCTCCTCTCGCCCTGGTGACATTGGCTGACTCTGGTGGCCGCCGCCTGCTGTCTTCTAACGGTCGTGCTTTTGAGTTCCTGGTTCAAACAGCGGCTAGCGGGCGTCACCGGCGACTGCCTCGGCGCAGCCATCTTAACACAGGAAATCGTCGTGCTTGCCTGCGTCCTAGCCGGCAGCGCTGTGAGCTCGTCATGACGCCCCTCCGGCTGCAAGGCCCCCTGCGACTCTGCATCGCCCGGCATGGCGAGACCACATCGCCGGGCCGGCTTCTCGGGCAGGCCGATCCGCCACTCTCCGCCCGCGGCCGCCGGCAAGCCGCAATCCTCGCCGAGCGTCTCCGCGATAGCGGCGCTCAATTCGTCCTTTCCAGCGGACTTCGCCGCGCCATCGAAACGGCCGAAATCCTCGCCCGATCCCTCGAACTGCCGCTCGAAAGCGACCTCCGTCTCAACGAAATATCGTACGGCGATTGGGACGGCCGCCGATGGGACGGCATCGAGTCGGGCGACCCGGAAACGGCCCGCCGCAAGCTCAGCGATTGGTGGGGCGTGATCCCGGCCAGGGGCGAGTCCGGCGAGAAATTCTATCGCCGCGTCGAAGCCGCCTGGCGTTCGCTTCTCGGTCGCGCGGCAACGGCCGGCGTGGTCGTCGCCCATGGCGGCGTCAACGCTGTCCTGCTTGATTTGGTGCGCCGCACTGCCAGCAAGACGCCCCCCCGCGCGGATATCTCGAACCCCGACATCCCCAGCCCGAACATCCCCGAACCTGACATCTCGAACCCTGACTGGCGAGCCATAGAGAGTTTCCAGCAAGAGCACGGCGAGTACGTGGTGATCGACATCCCGCCCGGCGATCTACAATAACCAGAGAATCCCCAGAAGAGATCCCATGGCGACGACAAACCCGCAATCCAGCCTTTCAGAAGCTGCCACCGGTCACTCGCCGAACCTGCTCACCGGGACGATCGAAAACATAGTTTCGGTCCGAGACCACAAGCTCGCCGCCCGCGTACAGCAACACCTCGATTCGCTGACCAAACCCCAGGGAAGTCTCGGGCGGCTCGAGCGCGTCGCGCTCGATTACTCGCTCGCCACCGGACGCGCCGACTGGCCGCTGCCTCGGAAAGCTCTCTTCGTTTTCTGCGCCGATCACGGCGTCACCGCCGAGGGGGTTAGCGCTTTCCCGCCCGAGGTCACGCATCAAATGGTGGAGAATTTTCTCCACTCCGGCGCGGCCGTCAGCGTCCTCTGCCGCCAATACGATATCGATCCGGTGGTCGTCGACATGGGCGTCCGGCACGGCTTCGAGCCGGGCCTTGCTCTCGTGGACCGCCGAATCGGACCCGGAACGCGCAACTTCTTGCAAGAGCCCGCGATGTCCCCGCAGCAGGCGGCGCAGTCCATCGAAAGCGGCATCCGCCTGGCCGCCGCCGCCGCCGAACTCCAATATGGCCTGCTCGCCATCGGCGAGATGGGCATTGGCAACACAACCGCCGCGAGCGCGATTGTGGCCGCCATGTCGCGCACCGACGCCGAGAAAACCGTCGGCCCCGGCACCGGGATTAGCGCGGCCCGGCGAGAGCACAAGGTCTCGGTCGTGCGCCGCGCCTTGGAACTCCACAACCCCGATCCCGCCGACCCGCTCGATGTTCTGGCGAAAGTGGGCGGTTTCGAGATTGGCGGGATGTGCGGTTTCCTGCTCGGCGCGGCGGCGCGGCGCATCCCGCTGGTGGTCGATGGATTTATCGCCACCGCCGCCGCGCTGCTAGCCGCCGGCCTGGCCCCGGCGCTCAAGGGCTATCTATTTTTTGGTCACCGCTCGGCCGAACCCGGTCACAAGATCGCGCTGCAATCGCTAGGCGCCAACCCCTTGCTCTCGCTCGAAATGCGCCTAGGCGAAGGAACCGGAGCCGCCATCGCCACCGCGGTCATCGAATCCGCCCTAAGACTCTGCCGCGAGATGGCCACCTTCGCCTCAGCCCAAGTCTCCGACAAAAACTAGCCAAGCGAACCCCCCGCCCGCCCCCTCAGCCAGTCACTCAGCCCTCATTTCTTGGCCTCGCCCCAGAGGTCCACTCCAAACCGTCCTCGCCTAAGTGTGATCTCGGCACTCCGTATGCCAGAATGGAAGAATCTCATGCCACTTGATTGGCATCAGCCACGGCCGCGCAAGCGCATCAGCCCGACAGACAAGGTGTCGCTGAAGCTGAGTGATCGGGAACGTGCGCTAATCATCGACAATACATTCGCTCCGGACTACCTCACAAACCGCCTGCGCCTGGCGGCGGTGGGCGAAACGCATTCGGCGGTGGCTTTCACGCTCGACGACTGGGATGAGCTTCACGGCTACGTGGCTGCCGAGGCGAACCACTGTGATGTAAGGAAGCTCCAACGGGAGCTCTATCGAATCTGCGAGCGCGTTCAAGAGATCCTCGACTCGCACACGGATCAGGACTGATCCGTGCAATTATGCGCGACCTTGACGACGAATCTGATCGAGCCGGCGTTCTCGGTGGTGGATCGAGTCTGTGGACAGGTGAAGCACTGGCGGGGAGGCGATCATCGCGAGCGCTGGCTCGGAGCCGGTCTGTGGCTCGCGGAGCAGAATTTCCGGCGCGTCAAGGCTACAAACACTTACCCAAATTGCCCGAAAAAGTCGCCAGCCTGAGCACGCTGCCACTGGCTCAGGCCCAAGCGGCGTAAACTACAGGTTCCGGGGAGCCGCTTGTTTCAACGGAATTCCGGACGTCCACTCCAGTTCTAACGTGTTGTCACCACCTGGTGCGGTACAATTCCGTCAGGCTAGGGTGAGCTATGATTGGCCGAACCATCTCCCATTACAAGATCACCGAGAAGCTCGGTGAAGGCGGGATGGGTGTCGTCTACAAGGCCGAGGACACAAAGCTCAAACGTCCAATAGCGCTGAAGTTCCTGGCGCCTCATTTGTTGCGCGACGAAGAAGGCCGCAAGCGTTTTCTTCGTGAGGCTCAGGCTGCGGCCGCGCTCGACCACCCCAACATCTGCACGGTCTACGAAATCGACGAGGTCGATGGCCGCACCTTCATCGTCATGGCCTTCCTCGAAGGCCAACCGCTGAGCGAGAGGATCAAGCAAGGTCCCCTCAAGCTTCCCGAAGCGCTTTCGACCGCAATCCAAATGGCTGAGGGGCTCGAAGCAGCCCACGAAAAAGGTATCACGCACCGCGACATCAAGCCCGACAACGTGATGCTGATGAAAGGCTCACGGGGACTGGTGAAGCTCATGGACTTCGGCCTGGCACAACTCGCCGGTAGTTCGAAGCTCACACAGCACGGCACGACGCTGGGAACGATGGCCTACATGTCGCCCGAGCAGGCCGAAGGTGCCGACACGGATCACCACACAGATATCTGGTCGCTCGGCGTCGTGCTGTACGAGATGGTCGCTGGAGAGCAGCCGTTTCGGGGTGAGTTCGACCCGGCGGTAGTGTTCTCAATCATGCACGAGTCGCCGGAGCCGTTAACGGCGGTACGAACAGGGGTGCCCAAAGAGTTGGAGCACATCGTCAACAAGTGCCTGGCAAAGAAAACCGCAGAACGTTATCAGCACGCCGACGAGCTACTGGTGGATCTTCAGGCGCTGCGGCGTGAACTGGAACCGCAAGCGTCTCAAGTCGGCGCCAAACCCGCCCCCGCCAAGCGCGCCTCACCGGCCATCATCGGTGCATTGTTAGCCGTTCTGCTCGCTGCGGTGGGCCTCACGTGGTGGCTCACCCGCTCAACCGGCACAGCTCTCCCGCCGCCGCAATACAACCTCACCCAAATCACGCGCGACACCGGCTATACCGGCGAACCAGCCCTCTCTCCCGATGGCAGGCTTCTCGCTTACGCCTCGGACCGCGGCGGCGAGGGCAATCTCGACATCTGGGTGCATCAGCTCGGCGGCGGCGATCCGATCCCCCTCACCACCGACGAAGCCGACGACGAAGTCCCTTCCTTTTCGCCCGACGGCAACCGTGTCGTTTTCCGGTCCGGCCGGGACGGTGGCGGTATCTATGTCGTTCCCGCGCTCGGGGGAACTCCGAGACGAATTGCGGATGGTAACGGGAATCCGCGGTTTTCTCCGGACGGCGCCTGGGTCAGCTATTTTCTACTGGAGTTTAATACCGCGAACCAGGTATTTCGTAGACCCTGGATCGTTCCGGCGTCTGGAGGCACGGCCCGGCAAATCGAGACGAACCTGGCCTTCGCTACTCCACGGACCTGGTCGCCCGGTGGGCAACGGTTGCTGGTTGTCGGCAGTACAGAGCCCGTTGAGTTCGGCCGCGCTATCGAACTCGACTGGTGGCTCGTGCCTCTGGAAGGCGGCGAAGCCGTGCCCCTGGGAGTCCGTGAACCCTTCCGGGCTGCTGGGTTGACCGTTGGTGACCCTCGTTCTCGTTTGTTTCCGATTCCGCGGACATGGTTGGCCGAGTCGAACTGGGTCATCTTCGACGCTCGTACGCAGGGCGGTACGCGGAACCTGTGGCGCATTCGGGTCTCTCCCAAGGCGGGACAGTTGCTCGGCGAGCCCCAGAAGTTGACGGCCGGAATCGGTGAACAGGGGGCTTCCGCTGCTCGGGACGGTCGCATTGCCTTTATGAACACCAGCCAAAACTGGGACATCTGGAGCCTGCCGCTCGATGCCAACCGTGCCGAGGTGCGGGGAGATCCCGAGCGCATCGTATCGGGACTCAGCAGGGAGTGGTATCCGTCAATCTCAGCCGATGGCCACAAGTTGGTTTACACGTCCGACCGCGCCGGCAATAACGACATCTGGCTGCGGGATCTCCAGACGAACAAGGATACTGCGGTCACTGTCGGTCCGGGATCGGAATTTAGGGGCGTGATCTCGCCGGATGGCACGAAGGTCGTTTTTAGGCGGATCGAACAGGGAAAGACAAATGTGTATCTGACCCATCTCGGCCGGGGCACGGAGCAGCTTTTGCTGGAGGACGTCGGCAGTCACATGGACTGGACACCGGACGGCAAGAAGATTCTTTTCTACACCAACTCACCCATTCGCTGGAAGACGTTCGACGTCGAAACGGGCCAACAGCGGGATCTAGGCCTTCAGCACTCGCAAGATCCGGTGCACAGTGTTCGCTTCTCTCCGGACCAGAACTGGGTTTCGTTCAAACTCGCTAGCCCCGCGCCACCGGTCTTCATCTCTCGGCTGATCGGGGGCGCCGCGCAGGATCAAGGCCAATGGGTTCCCATCGCGGATTCGTTGGGTGGCTCGGGCCACTCGTGGTGGTCGCCCGACGGCAACACGCTCTACGTTCTCTCAGGTCACGACGAGTTCCGGTGTATTTGGGCCCGCTCGCTTGATCCGGCAACCAAGAAGCCGCAAGGGCCGCTGAAAGCCGTGCAACACTTCCACGGACGTCTCCGCACTATTGTCGGAGGAGCCGCACCCTTCGGTTATGGTCTGACCGCCGACAAGCACTATCTTCCGCTCAGCGAAACCAAGGGCAACATCTGGCTGGCCGAGCCGATGGAGGCGGAGTAGCGCACGGTCTTGATGGGGCAGAACCCTGGACACTGGAGTGGACCCCTAGGGCGAGCCAGAGGACCGCAATCAAGGCAAGACGAACGGCGACGCCCCGCATGCCGCCCCGCATGCCGACCAAAGCGTATCGGAAAGAAACGTCTCTCAAGGCGTGGGCGAGCAAGACAGACTCCAAGGGGACGATAAGGCTTGTATGTCTGAACGTCCCGCCGGGGGTGCCTCCGAGGAAGCGAGTTCGGCTGGCTCGGAGAAGGATCATCTGGAGACGGAGCCGGCAGCGCTGCTGCGACGTGAGTTAACACGGTGGAAGTTTGAGAATCACGAGGTGGTCGCGCCTCAGCTTGTGGGCTTGCTGGCTGATTCCGGGCGTTTTGACGATGAGACGGCGGTTGGTCTGGCGCGGCGGGCGCTGCAAGCATATCCGCTTCTGGACATCTGGCTGGCGAAGGCGCTTGCGGGCAGGGATTCACAAGAAATGCGTCGCATCCTGGTGATTCTGTCCGAGATCGCCCAGAGCAACCGAATCCTGGCATCCCTCAGTCCGGTGCTCCGCACAAAGGATGATGTGGTGCGCTCGAAAGCAGCGCTGTTGTTCGCCCGGTTCTGCGAGAACCCGAGTTTCGCGGAACAGTTTCAAAAAGGTGGCGATCGCAGGGTGTTGGCGAACGCGATCGAGGGTTTCTGGGGTTCGCGCTCGCCAGGGGCGCGAGCGTTGATGCTGGCAGCCACCGAGGAGACGGACAACAGAACGATGGCCAATGCCGCTCTCGGTCTGCATCAATTGGGTGACGCCAGGGGACTTGCCGTACTCGAGCGAATGCTTGGGCATGGCGGTGAGCACTACCGCGCGAGCGCCGCTTGGGCCATGGGAGAGACAGGTGAAAAAGCCTGCTTGTCCGCGCTTGAGCGTGCGCGTGACGACCCGTCAGATCTTGTTCGGCGCCATGTCGAACGCTCGATCAGCACAATCACCGGATGAGCTTGCAGGCCTCGCCACGCGGTCAGAAACGCGGGCTAGGGTCCGCCATTCGTATAGAATGGGGAGCGGCGGCGCCTGCCGAGTCTGCTGCTCCCCAGGATCGGGTTCCATGTCATTTTTAGCCAAGCTGAGGCGTACTCCGAACAGCGCCGATGACTACGAGAGAAAGTTAAGGAACGAACACGAGCGCTATCGAGACCAGTCGAAAGTGCATGACCTGCCGCCTATTTTCCACTACTGGGCGCATACGTATGTTCGGCCGATGGCCGCCGAGTATGGTTTCACCATCGCCGAGGACTTGTATGCGAAGTATCTGGGGCTGTGGGCGAAGGCCCACCCCGATGAAACTCCCATTTTTCTGAGCCTGGGAGCAGGAAATTGTGACGCGGAAGTTCGCGTCGCGCAAATGCTCCGGCGGGCGGGGCTTGCGCGGTTCACGATCGAGTGTTTGGACCTGAATCCTCTCATGCTGCGCCGCGGCCGCGAGCTTGCTAAAGATTCCGGTGTGGAGGAGAATTTCGAGTTCACCGAAGGTGACTTCAATAGTTGGAAGGCGGCGAAGCGGTATTCGGCTGTCATCGCGAATCAAGCCTTGCATCATGTTCTCGAGCTGGAACATTTGTTGGACGAGGTCAAGAGATCTCTGCGGCCGGACGGTTACTTTGTTACGAGCGACATGATCGGCCGTAACGGTCACCTGCGCTGGCCCGAGGCCCTGCGGGAGGTGCGGCGGTTCTGGCGGGAGTTGCCAGCCGGCTATCGCTGGAACCGGGCGCTTGAGCGGCATGAGGAAGAGTACATCAACCATGATTGCTCGACCGATGAATTTGAGGGCAGATGGGTATTCACTTGACTCAGGTATTTTGAAATGACGTTGTGGTTGTCCGTAGGACCAGCGACTTGTAGGGCGCCGGTTGGACGGCGACGGCCTGCTGAACCAGGCGGTAGAAGAGCTTGCCTCGGCTTCTGGACTTGCGGCGGTTGAAGCGGAAGGTGAATTCGTCGAGGTAGTAGTCGAGATGCTCGTGGCTGACGGCTCCTTGATGCGTACCCAGTATCCAACGTTCAGTAACGACACCACGCGATGCACGCGGGGGAGCAGTTGAGAGGCTCGTGCCGGTTGCCCGTCCAGGTAGCTCACCTGTGGCGATAGCCGTCGCTTTCGAGTGGCTCGTATCCCAGCCAGCCGTCCGTGTGGACCACGCTGCCGGGTTCGACCGACTCGCCGACGAAGGCCATCAAGCTGTCCCCAGAGGCGTTCGGAATCGTGCGCATCCGAACTCGTCCGATGCCGGCGCCATCTTCCTCGGCCGCTACTACAATCAGCCGCGTCGCGGCCCCGCACGCCCTCCTCCAGGGCTCCTAAGTAAGTCTCGTCAACCTCAACGCGCCCGCTGAGGCGATCACGTCCGGGCCGCACCATAGCGCGCCGAAGCTTGTGCAACCAAGTCCAGGCCGTCTTGAGCTGCCCAGGCCCAACACCCGCTGCAATCCCAATGCACTCGCCCCGTTCTTCTGGCTGGTGAGCCACCACATTGCTCGAAACCAACTCTGGAGCGGCTTGCGGGTGTCTTGAAAGATTGTGCCTGCTGTCGCCGAAGCTTGATGCCCGCAGCTTGCACACTGCAGCAGCACCGTGCGCACCGCCCAGGTTTTGTCATGCCCGCATCGCGGACAACGAAAACCCTCCGGCCAGCGGAGTTGACACAGATACTCCCGACAGGCCTGCTCGCTAGCGAAACGCGCCTCGAACTCGGCCAAATTCCGGGGATAATCTTCCATCGCCCAAGATCCTACATCTTGGGGTCACCTGAGTCAAGTAAATACCCATCTGAGGGCATACGTGCGCAGGACATACTGCCGCTCTTGTTGGAGCGTTTCGATTTCCACCTGTTTGTCGCATTCGGAAATGTGATCAATGTATTTGTGGATCGAAGCTTTGGATTCAACTTTGATGCCGCCGCGGAGTGGGACCGCGGGTTCATCGATCGCGTACATGCCTTTGATGAACAGGCGATTGTCAGCGGGACTCTTACTCCGACGCAGATGTCCGCGGTGATGACGCCGGAGCCTTGCGCCGAGCATCACTATTCGCGGGGGCTTACGCCTGCTCAATGTATTCGCCAAGCTAAGCAGGGGCGAGTGAGTACGGGGTTTGGCGGCCTGCGACTTGAGATTGGGACCACTTCATTGCGTCCGGCACAGGAAGGCGGAGCCGGATACGAGCAGCAATTGAACGCCAGCGGAGGCCGCCCGCCCTATGTTTGGTCGGCCGCGGGGCTGCCGCCAGAGGTGGAACTCCATGCCACGGGCTTGCTGGCCGGAAGGGTAAGGGAGTCGGGTGTTTTTACACCCGCGGTTACGGTCGCGGACCATTCTTCGCCCCGCCAGGTGGTGCGTCAGAACTTTACGATCATCGTCAAAGAGGATCAGATTCTTCCCCGGTTCCGGATAACGTCTCGGGCTCGGCTGCGAAGCGGCAGGGTAGGAGCGAATCACGTGCAGGCATTGTCCGCGAGGGGCGGGAGACCTCCTTACAGGTGGTCGGTGGCGAGGGGTGCGTTGCCGCCTGGACTGCGGATCAGCATGAGCACCGGGATCATTTCCGGCAGGCCGGCCCAGCCGGGGAACTCACGGTTTACGGTGCGGTCGGTGGACAGCGGGTCGGAGCAGACGGCGTCGGATTTCGAGCTTTCAATTGACCTGGAGGCGAAGCCGGGCCGATTTGTGCTTCCGCAGGTGGCTTGCGGAGCGGGCTGGAAGACCCATTTGCGGCTGTTCAATGCGTCAGCGTCGGAGGTGGGCGTCACGGTGAGGTTCCGGGCTGACGATGGGGCTCCGCTGCTCTTGCCGCTGCTTGTCGATCCAGGGGGGCCGGAGCGCGAACGGGATGCGAACGAGGTCATCTCGATGGTGGCTCCCTGTTCCGCGCTGCACATCGAGACCGGAGAGCAGTACGGGGTCGAGCGCGCGGGTTGGGCGGAGGTTGCCTGTACAGGTCCGCTTGCCGGCTACGCGGCGTATGATTCCCCGTCGGCGCGGGCAGTGACGGCCGAGTTGGTTTCGGTGTTGGAGCCTTCGTTCTTGCTGCCTTTTGACAACACAGAAGGATGCCGGGTAGGCGTGGCGTTGGTCAACCCAGGCAAGCCGGAGGGTGAGTCGGATGCAGCTTCGATCGTCGCGACGATCTGGGACGACGATTGGCGTGAGCTTGGCGCCGAAGAGCTGCGCTTGCCCGCCAATGGACACGCGTCATTCATGCTGGAGGACGAGTTGCCGCTGACGGCCGGTCGGCGTGGAGTGATTGAGTTTCGGGCTGATGCGGGGGGGAAGATCAGCGGCTTAGGATTGCGATTTGAAGCGGACGGCCGATTCGTGGTGATTCCGAGATTGTTGGGGCCTGCTCCTTCGAGTTAAGGTCGGCGAGGCGGAACTCTGAAATCTCGGGGAACTGCGGGAGAGCCGGGGCGAACCGGGGCAGCCTCAATTCAGCCAACGGGATTCGCCCCCGGACGCGGGACTCGCCCCCGGATGCGGGACTCGCTTGCTTCCGCCCTCACAGCCTGCCGCGGCTAGAGCATTTTCAGGAATGAAATAGGCAACCCATGGGGGGGGCTGCTCAGCATCGGTGCTTCCGCCACGGCGAATGCATCTTCGGATACGGGCTATATCACGCTTGAAAATGTTCTAGCAAGTCCGTTCAAGCACTATTCCAGCGCCGCCGGCTCATCGAGCCTCCTGTCCTTCTTGCGCAACGACCGCTCCTTCTTCTCTCGCAGTCGTCTCTCCTTCGCCTGCTTCGGGGGCCGCGTGCGCTTTCTCGCGCGAGGCGGCCGCAGCGCCTCACGAACAATCTCAGCCAGCTTGGCTTGGGCATCCTCGCGATTGCGAGACTGCTCACGGGTGCGGCTCGAGGTGACGACAAGCTCTCCTTCGGCGGTGAGTCGCCGGGCCAGCCGCTGGAGCAGTCCCTCCAGGGCATCGCCCGAGAGCGCCGACGTCCCGGCGGCCAGCCAGCGCAGCTCAACTTTCGTCTCGACCTTGTTGACGTTCTGTCCGCCCGGCCCCCCCGACCGCGCGAACGAAATCCGCAATTCCCGGGCCGGAATCGTAACAGTTTCACTAATCTCGATGTCTTCCATCGCCGGAAAACCGCTCCTGTCTCATCCTACCGAAGCCCGAGGACAGATCGGTCGCGGTAGGGATACCGGTCACCCGGCACCCCCCGCACAGATTCGTACGTGAGCATCAACTCATACGGCTCCTGCATCGGATGGATGGCGGCCAAGCACACAGCGTGCTGCTGGCCGCACCCGGTCCAGCCCCGGGGACACGGCTGCCAGCCTCTGTGGGCGGACCGTTGGGGGCTTGGCCGCGCGCTCCTTGGCACGGGCGCTTCCCTCCCGACTCTCCGCCGCCGGTTCTCCACCCTTGTTCGAATCGTTCATCGGTACTATCCCCGCTCCGACTCCTCGGCGACGTACACGTGGGACGTGCGGCCGTAGCCTTCCCCCTCCGGCCCGCTACTTCGCGGCAGGCGTCTCCGAGGTCTCCCGGTTCTCGTGCAAGGATTTTCCTGACGTGCACGGGTTCTCCGACCGCGCCGGGTTCGCACGCCGCTTGCGAAAGCGCGACGGTTGATATTGCCTTCCCTTTCTGTACACAAGGTCGGCACCCGAAACTGGTATTTCGCGGCTCGATAGGCGGCCCGCCAGTGCCTCTGTCAACGCTTCACCCGCGATGTCACCATCGCCGGCGCATGACTCGAGGTCAGCGTGGTTCGCTACTCCTTCGCCGCAGGGCTCTTGCATCCCCAACTCCTCGCCGGTTGATCCCGGCGCTTTCGGACAGCCCCAAGATATGGGTCGCGAGACCGCGCCTGAATACTCGATACCGTGGCTTGGTCCCTCGGCTGCCAGTTAACTCGACAATGCCGTTTTCGCACTGCTGCGTTCGGTACTCTTTTCGCCGTCCCCCGATCTCGCCCTCCGATCTCGCAGGTCCTGGAACTGGATTGATCCCATGCGTCCGTCGCGAGAGACCGCCCTCAAGGAGGGCTGGTGAGTCGCCGCGCCAAGCGTAGGTTCGCCTCAATCCGGCCAGAGTACGGCAGCAGCGCCGCGGCCTGCTCGAAGTGATCGAGAGCCTCGGGGAAACGGCGCTGCCTCATCGCGATCACGCCGAGGTCGTTGTGCGCGACAGCCTCCTGCTCAATGAGCCGGGGGCCGGGGACAAGGCCTCGCAAGGTCGGGCTGATCGCAACGAAGGCCTTCATGGCGTTGGGATCGGGGAAAGTGCTGTCGACGAACTCGAACAGGGCGAGATGTAAGTGCAGAATTGCGGAAAAGCATAAGATGGGCCAGGCGAAGGAACGCCAGCGGTTCCAGCGGCGCCCGCCGGCGAGAGCACAGGCCCCGGCAAAGGCAAGGATCATGAGCTGCGGCACGAAATCCTGGGCGTAGCGCCGCGCCGCGGCGTCGAAGGTTAACAGAAACAGAAACAGCACCCCGGCCGAAAGAGATAAAAGAGATACAGTTCCGAGGAAGAGACGGGCCGGCTCAAACCTGGGGTCGCGCCGACACAAGCGCAGCGTGGTGCGAAGGGGCTGCCAGCCGGCGTGGACGATCCAGGGAAGGTCGCCGCTGAATTGGGGCGGTGCCACCAGGTAATGGAGGAAGTTTTCGGGAATCCGGTCCAGGGAGAGTACGCGATGGTCGGGCCCGAGCTGGTAAGTGGTTCCGTATTCCCAGGGCGAACCGAAGCGGGCGTAGTTGTAGGACGCCATCAGCAGCGCGCAGGCGATCAGGGGAAGACTAAAAGCGGCGGCTTGCCGCAGGCGCGCCCGGAAGGGGAGCCTGCGCAGGTGATGGAAGGCGCAGAGTCCGGCCAGCAGGACCGCACCATGCAGGACGTAATTGACCCTCGTCGTAATGCTCAGGCCCGCGGCGAGACCAGCGGCCGCGAGCCACCCCACAGTCCCATGCTCCAGGTAGCGGAGGAAGAACAAGGTGGCTGTCAGGAGCAGCAAGCTGGCAAAGGCAATGCTCTCGTGGTAGACCGACCCGTACCAGGCCACTAGCGCCGCCGGCGTGCCGAAGGCAAACGCCAGAACAAACCACACGCAAAGCCACCGCGGGGCCCGGGAGAACCAAAGCCTCCTCAGGGCGACGAGAATCTCGAAGAAAACCAGGGCACTCAGCCAGCCGGCCAGCAAGCAGGCCACGCGGTCGGAGAGCGTCGTGCCCAACAGACGGGCGGCGGCGTGGAGGACAGCCGGGAAGGGCCCCCACTGGAAGTAATAGCGGCCCTCGTAAGGCACCAGATCCTGGAGGGTCGAGGTCGGCAGGACGTGGAGACGACCGGCGAGGAAAGCGTCAGCGAGGAGGTTGTAGTAGCCCATCAGGTCGCCGAACTCGAACTGGCCCCAGGTGGCGATGAGGGCATAAGCCAGGCCAAGGCAGGCGGCCAGGAGCAGCTTTTCGCGGCAGCTGAACTGGCCGGGCTTGGCCGAGGTGGCAGGCGCCGGTGTGGCGTCCGAGGACCGAGACTTGCGATGTCGTCGAGACGCCATCGATCGGGATGGGCTCACTCCGTAACGAGAATTTCCATTGGAGTCGCGCTCGCACCGGTATACTAGCCGAAGCCGCGTTTCTTATGCAACGATTTTCGTCCTTTTTCACTCCGAATTGCCAATTTGCGGGGAACCGGGGTAACTGGGACCGAGGGAACCGGGACGTCCTCGCCTCAGGGGTCCACTCCAGCATGGCTCGTGTTGTGACGGCGGGCGTGCCGCACCACATCACACAGCGGGGCGACAACCGCCAAGACATCTTCCTGCTCGGCGACGATCGCCGCTTCTATCTCGACACCCTTCGCGAGCGCTCCCAGCGGTACGGCCTGACGCTGCTCGGCTATTGCCTGATGACGAATCACGTCCATCGGGCTCCAAGCATCAATGCCGCCGGCCGCTTGATTAGGGTTCCTGCCCGACGCGCCACTTGTTTCCGGTGCGCTTGAGCGCCTTGGGGATGCCGATCTGCATCGTCACATAGGACCTCCCGCGGTCGAAGCCGCGGAGGTTGGCGTTGCCCGCCGTCTAGCCGGGAAGCGCATCGCCCAGGGCTCCGACCAGGCGGTTGGCGTATTCGGGGCTCGTGTCGTAGAGGTAGGAGAGCAGATACACCATCTCCGACCAGGCGATCTTGACGGCGTCTTCCCAGGTTCTGCCGACGCCGTTCGTATACCACTTGTCCGCCGTCTCGACGACTACGCCGCCGGTGGGAAAGTGGTGCGGCGATTTGTCGACCTGCAAAGTCACCTCGGCGTCGATCTCGATGCCGGTTCCCGTCATCTCGCCGTCGCCCTGATAAGCGTGCGTGTCGGTGACGGTGAGGTAGCCGCCGTCGAACTGCGCGCGGATATAGACCGTACTGCCGGCGCGAATCGAGTTGGAGTCAAAGTTGCCGCCGTGGTCCCAGGCGCCCGCCCCGCCCGGCGTCGCGGCGGCGGATTTGAGATAGATCGTGCCGATCATCGGCCGCACCGGAATCGCGAAATCCGGCTCGAACAGCAACATACCGTTTTTGATGGGAGCGATCGTGCGCCACGGACCGCGGAGTGGACCCCAGTTGTTGGTATAGCCGTAAGGCCCCGGCTTGACCTTGAGAATCTTGATCGCCACCCAATCGCCCATCTTGACGCCCTCCAGGATAAAAGGGCCGCCATAGCGCGAATAGCGCCGCTTCGTTTGCGACGGTTCCGGTACAACCCCGGGGCCTAACTCGGCATCCGCTCCGCCGGGACACTCGATGATGACCGTTTCGCCCATCTTGATCGTGCCGCGCACGGCCCGGTACTCGGGGTCCTCGGGACCCGACAGGTAGGGCGTGCGGCTGAACCGCCGCGGCGAGCCCTGCTGCGCGAAAGCGCCGCCGATGGCGGCCATCGCCAGGAGAGTGATGCAAAAAGAGCGGATCATCGCCACCCGCGGTTGAAGACAATTTCGATTTTGAGTTCCCATAAGCCGACAGTATACCTCTTCTCATTGACGAACCGGCTCATCCGTCGCCAGGGCGATTCGAGCGCGGAAGGGGCGTTCCGGGGGAGATCGGGGACAGCCCCTCCTGGTCCTATCTGATACTATTAAAGAGACTTAGTCGAGCTCGCGGTCTTTGAACTCTTCGTACCAGTTCTCGACGACGCGGATCACGGGCGGCGCTGCGTTCTCGTCTTCGGCGGGCGCTGTTGTCAGAAATCTTTTCCCGTCGGCAGATACGTCGTATTGAGGGCCCGAGAAAGCATTCGACCCCAAATCTTCCGACTCAAAGAGTCTCTGGGGCTGTCCCAGGATGAATCCCTGCTCGGTCGAGACAGACACCGCCATTAGCGTCGATTCCTCGACGTAGAACAGTTCCCGGCGGTCGTGCCGCCAGCGCAGTTGCGATCCCCCGTTAACCGAGACCTGCCACTTCCCCGATCCCTCGGGAAACGGCCGCACATAGACCTCCACGCGCCCCGATTCATCGGAAAGATAAGCAAGATAACGGCCGTCGGGTGAAAACTCAGGGGTTCCCTCGTTCGCGGGTGTTCTGAGAAAAACCGTTGGTTCGAAACCGTCGCCACCGGGTTTCAGGTACCAGATGTTGCGTCGGGTGTCTGTGCTGATTTCGTGGTAAGCCAAATGCTGGCCGTCGTGGGACCAGTCCGCGTTGAACACGTGCGCTTCGGTATCCACCAACACCGTAGCTTCGGCCGTGCCGTCAGCGGTCTTACTCGCGATATTCCATCCAGCGCCCTGCTGCCAAGCGTAGGTGACCTCCCGGCCTGAAGGCGACCAAGTGGGTTCCCTTTCAGCTCCTTCGTCGAAAGTCAGCCGCGTTTTGGTGCCGCGGACGGGATCATGAATCCAAATATCCCGATTCCCTCCGTCCCTAGCCGAGACCGCCAGCAAGCGGCCCTCGGGAGAAACCGTGGGGTGCTGGATGCCCTCTTGCGGCTGACCCACAGTTTCCAATACCTTGCCCGAACGGTCCCGCCAGACGAGCTTCTCTAAATTTTTGCCAGGGCTGTCGAGATATACCAGGGTGCCGTCCCCAGCAACGGCGGCATACTCGCCTCTTTCCTCGATCGGGAAAGCCTGCCCGGTCGCCATCAGGGTTTCAAGCGAGAAGGGCAAAGCCCACAACCCACTATCAGCCAAGTCGCTGGGAGCATGGATCAAATGCCCGCTCCTCGAATAGCGCGGAACGCTTCCCGGCCCCAGTTCCCTCCGCTCGCCGGTGTTGAGATCCAGCAGCTCCACCCTGCGATCGTCTGGGCCCGGCGCGGCCGTGTAGACCAGTCCCTCGGAAGCGCCGCTGGACGGCAGGAAATGCGGAGCCCAGAAGTACCGAACGCCCTCGGACTCATCCGGTTCAAACAGAAGCTCCGGTTCCCCGCCTCGGGCGGCTACTTCATACAACCGAAGCCCGGAAGAGAAGACGATCCGATTGCCGTCAGGGCTCCACGAGGCCCCTAAGAAAGGCCAAGTTTGGCCCGGCGACTCGCACAGTGTGATCGGGTTGCCGCCGGCGAGTGAAATCCGTTTCAGCTCCCGGTCCGTCCCGAAGACAATGGACTTGCTGTCCGGCGACCAGTTGCCGCCTTTAGCGCCCTCCGTCCCTTCCAGCTTGCGGGCAGACTCACTATCCAGTGGCCGCACCCACAGAGCGCTTTGCCCTGCCGCTTCGGTCGCATAGACGATGTACTTGCCATCGGGAGAGATAGAAATAATGCTGCTGCCGAAGACACTGATGAGACGCTCGGGGGAAAACGAGAATCGCCGCACAGGAGTTTCGGTGACAGGAGCCGGGGAGAACAGCGGGAAGAAGGCGAAAATCAGGGCGAGTAGCACGCCGAGCGCCGCGATCCCGAGAAGCATGGCTTGCTTGCGCTGCTGCACGCGCGCAATCCGCTGGGCCGAGGACTGCGGCACGACCCGCACATCAACCAAACGCTTAAGCTGAGTGTCCTCGGCGCGATAGAGAACGCTGTCGTCTTGTTCCTCCAGGTTTTCTATGACGCGGTATTTGGCCAGGGGATGCGGTAGCGACAAGCTCTCAGCTTGTCCTGCTCTTTCTTCCGGACCGGCAAGACTGCCGGTCGCCACTCCAGTACGCAAGATCGCCGACTTGCCGGACTTGAGTTTCTCGCGCAGCGTTTCCAGGTCGAGCAGCAACTCATCGGTGTGCTGGTAACGCTTCTCGCGGTCCTTCACCAAACATTTGTCGGCGATCCACTCCAACTCCATCGGAACGCCCGTCCGCAAGGCCGTCATGGGTTCGGGCTCTTCGTGCTGAATCGAATAGGTGATCGCCTGATCGTAGTGACCTTGGAAGGCCCGCTGGCCGGTGACCATCTCGTAGATCACCGCTCCCAGCGCCCAAAGGTCAGTGCGGTGATCCAGCTCCATCCCCTGCGCTTGCTCGGGCGACATGTAGGAGACCGTGCCCAGCGCCGTGGGCCCCTGGGTCAGCTTCGAGCGGTCAGCCAACTGCGCCAGCCCGAAGTCCATGATTGTCACCAACTGCTTGGCGCCCTGTGGCGTGACCATCAAATTGGCGGGCTTGATGTCTCGATGGACGATTTTCTTGCCATGCGCCGCCTGCAAACCTTGCGCCGTTTGGATGGCGAACCCAAGCGCCTCGTCCAGCTTCAGCGGCCCGGCCGCGATCTTCGCATCAAGGCTGTCCCCTTCCAGGAAGGCCATCACGATGAACGTTCGCCCGTCGGCCTCATCAATCTCATGGACCGTGCAGATATTCGGATGATTTAGCGCGGCGGCAGCCTGAGCTTCGCGGATGAACCGCTCCTTGGCTTCGGTGTCACTGAGCAGATGAGGCGAAAGAAACTTCAGCGCCACCGGCCGCTTGAGCTTGGTGTCCTCCGCCTTATAGACGACGCCCATGCCGCCTTCGCCAAGCTTCTCGGTGATCTTGTAATGCGAAATAGTTTGACCAATCATAGCCCCGACCGAGCCTGACGAAATTGTACCGCAGCAGGACCGCTGGTGGTTCCAACCCAACCCACCAACCATCCGACGCAAGACCATGGGGCGATCGGGGACAACGCCTCCCGCTCCCCCTCGCGGCATGACCGCAACACGGCCCTTCTTTCTTGGCCTCGCCTCAGGGGTCCACTCCACCAGTAATACTTCAGTCCGGTAGACGAAATTCGGATGGCAGCCCCCATTTTCTCCTCAGCGTGGTTCTGGAGCGGGCCGCCGGGGGGGGCCGCGACCGCTTCCGCGCCTATTGCAGATGCACCGGCTGGGCCAGTGCTCCGTTACCGGCTGAATCCCAAGCGGCTAGCCGCACCCACTTCTTGCCTCGTCCGTCGAAGGGAATCCGGAATTTCCGGTTGCCGTACGGCGGATACTCCGTGGCGGAAATGATCTTGCGTCCGGTCTTGTCCCCGTCCCCCCAAACGATTTCGACAAAATCCAGCGGGAAGGTCCACTCGATATCGGCGGAAACCTCGAGCTGATCGCCTTTCTCCTCGACGGCGAAATTGGTGATCAAGACCTCGCCCGTGGTAACGAAGAAATCGCCGGCGCGAAGGGCGCGCGTAATCGGGCTCCAGCTCTGGTCGAAGCTGGGCAGCGGATCGACCTTTATATAGTTCACGGTCAGTTCGCCATAGATTTCGTCCTCTGGGAATTTCGTGTACGTGTCGCCCTCGGCGACGAGGTATTTCGGCCCCGCCCAGTTGTTCATGTCGTCGAGAACGCCGATGCAGCGCGCCTCGCAAATGCGCTTCTCCGACAAATCGGCCGGAAGGGACTGATAGGCTCCGCCCAGGTAGCGGTCACTGTTGAAATGCGGTGAGTCGCGGACGGCGTCCGGGTAAGGGGTCGAGCCCTTCGTGCGCGGATGCGCTTGCCAGACAAGCCCCTGCTCGGCCTCGAGAAGACTCAGCATGTCGCCGGCCGATCCGGTGTGATACACCTCGCCGTAGTCTGGGTGCTTCTCGATAAAGGCCTGGCCGGGCAGGCGAACCTTGGTCCAGTAGACAGGTCGGGGGAAGATCAGCGTATAGTGTCCGCCCAGATGCGCGTTGGGTTCCTCGCCGGGCATGAGCAAGAAATCGCGGTCGGAGTGCCGCCGGCAGGCCTCGGCGTAATTCTTGAGATCCTCGAATCGTTTCGCTCCGGAATCCTCAGGATGGCCGTCGCCGTGAAAGTCCGACATCATGGCGATGTTGATCCCCAGCGCGCGGAAAGCCGCCAGCCACGGCGGACGATAGTCGAATGAACCGGCATCGAGCAATTGCTCGACGAAGTGTGTGTGAAAGTGGCTGACCGCGACCTGATAGCCGGGCAGCTTCTTGTAGCGGTCGCGGCGCGTCAGAGCCAGCGCCGCGTCCAGGGTCGCGCGCCCCTCGAGGGGGCTCAAATAGAAGTACACGGCCATGCGCTGCAGCGTTCCCGGCGGCGCGTTATAGAGCGCGAAATTTCCCTCGGCGAAACGCCGCGACTGGCGGACTTTCCGGTTCCACAACTGCTCGGAAAAACCGTAGGGCCGGAACATTTCCTCGCGGTCGCCGTGCCGCACGCCAAGCGAAAATTGGCGCTCATCGTCCTTGCGGTACCAGACGAATCCGAGATTCATCTCGATTTCGCGTCCCCAGAAAAATTTGTGCGGCGGCGGGAAGAAGGCGATCGACCCTTTGGCGGTTTCAAGAATCGCCAGACGATTGCGCGCCCGCAAGGCCAGCGGGTCTCTGTTGCGCCCGCCTCCGAACTCGTATTTCTGCCAGGCCCGGGAAGTATCTCGCCAGAGAATGCGCGACGACTCGCGGATCTGGAATCCCGTCAGCCCGCTGCGGTATTTGTAAGCAACCGAGGGCTCGGCTGTCTGGGCGATGGCTTCCTGGCGGACGAGGTTCGTTCCCCGATAGACCGTGAATTGCAAACGCCCGGAGAAGATGCCCAGCGACAAACCGGGAAACGACACTTCGATTCGGGCGCCGTTGGTGGTCACCTTGCAGCCCGATGCTTGATAGGTGGCCAGGTCGCGCCGGATCTCGTTCTCACGGCGCGGCCAGTCGCTATTGACTCCCTTGAGGCCGGGAACACTCAGCGGCGCGTCCCAAAATACCTTCCATTTTTCTTTTTCGATGACCTCGGGCGTGATTTCGCTGCCCAGTGCGCGAAGCGGGTTGAGTTGCTGCTCGGAGATGCGCCGCTTGGCGGTGGTTACGTGAAACTCGGGATGGAGGTTCTGGCCCAGCACGCCCCACTTTTTCGATTTGCGGCGGGCGGCCAGTTCGGCGATGAAGGGCCGGCCGCCTTCGATACCCAGCCGCATTCGGAGTTGCGCTTCCTGCTCGCCCAGCCAGGTGAGCGTCAATACGTCTCGATCGAGAGTCGCCGTGAGTCCCGGCTGCTCGCGGTATTGGCTCATGTCGCAGTTAAGAGCCGCGGCTGCCGGAGCTGCCGCCGGAACCGCGGTTAGCATCACAGACAGCATCACGGCCATCAGCAGAGTATTCCGAATCGATTGGATCAACACAGCGTCCCTCCCCTCGCGCGGTTCGCGCGGGACGTTCGGGCCGGGGCTCGCGCTCTGCCCGGCCCGAACGGTTGTATCGCCCGAAAGTATACAGGAACTTTTCGTGGAGCACAGCAGGGACTTTTGGTGGAGCACAGGGGCCGATCCCGGCAGTTCCAAACCGGCGCTCCTTGGGCAACAACAGCGTGGGAAAGACTCGGTATTGGGGCAGCGCGGTGGTAAGGCGTCACGGCGCCAAGGCACAAACGGAAGTCCTGGGTAAGCAGACACCCATCCCACCTTCACCAAGCTTCTCGGTGATGCGGAAGTGGCTGATGGTTCGGCCGATCATGGCCTGCCCGTGACCTGGGGAAATGGAACCGCCACCGGATGGTTGCCGGAAACAACCCAACAACAAACAGTTTTTTTCGTCCGGCTGCTGAGAAGCTCAGTTTCTGGCTCCCCGAGAGGCCATGAGCGGTCTCACGTGCTGGGATTCTTGGTGCGGGGGGCGATATGTCAACAGGTATCTGTGCGGACGTTCTATGTGATTCATTTACTGTTGGCTAGCCCCTTGTGGGAAGATCTGTACAAGCTGACGTGTCTAGATCGGCCTATTCGCACATCGGGCGACTTCGCCCGAGCAGCGTTCCAGCCACGTACGCGGCGGCCGCGGCGGCCACCGCTGTCAGATACGGAAACGGCCAATCGGCGAGATACGCGCCATAGCAGTAAAAGCCTGCGCCCGCCAGCAGGCTTGAAATCGCCGCGGCGGCTCCTCCGACACGCGTGAACAGAGCGAGCGGCGTCACCACGACCACTCCGGCGCTGGCGAACGCTGAAGACTGTTCGATCAGCTCGTAGACGCTTTCGAACCAGTTCGCCAGAAAGTAGGCGATCAGGCCGAAGCCAACCACCGACAGCCGATTCATCCGCAGCCGTGCTCGGTCGCTCATACTAGGCCGCAGGGGAATGACGATGTTGTGCGCGGCAAGCGACCCCGCGGTCAGCAGCGCGCTATCGACAGTGGAGAGGATCGCGGCCACCAGCGCACCCGAGAACAGCGTCGCCCAGACAGGCCCCAAGTGTGCGGACGCAAGCTTGAGAAGGATCTGCTCTGAGTTCTCGACTCCCTCCATTTCCATCGTCGATGCGGCCACGCCCAGCAACGCGACGACGGTCCCGAGGCCGAGGAACAGCACGCCGCCGAGCACCGTTCCTCGCTGGGCCACCGAGGCGCTTCGGGACGCGGCTACCCGTGCGACGATCTCGGCCGCGAACAACCCACCGAGGACCGGTAGAGCCCACAACTCCAGATTCTCCAGCACGGGCCTGCTCGTATCGAGCAACCTCAAACGCTCGCGGGGCAGGTCGGCCCAACTCATGCCACCCTCGCCGCCAAAGACCGTCCAGGCTAAAGCCAAGACGCCCAGCGCAATCGTACCGCCCTGAATCAAATCGGTTATGGCGTCAGCCTTCAATCCTCCAAGCGTCGTATACGCGACAACTACCGCGGCCGCGAACGTCATCGCCGCGAAGACGCCGAGATCAGAGTTTGCCGCCAGTACCTGACCCATGGCTCGAATCTGAGCCGCGGCCCAAAACAGCGACATCGGGATCAGGAGGATCGCGAAAAGGCGCTCTGCGTTCGGACCGTACCGCTGCCGATAAAGGTCCGCGAATGTCGACAGTTTACGGTTCCACAGCGCCCGCGCAAAGACCGCCCCAAGTATGAGCAGGCAAAGTGCATACCCAAACGGGTCGCCCGAAGCGGCCGAGAGTCCACCTTCGTAGGTGGCCGCCGCCGCCGCGACGCAGGTCTCCGCGCCAAACCAAGTCGCAAAGACCGAGAAGGTACAAAGCACCGGGCCGAGGCTGCGGCCCGCTACAAGGTAGTCGTCTTCTCCGGTGATCCGCCTCGATACCAACCAGGCAATCACCAGTTGCAGCGCCACATAACCCAAGATGACGGCGAACGACGAAGTCATTGAAGCCTGGTCACGGGCGGTTATTGGAAGCGACTGTCATCATACTGTACGAGTCTAACAATTCGCGATAGTCTTCGATCTACTTCGCGGCGGCCCGCCTTGTTAACGCGGCCGTCTCAGCATGGGTGTAATGAGGGGCGCCTCTCCGACCCGAATCTCCCCCATCACCTCGAAGCCGTCGCGCTCGTACAGCGAGATATTGCGAGGATTGGTCGACTCAAGGTAGGCCAACAGCCCCTCTCGATCGCACCGCGACACACCGTAAGACATGAGTGCGCGACCGATGCCCTTGTTCTGCGCGTTGGGGTCAACGCCAATAAACGGGAGGTACCAGTGGGGCTCGTTCGGACGCCACTCCTCCATTTTCTCGAAGCCGGATAGCACATCGTCCAGTCGCTCGGGCTTCACGGTCTCGCGGAACAGCCTCGCGAGAGCCTCGATACGCGGGCTGATGCCGGGGGGTAACCAAAGCGCGGCACCGCCGAAGTCGGCACAAACCAAAGCGCTCCCGTGCTCGAAGCTCCCAGTAGCATACTCGCGGGTAAGCGAAGGCATAGCGTGAAGGTAATCGTGCGGGGAAGGCCACGCGAAGCGCGCCAGTGGGTCAGTGACAAACGCGGCGACAATGCACGCGACTGTTTGAGGCATCTCGTCTCGCGTAGCAATGCGTGTTTGGAACGACGAACCGGTCATGCGGATCTCTTCCTGACACCGGCCTTGTACACCACACCCATCCCACCCTCGCCGAGCTTCTCGAAGACGCGTGAGTAACTGATCCTCTGGCCTGCCACGACGGTACGATTCTACCGTATCTGGGATTCCTGGTGAAAACAACGCTTCGCACAATCTATCCGACGGGCTTCCGGTCAAGCTCCTGAGTCGGGGAGATTTCGATAGTCGAGGGACCGTCTGGACTGGACCTCTGAGGCGAAACCAAGAGATTGAGGGCGAGCTGGCCGGCGCACGTTCTCTTGCTTCGCTCAGCCCGGCTCTTGCCACTTGAGCCGCTTCAACTGATTCACCGCCAGCCCGGCGTACTTCGGCTTCCACGCGCAGGTGCTCGCCATCGACAAGCCCTGCTCCCGGCTCCACTCGCCGACCTTCCGGCCCGCCCGCGGCTGCTTCCGCGCTTCGATGATTTTCTCCGCCGTACATCGCCTCTTCTTCATCTCCCTGTTCGCCTGCTCTCGGAGAACTTCCCATCCTGCTTGATCGAGTGCACGGCGGAGGCAGTTCGACAAATTGGCGTGAACGAGCAGGCGGGCGCGCGCCTGTTTGGCCGTGGAGGGTCAACTCGGAGCCGCCGCCGTCCGCGGGCAATGGCCGGGCGGCAGCGGGTGGCGGAAATGCGGCGCGGGGGGAGGAAGGCTACTCGATCCAGCCGCCGCCGACCACCAGGTCCCCGTCGTAAAAAACGGCGCCCTGACCCGGCGTCACGGCCCTTTGCGGCTCATCGAACTCTACTTCCGCCCGGCCCGCCTCGCCCAGCGGACGCACCTCGGCCGGGACCGGCGTGAATTGGTGGCGAATCTTGACCTCGAAGCGCGCCGCCGCGCGGGGCTCGGCGACCGAAACCCAGTTCACCTCCCGCACGCGAAAGCGTTTCGTCCGCAGCTCTTCCGGCGGACCCACGAAGACCTTCTTGCTGGCGGGCTCGATCTTTACGACATACATCGGCTTGCCCGTGGCCACGCCTAGTCCGCGGCGTTGTCCGACCGTGTAGTGGTGGATGCCGGAGTGTTCGCCCAGCACCTTGCCATCGAGGGTGACGATCTCTCCGGCGACGCCATCGTGAGGGGCGCCCATTTGCTCGAGATACAGTTCGACGAAGCGGGCGTAATCGCCGTTGGGCACGAAGCAGATTTCGTGACTCTCGCTCTTGTGCGCGACCGGGATGCCGAGCCGCCCGGCCAGCACCCGCACCTGGGACTTCTCCATGGCGCCGATGGGGAACAGCGACCGCGAGAGCTGTTCCTGCGTCAGACCGAACAGAAAGTACGACTGATCCCGCGAGGTGTCGATGCCCCGCCGCAGCAGGTAGCGCCCGGTGGACTCATCCCGTCCGGCGCGCACATAGTGGCCGGTGGCGATCTTCTCGGCGCCGACCTGCCGGGCCATCTGGAGAAACTGGTCGAACTTGATGTAGTTGTTGCACAGCGTACAGGGGATGGGCGTACGCCCGGAAAGATAGTCGTTCACGAAGGGCTGGACCACTTCGCGCTCGAAGCGCTCCTCGAAATCGACGACGTAATGGGGAATGCCCAGATGCTCGGCCACCTGACGCGCATCGTAGAGGTCATCGAGTGAGCAGCAGCGGCCCGACACCGCGCCCGCGGGCGTCAATTCCGGGAACCGCCGCTGGTTCCAAAGCTGCATCGTCGCGCCGACGATGGGCTGGTCTCGCTCCTGGAGCAGCCCGGCGACGGCGGAGCTGTCCACGCCCCCGCTCATCGCGACGGCAATGAGGTCCCCTGCCATAACTGTCCTCATTCTCGCAGATGGGCGGGCGGGGCCGGGGGTGCTTTCCGGCGCCGCTATTCCGGCCGTTTTGGCGGTGGTTTCGGGAGCGGCTTGCGGGGCAGTTTCTCGGCCCGGTTCGCGGCCTGATAGACGAAGGACGCGATGATGGCCGAGGCCTGCATCAGGTCGCTGGGCTGGATGCGGTCGTAAATGTCCATATTCGAATGATGCGTGCGGGTTTCGTATTCCACCGAATCCTGAATGAACTGAAAAGCGGGCAACCCGACTTCGTTGAACGGCAAGTGATCGGTGCCTCCGGTGTTGCGAATCGAAAGCGTGGTTGCTCCCAGATCGGCGAAGGGCTCGAGCCAGACCTTGAACACGGGGCGAACCATATCGTTGCCCTGCAAGTAGACTCCCCGGATTTTTCCTGTACCGTTGTCGAGATTGAAGTAGGCGGCGAGCTTGCCGTGTTCCCCGGTTAGCTGCATCGTCTCGGGATCGGCGAAGTGTTCCTTGACGTAGGCTTTCGAGCCGCGAAGACCCTGCTCCTCGCCCCCCCAAAGCGCGATGCGCACCGTGCGGGCGAGCCGGAGATCGAGGGTCTTGAGAATGCGCATGACTTCCATCATCACCGCGCAGCCGGCGGCGTTGTCGGTGGCGCCGAGACCGGGCGCGACCGAGTCCAGGTGAGCGCCGATCATCACGATCTCGTCCTCGTTTCCATTACCGTCGCCGCCGCCAGGCAATTCGCCGATGACATTGATCGAGTCGAGCGTCCGCCGGTGAAACCGCGTCTGGGTTTCGACCTCCACGACGACCGGAAGTTGTTTCTCGGCAAGGCGAAAGATGCGGTTGTAATGCTCCGGGGTCATGGCAATCGACGGGGGCGGCACGGGGTCTTCCACGAAGCGCGTGCCGGCGCGCGGAGGAAAGACCGTGCCGCCGTCGCCGCGGCTGGCGGGGTGGATGACCAGGAGCGGACCCTCTTGGGCGAGAAATTTGTTTAGTTTGTTCTGGACCCGGCGCCGCTCGTCGCGATAGTAGCGCTGAAACCAGGCGGGCGCCTGGGCGAAGAAGTTACGGCGCTTCTCGGGGTCTTCCGGGATTTCGAGTTCGGGGTCGTCGAACTGGATCGGCGGCGCCGGAGCCGGCGCTTCAGCGCGGCGGATGAGTTCCTCGCCGGAATAGCGATGATAGAGCATCCGGTCGCTGAGGTTGACGTCTTTGAGAGGGCGGATCATCACGATCTTTCCACCGAGCGTGCCGCGGTATTTCTTGATGTAAGCGTCGATCCCGGCCTCGCGGCGTTTCAAGATACGGTGCGACTTCAAGGGCGCGAGTATGGGCCTGCCCTTGACGACTCCCTTGGTGCCGGGGCTCCAGGCCATGGGGACGCCGATCAAAGCTTCGTATCGCGGCTGGATCAGGTGCGCCGAGAATCTTTGATACGACCAGCCCTGTCCGAACGGTCCCCATTTCTCTTGACGGACATTCTCGAGTCCCCATTTCTTCATACGCTCCACGGCGAAGTCTGCGGCCCCTTGGAAGCCCGGCTAGCCTGTCAGACGAGGCCCGTGGACGTCCACGAGATAGAATAGGTGGTCCATCACTTGTGAATTCTTGAAGGCTTCCTGCTTGATACGGTGAACGGTTCGCAGGTCAACGTTATTCAGCGCGGGGTCCTGGGCGGGGTTCCGCGTGGGACCCTGGGCGAGCAACAGGCAGGGCAAGAGTGCGAGAATGGTGAGTGCAGGAAGTTTCATGGTGGATTGATATTGGGGCAGATGGATTTTCGCTTGATCTTCAGGTTGGGGTTATCTTAAGATACGCGATTCGTTCCCGCAAGGACAGGAAAGGTTGGCTCGCCAACTAGCGGCGGGCGAGCTAACAGGACGAGGCGGCTCCCGCAAGGCTCCGGTCATTTTCGGCGGTTCAGGTTCGGCGGCATCAGTGAAACGGATGGGACGCCGGCGGGCGCGGCATTTTTTCTGGAATCCACTACTTCTAAAACCAGCTGTTTCTAAAATCAACTGTCGCTAGAATCCGCGTTTGCAAACTCGCCGGCGCACAGACTCACCGCTGCCAGGTTCGGAAAGACAAGATCATGATCGTTGCGGTCCTCAAAGAAGGCTTCCCCGGAGAGAATCGAGTCGCGCTCATCCCCCCGGGCGTCGCCTCTCTTAGAAAGCACGAGGGAGTCGAGGTGGCCGTGGAGGCTTCCGCCGGAACCGGCGCCCTGCACGCCGACGGCGACTACGAAGCAGAGGGCGCGAGAATCGAGGCGGACCGCGCGAGACTGCTCAGTGAAGCCGATATCGTTCTGGCGGTGCGCGGACCGGGCGCCGACCCCGGCTTTCCGGCGGGGGATCTCGACCGTCTCAAGCAGGGCGCCATCGTGGCTGGATTTCTCGAGCCCTTGGCGCAACCCGAAGTGATGCGGTCGCTCGCCGAGCGGGGTGTGACGGCGTTCGCCATGGAGCTGATTCCGCGCACGACGCGGGCGCAAGGCATGGACGCGCTGAGTTCGATGGCCAATATCGCCGGCTATGAGGCGGTGCTGCTCGCCGCCGCGGCCTCGGCGAAGATCTTTCCCCTGATGATGACCGCGGCCGGAACCATGGCGCCCGCAAGGGTGCTCGTGATCGGCGCGGGCGTGGCGGGCCTGCAGGCCATCGCGACGGCCAAGCGGCTGGGCGCCGTGGTGGAGGGCTATGACATCCGGCCAGAAGTTAAAGAACAGGTGGAAAGTTTGGGTGCCCGGTTTGTCGAGTTCGACCTCGAGGCGGCCGAGGGAAAGGACGGCTACGCGGCCCAGCAGTCGAAAGAGTTCTACCAGCGGCAACAGGAGCTGATGGCGAAGCATCTTGAGTCGGTGGACATCGTCATCACGACGGCGGCGGTTCCGGGCAAGCGGGCCCCGGTTCTGATTACCGAGGAGATGACACAACATCTGCGGCCTGGCGCGATTGTCGTCGATCTGGCCGCGGAACAAGGCGGCAATTGCGCCGTCACGCAGCCCGGCGAAGTTGTGGACTATCGCGGGATCACCGTGATCGGGACCCTCAACCTGGCCTCGAAAGCCGCCTACCACGCCAGTCAAATGTATTCGAAGAACATGACTGCCTTTCTTGACTTGCTGCTCGAAGATGGGGCCGCGAACGTCAACCTTGAGGACGACATCATCGCGGGCACGCTGGTGACGCGGGCGGGCGAGATCAGCCATCCGGCCGTCAAGAAGGCGCTCGAGGAGACGCCCTAGCCATGGAAGCATTCATCCTTGCCCTGACCATTTTTATGCTGGCGGTATTCGTCGGATTCGAGATCATCACCAAGATCCCGCCGACCTTGCACACGCCGCTGATGTCGGGCGCGAACGCCATTTCGGGGATCACCGTGGTGGGAGCGCTGGTGGCGACCGGGGCCGGCCGCGGCGATCTTGCAACCTACTTGGGACTGGGGGCGCTGATTCTGGCCACGATCAACGTGGTGGGCGGATTTCTGGTCACTCACCGCATGCTTTCCATGTTCAAGAGCAAGCACTAGCGGATTTGCGTCGTGCAGAATTTGATCAATATCGCCTACCTGCTGGCGTCGATTCTTTTCATCGTCGGGCTGGGGGGCCTGACCTCTCCCCGCACCGCCAGGCGCGGAAACCTGCTCGGAGCGGCGGGAATGCTGGTGGCCGTGGCGGCGACGCTATTGGACCAGCAGATCCTGAGTTTCGAACTCATCCTGGCGGGCCTGGTGGCGGGATCGGTGATCGGGGCCGTATCGGCGCTGAAAGTTCCGCTCACGGCGATGCCGGAACTTGTGGCGGCGTTCAACGGTTTCGGCGGCGGCGCCTCGGCGCTGGTGGCGGCGACGGTGGTGGCCGCGCCGGAGATGATCACCGGAGTGGCCGAGGTGCAGATCCACACCGCGGGCGTCGCCAGTTCGATCATCGGTGCCGCGACGATGACCGGCAGCCTGGTCGCTTGGGCCAAACTGCGGGGATCGCTTTCGTGGGCGCCGCGCGGCCCACTTCTGCGGGCGGTGAACTTTGTCTGTGTCGCCGCCATGCTGCTGCTCGGCGGCTATTACATCTACAACCCCAGCGCGGTTTGGGCCTTCTGGACTCTGACGGCGGCCGCCGCTGCCTATGGCGTATTGTTCTCGGTCCCTATCGGGGGAGCGGACATGCCGGTCGTGATCGCGCTGCTGAACTCCTGTTCCGGGCTGGCGGCGGCGGCGACGGGCTTTGTCCTCAGCAATAATGTGCTCATCATTGCCGGCTCGCTGGTCGGCGCGTCGGGATTTATCCTGACCCGGGTCATGTGCCGGGCGATGAACCGGTCGCTGTGGGATGTGCTCTCGGGAGACTTCGGAGCAACGGCGGGCACGGGACCCGCGGCCGACGAAGTCTACCAGAGCGGCGTCAAGAGTACTTCCGCCGAAGAAGCGGCGATGATTCTCGAATCCGCGCGCTCGGTGACGTTCGTTCCGGGCTACGGAATGGCCGTCGCGCAAGCGCAACACGCCGTGCGCGATCTGGCCAATCTGCTGCGGGAGCGGGAAGTGAAAATTCGCTATGCCATCCACCCGGTGGCGGGGCGCATGCCTGGACATATGAACGTCTTGCTGGCCGAAGCCGACGTGCCCTACGATCAGCTCTTCGACATGGACCAGGTGAATCCAACCTTCACGCAGACCGATGTCGCCATCGTCATCGGGGCCAACGATGTCGTCAACCCCGCGGCGCGTGACGAGAAAGACAGCCCGATCTACGGCATGCCGATCCTCGACGTGGACAAAGCGCGGACGGTGATCGTCATCAAGCGCAGCCTGAGCCCTGGCTTCGCCGGCATTCCCAACAAGCTTTTCGCCGCCGGCAATGCGCTGATGCTGTTCGGCGATGGGGAAAAGATGGTGCGCGAGTTGATCGCGGCGCTCAGGGAGTCGTAGCGCCAACTCTGGAGTGGACCCCAAAAGTCGTAGCCTGTCCCCGACTTTTCGACTTCTGTGGTCGCAAGTTGATCTTGCCGAGCGCGTCGTGCGGCTCGAGCCGGGAGAGACGAAGAACGATGAGGCTCGAATTCCGCCGCTGACGCGAGAGCTTCATGAAGTGCTCTCGATACAGCGGTCCCTACGTGAGGCACGGTTCCCTGATTGTCCATGGGTGTTCTTTCGCGCGGATGGGCGGAAGGTGGCTAACTTCTACCGCTCGTGGAACACCGCCTGCCTTGCGGCGGGCCTGCACGATTCTGAGGGAGGAGTCCGCAAACTGTTTCACGACCTCCGGCGGAGCGGTCTCAGGAACCTCATTCGGGCCGGGGTGCCGGAAGTGGTCGCGATGCGAATCAGCGGTCACAAGACGAGGTCGGTCTTCGACCGCTACAACGTCGTCAGCGAGCGAGATCTCCACGACGCCGCGAGGCGTCTTGAAGCCTACATCGAGGACAAAGAGCGGGCACAGTTTGGGCACACTCGACCCATCTGGAAAGGAGGAAGCGGGCGCAAGCGACCGTAAGCTGCTGAATTGATTGGCTGGGAGGCA
>CBDEGU010000003.1:0-55179 GCA_965238045.1 Bryobacterales bacterium | reverse complement strand
ACCATTCCTGGGGGCATCGCCAACTATCGATTTCGTCCTGAGCAAGGCGGCGGACTCTCGCTCATCGACTTCGGTTCGCATCGCATCGACCAGATGCGGGACCTGCTTGGCGAGGTCGAGGAAGTGTATGTCGAGATGGCCTCGGTTCTGCCGGCGCACAACCTTGATGACTCGGTCGTGCTTTCACTCAAGATGAGGTCGGGAGCGATTGGCAGCTTGGGCTTTCACCGTTTCTCCCGTGGCTATCTCTCGCCCGCTCATCTGTTTGGCGCCAAAGGCACACTCTCGATCAGTTCGATGATCGTCAACCCGTTTCAGTCCGCGCCGCTTTCGCTCTACACCGAGCGCGCGCCCGAGACGCTGCCGCGAGACTTGCTCGACCTCACACGACCCGAAGGCTGGTGGGGCGAGTGGCGTCCGGGCTGGATGAATCTGTGGCCCCCGCGCCGCGACACTTTTCAGGGGCAGTACGAGAGCCTGTTCGATTCGATTCTGGAGGGCAGGCCCGCCGAGGTCAGCGGCGAAGACGGCTACAAGACGCTCGAAATCGTCCTCGCGGCCTATCTTTCGCATCAGCGGGGTCGTCCGGTCCGCTTGCCGCTCGACCCGGCGGCGGAGATCCCCGCGCCGAGCTTTCCAGCATAGTTGGGGCACTTACCAGAGCGGGGCCTCGTCGCCGCCACCTTGCCGCCAGCGTCGGTGATATACTTTTGGCGGCATTGCATCCCAAAGTTGTAGTTGGGTTAAGAATCAATGGTTCCCGAGCGCCCCGGAGGTGGCTCTATGCCGGACCTGTGGATTGTTCGAGGCATCTTCCTTACGGTTTTCGTCCTTCTCGCATTTCATGTCAAGCCCTTCGGACTCGATGCGAACGAGTCCGCGGTGGCGGGCTTGGCGGGCGCAATCAGCGTCATCGTTTTTGAGATTCGTCTGCGAAACATCAGCCTCAAGCGCCTGATCGGCGCGGCCGCCGGGTCGATACTCGGAATTGGCGGCGCCTTCCTGATGAGTTTGGTGCTGGGAGCCAGCCTCCAGAACGACAGTGTTTCGTTTCTGCAGCTTGGCGTGTTGCTTGTGATGGCCTATGTTGGCCTGGTTGTGGGTGCGGCCAAGGGAGAGATGATCAACTTGGCCGCTCTGGGCGGTCTTTTCGGCGGCGACACCGGCAGCAAGCCTTCTTACAAGATTCTTGACACCAGTGTGATTATCGACGGCCGTATCGCCGATATCGCCGAGGCCGGTTTTGTCGAGGGCCTGCTGGTGGTGCCCCAGTTCGTCCTTTGGGAACTGCAACTGGTGGCCGATTCGGCCGACTCGATGAAACGCAACCGGGGACGCCGGGGTCTCGATGTCCTGCAAAAGATTCAGAAGATGGCGAATCTCGATGTGCGTATTATCGAGACGGACTACCCAGCGATCAAGGAAGTGGACCTGAAGCTGATTCAACTTGCCAAGGACACCGGTGGCAAGATCGTTACCAACGATTTCAACTTGAACAAGGTCGCCCAGTTGCAGGGCGTGACGGTTCTGAACATCAACGAACTCGCGAACACGCTCAAGCCCGTGGTCCTGCCAGGGGAGACCATGAGGGTCGTCATATTGAAAGAGGGCAAGGAGTACAATCAGGGGGTGGCATATCTCGACGACGGCACGATGGTTGTCGTCGACAATGCGCGGTCACAAATTCCCAGAACCATTGAGATTTCGGTAACCAGCGTTCTGCAAACGACGGCGGGCAAGATGATCTTCGGACGTCATGACCACAAGATCCATGCGGCTGGCGCCGAGCAGGGCCGCGGCGCTCACTCCCATCCAAGGGTCGAACAGCCGGCCAGAAGCTGAAATCCCATGAAAGTCGTCGCCATGATCCCAGCCGCCGGTCTGGGTATACGCATGGGCAAGTACTCGCCGGAGTCGTCGGGAACGAGCCGCAAACAGTTCATGCTTCTCGATGGCGCGCCGATCTTGATTCACACGATTCGCAAGTTTGTGGCATCGGCGAAGATCTCCGAGATTTTCGTCGCCTTGCGGCGGGAGGATATCGAATCCTTCGAGAAGCAGCTGGTGAAAGAAGGCTACACCAAGCCGGTGCGGCTGGTCGCCGGAGGGCGCAGCCGTCAGGAATCGGTAGGAAACTGTCTGGCGAAGGTTTCCGATGATACCGATCTCGTGATTGTCCATGATGCGGTCCGTCCGTTTATTTCTCTGGCGCGCATTGAGGAGAGCATAGAGAAGGCGGCTGAGATCGGCGCCGTGATCGTCGGTATTCCTCCCGTGGATACGATCAAGCAAGTCGACCGCACCGTCGTCCAGTCAACGCTGCTGCGCGAGCGCGTCGTACTGGCGCAAACGCCGCAGGTCTTCCGCGCAAGTCTGCTGCGTCGTGCCTACGAGCAGGCCGAACGCAACAACTTCCGCGGCACCGATGAAGCCAGTTTAGTGGAGTATCTCGGCGAACCGGTTCATGTGATCATGGGCAGTGATCGAAACATCAAGATCACCAAACCGGCGGACATGGCGCTGGCGCGGCTGTTTTACCAAGAAGAACTACAGAACCGTCCCGAAGGTGAACCCAGCGACGAGATGGCCGGGACGCCATGAGCGGCGAGTTTCGCGTCGGCGTCGGCTACGACTCTCACCGTCTAACCGAAAACCGGCGGCTCATTCTCGGCGGCGTGGAAATCCCTTTCGACAAGGGCCTGGACGGTCACTCCGACGGCGACATCTTGCTGCATTCGCTGACCGATGCACTGCTAGGCGCTGCTGGTCTGGGCGATATCGGAGAGTACTTTCCGCCATCGGACCCGCGCTGGAAGGACGCCGACAGCCGGGTGTTTCTGCGGCATGCCGCGGATTTGGTGCGGCGGAGGGGTTACCGTATCGTGAACGTGGACGTTGCGCTCGTCCTCGAAGCACCGAAGATCGAACCCTACCGCGAACAAATTCGCAAATCGGTGGCCGAAACCCTTGAGGTCGAACCCGATCGCGTCGGTCTGAAAGCAAAGACAGCCGAAGGGTTGGGACCGGTCGGCCGCGGCGAGTCGGCCGAAGCGCACGCCGTGGCCTCGCTCGCCAAGTAGGCCCGCGGCCCGCCGCCGAGGCGCCCGGACGACAGGAGCAGGAAGCGGGAACTACTCAAACACGCCGGCGATGGTTCGCTGGATGTTTTCGGCCGCTACGCGCGGGTCCGGGGCATCGCGGATGGGACGGCCCACGACGATATAGTCCGCTCCGTTCAAAAAGGCCTGCTCGACATTCACCGTGCGCTTTTGGTCGTCGACATTCGCAACCGGGCGGATGCCGGGCGTGACGACCAGGAACTTGTGGCCAAGCTCGCTGCGCAGTTCGGCCGCTTCCAGACCCGACGAGACCACGCCGTCACAGCCAGCCTCCAGCGCCCGCCTCGCTCGCGAGAGCACCAGCTCCTTCGGGCTGCACTCGAAACCCAGGTCGACGAGGTCCTTTTCATCAAGGCTGGTCAGGACGGTGACCGCGAGGATTCTCAGGTCCCCTTTCGCTTCGCAAGCCGCCTGCAGCATCGCTTCATTGCCATGCACGGTGGCGAAGTACGCGCCGCGCCCGGCCAGCCGTGCCACGGCGCGCTTGACGGTCTGAGGAACGTCGAAGAACTTCAAGTCGGCAAAGACTTTCTTGCCGCGCTGGTTGAGCCGGTCGAGCAGTTCGAAATAGCCGCCGGCCATGAATAGTTCGAGGCCGATCTTGTAGAAACCGACGCTCTCGCCCAGCTTGTCGACAAGCTGTTCCGCCTCTTCGGTGGTCGGCACGTCCAGAGCGAAGATCAGGCGCTCACGGGGCGGGATGGATTTCGCCGAGAGGAGTTCGTTCGAGGATGTCAAAGGCGGTATTCTCGACCCGGACCAGGGGCGCTCGGCGCGGGAAAGCCCGTGCTCGCCCCGAAACCTGCAAGGTTATCACAACCAGCAGCATAGCCCGGCGCTCTTGCGCCCCCGGCGCCAAACCATGCGCTCTAGAGTCGCCGGCCTGGGCGAGTATCCACCGAGCGGCCGCGGCTGGGCCGAGTGTTTCGCTCCCGCTGGATTGCTTCCATCTTGAGAGTCTTCTTCGAGCGGTCTCTCATCACTTCAATGACTGTCTTGTTCTCGGATGCCTCGCGCAGCGCGCTGCTCGCTTGACGAGGCGTACGCACGGTCTCCCCCGCCACCTTGAGCAGAACGTCCCCGGCCTTGAGTCCGGCGCGGGCGGCCCGAGAATCCGGTTCGACCGATCGCACGAGCACGCCGTCGTCGACCCCGAAGTACTTGGCTAGTTGATCCTCAAGGGCTTCGAGTTCCGCTCCAAAGGCTCGGCTGCGAAAGGAAATATGAGGCCGGGGAATATCAATGTCGATGCGGGGCATCGTGAAGTTGAAGCTCGGCGGTTCGCAGTCCTCCCCTTCTTCGCACTTCAAGCGGAAGTTGAAGCTCTTATGCGCGACCCTCTTGCGTTTTCCCACCGCCCCGCTCAGCTCCGACCTCGCGCCATTCCGCCAGACGACGATCGCCACTTCGCGTCCGATGGGGGTCTCGCGAACCATCCGGGCGAAGTGCTCCACGCCGACGACGTTTTCGCCGCGAAACTGCAAGACGACGTCTCCTCGCTGAAGCCCAGCCTTCTCGGCGGGACTGTCCTCGCCGACACTGCTGATCTCCACTCCGCTGACGGCATCCATGCCGAGTTCTTTCGCCCGCTTGGCGTCGACTTCCAGCAATCCAACACCCAGGTAGGCCCCTCCAGAACCGCCCTGCTGCGCGAAAAAGATGCCAGGGGCACCCAGTTGAGCGAACTGCCTCGCCTGCACGCGCATCTGCTCCGCCTGCTCGCGCATCTGCCTCGCCTGCTCGCGCATCCGCCTCGCCGGCTCGCGCAGCTGACCCGGGCCCGAGTAGTCCTGCGCCACGCTAGGCGCCGCACCGGGCGCTAGACAAAGAAAGAGACCGGTGACTAGGCTTACAAATATTCTCATGGCATTACTCCAGTCTTCGAATTTTGATTCTTCCGGCGGTATTGAGCACCCGCAGGACCGGCCCGCCGCCGTTCAGCGTGCCTTCGGCGACGACCGATCCGGGGCCAAAGCCGTCTACCTTCTGCTTCACCCGGATGGACGGGAAATCACTGTGGATACGGCGCATACTCTTGGCAAGTTCGACAACAGCGCGGACAGTGATCTTCAAGTCGGCGGGAATCCAGACCTCGATATTGCCGACATTGGTTTCCAGCACCGAGTCCCGCAGCTTGTGACCGGAAACGAGATAGATTTGGATATTGCCGGCGGCATTGGCCGCCACGACCGCGCCTGACACGCCGGTAAGCCGAATGTCGCCTCCCGCCGTTTCGGCGCGTACGCCCGCGGGCGCCGAAGCAACCCGGATCGAGCCGCCGGCGGTTTCGGCGCGGACGCGGCCCGATACGCGGGCCAGATCGATCGAGCCGCCCGAGGTCGCCGCCACCAGGTCGCCGCCAACATTCTTCGCCGTAATGCCTCCGCCCAAGGTCTCCGCCCGCAGCGTTCCCCGCACCTCATCCGCCGCAATGCCTCCGCCGCTGGTCGTCAGCGTGGCGTTGCGGCCTGCTTTGCGCACCGAGATCGAACCACCGGCGGTTTCGCCATGGATATTTCCGCCGATCGCCTCTAAGGTAATATTGCCGCCGGCCGTACTCACGCGAACCGACTCACCGACATCGCGCACATCGATCGGGCCCGCCTCGGTGGAAACAGTGACCTGGCCTCGCAGATGGCTGACCCGCACCGCGCCGCCCAGGGAATCGATCAGCGTGCGCCGCGTCAGGAACGGCGCCGAGACATGCAATTCCATCTGGAAACCGCACCGCCCGCAGCCGGGCTCTTGCGCCGAGATGACAGCGGATTGATTCTGACGCGTGGCGGTGACACGGGCCTGCCGCATCAGCTCTTCCGCCTGCTCGCGAGTACGGGCCCGCACCTTCTTGACGGCCCGGTAGCGCACTTCGTGACTCTTGCCGGAGACGCCCTCGACCGTCGTGGGCCCGACCGTGCTGATGCGAAGGCGCGTGCCTGCCTCCACCGAGCCTTCTTCGGTCTCGACCCAGTAGCGGCCCTGCTTCTCTAGAGCGCTGAGTTGCGAAACCGGAAGCAAGATGGCGAGGACGATGAGCGAGAGGCGAACCCCGCGCAGTTTTCGTGAATTTCGGTGTTTTGTCATGATGCGGGCATCCTGTGATACGGGTCTCAGAAGCGGTCCACCGAGGCGTTCAACTCTTCCAGCGTGCGCTGAGAACGCAGTCTTACATAGCGATTCGTGTCGCGCTCGACCAGTTCCTGCAGCACGCCAGCCAAGTCGCGGTCCGGCCGCTGGGTCAGCAGGTCGATGGCCTGGACACGCATACCGGGATTCAGATCGTGGCGCACGACCTCCACCAGCGATCGCCGGACTTCCGGGTCGCTGCTGTGAGACTTGAGGGCATCGATCGCCAGCAGGCGTACTCCGGGGTTCGCGTCTCCGAGCATGGACTCGGCCACTCTTCGGCGCACGTCACGATCCGCGAGCGCATCCTGGCCGCCGCCGGGGCGCATCAAAATATCGAGCGTCGCAAGACGCATCCCCGAGTTCGGCGCGCTGCGCATGGCCGAGAGCAGCAGGCCGCGAATCCTGGGGTCCCGCGCACGGCCGCTAACCGTGCGGCGCGTCGTTTCCTCGATGATGATTTCGACGTTATTGCGCTCTGGATCGGCCTCGATCGACTGAATACCGGCGACAGTTGCGTTGGCCGGCAAGCCCGCGGCGGATTGGATATCACCGGCCGCGAAACCCTCCTGCCTGAATCGAGATGCATCCTGGGTCGTGCTCCTTCCGGCGAAAAAAGCCACCGCCAGCAGCGCCAGCGCGACTGCGGGACGCCACGCCCAGGCCGGCGAAAGGTAAGCACGCAGCGAGCCCTGCCAATTCTTCAGAGGGAAAAAGGACGAGGCACTCAAAACGACTTCGCCACGATCGACCGACCGCATCAAACGGTCGCGGCACTCGGCCAGCAGCTCGTCGGAAGCTTCCGGCCGCGGGGCCTCGTTGAGCAGGGCAAAGAAACGCCGTTCTTCGTCAATCGCACGCCCGCAGACCGCGCAGTGCTCGGCGTGGGCCTCGACAGCTTCGGTTTCGTCACCGCTGAGTTCGCCGTAAAGATACAGACTGATTTTCGATTGGATCTGCTCGCAACTCATCGTGGGACATCCTTCAAGCTGGCGCGCATCTTGCGATGGGCCCGAAATAGGCAATTCTTAGCGGCTTCTTCGCTCATCGAAAGTATCTTGCCAATCGCCCGAAGCCGCAAGCCCTCGTAGTGCCGATATTGAAAGACCGTCCGTTCACTGGGCGAGAGGCCTTCAAGCGCAAGCTGAATAGACTGGCTGGCTTGCCTTCCCGACAGAACGCGGTCCGGGTTGCTGCCCGCCCGGTGGTCGGGGACCTGCTCCAGCCGCGCCGGGCCATCGCCGGCCCTCTCTTGCCGCGAGGCGCACTCTCGCCGAATCGTTTTCTTTCGCAAATGATCGAGGCAAACATTCGTGGCAATGCGGTAGAGCCAAGTGTGGAAGCTGCACTGAAAGCGAAAGCCCTTGATGCCGCGGTAGGCACGCAGAAAAGCTTCTTGATAAGCATCGCGGGCGTCTTCTTCCGAGCGCAACAGCCGCAGCGCCACACCGAGCACGCTGCGGTCGTATAGGCACACCAGACGCTCGAAAGCGTCGTGGTCTGCTCGTTGCGCGGCTCGAATCAGCTCGGCCTCATCGCACACCGTCTCTTCGGTCCGGGCAATCACGCCAGCCATTTCCACGCTAGTTTGCACCTGCAATAGAGTAAGACGCGCGAGGGCGAAGAAAGTTAGGCCCTCGGCGGAAATTGTGATGGCTCGGCTGTCCCGGCCTGCGTGGCAAGCTCGAGGACGGGCGCGAGTGCGTAGCGTGCCTGGACCCGCCAGCCGTGATGTCGGCGGCGTAAAACTGCCGAATGAGAGGGTATCGAGCGATGCGGCAACTCTCTCAACGAGTTCATCAGGGAAACAAGCTACAGGCTGGCATGGCGCTGGTTTTCTTCCCCTGAGGGGCTATCGCGCGAAAACCGGCTGCACCCAGGCACGGTGGCCGTCCGAGGCAACGACGGTGGCACGGACATACTTGTCGCCCGGCTGAAGCATGTACTCCGATGCAAAATCGTTCGACGAGGCGAGCAGCTTGCCATCCTGTCCGGTAAAGAGTGTTGTGTATTTGAAATCGTCTTGCTGCTTGATTCTGATGCGCAAACCGCCCGGTATCCGTGCCATCTCTTCGAGTTCGACGCCAGTCGAGGAATAGAATTGCCCGGTCTCTAAGGCCTGGATTACGGCCGAGGACGAGAGCTCCGCCGCCCGCACCGTGACCCACCCTTTGCCGGGATTCGAATATTGCGGCCCAAACACCTTGAACGAATGCGCGTCATCGACGGCAATGCCATAGACCTCGCGGCCCGAGCTCAAGACCACGTCCCACATCTCCCCCAGGCTCGGCGCGCCGCCTCCGCCCGCGTTGTGCACGCCGGGATGGCCATTGTAGACCTCGAACAGTTTCATGCCCCGAATCTGGCTGAGTTCTTCCGGGGTGACCGACCAGCGGAAGTTCGGGTGATTCAGCGACGGCAGCCCTCCAGCGGCCCGAATCGCGTCGACGTTTTTCTGAATCGTTTCGACAACGCCGTGACCGAATGCCGGCGGAATCGTCGCGCTAATCTGGAACGCGTTTACGTGGACGGCTTTGTCCTCATAGCGCGAGGTGACCTCTTCACCCGCAATGAGGGTGAACTTCTCCTTCGCCGCGAACATGGCGTTGAGTCCATCGGGTTGGGTCAGGAAATTGTGATCGGTCAGAACGAGAAAGTTGTAACGATGCTCTTTGTACCAGCGAGTCACTGCGTCGGGCGTGCTATCGCCGTCGCTATTGATCGTGTGCGTATGAAGGTTGCCCTTATACCAATTCAATTCGGGCGTGGGGGCGGTTCGAGCCGCGGGCGCCCAGACCCAGGCCATCGCCAGCGCACCGGCAAACATAGTTCGGACGAGATACGTAATGGAATTCGATTTCATGACGCTACCAAACTAACACATCGGTGGTGCCCAATCCGGTGCAGCAATGCCGGGTGAAGCAACGCGCCCCTGACCCGTCCGTTGAGGATTCGAACAGGTCGGCTTCTCTGGTTCTCGGCAGACCTGGGCGGGGTTCTCTCAGCGGGCAAGTGCGGGAGGGGTGGAGGGATGGGGCGCCGTCGCCTGAAACCTTCACAATGGTATTCTGAAACCTGCGTATGGCGTAGCCGCCTCCTATGCCTGCTCGTGAGAGTGAATCCCTCGTACTCAGGACCTATCCCTACCGGGAGGCGGACCTGGTGGTCAGCTTTCTCGCTCGCGACCGGGGAAGGTTGCGCGGCATCGCCCGGGGAGTTCGCCGTCCCAAGAGCCGCTGGGGCTCGGGGCTGGAGCGGCTCTCGCACGCGCGCCTGTTTTACTTCTTGCGTGAAAATCAAGAGCTGGCGCGGCTCGATCGCTGTGAGTTGTCGAGCCCGCCCATCTTCTTGAAAGCTGACTACGCAACCAGTGTGGCGCTTGATTTCATCGTGGAGGTGACCGAACGCCTGCTACCCGAACACGAGCCAAACGATGCCTTTTTTCGGCTGTTGCTGCTCGTGATAGAGGAGTTGCGAGCGGGTTTGAACGGAAAACTAGAGCCACCACCGGGAACGGCGCCGGCCGAGGCGCCAGCTCTTCCCGGCCCGAAAAACAACGGCGACGGGGGAGGGACATCTCAAGACGCCGGTCCATGGGCTGGCGCGGAATTCGGCGACGCGCCCGGATGGCTGTGGCGGACCCTCACCTACTTCGCGCTGTGGTCAGTGCGTCTGGGAGGATGGATGCCGCCGCTCGATGTCTGCATCCAAAGCGGAGTGGAACTCGGTTCCGGGGAGATGGCGTATTACGAGCAATCGCAGCCCGGCCTGTTCTCGGCCGACTATCGCACGCGCGACTCCAGGCCGCTGGCCCCCGAGTCCCGCAGGACAGCGAGCGAGATGCTTCGCCGCGCATTGCCCGAACTTCGCGACGAGCACTGGGACCGCGGCGCCGCCGAGGATTTACGGCGATTCTTGGTGCAACGTCTGGAGGCACAGTTTGAATGCCGTCTGAAGACCGCGGCCGTTCTAGCGCAATTTTGACTCCCAAGATCACCGCAACCTTCCCCGCGCCGTAGCGGCCTCTCGCGCGCCGCGGCATCCTCGACATGCACACCTATCAAGACATCATCTTCAAGCTCAAGTCGTACTGGGCTGAAAACGGGGCCATCATCCAAGAGCCCTTCGACGTCGAGGTCGGGGCCGGAACGATGTGCCCGGAGACGTTTCTGCGCGTGCTGGGGCCCGAGCCCTATCGCGTGGCCTATGTGCAGCCGAGCCGCCGTCCCGCTGACGGCCGCTATGGCCAGAACCCGAACCGGCTCTACAAACACATGCAGCTTCAGGTCGTCCTCAAACCATCACCCGGCGACGTCATCGAACTCTACATGAAGAGCCTGGAGTCGGTTGGCATCGACTTGCGGCGGCATGATTTCAAACTGGAAGAAGACAACTGGGAAGCTCCCACGCTCGGCGCCTGGGGCCTCGGCTGGCAGGTGATGCTCGACGGACTCGAAATCACGCAGTTTACCTACTTCCAGCAGTGCGGCGGCATCGACCTCGAAGTCGTGCCGGTCGAGCTCACTTACGGGCTCGAACGCCTGACCGCCTTCCTGCAGAACGTCGACAGCGTCTACGATATCCAGTGGAATGACACTTGGACGTATCGCGACGTTCGCTTCCAGGACGAGCAGCAGTACTCGGTCTATAACTTCGAGAAAGCGGGCATCGAGCCGGTGCGCGCCGAGTTTGATCTGCATGAAGCCGAAGCTCGCCGCTTGCTCGACGACTACGGCGCGGCCGAAGACAGCGGCGAGAAAGCGCGATTCCCCTTGCTGCCAACCTACAACCGGGTGCTCAAATGCTCGCATCTGTTCAACACGCTCGATGCGCGCGGAGCGATCAGCGTGACCGAGCGCGCGGCGATGATTCAGCGCGTGCGGCGCCTGGCGGTCGGCCTGGCCGAGGCTTGGATGGATCAGCGGGAGGTCTTGGCGTAATGGCTGACTTTCTGCTCGAAATCGGCACGGAAGAAATTCCCGACTGGATGATCGAGGGCGCGCTGGCCGATCTCGAGCGGCGCTTCACCGGCGCGCTGGAGGGGCTCCGTCTCGCCGAAGGCGTCACCTGCGAGACCGAGGCCACCCCGCGCCGTCTGGTGCTCATCGCCCGAGGACTGGCCGAGCGTCAGCAGGATCGCCAGGAGATTCTCAAGGGGCCGCCCCGCTCGGTAGCCTTCGACACCGATGGCAACCCCACCAAGGCCGGTGAGGGCTTCGCCCGCCGCGCCGGCGTCTCGGCCGGTCAGCTGCAAACCGCCGCCGACGGCAAGCTGATGGTCCAGCGCACGATCGAGGGCAGGCCCGCGGCCGCCGTTCTCGCGGAAGTGCTGCCCAGCGTCATCCTGGGCATCTCTTTTCCGAAGACGATGTACTGGACCAGCAAAACCGGTCCCCGGTTCATCCGCCCGATCCGCTGGATTGTGGCACTGCTTGAGGGCCAAGTCGTGGGCTTTGAAATCGGCGGCGTGGCGTCGTCGAATCAGACGATGGGGCATCGCCGTTTGGGCTCGGCAAATGTCGCCGTAACCGGGGTCGGCGACTATCGCGAGAAGCTGAAACAGAACTACGTGCTGCTCTCGGCCGGGGAGCGCCGCAAGAAGATCCTCGACGGCATCCAGGAACTGGTTCCCGAAGGCTTGCAGGTGCGAGAGAACCCGGGCCTGCTCAAGACGCTGGTTTACTTCACCGAGTTTCCGACACCGATTCTCGGTGCGTTCGAGCCAGAATTTCTCGACTTGCCCGAGGAAGTTCTCGAAACCGTGATGCAGCATCATCAGCGCTACTTCGCGATCGAGGACGGCGACGGCAAACTCCAGCCGCGCTTTATCGCGGTGGCCAATCTCGACGGGGACCCGGCGGGTGAGATCACCCGCGGCCATGCCCGCGTGCTGCGCGCGCGCTTCAACGACGCTCGCTTCTTCTGGGACGCCGATCAGAAGCAATCGCTGGCCGATCGCACCGGGGACCTCAAGGGCGTCACCTTCCACGCGAAGATCGGCAGCTATTTCGAAAAGACCGGGCGCAACCGGCGGATCGCGAAAGAGCTGGCCGCTCTCGCCGGCCTTGACGCAGAGCTGAGCCGTGCCGCCGATCGCGCCGCCGAGCTGGCCAAGACCGATCTGACCACGGAAATGGTGGGTGAGTTTCCGGAACTTCAGGGCGTCGTCGGCGGTCTCTATGCCCGCCATCAGGGCGAATCCGAAGATGTCGCCGCGGCGGTCCGCGACCACTACAAGCCCGCTGGCGCGCGTGATGCTCTGCCATCGACGGCGGCCGGTCAGATCGTCGCCATCGCCGACAAGCTCAGCACTCTAGGCGGCCTCTTCCGGGCCGGGATGAAGCCTACCGGATCGAAGGACCCCTTCGCTCTGCGCCGCGCCGCCTACGGGGTGATCCGCATCCTGGCCGAGTGCGAGCTGCCGTTTTCGATCACCAAGCTCTCGGAACTCGCCGCTGCCGGCGACGAGACCCAAAGCCTCGAAGAGTTCTTCGCCGAACGGCTGCGCCGCTACCTCGCGGAGGGCCCCCGGCATCGCTACGACGAGGTGAATGCCGTGATGAGCGCCTCATCCGATGTTCCGCTCGATGTCGTTCGCCGCGCCGCCGCGCTCGCCCAGACGCGGGGAACCGCTGACTTCGAGGCGCTCGCCGCCAGCTTCAAGCGCATCAAGAATATCCTCAAGCAGGCCGGCGGCGCCGAGAAATTTTCGTCACGGAACTTCGATCCAGCCCGGCTCGCACCCGGTGCCGAGGCCGGCCTGTATCAGTCCTTCGAACAACTGCAAAGCCAAGTAGCCCGCCTGAAACAGAAAGCCGACTACCAGGGGGCACTGACCGCCATCGCGTTGTTGCGGCCCGCCGTGGACCGCTTCTTTGACGACGTGCTGGTGATGGACAAGGACGAGGACGTCCGCAACAGCCGCCTGACGTTCCTCGCGCACCTGTTGGCCGAATTTTCAACGATCGCCGATTTCGCGGAGATCGTTCCCGAGGCGTCCGCCGACCGGCCGTAGCTCTTGGGCCGCGATGGTGGATGACCCCGATTTCATTTCCATTCACAGGATTCACACGGAGCAAACAGATCACATGAGCAAATACATATACGCATTTGGCGGAGGGACCGCCGAAGGCGACGGAACGATGCGCGACACGCTGGGCGGCAAGGGCGCCGGGCTCGCCGATATGAGCAGAGCCGGCCTGCCGGTGCCGCCCGGGTTCACGATCGCCACCGAGGTCTGCAATCTGTTCTTCGAAAACAAGAATCAGACCCCCGGCCGTGTCGAAAAAGAGATGCGGTCACAGCTCAAGAAGCTCGAGAAGGCCAGCGCTCAGAAGCTCGGCGACAAGAAAAATCCGCTGCTGTTGAGCGTCCGCTCCGGCGCGAAGTTCTCGATGCCCGGCATGATGGACACGATTCTGAATCTCGGCCTCAATGACGAGACGGCCGAAGTGCTCGCCCGCAAGTCCGGCAACCCGCGCTTCGCCTACGATTGCTACCGCCGCTTCATGCAGATGTTCGGCAATGTCGTGCTCAATGTCGACAAAGATGATTTCGAAGACATTCTCGAAGCTCTCAAGAAAAAGAAGAAGGTGAAGCTCGACACCGACCTCACCGCCGGGGACTTGCAAACTCTCACCGGGCAGTTTAAGGCCCTGGTCAAGAAGAAGACCAAGAGCGAATTTCCTCAGGACGCCGTGCGGCAACTCGAGATGGCCCGCGATGCCGTCTTCCGCTCCTGGAATACGCGCCGGGCGAAGCACTATCGCCGCATGAACGACATTCCCGACGATCTCGGCACGGCTGTCAATGTCCAGACGATGGTCTTCGGCAACCTGGGCGAGACCTCGGCCACTGGCGTCGGATTCACGCGCAATCCCGCCACCGGAGAGAAAGAATTCTACGGCGAGTTCCTCATCAACGCCCAAGGCGAGGATGTCGTCGCCGGTATTCGTACGCCGCGGCCGATCGCCGAGTTGGCCGAGCTGATGCCCGACGCCTACAACGAGCTGCGGAAGATCACCGCCAATCTCGAAAAGCACTATCGCGACGTGCAGGACTTCGAGTTCACCATTGAGGACCACAAGCTCTACATGCTGCAAACGCGCAACGGCAAACGCACTGGCCCGGCCGCGGTGCGCATCGCGGTCGACATGGTCGGGGAGCGTCTGATTACTCGCAAGCAGGCCGTGCTGCGGGTGGAGCCGAAGCAGCTTGACCAGTTGCTGCACCCGGTGCTGGAGCCGGAATCCAGGGCCAGCCTGGTTCCTCTCGGGCGCGGGCTGCCGGCTTCGCCCGGCGCCGCCGTCGGCCGCATCGTTTTTACCGCCGACGAAGCGGTAGCTCAGTCCGCGAGAGGACCAGTCGTGCTGGTCCGGGCCGAGACCACCCCCGATGATATTCACGGCATGGAAGTCGCCAAGGGCATTCTCACATCGCGCGGGGGGATGACTTCCCACGCCGCCGTCGTCGCGCGTGGCATGGGCACTCCATGTGTCGCCGGCGCTGGAGATTTGCGCGTCGACGTCAAGGCGAAGTATCTCAAGGCCGGCAAGAAAACGCTTAAGGAAGGCGACTGGATTTCGATCGACGGCGCCACGGGCGACATCTTCGCCGGCCAGGCCGCGACGATTGATGCCGACCCCTCGAGCGGCTATCTCAAGAAGTTTATGTCGTGGGTCGATAGGTTTCGCACCATCGGTGTGCGCGCCAATGCCGAGGTGCCGCGCGATGCGAGAACCGCCCGCGCCTTCGGCGCCGAGGGCATTGGCCTCTGCCGCACCGAGCACATGTTCTTCGAGGGCGAGCGGCTCGACCACATGCGAGCGATGATCCTGGCCCGTAACGAAAAAGACCGCCGCCGGGCGCTTCGCAAGCTGCTGCCCATGCAGCGCAAGGACTTCCGCGAGCTCTTCGAGGTCATGGACGGCTACCCGGTCATCATCCGCACGCTCGATCCGCCGCTGCATGAATTCCTGCCCAAACGGGAAGATCTGATGGTCGAAGTCGCGACGATGAAGGCGTCAGGGAAGAAAAGCGGGCTGCGCGAAAAAGAGGCGCTGCTCGAACGCGTGGAGGAGCTGCATGAGCTCAATCCCATGCTCGGCCATCGCGGCTGCCGGCTGGGGATCAGCTTCCCCGAAATCACCGAGATGCAGGCCCAGGCAATCTTCGAGGCCGCCGTGCAGTGCGCCAAGAAAGGCGTTAAGGTCATCCCGGAAATCATGATCCCGCTGGTCGGAGACGTGAAGGAATTCGCCCACCAAAAACAGATCATTATCGATATGGCCAAGAAGGTCTTCGCCAAAGCCGGCAAGCGCGTCAAGTATAGGGTCGGCACGATGATCGAGGTGCCGCGCGGCGCCCTCACCGCCGGCCACATCGCCAAAGAAGCCGAGTTCTTCAGCTTCGGCACCAACGATCTTACCCAAACCACTTTCGGCTTCTCGCGCGACGATTCGGGCAGCTTCATCCAGGATTACCAGAACAAGGACATCTTCGACGAGGACCCCTTCGCCGTTCTCGACCGCGAAGGCGTCGGTGCGCTCATCAAGATCGCCCTGGAGAAGGGACGTCAAACCAATCCCAAGCTCAAAGTCGGCATCTGCGGAGAACATGGCGGCGACCCAAAATCGGTCGAGTTCTGCGTCCATGCCGGACTCGACTACGTCAGCGCCTCGCCCTACCGGGTGCCGATCGCCAAACTGGCCGCCGCCCAAGCCGCGCTAGCGCAAGACAAAGAGGAAACGATGCGAACCGCCTAGCCTCGCCCCGGCGGCCAAGTAGCAGCCGCCACGGGCGCGTCGGACACTTCGCCCAAGGTGAGCCGGATGCGCCCCGCATATGGCCCTTATCCCTTGCAGGCAGGCATGGCAAGAGATGACGGCCCCTCCGAGTTTCAACCGATCGCAACCGCGTTGTACGCAAGTTTACCTGGTAGTTATAGTACTATAGTACTGTCAGTGGAACAGTTATTTTCGGTGTCAATCTCATGGTTAGTACTATAAACTCTCACTATCAGTTCCATGTAAGAATGTACGGTAGTACTAGTTTCGATACGATTCCCGCACCCCAATCTTGTTTCCGTTGCGGGGCGATGAGGTCATGCGTTATGAAGAAGGTCCCGCGTTTGAGTGATCTTGCGATAACCAGGATTCAGAGCTTGTGCCGCCGCTACACGGGCCGTCCCGCCGGGCAGGTGATGCCCATGATGGCCATTCTGTTCGCGCTTCTCTTCAGCATGAGCGGACTTGTGCTCGACGGGGGCACGATCTACTACAAGCGGCGCTGGATGCAGGCCGCCACCGACGCGGCCGCCCTGGGCGCGGCTCATGAATTGTGGCTGCGGCGCACCGCGACGGAAGCCGTCGCCGCCGGACGCGACGACGCCAAGCTCAACGGGTTTGAACATTTCGTGGTACCCGACGGCTTCACCCCCTCGGGTGAGTTCGATCCCGCTATCACCGTCACGATCAATATTCCGCCGACAACCGGCAGTTACACGACGAGCAACACCCACGCCGAGGTATTCATCACCAAGAGATATCCGACGACGTTCATGCGCATCGCCGGCGTCACGAATGTTCAGGTCCGGACGCGTGCCGTCGCCGGGCTGGTGAACTACGGCGAAGCCTGTGTACTGGCGCTGAACCCGGTGATGTCGGGCGGGATCACTCTCAACGGCACCGCCACTGTGAATTCCACCTGTGGCGTCCAGGTCAATTCCCATAACCCCACCGCTTTGGTCAGCAACGGCGGTGGGACGCTCGATGCGATTCCCGAAGCGGTCCTTGTTTACGGCGGGTACAACCCCAATGGATGCGGAGACTGTATCAGTCCCGAGCCCACGCTGGAGGTGCCCCCCCCCCGGACTGGCTGGCGCATGTGCCCGAACCTACGATTCCGGTCGGCATCGACTACACAGACCTTACCATTAACGGCGGAATCAACCATATGGAATCGGTCGTCAACCCGGTCGGCATGGTGCACTACGCCGCGTTTCAGAGAATCGCCGGCAAGCGGGTACCCTCGCTCCGGATCCGAGGGGGCCAGGTCCGATTCTATCCCGGGATGCACATTTTCGACAGCGGTCTGGATGCCACGGCCGGAGAGTTGTTCACCGTCGGTCCCAGCGGAACCCCCGGCGATGCGGGCGAGGGGTCTGTGTTTTTTAATCTGAACTCGGTCAACCTCGGCCCGCCCGTGCTGAACTGGAACAATATCATAATCGCCGGCAACGTTAACACCTTCCTGAGTCCGCCAACGTCGGGTACCTACAAGGGCATCCTGTTCTTCGAGGGCCGTAGTGCTCCCAAAATGCCTCCGGGCAATCAGATCGTCGGCACGCCGGCTTCGACCTTTGACGGCTTTCTCTACTTCTCCAAGACCCACCTGGTTTACTCGGGCAACAGTTCCGTGAGCGGCTGGACGGGAATCATCGCCGACTCGATCACCTTCCAGGGAAACGTCAACATCGACGGCCCGCCGTTCGATGATATCTCCGACGAGACCGAACTGCGTACGGTGATGCTGCTGGAGTAACGGCCGCGCCGCGAGCACGATAAGAGCAGTACGACAAGAGTCCATGACGGGGGAAGGCATATGAAACACGGTATTCCAGTGAAGCAGCGCAAGCGGGGAACGGCGCTGACCGAGTTCGCCATCATGGTTCCGATCATGTTTCTGCTGACGATGGGCGCGGCGGATTTCTCGCGCATGTTCTACACCGCCTTGTCGGTCGCCCACTCCGCCGATGTTTCGTCACAGTACGGTTCGCAGAGCGTCGGCAACTCGGTGGACTACCTGAAGATGCGTACGCTCGGCGGTCTCGACGCATTTGAGACACAGGGCACGACCGTGACGGCGGTGCACTTCTGTGTTTGTGTAGCCGGGGGCGCTGAGACTAGCTGCGCCCTGGACACCTGCGGGGGCCAGCCGCCGCGCGTCTATGTGAGGACATCGGTGCGCAATACCTTTACAGCGATTGGAGTCTATCCGGGCATTTCGGGCAAGACCGTCGAGATAGCCCGTGATGCCTACAAGAGAGTCCAGTAGGGAGGGGAAGACGATGCTCTCGATCATGAATCTTCGGCGCGCGATCATGGGCGCGGCCTCGCCCGTCTCGCGGGGGCGGGGCAAGCCAGGCGCCGTCCGCCGGCGCGGCGCGGCGGTCATCGAATTCGCGCTGGTATTCATCTTGTTCCTCTCGCTGGTCATCGTTCTCTTTGAGGGCGCCCGAGCCATCTGGACCTACACGTCGCTGATGCACGCGTCGCGAGAGGCGACGCGGTTCGCCACCACGAAGGGCAAAGGGAACCCCACCGATGCCGCCGCGATCCTGGCCGTGGCGCGGGCGAACGCGGTGGGCCTGCCGGCGGCGAGCGTGACCATCCTGACGAACTATACCGCCACTCTCAACCGGGACGACCAGTTCGCTGTCCGGGTGCTGCACCCGTACCGGTTCCTCTTTCTTTTCGCCCACACCACCACCTCGCTGTCCGGGTGCTGCACCCGTACCGGTTCCTCTTTCTTTTCGCCCACACCACCACCATGCGAAGTACCACGGTCGGCGTGATCTCGACCAATTAGTCCGGCCACAATCCGCGCCCCGCCCGGGGCGCGGCAGGAGATGGTTGCGAGCATGGACCCTCTCGTTCCCCGCGCCGGAGGCGACGCTGCTGGTGCGTTCGTTGTCCGGTAATGCCCGGTTTTTGGCGATTTTTTGGGTTTTTTTGTGAGGGAGACGGCTGAGGCTGGGTCGGGGAAGGGTTCTTGGGCGATGGATGCTGGGGTCGGGGCTGGTTTCGCGGCGGCGTTTTGTCCGGATTTGCCCGGATTTTCGGTTTTTTGGATCTTTGGACGGTGACGGGCGGGTTGAGGGGCTCGACGGTATCTCGGCCCTCGATCCGCTGCATGGTTTGGCGGATGGGTTGGATGGGTGGCTGGGGTTGCTGGCTGGCTGGGGTTGCTGGCTTCGTTCTTCGTGGTGCTTCTTTTTCAAATTCGAGAAACTTTCAAAAGAAGTGAGAGACGCCTCTCGTTCCGACTATGTGATCCCGGCGAGCCGCCCCAGCCGGAAGTTGCAGGCGGTTCCGGGCGAAGGGTTCTCTCGCGCGGTCTTGCCGCGCGGTGATCCCGCGCGGTGATGGTGCACGACTGCGCTCGTAGCCCTTCGCGGTGGATGTCCACTTTCGAGAGCCGTCCGAAGACCCGCCTTTGCGGTTACTGTCTCCTCTGTGATTCGAGGAGATGATGAACCGCTGAGCGAGCTTTCTGTCCTGGCCAGGAAACGGTCGGGGGATCGCGGTGATCTATCCTTTCCGGTCGTTACGGGTATAGGCTAGCATGGGGTGTCAAGTATTTTGGGGTGTTTTTTGCGTATGTTGTTGATTTTGTGGGAGAGGAATCTCGTGACAGGGGGGTCGGGGGATTTGGGGTTTCGGTACGGGGGATTCCAGCGGGGGATTCCAGCGGTGGATTCCGCGGCCCGATGAGCGGTATTTGTGGTGAGGGGGGGTGTGCCGCCCCTGCCGGGGCTGACTGTTTTCGGCCTGTGGTCCTGGGGCTCACGCCCCAGGCTGTTCGATGTGTCGCTCCTACGGAGCTTGGCGGGCGCGGGAGATTGGGGGATTAATCGCTCGGCGGGCCAGGAAAAGCCGCGGGTCTCTTCGATCTCCGCGCTACGGTGGTTTTCGATTGCCGCGGCCGCGGGGGAGATCTGTGATTCGGTCAGGGGCAGGTGGCCGTGAGATGCGGGTCTGGATTGGTTTTTGGAAATTGGGTCTGTTTGGCATACCGGTTTGGCGACTGGCGGCGGGTACACGGTCGAGAGATTACGCGGTTGTTCGGGTAAGATATGTCGCCAGGAATGGCGACACGGCAGGCCTGGAGGCGCGCGGCACGTCAAGGCGGGGCGCTGACTAAGACGCTGATTTCGATGGGGTTCGGCGAGATGGGTCTGTTTGGCAGTTCGATTTTGGCGGTTTGGGATGGGGCTGGGGGTTGGCGGCCGGCCGGGAGGGGGCTGTCCCCGATTGCCCACCGATCGCGCCATGGTCTTGAGCCGGATCGTTGGTTGGTTGGGTTGGAACCACCAGCCATCCTGCTGCGGTACAATTCACTCAGGCTCGGCCGGGGCTATGGTTGGTCAAACTATCTCGCATTACAAGATCACCGAGAAGCTTGGTGAAGGCGGGATGGGCGTCGTCTATAAGGCCGAGGACACCAAGCTGCGGCGTGTGGTGGCGCTGAAGTTTCTGCGCGCCGAACTGATCGAGGACCCCGAGCACAGAGAGCGCTTCCTTCGTGAGGCGCAGGCCGCGGCTGCTCTCGATCACCCTAACATTTGCACCATCCATGAAATCGACGAAGACGCGGGGCGGACTTTCCTCGCCATGGCCTTCATTGCAGGCCTAACCGTCAAGGACAAGATCGCCCAGCGCCCGCTCAAGCTCGACCAGGCGCTCGACATCGCCGTTCAAACCGTCCAAGGTCTTCAGGCAGCGCACGAGAAGGGCATCGTCCACCGCGACATCAAGGGCGCCAACCTGATGGTCACGCCGCCGGGACAGGTCAAGATTATGGACTTTGGCCTGGCGCAACTCGCCGAACGCTCGAAGCTAACCGAGACCACGACCATCCTGGGCACTCCCTCTTACATGTCTCCGGAACAGGCACTGGGTAAAAAAACCGACCGCCGCGCGGATCTTTGGTCGCTCGGGGTCGTGCTGTACGAAATGATCGCCGGCAGACTGCCGTTCGTGGGGGAGCGCCAAGAGGCCATTCTGTACGGGGTCACTGACGGGGAACCCGAGCCGGTCACCGCCCAGCGAGCGGGGCTGCCACTGGAACTGGAATGGATCATCGGCAAGGCGCTTGCCAAAGACCGAAACGAACGCTATCAACATGCCGAAGACGTGCTCGTTGACTTGCGCAGCTTGCAGAAGAAGCTCGCATCGGGCAGGTCCAGCATTCTCAAGGCGCGGGCTGGGACTCAGGCGGCAGCAACCCAGTCGGCACCGGCGGGACAAGCCTCCCCAGGTCCCCTGGCCCGGTACAGGGTTATCGAGGACGTGGAAGAGCAGGACGACAGCGTTCTCTATCGCGCCGAGGACACACAGCTCAATCGTTTAGTTGATGTTCGGGTTGTGCCGCAATCCTCGGCCCAGCGGATTGCACGCGTGCAGCGTCGGAAGCAAACCCTTGTGCTTGGCGCGGGTGTGCTGGGCGTGCTTCTGGCCCTGGTCTTCGCCTTCCTCTGGGTTTCTTCGACGGACACCGCTGCTGAAGCGCCACTGCGCCGGTCGGCCTTCACGCCCCCGGTTGCTGTGAATACCCACCCGTTCTTCGCCGGCGTCGCCATCTCCCCTGACGGCAAGCACGTTGCCTACACCACCACGGGAGCGGAGGGAAAGCTCTGGGTGCGGGATCTTGACCAGGAACAACCGCGGGCCATCGAGAGGACCGAAGGAGCCTATCTGCCGTTCTGGTCCCCGGATAGTAATTTCATCGGCTTTGCCGCGGGGAGAGAAGTCCAAAAGGCGCCGGTTCAGGGTGGCCCGCCAATGCGGCTTTGCGAGCTGCCCGGGCGGCGCTTCTACGGGGGGTCCTGGAGTCCCGATGGCGACTCCGTCGTCTTCAGCTCACAAACCGCCAATGGCGCGGCCGCCATCATCCATGAAGTCCCGGCCCAGGGCGGCGTTCCCTCTCCACTGATTGGGCGGGAAGACTCCGATGGGTCGTCAGAGGGGCCGACCGGCCCCATTTCACGGCCTCATTTCTTGCCTTCCGAGGAAGGCTCTCGAGTGCTGGTGTTTACATTCGGGGGTGCGGGCAACTCGAAAATGATGCTCCAAGACCTCGACACCGGTCGGCGAGAGTTTTTGGGGCCTGGCGACCGGCCGTTCTATTCGCCCAGCGGGCATCTGGTGTACCAGCCAGAGCGCAACGTCTACGATCTTTGGGCGCTGCCGTTTTCCTTGGAGACATTGCAGGGGACGGGGGAGGCTTTTCCTATTGCCCAGAACAGCCGCCAGCCCACAGTCGCGGCCGATAATACGCTGGTTTACCTTGATGGCTTCGGCTCGGCGCAAGAGCAACTGGTTTGGGCCGGCCGCGATGGCAAGAAAGTGGAAGAGATCGGTCTGCCGCAGGAAAGAATACTTGAGGCGGCGCTATCCCCCGATGGGGGCCGGCTGGCGGTTACGGTGTCGCAGAGCGGAAATCTTGACGTCTGGGTTTGGGATCTTGCCCGCGGGGTCAAGACACGTTTGAGCACAGCTCCGGAATTGGACCTTTTCCCTCTGTGGTCACCCGCGGGCGACGAGGTAGCGTTTGCGTCCCGTCGATCCGGCAATAGCGATATCTATCTCCGGCCAGCCGATGGCGGCGGAGAGGAGTTGGCGGTGGCGGCCACGTCCCAAAACGAGTGGCCATCGGACTGGTCCAGAGATGGGAAACATCTTCTCTACACGAAACAGGACCCCGAAACCGGGTATGATCTCTGGTACCTGGAACGCAGTGAGGACGGCGGCGGCTGGGAGCCGCACCCTTTCCTGCAAGAACGCTTCCATCAGGCAGCTGCCAAGTTATCACCCAATGGCCGTTACGTAGCTTACATCTCGGAAGAATCAGGGCAGCGGGAAATCTATGTACAGCCGTTCCCCGAGGGCGGACGCAAAGTGACGGTGTCGAATAACGGCGGGAGCCAGGTGCGCTGGAGCCGGGACGGCAAAGAACTCTTCTATGTAGAAGGAGAAAGGCTCATGGTCGTGGGGGTATCGACGGAAGGGGAGTTTTCCGCGACCTCACCGGCAGGGCTATTCGAGCATCCAGCCCTGAGAAGGAACAGCCATCTCCCGACATACGATGTTTCCGCGGATGGGCGGAGGTTTATCCTGCCAGAGCAAGTGGGCGCAGAGGCGACTGAGACAAAGATCCGCGTCGTCCAAAACTGGTTCGCCGAGTTCAAAGACCGCGGGCAGGACTAAGTCGCCATGGTCGGTCAAACTATTTCGCATTACAATATCACCGAGAAGCTTGGTGAAGGCGGCATGGGCGTCGTCTATAAGGCCGAGGACACCAAGCTCAAGCGGCCGGTGGCGCTGAAGTTTCTTTCGCCTCATTTGCTCAGTGACACCGAAGCCAAGGAGCGGTTCATCCGCGAAGCTCAAGCTGCCGCGGCGCTGAATCATCCAAACATCTGCACGGTCCACGAGATTGATGAGGCCGCCGGGCGAACGTTCATTGTGATGGCGTTCCTTGAAGGGGCCAGCCTTGACACGAAGATCGAAGCCGGTCCGCTGAAGCTGAACGAGGTGCTCGACTTCGCCATCCAAACAGTGCAAGGTTTGCAGGCGGCGCATGGCAAAAAGATCGTCCACCGGGACATCAAGCCCGCCAATTTGATGGTCACCCCGCAGGGCGCCAAGCAACTGGTCACGATCATGGACTTCGGGCTGGCGCAGTTGGCGGACCGCTCGAAGCTCACCCAGGGGCCCACGGCGCTGGGCACGGTCTCCTACATGTCGCCCGAGCAAGCGCAGGGGATGGAGCTGGATCACCGCACTGATCTTTGGGCGCTGGGAGTGGTGATTTACGAGATGGTGACGGGCCAGCGGGCCTTCCAAGGCCACTACTATCAGGCGATCACCTATTCGATCCAGCACGAAGAGCCCGAACCGATGACGGCCTTGCGGACGGGCGTGCCGATGGAGTTGGAACGGATCACCAGCAAGTGCTTGGTGAAGGACCGGGAGAAACGCTACCAGCATACCGACGAGTTGCTGTTGGATCTGGAGACGCTGCGCGAGAAACAAAAGTCCGGCACAGCAACGATCCTACGCACCGGAGTAGCGACCAGCACTCTTGCCGGTCCAGAAGAAAGAGCAGGACAAGCTGAGAGCTTGTCGCTACCGCATCCCCTGGCCAAGTATCGCGTGATCGAGGACTTGGAGGAAGCCGATGACAGCGTTCTCTATCGCGCCGAGGACACTCAGCTTAAGCGCTTAGTTGAGGTGCGGGTTGTGCCGCAGTCCTCGGCCCAGCGGATTGCACGCGTGCAACGGCACCAGCAAGCGGCGCTACTTGGGATCGCGGCGCTAGGCGTTCTTCTCGCCCTGATTTTCGCCTTTTTCTGGCTGTCCTCTCCTGGCCCAAGTGCCGAACCTCCTTTACGGCGATTCTCGTTTTCCCCCGAGGGTCTCACCGGCGGCCGCATTTCTCCCGATGGCAAGTACGTCCTTTATGGGGCCGAAACGGCAGGGGGAAGCGCTCTGTGGCTGCGGCCACTGGATAGTGAGTCCATCCGCAAGCTGGAAGGGACGGAGGGCGCTGGAGGCGGCCACTGGTCACCGGACAGCAAGTCCATTGTCTTCGGGGCGGACCGAGAGCTGAAACGGATCTCGCTCGACGGCGGCAATCCGATCACACTGTGCGAGTTGCCGAGCCAAAGTTGGCCTTTCTTTGGGGCCTCGTGGAGTCCTGACGGCAATCGAATCGTATTCTCGTCAGGCCTGAAGTTGTACGAGATAGCCGCCCGAGGCGGGGAACCGAAGCTTCTGTTTGAACCGGAAGAGGCCGAAAGCAATAGTAATACAGCCTTTTGGTTCCCTCGCTTCCTGCCTGTGACCGAAGGCTCGCTGGGGCTGGTCTACACGTTCGGTCCTACCCCAATCGATCTCAAATTGGGAATCCTGGATCTCAAAACCGGCGAGCGCTGGGAACTGGTTTCCGGACTCTTGGCCGTTTACTCAGCTTCGGGCCACCTGGTCTACCGGGAGAGCCTCGATCAGACCTCCGGTCTGCGAGCCCTGCCTTTCTCGCTGGAGACTCTGACTGCCACTGGAGAAGCCTTCCCGATCGTTGAAGCCGGGCGCGTCCCCAGCATGGCGCAAGACGGAACGCTGGTCTATTTCGACGGCGGCGGCAGAGGCCAGAACTTGGTGTGGCGAGACCGGGAGGGGAAAAGCCTGGGGACGATCGGGCAGGCGCAGGAAAACATCGTGCATCTGGCCTTGTCCCCGGACGGCAAGAGCGTGGCGGTAGCAGCTACGGACGCGGACGGCAACGCGGACATCTGGGTTCATGATGTCGTGCGCGGGGCGAAGACACGGCTCACTTTCGATCCCGCCATAGACCTCTATCCGGCCTGGTCGCCCTCGGGCGAGCAGATCACCTTTCGCTCGAACCGCGGAGGGAGCGAGGGCATCTTCAGCAAACCCGCCGACGGCAGCGGCGAAGCCGTCCTGTTGGGTGGCGAGGATGCCGCGGGGACGACTCCTGATTGGTCGCGCGACGGTAAGTTTGTGATCTACATGGGGAGGCGAAGTGGAGGGGCGGATCTGTGGTACCTCAGGCCCAAGGCAGGCGGGGATGGATATGAGTCGGTCCCTTATCTCAGGACCGCGGCTGATGAAAGAATCCCGGTCTTCTCGCCCGACGGCCGATATGTCGCCTACGTGTCGAGTGAATCGGGTCGAAGGGAGATCTACGTCCGGCCTTTTTCCGAGGGCGGGGGCAAGTGGCAGGTTTCGATCAACGGGGGCACGCAACCCCGCTGGCGAAGGGACGGCAGGGAACTGTTTTACGTCGAAGGGGACCAACTCATGGCGGTCTCGGTTTCGATGGCCCAAGGCTTCTCGCCGGGAACACCGAAGCCGCTGTTTCGCGATCGCTGGTTGAGGTCGACCCGCCCCGACCAGTTGTATGACGTTTCAGCGGACGGGCAGCGCTTCGTCCTCAGGGAGGCAGTTGAGGGCGCGTCTGACAAGCCACCCGCCATCCGCGTCGTCCAAAACTGGTACGAAGAGTTCCGCAACCGCGAGCAGGACTAAGTTGCTTAAGGAAAATGACATAGAGACCGTTTGCGAATAGCTGTCGGGATATCTCAGTGCTATATCGCCTTCCGTCCAGTAACCCACCGCAGAGGAGCTGAGGGGTAGAATTGACCTGTCGTGGGTGGGCAGACCCTTAGCCACTACAATTCCCCGAACGGCTCACAGCGGGGTTTCGGAGTCCCATGCAACGAATCGTGAAGACGTCGATCTCCCTGGTGGCGCTTTATCTGATCGGAGGGACCGCACTCGACCGATTTGTTTTTCCTGAGTCGGCGCCCGACGAGTCCTACTACCCGCCCGTCGGATATGTGTTTACGAGCGAGTCAGAGGGGTTCGAGCAGCGGATCCTGAAACGCGAGGAAGGATTGTTTTGGCTTGAGGTGACCTTGCACTCCGATGCGCCGGGGCCACCCGAACACATCCATACGTCGTTCTCGGAGCGATTCATGGTCGCCGAGGGCACGCTGAGCCTGCTGGTGAACGGTGAAGTCATGGAACTGGGTCCGTCAGAGTCCTTTCTTGTCGAGCCCGGTACGCCGCACAAGCCTTTCAACCAAACGAACCAGCCGGTAGTCGTACGCGGTCCGCTGACCGAGGAGTACGGAATCCCCGAGCCGTTCAGTGTTTTTCTCATACAAGCTTACGGCTTCTTTGACGAAGAACCGACTCATCAGCAGCCTCCCGCGGCGTTGCTTCAGATGTCTCGTTTCAGCCCTGTTTACGATTCGTGGCTGGCCGATCCCCCGGTGGCAGTGCAGCGCCTTCTGTTCCAGGCCATCGGGCCGACGGCACGACTCTTGGGGTATCGGACGTACTATCCGCGCTTCAAACCGGGTGGTGTGGCCAAACAGTTAAGTGATCGCTAGCAGGACCGAGCGCCGGAAAACCACGCTGTGGCTCGCCTCCTCGGATAGATGTTGACATATCTCAGTGGATATCGCGGTCTGTCCACGTACCGGACTCGGTGAGGCTTTGGAGGGGTGTCGCGAGCCTGCTTCAGTCGAGAATCGCAGTGCCCCAGGGGTTATCGATCACCATCTTCCAAGATCCGCCGGCCTGCCGCCGCATGACGTCGAAACCGCTCCCCTCCATCACAACAGCGCCTCCGTCGGGTCCGGTTCCCTTTAGAGTCCACTTCACGACGTTCACCACGATGTCTCCAGCGGAGATTGTCGTGCTCTTGTCAATCTGAAGGTGCGGCTTCATGGCCATGAAACCGGTGATTGTTTCCCTGATCGACTCCGTGCCTTGTAGTACCTGGCCGTCCTCGGTGACGAACACGCCGTCGGGCCCATAGATAGTGAGCACCGCTTCGACATCGCCAGAGTTAAACGCTTCGAGGAATGCCTCCATCGTATCGCCAGGGCTGGTCATAGCCATTTGTTGATCCTCCTCTTGGGGCCTGGAAGCCAAGGCAATTGTACTCACGCTCGCGGGCCGAGGTCAACGGCCGGCCTGGCCAGGCCATCGACCCCGTTCACGCTGGGATATCGCGTTCCGCCCAGGAATCGACGCGGAAGATCCGTCGAGCCCGGCGGTGCTAAACTTGCTTTGCCGCTATCTGTAAGCAGGAGGGAACGGAAAATGTCCAAGGTTGACGAAGTCGGTCCTGATCTCTACCGCATCTCAGTGTTCGCGCCGGAGTTTCAGCTTCAGTTCAATCACTTCCTAGTAAAAGACGAAGAGCCGCTGCTCTTCCACGCCGGATTAAACATGATGTTCGACGACGTCCGGGAGGCAGTGGCGCAAGTCATCGACCCCGCCACACTCCGCTGGATCTCTTTCAGCCACTTCGAGTCTGACGAATGCGGGTCGCTGAACCGCTGGCTGGAGCTGGCGCCTAACGCCGAGGCGGCTTGCAGCCTGCTTGGCGCCATGGTCAGCGTCAATGATTTTGCGACCAGACCGGCGCGGGGGATGGCGGACGGCGAGACCCTCGATACGGGGAAATATCGCTTCCAGCTTGTCCGGACTCCCCATTTGCCGCACGGCTGGGATGCGGCGGTGCTGTTCGAACAAACCACCAAGACGCTGCTGTGCTCAGACCTTTTCCACCAAGTCGGCGACGTCGAGCCGCTGACGACATCAGACGTGGTGGGAAGATCCAAAGAGGCGATGGAGGACTACCAAGCAGGCCCGCTCGCCGATTACGCTCCTTACACGCACTACACGGCGACGCTGTTCGACAAGCTGGCGGCGCTCGCGCCGGAGCGGCTGGCGATCATGCACGGGTCGAGCTTCGAGGGCGACGGGAGCCGGGCCCTGGCTGATCTGGGCGTCGCTTTTCGGGAGGTTTTCGGAGCCGAGCCGGAATCGACTTAGGCTGCCGGACGCTCACGCTACTCGAAATAGCCTGATCCTTCGGCAAGATGTGCGCGACACACATCCTCGTTGAGTTCGATGCCGAATCCCGGCTTGTTGGTCATCTCGAGATAGCCGTCGTGGAAGACCTTGCCGGTTTCAGTCTGGATGATGTCGTCCCAGTAGCCGAGTTCGACGCTATCGGATTCGAGAGTGACAAAGGATTTGATGGCCGCGCAGGCGTGGCCGTTGGCGATGGTGCCGACGGGCGTACACATGTTGTGGCAGGCCATGGTGATGTAGTAGAGATCAGCCCAGTCGGCGATCTTTTTCGTTTCGAGCAGACCGCCGACCTTTTGGGGATCGGGCTGGATGATGTCGCAGGCTTGCTTCTCGATAAAGTCGCGGAAGGTGTGGCGTGAGTAGAGGTTCTCGCCGGTGGCGGTTGGAATGGGGCAGGAGCGTGTGAAACGCGCCATGGCGTCGGCGTTCTGCGGCGGGATGGGGTCTTCGATGAACCAGAGGTTCAGACCTTCGACCATCTGTGCGAAGCGCATCGAATCGCCCATGTTGTAGTTGAAGTGGAGGTCGATGGCTAGCGGGTAGTGGGGCCCCAATTCCAGCCGGATCGCTTCGAGGATCTTCAACCACTGTTCCATCTCGAGGGACGAGATTCCCCGGTTGAAGACTTCTCCGCGATAGCGGAAAGGTTTGCCGGCGATCCACTGTCCGCGTCCCTCCCAATCGAGGTCGAACTTTGTAGCCTTGAAGCCGTAGGCGACGGATTTTTGTGCTTCCTCGACCCAGGCGGCGGGGTCGGGGGTTTTGGGCGAGCCGGTGTCGTGGTAGATGAGCAGCTTGTCGCGGAATTTGCCGCCGAGCAGCACGTAGGCCGGGACGTTCAGGATTTTCCCGGCGAGGTCCCAGAGGGCCAATTCTATGCCGGAGATGGAGGAAGAGAGCGTGCCCGTCCAACTGCCGGCGCCGAGTTTGGCTTCGACCATGCGCTGGTAGAGGTAGTCGACTTGCAGAGGGTCTTGGCCGATGACTAGACCTTTGAGGGCCTGAATGTGGCCGAGGATGCCGTCGCGGTTGAAGGCCTCACCGATGCCGAAGAGGCCGGCGTCCGTCTCGATCTTAACGAGGTGGGCCGGGTATTTGATCATCACCGACGCGGTCTTGACGGCGGTGATCTTCACCTTGCCGAATTCGCTTTCGGCTTGCGGCATGGCTTTCAGGATTTGAGAATGTTCGGGCAGGAAGCCCGCGGCGGTGGCGGCGGCGGCTGTTTGCAGGAAACCGCGGCGACTCAGCATGGATGATCTCCTCACTCGTGCAGGGCAGGATTTCCATAGTGGCCCTGGTGCGCCCACAGTATACACCCGGCCGCCGCGAAGAGTTCGTGTTTCCGCGCTGAACAGGGCACATCACCTTACGGACGGACCGCTCCCTCGGCGTCGCGAAAATAACCGTCCGGTTCGCAAGGCGAAGGGACTCATGAGCTCAGTGCTCCAGTGCTCAAGGGGACATTTCTAGTGCCCCGCCAGAGGAGATATTTCTATTGCCTCTTGACATCCAAGGCTTCTTAGTCGCTCGGAGGGAGCCATTCTTGTTATGCTGGCGCCATCATTAGAGTGCGCGCTGTTCCCCATTCCCATCTACTCTCGGTCTACTATGTCGTCCACAGCGCAAGACGCTCCCTTTGACTTGGCCGTTTTTTCGGCCCATCCCGATGACGCGGAGCTTTGCTGTGGTGGTTTGCTCTTGCTGGCCGCCGAGCAGGGGCGCCGCACGGCGGTCATCGACCTGACGCGGGGGGAGTTGGGGACCTTGGGCACGCCGGAGATCCGCGAGCGGGAAGCCGCCGAAGCCGCCCGGGTGCTGGGTCTAACGAAGAGGTGCAATCTCGGTTTACCGGACGGCCGCCTTCGCGACACGGACGAAAACCGCGAACATGTGGTTCGCCTGGTCCGGGAACTGCGGCCCACGCTGGTGATCGCACCGCCGCGGGAAGACCACCACCCCGATCATATGGCGGTGGCCGAGTTGGTGCGGCAAAGCTTTTACTTGTGCTCGATCGGAAAGTACCTGCCCGCGTTGCCACCCTGGAGGCCGAAGGCGCTGCTCTATCATATGGGCAGCCGGCATACGGGCAGCGGGCATATGGGCAGCCAGCACGGGACGCCGAAGTTCGTGATCGACATTTCGAGCGTGATCGACCGGCGGATGGAAGCTGTGCGGTGCTACCGCTCGCAATTCGACTCGCCGCGGACGGGTTTTCCGGTGCGGATCGCATCGGAACGGTTTCTCGACTCGATCCAAGCGAACCTCGGGCATTACGGCTCGTTAATCGGCGTGGCCTACGGCGAGCCCTATGACAGCGAAGTCCCGCTCGCGGTTCTGGATTTGGTCAGCCTGTTTCCGATGGAGACATGGAAAGATCACTAGCAGCCCGCCACAACGATCACGGATAAAACACGACCTACACTCTCTCGAAGAAGGCTTCCATCATGGTGAACACAATTCCGTTCGCGAGGTTTCGCAAGGCCCAGCCCTCCGGCCTCAAGAGGGGGCGCCGCCGGAACCGGCAGTCAACGGCGCTCATCGCAGCCGCGCTAGTCTTCGCCGGTTTACTGGCGGCTGGCGTTGCCAGTGCGGCTCAACTGCGGGCCGGTGTCGCCAAGGCGGACATTACCGACCGAGAGGCTGGACCGGTCAATGACCCGTTGTATGTGAAGGCTCTCGTGCTGAAAGATGACACGACGACGCTGGTGATTATTACGGTCGACGCCGTCGCGATCGGCGAGATCGGTTACATCGGCAATGACTACCTGCCGACGGTTCGCTCGCGGATCAAGCAAGAACTCGGCATCGCGCCGGCGAACGTCATGATCAATGCCAGCCATTGCCACGGTGTCGTCCGCCCGGATGTGGACGAGCTGACGTTCCAGGCGGTCAAGGAGGCTCTGCGGAATATGGTCCCGGTGAGGGCTGGGGCCGGCAGCGGCTACGAGGACCGCATCATGGAAAATCGCCGCCTCAAACTCAAGAGCGGCGAAGAGCGGGATGTCCGCCGAGCCTACTCGCTTCCGCCCGACGAAGAGGTCGCCGAGGTGGGCCCGGTGGACCCCGAAATTGGCCTTCTGCGGCTGGACAGGGAAGACGGGCGGACCTTGGCCGTGGTTTACAATTTCGCGTGTCATCCGATCCAGGGGGTTCCGAGCGGCGGAAACACCGCGGACATCGTTGGGTTTGCTTCGAAAGTACTCGAAGACAACTTGGACGACGGTACGATGGCCCTGTTCCTGCAGGGCAGCGCCGGGGACATCAATCCGATCTTTTATAAGCACGTCGATCATCCCCTCGACGCGGAGCCTCTGGGAAACATGCTGGGGCTCAGTGCGCTGCGGGCAGTGAGAAAAATACGGACCCGCGAAGTTGGCCGGTTCAAAGTGCTCAACGAGGTGATTGAACTTCCCAGAGCCGATACCGCGCAGCGCATTGCCGGGATGGAATCGGAGCGGACGCGTCTGATGCAGTCCCTGCAAGGAACGACTCTCAATCTGAAGACCTTCCTTCCGCTGGCCGTCAAGTACAACGTGTGGAGCAAGTTTCCCTCGTACTATTCCCACGGTTATCTGCACGAAAAGATGCTGGGGCGCGACGGCCTGCGTAAGCTCGACGCCGACAACCGGGAGGCCATGAAGCAGTATGTTCGCAATATCCATACCATGGAACAACTGACCAGGATGAACACCAACCTGGTTCTGTTGCGGAAACACCAGGCCAAGTTTTTGGCCGCCGGCAAGCCAACGCTCGATGTCGAATTGATGGGGGTGAGGATCGGGGATTTTGTGGTGACGACGTTTCCAGGAGAACTCACCGTACGGATCGGACTCAATATCAAGCAGAAGTCTCCGCATGACCTGACCTTCGTTGCCGGCTATACGAATGGCTACATATATTACGCACCGACCACGGAACAGCTGCGTAACGCCGGCGGAGCGCAAGAGGACAGCGACTGCATGCTGGCGCCCCACTGGCAGAAGATTTACGAGGACAAAGCAGCGGAGATGTTGGGCAGGTTGTAGGAGGCAAGCGCTCGTGACCCCAAATCGCAGCGAAATGGCTAGCGCGAGACAGTTCGCCGGCCAGCAGCCGTGGCAGGAGCCGGGCTGCTAGCTTTTCGACCGGGGTACAGCTACACTAGCAGCGAGTCTCAAGCCATGCTCGGCGATAGGAACCATCGAGAAACCCCATGATCAGCCGAAGAGGTTTTCTTGCCGCGGCCGCCGCATCCGCCTCGAAGCCGCTTTCGGCCCTCGCACAGAGTTCGGACGCCCAGCGAAAGCTTGCCGGGATCTGCTTTGCCTACACGCCGATGTCTCATGCGCATGTCATGTTTGCGAAGTATTTCGACGGCTACGAATCCTTCCGGACGAACCGCGGCAACGCATCCTTTTCGCAACAACGGCTTCCTCCTCCCTATCAGCCAACCCGGCCGCGCTCGAAGATCGTATCTCTCTACGTGGCGCAGCAACCAGAAAACGACCTCAGCCGCCGCGTCTCAGAAAAAAATGGCGTTCCTATTTTTCGTTCGATCTATGAGGCTCTCACGCTGGGTGGGGACAAGCTGGCCGTCGACGGCGTCTTGCTGATTGGGGAGCATGGCAACTATCCCCCGAATGAGAAAGGTCAGACCCCTTATCCCCGATTCGAAGCTTTTCTTGAAATCACGGACGCCTTTCGGCAAACAGGCCACACCGTACCGGTCTTCAGCGACAAGCACCTCTCCTATGATTGGCGCAAGGCCCAGCGAATGGTTGCACTTTCCAGAGAACTAGGTTTTCCCCTTATGGCGGAATCCTCTTTGCCGGTGACGTGGCGCATTCCCGCCGTGGACGTTCCCTACGGAGCTACAGTGAAGCGCGCCGTGGGTGTCGCCTATGGCGGTCTTGATTCTTACGGCCTGCACCTGCTGGAGTCCATTCAATGCATGGTCGAACGCCGCAAAGGCGGGGAGACAGGTGTGAAATCGGTGCAGTGCCTTGAAGACGAGAAGGTCTGGAACTTTTTGGACGAAACGCCGTGGGCCAAGCGTCTGTTTGAGCACGCCGTTCCGCACGCGGCAGAGACCTATGACCCGGAACGGCCCCGCAGCATCGTCGAGCACCCCGCAGTCTTCCTCGTCGAATACAGGGACGGTCTTCAGACCGCCGGGTTTATGCTCAACAATTACCTGCGGGATTTCACAGTAGCTGTCGAGGTCGAAGGACGCTCCAAACCCGTCTCCACGCTGATGTACCTGGAACACACGGCCTATTCCGGCTACCACTTTGTTTGTCAACTGAAAAACATTGAGAGAATGTTCTATGCTGGCAAGGCGACCTATCCAGCCGAACGGACGATGCTGGTTAGCGGCATCCTTGACCTCGCTCTGGATTCTCGCCTCCAGGGCCACAAGCGCCTGCCGACACCGATGCTTGATCTTCGCTACCACAGCCCCGACGAATCGTTCTATTGCACGGAAGGCCCTAGCTATCTCCAAAACCCAAGCAAGTTGCCGGTCGAAAGAGTTGAGCAACAGGGGTGAAGCTATCGGATATCAAGCGACCGCAGCCCGATCCACAGGGGAATCACGATGCGATGCGTGGACCCAGAGCCTATCAGTTCACGCCGTTAAGCTTTTCAACGCGGACGGAGTTTACGATAGGCACAACCTGATACCATAGACCCGAAGGTGGGACATGTCTAGTGCGATTTTGCTGGGGATGCTACTGGCGGTCCTCTGCCAGGCCCAAACCGCGAAGCAACTACCTCCAGCGGCCAACCTCCAGGTCAATTTCACCACCCACATTCAGCCCATTCTGAAGACCCGCTGCTACACCTGCCATGGCGAGCAGCTTCAGTTAAGAAAGCTGCGTCTGGACCGGCGTGCCGACGCCATCCGTGGTGGTGAGTCCGGCATTCCGGCAATCGTCCCGGGAGACAGCGCGAACAGTCTCCTGATTCGTTACGTAGCCGGAATCGATCCCGACGTGGTGATGCCTCCCGAGGGCGACAAGCTGGCGCCCGATGAAGTTGGACTACTGCGGGCCTGGATCGACCAGGGCGCCCTGTATCCGGGTGCTGCCGCGGAGCTGTCATCTGAGTCAGCTCGTCCTGCTTCCGGCCATTGGGCGTTTCAACCTGTGCGGCGGCCAAGTGTACCGGCAGTTCGGGGCGCGGCTTGGGTCCGCAATCCGATCGACGCATTCGTTCTGGCGAAACTTGAGCAGAGGGGCTGGAAGCCGGCCGACCCCGCAACGCCGCGGGCGCTATTGCGCAGGCTTTACCTTGATCTGATCGGCCTGCCTCCGACCCCGGAGGAGCAACAAGCCCTCCTCAAAGACCCCTCGCCCGAGAGCTTTGACCGGCTTGTCGACGATCTATTGCAGCGTCCCGGCTACGGCGAACGCTGGGGGCGGCACTGGCTCGATCTCGTGCGCTACGCCGAGACCAACGGCTATGAGCGCGACCGCACCAAGCCTCATGTCTGGCGATATCGCGACTACGTCATTAGGGCGTTCAACCGCGACAAGCCCTACAACCAGTTCGTCATCGAACAGCTCGCGGGTGATGAAGTGGAAGACGTCTCGCCCGAGACGCTGATCGCCCTTGGGTACAACCGGCTCGGCCCTTGGGACGATGAGCCCGCCGACTTTGCGCAAGACCGCTTCGACCAGCTCGATGACATCGTAACAACCACATCGCAGGTGTTTCTCGGGCTGACGCTGGGCTGCGCGCGCTGCCACAACCACAAGTTCGATCCGCTGACCGCCCGAGATTACTACGGAATGGTTGCGATTTTCGATGGCTTGGTCCGTCCCCAAAACGGCCGGACGGAGCTGGATCTGCCGCTCGGCTCACGGGCGGAGCTGGACGAGGTGGCCAAGATCGAGAGCCGCATCGAACCGTTGGAGGAACAAACCGAAGCCCTCAAGCGAGGCTACTGGCCGGCCTTTCTTCGCGAAGGGAAAAGCGAACTGGAGGAGGCGTCTGTCAAAGCCTTCCTCACAGACGCCGGCAAGCGAACCGCCGAGCAGGAAAGACTCGTGAAGCGGAATAGCGGCCGGCTCAAAAGCGAGGTCGAGAAGAATCTTCCCGAAGATCTGAAGAACAGAATCACCGAAATAGGGAAAGCCATCGTTCCGCTGCGGGAATCGATTCCGGACTTGCCGCGGGGCTACTTCATGCACGAGCCCTTGCCGGAGCCGCCGCCGACTCACTTGCTGATCCGGGGCAGCGCGCGTAACCCCGGTCCCGAGACCTCACCAGCGGTCCCGGCAGTACTGGCCGACGCCCAGCCCCGCTTCCCAGCCCCGCGCCGGACCAGCCTGCGCCGCCTGACCCTGGCCCGCTGGATCGCCAATTCAGACAACCCGCTCACGGCAAGGGTCATCGTCAACCGCGTTTGGCAGCACCACTTTGGTGAAGGCTTCGTGCGAACTCCCAGTAACTTCGGCAAGATCGGCGAGCCACCGACTCATCCCGAGCTTCTGGACTGGCTGGCGACGTGGTTCATCGACAACGGCTGGTCGCTGAAGAAGCTGCACCGGCTGATTTTGACCAGCAATACCTACCGCATGAGCAAACAATGGAACGCTCAATACGGCGCCGAAGATCCGGAAAGCAGCTTGCTGTGGCGCGTGCCCTATACCAGGCTGGAAGTCGAAGCCATCCGGGATTCCATGCTGGCGGTCACGGGGCGCCTGAACCGCAAAATGTACGGGCCCAGTATGCTGCCGCCTATTTCCGAGGCGGCGCTCGAAGGACACAGCGACCCCGACAAGATCTGGAAAGCGTCGGAGGAAAACGAGGCTTCTCGAAGAACGATCTACGCGTTCATCAAACGGTCGATGGTGATACCGATGCTGGAAGTGCTGGATCTGTGCGACACCACCCGCAGCACGGCGAAGCGGGCAGTAACCAGCGTCGCCCCACAGGCTCTTACGTTATTCAACGGCGACTTCGTCACTGAGCAAGCCCGCTACTTTGCCGAACGTGTGGTCTGGGAAGTGGGGCTCGATTCTGAAAAACAAATCGAGAGGGCCTATTTGCTGGCTTTGGCCCGCCCGCCGACTACGGCGGAACGAGGCCGAATGACAGCATTTCTGAGTCGCGAGGCCAATGCTTGGATTCGTGAGCCAAGCGGGCGTCCGCGGGATCCCGCGATGGCGAGACGCCACGCAACCGTGCAGATGTGCCGGGTGATCTTCAACTTGAACGAGTTTGTATACACGGATTGATGCAGGAGGTGACCGATGGCTGGGCAATCGAGGCGATATTCACCCAACGCCACTCCTTGCGGGCGCAACCGCCGCGAGTTTTTGTGGGAGGCCGGCGGCGGGTTCGCGGGTCTGGCGCTGATCGATCTGTTGACCCGTGACGGGTTTTTCACTCAGCAGGCTCAGGCCGCCGCCACGCGAGATGGGGCCGCTACCGCGCAACAGTTCTTAGCTCCGAAGGCGCCACACTTTCCGGCCAAGGCCAAGCATGTCGTCTTCTTGTTTATGAACGGCGCACCCAGCCAAGTCGATACGTTCGATTACAAACCGGCACTCACCAAGTACAACGGAACCCCCTACAAAGGCGAGGTCAGCGTCGGATCGAACAACCGCCCGCTTGGGTACTTGATGCAAACTCCGTTCGAGTTCACCAAATACGGGCAGAGCGGGCTCGAAATCAGCAGCCTCTACCCGCACGTCTCCCGGCACGCCGACGATCTGTGCGTCATTCGGTCACTTCAAACCGACACGGCCGCACACGCTTCCGGGTGCTTGCAGATGAACACCGGCAGCGTCATCATCGGCAAGCCGAGCCTAGGGTCGTGGTTGAACTATGGCCTGGGAACGCTCAACGCCGACCTGCCCGGCTTTGTCGTTATGACCGACCCGCGGGGTGGCCCAATCAGCGGTCCGTCCAACTGGACATCGGGTTTCATGTCGGCGGGCTACCAGGGGACGCTATTCCGAAGCATAGGCAGCCCGCTGCTGGACCTCGCCACGCCAAGCGGAATCAGTAAGCGGACCCAGCGCCATTCCTTGGATGTTCTCAAAGAGCTGAACGAACAGCATCTCGAGTCGCGCGCCGACGAGTCGCAGCTGGCGGCCAGAATCCACTCCTACGAACTCGCCTACCGCATGCAAACCGCTGCCGCGGAGGTGGTCGATCTCGATCAAGAAGACGCCAAGACGAAAAGAATGTACGGCCTGGATGACTCGCTCACCGAAGATTTCGGACGCAAATGTCTGATTACCTGCCGCCTGCTAGAGAAAGGCGTCCGCTTTGTCCAGCTCTATTCCGGCGGCGGGCACATCGAAGACACTTGGGACGGCCACAACGATTGCACCTCGAACCACAAGCTTCATGCGGGCGAAACCGACCAGCCCATCGCGGCGCTGATCGATGACCTGAAACGCACCGGGCTGTGGGAAGAGACGCTGCTCGTTTGGGGCGGCGAGTTCGGCCGCACTCCTACCAGCGAGGGAATCGGCAAACCAGGCAGGGATCATAATATACGCGGGTTCTCGATGTGGCTGGCCGGAGCGGGAGTTAAAGGCGGACAGGCGATCGGCGCCACCGACGAGCTGGGTTTCCTGGCGGTGGAAGATGTCCATCACGTCTCTGATTTGCACGCCACGGTTCTTCATCTGATGGGGCTCGACCACACCAAGCTCACCTACTTCTACCAAGGCCTCGATCAGCGGCTGACCGGAACCCGCGGCAACGTCATTAAGAAGGCATTGGTGTAGTGTTCAGGAGTGTCCGCGAGGATGGCGGAGAGAATCCTTATGGCCGTCAAGAGCGAACCTGACGTAATACTTTACCGAGGGAACTACCCGGGCTGGCCCTGGATCACGGCCGCGGGCGACCGGCTGCTTTGCGCCTTCCGCGACGACGGCGTCCATGGGTTTTCAGCGACCGGAAAAATACTTTGGATGGAAAGCGGCGCTGTTGCATGATTCAACTGCGGCGCGAGTGGGGGCGCTTTTCCAACTTCTCGTTCAGGACACCACAGCGCAGGATTTCGGCCTACCCAGCTCGGCCATCCGGTTGAGGATGTGACACCCGATCGCAACTTCTCTCCTTTGTGCCTTGCCGTGCCTCGCCTTCAATCCGCCTCCGAGCACGGACTTGTATCGGAAGAAGCTGTTTTCAACGCGCGCCTGCTGTCGGTAGCCCGACTCCTTCTGCCACTCTCGTCGCCCGACCTGACGAATCCTCTCAAGAGCCGTGTCACGCTGCGCCCATGGGCCGTCCGTTGGCCCCGCCGACACCGCGGAGCGACGAGGGGGAATCACAATCACGACGTTCTCTGTACCGGCCGCGCTGAGTTGATCGTAGACTGACCTGTGGTCGTAGGCTCCGTCTGCGGTGAAACGCCGGATGGGAACCTCGATTGTGTCGAGAAGAGCAGGGAGTGTGGAGGCGTCGTCCCGGCTGCTCGCTGTGAGTTCGGCCGCCACAATGAACCCCTCGGCATCCACCCCGATGTGCAGCTTCCGCCAATCCCGGCGTTTCTTTGATGCCTTGTGCTTGTGCGCGTTCCATTCGCCGCAACCCAGAATCTTCAGCCCTGTGGAATCGACGATCAAGTCGATCGGGCCGTCATAGGATCGGGTCAGGGGCGGCACCGCAACGATTTGGTTCCGGCGCGAGAGTGTGGTGTGGTCCGGGGCCTTGAGGTTGAGGCCCATCAAGCGGAGCAGCGAGTCCAGGAACCCCTCGGTCTGGCGGAGCGGCAGGCTGAAGACGACCCGCAGCGTCAACGCGGTCCGGACCGCGAGGTTCGAGTACCGCCGCTGGCCTCCGTGAAGACCGTTCTTCGGTGGTACCCACGCGGCAATTGCATCCTCGCTCAGCCAGATCGTGACGTCGCCGCGGCTCCTGAGGCCACGCTCGTACTCCCTCCAGTTCCGGATTCTGTACTTCTTCTTATACTGGCGGTTGACTCGGCTCGACTTCGCTGCGACCATGACGTTACCCCCGATCTCTATGATGGACTGGACCCCACCCCCGCCGCTAGCGTGCTCGCTTACACCGATTCATGCACCAACGCCATAAATCCGTGCAAAATTGCACGGCAGGGCCGGCCCGCAGCTCGCTCCATGCCCCGAGGGGCCGATGTCCCCCCTGCGGATGTTTCGGTGTCGATTTCTGCCGTATTCCTCGGTACACACTGCGCCGTCAGGGTGGATCCAAGGAGCCATTTTGATTCCAGGTGCCAGGTCTAGACCCACCGCCTTTGAGGAGATCCGGGGTATCATTCGGTCATGGCCGACAAAAGTCGCGAGATCCAGGGCGCCGCTCGTGATCTCCGGTCGATTGCCAGATACGGACGGTTTGAGAGAATCCTGACACTAGCACCTCTAGAAGGGTGGGAGCCAGGACTCAAGTATCAGCCTTATGACCGGCCTAATCCCTTCGACCGGAAGACCGAGGAGGGTGAACCGCTGTTGGAGATTGTACTCGACACGCAGTCGTTCGCTGATCAATTAGTGTCCGGCGATCCGCACGACCCGACACTGACTCGCGTATTGCAACTTGCAGGCTTCCCCTTGCTGCGAGTGGTGGCTTTACCAACCGACAGGTGCTTCGTTCATCAACTGTTGCTAGGAGGAGCTTAAGTGCTAACATTACAAGGGCGTACAGCTGACTTTCGTGTTGGCGACTCCCGCCATCGGCAAAATCGGGTGTATGTGCTTTCGTTAGAAGGAGATGCGGGCGAGACAACAACACTCGATGACGGAAGCACCCGTTTTCTGACGGCAATCGGGCGAACGTGGTGGGCGATCCGCGTCTGCCGAGCAGTCGTCCGACGGCCGAGAAGATCGAGCAGTGGTTCGACACCAGCGCGTTCGCCGCCCCGCCGGACTTCACGTTTGGTAACGCCGGAGCGAGCAGTGGATTCGCGGCGGGGGCGATCGCGATGGACATATCGATCCTCAAGGACCTCGTTATCAGCGAAGGCCACCAGATCCAGTTCCGGGCTGAGATACTGAACTTCCCAAATCACGCGAACTTCGGCACTCCGAACACGAACCGAGGGAACAGTAGCTTCGGGACGATCCGGAGCCTGGCGGGGGGCGATCAAGCCCGTATCCTGCAGTTCGGTTTGAGGTATCAGTTCTGACATGCGGAAACCCTTGCTGACAACGATCCGTTGCCGCCCTATTGGAGCCGGTGTGCGGCGGCCGTTAGGCGCCGCCTTGACCTTGGCTTGCGCACTGCCGGTCTGGGGCCAGGCGCCGAGTTTCCGCAACGATGTCATCCCTACGCTCACCCGCATGGGATGCAACTCAGGCGCCTGCCACGGATCGCAGTATGGGAAGGGTGGCTTCAAACTTTCTCTTTTGGGATTCGACGTCGATGCGGACTACGACGCCATCGCCAAGGCCGTCAAGGGGCGCCGGGTCAACCTCGGGAGTCCCGCGGAGAGTCTGATCCTGAGAAAACCCACTCTTACCCTGCCACATGGGGGAGGCTTGCGATTTGCTCCCCGGTCCCAAACCTACAACTTGCTGCTCGGTTGGATCGCCGGTGGAGTCCCAGCGCCGACCGCGGATGATCCTCGTCTGGTTTCTTTAGCGGCGTCGACCGAATCGAGAACGTTGCAGCCCGGCGAAACATTTGCCGTTCAGGTGGAGGCCCGGTTCAGCGACGGCAGCGTGCGCAACGTAACCGAGGTCTGCCGGCTGGAAATCTTGAAGGAGACGGTGGCTGAAGTCTCCCCTCAGGGCGAGGTCACGGCCAAGGGCGGGGGAGGACGCACGGCGCTCGTGGCTCGATACATGGACCAAACCGCAGTCGTTCACATCTCCGTTCCCTACGTGGAAACTGCCGCCGACTTCGACTTCCAACCCCGCAACTACATCGACGAGTTGGCCGCGGTCGAGTGGAAACAACTCGGGCTGCGCCCGGCTGGCTTGTCGAGCGACACGCAGTTTCTCCGCCGCGTCTATTTGGATTTGATCGGCGTGCTGCCGACCGAGGAAGAGATTCGAAAATTCATAGCCGACACGAACCCCGAAAAACGAGCGCGCGTGATCGACGAATTGCTCGAACGGCCCGAATACGAAGCTTTCTGGACGCTGCGATGGGGAGACATTCTGCGCGTGACCCGCCAGGGCATGGGGCTCAAGCCGATGTGGAACTTTCATCGGTGGCTCAAGCGGAATCACCGTGAAAACCGGCCCATCGACGAGATGGTGAGGGAGATTCTAGTGGCTCGCGGGCAGCCTGAGAGTCAGGATGTAGCCGCCTTCTTCAAGATGACCAGATCCCCGGAAGAGGCGGCCGAAGCCGTCAGCGTCGCCTTCCTGGGTTTGCGCCTGGGTTGCGCCAAATGCCATCACCACCCATTCGAAAAATGGGGCCAAGAAGATTACTACGGCATGGCTGCGTTCTTTGCCCGCGTCGACCAGAAACCCAATCTTGATTTCGCGATGCCGACGTTGCGCCTCAAGCCCACCGGGTTCGTGCGGCATCCGCGCACGCACGAGGTGATCCGCCCGAAAACCCTCGAGGGCGAGGTTTTCGGCTACGAAGGTGACCCCCGCGAGCACCTGGCCGAGTGGCTAACTTCCAAGCGAAACCCCTGGTTTGCCCCCAATTTCGCAAATCGCTATTGGGGATACCTGATGGGCCGGGGTCTCGTCGAGCCGCTCGACGATATGCGCGAGACGACCCCGCCTTCGATGCCGGTCCTGCTGGGCGCACTCTCCGAGGACTTTCGGCGGAGCGGCTTCGATCAGAAGCACATGTTGCGCACGATCGCCAACTCCCGCGTCTATCAGTTGGACTCCGAACCACCGCCGGGAAGTCGCGCCGACGGTTCGTTCTACACCTTCTACGCGCCGAAGCGGTTGATGGCGGAGCAACTCCTCGACGCCGTCAACTACGCGACGCACGTCCCCGACACCTTTGCTGGACTGCCCGAAAACACCCGTGCGATCGAGCTTCCCGACCCGGGCATCGCTTCCGATTTCCTTGACACCTTCGGACGCTCCCGTCGGCTGGTCCCGTGTGAGTGTTCCCGCAACAACGAGACGAACCTCACGCAAGTGCTGCATCTGATGAACGGTCCCTATCTCCAGAAAAAGATCGCGTCTCCGGAAGGCCGGGTGGCCGCGTTGTTCCCGCTACTTCCCACGCAGCAGGTGGTCTCCAACCTGTACTACGCGACGGTCAGCCGGCCGCCGTCGGATTGGGAGATGGAGCAAGCTGTTAGCCTGGTAGGGGGAGCGCCTTCGAGCGAGGAGAAAAGACAAGTGCTGGAAGATCTTCTGTGGGTGCTCTTGAACTCGCGAGAGTTTCTGTTCAACCACTGAGGATTACAGATCACCATGATCCTTATTCCTACGGTGACACATCGCAAATGTGACGGCTGGACGCGGCGGGAATACCTGCGGATCGGCTCCCTCGGTTTGTTCGGCCTCAACCTGCGGGACCTGCTCCGCGCGGTCGGCACACACCCTACGAAGTCGCCGAAAAGCAACGGCGTCTCCTGCATTCTGCTCTGGCTGAGCGGAGGCATCAGCCAGTTGGACAGCTTCGACCCCAAGCCCGACGCCCCACGCGAGATCCGCGGCGAGTTCGGCACGATTCCGACCGACACGCCGGGCATCCACTTCGTAGAGCATCTACCGCGACTGGCCAAGATGACGAAGAAGTTTTCGCTGGTCCGCTCGATGACCCACAACCAGGGTACGCACGGTTTGGCAGACCAATTGGTCACCAGCGGCTACGCGCCGACGCCCTCCGGCGTTGGAGTCCGCTATCCCAGCCAGGGGTCGATCGTGAGCTGGGCCACGGGCTACCGAGATGGGATTCCGCCCTATGTTTATATCGGGGACGTCGGCGGGCCCGATAAGTTCCGCAAACGGAACGCCCTGAACGCGGGCGTCCTGGGTGCCGAACACAATCCTCTGGAGGTCGGAACAAAGGCCAACGATCCGGACTTCAGTGTGAAGGATATCGCGCTCCCGGAGGGCGTTGACTTCGAGCGTCTCGATAACCGCCGACAGATGCTCGAAACGTTCGACCGCTGGCACCGGAAGAGCGAGACGCGACTGGCCTCGCTCGCCGAGGTCGATGGTTACTACGAAAAGGCTTTTTCCCTCGTCACTTCACCGCACGCAAAAAAAGCCTTCGACCTTTCACAGGAACCGGACCCATTGCGCGACGCTTATGGGCGAACGATCTTCGGCCAGAGTTGCCTCTTGGCCCGCCGCTTAATCGAAGCCGGTGTTCGCTACGTCACCGTCGGCATGCCCGGCTGGGACACGCACACTGACAACTTCCGTGACCTGAAGAACAAGCTGCTCCCCGTGCTCGATATGGCGTATGCCGCGTTGCTTCAGGATTTGGAGGACCGCGGCTTGACGGACAGTACGCTGGTCATCTGCATGGGCGAGTTCGGCCGCACGCCGAAGATCAACCCCCAGGCCGGCCGCGACCACTGGCCCGCGACCCAGGCCTTCACGCTCGGCGGGGGCGGCATCAAGACGGGCGTCATTCTGGGTGAGACGAGCGGCCGTTCCGAATTTCCGGCCGAGCGGCCGCTATCGGTGCAGGACTTTGGCGCCACGGTCTATCACGCCTTAGGCATTCCGATGACGCTCGAATACAGAACAAGTGAAGACCGTCCCATCGTCGTGCTGAAAGGCGGGGAGCCGATCGCGGAGTTGATCGCATGATTCGCTTGTTGCTGTGGGCCGGCGCGATTGCGCTGGCTGGGCAGGCGCAAACCGTCAAGTACGCCGGCGTTGTAGACCAGCTCCTCGGGAAAAACTGCGTCGGATGTCACAACCACGCTTTCATCGACCGCACCGAGATTTCAGGCGGGCTGGCGCTCGACTCCTATACCGCAGTCATGCGAGGCGGCATAGGTTCCGTCGTTGTCGCCGGTGACCCCGATTCCAGCGAGTTGGTCCGCCGGCTCGAATCAACGAATCCTTCCGTCCGCATGCCGCGCGGCGGCGCCCCGCTCGACCCCGAGTCCATCGCACTGATTCGCACATGGATAGGGGATGGAGCTCCGGAAGGGGAGAATGCAGCCGCGAAGATCCCGCCGGACACGAGTGTCACCCAGCCTCTGGTCCTCCAGGTCACCGAAATCTTCGTTCCCTTTGGCCGCCGTAAGCCTCTGGCCGAGACCAGTTTCCGTGTCAGCCGAGCCGAAACCGCCGTGATTGATATTCCTGGTGCCCTCGTTGTGGAGGAGGAAGAAACGGTCGAAAGATTCGCCGCCAAACCCTACACCGAGGGGCTACTAGTCAGGATGGGGCCGCTCCCGCCTGTAACGGCGGTAGCGTTCACCCCGGACGGACAACGGTTGCTGGTGGGAGTATTTGGTCGTGTTGTGGTTTGGGACCTCTCCGAGCGTGCGGTCGTCCAGGAACTGAAGAACGTTCCGGGCAGCGTGAACAGCCTCGAATGTAGCCCGGACGGGAAGCTTCTCGCGCTGGGCGGCGGCGAGCCCTATTCTCCCGGCGTTGTCCAGCTCTACCGAATGGGTCCCAAACTAACGCTTGCCACCTCGTTCACCGCCCATCAGGACGTCGTACTCGACCTTGCTTTTCGTCCCGATTCGCAAGGGTTGGCGAGCTCGAGCTTCGACAAGACGGTCGAGATCCGCGACCTCTCCCACAATCGCCGTTCGGGCGAGATCAAGGACCACTCGGATCCCGTCTACGCCGTGGCCTTCGATCCCAGGGGTCGGCTGCTGGCGAGCGGAAGCGGAGATCGTATGGCGAAAGTTTCGGACGGCTCGACGGGCAAGGGAGAACTGACCATCAACCCCGAAGCCGGTGCGATACTCGCTGTCGCGTTCAGCCCCGACGGCAAGTTCCTTCTGACGAGCGGCGAGTCTCCGGAGATCCGCTGGTGGGAGTTGGCCAACATTGGAGAAAGCGTCACCGAGAGAGGCTGGTATCCGGCACGGAAGATGCCGGGACATATCGCCACCGTTCACGACCTTCGTTTCAGCCCGGACGGAGAACTGCTCGCAAGCGTGGGAGCCGACCACACGGTGAGGCTTTGGGGCGGCGCAACCGGCCGGCCGCTGCGTACCCTGGTCGACGCCGACGACCTTCTCTACTCGGTGGCGTTCAGTCCCGACTCAAAACGTCTCGCCGCAGCCGGCAGCGGGGGATTCGCCCGTGTGTGGGAGGTCGAAACGGGCCGACTGCTCTACACACTCGTCCAAAAGCCTCTCGACCCCGAAGAGTCGAGTGCGTGGCTCGCCGTAACACCCGAGGGGCAATACCGGGTGTCGCCGGGTCTTCAGGACCGTATTCGGCTCTCCGGCGTTCAACATGCGGCAAACGACTAAGACTGTTAGTGTGCGCGCGGGGATGACGATGGGCTTCCGCTTCTGGCTGCTCTCCGGCCTGCTGCCTCTCATATGCGCCACGGCTACGGGACAGCGCGGCTACCCGCGTGTTGATACCGTGTTCCCCGGAGCGGTCCAGCGGGGAACGACCACTGAAGTCTTCCTCACGGGCCGATTCAATTTTCGAGAGGCCTATCGGCTTCTCTTTTCCGGCGAAGGGGTGTCGGGTGAGGTCCTGGAGTGGAAGGATCTGCGCGACCCGAAAGACAAGAAGTTCCCTGACTTTCCACGCGAGTGGCGGCACGTCAAGATCACCGTGGCCGATGACGTGCCCCCGGGCGTGCGAACCTTCCGCGTCCTGACAAAAGGCAGTGTCTCGACACGCGGCCGCCTGCTGGTCACGGATACGTCTACCGTCCAAGAGTCCGAACCGAACAACTCGATCGAGAAAGCGCAGGACATCAATGTCCCCACTACCATCAACGGCCTGCTCGATGAACTGAACGACGTGGACATCTACCGCTTCGAGGCTAAACTCGGAGACCAGATTGTTTTCCGCGCTTACGCCGCCACCTTGCAGCACATCATTCCCCATCTCGAAAGAAACCGCGCCGATCTGGTACTGAGCCTGCGCAATGAAGAAGGCGAAGAGCTGACTTCGGCCGACGACCGGCAAAATGAAGACCCGCTTCTGTTTCACCGTTTCGAGAAAGGCGGGGTTCATTACCTATACGTCCGCGAAGCCATGATGAGGCCGGGCAAGGACCGCTGGTGGTACGCCCTTTCGATCGCAGCCAACCCCCACATCACATCGGTCTTCCCGCCCTTCGTCCGCCCAGGCTCCAGCGTCAAGCTGCAGCTCAAAGGTTTCAACCTGGAAGGGATCGAAGAATACGATCTGGCGATTCCTCGCGACGCGCACGAGACTTTCTCATTTCAAGCCGCTTCCGAGAGGGGAGAATCCAACGTCGCCACGCTAGCCCTGAGCAGCCTCCCGCAGACGTTCGAAACAGACCCGTCGAAGCCTGTCAAGATCCAAATCCCCACAGGCATCAATGGCCGCATTAGCAAAGACGGCCAAGTGGACCGCTATCGCTTTGAAGCCCGACGGGGTCAGGGTTTCGAGTTCAAGACGGAAGTCAGCCGCTGTTTCGGCAGCCTGCTCGACCCCATCCTCGAACTACGGGACCTCAAGGGGAAATTGCTCGCGGCCCACGACGACCGCTTCATTGCCGTCGGCCAGACGCCCGACACCCTCTCTTACCCGCTATATAAGGATGCCCGGATCGAGTGGACGGCGCCGGCTGACGGGATTTACGAAATCGCCGTCCGTGACGCTAACTTCTTCGGCAGCCCGGATCACGTCTATCACTTGGTCGCGCTCCACCAGGAAGGCGATTTCGCCATGGTGCTCGATGAAGACCGCTTTCCCCTCGGTCCCGGCGAGTCGGTTACCAGCGTGGTCACTGTCGAGCGCCTCAACGGTTTCGCGGGATCGATCCGTCTCGGCGCACGCGGCCTGCCCAAAGGCGTGACTCTCCTGCCGAGCACAATCCCCGCCAATCTGAACCAGGGCAATCTCGTACTCACGGCGTCGCCACATGCAAACCCGGATGCGGCGACGAAGGTCGAGTTTTATGGAACAGCGACTGTGCGCACAAGCGACGGACACTCGAAAGAGATCGAGCGAATTGTCCAGGCACACTCCGTGCTCGGTGAAAATTCCAACCGCCTTTATTATCCGGTCCGTTGGACGACGGTGGCGGTGACGGAAGGCAGCGACCTAATCCTCAAAGCTTCACCCAACAAAGTCACGTTGCGCCCCGGTGACTCGGTAACCATCAACATCAATGTCAAGCGCGACAACTTCGATGGGCCCTTCGAAGTGAACGTGATCCACTGGAACCTCTTGCAGCGGTTCAACAAGCTGCCCCCGGGCGTCATCTTCGACGAGTCGCGCAGCAAGACCTCGATCGGCCCGAACGAGTCCGAGGCAATCGTGACTTTCCGCGTGGAGGAAGAGGCCCCCCCTCTCGACGACTACCTGATGACTATTCTGGGGCAGATCAGCTACACCCGTGTCTTCATGACTAAGACCGCCGCCCCCTTTCGACTCACGATCAGGCCGAGAGGCCACGCGTTTGACGAACAATAACGGGCGGCTTCTCAACACAAGTACCCCAGATTTCCGCGCCAGTTCTCGACCCGACCAACCGGGATTGACTCGCATGAGGAAAGCATGAAACCCGAAGTGTCCAAAAACCCGAACGTGTTCTTTTGTTGAGAGTTATGGCCAATGCGAGAGACGTTCCATTGGGACGCTGCCGTGGTAATCTGCGCTCCATGCAGCTAGAAAGTTCGACGAAGGGGCGTCAACGTCGGATAGGTGTCGAGAAATAATTCCCCATTGAGCAATAAGGCATACGGGCCTCGGCAACCCGTCGCCGGGCGGGCCCAAATCGAGTCCCATCAGGCGGCTAGCGACAACCTTGGCGGATAGCGAGTGCGAACGGTGGTGGTCTCAAGGGATCGATGCAACACTTTGCGCGAATGGAGAAGGTGAAGTGTAAGCCTAAGAAACAAAAGGGCTAGCGGCGAGGATGCCGCGCTTCCCTTTATACGCTGTTGAAGTACAACGACTTACGTGGTTGCGAGTTGGGGCTTCGGCTTGTGGGCAAGCCACTTGTCCCTATCGGCGTTCGGACACTCCAGCTAAACGACTTAACGCTAGTGTTGCATTGACCGGTTGAGTTCGCAGTTGTTATCACCAGGTATCCGGTAGCGGTACAATTGGGCGTCGTGATAGGCTCCACCATCAGCCACTACAAGATCCTGTCCGAGCTCGGCCGGGGCGGCATGGGTGTCGTCTACAAGGCCGAGGACACCAAGCTCGAACGCACGGTTGCTCTAAAGTTTCTTGCCTCTCACCTACTGGAAGACAAGGAAGGCCGTGCACGCTTCATTCGAGAGGCGAAAGCCGCTGCCGCGCTCGATCACCCCAACATCTGCACCGTTCACGAGATCGATGAGATTGAAGGTGAGACCTTCATCGCCATGGCCTTCATCGAAGGCCTAACCGTCAAGGACAAGATCGCCCAGCGCCCGCTCAAGCTCGACCAGGCACTCGACATCGCCGTCCAGACCGCCCAAGGTCTTCAAGCAGCGCACGAGAAGGGCATCGTCCACCGCGACATCAAGAGCGCCAACATCATGGTCACGCCCCAGGGCCAGGTCAAGATTATGGATTTCGGTCTGGCGCAGCTCGCCGAGCGCTCGAAGCTCACCGAAACAACCACGATCTTGGGCACTCCCTCTTACATGTCTCCGGAGCAGGCGGTAGGAGAAAAGACCGACCGTCGCACCGATCTCTGGTCGCTCGGAGTCGTGCTGTACGAAATGATCGCCGGCAGACTGCCGTTCGCGGGAGAACGCCAAGAGGCAATTCTGTACGGGATCACCAGCGAAGAACCCGAGCCGGTCACCGCCCAGCGAGCGGGGCTGCCACTGGAACTGGAGTGGATCATCGGCAAAGCGCTTGCCAAAGACCGAAACGAACGCTATCAACATGCCGAAGACCTGCTCGTTGACTTGCGCAGCCTGCAGAAGAAGCTCGCATCGGGCAAGTCCACCATTCTCAGGAGCCAAGGACCTAGCCCGAGAGTCGTACCTCAAGCGGCCAGTCCAACACAAGATCTGGAAGAGCACCCCTTGGCCAAGTACCGCGTCATCGAAAACTTGGAGGAAGCCGATGACAGCGTTCTTTATCGCGCCGAGGACACTCAGCTTAAGCGTTTAGTTGATGTTCGGGTTGTGCCTCAGTCCTCGGCCCAGCGGATCGAACGCGCGCAACGGCGGAAGCAAACCGCTGTGCTGGGTGCGGGTGCACTGGGTGTGCTTCTCGCCCTGACCTTCGCCTTCTTCCTGCTGTTCTCCCCGACTCCTGTGGCCGAAACTCCCCTGCGCCGCTTCGCCATTGCGCTGCCGGTAAGCGTCACATCGGACGTAGGGGGAGGTGGTATGCTCGACAACTCTCTCGCGATTTCACCCAACGCAAGGCACATCGCCTTTGTCGAGGCCGGCGGGCAAGGAAGGTTGTGGATTCAGGATCTGGACCAGGAGCAACGGCGCGCTATCGAGGGTACCGAAGGGGCAACGAGTCCGTTCTGGTCGCCGGACAGCACCGTCATCGGCTTTGCCGCCGGTGCAGAAGTCAAGAAGGTCTCCGTTCGAGGTGGTCTGGCGAGTCTGGTCTGTGAGTTGCCCGCCGTTCATTTCCACGGAGGAACCTGGAGTCCCGACGGCGAGGTGATCGTCTTCAGCTCCGGCCCTCGCTCCCAACCCCACAGCCTCTACCAGGTCCCCGCGCGCGGCGGCGCACCCGGCCTTCTGCTGGCGCCGGAGGATTTGGATCAGGCTTCAGTAGGACCTGGTGAGTATCTGGCCTGGTCCCATTTCCTGCCCCCGGAAGCCGGGGCTCGCGTCCTGGTGTTCACCTTCGGAACCCCTAACGAACAGACCATGGTGGTCCAGGATCTGGAAACCGGTCAGAGAGAGCTTCTGGGGCCCGGTGCGGCTCCTATCTATTCCAACTATTCCAACAGCGGTCATCTGGTATACGCGACAAGTCCAACAAGCAGCGATCTCTGGGCGCTGCCCTTTTCTTTGGAGACGCTACGGGCTACCGGGGAAGCCTTCCCTGTTTCAGAGAACAGCCGTTACGCTACGGTGGCAGCGGATGAAACGCTCGTTTACCTCGACATGTTCGGCTCGTCGGGGCAACAGCAACTGGTTTGGGTCGACCGCGATGGCAAGAAAGTTGAAGAGATCGGTCAACCAAAGGACCAAATACGTGCTGCGACGCTCTCCCCCGATGGCCGCCGGGTGGCTGTTTCGGTGCTGGAGGGCTCCAATCAGGACGTGTGGGTTTGGGATCTTGCCCGGGGGGTCAGGACACGTTTGAGCACCGCCCCGGAATTGGACCTTCGCCCGGTGTGGTCACCCGGAGGCGACGAGGTAGCGTTTATGTTCTTTCGGGCGGGCAATCCCGACATCTATCTCCGGCAAGCCGACGGCAGCGGGGAGGAGCAGGAAGTGGCGGCCACGTCCCAAAACGAGGTGCCATCCGACTGGTCCAGGGATGGGAAGTATCTTCTTTACCACAAAAGCGACCCCGAAACAGGGTTAAATCTTTGGTATCTGGAGCGCAGCGAGGACGGCAGCGGCTGGGAGCCGCACCCGTTCTTGCAAGAACGCTCGTTGCAAACTGCGCCCAAATTCTCACCCAATGGCCGGTATATGGCCTATGTTTCGGACGAATCAGGGCGGCCGGAAGTCTATGTACAGCCGTTTCCCGAGGGTGGCCGTAAGGTAACGGTGTCGAACAGCGGCGGGGGCCAGTTGCGCTGGAGCCGAGCCGGAAAGAACTCTTCTATGTGGAAGGGGAGAAACTCATGGTGGTGGCGGTTTCGACGGAAGGGGAATTCTCCGCGAGCTCGCCGACGGAGCTGTTCGAGCATCCGGGACTACGGCACAGCCGTAACAACCCGAACTACGATGTTTCACTGGATGGGCAGAAACTCATGGTGGTGGCGGTCGGCTACGACGCAACGGAAGCGCCTCAGGCGACGATACGTGTCGTCCAAAACTGGTTCGCTGAGTTCAAAGAGCGGCAGCAGGACTAGGTGCCACGGGACGAGCTTTCGACGGAAGGGGAATTCGCACCAACAATCCGCGAGCTCGCCGACCAGCTGTTCGACGATCAACGGAAGCGTCCGGGACTACGGCACAGCCGTAACAACCCGAACTACGATGCTACTTCGGCAAGTTTCACTGGATGGGCAAAAGTTCATTGTGGCCGAGCAGGTCGGCTACGACGCAACGGAAGCGCCTCAGGCGACGATACGTGTCGTCCAAAACTGGTTCGCTGAGTTCAAAGAGCGGCAGCAGGACTAGGTGCCTCGGGGGTACGGGACGAGCTACATAGCCGTTCGTTCGCGGAAAGATAGTGTGAAATCGCCTTCGCACCAACAATCCGCTGACTGAGGCCCTCAAACGGCCGTCGCAGGGCCGCCCATCGAAACCAGCTCAGATCAAGGGCCTCGGCGGGCGTGACCGTGCTACTTCCGGTGCACGATTCACGGCAATGAAAGACTCTTCTACCGTCAGCGGCCTCTCAAAGCTTGCAAGCCCCAAGCGTTTGGGCGCCCAGATCGGCTTCTTCGCCGTAGTTACCACCAGCTATCCCGGCGGGAGGAATGGCGCTGACGGCTACAATTCCGTTGTTTCGCGGCTAAGGGCAGGCCAGATCGGTGAAAACGCCTCTCGCATTACCGCAATCCGAGTGAGACCTCAAGCCCATCGGTGAACAAGGCTCAAGTATCTGGATGGGTCTCCAACGTCGTCTATCAAGGGCCGAGCCTGCGGCGCTACGATCGCCTCAACGGTTTCTTGGCTCATCGCAGTTGTCGCCCTCAAGGCGTTCCGCCTGCAAGAGACAAACATGCCCGCTGTGCGGCGAGGGAAGGCCGCGTGGTCGCATGGCTTTCGGCGCTGGAACTGGCGCTACGCGCCGGGGACATGGCAGGCCTCATGACCCCTCTTATTAACGCACTGCCTGGCCATGCTCATCAATTCGCCCGCCTGCGAGGTCGGCGCAATCCGGGCGATCCACCACGCTCCCGAAACGGTCGAACGACCAAGCCAATCGCCGACCTCCAACAACCCCTATCGATGCAACGGAAGCGTTGTTACCACCAGCTATCCTGCTGCGGTACAATTCCGTCAGGCTAAGGGCAGGCCATGATCGGTCAAACCATCTCGCATTACCGCATCACCGAGAAGCTCGGTGAAGGTGGGATGGGTGTCGTCTACCAGGCCGAGGATACTCGCCTCAAGCGCAGTGTCGCCCTCAAGTTCCGACGGAGACGAAACATGAACAAGATCTTATTGCACTGCCTGGCCATGCTCATAGCGGTCGGCGGTACGGCTGCCCAAACGGCGGCCGACGACGCGCGCGACAGCGCCGTGCGGCCCACGAAAGTCATCCGCCTTTTTGACGGCAGGTCGCTGGACGGTTTTTACACCTGGATGAAAGACACGCAGCGCGAAGACCCGCGCAAAGTGTTTCGCGTCACCGACGGCATGCTGCACGTGACCGGCGACGGTCTGGGCGGATTGCTGACCAGCAAAGAGTACCGCGACTATCACTGCATTCTGGAGATCAAGTGGGGCCCGCGCACCTGGGGCAGCCGCACCGAGCGCACGAAGGATTCCGGCCTGCTGATCCACAGCGTGGGCGCCGACGGCGGCTATAACGGCACCTGGATGCCGTCGATCGAAGCGCAAATCATCGAAGGCGGCTTCGGCGATTTCATCCTCGTCAGCGGCAAAGACAAAGACGGCAAACCGGTGCCGCTCGCGGTGACCTCCGAAACGGCGCGCGATCGCGACGGCGAAGTCATCTGGAAAGAGGGCGGCCAGCGCGAAACGTTCAACCTGCAAAACCGCAAACGGATCAACTGGTACGGCCGCGATCCCGATTGGAAAGACGTGCTCGGCTTCCGCGGCAAGCACGACGTCGAAAGCCCCGACGGCAAGTGGACGCGGATGGACGTCATCTGCGACGGCGGCCACATCCAGATCTTCGTGAACGGTGTCAAGGTCAACGAAGCGTTCGACTCGTTCCCCACGCACGGCCGTCTGCAGTTGCAAACCGAACTGGCCGAATGCTTCGTCCGCCGCTGGGAACTGTGGCCGCTGGGAAAAGGACCCAAGCCCGCGCCGGCCGAGAATGAATAGCGCGGCCTTAATCGCAAAATCCGGATCGCACTCCCAATCCGGCACCTGAGACCGCTCACGGCCTCTCAGCGGAACCAAAGCCCTAGCCGACGCAGCGTCCTGGACGAAAAAATATGTTTGTTTGACGGATGGGTTATCGACAACTATCGCTCAAGAGCCCGGTCTTCGATTTCGATTGGCTATGGAGTTTTGGCGAAGGACAGCGGGCCGCTAGGCGATCATCACGGTCCGCGGCAGCTGCGCGTTGTGCTCCAGGAACGTCCGCTTGACCTCCAGCTCCTCCGCCGTCGGCTGCACCACCCCGTTGACGTCGGCCACACGCGAGGTGACCGTGTGCTCGCCCGGCGTCGCGCCGTTCCACGTGTAGTTGAAGAACTTCCAGGCGTACTTCTCGCGCGTCGTTGCCGGATCGAGCGTCGCCGGCCGCCACGGCCCATCATCGACCTTCACCTCGACCGAGCGGATCGGTGTGCCGTCGTGCAAGACGACGCCGAAGACGTTGTGGCCCTTCGCGGCGCGGGTGACGCGCGCGATGAACGACTTCAGCTGCATACGCGTAATCGCCGTCTCCTTCCACTTCATCTCGCCGTTGACCATCTCGCCCTTCAGGGTGCGATACCATCGCGCCTGGTACTTCCCGAGATACTGGTCTTCCTGGACGTGGATCTCGGCGAGGAACTTGACGTGGGGCGCGCCGTACCAGCCCGGAACGAGCAGGCGAAGCGGGCGGCCCTGATGACGGGTGAGCGGCTCGCCGTTCAGGTCGTAGGCGAGCAGCGGCTCGTCCGACAGCGCCTTGTCGCGCGGCAGGCTCCGGCCGTACTGCTGGTCGACTGTGTAGGTCGCCCCCCGGAACTCCACTGCCTCTTCGCCATGGTCGGCGCCAAAGAAGACGAACTCCCGCGCTTCGGCTTTTACCCCGGCGCGATCGAGCACCGCCCGCAGCGGGACGCCGGTCCAGCGGCCGTTGCTCGACAGCCCGTTCAGCGGCCCGCGGTTGCCCGAGCACTCGAATCCGAAGATGAGCTCGCGGCTTGGCATCGCGTGGAGGTCGGCGAGCGAGAGCGCCAGCGGCTCGTCCACCAGGCCGGAGACCTGCAAACGGTACGTGGCGGCGTCGATCTCGGGGTGGCCGTGGTGTTGCGTCGTGAAGAACTGGTCGATCGGCGTGAAGAAGCCGTCGATGTGACGTACGTCGATGATGCGGCGATCGGGGCCGCGAATCAGCCTGATCTCGTCCGGCAGGTCGGTGAACTCCATGAGCGTTTCGCCCTGCGCGAGGGCCGGAACCGCCCACTCCGGTATACCAAGGACTCCCAGCCCCGCCATCGCGAGGCTGCCTTTGAGGATGTCACGACGCTTGGTCTGTCTTGTCATGGTAGGCCCCTTTCCACGAACGTGTCGCTGTCGGCGTTGGAGATAGGCGGTTCGCCGGAAACCCCGCGAGCGTGAGCCTCGCGCCAGACTTATAAGAACGACGCTTGAGTACTGCTTGCACTACTGCCGTTCGGCTGCCGCATACTTCACGGCGAAGTCCTTGAGCCCGCGGCTGCGAAGGCCAATCTCTTCGGCTTCACGCATCACCCTGTCCGTCTCCGACCCGTCCAGCTTGACGCGCTTGATGAAC
>CBDEGU010000002.1:0-189728 GCA_965238045.1 Bryobacterales bacterium | reverse complement strand
GACCCGCAAGACGTTTTCTGTCATGGCTGCGGGTGGCGTGTGGGCGTTCCTCTGCCGCCGCCTCCCGTGGCCCGCCCCGTCGAGGCGAATCCGTCGGAATACTCCCGCCTGGCCGCCTTGCTGCTCTGCGTGTTCCTGGGTTTTATGGGGATGCACCGTTTCTACGTCGGCAAGATCGGCACGGGCTTTCTATGGCTGTTTACCTTCGGCTTGTTCGGCATCGGGGCGATCTACGATCTGATCCTCGTCGGCACGGGCGAGTTTCGCGACCGCGACGGCCGCCGCCTCGTGCGCTGGAATGATTCGTAGCGGGGCTCCCGCGGCGGCGCCTGCCGGGGAAGGACAGCGGGCCGGGCTCAGGCGCTCGCTGGTTTGGCCGCGCCGCTGAGTTGAACACCACCGGCGCCCATCTGCTCGATTTCCGCGAACTGGATCTTCCTCTCCTCGTCCATGCAGAGGTTGGCCAGCATAACGGCGATCGAGTCTTGCAAACCGACCTCGATATCCGAACGCGGTTTGCCGCCGTCCCGCACGTCGAGCAAGAAACTCTCTAGTTCGGTGTACTCAGGATTCTGCTCTTCGGTCGGAGTGAGAATGCCCTTGTTGTAGAGCCAGCGTTTGGCGAAGGCGGCTTCCCTCGCGATGAAGCCCATGCTGGGTGATTCGCTTTCGGGACCGGGGACCACACCGGGAACGATCGGCAGCCCCTCACCCTGTTCGAGCATGTCGGCGACGGTGGCGCCGGCAACCCAGGCTTCCTGTTCCTTCTGGTCGCCCATCTTCTCCTTCATCGGGTCGATGAACCACATCCCCTCGCCGCCGGGAATGAGGGTGATTTCGATGGCGCCGTCGGTGCCCATGATGACCTCGCGGCAGCCGTCACCCGGCGTGCGGCGGCCCTCAATGTGGCGGTTCGTCATCACCGAGCTATACATCAGCTTCTCGCCGCCCGGATACTCGAAGATGAGCTGGATATTGTCGTAGATGTCACGGCCGTCCTTCCAGTAGTCGAGTCCGCCGACGCCCATGACCGATTTCGGAGGCGAGCCGATCATCCAGTCGGCCACGTCCACCTGGTGCGACATGAGTTCGGCGCACAAACCTCCTGAGAACTCGCGGTAGAGGCGCCAGTTGATCTGCTGTTCGCGGCTGGGGTCCTTGACCCCGCGGCGCCAGCTCTTGTTGCGGTGCCATTGCGCATAGACGTTCGTCACCTTGCCGATGACGCCTTTCTCGATCATCTGCTTGGCGGTCTGGTAGAAGGCGCTATAGCGGCGCTGCAGGCCGACCTGGATCACCTGATTGGGACGCTCCTCGTGCAGCGCGCGCATCGAGTGAACCTCTTCCGGCGTGAAGACGAGCGACTTCTCGCAGAAGACGTGTTTACCGGCTTCGAGTGCGTCTTTCATCACCTGGTAGTGCAGGAACAAGGGCACGGTGATAAACACCGCCTCGATATCTTTCTGTTCGAGCAACTTGCGGTAGTCGGTGTAGGCGGTCGGTTTGCCGTCAAAGACCTTGAGCGCCTTGCTCAGGTTGGGTTCATAGATGTCGCAGATCGCCGAGCAGTGGCCCATGTCGATGTTCTGGAGGTGGCGGCTCAGGAGACGGTATCCGCGGCTGCCGGGTCCGATAAAGCCGTAGCTCACCTGCATGCCGGCGGCTTTGGCCGTGAGCATCGCCGGGGCGGATTTCGCGACCGGCGCGACGGCGGCGACGACGGCGGCAGTGGTGCCGGCCGCCTTGACGAACGTACGCCGGTCCAAGCCTATCTCATTGGGGCCGGTCTTATTGGGGCTGGTCTCGCTGGAAGTCGGAGTGTTCTGAGTCTTTTCGGTTGACATGTGCGCCTCGTTCATTCGCGAATCGCTGATTCGTGCTTCGTGGGGCTCTCGGCCTCGCTCAACCCACTGCCTGGCTTGATCCAGTGTGTATTGTAGAAACTTGGCTCGGCCTGGGGCAACCCGGCCGGCTGGCCTGCGAAGCAGGGGGCTGAAAGCGAATCTTACCTGCCGGACGGCGCTGTTGCATGATTCAACTGCGGCGCGAGTGGGGGCGCTTTTCCAACTTCTCGTTCAGGACACCACAGCGCAGGATTTCGGCCTACCCAGCTCGGCCATCCGGTTGAGGATGTGACACCCGATCGCAACTTCTCTCCTTTGTGCCTTGCCGTGCCTCGCCTTCAATCCGCCTCCGAGCACGGACTTGTATCGGAAGAAGCTGTTTTCAACGCGCCCCTGCTGTCGGTAGCCCGACTCCTTCTGCCACTCTCGTCGCCCGACCTGGCGAATCCTCTCAAGAGCCGTGTCACGCTGCGCCCAGGGGCCGTCCGTTGGCCCCGCCGACACCGCGGAGCGACGAGGGGGAATCACAATCACGACGTTCTCTGTACCGGCCGCGCTGAGTTGATCGTAGACTGACCTGTGGTCGTAGGCTCCGTCTGCGGTGAAACGCCGGATGGGAACCTCGATTGTGTCGAGAAGAGCAGGGAGTGTGGAGGCGTCGTCCCGGCTGCTCGCTGTGAGTTCGGCCGCCACAATGAACCCCTCGGCATCCACCCCGATGTGCAGCTTCCGCCAATCCCGGCGTTTCTTTGATGCCTTGTGCTTGTGCGCGTTCCATTCGCCGCAACCCAGAATCTTCAGCCCTGTGGAATCGACGATCAAGTCGATCGGGCCGTCATAGGATCGGGTCAGGGGCGGCACCGCAACGATTTGGTTCCGGCGCGAGAGTGTGGTGTGGTCCGGGGCCTTGAGGTTGAGGCCCATCAAGCGGAGCAGCGAGTCCAGGAACCCCTCGGTCTGGCGGAGCGGCAGGCTGAAGACGACCCGCAGCGTCAACGCGGTCCGGACCGCGAGGTTCGAGTACCGCCGCTGGCCTCCGCGAAGACCGTTCTTCGGTGGTACCCACGCGGCAATTGCATCCTCGCTCAGCCAGATCGTGACGTCGCCGCGGCTCCTGAGGCCACGCTCGTACTCCCTCCAGTTCCGGATTCTGTACTTCTTCTTATACTGGCGGTTGACTCGGCTCGACTTCGCTGCGACCATGACGTTACCCCCGATCTCTATGATGGACTGGACCCCACCCCCGCCGCTAGCGTGCTCGCTTACACCGATTCATGCACCAACGCCGTGCAACGTCATTAATCGGATTCGCGTTGAAACTTGCTCTGGCTCCAGCGGATACGCTGACCCCGCTCCTCCCGTTGCCCTCAATCATTGTGTCACCGCGGATGTTCAGGTTCGAACCAGTGCGAACGATCGCACCACTTCCACAATTGTTACTGAGACGGTTGTTATCGCTAACGGCCCGATGATCCAAGGACACATCGCTTCCTCCGGGTCCGCTCACGATTAGGCCACCTCCTCGGCTGTTCTGAACAGTGAAGCCGCCCTGAATTCTGACGGTACTATCGACCACAGCCACGCCACTCCCTCCATCGATAGTCAGCTCTTGCAATCGGATGTTCCGGGAATTCTCTATCCGCAACACATTCCTTGACGGACTGGATACAGTGCAGTCCACTACAGGGTGCTTTAGGGCCGCAGGCCCTTCAATTGTCACATTATTTAAGTCGGAGATAACCAGAGTCTGGCCCTCCCCGCTTTCGCCCACTTCTGCTACGCAGTCCCCGGTGAGAGAAATTGTGACGTCATCTGCCAGTGCAGCTTGGATCGCTGAAAAATCGTCCGTCCCGGTGCAATTTATGACTTGGGCCCGGGCAGCCCCCGGCCATAGCAGCATCGCCGCTGGTACAGCCATCAAAGCTCCTAGTATAGCGTTTCATTAAAACATATCGATACGAGGATGTTTCCTGCTAGGCTGGATGCATGGCAGGAAAATCGAAGCGTCCCCAACTGCTTCTCACGCCCGAAGAGTCGCAACATCTGCAGCGGCTGCGTCGTTCGCGTAAGGCTCCGGCTCGGGAGGTGCAGAGAGCCGAGATTCTGTGGCGCTATCATTGCGGCGAGACGATCGCCGAGATTATGCGGGCCGTGAAGATGACGCGCAAAAGCGTTGGCAAATGGATCGAGCGAGCCCTGGCCATGGGGGTGGAAGCGGCGCTCAAGGATGCCTATCATCGTCCCCGGGAACCCCGCATCAGCGAAGAGGCCAAGGCCTGGGTGGTGCACTTGGCCTGTAGCAAACCCAAGCAACTCGGTTACGCCGCCGAGCTCTGGACCCGCGGCGCGCTCGCCCGGCACGTGCGCCAGCATGCCGTGGAAGCGGGCTATCCGGCCTTGGCCCAAGCGGCCAAGGCGACCGTCCATCGGATTCTGGCCGAGCAACCTCTTCACCCGGAGAAGGTGAAGTACTACTTGCAGCGCCGCGACCCGGATTTTGAGTCCAAGATGCGGCAGGTGCTGCTGGTCTACCGCGAGGTGGCCTTGCAGAATGAAAGCGCGGGCGAGGGCGGCCCATCGCCGGGCGTGATTACGGTTTCGGTCGACGAAAAGCCCGGCGTGCAAGCGATCGCCAACACCGCTCCGGACCTGCCGCCGACTGCGGGGCGGCATCCCTGCGTGGCTCGAGATTACGAATACAAACGTCTGGGAACTTGCTCGATTCTGGCGGCGCTGGACTTGCACGACGGTCGGGTGACAGCGCGGGTGGAGCGGCGCCACCGCAGCCGGGAATTCATCTTACTGCTCAAGGATCTGGACCAATCCTACCCGGCCCACTGCACGATCCGATTGATCTTGGATAATCATTCCTCCCACGTTTCCAAGGAGACGAAGGACTATTTGGCGACGCGTCCGAACCGCTTCAAATACGTGCATACGCCGACCCACGGGTCCTGGCTGAACATTGTCGAGACGCTGTTCGGGAAGATGGCGCGCACTTTTTTGAAGCGAATCCGGGTGGAGTCCTGGGAGGAACTTCGAGAACGAATCCTGCAGGGGATCGCGGAGATCAACGCCGCCCCCGTCGTTCACCGCTGGAGGAAGTTCGAGCCGCTGGAGAGCGCGTCTGAGATGAGTATAGTTTAATGAAACGATATACTAGTTTTCTCATCTGCTCTTCCTCCTCGTCTCTGATAGTGATTTTGACTCGCGCCCCGTGAACAACTTACCGCTTGCCCCGGCCTCCACGTGTGCCTGGCATGGAAGCGGCTGCTAGGGGAGACATCCGACTTTAGCACGAAAAACAACTGGGAGGTGCCGATTGGAACTGGCGGTGTCCTGGGATCAGATCGCTAAAAAAGAAGCCCATAGAAACCCGTGAAGGCGTTCTCAGGACCTGGCTGGACCGAATGTACCCCGCCAGCTAGCGGCGATACAGAAGACAGATGCCGCACCTGTTCTCGGAGGAGACGGGGCGTTTGCGGCCGCGATCGCGTTTCTGTGCGCGAGAGAAGACGGACGGTTGCTTACGACCGCCCTTTTCGCGAGGGGTTCCTTTGGGAGTTCCGATAAGGAGTGCTGTAAGAAGGCGTAAACCAGAACGCCAAGCCTTTGTTTTCTTAGGTTTAGGGTTAGTGTGAGACGCCTAAATGCGTGATCCACAATCAGGCGCTCTAACCGTCTGAGCTACGCCAGCACTCTCCCGCAAGTCTAACAAGCTCAGGAGTTTGGGTCAATCAGCGTAGCCCCTGCCTGTCAAGAGGCAATAGAAATGTCCCCTGATTCGTAAAAGAGTATCGTCGTCATTTCCACCGCCCTACCCATTTGCCGTTTTTTGCGACAGCGGTCGCCGCCAAGGATGGTCCTCTGTCTCTCTGGTATGCGCGGGTCTGGCGGCGTGTTGGTTCGGTGGAAGACCCCGTCGAAGCCTCTCTGCTGCACGCCTTGCTGCTCGGCGTCAGCGGGTTCTTGGTGACGGCGCTGGCGGACGATCCGCTCTTTTATTCCGAGGGCCAAGTCGTCTTATGGTTTGTGCTGGGAATCGGCGTCACCTCTTTCGCCACAGCGCAGCGATCTCCACGCATGGGAGTTTTCCTTGCGGGTCTGTTGCTGGCGCTCGCATTGATTGGGTTTCGCTCACCCGGCCCTCTGAGTCCCAGGGAGCGACGGAGACTGAGAATTGCCCCTACCGTAAATTCCGTTCGCCGTGACTGCGGTGAAGGTGCCGGAGAATGCAGCGAGGCCCGGCTCGCCATCCATCTCACCAACCGGGAGGATGTCCGATAGTTCCCGCGAGCTACCGGACATCCGTCAGAACCGGGTAGAACTGGGTAAATACGTTATCGGTCTGAGCATGTTCGTTATGACATGACCAGCAACGTTCCTTTGCAAAGGCTTTCGCGAGGTTCGAGGGACAGGCACCGTAACTCCGCAGAAGTCTCTATGATTCAGCACTTTACATTTTCATCTAATGCAGGGACAGGCACCCTAACTCTCGCCGCAGGAACCGCAGTGCGTCACAGAGCGCGAGTCATGGATTCAGCAGGGGCACAAAAAGGCCGACCGCCCCGGAGCGAAGGTTTTCCGTTCGGCCGCAGGCCGGGGGACCGCTTCCCCATACCCGGGTCACGAGATAACAAACCATCTAAGCGACGCTCTCGCAACAACATCCATCCGCCAGCCCCCGCCAACCCCACCTGCCCGCGGTAAGCTGGATACGAATACCCAGCGCCAGAATGCCCGGCGCCAGAATACACCATGCCAGAATACACCGCGCCAGCCAGCCGTCGATCGCCGCCCCCGGCGCCCCACCAGCAAGCGACCAACCCAGCGCGGCCGGCAAAATAAAAAATACCAAACCAAACCAATCTCGCCGCACCCTTCCTGCATCAGCATCGTGCCCAGCATCCTGCCCCCGCCACCGCCTCCCCCCAAAAGACCCACTCAGCCAAATCCGCCAAACCGGTCTACCAAACGAACCCAATTCCCACACCCAGCGACAACGCAATCGCCCCCGCCACCCCATCCATCGCCCAAGAACCCTTCCCCGACCCAACCTCAGCCGCTTCCCGTTTCAAAAAAAACCAAACAAATCCCCAAAAACCGGACATTACCGGACAAAACCGCACCCGGCCGGTTCGTTCGCCAGCAACGGCTGGTCCAAAGCAACCGCCACCAGCGCCGCTTCCAACGGGCCACCGAGCACCGTGATATGATTTTTGCCATGCGTATTTGCTGGTCTTTGCTGCTGCTAGCTTTGTCGCTCCCCATGGCCGCCCAGCATCTTGCCGCCCAGCACCTGCCCTACGAGATGATCGTCAACGTCGACCACCACGGTCTGGCGCATCAGGGCGTTTTCGATCTCCACCCCTCGGGCCCGATCACCTACGTTTGGAACACTTACCATCTCAACCACGAGCGCATCTACACCGCGCGATTCGACAACGCCCGGCGCTCGCCTACGCAGCAGCTCACCGCCGGAATCGGTGTCTACTACCAGCCCCTCTTTCTGGCGACGGGAAAGCGCTCGGGCTGGGCCTTTTGGCAGAGCCAGCGCCGGGGCCGCTGGGTGATCGCCGGCCGGCGGCTGGATGAGGGTTTCTGGCGGCCGATTGAGATCCTCACCCCGCCCGGCCGCGACTCGCTCATGCCGGCGGCAGAGGTCTCGGGCCCCAATGTGGTGCTCGCTTGGGAAGACCATTCCCAGCAACCGCAGCGCATCCAGGTTCGGATCTTTGACGGCTCGGAGTGGGGTGACGCACTCACCCTCTCCCAAGCCGGCGCGCCTTCCTACCGTCCTGCCCTGGCGGCCACGCCCGGCGGTCTGTGGGCCTTCTGGGATAGCTACGACGGCCTCAACTACGCCGTCCACGGACGCCAACTCACCCCCAAGGCCGGTCCCATCGCCAGGCTCTCGGCGCCGGGCAAGAGTTGTCTGAAACCCACGGCGGTCTACGGTGCCGAGACCGGCCTGGTCGCGGCCTGGATCGCGAATATCGATGTCATCGCGGGCGAAGGAGCCATCGATCAGCGGAACACCCTGCGGGGCGCGGTCTATCGCGACGGCCGCTGGCGGTCCGCCCAGCGCCGGGGCACGGCCGATCTCGCCGACCTGAGCCATGGCCTGCTGTTTCCCATGGAGCCCGAGCCGGGCATCGTCACCGGCTATTCGGGACGGCGGCGGCATCCCATGCTGATCGAGGACTCCGGTCAGGTCTGGCTGCTTTGGGAACACAAGATGGTCATCCATCGCAGCACCGAGCCCGGCGAACTGCTCGGGCTGCGCTTCGACGGACGGCAGTGGTCGGCGTCTCTGAGAGTACATGCCGGTCTGGTCAGCTACGAAGTCCCCGGAAGCCGCCGCGCCCGTAACGGCGAACTGACGATTCTGGGTATGGATCGTCAGCACAACTACCGTACCTCGCGCGTCGCTCTAGCCAAAGCCGAGCCCTTCGAACCGCCCGCGGTGCTGGGCTGGAAGCCCCAAACTCTGCCCCTGCGGGATTTCGGTCCGCGGCGTTCCATCGAAATCGGCGGCCAGACGCACCATCTCTACTGGGCAGACCTGCATGTGCACAGCACGCTGACCCAAGACGCCGAAGGCGAGCCCGACGAGCTGCTGCACTACGCCCGCGACAAGGCCAAGATCGATGTCGTGGTGATGCAGGAGAATGACGCTTCGTCGTGGCTCGACGCCGGAGCGCAGGGCGCTTACCGGGGCGGCGCCCTCACCGAGGCCAGCTACAGGCTGGGGGTGTATCTGAGCCGCCGCTACAGCGAGCCTGGGCGTTTCCTCGCCCTGCCGGGCTGGGAATGGTCCCATCGCACCGACGACAAGAAACCCAACCATCGCACGGTCATCTTCGGCGGCGACCTGGCCCCCATCATCCGTCATTCGGAGAACGGCGGAAACTTCGACGAGTTGTGTGATCTTGTCGAAGCCGCCGGCGGGGTGATGAACACCCAGCACCCAAACTATCGGCTCATTCGCCGCCCATGCGAGGGCAATATCGAAGTGGCGTCAGGCTGGGACGTGTTCATCAATCAGCCCGAAAAAATTCACCGCGACCTCTCGGCCGGTTTCCAAGTTGGATTCGTCGCCACCAGCGACGGTCACCGCCGCGACCCCGGCGCCGGAGGCGGGCTCACCGGTATCTACGCGCCCGAGCTGACCCCGCCAGCCATCATCGAAGCCCTGCGGCGTCATCGTGTGTTCGCCACCAACGGATCGCGCATTGAAATCGACGCCCGAGCCAATGGTGTTTTCATGGGGCAGGACGTTCCATCGGACGGCGACGTCCGGCTCAGCCTTGACGTGCGCGCTCCAAGGCCGATTATGCGAATCGTGCTTGTAAAGGATGGCGATGAGGTTCTAACCGTAGCGGGCGAAGGGCGAAGAGCCATCCAGCAAACCCACCTCGATCGTCCATCGCCGGGCTTGCACTGGTATTACTGGCGCATCGAGCAGGAAGGTTCCTCGCCCGACTATCCCGGCAACCTCAAGGTCGCCGAAGGTCATCTGGCCTGGTCGAGCCCGCACCGAGTGAGCGTCGGCCGCTGAACCGCCGCCTTCTGTTCCCGGCGCCGGAAACTTCGGTCCGCGAGATGTTCGCTGAGAGCTGCCTTGGAACTTGGAGCGGTATGCTAAATTAAGATAGATATGGGCATTCCCAACGCAAAACGGTACCGCATCAAGAACCCAGACGGACCGGACTACGCCACCGTGATTGCCGTTCTGCCGAAAAACGCCGACCTGAACGCGTACCTGAAAGACGCCTCGTCCCGCTTTGATTGGAAAGCTTGGGAAGAGATGAAAGTGTCTCAGAACAAGGTGCGAATCGGCCAGCAGAAACAGCGCAAGCGCTAGAGTCGTCTGCGGTTCGCTTTCTCACGTTCTCATCCTCACAGGAACCATCTGCCGCTTCGTGCTGCCAGTTGGCGCTCGGCGTCGCGGACCGCCAGGCGGTCCGCCGGTTCGCGCGGATCCGCGAGGAAGCAGCCACGGTTCGGGAGGTTGCAACCTTTTCGAACCGCTATGGCGCCGGGCGCGCGTGGTTGTCGGACGCGGCGCGTTTGAATACTGGGAAAGCGGTATGGACGTGCCGCTGGGCCGCGATCGCTACGAGAGTTTCGTGAGGTATCAGAGTCGCGTGATCCAAGCGCTCGACCAGGTGGCCGAGCCCCGCGGCTTTACGACGATCGACGCCGCCAGATCGCCGGAGCAGATTTTCCGCGAACGGCGGCGATCGATCAAGCGCATCATCAGCCGAAAGAAGCCGCGAGGCGATTCCACCGGCCTCGCCACAGCCTAGTCCGGCTGCTACCACGGGCTGCTAGGCCCGGTCGTACTTGCCTGTCCAGTCGTTGCACCGGACGCGCAAGATGTCAACAAAGGCGTCGGCGCCAGCAAGCATGCGAACCGTCGTGCCTTCGCGGTGGTCCCAGCGCACGGGTACTTCGGTGATCTCGAATCCCAGTTTGCGCGCCAGGTAGAGAATTTCCACATCGAAACCGAATCCCTCCAATCGCTGTCTCGCGAAGATCTGCTGGGCGGCCTTGCGGGAGAAGAGCTTGAAGCCGCATTGCGTATCCCGGAATGGGAGTCCGGCCGCGGCTTGCACGGCCAGATTGAAGGCGCGGCCCATGACCTCGCGGAACACCGGCTGGTGAACGCCGATCAGGGACCGGTCGAGGCCGCGCGAGCCAATCGCGCCCTCGCATGATTGGGCCGCCACGGCGGCGAAGAGCTTGTCGCATTCTTCGATCGGAGCCGAAAGGTCGGCGTCGGTAACCAGGATCCACGGGGAACGCGCTTTGAGCGCCCCGTGGCGGACACTGTATCCTTTGCCCCGGTTGCCGAGGTTGTTGAGTACGACGATGCGAAGTCCGCCGGAGCCCAGAACCCGGGCCTTCTCCTCGGCCAGCTCGGCCGTGCGGTCGGTCGAGCCGTCGTTGACGACGAGGATCTCGGACGGCGGCTCGATCCGCTGGCGCAGATACTCAGCGATGACTTGCAGATTCGCAGGCAAACGGCTCTCTTCGTTGAAGGCGGGGATAACTACCGAAAGCGAGGGATGCAAGGACTATAGACTCCAGGGTCTCCGCGAAAGCGCTCGGCCAAAGTCCCTTCGTGCGTTGTTCGCGGGGGCAAGGGACGACCCGCTGGTTCGTGAGATGGCGTGCGGCCAAAGAGCCGCCCCAGAGAGCCCGCGCTGATGGCGGGCTAGTGCTTGGCCGCCATCAGCGCCCGCAGGCGACGCTGGCGATCCGGCCCGCGGAGCGCCCGCAGCGCTTTGGCCTCTATCTGACGAATGCGCTCGCGTGTGACAGCGAACTCCTGGCCGATTTCCTCCAAGGTGTGCTCCCGGTCACAGCCGATTCCGAATCGCATGCGGATGACCTTCTCTTCCTTGGGCGACAATGTCTTGAGAACATCCGCCGTCTCTTCCTGGACATTGGACTCGATCACCGCCTCGACGGGCGAGCCCACCCAGCGATCTTCGAGCAGATCGCCGAGCGCCGACTCGCCGTCCCGGCCGACGGGCGTCTCCAAAGACACCGGATCGCGAGAGATCGTCTTGAGCTTCTGCACCTTCTCGGTGGAGATCTCCATCCGTTGGCCGATCTCTTCATTTGTTGGCGTGCGGCTCAGCTCTTTTTCCAGTTCCCGGGAAGCACGAAGAAACTTGTTCATGCTTTCGTTCATGTGAACCGGGATACGGATCGTCCGCGACTGGTCGGCGATGGCGCGTGTGATCGCCTGGCGAATCCACCAGGTGGCGTAGGTGGAAAACTTGTATCCCCTGAGATACTCGAATTTCTCCGCCGCCCGCATCAGACCGATGTTGCCCTCCTGAATCAAGTCGAGTAGGTGCAATCCCCGGTTGACGTACTTTTTTGCCACCGAAACCACCAGCCGGAGGTTGGCCTCGACGAGCGATTTCTTGGCGGTTTCCGACTCTTGGAACCCAGCTGAGATTCGCTTCGTTGTCCGTACGATTTCGTCGAACGTGACGCCATACGAGGCCTCCGCCCTCTTGATCTCCTTTCGGATCTCCCGTTGCGCCGCGCTATTGCTGGCCGATTTCCGGATCGGCTTGGCCTTCAGGCGCTTCAACTCGGAGTAGAGAGGCTCAAGGTTCGATTCGACTTTCTCCAGATTGTCGCTGAAGTACTGCCAGTAGTTGAGCCGAAAAGGCACTTCCTGGATCGAGAGCGAGAGCTTCACGAGCAGCCGCTTCCGCTTCCACTGCATCTTCTTTAGAACGTGGACATTCCGCTTAGCCGTGCGAGACGTTCTCTCTTCCAAAGCACGCACCCGCCGGCCGAGCCGGGCGACTTTCGCCAGCCGCTGCCTGGCCGCGACGCGCTTTTGTTCTCGTTCCGGCTCGGTGTCGTCGGGCCTGGCGATCGCGGTGACGGAATCGATTTGTTGCTCCCCCCTCTTTACTCGTTCGTAAATCTCGAGCACTTGCCCGAGTATCAGCGCGGACCGGGAAATCGACCGCCGCATCTGTGTCTTGCCCCGTTCCATGCGGCGTGCCAAGTCGACTTCCCCCTGTCGAGTCAGCAGAGGGACCGAGCCCATTTCGCGCAGATAAACCCGTACCGGGTCATCGGTGTAGATCGCCTCCTCCGATTTACTCTGCGCCGCCTCCGGTTCGCCACGGTCGACTTGGCTGGCAATAAACCCCGGGGTTTCGTCATCGGTTTCACTGCTCACGCCGCGACGGGAACTCGGAACAAAAGCCTCTTCAAACTGGTCCACAGTTGTATCCTCGGTTGTCATATCGGCCCGCCAAGGCTGACCTTCTTCGCCTAAGCAGGATCGACCCTATCCAGCGAGCCGTCCGGTGGCGTCCGCTCTGGCATGGACGCCGCCACAGTCTCCGCGACTCTGCCTAACCGAATGTCCAGACGCCGCTGAACCGGCTGGGTTCCCGTCGTGCAGTCAAGTGCTCTCAAGATATTTGAATCGAAAAGACTTAGCTCATTCGGTGTGCGCTCAAGATAGCGCAAAAGGTCGATGCTCGCACCTGCCACCTATACCACAATAGTATCCGCCATCACCGGCGGATTTGCAATAGAAATATGAAGAATCACGCGAACCCCGGTCTGCTATCTGTTCATTCGCGTACGTCGCGTGGGTCTAAGCGTCTCCCGGTATCTTGGACGGCGGCGGGAAGACCGGGGGCTCGGACGCGGCCGACGCCTGCGACCATAGGGGATGTAAAGCGTTCATTCTATTGATGCTCAACCTGTTCGAACGCCCCGCCGGGCTGACAGCGATGGGGCCCGGAAAGCGAATTTGTTAGGTCCGACTCGGCCAGCGTTGCCGGGCGACCGGCCCACAAGTCAGCATGGCCCCCACCCATCCGTGGGGGGGCTGTGTCACCGGCGATCGAGCCTCGCAGACGGATCGTTAGTCGACGTAGGCGATGCAATCGATTTGCAGAAGCTGCCCAGGACGGCGGAAGCTGGTCGCTCCAAAGTAGTTCCTGGCCGGTTTCGGGTCGGGGAAGAACGTGTTGTAGGTTTCGGTCATGGGCCCCCAGTTGTTGACCGGGTCCACGAGAGAGACTTGAACTTTCAGCACATTGGCCATGGACGAGCCGGCCCGTTCCAAAGAGGCCTTCATGAGCGTTAAGGCGTCGGCGGTCTGCTGCTGCACATCACCCGGTCCATCTGGACGGCGTTTGGGATACCAGCCGCCGATGCCGCCCATGAACAGCAGATGCCCGGATCGCAGCGGGCCGCCGGTTTTTTCCTTCTTGGGCGTCCAAGAATCGGCGCCCCGCGCGGACGATGCGCCGGCCAGGCCCAGCGCCACGGCCATCATCGCCTCTCGGCGGGAATTGGATTGTTGTTTAGCCACGGTCTTCTACTCCTTATTGCGTATTGGGAACCTGCTCACCTATTGGGACCTGCCCAGAGGTTCCATCAAAATAGCACAGCGGCGAATCGGCATCACGCTATGGCATGGAGGCGCGCCATTGAAACGCGGGGCTGGGCCGCACCGCGGGACTAGAAATTGGAGACCGCGGCCGGAGGGCGGGAACCCGCGGCCTGTTGGTCCGGCGAGTTCCTTGCTCCCGGCTAGAGATCTCTCGGCCCCAGAGCCCCGGGAGCACTTGCCAAGACGCTATCCTCGTGAAGGATAGAATCGTGAAGGATGGAGTTTCTTCCATGCAGCCCCCTGGTTGCCGCATCGCGCTCGCCCTGCTTGCGATATCGATTGCCGCGCTGGTGGCGGCGCAGGAGCGTGAGCAGCCCGCGGAGGCCCGCCGGGCCGAGTTGCGCTTTACCGGCGAACCCTTGCGAATGCAACTGGAGTGCCGCGAGGAGCACCTGCTGGGCGCGGGTCTGGTGTGCAACCAAGTCGCCCCCTGCGAGCTTCGCCTCGAACTTGTGAGTGTGACCGCCGCCGCCGGGGGCGTCTTAGTGGCTGGTGAAATCCACGCCAACGCAGGCACGGTCTCCTCGCTGCTGCTCGTCTCCGCGGACGGCGGAACGCTCTGGCGCGAGGCCGCCGAACGGGCCGCTTCCAGCACACTGGAAACGTTCTACTTCGCGGACCCAAAGAACGGCTGGCTGGCCGGCCTGCGCTGGGATCTGGACTCTTCCACGATTCCGTTTTTCCTGGTGACAACCAATGGCGGACTAAGCTGGCGCAAGCACGAGGTCTGGGAGCCGGGCGAGGACAAGGCCGGCGAGATCGTCGAGTTCGCCTTTGATTCCCCCCGGCACGGATTCCTGATCATCCGGCGCGCGGGGTCCGCCGGGGAACCTTTCGAGCTCTACGAGACGATGACCGGCGGCGCGTCATGGAGCATTCGCGAGATCTCCGCCGCCAGGCCGCGCATCCCGCTCCGGCGGCTGGCCCCTGCTGAGTCTGAGTGGAGATTGCGCGAGGACCGATCGAGGGGCGGAACCTACTGGATCGAGACGCGGCGAGACGATGCATGGGAAGCAGTGGCTGCTTTCTCATCGTCGGTCGGAGTTTGCAACACGATGGAGAGACCTGAGCCAGGGGAAATCAAGCCAGGGGAAATCGCGCCCGTGCCACGAAAGCCTGGTGGCGTTTTTCGGCTTGACTAGCGGCGGCGACCGGCCGCTAGGCGGCAACCGGCCGCGCAAGCTGTGCAAGCAACTCGGCCACGCGCTGGCGTGCTTGCTGAATCGAGGAGAGTTTGATCTGCTCGTAGCCGCGGATCTGTTCCGGCACGCGGGCGATTTCCGTGATCAGCGCCGCGTTGTCGCGGTGCAAGCTCGGCAGCAGTTCACCCAGTGTTTGCTCGTACCAGCCGATGAGGGCCCTTTCCTCGCGGCGAATTTCGGCCCAGCCGAAAACATCGAAACGGGTCCCGCGCAGGCTCTTCATCAAGGCCAGCAGCCGCAGAACGGGCCGAAACCAGGGGCCGAGCGAGAGCTTGCTCTTCATCCCCAGCGAGCGCAGCAGCGGAGGATGCAGGTGATAGACCATCTTGAGCGGCGCCTCGAAGGTATTGCACGCCTGTGACTCGAACTCGGGAAGCGTCAACAGGCGGGCCACTTCGTACTCATCCTTGTAGGCCATCAACTTATAGAGATTCATCGCCACCGCTTCAGCGAGATCGGCGGCGGCGGGACCGAGATGGGTGGGACCGAGTTCGGGGGCCCTGTCCCGGAACCGGCCGACGAACCGGCGGTAGCGCCCGGCATACTCGGCGTTTTGAAACGCGGTCAGCTCTCGGACGCGTCCGGCAATGAGGCTGTCCAGGTCTGGGGGCTCCTGTTTCGTCTGTCCGCCCGAGGCCATCACGCTGAGTTCCCCGGGCGCGACCTGATACCGGCGGCCCCAGCGAAAGGCCTCCACGTTGCGCGCAACCTGCACGCCATTGAGCCGAATCGCCTCTTCCATCGATTCGGCGGCGAGCGGAATGAGCCCCGCTTGGTAGGCCACTCCGAGCAGAAAGATGTTTGCCTGCAAGTGGCTGCCGAAAAGCGACTCGGCCAGGGTCGAGGCATCGACGAAAATATTGCGGTCCGCCCGGGTGCAGGCATGGATCGCGTTGTTCAGAGAGTCGTCCGCCGAGAGCACGGTAAGGCCCTTGCGGACCGAGTCGCCGGTGGGGGTTTGCCGGGAGTTCACGACGGCGACGGTAAGCGCGGGATCCAGCCGCCGCCGATTGGCGGCCGAGGCGGCTCCCAATACGTCAAAACCCAGCAACAAGCTGGCCGAGCCGAAGCTGATGCGGCTGGCGGCGCGGATTGGCTCGTTCGAAAGGGTCAAATGCGAGACGACCGCGCCGCCTTTCTGGGCGAGTCCGGTCTGATCGAGCGTCGCGACGTGTTTGCCTTCAAGAACGGCGGCGGTCGCCAGCAGCGCGTTCACCGTCACCACGCCGGTACCTCCGACACCGGGCATCAGCACATGGTAGGGTTGCTCTGCGCCGACCTTTTCGGCCGGTTCGGCCACCTCGATCGCGGGCAACGCGGGAAGCGCCTTCTTCTTGAGTTCCGAGCCCTCTTCGATCATGACGCTCACAAACGACGGGCACTCACCCATGACGCAAGTGTAGTCCGCGTTGCACGACGACTGATGCACTCGCGTCTTGGGACCATACTCGGTATCCACCGGATGCAGCGAGACGCAGTTGGACACGGCCACGCAATGGCCGCAGCCCTCGCAGACCCGCTCGTTGATCATGATCCGGCGCAACGGTTGCGCCATCCGGCCGCGATTCCGCTGCCGCCGCTTCTGCGCCGCGCACATCTGGTCGTAGATCATCATGCTGACGCCGGCGGTGTTTTCCAAATCGGCGAGTACGGTTTCGAGATCTTCTCGGGGCCGAACTCGGTCATCGCGGCGAGTTGGGAGCGGTCCCGATAGCGGCCGGTGTTGTCGCTGAGCAGAACGATGCGCTTTACGCCGGCGGAGGCAAGTTCGTTGGTCAGTTCTGGGATGGGGAGTCCGCCGGCGACGTCTTGTCCGCCCGTCATGGCGACCGTGCCGTTATAGAGCAGCTTGAAAGTGATGTTGACGCCAGCGGCGACGGCGGCATGAACCGCCATCCTGCCGGAGTGGAAGTAGGTGCCGTCCCCGATATTCTGAAAGATGTGTTTCTTGCCACTGAACGGCGCCGCCCCGATCCAGGCCGCGCCCTCGCCGCCCATGTGGCCGATGTAGGCGATACCGCGGTCGGCGTCCATGCCAGCGGCCATACCGTGACAACCGATACCGCCGCCGGCGATTTGTCCATCGAGCAGCAGCGTCGAGCGATTGTGCGGACAGCCCGAGCAATACATCGGCCCTCGCGGCGCAACCGGCTCACTCTCGGCGAGACGAACTTCGATCCGCGCTAGCTGAGCCAGCCGGCGTTCGACCGGCGCAAGCTTGGGCAGCCGCCGGGCGAGCGTTTGCGCGATGATTTCCGCGTCCAGTTCGCCATGGGATGGAAACAGCGGCCGGTCTTCGGAATCCTGCTTGCCGTAAATGGCCGGCCGCGACGCATGGTTGTAGAGCATCTCGCGCAACTGCAACTCGATGAAGCTGCGCTTCTCTTCAATCACCAGCACTTCATTGAGGCCGGCAACGAACTCGTCAATGATCGAAGGCTCGAGCGGATAGACCATCGCCAGCTTGAGAATACGCACGCCGGCCTTTTCGAGTTCGTTTTCACCCAGACCCAGGCTCGTGAGCGCCGACATGAGATCGTAGTAGCTCTTTCCGGCCGAGACAATCCCCAGACGGTCGTTTGCATGCCGAACTTTGATTGCGTTGAACCGGTTGACCCGGGCGAACTCGCGCGCGGCGAGCAAGCGCCGCTGGTGCAGCTCTTTTTCCAAACTCAGCGAGATGGGCACGATCAGAAGCGGATTCATGCGCTTGCGGTAGAGCTCGCCATCGATGAGCAGTTCAGGCTCTTGGGTCCGGCATCGTTCTGGAGCGACCTCGAGCGTTCCGCCCCCGTCGCAAATATCGGTGACAAGCTTGAGGGCCGTCCAGGCGCCGCTATAGCGCGACATAGCGATCCCCAGCAGTCCGTAGTCGAGAATCTCCTGCGTGTTGCCGGGCACGAGTATGGGCAGTGCGTAGTTGTAGAACGAGATTTCGCTTTGGTGCGGAATCGTCGAGCTTTTCGACATGTGGTCGTCGCCGGCCAGCGCCAGGGCGCCACAGTGCCGGCCTGTTCCGGCCAGGTTGGCATGCCGAAAGACATCGCCGGTGCGGTCCACGCCCGGCCCTTTGCCGTACCAGATGCCGACGACTCCGTCGATCCGAGGTTCGGGAAGCGCCTGGTAGACCTGGCTTCCCATCACCGTGGCGGCGGCGAGATCCTCGTTGACGCCCGGCATGAAGTGTACATGGTGATCCGAGAGCAGACCGTGTACTCGCTGAAGAGCGAGGTCGTAGCCACCCAGCGGCGAGCCTTCATAGCCGGAGATCCATGTCGCGGTGTTTAGCCCGGCGAGCCGGTCGCGCCGCATCTGCTCAAGAGGCAGACGCACCAGTGCCTGGATGCCGGTCATGTAGACCGTGCCGGTATCAAGCGTGTACTTGTCGTCTAGCGAAAACGAACGTCCCATGGATGCCGAGCCGAAGTACCTTCAATCTACACCATTCGGCCACGGGCGTTCCCGTTGCCAAAGAGAGTCCGCGGCCATCGGTCTCTTTCGGTTTTGTGCGGGAAGGAAGAAGACGACAGAAATGTGCATGAGGGCGAGAGTACAGCGTGTACGGCACGGGTGGTTCCCGAGACGAGCTACAATCGTCGATTGGTCCTGTTCGCGGCCGCGCTGACGGGCAGGTGCCACTAGGAGCATTTTCCCCATCCCCATGAAAGCACTACAGCTAGTTGCGCCACGCAGAGTTGAACTCGGCGAGATGCCGGATCCGCCGCCACCGGGCCAGGGCGAGGTGCTCGTGCGTCTAAGGGCTGTCGGCATCTGCGGCAGCGACATGCACTACTACCTCGAAGGCGGCTGCGCCGGCACGGATGCTCTCTACCCGTCGGTCCTCGGGCATGAACCAGCCGCCGAAGTCATCGAAGCAGGCGAGGGAGTGACCTTCCTCCAGCCCGGCGACCGCGTTGCCGTCGAACCAGCGCAAACCTGCGGGCACTGCGAGGCATGTCTCGCGGGACGATCAAATCTTTGCCTGAACTGCGTGTTTCTCGGCGGCGTGCAGGCCCCGGGTCTGCTGCGGGAATTCGCCGTCATCCCGGCCCACAACGCCGTTCCCGTGCCGCGAGAGATGAGCTTCCCCGCCATTACGGTGATCGAGCCCCTGGCCGTGCTCCTGCACAGCGCAGAGCTTGCGCGGCTGCAATTGGGCGAGACCGTGCTGGTCATGGGCTGCGGACCGATCGGCCTGCTGGCGGTGGCTGTCTCGAAACTAGCCGGCGCCTCGTGCGTGATTGCCGCCGACCGGGTTCCGCATCGATTGAACGTGGCTGGCGAAATGGGCGCCGACCAGGTGGTCGACATCTCACGGGATTCGGTCCGCGACGCCGTCATGGACCTCACCGGCGGACTCGGCGCGCATGTCGCCTTCGATGCCGCGGGCAAGCCGGAATCGATCAACGCGGCGCTGAGGTCGCTGCGCCCGGCCGGCCGCCTGGTCGTAATCGGCGTCCCATCCCAGCAGAACGTGGGACTCGATCTCTGGGCAGCGCTGCAGCAGGAGATCAGCATCCACGTTCAGAAAAGATCGAATGCGAACGATCGTGAAGCACTCGACCTGCTGCGGCGCGATCAGATCGATCTCGGCAAACTGGTCAGCCACGAATTCGCGATCGAGGACGGTTCCAAGGCATTTGAGACCGTCGCCGAATATTCCGACGGGGTCGTCAAGGCCGTGATTACCCTTTGAATACTTGCGCCGCGGGGTTTCAGGGCGAGGCGGATGAGCTTGTCGCTGCTCATCACTGCATGAGACACCGCTGCTGAGGGACGCGGTGAAAACGCTAAGCCGGGTCTTGGGCCGGCGCGGACAACCCGCCGAGAACCTCGATCGCCTTCTTTAGATACGGATCTTTTTCTGGATCGCCTTCGCGGGCCGAGATGCCCCCTTCTTCGCCCTCGATCATATCTATCTCGGCGAGCCGGTAGGTGCGCAATTCGGCTGGAGTGAGCGGGTCCGACGGCTTGATGCCGCCATCCTGAATCGTGTCGCCCGAGGGACGGTAGTATTTCGCGACCGACAAGATCAGTGCGGCGCCATCCTCGAGCAGAATCGTTTCCTGAAAAGCCGCCAGCCCATAGGTGCGCTCGCCGACCACCTTTGCGCGCTGATTATCGAGCAGACCGGCGACGGCGATTTCGGCTCCGCCGGACGTGGCGCGGTCGGTGATCACAACTAGAGGCAGATCGGTCAGAGCCGTGCCGGCCTTGGCGGAAAATACTTTCTCGGCATAGCGCTGCCCTTTGAGGGAAACGACCGTGCCGCTTGAGAGGAACAGATCCGCCAGACGAACTCCTTGCTCGGCGTCACCGACCGCGTTCGCCCGCAGATCGACGACCAATTTTTTCGCGCCCGAGGATTTCAGCAATTGGACGGCCTGGCCTACTTCCTCGATCCGTTTGGCGTCGAGAACGTCCACGTCGATATAGCCGATCCCATCGGGCAGCATGCGATGTTTCACCGGCGGCATGGTTACTTTCGTCCGGGTCAAAGTGAACTCTTGTGGCTCGTCGGGCTGCCGGGCCGGGCGTACCAGGACACGAACGGTCGTCCCCGTCTTGCCGCTGAGCACGCTGTGAAGCTGGGCCAGCGGCATGTTGCGGGTGCTCCGGCTATCCACCGCCTCAACCAGATCGCCTTGACGGATACCCGCCTCGTCGGCCGAAGAGCCGGGAAGAACCGCCAGCACCTGCGTAAACGACATACGCTGCTTGTGCAGCACCAGGCCCGTAGAGAGCCCCGTTCCCTTGTCGCCGTTCGACCTGCTGATTTGATAGGCGTTGTACTGCTCGGCGGTCAAATAACTTGAAAGCGGGTCGAGATAGGCAACTAATCCCTGGAGCGCCCCGCGGGTGACTTTCTCCATGTCAGGCTCTTCAACATACTCACCACGTATGCGAGCGAGCACTTCGGTGTACACCGACAAGGGACGATACGCGCCGTCTGCTTCCTTGCCCTTTCCCATCAGGGCGCCGACGATCAGCATCAACGTCAGTAGCGTGGAAGAAGAAACGACGCCAAATTTTGTACGAACGTTCATAAGGAGGGACTCTCGATACGGAACGGCGGCGAATCGTCCGCCGCATTGTCTCGCTAGATCGTCTTTATGATACTACGCGCCGGGCAGGCCGGCGGGGTACGAATCAAGCAAAGTTTCCCGGCTCGGAAGGCACTTGAGGGGGAGAGACGCGCCTGCCCGAACCCGCTGGCGGGACGGCGCTGATTTCCGCTGGTTACTTTCGTGACCGTTTCGCCAGAAGTTTTTCAACGTATTGGGGGTAGTTCCGGTAGACCATGACGTGGAAATTCGGCTGCTGGAATTCTTCAACGGGGAACAGATAGCCCTTCGCCTTGAGGGAAGAAAGCACGCGCCGCATCCAGCGCACTTCGGCGCGCCGCATCCCTTTCTTCGAAATATCGAGGCTCGCGCCGGTAAGATGCGTGGAGCGCTTTTGGCCATTCGCGGCGGCGGCGTTCGAGTTCTTCCTCCGCAGAGACTTCTGATACGCCGCGGTCCGCGTCAGGCTCGTTACGCGCAGGGGCTTGCGAAATCTCGCGCGGTACTGACTGCTCAGGCGATCGAGAAAGAGCTTCGCCCAGGGCCTCAAATATTGATACTGCGCCGGCACCGAATGGAGATAGTAGTTCCGCGTCTTACCTGGTATCGGGTCAATGAGCTGCAGGCGGGCGAAGCGCTGCAACATGGTACGGTCTTCCAGGCGCGAGAGCCGGTCGGCGTCGGCCCGCTCATTCTGGATCAACTGCGCGCCGGGGTATCCGCGCAAACTCGCGGCCGTTAAGGGCGCCGCCAAGAGACAAACTAAAACACAAGCAGAGAGAATTGTTTGAAACATTCCCATTTTTAAATAGCCTAGCATAGCGGTCGTGACCTTGCACTTCGCGTGGTACAACGCCCGCAAGATTCACAGCACGAGCAAGGTGACACCCGCGATGGAGCCTGGGATCACGAACCGGGTCTGGACATGTGCGACCTGCTGGCGGTCTAGATTTGTCCGTAGTTCCTGCCTGACGACCATGGGAACGACAAGTGCGATCAGGCGAGTATACAGATATACCACCATCAAAAGAACTGCTACCGTTGTGGCCAGATCGTCGCCTGAAAGCTCCGGATTCACCACGTTCAACATCCAGACCAGGACGAAGGTGCAGGGTAGTGCCACAGCGCCGACCCGGGCGCCTCTATTGAGATCCTTCAGTATTGTCAGCATCCTGAATATCTCCTTCTTTAATCTTCTTATTGCGGATCCTGAACCGGGGAACGAACGCAGCCAGAACCTCCCAAACGCAGTGGAACTAGACGACCGAAAACGCAGCCGCAAATGATACCCGGAGCAGCAGAAGCCATTTAGACCATCCAGTGGGCACTACCCATTCGGCCGAAACATTCAACGCCTTGTGCGGAACAACGGCAACGAGAAGAGCCCCCACCTTGTTTGCTGCAATCCATACCCGAATCCATTGGGCGCGAATCTGTGACCTCCAGTTCCTCAGATCGCTGGGCAGGTCAGCCGAAACCGGAACGCCGTTTTGGGCCACAAAAACTTGCCGCATGCCATACCACAGGGTGTCAACCAGCGCGCAATATGCCCACCCTTCTATACCCCCTCATCGTATCGCTTGAGCAGACTCCAGCACTGAAGCGACTGTGTTTTTCTTCCCGGAGAACACAAGGCGAAACCCTTAAAGTCCTGACATTCGTCCCCGAGGATGTCCGGAGTTCCGTTGAAACAAGCGGTTCCCCATAAACGGTTCACAAGACCACAAATAAGCTAACCAACGCCCTCTCAACAACTCCCATCCGCCAGCCTCCCAACCACGAGGGCGAAGACCGTTGCATCGCGGGCGGGAGTCGGCTATCCTATCCTTGCCAGGACAGCCAAAAAGGAAATCCTGGATCACGAGAAGCGCGCCAGCGCCGGCAAAGGAGCCCAAGTCAATGAAACCTTCCAGCTTGTCTCGCCGTAATTTGCTCGCATCCGCAACAGGGGCCGCCGGTCTCGCGGCACTGCCTTCCTCCGCCGTGGGTAAGACGGAGCGACTCAAGATCACCAAGATCGAAATGTTCCGCGTGGCCGTTCCCATGCAGGACGACATCATCTACAGTCCGGAATACGTCGAGACGCCGCTCTTCTCGATGGTTCCCAAATGGATACTCAAGGTCCATACCGACTCGGGCCTCATCGGCATTGGTGAGTCGGGAAGAGGCGCGGACGGCGCCCGAATCCGCAAGACCGCCGACGCCATCATCGGCAAGAATGTCTTTGACTTCAATCTGACCAGCCTCGATCTCCCGGATCGTCATGGGGCCGAGGCCTTTGAGGCCGCTCTCTATGACATCGTCGGCAAAGCGGTCGGCTGGCCTGTCTACCGCTTGCTTGGCGGGCTGGCCCAGCGCAAAGTCTTAGTTGGTTACTGGTGTGGCCGGAAGAACGCGCAAGACATGCGTCGCGTCGCCCAGCGGGCCAAGGCAGGCAATTTCACCACCATCAAGATTAAGTGCAAGCTCGAGGACGCGGTCGTGGACGTCATCGGGGCCATCGCCGACGAAGCTCCGGGGATCAAAGCGATTGTCGATCCCAATGAACGTTTCTACTCCTACGAGCAAGCTCTGCCGCTCGCTAAGGAACTCGACCGCATCGGTAACATGCTGGTTCTCGAGGACGCTTTCCCAAAGAAAGATCACGAGGGCTATCGGAAACTGCGCGACCAGGTCAGCTACATGGTTTGCCACCACCAGAGCAATCCGCTGGAGATGATCCGGGCTTACTCGGCCGGCGCCTGCGATATGTTCAATACCTCGCCCGCGAGCATGCCTGCTTTCGTCGCGAACTGCTACCTTGCGCGGGCCATGAAGTACGAGGTCTGGCACGGCTCCTCCCACGACATGGGCATCCGGGACGCCTCCTACTTGCACGCCTGCGCGGCGGCGAGCAATTGCACTTACCCGAGCGACATTTTGAGCTACCAGCGTGTCGACGACCTCATCGTTGAGCCGATCGAGATCAGAGACAGCTACGCCATCGTCAGCGACAGGCCCGGCCTCGGTGTCGAGCTCGATGACGACGCCGTCAAGAAATATGCCGTCTAAACGGGGATGGTTATGAAGGGTTGAGCCGTTCCCGCGACGTTGACCGATCTGCACCTGGAAGGCGTGAAAGAATCGGGACTGCCACAAGCGCTGGCGAAACACTCTCTGATTCGCAAGAACTTAGCCCGCATTTCTCACCACCTGGCGACCGAAGCACATGAGAGGCCCGCCATTACTTCGTTGCGCTTGCTCGCCGTGCTCAACGTACTGTCAAGTACGCCTGCGCTCGTCAAGCGGCGCGCGCCTCGTACTGACGCGCCTCTCACGCACTTCGCATCACCACGTGATGAGAACAGCGGGTTAGGTGATGCGCGGCTGGCTGCCGCAGCATTCTTTCACAGCTTTCTGGCGCCTCTCGCGGCGCCGCGCCCAGGGGACTGCCTCCAGGCGCTTCTCACCGAGCGCCTGTCCGCCGTCGTCAACCCGGCGCGGCGGCTACCCCATACCCGGATCACGAGATCACAAATAAGCTAACCGGTGTTTTCACAGCCACCTCCATCCGCCAGCCCCCGCCAACCCCGCTCACCTGCGGTAAGCTGGTCGCGAACGCCCAGCGCCACAATGCCCTCCGCCAGCCGGCCGTCCATGGCCGGCCCCCCGGGGGCTCGGGCCGAGGAAGGACGTTTCCGGGAACCCTTTCCCTGCTGGAGACGGCAGCTCTCGCCGTTCATCTCCAAGATATGGACGTGGTGGGTGAGACTATCCAAACTTCCGGCGCCAGGATCGAGTGGCTCCCCAGGATGCGGTGACGCCGCTCTCAGCGAGAAGGCCTCTGGCATCGCGAAAGCTCAGGGTGAACCGATGGTGCAGCCAAACGGCATGGCTGATGATCTCGGGTGGAAAGCAGTGGCGCCGGTACGGTGATTCCATCGGCCCATTGTCGCCGACCGCCGTCAACTTGACAGAGCCGCGACCTGCAACACGCGCTTCCGTTCGAGATCGTTGCCGGCGAAAACCCAGAAGAGTCAAGAAAAAGGGCCACGCTCATGAGCGTGGCCCTTCTAAGCTTACGGTAATTCTCGGCGGCTCTCCCCAGGCCAGTCCGCAACGCGGGGATCGCCGGCCAAGGCTACTTCACACAGATGGTCTGGGCGCCCTCGAACTCGGCGCCGTTGAGCAACGCACCGGTCAGGGTCACCTCGATATCTCCACTTGGCAGCACGGGGGCGCTGTCGTCGATGTTTACGACCACATCGGTGAAGGTGTCCAGATTGAGGTCGGAGAACTCTACCTGGAAGTTGCCGCTCTGGCCAGCCATTTTTACGGTAAGGCTCGGCGCTGTTGCATGATTCAACTGCGGCGCGAGTGGGGGCGCTTTTCCAACTTCTCGTTCAGGACACCACAGCGCAGGATTTCGGCCTACCCAGCTCGGCCATCCGGTTGAGGATGTGACACCCGATCGCAACTTCTCTCCTTTGTGCCTTGCCGTGCCTCGCCTTCAATCCGCCTCCGAGCACGGACTTGTATCGGAAGAAGCTGTTTTCAACGCGCGCCTGCTGTCGGTAGCCCGACTCCTTCTGCCACTCTCGTCGCCCGACCTGGCGAATCCTCTCAAGAGCCGTGTCACGCTGCGCCCATGGGCCGTCCGTTGGCCCCGCCGACACCGCGGAGCGACGAGGGGGAATCACAATCACGACGTTCTCTGTACCGGCCGCGCTGAGTTGATCGTAGACTGACCTGTGGTCGTAGGCTCCGTCTGCGGTGAAACGCCGGATGGGAACCTCGATTGTGTCGAGAAGAGCAGGGAGTGTGGAGGCGTCGTCCCGGCTGCTCGCTGTGAGTTCGGCCGCCACAATGAACCCCTCGGCATCCACCCCGATGTGCAGCTTCCGCCAATCCCGGCGTTTCTTTGATGCCTTGTGCTTGTGCGCGTTCCATTCGCCGCAACCCAGAATCTTCAGCCCTGTGGAATCGACGATCAAGTCGATCGGGCCGTCATAGGATCGGGTCAGGGGCGGCACCGCAACGATTTGGTTCCGGCGCGAGAGTGTGGTGTGGTCCGGGGCCTTGAGGTTGAGGCCCATCAAGCGGAGCAGCGAGTCCAGGAACCCCTCGGTCTGGCGGAGCGGCAGGCTGAAGACGACCCGCAGCGTCAACGCGGTCCGGACCGCGAGGTTCGAGTACCGCCGCTGGCCTCCGCGAAGACCGTTCTTCGGTGGTACCCACGCGGCAATTGCATCCTCGCTCAGCCAGATCGTGACGTCGCCGCGGCTCCTGAGGCCACGCTCGTACTCCCTCCAGTTCCGGATTCTGTACTTCTTCTTATACTGGCGGTTGACTCGGCTCGACTTCGCTGCGACCATGACGTTACCCCCGATCTCTATGATGGACTGGACCCCACCCCCGCCGCTAGCGTGCTCGCTTACACCGATTCATGCACCAACGCCGGATTGCATTGCAAAAAGAGAGTGAATCTGCCTGTTGGTATAATGCCGTTCACAGTCTGAGCCGCCAGAGTGCGGCCGCCAGAATGCGAGGGAGCCACGGATGGAAGGGATGGACGCCGGCATCACCGGACCGGAAACGATTGCCAAATACGAGGCGGTCATCGGTCTTGAGGTGCATGTTCAGCTCGGAACCAAGACGAAACTCTTCGCTCCCTCCGCGAATGCCTTCGGGAATCCGCCCAATACCCAGACCGACCCCGTTACGCTTGGTTTGCCCGGAGCGCTGCCGGTTCTCAATCGCGAAGCCGTGGTCAGGGGCGTCAGGGCGTCGCTGGCGATTCATTGCCAGGTGCGGAACTACTCCCGCTTCGCCAGGAAAAACTACTTCTATCCCGACCTGCCCAAGGGCTATCAGATCTCGCAGTTCGACCAGCCGCTCGCCGAGCACGGCTGGCTGGATATCGTCGTGGGTAACGAGACCAAACGCATCGGCATCACGCGCTTGCATCTAGAGGAGGACGCCGGCAAGACGATCCACGACGGTTTTCGCGACAGTGACCGCTACAGCTACGTCGACCTGAACCGTGCCGGCGTGCCGCTGGCGGAGATTGTCAGCGAGCCCGATATGCGCAGCTCGGAAGAGGCCGTGGCGTACCTGACCGAGATCAAGCAGATCATGCAGTACATCGGCGTGTCGCGTTGCGACATGGAAAAAGGCCAGTTGCGTTGTGACGTGAATGTCTCGGTGCGGCCCCGCGGCTGCGAGGAATTGGGAACCAAGGCCGAAGTGAAGAACCTCAACTCTTTCCGCTTCGTCCAGAAAGCGCTGGACTATGAGATTGCCCGTCAAGTGGCGGTGCTCGACGCGGGCGGCACGATCGCCCAGGAAACTCGCCTCTTCAATATCGCAACGGGCGAGACGGCCACGATGCGCTCGAAGGAAGAGGCCCACGACTACCGCTACTTCCCCGAACCCGATCTGATGCCGCTCATCGTCAGCGACGAGTGGATGGAAGAAATTCGTTCGGCGACGCCGGAACTCCCCTCCGCGAAGCGAAGCCGCTTCCGGGAGGAGTATGGCCTGTCGCCATACGACGCCCAGGTGCTCACTCTAACCCGGGAGATGGCCAGCTACTTCGAGGCCGCCGCCAAGGCGTCCGGCAACGCGAAGGCCGCCGCCAATTGGGTGCAGGGTGAACTCTCGGGCGCGCTGCATGCCGCCGGAAAAGCGATCACCGATTCTCCCGTCTCGGCCGAAGACCTTGGTGTACTCTTGCGCCTCATCGACGACGGCACGCTTTCCGGGAAGTTAGCCAAGGAAGTATTCGCCAAGATGTTCGCCGATGGCCGCGAGGCCGCCGAGATTGTCGAGGCCGAGGGACTGCGACAGATTAGCGACAGTGGCGAGCTCGGCAAGATCATTGATGAAATTCTGGCCGCTAATGCCAAGCAAGTGGAGATCTATCGCGGCGGCAAGACGGGCGTTCTGGGTTTTTTTGTCGGCCAGGTGATGAAGGCTACCCGCGGCCAAGCCGACCCCAAGGCCGTCAACGAGTTATTGCGCAAAGCCCTCGGCTGACCATGTTCAACGAGCCTTTGCCGATGGGCGGGAGCAGGCGATTGCCCGGCGGCGAACAGGGGTGTGCGCGTTTCATCTTTGGACGGAGAAAATCATGCACAACTTCAACCGGCGACAGTTTCTGATGACCACGGCGGCGTTAGGTGCCGCGGTGAACCGCGGAGCTGCGGCCGCCAGCCCCATGCCAGCCATCCCCAAACCAGCCAGCCGGCGCCCGAGCCTCTGCTTGTTTTCCAAGCCTCTGCCGTTTCTCGGCTACCGGGAACTCGCCCGTGCGCTTGAGGAGCTGGGAATTCCCGGCGTCGATCTCACGACGCGCCCGAAGGGGCACGTCCTGCCCGAGCGCGTAACCGACGACCTGCCCAAAGCCCATCGCGCGCTCAAGGATCGCGGGATCGAAATTTCCATGATCACCACCGGCCTCACCTCACCCGGCGATCCGGCCGCGCGGCCCATATTGCGAACTGCCGGCAGCCTGGGCATTGGCTACTTCAAACTTGGCTACTATCGCTATCGCGAACCCATCCAGCTCGACGCGACGATCGACCAAGTCAAGCGGGATGTCGAAGGTCTCGCCGTGATCGCCCAGCAGGCGAACATCCAGGGCGGGTTCCACAATCATTCCGGAGCCTATGTCGGCTCGGCGATGTGGGACCACTGGCGCGCGCTGCGAGATACCGATCCCGAGCGCATGGGATTCTACTTCGATCCGGCACACGCCACGATCGAGGGAGGGGCGGCCGGGTGGAAGCTGGGCTTCCATCGCCTTGTGTCGAGGCTAAAAATGGTTGCGACCAAGGATTTCTATTGGGAGAAGCATCAGGGCAAGTGGGGCCGTCACATGTGCCCGCTGGGCCAGGGGATGGTCGACTATCCGCAATTTTTCAAACTCTTGGCCGCTAGTAATTTTCAGGGGCCGATTTCGCTGCACGTTGAGTACGAGATCGAGGGGCCGACCGAAAGCGCCCGCCGGGAGAAAGTGCTGGCGGCCATCGAGCGCGACTACAAACAGCTCCGGCGATTCTACGATGAAGCCTATGGTTAGCATCGTGAGCGGCGCCCGCGGCGCCATCTCCCTCCCATGACGATTGACGAAAAACTAGCCGAACTCAAACGCAGGGACGAAGCCGCGCGCGCCGGCGGCGGCGTGGAGCGAACCGAGCGCCAGCATCGCGAGGGCAAGTGGTCGGCCCGGGAACGTGTCGAGTTCTTGCTCGACGAAGGCAGTTTCGAGGAACTCGATCGGCTGGTCGTCCATTCGTGCCACGAGTTCGGCATGGACCAGAATACGATTCCCGGCGACGGGTTCGTTACCGGATACGGACGCATCGACGGCCGCCTGGTCTATGTTTTCGCCCATGACTTTACGGTCTTCGGCGGCTCGCTCTCGCTTGAGAACGCGGCCAAGATCTGCAAAGTGATGGACCTTGCGATGAAGAACGGCGCTCCCATCATCGGACTCAACGATTCCGGCGGCGCTCGCATCCAGGAAGGCGTCGCCTCGCTGGCCGGTTACGCCGACATCTTTCTTCGCAACACACTGGCCAGTGGTGTGATCCCGCAGATCTCAGCCATCATGGGTCCCTGCGCCGGAGGGTCGGTCTATTCTCCCGCGATCACCGATTTTACGTTCATGGTCGACAAGACGAGCTACATGTTCGTCACCGGACCGGACGTCATCAAGACCGTCACGCATGAAGACGTCACCAAGGAGCAACTTGGCGGCGGCCAAACACATAACGAAATCAGCGGTGTCGCGCAGTTCCTCGCCTCGGGGGATAGAGAGTGCTTGCAGATGATTCGCGAGTTACTCAGTTTCTTGCCGTCGAATCATCTCGAGGACCCGCCCCTGCGAGCGACCAGCGACCCCACCGGCCGATCCGAAGCGGCCCTCGACTCGATCGTCCCGGCGGAATCCGATGTTCCCTACGACATCAAGCAGATCATTCGCCACGTGGCCGACGAGGGCTACTTCTTTGAAGTACACGAGCTCTTCGCGGGAAATATCGTTGTAGGGTTTGCTCGCCTTGGCGGCCGCACCGCGGCCTTCGTCGCCAATCAGCCCGCCGTTCTGGCCGGCTGTCTGGACATCGACGCGTCGCTGAAGGGCGCGCGCTTCATCCGGTTTTGCGACGCTTTCGGCATTCCGATCATCACCTTCGAGGACGTTCCCGGTTTCCTGCCCGGCACCGCACAGGAGTACGGGGGCATCATCAAGCACGGAGCCAAGCTGCTCTACGCCTACGCCGAAGCCACCGTGCCGAAAATTACCGTCATCACGCGCAAGGCCTACGGCGGAGCCTATTGCGTTATGGGTTCGAAACACCTGCGGACCGACATTAACTACGCCTATCCGACGGCCGAGATCGCCGTCATGGGCCCGGAAGGCGCCGTGAACATCCTCTATCGCCGAGAAATCGCCGCCGCCGGAGATGACGCCGAGGTCTTCCGCAAGAAAAAAATCGAAGAGTTTCGCGACCGCTTCGCCAATCCGTACGCGGCGGCCGAGAAGGGCTGGGTTGACGAGGTGATCCAGCCCCGCGATACTCGCCGAAAGCTCATCACCGCCCTAGAGATGCTCAAGAACAAGACCGACACCATGCCGCGAAAAAAGCACGGCAACATTCCTCTTTGAGCGTCGCCGTCAGCACAAGATCGCGGCTAGCCCGCATTTCTCACCACTGGACGACCGAAGCACATGAGAGTCCCGCCATTACTTCGTTGCGCTTGCTCGCCGTGCTCAACGTACTGCCACGTACGCCTGCGCTCGTCAAGCGGCGCGCGCCTCGTACTGACGCGCCTCTCATGCACTTCGCTTCGCCAAGTGATGAGAAATGCGGGCTAGCACAAGAAAGGCCGTGTTTGCGGGACAGAGTGACGATCGGAAGGCATCCCCCAGTGGCGGGTTCGAGACGAAACGGCTAGAGCGGCCTGTGAGCCAGCAGGGACTCAGCCCGTGTTCTGGCACGGGTTGCTAGGCTGCCGGATTCTGAGTTTGCGCGATCATGACCCGCTTCTTGAAATCCTCGAACATCGAATCATCCAGGCGAACGAGCGTGGGGCGTTTGGTGAGAGTGGTCATCCGATCGATCTTGTCCTGGAGCTTCAGCAGCGCGTAGAAAAGGTTCTCCGGACGCGGCGGGCAGCCCAACACATAGACGTCGACGGGAACGATCTTGTCGACGCCCTGGAGCACGCCGTAGGTGTTGAACGGGCCACCAACCGAGGAGCAGGCCCCCATCGAGATGCACCACTTTGGCTCGGGCATCTGATCCCAGATACGCTTCAATACCGGCGCCATCTTGAGCGAGACCGTGCCGGCAACGATCATCAGATCCGACTGCCGGGGGCTGGGCCGGAAGACCTCGGCGCCGAAGCGCGCGATGTCGAACCGCGATGTCGACGAGGCAATCATCTCGATCGCGCAACAGGCCAGCCCGAAGGTCAGGGGCCAGATGGCGGACTTGCGCGCCCAGTTGAATACATAGTCCACCGAGGTGGTTACAAAGTTGCGCTCGAACTGATTCTGAAGAAACGGCACGCCGACCCCCGACCTGAGAACCACCATTATAACGGGCGACGCCGGCTTCGCGGTCGTTGCCGATGGCGGCGGGATTGCAGCGAAGGACGTGTCAGTGAAGAATGCGTCAGGAAACGATCCGGAAAGGGTCCGGGGCGCTGCTGATCGGGCCGGGCTCGGGGGGCGGCGGTTTTCGTCCGCTGACCATCAGTGCGCCCGCGCGCCGGAAGGCTCGCTTCTCCTCGCGCGAGCGCCAATGAACGTCAGGGGTGAAGGCGTCTTCCACCGGACGGTCGTCGGCGATCTGGCGGCTCTCAACCTTTTCAAAACCCCAGCGCTCGAAAAGTTCCCTCCACTCGGCGGCGGATTTTAGCTGCATGGGCGTCCCAACATGTTCTTGCCAGTGGTGCGCGTGTGGGTTTTCGAGGTAGAAGAACATCAGCAACACGAGCTGCCCGCCCCAGGCGGCGACCCGAAACATCTCACGCATCGCCTGGTCGGGCGAATACCAGTAACAAGCCGACTCGACGCTGAGGATGAGCGAAAAGTAGTCCCCGGCCCAGGGGATCTCTTCGGCCGAGCCGGGCGCGAAGAGGACATTAGGCTGGCCGGTGGATTTCTCTCTCGCCCGGTGGATCATTTCGTCGGAAAGGTCGATGCCGACGATGGCGCTCTCCGGCGAGAGGCGGGCGAGCGCGCGGCAGGTCCAGCCGTTGCCGCAGCCGACGTCGAGAATGCGCTCCTGGGGAGAGAGCCGCATGTGCTGGATGGCTTTTTCGGTCACCACCCGGTGCCAAGCCTCCATCTCGTCGCCAACACCGCTGGTGGCCCAGCGGTTGAAGTGCTGGCGCAGAAGATCGTCGTGCTCCAGCCGGGCTTTTTCGTCCGAGGCAAGCATGGGTGGTATATCCGCGGGAAGACGGGACGACGCAAACAAAACACCGCAATCACGTCATGTCCCGCGGGAGCAGGCTAGAAGTTCTAACAAGCGACGAGTCTCAACAAGCAGTGTTTCTCAACAAGCCGAGGACAGGGTCTGGGTCGGAAGGGCCGAGTCCCACCTGGCGAACGGCAGCGCCCGAGGGGCAACCAAACCATTTTCTCGCCGCCAAGCTCTAGCCACGGGTCGCTAGGCGCCGGCGATCGTTACCAGCTCCTGTTTCTTCAATACCGCTTGGGCGTCTTCCGCGCTGAACTCGGTGACGCGGGACGAGACGTTCATCGAGCAGAAGTTCGGTCCGCACATCGAGCAGAAGTGGGCCTCCTTGTAGCCTTCCTCGGGCAGTGTCTCGTCATGCATGGCGCGGGCGGTTTCCGGGTCCAGCGACAGCTCAAACTGAAGGTTCCAGTCGAACTCGAAGCGGGCCTTGGAAAGCGCATCGTCGCGGTCGCGCGCGCCGGGGCGATGGCGGGCGACATCGGCCGCGTGGGCCGCGATCTGGTAGGCGATGAGTCCCTCCTTGACGTCTTCTTTGTTGGGCAGCCCGAGGTGCTCCTTGGGCGTGACATAGCAGAGCATCGAGGCCCCGTGCCAGCCGATCATCGCCGCGCCGATGGCGGAAGTGATGTGGTCATAGCCGGGAGCGATGTCGGTCACCAGGGGCCCGAGGGTGTAGAACGGCGCTTCGTGACAGATTTCCATTTCTTTGTCGACCTGCAGCTTGATCTGGTCGAGCGGGATATGGCCCGGCCCTTCGACCATGATCTGCACGTCGAAATCCCAAGCCCGCTTGGTCAGTTCGCCGAGGGTTTCGAGTTCGGCGAACTGTGCCTCGTCGCTGGCGTCGGCGAGGGAACCGGGGCGCAGCCCGTCGCCGAGCGAGAAGCTGACGTCGTACTTCTGGAAAATCTTGCAGAGTTCATCGAAGTTCTCGTAGAGCAGGTTCTGCCGGTGATGACGAACCATCCACTCGGCCAGCAGCGCGCCGCCGCGGCTGACGATCCCGGTAACGCGCTTGGTCGCCAGCGGAATATGCTGGATGAGCACGCCGGCGTGAATCGTCATGTAATCCACGCCCTGCTCGGCCTGTTGCTCGATCACATCACGCATGATGGGCCAGGTGAGGTTCTCGATCTTGCCGTCGACATGCGTCAGCGCTTCGTAGATCGGCACGGTGCCGATCGGCACGGCCGAGTGGTCGAGGATCGCCTGCCGGATGCGCGGAATGTCGCCGCCGGTCGAGAGATCCATGACCGTATCGGCGCCGTACTTGATGGAGTAGTCGAGTTTCTCGAGCTCTTGATCGATCTCGGACGTAACGGCCGAGTTTCCGATATTCGAGTTGATCTTGCAGCGGGAGGCGATGCCGATGCCCATCGGCTCGAGGTTGAGGTGGCGAATATTGGCTGGGATGATCAGCCGGCCCCGGGCGACTTCGTCGCGAACCAGCTCGGGCGAGAGGTGTTCTCGCCGGGCGACGTATTCCATCTCTTCGGTAACGAGCCCGCGCCGGGCGTAGTGCATCTGCGTTCGAACCGCATCGTTTTGCCGCTTGGCTATCCATGGCTTGCGCATAAGAATCCTTTTCTGACGGCCTCCCTCAGACGTTCCGGAATAGCCTCCTCATTATGTCACTGCTCCCGCGAGGGGGCAACGTAAGGGGGGCAGCGCGAGGCGCGAACGGCCGTCGCCGGCAGAGGCCCAAACGCGGACCAGCCGCAAGCTCGAAACCGGGCGCCTTGATCTTTGGCTCGAAATGCGCCATGCTGATACGTTTTTCCCCATGCGCGTACGACTCTTCTATCATGACCGCTGCTTTGACGGCGCCTGTTCCGCATCAATTTTCACGGATTTTTTTCGCCGCTGCTTCGATCCCCAAGCGAGCTTCGCCTATACGGGGCTGTTTCACAGCGCGGAACAGCTCTTTGACGAAGATCTCTTTGACGGGGACCAGAACGCCATCGTCGACTTCAAATACTGCGCCTCGGAAAAGCTGACCTGGTGGTTTGACCATCATCAGAGCGCCTTTCTTTCTCCCGAGGACGCCAAGCACTTTGAGCGGGACCGCGGCGGCCGGAAGTTCTACGACGCATCGTTCAAATCGTGCACGAAGTTTATCGCCGCGATCGCGGGAGAAAAATTCTCCTATGACTCCGCCCATCTTCAAGAGCTCATTCGCTGGGCCAATATCATCGACGGCGCGCAGTACGAAAGCGCGAAACAAGCCGTCGAGATGGCCGCGCCGGCAATGAAGCTCACCTTGGTCCTCGAAGCCTCGGAAGAGAAACGCAGCGCCGAGATCATTCCTCTGCTTACCCGCCAGAACCTGCGACAAGTCGCCGAGACTCCCTGGATCCAGGAGAGTTTCGGGGAGCTTTACCAGCGTCATCGTGAATCGATTGAGGTGATACGGGAGCGCAGCCGGCAGATCGGACGCGTTGTATTCTTCGACCTGGCGGAGACGACGCACACTGGTTACAACAAATTCGTTCCGTATTACCTTTTTCCCAGCAGCGTCTATACAGTCTCGGTCTCCGCCCCCGGATTTCGCACCAAGGTTTCGGTGGGTTCCAACCCCTGGGCGCCAGCCGCGCCGCGTCATAATTTGGCTTCGATCTGTGAGCGATATGGCGGCGGCGGGCATTCCAAGGTTGCGGCGATTAGCTACGGTTCGGGTGAGCTGGAGCGAGCCCGGGCGACCGCCCAAGAGATCATCAAGGAATTATCCTCCTAGCAGCGCTGTCGCGGCAGCCCTTTCGCGCACCTTTGGGCATGCGCCTCCTATGGTCGGGCATCGTCGGGCGTACTTTCACCGAGCCGGGCGATGGGGGAAAGCGGGCTGGTCCGGGTTTACGGATTTCCCTCACGATGGCCGATAAGGCCGACAAGAGAGAGAGGGTTCGTCCCTCAGGTACTGCTATCGTGGGCTCACCGAATCGCCATCTGTCATCGGAGAAGGTCAGTGCGGCGATCACTCGCCTGGAAAATCTGCCGTCTTCTGTCCGTGTTGTGCAGAAGGCGTTAGAAGCGACGCTTGATCCCCTCTGTGCGAATGAGCGTGTGCAGCATATCCTGATGGCCGACCCTGGGGCCTCGGCCGACACACTCAGGCTGGCGAACTCTGCCTATTTCGGAGTACAATCACGAATCCGAACTCTGGCACTGGCGGTTGCCATCGTGGGACGGCGCCGGCTAAGCCTGCTGCTTCGGCACCTGATCGCCTGCAAGCTAATGGAAACGCTTTCCTTCCAAGGTCAAGCCGCCGAGAAGGCGCGGACCGTGGCGCTGGCGGCCGCGATCGCGTGCCGCGATATTTCCGAACAGAGCCGCTTGCAGGATCTCGACGAAATGAGTGTCGTCGGCCTGCTTCACAATATCGGGGAACTGGCCTTGCTTTCGGAACTTCCAGACGAATGCGAACGGATCGATCAGCTGGCCGAAGGGATGGAACGAGGTCTCGCCGAAATCGCCGTCCTGGGAGTAGATTCATGTCAAGTCGGCCGCTGGCTGCTCGAGGCCTGGCATTTCCCGCGGATCTATATCGACTCGGCCGGCTATTGGAATAACCCGCAACATGCCGCGGTCAGCCTGGGGTCCCGGGCGCATGTCGGAACGGTGCAGATCGGCACCTGCCTTGCCCGGGCGTGGGCCGACGGCGGCGACGAAGAAACGGCGATCCTGTCGGCGGCCGATTCCGCCTTCGCGCGGGCTCATCTTCAGCCCGCTACGCTCTCGGGTATTTTCGACCGCATGGGGACCGGAGTCGAACAACTGCGCCAAAGCTTCTCGCTTTGAGCCACGCTTCGGCGTGGGGTCAGACTTCCACGCGCTCGATCTTTCGTATCAGCCCGAACAGGGCCGCCAGCCCCAGCGACGGCATCAGGCCCGCGGCCAAAAACACCGGCAGATAGGAGAAGTGATCGACGACGATACCGGTCGCCAGCATCAGCGTCATGTTCATGATGCCTTCGCCGAGCCCCGTCAGGCCGGCGATACGCGCCAAAATACGGTCGGGAAACAGATCGGTCAATGTCGCGATGTGCGTTGGAACGCTGATCGCGATGCCGAAGGTCGCCAGGCAAATGAGCGCCATCGCCGAGACGGCGTCGGGAGCCAGAGGCACGGCCATGCTGCTCGTGCACAGAAGCGCGCTGAGGAGGAAGGCCGCTTTTCTGGCCCAATCGGTGGACCAGCCCTTCTTCATCAGATAGCCGGAAAACCATCCGCCCGCCAAGTTTCCGATTCCGGCGAAGAAAAAAGGTATGCCAGCCGTCCAGCCGATCTCCTCCATGCTGAAGCCGCGCTCGCGCCGCAGATACTCCGGAAGCCAATTCCAGTAGAAGTGGACGACCGGCCCAGCCAGGGCGCGCATCAGCACTGCTCCCCAGACGTGGCGGGAGCGCAGCATGGTCACGAACGAGGTTCGCCGCGGCGCGGAAAGTTGCGCCTCCGCCGGCTCTGATTCGGGCTCCGGGACCTGGCCGGGATCATTCTCAGGGTAATAGCGCCGCCAGGGGATGATCCACAAGAGACCAAGAACGCTGGGAATGATGAAGGTCGTCCGCCACCCGAAATGCAGTCCCAGGGGAACGATCAGCAGCGGGGCAAGGAACGCGCCCGTGACGGTTCCGCTATTGAAGATGCCCCCGGCCAGCGCCCTCTCGCGGGGAGGGAACCACTGCGAGATGACCTTGATGCCGCCGGAATAGTTGCCGCATTCGCCAGCGCCGAGAAGAAACCGCAGTCCGCAAAACTGCACCAGGTCCCGCGCAAACGCATGCATCCCGTTGGCGAGCGACCAGACGATCATGATCAGCGGCAGGCCGAACCTCGCGCCCTTGCGGTCGATCAGCAACCCCACGGGAAACTGGAACAAGGTGAGTCCCAGCAGAAAGAAGAACAGAATCAGCGAGTAATCGGTGTTGGAAAGTCCCAGGTCGTCGCGAATCTGCGGTGCCATCACGGACAGCACCTGCCGGTCGAGCAGGTTGACCATGATCGAGAAAAACAGCAGCGCCAGAACGCCCCAGCGGCGCGCCGAGGGCGCGCTGGATCGCCCTTGTTCAGCCGCGGGCGGAGTTTTGGCGGGCAGGTCGCTCATAAGGTTGCACAACAGCTTACAGCAAATTTTCTCCAGGCGTGCAAGCGGTCCTTTCGCGCCAGCCCCGGCCAGGCGCCTGGCTCGGCTACCATGAATCAGCTATGACCCAGCAACGCGCGCTCATGAGAATGCCGGTGGACGAGCTCCGGCTGCAAGCGAAGACTCCCTTCCGTCTGCTTCCCGGCACGGCTTCGCTCCTGGAGCATTTCGCCCGCTCGATCGCCGATGAGATCAAGCAGCGAAACGAGCGCGGCGAGCCCTCGCGGCTCATCCTTCCCGTGGGCCCGACAAAGCAGTACCCGATCTTGGCCGCCATCAGCAACCGCGAACGGCTGAGCTGGAAGAACGTGCACGTCTTCCAAATGGACGAATTCCTCGACTGGCAGGGCCGTCTGATTCCCGAAGAGCACCCGCTTAGCTTCGCCGGCTTTATGAAGAACAATTTTTTTTCGAAGATCGACCCGGACTTGCGCATGCCCGCCGGGCAGTACCACTTCCCGCATCCGGTCCGCATCGATCAGATCAGCGAGAAGATCCAAGAGGCGGGCGGAATCGACGCCTGCTATGGCGGCATCGGCTATCACGGGCACGTTGCCTTCAACGAACCGCCGATCTCTCGCTGGCATCGAGTCTCGACCGGGCAACTGCGAGATTCGCTGACCAGAGTCGTCGTTCTGGGAGACGATTCGATCATCGTCCAGAGCATTCATTGCTCGGGGGGCGACTCGGCCGCGATTCCTCCGATGGCGGTGACGCTGGGAATGCGGGACATCCTCGCTTCCCGCAAGATCCGCCTTTACTTGGCGGCCGGGGAGCGTCATCGCGCGGTCTTCCGCATTGCGGTGGCCGGGGAGGTGAGCACCGATTTTCCGGCCACCTTGGTTCAGGGGCACCCAGACGCCGAAATCCTAACCGGCGAGGCCACTGCTCAGCCGATCGAACTTGGGCTGGGGTAGCGTTGGGATAGTGTGGGCGCTCCTCATCCGGCGGCCAAGGCGCGCGTAGGACTGCGATCGCGTCGTTGGCCCGCTTTTCGCGCCGCCCGCTCCGCACTCAGCGCTACTCCCGGCAACGCCTCAAAGCCGAATAATGTGCGGAGCGTCGAACCCGCGCAGGCGGTTCCTCGTATCGACGATCAGCCGGGAATCGCGGACCAGCCGTTCGTAGTCCACTGCGGAATGATCGGCGACAATGACAACGCAATCCGCTTGGCGGGCGGCGGTTTCCATAGGCTGAGACTCCAAAATATTGCCGCCAAGGCTGAGCCGGGGTACCAGATGATCGGTGTAGCTTACCACCCCGCCCTGGTCCGACAAGAGCTGCAGGATGTCGAGGGCCGGCGACTCCCGGCTGTCGGAAACATCTTTCTTGTAGGCGACTCCCGCGATGTGGATTCGCGAGCCCCTCACCGGTTTGGTGTGATCGTTGAGGGCGTTCTGCACCTTCGCGGCGACGAATCGCGGCATCGAGCCATTGATTCGGGCCGCGAGTTCGATAAACCGGGGCTCATGGCCGGCCAGTTTCGTCTTCCAGGAGAGATAGTGCGGATCGACCGGAATACAATGACCGCCCAGCCCCGGCCCAGGATAGAAAGGCATGAATCCGAAGGGCTTGGTGGCGGCTGCCTCTATCACTTCCCAGACATCAATCTTCATGCAGTCGCACATCAAAGCCATTTCGTTCGCCAAGCCAATATTGATCATGCGAAAAGTGTTTTCCGTCAGCTTGACCATCTCGGCGACGCGGGTGGAACTCACCGCCACGACCCGGTCCACCGCCTGCGAATAGAGCAGGGCGCCGGCCTCGGTGCAGGCCGCCGTGATGCCGCCGATCACTTTCGGGATATTGCGCGTGTTGTACCGCTGGTTTCCCGGATCGACGCGCTCGGGAGAGAAGCACAAGAAGAAGTCCTCCCCGACCTTGAGTCCGGAACGATTGAGAATCGGCAAGATCACCTCTTCGGTCGTGCCGGGATAGGTGGTTGACTCCAGGATGACCAGCATGCCCGGGTGAAGGCGATTCGCCAGCGCCTCGGCAACGGCGACAATATGCGTCAGATCGGGATCTTTCGTCTTCCTCAACGGCGTGGGAACGCAGATGCTGACCGTGTCGCAGTCGCTAAGTATGCCTTCATCGCCCGTGGCCTGGATGCGCTTGGAGGAAACGAGTTCTCTGAAAAAATCCGCGTCAATATCTAGGATATAGGTTTTCGCCGCACAAATATGACGGACTTTTTCGGGATCCTTTTCTATTCCAATCGCCTGGAAGCCCGCGCGGCCCAGCTCCGCCAGCAGCGGAAGTCCCACGTAGCCCAGTCCCACAACGGCCGTCTTCGCTGTCTTGGACCGTATTTTCCGCTCCAGGGCCTCTTGGACCGGGGAGGCCTGACGAACTCGCGGAGGTTGTATGCCGGGGCTGGCCACACCTTAAGAATAGTCGATCCGCCTCTAAGAGAAACGAACAAACAAGCACGACCAAGCAATAGTGGTCTGGCGCCTAGTTGTAACCTCGGGCGACGGGAACGCAATGCAACGGCCTGAGTCGCTTGATTGTTGGATTCACTTGACAGGATGACACGTAATTCTGATGATTTCGGTTTCAGGGTCCCCAGCGGGTGTTCTTGAGGAATGTGATCAGATCGGCGAGTTGCCGGCGCGTCAATTGCTCGTCCATCCCCGAAGGCATGACCGAAACCTTGCCGGGTCTCACCTCTTCGACATCCGCGCGGGCGATGCGGACCTGCTCATCGGCGCCGGTGGCCAGCAGCAGGGAGTCGGCGGTCTCTTCGATCACGACGCCGCTGAATTGGTCTTCCGGGGTGACAACAATCACTGGCTCGTAGCTATGCACGAAGCTAACGCTGGGAAAAACGACGGCCTCCATCAGGTCGCGCTCGTCGCGGATTTCCCCGATGCGGGTGAGGTCGGGCCCGACGCTCCCGCCTTCATAGCCCAGTTTGTGGCACGCCGAGCAGGCCGCTTCCGCGCTGTTAAAGACAGTCTGGCCGCGGCGAATATCTCCGGCGGACAGGGTACCAAGCAACTCCTCCAAGCGGGCTTTCTGCTGTTTGAGATCGATATTGAGAGAAACGAGCAGAGTTTCGGCTCGCTCTTGCACAGAGGCCGGAAACGCGCTGACTACGTCTTCGAGCTGGTCGGCCCGGAGATTTGCCCGGCCCCGGGCTTGCTCTAGCGCGGAAAGCAGTCTTTCGCCGAGGGCCTGATCCCCTCCGGCCGCGAAGGCTGGCAAAAGCGCCGGAAGCTCCAGCGGCCCGACACCTGCCAGCGCGTCCGCGAGCTCGAGCCGCTGTTCGGCCGAGAGCCGGGCGAGGGAGAGAGCGCTGACCGCGGCGCCTCGAACCGGGACCGCCGTTTCTGGGCTCAACTGACTCAGCAGGAACGAGAAATCCCCTGGCTCGAGCGCGGAGAGGCTATCCGCCGCGGCGGCGAGAGCTTCGGCCCGAACCTCCGCCGGCATACTCAAATCGCGTCCAACTCCGGCAAGGGCGGATACCAGAGGCCCGGCGCCGAGGGAGGCGGGCAATAGTTTTCGGCTCGCCGATACAGCCTCCCGGAGGATGCCCTCGTCCTGCGACGCCAAGGTTCGCGTTAACGCGGTGACCCAAGCAGGCGGCGTCTCCTTCCACGGGAAGTTCCCCATGACGCGCAAAACCGTCAGACGGCCCAGCCGCGGGCCGGGCTGGCCGGCAGTCTCGGCGAGCAGGGCCTGAATCGCCTCGTCTCCCACAAAGCGCGTAAGCTGTTGTTCCAGGCGTGCCGGGGAGCCGGGGTCCGTATCCCTCGCGGCAAGACGGTCCCGGAAGAATCCGGCAAGACGCCCTCCCCACTCCGGATGACGGCTGGCAATCCATTCCGCGCTCCGGCGCATCATCGGCTCGCCGGAGGTGAGCAGTGGCAGAACGATTTCGACACCGAGATTTCCCCCCTCCATCTGATCAAGAGTGATCAGAGCCGCTCGCCGAATCTCAAGTGAATCCGATTGCAGACCTTCGCGAGTTGTATCTGGATCGGCAATCTCGATCAGCGCGAAGGTCAGCGAGTGACGCAGAACCTCGTCCTCGGCTACACCGATTGCGGAGAGGAGCGCGGCGACATCGGAGCTATCGCCCGTGCGTCCAAGTGCCTCCGCGGCGGCCCGGCGAAGCGCCGGGCCTCCATGGCCGAGCTGTTTCCGAAGAAGCGGCGAGGCCCGCCGGTCGCGCCAGACACTGACCGAGTGCGCGGCCGCCTGCCTCACCGGCTCCCGCCGGTCGCCAAGTGCGCCGCGAACCGTCTCTCGTGCCGCCGGGCCCGCAATACGCGTCGCGGCCCAGACGGCGTTGCGCCGCGTTCGGATGGCCGGACTGCTCTCGATCGACTTCCGTAGCGCGGAAAGCGAGGCCTCGCCTCGCTTGGCGAGTTCCTGGACAGCCCGCCTCCGCACCGCCGGACGCGCATCGTCGAGAAGCGCGGTGAGACCCTCGGGCGGCAGCGTCTTCCAGCCCAAGTCCAACCCGCGAGGGTCGTCCGGCGGAACCGCGTTCGTCCGCCGAATGCGATAGATGGCTCCAAGGACATCGGGCTTGGCGAGCTGGGAAGTCGGGCAGCACAGCTTGTACCAGCCCCCGGTGTCGACCACCAGCAGGCTCCCGTCGGCGTCTTCCATCACGTCGGTCGGATGAAAATCCGGGTGCGTGGAAACGAGAAAATCGCTGTCTTCGGTCTCGAACGTCGAGCCACGCGGAATCAACTTGTGGCGAGTTACCTTGTGCAGGTTAAACATTGCCGCGAAGAGGGTCCCGCCGTATCCTTCCCTCGGATCGCCGGACCTGTTCGACAGGCTGTATGCCAGCCCAACGGGCACGGCGGGGCCCAGATGGGTCATCGCTGGAAGCAAGCCTCCGGTCTGGGGATGATCGTCTGTGACCTCGTTTTCCTTTCCGTAAACCCCGCCGTAGACCGCGTGAATGAACCCGTCACGCTGGCCCAGCGCGGGACGATCGAGAAACGTGGCGGTGAGCAGCCGCTCGCCTTCGGGCGTGAAGGCGACTTCGACCGGGTTGGCCATGCCGCCGGTCAGAACCGGTTCGACGGGGCCGCCTTCGGGCCGGCGGCGAAAAATATGCGCGGCTCGCGTGACGAAGGGATCCTTGCCGGGCCGCTCCCAGCTCTGCTCGGCGAAGGCGCCCTTGGTCCAGTAGATCCAGCCGTCGGGGCCGAGATAGGGCCCGTGCAGGTCGTTGGCGCAGCGGGTGAGCGTCTTCGCCTTCAGCCATTCCTCACGCTGGTCGGCGACGCCGTCGCCGTCGGTGTCGGTAAGTTTCCAGATAGAGGGCGGTGCGGCGACGTAGAGCGAGCCGTCGAACCACATCACCCCTTCGGGAAACATCATCTTGTCGGCGAAGACGGTACGGCGATCGTAGCGGCCGTCGCCGTCGGAATCCTCAAGACGCAAGATGCTGTGCGGCCGCTCTTCGAGCTGCTGTTCGACGGGGTCGTTCGATCCCGAGGACTCGGCGACATAGAGGCGTCCCTGCTCGTCAATGTCGATGATCATGGGCCGCTCGACCAGCGGCGGGCCGGCGACGATCTCGACTTGGTAGCCGGCGGGAATGCTCAGATGGCCGTAGGGTGTATTGGGAGTCCCGCAGCCGAGCCAGAACACGGCAAGGGCGAGGATAACTGTGCTCGCCGCGAGGGACGGTGGCAACCGTTGCGCGTGCATGTCAACCAAGTTGTATCAGAAATTTCGGAGGGCGGGCGTTGTGCCAGTAGCGGTAGCAGGCCGCCGCCCGCGTTTCACGTTGCTTGATTTCAGGTTGCCTGGTTTTGTGGCCGGCCTTCGAGAAAGGCAATCACGTTTTCAACGACCCCGCTGTTGAGCAGTTCCACTCCTTCGGGCGTCATGTCGGCGCAGTGAGGAGTGAGCACGACCTGCTCGCAGGCAAACAGCGGATGGCCGGACGGAGGGGGCTCGTCGTCATAGACGTCGACGGCCGCTCCCGCTAGCCGACCCGAGTGCAAGGCATCGACCAGAGCGGCGGTGTCCACGATGGCGCCTCGCGCTCCGTTGACCAAGAGCGCCCCGGGCTTCATCAGATCCAGTTCGCGTTTCCCGATCATTCGCCGGGTCTTCTCCGATCCGGCCACATGCAAGCTGACGACATCGGACGTCTTGAGAAGTTCCTCCAGTCCGGCATAGCGGACTCCCAGCTTCTCGGCGCGTTCGGCGGAGGGATGGAAAGTCCAGGCGATGACCTCCATGCCGATGGCGCGAGCGAGGCGGGCCATCTCGGCGCCGATGGCGCCGGTTCCGATCACGCCCAGCACCTTGCCTTGGAGCATGATGTTGTTTTTGCGGGGCCATTTGCCGGCCTTCACCTTGGATGTAAAAAACGCGGCCCGTTTGGACAGAGCGAACATCATTCCAAACAGGTGCTCGGCGACGACCGGCGCTGTGCGGCCCGGCTGGTTGCAGACGGTGATCCCCCGGCGGCGCGCGGCCTCCAGGTCGATCATGTCGGTACCGATCGAGCACAGAGAGATGAGTTTCAGCTTCGGCAAGTGCTGAAATTCCTCCTCGCCCCACTTGACCGAACCGCGCGTGTTCATGATGACTTCCGCATCGGCGGCGCGCTTTACTTTTTCCTCGGAGGACGCCGGGTGGTCCGAGTACAGGACCACGTCGCCGTAGGGCTCTAGCTTGTCCAAGTGCGGCGATCCCGCGATCTGAATGGGATGATCTCCGGGGACGACAATCTTTACCGGAATCTTCATCGGGATCTTGACTCGGTCTTCAGTTGCCAATGCGAAACTCCTGACGTGGATATCTCCGCGCCGTGCAGACGAACGGCCGGAATTGCAAACCGTCAGCCCACTAGCGTAGCTCAAGTCCGTTTCGCATCGCTGAGGGGCCGCGGCCTTCCGCCCGGCGCGGCAGCGAACTCCGTCCTGGCGGGTTCGGGCCACGTCATCGGGAAGGGCCCCTTGGCCAGGCTCTTGCTACAATGGGATTTTTCCGAAACCAGCATCAGCAGGTGTCCATCCATGCCCCCCGTGTTTCTTCTGTCTGAAACCACTGTGAGTGAGAACGGAGACGGCCCGGTCGTTGACATCGGCGAACGGTCTGGTTCCAGCGTTGTTTTGACGCTGGGAATTCTCGACATTGTCGAGCAGGAAAGCCTTGATGTCGCTATTCGCGGCTTGGCCGACGGTGAAGACTGGGAGGCCAAACCGTTGCGCGCGTTCCCGCAGAAGTTCTACAAGGGCACGTCCCAGATTGTGCTGGATCTGAGCGCTCACCCGGAGGTGAAGTTTCTGCGCGCGGAGTGGAAGGTAGACCGCTGGGGCGTGGGCTCGCAAACTCCCAGGTTCAAGATCTACGTCGCCGCCGAAACGCTCACCGAGTCCTCCGCGAAATCCGCCTGAGCCGTCCATGGCTTCTATCCACTGGGAATCAGCACACTGGGAATCAGCGCACCGGGAATCGGCGCTGTTCGCCGCTCATCACCACCGCCGCGCCCGGCCCTAGCCCGCCATGCAGCTATACACGAAGATTCTGCTGGGCCTGGTCTTGGGGACCGTGCTCGGCCTTGCCGCTAATGCCGCGCGGGTAGACTGGCTGCAAGAGCTTCTCGTCTCGCTCGAGCCTGTCGGCACGGGGTTCATTCGTCTGATTACGATGATCGTGATCCCGCTCGTCATCGCCAGTCTGATGGTGGGCACGGCCTCGCTCGGCGACCTGCGGAAGCTGGGCCGGGTTGGCGGCAAGACGATTCTCTACTGCTTGGTGACGACCGCGATCGCGGTCACCATCGGCCTCGGGCTGTCGAACTTGATCCGGCCTGGCGGACAGATCGACCCCTCGACGCGTGATCAGCTTGCGGCGCAGTTCGAGGGCGAAGCCCAGGACCGCATGCAGATCGCCGCCGAGGCGCCCGCGCTGACAGATGTTCTGCTGGGTATGATTCCCAGGAACCCGGTCAAGGCCGCGGCGGATTTCGAACTGCTGCCGCTGATTTTCTTTTCGGTGATCTTCGGCGCCGCCATCAGTCTGCTGCCCAACGATCAGCGCCGGACGGTGGTCCTGTTCCTCGAGGGGATCAACGGCGCTTCGATGATCGTCATCGGCTGGGTGATGAAGCTGGCGCCCTACGCCGTATTTGCCCTCATCGGATCTGTCGTGGCGCAATTCGGTCTCGATCTGCTGCAAAGCCTGCTGATCTACGCAATCACGGTCACGGCCGGCCTGGCGCTGCACACTTTCGTCACGATCGGCCTTCTGGTTCGCTTTGCCGCCGGACTGAATCCGGTCGCTTTCTTCAAGCGGATCGTTCCGGTCCAAGTCTTCGGTTTTTCGACCTCTTCCTCCAGCGCTACTCTGCCGCTGACCATGAGCACGGCGGAAACCAAGCTCGGTATATCGAAACAGGTCAGCAGCTTCGTGCTGCCGCTCGGCGCAACCATTAACATGGACGGAACGGCCCTGTATCAGGCCGTCGCGGTCATGTTCATCGCGCAGATCTACGGGATTCCGCTCAGCCTCACCGCCCAGCTCACCGTGGTGCTCACCGCCACGCTGGCATCGATCGGCGCCGCCGGCGTACCCAGCGCCGGCCTCATTACGCTGATCGTCGTATTGCAGTCGGTCGGTCTGGGCGACAAGGTCGCGGCGGGCATCGCGCTGATCCTGGGAGTGGACCGCATCCTCGACATGCTGCGGACGATCACCAATCTCACCGGCGACCTCTCGTGCGCGAGTTTCATCGCGCGCACCGAGGGAGAGCGGCTCGACCCGGCGGTAACGCGTTCGGCAAATGCTACAGCGGCTTGAACGAGCACCGGCCCTCTCCGCGCTCTTCTTTGCGGCGGGAACTGGGAGACTCAGGCCCGTTCGGCGCGATGACATGAACGCCGTGACATGATCGCTATGAGATGATAGGGTTCCCCAACGAAATTGGCTCCAGATCCTGCCACGTTCGCGCTCCCGCGTCCTACAAGATAGCCGCCGGATGACAACCCCCGACAACCCGAAGGCCGAGGCTGCCAAGGCGCCTGAAGAAAACCGCGGCGTTTTGAAGGCCACCTTCCAGGCGTTTAGGTACAGGAACTTCCGGCTCATGTGGTTCGGCGCGTTCACCTCGACCACGGGTTACTTCGTTCAAGAAGTAGCGCAAAGCTGGCTCGTCTATGACATCACGGGCAGTGAGCTTTACCTCGGACTCACGGCGTTCCTGAACGGCGCTCCGATTCTGCTCCTCTCCCTGCTGGGCGGCGTGTTCGCCGACCGCCTGGACCGCCGCAAATTGCTCCTCGCTTCGCAGTACGTTCAGATGAGCAGCGCCCTGGTGCTGGCCATCTTGATCGGACTTGGCTGGATCGAAGTCTGGCACATCTTGGCCGCGGCCTTTGTGAACGGCGTCGGACAGGCGTTCGGGGGACCGGCCTATCAGGCCCTGATCCCGTCGCTGGTGGACAAGAAGGACCTGCCGAACGCCATCGCGCTGCTGTCGATTCAGTTCACCTTGGCGCAGGTCGTGGGAGTGGTCATTGGAGGCCTGGCATTTACTGTTTTGGGCGGGACGGCGTGTTTCGGGATCAACGCCGTTTCCTTCCTGGCCGTGATCGCGTCGCTCTACGTCATTCGGGTGAAATTTGTCCCGCCCAAGACCGATGCCCACGTTCTGCACAGCCTCAAGGAGGGCCTGCGGTTCGTCTACGGCAATCACGTGATCTTTGCCCTGGTGATTCTGGCGCCGGTGGCGGCATTTCTCGGTACGCCGCTGAGAACGATGCTCCCGGCTTTCGCCCGGGACGTCTATCATCTCGATCCGATGGGTTACTCAACCATGATGGCGTTTTGGGGAGGCGGCGCCGTGCTGGGCGCTCTCCATATCGCCTGGCAGGGCAATGCGCCGCATAAGGGCCGGCGGTCGCTGCTGATGCAGATTCTGCTGGGTGTCACGTTCGTCGCCTTTGCCGCAAGTTCCAATTTGTGGATGGCTTGCCTGTTCCTGCTGCTTTCGGGCTGGTCGCTTCTGGGGGTGTTCGCGCTGGTGACTTCACTGGTGCAGTTGCAGGCTAAAGAAGAGATGCGTGGAAGGATCATGAGCGTCTACAATACGGCCTTCCGCGGAGCCATGCCACTGGGTAACTTGGCGGCCGGCGCGGTGGCGAGCCGTTTGGGCGCGCCGGTGGTTATCGCCGCCAATGGGGTGCTGCTGATTCTGGTGGCGGTCTGGTATCTCGCCCGCGGCCGGGATGTCGCACGGTTGTAACGCGGAGCGGAGCGATTTTGGCTCGTCCGGGCCGCGGCCGGAAGTGCGGGTTCGCATTTCTTCGCGGATAGTATTTTTCCTGGCTAACCATGGAATACGACGGCATCATCCTCGGCGCCGGTCACAACAGCTTGATCCTGCAGGCCTACCTTGCCAAGGCGGGGCTGAAGGTCCTGAGCGTGGACCGGCTCGCCACGGCGGGCGGCGGGCTCTCGACCGTTGAGAATCCGAGGCGCCCGGGATTCCTTCACAACACCCATTCGTTTTTTCATCGGGCCATTACCCAGATGCCCTGGTATCGCGATCTGCGGCTTGAACGGCATGGTGCGGAGTACTTAGAGCCGGAACTCAATGTCGCGATGATTTTGCGTAATGGGGAAACGCTCGAGTGGTGGACGGATTTCGAGAAAACCGTCCGCTCGTTCGAGCAGTTCAGTCCGCGGGACGCCCGGGCGTTGCGGCGCTGGCGGGACGAGTTCGATCCCATCCTGGAAAAAGTTCTGATCCCCGAAAGTCAGTCGCCGCCGATTCCCGCCGGCCGCCGGGAAGCTCTTCTGCGGCAAAGCCCCGAGGGCCGTCGTTTGCTTGAGGTCACCCGGATGTCGCCGCTGGAGTTCGTCGAGCGGGAGTTTGAGAACCCGGCCGTTCAGGGCGCGCTGCTTTTCTTCAACGGGCTTCGCGAAGTGGACCTGCGCTGCGAAGGGTTCGGTCACCACATTCCGGCGCTGCTAGCCAGCAAGGCCAAGGCGCAGATGTCGCGCGGCGGCGCGGCGGCCTTGGCCAGGGCGCTGGTCTCGGCGGTGGAAGAAGCCGGCGGCGAGGTCCGCCTCGAGACGACGCCGGAGAAGATTCTGGTTGAGAGAGGGCGGGTGACCGGCATTCGCACCAGCGAGGGAGAGGAGATTCGGGCGCGGTCGTTCGTGGCCTCGGGTCTGAATCCTCAGCAAACCTTTCTCGATTTGCTCGACGAGAGTGTGCTTCCCACTGAGTGGCGGCGGCGGGCCGAGGCCTTCCAATACAATCTGCTGGCGCCGCTCTTCGCGCTGAACTTGGCCATGAGCGAGCCGCCCCGGTACAGGGCGGCGGCCGGGCGTCCCTATCTTGACAAAGCGTTCATGGTGATCCTGGGACTCGAAGGCATCGATAATTTTCCCGAGATCGTGCGGCATCACGAAGCGGGCACGATTCCGCCGACCGTGATGTGGGGCGCGACGCCAACAGTTTTCGATCCCTCGCAAGCACCCGCCGGAAAGCACACGGCTTTCATGTGGGAGAAGCTGCCCTACCGCCTGGGAGGCGACCCCTCGAACTGGGACCGCGAGAAAGAAAGCCATGGCCGCCAGATGCTGGACCTCTGGGCCGAGTACGCCCCCAATGTGAAGGATGCCACCGAGGACTGGTTCGTCCGCAGCGCGCTGGATACCGAGCGGACGTTTCCCAATATGCGGGAAGGGGACCTGTTGGTGGGGGCATTCTCCAGCGGGCAGGTTGGCCATGACCGTCCGTTCCCCGGGGCGGGCCACTATCGCGGGTATCTTGAAGGCCTCTACCTGTGCGGATCGTGCTGTCATCCGGGCGGCAATATTACCGGACTGCCGGGCTACAACTGCGCGCAGGTGCTGCTGGCCGATCAGGGTGTTTCGGCGGAGTGGATGCCCGCGCCGGTCGAACAACGGCTCTCGAACCTCTAGCAGCCCGGCCCCTGGCACGAGCCCCCGGGCTCACGAATGCGGGGATCAGTTCAATTTGGAGATCTCGTCCCGCAGGTAGGCGATCGACTCAGTGACCATCTTCTCGGCTCCCGGCGCGAAGTCGAAGACCTCCATCGAAACCCAGCCCGAGAAACGTCGCGCTTTGGCGACTTCGAGCACGGGCTTGAAGTCATAACCGCCGCCCGGGCGGCAGTAGGAGCCATCGAGCTCATTGAGGTGAATGTGGCGGATCAGACTCCAGTGCTCTTCCACCAATTCGCGATGCGGGCGAGTTTCCTCAATGGCGTTGTGCGTGTCGAACATGGTCTGAACGGCCGGGCTATTGATCTGGCCGACAACCCCGGCAGCTTCATCGAGCGACCCGATGACGTTGCACTGGCTTCCGGGCAACGCTTCGACGCAGAGAGTGACGCCGCGGGCCTCCAGGTGCCCGGCGATGGATTGCACGCCCTTGATGAAATTCGCCGTGGCTTCTTTCGGTGAGAGCCCGCCGGTGGTCTTTCGCTGATTCGGCGAACCGAAAACCATCATGCCGCCGCTTGTCTGTTGTTCGGGGCGCAGGTCGGCGCAGAGGTCGACAAGCTGGCGAACATAGTCCCAGCTGTTCTGGCGGACCGCATCGTCGGGCGTCGTTACGTGCAGTCCTTCCGGACCCACTGTGAGCCAGTGCAGCCCGACGAACTCCAGCCCCTCCGAGACGATGATGTCGCGAACTTCCCGTCGCCGCTCCGGGGTAATGGTCCGGGCGTCTTTCTCGAGCGTGAAAGGCGCGATCTCAATGCCTTGCCAGCCGGCTTTCTTCAGCGAGCGGCAAGAGGCGGCGAAGCCGGTGTTTTCGTAGAGTTCGTTGCAGACGGCAAGCTTGAATTCGTAGGCGTCGGTTGGCATCGTTTAGGGTAGTTTAGCGCAGCCGGAGGCTCGCCAAGATCGGGACGAAAACGGCTCAAGGCGAATAACGCAATAGAACAATACAGCGCCGCCGGGAGAAATTTTCCGCGGCGGCGCTGTCTTACTGGCGTGTGTGGCGCGATGCGATGCCAGCCGAACCGGTTAGGAGATCGGAGCCTTTACTTGCCGTCGTTGAATCGCCGGGCGACTTCGTCCCAGTTCACGACGTTCCACCAGGCCGCGATGTAGTCCGGCCTGCGATTCTGGTAATTCAAGTAGTAGGCGTGCTCCCAGACATCGAGGCCGAGGATGGGCGTGCGGCCCGCCGTCAGCGGATTGTCCTGATTGGGCGTGGATTCGACGACAAGCTTTCCAGCTTGATCCAAAGCAAGCCAGGCCCAGCCGCTGCCGAAACGGGTCATACCGGCGGCGGCGAATTTCTGCTGGAAGGCTTCGAAGCCGCCGAAGGCCGCATCGATGGCCGATGCGAGTTCGCCGCTTGGCGCTCCGCCTCCATCCTTGCTCATGACCTGCCAGAACAGAGAGTGGTTGGCGTGGCCGCCGCCGTTGTTGCGCACCGCGTTGCGAATCCCCTCGGGTACGGAGTCGAGACCGGCGACCAGGTCCTCAATGGACTTGGAGGCCAGGTCGTCGTGACCTTCGAGAGCCTTATTGACGTTGGTTACGTAGGCGTTATGGTGCTTGCCGTGGTGAATTTCCATCGTCCGGGCGTCGATATGCGGTTCCAGCGCGTCGGTGGGATACGGTAGACCAGGAAGAGAATAAGCCATGGATGTGAACTCCTTGTGAAATGATTTTCTGGAATGGAAGGCGGTCCCTGGCGCGCCGGCCGGAGGTCCCAAGTTCCGGCGGTTCCTCGCCGGCCACGGACGCCTTCCCCAGAATGCGGGTCAACTACGGACTAATCATCTTACACCAACGGCGAACCTGCGAACCCGCGCCGCCGGTTCGCCGTTGGTTTCCCGTGCTTTCTTGCTCGCATGGCATGGACGGATGGCCATCGGGCCGATGACCCGGTGCGATGTTTCCATTATCTTTCTCTATCTTTAGCTCTTCGGGCTGTAACGGTATCGTACCGGCAGCCGCCAGTTGATTGTGGGAGTGGGTTAAGCTTTAGAGGATCAGCGCCGATCGGGAGGTCCGCGAACGCCATGAATACGACAACTCTGCCTTGGGGCCGCTACTTCAGTTCCAGGCCGGCCGCTCCGCGGGAGTCTCAGCCCGTGCCAGGCGGGCCTTCGCTCGAACCAACTGCTTCGCCTCCGTCTCCGCCTAGGAAGGGAGTGAGTTGGGGTGTTATTTTCGTCCTGGTGGCGGCGGTTGGTTTTGGGATATGGAGCCAGCGCGACAGATACCTCTCGCCCGATCCGGCCGCGTCGACCGCGGCCATCCCCACGGCGCGAGCCGAAGTGGGAACCTTCCGGCGCTCGCTGCGGGCCAGCGGCACGATTGCCGCGAAGAACTTCGCCGCGATTCGCGCCCCGAGAATGCGCAGTGGCAGGGAAGCTCGCCCAAGGCTCACGCTCACCCGGCTTGCCGGCGCAGGTACGACGGTGGCGGCGGGGACGGTCGTGGCCGACTTTGAGAATCGCTGGCTTGAGGATCACCTTGATGATATGAGGTCCACGCTGGTGCAGTCGAAGTCGGCGGTGGAGAAAAGACGAGCCGAGATCATGATCGCCCAGGAGACCGAGGCGCAGGGTCTGCGCGTGGCTAAGGCCAACTTCGACAAAGCGGAACTCGACGTGCGCACTTCGGAAGTGCGGTCACAAATCGAGGCCGAAAAGTTCGCTCTTGCTGTCGAGGAAACCAGCGCCCTGCACGCACAGCTCGAGCAGGAGACAAAATGGCAGACCGACGTGCACAAAGCCGATATTCGCGGCCTGGAATTGCTAGTTGAGAAGGATCAGCTGCATGTGATGCGTCACGAACGCGACCTGGAACGGCTCATGATGAAGACGCCCGTCCGCGGTCTGATCGTCCTGGAATCGATGTATCGCGGCGGCGGTCAGGTGCAGCAAGTGCAAACCGGAGATCAGGTGAATCCCGGGACGTTCTTCATGCGTGTCGTGGACCTCTCGAAGATGGTCGTCGCCGGAGCTCTGAACCAGGTGGACAGCCAGAAAGTCCATCTGGGGCAGAAGGCCGAGATCCGCTTGGACGCCTATCCGGACCTGATTCTGCCCGGCCGGGTGACATCGATCGGAGCCATGGCCGGCAGTGCGGGCGGCGGCTTCCGCTGGAGAGCGACGCGCGACAACTATGTCAAGTTGGTGAATATCGAGGTGTCGATCGACGCGGAGGACCCTCGTGTGATCCCGGACCTTTCCGCCAGCGCCGATATTTTGTTGGAAGAGCAAGAAAATACGCTGCTCATCCCCAACGCGGCCATCCAGACGAAGGGCGATAAGTCGTTTGTCTATGTACGGGATGGAGAACGATTCGCCGAACGCGAAGTTGAGATCGGTCTTCGAAATCAGGTCCAAGCGGTGATCGTGACGGGTCTTGCGGAAGGGGACGAGGTCGCCTTGCGGGAGATCCCGCGGGCCTAACCCGCTTTTCTCACCACGCGGCTCCCTTCCTTCTCGCAACGGCTCCCCCCCCGTGACGAGAGATGCGTGACGAGAGATGCGCGGCGAGCGATGCCGGTCAGGCCGGTTCGGCCGCTGAGTCTTCGGCGGAGCCGGCCGAGTCTTCCGCGGAACTCTTCGAGGCGCGGCGGGTAGCCCTGGTTTTCACTTTCTCGACCGCTTCCTTGCCCTTCTCAATACCCTTTTCGACGATCTCGCCGGCGTCATCGGCCAGGTCCTTGCCTTGCTCGTAGAGTTCCCGGCCCCTTGCCAGGGCATCCCGGCCGGACCTCTCCAGTACGTCCCTGCCCTCGAGCGCGCGCCGGCGCACGGTTCGGCGGGCTTCGTCGCCCGTCTGTGGAGCAAGCAACAGGGCCGCGGCCGCGCCGAGCGCCGCCCCGGTCAAAAACCACGCCAACTGGCTTCCGCTATTGTCTTCGGCCATTCTGATTCCCTCCAAATTGTAGTATATGCCAATTTCCGAAACCTCAGCCGATTGCCGCCGACGCCACTCGCGGGAGATAATCAAGCCATGATCCTTCGCGCCATTCTTACTTTGAACCTGATCCTCGCGTTCGTCGTCTCTGCCCCCTCCCAGCCGAAGAGACTTCGGATCGCCGTCGGAGGCCTGAGCGCCGAGTCGAACTCGCTCTACCCTAAGGCGCGCGTGATGCGGGAGCGTCCGGCGCCGGCCAGCCGCCAGGAGTGGATCAGCAAGGCCCTCAAGGCCAGCACGATCGCCAGCGGCGTCGCCGAGGCGGCAAAGACGCTGGGGCTCGATCTCTACCCGGTGCTGCGGGCCGGGGCCAGCTCGCTCGGTTATGTCGAAAAGAAGTCCTTCAACGAAAAGCTCGGCAAGCTTGTGCGCCAGTTGAAGACGGCCAGCCCGCCCTACGACGGAGTCATCCTCACGCTGCATGGCGCGATGGTTGTTGACGGATATCCTCATGGTGACGCGGAAGTGGTTCGCCGCGTGCGCGAGGCCATGGGCAAGGAGTTCCCGATCGTTGTCACGCATGATTTCCATGCGAATGTCTCGAAGGAAATCGTCGAGTACTCCGACGTGCTGATTACTTACAAAGAGAACCCTCACCTCGACACGAAGGAGCGCGGCATGCAGGCGGCGACGATCATCGCCCGCATGATTCGCGGCGAGGTCAAGCCGGTGCAGGCGATCGCCAAGCCGCCGATGATTGTCAACATCGTCTATCAAGACACCTTCCACGAGCCTTATTTGTCCGTCACGGCCGAAAGCCGGCGGCTTGAGAAAAGCAACCCGAAGATCCTCGCTGTCAGCGTTCCCGGTGGTTACCAGTGGGCCGACGTTCCGGCGATGGGGCCGAGCGTGATCGTCGTGACCGATAATGACCCGGAACTCGCCGAGCGGGAAGCCGAGCGCCTCAGCAGCATGTTGTGGGGACTGCGAGACAAGCTCGCTTTCAAGGTGCCGGACCCTGCCACGGCGGTGAAGGACGCCATCGCCAGCGACAAATTCCCGGTCGTGCTGATGGACACGGGCGACAATATCGGCGGCGGCTCGGCCGGCGACGGCACCTTCATTCTGGCGGAGCTGCTGCGGCAGAAGGCCGAAGGCTGGGTGGTGGTGATCTCCGACCCCGAGGCCAACAAAGCGGCTTTCGCCGCTGGAGTGGGCGGCGCCTTTGATCAGATGGTGGGCGGCAAGACCGACAAGATTCATGGCGACCCGGTGCGCGTGAGAGGACGGGTCAAGGCCCTGCACGATGGCCAGTATGTCGAGACCGAAGTGCGCCATGGAGGCGGACGCTACAAATCCATGGGGCTTACCGCCGTGATCGAAGCGGAAGGCTCGACCCGCGACCTGCCGAATCTCCTGCTGCTCACGAATCGTCCGACGAGCCCGAACAGTCTGCATCAAATCGTCAGCAACGGAGTGTATCCTGAGCGGCAGAAAATCCTCGTCGCCAAGGGAACCACCGCGCCAAGAGCGGCCTATGAGCCCATCGCGGCCCGCATCGTGGAAGTGAACTCAGGCGACGCCGCGGACGTGAATCCGGCGAATTTCGAGTTCAAGCACATTCGCCCGCATCTGTTTGGAGTGGAGCAGTAGGGGGCGAGCAGTAGACCGGAAGTCGGAAGCTGCCCTCAGTTCCCCCCAGTTTCCGATCAATGTATCCCTGGACTTCAGTTGGAAGGTTTGCAATTTCGCCGTGCTGACGCGCTACCCCGAAGGCTCGAAAAATTCGGGACTGCCACAAGCGCAAGCGCCGTGCTCGCTAATCTGCAAGACCTCAACGGAGGCGCGGCTGGCTGTCCCAGCATTTTTTCGCGCCTTCGCCACCGGCCTCCCCCGCGACAATGCAGAGCACTGAACCCAAGCAACCTGCCATCGATCGCGGCGCCTGCCGCTACCCATCAAAAATAGTAGGTTTTCCCCACTTTCTCTACAGCCGTGCTGGATACCCGCGGGCACCAAGCCTGCTACACGCGGGCGTTAATCGGTGTTCGTCGTATGCGGCTGTTCCGGGGTTGTGCCAGGAGTTGGGCTCGGCGAAAATCGATAATGAACATATATGGTATTGTGGCCACAGTTTCCTGGTTTTCTGGTGAAGAAATGATCGAATCCATGAAGATTAGTAATACTGCAACCTTCGGAGCGTCGCCCCAAATGTTGACCGATCTGCGCCAGTTCAACTACCTGTTCGGCTCAAACGGCACCGGAAAGACAACGATTAGCCGCGTCATCGCTGATCAGGCGCCGTACGCTGACTGTTCGGTGAAATGGAAAAATGGAAGACCACTTGAGACAGTCGTTCTCAACCGCGATTTCGTTGAGAAGAACTTCGCCCAGTTGAAGGGTGTTATCACCCTAGGCGAGAAGCAGAAAGACACGCTGGAGAAGATCGCAACCGCTAACCAGCGGCTCGACGAAGAGTACACCAGTCTTGACGGATTGAAAAACCTTCTGCAGGGTGAAGACGGTGCCGGGGGAAAGAAGAGCGAACTTGCCCAGATCGAGAAGCAGTTCCAGGAGAAGTGTTGGGCGCAAAAGCAGAACCATGATGAGAAGCTTCAAGGCGCGTTCACTGGGTACAGAAACAACGCGGAGTAGTTCAAGGAGAAGGTTCTCTATGAAGGAACGGCCAACAAAGCGCCCTTGAAGCCGCTCAGTGATCTGGAGACGCGAGCGGAGACGATCTTCGGAGAAGCCCCGACGAGGGAAACCTCCATCCCGACGCTTGATACGGCTGCATTGCTCGCCCACGAGTCCGATCCGATTCTGAGAAAGCGGGTGATCGGCAAGGACGACGTTGATATTGCTGCGATGATCAAGAAGCTCGGGAACAGCGACTGGGTTCGACAAGGCCGCACGTTCTACGACGCAGATGACCAAGTGTGCCCATTCTGCCAGCAGGCGACGACTGACGCTTTCGCTGCGAGTCTGACAGAGTACTTCGATGAGACATTCGAGACGGACGGTAAGGCAATCGACGCTCTCGTTTCGGAGTACGGCGCTGATTCGTCGGACATCCAGACCCGTATTGGCGGGGTCATTGACGCTTCGCACAAGTTTCTTGACGTGGAGAGGCTCAACTCACAGAAGCTAATCTTGGATCAGACCATTGGTGCCAATCAACTCCTGCTGGATAAGAAGAAGAAGGAGCCAAGCCAGGTTGTGGAACTGAAATCTCTCGCCACCGTATGCACGGCGATCAAGGAATTGATTGACGCTGCCAACGCTCAGGTCACCAAGCACAACCTCACGGTCGACAACCTCGCGGCTGAGAAGCGTGAGTTGGTGGTGCAGGTGTGGCGTTTCGTGCTCAAGGAGCTTGAACTCAATTTAAAGCAGGATGGGTATTTACTTGACTCAGGTGACCCCAAGATGTAGGATCTTGGGCGATGGAAGATTATCCCCGGAATTTGGCCGAGTTCGAGGCGCGTTTCGCTAGCGAGCAGGCCTGTCGGGAGTATCTGTGTCAACTCCGCTGGCCGGAGGGTTTTCGTTGTCCGCGATGCGGGCATGACAAAACCTGGGCGGTGCGCACGGTGCTGCTGCAGTGTGCAAGCTGCGGGCATCAAGCTTCGGCGACAGCAGGCACAATCTTTCAAGACACCCGCAAGCCGCTCCAGAGTTGGTTTCGAGCAATGTGGTGGCTCACCAGCCAGAAGAACGGGGCGAGTGCATTGGGATTGCAGCGGGTGTTGGGCCTGGGCAGCTACAAGACGGCCTGGACTTGGTTGCACAAGCTTCGGCGCGCTATGGTGCGGCCCGGACGTGATCGCCTCAGCGGGCGCGTTGAGGTTGACGAGACTTACTTAGGAGCCCTGGAGGAGGGCGTGCGGGGCCGCCAAACCGACGCGAAAGCGCTGATTGTAGTAGCGGCCGAGGAAGATGGCGCCGGCATCGGACGAGTTCGGATGCGCACGATTCCGAACGCCTCTGGGGACAGCTTGATGGCCTTCGTCGGCGAGTCGGTCGAACCCGGCAGCGTGGTCCACACGGACGGCTGGCTGGGATACGAGCCACTCGAAAGCGACGGCTATCGCCACGAGGTGAGCTACCTGGACGGGCAACCGGCACGAGCCTCTCAACTGCTCCCCCGCGTGCATCGCGTGGTGTCGTTACTGAAGCGTTGGATACTGGGTACGCATCAAGGAGCCGTCAGCCACGAGCATCTCGACTACTACCTCGACGAATTCACCTTCCGCTTCAACCGCCGCAAGTCCAGAAGCCGAGGCAAGCTCTTCTACCGCCTGGTTCAGCAGGCCGTCGCCGTCCAACCGGCGCCCTACAAGTCGCTGGTCGGAGGCACCGCAACACGCGCTACGGACAACCACAACATGTAGGGGCCATTTCAAAATACCTGAGTCAAGTGAATACCCATCTAAAGCAGTATAGCGAAAAGAAGGAGGCACTGAACAAGGCCGTTGCGAACCTCAAATTGAATATCGAGGAGACCAACCGTCGAATCAGCGCCAAGGGGCAAGAGATTCGCGACCTTGCGAAGCGGACTACGAGCATTCAACCAACGATCGACGGCATCAACGGCGTCCTATCGCGATTCGGCTTCGACAGCTTCAAACTGGCGATGGGTATGGACAAGAAGTCCTACAGGCTTGTCCGGGACAATGGTGAAGATGCCCGGGAGACGTTGAGCGAGGGCGAAAAGACGTTCGTCGTATTTCTGTACTTCTATCACATGCTCAGAGGTGGCATGTCGGAAACTGACACCAGGACGGACCGGATCGTTGTCTTTGATGACCCCGTTTCAAGTCTGGATAGTGACATCCTTTTTATAGTTAGCAGTCTCATCAGGGGGGTTTGCAACGAGGTTCGAGAAGGGCAAGGACATATCAAGCAGGTGTTTATCCTCACGCACAACATCTATTTCCACAAGGAAGTGACATTCGACCACAGGCGCAAGAGTGGGCCACTGAAGGAAGAGTCGTTCTGGATCGTTCGGAAACTCGGATCGCTAACGAAGGTTAAGCGGCACCAGGACAATCCGATCAAGTCATCCTACGAGTTGCTCTGGATGGACGTGCGCAAGCCCAACCCAGCCGACACAAGACTCGAGGACACTCTGCGACGCATCCTTGAGCACTATTTCACGATTCTCGGGTCTGTCGCCACAGATGACATCTGTGCGAAGTTTGATGGTCAAGAAAAGTTGATCTGCAGATCCCTCTTCTCATGGGTCAACGCCGGATCGCACTATGCTGATGATGATCTCTATGTGACTCCGAGCGACACGATGGTCCAGAGTTATCTCGGGGTGTTCCAGGCAATCTTCGAGAAGACGGGGCAGATTGGCCATTACAAGATGATGATGGGGAACGATTCCGTGGAAGAAGTGGCAGCTGCCGCAAGTGTGTGAGCCACGCAAATCGCGTAGATAGGCTGTCCCATTTTCCCTTGTTTTTCCGTTTTTGGCGTTTTTCGTGGGGGCTGGGGCTATGGTTTTGTGGCGGGACCGCTTACTGACGTGCGCGGCTCGGTTTGGGGGTGATTTCAGCTCTGGCCGTTGCTGGTGGCGATCTAGCGGTCCCTGTGGATTGTCTCGTTCATTTCTGAAAATGCTCTAGGCTAGCAATGGCGATACCACCTCGCCGTGGACATCGGTGAGCCGAAAGTGCCGCCCTTGGTACTTGAAGGTGAGGCGTTTGTGGTCCACGCCGAGCAGGTGCATCATGGTGGCGTGCAGATCGTGGACGCTTACCGGGTTTTCCGCGACGTTATACGAGAAATCGTCGGTTGCGCCGTGGGTCACCCCGCCTCGGATGCCGTCGCCGCGTCGCCGCTCACCGTCGCGCCACCGAGCAATATCCCGGCCAGCATGCAACTGCTCCGAAGCAAGTTCATTTCACGCCTATTGTACGGTGTCTCACGGCCCGCTACGTCTCACCGCTGCGTCTCACGGCTACGATTCACCATCCGATCACGTAGCCATCGGTGGCCGGCGCGGCGCCGCTCATCAGAATCCCCGTATCCGGAACCACCACGATGGCCTTCACGCTTCCCACGCCCTTCGCGGAATGGGTCGCCACATGGTGCCCGCGGGAGGCCAGTTCCTCTCGCGTCTCCCGCGCAATGCGCCCGGAAACCGACAGCCTCTTGCTCCTCTGGTGGGGGACCATCGAGTTGGAGTAAGCGTTGGTAATGGCGTAGGGCTGTTCCAGCGCCTGCTGTACGTTCATGCCGAACTGGACATAGTTCAAGAAAAACTGCAATTGAGACTGCCCTTGCGTATCGCCTCCGGGAGTGCCAAAAACCATCATCGGCTTGCCGTCCTTCATCACGAGAACCGGATTGAGCGTCTGACGGGGCCGTTTGCGCGGGGCCAGTTCGTTGGCGTGTCCGGCGTCGAGGTGAAAACGCCCCATCACGTTGTTGATGAAGAATCCGCCACCCTCGCCGTCAACATACATGCCGCTGCCGAAGTCAGACGCAACCGAAGCGGTGATCGAGACCATGTTGCGGTCCTTGTCGACCATGCCGATATAGGCCGATATAGGTGGTCAAGTTTTCAATCCACACCGGGAAAGCCTCGTCACCCCTCAGCTCGCGGTGCATTCCCTTGCCGCTGGCATAGAGCTTACTGCTGGCACGGAGCTTACTGCCGTCAAGGAGCGGTCGCCGGCGATCGGCCGCGGCCGAGCGGAAAGCGCCCGGCGGAGGGGCTGAATCGAAAGCCCGGCCGGGACGGATCAACGCCCGGCGTCTGGCCGCGTACTCGCTCGAAAGCAACTTGTCCATCGGAATATCCTTGACGAAACGCGGGTCGCCGATGAAAGCTTCGCTGTCGGCGAAGGCCAGCTTCAGCGCTTCGGCGAGATGGTGGATGTAGTCGGCTGAGTTGTGCTTCATTTCCTGCAGGTCGTAGCCCTCGATGATCTTGAGCGCCTGGAGCATGACATGACCCTGTGTCGGCGGGGGCACGCCATAGATGTCATAGCCCTTGTATCTGATGTGCAGCGGCTCGGCCTCTTGGGCGGCGAACTCGCCCAAGTCAGCCATCTCCATGATGCCGCCGTCTTTTCCCAGGAACTCAACAATGCGCCGCGCCGTGACGCCGCTATAGAAACCGGCATGCCCTTGCGCAACGATGCGGCGGAAGGTCTGGCCAAGGTTCTTCTGCACCACCAGATCGCCCATGTCCACCGGAGCACCATCGCGCATCCACATGCCTGCTAGCGAAGGGAAGGCAAGCAAGCGCTTGAGATTGCGCCGGAAGACATTTCCCAGGTTTTCGCTCACGACAAAGCCTCGCTCGGCCAGCTCGATCGCGGGCGCAAGCGTCTTGTCGCGGCTCAGCCGGCCGTACTTCTTGGCGGCCAGCAACAGAGCCGCCGCTGCTCCCGGCACGACCGGCGCCAGCGGGCCGTCCTTCTCCAAACCGCCGCGCTCCCGGAAGAAATCCGCCGTGGCCCGGCGCGGCGCCCAGCCGCCGCCGTTGATGAAGATCACCCTGTTCGCCTTGGCCAGGTAGATGAGGATGAACATGTCCCCGCCGATGCCCGCGCGGCTCGGCTCGACGACGGTACTGGCGAATCCGGCGGCCACCGCGGCGTCGATCGCGTTCCCGCCTTGGGCGAGCATCTTGTAGCCCGCCATGGCCGAACCGTAGTGCGCCGTCGCGACCATGCCGCTGGTGCCCAGATAGACTGGCCTCCAAGTGGACGTCTGGGCGCTCAGCGCGGAGACGGCGGCCACGGCCAGCACCGCGAGCCGGGGCGCCAGATTGATTGAAGATGTTTTCATTCCACTCCTCCCACGCGCGGTTCTCGCCCTGCGAGGAAATTCCAACGGCGGCAAGATCTCCTGCTCTGCTTCCCCGGGCTGAACTCAATCTTAACGAAGCGGCCGGGCTGCCAGTGTCCACCCGCGGCAGACTGTTTTTCCTCCGGTCCATCGGTCTTCTCGATTCGCCCCCGCTGTAGAATAGTGAGAGCGCCATGGAACGAGCGCGCCGCATTTGGCGTGTGTGGAATTGCGTCATGGCGAACAAACTTCAGTTGACCCCCAGCCATCCATGGGCCAAGAAATCATGAAAGACTCCGATCTGATCGACATCAACCTGCCCGCTCGCGAGCCAGGCATCGGCAGCGTGATTCTTAAACCGGATTCGGCCGATCTCATTGACGGGGTTGCCGTGCGGGCTGGCAAGCTCTGGCCTGATGATCGCGGGTACTTCTTGGAGATCTCTCGTCTGGGCGAGGGGCTTTCGGCCGGATTTCCGCCCGACTCCACACAGGTCTCCGCGGCTCTCAGCTACCCAGGCACGATCAAGGCCTTCCACTACCACCGGCATCAGACCGACCTCTGGGCCACGGTGCAGGGCATGTTTCAGGTCGCATTGGTGGATCTGCGAAAGGACTCGCCGACCTTCACCCGGCGCAATACACTCTATGTGGGCGCTCTGCGCCCCTGGCAAATCCTGATTCCTCCCGGCGTCGGGCACGGTTACAAGGTGATTGGCGAGCAGCCCGCCCTGCTGGTTTATTTGACCAATCGCCACTATGACCCGGCCGACGAGGGCCGCATTGCTTACAATGATCCGGGCATCGGTTACGACTGGGAGTTGCAGCACAAATGAAGATTCTGGTTACCGGCGGGGCGGGGTTCATCGGCTCCGCGTTCATTCGTGCCGCGCTCGGCCCTGTCGCGTCTGGCGGGGAGCGTGCGGTAGAGATTTTGAATTTCGACGCCCTGAGCTACGCGGGGAATCTCGAAAATATCGAGCCGGTCGCGGGACACGAATGCTACCGCTTCATGAAGGGCGATATCCGCGACGGCGACGCGGTCGAGCAAGCCTTCGCGGATTTTCAGCCCGAGGCCGTCGTTCATTTCGCTGCTGAGTCCCACGTGGATCGCAGCATTCTTTCTCCCCGGCCAGTCATCGAAACGAACTTCAACGGCACATTTAACCTGCTCGAAGCCGCCCGCCGCCACGGCGTTGCCCGCTTCTTGCATGTCTCGACCGACGAGGTCTATGGCAGCATTGATCCGCCGGCCGAGGCCGATGAGGACTTTCCGCTGCGTCCCAGCAGCCCGTACTCGTCGTCGAAAGCCGGGGCGGATCTCTTGGCGCTTTCCTACTTTACGACCTACAAGCTGCCGGTATGCGTGACGCGGGCCTCGAACAACTACGGCCCATATCAATTCCCCGAAAAGTTGATTCCGCTGATGATCGCCAACGCGCTCGAAGACCAGCCGCTGCCCATCTACGGCGACGGCATGCAGGTGCGTGACTGGCTGCATGTCGAGGACCACTGCCGGGCGCTCGACGCGGTTCTGCAAAAAGGGCAGCCTGGAGAGATCTACAACATCGGCGGGACCCGCGCTCTGCCGAACATCGAGGTAGTGACGAAGATCCTCGCGGCGACGGGCAAGTCCGGGGACCTTCTTGAAACTGTCGCCGACCGCCCTGGCCACGACCGCCGCTACGCGATCACGAGCGAGAAGCTCACCCGCGCGACGGGCTGGTCGCCGCAAATCGGCTTCGAGGCGGGGCTGGCGAGCACCGTCGAGTGGTACAAGTCCAGCGCGGACTGGATGCAGCGGGTTCGCTCCGGGGCTTACCGGGATTACTACGCCAAAAACTACGAGCAGCGCGCGGACCAGCTCGGGCGGCTTGTGCGGTAGACCGGTGCGGTAGAACAGCTAGTCGTACTTCCGCAACTCCAGCTTAGCCACCGCTTCGCGATGCACTTCATCGGGCCCGTCGGCGAGCCGCAGCGTCCGCGCGTTCGCCCACAGCGCCGCGAGGGGAAAGTCGGCCGAGACACCGGCTCCGCCGTGGGCCTGCACGGCGCGATCGATCACGGCCAGCGCCATGTTCGGCGCGACGATCTTGATCATCGCAATCTCGGCGCGGGCCGCTTTGCTGCCGGCCGTGTCCATCTTGAGCGCGGCGTTGAGCGTGAGCAGTCTTGCCTGCTCGATCTCCAGACGAGAGTTCGCAATGTCCGCCCGGATCGTTCCCTGCTCGGCCAGCGGCTTACCGAATGCCACACGCCGCTTGACCCGCAAACACATGGCTTCCAGGGCGCGCTCGGCGGCCCCGATCAGACGCATGCAGTGATGAATGCGTCCCGCCCCAAGACGACCCTGAGCGATTTCGAAGCCGCGCCCCTCGCCCAGCAGCAAGTTCGACGCCGGCACGCGCACGTTCTTGAAACTCACCTCCGCGTGGCCACCCGGCGCCTCGTCGTAGCCGAAGACGGTGAGCGTGCGCAAGACCGTCACGCCGGCGGCGTCGAGCGGCGCCAAGATCATCGACTGCTGCTTGTGACGCGCCGCCGAGGGATCGGTCTTGCCCATGAAGATTCCGATCTTGCAGCGCGGGTCGCCCGCCCCGGTCGCCCACCACTTGCGTCCGTTGAGCACATACTCATCGCCGTCGCGGACGATACTAGCCTGGATATTCGTTGCGTCGGACGAGGCCACCCCGGGCTCGGTCATGAAGAACGCCGACCGTATTTCGGCCGCCAGCAGGGGCTCGAGCCATTGCTTTTTCTGCTCGGCCGTGCCGTAGCGCATGAGCGTTTCCATGTTGCCCGTGTCGGGTGCATTGCAATTGAAAATTTCCGGGGCGATGAGCGAGCGCCCCATGATCTCGCACAGCGGCGCGTATTCGAGATTGCTCAGGCCGGGTCCATGCGCCGGGTCCGAGGCAAAGAGATTCCACAGGCCGGCGTCACGCGCCTTGGTCTTCAGCTCCTCGATGACCGGCGGGCGGCTCCAGCGGCCATTCTCGTCAAGCTGCTGCTCGAACACGGTCTCGTTCGGGTAGACCTCATCCCGCATAAAGTCCAGCAAGAGCTGGCGCAGTTCGCTGACACGAGGGGTGATCTCGAAACCGGTTATCTCAGGACCCATGGCGGCTTGTCTCTTTTCGTCCGGCGATTCCGAACGCGAGCGGTTCGAATCCGAACGCCGCATCCCCGAGCGTCTGCATCCCCGGGCATGTGCGTCCTGAAATTCAAGGCTCGCACATTCTAGCGCCGGCCCGCGACCAGGCTACTTCACAGGCCGCGCCCGCCAACCTGAGTACGCCTCTGCCCAGCCCGCCTATGCGTGTCCGGCTGTGTGGGTCCGCCTGTGCGAGTCCGCCTATACGGCGGTTAGTCCAGCAGGCGTTGCAGGTTCCCGCCGAGGATGGCTTGCACATCCCCGGCCTCCAGCTTCAACTTCTCGAAGACCCGTAGTTGCGCTTCCATGACACTCTGGTTCCAGCCGCGAGGGAAGAACGACGAATCCGATCCGAACAACAGGCGCTGGGAACCGTAGACTTCGAGCGCTTGGGCGAAGACATCGCTGAGCTCGATCCCGGGCACTTGGTACTTGGTCCAAGAATTTGTGCTCGATGTATCCAGATAGACGTTCGGCGCCAGGTCTCCAAGCATCAGCACCTCGCGAAAATAACCGGCGCCGAAGTGGGGGATGACAAACCGCACGTCGGGAAATTCCATCGCCACCCGATGCAGATCGATCGGGTTCGAGCGGCTCATGTCGAACTTCGAGGGCAATCCAAGCTTGCCGCGCAGACCGACCGTCAGCACTCCCATGTGGACGAATACAACCACCTTGCGGCCCGAGGCGATCTCATAGATGGGCCGCAAGCGCTCGTCCTGTATTGAAAAACCGTGCATCGCCGGAAACAGGCAGATCCCTTGGAGCCCCAGGTTCTCGACCGCGTTCTCGGCCCGCTCGGCGGCGCCCTCGGCCAACGGATTGAGCATGAAATAGCCATGGATGCGATCGGAGAAGGCCGCGCGGGCGGCCGCGGCCGACTGCTCGTCGCCGGGCAAGCTGGCCATCAGAGCGATCTTGCGGATTCCGTGACGGTCGAGTTCGGTGACCCAGCGGGCGGCAAGCTCGGCGGGGTCCTCTCGAGGCAGATCCCACCCTAGCTCCGCCACAATCGCCTTCTCGGGCGCCTCGTCGGGATGTTCGGCGGCGAGATGTTCAGCCGCAAGACCGGATTTTTGGGCGGCCAAGAGCCGGAAAAAATTTCGCGACAGAAGGTGGGCGTGCGCGTCGTGAACCGCGACATCTCCCCAGGCTGTGTTCATTGCATCTGACTCCCGGCGGACCAGGGCTGCGAACCCAGGGGTGCCCGCGACCTCGCCTTCGGCCCAGCCCCTCGAGCCAGCCCGTCGAGCGAAAAACGGCCCAGCGAAACATATCCTACCGAAAAATATCAAGAACGCGACCGAAGAAGCCTTTCTTTTCCTCTGGCTTCTCCTCCACCGAGGCAGCCGCTCTGGGAGATACGTCCAGCAGCGGAATCGTGATGCTCGGCGGCAGGCCGTCTTGCTCGCCGGCGGGATCTTTGGCGTCCGGATCCTGCGTCCCGGACTTGGGTGCGCGATCCCAGCCGGCTACATTCGTCGCCAGAAGCACCCTGCGCCCCTGACCTCCGTGAAGGTAGCAGTAGCGCGTAGGTTGCGAGCCGGCGACAAAAACTTCGGTCGTCTTCGTGGGACAGGCAAAGGTCGCCAACTCTAGCGTATCGGGGTCGATCGCGGCGGTAACGATGCCGTCCACCGGCTCAAAGGGCTCGGGGTTGCGATACTCCCGCAGCGAGTGGGCCCGCTTCATGAACTCGGCCCAAATCGGCAGAGCCGAATGCGCGCCTTCGAGCGCCAGGTCGGTGTTGTCGTCAAAGCCGACCCAGGCGACGCAGACAAGTCTTGTCGTGAAGCCGGCGAACCAGCCATCGTCGTCGGTGCCGGTTTTTCCAGCCGCCGGCGCGGTGAATCCCATCGCACGAACGCGGACGCCGGTTCCTTTGCGAATCACGTCCTCGAGCATGTTGGTCACGATGTATGCCACGCGAGGATCGAGAACTTGTTCGCTTTGGGGCTCATTCCGCAGCAAGGTCCGGCCGGTCGCGTTGGTGACCGAGCGGATAAAATAGGGCTTCATGTGCTTGCCGCCGCTGGGGAAAATCGTATACCCGGCGGCGATATCGAGCGGCGTTACTTCATAGGCCCCCAGCGCGATAGCCGGCGTGGGCAGGATATTCGCTCCCAATCCGGCGCGCCGCGCCAGATCGGCAACACGGTCAAATCCGGCGAGTTCGGCTACTTTCACGGTGGCGACATTCATCGACTTGTAAAGCGCCTTGCGCAGCGAGACCATGCCGTATACCTTATTCGAGAAATTCGACGGCTCGTAAGGCTTGTCGTCCCACCAGAAGGTGGTCGGCACGTCGTCGATCTCCGAAATCGGCGTCAGCACTTCTCGTAAAATCGGCGCCGCGGTCCCGGCGGAATCCGGCTCCTCCAAGTCTTCGTACCACTCGTCTTCGATAGCCGTGCTGATGGCGGCGGCGTACACAAAGGGCTTGAAGGCCGAGCCCGGCTGACGATTCGCCAAGACGCGATTGAGCTGGCTGGTGCCGTAGTTGCGGCCGCCCACAATGGCCTTGACTTCTCCGGTTGCTGGATCCAGCGCGACCAGGGCGGCCTGGGCGCGCGGTGGCGGACCCTTGGGCGGGTAACCAAATTTCCAGTACCTGCCTCTCTTGTGCTGACGGGCCACGGCCTCGTCCACCTCCGCCATCCCCATGCGAACCGCCTCGACCGCTGCCTTTTGCAGCTTCATATCGAGCGTCGTATAGATTCGATACGACTGTGTGATGAGCTCCTCGGCCGTAAAGTGGTCCCGCAACTCCTGGTTCACCAGGTCGACGAAATACGGAGCATTGCTGTATTCGATCTTGCCGATCGCCAGCTCGATCGGCGCTCGCGCCGCCTTCCGGTAATCGAGCCCGGAGATGAAATTCTCTCGCAGCATGGCCAGCAGAACCATGTTGCGGCGCCTCTTGGCGCGTTCGGGGTGACGGTACGGATTCAGATAACTGGGCCGCTGGATCAATCCCGCCAGCATGGCGGCCTCATGCAATTCGAGCGCCCGAATGTCTTTGTCAAAATACGCTTCGGCCGCCTGGCCCATTCCCATGACGTTGAAGCTGCCCCGCCGGCCGAGCGGAATCTGATTGACGTAGTGCTCGAATATCTGTTCCTTCGTCAGACGTATCTCGAGCTGAATCGCGATCATCAGCTCGGCCAGCTTGCGCTTGTAGGTCTGTTCGGGAGTCAGGAAGAACTGCCGCGCCAGTTGCTGCGTCAGCGTCGAAGTGCCGCGGGGGCGGCGCCACTCGACAATGCCGTCGTAGGCAGCGCCCGCGGTCCGAACGATGTCAATGCCTCTATGCCTGAAGAAACGATGGTCCTCGATCGCGATGATCGCGTTTCTGAGCAGGTCCGGGATGTCTGTGTAGGAAACCAGCCGCCGTTTGGACCGCGACTGATCTGAAACGTTCGTAACCAGAGAAGGCTCCAGTTCATAGACCGTCTGCGGCGTATTGTCATTGAGGGATACGATTCGCTGAACCTGGCCCTCGCCGAAATACATCACGGCCGGTTCCTGAATGAAATAGGAAAGCGCTCCCGGGTAGACCTCGATCGCGGTTCCTCGAACGTTGAAATGGCCGACCCGGTTATGCCGTGACTCGGAGTATCCGGCCTCGCGAAGATGCGAGACCACTTCGTCGATCGACATCTCCTCGCCGACAAACACCGGATCGGGCGCGGCAAGGATTTTCGATGTCTGATTAAAAGGTCCGCCGGTAAGCCTGGCGTCAATGATCTTGGCGAATTCCCAGTAAAAATGATTGAAAACCGCTCCCGCCGCGATCAGCGCGAGCAGCATCAGCGCCGCCAGCACTTTGCCCAGCGTGCCGCGGGCCAGCCGCCGGAGTCTGCCCAAAAAACGTGACCGCACAACCCATCGTCTGCGTCTTCGGGGCTGTTTACGTTTGCTCATTGGCTTGCGATTCGCCCTCAACCAGACCCCTCAATCCAACCCCACAATCCAACCTGCATTCGCGGGAATACCACCAGACGCCGCATGGGACGCGGCCAGAGCGACTCGCGGGGCGGGGGGCGGTGATCGGGGGAACCCTGCATCAGCGGAAAGCCTATTTCTTAAGCCCTGCGGTTAAGCCTTGGCGCTAAGCCGGCCGTTCGTGCTCGGGGGCTTCTCCGGCGCCTTGGGCGATTTGCTCTCGCACCCAATCGGCGGCTAATTCGAGTCTAACATCGGTCGATTGACGTGTCGAGCGCACGGCAAGTTCCACAATTCCTTCGGAAATCCTCTTGCCGGCGATGACGCGATAGGGGATTCCGATCAGATCGGCGTCGTTGAATTTCACTCCCGCGCGCTCGCGGCGGTCGTCGAGCACGGCATCGAGACCCGCCCGCCGGCAGTCCTCATAGACCTTTTCGGCCCCCTGGAGTTGTTCTTCATTTTTCACGTTCACTGGTGTCACGACAACCTCGAAGGGAGCGATCGCCGCGGGCAGAATCATCCCGCGATCGTCATGACTCTGCTCGATCGCGGCCGTCAGAATCCGCTCCAGTCCGATGCCGTAGGAACCCATGATGGGCGCGACCTCCTTGCCGTTGGGATCGAGCACCCGCAGCCCCATCGATTCCGAGTAATGATAGCCAAGCTTGAAGATGTGGCCCACCTCGATACACTTCTTCCGTTCCAGCGATGCTCCGCAACTCGGGCAGCCATCGCCTTCGGCCACCTCGCGCAGATCGGCGTAGCGAGGCTCGAAATCACGATCCGGAGTGACGTTGCGAAGGTGAAAATTGTCCCGATTCGCGCCCGCCACCATGTTGCGGCGTCCGCGCAGCGCCTCGTCGGCAACGATCTCAAACTTCCCAGCACCTACTGAGTTCCCAGCACCTACCGGCCCCAGCGATCCGGCCTCAGCTCCCAGCCACTCCCTGATCTCTTCCCCATGCGCGGGCCGCAAGTCCGGCGTTTCGAGAACCGTGCTGAGCTTGGCCTCGTTCAAGCTATGGTCCCCGCGCAGCAGCACCATCACCGGTTTCTCGCCGGCGACCATCATCAGGCTCTTGATATGCGAGGTTTCCGGCAACCCGGTAAACGCCGCTACCTCGGCGATCGTTTTCTGCTCCGGCGTCGAGAACTCCTCGGGACCGGCCTCGCCCTCGGGATCGCCCGCCGCCGGCGCGATCGCCCGCGACACAGCCTTTTCGAGATTGGCGGCGTAATCGCACTCCGGACACGTGACGACGATGTCCTCCCCAGCCCTTGAAGGGACCGCGAACTCGTGGGACTCGCTGCCGCCCATCGCGCCCGAGTCCGCCTCCACCGACAGATAGCGGAGCCCGCAGCGATCGAAGATCCTCCGATAGGCCGCGTGATGCTTCTGGTAACTTGCGTCGAGCCCCTCCGCGTCGATATCAAACGAATACGAGTCTTTCATCGTGAAGCGCCGTACGCGCATCAAGCCCGATTTCGGCCGCGGCTCGTCGCGGAATTTCGACTGAATCTGGTACCAGATCTGAGGCAACTGTTTGTAACTCCGCAACTCGCCCCGCGCAATCGAGGTCATCACCTCTTCCTCGGTCATGCCGAGGCACAGGTCCCTTCCGGCCCGGTCCTTGAGCCGGAACATGTCGTCGCCTATCTTTTCCCAGCGTCCGCTCTGCCGCCAGAGCTCGGCCGGATGCAGTTCGGGCAAGAAGAATTCCTGCGCGCCGATCGAGTCCATTTCTTCCCGGATGATCCGCTCGATCTTCAGAAGCGAGCGGCGCGCCAGAAAAAGATAGCTATAGAGACCCGCCCCGAGTTGGCGAATATAGCCGGCCCGCAGCAGCAGTTGATGGCTGACCACTTCGGCCTCGGCCGGGATCTCGCGAAGAGTGGGAATGAATAACTGGCTCCAGCGCATGACTCTATTCTGAACTGTTTCGGGAAACGGAAAAAGGGGACGGAACGCAGCGGCCCAGAATCCCGCCGGAAATCGGTCTGGGAGGAATGGCCACCGCTGGGCGACACCGCTGGGTGACACCGCTGAACGGAAGCTCGCCCCGGCCGTTCGCTCCCTAACTGGCTTCCAGAAGTTGGATCCCCGGAGTTGGATCCCAGAAGTCGGTTCCCAGGAGCCGGTTCTCAGGAGCCGGTTCCTTCTAACATGCTAAAATGCCTTGCTATCGGGCTCTCCCGCCGCCGACCGGGCGAAGTCCCCAACTCGCGGCCGGGCGGCCCAGACGCCTTTTCTTTCATTGCAACGGCTCCGCGGCGGGACCGCTGATCCAGAGGCCGCCTCAGCCGTTGGGTCCCCCATTGCTGAAGGCATGATGCGGATCGGAATCGACATCCGGCGCGCCGGCAGCTTTGGCGTCGGCGCCTATATCCAAAATCTCGTCTCCGCTCTCTCGCGCGTCGGAGCCGAAGAAGAGTACGTTCTTATCGGTCAGCCCGGCCAGTTCGAAAAACTGGGCCCTCTGCCCGGCCAGTTCCGTTCCCAAGACTATGCACGCCCGGCCGGCGCCTGGCAGGACCACCTGGCCTTCGCCTCGCTGCTCAAGAAACTCGCGCTCGATGTCTTCCACATGCCTCACCGCTTGACTCCCTATTTCCTCCCCCGACCCTGCGTCGTCACGCTGCACGACATCAACAACATCTTGTACCCCAAGCCCGATGCTTCCAAGCTGGCCGAAGCCCTCCGGCGGCATCTCTTGACGCGCGGTCTCAAACGGGCCGACCGCGTCATGGCGGTCTCGCAGGCCACCAAACGCGCGGCGGTCAAGCATCTCGGGCTCTCAGAGGAAAACATCAGCGTGGTCGCCGATGCCCCCGACGCCCGCGTCGTGAAGCCGGTTACTGAAGAGGAACGGCACAGAATTCTCATTCGCTACCGCATCAACGACCCTTTTGTTTTTTACGCTGGCAGGATTCAGATCCACAAGAACATTCCGCGACTGATCGAGGCCTTCGCGGTCGTCAAGGCGGAACTGGCAAACCACCCTCAATACAAGAGTCTTCGGCTCATCATCATCGGCGACGAAATGACAGCGTTGCCCGAGGTTCGCCACGCCGTTCTGCGGGCGCGCATTCAACCCTGGGTGCGGTTTCTCGGCTTTGTTCCGCTCGAAACGCTGCGTGTGTTCTATGCTACGGCGACGGCATTTCTGTTTCCGTCTCTATGCGAGGGCTTTGGACTTCCGCCTCTGGAGGCGATGTCGCACGGCACGCCGGTAATCACCTCGAACGTGTCTTCGCTCCCGGAAGTGGTCGGCGACGCAGCCGTGCTCGTCAGCCCCGAAAACGTCTTCGACATCGCCAGAGGCCTGCGGCAAGTCCTTCTCGATGATGCCCTGCGGGTGGAGCTCCGCCGCCGGGGCCTGGCGCAAACCCGGCGCTTTAGTTGGGACGCATCGGCCCGGCAGGTGCTCGACGTCTACCGCTCTGTTGCCATCCGGAAGTAAGTTTTCGCCGGCTTCCCGGCGTCTTCGTTAGAAGCCCCCGCCGAGGCCCGGACATCTGATAACATCCCCAGGACGGATTGATTGCGGGACGGATCGATGGATTCGCAACCGACAGAAACCCACCTGCCAGCGCCGCCAGAGAGCGGGGCTGCCGGCGCCGGGGAAACGCGCAACGCCGCAACCACCCCCGCCGGGGACCATCGCCCCAGCGACTTCTGGCTCTGGGTGCTGCCCAACTTTACCGTCTTCGTCGCCAGTCTCTGCATCATGGTCGTCGAACTGGTCGCCGGCCGGCTGATCGCGCGCTACGTCGGCAGTTCCCTTTATACCTGGACGTCGGTGATCGGCATCGTCCTGTCCGGCATTGCCGCCGGGAACTATGTGGGCGGCCGCCTGGCCGACCGTTACCGTCCGGCCGAGGCGCTGGCTTCGCTTTTTCTTGTCGCTTCGGCCGCTTGCCTGCTCATCCCCCTGCTGAACATGCAGGCCGGGAATGTAATGTTCCTGCGGAACCAAGAATGGGCGCTCCGCATCGCCGCTCATGTCTCGCTCGTGGTCTTCCTGCCTTCCGCCCTGCTCGGTACCATTGGCCCGGTCGCGGCGAAGATGGCGCTCGATCTCGGCCGCGAGACCGGGCGCACGGTCGGAAGCGTCTACTCCTGGGGCGCGGTGGGCAGCATCGTCGGCACGTTCCTCACCGGGTACTACTTGATAGCCCACCTGGGCACGGTCGCCGTGCTTTTGTCGGTGGCCGCCGTGCTGCTCGCCATGTCACTGCTCTTCGGTGCGAAATCGTTTCTCCACTACTTATGGGCCGGCGTCGTCGGCGCCTCGTTCCTGGCGATGCTGGCTCCCTGGGACGGCGCCAAGACCGTGGGCGGCCGCCTCGGGTTTCGCACCCACCAGAACCAGTGGGTTCACCATGAAGAAGAAAGCCAGTATTCCATGATCCGCGTCGAGGAAGATTCCTCGATGCCCGGTGTTCGCTCCATGACGCTGGATTTCCTGATTCACGCCTACATCAATATGACCGACCCGGATGATCTGATCTACGAATACGAACAGGTCTACGCCGCCGTCACCAAGGTGGTCCTGAAGGGTCCGCCGGTGCTGGATAGCCCGCGCGTGCTATTCCTGGGCGGCGGCGGTTTCGTATTCCCGCGCTGGGTCTTGCGGCACTGGCCCGGAAGCCGCGTCGAGGTCGCCGAGATCGACCCGGCCGTCACGCGCGCGGCCTTCGACTTCTTTGGCCTCACGCCTTCGCCATCGATGAAGATCTACAGCCTGGACGCCCGCAACCATGTGGACGACTTGCTGGCTCGCGCCGAACGCGGCGAGAACGCGGGCGGTTTCGATCTTGTGTACGCCGACGCCTTCAACCATTACTCGCCGCCCTTCCATCTGACGACTCTCGAATTCAACGAAAAAGTAAAGCTGCTCATGCATCCCGATGGCGTCTTTCTCGCCAACGTGATCGACATCTACCGCTCGGGCCGCTTTGTCGGAGCGATGCTCAATACGATCGAGCAAAGCTTCCCTCACGTCTGGGTGATTTCCACCGCTTTGTTCGGCCCCTCCGACGACGACGCCCGCGATACGTTCATCGTGGTCGGTTCCCATCGGGCGCTCGATTTTGACGACTTGGGCTGGGGCGGAGAAGGCGAAACCGGCTGGGTGCTTGACTCCGATCAACTGGCGATGCTCCGGCGGCGGTCCAGCAACCTCGTCCTGACCGACGACTATGCCCCGGTGGACAACCTTCTGGCCCCGGTCATCACCATGGCCGCTAAGCAGTAACCCCCGCTTCGCGAAAAGTCGGTTCGCGAAAATTGACAGTACGTTGAGCACGGCGAGCAAGCGCAACGAAGTAGTGGCGGGCCTCTCGCGTACTTCGCTCATCAAGTGCTGAGAAATGCGGGTTACAAGCTGGCAACCGCCAAGGCCTTGCGGGTAACGGTGGTCAGCGGCAGCCGCGAAAGCCCAGCGGCCGGCACCCACTGGTATCCGTCCGGCGGCGAGTCCTTCAGCACCGCGCGGTAGACCGAGCCCCGATAGTTGCTGGTGGTAATCGAGTGCCGAAACTCGCCGAGTTTCTTTCCCTCCCGCAGGCCGAGGGCGCCAAGGCAGTCCTCGGGAAGCCGTGTCGCCGAGATCGCCGGCAACTCCCAGAACCCGGGCATCAAAGAGGCGCCGGCCGGCCGCTGCCGCATCAGCAACCGGCCCCGTCGGCGCACGATCGCGACCGCCAGTTCGTAATGCTTAACGCGTTCGCGTTTTTGCTTGAACGGAAGCCCCTGCTGCAGCCCCTGCTGCTGGGCGATGCAGTCACGCTTGAGCGGACACGCAACGCAGCGCGGATTCCGGGGCGTGCAAAGAGTTGCTCCCAGCTCCATCATCGCCTGGTTGAAGCGTCCGAACCTGCGAGGCGCTCCGGCTTCCCCCAGCGCCTGTGCAAGTCCCTCGATGCGCCGCTGAACATCCGCCCGCGCAACATCCCCGTCGTCATTCGAGAGCCGGGTGAGAACCCGGACGACATTGCCGTCGACCACCGCGTGGGGCGCATTGCGGGCAAGACTTGATACGGTGGCCGCCGTGTAAGGACCGATGCCTGGCAGCGCGAGCAGTTCATCGCGCCCAACGGGAAACTTCCCGCCGAATTCACTGGCGACGATCTGGGCCGTTTGCCGCATCTGACGAGCGCGGCGATAGTAGCCCAGACCACTCCAGATCCCAAGCAAACGCTCTTCCGGCGCGCGGGCAAGGGCTTCGACACTGGGAAAGCGCTTGAGAAAACGCTCGTAGTAGGGAATCACCGCGGCGACGCGCGTCTGCTGTAGCATGATTTCCGACACCCAAATCTCATACGGATCGGAAGTTCGGCGCCAGGGCAGGTCCCGGCCATTGCGCTCATACCAGTAAAGAAGCCGGCGGACGAGCTTCTTCCGCGCGGCGATAGTTTCCGGCGAGGACACGGGGTGGGTCGGCGAGAGTGGGACACGCCGCGCAAACAAATCTTCTCTAGGATCGCACCTTAGTGGAGGCAATAGCAGACGGGGCGACAGCGCGGCCCCTTTGCCGACAGCCAGTTTACCCCCTCCCCGCTCAGCTACAATCCGTCCTCACCTACAATCCCTGCTCAGCTACAATCATCTAGCGGCCCGAATCTTTCCTGTCCGCCGCCTTTCGCGAGTTTCTCCCTCCGGCCTTGCCGGGCTCGTGAAACGACACCGGGGAGACAACAGACTTCCGGCCGGGATGAACGTCATGAGAATCTTTCCGATTGCCGCGGGGATCGCCTTCCTCCTTGTGCCCGCGCTGGCTCCGGCGCAGAACGAACTGGACTTCCTGTCCGATCTGACGCAGTTTCACGACCTCAAGCAGATGTTGCCCGACTATCTCAACGCCCGGGCCAACCATCTCCTCGACCAGCGGCGCGAGCAGGTGGCGACCTGGAAGGGCCCCGAGGATCTGGTCAAGCGCAAAGCCTACGTCCGCAAGACGATCATCGATTCCATCGGCGGATTGCCCCGCCGCACGCCGCTCAAGGCGCGTGTCGTGGGCGTGCTCGAACGCGACGATTACAAGGTCGAGAAAATCCTCTTCGAAAGCCGTCCGAATTTCTTCGTTACCGCCAATCTGTATTTGCCCAAGACCGGCGGCGCTCCCTATCCGGCCGTTCTGTTTCCGCTGGGGCACGAGCGGGGCGGAAAGTCCAACTCCGATTGGCAGCACGTGCTCGTTTCGCTTGCCAAGAAGGGTTATGTGGCCTTCACCTGGGATCCCATCGGACAGGGCGAGCGCTATCAAATCTACGACGAGGACTTCAAGCGCCGTAAAGTGATCCGCTCGACGACCGAACACTCGATCCTCGGCATTCAGTGTCTGCTGGTCGGTGCCAACGTGGCGCAGTACACCATCTGGGACGGTATCCGCGCGCTCGACTATATGCTGTCGCGGCCCGAGGTCGATACCGCGCGCGTGGCCTGCACCGGCAATTCCGGCGGCGGCACCCATACCGCCTATCTCGCGGCGCTGGAAGATCGCATTCACGTCGCCATGCCCTCTTGCTATCTGACGTCTTGGAGCAAGCTGCTCGACACCATCGGCCCGCAGGACGCCGAGCAAGTGCTGCTGCCCTGGATCGGCGCCGGGCTCGACCATGCGGATTTCATCTACGCCTTCGCGCCCCGGCCCTACTTGATGCTTTCGGGAATCCGCGACTTCTTCTCGATCGCCGGCTCACGCGCGACCTTCGCCGAAGCCAAGGACGTTTACCACCGCCTCGACGCCGGCGGAAAATTGGACATGTTCGAGGCCGACGACCGCCACGGATACCGCCAGCCTCGCCGTCTGGCCGGTTATAACTGGCTCAGCCGCTGGCTGAAAGGCACCGAGGACCATCGCCCCGAACCGGAAGTCGAACTCGCCAGCTTCGAGGAACTGCAGGTCACCGAAACCGGCCAGGTCGCCACCTCACTTGGTGGCGAGACGGTGTTTACGCTGAACCAGAAACAGGCCCGCGCGCTTGAGAAGAACCTTCCCCGGCTGGCCAGCCGCGCGGATGCCCCCGCATTCCGCGAGACGATTCGCCGGCGGGTCACCGATCTCGCCGGTTACCACGCCGCCCAGAGACCGGCCCCCATCACGCCCTACGGAGCGATCCAGCGCAAAGGCTACCGTATCGAAAAATTCACCTACCAGAGCGAGCCGGGCATTCTCATCCCCTCGCTGCTATTTGTCCCCGGCGGCGAGGGCCGCCACCCGGCGATTATTTACGTTCACGGCAAAGGCAAGGCCGCGGACGCCAAGGCCGGCGGCGAAATCGAAACCTTTGTGCTGGGCGGCTATGTCGTTCTGGCCCCAGACCTCAGAGGCATGGGGGAAACCAACAGCGTGCAAGATATCAATGGTTCGGACTTTCCCCGCTACTTCGGACAATGGAACAGCGCCATGACCGCTCTGCTCATCAACGAGAGTCTTGTCGGCATGCGTGTGAAGGACATTCTCCAGGGAGTCGGCCTGCTGGCGGCCCGCTCCGAGGTGGACTCGTCGCGCATCTACGGATTCGGCAAGCAGGAGGGCGGAGTGCCGCTGCTTTTCGCCGCCGCGCTCGACGACCGCATCCAGCGTTTGGCGCTCGAGGAGACACTGGTTTCCTACACTGCCGTCGTCAATCAGCGGCTCCACCGGCGGGTTTTGGAGAACGTCGTCCGCGGCGCCCTGCGATCGTTTGACTTGCCCGACCTGGTCTCATCAATGACCCCGCGCCCCATCTGGCTGGTCAACGCCGCCGGCCCGCTGGGCCAGCAACTCCCCTTGCCCGCCGTGACCCGCGCCTACGCCGGCGCCGCGAAGGCCTACCAGGCGACCGGGGCCGGCCGTTCGCTGCACATCGCCAGACGCAGGAGCACCGACGGCCCCGAAGCCACTTACTCGGAATGGTTCCGCTAGCAGCCCGTGATAGAGGCAACGGGATATAATATGTGCGCCTGACCGGAGTCGCTGCCGTGATGATCCTCAGAAGGCCGCTCATGCTTGCCCTTCTCGGTGTCTGCGCCGCGGCTCGATCGTTGGGGGATTGCGCCGCCCCGGATGCGGCCGAGCCTGATCCCAAACTCACTCCCGAGCAGGTCATCGCCATTCAACTTCAGGCTCTTAAGAACAACGCCCAGACGGCCGATGACGCCGGCATCCGGATCACCTTCCATTTCGCCTCGCCCGCGAATCGAAGAATGACCGGACCGCTTGAGCGCTTCTCCGCCATGCTCAAGAATCCGCTCTACGGGATCATGTTCCGGTTCGAGAACTGTGAGCGAAGCCCGCTGTTGCGCAGCGGCGGCCGGGCGCGACAACGGGTCACCTTGACGGACTCGAAGGGCGAGCGAGCCATCTTCCTTTTCGTATTGTCGAAACAGAAAGCAGCCCCTTACGAGAATTGCTGGATGACCGATATCGTCACCCGCCTCAATCCCGAGCACGAGAAACCCCTGCTTGCCCGGCGGCACGGTGATCGGCTGCACGCCATCGGCAGCCTCGTTGCGACTCGGTTGTGATGAACCACATCATCGTCATCGTCTCGCCGCCTGCCCGAGCATCTTCCCCATGGCCTTCCAGAGATCCTCGGGCGACTGGACTCGGAGCTGCTTGCCGCCCAGTGTTTTCACCGAGTTGCCGATCAATCCCTTCCAACGAGGTCCGCGGGTGCTGTTGAAATAGAATACTGGCGCGGCGGGCTCGCCGATCTTGCGGAGACTCTCGGCCGGAGGTTTCTCGCCAATTTGCGATTCCGGACCGAGAAACACGTAAAGATCCGCCGATGCTTCTTCCGCCAGCTCCCGCACCAGCATGTCCCCGAAGAAGACGTTATCGCTCTCAGGCGCGAGATCGCCGTAGTCGACCCGGTGAGGGTCCAGCGCCTGGCTCGCCTCGCGCAACGACGGATAGTCGAAGCCAGCGGCGAAACCGTGCCGCAGCAGCGTCTTCTGATCCTCGACGCTGTAGGCGACCAATGCCACCTGACCGATGCGCGGATCACGCGAGAGCGATCGCAGCACGCCGATGGCGTAAGCCGGAGAGGCCGCCCCGCGACGCCCGCCCGCGCCCGGCCCCCCAGCACCAGGACCCCGTCCTCCGCCCCGTCCGCGCCCGCCCCCGGAGCGTGGTCCGCCCCCACCACCGCGTCCACCCCCGGCGCGTGGTCCGCCCCCACCACCGCGTCCACCCCCGGCGCGTGGTCCGCCCCCTCCGCGTCCGCCTCCCCCTCCCCCTCCCGCGCCGCGTCCTCCTGCGCCGCGACGGCCCGAGCCAGCGCGCCGTCGCCTCCGCGGCGGATCCAGATTGAGCAAGACCTTCAGGCGCAGCGGGCGCCCGGCTCCAATGACCGAGTCCTCCGGCCGGTACCTCGTCCCGGCGGTAACGACGACCTCTCCGGGCGCCAGCGGCTGGGGAAGTGCGCGGCGCCTGTCGCGCTTGGCTTCGATCGTCCAGCCGAGCCGGCACGAGCGCCCGTCATCGGCCTCGACGGTCCATTCCATCTTGTAGACGCCCGCGCCGAACGCGAAACGATGACCGAAGCGCAGCGACCGGTCTGCCTCCTGGGGCACGGGCGGCTGCTGGTGAACACGCCGGATCGTGATGACCGGCTCGGCGGCGGCTGGATCGATCGCCCGAACCACCGCCGTGACTCTCAGCTCCGGTTCCTCGCCGGCGAATTCAGCGGCGGGCAGGCGAATGCCCTGGAAGGCGGTGAACCGGAACTCATAGTCGAGTCTCGGCTTGCTGTGGACCGCGGCGCAATCGAGGTCCCCAGCCCCAGAACCGGAGCCGGACCCTCCGGCCATCAGCGTCCCCGCGAAAGCGAGCACGACAGCCCCAGCCAATCCTCCCTGAAATACACTCACTAGCTAAACATGACGCCACTGCTCCCGCAAAGGTAACCCGCCCGCCAAAAGCGAAAGCCTTCATGTCGCGGTCCATGCAAGCCGCGCCCACCCGGCTCCATGCCGGCCTTAGGGTGAGAAGCGAACCCCGTGACCCTGCGACCGTCCCGGCAAGGTCCTCAATCTTCTTTCTCGCCCATGGCATATCCGCCTGCCCGGCCCACAAAAGGCAGCACCAGCATCCGATCCAGACGTCCGACTTTCGCATCGCGAAACTGCGAGAGTCCGATCCTCATCCCGAGGTGGCCGGCCGAGGGCTGATCGCGATAGGTGCCCAGCAGCCGGTCCCACCACGTCAGCTGGAAGCCGAAATTGCTGTTGGCTTCTCGCCGCACCACCGAATGATGAACGCGGTGCATGTCCGGCGTCACCACAACCAGCCGCAGAACGCGATCCAGCTTCCCGGGCAGCCGCACATTCGAATGATTGAACATCGCCGTCGCGTTCAGCAGAATCTCGAACAACACGACGCCCACCGCCGGAGCCCCAAGCAGCAGCACTGCCGCTGTCTTGACTCCCATCGAGAGAAGAATCTCGATCGTGTGGAACCGCGACCCAGTCGTTACGTCGAAGTCCAAATCGGCGTGATGCACCATGTGCAGTCGCCACAACGCGGGCACGGCGTGGAACAGAACGTGCTGCAGGTAGATCACCAGATCCAGCACCACAACCGTTGCCACGACGGCCAGCCACTCCGCCGCGGCGACCCAGTCCGGCGCGGCGATACGGTTCAGCAACCCCCATCCCAGCCGTTCGGCCACCACAGCGGCACCCACCGCCGTCGCCGGCAGCACGCCGCGCACCGCGATGACATTCAAAACGGTCAGCCCGAGATTACTCGCCCAGCGAAGAGGTTTCGACACCGTCAGCTCGCGACGGGGCGCCAGAATTTCCCAAACCGCCATCCCGGCGAGAACGCCCAGGAAGCACAAGGCGCGAATGAGAATTTCTCGCTCGATGAAGATATCCATGGGCCTTCAGATATTCCCGCCGCTCAGATATTCCCGCCGCTCAGATATTGACAGTGACTCAACTACGGCCGGCCAACCGTTTCCCGTGCACCATGCTACAACGGTCGCGAACATATTTCCAACTCTTCGCGCCGAATAGCTCCTCGCGACGGGCATCACCCAGCTGTATCACATCGCCCCGGACGTATGAAATCGCCCAGACCCGCGAAGCGCAATTTGATATGCTGCGTCTTCTGCTTGCCGCGTTCCGCGACGCCCGGCTTGGAATGCCCCGCATGACGAAATCCCCACTGAAATCCATCCCGCGATGGGCCGTCATCCTGCTAACCGTGCAAGTCCTTATCGCGGCCGATTGGCCTCTCTTTTTGGGGACGGCGCGGCGAAACTCGGTCGCTCCCGGCCCGCTACTGCCTCCGCTCGAGGTGGAATGGACCTACGAGGCTTCCGATGGCATCGACTCGAGCGCCATCGTCGTCGGCGGCACCGTTTATTTCGGCGAGATGAACGGGAAATTTCACGCCGTCGATCTCGAGACCGGCCGGGGCAAGTGGGTTTACCAAGCCAAGCTCGGGGTCCCGGCTTCGGGCTGCGTCCAAGACGGCACTGTATTTTTTGGCGATGAAGAGGGTTTTTTTCACGCCGTGGACATCGAGACCGGCAAGGCCCGCTGGACTTTCGAGACCCGCGCTGAAATCCTTTCCTCTCCCAATTGTCTTCCCGACGCGGTGCTATTCGGGTCCTACGATTCCAACCTCTACAGCCTCGACCCGAAAACCGGAACCCTCAACTGGGCGCACCAGACCGAAGATCGTGTCCATTGCAGCCCGGCGGTCGAGGGCGGATCGACGTTCGTCGCCGGCTGCGACGGCAAGTTTCGCGTGATTGACATCGCCAAGGGCGAGGAAATCCGGCACATCGACATCGACGACTATGTAGCCGCTACCCCGGCCGTGGTGGGCGACTACGCCTACGTCGGCACCTTCGGCAACCAGGTGCTGGCGATCGACTGGAAGAAGGGCGAAATCCTCTGGCGCTATTCCCATCCAGCGACCGCTCACTCCTTCTTTTCCTCACCCGCGGTCGCCGCCGGCAAAGTCGTCCTTGGAGGCCGCGACAAACGGCTCCACGCGATCGACCAGAAAACGGGCCGCTTCCTCTGGGATTTCAAGACCGCTGGAAAGATCGACTCCTCGCCCGTGATCGCCGGCAACATCGTCTATGTCGGCTCCTACGACGGCAACCTCTACGCCGTCAGTCTCGACGACGGCAAGCTCTTGTGGAAGTTCACACTCGGCGGACACATCGTAGCCTCGCCGGCCGTCACCGAAAACCGCCTGCTCATCGGCTCCCGTGACGGCCTGCTCTTCTGCCTGCGAACCAAGACCGCACCGTAGGCCCGCGCCAGTACGAGTCCGTTAATAGTCGCGGAAAGGCCCACGCGGCGCGGCTTCGTCCATTCGCCTCCGCCAGCCTGACCAGCGCTCTTTCATCATGCGGAAGATCTCGGGCCTCGAGGCAGTAAGATCCTTCTTCTCGCCGATATCACTCGACAAATCAAACAAGCCATTGCCCCGAGCGCTTTCCACCCACTTCCAGTTCTTATAGCGCGCGGCCTTGTCATCCCGCCGCTGCCAGTACATCTCGACACGCTCGGAAGAGGCCTTGCCCGCGAGAACCGGCAACATGTCAAAGCCGTCGTAGACGACTTTCGATGGCATGCCGGCGCCGGCGACGGCGGCGAGCGTGGGAAACACTTCCAGAGAACTTAGAAACGCATCACTTACTTTCCCCTTCGGCAGATGGCCTGGCCATCGGGCGATAAAGGGCACGCGGATGCCGCCTTCGAACATTTGCGCCTTGTGTCCCCGCAGCGGAGTGTTATCGGCAAGCCCGCTGCCTCCGTTGTCGCTGAAGAAAATAACGAGCGTATTGTCGGCAACCCCCAGTTTGTCGAGTTCCCCGAGGATGTCCCCAATGGCGTCATCCATCGCGGTCACCGAGGCCATATACATCTGCTTCTTCGTCGGCGGCAGCTCGCCATACATGCGGTAGTATTCGTCCGGAGCCTGCGGGCCGGTCCGCTCCAGATTCGAGGCGCCGTGCGGGGCATTGAACGGCAGATACAGAAAGAAAGGACGATCCCCGCTCTGATGGAGAAACTCAATTGCCTCGCGCCGAAACAAGTCCGTGGCATAGCCTTCGACTTTGACCCGCTCATTGCCGCGATACATCGACGGGACGCCGTAGCGCTCGTGAGTGAAATAATCGACTCCGGTGTTGGAGAAACCGAAGAAGGTGTCAAACCCCCGCTGCAAGGGCAGGAACCGGCGCGCCCGCCCGCTGTCCCATTTGCCGAAGACTCCCGTGGCGTAACCGGCCTGCCGCAGAACCTGAGCGATGGTGATCTCTCGGACGTCGAGCCCCAGCGTCATCTCCGGCGAGACGGCGTACTCGGCTTCGGTAAAGCGGTGATTCCAGTTGACCTCGTTATTGCGGATCATGTCGTACAGGCCGTTGCGCTGCGGATAGCGTCCCGTCAAGATGCTGCTTCGGGACGGAGTACAAGCGGGCCAGCTCACATAGAAATTCGTGAGCCGCACACCGTCTGCGGCCAGGCTGTCCAAATGCGGCGTCTTCAACTCCGGGCGCCCGCAGCATCCCAGATCCGCATATCCCTGGTCGTCGGAGACGATCAAAACGATATTCGGCCGCGCCGAAGCGGACGACTGCCCGAAAGCCGCCGCCCCCCCGAAAGCCCCCCAGCCGAAAACCCAAAGAAACGTCATCCGCCACAAGCGAAGCGCAAGCTGACCATTCATAAACGCCACCGATCCACAGTTAAGAAATACGTGCTGCGGGCACTCTACCACAGGAAGACGTCAAGAAAATCGGGACTATCAGCAAGCACCGGCGAAACACAGGCCAGGAACCGTTGCTTTGCAGCCGAGGGGCAGCTATCCTATGTGTGCAAGGAAGGCCAAAAAGTAAATCCTGGCTATTAACCCATGGGATTATGGAAATGAGTAGCGACGAGCAGAGAAAGGGACTGAATGGAGATCAACACGACGGCCCAGATGCTGCGAGAGCCACTCCGCGGACTGCAACCAGCCAGAAGACACCCAACGTCTACGGCCTCTACGAACCGGTCAAGCAATGGCTTTATCAACGATACGGCCTGTTTGGCCTCGTTGTCCTGTTGGTCCTAGCGGGCGTCGTTGGAACCTGGTGGAACTCGGACACAGTCCGCACCCGCCCCGGCACTGAGCAGATGCTCGCCTGGTTTGACCAAAGCGGACTACCTGAAGCCTATCCGCGGCGCTTTACGGTCGCCCTCGTCCACTTGGCAAATGACGAGGACCGGCAGTACGGAAATTTGATTCTCGCGGCATTCGGCCCGCATGCTTCGAGCGCGACCCCGCAGCCTTCAACCAGCCAGAAGACACCCGACGTCAACGAGGAGTTAAAACGACAGTTTTATCAACGATACGGCCTTTGGGGCCTCGTTGTCCTGTCGGTCATCCTCTTGGTCATAGGGGGCGTCTTTGAAATCTGGCGGAACTGGAACACAGCCCGCACCCGCCCAGGCATTAAGCAGATCCTCGCCTGGTTTGACCGAAGCGAACTACCGAAAGCCGACCCGGAGCGCTTTACGGTCGCCCTCGCCCACTTGGAACATGACGAGGCCGGGCAGTCCGAAAAATTGATTCTCGAAGCATTGGACGAGCAGTTTGCCTCCCGCGAGAAGAACGCCGTTCAGATCCTGTGCTTCGACCGAACGATTCAGCGCGAGGGCGCGGACCCAGAGGCGAGTGTGAACGCCGCACACAAGGAGGCGCGGGCTTATCTCGATCAATCCGGTGCGGATGTTCTGATTTGGGGTGCCGTTCTCAAGGGGGGAGACAAAAGGGTTCCCAAGCTGTTTTGGACCCCGAGAAGCGATCTCGAACGTGTCCGCGACGCGGAGCGTTACCCCATGCAGGCTCTTGAGTTGCCAGAGGTTTTCTTTGCACACCTGGCTGAGATTCTGCGACTACTCGTTGTCACGGGGGATGCAGAGTTCCGGTCTCTCGAAGGTCGTTTCGTAGCGGACCGAATCGGCCCTTTCATCGAAAGGGTCAGAACTCTTCTGTCGAGCGGCGGTAAAGGCTGGAGCAAGGAATCACGTGCTCGAGTGCGTTCCGTACTGGCGAACTCGCTTTTGACCCTGGGTCAACAGACGGGTACGAACGACGCCCTGCTGGAAGCCATCGTCTTGTACCGGGAAATACTGCAAGATCTGACCCGCGAGCGCGTCCCGCTCCACTGGGCCATGACCCAGAACAACCTCGGCAACGCGCTATGGAGCCTTGGGGAGCGGGAGTCGGGAACGACCCGTCTGGAGGAAGCCATCGCGGGCTACCGCGAAGCTCTCAAGGAGTGGACCCGCGAGCGCGTCCCGCTCCAATGGGCCATGACCCAGAACAACCTCGGCACCGCGCTAACGAGACTTGGGGAGAGGGAGTCGGGAACGGCCCCTCTGGAGGAAGCGATCGCGGCCTACCGCGAAGCTCTCAAGGAGTGGACCCGCGAGCGCGTCCCGCTCGACTGGGCCATGACCCAGAACAACCTCGGCGACGCGCTACGGACACTTGGGGAGAGGGAGTCGGGAACGGCCCGTCTGGAGAAAGCTATCGTGGCCCACCACGAAGCCCTCAAGGAGTGGACCCGCGAGCGCGTCCCGCTCCAATGGGCCGCGACCCAGAACAACCTCGGCAACGCGCTAGCGAGACTTGGGGAGCGGGAGTCGGGAACGGCCCGTCTGGAGGAAGCCATCGCGGCCTACCACGAAGCCCTCAAGGAGTGGACCCGCGAGCGCGTCCCGCTCCAATGGGCCGGGACACAGAACAACCTAGGCAACGCGCTATTGAGCCTTGGGGAGCGGGAGTCGGGAACGGCCCGTCTGGAGGAAGCCATCGCGGCCTATCGCGAAGCTCTCAAGGAGTGGACCCGCGAGCGCGTCCCGCTCCAATGGGCCGGAACCCAGAGCAATCTCGGCAGCGCGCTAGCGAGACTTGGGGAGCGGGAGGAGGATGTAACTCTTGTCTGCGAAGCTCTTCGAGCGTTCCTGGACGCCTGGGCTCTCTTCGCGTCCACCGGCGCAAGCCATAACACCTCGGGCCTCGAGCGAAACATTGAGATTAATCTTCAGCTCTTGAAAGATCGCTTCACGGCGCGGGACTACGAAGCCTGTCTGGCGAAGCACACGCAACTCCTCGATTCCTTCTTTTCTTCGCGCCAGTAGCTTCTCCGAAACAGGCCCTCCAGAACGGTCCGCCGTTCTGTCACCTTGATTCTTGGAAACCGGGACAGCCTCAGTTTCGCTGAAGATCACAGCCTGTAGGTCTGTAAACAACTACCATAAAACAACTTATCCGATCTTGATCGATCTCCCGCGATCAGCAGCCCGATCGGTCTTGAAGCCATAAGCTGTTCATTTACTTAGACTTGATGACGACACTGGCCCAGCACTTGGCAATAATCGAGGCCGTCCCGGTTCCCCCGAAATTATTGGGACGGATGTACAGCCCCTACTTCAAAAGCTTGAGTCGTCGCAGGTCAGCCTCGGTCCATGTGGTCGATCGAAGGACGCTGCGAAGAGTTTTGCGTGTAAGGGTGTCGTTGCCGTGATGGTAATGAATCACAACACGGCGGCGGTCGGGGTGGCGGTAGATTCTGGAGCCGTGGCGGCCGGCGCGATCAAGGGTAAAACCGTCGCGTTCCAGAGCGTGGATCAGATCACGGACGGGCGTGTTGCGAAGTATATGAGCGAGGCGTCCGATGTCGGTCATACGGTGATGGCGACAGCGGGCTCCTCCTTGATTTCCGTGGGCGCGTTACTGGGTATAGACTCGCCGTGAGCGATTAGGGATTCGATGTAGAGTTGGCCAGCTTCCTGGATCGTCAGCAAGGCCTCGGATTTTGAGTTGCCCCAGGTGGCACAGCCAGGCAGGGTGGGAATCTCGGCACTCCAGCGACCGTCTTCTTCGAGTTGGATCTCGATTCGGAAGATATAGGTTTTCATTGGGACTCCTCCTTCGAGAGGAATATATTGCCGCTGGGACATAATAGTAACGTGTTATGAATAAATAAGTTAGTGTGGTCAGCATAGCATGGATCGGGCTCAGTGCCAACCTTCGTCGTCGTCTCCAAAGGGGAAACCGGGGGAAACCCTAACTCTCGCCGCACGAACGGCAGCGAGTCACAGAGCGCCACTCATCGATTCAGCAGCGGCCCAAAAAGGCCGACCACCCGAACCGAAAGTTTTCCGCCCGGCTGCGGGCTGCCGCCGAGCAAGACACCAGCTCCCCGCGCCCGCCTCACGAGACTTCAAAACAGCTAACCAACGCCCTCACAACAACATCCCTCCGCCAGCCCCCGCCAACCTCACCCACCTGCGGTAAGCTGGACAGGAATGCCCCAGATACGAATGCCCAGATACGAAATATACTGCGCCGGCCACCCGTCCATCGCCACCGCCCCACCGCCCAGTGAGTTGATCGAAGACCCACCGCAACCACCAAAACAAGAAATACCAAACAAACCCAACCTCGCCGGACCCCATCTAAATAAACAACTTGCCGAACAACAATCACTGCGGACCCATCGCGCGAATCTCGCTTTTGAGATCCGCGGCTTTTCCTGCCCCAGCAAACCATCGATCCCCCCGCCCCCACCCACCCCAAACCGCCAAAATCGAACGACCAAACAAACCCAATCTCGCCGAACCAGCCACACACTGGCGCACGGTCTTGGTTGGAAACCGATTGCACATTTCGCCCGGCTTGTGCTATACGCTAAGTGATTCCAGGAGCCGGGCGTCTCAAAAAGGGCTGGCCAAGGCCGCCCCTTCGCAGCTCCGCCTCTGCACGCAAGAACCTGCTGTTCGACGGCTGAGCTTCCCCAGCCTTGTCGGAATCTTAGGGGAATCTTAGGCAGGACGTTATCGAGAAGGAGAATCATGTACCCATCACGCATGACCCTGGGATTAGGAGTCCTACTAACCCTGCTCACAGCCTGCGCAAAGGACGTTAACTCAGAACTGATCAAGGCCGCGGCCGCCGGCAGCGCCGATGCCGTGGAAGCTTTGCTGGCCGAAGGTGCGGATGCGAATGCTCGAGCCAAGGATGGCCAGACGGCTCTGATGGTTGCGGCGAATAGCGGTCACGCTGAAGCGACCCGCGTCCTGCTTGAGCAAGGCGCTGACCTCGACGCCAAAACCGGGGATGGCTGGACGGTGTTGATCGGCGCGGCTGCCGCCGGCCACGCTGGCGTCGTGGAAGTTTTGCTCAGCAAAGGAGCCGGCCTGGATGCGAGAGCTGCCGAGGGCCGAACCGCCTTGATGTTTGCGGCCGAGAACGGCCACGCCTCCGCCCTCCAAGCTCTGTTGGATCAAGGCGCCGAGGTGGATGCGAGAAGTGAAGACGGCCGGACGGCCCTCATGTTGGCGGCGGATAAAGGTCAGGGTGAAGTTGTAAAGTTCCTGCTGGACCAGGGCGCGGACGTCAATGCGGAAGCGCAAGACGGCTGGACCGCCTTGATACGCGCGGGAAATTCGGGGCACGCCGGCGTGATCGAAACCCTGCTGGCCAAAGGGGCTGATGTGAATGCGGAGGCGAAAGACGGCTGGACCGCCTTGATCGGTGCGGCCTTCGGTGGGCACGCCGGGGCCGCGAAAATCGTGCTGGAAAAGGGCGCGAAGGTAGATGCGAAAGCCTCCGGTTCTCGTACGGCCCTGATGCGTGCCGCATCCGAGGGGCACGCTGATGTCGTGGACATCTTGCTGGAGCACGGCGCCGATGTCCGCGCGGGAGATGACGAGCGCCGCACGGCCCTGATCGATGCCGCGTTTTCTGGGCACGCCGGCATTGTCAAGGTGCTTCTGGCCAAAGGCGCCAGGGCAAATGCCAAGTTGAAAGATGGCATAACGGCCCTGATGAGTGCGGCGGCCGCTGGACACGCGGACGCCGTGCAAGTACTCCTCGAGCACCGCTCCAGCGTGAATGCCCAAGCCAAAAACGGCGCCACGGCTTTGATGGCGGCGGCGGTGAACGGTCACGGCGACATTGTCAGGATCCTGCTCGACAATAAGGCCGCGGTCGGAGTGAAAGGAACCGGGGATCAGACGGCCCTCATGATGGCTGCAAGCAATGGCCACGCTGACGCGACGCGGCTCCTGCTCGAGCGAGGGGCCGACGCCAATGCGAAAACAGAAAGTGGCATGACAGCCTTGATGGGTGCGGCGCTGAACGGCCACGCCGATACCGTAAAGCTCCTGCTGGAGAAAGGCGCCGGAGTGAATGCGACGCAGGCCGATGGCTGGACCGCCCTCATGTTCGCCGCCGAAAAGGGCCAGGCTGCCGCTGCGCAAGCCCTGCTCGAAGGAGGCGCCGACGCGGATGTGCAAGCCGCTGGTGAAACGGCCTTGACGCGTGCGCTCAGCGCCGGCCACTCTCAAATTGTGCGCCTGCTTCGAGGCCCCGGCCCGCGATCACCGTAGACCCGTACCGCGGATTTCAGTTTTGAGATCCGCGGCTTTTCTCGCCCCAAAGCGCCAAAATCGAACTGCCAAACAGACCCAATTTCTAGAAACCAATCTAAATCACCAACTTGCCGGCCCACGATCTCCGAGCACCCGTAGCGTGGATCTCGGTTTTAAGATCCGCGGCTTTTCCCGCCCCAGCAAACCGTTATTCCCCCGGCCACCCGCCGTTGAGCCCCCATCCCCACCAGACGAGTCACAACAATCCTCTCCCACCAAATCAACAACATACGCACAAAACACCCCAAAACACTTGACACCCCATGCTAGCCTATACCCGTAACGACCGGAAAGGATAGATCACCGCGATCCCCCGACCGTTTCCTGGCCAGGACAGAAAGCTCGCTCAGCGGTTCATCGCCTCCTCGAATCACAGAGGAGACGGTGACCGCAAAGGCGAGTCTTCGGACGGCTCTCGAAAGTGGACATCCACCGCGAAGGGCTACGAGCGCGGTCGTGCACCATCGCCGCGCGGGATCACCGTGCGGCAAGACCGCGCGAGAGAACCCTTCACCCGGAACCGCCTGCAACTTCCGGCTGGGGCGGCTCGCCGGGATCACAGAGTCGGAATGAGAGGCGTCTCTCACTTTTTTTGAAAAAAAGAATGCGGCACTAGCAACGAAGCGGCCAAGCACGCAAGAAGCGGGGCGAGCGGCCACCTAGCCCGCCACGCCAAACAGGCCGGCCCTAATCCGGCCCCAATACTGTTCAGAGAGGGCCCGCCGCCGCTCCATCGCCCAAGAACCATCACCTCGCCCACCCCCAACCGTCCAAATATCCGAAAATCCGGGCAAATCCGGACAAAACGCCACCACCGGCCCGCGCCCAAAATCCAGCCGCACCACCCCGCAGCCCCCAAAACCCGCACCGCCCCACCACCCGAGCATCGCGCCGCGACAAAAAAAGCTAGAAAATCCCCAAAAAACCGGACATTACCGGACAAAATGCCACCTCGCGTGCAAGTTCTCTAGGTTTTTCGCCAACTTGTTGACGAGCTGCTCAATCTGGTCGCGCACGCGGGTATAGACCTCAAGAGGGTGGCCCATGGGATCGTCGACATGCCATATGACATTGCGCCCGCGGAACTGCGGCAAGTGAGCGAGAGCGGAGGAGCCGCTCATGTTGACAATGTAGTCGATGGAGTCGGCCGGGACCACTCGAATGTGTTTAGGGCATTGCCCGTCGAGTGACAACCCCTTCGCCGCCATCACGCTGATGGTTTCGGGTTGGATGATCGGGGCAGGAGAGATACCTGCGCTTGAGGGTCGCATGATCCCCTGATGCGTGTGCCTTGCAAAGGCCTCTGCCATCTGGCTTCGGCACGAGTTTCCGATGCAAACGAACAGAACTTGAACAGGAACTCGGGACTCAGACATATCGCTTCCGAACCTTGTCGCAGAACAGTTGACGGACGCAGGCGCCGTCCTCTTATTGAGTCTCGCATAGTATGCGGGAACCTTTTCGCTTGAGCGACGCCTGGATTCGGGGGGAATGTGTCATGCTAAGGGTTCGTTCTCTTCGGGGTTGAGGTAGGCTGGTTCCGCCGTTTTTTCCTGCCGGGACTGGTCGAGCGTCTAGGTTTGGATGTTTGGGGCAGGCTGAGCCTTCGGGCGAAGCGGCCGGTTGTTGGCCGTTCATCCCAGATAGGTTTGCGCTCGGTCGGGGGGAGCGCGGCAGGTTCGGCGCGGGCGTTCCAGGGTTCCGCGATTCCGAGGTTCCGCGATTCCAGGGTTCGGCGGTTCCGGCTTGGTCCACCATGGTTACGTTTCCACAGCTTCTGCGGCAGAACAGGAACTACCGCTACGCTTGGTTTGGCCAAGTGGTGAGCGAGATCGGCGACCATTTCAATACGATCGCCGTCTTTAGCCTGGCGCTGCAAACTACCCGCTCGGGCCTGGTGGTCAGCGCGGTGATGCTTTCGCGCGCGATTCCGATGATCCTCGCCGGACCGATCGCCGGTGTGCTGCTCGACCGCGTGGACCGCAGGCGAATCATGCTTATCAGCGATTCGGCGCGGGCGGTGATCGCAGCCTGTTTTGTTTTCGCGGTGGGCCCCGGCGACACTTGGCTGCTCTATCTGTTGAGCGGACTGCTGATGTTCGCCTCGCCGTTTTTCACCAGCGGACGAATCGCGATTCTGCCCACGATCGCCAGCGCCGAAGAGCTACACACGGCCAACTCGCTCACCCAAACTACACGCTACATCGCCGTCACGCTGGGCACATTTCTCGGCGGCGTGAGCGTGGCGACGATGGGATATGAATGGGCGTTCGTACTCAACGCGGCATCGTTCGCCTTTTCGGCGGCCATGATCTCGCTGCTCAGACTCCGCAACGGCGGCTTTCGGCCTCCGGCGAAGGCGCTGACAGAAACGGACGTGATGCGACCCTGGCACGAGTACAAAGAGGGGCTGCGGTATCTGCGCTCGAGGCCGCTGATTCTGGGCATCGCGATGTGCAACGTGGGGTGGGCGACCGGCGGGGGCGCGGCGCAGATTCTGTTCAGTCTCTTCGGGGAAATTGTTTTCGGCCGCGGCGCCGCGGGCATCGGCATGATCTGGAGTTCGGCCGGCTTGGGGCTGCTGCTGGGCGCGGCGGTGGCGCATCTCTACACCTCGAAGCTGCAGTTTCGTGACTACAAGCGGATGGTCGCGATCGGCGTCTTCATCCACGGCGTCCTCTACATTCTCTTCAGCCAGGCGCGGCCTTTCTGGCTGGCGCTGGTCTTGATCGGATTTTCGCGCGCTTCGAGGGCGGTGTGCGTCCTGTCGAACCAGGTGCAACTGCTGCGGCATGTGAGCGACGAGTATCGCGGGAGGGTGTTCGCGACGATTGAATCGATGACCTGGACGACGATGATCGTTTCTCTCACGCTTGCCGGGGCGGCGTCGGAGTTCACCGATCCCCGATCGATTGGAGTGGTGGCGGGTTTCTTCAGCTCGCTGACCGGCATCGGCTGGGCGCTGGCGAACCACAAGAACATGCTGCCCGAGCCGGCGCTCGATGGCGTGGATCCTCTGGATGTCGAAATTCACCGCCAGCCACGAATGTAGGGGGCGGGGGGGAGCGGCGGGGATGTGCCGGCGCGGGCGATGCCACGGTCTGCTAGCCGATTCCTAGTTGTTTGCAGATTCCGTCGACGCGCTTCTTGACGCTGGCGTCCATTTTGAGGACGCCGGGCCAGGGGCGCTGAAAACCTTCTTCGGGCCATTTGCGTGTGGCGTCGATGCCGACCTTCGAGCCATAGTTGGGCAGGCGGCTGGAGTGATCGAGTTGATCGATCGGTCCCATGGTGAACTGAAAATCGCGCTCCGGGTCGATATTGTTGAGCACCTTCCAGGTGACCTCGCTCAAGTTCTGAATATCGACATCGTCATCCACGACGACGATGCACTTGGTGAACATCGCCTGACCCAGGCCCCAAACCGCGTTCATCACCTTTCGCGCTTGCAGCGGATAGGACTTGCGGATCGAGACGATCATCAAATTGTGAAAGATGCCCTCGGCCGGCATGTTGATGTCAACCAGTTCGGGGATCTGCAATCGCATCAGGGGAAGGAAGGCGCGCTCGATGGCCTTGCCCATGTAGTAGTCTTCCATCGGCGGCGGGCCAACGATCGTTGTCGCGTAAATGGGTCGTTCGCGCTGCGTGACGCAGGTGACGTGGAAGACGGGGAAGTCGTCCTCGAGTGAGTAGAAACCGGTGTGATCTCCGAAGGGACCCTCGGTCTTGAGCTCACCGAGCGTCACGTAACCCTCGAGCACGATCTCGGCGTGAGCGGGCACTTCGAGATCGACGGTCTCGCACTTGACGAGTTCAACGGGTTTCGAGCGCAGGAATCCGGCGAAGAGCATCTCGTCGAGATCAGGCGGGAGGGGCAGAATTCCGGAAAACATGGTGGCCGGATCGGCGCCGATCGCGACGGCCACTTCCATGTGTTCTTCTTTCCCCGAGGCAAGCCGGCGTCGGTAGTGCTCTGCTCCCTGTTTGTGGGTCTGCCAGTGCATGCCGGTCGAGCGCTCATCATAGACCTGCATGCGGTAGACGCCCACGTTTCTCTTGCCCGTTTCCGGGTTCTTTGTAAAGACGAGCGGCAGAGTAATGAAGCGTCCCGCGTCGCCGGGCCAGCATTGCAGCACGGGGTAGTCGAGAAGGGAGAAACCGTCCTTCTTAATGACCTCTTTGACTGGGCCGGTACGGACCTCCTTTGGGAAGAAGGAACCCATTTCAGCCAGCTTGGGCAGCATCTTGAGTTTGCCGAGCAGGCCCTCGGGAGTCTTCATGGCAACGTATTCGGAGATGCGGGCGGCGATGGAATCGATCGAATCGACTTCGAGCGCCAGTTCCATTTTCCGCATGCTGGCAAAGGCATTGATCAATACGGGGATGCTGTATCCGGTGGGGTTCTCACAGAGCAGGGCCGGACCTCCGGATTTTACGGCGCGATCGGCCAGCTCGGCGATTTCGAGAACCGGGTCAATCTCGGCGGTGACGCGCTTGAGCTCGCCGTTTTCTTCTAGCGCTGTGATGAACGCTCGCAGATCGTTGTAGGCCATGGGTTCAGTAAAGCATGGAGTCATGCCCCAGAGGGAGGGGGGAGACGGCCGAGGGGAGGAGGTGTGCCGCGGCGTTACATCCGCGGTCCTGCATCTTGGCGGCTGGCATTTTCACGAGCTGGCTTAGTTTGCCGAGTTGGCCGCTTCCTCTTGAGGACGAGACTGCAAGTAGGCCAGCAGGTCGGCGATCTGGTCCAAGCCGTACTCGTCGAGCAGTCTGTCGGGCATGCCCGAGACCGACGAGATGCGCCGCTGGGTGATTTGGGATTTCGCGATCGACAAGGGCCGGTCTTCCTCGGGCAGCATGATGACCAGTTTGTCGTCATCCTCGCTAAGAATCAGTCCATCGAGCAGGTCGTTGTTCTTCGTCTCGATAATATGGGAGCGGTACTGGTCGGAGATCGTTCGCGACGGCCAGAGAATGGCCTCAAGAATGTCGGCGCGCTGGAAGCGGTTGGCCAGCGTGGTGAGGTCGGGGCCGTAGTCCTTGCCGGCGTCGCCGAAGCGGTGACAGCGGCCGCATTGATCTTCGAAAATCTCCAAACCCCTGCGGGCATCGGCCCGTCCAATCATCGGGCTCAGGAGAGTGTGCTCATAGATTTCTTGTTCGCTCAGAGCGCTTGACTTGTGCCCTACCCGTTCGAAGACGCGCGCGGGGACGTACTTGCTCCCCTTCTTGGTTCGGCCAGCGGCCTGGAGATCTTCGATCGGCGCAAGGGCCGGGATGGCGGCGTAGGCTGCTTGCTTTTCGGTCTCGTCGAAGAATTCCAGCGAAGAGTCGAAGAGGCGATTGATGAAACCGGGGAAGCTGGCGCCGCCTCTCCACTGGAGCGCCTTTCCAAACCAGGAGAGGAGCTGTTTCTTTTGTGGCGCGGTCCAGCCGGTTTTGATCGAACGCAGACAGTAGATATAGTGAATCTGCAATTGCTGATTCTCATCACCCGGCGGCATCGCGTCGAGAATGGGCTCGATCGCCGCCGACTCATCGGCATAGGCCATCGTGCGGGCGTATTCGCGATTCAGGCGCTCGTCGGGCGCGGGAAAGCGCGAGGCGGCGATTTCATAGGCCTGATGACGGACCTCCGGCGGGCAGCCGTCTTGCGCCTCCGAGCACGAGAGATGAAAGGCCCGCAGCGCGCGCAGCGCGTTCTCGGCGGAGAGCCCATCGCGGCCGAGTAATTGAAGCGCCCGCTGCTGGAGCGAGGCGAACTCATCGGGCTGGCCTGGGCTAGGGTGGACGGTCCGGATCAAGGCCACAAGTCCCTCGATCGCGCCCAGCGGGTTTTCTTCCTCAAACACCAAGTTCCGCCACTGCTCGCGCGGGGTTCGCTCAATGGCGACGCGCCCGGCGAAGCGGACAAAACGATCACGATCGTTGAGCAGAGCGTAGAGATCGCCGGCCGGCGCGAAACTCGGCTCATCGGCCCGCAGTCCCATGCGCACGAGGGCCTCGGCGGCGCGGCGGCGGACGAAGGGGTCGGAGTCGGCGACCCCGCCGGCGGCAATCGCCTTGGCGCGGTCGCTGCCGTGCTGGCCGACAACGTACATCGCCGCGGCGCGAACGAGCGGATCGGAGTCTTTGCTGAGCGGGCGCAGGAGCCCGGCGTTGGGTTTCGGGCCGTGGCGTTGCAGCAGCATCAGCGCCCGCACACGGTCGGCCGAGCGGCTCGAACCCTCGAGCGCCACGCGGCGGAGGTCTGCTCCCCATCCATCCCCGAGCGATTTCTTGATCTTCTCGAGCGAGGCATACCCCCAGCTCGAGAGCGGCTGCGGCTGGCGAATCGCGGCCCAGATTCCCTTGGTCAATCGCCACCTGGAATTGCCGCGGTTGCCGCGATAGGCGATGCGGTAGAACCCGCCGGAGGTGTCGCGTCCGCCCATCGTGAAGTAGACCATGCCGTCGGGTCCGACTTCGAGGTCGGTAACGTTGAGCGGCTCGCCGTAGACGAAGTTGACCGCCTCTTGGGCCGGCCGGTAGGTTGCGCCGTCGCGGAGCATCTTGGTGAGCACGATCCGGCCGCGCGACCAGTCGGCCTGGAGAAAGCTGTCGAAGTAGTCACCGGGGTAGGCGGCGTGGTGATAGAACTCCACGCCGACCGGAGAGCCGCGGCCGAGGTCGGAGACCGCCGGCAGACTGTCGAGAAAATAGGGCGGGAATTTGCCCGAGCCGGTGCGCCAGCCGTAGTCGCCGCCCGGGACGGCGTGCAGCGAGCGCACGCCGCGGTACCAGGGCATGTTGACGTCCCACTCCATGTCGCTGTCGAAGGTGAACAGATCCCCCTGGCTGTCGTAGGCATGGTTGAAGGCGTTGCGGAATCCGCCCGCTAGCAGCGAATACCGCTGGCGACCGAGTCTCAGTCGCCAGAGCGTGCCGCCGGGCGCCATGATGCCGACGGCGTGCCCGCGGGCGTCCATGTAGCGCGGGAGCAATTGCGATTCGCGGTAGTTGCCGAGCGGCGAGAGGGGATCGATCCACTCGGGCGGGACGAAGGTGTGGTTGCCGAGCATGACGCTGGGGTGACCATCGGGACCGCGGCGAATGTCATGCGGGCCGTGTTCGCCGATCGGCCCGGTGTAATTATGCAGTTTCTCGAAGGTGTCGGCCTGGCCGTCGCCATCAGTATCTTCCATCTTGAACAGACCCGTCTCGCCGGTTTCGGAATCTTTCGCGGTGGCGTAGAGCACCGGACCGTCGAACCAAAGTCCGTGGGCGGTGGTGATCCTGTCGCTAAAGATCTTCTCGGATTCGAAGACGCCGTCGCCGTCGTTGTCGAAGAGAATCGTGGGATGTCCTCGTTCGCGGGAGACGACGGGCCGGCCAAGGCTGTCGAAGGTAAGCTGGATCAGGGTTTCGACTTGTCCTTCGGGAAGCAGCGGCTCGACGACGAACCCGCGCGGAACCTGAAAGGGACCATCGAATTCGGGATCTTGGAAAGAACAGCCATCGCAACAGAGGCAGACGGCGCAGGCGGTCGCGGCCCAGAGTAAGCGGGTCATGGTGTTTTTCTGAAAGGGAACAGAGCTTACAAGTTTAGCGGACAGGGCGCGAGAGCGCGGCTCGCCCGTGTCAACGCCCAATAGAAATGTCCCCCGGGGTGGAAACAAGGAATCGGGTTCGTGGCGGCGGGGAGGAAAGGACTTCGGCGAGTTTCAATCTGGGACGCCGAAGTTCCGCAGGACTTCGCGCGCTAGATAGTTTTCGATCTTGGCCTGGTTCCGCGCCATCTCAAGATAGGCGGCGCGCAGAAGGCGGTCCTTCTTGTTCAGAAGCGTGTCGCGCACCGATTGCTGGACGCGCGGATCGGAGTACTGGCGCTGTCCGGCCTCTTCACGCGAAAACAGTTTGACGATCTGGTATTCCTGGCCGCTGCGAAGCACGGGCGAGATTTCCCCGGGGGCAAGTGAGGCGACCACGCGGCGAAGCGTCAAGTCGATCTGTTCCAGCGAGGACTGAGGAAAGAAGCCGATGTCGCCGCCGCTCGCGGTCGAGACCGGGTCTTCGGAATAGTCCTGGGCGAGGACCGAAAACTCCTCTCCATTGCGCAGGCGGGCCTCGATCATATCAATTTTCCGGCGCGCCTCCTCCATACCGGTGGCGTCATCGTTTCGACGATTCGGAACCGGTGTTTCCTTGGCGGCGGTGACGCGAATCCAGGCGACGTGAACCTGCTGTTCGGGAACGTGAAAGCGGGCTTTGTTCTGTTCATAGTAAGCCCTCATTTCCGCTTCTTCGACCGAGAGCTTCGATCTGATCTCCCGCTGAAAGAGCTTCTCGACCGTCAGGGTGCGGCGAAGTTCGTTTCTGAGTTGCCCGACAGTGAGGTTTTGTTCCCGCAAATGCTCTCGGAACTGGTCACCGGTCCCGTAGGGCGAGCGATAGTCCTCGAAGCGCTTGTCGACCTCGGCATCGACGGCGAGCAGCCCGAGCCGTTCGGCGCGGCCGAGGAGAATTTGGCGGTCGATCAATTCGCGAAGCAGGTTGAGGCGTAGGGTACGCTCTTCGTCCTGAGTGGGAAGGCCGGGAGAATCAATATCCTGACTGTGGTAGTACCTGTCGAGTTCGACACTTGTGATTATGTAACCGTCCACCGAGGCAGCGACTCCATCGGCCGCCCGCGAACCGCAGGCGCAGAGGAGCAGGAGCGTGATCAGAGAGAGAAAGAACTCCTTCACGCGCATAGTCCCATTCTAGTCGAGCAAGGCAAACAGCAGCCCGGAGGGCTAGGACTTTTCGGCGGCCGGCGGCTCTTCGCCTCCGGCTTCGGCTTCGGCCTGCTGCTGTTTCAGGCGTTCTTCACGGCGTTTGCGGCGTTCTTCGGCGCGCTTTTTCAGTTCGGAGCCGAGGATTTCGATCATCGCTTGCTCGGCGCCATCCCCCTGACGGGGACCGAGCCGGACGATGCGAGTATAGCCGCCTTCGCGCTGAGAAAGCCGCGGCGCCACGGTATCAAAGAGTTTCTGGACGGCGGCCGGAGTTTGCAGGAAGGCCGCTGCCTGGCGCCGGCTGTGAAGTGTGTCTTTCTTTCCCAGCGTGATCATCTTCTCGACGATGGGGCGGACGGCCTTGGCCTTGGCGACCGTCGTGACGACACGATCCTCGAGAATGATGGAGGTGGCGAGTCCGCGAAACAGGGCCCGCCGGGCCGAGCCATCGCGCTGAAGTTTGAATCCGCCTTTTCTGTGCCGCACTGCTCTATCTCCCTAATCTGAAGCACTGGCTCCCTAATCTGAAGCGCCGACTCCCTAACCTAAAGTGCTGGGATGCTGTCGCCCGCCTCGCCAGGCTCGGCGCTGGGCGGCGGCACGAGCCGGCCCTGTTCATCGAACCGCATGCCCAGCGACAAACCCATGGATGTGAGGATTTCCCGAATCTCGGTAAGTGACTTACGGCCGAAATTCTTGGTCTTGAGCATGTCGGATTCGGAACGCACGACCAGGTCGCCGATGGTCTGGATATTGGCGTTCTTGAGACAGTTGTAGGAACGAACGCTGAGTTCGAGTTCCTCGACCGAGCGATTGAGGTACTCCTGAAACTGGTCGGCGCCGGCTTCGGCCGGCACTTCCTCGGCGGCCACTTCCTCTTCAAAGTTGATGAAGATGGTCATGTGGTCTTTCAGCAGCTTGGCCGCGAGTCCGATCGCGTCTTGGGGCGTGACCGCGCCGTTGCTCCAGACCTCCATGGTCAGCTTGTCGTAGTCGGTCATCTGGCCCAGCCGGGCAGCCTCGACCGAGAAGTTGACTTTCCGCACCGGCGAATGGACCGCGTCGATGGGAATGTAGCCGAGGGCGAGATCCTCGTCGAAATTCTTCTCGGCGCTGACATATCCTCGTCCGAGCTTGACGCGCATCTCGATATCCAGGATGCCGCCCTCGCTGATGGTGGCGAGGTGAACATCGGGGTCGAGGATGGCGACATCGGAGTCGGCCTCGATCGCGCCGCTGACGACGGGTCCGGGTTCGGTTGCCCGCAGCCGGATCGTGCGAGTGCCCTCGCTGTGGAGCTTCAACGGGATCTGTTTCAGATTCAAAATAATGTCGGTGGCATCTTCCACGACGCCGGGAATCGGACTGAACTCGTGGGCGATGCCCTCAATGCGCACGGCGGTGATGGCCGCTCCTTCGATCGAACTGAGAAGGGCGCGGCGCAGCGAGTTGCCGATGGTGGTGCCGAAGCCTCGTTCAAAGGGCTGGGCCGAGAATTTCCCGTAGGTATTGCTCAGCGAATCGCTATCGGCGGCCAGCCGTTTTGGCTTTTGAAATCCTTTCCACATAGGGTCGATCTCCCTGGTTCACTCTAGATTCTGGTGACTCGCAATTCAGATGTCTGGGCCGGACCGGGTTTGAGCCGGTGCGGCGATGGGCCGCCCGTTATCTCGAATAGAGTTCGACGATGAGCTGCTCGTTGATCGGGATCTGAACCAGTTCGTCGCGGCGCGGCGTTCCGGTCACGCGAATCGTCAGGTTCTCCCGGTCCACTTCCATCCAGCCGGGCGTGAGGCTGTGTGCCGTGGCCTCGACCGAGGCGGCCACGCCGGCATGCTCACGGCTCGACGGACGGACTTTGACCTCGTCTCCGGGGCTGACTTGGAATGACGGAATATCGGTCTTGCGTCCGTTCACCTCAATGTGGCCGTGCCGCACGATCTGCCGCGACTGCGAGCGGCTGGTTCCCAGGCCGGCGCGAAACACGACGTTGTCGAGTCTGCACTCAAGCAAGGCAAGAAGGTTCTCGCCAACTACTCCTTGCATATGGGACGCCTTGGCGAAATACTTGCGGAACTGGCGCTCAAGCACGCCATAGACGCGCTTCACGCGCTGTTTTTCCCGGAGCTGCAAACCATAGCCCATGAGCTTCCGCGGGCGGGCGGTCTTGCCGTGCTGGCCCGGAAAATAGTTACGCTTCTCGATGGCGCAACTGGGGCCATAGCATCTCTCGCCTTTCAAGAAAAGCTTCATGCCTTCACGCCGGCATAGGCGGCAAACTGGTCCAAGATATCGTGCCATGCTCTCTAATCCCTCATCCCTAATCTCCGCGCCGGCCCGGCGCCGGGCGCCGTGGCCTGTCATCCAGTTTTTCCCGCGCGCCGCGCCTCTCCGGCGGGCGAGCCCTCAGACGCGTCTCTTTTTCGGAGGCCGGCACCCATTGTGGGGAATCGGCGTGACGTCGCGAATGCTTCGAACGGTAATTCCAACGGTCGCCAGCGCCCTGACGGCCGATTCCCGTCCAGCGCCGGGGCCTTTCACCCTCACTCGCACTTCGCGGACGCCGTGCTCCCTGGCCGCTTTGGCTGCCGCCAGCGACGCCTGCTGGGCGGCAAACGGCGTGCCCTTCTGCGAACCGCGGAACCCGAGCGAACCGGCACTCGACCAGGCGATCACGTTTCCATTCGGATCGCTAATGGTGATGAGGGTGTTGTTGAATGTTGCCTGAATGCTGACCACGGCAGCGGGAACATTCTTGCGTGTTCTGCTTCTACCCTTCTTCTTGCCGCTTTTCGCTTTTGCCATCGAAACCTCGTCCAAAAGAAATCAGATACTTACTTCTTGCCCACCTTTCTCTTACTGGCGATCGTACCGCGCCTGGGCCCCTTGCGCGTTCGGGCGTTGGTATGGGTGCGCTGCCCCCGGACAGGCAGACTGCGCCGATGGCGCAAACCGCGGTAGCAGCCGATTTCCATGAGCCGCCGGATGTTCATCGAAACTTCCGTGCGCAGATCACCCTCGACGGCGCCTTCGGACTCAAGAATCTTCCGAAGACTGGTAATTTCTTCGTCGCTGAGATCGCCCATCTTCTTGCCGAAGTCGATACCAGCGCGGTAGAGGAGGGATCGGGCGCGGGTGCGGCCAACCCCGTAGATATAGGTTAGCGCGATTTCCGAACGCTTATGGTTCGGCAAATCCACGCCTTCAAGTCGTGCCATAGCTGTCCTCCCGGTGGAGCCTCAACCCTGCCTCTGCTTGTGCTTGGCGTTGTCGCAAAGGATTCGCACCACGCCTTTGCGGCGAATCACCTTGCACTTCTTGCACATCTTCTTAACCGATGCTCGCACCTTCATGTTTTGCTCCGTTTCACGATCCGGCCGAGCGTGTGGTCGCTGGCCGAAAGCCGCACTTCAATCTCATCACCGGGCAGCAGCCGAAGAAAATCTTGTCTGGCCCGAGCGGCGACATGCGCCAGCACCTGCCGCTGGTTGTCCAGTTCCACCCGAAAAAGGGCGTTCGGCAGAGCTTCCACTACTTTCCCTTTTCGCGGGTTCGTTTCCTCCATCTCATTTTTCGCGCGCGGCCCGACTCCCGCCACGGACTGCTAGGGCCGCGTCAAGACCCAGGGCCCGTCGGCGGTCACCGCGATACAATGCTCGAAGTGCGCGGCGTTCGAACCGTCGGCGGTCACCGCCGTCCAGCGATCGGCCAGCACGCGGGTTTCCGGCGCACCGGCGCAAACCATCGGTTCCACGGCCAGAACCATCCCCTCCCGCAGACGGGGGTTGCTCACTTTCGGATCGATGTAGTTCGGCACGTGCGGCTCCTCGTGAAGCTTGGCGCCGATGCCATGGCCGACGAACTCCCGGACAATGGAAAATCCCCTCGACTCGACGTGCCTCTCGACCGTGCCGCACAGGTCGAACAACCGTTTTCCAGCCACCATTTGTTCAATCGCCAACTCCAGCGACTCTCGCGTCACCTTGAGGAGCCGGGCCGTTTCGGGAGCAATTTCCGCCACCGGAATGGTGGTCGCGGAATCTCCGTAGTAACCATCGAGCTCAACTCCGATATCTATCTTCACGATGTCGCCTGCCCGCAAAACCCGTTTCGCCGACGGCACGCCGTGAACCACTTCCTCGTTAATCGAGGTGCACAGCACACAGGGAAAACGCCGCCCGGCGGCCGGAACATAATAGCCCTTGAACGCCGCCCGCGCCCCGGCTTCCCGCACCCGCTTCTCGGCGACCTTCTCCAAATCCAGCGTCGAGATGCCGGGCTCCACCATCTTGGTCAGCTCGCCGAGTATCCGCGAGACGAGCATCCCGCTGGTCCGCATCTTCTCAAGCTCAGAAGGAGATTTACGGATAATCATGCGGACTGATTCAGAATCCCAAAAATCTGATCGGCTACTTCGTCCTCGGCGAGATTGCCATTCACTCTGTCGATCCCGCGGCCGCTTGCCCGAAACACCTCGAACACCGGCTTGGTTTGCTGTTCGTAAACTCTGAGACGCTCCTCCGCGACCTCTTCACGGTCGTCGGGACGGACCATCAGAGGTGACTGACACACATCACAAACGCCGGGAATCTTGGGCGGGTGCGAGGAGATGTTGAAAATCGCACCACACTCTCTATTACTGCAGAGTCTTCGACCCGTAAGCCTCTCAACCACTTCATTATAGCTGACCTGGATTTCGATCACCACCGCGTCCTGGTCCCGCTCCTTGAGCCACCGGTCGGCATGAAGCGCCTGATCGCGCGTGCGCGGATAGCCATCGAGCAGGAATCCGCGGGCGCAGTCGGGCCGTGCCAGCCTTTCGTCGACCAGTTCGTTGACCGTGGCGTCATCGGCCAGACGGCCGGCCGCGAGCACGCTTTCCACTCTCTTTCCGAGCTTAGAGCCCGAGCGAATTTCAGCGCGGATCATGTCGCCGGTCGAAACTTGCGGAATCTGGTACATCTGGACGATTCTCTTCGCCTGCGTTCCCTTTCCGGCTCCGGGCGGCCCAAAGAGTATGACGGCACCGGGTGTTTCCGCCAGGTGATCTTTCCCGGCAACCCTCGTCGACCTGTCGGGCATTGGCGATAGTCTCACGAGACGGCCAGCTAGGCGAACGAGCGCCGGCCCTTGATGCGGCCCGAACGAGGGGTGAAGCCCTCGTAGTGCCGCATGATGAGTTGCGCTTCAATCTGGTTGATCGTATCCATCGCCACGCCGATGACAATCAGCAAGGATGTCCCGCCGAAGTAGAAATTCACATTGAGTCCGTCGAGAAACCATCTCGGGAAACTCTGATCGGCCCAGTCGCCCATCAGCGGGAGGTGATGAATTTTCACGCCCGCGATGAGCAAATCGGGAATCACCGAAATCAGCGCCAAATAGAGACCGCCCACCATCGTAATCTTGGTCAGGATCTGGTTGATGTGATCCGCGGTCGGCTTGCCCGAGCGAATGCCGGGGACGAAACCGCCGTATTTGCGCATGTTGTCGGCGACTTCGGTCGGATTGAAAATGATCGACACATAGAAGAAGCAGAAGAAGACGATGCCGAGCACATAGAGCAGCTCATACAAAGGCTCGCCGTAACTAATGGGATCTAGTAAGCCCTGCAAATAGGGGCTGTCGCGAAACGCCAGCCCGAAGGTCTGCGGGAAGGCGAGAATCGACGAGGCGAAGATGACCGGAATGACTCCGGCGGAGTTGACCTTCAGCGGCAAGTGCGTTGACTGACCGCCCATCATGCGGCGGCCGACGATGCGGCGGGCGTACTGCACCGGAATGCGCCGTTCTCCCCGCTCGACCAGGACGATAAACGCCAGCACGCCGAGCATCAAGGTCAAGATCAGGAACAGTTGAAAGAGAGGCCACTCACCGGTGACGAATACATTTTCGTAGATGTTCTGCATGGCGCTGGGCAGACCCACGACGATGCCGGCGAAAATAATCAGCGACATGCCATTGCCGATGCCGCGCTCGGTGATCTGTTCTCCCAGCCACATAATGAAGGCCGTGCCCGTGGTCAAGGTCACGATCGTCATGGCCACGAAGCCGAAACCCGGATCAAAGGCCAGGCCGGTCTGCTGCAAGCCCATGGCGATGCCGGCCGCCTGCACGATACTGAGTCCGATGGTGAGATAGCGGGTCCACTGGGTGATCTTACGCCGTCCCAGCTCGCCTTCCTTCTGGAGTTTTGCAAGTGTCGGGATGACGACGGTAAGCAACTGTAAAATGATCGAGGCCGTAATGTAGGGCATGATGCCCAGGGCGAAGATCGTCAAGCGCTCGAGCTGACCGCCCGAGAACATATTCATCAGACCCAGGGCCGTACCCGCGGCCTGCTGGAACATTTCCGAGAGCTTGTCGGTATCGACACCGGGCGTGGGAATATGACCACCGACGCGATACACCGCCAGCATGGCCAGCGTAAAGAAGATCCGCCGGCGGAGGTCCGGAATCCGGAACACGTTAGTGGCGGCTTCCACAAACTTCATGAACCAGCCTCGATCACTTCGGCCTTACCTCCGGCGGCTTCGATCTTCCGCGCGGCGGTTTTCGAAAAACGATGGGCCGAGACCGTAATGGCACGCGTCAACTCACCGTCGCCCAGGATCTTGAGGCCGTGACCCAACTTTTTGACAACACCCAATTCGGTCAGATTTTGCGGATTGAAGGCGTCGCCGTCGAGAGACTCGAGGCGCGTCAAATTGAGCGTCGCGTACTCCTTGCGGAACGGATTATGAAAACCCCTCTTGGGCACGCGCCGGACCAGGGGCATCTGCCCGCCCTCAAAACCGCGACGCTGGCTGTGACCGCTGCGGGAGCGCTGGCCCTTCTCGCCGCGGCCCGAGGTCTTGCCCATTCCCGAACCCATGCCGCGTCCGACGCGTTTGCGGCGATGTCTCTGGCCCGCCGGAGGATGCAGTTCACTCAAATTCATTCCGACACCTCGACCAGGTGAGGCACCTTGCTCACCATCCCCCGGATGGCGGCGTCATCGGGCCGTTCCACGACTTGGCCAATGCGCCACAGGCCGAGGCCCTTAACCACTTTCTTGAGTTTTCCCGGAGCGCCAATCGGACTGCGCACCAAACGGATTTTCAACATGGCTGCCATATCGCTATCTCGACCGAGTATGGATTTCCACGCCGCGCAAGGCGCTGATTTCGGCCTTATCCCGGAGCTGCATCAGCGCGTCGAACGTCGCCTTGACAACATTGTGCGGGTTCTTGGAGCCAATGGATTTCGTCAAAACGTTCTGAATGCCGGCCGCTTCCACCACGGCGCGTACGGCGCCGCCGGCGATGGTTCCCTTGCCCTGACGCGCGGGTTTGAGCAGCACCCGGCCAGCACCGAATACGCCCAAGACCTGATGCGGAATCGTGTGCTCGAGCGTATTGATCTTCACCAGATGTTTCTTGGCCTTTTCGATGGCCTTGCGAATCGCCGAGGGCACCTCTTTCGCTTTGCCGTTGGCGAATCCGACGATATGCTTGTCGGGATCGCCCACCACCACCAGCGCCGAGAAGCTAAGGTTCTTGCCGCCCTTGACGACCTTGGTTACGCGGTTAATGGCCACCACCTGATCCTTCAGGTTGAGTTCGGTCAGCTCGGCTGCGAGGAGCCGGCGTCTGATCAATTCTGCTTTCATGATGTTTTCACGAATACGGTCCCGGCTAGAATACGAGTCCCACCTTGCGGGCGGCTTCCGCCAGCGCCTTGACACGTCCTTGGTAGCGATAGCCGCCGCGATCAAAGATCACGGTGTGGATTCGGGCTTGGCGCGCCCGTTCCGCGACCCGCTTGCCGATCTCGGCGGCCGCGGCGATATTGCCGCCGTTGCCGCCCGCGATGTCCTTCTCCCTGGTGCTCGCCGAAGCCAGCGTGCGGCCCGTCCGATCGTCGATCAGCTGCGCGTAAATCTGGCGCAACGAGCGAAATACGCTAAGGCGCGGCCGTTCGGCGCGGCCTTTGATTTTCTTGCGAATCCGGCGGTGAATCTGGCGCCGGTTTTCACCCTTTCGCAGTGGCTGATACATTGGAAATCTCTCCCGCTAGGCGCCCGCGCCAGTCTTGCCTTCCTTCTTCCTGAGCTTCTCACCCTCATAGCGAATGCCCTTGTTCTTATAGGGCTCGGGCGGGCGCAAGGCCCGGATGTTGGCGGCAGTCTGGCCGACCAGCTGGCGGTCAATTCCCGAGACCAGGATCTTCGTCTGGCCCTCGACGGTAATATCAATGCCTTCGGGCATCAACAATTCGATGGAGTGCGAATAGCCCAGGCGAAACACCACCACCCGGCCGGCCACGGCGGCACGATAGCCGATCCCGACGATTTCGAGCCGCTTGGAAAACCCTTGAGAAACGCCAGTGACGGCATTCTGCGCCAGGGCGCGCGCCAGGCCGTGAATGGCCGTGAACTCATCACTGGTCCGCCGCGCGGTGAGCGCGCCATCGTCCAGATGAAATTCCACGCCACGGGGAACGGGTGAACGCAACTCGCCCTTCGGCCCGCTGACCTCCACCCAAGCGGGCGTGACGCTGACCTGCGTACCCTCGGGGATCTGAATCGGTTTGAGTCCTACCCTAGACATAACTATTCCGCCGGCTTAGTAGATGTTGCAGAGAATCTCTCCGCCCACACCCTTCTCTCGGGCCTGCCTCCCGGTCATCACACCCTTCGAGGTGGTGAGTATATTGATACCGAGTCCGCCGATCACGCTGGGAATCTTGGCCGCACTGGTATAGACACGCCGGCCCGGTTTGGAGACGAGATCGATCTTGCTCGCCACCGGCCGGGAATCGGGTCCGTACTTGAGATAGACCTTGATGGTCCGCTTGCCGTCTTCCTCGGCGACACGATAGTTCGTTACGTAGCCCTCTTGCTTGAGGATGCGGGCGATCTCGATTTTCAGCTTGGACGAGGGGATTTCCACCTTACTGTGCCGTGCCCGCAAAGCGTTGCGAACGCGCGTAAACATATCGGAGATGGGATCAGTAAGCATCGGCGTTTTCTCTGCTGGACTTTACCAGCTGCTCTTGATGACTCCGGGCAGTTCGCCGCGCAGGGCGAGCTGGCGGAAGCAAATACGGCAAAGCTCGAACTTGCGAATATACCCGCGCGGTCTGCCACAGCGGGTGCAGCGGTTGCGGCCGCGAACCTTGAATTTCGGTTTCTTCCGTTCCTTGGCAATTTTTGCCGTCGTCGCCATAACTCTCCTTCCAATCAGGTCCGAAACGGCATTCCCATGCGCCGCAGCAGCGAGAGAGACTCGGCGTCGGTCGCCGCAGTCGTCACGAACGTCACATTCATGCCCTTCATCTTGTCGACCTTGGAGTAGTCAATCTCCGGAAAGATGGAATGCTCCTTGAGCCCCAAGGTATAGTTGCCCCGTCCGTCGAATGCCTTGGGCGAAATGCCACGAAAGTCTCGCACGCGGGGGAGCGCGATATTGATCAGCCGGTCTAGAAACTCATACATGCGCTCGCCCCGCAGTGTCACGGCGCAGCCGATCGGCATGCCTTCACGAAGCTTGAAAGCGGCGATGGACTTGCGCGCCCGGGTAATGACCGGCCGCTGGCCGGCAATGGCGCCAAGCTCGGCAGCCGCCCCGTCCATCAGCCGGGGGTTCTGCGTGGCCTCGCCAAGACCAATATTGAGCTTCACCATGGCGATTCTTGGAACCGCCATCGGGCTCGAATATCCGAACTCCTTCCGCAAAGCCGGAGCAACCTCGTCGCGGTATTTTATTTTCAGCCTAGCCGCCATTGTCGTTTTCTATTCCTTGGTCCCTCTATGTCCTGGCCCTGTCCGCTGGCGTACTCCCGGCATCCGCCCGGCACGCACACCACGGGATGATCAGAGCTTCTTCTCCAGCACCGAACCGGTTCGCACGGCGATGCGAGTGCGCCGGCCGTCGGCGTCCACCTGGACGCCGATTCTCGTCGGGCCGCCTTCGGGCGCGACAATCATGACATTCGAGATGTGAAACATGGCTTCGCGCTCGGCGATGCCACCCTTAATTTGCCGGCTGGGATTAGGCCGCACATGCTCTTTGACCTTCATGACGTCTTCGACGAGAATACGCCCTCTCCGGCGGTCCACTTGCAGCACGCGTCCCTGCTTGCCCTTGTCGCGGCCGGCGATTACCTGGACAACATCGTTTTTTCTAAGCTTCGTCTTCACCGTAGTCGCTCCGCCCGGTCCGCCGTCCCCATCGCCCTACAATACCTCCGGGGCCAGCGAGACAATCTTCATAAATCGCTTCTCGCGCAGTTCGCGGGCCACCGGGCCAAAGACGCGCGTACCAAGCGGCTCGCCCATTTCATCCACCAGTACGGCGGAGTTGGTGTCAAACCGGATGTAGGTACCGTCGCGGCGCCGGCTCTCCTTGCGCATTCTGACAATGACGGCTCGAACGACCGTGCCCTTCTTGACGCTGGAGTCCGGGGTAGCCTCTTGGACCGAAGCCATGACGATATCGCCGAGTCCCGCCTTGGGCCCCGTGCTGCCGCCCCGCGGCAGAATGCAGCGCAGACGCCTGGCGCCGGAGTTGTCGGCCACATCGAGCCGTGTTTGCATTCCGATCATCGGTTTCGCTCCCGCGGTTCGAACACGCCCGCATGGCGCATCAGATCACGCATGGTTAGCTCGCCCTCCAGACAATTTCGGCGAGCCGCCATCTCTTCAGCTTGCTCAAAGGCCGGCATTCCACAATCCGAACCTGGTCGCCGGGCCGGGCTTCGCCGGTTTCATCATGGGCGTAGAACTTCTTCTTGCGGCTCACCACGCGGCGGTAGAGGGGGTGGGCAACCTTGCGGCTCACTTCGACGACGATCGTCTTGGCCATCTTGGACGCGATCACCGTACCCACCTTCGAGTTGCCCTGTGTGACCGCTTCTTCTGATTTCGCCATCCATTTCACCCTTGCCGCGCGGCCTTGCCGCGCTCGGTCCGCACCGTCAACACTCGCGCCAGATCCCGGCGCAGCACGCGATACTTCTTCAGCCCGTCGGTTTGTCCCATCTCCACCTGAAAGCGCAGCCGGAACAATTGCTCACGCAACTCACCTTCCTTGGCGCTAAGTTCTTCCGGGCCAAGCGCTCTCATTTCGTCGCCGTTCATGCCAATGCTCCCGAACTGCGGCTCACGAAACGGGTCGGAACCGGCAGCTTGTGCGATGCCAGCTCCATGGCTCGCCGGGCCATATCCTCAGGCACGCCCTCCATTTCAAAAAGAATCCGCCCGGGCTTGACGACCGCGACCCACTGTTCGGGCGCGCCCTTGCCTTTCCCCATCCTGGTCTCGGCCGGCTTCTTAGTGATCGGCTTGGAGGGGAAGATGCGTATCCACAGCTTGCCCCCGCGCTTAATATGCCGCATCATGGCGATACGGGCGGCTTCGATCTGACGGTCGGTAATCCAGGCCGCCTTGTCGGTCTTGAGCCCGTACTCGCCAAACGACAGCGTCGACCCGCGCCAGGCCTTGCCTCTGCGCTTTCCGCGCTGTTGTTTGCGGAACTTCACTTTCCTGGGCATTAACATGGCTTAGATTCTCTTCCTGTCCCTGCCCGGCACTTGTTCTCCAGACATCACAATCCGTTATTCCTTCGCCTTGGGCGCATCTTTGGCGGGCGTCTTGGGCGCATCTTTGGCGGGCGTCCTGGCCGCATCTTTGGCGGGCGTCCTGGCCGCATCTTCGGCGGGCGCCTGGGCGGCCCCAGCCTGAGTCTCGGCGTCACCTTGCAATGCAAGCGGAGGCTTTACCGGAGCGCTCGCGCCTTCCTCGGAAGGCGGCTCGGCGGCAACAACCGGCGGCGACGCGACGGGCACCGGAGCCGGGGCAGCGGCCTGCGCCTCCTGCTGAGAGCGATCCATCGTGCGGGTGGCGCGAACGCGCGCGCGTTCGCGCTCGGCGGCCGAGCGAGCTTCGCGCCGTCTGGCCGGTTCCAGTGTCGCCTGCGCACCGGATGCGGCCAGGCTGGTGGCACGGTGATCGAGGATCTCGCCGCGGTAGATCCAGCACTTCACGCCGATGACGCCGTAGGTGGTGTGCGATTCGCTAAATCCGTAGTCGATGTCGGCGCGTAAGGTCTGCAGCGGCAGGCGTCCGCGCAAGTACCACTCGCTGCGCGCGATCTCCTTACCGTTGAGACGGCCGGCAACCCAAATTTTGATCCCCTTGCAGCCGAAACGCAGCGCCGAATCGACCGCCTTTCTCATCGCGCGCCGAAAGGCCACCCGTTTTTCGATCTGCAGGGCGACGGACTCGGAGACCAACTGAGCGTCCAGTTCCGGGCGATGCACCTCCTGGATGTCGATATAAACTTCTCTCTTGGTGCGCTCCTCCAATTCCTTCTTGAGTTTTTCGATCTCGGCGCCGCGGCGTCCGATCACGATGCCGGGACGCGCGGTGCGGATCGTCACGCGCAGTTTATTGCCAGGCCGGTCGATCTCGACCGAACTGATGCCCGCCGGCTTGAGGCGGGTCCGCAGCGTCTCCTTGAGCTTGAGGTCCTCGCGCAACAGCGCGGCATAGCCGTGCTTGGCGAACCAGCGCGAGGTCCACGTCTTGGTGTAGCCCAACCGGAATCCGTAAGGATGTACTTTTTGGCCCATAGCCTGTCCGTTTACAGATGATCTTCCTTCGTTATTCCTTATTCCTCGGCTGCCGTCTCTTCCGGCTCGCGGCCGTCGGAGACTTCGACGACGATATGCGCGAGACGGTGCAGGTAGCGGTGACCGCGTCCCATCGCCGAGGCGCGCAGTCTCTTCAGGCGCGGCCCCTCGTTGACGTAGGCTTCGCTCACCACCAGCTCGTCGACATCGGCGGAGCCGCCCTCCTCCGCGTTGGCGATCGCCGAACGCAGCACTTTTTCAACCTTGGGCGCCACGCCCTTCTTGGTCATCCGCAGGACCTCGATCGCGTCCGCGACCGGGAGGCCGCGAATCAGATTCACGACCAGCCTGGCCTTGCGGGGTGAAACCCGCACATAGTTCATTTTCGCCGTTGCCTGCATGTCCAGTTCCGGTTACGGCCTGCCGCTCTTCGCGCCCCGATCACGCACGTGGCCGCGATAGGTCCGGGTGGGAGAGAACTCTCCGAGCTTGTGACCCACCATATTCTCCGTAATAAATATTGGGATGAACTTCCGTCCATTATGGACGGCGATCGTATAACTGACCCATTCGGGCAGAATCGTGGAGCGGCGCGACCAGGTCTTGATCACCTTCTTCTCGCCCGAGGCAGCGGCGGCTTCGATTTTCTTGTGGAGGTGCTCGTCGTAAAACGGCCCTTTCTTTAAAGAACGACCCATAGTAGTATTCTCAGTCTGCGAACGCTTCTTCTACCCCCGGCGCACGAGAATGTACTGATCCGTGCGCTTGTTGGATCTTGTCTTGTATCCTCGGGTGGGCTTGCCCCAAGGGGTGACCGGATGACGTCCACCCGAGGTACGGCCCTCGCCGCCCCCATGGGGGTGGTCGACCGGGTTCATCGTGACACCGCGATTGTTGGGCCGCCGTCCCAGCCAGCGGCTCCGACCAGCCTTTCCGAGCGAGACGCCCGAGTGGTCGGAATTGCCGACCTGGCCGATCGTGGCCATACAGTCGCTCAGGACACGCCGAATTTCGCCCGAAGGCAGCTTCAACAGCGCGTAGTCGCCCTCTTTCGAGACCAGCCGGACCTCAACGCCCGCGGCGCGTGCCATCTGCCCGCCCTTGCCGGGCCGCAATTCAACGTTATGCACCAGCGTTCCGGGCGGGATATTCCGCATCGGAAGCGCGTTGCCGACCAGAATGTCCGCCTCCGGACCCGACATGATCGTCATGCCGACCTTGAGACCGGTCGGCTGCAGGATATAACGCTTCTCGCCGTCGCGGTACTGGAGCAGAGCGATATTCGCCGAGCGGTTCGGATCATATTCGATCGACTTGACCGCAGCCGGGATACCAGCCTTGTCACGTTTGAAATCGATGATACGATACTTTCTCTTGTGGCCGCCGCCTCGGGACCAGACACAGATGCGGCCCCGGTGGTTGCGGCCGCCGCTCTTGGACTTGCCCTCGACCAAACGCTTCTCCGGCTGCGAGCGCGTGATTTCGTCGCGCACGAGGGTCGTTTGAAAGCGTCTCGTACTTGTCGTGGGCCTGTATGTTTTAATTGGCATCGGTACCGCCTTTTGTCACGGCCAGCCTCGGGTCACGGAATTCCGGCATGCTAGATCTTAAGAACTGCTAAAGCTGCGCGTACTCCACCATCCGCTCGCCTTCCTGGAGCTTCACGTACGCCTTCTTCCAACTCGGCCGCCGCCCCCTAGAGCGGCCCCGGGTGCGCACCTTGCCGATGTAGTTCGTCGTCCGCACACCCTCGACCTTTACTTTGAAAATCTTCTGAACGGCGTTCTTAATGTCGGTCTTCGTCGCCGCGGGATGAACCCGGAAACACAGCGTCCGCTCCAGGGCGCGCTTTTCTTCGCTCTTCTCGGTAATCAGCGGTCCGCGAATCGCGTCGTAGGGACTCATGCCAGCACCTCGCTACAGTGCCGAATCGCCGACTCGGTGAAAACAACCGCTTCATGGCCCAGCAGATGATAGGGATGTATCTGGGCGGAACCCATCACGGTCACGGCCCCAAGATTGCGGCTCGAACGGCGCAAGTTTTCATTTTCGTCGTTGCTCACAATCAGAATCTTCTTCCGCAAGCTCATGGCGTCGAGAATGGCGCGAAAATCTTTGGTCTTGTGCGTCTTGAGGCTGAAATCTTTAACCACCTTGATCGCGCCGTCCTGAAGGCGCGCCGACAGCGACGAGCGCAAGGCGCCGAGCAGCATCTTGCGGGGCAAGTGGTAGCTGTAATCCCGCGGCTGAGGCCCGTGCGTCACACCGCCATGACGCCACAGCGGCGAGCGCGTCGATCCGGCGCGGGAGCGGCCCGTGCCTTTCTGTTTCCAGGGCTTGGCGCCGCCGCCGGAAACTTCCGCTCGCGTCTTCGTCTTATGAGTGCCTGCTCGCTGGCCCGCCTGATAATGATGGACCGCTTGATACAGCAAGTCCTGGTTCACTTCGGCGGCGAACACTCTGTCGCTCAGATCCACTGAACCGACAACCTTATTTTCAAGATCTACAACGTCTACTGTCGGCATGACTTACTTCCGTGTCCTGCGCACGACGACATACCCGCCATTGGGCCCGGGGACGGCGCCTCTAACGAGAATCACATTGTCGTCGGCGTTCACTTCCACGATTTCAAGATTTCGCGCCGTCACACGCCCATGCCCCATCTGACCGGCCATTCGCATTCCCTTGAACACGCGGGACGGATAGGAACTCTGGCCGATCGATCCAGGCTCACGATGAGACATCGAGCCATGGGTGGCCGGGCCGAGCGAGAATTTATGCCTCTTGATGACGCCGGCAAAGCCCCGGCCCTTGCTCGTTCCGATCACGTCAACGATTTCGGCGGGCTCGAAATCTCCGGCCAGAATTCTGTCGCCCGGTTTCAACTCCGCGCCGCCGCCGCCGGTCAGCCGCAACTCCCTGAGATAGCGGCACGGCGGCGCATCCGCTTTCTTGAAATGCCCAGCCATCGGCCGGTTCACGCGGCTCTCCTTCATGAACTCGACCAAACCCAGTTGCACGGCCTCGTAGCCGTCCCGGCCCGCCGTCTTGCGGCTGACGACAACACAGGGGCCGGCTCGCAGAACCGTCACCGGAACGACTCGTCCGTCCGGCTGGAAGATCTGAGTCATCCCTATCTTTTTTCCCAGGATTCCTGGCGCCATTGCCTATACCTTCAATTCCATTCCGCGCGGGAGCCTCGAGTCCGGCTCCAAACCGCTTGCCGTTCTCCCGCGACTCCTATCCGCCAAATGCCTTGATTTCCACGTCCACGCCGGCCGGGAGATCGAGCCGCATCAGCGCGTCTACGGTCTCCTGGGTCGGCTCCAAGATGTCGAGCAGGCGCTTGTGGGTCCGCATTTCGAACTGCTCGCGCGATCGCTTGTCGGCGTGCGGAGAGCGGAGCACGGTGAACTTGTTCTTCACCGTGGGCAGCGGAATCGGCCCGGCCACCGAAGCGCCCGTCCTCTTGGCGGTCTCCACGATCTCACCGGTGGACTGATCCAAAACCCGGTAGTCGTAGGCTTTCAGGCGAATACGAATGCGTTCTTTCGGCATCAAATTACTCTACGATTTCGGTGACCGTGCCGGCGCCGATCGTTCTCGAGCCTTCCCGGATCGCGAACCGCAGCCCCTTCTCCATCGCCACCGGCGCGATCAGCTCCACTTCCATGTTTACATTGTCCCCGGGCATCACCATCTCGGTGCCTTCGGGCAGCTGCGCCACGCCGGTCACATCCGTCGTCCGAAAATAAAACTGCGGCCGGTAGCCCTTGAAAAACGGCGTATGCCGGCCTCCTTCCTCTTTCTTGAGAACGTATACCTCGCCCTTGAATTTCGTGTGCGGCGTGATCGTTCCCGGCTTGGCCACCACCTGTCCCCGCTCCACCTCGTCCTTCTCGAGCCCGCGCACCAGCAGCCCCACGTTGTCGCCCGCCTCGCCCTGATCGAGCAGCTTCTTGAACATCTCCACGCCCGTAATCACCTTCTTCTGCGTCTCGCGGAAACCCACAATCTCCATCTCTTCGCCGACCTTCACCACGCCACGGTCGACCCGCCCGGTCACCACCGTGCCACGGCCCGAGATCGAAAAAATGTCCTCGATCGGCATCAGGAACGGTTTCTCCCGGTCCCGCTTCGGCGTCGGAATGTATTCATCCACCGCCTTCATCAGCTCTTCGATCCCGTGTTCCCACTGCTCCTCGCCATTGAGCGCGCCCAGGGCCGAGATTTGCACCACCGGCACCTCGTCGCCCGGAAAACCGTAGTCCGAGAGCAACTCCCGCACTTCCAGCTCCACCAGCTCGATCAGCTCCGGATCGTCGACCGCGTCCACTTTGTTGAGCGCCACCACGACATAGGGCACGCCCACCTGCCGCGCCAGCAGAATATGCTCGCGGGTCTGGGGCATCGGCCCGTCGGTGGCGGCCACGACCAGAATCGCCCCGTCCATCTGCGCCGCCCCGGTGATCATGTTCTTGATGTAGTCGGCGTGTCCGGGACAGTCCACGTGCGCATAATGCCGGTTCGGCGTCTGATACTCGACATGCGAGACCGCGATCGTGATGCCGCGCGCTTTTTCCTCCGGCGCGTTGTCGATCGAGTCAAACGAACGAAAGGCCACCGACGGATCGTTCTTCTGCAGCGTCTTGGTGATCGCCGCGGTCAGCGTCGTCTTGCCGTGATCAATATGTCCAATCGTCCCAATATTGACATGCGGCTTGGAACGATCAAATTTCTCCTTGGCCATCTCTTGTCTCTCCTGCGCAAAATCGCGATTACGCTTCCAGCGGCATCCTCGGCGGCAGCCGATTTCGCCTACCGCACAACCCTTCCTTCGACCCGGCTGATAATCTCCTCGGCTTGCGGCGCGGGAACCTCCTCATAGCCGTGGAGATGCATGGTGTGGTTGCCCCGTCCCTGGGTACGCGAACGCAGCTGGGTGGCGTAGCCAAACATCTCCGAGAGCGGCACCAGCGCCTTGATGATCTGTGAACCGCCGCGCAACTCCATCCCTTCCAGACGCCCGCGCCGGGAGTTCAGATCGGCGATCACGTCGCCCATGTATTCTTCGGGCATAACCACCTCGACTGCCATCACGGGTTCGAGCAGTACAGGCCTGGCGCGCCGAACCGCGTCCTTGAAGCCCATGGAACCGGCGATCTTGAACGCCACCTCTGAGCTATCGACATCGTGGTAGCTGCCATCAAGGAGCGTGACGCGGACACCGACCATCTCATAGCCAGCCAGAATGCCGTGAGCCATCGCCTCCCGGACGCCGTGTTTCACCGGGTCAATATATTCCTTGGGGATGCGTCCGCCGACAACTTTATTTACAAATTCAAACCCGCCGCCGGGCAAAGGCTCGATCATGAGCTTGCAATGGCCATACTGCCCCCGGCCGCCGCTCTGGCGGACGAAACGGCCCTCTCCATGGGCCGCCTTGCGAATCGCCTCGCGGTAGGCGACCTGCGGACGGCCGACGTTGGCCGACACGGCGAATTCACGCAGCAGCCGGTCGACGAGAATCTCCAGGTGCAACTCGCCCATCCCGGAGAGGATCGTCTGCCCGGTATCGGGATCGGTGTTCACCTTAAAGGTCGGATCCTCGTGAGCCAGTTTCCCGAGCGCGATGCCGATTTTTTGCTGGTCCGCCTTGGTCTTCGGCTCGATCGCCAGCGAGATCACGGGAGTAGGAAATTCGATCTGCTCAAGAATGACCGGCTGAGCGTCGTCACACACCGTATCGCCGGTCTGTACCGTCTTCAGACCGACGACGGCGACAATATCGCCGGCGCGGATTTCGTCCAGCTCCTCGCGCTTGTCGGCATGCATGCGCAGCATTCGCCCGATGCGTTCGCGGCGCCCCTTGGCGACGTTATAGACGCTTTCGCCCGCTTTCAGTACGCCGGAATAGACGCGAAGAAACGCAAGCTGCCCCACAAAGGGATCGGTCAGGATCTTGAATACGAGCGCGGCGAAGGGTTCCTCGTCGCTAGATTGCCGCACAATCGTCTCTCGGCCGTCCAGGTCCGTGCCCCGCACCGGCGGCACGTCCAGCGGAGACGGCAGATAATCAATGACGGCATCGAGCAACCGCTGGATGCCTTTGTACTTGAACGCCGAGCCGCACAGCACGGGCGTGATCTTGATGGCGATCGTCGCGCGCCGGATGCCAGCCTTGAGATCATCTTCGGTGATCGGAACGCCCTCGACATACTGCTCGAAGAGCTTGTCGTCCTGTTCGGAGACGGCTTCAATCAATTGGGCGCGCTTTTCTTCCGCGGCGGCGCGCATGTCAGCGGGGATTTCCTTGATGTCGTAGGTCGCCCCCAGCGTCTCATCACGCCAGATCACCGCTTTCATCTCGACGAGATCGATCAGGCCGCGCAATTTATCTTCACTTCCAATCGGCGCCTGCAGCGGGACCGGATTCGCCTTCAAGCGGGTGCGCATGCTTTCGACGGCGCGATCGAAATCGGCGCCGACCCGGTCCATCTTGTTAATGAACGCGAGCCGGGGAACGCTATACTTGTCGGCTTGGCGCCAGACCGTTTCCGACTGCGGCTGCACGCCCGCCACCGCGTCAAAGAGCGCGATCGCGCCATCGAGAACGCGAAGACTGCGCTCGACCTCCGCCGTGAAATCGACATGGCCGGGCGTATCGATGATGTTGATCTGGTAATCGCGCCACGAACAGGTCGTCGACGCAGAGGTAATCGTAATCCCGCGCTCTTGCTCCTGCTCCATGTAGTCCATGGTCGCGGTGCCTTCATGCACCTCGCCCATACGGTGCAGGCGGCCGGTGTAAAAGAGGATGCGCTCGGTCGTAGTCGTCTTACCGGCATCGATATGCGCGGCGATACCAATGTTCCGGTAGCGATCTAATTTGACAGTGCGAGCCATAGCATTCACAGCGAGACACGGCAAGCCAAACGCCGTTTCTTCGTCCGCTACTTTCCCCTACCACCGGTAGTGCGCGAAAGCCTTGTTCGCTTCCGCCATGCGGTGAATATCATCCCTTCGTTTGATCGCGATCCCCCGGTTTACCGCGGCGTCGAGGATTTCGGCGCACAATTTTTCCGCCATGCCCTTCTCGCCGCGGGCACGCGAATAGTTCACCAGCCAGCGAATCGCCAGACTGGTTCGGCGGTGACCGTCCACCTCGATCGGGACCTGATAGTTCGCCCCCCCCACACGGCGGGACTTTACTTCCACGTTGGGCTTACAGTTTTCCACCGCCTTCTTGAAAACCTTCAGCGGCTCGTCGTTGCCGCGCTCCCGCACTTTGTCCATCGTCTCGTAGAAGATCCTCTCCGAGGTGCGTTTCTTGCCGTCCCACATCATGGCGTTAATGAAACGCGAGACCAGAACCGAGTTATACACCGGGTCGGGCGGTGGCATACGCTTTTCAACTGATCTTCTTCGCGGCATCTGATTCTTCTTCCAGCTTGTCCGGGCGGCCCTTTACTGCTTCGGCCTCTTGGCGCCGTACTTGCTGCGGCTCTGGCGGCGGTCACTCACGCCCGACGCATCGAGTGTGCCCCGGATGACGTGATACCGGACACCGGGCAGATCCTTCACGCGGCCCCCGCGAATCAAGACAATCGAGTGCTCCTGCAGATTATGCCCCACTCCCGGAATATACGTCGTAACCTCGATTCCATTTGTCAGGCGAACACGGGCTACCTTTCGCAGCGCCGAGTTCGGCTTCTTGGGCGTCACCGTGTACACACGCGTACACACGCCCCGGCGTTGCGGACAGCCCTGCAGCGCCGGACTCGGCGTATTCCATTTCGGAGCTTTTCGGCCGTGACGAACTAATTGATTGAACGTTGGCACTTTCGTTTCCTAGCCAGCTAACAAAGTCTTTTACGCAAAAACGCTACAGTCGCCAAACCGCGACACGCCATTTCGGCACACGTGGTCGAGGCGAACCTGTATCGGCTCTTTCCTAGATTAAATGTCCACCACCCTAAGCAGTCTGCCAAGTGCAGACTTTATCGACGGCGGGATCAAAGGGAGCTAATTCTTCGCTTTGGGATTGGTCACCTCCCCTCAGCGATCGTTGTTCACTTCGGGAGCTCAGGCCAAATTCCCTTCGTGGCCCAATCAACATCCCCCCGGCCCGTATGTGCACACAACACCGCTACGGCCGACGGATGACGCTAGCCTACCACTCAAATATATCGGAAGCGGAGAACCGGTGTCAACACAAGAGTTCTCCACGGCGAGGAAATCTTTCGTCTCGGTGCGCCCGCCAGCGGCAGGACCCCAGCAAGCAGCGATCCGCCGGCGCGGTTGGCGAGGTACCAGCGCCGCCGTGACCTACTCGTCGGCATGTCCATGAACGACAATTCCGATGACTTCGCCGGCGACCTTCAGGTCCACGATCCAGTATTCGCTGTCATTCTCCCAGACGTTGGGGCTCCCATCTCCGTCGCCGAGTTCGGCGCGTGCAATGGTCGGGTGGGAGTTGCCGACGGCGTAGCTGAGTTCGATCAGTTCGTCGAAACCGTAGTTCTTGGCCGGCTCGGTGTCCTTCGCCGCCGGCGAGAGAAGAAAGAAATCCCGGCTTGGCGCCGCGCCCATGTGGTTGCCGTCCTCCGGGTGCAGCCCGAACCGCATGGAATAAACGCCGGAAGGGATGCGCTGCTCACGAAAATCCGATCCGGATTCAGGAAATCGCGCCAGTCCAACCAGCGCGCCTTCCGGGATCGTCTCAAAGCGTATTCCGAACCCATACACCGGTTCGCCTTCAAACGGGGTCTTGCGACCCCAGAATTCAGCCACCACTTTGCCGTCCGGCCCTTTGACCCGCACGCCCTCGGACCACAACATCGCCACCAGCTCTTCGGGCAGCCCCTCGGCAGGGATCTCGCCAGCCGGTTCGGCCGTAAAGTCGGCGGCCGTGAGAGGCAGCACCGCCAAAATGCCAAGCAAGAAAATCATCCGTCCCAATCCAGTCCACATCATGAGTCCTTCCCTATTCCATCCTACGCGGCAGCCGGCGCGCCGGTTACGTCCGGTCCCATGCGCCTGGCACCCGCGGACGATCGCAGCAAGCAGAGCCCCGGAAAACAGAAACCCAAGAACAGAAACAGGGAGCCACTAGCAGCTCCCTGTTCCCAATCCTACAGCCTTTCCATGCCCCGCAAGCAGACCCCACAAGCAGCAGGGGGCGGGGCCATTCCTCGTGCCTCAGTCGGTATACACGCTCGTCAGGCTAAAGGTCCCGATGTACGCATTGCTGCGATTGCGTTCATCGAATGTGACGCCCAGACCCTTGCCGTCGAATTTTGTCTGAATCCCGAAGGCCGGCATGGCGTGATCAAGCGCGACCAGCGGTGCGAAGTAGAGATCGTCGAGATGGCAGAAGGAATCCGAACTCAGAACCGGCCGCGTTTGGATGCGAATCAGATCCCCGGCCGTCACCGTGACCTTGCGGTCGTGCAGAGCGCCGTCGAACGACATCTCGACCGGAGCGGCGTCACGGTGGACAATCGTCTCGACCAGTTGGCCGCCCATGTGCTTGGCGAATCCCTCGAGCGCGGCGCGCTGCCGCGGCGTGGCGGCTTCGTCAAAGATCAGCGCGGCCTTGGCTGGATAGGGGTTCGAGAAGGGGTCACCGAGAGTTCCGCTGGCCTTCACCACGGCTACGACGCTAAGGCCGTCGAGCGCCACATGATTCCACTCGCCTTGGTCGATGCGCCACGTCATGACCGCGAGATCGCCAACCAAACCCAACTCGGAATTCGCGAAGCAGTGCGACGTGTAGACCTCAGCGTTGCGGGCTTCCACATACGTACCTTGAATTTCAGCAGCACCGGCAACGCCCCCAGCAACACCCATGGTGACCGCCAGCAACAGCACGCCGAGACTCGCCCAATGATTGGTTCTCATCCTATGTATCCTCCCCGACCTGGTTTGAAGAGACGCCTTAGAACACAGTTTCTATTTTATCGCGGCTGGCTTCCGCCGCCAAGACCTTATCTTATCGGCCCCATCCTATCAGCCCCAGCGCTTGTCAGCCACCGATCCGCTCTAAAGCGGATCGTAGCAAGACCGTGACGCCGTACAAATATCGGCACCGACCACTTCGCTGTCAGGGCCCAGGCAGTTCTGCGTGTAGACGCACCAAAAATTGCTGCCGGCGGCTGTTTCAGGCGTGGACTCCTCTTCGGTGTCAATAAACATGCCCTTCCAGCGAAGCGCATCACAACGAGGGCCGAGCACTTTGAATTCAGAGGTTTGCTGCATCGCCAAAACCCTTTCCCTACCCCGCAGCCCGCAAGATAGCGCGCTTGACGGCCACCCGGGCAAGCTGCACCTTGTGTCTATTGCCGCTCAAGGGAGTCGCCGAAGCCAGCGCCGCCTTCGCCGCCGCCAGCGCCGTGTCTTCTGAAACGGATTTGCCCATGAGGGCCTGCTCAGCCTCGGATGACCTCCAAGGCGTGGGTGCCACGTGTCCCAGAACCACTCGCGCGCTCTGGACCGAACCCGCGCTCAGCTTGAGCGCCACCGAGGCGGTGGCCAGCGGCCAATCCATCAACTGGCGCTGGCGGACTTCATAGGTCGCGCTGACGACTCCCGCGGCGGCGGGGACGATGATCGTGGTCAGGATCTCGTTGGGCCGCAACGCGTTCTCGCGGTCCCCGTCGCTGTTGGGCGTCTGGTAAAGCTTTTCCACTTCGATCTCGCGTTCGCCGTCCGGACCCGCCAGCGTCACCGAGGCGCCGAGGGCGATCAGCGCCGGCGCCAGGCTCGACGCGTTCACAAAATACGCCGGGCCTTTGTTGCCGAGAATCGCGTGGTAGCGGTTTTCCCCGATCGGGGCCAGGGATTCGCCATCGCCGTCCTTGCCCAGCAGTCCATAACCGTTGCGGAAATACCAGCAGCGCGGACGCTGCAGCAGATCGCCGCCGACCGTTCCCATCGCGCGCATCTGCGGACTGCTCACGCCTTCGGCGGCCTGAATCAGCGCAGGGTAGTTTTCCCGCGCGGCCGAACTGCCGAGCAGCTCGCTTAGCGTAGCGGTCGCGCCGATCCGCAAACCTGCGCGGCCGGAAACCGAGCGCAGACCCGCCACCGAACGCAAGCTCACGACCCGCTTGGGCGTATGGACTCTTTCCTTCATCAAGCTCAGGAGATCGGTGCCACCGGCCAATACGTCGGTTTCACCCCAGGTCGAAGACAACAGGCCGACGGCCTCCTTTACCGAACTGGGAGCTGCATATTCAAAGGCTTCCATTACGCCATTCCTCCCTTCTTCTCCAAGGCCGCCAAAACCTTGTCCGGTGTTAGCGGGACCGTGGGTACGCGGACGCCAATCGCGTTCGCCACCGCGTTGGCGATGGCCGCGCCGGGCGAAATCGCCGGCGGCTCGCCGAGACCGATCACGCCGCGGTCATCATAGATGCCCGTCATGAAATGCACAACGAGTTCGCCAATATCGCCGATTCCAGCAAGCTTGTAGAACTCCATGTCGGCGTTCAAAAGCTCGCCCGTCGGCTGATCGTAGACCCGCTCTTCCCAAAGGGAGGAACAGATTCCCATGATCAGCGCCCCGAGCACTTGGCTTTCGGCCGTCTTCGGATTGATGATCAGTCCGCAGTCCTGCACCGCCACCATTTTGTTCATGGTCACGATGCCGGTTTCGGTATCCACGGAAACATCGGCCATCTGCACGCCGCCCACGCCGCTGTCGGCGAGCTTGCCGCCGTCCTTGTCGGGCTGCTTGCCCGTCTCGGAGATCGTCTTGGTTCCGAGCTTGCGGCAGGCCTTGGCCCAGGCGAGGCGTTTCTTCGGCCTCGATTTCAGCCGGAGATAGCCGTCCTTGGCCTCGATTTCGTCGGCCGACGCAGCGCCGAGATCGGCCGCCACCGCCTCTTTGAGTTTTTCGAGGGCATCGACGGCCGCCCGCCTTGTCGACGACGAGACGCCTCCGACCGTGGTACTGCCACCCGAAGGGCCCGACGGCGGCAATTTGCTGTCGCCGATGATGACCTTGACCTGCGAAGGCCGCAACCCCATCGTCTCGGCGAGAACCATGCCGATGACCGTCCGCGTGCCGGTGCCCAAATCCTGGCTGCCCAGCTCGGCCGCGACCGTGCCGCCCGGTTCAATGCTCACACGGCACTGACTGTCGTGAGGACGCCCGCCCCAGGTGTGCATCGACAGGCCAACGCCGCGCTTGAGGTGGCCCGAGCCGCCCTCGCCGGGCTTGTGGTATTTCGACTTCCAATCCATCAGCTCGGAGGCCTTGTCGAGTTCCACGCGGTAGACATCGGGCCGCGCGGTAAGATCGGCGTTTTTCTTGAAGAAATCCACCGGATCCATGCCCAGTTTGACCGCCAGATCGGTAAGCGCGCCGTGGGTGATCACTGCGCACTGCGGGTGCCGTGGCGCCCTCCAGGCACGAGCCGGACCCGTGTTGGTCGCGACGCCGACGTGACGCACGCGACGATTCGGCGGCTCGATGACGTAGGGCAGCGCCGGGCTGCTGCCCCGGCCCGCTCCGCTGGTCGTCCAACTCTCTACGTCGAAAACAGTCAAGGTGCCGTCTTTCTTGGCTCCGACCTTGACTTTTCCGAAATAAGAAGGCCGGGCGCCGGCCATCATCTGCTCTTGGTCACGGTCCAGCAAGAGCTTGACCGGACGCCCCGTTATTTTCGACAACTTGGCGCACGCAATGCCCCAACTGTCGATAGCGAATTTACTGCCGAATCCTCCTCCCATGTAGGGAGTGATGATACGAACGGCACTCGCCTTGATCGTTCCATAGCCCGGAGCCGCCGACAGGTTCTTGGCCAAGTCGGGTCCGATGCGTCCAACGGCTTGCGTCGAGGCGTAGACAATAATTTCGTCGTCGCTTCTCCAGTGCACTACCTGTCCGTGCGGCTCCATACAACAGTGATTGATCGTCGCTCCGCCGTAATAGCCTTCGTGCTTGACGTCGGCTTCCCGCCAGGCGGTATCCGGATCGCCCGTCGTGTTGTCTTGTCCCTTGCTGACGCGGTCGCCGGCCTTGTTCAGATCCTCTTCCTTCACAAGGTGAGGGAGCACTTCATACTCGACCTTGAACTTGTGGACCGCGTCGCGGGCGATATCCTCCGAATCGGCGGCGATGGCCGCGATTTCACTTCCCACCCATTGGACCTCGGCTCCGACATCCTTGATCAGCACAACGCCGCGAACGCCAGGCGTTTGCTCGGCCCCGCTGGCGTCAATGCGGGTGATTCTGGCGTGCGCGTGAGGAGAGCAGACAAGCTGGGCGAAGAGGAGGCCCGCGGGATTCCGGTCATACGCGTACTTGGCCTTGCCGCTGGCCTTGGCCGGACCATCCCGGCGGTCGAGCGGCTTGCCGATCAGACTTCGGTCTTGCTGCGCGGGCCAATCATATTTAGTAGCCACGGCGACCTCCTTTGATCTCCCGGGAGGCGTCAAGAACAGCTCGCCGGATCCCGTCGTAGGTGCCGCAGCGGCAAATGTTGCCGCCCAGTCCCTTCTCGACGTCTTCCATCGTGGGTTCGGAATGGTTTTCCAAGAACGACTGACATGCCATCACGAAGCCCGGGGTGCAAAATCCGCACTGCTGGGCGTCGTGCTTGACGAAACTCTTAGAGACCGGGTTATTCGCCGGCATGCCTTCAATCGTGCGAATCTCCCGTCCCTGGGCCTCGATCGCCAGCATCGAGCAGGCGTAGACGGCATCGCCGTCCACGATCACCGTGCAGGCGCCGCAGGTCGCCCGGTCGCAAACCTTTTTCGCCCCCGTATAGTCCAGGTGGTTACGCAACGCGTCGAGCAGCGTGACCCGCGGCTCAACTTCGAGACTGTGCGGGCTGCCGTTGATCTTCAGCGTGATCGGCGCCGCGCCGGACCCAGTTACGGCGGACGCGGCTTGGGCGGTGGGAGTTAAAACCGCCGTACCAGCGACTCCGGCTCCGGCGCTGACGCTCTGGAGGAACGTCCTGCGCGAAAAACCGTTGGCGCGCTGCTGAGAGTTATCTTGACCTTCCGTGGTCTTTATGGAACTCACCAGACACCTTCCTTATTTCGTCGGAAACTCACTGCCTTTCCCTCGGCGAGCGCTCCGCGAGGAAACCGTAGGCGGTATCACTATAACAAATCCAGGGACGGCCGGATATGCCTGATCGTACATTCCGTTTTGGGCTGCGACAGCACCGATAGGTCGCCGGCAACAAACCCGGCCGAGCCGGGGAGAGGCGGCGATTTCACACCGGCAGCGCTCGGCGTGTTAACATTCTCGGACTGCCCTTGTTGCCGTTCCGGCCAGCGTGGCAAAGCAGGCCGGAAGCCGCTACAAGGAAGCTGGCAGCGCCGTTGCCGGCGCGCCGCTGGAGTTCACCTCAAGGCCAAACCGAATGCCCGTTACATCGAAAACACCACTACTAGTAACCAGTCTGCCTGGCGTCGAAAGAATCGCTCAGGGTAAGGTGCGAGACATCTACGACGCCGGCGACAAACTCCTGTTCGTGGCCACCGACAGGATCTCGGCCTTCGACGTCGTGTTGCCCAACGGCATTCCCCATAAGGGAGAAGTCCTCACTCGCGTGTCGATGTTCTGGTTCGACTTCCTCAAGGACGTCGTGCCCAGCCATTTCGTCACGGCGAATGTCGACGAATACCCCGAGGCGCTGCGCCAGTATCGCGACCAGCTCGCCGGCCGTTCGATGCTGGTCAAAAAACTGGACATGATTCCCATCGAGTGCGTGGCGCGCGGATATGTCTCTGGATCGGGCTGGAAGGACTACCAGCGGACAGGCGAGATCTGCGGCATCCAGCTTCCCGGCGGCATTCGTATGAATGGCCTCCTCGCCGAGCCCATCTTCACGCCCGCGACCAAGGCCGAATCGGGTCACGACGAAAATATCAGCTTCCAGCAGGCGGCCGCGATCGCAGGCCGGGAACTCTGCGAAAAACTGCGCCATCTGACGCTCGAAATCTATTCACGAGCGGGCCAGCACGCCCTGGCTTGCGGGCTCGTGCTGGCCGACACGAAATTCGAGTTCGGCATGCTCGACGGAGAAATCGTGCTCGGCGACGAGGTGCTCACTCCCGATTCGTCGCGCTACTGGCCTTTGGAATTCTACCAGGCCGGCGAGGCCCTGCCCTCGTACGACAAGCAGTTCGTCCGCGACTATCTCGAAACGCTCGACTGGGACAAGACCCCGCCCGGGCCCGAGTTGCCGCCGGAAATCGTCGAGAAGACCTCCGAGAAGTACCTCGAGGCCTGCTACACGCTCACCGACGAAGAACTATAGGGCGAGCGTTCGGCAAGGAGCTGGTAAGCTATCCGCTCCCCTGTCTGACGCAAGATCTGGTGCAAGGTTCGGGGCCACCGGCCGCCGACCCTGCCGGTGAAATCCGGATCTAGGAGCCCGTGGCGGGGGTCGGGCGGGACACGTCACGGAACATTTTCTCTCAAAACATATCCACGTCACTGTGTTGTATACTCCGGGTTATATACTCCGAGCAAGAGTTGAATTAGCGCTATCCACGCGACGCACTCCCGCAAGCGCCGCACCAAATCCCGCAGCTCGGGAAGGGGCGGAGTTCGGTGAACTGGATTGACATAGCGATTGCGGTGGTCCTGCTCTTCTCCGTCGCCGGGGCCGTCCGGAACGGCATCACACGGGAACTCATTCGTATCGCGGCCCTGATGCTGGGCGTGGTCTGCGGCATGTGGTGGTACGAAGACGCCGCCTTGTACCTGAAACCATTCATCGACAACGAGGCTCTCGGAAATCTTGCCGGTTTCGCAGCCATCGTTCTGAGTGCGCTGCTGGCCGGCGGGCTGATTGGGAGCACTCTGGCTCGCATACTCAAGAAGACGGGGCTGGGTTGGGCCGACCGCATGCTGGGCGGCGCTTTCGGCCTGCTGCGTGGCCTGGTCATGGCCACCGTGATCGTGCTCGCCGTACTTGCGTTTGATCCAGCTTCGAGCACCGCGCGCATGGTCGCCCAGTCGCGGCTGGCGCCGCTGGTGCTGCACGCGGCGCACGCCGCGACAACCATTGCGCCGTCGAAACTGCGGGCCGCGTTCGAGCAGGGGTTCGAGCGCGCCCGCGCTGTCTGGATGGAGCCCGCCGGGGCCGCGCCTCCGGCGGCGGCCGGGCCGCCACCGCCGAGCGGCGGCTAGGGGCGGTTATTGTCATCGGGCACGGCCGCAAAGTTCAGGGGAGGCTGGCCCGTTACTCGCCCGACAAATCTCTCACGTAGATATCCCGGAAGCGCATGCGGCCCTTGCCTCCGGAATGCAACTGCAAGGCAATGACGCCTTCTTCCGAGACCGGAGAGGGGTATGTAAAGTCGAGAATCTTGATGCCGTTCAAGTGGATGATGTAGCGGTTGCCTTCGACCTGAATCAGCATGTCGTTCCAGTCGTAAGGGCGCATCACGGCGTTGAACTCCGGCGCCGGCCAGGCCACCCAGCCGCGTCCGTCGCCGTAGATGCCGCCGGTCGGACTGCGGTTGCCAATCACCGGATCGATCTCGATCTGCCGGCCGGCGATGATCTTCGGCGCGTCGCCCTCGAATTTCGTGTGGATGTAGACGCCGCTATTGCCTTCGGCCTCGCACTTGAAGCGGAGAGAAAGATGAAAGTCCCGAAATGATTTCTCGGTTGCGAGATACCCATACTTGTCGCTGATACCTCTGCCGAGTATGGCGCCGCTCTCGTCGACTTCCCACTGCTCGTTGCCGACCTTGCGCCAGCCGGTGAAATCCTTTCCATTGAAAAGTTGCGTCCATCCTGGCTTGAGCTTGCGCGCCCGGGGACGGTTCGATCCTTGCGCGTGAAGCATCCCGGCGCAGAGAGAAAGACCGATCGCCGCGGTGACGGCGGCATGGAGGAACGATCGCATAAGAGACTCCTTGGCGGACTGCGGGAACGGAACGCACTGGCCACCTCGCACCGGCCACCCCGCCGCGGGATTCGAAGCAGCGGGGAGCGAAGAATGGTCGGGCCCGTCAGTGGCCCATGATAGCGTCAACGCTCCTCTTCGAGCAAGCGGTAGGCCTCACGTTTTGAGATACCTCGGTCGCGGGCGGCTTGCTTGATCGCGGCCATGCGGGCCAGACCGTCCGCCATGAGCCGGCCGACATGCTCGGTGATCGGTTCGCTCGCGGCGGGGACGGGAGACTTGCCGCGCCCGATGAGAAGGGTGATCTCTCCCTTGATCGAGCCTCGCCGGCGCACTAGTTCCAGAATTCCCGAAACCGAGCCTCGCAAGAATTCTTCGTGTAGCTTGGTGAGTTCTCGGGCGACCACCGCCGGGCGGTCGCCAAGAACCGCCAGTGCGTCTTCGAGCGCACGCACGATACGGTGCGGCGCCTCATAGAAGATCAGCGTCGCGGCTTCGTTCTTGAGCGACTCGAGGGCTTCGAGCCGTTGTGTCCGCTTGGCGGGCAGGAAACCGCTGAAGCGGAAGGCTTCGGTCGGCAGGCCCGAGGCGGCGAGTGCGGTCTCAATCGCGACGGGACCGGGCAGCGGAACCACATCGACTCCGGCGGCGATGGCCTGTTGAACGACTCGAAATCCGGGGTCGGAAATACCCGGCATGCCTGCGTCGCAGACAACCGCGACCGTCTCGCCTCGCTGGGCGCGATCGACAAGCTCGCCGGCGCGCTCGGCCTCGTTGTGTTCGTGATAACTCACGAGCGGCTTCTGGATTTTGAAGTGCTTGAGAAGCTTGCCCGTATGCCTGGTGTCCTCACAGGCGATCACATCCGCCTCGCGAAGCGTTCGTAGCGCTCGCAGAGTAATATCCTCAAGGTTGCCAAGCGGCGTCGCCACGAGACAGATCTTTCCAGTCATACCCCTCGATGATGCTTCGTGGAGGAGCGTTTTGCGATCGGCCGGGAGCGATACCGGTGCGGCACGATTCTGGTGCGGGCGGCTAGTGATCGCCCAATCCCCGATAAGCCAGCGCCGCGAGCACCCCGCCCAGCGGACAAGCAAGGAAGTAGATCCAGAGCGTGGACAACGCGTTCGGGGCATCGCCGAATAGTGCCGGCCCGAGCGAGCGCGCCGGATTGAGGGAGGCGCCGGTGAGCGGCCCGCCCATAAGAATACAGGCTGCCAAGGTGAGTCCGATCGCAATCGGAGCAAAGTTGCCGGCCTTTCCGCTGACGGCGGCGAAGTAGACGGTACTGACCAGAATGAAGGTCAGCACGACTTCTAAAACAAACGCCTGCGCCGCGCCGACACCGTCGGCTGGAACGGTCGCGCCCAGGGTGCCGGCCTTTGAGCCGAGAACAAAGCAGAGTGCCGCCGCGCCTGCGATGCCGCCGAGCAGCTGGACAACGATGTAGCCAGCCGCGCCCGCGGCGTCAATCTTTTTTCCCACCAGCAAGCCGATCGTCACCGCCGGATTGATGTGCGTCCCTGATATCGGTCCGTAGGAATACACTAAGCCCAGCAGGACGCAACCGTGGGCGAAAGCAACGGCCACGAGGCTGCTCCCGATCGCGGCCGCGCCAGCGCCGATGAAAATCAAGGTGAATGTGCCGATAAATTCCGCCGTCAAGGCCTTGGTGTTCATGTTGTGAGTCTCCCCCTTCCTCATTCCGCGCGTGCCACGAGAGACGGGCACGGCAACCGAAAACTGTTCGCCGAAAGTATACGACAAACAGCCGCCGGTTTGCGGAGCGACAGTTTACGGATCGTTTGCGGATCGGGCGACCGCCGCAAAAGGTGAATCAGAGCAGCCGGAAGAACTGGATAGGGCGCCTGGCAGCCGGGCCCGCGCTCGGGTCAGCGCGTGTAGCCGAGGGATTTCAGCCGTCGCTGGATCTCTTCCTGTGCTGCGGGGTCGACTGGATCGCCGATCCCGAGACGAGCCTTGAGCGCCTGGCTCTGCTCGCGGTGCTCATCAAGGCGTGAGCGAAGCCGGGCCACGCGCTCGGGCTCGATGCTTGCCACGTTCATTTTCTCGGCGGGATCGCTCTTGAGGTGGTAGAGCTCGTCGTGCCGGGGCTCGGGGTGGCGAATATATTTCCAGTCATTTTCGATGACGGCGTGCCGATCCAAGAAATACGAAGGGCTCGAACTAAAGGCGGGAAGGGGGGATTTCGGCTCCGCCTCGCTGGTCCAGAAGTCCGCGAGCGATCGAGCCGAAAACTGCCTGGGTTCGAAAGCCAGGCCGCAGAGATCCAGAATCGTTGGCGTCAAACTTACCGTCGAAACTTCCGCGGGGATGCTCGACCTCGTCCGCGCCTCGGAGGACGGCAGCTTGAAGATCAGTGGGACAGCGAGCAGCTCGTTATAGAACGTATGCCCATGCAGTGTCCCCCCATGCTCCCAGAACTCCTCGCCATGATCGCTTGTTAAGACGATCAATGTGTCGTCGTAGAGATCAAGCCGCTTGAGTGTATCGACCAGTCGCGCCAGCCGGCTGTCGACATAGCGCACCTCGCCCCGGTAGAGCTCTCGTATCCAGTTCTGCTGCTTCCGCGAATAGAAGGGCCGCGCTCGCCTCTTGCCTCGCTCGAACTCCAATCCGGCTGCTACTCCCCTGCCCCGCGAATTCTCGGGAAGAAACTCTCCCGGCGGGATATAGGGTCCATGCGGGTCGAAATAGTGCAGCCACAAGAAAAAGTCACGGTCGGAATGCAGCCGGAGCCAGGATTCGGCCCGGCGGGTGATTTGCTCGGTCCGCTGCTGGTCGGTCCATGAAATCGGCCCTAGCAGGGCGGTGAGTGCGGCGACGCCGAGTGTTTGCGGAGCATCTCCCTCGGGGAACCAATAGTGGTCGAACCCGCGCGAGAGCGCTCGCTGGCGGGTAAGCAGTTTATTGCCGCCGAAGGCCGCGGTGAGGTAACCCGCTTCGACGAAGAAGTCGGCCAGCATCGGCGGAGACTCGGGGAAAACCGTTTGCCGGCGATTCACGCCATGAACTTCCGGCGAGAGGCCACTGAAGAGGGATGCGATCGAAGGCGGTGTCCAAGGGGCCGGAGAATAGGCTCGCGTGAACTCGACTCCGTCTCGCGCCAGCTCGGCCGCGGCGGGGCTGATCGAGGCCAGGGAACTGTCAGGCGAAAGCCCGTCGCGGCGAAGGGTATCGATCGTGATCAGGATGACTCGGGGAACTGGATGCGGCTTCGATCCTCGCGGCTCGAGCCTTCCCGCGGCCGGCCGGCCGACGAGAGATCCCGCCGCCATGGCCGCGATCAGCAGGGTCGCGCCCAGCAGCAAGACCGGCAGGCGGCGAAAAAAAGCAGGGCGCGCCAGCAGCCATGTTCCCCCGGCCATCACAGTGGCCGCGGCGGCGTAGAGGACAACCGACTTGAAAGAAAACGGCCCTGAGAGAACGAAAAATCGCAGCCAGAGGCAGATCAGGAGACTCCAGAGAGGAAACGGCGCGATGAGCAGCGCGGTGACCAAACCGCTTCCGGCCGGCGAGCGGAAATCCACGGCACAAGCGAGACGATAAGCGGCCGCCGCGGCGGCCGCCGCCATGCCCAGCAGGAGAACCAGCGCGTAGGGATCGTCCAAGAGCCGGGCCGGAGGCGGTGAACCCCGGAGAATCACGACCCCCAGCGTCAGACCCAGCCCTCCGCCCAATCCAGCCGAAAGAGGGCCGGGGTCAAATTTCCCTATGAACCGCAGCGGAAGATCCGCCAGCACGCGCAGCACGACATAGAGCGTGAGCACCACCACAAACGAAGCGCCCAAATGGGATGCAACCGCGAGCGGCGAAGAGAGGACCGAGGGACGCTGAAACACCGTCGCGGAAATCAGATCGGCGGCCGCCAGCCCGTGGCCAAAGCTCACAACCAGGGCGAATCTCAGCGAGGTCTGCTCAAGCGGGTCCGGTCTGTCGAGGCCCATCGCGTAGACACGCGCTAGCGGCTCAGAAGGCGGCGAACCCCGAGACGCTCCCAGCCGCGCGCAGGCTGAACCGAGCGCAAAGCGAATCGCAAGACCCAGGTCATGATCTGGATACGCTTCCCAAATCAGACAACAGCAGACAAAGCAGCCCCATCCGCCAGCGGAGCCGCGGGTTCTCGCTCGCCGGCGAAAACGCCATCGGCCCGACCGGCGGGGCTGAAGCCTATTTTAGCTTGCCGTCGTTGAGTGTCAGCCGAAACGGGGACTTCGTCAGCGCGATGGCCACGCCCTCGAAGCTCACTTCGCGGCCTGAGCCGACGCCTTGCCGAAGCCGGTTTTCGAGCTTCAGCACGACCTCGATCGCACCGCCCTTCTCGCTGCTCAAATTGATCGTTTGCGGCCGGGCCGCCGGGACGGCGGAGACTACGAACAAACGGGCTTCCGGCGTTAGCTTCCCCTTGAGATCCGACCAAATGCTGTCGCCCTGCGCGCCCAGCAAGCCGGCCTTGAGGTCCAGAAATATCCAGCGCTTCGGGTTTTCCGCGCGCGATTTCTTGTCGGCCTTGAATTTGCGTACCGCCGCCGATTCGATATCGGCCATGGCGGCCGGAGGCAGAGGACGCGATTTCGCCATCGCCTTGAGTTCTTCCAGACCGTCGGTAGTTCCCGCATACGACTTATACACCTTGCCCAAGTATTCGTTGACCTGTGTCCGGCCGGCGGGGGCCAGTGCTCCTGGCCCGTCATAGACCGCCGCGCGCGCGAACGAGAACATCGCCAAGGTGTTTTTTTTGGGATCGCGCTGCGCCAAGACGACGCTGCCCAGCCAGTAAGAGACTTGCCCCGAGCTGGGGGTGAGCCCCAGCACCTTCTTGAACTCCGCCTCGGCTCCTTCGTGATCCTTGCGCTGCATGGCGATCCAGCCCAGCGTCTGGTGTGCGGAGCCCTCGATCTGCTTCTTGGCGTCGTTCCACTGCGCATCGCTAACGGTGGCCGGTTTGTTGGCCGCCTTGAACCGCTGCGCTAGTCCCGTCTTGATAAGTGCGGTCGCGGCGGATTCACCGTCACCCAAAGTGGCCGCGTCGGTCTTGCCCAGTGACGGGGTCGTCGTCGTGATCGTGACGTAGGCGGAAAAATTCCCCGGCTCGAGTTTGAGCAACTCCTTGGCCGAGGCAATGGCCTTGGCACCCTGATTCATCGCCTGGTAGGCGGCCATGAATTGCTGGACCCTTTCGACGTTGAAGGCGGTCTCGGCGTACTTGTCCTTCCATTGCTGCAGCACCTGAATCTTCTTCGCCGGATCGGTCTCCTTAAAGGCCTGATTGATCAGCTCGTACTCCTGCGTATTCTTGGGCCTCTTCTCCGTCTTTTCCTGCGGCGACGGCAGGGCGGCTCCCGTAACCAGAAGAAGGAGGCTAGCCGCAAGGGCGATGTGGGTGAAACGTTTTAACATGGTCCAATTCTCCAGTTTGATCCTGACTGTTTCTATCATCCGGCGGCCGTGCTCCGGCGGCGCATTCGCCTAGAGTCCCGAGACGCTGGTTTAGACGCTGGTTTAACCGGAAAGTATATAGCAGCCTGCGTCAGATCGCAACATCCGTACCCTAAGGATTGGCGTCTTCGGAGCGCCAATGACATCTCAGCCTCGCGTTCAATGTAGATGACGAACGCAAGGCCTGGGACGTTCCACGATCTGGTACAATCCTTGCTCCGCTCCGGGAGGAAGGCGTTGCCTGATCGATTTCTCGACCTCAGCTTGATCGGAATCTATCTTATCACGATCACGATTTTCGGCGCTCGCTTTCGGAAGGGTCAGAAGTCGCTCACCGACTATTTTCTGGGCGGCCGCGGCGCTCCCTGGTGGGCAATCTCCCTGTCGATCGTCGCCGCCGAAACCAGCACTCTGACCATCATCGGAACCCCCGCGCTGGCCTTTCGCGAGAACATGGGTTTTCTGCAAGTCGTACTCGGCTATCTGCTGGGGCGGATCGTGATTTCCCTGCTGTTCCTTCCTCCCTACTTCCGGCGCCAGATGTTCACCGCATATGAACTCATCCGCCGGAGGTTCGGCGAGCGCCTGCGCCGTCTCACCGCGGGTACGTTCCTGGTAACCAGATCCCTGGCCGAAGGGGTGCGCGTGTTTGCCATCTCCCTGGTTGTGTCCGTGGTGCTCGATACCGGGGAGCTGGCCTCGATCGTCCTCATTACCCTGCTGACGCTGTTCTACACATTCGAGGGCGGCATGAAAGCAGTCATCTGGACGGATGTCGTTCAGATGGCGCTCTACGTCTCCGGGGCCATCCTGAGCTTTTTCATGATTCTCGGTGCAACTCCCGGGGGATGGGGAAACGTGGCCTCTCTGGCGGCGGAAGCCGGGAAGTTCGAGGTGTTTGATTTCGGAGTGGGATGGAGCACGGAGTTTTTCACCCGAACCTACACCTTCTGGGCCGGACTCATCGGGGGCTGCTTCCTCACCACCGCCACGCATGGGACCGACCAGCTCTTCGTGCAGCGGCTGCTGAGCGCGCGCAATCAGCCGGAAGCCCGCCGTGCCCTGCTGGCAAGCTGGCTGGTGATCGCGTTCCAGTTCTCGCTGTTCCTGCTGATCGGCGTCACGCTTTATGTTTTTCATCAGACGACCGGTTCCGCGGCGCCCGCGGCGCTCGATCGGCTGTACCCGGAGTTCGTCTGGAACCATCTTCCGCCGGTGGCGAGCGGAGTGGTGATCGCGGCCATTCTCGCGGCGGCGATGTCGAACCTCAGCGCCGCGCTGAATTCCCTCGCCGCGGCCACGGTCATGGACTTTTGGATGCCCTGGCGCGGGCATTCCGGGATGAGCGAAACTCAGCAGCTGAAGCTTTCCCGCTGGGCGACACTGGCTTGGGGCGTCGTTCTTCTCGGAATCGCAATGCTTGCCCGCACCTGGGGATCGGTGCTCGAAGCGGGCCTGGCGATCGCCTCGGTCCCGCTGGGAGCTTTGCTGGGTGTGTTCGCCCTGGGCGTACTCACCACCAGAGTCACCGAGAACGCCGCGATCGGCGGGATGCTGACGGGTTTGGCTACGATGTTGTGGGTGACGTTCCAGACCGATATTGCCTGGACTTGGTATGTCGTCATTGGGACGTTGGTCACGTTCGGCTCGGGAATGCTCTGGTCCTTTCTCACCGGAGCGTTTGCCTCCAGCGACCCGTTTCGCCCAGCGGAAAGCTGATGACATAGGTACCGATACGCAAGGACCGCGCCAGCTCGCCAGCATCCAGCCCACAGGCACCCAGCACACAAGCACGAGGAGACCTAGATTGCCTGTATCTACTACACCCGCCAGCTCACCGCCGGGGCTCCATCTGCTGCGCAGTCTCGGCAAGTGGGAAGCGGCATCCATCGTGGTCGGAACGATCATTGGCAGCGGCATTTTTCTCGTACCGAAAACCATGATCGGCGAGGTCGGCAGTCCGCTGCTGGTACTGGTTGTCTTCGCCGCCGGAGGTTTGCTTTCGCTCGCCGGTGCGTTGACCTATGCCGAACTGGGCGCCGCCATGCCGCATGCCGGAGGAGAATACGTTTACTTGCGGGAAGCCTACGGCCCGCTGCCGAGTTTCATCTACGGCTGGACGCAGTTTTTCGTCACCAAGAGCGGCAGCGTCGCGACGCTCGCCACGGCGTTCTTCCTCTATGCCGCGAATTTCTGGCCGGCGCTGGAGCAGCGGTTTTTCTCTATCCCACTCGGGCTGTCGGGATGGGGTGCAAACCTGAGCGTATCCTATGGCCAGATTCTGGCCATGGTCCTGATCTTCGGACTCGGCGGCGTCAACTACCTGGGCGTGAAGGTCGGCGGCAGAGTCCAGTCGTCGGTCACGGTGCTGAAAATCGTGCTCATTCTGGCCATCGTGCTGCTGGCCGCGGCATTGGGGGGCGGCCGTGCCGAGAATCTCGGCTCGACCGTAGCCCATACCGGCGGCATAAGCGGTTTCTTCGCCGCTCTGGTCGCCGCGCTTTGGGCCTACGACGGCTGGAACAATCTCAACATGGTCTCGTCGGAAATTCAAGAGCCCGAGCGAAACATCCCCCGGTCGCTGATCTATGGGATTCTCGCCGTGGCCGCGATCTATCTGGTGACCAACATCTCCTATTTCTATGTTTTGACGGCCTCGGAGGCGGCGGCAAGCGACCGCGTGGCAAGCGAGGCGGCGCGGAAGTTCCTGGGCCCGGCCGGAGGCGATGCCGTCGCGCTGGCGGCGATGATTTCGATCTTCGCCGCGCTAAACGGTTCGATCCTCTCCGGCGCCCGCGTGCCTTACGCCATGGCCCGTGATAGATACTTCTTCGGGGCTTTAGGACGCGTTCACTCCCGGTATCACACCCCTCACGTTTCCATCCTCGCTCTCAGCGGGTGGTCGGCCCTGCTTGTGTTGTCCGGGTCCTACGAACAACTGTTCACCTACGTCATCTTCGCCAGCTGGATTCTCTACGGCATGACCGCCGCGACGATTTTCGTCCTGCGCGCCAAGCGTCCGGATCTCGACAGACCTTACCGTACCCTGGGCTACCCGATCGTTCCCGCCCTGTTTGTCTTCGTGGCCTCGTGCCTGGTGCTGATGACTCTTTGGACCTCCCCGGCGGAATCTCTCAAGGGGCTGGGTCTGATCGCGCTCGGATTCCCTTTTTATCGCTATTGGAAAAAAAAGGCGGATCACGTATAATGGATGTAAATATCTCATCGGGAAATCCGGCAAGGGACGTGCTACAATCGTCGAAGTCTTGGGGATACCCGAGTCGAGAAATGTTCCTGGCGTATACGCGTTCCGCGAAATCAGCGGCGTCTCTCTAACAGCGCAGTCAAGACCCTCCCCCTCACCCCCGACCTCCGTTCCGTAATCAGAACATTTGTGTTGACTTTTCGGTTATCTTTTGCTATAAAAACCTTTTAGGGCACTGGCCTAAGGGAAACTGTTCCAGTTTCAGAACATGGAACGATTGAGTGGCGGTTTTTCGGGCGGCTGAGCGAAGCAGCAGTAAATCGCCCGGCTTCGTGCCTTGCTCGATCATCATCGGAGGAAGTTATCATGGATGTAAATAAGATTCTCGGCGAACTTCGGCACGAAAGAGAGCAAATCGAAGACGCGATTATTTCTCTGGAACGCCTCGCCCGCGGTCGCGGCAAACGACGGGGCCGTCCGCCGACATGGATGAAGGACGCAACCGAGCGGCGGCGCGGCCGTCCCCCTGGATCGAAGAATCGGCCAAAAGACGAAGAGGGCTAGTTCTTTAGATTCGCCCCGGGGTGTCGGCACTAGTAGAGAAGGTATCGCTGGCGCAGACGCAGGAATTTTCGATTGCCGTCATCCCACATTGCCCAGATCCTTTCCGTCGCCACCGCGGCTTCTAGTTGGTCGAGAGTGGCCTGACTGCCGACCAGTCTGGCGGTCTGGTCAAGCTGAATCTTCCCCGGATAAAGTTGCAGCAGCGCCGCGGCGATCTCGAGTCCCAGGCGGGACGGTCGCAGGATGTCGCGGTTGACGATCGTGATCTGCACCCCTTGAATCATCGAGCCGGCAAATCTTGAGGCCTTCGGCCTCCGTTCGACGGCGTAAAAACGGGCGCCATCGATGACTTGACGGCTCAGATAGTCCGCCAGCCGCGTCCCGTCGATCCAGTCGGCGCCGATGAACTGGAATGGCGTGCCCGTGCCCCGGCCGACGGAATAGTTCCCCAGCCCCTCGAGCAGAGCGATCCCGGGGTAGAGAATCGCCTGGTCCAGCGTGCGGATGTTCGGCGAAGGGTTCACCCAGGGCAGCCCGGTCTCGTCGAACCAGGTGCCGCGGTCCCAGCCCTCCATTTTCACGACACGCAGATCAGCTCCCAATTTCCGCTCTTGATTGAACATCCCAGCCAGCTCGCCCACCGTCATGCCGTGCCTGACCGGCATCGGGAAATATCCGATGAAGGAACGGTAGCCATCGTCGAGCAGCGGACCTTCGACCGCCTCGCCAGTAATCGGATTCGGCCGGTCGAACACATAGAATGGGATACCGTGTTTGGCCGCCTCTTCCATCGCATAGGCCATGGTCGTGGTGTAGGTATAGAATCGGGCGCCGATATCTTGGATGTCGAAGACCAAGGCATCGAGACCTTCGAGCATCTCCGCGCTGGGCCGCCGGCGTTTGCCCTGATAAAGGCTGTAGACGGGAACGCCCGTCGCCTCATCCACCGTATCGCCAATTCCTGAGTGATCGAGACGGCCCGCAATGCCATGCTCGGGACTAAAGATGGCCTGGAGTTTGACCGCGGGCGCCGCGGCGAACAGGTCGACATTGCGCCGGCGAGCGCGATCGATTCCCGTGTGGTTGGTGATGAGACCGACCCTCTTGCCCGCCAGTGGCTTGAAGTCATCGCGAACCAGAACATCCAGACCGCTGAGCACCGCGCCGGGGCGGAACTTCCTCTTAGGCGCGGCGTCGCTTCCCCGCCCGGCGGCGAGGAACGCCTTCCGGCGCGCCCACTGATCCGGAATCTGCTCGATCGCGGCCGCCGCGATCGACGCCAGATGACTGCGAAGACTTACGACCGACCCGCTCGGCTTCGGATGGAGCCGGCTGGTCATCAGGATGACGTAGGATTCCGTTACCGGATCGATCCACATCGAGGCGCCGGTAAAACCCGTGTGGCCGTAGGAACCCATCGGGAAGAGATCTCCGCGAGGCGAGGAGTAGGGAGAGTTCAGGTCCCATCCGAGTCCGCGAACCACCGGGTTGCCAGGCGGGCTTTGCGCTGTCGTCATCTTGACCACCGACAGCGGGCTCAAGACCCGGTGATCGCCGGTGCGGCCGCCGCGCAGCATCATTTGGGCAAAACGGCTTAGGTCGGCGGCTGTTGAAAACAGGCCCGCGTGACCGGAAACCCCTCCCATATATCGCGTGGTCGGGTCATGCACCACACCGAGAAGCATCTCGCCGCTGGGCAATCGCCCGGTTGGCGCGATGCGCGAATGAACGAGCTTCGCCGGCCGGAACATCGAGTCCCGCATGCCGAGGGGCTCGAAAATGTTCTCGGCCGCATAGTCGGCAAGCTGCTGTCCAGTCACCTTGCGGATCATCTCGGCCAGCAAGATATAGTTGATGTCGCTGTAGAGGAACCGCGATCCTCGCTTGGCGACCGGGACTTCGCGGTACGCCCTCTCTATCCCGGTCTCGTATCCAGACCAGGTGGGTGAGATGTCGAGGTCGGGCCGCAGCCCAGAAAAGTGCGTCAGCAGATCGAGGACCGTGACGCGACTCTTCCCGCCGCCGAACCGCGGAAGGTGCTTGGTGATGGGATCGCTCAGCCGCAGTTTGCCCTGCTCCACGAGCCGCATGACCGCGGGGGCGGTGACTACGACTTTGGTCAGCGAGGCGCAATCGAAAATCGTGCCGAGCGTCATCGGCTGACGGCTCGGGACCACGGCGCGATCGCCATAGGCTTTGCGGTAGACGACCTGTCCGCCGTGCCCGACCACCAATACGGCCCCGGGGATGGTCTTGCCGGCAATCGCTTCCTCGATCACAGCGTCCGCCGCCTTCGCGCCCGTCCAGCCCTGGCGAGAGGCGGCGGGCGCCGGCGCGGCCGCAAAAGCCGCAAAGCATAAAAAGCATAGGGTGAGCAATAGCCCGACGGCAAAGTTTTTCATCGCAAATCGCCCCTCCCCGGGAGCGGATCGTGGAATGTTCGACTGCGGCATCTACACATACAAGATAACCCAGGCTGCCGGGGAGCACTCTTCCTCCACTTCTCGACAGCGACAGTGCTCTGGCCAGGTGGTTCCCATGTGCCGATATCCTCTATTGCGGCAGGGCGATTGCGGCAGGGCGCGGGCTGGTCCTTCGCCATTTTTCAATTGCTCCCTAAGGGGAATCCCTAGCCTGCTTAGATCCCCTGTGTGCGACACTCATCGTAGGTTTGTGACCTTTGGGAGAAACGCGCGACCTCCGCTGGGCCAGCTCACCGCCTTGCTCGTACCATGATGGAATCCTATGGCATGTCGGATATTGGGCTTGTGCGAGCCCACAACGAAGACAGCTTCGTCATCGACAAGGAAAACGGATTCTTCGCCGTCGCCGATGGCATGGGCGGCGCCCAGGCCGGTGAGATCGCGTCACAAATCGCCATTGATACTCTGGTCGCGGAAGTGCGCCGCGACGGCGAAGACGCTTCGCTCGACACTCTGACGCGGGGCGTGGAACTGGCCAACAAGAATATCCGCGCCGAAGCGCAAAAGAACCCGGCCTATGATGGCATGGGTACGACGATCGTCGCCGCCCTCTCCCGGCCACCGAAACTCGCCATCGCAAGTGTCGGAGATAGTCGCGGCTACCTCTGCCGGGACGGCCAGTTATCTTGCGTTACCAGCGATGATTCGTGGATCAACGATGTCGGCCGGCGTCTTGGCTTGCCCGAGGAGCAACTCCGCGTCCATCCCTATCGCCACGTCCTGACCAGAGCGGCCGGCGCAGAAGAGGAAATCATTGTCGAGACTCAGGAGATTGATTTCTCCGAGGGCGACATGCTGCTGATCTCCTCCGACGGACTGCATAACGTCGCCAGCGAGGAGGAGATGCTGGAAGTGCTTTCCCGCGGCGGCCCCCTCCCGGCATGCTGTCGTGCGCTCATCGACCTGGCCCGGGCCAACGGGGCTCCCGACAATATCACCGCCCTGCTTCTGCGTTTGGTCCCCGACAGTGACTCCGGCTAGCTCGCGCCGCTTCCCAGTCTTAGCAGCTCCCAGCCTTAGCAGTTCGTCGTAGCAGCCCGAGGGCAGGCATCGGGCGAGAGCGATAGAATACGAATGGAGGGTCGGACGAGAGTGCTCTGCCACGCCGTCTTTCCCGGCGGCGCCCGGCAACGCCCCGAGTTCGGCCGCGGCAGGCAACGGTTTCCCTGGCGCGCGGCCCTTCCGCTGCCACCCAGCCGCCGCGTCCGTCCTTCGTGGCGACGTCTTCCGGCGCCACCCACCCAGACAACTTCATGCATAACCGTTCCATTCGCAACATTGCCATCATCGCCCACGTCGACCACGGCAAGACCACCCTCGTTGACGCCATGTTCCGCCAGAGCGGAGTCTTCGGTGAGCGCGAGACCGTCGCCGAACGCGCCCTTGACTCGGGCGAACTCGAGCGTGAACGCGGCATCACGATCCTCGCAAAGACAACCGGAGTGCGTTTCGGGGACACGAAAATCAACATCGTCGACACGCCCGGCCATGCTGATTTTGGCGGTGAGGTCGAGCGCGCCCTCAAGCTTGTCGACGGAGTCATGCTGCTCGTCGATTCCAGTGAAGGCCCTCTTCCCCAAACGCGATACGTGCTCATGAAGGCGCTGGAGGCGCGACTCACGCCCATCGTCGTCATCAATAAAATCGACCGTCCCGACCGGCGCATCCCAGAGGTGCTCGACGAAATCTATGACCTGTTCATCGATCTCGACGCCGCCGAGGATCAGCTCGATTTTCCGGTTCTCTATACCATTGCGCGCGACGGCGTGGCCAAGCGCTCGCTCGAAGATGATTCCCAAGATCTGCGTCCGCTCTTTGAGACCATTATCGAGACCTTGCCAGCCCCGCAAGGCGACCCCGAAGCTCCGCTGCAACTGCTCGTGGCCAACCTCGACTACAGCGACTATCTCGGACGCATGGCCATCGGCCGCGTCTTTGCGGGTACGCTGCGCCGGGGCGACGAGGTGTCGATCTGCAAGCTCGATGGATCGGTGGAGAAGACACGCATCACCAAGATGTATTCCTTCGAGGGCCTGAAGCGCATTGAAGAAACAGAAGCGCGTCCTGGCGATGTCTTGGCCATCGCGGGAGTGGAGGGAATTGCGATCGGCGAAACCGTCAGCGCCGCCGGCGACGCCCGCCCGCTTCCGCGAATTCAGATCGACGAGCCGACCATCGCCATGACCTTCGCCGTCAACACCTCGCCCTTCGCCGGGCGTGAAGGCCGCTACGTCACATCGCACAACATCCGCGACCGGCTCGACAAGGAACTGCTCACCAACGTCTCGATCCGCGTCGAAGACGGCGAGGGGCCCGACTCTTTTCTCGTCTCCGGAAGGGGAGAGCTGCAACTCGCCATTCTCGTCGAAACCATGCGGCGCGAGGGCTATGAACTGGTGGTCGGCAAGCCGGAGATTCTCACCAAGACCGTCAACGGCAAGCTGCACGAACCGCTCGAGCACCTCACGGTCGATTGTCCCGAGGCGTTTGTCGGCGTGGTGATGGAGCAGCTCGGCTCGCGAAAAGCTAAGACCTCCAAGATGGTCAATCATGGCTCGGGACGCGTGCGCATCGAGTTCGAGATCCCCTCGCGCGGCCTGATCGGTCTGCGCAGCCAGATCCTCACCGACACCAAGGGCACGGCGATCCTGAACTCACTGTTCGCCGGTTACATCGAATGGCAAGGCGATATTCCCACCCGGTCCACCGGCTCGCTGGTCGCCGACCGCGCCGGCAAGGCGACCGGCTTCGCGATCTATAACCTGCAAGAACGCGGCGAAATTTTCATTCGGCCCACGGCGGCGGTTTATGAAGGGATGATCGTGGGAGAGAACGCCCGGCCCGAAGACCTGAACGTCAATATCGTCAAGGAGAAGAAGCTCACGAACATGCGCGCCTCGAACGCGGAGGTGGCGATCCGGCTCGTGCCACCGCGCATTCCGAACCTAGAGCAGGCGATCGAGTTCGTCCAGACCGACGAGTGGGTCGAGGTCACCCCAGCCGCGATCCGGCTCCGCAAGAAAACACTCTCGGCGAGCTTCCGCAAGTAACCCCGCAAGTAACCTGGGAGGCAGAACGGCCGCCGTAGGTCATGAAAGGCCCGTTCCGAGCCCGCATGCCCTGAGGCAAATTGGCAATCCCGCGCCCAGCTCCAGGCCAGGTTCGCTAGCGCACGCCGAATACGTCCCAGCCGGACACACCGAAGAACGCGAAGCCCGGCGAAAAAACGTCATGTACTGGTGGCTCATCATCTCATCAATCATCGTGGTGGCGCTGGTCTACGCCTATCGTGATCAGCAAAGTAAGAACCGTCTGCTGACTGAGGTGTACACGCTCCTGGCAGAGAAGTACCAGGGTGAAGTGAAGCCTGGCAGCCTGCTGGCGTTTCCTCAATTACGTTTTGAGATGGACGGCCGCGGCTTCCTAGTATAGCGTTTCATTAAAACATATCGATACGAGGATGTTTCCTGCTAGGCTGGATGCATGGCAGGAAAATCGAAGCGTCCCCAACTGCTTCTCACGCCCGAAGAGTCGCAACATCTGCAGCGGCTGCGTCGTTCGCGTAAGGCTCCGGCTCGGGAGGTGCAGAGAGCCGAGATTCTGTGGCGCTATCATTGCGGCGAGACGATCGCCGAGATTATGCGGGCCGTGAAGATGACGCGCAAAAGCGTTGGCAAATGGATCGAGCGAGCCCTGGCCATGGGGGTGGAAGCGGCGCTCAAGGATGCCTATCATCGTCCCCGGGAACCCCGCATCAGCGAAGAGGCCAAGGCCTGGGTGGTGCACTTGGCCTGTAGCAAACCCAAGCAACTCGGTTACGCCGCCGAGCTCTGGACCCGCGGCGCGCTCGCCCGGCACGTGCGCCAGCATGCCGTGGAAGCGGGCTATCCGGCCTTGGCCCAAGCGGCCAAGGCGACCGTCCATCGGATTCTGGCCGAGCAACCTCTTCACCCGGAGAAGGTGAAGTACTACTTGCAGCGCCGCGACCCGGATTTTGAGTCCAAGATGCGGCAGGTGCTGCTGGTCTACCGCGAGGTGGCCTTGCAGAATGAAAGCGCGGGCGAGGGCGGCCCATCGCCGGGCGTGATTACGGTTTCGGTCGACGAAAAGCCCGGCGTGCAAGCGATCGCCAACACCGCTCCGGACCTGCCGCCGACTGCGGGGCGGCATCCCTGCGTGGCTCGAGATTACGAATACAAACGTCTGGGAACTTGCTCGATTCTGGCGGCGCTGGACTTGCACGACGGTCGGGTGACAGCGCGGGTGGAGCGGCGCCACCGCAGCCGGGAATTCATCTTACTGCTCAAGGATCTGGACCAATCCTACCCGGCCCACTGCACGATCCGATTGATCTTGGATAATCATTCCTCCCACGTTTCCAAGGAGACGAAGGACTATTTGGCGACGCGTCCGAACCGCTTCAAATACGTGCATACGCCGACCCACGGGTCCTGGCTGAATATTGTCGAGACGCTGTTCGGGAAGATGGCGCGCACTTTTTTGAAGCGAATCCGGGTGGAGTCCTGGGAGGAACTTCGAGAACGAATCCTGCAGGGGATCGCGGAGATCAACGCCGCCCCCGTCGTTCACCGCTGGAGGAAGTTCGAGCCGCTGGAGAGCGCGTCTGAGATGAGTATAGTTTAATGAAACGATATACTAGTCACCTCCATGGCGACGGACGGCGCCAAAAGCTCGTGCTTCACGCTCGTCAGCGTCGATCTGCCCTTTGCCACGGAACGGAAATGGGCCATCAAGCGGCGAAAAGCCAGCCTCCAGCACATGATCGACGCGATGAAGCCGGTCGGCGATTCCGCAACCGGCCACGCGGAGTTCGATGACGCCTTCCTCTTCGAAGCGAGCGATCCGACCTTCGCTGCCGCCATGCTTCAAGAGCCGGTGCGCCGAAACCTTTTGGAGTCGCAACTACCCCTGATCGATGCAAAGCTGGCCGCGGGAAAGATCACTGTCCATATCGAAGGAATCCTCGACTCGCAAGCGGGCCTAGAGGACCTGATCGCCACAGCCGCGCTTCTGGTACGCCATTGCCCGCGGGGCCCGCGGCTCGGGGCCGCGGCGGGGGAAGACACAGTTGTATCCGGTTAACAGCGGTCAGAGGCGGTGAGGCCCATTACCGAACCGCTTGGGCCTTGTGGTCGGGCAGTTTCAGCGCCAGCAGAAATCCCGCGAGAGGCAGCAAGATCACGCCCCACAGCACCAGCTCCAGACCGAAGCGGTCGGCCAGCCAGCCGATCATCGGGATAAAGGTGATCCCGGCCATTCCCCAGCCGAAACCCATCACCAGCGCGCTGGCGGTACCCGCTTGAGTTGGCACAAGCTCCTGCGCCATGACGATGATTACCGGGTTCGTCAGCAACAGGATCAGCGCTCCGAAGAACAGTCCAACGAGGGATGGCCAGCCGGTTGTCGCCAGAAACAACACCCAAAACGGGACCGTGGCGATCATCGAAAACAAGACGACCTGGCGGCCGCCGACGCGGTCGGCGATGCTTCCGCCGATCATCGCCGCCACAGCCGAGCTAGCAAAAAACACCGTCAGCCAGAGACTGGCCTGACCCAAGGTGAAACCCCGCTGCGTGTAGAGATAAATCGTCAGAAACTGCGCCACACCCAGATGCACGACCGACCGCAGCACGACCAGCACATATTGCAGCAGCAGCGGCTTCCACTGACGGCGAAACGGCTCCCAGTCAAAAGGTGGCTTGTCCTGGTGGCCGCTGTTTAGCGAAGCCGGCAGCGACCAAAACAGGAATCCAGCGACGACGATCGCCGGCAAAGCCGCCAGACTCAGCCGGTCCAGGCCCAGCCGCTGCGCCAAGAACGAGAAAAATGTCGGACCCAGCGACAGGCCCACCATGCCGGAGGTAATGAAGATCGACATGACCAGACCGCGCCTCACGCCGGCGTTGACCGTCACCTGTGACGTGCTCAGCGGGTGAAACGCGGCCACGCCCATGCCCCCAACCAGCGCCAGCATCAGCAGCTCTCCGTAGCCGCGCGCGAGTCCCAGACTCGACAGAAATATACCAGCCGTAAGGAGGCCGAAAACGACGAACAGACGGGACGGCAGGCGGTCGGAAATCATGCCGAAAAAGAGCTGGCAAACCGCCGAGCCCAGCATAAAGACGCCGCTCAGAGTTCCGACTTGAGACAAATTCAGTGAATAGCGCTCGACCAGCAAGGGCTGCAGAGTGGCCAACGCGCCGGAATAGAAATCAACCGAGAAGTGACCGAGACACAGCAGCAACAGTGAAGAACTGATCAGCGGAACCGCCGGGCCCGAAGCCCCTCCCGCTGGGGTAAGAAGTTCGGCGGACACGGGTTCGGATGCGGTGGAAGTCTTCAACGGCGGTGCCCTGCACAATTTCCCATCATAGCGGAAGGGCTTCCGACGCCCTGTTCGGCACGGTCTTTTCGTCGGCCTCTAGCAGCCCTGGGCAGGAGTCGGGCGTGGCGGCGGGAGGGGGCCGGTGGCCTCTCTTGGCGGCGAATCGTTGGGTCAGGATTGTGGTCTGTTATCCTCAGAAATTCTCGCGCGGCCGCGCCATTCGTTACCGCCCCGGTTTTCCATGAGGGCATCAAAGAGCAGGGATGAAGATCATCGACATGAGGGTGCATTCGATCGCCATGGCGGATCCGCCGCTGCGCAGTTCCTATGGCTTGCATGCTCCCTACGCGCTGAGGACGGTGCTGGAACTGGAAAGCGACGACGGCGTTACGGGCATCGCCGAAACTTACGGCGGGGCCGGCCCGGCCCAGGCGTTGCGCGAGATTCGCGAGCAAGTCGTCGGGGCCGATCCTTATCGCCTGACCGGTTCGCTGCTCTCTCTCGTGGAAGGGGAAGGCGACGGGCTGGAACGCTCGCAGACGCATCTGCTCCCGGGAGAAAACCCGCTCGACGCCTCCGCTCGCACCTACTCAGCCATCGAGACGGCCTGCCTCGATCTGATCGGCAAGACCACCGGCCAGGCCGTCTGTGACCTGATTGGCGGCCGCGTGCGCGACGAGGTGCCGTTTTCGGTCTATCCGTTTTACAAACACGCGGGCGGTGGCGGAGAAGGCGATGACGCGCGGGAAGACAAGTACGGCGAAGCGCTGAGCCCCGAATCTCTCGTCGCGCAAACTCGTCAGATGATCGATGAATACGGTTTCGGCTCGGTCAAGTTCAAGGGCGGCGTGCTCGATCCGGAAATCGAGATCGAAACCGTGCGGCGGATGCGGCGTGAGTTCGGCCCAGATGTTCCGCTTCGCATTGACCCCAACAGCGCCTGGACGGTCGAGACATCGATCCATGTGGGCAAGGAGCTGGCCGAGGAGCTATCCGGCGGCGGGTATCTCGAAGACCCCGCCGCCGGTATCGACGGCATGGCCGCGGTCCGCAAGGGCTTGCTCGCGGCGGGCGTCGAGACGCTGCTGGCCAGCAACGTCGCGGTCACCTCCTTCGCTCACATCCCGCCCTCGGTGCGGCAAGACGCGGTACAGGTGATTCTCTGCGACCATCACTATTGGGGCGGTATGCGGCAGGTGCAGCATCTGGGTAAGATCTGCCAAGTCTTCGGCATCGGTCTGTCGATGCATTCCAACAGCCATCTCGGGGTTTCGCTCATGGCCATGGCTCATGTGGCCGCCGCCACGCACCATCTCTCTTACGCTTGCGATACTCACTATCTGTGGCAATCGGAGAGGGACGAGATCGTCGCCGGCGGAAGGGTGCCTATCGTGAACGGGCGCGTTCGCGTCTCCGACAAACCAGGCCTTGGCGTTGAACTCGACTACGATCAGCTCGAACGGGGCAAGGAACGATTCGCTAAGATCCCCTACCGCAAACGCGACGATACGGCCGAAATGCGCAAGCACGTCGACCCGAACTGGGAGCGGATCCTGCCGCGCTGGTAAGAACTTCGAGACCGGCCCTTTGTCCATCCCTAGCCGCCCGTGGCACGAGTCCGGCTGGACGCGCGGAAGGGATTTACCGCCGCGGGCTAGGAGAGAAAAGGAGGAGGATGCGGGACATCACCGGCGTCCAGCGACAACGCCTGGGCTCGCAAAGCCTGGCCGCCCAAAGGACTGCTAGCGCGAGCCGGCCGCCGCATTGGCTTCTCGCCGACCAGACACGCTAAGCTAGCGGTCTAACTGGCAAAGGACGGTTGCATCTCATGACGGAACCCCAGGAACTTCGTGAACGCCTCGGCGGTGTCATCGCCTTCCCTGTAACGATCTTCAAAGACGACTACTCTCTTGATCTCGACGGCTACCGAAAAAACGTAGCCGAAATGCTCGCATACCCGCTCTGCGCCGTTGTCGCCGCGGGCGGGACGGGCGAGATGTATTCGATGACCCCTGAAGAGCACTTCGAGATGATTCAGGCCACCATCGAAGCGGCCGGAGGTAAGATCCCGGTCCTGGCCGGCGTTGGATTCAACTATCCACTAGCCGTTGACATGGCGAAGAAGTCCGAGCAGGCCGGCGCCGACGGCATTCTGTGCTTTCCGCCCTACTACCCGAACGCGGATCGCGAAGGCCTGCTGCGCTACTACAAGGCGATCGGCGACGCGACCAAGCTCGGGCTGCTGATCTACAGCCGGGACTGGGCCACATTCACGCCCTCGGAGGTTTGGCGGCTGTGCGAGGCTATTCCCAACCTCATCGCCTGGAAAGAAGGACAGGCCGATCTGCGGAGCTACCTGCGCATCATGGAGCGTTGCGGAGACCGTTTGCATTGGATCGGAGGGATCGGGGACGACATGGTTCCGGGCTATTACTCGATCGGCATCCGCACCTATACCTCAAGCATCGCAACCATCGCGCCGCGTCTGTCGTTGCAGCTTCATGAGCGCGCCTCAATGCTCGATCAGGCAAGCCTCTCGCGGCTGATGTCGACCTACGTGACTCCGCTCTACGCCCTGCGCGCCCGCCGCAAAGGCTACGAAGTCTCGGTGATGAAAAAAGCAATGGAGATTCTGGGCAAACCAGCGGGCCCGGTCCGCCCTCCGCTGGTCGAAGTGCGGCCCGAAGAAGTCAAGGAGATCGAAGCGCTGATGGAGCGCTATAAGCCAGTTCTATAGCCCGCTTTTCTCACCACGTGGCGGTCGCCAGCTTGCACTCCTTGGCGAATCGTCTTCGAGACAATCCAGTCTCCTTACCGCGGCCCGGCTTACCGTTCCCTGGTCCATTGTCCCCTCTTCGCTGGTCTCGCTTGTGGGGTCCACTCCAGCCTGCTACATTCGGATGCCGACACGCCAGAGAATGTAGGCCAGTGACTCGCGGGCGTAGAACTGGCAGCGGCGCCAGCCGCTCACGTTCTGAAGCCGGCGCGGCGAGCCGTGGACTTCGATGCCGCGGGCTTCAAGCATCTTCTTAATGCGAAAGATGTGGTAGTCGTCGCTGACGACGATGCAGGATTTCAGCTCCATGCGGTCCATGATTTCGGCGACCGCCGAAGCGCTCTGCATGGTCGACTTACCTCGGGTCTCGACGGTGACCATTTCGGCGGGAACACCATGGGCGGAAAGATACTCGCGGCTGACTTGGCCTTCGCTGAACTCGGCGCCCTCGCCGTATCCTCCCGTGGTCAAGATACGAGGCGCCAGATTGCGGCGGTAGAGCGCCAGGGCGTGATCGAGACGGGCGCGAAGCACCGGCGAGGGCCGTCCCCGGTATTGGGCCGCACCGAGCACGACGATGACATCGGCCGGGCGGGCGTCCTCGACCTGCGCCTGACTCCAGACGGCGTAGAACACGGCGGTGAAATAGCCTGGCAGTATCGCGAAGGCGGCAAACACCGCGATCATCCACCAGCGCCGCGAACGGCTCGGCTGCGTGGGTTCCTTCATCGCAAATACTTGGCCAGCTCCGCCTCCGAAATCGCGCCTGCCCGCACGATCCGGGGCCGGCCGCTGAGGTCGACGATCGTTGACGGCCGTGCCGATCGCGCGCGACCGGAGTCAACAACATAATAGACGGAATTTCCGAGCTGGTCGGCGACCTCGGCGGCGGTTCGCGCCGCGGGGCGGCCGGAGATGTTCGCGCTCGTACCGGTCAGCGGCCGTCCCGAGGCCCGCACCAGCGCACGGACGACGGGCGAGGCGGGCAAGCGTACCGCCACGGTTCCGGTACCGCCGGTAACAACGCGGGGCACCCGTTTGCCAGCCGGCAGAATGACAGTCAACCGGCCGGGCCAGAAGGCCTTCGTGATCGCGTCGAACGAGGCCGGGATGTTCACGGCGAGTTCCTGGAGCGAAGCGAGCGAGGCGATCAGCAGCAGGACGGGTCTGGACTCCGGACGGCGTTTCATACGAAAGATTTTCTCCACGGCTTTGATTTGGAACGGGTCCGCGGCAAGCCCGTAGACGGTGTCGGTTGGAATCGCGATGACTTCTCCGCGGCGGATGGCCAGAGCTGCCCGCCGGATGCGCTGCCAGTCGAGGCGCTCGGGATGAATTTGCAGACAGCGGTCCGGCGCAAAGACAAAGCCCACATCTGGATTCTATCCCGCTTCTTGTGCTGGATGCTCGGCGTCTGCCGGACGGTCTCCTCAGCGGGTGATTCGTCCCGGCCGCTGGGCGGATGGGCGCCAAGCCTTCCAGGCCAGCGGAACCGTCTGATTTCGAGAACGACGGCGGAAATTTCCGTGACGTCTTGCGCTCATCGTCGCTGAGACGAATAGAAGTTCCCGCAGTCTGGTAAACTCACCCGATTAAGATTTTTTTCATGGTGCAAAAAGGGGCTCGGGCATGTCATCAACCAGTCGTCGCGACTTCATCAAGAGAACAGCGCTAGGAACGGGGCTCGGCGCGGCGCCGGCGGTGCGCGCCGCCTGGGGCCAGAACACTCCGAGCGACCAGGTCAATATCGCTGTTGTAGGTTTTCGCGGCCGGGGCCGGGATCACTACCGTAATTTCGCGCGCATGCCGGGTGTCCGGGTGGCCTATCTGTGCGATGTCGACGAACGACTGTTTCCGGCCGCGGTGGCCGAAGTCGAGAAGATCGCCGGGTACCGCCCGAAGACCGAATTCGACATCCGCAAGCTTCTGGAGCATAAGGATCTCGACGCCATCTCCATCGCGACGCCCGACCATTGGCACGCGCTCCAGGCGATCTGGGGATGCCAGGCCGGCAAGGACGTGTACGTCGAAAAACCGGCTTCCTACTGCCTGCGGGAAGGGCGCAAGATCGTGGAGGCAGCGCGGAAGTACGACCGCCTGGTGCAGGTCGGCCTGAACCGCCGAAGTGACGCTCGCGTGCGCTCGGCGGTTCAGTTTGTGAACTCGGGCAAGTTTGGCCCCGCGTATCGGGGCAAGGTGATCATCTATCGCGGCCGGGCGAGCATCGGCCGCGTTCAGGAGGCATCGATTCCCGAGGGCGTTCACTGGGATCTCTACCTTGGACCGGCTCCCTATCGCGCCTTCACCCTGAACCGTTTTCATTACGGCTGGCATTTCTTCCGGGACACATCGACAACCGAAATCGGCAACAATGGCGTCCATTACTTAGACGTCGCCCGATGGGGACTGGGCCAGTCCGTTCATCCGGTGAAGATCCATTGCGCCGGCGGGCGATTCGCCGACGACTCGGAGCAGGAAACGCCCAATGTGCAGACGGCGACGTTTGAATACGCCGACGGCACGCTGCTCGAAATCGACATGACGACGCTCTACAGTCCGACCTTCGGCGGCACGAGAATGGGCGCCTTTTTCTACACTCCCCGCGGCTACGTTTCCTCGACCGACAACTGGTCGGCGGTGCGGGGCGAGTTCACGCCCGGCACGCGGCCCGATCTCCCTTCGGGCGTCTCGCTGCGCGCGACGAACCTGAGCTTTCCCAAGATCGCCTATCATCCTGGGCCGGAGATTCCCGATCTCGAAGAAAAGGAAGTCAGTCACTTCGAGAACTTTATCGAAGCGGTCCGCTCACGCAAGCGCGAGGATCTCCACTGTGAGATCGAGGACGGACATCTTTCGACTTCTCTGTGTCACCTGGCCAATATTTCCTTCCAGACGGGAAGAAAACTGGTCTTCGATCCCGCGGCCGAAACCTTTCCCGGAGACGAGGAAGCCAATCGCCGGCTGACGCGCGAGTACCGCGAGCCCTACGTGGTGCCGGACAGCGTCTAGGCAGCCCCTCACGAGGGCGGGGTCTCGCCGCCGCACGCAGGGGCCCGGAGATGCGCCTCTAGCGGTTCGGCGGCATCCACCGTACAGCGTTGATCAGAATCTGGCCAAAGGCCGAATTGCGAAAATCCGACGCCAGATGACCTTGCTGGAAGTAGAATACGTATCCTTTGCCCGCCGGTTTGAGCCAACCCGCGCGATCTTGCATGTAGACCTTTCCTGAAACTTCCACCCGGCTTCCCAGCAGGACGGTTTTCGCGCGGCCATCGGTGAAGTGCTGATTCAAGAACATTTCGGTATCCGGCAAAACGAAGGCTGGCATTTGCTGTTCGACCGACGGCGAGTCGGAAGGAGTATAGGGCACGGTCTCGGGATAACGAACCCGGTGCGTGGTTACATAATGCGACGGATTGAGGTTTACCACTTGCACATCCCCGCGCAAAACCTTCCAAGGGTGGGAAGGATGATCCCGGGGCAAGATGCGAATCCCGGCAAACGGCAGCCAGCGTTTCGAACGAACCTTCGCTGACGCAATCCCGTGATGCAGGATGATCAGCCGGCCACCGTTCTCCGCGTAGCGAATGAGGAAGGATTCCAGCGCCGGATCGGTGTCTCCATGCACGTAGAAGAAGACCGCCTTCGGATTCCACTCGCCGCGGTGCGCGGCGAACTCGGACTGCTCTTCGACGAGCACGCTATGTCCGCCAGAGCGCAGAACGCGGGCGAGTTCTTCCATCGGGGCCGGTTCGTCGTGAACGACCCAGACCGGCGGCTCGGCCCGTGCGGCGCCGATCGTCAGCAGCGCGGCGGCAAGCAGCAGACCGCCACGCGGGGCTCTCACGCGCGCCCCTTGAATTTCGCGGCGTCGAGAATCGACCAGAGATGAATGATCCAGCCGAACCACAGCAACCAAAGCAGTCCGGCCAAGACGAACTGTGTTATCGCCATCAGTAAGCGGCCTTGAATGAGCTGTCCCAGCCCCGGAATGAAGAAGCTGGCGAGCGCGGCAATGACGTTTCCGGCCGACCCTTGACCTGGCATGAAGCGGTCCCCCTGATTGTGAATAGCATACTACCCCGACTGGACTCCGCCTGCGCTCCGTGCGTTCGCGGCAGAGCTCACGCGAAAAATTTGTACCTCTAATCCAAGTTTGCGGCGTCTATTTAACCGTACACGCACGACGATGAAATTCGGATTTGTGGCCACGAACCGGGTGATGGGAATGTTTTTTGTTTAAGACATTACAAGGAGAAAAGCCATGAGACCTCGTTACCAGAAGTTCGTGTTCGCGATTCTGTTGAGCCTGATCGTCGCACCCTTCGCGGTGCAGGCGTATTCCGGACCTGCCGGAAGCGCACTCACCGCCGTCGAACAGCAGGTACGTCACGAGATTCTCATGCTGCCCTTCCTTGGCGTTTTCGACCACCCCACATTTCGAGTCGAGGGGTCGAAAGTCATTCTCGGCGGCGAAGTGTACCGGCCCTCGATGAAGAAGTCAATCGAACGCGCGATTGCGAAAGTTGAAAGCGTGGAGAGCATCGAGAACAATATCGAAGTCTTGCCCACCTCGCCTCACGACGACGCGATACGCCGGCGGCTGCTGCGGGCCATTTATCGCCATCCGGTGCTCGGCCGTTACGGACTCAGCGCGCAGCCCCGCATTCTCATCATCGTCAAGAACGGCGACGTAACTCTCGAGGGAGTTGTAAACCGCCAGATGGAAAAGATCATCGCCACCCACCAGGCGAACCGCGTCCACGGAGTGTTCTCGGTGACAAACAACCTCAAGGTCGAGGTACCGAGTAAGAGTTAGCAAAGCTGTCACAGTTGTTCAACCGACCCCTACAGAGCCGGGCGGCGTCCACACACGCTGCCCGGCATTTTTTTGTTCCCGCGCCGCCGGGGCCTGCCGAGTCCGCATGCACCCAGAGACTGGCGCAGTGAAGGACAGCGGTGAAGTACACTAGTCCAACAGGCGCCCGCCACGGCGCGGTGCGCGAGCATTCGCCCAGAGAGTAGCTGGCTGGTTTCTGATAATCTGGAGCGACGCTCATGGCACCACTGCTCATTGGTTTTCTTCTATTCGCGGCTTCGCTTGCCGCTCAGGACGACCTCGCGCCCGCCGGCAAAGATCGCAATCCGAACGTAAAAAAATACATTGGGAAGAGCGAGCACGTCGCTGCCGGGAAAGATCTCTACGCAGTGATGTGCAGCGGCTACCACGGACCCTACGGCGAAGGCGGACGGGGACCCAAGCTGGTGGCCGGCCCGGCGGCGCAGGGCAAGACACCAACCAAGCTCTACGACTCCATCAAGAATGGCGTACCGGGCGGGGACATGCCTCCTTTCGCGAGCGTTCCGGAAGAGCAGCTTTGGCAGATGACGGCGTTCGTCCGCAGTCTGAGCCGGCCGGCGTACGAAATTGACATTCCGGGAGACGCCAGCGCGGGCGAGAAGCTTTTTTTCGGCGCGGCGGGATGTTCGAAATGCCATGTGATCCTCGGAAAGGGCGGAATGCTGGGACCGGATTTGAGCAACGCCGGGCTGCGGAACTATGAAGCGCAGTTGCGAGAGGCCATCTACGAGCCGCATAAGGAGATCACGCCGGGTTTCGATCCAGTGCGCGTGACTCTGCGGTCGGGAAAGACGATCGAGGGCGTGGCGAAGAGCTACACGAACTACTCCTGGCAGGTGATGGATGCCAGCGGCGGGCTGCATCTGCTTGACTCGCGCGGGGTGAAGAAGGTGGTTTTCCTGAAGGAGTCCTGGATGCCGGGCGATCTGAGAGAGCGGCTTTCCGGGGAGGAAATACAGAACGTGCTCGCCTATATCAGCCGCCAGACCACGCGCGTTCCGGTCTCGCCCGGCCAGGATAAACAGGAGAACAAGTAAGGTGAAGGTCCCACTGCTGTCGCTCTCGTTGTTTTGTCTGACCCTAAGCGCCCCCCTGAGCGCCCAAGTTTCCTACGAGGACATCCTCAAGGGGCCCGGGGACAACTGGCTGACTTACGCCGGCGACTACAGCGCGCGGCGGCATAGCCCGCTCAAGCAGATCCACATCGGTAATGTCGGGTCGCTGGCAACCCAGTGGGTCTACAACCTGGCGGTTGGACGGCGTCTCAGTTCCGTGCCCCTGGTATATGACGGCATCATGTATGTCGGCAACAGCGACGAAGTACACGCGCTGGACGCGAAGACGGGCCGCAAGATCTGGTACTACCACGAGGACAATGTCCAAGACGGAGGACGCGCCAACCGCGGAGTCGGCCTGCTCGGCGACAAAGTGTTTTTCGTGACCGGCGATTGCTATCTGATCGCGCTGCACCGCAAGACGGGCGCCGTGATGTGGAGCCAGCAATACGCGGACCCGAAGAAGGGTTATCACTGCACGGTGGCGCCCTTCGCCTTCAAGGACCGCATCATCGTCGGGGTGAGCGGCGGAGACTCGGGCATTCGCGGGTATATGACGGCGCATTCGGCCGAGACTGGAGAGGAGTTGTGGCGTTTCTGGACGATCCCGGCCAAGGGAGAACCGGGTGCCGAGAGCTGGGGTCCCAAGACGCTGGATTGGGGCGGAGGCGGCACCTGGATGTCGGGCACCTACGATCCAGAATTAAACACACTGTACTGGACAACTGGGAATCCGTGGCCGGACTTTTACGGGGGCGACCGGCCGGGCGACAATCTTTATACCGATTCACTCGTGGCGCTCGACGCCGATACCGGAAAGATGAAATGGTACTTCCAGTTCACCCCGCACGATGTATGGGATTGGGACGGGCAGCAGTTTCCGGTGCTTCTCGATTTGTCGTATGAGGGCAAGATGCGAAAGCTCGTCGTGCAGGCCAATCGCAACGGTTTCTACTACGTCCTGGACCGCGTAACGGGCGAGTACCTGCACGCCAGCGAGTTCGTCGACAAGCTGAACTGGGCGACCGGGATTGACAAGAACGGGAGACCGGTCTTGGCGCCAGGCAAGGAACCGTCGCCGGGCGGAGAGGAGACCTGTCCGACCGTGCGAGGGGCGTCGAACTTCATGTCGCCCTCGTTCAACCCCACTACGGGGTTGCTGCACATCGTTGCTCTCGAGGGCTGCGACATCTATACAATATACAAGTTCGGCCCGTGAGCCGGTGCCGATGGTCGGATTCGCGGGCACCGGCGGGGGTAAGCCTTCGCGCGCGGCGAACCAGTTCTACATTCGGGCCCTGAATCCGGCGACAGGCGAGCGGGTATGGGAATATCCGATGACGGGCCCAACGATCATGTGGGCCGGCACGCTTTCGACTGCGGGTGGTCTGGTGTTCTTCGGGGACGACGACCACCATCTGGTCGCGCTCGAGGCCAAGACCGGCCGGCACCTGTGGCACTTCAACATGGGCCAGCAACTGTTCTCCTCCCCGATCACCTACACGGTGGACGGGAAGCAATACGTGGCGATGGTCAGCAAGACCGACGTATTCGCGTTCGCGCTTTTCGAGCCGATGAAGCCCGTGCCGATGGTGCCGCGAGAGCGCCAAGAGGTTCGCTAACGCTGCCCGAACACCGGCGAATCACCCGTGCTGGTGATGACGATCTCGACGCGGCGATTCTTCCGCCGCCCGGCGGGCGTACTGTTCTGAGTGATGGGCCTCGCCTCGCCGTGCCCGAGCGAAATCATGAGATCAGCCGACAGACCGGCCTCGGTCAGATAGTTCAGCACTGATTCGGCGCGGCGCTCGGAGAGCTGCTGATTGTAGTTCGTGCGGCCGGTGCTGTCGGTGTGACCTTCGATGCTGAGACGATAGTCCGGTGTCACGAGCAGGATGCCGGCAACGCGGCTGAGCACTTCCCTTGCACGCGGGACGAGCCTCGATCTGCCGGTGGAAAACAAGATGTCGGGCAGGTTGATGATGACGCCGCGGGCGGTTTCCCGCGTGTCGACGACCTTACGGAGAGCACCCTCCAGGCGAGAGCGTGCTTCGTTGGCGTAGCGCTCGGCTTGATCCTTTAGCCGCGAAAGCCGTGCGGTCTGGGACTGTGCCTGCTGCATCAGATCTCGCGCCTGGCGCTGCTGGATGCGCGCCTGCCGGGTCGCTTTTTCCGCTTCGGCTTTAGCCCGCACCGCTTCGCGGCGTTCGCGGCTGGCACGCTTGGCCGCCTCCTTGGCCCGCGCCGCGGCTGCCTCGGCTTCCGCCTTCGCCAGTCTCAGATCGGCGAGTTCCTTGCGCTGCGCCGCATCCTTGGACTGTTGCTTTCGCTCCAGCGCTACGTTCTGCGCCTCCACCGAAAGTTCCACGGCACGGCGAGCCTGGATGGCGAACTCTCTTTCATTCATGCCCGGGACGAAAGAGGCCAGTGCATTGAGTACGGCCTTGCGAGCGCGGCCTAGTTCTTCGGGCGCCCAGCGCTCGGCGCCGGCGCGCTCGGCCAGATCCAGCGCCGTGGTCGATTGCTGGCGCTCGGAGCGGAACTCGCCTTCGGTTTTTGGCGCGGAGACAAGACTCTCCTGGTCGTATTCGTAGCTGCCCTCGAAGCCGCGATATTGCACACGCGACGACCCTACGATGCTCCCCCGCATCAATCCAACCGACGAGTTCTCCAGCACCACAAACTGGCTGGGCTCGCTGACCAGAAAATGCGGTTCGGCGGTGACGAACATGCCGAAAGTGGTTAGGGGCGTGGAGGCGGAGAGTTTGCTGCGGTCTCCGCGAAGAATGAATTCGCCGGCGTTCAGCGCGACGCCTTCGGGAGAGACCGTCCAGAGAACGTAGGTGTTGTAGTCTCCGCCAAAAAGAATCGCGGGCTTCATGTTGTCAAGCCGGGCATCGATTTCGGTGATGCCTCTTCGCCTCTTCACGATGGCTTGCGCCGTAGCGCCGGGTAGCCGGGGCGTGCCCTGAAACGCGACTTTGGCAGTTGTGCCTTCTCGATAGGTAACCGCCAAACTCTCCCGCGAGGCCGCGGCTTCGCCGGCGGGGGCCGGGCGCACCTCTTGCGCCACGCCGCATGGTATTCCGAACAGAAGAAGAATGAGGAAGCAGGCCGTGATGGCGCGCGTCGTCTGGGTCGGCATTACCTACTAGGATAACCGGGTCCGCGACAGATCAGGCTCGCGGGGACGCGACTCTCGGCAGCATGGGGTTTCGCGCGGCCCTGCCGTGACACCTCACGCCGCGGCACTCCACTTCCTAAAACCAGACGGATTATTGGAAACCTTCGATCAAGTTCAGATCGGCTTCGTCGCGGTCCGCTCGCGTGAACAATACGGCGCGGCCGTCGTCCGCAATCGAAAAACCGGCCCCCGGCGAACCCGCGGCCATCGCCTCGAAGCGGCCGAGGCTTGTGATGGTTTCGGCGGCCAAATCATACAGTTTCAGATTGGAATCACGATCGAGAAAAAAGATCCCGCGCCGGGTCACAGTCCAGCGATGAGCACCCCAGGGAGCCACCTCATCGGGCAAGGGCGCCCCTTGTCCGCCGGCGACAGGAACCTGCCACAGCCGAACATCTCGCCGTCCGGCGGAATAGAAAAGGAATGCGCCGTCGAGAGATTCGCTCACGAAGCGGCTAAGGTTGGGAAGCGGAACGGCTTGCGAAGACGCGTCTAGGTCCGCGGGAAGTTTCCACAATCCCTCTCCTCGGCGGCTGAGGTAGATCCACTCTCCATCACGCGACCAGCCGGCGGCCCTACCGGTGAACTCGTGGCTGGTAAGCCGCCGGGACGCTCCGCCGCTGGGCGAAATGAGATCAATATTGGTTTCCGAGCCCGTGCTGACCTGAATCGCGATCTGATCTCCCGCGGGCGACCACAGGAGATTCGAGGGAACCGGTCCGTCATAGGATGTAAGCTTTCTAGGATTGGAACCGTCGCCATCGGCGATCCAGACATCCGCCGCGCCCGAGCGGTCAGAGACAAAGGCGATGCGCGATGCATCGGGTGAGAATCGGGGACTTGTATCCAACCGCGTGGAAGCAATGATCACCCTGGCCTCGTCCCCCTCTAAGGTGTCGCCGCTGAGCTCGGCGCGCCAAATATTGAGATCGCGCACGGTTCGCGTAAATGCTAGCCGGTCTCCCTTGGCGCTGATCGCGGGTAGCCGCGCATTCTCGCCCGCCGCCGGAAACGGGTGAATCGGGCCGCCTGAAGCGCGCACGCGCCAGAGCCCGGAGACACCGCGTTGCTGGGATGAAAAAACCAGCGATTCGCCGTCCGCCATCCACGCGAGACCGTCGATCTGTTGTTCTTCGGAAGTCACGCGCCGGGGCTCACCGCCGGTCCCGTCCGCGGCGGCTAGATAGATATCGCTGGAAAGAAGCCCCGCGGTGCGAATCAGGGCCAAGCTCGCGCCATCGGGTGAGAACGCCGGGCTGTGGCTGAGTGTTCGGGGCCGCCCCTCTGCAACGAGTCCCTGCGCAACGAGCGTGGTCGTCTTGGAGGTCCGCAAGTCCAGCAGCACAATTCCGCCCGGCTCGTCCCGGGCGGGTGAGCTAGCGATCGCCAGAGTTTGCCCATCGGGCGACCATGCCAGAAGGCGAACCGATCGTATCCTGGGCTGGGCGCGGAGTTCGGTCAGTTTCCGCTCAGCGCCGCCAATGGGTGGAATCAAGTAGACTCCGCTCATGCCCCGTTCATGCCGAACGAAGGCGACGTATCTTCCATCGGGCGACCAGGCGGGACTGCTTTCCGGGGAGGGATGATCCGTCAGCCGAAGGGGCGTCCCGCCACCCTCAACGAGCCGGACGTAGATATCGGCCTGGCCTGCTTCTCCGCCGTCCCACACATAGACGATCTGGCTGCCATCGGGTGAAAAACTCGCGAACGACTCCGTTCCAGCGTCGCTTGTGATGGGTGTCAGGCGGACGGCATCGAAACGCCGCGGCCCCATCGGCCGGAAAAAGCGCGGAACGATCGCAACCGCCAGTACCAGCACAGCGGCGAGAGCGGCTGGAATCAGATAGCGGCGAAGCGGCTTGTTTCCCTCCGGCTTTTTCAAAGACGGGCCCGCAACCGCGCTCTGGGACCGCGTCTGGGAAACATAGGCCGCCGTTCGACTCTTGCTCCGGCCCAGATCGCGATTCTTCTGCAGTGTCCGCAGGTCAACTAACAGATCCACCGCGCTCTGATAGCGCTCGTTGGGATCCTTGGCGAGGGTCTTGCAAAGGATGCGTTCAAATTCGAGATCCACACCACTGCGCAGCGACGTAATGGGCACGGGCTCCTCATGCAAGATGGAATAGAAAATCGCTTGCGGGTACTCGCCGGGAAAGGGCATCTCACCGGTAAGCATCTCGTACAGGACGACGCCGAGCGACCAGATGTCGGTCCGCTTGTCGACCTTTTCCCCCCGCGTCTGCTCGGGCGACATGTAGGCCGCGGTGCCCAGAGCCGCGCCATCCAGCGTAAGCTTGCCGGCGGCGGCGAGTTGCGCAAGCCCGAAATCCATGATCTTCAGCCGCGGCTCGTCCCCGGTCCCCGGCTTCGTCAGCATGAGATTGGCGCTCTTGATATCGCGGTGAACAACTCCTTTCTCGTGAGCGGCCGCGAGTCCGGTGGCCGCCTGGATCGTGAACTCCAGGGCATCGTCCAGATTCAGCGGCGCTTGCTCGATTTTCTCTTGCACGGTCGGCCCTTCGATATAGGCCATCGCGATGAACGAGCGTCCTTCGGCCTCGTCGATTTCGTAGACCGTGCAGATATTCGGGTGATCCAGCGCGGCGGCGGCTCGGGCTTCCCGCTGGAAGCGTTCTTTTTCCTCCTTGCTGCTGTGCTCGCGCAACGGCAGAAACTTGAGCGCCACGAGCCGGCGCAGCTTGAGATCCTCGGCCTTATAGACGACGCCCATGCCCCCGGCGCCGAGCCGTTCAAGGATCTTGTAGTGGGTGATGGTGCGTCCGATCATATAACGATAGGGCGCGCCGCGCGGCCCGCCGGTTACCGGCAGCCCCGGCGCGGCCACGCAACCTTCCCTCTCGAAGAGCGGAGTAACCTCGCGGGCGTCCTCGCCGGATTTTCACGCCACCTGCCGCCTGCTGCCTAACCCTTGCGGTCGTAGAAGAGATCCAAACCATCGCGCAGCGCCCGCATCTTGCGGTCAGCAACGCTGCGCTGCAACATCCAGAATCCACAATCCGGGTGAATGTAGTGGATACGATCCTCGCCCAACACTTCGCAGGCATTCTCAATGCGCGACGCAATCAGATCGGCCGATTCCACCTCGTTGTCCTTGATGTCGATGACGCTGAGCCCGATGCCGATCTTTGCGTCAAGATCATTCAGAATCGGCAACTCGTCGTAACCGCGCCGCGCGAACTCGAGCACATAGTGATGCACATGCAGTCCGTTGAGCAGCGGCAGCAGATTCTTCCACAGTCCCTTTTGAATCGACTGTCCGCCGTAGTTGCCGAAGCAGATGTGAACCGCGCGAGTATTCTGTATTCCATCGAGCACATGATTGAGGGCCTCGATCGCCCACTCCTGATCCTCGGGATGGCCCGAAATATTTGCCTCGTCCAGTTGCACGACCTCTGCCGGAATGCGCTCGAGCTGCCGCCGCAGGACCGCGGCAATCGCCATCGCGACTTTATCGGGCGAGCCGTAGTGGCGGTCGGTGAGCGTTTTCGCCAGCATGTGCGGGCCGGTGGAGGTGAACTTGAGTGTTTGATGCGTCAGTCCCCGGGTGAACTCATAGTCAGCGGGCAAATTGAGCACGCCCTCGCCGATGTTGTCCACGACGACGCCGGCCGGAGCGGTTCGGAAGCCCATCCCTTTGTCGGCGCGGAAGGCCTCGATATCGCTGATCGAGTAGCGTGTCTTCACACCCGACAACCGGCTGACGAAATAGTCGATCATGCCGTTGGTTTCCGGGTGACTAGGGTCGAAGCGGTTCAGCTCACCGTCGGCCACGACATTGATGCCGGCCATCTCCTGAGCCTTGAGAACAACCGAAATCGCGTCGCGAAGCGTCGAACGGGAAGAATCGCCGTAGAGCCAGAGAGGAATCGGATAGCTGCCGACGACCGTCGTTCGAATCTTCATATCCCGCGATTATAGGCTATCCCGCGAGACTCCAACGACTCACCGAGACCGGCGTCGAGACGATCTCGCTCCAATCACGACCGGCTCGGGACGACGGGGGCAGAGACGAAAAATCGGCAGCCGAGAGCAAAGCGCGCTAGGCGTACTCATCCGCATGACGCGAAGAGCATGGGCCCCGCCGCCCTAGCTAACGGCTCACTTCTTGACCGGCCGCGGCGTGCTCGGGACGGTCCCGGCCCCGCTGGGCCGTTTGTCGCCCATCCTGCACCAGACCGGTACGGCACGGGTTACTTCTTCTTCTTGTGTGCGGTATGGCACGTGCCGCATGCTCCGAGTACTCCGGCGAAGGCGGTCTTTGCCTCAGTCGCGTTCTTGACTTCGACCGCCGCCAGCACGGCGGCGCTGCTCTCTCGCAGTTGCTTGGATGCGCCTGCCCAGACGGCATCAGGACAACGCCCATCGGCCATGAGTACGTGCCCCGACTCGTTGAGAAGTTCAGCATATTGCGCGGCCAAGGCCCAGGCTTTGTCGTCGGCGGGACCGGAGCCGTCGAGCACCTTCTTGAGTGAACTACAGACCGGCCCGTTCACGCTTTTCATCCAACTCTTGGTAGTGAGGACCCGCGTCTTGCCTTGCTTGACCTGCGCGGATAAGGGCGCGCCAGCGGCTGCTAAGAACCTTTCTTGCATGACCTATTTCACTCTCCCGTTTGAGAAGCCTTGCACGCCGCGGTTGTGCCATTCCGTGTCGCTACACGCCGCGCCGCGTGTGCCCAAACATCTCGCACATTCGCAAAAAATTCAGCGTAGACCAACAATAAGCCGGCCGATCCCTGGAGTGCAATAGATCAGATGATTCAGCCGCTAGATACATTTGCTTCAGGGCATCTCGATGGAACCGCGTAAGCTGTACGCACTTCTTGATGAAGCAGGCGACGCGGCATTCGCCGTCGATCCCCGGGGAGTTGTTTGCTATTGGTCGGAAGCGGCCGAGCGGCTGCTGGGGTTTTCCCGCTGGGGTTTTCCCGCGAGTCGGTTCTCTCACGCCCCTGCGAAGAGATCCTCGTGGGCAAGGATGACCACGGCTATGCTGTGTGCGGGCCGGATTGCGCGGTACTGGAAATCGCATGCAAGACGCGACCGGTCGCGGCTTTTGATCTTCACGCGGCCACGGCGAAGCTTTTCTCGGTAGCGGTCAGAGGAAATGGCTGAGCGTTTCGATTCTCGTCGCGCGGATGAGGCGGGGGCCTTCGCCGCTGACGGTACACCTGTTGCGGGATATTGATCGGCGAAAGAAGGCGGAAAGACTCAGTCGTGAGATCGTGGCGCGGCTGAGCGAACTGAGCGGGCAGCAAGCGGTGGCCCATTTGGGAAACGGTTTGCCCGATCAACCGCCTGTGAGTCTCACCCCGCGAGAGATTTCCGCGCTGAGTCTGCTCTCGCAGGGCCGCAGCACGAGGCAGATGGCCGGCGAGCTTGACATTACTCTCGCCACCGCCCGGAATCACGTTCAGCGGGCGCTTCGCAAGCTGCGATGCCATTCCCGCCTCGAGGCCGTCCTTCGGGCCACCAGACTAGTATATCGTTTCATTAAACTGTACTCATTTCAGACGCGCTCTCCAGCGGCTCGAACTTCCTCCAGCGGTGAACGACGGGGGCGGCGTTGATCTCCGCGATCCCCTGCAGGATTCGTTCTCGAAGTTCCTCCCAGGACTCCACCCGGATTCGCTTCAAAAAAGTGCGCGCCATCTTCCCGAACAGCGTCTCGACAATATTCAGCCAGGACCCGTGGGTCGGCGTATGCACGTATTTGAAGCGGTTCGGACGCGTCGCCAAATAGTCCTTCGTCTCCTTGGAAACGTGGGAGGAATGATTATCCAAGATCAATCGGATCGTGCAGTGGGCCGGGTAGGATTGGTCCAGATCCTTGAGCAGTAAGATGAATTCCCGGCTGCGGTGGCGCCGCTCCACCCGCGCTGTCACCCGACCGTCGTGCAAGTCCAGCGCCGCCAGAATCGAGCAAGTTCCCAGACGTTTGTATTCGTAATCTCGAGCCACGCAGGGATGCCGCCCCGCAGTCGGCGGCAGGTCCGGAGCGGTGTTGGCGATCGCTTGCACGCCGGGCTTTTCGTCGACCGAAACCGTAATCACGCCCGGCGATGGGCCGCCCTCGCCCGCGCTTTCATTCTGCAAGGCCACCTCGCGGTAGACCAGCAGCACCTGCCGCATCTTGGACTCAAAATCCGGGTCGCGGCGCTGCAAGTAGTACTTCACCTTCTCCGGGTGAAGAGGTTGCTCGGCCAGAATCCGATGGACGGTCGCCTTGGCCGCTTGGGCCAAGGCCGGATAGCCCGCTTCCACGGCATGCTGGCGCACGTGCCGGGCGAGCGCGCCGCGGGTCCAGAGCTCGGCGGCGTAACCGAGTTGCTTGGGTTTGCTACAGGCCAAGTGCACCACCCAGGCCTTGGCCTCTTCGCTGATGCGGGGTTCCCGGGGACGATGATAGGCATCCTTGAGCGCCGCTTCCACCCCCATGGCCAGGGCTCGCTCGATCCATTTGCCAACGCTTTTGCGCGTCATCTTCACGGCCCGCATAATCTCGGCGATCGTCTCGCCGCAATGATAGCGCCACAGAATCTCGGCTCTCTGCACCTCCCGAGCCGGAGCCTTACGCGAACGACGCAGCCGCTGCAGATGTTGCGACTCTTCGGGCGTGAGAAGCAGTTGGGGACGCTTCGATTTTCCTGCCATGCATCCAGCCTAGCAGGAAACATCCTCGTATCGATATGTTTTAATGAAACGCTATACTAGGGCTGATCTAGCCCGCCCGCGAGGAGAGCAGCGGCAACCGTTTATAGGTGTTTTCGAGGAAGCTTTTAATCAGCTCGGTCTGCTCGCCGACTTCGATTAGAAACGCGTCATGGCCGTAGTTGGACGGCAATTCGACATAGGCCACGTCGAGGTTCCGGCTCCGCAAGGCACGAACGATTTCCTGCGACTGGTAACTCGGATAGAGCCAGTCGGACGTAAAACTGAGAACGAGGAAACGCGCCTCGGTTCCTTGGAAGGCGTCGCCCAGCGAGGCATATCCCCCGCCCACGTCACCCGAATCCATGGCCCGCGAAATGGTCAAGTAGGAGTTGGCGTCAAAGCGGCTGACGAACTGACCGCCGCGGTAGCGGAGATAGCTCTCCACCTCGAAGAGTTCGCCCGAGTCGAGGCCCGCATTCGCCATCCGGCGGCGGCGTCCAAATTTCTCGTGCATCGAGTCGTCGCTCATGTAGGTGATGTGTCCCACCATGCGAGCGACGGCGAGGCCGCGATCCGGACCCGGCCGGCCGTAGTAGTCGCCACCCTTCCAGTCCGGGTCGGCCATGATCGCTTGACGTCCCACTTCGTTAAACGCGATTTGCTGGGCGGAATGACGATGGGTCGCCGCGATCGGGATGACCGAGGCGATCATCCCTGGGTAGTCGACGGCCCATTGCAGCGCCTGCATGCCGCCCATGGAACCACCGACAACCGACAGGAGTCTGTCGATACCCAAGTGCTCGACGAAGCGCTTCTGGACCCGGGCCATATCGCCAATGGTAATGAACGGGAAGCTCCCGCCATAGGGTCTGCCCGTACGGGGGTTGACCGCGGCCGGACCGGTAGTCCCGCGGCATCCTCCCAGGCAGTTGGAACAGACGACAAAATACTTGTTCGTGTCGAAGGCCTTGCCGGGACCGATCATGCTGTCCCACCAGCCCGGCTTGCCGTCTTCACCGCTGACGCCCGCCGCATGGGCGTCGCCCGAGAAGGCATGCAGGACGAGAATCGCATTGGACCTTTCGTCGTCGAGATCGCCATAGGTTTCGTAGGCCACATCGACCGATGTCAAGGTCTCGCCACAGTCCAACTCAACTTCGCCGATGGGAGCGGTTTGGGTGCGAACAATCACGGATGCGAAACCCCACGCCACTTGAGAATAGCGCGCCTCTCACGATTCTACGATACTTGGCTGGTTGGGAACGAGCGCGGGCGGTGGGGTTAGAAAAAGAAGGGCAGCCCCGAGGGGCTGCCTGACAGTATCTTCCGACTTATTCTGTCCTGTCGGCCCTTCCGGCGGCCAAGACGCGGGCCGCCCGGCAGGCCAACTCAAGCAAAGTGTCGCTACTTCTTCTTTTTCGCTGCCTTCTTCTTCGTTGTCTTCTTCTTGGCTACCTTCTTCTTCGCCGTCTTCTTCACGGTCTTCTTCACGGTCTTCTTGGCTGCCTTCTTCTTGGCCACCTTCTTCTTCGCCGTCTTCTTCACGGTCTTCTTGGCTGCCTTCTTCTTGGCTACCTTCCTCTTGACCGCCTTCTTCGGAGCTTTCTTTGCTGCTTTCTTGGCCGCTTTCTTGGCCATGGCGAATCACCTCATTGCATTAGAAGTCAACTTCAACGGAACTTGCGCCCCGCCAGTTGCGAATGATGAACAACGATGTTTTGTGTTGTCTCCAAAACGCTGCTCATCTTAAATGTTTTAGCACGTCCGGACGCAATCTCCAAACATTTTTTGCACATTTTGTTTTCACTTGGACCCAATGCCTTCACGCGAAAGACGGGGATCGTCACGAGATGAATCCAGCGATGACGCGGGCCGCTCCGCTGCTGGCCCGGCGGTTCCATGTCAGAAAAAGAGAAAAGTGCACCGGCAAGGAGAAGATGCCGTTTCTAAGCCTCTATTTACAGTGTGTCTAGAGGTGATGCTGTACAAAATAAATATAAAAAGATTCTATTATCTTAATAAATAGTCGTGACGCAGACCACGCCGGCACAGCGAACACAGCGGGCCGGTGCGGCCCAAGCCGGCCAAAATCGCGCGTCAAAAAATCTCGGGGCCTAAAGGTTTTTTTGACGAGGCAACTCCGGGCACGGCACTTCCCGGCCGGCGGGATTCCCTGGTGCTGGAAGATTTCGGGATGCAACGAGCCCGCTTTTCTCACCAAGTGGCCAGGCGAAGGGGCAGGGCGAAGTGCGTGAGAGCCGCGCGCCGCTTGACGAGCACAGGCATACTTGACCCTGCGTTGAGCACGGCGAGCAGGCGCAACGAAGCAATGGCGGGCCTGTCGCGTGCTTCGGTCTTCAGGTGGTGAGAAACACGGGCTGCGCTAGTATTTGGGAACGTGATCGCCGACGGGCTCGTGCGAAGACTCACGCTCCCCCAAGGGCATCGAGGCAAGGTCACGCCAGCGGTCGTCTGTGATCTGCTGAACAAACGTGAGCGTGCGGACCAGCACAGGCGCCGGCTTGCCGAAACCCTTCCATCGCAGCCGCGCGGATTCCAGACGGGCCGCCAAGTTCGCGGAAGGTATCGCTTGCGCCAGGGTAATATGAGGAACATAGCCGTAGGTCTCCTCATGGCGCAGTACACCGTCATTCAGTGCATTGTGGAGCTCGCTCAACTGGGCATCTTCTGAATGGAGCGATAGCTTGATCACACCCGTGGTGTCGAACAAGCCGACGGCCACCGGACGCACTTCAAAGTCCGTCTTCCCGGCGAGCACATCCCGGCAATATTCGATGGCGGCCGCCGCGTCGGTCTGGAGCGGTCTGGGCGGCAAGATGGTAATGTGGGCGCGGTGGGAGCAGCCGGGCGTGAACTCGCGGCGCAGGTTCTCGACGAAACTGGCCAGCGATCCATTGAGATAGGCGACGACGGCGTATGAATTCATGCCATGCATGGTGGGGCTAGACGCGAGCCATGGCGAGAGCGGCACGGCACAGGCACTCAGCGGTCGGCGGGAGCATGCTCCGCGGGGCCACGGTCTGCGGCAGCTAAGCTCCCGGCCGCGGCGGCCCCAACGGCCAGATGTTCCGTGTCCGCGCCGGTCTGTTCCTGCCCGGATGTCCGCCAGCCGGCCTCGTCGAATCCCCAGTAGTTCAGCACCAGCGGAGAAGCGGACTCGCTTGTGAGCACATCGCCGACTCCAAAGCGGCGCTCGGGATCATCGTCGCGGTCCTGAAGCTGCTTCCAAGCCGCGTAGGGGCTGGCTGCCTCTACCTCCCCGCCCTCTTGGTAGTCGCCGGTCTTGAGTTGATAGGGCTTCGGCGCCGGGGACCGGTCCCGGAATTTCTCAACTTGAGAGCTGCAAAGGCGAAAAACTTTGTAACGAGGCATCGACGATCTACTGTTCAACATACCACGGGGCGGGCGGCCTGTTCTGATCCTCCGGCGGCATTGCCAATGGAAGCAACCCGGCGCCCGGCCAGGATGCGGGGTCGCATGTCTCGGAGGCGGCGCCGCGCGGTTTCGAGACCCGCTTCTCTTGATGCTCGCGGCTCTGCCGGAGCAACAACACAGCGGCAAAGTAGTATCCTCCGGCGAACAGCAGCACGAAGGGCAGTGGCGCCCAGATACCGCGACTCAGCAGATAGACGCAGCAGCCGCTGAAATAGGAACCGGCGAGGAAGTTGGCCAGGGGAAGCCAGCCGCTGGCACAACGGTACTTTCGCCGTGCCAGCCGCGCCGTCCGCGAGTCGCTAGTATACTTGGCGGTTCGCTCGAAAGGCGAGGGAACGCCCAGCAGACCTTCCAGAACCGCGCTCGTATTCGTAAGAGTCAGCGCAATCACGGCGGCCAGCAGCGCGGGCATTTGTTGGATATGGTTCTTCCAGTCGCCCGGACATAGCTCTTTGCGGGCCATCAGATAGAAGGCCGACATCGAGCTAAACGTACCCAGAAACAGGGGCATGTCCAGCAAGAGGAATATGGTGTTGCCGCTCTCGAGGCGCACGATGGCCGCGGGCAGAAGAAGGACCGAGAGAAGCGTAATCAGGGGATAGGACAGATTCGCCGTCAAATGAAACCCGGCCTCGATCTTCACTGCCAGCGGCAGATCGGAACGCCACAGCGCGGGCAGAATCTTGCGAGCTATTTGCGTCAGGCCTTTCGCCCAGCGTGCTTGCTGCACCTGGAAGGAAGCCAGGTCGGCGGGCAGTTCCGAAGACACTTGCACATCGGGAAGGTACACGAATGTCCAGCCCCGCATTTGTGCCCGGTAACTCAAGTCGGTGTCCTCGGTCAAGGTATCGTCTTGCCACCCGCCGGCGTCCTCGATCATGGAGCGCCGCAGGACACCCGCCGTCCCGTTGAAATTGAAAAAACGTCCGGAGCGAGCGCGGGCGCCATGTTCGAAGACAAAGTGTCCGTCGAGCAGCATGGCTTGTATGCGTGTCAACAGAGACTCATCACGATTGCGAAAAACCCATCGGGCTTGCACGGCCCCGACCTTGCTGTCGGTGAAGTAGTGAACGGTTTGATGAAGAAAATCCCTTCCGGGCGAGAAGTCCGCGTCGAAGACCGCGATCAACTCACCGCTGGCCCTAAGCAATCCCGCCCTCAGAGCACCGGCCTTATAGCCCTCCCGGTGTCGGCGACGAAGGTACTCCACCGGCAGGCCTTTCGAGGCCCAGTGCGCGACGGCGGCGCGGGCGATGGCGGTCGTTTCGTCGGTAGAGTCATCCAGGACCTGAATCTCCAGAAGGTCCCTGGGATAGTCGAGTCGGCACACCGACTCGATGAGCTGTTCCACGACGAACTGCTCGTTGTAGATCGGCAGTTGGACCGTGACGCGGGGCAGGTTCCCAAAGCGCCTCACTGGCCTGCTTGTCGCCCGCCCCCGGTGCTTGTAATACAGACAGATCAACTGGTAACGATGCAGACCGTAGACACTCAGCACAATCATGATGCCTGTATAGGCGGCGACGACCGACCACTCGAGTGGGCTAACCTGGTGCAGGCTCGGCCAGAGGCCTCCGGCGAACCCGGAGAGGCGATCGTGAGAAAACGGGACGGCGTCGAACATTACGAATGGGGCGGCGGCGGACAGTTTTTCGGCCGCCGTTTTTCTGGCACAACGCTGCCATGAGACTGGGCGGCCGCGCGGGGGATGCGCGCTCTGGCCGCGGCGCTGGCTTTGCTTTGAGCACTGCGACTGCCGCTGCTCAAAGCCTCAATGTGGGCCGTTGTGCTGCTGCTATTTCTCTCGGCCAACTGTTTCCCCTGGTATCTCAGTTGGCTGGTCCCGTTCCTGGCCATCTACCCCGAGTCGGCACTGCTGCTGTGGTCCGGGCTCGTTGTTCTCACCTGTCATGTGCTCATCGAGTATGGTGCGCTGGGGAGGTGGAACTACTCAGACCGATTCTTATGGCTGGAATACGGCCCAGTGTACGGACTGCTGCTCGTATCCGGGCTGAGGGCAACGACCCGGCGTTTCCCGCCGGCGCTTACTTCCCTTCGGCGGGCAGCACGCCGGCCAGATAGATGGCTGTCCAGTTGAACTTCCCATTTCTTGCCGGCCTGCGGCGCATGACCTTGACGGCGATGTCGTCACCGGGTTTCAACTTGCTCTGAATCTCGCGAATGTCGCTCACCGAGGTGACGGGTTTGCGGTTGATGGCGACGATCACATCGTCTTGGAACATGCCGATGTCGTCCGCGAATGAGGCCGGTTCAACCAGCGAAACCAGAACGCCGGCCGAGCCTTCGAAGCCCGCTTTCTCGCGCTGAGCCGCGGTGAACTCGGTAGCTTCGATACCGAACATGACCTGCGCGGCTTCGGGCTCTGCTTCCTCGACCGTGTTGTAACCCAGTTCCTTGCCGAAGAGCACGGAACGATCCGCGATTTCCACCTGCAAGGTCTTTCGCTGTTCCTCCCGCTGCACGACGATCGGAACAACCTTGCCGACCGCAAGGGAGGCGACCTTGGCGATCAACTCATCGCCGCTGTGTATCGGGGCACCGTCGATTTCAACAATGACGTCCTCACTCTTCATCCCGGCCTTGGCGGCCGGGCCGTCTTCGCGAATCCTGGTCACGAAAACACCGTATTTCGCCCCGTACGTGCGCACCAGGGCTTCTTTATCGGTTTTGCTGAACTCGATGCCGATGGAACCTCGCCGCATCTTTCCGTACTGAATGATCTGGTTGTAAACTTCGACGGCCGTTCGCGAGGGAAGGGAGAAGCCCAGTCCCTCCGAGCCTCCGCTGCGCGAAACGATCGCCGTATTAATGCCGATGACTTCGCCGCGAATATTGAGCAGCGGCCCTCCGCTGTTGCCCGGATTGATCGCCGCGTCGGTCTGCAGAAACCGCTGGAATGCGCTTGGGGCAATACCGCGTCCGTCCATTTCGCGTGACTTCGCGCTGATGATGCCGACGGTGACGGTTTCTTGATAGCCGAACGGGGAGCCCACGGCGATGGCCCAGTCCCCGACATTGACCGCGTCGGAATTGCCTATCGTCGCGGCCTTGAGCTTGCGGCCGGCGTCGATCTTGATCACGGCCAAATCTGTTTCCGGATCGAAACCGATCAGGGTGGCGTCGTGGAGGGTTCCGTCGCCGCCGTTGTCAAACAAGCGTACGCGAATCCGGTCTGCATTCTCGACCACGTGGTGATTGGTGATGATGTAGCCATTCTCGTCGACGATCACGCCCGACCCCTCGCCGCGCCGCCGCCGGGTGTGCGGGCCACCCTCCAGGGGCGAACCCGGCATGCCAAAGAAGCGCCGGAACATTTCATCCGTCGGACTCTGCTCTCGCGGAGTCCCCGCCTCTGTTTTCTTCGGAAGCATCTCGATCTTGATGTGCACGACCCACCCGCGGGACTGCTTCGCTATGCGGCTGAATTCGTTCTCGGCTTCCACGGCGGCGGGAATCTTCAGCGGTGTGGCGTCAGCAGCGACCGCGGACTGGCGGGCGGCGCCCGCGTCGCGCGAGACCATCGTTCCGAGCACGATTCCGATCGCTAGGGTGCACAGGATGAGCGTGAACGACAGCAAATTTCTCTGGATGAAATGCCCTCGAACTATTGGTTCTGCGTTGCGTTCCATGCGATATCTCCCGGTACCATCAAGAGGGTGCGACCAAGAGGCTCCCTTGTCTTGGACGCGCCGCGTCGCCGCGCGGCTACGCCCTAGCTACTAGAATTATAACCGCGGAAGGCGGTTCTGTCGCTTCCATGCTGAATGCGCGCAAGTTCGGGCGGCTGGCGGGGAGGGCGGGGTCAGCCGGCAAGCGCTTTGCCAACCGCCCGTTCCGCGGCTTCGCACAGGGAAAGCTCAGTAGCGGCCTGCTGGCCTTGAGCGGACATTTTTCGCCACGTCTTTTGAATGATGCCGGTGAGCTTGGCTTCGTCCTGGGTCGAGACGAAAGCCGGCAAGTAATGTTCGAGGAAGACCAGGCAGATCACGTCCTCGAGAAGCTGGCAGTCCGGGTTGGTCTTCAAACGCTCTTTCCGGAGCAGAGATTCGACGCGGAGAATCGTCTCCTCGCCATAGCCCGCCTCGCGGAGCAGGGTGGCGGCGGTCCGGGCGTGAAACCTGCCCAGTTCGGTCCGCCACTTGCGATAGCCGTCACGATCCATGGGATAGCTGCCGCGCGGGATTTCCCAGCGGCGGATGTGCTGGGCCCTAACGGCAAGGCGCACGGCCTCGGATGCTCCGGGGGCGAAACGCGAGAGACGCTCTGTCATCCGGTGGGCGTAGAGCAACTCCTTGGGATGCTGCTCGCCTTGGTGCGTTTCTCGGTTCGGGTCCCCGCTATTTGCCTCGTCGAAAAGTTGGATAGCGGTTGCGAAGCGAGTCGGATTTTCGGTCATCGCGATCAGCGGTCGGGCGCCCTCCATTTCAATCGCCGACAGCGACAGGCGATTCTCGCAGCAGGCTGGCCAAGATCTCCATGGCCTGTTCGCACTGCTGGCGGGTGACGTCGAAGTGCGTCAGCATGCGCATGCGGAATTCCGAGATCGGGTTCGCCAGGACTCCTCTTTCTTTGAGTCTCGCCGAAACCTGCTTGCCGGTCATCCCCGTCCCGGACACCTCCAGAATGACGATATTCGTCTGGACCACCGAGGGATCCGCGACGATCCCCGGTATCTCGGCCAGCTTCGAGGCCAGAAACTTGGCGTTTTCGTGATCGGCGCCCAGACCGGCGGGCGATGTCTCAAGCGCCACCAGCCCGGCCGCGGCCAATACGCCGGCTTGCCGCATGCTGCCGCCAAGAAGTTTTCTGACCAGCCGGGCGCGCTCGATAAAGTCCGCCGATCCGGCCAGCATCGATCCGACCGGCGCCCCGAGACCCTTCGAGAGGCAGAACATCACCGAGTCCACCTTGGCCGCGATCTCTCGCACGGGACTACCCAGATACGCCGCCGCGTTAAAGACCCGCGCGCCATCCATGTGAACCTTCACTCCCCGCTCGTGCGCCTGATCGCAAAGTTCGTCCAGCACTTGCTGGGGATAGACGCGGCCTCCGGCCATGTTGTGCGTATTCTCGGCCGAGATCAGGCCCGTACCTTGAAAGTGATTGCCCGCCGGACGCACCAGCGGCTCGACCTTGTCCCAGGTGAGGATGCCGTCCTCGGCGGGAACCGTCCGCGTAATGCAGCCGGATATCTGAGCCGGACCACCCATTTCGTACAGCACGATATGGGACCGCTCGTGAACGATGATCTCCTGGCCGTGCCGGGTATGGGTCTTGATCGCCGTCTGGTTTCCCATCGTGCCTGTAGGCACGTAGACAGCGGCCTCCTTGCCCGCCATCTCGGCCGCGACTTGTTCCAGGCGATTGACAGTGGGGTCTTCGCCGTAGACATCGTCGCCGACCTCGGCATCAAAGATCGCCTGGCGCATCGCCGGTGTCGGTCGCGTTACGGTATCGCTTCTCAGATCAATGTATTCGCTCATGGCAGTTTCGCTTTCGGGCCTTCGTTTCGTGGATTCTCTTGAAGATGTTCCCTTGAGGATAGCGAGAAAACGTGGGAAACAAAAGCCGCCACCAGAAGAAATCGAAATAGCTGCGTTCCGGCCCCGGCTTCGCACCTGCTTTTGCCGGGAGGCGTGGACCTGGCGGCAGAGAGTCTGTTCTGGCGCCGGAAGACCTCTCCCGATTCTTGGCTAGCTAAGTGCGGGAAACGGCGACAGCCTTAGGGGAAAGCCCCCTAGTGCACCCAAGGGACTACCGGTACTCATGAATCGTCGAAGAATTGCCAGCCGCACTCGCGCCCCGCACAGGCGCCGAAGACGAGGTGCTAATTCACGGCTGGGATTCAATCCTCAAGACCGGGGTTCGCACGCGAAACGGCAGACGCTGGAGAGATGGATCTGGCTATGGGGCGGTGCCATCCGGCGCCGTCGGGCTGGCCGAGCTGCTGCCCGCGCGCGCCTCCGCAACGACCACGGGCTTGACGTTGTTGTAGGCGTGTTCCAGATTGTGAGCTATGCCGGGCAGGCTCGCAACCGCCGCGACGAATCCAGCGAGCAAGGCGTACTCAACCATGTCCTGGCCCGTCGTGTCACGGATGAACCTTCGGAATGCGGATAGGAGTCCCGCTTTCATGTACGAAATACTGAGTTGAAAATCACCAACGCTGCTTCGCCGCCGCCGATTGCGCTGGTTGGGCTCTCGACGGGGTCTGGCCCGCGTCATCCGCGCCGACGATCGCGGATTGAATGTTATTGTAGATGTGCTCAAAATTGCGAGGTATGCGGGGCAGGCTCGCAACCGTCGCCACCGCGACAAATCCCGCGATCAAGGCGTATTTAACCATGTCCAGCCCCGAGCTGTCGCGCATGAACCTTCGCAATACCGATAGGAGTCCTGGTTTCATTTGTGAAATCCTTAACTGCAAATCCTCAACTCTGCTTCGCCGCTGCCTCATTTGTCGGAGACTAGCCTTTCTTGTTGGTACCCGCTTCCGCCGCTTCTTCGACCACTTCTTCGAGGTTGTCGAAGATGTGCCAAAGGTTGTGAGATATGCCGGGCAGGGTCGCGGCGGCCGCGACCGCGACGAATCCCGCGAGCAAGGCATACTCGACCATGTCCTGGCCCGTCGCGTCACGGATGAGTCTTCGCAGTTTGCTGATAAATTTTCCGGACATGCGGGATCCTCGGTCGCTAGTCACTGGTGCCGATTGGGCGCCGGGTCTGTAACGAAACTCTGTGTCTGCAAAGATTATCTACCAGATAGGACCATTCAGACAATAGGCCATAGGTACTAGTAAACCTCAAAAAACTAAGGTCCAAGACGAAAACACTAGGTTGGCATACCTATGGACCGCAACAGATCCCGCGTCGCCAGGTCAAGCCGTTTCGCGACGGCCCTGCCCAGCGGACACGGGATCCAGCAAGAATTGCTGGAATACTTCGTTGGAGAACAAAACACCCTCGGCGGTAAGCCGCAGGGTGTCACCGTCGTGAAGTTCGATCCAGCCCTTTCTCTCCATGGCTTCGATGGATTCTTGGTAGCAAGCAATTTCATCCGGCGTGACGCGCAGCCCGGCGGTCTGGCGCAAACCGGTAAGGAAGCGGTCTTCGAGACGGCGGCGCTCGTCGATGCGTTCGACCGATCGCCTGGGATCCTGGCCACTGCGCCAGCGCGCGATGTATTGCTCGGGCATGGCGACATTGCCCCAGCGGTGAGTGCCGTTGAAGGAGTGGGCGTCGGCGCCGAAGCCCAGATACGGCGCCATGTTCCAGTACTTGAGGTTGTGCAAGGATTCTCGTCCTGGCCGGGCGAAGTTCGAGATTTCATAACGGCGGAGCGATTGAGCCTCCAGCCGGCGGGTGGCCAGCGCATAGAAGGAGGCGATCTCGTCGTCGCTCGGAACCTCTGAGGCGCCGTAGCGTGTTCCGTTCCCGCGAATCTCACGGCCGAGCCGGCTTTGGTCATCGACCTCGAGCATGTAGATCGAGACGTGGCCGGGGCCGATGCGTTCGATCCAATCCAGCGATTCGCGCCAGCTCGCTTCGCTCTGATAGGCCAGTCCGGCGAGAAGGTCAATGCTGATGTCCGCGATGCCCGCTTCGCGAAGCAGGGCCACTTCGCCGGCGACTTGGGCGGGCGTGTGCTTGCGTCCCGCGGCGGCGGCCTCGGCCGGCACAAAGGACTGCACGCCGAGGCTCACCCTCGTAATGCCGAGCTGCGCCCAGCCATGGGCCTTGGGCCTTGTGATGGTTCCCGGGCTGGCTTCGATCGTCGCTTCCCGCCACCTCGACACGGGCAGCCGATCGAGGAGCCTCGCCAGCTCTGGAATCTCAATCCGGCTGGGCGTGCCTCCCCCCAGATAGAGAGTATCGGGCGGCGCCGGGTATTGGGCGGCATTGATTTCCGCGATCAGAGCATCGAGATAGTCCCGCTCCCAGTGGCGCGGGAATACGCCGGAGGAGAAATGGCAGTAGGTGCACTTCTGTTCGCAGAAAGGATAGGAGATGTAGATTCCACTCGTGCCGGCGGCGCTCGTCTGCGGGGAATCGATGGCTGCCATGGCGAGATACCTTGAGTGAGCCGGCTTCTCCGCCGCGCCAAGAAACTACGGCTGACAATGGAGCACAGACATCCTGCCGGTTAGGATATCAGCCTCGTCAGAAAACAGAAATGGAATGTGGCGTGCAGGTATAAACCTGCAATCCCACATTTCCGATAATAGGAGAGTTGGCGGCGGGGCGTTTCCCCTCGACGAATGACCCCTTGACCCATTGCGCGGAGCAACAGTGAAATCTCCCAGCCCTTCGATGAACAAGATCTTGACCGTCATGCTGGCCGGCGGCGCTGGCGAACGGCTGTTTCCTTTGACGAAAGACATCGCCAAGCCGGCGGTTCCCTTTGGCGGCGTCTACCGGCTTATCGACATCACGTGGCGTTGGTGCATGAATCGGTGTAAGCGAGCACGCTAGCGGCGGGGGTGGGGTCCAGTCCATCATAGAGATCGGGGGTAACGTCATGGTCGCAGCGAAGTCGAGCCGAGTCAACCGCCAGTATAAGAAGAAGTACAGAATCCGGAACTGGAGGGAGTACGAGCGTGGCCTCAGGAGCCGCGGCGACGTCACGATCTGGCTGAGCGAGGATGCAATTGCCGCGTGGGTACCACCGAAGAACGGTCTTCGCGGAGGCCAGCGGCGGTACTCGAACCTCGCGGTCCGGACCGCGTTGACGCTGCGGGTCGTCTTCAGCCTGCCGCTCCGCCAGACCGAGGGGTTCCTGGACTCGCTGCTCCGCTTGATGGGCCTCAACCTCAAGGCCCCGGACCACACCACACTCTCGCGCCGGAACCAAATCGTTGCGGTGCCGCCCCTGACCCGATCCTATGACGGCCCGATCGACTTGATCGTCGATTCCACAGGGCTGAAGATTCTGGGTTGCGGCGAATGGAACGCGCACAAGCACAAGGCATCAAAGAAACGCCGGGATTGGCGGAAGCTGCACATCGGGGTGGATGCCGAGGGGTTCATTGTGGCGGCCGAACTCACAGCGAGCAGCCGGGACGACGCCTCCACACTCCCTGCTCTTCTCGACACAATCGAGGTTCCCAGCCGGCGTTTCACCGCAGACGGAGCCTACGACCACAGGTCAGTCTACGATCAACTCAGCGCGGCCGGTACAGAGAACGTCGTGATTGTGATTCCCCCTCGTCGCTCCGCGGTGTCGGCGGGGCCAACGGACGGCCCATGGGCGCAGCGTGACACGGCTCTTGAGAGGATTCGCCAGGTCGGGCGACGAGAGTGGCAGAAGGAGTCGGGCTACCGACAGCAGGCGCGCGTTGAAAACAGCTTCTTCCGATACAAGTCCGTGCTCGGAGGCGGATTGAAGGCGAGGCACGGCAAGGCACAAAGGAGAGAAGTTGCGATCGGGTGTCACATCCTCAACCGGATGGCCGAGCTGGGTAGGCCGAAATCCTGCGCTGTGGTGTCCTGAACGAGAAGTTGGAAAAGCGCCCCCACTCGCGCCGCAGTTGAATCATGCAACAGCGCCGAGCCTTACCGTAAAAATGGCTGGCCAGAGCGGCAACTTCCAGGTAGAGTTCTCCGACCTCAATCTGGACACCTTCACCGATGTGGTCGTAAACATCGACGACAGCGCCCCCGTGCTGCCAAGTGGAGATATCGAGGTGACCCTGACCGGTGCGTTGCTCAACGGCGCCGAGTTCGAGGGCGCCCAGACCATCTGTGTGAAGTAGCCTTGGCCGGCGATCCCCGCGTTGCGGACTGGCCTGGGGAGAGCCGCCGAGAATTACCGTAAGCTTAGAAGGGCCACGCTCATGAGCGTGGCCCTTTTTCTTGACTCTTCTGGGTTTTCGCCGGCAACGATCTCGAACGGAAGCGCGTGTTGCAGGTCGCGGCTCTGTCAAGTTGACGGCGGTCGGCGACAATGGGCCGATGGAATCACCGTACCGGCGCCACTGCTTTCCACCCGAGATCATCAGCCATGCCGTTTGGCTGCACCATCGGTTCACCCTGAGCTTTCGCGATGCCAGAGGCCTTCTCGCTGAGAGCGGCGTCACCGCATCCTGGGGAGCCACTCGATCCTGGCGCCGGAAGTTTGGATAGTCTCACCCACCACGTCCATATCTTGGAGATGAACGGCGAGAGCTGCCGTCTCCAGCAGGGAAAGGGTTCCCGGAAACGTCCTTCCTCGGCCCGAGCCCCCGGGGGGCCGGCCATGGACGGCCGGCTGGCGGAGGGCATTGTGGCGCTGGGCGTTCGCGACCAGCTTACCGCAGGTGAGCGGGGTTGGCGGGGGCTGGCGGATGGAGGTGGCTGTGAAAACACCGGTTAGCTTATTTGTGATCTCGTGATCCGGGTATGGGGTAGCCGCCGCGCCGGGTTGACGACGGCGGACAGGCGCTCGGTGAGAAGCGCCTGGAGGCAGTCCCCTGGGCGCGGCGCCGCGAGAGGCGCCAGAAAGCTGTGAAAGAATGCTGCGGCAGCCAGCCGCGCATCACCTAACCCGCTGTTCTCATCACGTGGTGATGCGAAGTGCGTGAGAGGCGCGTCAGTACGAGGCGCGCGCCGCTTGACGAGCGCAGGCGTACTTGACAGTACGTTGAGCACGGCGAGCAAGCGCAACGAAGTAATGGCGGGCCTCTCATGTGCTTCGGTCGCCAGGTGGTGAGAAATGCGGGCTAAGTTCTTGCGAATCAGAGAGTGTTTCGCCAGCGCTTGTGGCAGTCCCGATTCTTTCACGCCTTCCAGGTGCAGATCGGTCAACGTCGCGGGAACGGCTCAACCCTTCATAACCATCCCCGTTTAGACGGCATATTTCTTGACGGCGTCGTCATCGAGCTCGACACCGAGGCCGGGCCTGTCGCTGACGATGGCGTAGCTGTCTCTGATCTCGATCGGCTCAACGATGAGGTCGTCGACACGCTGGTAGCTCAAAATGTCGCTCGGGTAAGTGCAATTGCTCGCCGCCGCGCAGGCGTGCAAGTAGGAGGCGTCCCGGATGCCCATGTCGTGGGAGGAGCCGTGCCAGACCTCGTACTTCATGGCCCGCGCAAGGTAGCAGTTCGCGACGAAAGCAGGCATGCTCGCGGGCGAGGTATTGAACATATCGCAGGCGCCGGCCGAGTAAGCCCGGATCATCTCCAGCGGATTGCTCTGGTGGTGGCAAACCATGTAGCTGACCTGGTCGCGCAGTTTCCGATAGCCCTCGTGATCTTTCTTTGGGAAAGCGTCCTCGAGAACCAGCATGTTACCGATGCGGTCGAGTTCCTTAGCGAGCGGCAGAGCTTGCTCGTAGGAGTAGAAACGTTCATTGGGATCGACAATCGCTTTGATCCCCGGAGCTTCGTCGGCGATGGCCCCGATGACGTCCACGACCGCGTCCTCGAGCTTGCACTTAATCTTGATGGTGGTGAAATTGCCTGCCTTGGCCCGCTGGGCGACGCGACGCATGTCTTGCGCGTTCTTCCGGCCACACCAGTAACCAACTAAGACTTTGCGCTGGGCCAGCCCGCCAAGCAAGCGGTAGACAGGCCAGCCGACCGCTTTGCCGACGATGTCATAGAGAGCGGCCTCAAAGGCCTCGGCCCCATGACGATCCGGGAGATCGAGGCTGGTCAGATTGAAGTCAAAGACATTCTTGCCGATGATGGCGTCGGCGGTCTTGCGGATTCGGGCGCCGTCCGCGCCTCTTCCCGACTCACCAATGCCGATGAGGCCCGAGTCGGTATGGACCTTGAGTATCCATTTGGGAACCATCGAGAAGAGCGGCGTCTCGACGTATTCCGGACTGTAGATGATGTCGTCCTGCATGGGAACGGCCACGCGGAACATTTCGATCTTGGTGATCTTGAGTCGCTCCGTCTTACCCACGGCGGAGGAAGGCAGTGCCGCGAGACCGGCGGCCCCTGTTGCGGATGCGAGCAAATTACGGCGAGACAAGCTGGAAGGTTTCATTGACTTGGGCTCCTTTGCCGGCGCTGGCGCGCTTCTCGTGATCCAGGATTTCCTTTTTGGCTGTCCTGGCAAGGATAGGATAGCCGACTCCCGCCCGCGATGCAACGGTCTTCGCCCTCGTGGTTGGGAGGCTGGCGGATGGGAGTTGTTGAGAGGGCGTTGGTTAGCTTATTTGTGGTCTTGTGAACCGTTTATGGGGAACCGCTTGTTTCAACGGAACTCCGGACATCCTCGGGGACGAATGTCAGGACTTTAAGGGTTTCGCCTTGTGTTCTCCGGGAAGAAAAACACAGTCGCTTCAGTGCTGGAGTCTGCTCAAGCGATACGATGAGGGGGTATAGAAGGGTGGGCATATTGCGCGCTGGTTGACACCCTGTGGTATGGCATGCGGCAAGTTTTTGTGGCCCAAAACGGCGTTCCGGTTTCGGCTGACCTGCCCAGCGATCTGAGGAACTGGAGGTCACAGATTCGCGCCCAATGGATTCGGGTATGGATTGCAGCAAACAAGGTGGGGGCTCTTCTCGTTGCCGTTGTTCCGCACAAGGCGTTGAATGTTTCGGCCGAATGGGTAGTGCCCACTGGATGGTCTAAATGGCTTCTGCTGCTCCGGGTATCATTTGCGGCTGCGTTTTCGGTCGTCTAGTTCCACTGCGTTTGGGAGGTTCTGGCTGCGTTCGTTCCCCGGTTCAGGATCCGCAATAAGAAGATTAAAGAAGGAGATATTCAGGATGCTGACAATACTGAAGGATCTCAATAGAGGCGCCCGGGTCGGCGCTGTGGCACTACCCTGCACCTTCGTCCTGGTCTGGATGTTGAACGTGGTGAATCCGGAGCTTTCAGGCGACGATCTGGCCACAACGGTAGCAGTTCTTTTGATGGTGGTATATCTGTATACTCGCCTGATCGCACTTGTCGTTCCCATGGTCGTCAGGCAGGAACTACGGACAAATCTAGACCGCCAGCAGGTCGCACATGTCCAGACCCGGTTCGTGATCCCAGGCTCCATCGCGGGTGTCACCTTGCTCGTGCTGTGAATCTTGCGGGCGTTGTACCACGCGAAGTGCAAGGTCACGACCGCTATGCTAGGCTATTTAAAAATGGGAATGTTTCAAACAATTCTCTCTGCTTGTGTTTTAGTTTGTCTCTTGGCGGCGCCCTTAACGGCCGCGAGTTTGCGCGGATACCCCGGCGCGCAGTTGATCCAGAATGAGCGGGCCGACGCCGACCGGCTCTCGCGCCTGGAAGACCGTACCATGTTGCAGCGCTTCGCCCGCCTGCAGCTCATTGACCCGATACCAGGTAAGACGCGGAACTACTATCTCCATTCGGTGCCGGCGCAGTATCAATATTTGAGGCCCTGGGCGAAGCTCTTTCTCGATCGCCTGAGCAGTCAGTACCGCGCGAGATTTCGCAAGCCCCTGCGCGTAACGAGCCTGACGCGGACCGCGGCGTATCAGAAGTCTCTGCGGAGGAAGAACTCGAACGCCGCCGCCGCGAATGGCCAAAAGCGCTCCACGCATCTTACCGGCGCGAGCCTCGATATTTCGAAGAAAGGGATGCGGCGCGCCGAAGTGCGCTGGATGCGGCGCGTGCTTTCTTCCCTCAAGGCGAAGGGCTATCTGTTCCCCGTTGAAGAATTCCAGCAGCCGAATTTCCACGTCATGGTCTACCGGAACTACCCCCAATACGTTGAAAAACTTCTGGCGAAACGGTCACGAAAGTAACCAGCGGAAATCAGCGCCGTCCCGCCAGCGGGTTCGGGCAGGCGCGTCTCTCCCCCTCAAGTGCCTTCCGAGCCGGGAAACTTTGCTTGATTCGTACCCCGCCGGCCTGCCCGGCGCGTAGTATCATAAAGACGATCTAGCGAGACAATGCGGCGGACGATTCGCCGCCGTTCCGTATCGAGAGTCCCTCCTTATGAACGTTCGTACAAAATTTGGCGTCGTTTCTTCTTCCACGCTACTGACGTTGATGCTGATCGTCGGCGCCCTGATGGGAAAGGGCAAGGAAGCAGACGGCGCGTATCGTCCCTTGTCGGTGTACACCGAAGTGCTCGCTCGCATACGTGGTGAGTATGTTGAAGAGCCTGACATGGAGAAAGTCACCCGCGGGGCGCTCCAGGGATTAGTTGCCTATCTCGACCCGCTTTCAAGTTATTTGACCGCCGAGCAGTACAACGCCTATCAAATCAGCAGGTCGAACGGCGACAAGGGAACGGGGCTCTCTACGGGCCTGGTGCTGCACAAGCAGCGTATGTCGTTTACGCAGGTGCTGGCGGTTCTTCCCGGCTCTTCGGCCGACGAGGCGGGTATCCGTCAAGGCGATCTGGTTGAGGCGGTGGATAGCCGGAGCACCCGCAACATGCCGCTGGCCCAGCTTCACAGCGTGCTCAGCGGCAAGACGGGGACGACCGTTCGTGTCCTGGTACGCCCGGCCCGGCAGCCCGACGAGCCACAAGAGTTCACTTTGACCCGGACGAAAGTAACCATGCCGCCGGTGAAACATCGCATGCTGCCCGATGGGATCGGCTATATCGACGTGGACGTTCTCGACGCCAAACGGATCGAGGAAGTAGGCCAGGCCGTCCAATTGCTGAAATCCTCGGGCGCGAAAAAATTGGTCGTCGATCTGCGGGCGAACGCGGTCGGTGACGCCGAGCAAGGAGTTCGTCTGGCGGATCTGTTCCTCTCAAGCGGCACGGTCGTTTCCCTCAAAGGGCAGCGCTATGCCGAGAAAGTATTTTCCGCCAAGGCCGGCACGGCTCTGACCGATCTGCCTCTAGTTGTGATCACCGACCGCGCCACGTCCGGCGGAGCCGAAATCGCCGTCGCCGGTCTGCTCGATAATCAGCGCGCAAAGGTGGTCGGCGAGCGCACCTATGGGCTGGCGGCTTTTCAGGAAACGATTCTGCTCGAGGATGGCGCCGCACTGATCTTGTCGGTCGCGAAATACTACCGTCCCTCGGGCGACACGATTCAGGATGGCGGCATCAAGCCGTCGGACCCGCTCACTCCAGCCGAATTGCGCACCTACCGGCTCGCCGAGATAGATATGATCGAGGGCGAAGAAGGGGGCATCTCGGCCCGCGAAGGCGATCCAGAAAAAGATCCGTATCTAAAGAAGGCGATCGAGGTTCTCGGCGGGTTGTCCGCGCCGGCCCAAGACCCGGCTTAGCGTTTTCACCGCGTCCCTCAGCAGCGGTGTCTCATGCAGTGATGAGCAGCGACAAGCTCATCCGCCTCGCCCTGAAACCCCGCGGCGCAAGTATTCAAAGGGTAATCACGGCCTTGACGACCCCGTCGGAATATTCGGCGACGGTCTCAAATGCCTTGGAACCGTCCTCGATCGCGAATTCGTGGCTGACCAGTTTGCCGAGATCGATCTGATCGCGCCGCAGCAGGTCGAGTGCTTCACGATCGTTCGCATTCGATCTTTTCTGAACGTGGATGCTGATCTCCTGCTGCAGCGCTGCCCAGAGATCGAGTCCCACGTTCTGCTGGGATGGGACGCCGATTACGACCAGGCGGCCGGCCGGGCGCAGCGACCTCAGCGCCGCGTTGATCGATTCCGGCTTGCCCGCGGCATCGAAGGCGACATGCGCGCCGAGTCCGCCGGTGAGGTCCATGACGGCGTCGCGGACCGAATCCCGTGAGATGTCGACCACCTGGTCGGCGCCCATTTCGCCAGCCACGTTCAATCGATGCGGAACCCGGTCGGCGGCAATCACGCACGAGGCGCCGGCTAGTTTCGAGACAGCCACCGCCAGCAGGCCGATCGGTCCGCAGCCCATGACCAGCACGGTCTCGCCCAATTGCAGCCGCGCAAGCTCTGCGCTGTGCAGGAGCACGGCCAGGGGCTCGATCACCGTAATGGCGGGGAAGCTCATCTCTCGCGGCACGGGAACGGCGTTGTGGGCCGGGATGACGGCGAATTCCCGCAGCAGACCCGGGGCCTGCACGCCGCCGAGAAACACGCAGTTCAGGCAAAGATTTGATCGTCCCGCGAGACATGCCTCGCAGTGCCCGCAGGTTTGCGCTGGTTCGACGGCAACGCGGTCGCCGGGCTGGAGGAAGGTCACTCCCTCGCCTGCTTCGATGACTTCGGCGGCTGGTTCATGCCCGAGGACCGACGGGTAGAGAGCATCCGTGCCGGCGCAGCCGCCTTCGAGGTAGTAGTGCATGTCGCTGCCGCAGATGCCGACAGCCCTTAGACGCACGAGCACCTCGCCCTGGCCCGGTGGCGGCGGATCCGGCATCTCGCCGAGTTCAACTCTGCGTGGCGCAACTAGCTGTAGTGCTTTCATGGGGATGGGGAAAATGCTCCTAGTGGCACCTGCCCGTCAGCGCGGCCGCGAACAGGACCAATCGACGATTGTAGCTCGTCTCGGGAACCACCCGTGCCGTACACGCTGTACTCTCGCCCTCATGCACATTTCTGTCGTCTTCTTCCTTCCCGCACAAAACCGAAAGAGACCGATGGCCGCGGACTCTCTTTGGCAACGGGAACGCCCGTGGCCGAATGGTGTAGATTGAAGGTACTTCGGCTCGGCATCCATGGGACGTTCGTTTTCGCTAGACGACAAGTACACGCTTGATACCGGCACGGTCTACATGACCGGCATCCAGGCACTGGTGCGTCTGCCTCTTGAGCAGATGCGGCGCGACCGGCTCGCCGGGCTAAACACCGCGACATGGATCTCCGGCTATGAAGGCTCGCCGCTGGGTGGCTACGACCTCGCTCTTCAGCGAGTACACGGTCTGCTCTCGGATCACCATGTACACTTCATGCCGGGCGTCAACGAGGATCTCGCCGCCGCCACGGTGATGGGAAGCCAGGTCTACCAGGCGCTTCCCGAACCTCGGATCGACGGAGTCGTCGGCATCTGGTACGGCAAAGGGCCGGGCGTGGACCGCACCGGCGATGTCTTTCGGCATGCCAACCTGGCCGGAACAGGCCGGCACTGTGGCGCCCTGGCGCTGGCCGGCGACGACCACATGTCGAAAAGCTCGACGATTCCGCACCAAAGCGAAATCTCGTTCTACAACTACGCACTGCCCATACTCGTGCCCGGCAACACGCAGGAGATTCTCGACTACGGACTGCTGGGGATCGCTATGTCGCGCTATAGCGGCGCCTGGACGGCCCTCAAGCTTGTCACCGATATTTGCGACGGGGGCGGAACGCTCGAGGTCGCTCCAGAACGATGCCGGACCCAAGAGCCTGAACTGCTCATCGATGGCGAGCTCTACCGCAAGCGCATGAATCCGCTTCTGATCGTGCCCATCTCGCTGAGTTTGGAAAAAGAGCTGCACCAGCGGCGCTTGCTCGCCGCGCGCGAGTTCGCCCGGGTCAACCGGTTCAACGCAATCAAAGTTCGGCATGCAAACGACCGTCTGGGGATTGTCTCGGCCGGAAAGAGCTACTACGATCTCATGTCGGCGCTCACGAGCCTGGGTCTGGGTGAAAACGAACTCGAAAAGGCCGGCGTGCGTATTCTCAAGCTGGCGATGGTCTATCCGCTCGAGCCTTCGATCATTGACGAGTTCGTTGCCGGCCTCAATGAAGTGCTGGTGATTGAAGAGAAGCGCAGCTTCATCGAGTTGCAGTTGCGCGAGATGCTCTACAACCATGCGTCGCGGCCGGCCATTTACGGCAAGCAGGATTCCGAAGACCGGCCGCTGTTTCCATCCCATGGCGAACTGGACGCGGAAATCATCGCGCAAACGCTCGCCCGGCGGCTGCCCAAGCTTGCGCCGGTCGAACGCCGGCTGGCTCAGCTAGCGCGGATCGAAGTTCGTCTCGCCGAGAGTGAGCCGGTTGCGCCGCGAGGGCCGATGTATTGCTCGGGCTGTCCGCACAATCGCTCGACGCTGCTGCTCGATGGACAAATCGCCGGCGGCGGTATCGGTTGTCACGGTATGGCCGCTGGCATGGACGCCGACCGCGGTATCGCCTACATCGGCCACATGGGCGGCGAGGGCGCGGCCTGGATCGGGGCGGCGCCGTTCAGTGGCAAGAAACACATCTTTCAGAATATCGGGGACGGCACCTACTTCCACTCCGGCAGGATGGCGGTTCATGCCGCCGTCGCCGCTGGCGTCAACATCACTTTCAAGCTGCTCTATAACGGCACGGTCGCCATGACGGGCGGACAAGACGTCGCCGGCGGACTCCCCATCCCAGAACTGACCAACGAACTTGCCTCCGCCGGCGTAAAGCGCATCGTTCTGCTCAGCGACAACACCGGCCGCTATCGGGACCGCTCCCAACTCGCCGCGATGACCGAAGTTCGGCCCCGAGAAGATCTCGAAACCGTACTCGCCGATTTGGAAAACACCGCCGGCGTCAGCATGATGATCTACGACCAGATGTGCGCGGCGCAGAAGCGGCGGCAGCGGAATCGCGGCCGGATGGCGCAACCGTTGCGCCGGATCATGATCAACGAGCGGGTCTGCGAGGGCTGCGGCCATTGCGTGGCCGTGTCCAACTGCGTCTCGCTGCATCCGGTGGATACCGAGTATGGTCCCAAGACGCGAGTGCATCAGTCGTCGTGCAACGCGGACTACACTTGCGTCATGGGTGAGTGCCCGTCGTTTGTGAGCGTCATGATCGAAGAGGGCTCGGAACTCAAGAAGAAGGCGCTTCCCGCGTTGCCCGCGATCGAGGTGGCCGAACCGGCCGAAAAGGTCGGCGCAGAGCAACCCTACCATGTGCTGATGCCCGGTGTCGGAGGTACCGGCGTGGTGACGGTGAACGCGCTGCTGGCGACCGCCGCCGTTCTTGAAGGCAAACACGTCGCGACGCTCGATCAGACCGGACTCGCCCAGAAAGGCGGCGCGGTCGTCTCGCATTTGACCCTTTCGAACGAGCCAATCCGCGCCGCCAGCCGCATCAGCTTCGGCTCGGCCAGCTTGTTGCTGGGTTTTGACGTATTGGGAGCCGCCTCGGCCGCCAATCGGCGGCGGCTGGATCCCGCGCTTACCGTCGCCGTCGTGAACTCCCGGCAAACCCCCACCGGCGACTCGGTCCGCAAGGGCCTTACCGTGCTCTCGGCGGACGACTCTCTGAACAACGCGATCCATGCCTGCACCCGGGCGGACCGCAATATTTTCGTCGATGCCTCGACCCTGGCCGAGTCGCTTTTCGGCAGCCACTTGCAGGCAAACATCTTTCTGCTCGGAGTGGCCTACCAAGCGGGGCTCATTCCGCTCGCCGCCGAATCGATGGAAGAGGCGATTCGGCTCAATGGCGTGCAGGTTGCGCGCAACGTGGAGGCCTTTCGCTGGGGCCGCCGGTATCAGGTCGCGCCCGGGGAACTCAGCGTGATGGCCTCGGGCGGACAGACGAAACAGGAGCCCCCAGACCTGGACAGCCTCATTGCCGGACGCGTCCGAGAGCTGACCGCGTTTCAAAACGCCGAGTATGCCGGGCGCTACCGCCGGTTCGTCGGCCGGTTCCGGGACAGGGCCCCCGAACTCGGTCCCACCCATCTCGGTCCCGCCGCCGCCGATCTCGCTGAAGCGGTGGCGATGAATCTCTATAAGTTGATGGCCTACAAGGATGAGTACGAAGTGGCCCGCCTGTTGACGCTTCCCGAGTTCGAGTCACAGGCGTGCAATACCTTCGAGGCGCCGCTCAAGATGGTCTATCACCTGCATCCTCCGCTGCTGCGCTCGCTGGGGATGAAGAGCAAGCTCTCGCTCGGCCCCTGGTTTCGGCCCGTTCTGCGGCTGCTGGCCTTGATGAAGAGCCTGCGCGGGACCCGTTTCGATGTTTTCGGCTGGGCCGAAATTCGCCGCGAGGAAAGGGCCCTCATCGGCTGGTACGAGCAAACACTGGGTGAACTGCTGCCGAGCTTGCACCGCGACAACGCGGCGCTGATCACGGAAATCGCCCGCGTGCCGGAACAGATCCGCGGCTACGAGCAGATCAAACTCTCCTCGATTCAGCAAGCACGCCAGCGCGTGGCCGAGTTGCTTGCACAGCTTGCGCGGCCGGTTGCCGCCTAGCGGCCGGTCGCCGCCGCTAGTCAAGCCGAAAAACGCCACCAGGCTTTCGTGGCACGGGCGCGATTTCCCCTGGCTTGATTTCCCCTGGCTCAGGTCTCTCCATCGTGTTGCAAACTCCGACCGACGATGAGAAAGCAGCCACTGCTTCCCATGCATCGTCTCGCCGCGTCTCGATCCAGTAGGTTCCGCCCCTCGATCGGTCCTCGCGCAATCTCCACTCAGACTCAGCAGGGGCCAGCCGCCGGAGCGGGATGCGCGGCCTGGCGGCGGAGATCTCGCGAATGCTCCATGACGCGCCGCCGGTCATCGTCTCGTAGAGCTCGAAAGGTTCCCCGGCGGACCCCGCGCGCCGGATGATCAGGAATCCGTGCCGGGGGGAATCAAAGGCGAACTCGACGATCTCGCCGGCCTTGTCCTCGCCCGGCTCCCAGACCTCGTGCTTGCGCCAGCTTAGTCCGCCATTGGTTGTCACCAGGAAAAACGGAATCGTGGAAGAGTCCAGATCCCAGCGCAGGCCGGCCAGCCAGCCGTTCTTTGGGTCCGCGAAGTAGAACGTTTCCAGTGTGCTGGAAGCGGCCCGTTCGGCGGCCTCGCGCCAGAGCGTTCCGCCGTCCGCGGAGACGAGCAGCAGCGAGGAGACCGTGCCTGCGTTGGCGTGGATTTCACCAGCCACTAAGACGCCCCCGGCGGCGGCGGTCACACTCACAAGTTCGAGGCGAAGCTCGCAGGGGGCGACTTGGTTGCACACCAGACCCGCGCCCAGCAGGTGCTCCTCGCGGCACTCCAGTTGCATTCGCAAGGGTTCGCCGGTAAAGCGCAACTCGGCCCGGCGGGCCTCCGCGGGCTGCTCACGCTCCTGCGCCGCCACCAGCGCGGCAATCGATATCGCAAGCAGGGCGAGCGCGATGCGGCAACCAGGGGGCTGCATGGAAGAAACTCCATCCTTCACGATTCTATCCTTCACGAGGATAGCGTCTTGGCAAGTGCTCCCGGGGCTCTGGGGCCGAGAGATCTCTAGCCGGGAGCAAGGAACTCGCCGGACCAACAGGCCGCGGGTTCCCGCCCTCCGGCCGCGGTCTCCAATTTCTAGTCCCGCGGTGCGGCCCAGCCCCGCGTTTCAATGGCGCGCCTCCATGCCATAGCGTGATGCCGATTCGCCGCTGTGCTATTTTGATGGAACCTCTGGGCAGGTCCCAATAGGTGAGCAGGTTCCCAATACGCAATAAGGAGTAGAAGACCGTGGCTAAACAACAATCCAATTCCCGCCGAGAGGCGATGATGGCCGTGGCGCTGGGCCTGGCCGGCGCATCGTCCGCGCGGGGCGCCGATTCTTGGACGCCCAAGAAGGAAAAAACCGGCGGCCCGCTGCGATCCGGGCATCTGCTGTTCATGGGCGGCATCGGCGGCTGGTATCCCAAACGCCGTCCAGATGGACCGGGTGATGTGCAGCAGCAGACCGCCGACGCCTTAACGCTCATGAAGGCCTCTTTGGAACGGGCCGGCTCGTCCATGGCCAATGTGCTGAAAGTTCAAGTCTCTCTCGTGGACCCGGTCAACAACTGGGGGCCCATGACCGAAACCTACAACACGTTCTTCCCCGACCCGAAACCGGCCAGGAACTACTTTGGAGCGACCAGCTTCCGCCGTCCTGGGCAGCTTCTGCAAATCGATTGCATCGCCTACGTCGACTAACGATCCGTCTGCGAGGCTCGATCGCCGGTGACACAGCCCCCCCACGGATGGGTGGGGGCCATGCTGACTTGTGGGCCGGTCGCCCGGCAACGCTGGCCGAGTCGGACCTAACAAATTCGCTTTCCGGGCCCCATCGCTGTCAGCCCGGCGGGGCGTTCGAACAGGTTGAGCATCAATAGAATGAACGCTTTACATCCCCTATGGTCGCAGGCGTCGGCCGCGTCCGAGCCCCCGGTCTTCCCGCCGCCGTCCAAGATACCGGGAGACGCTTAGACCCACGCGACGTACGCGAATGAACAGATAGCAGACCGGGGTTCGCGTGATTCTTCATATTTCTATTGCAAATCCGCCGGTGATGGCGGATACTATTGTGGTATAGGTGGCAGGTGCGAGCATCGACCTTTTGCGCTATCTTGAGCGCACACCGAATGAGCTAAGTCTTTTCGATTCAAATATCTTGAGAGCACTTGACTGCACGACGGGAACCCAGCCGGTTCAGCGGCGTCTGGACATTCGGTTAGGCAGAGTCGCGGAGACTGTGGCGGCGTCCATGCCAGAGCGGACGCCACCGGACGGCTCGCTGGATAGGGTCGATCCTGCTTAGGCGAAGAAGGTCAGCCTTGGCGGGCCGATATGACAACCGAGGATACAACTGTGGACCAGTTTGAAGAGGCTTTTGTTCCGAGTTCCCGTCGCGGCGTGAGCAGTGAAACCGATGACGAAACCCCGGGGTTTATTGCCAGCCAAGTCGACCGTGGCGAACCGGAGGCGGCGCAGAGTAAATCGGAGGAGGCGATCT
>CBDEGU010000001.1:0-18940 GCA_965238045.1 Bryobacterales bacterium | reverse complement strand
GGCGGTGAATCCACTTCTTGCGATCGAATTTAAGATTCCTTTCGACCAGATCAAAGCCAAGCATGTCGAGCCGGCGGTGGACGCGCTTCTGGCTGACGCTCAGACGAAGCTCGACCGTCTGGCGGCGGACGACGGGCCGCGAACCTTCGACAACACTCTGCTCGCGCTCGAGAACGCAACCGAGCGGCTTGAGTATGCCGCCGGTATTGCCGGACATCTCGAATCGGTGGCTACGTATCCTGAACTGCGGGCCGCCTACAACGCCATCCAGCCCAAGGTGGGCGAGTTCTACTCCAAGATCCCTCTCAACGAAGGGCTCTGGAAACAGCTCAAGCGTTTCGCCCAGACAGGGGAAGCGAAAGCGCTCGCCGGGACGCGGGCTCGCCTTCTCAAAAAAACGCTCGATGGGTTCAAGCGCGCCGGCGCCGATCTCGACGCCGAGGGCAAAGCCCGGCTGACTGAGCTCAATATCGAGCTCGTCAAGACCACTACGAAGTTCAGTGAAAACGTCCTCGACGCCACGAACGCCTTTGAACTGATCATCGAACACGAAGCCCGGCTCGCGGGGCTGCCTCCCACGGCCGTCGCCATGGCTCGTCAAGACGCCGAGAAGAAGGGCAAACCCGGATGGAGGTTCACGCTCCAGGGCCCGAGCTACGTCGCGGTGATGACTTATCTCGACGACGCCTCGATCCGCGAAAAGATTTACCGTGCGTTCAGCACACGGTCGGCCGCCGAGCCCTATGACAATCGCCAGCTCGTAGCCCGTATTCTGGAGTTGCGAAAGCGAAAGGCCCAGCTACTCGGGCACAAGAATTTCGCGGACCTCGTCCTCGAAGACCGCATGGCCGGCGACGGTGGCCGCGCTAGAGCTTTCGTCGATACGCTCAAGCAGAAAACCGGCGCGCCGTTCCAGCAAGAAAACAGCGAACTGCTCGCCTATCGGCGTGCAACCGAGGGCGGCGGCGACGCGGAGATCGAGCCCTGGGATGTCGGCTACTACGCCGAAAAAATGCGCCGGTCGCGCTATGACTTCGACGAGGAAGAGCTGCGCCCGTATTTTGCGTTCGAAAAGGTGCTCGAAGGCATGTTCGAGCTGGTCCGCCGCCTGTATGGAATCGAGGTGCGCGAGGAGAGCGGGGTTCCGGCTTGGGATGCGGACGTAAGCTACTTCACGATCTACGACGAGGCGGGTGAGGGCGAAGCGGGCAGTGACGCGGCGGGCGAAGCGCTGGCGTCGTTTTACGCCGACTTCTATCCGCGCGAGAACAAGCGCGGCGGCGCCTGGATGGACTCACTGCTGACCGGCGTGCCCGGAGGATCCCATCCGCATCTCGGCATCATCTGCGGGAACCAGACGCCCCCGGTTGGCGACAAGCCGGCGTTGCTGACGCATCGCGAAGTCGAGACCATCTTCCACGAGTTCGGTCATCTGCTGCATCACCTGCTGAGCCGCGTCGAGGTGCGCAGCCTGGCGGGCACGAACGTGGCTTGGGACTTTGTCGAGTTGCCGTCTCAGATCATGGAAAACTGGTGCTGGGAACGAGAGGCGCTGCATCTGTTCGCTCGTCACCATGAGACAAACGAACCGATTCCCGAGGAGCTGTTTCACAAGATGAAAAAAGCGCGGAACTTCCGGGCGGCGAATCATCAGATGCGCCAACTCAGTTTCGCCACGCTTGATCTGGCATTGCATGTCGACTATGACCCGAAAAAAGACGGCGATGTGATACGGTACTGTTTCAATATTCTGCAATCCTTCGCCCCGGCGAAGCTGCCTCCCGAACATGCCATGATCGCCGCCTTCTCGCATCTGTTCTCGAGTCCGGTCGGCTACGGGGCCGGTTACTACTCCTACAAGTGGTCCGAAGTACTCGACGCCGACGCGTTCACGCGGTTCGCCGTGGAAGGCATCTTTAGCCGCGAGACCGGCCAGTCATTCCGCGAGTCGATTCTCGCCAGGGGCGATAGTGAGGACCCGGCGCAACTTTTCCGGCGGTTCATGGGCCGGGACCCCGACCCGGATGCATTGCTTCGGCGCCTGGGACTGGCGCAAATCTAGCGACGCGGCTGAAGTATAATCGGACGCACGGTGCTTGCACCAGCTGGGCTTTCGCCGGCAGGGAATCGCTTATGAAACTCAACGACAAGGTCGCCGTGGTCACCGGAGGCGGGCGGGGCATCGGCCGAGCTCTGGCCCGGAAATTCGCCTCGGAAGGGGCGCGAGTGGTCGTAGTCGCGGATTTGGACGCGGCAGCGGCGGCGAGCGTCGCAAAAGAAATTGGCGGGCTCGCTGTCAAGACGAATGTCGCCGAGGAGTCAGACGTGGCGGCTCTGGTGGCCCATGTCGACGAGCAGTTCGGCCGCATTGATCTGTTTTGCTCGAACGCCGGAATTCTTGTCGATGGCGGCGTGGAAACCTCGAACGACGACTGGCTGGCAAGCTGGAACGTGAACACCATGGCGCACGTCTACGCGGCCCGGGCCGTGCTGCCCGGCATGGTCGAGCGCGGAGAAGGTTATTTACTGAATGTGGTCTCCGCGGCTGGTTTGCTCACCCAAATCGGATCGGCCACCTACGCCGTTACCAAACACGCGGCCCGCGCGTTCGCCGAATGGGTTGCTATGACCTACGGAGATGCCGGCATCAAGGTCTCATGTGTGTGCCCCCAAGGCGTGCGCACTCGCCTGCTGGACCGGGCGAAAAGTTTGCACTTCTTGGCCGAGACCGCGCTCTCTCCTGACCAAGTGGCCGACGCCGTAATCGAGGGACTCGACCGTGAGCAGTTCATGATCCTGCCCCACCCGGAGGTGGCTGGGTACTTCCAGAGCAAAGCGGAGAACTACGACCGCTGGCTCGGCGGCATGCGCAAGCTCAGACGTGCGGTGGAAGGCTGAGTTGCCTCTTCACGCCAGACGCCGCGAAAGGAAGCGATGAGCCTTCGCTACGACCATGTTGTGTTCGACTGGAACGGCACGCTGATCGATGACATTGATCTTGCCGTCGAGTCGGCCAACCGTGTCATGGCGAAGTACGGCAAGCCGGCGATCGACCAAGAAACCTATCGCCGTCACTTTCGTTTCCCGGTGCAAGATCTGTATCGGGACTTGGGATTCGACTTCGAGGTGATTTCATTCGTACGGATTTCTCAGCACTACCTCTCCCATTTCGACAGTCGCGTGAACGAATGTGAGCTGCATCCCGGCGCGCGGCCTCTGCTGGAAGTGCTTAGGAAGCAGGGCGTGGGCGCGTCGATCCTGTCGGCCTCGTACCGCGAAGCACTCATGCTCTCGCTGCGGCACTATGAACTCGAGGAGTATTTCGCGAACGTAATGGCGTTGTCGAATCAGCACGCCGCCGGCAAGCTCGCAGAGGCGCGCGAGTTGCAGGCCATGCTCGGAGCCGAACCCGGGCGCGTGTTGTATATCGGCGATACAACCCACGACGCCGAGATCGCCGACGAGTTGGGATGGAACTGTTTGTTGATTCCCCACGGCCATCAAAGCCACGAAGTCCTCTCGGGCCGCGGCCACACGGTTATTGCCAATCTAAGCGAGGTGGGATGCCACTTCCGCCAGCAGCGTTAGCCGCCGATGGTCGCTCTTTAGTCGGCGGCCACGATGTTGCCCAGACCGTGATCATTTTGGCGGTGATGCATCGCCAGCACGTCGAGGCCGAAGTCGCCGGCGAAATCTCTCCAAACGAGATGGGAGTGGTTGTTGTTGTTCTGGGTGTTGTCGTACTCGATCAGGAAGGCCGGCGCCTGAACACGATAGTAATCGCCGGCGCCGGGCTCGATACTGCCGGCCCAGGCAAAGAGCAGATCCTTATCGGCGGTAGCCTTGACGGCTTTCATGCGATCGGCCGCCACCGGGGCGGGCACGTTGTATACGTACTCGTCGATGATGGCCATAAGCAAGGTTCGCTGCGCGGCTGTCATATCGGAAGCGGCCAAGCCGCGGGGCTGATTTTCGAGTTTGGCTCGCTGGTCGGCTTTGGTAAGGATGTCGCTATAGGCGACATCGGCGACCACCGCGGACTTGCGCTGCGCGGAGGTCAGAGACTTCACCAGCTCGCGCCCCAGGTCTTCTTCGCGGCCCAGAATGCGGAATCCGCCCTCGACGCGGTGCGGGTTGGCGCCGAAGAAGGTCGGAGCGGCGGAGACGAGTTTGCCGCCCTTGAGAGTGTAGTGCAGCGAGATGTGGTGCCCTTCGACGCGCCAGCCCCAGGTGCCGGCCGGCGAAGGCGTGCCGAAGATCGAGACGTAATACTTGTCCACGTCTCGCCGGCCCGTGGTGTCTCTCTCAAGCACGCGCAGCCGGTCCTCCTGGCTCATGATGGTCATCGCTTTCATCATGCCGTCCGGGCTCAGGCCAGAGCTGAGAAGAGCGTTCGCCAGGCGCTGCTGCTTGGGCGTCATCACTTTGTAGGTAACGCCGCGCCGGCCATAGCCGTATGTATTCTTGAAATTGTTGTCGGGAACGAAATGCCACTTTGTGCGGCCTGCCGAGCCGAACTCGAGCAGCGCCTGAGACTTCTGGTCCGCGTCGAGCGAATGCACGAAGCGGTTCGCGGTCTCGAGCATGCGCTCGGCCGTCGCGGCCCGGTGATAGGCTCCGGCAAACGCCGCCGCGGCGGCACATAGCAAGACAAGCCGAATCGCAAGATGTTTCTTCATGGAAAGCCCCCGCTTCGTTGTTACCGGCAATTATATCTGAAACACCCGTCCGGCGTTCGCGATTTCGGCGGCGCTCCCATTCGCTGGCCGCCTCACCTGAAGCATCACCCGAAACCGCGAAACTTCTCGGCTACAATAGGGTCGTGAAGCGATTGCTGGCGGTGATGTGCTTGTGCGGAGCGGTGGTGTGGGCTCAGCAGGGTCTTAGCTACCAGCAGCTCCGGGACATGCTGCAATCCTCCATTGAGCAGGGCCTGCAAGACCGGGAAATTTCAAGATATCTCAAGAGCCAAAAACTCCGTTTCGCTCTTAGCGATGCGCTCATCGAAGAATTTCAGGGCATGGGCGCCGGTTCGCGAACGCTGAAGGTTCTGCGGGAGCTGCAAACGCGCAGCCGGGCCATGCCCGCGCCTCGGATCGTGGAAGCGAACAAGCCGCCCGGACCCGATCAGCCTCCGCCGCCATCGGAAGAAGAGCAAGCGAGAATCATCGCCGAGGCCCGCGCCAACGCGCTCGCCTACACCGATAACCTGCCGGACTTTGTCTGCTTGCAAGTGACCCGGCGATATGTCGACCCGAGCGGTCTGGAAATGGACTGGCTCAAGCAGGACGAGGTCAAGACCCGTGTCAGCTATTTCGACCATCATGAAAACTATGACGTCATCAGCGTGAACAATCGGATCACACAAGCCAAGATGCACGACCTCGGGGGAACGACCAGCACCGGAGAGTTCGGCAGCATGCTGGCCCAGTTGTTCGACGAGAGAACGAAAGCTCAATTCGGCTGGGCGCGGCACTCGCTGTTGAGAGGCCGCGCCGTCTATGTGTTCACGCTGCGCGTGCTCAAGAGCCGCTCGCGCTGGTCGCTAAGCGTCGCCAAGGCCGACACGATCATTACCGGGTATCATGGTCTGGTCTACATCGACAAGGAGACCGAGCAGGTGTTACGCATTTACACCGAAGCGGAGAATATTCCCCGCGATTTCGGTCTGCAATCGGCCCAGAGCCGCCTCGACTACGACTACACCGAGATCAGCGGGCGGAGCTTCTTGCTGCCGCTGAAAGCACGCGTGCGGTTGCGCCAGGGGAAATTGCTGGCGCGCAATGATGTAGAATTCCGGCTCTACCGCAAGTTCTCCGCTGACGCGACCATCACGTTCGACGAAGCCGAAGACCTCGGCCCGCTATTGGAAGAAGAGTTCGACGAGCAGGCTGAAGAACAGCCCGCAAAACCACGCTGAGCCAGCCAGCTCAGCGCCCTAATTCAAGCTGCGTAAAGAAGTAGCTGAGTTCGTCTCGGGCCGTCTCGGGAGCGTCCGAGCCGTGGATCGCGTTGCGCTCGATGTCGGCGCCAAACTTCTTGCGGATGGTTCCCACAGCGGCCTTGGCCGAGTCGGTGGCGCCCATAAGTTCCCGCAGTCCGGCGATGGCGCCCTCGCGCCGGAGCGCCATGGCGACGATTTCACCCTCGGTCATGAACGCGACCAGGGAATCGAAGAAAGGTCGTTCGCGATGGACCTGGTAGAAGGCCTCGGCTTGGGACCGGGTCAGCCGCGTTTTCTTCATCGCGAGGATCTCGAACCCAGCCTTCTCAATTTCCGTGATGATCTCGCCGATGTGCCCGGCGGCTGTCGAGTCTGGTTTGATGATGGTGAATGTCTGTTCTACGGCCATGATTTTATTGTAGGAAAGGCCAGGCGGCGACCACGCGGAACCAGTGTCCGGTCGGTGAGGCTGCCTGATGCGGAGTATGGAATTCCTTACAGTAGCTTAGCCAACGTCGAGCCCATCTCGGCGGGTGACCCGGAGACGGCGATGCCCGCTGCTTCGAGCGCGGCTACTTTTTCGGCGGCCGTACCCTTGCCGCCCGAGATGATCGCGCCGGCGTGGCCCATGCGGCGGCCAGGAGGCGCGGTGCGTCCGGCGATGAACGCGGCGACAGGTTTTTTCACGCGCTCCTTGACGAAGGCGGCGGCTTCTTCTTCCGCCGAGCCGCCGATTTCGCCGATCATCAGAATGGCATGGGTGTCGGGGTCGTCGTTGAACAGCTCGAGCGCGTCGACGAAGCTGGTGCCGATAATCGGATCGCCGCCAATACCGATGCAAGTCGATTGCCCGATGCCGAGCGGCGTCAACTGGCCGACCGCTTCGTAGGTCAGCGTGCCCGAGCGCGAGACCACGCCCACGTTGCCCTGCTTATGAATATAGCCAGGCATGATGCCGAGCTTCGACTTGCCAGGCGAGATGATGCCCGGACAATTCGGCCCGATCAGCCGGGTTTCGCTTCCGCGCAGCCGGTAGCTGACCTTGACCAGGTCCTGCACCGGGATGCCTTCGGTGATGCAAACAACGAGTTCGATACCGGCCTCGGCAGCCTCAAGAATGGCATCGGCCGCCCCGGCGGCCGGCACAAAAACGATCGAGGCGGCCGGCTGTACCGCGCCGACGGCTTCTTGCACGGTGTTGAAGACCGGCAGACCAAGCTGTTCACTGCCGCCCTTGCCGGGCCGAATGCCGCCGACAATCTTGGCACCGTAGTCGATGCACTGCTGGGCGTGAAACGAGCCGGCCTTGCCAAAGCCCTGGACGATGATGCGCGTATTTTCGTCTACGAGGATGCTCATGCTGGACTCTGCTTGGCAAGCGCGACGACTTGCTCGGCGGCGGCTTTCATCTCGGGAGCGACGGTGAAATCGAGCCCAGAGTTCTTGAGAATCTCGCGGCCCTTCTCTACATTGGTGCCCTCGAGACGAAGCACGATCGGCACCCGGATCTCAAGCTCGCGGGCGGCGGCGACCACGCCCTCGGCCAGCACATCGACCCGCAGAATGCCCCCGAAGATGTTGATCAAGATGGCTTTCACATTGGGGTCGGAGAGGATGATGCGGAAACCATTCTTGATCTGGTCCGCGCTGGCTCCTCCGCCGACATCGAGAAAGTTCGCCGGGCTGCCGCCAGCGTACTGGATGATATCCATCGTCGCCATGGCCAGGCCCGCGCCGTTGACCATGCAGCCGATGCTGCCGTCGAGCTTGATGTAGTTCAGATTGTAAGCAGCAGCGTCGGTTTCGAGCGGGTCTTCCTCGTCGAGGTCGCGGTACTGGCCGAGAGCCTCGTGGCGAAACAGGCCGTTGTCGTCGAAGTCCATCTTGGCGTCGAGCGCCACGGCCCGCTCGTCGGTGGTGATGACGAAGGGATTGATCTCGAGAAGATTCGCGTCTGTCGCCGCGTAGGCCTTCGATAGCGCCAGCATGGCGCCGACCGTCCCGGCGACGGCCGGTCCGGCTACATTCATGGCGTAAGCGAGGCGGCGCGCCTGGTAGGGCATCAGGCCAAGGCCGGGATCAATGGTTTCCTTGAGAATGAGCTCTGGAGTCTTGGCGGCGACCTCTTCGATATCCATGCCGCCCTGGGAAGAGGCCATCAGAACGGGCCGTTCGAGCTTTCGGTCGAGCACAATTCCCAGGTAGAGCTCGCGGCCGATCGGCAGAGTTTCCTCGACCAGCACGCGCTTCACCAGCCGGCCCTCGGGTCCGGTCTGATGAGTGACCAGCGTCATACCGAGGATCTGGCCGGCGATCTCCGCCGTGGCATTGGCATCATCGGCGAGCTTGACGCCGCCGCCCTTGCCGCGCCCGCCGGCGTGGATCTGGGCCTTGACCACGACCCGGCCGCCGAGTTCCTCGGCCACCTTGCGCGCTTCCCCGGCGGTCAAGGCGACTTGCCCCCGGGGAACCGGGACATCATATTGCCGGAGAATCTCCTTGGCCTGGTACTCGTGAATTTTCATGACACCTTAGCGGCGCGTGCTAGGATCGGGGGGATAAAATCGGAGGGTAATTCTCAATAGTAGAGTATCGGCGGAGGGGAAAGCAAACTGATGGGCAAGCTGCTCGAAGCACTCCACAAAGTACATCGAAAAGAGCATCTGAGCGAGCAAGAATCCGCCGAGGTGATGGACGAAATTCTGCGCGGCGAGGCAACGCCGGTATCCATCGGCGCTCTGCTGGTCGCGCTAGGGATGAAGGGCGAAACCGCGGATGAGATCGCCGGTTTCGCGCGGGCCATGCGTGAGCACGCCGCCCCGATTCCGACTCGGACGCCGGCATCGGAGCTTGTCGATACCTGCGGCACGGGCGGCGACGGCTCGCGGACATTCAACATTTCGACCGCCAGCGCGATTGTTGTCGCCGGCGCGGGCGTCCGCGTCGCCAAGCACGGCAATCGTTCCATCTCCAGCCGGTCAGGGAGCGCCGATGTGCTCGAGGCGGCTGGCGTCCGCATCGATCTCACGACGGAGCAGATGGCCCGATCGATTGACGAGGTGGGCATGGGGTTCTTGTTTGCGCCCAAGATCCATGGGGCCATGAGGCACGCGCAACCGGTGCGGGCGGAGCTAAAGATGCGCACGGTATTCAACCTGCTCGGTCCGCTGACGAACCCGGCGGGCGCGGCGGCCCAAGTGGTTGGCGTGTTCGAACGAAGGCTGGTTCCGCTGCTCGCTCAGGCGCTGGCGCAGCTCGGGGTCGAACGCGCATTCGTGGTCCACGGTAGCGATGGGTTGGACGAGATCACCACCACCGGGCCGACATTTATCGCCGAGGTTCGCGCCGGAGAGGTGACCGAGAAGACCGTGACGCCCGATGATTTCGGTCTTGCCGTGTCGCAACCGGAGGATCTCACCGGAGGCGATGCCGCCGAAAACGCCGCCATTCTTCAATCGATCTTGAAAGGTGAACCGGGACCGAGACGTGATATCGTTGTCGCCAACGCGGCCGCGGCGCTTGTGGCGGCGGGCCAGGCGACGGATTTCAAGACAGGGGCAGTGGCGGCCGCCGAGTCGATCGATTCCGGGAACGCACGCGAAAAGCTTAATGAACTCGTGCGGTTCACGGCCGGATGCGCGGCTACGTGACCCGCGGACCTGCGTTCAGCACTTCCCTTTCTAGCAGTGCCGCTTGAGCAGGCCGGCCAGTTGGGCGGAAAATGCTCCGCGATTGAGAACCTGGTCGCATCCGGCTTGTTGCGCTGCTTCGATCAGATCGGCGCACTCGTGGTTGACGAATGCGGTGATCGAAATCGACGCCAACTCTGGATCGCTTTTGAGCTTTGCGATCGTCGCTACTGGGTCGAGTGCTTTTGAATTCAGATCGACGATCATCAGTCGCGTCGAAGGCGAGATCTTGGCGAGCAGTTGCGGGGCAGCGCCGGCGAAGCCGACCCTTGCGCCGACCTGTTTGGCCGTCTCCGAGATCCTAGTCGCGAAGAACAGATCGCTCACGCCCACGAGAATGGGCGCTGTATCAACGTCAGACATTGTGTCATACCCCCAGGGGGCTTTCCAGCCGGGCGGCTCTGGTACATTGAAGCAACACCCGCCGGTATGGCCGCAACCATCTGTTTCGCGATTTCGTCAACGTAAAATGGCAGCCTCCGGCCCTTTTCCCATACTAACAACGCGTTATCGGGTGAGACTGGTCCATGACGGTTTGTAAATTCAACATTGAGAAATCATGAGTGCTTCACAACAGAAGATCGTCATCGCCCACAGCCCGGACTCCGACGACGCGTTCATGTTCTACGGCCTGGCGACCGAGAAAATCCGCTCGCCGCTGGTCCGCTTCGAGCATCAACTCAGCGACATTCAGACGCTGAATGTCGCGGCGCTGGAAGGCAAGTACGAGATGACGGCCATTTCGTACCATGCCTACCCCTATGTCGCCGACAAGTATATCTTCACCGCCGCGGGCTCAAGCGTGGGCGACGGCTACGGGCCGATCGTGGTGGCGAACAGCCCTATCGCAGCCTCGGAACTGAAGGGCAAGACCATCGCCGTACCGGGGCTGCAAACCACCGCCTACCTGACGCTAAAACTGTACGAGCCTGACTTCGAGGCCAAGGTCGTTCCCTTCGACGAGGTGATCGCGGCCGTGACTAGTGGCCAGGCCGACGCCGCTCTGGTGATTCACGAGGGTCAGCTCGTCTACCAGCAGTCCGGGGTGCACCGGGTCGTCGATCTGGGCGCGTGGTGGAAGGAAAAGTACGACCTCCCGCTGCCCCTCGGCGGCAACGTGATTCTTCGCTCCCTGTCGCCCGAGATCCAGCGGGAATGCTGCCGCTGCTTGCGGGAAAGTATCCAGTATGCGCTCGACCACCGCGAGCAGGCGCTGGCCTACGCCCTGGAGTTCTCGCGCGGACTGGAACGTCCGACGGCTGAAAAATTTGTTGGGATGTATGTGAATCATCACACCGTCGATATGGCGCCGGAAGTGATGGAGGCGGCCAGAAAACTGTTAGGTCTGGGATACGATGCGGGTCTCATCGACCGGCGAGTGGAAGTGGAGTACATATAATGAATACATTCGGTGGCCGGCGCTGCGGTTCGTGTTCCGAATGGTTGTACGGCATCACGGAGGATTCCTCGTGAAGAAAACTCTAGGACCGGCTCTTCCGTTTCTGGGTCTGATGTTGTTTTTCCTCTCCTCGCCCGGTCTCCCGGCACAAGTCGAGGGGTTGCGGAGTTCCGACCCGAAGACTCGCGAGAAAGCGGCGTCGAAACTAGGCAAGCAAGGAAATTCAGACGACATACCCGCCCTGGCCGAACTGATCAAGGACCCCGTGCTGGATGTTCGCGCCGAAGCGACTGGCGCCATTCTCCGCATCGGCACCCGGCATAGTTTGGAGCCGCTCCAGACGGCGACACGTGACTCGACGCCGCAGATTCAGATTATTGCCGTCGATGGACTGGTGAACTTCTACTACCCCGGCTATATAAAGACCGGCTGGACGGCCGCTCTGAAGTCGCTCGGGGGCAACATCAAGGGAAGGTTTTCAAAACCCGAACCCAAAATCGTCGACCCGTACCTGGCTATAGACGAGGCAACAACCTCGGCGATCGCGCGAGTCATCACCGGCGGAACAAGCATGGAATCGCGCGCCAACGCCGCTCGCGCGGCGGGAGTGTTGCGCGCCAAACCCGCGCTTTCTCAGCTCATGGAGGCGCTGCGGTCTCGCGACACGACCGTGATTCTGGAGTCGGTTCGCGCCATCAAGAAAATCGGCGATCGCAGCGTCGGGCCGGAACTCACATTCCTGCTGAATGACCTTGACAAGGACGTGCAGTATGAAGTGGTGCGGACGATGGGTCAGCTGCGGGTGACCGAAGCGGTTCCAGAACTTGAGAATCTGCTCCGGCGCAGCCGCAAGAAACGAATCCGGCGACAGTCGCTCATCGCGCTTGCGAAGCTGCCCCAGCCGTCGCTGCGGGTGCTGTTCTCGAGCTATCTGCGCGACAAGGATAAGCAGCTTCGCGCCGCCGCGGCCGAGGGGCTCGGCAGACTTGGCAATCGCGATGATCTGAAGACCATCCTCGACGCGTTCGCGAAAGAGAAGAACGAATCCGCCCGGCTGTCGATGGCGTTTGGCGCGGTGAGCCTGGGCGACCAGAGCTTTCTAGCCTACCTCTACGATGGGCTCAATTCTTCTTTTCACCGCTTGGAGGCCCGGCCGTTCCTGACCGAGCTCGCCCGCGACCCCGACGTGCTGCGGCAGCTCTACCGTCCCCTGACCAGCGGGACCGCGCATCAGAAGAAGCACCTCGCCTATGTCATCTCGATCAGTGGCAACCAGCAAAGCATGTCGCACCTGGAAAAGCTCACCCACGACCGAGACCTCGAAGTCGCGCAAGAGGCGGTGCGGGCCTTGAAGAACCTGCAGGCGCGACTCTAGCGGCGCGGCGGCTCTTTGAGGTTTGTTCCCGCGCCTTCGTAGGCGGGCCGCGCCGGAGCCTGCTCGATCACGAGTTCGCGCCGGGGGTCGAACGCCATCATCTTGCTCTCGCGGTAGGAGCGTACGCCGAGCGCGATTGCGGTCATCACCTGATAGCCCATCTCGGCATTGAAAACCGGCTGCTTGCGGGAGCGAACACAATTGAGGAAATTGGCGCTATGGTCCGCGGGCAAGTCGCTCTTCTCGACCGGAATCACTAGCTCGGGATGGCCCGTGGCGGCTTCAAACTTCTTGCGGAACTGAAATTCCGGCAGCACGACCAAGGCGCCGGAGACGAATTGAATCGAAGCTTCATGGCCATATATGGCCGGTGCTAAACCCTGATTGGCGGCCGACGAGGCCATCGAGGCAGAAAGCACGGCGTAGTGATCGTCGTACTCGATGGTGGTCGCGTAGGTATCGGGGACCTCGCGGTCCTTGTGAACGTAGATGCCGCCATGGGCGCTCACTCGCGTCGGGAATCCCATGCCGACGGCAAATGCGAGAGGCGCCAGCCGATGGTAGAACAGATCCGTCGCGATACCGCCGGAATAGTCCCAGTATTTCCGCCAGCGGAAGAAGCGGTCCTGACTGAACGGCCGGTCTGGAGCGGGGCCGAGAAATAACTTCCAGTCGATGTTCTCGGGCGTGCCTTCTTCGTCGATCTTGTAATTCCACTCACCGTGGAGCGAGTTGCGGGAATAGGAATTCTGCATCCACAGCGGCTTGCCGATCCAGCCCTTCTCGATGATTTCGCGGGCGCGGTGGTAGCGCTGGTCCGAGAGATGCTGACTGCCCACTTGCAAGACCCGCTTGTGGGTCTTGACACGCTTGGCGAGTTCTTGCGCCTCGTAGAGCGTGTAGGTCATTGGTTTTTCGAGATAGACGTCCTTGCCCGCGTCGAGCGCGGCCAGTGCTTGTGGCGCGTGCCAGTGATCGGGGGTCGATATGACAACGGCGTCGACATCGTCACGCGCGAGAATTTCTCGATATTCGTGATAGACGTTCTTGGCCTCGACGCTGGCGATTTCCCGCGCGATCGTCTTGCGTTTCGAGTAGATGTCGCACACCGCCACCACCTGCACATCGGCTTTCTCTTGGGAGCGTTCCATGACATCGCGCAGATGGCCCCGGCCCCGTCCGCCGACGCCAATGAAGCCGAGGTTGACGCGGTCGTTGGCACCGAGAACGCGGTTCGGCCTCGCGGCTGCCAGTGCGATTGGGCGGGCAGCCGCCCGCGCGGCCATGGACGCCGCGGCACCCGTTGCGATGGTTGTGGTCAGGAAGCTTCTTCGCGTTGTAGCTGAGTCGGACATGGCTCTATTGTCTCCCATCGGATGAGTCTCCCATTGAACGGGGCTTCCCGCCCCGGTGCGGAGTACACAAAACTGTTCGCGATCCGGCAGCGCCTGTGAGACATGTTCCGCTAGCGGCCCTGGGCGGCGATCCCTTGGTAGTACGCCCGCGCCTTCTTGAAGAGTTCGACAACTTCTTGCTTCTGCTCGGCGGAGGCAAAGCGGTTTCGGATCTCGATCTTCGCGATGAGTTGATCGATCCATTCGACGAAGAATTGGCCATCGGCTTTGCGGGCGGCCCCCCGGCCGTCAACGGTGAGATACACCGGGCTAGTGTGGCCGTAGAGATAGGTATCGTTGACCAAGTAGCGGTGGAACGGACCGCGTACGCGCGCGGCGATCCAGGCGCCCTCGCTGACGTTCAACTCTTTCGACAACTGGACGGAGCTACGGTCGCCCGAGGCCGCTACACTCGCTACGACCTCGCCGTTGAGGATGATCTCAAGCCGGTCCATCGGCACAAACGATGTCGCCGAGGCTTCGACCCGAACGATCTCGCCCGACTTCAGATCCAATTCCGCTCCGGGCAGCTCTCCGTTGACGCGGAATTGCAGCATCGGCCCGTTCGTGGCAAAACTCCGCCCCGCGCCATAGTTGCGGACCCAGTCCGCGGCGTTGAGCGCGCCGCCCGTCTGGACGTAAACGCGGTGTCCTCCGGGAATCCAGTGATGGCGGCGATTGGTAAAGCTGTCCGAGCCGGCCGAGATCGCGCACCTCAGCCCGGTGTTGAGCAGGCGATACCAGTAGGGCGTCGAGCCGTCTTCATTCGAGTTACTCATCACGTCCATGGCCTGTACCGAACCCAGCGCGAGATCGACCGGCAGCTCAGCGGCGCTCACGGTGTCCGGATCCGAGGTGAACCGATAACCAGGGTGGGCGTAGCTGGCAACGCCGCCCTGCTGCTTCGCCCGCAGCGCTTGCACGTGATTGGGCGGATAGTCGTGGGGCTGGGATGTATCTTGGAAACCGGTGTAGAGCGGCCGGACGAGCTGCTGGAGCCCAATCAGACACATGTGGCCATACGGACCGGCGTTGCGCATCTCTTCGCCCCAGAAAAGAATGTGCCTCGGATCGCTCAGCCGGTGCGGGCGCCCTTCGAAATACTGCTCGTCGTGAATCTGCGCGCCGGTGGAGTTGGCGACAACGAGATTGGCGTAGTTGAGATCCTCGGCGAGAATTTGCTGACGGATATCTTGCGGCGTGATGAACTCGTGGTCGTTGTAATTCATGTGAATGTGAACGTCGCCCGCATACCAATGCTTGGCGGCCATGTCGGTCAGCCGCTCAAGGTCGAGAGTCACCTCGCTGGTTTCCCCCGCGCGAATCTGGACAGCCTTCTTGGTGGGCGCGTATTCGATGCCGCGGACGGCCTCGATCGTGGCAATGCCGGCGGGCAGGCGAATCTCGTGCTCGCCGCTGCTGTAGTAGAAGTAGTCGCCATGGGTCCAGGTAATGCGCGAAAGCGTCTCTTCGCCCGAACGCCCCTGAGGCCCATAGGCCAGCCCATCAGAGCCCCGCAGGTAGACCCGCGCCGCTACCGGCGCGCCCCGCTCAGCTGTTTTCACCAGCAGCATCCCCCACCCCACGATCGAAACCGGCACGCTCAGCCGCGCGCTGACCCGGCTCTCGGGAGGCGATCCGGCGGCGGGCAATTCCTTGCCTGCATACACGCGGATGTCGAGCCTTGTGGCTTCGGCCGAGAGAGGCCGCAAGTTAAGCACCGCATAGTTGAGACCCGGCCGCGCGATCCAGCGGTCGGTGGGCCCGCCATCACCGATCGTGGCGATCATCTTCACGTCGATCGGAGTGGAGTGTTCATTCCGCAGAATTACCGGCAAATTGAATGTTTCAAGCACTCCCAGGGTCAGGCGCGCCGGTCGCGAGACGATCTCCAGTCTCTGATCATTCACGCGGATCTTGAGCACGCCGGGAAGATCGAGCGTCCAAAGGTCGGGCTGCTTGGCCATACGCCATTCCCGGAACGAAACCGTAAGCGGCAGGTGAAAGTCGCCCTCGCGCCGCAAGAGAATGCGAACCATGTCGAGATAGGTCAACGGCCCGGGATAATCGATTGCGGGAAATCCGCGGCGGGAAGCCTCAAAGGTGTACTCGCCGGCGGGTGTGGGGTAGTTACTTCCCCAAGTGGAAATCTGCGCGGCGGTCCACAGCAAGGCGGCGAAAACGATGAGTGCCGGAAGACGTTTCATGTGAGTTGTATTTGTAGGGGCGGAATGCGGAGAATGGAGCGCGCCAGCCACTGGCCGGGCACCCGCCGGTAACGTAACCAAGTGTAGATGGTCGAGGGAACCGTTGCCAACGGGTGTCCGAGACGAGCCCTGCCTCGAGAGGTCCGGTTCCTCATGGCCGCTGATGGGACGGGCGAGGAGAGCGGATCAGCTCGGTGACGATCGGCGCCACGGGACGGCTAGAGGGCCGTCCAACCGCCGTCGATGGTGAGAATGGAGCCGGTCACGAATTCGGCCTCGTCCGAGCAGAGATAGAGGACCATGTGGGCGATTTCGTCCGGTTTCCCCATGCGGCCGATAGGCTGGCGAGCGTGGACTTCGGCGCGCACTTTATCCTTCTCGTGCTTGTGGTACTTCTCAAGATACTCTTCCACGAAGGGCGTGTGCACCGTGCCTGGGCAGATGCAATTGACCCGCAACCGGCCGGCATAGTCCCCCGCCAGTTGCCGGGTGAGGGCCACCACGGCCCCTTTGGTGGCGCAGTAGCCAAAGCGGCGCTTGACCGCGACCAGTCCGGCAACCGACCCCATGTTGACAACCGACCCATGATCGGAAGCAAGCAGCAGTCTCAGCGCCTGTTTGGTTACCAAGAAGACGCCGTCGGCATTGACCGCGAAGAGACGGCGCCAGTCCTCGAGTTCGGTCTCCTCAATGGTTCCCACATGGCCCACGCCCGCGTTGTTGACCAGGATGTCGAGCGCGTCGATATTTTCGAACCCTTGACGGACCGAGTCTGGGTCGGAGACGTCAATCCGCAGAGCCGACGCCCCGTTACCGACTTCCGTGGCCAGCGCCTGGGCCGCGCCGAGGCGGAGATCCGCGACGACGACCGACGCCCCGGCGGCCGCGAGCGCGCGGACGGTGCACTCTCCAATACCACTGGCGCCGCCCGTTACGAGGGCGCGCCGGCCATCAAGTCGAAAAGGAGTCTTCATAACGGATGTTGGCAGCGGGGTGCGGAGGGCGGACTAATCACCCGCGGGTTTGGCGGAAGGGAAATCGGGCTCGGCCATGATGGTTTTGATCTGTTCGCAGTGGCGCAATTTATGATAGGTGATGTAGTAGAACCACTGCAGGGCGGTCAGTTCGCCATACTTCGGGCTAGGATGCTTGTAGATGTGAACGCCGAGTTCGGCCGTGCCCTCCAGCACCCGCAAGGCCCGGCGATGCGCCCTCGGGAAGAATTCCTGAACTTCAGGTTTCGATTTTAACCGGCGTAGCACCTTGAAAGCTTCGGCGCGATCCTCGGGGTTCAGCATGAAATCACGCACCTCGTCTTCCTTTCCGGCAAGTGCCCGCGCCTTGGCGGGATCCGCATCTGTATTCATCGCCTTGACGACTACTCCGATGAGATCGTGCTCGGAAAGAGAGATGTGCTCGGCTTCCTCGCCGATCGTTCGGAGAAAATTCGGACTCTTAAAATTCCACTGCTCCTCGGTGAGCGGCTCAATCAATTGGAGGAACGTCTCGCCGGATTCCCGAAGGGCCTGTAGAACCCGTTGAATCTCGCCCGGCGGCTGCGCCTGGCTCGATGCGGGCGCCAGGATAAACATCAGCGCGAGCGGGGCAAGACCGCGCGCGGCGGTTTCGAAACAGTGCATTAGGTTTTGCATTCGATGCATTCGGTGTCTGCCTGGGGAAGCGTGAACGGCACGAGCGGTCTTCCCTCACCCTCTGCCGCGGGGCCCGGCGACGGCCGCCGGTTTCCAGCAGCGTGTCGGAGTGGTCTGGAATTTTTCATAAAAAACAGCGTCGTCGTCAAGTCCGGCCTCGGAGAGTTGCTCACGCGCGGTCTCCACCATGGCCTTAGGCCCGCAGAGATAGACGTGGACCTCGCTGTTTCGTCCTCGCAAGGCATCGGCCAGATGGTGATGAGCATGCCCCCGGCGGCCGGTCCACGACTCGGGCGGACGGCTCAGCGTGGGCCAGAAACGGAAATTCGCTCGCTGATCGGCGAGAGTTTGAAACTCCTGGCGGTAGTAGAGCCGTTCGGGGTCCTTGGCGCCCAGAATCAAAGTTAGTTCCCGGTCTTGCTCTTGAGTTCCCTCGCTGGCAGTCACATACTGTAGCATCGACCGCAGGGGCGTGATGCCGGTACCGGCCGCGACGAATATCGAATCCCGCGGTTCCGCCGCGAGATGAAACTTTCCCGCCGGCCCGCGATACTCCAGTTCGTCACCGGGCCGCATTGAACTCAGATGGGCACCGAAAGGACTGCCCGCGGGTTCGGACTTGATGCACAACTCCAGCCGATTGGTGCCCCGAGGCGCCGAGGCGATCGAGTAGTAGCGGTCAACCGGTTTGCCGTCGAAGTCGCGCCGCAAACAGATGTGCTGGCCCGGCTCGAAATCAAACGACGACTGGTCTAGAGCTTCGAAAACAAAGTGCCGTGCTTCGCGGCTCAGCGGAACAGATTCCAGCAGGCGAACTTTCCGTGATGCTAGCACGCTCATCAGTCGATTTCTTGACCGACGCGGTCGGCAAGAATATCAATCAAGGCCGGGTGTCCGTCCAGCGGCGGCGAGGCCGTCAATACAATCTCCGGATGCTGCTCCGAGATGGCGGCCAAGATTCGCGGCAGGTCTCGCTGCAGGTGCACGCCCATCATTAGGAAATACGGTGTGACCAAGATTTTGCGCGCCCCTCTGCCGGCCAGCGTTCGGACGGCCGATTCGAGGCTGGGTTCGGCCAGTTCAAGAAAAGCGGCTTCCCACAACCCGACGGCACAGCGCTCGGCGACTTGACCGGCAACCCTTCGTACCGCGTCGTTGGCTTCGCGGATCCGTGAGCCGTGCGCGAAGACGATCAAGCCGGTTCCTGGGCGGTCCGCCACCTTGCAGTTAGTCTAGCAAGTCCTGGTTTTGTGCCAGCGGGCCGGGAGCGGGCCAGTGAA